>CAVYTR010000026.1:0-22865 GCA_963771495.1 uncultured Acidobacteriaceae bacterium | reverse complement strand
TTTTCCGGAGCAACGAAAGCATTGAATGAGAATTGCAGAGCCTCGGTAAGCGCCTGCTGGAATTGATGTTCTTTTACCTGTAATTCAAACGCCGCATCGCTTTTCCCTGGTTCGGCCAGATCGCTTTCGCGTAACTGCCGGAGCAGCGCGCGCGTCGCCGCCAAACCCTCCGATAGCTGTGGAGCAATACCGGCCGGATCGGTAGGCCGGTATTTCGAGGCGGCCTCATCGGCCAGCTCGGAAATGTGTTCGAGCCCCTTTTTGAGGAAAGCCGTGTCACCAGTCGCAAGCGATGCTATCCCAACGAGTGATACGTCGATGCCGTCGTAGAGTGAAGTTTCGTGCTCGGGGCTGGCCACGCGCGACGCGTATCGATGATACGGAGCCATGCGAACGGAAGCAGCAGGAATCGTCACTCCACCGTTCTGACTCTTCTGTTGCCCAAGGCCTTGCCTGCCCATCTGAAAAAACGTGAGACCTGCTGCGGGATCCCGGTTTCCTTCTGCAATGGAGACCGTCTCGTTCGGACTTTTTTCCGTCCAGGTTTGAGTTATGTAATTGAAGAAGCGGACCGGCACATATTTGTCGGTCGCGTAATCGTACAGGCCCTCTTTTGACACCCGAAAATTCGGGACCCGTTCATAGATTTTCGACGGACTCCAGATCTTAAGTCCCTGACGTAGCTGTTCCGGAAAACGATTCGGATCACCAGCAGCTGCGAACGCTTCTTGAGCGACTTGTCCGGCCACTTCGTGGTTTCCGTGTCCGTCCGTCGGTGAACCCGTGAATACGGACGTAAGCACTAGAGGATGAGTCATGCGGATCACCCGCACCACTTGGCCTAAGACTCGGTCGTGGCCCCACTTTTGAAGCGCCTCCTCGCTTGTTTTCGAAAAGCCGTAATCGATGACGCTGGTCCAGTATTGGTCGACCCCATAGTAGCGGTCAGCGGCCAGCAGCTCCTGCGTGCGCAAGAGGCCGAGCGCGTCATAGAAGTCGGTCGACATCGCATTCTGTCCGCCTTCTCCACGATTGAGGGTCAGCAGGGTTCCGCGTGCGCCTACACCTCGTGTTTGGCTCACCAGTAATCCGCCATCTTCATCATCGGGATGAGCGGTAATCATCAGTACGCTGGCCCGAGTGCGGATCTCAGAAAGACAGCGGGACAAGCCGGCGGCGCCGCGGTCTAACTCCACCGGCAATTCGTTCGGATCAACTCTTTCGGTATCCGCTACATTCGCCTGGGGCGTGGCGCCGGCCGCTGTGAACTTGCCGCCCGCGCCGGCAACGAGGATCACTCCCCCGATCAGGAAATAAACAACTATTGCAAAACGACTTCGGCTCTTCATGCTCTCTGGTGCGTACGTTTCGCCAGCGAATGCTGGTTCCTCAACGTATAGCACGCAGATTTAAACGAGCTGTCGAGCCGGAATATGCAGCGCCTCAATGCCCTTAGCGCAGCCCGCCGGACGCAAGAACGAGCTCACCAGTGAGCCAAGCCGAGTCGTCCGACGCCAGGAAGACGGCAATCGGTCCAATATCGGCTGGCTGCCCCAACCTGCCGAGCGGAGTTTGTGAGACCAGCTGTTTCTCGAAGTCGCTTCCTATTACTCCGGCCGTATGAGTGCCCTCGGTTTCAACGCCTCCCGGGTTAATGGAGTTGACGCGGATGTTTTTCGGGCCCAGTTCCTTCGCCAAAACTCCTGTAATCGCGTCCACAGCGCCCTTCGTTGCGGAGTAAACCACCGACGCAGCCGGGGTCGTCCGACTCGCCACTGACCCGATATTGATGACGCTTCCACCCTCCGGACGGAAGTGCTTCAGCGCCTCCCGGGTGGTCTGAATCAATCCAAGAACGTTCGTATTAAATTCGCGGTGAAATTCGGACTCGGTCACCGACTCTAATGGAGCGAATTGGTAGATGCCTGCGTTATTCACCAGCACGTCCAGACTTCCAAAGCTCTTCTTAGTCTCTGCGAACAGGGTCTCCACATCCGCCGCCTTGGAGACATCGCCTTGTACCGCGATCGCTTTGCCGCCCTCTTTCGTGATCTCTTCTACTACCCGGTCCGCGCCTTCTTTGCTGGATGCGTAGTTCACCACGACGGACGCTCCAGCGGCGCCGAATGCCTTCGCTATCCCAGCGCCAATGCCCTTGGATGCGCCCGTAACGACTGCTACCTTGCCTGCCAGCTTACTCATTGCTGTTTCCTCTTTCCTTGCTAAGTGTCATTTCGACGCTTGTACAAGTGTTGATGAGGACTGCGATCGGACGGATTCACATCTCTCGGTTCAAATGTCGGAGAGCTGGTCTGTGTAGGCGCGCAGAACGTCGCGCTGCAGAATCAAGTTGGCGAACTTCCCCTGGCGGACAATCTCGATCAGGCCAGCCGTTGCCAGCTCCTTCAGATGATGGGAGAGAGTAGCGGGGCACACATCATGCTCTTGCTGCAGTTTGCTGCAGGGCATAGGGTCGCTCTGGCCGCCAATTTGACGAAGGATCTGATATCGACGAGGGTCAGCCAGAGCCCGGGAAATCGACGTGAACTGCCGCTCCGTTAACCGCACCTGTTTGGCTGTCGCCATACTTCAAAATAAACAAACCGGCCGCGAGTGATCACGGCCGGCTGCTCATGGCAACGTAAAACGTGCCAGCGAACTCAGAAGTTATACTTCACACCCAACTGGATATTCCGGGCGCCTTGTGAGCTGTTGATCACACCGAGGTTGTTCCCGAAAGAGTGGCTGGGAGCGTTGAGGATAGGAGTGTTTGAAAGATTGATGAACTCTCCCCGTACTTCCAGGTTCTGATGTTCAGTGACGGGAAAACGCTTGGAGACACTCATATCTACTGTGTGCAGTCCGGGGCCGCGTACGGTTCCGACACCGCAGGAACCGAAGTGCGGCGCAGCCGTACCCGCTGTGACCTCAGCCTTCGGATTGGCGTAGGGAGCCGGGCTGAACCATTGGTACCCCCCACCTTGCGCCGCGGTAGCATCCTGCTCGCCAAACACAACGCTCGGCCCCAGACAGTCGGCACGCGCACCCCGAGAGTTGGTGTTTGTAGCATCATTTGCAGAGACAGTCAGCGGGAAGCCGCTGTGGAAGCTTGGAATTGCGTTGATCTGCCAGTCACCCGCGAAGGCGTTGACGAACTTGTTCATGTTTTTGCCGAACATTCTGTTGCGGCCAAACGGGAGATCATAGCTGACGTAACCGCTGAAGATATGGGAAACGTCGTAGAAGCAGGGTCCCCACTCTGCCACAGAATCGTACTCATTCTGAAAATAAGCAGATTGCGAACCTGACTGCCCGCCCGCGCCGTAGTAGCCGATGGCGTTTGACATACATTTCGACCACGTGTAATTGACTTGAAATTCCAAGCCCTGCGCGAGTCGCTTTTGAGCCGTAAGCTGTAGGGCATTGTAGCTCTGATTGCCGTCCGCCGCGGTGCCAGAGATCTGGCTGATCTCATTCTGCAGTGTTTGATTCCCAGCCAGGTAAGGGCTATTTACCACCGTTCCGTTGGGCTCAAACACTTTCTGTAAGTAAGCCTGTGGAACCACCAGATGCGTGTTTCGCTGGCCCACATAGGCCGCCTGGACGGTCATTGAATTTCCGAACTGGTGTTGCATGCTGAAGTTCCACTGAATCGACTGGGCAGGCCGGAAGTTTGGATCCCATACCCGGAGGCCAACACCCTTGAAACAGGTGGGAGAGCTCGCCAGTGCTAACGCCGCCGTGCAGGTTCCCGTTCCGACAATTGGCGTATATCCCTGATCGAGAGAAGTAGTTGGATAGTTGAGAGTCGTGTACAGAGCATTGTGCTCCGACGAGTAAGGCGGATTGATCGTTAGACGAAGGTTTGTTCCAGTCCCTTCAAGGTAAGAAGACGTGGTAATGGCGGAGCGAAAAACAGTCTTTCCGTTCCCCGGCGCGTAAGCAAGACCAATGCGGGGCTGCCAGTTTGCAATCCCGTTGTAAGTGTTATAGAGCGCTTGGTTGTTGCCATTAACTCCGGCCAGCTCAACCGCACCGGAAAACAGACCGAAATTCGTTTCGCGATTATGTACTTCCACCCACGGCGTGTGCATCTCGTAGCGCAAGCCGAGATTCACAGTCAGGGTATTGGTCACTTTCCAATCGTCTTGAAAGAACCCGGCGAAGATATTGGCACGCTGGCCCCAAGTCCCGCCATTCGTACCGGTGCCGATCTGAGAAGCGAGGCCCAACATAAAGTCCGACTCTGCGCGGCCGCTGTATTGTCCGTTGTAAGTGAACGTTCCCGACAAGCCATTGTTCCCGGCGTAGAATGTATCAATGCGCTGACGCCAGCCCTGAAAACCGAAGTGCATCGTATGCTTGCCTTTGGTCAGGATGGCCGTGTCTTCATACTGGATGACCGTGTCGCCAAACTTCTCAAAGTTATCGGCGCTGCCCAGCTCCGTATTTCCGTTATTTGTAAATCCATTTGCCGAGAACACCATCGCGGGAACAAGATCGTTCGGAACTCCCAGCAGTCCAAAGACAGTGTTCAAATTGCCAATTCCGCCAGCGGGAGCATTTCCATTCACAATGAGATATGTAATTCACGCCAACCCGGGCATCATTCACGAAAGACGGGCTGATCGTCCGGTTATAGTCAAGGACCCCGTTGTGAACCGGATAGTTCTGGACGGAGTTATACACCAGAGCCTGACTGTTCGTGGTGGGATTATCGAGCAAGCTCTGCGAGTAACGACCTGATATATGATCCTTATCTGACATCGCCCAGTCCACCCTGGCATCCCCCTGATCCTCGTTCGTTATCGTCTGTTTAGTGTTTATCTGATTATTGACGAGATTGCCATTGATCGGCTGCGGGTAGTAAGTCGAATTGACGATGTTCTGAGCTACCCGGCTCAAGCTGCGAAGTAGGAATGGTGTTGTTCGGATAGGCTAGGCCCGTTTTCGGATCCCTGATGACAAGGTTCTGCGAGAGCAGTTGAGAAAAGTTGCCGGTTCTCTCCAGTGAAGTGAGCACGGTAAAACCGCTGGTGTTCGCTGGCGTATCGAAGCGTTCTCCCTGGTAATCGACAAAAAAGAACAACTTGTCTTTCTTGATAGGTCCACCGAGTGTCCCACCGAACTCGTTCCAACGTAATAGCGGTCTCTTACTACCGACCAGATTGTTCTGCCACTCATTGGCGTTCAATTTGTCGTTGCGGAAAAACTCGAAAACGTCGCCATGAAATCCGTTACCACCCGACTTGATCGTCGCGCTGATAATGCCGCCCATGAAATTGCCAAATTCTGCCGACGCATTCTGCTCGATCAGATTGAATTCCTGGATGGCATCCGGACTGGGCGTATACCCCACCAGATTGTCTGAGACCTGGTTGTTATCCACGCCATCCAGCAGAAAGTTATTCGTCTGTTCGCGATTGCCATTGATGTACGGACGGCCTCCATTTCCGGTCGCCTGACCGTTCTGAAAATGAGGAAGGATTCGGGTGTACAGAACCCGGAGACAACAGCGTGAGTTGCACGTAATTCCTCGTCGCGAGCGGCAATTGCGCGTTCGTCCGGGCATCAAGCACAGTGCCCAGTTCTGTCGACTGCGTTTGTAAGATCGGCGCGGCAGAAGTCACTTCAACGGTCTGGTTGACATTGCCCACCTGAACTGGAAATCGATCTTCGCCACCTGATTCAACTGAAGCTCTACGGGAGATTGAACTGCCGACTGAAACCCCTGGTTTGTGACGCGAACTTCATAGCGGCCCATAGGCAAGCGCGGCAGACTGTAGGCGCCCCCGCCATTCGTCGTGGTCGGCCAGGGCGTTCCGCGATCCAAGTCTTTGGCGGTCACCGTGGCGCCTGCCACTGCCGCCCCGGAAGGATCTGTAACTACACCGTTGATGGCGGCCGTCACCTCTTGTGCCCTGACGGGGGCGCACCAGAGGAAAGCTACGGCAAGCAACGGAAGAATCGAGAAAATTCTGCAAAAGCCGGGTATTTCTCGAGACTGTCCTCATCGTTTTCGACTCCTTCGACCAACTGCAAGTAGTGCTACTACCAAACCTTCCACTTGCGAGTATTGAGGCGATTGTAACGGGAGAGAAAGCGGATGTCAACAAAAAGAAAGAAAAAGAAAGCTGGCGAGTTTGTTGGTTTGTAAGATAAAAAACTGTCTTACGCCAGTACTACTTCAACATCTTTTCGTCGAAGTTCAGCAACCTGATCAGGAGGCGCGTTTGCATCGGTGATCACGCGATGCACGGCACCCATCCGCGAAATCAGCGATAAGCTGCGGTGCCCGAACTTACTGGAATCGGCCAACACGGTGACTTGCGCGGCCGACTCGATCATTCGCCGGTTCAACTGCGCTTCCATTATGTCGAGCGTCGTGAGTCCAACTTCCACATCCAGCCCGACCGTGCTCATAAAGCAATGGTCCGCATGCAGCGAGTTCATCATCTGCTCAGCGTGAGGACCGACGAAAGCGGTTGACGGCTGCCGCAAAACGCCGCCCACCATGACGAGAGACAAGCTAGGCAAGTCGGCCAGTTTAACGGCAATGTTAAGTGCGTAAGTGATGACCGTGATGTTCTCCGGCAGTTCTTTGCCGCAACACGTTAGCCACTTCCGCGGAGGTGGACCCCGTGCACAGGATGACCGTTTGGAGTGGCCGTATCAGCTGCGCCGCCGCGTGCGCGATACGAACTTTTTCGTCATGGTGCATGCCCTCGCGAACTACCAGCGGATGCTCGGGCGCAGCAGTGAGCGGGCGAACGCCGCCTCCATGCGACCGGACCAGAGCGCCGCTCTCCGACAAAACATCAAGGTCTCCGCGCGCAGTAACTGCAGACACTCCGAAACGCCTGGCTACCTCTTCCACGGTGATCCTGCCGTTCTGACCCAAAACACCCAAAATTTCTCGGCGCCGCTCCTCAGCCAAGAGGCGGTTCGGCTTTCGATTAGACATTCCTTAAAGCTCCACTTCGTGGTGACAGAGACTTCCCAAGCAACGTTCTCCGAATGATGCTGGTGTCATCTTAACGTGCCTTGTTATTTTTTAACATCTTTTTGTTTCGAAATATCATCTTTCACTTTCGTATATCAGCTGACACACCCTGCGTTTCTGCCGCCTTGCGCTCGCGACAGGAAAGTAGGAAAATCAAAAGTGAGGTTCCACCGGAGAAACATCGATGGCCGCCACGCAAGCTTTCCCTTCCGCAACATCGTTTCCGCTGGTCAAAGGAAAACACGGCCAGCCTTCCCTGGTACATCTGGTGCGCCACCCTTGCTGTGACGTCGGCAATGATCGGAGCACATTGGGATATCTCCTGGCACAGTTCGATCGGGCGCGACACTTTCTGGACCCCCGCGCACATGGCGATCTACCTGTGCGGCGTGTTGGCCGGGGTGGCTTTCGGATACCTCATCCTTTCGACTACGTTCTCCCCCGCTTCGCCGCTCCGCGAATCGTCAGTTCACATTTGGGGCTTCCAGGGACCGCTTGGAGCATTCATCGCGTCCTGGGGCGGAATCGCAATGTTGACGTCGGCCCCTTTTGATAATTGGTGGCATGACGCGTACGGGTTAGACGTACAGATCGTAAGCCCGCCGCACATTGTGCTCTTCCTGGGAACGTATGGCGTACTTATTGGAACGATGGTTCTGATAGCCGGCCATGCCAATCGCGTATCGGGCGCGGCAAGACTGATGAGCTTGCGGCTCTTCCTTTACGTCACAGGCGTGATGCTCATTATGCTGATGGTGCTGGTCATGGAATTCATATCGCGGTCACAACTTCACAGCTCTTTCGTCTACGTGATCGTTTCTTTACTGGCTTCAATACCTTTGGCAGTTGCGTTCCAAAGCTACCGGCATGAGATTTGCGGCTACGGCAGTTGCGGCCGTCTACAGCGTGGTCATCATCGGGCTTGATCCTTGTCTTGCCGTTGTTCCCGGCGCAACCTAAATTGGGGCCCGTCTATCAACACGTGACCCACTTCATCCCGCCGCAATTTCCGCTGCTTCTGATCGTATCGGCTTTGGCGCTCGATCTTCTCTGGGGCCGGACGCGCAACTGGAATCGCTGGGTGGTTTCCTTACTCAGCGGCCTCGTCTTTGTCGGACTGCTACTCGCAGCCGAGTGGCCGTTTGCAATTTTCTTGATGTCGCCCGCCGCTCGCAACCGTTTCTTCGGAACGATGTATTTTTGGTATGGCCTACCGCCGACCTCCTTCGGCTTCCGCAATCTTTTTGTCCCGCCCGAAACCCACATCGCTTTCTGGACCGGCATTGCTACGGCTGTTGTCCTCTGTGCGGTTGCCATCCGCTTCGGTCTATCTCGCGGCGAATGGATGCGAAGCGTCAAGCGCTAAAAAGAATGAGAACGTCTTTCCTGGTCTGCCTGCTTCTTCTGGCCGTTTCCTCCGCGAAACTTCAGGCTCACGTGGGAAGTCCCGATGTTTATGTCGACGGACAAGCTGGCCCATACCGATTGTTTGTCACGGTTCGTCCCCCGACCGTGATTCCGGGCGTTGCAGAACTCGAGATCCGATCGGCAACCGCGGGCATTGGTGAGATTCGTGCGGTTCCGTTGCCCTTGACCGGTCCAGGCGCAACCCTCGCCCCCGTGGCCGACACCTTGAAAAGATCGCCGCAAGACCCGCAGTTCTTTACGGGATCGCTGTGGATGATGGCCCCTGGATCCTGGCAAGTCAAGATTACCGCCGATGGGACTGCCGGAAGCGGTGTAGTGTCCATCCCTATCCCGTCTGCGGCGCTCAGCACGAAGCAGATGCAGAAGGGCTTGGCGGGAATCCTGTCATTTCTGATGACCTTTCTCGTGCTGGGAGCGGTTGCAATCGTCGGAGCTTCGGTCAGGGAAGCAAAGCTGCCGGCTGGAGTTGTACCGGATCAGAACCACAGCAGAAGAGCACGAATTGCGATGGCATTCGCATTTGTGCTGGTCATTGCAGCGCTGTTGTATGGTCGCTTCTGGTGGAACGCGGAAGCCTCCAACTATGCCCGGAACGTTTACAAGCCGCTGACCATGATTCCACAGGTGAACGCCGGAACACTTACGCTGACTCTCCGTGATCCGGGCTGGCTGGACTACGGTTCACGCGCTTTCCGCGCGCTTCCTGTAGTGCGAACTGTGGACGACCTGGTGCCCGATCATGATCACCTTATGCATCTGTACGTCATTCGTCAACCGGACCTGGACATCGTCTATCACCTGCATCCTGAGCTTGTCCGGCCGGGAGTATTCGAGCTGAAGCTACCCTCGCTCCCGGCGGGCGATTACAAGCTTTACGCCGACATTGTTCACCAGAGCGGATTCCCTGAAACGTTAGTCACTGCGGTGGCTCTTCCTCAGATCCAAGGGCGGGAGTTGACCGGCGACGACGCCTTTGGGAAAGCCTCCGGGTGGAGTCAATCGCGGCCCGGCGTCGACGAATTCAAACTACCCGACGGTTATCGAATGCACTGGCTTCACGTTGCCGGACCGCTTCGCAGCAAGCAGGCCCAGTTCTTCAAATTCGCCTTACTCGATCCGAATGGCGGTGTCCCGGCGGATATGAAGCTCTACATGGGCATGCTGGGACATGCCGCATTCCTCAAGACTGATGGAACAGTATTCGCGCATATTCACCCAACCGGCTCTATTTCAATGGCAGCCTATATGAAAGCGCAAGCACAGGCCGCCGGCCCGGCGACAGGCGACATGAATATGCCCGGAATGGATCACTCGTCCGGCTCGATGAGAACCGTCCTTCCAAATGAGGTGAGCTTTCCGTTTGGACTGCCATCCGCAGGCAGGTACCGCGTCTTCGTTCAGATGAAGCACGGCAGCACTGTGGAAACGGGCATCTTCGATGCGACCGCGGAGTGAAAAGTACGGATTTAGGGCAGAGGAACAACCCGGTCCGGCATCGGCGGCGCTTTGCCGATTTCGTGTAGCACCGTGGATGCGAAGTTCAGGCTGTCATAGGGATCTTTGATACGTACCGCCGGGATCCCCGCTCCGGCGATCATCCAAACCGAATGAGTGGAAATCCGCAGAAAGCTTCCGTGATTGCCGCCAGGGTTGACGTTCCGAACATTGAAGTTCCAGTGATCCGAAGCAAATACCTGAAAGTCAGGCTGGACCAGTTTACGCCGCAGGCGTTCATAGCGCACCAGAACTGCCGATTGGCCTTGCTTTCCAGGGACATTCGGACCAATCGGCGAGAACTGCTCAGTGATGCCGATCACGCCATTTGAGTATCTTGTCTTGTGTACGGCGGTGAACCACTCTCGTTCAGAATGCCATTTCGAGAGCCACAACACGCGTTCCTCTCCGTTCGGGATGGCCAATTGTGAGTCCTCGAACAGCTGTAGGGGCAAGCCGGCTTGCCAGTTCTGAGGTTCCCATTTGACGCTTTCATCAGCAGCCTGCATCAGGCGCCTCACGGGCTCCACTTTAATCTGACCTTGCAGATTTTGAAGAATGAGAAGCTGGTGATCTTGGTCCCCATAGAGCCAGTAGCTGTTAAGTGCTGAGCCGACTGCACCGTCCGGCAAACGCAAAGCTGCAAAATCGATAGGATTCGCAGGCAGAGCCGCCAACTGTGGATTGTTGCGCGGCCGCTGCGATGACAGTAGCGAGAAGTAGTTGACGTGCCGGAAAGATCGCTCCTCATCGATGTTGCCGGTCGCATCGACAGCCAGCCCGGCTGCTTCAAGCCCTACCACGTATCGCTGTAGGTCGGCGACGCTGTTGTGATCTCCAAGCGAGAGTTCCGGAATCAACTCCGAGATTTTCTGAGTGAAAGGCCGGACAGGGTCCACCTTCAGCGCCAACAAAGCCTCGAGATGGGCCAAGTAGGCTTTGTAATCTGCTTCCTGTTCCTGCCAGCCTGATAATTCCTGGGCCATCCGCCTCACCGCCTTGTCTTCACCCAGAGCCTTTTCCTTCGCTGGCCAGCGACGCTTCAGTCGACCCTTCAACGCAAGCTTCCTCTGCGAAATCTCTTCCTGCAACGCCGCAGTATCGCCGTTCAGTTCAGCGCATTCCTCCATCCACCGGCTGCGATGCCTTTGCACGATATTAGCTACGGCAAGCGCCGACCCTTTGCGGATCTCCTTCGGCAAATCGGGCCGGGCGAGTTGCAGCAGGAGAATATGCAGTCTGTTCAGATCGTTGTTTCGCAAACCGACGGAGGCGCGCTCATTTCCATCCAGGTCAAGCCATGCAGTTGGATACTCCTCCGATTGGCCCGTCAGGTAAAAGGAAGCAGTACTCGGAGTGATCACGCGGTGGACCAGCGGGTCAAGCCCTAACAGCTTAAAATTTTCCAGCTGATGACGGTTGGTCAGCACGTGGTGACCGCCGCCTTGGGGACTGTTGAGTAGGTCCGGCAAACTGAACCCCTGACTAAAGACTCCCGGCACGTTGTTCATTCCATGGTCGGAGATGAGAACGAACAAGGTCTCCTTTGCTAAAGGGCTCTCTCCGACGACCGTCCAAAGGCGTCCTGCCAGCGCGTCCAGTCGGCGAAGTCCGCTGAGCAGCGCTGCGGGCTGGTTTGTAGCATGTCCTTCATGGTCGATGTCACCGCTGTAGAAATCCAGGTAGAGAACCGAATCCGTTCTCAAAGCCGCATTGATCTCCTGCTCGGTCTCGTGCGCCAAGATCTCATCGAAGGACGGAGCCAATGAATCCTCCACCGTCGAAAGCAGTGCCTTAGATGAGAATCGGTCTCGTAAAACATGTGACAAGGTGGTCCAGCGAACGCCTCGCTGATAGAGCTGAAAGCTCTGATACACCTGTGGATATGGAAAGCGGTCAATGATAAGAGGGATGCCCGCATCCTGTAAGACCTCGACACCGGGCATGTCTACCTGGTGCAGACGAGCGTAGCCTATGTAAAAAGGGAAAAAATTGAGGTAGTCATATACCTCTCCTGTATAACGGTCGTATTCCGCGTTACCACGGATGATCGCATGCTGGCCCGTGTCGAGCATAGACCAGGATGGCGCGGAAAGGCTTATGCCTCGAGTATAGAAATTCTCGAAAATTGCGCCGTTCTCGCCAAAAATGTGTTGTAGCCAGGGCAACTCCGACTTACCGGTTGCCGGATTAGTTTCGCTCATGTGCTGGTAAAGCAAGTCGGCGCCCAGTCCATCGACCTTCAAGATCAGAACACGGCGAAACGTTCGCGAACTCTGCGCAAACCCCACTAGTGGAAGCAGCACTGCGGCTGTCAGGGCAAAAGCGGAAAGACGTACCTTCACTGACGCTTTTCCACGATGGTGAGCGGTTCTAGATGCATGCCAAGCGGTCGAGCCGCTATTCCCAGAGCGGGCGCGTGGGAGGAAAAGCCGTGCTCGCCTTGAAGTGCTGTGATGGCGGACGAGCAGTCAGCCTCTAGTCCCGGATCGTTGGTCAAATTCTTGAGACGGGCGATAGCAGCGGCAGCCCGCGTTCGGGTTCGGTCCGAGGACGTCCGGGATAGCAGACTCGATATTTCGTTCACCGAACGGCTCACCCGTCTCTCATCGTAAGTAACTTCGGGACGGGTACCTGATTGAGCCACTGATTCCAAGAAATCGAGATTCGCCTGAATGCGGCGATCGGCATCCAGCTGCGTCAGATTGTCTATGCCAGGTTTAACCCGCTTCGTGTAAAAGCCCAGGCTGCTGGTGTGGAGAGCGACACCAACAGTGGTGCTGATTGGCCCGGCACGGAAAGCCGCCAGTTCAGCTCGCCGCTGGTCGTCGAGTCGTGTCAGCAATTCACCGTTCCCGGCCTGCTGCTGCAACGCGTTGTATCGCGCAATCGCAACTTGAACTTCTCGCTCTGCAGATCCTTCTAGCGGATTCACAGACAGCGAGTCGATTCGCCGCTGCATGTCTTCACGCAGATCGGCCTCAAGACTGGAATCGAGTGCCAGCACAACCCGGAACTGCGCATAACAGTCCAGCCTGGATTGCAGGTTCATGGCACTTCCATGACGTGACATCACGAAGTCGTAAGCATCGGCTCCGACATAGTAATACCAATTTGTGAAGTGCGAAAGTCCGATGATCCCAGCAGTGAGTTCGTTCACCATTCGTTGGGCCATTTCGTGACGTCGGACATGGACTCCGTCCCTAAAATCGATCAGCAACAGAGGATGGCTCGGATAGTCCATGCTGTAGGCGCCCAATGGCGCCAGCCTGATCTCACGCCCGCCAGCGGCCCCATGCGGAAGAAGCGTGCCGTTCTGATCAACTGCCCGCCTGAAGACTGGCCCCTCCCATTTCTTCAAACGGTTATCCGTCCAGGGATCCTTCATGTTCAACACCTTCCAAAGCGAGCTCACCGAGATGCCCGAAGGAGGGCCGGAAGATGCGTCAATCGGGTACCAAAGCAGCCCATACTCGCCCTTGGTCCCCCCAACGTTGATCGGCTCAAAAAGCAGGCCAGTTTTCTCAGCACTTAAGCGGAGCAGCTCCCAATTGGCGCTACGTACTCGCTCACGTTCGAACCCTTCTTTCTCGCCAACCTGCTCGGCCTTGCGGCGGCTGACAAAGCCTCCGAGAAGCCGTTCCCGCAGTTCCAGCCTCGCGATCAGCGTGTTCAACTCGCTTTGTGTCAGGCCGGCATTCGGCTCAGTTGACGGGGCCTGCCGCAGATAGCCGATTGTCTCCTCCAGATGCACTCTTTCGTGATGAACCTCATTGGTGCGGTAAGATCGCGAGGCGGCACGGACCGGCATAGTCATTGGGTCAAAGAGCGACCACTGCAAAACGCTTCGCGTGGCGTTTGCAACGGTCGAATGCTCGGGAGTGGTGAGATCCATCAGGGGCTTCACATTCCGTGGGTTCACTTCGGTTGAACCGTCTCCCACCCGCCAGTAGAAGAATGGAATCGCAGCAAGCATCCGCTGCCCGATCCCGTGCGGCGTGTAACTTAATAGCCAGATGTCCATCAAGCGGTCGTTTTCTTCGCTGCCATCATTCAGGCTGTCGCGCAGAACAGAGATCAGTGGTATGTCCCCGACGTGGTCTACGCTTTCGCACGATCGACAGAAAAGAGTGAGCAATTGGGCCGAGTTGGCTGCTGGGGTAATCTGCCAATAGAAAGGACCGGTCGACTTCGCTGGTTCTACCTTCGTTTCCAAATGCGTCGCCGGAATGTCTGCAGCAATCAGATGGCTAGAGCCCGTTGCAAGCAGAATGGCGAGAAACACAATCAGGCCCATGTCCGTTTGATGCAGGCTCGAGGATTCTTGATAGCGCCGCCAAAGGTCTCCAGTCGCAATTTCTATGCCGGAACAAATCTCAGGGACAGCCTGCTGCAGCGGAAGCTACTGGTTTCCCACTACCACTAAGATATTAGCCACTCCTTTGAGTGTTCGAGTGCAATCCTAACTAGTTGGCTGCGCGTCCTGACTCCCGTCTTATCGAATAGCTGCTGAATAATGTTCTTGACATAGCCTTCAGAAATCTGCAGCTTACTAGCAATTTCCTTGTTAGTCAGGCCTTCGAGCACGCTCTTCAGGACACTGCGCTCCCGGTCGCTGAGCGTCTCAGCGAGACGCTTCTCCTGGGATTTTCCGCTTGCCCCCGCAACCAGGGACCGGACGGCCCTTGGGTCAAGCCAAGTTTCACCAGCCATCACTCGGGAAACCGCGTCCACCAGTTGGGAAGGGGGGCTATGTTTGAGGAAAATCCCTGCTGCTCCGCCCTCCAGGGCGCGCAGAGTATCGACGTCGCTCATCCCCGCAGTGACCATCAACACGCGCCCGGCAGACCCAGTCCGCTTGGCATGAGCGAGAAAGGTGGATCCCTGCTCCTCTCCGAGATCGTAGTCGAGCAGTGTAAGGTCGGCTGGCTCTTGCTCCAGGATTTGAATGGCCTCTGAGATGGAGGCACAACTACCGACAATCCGCAGACCAGGTACGGCCTGCAAAAGCCGGCTAAGCCCTTCCCTGAACAGACTGTGGTCGTCCACCAGCAGGATTCGCACTTGCTGCGTCATAAGCCTCTTCTTCGTTTTCAGACGTGGCCATCAGGAGATCGACATTGAACCGGGCGCCACCGGGCTCGGGCTCGTACCTCAAATCACCATGGAACGAACGCATGAACGCTCGCGACAGATACAAGCCTAATCCCGTTGCTTCGCTGCCCTGTTGAAAGGGATGAAACAAGCGTTCAGGATGGACCACCCCTCCGCCCGTATCGATAAACCCGACCGTTACTCGCCCGCGATGCGGCCTTTGCGGAGATCGTCAACTCGCGGCGGGAACGCGTCCTCATCGCGCGTTCAGAATTGTTGACGACGTTAAGGAAAACCTGCATCAAGCTTTGGCGGTCTGCCCACACGGAGGGCAGACCCGGTTCGATCTCCCAGTGCACGCACACTTCCCAGTCCCGCAAGGACGGATCAACAATGATGCGCAACTCCTCCAGAAGAGAGTTCACATCTGTGCTGGCGGCTTGGCGCGCAGTCTGCCGAAGATCGATTGCCGCAATCTGCTCGAGTGCCTTTACCAGCGTGCCTAACGCTTCAAAGTCCTTATTCTCAGCAAGCGTGCCGGTCCGCAGCAAGTTTTCGTGCACTACTGCGATCGCGCCACAGACGTTGCGAATTTCGTGCGAGACTGCCCCGACCAGCATCCTCGAACCCGCCAGCAACTGATGTAGCCCGGACTCCTCGCGCGTTCGCAAATCCTCGGAGATGTCCACCACCATGGCCGCAAGCCGAGAACCCGCGGATGTGGCATATGTAGAAAACCAGACGTCCGCCAGAAATACCTCGCCATCGGCACGGCGTCCCCGGCATTGCATCGTAGTGCGAAAGGAAAGGCGGTTTTGGTCAAGAGCAGCGGCGTTGACCAGCGCCGGCAGGAATTCCCGGATCGATTTGCCCCAAAGCGTCCCCGGTGCTAACCCGAACAGCCGGTGCGCCGCATCGTTAGCAAGCAACACACAGCCATTCGAATCGACCGTGAAAATTGCGGCCGGACTGCTCTCAACCAGCACTTGCAGCTGTTCTTCGGCATCGCGGCGCGCGCTGATCTCACTCTCAATCTGTGCAACATGCTGGAGTGCTGTCTTTCTATTGCGCACCGCTTCGTGCACAAACAATCCAGTCCCGACGAAAGCAGCAAAGATCAGAATGTTCTTTGGAATCCCCTCACTGGGACTCCCGAAAAAATCGAAGTTGTCGAACAATTCCACCAGTAGGGTACAGAGTCCGGCCGAGAGGGCGATCTGCCAGCGCTTGAGAGCACTTCCGACCACCAGCATCGGAAATAGGTACAGAAATCCGAGAGGAATGTTAGCGTCAATCCGCCAGTCTGCAGCAGCGATCGCGGCGACAATAAAAGCCGCCCGCACTGCCACGGCCTTTGGGCCGCCCCTCAAAAGCAAAGCAAACATCAAGTCTCGGAGCCGACGCGTCCATACGGAAGAGGTACGACTGTCCTTGTTATTCTCAGACACTCTTGTGAGCCTTTGCCACTGTCCTTTCGGCACCTGCCCGAAAGGCGCACGAAGGAGGCCAGAAGATACTATCCGAGCGACACTGGCGCACCCTCGACCAAGTTGCTAACGTACGAAGTGAGCCCCCGACCGCTCTGGCCGAATCTGTCAGAAAACGTGGGTCCTCGCCGCAGTGTCCCTTCATGCAGATTGATTATCCGACCTTGTCTTTATGCCTTCATTATGGTCTGTGTCCGATAGTCAATCTCGTACCGGAAACACTCTTCCTGCCTAGCAGTGTCCGCGGCGGTTACCGTCCGTCGGGCACCTGGATGCATCAAATACGAGTTAGGCACCACCTGGTTGGGTTCTGAACATGTTTTTTTGGGGAAATTATTTTCTACGCGTAGCCCCTCGCCTCGTCCTTGTCATTCTTGCGTGTGCGCTATTGGGCCAGAACGCACGAGGGCAACACGTCGAGACGTGGCAGGAGGTGCAAGCCGCTTTCAGGGCGAACAACCCTACGCTGCTGGCGGGAAAGGTAAACATCGACGAAGCTCGCGCAGACGAGATTACCGCCTACTTGCGCCCAAATCCAAACTTGAATGTCACAGCGGATGACCTCGGCGTGTTTACTTATTCGCCGTTTCAGCCCACCGCCAACGCAATTCTGGCAGGGTCTGTGGATTATCTGCACGAGCGCCAGCATAAGCGCGAATTGCGGCTGGAAAGCGCTCAGAAAGCAACTGCTATTGCCATTTCGAGTCAGGGCGATCTGGAACGCAATCTGCTCTTCAACCTGCGTGATGCGTTCGTGCGTGTTCTTTTGGCCAAAGCAGTCCGGCAGTTAGCCAACGAAAACCTCGAGTACTACGACAAGGAAATTGAAATCAGCCGTCAGCGGCTTCAAGCCGGAGCAATGTCGAGAGTTGATTTTCAGCGAATTGAGTTACAACGGATCCAATACCAATCGGACGTTGCTACCTCAGAAGTAAACCTGCGAACGGCCAAAATCGACCTTCTGCAATTTCTTCGGGATCGCACGCCGGTCGAGCAGTTCGATGTTGCGGAGTCCTTTGACTACGAAGAGCCCACGGCGAAGCTCGAGGATGTCAGGATGGCAGCGCTTCATTCTCGTCCGGATCTGAAGGAGGCTGAACAATCGCTCGATCAGGCGCGCACGAACCATAGCCTCGCCGTCGCAAACGGCTCAACCGACCCGACCTGGAGCCTCGATGTGGGACGTCAGCCGCCGCTGATATTTTACGCCGGTGTCAGCGTTTCGATTCCTCTGCGGATTTTCGACAAGAATCAGGGCGAGAAGCTGAAGACACAGCTGGATATCGGGCGGAACGCGAAGCTGCAAGACGCCACCGAGACAGCGGTTTTGCACGATGTCGACTCCGCCTACGCAACCCTGGAAAGCACGCTGGGGATCCTTCGTCCTTACCGGACCAAGTACCTGAAAGAAGCGCAGGATATTCGTGAGACGGTCTCGTTTTCGTATTCGCACGGTGCCGCCTCACTGCTCGATTTCCTCGACGCTCAAAAAGAATATAGAGATACCGAGTTGAGTTATTTGAACCTGGTTGGAGCATATCTGAGTGCGGCGAATCAATTGAATTTTGCAGTTGGACGAGAGGTAATTCGATGAAGCGATCCGATATCTGCTTCACCGTTCTGTTAACGGGGGCGGTCGCAATCCTCGCCGGCTGCGGCGCTAAAGCAACCACCGACCCAGCCCAGGAAGCTCCCCCAAGAACGCAGGTGACCGAGGAGCCGGATCTCAATCTGATCAAGATTGGCCACCCGGAACGCTTTCAGTTGGTGACGGCCGGACAGCGCGAGGATCTACCTGAGTTGAATGTGACTGGTTCAATCAACCCAGACGTCGAACGGTCGATTCCGGTCATCTCACTCGCAGCCGGGCGAGTCGTGGAAATTGATGCGAAGCTTGGCGACGATGTTAAGAAGGGCCAGCTACTGCTGAAGGTTCTGAGCAACGACATCGCGACCGCCTTTCAGAATTACAGTCAGGCCAAAGCCGACGAGGCTCTTGCAAAGAAGCAGCTCGAACGTGCGCAGCTCCTCTTTCAACACGGGGCGATTTCTCTCAACGACCTGCAGGTCGCCGAAGACACCGAGGTGAAGTCCAGAGTCGCCATGGAGGCTACCTCCCGGCAATTGAAGACCATCGGTGGCGATCCGGACAACGACTCCCCGGTGGTGAACGTTTACGCTCCAGCAACCGGAACAATCGTCGAGCAGAACATTTTCAAAGACGGGAGCGTTCACAGTCCGGATAATCAACCGAATCTGTTTACAATCGCGGATCTCTCCCGCGTCTGGGCGATCTGTGACGTCTATGAAAACGATCTGCCCATCGTGAAACTTGGCGACCGAGCAGACGTGCGGCTCAATGCCTATCCCGACAGACGCTTCGGCGGCAGAATCAGTAATATCGGCAAAATACTCGACCCCAATCTGCGAACTGCCAAAGTACGCATAGACCTGAATAATCCCGGTATGATGCGCGCCGGAATGTTTGTCACGGCTACGTTCTACGGTCAGCACGGGCGCGTCTACCCGATTGTTCCGACGGATGCGGTGCTGCATCTTCATGACCGCGATTGGGTATTTGTTCCCGCCGGCGACAATCAGTTCCGCAGAACCGAGATTAGCGGTGGAAAAGTTGTTTCTGGAATGCAGGAAGTTACGGCCGGCCTGAAGCCCGGGCAGCAGGTGGTGAGCAACGCGCTCGCTGTCGAGGCGGAGAGCCAGCAGTGATCTTGTGCGCTGCAGTGGTGTGAAACATGATTCGTGCATTCGTTGATTACTCTTTACAGAACAAATTTTTAGTTCTGATAGTGGGCGTCCTCTTACTTGCCTGGGGCGCCATCTCGTTTAGGAATCTGCCTGTAGAAGCTTACCCGGACGTCGCAAATAATTACGTTCAGGTCATCACACAATGGCCGGGACGTGCCGGCGAAGAAGTGGAGCAGCAGGTCACCATACCGGTCGAAGTCGTGATGAGCGGTATTCCTCATCTCTCCAACGTCCGCTCCATCTCCGAATTTGGCCTTTCGGTTGTGACCATGATCTTCGATGATGAGTCGCAGAATGACTGGAATCGTCAGAAGGTCCTCGAGCGCCTTTCGGCAGTTTCGTTGCCGAGTGGCCTGCAGCCGAATTTAGGCCCCGATTACAGCCCTGTCGGCCAGTTGTATTGGTACACCCTCAAGAGCACTAATCCGCGGTACGATCTGATGGAATTGAAGACCCTCGAGGATTGGGTCGTCGAAAAGCAACTCAAATCCGTTCCCGACGTCATCGACGTTTCGAGTTTCGGTGGCACCACCCGTGAATACCAGGCTCAGATTAATCCCGACAAGCTGGTTTCTTATGGCCTCAATCTCGGCCAGATAGAACAATCGCTATCGAACAACAACGTCAATGCGGGCGGGAGTTTTATCCAAACAGGGTCCCAGCAGGTCAACGTTCGCGAAGTCGGTCTGTTTCGAAATATCAACGACATCGGCAGATCTGTTCTGAAAAACCAGAATGGGACTCCTGTTTACGTAAGTGATATCGCGTTTGTCACGCAGGCCCCAAAGATCCGTTTGGGGAAAATCGCGAAAGCGGTACACCGTTCCGACGGCCGGGTCTTCGATGACCCGGATGCGGTCGAAGGAATCGTCCTGCTTCGAAAAGGCGCCAACGGCGACGCGATGCTTACCGCCCTGCACGAAAAAGTCGACTATCTGAACGCCCATTTCCTTCCACCAGGCGTGAAGATCGTGCCGTTTCTGGATCGTAGTGAGCTGGTCCATTTCACCACCCATACAGTCATGCACAACCTCACAGAGGGCATTCTACTCGTGTCGGTGATTCTGTTCCTGTTTCTTGGAAACGTCCGTTCAGCTCTCATTGTGGTTTTGACCATCCCGTTTGCGCTCCTGTTCGCATCTATTTGCCTGGATTTGAGCCACGTGCCCGCTAATCTGCTCTCGTTGGGCGCACTGGATTTCGGCATGGTGGTCGACGGCTCGGTCGTGGTGGTCGAAAACATCATGCGGCATATCAGCCACCGGGAAGATCGGACGCTGCTCGATATTGTTCGCGAAGGCGTGCATGAAGTGCAGCGGCCCGTGTTCTTTGCCCGCGCAATTATCATCACGGCTTACCTGCCGATTTTCACCTTGCAACACGTCGAGGGCCGCCTCTTCCGCCCCATGGCGCTTACGGTCGGCTACGCGCTGTTTGGCTCGCTCATCTTTTCGTTATCCCTGCTGCCAGTGCTGGCAGTCGTACTATTCAGCCGCAACACAAAGGAGTGGCACAATCCCATACTGGCGATGATTATCAAAGGGTATCGCCGCTCTCTCGAATGGACGCTCAGCAGTTTCGGCCGCCGCATGATAGTCATCGGCGTATCGGCGGGCCTGCTCGCCTCTGTCATCGCTCTCATGCTCAGCGGCGCAATCGGCTCCGAGTTTCTCCCGCATCTCGATGAAGGCGCTATCTGGGCGCGCGGCACGCTCGCGCCCAGCACTGGCCCTGAAGAAGGAGCTCGTGTCATGAACCGGGCTCGGCTACTGTTCGCCAGCTTTCCCGAAGTCACGAAGGTTGTCAGTCAGATTGGGCGTCCCGACGATGGGACCGATCCGTCTTTGTTTTCGAATACTGAGTACTTTGTAGATCTGAAACCGAAAGCTGAATGGCGATCGGTCTTCCACCAGAACAAAGAAGAGTTGATTCGCGCCATGGGCCGGGAAGTTGACAAAATCCCTGGAGCCGACTGGAATTTCTCCCAGCCGATTGCAGACAACATGGAAGAGGCTGTGAGCGGCGTCAAGGGAGAACTGGCCATCAAGGTCTTCGGTACAGATCTGAAAGAACTAGAGGGGAAGGGCGAAGAAATCCTGAAAGTGATGCAGACCATCCGCGGTGTGCAGGATCTTGGCCTGTTCCGTGTCATCGGACAACCCAATCTCAATGTCTCAGTCAATCGCCAACAGGCGAGCCGCTGGGGTTTGAATGTGTCAGACGTCCAAGATGCGATTGAGACTGCGGTAGGCGGCAAAGCAGTCGGCCAGGTTCTTCAGGGCGAACAGCGCTATGACATGGTGGTCCGCTATCAGCCGCAATATCGCACCACGGTAGATCAGATCAAAAACATTCGGCTGGTGGCACCCTCAGGAGAACGGGTCGCCCTTGCTCAGGTCTGCGACATCCGGATGCTGGATGGCGCATCTCAGATTTATCGAGAAAACAACTCGCGGTATGTCGCGTTAAAGTACAGCGTCCGCGGCCGTGACCTTGGAAGCACGGTGGAGGAAGCGATCCAAACCGTTAATCGGAAAGTGAAGCTGCCGCCGGGATACACGCTCGAATGGGCGGGCGAATACGCCAGCGCCAAGCGCGCCAATGCCCGGTTAGCGGTAATCGTACCGGTCACGGTATCTGTGATCTTCTTCCTTCTTTACTCAATGTTCGGCTCGTTCAAATGGGCAAGTCTGGCGATGGTCAGCGTCGCACTCTCGCCTATCGGAGCTTTGTCTGCTCTCTACCTGACCGGAACGCATTTCAGCGTATCTTCTGGCATCGGAATGCTTGCTCTATTCGGCGTTGCGGTTGAGACCGGCGTCATCATGATTGAGTACATCAACCAGTTGCGGGCGCGGGGCTACACGGCGCAAGAGGCTGCCATCGAGGGCGCCGTTCTCAGACTCCGTCCCATCATGATGACCGCGCTGGTGGCAACTCTCGGTCTCTTACCGGCCGCTATCTCGACTGGCATCGGGTCCGATTCCCAAAAGCCGTTCGCCATCGTGATCGTCGGCGGCCTCAGCGTAACTCTGCTGCTGAGTATCTACGTCCTCCCGACTATTTACACCTGGATCGCCGGGAAAGAAGACGAACTGCCAACCTACGATGCGGAGTCCGCGGAGCCTCTTTAAGGCTTCGCGGCTCCCTCAGCGGACGGCGAGCTTGACGAACCGTGAAAGAGGCGATGGAAGAATTGTCCCCACCGCCATTGCCTTTCCTGGCATTCGGGGGCCGGTGCAAACCCCAGCGAATGATCGCTTCGCTGGACGGAAAGCGATTGTAGCTCGGCCCCGTGCGCTTGAACGTTCACCGTCACAAATGACTTACATCCATCTACCGAATCCACCTGCCAGGGCGTGGTTGCATTGCTTTCCGGTCCCCAGTCCCGGAGGAAGCGCTTGAAGTCGTAGTTCGGGCAGGGATGCTGATCCGTACATCCCCAATCCCGGTAAGCTGCCTGGTAATCCTTGGCATTGATCAGGGTGAGAAAACCATTTACGATCCGTTTTTCCGGATAGTTATGGAAGAAAAAATAGCCGGCTACGAATAAGACTAGAGCGGTCGCAATAGCAATTACAATGCGCTTGATA
>CAVYTR010000025.1:0-79044 GCA_963771495.1 uncultured Acidobacteriaceae bacterium | reverse complement strand
GATTACACCAAGGTCCACGATCAGGTTCTTGCGATTGATCCCTATGCGCAAACCGTGACCTTCAGCTCATCAACGGATTTAGTTTCGGTCACCCTCTTTGGTGTATCTCGACCGACTCGAGCACCGAACTCGTAGCTGCCATCGAAGGCAACACCTATGCGCCGCTCTTGAACAAACTGGTGACCGGGAACGATGATAGCTTTGGCAGTCCAATCGAAAGAATCTTCACTGCGACCAACGGATCAATGGACTGCGCGAATCCACAACGGGAAGGGCTCGACGCCGCCCTTACAGACGGCTTTCGTCCGAACAACACCTTCGGCGGGATTCCCACGGACGCAACGGATTACAGTCCAATGTGGAATGGACAGCTCTATGAATGGACCCCTGACTCGGTCAGCAAAGGGTATCGGCAACAGCTTCGCGAAGAGTTTCAAATTCTGACTTACGCCCAGGATGGCCTCATCACAGGTCCCAACGGTACCTTGTTCGGAAATAGCGGTTTCGTAATTAGCTGCCCACCGGTGCAACGGCTGGAGTAGAACCAGTGCCAGGCTCGACTGATCTGATTTCACAGACTCGTGAAGGGACGCGACAGATCCGTCGAGCTCGGCGCAACAATGCTTCTGCAGCAGGTAATCGAGATGAACAAGCCGATTTCGGAATCTGCAGGATCGTCCTTTGCTAAGCCCAACGACTATGCACGCCCGCGTCATCAGGAATGCTGAGGCAGCGATTGGGGTTGCCACGGACGGCGTTTGGGAGGAGCAGCGGGGTGTCGTCATGCACGGCTCGGTAGTATGGCGCGCCCGCTTGCTCGGATGACGCGACGCTTATGTGAGGACGCACGCACTGAGCTGGCACGAGCGCATGCGCCACGGGTGGCAATCTCACATGTACGGAAATTGCGCTGCACACGAACGGCGATATATCGGAGAACCATCACCATATGAATCTGGTCTAACTCGACGCGCTGGTACGCCGTTTGCTGTGGACCGGCGACATTGCTTTTGCGCGGAATATGTGGCAGTCATCGAACGCCATCTTGCCTAGGAACGAAGGTTATTCCAGTGCGCCTATGGGCCGGACATTCAGAAACGGCATATCGCCCCGCACGACTGTCAGCCGCTGACGATAGCTCGCACGTTCGAGCACAATCGGCCAGTCCGTGGCCCACACCAGTCTTTGCACAGCGGCCAGATAGCGGCTGCGAACCCCGTTCTTATTCATGGAGATCGATCAGCGTCTCGGGGCCGCATCGAAAGCTTGTACTTTGCTCCTGACGCAAACGGATACTGCGGATCGTGTTGCCAGATATGGGCGTGGACATGAAAAACGGGAGACGAAGGCAAAGCCGCTGCAAGAACTTGTCCGAAAAATAACCGGCGACTCATCCAATCATGCCGTTTGATTCGTAGCTTAGCAACGAGCGAAGTAGCAGCACGCTTGGGGATACATGAGAAAGCGAACGGCCCGACCAATTCCTGCCATCGAATCGGAGCTGGTATTAATCCGGAGGCTCAAGCAGCTTTGCCGCAGGAGCTGGTCGCCTGTCCTGAAGTCATACAAGCCTGAGATCGACCATTGGAGCCGCCAAGTGAGAGCGGAGCTGCGGGGAAGAAGGCGGCGCGAGAATGGTTCTGTTGATCAAGAGCACAACGGTAACCATTCCGACGCGCGGCAAGGGCCTATATCTCTTCACGAAGACTATAGAGCATTGGCTTGCGAAGCAGGGAGTTGCTGACGGCATCCTGACGGCATTCGTCCAGCACACATCCTGCTCACTCGTGATTCAGGAGAACGCAGACCCCGACGTCACGCTGGACATGCGCGACTTCTTCGAAACTCTGGTTCCCGAAGAAGGCGAGCATTTTCGTCACACCGCGGAAGGACCGGACGACATGACTTCGCACATCCGGTCCGCACTCACCAGCACTAGCCTGACGGTTCCCTTCATCTCTGGCCGGTTGGCGCTTGGAACATGGCAAGGGATTTATCTTTTTGAGCATCGGGCGATTCCTCACCAACGCCGCGTTGTCCTGCAACTGATGGGCGAGTAGGTCGGTATATACTATCTTGGAGATAATTCGTAGTACGAAGTAATTTCAAAGGAGCACAACGTGGCCCAAGCAAACAAGACCTATCCCATAGAAGAGGCCTTACGAGCACAGAACGCGCTCCGGGAGATGGCGGGATTAGAGCCGGAGAGATTCCCGATTCAGGCTTTCGTGGGAATGATAAGCGACGAAATCGAACAGCTCAGGAAATTAGGGCGCAGCGACCAGGAGATAGCGGAGGTAATCAAGGCGAACTCTAACATCGAGATCACGGCTGCCGAGATCGCGGAGAACTACGCTTCCCCGGAGGCGCGCCACTCTTCTCACGAGTGAGGGAAGAAGCAGATCTTACGGTTTCGGGCTTCAGCGCGATGACAAAGCTTTCCAGGCCCTTGATCAAGGCGACCCGGTCGCGTGCACTCATGCCACGGAATGCGTTGTCGATCTGTCGTCTGAACTGCCCTATGGCTGCATTTTGGAGTTGTTGTCCCCGCCTTGTGATTCTCACGAGGACAACGCGGCGGTCTTCTCTACTTCTCACTCTTTTAAGCATTTCGCGTGACTCCAGACTGTCCACCGTCTTCGCAACGGTGGCAGCCTTCAGGTTCATGCGTTTAGCAAGCTCTCCAATGGTCATCGTTTCGTCGTTCGCAGGGAGAACGTTGAGGACCATGAACTGCGTCGCGCTTAACCCGGCTTGATGAAAGTGATTGAAGTTTGCAGCCTGGATGAACTGTCTGACCGCGAACCACGCCGAGAGAAATCTCGCGATCTCTGCTTCATCGACTTGTTCACTCGTACCAGCCATGTTCTGATTCTGCCGGATAGGCTGCTTCACGCTTATGGGCGAAGGGGCGGCGGCAGTGCGTCCGTGCTGGAACCGGCGATGGCGATGCGTAGTACCTGATTACACAGGCCTGAGACTTGATTACGCGTGACCAGTTTCATTCTCTCGGCGCGTTGAGCTACTTGGTTTCGTATGTGCGCAAGGGCATCAGCATTACACTCGTTTCGAAAACTTCGCTGGCGTTGAAGAATATACAGAAGCCGCCTAGATACGCGTTTTTGAATGCGAAAGCAGCCTTGCCGGAGTGATATACGAAGAAGCACTCAGGCGTTCACTCTGGGGATTGTCCTGGATTCAGTCCTGCGATTTCGAAAGTATGTACTCCCAGCGCACACCAGCACGACAGCGAACAATAGCGACATTGAGCCAGGTTCAGGAGCCGAAATCGCCCCCGGACCAGCGCCGACACTCCATCGGTAATCGGTTATAACATTCGAACTCGATACATCGAGTGTCATGTCAAGATTTCCGTTATATTGCCCGTCAGGTATTCCAGCAATTCTTGCCAACTCGGCGTTGATTGTGAACAAGACGGGACCAGTTACCTGGAAGCCCTGGGCGGTGCTGGTGAGAGTAACCGGGCCAGCGAAAGTGCCATCGCTAAAGAGGGAAGAGCCCACTGGACAACCAGCACCCCCCTCCAGATTGGGAGATAGCCCTAGGGCGGCGCAGTCAGATCCTACTGGAGGGTAAACGTCCACTTGATCAAACGTAGCCAGCGATAACGAACCGCCGCCGGCGAAGGTGGATGAACCCGGCTGAGACGCAGTGAGCAGCCCGGTCTGAAAACCTAGAGAACAACCGGAACAGATTCCTTGAGTCCTTTGTGATTGCGAGATCACAGTAAAGCCAGCGCCCTGAGTTACCGAGAAATCGCTGAAGCTGAGACTGTCACCAGAAGTAAGTGACGCAAAGGATGTAGAGGAGCGTATCTCGCCGAAGCTCAATTCGATACCTGCCCGAGCCGCTGGACAGCCAATTGTTAAAAGCGGAAGGACGAGAACGCACCTGAAAATCCTAGCTATGCGTTGGGAGCCCTGAAGTAAGCGGAAAGCTCTATGGCAAACGATCATCGTCGCGACGTTGGGCACGTGCTTTACCATTTCGGCAAGCTTCCATTTTCCAACGTTAAACTCAGCGATTTAGCGATAGAAACTCGGATTTATTCCAAATCATTTATGTTCGTGTCAACACCTGCCAATCACGGAACATGGTGCAGGTTTATCGCGAATCGCTACTGCACCATCCGCCGCTGCTTCCGCAGGAACGCTGGTGTTTCGTAGTCGTCCATAGGCATTGGCTCCGGCTCGGATGCAGCCGCTGTTTCGGGCGGAGGCCCGACCGCGATCACTGGTTCGGGTTCAGGCTCTGGCTGAGATTGCGCTGGGCGAGCCGGTTCGAAGGTGTTGGTTACCGTAAAGGGAAAGTGCGGATTCCGGCGATCGATTTCCGGCAGGCTGTCGCGTTGAAATCCGGTCGCAATCACCGTAATCTTAACGTCCCGGTCCATCTTTTCATCCAGCACTACGCCGAAATTGATCTGAACGTCGTCGTTCTGTGTCGCAGAACGGATCAGGTTGCAAGCTTCGTTGACGTCGTGAATGCCCAATTTACTCGAAGCCGTGATGTTGATGAGCACGCCACGTGCACCGAGGACGCCGCCTTCCTCCATCAGCGGGCTGTTGATCGCCTGGCGGGCGGCTTCGATCGGCGCATTCTCACCTGAGGCAACGGCGGTCCCCATCATTGCGTAGCCCATACCGGCCATGATGGTACGGATATCCGAAAAATCGCGGTTAATGAAACCCGGAGTCATGATGATGTCGGCGATGCCCTGCACAGCCTGCCGCAGGACGTCGTCGGCCAGCCGAAACGATTCGAAGAAACTGGTTCCGTTCGGGACGAGCTTCAGCAGTTTTTCGTTCGGAATACTGATGAGCGTGTCACAACTGCCTGCGAGTTCGGCTATTCCGCGTTCGGCCTGCCGCATGCGGCGCGGGCCTTCGAAAGAGAACGGCTTCGTTACCACTGCTACGGTCAGCGCGTTCAACTCTTTTGCCAGCGAAGCCACAACGGGAGCGGCACCGGTTCCGGTGCCACCTCCGAGTCCCGCCGTGACAAATACCATATCGGCGCCTTCGAGGATTTCAATAATTTGTTCTGTATCTTCGAGCGCGGCTTGCCGGCCGATGGAGGGATCGGCGCCTGCCCCCAGGCCGCTCGTCAATTTCTTCCCGATGGCGAGCTTATTGGCAACAGGGGATGCGGCCAGCGCCTGCTTATCCGTGTTCAGCACGTAATAGTCGATCCCGCCTAGACCTTCTTGAAGCATGCGGGCTACGGCGTTCGATCCGCCTCCTCCCACGCCGACAACCTTGATCCGCGTGCCCAGTTGCATCTCCTCTTCGATGAGGAATTTCAAATCATCTCTCATGCGTCCAACCCTCGTTTCCTCTTTTTCTCTGATTTCGTTCAGCCTTACGGCATCGTCTACTTGAGCACCAATCCCGCGAGCCCGGGTGCGGCGCGTTTCCAGTCGCGCTTCAACCGCAGCCGGCCTGAGTACATGGCGAGGCCTGCCGCGGCGGTCCAGGTAGGATTATCGAGTTCGCGCGGCCAGGAGTTGATGCCGGTCGCCAGTCCGTTCCGAGCCTGGCAGTTCAGCACGCGTTCCGCGACATCACACATCCCTGTCAAGAGCGCCCCTCCACCGGTCAGGATTGCGCCTTCGAGTAGGGACTGCTCCATTCCGACCCGTAAGACTTCGGCGTAGATGCGGTCGAAGATCTCTTCCGCTCTCGCTTCCAGAATTTCGTTCAGCTGCTGACGCGAGGCTTCGCGCATACCACGCCCCTCCGCAGATGGAATCTCGATCACGCTGTGATCCGAAACCGTGCCCGTCAGGGCGCAGCCATACTCTCTTTTGAGACTTTCGGCGTCCTCGTAGTTCACCTTCAGCAGCCACGAAACATCGCGCGTCATATGCTCACCCGCGACCGGTATCGCGAGCGCAAGGAGAAGGGCGTCGCCGTCGTATACAGCGAGATGAGTGGATTGCGCGCCGATGTCGATCACCGCGACGCCGCGTGCGCGGTCTTCGGGCAGTACGGCCGCATAAGCTGCCGCAATGCCTTCGAAAATGGACTCCTCTACCGCCAGATGAGCCTGATGAACGGCGGTCACCAGCGCTTCATGGTCCTGAATGGAAGCCGTCACCACGTGCACGTTGGCTTCCAGACGCGCGCACGACATCCCTTTCGGACTGCGATAACCGGCGCGGCCGTCGAGCGTAAAATCCTGTGGGCAAATCTGCAGCACCTGCCGGTCTTCTTCCAGCCGCACGCGAGCACCGAGTTCGACCGCGTAGCGCAGATCGTCCGGCTCAATGTCGCGCCGCCGCCCGAATTCATAAAGTCCGCGGCTGTTGATTCCTGAAACCGACCCGCCAACGCCGATCACGGCAGATTCCGGCGAGACCTGCGCCCTTAGCTCGGCCTCATGCAGGGCGAATTGTATGCTCTGTACTAACGCACCCGGATCACTCAGCCGCGAGCGATTCCACGCATGCACGGGCGCTTCCCCGTGCCCCAGGAATTTGATGCTGCCGTCCTCGAGCGCGCAAATCACCACCCGCGTTGTGGTGGCGCCCAGATCTAATCCGACCGCCAGCTTTGCCTTATTGGGCATGTTTCTCTTCCCCTACCGCCGTAATCACACCGTCTACCCGCAGGTCGAGCGTCGTCGCATCCGGCCGGCGCGCTTTGATTTCGTCGTAGCTTGCAAGGAAATTCTGCAGCCTCTCGACATAGCTCTCATCACCGAGCATCAAGTTCAAAACCGAGTCGCCAACATGCTCGGCAACAACAAGATCATTCGGATCGGCCACGTTGATCTCAGAAACCTGTCCGGCGAGCGATCCGATGTCTTTCAACATGCTCAAAACGCGGTGAACGCGGGCGCGCCTGTCGTAAATGGGCTCGCTTTCGGGAATGCCCGTCAACACCGGCAAGGTGAATTTGGCTGCAACACGCGGTCGCAAAATGTATCCATCCCGATCAATCAACGCAAACTTCCACGCGCCGTTCTTATTCGAAGGCGGCAAGTGCACGAAGGCCACCGGCGTCCGCTCCCGAATCCGCACCGTTAGCGTTTTCGGCCAAATCTTCGCGACCGTTGCGTCCTCCACCCAATCGATCTCCAGAAGCTGCCGCCGCCGCTCGTCAATCGGCGTGAGATAGAGGCTGCGACCAAGATCTTCCGCGAAAATATGACGGATCTGGGCAGTCGACGCATAGTGGATTCCCTCCAAAACGAGATTTGGGCTTTGGCCCGCAAACTCATCCGCCTCCGTCACCCGAAAGCGGTCGTCCTTAATCAAAAACTCTTCGGTACGATGCCACGCGAATAGCGTGCTGACCATCAGCAGCATTCCAGCAGCCAGCCAGAACAGGAACCGGCCCCACCGCAGGCCTTCGAAAAAGCCGGGTTCCGTGCGCTGTTTTTCCCGACCCTGTTGACGCGTCATCGGGCAGGCTCCCGCAGGCGCTCGAGAATCTTCTCCGCCGCTTGTGATACGTTCCCTGCCCCGAGCGTGAGCACCAGATCCCCCGAATCAGCGGCCCTGACAACAGCATCGACTCCCTCTTCGATGTTTGCCGCATAATGCGCCGAGCGATGCCCGTACGACTGAATGGTCTCGAGCAGAGTGCGCGCATTCACGCCTTCAATCGCCTGCTCCGAAGCCGCATAAATATCGAGCAGCACTAGCTCGTCCGCCTGATGAAATGCCGTACCGAAATCATCGAGCAGGTGCTTGGTGCGCGAAAAGCGGTGCGGCTGAAACAAAACGTGAATGCGCTTGTAGGGGCCAAGTTTCGCCGCGGCAAGCGTGGCCTTCACTTCCGTCGGATGGTGCCCATAGTCATCCACCACCGTCACGCCGCGCTCGACGCCGCGAACCGAAAATCGTCGGTCCACTCCGCTGAAATTTCCGAGGCCTTCCTTGATCTTTTCGAGCGGAACTTCCATTTCGAGCCCTACAGCTGCGGCCGCGGTCGCATTCAGCACGTTGTGAATGCCGGGAACGTTTAAGCGGAATCGCCCCAGATTGCCATTGCGGGCTTGTTTGAGCGAGAACTCGCTGCCAGTGCCCGTGAGTTCGACTTCACTGATCTGCAGATCGACTTGGGCCGAGCGTCCGTACGTAATGGTGCGCCGCCGGATGCTCGGAAAGATCTGCTGAACGTTCACGTCTTCCATGCAAACCACCGCGACACCATAGAACGGCACTTTGTTGATGAAATCGGTGAATGCGGACCGGATCTCGTCGAGAGACGCGTAGTGATCCAGATGTTCACGGTCGATGTTCGTTACGACGGCCACAATAGGCGCAAGCTTCAGGAAGGAGCCATCACTCTCATCGGATTCGACCACCAGCAGGCTGCTCTTGCCGACGCGCGCGTTTGAGCCCTGCATCCCGACAACACGTCCCCCGACGACCACAGTCGGATCCATCTCAGCAGTGTTCAGGATGCTCGCGACCATGGACGTCGTGGTGGTTTTACCGTGGCTGCCCGCGATAGCAATTCCGAATTTCAAGCGCATGAGTTCGGCCAGCAACTCGCCGCGCGGGATGACGGGAATCTGAAGCCTACGTGCCTCTGTTACTTCCGGGTTGGTTGCATCGAGCGCGGACGTGACAACGACGGCTTTTGCGCCGCTGACGTTTTCAGCGCAATGACCTATGTAGATCGATGCGCCCGCCTTTGCCAAGCGTTCGGTAATTGGGCTGGGTTTCAGGTCGGACCCCGAGACTTCGTAGCCTAATGTGAGCAGAACCTCGGCGATCCCGCTCATCCCAATGCCCCCGATCCCCACGAAGTGGACATGTTGGGGCTTAAAAAACATTCTTCAAACGTATTGTTTCGGCTTTCCTGAAGCGTGTCAATGCGCAATTCCCGGTTTTCGTACTCCTTACCTCAGATTTCTTCGCGCGCCACTCGCGGCCGCTTCCTCCAGCACGTCAGCCGCGCGCTCGGCCGCTCCGGGTTTGGCGAAGCGCTTTACCTGTTCGCGCATTCGGGCCAGCGATTCCGGGTGTTCACGTAGCGCCTCTATCTCGGAAAACAGCCGCTCCCCTGTCAACTCTGGATCCAAGATCATGCGCGCCGCACCCTCCCTTGCGAGCGCCTCCGCATTTCGCCGTTGATGGTCATCGGCGGCAAACGGGAATGGCACGAGTACCGAGGGCATGCCCGCCGCAGCAATCTCGTTCACACCGCCGGCACCGGAACGGCCCACCACCAGATCCGCCTCACGGAATGCTGCCGCCATGTCGCTGATAAACGGAACTACTTCGCCGTCTAGACCCGACTCGCGAAACGCCTCGGAGAGAGCTTCGTATTCGGCTGCCCCAGTCTGATGAATAATCCGTACCGGCGATGCGCTGTCTCGGAACAAAGGCCAGCTTTCACGTCCGGCGCGGTTCAGTGTCCGGGCCCCGCGGCTTCCTCCCGTAATCAGGACAGTGAATGGTCCGCTATCCTTGAGCCGATTGGCAAAAAACTCTTTACGTACAGGGAGCCCGGTGACCTCTGATGCCAACGGCGGAAACCATTTTCGCGTCTCTTCGAAGCCGAGCAAAGCCCGGTAAACACGCTTGCCGATTTTTCGGTTAGCCACACCGGGAACCGCGTTCGGCTCCATAATGATGAGCGGCGTCCCCAAAAGCAGGGCCGAGACCGAGACAGGCCCGGCAACGAAGCCGCCGGTGCTGAAGACCGCAGCAGGCCGAAAATGCCGCAGAATGGCCGTCGAGCGCGCGAAGCCCATGGGGAGACGCGCCGCGGTCTGGAGACGCTTCAGCGGACTGACACGATTGAGGCCGCCGCTCTGGATGAATTCAATATCAAAACCCGCTTCTGGCACCAGGCGCGTTTCCATCCCCTCTTTCGTGCCTATGAATAGCAGGCGGTGCCCCCGCTCCCGCAGCACCCGTGCAACAGCGATGGCAGGAATCACGTGACCTCCGGTCCCGCCGCCCGTCATAGCGAAAGAAAGTGGCATCGTGCCGGGGCGCTAGGCCGCATGCTCGCTCACACTCAGCAGCATTCCCATGAGCAGCAGCGTGCTGAGCAGCGAACTCCCTCCGTAGCTGATGAAGGGCAGCGGAATGCCTTTGTTCGGCACCAGGTCAAGAACCACGCTCATATTCATGAGCGCCTGAACGACGATGCAAACGGTTACGCTGAGGGCGAGATAGCGTCCGAAGTTGTCTTGCGACCGGTAATACGTGCGCAGCCCCCGCCACAACACAACGGCGAATCCTAGAACTAGAAGAGCGCAACCCGCAAAGCCCGTTTCTTCGCCTACGACGCCGTAGATAAAGTCCGTATGAGCTTCGGGCAAATAGAGCAGTTTCTGTTTGCTCTGCATCAAGCCAACACCGAGGAGCCCGCCAGAACCGACGGCAATCTTGGCCTGGCGCTGCTGGTATCCAGGATCACTTGTCGATGCGGTTCTCTTCGCATACTGCAGGATTGTGCCGTTCGGATCGAATTTGGCGAGCAAGGTGTGGCTCTTATCGACAAAGTCGATCGCTCGCGCCAGGCGGTACGGTTTCATGGCTATGAAGCCGGCCCCCAGCAAGAGCCCGAGAATGCCGCAAACTGCCAAGTACTTGTAATCGACTCCCGCCACAAAGATTACAGCGACGGTGGTCACCACGAGCACCACCGCCGTCCCTAAATCCGCGACCGCCACTGCGAGAGCCAGCACAGAAATCGATACAGCCAGCGGCCCGAGCGTATGTTTGTCATTGATTGCACCGAGCCGCCGGCATAGAAAGAAGGCGAGAAAGAGCGCAATAGCAGGTTTTGCGAGCTCAGACGGTTGCAGCGAAAACGGCCCGGCTTTCAGCCAGCGGTGGCTGCTGCTGTCAGTAACGTACACAATCAGTAGCAGCATCAGAATTAAGCCCAAACCCGCGAAAGCGATCCGAGGATCGTTCCAGCGCCGGTAATCCCGTTTCATGCAGTAGAGCAAGACGGCTATGGAGGCAACGGCCCACCCTAACTGCCGAAGAAAGAAATACGTGCTCGACACGTGATACTTCAGCTCTGCAATCATCGACGACGAGCTGTAGACCATCACCAGGCCGAAGCACACAAGCACCAGCACGGTAAGGAACAAAATCCAATCTGTTTTGAGCCGCTGCGCCATCTTCGTAAGTTAAAACAATTCTGCCACTAACTGTTTAAATGCTCTACCGCGCTCTTCAAAATTTGCAAACTGATCGAAACTGGCGCAGGCGGGAGCGAGCAGCACGGTATCTCCGGGTGACGAATGCTCGCGCGCATGGTGAAGAGCGCCCGCGAGGGTTCCACAGTCAAATAACGGAACCGCACCGTCGAGCGCACTCCGGATTAGCGGTGCGGCGGCATAAGGATAGGGCGGCGGGGCGCCAATCAGCAACACACCTTTGGCCTTAGCCTTCAATAGTTTGCGCAGCGGCCGGTAATCGCTGCCTTTATCTTTCCCGCCCAGGATCAACCATATTCCACCCTCGAACGCCTCGATTGCTTTCAGGGTCGCGTCCACGTTGGTGGCTTTTGAATCGTTGAAATAGTCGACCCCATGGAGGGAACGGACGAACTCGATGCGATGCTCGACGCCCGGAAACGTCTGGACAGCGGCGGCAAGTGCATCGAGCGACACGCCCGCGAGATGAGCAACGGACGATGCCGCCATCACATTCTCAACATTATGCAAACCGCGCAGCGGAATTTGTGACCGGCGCAAAAACGGCCTACCGTTCCAAAAAATCTCATCTCCGCGCAGGTGCATACCGCTCGGTGCCGGGCCCGTGATACTGAACCAGTTGACCTCCGCGGGAGTTCGTTTCGCAAAATCGCGGCATGTCGCGTCATCCCAGTTCAAAACCGCAAGATCTCCCGGCTTTTGCGTTTCGAACAGGTGCGCCTTCGCGGCCGAATACTGCTCGAAGGTGTGATGGCGGTCGAGATGGTCGGGCGTGACATTTAGACAGACGGCGATTCGCGCCCGGAAATGCGTGACGGTTTCGAGCTGAAAACTGGAGAGTTCCAGCACGTTCCAACGATCGTCCTTCGAACTGTCGATCATCGCCGTTACCGCCGTTCCGATGTTTCCGCCGACCTGCGCGGCGAGTCCGCACGAGGCCAGCAGGTGACCGGTAAGAGCCGTGGTCGTTGTTTTGCCGTTCGATCCGGTAATGCCGATGATTGGTCCCTTGAGGAAATACGAAGCGAGTTCTACCTCGCCAATAACCGGCGTTCCGCGTTCCTGGGCATCCACGAGCATCGGGATGTCATAGGGCACGGCCGGCGAAAGCACGATCAGATCCGGTCGGGCTGCCTCTAGATTTTCAGCCGTTTGCAGGAGGACCGGGACCCCAAGCGCGTCGAACCCCTTCCGGTCTTCCGGGCCGAGCGGTTGCGTGTCAAAGGCCCACACCTGCGCACCTTGTTTCACCAGCAACTCGACGGCGGCTCTGCCTGAGCGTTTGGTTCCAATCACGACTACAGATTTGCCGCCGAGGTCCATACTCAATCACTACCGCAGCTTCAGCGTGGTAAGCGCAAACAGCGCCATCACAAATCCGGCGATCCAGAAACGGGCAATGACCTTTGATTCCGGCCACCCGAGCGCCTCAAAGTGATGGTGAATGGGCGCCATTTTGAAAATGCGCTTGCCGCCCCGGAGCTTGTAGCTGCCTACCTGCAGGATGACTGACAAGGCTTCGAGAACGAAGATGCCGCCAACAAAAATGAGCAGAATTTCCTGTTTGATCAGCACGGCCACAATACCCAGACCACCGCCCAGAGCAAGCGAACCCACGTCACCCATGAAGATCTGCGCGGGGTGACAGTTATACCAGAGGAAGCCAAGACTCGCGCCCACCATGGAAGCGCAGAATATCGTAAGTTCCTGGGAGCGGGGCAGGTGCGCCAGATCCAGGTAGTCAGCAAACTGGCGGTGACTCGAGACGTAGGTCAGGACCGTCATGGCCGCCGAGGCGATGATCATGAGCCCGATCGCCAGGCCGTCGAGCCCATCGGTCAAATTCACCGCGTTCGATGAGCCGACCATCACGAACACGATGAAAAAGTAAAAGAAGACGAAGGCCAATGGATACGTCCAGAAATTTTTCGTCAGCGGCTCAATCAGAAGTTCCGGCTTGAACTGCTTAAAGAATGGGACGTTGATGGCGGTCGAATATGCCTGGTTAGCATGCAGCAAAAGCAGGAAGAAAGCCACTATCATGGCGCAGACAACCTGCAACCAGAATTTCTTGCGGGCCGTGAGGCCGAGGTTCCGCTTCTTGGCGACTTTTGCGTAATCGTCGATGAAGCCGATTGCGCCGAAGCCCAGCAAGCCCAAGAGAGCGATCCAGATGTACTGATTGCGCAGGTCCGCCCACAGCAATGTCGGGATGACGATACCAGTCACTATGAGAAGGCCGCCCATGGTGGGAGTGCCTGCTTTCTTGAAGTGCGATTGAGGGCCCTCTTCGCGGATATGCTGCCCGAAACTCTTCTCACGCAGCTTGCGAATCATCCATGGACCCAGAGCGAGAGAAAGCGCCAGGGAGGTCAAGCTAGCGAGAGCAACGCGAGTGGTGACATAACTAAAAGCATTAAAGCTATGTACGTATTTCTGCAGCACTTGAACGAACAGCCAATAGAGCATCAGTTATGTCTTCATGGTGCCAGTTGGGCCTCGCCGGAGCGGGCTCATCAGGGGCGACGATTGTAGCCGAAAGACCGCAAGATACGCCGCGCGACTTCCCGGTCATCAAACGGGATCGGCCCGTCTTTCAAGATCTGGTATGTCTCATGGCCTTTGCCCGCCAGGATCACAACATCACCCGCTTCGGCGGTGCTGATGGCCATACGGATGGCGCGCTCGCGGTCCGGTTCCGCGGCATGCGGCGTGTCGAACCGGCTCAAGCCGACCATGGCGTCGTTCATAATGGCGAGGGGATCTTCGCTGCGTGGGTTGTCCGAAGTCAGCACGACGTAGTCGCTCATCTCTCCGGCGGCCAGACCCATCAGGGGCCGCTTCGACCGGTCCCGATCTCCTCCACATCCGAAAAGCGTGATGACTCGCTTCGGCTTCAGCCCGCGAGCAGCGGAAATCACGTTTCGCAACGCATCATCCGTATGCGCGTAATCCACAATCACCATGAACGGCTGCCCTTCTTCTACCCGTTCGAATCGACCCGGCACGCTTACCAACTCTTTCAGTCCTTTCTGTATATGTTCGTTTCGCAAACCGTGAGTCAAGGCCACCGCGTACGCCAGGAGAATGTTGTAGACGTTGATGCGCCCCACAAGCCTCGATTCGATCTGAATTTCGCTGCTGCCGTCCGCCACAGTAAAGCGGAGCCCGTCGAAACCGGACTCGATATCGAGAGCTCGTAACCACTTGTGGCCCGGCGGCAAATCGGCCGGGCGGTCTCGATCGATGCTGTACCAAATGATTTGGGAGGCGAGGGAAGGCCGCAGCTTTCGTGCGCCCTCGTCGTCGGCATTGAGAACAGCAAAGCGCGGCGGAGGTCCGACCCGAGGCGTAAACAACAACTGTTTCGCTTCGAAGTAGGCTTCCATCGTTCCGTGATAATCGAGATGGTCGCGCGTGAAGTTCGTGAATCCCGCGGTATGAACCGCCATCCCGTAGATGCGCCCGAGATCGAGTGCGTGGGATGAAGCTTCGAGCGTTGCGTGGGTTCCGCCAACTTCTTCGAGCTCGTGAAAAATTCGGAACAACTCGAGCGATTCGGGCGTGGTATTCGGAGCCGGCAGCACACGTCCGGCCAGATGATATTCGATGGTTCCGACCAGCGCCGTTGTCTTGCCGGCGGCCCGGAGCATCGCGTCGATCAGCAGAGTGCTGGTAGTTTTGCCATTCGTCCCGGTGATGGCGGTGATAGACAATCGCTCATCGGGCTTGTTGTAGAAATTGCGGGCAGCTACCGCAAGCGCCTGACGGCCATGAGATACCTGCAGCCAGGGTGCGGCAAGTCCGCCCGGACGAGGACGGTCGCTGACGACCGCAACCGCTCCGGCTTTAACGGCCGCGTCCGCAAATCGCGCTCCGTCAGTTTTCGCACCCGCGAAGGCGAAGAATAGGAAACCCGGCTCTACTTTGCGGCTGTCGTAAGCAACCCCGCGGACTTCCACAGCTCCCAGGGCAACCGGCAACTCCGCGGTAAGCGGAACTGTTTCGAGTACACGACTCAGCTCCATCCAGGGCCGTCTTTCATCGGGCAAATCTCACCTGAACGTGAGCACCGGGCAGCAGCGGCGCACCGGGGCGCGGACTCTGGGCGCGCGCCATGCCTTCACCAAACATTTCTACTTCGACACCATCCGAAGTCGCCTCTTCGAGGACTCCCTTCACGGTCTTTCCGACAAAGTCCGGCACCTTGGGAGCGTTGTCTTCGGCGACAGTTTGCAGATCCGCCGTGGACGCGTCCTCGTCGCCAACGGCTTCCTTCATTTCTTCGGGTGTAAGAGGTGTGCTGAGGTCAGTCAACGCCAAATCGCCGATTTCCCCGCTCTTGCCCTTGTTTTTGTCTTTCGCGGCTTTGTCCTTGGCGATTATCTGTTCGATTTCCTCCGGCACGTCGCGAGGGACACTCTGGTCCCGCAGTGCAGTTGCCATTACGGTGTCGAAGACTGGACCAGCTGCAGCTCCACCGAAACCGGCCGTTCCCGTTGTGCCGGACACGGTCACGATGATGACCACGCGAGGATTCGCTGTCGGAGCGAAACCCAGGAAGGAAGCGTTGTACTTATGCGTATACACATGGTGCGCGAAATCGTAGATCTGCGCGGTTCCCGTTTTGCCGGCAAACGTGTATCCTGGCACATGCAACCGCTGCGCCGTGCCGCCTGGCATAGTTACTCGATGCATCATCATCCGCATCGTCGCGACCGTCTGAGGTTTCAAGACTTGCACTGGGGGTGAGCTCTGAAATTCTTGACGCCTTTCACCCGGCACTTGCGTCCAGCGGACCAAGTGGGGATGAACCAGAAATCCGCCGTTTGCGATTACGGCTCCTAACTGAGCCAGCTGCAACGAGGTGACGCTGATTTCGTGACCCATAGGAACAGATCCGATGGAAGTGGGCTGCCAGCGTTTGAGTGGGCGCACCATTCCTGGCGCCTCAGCCGGCAGTTCAATGCCGGTGCGCCGCCCGAAACCGAATCGCCGGATGTATTCGTACAGATTCCTGTTACCCACCTGCATCCCTATCCGGATAGCGCCGATGTTGCTCGATTTGGCGAGGACATCTTCGACCGAGAGTGCGCCGTAAGGGTGCGAGTCGTGAATGACCCGTGTAAAGAGGGTCATCACCCCGCCGCCGCAGTTGATGACCGTTTCCGGTTTCAGATTGGTGGTTTCCATGGCCGCGGAAACCGTGACCACTTTGAAGACCGAACCAGGCTCGAACGGAGCGACGACGGCAAGGTCTTCGCGCCCATGCGGTTTGTCCCCAGCGTGCAACCGCTCGTTCAGATCGTAAGTAGGGTAGTTGGCGAGTGCAAGCACTTCTCCCGTTTTCGGATCCATCGCGACCAGACTGCCGTGGTCCGCATGATTGTCGATTACCGCCGCTTGCAGAGTATCCTGTGCCACGTGCTGCACTTCACTATCAATGGTGAGCTCGACGTTTCTACCGGCAGACGGCGCTTTGGCGATTTCTGATTCGTAAGCCCTCTGTTTTACGTCGACCTTCATGCGCATCAAGCCGGGCGTGCCCGAAAGCTGTTTATCGAGCTTCAACTCGAGACCGGCCACGCCGTGCCCCTCAGCGCCGACATTGCCGATAACGTGCGCCGCCAAAGGTCCGTTCGGATAGCTGCGGAGGCTGCCTTGACGGATCTCGAGCCAGTCGAGTTTCATTTCGCGCAGCGTGTCGACTTTCTCTTCCGGCACGTTAGGGTCGACCACAAAGTATCCGCGATGGTGCTTCGATTCGGATGCGGCTTCAAGATCAGCCTGGAGTTTCTTGGCGTCGAGATTAAGAATTCCAGCCAGCAAGGCGGCCGCGATCTCTTTGTTCGGAATGCGCTTCGGATTTACAACGACTAATTGTGATGCGGAACTGAGGGCAAGGTAGTTGCCGTTGCGATCGAGAATGGCGCCCCGGGGAGCTTCGACTGATTCCAGACGATCCTGCTGGGATTCCGCGAGCTTTACGTATTGCGCGTGGGAAAAGATCTGCAGGTGGATAAGACGTAATACAACAACGAGGGCCCATCCGAGAAGGATGAGCCCTAAAATCCCAAGCCGGTCTGTTTGCTTACCGTATGGCGCGGACGGCGGTTCTTCCATTTCTTTCAGGCAACCAGCTAAGACAGCCCGGACTCTTTATCGTGCGCTAACCTCGACGGCTGCGATCGGTAACGCGTTTCGCGCCTCGGCCTTTGACTTGCCTTCGAGAATCTGGATTTGCTCAGGCACCGGATCGATCATCTTGAGGCTGTTGGCGAGTTTTTCGAGCCGGTCGTAGCTCAGCAGCTTCGCCTCCTCAAGATCGAGCTGCGCTTCCTGCTGCTTCAGCTTGTCCTCCTCTTGCCGGAGACTTTGGATCGTGAAGCCCGCCATAGTGTTGTAGGCGGCGGGAACGAGGCCGGCGATCACCAGCAGGGCGGCAAGGAAGCCTGTCGCGACGGAACGGCTGCGAGCTCGACGCGCGACCGGATCCGCCGCACGCACGACGCTGCTGTTATCGATCCGTTTTACGAACAGATAAACATCCTCGTTCGCGATGGATCGCAGACGCGGAGACTCGGTCCGCGTCCAGACAGCGGGTGGTGCTTCCGCCAGATCTCGTACTCCCACAAAGCGATTTACAAATGTAGCCAGTGACGCCATTGCCCTATTCCCTTTAAAGTTGCTCTAATGCGCGAAGTTTCGCGCTTCGCGACGCTGCATTTACCGAAACTTCCGCCTCCGCCGGCCTCACCACGTGCTTCGTCAGAATACGTGCCGAGCCCTCTCGCGCCAACGTTTGAAACGCCCGCTTCACCATGCGGTCTTCGGTCGACATGAAAGTCAAAACCACAAACCGCCCCGCGGATTTCAGCCGCCCCGGTACGATCCGAAGCAACTGGTCTAACTCTTCCAACTCCCGATTCACCTTCAGCCGCAGCGCCATGAATGTCTGCGTAGCCGGGTGGATTCTCCCCGTTCGCGGCACGACCTCTTCCACGACCTGAGCCAAACGACCCGTCGTCAGAATCGGCCGTGCGCGAACGATTGCTCTGGAGATTCTCCGCGACCTCCTTTCTTCACCGAGCTCGTAGATGAGATCAGCGAGCGCCTTTTCAGGCAAAGTATTCACAAGATCTGCCGCGGTCAGTTCCTCGCTGCGATCCATCCGCATATCAAGCGGACCGTCCTCCATCAGCGAAAAACCGCGTTCCCCAGTGCTTAACTGGAACCGGCTAACCCCTAAGTCGGCGATCACGCCGTCGACCTGCGCGACCCCGTTCGCCTGTAACGCATCCGGGAGCTTCGAGAAGCTCCCCTGAAAGAACCGGATGCGCCCCCACAAGCTTTCCGTATTCGCTTGCGCCATGCCGAGCGACTCCACATCGCGGTCGCACGCAATCACAAAACCTTCTGTTAACTGCGCCGCGATGGCCGCTGTATGACCGCCCAAGCCGGCAGTGACATCCACGTAGATACCATCCGGGCGAATCGCCAGGTACTCGAGCGATTCCCCAAGCATCACCGGATAGTGCAGCTGCGCCCAGTCCATACATAGCGTTCGTTATCGGAGGCCTTTCTTTGCCAGCGCGCTCACCTTTTCGCCGAGGTTCGACTTCGCGGAACTCAACCGCTCCGCGTACACCTTACTTCCAAAAACTTCAATACGACCCTTGTAACAGAGCAGGTGCACATCGTCCTTTTCGAGTTCCAGGTCGCGTCGCAACGTGGTCGGCATAAGAACTCTACCCTGCCCGTCAATCTCGCAATCTTCGCCGTAGTGATTCGCGACGAAGGCCACATCTTCCCGAAGGTCCGCATCGTCTCCGGGTTCCTGCAATAGTTTTTCGGTTTCGCGCCAGGCCGAGATCGGGTAAATTAGTGCTGTCGACGTATTCAGCGTCGTAATGAAAACGCGCCGCTCTCCCAGTGCCTCCAGATACTGCGTCACGGCGACCGGAAGTTTCAGGCGCCCCTTCTCGTCTACGCGCGCATCGAGCGTTCCGCGGGGAGCTTCCGCACGCGCCGAGCTGAGAGATTGACCGCCTTCTTCCACTTGCTGCCACTTTAGTCCCTATCGGGCCACTGGAAAGATCCTCCCACGGCTCCCTCGTGATTGCAACAGTTTTGTTTAAAGAATTTGTTGTAAGTCGTTGATTCGCCTTTCTTACGCCTCCTCGGCGGACACAAAAAGACGGGGACCCGAGTCGAAACGTCAGATCCCCGTCTGAAACCTCCCAGTCTTTTGAGATTTGTCTAGCTACCCTCAACCTGAAGGTTGTTCTGCACCGCAAACACGTTCGGAACCGAGTTCGCGCGAATGCCGATCAGGTTCTTGTCAGATTGATTCGCTACCACACCCTCCAAAGTGACCCGGCCATTTTCGACGATGATGTGGATGCTGGGCAGCGCTCGATTCCCATAGCGATCTCCGATCTGCGGATCACCGTAGATGGTTCGGTACATAGCCCTTCGAATCTGATTGTCCATGGGTGAGAGCGGCAGGACCTTGATGTCGTTCTTGACCGAGCTCACGCCCTCTACCCGCTTCACCACGCCTTCTGCATCCGATTTCAAGACGGGGTTCGTCACCGCCCCGAGCAGTGTAACCGTGGTTCCATCTACCCTGAAGGCCAAATCGTCAAAGATTGTGTAGTACGGCAGCATGACCAGCTGATGCCTGACCTCCTGGGCCAATCGGTTTTCGCCGGCCGAACCCCGAATGAAAGCATCATTGTGATTTTTTGATTGTTGGGCAGGCAACGTCGCCACCGAAACCAATAAGCCTGCTACGAACGGAATTATCACTCTTTTACGCATTGAACATTTTTCCCCTTTTGCTCTGTCGATCACCCTTGCCCACGATGCTTCCAAACGTTGCTTCCCCGTTTGGCGAAAATGCTGACCAGAAATGTAAGTCCCGCCACGAAAAAGCAAAATGCACTCACATAAATTCGCCAGTACCAGTTCGAGCCGTAAGGCCAAATTGGTAGCAGGGCGATAGCGAGAAGCAAGAAAACAAGGGAGACCCACTTCCAAATCATGTAAAGTTAGACGCTCCGACAAGTTAGAGGGTGAGGGTTTAGCTCGCGTTACCAATCGCCAAGCGCCGGTGAAACAGATCGAACAGAAAGCCGTAGCAGAGGTGAGCAAGGGCTGGATCGTAACGGTACCCCTCATCGCGGAGGAAAGCATGCGCGCCGTTCAATTCGATCCACTGAAAAAGAACGCCTGCCTCTTCCAGCCGCGCCTTTATTTTGTTTCGTCCATCGAGCGGGACGTGCGGATCCTGACGCCCCCAAAAATGGAGCAGCTCACCCTTGATTTCGCCCACCCGTGCCAAGGAGTCATCGTTCTTGCCTTTGCCGAGGGTGCCGGAATGAATATCGGTCGCGTAGAAACAAGCGGTCGCCAGGACGTCCCGATTCATCCCGGCGCGAAAAGCAAGGTGTCCTCCGAGGCAGATGCCGACAGCGCCTAACCGGCCGTTGCAATCGGGCCGTGACTTGAGATGGTCGAGAGCTGCGCGAGTATCGCTGTCATAGCCCGAGAGCTCCTTACCGTACTTGTGCGCGTTACCCGTATCCGCACCTGCCTGATCGTAGGGAAGCACGGTGCCCGGCTGCTCGAACTCGTGATAGACCTCCGGGACAGCTACGACGTAACCCTGACCTGCGATCAGTGCGGCCGTTCGGCGAATGGGCGCTGTCACCTGGAAGATCTCCGAAAACAAGAGCACGCCGGGATATTTGCCGTCTGCCGCCGGACGCAGAATATACGTTCGCATGGGCCCGGTCGGGGTCTGTATATCTTCTATGTGGTCGTCTTTGAGGGTCACGAGAGATCTCCCAGCGTATTACGAAGTGCGCGGGGCTTCTTCTACGGCGACCAGGGCCTTGCCGCTTGAGAGGTTTTTCTTGCGCGCGCGCACCACCTGACCGGGCTGATACTCCCAGGTTTCGCCCTCTGGCACCACGTCGGTGATCTTATAGAAGTCGCGTCCGAGATGCTCAGCGCGGACCGAGCGCATGATGTTCAGTCCTTCGCCGACTAGCGTGACGTAGATACTGGTCTCCTTTCCGGTGGGTGCGGAAGCGGCGGGCTGCGGGACCGGGGCGGGCTGTGATACGGGGGACGGTTGAAATACCGGGGCGGGTTGCGTCAGGGGAGCCGGTTCAAATACCGGGGCGGCTTGCGGTTGCGGCGCTGGGGTGAACGGGGGCTGGGCAGGGGCTTCGGCCGGAACGGGGAAGAAAGGTGGAGGCGGCTGCTGAGACGGTGAAGGTGCAGGCCGGCTCACAGGCGCCATCACCGGAGCGGCCACACTTGGCGCAGGCGCTGTGTCACGGAAAGAAACTGGGCCGGCGGCGGGCTGGCGTGCGCTCATACGCGCGCGGTCGATTGCCCAGCAGATAAGGGTCGCGCTGGCCAGGAATACTGCGAGCCCTTGATGCGCGAAGTGATCGGTCGCAACCGGTCCTTCGTTGATAGCGAAATATCGCGACAAGTAAGCTGCAACGTCCGAAGCGCAAAACCCGCAGACTGCGCCGAAAGCGAGGCTCTGCCAGCCGGACCGGTATCCGTCCTGATCGAAGCTAAACAAAACCAACAACAGCGCGACTCCTGCGAGGCCCGTGAAAGCACCGTACGGTCCGGCCAGCAAGGTGAGAGCCCAAAGCGAAGCCAGGAGCGCTGCGGTCAACGTAATCGGGTCCAGTTGTTGTCTTTGCATTGTCTTTGGTTAGATGTGCCCTAAGCTGGTGAAGTTTACCGCAATGCGTGAACCGAAACATATTGAGCAACCGACGCGCGTCCAATCCGCCGGGAACAAGCCGAAGATTATCGACGAATATATAGGCCGTGTGAATTCCGGACACGACTCGATCAGCGTGGCGCATATGCGCAGTCCGGGCGGCTGGGAGGAACCGGGGCAAACCCCTGAGTTTGATGAAGTCACCGTAGTCGTGCGCGGAACATTGCGCGTCGAGTACGCTGGCGGCGAGCTCACTGTAGAGGCGGGTCAAGCGGTGGTGACGCACAACGGAGAGTGGGTTCGGTACAGCACGCCTGGGGAGGAGGGAGCCGAATACTTCGCCATTTGCCTGCCCGCCTTCTCGCCCGAAACCGTGCACCGCGACGTGTTATAGTGATGGCGGGCAGGATTCTTCTGCCCGGCGTTTGATTCCCAGCACAGCGGGCGCGTAGCTCAATTGGCAGAGCAAGTGACTCTTAATCACTAGGTTGTAGGTTCGATTCCTACCGCGCTCACCAACCAACTAACACGGTTTTTTCCCAAACGAAGTTACCAATCACCAAGGCTTATTAGTTTGTGCATGAGATTCTGACATCAGATGCCGTGTACATCAGAGGTGCTCTTGTTCAAGTGTGCTTTGAGAGGGGGACGGATGATAACCTCGAAGCTTTGGAATTGGCCATTCGCATACAGCTGGAATCGCTGCGCGAGGGTGCCTTTCTCGCTACTTCGGACGAACTGCCCGGGCTAGTTGCTCAAGGGCGCACGGTCGCCGAAACTCTCGAGATTGCGCGCGATGTTGCCCGAAAATTGATCGAAGCGCGGCGCGAACGCGAAGGGGCGCCGGATCTCCCGTCGATTGCTGATCAGGGCGACTATACGATCGTCGTTGCGGCATGAGTGGGCCGCCTTACTGGATTCCGTTACCGGGAGATTGTCGCAAGCTGAAGGCTTGTGGTTTCGAGTTCGACCGGCAAGCAGCGGGCAGTCATGAGATCTGGTTCAATCCCGACGAAAATCGCTATACGACGATCCCTAACCATCCCGGCGACATGCCGGAAGGAACATTGGGCAGGCGGATATCGATCCCGATCAGCTTCTGAACGCCTGAGGGGATCCGTTCGCAGTCCTGCCTCCGAATAGGCCGCGAATTTGTGAAGTGCATTATTTCGGCCCTGATAGCTTAGCTTAGTCGTGCGTACCTCATGCGCAGGGCGGGAGGATAGATGAAAAAGCTCTTACTATTTGCCGTCTTTGGAGTCCTGGCGCTGCATGCCGCCGTCGATCCACTCGAGGGACTCTGGCAAGGATATGACGGTGAGTGGGGCCATGTTTCGAGACAGCTAGTCGCGCTGGCTGAAGCGATCCCGGCTGACAAATATTCTTGGCGTCCGACCGCCGGCGTGCGGTCGACCAGCGAAGTGCTTATGCACATCGCACTCTCGAACTTCTGGCTCCTGAGTGTTACTGGAGTTCCGATGCCCGCCGATGTTAAGTCAAACGAAATGGAAAAGACCGTCACTGCTAAGCCCGAAGTCATTGCCTGGCTGAAGCGGTCACTTGACGCGGTGAAGGATGCGCACGCGAATGTCAAGCCGGACTACCTTCAAAAAAGGGTAGAGATAGAGAAGCGAAAAACGACAGTTGACGGGATCTATCTCCGGATTCTCGTGCACGCAAATGAACATATGGGGCAGTTGATAGCGTATGCGCGGATGAACGGGGTTGTGCCGCCCTGGTCGGAGGGCAGTCCGAAGTAAGCGCGAGTGGAACCCTCGGATTAGAAATTCACCTTGAAGCCGAGTTGCACGTCTCTCGGGAAGTTCGACTGATTGGCGGTTACGAGCCCGAAGTTTAGGCTGGATGTCGTCGTGTTCGGTCCGCCGAGGATGGGCGTGTTGAAGATGTTGAACGCCTCGAGGCGGAATTGTGCGTTCAACCGTTCCGTGATGTTGAAACTTTTGTTCAGCGACATGTCCCATTGCGCGCGCCACGGGTTGCGCAGCACGGAACTGTAAGTGGGTATGCTCTGCAAACTAAATTGCTGCCGCACTTGCCAAGCGGGATTCGTGCAGGAAACAAACGCCGTGCGCGAAGCATTCGGCGCTAAGGCAGTTCCATTGCTCTGCAGCACACAGTCGTTGAAGTAAAGCGCGTTGCTTTGGTTACTGACCGTCGGGTTCGCAATCAGGTTGACATTGTTCGGGTAGCCGAGCGGCGTCCCGGATTGCAGCGTCCCGATGAAGTTGTATTCCCAGCCGCCCACAAGCTGTTCCCATCCCCGGTTAGCACCGCTGAAGAATCGCCGGCCTTTGCCGAAGGGAAGCTGATACACACCGCTCAACACGAGCCGGTGTGGACGGTCGCTCGAAGCGAGTTGCTTTGTAGGCTTCGGGTCCTGCGGATTGAGGAACGTGGTGCCGTCCAAATTTTTTGAGAACGTATAAGCCAATGCGAGGACCAAGTGCGCGCTGTAGCGCTTGGTTGCGCTGACCTGCAGCGAATCGTACCAGAGGCGGCCGACGGATTCGAACGCATACTGCACAGTGCCAAATTCCGGAAAGGGCTTCAGCAATTGTTGCCGGGAAACGGTCGCTCCGTTCAGCGATGGATTGTTCGGGATTAGTCCTGCGAACGGATTCGGCACGGACTGGTTGAAATAGCTGGGGTTCTGCTGAGCGAGCGCGTATTGCGCGGCCGAGTTTGCGTTGATGTCGCGCGCCGGCCCCACCTGGTTGTCATTTGTGTTGATGTGATAGGAACGGCTTCCTACGTACGCCACATCCAGTTTGGTTTCGAACGGAAGCTGCCGCTCGATGCCCGCTGAATACTGATACACGTGCGGAATGTCGTGATTTGGGTTTGAGAAGATCACATTGTTTCCGAGCGCGGTACTGTAGCCGAGCGTTGAGCCTGTGGGCACGACCAGGCCATTGGTGGCCGGACTCGTACTGGCGGGAAACGGATTGCCGGTCGCGAAATTCGTTGTCGGGATAAAGTTATTAATTCCGCCGCCTGGGAGAGAAGCGACGTAGTTAGTATCGGCAGCGAACCCGAGCGCACCGCCATACTCCGATTCGGGCAGATAGAAGATACCAAAGCCGCCGCGAACGACAGTAAGTGGGGTAAGCGAGTAAGCGGCCCCGATACGGGGTTGAAGGTCGCCATAGCGGAAGTTGTAAGCTCCCCTGGGCTGTCCGTTGACACCGGCAAAGAGTAAACCTCCTGTTAAGGTGGCGCACGCAGGACAGTTCGCCGGGTTTGCGTTCGCTACCAAATTTGAGAGAGCATTAGGCTGACTAAAATTCCAACCGCGATTCTGCCGGTTGTAACGTTCGTCCGGCGAGCCCTCAATGTCGTAGCGGACCCCAACGTTCACCGTGAGCTTCTGGGTTACTTTGATGTCGTCCTGAAGATAAAAGCCGTAGTATCCCCAACGATAGGCAAGTTGCGGAACATACTGCACGATGCCGCTGGCAGGAACGCCGAGAAGTAGGGACGCCATGCTGGAGCCCGATGACGAAGAGGCAGTTTCGGGATTTGCCTGGGTGAACGCGGGCGTGAAGTTGAAAAAGCCTGCGCCCCACAAGAACGATCCACCGCTCACGTTTGTACGGTTATCGCGCAGGTCCGCACCGAAACGTATCGATTGCCTACCGCGCACGTATGAGATGTTCGGTTCGAAGCTCAGCAGGTTGGTGATGTTCGAGTTTGGGTTGCGGGTACCAAACAACGGGTAGGTCCCGTTGCTTCCGTTTCCGCTTGAGCTTTGGTCCCCAATCCGCGGAGGGAGATAGTTGAAGCGCTGGTTGGCGGAAAAGTTTTGCGAAAACCCGAGCGTCGTATCGTCGAAGTTGTTCACGGTGGTTCGGTAGGCCGCCTGAATAAATCGCGCGAAGCCGAACCGAAGGTCGATTAGAGTGCTGGGCGAGACAACTGTCAGGAAATCAGCAACTGCATTGTCATTTACGCGAATCAGCGGGTCTTGTGCGTCCTTGCCCGGGCCAGTGAAGCCGTTCGCTCCGTTGTCGATTTGATTTCGCCGATTATGCGAGTACCGGAAGAAGGTTCGTTCTTTCTCGCCAAAGTTCTGGTCGACCCGCCCGATCCAGTTACGAAAGTGGTCGGAACTTATATTCGGACTGGCAATGAAGTTATTCGTGACTGCATTCGGAGATCCGGTGTTCGGCGCCGGATAGGCATTGATGATGGCAACTCCGACAGGACTCAAACGGCTAGCAGGAATCACATTGCCCGGGAACTGGGTGCGTATGTACGAATTATTCGGACTCGGGTTCGGGTTCGGCTGTGTCGAAAACGGATCGTAAATGCTAAGTCCGGTTTGCGAGAAATCGCCGCGGCGCATAGCAGCCGAAGGCACGCTGGTCAGGATGGGGGAAGGCGTTGTTTCGACATAGTTCTCCCACCCGAAAGCAAAGAAAGTTTTGTCCCTGCCCTTGTACACCTTCGGTATCCAAACTGGGCCCGTCACTTCGGTGCCGTACTGATCCAGTTGATGCCCTCCGAGGTTAGCTCCCGTAACCGGGTCGACGCCGTAACGTGGGCGGCCGGCTGCGTTGTTTTGAATGCTGTTCGCGTCCAGCTGATAGCGTCGAAGGAACTCATAACCGGTGCCATGGAAATCGTTAGCGCCACTCTTAGTGGTTACATTCATGACTCCGCCTCCCGTACGCCCGTACTGCGCGTCATAGAAGTTAGTGACCACTTTGAACTCCTGAGTGGCGTCGACCGTCGGGATGTAGGCAATATTTTGGTTGCCGTGCGTTCGTTGGGCATCCGTGTCCGTGACCGAGTCGTCCGGAACGCCATCCAAAAGCCAGGAGTTAGTTTGACGCAAACCGCCATTGATGGAGAAGTTGATGTTGTCTCCGTTATCGAAAGGCCGAGTAAACTGCGGGTTACCAGCAAATACGACTCCCGTGGCAAGGTTGGTCAGGGTGAACGGATTGCGTCCGTTGAGCGGCAACTGTGTCACGCGCAGGTTTTCGATCACGTCGCCGCGCGTTGCTGTGGCATTGTCCAAGATGGGCGCCGCCGCCGTCACCTCTACCATAGTTTGAGGCTTCCCTATTTCCAGTGTCAGGTTGGCCGTCAACTTATCGTTAGTATGTAGCTCGATTAGCGGCCGTACCGTGGTTTGAAATCCGGGCGCTTCGACCGTGATTTTGTAACTTCCGGGAACCAGGTAGGAAACGGTGTAATCGCCGACGTCGCTCGTCATCTGCACAAATTGCTCGCTCGTTTGCAGATTCTCTACGGTGACTTTTGCGTTAGCGATACCGCCTCCCGTGGGATCCGTGATTTGCCCGGTAATCGTTCCTCGGAAATCCTGCCCGAGCACTAGCGCACCGCACATAAGTGACGCGCAAACCAGCCGAACACAACTGAGTGTCATGTGGAACCTCCAACCCCAAAGACTCTTTAGTAGGGACTACCGACTAAACGCAATCTTCGGTCAAGTTTACAGCGGGGCTCTCACCGTGTCAATCGCAGTTGAGTTTTAGCCAGGCACCCGCTCCCAGTGGATAACCAGGTAAGCGGGTCCGAGCGAAACGTGAGGTCTCTGGAGAGTTCCCACTTCTTGTCCTTCTCTCCAGATAAGAGAAACAGGCGTAATCGCGGCTTGCAAGGAGCCGTCATCTTCGTGGATAAGCGCTTCCAATTGGCCGGGGCCATATCCACGAACAGTGAGTTCGAAGGATGCTGGGTCCGCTGTATGCGCGGTTACACGGGCCAGCGGCAGAAGAGTGCCGCTCTTAACGTATAGGGGGATTCGTTCCAGTGGAACCGAGACTTGCATCCACTGACTCCCTGGGACCTTTTGACCGGTCCAGAAATCAAACCAGTCGCCCGCGGGAAGATAAATTCTGCGCGAGTGATCGCCACGCACAAGCGGCGCCACAAGGATGCTTTCACCCATCAGATATTGGTCATCGACGGCCCAGGTCTGCGGGTCGTTTGGATAGTCAAGGACGAGCGCGCGAAACGGAGGCATGCCTGTTTCGTGGTAGCGCACGTAAGCCGAGTAAAGATAGGGAACGAAGCGCATCCGGAGCGCGATCAGGTTCCGGCAAGTTTCCTGGACTTCCTGCCAGCCCGGTGCAAAATGGCCGGCATTGTTGGCTTCGCGATCGACTTGCTTCCATGGCGGGTTGCGGATGTACCAGGCATTGACCATGGCCAAGGGCGAAAAAATGACAGTCTGCAGGCGGCGGACCAAGTCTTCCGTATCTTGAGCATCGCGAACTTCGGGGCACCACAGCAGACCGCAAAACCCGGCATTCGCGACAGCACGGATAAACTCGCGATGATCGTAGAGATCGCTATAGAGAGTGTAAGGAGATGGCGCTGCGAGCGCGTGAGACGAGCGGACCAGACCCCACGTTCTCAAATTACGCCGTTCGAAGATTGACTGAAACGTGTCCTGGTATCGGATTCCAAAGAAGCAGTGCATCTGCTCGCCGTCCGCATCCGATGGAAAACTGCTCAGTTCCGGAAACGACCAGTTGTGTGTGTAATCGGAGTTATCGCATTCGTCCAGTTTGAATCCTGAGATGCCGGCCGCTATAAAGGCCTTGTCGTGATAGCCGGCAAAGATGCCTCGGGCCCGTGGACCGACGAAATCGGGAACGAGACCGTCCCAAACCTCATAATCGCCGGCATGAGGTTTCATTTCTGCATAGAAGGGCGCCGTGGGATGAGTAAAGGCGTGCTCCCACAGGTTCACGTGATAGTGGTTCGCATTCAGCTGGTCGATCGCAATCTGCGGACTCGGGAATTTGGCGCTCCATGTGAAAGAACAGGAATACGAATGCGCCTGCCAGCCGGGCTCCAGCCCAAGCACATCGCAAGGAATGTTTTGAGCGCGTAATTCGTCCGCGAGGGCAAGCACCTCATCCTGAGTCGCACCGCCATACGCGCGATACCAGAAACCCAGACCCCACCGCGGCGGCAGAGCGCCACCGCCTGAAAACAGGACGTATCGTTGAACGGCTTCACGCATGGACGGACCCGCGAAGACATATACGTCGATCCCGGCCGCTACGGGAATCTCAATCTCGACGTGGCTCTTGTGATCCATGTGATATCGCTCGAACTGTTTCGGAAGTTGCGCGACGAGAGCTGGGGCTTCGGAGTCTTCGGCCGAAGATGGATGAGCTTCATTCATTCGGACCTTGTTACCGCAGTAGAACGTCGCGTAACGCGCGGTATCCACGAGCACACCGTATCCGTGTGTTGATACGCAAAACGGAACTGGGGCATGCGAATCGCCCAGGTCGGCCGCGGGATCCGCATTGACACGCAGAATTTTCTTCGACCCGCGCTGCAATAGCGATTGGAACTGCAACCCGAGTCCGTAGAGCATTTCGGCAGGTGCTAACGGAAAGCGGATTTCATACCCGCGCGGGAATCGACGTCCGGTAATCTTGTCAGGAGCGATCGGACTCTCCACAACGACGGGCATGTTCCGCAGTGATGGTTCGGCAACCGCATAATGCCGCGTCGATACGGGAGTCAGAGGTTCAGGTGTCCCGAAGCGATAGCGCCAAATGCCGGGCAGAACGGGCCCATTTCGATCGTCTTTTCCTAAGACCGCCTGCGTAACTGCAAACCCCGCTGTCACAGTACCGGCTCCGAACATTCTGCGAGTGATGCGCTTGTTTCCGCTCACAGATCTCTCCTGGTTTCACGCGTTCGCACATCGACAACGGATTCGGCGATCTGCCCGAGGTATTTACCATTGCACACAACATCGAGCGCAATTGCGACACGCGAGAGTGGATACAACCAATCTGCAGGAATCGTTAAGCTTGCATCCACAGAAGTTTCAGAGTCCGGCCGGACATCCGCCTTTATTTGCTGCGGACTCGCGCGCCATCCGCTAGGGAGAACAAAGGCCGCTTGGATATGAATCACCTTCTTTCGCAGGTTTTGAATTCGAACCTGCAAGGTTCGCGATTGGCCGGCCAAAGCAACCGCCTGGTACGGATAAATGCGGATAGAGAAGGGATTGATGCCCACGTCAGTGTCTGGATCAGCTATCAACTCTCGGAAGAACAAATCCTGTTTCCGCGCATGTGTCTCAAAGTTCTCTGGCATCCCGCGGTCCACAGGAAAAGGCTTGCCGTGCCCCGGCGCAATCAGGTGGGGTTCAAAATCGAGTATGTTTCGAATCGATTTGACGTGGTCGCCGCTTCTGACTTCATTGCGGTAAATCAGATTGTGCCTTAGCGCATCGGGGTGGTCCGGGTCGTTGAAGAATGCGTCGCCTGTAAACGCGACCCTGTTCCCGTCGATAGTCGCGAACATCGCCATCTGGTAATTGGTATGGCCCGGCGAATGAACAACGGTGAACTCGAATTCTTCCCATTTGAATGTCTCTTTGTGCCGGAGCGCACGGTTCACCTTGATCGGCTCACCCAAAATGCAGCCTACATTCAGCCCACGCGGATTCTCGAGAATTTGCACCATGTTTTCGTAGGCCCAGATTTTTGTTCCGTAACGTTTCGAAAGATAGGGAAAACCGTTTAGATGATCGTCGTGCGTATGGCTCGGCATGGCGATTTCAATCGCCCGCAGGCCATGACGTGCGCGCAGCTTCTCAATTGTATGTTCGACAAACCGCATGTGGCCGAACGTATCCACATATCGCGTAAAGACTTGAAAGAAAGTCCAGCTTGCGCCTCCGTAGTCGACAAACAGAGCCTTACCGCTGTCGCTGATGATCGCGTAAAAGGAGGATGTTGTTTCGGTGCTGGCGATCAGGTGAGGACTCACCGCTTCGGGTTGGAGCTCTGAGGTGGGCGAATGTTTATACCAGTAGTGGTGCCACTCAGTCAGCTTGCGTGACAACTCGGCCATTCCGGGCAGGGGGTCGAGAAGGGGACGGCCATGAGAAGGGCACAGAAGTGCGGGTTTGAGCTTCGACAATTCTCCGAGAGAGTAGATTGAAAGATCGACGCCTTCGTGCTCGGCATAATAGTATTGCAAGTCGTAAAGTGTTTGCACCTTGCCGGCTGAGTGCATCAAATCGCCTGAAAACGCCGTCCTGCGACCATCCAATTCGGTGACGAGCGTGATGGATCCGGGCGTATGGCCGGGCGTCGGTTGAATAAAAAACTTCAAGTCGCGCCATTCGAAAGTTTCGTAATCACGCAACAGTGCAGCCACTCGAACGTTCTTCGTCAGGGAGAAGAAGTCGTTCTTTACGTCATAAAGCTCGAAGATGCGCCGGTTACGCCAGAAGTTCTCGGCGTCAGCGAAGAACTGGCGCTCCTGCTCGGGAACTGCGATCGGAACGCCTCCTCGTTACAGCCAGCAAGTCACCTTGCGCCTGATCACGATGATGGTGAGTATGGAGGATCCAATCGACGCGCGCGATTTGCAAGTCTGCAAGATGGTCGAGGATATGCCCTGACCCGAAGTCGATCAGCAAGGCATGATCACCGGACCGAATGAGATACACGTTGCACGTGTCCTCAAACAGGAACAGATTGTCCGAGAGCTTTTCAGGCCTGACGTTTGGTTGGAAAGGCCCTTGTTCCGGAGGATCGAGCGCGAAGAGCGGGGCACTCGCGGTACCCGCAGCGGCCGAGCCAAGAAAATTTCTTCGAGAAGATCGGTAGATTTTATCTTTACCGGACATAGCTGGCTATCCGAATTTCGGACCCGCAAAAATGTCGTTCAATGCCAAGCAAACGGCTCCGTGCAGAAGCGAATCGTCCGCCGAGAGATGCGCTGGATGTACCGCGCAACTTAGCCCGGGTGCACCCGGAAGAGTCACTTGGGAGCGGATGAGATCCCATGCCCCGGTTATGCGGCCTGCAAGCACCACTTCAGCCGGATTGAATGCGGCTACGATATTTGCGATTCCCAGGGCAAGGTAGCTAGCTGTTTCGTTCAGACTGCGCAAGCTGCGCTCATCACCTTTTCGCGCCGAATCCAACAAATCCGCAAACTTCTCTGCCGTGAACTTCGTCCTTGGATATACGCGGCGAAAAGTGATATCGTTGCTCACATAGCGTTCCCAGCAGCCTTTGCGCCCGCAGCGGCACAGCTCTCCATCGCTTTGCACCACCATGTGACCAAACTCAGCAGCAAAGCGTCCGTTGTGGCCGCGATAGATTTCACCATTTACGACGACACCGGCTCCAGTTCCGAAATCGCTCACGTTTAGAAAAACAAAATCGTTACCACGATCTTTCTTCCGCTCGGTCGTTAACCAAAGTTCTGAAAGTGCGCCAAGATTGCAGTCGTTATCGGCCAGTACGGCAATACCGGTCTCACTCTCGATGGTTTCGGCTATGGGGAATCCATTCAACTCGCAGTGCGTTGGCACCCAAAGTATTCGGCCGTTGGGCGCATCCACGTGGCCCGGGATAGCGACACCGAGCGCGCGGAAGTTCATATGCGAAGCCCAACCCAGTTTCTTGCGCATGTGGTCAATCGCTTTTGCGAGCGCATGGACCAGGCGCTTGGGCGAGCTTGGCGTTTCGAAACGAAGGCTGTGTTGGATTCTGCCGCTCAAACCTGCATACGCGAGCTGAGAATACTGCGGCCGTATGTTTAAGCCCAGCACCGGATATTTTTCGTCGTTCAACCGCAAGCTGGTCGGCGTACGTCCGCGCCGGCCTGGCACGCCGTTTCGCTCTTCGGTGACTAACTCTCTTTCGACAAGTTCATCAACAATATCTGACACACTGCTTCGAAAGACACCAGTGAGCCTCGCCAAGTCGGCCCTCGAGACAGGTTGGTGCTGACGTATGAGCTCGAGCATGATGGAGCGATTGACAGCGCGTACGCTCGAAGGTTTGGCGGTGCGTATCTCGAGTGGTGCATGCCGCTGCGCCTCGGATCTCGCCATGAATTATCAAGAGCAGTATACAGGTTTGTTGTGAGAACGTACAAAAGCAGGTCCTTACTTCCAGTTGTAAGCGGCTGCGATCCGGCCGCTCTCTTCAATCAGCAGAAGCGCGGCTCGATTGAACGCCAGCGGAGCTGAAATTTGTTTGCCACTCTTCTCATCTCGGAAAGATACATCTTGCGTTTCCGTCTGAGAGCTGATGACGTACAACGTCGCGTGCGGGAACCGTGTCGGGCAAATCAGTACTCCAGGATTGTTCACTGAGGTTGAATAGACCGCCGATACTCCAGCTGCCTTCAACGCGTATCTATAAACATCGCCAATCGCCTGCAAATTATCGCTCAACTCGAGGGGGAACGCCGCGAACAAAATTTTTCCCTTCCCTAATGGCTTTTCGGCAAAAGTAGCGCCATCGTGCAGCGCAGCGCGCTGTAGATAATCAGTTTTTCCGCTGCCGTAAACCAGATCGGCCGCTCCTTCGGGCCATTTGAAGTGATTGACGAGGGTATCAAGCAAGCAGGGTTGGTACGGAATGTCGACGCTTTCCTGGCGCTGCGTTGGAAGGAAGTGCGGGTCGAGGTCAAAACGTCCGGACACGAGCAACGTGCTACCGTCACGCACGGCGGCCACAATTCCTTGCCAAGCCTTCGAGTCAAAGACCCACGGCGAAGGCACGATGATCAGCTTCGGATGCCCGAGCAGCGCGATCTGATGCTCACCTACCGCAAAAGCACTCGAGCGTGCGTACCCATAGAGCGCGCGTACGCAATTTTGTTCCGCTTCAATGGCTTGTCGGCTGAAGACCGAAAGCTGCAGCGACTCAGGCAGAACGATTGCGACTTCTGGGCGCTCGAACGAAGTGGCATACGGTGCGGCTTTCCTTGCGAAGTCGCCCATCTCCTTCATTGCTTCTTCCCAAACTTTCGCTGATCCATCACTGCGCTCCATGCCGAAATAGATTTCGCGATCCCAATCCCAGGAAAGCGCTCCACTCGTACCAGCAGCGAAACCGGCGGCCCATTTCCGTTCGATCAGCGCAAAGCCCGTCAGCTCATCGAAGTGCCAGTCCCCATTCGGATAGGTGATCGGCTGGTATCCTGTCTCGCCAACGATATTTGCTATTCCCGGCGCTTTCGAGACCAGCGAGTCCCAGAGTAGAGACTGGTTTTGCCGGTACGTGTGATTCGTCGTAAACGCGAGGCCAGAGTGGGCGTAAAACTGGTTGAGTACGCGGTTTTCCACGCCTCCTTCATCCTGCCCGACATCGATCAATTGCCTGCTGCCAGTAGCACGAATGGCGGACACCATAGTCCGAACCCAATGGCTGAAAGAGTCCTGGGCAAAGAGGTTGTAATCATACGCCCTGGCCATTCCAAAATCTCCGGACTCGAGATCCGGCTGAAGGTCTCGAGCAGCGGGTAGCGGGACGGAATCGAAGGAACCGAGCTGATCGGGAGACACAGACCATTCGGAGGCGAGTTGCTGAAGGCTCTTGTAGTGTTCGCGCAGCCACGTATGCCAGGCTTTCACTTCGGCAGGGTCATTATCTGGAGTGTTCCCGTGCCAAAGCGCACGTGGATTGGAGAAGCTTGGCTCGTTGATTAAATCCCAGCTAAGATACGGAACATTTTTGAAGCGTCTGACGATGCTCAATATGTAATCCTGCTCAGCGCGAATCGTGACCGGATCGAGATATGGATTTGATCCGGGTAGTAGCATCACAGGGTTTTGACTCGCGCGCAGCGTGGACTGAGGGTCGAAAGCGAAAAAGGTGAAGTTAACCGCGATGTGATGGCGGCCTGCACAGAGAAGATAGGCTTCGAGATTTCTTAGGAAGCGTTCACTTACTCCCTCGCCTGGCCCGTCTGAGATTTTGAATTGGCCGCCCCACACGCCGGTTCGCACGAAAGTTACACCGTGCTTCTCCATGTCGGCAAAGTCGCGCTCCCAAACGGCCGCGTTTCTCGGGCCCGAGAAATCCCAGCCATTTTCTTCCGTGCTGAAGTAATTCGTGCCAAAAGGAAAAAACGGGCGTCCGTCCTCGGTAAGGAAGTCGGCTTGTATTCCGAGTTCAGGCCCGGAACTCAGTAGGGTCTGGTCTTCGACCCAAAATCCGTTCTGATAAAACTCGCACGGTTTCGCTGCCTCCGAGTAAGTACCCCTCAGCAGATAGAAGCCGGGGGCGAGAGAAGCAGGTAAGGCGAGCCCGTTGCCGGTCGCGTCGTTCGTGAAATCAACGTTGCGCTTCAGGATTACACGATTCGCCGCGAGTAATTCCACCTGAACTTCACCAGCATGCGGCGCAGTGTCGCCTTCCTGCAGTGCGTTCCGAAACCGAACGAATACCAGCGGTGTTTCGCCAGGCTTCACAGTGGAGAATTCTACTTCAAGCGAGAAAGACTCAGCACTGCGGCGAGCATACGCAGCCGCAGCACCTACCAGTGCCGTACCATCCTTGGAATCCCAGTAACCGGGTGATGGTTGAAAATCGAGAAAGACCCACCTCGCCTCGCGACCGCCCGCCACCACCACAGGCGCGGATACCTTTTCACCGCTTTGATTCACCATGTATCCCAGACCATCGAGGCGGCGGCTTTCGAGAACGAAAACGTGCTCAGGTTCAAGTTTCAAAAACGGCAGGAACGAATAGCCATCTTTCCAGGCGAAATGAACTCCGTCCTGCTGCGGCGCTTCGTATGAATGCAGAATCCCGAGTGCACGCGAGTAAGCATCCTCCGGTAGTCCGGCGGAAAAGACATTATTCGAGAAAGATACGGGCACTCGCAGCGGTTGCCCCCCGAGGACGAGCAGGTTCCCACTCCGCTGCAAGAACGCGTGAATCGTGTTCCAGTTATCGGCAGGAAATGCAGATCCATAAGGAAGCACCAGCAGATCAGCGCCTGCCAGGGCATTCGGGTTGCTCAGTTCCGCGAGATTCAGAAAGGCAACATCGCCACCCAGGGCTGCCGTTAGAGTCTGCTTCCCAACGGGTTGGCTGCTGACAACCGGAAAGCCATCTTGCCAGAACACCACCGTTTTCGCGGTAACGGGATTCGACAACAAAATACCGAGAGCGAGTGCTGAGACGGTCAGCGTTGATGCGGCCATGATCCGAGTTTACGTTCGGCAGGCTATTTGAGATCCGAGTTAGCCTGGAAAGGAAACCAAAACGTACGGCTCGCTCAGCGGACTCTCTTTCGGATTGCGGCGGCAATGGCCGCGAGGCCGAACGCTGCAAACCCGAAGCTCATGGGTTCCGGTGTAGCGATCGGATCTAAGACGAAAGCGCTCTGGATTCCGTTATAGGTTCCGATCCCCGCAATCTGGCCTTCATTGTTCACCTGTTCTGCATATTGCAGGCTCCAGCCGGTGCCATTTATCAGAACCGAGTTTAGATCCACCAGTCCAGCGCCTGGATAATAGGCCGTCGCCCTGGCTTGAATCCCGCTGGTAGTGCCTCCGGCGATCACGCCGAAATCATTGATTGAATCAGCCAAACTTTCCTGGGTACCTGAGCCGCTCAATGCGCCCAGCGGGATTGCCTGCCCGTTGCTGAAAAGAATTGCTTCTGACGGTAGCGCAGGGTTGGTGGTTGAGAAGCTGCCGACGACTTGACCTAAATTGTTCAAGCTCTCCGGCTGCACATCCAGCCCCGCAGAACCGGCAACCGCCGAGAGCACGCCGCCCGAATAAATCGCCGGGTGTCCAGCAGACCCGGCTGAGTAGACCAACACATCTCCGGCTTGATTGATGCCTCTAGCAATCGATTCTCCGTCGCCCGGCAACACACCAATTGGAGTAATTACCCCATTCACGTAAGTCATCCCACGATATGCATACACCAACTCTCCCGCGATTTCTCCAGCATTGTTGATTGCGTAACCGGCCGTATTTGAGCCGAGTCCAAGTAATTGAACGGTTCCGCCGGAATACAGTCCGATCGCGTAGCTAGCGGAGGGAAGGTTTACCTGTCCGACAACCTGCCCCTGATCGTTGATCCCCTCTGCTCGGAATGTTCCGCCCGCTGGATTCGCTATCGAGTGATAAGTGCCATCGTAGAGGAAAGATCCAGTTGAGGTAAAGCCGACAACCTGCCCAGCGTTGTTGATGCCAGTTACAGCGAGCGTAGGGCCGACAGCGGTAACAGAATAGAGAGTGCTCGCCTTTGCTGGAGCGAGAGCCAGCAGGCACCAGACCGCCCAAGTAGAAATGCCGTGGAGTTTCATAGAACTCGGGGCAGTGTAACAGTCCTGAGCGAATACTTCACTAAGCAGAGAAGAAAAAAGTACTAGGCAGAAAGTTCACCAGTAACGATCGAAACTGAGTATTTGCAATCGATGACTGTCTACGACGGTCGCCGAAGCTCTACGAGCACAACCTCCGGAGCGCAGTTGAATCGCACAGGTACTCCTGAGGCGCCCACGCCCGGGCTTGTGTAACCGTGCATGTTTCCGATCGTCCAGTGACCGTACGAATACTCTTTCGGGCAATCCGCATTGTGCCGAAGGGAGCCGACCACGGGAAGCCGAATCTGTCCTGCATGCGTGTGCCCGCACAAATAAAGGTCAACGCCTTCATTTGCCGCTTCAGCATACAATTCGGGCGAATGGGCGAGCAATATTTTCAACCTGTCGCGCGGCACTGTGGAAAGCGTACCTGAGAGATCGTCGGTCTGGAAATCGAACGGATCGTCGAGTCCCGCTAGGACGATCGAATCTAACCCTTCGTTGATTTCTATAGCCTCATTTATCAGCATTCGCACGCCCATCTCTTCCAGAGCAAAGGCGATCTCTGAAACGTCGTGATTTCCCAAAGTAGCGTAAACGCCATGCCTGCTGGAAATCATGGGAAGCAGCGCGCGCATCCGGCGGTAGACTTCATCACACGGTCCATGATCTTCGAACCGGTAATCTCCGGTCATCACGCAGAGGTCGACGGAAAGGTTCTTGACGACTGTCCCAATCGCTTCTATCAAGCCATCCATTTCGTCAATGTGTAAGTCAGATAGAAATAGGATTCGGAACCCGTCGAAAGCCTGCGGCAGGCGGTCGTAGACAAGCGGCAGTGTACGAAGAACGGGGCGCAACGCATTCCTGATTCCGACGCTGTAAAGTCCCATCGCTCGCAGAGCAAGTCTTAGCAACGGTCTGACGAAGATTCGCTCGTGCCGGAAGACAAACGACTTGCGGCGATACTTTCGCCCTGTCCTAGCGAAATGCTGCTCAACCAATATCCTGGGTTTGAGACGCTCGGCGAGCGAGCGCCCTTCGACTAAATTTGTCATGCGTTTTGATGCTGGAGTGATGGCGGCTTACGTCGAAGCCGAACTGCAAAGAACCGTACTCTTTATCGTAAGGCAGAAACGAGCCGAGAACAACGCCCGCGGCTAAACGCAGCCGCCATCAGGAATGGGCATATCGGAAGAAAACAGCTCCCAGAGACGGCAGATTGATGGTGATCGAGTGGTCGCGCCCATGTAGCGGAACCGGTACCGTCTCTACGCCACCGAAGTTGCCGTATCCACTTCCGCCGTACTGTTTGGCGTCCGAATTAAACAACTCGCGCCAGGAACCTTTTCGCGGAACCCCTACTCGGTAGTTCATATGCGGGACAGCACTGAAATTACAGATAATGAGCAACTCTTCTTCCACCGAACGCCCTTTCCGCAAGTACGCCAGGACATTCCGCTCAGCATCGTCCGCATCAATCCATTCGAAACTTGTCTCGGCGTATTCCGCCGTTTGCAAACCGGGCTGCGTGCGATAGAGCGCGTTCAAATCTCCTACTAGCAAACGAAGTCCCGAGTGCGTATCAAAGTGGAGCAGCGCCCAATCGAGGCCCGTGTCGTGCCCCCACTCCGACCATTGCCCGAACTCGCCGCCCATGAAAACCAATTTTTTCCCGGGCTGTGAATACATGTAAGAAAACAGAAGCCGCAGATTCGCAAATTTGGCCCAGTTGTCTCCGGGCATCTTTCGCAGGAGCGACCCTTTTCCGTAGACGACTTCATCGTGTGAAAGCGGCAGTATGAAATTTTCTTTAAAAGCATACACAGCGCGAAAAGTAAGTTCGCCGTGATGATACTTCCGGAATAGAGGATCTTGGGACATATAAGCCAGCGTGTCGTGCATCCAGCCCATGTCCCACTTGAAGCCGAAGCCGAGCCCTCCCGCATAGGTAGGCCTCGAGACCATCGGCCACGCGGTTGACTCTTCCGCAATAGTCTGCGTATCGGCATGCTCCCGATAAACGTCGTCATTCATCCGGCGCAGAAAGCTAATAGCGTCCAGATTTTCGTTACCGCCAATTGCGTTCGGGATCCACTCACCCGGGCGCCGCGAGTAATCCAGATACAGCATGGAGGCAACGCCGTCGACGCGCAGGCCATCGGCGTGATACTTATCGAGCCAGAATAAAGCGCTGCTTAACAGGAAGCTGCGAACTTCGCTCTTACCGTAATCGAAGATAAAGCTGTTCCAATCCGGATGGACGCCGCGCCGCGGGTCGGCCGGTTCGTACTCGTGCTCGCCATCGAAATATCCGATGCCGTGTTCGTCATTCGGGAAATGTGACGGCACCCAATCGAGGATCACGCCGATGCCGTTCCGGTGAAACGCCTCGATCAGCCGCATAAGGTCCTGCGGCGCTCCGTAGCGGCTGGTAGGGGCAAAATAGCCAGTCACTTGGTAGCCCCACGACCCGAAGAACGGATGTTCCATCACAGGCATGAACTCCACGTGAGTAAAGCCCATTTCCTTCACGTATGGAACCAATTGGTCGGTCAGTTCTTTGTACGACAACGATCGGTTACCCTGATCGGGAACGCGCCGCCACGACCCCAGATGAACTTCGTAGATGGACATCGGCGATTGCAGGCTGTTGGCCATACGCCTGTTCGCCATCCACTCGCCGTCACTCCATTCGTAGCTCAGATCCCACACAACTGAAGCGTTATGGGGTGCGATCTCACTGAAGAACGCAAACGGATCGGCTTTGTCGGCAGCGTAGCTGTTTGACTGAGACTCGACATGGTACTTGTACTTCGCGCCTACATTAACGCCGGGCACAAAGCCGCTCCAGATCCCAGTTCCGGCAGGAGACAACCAGTTGATGTGTTTCCGCCACCCGTTGAAGTCGCCGATTACGGTAACCGATTTCGCATTTGGCGCCCACACGGAGAATTGAGTACCGCCCCACTCCGGAATTACATGCGCGCCAAGCACGTCAGCCAGCTTGGTGTGAGTACCTTCTTGAAACAGATAGAGATCGTTCTCGTTAAGTGTTCGAGCCATTAAATGCGAGCGCTTTCAGTCGATCAGACCGAGGATGCCGCGCAGCGGAATGCGCACCCAGTCCGGCCTGTTATTTAACTCGTAAGCGACTTCGTACAGCGCCTTGTGGAGTAGGAAAGCGTCTAACACCACGCGCCTTTCAGCCGCATCAGGAGAGAGGAATCCCTTTCCCTCGGCCGCCGCGAAATAGCCGTCGAGATACGTCGCGCCGACAGACGTAAACCAGAACCCAGCCCATCCCTCAATCGTCGCTATCGCTTCAGGCTGCACAGTTAGGCCGGGCACTTGCCCGAACAGAGCGGCGTACGCGGCGTATTGGAACGAGCGAATCATGCCTGCTACGTCACGCAGAGCCAGACCTTTGCTGCGGCGTTCGCTCAGTGGACGCGCAGGCTCTCCTTCGAAATCGATAATCAGGAAGTCCGTTCCGGTGTAAAGAACCTGGCCCAGGTGATAGTCGCCGTGAAAGCGAATCCTGTGCGCTCTGGTCTCGTGAGTCCGGAGAGACGAGAACCGCTCCGCTACGACAGATTCTCTCTCTAGCAGGCGCTTTGCATCCGTTGCTGCCGGTTCTGGCAAACTGACGGCCTTTTGCCGTAGAAGTCCAAACGTCATTTCGGATTGCTTCAGCATCTCCCGATACAGTTCTTCGGCATCCGTCGCAGCGAAGGGTTCCGGCGCGAACTGCGGGCCTCCATCGGGATCGGCAAGTGTTGTGTGCATCTCCGCCGTGCGCCGTCCGAGCAAGCGTGCCGAATCCACATACGTTCCCAACATGGATTGAGCGTCTGCAGGCACAAGTGCTGTCGCGACATCCAGCGGATGTTGGCTCGATAGCGTGGGTGGATTTACTTTGCTACTGAGTACGTGATTGAAGAATCCCCCGAGCGACTCGAGCGTATACTTCCACGCGTCTCCCTGGTTGCGAACGAATTCTTGCAGAATGCCGGCCGAGTATGGCTCCATACCGGCGCCAGGCCGATACTCGATCGCGCCCAACACCGCCGGCGTGTTTCGAAAGCCGTGCTCAGTAAGAAACGCGCCAACCTCGACATCAGGATTGGTGCCCGCTTCGATTTTTCGAAATAGCTTCAATATGTAATGCTCACCATAGATGATTGACGTGTTGCTCTGTTCGGCTCGTGAAACCGAACTTGGCAAATCAAGATTGGCTGCCCCGGCATCAATCTGGAACGCGCCCGTACGGGTTGCCGACCACTCGCCCCTGCGGCCCTTTACTGTTTCGTTTCCCGCGATGGCGCGGAGTAGCCAGCTCCGAAATTGCTCGTCTGACAATGCTTCCATGACAGGCCCTTCTCTGCCATCGCCTGTCCGGTAGGTTGCCAAAAGCTCTGAGTCTACCGGTGGAATTTGCCCTTCGATATTGTCCCCGAACCGTATCGCTATTACATACTTGTCGGAGCCCTCGTCCTCATACTCAAGCGCCACCACGGCAACCACCGAATGGATTTCCGGAATGGACACGAGATCCTGAATCGCTGCACGCCGGATCGTTTTCGTTTTTGACCGGTACCATCGCCGAGTCGCGATAAAACCGGGCAGCAATCGTTCCAGTTGAGCCAGAGATGTCTCAGACAGCTTTTCCAGCGATTCGAGGGAGATCACCGGAACAGCGGCAGATATTTCACCAGGTCGTTTCAGCTCCGTGGAAGCCATATTGTTTCGACTCGAAAGCCAGTTCACGCTTTCATAAGAAGTACTCAAAATCGGTTTCTACACGCAGGCGTTTGCGGAGGACAAAAAGGTGGCCTGGAATCGTGTTCGGATTCAGTTCGACATAATTTCGCCGGCCGGTCCACATGTAGCGGGCGCCTGTCAGCTGGTCATGAGCCTGATATGACCTGTCTTCGTCAATGCCAAGGACATCCAGCGCAAGATCGACGAAGCCGGACTGCGTATGGTGCGGATCAAGATTCACTACCACCAGAACGATGTTCGCCCCGTCGGGAGATCGTTTGCTGTAGCAGATAAGCTGCTCGTTGTCTACGGGATGGAAATCAAGCAGCCAATCGCTTTGCAAGCCCGGGTTCTCTCGGCGTGTGCGGTTCACAATCCTGATCAACTCCCGCAAGCTATCGGATTGATCCAGATTCCAATGCCGAATCTGATACTTCTCCGAGTCCAGATACTCTTCGCTACCGGGGCGTATGGGCCGCCCCTCTAATAATTCGAACGCAGGACCATAGATACCGTAATTCGAGCCGAGCGTAGAAGCCAGAAGAAAGCGAATGATGAAAGCCGCCCTGGTGCGTAATTGAAGAAATTCGGTCAGAATGTCCGGGGTATTCGGCCACTGATTGGGTCGGAAGAACTCCCGGACGGGCGTTTTTGTCAGCTCGTTCAGGTACGCTGTCAGCTCCGTCTTTGCGTTCCGCCAAGGAAAATAAGTGTACGACTGGCTGAATCCCAGTTTCGCTAACCGGTACATAATCTTCGGCCTGGTGAAGGCTTCGGAAAGGAACAGCGCTTCCGGGCACTCGCGCTTCAATTCCGTGATGCACCACTCCCAGAATGGAAAGCCCTTCGTATGCGGATTGTCAACCCGGAAGATCGTCACGCCTTGCTCAATCCAGTAGGAGAAAACACTCTTCAACTCCTGCCACATCTCAAACCATCTGGTGGTTTCGAAGTCGAAGGGGTAAATGTCCTGATACTTCTTGGGCGGATTCTCGGCATATTGAATGGTCCCGTCCGGCCGCTTGCGAAACCATTCTTCGTGCTCATTCACATACGGGTGATCGGGCGACGCCTGAAACGCAATATCGAGTGCGATCTGGATCCCAAACTCGGAAGCTTTCCGCACGAAACGCCGAAAATCTTCCAACGTGCCGAGCTGAGAATGAATCGCTTTGTGGCCGCCTTCCGGGGAACCAATTGCCCACGGGCTTCCCACGTCGCCCGGTTCCGCGGTTGTTGAGTTGTTCTTTCCCTTCCGAAACTGCTGCCCTATGGGGTGGATGGGCGGCAAATAGACTACGTCGAAGCCCATCTCCGCGATGTAGGGCAATCGAGCCTCGCAGTCGGCAAAGGTTCCGTGCTTGCCCGGATCTTTTGCTGCAGATCGAGGAAAGAATTCATACCAGGCGCTAAAGCGTGCGCGTACCGGGTCAACCACAATCACCAGGTCTCGCCCCAGCTCGGTGGAAAATCGCCGGTCAGGATGCTGGGTCATCGTTCCATATAGGGCCGCGTCGGTTGCAATGTCGCGGAGCCGTGTCAGCTCGCCACTCGACTGCAGCAAATTAGCGTGCTCCTGTAGGAGCTGTCTGTCGCTACCATGTGCTCGCTCCGCAGCTTGGCTCACAAGCTCCCCGCCAATTTGATAATCGACAACCGTGTCCGTCGCGGCGGTGATCCGTTTCTGAAGATCACGCCGCCATGTCTCCCAATGATCCACCCACGCGTGAATGGTGTATCGGTAGCGGCCCAGTTCTGTAACAGGGAACTCGGCAAACCAGCGGTCGTTCACTAAAGCCTGCATCGGCCGCTCATTCCACGTGTCCGCATCCTCTTTTCGAAACAAGAGCCGGGCGGCAATGGAATCATGCCCGTCAGTGAAGATGTCACTTTCTACGCGCACCAGGTCACCGAGCGTTCTTTTGGCGGCGAAGCGTCCTCCGTCCACCTCAGGACTCACGCCCTCAATCATCACCCGTCGACGCCCGTCTTCTGCCGGACCATCGGAAAGCACTTTGGAACTCGCCTCTAAGATGCTGGTTTTAGCGCCCATCCACCATGGGACAGAGTAATTGCCGTGGAGGTTACGCCTCAGCTTGCGGCGAGTGGGGCAGTAGGCTGACGGGCACGGCCGATCAGGGTCTTATACAGTGCGATGGTCTGGTCTGCAATGGCGGCCCAGCTAAATTTCTCTTCCACCCGCTTGCGTCCGGCTTCGCCAAAGCGCTTGCAGGTTTCCGGATCCCGTAACAGCGCTGATATTTTATCGCCCAGATCGTGAGCGAACTGATCGGGCTCCGTGGCAAACCCGGTAATCGGATGCTGCGCGAACGGCACCAGGTAACCGGTCTCGCCGTCCACAACTACCTCCTTGATTCCTCCTGTCGAGCTTGCTACGACCGGCGCGCCGCAGGCCATCGCTTCCAGGTTGATAATCCCGAATGGTTCATAAACCGATGGACAGCAGAAGACCCGCGCATGACTGTAGAGTTGAATCACCTCCGGCTTCGAAAGCATCTTCTCGATCCAGACCACCCGGCTATTAACCATTCGGATTTCGTGGACTTTGGCGCGCATTTCAGCAGCGATTTCCGGAGTATCAGGAGCACCCGCGCAAAGTACGACCTGTGTTTCCGCCGGCATGTAACGGATCGCGTCTACCAGGTGAGTAACCCCTTTTTGTCTCGTGATACGGCCGACAAACAGAACATAAGGACGACTCGCATCCACTCCGTGCGCCGAGAGTGCAGTGGTATCGCTCGTGTATCGGTATTCTTCGAGATCGATGCCGTTGTAGATCACGTGTACCCGTTCCGGCGGAAGCGGATAAACCCGCAGGATGTCGTCTTTCGTACCGTTTGAGACTGCAATAACTGCGTCCGCGTCCAGAATGGCCGTGCGCTCCATCCAGGAGCTCATGGCGTAACCGCTACCCAGTTGTTCCGATTTCCAGGCGCGCAGCGGTTCCAGGCTGTGTGTAGTCAGCACAAAGGGAATGTTGTAAAGCTTCTTCGCCAAAAAGCCTGCCATCGATACATACCAGGTATGTGTATGAACCACATCCACTCCGGAAAGCGCCTTCACTTGGGTCAGGTTCAAGCTGAATGCTTCAAGAGCTCCTTTGAACTTCTCCGTAGTGCCTTCGGTGATTTCATTCCACGGCTCTTCGCCGCGCACGTGCAGGTTTCCAGCGTCGACCTGCTGCTTACCCCAGCAGTGAACCTCGACTTCGATCTTCTTACTGAGTTCCCGGCTCAAATATTCAACGTGAACTCCCGCGCCCCCATAAACGTTGGGCGGATACTCGCGCGTGAAAAGACCTGCTCGCATGGTGCGTTTGGGCTCCCCCCGCAAGGTATCATGCCTGTTCTCCGCTAACGCTCTGCAACGAAGTTGCGGAACATCGAGCAATTCGTTTACGATCAGTTACCCCATCCGGAGGTCACTTGACCCGTTTCATTCTTTGCGTTCTCCTCCCAGCAGCCGCCGCGCTTGTGTTTGCCGGCCCCGAAACACCAACCTTCAACCGGGATGTCGCTCCCATTCTGCAGGAACACTGCCAAGAGTGCCATCGAGCGGGTGAAGTCGCTCCCATGTCTCTCCTTACGTACAGGCAAACGCGTCCTTTCGCAGCGGCTATCAAGGAAGTGGTCACTTTGCGCAAGATGCCGCCCTGGTTTGCCGATCCACATTACGGCCATTTCGAGAATGACCGCCGGCTTTCGCAGAAAGACATCGACACGCTGGTAGCGTGGGCGAAAGGCGGAGCGCCTGAAGGCGACCCGAAGCATCTGCCTCCGCCCCGCGAGTTCATCGAGGGCTGGAACATCAAGCAACCGGATCTCGTTCTGCAGATGCCTGCCAAATTCGATGTTCCGGCGTCCGGCACGATCGACTATCAATACATCCTTGTTCCCGGCAATTTCGAGCGAAACACTTGGGTGCAAATGGCGGAGGTGCGTCCTGGAAATCGGGCACTCGTGCATCACGTGATTGCCTTTGTTCGCCCACCCGGGTCGAAGTGGCTGGCCAGCATCAAGCCCGGCGTTCCTTATGTGCCGGCCAAAGAGGAATCGGATATGCGCGGCTCCAGTTTCCTGGTGGGCTACGCTCCCGGACTGCCGCCTACGGCTCTGCCGCCTGGCCGGGCCAAACTCATTCGCGCCGGATCGGACATCATCTTTCAGATGCATTACACCGCGAACGGCAAAGCGGGTACGGACCAGACCAGGATCGGGCTCAAGTTCGTCGATGACTCCGAAGTGAAAGAGCGCGTTCTCACTTTGATGGCAGCCAATCAAGATTTCACGATTCCGCCAGGCGAGCCGCACGTACAGGTTGAAGCCAGCTTCGAATTCGGCGCTCAGGCTCGCATCGTCTCATTCCTCCCGCACATGCATTTGCGCGGCAAAGACTTCGAGTATCAGGCGATTTATCCGACCGGCGAGACGCAGACTCTATTAAAGGTCCCCAATTACAGCTTTAGCTGGCAGCTTGTCTATGTGCCGTCCGGTGATGTAGTCATTCCGAAAGGGACAAAACTGCATTGCACCGCCCACTTTGACAATTCGGCCAACAATCCTGCCAACCCCGATCCCACAAAGAAAGTCGAGTGGGGAGATCAGAGCTGGGATGAAATGATGATTGGGTTCTTCGATGTCGCACTCGACAAACGCGCAGATCCTCGCAAGCTGATCGTGGAAAAGAAAGAACCCGCTAAAACGGCGGAGATGCCGCTCAAAAAGGCGAGTGAATGACTCCGCTGAGGGCGTGTCCGGCATAAGCTAGAGAGGGAGTCTCATGCTCTCCGCCTCAGAGAAGCTCACAGTCGCTGAATTCGAGAAACACTACGGTCTCGAAAAGCTTAATTATGAGTTCTGGGACGGAGCGGCAGTGCAAAAGTCTGTGCCTACGTGGGTGCACGGTCTGCTCCAGCGCATTATCATGGGCTTGCTTTCGTCCGCTGGGTATAAAGCAGGATCAGAAGTCAAGCTCAAGATCGATCCTGATTTCCATCCGCTCTAGATCAGGAGCTTCGTTAAGGTCGCCACGTCCGTCATTACCGAATCACCTGCAAACTTGAGACTCTCTAGTGAACGTGCAGCGGCATCCTCGTGCCCCGCCCCGCACGCATCCGTCACAATCACAGGAATGTAACCCAGGTCTGCGGCGTGCCGCGCGGTCGGCTCAATACCAATCTCCAGAGCCACACCAACCATTACGACCGCCGTGATTCCGCAATCACGAAGTGCGATGTTCAGCGGAGTTCCTTCGAATGCCGACATCGTTATGCGGTCAAATACCGCTTCCGAATGTAGGGCCGTTAGCTCCGGCACAATGGGAAATCCGGGCGCATCGCGATGAAAAAGGCTCTGCACCTGGTCCGGCGAATTCAGCCGTTGCCACGCCATCGCCATGCGCAGCTGAAACGCTCCTGCCACTTCCTTCGGCAGCGTCATGTACCGGCTGAAGAATACGCGGTAACCGCCCGCCCGCGCCGCCTCCAGGACCTTCGATACCTGCGCAATAATCTCCGGCCCGTTTCGGATCTGCTGAAGAATGCCGATTTGCATGTCGTACACCACCAGCGCCATTCTCCTCGGGTCGCACATTTCGGCCAGTGTCTCAGGTAAGGACAGATTGAACGCACTCAGCATTTCTCTGCCATTATCCGATGCCGCGCGTGCGATCGTAAGTCTCAGCCGTGTCTACGAACCCTTTCATCAGGCCGTCATCGGCAGCGGCGCCGACGTTATCGAAGGCAAATGGTAGACGATGGCTCTCTATGAGCCGAATCGTTGGCGTAAGCGAAATCATTCAGTGCACAGGCTATCCGCAAACTCCGCCGAAGTTGAATACTCGCTCACGAAATATGGAGAGAGCTTGCGCCCGATTCTGGAACAGATGTCGCCTGCGAAGTGAAGCACCAGGACTCGCAACGGGAACATAGATCTATCGCCGCCATACACTGAAGTAAGCCGCTGGGATTTTCCATTTGAGCTTCAAACGTATTAGCCGGCGCGTCTGCGTCCTCAGCTTGTTAGGGTCCGCCTCCGCGCTTTTTGCCCAAGACAAATCGCAAGATCCGGCCCCAGCCGATTGGGTCTGCCCGATGGATCCGGACGTGCGCTCGGTCGCGCCAGGCGTTTGTCCCCGCTGCGGCATGCGGTTGGTACTGCACATCCCGGAGCGCATCGAGTACACGCTGGAACTCACCCATTCGCCGGCACTGCTGCGACCGAATGCGCCAGCCACGCTCCAATTTCGCGTAATCAACCCCGATACGAATCAGCTCGTCCACCGCTTTGAACTGGTGCACGAAAAGCTGATGCATCTCTTCCTGGTTAGCCAGAACCTAGAGTACTTCGCTCATCTGCATCCGGTGATTGACGATGATGTCTTCCGTCTGGCCGTGCGGCTCCCGTTGCCTGGAATGTATCGAGTGCTTGCCGACTACTATCCGGCCGATTCGGTTCCCCAGCTTTCCGTCAATACATTTTTTGTCAGCGGGCCGTCTCAACCCGCTCATCTAACACTCTCACGTCAGCCGTGTCGCGCAGAGAATCTCACCGCTACTCTCGAAACGGACCCCGCCCGGCTGATTGCGGGACTCGAAAGCAAACTCATCTTTTCACTCGACCCGGCGGACGGCCTCGAACCTTACCTTGGCGCATGGGGCCACATGCTCGCCGCGAGTGAAGACCTGATCGACCTGCTGCACGTCCATCCGTTTCTGGCCAACGGAAACAGCCGGGCTCAATTCAACGTCATCTTTCCTCGTCCTGGGATGTATAGAATCTGGACGCAGTTCCAGCGCAAGAGTCAGGTCAACACCGTCGTTTTCACTTTGCCTGTCAGCAGCCTCTAGCGACTTGCCTGCCCCACCCTGGCCGCCGTTTCCAGTGCATACTGGAGCGGAGCTGACGACGTTACAACCGTACCCGCTGGTAAGGATAGGGGCTCACGAAATTGAAACGTGCGGCGAAACTTCGGATTGTAGTTGTAAAGCCAAACAAGCGGCAAAACTCGCCCGTCCGGCAACGCGGCTACGATTCGGGCCGACTGCACTGATTTATCGGTCAAGGGCTTCACCCCGCCTGCTTGCAAACTTGCCCGCAAGATGGCACGCGTGCTCACAACTAACTCATCGGTCATCGGCTGAATAACCACGCTTTTCATCTTCACCGATCCGGGCCTAGGCAATTGCGCGGGATCGCCTTTCGGCGCGCCTCCAATCACCCAAGCGGCAATGATGGTGAGGTCTTCCTGGGGCAACGATTCGTCCGACATGAGCCGGCCGAAACCTTTCACAGCGCCGAACGGAGGCATGGCTCGCGAGAGCACCTGTTCCTTGATGGCCACCGCCCACGGCCGCGCCTCTTCGTATGTGACGAGTGGTATCGTCGCGTCCTCTCCATGGCACGCTACACAATGCCGGGCAAAGATGCGCGAGATATCGCGCGTAAAAGTCAGTTTGGTGGTGATGATGTCATGCCCGGCGGCTATTGATAATGCCAGCAGCGAGACACAGCAATATCGAACTGCACGGCTCACGGTTCGACTTTACCGCAGCTTTCCCGACACGTTTTTACGGCGTGAACACGGCTCGAACGCAACCACCCTCTTTGTTCTTGAACATGTCGTAACCCCGGGCCGCATCTTCAAGGTCGAATTTGTGCGTTGCCAGGAACGATGCATCCAGCTCTCCGCGCTGCGTATGTTCGAGTAATCGCGGGACGTATTTCTGTCCATGCTGCTGCGCGGTTCGCACCGTAAGCCCCTTGTTCATCACCACGCCGATCGGGAACTTGTCCATAATTCCGTACACGCCGAGTATTGACAGCGTTCCGCCTTTTCGACACGCGATGATTGCCTCCCTGAGCGCCTCACCACGGTCAGTCTCAAAGTGTAGGGCCTGCTTCACGCGGTCGTACTTCGCCGCTGCGCCACGTCCATGCGCTTCCATTCCGACTGCATCGATACAGGAATCGGGTCCGCGACCGCCGGTCATTTCCTTCAGCTTCTCCAGCACGCTCTCGGTTTCCTGGTAGTTGATCACTTCGGAGCCAACGTTTTCGCGCGCCATCTGCAAGCGTTCAGGAAAGCGGTCAATGGCAATCACTCGTTCCGCCCCTAACAGGTAAGCGCTCTTCTGGGCCATCAACCCGACGCCACCGCACCCCCAAACAGCTACCGTGTCGCCCGGATGAATATTGCAGAAATCCGCGCCCATATATCCGGTAGGCCCCGCATCAGAAAGAAACACTACCTGCTCATCGCGCAGGCCTTCCGGCACCAGAAAGCAGTCCACGTCCGCATGCGGGATTCGCATGTACTGCGCATGCGAGCCGGCGTATCCTCCGAACGCATGCGTATACCCGTAGATGCCGGCCGTCGGATAGCCGAGCGCCGCCGCCTGCATCTCCGCATTCGGATTCGTATTATCACAAAGCGACCACAGGTCGTTTCGGCAAAACCAGCACTGGCCGCAACAGATGAAGGAAGGGATCACAACGCGATCACCCTTCTTCACCTTTCTTACCTCCGGACCGGTCTCCACAACTTCGCCCATGAACTCGTGCCCGATCACATCTCCCTGGCGCATTGTCGGTATGTACCCGTCAATGAAATGCAGATCGGATCCGCATGTGGTCGACATTGTCACGCGGAGGATCGCATCGTGCGGATTTACGATTTTCGGATCCGGCACCGTCTCCACTCTAAGATCGTTCACCCCATTCCAGCAAAGTGCTCGCATTCTTTTTCCTTTTCTAGAAAGTGTCCGATTCTCCGCGCCCGGACGGGTTATTCGCGAGAGTTGGGATCTCGCCTGTTTCTACCAGGCTCTTAAACCGGCGCAACGTATTTTCCGTGATGGCGCGCGGCACCGAACGGAGCGCCTTCGCTGCCAGCCTGCCCGCTGCGCCCAGGGGCGGCTCGAATTTCGTCCAGAGTCTGACCTCCGTCCCAAGAGCCCCGGGTGCGGGACGAAATTGCACCGAACCTTGATTTGGAAATTGAGTGCCTGGCAGCGACTCCCAGCTGATCTCTCGTCCAGCCTCCTGTTTGGTCAGTATGCTGTCCCACTCGAAACTCGCCTCAAGAGGGCTGTGAATCCGCCAGTGGCTCTTTGTGTCGTCTATTGGTGTAACCTCTGCGAAGTGGCCGTGAATACGCGGCAGGTTCTGCTGGTCGCGCCAAAATGTGTACAGCTCGTCCGGCGATCTACCGATTGTGATCGCAGCATGCACCTCTGGCGCAGACTTCTCAGTCCCCTGCCCGCGCTTGCGCTCCCTCCCGGCATGAATTCCTAAAGCGTCGTACAGCTGACAATGCCCGCCAATACCGCGGTACAAAAGGTCAGCCCCGAGCGCTGCCCCGGCTATGCTCCCGACTGTTCGCTTCCGAATGGCGTTCAGGACGAGAAATCCCCCGACAGATACTGATACAGCTCTCTCAAGCCCGCTTACGTTCGTTTCCCCTGTTATCGCCATGCCTGACCTGGTTCCTTGGAGTGAGACTCTCCTCCACTCCAGAGGTTTTGTTCGTAAGCCCTGGTATTAGTCCAGCCTGAAAGTTCTACCGGGTTGGGCCAGGGCTTACCCAGTACCGCAGAACTGTTCTAGCTCCGGAATTGGTTGCAGAAGGACCGTCGCTCGTTGTTTCATAACATTACAGGTTTGGCAGCCGGCTCTGGGCGACCGTGCTCACCTACGGCTGGTTCGGGTGGTCGCTTTCTTCGACCGGGGGAACAACTTCATGAGGCCATTGGCTCATGTATGGAATATCATTCGTCAGCTGTTGGTGGTCGCGGCAAGCACAGGCTTGCTCCTCCTGCCAAGTACTCTTTTTGCGCGAAGCTGCCAGACGACTCAGATATATGTCTCGGTCAAGGACTCACAGGGCGGACCCATCTTAGGGGCCAGCGTTCATTTGGGCTCAGAGACTACCGAAATCGGTGTTCAAACAACAGATGTTAACGGTCAAGCCGTATTCGGTAACGTCCCATGTGGCTCCTGGATCATGCGGACCTCCAGGGCCGGCTTTGAAGAAGTTGGGAAAACGGTTGAGATTGCTGACGAGCCGGAACGGGAAATTATCATTTCTCTAGAGCCGCAGATCCAGCATTCAACGGTCGAAGTGAAGGAAAGTTTGCCCCCTGTCGAGCAGACTTCGAACAATACCGATGAACTTCGTCCCGCTCAAGTGAAAACTCTGCCTGGAAATCCGCCGACTGTGACCGAAACGCTTCCTCTGGTTCCCGGAATCGTGCGCTCACCAGACGGAGAACTCAAAATTGACGGTTCCGGCGAACAGCGAAGCTCACTTGTGGTGAACCAGAGCGATGTCACGGACCCGGCGACCGGCAAGTTCGGGCAGACGGTTCCAATTGATAGCGTCGAAACTGTCAACGTCCTCAACACGCCTTTTCTCGCCCAATACGGTAGGTTCACCCAAAGCGTCGTTGCCGTCGATACCAAGCGCGGAGGAGACAAGTGGCACGGTGAACTCAACGATCCGTTTCCCGATTTTCGCGTTCGAAGCTATCACCTCGTTGGCATTCGGAATGAAACGCCACACGGCGTGATTGGCGGTCCGCTGATTCCTCAACGCCTGTATTTCATCAGTGCTCTCCAGTATTACCTGGATAAAGTACCCAGCCGCACACTCGGCTTTCCGTTCAACGAATCGAAGCAGGAATCGATGAACTCGTTCACACAACTCGATTTCATTGCCTCGCCGAAGCAAGTGCTGACAGCTACTCTGCATATCACGCCGCAACACGTCAACTTCGTCAATCCCGATTACTTTAATCCACAACCCACCACGCCGACGATGGCACAGCACAACTACATAGGCACCTTCGCCGACCATTTTGGGCTTCTTGGGGGGACGCTCGACAACTCCATTTCCATCCAGCGTTTTGATGCATTCATTGGCGCGCAGGGCAACGCAGATTACGTCCTCACTCCGGAAGGCAATCACGGCAACTACTTCGGCCGGCAGAACCGCGAGGCGAAACGGACCGAATGGCTCGAGATCTGGTCGCCAGGACCTCTCCGTGCCCTGGGTACCCACCTGATCAAGCTCGGGAATTCGCTCACGAATTCGAACAATCAAGGTCGATTTACATTCACCCCGGTTTCTCTGCTCAACTCAGAAGGAAATCTTTTGCAACAGATCCACTTTAGTACTCCAAATCGATTTAACAGGACGGATCTCGAAGTCACGGCATACGCTCAGGACCATTGGTCCCCGACGTCAAAGCTTGCTTTCGATTATGGAGTCCGTATCGAGCACCAGAAGCTTGCTTCCAGCCTACGGTTTGCTCCACGGGCGGGAGTTGCCTGGACACCCCTCTCCAACGAACAAACGGTTTTTCGGGCCGGCTTTGGCCAGTTCTACGATCACATCCCTCTCGACGTTTATAGCTTTGCGAATTATCCGCGGCGCACAATCACGGATTACGCGCCCGACGGCAGTGTTGTTGATTCGTACACAGTCGCGAATGTCATCGGCAGCATTACTGGGCCACGATCCTTTCTGGTCCGCGGCCAACGTGTTGCCGGCGCCTTTTCGCCGCGCGGTACAACCTGGAATCTGCAGGCCGAACATAGCTTCTCCCGCTTGCTCCGCGTCCGCGCTGTCTATACCAACAATCATTCCGTAGGCTTGATTGTGCTCGACCCTGCGATCCTCGGCAAAACGAACGAGATCGTCTTAAATGGCGACGGCCAATCGCGCTTTCGCCAAGCCGAGCTTACCGCGAAGCTGGGATGGGAGAACGGCCAGCAGCTTGTGTTCTCTTATACTCGAGGCCGGACTGAAGGTAACCTGAATATTTTCGACAATTACCTCGGTAACTACCCGACGCCGATTGTCCGCCCCGATCTGTACTCAAATCTCCCCGGAGACCTGCCGAACCGTTTTCTGATGTGGGGGCATCTGGAAACGCACGTGTGGCAGCTACAATTGAACCCGATTGTCGAGTATCGGAATGGCTTTCCCTACGCGACTTACGACGCCCTCCAGAACTACGCCGCAACGCCATACTCGGACGCTACCCGATTTCCCAGATTCTTTTCAGCCGATGCCCGCCTCATGCGGGAATTCAGAATCAACCCCAAATACGGCGTCCGCTTATCACTTACCGGCTTCAATCTCACGAACCACTTCAACGCCCTGGCCATTCACAACAACGTCACCGACCCGCAGTATGGGACATTCTTCGGCAACTATCATCGCCGCTACCGCTTCGACTTCGAAGTGCTGTTCTAACGATTTATTCGTACCGCAATGCTTCCACTGGATCCAGCCGGGAAGCTTTGACTGCGGGCCAGACGCCGAAGAAAACGCCGATTCCCACCGAAGTCACAAAGCCGACTGAGATTGCGGTAGGCGAGATGGTCGTATGAAGCGCCGGTACCAGCGTGCTCACCAGCAGCGTGGCCAGAACCGCGAAAATTACCCCGATGATGCCCCCAGTGCCCGACAGCGTCGTCGCTTCTACCAGAAACTGCGTGACAATGTCACTCCGTCGCGCACCTACGGCTTTTCGAACGCCGATCTCTCGAGTGCGCTCCGTTACGCTCACCAGCATAATGTTCATCACGCCGATGCCGCCCACCAGCAGCCCAACGCCGGAGATCGCGATCGAAACCAGAAGGATCACACTCGTGATCTTGTTGAAGTTTTCGATGATCGAATCCGGTGTACTCAGTGAGAAGTCGTCCGGCTTCCCGGGCGGCACATGGCGAAGTCGCCTCAGCGCGGCCCGCACCTCCTCCACTGCATCCGCCCTCTGCCCCGATCTGGCCTTAGCAGTGAGGAAAAAGTTGTCCGATTGTGGATACCGCAAGCGCGCCGTCGCCAAAGGCATAATCACCTGCCTGTCAAGACCGTTTTCACCGAAGAAGCTGCCCTTCGCCGGGGCAAACACCCCAATCACCCCGTACTCCACGCCATCGATCGCAACTGTCTTTCCGACGCCATCCTGCCGCGGAAACAGCGCATCCGCGAGGCTTGAGCCCAGCACCACGACCCTCGCCGCCCGGCGTGCCTCCAAATCGGTAAAGATCCGCCCCTGCCGCACTGCGCGCGGCGAGATCTGGTACAGATTGGCCGTAGCCCCCGTCACGTTCAAATTGTCGGATTCGTACCCCGGAACTTTCGCCGACATCACTCGCCCGGCAGGCGGGATAATATACAGACTGAGCGCGACATCTTCTACAGAAGGTACAGTCGCCTTCACATAATTGGCGTACTCCGGCTGAATCTTTTTTCGCCTTCGCTCTTTCGGAGGCGCATTCTGCCCGCTCGGATCGCCGCTGAGCCTGCTCACGAAGATACTGTCGGGACCAAACTCCTGAAAGAAATCGACAATGGAATTCTTCAACCCGGAAAGCAGTGACGCCACGCTCACAACCGTCGTGATCCCAATCACGATTCCAAGAATCGTCAGACCCGATCGCAGCTTGTGGCTCGCAATCGCGTCCCAAGACATCGCGAATGTCGACTTTGCGTTGATCTGCATGGCCGTTATCTAATCCGCCCGCAATGCTTCTACCGGGTCCAGTCTCGAAGCGCGCCGGGCGGGATACCACCCCGACACAATCCCGACTGCGCTCGAAACAAAGATCGAGATCACGACGTAGGGAGCTGTCACCGCAAGCGTTGCTCCGGAAATAGCTCCGATAGCCCAAGCCGCAAGTGCTCCGGCAGCTACGCCCACTGCGCCCCCCGCCAGTGACAGAATCAGCGACTCCGTCAAAAACTGCAGCATGATGTCCGCTCTGCGCGCCCCCAGACTCTTTCGAATCCCGATCTCGTGAGTCCGCTCCGTCACGCTAACCAGCATAATGTTCATGATCACGATGCCGCCGACCAGCAGCGAGATGCTCGTCACCGGCACCACCACGGCTGCGATAACGCCCAGAATCTGATCCGTGAACGACCGCACCGAATCCGGTGTCAGTGTATCGAAATTGTCCGGCTTGCCCGGACGCGTATGAAAGTGGCTCCTCAGCGCCCCGCGAGTCAAGTCGAGCGCGGTGTCCATCGTCAGCCCGGAGCTTGGCTTCGCTCTCCCGAACACCACCATGCTCAGGGATCCGCCAAACAGAGATTGGTACACGGTGCTCGGAATGTAAACCGGATTGTCTAAGCTCTGGCCAAACGATGAGCCTTGGCGCTCCAGCACGCCCACCACCGTGAATCCGATTCCCGAAATCTTGATTTCCCGGCCTAATGGTTGCCGGTCAGGAAATAGCGCAACGCGGATGTCTTCGCCTATAACCGCCACCGGCCGCCGTCTCTGCTCTTCCGCTTGTATGAAGAATCGTCCGGTCGCTACAGGAATGTCGCGGATCTCGGGCATGTCATACGAAACGCCGATCACGTTCGCGGCTTCGTAAACCAGACCCTCCGCTTTTACGTCCTCGATACGCTGCTGATAAGGACTATAAAGAACATCGTCGCCCGTGCTGGTGCGCAGGTAGGCCAGGTCCCCTTTCTGGATGCGCTTGTTATATTTCTGCTTGTCTGCGAGCTGTCTTCCCGTCAGGCGGCCGACTGAGGCAATTTGCGCTACCAGGAAACTGTCGTTCCCGAACGCCTTCGCAGTGATCTGTTCCGCGTAAACGCCCAGTCCGTCAATCGCCGCGCCGACTAGAATCACACTCGCGACGCCAACAATTACCCCCAGCAGGGTCAGGAAGCTGCGTAGCTTGTGAACGCGAATTGAATCAAACGCAAGCGCGGCCGCCGTTCCGAATTTGTAGAGGAACCCCATTTGTGGTCCCCTCTATTCGGAAAGAGTCCAGCGAAGTTCCTGGTCATCGCCCGAGATTCGCCCGTTCGAGTACGTCTGCAATTTCGCTGCAACCCGTGTGTTCGGTCGTAGCACCGGAGAATCAAAGCGCAGCGCTCCGCCGTTCCACGAAAGCGTGGTTTTCCGCGCGCTCGCCGCCTTCGGGTCCGCAGGATGACTAAACGGAAACACGGCAGATTCCGTCGCGCCGCTCGAAAGATAAAGGGACAGCAGATCGCAAAATCCGAGAGCGGCCGCCCATCTGTCCAGGTTCTCGGCACTCGAATTCAGTGTTGACTCGATCACATCCCGCCGCCTTGTTTCGTCTTCGCGAAACCGGTTATGCAGCGGGTTATCCCCCGCCAGAAAACAGAAATGCCGGCTGATTAAAACGCGGACGAGCGGGGGCGCATCCGCTGCCAGTTCGATGGAATTACGCCAGGACGAAATCTCTTCTTCATGTGGCATATCCGGAAACGGCCTGGGCCGGCTTTTATCGGCATTCTCGAGCTGCCGCGAATCACTCGCCTTCCAGCCAAAATCATGGCGCCTGATCGCTTCGATCACCTCTGGCCGAACCTCCCCGAACGCTTCCGGGCGAAGCGCCTCGGCCAAATCCCCTGCTAATTCTGAATGCGTCGACTGCAGCAAGATTCCGAACGGCGGCTCCGGGTTTTTCTGAGTGTCCAGGAACACCTTGAATCCCGGTCGGGCCTCACCCTCTTTCGCGGGTGAGGAGTCGGACAAGGCTGTCAGCCGCCGCACAATCATTCAGGTCAGTTGATTGCAATCAACTGTGTGTTACTGCGCCGCTTCCGGCGGCGGTTTCGGCAAATCCGGATTCAGTACCAGAAGGTCGTCATCATCGGCGATTTGAGTCGTGCCTTTTTCCCCTTTACGCTGCAGCCGCTTCGCAAACTTTTCCTGCTGCCGCTCTTTTCTTTCCTGTTCTTTTTGGCGTTTCTTAAACGTCTGTGGGCCCCGGCCTGGCATGCTTTCCTCCTGAATTAAATATCGACCGCACTCTGACGTCCAATGGAATCAAAGCAATAGCGGCCTCATGCCGCATCCGGCTTTGGTCGCTAAGCGGCCGCTGAACGACGTCGTGTCCGGGCGGGGAGGCTGATACCGATCCTCACTGTCTGATTCTTTGCTTCGCTTCGCCAGTCTAATCTGAACACCAACTCAATTGCAGGAAAAACAGCCGCCGGACTTAAATACGGATACAGGCAAGTACACTTTCAGAATATCAGGGAAGATCTGGCTTGACTCTGGTGACCGCGGCTGTGAATGATAAATTTAGCTCCTTCTCATGAACAAGCCCTTTCACCTGATGACCCCGGCCGAACGCACCGCCTTGCGCATCGCCCAAAACCGAGCCATTTCCGAGAAAATCGCCGAAGACAAGGTTCGCAAGCCACCCGCCCGGTCAACAGATGACTACGTCCGGATGACTCCCGAAGAACGGTCCAAACTCGGCGGTCTTGTCCGCAAAGTGCAGTCCTAACGACACTTGCTGCCAAAAACCGCTCGGGGGGAATTGACAGAATGTCTCCCTCCGGTTATCTTTGAAGGGCACCATAAGATTCCTTCCTGTCATTTGAAAGTCACTCGTACGGCCCCGCCAATTCCAACGGTACACAGGTCTTGATCTCTCAATGATTGTTAGGTTCTTGTAGCAAGAAAGAGAGAAAGTATGAAAGAAACTGGAACCGTTAAGTGGTTCAACGCTTCGAAGGGCTTTGGATTCATCGCACGTGAAAATGGAGAGGATGTGTTCGTCCACTTCTCCGCGATTGAGTCCAGCGGCTATCGAACTCTGGATGAAGGCGCGCGCGTCTCGTTTGTTGTCAAGACAGGACCCAAGGGACTTCAGGCCGAGCAAGTTTCCCTCGCCTAACCGAAAGTCTTGTAACCCTTACGGCAGGCCCGAGTAGGGCCTGCTACGCAGGATTCCTCCCTTGATTTTCGCAGCGCCCAGTCCCGTCCCGGCGAAATCACTCTAGCCATTCTTTAAGCAGATCTTCCGGGTTTCCGCCCAAGTCCACACCTTCTTGCGCGAGTTCGCCGTTAAGCTTACTGAAAACGGCAACAATGCCATCCGCAGTCGGACGGATTTCGAGTGTCCTGCTCTTTACTTCCAGCCGTAGCGTCGAGTCAAACCACGCCATATAAATCTTCGCTCGCATGCGATGCCCCGCTACCGCGGCTGCATCAAACAGCTTTTTCGTATACTCGGAATTCTTCAGCTTCTCCGCCCATGGCGCTTCAGCAAGCGCACGCGAACGCTCCGATTCCCGCCTCCGGTGCGTATCAGGATCGCGCTCCTCTCGCGCTTCCAGGTTCTTGAGCGAATTTTCGAGATTATCGAGAAAATCCATGTTGTCCGGTTTTTATCTACCTACGGCTTTCATCGCGGCCTCTGGATAACGCTGCCCTGATGCAGCACCCGCGGGCACAACGCCGTCAATCCGCCGCAGGTCCTCAGGAGTCAAGCGCACAGTTAGCGCTCCTGCATTCTCTTCGAGATAGTGAATCCGCTTTGTACCGGGAATCGGCACAATATCATCACCCTGAGCCAGAACCCAGGCGAGCGCAAGCTGAGACGGAGAGCAGTTCTTCTCCTGTGCGATCTCGTTGATCGCTGATACCAGCTCCAGGTTCTTGTGAAAGTTTTCTCCCTGGAACCGCGGCGAGTTGCGCCGCCAGTCTCCCGGAGGCAGATCGTCGGGCGTCTTGAATCGGCCCGTCAAAAAACCACGCCCTAAAGGGCTGTACGCCACGAAGCCGATTCCAAGTTCGCGGACCGTCTGCAAAATTTCTTGTTCCGGATCGCGGCTCCAGAGCGAAAACTCTGTCTGGAGCGCGCTGATCGGATGAATCGCTTGCGCTCGCCGTATAGTCTCCGGTGCCGCTTCGGACAACCCCAAATACCGGACCTTGCCTTCGCGCACCAAATCGCTCATCGCCGAAACCGTTTCTTCAATCGGAGTCTGCGGATCCACTCGATGCTGGTAGTAAAGGTCGATCACATCCGTATTCAGACGGCGCAGGCTCGCCTCGCATGCAGAGCGAATATACTCCGGTTTGCCGTTAATGCCCTGAAACGATCCGTCCGCGCCGCGCACATTGCCGAACTTCGTCGCGAGAATTACCTGGTGGCGTCGGCCGCCCAGCGCGCGCCCGACAAGTTCCTCGTTCCGCCCTACCCCGTACACGTCGGCGGTATCGAAAAACGTGATCCCCAAGTCCATGGCGCGATGGATCACCGCGACTGACTCTTTCTCTTCGCCTTGGCCGTAAAACTCCGACATCCCCATGCACCCGAGCCCGAGTGCAGAGACCTCCAGACCAGCCTTTCCTACTTGTCGCTTCTGCATATAAAGCAGTTAGATGGTTATCGTGTCTGCTTTGGTTCGCGAACCCTCTTGCAGGTGCGGCGATCTTACTACGATCCCATGGCGCGTATCCGCCAGCAAAATCCGAGCCCCCCAAGAGCGAGTGCCAGGAGTGTGAGACTGCCGGGTTCGGGGACTGTAGTGGCTACTATTGCCGTTCGGGTTGGGGAGTCCAACCCGGAGATGAGCGATGCGTTCACGGTAGCGCCCGAGGTGGTATATTCGCTTATCGTGCCACTCCCAGGGAGGCCACTATTCTTGATCGAGACAAACAGATCAGAGCCAAACAGCGTAAGGCCAGATGGTGCGGTCAGCCCGGAGATGAGCGATGCGTTCACGGTAACGCCCGAGGTGGTGTATTCGCCTATCGTGCCACTACCTGCCGCGAGACTATTATCGTTGGGGACAAACAGATCAGAGCCAAACAGCGCAGGGCCAACTGGAAAGTTCAGCCCGGAGATGAGCGATGCGTTCACGGTAGCGCCCGCGGTGGTGTATTCGCCTATCGTGCCACTACCAGCGTTCGCGACAAACAGATCAGAGCCAGACAGCGCGAAGCCAATTGGAAAGCTCAGCCCGGAGATGAGCGATGCGTTCACGGTAGCGCCCGAGGTGGTGTATTCGCCTATCGTGCCACTACCAGCGTTCGCGACAAACAAATCAGAGCCAGACAGCGCAAGGTAGGCTGGGCCGTTCAGCCCCGAGATGAGCGATGCGTTTACAGTACCGCCCGAGGTGGTGTATTCGCCTATCGTGTTACTAAAGTAGTTCGCGACAAACAGATCGGAGCCAGACAGCGCAAGGTCGGCTGGGCCGTTCAGCCCCGAGATGAGCGATGCGTTCACGGTAGCGCCCGACGTGGTGTATTCGCCTATCGTGCCAGTGCCATTCGTGCCACTGGCATAATTCGCGACAAAGATGATGTCAGCGCCTGCGGCGCTGGTGGAGAATAGTCCGAGCAGGACACTAATCAGCCCAGCGTGTTTCATTGTTTTCCTCCAAACGGGCGTTCCCGTCGGGCAAAACTATACCACTCATTTGCGGGTCCCGGTCGGACACCAGAACGGCGCGGTTTTTTCGTTCCAGCAAAGGGTAGAAGCCGGTGAAAAACTCCCGCACCGGCAACGCCCAAGCCTTTCAGCCTTCGACTTTTCCAAACTGAAACACCTTGAACGTCACACCAGGACGATCAAGCGCCACAGCCGGTGTGCATAACAAGGCCGCGAGGAACACTCTTAACTTTCATCTTCTAAAGAACCGCCCCGTTGTAAGCTCCGCAGCTAAACTGAAAGTTCCTAGGTGGAGAATACCGGCTCCAGTATTGTTGCTGTCATCGCAGAAAAACCGTCGGTAGCCCGGGAAATCGCACGCGTGCTGGGAGCCAAGAAGCAGGGCGAAGGCTTCTTGCACGGCAATGGCTACGTGATTACCTGGGCCGTCGGGCATCTGGTTGCGCTCGCGCAGCCGCATGAGATCGATCCGCAGTGGCGTCGCTGGTCTCGCGACACTCTGCCCATGATTCCCCAACATTGGCCTCTCGTCGTGTATGAGAAAACGAGAGATCAGTTCGAAGCCGTCCGGAAAATCCTCAATTCCCAGCGTGTCTCCCGCGTCGTCTGCGCGACCGATGCAGGGCGGGAAGGCGAACTGATTTTCCGCTATATCTACGAAGCCGCCGATTGCGAAAAACCGATCGAGCGCTTATGGATCTCGTCCCTCACCCCTGACGCCATTCGCAAGGGCTTCGAAGCGCTTCGTCCGGGCAGCGAGTACAATCCGCTAGCCTATGCCGCCACCGGGCGCAGCCGTGCCGATTGGCTGGTAGGGATGAATTTATCCCGCGCCTATTCGATTGCTTATGCCGAAGAACTCTCGGTCGGCCGCGTCCAGACACCCACACTCGCGATGGTCGTCGAACGTGAAATGGCTATTCGCAACTTCGTCGCTGAACACTACATCGAAGTTGTCGCGACGTTCCACCCCGTTAGTCGCCCGGACGACATTACCTACCAGGGCACCTGGTTCCGCACGCAGCCGAGCGATACCCGCCTGCTCGCTGACGGCGAAGAAGCGAAAACAATTGTTAGTCGGGGAAGGTCCGGATCTGCGCAAATCGAATCGCTCGAGTCAGCAAACCAGCGTACCCTGCCGCCCCTCCTGTACGATCTGACAGAGCTGCAACGCCATGCGAATCGTCTCTTCGGTTTCTCCGCTCAGAAAACACTGGACGTCGCACAAGCCTTATATGAACGTCACAAGCTGATCAGTTATCCGCGAACAGACAGTCGTCATCTTTCAAAGGACGTCAGCACTACGCTGCCGCGCATCGTTAAGACGGTCGAAGCCCGGTACCGGAAACATCTCGCGCCGGGTACTGGAGAGCGTCCACTCGGGCGGCGCTTCGTCGATGACGCGAAAGTTACCGATCATCACGCCATCATCCCTAACACTGTTTCCGTGGATCCCGCCCGCCTCTCGGCTGACGAGAGCAAGATTTACGATTTGATCTGCCGCCGCTTACTGAGTGCGTGGCACGACGACTACATCGTTGCTGTTACTACGGTCATCACCTCGATAACCAACGGAGCCGTAGTCGATCGTTATCGCACCACGGGCAGCGCTGTTCAGCAACTCGGCTGGAAAGTGCTAGACCCATCGCCCGAACGCAAAAAGGGCGGTTCTCCGGTGGCTGAGCGCGACCCAGGCGAGCAGCAGCTCCCCTCGGACCTGGCAACCGGCCAGTTACAAGATGTTCGCGAGGTCGAGGCTCTGAACCGAAAAACGCGTGCTCCGAAGCGCTTCACCGAAGCAACTCTTTTGACCGCCATGGAGACCGCCGGCAAGACGCTCGATGAAAAAGAACTCTCCGATGCCATGAAAGAATCGGGGCTCGGGACGCCTGCCACCCGCGCCGCCATTATCGAAGTTCTCCTAAAGCGTGCCTACATCTCACGCTCCGGCAAAAACCTGGAAGCGACCGGGAAAGGCATCCGGCTGATCGACGTCGTCCATCCGGAGGTAAAGAGTCCCGCCATGACCGGCCAATGGGAAGCGTACTTGCAACGCATTCAGCGGGGCGCCGCGCAGCTTGAGCCGTTTCTGTCTGGCATCGAAGACTACGTGCGCCAGGTGGTCGGCAAGGTCGAACCACCAACGCACGGCCACCCACCCATCGAACCGGCGACTGAGCGCTCCACTCCTGCTCCACCCGCCAGTCCCGCGACGACAGAAGGCAAACCGTTGCGCGAACTTCTCGAATCAGCGTTCGGCTTTCCGTCCTTCCGAGCTAACCAGGAAGCTGTCTGCAACGCGGCTGTCGAAGGTAAGAATGTTCTTCTTGTCATGCCGACCGGGTCCGGCAAATCGTTGTGCTACCAGCTGCCTGGTATTGCGCGCGGCGGAACCACGCTCGTCATCAGTCCTCTGATCGCCCTCATGGAAGATCAAGTCTCCAAACTGCAAGAGCGCGGTTTCGCCGTCGACCGAATCCATTCCGGCCGCAACCGTGCATCGTCACGCCAGGCCTGCCTCGATTACCTCGCAGGCAAACTGCAGTTTCTGTTTATCGCTCCGGAACGCCTTCGCGTCAGCGGATTCCCGGAAATGCTCGCAAGACGAAAACCGTCCCTCATCGCCGTTGACGAAGCGCACTGCATCTCGCAATGGGGTCACGACTTTCGTCCGGACTACCGCATGCTCGGCCAGTATCTGCCCAACCTCCGCCCGGCGCCGGTTATTGCGCTCACCGCGACCGCCACGCCCCTCGTTCAGCGAGACATCCTGGAACAGTTGAAGCTCCATGCCGCGGCACAATTTGTCCATGGATTTCGACGAGACAACATCGCCATCGAAGCGGTAGAGGCAGCACCCGCAGCCAGAGTCTCGCTTGTCCGGCGCGTGCTGATGGACTCCTCGCGGCGTCCCGCCATTGTGTACACGCCAACCCGCAGGCAGGCGGAGGAGGTTGCCGACGAATTGCTCCGCGAATTTCCTTCTGCTGCATATCATGCGGGTCTCGACCCCGCCCATAGAAGAACCGTGCAGCAGGAATTCTTAGAAGGCAAACTCCAAGTAATCGTCGCTACCATCGCCTTCGGCATGGGAATCGATAAGCCCAACGTGCGAACCGTGATCCATACCGCCCTGCCGGGAAGTTTAGAAGCCTATTACCAGGAGATCGGGCGCGCTGGCCGCGACGGCGCTCCCAGCCGCGCTCTGCTGATGCATTCCTACGCTGATCGCCACACCCACGATTTCTTTCTCGAGCGCGATTATCCCGACGTCAAGATTCTAGACTCCATCTTCACTGCGCTTACTGATGTGCCCGTTGCCAAAGCGTCCCTGCGAAAGCGGCTGAAGATCAACTCGGAAATTTTCGACAAAGCGGTCGAGAAACTGTGGACGCATGCGGGCGCATCTATCGATGCCGAAGAAAACATGACGCGGGGCGATCAGTCCTGGCGGCCTCTCTACGTCAAGCAGGGCGAACAGAAATCCGCTCAAATAGAATTGGTGCTGCAATACGCCGCCAGTGAACAATGCCGGATGTCAACTCTCGTTCGCCATTTCGGCGATTATGCCGACAGTCAAACAGCCTGCGGCATCTGTGACTTCTGTGCGCCTACAGGGTGCGTTGCGCAAAACTTTCGACCCGCAACCGATCCAGAGCGAATCGCCGCTGCGCGCGTTCTCTCCGCCCTCCGCGCATCGGGGTCGAAGTCAACCGGGAGATTGCACGCCGAACTGTACCCGCAAAGCGATCTGACTCGCGACGACTTCGAGCAAATCTTAGGTGCAATGGCTCGCGCGGGCCTGATGAATCTGATAAACGCCGTTTTTGAAAAAGATGGGAAACGAATCCCTTATCGAACAGCCACTCTGACGCCCGCCGGGCATCGCGCCGAAGAAACAGCTCTTCATTTCGAGATGAAGGCGGACGCGATCGAAGTGCCCGCTAAACGCACGCGAAAAAAGAAGCGCGCAAAGCAAGCGTCGCAATCAATGCATCCGCCAAATGGCGCTTCTGTAGACATCTCTCGACTCGAACAAACGCTCCGGACTTGGCGCCTGCGTGAAGCAAAGCGCCGAGGCGTTCCCGCTTTTCGCATCTTTACCGATCAGGTGTTGCAAAGCCTGATCGCGCGCCGCCCCCAAACAAATGCCGATCTACGCTCGATTAAGGGCATCGGTACTAATCTTGTGAAGCAATACGGGACCGAGATCTGCCGGATACTACATGACGGAAAGGCCTGACGAAATGGCCGCCTATGCTCCAGCCAATCTTCACCTTCTGTTTCAGCAAGCATTCAACGCAGGTGATCCGCATGCTTTAAGCGTTCTCTACGAAATGGAGGCAGTGTTGATCCTCGGCACGCAATGGGTAAAAGGGCGCGAAGCGATTCGCGCTGCTTTCGAGACTTTGCTTCTCCCACTCTCGCAGATATCAGTGGAAACGGTTCATGCAGTAGAGTCGCCGGCCGGCATCGCTTTATTGCACTCTCGTTGGACTCGTTATCCCGGCGATCCCGCAGAGCAAGTCCGCCACGGTTTCAGTACCGAAGTAGCACGGCGTCAGGCGAGCGGGAATTGGCTTTTCCTGATAGATAATCCCGACACCACTGCCTAGCAGCTTGGGCCGGAAAGCGTCCGCTCTACCCTACCGCGCCCAGTTCAGATCGGATCGCATCCGCAATTCGGCTCGTCCACTTATCGACGTCTGCTTGTGTTCCGGCTTCAATCATGACTCGCGCCAGCGGTTCGGTACCGGAAAAACGCACCACTACGCGTCCGGCAGACCCGAACGCCTGCTCGGCCGCGGCGATTTCGGCTCGCACCCCTGGCAAGTCCATCAGCGGCTTTTTCTGTTGCACGCGGATGTTAACCAGCTTCTGCGGAAACGTAGAGATTTCTGCAGTCAGCGAGTCCATCGATCTGTTCGTGTCGTGCATGATCTCGAGCACACGTAACGCCGTGAGCAAACCATCCCCGGTCGTCGCGTACTCGGAAAAAATCACATGACCCGATTGCTCGCCTCCCAGCACAGCCCCGCGTCTGTGCATCTCTTCGAGCACGTACTTGTCGCCGACCGGAGTCCGAACCATCGCGATACCGTGAGCCGCGAGCGCTCGCTCGAGACCCAGATTCGACATCACAGTCGCCACGACAACGTTCCCCGGCAGCCTCCCGGCACTCTTCAGCCGCGAACCGGCAAGGAATAGCACCGCGTCTCCATCGATGATCTTGCCCGATGACGAAACGAACAAAGCCCGATCCGCATCTCCATCAAACGCAATTCCAAGATCAGCACCGCTGTCGAGCACGCGCGCCCGGAGCCCGTCCAAATGAAGCGAACCGCAGTTCAGATTGATATTTCGTCCGTTTGGCGCGGCCCCCATCCACTCCACTTTCGATCCCAGCCGCTCGAACAATCGAGGAGCCACCTCCGTGGCCGAGCCATTTGCGCAATCGATCACCAAATGAAACGGAAATCCGGAAGAAACCGTACCCGCCAGGTAGTCTGTGTAAAGGTCATCCAGGCTGCTGTCCGCCGGCAAAGCGCGCGGAGCCGCCTCTTCGCTCTTCGAGAGCCACTCTCGCATCAGCCCTTCGAGTTCCGCTTCTACCGCGTCGGCCAGTTTGTAACCGGAGTGGCTGATCACCTTCAGCCCGTTATCGTGATACGGATTGTGCGAAGCCGAAATCATAATCCCGGCAATGAATGGTCCTGTCCGGGCCAGGTAAGCGACTCCCGGAGTTGTGATCACCCCGGCAAACCGGCTGCTCACGCCGCTTCGCGACAGCCCGCCGGCTACTTGCTCGGCCAGCCAGGGCCCGCTCTCGCGCGTGTCCATTCCGATAACTACCTCGGGATTAGCATCCGCTTTATCTTGCGAAGCCGCTTGGCCTGCCCATGTCCCGAGCGCAAAGCCTAATGCGTGAGCGGTCCGGGCATCGAGTGGCGGCTCACCCGCAACTCCTCGAATACCGTCCGTTCCAAACAGGTGTCTCGACAAAATTTCTCCCGGCCAGAATTCAGCCTGCAATCCTCATGGTATACACGCCTCGGCTGGCCAACACTAGCACGCGGCAAGCCTCACAAAGAGTGCTAAGAACTCAGTGCTAAGAACTCGACCGACATCTCCCACCTCCTGTTCACGGCCGCACCCGCCTGCCTCGGTTGGGCAACAACGGACAGCCATTTCGATAGAATTACTTGACTTCGGCCACGCGCCAGCCAGCCAGCCAATGCGACCGCGCAAAGTAATCAATAACTTAGGCGTGCTGCGGGATTAGAATCAAGAGTGGAACAGAAGGAATGAACATTTCGGTCAAGAGCGAGTATGCGCTCAAGGCTGTATTTGATCTCGCATCGCAGCACCTGACCTGCCGCCAGAACTCCACGCCAATGCCTCCCGTCAAAATAGCCGAGATCGCGCGGCGTCAGAAAATTCCCCAGAAGTTTCTGGAACTCATTCTCGCCGGCCTCAAGCAAAATGGGTTTGTTGACTCCCGGCGCGGCGCCGATGGAGGCTATCTGCTCGCACGTCCGCCAGAAAGCATCACCGTCGGCGAAGTGCTCCGGGCCGTCGAGAACATGAAAGCGTATTCCAGGTCCCAGAACTCTGATCCCTTCGGCGATATCTGGGACCGCGTCGATGCGGCAGTTTCCTCCGTCTTGGATGAGACCACTTTTGCCGAGCTGGCCAGGGACTGGCGCGAGAAACATACACGGTACGTTCCCAATTGGGAAATTTGAGAGGAGCTATTTTGATCTACCTGGATAATTCGTTCAGCATCGGCCGGACGCCGCTAGTGAAACTGAACCGTGTAGTCGACGGCGCCAAGGCCACCGTCTTGGCTAAAATCGAGGGTCGTAATCCCGGCTATTCAGTGAAGTGCCGCATCGGTTCCGCCATGGTCTGGGACGCTGAAGATCGGGGCATTCTGCATCCCGGCAAAGAGATCGTCGAACCCACCAGCGGCAACACAGGTATCGCTCTGGCATTTGTAGCGGCCGCTAGGGGATACCCCATTACGTTAACCATGCCCGACACCATGTCGATCGAGCGCCGCAAGGTCCTCAAGGCATTCGGCGCGAACCTGATCCTCACCGAGGGCGCGAAAGGCATGAATGGAGCTATCGCCAAAGCGGAGGAAATTTTGGCCTCCGACCCGGACCGCTTCGTCATGCCTCAGCAATTCAAGAATCCGGCAAATCCCAAAATTCACTTCAATACCACCGGCCCCGAAATCTGGGAGGACACCGACGGCGTTCTCGACGTCCTCGTGGCCGGAGTCGGCACAGGAGGCACCATCACGGGCGTTTCTCATTTCATCAAGAACGAGAAGAAACATCCGATGATCTCGATTGCCGTAGAACCGACGGCAAGTCCGGTCATCACCCAGGCCTTACACAAAGAAGCGCTCAAGCCCGGTCCACACAAAATTCAAGGTATCGGAGCCGGTTTTATCCCCGATAATCTCGATCTTTCCGTCGTTGACCGAGTCGTCCAGGTAACCAACGAAGAATCCATCGAAATGGCTCGCCGTCTCGCTCGAGAAGAGGGCATCCTGTGCGGTATCTCGTGTGGCGCCGCCGCTGCCGCCGCCGTTCGTGTCGCCAACGAACCGGAAATGGCCGGAAAAACTATGGTTGTCGTCCTACCTGATGCCGGTGAACGGTATCTAAGCTCGGTTTTGTTTGAAGGCATGTTCGAGTAGAGCGCTGCCTCTGTTTATCTCCGGCGCCGTAACTTTGCATGCCCGACCAGCGTTTTAGAAGTACATCCCCGTAACAAACGCGGGCGCTCAACCCCAAACCATCCCCCCGAGCGCCCGCCCCTAAACTCATCTCTATCCTGATCCGGTCAGGTGTATAGCCTCTTTATACTATAGCCCACCTCTGCCCACAACGGCTAGTCACGGAACTATTAACTAGGCTACTGTTTACAAATGTTAGTAATGGTTCCATAAAAAATCATTAGTCTATTCGCAGCGTAGATGATAATCTCTTAATCGGGCCGGTAATTTCGACCGGTAAATTTGACCGACGATTGTTGAGAGGAAATACCCATCCGTTCCAACTTAATGGTTGTATTTACTTTTCCCGATCGAATCCTTCTTAGGAGATTGACCTATTCGTTTCCCAATCGTTCTCGCCTTCGCAGTATCTACGTCACCTATGCTGCTCGCCCAGGCACCCACGCTGAATGGGTGCTCGTCGTTCCCGGCCAACAGTGTCTATAACACCCCCATCGACACTCTGCCGGTGAGCCCCTATTCAAACAACTACATCAACACGATCAACAACCTAAGCGGCGTAAACCACATGCACGCCAACTTTGGCAGTGATCCCTACAACGAGTTCCCGTACGCTACCGTGACCGGCAGCCAGCCCAAGGTGCCAATCACCTTCGATTACGCTCCCGTCAGCGATCCTGGTCCTTACCCGATCCCGCCAAACGCGCCCATTCAGCACCTGTGGGATCCCAGCTCAGACCATCACGTCATCGTTCAGGACACCACGAACTGCATCCTGTATGAAGTTTTCAATGTGCAATCCTCCACAAACGGCGTTCTGGGACCGTACCCCAATGGCAGCTGGTACGCCACCCAGGGAACGATCTTTAATCTCGCATCGAATGCCTTGAGGCCCGACGGTTGGACCTCTGCCGACGCCGCAGGTCTCGCCATCCTGCCCACTCTCGTTCGCTACGAAGAAGTTCAGGCAGGTGCAATCAACCATGCTCTCCGCATCACGGCCGGTGCCATGAACACTACGTTCCAAGGCCACGTCTGGCCCGCACGGCACGACGCCGGCGGTTGTACTGATTCAACTCAGTGCGTTCCCTTCGGAACACGCTTCCGTCTGAAAGCCGGCTTCGCCCTCTCTGGCTACAGCCCAACCATGCAGATACTGCTCACTGCGCTCAAAAAGTACGGCGCCTTCCTCACGGATAACGGCGGCAACTACGGCGCTTGGTTCATCAGCGGCGTTCCTAATCCGAACTGGGATGATACCGATCTCCACAACTTCGTTTACATTCTCAGTAACAACCTGGAAGCTGTAGACGAGTCCAGCCTCATGGTTAACGCCAACTCGGGCGAAGCAGTCCAGCCGGGCTCTTCTCCCACGCCGGTTCCTCCCAGTCCCCTTCCCGGCCCTTCTCCGCTCCCGACCGGCTGGATCAATATCGTGAACAAACTGAGCGGCAAATGCCTCGACGACACCGCGTTGTCCTTGTATGCCGGAAATCCGATGACCCAGTACACCTGCTGGGGTGGAGACAATCAGAAGTTCATGGTGACCCAGGTTAACGGCGGATACAAGATCACCGACAAGATCAGCAACATGCAGCTCGATGTAGCGGGCGGACCGGGCGCAACCGGAAACGGAACGCCTATCATTCAATGGCCCTACTGGGGTGGATCGAACGAAATCTGGCAGTTCAGCCCGACTTCGGACGGCAACTACACCATCACGGCCAACAATAGCGGAAAGTGCTTGGATGATTCCGCGTTGTCGCTGGACAACGCCAATCCCATCATTCAATGGACTTGCTGGGGCGGCGACAACCAGAAGTGGAAGTTAGTACCGGTCCAGTAATCAACCGCTGGCTTCGATCGCAAGAACGCTGCAGTTCCCCGGCTTCGGCCGCAGGGGCTGCGGCGTTTCTTTTGGTAGCGCTAAGGGGAATCGAACCCCTATTTGAGCCTTGAGAGGGCTCCGTCCTAACCGTTAGACGATAGCGCCAGAACCGGCAAACATCTCCAGTATAACTTCGGCGCGCCGTCGGCTAAAGCGCAGCCGGTAACGGTAACCCGCCCTTCGCCAGAGCTCTGCTTATCAGACCAATCGCTTCCACTTCCGATACCGACTTTGCGATCGAAGTCTCGAGCACCAGCATGCTGCGAGCCCGTTCCAGCATCTTCTTCTCCCGAAACGAGAGCGGCTTCGCTGTCTGAATAATCAGCAGCGCCTTGAATACCTCCGCAATCTCCAGCAGGCCGCCTCCCTTCATCTTTTCTGAATTTTCCTTGAAGCGGTCCTTCCAGTCATGGGCGCAGCACGGGGTTCCTACCGCCAGATAATTCAAAACCCGGTTTATCTCGCTGCACTTCGTTACCTTTCGTAGCCCAATATCCCCCACATGCGAAAACGGCACCATCACCGTCATGCTGTTGGGAGCAAGTCGAAGCAAATAGAATCGCTCGTGCTGTGTACCGAAAGCACGGGAACTGATATTTTCGACCGTGCCGACACCTTGGTTCGGATAAACTACTTTTTCACCGACCTGGAAGGTCATGCGAGGACCTCTTTCCTGGGAATCTATCTAGTCTCTTTTAGGTACTGCCCGAATATAAACCCGCCTTAACATTTCGTCAAGAGAAAAATCGCAGTTCCACTCCTGAATGAGTGGTGTACACCCACACGCTCTGAAATGCTTGATTTGTGATAGGAATCGAGACGTCTAACACCTTCAGCAAGTGTAGACCCGGCATAACAAGCAAAACGGGCCCGCTGGGATGTGGGCCCGTCGACGAATCCAAAGATCCTAGAGCGATTTACAGAATATTGGCGGACCAGTTCTCCAGAATCGATTTGATCTTTTGACAGAATTGATCGGCCAACGCTCCGTCCACAAGCCGGTGATCGAAAGTCAAAGCGAGATGAGCCTGCGAACGGATCGCAATCGCGTCCCCCTCTACCACCACCGGCAGCTTCTCTACCGCGCCTACACCCAAAATGCCAACTTGCGGCTGATTGATCACGGGTGTTGCGAAAATGCTGCCGAAGCTCCCGAAGTTCGTGATCGAGAACGTACCACCCTGTACCTCATCCGGCTTTAACTGACGCGAACGCGCACGTGTCGCGAGATCAACAATCGAGCGCTGTAACCCGGCTACATTCTTTTCATCCGCATTTCGAATCACCGGCACAATGAGCCCGTTCTCGAGCGCCACCGCAATCCCGAGATTGATGTCGCGATAGTACACGATGTTCTTACCATCAATCGAAGCATTGAAAATCGGGAAAGCTCGCAACGCTTCGGCCGCGGCTACGGCAACGAAGGGAAGAAACGTCAGTGAGAAGCCGTTCCGCGCCTGAAACTCCGCCTTCGAGCGCTCCCGCAGCTTCGCGATCTTTGTCATGTCCACGCGGTGCACGGTAGTGACATGAGCGGAGGTGCGCTTGCTCATCACCATGTGCTCGGCGATCTTCTGCCGCATGGTGCTCATCGGCTCCGTCCGGGTCTTCGCAGTTTCAGCCAGTGGCATCGGTTGCGGAGGCGGCTCCACCGGGTAAGGACCAGCCGAAGTCGCTACTGGCTGTGGAGGCGGTGCAGGCGCCGCGTACGTTCGCGCAGCCTGCGACGACATGTAATTCTCCACATCCTGCTTTGTGATTCGCCCTCCGGCGCCAGTCCCTCGGATTTGTGCTAGGTCGATGTTATATTCCCGCGCCATCTTGCGTACCAGCGGCGAAAGCGGGCCTCCGTCCTCTTGTCCATCTGCTTGCGCACTCGGGGCAGGTGGCGGAGGTGGTTGCGGAGACGGTTCGCTTGGGTACGGACCTGCCGCCGCAGGCTGTGGAACTGGTGGAGCAGGCGGCGCTGCAGGAGCAGACGGAGCCTGCGACGGCGTCCTTACCGCTTCCCGTGCTGCCGCCGAAGGTCCCACGTCCACGCTCGGCTGAGTGGTTACCGGTTTCGCCACAGAAGGCGCCGGCGGCGCAGGTGCTGCAGCGGGCTGCGCCGCCGGCGCACTTTGTCCCGACCCTCCAGCTCCGTCCCCTATGCGGGCGACGATCGAGTTGATCGCTACCGTAGTCCCTTCCTGAACCAGTACTTCGCTCAATACTCCGGCAACAGGCGACGGAATCTCCGTATCCACCTTATCCGTCGAAATCTCAAACAGCGGTTCATCGCGCTCCACCTTTTCGCCCGGTTTCTTGAGCCATCGCGTCAGCGTACCTTCCACGATACTTTCGCCCATCTGGGGCATGACTACGTCAGTCATCCGATCTCCTGTCCTCAGTTTGTCCGGCCAGCAGCCAGCGCCGCTTCCTCAACTGCCATCGTTATTTCATACCCAAACACATCCGCAAAAGAAGCAGCTATGGCCTGCTCAACCTCTTTGCGATCCGCCCCGCAGCCCAGCGTGCGAAGCGAGCAAACCGGCTTCGTCAGGCCGCAAGGCACTATGTATTGGAAGTAATTCAGGTCTGTATCCACGTTCAGGGCAAATCCGTGTGAGGTAATCCAGCGACTGATGTGGACGCCAATGGCCGCAACCTTCGCGCCACCCACCCATACACCCTCGTAACCGCGTTGCGCTACCCGTTCCGCACGAATGCCAAAGCCCGAAAGGGCATCAATCAACGCTTGCTCCACGCCGCAGAAATAGGCGTGCACATCGCGTTTCCATTCTCGCAAATCAAGTATCGGATAGCCCACGATCTGACCCGGACCATGATATGTCACATCTCCGCCGCGATTCGTGTCGAAAAACTCGATGCCCGTGCGCGCCAAAATCTCTTCGCTTGCCAGAATGTTGCGCTGATTCCCGTTACGGCCAATCGTTACCACGTGCGGATGCTCTACAAACAGCAGCGTGTCTACTCCATCCCCGCGCTTTCTCGCCTCCACCAGGCGCTCTTGTTCGAAAAGCGCTTCGCCGTACCGCATTCGCCCGAGATTGACGATTCGCAACTGCCTCATGAACGCTGTTAGATATTGATCGCCAACCCGTAAACGTTGTTGAACGCTTCGCCTATCGCTTCGTATATGGTCGGATGCGCGTGAATCGCAGACATCATCGTTTCTACCGTCGCTTCCGCCTCCATCGCCGTAACCGCTTCCGAAACCAGCTCGTAAGCCTCGGGCCCTATGATATGAACGCCCAGAATTTCGCCAAACTGCTCTTCCGCGATTACCTTCACGAAGCCTTCGTGCTTGTCCAGGATCGTGGCTTTACTGTTCCCGATAAACGGAAACTTGCCGACCTTCACCTTGAATCCCTGCGCGCGCGCCTGCGCTTCGCTCAGCCCCACGCTTCCGATACCGGGGTCCGTGTAAGTTGCACCGGGAATCCGATTTCGGTTGATCGGGCGGCTAGGTTTCCCGGCAATGTGCGCCACCGCGACCATGCCCTCCGCTGTTGCCACGTGCGCCAGCTGAGGTGTGCCCGCCACAATGTCCCCGATTGCGTATACACCCGGCTCCGCAGTCCGCTGCTGCGCGTCCACTTTTACGAACCCGCGATCCAGCTCTACAGCCGTGTTCTCCAGCCCTACGTTTTCCGTGTTCGGCTTCCGCCCCACGGCCACCAGCAACTTCTCGAACTCCATCTCCTCTTTGTTGCCGTTTGCGAGCGTCACGCTCAGGCTAACGCTACCGCTGTTCTTCCGGATATTGTCGGCTTTCGCTCCTGTCTCAATCCGAATACCGGTTTTCTTGAAGTGCTTTTCGAGTTCTTTCGAAATCTCTTCATCCTCGACCGGCACCAGTCGTGGCAGCATTTCGAGAATCGTCACCTTCGATCCGAAACGGTTGAAGATCGACGCGAACTCTACTCCAACAGCACCGGCGCCAATGATGCCGATCGACTTAGGGATAGCAGGCAGATCGAGTATTTCAATATTGGTCAGAATCTGGTTTGCGTCGGGCTGCAAACCGGGAAGCATTCGCGCATCGGATCCAGTCGCCAGAATAATGTTCTTTGCTTCGACTGTCTGCCCACCGGTCGGTCCCTCAACCTGTATACGCCCGCCGCCCCGCAAAGTCGCATGCCCCTTGATGACATCAACCTTGTTTTTCCGCATCAGAAAATCGATGCCCTTCGAGTGCTTCGACACAATCTTGTTCTTACGATCGAGCACCTGCGAGTAATTCAGCTGCGGATCTTTGCAGGCAATGCCCTGCTGCTCCGGATTCTTAAAATAATCCCAGACGTCCGCTGTATGCAGAAGCGCTTTCGTCGGAATACAACCTACCAGAAGACAAGTTCCACCAAGCCGATTCTGCTTTTCAATTAAAGCTGTTTTCAGACCGTATTGGCCAGGCTCGCACGGCCGCCGAATAGCCGCCCGGACCACTGCCAATAACCACCACGTCATATGCCATTTTCGATTCAAGTGTATCGAACGGGTACAAATCGGCAGCTTTTTGCCGCTGCGGGCATGGGAGAAGAAATCGCTGTCGCCGCCATGCGCCTCTTCCGCAAAAACAGCTATGCGGTCACCACTGTCGACGAGATTGTTGTCGCCGCACGCCTGCGAAGGGCACGGCGCTACGCATCGGAGTCCGGAACGACTATCCGAAGCTCTCCCGTCTGGATCCAGCATATTTTGCCGCAATCTCACCTTGGCTTGAGGCACGACACTGATAAGCCTTCGGCTAGCGTCGGCCAGAATCTGCACTGTCCGGAGTCTTAACTCCGTTCTTCAGCATTTCAACAGCTTTCCGCAATCTCTTCGAGCGCGTTTCTTCCCTTTTGGCATCGCAAATCCATCGGCAGTATTCCCTGCGATGCGTGTAACTCAGGCGGTCGAAAAAAGCCAGCACGCCTTCGCTCTCCATCGCGTCCTTGAACTCAGCAGGCAGTTCGACCGTTCTTGGCTCATCATCTTTCCAGAGTTCGACTTCTATGGTGTCGCCGGGACCTGTCTCAGTTTGCTCGCGAATCGATTTGAGCATAGGCAGCATGTGCAGTGGATCGCCATACTTGATGAGCGAACCCTGGTACGGGACACCGTTGAATGTCGCCTTCACAGGCACTTTACCCTTCGTGCCAAATTCCTTTTCGACATCATACGGGAAGAGCACGTAGGCTCCTCCCCCATCGCCTGTCTGAATCTTGGTCGTGAACTTGTGTTTTTTCAATGCGCGCTCTTTGTTTCCTAGCGAGGCTTAGCAGCTCTTGAGATTTGGCTTCTATTCGGTTCGCATAAAACTTCACTCTACTCTGCATTATGACTTCGCGCCACCACCCCTAAGGGCTTCAGCAATGCGCGCTTTCTCCGATAAAGAGCGGCCTTCCTGCTGCGCCAACCAGGCCAGCGAACCCTCTTCAATTTTCGCGCCCGCGCGGATCAGCATCTCGATAACCGGAACATAATCTTTATCAGGATCGCCGTGGATGGCAGACCACAGAGCTTGACCTAGAACCGTCGCGCCGTACACATTCTTTGCTTCGAGTGGAGCGCCTTGTTTCAGAAGCAGCTCGATCGTTTCCACCCGTCCCCCAACTGCGGCCCAATGCAGACCGGTCAACCCGGTGTTCTCGTGGGCCCGAACATCCATGCCCTTCCTGAGAAGAAAATCGATGACGCTGTTTCGACCATACTCACAAGCCCACATAAAACCGGATTCCATCTGCGCTTTGGTCACATTCGCTTTCCTATTCGCGTCTTCGTTGAAGAAGCTTTCCACCACATCCAGCCGTCCCACTCCGGCCGCTCCCTCGAGGTCCAATTGTGCGCCGTGCTGGACGAGAAACTCGGCCGCTTCCGGGTGCCCGTTGTGGAGCGCCGAAACCAGTGGCGTCCGCAGTCCCGGGACTCCGTCGACCCCTGCGCCATAGTGCAGCAGGATATCCAGAAGAGCGATTTGCACACCGGCCTGTTTGGGATGAATGCTCGTTGCCACTAGCCCCAAAGTCGTGCTCTTACCGTATGCGTCCGCCACCGCGTCGACTTCGGCGCCGGCATTCAGCAGAATCTTCGCTATTTCGACAGCGTTCTTGGGAGACTTTTGGCGGTAATTCTCTAAACCGTTCGCGCCCAGGTAATGAAGAAGAGTCGCCCGATGCACTCGCGTCGAACGCGCTCGAACCAATTCCGGATGTTCCCTAAGCAACCACTCGAGTGTGCCTGCGTCACCGGTGACGATTCCGTCCGCGGCTAATTCGAATTGGGAGATTGGCGAATTCTCGCGACTCAGCCCTTCGATGTGTTTGGCAAACTTCGGCCAACTGTCGAATCCATACTCGCGGGCAATCACCAATTGAGCATCGGCCAGAGCAAAGTTGGCGCTCAGATTTTCAGAATCGAGAAGTTGAGCCGGCTGAGGATGGTATTTCTTGACCCGTCGAAAAACTTCAGCATTACCTGACTTGCCAAGTTTGACGAAATCCTTCGCCTGCTTCTTGTATTGCTCTAGACTGGGGCGAGCCGGAAGCGGCGTGAGATCGGTGGTGTTCACACTCGAACTTTCTTCCTTCCTGGTGCCTGGAGTCCGCCCGAATCAGGCTGAAAGAACGTTCGTGAATTTACTTGTGCTTCTGCAGGTGGGCACGGCCCTTTCCGCGGACTGGATGCGCCCTTCGCGCTAGAGTCACCCTAACGCTCTTCGCATGGTGAAGTCAACCAGGAACAGTTGAGGAAACGGGTGACAGATCAGAGCAGAGACGTGAGCCGAACTGAACGTCAACTTCCGGGTCGCCCGTCATCTATTAAGAATCCAAAGGAGCCCCTCATAACGAAGTCGGCGTCGCGCATCTGAAGGTTAGCGGATTCTTGACACCGCGCTCATGCTGATCCAAGTGTGCCGGAGAAGCGCTCACCTGATCGTGTGCGCGCTATTATGAGGCACGCAGGCGCTATGCTTTATATCGAGCGCAAGCCGGCTCTTCAGTTACGCCGCTTTGTGCGGAGTCTGTGGTACGTAAGCACGCCAAGCGTAGGACACCGGCACGAGCGTGTTCTCCCCAGCGGTTGCGCCCAAATCGTGTTGAGTTTATCCAGGGGTTTTCTCACTGATTGTCTGGATGGCGGATCGGAGCAGCGCACCGCACCAGCCCTCATGGTCGGTCAACGTTCGGTTTACGAAATCATTTCCACGTCGGATTTCGTGGATTTGGCTGGCGTCCTCTTTGTGCCGGGGGCCCTGCCGGCCCTTGTCGCGGATCGTTCCGATCTGCTCAGTAATCGAAGCGTCCCGCTGGATCAGGTGTGGCGCGGATACACCGATACGCTGCGCAGCCGGATGCTTGAGGGTTCTTCGCCGGAAGCGCGGCTTCACATTCTCGAAGATTGCCTTGCGGCCGCCTTTCTTATGAGGGACGCACATTGCGGTTTCCATCTGCACCCGGCCGTGGAGTTTGCACTGGGGAAGTTCACGCCTGACTCGGCCCGCTTCTCTATTTCCGAAGTGGCGCGGAGCACTGGCTGGAGCGAACGTCGCTTCTCGCAGATCTTCCGCGAGCAAGTCGGGTTCACGCCGAAGGTGTGGTGCAGGTTGCAGCGGTTTCAGCGCGCAGTGCGCCAATTGCGGGCCGGCGCACACGTCCCATGGGCCGAACTGGCGCTCGAATGTGGCTTTTACGACCAGGCTCATCTTGCGAACGAATTTCGGTCGTTCTCCGGGATAGACCTGACGACCTACATCGCAACATGTCATCGGTTATGGGCAAACCACGCCCGGACGGAGTAACGGATTCCGATTTCTCCAAGACCATAGCGATTTACTTGTTCCAACATGGGCCTAGAGGAAAGCTTATGACCACCGTTGCAACACATACGAATTCGACGATCATGCCTGGGCTGCGCTATCACGATGCGCCGGGGGCCATTGAATGGCTGTGTAGTGTGCTTGGATTTGAGCGCCACGCCGTCTATCCAGGACCTGACGATACGATCAGCCACGCCGAATTAACACTCAATGGCGGCATGGTGATGCTAGGTTCACAGAAGAACGATGGCCGTAGTTTCAAATCACCCAAAGAGTTGGGCGGTTTCGAGACTTGTAGCACTTACGTAGTTGTGCCAGATGCCGATGCCGTCTATAAACGTGTGCAGGCGGCAGGCGCGACGATCGCGAGAGCAATCGAGGACACGCCGTATGGCAGCCGCGAGTTTGGCGTGAAGGATCCCGAGGGGCATACCTGGACAGTAGGCACCTACGACCCGTGGATAAAGCAAGGCTAAAGCGGTCTGAGTAAGCCGGCCGATCGTCGCTAGCCGGCAGTTGGTACCAGCGAACCCGCTACCAAAAGCGGGCTTTTGCGGTTCAAGAGCGGCTCAACCCGATGTGTCGCCTCTA
>CAVYTR010000024.1:0-8817 GCA_963771495.1 uncultured Acidobacteriaceae bacterium | reverse complement strand
GATGGAGCGCGAAAATGCGACGAGCAATCGCTGGCGCAGAAAACATAATCGGCGGCATGGCTGGCGCCGCATTGAGTAGTCGACCATTTTATTTGCTAACGCATCAGGCTTGTCGCTTCAATGAGAAAGATTCCTTGTGCTGAATGCGGAGTCGCTCGATTCGACTCCGCTCTCCTTTGTGTGCCGAGCATGTTCGACAGCTCGAAGGTGAAAGTCCTTTTCACAACCTGATGGAGGTGAAGTGATAGCGAAGCGCAAGGGCGTCGTCGCGAGGCGGGGTCTGAAAGAAGCGTGGAGCAAACGTGCGAGCCGATGGACAAGAACCGGATAGGAGGCGTGAGCGCTGGGCGAGTTGGCAAATGACAACGAAGGCCATATCCATCAAGAGCGCAAAGCGTAAATTCGGCGGTTGCGCGCGGAAGGCGGTCGAACTTACCTCGGGAGATCTGCCGTTCGTCTCGGATTCGAGACTGATGACGAAGCGATTCGTTGTGACCGGGCGGCAGAAGTCAGCAGAGGGCATAGTAGCTGCGGAAGCAGCGAAGGTCCGAACGGTCCCCGCCAGGGGTTAATGGGGGCGGCGAGTAAGCAGCGCGACTCATGAGCGACAAGCGGCAGAAGAACCAACTCAAGTTGGCCTTTGAGCAAGAGCCTAGGGGTGAAGCCCCGAAGGGCCTGAGCGAAGGGACCGAATCGTTTGCGGCGAAGCGCAGGTCTGAAAGTCCGGCTATCGAACAGTTGATGGAAGAAGTCTGCGAGCGGGAAAACTGCAAGCAGGCATTGGCACGAGTCAAGGCCAACAAAGGGAGCGCTGGCGTGGACGGGATGACGGTTCACGAACTACCAGAGCTTCTGAAGCAACAATGGCCAGCGATCCGGGAACAGTTGTTGAGTGGAACTTACAAACCGCAGTCGGTAAAACGGGTGGAGATCCCGAAGCCGGACGGAGGGATGCGGAAGCTTGGCATCCCGACGGTGCTGGATCGATTTATCCAGCAGGCGGTGATGCAGGTTCTGCAACGCAGATGGGACCGGACGTTTTCCGATCACAGCTACGGGTTTCGGCCCGGGCGCTCGGCGCATCAGGCGGTGGAAACGGTGCAGCAGTATTTAGCTGACGGATACCGCTGGGTGGTGGATCTGGAGAAGTTCTTCGACCGGGTGAACCACGACAAGCTGATGGCGGGGATTAGCGAACGGATCAGCGACAAGCGCATGCTGAGGCTGATTCGAGCGTTCCTCGAAGCCGGAGTCATGGAAGGCGGGCTGGTGAGTCCGGTGGATGAGGGGACGCCGCAAGGCGGACCGTTGTCGCCACTGTTGTCGAACATCGTACTCGACGAGTTGGATCAAGAGTTGGAGCGGCGCGGGCATCGGTTTGCGCGCTATGCGGACGATTGCAATATCTACGTTCGCAGCAAACGGGCCGGTGAGCGGGTGATGGAAAGCATCACACGCTTCCTCAGCGCCAAGCTCAAGCTCAAGGTCAACAGCGAGAAGAGTGCGGTTGCGCAGCCGTGGAAGAGGAAGTTTCTGGGCTTCAGCTTTACGAGCGCAGGCGTACCAAAGCGGCGAATAGCACCGCAGGCGGTGGACCGGTTCAAAGAGCGGGTTCGGGAGCTGACCTGCCGGACGCGCGGTGTGAGCACCAAAGAAATGGCTGAGGATCTGACGCGCTATCTGCGTGGCTGGATCGGCTATTTCGGAAAATGCGAAACGCCTTCGGTGTTGCTGGACCTTGAAAAGTGGTTCCGACGCCGGCTTCGGTCTGCGATGTGGAAACAGTGGAAGCGGGGCTCGGTGCGGTTTGCCGAACTAACGGCTCGCGGAGTGAATGTTGATCTCGCCGCTCAGACGGCGGGCAGCGCTCATGGTCCGTGGCGTCTGGCAGCCAGTCCGGCGCTTTCGCTTGCCCTGCCCAATGCTTACTTCGACTCGCTCGGGATTCCGAGATTGGCTGTGTCGTAAATGCTCAACCCGCCGAACCGCCGTATACGGACCCGTACGTACGGTGGTGTAACAGGGAAAGCGGGCGACCGCCTACCTATGTAAATTGCCTGAAGTATGGGCCACGCAAACGACGATTCCCTCGCTGCGCTGATCGCCGATCGAGACCGGCTTGATAAGCTCGCGCGCCTCATCGTTCAACGCAATGGGCTCACAATCCAATTCGATCATCGAGCGTACCTGATCGATTGGCTCGATGTGAATCGCATTCAGCACGGAGTGGCCGACCCGAATTTTCGAACGGCGATCGACAAACTGAGCGAAGAGGGAGTTCTGTGACTCTGCGGAGGATCAGACCTGATCCAATAAACTCGCCAAGCGCGGGCGTCGAGACGAGTTGCAGAGGAAGACGGAGGAACGTGCCGTGCCGTCGGGAGCACGCAGAGAGCCAGTATCAGAAAAAATTAGCAAGGATTTCCGAGATCATGTCTCAACCCGTCTGCGAGCTTTGCAGCCTCTCGTCACGGTGGCTGTTTCTCACCATCGCGTCCGTGCTCAAGGGAGAAGTTCGTGCGGTCTGCTCGCCGCCGAAGCGGGTTCGACTCCCGCGCGCGATGGAACTGCCTTCCAAGGGTGAGCGCAGAGAAACAACCGTCTAGCAGACCGTCGATGAGGGGCTGCTCCCGCGGGGATCCGCGCGTGCTGACGATCCTGCAACTAGTCTGGCGGTATCCTAAGCGGGTATTTTGAAACGAGAACGAATACACGTTAAGCTGGTATGCAAGAGGTTTGACCATGCGCCAACCGATCGTAATTACAACACCTTACCCGGTGCCCGAGCAAGTAGCGAAGAACTATGGCGTGTCCAAGAAACGCCTGAAAGAGCTTGGCGCGATGGTGGACGAGTTCCTTTCGAGATCTTCGGCCTCACGGGCCAAGAAGGAAAAAAACGGACATGCCTCTTCCAAATCTGGAACACGCCGGAAGCGAAGAGCGAGTGCAGGTTGAGCCAGGCTCGGTCTTTCTAAACCTCCCGTACGATACAAAATTCCATCGGCTCTTTCTCGCCTATGTCGCAGGCGTGGTTTCTTTCGGGTTGCAGCCCAGGGTGGCACTCGAAGTTCCGGGCGGCTTAGGGCGCATTTCACGAATTATTACGCTCATTCGCGCCTGCCAGTATTCATTTCACGATCTGTCGCGAGTCGAAATAGACATCAAGCGGCCGCATACGCCGAGATTCAATATGGCAGTGGAGCTCGGCCTGGCTGTGATGTTAAATGCGTTGGATGGTGGCCAACACATCTGGTGCGTCTTCGAGCGCGATTTTCGTCGTGTGAGAAGATCGACGAGCGATCTCGCTGGAACCGATGTCTATCAGCACGATGGCACGATCCGAGGAGTGTTGCGAGAAATCGGCAATGCTTTAGTGCATGTCGAGAGGCGACCGAACTTTGACGACACGTTGCAGGTTTATCGCACTCTGCAAAGCTCTCTGCCAGCGATTCTGAAAAGATCAGGGGCCAATACGGTGTACTCGGCCCGAGTTTTCTCCGAGCTTGTCGCAACGGCCACCTGGGCTACTGAACGAATCGTTCACTGATCCCGGCACCGCACGCGATCTGTCCTCCGTGCTTACTTCTTTCCTTTCTCGCCAATACAACTTTTCTGGAGATTGACTATGGCTCTCGCCCTTCAAGATCGTTTGCAGTATGAAGCCGCCGTCCTGAGGAGTCTCGAAGCACGCCGGATCATAACTGGGAATTCGGCTTTGCATCGATCGGTTGAACAGAATATTATTTCCCGCGAACTGGAAGAGCTGGCCGACGAGTGGAGACGGAATCCGCCACCCGCAGAAACACGATAGACGCTTTCGTTCCTGGCAGCCGTTACGCTCATCGGATCCACCTTCAAAACGGGTTCCATCCGTGCACGAAATTCGCGCCGGCAGCAACTCCCATTGCGGCGCAACCAAATGAACCAGCAGTGTCGGTTTTGCTGAAAAGTACTTCGGCCTAAGTATCACAACTACGGAGCGCCATTCAGACCAAGCAGTGCTCTCTTGACTGAGCATGGATCGTCGTCCCTTCGGCGGCGCTCACTCTATATTTTTCATTTCATCCAGGAGATTTCATCCATGTCTCGCAGTTCCGATAATTTCGTTCAACAATTCCGCGCCGCGAGGCGCGTATCCACACCGATTCTCAATATCCGTACACCGGACCCAGCCAGCAGCATCGCGCTGGTCACGAACGCGGTCAAAACAGAAACCACGCCGCTAGTCCTTTGGGATACGATGCGCGGCCTCATCGGAATCAATGAGCTTGGCAGAGAAGAGATCTCGCGATTGCTGGCAGAGACCAGTCCCTCCGCTGTCATTTCCCCGGTCGAGGTCCTGACTTCGTTCTACCGGGCGGCAGAAGATACGGTTCTCTTTATCTCAAATGCTCACCGTTTCTGGACAGATCCGGCAGTGACTCAGGGGATCTGGAATGTGCGCGATGTCTTCAAAGCGCAAGGAGCAATGCTGATCCTGCTGACCATTCCCGGCGCAACCTTGCCGCCCGAACTGGCGCAGGACGTACTTACGGTTTATGAGCCACTACCCGGCCCACAGGACCTCGAACGGATTGTGTTTGAGCTGTACCGTTCTGCCGATCTCGGTGCACCGGATGTCGAAATGACGAAGAAGGCGGTCGACGCATTGATCGGACTTGCCGCTTTTCCAGCGGAGCAGAGCACAGCGATGTGCCTCCACAGAGAAGGTTTGGATGTACGGGCACTCTGGGAAAGAAAGCGCCAGGCCATCGAGGAAATACCAGGCTTGAGTGTTTGGGGCGGGAAAGAAACTTTCGACGATATCGGCGGTTGCGAAAACGTTAAACGCTTTCTGCGGGCCCTGATTGCCGGTGCTGAAGCTCCGCGGGTAGTCGTCTTCTGCGATGAGATTGAGAAAGCCTTTGCCGGTACGGGAACCGACACCTCGGGAACCAAGACGGAGATGACAGGAACGATCCTCAGCTGGATGGAAGATCGTGAAGCCGATGGCGTGATTTTCATCGGACCTCCGGGCGCGGCGAAATCGGCTATTGCCAAAGCAACAGGGAATACGGCCGGCATTCCAACAATCGCGTTCGATCTCTCCGCAATGCAGAACTCGCTCATCGGCGCATCGGGAGAGCGCCTGCGTGCCGCGCTAGCTGTGATCGAAGTCGTCTCACAAGGACGAAGTTCTGGATCGCTACCTGCAATGCGATTACGAATCTGCCGCCCGAACTTCGCCGCCGCTTTCGGCTGGGCACGTACTTCTTCGACCTCCCCACAGCCGACGAACGTCTGCGGATCTGGGAGATCTACAAAGCGAAGTACGGCGTTTCCGGGGAGTCACCGGCGGATGATGGTTGGACCGGAGCCGAAATCAAAGAGTGCTGCCGTAAGGCCTATCGTCTTCGCATGCCGCTCACCGAGGCCGCTCAATATACCGTCCCTGTATCGCGATCAGCCGCGGAACAGATCAAAGCTCTGCGGCAGATGGCCAGCGGTAAATTCCTGAGCGCCTCGACTCCTGGAATCTACAGCTGGGATGAAAACGCTCCGGCTCCGATCAGCAGCCGGCGTCTTCGGGCGACTGGAGATTGAGTGACAGTGCCCCTCGTTCCTAAGTAGTGAGTGCCCTATGAATCCAACCGGCAACATCGCGATCGCACAGATATTCCTCGATTCCATGGTGATTCGAAGATGTGTTGACGATGTTGTTCTTTGCGATTATCCCGAGATCAGGAAAATGCTTGGGAGCGAGCGGGAACAGCGCGACGGTGTTATGAGGGTCCCGACCGTTGTGCCAACTCGACACGCAGGACGGCATACCGAGGGATGGCAGGAATTGATTCACGCCATGAATGGCCAGAGGCGAACCGAGTGTTATGAATGCCGGAACCCTCCAGTTTGCCTGAGGGCCCATTTCGGTCAAGATCGAGTACGCCACGACCGTTCCTAGCGAGTGAGCGACCACGACTGCCTCACGACCGGTAAGGGCGCTTGCCACGCCCTTATTGATTACCTCTGCAATGGCCGGGTCGTAGACATATTGATACACATCCCTAACGCACAATTCCAGAGCCAAGGTTGCGATTTTGCGCTCATTCAGTAGTCGAAGACCGGCAAGGACCCAACTCCAGTTCAGCGGCCCCTTTTTTCGGATACCGAAGCCCGCTGCAGCCTGGGCGGCCGATACCTGCCCGGCCCCGATGCCGTTAGCATCGAGCAACTCCTTGACAACCTCAGCCATGATCTGCGCTTCCGCTTCTCCGACTGTGTTTTTACCGCCTTTGACAACGACGCTGTTGATAGTTTCCGATTGGTCGATCAACTGAATCAGTGTATTGCCGTAAAAAGGAAGATGAATGTGGGCATCATCGATGTCTAATTTCAGTCCTGCGTTTTGTATGCCTTGCTGCAAGGCCGTAATCCAAGTCCTCTTGAGTCAGCGGCGTCCTTCCATTGCTGAGATCTCCCATGAATCAGGATTAGTTCGCGCATAGCGACTTTTGTGCCTTTCCGATCATTAAACCGCCATTACTCGACAGTCATGAATCCCTGCTCCTCCTCGTCCTCAACGGAGGCTGTGGGGTAGACATCATATGTTTCCAAAACCGACGGTTCCGGCCACAGCGTGGCTTCTTCGAAACTCACAGCGGCCGACTCATCAACTACCGAGGGACGATTTCCGCCCCGGCTGGACGGCCCGCTCCTGAGCGTCGCAAGATAATCGCGGCAGATCTGGACTCCGAGAGAGTCCAAATGAGTCCACGGGCCGTTGCGATAGTGCTCGGCGAGTTTGCTCAGCTCTTTCGGGACTTGCTCATGCGTCGCTTTCAGCAAGGACCAACCTAGAGTTAGCAGAGGAAAGGGCGGGGCGAATTCGAAATCCTGCCGATGTTCGACTCGCGCCAAGGAAAGCAGAATTTTTAAGTCGAAGGGCACAAAGCTGAACTGACGCTGCATGTAATCTCCTAAGACCGGGAGCACGCTTTTGGAAAGCTTTGATGCGTACGCGGCATATGCAAGATACAACAACGTCGAGAAGTCAACGCGACCGCCGTAGTGGATATGGTGGATGACTTGAAGTATTGTTTTGGGTTGAATGTCGGTGAAGCTGAGGTCACCCCCGGTAACAACGTTCTGTAAGGTGTCTCGGAGACTTCGAATCCGTTGTGACTTGGCTTCAAATTGCTGCCGTTCCGGGGCGTGCTGAGTAACATCTGCGTGGCCAGACGGTTCGTAAGCAATACTAACAATCCGTCCTTTCTCGACCTGGATGAATCCAATCTGTCCGCGAATGGCTGGGAGCACGGTCCCGGTGCCACCTTCAAACTCAACTAAGACGAGCTCTACAGCTTCAGGGTCGGTCTTAATCTCCTGTGGACTAAATAGCTCACACTCGATCCCTGGGCGACTTTCCGCTCTGAGTACAGAAGCGCCGTTAATGAAGAAACCGGACGCAGTTTCGAAGTGGTAACCGTCCGGAATCCTGGAAGACCAATCAGCCTCAGGGACTCTCGCCGCACCGACGGCGGTAATGTCGATCAATTCTTTATTGGGGTTCCACCTAAGCTGGTCTTCAAACGCGGCTTCCCATTTACCCGTCACCGAAGCGATACCTGCAGGTTTAAGGGCGCGGCTTATCGCATCCAGGGAAAAGCCTCCCGAGGGCGGAGGATTTTGAGGTGGGGATGGCGGCGTGTGGGCAGGCGGGGCGGTTGGGAGAGGCAGGGAGGGGAAAAGCGCAATCCACTCCGTGGTGGACTCAACGTTGTCCATCGGAGGACCGGCAGGTGTAATACCGTTAGCGCGGAGGAATGAATTGACCGATGTTCTCAGTTCATCGGCGAGCTTGCGAACACGCAGGACGAGTGGTTCTGGTGCTGCCGAGGTTTGCGTCTCAAGAATGGTCGAAGGTATTCCAGAGAGGGTGTTGACCAATTGGACTGTGTACGGAGACACGGCCACGCCGTCAACGATCACTTCCAGGGCTGCCTTACCGGGTCTTGCAGCGCGGAGGAGATCAACCGGCCGCTGCTTGATCCGTGCTATCTCGGGTGTGTTCTCTAAGGGGGAGGAGCCTTTCATTTCGTCGAATTGTGCATTATCGGCCACGGAAGCACAGCAGTCGCCAATGAAGACAACGTGCTTAAATCGACTCCAGACCGCACGCGCTTTGGACGTATCGAGATTGATTGCTTCCCAGTCCCGTTGCGGCGCGCGGGGAAGGAGCCAGAGCGGTGCGCCGCCTGACTGCATTCCGTGGCCGGAAAAGTAGATCAGTAATTGATCGGCAGGCTGTGGCTCCTTTGCGCGAGCGCTAATCCACTCGTAGATGTCGTCGATCGAAAAGTCTTTTGTAATGCCGGGCTGATGAGCGCGGGGATATCGGTAAATATTTTTATGTCGCCGGGAGGGATGTGTTGGCTTAACGCCCAGTCGCGCATGTCCGTCAGGCATTTCTCGATACTCTCGAGCTTTCCGAGGTTTCCGCCGGGCTGCTGCACGCCGATAAGGACAATCAGCTGTCTCACTGTGCTTCTCCATATTCAAGCATGTTTGCGGAGAGACGGAACTACATTGTCGTTCCGTTTCGTCGTTTGCGGCAAGGTTTAGTAATCCCGGACGAAGACCCTTCGCGATTTTGGTGACTCTTAGAAGATCCGTTTCTGCCATCTCCATCCGTTCAGCCGGCTCTGGCCCATTGGGTTCGACGAACTAACGTTGTCCAACGCCGAAGCTGCGGGTTGGATCACAACATCAACACAGACGAGGGAATTCAAATGTCGAAATACGACTCCTTTCAGACAACATTAACGGAAGAGGAGCCAC
>CAVYTR010000023.1:0-114869 GCA_963771495.1 uncultured Acidobacteriaceae bacterium | reverse complement strand
CTCGGAACAATCCTGCCGTAGCAACCCCGCAAGTGGTGACCGCCAGGAATACCGGACGTACCGTAGCGCGGACCACGACGCAAGCCGGATTAATCCATTCGGATACGGTTACAAGTACGAAAGTCGCGTACGCTCGGCGGCGAAGCAGACGCACTCGCGTTTTTTTCAATCCATGGACGGAACCGACCTACGCCGATTCTACGGTAGGCGACAACATCGATGGTGAGGATTTGGTCATTCGGAAAGCGGCCATTCGACGGGCTCGGGCCTTACAACGGCACCGTGGTTGTGGCTGACCCCACGACGGGACGGATTCTCAGCATCGTCAACCAAAAACTAGCTCTGAAGGGTGCCTTTCAGCCCTGCTCCACCGTGAAGACCGTCGTTTCTCTCGCGGCGCTGAGCGAGCACTTGGTCAGTCCCGAAAGTACAATCCGGATCTCCCGCCGGTTCGGGATGGATATGACTCAGGCGATAGCCCACTCGAATAATTTGTATTTTGCGAAATTGGGCCAGCAGCTCGGCTTCGACCGCGTACAGAAATACGCCAGATTGTTCGGGCTAGGCGAGAAAGCCGGGCTGGATATCCCGGGTGAAGAAGCAGGCTACCTCACGCCCGAACCGCCTCAGACCGGTATCGGTATGATGACCAGTTTCGGAGACGGGATTCGTCTCACGCCTTTGGAGTTGACCAGCATCATCGGCGCAATCTCTAACGGCGGTACCATGTACTACCTGCAATACCCGAAAAGCCAGGAAGAGATTGAAAAGTTCATCCCCCGCATCAAGCGGACGCTCGACCTCGCAGACCTGATTCCTCAAATTAAGCCGGGCATGCTGGGCGCGGTTGAATACGGGACTGCGCGCAGAGCAAATTTCGACCCGAACGAGCCCATTTATGGAAAAACCGGAACGTGCACCGATACTGCGCAACCAGGAGTGCATCTTGGCTGGTTCGGTTCATTCAACGACGTCGGAAAAAATAAACTGGTCGTGATCGTCCTGCTGACAGGCGGACGGGGCATCAGTGGTCCTATCGCTTCGGGAGTAGCCGGCAACGTGTACCATAACCTCTCGCAGCAGCACTATTTCGCGCCCGCCGGTCCAACGATGCCGACAGCACTGGTGGCCATGCCAGGCATCGCTCAATAAATCACCAGTTAGAAAGCCGGATTTTAAGGATTGATCGTACCCGCTACCTATACGTCTGCCTTGACGTTGCTATTCATCGCCTTTGTCTGCCTCGGCTGTTGGGCTAACGCTCTGAAGCTGACTGGATCCCGCTGGCGTTTTGAATTTTTTTACCTCGATTTTTCGCTCGGCGCATTCCTGCTTGCAACCGTAGCCGGTTTCGCGTTGGGAAGTTCCGGAAACGAACTGGGCATTGGCGATCGAGTCCTGGTGGCCGGTCGCATGGCCCAGGTGTGGGCAATTGCCGGCGGCGTTGTTTTCAATATCGGGAACCTGCTTCTCGTCGCCGCAGTCTCGCTGCTGGGAATGTCGGCGGCGTTCCCTCTTAGCACCGCGGTCGCCCTGGTCGTGACGTCGGCAATCAGCCTCAGAACTAGCAACATCCTTCTGCTCTGTCTGGGTATGGTCTGCTGCCTCGTTGCTGCAGTCCTCGAAACCAGAGCCTGTATCGGCCGCGCTGCGGCTATGGCTCCTGTAAAAAGGGTTCCCGGCAAGTCGGCGCCTATCGATCCACGCCGGATGCGAATGCTGAAAGGGTTGATCACAGGAGTATTCGGCGGTATTTTTTTTGGGTTCTTCTATCAGCTCGCCGCCACCGGTATCGATGGCGATTTTGGATTGGGTCCGTACGCAGGGGTGTTCCTTTTTACAATCGGGATTCTGGGCTCAACCATACTGTTAATGTTGTGCTTTACAAAGGCCAGCATAGAAGGAACGCCTGCAAAGCTTTCCTCGTACTTCCGAGGCACGCTGAAGCAGCACTTATGGGGCTGGGCAGGTGGCGCAATTTGGGCCGGCGGATTCCTTGCCGTATTGCTTGCGAGAATGGCTCCGGCGCAAACCGGATTGGCGACTCCCATGCGAGTTGCACTGCCCGTGTTATCAGCATTGCTCTACGTCGTCTGGGGTTTATTGTTCTGGAAAGAGTTTGCCGCCGGGCCAGCAGGATCGAAACGTTCGCTCACGCTAGGGGCAGTTTTGCTTGCTGCCGGCATCGTTCTTGTGGCCAACGGGCTATCTCGCTAACCGTTCGTGAACCCGAGTTCAGCCGCAAAGTGATCCGCAAAAGAAAGATCGGCTAAATTACCCTGCGCCAGGGCAGCCGACCCGCCACCACGCCCGGCGTGGCGAGCGAGAAACTCTTTCAGGACCCGTCCAGCATCGATGCCGCAATCAGGAGAAACCGCCAGCAACACAGCGCCACTCTCGGCCGCTACTGCGAGCGCCATCGCATGCCCGGCACTCGCAAACGCAAGTGCCTTGGCTCGGATTGCCTCATCGATATCCTCAACCCCGATCTGCGCTCGCCGAATTCCATCGGGGCTTTCAGGCGTTGATCTGTAAAGATCGATTCCGTCACGCCTCGCTACTTCACCTTTGAGGGCCGCGTTCTCTTTGTCTGTTTCGCGCAGCCGCTCACGGAGCGACTGAACAGCGGGCGCGAGTTGCTCGCGAGGGATTGCCATCAGCCGCGACAGCTCGGATATCACGTTGAAATCGCCCCGCGCGATCCGTACGGCACGAATTCCACACACGAATTCAATCCTGATATTGCCTCGGACCTTTTCAGAACGCCGAATCTGAACGGGTCCCACTTCCGCAGTGGATCGGACGTGCGTCCCCCCGCAGGCGCTACGGTCGAGCTTTTCGATTTCGACAACCCGCAAGCAGCCCGAACGTGAGCTTGCCTTCCGCAATTCTTGCACTTCAGAGGCATCTCCAAAACTGATATGAACTGGCCGGGCTTCCCGAGTAAGTTCGTTAGCACGATGCTCCACCTGCTCCACCTGTGCATCACTCAATTCTTTCGTCCCTAGTTCAACGGTTGAGACATCGGCGCCCATGTGGAAGCTCAGCGTCGGAATGTTGAGCAGTTCCACGAAAACGGCCGAAAGAAGGTGCTGCCCTGTATGCTGCTGCATATGGTCGAGCCGGCGTGCCCAATCGATCTCCCCTTGAACCGAAGCTCTCGCAAGCGGGGCGGAGAGGGTATGAGCGATCGCGCCATCTTCATCGGTAACTTCAAGCACTCGCTGTCCTCCGAGCGTTCCGAGGTCACTCGGCTGGCCGCCGGATGTGGGGTAGAATGCAGTCCTATTCAAGTACACGGTGCGTCCATCGCTTGAGGTTCTGACAACTTCGGCCTTGAAGCTGGACAGGTAGCAATCCGAGTAGTAGAGCCGTTCGGTTATCACGACAACCACATGTAGCACCTTCTGAGCCCGGGGCAGCATCACTGCTAAGAGACAATAAATCGATGTCGCTCCAGGACCACATCCAGGCGATCAAACGCGAGGACCCAGCCGCAAAGAGCAGCCTGGAAATCCTGCTTTGCTATCCAGGACTGCATGCGGTCCTCTTCCACAAAATCTCTTCGTGGTTCTACCGGCGTCGCTGGTTCGTAACTGCGCGTTTTATATCGCACATCGCGCGGATACTGACCGCGATTGAGATTCATCCCGGCGCGAAGCTTGGCAAGCGCCTGTTCATCGACCACGGCTTAGGCGTGGTAATTGGTGAAACAGCCGAGGTCGGCGATGATGTTTTGCTGTATCAGGGAGTCACGCTTGGCGGAACAGGCAACGAGCGGGGGAAGCGCCATCCGACAATCGGCAACCGCGTGGTGGTGGGTGCTGGAGCTGCAGTCCTCGGTAACATCAAACTCGGCGACGATGCGCGTGTGGGCGCCGGTTCCGTGGTGGTCCATTCCGTTCCGGACGGAGCCACTGTGGTCGGGATTCCCGGCAAAGTAGTCAGAAACCGCGCGGACAAATTGGGCGCTCTTGAACACGGGCGTGTCGCCGCCTCCGGGGAATCCGAACCGGCGGACCTCGAGCAGCTAAACGATCGCATTCGAGAACTGGAAGCCCTTATTCAACTACTGCTCGAAGACAGGGTCGGTCAGGCGCGAGGTTGAGAATGCGTAGCGCAGGCTGTTGGCCGCGAGTTTTTCAAGTTCTCCTCGGGTGAACCCGAAAACATCTGCGGCCAGTTGATATTCGCCTAAAAGGTCGGTTCGGAAAAGAGCCGGATCATCTGTTCCCAGTACAATGGGCACACCTGCATCCCACAATCTACGGAGCGGGTGCTCCTCCATTCTTGCGATCGCGCCCGTGCAAACGTTGCTTGTAGGGCAAATCTCCAGCGGAATATCTCGGTCTTTTAACCAACAGATAAGATCCGGGTCGTCGATCGAGCGAATGCCGTGCCCTATCCGCTCCGAGCCGATCTCAAGCGCATCCCAGACACTTTGGGGGCCTGAGACCTCGCCAGCATGGCATGTGAGCCGCAAGCCAGCGTCACGAGCTTGGCGAAACAGATCCGCAAACCACTTGGCTGGCCCGCGAACTTCATCGCCCCCGATTCCAATCGCTATCACTCCTCGATCGCGATATTCTTTTGCGAATTCAAAGACGGGCTTCGCCTGCTCCGCGCCAAACTGGCGGATGGCATCGAAGATCCACCGAACCTGAAGTGCGGTCTGATTTGCCGCTTCCTCCTCGAGAGCCTCGAATATCGCTGGAAAACTCTGCGCTTTCCAAAGAACAACGCCTACAGAAAGCGTAATCTCGGCGTACACAACCCCCTGGGCGATCAGCTTTTCGAAAAGCCGGCGGGCTGCGAGAGCGTAAGCGGAAGGCGAATCCAGTTTGCCTGAAACCCAGATGTAAGACTGCAGAAATCCGCTAAAGCCATTGAAATGGAATTTCGGGCGAATGACATCCAACGAAAGCGAAGGATCAATCTCCCGGATCGTTTCGGGTTCTACGGATCCTTCAAGGTGCAGGTGGAGTTCTGCCTTCGGCAGCGAGCGCAGGAACTCGCGCAGTTCGACTTGCGGCTGAGCTTCAAGGGCAGGTTCATCCATTTGGAAAGAAAGGAAAAGAAGTCAGGAGAGACATCTCTGGAAAGCGAAGCAAAGACAGCCCCCCTGACATAATAAACGTGCATGACTGAGCAAGAAATGGAAGCAATCGCAGGCGGATATCACGGCGATGCGTTCTCGGCATTGGGGCCTCACGAGATCAGCCCAGATGGCAAATCCGGCTGGGAAGTGAACGCATTTCTGCCTCAGGCTCAGGACGTGGTGCTCGCGATCGGCGACAAATTGCTTCCGATGAAAAAGATCCATCACGGCGGCATTTTTTCCATTTCGCTCGATTCGCAACCTGTAGGTTACAAGTTCCGAATCACGGATCACGCAGGGCATGCAGGCGAGGCAGAGGACGTCTACCGGTTTCCACCTCTGCTGAGCGAGTTCGATCTTCACCTGCACGCAGAAGGAACCAACTATGAGGGATACAATTCGTTCGGCGCGCATCCGGTAGAGGTCGAGGGAGTCGCAGGGACGCACTTCGCTGTCTGGGCGCCGAATGCGATCGTCGTCAGTGTGATCGGGAACTTCAACGATTGGGATACGCGGCGCAATCTCATGAGGAATCGCACAGGCGGAGTTTGGGAAATCTTCATTCCCGGTGTAGGACCAGGTACGCCTTACAAATACACAATCAAATCGCGCTTTCACGGATATGAGCAGCAGAAAGCCGATCCCTATGGTTTTTGGATGGAGACCCCGCCGATGTCTGCGTCCATCGTCGCGGATATCGACAAGTACACCTGGAACGACGCAGAGTGGATCGAACAGCGAGCGCAGACCAAGCCGCTTGACAGACCTTTCGCCATCTACGAAGTGCACTTGGGCTCATGGATGAAGGATGAGTATGGAAAGCCTTTGACCTATCGTGAGCTCGCCGAGCGGCTAGTCAGTTACGTGAAAGGCCTCAATTTCACGCATATTGAACTAATGCCTATCGCAGAACATCCTTATGCTCCATCCTGGGGCTATCAGGTGACGGGATACTTCGCCCCGACGGCTCGCTTCGGGCCACCGGAAGACTTCATGTATTTTGTCGACCGCTGCCATCAGGCGGGAATCGGCGTAATCATGGATTGGGTTCCGGCGCATTTCCCGAAAGATGCGCATGGACTCGCTTACTTCGACGGCACGGCGCTTTATGAACATTCCGACCCGCGCCTAGGCGAGCATCGGGATTGGGGGACATTGATCTTCAACTTCGGGCGGAATGAAGTTCGATCGTTCCTGATGTCGAACGCGATGTTCTGGCTCCGCAAGTATCATATCGACGGCTTGCGCGTGGATGCGGTCGCTTCCATGTTGTATCTGGACTACTCACGGAAGGCCGGGGAGTGGATACCCAATGTTTACGGCGGAAACGAGAACCTGGAAGCCATCTCATTCCTTCGCAAGACGAACGAGATTGTCCACCAGGTTCCGGGCGTGGTGACCATCGCAGAAGAATCAACAGCTTTCACCGGCGTCTCGCGGCCGGTCTATCTGAATGGGCTCGGATTCACAATGAAGTGGAACATGGGCTGGATGCACGACATGCTTCAGTATTTCGAACGCGATCCTATCTATCGCAAGTACCACCAGAACGACATCACGTTCAGCATGGTATACGCGTTCACCGAGAATTTCGTGCTGCCCATTTCGCACGATGAAGTCGTGTACGGCAAGCGGGCTCTCCTCGATAAAATGCCTGGAGACGAATGGCAGCGCTTTGCGAATACGCGCGCTTTCCTGAGCTTCATGTACGGACATCCCGGCAAGAAGCTGCTGTTTATGGGCTCCGAGATCGGCCAAACGGCGGAATGGAACGCAGAAGGACAGGTCGAGTGGTGGCTGACGCAGTTTGAGATTCATCAGAAACTGCAGGCCTTTTGTGGGGCTTTAAACGAGCTCTATCGGCGTGAGCCCGCACTATACGAAGTTGATTTCACCTATCAAGGGTTCGAATGGATTGACTTCCACGACTCGGAGAACTCCATCGTGTCGTTCGTGCGGCGGGCCAGGCGTCGTGATGACTTCATCGTCGTCGTCTGTAATTTCACGCCGGCGCCTCACATCCGGTATCGGATCGGATTACCGGAAGCCTGCGGTTACCGGGAAATCTTCAATTCTGATGCAGCCATCTTCGGAGGCAGCAATCTCGGAAACGGCGGATACGTTCACGCGCAACCGATACACTCCCATGGAAGACCGGCTTCAGCAGAAATCATCATTCCGCCGCTGGGAGCAGTGATGCTGAAACCTGATCGTCCACTAGCCCCGCTCGTGGACGGCTCGACAGCCGCAAGCAGTTGATTCATCCCTAACCGGCTATCTCACGCGCGATCATCAGGTTCTCCTCCGTCGGTATTACCCAAACCGGAACGCGAGAATCCTCAGCACTAATTATGCCCTCTGTATCGATGGTTCCGTTGTTGCGCCGCTGGTCCAATTCGATCCCCAGCCATATCAGATCCTTGCAGATGGATTCCCGGACTAGGGGCGTATTCTCTCCAATGCCACCGCCAAATACGAGGGCTTCTGCTCCGCCGAGCACCGCCAGATATGCGCCGAGGTACTTCCGGACACGATAGCTGAAGACGTCCAGAGCGTGTTTGACGCGGGGATTGTCGAGCTTTTTCACTAGCTCCCGAGTATCCGCCGAAACCCCTGAAAGCCCTTTCAGACCGGACTTCTTGTTTAGCAACTCCTCTATACCCGCTGCATCCAGATTTTCTTTTCGCATGAGGTACGGCACGATTGCTGGATCCAGGTCTCCGGATCGCGTTCCCATCACCAGTCCTTCCAGCGGCGTGAATCCCATAGAAGTATCAACGGATTCCCCGCCCCGAATGGCTGCTGCGGACGATCCGCCTTCAAGGTGAAGGGTGATGATGTTCACTACATGAATAGGGCGCCCGGCCAGTTCGCAATAACGTAATGTCATGTACTGGTGCGAAATACCATGGAATCCGTAGCGGCGAATCCTGTGGCGTTCAGCAATTTCGGTGGGAAGCGCGTATGTCGCGGCCGTATCTGGAATCGTGCGGTGAAAAACGGTATCGAAAACCGCGACGTTCACCAGATGGCCCCTCCTCTCGAGCGCCGCCCGAATCACAGCCAAGGCCGGTTGATTATGCAGGGGAGCGAGGTCGGACAAGTCCTCTATTTGTGCAATTACTTCATCTGTAATCCGCGTTGGCGCAGTAAAAACCCCGCCACCGTGGACTACCCGATGTCCAATTCGCTCAACCTCACCAAAGTCATTCCCGGCAAGCCAGTCAAACAACAACTCAGCGGCATGCCCGTAATCACGCGTCTGAACATCGTCTCTTTGCTTGATACGCTTACCGTCAAAGAGTGAGAATGTTCCTCCTTCTTTTCCGATTTGATCGTACCCTCCGGAAAGAAGGATCTTGCCGAAGTGGCTTTTGCCCTCGGGCTGATCGACAACTTGGAACTTTAGGGAATTGCTTCCCGCATTCAACGCCAGGATTCTCATAGCTACACTTATGGTGCGATGAAACGGAGCGCGGGTGTGGTTGGGAGCGGCCCCAACGGACTGGCGGCAGCGATCCACCTGGCGCAAGCCGGGCTTGCTGTTGAGGTTTACGAGGCAGCTGAGACACTAGGCGGGGGTACGCGGTCGGCAGAGATCACACTCCCCGGATTCACTCACGATCTCGGCTCAGCCGTACATCCGCTGGGGATCTCGTCGCCGTTTTTCTCGACGCTTCCACTCGCAGCCGCTGGTCTCGAGTGGATTCAGCCACCCGTTCCTTTGGCGCATCCGCTCGACGACGGCACTGCGGTGCTGTTACGTCGCGATTTGGCCGAGACCGCCGGTCAATTCGACTCCGAGACGCGAAGCACCTGGAAAAACATCTTCCGCCCGCTCGTTGAAAACTGGTCAGGCCTGGTCGACGAGCTTTTGCGTCCGCTGCGAATCCCGCACAGGCATCCATTTCTGATGGCCGGATTTGGAGCAGGCGCGGTGCAACCGGCTACCCTCTTCGCGCGGACCTGGTTTCGCGATGATCGCGCGCGCGCCTTGTTTGCCGGTAACGCTGCCCATTCGTTCCTGAAGCTGGAAGCTCCGCTCAGCTCCGCATACGGCCTCATGTTGGCAGCGGCGGGGCATGCAGTAGGCTGGCCGATACCAAAGGGCGGCGCGCAAAGCATCGCCAATGCACTGTCCAACGTTCTCGAATCACTCAGCGGGCGCATTCGAACCAAGACGCATATCGATTCGCTGAGTCAGCTCGGTCGCCCTGATCTCATTCTCTGCGACGTATCGCCTTCTCAACTCTTGAGTCTTTCCGATAATCAATTGCCGAAAACTTATCGACGGCTGCTGCAGAATTATCGCTACGGCCCGGGCGCGTTCAAGGTCGATTGGGCGCTAAGCGAGCCGATTCCGTGGCGTGCAAAGCAGTGTCTCGAGGCCGGTACTGTACACGTCGGTGGCACGTTAGACGAGATAACAGAGTACGAACGCTCGGTAGCAAATGGCAGACCGACTGACAGGCCGTTCATCCTTCTTGCCCAGCCAAGCCTGTTCGATCCGAGCCGTGCGCCTGATGGCAAGCAGACGGTTTGGGCGTATTGTCACGTCCCCAATGCATGGCCGGAATCAATGCTCGAAAAAATGGAAGCTCAGATTGAGCGTTTTGCGCCCGGGTTTACTGAATGTATCCTTGCGCGCCGGGTACATTCCCCCGCACAGATGGAAGAGTGGGACGAGAATCTGATTGGAGGCGATATTATCGGCGGTGCAGGCGACCTGCTCCAATTCGTACTGCGGCCGACGTGGCGTCAATACTCAACTCCGATCGAAGGAGTCTACCTTTGTTCTTCATCCACTCCGCCGACCGGAGGCGTTCATGGAATGTGCGGCTTTCACGCGGCCCGGTGGGCGCTCGAATGGCTCAACAAAAGTAGCTAACCAGCCTTCTCTTTCCTGGATACAAGCTTCATGTCCACGCCGCCCGTTTCACTTCGTATGTTGCTTGTCGTTGTGAGCGTCTGACCATCAGCGGAGAGCGAATACCGTTCTTCCATAACTACTTCCTGGCCCTTGGAGTTCTTCATGGTGGTGCGAATCACGAGCGCGCTGCCATCCCAAAAGGCTTTGCTGGTCGCGTCCCGGCCGTTGATCACATTGTTCGCGACCGATCCATCGGTCATATACGTCACATCGTTGGTGATCGTCTTTTGACCTGTAGTCTGCACCGTGTGAATGTTCATGGTCGGGTCGTGCTGGTCGATGACGCGCACCACTATATCGGGCACTGTAAATCCGCCAAAATCGCTTTCCTCCTTTACCATGCGCCAGCGCCCGGAGAAGTTGCTTTTCGCATCCTGTCCAAAAGAAAAAGCGGCGACGGACGCAAATAAAGTGCCCGAGAGAAAAGATCTGCGACGAAGTTGGCTCACTTCTTCAAAATTACCAGGAGTTATCTTTGAATTTTGTCGAGACAACTTCAGCTCTCCTATTGCGATCACCTCGATTTTCAGCTTCCACAAGGCCACAAGTTTCCCCTTGCGAAATACCGTTTGCTGCGCGACACACTCGTGGAAGATGAACGCTTCTGCTTTCGTCCCGCTGAACTGGCATCTCGCAACGACCTGCTAAGGGTACATGAACCGGGATATGTGGACGCCTTCCTGAGCGGAACGCTCGAAGCGGCTCAGATGCGTCGCATTGGGTTTCCATGGTCGCCTGAACTTGTCCGTCGCACTCTCGCGAGCGCCGGAAGCACTTTACTGGCCGCCGAATCGGCGCTACAAACCGGCATGGCGGGCACTCTGGCGGGCGGCACTCATCACGCCTACCGCGCCGAAGGCTCGGGTTTTTGCGTCTTCAACGATCTCGCAATCGCAATCGCGACGATGCGATCTCGCGGTCTAATCCGCCGCGCGGCCATCGTCGACTTGGATGTTCACCAGGGCGATGGCACAGCGGCGATCTTTTCCGGAGACGACGAGGTGTTCACCGTGTCTGTGCATGGCGCTCGAAACTTTCCATTTCGAAAACAGAGGAGTGTTGTGGATATAGAGCTGGACGATCAAACAACAGACCGCGAGTATCTGGCTCAACTGAAGCCCGTGCTTGCCTTCGTGTGGGATTTCCGCCCCGAGCTTGTGCTGTTTCAATCAGGCGTAGACGTCCTCGCGACTGATTCCCTTGGCCGCCTTGCACTCACCGTAGAAGGTCTTGCTGAACGGGACCGTATGGTCATCGAAGGGGCCAGAGATAACAATTTCCCGCTTGCAATTACGCTCGGCGGAGGCTATGCAGATCCTATCGAGCTAACGGTTGCCGCGCACGCGCAGACGTTTCGCATCGCGGCAGATGTGTTTTGCTCGCAAAAAGTACCTAAATACGCGTGAACCGGGCCGATAAGCAGGCTATGCGAAGAACGGAGTGCAATTGATCTCGCGCCACAGGATTGGAAAGCACAATCTGCAAGGCAGAGGTGCGGTATCACGGGCGATTGGACTTGCTGCGGCAAACGAAACCAGACGTATGCGCGAAACGGTCACGGCCTTACGGTCTGGACAATACCGAATCGATGCACTTCGCCTCAGCCGGAAGATCGTTCGAGAGACTCTACTCGTCTCTTCCGTACTCGGCCGCGGCGCCGGGCTGCCCGCGATTTTCCAATCCGATCTTTGCGCCTGAACCAAACGCGAACCAGGAGCCCGTAACCTGACCCCTTTCGTTTTCGATTGCGATCGCATGAAATGATCCAGCCCCCGGAACACCGAAGCGAAGATCCGTCAATTCCACTCGCGTCGCAGCGCCTTTATCAGTAAGCACTGGCTGTTCCGTCCAGATCGGAAACCGCGCGAAGTACGCCAGAAAGTGAAATGGCTCGGTTCTCTCCACCACTTCACGACCGTAGCGGAGCGAAGGTTTAAAGAAGATTTGAGCGTCTGTCACATCGAATTGCCCGAAAGCAGGCACCTGCATGAGTTGAAAACTGCGAGTGGTCTCGACAACTCCCCGCCATTGAAGTGGATTGAAATTGTCTGGCAAAGCCGCTGTCGTTAAAGGCGGCATGTCGTCGTAGAGTCGAGTCTCCATTTTTCCAATTGCGCGAGCGTGCATCACGGCGCGGCCGCAATCGAACAGTACGAAAAAGGCAACGGCGAAGACGGCCATTGCTCGTCCACCTGAGCTCCGGCTTCCTATCTCGCTGCTAACGAGCGAATTCAGCAGGGGCCAAAGCGCCGCAAAGGCCAGTACGGCTAGTATGATGCCGTCATAAAGTCCATTCAGGTCCGCGTGAAACCACGCTGAGGAAAATGGAAGCAATAAACGGATGCCATAGCTGTTAGTCCAATCGAGTAACAGATGGCTGGCGACCCCGATGCAGCACAACAGAAAAGCCCGTGTCCACGGGAGGCCTTGGCGGAATATAGCAGCTACGACTAAGACTGACAGCGCCGCCATCACGGGCAGCATCAGCAGCGAATGTGTATAGCCACGATGCGCTTCGAAATAGTGCAACGGTCCGCCCCACAAAGCGGCTACGTCAGTATCGGGAATGTTGGCCGAGACGATTGCAAGTGCGGTTCCGTGGGGGCATAACCGGTTGAGCCCGGCCCGCGCCAAAGCAAGACCGGTCAACGAGTGGGTGATGTTATCCATGCCCGGCTAGACTGCTGGACTCTCCGTGTCAGGCGCAGACCGGAACAGCGGCAAAGGTACGTTCGCGAACGAGGTATTCGGGTGGAACTAGCAACGTAAGAGCATCGGGAATGATCTTGGTGTGGACGGGCAATTTGCCCGCAAGTTCTCCGTCCACCTGCACAAAGATGCTTTCGTTCTTCGGATGATGGCAAGTAACTGCGCGCCCATGCAAAACGGTAACACCCCTCATTTGGCCAAGCCGTCCGAGCGCCACTCCGACGAAATAAGGAAGATACCGAAAGGCTTGCCTCCCGCGGAACAGAACGATATGGAAATCGTCTCGCAGCAGCGATGCGCCGCGCGCAATTTCAAGATCACCGCCGTAATTCCGGACTCTGCTGATTAGGGCAAAACTCGCTTGATAGATCCGGCCATCGACGGAGACTTCGAACTCGGGTAATGAACGGAGTACCTGCGCAAAGCCGCAAACGTAATACGCGAACTTGCCGGTCGCCGCCTTCAAATCGAGATTGAGACGGGAAACAATGTCCGCGTCCAGGCCTGCTCCCGCCATGCACAAGAACGACCGTGGCTCGCCACTGCCGATTTGCACGGACCCGGCCGCCATCCTCACGGGCGTATAGCGAACCATCTCGCTGATGACCTTTTCAGGGTTCATTGGCAGGCGTATTTCGCGCGCAAGAACATTGGCTGTGCCGCCAGGGAGAATCGCCAGCGGCACTCTACTGTGCAGCAGACCGCTGCTTACTTCATTGATGGTGCCGTCCCCGCCGGCCGCAATGATGAGATCAGATCCCCCCTCAATTTCACGTCGCGTTTGCCCGGTCGCGCTGCCCGGTCCTGTCGTGGCGATGAGTTTGGCTTCGATGCCGTTACGGGAGAGAATTGGGATGGTACGTTGGAGCAAGTGTTGCCTGCGCGATAGCCCTCTCGCAACGGGATTGTAGATGATGGCTGCGCGTCTTGCGCGGAACGCTTCCAAGTTCACCATTATAGGGTTCAGAGATGAAAGAAACGCTCGCTAAGAGTACTGGGAAGCGTCAGTGGCCACCCGAAAGAGTCGAACAACTAAGGAAGCAAATTGAGCATCACGAGTACTTGTATTACGTACTCGATCAACCCGAAATCTCGGATGCCGAATACGACAGTCTCATGCGCGAGTTGCAGGATCTCGAGACGGCGCAACCAGAGCTTGTTACGCCTGATTCACCAACGCGCCGTGTAGGTGGACAGCCGCGCGAGGGGTTCGTCAAAGTTCAGCACAGTTCCCCCATGCTGAGCCTGGATAACGCACTCAATGAAGCTGAACTCCGCGAGTTCGACACTCGTGTAGCGAATCTGCTGAAATCACAAGCGTACGCTTACGTTGCTGAGCTAAAACTGGACGGCCTTTCGATGGCGGCCCATTACAGGCACGATCGCTTTGAGCAGGCTATCACGCGAGGTGATGGCCGCGTCGGTGAAGAAGTGACGGACAATGCGCGCACCATTCGTTCTTTGCCTTTGCGGACAAAAAACCCCATCATTCGCAGCGACTCATTCGAAGTGCGGGGCGAAGTGGTGATGGGGCGGCCCTCATTCGAACGCCTCAATGACGAACGCGATCTGGCAGGGCTATCGCGCTTTGCGAACCCGAGAAACGCAGCCGCCGGTGCACTTCGCGCCCTTGACCCCGGGGTGACGGCGGAACGCAGTCTGGACTATTTTACGTACTTTCTCCTTTCCGGCGGTCAGCCGCTTCTCGATAGTCACTGGGACTCGCTCGAGACGCTGGAGAAAGCTGGCTTTAAAGTAAACCGGTACCGCCGGAAATGCGCTAGTCTCGATGAGCTTTTGGACTTCATACACGAGTGGGACGCCCGCCGTGAAACGCTTCCCTACGAGATCGACGGCGTTGTCGCCAAAATTGACTCGGTCGAACAGCAGAAGCAGTTGGGATGGACGGCCAAGGCCCCCCGCTGGGCGATTGCTTTCAAATATCCGGCACGCCAGGCCACCACTGTACTCGAAGACATTGACGTGCAGGTCGGGCGTACGGGAACGCTTACTCCGGTTGCACATTTGAAACCGGTTAGCCTGGCCGGCGTTACAGTAGCGCGCGCCACGTTGCATAACGAAGACGAAATCGCGCGTTTAAGCGTCCAGATTGGCGACGTCGTGCTGGTTGAGCGCAGCGGCGATGTGATTCCAAAAATCGTCCGCGTGGTCGAGCAAGGTGCAACGCGCCATCCCTTTCGCATGCCGGCGGCTTGTCCAGTATGTGGAGGACATGTGGTTCGCGAGGCAGGCGAAGCAGCAAGCCGCTGCATCAATACGAGCTGCCCAGCTCGCCTTCGCGAGTCACTTCTGCATTTTGCCTCGCGCGGCGTGATGGATATCGACGGCTTGGGCGATGCTCTCGTCGATCAGCTTCTCAGTCGCGGCATCGTCAGAAGCATCGCGGATATTTACGACCTGAAAGTCGACGACCTTACCGCACTGGAGCGGATGGGAAAGAAATCCGCTGCAAAGGTGATTGCCAATATCGACCGTTCCCGCGGACAGCCGCTGGCGCGAGTACTGAATGGGCTGGGCATTCCGTTCGTCGGGGAACGTACAGCACAGATCCTGTCCGCTCACTTCGGCAGCTTAGACGCGATCGCCTCCGTCCCCAGCGAGCACCTGCAAGAGGCGGACGAGGTGGGCCCTAAAGTCGCGGAAGCCATCCGGCAATATTTTGCAGAAGAGCGCAATCGGGAATTGCTGGAGCGGCTTCGAGCTGCTGGCCTTCACTTTACAGGAACACGAACCGTCAAAATCGACGGTCCACTCACCGGACTTACTTTTGTAATCACCGGCACTTTGCCTACTTTGAAGCGGGAAGAGGCAAAAGCGCGGATCGAATCGGTGGGCGGTAAAGTTGCGGGATCAGTCAGCAGCAAAACCAGCTATCTGGTAGCGGGCGAAGATGCAGGATCAAAGCTTGATCGCGCCCGCGACTTGAGCGTACCCATCCTCGATGAGACCGGCCTTCTCGCTATGCTGGATAAAAAGGCCCGCTGAATTCATCCTTCCCGGAGCAAGCACTGAACCATTCCTCGCACGGCCTTTCCGCTTGGTGGGCGGGCATTATCAGCACATTCTTGTCTTGGGGCCCTTATGGCCTGTTGTTGTTGGCTGCACTCGATTCCGCTGGATTACCAGCCGTTGGCGGTGTCGATATCCTTCTTGTCACCATTGCCGTAAATCAGCCGCGCCAAGCCTATCTCGCAGCCTTCTGCGCGGTTGTAGGATCGCTGATTGGAAGTACCGTGCTGTTCGGTATCGCGCGACGAGGCGGAGAAGTGTTTCTTGGCCGCTACATCATGACCCGCAGCGGAGCCCGTCTGCACTCGTGGTTCGAGCGTTACGGCCTTGTCACTGTTTTCATCCCCGCTCTTTCCCCCGTTCCGATGCCCATGAAGATTCCGGTGTTCTGTGCCGGTGCGCTCGGAGTTCGCTGGCCCATTTTTCTTTCTGTCATTACGGCGGCGCGGATCATCCGATATTTCGCGCTGGCATACATTGGAATGCAATATGGATCTCTCACTTTCCACTTTCTCCGCTCACATTGGATTGTTGTTCTCGCTATAGCTTTGGCGCTCGCCACCATCACGGTGCTGATTTTACGGCTAGTAAAGCGTACCGGAAGCGTATCCGCAGAATCGGCGATCGGCTTCGAGTAAACTCTCTTCTAAATGCACCGGTTTGTGGCTCTTCTGTTTATCGCCACCGCGGTTTGCGCGTCGGAAGACGGGGGTTCACACATACTCGGCCAGATTCGCTTACGAGTGGCTGAGCAGGTGAGGGGCACGGGAAACTACACGTGCGTTCAAACTATTGATCGCACGTACTTCCGTTCACCGCATTATCAGGGGTTTGGATGCCAGCACCACTCCACAGACCCGAGGCGTAAGGAGATCATGCACGACCGGCTGCGGCTCGATATAGCCGTTTCGGAAGGTCGTGAAATCTATTCCTGGCATGGAGGAAGCAGCTTCTCTTCAGGCGGAATCGCCGATCTGGTTCGCTCGGGCCCTATCAGTTCCGGCTCGTTCGTCGGTTACCTGGAGAATATCTTTCTGAACGCAGGCATTCGATTCGAGTTTCTGGGCCGGGCTGCGAGAAACGGAGTCGAAACCTATCAGTTCAACTACTCCGTTCCGGTCGCCGTCAGTCATCACCAGGTTGCAGGCAGAGGATCAAGCGCTGCGACAGTACCGTTTCATGGAACCTTCTTCGCTAACGCCGAGACATTTGAACTGGTAAACCTGCAAGTGATCGTGGACGAAGTTCCTCCTGAGATGGAAATCTGCAGGGCAGAAGTCGACATGAATTATGCATCCGCGAGGATTTCGGGTCACGACGCTCTGATTCCCCAGATGTTCTCTTTGAATATCGAAGATGCCTCACACCTCTATACCCGCAGTACCAGCGAGTATGCCGGATGCCGTGAATTTCGAGGCGAATCTAGCTTGCACTTCGAAGTCAGCGAAGCCGGAGAACAGCCCACAGCGCCGCCTCCGTCACCAAACGATCCCTGGTTTCCAGCAGGTGTCGCGCTTCACGTGCGGCTTCTCACTCCCATTACAGAAACAACAGCGTTCACCGGCGATCCGGTTCAGGGCGTGCTGCTCGACCCCGTTCGCCTCAAAGGGAAAAGCAACGAGATCATTCCGAGAGGCGCGCTGCTGGGGGGAGTGATAACTCTGCTCGAAAGACGGGACGAGCCCTCGAAACACTTTCTCTATAGCATTGAGTTCGATCAACTCACGTTCGGAACCAAATCGATGCTGCTGAGAGCCTCTCCGAAACCTACAAAGGAAGCAGCAACACAATTGACCTATGTCTATGGCCAGTTTCCTGCTTGGCTCGAAGACGAGTATCGGAGCGGACTTTTCGTAACGCTGTCGTCGAAGCTCCGCCTCGACCAACACTTCTCCGGCATATGGGAAACCGTGAGTCCGCCTGACAACAGGCATTAGCTAGCGTGCCGTTAGTTAGCATGGAATCATGTCTTCGCATTCCCGGCGTTCCTTCCTCGGTCGAACCGCCGTCCTAGGCTCTCTGGCTTCGAGTATTTTTGCTCGCGACCCGCTCACGAAATCGAACCTCGGAGTTCAGTTGTATACGGTCAGGAATGTGATCGGCAAAGATCCAAACGCTGTTCTGAAGGCCATTGCCGACATTGGTTATGTCAATGCGGAAGTGGTTTACGGAAATCTGAGCACCATCTGGCCCGCATTGCAGCAGTCCGGGTTGAAGCCGGTGAGCGCTCACGTGGATGCGGCCATCTGGAATACCGGTGGAGACCATCTGGACTCCGCTCTTGAAGGGCTGCGAACGCAAGGATTTCAATACGCCGTTTACCCTTACGTCCCTAAGGCAAGAGGAGGCGTCGACGTCATGAAACGCATGGCGCAGACGCTGAACGAGTCGGGCAAAGCGGCAAAGAAACATGGCCTTGCGTTTTGCTATCACAATCACGCTTTCGAATTTCAACCGATGGGCGGTACCACCGGACTGGAGATATTCATGAGCGAAACCGACCGGGCGGCGGTTGGTCTTGAACTCGATATTTTTTGGGTGAGCGTCGCTGGTCACAATCCAATAGAGATACTCAAGACCTACAATGGCCGGATCCCGCTGCTGCACTTGAAAGATAAGGCAGCAGGATTAGCTGTTCAATACAACGAGAAGGTCCCGCCAGCCACTTTCAAAGAGGTCGGGAGCGGTTCTATCGATATTCCAGCAGTCCTAAAAGCGGCAGATAGCGAAGGCGTGAAGTATTACTTCGTCGAACAGGATCAGACGCCGGGTGATCCGCTGGCTAGTCTGCGCCAGAGCTATAGCTATTTGAGCAAACAGTTCAGCAGCTAGCTTCTGCTTCCAAGCAAAACGATGAGAACGTTCATTCTTGGGTTGATTTTGGGGCTTATTGCCTTACCTGCTTTCGGCTGGCTCTACTTCCGGTTCGGATACGCTCCGGTTGCCACTGCATCTTCTCCCATGCCATTCGAAAAGAGTTTGGCGCACATGGCCCTGAACGCCCGGATCAGAAAGGAAGCTCCCAAAACGGTCCCCATTCAGGCGAGCGATGCGAATTACGAAGCCGGCGCGCATTTGTACCGGAGCCATTGCGCTATGTGCCACGGCCTTCCGGACCAGCCCGAGGCCCCCACTTCGAAGGGCATGTTTCCACATCCGCCGAAGCTGTTCAAAGGAACTGGAGTCACCGACGATCCCGCTGGAGAAACGTACTGGAAGGTTTCTAATGGCATTCGGTTGACCGGTATGCCGGCGTATACCGGCTCTCTTACCGAAACCGAGATGTGGCAAATCAGCTTGCTGCTCGCAAATGCGGACAAGTTGCCCGCGGCAGTACGCGCTGATCTCTCACGACCTCTCGAAATTCAGTGAGGCACGGCTGCGTAGAATCCAAGCCTCTGGGATTGTCACGAAGCATTTGTCCCACCACGAGGACTACCGCTTTGGGCAAGTAATTTGGCGACCAGCCCGGTCCATCCCGTCTGATGACTCGCGCCAAGACCGCGTCCGGTGTCGCCGTGGAAAAATTCGTAGAACAGAACGTAATCACGGAACTGCGGATCGGATTGAAACAGGTTATTGTCCCCATATACCGGACGCCGGCCGTTTGCGTCAGGCAAAAACAAAGCACTCAATCGCCGCGATAACTGGCGAGCTGCTTCTGTAAGGCTCACCTGGTGCCCGGAACCGGTCGGAAACTCAATCAAAAAGTTGTCGCCGAAGTAATGACCGAGCCGCTGCAGCGCTTCAATGAGCAGGAAATTCAGCGGGAACCAAACCGGACCCCGCCAGTTCGAGTTGCCCCCGAACAGACCAGAGGTTGATTCGCCCGGCTCATAATCGACCCGGAACTCATGACCATCCAGTTGAATTGAGTAAGGGTGATCTTTATGGAACCGCGAGATGGAGCGAATGCCATAAGGAGACAAAAATTCGTTCTCATCGAAAACGCGCGCCAGGATGCGTTCGAGCCGTGAGCGGTTCGCGACAGACAGCAGGCGCCGCTGATTTTGTCCTGCTTCTGTCATCGAAGCGAGGCCCTCCGTCAGGTCAGGGCGATGCTCGATAAACCATTGCATGCGCTTCCGGAAACCGGGATGCTTCTCAATAACAGAGGCCTCGAGCGTATCTGTAGCAATTAGCGGAATAAGACCGACCAACGAGCGGAGGCGGATCAGAATCCGATTGTCGTTGGGCATCCTGAGGCGGTCGTAATAGAATCCGTCTTCCTGATCCCAAAGCCCGCCGGCATGATGGTTGATGGCATGAGAGATGTATAGGAAGTGCTCGAAGAACTTGCTCGCAATGTCCTCGTAAACGTTATTAACCGCGGAAAGCTGAAGCGCTATTTTCAGCATGGTGAGGCAGTACATCGCCATCCAACTGGAGCCGTCGGATTGTTCGAGAAGCCACCCGGCAGGAAGATCAGCGCTGCGGTCGAAGATGCCGATGTTATCTAGCCCGAGGAAGCCGCCCTCGAAGACATTGGCGCCTTCGGAGTCCTTGCGGTTCACCCACCAGGTAAAATTCATCAACAATTTATGGAACACGCGTTCCAGGAAGGCGTAATCAGCTTTCTTCTTAACCCGGGCGTCGATCTTGAAAACCCGCCAGGCGGCCCAAGAATGAACTGGTGGATTCACATCTCCGAATGCCCATTCATACGCGGGTATTTGACCGTTCGGGTGCATGTACCATTCGCGGAGGAACAACGAGAGTTGGGCCTTGGAAAGGTCCGGGTCAGCCGGAGCAATTGCGACGGTATGGAAACCGAGGTCCCAGGAGGCATACCACGGATACTCCCACTTGTCCGGCATCGAGAGCACGTCTTCGTTGAAAAGATGGCGCCACTTATGGTCCCGGCCGGACAGACGGCTTTCCGGCGGAGGTGGCATCCCCGGGTCTCCGTTCAGCCACGTTTCGATTACAAAGTGATAGAACTGCTTGCTCCAGAACAGACCCGCATAAGCTTGGCGTAGAACGCTCTTCGCTTGCGGCTCGAGCGCGTGCCCGAAACGCGAGTAGAATCTGTCCGCTTCGGCAATCCGGTCGTTGAAAACTCCGTTCCATTCGGAGCGCGGCAGATCGGGTGAGCTATCCCGATGCAACCGCAACGTGAGCACGATTTCCGCTCCGGGATCGAGATGGTAACGGTACACCGCGCACGCTTTCGTACCTGCCAAATTGATATTCACCGCGTCTTTCCGGTCATGGATCAAATATTCATCGAACGCGTCTTTGTAGAAACAGTTCTTGCCCTGCCAATTCCAGATGCGCTCCGTATTTGTCTCGTTCTCCGTGAAGAGCAGTTCCGGGCACCCTTCGAGAGTTAGGAAAAATCGACCCAGTGTGGTGTGGTCGGCTTCGAGATTGCCTGAGTTCGATCGCGATAGCCGCGGTTTGGCGGTAGGTTCTTCGGTCCCGCCCCAACTCCAGGTGTTGCGAAACCAAAGAGTTGGCAGGCACATAATTTCGGCAGCTTCAGGCCCGCGATTCGCAAGTGTAATGCGGATCAGGATGTCATCCACGTCATGCTTGGCGTATTCTGCAAACACGTCGAAATATCGATTCGCAGCAAAAACGCCTGTGTCTTCGATTTCGAACTCAGGATCTTCTCGGGAGCGGCGGCGATTCTCGTCCACCAAACGTGTGTATGGAAATTCGGATTGGGGATACTTATACAGGCCCTTCAGGTACGACGCCGTGGGAGTTGCATCGAGATAGTAGTAAAGCTCTTTGACGTCTTCGCCATGATTCCCTTCATTCCCGGTAAGGCCGAAGAGGCGCTCCTTCAGAATGGGGTCCCGTCCATTCCAGAGCGTCAGGGCGAAACACAGATATTGATGGTTGTCACAGATCCCGAGGATACCGTCTTCGGTCCAGCGATAAACACGTGAGCGAGCATCGTCGTGCGGGAAGTATTCCCACGCGGTTCCGTTTGGGCTGTAGTCTTCGCGCACCGTGCCCCAGGCGCGCTCGGCTAAATACGGTCCCCAGCGCCTCCAATGCTTGGTATGCGCCTCTGATTCCACTAGGCGTTGTGTCTCAGGACCGGCAATGGGCGCCGCAGGAGCGTTCGGTTCGCTAGACATCGATTTGGGAACGATCAGTATACTGGACTGCTTTCTAAGTCGGACGTCTTGAAGCCGGGGCAAGCGTCATTGAATTCCCTGAACCAAAGTGTTATAAAATCCCGCAGTGAGAAATCGGATCCGTAACGCTCTCGGCGCAGCAATTGTTCTGTGCCTATCTCTGGTAATGGCAAACTCCCAGACATCGGACCCTGTTCAGCGGTTGGACCCCGCTTTGGACAAGCTAGTCGGTCGCGATGCAAAGGTGGAACGCGTGGCGACAGGTCCCGGTTTCTCTTGGACAGAGGGACCCGTTTGGATCCACTCGGGTTATCTCCTCTTTGCGGAAATTCCGACCAACAGTATTCGGAAGTGGGTACCCGGGGGAGAGGTCACGATCTTTCTTCAGCCCAGTGGATGGCTGGAAAAGAAACCTTTCGGCGGCAAAGAATCCGGCTCCAATGGCATGACCCTCGATCGTAAAGGGCGCCTGACGGTCGCCGGGCACGCGCAGCGCGATATCTATCGCCTGGAGTCACTCAACCCCGGCGCGCAAAAAACGGTTCTGGCCGACAGCTATCAAGGCAAGCGCTTAAACAGTCCCAACGACCTTGTCTACAAGTCCGACGGCTCGCTGTATTTCACTGATCCGCCATATGGATTGCCAACGCAAAGCGAGAATGACCCCGCAAAAGAGTTGAAATTCAGCGGTGTTTACCGTCTCCCGGCAGCTTCACAGATATCGCCTGGTGCCACCCCAGATAATTCGAAACTGCAACTTCTGACCGCAGATCTGCCCCGGCCGAACGGCCTTGCGTTTTCGCCGGATGAAAAATATCTTTACGTCGACAATTCAGAGCCGCAAAAGATTTGGATGCGGTACGAGGTGAAGCCCGACGGCGCGCTCGGCCCCGGAAACGTCTTTCACGACGAGACAAACAATCCCGCCCCTGGCGCTCCGGACGGTATGAAAGTGGACCGGTTGGGCAATGTTTATAGCACCGGGCCCGGCGGCGTCCTGATATTCTCTCCCGAAGGCAAGCACCTGGGTACCATTTCGGTTCCAGAACGAACGGCCAACCTCGCGTGGGGCGATGCCGACGGCAAAACGCTCTATATTACCGCCAGTAGCAGCATCTATCGGATTCGAATGAACGTGCCTGGAATCCGGCCCTGATCTCGCCAAAAACTCTTCGCAACAGATTCCTTTCCTGGCGGTCCAGTTAGGGGAGGAACTCATGGATCGATTGGAAGAACTGAAGAACAAATACCACGCCGCCATTGACACAATTCAGCAAAGGGGCGTGCGTCTGACCCACATGCACGTGCAGGATAACAAGCTGTTTCTGCAGGGTGCAGCACCTTCGGAAGAGATCAAAAACGAGGTCTGGAACCAGATCAAGGCGGCAGATAGCTCATATAGCGACTTGACATGTGACCTGACCGTAGACTCCAGCCTGCCCCAACCACAAAGCCAGCAGCAAGCCGCGACTTCCGGCCAAGCGAACGCGCCCAAAAACTACACCGTAAAGCCGGGTGATACTCTGTCCAAGATCGCTAAAGAGTATTACGGCAATGCGAATGAGTACAACAAGATTTTCGAAGCCAACCGCGACAAACTCCAAAGCCCCGACAAAATTCAAGTTGGCCAGGAGTTAGTCATTCCGTAGGTTCAAACGCGGGAAGCTGCTTGTGCAGTCCTCCCGCTTCTTTGGGTCTGCAAGTAGTCAGCGACCGTTGAGCGGAACGCCGGGCAGCGGCAACGTACCTTCCTGTTGAACGGCCTGCAGAAGCCCAGGATTGATGCCGAGCACCTGCAGAATAGTCGGTGCTACCTGGATCGTCTGAACCTGCGAATTGATTGTTGCTGGAGCGATGTTTGGACCAGAGACAAGCAGCATGACGTTCCGATCATCGGGAGCAAAGCCGCCGTGCTCGGCGATCTTCTTCTTGCCGCCTGTATAAACCACTCCTTGCTGTGGCTGCACGACGATGTCCGGTGTCCGGGGATCCACGGTCGTGCTGTTCAGTATCAGATCGAGTGAGTTGCCCGAAAAGATCTCGGCGATTCCGGCCTTTGTCTCATTGGCTTCGAGAGTCTGGACGGCGCGCGATGTCAACGTCTCGTCGGCGAGCCAAAGCAGAGAGATGTCGTCTTCATCAGCATTGGCCATAACGCTACCTCCGCTAGGAGCCAATGCACTGTCGATCACTTTGCTCGGCGGAGCACCCGCAGGATCGTCGGCCGGAATCCGATAGATTCTGTTCGGATCGATGGGCGATTGACCGTGCTTAGCGGTAATGATGATGACCGTCCTGTCGTAGACACCTTGGGCCTTCAGACCGGAAATCATCTTTCCAACCGAAGTGTCTACAAACTCGATTTCACTCAGCAACTGAGGTGTGGGGGTTCCAGTGGAGTCTGTGTAGCCGCCCTGAATCCCGGCTTGAACCAGTTTCTGGCCAACGCTCACAGCCTGAAAGTTCATGCCGAAGATGGACGGCACGCGCCCGATGTTCACGCCAAGATGGTTCTTCTTATCTATCCAGTTTAGGACCGCATTGACCTTGACAGAGTCATAGCACTGGATGTCTTTGAAGCTGCTGGTCCAGTCTGTCACCGAACTTGAAGCAGGATCCGGAAGAGGGGAACAGCCGTTGACGTTTGGCAGATTAACTACATTCGAATTGATTTCCGGGCTATAGAGATCGTTAACTCCACTTCCGCTGGGACCATTGACAATGTCGTAGGCGGGATGCTTGTCAGACCAAGCCGTGTAACCGCCATTTGCTCGGATGACTTCGAAAATAGTGTTAACGCGGATGTAGTTATGCGGGTAAACGGCCGCGCAGCCAAGGTCCGGATTGCGCGGGAGGTAATTGGGATTGATGCCGCCCCCGCCGTTAAGCTTTGTTAGATCGTAATCGATGCTCTCGTCGTATTCGACGACAGTTCCGGTTTTTCCGGGACATGGGCCTGCCTGGACTCCGTAAGGCGTTGTGAGCGGCGGCGGTGCAAGCGATCGATCGTAGCTGACGTCGTAGAAGACACCGGCAGAACGCGTCGTTCCTCCGGTGACCTCACCAACCAGCCCAGGGAACGAATCAGAGGGACGCGTTGTTTCAGCCGCGGTGTAAACGAGACCCCTCCCTTGCAACTCCGCCATATTGGGACAATAAGGCTGGCCGCCATTGACGCTGGGCAGTCCCTTCGAACAATTGGCGAAGTCGAGCGCATGCATTCCATCAATACTGATGAGCAGCACGTTTTTGGCGAGCGGTGGCCCACTACCAACCGCAGCTGAAATCTGGGCTTGGACCAGAGGTGGCAGTACCGCGAGTGCAACCGCCAGAGCGGTCTTCAAGAAGCCGGTGTTTCGTTGTTTCATGTTTCTCCTGGAGTTTCGAGAACTCTGGGGAGAAACTAGCAGCGCGTCTTATCCGTTTCGTGACAGTGCGTTTACCGGAACGTTAATATCCCGGAAAATTCGCTCATTATTCCACCGTACGAACGGTCCAGAAATCGCTCGCGAGCCGGTGCTGGGAAATGTAACCATATGGCATCCGGAAGTAGCCTTTCAAACCCCAACCATCGCCCCAGGAATTCCGTACGATAAATTGCTCCGCATTATCGTCGTAACCGACGGCAAGAACGGCGTGTCCACCAACAACCCCCTCTTTCGATTTCGGCATTGGCAGTATTCCGGTTTTGGCGACTTCTTGGCTTTCAAAGCTTTCGTAGACCGTGAAGCCGAATACAAACGGAAATCCGGAAGCAAGACACCCTTTCATGGTCCCGAGTTCCTGGACCAGGCGTTGGTAGAGCTTAACGGTATGTTTGGTCGCGTCCGAGTAGCAGGTATCCGACGGTTTCTGTGAATACTTAGTAATGTCATAGGGCCATTCGGGCTCCGGACAAACTCCTAAGTTACCCACGCTCTTAATACCATCGCGAATCTGGGCCCCCGCGTCTGAGTTCACTGTGCCTTCGATATCCCGCTCATTATAGTAAATAAAGAGTCTCGAGGGAATGAACTTATCCAATTTCTGCTTCATCTGATCGAACTCGATAGCACCGGCAATTGCGTTGGCCGTGCAGCTGCCTAACTGTCCTTGATCGTACACAGGAGGGCACTGATCAGTGAGATCTACTTTATCCGGAAAGTTCTGTTGGAAAGGTGTGGGCGCAGCATAAAGAAAGTCACGATGATCCGGAAGATCCGGCGTCCAACCATATTTCTGTACCTTACGATGTGTTAAGGGCATGAGAATGAATAACCTCCAATGTCAATTGAGCGAATGTACTCACAAACTCGTTTTGTGAATCTACTCCGCGGGAAATTCTATCGCAATTTTCTAGCCAGGAACAGCAACCTTCCAAAAAAGAAAAAACTTGTGTTACGGTACCGGCTTCTGATAAGATTCAAACCCGAAACAATTAGATCAGGGTTTCTAGCTGGATTACTTTGCGGCGGCCTTGTAATTGCCAGCTGTACTCCCGTAAGAAACAAACGAGGCGAATCGACTTACTCGCATAGCAGTAACCAGGCTGACACGACGAGGCAGAAGAGAGAGACAGGAATGCCAAACAAGGACGAAGGAAGCAAGCAGGCGGGTGCCGGTTCAGGAGGGGGGCAGCCGGTTAACCCAGGAACCGGACAGCAACCAGCGGCGCACAAACCAGGCGATCCGGTTCATGAAGTCCCGCTTGGGATTCCGGAGACACAGGAGCAGATGAAGCGCCGCAAAGAAAATGCCACGCGGCCGAATCCGCCCAGGAGTACGGATCCGGCTGCTCAGACCGATCAGCCGAGGCAAGACGAATCGCAAACCGATACACAATACGACCCACCGGAGGACAAATAGATGGCGAACTATGAAAGTGGCGGCAGCGCAGGGGTTGTAGGCGCTGAGCGCCGACTCGAAGATGTAACCGCAGCTGAGTTGATGGCGCTCCCGCCAAGTTCAGCTCGGCCAAGCTGGGCTCTTACACGGTATCCAGTGACCATGGAAGAATATTACCGGCTTGTTGAGGAGGCGAACAAGCCTTCACACGAAACGGAACCGGCTCATGTGGACGAATCACACGCACGGCCGCAGGCTTTGGCCGCTATGGAGACAGAAGTCGATATTCCGGAAGATGCTCCGGTCTCTCCGCCCGTGCCCAATGCGCCCACGACGCTCGCCAATTTCGCCGGATTAGGACAGACGTCCTACACGCCGCCGGACAACACCATTGCAGCCGGGCCGAACAACATTCTTATCGCCGTAAATGCAGACCTGGCGGGCTATTCAAAAACCGGAACACTTCAGTTCCGTTGGGTGAACATGACAACGCTCTTTAGCTCCGTGCTGCCGAGCGGCGCCTCCATTTTTGACCCCCGCGTCGCTTACGACCATTACGCCGGACGTTGGATCGTGGTAGCCAGCGGCAGGCGCACGACGCCTGCAGGATCTTGGATCATGGTAGGCGTTTCGCAAGGATCCAATCCGGCGGGGGCCTACTGGGTGTGGGCGTTTGATGCCAGCCTAAACGCCTCAACGGCCACCAACAATTGGGCTGATTACCCGACCCTCGGATTCGACACCCAGGCGATTTATGTAACCGCCAATATGTTCCAGGTCGGCGGAGGGTTTCAGTACGCCAAGTTGCGGATCTTCAACAAGGCGGAGCTTTACGCAGGCGGCGTCGGGCCAACTCATAACGCAAAATGGTACGACTTCTGGAATCTGAAAAACCCGGACAACTCGGTCGTATTTACGATGCAACCGGCCGTTCACTTTCGCGGAGTGGGTGGCAATCCTCCCGGCTATCTGGTCAGCACACATTGGCCAACAGGGAGCGAGTTAACGCTCTGGACATTGAATAATCCGATCGCGTTCTGGTCGGGAGGCAGTCCTTCGCTGACGAGCAAGGCCATCAATTGCACCGCATATGATCTCCCACCGCAGGCGCTCCAGAAGGGATCAACAACCACGGTGGCCACCAACGACTCTCGACTCCTGAACGCAGTGTTTCAGAACGCCGGGAACGTTCAACGATTGTGGACGTGCCACACCACGAAATACACATGGCCTGGCGAGACGCAGGCGCGCTCGATCATTCAGTGGTACGAAGTGGATGTCACATCGCAATCCATTGCACAACAGGGACGCTACGGGGCTTCCGGAGCGTACTATTTCTTTCCGGCCTTCCAGACGGATGCGAACCGGAACGCGTTTGTCGTCTTTTCGCGGTCAACGGCATCCGAGTACGTCAGCGTCCGGCAAACCGGACGCAAGGTCGCGGATGCAGCGGGCACCCTGCAGGGCAGCTCTATCATTGCTTCCGGCTCCTCGGCGTACACAGGCGGCCGGTGGGGTGATTACTTTGGCATTTGCCGCGATCCATCGGACACAAACATCGTCTGGATGTACGGCGAGTACGCCGGAAGCGGAAACACCTGGGCTACGCAGATCTGTTCGACTAAGTTCTGATGTAAGACGGGGTCTGAATGTTATCCCTGCTCATTACCTCGTTCACAGCTGTCTTCGTCGCCGAATTGATCGGCGATAAGTCAACGGTGGCAATTGGCGCGCTCGCTACAAGATATCGGGCGCTCCCGGTTTTTACCGGCTTGACGATCGCTTTCATGGGCAAAATGCTCGTCGCCGTTTTGGCCGGGCAAGCCATAGGGCAACTGCCTCCCTTGTTGGTGGGCTGGTTGGGAGCGCTTGCCTATTTCGCTGGTGCCATGGCAATCTGGCGCGAACGTCCCGAAGAGGCATCCGAGCTTCCACTTGCCCGAGGCAACCGGCGAGCGGTATATGTTTCGTTCGCGACCATTTTCTTTTCGGAGTGGGCCGATGTGGGGCAACTGGCAGCGGCCACTCTCGCCGGGCAGTCACACGCACCAGGCATCGTCTGGACGGGGTCCACAGCGGCGCTGGTCACCAAAGGAGCGCTCGCCATGACTGTGGGCGCAGGATTGTCACGCTGGGTTCCCCGGACAGCGCTGCGCTATGGCGCGCTCTGCGTTTGTCTCACCCTGGGTGTTCTTTCGGTCCTCCGGTTGGAATCCTAAGTGTGTGGGAACGGCTGCTCGACAAATCGTCAGGACGGTAGCCAGCATTTCTCACCACGGTTGAAGCGAAACGCGGGAGAGGTGCGTAGATACCAGGCGCGCGAAGGTTGACGCCCGGAGGCATATCTGACTATATGTTGAGGACGGCGAGCGAGCGCAACGCAGTAGATGCGCGCCTATCGCGCGTTGCAGCCAACCGCTGGTGAGAAATGCAGGCTAGCTGTATTGCGCCGTCCTCACCGGTCCTCCCCCCAACTTCTCAATCGATGCGCAGCTGGCGGGGCATGCTTTTGTTAAACGGCTCGATGAGGCTCAGGGGGTTATGAAATTTCGAGCAAGCTGGTTGTACATCGGAGTTGCGTTTCTTGCGGGCATAGTGGTTGCCGAAGTCGGTTGCGCGTGCCGTAAAAGCCGCAAGAAGGATCGTCGGCCGCCTCGCCAGCAGAGCCGTAAGCCTTGTCTCGGGATTCCCGCGACTATCTACCATCGGCCAGATCCGATGATTTATGACCAGTATTACTTAATGAAACAGGGCCTCGCGGTGACGTGGGACAACCCGGATATTCACGTAGAGCAAGGAGGGGTGCCCGTACCCCAACATCAACTCGAGCCCGCAACAGAGTATCAGGTGGTGGCCCGTATTTGGAATGGCTCTGTTGATGCCCCGGCGGTTGGTTTGCCCGTGAACTTTTCATATCTGGATTTCGGTATCGGAGGGAAAAACCGGCCGATAGGCACGACGACTGTCACGTTACCTGTTAAGGCTGCCCCAGGGTGCCCTGCATTTGCGGTAATGGATTGGATAACGCCATCTAAGCCAGGGCACTACTGTCTGCAGGTGCGTTTGCTGTGGGCCGATGATGCCAATCCAGACAATAATCTTGGGCAGTCGAACACGGACGTCAAGGCTCTTAATTCCCCTCGGGCGGTATTCGCCTTTCCCGTTCGGAACCCAGCGGACCGGGAACAGGAGTTTGTCCTGCGCGGCGACGGCTATGAAATCCCGGCATTACCACCATGTTCGAGCGGCCAAAACATAGAAGGCCCAAGACTAACGGCAGGCGAGATCGCCGTAAAGCGGAGGGAAGCCGAGGCCGCACATGGTTACGCCTCACAACGTCTGCCGACAGGTTGGAGAGTTTCAGTTTCGCCTTCACAGCTTTCCCTTCAACCGGAAGAAAGCGCAAACGTAGAGGTCGAGATAATCTCTCCGGACGGATTCACAGGACAGAAGGCGATCAATATTAATGCGTTTGCAGGAAGCGGTCCGGCAGCTACACTTGCTGGCGGAGTGACGCTTTATGTAATTGGAAAAGGAGAATGAGGCAGAATGGGCGCTCCTCAATTTACTTCTTGCGTGCAGCCGGAGGACTATAAGAGTCCCGATTTTCCGAGCGGTAGCTTTTTCCAATCGCTTGGTGGCGTGATAGCCGGGGGTGGTCTCGACCTTCTTCTGAAGCTCTGCGACTACATGCTGCATGGCAAATTGGTGTGCCTTGGCGGCGACCAATGCGCAATTGGAAGGGTTGCCGGTTTCGAAACCGTCGACGATAAGAGCGGATTCGACAAGATCGACAACGACTTCTCTATCAATCTCATGCTGTGCCCGAACGAGCTGAGCGACTTCGGCTCGGATCTGTTGACAAATTACAATATTGCCCTGGCGGGTCCTCAAGGATTCCTGATCAAAGAGGTACCGGGAATGCCGATTCCTCTTGAGAGCGATCCTACCCAGAAACCCACGATCCGGTATTTGCCTTACTCGGTGAGCATCGATCCAGTGGCGGGGTTCGGTAGCCCCGTTGCGTTCGGAAACGCACCTGAGCCCGACATTCTTGTTCCCGTCGTGCATTGCGAGATTGAGGGCAATCGTACGATCGTTGTCTGCACGGCCTTCGGTAGCTTTTGGCAGCCGATCTCAGATGCTGTTTGCAGCTTTGCGCCGCTCGGCATCCCGATTGGAGCTCTTATATGCGACATTCTGAGTCTGCTGTTGTCTCCCGTGATTAGCGCTATTCTTGCGACCAGTTGGCTTGCCGGGTCAGGTGATAACCGTGATTTCGACAATGCCGGAAGTCTTTCGAAAGGCGACACTGTCGTGATCATGGGGCGCTGGGTTTACGATGCGTCACATCAAGGCTGGAATGAGCTACATGCTGTCAAGTCAGTGCAAAAACTCGGCCTTGATTCTTGCGGCAGCATGAATTTATCCTCTCTTCGCACCCAATGGTGTGACCAAATGGCCGTCGTTCCTCCCATCAGAGATCCAGGCAAACGCCCAACTGGAATGACGAACGCACAGGGAGCGGTTTTCGATGCGCAGGTGAGTCCTGAACACCGTTGGTTCTTCCATCCGCTCTTAGACAGCTGTGACCCGCAATCTCCACCCCCTCGTTTACCGCAGTAGCCGCAGCGGCCGCGAACACGTTGAGCGCAAAATGGTGGAATACCACGGCGCAGTATAATAGACGAGGAGCCCCCCTGGATTGAATGTCCGAGAAGCCGTGCGTCTTTTCACGCACATACAACTCCTTCCCGTGCTTGAAAGCGGCGAAGAGACAACGTTGATTGGCGGCCAGGCAGTAATGGAAGGCGTAATGATGCGTTCGCCGCATAGCTACTGCGTGGCAGTACGCCAGGCAGACGGGACCATAGCCACCGAAGAAAGCCCGCTCCCGCGTCTTTCCGAGAAATACCCGATTTTCAAGTGGCCGGTCCTTCGCGGCCTTGGAACGCTCGGCGGCGCCATGGCCCTGGGCATGAAAGCTTTGAAGTTTTCGGCCGAGTGTGCCGTGGGGCGAGGCGGGAAAGAGGCCTTGGAGAAAAAAGCTTCCGAGAAACTCAGCGGCGGAGCCATCGCGCTCCAACTCACCTTCTCCCTGCTATTCATGATCACGCTGTACAAATTTGTGCCTCTGTACGTGGCAACCCAGTTGGGCAAGCATTTCGATGTGGTCAGCGGCCGTTTTGCCATCAACATGGTGGACGGAACCATTCGCATCGCTATCTTTCTTGGCTTCATGTTTCTGCTTTCCCAAATGAAAGAAATGAGGCGGCTCTTTGAATATCACGGCGCCGAGCACAAGGTCGTCTTCAACTTTGAATCTGGCCAGCCTGTTACGGTCGAGAACGCTCAGCGGTTTGTCACCTGGCATCCGCGATGTGGAACCAGCTTCCTGGTTGTCGTGTTGATTGTGGCGATGATTTGCTATGCGTTTCTGCCGCTTGACAGCTTCTGGGCCAAGTTCGCAGCGCGCATCGCACTCCTCCCGGTAATCGTCGGGCTGAGCTACGAAATCATTCGCTTTGCGGCCAAACGCCAGGGCGGCCTTTTGTCAATCGTGACGCGGCCGGGGCTCTGGTTGCAACGCGTGACCACCAAACCGCCATCGAATGAACAGACCGAGGTCGCGATCTGCGCCCTCGAGCATGCGATGAATCTGGAACGGCAACAGGGCGGCGTTCTCGTCATCGCGTAATCCAAAATTCGGGCGGCATCGATGCAATATAAAGAGCGATTAGAAGAAGCAGAAAAGCGTTTCAATGAGCTGACAGCTCGCATGGCCGATCCCGAAGTCATCAACGATTCGGAGCTATATCGTAAAACCGCTAAGGCCCAGAGCGAGCTCTCGGAACTGGTAGGCAAGTACCGGGAGTGGAAACGCGCGACTCTAGAACTGACAGATGCGCGCCTGATGCTCGAAGAGACAGATCCGGATTTGCGACAGATGGCCGAGCTTGAAGTAGTCGGGCTGGAGCCGCAAGTGGAAGCCATCGAGCAGGATCTTCGTCTTCTCCTGCTGCCGAAAGATCCGAACGACGAGAAAGACGTCATTCTGGAGATCCGCAAAGGAGCAGGCGGCGACGAAGCTTCGCTGTTCGCAGCCGAGGTTTTCCGCATGTACACGCGCTACGCGGAAGAACAGGGCTGGAAAGTCGAGATCACTTCCCTGAGTGAGTCCTCTGTGGGCGGTTTAAGCGAGGTAATCGCCATGATCAGCGGAAACAAGGTTTATAGCCGCCTGAAGTACGAAAGCGGCGTTCATCGCGTGCAGCGTGTCCCGGAAACGGAGACACAGGGCCGGGTGCATACCTCCACCATTACCGTCGTCGTGATGCCGGAAGCCGATGAAGTGGACGTCCAGATCGACACCAAAGATATTCGCATCGACACCTTCTGCTCCTCGGGTCCGGGCGGCCAATCGGTGAACACCACCTACTCTGCTGTCCGAATCACGCACCTGCCGACGAATACTGTCGTTTCGTGCCAGGATGAAAAGTCGCAAATCAAGAATCGCTCTAAAGCGATGCAGGTCCTGCGTTCCCGCCTGTACCAGATGGAGATGGAGAAGCAGCTGGCTGCCATCGGCGCGGAGCGCAAAAGCATGGTAGGGACCGGCGATCGCAGTGAGAAAATTCGCACCTACAACTTCCCGCAGAACCGGCTCACCGATCACCGGATTGGTTTAACTCTCCATCAGCTCGATTTGATTATGGAAGGCCGGCTGCAGCCCGTGATCGATGCGGTAACCAGCTACTACCAATCGGAACGATTGCGCGATGAAGGTCAGGCCGCTTAGCTCAGCTCGGTGACGCTGCAGACGGCGCTTTCACAAGGCGCCGAAATCCTCAACAAAGCGGCGATTCCTGTTCCAAGACTGACAGCAGAGGTTTTGCTGTCTCATGCTATGCACTGCGACCGCGCATACCTGTATGCCCACGCTACCGATGATCTGACTCAGCTTGCCTGGATTCATTATGGCCGCTACTTGAATGAGCGGCTGAAGGGCAAGCCCACACAATACATTACCTATCGCCAGGAGTTCTTCGGACGCGACTTCTACGTAAATGAGCACGTCTTGATCCCCCGCCCTGAGACCGAGCACCTCCTCGAAGCGGCGCTCGCTGATATCCGCGCAAGAGCGCCGGCCCGTGTGCTTGATGTCGGCACCGGCTCAGGCGCCATCGCGGTCAGCGTTGCGCTCGAGACCGGACGTACGGTTTTCGCCTCCGACATCTCCGAACCAGCGCTCAAAGTGGCGGAAAGGAATCGGAATACGTACGGCGCTCCGGTAGCTTTCTTCGCCGGTGATCTTCTGCATTCTGTCGCGCCCGGAGGCATCGATCTCCTGCTATCGAACCCGCCGTACGTGCCCGGCTCAGACGCGGCCAACATGCAGGCAGAGGTGCGCGATTGGGAGCCTCATGTCGCGCTGTTTGCAGGCGATACTGGGTTTGAGATTTACAGGCGCCTTATCGCGGGGGCGATGGCGTCTCTGAAGCCCGGCGGCCGATTGCTCATGGAGCTTGGCTATCGTTCCCTGGATGGAGTTCGCGAGATGCTGGATATGCACTGGACGAAGATCGAAGTCATCAATGATCTCGCTGGTTTGCCTCGTGTAATCGGAGCTACTTTCATCGGGTAAGCAAGCATGCAGCTCCTGGTTTGCCATCTCGACATGGATGCGTTCTTCGTATCGGTAGAAGAATTGTTTGATCCCTCGCTCAAAGGCAAGCCAGTTGTGGTTGGCGGCAAGGCCAACCAACGCGGCGTCGTGGCCGCAGCCTCTTACGCAGCGCGGAAATTCGGCGTCCACTCGGCGATGCCTTTACGAACAGCTGCGCGCCTTTGTCCGCATGCTACTTTCGTCGACGGCCATCCGGAGCGGTATCGCGAATACTCGAAGAAAGTCTATGCTGTGCTGCAGCGTTTCTCGCCTCTCGTCGAGATGGCCTCCATCGATGAAGCTTACCTGGATCTGACTGGAACCGAGCGGTTGTTCGGGCCTCCGCTACGGCTCGCTCATCTGCTGCACGAGGCCGTCACGGCTGAGACTAATCTGCGGTGCTCACTCGGACTTGCATCTTCACGCCTGGTTGCGAAGGTCTCTTCCGATCAGGCAAAACCGAACGGGGTTCTTTACATCATGCCCGGGCGTGAAGCTGCCTTTCTCGCGCCTCTCGCCATTCGAAAAATTCCAGGAGTCGGCAAAAAAACCGAGGAATCGCTCCAGAAAATCGGCATTTGCCAAGTGGGCGATCTAGCACGCCTCGACGAGCATTTCCTGGCCGCCAGGTTCGGCAAGTGGGGTTTGGCGCTGGCTGGGAAGGCGCGCGGTCAGGACGCAGGCGGCTGGTTCGACACTCCTATAGGAGAAAATGAAGACCCGAAATCAATCAGTCACGAGAATACGTTTTCGGAAGATCTTGCGGATCGCGGGCGCCTGGAAACTGCACTGTTGCGCCTTTCGGAGATGGTGGCGAAGCGCCTCCGCGAGCACCGGCTTTACTCGCGCACGATCCAACTCAAGTTGCGCTACGAAGACTTCTCGACCATCACGCGCGCATGTTCCCTCGATCACGCGACGCAACTCGATGGCGAGATAGCGGGCGCCGTTATCAACCTGTTCCGCCAAGCTTGGGACGGAACGACGCCGGTCCGGCTGCTCGGGGTCCACGCGGGCTCGCTGAGGAGCGTCGAGGGCCAGATGAGCCTTCTCGATGAACCTCACACCGAAAGACTGCGGCAAGCATTTCGCTCCGTGGATCACATTCGGGGCCGGTTCGGCGAAGCAAGCATTTCGCTGGCAAAGACGCTGGGTTCGGGCATTCGCGAGAAGGTCCATGAGAATCCCTTCGATTTGCCCGGGAAATCCGCACGAGAGAAGGATAAGGCCGACGGAGAGAATTAGCCTACGCCGCCTTTACGATCTTTGCAAAGGAGATCGGATCAAGGCTCGCGCCACCAACAAGTGCACCGTCTATTTCCTCTTCGGCCATCAGGCCCACAATGTTGTCAGGCTTCACGCTTCCGCCATACAAGATCCGCAACTGCTGGGCGGCTTCCGTGCCGAAGCGCTTTTCTGCTTCCGACCGAATCAGACGATGGGCGTCGGAGGCGATCTCAGGAGTCGCCGTTTTGCCGGTACCGATGGCCCATACCGGTTCGTATGCCATAACAATCTCGGCAAACTGTTCTTCCGTCAGACCGGCCAGGCCGCCTGCAAACTGTCGAATCAAAACGTCGTGAGCTTTCCCGGCCTGATGCTCCTCCAGGCGCTCGCCTACACAAACGATGGGCGTAAGCCCAGCCTCGAGCGCCGCCTGAGTCTTTTTCAGAACGTCCGCGTCAGTCTCGTGAAAGTGTTGACGCCGCTCGCTGTGACCGACTAGGGTCCATGTCGCACCCGCCGCACGCAGTAGTTCACCTGAGATTTCGCCCGTGTACGCGCCTTCTTTGCACCAATAAATATTTTGGCCTCCGATACGAATGGAAGTTGCAGATGCCGCTTGAACCGCCGCCGGAATCGCCAGGCTGACCGGAAAAACAACGATCTCGCAGCGCTCTGTACCGTTGAGCTCTGTCTTGAATTGATCGAAGAAGGCGATAGTTTGAGCGGCGGTCTTGTACATCTTCCAATTGGCCGCCATAATGCGCCGTCTCATAGGATGCGGATTGAGTTACTGTCCTTTCTGAATGTCATGGAGAAAGCTGATCCCGTGCGAGATGGCCGCGCCGAAATTTTCAGCTACCGTTTGGCCGATATCTGCTAGGGAAGCGCGTGTTCCCAATGCTACGTTGCCGCGACCCGAGGGCCCGTAGACAAGCAGTGGTGTGTATTCGCGCGAGTGATCTGTGGAAGGCGTAGTCGGATCGCAGCCGTGGTCCGCTGTGAGGATCACCAGATCGCGTTCGCGCAACGGCAGATCCGGCAGCCAGCGATCCACCGCTTCAAGCGCGCCCGCATATCCTTCCACATCATTCCGGTGTCCGAACTGCTGGTCGAAGTCGACCAGATTGACGAAAATCAGCCCGGTAGATTGTTCACCCATCGCGGCTTCCGTTTTCACCATACCGTCTTCGTTATTCTTCGTCTTAACGCTGCGCGTGATTCCACGGCCGAGGAAGATATCGGAAATTTTGCCTACGGCATAAACGGCCACACCGCCCTCTGCAAGCCGGTCCAGCAGCATACCCGCGGGTGGCGGCACAGCGAAATCCTTCCGATTTGCGGTGCGGGTAAAAGCGCCGGGTCTCCCTTTAAAGGGACGAGCGATCACTCGCCCCACCTCATTCCGCCCTTGCAGGATCTCCCTTGCGACCCCGCAAATGCGGTAAAGCTCCCCTAAGCCGATAACGTCCTCATGCGCCGCGATCTGAAACACGCTGTCAGCGGACGTGTACACAATGGGCGAGCCCGTTTGCATATGTTGCTCACCAAGCTCCTTGATAACTTCGGTGCCCGACGCTGTCTTATTGCCTAGTGTTTTACGGCCGATTTGCTCTTCGAACGGTCCGATGATTTCTGGAGGAAAGCCGTGCGGGTACAGCGGAAAAGGCTTGTCCAAAAGGATGCCGCACATCTCCCAATGCCCCGTTGTTGTGTCCTTCCCTGGTGAGGCGAGTGTGCATTTTCCATACGCTGCACGGGGGGTGGGAACTGCAGGAAGTTCAGCGATCGGCCGAATGTTGCCAAGTCCCAAGGCAGCGAGATTTGGTAGCGCCAGCTTTCGCCGTAAAGCGATATTTCCGAGGGTGTCGCTCCCTTCATCGCCATATAGTGCCGCATCAGGCATGGCACCAATGCCAACGCTGTCGAGAACGATCCAGACTACACGCTCAAACAACTGGTCAGAGGCAGTAGCCGGTGTCATTGCCCTCGTTTGGCGGCGGCCGCTGGGTCGTTTGCTCCGGGCTTCTCAAACTGCTCTTTCAGCCGGGCCGCACGCTCGCGCACCAGGTGCATAAACGAATCGTGCGTGGAGATGCGAATCAACAGCGGAATAAATTGCTCGGGAGCAGCGAGTTGCTTGTTCAGCCACAAAGCTTCAATCTCGGCCAGCGCATCATTCACTCCGAGTTTGTCGAAGCGTATCGTCCTCTGAAGATCGATGAAGGCTCGCTCACTCGATACGATTTGCTCAAATCGATCCAACAATTGTTGCGCGACGGCGTTTTGCGAGTAATTGAAAATCTGTTCCGATTGGGTTCCGTTTTCGGCTTCGAACCGGAAGGTCTTCTTGCCCGTGTTGGCCACCTTCAGGCCAGACTCGAGCGGCGATTTGAAGTAGTCCAGCTTTTCGGCCATTCCAAATAATTGCGCCGTGTCCGTAGCCGAGAACTGAATCTTCAATGGCTGGTCGTCGGTAGGCGACTCTTTATATTCCAGAGCGCCCGACCTGTCGAGCGCGACCGACACGTAGGCCGGGCTACTTCCTGGGAAGCTCTTTATGTATGTAAGCCTGGGAGATGCAAGGCTGGAAACCGACAAACCGACCAGAAGCGCAGGCAGAGCAGCTGCGGCAACGCTCATCGCTGCACGCCGGCTGCAACCGGGAAGTTGAATCGGGCTCCGTGACAGATCGCTACTGCCAGGGCATCCGTCGCGTCGTAAGATTCGAACTTCTGGTCGGTTCCCAAGAGAGAATGAACCATCATTTCTACTTGCTGTTTCTCGGCGCGACCGTAACCAACAACACTGATTTTGACGGCGAGCGCCGAATACTCGCTGACAGGCAATCCCGCTTCCGCAGCCAGCAATAGCGCCACGCCGCGTACGTGAGCCAGCTTCAGCGCCGATTTGGCGTTCACCGAATGAAACACCTCTTCGACCGCCACGGCGTCGGGAGATGAATGCGATACCACGCGCCGCAGCTCGCGCGCAATAACTGCCAGTCGATACTCAAGACGATCAGCAGTCTTGGTTCTGATGACTCCTGCGTCGATCAGGCGATGAGTGCGACCGTCCGAATCGATCACCCCGAAACCGGTCTTTTCGGTTCCGCAATCTATTCCAAGAATTCTCATCGCGACGCGCGCTCAAGCATTTGGTCTGTCCCGCCCTCAGGCGAGAGCTCCCACTTCCTCCTCGTCCACTTCGTAATTGCCGTAAACACTTTGCACGTCATCGTGCTCCTCAAGCACGTCATAGAGCTTCAACATCGCGCTTGCGTTCTTTCCTTCGAGCTTAATGGTATTCTTCGGTACCATCGCAATCTCCGCCGATTCATTTGGGATTGCTGCGTTCTGCAGCGCCTGCAGAACAGCCTCATGCGCCTCAGGAGGAGAAAGGATTTCCCATGCTCCATCCTGATCGCGAATGTCATCGGCGCCTGCGTCCAGAGCGATACTCATCAACTGATCTTCGGTTGCCTTTTCACCGTCGATAATAATCTGGCTCTTGCGCTCAAACATCCAGGAAACGCTTCCCTGCTCACCCAGGTTGCCGCCGTTCTTCGAAAAAAGATGTCGAATCTCACTAACCGTACGGTTTCGGTTGTCCGTCGCCACGTTTACAAGTACAGCAGCGCCACCCGGCCCGTAGCCTTCAAATAAAATCTCGTCGATCTGCCCGCCTTCAAGTTCTCCGGTTCCGCGCATGACGGCGCGCTTGATGTTGTCTGCGGGCATACTAACCGCTTTCGCAGCTACAATGGCCGTACGCAAACGAGCGTTCGCATCGGGATCGCCTCCATTGCGGGCCGCAATCATGATTTCCTTGATCAACCGCGTGAACGCTTTACCGCGTTTGGCGTCGAGAGCCGCTTTCTTATGCTTGATAGTGGCCCATTTGCTGTGTCCGGACATGGGAAAACCTCTGATGTTCCTTAAATTTCGAGAATAACAAAGATGGGTCGCTTACGCGCCGCGCAACGCAATCTGTACTTTGCTGTGCTTCACCGAGTAGCTGAAGTAAATCAGCAACCCAATCGCCAGCCAGATTATCAACACACTCCAGGTAAGCAAAGGCAGCTTGATCATCAGGTAAAAGGCTGAAATAATCCCGAGAACCGGCACGACCGGCACCATCGGCGTGCGAAACGGACGCTTGAGATCGGGATGCCGGCGGCGCAAAATCCACACACCTGCGCAGACGATCGCAAACGCGAGCAGCGTTCCCATGTTGACCAATTGGCTGAGCTTGTCAATCGGCAGCAGTGCCGGCAAGAACGCAACAATCCCGCCCACCACCACGTTGGAAATCCACGGCGTGCGGAAACGCGGATGAATGTCGCTCGCCCACCTGGGTAGGAGCCCGTCGCGTGACATCGAAAAGAAAACGCGCGATTGGCCGAGCAGCATCACCAGCATCACCGTACCCAGGCCAAACACTGCACCGATCTTTACCAGCAGACTGCCCCAGGAGACACCCGCAGCATCGATTCCAAGCGCAACCGGATCAGCCACGTTCAGGGTTTTGTAATTTACCATTCCCGTTAAAACCAGCGAAACTGCGATGTATAAGATCGTGCAAATTACTAGTGAACCCAGAATGCCGATCGGCATGTCTCGCTGCGGATTCCGGGCTTCCTGCGCAGCTGTCGAAACAGCATCGAACCCGATATAGGCAAAGAATACGGATGCTGCACCCGCCGCAATCCCTCCCAAACCGAATTGGCCCGAAGGCTGAGCGGGCGGTATGAACGGATGCCAGTTCGCTTTCGCGATCTCGGGATGTTGCAACAGAAAACCGATCCCGATGAACAGGAAAACGCCGACAATCGCGAGCTTAACCATCACGATGGCCGAATTCAGATTCGCCGATTCTTTCACTCCGATGACCAACACAACCGTGACACACACGATCGCCAGAAACGCGACCAGGTTGAAGATTCCTGTCACGTGCGGCAGCGACGCGGTATCCACATTTGCAGGCAAAGAAGTCGCAAGCTGCCATCGGCCGTTGTACAGGCAGGAAACAGTGCCGTACGTCGTCGTGATCTGCGGCGGCAGATGAACTCCAATCTGCTCCAGCAGGCTGACGAGATAGCCCGACCACCCTGAAGCGACTGTGGCCGCGCCAAAAGCGTACTCGAGAACGAGATCCCAGCCGATCACCCAGGCTACAAATTCCCCAAGCGTGGCATAGCCGTAGGTGTACGCTGACCCGGCGATGGGAATGATGGAGGCGAACTCCGCGTAGCACAATCCGGCGAAAGCGCATGTGATCCCAGCGAGTACGAAGCTTAACGCAATCGCTGGGCCGGCATGCAAAGCGGCCGCCTGTCCTGTAAGTACAAATATTCCTGCCCCGATGATCGCTCCGATTCCAAGCGTGATCAGGTTCACCGGACCGAGCGAGCGCTTCAGTGTGTGTGCACCCTTCTCTCCGGCTTCCTCCATCAGACTTGCAAGCGGTTTTATTCCGAGAAGGTTCGCCATAGAGTTTTGATTGCCAGACTCTCTAACTCTGAACGGTGAGCGTTGGCTTGAACCAATGCTGCCATATACCGAACTTTGCTTCCTCCGGCATTCGGACGCCAGACTGCTTCAGCGCCAGCAGGATTTGCCCGCGATGGTGGGAATCGTGTGCGATCAGATAGCCCACCAAGGCCAATCCGCCACGATGTTTCAGCCGTTCGCGTGTTTCCACTAACTTCTCGATGCGTGACTCCAGCCCGCGACTGCATTCCCGAAATCCCGCCAGCAGTTCGTCACGCGAAGGAGTGGCCCCGATTCCGAAAGTCGGTACGTTCTTGGCAAATTCCCTGGTAAGGTGAGCCCTCCGCACTTCGTGCATATGAGCAAAAACGCGCGCCACATTCCGGCCTTTCGAAGGCTGCCCGTTTTTCAGAAGTGTAAGAGCTGCGAAACCTTCCTCTGGTATTCGCTCCAGAAGAGTGAAGTTGATGTCGTCATGAATGCGCCAGACTTCGAGAACATCTTCTGTCACTTGTCAATGTTACAACCGCCAGACCCTGAGGATCTGTATTGACAAAACAGAAGCCGGGGACGTACCCTTTTCGAAACAGCAGGAATTTATCATCAGTGACCCGCAATTTTTAGCCCGCGATTCAAAAGGACCACCTGAGTTCCTCAATGAGAACATTTCTCCGAGCCGGCATGATCGCATCCGCGATCCTCATCCCTTTCACTGTTCCCGCGCGCGATCACCAGCAGATGGTCGAATGGCCGTTTTATGGAGGTGACCAGGGCGGCTCCAAGTATTCCACTCTGGCCGACATCAACCCGAAGAACGTCGCCCAACTGCATCTATCCTGGACCTGGCAGCCCGGCGAAAGCGAGCTTCCGGAATACGGCACGCGCCCCGGCATGTTCGAGAACACGCCGCTGATGATCGACAACGTGCTCTACTTGAGCACTCCTTACAACAGAGTTGCCGCTTTGAATGCAGAAACCGGTGAACTCATCTGGAGCTACGATCCCGAGGCGTACAAATTGGGCCAACCGGCAAATGGAACCGGATACGTACACCGCGGAGTCGCGGCTTGGCGCGACGGCGGCAAATTGCGAATCTTCATGAATAGCCGGTATCGCTTGATCTGCCTGGATGCCGCAACCGGGAAAGTTGTCAATTCGTTCGGCGACAACGGTGTTGTGGATTTAAGCCAAGGCCTCATCTGGCCGATCAACAAGCTTCATTACACCGAGACCTCACCGCCAGTCGTGTACAAGAACATAGTGATTATCGGCAATGGCGTCGGTGACCGCCTGGTTTATCACAACGATCCTCCGGGCGACGTTCGTGGTTTCGACGCCAGGACAGGTAAACAACTCTGGAGCTTCCACACGATCCCTCAAGCAGGCGAACCTGGCAACGACAGCTGGGGCAAGGACTCCTGGAAGTTCACCGGTCATACAAATGTCTGGGCGCCGATGACCCTCGATGAACAAAGGGGATTGGTCTATCTGCCGGTGAGTACGCCGAGCAACGACTTCTTCGGAGGCGCTCGGCCCGGAAACAACCTCTACGGTGAAACGCTGGTGTGCCTGGACGCCGCCACCGGACAGCGCAAATGGTATTTCCAGATTGTTCATCACGGGCTTTGGGATTATGACCTATCGTCCCCTCCAACGCTGGTCAGCCTGCATGTCGATGGCAAGAAGATCGACGCAGTCGTGCAAGAAACGAAAGAGGGGTTTGCGTTCGTCTTCGATCGTGTGACTGGCCGCCCAGTCTGGCCGATCGACGAGCGCGCAGTTCCCGCGAGCGATCTTCCCAACGAGTCTGCGTCCCCAACGCAACCCTTCCCATCAAAGCCACCTGCGCTTGTTCCGCAAGGCATTACCTTGGACAATGCCTTTGATGCCACTCCCGAACTGAAAGCAGAGGCGCAAACGGAGATGAAGAAATACCGCATGGGCCCGCTTTTTACCCCGCCTTCTTATCAGGGCACTTTAATGCTTCCGGGCGTCTTGGGCGGAGTGAATTGGGGCGGCGGAGCCTTTGATCCCGACACTCAAATCCTATACGTCAAAACGACAAACGTGGCACATATAGCGCGTGTCTCAAAGCCCGACAGGAGCAAGGCGAATCCCCGGGCGTCAGAGGTCGACGCGGACTGGAGCGGCGATCTGAAAGGGACAAACGCCACCTTTCACAACGGTCTGCCTTTAACGAAACCTCCTTACGGCTTGTTGACGGCGGTAGACCTGACTCGCGGCGCGATCACATGGAGCGAGCCTTTTGGAGACTGGCCCGAACTCCGCAAAAATCCGGCACTAAAGGGCGTAAATTTGCCGCCGGTCCTGGGCGTCGCTGGCCCTCAAGGCCCCGTGGTTACGAAAGGAGGCCTCGTGTTCGTTGCAGGAGAGGATACTTCTCTGCACGGCATCGATAAATTGACCGGCAAAGATCTGTGGCAAGGCACTCTCCCCGCTCGCGCTTACGGCACGCCGATGACTTATCGAACCCGCGAGGGGCATCAGTTTGTAATCGTAGCTACAGGTTCCGGCCCGAATGCAGCACTAGCCGCCTTCTCCATTGAGGGCCCAGCCAAGGCATTTACCGCGGCTTCTGTCAAGCAATAACAAAATAACAGCGCGTGAGAGGTCCTATGTTGAGACGCCGGTTTTTTCAGTGGATTCTATCGAGCTCCGTGTTTCTGCCACGCTGGACACGGGCACAAGCAGCCGGCTTGGACCCCGCTGATAGTCCGTTGCTACGAGAAGTCGCTCTTGTCGTGTTGCCCGCATCGCTCACTCCAGGGCGCGTGACAGAGATATCGGCGCAGTTCCAGCAATGGATTCGAGACTATCGTGCGGGTGCCGACGCCGGATACGGCTATGGCCATCCAAAGCCACGTGTGCTGGGGCCGAACCCTTCTGCTCACTACAGCGAGCAATTACATGAATTGAACGCCGCAGCCGTGCAAAAGCGCGTTCCCTTCGCGCAACTTGGTGACAGCGATAAACGCGATCTCATCAAAGTCGCGTTGACAAAGGCCGGAGTGGATTCCCTCCCCTCGCAACCAAACGGCCGCCACCTTGCCGCAGACCTGATGAGCTTCTTCTATAACAGCAGCGTGGGTGAAGATTTTCTCTACAATGCCGCAATCAAGCGCGAGGACTGCCGCGGTCTTGCCTCTTCGGGCAAACGCCCGGCGCCGCTGAGCTGAGACCCAACATGCCTGTACACGAAACGGACGTTTGCATCATCGGCGGCGGAATCTCCGGCGCAATGCTAGCCGAAAAACTCGCTGAGCTGCGGCCGGCGCTGTCGATCACTGTAGTAGAAGCCGGGCGCTCCATCTTCGATCTCGAAAACCGCTACGATTACCGCGAGCGTATGATCAGGTTCGGCGAGAATCCCTGGCCGGAAGACTTCATTCCGGATCAGGCGGCAGAGGGCCAGATATCTCGCACCATGGCGGTCGGAGGACAGGCTCTACATTGGGGCGGCACCTGCAACCGCTTCTCGCAGGAAGACCTCCGGCTGAAATCTCTCTACGGTCTTTACGTAGATTGGCCAATCGAGTGGTCCGAGTTGGAGAAATACTACTGTGAAGCAGACCGCCGCCTGGGAGTTTCGGGCGAGCCCAGTCCCTTCGCCGAAGATCGGCGCTCGGAGCCCTATCCCATGCCTCCCATGCCGCTCACTTACGATCTCGCGGAACTGAAGAAATGGGGCGACCAGAGCGGTATTCCTTTTCAAGGCACACCGCAGTCAAAGAACACGGTCCCTTACGACGGGCGCGCCGTGTGCCAGCGTTGCGGAACGTGTGATATCTGCCCAACGGGGGCAAAGTATTCCCCCGACTTCACATTCAAGCGCCTGCTGGCTCAGAAGAAAATCAGCTCTCCACGACCGGACCCTGGTTCGGAAGCTGACTGTTCAAGACGGGAAGTCTTCCGTTGCTACAGCTCAAGCCGTACATCGTGACCATCCGACCGAGGCAATTGAGTATCGCGCTCAATTGTTTGTTATCGCTTCCGGTTACACCTGGAGCCCCCACCTGCTGCTGCTCTCCTCTTCCTCCCGTTTTCCAAACGGGCTTGCGAATCGCACCGGTCAAGTAGGGAAATATTCGAATGGTCACGCTTTCATTTCCGCCATCGTAGAGGTCGACCGACCGATCTTTCCAGGCATGAACACCCAGTACGGTTTGATATCGCGCCAGTTCTTCCGCTGTGCTCCTGACAAGCCCTATGTGCGCCATGATTTGCGAATCTGGTCAAACGCCGGAAAACCTGTGCGTCTAAAGGATTCGAAAGGCGAGTTACTCCTCGGCGATGCTGTCGTGGCCGACTGGCGCGCCAGGAACAAGAAGGGCATGGCACGCGTGAGGGCTTATTACGATGTCCATCCGGATGAAAACAGCGCCGTGACCCTCGACCCCTCGCATCGAAATAGCTTCGGCGACCCGCTGCCCAGGATTGTTCACAAGCTGCATGCTGCCACTGAAGCACGGCTGTCCGCAACCAAGCAACACATTCGCGATGTCTTCGCTCGCCTCGCCCATGCAGATTCGGCAAATATCCTGCGCGTTGCTGAGAGCGATTATCTCGATCACCCGGCAGGTGGCTGCCGCATGGGAACTGACCCGGCAACGAGTGTTTGCGACTCGTTCGGCCGCACGCACGACCATCAGAATTTGTTCGTCGTGGGCGCGCCCACTCTGCCAGCCGCGGGCTGCACCAACGGCACCCTGACCTTTGTTGCCCTCACACTTCGGTCAGCCGGCGAAATCGCCAATCAGTTTCCGGCAAAAACCTGACTCCATTGTTTTGAGCGTACAAATTGTTTCGGCCACAAGTGCCGCAGAAATTGAAGCCGTCCGGGAGCTCTTTCTCGAGTACTGGCATTTCCTGCGCTTCGATCCATCGTTCCAAGACTTTTCTGCCGAAGTGACCGGTCTGCCCGGCAAGTATGCGCCACCCGAAGGACGGCTCGCCCTGGCGCTGGCCGACCGACTGCCCGCAGGCTGTATTGCATTTCGTCGCGTCGACGAGACCCGGTGCGAAGCCAAGCGTCTCTACGTCCGCACCCAGTTCCGTCAACGCGGCATTGGACGAACTCTCTTGCGTTGGTTGATCGTCGAAGCTCGGAATGCTGGCTATCGCGAGCTAGTTGGCGACACTATGCCCTTCATGACCGCGGCCCTGCTGATATATCGCAATTTCGGATTCGAGCCAATCGCTGCCTACACGCATGACCCGACACCAGGGGCCATTTACCTGAGTCTTAATCTCGAAAGACAAGAACCGGCTACGCTCGACGGTAGATACGGTTGCACAAAAGTACCCGAGTGAAAATCGGTGAAGGTACTGTCCACGGAGCTCTCGCTCTCTGGGTAGTTCCCGCGAATCCCGGCAAGCAAGCTTCACACATTTGATGGACATGTGACGGTCCCTGCCCATGATCTGCTCAAACCAAGGCTCAAAGCGCTCTTACCCGCTCGCCTTTTCAGCCACCGTAACCGGTATGTGCTCCACCGGGAACTTGACCGAACGTGCAATAAAGCAAAGTTGATGGGCTCTTTCGTGGAGCTCTTCGGTCTCCGCAATACGCGCCGCATCCGAGATTGTCATCCGTGGGCGCAGGGTCACTCGGACGAACTCACCCGCCCCGTCATCCGTCTCCTGCATCTCTCCACTCGCGTGATCCTCGTATGCAAGAACGACAACACCGGATTGCGCACAGAGGTGCAGCATCCAAAGCATGTGGCAGGCGGAAAGAGATCCCACCAGCAACTCCTCCGGGTTGTAGCGTGCAGCATCGCCGCGGAAAGCCGGATCTGAAGAGCCTGCCAGCGGCTGTATCTTCCCTGGCCCACTTATCTCGTGATCACGGCTATACGTACCATAACCGGAAGTTCCCTCGCCTCGGTTACCGGTCCACTTAGTGATTAGATTGTACTCGTGTCGCTTGGCCAGATCCTCTACAGTAACAAGGGATGCCGGAATTGTCGTCATCGGTAGCGGAAACGGGCCCCGCTCAGATTCCAGCGCGGATTCGTCTCGAAGGCCTGCGTACCGCAATCGTACCTCTCGATCCCGAACTTCACGGCGATTCTCTCTACCTGCAAACCGCCGGACCTTCGCATGAGGAACTGTGGCGCTACCTGTTCCATGGTCCGTTTGCCACCCGCCAAGCATTCGACGAATATCTGAAGAAAAGAGCCGCCTCGGCAGATCCTCTACTCTTCGCTGTTCTGGACAAGAGTTCCGGCGAGGCAGTCGGACATGCTGCGTACATGCGTATAGAGCCGGCCCACCGCGTCATCGAGGTCGGAAGTATTCTATTTGCGCCGAAACTCCAAAAGACAGCAGCCGCGACAGAAGCAATGTACCTAATGGCGTGGCATGCATTTGAAAATCTGGGTTATCGCCGCTATGAATGGAAATGCAATGCTCTGAATCAGGCTTCCCGAAAAGCTGCGATTCGGCTCGGGTTCCAATTCGAAGGCATTTTCCGCCAGCACATGATCATCAAAGGGCAGAACCGGGACACAGCCTGGTACTCAATGCTCGATCGCGACTGGCCACTGTGCAAGGCGGCTTTCGAACTGTGGCTCGATCCATCAAACTTCGACGCTGCAGGCCGTCAGAAGGACAAGCTCGAAGCCGTCCGCGCCCGGTTGCAAGCGGAAGACGCGATCCATTCCAATGTAGGCTAATCAGGTCTGAGCGGAAATCTAGAACGGCACACTGCGGCCGATTTAAACAACGAAACTTACCAAGAACCCCGCCATCAAGGAACAACTTCGATCGGCGCTTGCCAGAACGCAGCTTTCTGCTGCGTGGGATCGAGCACGGTGACTTGACACCGATACTCGCCCGCCGCTAGACTCGCAAGCGCGATATCAAATCGAATCGGCATAGTCTTCAACCTGTTGTTCCGTCCGTCCGTTATCTTGACCGGGGCGGTTTCAAAGGCCTTTGCCGCTCCGCGATAGAAACTGACAAAGGCGAGCAACGGACGCCTCGTTTCGGCGCCCTGCTCATACGCCTCAAGATAAACAAACATATCGCGGTTTTTCTTGAACACGCGTGTCACACTGGGAATCAGCTTCTGCCCGTCCTGGACCAGGGGACTGTTCTCTTCGGCCGTTTGACTCTTCGTCTTGACTGCATTATATAGCGCATCGCGAAGGTCGACCCGCTGGCTCCCCAGTACGACCGAGCTAATGGCGACGCGCTTGTCCTCCTTGTTCAGATTCGCAATGGTGAACTTAGTCTGATACGTGCCGATTCTCCCCGTTTCGTCATCCCGAGCCAGAAACTTCATCACATACTTACCCGGTAACAGAGTAAAACCAGTATCGTATTCAATGGGGCGCTTAGACAACTCCACGGCCGTGGCGTTGCTGAGCTTGATGTCTATCTTGTCACGCACGTTGCTGACTGTCGTGCCGTATTCGTCCTTGATCTCACCAATAAAATCAATCAGCGTATGTTCGGCTCCGTGCCGTTTCGCGAGCGCTAGCTCGCGGCCAGGAATTTTGACGATGGTCGGAACGAAGTACTCGGCTCGGTTTAGCTGGAAGTAATCAATTTCCATCGCTATTGTCAGTTCGGTAATTGGATCGCCTAACATCAGTGCGTCTTCGAGTTGCCGTTCTTTATCGGCAGCATTGAACTTGGCAAACTGTTTTCCGGCGAAGTACCCTTGACGGTAATCAAGGCTGGCCGAAAGAGCAGCGTTGCTGAGCGATATCTTGATACGGCGAAACTTGCCATCCAAGGCTGCGTTGCTTGTGTAATACCCGAGTATGTAGTAGCTCGTGACCGACTTCTCGGCGTCTACAATGCCTTTTGTCAAATCGTTGGAATCCAGCAGAGCTTTTCCCCCGGTGTCGGAGGCCAGCGAGAAGAGAGTATCCTGCGAAAGTTGGAAATTCGTAGTAAGGGCGAGAGCCGATGCGCCTGAGTACATCCCAACGCCCCCGGGAGATCCTCGGGTGGCGTCTCCGAGCGGAGCTTGGGCCACCAATCCACGTGCATCAATCGGCCAAAAAGAAACTCCGGCCCGAATCGCCGCATTGATGGTTGCATGTAGCTGCGCCTGATTGTTCAGCCCGTTCAGTCGAAGACCGCTGGCAAAGTAAATCAGTGACTTTTTCTCGCTCAGTCTGCCCAACAGTGTGGCCGCGGTCTGCAGTGCTGAGAGTTGCCGGTCTGTATTGAAGATGTTGAACTCGCTATCGTCCTGGCCGAATGCGGCGCCAGTATCAGAACTGCTGGCATCGCTCGCGCTTTCGTCGTAGCCCTGACCTTCTCCCACTGCCATCGTCTGAAGAATGCTTACAATTCGATCGCGATCGTTCGTGAAGTCCTGCAGCACGTCGACTGCACCGCCCGAATAGCGCATTACTGCAATCAGGTCTGTCGCCGCCATCTGGTTTCGAACGAAATTCTTTGCTGCATCGAAAGCACGGATTTGGTCGCCGGGCTGCATAGCAGTCAAATCGAAGTAAAGCGCTAGCAGGCGATGGTCTTTGTAGCGGGCGTTCCCAGGCTGCTCCGCTGCAATGTGAACGCGTGTGAGTTTGTCATAAATGTGAACATTCTCAGGCTTCGCCGGCATTGCTGGAGCCACGCTCGGCGTTTTCGGTAAGCTCTGATACTCGAAGAACCGAATTACTTGTTGAACGCCGTTTTCGGTTACGGCGAAGTCTTTGGCTTTTAGACCATCTACCGGTTTGCCATTCTTATCGGTAACGCTAACCGTCTCTACTACTAGCTGAGCCCCGGCGCTGAACAGAACGGGCCCCCCGCCGTTTTGTGAAGCATTGCCGCCCACCTGCTGGGCCTTGCCAACGACCACCAGGACAAGACATGTTATCCAGGTAATCCTCATCTAGAACCTCAGCCGGAAACTGGTTTGCAGCGCCCGCATGGCATTGGCGGATGCCGGAAGCCCAAATTGCGCGTTATTGACAATCGTGTTCCAACTGGTGAACGTAACATGGTTCAGAGCGTTAGTGGAATCCACACGAAGATCCAGGTTAAATCGATCGTTCAGACGAAAAGTCCGGCCAAATGATGCATTCATCGTGAACTGTGCAGGACCTCTGATGCTGTTTCTTCCCGCGTTTCCCCACTGACCTGTTATTGGCGTAACGTAAGCTGCCGGGTTCACGAAGTAACCGGACGGCCCCGCATACAGAGGCGCTCCGGTGTACTCGGGTCGCAGGATTCCAGTGATTCCAGTTCCTTGTAATGGTGCTAAGTAAATAGGTGTTTCCGGAAAACCGCTTGCGGCAGTGATTTGCGTTGCGAAGGTCCACTCCTTTAACAAGCGGCCGCGCCAGCCAGTAAGCAAGGTTCCGCCGCCAACGCCCATGCCCGTTGTGTACTGCAACACCGCGGTCAGGAGATGCCGCTGATCGAAAGACGACAAACTGCGCTCTGCACGTAAGTTCATCCAGTCTTGTGCCAGGACAAAACTGCCTTGAGTAGTCGCAGGACTTGCGCTGGTCGGCGGGTTAAACGAACCTTGTGTCTCGGCGGAGACGGACCGCGATGGACTGCCAAGCGCAGCATCGTCATCAATGGCTTTAGAAAAGGTATATTGCGCGGTTGCCGTAAGGCCGTTATGCAATCGGCGACGGAGTTGGAACTGTGCGGCTTCGCGTGTCGAATTGCCGTTCGACGTGAGATAGGCGAACCCTGCGGGGCATAGCAGGCAGGAATTCGCCGCTCCCAGCGGCACAGTATTAGGGAGAAATTCCTGAGCCCCACGTGTCCCTTTGTTCCCCAAGTAAGTCGCTGACATTTGCAGGGAACCCGGAAGATCTCGCTGAATGGAAATTTGCCACGTCTGCACGTATCCAACCCGGAAATTCGGGTCGACCGAGAACGTGTTCGGCGTGATTCCCGGTGACGCATTGAATCCGTCGGCCAGGGTCAAAGGATCAGCGCGGCTGTTCTGAACGCTCAGGCTCTTCGAAAGTGGTGGTTGTTGCGCCATCTGTTCCGCAATCGTCTGGTAAACAGACGTGTCGCGATAGCTTCCAAAGCCGGCGCGGATTACCAAAGACGATCCGGACAAAGGCCGCCAGGAGGCCCCTACCCGAGGCTCCACGCCATTCCTATCGGGTCTCACCAGCGAACCCGGATATCGAGTTCCGGTCAGCGTGCCTACCGGATTGCTCGCGATCACTGGTTCAACAACTGAAAAAGACGGAGCGATGTCGAGATTTACAAGACGCCCGTACAGCTCAGTAATGGGCGCGCCGTACTCCCAGCGCACGCCGGCGTTCAGCGTGAAATTTGAACTAATCCGCCAATCATCCGTCAGGTAAGTATCGTAAACGGACTCCCGGAAGTATTTGTCCGCGTTGCCGAAAGCGATGGAGCTTGCATCGGGGATGCCGAGCAGGAAATCGGCAAAATCGGAGCCGGTTGCGGAACCGGTAAAGGTGAAGGTTCCACGCGGGTCCTGCTGCGAAAGATAGTTGAACTCCTGGCGCTCGAAATCCGCGCCCGCCGTGAAGTTATGTCGCGAATGGTACCAGGAGAACGCACCGGAGACGCCACTGGTTTGCTTGCGATTGAACGAAGGAAACGCATCGGAGAGGCAGGTAACTCCGCTCGAGAACGTAAGGGCCGGTGGGCCCCAGTTCTGAGGTGCTTGATTGTTACCCTGAATACCGGCCAGCCCAGACACGTTCTCCCGGCCCTCGAAATAGGGCGTCACGTGCGTGGCATTGCGGCTGAACTGATATCCGAGATTCATCAGCACACGCTGCCCGAAACGATGTGACCACGTCACATTACTGTTGAGTCCAAGCGACACACTGCTATCGAGAAAGTTGAACAGATTCGCGGAATCTGAGCGCGTGTCCTGAAACGCAATCCCTCCGTAGATCAGGTCCCTGCGCCCGAACGACTTGTTCAAACGAGCTTGCAGAGCATCGATGTGCGTCGCGCCGAGCACGGGGATCTGATAGTTGTACCGCGTGCTGCCACTGAAATTCGGGAGTGGATAAAGCTTCAGCAGCGCCAGTGCTTGCGGACTCAACCGTAGTTGTGGAATAGTGCCACCCGGAAATGGATTCCCAGTGGTTGGATCACTGGCCGCCACGCCCACTACACCACTGCGTTGTGCGAGCGTTGGCACCAGACCGGTATCCGTTGTCGCTGTGCGGTTGCGCGTCCACTGATACCCAATGAAGAAGTTCGGTCCATTCGGCAGCAACTTTGGAATTTTCAATGGACCCCCGAGTGTCGCGACCGCAGTTAAGTGGTTGTAAGTGGGTTTGGGAGTATCTTGTCCAGTAAGCGAAAATGATCGCGCATCCCAAATCGAGTTATCCACGATCATCCCTAAACTGCCGTTGTAGAGGCCTTTATGGCCGTTCCGGTTATTTCCAAATACCGCTGATTGCGCGAACGGCGAGGAGGCCCCATTATTGATGCTGCCGTTTATCAGGAAACCGTCCGATGCACGCTGAGCAGGATCGTCTACCGACGCCGCCGCTGTATTTGCCTCTCCGGCCGCAGCCGGCTTGGTAGCTTGTGCGTTCCCTTGGTTCGCAGCGGTCGATTTAGCGCCTACGGGAGTAGCTGGTGCGCGCAGCCTCTGCGCAGCGGCCTGAATCTGATCCAGTGACAATAGCTTTAGTTCGAACGTAGGTGGAGGCGATCCCGCCTCAACAGTAATTTCTTCCTCCACTGGAGCAAAGCACAGCATGTCAACTTCGAATTTCCAGCGGCCTTCCGGCAGGTCTGGAAAATAGTAAACGCCTCCTGCATCGCTAACAGCTGCGAATTTCTTCTCGCCTTGCGTGGCAGTTATCGTCGCACCCGGAACAGGCAAGCCCCCGAATGTCACATAACCGTGCTGCTCGGAACCGTCAATACAAAAGAGAGTGCCCCAAGCGATTACAATGCCCAGTAAGCCAATCTTAGTTTTCGGACGGCTTCTCGACATGTTGGATCATTAAGACGTCCGTCGGAGCCTTCTGCGGTTCAAGCTTGAGGCCAAGCTGCTCTCGCAAAGCCGTAAAGATGGACGGGCCCGAAGAGTCAGGCGGTGGCGGGCTGTCAGCTCCCGGTCTGGAACCGCCCGGCATCATGGGCCCTTGCACTTCATCGGGTGTCCACTTCAGCGTGAAATCATATTTCCCCGTAAGACCTGTCTTGTCAATTACGATCCCGCTAACTGAGCGCGAGAGCACGTCGGCAAACATCGGTAAGCCAGCGTACGTCACCGTAAGCTCCCCACGTCCGTTCATCATGATCCCTTGCCTGGGTGGACCGCCTTGCCCCGGAGACGGTGGCGGCGTATCGGAAAACTTCTCGGCTGGTTTATAAGTGGATTCGTGGAACTTCGGACCACCCTTCGCAATCACCAGCGCGTAAACAGAAAGTTCTTTTGTTTCGTGAGTTACTGAAAGCTTGAAGCGGTCCGCCAGCAACGCTTTCAACATCATGTTCAGCCGTGGGCGGCGTTGGTCCGGAGGCAGTTTGTCGAATGCCGCTCCCGTCTCCTCATCGGGCTTCGCATCGATATCGTAGTGCTCGGAGTCCAGCCACGCTGGCCCACCCGCAAGTTGCGAATCTTTGATATCGTACGCCTGCTCGATGAGGAATTTAGTTGTGAGTCCCGTGGCAACAAACCGGCCCCCCGGCTGCATGCGAATAAAGAATCCTTGCGTACCAGCCTTTGTGGGCTTAATGGAAGCTACCTCGAATTCAGGCGGCTTATCAGTTGTAGCCTGGGCACTGCCGATCTGAGCGCCCGTGACTGCAACCAACATGGCGGACGCGAGGCGTACTGCAATACGACAGCTCATTTTCCTCTCGCAATCTGTTGTGCGACTCTACAAGATTCAACTTTGACGTGCGATAAAGAAATCCGTTCCGAATCTGATTTCGGAACGCTTTGAGCCGTCATTTACCAAGAACGTCTTTACCGGCCCTTTTTCGGCTGCCAATGGTATGAAGCAGCAAGCGCAAACTGAAGGACGCACCTCATCTAGGGTTTGAAAGGTCCGTCTAGGTCCTCTCTCGCGCTGTCGTGATGCGCGTTCCTAACCACACGAGCGAACGTCTCTAACGGAATGATGCGGGAGCGTTACTCCCGGATCTCAGGGACCCGCAACTGCACGTTGCCGTTCATCTGGTGAGGATTCCCGATGCTCCGATCAGAGCTACTCATCACTCCTCCGTTTTCGTTTTCCGCGAAAAAACCGGAGCTCCCAACCCGGCATGAAAAGGAAAAGCAAAATGTTCAGCCAAATCACATGGCCTCCACTCCAGCCGCTCTACGCGCGTTCTTGATACGTCCCTTCCGACGTACTAATCCGAATCCGCTCACCCTGACTAATAAACGGCGGAACCTGCACCACCAGCCCAGTTTCCATCTTCGCGGGTTTAGTCACATTGGAAACGGTCGAACCCTTCAATCCCGGCTCGGTTTCCATCACCGTCATTTCCACGCTCGGCGGCAACTCCACGCTGATCGCTTTGCCTTCATAAAACTCCACGTTCACCTTCAACTGTGGCGTCAAATAAAGCACGCCGTCCCCGAGCATCTCCTTTGTCAGGTGCATCTGCTCATAGTTCTCGGTGTTCATGAAATAGTAGTACTCGCCGTCGTCATACAGGTATTCCATTTCCTGCTCGTCGAGTGCAATTCGTTCCACCTTGTCTTCCGACGAAAACCGGTGCTCAATCATCGAACCCGAACGCAGGTTTCGCATTTTCGCCTGTACGAAACCGCGCAAATTCCCCGGCGTCCGGTGCACCATGCTGAAAACCGAGTGCAATTCGTTGTTGAATTTAACCACCATGCCGGGGCGCAATTGTGTCGCTGCAATCATGAAAGTCCAAGTTTATCAGGCGCTTCCCGCTTGCCCTTTACTGCCGGGACGGCCTTGTAGACCCTTCGTGCTTGGTACAAACTTTGCCCTCGGCGTTGGTCGGAACATGCCACAGGCCCAGCTCGTCTGCTTCGCTGGGCGCAGGAGTTTTCTCCCCGCTTTCATAGGTGAGAGCTTGACGCGGCCGCAGCTTCCACAGAATGAGCGCGGTATTTGACTTCCGCATCGGCAAATTGACACAGCTCGCTGTCATCGGCACCAGATGTAACCGCCCGAACCAGGCATCCTTGTCCTGCCAACGTGCCGGACAGTTCTCCTGCTCCACACTTGCCGCCGAGATATCAACCCAGCAGCTGTCCAAATTCCAATCAGTCCTCGCCAGTAATCCACGCCCTGCTCGATAAAGCCAGGGATCCATGTTTTGATAACTCACCCCCGGCAGGTAAGGGTCCGCCCACAACATCTCGTACGCTACGCCCGGCCCTTCCCGTACCACCTGGTTGTCCTGTAATGCCCACCCTTGCAGATATTGCGAACCTTCCAGATTCGGATCCAGGTCAACTAGTGCAAGCGCCGCCGAATGTGTCATCCAATCCGGGTGTTCTTGCTGCTGCGGCCTCAAGCGCAAAAGAAACTCTTGCGGCAGCTCCGTAAATAGATCGTGCGAACCCTCCCGCAGGTCCACGCGCTCCGAAGATTTCATTACGCCCAGAAACTCACAAACCGCGTAGAAATCAGCGGGCTTACTGAGCGTCTCCGGATTCACCCAGGACGGTACCGCGCTCCGGCTATCTGCAACTAATTGACTTACATCCTGATCTGTTGCAATCTTCCTGAACAACCTGTCCCGCCAGGCACGCGGCCCGTTCGAATCCTTTTGAGGACACGATGTCCGGCTAAGCAGCTGGCGGTCACCATCCGTCATCAAATTGCCCGCCCAATCAAGCACCAGAGCCACTTGCCGCTCTTCACACGGATGATCCTTCGCCCAAAGTACGGCTTCCCTACCCCGCGGTTCATCATTCGTGATCGCATAATACAGTGCCAGCTCGAATCCTCGCTCCGTCGAGTCTGGAACTGTCTTCACACGAGTCTCAAAATCCACCCATCGCATTGTTTGCCGTTCGCGGTCCCGTTTCAATCGGCGCAGTCGCTGAGACGTCAGCAGAATCTGCGGCGAATGGGTTTCCGATGCCTGGGAAAAACAAGACGGGGCGAGCGCCGCCATCAGGACTGCCACAAGTACGAGGCGCAATCGTTCATTCTTTCATAACAGGCTCCTGCACTTTTGCTACCCTATGGGTTCTACCGGCTGCAAACCTTGGCACCGGCCGCGATCAGCACAAGTGTGAGTCATGCCGGCTCGGGTGAGTGAAACATATGTTCTCCGTACTTACCCGTTCCGCGAGTCAGACTTGATTGTCAGCTTCTTCACCAGGGATCAGGGTAAGTTGCGCGGCGTTGCCAGGCGCGCCCGGAAACCGAAAAACACTTTCGGTTCAGGACTGGAACGTTTATCGTTGATCAACCTTTCTTACGGCCAGAAAGAAACGCGCGAACTCGTAAACCTGAACGGTTGCGATCTTCTCCAATCCCAATTCGATCTCGTGACGGATTTTGACGTCAGCGTCGCCCTCGACTATCTCGCGGAATTAAGCGACCATCTTCTCCCACCCAACGAGCCCAACGAACACTTCTTCCGTTTGCTCGGCGCCGTGCTCGGTCATATGCACACTCGCGCCCCCGGATCCATCTGGACAGCCATCGCCTACTTCTCCCTCTGGGCCACGCGCCTCTCCGGCTTTCTTCCCGATCTCACCACCCACCCTGACCGTTCGCTCTCGCAGGACTCGCGACAACTGGCGACGAGCATGCTCCGCGCCCCCATCGCCGATCTTCCGTCGCGCCCCTGGAACAAAGACACCGCACTTGATCTCCGGCGCTTTCTCGTCCGTCAAATGGAGAACCACGTCGAGCGGCGATTCCACACACCTTCCCTGCTCGAAGGCCTTTAATCCCCATACGCATGGATTATTTTCAAGACACAATCTTCAAGCTGAAGCGCTACTGGGCCGACCGCGGCGCCATTATCCAGGAGCCCTACGATCTCGAAGTCGGCGCCGGAACCATGTCGCCCGAAACCTTTCTGCGCGTCCTTGGCCCGAAGCCTTACAAGGTCGCCTACGTGCAGCCCAGCCGCCGTCCGGCAGACGGCCGTTACGGCGAAAATCCGAATCGCCTTTATAAGCATCAGCAGCTGCAGGTCATCTTGAAGCCTACGCCCGACGATGTTCTCGATCAATATCTCGGTAGCCTCGAAGCCATCGGAATTGATCTCCGCAAGCACGACATCAAGTTTGAAGAGGATAACTGGGAAGCGCCTACGCTCGGCGCTTGGGGAATTGGTTGGCAGGTGATGCTCGACGGCCTCGAAATCACGCAGTTCACATACTTTCAGCAATGCGGCGGCATCGATCTCGATCTCGTCCCCGCAGAGATCACCTATGGCCTTGAGCGCATTGTTGCCTTCCTGCAAAACGTAGACAGCATCTACGACATTCAATGGGCGCCCGGTTTCACCTACGCCGACGTCCGCCTCGCCGACGAGCAGCAGTTTTCCACTTACAACTTCGAGATGGCTGACGTCCCGCTCCTCTGGCAGGAGTTCGATTTGCACGAGTGCGAATGTCAGCAGTTGCTTTCCAAACTCAAAACAGTTGACAACAGCTTGAGCCCGGTCCTGCCGGCCTATGAACAAGCCTTGAAGTGCTCCAACCTGTTCAACATCCTGGATGCCCGCGGGGCCATCAGTGTCACCGAACGCGTAGGCGTCATCGCTCGCGTTCGCAAACTAGCAGTGGGCGTCGCCGAAGCTTGGGTACGGCAGCAAACGCCGCGCGAAGAGGAAGCGGCCTGAATGCCTGATTTCCTCCTGGAAATCGGTGCGGAAGAAATCCCCGACTGGATGATCCAGCCCGCGCTCACAGATCTCCACGCGCGTTTTCAAGCCGAGTTCGGTGCGTTTGGGGGAGACGCAATCAAAACGTACGGCACGCCCCGCCGCCTTGTGCTGATCGCGGAAAACATCTCGGTCCAAGCGCCCGATGTTCAAACGCTCGTGCAAGGCCCATACCTGTCCGCTGGCCTCAAAGCCGCCGAAGGCTTCGCTCGCAAGAACGGCGTCTCTGTTGAGCAGCTCGAAAAAATGACCGATGCGAAAGGCGAACGGTACGTATTCGCGCAGCACGTCAAAGGGCAGACTGCAGCCGCAGCACTCTCCTCGAAGCTGCCCGAGGTCATCAGCGGAATCCGTTTCCCGAAAGCCATGTACTGGACCGGCAAAGGCGGCCTGCGCTTCATCCGGCCCATTCGCTGGATTGTCGCCCTGCTGGACACCAATCTCGTGCCGTTCGAAATAGCGGGCGTCAAATCGGGCAATGAAACACGCGGCCATCGTGTTCTCGGCTCCAAGACTCCGTTGCCCGTTACGGTTCAAAACTATCAGCAGGTCCTGCGCGAGAATTTCGTCATCGCCGAAGAAGCGGAGCGAAAATCCCGCATCGAATCCGGATTCGTCAACGGCGTTGAACCAGATTACGAGTTGATGCGGACCCTCGTGTACATGACGGAGTTCCCAACTCCTGTTCGGGGCTCGTTCGACCCTGCCTACCTCGAACTGCCGCGCGAAATTCTGTCCACTGTCATGCGCCATCACCAGCGCTACTTTTCGGTCCACAAGCCGGACGGATCGCTAGCACCGGAATTCCTCGCCATCACGAACACCAACGGCGATCCCGACGGGCTTATCCGCCAAGGCAACGAACGTGTCCTCCGAGCGCGCTTCAACGATGCCCGCTTCTTCTGGCAGGTCGACCAGAAGAAAAAGCTCTCAGACCGCGCCCCCGATCTGGCCAACGTTACGTTCCAAGCCAAGCTCGGCAGCTACGCAGATAAAACCGAGCGTGTCCGCAAGCTCTCTGCCGAAGTTGCATCGCAGCTTCACGCCGATTCCCAAACCGTAGATCGCGCCGCCCTGCTGCTCAAAACCGACCTCACGACCGATATGGTCAAGGAGTTCACCGAACTCCAGGGCATCGTCGGCGGCCTGTATGCAAAATCGCAAGGCGAAACCGAATCTGTTGCAACCGCTATCTACGATCAATACAAGCCCGCGAGCATGGAAGACTCGATCCCGCGAACGCTCGAAGGCCAAATCGTCTCTATAGCCGACAAGCTGGATACTCTCCGCGAATGCTTCCGCATCGGCCTCGTACCCACGGGCTCCAAAGATCCGTTCGCGCTGCGCCGCGCCGCTCAAGGCATCGTCAAGATTCTCTTCGAAGCACGCCTGCCTCTTGAGTTGATGAAGCTCATCGGTCGTGTTCCGGGGCTTGAATCATTCCTGCTCGAACGAATCGACTTCTATCTGCGCGACGTCCTCAATTTGGCCTACGACGAAATCAAAGCCGTTCTCGCCGCGCCCCTATCCACGTTGACCGATGCCGCCGAGCGCGCCGAAGCCATCCATTACATCCGCCCGACCGAAGACTTCGAACCGCTTGCGGCCAGTTTCAAGCGAATCAAGAACATTCTTCGTCAGGCGGGAGTCACGGAATCCACGCCGCCCAACCCCCAACGGCTGACTCCCGGACCCGAACTCGACCTCTACAGCGACTTCCTGCGCGTGCGCGACCAGGCCAACCAATCCGCCTCCTATCGCGACAAACTGGTTGCCATCGCCTCGCTCCGCCCGAAAGTCGATCTCTTCTTCGATAAAATTCTAGTAAACGATCCAGATCTGGAAATCCGGCAGAACCGCCTGGCCTTGCTCTACAGCCTGTTAACCGAGTTCTCTTCCATAGCCGACTTTTCTGAAATCGTCACACAAGGCAATATCGCCTGAAAGTTCAATCACAGTTATTCAACGAAAGCAGGAGACACAAAACCGGAATGAAGAAATACGTTTACTCGTTTGGCGGAGGCACCGCCGATGGTGACGGCAAAATGCGCGACATCCTCGGCGGAAAGGGCGCCGGTCTCGCCGAAATGAGCAAGGCGGGCGTGCCCGTCCCCGGCGGCTTCACAATCTCAACCGAAGTCTGCAATCTGTTCTTCGAAAACAACAACAAAGTTCCCAAAGAAGTCGACGAGCAAATTCGCGAAGCCCTTGCAAAGCTCGAAGCGCAGATGGGTAAGAAGCTCGGCGGCGTCGATGACCCGCTGCTGCTCAGCGTTCGTTCCGGCGCCAAGTTCTCCATGCCCGGCATGATGAACACCATTCTCAACCTCGGCCTGAACGACAAAACCACTGAGGGCCTGGCAAAGAAAACCGGTAATCCCCGCTTTGCCTACGATTGCTACCGCCGCTTCATCCAGATGTTCGGCGAAGTCGCCCTCCATATCGATATGGAGAAGTTTGATCACATCTTTGATGCTCGCAAAGCCAAGGTTCGCGCCAAGCTCGACACGGATCTCAAAGCCGAAGACCTGAAGGTCATCATCGACGACTACAAAAAGCTCGTCAAAAAGGAAACGCGCAAAGATTTCCCGCAGGATGCTTATGAGCAGCTCACGCTTGCGCGCGATGCCGTCTTTAACTCCTGGAATACGCCGAAAGCCGTCTACTATCGCCGCATGGAAAAGATTCCTGACTCCATCGGCACCGCCGCAAACGTGCAAGCCATGGTCTTCGGCAACATGGGCGAAAATTCCGGCACCGGCGTTGGGTTCACGCGCAATCCATCCACCGGCGAAAAAGTCTTCTACGGCGAGTTCCTCGTCAATGCGCAAGGGGAAGACGTTGTCGCCGGTATCCGCACGCCTCAGCCGATCGCCGAACTCGAGCAGGTCATGCCGCAGGCCTACAATCAGCTCCGGGAAATCACCTCAAATCTCGAGAAGCACTACCGCGACGTCCAGGACTTTGAGTTCACCATCGAACAGGGCAAGCTGTACATGCTCCAGACCCGCAACGGAAAGCGCACCGGCCCCGCCGCTGTTCGTGTCGCCGTCGACATGGTCGAAGAAGGTCTCATCTCGAAGGCCGAAGCGGTTCAGCGGGTTGCTCCCAATCAGCTCGATCAGCTTCTTCACCCGGTACTCGATCCCGCCATGCGTAAAGGCCTGCAGAAAATCGCGGCCGGTCTACCCGCTTCACCCGGCGCTGCCGTCGGACGCGCCGCCTTTTCCTCTGAAGATGCGGTCGAGCTCGCGAAGAACGGTCCGGTCATTCTCGTTCGCAAAGAAACCACGCCGGACGACATCCACGGCATGGACGTCTCCAAAGGCATTCTCACCGCAGTCGGCGGTCTCACCAGCCACGCTGCTGTCGTCGCTCGCGGTATGGGCCGTCCCTGCGTAGTCGGCGCGGCATCGGTTTCCGTCGACGAGACCAAGCGCATCGCGACCATCACCTCCGAAGGCAAGAAGCTGACGCTCAAGGAAGGCGAGTGGATCTCGCTCGATGGCACGCTCGGCGAAGTGTATCTCGGCCAATGCAAGACCAACGAGCCCGATCCGAAATCCCACTACTTTGCGACTTTTATGGATTGGGCCGATAGTTATCGCGGCAATTTTGGCGTTCGTGCCAACGCCGACATTCCTCGCGATGCGAAACAGGCCCGCCTGTTCGGCGCCGAGGGTATCGGTCTCTGCCGCACCGAACATATGTTCTTCGCGGAGGACCGGATCCCATTCATGCAGGCCATGATCCTGGCGCGTGATGAAGAAACCCGCAAGAAAGCCCTCCTGAAGCTTCTGCCCATGCAGCGCAAGGATTTCGCCGGTCTCTTCGAATCCATGGACGGCTTTCCCGTCGTGATCCGCACGCTGGACCCGCCGCTGCACGAATTCCTGCCCAAACGCGAAAACCTGATGGTCGACGTGGCCCGTCTTCCGCACGCGTCCTCTCGCGAGAAGAAAGAAATGGCCGCAGCCTACAACGTCAAGGTAGGCGACCTCAAAAAGCATCTCCCCGAACTGCTGAGCCGCGTGGAAGAGCTCCACGAGTTCAACCCCATGCTGGGCCATCGCGGCTGCCGCCTCGGCATCACCTATCCCGAAGTAACTGAGATGCAAGCCCGCGCCATCTTCGAAGCTGCTGTGCAGGTCGCCAAGAAAGGCATCAAAGTCATCCCCGAAGTGATGATCCCGCTCGTCGGCAACGTCAAGGAACTTGAAAACCAGAAAGCCATTGTGGTCAAGGTCGCCGAAGAAGTGCTCGGCAAATCGGGCGTCAAGAACTTGAAGTATTACGTCGGCACCATGATCGAGATCCCGCGCGCGGCCTTGACCGCTGACGAAATCGCCCGTGAAGCGGAGTTCTTCAGCTTCGGCACCAACGACCTCACGCAAACCACCATGGGCCTCTCCCGCGACGACTACACGAAGTTCTCGCGCCAGTACGAAGACCTCAAAATCTTCAAAGCAGACCCGTTCGCCGTTCTAGATCAGGAAGGCGTCGGCAAAGTTATTGAGCACGCCGTCAAGCTCGGCCGCAAAACCCGCCCCGATCTCGAAGTCGGCATCTGCGGCGAACACGGAGGCGAACCAAGCTCAGTCGAATTCTGCTATCGCATCGGCATGAACTACGTCTCCTGCTCACCCTACCGCGTACCGATCGCCCGCCTCGCCGCTGCGCAAGCAGCGCTGGCAGGCGATGCCAGCCGCTCCGAAGTCCAGCGCACCGCCTGAATTGGCACTTATCGTGAGCAGAGTGAGCAAGTCTCACTTTGCTCACATCATAAATCAGAACTTAGTGAGCGCAACCTGATAACCCACTTGGTCGCGAAGAGGACCCAGGTCCGGATCTCGCGCTACAGTCGTCCGCTTGATCGAATGGTGCTCCGACGCTTTCGTCAGCTCATTCAATGCTGCAGAACGCACGCCCTGTTTCGCCAATGCGCAAGCCAGATTGTAATGAGCGCTGTCTTCGGCTGCATCCAGGCGCTCACTGTAAACCGCCTCCGAAACCGCATTTTCCTGGTTTTTTCCTAAGAAGTACGCAAAACGATGCAAATCAGCAGGCTTGACACTTCGCAAGCAGTCGATCAAGTTAATTTCAGTGTTAAACGAATCCTGAGCTTTCGCGTAATCTCCCTGAGCGAGTTGGACCACGCCCAAATCCTGGTGCGCACCCAGGTAATTCGGATCAATTTCGACCACCTGCTTGAACCGATCCGCCGCTTGCTGATGACTATGCTCCGCCGCGAGTTGCTGTCCTTCTTCAATGTATCCATTCAGTCGTTTCACGTTTGCTGGCGTTTGTAAACTGATCCCGCATGCACCAAATTTCTTTTCAGGCGCTGAGTAGTGCGCCAAGGTCAAGACGGCTACAATTGCTGCGGGCAGCGAGATAGCGAGACTCAACAGCTTTCCTTTGTCCTGTTCCCAGGACCAAATCGTTTTCGCTGCTTTCCGACCTTTACTTGGCATGCGACAACATAACCTCCGTCGCAATCACGCCCGCAGGAATCTTCGAATCAAGGCGGCTGTCCAGAACCTTGTACTCCGCATTGTCGCCGCTGGAATCTTCCTCAATGCGAAGAGCCTTACTTCCCTTCGTCTTACCTGCCACTTCATGAGCGAGTTCCGCCGTTGCAATGTCGCCGTTCTCTGCAGCCTCCGAACCTGCATTCGTCTGACTTCCTCGAGCCTTAACCATCAACGTCAAAAGAATCTCGCCTGGATGTTCGTCGAATCGAAACCACGCGTGAGTCGACGGCACCACCACATCCGTATTGCGTTCGACATGCCCCGACGCACCAGAACTCCCGGCCCCTGGAAACAATCGCTCTTCCGGCTGGTCCTCCTGCTTCTGATAAATCACCAGATCGCCGTTGACATTACTGAACACATGTAGACGAATGCGCTCACCGGAATGAAAAACACGGTTCGTGCTAATACGCAAAACTTGTCCGTCCGCTTGCCGCAGTTCGACATAGTATTTCAAGCCTGTAATAACCGGCTTCGCGACATTTCTGCTGTGTGGGGCAGCAGATGAATGCTGGGTTGCGCCATTCGAGCCGGAAGACAGCATCGTTTCTTGCCCGTTTTCTGGGCTGAAAAACAAAGCCTTTGCTCCCGAAGGCTGTTTATCCTGCGCTACTGCCATCAATCCGGTGCATGCAAAGAGGACAAGAGTTTTCATTCGACTTACAGTGACCTCGAACTACTGGATGGGCGTTCCAATCACGATGTTGACGTTCTCGCCTTGCGGCCACATCAGAGGCGTCTGGCGCGCGTTCTTCTCTTTCTGAACCATATACGGCAAATCATGGTCGAGTTTGCTGAACAACTGTGTCACCGTGCTCAGGCCATGGTTCTGCTTCATTGCTTCAATCAGGCATTCGGTGAAGAAGCTGTTAGTCGATCCTTCCCAGGACTCCTGTGTTCCCGAGCTCGAAACAATCAACACCCTCCCTGTGCCCTGAACAACCCGCTCCAACTGGTCGTCTTGTATCGCAACAAGTGCTTTCGACCCGTTTTGATTCTGAAAGCGGCGAAACGTGTCCCCACTGAAACAGGTATCCAGAAAAACCACCACACGTTTTGCGCGAAGATGATCAAGCACTTTCTTCAAATCCTCCATGGCAAACGCCGTCGATAACAGTGCGTCTGGCCGTGTGTCGTAGGTAACGATATATCCGGTTTGCGCATCGCCGGACGCGTATCGATCGTCGTGCGCCGACGTGCCATGGGAGCTGAAGTAGAGAACCACAAGATCGTCTGCCTGAGCATGAGAGCTCAGGTAATCAATCTCGGTCATCAGGTGTTGAAGAGTCGCCTCTGAATCGGTCAAAACGCGCACGTGCTGGCCATCGTTGCGAAATCGTCCGACATTCTGATCCATAAGGACCTGCGCAAAATCCTGTGCATCTTTCGCCGGAGCTGAAAGCTGAAATCGTTCGCTTAGGTGTGCAAACTTGCTGATACCCACCACCAGCGCCCACTTGTCGCGTACCAAACCGGCCGCGGGAGCCGGTTGCGGATTGGCGAGGTTACGTCCTTCCAACGCCTGAGCCTCCGTCACGAGCGAGTCCGCCTTACCAGAATCCAGCAGAATATCCCGATAGATAGCTGCCAGCCGGCGCTTGATAACCGGACTGGTCGGGCACTCAGTTTCTGCCTCTTCGAGAAGAGAGCGCACCTGCTTCTCGTCACCCGTCCCAGCCTTCTGCAGGGCTACCTGCAATGTCTGTTGAGAACGGGCTACACAGGATTGGGCTCCAATGGGAGTCGTTGCGACGATGGCGCCAAGGCAGAGCACAGCGACAGTGCGCATAACCTTAAATCTGTAGAACTCTACTGATTGGAACGGGCAGCGCGGCTCGCGGTCTTCGCGGGATGAGAACCCGATGGCGTTTCATCTGTGAAATGGTACTTATCTTCAACCGATTTGACATCGGTTGCGTCCAGGTCTTCTTTCCTGGCCAGATCGCGTAACTGGGCGCGCTCCGAAGCAGTAATCCGTCCATCCGCCGCAAGAGAGCGAAACACTCGCTCATAATCCTGCAAAGCCAAGCCGATCTGTTTCCTACGCTCGATCTCCTGACCGACCACACGGTAACTCTGCAGCTCGGTAAGTTTCAATCGCTCGCCAAACGCAATCATGTGATTTCGGTCCTGATCCGAAACTTCACCCTTGATATCAGCCAGTTCTGCCCGGACATTCACTCGAAAACTTGCCTCATCCGGCGAATCCGGATGATGATCGTTCACAGCGGCTTCCTGCAGCTTCCGATTGCGGGCATTCTCGGCAGCTACGGTCACGGCTCGGTTCGCAGCCGTGTCTTGTTCCACTTTCATGCGCCGCGCCGCCTCGATATTCGCCTTTGCAAGTTGAAGTCGATCGACGGAATCGCGCATGTATTTCTCGTTCGGATCGCCGTGGAGGGCTTCCGTGTAAAGATCCATTGCTTCCTCAAACTTGGGAAGGAATGCGTCCATATCACTGTCCCGAGTCAATTCGGCATAGGCCAGAGCTTCTTTGCCGACGGCCATGTTATACAGCCGGTCTGACGCATTGCGCTTCATATCAGCAGCTTTCCAGGAATCAAGAGCTTCCTTCCATTGCCCACTCTCGGCCAGCTTGTCACCCAGTCGAAGCTCCGAATCAACCGCAAGCGCAATCTCCACTTTGTCGGTCGAAGACGCGTAACGCTGCCGGATCTTACTCGCCAGCGTCTGCAGCATCTCCGTCTCAATTCCTTCGGCAGTCCGCACAACCGGAGTCTGTGCCGCTGGCTTTGCCTGGGGCCGAGGCGTTTTGATATTCAGCATCGTCGACCACGAGTTTCCCGTTGCAGGAGCACTGGCCACCTGCTGGTTGGTCGCCTGACCATTTACAGTCAACTCCGTGCGTTCCGCAATCACTGCACTGGGCTGAAAGGCGTCAATTGTCCGCCCCGTGCCATCGTTGACAGTTGCTCCCACCGTAATGGAGCCGTGCACTAGCTCGTAAACGACTGGGACAGTACGCTGCTCGAACTTTGGCTTGTCCGCGCTTCCCACGTTAATGGTGCGCATCTCCGACTTGGTCTCATTTGCGATCCGTACCGGCTCGTACGCGATGACAGCAAACTGCAAGCTTGCGTCAGGCTTCATATTCGTTACCTGAAACTGTCTCGATAAATCCTGTTCAATTAACTGAGACAGCTGAATTATACGGTTCGGTGGAGCACCCCCCGGCACGTATTTCAGGCCCATCGTTTTTGCGCTCAGGACCATTTCCGCCGGATGCGGTACCGCCAAAGTGACAGTCTCAGCCTTGTTAAATCGCGTCCGAAATTCTCCGCCACAGATCAAGACCGCAGATATCAGCATCAAAGCCGGCAACTTAGCCGCCATCGCTTACCTCCGTACACAATCCACAACAAATGCTATGCGTACTTGGAAACTTACGACACATCTGGCCAAATTCAATTAGGCTTGGATTGGTTCTCGAATTATATCCCAGTATTTCCTGTGATGTAGACCGCCCACACCGGCCGAAAGAGGCGAGCTTTCTACCATCTGCTTTTTCAGCTGCGCCAGTTCCTGAGAAAAGCCGTTGAAACGCTGTTAATGAACGCGAAACGCAGCCCGACAGCGCTTAAAAGCCTGGAGACAAGGACGTTCGGTTCAGTACCTCAGATACTTCGGTGCTGGTACTCAAAATCGAGAAATGTATCTTGCTGTAAACAATCCCAACGCTCGATACCGGGAACGCCGTGGTTGTCCGCGATTGGATCAAAACAATTCTTCTATCCGCCGCGTTGTCCCGCTGTCAATTTCAGCCCGTGCTTCTCTCACCAGCTTCGAAAGCTTATCCGGATCGCCCAAGAACCGGCTCTCCCATTCCGCATCGTCCTCGATCGAGTCTAAAATGCGACTCGCTATTGCGCCTTGTTCCTCAATCGGCAGCTCTTCGATCCGACGAAACGCCTTCTCCAGCAACGCTGTCATAGTCTGAAATCACCAGATCCATGCCGCCCTCCGCCCTCGCCACTCTCGGCCAAGTCGGTCTCCCTGCGCCCCTCCGCAAACTCGCCTCAAACACTTGGGACGTCCTCATCGTCGGAGCCGGTCACAACGGCGTCACCTGTGCCGCCTATCTTGCCCGCGCTGGCAAACGCGTCCTCGTCCTCGAATCTCGCGAACGCATCGGCGGTGCCTGCACCATCGAAGAACCTTGGCCCGGAGTCCGCCTCTCGCCCTGCGCCTATCTCGCCGGGCTGCTCCATCCTCTCGTCATAGAAGAACTCAATCTCCCCGCACGCGGCTTTCGCTGGACACCTGCCTCAAACGGCCTCTTCGTTCCGTTCGAAGACGGAACCAGCATCCAGCTTTACGACGATGACGACCAATGCGAAGCCGAGCTCCGCCGCTTTGCCCCAAGCGACATCGAAGGTTGGCGCGCCATGTCCGACGCCATTCGCCGCCTCCGCGATGCTCTTCGGCCCCCGAATGAAAACGACCTCTGGATCGGCGAGCCGCCTTCACCCGAAGAAATCGAAGCACGCCTCGGCAACGACAGCGAGGCGCGCCATCTGCTCTTCGATTGGTCGATGGCCGAATTCGTCGAACACTATTTCACCGGCGAACGCCTCCAGATCGCTTATCTCGGCCAAGGCGTCATCGGAACCAACGCCAGCCCGTTCGATCCCGGCACCGCCTCCATCCGCTTCCACCACTCATCCGGCCGGCTCGGCGGACTCCCTGGTTCCTGGGGCTACGTCGCCGGCGGAATGGGCATGGTCTCGTTCCTCATTGCCGATGCTGCGCAAGAAGCCGGAGCGGTCATCGCCTCGGGCGTCGCCGTCGCCCGGATCATTCCCCGCGAAGGCGTCCTGCTCGAAAGCGGCGAACGCATTCATGCCCCCATCGTCATCTCCAACGCCGATCCGCGCCGCACGCTCCATCTCCTCGATAGCGCAGCCGACCCGGCTTGGCGCGCGCAAGTCGAATCCATCCCCATTCAGGGCTGCACTCTCAAGCTCAACGTCTGGCTGCGCGAACTCCCCAATTTCCGTGCACGTCCCGGCGCCTGCCAGCCGCATCACTTCGGTCAGATCAATACTCCCCTCACGAAAGCCGAATGGAAAGAAGGGTACGCGGCCGCTCGCACAGGCCAGCTCCCCAAACGTCTCTGGACCGAACTTTACTTCCAGAGCGTTCACGACCCGACCGTCGCGCTCCGCGGTACGCACACGATGTCCGTCTTCTCGCAATATGTTCCTTATGAGTTCGCTGAAGGCACGTGGGACAATCACCGCGAATCGGCAAAGACGCTCGCTCTCGATGCACTCGCCCGCTTCTGCAGCAACATTCCCGATGCAGTCCTCGAAGCCGAAGCACTCGGTCCTCCCGATATCGAAAAGAAAGTCGGACTCACCGGCGGCCACATCTTCCAAGGCGAGTGCCTTCCACCCTACATGTGGAGTAACCGTCTCCGCGCGCGCACTCCCATGCCCGGCATTTATTTGTGCGGCGCCTGTACCCATCCCGGTGGCAGCGTGATTGCCATCAACGGCCGTAACTGCGCTATGCAAGTCCTCGCTGACGAGACAGGCTCCGTCTCCTCTTCAGCCACTGGTTCAGGCCGAACAAAATCGCAATCACCGGTACAGCCAGAAAATACGGCCAGTAGGTGAGAATCGGCGGTTCGGACTGGAGCACCGGAATCGCGGTTCCCACCGAAGCCTCGCCCGCACTCGCCTTCACATCCACGCGCACTCGCCAATCCCCTGCCGACGGCACGTTCAGCGAAGCTGCATAAAGCAGCTTGTTCGTCGCGGCATCGTGCGTCGCGGGAATAGTAAATTCCACAATACTGCCCGCGTCCGTCTTGGCTAGGTGCAGCGCCACTTTCGCATTCAGCACATTGGCCTTGTCACTCGCCGTCTGCACCAGGACGCTCAGGTCCACGCGCCCGGCTCGCAGCGGCGTTGGCGAGCCGAACAGCGTCAACACATACGGCCCGGCCTCTTTCGTCAGCAGCACCGCCCCGCCATCCGCAAACGCTGCTTGCGCCGCAATCACCAACAGAAGCAGAGCGAATTTCAATGAATCATCCCGCGCATCTGCATCGGCTGAAGTAAGATCCAGACACCCGCGCCGTACAGTACGCACGACAGCACAGCCCAGGGAGCAACAATCGCAACCGCCGGCCTAAGCCGCTCGGAATGTTGCTTCGCGATTCTCCAGGCCACATATAACGTCAGCAGCAATCCCGCATCCAGTAATAACAATTGCGCACCCGAAAGCCACGCAGGCATCATAGGCTGCCCGGCATGTCCAACCCCCTGCAAAGCGCGCATAATCGGAGGCCACGCCGCGTTCCATCCTGTCGCCAAATGAAATAACAGATGCGCCGCCCACATGCCCACGCCTAAAGGCACCAGTGCGAACGCAAACCGCCTAACTACGCTCCATCCCTTGCCTGCCAACCGGTTCGCGCCAGCACACATCGCTCCCGCCAGCGCGGGCCCAACCAGTAGCCCCAGCGCAACGAAAACTCCAATCACCAGCGGCATAGCCTGAGGCCCCAGCCGCGCGTGCCACCTGTGCTCCCACATCATCACCGGATTCACCATGCCCGCTGCATTCACAAACGCGCCAAACACCACCAGCAACGCCATCACCGCCAAGTCCGTTCGCTTCGACAGCCGCCCTAGCGACGACCTGTAGGGGTCCACCGCAATCGTACTTGCCGGGGCGATGCTGATCAGACCCACATTGTCATGTGGGCAGGCCTTCACGCAATCCAGGCAAAACGTGCAATCCAGGTTTCCGGCTTTTTTCGGCTGAAATAGGTACAGTTCGCATCCCCGCGCCCCGCTATTCCCACGAATGCAATCATGCGTCCTGCACGATTGGCAAACGGCCGGGCTGCGTACGGCCACCTCTTTCGGCGATACCAGCGACGTCACGAAATGAAACTGCCCGATCGGACAAACATACTTACAAAAGCTGGCGCCCCGGAAAAGTCCATCTACCGCCAGCGCCGCCGCGAAATACCCAACGATGATCCACGCCGTAGCAGCCGGCCGATCCCATAGATTAAACGCTTCATACGCCCACAGATAAATCGCAAACAGACCGGCAGGAATCCACTTATTGCGCAGCGCTCGCGGCCACCTCCAGTTCGCGGGCAGAACCTTGCGCCCTATGTCCCGAACCAGCGTAAATGGGCACGCCATGCAAAAAAGATTTCCGGCCATCAGCAGCGCCGCCACCGATAACGCACGCCAATGAATCCAAGGCAGCACGCCTGCCATGTTCAGCGGAGTTACTTGCGGTCCTATCAATCCGTCCGCAATCACTGCACATGCTAGCGCCAGCATCGTCCATTGCGCGAAGCGCCGCAGCGCGGGAAGGCGCCAACTCTTAAGAGAACCTCCCCGGCTTCGTTGCCGCACCCGTTCCCGGCGCTCCATGCTCCTGTGCCTCGACCCGGACAGCACCCGCATCGTCAACACGATTGCTGGTATCAGGTATATTAACGATCCCGGCACCCACATAATCGCGCCCGCCAAAGTCTGATCCTCGCGCGCTGTCATCCCGCCCATCTGCACCGCGGCATAACTCGGATACAGCAACTTACCCGAAAAAACAAAAAACGCCGCGATCACAGTATTCACAATGTCCGCAAATAGTAAGTACGGGATCCCGATCCACTCTGGCCACCTGCTTCGTCCCGGTCCAGGCCGCACAATTGGCCACCAAAACAGGATGCCGGTCCAGAAGAACGAAGCGTGTTGAATCCCGTGCCAGAGCGGTGATCTGAGCGCGATTTCGTACAACGCCGGAACATGCCACGCAATCGTGCTCACCGCGAACACAATCCAAGCCACCACCGGTGTCGTTAGCACGCCAAAGCTTTTCTTCAGCAAAGGCCAGTTCAAAAACGGGCCCAGCCCTTCCTTCACCAACGGCCTCGGCAAGCCTCGCAGCATTGGTACGGTTGGACGCGCCAGCAAAATAAGCGGAGGCGCAACCATCATCAGCAACAAATGCTGCGTCATGTGTGCCGAAAGATAGAGATAGTCGAACGAATCGAGCGGAGACTGCGTCGCCACAAATACGCAGCCAAGCCCCGCAGCATAGGCCGCTAGACGCGCTAAATCGTACTCGCCCCGGTACAGACGTCTAACACGGACCCACCCGCGCAGATAGACCACTGCTGCTAAAAGCAGGACGAAGCACGCACCGGGCTGGAACGCCCAGGACGTTAGCGCGAAATACTGAGTCGAATCCACACTTCAAGCCGTACAGAACGCGAAAAACCCGGGACTGACTTCGCGTTTCCGAGCGCCGTTACAGTACAAAAAACAAAGCGAAATCTCTCGCGAGCGAAACGCGTTGTCTGTCCCAGCGGTTTTTCCCAACACACCACCCTCGTTTATTCCACCCTCCTCACCAGCCCTCCAACGTCCTCCTACCGCCGCCCTCTCACACCCGGCGTAATCGCCGCGAAATCACGCGGTAATTTATTCTGCGGACGCGCAGCCGGACGCACGGGATTAACATTCTTTTCATGCAGCTTCTCCATGAACGAGACCAGCGCTTCCACTTCCGCAGGAGTTAGTTTCTTCCCGTAAGCCGGCATGTTGCCGCCCCCCTGAATTACCTGCCGGACCATCTCATCTTTCGTGAGCCGGTTCGCTACTTCATCCAGGGCCGGACCGCGCTGTCCGCCTACTCCTCCTAGCGAGTGGCAGTTGCGGCACTGCTTATTCTGAAATACCAGCGCTCCATGCATCTCCAGGGGTGTCAAATGCTGCACATACTGCACTGGAACCGGAGACGCACTCCAGGCAGACATGTGTGGCGACCACGGCGAGGTTTCTCCCATGTACGCCAGAACGCCAATCACCAGCAGGACAAATATCACCGAAAGCACCGCAACCGGTCGCCGCTTATAACTCTTCTCGCCGGTACCCGAAATGAACGGAAGCAGCAGCAGGAAAGCAATCCCCAGCGCTGGAGCGATAAACAAAACCATCACTTCCATCCAGTCCGGCAGAAGCGCTAACACGGCGAAAATCGACAAAAAGTAAAAGTCCGGCCGAGGATTCGTATCTACCAGAGTCGGGTTCGGCGGCCCGCCCGGTCCCTTCGGCCCTAGAAAAAAAGCGCAGGCGAGAATGGCAATCATCAACAACGCCGAAAACACCAGGTCCTTGCCGACAGCATCGGGTACGAACGGAACTCCCTCCTTCCGCAGAACGTCCGCGTACTCTCCGTCGTAAGTGGAGCGGTGAACCGGATATCCTGGCTTCGGATACTCGTTGATCCCTTTCGTCAGTACCAGCCGCAAATGCATGCTGATGATCGCGATCAGCAACCCCGGAATCAGAAAGACGTGCAAAGTGAAAAAGCGCGATAACGTCTCACCGGCTATGATAGGTCCCGCGAGTAAGACGTGCACTAACTGGCCGCCGATCAGCGGCACCCGCCCAGTTATCGACGCCCCAATCGTCAAGCCCCAGTAAGCGTCCTGGTCAAACCGCATCACCTGCCCGGTAAATGCCATACCGAGAGTAAATATAAGCAGAAAAATGCCGCTTACCCACGTAAGTTCGCGCGGATACTTGTAAGCACCAAACAGAAACACCTGGACCATGTGCATGGTCATCATCGCGACCATGAAGTTCGATCCCCAGTAATGAATTGCCCGTAGGTACCAGCCCCAGAACTGAACGTGATTTAGATATTGCAGGCTCGTCCAGGCTTCATTGGTCGAGGGAACGTAAACAAAGGCCAGGATGGCGCCAGAAATTACCTGGATAACGAAGCACAGAAGCGTTGCACTTCCAAAAACGTAAAACCAGCTGCCCGCGCTGGCAGGTACTTCATGACCCGCTGTCGACGCATAAAGCGCAGTCAGGTGAAGCCGGTCATCCAGCCACACTGCGCATCGTCTCAACCAATTCATGTCAGCTGCTCCAAGCTAAACGGGATTTGAGAGAGTCGGCATCTCGCCGCCCTTCACCCAGAGTTCGCCTTTTTCGACTTTGTACGTGTACTGAAACAAGCCGCGCGGTGGCGGACCCGCCGCCCGTGACCCGTCTTCGTAATACGCCCCGCCATGGCACGGACACAAAAACAATCCTGCTTCTTTGAACCACCTCACCGGGCAGCCAAGGTGCGTGCAGTTAATGGCAAACACCTGGAATTGATTGCCCGCCAGACGCCGCACCCAGCATGGGATATCAGCCGTTTCGCCATCCCAGGGCCTGGTAAATGGATTCCGGTAAGTAGCTACCCGCGTTGATTTTTCCGGAAATCCGTCCAGAGGTCCCAGAGAAATCCAGTTGCGTGGATCCTTTTTCTCGTTGAAGCTTGAAAAGGCAAACCCGATCAACGGTATCGCTAGCAATGCTCCGGCCGCAACGTTCAGCGCTACGCCCGCCGTAAAAAACCAATCCCGTCTCGAAGGCTCAGTTATATTCTTTTTGCCTGCTGTATCCTCTTCCCGATTAGCGCCGCTCATTTGGCCCTCCACCTTGGCTCTGGCCGCTATTAAACTTATGACCTTCCGCCCGTCTTTGAGTCGGACTACCCGGTCCGTTTCCGCTACCTTCGTTGCCCGCCGTTATTTGTCCCGCGCCGGTACCGCTCTCGTCCGTGTGCGCACCCTCTGGTATCGTGTTCGCCGGCCGCAGCGAAGCCAGGTAACTCACAAGGTCTGTCACGTCCTGATTACTCAAAGCATGTCCGCCGTTCAAGGTCTTGTAGTTCGGCATGCCCATATCGGCGCGGCCGACAATAATCGAAGTCCTCAGCATCTGGTTAGTGACTAACGACAAGTAAGTCGGGTCCGTAACCAGTCCTATCGCTCCATGCGGACCATGGCAAAGGACGCAACTCTTCGCGAAAAGCTGCTTTCCGTGGTTCGGGTCGCCCTTGTCATCCCCCGCGCTATACGACGGCAACGGTGCCTTGCCAGGGTCAAAACCCGTATTCCACCGCTTCTCCATACCGTCAATCAGCGCCGAAATCTGCTTCTCGGTAAATGGTCCGCCTTGCGGTTTCGACCACGCCGGCATCTGCGTTCCCGGCCGCCCATACTCCAGCACCTGATGCAATGCATCGCGCGGAATCAGCTTCATATAAAGCGCATTGTTCAGAGGCCGGCCCGGCCCGTTCTTCCCGTCCTGCCCGTGGCACCCGACGCAATTACTGTTGAAAAGAACCGCGAAGTCGGTTGGTTCTGTATTGACGGCTTCGTCCACCTTCGGTTTACCTGGAGGTTCGCAAGCCACCGTTGATAGTAAGAAAAGGCATAACCCAATCCCCGATAAGTTGCGGCTCCGAATCTTATGGCTCCGCTGTTGGAGGTTCATTCCTTTTCGTCCTCGTGTCCAGGACGCAAACCGGGCGCCTCGAAAAATGCCCGTTCCGCAAAAGACCACGATTGCATGGTGTGGATACTCGTGCTCCTCGCGATTACATACCCGCCAACTAGGCCGAACCCAAGCTGCGCGACCACAAACCATGGCCAGCTGATCCGCTCGTTCAGCACCGGATTCACCAGGTTAAGAACCGTCGCAACCAGACCGCTCCAGAACAGCGGCATCAAGATGCCGGCCCAGAATACCGCATATTTCGGAAACATCGGCAAAATCACGGCATACACAATTCCCACCAGAATCGAAATCCCGGCGTGCCCCACGCAAGCTGCCCCAAAAGCTAGACCGTTAAAAGCTTTCAGTTGGGCCACACTCAAATCCCCAACCGACGGGATCACGGCACCCGCGAGCAAATTGATTGGGTACCAAATACTGTGTTCCGCCACTAACCCGTACAGACAGGCGAGCGCCGCCATGGCAGCACCCCCCGCCAGGCCTCCCAGGATACCGGCCGAATACGGGTGGACCGTCTCCGGCACTCTCACCCGGTGCTGTCCCTCGCCGGCCTTCAATCGCACCACGGAGCGTGCTTCTACTTCAATCGGCGCGGGCCGGTGTGCAGGATCAATCTCCACTAGCTCATGTTCTTCATGCGGCATAACGTTATGCCACCAGCCATAACCTCCGCGCACGAAAATCAAAAAACCTGCCAGCGAGATACTCCAATGGGTTACTAGTCCGGCGAATATCAGGGTAATCCCGAACGCGAACACGATCGGCCAATATGTAGGAGCGGGTAACTCTATGTGACTTTCTCCGGTTCTCTCCCCCGCTTCTCCGTGATGCTTTTCGTATGCCATCGCTTCGTTCCTTTACCTGCCCACGATGTACACCACGGTAAACACCACTACCCAGACCCCATCGACAAAATGCCAGTACCACGAAAGAATCTGCACGCGCCGGAATTCGTTTTGTATCGGGTATCCGAGAAGAGTGATCGTCATCACCATCCCTAGGAACAAAAGACCCACAATCACGTGACTCGCATGCAGGCCCACAAGTGAGTAGAAGGTAGTCCCGAACAGATTCGTGCTGATCGTCAGGTGATCTTTCGTGATCAGCTTGTACCACTCCACTGCGGTTGCGGTCAGAAACTCACCACCCAGCACGATCGTTATCAATAGCCATAGTTTGAATCGAGCGACGTTTCGATGCTCGAGCGCATGCTCGGCGAAGTACACAGTCAGGCTGCTCGACAACAGGCAGATCGTCGACAGGATGGGCAGCTCCAGAACATCCTTCGGGTAAGGCCCCGTAACACTCCTGCCGGCGTAAACCAGATAAGCGACCACAAAGATGGTAAAGAGGGCTGTCTCCGTAACGATTAGGAATCCAACTCCAACTTTGCCGCGGTCTGGGAGTTTCCATTCCCTCTCCATCAAGAGAGGATCGACTGCTTCTAGGGTCTGCGCTGCCATATCCGTTTATTCGAATTTCCAATCCGGATCCTGCGGGTGTTTCAGGTCCCATAAAGGCCGGCTGCTGCGCACAACCGGTAGTCTCTCGAAGTTGTACTCCGGAGGCGGAGAGGTCGTTCCCCATTCCAATGTCCACCCATCCCAAGGATCGTCGCCCGCCGGCTCGCCGCGGAGGGCCGATTTCAGAACGTTATAGACAAACAGCCCAACCGCTATCGCCTGCACAAAGGCGCCAATGGTTCCCAACAGGTTATAGAATTCCCACCCACGGCCCGGCTGATACGTGTAGATGCGGCGCGGCATGCCCAAAAACCCGAGAAAATGCAGCGGAATGAAAGTCAGGTTGAACCCAAGCGTAAACAGCCAGAAATGCCAGCGGCCTAACTTCTCATCCAGTAATCTCCCACTTACTTTCGGGAACCAGTAGTACATTCCGGCAAATAATCCGAATACCAGCCCTCCTACGAGCGTAAAGTGAAAATGCGCCACCACGAAATACGAGTCATGCAATTGCCAGTCGAAAGGTGAGACGCCCAGCATGATGCCTGTCAACCCGGCCACCAGAAATTGCAGCAAGAACGCACAGCAAAAGAGCATGGGAGTATCCATTCTCAATTTGCCGCCGTACATGGTAGCCGTCCAATTGAAAATCTTGATGCCGGTTGGAATCCCTACCAACATTGATGAAGCTGCAAAAAACGTGTTGGACCAGGAAGTCATCCCCACCGCGAACATATGGTGCGCCCAAACGCCGAGGCTGATAAACCCGATCGCCACCACCGCGCCCACCATCGCAGGACGGCCAAAGAGCGGCTTTCTCGAAAACACCGGAATCACTTCCGAAAGAATGGCGAATGCTGGGAAAATCAGAATGTATACTTCCGGATGTCCGAAGATCCAGAAGAAGTGCTGCCACAGCACTGCCGACCCTCCCGCCTGAGTGTGGAAGAAGTTCGCTCCTAGAAACCGGTCCAGCAGCAGCATAATTTGCGCAGCACTAAGCGGAGGAAGCGCGATGATAATCAGCCAGGAATCGACCAGCATCACCCATACAAACATCGGCATCCGGCTTAATGTCATGCCCGGGCATCTCATGCAGATCGCGGTTGCAATCACATTAATTGCACTCACGATACTCCCGATACCGGAAACGAGTATGCCGAGTATCCAGTAATCCGTACTGGCTCCCCGCGAGAATGCGCGTTCTGTCAACGGCGCGTAGGCAAACCAACCCACATCCGGAGCCGAGCCTGACCCTCCTAGGCCGCTTCCGCCGATATAGCTGAAGTACAGAAGCAATCCACCGAAAAGAAAGATCCAATAGCCAAACGCATTCAGTCGCGGGAACGCCATATCCCGCGCCCCGATCATCAGCGGAACCAGGTAATTGGCAAAACCAGCCACCATCGGCATCCCGACCAGAAACACCATGGTTGTCCCGTGCATCGTGAACAGCCGGTTGTACGTGTCGGGATCTACTAAATGGTTGTCCGGCCTCACCAGTTGGAGCCGGATTACCATGGCCATCAATCCTGCGATTACCAGAAACAGCAGCGCCGTTACTACGTACATCAGACCAAGCCGTTTGTGATCAACAGTCGCGACCCAGGCGTAAAAAGTCTCCGAAAAGGAAAACTCCGATTCCTTCAGGTCCGGCCGGTCGAGTGGGTAATCAATCGTCGCCATAAAGATCTCGCTGCGTTACTTCAAGGTCTCCAGGTACGACACAACCTGGGTTAATTCTTGATCGGTGAGTTTGAGACTCGGCATAAAGCTACCCTGTTTCACTCCTTGCGGATCGTTCACCCATCGCCTGAGATTCTCCGGTGTGTTTTCGAGCACCCCCGCCGCAATCGTTTTCCTCGTCATCAGGTGTGTTAGATCAGGCCCAAACTTTCCCGCAGCCGGAGTACCGGCAACGTTGTGACAATTGACACAGGACAGCGACTCGAATGTGGCCTTGCCTGAGGATCCCTCCGCATTCCCAACCACAGGCTTCTTCTCGTTCGCAGCCCAGGCATGGAACTCCTGCGGCGTTTGCGCAATTACACGCAGCAGCATGTTCGCGTGCTGAGTACCGCAGTACTCCGCGCAATTTCCCAAATAAACACCCGGCTCGTGCGGGTCCATCCACATATAGTTCGCTCGATTCGGGATCAAATCGGTCTTCCCCGAAAGCTGCGGAATCCAGAAACTATGGATAACATCAGCACTCTCCAACTCCAGGTAATTGGCGACCTGCCCTTCCTGTCCCGCAACCATATGTACTTCATTGGCCGTCGTAACACCGTAGTCGGGATACCGGACTTCCCACCACCACTGGTGGCCAATCACCCGTATCTTCAGCGTCGACTTCGGCGGACTCGCGTTCTCCACCCCTGCAATGACACGGGCCGATACTCCGATAAGCACAAACACGATCAGGATCGGAATCACGGTCCATGCCGCTTCAATCTGGTTGCTGCCGTAAACCTGGGGAGGCTCTTGATGGAAATCTTGCCCAGGTTTAAGCCGGAATTTGGCAATCGTGTAAACGATCAAACCGGCCACCACAACGAAAATCGCTGCTGTGATCGCGAGCGTTAACCGGGCAATGTTGTACTCCGACAGCGCTGGGCTAGCCATCGGTTTGAAGATGTCCGCTATGCGATGCTCAGGCAAACCGGGAACTTGTGCCTGGAGCAGAGCCGTTAAGGTATAAAGAAACAAATCTGAACTCCCCTCCTGACCAGCCGCAATATACAACTCTACTCCGCGTAGGAACCAAAATGTATTTGGGTAATTACCTGCATCGAGTGCTGGCGTTTAGCACGCTATAGTGAGAACACGGTGGGCCTTTCTCAACCTTTGGATGATCAGAACACGCCGCCAGGATGTGTTTTTGCCTCGGCAGACCAGGACGGCAACGCAGCTCCTCCCGGACCGGAGGACGTCAAGCATTTCGATATTCTAGACTTCGTCAGAGCCCAGGAAAATGAGCCTCAGCCTTTGGGCGCGGATTCTGAGCCCGACGAATACGCAAAAGAGTAATCTTCTTGGGCGCGATGGAATTGTTACCATCCCGCGGCGCGCACCGGCAAGAACGAAATGGAGGAGACGGCGAGCGGCCAAGATCGGCGAAGTCGGTGGTGTCTTTGAGCCCGAGGGACGTATCACCCGGGGCGCAATGGAACCGGCAAGTGTGAGGGCGGCACAGTACAACTGTTGCTGCTGAGCCAACAACTCGCACGAGTAAGCCAGCTTCTTCCAAGTGTTGTTCTTCACCGCAGAATCCCTGCCACGACTAGGCCCGAGTTCCACCCCGCAAGATGATCCGCGAAGTCGGCAGCCTCAGCCTGCCAGGTGATCGCGCCTGCAGCACGAAAAAGGTGACTGATGATCTGCGCGTTCTTCGCCCGCCTTAGGAGCAGCAATGAATCCAGGATACGGCAACATCGCCGGCATCGATGTACACAAGAATTGGCTGTATGTGGTCACCGGCGAGGAGCGCCGCCGGATTGGCAGCATCACCACGGCCTTCCCGCCCTGCTCTCTTCACCAGCCGCACAACTCGGGCCGTCGTGGATTTGCGAATTCTTGTTATGGGAACAGCAGCTGGGGCAGATCGCACGGCTCAATCAGCAGATCGAGCAACTCACGCACACGCTGGCCCATTGCTTATGGCAGCACCAGAATTTAATAGAAACGCTGTGCTAATCCCCGGCGTCCCAACCAACTCCGAGGAGATCGTTGCCGAAGTGAAGCCATTTTTTAGCGCATATCGTGGCGTATGTACAGGGGATTACCATCGGGATCGGCAAGCAGCGTGATGCGTTCTGGGTACTGGGCCTGGGACAGCAGTAGGGCCATCCTGGAGAGCGCCGCCTGCGCCCAATTATTCACGTGTGCCCCTGAGCCGCGTTGACTTCGAATCAGATCCTCCGCTTCCAGGGTCTCGTATGCGAGCAAGACCGTGTTACGAGAAATCCCGAGCATGTGGGCCATTGTTCGCGTGGACGGTAGGCGCGCCCCGCGGCCGAGCTTACCTTGGCGAATCGCTTGGGCGATTTGCCGCGAGATCTGCTCATACAGCGGCTCGCCTGAAGCTCGATCGAGCAGAATCCCCGGCAAATCGATCAGTTCTGAAAGTGGCTCCATGGAGTGGCTCTTTTCATTCTGGCTTATGTTGGCACCATAGGTCGAAGGAGAACAACAGGATGATTGCAGGCGGAAACGCGACGGTGTTTGTATCGAACATGGACAACCCAGCGCGGTTTTACACGGAGACGCTCGGTTTACGGCTGACGAATCGCTTCGGCGATCACTGGGCAACAGTGGATGCGGGCAAAGGGCTGACCATCGGCCTTGCACCCTGCCTCGGCGAAATACCCCGCCCTTGGCGCCAAGGGCGGCATAATGCTCGGCCTTGAGATTGGCACGCCCATTGAAAAGGCCATCGACCAGCTGACCCAGCGAGGGGTGAAAGTCGGCGGAATCGTTCGGGACTCTCCAGGCAACTTCACCCATTTCGAAGATCCCGACGGCAACCCGATCTATCTCTGGGAAGTCAAGTACGAGAAAGTTCCGGAGTCGGAACTGGAACATAGCGCTGCGATTACCCTATAGTGCTTTGCGGACACATGAAAAATCTTAAGCTCCGCACTGCAAGTGAACGCCCAGTAAAGACGACCCGCAGGTAAACGGCCGGGCTGACGGCTTGGCCCGCGTTGGCAGAAATCCATCCTGCGACCGGCCGGATGCTTGCCGGTTGGGGTATCGATACGGCGTTTGGAATCTGCGCCGTTTCTCCGCCGCCAACCGAAAACGGAATTGTGATCTGTTTTCTGCAAGCTGCGCGAGCCGGAATGACGGGCAGCATTTCCGAGATGCAAGACAAGCTCATCATTTCGGTTCACAACAAAGTCCAAAAACGCCACGAAGAGCTGCTGCACACCACGGAAAAGCGGAGCCGCGCTGTCGAAATGCGGGAAGACATGGGGAAGCTCGTTTTGGAAGATTCCATTCCAGACAACAAGCTGCGTAAACACATTTTCGAGCTGCTGCCGAGCAAGGAAATCGGGCGGCGACCCTCTTCCCTCGCCTTTTGTGAAGCATTGGTGTGCCTATACGCGGAAATATTCACCCGCGCTTCTGGAGAAGACGCGTTCCAGTTCGCGCAAGGTTCGCCGCTCGGGGTGCGGTCGTTTTCTTGAGAGATCTGAGCATTTGCGACAAAAACAAGTCTTTTGCTGGAGCGCCATTCGACATCAAGAGCCGGCTCTCCTGTCCACCCTCAATGAGCGGCTGAAAATCCGGCGGTGTCACCGCCTCCCAGAGCGATCGCGGATCAGACAATCCTCAAAGTTCGTCCATCTTGAATGGAAGACGCGCATGGCGCTCGCCTTGGGGTTGAGCTTCCACAAGATCAGCCTCGTTGCCAATGGTATTTGATGGAAGAACCGCTCAGGGCGGCCAGTATCAAGGTCATAAACCTCGCGTCACAAATTCCTGTCGGCCGTAGCGCGACGTGTTCGGCAGACGGCATGCGCTTCTACGTGCCCATTCGTATCTGATTACAGCCATGTGCTTCAGGGCCGGGGCGTCACTCTACGTACTCATATCTCTGACAGTTTTCTGCGAATGCATAAGCAGCCGGTTCCCTGCCGCTTGCGGAAGGCGGCTTTCAGCTTGGACGGTCTGATAGAGCACTCGATCCCAAGGTTTGCTATACCGGCACGCATGAGTACACCGAAATAGTCATGGCGTCGGCGGCACTCCTCGGATACGAGCTAGCGCCGCGAATCAAAGACATCAAGCCCCACCTGATCCGACGCTTGGGACGAAACGGTCCGGTGATGCCCTCGATTGAGGAACGGATTGTTCCGCCGTCGCTGGTGCTTCATCGACTGAGCTCCTATTCCCGCCAGAACAGCGTTTGAACGGCATAGGGGCGGCGGTCGCCCGCCGACCCCTGCCACACTACCGTGCGTACGGGTCCGGACACGGCGGTTCGAGAAATTAGGCCATCACTCCTCGATCAATGACGGAACGCCAAGCGATTTGAAGTAGGCATTGGAAAGCCACACATGCAGAGTGTGGGTAAGAGCCAGGTACCAGGGGCCACGACCGCTACCGGCCATACTACTGGCCAGACGAGGACGTACCCCGAGTGCAAGCAGAGCTGCTTTGCGGCGCCGCGGAGTTTTCCACTGCCGCCAAAGCGCACATCGCAGTCGACGGCGCACCCAACTACTTAAGGACCGCAGCACTTCCGGCGTCTGACAAAACCCGAAGTAGTTTCGCCAACCCCGCATATACGGGGCTAGTTCCTCTATCGTGGCCTCGATACTGACGCCCTTAGCCCGATATGTGATCTCCCGGATTCGCTGCTTAAACCGGTCCAGAGCCTTCGGCGCTAGAACGCGCTTCACCTCTGGACCAGCTGTGAAGCTGAACCCGAGGAACTTCCGCTCCTGCCGTCGCGCGACCGCACTCTTTGCCTCATTCACCTTGAGTCTGAGCTTTTGCGTGATGAATTGCGTAATGCTCTTCATCACCCGCTGACCTGCCCGTTCACCGCGAACGTACACATTACAACTATCCGCATAGCGAACGAAACGAAGTCCGCGGCGCTCCAACTCCAGGTCGAGTTCATCAAGCACGAGATTTCTGAGCAGTGGCGAAAGCGGACCTCCCTGTGGGGTCCCTTCCACACTTGGGCTGACCAATCCGTTCTCCATCACTCCAGCGTTCAAGAACGCTCGGATGAGTTTCAACAGCCGCCTATCTCCGACTCGTTTTGCGATCCGTCCCATCAGTTTGTCGTGGTTGACTCGATCGAAAAATTTCTCCAAGTCAAGATCGACGCACCAGCCGTAAACTTTGGCAATATACTGCTGTGCCTGTGCTACCGCTTGATGAGCTGATCGCCCCGGTCGAAAACCGTAGCTGCTTTCAGAGAACGTCCAATCCCAGCGCCGTTGCAGAACCTGCATCACCGCTTGCTGGATAAATCGATCCAGCAGCGTCGGGATGCCAAGCTTTCGCACCCCACCGTCCGGCTTGGGGATTTCCACCCGCCTTACCGGCCTCGGCTCGTAGGTTCCGTTCAGCAACTGCTTCCGGATGACTGGCCAGTGCTGTTTCAGATAATCGCTCAGTTGACCGACAGTCATCCTGTCGATTCCGGCGCTACCTTTATTGGCCTTTACCTGACGCAATGCTTCCTTCAGGTTTTCTCGCTCACATATTTCCTCCATCAATCGATTCGTACTGGGCTGGGCTTTCGGTCTCATGTGCCGTCGAGAGCGAATCAATCTCTTCCCTTCCCGTTCCGCAGGCTTCACCCGTTCGCAATGAAGAGAAGTCCAGTTCGAGCTGGATATTCTGCCGCTTGTCGCTCTTGAGATTCATGTCCTACTTGCCACGGTTCTCGTTCGGGCCTTCAGCCACCGTTCCCGGCTTGGCCTATCTGTTGACTCCGCCTTTCGGCATCGGAGTGCCTCACTAGTGGTCTGTCGCAGTGAGTTCGCTAGCATAGCTTGATCCGTTTCTTTACGTCGGAATATTTCCATTGAAATGGCTTTGCGTTTTTGGAGTAAGCCCGGATGTAGCGCATGAGCTTACGGCTTAGATCGTTAACAGAGGTGAAAACTCCGCGCGCAATGACAGGGCGCTCCATGCGCGCGAACCAGATTTCCACTTGATTCAGCCAGGAGGAATAGGTGGGCGTGAAGTGCAGTTTTACCTCCGGGTTGGAATCCAAGAATTCGGCGACTTTCCGCGTTTTGTGAGCGGAGAGATTGTCGACGATGATATGAACTTCCTGCTTCGGTTTGCAAAGGCTGACCACCTGGCCAAGAAAGTCGACAAACTCATCGCTGGTGTGACGTTGCGCCGTCTTTCCGTGCACTTTTCCCGACTTAACGTCCAGCGCCGCGTAGAGGGATAAAGTGCCGTGACGATAGTATTCGAACCCGTGTCGCTCGATTCTCCCCGGCGACAGCGGAAGCACGGGGTCCCGTCGATCCAGCGCCTGGATGGCGGTCTTTTCATCGACACAGAACACAGCGGCGTGTTGAGGCGGATTCAAATACAATCCGATCACCTCGGCGGCTTTGCTTTCAAATTCCGGATCGTTGCTGGCCAGGTAGCGTTCCAGCCGGTGCGGCTTCCCGCCGGCGGTTTTCCAGATCCGGTGTACGGCATCCTTGCTGATTTGCAATTCGGCCGCGAGTTTGCGTACCGACCAATGCGTCGAACCGTCCTTGGGCTTTCTGCGAGTTGCTTCCAGAACGCGCGCCTGGAGTTTCGGAGTGATAATCCTCGGCTTCTGACCAGGATGATGCAGTTCAAACAACCCTGGAACGCCCTCCCTCACGAATCGTTTCTTCCAACGAGAAATGGTGGAAGCTGTCCTCTGCAGCCGCCTTTCAATCTCGGCATAACTTCGACCCTCGGCCAGCATCAGAATCATCCGCGCTCGCAGAACCTCACCCGCCGGCAAACTCCGCGCGAGCGACATCTGCCGTAACTCGTCCCTGTCTTCCGCCCTCACCTCGATTGGCTTCGCTTCAAACGGCACATCTTTCAGACGTTTATCCGGTGCTATTAGTTACTCCGCGACAGGCTACTAGAACCATTACTCATTTGTACGAAGCTTCTCCTTGAGTCGCACCCAAAAGGGTTCTTGACGCTTGCGGGACAGGAAAAGCGCCGCAACTATTCGGTGCATATCCGCTCTATTATCGATCGGTTGGGACTTAACGACCGCGTGCCGGTATTCCCAAACTTCATGCCTGTGATGAAAAGCGTTATGTTATCAGCCGCCGATATCTTTGTTTCCCCAGTGGACAATCTAGCAGGAGACCTTCGGACTTGCATTGTTAGATGCTATGGCATTTGGCCTTCCTGTTGTCGCAAGCGACTGGAGTGGATACAGGGAGATTGTGCGGCACGGAATTACCGGATTTTTGGTTCCAACATACCAGCGGCAGGAATACGCAGAAGCTATTTCTCCAATTGACGCACTTCTCGAACCGACTGAGAAGGCCGAGTATCTGGCAGCTCGAATAATCATTGATGTAGATGCACTTCGAAGGAAACTGACAGAACTCATGACCAATCGTGGCCTTCGGCTTCGCTGTGGGGCCGCGGGCAGGCAAGTGGCAGTGCAAGAGTACTCCTGGAGCGCGCGGTCAGAAGCATTTCTCAAGTATGGGACGAGCAACTGCACAGGTTCCAGAAGCTGTCCTCGGAGCCTTTGGCAAGCGCCGGTTGGGGCGACCTGTCTAATATTTTCGATCACTATGCGACGGCGTCAATTTCCGACGATAGCATTTGCCGCGTAGACGTTTGTGCGATGAAGTATTTTGATCTTCTTGCAGGCGTGATGACCGACAGGCTCCATGAGGTCTGTCGCGACCTACTGAGAAGGATGGGAACCTCAGACCAAAGATGGTGCGACTTAGTTAGTGAAAGGTTCGATCGAAGCTTAGGATGCTCTATCCTGGCTTGCCAAAAAAGGAGGATGCCCGTTAGTTGGTAGAAAAAAGCGACTCTCAACCTGAAGGCGTGATAGTCTTCAGGAAATTTTCTGCCAAGAAAAGGAGAGAGTCGCTATGAAGAGACGCTATCAGATCGAGAAGCAGCGGGCGGTAAATGAGTTTCGCCAGCTTGCCAGGAAGGAGAACCCGAACATTCAGATGATTCTGCCGATGGCCGACATCGTCGGTCTGCTGCAGCAAGGCGTAGGACATCTGCTGCGAGAGGCGGGCTTGGCTCTGATGAGCCTTGTGATGGAAGAGGAAGTGCGCGATGTGGCGGGCGAGCGGCACCAGCAGCATGAAGAGCGGCGAGCGCACCGCTGGGGCAAAGAGGATGGCTACTGCGTGATCGATGGACAGAAGGTGCCGCTCCAGAGAACACGATTGCGAACCCAGGATAAGCGCGAACAGCGGCTGGGAAGTTACGAGTTGTTCCAGCGCAGCGGGCCTTTGCAACAGGGCCTTTGGGACAAGATGAGGCGCGGCCTGTCAACCCGGAATTACGGCGCGGTGGTAAAAGATTTCAGCACGGCCTATGGCATCGAGAAGTCGGCGGTGAGCGAAAACTTCATCGAGGCCAGCCGCGAGAAAGTGAAGCAATTGATGGAGCGTCCGCTCGGCGATCTGCGGCTTTGCGCCGTGATCGACGGCACTCCCTTCAAGGATCGGCAGATGATCGTGGCCTTGGGTATCGGCTGCGACGGGCGCAAAACGGTGCTGGGCTGGCGCGAAGGAGCAACCGAGAACGCGACCGTAGTGGGAGCGTTGCTGAGCGATCTGCTGGAGCGCGGATTGGATTTCAGCACGCCGTGGCTGTATGTGTTGGATGGCGGCAAGGCTTTGCACACGGCAGTGCGCCGGCATGCTGGCGAGGCGGCATTCATTCAGCGCTGCCAGGTTCACAAGAAACGCAACGTCGTCGATCACTTACCGGAAGGGCATAAAGCCGACATCAGAAGAAAACTGCAAAACGCTTATTCGATGGCCGATTATGGAGACGCCAAAGGCGCGCTGGAACGCTTGCACCACGAGCTGATGCATCTGAATCCCAGCGCGGCTCGCAGCCTTGAGGAAGGACTCGAAGAGACGCTCACGGTCCATAAGCTGCGGGTACCGGATCAACTTCGTCGTACCCTATCGTGCACCAACGTCATCGAATCGGCCTTCTCCATTGTCGAGACCGTCTGCCGCAATGTGAAGCATTGGCGGGACGGCGATCAAATCGAACGCTGGGTGGGTTCCGGCTTGCTCGTCGCAGAGCAGCAGTTTCGTAAGGTGATTGGCTATCGTCAGATTCCTTTGTTGTTATCTTCTATGGCAAACGCGGCTTCACAAAAACCGCTTGCTAGGAAAGCTGCAATCGCGTAGCCTATGTTTCGAGAGTCGCTAACTTTCATCGGAATTCTGGGCAACCTCCCAATAAAGGATTTATTACGTTAGAGATGAATACAGTTCCGCAATGAGATGAGCGTTGACGGTGGCGGTTTGCTTATTGAGCGAGTCCGGTTGCCGGAAGGCACGGCCTATAATTGCGCGATCTCTCGGCCACTCGTGATCGGCAACGGAGACATCGAGCAATCTACGGTCGCGACTCTTGACCAATCGAGGTTGTGGTTCAAAAAACAATCCGACGAACCAAGATTGTTACCGCTGGGTAAGAAGAGAAGCTCACGAGCCTGGGTAAGACAAGAGCCGACGAGATCGCCTAGCGGGAGTGGAGCGAAACGGCAGGCGAGCGCTATACTTGGTTGAAGGGCAAACCTTGCCTGGATGTCCGCCTCGTAACACGTTCTCAGTAGGAGTCTCAATCCCCGTTTATGTTTGATCTGTTTCGTAGCCGAGAGAAAAGTGTGCGCATTCTTCTCGGCGTACTGCTGGCGTTGGTAGCAGTATCAATGTTGGCCTACCTGGTTCCTGGCGGCTTTGGAAATGGCAACGGCGCAGCTGCCGGACAGAATGTCGTGGCCGCGGTCGGTGACGAAAAGATTACAGCAACGGACGTACAGCGCAGCATACAAGGAATTACAAGAGGCCAGACGAATCTGCCAAAGGGCATTCTCGCTATGTATGTGCCGAGCATGGTGAACCAGATGATCGAGGCCAAAGCGCTTGCCTACAAAGCTCGCGAGATGGGCTTTCACATCTCGGACCAGGAGCTCGGAGACGCAATCGCCAGCGAACTGGCTCCGGCGTTTGGCGGCAAGTTCGATTTAAATACGTATCAAATGGCGCTCGCGCAACAGGGGATCAGTGTCGCCGATTTTGAAAAAGAACGTCGCGAATCCATGCTGGCGCAGCGTTTGGAAGGTCTCGAGTCGCAGTCGCTGATTGTGTCCGATCAGGATGCGCGGGCGGAATACATGCGCAAGAACCTGAAGGTCGGTCTCGAATACCTGGATTTTGAGGGTAAGAACTTTACTTCTAAGGTGAACAAAGATCCAGCTGCGGTGAAAGCCTACTTCGATAAGAATCGATCTCAATTCCGGATTCCGGAGAAGCGCGATTTCGACCTGATCGTGGGGTCGACGACGGATTTTCTACAGAGCTCCCAAATTTCCGATGCCCAGCTGCAGCACGAGTATTCGGAGAACATGGACAGCTATCGCCAGCCAGAGCGTGTCCAAGTTCGTCACATTCTGATCAAAACGCAGGGCAAGCCGAAAGAAGAGGCGTCCAAGCTGAAAGCCAAAGCGGATGACCTGCTGAAGCAGTTGCAAAGCGGAGGCAACTTCGCCGAGCTTGCGAAAAAAAATTCCGAAGATCCCGGATCAGCCGAGAAGGGCGGGGAACTCGGGTGGATCGTTCGAGGGCAGACTGTGCCGAACTTCGAAAAGGCGGCGTTCTCTTTGAAGCCGGGTGAGCTGAGCGGGGTGATTGAGACCGAATATGGGTATCACATCCTGCAGGTTGAGAACAAGCAGGCGGCGCACACTCAAAGTTTCGATGAGGTAAAGCCGCAACTACTGGCCGAAGCGCAAAAGCAGGCGGCAGCAGACAATCTGCGGAAGGCGGCCGACGCTGCGCATAGCGAGATTGCACGCAACCCCGGGCAAGCCGAGGCGATTGCAAAGAAATACAACCTGAGATTTTTTAAACAGACCAACGCGACTACAAGCGACAGCCTGCCCGTGTTGAACAGCGCGCCCGAAGTATCGAACGCGATATTCGCCGCTCCGAAAGGAACCGTGACGGATCTGGTAGCGCTGGACAACCAAGGCAAAGATGCCTTCGCCATAGTTACTGGAATCACTCCTGCGCGCAGTGCCGAGTTCAACGAGGTGCAGAGCCAGGTTCTCCAGAAGTACACGGAAGCGGAGTCGCTCCGGCTTTCTCAGGAGGCGGCGAGAGTGGCGGCAGACCGTGCGCGAAAAGGGGAATCGCTCGAAGCGATCGGCACATCCTATGGCATCGCCGTAAAGAAGGCTGCTCCATTTACGATTGATGGCGCGGCTGAGGGCATCGGTTCCGGCACGACTCTCGCAGCCGCATTCAAAGAGAATGCCGGTGGTGTGGTTGGACCGGTGGCAGCGCAGTCTGGACAGTTTGTGTGCCGGGTTTCCGAAAAGATTCGAGCCGATATGAACCAGTTCGCGCAAGCGAAGGAGTCGATTGTGCAGGGGCTAGTTCAGCAGCGGCAGTCGGTGCAAGGTCCGCTGTTCCGTGACAGCATCGTTGCGGAACTGAAGCGCCGCGGCAAAATCAAGATTAACCAGGACACGCTCAGCCGGGTAATCAGCGCCTATCAAAGCTAGCTCGTGGCTGACACAATCAGCCCAACCTGGGCTAAGGAATTCGCTTGCTTTCACATCTCCTCGACCTTATACGCAGCCTGACCGATCCGGAAAAGCTGATCGGCCTGCTTTCGACGACCATGAATGGCTGGCCTGGCTACCTGCTTTTGTTTCTGGTTGTCTTTGCCGAGAGCGGGCTCCTGGTCGGATTCTTTTTGCCGGGTGACTCGTTGTTATTTACGGTTGGAATTGTTGCCGGCGCAGGCAAGTTGCAGGTCGGGGCGATCATTGCGCTGCTGGCGTTTGCTTCCATGCTGGGCGATGGTATTGGGTTTCTACTTGGGACCACGCTCGGCTACAAGCTGTTTGAGAATCGAAACTCCAAGATCTTCCGGCGCGAATATCTGGATCGCACCCATGAGTTCTATGATCGGCACGGCGGCAAGACCATCATCTACGCCAAATTCGTTCCCATCATCAGAACCTTCGCGGCATTTATCGCCGGTGTGGGGAAGATGAAGTACGCTCGCTTCCTCAGCTTCAATGTGGTCGGAGCGGTCGGATGGGTGACGTTGATGGTTAGCTTGGGCTACATGCTCGGCAATGTTTCCTTGATTCGCCAGAATTTCGAGAAAGTGGTTTTACTGATCATTGCCGTTTCACTCGTTCCTGCGGTCATGCAGTTTCTGAAGAGCCGTAAGTCTTCGGCCGCCAAGCAGCCGGTCGCGTAAGCAATCAGAACAGCAAGAGCTGGGAGTCTGGAACAGGAACTGGCGGAGGCGGTGCTTCCAAGGCAAGGTCCCGCGAGCCGATTCCTACTCGTTCACGAATGCTCTGCACTAACGCGCTGATTCGCTCCGGATAAGCTCCGTGGAGGTAAGCGCCTGACGCATAACTGCGGCGATAGCGGCCGAGGTGCTGAGGAAAACGCTCTGCAATGAACGGCATGTATACGCGAGCGGAAGAGGGCTTCAGGAAGAGCACGCCGGCGCTGAAGTGATCCGCGCCAGCTTCTTTGGCAGCCCTGGCTACGGCCTCGAGGTTTTCAACATTGTCAGTTATCAGGGGAAGCACCGGATTTGCGATGACGCCGACCCGGACCCCGGCATGCGCCAGTTCACGTACTGCTTTCATCCGCAGATCCGGGCGAGGCGCCATGGGCTCCGTCAGACGCGCAAGTTCCCGATCCATGGTGGTCACCGTCAGAGTGATCCGCACGTGATTGTGTTCGGAAAGCTGCTTGAACAGATCGGCGTCACGGCTGACGAGATTCGATTTTGTGGTGACGAAAATCGAGGTTTGGCGGACGTCACCCAGCGCCTCCAGCAGGCGGCGGGTTCGCTTGAATTTTCTTTCTGCCGGTTGGTACGGATCGGTTGCGGTTCCGATGCCGATTACGTGGCCCGGTTTCACGGCCTTCAATTCTTCCGTGAACGCAGCCGAATCCCAGTCTTTGGCGTAAATTTCGGTCTCGAATGCATCCGAATCTCTACGCTCCAGAAACTCGTGCGTGAAACGGGCGTAGCAGTATTTGCAGCCGTATTCGCACCCGCGGTAAGGGTTGACGGACCAGGTAAATGGGACGCGCTGCGAATGGCAGCGGTTGAGCCAGTTCCGGGTCGGGAGAGTCCGGTATTCTACTTTCCGCTTTTCTGCGAGGGTGGACCCTTCGGCTGCTAACCGGGCGATGCCGACGAGCTTAACAAGTTGCTGCAAGGCAATTCCATCGGCCCGATATAGGAAAAATCCGGCCGAACGCCTCCTATGAGGATCTTCGCTCTTTGTTCGCCTCTTGTCAACTGAAGAGCTGGATTAGGATGCCAGCAGCGAAATGACACCTTTTTGGCGGAGACCATTCAAAGCCAGGCCATGGCGGCCGCGAACACCGGTTTTTTCAAAAATATGCTTCAGGTGGATCTTAACGGTGCCGGGGCGGATTCCCAGTTCCTGGGCAATCTCGCGATTCTTAAATCCTTGCTCGACCAGCTCCATGACCTGGTACTCGCGCGGCGTCAGATCCGTCCGTGCCTGCATTTCAAGGGTTGCAGCTTCGCGAAAAACGGAGTCCTGCATCCAACTGCGCCCCTGGGACACGGCACGGAGACAAGACAGGACAGTTTCCGGATCAGCGGATTTCCGTACGATCCCTTTCGTGCCGGACTGCAGGAAGCGCAATGCCTCTGCTTCCGTGATGGACATGCCCCACACGACCACGGCGGGTACAGTGGCTCGAGCGGTCCCGTGCTCGGCGGGCAGCTGAGCGAGGGCATCGAGCACGGTTTTCGCGCCGAGCCCTTTGTCGATCACCAGAACATCCGTTTTTTCAGCGCCGGGGCTTAACATCCACTCGGCGGGTGAGCCATGAGATGAGCCGAAAGCGAGGTCCTCGGTACCGTCGAGGAGGTGCATCAGCCCCTTTACGGTAAGCGGTTGAGTCTCGCAAACCGAGATGACTTTCTTGATTTTGCCTGTTTGCAATTCCATAAGTTGCCTACGCCTCCTTATCGACAGGGGGAGTCCGATACTTGAGTGGCTAAAGCGGAATATTGCTCTCTTCGGGAGCAATATTGGGTGCTGAAGCTGGGTGTAGAGTCGACCAAACAGTACTTGCCCTACCGAATAGCTCTCGGAAAAGGGCCCGACCGAGTAACGGATCCGCCGTCCGGCTCATCATCAATCCGATAGGCCCATGCGGATCCGGTTCTCCGAAGTGCTCATGCTGGCGGCGGTCTGTTCGGTACTCGGCTGTACCAATGCTGATCGGGACAGGGCGCGTGAGCGCGGGGCAGAGGCAAAGCAAAAGGCGCGAGAGGCGGCCGATGAGCTCCGCCGAGATGCCCGGAAAGCCGGCAACGATGCGCGAAGGGCGCTGCAAAAGGGTGGAATTTCCTCGTCTCCCGGGGAATCGCCCGAAGCGAAAATACGCGACAGTGAGCAAGCGCTGCGAACTGCGGGTCGGGACGCGATTCAGAAACTGGACAAGGCAACAATGATCGCGCAGGCCAAAACGAAACTGGCCGGTTCGCTGGGGCTATCGGCACTTGCGAACATCGATGTGGGTGTCGAGGGAGAGACGCTCATATTGACAGGAACGGTCGGGAGCGAGGCGCAAAAGGAACAGGCTGGCGATGCTGCCGCACAGGTTCCCGGCGTGTCACGGGTCGCCAATCGGCTCAAAGTTGAGCCTTAAACGATAGAGGAAGCGCCTCAATCGAGCAGATTGATGGTGCCGCGGCAGTTGGCTGAACCGCAGCGGCAAATTACTTTTTCCACTTTCTTGTCGAAACGGTAATCCACCGTGAGTTCTTCGCCTGAAGATATATCCCGGAGGCTCACGTAGATAATGTGGCCACGAAGGATGCGCGAAGCGAGATTCGGCTCACAGGAGTGATTGATGTACTCCGCTCCGGATCCACCTGCTGCGCCATCGATGGTCCAGTAAGCATCGAGCGTGAACAGATAGGTAAACTCGCGCTCCAGGGAGCGGCGTTTCGTCTCTTTTCGATTGATCTTCTCGCCGCGATACTCGATTACTTTACGATTTGCGGGAATGAATTCCTGGGCGTAGACTCCCCAGCGATGGATCTTTGATCGCGCTAACTTCATTTCGAAGCAGGCGTAGTTTGAATCGATGCGAGGTTTCCCGTTCGCGGCGGCTTCGCGAGCGGCTTTCGTGCGCGGCATGCTCGATAGAGTAGTTAGTTTTGGACGCGCTTAACTAGTGGAGGATTTACTGGATTTTGCTTTTGATGACGTCGACCAGCTCGCGCACGGCGTCGGCGCTCTTGTTGAGGGCCGCGCGTTCGTCTTCGCGCAACTCGATCTGGTAGATCTTTTCTACTCCGCCTTTTCCAAGCTTCACGGGAACGCCGACGAAGAGCTCATTGATGCCGTATTCGCCATTCAGGTAGACGGCACACGGCAGGACTTTTTTCTTGTCCTTCAGGATAGACTCGACCATCTCGACCGTGGAAGCTGCGGGAGCGTAGTAAGCGCTTCCTGTTTTGAGGTATTTCACGATTTCCGCGCCCCCGTCGCGGGTACGCTGCACAAGGCGCTCGATGGTTGCCGCGTCGGTCAGCTCCGAAAGCGGAATTCCACTGATGTTAGTAAACCGGACCAGTGGCACCATGGTGTCGCCATGACCACCGAGCACCATGGCAGTCACGTTTTCGAACGAAACATTCAACTCTTCGGCGATAAATGTGCGAAATCGCGCCGTATCCAGGACGCCCGCCATACCGAACACACGCTCCCGCGGGAAGCCGGAGACCTTCAATGCCGTCCAGCACATGGCATCTAAAGGATTGGTCACCAGGATAAGAATGGCGTTTGGTGAATGTTTGACGGCCTGTTCCGTTGCGCTCTTTACGACCTCATAGTTCGCGAGCAGCAGGTCGTCCCGGCTCATTCCGGGCTTCCGGGGAAATCCGGCCGTAATAACGACAATATCGGAGTTGGCGGTCTCTTCATACCCGTTGGTACCGATAATTCGCACATCGTATCCCTCAACGGGTGCGGATTCAAGCATGTCGAGTCCCTTGCCTTGGGGCACACCCTCGACGACGTCGACCAGTACTACGTCGGCCAGCTCCTTTGCGGCAATCTTCTGGGCTGTGTTGGCGCCCACATTTCCCGCACCGACAACCGTCACTTTTCTTCGCATTGCAATTCATGGCAGTATACCAACCGCATCGGTTTCAGTACCGTCATTCCGGGGTACCTCAAAGCTGGGCCTCTTGCTTAACAGAAGTGAAATATAATTTCGCTATCATTACGGGCGGGATTTTTCTATGCACAAACGTATGACGAGACTGGTGTGCCTGCTAGGGGCATTATGCCTGTCGCTGGGCGCACAGAATACGGCAGGGACAGGCAGCATCGGCGGCGTTGTGACGGATGCTTCCGGCGCTGTGGTGCCTGGAGCGACGGTGGTGGTCGCGAACGCGTCAAAAGGGATTCGGCGTGAGCTGACGACAACTGACGGAGGAGTGTTTAGCGCTCCCTCGCTGGTGCCTGCTTCTGGATATCAAGTCACCGTGACAAAGGCGGGTTTCGCTACTTATGAGGCGAGAGAACTCGTTCTGAACGTAGGGCAAACCATTAATCTGACTCCCAAGCTGGATGTGAGTTCGTCGGCCACCAAGGTGGAAGTTACCTCGGAGGCTCCGGTGCTCGACACTGTCAGGCCGGACGTATCCGGGCTGGTGACCAGCCGGCAGATCCTGGACTTGCCCATTAACGGGCGGAGGGTGGACAACTTTGTTCTCTTAACGCCGGGCGTGACATCCGATGCGGGCTTCGGTTTGCTCACGTTCCGTGGTCTTCCTGGCGGGAACAGCTTTTTGACGGACGGGATAGATACAACCAACGAGTTTTACGATGAGAACGCTGGCCGTACCCGAACGTACAACATCTCCCAGGACGCAGTACAGGAATTTCAGGTTGTGACTAGCGGATCACTTGCCGAGTATGGCCGCGCTTCGGGCGGAATAGTAAACACGATCACGCGAAGCGGGACTAACGATTTTCACGGAACAGGCTACTGGTTTTTCCGGAACGCCACGCTGAACGCCACGGATATCAGCTCGAACGGACAGAAGCCTCAGGACTGGCGGCATCAGGCCGGCGGCAGTCTGGGCGGACCAATTGTGAAGGATAAGCTGTTCTTCTTTATCAACGGAGAGGTGCAGCGCCGATATTTTCCAATCGCCTCATCGAATATCACGAACCATTCGCTTTTCACGTCTCCGACGACCATCAATCCTCTTGCATGCGGCGCACCCGCTTCTGCCGCGCAGTGTGCTGCTGTGACGCAATACATCATCAGCAGGGCAGAACCGCAGACCATCACTCGCAATGCTGATGTAAACCTGGCATTCGGCAAAATCGATTACCAAATCAATCAGAACAATCGCGCTAGCGTCGAGTTTAATTATCTGGATTTCCGCTCTCCGAATGGTATTCAGACGCAGATTGCACTCACGGACGGAAGTGCGGTCGGCAATAACGCGAACACCACCGTATTCGATCGAACGGCTAAGTTTGGACTAACCTCTATCCTTTCTCCGAACCTTGTCAATGAGGCTAAGTTCGGTTACTTCAAGGACCGGCAGTATGATCCGAATAGCCCGAGCCTGCTGCCCACAATCAACGGCGTGCCCGCACCGATCGGGCTGAGTCTGAGCGGCACTTACAGCATCAGCAACATCGGGTATGCAACGGGTTACAACCGGCTCGATCCGAGTGAGCAGCGGTTTCAGGCTGCTGATACGGTTTCATATACAGTGGGCACACACAGCCTCAAGTTTGGGTTCGATTACGCGAATCTGGAAGATTACGTCAGTTTGCTCAGCAATGGCGCTGGAACATACAGCTACTCGAGCTTGAGCAATCTCGCCCTTGATTTCAGCGGAGGCGGCACCGGAAAACACTGGACCTCTTTTTCACAGCGGTTCGGAAATCCGGTGGTCGACACTTACATAAAAGAGTTCGCCGCGTTTCTGCAAGACGAATGGCACGTCACCCCGAAGCTAACGATCAGCCCTGGCGTGCGTTGGGAGAAATCAATCCTTCCGCAACCGCTCAGCCAATATCCGAACCTAGTGAACCGGAACCTGCCACAGACTAACACGATCCCGCAAACGAGCCTCAACTTCATGCCGCGGTTCGGCTTGGCATATTCAATAAACGACAAAACAGTTTTTCGAGCGGATTACGGTATGTACTACAACCGGTACGTTTCCGCGGCGATCTCAAACTTCTTCACGGCGAACGGCAATTACCAAGCCAATTACACACTGAATGCCGGTAATCCATCGCAGCTTGCGGGCGGTCCCGTTTTCCCATTTTCTCTGCCTGCCCAACCAGTGAATGTGAACAGCTCTTTGACACCGGCGTTTGCCGACCCCGCGTTTCGGCCTTCCTACTCGGAGCAGGCAAATGCCTCAGTTGAACGCCAGATAACGAAAGACTCGAGTCTGACCGTGTCGTACATATGGGATCGGGCTTTGCACCTGATCTCGGCTTTTGATGCGAACGTAGCAGCGCCGACCCAAACCTACTCGTACGCAATTCTCAATGGACCGATTGCAAGCGGGTCAGCCATCAACGCGAGTCAGATTGGCGGCTACTATACGACGCCGCTCTACACGTCGCGCCTCAATAGCCAGTTTGGAACTGTTCTGGACATCACCAGCAGTAAGAACAGTTATTACAACGGACTCGCCATTCAATACAAAAAGCGGCTTTCGAGCTGGTTTCAGGGCCAAGCTTCTTATACTTACTCGCACGCCATTGATGACAATATTGGAGGCGGATCGAATACGCTGTTCACTCCCAGTTTTCCGACCTCCGTGATCAACGGGAACTACTCCGGCGAGAAGGGCTCCTCATCAACTGATCAACGACACCGACTTGTGGCGAATGGGGTCATCGCTCCTCGATTCGTAGCTGGTAACAGTTGGGCTGATCGCTACCTGATTAATAACTGGCAGCTATCAGCCATCACGACGGCTGCTTCCGCCCAGCCACTTACGCCTACGATCAGCGTTGGCTCAGGCCCGACTTTCCGGCTGCTGACGAGTACACTGAACGGTCTCGGAGGATCGACAAGAGTACCTTTCGAATCGATTTCCGCTCTTGATGCAGATCAGCTTTACCGGACGGATGCTCGCCTTTCGAAGGTGCTACCCATTACGGAACGTTTCCGGATCACTTTGCTGTTCGAGGCTTTCAACGTCTTCAATCATCATTTCTATGCTGGAACAACGCCCCGCATTGCTCAGCAGTTCACGGCAAACAGCTACACGCTAAACGGTACGACGGTATATGCCCTTGCGCCCTATCCCAGCTATGGGTTGTACAGCACTACGTCCTCGCCGCTCGAAGGCACGACGGCGCGCCGGGCCCAGGCCGCCCTGCGGTTCGAGTTCTGACGTAGAGGCAACGTGATCTGCCTCTTCAGCTGACGCCCTGAAGACCCTTGACGTGTTCTACCGTTGCTTGAGCCAGGCCCGAGAGGCTGTATCCGCCCTCGAGGACGGACACGACTCTGTTCTCGCAGTGCTGGGAGGCGAAATCGGTCATCATGCGGGTGAGTTCCCCGAAATCGCCGTCCGTCAAGGTAAATTGGCCGAGCGGGTCGCCCATCCGGGAATCAAATCCGGCAGAGATGAGAACCAGATCCGGCGCGAACTCGCGGGCAGCAGGAAGCAGTATGTCGCTGAAAGCACCCAGGATCTCTTTCCGGCCTGCAGCCGCGCGGAACGGACAGTTGATTGTCCTCCCCTCGCCTTCACCTTCGCCCCGCTCCGACGAGGAACCTGTGCCCGGGTACCAAGGCGACTGGTGGGTGCTGAAAAAGAGCACTGAGCCGTCCTCATAGAAAATGTCCTGGGTTCCGTTGCCGTGATGCACGTCCCAATCGACAATAAGCACGCGTTCTAAACCGTATTTCGACTTGCGCATAACGTTCCGCGAGCGCCACGGTGTTGTACAAGCAGAAGCCCATCCCGCGCGAAGCGCTGGCGTGATGACCAGGCGGCCGGACGGCACAGAAAGCATTTGTGATGGAGCCCGACAAAACTGCATCAATGGCCGACAGGGCGCAACCGGCGGCGATTTTCGCCACCTCGTTCGATCGTGGCCCGATGGCGGTGTCTCCCGTACTGAGCTGCCGCCGGCTTTGCGAGACTTCGCGTTCGACTAAGGCAAGATATTCCGGGGAATGAACCAGTCGGAGATCCTCTTGGCTCGCCTCCCTGACCTGGATTTTCGAGAGATCCTGGAGCAAACCTGCGGTTTCCAAACCCGAGATTACGGCTGTGAAACGAGCGGGGCTTTCCGGATGGCCCGGGCCGGGATCATGGCTCGTTACGCGAGGGTCAAAGGCAATGCCCGTCTGAGCCATAGCCGCGCCCAGGAACTAAGCGCCAGCAGCCTTGATGCTGACAAGCTGCTCTTCCGGCACAGGTTCTACAATGCGAGTCTGCTCTCCGCGAAAAAAGTCGAAATAAGAGATCTGGTGGACACAGGAGATGGTACAGAGCGGAGCGCAGGACTTTTGGGTGACGTATTCGCGCCGGATATCGTCGACCGTGTAGTTCTCGAGCGGTTTGGCCGGGAAGCCACGCTGTTGGGAACAGTAGTGAACCAAACCGTCTTCGCAGACGTAGAGATAGCGCGATCCAGCACGGCATCTCCAATCACTTGGCTGGCCGTTGGCGATATTTTCCTGGAATCCGTTCAGGCGCGAGAAGTGCTTCTTTTCGAAGTTCTTCATTTCGAGGAAGACCTCGCGCTCGCGTTTGGCCAAAGGCCGGAGCTGGCCATCGCCGTCGTGGATAATACCTACGGTTGAGGTGAAGCCGAGGTCCATGGCACGCCGCCCAACGGTGAGAGCATCTTCAGGATTGTGAATACCTCCGCCCAGAACCGAATTGATATTCACGTGAAAGTGCGCGTGCTCCGCCAGTAGCTGGAGCTTTTTATCTAGAACTTTGAGGCTCTTCTTCGAAACATCGTCGGGCTTTACGTTGTCGATGCTGATTTGCAAATAGTCGAGCCCGGCGTCATTGAGCCGCTCAATACGCTCAGCCGTAAGCAGATATCCGTTAGTGATCAGTCCCGCCATCGCCCGGTTCTCGCGGATCCGGCGGATGATGTCGTCCAATTCAGGATGAAGCAGGGGTTCGCCGCCGCTGAGGGTAACGACGCCGGTCTTCAACCTGCCAAGGAGGTCGAGACGGTGGCGCATTGTGTCCAGGGGGACCGGTTTGGAGTAGTTGTCGTACTCGTTACAGTACGCGCAGGACAAGTTGCACCGGCGGATTGGAATAATGTGAGCCATGATGGGGTGCTCGGTGTTGAGCGCCCCTTTCAAAATAAGCCTCGCTTCACGCAACCGCCGACTCCGGGTACGAGACCTTTTCAGGCGGTTCAAATCCAAATCGCGCATTATCGTTGAGACATCCCTATTTAAGCACAATCAACGAGTTAGCTGGCCTATTTCCCATTTGAATGTGTTAATAAAGGGGTGAATGTGACAGCAGCCGGGTTGAGCGGGAACGCTTTCAGGGCAGATGCCTCGCCACTCACAATTGTAACCGTAGTGACTGATGCGAACCGCGTCGGAGCGGGGCTACATCATCGCTACAGGTGGGGCGGGTTCGTCGGGGCTACCGGCGCTTCCCAATGGACCGCGAATCATGATCAGGGCGAGTAGGCCGAGTACCAGTAAGCCAATCAGATATGAGGGGTGCTTCACCAGCTGCAGGTGCTCTCGGACGCTCGCGGGAGCGAATTGCAGGCCGGCCCAGACGAGTCCAAGGATTGCTTCGCCAGCAATCAGGCCCGAGGCTGTTAGGACGCCGGCGTTGTCGACCCGTGCGCGTTGAGCTTCGTTGTAGCCCCGGCGCTTGGCCACTGAATCACCTATCCCTCGAATCAAGCCGCCCACAAAAATGGCGAATGTGGTCTCAAAGGGCAGATACATGCCGACAGCCACCAGCATGGGGCTTCTCACCTGCATCGCGATGAATGCAAATCCCATGAAGATACCGACCAAAACCAGCGGCCACGGCATGTCACCGCCGACGATGCCTTGCGCGAGAAGGGCCATGAGACCGGCCTGCGGCGCGGGTAACTGCCGATCGCCGAATCCGGTTCCGCCTGCCCGGATATTACCTTCATGCAACAGGACTAGCGGGAAGTACATGATCAGGCTGGCGACGACCACGGCTATGAGTTCCGCGATTTGAATAGAACGGGGCGTGCCTCCGAGAATGAAACCGACCTTGAAGTCCTGCAGGAGTTCACCCGCAACGGCAGAAGAAACGCATACAACGGTAGCCACGCCTAGTACCGCGGCGACTCCGCCAGTGCCCGAAACGCCCAGCGAGATCATCAGCAGCGCGGCGATGATCAGCGTCGACAACGTTAAGCCGGATACGGGGTTGTTGGAGGACCCGATCATGCCGCAGAGACTGCCGGATACGGTGGCAAAGAAGAAGCCCAGAATCAACATGACAATGGCTGCGACCACGCCGCCGAGGACTTGCCCGGAGAAGTAAATGTACAGGCCGATCATGACGGCAAACACGCCGCCAATCAGCGCAAAGACGACTTTCGAACTCATGTAGCGTTCGGTTCGGCCAAGCGCGGCGGTTTCTTCGGCGGTCTGGCGCATGTCGGTGAAAGCGCGTTTCAGACCGGCGGCCAGGCTGCTTCTCATGCGGAACAGAGTGTAGCCGGCACCTACGAGCATGCCTCCGACGGCGATCGGGCGAACAATGTACCGCCAAGCGGCGGAGGCTTGATCGCTCCAGGCGGAGGCGGGTGCCCCGGCAGGCAGGAAATTGTGGAGTTGTGGCCCGAGAAAGTAAATCAGGAGCGGAACCATCAATCCCCAGGCGAGGACTCCTCCTGAAAATTGGAGTCCGGCGAGTTTGGCGCCAATGACGTAACCGACTCCAAGATAGGCCGGGCTGATGCTCGGGGCGGCAAAGGTAGTGTAGCCGCCCGTGGGCAGCAGGTTCGTCGAATTTGCCCCTCCGAGCCGCACTCGGGTGGAGCCGAGAGTGCCAATGGGGATGGTGTACTCCGAGTCGGCCGCGAAGAGCCCGAATCTGCCGAGGAGGAACGTGATGCCGCCCAGCCCAATGCTCCAGAACAAATATTTGGCAGCCTGGGCGCCCCGCTGGCCAGCCTTATGGATTTCCGATGCGGCGATCGATTCGGGGAAGGGAAGCTCGCGATCTTCCACCATCACTCGACGGACAAGGGAAATAAAGAGCACGCCGAGCACACTGCCCACCAGGATGAGGACTGTCGATTTCCAATACGCATCCGCGAAGCTAAACGAGGGCCAAGCGCGGGCAATCAGAAAGGCCGGAATGGTGAAGATGGCGCCGGAGGCAACGCCTTCCCCAATGGATCCACTGGTTCGCGCGATGTTCTCTTCGAGCAGCGAGCCCTTCCAAGCTCGTAAAACAGCCATGCTGATGACCGCGGCCGGATAAGTTGCGGCTACTGTAATGCAGGCGCGTAGTCCAAGGTAAGCGTTTGCGGCTCCGAGGACGATCGTCATGCAAAGGCCGAGCAGAATGGCTCGCACGGTGAGTTCGCGCATTTGCATGTGTTCGGGAACAAAGGGCTTGAACGAACTGGATTGTGTGCTCATCGGAACGATTCAGGTGCTTGCTATTGTACGAGGGCCTCACGAGAGTTCAGGGCGCAACGCGAAATCAGGTATTCCGTTCAGTAAGTTATTGTAAGTTGCCTCTTGACTTGCACTCTAAAGTTCGCCTAGACTTGAAACTCTGAAGGTGAACCTGATGCTGAACACATGCCAGAATATGAAGTCCCGAACACTTCATTTCGGCTCCGCCCAAAAGGGGAATGGCGGCGTGTGGACAGCGCAGGGCATCGATCCCGCACTCAGTCTGGTCCTCACGCGGCCAGGTTTCCTTAGTTAGGCTCCCTAACATCATCTAGAGCTGCACCGTGTCGGCGTAAGCTGACTGCCTTTTCGTCTTGAAAAATGAAGGCTGCGGCTGATGGCATGGTGTTGAAGGGAGAAATCAGTAACAGAAAAGCAGGAAACGAGATAAGTCATAAGGTGCATTATGTTCTGGAAGCGAGTGACAGTAAGCCGTGGCGAGCGAGCCATCGTGGTGAGGGGTGGGCAGTTTCGTTCCATTCTGACTTCGGGCACACATCGTGTGTTCTGCCTGCCCGGTGTGTCTTTCGAAGTGGAAAGGCACAGGCTGCGCGACTTCGTGTTCCATAGCAAGTGGAGCAACTATCTCGTCAGGAAACGCCCGGAAGTCGCCGCGCTCCACTTCAGGATCGTCAAGACGAATGACGTTCAAGTCGGGATCGTCTACGTCGATGGTCGACTGTTTGCCGTTATGCCACCAAACAGGCGCATGCTGTTCTGGCGAGGGCCAGCAGAGGTCACTGTTGAACTGGTGGATGTGCTGGCAGAACCCGAAATTCCGTCAGGGGTCCTGGAGAAGTTAGAAGGTGTAACTTCTGCCGGTGACGAGATCGATCGGGAAGAGGAGCAATTTATTCGCTGAGACCGGACGCCTCGCTTCGAGCTTGGATAACGGTTAGATCCCGGCTCGAAGCAGCGCCAGGGCCGCAACCGGCCTAATGAGGCAACGGTAGCCGCACGGTTTTTCCTGTCTGCGCGGACTGCCGGGCCGCATCGAGGATTTCGCTTACGGTGACGTTTGCTTCGAGCGAGGATAGGCTGCCGTCTTCTTGAATCTCACCGCGAATCACGGCCGCCAAGTAGTGGAGTGGATCGTCATATGGCGCGGGCGGGGCAGCAACCTGAGACGTCGAGCCCGCCGCTTCGCCTTCCCGGCGTACCTCTACGTGATCGCGCTTGATCGTCTTCACGTACCCGGTGCGTCCGTACACCTGCATATCTTTGATGTCGAACGGCCAGTTCCACGAGCCCTGCAGAATTGCGATTGCGTTTTTGTAAGTGAGCAGGACGTCCGCTTCGTCATCTACCTTGGGATACACAGCGGGTTGAAGTTGCTCGGTGGCCGCGGTTACTGATTGCGGCGCTTCGCCGTGCATCAGCCATGTCATCAGGTCGGCACCGTAGCACCCGAAATCGTACAATGCTCCTGCTCCGTTCAATTTCGGATCGGTAAGCCAATTGAAAAACTCGGGCGCTACGTGGATGAGCTTGGGACCTCGGTGGCCATCGCGGGCCACAACCTTACGGATTTCGCCAAGGCCATTACCGCTTGAGAACAGATCGTGAGCTGCCTTGTTACTCCCATACCAGGTTGTCTCGTAGTCGACAAGGACGTGCACGTGATTGGCTTGCGCCGCATTGGCAATGGACAGAGCGTCACGGTAGGTCACCGCCATCGGCTTCTCCATCATGACGTGTATGTGGTTACGGGCGCACTCCTGAACAGCCGCGGTGTGTTCGAACGTGGAAGTGAACACGAGAGCAGCATCGGGATGAACCTTCCCGACTAACTCTTTGATGCTGGCGAAGTAAAGTTCTGGTGACAAATGCATTCGCTGCGCGTAGGAATCGAACAGGTCACGTCGTGGTTCGACAATACCGACCACTTCGATGTCAGGCCGATGCAACGCACCTCCTGCGGGAACCAAGGCACTGCCCCCATTCAGGAATCCGGAGACATGACCGTGTGCAAGACCAATGATCGCGACGCGCAGCGGACTCGGGAACATCGCGGAAGCCGACAAAAATGCCGCAATTGCGAGTTTTTTTAACACAATCTACTCCTGCGACGCGCTATCGAGCTGTCTGGGCGAATCGTCGCTTTTCACGTATTTATCGAACCAGGACAGCATTTCGTAAACGACGTCTTCTATAGTTTCTTGCCCGCGGTAGCCATGTGCTTCGTAGGGCAGCGTCACTAACCGGACTCTACCACCATTTCCTCGAACGGCCGCATACATCCGTTCAGATTGGATGGGAAACGTTCCGGTGTTGTCGTCCGCTTCGCCGTGGATCATCAGCAGTGCGGCTTTGATCTTATCGGCCGAGAGGAAGGGCGACATCTTCAGATATACGTCCTGCGCTTCCCAGAAAGTACGCCGCTCCGTTTGAAATCCGAACGGTGTCAGCGTGCGATTGTACGCTCCACTGCGCGCAATGCCCGCTTTAAATAAATTCGAGTGAGCCAGGAGATTCGCCGTCATGAATGCTCCGTAGCTATGTCCTCCTACGCCAACGCGGTTAGGATCGGTGACGCCCATATCAGCAGCCTTATCAACGGCCGCTTTCGCGTCGGCGACTATCTGTTCCAGGTAAGTGTTGTTAACAGTTTCCGGATCGCCGATAACGGGCATAGCGGCGTTGTCGAGCACCGCATAGCCGTGCAACGCGAAGTAGATTTCAGAAGCACCGATAACGGTTGTGAAGCGCTTCGTTGAACCTGAGATCTGGCCGGCGGTGTCGGCGTCGTTGTATTCGTAAGGATACGCCCAGACGACGGTGGGCAACCGCGTACCTTGTTTGTAGCCAGGAGGCAAATACAAAGTGAAAGACAGGGGTACCCCATCCGGACGCTTGTAAGTGACTAATTGCTTGCTGAGCCTGCGCAACTCGGGTGCGGGGTCAGGGAAATGCGTGAGCTCAGAGGGTGAGCCGCCTTTCTCGCGAACAAAGACATTTGGTGCTTCGGTCGGCGATTCGCGGCGGGTGAGAAGTTTGCTCCCATCTTTGTCCAGAATGGCTTCAACCAGTTCGTAGTGCTCCGGGTCACTGCGAAACAGATGATCGGTGGTTCCGGATTTCAGATCAAAGCGATCCAGGAATGGCCGATCTCCTTGTGGAGTGGCCCCGAGCCCCTTCAGGAAGATGGAATCCTCATATTGGCGTACTGCAATTTTGCCGTTAGGCAACATATGCAGGTCGGGTGCGCCAGGGTCTTTATAGCGATCCTGCATATTCCGCGCCCATATGAGTTTGGGAGCTTGGGTTGGATCTTTGGGATTAACCGCATAAGTACGGATCCAGCGTTTCTTCCTTTCGTAATCGGAGATGAGCGAGAGCGTACCCGATTCACCGAACTCAATGCCACTGAAGCGTTGCTCGACTTTCATGAGCTCCTGTGGCGCGGCGGAGGTGATGGGCAGCCGAGCGATCATCACGCGATCCCGATGCGGAACGGTTTCTTTTGGATTCCCTCCGTCCATCGCTTCGACCCAGTAGACGGATGACGGCTCTGTAGGAATCCAGTGATAGTTCCGCGGCCCTACCGGCACGCCCTCGATTGGAACGCGGTCTGCGAGTGGAAGGCTTGCAACTTTGTAAGCGACCTTCGCCGACTGATCCCAAACTTCTACTTCCTTCGGGAACGCAGCCACGGGGTGGAAATAAGAGTACGGCTTGTGAACTCGCGCGACAAGAACGTCCTTGCCGTCGGGCGAAATATCGACTGTGCCAAAGATAGCCGGTTCTCCGTAAGACCGTACCTTCCCCTCTATATCGACATAAGCAAGTTGAGAAGCGGCGTAGAAGTCAAAGAGTTGCTCGTCGTAGGCATTTTTCAGCAGATCCTCGTAAGTAGGCGCCGGCCCTGCTTTCCCGGCACTCTCCTGCGTATGCGGCCCCGGGGGAACAGCCGGTTCCCGAGGCGGCATTCCGCGCCCGGCAGGAACGGTTTCAACCAGGAGTACCTTGCTGTCCGGCATCCATTGAACGGCCGGTGGAAGGTTCAGCCCGGTCAGAGCCGCGTTCACGCGCACGCCTTCGGTTTTTTGAACGCTGCCTGTGGTTCCATCACCGATCCAGAGTTCGAGTGCAGATGCTGTGAAATTCTCAAACGCAAAGTGCCGGGCGTCCGGGCTCCAGACGGGCATGCTGATCTCGGCGTTCGCAGGAAGCTGAACCTGGATTGGCCTTCCGCCACCAATCGCCTGGATCATCAACGAGCGATAAAGAAACGCGTTGTGCGGCCCGTTATTGGCTGGATTAATGCGCAATCCGGCAAGACGCAGCATAGGCTGAGCGAGTTCGGCGATGGGCGGATAGAGTATGCGTTCGACGAAAAGGATGCGATCGCCTGCAGGGCTCACGACGGCCTCTGGTGTTGGCGGCGCGTGGAGGATGTTCAATATCTCAGCCGGGGGTTTTTTATAGACATCGTCTGCGGAGAGTGAGGCGAGAAGCGCGAAGAAGCCGATCGTGCCTACAAAGAGTTTGCGCATGTTCAACAGCATGGCACTACTGGCGCGTCCTGGTAAAGCGAAGTTACACAATGGAGCTATGGATCAACGGAAACGCTCTGAATCGGACAGCATGGGAACGATCGAGGTGACCTCCGACCGGTATTGGGGCGCGCAGACGCAACGTTCACTTATCCATTTCGACATTGGGGACGACACAATGCCTCCGGCCCTGATCCGAGCCTTTGGGGTGCTGAAGAAGGCGGCGGCTTTGGTGAATTACGATCTCGGCAAACTGGACGAAGAAAAAACGCGGTTAATCGTGCGGGCTGCTGACGAAGTGATCTCGGGTCAGCTGAATGATCACTTTCCACTTCGGATTTGGCAGACCGGGAGCGGCACCCAAACCAACATGAACGCTAACGAGGTGATTTCGAATCGGGCCATCGAGCTTGCGGGAGGCGTGATGGGCAGCAAGAAGCCGATACATCCGAACGACCATGTCAACATGTCGCAATCGTCCAACGACACTTTTCCCACGGCCATGCACATTGCAGCGGCGGAGCAGGTGGAACGCGAACTGCTTCCGGCCCTGCGTGAGTTACGGGATGCGCTGGCTGCAAAAGCAGCAGAGTTCGCAGAAATCGTGAAAATCGGCCGCACGCACCTGCAAGACGCCACTCCAATTACTGTCGGACAGGAGATGTCAGGCTGGGTTTCGCTGCTGGAGCGGGATATAGAGCGGTTGAGGATGGCGCTGGATGGGCTTTATGATCTTGCGATCGGAGGCACCGCGGTTGGAACCGGGATAAATGCCCATCCGGAGTTCGCCGACCGGGCGGCCGGCAAGATTTCGGAACTGACCGGTCTGCCATTCCGGTCGCATCCGAACAAGTTTGCTGCTCTTTCGGCGCACGACGAATTGGTGTATGCGAGTGGAGCTTTGAAAACTTTGGCGGCATCGCTGATGAAGATCGCGAACGATATTCGATGGCTGGCTTCAGGACCACGCTGCGGGCTGGGTGAATTGACTCTTCCGGAGAACGAGCCAGGTTCATCGATTATGCCTGGCAAAGTGAATCCGACGCAATGCGAGGCGATGACGATGGTGGCTGCCCAAGTAATGGGCAACGATGCGGCCATCGGGTTTGCGGGTTCGCAGGGCAACTTTGAGCTGAATGTATTCAAACCGGTGATCATATATAATTTCCTGCATTCCGTGCGCCTCCTGGCAGATTCGTGCCGGAGTTTCACTCATCATTGCGCGACGGGCATTGAGGTGAACCAGTCTCGAGTGGATCGTTATGTTCGGGATTCGCTGATGTTGGTCACCGCGCTGAGTCCAGTAGTTGGTTACGACAAGTCGGCAAAGATTGCGCACACGGCTCACGTCGACCACTCGAGTCTGAAGGAGGCTGCAGTGAAACTAGGCTTTCTCAGTCCCGAAGAATTCGACCGATGGGTGAAGCCGGAAGAAATGACGCGTCCGGCATGAGAATTTAGAGTTCCCCCGTCCACATCTCTCTCGACAAGATCTTTTGGGTGATGACGGACGCTGAAACTTTAACTCTTGAATACGTGGTTCTGAACCAGGATCGCGGTAATTGGCTGGGGACGCGCGTGCGGGTGGCGGGAACGGCGTCGACGCGCCGCAAAGGACTGCTCGGCGTGCGCGAAATGCAAGAAGGAGATGGTGTCTGGATCGCCCCTTGCGAGGCCGTCCATACGTTTGGCATGCAATTGCCGATAGACGTCATTTTCCTTGACCGGAGCTACCGCGTCCGCAAGCTCGTTTCGCATTTGACACCTTCGCGATTGGCCGTATGTTTTTCGGCGCATTCCGTACTTGAGGTGAAGGCTGGCGCTATTGCGGCGACTGGCGTCCAGGTCGGGGACAGCCTGGCTTTCGAAGCGGCCATCCGCCAATCGGAGAGTCACTCATGACGGACTTCTCGAGAGCTGTCCTGGCGATACTGGTCATCGCTGCCGGGATTTACGACTTCCGCTTCCGGCGGATCCCGAACTGGCTCAACATGAGCGGACTTGCTTTTGGGTTCGGACTCAATGTGTACCTGGGGGGACTGGGAGGGTTGCGGGCCGCGACCTTGGGAATGGTGCTAGCAGTGGCCGTATATCTTCCTTTGTATCTGGTACGCGGAATGGGCGCTGGCGATGTGAAGCTCATGGCGGCTGTAGGAGCAATAGCGGGACCGCAGCATTGGTTTGTGATCTTCGTGGCCACGGCGCTTTCGGGAGGCCTTATCGGATTGAGTGTCGTAGTATTGAAACGCCGATTGGGAGAGACGGTCCTGAATCTCGGCGCTCTGATCGGAGAGTTGGCTCATTTTCGATCGCCGGCAGCAACTGAGACGAAGCTCGATGTACGGAGCAATCACGGTCTTCGCCTACCCCACGGCGTGGCGATCGCGGCTGGTTCGCTAGTTTTCGTCTTGTGGGGCTGATGCCGTCCGGGCGCCGTCAGAAGTTTCTGTAGCGCTGGTCCCAGGATCGGTTGATATAACCGCTTGGCCTAGCTCACTACCTATTCGGATTTAAATGCCAGCAGCGGTCGCTCAGCGGTGGAGTCAAGGTGCGATTCGGGATCAGCGCTGGGTTATTTATCTATTGCCGTCTCTTACGGACTTCGCCTTCATTCTGCCTATTTTTCTGCTTGTTTACATTCTTGGCGGAACCGACCGTCTGTTTGCGGACGGCGATACGGGTTGGCATATCAGGACCGGCGAATGGATCCTGCAGCATAAGACAGTCCCGGTTTCCGATTTCTTCTCGTTTACGAGATACGGCCAGCCCTGGTTCGCGTGGGAGTGGGGTAGTGACGTTCTGTTCGCCCTGCTTCACCGCTCTTGGAGCCTGGCGGGAGTTGCATTTCTCAGTATCGTCCTGCTGGCCATCAGTTCCGCGCTTCTCTTTCGACTAGTGCGCAGAGTTTGTACAAACGACGTTTGGGCCTTGCTGATAACAGGCGTCGCGATCTGTGGATCGATCGTTCACTGGCTGGCTAGACCGCACTTGTTTACGTGGTTTTTCCTCTTGGTGTTCTCGCACGCCGTGCTGTCGGCGCGTCAAGGCCGCCGCGGCGCGTTATTCGCCTTGCCGGGTTGCATGGTGCTCTGGGTGAATCTGCATGGCGGTTTTTTCATCGGGATCATGCTGTTGCTGCTGACAGGCTTGGGCGATGGCCTAAGCGTTATCAGTGTGCGCGGCAATCTGCGTGAATGCTGGACGAAAGCGAGACCTTATCTGCTGACCGCCGCACTCTGCGGCCTGGCGACACTCGCGAATCCGTATGGATGGCATCTGCACCAGCACGTTTGGGCGTACCTGTGCGATTCGAAGTTGTTAAGCCGGATATCTGAGTTTCAATCTCCCAATTTCCACGATTCGGGAACGCTCTTCTTCGAGTTTATGTTGATCGGGGGACTGGGCGCTGCTTTCTGGTGTTTTGAAAAAAGAGAATTTGCGACCGCTTTATGGATTCTCTTGTGGGCTCACTTAGCTCTGGCTTCGGTTCGCAACATCCCTTTGTTCGGGTTGATCTCTGCTCCTTATACTGCGGCAGCGTTGGAGAGATACGGCAACGATCTCAGTTTCTTTCGACCGTTTCGGAAGCTGAAGATCATCGCGAGTGGAATCTGCGCTGAAATTGAGCCGCTGGAGCGGCTGCCCCGGAGTTACGCGGCTTCTCTCATTGTTCTGCTCGCGGTAGGGCTAGGACTAGCAAACAGTGCTGCGGGGTTTAAGAGTGAGTTCGACCGTAGGAAGTTCCCGGTGAATGCAGTGGCAGCCGTTCGCGAAGCCCGATTCGCGCGTCTGTTCACTGCCGATCAATGGGCCGACTACTTGATTTACCGGCTTTATCCCCGGCAAAAGGTTTTCCTGGACGGAAGAAGTGATTTCTTTGGTAGCTCGCATCTAGAGGCTTACGCACAGATCATGGGTGCTCACCACGGCTGGCAGGGTCAACTGAAAAGCTACAACATCGACGGAGTTATGGTGAACCCGGACACTCCTCTCGCGAGCGTGCTGAAGACCTCGCCGGACTGGAAAATAATTTTCGACGACGGCAGTGCGGTTATATTTCGTGCGATATCTGCCGATAACAAAGCAGGGTCTTCTACACAGACCCAACAGGTTTCAACTGCTCGGGAGAGCGGAAGAAGAAAGCTTGAATCCCGATACGGGTTGCAAGCGCACGAAGGCTGACAAAAGCTTTCAAAACACTACGAAAGGAGAGGCAAATGATTACATCAGCAATCAACGCGTTCTGGAAGGAAGAGGAAGGTCAGGATCTCGTGGAATATTCCTTGCTCCTCGCATTTATCGCTCTTGCAGCGGTTTCTGTGCTCAGCAGCGTTAAGAGCAGTATCTCGAGCATCTGGACTGCGATCAACACCAACATGACCGCTGCGGCCACGTCTGCGTCCTAAGTGATGAGAGACTTGCGAGAGCCAAGGGCAAACCTGTCTGCGGCTCTCTGGTTTTCCCTTCTGGATTTCGATCAGCCGAGTTTCGTTGATCTTCGAAATGTGAGCCCTCTCAACTCTTAACCATGAACCGTCGTTTATTCGGTGTTTTTGCCTTTGCGCTCGTCGTAGCCAGCGTGACAAGTTTTGCGGTTTACCGGTTGCTTGTCTCTCACGTACAGCAGGTTGCTCCCCGCCCAGTGGTGACGAGCAAGGTGGTAGTGGCGTCTCACGATTTGCAAGTCGGCGCACTGATTCACGACTCTGACCTGACGGAGATCGCCTGGATGGGCGCACCTCCTGATCATGCGGTAAAGTCTCGCGCCGATCTTGTGGGACGCGGTGTCGTGGCGACTGTTTATGAAAGCGAGCCGCTTCTGGAAGGCCGGCTTGCACCAAAAGGCGCCGGCGCTGGACTGGCGGCTACTATCCCGGTGGGCATGCGTGCAGTCGCGCTGCCTGTCAACGAAGTCGTGGGGCTGGCGGGTTTTGTACTTCCCGGCATGCGAGTGGACGTGCTTGTGGCGGGAAACGTAGGTGGCCCGGATGGTGGAACGATCTGCAGGACTGTTCTCCAGAATATTGAAGTTTTGTCAGCAGGTCAAAAGATCGAGAAGAGCGTTGAGGGTAAACCCGAAGCAGCCCAGGTTGTGAATCTGCTTGTCACGCCGAACCAAGCTGAAGTATTAGACCTTGCGAGTGGGCAAGCAAAGGTCCAGCTTGTGTTACGTAATCCTCTCGATACAAAGGAAGCGCCTACCAAAGGATCAACGCTGGCGAGTTTGTTCGGTGAGGCTAGGCGGCCGGTTGCTCCCCCCGTACGATCGGCCCGGCCCGTTGCGGCTCCGGTGCGCGAACCAGACGTCGCGACAGTAGAAGTGTTTAGCGGAGTGAAGAGAAGTGAACAGAAGATTGAACTTCCGCAGTAGCCCGAATCAGATGAAAACGATCGTCTGCCTGATAATTCTGAGCAGTGCTTTAACAGCGCAGGCTCGTCAAGCCCCGCAGAGCGTGTCCGAGGTCTCTGTAACAGTCAGCAAGTCTATTGTTCTGGAGCACGGAACCAATCTTAAGCGTGTCTCGGTTTCAAGCCCTGATATCGCCGAAGCCGTAGCTGTGAGCTCGACAGAAATCCTGATTAACGGAAAGTCGGCTGGCGATACCACGCTGATGCTTTGGGACGCCAAGGGCGTTCGTTCGGAATACGAAGTTCACGTAGTCGCGAATAGCTCAAAAGTAGACGCCGTTCGGGAACAGTTGAAAGAGGAACTTGGTCCTGACGTTTCAATGGCAGTTGAAGGCGGCACAGTGTTCCTGCGGGGAACAGTGCCGGACCCGATCGCGGCAGAGCGCGCGCAGAATATCGCGGCAACGCTGGGCAAAGTAGTAAATCTGCTGCGGGTGTTGGTTCCAGCGAGCGATCCCCAGATTCTCTTGAAAGTTCGATTTGCAAACATCAGCCGGACGGCCTCAGCTCAATACGGATTCAACTTGTTTACTGCTGACCAAAAAGGGCTGAGTAACGTGACGACCGGGCAATATGGCCAGAACCCGACATTCAGTGGAAGCAATTCGAGCAGTCCGGTGACGTTCTCCGATTTACTAAACATCTTTTACTTCCGGCCAGACTTGAATATCGGCACCGTAATTCAGGCGTTGCAGGCGAAGAGCCTCCTTGAGATCCTTGCCGAGCCGAATCTGCTGACTGTCAGCGGCAAACCGGCCAGTTTTCTGGCCGGCGGTGAGTTTCCGTTCCCGACCATTCAAGGCGGCGCATCGGGCGTGGGGCAAATCACGATCCAATTCAAGGAGTTTGGGATACGCCTCAATTTTCTGCCCGTCGTCACTCCTCGGGGAACGATTCGGTTGGTTGTAACGCCAGAAGTGAGTTCTCTCGACTATTCGAATGGTTTGACAGTAAGTGGATATACGGTTCCGGGGCTCGCTACACGGCGGGTTCAAACCGAGGTGGAGCTGGAGAACGGACAGAGCTTCGTGATCGCGGGCTTGCTAGACAATCAGACAACCGAACAGTTGGACAAAATCCCTGGTCTGGCAAACATCCCCGTCCTCGGCAAGTTATTTCAAAGTAAGTCGCTGCTGAAGAATAACAGCGAGCTGTTGGTAATGGTAACGCCGGAATTAGTGAGGCCCATTCCGGCGGGTGTGAAGCCCCCGGAGATCAAGATGCCGCTGCCGTTCCTGAAGGATAGCTCGGCGGCTGCACCACAACAGCCTGGTCCAGCCGTTACCGGCGCCCCACCGCCCCTGCCAAGAGTGGAGAGCCTGCCTTTAGAGCAGTTGCAGATGCTGACTCCGCCGGGCGCAGCCGCGAACATGCCGGCCGGCGCCGGAGCTACGCCACCATCCCCGGCTCCTAACGCACCACGAGCAGCATCCAGTAGTTCACCACCCAATCCTCCGAGTGACTCCAAGCCTTGATCGGTCTTACTTATGACATCCGCGATATTTCTGCTCCACATCCAAGACGATTCGTTGAGGCGCGAAACTCTCGACGTACTCAAGCATTCATCAAATAACGTTCCTTTCGAAGAGCACAACGGCGGTTGGGAAGGCCTGATCGAACGCGTCGGAGCAATCAAGCCGGATGTTCTGTTTCTCGATCTGGCCGGTTTGCCGCTTGAACTGAGCGTTGCGATACGACAACTGCGCTTTCAGAATCAGCGGCTAAAAGTGGTAGCTCTGCATTCGACGGCCGACCCGCAGATCATCCTCGCAGCAATGAGAGCCGGCGCCAATGAATTTCTTCATTCTCCTTTGAATGAATCACTGCGGTCGGCGCTCGAGCGATTAGCAACGGGGGATTCTGAATCAGGAAGCGCGACTCGGGGCAAGGTGATCGGCTTTCTCTCCTCGAAAGGAGGCTGTGGAGCTACCACCATCGCGTGCCATGTCGCTGCGGAACTGCAAAACCTGACACGCCGGAACGTACTTCTGGCAGACCTTGATCTGACGTCCGGGTTGGTGGGCTTTCTGATGAAAACGCCAAGCTCTTATTCCATTCTGGACGGAATCAAAAATCTGTCGAGACTGGACGAGAGCCTATGGAAAGCACTTATTATCGAGCATAAACCCGGACTCTCAGTCATCCCGGCCCCTGCTACTTACTCTCGTTGGGACCATCCGGACGAAGCACAGCTTATTCAGATCCTGCAGTTCATGCGAACGCAGCATGAGTGGATCATTCTCGATCTCGGACGAAGCCTGAATTCGATTGCGACGGCAGTGCTGGAAGAGATCGATCAGTTATTTCTCATCTCTACTCTCGAGGTAGTAGCGTTGCACGGCCTGAAAACCATCGTGCACGGGCTGTTCGAGCAGGGCGAGAAATTGCAGCTGGTTCTGAATCGCACGCCGAAAACGATGGACATCAGCACACAGGAATTGGAAAAGGTGCTCGGGCGTTCTCTGTATGCGGCTCTGCCGAATGATTACATGAGCCTCTACCAGTCGTATTCAAGCGGGAATCTACTCGATCCCAATAACCGCCTGGCACAAGAGTTTTCCCGGTTCGCGTCAAAGATAGCGGGTGTCCAACCAATGAAAACGAAGAAGAAGTTTGCGCTGTTCGGATAGGAGCTTCCATGGTAACGACAGATTCACTTCGCCCGGAAACTCGGAATGCGGAGCCTGCGCGGTCGAGTCCCGCTGCTCGCGAACCCGGATCCGTGCATTATCAGGACCTGAAGTTTTCCATTCATAGAAAGCTGCTCGATCGAATCAACCTCGAGGCCGTTTACGCCATGCCGGGCGACCGGGTCAGACAGGAGATTCGTCCGTCAATCGCCAAGATTGTTAACGAGGAGAAGACGCCTCTGAGCCTGGTCGAAAAAGACCGGCTGATTGACGAGGTTCTGGATGAGGTCTTCGGGTTGGGTCCACTCGAACCGCTCCTGCGCGATACGACGATCTCGGACATTCTGGTAACGACGCCGCACCTGATCTATATAGAGCGGCGCGGGCGGCTGGAGCGCACAAATATCGAATTTAAAGACGATGCTCATCTGATGCGCATCATCGAACGCGTTGTGTCGCGTGTAGGACGAAGGATCGACGAATCGTCGCCAATGGTGGACGCGCGCTTACCTGACGGCTCGCGCGTGAATGCCGTGATTCCGCCACTGGCGGTAGATGGTCCACTGCTTTCGATTCGCCGATTCGGCGGCAGTCCTTTGCAGCCCGCGGACTTGCTGCGCAATAACGC
>CAVYTR010000022.1:0-42555 GCA_963771495.1 uncultured Acidobacteriaceae bacterium | reverse complement strand
ACCAACCGGCCCGGACGCGTAGCGGCTGTACTTCGCCCGAGCATCATTGAGGCACAATGACATCACCTGGCCGCTGTGGCGACCATCACGGTTCGGGGGTGTAGCGGTTTCTACTCCTCTCGCAACGCCGCCGCGGGATCGATGTCCGCTGCCCTGCGCGCCGGCAGGTAAGTGGCGACAAATCCAACCACCAGTAGTAGCGCTGCCGCCCCTATCAGGGCACTCGGATCGTATGATTTCATGCCGAACAAGAGCTTGCTTGCGAACTTCCATGCCCCGAGTGACAAGCCCGCTCCGGCGAGCAAACCCAAAAGCAGCAGCTTTCCGCTCTCGCCGAACAGTATCCGAAAAATGCTCCCTCGGCTCGCCCCAAGCGCGATCCGAATGCCAAGCTCGCTTCTTCGGCGAGCAACAATATATGTGATCACGCCGTATAAGCCTACCGCCGACAGCAGCCCCGCCAAAATGGCAAACGCAGTCGAAAGCATCGCCATCAGGCGCTCTCGCGAAAACGAATCTTGAATCAACTCCGTGAATTCATCGAATTCGAAACGCGCATCCTGATCGACGCTCAAAATGGCGCGCCGCACCGCAGGGAGCAAAGTTTGAACCGGCAGGCTTGACCGGATCAGCAGTTGATCCGACAGAGCTGGATTCGGATCTTGCGAAAAGGGAAGGTAAAAAAGAGGTCCGGCCTTCTCGCGAAGATCCCGATACTTCGTGTTCCCCACCATCGCGATAACTTCGTACACCGTTTCCGGCGTCGAAGGCGTGGCTTCCACTCGAAATCTCTGGCCAACTGGATTGACCGCGGCCTATGAGCATCGGAATGCGCAGAGTCCGGAAGTAACCCGGACTGATCCTGCTCCAATGCGTGTCGATTGCCCGCCGCTGATCGGCCCCGTTCATCCACACCCTGTTACTCCAGGAACGCCCTCCGATAGGAACAACATCTGTATCGGCGACTGCAGCGATACCGGGAACGCTTCCGACGCGATCCAGCAGCGCCCTCTGCCAGACGAGCACTTTGATTTCCGAAGGATTAGGACGCGCGAACCCCAAGTCGGCGATCAGGATTCCATCCTGGCGGAATCCGGTCTCCGCTCTTAGAAGATTCTGCACGCTGCCGATAAAAAAAAGCGCGCCGAACAACAACAGAAGCGATAGGGCCACTTGCGACACAATCAATATGCGGCGTAGACCGAAGGCTTCGCGCCCCGCCGTCAGAGCGCGGCTTCCGGACTTCAAGGCTTCAGCGGGCTTGCCCTTAGCTGCGCGCAGGGCCGGCGCCAGCCCGAACACAAGGCAGGTGGCAACCGCCACAGAGTAGGTGAAGGAGAGCACGCGCCAATCCGGACGGAGATCCACATACACCCACTTGTCCTTTTCCGTAAACAGCGCCAGTAGTGCGCCGCTGAGCCAGTGGGAAAGCAACAGTGCCGCGCCTGCACCCGCTGCGGTGACGAGAGCACTCTCGGTCAGCAATTGGCAAAAGATGCGTCCCGGCGATCCCCCTATCGCCAGCCGCACCGCGATTTCCCGCCCGCGCGATCCCGCTCTCGCCAGCATCAGGTTCGCAAGATTGGCGCACGCGATCAGCAGCACCATGCCCGCGATGGCAAGCAGTATCCAGAGCAGATTCGAATACTGCTCGCGCAGCCCCGAGGGAACCGGTCGCTGCGGGCACCGCGGTAAGCCTCATGCCCAGATAGTCTTTGACGCTCACCGGAGGGTAGTTCGGAGGAAGCGTGGACTGGAAAACTCCACGCGAAATCGAGCTGAGCTGTCCTGCCGCCTGCCGTACCGTCAAACCAGGCTTCACGCGCCCCATCACTGACAGCCACCAGAACAAAAGTATGGCGAAATCACCATGCTTGATTTCCCGGACTTCACCAAGAAAACCTTTCCCGGCGTTTACCAGATGGATTTGTTCTCTGGCTTATTCGGGGATACCGGGGATGACAGCATGTTCGTCGAAAGTGCGGTAGTGATCGATGGCGCCAGGCGGACCATGCACGAATTCGACCCCTCCAGTGTGTCCGGCAAGAAGTGGCTGGAGAAACTTGCCAAAGATGATCGTCACCGGCACGAAATGCCACCATATTTCGAATAACGCTCCGCGCGATATCTGCGATCTGGACCCCGAAAGGCGGAAGGCCGGGATCGAAGTCGCAAAGAAGTGGCTCGATGGCGCGGCCGTATTGGGAACGAAATCGATGCGCGTAAACAGCGGAGGTCCGCGGATCGCGCCCACTCCTGTCGCCGATCCCAGTTCCTATCCGAAGAACGGAGCTCTCGCGACATACCTGACAAACTGCATCGAGTCTTTCAAGGACATGGCCGATTACGGCGGCAAGCTGGGAGTCAAGGTCACCCTCGAAAATCATTGGGGCCTCACCGCCAATCCGATCAATATCCGGATCATCGTCGAGGAGGTCAATCATCCTTTCTGTGAAGCATCACCCGATTTCTGCAACTGGGAGCACGAGTACCTCTTATTTCACGGCCTGCAGGACCTCGCGCCCTATGCCCACACGAATGTTCACGCCAAATATTGGGATCGTTGGAAGGATCCAGACGTGCAACGCAACGTCAGAATCATGCTAAATGCGAATTACACAGGCATCTTCGCCTTGGAGTATGAGGATGGTCCTTGGGACGGAATCGAAGGTGCCCAGTACCTGTATCGAGAAGTATTGGCAGCACTCTGATTCCGAAAGCGCTGACGCCGTGTATCCCTGTCCCCTTTCGCTCTCCTAAAGGCCGCGTCTTTGCTTTAGGTTACTGTCGGGAGCGCTTTTCTTGCCTCGCGGTCCGGGTCATTCTTCGCCACACAGGTGTCGTCGAAGATCATGGTTTCACCGTTGCCCGCTGAATACTTGGGCCAGTGGGGAAGCCCCGGACCATTTGGATCGCCCGTTTTCATGAAGTGCAATAAGGCACCGGCCATTTTGGTCGACAGCGCTCTTGGTCTCCGACCGCCGCCAGTATGGGTAAGCATCAGATCCGTGTTGTAGAACCAGAAACAGATATCGACGCAGTGGAACGCGCGCATGCGGTTGTCGAACAGAGGAGGTTGCCAGGTGAACCAGTTGACATACACCGGGGCGGGCTGTTTCGACTTCACGTCCGCCAACGCCACCACGCTTTGCCGGTTGCTGCTGGCGAGCGACCAGATCTCAACCGGCTTCCTGCCTGGAAAGGCTTTCGCGTAGGAGTCGACCACCTCCTTTGCTCTGTCGCCGAAGCCTGCACCGAACCCTGCCCTTGTTTTGAGCTTCTCGACCACCTGATCGAGAGTGATCGATTCTAAGGAGGAATCTGCCCAACTGGGCGACTGCTCGTTCTCAACTGAACTGATGATCATTGGCACATCGGCCGCCGTGGGCGCTGCCTCAGGATCATAAGGGTGCTGAGGCAAAATCTTCCCATCGACCACCGGGTTAAACCCACGCTGCATTCCGCCACCCGGCCCAGCCTTCCTGGCCATCGTCCGCTGTGCCCGAGTGGCAATGGCATAGAAATCTTTCCAAGGCATGGCTTGCAGCTTAGCCAAATCGTTGGGCGTCAGACCCGCTTCTTGGACGACCGCTGAACCCAGGTCCTCGGAGAACGTCTTGTCTCCGGATTTGCGCGCGGCCCCGCTCAGCACGACGGCTTTGTGAAACAACCCCTTCGCGCACGGCATGGCGCTGAGAATGCAGACTTTCGCACCGCCGCCTGACTGACCCATGATGGTGACGTTCCCTGGATCGCCGCCGAAGTTGGCGATATTGTCCCGAACCCACTCAAGGGCAGCCACAATATCGAGCATGCCTGCGTTTCCAGAGCCTGCGAATTTTTCTCCGCCCAGTCCGGCAAGGTTGCAGAACCCCAGAGGGCCTAACCGGTGATTGATGGAACAAAAGACCACGTCTCCGAACCGCGCAAAATTCTCGCCGTTGTATCCATCCTGTTCAATGGCGTTTCCATTCACGAATCCGCCACCGTGGATCCAGAAGAGCACAGGTCTTTTTTTGCCGTCATGGACTACAGGGGTCAAGACGTTGATACGGAGACAGTCTTCGCTTACATCGCCGTAGTTCCAATGATCACGGAACGCAGCGAATTTGTTTGCATACCGGTTGTCCATATTTTGAGGCGCCGAATCGCCCCACCAGAGCGCAGGGTACACATTTGCCCAGGGCTCAGGTTTCTGAGGTGGTAGGAAGCGGTTTGCTCCGGAGGTGTCTGCGCCGTAGGGCATGCCGAGGAAGTAATTGATGCCGCGGAGCACGTATCCTCTCACCTTGCCGTATTGCGTATCTGTTATGGCAATGTTATCGCCGACAAGCAGGACTTGGTTATCGTGTTCTCTCCCAGTCGCTTCTGTTGGAGTGGCGGAGAGTGTTGAGCCAAATGCGATTCCGGCTGAACTCGTCCCAAGTGTCTGCACGAACTGTCTTCTGTTGGATTTCATCGCTTTAAGATCCTTTTGCGACTGCTAACTCGGAACCCCCCGGTGTTGGGCTATTCCGGATGCAATTAGTGTATCTCCGGATTCCTTCGCCGATCGTGCGCGAGGGCCGGGTCGCTTTACCATCGGAAATGATGACGGCTCAACCGGCACTGCCATCGTTGCTTTGGAATGTCCTGAGTGGGTTAGAGCAGGCGTATACAGTACAGGGTGCTGGCCACCGTGGAATGCCGTACCTTGATCTCTGGGCGAATCTTCTTCGGGCAATTAACGCGCAAGGAACTGATGTTCGTGAAATACCGACGCTCGTTCGCTTGTCCAAGCGAGCTGTGAGGACGAGGATAGCGACCGCCGTTAGAGGTGGATGGGTCCAGCAGTTCCAACCCGCGCGGGGCCAAGCCACCGTACAGCTCACATTGCCTGGGGCGGATGTCGCGACTCGTTGGAAGTCACTGCGCGTGCCCGCTGAAGAACAGTGGTGCGCACAGGTCGGTACCGAACCAGCATTCGTGCTCCGCAAGGCGCTGGAGAATATCGTTGCCGCGCTGCCGTTGGAACACCCGCATTACCCAGCGAGCTATGGGGCAGCAGACGCGCGCATCACCGGCGGCAACGGACAGGAGTGGAAAGCGGTCCCGCGCAGGCAGCAAGAGATCGTTTCGGATCTGCCGTTATCCGCGCTGGTTTCACAAACACTCGTTGCCTTTGCCATAGACTACGAGGAGTTGTCGCCCGTTGCGCTCTCGCTGAGCACATGGGTAATCAAGCGCATCCCTCCGGAAGGACGGTCGCTGCGCGGGCTCGGCGACTCGGTTGGCATCTCGGCACTCGTCCGCCACGGCTTTCTTTATGCAAGTGGCAAGCACGGGCACGAAACAGTACACCTTACGGATAAGGGCGCGGCGGTAGGCGAAACGCTCGATCAGAGAATTCAGGCTGTCGAAACCCGATGGTATAACCAATTCGGTCATAAGCCGATCGTGGCATTGCGCCGAGCTTTGGAAGCGGTGGCAGAAACGGCTGGCGCCGGCACGATCACTTTTTGATAAGGTGTGCAGTCGAATTCTCATTTCCATTGTGGGTCGATGCTAGATCGCCAAGTCACCCATAGAGCCGAGATGGGTTCCGCGTCTCCGGAGGCCGGTTACGCCTGGTATGCGGGGATCTGAAAAGCACTAGGAGCGTCGATCCATCCCCCAGAGCAGCGCCGACAGGCCGCAGATTACTCTCCCCATTCCGCCAAGTTACCGTGACGGTCCAAGTCGGCCCGTGACATCATTTCTGCAAGCATGGAATCCGAACTGAGGGAAGATCAAGATCGAATTTCGCGGCGCGACCTCCTCCGCACATCCGCCGCGCTTGCACCGGCTGCTATTGCCGCTGCCGCACAACCCGGATCGGTCCCGAACAAACGCCCGAATCTCGTGCTGATCATCGCCGATCAGGTTCGCTGGGATGCTCTCGGCGCGTACGGCCGGAACCCGATGAATCTCACTCCCAACCTGGACGCCATGGCTCGTCGGGGAACACTCTACCGGAACATGTTCACCAATCAGCCGGTATGCAGTCCCTCGCGCTCTGCTCTGTTCACCGGCCAGTATCCCGCGCGAAGCGGCGTCTGGCGGAATGCGGGAAACGGAGTTGGCCTCCCGCCCGGCGCGATCACGATTGCGACCGAGTTCCGGAAGGCTGGCTATTCGGCCAACTACATCGGGAAGTGGCATTTGGCCGATGGCCCCACCGGACCGGTATCGCCAGATCGCCGAGGCGGCTTCTTGAACCTTTGGCAAGCCGCGAATATGCTGGAGCTGACCTCCCATCCTTATGAAGGCAACATCTGGGATAGCGACGGCAGGCCCATTCATTTCGCCAATGAATATCGCGCCAATTTTCTGACCGGGTTAACAAAGCGCTTCCTATCCACCGTTAGCAAGACATCGCCGTTTCTGTTGGTGGTGTCGTACCTGGAGCCGCATCAACAGAATGACCTGAAGAGGATGGTCGCCCCGCAAGGGTATGCCGAGCGGTATCGAAATCCGTTCGTGACCGAAGACTTGCGGTCATTTCCCGGAGATTGGCAGCAGCAACTGCCCGACTATTACGGCTGCATCAAGCGAATTGACGAATGCATCGGAGAGATTCGCGAAAGCCTGGGCGAAAACGGGCTGGACCAGAACACCATTGTGGCGTTTGTCAGCGATCACGGATGCCATTTCATGACCCGCAACACCGAGTACAAGCGCAGCGGCCATGACGCGTCGCTTCATATCCCGTTCCTAGTGGAAGGTCCGGGATTTCAAACAAGGCAGGAAATTGTAGAGTTGACCGGAATGGTGGACATCGCGCCTACGCTGCTCGAAGCGGCAGGGATTCCCGCGCCAGCCTCGATGCAGGGCAGAAGCACGCTTCCCCTCGCGTCGGGCAAGCCAATGGAGTGGCGAAACGAGGTCTTTTTTCAAATGTCGGAATACTGGGTCGGCCGAGGCTTGCGAACCCCGCAATGGACGTTTGTTTCGGTGGCTCCGCGCGACGAGGAGAACTTCAAACCCGCTCCCCACGCCGCCGCGTACAGCACTTTCCAGCTCTATGACAACGAGGCGGACCCGCACCAGCTTGTGAATCTGGCTGGGCGCAAGGAAGTGGCGTCGATTGAACCCGAAGTGCGTGCTCGTCTCCGCAGCCGAATGGAAGAGGTCGGCGATACCGCGGCGGAACTGAGGCCCTGCCAGTTCCCCTACGCCTGAACAAACCGGTTTCGGGGGAGTGCTTTACTACAACATGACGGACACCATATGAACAGCTCGGATGTTGCCTCTCTTGTTTTCAACCCCGAAGACCTGCTAGCGCTCCCAATTCAAGACCAAGGCAAAGTGATTTTGAGAATTTTGACACTTTCTCACGGCGACAACGAAGTCACAGGGCCGACCCGCGCAGGGAGAGTAAATCTCAATAACTTCTTCAACCGCGCAAACGATTCCTGGTCCCCCTCGAAATTTGGGAGCAGACAAAAGGATGTCGACGAAGGGCTGCTAGAGGCTTGGAATTGGTTGGAGAATCACGGTTTCCTTGCGAAAGATCCATCACCTGGCCCAAATTGGTTCTTTGTTACGAAAGCCGGAAAGGAGTGGCTGCGAACCATTGAGCAAGAACCAAAAACTTTTGCGGGGGAAGTTCCGAAGACCTCTCAGCTTATGAATGAGGTCGATGCATTGCTCAAGGCATTGCCTGATGAGACACATAGTCCTGACGCTGCCCGGTGGTGGGGGCGAGCGAAATGTGTCATTGAACAGTGGGACGCTTCCAAGTATGGGGAGGCAGAAACCTCCGCATCGTTGTTCTTCTCGAACCTTGAAAGCCTTGGCAAAGGGGCATCTGATCGTCGGCGCGGAAGGCAACAGATGATTGCCTTACTAAACCAAGCAAAACTTGACCTTGAAAGGAAGGCTCGGATTATTACAGCAGCTGGATTTGTCCCACAAACTGCAAAAGAGCTTTCTCGGAAGGTGTTCGTCGTTCACGGACATGATGAAGGCACTCGCGAAGCAGTGGCTCGCTTCTTGGAGCAACTGGAACTAAGCCCCATAATCCTGCATGAGCAAGCTAATCGGGGTCGAACGGTGATCGAGAAAGTAGAGGCTCATGGGGATGTGGGTTTCGCTGTCGTGCTGCTAACCTTAGATGACGAGGGATGCAAAAAAGGGGGAACACCTCAGCCACGGGCGCGACAAAACGTGCTCCTGGAACTAGGTTACTTCGTGGGACGTTTAGGCAGAAATCATGTCTGTGCGCTGATGCGAGGTGAGCTTGAAATCCCGTCCGACTTCACAGGCGTCATCTATGAAACGTTCGACAGCTCCGGGGCATGGAAATTAGCCCTCGGCCGAGAATTTAAAGCGGCCGGCCTCGATGTGGACTTGAACAAAGCTATGGGAAGAAAATGACAGGCCGACTCATCCCGGACCGCTTGGGGCGATCGCTGGACAGGCCGTCCACCTGCCCCTTCTGAGTGCTTCTTCGATTTCCTCAAACCCGATCAACAGGAACTCACGAGTGCTGGAATGATCCGGATGGTCACGCAGTTACTATTCCGATCCATGGTGGCCGCGAGATCGGGCCTCCTCTATATAACAAGATTCTGGATCAGCTTGGGTTAGCTCCGAGGAGTTTCGGCGACAAAGATAGCAAGTGCGATTCCGCCCCGATCCATGGCAACATGTGCGCTGCCCAACCGCACTAACTCTCTTCGAACCGCCCGCCGGTCTGATAGCTTGAGGCGAAATGTGCAGGAATATCACGAGGACGAAGCAGACCCGCACCAGCTCGTGAATATGGCTGACGCAAAGAAGTGACATCCGTTGAGCCGGAGCTACGTGCACGTCTTCTCAGCCGAATGTAAGAAGCCGGCGATACCACGGCGGAATTGAAGCCCTGCCCGTTTCCCTATGCGTAGCCAACCTTCTCTAGAGACTTCCGGTTGTGGCGCCGCACAGTATTTTCGTGCAGCATGTTCTTCAAGCGCCGCCGTTTGCGCTGATCCTCCTCCTGCATCCTCACGTCTCTGAACTCCGGTTATTGCGGGCGCCGCTCCCGCCACTCGCCGCGCAGTAATTCAAGAGATTCCTGGATCCCAACAAGGAAACGATGACTAGATATTTACTACCCATACTGTCCCTGTGTCTCTCTGCTTCCGGAGCCGTTATCAACGTGCCAATCGGAGGAGATGTTCAGGCGGCGCTGACCGCTGCGAAACTTGGCGACACAATCACGCTCGCCGCCGGAGGCGTCTACCCCGGCACATTCACCCTTCCGGCCAAAGGCCTGAATGGCTCGAAGTACATCACGATCACAACGTCCGCTCCGGACCTACTGCCGCCGGCCGGTCAGCGAATAACACCCGGCCTGTTGCTACCGAAAATTGTTGCTCCCAGCGGCTCGCCGGCCTTGGTGACAGCACCCGGCGCAACCGAATACCTGATTCGTGGATTAGAGATCACCGTGACTCCTGGAGGCTACGCACAGGACCTAGTGGACCTCACTTCGCCTACGCCGGGGAACCTGAACACGTATCCGGCTTACATTACGGTCGACCAATGTTACATCCACGGCGATCCGAATACTGGTGGGAAACGCGGAATCGCACTGAACAGCGCCTACACCACCATCCAGAATTCGTATCTGTCGGATTTCAAGAGCAATACGCAGGATTCTCAGGCCATCGCCGGATGGACCGGACCGGGCCCGTTCATTATCGACAATAACTATCTCGAAGGAGGGCAGAGTCTTATTTTTGGTGGTGCGGCTCCGTCGGTTGCGAACCTGGTTCCGTCGTTTATCGAGATCACCAACAACTACATGAGCCGGCCCCTCTCCTGGAAGGGCGTGTGGAATGTTAAAAACCTACTGGAGTTCAAGAACGCTCAGAACGTCACTGTCAGCCGTAACATCTTCGAAAACAACTGGACTTCAGCACAGAACGGATTTGCGATTCTGTTTACGGTTCGGACGTGCGAGGCCGGAAATTACCCATGGGCCGTGGTGAAGAACATCACGTTCGTCTACAACCTGATCCATAATTCCGACCAGGGAATCAATATCCTCGGCACCGACAACGTTAGGAGCGATTGTCCAGCTCCAGCCGTAGCTGGCCGGACAAGCAACATCCTTATCCAAAATAATCTGTTCGACGACATCGGTCATAACGGCTGGGGAACCTTTCTGCAACTTCTATCGGGGGCTCAGTCGATCAAGGTAGATCACAACACGGTCATGCAAGAAGGAGATATCCTGGCCGCTGACGGGACTCCGGCGAACGGCTCTCTCAGGTTCACGAATAACCTGACGATGTTCGGTCCATACGGAGTAGCTGGGACTGGGACGGTAGGATTGTTTAACACCTTCGCCGACTATGTATCTGGGTACACCTACAACACAAACGTCGCGATCAACTCCATGGGCGAGTTCTACGCCTCGACAAAATATTTTCCGGCAGGGAATATGTTTCCGATCAGTATGGATTCCATTGGGTTTGCCGACTACATCAGCGGACAGTATCAACTCTCGGCGGAGAGCATGTACCGGAACGCCGGAACCGACGGAAAAGACATTGGGGCTGATATTACCGGTGTGATGGCGGCAACCGCGAAAACTGCTCTCGGCAATCGTTAAGAGGTAAAACCGCCGAATTCGCCCACATTCTTTCAGCCGGTCACACGAGCCACTTGCAAAATTAACAATTAGAACAAAAGAAGGAACAAATATTTGAACGGGGGGCCGCAGCCTTGTACTCTGTTGGTTCCAGACAAACAAAAACAAGGAGCAGGCCCCTCATGCAGAGTACTCCACGCGAACGATTGCTGCAGTTTTCGCACTTGCTACAGACGGGTTTGTTCGAGCGGCTGGGGCAAGAAGTCGGGCCGTTAGGCGAACGAGCGCCTGCTGGTTTCGGTGCTGGGGATGATTGCATTGAAAGCATTTCAAAGTTGTCTAGATAACGAGATGTCGCTTGTATTGGTGTTTCGCGGCATGAATCTGGTGTCCGCGAACAACGTTCAGGGGACGCCGACATTGTTCATCAACGGGCATCGCGTATCGGGCGTACAAGACGTAAATCAACTGCGGCAACTGATCCTTCACGCAAAAGAAGAGTCGACCCAAACAGGTTTGAATGTTACAATCTTGGATCGATAAGAGCAGTTCCCCACACAGCAGGCGATTTGCCCGCCAAATTGCTGCGCTCTCGCTGCCCGCCCTGGTTATCATCTGTTCCGGCCTGGGCCAAGACTACTCTAGCGGCGAATTCAAAAACTGGACACTTCAGGACTACTACGCGCTACACATCAAACATCTTTTCGAGGAACTTCCGGCGCATTCCGGGCTGCCGCCGATTCTGGACTTGTCGAAGGGAAATCCGCCAGAACATCAGAAAGACAGGCCCTGGGAGTGGAGATCGCGCGAATTGATGGGTAGTACAGAACTGGCGGATCGGGGATTGACTGGCCCTGCGGGGCCGACCACCACTAATACGACAATCGTCGACGGAGGTGGTTCTCCCGCCCTACCAGCCGAGAGCTGCAATGTGGTAGTAGCCAAACCGGTTACGGCCGATGCCCGCATTGCTTTTAACCATAAGCTTGTCTACTCGCATTTCGAGTTGGAGATACTGCAAGTGTTAAAGGGACATGCAAAACACGGACTTTATGCAGGCGCGCATATCTCTGCCATTCAACTTGGAGGGACCATCCGCTTTCCGTCAGGCCATGAAGAAGCTTTCATCTTGGTCCACAATGGATTTTTGGAGATCGGGAAGCAATACATCCTTTTTATCTGGAAGGTGAATCGGCATGTCGAAAGCTACGGGATCGTGAATCCCTATCTCATACAGGATGACGTCGTATTTCCAATGCGTGTAACGGAAGGAACCGGCGCCTATGCTGGCATGGCGCTGAAGGATTTCGAGGCTAAGGTAAAGCACGCCATCGCCAAGAACATCGACACAGATTAGCTCCCTGATCGGGCCCGGCGGCCCTTGTACCGAAATCCTGATCCAATTGGCAAGCGAAAACTCAGAACATGAACCTGGTTCGATCCCCCCGGCTGGGTTCGGTTCATCCGAGCGCACCCCGCCCGAACTGGCGAAGCAACTCAAGCTGCCCCGCGACCCGGCGATCGGAGCAACGCTGATCGGGCGGCTGGCTCGCGACGTGTCATTTCGGGGACAGGGGATGGGCGAGTGCTGTTGATTGACGCCGCCTTTCTCGACCGTCGATATGGCCGATTTCTAACATGCCATAAAGAGCGCCTCGGCGCACTCCGTGCCGGAAATATCTCAGATCATTCACTTGGCAGCGAGGACAGACACCCGCCCCACTAGCATTGGCTCCGAATGACTTTCTTTCATTCTCATACCTGCCTCATTGCCTCAGCCGGTTGAATGCTGGCCGCACGCCGAGCAGGAACCCACGCAGCAGCGGCCGCTATCGCCAATAGGCATGTAACCGAGCCTAGTATTGTCGCAGGGTCATGGGCACTTACTGCATACAGCATTGATCTTATGAGGCGCGTAAGCACCAACGCGCTTACCATGCCGATAGAAATAGAAATTATAGCTAATAGGCCGCTCTCGCGTAAAATCATGGATCGTATTTCTCGGGGCTGCGCGCCCAAAACAAGCCTGATACTCAATTCCTTCGTGCGGCTCGCAACAGAGTAGGTCATGATTCCGTAAACGCCGATGCTGGCAAGAATTAGTGCCATTAGCGCAAAACCTAGGGTAAGGGCGCCAAAGGCCCGTTCCACGTGCAGGCTCTCATCAATCTGCTGTTGTTGCGTCCGCACGTTCGCCAGGGGCAAATTGGGGTCTCGCCTCGCGGCGGCGCGCCGCAGCGAGGCTAGAATGGCGGAAGTGCTCAAGTCCGTGCGCACGGCATAAGTCATTCCCTCCGACACCACCGCATCCTCCGGACGCTGTACGTAAGGAACAAAAAACTGAGGCGGTGGCGATTCGCGCAATGACATGTATTGCGTATCGCCACACACCCCAACTACCTCCACCCACTTATTTTCAATTGGAATGCCAAACCTGAACTTTTGTCCGATCGGATTCAGTTTCGGAAAGCGGCGGTGCGCTAGGCTACGGTTTATGACTGCGACGGGTTGCCCTGTTGCCGTGTCGCGCTCCGTAAAGCCCCGCCCAGTGATAATGGGAATCCCCATTGTTTGAAAAAAGCTATTACCGACCGCTGTAATCCGTTCACCAGGCTGCCGCTCTTGGGTAGCAGCTTCTGCCTCGGTTTCAAACATCGTGTTTAGCGTCCAATCTGCAACAAGAGGGACCGACATCGCAGTGACTGCTTTCACTCCAGGTACTGCGGAAAACACGTCCTCCAAAGACTTATATAGCTGCACTTTTTTTCTAAGGGTGTACTCAGATGATGGTGGATTGACCTGGAGCAATAGGAGATGTTCGGCATTGAAGCCGACGTGCACGGAAATCAGAGCGATGACAGTGCGAAGAAAAAGACCTGCACCAATAGATAAGCACGTGGCCAAGGCTAGTTGGATTCCTACAATAGCTTTGGAGCCTACTCCTCTCTGGCGAGATGCCGTGTGCGCGGTTTCTTTAAGGCTGGTGGCTGGTTCGACCCGCGATAGCGCCATCGCTGGTAGCCACCCAAAAAACATGCCCGTGCCGATTGTCACAGTTGCCACAAAGGCATAAACACGCCAGTCGAAAGGTACGTTGAATGGCATGCTTTCGGGATCGACCAGTAAGCGTGGTACAAGATTTCGCGTAGAATAGCCCAGAAAAAGGCCGCCCGCTCCTCCCAGGAAAGCTAGAAGCATACTCTCGGTTAGTGATTGCCTTAATAGCCGCCGGCGGTTGGCGCCGAGCGCGAGTCTGATGCCAATCTCGCGCTGTCGCTCGGAAGCGCGGGCCAGCAGCAAAGTGGCAACATTCGCACACGCCAGCAGGAGGACCAATAGAAGCATCGCAGCCATTACGTTCAGTGGCTTTTTCACAGCGGCGATCCGATGAAGGCCGTGGCTTCCAAATATGAGCAGTAAGCGCGGGATATGATCGCCCGGCATCAGGGTCATGGTTGCTCTTACGGCCGAAGCCAGCTCCACGTCGAGTGCGGCCGAAGCACGGGGGTCCTTAATTTCCGGCGCCATGCGGGCCATGATACTGACCCACCATAGATTCGGGTCGCGCAGTGGGGAGGTTGTCCCTCCCAGTCCCGGCAGAACCTCAGGTTGCATCGATAAGGGCAAAAAAATCGCGGGGGATTGCGCGACGCTTGCAGTACCGGTAAATCCTCTCGGATTGACACCGATCACAGTGAACGGTATCCGGTTGATGACGATGGTCTGTCCGATTACCCTGGGCGAAGCAACGAAGTCTCGGTGCCACAACTCGTCGCTGATGACCGCAACCGCGCCTCCACCGGGTGTCGCAGCATCAGTATTCTGGATCGCCCGGCCAATCTGCGGCACGACTTCAAGGCTGGAGTAGTAGTTTCCGGAAACCATGACCGCTTTAACCCGCTCGGCCGTTCCGTTAATCGTGGCGTTCGCATCGAAATCGCTGAAGGCGAACAAGGCAGCAAAGTGTTGCTGCAACATTTTGTATACGGGAAAGGAGAAGGAGCCACTTTCCACGTTCGTGCCCTGAGTTTCAACGTGCCCGAAGAAGGTATGAACTACAACGTTCTCGTCGCCAATCCAGTGCAGGATTCTTAGTTCCTGTGGACGCGGAACATTCAATCGATCATAGAGAAGTCGCTTTGCGGCAGAGAAAGTTGCGGTACTTGCGCCAATCCCGATGGTGAGCGAAAGCAGGGCGACTGCTGTAACGCTACGATTTCTGCGGAGCATACGGGCGCCGTAGATGATGTCCGTCAAAAGGCTGTGGCCGAATTCCCGTGCGAAATACATCTTATTCGCTCCCTTTCAAGTCAACGACATACGACACCGTCGAAAAGTGGAAAATAAAGCCTGACGTGGCGTTCCGCACCCATAGAGCGCGATGCGTCTGCAACGGCTGGGCCTGCTGATCATTGGTGGACAGGCGACATAAAAGCAGTCCTTCAAAATTCCCGCCGTTTTGCGTGCCTGGCAAAAATCCTTGATCGATTTTGCTGGTGCCGGAGGACCTGGTTACACGCATTGCGAGATGCTCCATTCCGCTTGCCCGAACAGGATCCTTTTCCGCCAGATGCCGATCATATTACGCCACGGCCATGCCTGCGATCGTCTTCCGATAGTTCCACGTGGTTTCTTTGAGCTGAAACTAGCCATTCGTCTGGGCCTTGATAACAAGCGAGCCGCCGAATTCGGCCCAATCTAAAAGTGAGTCACGGCCCAGTAAAATATTTTTTATCCGTCTCAATCCATTCAACTTAACCTCGTCTTTACCTCATTCCAAACCCCGGAAATTTGGCGCATGTGTGCTACTCTTACCTCAGGCTCAGTCGAGAACTCTAGCGAGTTTCCGCGACTGGGCCATTTTCATTTCTAGGAGCATTTCGCATGGCCACAGACGCCCAGATCGCCGCGAATCAGAAGAACGCCCAGCTCTCCTCCGGACCAACTTCCGATACAGGTAAAGCCAAATCTTGCTTGAACGCCGTCAAAACCGGACTCACCGGCCGCACCGTCCTGCTGCCCCGCGACGATGCCGGTTATTACGAAGCTCACGTCGCTGACTTCTTCAAACGCTGGGACCCCACGAGCGATGATGAACGCAATCTAGTCCAATCTCTCGCCGATACCGACTGGCGCTTGCTGCGCATTCCGGCTCTCGAGATGGGCATCTATGCTCTCGGCCGCATGGAGTTCGCCACCGAGTTCCCCAAAGAAGACGAAGCCGTTCGCAAACATCTCATCGAAGCCAAGATTTTCCTGACGTACCGCAAGGATCTGAACAACCTCAGCATTCAGGAATCGCGTCTTCGCCGCCAGCGCGAAAAGGACAACGAGGCTCTCAAGCAATTAAAGGAGCTGCACAAGCAGGAGGCCAAGGCACGATTGAGCAAAGCCGCCCGGCTCTACATTGAGGCGGTCAAAGAAAAAGACAATGATGACTTCGACTTAGACCAATTTGGGTTCGAATTTTCAATTGACCAAATCGAGCTGCGTGCCATTGAGCTGAAGCCCGATCTGTTCGATGCCTACTGGGCCGAAGTGGCGGAAGACGAGCGCAACAAGGTCGCCTAAAGCTCTGTCCAGTGGGCTCCAGCCCGCCCGGGCCTTGGCCCCGTGTTATGTGCCCTTTGGCTGGTATACTGAACTTTTGCGTGCCCTCCGGGAGCTTTGGCCCGACAGGAGTCGGCCTCGGGAGAAGTGCATGTTCATCGGTCTCCACGAATTAGAACACCATCCAGTCGGGTTTAAGCTGGACATCCCAGCGGGCCAGATTGATTATGACGGCAAAATAACGCAAGCGTCGCCTCTGCATGCCGAGGGAAAGGCGCAGCTTATGAGCCACTCGCTCGGCGAGATCCGGGTGGAAGGGGATCTGAACGTTACCGTGGAAACCACTTGCGATCGATGCCTGGAGCCCACGCGCTTCCCGCTCGAGAACAAGTTCGACCTTGTTTATATGCCGGCGTCCGGAACGAAGGCAGGCGGTGAAGCCGAAATCGATGAAGCGGGCGTTGAGGTTGGCTACTACGACGGGAGGGGGCTGGCTTTAGACGATGTCTTCCGCGAAGTTGTGCTGCTAGCGCTTCCCATGCAGTTGGTTTGCAGCGACGAGTGCAAAGGTATCTGCCCTGTCTGCGGCCAGAATCGAAACCAGGTACATTGCGGTTGTCGCGAGCAAGCGTCGGACGACCGCTGGAGCAAGCTGAAGAGTTTGCGGGCCGAGATCGGTCCCCACAATTGAACGAAACTGAACTTTGTGTGCCTCTGTGGGGCGGACGGTCTTGCCGTCTGCCTTCATCCGTGGCAACTCAACCGCGACCGTAAGGAAGCACCCAACGTTACACTTTAAAGACTGAGAAGTTATGCCAAATCCAAAACGCCGCCACTCAAAACGACGAACATCCACCCGCCGGGCTCATGATGCTTTGCAAGTCCCGCAAGTGGCCGAATGCCCGAACTGTCATGAGAGGATTCGTGCCCACCGCGCCTGCCCGCATTGCGGTAAATATAAAGGTCGCGAAGTGATCGAGGTTGTCGAAACCTAGGCACTGCGATACACTCCTCTAACGAAGCATTGGAGCGAAGCTAACCCAATTACATGGTGACCATTGCCCTCGACGCTATGGGAGGCGATAAGTTTCCCAAGCCGGAAGTTGAAGGCGCAATTCAGGCGGTGAAGGCTTTCAACCTGAAGGTCATCCTCGTGGGCCGCGAAGACGTCCTCCGCAAAGAATTGGAGGAGCACGGCGACTGGCGCTCCCTCCCCATCGAAATTCGTCACGCCAGTGAGCAGATCACCATGGAGGACAGCGCCGGAAAGGCCGTCCGATCCAAGAAAGATAGTTCCATTCGGGTCGCTTCGCGTCTCGTTCGCGAAGGACTGGCGCAGGGTGTCGTCTCCGCCGGGAACACCGGCGCGGTCATGGCCACCGCCAAGATGGTGCAAGGCATGCTCCCAGGCGTCGACCGACCGGCTTTGGCGTCGGCATTTCCCACCCTGAACGGTAGACCGGCCGTTATGCTCGACGTGGGCGCGAACGTGGACTGCACGGCCAAGATGCTCGCCCAATTCGCCGTCATGGGCAATGCTTACTCGCGCGTTATTTTCCGGAACAAACATCCGCGTGTTGGCCTGCTTTCAATCGGTGAGGAAGAGCACAAAGGCAATGCCCTGACCCACGATGCTTACCCCCTGCTCAAGAGCCTGACGAACCTCAACTTTACCGGTAACGTGGAAGGACGCGATGTCTACACCGGGGTGGCCGACGTGATCGTTTGCGACGGGTTCGTCGGCAATGTTGCCTTGAAAGTGAGCGAGGGGTTGGTGGAAGTGGTTCGCCAGTCTCTAAAGCAATCCCTCAAAACAAGTATTACCCGCAAAGTGGGTGCCTATCTGGCGCGTGGGGCCTTCAACGATTTCAAGAAGCGCGTGGATTATTCCGAGTACGGCGGCGCGCCGCTACTCGGGCTCAATGGCATTTGTGTAATTTGCCACGGTCGCTCGAACGCCAAGGCCATTCGAAACGCGATTCGAGTCGCCAAAGAGTTCGCCGAGGGCAAAATCAACGAGCGGATTGCAACTGAGCTCGACGGTTGGGCATCTGCTCAAGCAGTATGATGAGCCCGCGTTTTATCAGCGTGGCGAAGATTCAAGCATTATGATGAGCCCGCGTTTTATCAGCGTGGCGAAGATTCAAGCGTTATGACTGTGCGCAGGTTCGCTGCAGTTCTAGCGCTACTGCTGCCCGCATTCTGCGCCGCCAAGCAAGATCCGGTTCAGTGGACTCTGAAACCCGCAACCGCGACTAACCAGGTCGGGCCCGGCGCCAAAATCTATCTCGAACTGACCGCCACCATCCAGCCCGGATGGCACCTCTATTCGCCCACTACTCCGCCCGGCGGACCGATCATCACGCAGATAAAGGTGGTCAACAATCCGGCCATATCCAGCTCTGAACTGTATCGGCCGCAGCCCGTCCGCAAACTCGATCCAAACTTTCAGATCGATACCGAAACCTACACGGGCCAAGCGAGCTTTCTCTTGCAAGTCGTGCCCGCTGCCTCAGCCAGCGGACAAGTTCCAATCGAATCTTCGGTGCGATACCAGGTCTGCTCCGACGTGAGCTGTTTGCCGCCGGTCAAGAAAACCGTCGCGACCAATATCCAGGTTGTGACGGGTGCCGCCCCGCAAAACTTTACCCCTCCCTCAGGCTACGCGCTGATATCGGCAAAGTTGCCTGAAGGGAATGCCTCCCCTGCCCCTTCGCGCCCCGTCAATTTCGCCGGCTCCTCGCAAGATCTACTTCCTTTCCTGCTGACCGCCTTCGGATTCGGCTTGGCTGCACTGTTCACACCCTGCGTATTTCCGATGATTCCGATAACCGTTTCTTTTTTCTTGAATCAGGCCAACAACTTGGAACCGGACCGGAAGCATCGCGGTTGGGCGCAGGCGCTATTGTTCTGTGCAGGGATCGTCGTTCTCTTTACCGGATTGGGTTTTCTGATCACGGCCATTGCCGGACCATTCGGCGTAGTGCAGTTGGGTTCCAGTCCTTGGGTGAACGGGTTCATTGCACTCGTATTTTTTGTTTTCGGACTTAGTCTTCTGGGTGCGTTTGAACTGCGCTTGCCTTCGGGCCTGCTTACGAAACTGAATAGTGCGTCTAGCGGGGGCGGTTCTGCGGCAACGCTGCTCATGGGACTAACGTTTTCCCTGACTTCTTTCGCCTGCATCGGACCGATCGTAGGACCGCTTCTGATTGCCTCCGTGCAATCCAAGGGTGCGAAACCGGTTTTCGGAATGCTCGCCTTCGCTATCGGACTGGCCGCGCCGTTCTTTTTTCTGGCGCTGTTCCCGTCTTATTTAAAGCGTCTTCCGCGCAGCGGAGGATGGATGGTGCGCGTCAAGGTGGTCCTCGGGTTCATTGTGCTGGCTGTCATGCTCAAATACCTGAGCAACGTGGATCAGGTGTTGCAAACCGGGTGGCTCACCCGGGAGCGCTTTCTGGCCGCCTGGATTGTTCTGTTTGCATTGCCGGGATTCTACCTGCTCGGCATCCTGGCTATGGAGGGAATTAAGAAAGACGAGCGGGTCGGCGTTGCCCGTGCTCTGATTGCGGTGCTGTTCCTTGTTTTTTCGATCAGCCTTGTGCCTGGATTATTCGGGGCGCGGCTTGGCGATCTGGACGCCTTCATACCGGAGAGTTCCGGCGGCGGCATCTTCAGTCAGACCGCCTCTCAGCCGGGGACCGCGTCGGCGAACTATTTCAAGAATCAACTGGACGCCGCGCTCGCCTCGGCCCGCGCGCAGAACAAATTTGTGCTGGTGAACTTCACTGGCTACGCCTGTACGAACTGCCATTGGATGAAGGCGAACATGTTTCCGCGCCCCGAAATTCAGACGGCCTTGAAAGACCTGGTCATTGTGGATCTGTATACCGACGGCACGGATGCGGAATCGGACAAGAACCAGAAGTTTGAAGACGAGAAATTTGGAACGGTCTCCATCCCCTTTTACGCGATCATCACCCCCGACCAGCGCGTCATTGCGACGTTTCCGCAGCTAACTCGCAACCCCCGCGAGTTTCTGGCCTTTCTCGAGACCAAGCCGGCCGAGCCTGTAGCGTCGGCAATGCTACGCTAAAACTGATTTTCTTGCGCTGCGCGGATGTGGCGGAATTGGCAGACGCACTGGATTTAGGTGCCAGTGACAGCTTTTTAAATCAGCAACTTACGGAACTCACTGTGTAGTTTTTGAGTGAAATGCGGATGTGGCGGAACTGGCAGACGCGCATGACTTAGGATCATGTACCCGCGAGGGTGTGGAGGTTCAAGTCCTCTCATCCGCACCAAACCCTTATTGCACACTTGCTGCACGGGCACACAGATCACTAATGTCCCCCAAGCCCGTTTGAACTTAGCCGCTTTGCGGCAGACGCGTTCCAGCAGCTTTTGGTTTGTCACGCGGTTGCCTGGCTAGCAAAGTCGCGGGTAGCATCGCAAGCAGAATGGCCAAAGGATTGGGTTTCTCGCAATCCGGAACCTGACAAAACAGATCGGAACCGATCAATCCCCATCAAGCAACCATCGTGCCAAACTGACGGTCCGCCCCGTTCAAACGTCGTTATCAGAAGTGCTCGGGCGTTCTGACTTGCACCGCACCCGAGCACTGCCGCGCCCGCCCACTTCCGATGAACGCTAATGGCTTCTGGACAATCTCACCATAGCCGACTTCTCGCCCGGGTGGATCGACAGACCGCCGCCAGCGGAATGGGGTCGCGAACAGCCTTGATCATGGCCGTACGTTGAGTGAGGATTAACTTTGAATGGCAATGACTGTTTATCTCGTAGGCGCAGGAGTTAGCAAGTCGCTGCAACGTTTCCGTAACGTTCCGCTAATGATGGATTTCACTCGGGTGCTGACGGAGTTCGTAAGTAACGATGTTGTTTTGAATACCTTGGTCGTGATGGAACTCGGAGGCGTATACGAGAATTCTTGCTCAGAATGCAAACGGCTGGCCGAGCGAATTGGGAAGAATGTCCCGAAAGCGTCTGCAGATGAACGGGATCGATTCGCGGAACTCGTGCGTGCCCGGCAGCCGGAGTCCATCGAGGCGCTGTTCAACCGCATTGACGCAGGAGCCGCCAACATCTATGCATCTGGCCTTCCCGCTTATTTTCGCTACGCCATCAATCAGGTCTTTGTGGGAATTGGTTGGGATCTTGAGATGAAAGTGCTCGAGCGTTTTCTGCAGGCGAGATTCAAAGACCACGGCGAGCACGTATTTGTCAGCTTCAACTATGATCTGATCCTGGACAAGTGCATCGAAAGCGCTTCAGGCGGCATGTGGCAACCGAGGAGTGGCTACGGATTTGACTTTCCGTTTTATATAACCAGCGATCCGGCTTCTGAACATCCGGGGGACGCGGTTGTGGAGCGATCAGGCATGGAGCTCCCGCGCGGCGTAGACAGGTTCAAATTAATAAAACCTCACGGGTCTTTAAACTGGCTGGTACCACAGAAAACATCTGGCGCAGCCGAACCGGCAGATATGCTCATTCCGCTTACTGCTGACTTTGGAGTTCGATATTGGCCGTCCACGCAGACATTCAACTACACCAAGCGCCCCGGAGATTGGCCGCGCGACATGAAGATCCTGATAGCCCCGCCATCACCTGAAAAACCCGAGGTATTGCAACGGGCGATATCCGATGAGTTCGACGCTCTCACTACGGCCGACGAAGTATGCGTTCTGGGCTATAGCTTCCCAAGAACGGATCGAGACCAGTTGGATTTGGTTCAAAGGGCCGTGAATAAGAGAAGGGATAGAATCCGTCGACTCAGTGTCGTAAATTTCAGGGCTCCACAGGAATATTTCGGGGAGATCGAAAACCTGTTTAGGCCGCTTCAGATGGCTCGGTTTAATGCCGGTTTCGCTGACTTCGCCGTGAACGCACAACGAGGTTGGTGAGCGCCCGCGGCTTCGTTGATCAACGCACCTGGGCAGAAATTGACTCTGTTGGTTGCAAATTCCCAAGCAAAATCCAACCCCGCAGAAAACTGCAGCATAATCGGACGCGTGAGATCGCCTATTTCCGGAACTGGTTTCCGTAACTTCGACAAGCTGGTCACAGCCACTCTGACGTACAACGCGCATCGCGCTTAATGCTCGCTTGCCAGACTCACCGGAGCGGAATGCCGACAACACATCCAAATATGTCGGATACGGTAGGTCGGCCGGAGCGGCGTTCTCGTAACCGCCGTTCCCGAGAGGATTCTCGGCCGTCCTTTGTGACCCACCGAAAACTCTCGACGTGCATCGAGCCATACATTGTCTCTCTGTACGCCTCGGGCCCGGCCGCATTCGGGACAGCACGGCGGGACTGTGATTCAGTCGGCAAGTATCGAGGCATATGGCTAAGCCACGTGGGGCGCTGAAGCCTGCTCAGATCGGGAACTTGTACAACGGCCGGCACCACACGACGGTTCTGCACGCGACCGCTAAAAATCGAAAATCGCAGGAAAAATGGCTGAGAGTGTTGACGCCTTCAGTACCTGGTTGTACATTTTTCGAGTGTTAACTCAGATATAATCGGAAACCCATATGGCGCCGTGAAAACGTGTCGCGAAGAACGGGTCATGGTACGGAAGACTCCAGCGCTGATTCGCCTCGTCGTGGCCGTCGGTTACGCCGCAGCTCTGAGCCCAGCCGCAATAGGCCAGGGGCCCGGCACGAATCCGAAACTCAGTACCGAGCTTGCTGACTTGGCCCATTTCGTTCCGCAGCGCAAGGCTCCGCTCCCACCAGGCGAGAAGGTATTGCCCCTGGAAGGGTTTTCCGTTGAGAAACTCCCGAAATCAGTTCAGGATGCGGTCCACGCCGGAATCATGCAAATCAACGACAAGGCCGAGGTGCAGGTATATATCGAAACGACGGGGACCATCTACGGCGAGCAGCTTACGCAACTCTCTTCCCTGGGGGTCACTCCTCAGCGCATTCTGCCCGCAGCGGTTCCAACTGTACAGGCTTTGCTCCCCATCACAATGATTAACCAGGCGGCGATGCTTCCCTTTGTGCGATACATCCGATTGCCGGACCACGCCTCCATAGACCAGGGCCGCGGTGCGACCGGAGAGAGCCTTGGACGGAGCCGGCGCGCAGATGCTGCTGCTCCGAGCGCCGTTTCCCAGGCGCCGAAAATCTTGTCGCAACAGAGCGCCGAGCTTTCCGAGGAGGCCCGCCGCGCCAAAGTGTGCGGAACCGTTCTCCTGAACCTGATCGTCGGGCCGGACGGCACTCCGACTAATGTCAAGGTGGAACGGTCGCTCGGGTACGGGCTGGATGAGAACGCCGTGCGGGCGGTTCGCACGTGGCGCTTCCAACCGGGCACAAAAGACGGACAACCCGTGGCGGTATCGGCCCAGGTGGAAGTGAACTATCACACGATCGGGTGCAAGCCCCAAGAGGTACAGTCTCCGGGCGCCCCGGTCCTCATCAAAGGCGGGATTGGCCCCGTGACGTTTCTCAGGTTCTCTCCCCATGGCGACGAACTGGCGCGTGTCTCCATGTTTGGCCCTGTGGCATTGTTTGATACCACCAGTTACCGCAAGGCTCGCACGTTTCCCATCGGCATGCGGATGGTCGCCTACAGCCCGGACGGGACCAAAATCGCCACCGCGGAAGGACGCGACGGTGCGCGAGTTTGGGACGCAGCCATCCGAGGTAAGCCGACAAAACGCTCAGGGTTGGGCGCGGACGAAATCTACCTGTTGGACACTCCACTTCAGGTTCTCCAGGCACCCAGTGCAGAACTTTCACAAAAACTGGCGGTAACCTGGGCCGAGTTCTCCCCCGACGGCAAACGTCTGATCACAATACATTCCGATGGTCCCGTGAAGGTCTGGGATACGACTTCCTGGGCCGTGGAAGAGGAAATTCATTTGACCGATACTATGGTGCGGGCAGCCGCCTTTGCGTCTGATAGCAAAACCATTGTGATGGGTGACACATCCGGGACGTTGCAGGAATGGGATGTGGCCACAAAGGGGTGGATCGACAAATGGAACACCCCAGCAGGATCTGGCGTCATCACCGGCGTGGTGTTCTCCCCCGATGGCAAGACGCTGGTCACCACCCATCAAGCGGCATCCGGCAGTCCCATGGTGATGCTGTGGCATAACAATTCCCCGGCCCGGGCGGGCGACGGCAGGTACGCGCCCGTGGAATGGTCGGTTGTCGCCGACGGGAGGGAATGGCGGGCCGCAGGGGGTTGGATTGCACAGCTCGAATCCGGATTCGGCTCCGCCGCGTTTTCCAAGGATGGCAAGTTGTTGGCGCTGGGTGGGCGAAACATAAGACTGATCGAGCGGGCGCGGAAGCAGATTCGCGACATCGAGTTGCCTGAGATGACTCGGGGCCAGGTCTCAGGCGAACAAGAGAACCAGCCGAGCGCGAAGGAGAAATTCGGGTGCGTCGTTACTGCTCTCGCGTTTTCTCCAGATGGCAGCGCGCTTGCCGCCGGGTGCTCAGAGGGAACTGTGTGGGTAGTAAAGATGACTCCCTAGAACTTTAAAACAGCCGCAGACCAATGCTGCACGGGCGTGTTGGCGCAGGCCGCTGGTCCTATTTCCAGTTGACCATCGCCAGGGTTACGAAGACCGCTAGGACGAGCTAACCTCGGATTGAGAGTCACCCCACCGCGCCCAAACTGATGGAGAAGGTAAAAATAATGGTAGTGTCACAAACACGACGGGTAGCGCGCTACATTCCGAGCGGACCGTCGGCCACTCGGACAGAACCTTCTTGCAGTCGATAGATCCGCCCTTGTCGCGAAGTGTAGAGCAATCCTTATTCACTTTGACGGAAAACGCGCTCTCGTAGATTGGCGCGGAACTTGCGGATCTGGTCATCGCCTCTGTCGAAAATTCGAAAATTACCTTCGATAAATGGTCTTTTCGAAGGTAAAGCTTATCAGCGCGGACGTTCACGGCTTGCGGGAGAGGCGTACGAGGCCGCCAACGGCGCGCCTGCTTCGGCGAATTACCTGGCGGATCACGGGCGACGTGGAAGTTGACTACTGCAAAACTGATTCGATGCTCAATTTCCCGTTTGCCGATAACCTCTCACCGCAGGTGGGACAAGTGCTGTTCCCCAATTACGGAGCTAATGCCCTGGCGATATCAATCCACAACATATTGCTCCACTCTGGCCTGGGGTCAGCGGCGGCACGTGCAAATGTCCAAAGTTGGACCCGCTCCGTATCGACCTCGGCAAGATCAGCGAGACGCTTGACCATACCGATCGGGTCTGCGTGAAGCCGCGCTTCGCAATTATGAAGGTGCTGAACCAAGTCATAGGAGGCGTCGCCGATGAATGGCTTCGGGTCGATCACCAGCCAGGGCTCCCGCTCGGATCGCAAAACATTCCCAGCGTGAAGATCGGTGGCAAGTAGTGTGTCCGTCGGTAACGGGGTCGCGAGCGCCTCCCACAGCCGCAGTCCTTCACGCACCAACCCGGCATCGGGCCAGTGCTGAGCCTGGGCCAGCGTCTCACGGCGCCAGTTCTCCAGCATTTCCGACAAGTGCCGGAATTGTTGTAGATCGTTCGGCGAAGCAGATCGTCCCCAAAGGCGGTTGAGTAAGGTCGCGATCACGACATCTTGCTTGTACTCTGGCTCGGAATGAAGGGTATATCCGGGTTCGCAGCGCTCAAGTAGCATCGCCCCAAGGTCATCATCCGCCTCCAGCAGTCGCACCGTTGGGTTGCCATTCCAGAAGCGCAGTCCTTGGATTTCATGTGCGCCTTCCATGTGCGGCATTGCGAGTTTGAGGACGGCTGATGTGCCCTCGCCGCAAACGACAGGCGCGACCCAGGAGCATGTTACGTTCGCGTGCTCAATTGGAGGACCAGCGCACAGCGACCAGCGGCCCGTCAATTCCTCCAACATTGCCGGTAAACTGTCGAGCCATACCTGCCGTTCGCGGTGCTTGCAGCAGTTTGCGCTAAGTTGCTCGGGAATGATCATCGAACAGTCGCGAGCTTGGCATGGAGGCGAGGGATTGTCAAATGGCACTGATCGCGCAGAAGTCGCGCCCCCTTTTGCGGATTGCTGTCGGATGACGAGCCACCCGGAAAGTAAATTGATCGATCCGGTCCCGAGGTCGGCTTCGAGAAATTTTCCGACAGAACGCTGTATTTAGTTGTAAAGCGCCACTCACATGCTTTCCGACTTGTCCGCACAGTCGGCATGCGGAAAGTTGACGGCGTTTTACCTTCAACAATCCCGATTGTTGAAGGTAATCACGCCAGCGGGACTTGTTGCGCATTGTTTCCGGATTGCCGACCAACCGGACACTACTCGTAAACAGCGCGCCCTCACTCGATTCGACTTTTAACCGGATCAGTTTCCGATCAACCCTGTACGGGTGTTATGAACGTTCACAAATCGGCGCGCTGGGAAGGATCGCGATCTTCCTGTGTCGGGCTCGACCTGTTTAGTTTGTGATCGTTCAGGCGTCCGCCGGAGACTTGCTGGGGCGCAGCACGCGCCCTTCTCCGCGAGACTCGGTATTGGCGTGGGGGCACTCTCGCGAGTAGGCTGTGGAGATGCGAGATCGCAGTGAGAGGCCGCATACAAATCGCGTTAGGAACCCGTTGTGCTGGTACTCCTCTGCCTCATAACCGAGCAACCACGGATTATACTAGGTTGTTTGCGAGCGCCTCAACCGGGAATGTTCGCGTTAACGGAGGGAGTTATTAGATGAAGGCGCAATTGGGTATGCGGGGTCTAAGACTTCTTCTTGGCCTCTCGCTAGCTGTCGGAGCGACTCTTGCCGGTCCAATAGTCGGGTCCGGCTCATTCAACGCGGGTGGGGAGGTTTTTATATCGACAACCAGCGTGGATTTCGGGTTCTTTACGACGCCTCCGCCCGGCGATCAGGCTGCTGCGATTTTGTTACCGACCACTGGTGTCTTCAGCTATTTGACTCCAGGTAACCTCTTCGTGATCGACAATTTAAATTTCGCTTCGGCTACGATTACCTCGAGAGATATCGCGTTCGATGGCAGCGTACCCGATTGGATCACGCTGCCCGCTAACACGGGTGGTGGCTTACCGGGAATCGATTTAAGCTTGACGGATATACCGATCAACACGAATATTCCTGCATGTACCGGCACCGCCGCTGACGACGTGCCTGGAACATCATGTCGCCCTTCTGCCACTTCGCCGCTCGTGTTGGAGCAGCTCACAGGGGCCGTCAAGGACTTATTGAGCGTGGCGGGAGACGCCTATGATGTGGGTGGCTCTCCATCCAGCGGAACCCCTTACGATGGGACACTATCGTCGGATTTCACCGGCGCCGACGGGACAATTTCCGGGTGGTTAGGAACCGTTGCTGCAAACGGCTCTATTACCGCTGGCTACCACGCGGCCTTCTCCACGGTTCCCGAACCAGGTACGCTTCCGGTATTGGCTGCCGGGCTGTTGACACTCGGTCTTATCAAAAGGAAGAAGAGAAGCGCAACGTAAAGTCTACTCGCTGCATTATCCGCTGCAGGAATGCAACTCGGGCGCCCCACGTGGGTGGGAGGCGCTGCCGGAACATGGCCCGAGCCGTCATTCGGGTATTACCAGGGACCGCCGCGAGCCCCGTGAGTGCACGAGGGTACTCCCAAAGGGTACCGATTACCAATCGCTCGAGAGTGTGGGCGGATGACGGGCAATCAGGAACAATGTCGACGGCCTCGCGCGACCTTGACAATCACGGCTACGTTTAGGCGTGCGGATTACCTTCGGAAAGAGTATTTGTCGAAGGTAATCTGAATCCGCCGCGCTGTCACGGCAAATCTCAGTTTCCGAGATGCGCGTTTTCCGTCAAAGTGAATAAGGATTGCTCTACACTTCGCGACTACCGCGGATTTATCGAGTAACACGACTTCTGTCCGGATGGCGGACCGTACGGACACGATTGCAAAAACTACGACCCCAAAGAATGAGGTCCTTGTTAAACGAGTCACTTCTTGGCACAATCGACTAAATGCCAATACTTCGCCGGATTGCGCCCGAGCTTCCAGTCTTGGATCTTTCAAAATCCCTTGACTACTACGAGCGAAAGTTGGGGTTCCGAACCGTGATGGCAATGCCTGAAGGAGACTACGCGATAGTCGAACGGGATGGAGTTGCGATTCATTTGTTTGCTGCCTGCCCACGTAATGGCCCGGGATCAATTCATGTGTTTACTGAAGGACTTGACGAGTTATACAGCGAGTTCGAAACGGCAGGCGCGCAGATCAAACAGGGAATCGTCCGGAAGCCTTGGGGTAATCGAGACTTTCGCGTTCTTGATGATTTCGGGAACGAGATAAAGTTTACAGAAGCCAACAAAGATTGACCTTTGCACTCGTTGGCGAATGACGGGCCAGACGGAAGTTGGCCACCAATCGAACGGCAGATAACTCCGCCCCAACGGCCGAGTGTAGATTTACTGGTGACTACTCGTTTCCAAAAACGCCGGCTACAGTCAAAAGAGAATGGAGGGCAGCCAGGCGCCCCCGGGTTCGTTGTAGAGCCCGGCGGTCATGAGCGTCATGGGCTGCACGACTCGCAGGCTGTTGGAGAGACACCACCGAAAAAGAAGGTTGTTGCGGGACGGAATTAGAATACCGGGACCGCCAAACGAATCAGCGAAGGCGATCAGAGCTTGCAAGTCGACGTTCGTTTCAGCGGTCGCGTGGCCAAAAAACGCGAGTGAGGAAGCATACCCGGTGATCCGACCGGCACGTTCGACAACTACCGCGGTGCCTTGCTGAACGGCTTCGGCCAGGTCTGGGCCCCGATCGAATCCGTGCACTTGATGCGAGATGGTGTTGCAGGCCCCTAAATCTTCCATTTGCGCGACCCGCACCGCGCAACCGGGCACGCTTCTTTGTAAGGTGCGGCCTTGCATGCAGGAGAGTGGCTCCCGAATATCGAAGCCGAGACTTGCATAGAGCGACAAAGAGCGGTTGTGAAAGGCGGCCTGCACCAGCCGCACTCCTGCGACACCGCGCTCGCGAGTGCGATCCAGCACAGCCTGCATCAGCTTTCTTCCAATTCCGCGGTTTTGCACTTTGGGATCAATGGTGATCGGCCCAACTCCGGCGATCGTAGCTCGCTCATCGAGGCAATTACTGCCGACGACCCGGCCTCCAATTTCAGCGAGTACACAATAAAAGCCGGGATGGGAAAACATCATAGAAACTACAGCTGTGGCACGTTCAGGTTCTGGAAAATCGCAAGGAAAACTGTGGCTTTGACTCACGGTGTTGAATGCGTCATAACAGATCTGTCCGCAGACGGGCGCGTCCTCCGGCCGTGCCTTACGGATCGTCACTTCATCCCGGGCTTGGTTGAGCAACATTTTCTAGCGTTCCATCTGGATTCACAGTTTATCCTTACTCGCATTTCGAAGTTCCTTTCAGAGAAGAAGCTGGACTGATCAGGTATTCAATCTCACGGTGCTTCTGCTCATTGCAGAACGCCGGCTGTGGCGACTGAATGGGTTCTCAGAGGAACGTTACGAAATCACGGTTTCGCAGAGTAGCCAGAACGTAATCGCGATTATTACGACCCGCACCGTCCACCGGACTAAGGGGATTCTGATGCTAGTGCGCGGTCCCCTGCGCTTCTCGTTTATAGCTATCGCTTGTAATTTTTCCTGTTGAGCCACCAAGGCTTCTTCCATGTCCTCAGGCCAAGGAGGGCGCTCAGGTGCGGAATTCAAAGTTGGCATAGATTGCTCCCGATTTTCGATTTGAGTTTGTAGTCAGCATCTGACGAGGGTTAACCAAGCAGGAACGCTCTTTAGGAAGGGGCGCACGAGATTTTCTCGTGCGCCCGTCCATTGAGCATGTTCGCTGTTACTGCTGTGCGGGCGTTAGCTATCGACCCGCAGATTATTGGTCACGGAGAACACTCCAGGGACGGTGTTCGCCTGGACGTTGGCAATGTTCCCATCCCCGTCGCGCCCAACGGCCCCCTCTAGCGTCACGTTGCCGTTCTTCACGATGATGTGGATAGCGTGGTAGCCAACAGGCGGATCGTTCGTTATTCCCGTCCACCAGGAAAGGCGACTGTGGAATATCGGCCCGGTCCGGTTAGAGGTGTACCTCTGCAATGCTGGTGTTCTGTAGATCCGGGCATATACCGCCGCTCGGATGCGGTCGTCGTTCGGCGAGAGAGGCAGCACTTCGATCTTGTTGCGTACCTTCGTTACTCCCTCAATGCGTTTGATAGCTTTTTCGGCATCGCTCTTCAAGGTCGGCCGTGATGCCTGGCCGAAAAGAGTGACCGCACAGCCATCCACACGGAATCCCAGATTGTCGAATACGCCATAGTACGGCAGCATGGCCAGCTCATGGCGGACCTGTCCGCCTATACGCGTCTCTGAATTGTGAACAAACTTCGCTGAGCTGTTTTTATCCCCGCAGGTGTGTCTATCTTTCGCTTGCAGCGTACCGGGCAAAGTCGTTGCCAGCCCGAGTAGGGAAAGCAGTACGGCTGATCTCAAATATCGATACATCATGACTCTCCTTAGCTTTGATTTCCTTCGCAGTTGATAAGTGCAATCGGTGGGCCAGACGTGGCGCATTGGATTTGCTTGAAGAATCATGCGCCGGCAGATCAGTTCGCTTCCGTAGGTGCCTTAGAAAGCTCAGGCTTGCCTGTTTTGAGGCGGCGAGATACCGCGGCCCTGTTACGGATACTGTCCCCGGTTTGACCAGAGCCACGGAATCAAAGTAGCGAGCCTCTTAGAATGACGCTTGCGATGGAGAAATAAATCACCAGTCCCGTCACATCAACCAGAGTTGCCACAAACGGCGCGGAAGCACTTGCCGGATCGAGTCCAACGCGGCGTAGAGCAAACGGAAGCATCGATCCAGCAATCGTTCCAAAGAGCACGACGCCAACGAGGCTGCACGCCACAGTGGACGCTATGACAATATAGTGCGGTCCGTAGGGCTTCCAGATTGCTTGCCAAAGCACGATTCGAGTCATGCCGATGACGGCGAGAACGCTTCCGAGAGCCAAACCGGTTGAGAATTCCCGGGAAATGACTCTCCACCAATCGCGCAGGCGCAGCTCGCCCAAAGCCATGGCGCGGATCACAAGCGTGGTTGCCTGAGAACCGGAGTTTCCTCCACTGCTGATAATGAGCGGGACGAAGAGCGCCAGCACAACAGCGCGGGCAATCTCCTGTTCGAAATAGCCCATGGCGGTTGCCGTTAGCATTTCGCCAACGAAGAGAATCGTGAGCCAGCCGGCTCGCTTCTTCACCATTTGCCAAAAGCGAATGTGAAGATACGGGCCATCAAGCGCCTCCATACCTCCGACTTTTTGGATATCTTCACTCGCCTCTTGCTCGACCACGTCAACGATGTCATCAGCGGTGACGATGCCCCGCATTCGTCCCTGAGGGTCAAGGACGGGAATCGCGAGTAGATGATATTTGCTGAATAGGTGGGCTACAGCCTCTTGATCCGTCTGCTCGGAGACGGAGATGAATTTGGTCCGCATAATGTCGCGGACCAGTTTGGATCGATCGGCGGCAAACAGATCCCGAAAGCCTACAACGCCGAGCAAGTGCTGCGCTTCATCGAGAGCGTAAGCGTAATAGATGCTCTCAACATGGCCGGCCTGATGGCGAAGATAACTGATTGCCTCGTCAATCGCCATATCGGGGCGCAGGCGAGCAAAACGGGGGTTCATCAATCCGCCGGCCGCGTCCTCTTTGTACGCCAGAAGCGCGTTCACCTCACGGCGAGTCACGTCATCTAATTGTGCAGCGAGGCTATCGCGCTCCTCTTTTGGTGCGAGCTGAAGAAGATCGGCAGCATCGTCTGGTGGGAGGAGGCGCACCCAGATTCGACGTTCCCCCTCAGGCAGCGTCAATAACAAACGGACCTGATCGCGACTGCTCAGCTGGAGGAAAAAGCCGTCAGCCCGGTCGCGTGGAAGACTTTCGAATGCTTCCACGCGGTCCAAGTCTGATAGATCATTCCACTCCTCAAGCAGTGCGCTATTCTTCATGACATCACAAAGAATACCGGTTTAACGTTGCTATGAATTCGGACGCTGTACGAGGAGCATGGAGCTTCCCCATGATGATTTGGCGGTTATTCAATCTTCTGCCGTAGAGCGCCCTATTCTCGTCGATATCGTCGCGGAGAGTGGCGCCATTCAGTGATACGCCCGCAAACACCCCGCGTGAACGAGACCATGACAAGATCTGTGCGGTCATTCTCGCGTCTGTCTCGACTGAAGCATTGCGCCCTACGGGTCCTGCAGCAACATCGGCACTGGCGCCTAGGGTAAATTTGCTCTGTAAGAGCCGGTGCATTCCGCTTTCATTCATGACCAAGAGGACTACATCCGTTTCGGATGCGCCTATCTGCCAGCCGACGCTGCCACCCTCCATTCGCATCGCGCCGGGTGAGCTCCAACGACGACCCTCGTCACGGCAAGAGATAAAGCCGCGGCCATATTTCCCGCCAACTACAAAGGCAGCTTTCTTGACGCCCGGTACTACCACAATGCAATGAGCTTTATCTAAAAGGTCCTGCGGGATGCCTTTATCGGGCGCGCTCATGATCTCTTTGAGCACTACGCTCGCGGTATTGAGGCGATCTGAAACGTTTTCCGCGCGAGTGGTTATCGAGAAGCTGAGCATCGCGAAGATGCCAGCGATTAAAGTCAACGTAGCTTGTCGCATTAGTTGTCTCCTGAAAGTTTGAATTCACGCTGCTTTGAGGTGCCGGAAACCTGGCGGGTCGTTATCGTTCGCGAGGTTCTCTTGGCAACGGAGGCAATAGCGCGTCCACGGAACCGCTGTCAGGCGCTTCGCGGAAATGGGCTCCTCGCATTCTTCGCAGATGCCGTATTCTCCGCGCTTGAGGCGTTCCAGCGCAGCATCAATGGACTTTATCTTTTCGTAGGCGAAGTTATTGTGCCGAATCGAGACAAACTGCTCATGGAGAATAGGTGCTTGATCCTCGAATGCCACGGGGCCGCTGTGCAGAATTTCCAAACGGCCCCGGAGCTCAGATTGAACCCGCGTTTTCTCCGCAACCAGCAGTTCCGAATACTGCTGCGCTCCGTTGCCTGCCGCCCCTGAGTGATCGATAGTTTGTAAAGAGTCATGATTGAAAACTTCCTTCCTGTGTTTCTGACAACCAAAAACTTGATTTCGCAAGCATGAAGTGCAATTGCGGTGCCAGCTCTTGTTGACGTCCAAGCTATTGAAAATGGAGGAGGATGCGTCTTCCGCTTTGCAGGTTTGCCCTAAAGCAGCCGTCGATGCCTGTTTTCAGGCAACTGACCGGCCGGGGCGCGCGAATCCGGCGGACCGTCGGATACTCGCGACCGAAGCTTCAGCTTCTTCAATCCTGTTCAATCATCGGCTGCAGCTTGGCGCGTAGCCGGCGTTTCGCGATGATCCCGGAAAGCAGAGTTCGAATCGCTGAACTAGGCTTGGCACGCTTTCCGGTGCCACATCCAATCCATAACGGTTGCAAAGGTCGGTCCAGACGGTCGGCAGCACGTTGGCAATGCCGCCCAAATCAGACAGCTCTTCAAAAGAGCGTTCGAAGCCGGCGGGCGAAATAATCTCGACGATACTGGCCGACTCATCGCTCGCGTTCCAGAATGTGTGCCACTGATACCGTGGCTTGAAAACCAGATCGCCCGGACTGGCAAACACCACGTCCTCTCCGAGGAGGGCTCCGAGTCTCCCTCTAACCACGTAACTGTACTCATCTTCTCGTGTATGCCGGTGTAGCGGTGCAGCCAATGCGCGTAGCGGCATCGGGTGCTCAACGACTGAAAACCTGTCGTCGGTCTCTTTGCCGTCCAACATGAATCGCACTCCGATGCTTCCCAAAAATCCCAGCTTCCCTTCGTGTGAGCCCACTACCTTTACAGCCATATCTAATTACCTCGCCCAGAAGGATATAAACGCGACCTGCGGAATGAAATCCGGCTCGCGCAGTGAGTAACTGCAATCGGTTGACCAGCTACGAGGGCCCTGGAAATTCTTGAAACTCAGCGAAACCGGCGCCCGCGCTACAGAGTGTTGCCCCAAAACGCACAGGGCTGGCCTCTTTTTAGGCAAATGCAAGGAAGCCGCGCGCGAAGGGTTTTTTTGTTTGGCCAGTTTGATCTTGGACTGTTTCCGTCGATCGAGATTCGCGCACGGTTATTTTGACACTCGAGCATCCGACGAAGCCATCCGTCGAAAGGCGCCGGTCTACCTAACAAAACGGTGCTCGCGTTCGACTTTGCGACGGGATTGTGTGATAGCGACGCAGATGCGAAACCCGTCAGAACTGCTCTCCTCAAAATGCTTTTGTCGATTGTTGGTCGGCTCAATAAGCCCTCCTCGTTGAATGAGCTTTTCCGCGATTAGGACCGACATAAGCTAGAGTTTCCCGGGGGGCTGAAAACAGCCCGTCCCTTGCCTGCTTTCAGGCAATGCTCCAGCGTGCACCGGTAGCGATCGATAAACTCCAAAACACGATAGCGGGATTTCTCAGGACCGGCGAAACCGATCCGCCGATGGTAAAATCATCCTTCACTAAATAGCCAGATAAATTCTCCGCGCAGCGGTAGGAGGCGGAATGTACACAGCCTGTTCTCGAGTCCTTACCAGACTGTCGAGAACGTTGCAAGATGTGGCAATACTGAGGAATCCCATTGTCATCGGGGCTATGGCAGTTGCGCTTGCCACCATTATTCGACTGTGTCTCGAGCCGTTGGTACATACTCACGGGCCATTTTTGTTCTTTGCTATAGCCGTCGTAATTGCTGCGCTTTACGGCGGCCTTTGGGCGGGAATCGTTGGGATGTTCCTGAGCATCCCAGTTTGCGACTATCTCTTCATTGATCCCCGGCACACGTGGTTCATCCATGATGCCCGGGGCGACTCCATAATGATGGCCCTATTCGCCGCGTTAGGTTTGCTAACGAGTGGGATTATCCATCGCTTTCATCAAACCAGCAGACGGCTGAAGCAATTGTTGATTGATTTGCAACAGAGCGAATCGAAACTTAAAATGATCGCCGCCACTGTTCCCGAAATGTTATTCACGATGACTAGTGGCGGGGCCGCCGAATACTTGAATGGGCATTTCAGCAAATACAGTGGCAGACCGCTGTCCGAGTTGGCAGGACGAGGCTGGCTTGACCTCATTAATCCCGACGATAGGACCGGACTGAACGCGGAAATATGCAGGCGCTTCGAGGCGTGTAAAGAGTTTGAGACCTCTATTCGCCTTCGGGGCGCCGATGGCATTTACAGGTGGTTCAAGTGGCGAGCCACTCCAGTGTTGGACCTAGAGGGCAAAGTGAAAAAATGGTTCGGCGCCTGCTCGGACATAGATAAGGAGAAGCATCTCACCGAAACACTGGAGAGCCGCACGCAGGAGCTAATGCGGTTGAATGAAGGCTTGGAGCGCTTTGCCTACGCAGCATCCCACGACCTGCAAGCGCCGTTAAGGACGATTGGAATGATGACCGAATTCTTCTTGCATCGATCCGGGGGCAAAATAGACCAACAGTCGTGTGAAATGCTTGCTTCGATCATGGACGGCGTTGAACGGATGAAGAGACTCGTTCGCGACATTATGGAACTCGCGAAAGCCAGTAACACTGCTAATGAGCCTAGTGCGCCCGTTGATACTTATGCTGTTGCTGAATTCGCAATTTCCAATCTTCGACAAGCAGTGGAAGAGAGTGGAGCGACTATCGCTGTCGAACAGTTGCCGAGAGTATTTGCCAATGAGAGTGCCATATTACGACTCTTTCAGAATCTGATCGCAAATGCTATAAAGTATCGCGGTGAAGATGCGCCTCACGTTTACATCTCTGCGTCACCTGAAGAATCAGAGTGGGTGTTTTCTGTTAAAGATAAAGGTATCGGAATTGATCGTCAATACCACGATAAAATCTTTGAACCGTTTCGCCGTTTGCATGGGCAATCCGAATACGAAGGCAGCGGTCTTGGACTTTCAGCATGCCTCCGCATCGTGCAGTCATTACACGGGCGAATATGGGTCGAGTCGAAATTGGGGGAAGGGTCGACGTTTTTCTTCACGATTCCCATGCACATCGACTGCGACAACGAGCGCGAAACCTCGGCCGTGCGCAAGGCTCAGCAGTGATAGCGGCATTATGAGAAGACTCGATCAAGCTTTTACAAGGTCCGGGCCGTCCGGATCAGATGCGCCACACAGGCGCGAGACATGCAAGGCCGCAGAAGAGTGGGGTTTCCTATGCAGCCGGCGCTAACGAGAGCTGGTCTTCAATGGCAGCGGTTCTGTTAAGGGCAAATCAACTGTCAGAGGCGGGTGATCTGAGATACGATCCTCAACGGACTGATTCAATTCGTTCATCGTGATGGGAAAATGCGGCGCGAACCGGTAGCTCTGCTGCCGAGCACGCGGATCATGGATAAATGGCTTTACGAAGAACCAGTCCAACTTAAAACTACCAACCCAGCCCCCGAAATTCCTTTCGAAGGCATACGTCGGAAGGAATCCTTTACGCCCTCGCTGGTTACTGTTCGCCAACGTGCTGACCTGCACCCCAAGATTCGCACGAAGTTGAATATGATTTCGTACGGAGGAAAGGGGAAGAAGGATGCCGAAGAGCAAACACAGCGAGGCGGCGATCATCGCAGCGTTGCAGCAGCTGGATGCAGGACGGAAGGCGGTCGACGTAGCCCGCGAAGCGGGCGTGAGCACGTACACGATCTACGCCTGGAAGGCGAAGTACGGCGGCATGGATGTCAGCCAAGCCCAGGAAGCGCGCCAACTGCGAGAAGAGAATGCGCGTTTGAAGAAGCTGGTTGCGGATCTTAGTCTCGACAAAGACGCGCTGCAATCGGTGATTCGAAAAAACGGCTGGAGCTCGCAGCCCTGAAGGCCGCTGTGGAGCATCTGAAAGAGGATTTTGCCTTCAGTGAACGGCGAGCCTGCCAGGTGCTACGCCTGCCGGTCTCGACCTTCCGTTACCGCTCGGTGCGGTGCGATGCCGGCTTACGCCAGAAACTCGTGGAGCTAGCGCGGGAGAAGCCGCGGTTCGGTTACCGCCGCTTGCACGTGTTACTGCGCCGCGATGGCGAGCAGGTGAATCACATGGTCTAATCGCAGCATCTCGGGCAACCGAAGATCGAACTCATCCTTTTAACGAGGTGAAGTGCAATGGACCAATACGTAGGATTGGATGTCTCCCTGAGAGAGACATGGGTTTGCGTTATCGATGGCGAAGGGAATCGAATCTGGCAAGGGAAGTGCTCTTCGAGTCCGGACGACATTGAAGAAGTCATCCGAAGGCATGCTCCACGCGCAGTGCGGGTTGCTCTAGAGACCGGCCCGTTATGCGTCTGGCATTGGCACGCGCTCCGGCAGTCGAGTGTGCCTGTCGTTTGCATCCATGCGCGCCACGCAAAGGCTGCGCTGATGATGCAACTCAACAAGACTGACCAGAACGATGCATACGGCTTAGCACAGATCGTTCGCTGTGGGTGGTATCGGGAAGTCGAAGTCAAGAGCATGGAGAGCCATCGGGTTCGATTGCTGTTGACGGCGCGCAGCCGATTCGTTTCGATGCGCGTTACTCTTTACAACCAGATACGAGGTTTGATGAAGACGTTTGGTGTGGTGCTTCCGCCGGGCAAGGGCCGCACCTTCCTCCAGGCGGTTGAAGGCAACATGCCAGCCGATGCGATTGTTCAGACGGTCGTGACAGCTCTTTTATCTACCTGGAAGACGGTCACAGCGGAGCTCAACAAAATCGATGGCGAGATCAAGAAGCTCGTCCGCGACAGCACGCTGCATAAGAATCTCATGACGGTTCCAGGCGTCGGGGTGATAACAGCGGCGGCTTACGTTGCCACCATTGATTGTCCGGAGCTCTTCTCGAGTGCGAAAGATGTCGGCCCATATTTAGGTCTCACACCACGCCAATATCAGTCTGGCGAGGTTGATCGGACCGGCCGAGTTTCTAAATGTGGAGATGCGATGCTGCGGTCACTTCTGTTTGAGGCAGCACACGCGCTACTGACACGCACACGTCGTAAATCAGCACTGCGGACCTGGGGCTTGGCGCTTGCAAAAAGAACCGGGCCTGCGAAGGCGAAGGTAGCAGTTGCACGGAAGCTGGCAGTGATTATGCACAGGATGTGGTCAGACGGAACAGCTTTCAGGCGCCAATCCGAACTTTCTGTCCCAGCCTAGAACTCCCTCAAGTTCCCGGACGTCGTCAGGATCATCCCGAACGTCGCTTATGCAGATATCGATTGCGCGAATCACAAAGGGAGATCCAGCGACATCTAAAACCCCAATGAGGCGCCCGTTCGGCGACCTCGGAGACAACAACGAACCGGACTTGATGGATCAAAGCGGCCAACAAACAAGGAAAGAAACAAAACTGGTTGACAGGCGATTAGACAACAAACGCGTTTGGCGCCTATATCGTGAAGCGGGACTCTGTGTGAAGCGCCGCAAACGTAAGCGCCTGGTGCGGGTCGGCGTGAAGCCCGTGAGCACGATAGCAGCGAATCAGGAATGGGCACTCGACTTTGCTGCCGACGTGCTGGCTACCGGCCGCACGGTTCGCGTGCTCGGAGTAGTCGATACCTTCACCCGCGAATGCCTGGCGCTCGAAGCCGACACCAGCTTCGCGAGTCGCCGCGTCACGCGCGTGCTGGAACAGATCATCCGCGAGCGTGGACGGCCACAGAGTATCCGGTGCGATAACGGGCCAGAGCTAACCAGCCGGCACTTCCTCGCATGGTGCATCGAATGGCGAATCCTACTCGTGCATATTCAGCCCGGACGACCGATGCAGAACGGACATGTCGAAAGCTTCAATGGCAAGCTGCGGGACGAATGCCTGAATGTCAGTTGGTTCCGCAATCTATTCGATGCGCGGCGGAAGATCGCCGCTTGGCGTAGCGATTACAATCAGCTTCGTCCGCATAGCGCTCTGGCGTATCGGACGCCATCGGAGTTCGCCGCCTTGAATAACTGTAGGTGGGCTGAGGCGGGGCAAGGGACCTCAATTGCCGGCCCCTTGCCCCACACCCCCATCCCCGCTTTTAAAGAACTGACAGATGGGTGAAAGTTGTATCGTCAGATGTGCGGATTTAGGGTGCAGGTCAGTGCGGCGCTTGCTGTTCAGAGTTCGCGCGGTTCTCCCTTTAAAGTCAAATGCGTAGCCATCACTGAACCGGAATTTCTCGACCGACTGAAAGACGCCGCGTTCGCGGTTTTCCCACAGAAAAGGAAAATGAAACGCTGTGGGATCAAGGTGCTGGTGAAGATAGCGAAGAGGAACAATCGCGGACTGTGGAATGCTCACGGGACTGAAGCAGAAGATCGCTTGGCTTGCCCAGAAACGGTAATCTGTCACTCTTTTCGTGATTTCGTTCCGCACTGAAGTCGGAGTTGCATCACGCCCGGAAGTGTTGAGATCCCCGGCAAGCACTACCGGATTATTAACCGGTTGAATAACGCTAAGCAGAGCTTTCATCTGACGCTGACGGCATCCAGGCGCGCACCTGTTCTCCAGGTGCACAGAGACAACGGTCAATGTACCGGTGGGAAGGGCTGGCACGTCAAGATCAACGAGCAGCGCCATTCTTCCTCCCGGACGGACTTCACGCTCGATGCGCTCCAGGAATAGCTTGCGAGCAGACCACCGCTTACCTTGTTCCAATTTGGAGGTCGCTTTCACTTCTTTGCCGTACCAGTCGTAGCAGACCGGAAGCCGAATGATACGTGCCCGCTTAATCGGATAGCGGCTTAAAACGGCATTTCCATGTAAGCCGCGATATCGTGCCGGATCTACCTTCAAATCCTCTTGAAGGCGCTCTTCCTGGTTCTTGTCCGGCAGATCGATTTTCTCGATGCCCAAATCGAATATCGGGTCCACTTCAACAAACTCGACGGCGTACGTATAATTCATATGGAGCGCGGCAGCTAGATCACGCGAAATATCGCGGTACTCGGTCCGCTTCATCCCCAGGTCAACCTCATTCAGTACGAGAACGTCGGTGTCCTGTAACGTATGAAGTTGTGCGCGAACAACTTCATCATCATTGCCGGCGCGGTTCTGATATCCCGAATCGTGCTGAAACTGTTCTGGGCTTGCAAGTGCCGATTCGATCAGATCAAAATTGAGGCCCCGCTCAATATTCCAAGACGCCGCGCGAACGATAGTGCCCAGCCCCTGCACAGTCGGACATCGTTCCCAGCCGCATCATTTCCTATGAATGGAGTTGTCAGTATCTCGTTCAGCTTCTCCGCCAAGGAGTCTTCGGGTTTGGCTACGGTTGCAAGATCCTTCAGTTCGTCGAACGACAGGAACGGCGGTCGCGAGGCTTTCGCAATAGAACTGGATGTGTTTTGTGAAAACGCTACCCAAACGAGGCAAACGGCGAAAATCGATACGACCCTCAGCTTCATCGTCATAGCGTTACAGCTTGATTCATTGGTAGCGTACATCTAAGAGATCGACTTCACCTTCCGGGTTGGGCAGCACCTCAGCCTTGATCGCATTCTCGTTGCGGAGCTTCAATGCACAGCAAGATGTTCATACACGAAATCAAACTCGGCATAACAAGACGTGGGCCGTCACGGGTTAGATGCGGTATCTAGCGGACGGCCCGTCAGTCCTGTTCGCAGAGTGAAGCATTGCTTGCTTCACAGCGAGTCTCGGTCGATCGGAGGAGATGATCGGTACGAGAGCAAGTTTTTAGGCCTGAGTTGCGACTTGTTGCGACTCGACCTCTCGTTCCGCTTCAAACCAGTCCTCTTCCGCGGATCCGTCGGGGCGGCCTCGATCCTGCCACCGCTCGTAGGCCCGAGACGCGATCTCTGATTCGCTAAGCCGCTCCGGGCGGGCATCCGCCGAGAATTGGGTTTCATCGTTTCCGTTGTGAGACTCGGGCGAGTAACTGTGTTTTGATTTGCTCATTGTAGGGTCCTTTCTTCGTAAACCATTTCTGACCATCACAGCCGTGCGCTGCAATTGTCCACCGTTGACAATGCATGTGTCCTGCCAATCTTCGCGTGAGTTTAAAAAGCCCGGATGTACGCCATTTAGGACCTTTGATAAAATTAGAGGTTTTCCCCGGGCTGCCGCAAAACCGCCATTGCTGTTCGCTTTCGGGCAACAAATCAGTGGCTCATCTGGGTGGTGATACTCATTTCTCTTCGATTTCTGTCTGAAGAGATCGAATCAAGCGAAAACCGCACATGGTCCTTTGATTGCACTTCATGAGTGCGACTGCAAAGGAGATTCCGTTGTCAATACGTGAACAAACCCAACAAGAGAGCACACCGCCGGCACCAGAGGCGGCGGATTATGCGCCTCGAGAATATTCGTTTGGTACGTCTGTGAGCATGACAGTGAAGTTGCTGATTATTGGGGGCAGCGTGTTAGCGTTCCTCTGGGTGCTGGACGTGTTGGTTGCGCCGTAACAAATGCCATGAGTTTCACAGCCATGCAACGACCGACGCGCGTCAACCGGGATTCCGCAGGGAGGGAACGCAAAAGCGAGGTCATCTCGTCGTCGGTCATCGCGCGCGATATGCAGGCGACCGGCTATGGTGAATTGCGGAAAGCCCTCGAAGAAATAGAACGGCTGAAGCAGTCGAACGCGGGACTACAACGATTCACGGCAGTTGTAAGCCACGATTTACGAGAGCCGTTGCGAATGATGTTTGCCTACGCTCAGTTGCTTGCCGAGCGATACCGCGGGAAGCTCGATGCGGATGCGGATGAGTTCTTGAATTTCATAACAGGTGGAGCGCGGTGGATGACGCAACTCATTTCCGATCTGCTCGACTACTCAAAGACCAGCACTGAGCCGAGCCGTTTTGTTACCATCGATTCTCAACAATCGCTTAGTTTTGCGTTGCGCAATCTCCGGATGTGTATCGCCGAGGTAGGTGCAATCATAAGATGCGACGCTCTTCCAAAGGTGCTTGCGAACAACCAGCTTACGCTCGTGTTTCAAAACCTGATTAGCAATGCGATGAAGTATCGGGGCCAAGCGACGCCAGAGATTCAGGTATCAGCTCAGTGCGGCAACGATGGATATTGCTGCTTCTCTGTGGCAGATAACGGCATCGGGTTTGACATGGCGCACGCGGAGAAGCTTTTCAATCCGTTTTATCGCGTGCGGGACACAGAGGAGTTCGCGGGAACAGGTATGGGTCTCGCCATTTGCCACGGAATCGTTCACCAGCTTGGCGGACGCATTTGGGTGCAGTCTGAACCAGGAAAAGGTTCGACCTTCTTTTTTACGGTACGAGTGTCCCCGGAGGACAGCCCAAGCGAACTATTTCGCTAGTGATCAACGGGAGCAGTTACTGAACAGCATCTTCCGTTTCTTCTTTGTCATGAGCGCT
>CAVYTR010000021.1:0-7479 GCA_963771495.1 uncultured Acidobacteriaceae bacterium | reverse complement strand
GAACGCAACAGTGACTGTTTTCCCGTTTTCCGGATTGCTACGACACTGGAACCGGATCGAAAAGTGAGTGCTGGCTGGCTTGCGACTGCTCGGACATAATCCGTAACACATTGCGCGTAAGAAGCGATCTACGTCCGCAGCAGTGTCCTCCCGTTTCCGAGTGGCTCGCCCTAGACCTCGGTTTCAACGAGGGCGTGTTCAAAAACGGGGTATTGGCGCTGAACTTGAGAAGCCGCGTACCCTCCCCAGAATCTTCCATTCCACCTAAACACCAGAGGCGCGCAGCTCTAGCAGGTCGAGTTCACGCTGGAGAGTGCGTAATACACCGTCGCTTACGTCATTGCTAGCGCGTAAGCTCATGACGGTCGCGCGTTCTGTGTCGCGCAGCTGCTTCGCGACGGCGCGGTAATGCTGCTCTCGTTTCGAACCTGTATTTTCCGATCCATTGTTGTCCTCAGTCCCAGCATCGCTCGTGAGTACAGACAGCCGTTGCTGGTAAAGGCGGGCAAAGGCGTCGTAGAGAGAATCGAATTCCGGTTTGTCCTTTTCGCGCAACTCCTCGATGCGCTTCAGCGCAGCGGACACCATGATCCGGCGTGCCTTGCGCTCTTCCGCGGCCGACGCATCGGAGCTGGACAGCTTGAGAGCACGAATAAGGGTAGGAAGAGTCAGCCCTTGTAAAACGAGCGTTACCAAAATGACCGAAAATGTGAGAAAGATGAGCGGATTACGCTGGGGAAACGGCTGACCGTTCGACAGGGTGATGGGAAGCGCGATCGCTGCAGCCAGCGAGACAACACCGCGCATACCGGTCCAACCCAAAAAAAAGACTGCGCCCAAAGATGGACGCTCTTCGGACTGATGTAGAAGCTGACGCCTGATGAAATAGCCGACGTATGCGGCCGGCAACACCCAGATGAGCCTCAGGAGGATAACGGATGCGCAGAGTTCCAACGCGCTGATGAGCAGCTCAGAGGGAGAGATAGAGCGGATGCCCCCGAGAACAGTTGGCAACTCCAGGCCGATCAGAAGGAATACGATTCCGTTCAGCAGGAAAGTTAAAGTACCCCAAAAAGACTGACCCTCGATGCGCACTCGCGATGAGAACAGTACCGACATCTGTCGCCCTAAATACAGCCCGGCCGCGACGGTGGCGAGCACACCGGACGCACGCGCTGCCTCCGCAGCAGAATAGGCAGCGTACGGCGTGACTATGCTGAGTGCAATCTCTATACGTGCGTTGTCCACATGTGAATCGACGAACTGAAAGACTCGACCGACGATCATTCCGATGAGAATGCCGCCTGCGACTAGGTAAAGCAACCGAAGTATTCCGCCCTCAACCGATGGAACGCTGCCACTGACTACAAGCGCCGTGGAGAACTGGAGCGCCACAAGACCGCTCGCATCGTTCACCAGGCTTTCTCCTTCGAGGAGATCGACGATTCGCTTGGGCAAACCGAGGCGTTGAGCGATGGCAGTCGCGGCAATCGCATCCGTGGGTGCAACGGCAGCACCGAGGACTAGGCCCAGCCGCCAATCGAAACCGGGAATTAGCCAGTGCGCGGCGAAGGACACACCCAAAACGGTGAAGCCCACCAATCCAAAGGCGAGAGAGGTAATGCTGACGAGATTGTATTTGAATTCGGCCCACGAGGTTTGTGTTGCAGCTGCAAACAAAAGCGGGGGCAGAACAGTCAGGAAGATAAAGTCAGGGTTAAGCGAGATGGCCGGCAGCGCCGGTATGAAGCTCACCAGCAGACCGCCGAGTACAAACACAATCGGATAAGCGATCTTCAAATGCTGGGCAAGAATGCCAAATCCGACAATGAAAACAAGAAGGATTATCAGGACAAATTGCGCTTCGTGAATTGTGCCGCCCGGCATAACACGAGGCTAAACCAGTAGTCTCCAGGGCGCGCACGGCGTGCACGCAACGCGAATGCCGCGTTCGTTGGAACGTTCGCGCGAATGTAAATTCGATGGTTTGTTAGGTCGCGGAAAGACATACCATGAATTAGCGCTAGGCGAAAGGTATCGCATGATGAACGCGGAGAGTTCGAAAGATCCCGGCAAAATACTCGCAAGCCTCAAAGAGTTGTTGCCCGATCTGGAGTCTGTCTACAAAGACATCCATTCTCATCCCGAACTGTCGATGCAGGAGAGCCGGACCGCGGGTATAGCAGCGGACCGGCTGCGCGCCGCAGGGTATGAAGTGACGACTGAAGTCGGGAAGACCGGCGTTGTAGGTCTGTTGCGAAATGGCGACGGCCCAACGATCATGCTGCGCGCTGACATGGATGCGCTGCCAGTGAAAGAAGCAACCGGGCTGCCCTACGCCAGCAACGTCACCGCAAGCGACAGCGAGGGGAAAACCGTGCCTGTGATGCATGCCTGCGGCCACGACATCCACGTGACCTGGCTCATCGGAGCGATCACTTTGTTTGCTCAAAATCGGGGCGCATGGCGCGGCACGCTGATGCCGGTGTTTCAACCGGCAGAGGAGACGGGCAAAGGGGCTCAGGCGATGATCGACGATGGACTCTTCAAGCGCTTTCCTAAACCTGCTGCCGTGCTAGGACAACACGTCATGGTAGGGTCCTCTGGCGTGCTGAGTTCACGGGCGGGAGTCGTGACCTCCGCGGGCGATAGCTTTCAGATTCGAATGTTCGGACGAGGCGCTCATGGCTCGATGCCGCAGGCCAGCATCGATCCTGTCGTTATGTCTGCTGCGACCGTGCTCCGTCTGCAAACGATCGTCTCCCGTGAGATTGCGGCGACTGAAGCCGCCGTGGTTACAGTCGGTTCGTTGCAGGCCGGCACGAAGGAAAACGTCATCCCAGACGAGGCAATCATCAAACTGAACGTGCGCACGTTCGACGAGGGTGTCCGCAAACGCGTGCTTGCGGCCATCGAGCGCATCGTCAATGCAGAAGCCGAGGCTTCCGGCGCGCCCAAGAAACCAGAGATCACGCCTCTCGACCGTTATTCTCTTGTGAAAAACGACCCCGAGGCAGCCAAGCGAGTAGGCGAGGCGTTTCGGCAGTACTTTCCCGCTGGCCGTGTACAGGAGACCGGGCCGACAACGGCCAGCGAGGATTTTGGATCCTTCGGAGCCGAGTGGGGCGCGCCATCGGTGTTCTGGTTTGTTGGCGGCACAGATCCTGATACGTATGCCAAGGCCAAAGAGGCAGGCAAGATCGGCGATATTCCTACCAATCACAACCCGCGCTTCGCACCGGTAATTCATCCAACTTTGGAAGCGGGTGTGGAGGCAATGGTGGTTGCCGCGCAAGCCTGGCTATCGGCATAAGCCCGGTGATCGTAAACGGACATATCCTGATAAATACGCTGCTCGTGGGGTTCGACCTGGGCGGCACGTTCGTGTTTGCGCTCAGCGGTGCGACGGCCGCGGTCAAGCACCGGCTGGATCTTTTTGGTGTTCTAGTTTTGTCCTTCGCCGCAGGAAACTCAGGTGGGATCGCGCGCGATGTGATGATTGGAGCGCTTCCCCCGGCGGCTATCATTGACTGGCGCTATGTCGCCGTTTCCATGCTTGCCGGGTTAATTACCTTCTTTTGGTATCCAATGATCGACCGGCTGAGCAGTCCCGTGCTGATATTCGATGCCGCCGGACTGGCCCTCTTTGCAGTTTCCGGCGCGGGCAAGGCGCTGGCTTTTCACGCCGGACCGGTCGCGGCGACGCTGCTCGGGATGCTCACGGGAATCGGCGGCGGCATGGTGCGCGATGTGCTCGTGAGGGAAATCCCGACCGTCTTGCGGACTGAGCTTTACGCGGTCGCCGCCCTGATTGGTGCGGCCGCGGTCGTGATCGGGGGTATGCTGCATGTTCCATCCGCCATTGCAGCTACAGCGGGCGCAGTTCTCTGCTTTGGACTTCGATTTATGGCGATGCGGTTCGGCTGGCACCTTCCGGTCGCGCATCCGCTCAAACGAACAAACGAAAGAAAGGCGTCCTAGGATGTCTGAAATATTGCCCGCAATTTTCTTCGGTCACGGCAATCCCATGAATGCCGTTCTGAATAACCGCTACACCGATGCGTGGGGAGCGATAGGAAAGCAAACGCCAAAACCGAAGGCAATCCTATCTATCTCCGCACATTGGTTTGTGCCGGAAACTGGGGTCACGATCAGTACAGCCCCACGAACCATTCACGACTTCGGTGGGTTTCCGCGAGAGCTCTATGAAGTGTTGTATCCCGCACCGGGCGATCCGGATCTCGCCCGACGTGTGCAAAGGATGCTTGCGCCGTTCCCAGTAAAGCTCGATAACTCGTGGGGACTCGATCACGGGACGTGGTCTGTCCTTCGGCACGTCTATCCAGAGGCCGACGTTCCGGTCGTGCAACTGAGCATCGATGAAACACAGCCGTCATCTTTTCATTTCGAAATTGGCAGGAAACTCGCGCCCTTGCGAGATGAGCAAATCCTGATCGTAGGCAGCGGGAACCTGGTTCACAATCTGCACGCTTATGCATGGGGCCGGCATATGCCCGATCCATATGATTGGGCCATTCGCTTCGAAACAGCAGCGAAGGAGATGATGATCGCTGGTGAATACAAACCACTCATCGATTACGAGAAGCTCGGGCGCGAGGCAATCCTCTCCATCCCGACACCCGATCATTATCTGCCGCTCTTATATGTGATCGCAACGCGGCAGCAGAGTGAAGTCATTACCTTTCCGGTTGAAGGTGTTGATGGAGGCTCTATATCGATGCTGAGCGTGCGGGTGGGGTAACTTACCCGTTTTCAGCGTCAGTTCGATGCGCAGAAATAGAGTGTGAAAGGAAGAGGCGCTATATGCGCGAAAAAAACAACGCACTGCGGCTTGACTGTGAGCGTCCGTTTAATGGTGCTCGGGGGAATATTGGCTTGGGCGGCTCGTTCCGGCATGTCACAGAATGCTGTTAACCCGGCGAGTATGCCTCGGATCGGCACAATCGAAGAGCGATTTCAGGCATATAACGTGGAGATGTTGGAAGTCACGGGTGGTCGCTTCTGGAAGCCGTACAAAGATCTACAAACCGACAGCAGCAAGCAGTCGGCCTCGCAGCAATCCGGTTCAACACCGGCCGGAATGAATCCGAATCTCTATGAATATCGCCCACCCATTGATTTGAGCAATACTCGCCTACGCAAACTCGCGGCGGCTCTAGGACCGACATATGTGCGCGTGAGCGGAACGTGGGCAAACACCACATACTTTTACGACGCAAACGGCCGCGCTCCAACAACCCCGCCCAAGGGCTTCAGCGGTGTACTTACCCGCAAGCAATGGACAGGCGTGATCGACTTCTCCCACGCGGTGAATGCGAGGATCATCACTTCGTTTGCGACCAGTCCCGGCACTCGCGACGCGAGCGGTGTATGGACCCCGGACCAGGCGCGCCAGTTTCTGTCCTACACAAAATCTGTCGGCGGAGATATCGCAGCGGCGGAGTTTATGAACGAACCGACGGCTGCGGGAATGGGAGGCGCTCCGAAAGGCTATGATGCCGGGGCGTATGGCCGCGATACAGGCGTATTCCGGCCTTTTCTCAAGAAGACTGCGCCCGAGATTGTGTTCCTCGGTCCTGGTTCTGTCGGAGAAGGTGGTTCACTTTCGCTTCCGCCAGGCAGCGGCTTCATTCAATCTGAGGATCTCCTGAAGGCCACCGGACCGGTTTTCGATATCTTCTCGTATCACCTCTACGCGGCAGTGTCGCAACGATGCGCCAGCATGGGACCAGCGTCACAGACCACTGCCGGCGCGGCACTTTCGGATGAATGGCTTTCTCGTCCGGACAAGATTGATGCCTTCTACGCCGGTCTGCGCGATCGTTTCGACCCGGGCAAGCCGCTCTGGATCACTGAAACCGCCGATGCAGCTTGCGGTGGAAATCCCTGGGCTTCCACGTTTTTGGACGCGTTCCGCTATCTTGATTCGCATGCTCGCTTAGCGCAACAGGGGGTCCGCGTCATCGCGCACAACACGCTTGCCTCAAGCGATTACGGCCTTCTCGATGAGAATACATTCGCTCCGCGTCCCAATTATTGGGCGGCTCTGTTGTGGAGAAAACTGATGGGCACGACCGTGCTCAAACCGGATGTATCGCCGGTGCCGAGCCTGGATTTGTACGCTCAATGTTTGCGGAATGTGCCTGGAGGGGTGGCACTTCTCGCTATCAATACGGACCGAAACGCTTCTCAAAAGCTGGACGTTTCAGCTAACTCGGAACGCTACACATTAACTGCGCCCATCTCCCTGGCTGCAAGATAATCGCGTGGACCTGAACGGAAAGGAACTGAAGCTTGGAGCTGGTGATTCGATTCCGTCGCTCACTGCCGTACCGACGCATTCCGGACAGATCACGTTGGCACCGGCGAGTATCACATTTCTGGCTATTGCCGAAGCGAATAACGCCAGCTGCCGTTGAAGCCAGGAGAAGTTTACGTAACACACATCGAGATTGTGTTTCCGGTTCTTGTCCGATGATCCACGACCGCCGTTTGCCGACGTGCTCGAACCGGGTTCGTGGGCCGTCCCGGTTAGATGCGGTATCTAGCGGACGGCCCATCAGTCCTATTCGCAGAGTGAAGCATATTGCTTGCTTCACAGCGAGTCTCGGTCGATCGGAGGAGATGATCGGTACGAGAGCAAGTCCTCAGGCCTGAGTTAAGGCTTATTCCGACTCGACCTCTCGTTCCGCTTCAAACCAGTCCTTTTCCGCGGATCCGTCGGGGCGGCCTCGATGCTGCCACCGCTCGTAGGCCCGAAACGCGATCTCTGATTCGTTGAGCCGCTCCGGGCGGGCATCCGCCGAGAATTGGGTTTCATCGTTTCCGTTGTGAGACTCGGGCGAGTAACTGTGTTTTGATTTGCTCATTGTAGGGTCCTTTCTTCTAAATCATTTCTGACCATCACAGCCGTGCGCTGCAATTGTCCACTGTTGACAATGCATGTATCCTGCCAATGTTCGCGTGACTTTGAAAAGCCCGGATGCACGCCATTTAGAAGCTTCGATAAAAACTAGAGGTTTGCCGCGGCTGCCGCAAAACCGCCATTGCTGTTCCCTTTCGGGCAACAAATCAGGACCTCATCTACGTGGTGATACTAATTTCTCTCAGATTTCTGTCTGAAGAGATCGAATGAAGCGAAAACTGCACATGGTCCTTTGATTGCATTTCATGAGTGCGACTGCAAAGGAGATTCCATTGTCAATACGTGAACAAACGCAACAAGAGAGTACACCCTCGGCACCGCACGCGGCGGATTATGCGCCTCGCGAATATTCGTTTCGCACGTCTCTGAGCATGACAGTGAAGTTACTGATTATTGGGGGCAGCGTGTTAGCGTTGCTCTGGATGGTAGACGTTTTGCTCGCACCGTAGGAAAAGAGATGAGTTATACAGCCATGGGATGACCAACGGCGCGTCAACCGGGATTCCGCAGCGAGGGAACGCAAAAGCGAGGTC
>CAVYTR010000020.1:0-114569 GCA_963771495.1 uncultured Acidobacteriaceae bacterium | reverse complement strand
ATGTATTGCTAGACGAAAGAGGTTAAGCATAGAAGCTACTGTACTTCGAGGCAAAAGTCACAGCGGAGTAGCAACGCGAATAAGGTCTGCCTGAAGCTGTTCCTGAGCTTCTTCGTCGAGCTTGCGCTCGTCGCGGGTCACGTAAAAGACATCGATCGCCTTGTGAGCTTCCGTGTCGATCATCACGACTTCCAGGTTGCACCCGGCCTGGTTAATCACCGAAGTCAAGTCGTAAAGCAGGCCGGGACGGTCCTCGCCCACGAAGTCGATCAAGGTTGCGCTATCTGACGCATCGTTGTTAAACCGCGCAGACGGCACAATCACCGCATCGCTGCTAGGGCGCGTGGGAGGGCGGCGGCGTTTCAAAAGATCCTTCACCTCAACCGAACCCATGACAACGCACTCAACCGTCCACTCCAGGCGGTGCACCTCGGCCGGATTCAACTCAAGGGTTCGCATAGGATCAGTGAACCGGATAGTGTCCAGAATGCAGCCGGCATCGTTTGACGAAGCTTCGCCGCGCACAATATTCATCCCGAAACTGGCAAGGGTTCCACACAGAGCCGAGAACAACCCGGGCTTGTCGTGGGCAAGAACGGTTAACGCATATGCCCCCGCTTCGGTCCCGATCTCCACCGCTACGCCTTCCCGCTTGCTTTTTTCCGCTAATGCGAAATGATGGCGGATCTGTTCATTCGTGTGAATGCGCAGATATCGTTTCGGGAAGCCTTCGAGGAATTCGAGCAGCTGAGGCGATGTGACTCCGCCCGCTTCTGCGCCCGAGCCCTGGTGAATGCGATCGGTAGCGAGTTCGCGCCGGAGTTGATCCAGGCCTAAGGTGTAAACGCGCCACAACTGCTCGAGGCGCCAGGGCGTCATCGCCGTTGGATTTACAGCGCTGATATCAGCGAACGTCAGCAGCGTGAGACGGCGCAAATCTTCCTGAGTGCCGATCCGGGAAGTCAGGACGCGTGCCGTGGCCGGGTCTTCCAGATCCCTGCCGCTCATGATCAATGAGAGGTCCAAGTGATGTTCAATCAGAAAGAGTACATCGCGAATCTTTGCTTCCGGCGCGCCAAGCCTCTTCAGGATGTGGCCGGAAGACTCCAGGGAACCGCGCACGTGGTCGCCCGGCAGCGTTCCCTTGCCAATATCATGAAGCAATAGCGCAAGGCGCAGCATTGCGAGGCCGGTGTCTTCCGTCGCCAGTTGTTGGAAGCGCGTCGGCGTGCCTGCTTCCTTTGCCGCCAAGCGATCTATCTGAGCGATAGCTACGAGTGTATGTTCATCAACTGTATAGCGGTGATAAAAATCTCGAACCACCAGGCTGTCGATACTCCTCCATTCGGGTATAGCAGCCGATAGAACTGCGGTTTCGTGCATGTCGCCGAGCGCGCAAGCGGTTTGCGGCTGGTCGAACAGTTCATACCAGGTAGACCAGGCTGGAGTCTCGTCCCGAAACTGAGCAGCCAATAATTCGATCTCCGCGTGCAGACGCCTGTGCGTATCCCAGGAGATACGGATCCCATGGCGGCCTACGAAGGTAAAGAGGTGCAGCACCGATTGCGCGGACCGCAGCGTTTCTGGAGGATTGCGGAGGTAGACGCGATCCCGCGAGACCGTGAATTCGGGAGTCGACAACCTGCTTCGTCGCTCGCGGAACTGTCTGAATAGCGATTGCTCCTGAGTGTCTGCAAACTCAAGCGCGCGCCCGCATGCCTGAAATACTCTGCGTGCATGCCCAAAATAGATTCGCATCCACTCTTCCGGTGCTAGCGAATGCCTGGGCAGGGTGCGTGCAGTTTCATCCTGCAGTTCAAAGGTCAGCAAGTTGTTGTCGCGTCCTGCCTGCAAGTGCAGAAAGGCGCGCAGCGTAAACAGAAACTCTTTTCCCGCCGGTTCGACGGTAGCTTGCACTTCCTTCAGCGCATCGCCCTCGGGAAAGAGCTGCACAAGCCACCGCAGCACTTGCAAGTCGCGAATTCCGCCGGGGGTCTCCTTCACGTTCGGTTCCAAATGATAGATGGTGTTGTTGAATTTCCCGTGGCGGCGCAGCGTCAGTTCAATCAGTCTGCGGGCCACTTCAGCATTCTGCCGGAAAGGGACATCTGAAAGCTTTCGCTCGAGAAGGTCGAAAAGGGAGCGATCACCACAAATAAACCGCAAGTCGATCAGGCTTACGTTGAGCTCCGTGTTCCCCTCGTGGAGACGGCAAGATTCAGGCACCGTTCGAACAGACTGGCTCAACCGCAGCTTGCTATCCCATAAAACCTTGAGGAAATCGGAAAGTCCTTCTTGGATGTGAGAGAGGTCCGCGTCCGTGGCTACCAGCAGCAGGAGATCGACATCCGATTGCGGAAATAACTCACAGCGGCCATAACCTCCTACCGCAGCAACTGCGACTGGTGTGTTCGTCCGGGGTAGAAGGTTTTGTTCTGCGGCGCTAAGGACGAGCGAGTCCACATAGTTGGTCCGAGCTCGCAGCAGTTTCGCCGCGTCCCGGTCCGTATGAAATTCAAAGATCGCCTGTTCGAAGCTACTTAAGGTATCGGCTTGGGGTTCATCGCCGGGCAAAATTTAGAGTGCAGCCTCTCCGGTATCTTCATTCCGGATTCGAATGGCGTCCATAACGTCATGGATGAAGATTTTGCCGTCTCCCAGTTTGCCCGTCCGCGCGGCTGAGATCACCGCCCGCGTTACCTCTTCCACCCGCACGTCCGCAATCACAGTCTCAATCTTGATCTTGGGGAGCAGATCAACCTGGTATTCCATACCGCGGTAGATTTCCTTGTGCCCGCGCTGACGGCCATAGCCCCGGACTTCCGTCACAGTCATGCCCTCCACGCCGATGTTCTTGAGCGCTTCTTTCACGTCTTCCAGCTTGTGCGGCTGAATGATGGCTTCAATCTTCTTCATCGGCCCCATCCTAGCGTCACGACTGCTCTTGAGTTATGCATCGAGATTGTACCCTTCCTCGCCATGCATGCTCAGATCTAACCCGCTCACCTCGTCAGCCTCTATCGCGCGTACACCTAAGAGTATGTCCACAATCTTCAAGATGACCAAAGTACCTAAGATCGCAAGCCCCCAGGAGATAACTACGCGGCCGCTTGATTCCATATCTGCCCCGCGTTACCGTCGACCCAGCCGAGGGGAAGAGCTTTACCGGCGGCGTCTTTTAAGCCGTCGTTAATCTCGCGAGTCGCAAATACGCCGGTAAGAAGCGCACCCACAGTGCCGCCGATCCCGTGCACGCCGAAAGCGTCCAGGGTGTCGTCATATTTGAAGCGGTTCTTCACCGTCGTGACCATGAGGAAACAAACCACACCGGCGATAAAGCCAATGAGCAGGGCAGGGAAAGGCTTTACAAAACCGGAAGCAGGTGTAATGGCGACCAGACCAGCGACAGCACCTGAAATGCCGCCGAGCATGCTCGGTTTGCCGTGCCGCGCCCATTCGGCAAACATCCACCCAAGCGCCGCCGCTGCGGCCCCGAAATGCGTGGCAACGAAAGCGCTGGTAGCGAGCCCTGATGCGCTGACCGCACTTCCGGCATTAAAGCCAAACCAGCCGACCCATAGGAGGCATGCCCCGATGACGCTGAGCACCAGGCTGTGCGGCTTCATTGGTTCGCGCGGGAAACCGACGCGCTTGCCGAGATAGAGAGCGCAGATGAGCGCGCTTACGCCTGAGGTGATGTGGACCACCGTACCGCCCGCGAAATCGAAGCACGGAATTCTGCCCCCAAGGAATGCGTTCAGCAGGCCGCCCTTGCCCCAAACCATGTGTGCCATCGGAAAATAAATGATCGTCGACCAGAGGCACGTGAATAGAAGCATTGCGCTAAATTTCATTCTTTCTGCGAATGCCCCTGAAATCAGTGCCGGCGTGATGATGGCAAACATCAACTGGTAGATCATGTAGGTCTCATGCGGAACCGTGGCTCCGTAATCGGGATTGGGCACTGATCCGACTCCGCTCAGGAACGCATAACGCAAGTCGCCGATGACCGGCGTTCCTTGAGCAAACGCCAGGCTGTAGCCATAGATGGCCCACAGCACCGTCACAACGGCCATCAGCACGAAACTGTGCATCATTGTGCTGAGCACGTTCTTGCGGCGCACTAAACCGCCATAAAACAACGCTAGCCCAGGTCCGGTCATCATCAGTACCAGCGCGGCGCTCGTGAGCATCCAGGCGTTGTCCCCGGAAAGCTGTGCGGATTTGGTTGCGGCCTCAAGCGCTGCCAGTCTGGCATCTACGGTCTGCGGCGTTTGGGCAAGAACAGGGATGCTGCCTAGAGCCGCGAACAGGAAAGTGAATTTAGAGACACACTTCATAGAAGCTGGAAAGGGTCATGGGGGTAAGCCAAAGCGTAACAGTTTCACTGCTTGTTACGGCTGTGCAAATTTCTATGTTATTGATCTAAATGTTTTATGCCCGCCCGCTCGCGGTCTGCGGTCTGCAGCCATTTCGGGCGCCGACACTGTGAGTACGGTAATGGCGCGCGGTTCTGCGCTTTTACTTCTTGGGTGGCGGCGTGAACTCGGTACCTTCGCCTGGGAAAGGCCAATTTTTGTCCAGAATTGTTTGCTTCTCCCGCTCCGATTTGGGAACTCGATCGATCTTCAGGCTTTCGAGGAGATGCACGCCAGTTTTACCGGCTACTGCCACATCTAGGTCGCCATCTCCGTCCAGGTCCTCGGTCACGAACTGCGTACCGGCAGCCGCCGTGCCGCCTACTGAAATCGGAAAACGTGTGAACGCACCGGTTTTGGTGTCGATTTTGTAGTAGTAGATCACCAGCGGATCGTAAGAGCCAGGATCGTTTCCGCTGTGGCCGCGATAGCGCTTCCCTGCGAGCAATTCCGGTTGTCCGTCGCCATCCAAGTCAATCAATTTCAGCACGTGAACCTGCGAGAAGGACTCGTCTATAGTGTGTTTGACCCAGTGCTTTCCGGCACCGTCGCCCTGTTGTTCCATCCAGTACAGTCCGTAGCTATGTCCCCGGCCATAAATTAAGTCCATCTTGCCGTCGCCATTCACGTCGTAGCCGATGATCGGAAATCCAGCTTCGCCGAGGCTCCAATCTCCATGCCATTGCCATTTGTCGTTATTGGCGTCTTCGTTCTGAAACCAGCCGTTCGGGGTCAGCAGATCCACTTTGCCATCCCCGTTCATATCCGCCATGCCAATACCGTGCCCATCCTGATCCGGTCCCGGGTGACCTACTTTATGGGCTCGGGGCTCTGGGCCGCTGAAGTCGACCCACAGAACTCCTTCGTGGCCGTAATGGGCTAAGGCCAGGTCCGGCTTTCCGTCGCCGTTCAGGTCTGCCATCCATCCGCCTTCCGTGTCAATGGTGTGGGTGATGAAGTGGCGCTGCCACATGACCCCTTGTTTTTTGGGATTCTCGTACCACCAAAGCCCGTCGGTCTGCCAGCCAACCGTCACCACGTCCGGAGCCCCGTCGTGGTTTACGTCTACAGCCCATTCACCGCAATCCGCGACGAACTCATTTACGGTCTGAACCGTCCGGTACTGGTGACGTTTCCACTCTCCGCCGGAAGACCCGGGGTTCTCATACCAGTAAGCTCCGCTCAGGATATCCGGCCGGCCATCGCCGTTCATATCTATCATGGTGATGCCTTCGGCGTGGTCGGTGCCAAGCCGGTGCGGGATAAAGGAAACTTCCGGAATGTTGCCCGGACCGTTTCCGCGTTCCCGGTTCAACTCGGCACTTGAAAGCAACACGAATACTCCGGCCGAAGTAAGCAATGCGAGAAGCGCGACAGAGCGGATGATCATAAATTGAAGAGAGCCGGGCCAACCCTTTCGAGGCGGACCCGACTCTCTCAGTGTAGTTCGGCGGTTACGCGGGATCTAGAACTGGAGGTGTAATGCCAGTTGAAGAATCCGGGGATCGAAGGTGTTTGAGATCTGTCCGAAATTCGGATCGGTCGGAATCACGTCTGGCGTCTGAAAATTCGCGTGGTTGAACACGTTGAAAGCGTCTCCTCTCAACTCCAGATTCATGCCTTCGCGCACGATAAAGTGCTTGGAAATGGAAAAGTCCGTATTCACGAAACCCGGTCCGCGCAAGGCGTTACGCGGGAAGGTGCCATACGGATAATACGTCAGCGGGGTGCTGCCGGACCCGCTTGCCGCCTGCAGGCGGGCGATGCTGAACTGTGCCGGATTGAAGAAGTAGTTCCCCGTACTAGTTGCGGCTGCGCTGGCGTTGTTGAACGTCGCCGTATTGAAGGGGTTTAGCGTGCTGAGCTGATTGGTAACCAGGTCAGCACGCACCAGCCCGGCGTCTCCTGCGCCGGAGGGTCCCGGGTTGGTACGAGTCGTGTTGAAGTTTGCCAGAACATCGAGCGTGAAACCGGTGTGCATCGTCACGATGGGGTAAATGCTCCATCCTTTTGTCAGCAGCTTCGGTCCGTGCTCCCATAACTTGTCAAACGGGAGATCCCAACCTCCTGAAAATGTGAACGCCTGCCGGACGTCGGTGTCGCCCGAGGCGCGAAACTCGTCGTGGTTGTAATACGGGACATTGGAACCTCTTTCACGGAAGCCGCTGGAATTGTCGATTTCGTGGGACCAGGTGTACCCGAGCGTCCAGAAGCTGCTACCCCAAGCGCCCATGTTCGCGACCACACGGCGGAAATTTACTTGCAAAGCGTTGTAGTTCGCCTTTCCGACGTTCTGAAATTCCTCCAGATAGCTGTAATTCGAACCGAAGAGCCGGCTGTTGGTTCCCAGCACGAACGGATTCGCATCCACCAGGGCCGTCAATTTGTGAGCGTCGTAGCCGAGGTATGTCAGTTCGAGAAATGAGCTAAATGGCAGTTGCTGCTGAACCGAGAAGTTGTACTGATAGGTGTAAGGAGTTCGGAGATGCGGATCTACAAAGAAGACGCCACCGCCTCCGAAGGGGAGATAACCCGCCGCGTTGAAATCCAGATTCTTGGAGGGCGGCTTCGACGGGAACGGGTCGACGGAGCCCGCCGAAACGTAAGGATTTTGCAATCCGCTCGGTGATGAACCGGGTCCGGCTGGATAGATATCGGCAAACCCGTAGAACGGCGCTTGGCCATTGAACTGAAGATTGTCTTCGGCTTTCAGGATGTCGTAGAACACCCCTACTCCGCCCCGGATACTCGTTTTCGCATTACCGAATACGTCCCAAGCAAAGCCAAACCGAGGAGCCCAATCGTTCTTGTCCGAAAAATTAGCGCCCATGGGAGCGCCCGGGTCACCCGGGAAAAGTAAGCCGTTCGGCGCATTCACAAATCGCTGGGATTGCAATCCTGGATTAAACGAGAAGGAACGACCTTGCGTGTCGTATTTGGGTTGGGCATATTCGTACCGCAGACCCAGGTTCAGAGTAAATCGCTTGGTAACCTTCCAGGAATCCTGTGCGTATGCCCCGTATTGATGAGAGCGAATATTTGAGGGAGCCTTTCCGAACTGCAAAAACTCGTCTGGCAAACCCATCAGGAAATCGGCTAGGTCCACTCCCGAGCCTACGCCCGTTGTCGGTCCGTAGAAAAAATACTCACCGTTCACGTAGTAGTCGTATACGGTGTTGTTTTGGTAGGGCGAAAACGAAAGGCCGAATTTCAAGCTGTGGCTGCCCTTCGTCCAGGAGAGATTATCTGCAAACTGGTAGGTGTTGTCGATCTCCCGAGTCGGGCCTTGCGGGCTGAACCCGACCGTTGTGTTCGAACCGAGAAAGCCCACGATCGGCGGTCCAGTTGGATCATCGGAGGGCACAACTGCACCGAGTTGCGAGGCAGTCGGTTGCGTAATCGCTGGAAAGGCCTGCGTATGGTTTTGACGTTGTGCGGTGACTCGTAATTCGTTCAGCAGGCTAGGGGTGAAGGTGTGGGTATAGGTGACGGAACCGAAGTAGTCGGTATTCGAATAAGTCACCGGAAATCCGGTTACGCTCGCAAATGGAATGCTGCCGTTGTTGTCGTACCCAAATGGATACAGCACGGGGTGATCGTTCGTTGTGAAGGTGCCGCTAATCAAGTCTTTGGCCGTCAAATTGTAATCAAACTTGCCCAGGTATTCATTGAAGTCGTCTTTCGCAGCTCCTTGGGAAAACAGGAAGCCGGTGGAAGACGTCGGAATCAATCCCTTTGCGAAGTATGCTTTCGCCACCGGATCAATCTTCGTGGGATCGATGATGCCGCGTGCTGCCAAGCTCGGGTCCGCCTGATACTGCGGATTTGCGAGTAAGAACGCCGCAAGGGTGCTTGCCTGCGAAGACTGAGAAAAATTCCCGTTCGCTTCGGCCGGCGTAAACGTCGTCACTTTCCCGGGGTTCGTATCCAACGAACTCTGCCGCTGCCCTTCATAGGAAAAAAAGAAGAACAGCTTATCTTTGATGATCGGTCCTCCAACAGTTCCGCCAAACTGATTCCTCTTAAGGATTGGTACCCCGAGGCCCTGCTGATTGTTGAAGAACCTGTTAGCGTCAAAAAAGTTGTTCCGCAGATAATCGTAAGCAGTTCCGTGGAACTGGTTGGTTCCACTCTTGGTCACAACGCTGACGATTCCTCCGGCGTTACGGCCATACTCAGCGCTATAGTCGCTTTCCAAAACACGGAACTCCGCAACCGCGTCCGGATTCGGATCGGCGACGACACCATTACTCAGAAGGTTATTGTTCAACCCCCCATCGAGCAAATATGTCACTGAATCCGTGCGGCCACCACCAATGCTATAACTGCCGGCCGCCGTGGAACCGGGATTCGTGGGCGTTACACCTGGTTGTGTTCCCAGCAGGCTTAACGTATCGCGGCCATTCAGCGGGAGCTCAAAAATAGCTTGTCCCGTGACGGTGGCGCCGACAGTCTGATTCTCGGTTTCTACTTGCGAAGTATTGCTTTCGACAGTAACCGTGTTGCTCACCGCCCCAATCTGCAGATGCACATCGACTCGCAAGGTCTGATTGATTTCGAGGGCGGTTTTAGGTTCAACGGTCACCTGTTCGAATCCAGGGGCTTGCGCGTTTACGCGATACAAGCCGATCGGAAGCTGCAGAACCTGGTAAAAGCCGGCCTGGTCCGAGGTGACCTCGTGGCTGATATTAGTTGCCGTGTTTGTGACGACTACCTTCGCATTTGGCACGACGCCACCCGCGGGATCAGTCACAATTCCGGTGATTTTGCCCGTTGCGTCCTGACCGAAGCATAATCCCGGCAGCAGGATACAAAGAAGAAATAGCGGAAGGCTAAAGTTACGGATCTTCCGAACTTTCATAGCAGTAACACCCCATTGAAGCTTAGAAATTTGCCGGTGGAGCGAGACTGCACGGTCCGATCGCTGACCGACGGATAACGTAGATTAACACGAACGTGTCAATCGACCCGCGTTCTGCAGCAAGTTGCAAACGCTCACCGGCGTTGGTGTCTGTGCACAGAATGTTGACTTAAAGAGACACCGGGAGCGCGAAGCGAAATGTCGCCCCTTCCCCAAGGGTGCTTTCCGCCCAGATTCGACCGCCATAGTGTGAGACGATCCGGGAACAAATAGCCAAGCCGATTCCTGTGCCCGGGTATTCCTGCCGGTGCAGGCGCTTGAAAACGCCGAAGATCCGATCTGCGTATTCCTGGTTGAACCCGATGCCGTTGTCGGCGATTGCGAAGATCCATTCCTCCTCATTTCGCACTGCCGAAACCGACACGGAAACCGGGCCGTTTGGCTTGCGGTATTTCAGAGAGTTGCTGATCAGGTTTTGGAATAGCTGTGTGAGGTGGACCTGCTCCATTCGAATGTCGGGAAGAGGCCCAGCTTGAATTTCCGCGCGGCTTTCCAGTATGGCTGTATTCAGGTTGGCAAGTGCCGCTTGCAGGCACACCTCTGCATCCGTCAATGAGGTTTCAACTTGCCTCGCGTTTACCGCCCTGGAATATGCAAGCAGATCCTTCACCATGCTATGCATCCGCTTGGCATTATCGACGCTCTCTGTCACGAGTTCGATGGCGGCGCCGTCCAGATTTTTTTGATGAGAACGCTGCAGCAGCCCGAGTGAAGTGGCTACGTTACGCAAAGGCTCCTGCAGGTCATGAGCTGCCGCGTATGCAAACTGCTCTAATTCCTTGTTGGCTCGCTGCAGGGCTCGTTCGGCGGTCTTCAGTCCATCGATATCAGTGAAAGTGCCGCACCACTTTACCTCGCCTGAATCCTCGTCCTTTGCCGGATTGGCCCGGAAGAGAAACCAACGGTAGGACTGATTGCGAACGTCTCGCAGCCGGCATTCCGCGCTGAACTCCTCTACTCGCTCTTGCGAACGACGCAGCTTCGCCAGAAAGCCACTTGCGTCCCTTGGATGCAAGAGGTTCTGCCACTTTCGTGTATCAATCATCCGAGAATCCGAGAGCTCCGTCCAACGCTGGTTCAGATATTCAACTTCACCATCATTGGCCATTCTCCAGACCAGTTGGGGAACTGAATTTGCCAACTGCTGAAATTGTCGAGTCAAGCGCACGGATTCGCGATTAAGCCTTTTGCGTAGCGCCATAAGGTTTTGTATGCGAATGCTCGAGAGCAGGACGATCGCGAAAATACCGAGACAGCCCAGAGTTGCCGTTAATTGCGACGTTTTCGCGTAGGAGCGAGCTTGCCTCCGGGAAACGTCAAGGACGAAACGCTGGTGGCTCTCAAAAGAGCGCTCAAACTGCAAAACTGGTTGCATCAGCGACTTCTGGCGATTGATATCAGCGATTCTCAATTGGTAAGAATGGTTTTCATGCCGAAGCTGAAGATCTGCTTCCAGCGCTGTCAATTTACGGTGGATGGCGGTACGGAATTTTGCTATCAGGTCGGGATGAGATTTGTATTCGGATTCGGCCGCGTTCAGTACAGGCAGGCCTTTTAGGACCCGCTCACGCGCTGCCGTGTAGTCTGCAAGCGAGTCCGGATCACCAGTCAGCAGAAATCGCTGCTCGCTGGTTTCGGCGTTTTGAAGATCGGCAACCAGCGTCCGAACGCCGTCGATCAGCGCGATGCTACGCCTCGTCTGATCTGCCGAGCTGACGTAGTATTCCCAGCCTACATAGGCGAAAATCGCAACGCCGATCAGCAGGATCAACGCTGCTACCAACCCGGCCAAGTGCAACCGTTCGAGCAGGGGTTTCCGTGAATTCTGATCGGGCACTGAGTAAGCAGACCTTTGAAAGAATACAGCAAGTTACTCTGCTGTGCAGCCAGGACTGGTGAACTGCAATGCCCTTAAGATGCCCTAAAGGACGGCAGGATGGGCATTGATCGAATGCGCACTCCTGTTGCACTGTAAATTGCATTTGCAATCGCAGGAGCAATCCCCACAATGGGTGTTTCGCCCGCACCCGCCGAAGGAATGTCTTTGCGATCCAGTAGGATGACGTCGATTTGAGGTACATCGCTGAATCGGGGCACGCGATATTCCGAAAGTCGCGGATTCAAGATACGCCCGTTCGCAAAGTCGATCGCTTCGAAGAGAGCTCCGCCGAGTCCCATAACGATAGCGCCTTCCACTTGATTCTTCAGGTGTTCAGGGTTCACAATTGCGCCGCACTCCCAGGCTGCGACTACGCGCTCCACACGCAACTGCCTACCCGAGCCGGTCGAGATCTCCGCGCAGCACGCGACGTAGCCACCTTTCTCCATCCCGCATGCGAGCCCAAAACCGCACTTCGGTGATGATTTCTGCTTGGACCATCCGAAGCGCTCCGTTGCTGCCTCCAGCACAGCGAGCAATCGGCCATTCCGAAGGTTTTTCAAGCGGAAAGCGAGCGGATCGATGCCTGCGGCAGCGGCAATTTCATCCATATGTGATTCGCGGGCGAAATGATTCGCGGTCGAGGCCAGCCCTCGGTACGAACCTTCACGCAAGGGTGAATCCACGCGGTGAAAACGCTCGGTCTTATCGGGCACTTCGTATGGACTCTGCAACCCTGATGGCCCGGAGAGGTAATTGTGGAAATCCCAGCGGAGGAGATTTCCGTCGCTTCTTGTAGCGCTGCGAACGTCAATGACTCCGGCAGGCCGAAAATATGCCCAAGTAAACTCTTCTTCGCGGCTCCAAATGAGCTTGACCGGTCTTCCTGATCCCTTCGCCAAACGAGCCGCCTCAATGGCGCACTCGCCCGAGTGTTTTCCTCCATACCCGGAGCCGGTATCGGGCATGCATACTCGCACTTGCTGGTCGCGCAGTCCGAAAGTGCTCGCTAGCTCACTGCGTACACCGAAGGGCCGCTGCGTGCCTGTCCAGACCGTCAGGTTGTCTCCTGAGAACTCAGCCACCGCGGCGCGAGGCTCCAATGGAACGTGTGCAATGTAGGCGATCGTGTAAGTGCTGTTGAGCGTGTGAGCACTGTTAGGGCCCTCGGCGGCTTGCGTGGGCGGATCCGCGCTCGATTTGATGTACTGAAACAACTCACCCGCCGAGATTTGGCGTTGTTGTTCCCATTTTGCATCTATACTTAACAGTGCTTTCTGAGCCTTCTGTTCATCGGTTGCTGCCACTCCGATGAAATCGCCGTCGCGAACAACCGTTACTCCGGCAAGGTTCGAAGCGGCAGTTGTGTCTGCCGAGACTAGCTTTGCGCCAAAACTAGGCGACCGTAGCACCCGCCCGTAGAGCATTCCAGGCAGTTTAAGGTCGGACGTGTATTGGTGTTTCCCCGTGATGATTTCCCTTGCATTTACCTTGGGCAGACTGGTTCCAGCAACTCGCCATTGCCTGGCGGGAGTTACGAAATCAGGTCTCCCTATGACCTTTGTCCAGTCGACTTGCGCTGCAAGTTCACCGTAGCTTGCCTTCCTGCCCGAGACTGTGTCAACTACGCAACCCCCGATGGCCTGGAGCTGTGTGCGATCAACACTCCAGCCGTTTTCTGCGGCTTGGACGAGTGATTCGCGCGCGGTCGCGGCCATTTTGCGCATCTCCGGCGCCATCGTGGGAGTCGTGCGGCTTCCGAATGTTCCGGCGTCCCACGGCGTCATCGACGTATCTCCCATTACCAGGATCACGGTACCTGGGTCGCACCTGAGTTCATCCGCCACAGCCTGCGTCAGTGAGGTGCGGATATTTTGGCCGACTTCCACTTTCCCGGTGTAAGCCGTAATTGCACCGGTCGGGGCGATATGGAGCCACGCTGCCACATTCTGCGGAAGTTCTTGACCGTGACGTCCCGCGGCACCCGACTCCTGCGCTGTGGCCACCGAATCAGCAGCAAGTATGACCAGCAGGCCTCCGCCGAGCGATTGCAGAAAGCTCCGCCGGTCTAACCGTTTCCCCACTGATCCAACTGCGGCCGCATTCTCACGCATGGCGCTGCCCCTTCGCTTCGGCTAGCATCGCATGCGAGGCTTTTTGTACCGCCGCAACAATGCGGTTATAAGTTCCGCAGCGGCAGATATTTCCCTCCATGTGCTGTTTGATCTCGGCTTCGGACGGGGATGCCTGCTTGCGGAGCAGCCCTACGCCTTGCAAAATCATCCCCGGAGTACAGTAGCCGCACTGCATAGCATCACAGTCAATGAAGGACTGCTGAACCGGGTGCAATCGGTTACCGTCGGCCAAGCCTTCAATTGTCGTGATCTCTTTCCCAACCACAGAGCCGATAACAGTAATGCATGAGCGGTGGGGTACTCCATCGATCAGCACCGTGCACGCGCCACACTGTCCCTCGCCACAGCCGTACTTCGCTCCGGTGAGACCCAGGGCGTTTCGGAGCACCCAAAGCAGCGGTCTCTCCGGATCCGTTTCAACACGTGAGGCTACACCGTTCACCACAAGATCCATGCAGTTATTCTATTTGGTTTCTCCCCGCAAGCAGTTTGCGCGGCGGGAAACGAGCGGGTAAGCGGCGTTTGCTCGCCGGTAATCAAGGTCTGTCAGCAGGATGATCTTCCTTTCCCGCATCGCGGCGGAGCGGCACGACATTGTCACACAGTGATGGCGTAAACACACAGCCAGTAAGCGCGCGAACAATGGACCATAACCGAGCAGTTCCTCTCCGAAGCATAAGGATTCCGTTAAGAGCCACGCTTCTTCTCTGACGATTTATGCGATCCTTACGACGGCTTTCTTATCCTGCGGTTATGGCCGTCCGCCGCGGACCGGAGAAGATTACAACCAGCAGTTCCTCTCTCGGATCTCTACCGGCGTGTGTTCTGTTTACAAACGAGGCAGAGACCAAGAGCGCCATCCAGTTCGCGGCTGAACTCTCAAAATCTTTGGATGCAAATATCTCTGTGTTGGCGGTTTATAAGGTCGACTATCGGCTGCCGGTCGACAGACCATCAGTTTCCGTAGCTTTCTTTACGAACAAAGTCCTCACGACCGTAATGGAATCTGGACTTTCAGCAGCAGTGCAAGTTTGTTTGGCAAGAACCGTGGCCGACGCCTGCTTACAGTTATTGGCGCCCGACACTGTGGTTATCATTGGGCATCAAACGAAACCATTTTTCCGTCTGCGTCAGAGTGACCTGGCGAAGGAGCTTCAGGATAATGGCTTCCGAGTCGTTACGTCAATCTGAACTTTTCCCTACTGACCCTCACTCTCATTCAAGGCTTTGCATTTGGCACACCCCAGAGTTTGCCCAACGAAGCTCGCCCGACCTTCCTCGGTCAAGACCCACTCTCGAACGGTCCAGGGCGGGTCGTGACGCACATGCCTGGTGTGCCCGCATTCCAGATCCGCCACCCAGTCTGCCGCCGCGTCCTGGTGAAACCCCACGATCCTGCGTTCCACTCTTAGCTCGCTTCAGAAGAGAGTCTCTGACTTTTAGCTACAGATCATTGTGATTTCTTATGTGCGAGGCGGCTGCACGCATCGGGAGTGTGTAGCATTTTAATTGCATCGCCTCCCGACTCGATAGTGTCGATTTTTCCATCCTGATCAATAACAAATGTGACCCGGTTCGCAACTGCGTATTTCGGAATGAAGACGCCGTATTCCTGCGACACCTTCCGATCGACAAAGTCGCTCAATAAGGGAAATGTCAGACCTAACTGACTGACGAACGCTTTCTGCGAAGGACCATTATCCGTACTGATGCCGAACACCTTCGCTCCAGTTTCCTGGAAATGTTGCATACCAGACTGGTACGCTTTCATTTCCGCTGTTCAGCCACCTGTGAACGCCGCAGGGAAAAAAGCCAGAACCACCGTGCTCTTGCCGATGTAATCGGCGATGTGGACATTCCCTCCATCAGTCGAAGGCAGAGTGAAATCAGGCGCTTTGTCTCCCACTTTCAGCGTTGTTGATGGCGGCATGTTGGTCTGTGCAAGGACTGCTGTCCCTAGCCCTGCCGTAATCGCAATACGTCTGGTTATTCGCACGTTTTCTCCATGAACAATGACGGTAGCACGAAAAGATACGGTCTCAATGTAGGTGCATCCAGATTACGGCACGGATAGCGGTTGAGCGAAATCTTTGTACAGCCTTTGTTCTCTAACACCTGAACCGTTCATGGCTAATTTCAACAAACGACGTCTCAGAGAAGGGCTTCCGCATCCGCGAGGCGCCACTTGGGACGGCAAAGGGACCAACTTCGCTCTTTTTTCAGAGCATGCCACGAAAGTGGAGGTTTGCATTTTTGATGCTTCGGCTAAGCGTGAAGAAGAGCGCATCGTGCTTCCCGAGTATACGAATCAGATTTGGCACGGTTATCTGCCGGAGGTCACACCAGGAACCATCTACGGCTATCGCGTCCATGGTCCCTATGCTCCCGAAGCAGGTCACCGCTTCAATCCCAACAAGTTGTTGCTCGACCCATACGCCTGCGCACACATGGGCAGGATTGAGTGGAACCCGGCTGTATTTGGCTACCAAATGGAAACTGGTGACGACACAACTTTTGACGAGCGCGATAGCGCGCCGTTCATGCCCAAGTGCACCGTAGTGGATCCTCAGTTTGAGCATTCGGGCGAACAACCAACCCGGCGCCCTGTGCCCTGGGATGACACGATCATCTATGAAACTCACGTGCGTGGTTTCACGATGCTTCATCCCGCTGTACCCGAGAAATTGCGCGGCACTTACGAAGGGCTGGGGATGAAGCCAGTAGTCGATTACATCAAGTCACTCGGCGTTACTTCAGTAGAGCTACTGCCCGTGCACGCCTTCATTACTGACAAGCATCTGCGCGAAGAGGAGTTGACAAATTACTGGGGCTACAACAGCATCGGCTTTTTTGCACCAGACCCACGCTATGCAGCTAATCGCGCCGACTACATCCGCGAATTTAAGGAGATGGTGTCCTGCTTTCATGACGCGGGACTCGAAATCATTCTGGATGTCGTTTACAATCACACCGCTGAGGGTAATGAGAAGGGGCCTACGCTCTCGTTCAAGGGCATCGATAACGCCAGTTACTATCGCCTGTTGCCTGACCAGCCCCGCTACTACATCAACGACACTGGTACCGGCAACACGGTAAACCTGAGTCATCCGCGCGTAATCCAAATGGTCACCGACAGCCTTCGTTACTGGGTAGAGCAGATGAATGTCGACGGTTTCCGGTTCGACCTTGGCACCATTCTTGCCCGTGAGCCGAACGGTTTCGATAATCGCAGCGGGTTTCTGAAAGCTGTATCACAGGACCCTGTGCTCGGAACGATCAAACTCATTGCCGAGCCGTGGGATTGCGGGCCGGGCGGGTATCAGGTAGGTGCTTTCCCTCCTGGATGGGCCGAATGGAATGACAAGTTTCGCGATACAGTGCGCGATTTCTGGCGGGGCGAAGCGCCCCCGTCTAAAGTCACTGATAAATTGTGCGCATCAAGTAGTATCTTCAACACGCAAGGGCGTCGTCCTTGGGCCTGCATCAACTTCGTTACCGCTCACGACGGTTTTACATTGAACGACGCTGTTACTTACAACGATAAACACAACGAGGCTAATGAAGAAAATAATGCCGACGGGAGCTCCGACAATCACTCCTGGAACTGCGGTGTAGAAGGACCTACCGACGACGCGGAGATAATTCAGCTGCGGATGCGGCAGATTCGAAATATGCTTGGGACGCTTCTCCTTTCACAGGGCACACCTATGCTTCTTGCGGGCGATGAATTTGGCCGCACGCAGCTGGGCAATAACAATGCTTACTGCCAGGACAATGAGATCAGCTGGCTCAATTGGAAATTCGCCGATAAAGGGAAGTCTCTTGTCCGCTGGGTCCAGAAGCTTACATCTTTGCGTCACCGCTACCCGATCCTTAGGAGGAATCTCTTTCTCACTGGCGAGTACGTTGAGGAACTCGGCGTTAAGGACGTAACCTGGATTAATGCGAACGGCTCGGAGATGCAAAGCGAGCAGTGGGGCGACGGCAATATGCGCTGTTTCGGCATGCTTCTGGACGGTCGCGCTCAAACAACGGGCATCCGCCAGCGAGGACGTCTCGCAACCCTCCTGATCGTCTTCAACGTTCATCACGATGGGGTTCTCTTCAAAATGCCGGAAAGCCCCGGGGGCGGGTTCTGGAGAGTCGTTCTGGATAGCAATGTTCCGGATCGGGAAAAGGGCGACAGTTTTGAGACCGGGACGGACTACTGCGTCACTGGTCGCTCTCTCGTCATGTTTGCGCTGGAGTCTGCGCCCGCCTAGCTCATTTCTCGTTTACAATGCGAGCGCAACCATCATCCGCGGGCTTTGCGCTCGCATTTTCCGGCGCGCTTCAGTTTGGAAGAGCTTGGGGGCTAATGCCGGCTGCCCAGATGATCCGGTATCGCAATGCTCGAAGGAAGCATCAGAAGAGCTAGGCTTCCGTTGGATATCGAGAAACGAGGATCGTAATGAAACTTTGCGAACACCTAAAGCAGGCTAAAGACTTACAGCCAGCACGTCACGAGTGTGAGGATTGTGTGAAAACAGGCGATAACTGGGTGCACCTGAGAATTTGCCTCACATGCGGGCATGTTGGATGTTGCGATTCGTCGAAGAACAAACATGCGACCAAGCACGCGCACGCGACTCATCACGAAGTGGTGCGCTCGATTGAGCGTGGTGAAACCTGGGGTTGGTGTTATGCGGACTCTATTATGTATGATCTCTCCCGAGGCGTGAGCCAAGCTACGGTAATGGACTAAAACGGCGCGATCCGTTTATCTTTTGTAAGGTGCGATTACAAGGAACGCGGCTATCGTTTCGGATGTAATGAAATGCCAAACGAAGGATGCTGATAAGTGCCGGTGACACGAACGGGTAAGACCGCGCCGCCTTACCTCGCCTGACGAACGGATAAAGTGGAAGAAGCAGCAGTGATTCCATTCCTCCTGTGGCCTCAGACAAACTCGCTTGCTCACTATGAAGCGCGGCATTTCAGGTGCCGGAGGTAAGCGGCCGAACAGGGCCATTCGGCGTTCGACGGGTAGACGATATTGATTCAGCTACGTATCCAGGATTTGGAAAGAAAGTCTCACGGTACTTCACTACATGAAGCTCGCTCGAACCGAAATGCTCGAGCGACGCCATGACGTGTTGCGCTCAAAAGGCCATCTCACGGTGAGAATGCAACCGTCGATGGCATGAATCAGGAGCAAGCGACATAATGCGATCTTCACCTCGCATTGCCGTTCCACCAAGCCAGCTTATTCGCTCGAGACACTTCCTTGTATCTTCATTCCTCCTGAGAGTTAGAGGCATATATTCGCGGCAAGCTGTCACTACTTTGCCATTCCCAAGGACATCCGCCATAGAATACTGGTACTTTAATCGGTGAAGGAGTTGGCAATGAGAGAGACGGTACACCTGCTTGCAGTGTGTTCGATCGTTTGCGGGATGGCGTTTGCCGGATACCAGGAGATGGGCCAGGAAAAGAAGATTGCAAGTCCTCGCGGGACGGCGGAGGTTAATCTCAAAGGCCAGCAGATTACCATTGACTACGGTCGGCCATCGGCGCGCGGCCGCAAAGTGGCAGGCGGGCTGATTCCTTATGGTCACGTGTGGCGGACCGGTGCAAATGCTGCAACGGGTCTCGACACTCCCGTCGATCTACTTATCGGGGACACGAACGTGCCCGCCGGCAAATATACGCTCTACACATTGGCTTCAGAGGGCTCGTGGAAACTGATCATTAACAAGCAGGTGGGGCAATGGGGCACCGAGTACAACCAGGACCAGGATCTGGCCCGGGTGGACATGAAAGTATCTAAGACGGACGCCCCGGTCGAGCAGTTCACAATTTCATGGAAGAGGAACGGCGCCGATCGAGCTGATCTGGTTATGGAGTGGGAGAATACGCGCGCATCGGTACTTGTTCGGGCTAAGTGAAATCGCCGGAAGGCCGCCGACCGGTAGATCTGCTGCTAAGTGATTGAAAACCGGCTCTCCTCATGATGTCGAACCCGGTGCTATCCTGCGGTTTTGGCCACCATGCGCACCGATCAACCACAAACGGAAACGAACTGGACCAGCCTCAAAGGCACGGTCCTAAGCGGCGGCTACGAGTTAGAGGATTTTCTCGAAGGCGAGCCGTTCGCCGCAAGTTTCAAGGTAAGGGTGCTGGGGGATCGGTTCCTTCAAGCTGTGGCGAGATTTTTCCAAATAGATGGCGAAAATAGCAATCGGCAGCTCGCAATTTGGGAAAGCGCCAGACTACTGCAACATCCGAATCTACTTGCACCCCTAGGCGCGGGTCAGATCGAAGGACCCTCCGGGCCTTTGGTCTACTTGGTCGTGAGCCGGGCCGATGAATCGCTCGCTGGCGTCCTTCCGGAACGTACGCTGACGGGGGAAGAAGCCGGAGAGATTCTAACGAGCGCGGTCCGGGGCCTGACGGAAATCCATTCTCAAGGATTTGTTCATGGCTGTATATCGCCGGAACAAGTGCTGGCAATCGGGGAATTAGTGAAGCTTCCTACAGATTGCATTCGTCCGGCTGGAGAGGCTCCAGCGGTGGCGGTTAGAGACTCCCGGTATCTCGCCCCGGAGAGCACAGGGCAGAATGTAACGGCGGCCGCGGATGTTTGGTGCCTTGGGGCAACACTTCTAGAAGCTTTGACACAACGTTCGGCTTCGCAAGTTAGCCGTGACGAAGTGGAAAAGCTGCCGAGTCCGTTTCAGCATGTCCTCCGCGAATGCTTGAATCCTGATCCGGCGCGGCGCTGCAGCCTGAATGATGCTTTAGCGATCTACCGCGGCGAACTCAAACCTCAGGTGCCAGTGGTCCAACCGGCACCCGTACGAAAAGATGAACTGTTGCCAATGAGTGCGCGGGCCGTCGAGGCGACCACTGCGTCTACTACGGCGAACACAGTTGCAGAGACAACAGCGATGTCGGAGTCTGTTGCCGTCCAGCCTGCAGTTGCGATGCCACTGCCTCTGGAACCTCTTGCCGGTCCAGCTCCGATTGCTTCCACTGAACCGGAACCACAAGCGCTCCCTACTTTAAGGCGAGTGACTCAGACCCGTTCCGAGGGAGGAGAGGATAAGCCGCCCCGTAGTAACTGGATGATTTGGGTAGTGCTTGTGGCGGCAGTACTGCTCATAATATGGGCAATCGGTGCAAGGGGTCCAAGGCCAACGCAGACGTCCTCAGTTGCTAACCAGAGAAGTGTTCAACCGTCGGGCGGCAACTCGTGGGAAACTCGCACACTCTCGCCAGATGGAATTGCGGCGAAATCGCCTGCGGCGTCTCGGCCGGACGCTTCCGCTGCAGGTCCCTCGAAGCCAGCACGTGCGGCTTCCGAGACTCATCAAACTCCGACGGTGAACGGACAAGTGTGGCGGCTAATCCTGTTCACTTATAGTAGGTCCGGAGACGCCGACATGAAGGTAAAAAACGAGAAGGCGCAACATCCTGACCTGGGATTTGAGGTGTTTTCCCCAAGCGGTCACGGTGGTCCGTACCTGGTAGTCGCCGGAGGACGCATGACTCGGGAGGAGGCAATTCAACTTCGGCGTAAAGCGATCAGCCTGGGCCTTCCGCACGACGCTTACATACAGAATTACCGAAAGTAAGCAGGAACAGAAACTTTCTGGTAGCGATCAGAGTCTTCCCGCACTGAGGAGTAGCAAAAATGTCCAGCTTTGTTGGCTGTGCGTTAGCCATCTTTTTGCCCACCGCGGCGCTTGTGAGCACGGTCTCCGGCATTCCGTTAGAGCCGCATCGGCGCCGACTCGGTGGATATCGTTGGTTTGCTCTTGCACACGGTCGCTTCGCATCCAGATCAGGGTGACTGGATGTCGGAAATCCGCTCAATTTCAGCTTCAGCTTCAATGCGTCGCAAGCGGTGAGCAATCGGTTTACTGATGGATCAGGACGCCTTCGCAACAGATCCGCCGAGCCATTTTGATTCCTTGCACGCGGCCGTGAGTTCCAATGTTGCCGGTAACATCGATATCCTGTCGTACGATGTTGCGCTGAGTGCCGTCCACTCCTGTACGGCGCCGTCTGGTTTTGGGGCGGAACAAGCGGAGCCAGTGTGTTTGGCGCCAATACCTGAGCCAAATACGACTCGGCAACTCTGTTTGAGCTCGCTGTGCTTGGCCTTATTTGTGAGCCGCCGTCATTTTCGAATCTGCTCAAGTACTCGTCGAGTCAATAAGTCTTGACTTTGGGAACGGCTCCTGTGGGAACAGGGTTTTGCTGGGTGGGCGGCGCACCGCCCTCGGGCAGCTTCACCAGCATGTTTTCTTTCCGGTAAATGAGTGTAGACGTGTTGTAACTCGCGAGTTCAAAGCCATGGCCATGAGTGATCGCGTCAGTCGGGCAAGCTTCTACGCAGTACCCACAGAAGATGCAGCGATTGTAGTCGATGTTATAAACCTCGGCATAACGCTCGCCGCCGCTAAAGCGCTTCTCCGAGGTATTCTCCGCGGCCTCGATGTAGATGCAGTTCGCCGGGCACGCAGCAGCGCAGAGGAAGCATGCGACACACTTTTCAAGTCCGTTCTCATCTCGTTGCAGAACATGGGCGCCTCTAAACCGTTCCGCAACCTGCGCGGGAGCATCCGGATATTCTTCCGTGATGGTGGGCTGCAGCATCTCCTTAAAGGTGATGCCCATACCCTTCGCAATGGCTGCTGCTGAACCGATGACTTCGCCGATCTTAGCCATGCCGCTTTGGTTTCACTCCAATTAGGGCCATCACGTCCAGGGTAACGCAGCGACTGAGTACGAGTCGCCGAAAGCTCGATAAGATGTGGTCGTGCGCTTGTTGTTGTTGTTCGCTCTGAGTGTGTCGCTTCTATTTGGAGAGACTTTCAAGCTGTTCCTCAAGGACGGTGATTACCACTTGGTTCGGGAGTACCAGGTGGACGGCGATCGGGTGCGCTATTACAGCACCGAAAGAGGAGATTGGGAGGAGATCCCTAAGGCCCTGTTGGACCTGGAAAAGACAGAGGCACAGCGGAACGATAAAAAACAAGAAGCGATAAAGCAAGCGCGTGCGGAGGACGAAGAAGAGCAGGCGGAACGCGCTCTGCGTAAAGAGATTGAGTCGATTCCGATGAATAGTGGCGCCTATTTTCAGGTCGGCAATGAGGTAAAACCGTTGCCACATCCCGATTACCAAGTGATCACCGACAAGAAGCGCAGAGTCGTGCAATTGCTTTCGCCCGTGCCGCTGGTCCCCGGGAAAGCTTCGGTTGTGATTCAGGGCGATCATTCCAACTTCACAGTGACGGAAGGCAGGCCCAACTTCTACCTGAGGCTCGCCAAAGAGGAACGCTTTGGAATTATCCGGCTGACCCCGAAGAAAAACGCGCGTATCGTGGAGAGTATCTCAATCGTTCCCGTAAGCAAGGAAAGCGTGGAGGATCGTAAGCAGATGGAGACGTTCGATCAGGAACTAGGGAACAATCTGTACAAAGTCTGGCCGGAAAAGACGCTCGAGCGGGGAGAATATGCGCTGGTCGAATTTTCTGATACCGGCGATCAGGGCGATATCGAACTGCTGATCTGGGACTTCGCTGTGGCGAGCTCGAGAACCTAGGTAAATTCGAATTTGCTGAATGGGAGCTTTGGCCGCTGCCTTTCTTCTATTCGTACCGTAAAGCCTCCGCCGGAGCGACGCGAGATGCAGTGCGGCTCGGGTGGAGCGTCGCGATGAGACTTGTAAGAAGCGCAAGCCCTGCTACCCAGAGTGCGTCGGTCCAGTGACTCTGGAACGGAACGTAGCTCAGGGCGTAGATCTGCTCGTCGAGGCGCAGCCAGTGATATTTGTTGAAAAGAGCTGTCGCGATGCAGCCGGTGACAAGCCCAATAATGCAGCCCACTCCCCCGATCATCAATCCCTGCAGGACAAAGATACGTTGGATCTGCGACCGCTGTGCGCCCATCGACATGAGAATAGCTACATCCCGGTGTTTCTCCATAACAAGCATTACCAACACAATCAGAATGTTTAGGGCTGCCACGACTTCTATTAGACTCACGGTTATGACGCTCACTATCTTCTCGAGACGAAGGGCATTGAGCAGGGAGTGATTCTGATCCATCCACGTACTGGCAATCAGTTTTGGTCCGGTAACGCCTTCCGCGACCCGGGCCACTTGCTGGGCGTCAAAGATATTGTCGAGGCGTAGTTCGATGGTATTCACAACGTCGTTCAGATCGAGAACCCGCTGTGCGGCTCGTAACGAAGTAAATGCCCAGTTAGAGTCAATGTCGTAGAGTCCCGACTCGAAGATGCCGGCCACCCGGAAGTGAAAAAGACTGGGTACAACTCCGACAGGCGTTAGCTGGCCCTGAAAACTAATCAGTGTGATGGGACTATGCAGCACGACTCCTGCCTGTTCGGCCAGCCTGGAGCCCAAGACGATGCTCGAAAGTCGCTCCGGAGAGTTGAACGCATCGAGTGAACCGGCTTTCAGATGTCGCAGCAGTTCCGGCGCGGCCGCACCATTGCCGAGCGGTACGCCTTTCAGCACAGCACCGGTTCCGACAAGAGGGCCCTTCAGTGCTATTTGACCGTATAGCCCGGGCGTCGCACTCAGAACGTGAGGAAGCCGCCGTAGTTTAGGAACCAGCAATTCCCAATTGTCGATTCCATAGGTGGGGTTCCGCTCGAGAATGTTCACGTGTGCGGTTGCATTTAGCAGTGTCGACTGAAGCGTGCTTTGGAACCCGTTGTTGATGGCAAGGGCCACGATAAGTGCCGCCACTCCGGCCGTAACGCCCAAAACCGAGATGATGGTGATGACTGAGATGACGGTTTGTTTACGACGGGCACGTAAATAACGAAGTGCCACCATCCATTCGAAACGCGACATCAAGGCGTTATATCGCGAAGACGCTCGACAAGGCCAATCGGTTCTTCAGGGCGCAAGAGCGGAAAAAGAATAACGTCACGAATCGACTTGGAACCTGTCAGGATCATAGTCAAGCGATCAATCCCGATCCCTTCGCCTCCAGTAGGCGGCATACCATAGCATAGGGCACGAATGTAGTCTTCGTCCATCACGTGGGCTTCCTCATCGCCCCGCTCTTTCCGGGAAAGCTGCAGTTCAAAGCGAAGCCTCTGCTCCTGCGGATCGTTAAGCTCAGTGAACGCGTTCGCGATTTCCAAACCGGCAGCGTAGATTTCGAAACGTTCTACAAAGTCGGGCTCATCCGGCTTGTTCTTCGAAAGAGGTGACACTTCGACCGGAAAATCGTAGATCACAGTCGGGCTCCAGAGATGATGTTCGACGTGGAGTTCAAATAAATGAACGAGAGCGGCACCGGGCGTCCGTTCCATGGAGTGATGAAACAACCAATCGGGATCGGCCAGATTCTCGGCGCTCGGTTTTTCATCGCCCTCCGGCCAGAATTCGATAACGGCTTCGCGCATCGAGAGCTGTCGGATATTGCCAAAGTCCAGCCGGTGTCCCTCGTAGCTGATCTCTGTCCCGCCGGTCGCATCAATAGCTACCTGGCGCAGAAGCTCCTTTGATAGCTCTATCATCCCGCGGTAATCCGTGTACGCCTGGTAAAACTCGAGCATCGTGAACTCGGGGTTGTGCCGAGTCGATATGCCCTCGTTACGGAAATTGCGGTTTATTTCGTAAACCCTCTCAATCCCGCCAACCACCAACCGCTTCAGGTAAAGCTCCGGTGCAATCCGGAGATAAAGGTCGATGTCCAGTGCGTTGTGATGCGTGGTGAACGGTCTCGCGGTAGCACCACCGTAGAGGGACTGCATCATTGGCGTCTCGACTTCAAGGAAACCACGGCTGTCGAGTTGACGCCGAAACGATTGGATGATCTTTGAGCGAGTGACGAACACTCGGCGAACGTCTGGATTCGCTAATAGATCCAGATACCGCTGCCGGTAACGCGTTTCAAGATCCTCCAGCCCATGCCACTTTTCGGGCAGCGCCAGTAAGATTTTCGAGAGAAAGAAAAGTTCTTCGACGTGTATCGTCAGTTCATTCGTTTTTGTACGAAACAGATATCCGCTCACTCCGATAATGTCGCCGATATCAAGCAACTCGTAGAGCTTGTAAGTTCGCTCATCAACGGCATCGCGCTTGATGTAGATCTGTAGCTTTTCACCATTTTGCAGCAGGTGAAGAAATCCAGCTTTGCCCATGCGTCGAATGGTCAGGATACGGCCCGCAACGCGAATGCGTAAAGATGCGGAGAGTTCTTCTGCGCTCTTGTCGCCGAACTCAGTCAGGATCTGCGGTACCGTGTGCGAAAAATCGAACGCCTGACCGTATGGCTCGAATCCGAGTTCGCGGATCTGCGTAATACGCAGTTGCCGCTGCCGCAAAAGATCATCTTCTAAAGCCAAAAAGAGAGCCCCCAGTGCGGCGCCCAAAAAGGACGCGAAGTTTCATTGTAGAGGGACGGTGTTAACGGCGTGGTGTTAACGGCGAACGATCAGTTCCCGGAGGTGATCCCGCGTGACAAAGAACTTGATGGAGGAGGCGTTCTGGAAAATTCGCTCCAGCATTCGATTGTTGAAATACTGCCCGCCTTGAAATCCATCACCTCGGGGAATCTGAGTGACTGTTTTGCGGTCCTGAATCCGATAGCTGCATACCGGAATGCGCGTTGCTTTCTCTTCGGCGTTGAAATACAGGAGCATCATGCCGCCGGGCCGCATCACGCGGAATAATTGCACTACGGTTTGTTCGATCAGCGGAGAGCTGAGAAACTGAAATGCGTCCCAAACTAGAGCTCCGTCGAAAGAGGCGTCGGGAAATGTCAGGGTCTGGTCGAGGAACCGCTGAGCATTGCTAGCGGCCTGCTGGCTTTCGAGGAAATCGGCTCCGAAGCATTCGAGCATCGTGCCGATGATGTCGTCGGATGAGATTCGATGGCCAAAGTCGGTGATAAAGCTGATGTTCGCCTGACTGACTCCGGACATATCCAGAATCGATAGGTTCTCGGATGTCTGTAGAACGGAGCAGAATTGGTCGAATCCGCTGCTCTGTCTCGTTATCGAGGCCGGATTGTGTTTGGAAGAGCGTTCGGAAGGCACTCCCTTTCCAGCGCCAAATTTCATGACCGGCTGGAAAGTAGAGCAACGGGAACAGAGTGCATGCGGAAAGAGGGAAAGCGGTTCCAACTGACCGCCTCCCCTTCGGAACTATTTGAGTGCTCCTGCCGCAGCGGCCGTGTTGGGTGTACTGGCAGGCGCAGGCGGCGCGACGGGCGAAGGCGAGGCTGGCGCCGGCCCTTGAGGCTTGGCGCTGACAGCCGCCTTCGAGATATCGATACTGCCTTTAAAGTAGGCGCCATCCTCGATTACGATGCGGCTCGTCTTTATGTCGCCGACCAGCTTCGCTTCTTTCTTGATGTCGATTTTGTCCGTGGCATCTACATTGCCCTGGATGGATCCCTGAATGATGATTTCGCGGGCTTTCAGGCCAGCCTGAACGCGCGCGTTGGGACCAATGGTGAGCCGATGTTCCTGGCACTCGACGGTTCCTTCAACCTCACCATCAATGGTCAGGTCCTCGCGGGCGAAAATCTGGCCCTTTACGGTGACGTTCTTACCTAATGCGGCTGAACCGCCGCGGTTGGAAACGGGTTCGGAATCAAAAGATCTGGTAGGCGATGACATTGTATTAATTTCTCTCCTCTGTGGTTCCACTGCGGGGGCAGGCGACGCTGGCGTGCCAGCTTGGCGTTCTGGCCTCTGCGGTAATTCGTCTTCTCTTCTCTTGTTGGTCCACATGCGAAAAGGGCTCTCCTAAAAATGCTCCATTCAATCGTACTACTGGCAAGGAGGGATCTTGTGGCGAGCGCTGCCCTGCGGACCGCGTCTCGCTGACGATACTCGAATTATGACACTCGGATCTCTGATAGTGCTCTTTGTAATAATAGACAACGGTGTCGAAGTTTCGCGAACTCGAGTCTCGCCTGGAGAGAGCCGAGCAGCAACTCCGGCTTTTCCAGCGGGTGAGCAGGCTGATGACGCGGGATATGGAGCTCGATGACGTGCTTCAGGAGATCGTCGATTTGGTCAGCGATTTCCTAACCAGCGACTCGTGTCTGGTCTATCTAGTGGAAGACGGCGAGTTGATTTTGTATGCTACCAGCGACCCGAATCGCGAAAATGTCGGCAAGGTCCGCATTCGGCTCGACGAGGGCCTGACTGGTTGGGTAGCTCGCGAACGCCGGCTCCTCGCGATCTCTCGCGAAGCGTATCACGATCCGCGATTCAAGTTATTTAAAGATCTGCCGCAGGATACGTTCGAGGCTTTCCTTTCAGTCCCCATCATTTCGCAGAACAAAGTGGTGGGCGTGATCAATGTGCAACATCAGCAAGCGCGTATCCACTCCGGAAGCGACATGGAAATGTTAAGCACTTTAGGCGAGCAGGTAGGCTGCCTGCTCGTCTTGTCGCATCAGAAAAGCGCAGCCTCGAGTATGGCCTAGGAAACGCTTGATGTTGAGTCCGGAGCGCCCTGGTTCCTCGTTGCACTTTTTCGAAAGCTGACAAAGTAGTATCTGCAAGCAGGGCACCGGTAGCGTTTTGCACCGAGTGCCGCGAAGAGCCTTTGTATGGCCGACGGCCGGTATCGCTTCTGTGGCCAACTGTGGAGCCTTGAGCCCATGCAGCGCGGGCAACGAGCGGCGCTTAACAGCGCGAGAGGCCATAAAAATAACCGGAATCGAGTGCTGCAATCGAGACAGCGGAACGGATAAAAGCCGGCAATGACCTCCAGGACTTCACTCATTGATTTTGATCTAGACGGACGTATATTCAGGCTGGAGCAGGATGGGCACCTTTCGGTGGCTGGCGACATAATTCTCTCGGAATCGGAAAAAAGCGTTCCGCAGTTTTCGAATGGCAGAATCGTTTTGGGGTACCGGTTCTCCGTCGATCTCAAGTACCGGAACCAAATCTCTGGTCGTCGAGGTGATAAACACCGCATCACTTCGCTCTAACTCTGAAGGCGTAAGCTCGCGCTCAAAGATGAAGAGGTCCGGCAGCTGAATTTCCTCCAGTAACAAAGCCCGGGTTACTCCGGGTAAACACCCGGAGGTTCGCAGCGGAGGAGTGACGACACTAGTGCCGCGAATAGCGAAAATATTCGCCGAAGTGCATTCGCTTACCTGCCCGGCTTCATTCAACAGAACATACTCATCTAGGCCCCGTTCGTGCGCTTCTTCATACCAGGTCAGATTCTGAGCCCAGGATGTTACTTTGCTCCCTGCAAAGGGTGAGGCCGAATGGCGTGCTTCCGGTTTGTAGCCCAACTTAACTGCCGAGCCCCAATTCACAAGATCCGCTGTAAATGCAATCAGGTCTGCTTCCCTGTTGATGTTTGGCGATTCGAATAGGCCACCCAGATTTCGCACCACTGCAACCCGGAGGGTGGCATTCTTTGCCCCGTTTGCCTCGACCAGAGACTCGAGTTCACGCTTCAGATCGGACTCAGAAAACTGGAATGGAACGTGCACGCGGGCCGCATCGGACAGCATACGCGCGTAATGCCGCTCGAAGGCAAACAGCATTCCGTCGTGGACGCGCAATGTGCTGAACACACCCCAGCCGTTTAGAAATCCTACTTGTCCAGGGGACAGCAATTTCTCGCTGCTGTCGCGTATTTCACCATTGTGGAGAAGATACCGATGCATGATCAGAGTGTAGCGCTGCCCAGGAGCGTGCTCGCGATCGCATTTGAAGGCGGGCGTTACTCATTCGGACAGTTGCCGAAGCCTTGGACTGACTTTCTCCCAAATACGTTCGGCGATTATTGCGGGGTCGCCTGACCCATCGATGATGCGAAAGCGGTCCGGCTCCAGATCGGCTATTTTACGGTAGCCTTCCTGGACCCGGAGGTGAAATTCAAGCGATTGGGAATCGATCCGAGCCTCACGCTTGCTGAGCATGTTCTGCTGGTTACGGAGATACGCTCTACGCAGGCCGGTTTCAATATCGAGTTTCATGCAAATGGTCAATTCCGGTATCAACGATCCGAGCGCGAGCCGCTGCATTGCAAGTACCTGATCGAAGCCGAGACCACGCGCCTTACCCTGATACGCAAGGGTCGAGTCAGTCCAACGATCGCTGACTACGATGTCACCCCGGTCAAGCGCAGGAACGACAATCTCAGCAGCAGCCTGAGCGCGCGAGGCGAACATCAACAGCAGTTCCGTCATAGCGGCCATCTCGTTGTGCGCCGGATCGAGTAGGATACGTCGAATCTGCGAGCCGATCCGGGTCGCTCCTGGTTCCTGATTCTCCGTCACGCTGTACCCCGACTGCCGAAGTCGCCCGACCAGTAATTGCATTTGGGTCGATTTCCCGCTGCCCTCTGTTCCTTCGAAGCTAATGAACAGGCCACGATCAGTCATAAACGAAGTGCAGCAGAGTTTTGAGGTCCTCCCAAGCTTCCCGTCGAGCTGTCTGGTTGTATTGGCGTAGCAGGTAAGACGGATGGTAGGTGATCATCACGGGAATTTCGTGCCACTTGTGCCATTGACCGCGCAGCCTGGTGATACCGTCTTTCGTATTGAGAAGCGCTTTCATGGCGGTAGACCCAAGTGCGCAGATCGCCTTGGGCTGGATGGTCATGAGTTGCCTGTACAGAAACTGTCCGCAGGTCGCCATCTCGTCCGGCTGTGGGGTCCGATTTTCGGGAGGCCGGCACTTAACGACATTGCAGATGTACACTTCGGCCCGCGTGATAGGAATACCCTCCCTGGCAGCCGTGTTTTCGATCATCTGCGTTAGCAGCTGACCGGCACGTCCAATAAAAGGCAGTCCTTGTTCGTCTTCATCTGCGCCTGGGCCCTCGCCGACAAAGACGAGCCTGGCAGTTTCATTGCCAGACCCAAAGACGATGTTCAATCGTTTTTCGCTTAAGCGGCAGCGTGTGCAGTCTCCGATATCGAGGCGGATGAGATCAAGTGTGTCGCTCAGGGGTGCAAGATCGGGGACAACGATCTCTTTGGGCGTTTTAGCGGGTGTGGGAATCGGTCGCAGATAGATGGAGTCAACGCCCAAATCCCGATAAAACTCGAGATAGGACCGGATTTGTTCGCGCGTCATCAGCTATACGCGTAGAGAGAGATGCAGGGTGGCAACTTGATCCAGGATGCGTTCCGCAATCTCAGTTTTCTCCGCCGGACCGGCGTGGACTCTTTGACCGGACCGAGTGATGATCTCTACCTCGTTCTGGTCCGACTCGAATCCGAGACCATCCTGATTCACCAGATTTGCAACCACCATGTCGCAATTTTTCGAAGTCATTTTTCGACGCGCTTCGTCGAGCAGATTCTGTGTTTCCGCAGCAAAGCCAATCAGAAGCCGATCCCCTTTGTATTGCCCAATTTCGGCTAGAATGTCGGGAGTCGGATCGAGTTCCAGGGAGAGCCGGGTTGCCGTTTTTTTCAGTTTCTGTTTGGGAACCTCTGAGACGAAATAGTCTGCCACAGCCGCGCTTTTGATGATGATAGTTGCTTCAGGCAGGTGCTCCATCACCGCCGTCCTCATCTCCTGAGCGGTTCGCACCGAGACGGTTTGTACGGAAGGAGGAGCCGCAATCTTCACGGGTCCCGAAATCAGGATCACCCGTGCTCCTCGCCGGGCGGCCGCCTCAGCGATCGCATATCCCATTTTGCCGCTGGAACGATTACTGATGTAGCGAACCGGATCAATCGGCTCCTGCGTCGGACCCGCAGTGATCAGGATCACTTCGCCTGCCAGGTCGCGTTTGTGATTTGTTACGGTGTCCAGGTGCTCTGCAATCCGAACCGGGTCGGGGAGCCGTCCCGCACCAACCGTGCCGCACGCCAGCCAGCCCTCGTCAGGCTCTAGAACCGAACAACCCCGCGCGCGCAGAACATCTAAGTTGTGCTGTATGGCCGGGTGATTCCACATGGCAGTGTTCATGGCGGGAGCTAGCACTATGTGGCCGGTGAAAGCAAGGTACAGGGTCGAAAGAAAATCGTCTGCGAGACCGCAAGCAAACTTCCCTATTAGATCGGCAGTTGCCAGGCGCGACAATCAGGGCTTGGTTGCCCTGTGCAACAGCAATGTGCTCGACGGCGCTCGAAAGCGCTTCGGGGCTGTTGTTCTCCTGAGGCCATAAATCCGTGATGACGCGTTCCCCTGTCAGAGCTGCAAACGTAAGCGGCCGCACGAACTCCTGGGCGGCGTTAGTCATGATAACCTGCACACGGTGCCCGCGCACCTGCAGGGCGCGTACGAGTTCAGCGGACTTATATGCGGCAATACCTCCGCCGACTCCTAGTACGACGCGCATGGCGGCGAAGCTAGTCCGCTATTTGCAACTGCTCTTGTTCTTCGATCTGGGTTTGATCTTCGTACGGCACCAGGCCGCGGCGGACTTCTTCCATGGCGAGCACGGTTGGTTTGCGGTTAGTGGCGGGCAAAACGCTACGCTGGCCGTTCTGCAACTGCCGGGCGCGTTTCGCGGCCACAATAATGAATCGATACGTGCTCGCAGCAACATCGTCCGGAATACAGTAGTTATTTCTTCTCTCTGCCATTTACTTCTCCAATCGAAAATCCTCAGAAGAGGAAAGGCGGTTCATCCTCAAAACTTCTGAGAATCGGCCGAATCTGTTCTTCCATACGGCTCCGGCGTACCCGCTCAGCCCGAACAATTGCAACCAAGGTTGCAACCGATTCTTCTAGCTGATGGTTTACTAAAACGTAGTCGTACTGCTTATAATTGCTAATCTCAACCGCCGCATCTTTTAAACGATGCTGGATGGTCTCTTCAGCGTCTTCAGACCGGGCCCGAAGTCGCTGTTCCAGAATGTCTCGGGACGGAGCCAGAATAAAAATAGTGACTGCCGACGGGATGGTCTCTTTCAATTGTCTCGCACCTTGCACGTCAATGTCGAGTATCAGATCCTTTCCTTCCCGCCGTGCCTGTCGGAGTACGTCCCGATGCGTACCGTAATAATTGCCGAAAACCTCTGCTTGCTCGAGGAATTCCCCTCGTTCGCGTCGTTCCTCGAATTCGCGGCGGGAGATATAGATATAACTTTCGCCCGGAATCTCGTTACCGCGGCGTTTTCTCGTGGTATGCGAAACCGAGAAACGGAGCCCCTCAACCGCATTGAGGAGCCGGTTAACTAGAGTCGATTTACCTGAACCGGACGGCGCCGAGATGATAAAGACGATCGTGTCGCGGCGGGCGCCTTCCTCGTTTCGTGTTTGTAATCGATCTTCGAGCGATGGGCTATTCAAGATTGAGCGCTTGTTCCCGTATTCTTTCGATATTAGCCTTCATTGCCAGACCATGGCTAGTAATGGCCAGCCCGGCATCCCCGATTCCCGAGGTCTTCGAGAGCGTAGTATTCGTCTCCCGGTTCATCTCCTGCAAGAGAAAATCTAGCTTCTTGCCGACTTCACCTCCGGCCGACAGGATTTTCCGCAGCTCTCGGGCATGCACCGAAAGCCTTGTGATCTCCTCTTGGACATCAGAACGATCGGTCAGAATTGCGATCTCTTCAATCAGGCGGCTTTTGGAGATTGAGTTGTCACCCAGCAGGGTAGCGAGACGCTCGCGCAGACGTTCCTGAAGCTGCGGAACGGCGCTGGCCCGGACTGCGGAAATCTGCGTTGCCGCATTCTCCAAACTCTCCAGCTCCGCTTCAATTGCGGAGACAAGTTGATGCCCTTCCCGCTCCCGGAAGGTGTTGAGCTCGGTCAGACAGGAGGCGAGGACCTCGGCGAATTCAGCATTAAAGGTCTCCTCTAACGGTTTCATGTCCCGAGAATTCTCAAACAGTCCCGGAATGGAGATCAGAGAATTGATATTAAGCTTGCCTTCAAGCCCGAAGTCTATTCGGGCCCGTTCAAACACTTGAAGATAACGCGCCAGGAGCTCACGATTGTACCCGCCTCCACCGCCATCCGCATCCCGGGCCAGCGCGATCCGGATCTCGACGTGGCCGCGCGCCACACTTGCCTTGATTAGTTTCCGCGCGACGTTCTCAAGAGAAGCGAATTCAGAATTGGCGTAGAAATGTACGTCAAGTCCTCGTCCGTTTACGCTGCGCAAACTTATAGTTAGTTCTCCCGCGCTCGTCAGCTTCCGAACGACTGCATATCCGGTCATGCTGCGAATTGCAATCCTGGATTCCGGCATACTTTGAACGGACTCTTGCATCTTTGTCGGAATCAGCTTGCAATCATTCCGGAATCGGCATGCTGCAGGGCGTGCAGCCTGGCGTAAAGGCCTTTGTGAGCCATCAGTTCATCGTGGTTCCCGATCTCCGCAATCCGGCCATCGTCAAGGACAACAATCTTATCGGCTTGCCGGATGGTGGAGAGCCGGTGAGCGATAACCAGAACCGTCCTGCGCTTCATGAGAGTCGAGAGTGCCTGCTGCACCAGTCGCTCCGACTCGGCGTCCAAGTGAGAGGTTGCCTCGTCGAGAATCAGAATTGGCGCGTCCTTCAGAAGAGCGCGGGCAATCGCAATTCTCTGACGCTGTCCTCCGCTCAACTTCGCACCGCGCTCTCCGATTACCGCCCGATAACCACCAGGAAGATGGGTGATGAAATCGTGGGCTAGCGCCTTCTCAGCGGCGGCAAAGATCTCGGCCTCTCTGGCATCCGGGCAAGCGTAGGCGATGTTATCGTAAACGGTCTCGTTGAAAAGAAACGTGTCCTGCGCAACGATGCTGACTTTTTCGCGGAGACTGTCGAGCCGTAGGTCGCGGACATCGTGACCGTCGATGGTGATTGCTCCCCCTGTCACATCGTAGAACCGGGGGACGAGATTCGCGAAGGTAGTTTTCCCTGCACCGCTTGCCCCGACGAGCGCAACTACTTGACAGGCGCCAATCTCAAGGTTGATGCCTTTCAGAACCTCTCGGTTTGGGGCAGAGGGATAGGCGAAGCTGACATCATCGAAACGGATGTTCCGCTCGAATTTAGGCAGTCGCGCAGCACCGGGACGATCGAGCACTCCTTCCTGCCGGTCCAAGTAGCTGAAAACGCGGAGTGCTGCACCGATTCCTGCCTGGAAGATGTTGTGGATTCCGGTCAGCCGCTTGATTGGCTCGTATAACAGCACCAATGCGAGCACGAACGCCGTGAACTTGTCCGCCGTCATCGTCGCATTCTTCACCTGCATTCGCGCCACCCACAGCAAGCCGACAATTGTTAGGGCACCGAAAAACTCGATAATTGGGGAGGCTAGCGCCTGCTGGGCGACGTAGCGGAGAGTACCGGTCTTCAAACGCTGGGAAGCAATACGGAACCGTTTTGATTCGTATTCTTCAGCACCAAAACTCTTGACGACCTGATGTCCGGTGATCGTCTCCTGAAGGATTTCGGTGAGTCCGGCGGCCATGTCCTGTGCGTGGCGAGTTGTGCTGCGGATCCGTTTGCCGAGCCGGACCGTCAATAGAGCCACAACCGGGAAAACAATCACGCTGATAAACGACAGCTTCCAATCGATACTGATCATCGCCAGCAGCAGGAACAGCGCCGTGAACATCTGTCTTAACCAATCGGCCAGCATGGTAGAGACGGATTCTTGCAGCTTTGCGATGTCGTTCATCAGGGACGACATGATCCGGCCGGTGGATTGATTTTCGAAAAACTGAGCATCCTGCCTCAGAACTCGATCGAAGACCTCCTGACGAAGGTCCATAACCGCGCTGACACCGACCCAATTGATGAGATAATTGCCGAGGTAATCGCAGGCGCCCTTGGCGACGAAACACATCAGGATTCCGATCGCGACCATTGTCCAGATGTTGGTCACGAAACCGGGAATGATATCGCGCAGATATATTTGAAACTCGGTATGCGGGACGGAGAACAGCAGTGCGGGAGCATTATCGGCCGGATTGGGCCGCAAGACGCGCTCGAAAACCAGGGGGATCAGCCTTACTAGGAGTCCTTGCGAAAGGCCGACGATTGCCATGAATACAACAGAAGCGAGCAGGGCCGGCAAATAGGGCCGCGCATAACGCAACAGGCGGCCGAGTTCGTTCAAGCGTGCGCCTCTTCGAGGGCGCGCAGACGTTCGAGGGCAGCCACCACCCGTGACACCGTCACGCGAGCGAGGCCGTCAGGAGCAACCACAATCTCGGCGTCTGTACACCAAGGGCCCCAAATGGCCGGATTCGAGTTCCCGAAAAGTACTACGCTTGGCACTCGGAAGGCGGCCGCGATGTGAGCCGGGCCGCTGTCATTGCCAACAAAAACGCATGCCTTCGAAAGCATTGCCTTGGCTTCGCTCAGCGTTCCTTGGAAGGTCTGGTGAGGCGCGAAACTGGAGCGTTCGTCGGAAGGGCCAGCCAGAAAAACAGGCCTGATATTCCAAAGCTGCAGGTAGCGAGCCAGTTCGCAAAAGCGTTCAGAAGGCCACTGCTTTTCGGGGCTCGATGCGAACGGGTGCAGCACCGCGTAGCGGCCCTGTACGGGAGATTCAGCCGCGGACAGGCTTGCTCCGGGCACGGGCTGCAGCGGGACGCCCATAGCGAAAACTGCAGACGCGAGATGTTCCGCAGTATGGACCGTGCGGTTCACGCCCAAAATCCTCTGCGCACGAGGGATCCGGAAGTTATAGGCGAGCGTGAGGCTATGGTGAGCGAAGCCGGCACGCCATTGAGCCCCTGAGAGAGCCGTCATCCACTGGCTGCGGCTTCCACCATGCAGGTTGACACACAGCTTTGCTTTCCAGGCACGTACAGCCTGCCAAGTTGGTTTCAAAATGTGCGCCACACTCGGATTGCCCTCAAACACGGTCGCAAAACGCTCCTCGACGGCAACACCGATTTCCAGATCAGGCCGGGTCTGTTTCAGCAGAGTTATGGCCGGAGTTGTCAGGACGCAGTCCCCGAGCGACCGGAGCCGGATGATCGTGGCTCGCGAACCCTGCGGAAGCTGCTCGAGGAGTGTCATCGGGGAACTACAATTCGATCGTGGCTTGGTCGATAAGCATGATTGGAATGTCATCTCGGATCGGATACACGCGATGGCATTCTACGCACTTTAATCCGCAGCCATCTTCCTTGAGGATGACTTGCGCTTTGCAGACAGGGCAAACAAGAATATCCAGCAGCTCTTTGCTTATAGACATGGAATTTTCTATTTTATCAGCGTGCAGAGTGCTGCTCCTTTGGCAAAGGAGGCGCTCGCAAACGTGCCCACAATCGAAGTTGTAACTGTCGTGCAAGCGCCTGTCAACGTCTGTTTTGATTGCGCGCGGGACATCGACCTCCATATGCGCTCGACGGCGAAAACCGGCGAGCGCGCGATTGCGGGCGTTACAAGCGGGTTGATCGAAATGGGTGAAGAGGTTACCTGGGAGGCACAGCACTTCGGCATCCGCCAGAGGCTCACCAGCCGGATAACCGCCTTTGACAGGCCCAAGCACTTTCGCGACTCTCAAATGGGCGGTGCATTTCAATGGTATGACCACGATCACTTCTTTGACGCGATAGACCAAACAACAACAGAAATAACTGATCGATTCGATTACACTGCGCCGCTAGGCTGGATTGGAAGAATCGCGGACATGCTTTTTCTGAAAAGCTATATGCGGCGATTGCTTGAAGAACGCGCCCGGTTTCTGAAACAGGCCGCAGAGAATTTGAACCTGCGCGATCGGTAAGCCGGTTTCTGTCTCCCGCCGAAGCGGGCGGCAACCATTCCTCTAGGCCTCCCATTGCTGGAAGGCTCAAGCGACCTACCCGGAAGTTGTAACGGAGCGGGCCACTCCTCCTCCCCTATTTGGTCTTGCTTCGCATGGGGTTTGCCCTGCCGGTCTGATTACTCAGACTCGCGGTGCGCTCTTGCCGCACCTTTTCACCCTTACCCGCCTTTTCCCCACAAAGTAGGTAGACAGCAGGCGGTATATTTTCTGTGGCACTTTCCGTAGCTTGCACCTTGGAGCACAAGCCCCCGGCCGTTAGCCGGCATGCCGCCCTGTGAAGACCGGACTTTCCTCCCGACCGGCCCGGCGAACCGGGCTTGGGCCCAGCGGTTGCCTGATCGCGCAGGCAAGAAATAGTATGGCAAACAGAAAATCTAGATCGGTCAGCGAAGATAGAGCTGTGGCGAAAGTGTTTGTGCAGAGTTTCGGATGCCGCGCGTCTCAGGCGGACGGAGCAGCCATCGAAGCGGCGCTCGCCAGCCGAGGATTCGAAACCGTACCCGACTTAGCGGATGCCGATCTGTTGATTGTAAATACATGCACAGTCACGCACGCGGCCGACGTCGATGCGCGCCGGGTTATCCGCTCTCTACACCGCGATAAGCCGGAAGCAGACATTTTGGTGACGGGCTGTTATGCTCAACGCGCCGCGGAAGAGTTAGCCTCTCTTGAGGGGGTGCGCTGGGTTATAGGCAACTCACATAAAGCCAATCTGGCGCAAATCGTCGCAACGAGCTGGAACATGCCGCGCGAGGATTATCATGGCCAGATCTTCCGGACAGATTTTAACGGCAAAATACCTTTTTCGGCAACACCGGTCCGCGATGTGCGCGAGGACCGCACCCGTCCGAACTTGAAGGTGCAGGATGGTTGCAGCAATCGTTGTTCGTTTTGCATTATTCCGTCCGTCCGGGGACGAAGCCGTAGCGCATCTCTGGAAGAAGTCATTGAGCAGGTCAGAGATCTCGGCTCACGTTACGCGGAAGTGGTATTAAGCGGCATCAACCTGGGACGCTGGGGTCGTGATCTTCCCGGCCGATTACGTTTCGTGGATTTGCTTGGGCGTGTTCTTGAGACGACCGAAGTGCGCCGCCTCCGTATCAGTTCCGTTGAGCCGATGGACTGGAGCGATGACTTGCTCCAACTCGTCGCGAGTGAAGAGCGGATCGCAAAGCACGTGCACCTGCCGTTGCAATCGGGCTCGGATTCGGTCCTGAAACGCATGTTCCGCAAGTACCGGACGCGGCACTACGCCAGCCGGGTGCAACGCGCTCGGCAGTTGATGCCCGACGCCGCATTAGGAGCAGATGTGATGACCGGCTTTCCTGGCGAGACCGAATTGGAATTCAACGAAACCGTGGACTTCATCGAACAACAGCCTTTTACGTATCTCCATGTCTTCACATATTCTGAGCGACCGGGTACTGCGGCTGCCGGTTACGCGGGCGTTGTACCGGTGGCGGTGAGGCGTGAGCGAACCAGAGCGTTGCGTGAATTGGCCGCCCGAAAAAATAATGAGTTCCGGCGCGGCTTTGTGGACCGGCAGGTTTCGGCAGTGACACTCGAAGAGCGTGGGGTCGCTTTGACCACGAATTTCCTACGCGTGCAGATGGCGCAGATTCGCCCAGCGAATCAACTGCTGGAATTTGACATAGAAGCTGTTACGCCGACCGGCCTGCGTGAGCGAGGAGCTTTGCCGGTGCTCAGTTAGCGCTTGTAACCGAATTTTTGCAGTAGCTGTACGCGCGCAACCGCATGGTCCGCGCTCTCCACACCCTTGGGCGAACTGCCGTCGACGACGCCCAGTATGCCGCGCCCCTGATCGGTCTCAGCGACAATCACCTCCAGTGGGTTAGCGGTCGCGCAATATATATTCACTACCTCGGGAACGGTAGCGATCCGCCCCAGTACGTTGATCGGAAAGCCATTGCGCAAGGAGACGACGAACACGTGGCCGGCTCCGATGTTCGCTGCGTTTTCAACGGCGTTTGCTTTCAGATCTTCGTCGTTTCCATCAAAGCGAGTGAGGCACTCGCCGGATGCTTCATTGAAGGCGACTCCAAACCGGATATGGGGCGAAGTATTGACGACCGCTTCGTAGATGTCTTCCACCGTTTTGATGAAGTGGCTCTGCCCGACGATCAGGTTGCCCTCGGACGGGATCGCGAGGCGAATGACCTTCAGCTGCATCAATGCCACTATAACCGGGCATTGAAAACGAGCTGCCCGTTCTTATAATCGCGTTAGTGCCCAAGCACGCAGGGAAAACCAGCAATCGCTCCACAGGTGGACCGCACAGCTTCACAGATACGGAACTGCTGGAACATATACGCGCTTTGCCACACGGCCGCGCCACGTATAAGCAGCTTGTAAAGGAATTGCGACTGCAAGGCGAAAACCGCGATCCACTCGAAGACGCTCTCGATCGCCTTACAGAAAAAGGGCTGATTGTGGAGATGCGTTCCGGTCACTTCGTTGCGGTCGGCGGAGAATCGGATTTTGTAGCGGGACGCGTCTCTGTGCATCGCGACGGCTTTGGATTTCTGATTCCGGAGCACGAGGACGGGCACGCGAGATCAGACGTCTTTCTGCCCCCGTCTGAAGCCGCCAAAGCCATGCATGGAGATCGTGCACTCGTGCGAGTGGTCAGGCAATCGGGTGAAGGAAGAGCCGAGGGCGAACTCGTCCGCATCCTACGCCGCGCTCACGTCACCATCGTCGGCGAGTTCCGAGTTAAGAAAAGGGGCAATTTCGTTGTGCCCTCTGACGAACGTATCCGGCAGTGGGTGGAAATCCCCGAAGGGCTCGCCCTGCCTCAGGGCCCAAACTCATCTCTCGACCGCGTCGGCGTTACACCGAGAGAAGTTCACTCAGAAGAGGAGATGGACGGCATGGTGGTAACAGCCGAGATCCTCGAGTTCCCCGAAGGTGGCGAATATGCCGTCGGTCGCATCGTTGAGGTTCTTGGATTCCCGGAGGATTTCGGGGTTGATGTCGAAATCATCATTCGCAAGCATCATTTGCCCCATCAGTTTTCTCCAGAAGTTATCGGGCAGGCGCTCACGATCCCGCACTCTATTCGCAGTGAAGAACTGGCTACTCGCCGGGATTTTCGAGAGTTACCGATCGTCACCATCGATGGCGAAACGGCCCGCGATTTCGATGATGCCGTGTACGTGAAAAGCCTGCCCAATGGCCACTATATACTGCAGGTGCACATAGCCGACGTAAGCCATTACGTGTTGCCGGGCTCGCCCATCGATCTGGAAGCCGTGCGCAGAGGAACAAGCGTCTACTTTCCGGACCGCGCGGTTCCGATGCTGCCGGTCGAGCTTTCAACTGATGTCTGCTCGCTTCGCCCCGCCGAAGACCGTCTCGTTCTATCAGCCCTGCTCGAGTTGGATCGCCAGGGCGATGTGGTTGCCCAGGAGTTCACTCCCGGCCTGATCCGCAGCGTGGAGCGAATGACATACACGAACGTCTTCCGGGTGCTCGAGGGGGATGCCGCGATGCGAGAGCGTTACGGGGTTCTGGTCGAGTCCTTCGAATTGATGCGCAAGCTAGCCCTCATTCTGAACGCCAAGCGAACACGGCGCGGATCGATTGATTTTGACTTGCCGGAGAGCAACATAGAACTTGATCTTTCAGGACAGATGATCGGGGTTACGCGCGCGGAACGAAACATTGCTCACAGGATCATAGAGGAATTCATGCTGGCTGCGAACGAAGCGGTAGCAGAGCACCTGGAAGCAGCAGGGATCCCGACTCTCTATCGGATCCACGAGTTGCCGGATGCGAAACGTGTGGGAGATTTCGAAGAGATCGCGGCGCATTATGGTTTTTCACTTGGCTTGGGGCCGCTTCCGGTGAAGCGCTTTGCGGCCGTGAACAGACATCGTAACGGGCGGAAAACACGCCGGGATATCGAATTACCGCGAGGAGACCTGAAAATTTCATCGAGAAACTACCAACGTCTAATCGCCAAGATTGCCGGCCGCCCGGAAGAAAGGATCCTGAGTTACCTGATGCTGCGCTCCCTGAAGCAAGCGCGCTACAGCAATGTAAATGAAGGCCATTTTGCACTCGCGGCAAAAGCGTATACGCATTTCACTTCTCCCATTCGCCGTTATCCGGATCTGATCGTCCACCGGATTCTAAAAGAGCAGCTTCTATCGGGAAAGCCGCTGCTCGAGCAAGGCGACCTGCGCGAAATCGGGAATGACACATCGTTTACCGAGCGCCGTGCCGCTGAAGCTGAGCGGGAGTTGATCGAGTGGAAGAAGGTGAAGTTTATGGAGGAGCGCGTCGGCGAGGAGTTTGCGGCACTGATCATCAGCACTACGAAATTCGGATTCTTTGTGGAACTGAGTGAGCTGTTCATCGAGGGGATCGTTCCTATAGAGACGCTGCCTGGAGATCAGTATCACTATCACGAGAACGGCCGTAAGATCATCGGCGCGCGCTCACGCCGGACGTTTGCGATTGGCGACAAGCTTACTGTCCGATTAGATCGGGCCGATACCGTGGAGCGAAAGCTTCAGTTCGGGCTAGCGGAGAAGGGTGGCAGCGGACGCAAAAGGCGGCGGTGATTACAGGATCACTCCAGCACCTGTACGAATTCAGCGATCACCTGATACTTCTCGTCTTCTGGATCTAAGTCCCAGGAAGGATAGGCAGGATTAAGGCTCTCCAAGCGGATCCGCGTTTGAACGAAACCGTCCTCGTCGACACGCTTTTCACTCCGATATCGCTTTACGGTGTACTGGTTGTCGTCGGCGAGTTCAGAATTGCGGACCAAAACCAGGCGGGTATTACGTGATCCGACAACGTTCCGCCGGAAAATACATAAGCTTCCATCCGGTATCCGGGGCTCCATCGAATGTCCCTGAATGCGCCCGATAAACAGGTCATCATCAAGCCGAATATCGGGCGGAACCTCGACCCACTCCTCCGCTTCGATACCTTCCGGATTCGTAAGAAACGGACCGGCGGCAACTGCGAGCGAGTAGCGGGGCAGGTGTGTCCGAAACCGGAGCACCTGAGAAGGGACATGTTCCCGATAGAGCTCGCTCAGCTTGCGGTGGAAGTCGCGTACGCTAACGGCTTCACGATCGGTTATGCGTAAGGATAGAGATGCCGATTGCTCCAAGAACTCGAGAACGGCATTTCCCCCGGTTTCGTGGCTCTTCGAGGCTAAATCATCCTCCAGTTCCGCGAGTACTTCGGCATCGTCTTCGTCGGCAATCTGGTCCCAATCACGCCGGAGGCGCACATGCAGAGTATCCGTTTCCGGGTCGAGGAGCAGAACTCCGATCGTTTCAGCCGAGAGTCCAGGAAGATCCGCTACCAGCAGCGAAAACTGCCCCGAACGGGGCGCGTAGTCGCGAATGCTGAGCACGCGGGCCGACATAGTGGAATTTTACCGTGATTGTTGACAGAAAGCACATTCCCAACCGTGGCGACAAGTACCGGGAACCGATTCACGGGGTTGCAGCGTAGTATCCCTTGCGAGCCCGGACGTGTACGTTTCCAAGGTCTACGACGACCTTCACGTTCCGGTACGCTTTCGAGGTCGAATTATCTGAGATGTAGCGGATGATGTATTGCGTGGTCACCTCACCGGCAATATCTGCTACTGCGTGATACATGCGTCCGTCGACGGCGGACCGGTACGCGCCCGTCCCCACTGTAAGCGCATAGTTTCCGTCATCTGACGGATGAGAAAGATACCCATCGGTATCTTTATAAACGTCCCCCAGAGGATAGACTACACGACCGCCGGTTTCTTGAGCCAGGCGAACCAGATTGTCATCACTTTCGTTTGCAAACCCGAAAGCTTGAGTGCTGATGCAGTAAACGGTGACGAGATTGCGCTGCGCCAGTTCAATTACCTGGTTCAGCGAATGCTTGCTTGCGTTGTCATGCCCGTCGCCGATGATGACAATAACGCGCCGCGGTTCTATGGGCTCGCCTTTCACCAATTTGCGGCTCGTACATGCCAGATACACGGCATCGAACAGCGCGGAACCTCCTCCCGGTTTCAATTTTCTGATCTTATCGACCAACGGCTCAGGATCGTTGGTGGTGTTCACTGCAACTTCGGCGTCCTGGGCGTAATCAATCAGGTAGCCAGCATATTTGGGTTCACCCGTCAGTAGATTCTGAACTAGTTCCGTAGTGGCATCCTGAAAGTTCTTCCAATGAACGCGGCTAGAGGTTGAGAGATCGAGAAGAAAGCCGATTACTACCGGTTGGCTGCGCTCACGCGTGAAGAACCGTATTTCTTGGAGCTTGTTCTCTTCGAAAACCTGAAAATCTTTTTGGTCGAGATCGGACACGAATCGGCCTTTATCGTCCGTTACGGTGACCGGAACAATCACTTCGTTCACGGTGACCCGGATGGGCGAATCGTTTGATTTCTTATCGTCGGCGTTATTCGGACTGCTCGCCGGAACGGGAGTTGCAGGGAGCGCTACGGTCGTCTGGCTTGTTTTGCCTGAAGAACTTGAACTGCTTTGCAAAGTCGCTTGGGTGGGCGACTTTTGCGTTGAGGTCTGATCTTGTCCCGCCCATGAAACGAAGGAAGCTCCGGATAGGAAAACAAAAAACCACAAACGAAGCCCGGCCACGGTCGGCTGGGGCGAAAAGAACCGCATGTAAAGGGTTGCCTGCTATGAATTATACACAGGAGTCCGTTCGAAACGGCTGTTCTACTTGCGTCGTTTCGAAATGAAACGCTTTAGTGTATCAAAGGTAGCGCTCTACCCGTTAATTTACGAGACGAGTAACAGAACCCTGGTATTTCCAATCCATGCAATAGCGGGGACGTAACCCGATTTACATCGGGTAGTGCTGGCGAGTTTCCCGGTACGTGTGCCAGCCGATTCTTGAGACGTGAATGCGAAAGGATAAGTGTTGCCGGCCGGAGAATATAAGATTCCATCATTTATTCAGGCAGGTTTTGAGTGTTCTACGCATAAGCGTAGGGATGGAACTCGTCTCGATCTCTTGCGGGCCACGGGGCATGATCGATGGGTAAGGGAGGATTTTCGAAGACTTGAGCCATTTGGGATCTCGACCGTACGCACGGGTGCTCGTTGGCATCTGATTGAAAGCACTCCAGGCCAGTATGATTTCTCATCTCTGCAGGTCTTCCTTGAAGCCGCGGACGAAGTTGATATCACATTACTTCTCGACTTGTTGCATTTTGGCTGGCCCGATTCGATTGACATCTTTTCGTCTCAGTTTGTCGATAGTTTCGCCGATTACGTATACGCGTTCACGAAATTCATCAAGCCTTGGCGTCATTGCTGCAATACCATCGCGCCTGTAAACGAAATATCGTTCTTCTCGTGGGCAGGCGCCGAAGTTGCATCGATCGGCCCCTATGTAACAGATCGCGCGCACGAGCTGAAACGTATTCTTGTGAGCTGTGCAGTAGCAGCGAGCAACATTTTGCTGAACGAGCTAGATGGGATCCGCTTGCTCTCACCGGAACCAGCGATTCATATCATCGGAAATCCGGAAATACCTGGCGATGAGATCGAAGCCGAGAATTACCGGTTGGCTCAATACCAGGTCTGGGACATGCTTTCGGGTAGGCTCTTTCCGGAGATTGGGGGGCGACCCGAGTACCTGGACATTATCGGTACGAATTTTTACCCGCGTAATGAATGGGTTCACAACGCGACCGTATCGCTGGCGCGCACCGATCCGCGCTACAAGCCGTTTCACGCCATCTTAGACGAGGTTTGGCGCCGCTACTACCGCCCTATTCTTGTGTCGGAAACCGGAACCGAGGATGACGAACGCGGAGAGTGGTTCACCTACATCGCTGGGGAGGTGAAGGAGGCTCACAAACTCGGAATTCCTGTCCATGGGATTTGCCTCTACCCAATCTTAAATCACCCCGGGTGGGCAGATGACCGTTACTGCTGCAACGGCCTCTTTGACTATCCCGATGAGAGCGGCAATCGAGAAATTCACTGGCCCTTAGCAGCCGCGATTTTAGATCAGCAGAGCCAATTGTTACGGAGCTACGAAAAAATAAATGTCCTTCAATAACGTCGATATAGTTTGCTTTTCTCACCTTCGCTGGAGTTTCGTCTTCCAGCGACCTCAACACCTGATGAGCAGATTTGCAGAAAGCAGGAGAGTCTTCTATATCGAAGAAGCCGTCGAGGCAAACGAACACTCCGCTCCAAGTCTCAAATCGAGCACATGTCCGGAAACGGGCGTGCGCGTTATAACACCTGCTTTACCAAAGCTCTTTTCGAAGGAAGAAATCATCGAGGGCCAGAGACGGCTATTGCAGACTTTCCTGCGTGATAACGGAATCCACGAGTTCGTTGCATGGTATTACACGCCGATGGCTATGCAATTCAGTTCATTTCTGAAGCCGAGATTAACCCTTTATGACTGTATGGACGAACTGTCCGCTTTCGCCGGTGCGCCGCCGGAGATGCAGCTAAATGAGAGGCTCCTATTCGCCGCCGCAGATCTCGTATTTACCGGCGGGGCCAGTCTTTTCGCGTCGAAGCGTAAGCAACACTCATCCGTTCATCTTTTTCCGAGCAGTGTCGACGTATCTCATTTCGCAAAAGCTCGACTCGCGCAGGTTGAGCCGGCAGACCAACGCCCAATTCCCCATCCTCGCCTGGGTTACGCCGGCGTTATAGACGAGCGCATGGATCTGGAACTTGTTAAGCAAGCTGCCATCGCGCGGCCTAACTGGCACTTCGTGTTCCTTGGACCAGTAGTAAAGATTGATCCCTCTTCACTGCCGCAAGGGCCGAATATTCATTATCTCGGCATGAAACAGTATTCTGAGCTTCCCTCTTATTTTTCGGGCTGGGACCTGGCGCTGCTGCCGTTCGCGCTCAACGAATCCACCAGGTACATCAGCCCGACCAAAACACCTGAGTATCTGGCGGCAGGTTTGCCCGTGGTTTCTACTCCCATTCGGGATGTCGTAAGCCCATATGGAGATTTAGGCTTTGCGCAAATTGCAGCGGATCCCCCGGAGTTCGTTAGCGCGGCGGAGTTACTGCTTTCGACTCACCAGAGCGGAGATGCCCGGAATCGCGTCGACGAGTTTTTAGCTCGATCGTCTTGGAACAAAACACAAAAAGAAATGGACGAACTCATGAGGTCGAAATTGCGTGCCAAAGAAGAGCAAAGTACTAACCCAATGGTCCTCTCGAACTTACAAGCTGCATCTACTGCCGGAAGCGTGAGCAATGTTTGATTACGTTATCGTCGGAGCAGGGTTCGCGGGCTCAGTCGTTGCCGAACGAATGGCACGCTGTTTCAACAAAAAGGTTCTTGTCGTCGACCGGAGAAATCATATCGGCGGCAACGCTTATGATCATTACGATTCGAGTGGACTGCTGGTCCATCGTTACGGACCGCATATCTTCCACACCAACTCAGAGCAGGTTTTCCAGTACTTGTCCCAATTCACCCAATGGAGGTCATACGAGCATCGTGTCCTGGCCTCGGTGGATGGGAAGATGGCTCCCGTTCCGATTAATCTCGATACGATCAACATACTCTGTGGCGTAAAGCTCAAGTCGGAGCAAGAAGCCGAAGCATTCCTCGCATCCAGAGCAGAACCCCGCGCCACTATTCGCACTTCTGAAGATGTGGTTGTGAGCAGGGTCGGCCGTGAGCTCTACGAAAAGCTGTTTCGGAACTACACCCGCAAGCAATGGGGCAAAGATCCTTCTGAACTTGAAGCGCTGGTGACCGCCCGAATTCCGGTGCGCACGAATCGCGATGACCGCTACTTTACAGACCGTTATCAGGCTATGCCGCGGAACGGCTACACCCAGATGTTCGAAAATATGCTTGATCACAGGAACATCACTCTGTCGCTAGGCTGCGACTACAGGGATCTGAAGAAGAGCACAAAATACGGCGAGCTTATCTACTCAGGACCGGTAGACGAGTATTTCGACCACCGTTTCGGACATTTACCCTACCGGTCACTCGAGTTCAAGCACAAGACATTCAACCAGCCTTTTCTGCAGCCGGTTGCCGTCATCAACTATCCGAACGATCATGACTACACGCGCATCACGGAGTTCAAGCACCTGACTGGTCAATCACACCGGCAGACAAGCGTCGTGTACGAGTATCCAGCGAACGAAGGCGACCCGTATTACCCGGTTCCAACACCGGAAAACGGATTACTTTACAAGCGCTATGCAGAGTTAGCGGCAACAACCAAGGACGTCCATTTTGTTGGGCGGCTCGCGACTTATCGTTACTACAACATGGATCAGGTAGTGGCCCAGGCACTTACATTGTGCAAGCAACTCTCAGCAGCTCCTGATTTTCTCGCTCGGCCCTTGGCAGCGGCCGCGAGCGTCGGAATGGCGCTCCCGGCTCTGCCCGCCGTTGGTGTCTAAACTCGTAGTTCCGGGCATGATCGAGATCACGGTGTTGTCTCCTCACCGGGATGATGCCGTGTTCTCGCTGTTCTTCTCCCTCACTCGTTGGGCGGCGGCGGGAGTTTCTGTACGTGTTGTCAACTTTTTCACCAGAAGCGCCTATGCACCGTGGGCGCAGATGGACGATATCTCCGCCATTTCCGAGGTTCGCAGGAGAGAGGACCGGCGCGCGCTCACGAGGATCTCCCGCACTCTACGCGTCCGGTCTTTTGATTTCTTGGATGCGCCTCTGAGGCTCCCCCTCACATTCGGCGAAATATGCCTTCCGGAGAGCGCAAGGCTTCTCTCTTCGGGTTTCGTCACAACCCTTGCACGCACCATTGGTGCGCTGGTTCGCCGGAGCTTGGTTTTGAGTCCGCTAACACTCGGAGACCATGTTGATCACGTGGCAGTCACCCGAGCGGCATTGATTGCTTGCCAGGCCAAAAGACTCGCGTTTTATGAGGATCTTCCCTATGCGGCCTGGACCAGTCCGTCAACGCTGCGACAGAAGGTTCTCCAAATCGAAGAAAGGTCGGGTATAGGTCTGCAGGAGCGCGTGATCAGAGTGGACCGTGCGCGGGGCCGAAAACAGACTGCGGCCGCCATGTACTCGTCGCAAGTGAATCGCGAGGAGGTTATCGCCCTTGCGCGATTCAGCGCTCGCTCCGGAGGTGGCGAACGGATTTGGATACCGCGAGCCTCGCCTGCTTGGAACAAGCTCTTTGAGTGTAAGGCTATTTAACCGCCCAAAGCACTTCCGCAAACGGCCACTCTTCATCGATCCATGTAGATACAGGTGCGAACCCACTGCGATTTGCGAAGTTATTTAACTCTGTGGGCGTGAACTTATGCGAAGATTCTGTCCAGATTGTCTCCCCGGCCTGAAAGCAGAACGAGGTCTCGAGCGCCCCGATGGCAACCGTTTGGTCTCGGCACGAGAGCAGATGCATCTCCACCCGTCGTGCCGTTGCGTCCCACCTTACTTCGTGAGCAAACCATCGTAAATTGAACTCGGCGTCCAATTCTCGATTCATACGCCCAAGTAGGTTTAAGTTAAACGCGGCGGTAACTCCAGCTGGATCATCATACGCAGTTAGCATCTGCTCCGTGTCTTTAACCAGATCGGCCCCAATCAGCAAAAGATCACCGGCCTGCAAACTACAGCGGAGCCCGCTCAGAAAATCGTCCATTTCTTCGCGATCGATATTCCCGATTGAACTTCCAAGAAATAGAAGTAAGAGAGCCTCGTCGTCAGTGCGCTGCCCAGATACTTTCTTGAGACCTTCTGACCAATCAGCGCATACGGGATTGACTCTACAAATCGCACTCAACTCGGACTTGCAGACGTTAAGTGCTGCTTGCGATATATCAATAGGGCTATATAACAGTTGCGGATTGGTGGCTGAAAGAGCTCGTAAGATCACCTCGGTTTTCCTGCCACTGCCGCTGCCAAGTTCCGCTACAATGGGCGCCCTCTTTACCCTGCCTGATATTTGTTCAGAGTAGCGCCGCAGCAGTCGTTCGTCTGCGCGTGTCAACCCATATTCCGGAAGCAGGGTTATGGCTTCAAAGAGGGCGCTTCCAAGGTCGTCATAGAAGTATCGAGGCGGTATTTTTTTCTGGAATGGATCGCCAAGTCCTTTTGCAACATCAAACGCGAACTCGGAAGTTTGGACCGCAGTAGAAACGAGCATCCCTCTAGTTCTCGACGCATCGGAAGGTGGCGTACATGTACGGATAGTCACGACGAAACCAATTCCGGAACGAGCGGCGCAAGAGTCCTGCAGCGGTTCGAGGAGATCCTCCCTTGATGACGAAGTGTTCGCCATCGAAGAAGTTCGCCGAGTAACCCGGATAGCTGTCGCGCGATCTGAATCCTGGGAATGGTCCAAATGGTGATCGCGTCCATTGCCATCCGTTTCCAACAAGCTGGTTTACACCCCAGTCACTAGCTCCTGCGGCCGAAGCGTAAACCGGTTCGGGGTCCCACTGCCGAAGGTCAAAGTTGCCGTACGCAGGATTTGGTAAGTTCTCACCCCATGGAAATGCGCGCTGTCCACCGGACCTTGTTCCGTATGCCGCGCGATGAAACTGTTCTTCGGTCGGCAGACTAAAACCGGCCCAGTTTGCGTACGCTTCGGCCTCCAACTGGGTCACGTAAACAGGCCAATCGAGTGGCAGGGGGTGCTCTCGGAACATTCCGCGTAAGTAGAGTTGGTTCCCGCGCTCAACCCAGAAATGGGGTTTGGGAGCCCCTTTCCGGACAAATTTGAGATATTCGCCGTTGCTAACGCTGAAGCGCTGGATGTGGAATGCTGGGACATCAACTCGCATCTCTGCGTATTCGTTGTCCCACCCGAATGTGCCATCATCCTTTTTCCCTAATAAGGCTTGTCCCGCTGCCACTTCCCGCCAGTCGTTTTTCTCGACGTTATCGGCGGTTTCAGCGATGAGATGTCCTAACGGTCGCTTCATGTCGTACTCGAAACTGTGGAACATGTAAGCCAGAGTTTCAAGGTGCATCTGCCTATGCTCGAGTGCCATCGAGACAACCTCCTCGGGCGCTCGCTCATAGTGCGCGTCGACAAAGTGGCGGCAGTACCGGACGTAGTCCATCACGCGATCTACAGCCGGCCAGTCCGCCGGCGTATCACTTGGCAGATTCGTACTGTCAGGATCTATCCCAGCCTGAAAAAGATTGTCGAGATCAGGATGCAACGACTTGAGTCCGAGTCCCTCGCGGCAGATCTGAATGGAATCAAATCCATCGAGATGACCCAAATAGAAGATCACACGATGACGCTGCGCTATCGGACGCTCGTATATTGCTTCTGGTTGGAGAATCGAAAACAGCCGGTCACTTTCGGCTCTTGCTTTTTTAATCTCGACGCTTAATGTACTAGGAACCACATCCTTTGTTGGCATTCTGCGATCGGTCCTCTCGGCAAGTTATACGACGCTCTCGCACTGCACAAAGTGCCAAAAATTTGCCTATGTTACAGATTTCAACACAGCCTCAGCGAGCTTCAGCGCCTGGTCATGAGTCCTGATTTCGCCGTCTAATTGCGCCGTTTCGACCGCTTCGAGTGCACGTGCGAAGCCCGGACCAGGACTGTGCCCCGCAGCAATTAAATCGCGGCCAGAGATAAGTCGCTTGGGTTTTAGTTCTTCCTGCCCCAGCTCCTCTAACTTTGCTTTTGCGAACTCGTACGCATCAGTACGGCCATTACTAGCCAAGCAATCCAGCCGGTGCAACTCCAGATGCTCATCGAAGTGTGGTAGACGAAGAAATCGCTTCAACGTGCTGAGCCGCATATTCGATAGATCTTTGAATTTCATGTGATTCGCTATCAACGAAATCACCCGCTCTACTTCTCCATTTGAGAGCTTCAATTGGTTCAAACGCTTACGCGCCATCTCGGCTCCTACCTCGGCATGACGATCAAATCGAATACGGTCGGCAACCCGAAAGGTGGGCGGCTTGCCCACATCATGGAGCAGAACACCTAAAGCGAGTGTTGCTGTCGGGCTCGACAGTTGATCGAGCATCATCAGTACGTGGCGCCAAACATCTCCTTCAGGGTGGTACTCGGGAGGCTGCTGCACGCCCTGAAACGCTTTTACCTCCGGAAGTAAATATGCGAGCAAGCCAGTGGCGTCGAGAAGCTCAAACCCGCGCCGAGCGCCTCCTTCGACGAGAACACGAAGTAATTCGTCCCGAACACGTTCAGCGGAAATCCGGCAGATCAATGAAGCATTGCGCTGGATAGCCGCCAACGTTTCACTTTCAACTTCGAAGCCGAGCCGAGCGGCGAATCGCACAGCTCGAAGCATTCGCAGATGATCTTCTGAAAACCGAACCTCGGGGCTGCCGATTGCCCGAATCACTCCTCGCTCCAGATCGTCGCTTCCCCCTACAAAATCGAGGACTTGGCCAGAGACGGGGTCTTCCATCAGGCCGTTTATTGTGAAGTCACGGCGCTGGGCGTCCAGAGCAGGGTCGGTCTCAAACCGAACGCAGTCAGGGCGCCGACCGTCGGTGTAGGGTCCCTCGCTTCGAAAAGTGGCCACCTCCACAGTTACGTCCTTCCCTGACGTAATTAGAATGACCCCGAAGTGCGCGCCGACAAGTTGCGAGCCAGGGAAGGCCGATACGAGCTCCTCCGGCTTTGCATCTGTGCTGACGTCAAAATCCTTGGGCGCGATATGGAGAAGACGGTCTCTTACGCAGCCACCTACGAGAAAGGCTCTGTGACCAAGAGATCTAAGTCGAAGGATGATCTCGAGAGCTAGAGTTTCGCGATCAGACCCGGTCACAAACCTTCAGGCGTGTTCTCCGCGAGTCTTCAGCTCGCTACCTGCCTGGGCGAGTTCATCAGCGGTGCTACCTTCAGCGGCCGCCAAAGCAGCTTGTGCTTCCATCTCGGCCTTCTTCAATTCCTTTTTCGAAGGCGGAGCCTGCTCATGGCGGTAGTCGTGATCGTGATAACAGGTGCGGCAGCGGACCTTGGCCGCCTGGCCGTCCACCAACGAAACAATAGAGTGGTTGGTGATACGACGACACTTAATACAGTGGTCGTCAATAACATCCCCTAGCCGCTGTTCACTCATGAGATCGCCGACACCCGGAGTATATCAAGGAAGTGACCAGTCGCATGGGCGGCTAGCTCGCACCTGCTGGCGATTTCACCATCGGCTGGCCCCCGCGGGAACCCTTCTGAGATGCAAGTAGATGTAGTGAGCGAGGTAAAAGGAACATCCAATAGCGACGGCCAGAACGGCGTTAACGATTTGGACGCCGCCATGCAGATTTTGGCGGCGCCACCTACACCTTGGGAGCGAACGGCTTGCGCGATGAAGGGAACTGTCGCACTCGCAGTGCCGCCGATCAGTAACGGATTTCGGCCCAGCAATGCTGTTAGAGGCGCTGTTGCGACCGAAGTAACGAGTCCGGGGACGGGCGGCAACCCCGTGAGACTTGCCATTGCGCGGAAACGGGGCCGAAGCACGTCCGAAGTATGAAGATGATGTAGCAGCGGCCGCAAAAAACCTGTTCTCACGTGTTGTCCGCCCGGGCGAATGGTATCTGGTCCGTTTCGGCAACACACGAAAGGGCTCAGGAACCTTCTACACACCGAAAGAGCTGGCCGGACCCACGGTGCGCCGTACACTGCAACCGCTTGCTTACTACGATGGCACCGCGAGAAAGCCAGAGGAAATCCTTGCACTGAAAGTCTGCGATCCGGCCTGCGGATCCGGTTCGTTTCTTATTTCGGCCGTGCGGTACTTGACTGAGGCGCTCTTTCAGAGTCTGCATCAGCACGGCAGGATTCACGACGCTGGTAATCACACGAAGCTTTATGATTTGGGACTTCGGAAGGAAGATCTCCAGGCAACGGACGACTTCGACGACCAGCTCCGAGCACGTCTTAGGCGCCACGTAGTCGAGCGGTGCTTATACGGCGTGGATCTAAACCCGCTTGCCGTGGAGCTGGCCCGAATGTCGCTGTGGATTGAAACCCTTGACCCGCGCCTTCCCTTTGGCTTTCTGGATCACAAGTTGAAGACGGGCAATGCCTTAGTGGGTTGTTGGTTCAATCGCTTTGAAGATTACCCAGCGATGGCGTGGGCTCGCGAAGGCGGTGACAAGGATTACGAGCCGGTCAATCCCCGTCCAAGCTGGACCAAGGCGATCGGCGCAAGGAAGAGCGCTGAGGTAAAGACCCAGTCTCTATTCGGCAGCTCAGAGCCGATCGTATTCCTCAGGCTCAACGTCCGGAACTTTCTCGAGAACAGCCAAAAATTTCTCTCGATCACCACGGGCAGCACGCTGGCGTAACCGCTGCCAAGCCGCAAATTGGTCAGCAAAAGCGGAGGCAAAGACCTCTTCTACGGGGATATGTTGAGCTTCAGCAATGGTGCGAGCTTGATTGTACAACTCATCGGGTATATTGATGCTCACGCTCATATGCTGTTCTCCAGAATCCTTAGGGTCTCCGACGGTGTCTTTACTTCGATACCGAACCGGGCTGCCCCATCGAAATCCCGCTTGTTGTGCGTCACAATTATCGCGCCGCACTGCATTGCTAACTCCAGGATACGCTCGTCATCAGGATCGCGCAAACTGGCCGGAGGCGGGGCACCGAGGATTCAAGACTGCAACCGGCGAAAAGGTAATCACGAAAGCTATCAACATCGTCTTTCGTAGTTCCGGTCAGGAGACCAGGGCGCTTGAGCACGTCTTCGTATTCAAGTGCCAACGCGACGGAGACACACCCCCGGAATCTGCCTTGGACAAATAGACCCAGCAATTCATAGGAGGCTCCCCGTTTCGAACGTAAACCGGCGACGAGCACGTTTGTATCGAGTACGATTTGCACCACGGTATCGCCGACGTTCAGTTCGGGTTCTTGCCTTCGCCGGCTTTGGATTTTAAGATTTGTCTGCCGGCCAACTCGACATCAGTGATCCGCCACGACCCCCGTGGTTCCCATGCTCTTTTGCAGATTTTTGCCAAACTCCGTTTTGGCGTCGGGGCCTTTTGTTTGGAGATACCACAGGCGGGTTCTTTTGCGCTCGACCGCTTCCCTGATGATCTTCTCTTGAGCCGCGGAATGTTCCTCGTCTGCAGAAGTAAAGGCGGGGCTGGTCAGAACGGTGTCTACTTCGGGATAGCAACGAGTTCGGATAAAGTCGCCGGTCTCTTCCCCGAAGGAGTTCAGCTCGATTTGACCGGAGTCCTCGAGCCTGAAGTCCACCATGAAAGTTTCGAGTGGCACTAGCCAGGACGGGTGAGCTCCGGCCCATTCATCGAGATCGATAATTGCCTCTCGCTTGCTGGCGGCTTTGACAATGGAGAATTCTCCATTCGGCCAGCGGCAGAGGTAAAGGCCATCCTCCCACTCGTCCAGCGCTTCTTCATCTTCCTCCTCCACTCGCGCCGGCCACTTTTGCGGCTCATCGGAATCGGAGGCCTCGAGGGTATTGTCCTCAATTGCCTGATAGTCAGGATCGGTACACGAAAGCTCGCTGACTTGCACGTCAAGCTCTTCCCAAAGTGGATTTTCTTCGGCAACGGTCATCAGAGCTCGCGATGTTCCATCGATGAACTCTTCCGCGCTGATCTCTCGGACGACGCCGTTATCGTCTTCGATTGAACCAGGATTGGCGGCGTACAATCGACGCGCGAGCTCCACCACTTTTTTTTGCTGCTCTTCGTGGAGCACAATTTCAAGCTCCAATTTGTAGGTCTTTGTCATCAGTAGTTCTTTCCCTCGGCTCAGGTAAGCGATCAAGCTGCCCGATTCGCACTTCCAGGTAAGCACATACCCGCTCGGCTACGAGGTCCGCTAATTCATCGATGCCGATTTCATTCGGTCTGTTCAGGCTTGCTGATTGGCCTCGGCACGGGGCTCCTGCACGGGATCGGCATCTCGAGACAGTTGCCGTCGCAAGGTCAGTGATCAAGCCGTCCACGTCGGGATCGGTTTCGCGAAGCTTCAATCCTCTGAATGCTGTGGCAGACTGTCGAGTGATCTCGGCCGTTATAGAACCGGCCGATGACGGTCGTGCTCCATCGGCCAACGTGCCTCGCGAGATACATTGCGATCTGCCGATTGAAGCACGCAGGTTGCGCTTCCCGGGTATTCGAGTGGGACCCAAACGGGCAGAAACCGCAGCGTCTATCTCGGCGAGCGAAATTCGGCACGTTAGAGTGGGTGCGAACGCCACAGTCGCCATCTATGCCCCCTTCGCGGCCACTGCCATGGCGGGATGGATTGCGATGTAGTCGCCACACCCGGCTATTTGCACCGGGCAATCCGGCCAGAGCGAGCGAACCAGGTCGAGCCATCGCTCCAGGCGCTCTCGGAATTTCCTCCGTCGCGCATAATCGCTGCTGCCAAGTTGGGCCGCCAGGCCGAAATCTCCGAAGATCGGAATACGTTCCTGGCCCTTTGCGGTGAAACAGCGATATGACAGCCACATAAAGAGATCCAACGCCGCTGGGGCGCACGACAGAGCTTTGGCCGCTTCTAAGCCGGTTGGAATGGAATGCGTCGTCACTTCGCGGAAGAACTCGTCGCTCAAAACAATTTCATTCTCAAAGCCGCCAGGCAACAACGCCTGATTTGGGTCACGCGAATACCAGATCCGCGCCTCACGCATGAAATTGAAACGTGCCTGATGAGTGACCATTGCTCGCTCTCGCTGAGTATCGGTACCGAAGAATATCGTGGCACCAAAGACTCGCTGGAAGGCTGCAATAAGCCGCCGATACTGCGACCCGCCCTGCTGCATCCCGAAAATGTCAAGCATTTCGGCGGCGCTGCGAAACGTGATCGTCTGGGTCTGCTGGCGTATCGCAAGGGTCGCGAGAAAAATCGGAACCAGCCGGTCCTGGCCCCACGGGACCCCGTAGGTCGGATGTCCCGTCACCTGCAGAAGAAATTGCCCGTTCCGGCGCTCATGCAACAGAGTGCCTTTGGGCGGTCGTTTAATCGGCAGCCCGCAGAGCACAAATGGCCGCGAGGCGAACCCGAGATTCTGAGCCACGTTGTCCCGTTTTATCCGGACGAGCTGAATCGATGAAAAGACCGCCATTCAGGCGCTGGATCGACTGAACCCCGTGCTTCCGCTGTCGCCGGGCAGAATCGAGCGACACGGGTTCGAATACTATCGTCACGGCACTTTATCCCTCTACGCGGCGCTGGACGTTAAGTCGGGAAAAGTGCACGGAAAGACGGCGCAACGTCACACCAGCGATGAGTTTGTCGACTTTCTTGGCCAGGTGGTCAGCCTTTGCAAACCGAAGCAGGAAGTTCATATCATCGTCGACAATCTCTCCGCTCACAAAACGCGGAAAGTCGCCGAATTCTTGGATTCCAACCCGGAGGTAAAACTGCACTTCACGCCCACCTATTTCTCCTGGTTGAATCAAGTGGAAATCTGGTTCGCGCGCATGGAGCGCCATGTCATTGCGCGCGGAGTTTTCACCTCTGTTAACGACCTAAGCCGTAAGCTCATGCGCTACATCCGGGCTTACTCCAAAAACGCAAAGCCATTTAGTGCCTCGGCCCAGTATCCCCCCAGTCGAAGTGTCTCGCCCGAGGCACTCCCGATGAATGCTAGCGACTACCCAGGACGTGCGTCGGGTTGATCTTTCATCGGAACGCCGTATGCCCATCACTGAAATGGTCGTGCGAGGTCCACATGAACCGCCGCGGCATGGACTACCTGCTCACGCTCTGAAAGTCTGCCGGGACAGACCGGCTGAGCGCAGACAGTACGTATACAATCGTTCCTGCACCGTGCCTCCGCTGCGAGCCTTTCTCTTCCGCTCCTCCCAATTACTTCTCACTCTTGCGTCCTCTCTGTCTCTGGCCCACGGTGCTGATTCGTCGAGGTATCGTTTCGATTCCTGGACGGTGGATCAGGGCCTTCCCAGCAACTGGACGTTAGGGGTACAGCAAACCCCAGATGGGTTTCTGTGGCTGATTACGTCTGGCGGACTCGTGCGCTTTGACGGGCTTCAGTTTAAAGTGTTCAACCGCGCCAACACTCCCGCGCTCAAAAGCACGAACTTCGCGGCTTTCGGCTTGCTGGTCGATCACGAGGGCGGCTTGTGGGCGGGGACCTGGCAAGGCGGGGCCATTCGCTACTTTCATGGCGCGTTCACCGCTTACACCGTGAAAGAAGGCTTGCCGAACAATCATGTGGTGCGTATCGATGAGGACAAGGCCGGTACAGTCTGGATTTTTACAGAACCCGGCCTATCCACCTGGAAGAACGGCAAAGTCACGAAGCTGGCGCCAGCCCCGAATTCGCCCTTCAATCCTTACCTCAGTGCACCCTTGAACTTAGGGATCGACTCTTACCTCTATGGTCTTTGGCGATTGTCTGCCTTCGGATGGCAGCGGTTCGCTTATGGTCAATGGTCCGACGTTCCGATGCCCCCGGATGCCGCACCACTCCGAGCGGTCAAACTCGACCAATTGGTGGAGGACTCACAACGCCGGATCTGGTTCAAGATCATTGGCCGGGAACAGGAAATTTTCGGCGTGGACCAAGGTCATCTGACCATTTACAAAGGCGTGCCCAAAGGCAGCTTCGCTTGTTATCTGGATCGTTCCGGCAGGCTCTGGATTGCGGACCCCGAGGGCCACGCCGGCTGGTGGAAGGACGGTCAGTTCACACGATTAAGCGGTTTTTCCACTCCTTCCCTGTTCCGGGTCTTCGAAGACCGCGATCACGAGTATTGGGTGGGAACTCTCAATGAAGGCCTGTTCCGCCTGGCTCGGCAGGAAGTGAGCATCCTTCGCCTGCCCGGTGGCCCGGTACGGAATCGGATTGGTCCGGTGTTGGTCGATCCGGCTGGCGACATCTGGGTGGGCACTTGGGGCATTACCAGAATCAGAGAGGGAGTTTTTCGTTCCTTTGTTCGAAAGCACTGGCCGGAGAGGTGGTTCGATGCACAAGTCACCACCTGCATGTACTGGGATCGCGACAACTCGCTATGGCTAAGTTATCCCGACCAGTTGGCTCATTTTCAGAACGGAAAATTCCAAACCATTGCTCCAGAACTGCAATCCATCCGTGCCGGGATCGGCGCCATCCTCCGTGATAAAGCCGGGAATCTCTGGTTGGGCGGAGAAGGACTGTACCGGTGGCGCGGTTCAACCTTGCAAAGTTATCGCGAGGTGAACGGTGTAGCCGTCGCGCAGATTCGAGAGCTCCTGGAAGACCCCGACGGAGGACTCTGGATTGCTTCCGATGATGGCTTGCTGTTTTTCAAAGATGACCACTTCAGGGTTTGGAAAGAAACGGACGGCCTTTCCTCGAATCATGTCGTGACATTGCACAAGGACAAGGATGGTGTGCTCTGGATTGGCACGGCGGATGGTGGCTTGAACCGTTTCGAACGGGGCCGGTTTCAACATATCAATGTGCAGAACGGCCTGTACGCGGACGACATCTACAGCATTGTAGAAGACAGAGCCGGCTTTTTTTGGTTGACCTGTCGCAAAGGCATCTCCCGTGTGCGAAAGGAGGAATTGAACGCCTTCGTCGCCGGCCGAGTTGCTCGCGTCTCTTCGTTACACCTGGGCAAAACCAACGGTTTCTTAAGCGTGGATTGTCGGGGAGATGGCCCACCCAGGAGTTTTCAAACTAAAGACGGCACCTTACTCATTCCGACTAAGAACGGGCTCGCCGTTCTGCATCCGGATCGCCTTACCATTGACACGCGTCCACCGCCCGTCTTCATCGAAAGCTGCTGGCTTAACGGTCGGGCAGTCAATTGCCAACACGAAATCCGCATCCGTCCCGGGCAATCTGACCTGGAAATCCAGTACACGGCCGTTAACTTCTCGCGAGCGGAGCAGACGCATTTCCGCTATCAGTTGGCTGGCCTGGATACACAGTGGACGGAGGCGGACACGCGACGGTCGGCCTTCTATTCGCATCTGCCACCCGGTACTTATTCCTTTCGTGTAATTGCCGCTAACAGCGATGGCGTTTGGAACAAAACCGGCCAGAGCTTAGCAATTCTCGTCCTGCCACCGTTCTATCGGACCTGGTGGTTTGTTGGCCTTCTTTTAATGGTAGTAAGTGGTGCCGCGGTTTTCGCCGGGCATTACCGCGTCTCGCGGTTGCAGCGCGCCTATGCAGTGCAGGAGGCTTTCTCGCGTCAGTTGATTGCGTCCCAAGAGAGGGAGCGCAAACGCATCGCGGGTGAACTGCACGACAGCCTGGGCCAACAACTCCTCATCATCAAGAACTGGGCAATGATAGCGTTGAACGGCCTTGATGGGCGACCCTCGCTGAAACAACCTCTCGACGAGATTTCGAATACGGCTTCGCACGCTGTCGAGGAGATGCGAGAAATTGCTTACAATCTGCGACCTTATCAGCTTGAAAAACTGGGCCTAACGGCAGCCATCCGCGGTTTAGTTACTCGCGTGGCGGCGTCGTCTAACATTCGGTTTCGCGCCGAAATCGACGACGTCGATAGGCTGTTCCCACAGGAGATCGAGATCAGCATCTACCGTATCGTTCAAGAAGCTCTAAACAACACAGTAAAGCATTCGCAAGCGACCCAAGGACGTGTGCAGGTCACCAGGAACGCCGAGACACTGGATCTCCTCATCGAGGATAATGGCCGCGGGTTCACGCCGCCGGACGGCCGCACTCCGCAGCCGAGCCACAAAGGGTTCGGGCTTTTGGGAATCGCCGAACGAGTACGTATGCTGGGCGGCCGTGTTGTAATTCAGTCCGAACCAGGCCATGGATCCACAGTGCAAATCTCTTTGAAGACACAAGCGACGGCATGAGCAAGATTCGGATCGTGATTGCTGATGATCATCCCATCTTTAGCCGAGGTCTGCGCCAAATTCTGCTCGGGGAAGCTGGTTTCGAACTTGTTGCCGAAGCGCAGGATGGGGCGGCAGCCCTACTGCACATTGAGCAGCACCGGCCGGACGTTGCCGTACTCGACATTGACATGCCGATTAAAGATGGTTTCGATGTGGTGCGGGCCATGGGGGAGCGCAAACTCTCGAGTGCGGTAGTTTTCCTCACCATGCACAAGGACGAGGAACTGTTTAACGGCGCGATGAACTTGGGCGTACGAGGCTACGTCCTGAAAGAGAGCGCCTTTTCCGAACTGGTGCAAAGCATTAAAGCCGTTGCGGCCGGCCGTCACTTTGTAAGTCCGTCGTTATCTACTTTTCTTTTAAACCGGCGGAATCACCATGAGGCCCTTACGCGAGGAGTGGCCGGGATTGAAGGAACTTACTGCGGCCGAACGGCGGGTGCTCCAGCTCATCGCGGCCGGCAGGAGCACCAGCGACGTCGCTCGCGAGCTTTGCCTGAGCGTTCGGACCGTTGAGAATCACCGCGCCCATGTTTGCAGCAAGCTCAACTTACAAGGCCGAGAGGCACTGTTGCGCTTTGCTCTCACGCATAAGTCCGAGCTCCTCTAGCCAGAGGCGCGTCCGACATCGAAATCAAGCCGACTAAGCACGGCAGCCGCTTTTGCTTGCATCTCCAGTTCAGAGGCTCAGAAATGAGTACGTCTACTCATATAGGTTGAGTACGAACACTCTAGCCGTTTCTCCTGGCAAAGCCGCATTCTGTAGTCCAGAACGGCGACAGATATCTTGACGGTCTTAATCGTTGAAGACGACGGAGCAATGCGCGAGCTGATCAAGAGAGTGATCGGCGATCTCGCAGAGGGCTTCTGGGAATGCAGCGACGGCCGCGACGCCCTCGATCTCTACGAGAAACATCGGCCCGCTTGGGTTCTGATGGATATCCGGATGGAGCACGTTGACGGCCTAACCGCTACTCAACAGATCACGACAGCCTGGCCGTCGGCCCGTGTGCTTGTCGTTACTTCCTACACAGATGAGGACCTGCGAGTAGCAGCGCACCGGGCTGGCGCATGTGGCTATATCTCGAAGGAAAATCTGCTGGAGATTCGGAAATGGCTTGCGACCTGAGTACGCGTACCCTCGCCATTTACAAACCGATATACGGCCGGAACTGGTGATGCGTGTGTCGGCCCAGCGTGAGTCCTCCACTCCTGAACTTGCAATAAAAATGAGTACTTGTACTCATGCAAATTGGGTAGTAGCACTCTCGCCCTTACGTCTCCGGATGTTACATCATAGACCCCAGTCCAAGGATTTTACGGCAATAGCCATCGTGATGTGCGATTTGACCAAGGCACGCGTACCGATCTTGCGAAACGCTCACGAAGAACATCAGCCGGAATGTCCTAGTTACTGGAGAAATCTGTGAAGAATGCATCACTAGAACTTAGATCCCACAAAACATGCAGCCGTGCGACGGCCCTATTGGCTTTTGCGATCTGCTTGTCGAGTACCACCCATTCCGTTTTCGCGCAGTCAACCAACCCACCGACCACCGACCCACCCAGCCCGACCGAGCCGGTGCACGACATCATCCCTGTTCACCTCGACGCTGTCACCGGTGACATCAGAGTCGGTAGAACAACCTATCATGGCGGTAATCCCGGTCTGCATCTGCTCGCTCTTCAGCGCCTGCCGGACAGCTCGAAGTCGGGTTCGCCCGACATCCCGATTCTGATTAATGAACAAGTCGTTTCCGATCCAGCTTCGGCCAACCAATTCATGCAAGCCATTTTGTCGAATCGGGCCACAAGCGACGCAATTCTCATTGCAAACGGTGTCGGGAGCTATGGCATTCAGTTGAGTGATATCGCCAAGAATCTGGAGCAGTTTGGTGCTCAGGTGGATCTCGAACAGCTCGGCGGCCCCATACCGTTCATCTTTATCGGTAACGGAGGCCGGAGTAAGGGAGGCGCCCTGCAACGCGGATTATCCACACTTCCTGTTGATGGATATCTGGCAACTGACCAACACAGCAGGTTTACATTCGTCCAAACCGACTTTGTTCAATACGACATTGGCCTCGACGGAACGATCAAGGTCGGCACTGCGACCTATGACGTGGCGAGTTCGTTCCAACCGGGATGCGGCTCGAATACATCAAACTCGTTTCACCTACTCGTTCTCAATCGGGAATCGCTTCAACCTACGAACGTCAACAATACCTATTGCACGGCGCAAGCTGACTCCGAAATTGGACGCCTGTATACCGACATTTCGAATGTGGTCGGGAATAACGAAGGACTCCTGGTCTTTCTTGCAAGCAACGGCAATCCGATCCCCTCAAATTGGAACTTTGGCAGCGACGGGGATTATCGAATCTACCCATTGGCTCAGAGGATCGCCAATTTGGGCGGGTACTGGGAGACCGTGGCGTATCTCACGCCGGCCGACACGTATTCTTTCGTAGGAGCTGCCGCTCCTCCCAGTTACGTGCCGCGGGCTCGAGATCGGGCGGCAGAGGCCAGCTCAGTTTATCCGCTTACGAATGGAGGCAGGACGCCCCTGACAGGTGAACTGCACGGTGTTCTCGCGCGCGGGCGTGGCAATTGGTACAGTCCCCAGAGTTCCGATATGACCGGCGTAGCGAATCTTCAACTGTACACAATCCTGGCAATGCCCCCGAGTTCTTTTCCTTCATACACTGGCGACCAGCTGACGGCGTTCAAATATATTAACAACAAGCTGTGTGGGTCTGATAACTGTGTGAGGGACGCATACAGCAATCTGGGTATTGATCTCACCTCGGGATATCAGGTCACCTTAGCGACGCTGGTCGACCCAACGACGCAAGTTAGTTGCGACCTGGACGCGAACGCCGGCCTGCCTTTCTGTACGGTCCGCGCGCAGCTTCTTGACGAGCTAAGAAAGGTGGGCCAGGTTATTAACCTCTACAAGAACGTGGACAGCCTTTGGACGAAAAACGGCATAAATACCATAAATTCAGCCCTGAGCGCCTATCAACAAGTAAAGGACTCAATACCGTCGGCGTCGTCTAACGCGCAGTCTCCGAGTCTGGTTCGACCTCTGGTTAACTTCTTCCTCGGCCTCGCAGACAATATCCCGGTGATTGGACCGGCATTCGGTATCGCCGATACCGCTTTCAACCTCGGTATGGACCTCACTACCGATAGTAATGGGAACAAGATGATCGATCTTAGCTCGACCATCGGCATGCTGGAGGGGCAGGCAGCCGAGAATTTCATAGACCAGGAAACGACTACCGGAACCATGTTTCAAATACTGCTCGAGGACTACGCCAAGATCGACACGCTAGGCACTGCCTTGCTTAACCAGGGCAACGGATCGCAGTGGGCCTGGCCCCCCGACCTCACTGGACAGCTGCTCAAACAAATGCAAACGGCGGTCAAGCAGGCGGCCTATCAGAACGTTATGGCCGCGGCGTACGCTATCGGCCGTTATAACCCGCAGTCCTCTATCAATTGTTTTGGCAACGGACCGAATCCGATTTGGGGTCAGTTTCCGCTGTTTCAACAGCCTCGCTCGTATGTTGTCCTCGACGGCTCTTATACGTGTGGCAACGCTGGTAACACTCCCGCCGTCACACCGTTCCAACCAACCGATCTTCCCTGGTACATTCCATATACTTATCCCACCGATTCCAACAATCCATTCACGAATAATCCAAGCACTGGAACCATTCTCGCCGATAATTCCTGGTTGGCCATCAGCCTCCAATCCAGCCCCAGTAACAGTGGCCCCGGTGCCCACTACGACGCACCGAATGCACCGTTTTTGGCCTATCTATTTACTTCGATGCCGGACGGACTGGGCGTGTATCGCCCTGCCTTCTTTGAAGGCTGGCCGTTTCCCAGAGTGACCTGCGATCCGTCTTATGGAGTGCGGAACGCCGACAACACTGGCATTTACGTAGGCGGCTGCAACTGGAACTCCGCTACAGCGCCTTTACAATCCTCGCCCGGACCGTCAGGCACTGATCTTGGGATCCACGCCTACCAGATGGGGACCAATCAAACGCAGGTGCAGGTTCTGCTGATCATTTCGAACAGCGGGACATTGCGAGCGAACTCGGTCCAATTCAGCTCGATCACGCTGCACACCTTGGGGGGTTCCGGGGAAGCCACTATTGTGAGCCCCACGCTGCCTCTTGGAGTGGTTGGCCTTGCTGCCGGTGACTCCACTAATCTAATCCTGACGCTGGATATTCCACCTGGGATCACGAAACTCGGGATCACTGAGGAAGGCTCTATGGATACGGGAGGGCCGCAACTGAGCCAGTTCAGCGAAGGACAAGTGCTCTATCCACAAAGATAAGTTCCTGCATTGGAATCAAGGAGAAAGAATATGAAAACTTTTCTTGTAGCTCTATTGTTGTCGGCTGTCCCGGGAATGGCTGCCGACATCTATGACTTCACTTTGTTGCCTCAGAGCGGCACGACTGAAGGATTACCCGGATCAACGATCGGCTGGGGATACTCCATTCACAACGAGAGCTCTTCGCTTTGGCTGGTCACGACCGACCTTTCCGCCGCTACCTTTCAATACGCCACACCTAGCCTACTCTTCGATTTCCCGGATTTGGCACCCGGCGCCACTGTAACGGTTCCTTACAATCCCATCACAGCCGCTGGACTGTATCAGATTGTCTGGGACGCGAATACAGCGGCAGGTTTCGTCAACTCTGGCTCGTTCAGCCTGATGGCTCAGTGGTGGAACGGCGATCCGCAGGGAACCGGCCAATTCCAGTCCACGGCACCCAACGTCGCGCAGCCCTACAGCGCCAGCGTGCCCGGTTCTGCAGTTCCGGAGCCCGCCAGCGTCGCTCTGATCGCGTTGTCACTGCTGCTGTTTGTGGTTCCCAGAACACTTCGACGCCGGAGCGAGTCACTGCGGTTCCGAATGTAGCCATTGCGCTTGGTTAGCTCAGGACGGGGAGCCCGGGACAGACATGTTGTACACCGGGCTCTCTCCCATATCCGCTGAGTTGTGCGCGCACGCTCGCTCAATCAGCTTAATCGTGGTTTGCCGAAATCACTGGCTTCCGACCTGAGGACCCAATCGACGAGCCACTCGCGATTCTCTTCAGCCAAGCCATTCCAGGTTGTGAGAAGATCGTCCAACGTTTCCAGCCCTTGCTGATAGAGGCAGATCTGCGCATCGACACGGAATGGACCTTCCAACTCGCGCAACCAGAGTTCGCGAGCCTCACTGAATCGCGGCAACTGCGTTTCCTCAGATGGGGCAAGAATGCCAATCCGGATTCGTTCCGAGTCGTCGAGAAGCTTCGAGCCGCTAAGGAGCGATACGACGGCCCGAACGCGTGCTGGGTGCTCATCCCATAGCAATCTCCTGCACCTGCATTCCAGAGCGGGGTTAAGACTTGCCGAAAGGTATTCTGCGGCTGTGAATAGTAGTTCCGAGTCCGCTGAGGTTTCCAAGATCGCCGTGTAAAACTCTGTTACTCGTGGATCTCGGAATGCAGCCAGTGCGATGACATAGTAAAGCCATTCGAGAGTGCCATCGGTTCGGTTAGCGGAATTCAGGAGCATGTCGATTGCATCTTCGCCGTCGTGAAGACCGAGAGCCAATGCCTTGGCAGGTTGCTGCTGGATAGCAGTCAGAGCGGCAAGTCGCAAGCGGGGTTCCGAGGATTGCAGTGTCCGTTTGAGGTGCGCGGCCGATCCGATTCGTATTGCTTCCGTCGCGGCTGTCATGACCAGTTCCACACTTGTAACCAGTACTCTATGGATCCATAATCTGCGCCGCCATCGAAGACCAGGAAGAACCGAGTCGCGTAACCGGCGTACGGCCCTTTCGATAGCCATTGCACGGTAAAGTAGCTGGGGCTGTTTTGGGTCCCTGGAGTGAGGGTTACGGTGGCGGAAAGCGCCGGCCTCACAATCGGGCCAACGCCGAACTGCACCTGGACAGTGCTGCCCCCATACGTTTGCCGCTTGTCATCATAGAGTGTTACGCGAAACGAAGCCGGCTTCGGTGTTTGCCCCGGAGCGTATGGGTAATAGAAAACGCCAGTGGCGAACGTGGCAACGTTCTCCGGTGGGAAAGATGGATCGGCTTTGAGTTTGAGCCCCGCGTGCAAATCCGATGGCGGTCCTTGCGCGGCATATTGGTCATCGGTTGGCAGCGCTGTAACAACTCGATTAGTGACCTTCAGCGGTAGCGTCGATTCGAAGTCCGTACACGGCTGGTTCGAAAGCGGAGTCATTCTGGCACGAATCCGATAGGTCTGTGAGGCAGCAATAGCGGTTGGAGACTGCTTACGGCCAGGATCATCTAGATCGCCAGTTACAACCTGTGTATTGGCAAAAACGTATGATCCGGCCGTCGAGCGGGTTTGTCCGGGCTTAACCAAGTCAATTGCCGGAAAGTCCGGCGCCGGCGGGTCAATTTCAAGTGTCACTATGCCGGGCGTTGACCCAGCAAACGGAGTTGAGAGCATCACACCAATGGTGAGTTGCTCGCCGGTGAGCGTATCGGCCACTTCCACAAGGGTGCCGTCGACGGTCTTGAGTATTATCACAGACATGTCGGGTTCAAGCAGGCAAGCAGGAACGCTGACGCTGGTTGACACGGATCCTCGCCCTGTGTGGACCGGCGCCGGCAACGACATCAAGCGGAACATATCCAGGGTTGGCGAATTGTAGTCGAAGCTAAAAACCTTGCAAGCGGAGAGGCTGAAATGACAGGAGAGGCCGAGGCTAAGTCCAGGAGCGTAAGTGACCTCTGTAGTGAACCGGCTTGGTTGAGACCCGGTATCAAACGGGACCGGACCGCTCGCCGTGATCTGATTTTCGCCGTACTGCAGGTTTGGGTAACTGGCGCTATTTGCCCCGCTTAGTCCGCCTGTCACATCGAACCGGTTGATCGACAATGTCACTGGCATGCCGATGTTGAAGGAAGGGCCGAAAGACAACTCGCCTTTGATCTTCTGAAAAGCCTTAACGAATTGCGCCAAACCTGGAATATGTTGCAAGATGTTGACGGGCAATGTGAAACTTGGCTCCGCTGTAAGTTGTCGCGAGACCCCACTGCTTTCGGACGCGCCCACGAAGCTGAACGTTGATGGCAGACCTACATACTTCGCGAGCGTATTGCCGGTATCTCGCGACAGTACTCCCTTCCCACCCTGCTTGCTAATTAGGTAAGAGATCAACTGGAAAAATACGTCAACGAAGTCGATCTCAAATGACGCAGAAAGTTTGAAGGCCGTTTGCCAACTGAACTTCCAGGGAGAATACCAGGAAGACGGTAAGTAGAGTTGCTGTTCTATGCTAACTCCGCCGCCCACAACGCAACCGATGAAACCACCGGCCTCGATTTGCTGGCCGTTGTTAAACGTGAGTAGAAGCTGTCCCGAGTGGCCGTTGGGATTGGATGTCGCAACCGTGACATTGTCAAACAGAAAGGCGACAGCTGGTCCGCAGATACCCATCTGATAGGAGAAGTACGCCGACACGTTTAGCCGCGTGAACAGGATAGTTTCTGAACGGTCCAGAATGCGGCTGGAAGAACTCGAACCGGCAATACCGGCTCGCGCCGCCCGCACCGGCAGCAGGGGCAATCCGTCGCATACACTTGGCGGATCCGATGTTCCGATTGGAATGGTAAAGGTGCTCATAAACGGAGCTATTGGGGAATCGCAATAACAAGGGCGGTCTCAATGTTGTTCGGGTCCTGGGGATTAGCTCCGTCGGATTTGAGAAATTCCGCCACGAAAGCAAGTCGACCGAAGTCATCTACTTGGGTCGGATGATAGCCGCAGAGGATCTCGGTGATCTTCTTCGTATCGGACGCTGTACTGCCCTGGACCCGGTCGCCGCTTTTGAGAAGCACCTGTTCATTGTTCGACTGATCGATGAGCTTCAGTTGAGTGCTTCCGTCCGCCAGGCTTTCTGTTACATACTTCGAGCCGTTATCGCCCAGCAATGGCGAGCCGTACGCCACCACGTCATCTGTTGTAGCCGCTGCGACCGCGTGTGACTGGGAGAGAATGCTTGATCGCCCACGACTATACGAGCCAAGTGATTGGATATCATCACTCCCCAAGGACGGTTCAAACTGGGGCGAGTGCGTAACGAAAACTACCTCGTCGGATGAATTTACGCGAGCACCAAGAAAGACATCTCCCATGACGGCGTTCCGCGAGTGTGCTTCGGCCGCGAACAGAAGACGTTGTGACGCGGCGACAAGTCGGTAATCGAGCGCTCTCCGGTCTGTCCTGCCTGTCACCAGGGCTGTGCCGCTGCTGCTAGCACGGCGGTCCAGACGTTTGGCGCTAACCTGAACGGCGAACGCATTGTTGTCTGAAGCCACCGTAACCAGACCAAATGACTGAATGGCTAATGCGCTAAAGGCTGCCAGATCTCCTGTTTTTAGCAGCACGCGGCAGTCCTGGCCGGAGCCTCCCTCTGCGCAGATCAGAGTCTGCGATCCCATAAAGTAGCGTGCAAAGCCAAGACTTGGATTCGCGGTGGTGGCCGCGACAAAGGTGATGTTGCCGTTATTATCGATCGCTACGTCCCCAAAATCGGCGCCATAGAAGCCGCCATCAGGCGAAGGGTCACCGAAGCGCACGACTCTTCGCCAGGTTTGTGAACCGAATTCCCAAAGAAAGATACCAGGCGAGTTGGCGGGACTGGCCGCCGTTGTCGAGTCTTCAGGAAACACGGTCGTGACGTAGTTGCGCTGCGAGTTCGAAGCGCCTGTACCCAGTCGACCGACTATGAACGACGGCTCGCCTATCGGAATGATCGTGCTTCCCTGGGAGGCAATCACCCCTCCTCCGGTAACCCTCGGGGGAGTAAAACTATAGTTGATAAGAAGCTGGAAGGCCGTGGGTATTGGATCCGAACTGCCCGCGGGCGGGAGCTGCGTGCCATGAAGGTAGATAGTCTCGACGCCGGGCTTCCCTGAACTCGATCCCATCATCACAGCCGCCGTCATTGTCTGAATCGAAGGCTGGAAGTTGGGATCGCCCGCAGTTAGGACACGGTAGAATTTGTAACCGGTTGGGCTACCCAGTTGAAACGCTCCGCGACCTGCGAGCAGAGCAGATCCTCCTGCCAGAGCCGTGACAAATTCCCGGCGATTACTTCCGCTATCCGGTCTGGAATTTGACATAAATAAGCACCTTTCGCACTCGCCTCTGGTATTCGGTACTCCTGTCGTGATTGCCCAGCGGGAGCGCGGTTTTCCTATGAGACGCGCTCCCGTGGTGCGGTCTTAGAATTCCCTACCGTACCCGAGTAAGTCCTGGAGCCCACCGTTTCTCCAGACGTCGGAGCCCTTAAGTGCAATCAATTCCCGAAAAGCCAGGTGCGCGAGCTTTGATGCGTCTTGCACCACTCCCAAAGGCCCAGGGAGTTTTTCCTGAAGTTCATTTGGGACGAGGTCATTAAGCAGCTGCTGCGCCATGCTGCTAATACGCGGATCGCCAGGATCGGTAGCGACACGATTATCCAGTTCAAGTTGGCCATTCGTCGTCGAGTAATCGTAGAATTCCAGCTCACTTGAAGATGAGATGATGTTTGAGGTCAGAGGAACCCATTTGGAGTACACACCCAACTTGGTGTCCTCGGTGCGCAGCCCCAGAATGTGAGTGGGCGACCTATTGAAGTTGACGTTAACGGCATCAGGCACGATTTCGTCAGTGGCGTATAGGACGTAGGGGCGTCCGGGCGCATCGGCAGACTTCAGCATCGAGATCATGTCGTGACGGTCACCATAGATTTCGGCGAGACGGCCCGTCATCCAATCTCGAGTCCCCAGATTCGCGATGCTGGCCAGTAGAGGCATGAAATCAACATGCGAGGTAAGCCCCATGCGAATTTCGTCTATGTCTCCGGTAAATCTCTCGGTCTTGTCAACTACGACCAATGGAACGTGCCAAGCCTCCTCATAGACGCTGCCAAGCTTACCTTGCACGAAGCCATGCGCTCCGGAATATTCGCCGTGGTCGGAGGCAAATATGATGATCGTGTTCTCTCTTACATCTTTGGGTAAGTCGTGGAGTGCGTCGAGCACTTTCCCAATTTGGCCGTCGACTATTTGCATAATCTGGGTGTAACTATCCAGGCCACGCTGCCAATAGCTGTATGGCATCTTGAGGACGCCCTGCTGGGGATTATTCGGATACTGTTCAATACTGGGGGTCGTCTGAGATGGATCGTCGGATACACCGCCCCAAACGCTCTGCGAGAATTCTCGAAAGAATGCCTGAGTTGATGGTTTAGTTGCAATGGACGACGCATCCTCCAAATTTGGAGGCACGGCATATCCGTAGGATTTTGGAGACTTCAGCTCATTTACATTCCAATCCACGACCGGACCCTTGTATGTGTCGCCCCAATACGCCGGCATTTGCTGCAGATTAGCCGGGTTGACAGTTGCGTCCTGAAACAAATTCATAACGGTCTGAAACTCTGTTCCTGCGGGGAAGAACTCACGATCGTGAGGGTTCACCAGGCTGACCGTGAGACACCAGGGCTGATTAATGGGCCTCTTGTTCTGTAACCAGTCAATTCCCTGCGACGCCGAGTAAGCGTCGTTATGATAGCCGCGGCATGAGTCAGTCTGCATGCAGTCGGATGGATCACCGTACGTCCCCTGGAAATTGTCGCCGGTGGGATCGTAATAAGTGGGCCAATAGTCGAAACCGTAGTTAGCCAGTGCAGTGGTCGGTTCCTTAGGTACAGAAACGTGCCACTTGCCAACGTACGGCGTGCGATAACCGGCCGCCTGAAGCAGCTTCCCGTAGGTCGGATAAGCCGGGTTCAACACGGGTTGCGGCAGTTTTGGAGGATTCGGATACGGTGTTGACAGAATTGTCGCTATAACCCACTGCTGTTGGGAATACAGCCCGCTGATCAGGACTCCGCGCGACGGTGTGCAGGCATTGCTGGCGGTGTTATGGTTGCCAAACTTCACACCGGGTTTCCAGATTCGTTTGTGAACGTTGGGCATGAATTGCCGTAGGAATTCGCCTGGCGTTTTGATGTGATCTGGAAAAACGCTGGGGTAGCGCAGCTCGTCAACCAGGATGAATAGGATGTTGGGCTGCGGTCCAGATACCGGCCCAGGGGTTTGAGCGACGGCTTTGTGAAGTCCGCTGAAAACTCCGCCCGTAACCGCGGCGGTGGATTTTAGAAAGTCTCTGCGCTTCATATCGGCTGATGATGCCTCCTACTTGTGCAAGCATCGAAAGCCGGCGAAACGTGCCACCCCCGGTGAAAAGATCAACAATTTTTTTTACTCGAGCATTTGGCGCCAAGGGTCGGTGAGCACCTGGATGATCAGCTCGTCATTGGATAGAGTCCGCCGCCCCGCGCAATTCGCGAAAGAGCCAAGCCCGCGCCAGATCCCATTCGCGATGCACCGTCCGCACCGAGATCCCTAGAACTTCCGCGGTCTCTTCGGCCGTGAGCCCGCCGAAAAAGCGCAATTCGACAAGATCGCTCTTTCGGGTATCCAGCTTAGACAGCGCGATCAGCGCCTCATCCAGAGCTGTCATATCGGTGCTCCGGTGAGATACATCGCCGGCCCCAGTGAGCGAAACCAGAATCGCTGAGCCGCCGCGCTTCCGCCTGCTGCGGGCAATCCCCTGATTCACCAACACGCGCCGCATCATTTTCGCTGCTACGGCGTAAAAATGCGCCCGGCCTTGCCACTCCAGTGTGTTCCATTCAATAAGTCGCAGGTAGGCCTCATTGATCAAAGCCGTGGGCTGGAGCGTGTGTCCGGGAGCTTCCTTGCTCAGATACTGCCGAGCGATCCGGCGCAGCTCCGATTCCACAATGGGTGCCAGTTGCTCTAACGCGCTCACATCGCCCTTGCACCAGGCATTGAGCAACTCAGTGACTTCGCATGGGTCACGAGGCATGTGTTTCAAGGAGTGGATTTCAACTTGTCCAGCTCCTGCCTTGCCGCCAGGAGCTGTGGCAGATCGGTATCTGCGTCGTCCCACTCTTTCAAGAAATCCTCATAAGACTTGCGCGCCTGCGCGGAGTTACGCTCGAGCGTCGCTGCACGAGCCAGCCCGAGGTATGCCAGCGGATACAGTACCGAGTCCACTCCCTGGCCCCGATGGTCCAGAATTTTTCTGAACTCGGCTGCACCTTCCGGTCCTTTCCGCAGTCGCAAATACGCCTGACCCCGCAAGTATTGCGGCCAGAACTCTGCGGCGGCTTCGTAGCGGGAGGCGGGTCTGAGCGCCTCAATGGCCGCGGCAGCATCGTCCCGGTTCAGGTCTAGAGCCGCCCGAAGAACCGGAAAATATCTCCAGTTTACGGTCGCATTTTTCGGATACCGGCTGGTCAGTTCTTCCATTAACATTTGCGCCTGGTTGCTTTCGCTGCACAATATCCGAGTGAGCGCTGCGCGGAAAAGCGATACATGCGTCCGCTCGATCGAAAGCGACTGCGAAGCGGACGCAAGGCCGCCGGTACAGCGGCCGAGAACTGCACTACGTAAAGCTGCGTCCGCCGCGAAAGTAGCCGCCGGTTCCTGCGCTTTGGCATCCCTGGCGCCCTCGATGCCATCTCGCGCATACTCCGCCGATCGCCGCCACTGCCCTGAGTAAGCCACCCTGCGAGCTTCCCAATCCATTGCCAGGTATGCATCTGGTTGGGTGCGAATCCACCGCAACTGTTCCTCCATGGCTGCCCGGTCCCGGTTGCGGAATGCAAGCCAATACAAGCTACGGTGAATTACTGTATCTTCGAGATGGTGCCTCAAAGCCTGCCGGCAAATCGCAGCGGCTTCCTCGAAGCGATTGAGATGGATTAGAGATAGTCCCAATCTTCCGAAATGAACAGCCGAGTTGGGATCCAGCTCCAGGGCGATCCGTCCTTCTTCCACGGACTGCTCGAATTGACCCATCCTGGCGTAGAGCGTGGCAAGAGTGGTGTGTGGCAGTATGTCACGAGGATAGATCTGTTTGTAGAGCTGCAGGGCATCAAGGGCCTCGCCGTCGTCCCCAGTGACCCAATCATGATAGAGCGATGTAATGTGGAGTTTCTCGCGCTCGCTCGTCCGGTCCCGCAGCATATATGCTTTCGCCGTATAGTTGGCCGCGAGCTCACGCTGCCGGGTGTTGTAATACACGGTCGCCAGCTCCGCGTACGCATACGCGAAGTTCGGATCCAGTTCCACGGCTCTGTGGAAGAGCGGGACAGCTTGCAGGTATCGGCCTTTCCTTCTTTCCTCATGCCCCAGGGAATACGCTTGTAACGCTTCGAGCGACGAGGTGGTCCGTTCCAGTAGGGCGTCGAACTTCTGGACGGACCGAAGCGACTCGCCCAAGTTCCGGCGCAACTGTGAGGCTGCCTGCGAGAGCGCCTGCAACACCTGTTCCTTGCCTGCGGCTTCCACTTGCGCCCGCGCCAGGTTGTTGCCCGTCCGGCTGTCCACCGCTTCGAGCGCCAGCACGTAATGGGTCCCGAGCGGCGTAATCGATCCGGCGACCAGCGCCTTCACCCCGTCGCGCTGGCAGATTTCTCGCGCGATTTCGCGTGAAACCCGATCGTTCGGCGAACGTCCCATCAATCGCAGCGTCCGCCGCACTTCTGCATCCGGAAAAATATTCAACATGGGGCTCTGTTCGAGTTGCACGGCCAGCCCCTGCTTGAGCGTACCGTCAAACACGGAGTCTCCGGTTTGATTCGCCAAGTCCGCCAAGAGGACGCTGTCCTGCGCGGTTAGTGCGGGCCGGTAGCGAAGAAAGAAGAAGAAAACAATCGCCACCAGAAGCGCAGAGCCCGCAAGCACGGCTCGGCGCACCCTCCGGGCGATGCCGATGCGCGAAGCCATTTTCCTTTTGGCCGGCGACATCCTCTGAAGCTGATCGACACTTCTGAGATCGGTCGCGAACTCCTGCATCGATTGATATCGAGTTTCGCGATCTCTTTTGAGCGCTTTTGAAAGAACTGGATGGAGCTGCCTACCGAATTTTGGAGGTGCCGGCAGTGGCTCCGTCCCGAGGAGCAACGCAAATACTTCTGCGGGCGTTGCTCCTGGAAAGGCAGGCCGGCCCTCTATCATTTCGTAAAGCACGGCGCCAAGGCTGAAAATATCGCTCCGGGGATCCAATGGTTGCCCGTGCGCCTGCTCGGGAGACATGTATCGCGGAGTCCCCATAATGCAGCCGGGCTGCGTTGTTTGCACAGCACAGCGCGGAGCGGCTTCGGTAAAACGCGCCAGACCGAAATCCACCATCTTCACAATGCCGTCGGAGCGCAGCATGATGTTCTCTGGCTTGATATCGCGGTGCAGGATACCGCTCGTATGGGCAATCTGAAGGGCCGCGCTGCATTGGATCGCGATATCGAGCGCCTCCTTCAACGGGAGTTTGCCACCAGCCAGCCGATCCCGCAGCGTGATCCCTTCGATCAGTTCTTCGGCGATGAACCAAATGTCCCCGGCCTGTCCAATCTCGTAGACGGTCACGATATTCGGATGATTTAGCGCGGCAGCAGCTTTGGCCTCCAGGCGCAGTCGCGATATCCGGCCGGCATCGTGCGTGAACTGCTGAGGTAGGATCTTCAGCACTAGCTCGCGATCCAGTCTGTTGTCGCGGGCCCGGTAGACCTCGCCCATCGAACCAGCGCCGATCTCGGCTAGGACCTGGTAAGGACCGACCCTGGTTCCGGCCAAGAATCCCGGTGGTTCGGAACCCAGTTCCGCGATGTGATCCTGTAGCTGGTCCGGGGACAAAAAACTGCCGGCTTGCTCTCTCGCCTCAAGCAGCGACTTCAGCTCGCGCAGCAGATCTGGATCGCCCGAACAGGATTCCTCCAACACAGCCGCGCGGCGCTCGGAGGGATAAGCCAGCACGCTGTGATAGACCAGTTCGACGCGCCTCCAGCGATCGGAGTCCATCTTTTTTCAGCTCGGTAGTGGGGCTATTCTACCAGGAATGCGAGCAGTCCGCCCGGCATAAACGCGATCCCTTTTCGCCGGATTTCTTGCTTGCCTAATCAGACTGTCCTCGCGACAAGGAGCGCCACAGGCAGAAAAAGGATGGATAGAACGAAAACTCCTAGAAGCCTGAGAAAACTCAGCATGCCAAGTTGGGAACAGGCGAACTGGTCGCTGAATCGGATTTGTACCGTAAAGTCATCTTGGATCAGCGGTCTACGCTTGGGGCTCAAGGCCGATGTTGTCATTCACGGCATTACTCAATTGCTGTTTGCAGCCCAGATACCGTTCGGTCGTCTGGACGCTGATGTGGCCGAGCAAAAATTGAATCTGTTCGAGTTCTCCCCCGGCTGGATGACATATGCGCGCATGTCCGGCGAAGGTCGTGCGGCGCAATGTTGGCAAGTCCGCAGCAAGCAGAAGCTTGTTTGACAACGCCCTCGGCGAACACCCAGTGTTCTTCCCGTCGCTGCAGGTCTTTGACCTGGGCGGCAGCCAACTCGGCCCGCCGCAAGCCGCACCCAAGTAGGACGGCAACCATGGCGTAGTCTCGCTTGCCCCGGAGTGACGTGCGGTCGAAGGGGTCACGTCATCACGACGATCTTGTTGAACGCGAGCCGAGGTTCTGAGCAGTACCAGTCGATGAAGTGCAGTCGATGAAGTGATGGATTGCGTGATCGTATGAGCGTTGCGAGCTAATCGATGGCAGGCTGTTTAGGACGACTGTTGCGGAGTGTTCGAGGTCGGGCAGCTTCGGTACGGATTTGGGAGTGCGTTTGCGTTTCTTGGTCATGACAGCCAGTATTCCGGCTTTGCCTGCGACCGTGAAGTTCCACTTGGCTATACGCTGGCGCGTTCTCAGTACCTATCCTGACGGATTCTGCAAACCCTAGGTCAGTTCAGACGTTTGCGCATTTCCCGTCAACTTGAGCGGCTTGCTGGGATCACAGTATCAAGGGTTGCGGGTCGCAAGCCGTGCTCCTGCGCCACACCGAGCACCGGGCACACCATACATTATGGGACCCGAGCTCCCGAACCTACCTTGCACTGAAAGGGATTCCAGAGAGTGGCAGGAGTCGAGAGTCCTCCAGAGCCGCCGTGCGATGCCCAATGCCCTTCAAATACTCCTGGTGATTAGCGAACGCAACGAAGTCCTCAATCGAGTTTTGGCGAACAAGCATCACACGATCCCAATGCTCCGCATCGGGTCCGATGAGAAATGGACCGCCCTCGCCGTAGAACACTACCTCGCCGCCGCTCTTCTTGAGGAAGGGCAGCGTGTGGCTGATATAGCGATCATATGCTTCTGCGCCGCGAATCGGCGCTGTGGGTGCGAGATCGGGAAACGCGGAATAATCTGCCACCGTACGGAACCGCAGTAAATTGAGCATGAATACCGGACCCCGAAGACCACGCTGCATGAGCGCGCGACCAGAGACCTGCGTTGGCTCCAGATAGCGTTCCATCGTGTCTCTATGCTACCCGGCTTGCCTGCCGGCGTCGCTGTTACGTCTAGTACAGATAAAGACGTCGTTCACGTGTGGAATCCACTTTGACAAAAGCGGCGTTCCGCTGATCTGAACCGGTGAGCTTATACGATCATCACGTCAGTGCTATTTGCGTCTTCCCGCAAAGTGGAAACATTGCTCTACACATAGCGATCCAGGACGGATGTACGAATGGAACATGTTCTGTTCATATCGCGGATCTCTGCCGGAAAGGAGCGAAGTACTCGTCTGTCGAGTCAGTCTGGCTGGTCGTCAGTTTTTGAGGAGTCACTCTGCCGGAACATGTTTGAAGGCAGGTTCGCTTTCGTGAACGTCCATGCGTTGAATTAGGCCGTTCGCAATGTTAAAGACATGCAATACGAGTTGATCTGAGAGAACATCACCCTTCAGATCCTTTACCAGTTGATGAACCTTAACATCGGTTCTGCCCGCCTCACGATCAGTCACTTCGATTGGTTCCACGTGAGGATCAAACTCAGCCCACTGACGTGTCCAGTAAGCCCGGATCTCTTCTTTCCCGATTACTCGACCACCTTCCGATGCCTTAGGCCAGTCAACGTTTTCACTCATCAGCGCAAGTGCGTCATCGATATTCCTCCGGTTGAAAGCCGAGTAGGCCTTAGCTATCAATGCATTTGTATCCGCCATGATTTCTCCAGAGTACAAGCAGCCTTTGACGTCTCCCTGGACAGATTCGCCGTAACCGCCAAGGCTCGACTAACACGTGACGTGTGCCAAGCCGTACTGTGAATTTTGTGACCTGGGCTAACGCGGTCAGGCGTCTCTAGAAGACGCTTTATAAGCGGGAACGAATGTTTCGGCGACGAACTGCTCGAAGGTTGTGGGCGTCGTATTGCTCGCTGAGCGCGGCTCCAGAGAGCGGACATGCCCGGCGTTTTGAGCGTCTACCATTTCGGCCATTAACGCCGCGACATTCTGAGCCCATCCCATTTGCTCGATAAACCCCGCAAATTGCTCGCTCGAGATGACCTGGTATTGGAGATCAGGCTTGCCGATGGCGGCGCCTATGATGGCTGTGATTTCAAGATACGTCAGATCGCGTTGACCCTGAAGATCCCGGGTTCGATGGTCCGTGAAATCGAGTTGCAGAAGAGCGTGGAGCGCGGCGTTGCCGATATCGATGCTTGCAATGAGAGGGAGTTTGAGATCGGGCTTAAGTGGGCCGACGACCGCACCCATATGACGAATCACGTCGGATTGTCCAAGAGTGTTCTCCATGAAATAACCAGCACGGAGAGAAAGTGAGTTCAGCGGCTTGATCTGTTTGAGGCGCTCTTCGAGGAAATGAAGACCCAGTATGGGACCAGACTTAGCATCTTTGTCGGCACCGAAGCTGCTGAGGACGACCACATGCTTTACCGAAGTGTTCGCTTCCAGCGCAGACCCGTAAACTTCCGTGAGCTTTTTTTGGTAGCCGCGAAAATCGGGATCGGTCATAGCCGGCGGGATCATGACATAAGCGGCTTCAATGCCCGCGAACGCCTTATTGGCAATCTCTTGGGAAGTAATATCGCCAATAAGTGTCTCAGCACCGAGGGACGCCAATTCTTTCAGCTTTTCTTGGCCGCGCGCGACGACTCGCACTTTCTTGCCTTGTTTTAAGAGGCCTTTGGCAACTACCGAGCCGGTATTCCCGGTGGCTCCGGTGATCAAGTACATTTCTTAGTCCTTGCAAATTGATGCGCGTTCATTGAGCCAGGGTGCACTACTCAGTACCAGCCATTAAATAGATCCGCCTTAACGTTCGCAGTGTAGAGGAATCGTTGCCATGGCATTCCGAGCTCCCGAGCGGGTTTGGTCTGAAGTAGTTCAGCCCATTCGGATGACCTGGCCGGCTTCGAGTGCTTCGATCGCCGCCGGAATTAACGGCCGCAGGTCGGCAAGCCTGTTCATCGGTGCACACAAGACCATAATTGAGATCTTCCGGAAAGCCAAACGCGTGGCAACCGGCCTCATCTCTAATGGCGATCGTACTCTTCCGGTTCGATGTCTTTGATCTTCTCGAGCACGGCTAGAAACTTATGGCGATCACCGCCTGAGGCTCGTTCCACCGAAAGTCGCTCCTCTTCGGCGATGCTGCGCGCTTCCTCGTATAGCTCATCGGGTACGTTGACGTTGACGCTATCTTTCCGCTGAGGGCGAGGTCTACCGGTCGGCGGACGACGGATTGCAATGGCAGAAGCTCGCGGTCCAGTGGAACGGCCAGCTGGTTGTCAGCACGCGCTAGCTATTGGCGATTGCCAAAGAGGGTTAATCGGACCGCCCTTGGAAACCTCTTGGTGCGTCACCAACGGCAATCGATCAATTTCGATTCCGAAACTGGGCTCGGCATAGCAGGATGCTCGAAGGATTTGTTAGCAATCCTGGCTCTTCTTTCAGAGTCCTCTTAGCCACGGAGGATCGCCTATCTTGATGGCCACATGATCGAAATCCAGTCTTCCGCTTCCGGACAGAGCTGAGTTCTCGCTTGCATACTCAGAGCGGGTCTCGCTCAAACTTGCAAAAGTCCGTATGCTTCACGCGCTGTTCCGGACCATATCCGGCTCTGCTCTTCTTCGGACAACCCGGCTACCCACGCACCCACCGTCTCCACCCACCGTTCGTAAGTCGTGGCTACCAGGCAAACAGGCCAATCGGAGCCGAACATCAGTCGACTCGGTCCGAAGCTCTCGAGTACGGTCTCGAAATACGGTCGGAGCGCATCCGCTGTCCAACCGTTCCAATCCGCTTCCGTGGCAAGCCCGGAGAGTTTGCAATACACATGGGGCCGCCGCGCCAGTTCACCAATGTTCTCGCGCCAGGGCGAGAGTGCCCCGGCCTTCGCACGTGGCTTCGCGAAGTGGTCCACCACAAACACTTGCTTGGGGTGGCGATCGACAAAGGCAATCGTCTGGGGCAGATGCCGCTCGAAGATCAAAATGTCGTACGCGAGGTGATACGGCTTAAGAGCTCGAATTCCGTGGTTGAAGTCATCCCGGAGCATGTACTCGTCATCCGCTTCATCGTGCAGAACGTGGCGAACCGCCCGCAATTTCGGGTGTCCAGCCACGGTAGGCAGCAAGCGTTCCAGATCCGGATGAATCAGCGGAACCCAGCCCACTACGCCCCTGATAAATTCATGCGCCTCCGCCAGGCGAAGAAGCCAGTGCGTCTCTTCTAGCGTCTGCCGCGCCTGAACAGTTATTGCCCCGTGAACGCCGGCCGCCGTTATCTCCTTGCTCAGGTCATCGGGAAGAAAGTTGCGCCGGATCGCAACCCATGTTCTCTCCAATCCACCCGTACTCGGTTGGATTGTACTTCCACAAATGGTGGTGGGCGTCGATTTTAAACATCACTGTTTTCAGGCAACCCGGAAGGCCAGGTCATTTCGCTCACCGGACCGGCGATCTGCTGTATCTGCCCGAGAAGAGACTCGTCTATGGGTGTGTTTAACGCCCTCAGGTTGCGTTCGATTTCGAGGGAACTCGAGATGCCGACCAAAGTGGATGCAGCGTACGGATGATCGAGGGAGAACCGGATGGCAATCACGGCTGGATTAATCCTGCGCGCCCGGCAAAGCGCAACGATCTCAGTTGCCGCTCGGCGCACCGGCTCCGGCGCAGGGTGCCAGTCAGGAGGACCTATATCAGTGAGCAAGCGCATGTGGAGCGGGGATCCATTGATCAGCCCAATCCCGCGATCTCTCAGCACCGGTGTCAACCAGCGGTCCAGATCCTGGATAAGCAGATTGTAATGGCAATACGAGAGCACGTAATCCACCTCGGCGCGCTTCGCCACGTCAGCGAGCATCCGGAGAGGCAGACCGGAGATTCCCACGAAGCGAACTTTACCTTCGCGCTGCAATTCGCGCATCGCAGGAAGCGTTTCGGCGATAATCTGTTCGCGGTCCCCAAACTCAATATCGTGCGCAGTCAATAGGTCGAGACGATCCGTCCGGAGTCGCGCTAAAGATTCTTCAACACTCGTCTTCACCCGCTCGCGAGAGAAATCGAACGAGTTCTTGTCGTATCGCCCGCACTTGGTGGCGAGGATAGCCGCATCCCGATGGCCCTCCAGCGCTTCTCCCAAACGTTTCTCCGCAAGAGTCCGGCCGTAATAAGGAGCAACGTCAAACAGGTTGATGCCGATATCGAGGGCGGTTCTTACTGCCCGCATCGCCTCCTTAGTCTCCACCTCGCCGAATTCATTCCCGAGCGGCGAGGCTCCGAAGCTTATGCTCGATACCTGCAGACCGGTATTGCCCAGGCAGCGATAATCCACGTCAGTCGTTCATCTCTACGAGAATCTTTGTGTAGGATTGCGGCGATTCGCTCCACCGCCTCAGAGCTCCCGCTGCCTCATCCAGGGAAACTGTGGCCGAGATTGTCGCCTCAACAGGGAATGCTTTCTTCGACAGCATCTCAATCACAGCTGGAAACTCCGTTAGAGAGTTACGCGATCCCAGGATGTCCATTTCTTTGTGCACGAAGAGTTTCGTTTCATAGCAGACCGGCTCTTTCGCCCATCCTATATAGACGACGCGGCCGGTGTGCGCCACTTCCTCAACCGCCAGCCGGTACGTATCAGGCACGCCCACCGCCTCGATGACTACATCCGGACCGAGGCCGTCCGTTATAGTTTGAAGGGCCTCATGAACTGAGCCATTGCGCGAGTTGATTGCGTGTTGTGCTCCCACTTGTTTCGCCAATACAAGTTTTTCGTCATCGAGGTCGATCGCGATCGTCGTCGCCCCGCGGCCCGCAGCCGAGGCAAGCGCGCCCAAGCCCACCATCCCGCAGCCCAGGACCGCCACGGCATCGCTTGCTGTCACTCTGCCTCGCTCAACTGCGTGGAAACCGATGGCAAGAGGTTCCACCAGGCTCAGCTCACGCAAGCTCAAATTCTCAGCGCGGTATGCCTTTTGCCAGGGAGCGACAAAGAAGCCCTTCATCGCGCCGTCACGCTGCACCCCGAGCGTCTCGTTGAACTTGCAGGCGTTCGTGCGGCCCCGTTTACAGGAGGCGCACTTGCCGCAATGAGTATTCGGATAAACGGTAACGTTCATGCCTGCTTCAAACTCCGCCGGCACCTCGCTGCCAACTTCGACAATCGTCGCCGCAATCTCGTGGCCGGGAATCCGGGGATAACTGACAAGTGGATTCTTCCCGCGAAACGTGCTCAGGTCGGTGCCGCAAAGCCCGATCAGCCGGGTTTGCAGTAAGAGTTCCCCCGGAGCCGGACGCGGCTGCTGCAATTCCTCTATGGCGGTTTCGCCAGGCTCTTTGATATAGAACGCCTTCATGAATTCCTTACCACTCTTTCAAGGCTGATCAAACTGCCGGCAAAACGCCCAGCACCGCTTCAATTTCTTCCGGACCGATGTAGAAGTGCGGCGATAACCGGATCCATCCCTGACGCGTTGCGCCAAGTATCCCAGCCTTCTTCAGTTCGCCCGCTATTATGCGGCTATCTATTTCCGGATGGCGAAAGCTAACGATTCCGGAGCCGGTCTCAGGTGTCCTCGGCACCATCGTTTGGTAGCCCTTTTCCCGAACGCCCTCTTCGAGCTGGTCCGCCAGCGACAGAACCGAATCGCAGATATTCTCCACCCCAACCTCCAGCAATAGCTCGAGTGCCGCTTTCAGTCCGAAGCACCCGATCGTGTTCAGAGTGCCGCACTCGTAGCGCCCCGCGTCGGGCCTTAGAGTCATGTCCCGCGAGCTGTAATCCGCGTACTTGGCCGGATTCGTCCAGCCGAACTCGACGGGTTCGATCGAGTCCAGCCATCGGCGACGGACATACAGGATTCCATTCCCCTCGGGACCCAGCATCCACTTATGCCCGTCGGCTGAAAGCGCGTCGATATTGCACGCTTCGACGTCAATCGGAATCGCGCCCATCCCCTGGATCGCATCCACGAAGAAAAAGCAATCATTGCGGCGGCAGAGTTCACCGATCGCTCGCAGGTCCACCCGGTATCCGCTCAAATAGTTAACAAAGCTGATTGCCAGCAGGCGTGCGCCCGCAATGGCCTGCTCGATTTTTTCGATCGGGTCATATATGGAGAGCCAGGTAATCATCACTCCCCGGCTTTCGAGCCGCCGCCACGGATAGTAGTTCGCCGGAAACTCCTCTTCGAACGCAACAATGCGATCCTGCGGTTTCCAATCGAGCCCTGAGGCCACCGTTGCGATCCCTTCGGAGGTGTTCTTGACGATCGCGATCTCCTCCGGCGAAGCGCCGATGAGTTTGGCCGCAGCGGCGCGAAGTCCGGCGTACGCCCGCATCCAGTCGTCGTAATGAAGCGACCCGTAGAAGCAGGCGTCGTCCACAAGCGCCTTCATGGACTGAGCGGCACGGCGGCAAAGCGGCGCCACCGCAGCGTGATTCAGGTAGATCAGCTCGCGTGTAACCGGAAACTCCTCCCGATAAATCGTGTGCAGCGCGGGAGAACTTTCCAGCACTTTCTTGAAACCCACCTTCCTGAATATACGTTACACAGGTTGAATCTCCTGGCTTTACGGCGGGGCTACGGGCGTGGTCCCGCCAGTCTTTTTATCTGTGGAAGAAGTTTTGGTCCTATACTGGTTGCATACGAAGGTTCGAGCGTACTGCTGCCCGCTTGTTTCGATAACCGCCCTGTAGAAGGAGTGTTATGCGGCGACTTACATTTTTAAGATCTTGCGTTAGTCTCGGCATGGCCATTGCCCTCTCCGTCCCGCTCTCAGCGTTTCCCAACGACGGAAATGACAAGAAGGATCCGGACGCCATCGGCGATCGGAACGTCAGCGGAAAGGTAAACTTCTACTCGCTCGAGAAGGAGATTGCTCTTGGCAAGTCCCTGGCGCAGCAGGTTGAGCGCCAGTCGAAAGTCGTTAACGATCCGGTTGTTTCTGAATACGTGAACCGTATCGGCCAGAATCTGGTGCGGAACTCGGATGCGAAAGTTCCTTTCACCATTAAAGTTATCGAAGATCCCAGCGTCAACGCGTTCGCTCTGCCAGGGGGCTTCTTCTTCGTTCAGACCGGGCTCATTTTAAAAGCGGATACGGAAGCTGAACTGGCCGGTGTTATGTCGCATGAGATCGCCCATGTGGCAGCCCGGCACGGCACGCGTCAGGCTACCCGAGGTGAAATCGCCCAGCTCGCAACCATTCCGCTGATTTTCATGGGCGGCGCAGCGGCTTACGGAATCTACGAGGCCTCCGGTTTGCTGGTGCCGCTATCGTTCCTTAAGTTCTCCCGCGCTTTTGAATCCGAAGCCGACTACCTCGGAATTCAATACATGTACAAGGCCGGATACGATCCCACGGCTTTCGTCGACTTCTTCGAGAAGGTGCAGACTATGGAGAAGCGGAAACCCGGCACCATGTCGAAGTTGTTCTCGACCCATCCTCCGACCGATGACCGCATCGTAAGATCGCAGAAGGAAATCGCTGACTTGAAGGCCCGGCCCGAGTATGTGGTGACCACCTCGGAGTTCAATGACGTGAAATCGCGGCTCGCAATGCTCGAAAATCAACGGCGGCCCGACAAAACCAGTACCGATCCCAATAAGCCGACCTTGCGCAGAAATCCGAATTCGAATGCGCCCATTGAGGACGAGACAGATCCCTCCAAGAAGACTACCGGAGACGAGGAGGATCGGCCGAAGCTAAAACGCCGCCCGACGGATACAGACACCAGCAGCGATCCGTCCTCGAGCCCGCAGCAGAACTTGCGGTAAGGCTATCCAACAACAACAAAGCCGCCAAAGAGGCAATCTCCCTGGCGGCTTTTGCATATTTAGACCAAATTTTAGTAACCTACGCTCGCGTGCTTTGAAAGCACCAGCTTTTCGTTCATCTGATCCTTGAGGTGGAGTTTCAGCTTCTTGATCCGCTGTTCCTCCAATTCGTCGGCCTCAGTGACATGGGGCTTCGATTCGATTGCATCAAGCTGGCGCTTCAACTGCGCATGCTGCTCGGCAAGCGTCCGAAAATGACTATCGGTTGCAAGCAGATGCGCTTTCAATTCTTCATCTTGCGTGTGATTCTCCATCAAGGGGTTTCTCCTTTAACGAGTGGCCACGCCGAGTCTGGTTCTGGATTGTGTATGGAAGAATCTGGCCCGGTGGGTTAGAGTGCATGAGTTCACTCGCGAGCGGTCACCAGGGGCCGCCCGCATTCCATGATTAGCATTATTTCATCGTCATGACAATAGCGCTTTCCGAAGGATTGTCGTAATAGTTAGGCCGGATCCCTAGTTGTACGAATCCCAACTTACGATAAAGGCTCTGTGCCCCGGTATTGGACACGCGTACCTCCAGAAAGTGAGAACCGCGTTTGGCAAGCTCGTGCTTCAGTAAGGCAGTAGCCACCCCGATTCTCCGGAACCGGGGAGCCACAGCAATGTTGAGAATTTCATGCTCACACTCGTTTTGCGTGGCGTTGTTGTTGTATAGCTTCCGGGAAACCAGAAATCCGGCAATTTGGCCGTTGGCTTCCGCGACGATACAGTCGTAGCGGAGGAAGTGTTCTGCCTGCCAGTGCGGATGGCGAAACGATTCGCCTTCAATGGCAGCGAGAATCGGCCCGTCGGCAGAGATGGCTTCACGGATAGCGATATTCACTGGCTTTCAAGGGCGGTGACACTGCCGGCCGTACCGAACCGGTCGTCGGGTTGGGCTGAGTACGTGACCGAAACCCGACGAGCGCGCTGCGGATCACTACAACTCAGTCCAGACTCAGATACGTTTTTGAGCAGCAGCCGGATCGTACTTCCCGGCTTATCGCTGACCGTGATCCGCGCATCACTTCCGAGGCAGTCGACCTTGATCAGCTTGCCGGAGATTTTCTTTTGCGGCACCACTTCGGACCAGGGCACCACCGATTCGGGCTTGGTTCCGCCGGCCTCTGAGTCCAGCGCAGCGTTGGCCCGCTTTTCGGCCGCCCGGATACGCGCGGCTTCGGAACGTTCGGCGCGCTCATCGGCTAAATGCGGCGCTTCGCGTTCCCGGCGCTCGGCGGCTTCCGCCGCGTCGAGCCTTGCTTTTTCCGAATCAAGCCGCAACTGGTGGACCCGGTTCCGTTCGGCCGCCGTGCTGGTGGAATCCTCCGCCCGGAGCCAGCTTCCTTGCGAGGCTGTGCCTTCCCCGGCAGTTCCCTGAACTTGGGCAAGCTCGACCCAAAACTCCGTGCCCCGGGGATCGAGTTGGGTAGCTTTTCGGAGCAGGGCAGTCTTCTCTTTCGCATCAGACACAAGCTTGGCCTCTTCCGCGAGCGGAGCCGCCCAGGCGGGATTGAGCTGTGCGGCTTTCTTCAGCAGCGGGATCGCCTCGGCTTCCGGAACACCTGCCGCCGCTTCGAGGTACACCGAGGCGCTGGCGGTCTTGCGGTCAATTGCGCTGTCGAGAGCAGGCTTCGGGTTCTGCTTTTCGAGAAGAGCTACTCGGGCGAGTCCCTCAAATCCCAGCGCGGCAGCGGTCCCGTTTTCGCTTACGGCTGCATTGTAAGCCGCTTCCGCAGTTTTGGGGTCATGATCGAGGTCAGCATCGGCCAGGTAAACGGCTGCAAAGGTCGCGTCGAGCGTATGTTCGCCGAAATCGCGCTTCGGATCGAGCGGGCGTCCTGGAACGGAAACGGCCTGCCAGTTGTGGGCGGCAAGGTTGGCCCGCGCTTCGCTCTCGAGCAAACTCGGGTCTTTCCCAAATGTGTTCCGCTCGGCGGTAGGGATCGTTACGCTGCGGACATTCGTAAGGAAGATGTGGAAGCTGGTGCTGTATTCAAACTTGGTCGCAAAGAGCTGCATGCGCGCCCAGGCGAGGTCGGGATAGGCGGGGGCGCCACCCCACGTAACTCGGCTGCCGCGAGCCTGGATGCTGCCTAACAACTGAAGAAGCCCGGATTCCACCTCGTCCGGCAGCTTAGGCGTGTTGTCGTTCAGAAGAATGGCAGCGATCTGATCGAGCGGCACGCGGCTGTTCAGCGGGAGGATGAGGAGGTTCTGCGAGTGAAGCGGAGGTCCATTTTGCGAAACGAAGTACCCGTTTGGGTTTGTTTTTGCAAATTTATTCGACAACATGACGCGAATGGGCCAGACGCTGCGGAGGTCCTGGGACTCGAGCAAACCGCCGAGAACCCACCTAAGTTGTTCCATTTGCGTGAGCGCTTCGCGGGCAGAGGCGGGATCGCCGTCCGTATCGACGTAGAAGGGGCCGATGTTCAGTTCGACCCAGGCGGACCGGGCATCGGCCGAAAAGCAAAGTGAAAAAACGAACCCAAGCGTCAGGAGAAGCCGCAAAAGACTAGATGCGAGGCGGCGTGGTGATGACAACGGCTCGGGCGGGCGGATCTGATTCGCCGTGGTAGGAATGGGCCTCTGTCGCATCGAAATATACGCTGTCGCCCGCCCGGAGAAGGTGTAGCTCCGATTGATAGTTGATGGCGAGCACGCCGCTGAGCACGTGAATAAACTCGGAACCGTCGTGGAAGTGCGCACGGGCCCCCTCACCATTCAGTTTAGGAAATTCGGCCAGGTAAGCTGACATATTCTTGTCCGTAGCGCCGTAAGCAAGCACCTCGAAGAAATAGCCCGGAACAGGACTGTCCGTGAACTCTGGAAAGCGAAGGCGGTCGTCGGCACGCACGATCGAGAAGATGCGTTTCGAGCGCTTATCACCAAAAAAGAACTCAATGCCTACATCAAAAACCAGGGCGATCCGGGCAAGAGTTGGCAAGGTGGGGATCAGCTTTCCGTTTTCGAGCTGCGAAAGCATGGAGGCGGACAGCCCGGTGTGCTTCCCGAGGTCGACCAAAGCGATTTTTTTCCGAAGCCGAAGCTGCCTCAGCTTGGGGCCTATGTCGTAGCTGACCAGGATGCGTCGAATGACATCGTCGCCGTTTTCAGCAGCCTTCACCTTCGTTTCACTATCAGGAACATTGACTTCGCTTTTTTGTGTATCGCTAAAAGCACTTTCATCGGCATCGACCGTTGGCTGTTCCTCAGGGATAAATTCGTTCATAGAGGCTTAATTGCATGGATTCGGCTGCTGAGCGCCAGATGCAAAACCGGACAATGGAAGACGTAAGTGACGATGAATTAGTGGCTTTATGCCGCGAGGGCGATCAGGCAGCTTTCGGGGAATTAGTAAAGAGGCATCAATCGCCGGCACTCAAAGTAGCCCTCTCCATCATGCGGGATAAGCAAGATGCCGAGGACGAGGTCCAAAATGCGCTCTGGAAGGCGTACGAACACATAGGGCAGTTTCATCAGGACGCAAAGTTCTCCACCTGGCTTACACGGATTGTAGTGAACCAGTGCTTGATGCGCTTGCGCCGGTCACGCCGGGCCCGGTTCGCGTACATCGATGACATGCAGGTGGGAGATGACGTATTGACGCTCGACCTGCGCGATGGCCGGCAATCACCGGAGCAGGATTTGGGCCGGGCGGAGGTTGCGCAGGTGCTGTATCAGGAGATCCGGAGGACGCCGCCTCTCCTCCGCGAGGTCTTCTGGTTGAGAGATGTGGAACGAAGACCGATGCCGGAGGTTGCCGCGCATTTAGGCATATCGGTTGCAGCCGCGAAAAGCAGATTGCTGCGGGCAAGAGCTGAGCTGAGAAGCAGGATGCGCCGGCATCACGGAGTTGTGGGTCCGGCCACGTTAATGGCGTAGGAGCAGCCGAAAGAGGCGGTGTAATGGGCCTGCCGCGTCTTTGCTGGCGGTACGGCAATCAGTTGGCGCACAGCAATTTGACCTTCAACAGCCGTCTACAGCCGATCGCGCTTTGGGACGCACTTGGAGATAACCCGAACAACTTCGTTTTTCTTGAGAATACGCTCGATTGGGGCGATGGCACGCACAATAACAACGGCACTTTGCGGAATCTGACGACATATGCCGGAGGGCCCGGAACGACCGGGAATCTGAGCCAGTTTGGGCAGAGCTTCAGCTACGATTCGGTGAACCGTTCGCGGAGCGTAACGGATTCGGGCGGCTATGGCCGGACGTTTAGTTACGATCAGTACGGCAATATGTCGGTTGCGAGCAGCTATGGTGTGCCATTTAGCGGCCTGACTCCGAACGGGCCGAATGCGGTGAACCCGAGCACCAACCGGCTGGTTGCGGGAGGATTTGATGAAGCCGGGAATCAGACCAGTTTTGGAAACTGCGGGCTGACGTACGATGCGGAAGGCAAGCTCGCGCAAGTCAATTCCAGCAATCAGGCGGTCACTTATTACTACGACGCGAATGATCAGCGCGTGGGGAAACAGGTGAGTGGAGGGCCGCTCTCAGTGTATGTGTACGATGCGTTTGGCAATCTGGCTTCCGAATACAGCAGCGGGGCTGCGTGGCGGCTCCTTTGCCAGACCTGTTATTTGACGCGCGATCATTTGGGAAGCGTGCGTGTGGTGACGAACGAGGGTGGGCATGTGGTTTCGCTGCACGACTACCTGCCGTTTGGTGAAGAAGTGTATGGCGGGTCGGCCAGCCGCAACGGGCTGTTTGGGGCGGCGGATACGGTCCGACAGCGTTTCACCGGGCAGGAGCGCGATGGGGACACGGTTGCCAATCTCGATTTCTTTCAGGCGCGGTATTTCTCGGGCGAACAGGGGGTTTGTGAGTCCGGATCCGGAGAATGCCGGGGCCGAGGAGAAGAAAACCGGGAGCCGCTATGATCGAAGGTAAGGAACCCCAGCTTGGGATTAATTCTTTACCGTCTCGCTGCGATTGACGCTAAGCGGCAGGGCAAGAATCCGAAGCGAACTGAGTTCCGTTGTTCCGGGACCATAACGTGCGGGCACCTCCAACCGATTCCAGGACTGAATATCATCCAGCTCTAAGCAACACATCCCTGCGTTTCCAAACTAGCTTCGGCGGCGGGTCCATTGCCCTCACGACCCGTACCGGCTGAAGAGTGCGCGTCGTAGCGCGTGGGTCCTCCAGGACCTACTTGCCCGAAAGCCGCTTCTTCAAACTCGCGAACGCCAGAAAGCCGAGTGCCCCTGCAGCCATACCCAGAGAGGCGGGTTCCGGCGTGAACAAGACAGCAGGCGAGACCGCTCGCGTAGTGAGCGAGCCGTCCAGCCCGACCTCAACCGTGGCGGCCAGCCCATTCGAGTCAGTGGTCGGAGCGGGAACCGTGCCAGCCGCGTCAGAGAACATCGAGAATGCGAACAAGCTGCCGGATGTTGACACGCCGTCCGGGGCGGTAATTGCAGGGCCGCTGAATGAAAGTGTGAACAAGATAGACCGTGCGAAAGTAAAACCTTCGAAGTACTCGTTGAGAGCGTTTGTGTTGTTCATAGTGACAGCCGCCGGTAAAGGCCCGCCACTCACGCTGCCGTTCAGTTGGCTGGGTCCGCTGAATGAACCGCCCGTAAAGCCGAGGATTTGAACAGTCGCTGGTTGTGTAATCAGCGGTCCGGGGTTGAACTGAAAGTCGAGCGATCCAGCCGTTCCGCTAAAGGTGCTGGTGTCGACAGACAGGGTAACGGTCGATGCCGCCTGAAGAACGCCGACGTAAGTAAACAGGAGAGTAAGTGCAAGTAAGTGCATTTTTCGCATTAGGGCTCCACTATTGGTGTGAAAGTAATCAGGGAGTTCGATGGGTTCAGGAAGGAAATGGGCGCGGAAGCGCTCTGACCAGGAGCTAGAGAACTACCCGCAGGCAAGATTGAGATAGACGACACGCCACCGGATACCGTCACGCCGGGCGTGAGACCGGTAATCGCGACGACCAGAGGACCGCTGATGCTGATTGAAGAATTATTGCTGATTGTGATGGTTCCATTGTAAGTGCCAGTGCGCCTATTGTAGGCCAAGCCGCTGGCCGTAACAGGAATGGCAGGAGCCGGCGAGTTTACAGTTCCGGGAGTGAAGCATACGCCTCGTAGGACTTCACCGTAACCGGCTGTTCTGATTTCAACAAAACTTTCTGTCGACGCGACTGCAGGATCTGCGTTGGCGAGAACGTCCGTGATGGCGACTAACTTATTAGGATCTGCACCCTGATCTCCGTTGTTGCTGACCGTAGATGTCACAGCCCAAACCGTGACAGTGCCGTCCGCGTTCAAGCGCCCGATGGTGTTGCGCAAGCCATCCGTTGCCGGATTCAACGCCGCCGGATAATCCGGAACGCTATAAGGCTGGCCGAGTTTGAGGCCGTTTTGGAGAACGTAGTCGAGGCGCCACGTTCCGTTAACAAGACTCCATTTCTCAAGGCCAGCAGCTTGACTGCTAGCGGCGTTGGCCAAAGTGCCATCTCCCTCATCCGCAACATACAGGGTAGTGGCGTTTGCAAACCAAAGCCCGAAGGGGTTGGTGGCTCCGGGATTCTTGGCAAGGCCTTGCGGAAAACCGGGAAGAATGTTTATTGGAGTGGTGGAAGCATCCGCGGGTGTAGGGAGGATGCCGTTCGCCCCAACCTGGTAGACAGTATTGATCCCATTACTTCCGCTGCCCTTGGAGACGTAGAGGGTGTTGTTGAAAATAGTAAGACCACGAAAGTTGTTGTCCTTACCGGCCTTATCCGGCGCGTAGGGAAGTCCGGTTGACGGGTCGATAATTTGGGCTATTGAGAAACTACCAATCTCGACTGGCGGGCCTGGGGTTTGGCCCGGTGTTACGAGTTGCACGCCTGCCGCAGCTACGAGATTGGCCGGCGGAGTTCCAGAACCGTTGTTCGAGTTCCCCACTGTGTAATAGAACCCGTTCGACAGGAAAGCAGCGCGACCGTTATTGCCGCTATACGCGTTCGTCGGGGTAATGGCAAGGCCGCCAGAAGAGTCGATCTGTGCCACCGCTCGATAAATGCTAATTCCCACCGGATTGGTGGGGTCGTAAACACCGGGGGTATTGGAGTTCGAGACGTCGATGTTATTCGGTGTCGTGACGTAGCCCATGAAGGTGATCGCTGAACGATCGGATGAGAGGTTCAGCGCTATTTCGGACTTAGAACTGAAGCTGGTAACGAGCGCGCCGGTGGGTACGGCGAAGGTGCTGATGAGTGCTCCGCCCGTGGTGATCTGGTCGAGAAAGATAGGCGACGTGATTCCGAAACCTCCGTCGACCGAATCGTTATTCCAAACGTTGTTCGCGCTGCCTGCGACAGGATACGCACCATTATCCGTTGCGACGCCGGTTCCGCAATTTGCTGTCGAGGGGCACACAGGCGGAAGTTTTTCGCCTACAGTAACCGTGGACGCATCGCCGGTGTAGACAGAGCGGGAGACGACCAGATTTCCAGGAGCGAAAATGGGATCCGCTAAAGCCGGGTTGACGCAAGTGCCGAGAGCGAGGAGTGCGAGTGCCGCCAGCGAAGGGACGATTGCAGGCGAGAGACGAAACTGGTTGCGAACGAAGTGTCGTTTGAGAATTTCAGACATAGTTCTGAATTGCTCCTTAAGGGTCGCTTGAATTGACGCCGACCTACCGTAACAAACGACTGTTGCGGAGCCGTAACGATTCAGTTACAGGTCTCTGACAAACATCCGCGCCCAGATTAAACGAGTGAAGTGTGATGCCATCGGTTGCCGTACGCCGAAGACTTCGGCTTTAATTGTATACAGGAAACCTGTACAGGCTACCTGTATACATGCTACTATTGGTTTATGGTGAGGCGCACCGGCATCTCAGAAACTTCGCGAGTGTCGGCGTTGGCCGGTGAGCTCCGTGTGTCGATTGGCAAACTGAGCCGGCGCCTGCGGGGGCAGGCGCATCCGGGGGATTTCACATCTGCTCAGAAATCAGTCCTTCTTCGGCTGGAGCGTGACGGCCCCGCAACGGTTTCGATGCTTGCCAGGGCTGAAAGTGTACGGCCGCAGTCCATGCGGATCACGGTTTCCAGTCTGCAGGGGCTGGGGCTGGTGAGCGGTGAGCCGGACCAGAACGATGGCCGCCAAACGATCTTGTCCCTCGCGCCCGCCTGTCGACAGATCCTCAAAACCAGTCGAGCGGCGCGGGAGGACTGGCTATTCCGGGCCCTGCAGACGCAACTAGCGCCGCGCGAACAAGAACAGCTCGCGGCTTCAGTGGAATTGTTGAAACGCCTCGCCGACTTTTCAGCCGGCATCCACGTTTTTCCAAGGAGAACATTTCATGGCAGTCAGCACCCTCGATCCGGAGACCGCTCTGATCATCATTGATTTGCAACCAGGTATCGTGTCGCTACCTCTTGTGCATCCAGTTGCGGAGGTGGTGAGAAACGCCAGGACTCTTGCGGATGCTTTCCGCGGTCGCGGGCTGCCGGTAGTGCTTGTGAATGTGGCCGGCAGAGCACCCGGCCGCACGGAGCAGCCGCGGGGCGGTGGAAATTTCCTCGCGGGAGGGATCGATCTGATTCCCGAGTTAAACCAGCAGCCGACCGATCACACGGTTACGAAGCACACGCCAGGGGCGTTCACGAAGACGGGTCTCGAAGAGCATCTTCGAGGGCTGGGCGTTACGCAGGTTGTAGTCGCGGGCATCTCTACGAGCAGTGGTGTCGAGTCCACCGCACGGCAGGCGTATGAGTGTGGATTTAATGTCACGCTTGCCATTGACGCCATGACGGACGTGAGCATGGACGCTCACATGCATAGCCTCACGAAAATTTTCCCGCGACTGGGGGAGACCGGCACTACCCGGGAGATTTTGGATCTTTTGAACAGCACTCGGGCCTGATGTCGCCCAATTCACTACTGGTCTTATTTCTGAAACGAAAGGTGGGATCAACGATGGGATGGCCGTGTTACATCTCTTATTTTTTCGGTGGCGTTTTCCTCGGCAACGCGATTCCACACCTCGTGAGCGGGATGATGGGCCGTCCGTTTCAAACCCCTTTTGGGAAGCCACCTGGTCAGGGACTCTCTTCTTCGACCGTGAACGTGCTTTGGGGATTTGTCAACGTCGCTGTTTCTTATGTCCTGATCTGCCGGGTGGGAGACTTCCGGTTGCGTTCAACCACTCACATAACACTTCTGGGGCTGGGTTTTCTTCTTGTGAGCTTGCTGGGCGCGCGCACTTTTGGACGCTTCCACGGCGGCAACTCCCCCGGGGTCTCGAGTGCCAAATCTCGCTGAAGCCCATTGTGAATTCTATTTACAAGTGACGGCCCACCTCGTGAGCCCCTAAACGGCGCGTACAGATACAGAGTTATCATGCGGCGCTACTCGAGCCGGTAAGCAATCACGGCATCTCCCAGCTTGCTGCCATCCACCTTCCCGTGCCCGCCGGCGCAGACGATGATGTAACGGTGGTTGTTCCACATATAGGTTCCGGGAACAGAGTTTGCGGTGAAAGGGAGATCGGTTTCCCAGAGCTGGCGTCCATCATCGGCGGCGTAGGCGCGGAGCTTGTTTTCGAATAGCGTCGCACCAAAGAAAACGACGCCGTTCACGGTAAGGGGTCCGCCGAGGCTCACCGTCATGGGCGTGCGCCACCGAGGTTTACCTGTGGACACGTCGAGGCCGATCAGCATTCCCCAGGGCCCCTGATTGCAGGGCATACCTTGGGGATCGAGGAAGGTGCGGCGAGTCATACCGAAGGGAGCGCCTCTTTGCGGAGCATATTCGGTTCCCCACCGTTCGCCGGTCTCGCCGTGGCCCGCGGAATCGAAGGTAGCGCGAGGAATCAGACGGACTGCTGTGCCGAGGCGATTGTCGGCAATGATCAGAATTCCGCGTCCTTCGTCGTATGCGCCGCTGCCCCAGTTTGCACCTCCTACATTACCGGGAAAGACAAGCGTTCCTTGCAGCGAAGGCGGAGTGAAAAGGCCGTCGTAGCGCAGCTTTTTGAACTGATCGGTACACCAGCCAGGGCGGGGAACAAAGCGCTGTTCAGTAAACGTGCCCGAGCCCGGGAAGGGCTGAGTAGAGGAAGCAGTTTCCCCCGTTATGTCGGACTTCGGAACGGGCCTTTCTTCAACCGGAAGCAGTGGTGTGCCGCTGACGCGATCGAGAACGAAGAAATGTCCGATTTTGGTTAACACCCCAACGGCGGGGATGCCGCGGAAATTGATGAGCGCGGGCTGGGACGCAACATCGTAATCCCAAAGGTCGTGGTGAACAACCTGAAAAGACCAGAGAAGCTTACCGGTGGAGGCACGCAGAGCGACGACCGAGTTAGCGTAATCGTCTCTGCCGGGACGGAGGCCGCCGTAGAAATCCGGAGAAGCACTGCCAGTGGGGAGAAACACCATGTCGCGCTGTTCGTCCACTGCGAGGGGCGCCCACGCGTTCGCGGCTCCTGTCTTGCCGGCTGGGGTTGGATCCCATCGCCAGCAAAGCTCACCGGTGTTCTTATCGAAAGCACGTACCACGCCGCGCCACATGGTTGCACTGGGGCCATCGGAAACAGAGGAGCCGACAATCACCAGATTGCGTGAAACCACGGGAGGAGAAGTCAGCTGCAAGGTACCGTCACTGTCTTTGTCCGTCAGACTGGATTGCCAAAGCAGCTTACCTGTTCGGGCGTCGAGTGAAATCAGCCGGGCGTCGAGAGTACCGAAGAAAACTTTTCCTTCCGAGACGACGACACCTCGTGCAGAGGATTCTGAATAGTCTTTATCAGGAAGTTGCGGATCGTAGCGCCACCGTTCCGTACCAGTCTCGGGATCAAGGGCCAGCACCTGATCGAAGGGAGAGATGATGTAGAGCAGTCCGCCGGCGAGCACAGGTTTGTCTTCGAAAGCAGCGATATGGGCTGCCCGCGAATTGGGGGCCTTAGCAGCCGTATGAAAGATCCATGCCTGGCGGAGCTGAGAAACGTTCGCGGGCGTAAGGTCAACGGCTAGCAGAAGAATCGCGGAAATCGCCAGCATGCGAAAAATGGTCTCATAAGAGTGGCCGGGAAGTACAGGTGACCGATGGAGATGGCTCGCAGTAAGCGGCCGGATTCGAACGGCTGTTCAGCACCTCCCACCATGCTCAATCGTACGATTCTTGACATTTCGTGTAGCCAACCCTAAACCTTCCGGCGTTTGCATCGTTTATATAAGCAGATAGCCTATGATTGGCGCCATGGCGGACAGTTTAGAGGGCCAACTCCACTCCGCCGCTGTCCCGCGCGATTTCGGTACTTGGATGGCCTCTGAGCAGAGGCGCGTTTTCCTGCTGTGCCGGCGGCTGCTCGGGGATGCAGACGAGGCCGACTCTGCTACACAGGATGCTTTCCTGAAAGCTTACAAGGCCATGACTAAGGCGGAACCTGGCGAGCTGACAGATCCCGCGAAATGGGTCACCCGGATCGCTGTAAATACCTGCCTGGACCGGCTTCGTTCCAAAGCATGGAAAATCTGGCAGCGCCGTCCGGCGCCCGAGGACGAGGCGATTATTCTGGAGATGACGCCCGGCGATAGTCCGGATGCTGAGCGTCAGCTCTTGTCTAAACAGATCCAGCAAAGACTGGAACAGGCACTTCGGAAGTTGTCGGAGCGGCAGCGGGCCGTCTTCGCGCTTCGCCACTACGATGCTTTAGCTTTGGAAGATATAGCCGATGTCCTTAAACTGGATATAGGCACTGTAAAAGCACATCTGTTCCGCGCTATCACGAAGTTGCGGGACGAATTGAGGGATTTGTATGTAGCGCAATCGAACGAGGCGGGCGAAACCGGCACTTCCAGGGCCGGCCGGACTCCCTCCCGTTCAGGAGGCTCACGGAGGCAAACATGAGCGTCGAGTCCAGCATGTCAGGGCATTGGACTGATGAACAACTGATTTCTTACTTATATGGTATTGGCCCGGAAGACAAGCACATCGAAGAGTGTGTTGGTTGCCAGCAGCGTGTTTCCGCCTTACAGGCAAGCCGGCGCGAGCTGGAAGCGGAGTGCGCTCCCGGAGATGAAGTAAGCACCGAATTTCTCGCGGCTCAACGTCGAAACATTTACGCGCGCTTGAGCCCGCGGTCTTCCTGGTGGAGTGCAAGCCAAACCCGAAGCTGGGCCTCTGCCGCAGCTACCGTCCTGATCCTCGGCGGCGGTTTGTTCTTCTACGAGGAAAACCATGCGCGGCAGACCACGAGCAGAGATAGAGTGAGCGATGTACAGCTTGCGCAGGAGATGAGCCAGATATCGCAGGATGTTGAGCCCGAGCCCGCGGCTCCACTGCAGGCCTTGTTCGACGAATAATGAGCAAACTCCGGTATCCGGTTGCGTTATCGTGCCTGTTGCTCCTGGCGCTCGCGACCATAGTGCGCGCCCAAAACCGAGCCAATTTTCCATGGTGGAATAGCCCCATCGCCCAGGATCTCGGACTGACCGTTCCACAGAAGCAGAAAATTCACCAGATCGTCCGCTCCTACCGCGACCGGCTGTTTGATGCCCGCAATGTGCATCAGAAAGCGCAGGCTGAGCTCGACGATCTGCTGAACGATCCTGAAATCAACTTCGAAACCATGAAGCCGGCAGTAGATCGCGTTGCGAATGCACAAGCAAATGCGTCGCGGGTATTTCTCGAAATGAGCGTTCAGATCCGCAGTGTCCTTACGCTTGACCAGTGGCGGGCGCTGGTGCGGCGTTGGGACGAGATGCAGAAAAAACGCCCGTTGGAAACGCAGACGCCTCCTTAGTTCCACTTCCAGAACTCAGGCCGTCGCCTCGATCTGCCCACTGACCTCTTCCCATTCCGCCATCGCACGATCCAGCTCCGAGCGCTGAGATTCCAGCAGGTTCGCTAGCCGCATGGCTTCGTCCGGTCCTGCGAAATCCGACAGCGACAGCTCCGATTGCTGAATCTGACTTTCCAGCTGTGCGATACGCTCCTCCAGCTGTTTGGCCTGCTCCTGCATTTGTTTCAGTTTCATCGGATTTACCCGCTTCGCGTTTGGGCTCGGCGCCGGTGCCGGCATAGCAATCGGCTCCGCAGGCGGCACACCGATCAGTACATCTTTGATAGTCGGGATGGATTCTGCTCCTCCCGCTTTTCGCCACAGGTAATCCGGGTAGTTGCCCGGGAAAACGTGCACGGTTCCGTCGGCTACTTCCAAGACGCGCGTGGCCAGGTTCTCGATGAAATAGCGATCGTGCGAAACGAACACCACGGTTCCGGTGAACTTTTCGAGAGACTCCAGCAACACATCTTTAGCGCGAATATCGAGGTGATTCGTCGGCTCGTCCAGCAGAAGAAAGTTAGACGGGTGCAGCAGCATGCGGGCGAGCGCGTAGCGGTTGCGCTCGCCACCGGACAATACCCCGATTTGCTTGAACACGTCGTCCTCGCTGAAGAGAAAGCAGCCGAGAAGGTTGCGCAACTGTGTCTGCGTAGTTCGCGGGGCCGCCTCGCTCAGATCATCCAGAATGCGGGCGTTGACATCCAATTCCTTGTACTGATCCTGCGCGAAGTAATCGGGTTCTACGTTGTGCCCCAAAGTGTATTCGCCGCTGGTTAACGCCTCGGTACCCGCCAGAAGCTTAATCAACGTCGATTTGCCTGCGCCGTTCACACCCACCAGCGCGATACGATCGCCGCGCTCGATCGTGAAACTCACATTGCCAAGAACATGCTTGAGGCCAAAGTGCTTCGAGACGTTCTTGAACTCTGCCACAACTCGCCCGCTCGGCTTTGGTTGCGGAAAGGTGAAGTGAATCGTTTTCTCCTCGGGCGGCAGTTCGATTCGCTCGATCTTTTCCAATTCCTTGATACGGCTCTGCACCTGCTTCGCTTTGGTCGCCTGGTAACGAAAGCGATTGATAAAAGTTTCCAGCTGTTGAATCTTGTCCTGCTGATTCTTATACGCGGCTTCCAGTTGCGTCAGCCGCTCGGCTTTCTGCTGCCGGTATTTTTCGTATCCGCCGGTGTAGAAGTGCACTTTCTTGTTCCAGATTTCCACGATTTTCTTGACCGTGACATCCAAAAAGTACCGGTCGTGCGAAATCAGAATGAACGCGTTCTCGTAATTTGTTAAATATTCCTCCAGCCACGTTCGCGCCTCCAGATCGAGATGATTCGTCGGCTCATCCAGCAACAAGAGGTTCGGCTTCTCCAGCAGCAGTTTCGCCAAGGCAAGGCGCATCTGCCAACCGCCCGAAAACTCTTCTGTCTGGCGTCCCCAGTCTTCTTTACTAAATCCCAGCCCGGTCAGGACCGCGCCTGCTTGCGACTCAATCGTATAACCGTCTCGCGCGCGATACTCACTATCGGCGCGCTCAAAACGGTTTGCCACCTGCGCGTATTCCTCGCTCGCCGGATCGAGATCACTCATGCGGGCGGAAAGCTCTTCCAGTTCCACCTCCAGATCCCGCACGGCGTCAAACACGCTCATGCACTCGGCGAAAACCGTCCGGCCGGACACGCGCAAGCCATCCTGCGGAAGATATCCGATGCGGATTCCTTTGGTGGCGGTCATCGATCCGTAGTCGAGCCCTTCGAGGCCGCCAATCACCTTCAATAGTGTGGATTTCCCGGTGCCGTTGCCGCCCACAAGCCCAGCGCGTTCTTTGGGCGTAATCAGCCAGTCCAGGTCGTCGAAAAGAAGTTTTGGTCCGAAGCGCTTGCCGGCTCCTGACAGTTGTAGCATCCGCTTCTATTTTCGCTACTCAACGAAAAAGTTCAGGGCGTTGCTTACATAGCTTTTCAGCTCGGTCCGTTTTACAACCGCGTCCAGGAAACCATGCTCCAGCAGGAATTCGCTTTTCTGGAAGCCTTCGGGCAGTTTCTGCCGTATGGTCTGCTCGATAACGCGCGGACCCGCGAATCCGATCAGAGCACCGGGTTCCGCAATGTTGAGATCTCCCAGCATGGCAAAGCTGGCCGTTACGCCGCCGGTTGTGGGATCGGTCAAAATGCTGATGTATGGCAAGCCGGCTTCGTCCAGGTGCATCAGCACCGCCGAAAGTTTGGCGAGTTGCATTAGGCTGATTGCGCCTTCCTGCATCCGCGCTCCGCCCGATGCGGAAACAATCACCAGCGGCGTCCTCTCAGCCAGGCAGCGTTCGATCGCGCGCGTGATCTTTTCGCCGACAACAGCGCCCATGCTGCCTCCGATGAACTTCAACTCCAGCGCGCAAATGTGCACTTTTCGCCCGTTGAGTTGGCCGCTCGCACAGATAACCGCATCGGGGAGTTGGGTTGCTGCCTGCATCTCTTGCAGACGCTGCAGATACGGCTTCGAATCGACAAAGCTTAGCGGATCGGAGGATCGCAGATGGTCGTCGTAGGTCTGATAAACGCCGTCATCGAACAGTTGCGCCAGCCGCTCAGACGCGGAAATCCGAAAGTGGTGGCCGCACTTCGGGCAAATCTGCAGACTCTCCTCAACGGTCTTGCGCCAGATGATCTGCCCGCAGGCATCGCACTTCTGCCACAGTCCCTCCGTCCGGACATTCTTCTCGCCATCCTTTGGCGGCTCGCCTTCTAATGATGGCTTCTGTCGCGTGAACCACGCCATGTCAAATCAGCAACCAAAGTAGCACGCATGGCAGGTATTGTTCGGTGGCGTCCATTGCTCAGTTTTCTGATTGGAAAATTGATAGCTTGGTTTGGAGCCATGAACCGCAGAGAATTCATCTTCCAAGCGACCGGTGCTGCCGCGGCCGCGAGTAGCCTTCATGATTTGACGTTCGACGAAAGCAAACGCCGGCGAGTCGGGTTGATCGGGTGCGGTTGGTACGGCAAGATCGATCTTCTGCGCCTGATCCAGGTAGCGCCCGTCGAGGTGGTCTCTTTGTGCGATGTGGACCGCGAGATGTTAAGCTCCGCGGCCGATATTGTTGCCTCACGGCAAGCGTCCAAAAAAAAGCCGCGCACTTATCACGACTACCGGCAGATGTTAGGCGAAAAAGATCTGGATATCGTGCTGGTGGCTACTCCCGACCACTGGCATGCTCTCACCATGACTGAAGCGGTTAAATCCGGGGCAGATGTTTATGTGCAGAAGCCCATCAGCGTTGACGTGCGCGAAGGCCAAGCGATGGTGGCCGCCGCTCATCAGTATAGCCGCGTGGTGCAGGTCGGCTTGCAGCGGCGATCGACCCCGCACTTGGCCGAGGCGAAAGAACGCTACATAGATTCGGGGCAGCTCGGCAAAATCGCGCTGGTTGAGATCTACTGCTATTACCACATGCGGGCGTCTTCCAACCCGCCCGACACCGCTCCGCCTCCTAATCTCGATTACGAGATGTGGACCGGACCGGCGCCTATGCGGCCCTACAACAGTTTGGTTCATCCGCGCGGCTGGCGAGCTTTCATGGAATACGGCAACGGCATTGTCGGCGATATGGCGGTGCACATGTTTGACATGACGCGCTGGATGATGAAGTTACCTTGGCCGACCCGCATTTCCTCCACCGGAGGCATTCTGGTCGACCCGCAAAGCAAGGCTAATATCTCCGACACCCAGACCGCGACTTTCGATTTTCCGGAAACTCGAGTGGTTTGGCAGCACCGTACATGGGGCGATCCGCCCGACCCGAAGTATCCCTGGGGCGCGACCTTCTACGGCGATAAAGGGACACTCAAAGCCGGCGTGTTCGGCTATGACTTTATTCCGGCGGGCGGCGGCCAACCTGTGCACCGGGACGTTACGTACGAGCTCGACCAGTATCCGGAAGATCGCACCGAAAAAGACCTGGAGCGCCACGTGGCGCCGGCAGTGCGCTATCACATGAGAAATTTTCTACATGCGATCGATAACCGCACTAAGCCGGTGTCGACGATTGAGGAAGGGTATATCTCGACCGCGTCATGCATTCTGGCTAATCAATCGATGCGGCTTGGGCGCTCAATCACGTGGGACAGCCAGAATCAGACTGTGCGGGGAGATGAGGAAGCCAACAAGGTGCTCGCGAGACCGTATCGCAGTCCGTGGCAAAGGCCGGTGCGGAGCACCTAGAGTTCAGTTGATGGCGTAATGAGTAGGGAAATCATTACTTATGGGGAGGAGTTCCGAACCGAATTGCCATCGCGGTGTTCTGCTGGAAGGTAACTTCACTTCCGCGAGAGATTACGTTGGTGTACACCGACCAGGCTAAACCATAGAATCCCAAAGCAGTGCCGATTGCAGGAGGACCCTTGACCGCCGCCATTCCAAGAAGTCCAAAACCGGAAAAGCCGCCGAGGGCGCGCCCTGAGGTATTTGCGCTCGGATTGCTTACTCCCGAAGCAGTTTGTCTTCCGCTATCGTTGTCCAGAGTTTTCGCGGCTACCAATGCGGCGATAGCAGGACGAAGCAGGCGAGTCTTGGATTCAGTCGCTTTAGCCGTTCCTTCCTGATCCACTTTGACCTTGCCGGGGTCTGCTTCGACAGCCGCCAATTGCGCTCGGACGGGTTCAGGAGCTGAGTTCGGTCCAGCAGGCGAGCCGTCGGAGAGAGAAGCCATCTCCGGTACTTGCAAATCGTCAATGGCGAACCGCAATTTACCTCCACGGTGAAGAAAACGCGCGCGCTGAGCTAGCGTGATCTTTCCTGTAACGCGAGTACCTTCGGGAAGGTCCAGCTTGCGGTCGGGAGTGAACAAGGGGACTGCCAGTACACCCTCCATTCGATCTCCAACACGTGCATCCGCCGAGCTGATGGTGGAAACGATGCGCATCTGGGCTACGGAGTCAGCCGGGGGCTGAGTTCCAACATTCCGGAGATCCTGTTGAGCCACTTGAACGGTGCCGAAATCGAGAGTTTTTGTAAGCACTGCATCGAAGCGTGTTCCCGTGCGATACCACTGCGGCCGGTAGGGCAGCTTATTCAGTAAGAAGTTTTCAACCCATTCGCGTTTGTTCGGTCCCCGGACAAGATCAAACAAACCGCCAGTCCGGCCATTGAGCTGTGCATTCAACTGCGATTGGGTTTGCTGCCGAATAAACTGCCGCATTGCCGCCATTCTGCCGGAATTAGACTGGGGCTGTTTCTTTACTTTGGCCGACGCTTTCTTCGGGCGCGGCGGAGCGTATAGAGTTGCCAGGCCCAGCGACTCCTGAGTTTCCAGACTCATTCGTCTGCCGTCCGGCAGAACCAGGGAGGTAAACGAAACTTCAGCCTGCTTGAGCGGTGTAAAATTACCTCCCACAATCGCACTCGCACGCACAATGCCCTTAACCGGCTTGAGTTGGGTCACTTGGCCCTCCGCAACTGTACCTGCGGGGATAACAATTCTGTCAAAAGCCCAGACCGGCTCAATGAACTTCGCTTCCACGGTGGCGTCAGAGCGATACGAGACCTTATGAGTGATGTAGAGCCTCAGAGGTGTGCCGACAGGCACCTGTAAGGGTAGGTCGACTTTTTGCTCGATGGCTGCCGTTTGTTGAGCGGCTGCAATTTGGCAGAGCGAAAGAATGGCGCTTGCTACGAGAGGCGTGCATGTCACTCTGTGTTTCCCGTCCGGAAATAGTTGCTTCATGCTTACGAGCCCGCGAGGCCAAACCGGCGTTGGCCGATTCGATCGTCGGTTGGCAGACACTTCGTGATCAGTGTTTATATTAGCAATCGCAATCCGGGTCCTGACCCCTGGTAAGCGGCATAAAATCTACGCACAACCCAACAGCAACGACTCCAAGCCGCGATGAGCGGTAATCCCGGGCGTGTAGTGCCGCACATGTGCCAGTGCAACACCACACGCGTTCTCGTGTAGCGACCTTCATATCTTTACTAATAAGAAGTGTTTACTCTCGAGTTTGGGTGCCATACGAACGGAGAGAGAAATGATTTTTAAAGTAATACAGCAGGCGTCTTTACTTCGCATTCTTTGCAGCCGACCTGCACACTCCCAGATTTCCCAATTCGTGCCCTTTGATGTAATCCTGCGCTGGCATTTGTTCCCACACGATCGCTTTCGTTAGAACTGAATCGGACCGACCGTCCCAGTACTCAACGACATCACGCCGGGCGGTGAAACCTGTATCGGTGAAAGCGCGGACATTCTGGCGAATCTGCTTGCGTCCGTTCCATTCCGCGACTCCGAGCCGGCAAGTGGAATCTTCTGTAAAACAATTGAACCCGTCGCCAAGTTTTATCGTCGATCTCTTTCCAGAAAGCGAGCAGCCATTCCGGCGGCGGTGTTTTCGTCATGGTCAACGTTGTCGTTGGCATTCTCCTTGTGGCAGGTCTCTCGGAGCTGCCATTCCAATATTCGGCTCTTTCGAACACGACGGCAATTACCCCGGAGGTGATGAAGTCGGCCAGAGATCCGGATGAACAAAAGCTCTAGGAACCGAGTGATCGATCCGCTGGACGTCGAGAGTGAACATCCAAATGCCTTCAATACTGCAACGCAGAACCTGTTTGAGGAATGCGCCGTGAGACTCAGGAGCTCCTGGATGGACAATGCTCAGCTTTGAGTATCTCCCGGAACACGTTTACTTGGGGCTGCGCAGCCGACCTGGAGTTTGTGGCCGCTCATCGGACCGATGCGAACCGACTGGGCGTTGCAACGCAACTCTGCTTCCTGCGGCATCCCGGCCGTGCGTGGACGCCGGTGGAGATCATGCCTGCGGCGATGCTCCGGTTCATTGCGCTACAGGTTGACGCCGACCCGGCAGACTTGGCCAGTTATGCCGAGCGGGATCAGACCCGGCGCGAGCATGCAGTTGAAGTGTGATGCGTGAGCACGGCTTCACCGTATTCGGCATCAAGGAGTACCGGACACTATCGGCCTGGCTCACTGAGCAGGCCCGGCACCGACAACGGCTTGGCACTGGTCACCTTGCTCGTTGCTGAGGTGCGCCGCCGCCGGGTCGTGGTTCCCACTCTGCCCGTGGTCGAACGCTTGGCGCTCTCCTGTCGCGCTAGGGCAAGACGCGAAGCTTACGCTGCGCTCTCCGCCGATCTCACGCCCGAGCAGCGATTGAAACTTGACGGGCTACTCGACTCGCGAGCCGAAACGCGGCAAACCTATCTCGGTTGGGTCCGTCAGTCGCTTGGGGCCGCAAATCCGACGAATATCCTCTCCTGCCTGGAACGTCTGACATTCCTTCGTTCTCTGGTATCCCCGTCAACTGGTCTGCTCGTTTACACCAAAACCGACTTGTGCAGATCGCCCGCGAAGGTGCGAACACGGACGTGACGCACGTCAGGGTTTTCAGCGAGGATCGGCGATACGCGACGCTTGTTGCCGGTGTTCTCGATGCGATGGCGGTCTTGACAGACGAGGCGCTGGAAATGCACGAGCGTTATCTTGGTCAGCAATTCAAGAAGGCGGAGCGGAGACACCTTGGCAAGTTTCAGGAGAACGGTAAGGCAATCAATGAGACGCTGAAACGCTATGCTGCGCTTGGCCGGGCATTGATCGACGCCAAGACCCGGAACGCTGATCCGTTCGCCGCCGTGGAAGGGGTTTTGCCATGGGATGAGTTGACGGCGAGCGTGGCCGAAGCCGAAAAGTTGGCGCAACCGGGTGAATTCGACTGGCTGGCGTTGATCGCCACCAGTTACCCGGTGCTCCGTCGCTATGCTCCGCAGTTCATTGATGCTTTCGAGTTCCGGCCGTCCCGGTGAGCGAACAGCTCATGAAAGCAGTTGAACTGCTGCGGGAGTTAAACCAGACCGGCACTCGAAAAGTACCCGACGACGCGCCGCGTGGATTCGTTCGTCCACGTTGGGAGAGGCACGTATTCACAAACGAGGGCATCGACCAGCGATTTTATGAAACCTGCGTGCTGTCAGAGTTAGGAAAGAGTCTGCGCTCCGGCGATCTATCGGTTACCGGCAGCCGTCGATATCGGGACTTCGATGATTACTTGCTGCCGGCGCAGACATACTCCGCCATGCGAACGGCAGGCTTGCCGCTCGCGATCGAACTCGATGCCGAAAAATACCTCTCTGAACGCAGTGAGCTTCTTCATGCCGAATTCTTGCGCGTAGACCGACCTCCGCATCGAAGAGCATTACACCGACACCGCCGGTTTCACCGATCACGTCTTCGCCTTGTGTCATCTGCTTGGTTTTCGGTTCGCTCCACGTATTCGCAACCTCGCCGACACGCGCCTCTATACCGTGGAGAAGCCATCTACCTATGGCACGTTCGCGCCGCTCATCGGTGGGGTTATAAATAGGAAGCAGGTCGTCGGCCGGATTCGTGATACAGCAGCCCGTCGAGCACGTGGGTCGCGTCCCGCACGGTTGCGCTTATCAGTTTGATATGGAATGGGGCGTACTTGGAGTGAGCGTGTAAAGCTCCTCGTACTCTCGAAGGCTGGTCGGAAGCGCCAGGATTTGAATGCGTTGGGCTGGCGACAACAGCGTCTCGCCCAAACCAAGGAGTTGCCTGACGCCTCCATTACGGACGGCGTGCTGAAGATCACTCCGCTCGACAATCAGGAGTCGGATGAAGCGGAGTTGCTGACCCGTCAAGCATATGGGCTTATGCCACGGATCAAGATTACCGATCTGCTCACGGAAGTGGATAGCTGGTGCGACTTCGGGCGGCACTTCATCAATCTCCGCTCCGGGGAAGCGGTATCGGATCGTGCGCTACTGCTCACAGCCATTCTCGCCGATGGCATCAATCTTGGACTCACCCGGATGGCCGACGCGTGTCCTGGCGTCTCACTCTCGACGCTATCGCGCATCGTCACCTGGCACATCCGGGATGAAACCTACGCGAAGGCGCTCGCCGAGATCGTGAACCATCATCATCGCCTGGAGTTCGCCGCGCACTGGGGCGACGGAACGACGAGTTCCTCGGACGGCCAGCGATTCAAAGCCGGGGGCAGCGGAGAAGCAATGGGGTCAGTCAACGCCCGCTACGGAAACGACCCCGGCGCGACGTTCTATACACACATCTCAGACCAGGTCCTGCCAAGGCATTGCTATCCTCCTGTGAATAAACTATAGTCTTCGGACATACTGTTATCGCATGCCCAAGCCCCAGAAAAAGCCACGTGTTTCGACCGCGGATCGCAAGGGGGTTTTTGGACAGGGGGCAAAAGCGCTTCGCGTAGGGCTTTATGCCCGCATCTCGACTCATGACCAGCAAACGCTTCCGATGCAACTATCGGCGATGCGGAGCTATGCCAGGAAGAGAGGTTGGACCGTCGTAGTCGAAGTCAAAGACGTGGGCTCCGGGGCGACAGCCCGCCCTTTGCGAGAAAAGCTGATCGAAACAGCTAGGCGGCGGGAGATTGATTCAGTCATCGTCTGGCGGCTTGATCGCTGGGGACGGTGGCTCGTAGACCTTGTTAACACGCTTCAGGAATTGACGGCGCTCGACGTGGGCTTCGTTTCGCTGAGCGAAGCGCTCGATCTCACTACCCCAAGTGGCCGCGCTCTCGCAGGCATGCTGGCCGTGTTTGCGGAATTCGAACGAGATATCTTGCGGGACCGGGTGAAGGCAGGAATCGATCAAGCGCGAAAGGACGGGAAACCGCATGGGCGGCCAATGACCGCAGGTAAACTCGTGCCGGAAATGAAACAGCTTCGGAAGGACGGGATCAGTAAGCGGGCCATCGCCAAGCAACTCGGGGTTAGCCGCACCTCGGTTATCCGGTTGCTACGTTCCAGGAAGCGCTCCTAGGACCCTGCTGCTTTCCTCTGCGCTTCGGACGGCCCCTGGGTAACTGCAACCAGTATGAAGCCCCCGCAGGCTAAGGCCACCGCAGCCCCGGCGCGAAGGAGCGCGGGTCCCTGCATCCCCTCCCATTCCATGATGGCTCGTGCGTGATCAAGTCCGAGCAGCGTAAACGAAAGTCCTTGCAGGCAAACCACGGCTCCCAACGCGCGCAAGGCCCAGGGCCAGCGAGAGCTCGAGGCAGCCAGGATCAGTCCGAGCCCCATGGCGGAGCGAACAGCGACGGCCGAGTAGAGTAGGCCAGGCGTCGCATAGCACAATCGGCGAAGGGTCATCCCGCCATCGGGGTAAGCCATTGTCTGAACAGATGACAATAGGCGAACTTGCACGGAGAACGGGATGCGGAATCGAGACTATTCGGTATTACGAGCATGAAGGATTGCTGCCAAAACCCGGCCGGACGAGCGGGAACTTTCGACGCTATGGGCAGGAGTACGTCGAACTGCTATCGTTCATTCGCCATTGCCGTTCCCTAGACATGGCGTTGAACGAAATCAGGATTTTACTCAGATTTCGGTTCGCTCCGGACGAGAACTGTGGTGAGGTCAACGCGCTTTTCGATACCCATATCGGTCACGTGGAAGAGCGCATCGCGGAACTACAGAGCCTGGAGAGCCAGCTTAAGGCTCTGCGGGACAAATGCAGAAGCGGAACATCGGCGGAGCACTGTGGAATTTTGCAGGGACTTGACGGCGCCCCTGATGACCGGGACGCATCCGGCGACAATCACGTTCCGCGTACGCATTCGACCACGCGATAGAGTCGCAAGCACGTGACATGGGCATCTCGGAACTCCTACCGTCATGAACGAGATACGAATCCCCTTCACTCGGCGCGAGACGTCGGAGCGCTTGCGCTGGGCGGCCGGTACGGGCCGCGTTCCGGGTTCAGAGACGGCAAATTGCGCCCCCTCAGGGTCAGCAAGCCGTGACTTTTGCCTTAGCGTGCAATTTTTGATCAATGGAGGAGTGACCCCAAAATAAGCGGCAAGAGCCATGCAGATTGAGAATATACTCTTTACTGGTCAGCGGCAGTGGGTAGAAGGCGACTCCCGACGAATCGGTCGCGTGGGCCGAACAAGCCATCACTCAAGAGTCCGTGGAAGGCGCCGGTTAGCCGAGTAACTCAAAGCACATTCGTTGAATGCTTGACGCGGATAAAGTCAGAAAGTAAAACGATAGGCAAAATTGATTCCCAAACTGATGAGAAGAGCCACCGGGCTCGTCGTGATCCACGCCAGAACAATCGTGAGAAGGTGTTTCTTTCGTCCTACTCTGGCCCACCGGCGTACTATCAGCAACAGGCCCGCACCGGAAAGTAGGTGACTTACTACAGGAGCAATGAAATAGTTTTCGACATTGAGTCCATGATCCACAATGGCTTGTAAGCCAAGGCAGCAAAAGAAATCTACGATAACCAACGCAATTGAGATTAGTACCCAACGTAAAAGGCTATCGAGAGGCCGATTGTAGTAACCGCCATCCATCTTACTGCCCGCCGATTTTCCTGCACGCTTCCATTCGACTCCAAAGCCACCAGATTGGAACTCAGCCATACTCGCCGGAGTCTACTACAACGGCGAGTTGTGGCGCGAAAACAATTGCTAGGTGTCGAGACGGCTACGTTATCGAGAATCGCTGTCGCTTTGCTGGCACTGGGGATTCGGGCCGGCCCGGTGGGCGCGCAGACAAATCAGGCCGCACAAAGATTAGTCCAGCAGTTCAATGAGACGACCGTATTTTGGAAACAGTTCGACGTGGCCAAGGCGATCGTGGCTCTGGGAGATCGCCAGGTATTACCAAAGCTGGAGCCATGGCTCAGGAACGAGGATAGGCACCTCAGGGGAAACGCGGCGTATGTGTTTGCTGGCCTTGGTGACGAACGTGGTTTTGAGGTTCTCCGTCGCATTCTAGAAGATCGCTCCGAAAGACCCGAGGGACAAGGCGCTGTTGTAGGAAGCAGTATCATATCGACCGACCCAACTATCAAGCTGCCGTTCGCCCCGCAAATACCCGCAGACCGCTACTACGCGGCTCACCTCTTAGGTGATTTGAAAGACCCTCGAGCTGTACTCATCCTCGTGCCCCTCCTACAACATAAGGAGGTGAACCACATCGTTCCCTGGTCGCTAGGTGAGATTGGCGGTAACGCTTCCATCAGCCCTCTGATTGACACCTTGAAAGACCCCGATCCTGATATGCGGGTCCTCGCGATCTATGCTCTCGAAAGGCTCCGAGCTACGGAAGCTCTGCCGGCTATTGAGCAACTCATGGACGACCAGGAGAAGATTCATTTTGACGGTTTAATCCCGGTTTCGGAGGCAGCGAAAGAGGCCGTTGCCAAGTTGCGCTAGCTGCCATCCGCATTCGTGCACCACGCGAGCCCAGACGACGTTACACGAACCGCGGGCAGGCCTGCCGTTTTACTGAAAAGCAGATTCGCTGATATAGTTCGTAGGATTCCATCATGAAAAAGAGAGTCAAATGACGGGACGCTCAGCGGGCTTCTTTCGGAGGATGCTTGTGCCGGGTGTTTTGTTTGGTTTCTCTTTTTGTGCTGCGGCGCAGTATCCGCCTGGTTACCCGGGGGAGGGCGTTTACTGGCAACGGGCGCAAGCGCCGTATACGCCCGGGCCTGGTGCGATCAGTGGCGGCCCGGGCGCCGACCCGAATCCAGGCTCGCCGATGTACATCTGCCGAGCGCGATACCAGGGCAGCCTGCAGCCGGGAAAGTGGGTGGGAGGAAATTGCAATATTGCGTACGGCGGTCAAGAGATCGTGCGCTCATCTTTTGAAATTGCTTACGGGAACGCGGCTTGGCAGAGGTATCAGGGTGCTGGAAACGGGCTGATTCAAACGGGTACAGACAGCGATGGCTCACCGCTTTACACGTGTCGAGTTCGCTTCAGAACAGGGCCCGCGAATTTCCCCCAGGTTCCTGGGTTTCCATTTGGAAGCGACGCCGGGTGGCAGCCGGGAAAACTGCTGAACGGCAGTTGTCACGTTCCTTTCGGAGGAAAGGAGATTGTGCAAGGAGCACCTTTTGAGGCGCTTTACTCGGCCGGCGGTTACTACCCGCCCTACACTCCGCCGTCCCCGGTGCCTCCGAGTGTTCCGTATGCCCAGCCTGGACCGAGTTCGGTGACCTGGCAAGCGGCTCGTGCGCCGTTCACACCAGGGCCAGGGGCGATTGAAGGCGGTCCAGGGAATGGACCGAAGCCGGGATCTCCGTTATATGTTTGCCGGGCAGGTTATAACGGCAGCTTGATGCCTGGCAAGTGGATTCAAGGCGAGTGCAGCATCGCGTTTGGCGGCCAGGAATACAAGATGAAGACCTACGACGTGGCGTACGGGAAAGCGAACTGGGCGACTTTAGCGGCATCGCGGCAGATCTGGTTCAGGGCGGCTACGATACGGACGGAACGCCTCTGTATATATGCAGGGTTCCGCACTTCAAACCGGCCTTTCACGATGTAGGAAGTCAACCAGGCAAACTGGTGGGAGGCACTTGTCACGTTCCCTACGCAAGTCGAGAGATACCGCAAGATGCGCCGTTCGAGGCTCTGTATTCGGTCGCGGAAGAACCGGCTGCCAGCGCCGATCAGGCACCACAAGCTTCCTCATCTTCGTCTGCCCAAGCGGGCGGTCTCGAAATTATCTTCCAGGGCGGAACTGGTCCCGCGCCGGGAAAGATTTTGGTCAAGAACGGGGCCTCAGGTATGGCTGCCGACCAAGCGCTGGCTCCCAATCTTTCGCCGGAGCAGTGCGCGGCCGTGTTGGTACAACTCGCGTTTAAGGTCGGGTTGCAGATCCAGTCCGAAGCCGGCGGCAAGGGGCTGAAAGTTTTCGGATCGAACAATGCAGTGAACGTCAGCGGCGCCTCTGTTGCCGTGAGCCAGTTTTGAGCGGCGCTCAAGATCGGCGCGGCTGTCGTCCCCGAAACCTCCGAAAACCTTATGAGACCAGACCATAACAATAAATGGATGCCGATAGCTGTGCCAGCAGGCGTCTGCAACGGCGTTCTTTTGAGCGACGGAGTTAATTTAGTTTTTCCGGATTTTTGAGGTGTTTGTCATGGACTTTACCGTAGCCTCAAAAGTTAAGGTGTTAGCTGTTTTTGGCATTACCTTGCTCACATCTCGTTGGCCGCTTCTCGCGAGTCAGGTTTCCTCGCCTCAAGCCGGATTTTGGGGGACGATTAACGGTAAACCTATCCCCGACAGCGTTCTGAAGGCCTCAGCAAAGTTAGCGACAGATCTCTTCGTGCTCAAGAACCAGCGTGAACCAAGCGGCCCTTCCGATCGTGCAGAAATCGACGCCTCGTTGCAAAGCCTGCGATGTGACCGGCTGAAAGGTGCGATCGCAGCTACGGCTCGGGAAAACGTTAAGCAGCGGTTGGGCGTCGTGGTTACCAACCAAGACTTGGAGGCTGCGCGGAAAGCTTCTCCAGCCCGTGATCCCGTTATGGAATCATCCGCGATTACCGGACGAGCAACTGCGATTCTAAATGCGTTTTCGGCAGTGTATGATCGACACCAAGAATCGGACCAGGTTTACGAACAAATACTGCAGCATCAGATTCCGAAGGACCTCTGGCTCGTCTACGTGCATGACGCCGGTACTCCGGAAGGTCGCAAGTCTCTTGAGATGCTCTTCCGCAAGCAGATGACGATCTCTCCGGAAAGCTTAAAAAAAGCCACCTCGTCATTCACACCGTGGCGTTCTCTTGCGGAGACGATAAACTGGCCGGCGCGCGAAACGGCCAAGGCCGTCTGCTCTTCCGTCCTTTTTTCACCATCAGGGACGAGCGCTACCGCACTTATCTCGCGATCAGCTAACTCAGGCTGAGTCCTTATTCTGCTGGTTCCGCAGCGCGATGAAAGTCACTCCGGATTATAGGCTGCTTTCCTGGCATGATCGATGATCTGGACTCCATACGCAACTCCGGCGACCGCACATACCCAAAGGCAGATCTGAAGTTCCCGGACACGCGGCCACGGAGCGTTCATCAAAGCAGAAATCATTAGTGTCACACAAAAGTGCACAACCGTGGGTGTGCCAAACGCACTCACTTCCCGCGAGCCGCCGGTCGCCCGTCCTTCTGTGATGAGCGTCATGACCACAAATTGCAGGCCCGTCAACGCGCCAGCTGCCGAGCCCATGATCACGTAGAAATTAGTCCAGCGTGTCGCTGCGGAGAGAATCGCTTGGTCCATGACGTTCTTGCTGTCACATCTAGAGCCGCCATAATTATCGCTCAAGCTCGTTTTTGAGAGAGCATTCACCGAGTTCTAGAGAACCCGTCACGACGTGTGCGGCAGTAGTTTATTCGGTGTTCCAAATCCTTGCTGACCAAAGACGCGGTGAGGCCGACTTCAACCGGTTCGGTTCGACTGATCGTGGTTTGCAATTTAAATAAATCCCCAGGGAGCCGACACCCTCTAAGAGTCACCAATCGGAAACATCATGTCCAGAACCATCCGCGAGAAACTTCTATTTTCTGCATCGGTTGTACTTATTGGGACGTCGATGGGTCTCTTCACGGGAAAGGCCGGCGCACAGGCCCCGGCAACAGGTACTCAGCTTCCGTTGCCGCCGGCTCCCTTCGAGGGGAGCATCGGACAGACATATAAGGATTCGAAATCTGACTTTCCGCAGCCTCCTAAGCCTGCTACCGGTGCTCCCAATGTGCTCATGATCCTGGTGGATGATCTTGGCTTTGGCGGGACAGAGCCATTTGGCGGACTGATTCCAACGCCGAACATCGACAAACTGGCAAAGCAAAGCCTGCTATACAACCGCTTCCATAACACCGCATTGTGCTCGCCGACTCGTGCCGCTCTGCTTTCCGGGCGCAATCATCACCAGGTGGGAATGGCTGGGATTACAGAGGGCGCAACTGGATTTCCTGGATACAACAGCATCTGGGGTGAGGACGCGGCTTCAATCGCAGAGGTCCTGAGGTTTCATGGATACAACACAGCGGCGATCGGGAAGTGGCACGACACTCCGGTATGGGAAACAAGCCCGGCAGGACCGTTTGATCGCTGGCCTACAGGGAAAGGTTTTAATTTTTTCTACGGATTCCAGGGAGGTGAAACGGACCAATGGCGACCGCAGCTCTTTCGGAATACCAATCCGATTGAGCCACCTTATGGGCCCGATCAGGGCTATATGCTGAGCAAAGACATGGCGGACCAGGCGATCTCTTGGTTGCGTCTCCAGACGTCGGTTGCGCCTGACAAACAGTGGTTCCTGTACTGGGCATCAGGTGCAATGCACGCCCCTCATCATGCCCCGAAAGAGTACATCGACCGTTTTCGCGGCAAGTTCGATAAAGGCTACGACGAATATCGCGAGAGGGTCTATGAGAACCAGAAAAAGATCGGCATCATTCCGGCAGACACCAAGCTGACGCCGCGCCCAAAGGAGCTGCCTGCGTGGGACTCGCTGAACGCCGATCAAAAGCGACTCTACGCGCGCCAGATGGAGGTGTTTGCGGGCTTTCTGGCGTATACGGACGAGCAGATTGGCCGATTGCTGGACGCAGTAAAGAACGGGCCTAATGCTGACAACACGCTGACGATCCTGATTCTTGGCGACAACGGTTGCAGTGCCGAGGGTGGCCTCACCGGAACCATCAATAACATGGCGACGCAGAACGGATTTCCGGACAGCGTACCGGAGATGCTAAAGCACATCAATGAATTGGGCGGTCCCTTGCACGAGAATCACTTTTCGGTGGGATGGGCATGGGCGATTGATTCTCCTTACCAGTGGACAAAGCAGGTGGCAAGTCATTTTGGCGGAACGCGCACGGGCTTGATTATCAACTGGCCTGCGAAGTTCCAGGCCCATGGAGAGGTGCGGAGTCAGTTTCACCATGTAGTGGACATTGCACCGACCGTTTATGAGGCAGCGGACATCAAGATACCGGATTACGTGGATGGAGTGAAACAGATACCGATGGCTGGGGTGAGCATGGACTACACCTTTGCGGATGCGAATGCGGCAGGCAGGCACAAGACACAGTACTTCGAGATCTTCGGCAACCGAGGAATCTATCAGGACGGATGGATCGCTGTGGCTCGACACGGTCTGCCCTGGGTATTGATGGGCAAGAAGGGTGACTTTGAGAATGATCAGTGGGAACTCTACAACCTTGATAAAGATTTCAGCGAGGCTGATGACCTGGCGGCAAGCAATCCGGAGAAATTAAAGGAGCTGCAGTCGGTCTTCGATGCGGAAGCCAAAAAGTACAACGTCCTTCCGCTCGATGACCGCTTCGCGGAGCGTGCAGTCGTCGCTGATCGTCCGACCGTTTCCCCCGGACGCTCCAGCTTTACGTTTTACAGCGGAACAGTTAGGATCCCGGAAGGCTCTGCGCCGAACCTGAAGGCGAAGTCCCACCGAATCACCGCCGAGATCGAAGTTCCAGCGAAGGGCGCGGAGGGCGTGATTGTGGCGGAAGGAGGGAATTCAGCCGGGTATACGCTCTTCGTAAAAGAAGGACACGTAGTCTACGAGAACAATTTCTTCGACAAAGAACGTGACGATATTAGGTCGAGTGAGCCGCTGCCGAAGGGTAAGGTCACGATCGGTTTTGAATATACGCAGGAATCGAAAGAGTACGGCGGCGGAGGAACGGGTAAGCTGTTCATCAATGGCAAGCAGGTTGGACAATCGAACTTCGCCCATGTCCCACCCGGTGCTTACAGTGCAACCGAGACGTTCGATGTGGGTAAAGATCTCGGCTCAAATGTGTCTAAAACAGATT
>CAVYTR010000019.1:0-13952 GCA_963771495.1 uncultured Acidobacteriaceae bacterium | reverse complement strand
AGCTAGATCTGGAGCAAGCTCCAATATCGGGCAGGCGCGTCGAATTTCCGAGCACTTAACGGTGAAGCACTTCAAGCGTCAGCCCTGTCTTTGCGGGTGTGTGCCAATGGGTAGAAGCCAGGATTAACGGCTTATACTGCATCAGAGTGAAGTTAAGCGATCGGGTTCTCGAAGGCTTGGCCGCCATGGGTGGTCGGTGAAGAGGAAATCGCTCAGCGTCAGAGCCTGAGCACATTTCTCGATTCTGCGAGTGAGGATGAGTTTTACGGAACGCCTGTTGGTGCCCTTCTTTCAGCGGCTCGGCTTTCACCGAGTTAGCGCGGTCGGGCACAAAAGAGAAAGGGCTGGAATTCGGTAAAGACCTTTGGATGAAATATCAGCTTCCAACAGGCCGCTGGATCTACTTTTGTGCCCAGGTTAAGCGGAACAAGATAGACGCGGGCGGAGCAAGCACAAACAACGTCGCAACAGTACTAAATCAGGCCCGGATGGCGATTGATCGTCCGATATTCGATCCCGACGCCAACAGAATGATCCTGCTGGACCATACTTATCTGATTTCAGCAGCAGAGATTACGAGAGCGGCCCGAACTTGGTTAGTTGCGCAGCTCGATGCCGGACAGAGGCGACACATCATATTTATGGATCGTGATGAATTTCTGGATCATTCTGCGCGTATCCTGCTCGACCTTCGACTCGATGAGAAGACTGACTTCGACATAGCCGACGACGATGTGCCGTTCTAAAAAAGTGCACTCCGTATATTGCGACATGCCGATCTCCGACTGATCAACTCCGCCCTCTCATATGATGTGTGGCTCCGCGATGACGTATATACGGTTCATCGGATCAGTAATGAAAACGCCCGTCTCTTCGGCTTACGATTCCAAACGCAATGCCGACTTCCCGGTACTAATCGAGGTTCAAAGCGGAAGGACTGGAATGACAGGTCTAGTTTGGTCGAATCTGACGTGGATAGCGGTAGACTGATCGTAGAAGATTCTTGCTTAATCCCGAAATGGATTGCGCACTTTCGGTCTTTTGCTGCTGGACGAGGGAGTGCACTTGAATTTGATTCAAACAAGAGAACATTCAAACGCCTTCCTCATAGGCTATGGCTGATTTTGCGATGAGAAAGCGGCAGAGTTTGCCGGGTGGGCAGTTGGCCAAAATCGCGGTGCTAGCTGTGGTCTACTTCTGTGCAGCCAAGCTGGGGCTTCGGTTCGCTTTTGTCCACCCTAGCGCGACGGCAGTGTGGGCGCCTACCGGAATTGCGTTAGCGGCTTTCCTGATTTTCGGCTTTCGTGTATGGCCGGGTATTTTCTTGGGGGCATTCTTTGCGAATTTAACCACAGCGGGCTCGGTTCTTACGTCAATCGGTGTTGCTACGGGAAATACTCTTGAAGGTGTAGTGGGCTGCTACCTGGTAAGGCGCTTTGCTCGTGGCCAGCAGGTTTTTGAAAGGGCGCAGGATATTTTCAAGTTTGCGTTTCTGGCAGGAATGGTCAGCACGACCATCAGTGCCACGGCTGGTGTCACGACTCTGTCCTTGGGTGGATTCGCTGACTGGGCAATGTATGGGCGCATCTGGCTGACGTGGTGGCTAGGGGACAGCGTGGGCGCGGTAGTTGTGACTCCCCTCGTGCTCCTATGGAGAGAAGATCCCCACGTGAATTGGACCCGGGAGCAGATCAGCGAGGTCATTGCTTTGTTTCTAGGACTTCTTTTCACAGCCTGGATTGTATTCGGAGGCCGTTTTAACGCTGAGGTCAAGAACTATCCATTGGAATACATCTGCGTTCCTTTCCTACTTTGGGCGGCGTTTCGCTTTGATCGCCACAAGGCAGCGGTGGCAACTTGCATCTTAGCGGGGATTGCCACCTGGGGCACTCTGCATGGGTTTGGCCCATTTTCAAGAGAAACACCCAACATATCTCTACTGCTGGTGCAAGCGTTCATCGGGATTGTGGCAATAACAGGTCTGGCTGTAGCGGCCGAAGTTTCCGAACACAAACGCGCGGATGAGCGGGTGCGGAGGTTGGTGGTTACCGACCCGCTCACCGGACTTGCCAATTATCGGCAATTTCTCGACGTGCTCGATTCGGAAATCAAGAGATGCAGGCGCTATGGACGGTCGTTTGCTGTCTTGCTCCTCGATTTGGACGGACTGAAGAAGATCAATGACACGCATGGTCACTTGGTGGGCAGCCGGGCGTTGTGCAGGTTAGCCAAGGTTCTGCGAGCCCATTGTCGGGAGGTCGATACGCCGGCGCGATACGGGGGCGACGAGTTTGCTGTGGTTTTTCCCGAGACAGGTTTACGGCAGGCCCAGCAGATTGCGACAAGAATCCGCGAACTCATCGCCTCCGATGGAGAAAGTCCATCCATCTCCGTGGCCGTCGGCAGTGCCGCATTCCCCGACGACGGCGAGACCCTGGATAAATTGCTGTCGGCAGCGGATCATGCACTCTATGACATGAAGCGCCCTTCAGCCAGTCCGACCTCTGGTGCGAGCAAGAGCCTGAGCGGCGCAACCGCAAATTGATCTGCCTGCATCCCGCGGGCCTTGGTCGATTTCTGGGCGCTTCGGATTGACGGCGATTCCGTAATCGGTCACCAAAGTTGAGGATCCAGCGAAGCTGAACACTTTATTCCGTAGGGAGGCCGAACGGCATTCCGGGATTAGCCCGAACACCATGGGAGCGTAGCGAAGGAGAGATGCCGCCCGTTCCGCTCGCGGCTTAGCGGACGGTGCGTGTCTGCAATTTGCGGAGGATCAGGAACGACAAACGCCCATCTCAACCAAGATAGGACGCGGAGAGCAGTATTCCGGGACGCGAGTAGACGTCGAACTGGGGTCCTTCAGCAAGGCTGCCGTCCTTGCCGGATGTATTTGCGTTCAGCGCAGTTCGACACCCCGCAAGGCCAGACCACGGGCAACGGAAGTGAACTCGCCGCCGGTACGGATCTTGTGATGTCCGAAACGGGATTCAAAAATGCGGCGGACCGCAGGCACGAAGGACGAGCCCCCAGTAAGGAAAACCACGTCGACGTCGGCGGGGTGCGCTCCCGTTTTCAATAGCAAGCCATCTACATGATCCTCTATCTCTCTGAGCTCTTCCTGTATCCAGCTTTCGAAGTCAGCGCGAGTTAGTTCTCGGTCGATTTCCGTGTCGCCGTCGGAGAAATGCAAGTGGGTCCGCTCGACATTAGAGAGAGTGATTTTGGCGCGCTGTACAGCCCGATGCAGCTGATAGCCGAGATCGTGCTGAATGAGATACAGAAGAGCGTCGATTTTCTTGGGTTCGAGCGCTTGTGCCGCCACGCTCTTCAACATGTTGAGCGTATCGGTCGATTTGAGAAACGACAGGTGATGCCAGCGCTCGAGTTTAAAGTAGACCCAGTTCGGGACGGGTAACCTTTTGCCGCTTGATTCGAGTTCGGAACCAGCTCCTAGAGCGGGAGAGATGAGATGGCGGATGATGCGGGCATCAAATGAGTCACCGGCGATACCCACGCCCTCGTTGCCGATCACATGGCGGGTGGCTCCTGATTGTCGCAGCGACGGACCGACCTGAAGGAGTGAGAAGTCACTGGTACCGCCGCCAAAATCGCCGATCATTACGAGTTCGTCGTGATCGAGAGTGGATTCGTAATGGTAAGCGGCTCCGACGGGTTCGTACTCGAAACTGACTTCTTTGAATCCGGCGATCAGGAGCGCTTCCTTCAAACGGGCGAGAGCGTATTCGTCATCTGCGTCCGATTCGGCACCGACGAAGCGTACCGGGCGGCCTACAACGACCTGCTTCGCTGTTGGACCGAACTGGCTTTCGGCACCCGCGCGGATATCGGCAAGAATACGTGCAATTAGTTCTTCCAGCTTGAAGCGTCTTCCGAACACTTCGGTGGTCTGCAGACTTCGGCTGGTCAGGAAAGATTTGAGCGACTGGACGAGCCTGCCCTTTTCATCCGAGGCGAGATATTCGTCGATAGCGGCGGGACCACTCCATGACTTAATCGTGCTTCGGCCATTTTCGCGAATGCGGTGAAGGTAGAGCAGCGAGCGGAAGGACTCGGTTACGCCGCCAGTGTAGGCGAACTTGGCGACCTCAACACCGTTCGGTCCGGCGAGCGCAATGGAAGTGTTCGTGGTTCCGAAGTCCAGACCTACGGGCATTTTTTCAGGATGGCAGAGGGCGTTATGTTTCCGTTTGGAAATTCTGCAAGAAAGGTCAAATCCCTTCTCGAACAGGTGTAGTGCTCCGTTACTTCCAAGGAGCCCGCCAAAATTCAAAAAGCCCTGACTTTTGTTCTTACAGTCAATTGATGTTCCTCTCGCCCGAGAAGGAGGGTGGTGTAGACGCCGCTGAGGCATAACGTGGAACATTCGTTTACTGCCAGCGGATGCGGTGCTCTTCGCACCAGTCAAGCGCGACCTGCTTCAGCACCTGGTCGCGGAATGTAACCGAGAAAGCGTTTATCGTGGCTTGAGAGCCTCAGCGGAGTGCGGGACGAATACGTATTTCTTCAATTCGTCGATAATCTCCGGGTGCCGAAACAGGGTTTACAAACCGGCGTAATGGTCATTTCCGGATTGCTGTCGTATGACGCCCTTCCGGCAGTTCATCCCCACATCCCCATCAAAACCTATTCTCGGCCCTCACCTGCCCACCTGCTGACATCCGATCACAAAAGGCGCTTGCAAAATTCAGAATTGAAACAGGACGAATAAGAAATGATTTGAAGGAGGGGTGTCGGACCTGTAATCTGTTGTTTCTACGCAAGCAGAAAGCAGGAGCGAGCCCCTATGCAGAGTACCCTACGCGAGCGACTGGAGCAGTTTTCACATCTGAATCAGACGTTGTTATTCGAGCGTTTAGAGCAGCAGGTGGGCGCGTTATCGGAAAAGGCGCAATTGCTGGTTTCGGTGCTGGGGATGATCTGCTTAAGCCGCTATCTGGCTCCCAGCCGAGGTTGGCGAGGGCGCCCGTCCAAAGACCGGCAGGCACTCGCAGCGGCTTTCCTGGCGAAAGCGATCCTCGGGCTGGAGACCACCCGTCAGTTGCTGGAGCGTTTACAAACCGACCTGCAACTGCGCTGCCTGTGCGGCTGGCACACGGCAGGGCAGCTTCCACACGAGGCCACGTTCTCGCGCGCCTTTGCCGAGTTTGCGCAAAGCGAGCTGCCGCAGCGGCTGCATGAAGCGCTCATCAAGGACACACAACAAGAGCGTCTGGTTGGTCATATCGCGCGGGACTCGACCGCCGTCGAAGCGCGCGAGCGCTTCGACACGCTGCCCGCCGCACAAGTCTTGCCGGCACGGGAAAGTAGGCGTCACGGACGCCCGCGCAAGAACGAACGCATCCTGCCCACCAAGCGCCTGCCACGCCAACGTCAGCAAACGGTGGCTGAAATGTTGAAGGAGTTGCCACGCCATTGCAGCCTGGGGGTGAAGCAAAGCAGCAAAGGCTATCAGCAATACTGGCGCGGTTATAAACTTCATCTCGATGTGGCCGATGGCCAGATCCCGATGAGTTGCTTGCTGACCGCGGCCTCGCTGCATGACTCGCAAGTCGCCATTCCGTTGGCAACCATCACGGCGCAACGCGTCACCTCTCTGTACGACTTGATGGACAGTGCCTACGATGCCAACGAGATCCTCGAGCACAGCCGCAGTTTAGGTCACGTTCCATTGATTGCCTTGAGTAACGGTTCAGTGCCTATTACGCACAAGGCGTTTCAAGACAGCCAGCGGCATTACGATCACCGGCGCACCCTGCCCAAACGCTTGGGCAGAAAACGAGCGCCCTTTACGCCGGCTCAGCACGAACGCTTCGGCGTGCGTACCATGTCCGAGCGCGTCAACGCGCGCTTAAAAGACCAGTTCGGCGCACGCACCATCCGGGTACGCGGAGCGACCAAAATCATGGCGCATCTCATGTTCGGTGTCCTTGCGCTGACCGTCGATCAGCTTCTCCGCCTCAGCGGTTAACCGAAGTTCGGCAGCTCAACAACCCCGCTTCTTCACCACCAACCTCCGTTGCGGCGTGCGCACTTTCCACCGCAGTCTCCTTACCCACCTCCGGCAGGACCAACCATCGCCTTCTCCTGCCCTCGCCGCCACCTTCCTGCCCCACTGGCTCACGTTCTGCAAAACATTTTGCAACTGGGTGACAAACCACCGCACTTTTCTTTTTTGAGTACCGCTCAACCGCTTACAAGCGATTCTCCCGATCCATGGTCGGTTTTGCCCTTTCGCATGCTACGTTGTAGCCGTCTGGCCATTACGTCCGAGTCCCGCGAGAACGGCACGGAAATTACTCTCCGCCATACAGGGGTGCCTGACGATGAAATGGGACGCCCGCATGCGGAAGGCTGGATCTGATTTCATCAATGCTCGCCGAGCGCTTCGGTTCCCGCGCTTCCGATGCCGTGTAGACATAAGAATCTGTCGAGAGTGCTGAAGGAGTCACAGCATCAACTCGATTGAAGCGTACTGATGTGGTACGCGCCATACAGCAGTTCGTCGGCCCGAAGCCGACTTGTCATTCCGTATCTGGCTTACACTTCTCCAACATGCCGACGTTTCCTGAATGTGTCGAGTGTCATCCGGCCAGTTGAGACTGCCAACATCTCGGGCATCTGATGATACGCATCTGCGGTCTCAAAGAGGCGAATGCCTCTGTCGTAACTACCTGTTCATAATTGCGTTGCGCCGGAAATGCCCAGCGGCGGCGACATTATGGATACCAGTAGTACTGCTCGCCTTGCGCGAGAGGGCGCGTGAGAAATAGCCAATTCGATTGGCCGTAAGGGTAGGTGTTCTTGGCCGGCACGGATCCGTTGTTCATGTCGACCACCGCGTAGGGCGAATAGAAGTTCGGATTGCTGCTTCCCTGGTTGGTGTTTGTCCAGACGAAGGTGTGACTTCCCTGGGCGCAGGCGAGGACGTCGAAGAAACCGGCGCTGGTTGGCGTGTCAGGCGCGACTGCCTTCGATTGCGCGATGAGCCAACTCAAGGGATTGGCGGCGTTGCCACTCCAGCCGTCGATCAGCGCCTGCAAGGTAGAGAGACTGGGGGATGTCCAGCCCGATAGTCCGACGAAGCTCATCCCGAAGCTGGGACCCCCGGTTAACCCATACGGCGCGCCGAAGCCGTAGTAGTCGGCGGGACAGTAATACGTTGTGTTGCCGTTGATGTCGGTGACAGGCTGCAACATCGGCATGCCGGTGGCCCACATCAGGCGAGTCTTGGCATCGACGACTGTACCCACCGGAACGGCCGGGAACATGAGCTGGAGTTCGGCTCGGTGAGTAGCCTGAAAGCTACCAGTGGTGGGGGGATCGAGCTCGGGGTCGCCGAGAAAATCGGTCAGTTGCCTCCTGCCCCCGGGGTTGTCCTGATTGCCGATTAGATGCCAGAGTTCGACTTTGAGGTTGGCGGCCTGGGTTTCGACGGCGTCCCAGTAATCAAACATGTTTTGTACACGGGTGGAGTCGGCGGGCCGGAAGAAGCGCACGCTGGCACCTGCGGACTGGCTGAAGAGGTGGATCATGCCTTTGAAGCCGACGGTCTGGGTATCGAGGAGCCAATTGGCGAGTTGCTCGTAGGCTCCGTTGATCTCGATATCGCTCAACTGAGACTGGATAAGGGCGGCTTGGCTGGCGCACCAATCGGCGGAGACAGAGCCGACCGCTTGCGGGGCGCCGTCCTCCGGGAGGGGCGGGCATCCATCCGCGTAATAGGCGACGTTTTGTTCGGCGACATTGACCTTTGCGGCCAGGCCAACGGCCTGGGTGGCGATGGTGTTGTACTGGGTCTTGGTCAGCTCGTTCAGGATCTGCTGGGTGGCCTGGGCGAGTTGAGTACTCAACTGATCGACGCTGCTCTGCAAATCATCGAGGCTCTGCTGCAATTGCATGATCTGCTCCGCAGTCGCTCCGGGCTGGGTCAGACCCGCGCTCTTCGCCACCCAGCCCAATCCCTGCCCAGCCGCCCAGGAGAGAGCACCGCTTGCCAGTTTCTCCCCGATGAAGCTAGCGATGCCGCCGGAGCCGCTCTGCAACGCGGTGGAGGGGAAACGATGCACCGAGCGCGGGTTATCGAGCATCTTTTTCAGCAGAGTCTCTACGAAAATGAGTAGTCCACCATGCCGGTTCGCCTCCTTCAGAAATGCCGATTCGGAAAAATAAGCGGAGTGGTAGCGTGTGCCTTCGCGGAGGGCCGCGCCCAGGCTGGCGTTGGCGGGCATGCCAAGGAACTGTCGCACTCGCGCCTGAGCCTGCGGCAGATGCAGTCCCGGATTTCGAAGCAACAGGCCGGTGACCATCGTGGTGACCGGGTTAACGTATACAGTGTCGTTCGCCGGGTTGTAGTTTCGCACGTCGGCGCTCAAAACCACCAATCCGAGAGCCCGGAGATCGGACCGATTGAATGGCCAGTTCGCATCCGCAATGACGACCACCCGGAAATCCGGCGGCAAGTTCGCGACCTTCGCCGGATAGATGCCGCGCCTGTTTGTGGCGTTCGCTTTCCAAAACAGCAGCCTCCCGTCGGCCGAGAACACCGCGACATCTGCGTTGGCCAGCGGCTCGTTGATGAATGCGCTGATGCGGACCCAGTTCTCCGCTGAAGTGAAAGTCGAGGCCGCCGTCGCGGGATCGATTGCCAAAATTCCGCAAACCAGCAACACCGTTGTGGTGAGCCCAGAAAAAATATTTCGAGCGGGCATCCTTCTCCCTTTGCGTGGGATATCTGGAATTGTTGAAAGGCGTTTGGAAGGCCTAAGGATAATTCTCTTAGGCTGAGTGATGGTTAGACACATCGCAAGTACTACGGCACCCCAAAACAGTACTATGTTGCCTGCAGGTCAAAAGACGGAGTTCGGCGAACGCAACAACTCGCTCCCCCGACGAGCGACTAGTTCCGCTCAATTTCTTCAACTGGGGAGCATGCCCGAGAAGGTGGCCAACGGTTGTAGTCTATCGCCGGATCGTTCGGCTTAGAGTTCTTAAATACTCAAGCTTCTTTTGTTTAGCCTCGGCATCCGTCGCTGTTTCAGAGTCCCAGAGAATTTTCTCCGAATCATGAAGTCTTTGCGCTCGCCGGTAAAGTCTGCTGCAATGAGATCATTAGTCGGACGCTGATTTAGCACCTGTTTGCGACAACTTGTGATTTGTACCGGGACGCGCTTGTGACCCGTATAGCGTGCCACACGGACGCATGGCACGCAAACTGGACGTACGTGCACACGCTTAAACTCCGACAAAATCACCAAGAGTTTAGGCCGTGTTCGCTCGGTCTCATTCTTGTATACTGAGCCGATTTTGCTAGGTGGTGTCCGTGTTGAATAGCTAAATCCGGGCACCGCATGAATTGGGTTTGTCTTTGCGTTTTGCAGTCAGGTTCTGGAGGAATGGGGCCGTGTGCAGCACTCGGTGAGTAAAATGGACCCGGATGCCTCCCCAGCACTCGGCTTTGCTCTCGATCACACCGATGATTCCGAGTGGCGGAAGTTTGGCGGACGCCTTGAAATTCTACAAGGAGCAAATGGGGTTCTCCGTATCGTGGCAGGCGGGTGGGATGGCGGGAATTAGTCGAGATGCGATCTGTTTCAACCTGGTCGAGAATGATAACCAGCAATGGGCTGACAATGCCAGTTTCAGTATAGGAGTTTCAGACCTCGATGCACTCTATGAGGAATATCGTGGCATTTCGGCGCGGGTGGGCCCAGTCGAGATGAAAGCCTGGGGGCGGCGCGAATTCCACATGGTTGTCCCATCTGGAGTTTGCCTCCAGTTCTACAGCCGAAATGATTCCGCCTGTTAGAAGGTCTAACGCGCAGCCTAACGTATAATCCGACGCGGGTTTCTCGCAATTCTAATAAAAGGCAAAGTCAATGGCTGAATACAGCTTGCCGCATGAGTTGGTGGGCGAACGAAAACGCTTGGCGCTAATGTCAGCGTTGCTGGATCCCGTCGCGCGCGCTCACATTGTTCGGCTGGGAGTGGGTCCAGGCTGGCGCTGCCTGGAGCTCGGCTGTGGCAACGGATCGATCGCACAGGCTCTAGCTGAGCGCGTAGCCTCCACTGGTCACGTAGTCGCGAGCGACATCGATCTCCGTTATATTGTGGACCTGCACGTGCCGTGTCTTGAGATCCGCCGAATCGATATCCTTCAGGATGTAGATGCAATAGAAGAGGGTTCCTACGACTTCGTCACCGCGCGTGCTCTGCTTCACCATCTCACGCCTGCCTATAAGGCGTTGGGGCGCATGGTGACTGCGCTGAAGCCCGGAGGCGCGCTTCTTTCCATCGAACCGGACATGCTGCCCTGCACTGTCGCCGAGCCGGATTCGATGCACACGTTCTGACAAGGATGGCTAGAGTGGTCCGTTGAAGCTGGCATCGATTACTTTGTCGGCCGTAAAATTCCTGCCTGGCTGGATTCGCTCGGCCTGGAGGATGTCGCCGGGGAAGGGCACACCGCGCAGTTCAACGGCCGGTCAGATTGGGCAACATACTGGACCGAGACCATGCGGGAGCTGGCGCCCTCACTGCTGAAATCGGGTCACGTTACTGACAAAACGCTCGAGGAGTTCCATACCCGTTATCAGGACCCGCATTATTGGACCAGCGTCATCACATTCATAGCGAATTGGGGACGCAAACCGGCGTGAGCCAAGATTCGCGATGGCAAGACTAATGCTGCTATGGCCGCCCGGCATAAGCGGCTGTCATCGCATTGATCAGATGCTCGGGGAATGCGGGTTCTGGGAAGCCAGGACGCGCATGTCTATTCGCTCGACGCACAGCCCTGCTGCTACTACTGGGACTGGACGGCGATCACGGTCGCACAGATCGGCAAACGAAACGTCGCGCTGTTCGGCGACCGTCGCGGGCATGCGTACTCTGTCGACGCGGTGACCGGTGAAACGATTTGGAAAGTGGCGGCCGACAACGCCCCTAATGACGCGCCGTATTTTTTATCTTCAACGCCGACCGGTCGAACGTAGTAACTTGGGCAGCCATCAGCCCATCGTGCGTTTCGTAGGCGTCGGCTCCTCGATATGGCTCCGCTAAAAACGGAGCGTCGGCGCGCCATTGAACGTTTGCCGTTTCACCGACCACAAAGGTGTGCTCCGGCGTGATTTTCAGACCGCAGGTCCCGCCCTGAGACGGCGGCTTCACTACCTGTGCAAACATGCGACCCAGCGCGGCGCGCCCGCGGACGACAGCGCCATTAGGCGAGAAGAACTCCACGTTGTCGGGGAATTGGGCCATCAGGCGATCCCAATCGCATGCGTTGAACGCAGCAAGGTGCTCTTCGATGACTTTTTCCGGAGTAGGCTGCCGCTTTCGCGCCGGCAGCGAAGGAGACTGAGCGGTTACTGCTGTAAAGAAAAGGAGCTCGGCCGGTATGGCCGCGGCCAAGGCAGATATCCACCAACATTTCATCTTTGCAGTATCCGGCATCCGGAAAGGCAGACAACACAAAATGATCGACCCCCCTAAGAGAGGGTGATTTCGAGCCGGTCATCAGCATGCAACGTAATTTCACGGGACAAAGCCAATACCGTTTCTTGCCCATCACTTTTTACGCTGTGGTCGACGGCCGCACGATTATGCTGGACACGCGCTTTATCAAACCTGCCCGGCAACGCGACTCTTGCGCAGTGAAGTGTGCCCGTATTGAGTACCAACAAGAATTGAGAGCGGGCCGTATCGCGCTCAGAGAAAAGAATCCCCACGCGCCCGCCGTAGACCAGAAGGAACGAAACTTAGGAACATTTATTTGCGGTTTGGCTGACGTTCTTCGGGTTGAGCCGTCATACCGAAATCCACTCAGCGCAGGAATGAGGGACCATGATGACATCGCACGGGCATAATGATGTCCACACTCGAACTCGTCCCAAGGATCTCGTTTTTCACCGTCGTACCGGGCACGAACCGCGTTTACGATTGTGATCCCGTGCTCCACCATTCCCCGGGAAATCATCAGCGCGGCCACAGTGTATTCGAGACCTGTCCATGCCTCTGCGAAATAGGGGAAGGGGACTTCCGGACGTTTTCCCTTTCCGTAATCGCAAACGACCGTAGCCGCTTCATTTTCCAAAGCGTAAATCCGCTGCACTGATTCGTGCTCTGCCAAGCTCGGTTTGTAGTTATACTTGTAAACCGATTCAAGCGCTTTGCGCAGATTCTTGGATTGCAGCAGATCTCCCAATCCAGTCAAATCCGCTAAATACTGGCCCATGAGCTGATCCACAAGGCATCCGTCGCCGACCTGGAATTGAGGATTTTGTGTATCTTCGCTTCCTATGTCGCCGATAGTTGAAGGTGCAATCTCGGTCTTTGGAAGACCGCGGATCTTCTGAATGTAATATTCGCCGTTGAACAGATTCGCATCGATCCATTGGCTACCGAATTCGAATAATCGCCGATATTCCGATGCCGTGCGGGTCTCGCCGAGTATCGTCGCCATCTGTTCCGCGGCCTTCAATGCGCCGAGATAATAGATGCTACAAAGCGGGTTAGGGCCATAAAACTCGACGTCATACGTGTTGTGCTGGGCGCCTTCCAACACTCCGTCCCGGTTGGCATCCCAGCCGCCTGGAATCCAGGAATATTCGATGGCATGCTTGATGTGCGGCCATAGCTCTCGTAACCAATCCACGTCGCCCGAGAGTTGAAAGTCGAGATAGGCGTGCAAGATTTGCCCCATCTGCCCATCAGCGGCAGTAAATCCGAAGCGCTGCTTTCCATCGGGTAGGAGTTGGCGGAAACGGATGCCGCCTTGTTCGTCCTGCGAGTAGCCGAAGGAGTGTTTCCGCAAGGACCGGGCGAGGGACGGAAACAGAAACGATGTTGCTGTTTCATAATTCCAGACGTGAGTACAATTGCCGAAACAGCAACCGCTATCATCATTGCTTCCCTCGAAGCCATGAAATTCACCGTTCGCGGTTCGAAAGCAAGTTTGCGTCACGAGCGTGGAGAGGTTGGACATAGCAGCGTCTTTGACAGGCGCTGGCAGAGTGGACTCACGAACTGCTAATGCAAACTGGCGAGTTTTTTCCTCGACGCGATTGAGATTTTGCGCGGCGTAGCGGGCGGCCTGCCAAACATCGGAGAACCTGGTTGCGTAGTAGTTCCCGAGATTGGTCTGCTCCTCGCCTTTCGGAGCCTGCCATCCGCACCAGGCCGGGGTGCGATTGGGAAAGCGCCAGGCTAGCAGAAAAGTGAAATCGGCGGAGTTATGCGGGGTAATCCGCTGCTTGAGGCACAGGGAACCGACGGACTCCTGTTTATCCCATTCCGGCCCCAACTCACCGTCCTTCTTAAAGTCATCCCAGAATAAGAGAGGACTGGTCCACCACTTCACGAGCGGCCAGCCTCGCAGATAGGTTAGCTTGCCTTCGTATGCGTTCAGTATTCCGACGAAAAATTGGCCATGCAAAGGATCTTGCTGAGGCAGTGACGGATTCGAAAATCCGATCCCTTTAATTTGCTCGTCTTCCTGGAACTGGATCGTTTTGCCGTTCGCTGATACTTCGCGTTCGGGATGCAATCGCGAGTCACCGACTGGATTCGAGAGTGAGAAACAGAGTGACGCGTCGGTTACGGCTGAGCTCGGATTTTGTACCGTGTAACGCAATATCGCCACAGGCAAGCCCGACTCGTCGGCGTCCAATGGAAAAAACGGAGAAAACGCCTCAAGATTCACGCGAACTGGGAATTCGGGATCCGTGAAGCGAATGCGCGCGAACGGAAATTCTCCCTCAAAGGCGGCTTCCTCGAGCCGCGGTAAGCCGGGCACATTGGCTGGACCGAGTCCGCCCGCTGCTTCAAAAGGAGGAAAGAGCTTCGCTTCGAGGACGCGTGCGACCGGCTGAGAACCTTCGCGCTGGGCCCAGATGGACATGAACCCGTATTCCGGAGATCCACCTTTATTA
>CAVYTR010000018.1:0-58028 GCA_963771495.1 uncultured Acidobacteriaceae bacterium | reverse complement strand
GCGCGTTCCGTGCGGGTAACGTAGTACTCGGGCAGCTCTGTAATCTGCTCAAAGAGTTGCGAACCCTCTGCGTCGTAAAAGAGCCAGGGGCTGAGGGTTTTCGGCGAGCTGGTGAGCCCGCGATAGACCTCCGAGCCAACGGATGTGTAGGCAGCTTCAGTAGTTGAAACAGAGTTGCGTGCATACGGAAGTTTGTTTTCTCCTGACTCAGTCCTGCTCGTTGGCCGCGAGCCGGATGCCGGCAAACTGCCAGCGAGCTGCGGGTGCGAAAAAGTTTCGATAGGTGGGACGGATGTGGCTTTGCGGCGTGACCGCGGAGCCACCGCGCAGCACCATCTGATTGCACATGAATTTGCCGTTGTACTCGCCGAGAGCGCCGGAAGGCCGGCGATAGCCCGGATAGGCGAGATAGGCGCTGCGCGTCCACTGCCAAACGTTGCCGAGGAGCTGCGGCGCTTCGCTCCCACGCGCTTCCGCTGTGGGGTGAAGCAGCCCGCTTTCCAAGAAATTTCCTGCAAGCGGAGCGGCTTCTGCGGCCACTTCCCATTCCGCTTCCGTGGGCAGCCGCTTGCCGGCCCAATGTGCATAGGCTTCTGCTTCGAAGTAGCTGACGTGACACACCGGCGTATGCGCAAGCGCTGCCAGCGGAAAGACACCGCGCAAGGTGTAGATGGACCACTGGTCCTCTGCGCGCTGCCAGTACAGCGGCGCGCACCAGCCTTCGCGCTTCACCGTGTCCCATCCTTCGGCGAGCCAGAGATCCGGTTGTTCATAGCCGCCGTCGTTCATGAAGGCCAGATAATCCTCACATGTGACCAGACGCGAGGCCAGACGGAATGCTTCAAGAAACTCGAGATGGCGCGGAATTTCGTTATCGAACGCGAAGCTCTCATCGCTATGACCAATGTCGCGCAGGCCGCCTTCCTGGCCGATCCACTCCGCGGGTGCAGCAGAGCCGGCGAAGAGACCGGGATCTGCATCGCGATAAACAGGATGAAGAGGATTGCTCCAGAGGGCGTGCTTGATGTCGTAGCAGAGCAGTTCCTGATGCTGCTGTTCATGATGCATGCCCAGCACCAGCCGCCGGTGGGCCTCTTCCGGCAACTCGCGCGCAAAGAGCCGCGCGATCGCCTCTTCCACATGCTTGCGGTATTCCAGAATGGCCGTGAGTGGCGGGCGGGAAAAGGAGGCGCGCAGCTTCTTCTCCGGCTGGTCGGAAAGTGAGTTGTAATAGCTGTTGAACAGCCAGTAGAAATCAGGATGGAACTGGGTGTAGCCGGGCAAGAACTCGCGCAGGATAAACGTTTCAAAGAACCAGGTGGTGTGCGCGAGATGCCACTTGGCGGGACTGGCTTCTGCACAGGACTGCACCATCATGTCTTCCGGTGTGAGCGGCGCACAAAGGGCAAGAGTTTGCTCGCGAACCGCCGCAAAGCTTCGAAGCGTTGTATCGAGAGAAGCATCCGTGGCGGGTGTGATCATGCGCTTGCTCGAATCCTTCCGTCCATTAGACAGCGTTTCCGTTTCTACGTTGCCCTGCTGCACGAAGATTCGCATTCACGGACCCGAAAAGGAACAGCGCAGTGAACGCAAATTGCCACGGCTATATCAGCCCGCGTGCGATGGGCATCGCAAGATACCTGAAGTAACACACCAAAGCGCAAGAGAGTCGCGGTGAGAAGTGCGGCAGCGGAAGAGAATTGTGTCCTCACACAGGATGCGGGACGGGGTAGTAACGATGCAGAGATCAGTATCGCCTGGTGATAACGGCTGGTGTGCGCGTGTCAGGCTGTGCTCAGCAGCCGGGCGAGTGCGTAAGCGACGAGGGCAGCCAGGCCGCCAATGGCTGCGGTCTGCACCGCACTGCGTACCAGACCTGCGCCGGTGAGCCGTCCTTTCACGCCGCCGAACACCACCAGCGCGACGAGTGTGATTGCAACCGACAGGCCCAGCGCGGCTCCGCTCTGCACCACCATGTACGGCGCAAGAGGAATCAGGCCGCCGACAATGTAGGAGAGCGCGATGGTGATGGCGCTGCGTCCGGCGCGTCCGCGCTCCGGCTCTTCCAGGCCGAGTTCGAAACGCATCATGAAGTCTACCCACGCGGTGGGGTTGCGCTTGAGCGCGCCCAGCACCGCGGCCGACTCGTCGCGCCGCACCCCGTACTCCTCGAAGATTTCGTAGATCTCTTCTTCCTCGTCGCGCGTGCGTTCCACAACTTCGCGTTCCTCGCGCTCGCGTTCACTGCGGTAGTGCTGGGCATCGCCCTGCGCCGCCAGAAATCCGCCGAGACCCATGGCGATGGAGCCGGCCGCGATCTCCGCCAGCCCGGCGAGCACCACCACGTGGGTGGAGTTTGTCGCGCCGGACAGCCCGGCAGCCAGGGCAAAAGGGACGGTCAGCCCGTCCGACATGCCGATGACAATGTCCCGAACCAGTTCACTTGACTGGAAATGCTTTTCTGGATGGGCATTGATTTCCGGCGTCGGCATGACTCGAAGCAGTGTACTGCATTGGCCCAGGGCTTTCGTGAGCGGCCAGAGGGGTAAAGAACGCGTCCTTTCCCCATATTCCGGCGTCTATTGCTCAGAAACCAGAGGGCCTCTTCTGCTGTGCGAGTGTGGATGGCGAAACCCGGGTGCTGGACTGCGATGCGCGCTCTTGCGATGTGCATAAGCCTGGTACTCGCAATCTGCGGTGGGTTGCAGATGCGGGCGCAGGATGCAGACGACCAGGGGTGGTCACAGTTCACGCGCGACAACACGCTGCGTGGAACCGTAACCGCGAGCGCAGCGAACGCATTTAGCGTGAAAACGGACGATGGAGAGCAATGGCGGGTGCTGTACGGACCGAATACCAAGATTGTGAAAGAGCGGCAGGGCGCGAAGGCAACGGACATCCACACCGGAGATATGGTGTTTGCGGCGGGGAACCTCGACCGGCAGAAGCGGCAAATAGGAGCGGCGATCCTGGTCGGCGTGGATGCGGCCGAAGTGCAGAAGGCGAAAGAGGGCCTAGGCAAGACCTGGATTGCGGGCAAGATTACGGCAGTTTCTGGCACCAGGATTACGGTGCAGCGGCTGGACGGAGTCGCCCAGACCATCGTGGTGGATGAAAACACGTCCTTCCGTCAGCGGCGCGAATCGGTAACGCTGGCGGATGTAAAAGCGGGCGGAGGCCTACGCGCACAGGGCCAGGTGGAGAACGGCGCGTTCACCGCGGCTGTGCTGCAACTGTTTCCGTGGGACGATCGTGCGCCGTGGCTGGATGCGGGCGCACAAGGGCACTAGGCGTGATAGCGATACGACGCAGGGTGGAATTCATAGCAACACTGCTTTGCGCGGGCTGCTGCGGAGCGAGCGCGCAACAGGCGGGCGCGCCGGCTGGGCCCCCGAGTGCGGTGCAGGGGTCGCCTGCATCTGCCGCTCCCAGTGCGAACAGCGGGGCAGCCGTTCAAGCTTCTGAGCAAACCAACACGCAAGCCCCGGGGCAAGCTCCTGCGCAGACCGTTGCGGGAGGCACGGTGCGCGGCGTAGTGCGTTCGGGATCCACACCACTGCCCGGCGTGACGATCACGGCGACGAACACACTGACCGGGACCAAATTCACGACGACTACGGACGCGAACGGCAGCTTCGCGATGCGCGTGACAGAGAACGGGCGGTATGTGCTTCGTACGGAGTTCGCGGCTTTTGCACCGGTCACGAAAGAGGTGGTGCTGCACGCCGGTGCAGCGCAGAGCACGGAGTTTTCCCTTCTGCTGGCTTCGCGTCAACAGCAACTCGACACTGCGCAGGCTGGGAGAAGCGGCGCGTCCGGAGAACGCGGCCCGGGCAACGGCACGCGACAGTACCAGGGCGGCGGAGCGCAAAGCCTGGGGCTGCTGGCGGGTGGGTTGGGGGCGATTGCGGCAGGCGAGAGCGGAGCCGCCGGGGCGGCGCTGCCCTCGATTGCGGGCAACGCCGACTTCAGCAGCGAGTCCGTGGCGGTAGCAGGGCAGAGCGGGACCACGAATCCGCTCGCCGGGGTTAACATGGACCAGCTCCGGGAAAACATCGAGGATTTGCAGCAGCAACAGACGCTGGCACAGATTCCCGGCAGCGGGGGCGGTGGGCGCGGCAGCGGCGGATTTGGCGGACGGGGCGGAGGAGGATTCGGCGGCCCGGGCGGATTCGGCGGCCGCGGCTTCAACTTCCGCAAGCTCAAGCCGAATGTGCCGCACGGGGCCATCTTCTGGAATGGTGGCAACAGCGCGATCGATGCGCGCGATTTCGCGATTCGCGGACAGGAGATCGGCCAGCCGGATTATGGCTCGAACCACTTTGGCCTGACGTTTGTGGGCGCGCCTTACATTCCCCGGCTGCTGACACATGACCAGAAAGATTTCCTCTTCTTCACGTTCGCAACGCAGCGCGCTTCTTCGCCCTTCGATCAATATGGAACCGTACCCACGGCCGCGGAGCGCGACGGAAATTTCTCCGGACTGACCACGCCGAGCGGGCTGCCCGTGACGGTGTACGATCCGCAAACGGGCCAGCCGTTCCCGAACAACATCATTCCTGCCCCTCGGATCAGCCCGCAGGCACGCGCGCTGCTGGGCTATGTTCCGATGCCCAATCTGCCGACCGCCAGCTTTCAGAATTACCAGCGCCTGACCACTGCCGAGACGAATACCACGACCCTGGGCGCACGCTACACGCGGACCTTTGGTGGTGGTACCGCCGTGTCTTCGATGATCCAGCAGTTCATGGGAGCGAGCGCGCCGGGGTTGCGGCAGAATGTCAGCGCGAACTTCAATTACAGCCACGCGGGGAGCGACGCGCTCAATCTGTTTCCGGAACTGGGGGGCAAGCAGCAGACGCACCAGTACTCGCTACAACTTGGCTACACGCTGGGCATCAATCGCCTGACAAACAACTTTGGCGTGAACTGGAATCGCACGAATACGCAGCTTTCGAATTACTTCACCGGGGCCGAGAATGTGGCGCGCAACCTGGGCCTGAATATCCTGAACGGTGCCGCGGCAAACCCCATCAACTATGGGCTGCCGAATATCACGCTGACGCAGTTTAGCGGACTCAATGAGCAGCAGCCCAGTTTCCGGGTAAACCAGAGCTTTGGTCTTTCGGACTCCAGCTCCTGGATTCACGGCAAACACAACGTGAAGTTCGGCGGTGATTTCAAGCGGGTGCACCTGGATCTGATCGGCGAAGCGAATTCGACCGGCAGCTTCTTCTTTACCGGATTCGCGACCGAGGGGCCGGGGCAGAACTCGCTGAATGGGGCGGGCGGCAAGGGGCCGAGCGGCCTGCCCACGCAGGGTTCCGCGCTGGCCGACCTGCTGCTCGGCTTGCCCCAGCAGACGTCCATCCAGGCGCCGTATCAGAAGGCGTATCTGCGCGAGAACGTGTACGACGCCTTTGTACAGGATGACTGGCGTCTGCGGTCAAACTTCACCGTCCTGGCAGGACTTCGCTATGAGTACTTCTCGCCTTATGCCGAGAAGAACGACCGGCTGGCCACGCTGGACACCGGCAATAACTTCGCGAGTGTGGCGACGGTGATGCCCAATGGCATCGGCGCGTTCACCGGAAAGTATCCGCGAACGCTGATCTATCCGGAGCGCAACGACCTGTCGCCGCGTTTTGGCTTTGCCTGGCGAGCCCTGCGCAACACAGTGGTGCGCGGCGGGTACGGTGTGAACTTCGCAAATGGGCAGTATGTGAAATTTGTGCAGAATCTGGCGTTCCAGCCGCCGTTTGCGGATGTGCAGGTGAATGAGGCGACCAGCGGGGCGGCCATCACGCTGAGCAATGGGTTTGGCGCGCCGCAGTCGCTCGGGAGCTACGCGGTCAACAAGCACTTCCGTTTGCCGTACGTGCAGGTGTGGAACGTGGATGTGCAGCGCACGCTGCCACTGGGCGTCGTGCTCAACGTAGGGTGGAATGGCGCCAAGGGTACGCGGCTGGATATTGTGACCGCACCGGGACGTACTGCCACCGGCTCACTCAGCGGCACTTTGTATGACTACGAAGACTCGGTGGCGTTCTCCAACTACAACGCGGGCACGGTGCGGCTGCGCAAGCGCCTGCAGAGCGGCGTTGCCCTGGGTGCGACTTATACCTACGCGCACGCTATTGATAATGCCAGCTCGATTGGCGGGAATGGCGGCACCGGAACCGTGGTGGCACAGAACTGGCAGAACCTGCTCGCGGAAGAATCCAATTCACCGTTCGATATACGCCACCAGCTCAAGGGAGATTTTCTGTATGAGCTGCCGTTCGGTCCGGACGCACACTATCTTTCGAGTGGAAGCTGGCTCTCGCATGCGGTGAGCAATCTGTCACTGTCCGGCAACTTCGCCTTCGCCACGGGGGAGCCGTTGACGCCGCACTACGAGGCCGATATCGCCGACGTGGCCCGCGGCAGCGCCGGCTCTCTGCGGCCGAATCGCGTGTATGGCACGTCCATTACGGCGGGCGGCGGCACGATCCGGAACTGGTTTAACAAGAGCGCGTTCGCCCCGCTCGCGGCTGACCAGGTGTACGGCAGTGCTTCGCGCTACTCCATTCCGGGGCCGGGCACAGTGCAGTTCAATATGTCGGCGGCAAAGACGTTTCACCTGACCGAAACGCGCACCTTCGAGGTCCGAGCGACAGCGGACAACGTTCTAAACACGGTGCAGTATGCGGGCGTGGACACCACGCTGGAGTCAGGCACCTATGGCCAGGTCACTTCGGCTGCGGCGATGCGGCAGTTCACCTTTCTCGCGCGGTTCCGGTATTGAGGACACATCCAGTGCGTCTTTTTCTTGTCCTGCTTGCGTTATCGATGCTTCTGCCTGACTGCCTGCCGGCGCGCGCGCAGGCGCAAGAGCAACCGGGCGCCTCCCCTTACACGCTGCGCGTGGAGAACGATCTTGTTCTCACCAATGTGGTGGTGCGTGACAAGAAGACCGGCGAGCCGGTACGCGGGTTGACGAAGAACGACTTCAGCATCGCAGAAAACGGCAAGCCGCAGAACATCGTCTCCTTCGACTTCGAGAGCATCGACGCCGCGCAGCCGCTCAGCGAGGCAACGATCAGCGGTCGCACCGGGCAGCTTGTTCTTGGCAAAGGGACTGGAACCACGGCGGAGCAGTTGCGCGATCACCGCCTGATCATTCTCTTCTTCGACCTCACCTCCATGCAGCCGGAAGATGTGACGCGTTCGGTGGAAGCCGCGCGGAACTTCATCACCCGGCAGATGCAGCCGGCCGACCTGGTCGCCATGGTTTCCCTCGAGACGTCGCTGTCAGTGGATCAGGACTTCACTACGGACAGGCCGCGGTTGCTGGCGGCACTGAATGCGTACAGCGGCGTGCAGCAGAACGGCTACGCTGCCGGCGCGACCTCGACCACGAACCAGACGGAAGACGCCAGTTCGTTTACCCCGGATGAGGGCGAATACAACGACATCAACACGGACCGCGAGCTTTTTGCGCTCAGCTCGATTGCGCGTTCGCTGGCGTATCTGAACGAGAGGAAATCGCTGCTGTACTTCTCCGGAGGACTGCAGCGCAATGGCATCGAGAACCAGGCGTCGCTGCGCGCAGCCGTGAACGCCGCCGTGCGGGCGAACCTTGCAATCTACAGTGTGGATTCACGCGGGCTCGAGGCCATTACGCCGCTGGGAGATGCCTCTACCGGAAGCCTGCGCGGAACGGTGGCGTATAACGGGGCCGCGCTGCAAAACAATTTCGACAGCAATTTCAACTCGCAGGAGGTGCTGTCTACGCTGGCGGCGGATACCGGCGGCAAGTTCTTTGGTGACTCCAACGACTTTGCGCCGGCCTTCGCGCGCATGGAGCAGGACACGGCGGCTTATTACGTGCTGGGATTTCGTTCGACCAATCCCGCTCGGGACGGAGGCTATCGCAAGCTGACCGTGAAGGTGAACCGCGCGGACGTGAAGCTGGAATATCGCCCGGGCTACTACGCGCCGGCGGACTACCAGCACTCCAACCGCGAGGACCGGGAGCACCAGCTCGAGGAGCAGTTACATAGCGACTTGTCGGCGACGGATGTGGCCGTCTACTTGGCAGCGTATTACTTCCGCAGCACGGGAGCCGGCCCCGGCGGCGTGCCGCGCTACACGGTGCCTATCGCTCTCATTATTCCCGGCTCGCAGATCCCCTTCGTGAAGGGTGGTGACCGCGACAAAGCGACGCTGGATATCCTCGGTGAAGTCACGGATGCGGCGGGGCATCCTGCAGGCGAGGTGCGGCAAACGGTGAAGCTGGCGATCGACCAGGCGCAGCAGGTTGCGCGCAAGAACATCCAGTACTCGACGAACTTCAATTTGCCACCGGGAAGGTATCAGTTGAAGTTCGTGGTGCGCGAGAACGAGACCGGCCGCATGGGGTCGTTTGTCTCCGGTATCACCGTGCCGGACCTGACGAAGTCGCCGGTGAAGCTGTCATCGATTCTTCTGGCGAGCCAGCGCCAGCCTGCACCGAAGGGGGCGGAAAAGGCTTCGGACCCGCTGGTGGAGAACGGCCTGCTGTGGATTCCAAACGTGCCGCACGTGTTCCATCCGGAGCAGCACTTGTACTTGCTTTATGAGGTGTACGATCCGGCGAAGGCCGGCAGCGTGGGGGTTTCGGCTGTACGACAGACCTCTGCAGGCAGCGGCGCGCCGGCAGGAAATGGAGCACACGCCGGGCCGCGCGTGCTTACGTCCATCCAGTTCATGTCCGGCTCAACCAAGGTCTACGAGACGCCGCTGGTGGAGGCGACGCGCATCACCGATCCCACCCGGGACGCGGTCGCCTTTCAGTTCGATGTTCCGCTCAGCGGGCTCAAGCCGGGGCTCTATGTGTGCCAGGTGAACGTGATTGATGACAATGCCGGCGCCTTCACTTTCCCGCGCACGGCGCTGCTGATCCGCTGAGCCCAAGACGCGCGTGAGCCTGAGACGCGTGTGAGCCCGAACAGGCGTGGCTACGCTGAGTGGGCGCTCTTGTCGTCCCTACTCTTGTCGTTGCCGGTGTCTTTGCCGGCCTTGCGCCGCGTGCGCCAGAAGGTTTCCTGCAGGCGTGCGCGGTCGGCCGCATAGAGTTCTTCCAGGCGCTGATGCGCTTCACGCAGCGGCAGTTCCTCAACGTTGAGCACTTCCACCATGCGGACCTGGTGCCAGGGGTAGATATGCCGTCCGCGGAGCAGGAAGCCGGAGCTTGCCCAGCTTTGCAGCAGCGCGCTGACTTCATTCTTTACGTCTTCTTCATGCTTGATCGGCAGCAGCTCAAAAGCCTCGCCGTTGACGAGGTGAGCCTTCAAATGTGCGATGAGCAGGACCTTGTGATTCTCCTGCTCGGTGCCGCTGTGTTCGGGGTGATTGCCTTGGGTATCGGCCACGGTGTGCTCTCTCCGGGGGCTCGCGGAGCCAGGGCTCCTGCGGCGCATGCAACCTTAGGATGAGCAACAAAGGCGAAGGGCGCTCATTTCTTGTGCTGCTGTTGAGTTTTGCTGGGAAAAATGAGGCAGACTGGGGCGGCTAGTGGGGATCGAACCCACGACACCCGGATCCACAGACCGGTGTTCTGCCACTGAACTATAGCCGCCGTGTGACTTCGTTATCGTAACATCTCCGCCGGGCTGCGCGGCATGGGCCGGCGCTGCATCCAAGTGCCCCATGACTGACCGCCAGACCACACCAGAGGTGCTCGATCCGCCGCAGCAAAGGCTGATGCCGCGGCTGGGGCACGCAGGCGGCCTGTTTAGCGACAGCAACCTCGATGCCTTCACGCATCTGCTGGATGATCGATTTCGGCTGCCCGGGATCCCCGTCCGTTTCGGGCTGGACGGCATCATCGGCCTGGTTCCGGGGCTGGGGGACATCGCGGGCGGCGTGCTTTCCTGTGTCATTATCCTGGCGGCTTGGGTGCGCGGCGTTCCGTACGTCACGCTGGCGCGCATGCTCGCGAACCTGGCCATCGATGTGCTCGTGGGCGCGGTGCCGATCCTGGGCGATATGTTCGATATTGCGTGGAAGGCGAACCGGCGCAACTATGCACTGCTGACGCGCTCGGTGGAAGAGCCACGCAAGCAGACCTGGCGCGACTGGATTTTTCTCTGCTCGCTGGCCCTGGTGGCCGGCATCATCCTGCTGATTCCGCTGGTCCTGCTGGTGTGGATCGTCGGACTGCTGCAGCACCGGTAGGCACGCGCGCGAGGTCCCGCGGCAGACAGCGCGCTTGCTACAATCAGGGGAGTCGGGGCGTAGCGCAGTCTGGTAGCGCATCTGCTTTGGGAGCAGAGGGTCGGGGGTTCGAATCCCTCCGCCCCGACCATTCCGCCGGCTCGAGGTGAGCCACCTCAACGGATCACGATGCAAGACGCCACGCCGCTGCACGAATCAGCCAGGGACAGGGTTTATCTCGGTACATCGGGCTGGGCATATGCGAGCTGGAAGCCGGGCTTTTATCCGCCGCGCACGTCTGCCAAGAAGATGCTGTCGTACTACGCATCACAGCTCAACACCGTGGAAGTGAACTACACCTTTCGTCAACTGCCCAAGCCGGCGATGATCGCCAACTGGATGGAGCAGACGCCAGACCACTTCCGGTTCTCTTTCAAAGCGCCGCAGACGATGACACATGTGCGCCGCCTGGTGGGCTGCGCGGGGATGGCAGCGGCACTGCGGAGCGCCCTCGCGCCGGTGATAGACGCCGGGCGCCTGGGAGCGGTGCTCTTCCAACTGCCTCCGTCATTCAAGGTAGATGCCGAGCGGCTGGAGCGGTTTCTGACCGAGACCTCCGGAGAAGAAATGCGGGTGGCGTTTGAGTTCCGGCATGCATCGTGGTTCAGCGAACCGGTTTTTGCCATCCTGGAGCGCTTCGGCGGTGTGCTGTGTGCCGCGGAAAGCGATGAGCTGGAAACACCGCGCCGGAGAACGGCGGACTTCACCTGCTATCGGCTGCGCAAGAGCGATTACAGCCCGGAAGAATTGCAGGGGCTGGCGAGCCGGTTTTTGAACGAGGCGCAAGGCGGCGAGGTGTACGCCTACTTTAAGCATGAAGAAGCGCCGGATGGCGCATTGCGCGCACGGCAGGTATTGGCAGAGGTGCGGGGGGAGCGGGAAGATGCCTAGCGCGGTCACAGCGGAGCACGCCGAAAGCACGGCAGCGGAGACGTTCCTACCGCGGCGCTTTCTCCGCAATGGCCACTTGCAGACGCTGGCCGGAAACTACCTGCGGCGTCGCTGGGTGCTGCCGGAGCCCGAGTCGCGCATCATCGAAGTAGAGTCGGCTACTGCCCATCGTCCCGCCAGCCACGTGCTGTGCCACTGCCATTGGCAGCCGCAGGAGGTGCGGGCGGCACGGCTGACGGTGCTGCTGATCCATGGGCTCGAGGGGTCGTCGCAATCGCAATACGTGCTTGGCAATGCCTCTCGGCTGTGGGCGGCGGGTTGGAACGTAGTGCGCATGAACATGCGGAACTGCGGTGGCACTGATCGATTGTCACCGACGCTGTATCACTCCGGCTTGTCGGAAGACGTGGGCGCCGTGATGGCAGCACTCACCGCCGAACAGAGCCTGACTGCCTGGGGCCTGGTGGGGTACTCAATGGGCGGCAACCTGGTTTTGAAATACGCCGGAGAGCACGGCGCACGCGTGCCGCGTGCGCTGAAGGCGGTCGTGGGTGTCTCCCCGGCGATGGACCTGGCCCCCTCGGCGGATGCGCTCCATGAATGGCGGAACCGGGTCTACGAATGGAAATTCCTCTATCGATTGCTGCAGCGCTATAGGCGCAAGGTCGTGCTTTTTCCGCATATCTATTCGCCTGAAAGCGCGAAGGGGGTGCGCAGTCTGCGCGATTTTGACGAGCAGGTGACGGCGCGTTATTCAGGCTTCGCGGGCGCGGACGATTACTATGCGCGTGCGTCCAGTTCCCGGGTGGCGGACCGGATCGCGGTGCCTACGCTGGTGCTGCACGCCCTGGATGATCCGTTCGTGCGTATGCTGCCTGAAACGCGCGAGATGCTGGTGGGGAATCCGCACGTTCTGCTGCGGGAAACCAGCCACGGCGGCCACTGCGCCTTTCTGGAATCCGCGAACGGATACGACGGCTACTGGGCGGAGAAGGTGCTGTTCGGCTTTCTGACGCGCGCGGCAGGCGCGTAGCAGTGGACGCAGAATGGAGTGTGGAAGCGGGAGCCGACGACCCTGTGATCACGGTGCCGTGGTCGGACCCGCATGGAGCCGTCCAGTTCGTGGACGCGCGGCAGTCACCGGCGAGCATCGACGAGATTCCTGAAGCGCAGGCGCACCCCGAGCTCCGTGCTTGCCTGCAGTTGCTCAATGCGCCCGACGGGTACACGTGGACGGCGAAGTGCGATGCGTGGTCGCTGGGTCCAGAGGAGATGACGGCGATAGCGGAGGAACTGGATACGGAGCCTGCGGCGGCCGGGTTCGGTTTGTATGTTGATCTGCTGCTGCGAGAGCACGCGGGCTTTTGCGATTTCCGCACGCACGAGCGCACGGTGCGCACCTGGACCCAGGCGGCCGCGGAGGTTTCCATCGCGCACGCGCGGGCAGAGTTCGTCATTCGGCCCGCGTGTGTGGAAGGCGTGGAGGGCTTTGCGATCACGGCGTACGTGTTCGCGCTCGGCCGCAGCAAGGCGGAAGCATACCAGCGCTGGGCTTCGGCTCTGCAAGCAGTGAGGGCGCTCATTTCCGCCCGGCCTGCGGATGCCGGCGACGGTACAATAGCCCTGCGGGCGAGTAGCTCAATTGGATAGAGCATCAGCCTTCTAAGCTGAGGGTTGCAGGTTCGATCCCTGCCTCGCCTACCAATGGAATGAGACATTTACGGGTATGCGAGGCTTAGAAGTACAGCCCTGTGTGGGGACTTTTGTGGGGTGGTGCCCGTAACGGTACGAGATTGACGCTCCGGTTTCCCCTGTGGATAAAAAAGAACACGCGCGGCGAGTAGCCGCGTGCTATACCTTTCGTGTGCACAAGTGAAGGTGCATCTGAATCGCATCATATGGATTGAGCATCACTTGGAGTGTGATTGTGCCCGACTATCTAGACTTCGACACCAGCCTCAGTGACCTCACTCCGGAGGATGCAGCCAAGATTTTGTCCGTTCAGGAGGCTAAGATCAAAGCTGTGCTTGAGCACCTGAACAGTCCCGATCCCGTCCAAAATGAGCTCATGGAGAGCGTTGTTAGCGTCTAGTTGATGGCGTCTGGTCTTGCCAGCATCGAGCCGTTCTCTGCCCCGGCCTTTCGGGCGGCCTTGGTAAGTGCCACATGTTTACCTGAGGACATTCTCAAGAACCCCAAGGTTACGTACATCGCCGACTACCTCACGGCTGTAAACGCCGTCACCATGGTGGTTGAGGAAGAATACGTCGATGCTGATTATCTCGACGATTTTGCCTTCTTTTATGCGAAATCGTTCGAACAGATTTCCAAGTTCTGCAAGCGTCTCCATTTCTTCAGCAAAGCGTTTGACGACGCCCGTTTTAGGAGCGCGATCATAACGGGCACCGAAACGGAGTTTCTGGAGCACAGCTATCTCGGCTTTGTGGTGGCCAGACCGCTTTCCTCTGCTGTTATCGGCCGCACAGTCCTCATCAACTACCCCTCCGATAACGGCCGTCGCAACTATTCGGCCACGCAGCCCTACCGCGCCAACCTATTTGGTCTATCACTGGAGGTCAGAAGCCTTGCGTATCAGGAGCAAGACACATCCCTGGCAGCATGTGCAACCGTAGCTCTGTGGTCCTGTTTCCAGCAAACCAGGAAGCTCTTTCAATCGCTTTCGCCAACTCCCGTTACTATAACTCGGGCCGCCACTCATGTTTTGGAGGCCTCCCGACCGTTCCCCTCACGTGGCCTTTCCATTAAACAGATATGTAACGCAATTGCAGCGGTTGGATTGGATCCCGAGTTCTACGCCGTTACACCCGATCTGCCATTGTCAACGTTGATGTACTCCTACCTGAGCTTAGGTATTCCGATCCTTCTTGTGGTTGAGATCAAGGGTGTTGGTTTGCATGCAGTTGCTGTGAACGGCTATTCACTTCGAACCAAACGGCAGATCGCGACTGAGGGCATGGGGGTGCCCGCCCTCTACCCTCCTCTCGTCGGTCAGAGAATAGACGAATTCTATGCACACGATGACCAGGTCGGTCCATTTTCTCGGCTAAAAGTCGTTGAACCTGCGGGTCAGAACCAGACAATCACTTTCACTGAATCCGGTTGCTGGAAAGAGCCACTCGTCCCACGAGCTATCATCATTCCTGTCCACCCAAAGATCAGAATCGGATTTCGTGAGGTGCTAAAGAACCTTCCTCAATTGTCAGCTGTAGGAACTTGGACTAGACCCGCAGCAAGGGCCGACCTGGAATGGAATGTCCGTCTCACAACTAGCAATCAGTTCAAGATGAATATCAAGGCACCAGAGAGCACAGTGCCCGTTAACTTTCGCGAGCGCCTTTTGTTGGAGGGACTGCCCAAACATGTGTGGCACTGCAGCCTTTCTGCTGCAGGACAGCCGCTTCTCGAAGCACTTTTGGATTCCACGGCTATGGTTAACGGATACATGGTTCGCCGAATGTGGTGGTGTGATGAGCACGTTCGCAAAAACCTCGGCGCATTACTTAACAATCCTATGCTCCGTCCGTATTTCCAAGGAGTTTTGGGCCGGCGGCTCCTGGACACGGTCAACGAAGCTACGTTGTGACGCTTGTCAAGTCTAGGCGCGCGATTGCAGCCCGTTTGGCCTCTATACGTGTATGGCTGTAGCGCTCCATCATCTTGCGCGACAGGTGGCCGGCCAGCGCCATGATCGTGGTGTCAGAAGCGTGCGACTCGGCCATGCGGCTCACAAATGTGTGCCTCAGGTCGTGCCATCGACACTGGACGCCACAGGCCTTGCGCGCCCCGGTCCAGGCGATCTTCCAGGAGCCGATCGGCTTTGTGGGATCAGTGGCGTAGGGGATCATCCGGCCCTCTTTGTAGCCGTCCTCGCCTGAGAGCCCATACTTCTCGGTTGGGAAGACGAAGTGCGCGGGAAGCGCATCGGGGAACTGACTGCGCCACTCCTGCAGAGCTCTGAATGCCGTCTCGCTCAGAGGGATGACCCGGCCTTCACCGCCGGCCGTCTTGCTCTTGCCCACGGTGACGTTCTTCTCCAGCAGGTCGACCTGCCGCCAGCGCAGGAGGCGCAGCTCCGCATTGCGCAGCCCGGTGTGTAGCGACAGCAGCACGGCGGGGTAGAGCGAGCGCGAATGGCTCTTTTTGCACGCTAGCAGCAGCCGGTGCTGCTCATCTGGGGAGAGCGCGCGTCCCACGTCTTCGCGTTCACGCAGCATTCGCACGTCCGGCTGGATGTCTGCCCAGCCGCGGTGCTTTTTCAGCAGTTGCCTGAGCAGGGCAACGTCAATGTTCACACTGCGCGGGCTCGCGCCTTCCTTGAGCCTGGCCTGCTGGTAGCGGCTGATGTGCTCGCCGCGGATGTCGGTCAGCAAGAGACGCGAGAAGTGTGGCTCCATGTGAGCGAGGCTGATGCGCTGCAACACGTTTGTCTTCTTGGACCAGTGCGGCTCGCGCTCAATCAGGTACGCCTTCATCGCCACTGAGAAGAGAAGTGGCCTGTGCAGCTCGTGCAAGCCGGCCGAGCCGAGCTCAAGCTGGCGCCGCCGCTCGCGCTCGATGCGTTGGGCGATGCTCTTGCTCTTCGTGTTGGCGGTCTCGCGGATGCGCTGGCCGTGGAAGACGAACTCGTACCACCAGACGGAGCCGCGCTGGTAAAGGGTCATGACTTTGCCGGCGTTCTCGCTGTACGACTGTTGCGGAGAGACCGCGCGAGGGCGAAGCTTCGAGCGTTGCGCGATTTCTGATCTGGTCGATACCTGTCGCGCATATAGTCCCGCCGTTTCTTCTTGAACTCGGGGCTCTGAGAATCAAACCGCTTGCGGCATGCCTGTTTGCAAAATTTCTGGTGTTTTGTCAGTGCATAGAACCACTCGGAACAGTTTCGACACGTGCGAAAATTTAGGATAGGCGCCGGTCGCAGGAGAGAACCGCCCTTTAATTGAGCGAGTAGCCACTGGACCGCCATGTTCTCCCAAAAGTCATCTGGTGACAGTTGCTCCCAGACGTGAACTTCTTGTAGGCTCAGATACCCCAAATCGCGAACCTTGGGCTTCCAGAGATACCGGTCCAGCGACTCATTGATTGCAGCCAAGACCTTGATGTAGGCGCGGTTCAGCGACTGGACGTTGGCGTCTTTGAATGTATGGCCGGGTAGCAATTGTGCGGCATCCGATTCGAAGGTGTAGAACACCCCCCAGTTCGCCCAGTCGTTTAGCCATTCCTCAGCCTTCGCATAAATTGCAAGCCGAAGTAGCTCGGCGCGAGTTAACAGCTTGAGCAAGCGAGCTATTCGCTTCACGGCTGGAGTCGATGTTTCGAGCTTCACTCTCGATAAGACTCGCACCTCAGCTGCTTCCGCCATGATTCTGCGACGATCCCTCGTACCAAGTTCACGTAACGGCTTCGGTTTAGCTCTCATGCAGGAGTCACATTACACTCGCTCTTTTTAATAGCACGAGAGACATTGAAAGGCAAGCCAGTAGTACTCCAGGGCGGTCAGGAGAGTTCCCAATGCAGCGGCTCTACAAGGTGCCAGAGGCGGCAGCGCTCATCAACATGAGCGCTAAGACGATGTGGAAAATGGTTTCCGCGCGGGAGATTGACGTCGTGCGGATCGGGAGAGCTGTGCGCATCCCCGCCGCTGCCATCGAACGCCTGATCGAAGAGGGCCTAACCCCAGCACGAGTGGCCTGATCACGAGCAAATAAGAAGGGCGCCCCGCGAAGGCGCCCCCATCTTCTTCACTTCTAGGCAAAGAAAGGAAAGTGTGTCCAGTATAGCTGGTACCAGCACTGATTCAGCTCGCAAACTTCAGCCGCCAACAACTGCCCAACTCACCATCGCCGCCGTACGAGATTTCCAGGCTCTGTTGTTCAAGGACACTCGACTGCTCGTGGCCGTCGAAGACCTCAGCAACTGGCCCCTTCCGGAATATCTATGGGCGGCAGTCTTCCAAGCAAGGGCACTGCACCAGGGGCGTGAGTCTCACGACGACGGCGCGTGGAAGACTCCGGCGTGGGATTTTGCTCGATTCGCAAAAGCCCATCCGCAACTGTTGCGGCTCCGCTCCGGCGTAGTCTTGTCGAGAATCTACAAAGTTCTCGGGAGGCAGTTCTGGATTAACTACTTAGAGATGGAACTAGACGACGCAGAGATGGCCTTCGTTGATTGTTGGCAGCGATCTCACACGATCCCAGGCTACGATGCGCTCACCGTGGCACTCATGGAAGCGGATCGATCACCAATCCCCACCAACGAATCAGAGAGCGGACCCTTAGGCTACCGGAGATTCTTAGCGGTAGCTCGATCCCTACAACGCCAGAATGGCAGCTCGCCGATTCTTCTGCCATGTGTGCGGCTCGGCGACCTTCTGAACTGCAAGCCGATGACCATTTCCCGCTATAGAGCAAAGGCCATACACGACGGCTTGCTCGTAGTGAGTAAGGTCCATGAACGAAACAGAACGGCGACTGAATTCTTCTTTCTTGCAGACCCCACATCCCGTGAGAGATGAAGGACGACTGGGAATGTTAACCAGAGATACAGAGATACAGAGATGCAGAGATGCAGAGATGCAGAGAAAAAGCACAACAAGTAAGAAAAGCAAGGAAAAATACGTCCTCCCCGGCAAGTTGCAAAACGTACGAGACACCAGGGAGGACACTGGTGTGTAATTTGAGCCGGTCCGCTCAGCAGACCAAGCAGCATCGTAGTCAGGAGAAATGCGCGGCCTCTGCTGCCCTGGATACCCCTAATTCCTTCACGAGCAAGACGCGCCCCGTTGTGTGCTCGCGACTCCGAAGTGAGCGGCCGGGGCAGTCTTTTCGGGGATCAAAGAAAGCTGGGTACCTCTGCGAGCGACTGCCGCGCATCTTTGAATGGCACAACACTTCTTGATGTCTCGACACTCAGCGAGAAGACCTCACTCTCTCCCTACTACGGTGTCATAGAGCCCGTAGTGCGTGAGCCCTTCGTGGCTCTCGATGCCGGTGTACCGGAGCGACGCATCCTCATAGCGACGGAAAGCGAAAACCGCCTGATTCATCTGCTCGGTGTTGAAGACCTTCAGCCGCACGAGGAGGTGGAAGTCCTTCACCGTCAGACCAGTGACGGTCAGAAACAGTTCCGGCTCCAGCTTAGTGATGACGTCCTGCAGCGTGTTCTCGCGACAATCAGTCAGGTACATGAACGCAGGGATACGCGTCGCGAACTTGATTAGCTTTTCCTGCACCAGCTTTCGCTTCGACTTGTATTCCTTCTCCTCCTCAGAGAGCTGCTTCTTCTGTTTCTCCGTCAGGTCCTTATCTTTGGCCCTATTCTTGAGATGCTTGACCTTCTCGCTCTTGTTAATGATGGTCTCGATGATGTTGTCGCCCAGCGCTCGCCAACCCTCGATACGTTCTACCGCGGCCATTGCCTCTGGGCTATCAAGCACTCGGCGCAAGGTGTCGTTGTCCACGTTCACCAGGAGTGCGCTCTCCCATTTGCGCGCCAGCAGCGTAGCTGAAGTGCCTGCCATGGCAATGTCCAGAATGCCGCCAGCGTCGATCTGAGTCATGTTCGCGCCGTCGTAGGCCAGCACAGGCAGGAACGACACAAGGTCCTTCACGGCGTTCTCTGGATTCGACTCGTTGGGCGAGAGTCCTATGCCGTATTCGGAGAGCTGACGAAGTGCGCGCGTGGGCGCAAAGTCGAACACGAAGCACACGGGTTTGAGGATTTCTTCCTCGTTTGGATTGTCCCCATTCGGATTCTGGATAGACCACGGGGACTGCACGCGGAACGCGGCCTGAAAATAGGTTTCAGGGCTCTTCAGATTGCGGAGCATCAGCATCGAAGACCACTGCGGCACGGTGACGCCGGTGGTCAGCTTGCCGCACGACAGCGTGATTGTTTTCGTCTCGAAGCCGCTCCCGATTGCCTTGCGCACCGGCGGCAGTGCCTCCAGCCCAATGCCGGCGGCCGCGCCTGCAGCCATGACAACCTCGTACTCGTGCCAGAAGACGTTCTGCTTCTCCGCCAGCAGGTTCGCCATCCCTTGACATGCAGCGACGTTTGGAAGAAACCAGAACGAGTGCTGGAGGTACGGCAGCAGCCGCATATCCGAATAAGGAAACGGTGGCCGCGAGCCCGTCTTGAGGCCGTCGACAATTTTCGGTGCATACTGGCCCCGGATTATGTCCAGCCACTTTTGTACGTCGCCCTTGTGCTTGAATTGCGCGCTCTGTCCCGTCCCTGCGGCAGCAAAGAACTCGTTAAGATCGAACTCGTCGAACTCTCCGCCACTAGCGACCGTCAGCAGTTCGTCTGGCATCTGGTAGGTAAGCAGGCGCATCTGCGGCAGTGCGCCATAAGGGTTCCATTTGCCGGGGTTCTTGGCGGCGAACTCTTCCTTAGCCCGTTGTTCGTCGGTGTATGTCCAATTGAAGATCTGTTCTTCGATGAACTCACCCGTGGCTAGGGCCTTGAATGGCGTGCCGGAGAGATACAGATATGCCCTAGTCGTGATGGGCAGGAATTCGGTCTCCTCCTCCGAAAGCACACCAAGGTCTTCGTTCATGTCCTCTAGCCCGGCAGCGTATTCCAGCTTGGCTTCCCTCTTGGCAACCGCCTCATCCTCGCCCTCGAACAGTTCCTTCGCGGTGTCGCGCCAGGCGCCGAAGTGGTATTCGTCGAACACCACGAGATCCCAATTCACCGCGTGGAGCCATTCGTTCTTGGACTTGATGTTGCCCGCTGCGTCACGGCCCAGCAAGTCCTGGAACGAGCCAAAGTACACCACAGGCTTCCTGCGGTCGATCTGCGTCGGGTCACCGCCGGAGGATTTCGACAAGTACTGCCAGCCCTCGAAGTCCACGTGATTCTCAAGGTCCGTCTGCCACGCATCCTCCACCGCGGGCTTGAAGGTCACCACAAGCATGCGCTTCGCACCGAGCTTCTTCGCGAGCTGATAGGTGGTGAAAGTCTTGCCGAAGCGCATCTTCGCGTTCCACAGGAAACGGGGGACGGCGTGGATGTCTTCCGCCCAGCGCGAGAGGAAGTAGTCGTGGGTCAGCTTCACCGCATCCGCCTGTTCACGGCGCATCGGAAACCGTTCATGATGCGTGCCGGTGAACCGCTGCCCAGTGCGCAGTTCGGTGAGCACGGTCTTCACGTCATCGAGGGAGCAGCGCACCCATTCCAGTTCGGGGTTCGCGAAACCTTTTCTGACGAGTGCCGCGCGCATGTCATGGTCGCTGAAGATGGTGCCGTCGTCGCGCTCGGCGGATTCATCCAGTTCGATTGTGTAGTTCTTGATCGCGGCGGTTTTGAGCTGTTCGGCGATACGCTGCTTCACGTCCCGCGTCGTTTGCCCAACTTTGAGGAGGCCCTCGTGTGCGTTGTCGTCGATCGAATAGGCATAGATGCGCGGCCTAACCTCTCGCTTCGGTGTGAGGATGTCCTCGATACGCTTACTCATTGTCGTCCGCAGCAATTTCCTCGAACAATTCGCTGTCGTGCTCGGCCACTTGCGACTCGATGAAGGCGATTTCGTCCTTGCTCAGCTCATATCGCTTGTAAAGTTTGGTGTCATTCCACTCCTGATTTACCGGAAGGTCTGGAACAAAGGAATAGACATCCCGCGTCGCGTGTTGCGTGGACTTCCGAATTGAGACCAGAAATCGTACAAATCGAGTGCGGAGATACTTCGCGTAATTCTTAGCCTCATTTTCGTTCTCGAAGTGTCCAGCAACGAGGTAGGTTTCCGTGCAGGCCGTACCCGGCTCAGCGATTATTGGTTTGCTGAGGAACTTAGTCTCGACAGCCGCACTAGTTCCCTGCACAGCAGTCATCAGCACCTTCCATTTGTCAATCCATTCAGGGTTGACAGCGATCACTCTTCCTTCGATCCAACCGACGCGCTGGTTCTCGAAGAGCTTAACCGGATTCTTCAGTCCCGCCGCAGTCAGCTTGCCCTTGAAGTTCGTTGCGAGTCCGAACGGCTTACGGCTGGAGACACGCTGATCGAGGGTGCGCTCCTTCTTCGAACTGACCTTGTCCAAAATTGGCACTGCTTCGTTGCGCCGCACGAGGACGTCATATGCATCCAGATAACGCGCAACGGAAGGGCCAGTTGGCTGCCCTTCCCAGATCGTCTCCACAGTGCACGGTCCGTTATGTTCGCGATCCCACAGAAAGTAGGAAATGCCGCCGCGAATCTTCACGCCCGGGAAGGCTTCGTAGAGCTTGGGGTAGTCCACGATGCTTCGCATCCGTCTATCAGAAAGCATTTGTTCGCGGTACTTGTCGAGTCCTTTGCCCCCCGCCATCCAGCGTGAAGGTGTCACGAACACCGCGTAGCGCGGTAAGAGATTCAACGCCTTTTCAACGAACAACTGATAAATTGGCGCAGCACTCGTGCCATAGCCGCCATCGTCCAATTGGTACGGAGGATTGCCGATGATCACGTCAAATTGCATATCGCCTCCAAACAACTCAGCAATCCGAGCTTTGATGTCGTGCGTGTGGATGAACGGGTATGCGTGAGTTTCAAGCCCATCACCCCGTTCAAATGTGTTCTGGCTTGCGCCGCAGAACTTGCACTTGCCTCTAACCCATGTGTGCTCGATCCGTTTAAACCAGATGTTGCCTCTGTCGCTGGTGAAGGCTCTTGCTATGGAGTGTGGGCCGTTAGCGTGCTTCGAGCAATAGATGCTGCGGCGCGCCAGCAGGCTAGTGAGATGAGTAATCCCGACGCCGAACACCTGTTTGCTGAGGATATGATCGACGCGCTCCTGAAGGTCCGGCATCTCAGCCGCCAAGCCGTTCGTGAGACGGCTGGTAATCTCGCGCAGAAATACGCCCGACTTCGTACACGGATCAAGAAAGCGAACTGAGCTGTCTGACCAAATGCTCACCCCCTCGTTTGACGCCGCCCAGGCCTCGGCAAGCGTATCAAGCATCCGATTGGCGAACTCCGGCGGAGTGAACACCTCGTCATTGGAGAGATTGGCTATACAGGTCAAAACATCCGGGTTGCGTCCGCGCAGAGTAAAGCTCGCCTGATCGTTCATATGGAATTCCCAAAGGTTTCATCCAAAGGCAAGGAAGCAAGCTCACGCATAGTGATTGGCGGATAGGTCTTGGTCGGTGTGAAGACCTCATGCTTGCCGAGATGCGCAAACAGCGAGCCTTCCTGGCTGAAAGAAGACATCTGCATAAGAACTTCGAGGCGGAAATCGCGCCGCTGGAACTTGCCCTTGCCGAGGTAGCCCCACTCGGCGAAGGTAATAAGCTCTCCGTTGTGCATGCGCATCGTCAGTGCGTCCCCATGCACTAGGTTCTGCGACAAGACGTAGAAAGCAGCCCGATAGAGCTCGTCCGTCTCGTTCAGATTCAGGTAGTCGGCAAACACCTCAAGCATATTCTCGCGGCACTCAGCGATGTTATCCCCCAAAAGTTCTATGCCATAGGTGCACATCACTGCGAACAGAGCGTAATGCCGCCGCTCAAACTCCGCTTTGCCGAATTTCTGCTCGACGGCGGCCAGCTTGCGTTGCAAAACCGGGACAAGAAAATTTCCGCTTCCGGATGCAGGCTCCAGGAAACGAGAATCAATGCGCTCGGCCTCGCCCTTTACAAGGTCAAGCATTTTCTCGACGAGCCACGGAGGCGTAAACACCTCACCATGTTCAACGACGCGCTTTTTGGATTTAATCAGATTCATAGGCAATGGGTTGCTTCGCAACCAGTGCTCAGCGATGGCCGAGGAATCTCCTGGGACAGCCCATCGAGCATGCGCTTCCTAAGAATAACGTGATCCGTTCGTTTTCGTTTCAGAGAAATAGCTGGTGTCCTGGAGCACCAGCCGTATCAGAACGCGTGATCAGTTCGCGGCTTACGCTCGCACCGGCTCAGGACGCGCTTCAATGCCAGACGAACTCAGGACAGGCCTTCTGAGCTAATCACGTCGGACCGGAACGTCCTTCTCCGGCTTGACCTTGGCTCTATGCTTGAACTGAAGGGACAAGGATATGCTGCGCGACCCGGCATCTGACGGCGAACTGAAGAGGGCCACGGAACTCACACCACGCCAGCAAATCTTCATCCGCGAATACTTGACCGACCTGAATGCCACCAAGGCAGCCGAGAGAGCAGGTTACAATCGAAGGACCGCAAATGAGCAGGGCGCTAGACTGCGCTTCCCACTTCTCCACACCCCCGACTGCGGCGGAATCACTAACTCGCCCGCTGCGCTACACTAACAATCTCGCTGGTACAAAAGATCGGGCAGAGCACTCCTGGAGAACGAGAGCCTACCCCAAAACGGAGGCGAACAAGGAACGAGATGTGGTGATCGCTAAGAACTTTCCAATGTCGTGGTCGGAGTGGCAAAGCGGAGTAGAAGCCGTGTACCAAATAGTGGAGCGATTTGAAACGCGTATTGGTGCAGGGGGGGTGCTTTCTGAGCAGGAACAGGCACTCCATGCACGCTATAAGGTGATCACGGAAAGGTATTCGAGAGATGGTCTTTTCGGGCGCACTGATGGAGGCGCCAGGCTGCGAACAGGCTAGATCACGCCGGAATTTGCTCAAAAAGATTAGTGTTCAGGAAAGGCCGCAGGGGTTCCGAGTAGGGAAGCGGCGATTTGCCTAATGATTTCGATAAAACCCGGAGAGTGATGGGCGGATTTGGAAGTGGACGTCAGAACGGCCGAAAGCTGAATACGCAGGAGATGAGGCAAATCGACGTGCGCCAGCTGCAGCGCGCTCGCATGCTCGAAAGATCGCGATGGCCTCAGACAATACCCCATACGGGAGCCACGCTATTGACTGAGAGGGAAAGTGTCATCCTGGGCTTTTACATTGATGGCAAGAAGGTCGAGTGCCCCGTTAAGCTGGAGCGCATAAGGTGTAACTATGGCGGAGAACGTGTCTGGTTTACCTGCCCAGCATGTTTCAAGCGCGTGGCGATCCTTTACGGTGGTCAAATGTTCGCCTGCCGCCACTGTCACAAACTTGCGTATGTTACTCAGCAGCTATCGAGATCTGATCGCCTCCTGAGAAAGGCGCAGAAGATCCGCTTGAGGCTTGGTGGTTCAGCAAACATGCTCAAAGAATTTCCCGAAAAGCCGAAGGGCATGCACAGGAGAACCCACTCGCTGCTGCAACGGAAAGCTGCAGATGCTTACCTGGGGGCAATGACGGCATTTGTTCAGGCTCATAAAAGCGCCTTTACGGGCTAAAAAGCGTGCAATGAGGCATGGAAAGCGATTCGAGACAGTGTTCATGTCGGACCAAGAGGCTGCCGAGCGCCGCAAGGCAGGCTGGGAACTCGGAAGACGACCTTTCGATTCGCTTGAAGAGGCTGAGGAGTACGGAGGAGGCATGCACCGATTCCGGTCTAGGCGAGGATCAGGTTGGCGGCAATGCGCTGCATGGCGGCAGAGCCAATGAATCGTCCTACCATCATGCCTGCCCAATAAAATGTGACCAACTTTGCGCCCTGCTCCAGCAGCAGTGCGGCTATGTGACGGTCAGTGAAGTATTTGACCAGGAAACTGCCGATCGAGACCTCCGCGCCGACGTAGATAAAGATGGCGAACGCGCCGAGGTACAGGTGGGGATGGTTCCACACGCTGTCTTGCTTGGCAGGTTCCAAATCTGCCGGCCGAAAATCGCGCGTAATGCGATGCGCGGGAAACGATCCAGCGCGACAGCAAGCGCAAGAGCCGCCGCGGCGCTGGCGATGGCGATGAACGGCAGCTTGATGCTGGCAGCCTGAGCCACTGCCCCGCTCTGTGCCGCTGTTGCGGCTCCGCCGAGTATGACAACGCCGCCAACATAAGGCGCCACGCTGTCTCCGAGCGTGTTGAAGGCCTGGGTCAGATTCAGCCGGCTTGAAGTTGCCTCCGGAGGACCGAGGATCGTGAAGTACGAATTCGCAGCAAACTGCAGCACCGAAGCTGTTCAGCGACAATCAGGAACTTCCCGGACGGGATGGGGAGCCGATGGCCGAGGGGGCTGGACGCGGCTCTTGGAGTAGGCGGCGTCGGAACCTGCGCGTGGGCGGAAGACTATCGCATCTTGCGGGATGGATGCGTGTCTGTCTGGGCTGGCTCCCTGGTGGGGCGGTGAACGCGATGGCGGATTTCGAAAGGTGAAGCGGCCGGTCTCGGCCGCTTCACGGGAATTGAAACAAATGCACTAATCCGGGTTGGAGAGCTGGAAGAAGACGTCCTCCTGCGGATGGACCTGGCCGGAGATAGGATCCAATGAGCTCACCGGCTGATGGATGAGGCGCCGAGTGTCTCCCCAAACCGCATACGTCTGTTCATTGGCAATGCGAACGCCAAGATATTCGCCCAGGGCATAGCACTGCGCGATATCGCGATCATAGTTGGTGGTGTTGTAGGGGTTTCCCTTCACGGGCAGGGGGATGTTGGTGGGCGGCAGATGGAAATGCTGGCTGGACAGACCGCGTACAGCGGATGCAGGGCCGGATGATAGATCTCATGCAAATGATCGGAATATCAAGGGAACTGGCCCTCGAAAGCGTCCCGAGCGGCTCGCAGCGGGTGCAGTGAGAAGGCTCAGGCTATGGTGTATAGCTCCTCCCCTAGCGCATTAGCCTATGTGTGCAATACGGGCACGAGAGCGCTTGCCCACGGAAGTTCAGCAGCTTCGAGCAGCGAGGGTTACTCACGAACAGGTATTGTCTCAGTTTTGAATCCACAGGACCTACGGAGTGGTATCAGGGTTGCTGAAGACCACCGACACCACAGAAGTGCTACATCTTCATCGGTTCAATCGTTGCTAGATTCTCCCGCGAGATTGGAGAGTTCATGCAAGCATTCCAAAACGTTCTGATCGGGCTCATCCTTTGCCTTGGCATACCGGGCGTCACCAGCCCTGTATATGCACAGCCGGCTCAACCGGCGACAACCCATCTTCACTCAGCACATCATCACGCATCGACCTATCATCGCAGGCATGCGGTAGTTCCCACTGTGGGCACTCTCAGTAACAACCGCCATTACACCAACGTAGATGGGCATACGGTACATGCACCTGCCTACGCGCCCTCGGTTCCCACTGGTGCTTCTGCCCAGTGTGGCGATGGTACGTACAGTTTCAGCCAGCATCACCAAGGAACGTGTTCGCACCACGGGGGAGTGAATGCCTGGCTGCAGTAGCGAATGGCCGATGAAGGGAATAGCATCTGGTCGACGGGCGAGATCGCGTTTGGGCATTCGCAAAGAGGCTTGCTTGGGTTGGCTCGTGATCATGAAAAAAAGCGTTCTTCGATGCTGCTTCTGCAATGCGGTCGTGAGCGCGTCCTAAATCGTCTAGGTGGTCTTCCCCAATCAGCGATCAAACGGATACCAGCGGTCAAAGGGAAACAAATGGCAAACGAGACAGACGGGTCCAGTTTTGAAAAAGGCCGGCATAAGATCGGTCGAGATCGGCGCCCGGTTGGATTCCTTGAACCCATGGAATGCGAACCAGTGGGCAAGCTGCCTGAAGGCAGGGAGTGGACCTACGAAGCCAAGTGGGATGGATATCGGGCCCTGGCCATCAAGTCTGATGGCCGGCTGGAGCTTGTCTCCAGGCGCAACAAGCCACTTGGGCCCCTTTTCCCCGAACTTATTGCGGCTCTTGAAGAGATGGAAGATGGCACCGTTCTCGACGGAGAACTTGTTGCTCTGGATGAGACGGGCCGGCCATCCTTCAGTCTTCTGCAGAACTATCGAAAGGGGGTCGAGCTCCACTACTACGCGTTCGACCTCCTCTTCCACAGACAAGATGACCTGACCGCGATGCCGCTCACCTTACGTAGGCGGATGTTGAAATCTGTGCTGCGCTTCGATCGCCTGGTCCGCTACTCAGAAACACTCAATGGCTCTGCAGAAGACATCCTTCGGGGACTTCGGGAGCATGGGCTTGAGGGCGTGATAGCGAAACGCAATATCAGTCTGTACGAGCCAGGGAAGAGAAGCGGAGCCTGGGTCAAGCTGCGCCTGCATCAAGGTCAGGAGTTCGTCATCGGCGGTTTCGTTCCCGGTCCGTACGGGCTGGACTCGTTAATTTTGGGCTACTACAAGGGTTCCGATCTGATGTATGTCGCCAAGGTTCGCGCGGGCCTGAATCCCTTCACAAAGAAGAGGCTCCATGAACAACTGGGACCGTTCGTTGTCGAGGCATGCCCATTCGCAAACTTGCCGGAAACCAAGAGCCATCGCTGGGGAGAGGGGTTGACGGCAAGCAAGATGGCGGAGTGCGTGTGGGTTAAGCCGGAGCTCGTCGCTCAAATCGAATATGTGAACTGGACAGAGGCCGATCACCTCCGCCATGCGAAGTTCGTTGGTATGCGGGACGATAAGAATGCGCGCGACATCGTGAAGGAACACTCTGGCAAGACCTAAGCTTGTTCGGGAGCGCCAGGCAGGTTCGGGTGACGCTCCCTGTGGTGAAGAAGGGAAGCCGGTTCGTCGCGCATCGCAACGCTTTGCCAGAGGGGTGGACGTGCTCCGTCTCAGGCTGCCCTTACATGTACTTAGACCATCCCACGCTAAGCTGGCTGTTTACATGAGAATCGCCTCCCGAGGCCGTTACCGCTGGCGCTGATGCAAGGTGACGAGCGGACTTCCCTGGCTTATGCTTCACTCGGGAGGCAACAGACTTTGTCGAGCATGCAACATAAGACCCAATTTACCTGCCCCGAATGCAGAGAGCATACGTTTCAAACTGATGCCGTGCTGCGGTCTGAACAGGACCTAATTGATGCCGAGTGCACAAATTGTGGCTTTGCCCTTACCTCGCACGATCTTGCTGCTCAGGCGCACATGGTGAATACTGCACGGAACACACATCGCAGTTTAGACATGCAACATCGGTTCTGCGGTCCTCACCGGCGCTCTCCAGTCGATCCCTTCCAGCAGCATCGATAACTGTGCGCGGCTCAGTGTCACACTTCCGCTCCGCGCCTGCGGCCACACAAAACGCCCTCGCTCCAGCCGCTTCTCCAGCAGACAGAGACCGTCACCGTCGAACCACAATACCTTGATCAGATCTCCCCGGCGCCCGCGAAACACAAACACGTGGCCTGAGTAAGGCTGCTGTTCGAGCACGGTCTGCACCTGTGCGCTGAGTCCCTGGAAACCGCGGCGCATGTCCGTCACTCCTGCCGCGATCCAGATCCGTGTTCCTGCCGGAAGTTCGATCACCGGGGCAGGCACTCCAGCACTGCGCAGGCCAAAGCCGCATCTACCCTGCCTTGCAGACTCATCACCGCAGGTCCGGGTAACTCGATATGGATCGCGCCACTGCCGGGCTAGCTGCTGCGAGTTCATGGCACCCGACAGGCGGTTCGTGTTCCACCGTGACCGGCAGCAGCTTCACTTCTCCACTCACTGGACCAAGACGGCCTTCACGATACAGCCGCCGCCACTGAAACACCTGGTTGGCGTTGATCCCATACTTGCGAGCTACCCGCGCCACCGAAGCGCCTGGTGCGAACGTCTCTTCGACCACTCGCCGGCGCTCCGCCACACTGCGCCGCCGTCGTACAGAGCCATCCAATACACTCGCTTCCAGCTCAGAACCCACCATGCAGACATGCTCTGGGCTGCATGCTTATCTGTCTACACGGCTCAGACCGAACGCTTACGTCCTATGGTCAGGATTTCCAATATCTACTGCTGCTCGTCCTCGGACACAGAAGCCCTTTCAGATTGGCCTGCGTGATGGAAGGGGCGCTACACGCAATTGATCCTGGATGCGGGCGGAGCCTTGCCCAACCGGTATATCTCGAACAAAGCTTTCGGCAACGGGACCTACGACTACGAGGACCAAACCTACCCTTACGCTGGTTCGATCTCGGGAACAAATGACGGAACCGCAAACTACTATCGTGGGAACCGCGGTAATACGGCTGCCCCCCCGACCATCCTGTACAGCTAAGATCGGCGGGATTAAAGCAGAAGGGTGCCGCCACCTGCGGCGCCCTTCTCTCTTTTTTTAGAACAGTAGATATCGCGGTCTGGAATCTGGAGGTCTAGACGGCTTGCTCTAGCCATCCGTATCCGTGCGCGGCGGATGCGATGCCCTGGCCGTCGACCACTTTCCAGCCCGGCACCACGGGTCGACACAACGATCCTTCGAGCGGATTCGATGGCTCTCAGTTCCGTTACAACTCCAACCTCGGAGAGTGTGGGGCGTAGACCAGCGTTCCACCGCGCGCGCCCGCAGCCGCTGCGATAAATGCCAGCCGCTTCTTTAATCCGGCTGGGGAACTCGCGAGCTCAAAGCACGCCCAGGGCGAGCGAGCCGTTATGACGACGTACCGATAAGGCCCATTGCTTAACGTTACCAGGTACCTGTTCCGCAACGATCAGGTTCTGGAGGACCGTCGGCGCATCGCCGGATACAGGGCTGATGCGTATGCGCGGCTTATTAGGCCAACGGCTGATCTTACCGGGTTCCTTCTCGGATCCTGCCATCCCTTGCTTGCGGGTGCGGTGAGGATCGTGTTGCCTGTGTTTTTATTGACACCCGAGCGGAGGGAAGCCTAGCCTTGGTTCGCTCCTCAACGCGATGTCAAAACAGGTTCGATACCGGCGCTGCAGCCGAACGCTCCGAAGGTTTGGGTGAACCAAATTGGGAGTTTGCCCTGAATCACGTGGCGTGAAGCCAAACCACGCCGCGTGAATCACCACCCACCCTGTATGCGAATCAGGAGATCGTCGCCCCTTCCGTACAGGCAGCCCCGCGCGGGTTCTTCGGCCCTGCGCAGAACCGGGAGGAGAATGGCATGACAGCTCTGAAACCAGGTAGTCCAACCATCCGAAAGTACGGTCTGTTCCTAGCACTCCTGAGCGCCGCGGCAGGAATCAGCGCAGCTTCCGCGCAGACGCTGACATCGCTGGTCAGCTTCAACTATACCAATGGCGCATCTCCGGAGGCCGGGCTGATCGCTGATGGCAACGGCAACCTCTTCGGGACGACCGAATCAGGCGGAGCGTCCGGATATGGCACGGTCTTCGAGATCGCCAAGACGGCGAGCGGCTATGCCAGCACGCCGACCATCCTGGTCAGCTTCAACGATACCGATGGCGCAAATCCAATCGCCGGCCTGATCGCTGACGGCAACGGCAACCTCTTCGGGACGACCGCAGACGGCGGAGCGTCCGGAGATGGCACGGTCTTCGAGATCGCCAACACGGCGAGCGGCTATGCCAGCACGCCGACTACCCTGGTCAGCTTCAACGGTAGTGATGGAGAATATCCGTTCGACGGCCTGATCGCTGATGGCAACGGCAACCTCTTTGGGACGACCTATGCAGGCGGAGCGTCCGGATATGGCACGGTCTTCGAGATCGCCAAGACGGCGAGCGGCTATGCCAGCACGCCGACTACCCTGGTCAGCTTCAACGATACCGATGGCGCAGCTCCGTCCGCCGGCCTGATCGCTGACGGCAACGGCAACCTCTTCGGGACAACAGCAGACGGCGGAGCGTCCGGAGCGGGCACGGTCTTCGAGATCGCCAAGACGGCGAGCGGCTATGCCAGCACGCCGACTACCCTGGTCAGCTTCAACTATACCGATGGCGCATATCCGGAGGCCGCCCTGATCGCTGACGGCAACGGCAACCTCTTCGGGACGACCCAAGGAGGCGGAGCGTCCGGAGATGGCACGGTCTTCGAGATTGCCAAGACGGCGAGCGGCTATGCCAGCACGCCGACTACCCTGGTCACCTTCAACGATACCGATGGCTCAGGTCCGTACGCCGGCCTGATCGCTGACGCTAACGGCAACCTCTTCGGGACGACCTCAGAAGGCGGAGCGTCCGGATATGGCACGGTCTTCGAGATTGCCAAGACGGCGAGCGGCTACGCCAGCACGCCGACCACCCTGGTCAGCTTCAACAATACCGATGGCGCATATCCGTACGCCGGCCTGATCGCCGACGGCAACGGCAACCTCTTCGGGACGACCCAAGACGGCGGAGCGTCCGTATATGGCACGGTCTTCGAGATCGCGGGCAGCGGTTTTGTACCTCTGCGGGAGTTTGCGTCGTTCAAGGCGGCGCTGGTGATCTTTACGCAGAAACCGTATGGGTATGCGCTGGATGCGGTGTTCACGCCGGGGGCGAGCAGCACCGGGATCCACCCCGCAAGCGAGGCGGTGACCTTGCAAATTGGCAGCTACATGGTGACGATCCCGTCAGGGTCGTTCCACAAAGTAGGCAACGGGGCGAATGCGCCGTATGCGTACGAGGGGACGATCAACGGCGTGAAGACGGGAGCGGTGATTACGCCTCTAAGCGGAGGCCGGTATGACTTCGCGGCGGCGGGCTCGCCGGTGAACCTGACCGGGGCGGCGAATCCGGTGACGGTGACGCTGACCATTGGGAACGATAGCGGGACGGCGCAGGTGAAGGCAGTGCGGGTGCGGTGAAACGGCGGGCCGGAGAAGCGCCTCCTTTCGGGAGGCGCGGCCGGCATCGATCCCGCCAAGCCAGAGACCTCGTGGCGCAGAAGGCACCTGGTGGGGTGGCACTAACGATAGAGCCCCGAGTCTAATTTGAGCTGCTCGCCGCCATGAAACCGGACCTTCTCCAGCCTGGCTGGAGAGGAGCAGCCCAGAGAGCTGCTTTCCGCGGCAACGGGGTGCTGCTCTAAGGGAACAACGAGACAGTAGCTTCGACCAGGAATTAAAGTATCGTATTGCCTTGCAACCGATGAGAAGGACGCGAAGGGCAGGCTCTGGACCAGTTCATAGGCACCGATGTCGCAAGCCTTCCCCTACGGACGGGCAATGCCACGCTGGTCGGTTGCCACGGGGGTGCCGTTCGCGTCCGTGCAGTCGGCCACCGGAATCGCATCCACCGCAGGGCTTGAGGGCAGCAGCCAAGAGTCTGCGTCGGCCCGCCGTTATTCTGTAAGCCCTTGGAATCGAAGTCCCGCCGGAGTGGACCGAGGCAATTTCCTTGGGCAACGGACGTCTCGGCGCGATGGACTTCGGTGGCGTAGAAGACGAACGGTATCAGATCAACGAAAGCACACTGTGGGGTGGTGCACCACATGATTATGCCAATCCGAGCATATCCGAGCACCATGATGAGGTCCGCAGCCTGATCTTCCAGGGCAAAGTCGCCGCTCAACCACAGCCGTGACGACAAACGGAAAGCAGGTACAAATTGCAGCCAACAAAGATTGCATTTCTCGCGCTTGGTTCTTTCTTTTTGAGCCCGATCATCTCCGCACAGGAGTTGCCCGCCGATAAGCATGAGCTAACCATGCAAGCGGCTTGCGGAACACTCCATCTGACTGCGATGGCGGCAAACGCGATCCGTGTCCGTTGTAGCATCACGCCCTCACAGCTACCGGAACTCATCTACACAAAGATCGAAGACGCGGACGCCAGTGTCGGGTCCGATGCGCACACCTCCTGGATACGCGCGGGGCAGATTCGGGCGACCGTGGATAAGCAGACGAATGTGATCCGCTTTTACGACGCGAAGGACAAGTTGCTCACGGAAGAGATGCCAAGCGGTCGTAGCTGGATCAGGAGCGATGCCGAGCAAGGCGCGCAGGGCATGGCTCAGGTGCAGTACAGGCTTCAGGCCGGGGAGCGTCTCTACGGTTCAGGGCAGTTCCAGGACGGGTTTCTGAACATCGCCCGCCTGCCGCGCAGGCTTGTGCAGCTAAACACGCAAATCGCCATCCCCTTCGTCCTCTCTAACAGGGGTTACGGTTTGCTCTGGCACCAGTACAGCCTGACGGAGCTGAATAAGCCGGCGAATGAGCTGCAACTAAGCGAAACCGGGGCAGGTCAGAGCGTAACCGTCGACGTAACGACGAGCGCCGGAACGCAAAGGCAGAGACGACAGGCTAAGCAGCTTGAGGGCAGCTTCGACGCTCCGCACAACGGCGATTATGCCCTGCAACTCGACTCAGGGCGCACCATGACCGATCGTTGGCATCTGGTCATCGATGACAAACCGGTGATTGACTTCAGGAACTTCTGGCTACCCGGCACCACAAGCACACTCACACACCTCAGTGCTGGAAACCATCATGTGGTTGTGCAAGCAAATGCAGACGATCACCCCTCGTTGCTCTGGGGTCCCGCACAGGACACAACCACGTTTCGCTCCCCGGACTCTCCCGGTGTTGATTACACCGTCTTCGCCGGAGATGCAGACGCGGTGATCTCCTCGTATCGGAAGCTATCGGGCGGAACACCGATGTTGCCCAAATGGGCATTTGGGTTTATCCAGTGCAGAGAGCGCTATCACTCCTCGGAGGAAATCCTGGATACGCTGCAACAATTCCGTAAGGACCAACTTCCGTTGGACGTGATTGTCCAAGACTGGCAGTACTGGGGTAAATACGGTTGGAATGCAATGCGTTTCGACGAGCGGTATTATCCGGATCCAGCAAAGCTTGTGCAGGAGGTTCATCAGGATCACGCTCACCTGATGGTTTCCGTATGGTCCCGGTTCGATCCGGCTTCGGATGTTGGAAGAGTCTTTCAGGAACACAACTACTTCATCCCTGGAACGACATGGGTGGACTTTCTGAATCCTGCAGCTGCGCAGCTATATTGGCAGAACTTCTCTACACGCATGCGTGCGCTCGGTATCGACGCCTGGTGGCTGGATGCGACCGAGCCTGAAAATGACGACCTTCACGAGCGTTCAACCCATGCTGGCCCGGGAAATGAGTTTCGCCTGGTGTACCCCCTGTTTGTGACAAAGACGGTCTACGATGGATCGCGCAAGGATGCGCCAAATCAGCGGACCATGATCCTCACTCGCAGCGCATTTCTCGGAGAACAGCGCTACGGGATCTCGACCTGGTCGGGCGATATAGGTAATGACTGGAACACGCTGAAGCGCCAGGTCGCCGCAGGGCTCGATTACATGGCTTCGGGCATGCCGTACTGGACTACGGATACGGGTGGCTTTTTCCGGCCAGGAAAAGAGCAGTACACCGATCCGGCATATCACGAACGCTTCCTGCGCTGGATGGAGTTCTCAACCTTCAGCCCGCTACTGCGGGTGCATGGATACCAGACCAATACGGAGCCTTGGAACTATGGCCCGGAGATGGTCAACCAAGAACGTGAACTTCTCGACCTCCGCTATCAGTTCCTGCCCTACATCTACTCGCAGGCTGCCGCTGTAACCATGAACGGAGGGACAATGATGCGTCCCTTGGTGATGGACTTCCCTCAAGACCAGAAAGCTCTGGACCAGAACTACGAGTATATGTTTGGGCCATCCCTGCTAGTCGCACCCGTGCTGGATCCAGGTGTGACCAGCGCACGCGTGTATGCCCCTGTGGTGAGCGGTGGTTGGTTTGACTGGTGGACGGGCAGCCACATTGCCGGCGGTCGAGAAGTCACGTTGGACGCACCGGTAAACAAGATCCCGCTGCTGGTCAAAGCAGGAAGCATCTTGCCGCTTGCTCCGGTACAGCAATACGTTGACCAGAACCACAGCGGCGCACTCGAAATTCGCATCTATCCTGGCGCAAACGGACAGATGACGCTCTACGACGACGATGGAACCACCTATGGCTACGAAAAGAATGAACGCAGCCTGACCAGGATCTCATGGGACGATCACGGCAGGCGCCTCACCATCGAAGATCGTGAAGGCACGTACGCAGGCATGTCACCGGCGCAACACTTTTACATCCGCTGTTTTCTAAGCTCACACGCAACGGAGAAGAAGGTGACCTACAGCGGGCGCAAGCTGCAGGTTCGCTTCTAGGAGCTTGTTGAAATAGCTCTCGTCTGGTTGTGGGTTTTGTTCGATTCGGGTGGTTTCTGGCTGGATGGGGATGGATCCGAGCCGTCGTGCTGGGATCCTTGGGCCGATGTTAAACACTCACCCTTATTCCAGGCGCACTGCTGCCTGGGCACTTCCATGTGCTGTTGTGCAAGCAGCCGTGGCAGGCGCAGCAGGTTGTGCGCGGCGCAGCTGAAGACGAAGATCCAGTCCACCTTGGGCCAGGCCGCGCAGCTTGACCTGGCGCAGCGGTCCGGTTCCCTTTAGCCAGCCGAAGGTCTTCTCCACGAGCCAGCGTCGCGGAGCACGCAAAAGCGGCGCTCTCTCCGAGCCACAAAAGCTGTTCCAGATGAAAACGCAACTCGATTGGTGACATTATCGTTACCAAAGTTTTGTGTACTCGTTTAGCCGATAAACGGCATAGTAAGGAAACTCCCGCGAGTGGTCCCCCGGCCACACTCTGCAGCTCGCGTCCCCTCCGTGCGCCGCATGCAAGTCACCTTTGCTTTCCTCGAAGCGAACCAGAGCACTCCTGTGCTTCAAATCCCGGAGCTTTCATGAAGAACCCCCTTTCACTTGTGCGCGCAGCCTTGGTTGCCGCCGCCTGGTTCGCGATCGCGCCGAACCTGCTGGCGAACTCCGTTTCGCCTACATCTGCCACCGTGACGGAAAATGCGACAAAGCAGTTCAGTGCCGGGACCACTTCCACCTGGAAGACGAGTTGCGGCAGCATTTCCAGCACCGGCCTGTTTAAGGCCCCTCTCGTTCCCGAAACCTGCACCATCACCGCGACCGCCGCCAACGGTAGCGGCAGCTCCACTGCCAAGGCCACCGTGGTCTCGCCCTTCACCGTCACGCCCTACGGCCCCAAGACCCCGCAGGGCCAGACCTGGAACTTCACCGCAACCGTTCCTGTACGCTGGACGACAACCTGCGGCAGCATCGCTTCCACCGGCTCGACGACTGCCCGCTACACCGCGTCCGGTGCCGCCAATACCTATTGCACCATCCGCGCCTACGCCACCAGCGGCACGGCCTATGAATCGGACAATTACGATCACGTCATGGCATCGAATTACTTGCTGATGAGTCCGACCAATATCAGCCTCGCAGTGAACGCCAAGCAGCAGTTCTCGCAGAGCATCACCAGCGCCACCCCGCGGTGGTCCGCGAGCTGCGGCACCATCACCTCCACCGGCTACTACACCGCGCCGGCAACCGCGAACACCTGCACCGTCACGGTCGCCGCGCCGCCTCCGCCCACGGGCAGCGGCCAGGTCGTATCCACCACGGTGAAAGTCGGCGGCGTCTCTGCCCTAACTATCTCGCCCGTGAATCCTTCTCTAACCGTGAACGGATCGCTTTCCTTTACCGCCAGCTCGGCCTCGACCTGGTCCGCCTCCTGCGGCACCATCAGCTCCACGGGCGCGTACACCGCTCCTTCCACGGCGACAACCTGCAGCGTGACCGCGAAGGCGACGGACGGCTCCGGCCGCACCGCTTCCACCAACGTGACCGTGAACGCACTGGCGAACATCACGATCTCGCCCCTCAACCCCTCGGTCACCGTGAACGGAAATCTCTCCTTTACTGCCAGCACCGCCGTTACCTGGGCCGGATCCTGCGGCGCCATCACCAGCTCCGGCGCATACACCGCTCCTGCATCGCCAACCTCGTGCTCTGTCACTGCCACGGCGACGGACGGCTCCAACCGGACCGCATCCACCAACGTGACCGTCAACCCTGCTGCTTCGAACATCACCATCTCGCCCTCTGCGCCAACGATCTATGCGCTGGGCAACGTCCGCTTCTCCGCCACGGGTGCGACGGTGACCTGGTCCGCGAGTTGCGGCTCCATCACCAACGCCGGGCTCTACACCGCTCCGGGCACGCCGGCAAGCTGCACCGTCACGGCGACAGACAACAACGACTCGTCCAATACGTCTTCTGCAAGCGTGAACGTTGCGCTGGTGAACTACACCACCTGGCTCGGCGACAACAAGCGCACCGGCGCCAACACCCAGGAGTACGTGCTGACCCCCAGCAATGCGGGCAACCTGGCGCAGGCCTGGAGCGCTTCTGTGGACGGCAGCGTCTGGCACCAGCCGCTCTACATGAACGCGGTCAATATCGGCGGCTCACCCCACAACGTGGTCTTCATCGGAACCTCGAACGACACCGTGTACGCCTTCGATGCCGACAGTGGCGCCACTCTCTGGCAGCAATCGTTCCTCTCCTCCGGCGTTACCCCTGTAGCGGGATCGTCCGTCGGTGGCGCCATGACGCAGATGGGCATCGTCGGCACCCCGGTCATCGACCCCAACAGCAACACCCTGTACGTGGTCGCCTTTACCGCGGAAAACAACAACACCACCTTCGTCCATCGACTGCACGCGCTCAACATCAACACGGGTTCGGATCGGACCAGCCCAGCGGTTGTTCAGGATTCGCAGTTCACGGATGCGCGGCATAACAACCGGGCTGGGCTCCTGCTGGCCAACGGCAACGTCTACGTCGCGTTTGGGGGCATTCACGATACGGCGCCCTTCCATGGCTACGTCTTTGCTTATAACGCCTCTTCCCTCAACCAGGTCGCGGTCATCAACACTACCCCGGGCGACTACGGAGGCGGCATCTGGCAGGGCACTGCTGCACCCGCGGCGGATGACAACGGGAATGTGTACGTCGCAACCGGCAACGGTGGGTTCGATGGAAACACATTATTCGGCATGAGCGCGCTCAAGCTCAGTCCGACCCTGAACGTCCTTGACTACTTCACCCCCTACAACTGGCAAGCCCTGGGGCCCGGGCCAACGCCAGACATAGATTTCGGTTCAGCGGGCCCCATCGTCCTGCCGGACCAGCCAGGCAGTCATCCGCACATGCTAATCGTCTGCGGCAAACCGGACCCCATCTACGTGATGGACCGCGACAACCTGGGCCATAACGGCTCCTCTTCCGATAACATTCTGCAACGGATTACCGGACAGGTCGGCGGGACCGCAACCTCTCGCGACGCCGGGCAGTCCTGCTACACCAACCCGGCCTACTGGCAGAGCAAGGTCTACTTCGCCGGCAACGGCGATGTGCTCAAGCAGTTCACCATGAGCAACGGCCAACTTTCCGGTACACCCTCGGCCCAGGGCTCCTATGCCTATGGCTGGCCGGGAGCGCAGCCGCTCGTTACCTCCAATGGCAGCAGCAACGGCGTCGTCTGGACCATGGATCGCAATACCTGCACCATCCATGCCAACGACGCAAATAACCTGGCCACATCGCTTTACAGCGGCGGTTCGATCGGGTCCTGCGCCAACTGGTCTACGCTCACCGCAGTCAATGCCCACATCTACGCCGTTGCCAACGGCAAGGTCGTGGCTCTGTCCGTATCGCAGTAAGCGCTTCGCACACCGAGGGGGGCGTGCCTCACGCCCCCTTCGCCAGGGAAGAGGTAGCTCGTGCAACCAATGCTCTTGAGGAGGTTGCAGCCCGGGTTCGCCAACGATCAGGGAAGGGTAAGCAACCAGCTCGCGAACGGAAGCGTGTGGTGTAGGCCGGATCTACAGGCTGGAGTGTCCGGCCTTTTTAGTACCAGTTGGAATGAGAGAAACTGGACGAAAAGGGAGCGGAAGATGGCGAGGGGCAGGAAGCATACGCCTGATCAGATTGGGAGTTTGCTGCGGCAGATCAAGGTTGCTGTCGCGAACGGGAAGACGACGCCGTCTTGCGGCGTTCCAATTTGCGCTGCTCTGGTTCAATGAGAGCGTTCCAAAATGTCAGGCTGTATTCGGACAATGACGGGTCGGTTGGGATGAATGTCGGATGGATGTCTCGCAGCCGCGAACTCGGCAATCTCTGTCCTGGAGCCAGCCATATAATAAGCAGCAAAGCCAAAAGGACGTTCATCGCAGCGATGCAATACAGCATTTCGCAGCGGAACAATCCGCTTAAACAACGGTGTGCAGCCCCTCGAATCAAGATGTCAGGCCATATCGGTCCCAATCTGCTCAAGCCATCGACTCAATGCACCCCTGATCGTCGTTCCGCACATTCCCAACCTTTCTGTCCACCTTCCAAGCCACCATTCCCTGGGCTGAGTACGGTCTGAGCAGGTCCAGTGGCGGGCGTTCCGCGTCATCCGATCTAAGCCAGCGGTCATAGTCCTTCTCGGGCACAATCACGGGCATCCTGTCGTGCAATGGCTCGACCAGCTCGTTTGGATCAGTAGTGATGATGGTGAAGGTCTCCAGCGGCTCTCTACTCGCGGGATCACGCCATCGTTCCCACAGCCCCGCGAAGGCATATGGTTCTCCGCTCTTGAGCGCAATTGCAAAGGGCTGCTTGTTCTTTGCATCGAGCTTCTGCCATTCATAGAACGCGTCCGCGGGTACGAGGCAGCGGCGATGTTTGAACGCTTCGCGGAACGCAGGTGCAGTAGCTACCGTCTCCGCCTTGGCATTGATGGCACTGAAGCCGACCTTGGCGTCTTTGGCCCAGAACGGAATGAGACCCCAGCGCATGAGCACAATCTCTCGTTCGCCAATATCCCGGCTGAGCCGTATGACAGGTTGAAATGTCTGCGGAGCAACGTTGAAGGAGGGAACAAACTCCGGGACGGACGTCCCGCGCACGTGGAAGTGTTCGGCTATGCGCTGCTTGTCAGATCGTCTTGCGTATCGTCCGCACATGCTCTCTCAGGTTAGTTTACTTTGGCACATCATCTTCGTTCGGTTGATACCAGGGCATGCTCTTCGATGGAAACAGCGCCGCATGGCGCGAGACCAGCTTCGACAAGACCCTCCCCGCGAGATGGGCAGCGTGCTCAATCTCCTCTTCCAGTTCACGGTCACTCGTGCCCTCGCTCCGTCCAGCGGACCACTTGGATGTGCGAATCGCCAGAATCAGGCAGGTGGAAATCAACAATGCACCTCCCAGCTTCGGCCAGTCCCGTTGCTGGTGAAGTCCCTCCGACATCGAGGCCCATGCCGTCACCCAATGTGCGCCAGCTTATGTGACAGTACGCCCAGGAAGACTTCATTCGGCAGGTAGAAGCGCCGCTCTGTGCAGAGGGGACAACGCACGATAACCGGCTGGGAAGGAACCCCCTCAGTACTGGAGGGGATGTTCTCCGGCAATGCGTGCAGGTGACGACAGAGGTCTTGAACTGCCGGATGGAAGGCATGGACGCCAGTATAGGCGAATATAGGGAGAAGGTAATCGACAGTCGCCCGTTGCTGAAAAGGCAAGCTCTAGGTAGGATGGTCGGTCTCTATCCGGCCATTTTGCCTTCCTCAGAACGCACAGACGCCAGGCGCAAGGAACAAATGAGAGCCGCAGTTCGTTCCGCGGCTCTTTAGCAGCGTTCCGTTCCCTAGAAGCTGGACACGGAAGGAAGGGTCAAATCGGGTTGCTCATACGACGGCTCCACATTACATTGGATCATCTGCGATTCAAGCCAGGATTGGGCCGCGGCGGAGTACAGAATCGGCTTCGGGTTCGGTTTCAAGGGCTGACGATTGGGGAGATCGGTTTTCTCTTTCAGGCTCATACACGCTCCCTATATGGATTGGGTACATGAACGCGGCTCTGCCCACAGCAGCGCTGGGCAACGATATTTAGATCGCCGGGGAAAAGCCTGGGACACAGCCAAGGCCTAGAGGCTCAAAGCGAATTTCGGCTGGTGAACTGAGCCGTTCGATGGTCTACTCGCCCCTCGGCTTCCAGATCACCAGGTGGTACCCCTTCTACGTGATTACCCTAGTGCTGTCAAGCTGAGTACTCCAAGAGCGGCATTCCGGCCTTGTGCTCCCTAGCGAACACCGTAAAGGCGCTTCAACCCTTGAGGAATCGAAACGGGCGTAAAGCGATCAATAGCCGCGATGGAGTTCCGGTCTAGTCCCAAAGGACGCATCTTATGGACAATGCCTAGCAATCCAGAGCGAAGCCGAGTCCTTGCCCTAGCTGATGAACTACTTGGCGACAGAGCGCGAATGTGGCTGAACCGCTTCCATCTTGTCTGGGGGTGCTCTGCAAGGGAAATGATGGACTATCCCGAGGATGCACAACAACTCGAACATGTCGAGAACAAATTAAGGAGCGACGCTCAGGTCTGGAATCAACGCAAGAGCGAGCGACGGGCTTCCTAATCGGCCTGCAAGCTATTGAATCAGAGGTTCGCGAATCGGCATCGTAGATTTTAAGTCGTCTTCAAGGAAGATTCCTCGGATTGCAATCTCCATTTCCAGCAGTCCCGCCATTTGTAGGTCCACTCGGGCAATATTGATGGGGTCCATGCCGACCGAGGTCAACCGCTCCTCCCACCCCGGTCCGTATGCTTGCTGTAGCAAGAACTGCATGTGCAAATTCACGCGCAAACAGCCGCGTGTCTCTTCGATCAGCCGATAAACTGCATCCGACAGCTCATCACAGTTGTGCATTTCGTTGAGAGTACTCCAATTACCAAGAGTCTGCCTGCTCATTTTGCGCCAGTGTCAGTTGCAAGTAGGGCAGCGGGAACAGTTCTGGCGACCGGTCTGTACCGGGACGGCGGCGAACCCGTCCGTAACGGAGATTATCCTTAAAACGCGCAACAGCTGCCGTGATCACTTCCCCGTTCTCGAGCCTGCTTCAGCGCCTCAGAAGCGTCCGGGTGGCCACCGTAGTGGCATCGTAGTAGTGTTGTGTCGATCCCAGCGAGGAGGCGTTTGTGACGGTAGGCATGATCAAGGAGCAAATCGACGTATGACGAACGATGAGGACGCCTCTCACCTTTTCGGCATGAAACCGCGTACCGTAACTGCCGGATTTCTGCGCTGCATGATAACAAAATGAGGGATTGGAGAGCTGGGATTGAATTGCGCCTGGCATTGCTCGACCGGAGTGGAGTATAAGCGCCGAAATGTGCTTGGGAACTTCCCCCCGCACCACAGAATGGCTTCTTAGGGTTCCCCTTTTTTTGGTGAGGGGACCCGGTACGCTCAAAATGTGCAGTGGCGAAAAGCCGAAACTCGCTCCAGAATCAGTCCCTCTCTGCAGTCGCGCATCACATCTCTGGACTTTGTTCCGGGGAGAGAGGTCTTTGCCGGTTCAGGCCAATGTGGGATGGTGCCGAGACAAGGCATGTTGCTGCCTCCAGGATCGCTGCTCGGCGCCTATTGGCCGATCTCGGCCGCTCACGGCAATCTGGTCGGTGTTGCAATGACGGAACTGGTCTGGGTTTCCGAAAAACAGGTATCTGCTACGGTGACGCAACTTGGCGTGGAGCATACGGATCGTCTTGTGCCAGTTCTGTTGCAAGCAGGGCCTCCCCCAACTCCACCCCGCACTCAGTTCTCGGCGTCTTGGGTGATGAAGAAGCTGAGTTGCGGGAGCGAGAGCTCTACTGTGCCTCTCAAGCGTCCTAGGCAGGCTGCCCGACTCTGATCGATCCGCGGCCATGTTACTCCGATTACTAATGCCCAACCACTTTGTTACGTAAGGTTAATCCTGTGACTCACCTTTAGGTGTAGTGTTCCCCTTGCGGGGTAATCCTCCTTCGGTTCTTCTTGCCGGTTCTTCGGGGGAGGGATTTCAGCAACAGTGCTGGGGAGGATTGCCGCCGACTCCGCGTTCCCGCCCTTCCGCAGTGTGTGCGCCAGGCCCTTTTACATCGAACGGTGCCTCCATGAGAAAGAACATACTGGTCGTTACACATCACACGGCTCTTCGTAAGAGCCGCGTCCAAGTGCTCGAACGGGATGGCTACTGCACGGCCTCCGCCGACTCAGCCGAGGAGGCGATGCGGAGACTCGCTGGTGAGCATTTCGATCTAGTAGTAATCGGGCGAAAGTCTCAGCTTCAGGGATTAGCCATTGATCAGCAAATCCGGGAGCACTATCCCGGACAGATCATCCTCCAGATCGACCCCGGCTCGGAAAGAAGCCCCTACATCTCTCGGATCGTCCCATCGCACCCTTTAGAGGTGCTGGCGGCGGTGAAGGAGCTACTCGCAGATCACTAGCTTGCTGCATCAGAGTCAGCTTTTAGAAGCCCTGGTCGTGCCGTCCCTGTTCCGAGTCGGCCCGATCATGCGTTCGTTGCACTTCCTGCTGCGCCAACGACGGAAGCCAAAAGGCGCGTAGACTCACCTCCAGCAGTCCTCGCCGCCTCTACGGGCGATTCTTTGGATACTGCATTTACTACAGAGCTTCATGTCGGAAGTATATTGCCGAACCTTGGCCACTCAAGCGATGGCGAATCGAGCAGAGTTACCCAGAAAGCCGCAGCACTCGTGCAACAGCGGGCAAGCGCATAGCTATGAACTGAGACGCGAACTCGCCAACCGAACGCCTCTAGGTACGTTAGAGGTCGAATTAGGCAGCACCTCACAAACGAGGTGGGTGTCCTTTCTTGGCATCCGGCCTCTCCATCATCGGAATGGAACGGTTCTGCTCAAGCTCGCACTCAAGACAGAGAAATGTCATCTTCCGGGTTGCAAGATTCTGGCGCGCGTGCAGCGAAGTTCCATGACGAGGGCAAAGTTGGGGAACCTTGGACATTGAAGTAGTCCTTTGGGCGCTTGCGGCCACGGCTTCACTCTACGCTGCTATAGCCTCCGAACTTCTTGGGGCAGCCGGACAGGGCGCTCATGCGGTCTCACATCGGCGGCCAACCCCGTCCATGGCGGAGAGTAAGCCGATCAGAATGGGCTGCCACCGAGGATGCATAGCGAACGGGGAATGTGTTGCGGTGCACGCCGGCATCGAGGGTGCGGTGCCACTCGTCACGAGGTCTTCATAAACGATTACCTGCTCTCAGGCGTAGACTGACGCCGTATTGATTGAGGGGGTCTCTTGAAGTCAATCTCGATAGCTTGCTATAAGCCGAACCCCGGGTGTGAGGACCGCTTGCTGGAGTTGGTTCGCAATCATCTCCCGCCTCTCCGTTCGCAGGGCCTAGTCACAGACCGCCCTTCCATCGCGATGCGGACGGCAGACGGGACGATTGTCGAGGTCTTCGAGTGGGTGTCTCAGGAAGCAATCGCCGGTGCTCACCAGAATCCTGTGGTCATCGAGCTTTGGAAGAAGTTTGAGGCGGTATGCCGTTACGAGACGCCGTCCTCGTTGGAGGAATTTCAGCGCATGTTCTCGCATTTCGAGCCAATTTGATCGAGGCAAGCCGAATAACCTGAGCAAAAGGCTGATCAGAACTCTCCTGTCCTATACGTCCCCGGCGCTATTGCACCGGCGGCCAACCCGTCCGTAGCGGAGAGTGTGCCGATGCAAAATAGGGTGCAACTAGGGTGTAATAAGAGCTTCCAAGCGTTCCCGAACGCGCCTATAAAGACCCGGAAAGTCCCCGTAAGTCATTGATATTCCATACAGACGATTCTTGACACGGTAGAGGTCAGCGCGAGCTAGGATGCTTCTCGCCTGTGAAAGTTCCAAGATCTCTCAGGTTAAGATCTCTTCGCAAAGCGGTAGTACCGTCTCCAGCAGTTCACGCACCTGACTGGATAGAGTGCAAATAAGCCGAGCGGCGCATCGAGGGAGTGCGATTCGGCTTCTCGGAATTGCACTGAGCTACATAGCGGACACTGCTGGCTTCTCCCGAGAAGCCGTGGTAGACGATGAATCAGACTGAGCTGCCATGACCTCGCGCCGGTCATCGCGACCGAGTGCGTGGAGCAAGTTGGCCGGTGGACTGGATCTGGCGTGCGCGGAGTGTGACGCGGGAAACATGTACCCCGAAAACAGAGTGGTTCTCCACCCGTTCGATCTCAGCGGCATTGTAGGACCGTCCAATCACATTGAGAGAACGCTGGACGGAGTGCGACCCGGCGGCTTCGAAGCTCCTTCCGAAGCCGCGGCGAGTGAACGACGCAGCGATCCAAAAGAAATGCCATCCGGCGTTGCGGACCTTGAGATCCAGGCCGACTTGTTCTTTCTCCAAGACCTCCGACCAGCCATGTTCGGCCGTGTGGGTTTCTACCGTGACGTTTGGCGGCCCGACAAAGCGATCGCGGATGAACAGCGCCCCGGGATTAACATTTCGCATCACTGTAAACCTCCTCAAGAGTGGCGCATTGTTCAGAAAGGAACTTTCCCGAACCAGACGCTGCGGCGGGCGTGGAAGTAAGAAGCCGAATCGGCGAATCTCCCACGAAGACGAGTTCGGCGAGGTGTGCTGCTACGAACTACGCAACCTTGGACATCCCGTTTCCAGCAGATGGGAAAGATGACGACTAAACCTTTTCGGTCGCTTCCCTCACGATGCGCGCAGCGACTTGGTCAAAGTCTTCACGCTTGCGGGGCGCGGGTTTCGGCTGTGCCTTCGCCGGCTTCTTGGCTTCCTTCTTGCCTATGTTTTTGCTTCCCATGTGCCCCAGTTTACCGCCGCTGCCTGAAGTCCAAGCTTGCCTGTGGATTTCAAACGGCACCACTACCCTTAGTTACAAAAGATGGCATCAAACAGCTTCCTTAAGCTACACTTAATGGACCCTAATTGACGAGCACGGACCGCAACGCCGAAGTTGCAGGCTCCAGAGGTGTGGCCCCGGGCGACGCCTTCGGAGGAGCAATTGGGGAGACCGGGGGCTCTGCCGTGTTCCCTTGCACAATGGGATCCGTGGCGAACCTCTTCTGTAGAGACTTCCTGGAAAGGTGATTCTTCAGATCAGACTTTCTGATCGGGGACATATGCGCTCCCACTCATTGCCTGAGACTACCTGGAGGTGGCTCGTCTGGAGCAGGGTAAAGCAGGAGGCGAGGAAGACGGAACTGATGCTGCTGAAATCTATGCTGCAGAATTACTATACGCCTACTCGCAAATGGCAGTTAGCCCGCCTCTGGCCTTTATTGTGACGCTCGGGTAGAAGTGGCCGGCGCAGGTCAGGAGGCACTGCCGGCTGCCGTTCCCTGCGGGAAAGCGACTCAGATAGTCAGGTGCACGGGCCACGCCGAACCCGGTCTCTTTATCTGAAAATTGGCCTCGGCGAAAATGAAGGGTCGCCGTGCGAGAGTGGCTTTTTCCCAAGTTCTTCGCACATTTGCTTTTTCCACAGACTGTGATTGGGCTGCCCACTTAGTATTACGATTCCCGCGAAAAACACCGAAAATCGCGGTGTTCGTAACTCAATTGAGTTACATTTATGATGGTCCATTTACGCCGGCGCACGGCTTCGGAGGAGCGGCCATGATCGCCGCCTCCGTGTGCTTGCTTCTGCTCATCCCGTTTCCCCGTCCAAATCGTATTCCCACTTGGACGAACTGGAGGGGTCAGGTCAACTGCCTGGAGGACCCCTGTCAGGAAAACTGTGGAACCCGAAACTCGCGCCGGAGATGAAGTGGCTCATGCAAGTCTATGGTCTGCTGTGGCGGCACTTTGCCTTTGCCCGCCTTGAGAAGATTCGCGATGTGTTCGCGTGCCCCTCTCTTCTCTTCTATTCTCCCTCACTTCCACTTCTCACTCCCCAATTCTGTTTAAGGAGTAGTAGGGTGGGAGAAGAAGAAACCGCGCCAGTACGGCGCTGGGGGGTGCACGACCAGCCCTGAGCTTCGTACATCACCGTGAAGTACGCGGAGCAGTCCCCAACCAGGAAGTTCAGCTACGAGATACGACCCGGCGCAGGCTAAACTTCTGCGGGGCATCACTGGAATCGTCCTTGAGCCTGCCCGAAGTGTGACTGAGAACGTGGTCACGCACGCCGGAACATCGAGACGCACCGCACCTGAGCTAATCTGTGTAGCAGTGTCGGTGAGTTCGGCTGAGAAATGAGCACTCTTCTCAATCTCGACTCACTAGCCGGCAGGCTGAGCTGTCGGCTCGGTGTTGTAGTCTCGCGGGACTGGGCACATGCAACGAGCCCGACCATATAGAACGTGAGGAACCGCAATGCGTAGCGATGCAGTATTCGGGTCAGGAATGGAGCGGAGACACACTTCATGGTTGCGTATACCCGGTCAATACACATGGGCGCAACGTGCGCCGCAGAGTAGTGAACGACGGGAGTTGAGTAGCACTTTCTGCATAGAAAGGCGCGGTGAAGCGAACCGGCTCACCTGCCGGTCTCGGTTCTTTGGGGTCGCGCAGCGGCCAGTCATCACGTTGGAGGCCGGGAACATACGGGCATTGGTCGCCACAGCCCATCGTTACCAGCAACTGCGCGTCATGCGCCAACTCTTCCGTCAATCTCTGCGGTTTGGCGGCACTGAGATCAATTCACACCTGGCGCATGACGGTTATGACTTCGGGATGCACCCGCTCGCTCGGTGCCGTCCCGGCAGATACGGCTTCCTGTTTCGAGCGATCGGCGAAGTTGTTGAAGAAGGCCGCCGGCATCTGCGACCGCCCGGCGTTGTGAACGCAGGCGAAGATTATTCTGTAGACGTGACCTCCTAACGTCTACGGCGCATCCTCTACGGGGTTGCGCGGCCCCGAACGACGGTGCGACTTGCTTCATCCGGTTGTCGCCCGGAGCGAGGCGGTGTCAGTCGGCGATCATAAGATCGCCCGCGAGGATGGGACGGGTTCGGGGGAGCAGTCCGCGATAGGCGGCCAGGCCCATCGCCACGAGTGCGCCCGTGAACACGCCCAGCTTCAGAAGGTTTCCCGTAAATGGCGGCCGGTCAGCTTTCCAGAGAGTCAGCAGGAGCGGGTGTGCAACCAGGGCGGCCCAGACTGACCCGTAGAAGTACCGTCTCTCGGAGCCCTCGCCTCGGGTGGAGCGGCCAACGCGCGGCAATGCCCCCCCTGCACCGAGGGCCAGAACGGTGCCACTGAAGGGCAGATAGGCATACCGGTAAATCTGCTCTGTGTACCAGGAGCCAGTCACATTCGCGATAAGCAATGCGCCGAGATTCAGCAACGTGTAAGTGACGATTGCGCTCCAGGCGAAGGTGTAGCAGACGCGCCGGTAAAGGGGATTAGGCTTGTCCTCATCGAAGCGAAGAATGTAGGGACACGGTTCTACGCCCGGCAACCGGCCGCGAAGAGCGGCGGCTCCAGTCCCCGCCAGAACCACGGATAGCCACTGGAGGTTGCGCGGCCCGAACCCCTCAGCGAACAAGTGGAAGGTCAGCGGTCCCGGCGCGATAAGAAACACGCCGATCCAGATGGGCCAGTGCGCGAGCCGATAGAGCGGCGTGTTCCGCTCCCGCAACTTCCGCGCCTGCGCGTATTCCAACTTCCCGCTGTATTGCACAGGTGTGAGTCTTGCAAAGCCCTGCGGACGAGTCAATCGCCGATCGTCGGGAGGACGAGCCGATTGAGTATGTCTGGTTCCGGTTGATCCAGCGGCAGAGCTTTCGGGTGGCGCGGCGTTCGGAGGATGGGGTTTGCGAGCAGCAGGCGAGTCGAAAGGAGGTCCCGGTCGCTCAAACCGTCCCGCTAGTATGCATTTCGGCCACGAAACCGCGCATCTGTACTCATGTGTCTGCGTGCATCCTTTTTCCGGCGGCGAGCTTCACGACGAAGGACCTGGTGAGGACCTACGAGGCCCTTGCGCCGGTTCTGCTGCCCCATCTGGCCGGGCGACCATTAAGCCTGAAGCGTTATCCGGAGGATATCGAAGGCGACTCGTACTGGAAGAAGGACGCTCCGAGCTTTACCCCGAAATGGGTCGAGCGGATGCCGGTACCAGGGATGTTCGAGCCATTTGTCCACACATGCTTAGGCTTTGCCACTCGCTCGGTCCTGCACAGAGCTGGCCAGCGTCTCGGCATTTCCTGGGGTACGCTCGATCATTAAGATTGTGATGTCGTCGTCTTGTCCGAAAGCGGCAGCTGCATCAGCCACGGACATCGCACTGGGGTATCGACCGAGCGATTGCTGAAGGCGCTCAAAGCCAAACAGATCACCTTTCGCGCTGCGCGCTTCGATGATGCCATCCGTGTACACGGTCAGGCGATCACCTAGCGCCAAGTGGAAGACCTGCTCTTCGTATTCTGCTTGGCCGGTAATGCCCAGTGGCAGACACCCGATTACGTTCAGTTCTTCGCTGTTGCGAAAGGGGGCGAGGTGTCCTGCATTCGCGAGCTTGCAGCAGCCATCGCTGGACAACAGCAACAGGATGCATGTCGCGAACCCGTCTTGGAGGCGACCTGTAAGACGGCGATTCAAACCAGCAAGCAAGACTCCTGGGCTCGCAGTGTACTCGGCTAGAGTCCGGAGCGTTCCAACAATAAGCGAGACAATCATGGCTGCTTTTAGACCTTTTCCGCTCACGTCCCCAACAGCGATCAGCGTGCTCTGGTCTGTTACGGGAATGATCTGGAAGAAGTCGCCGCCCACTTCCTGTGCCGGGAGGTATACGCTCTCGACCTCAAAACCTGGCACTTCGGGTAGTGCTTCCGGAATGAGTACCTGTTGCACTTCACGGGCGGACTGCAGTTCGTGCTCCATCACCGTTTGTCGACCACGCTGTTGCGCGGCGTAGCTGGTCACCGCATAAACGAGGGCGACTAGCAGGACTGTATCCAAGACGGAATTGATATCGAAGCTGACTCCGGCAAGATGTACCAACGGGGCCGTAAGGCGGTCGGAGAGGGTCCAGCGCGTAAAACGCATTCCCTGCGCGCTGGCGATTTCCACTATCCAGAGTAGCTCAATGAGAGCGACTATGACCGAGAGTAGCCAGCGCGGGCGGTCGAGCTTGCTTCGGAACCCCCGATACAGCAGCACGAATGGGAAGAGCTGAAGGAGCGTGTATACGAGCGCGGAGAACGAATCTGCGTATTGCATACCCCGCGCAACGTGTGCCTTTTCGAAACAAATCACCGCGTCAGCGATGTTGTCGGCAAAATCGATAAAGATGATCCACCAGGTCCAGCGGCGTAGGCGCGGCTGACTGTGGAGATCGAAGAGCCAGAGAAGTAACAGCCACAGTGCGCCATCATGGATTGGGACAACCAGCTGCAACAACCCCCCAGACCAAGCTCCGGGCAGAGTTGGCAACAGTTGTGAGGAGAAGAGCAGGCGCAGGGCCATGCGGGAGATAAGAAACAAGCCGAACCACAGAAATAGCCAGCGATTCCGATCCCGTACCCACGAGATCAGTCCCCCTATTCCCAGGATTGTGAAAATCAGAACGCGAGCAAAAAGATACAGGTTTTCACGCACCGCTAAGAGAGCGATGCGGTTCTTCTCTTCGATGACGCCTTTCAAACCTCCGAGCAGAGGAGGTGAGTTCAGGCCACCAGAGGTCGCGGGGCTAAGGGAGAGAAGAGGTGATTTCCAAACCCGGATCGCAAGCAGCCCTGCCTCTTCATTTCCTTCTCCGGAGGACGGACCGGGTAAGGCGAAGACTGATTGCGCGGAGTACCACACCGCTTGTGGTGGAAGGCTACCCAGCTGCCCGATCAGCTTCCCATTCCAGTACAGCTCGTAAGCATCATCGACATATGGCATCAGTAGAGCCGGGCTGAACTGGCCGTCTGCCGGATGCCTGATTTCGAGATAGCAGCGATACCAGGCTAGGCCGGTGTAGCTGGGATGGGTCTGCGCACCCCATGTACTCTCAGGGGATATCCGCTCCCATTGCGAATCATCGTAGTACGGGTCCGCCCAGTGCGGGTCGTCGCCCAGGTGGAACTGCCAAGGCCCCTCAATGGCCACAAAACCCTTACCGAGGCCATCGGCTGTAAAGGCTGATCTAGTGGGTAGCGACTGCGAACTCGCCGGGTTGAACGAGCAAACAGCAACCAAGAGAGACAGCCAGCGAAGAACACCGCAGCATCGGCCATCACGCTTAAGCCGGTTACCATTCATGGCTGTCCTGTCTAGTGGCGATGCGAACAATCCTGCGTGAACGAGATCGAAGGAGATGGGCAGCCTATCAATCGGAGGCCCTGCTTGTAAAGCGGAGGCGTCATCCACCGTGAGGCACTTCCCTGTGCGAAAACCATCCACATAGCCCACCCAGGGGGTGCTTATCCGGACCTCAAAAGGACCAGGTAATCGCTCCCTTGGACGTCAATTTGGCCCGACCGGAGGAGTGAACGACAGGCCTACGCTTGCCTTCATTGGTCTCTTGAAGCATTTTGTCCAGATAGACTCCAACAGGCGAGTGCGGGGTGCAAATGAATGATGGGCTTAATTCGATTTGAATCCCGGCTCTGGCGCGTCAAGGATACAAACCGCCCACAGCTCAAGGCTGCACTTGATTATCTTCGCGATGGTGACGTTCTCGCTGTTCACGCGATGGACCGCCTTGCCCGCAATCTGGACGACCTCCGAAAGATGGTAAGCGATCTGACGACCAGAGGTATTGCTGTCGAGTGTGTAACAGAGGGCCTGACATTTTCGAATGACGACAATGCCATGTCCAAGCTTCTGCTCAGCGTGATGGGTGCATTCTCAGAATTTGAGAGAGCACTGGTGTTACGTATATGCTGCCATCCGGACCCGTCGCAATCCACTCCTTGTCTGCGCCAGGATCGACGGCGACAACAGAGGCGGGGGTCCAGGTGAGACCGCCATCATCGGAGCGGTTGACCTGCACGGTCGAGTTGCCGGCCGCGTCTGCGCCGAGTTGGGAGAAGTAGACCGTTCCGTCGGGCGCGACCGCGAGCGCGGGATCTCCAAAGGTGAAGATAGTGCCGGGAACGGGCGGGAAAAATGCACTCTTCCAGGACTCGCCGTTGTCGCGGGAGACGGAATAGGCGCCAATCAGAAGCTGAGCGTACGCCAGTCCTGGACCCGAAGGATTGGGAGCCTCGATAATACCTGCCGAGTTGTTGAACGCAGCTATCAGATTTCCCTTGGCTTTGACGATCACGGTTTCGCTCTGCGTACTGTGCAGGAAAGGACGCGTTCCGGGAAACTTCTGAATGCTGTCCTGGTTGGGGTCGTTGACAAGCGTGTTGCTGTGCGGAATCGGGGTTTCGGGTATCTGAGCCGGGCTGAGTTGCAAAGATGGAGCCGACACTCTCATGCCGTTCACCCTTGACTGAGCCGTCTGCTGAGCGAGAATGCGGCCAGAGGACCGGATATTAATCTGTACGTTCCCTTTGCGGACAGCACCTGACTGAGATTGAGACTGTAGTGGCAAGGCTGCGAGGACGGCGCAACCAAGCACGGCCTGTAAGAGCCTGGTTCCTTTTAGTGACATGCTTCTACTCCTTGCTCACTTGAAAACATCAGCGAGCCGACCCTAGTTATGGGGACTGCGTCGAAATCGAAACGCAGCCGCGGAGAGTTCGGGGCGTGCACTCCCCAGGTTTGGTCAGGTGCGATCTGTGCCACGGACTTCAGGGAGCAGCCATCTGTCCTCCTTATCAAGGAAAGCGAAGTTGCCTTGTCTGGTGCCGGGGGACCAGTCTGGCGGCTGCTGGGGCGCAGGCAAGCGACTCTGCTGAAGAGTCGGTGGAATCTTATACCTCAGGGAACGACGTGTGCACGCCAGCGTGAGAGTTTTCGGCCGTGATACGTGGTGCGGGTAGGGCTTCTGTGATGGAGCGGGCGGGAAGCAGGTCCCCTCGAGTTTCCACCCCAGCACGCAAGGACCGCGTGCCCGGGGACCGTGGTTCGCTCGGGATGGCCAGACTGGAGCTCGGATGGCACGGCGTGCGACGAGGGATGACCAGGCATGTAGGTAGATCAGTCGAAGAGAGGATTCTATAGCGCGGGGTGGGCCGTCAACTCGCGGGTGGTGAAGCAGAGGCCGGTGCGGCGGTACATGGCTTCGCCGATCTGCCCAACGACAAGGCTCCTCAACAGGTTCGAGGGCCGCTCAAAAGCGGACAGCACCCGCTCGCGTGCGGAACTGTTGATCAGGCCTTAGCAGCAAACCATTCCTCCGCAAGCAACGAGAATCGCGCCGAGTTTCGTGGTGTGAGGTCGGCAGCCAGCCGGTGTGCCCGAAGGATCCCTTCAAACTGTGCGCCAATGCCGGAAATGGCAGTGCGAGACCGTTGGTTGCGTTCATCCGTATGAAGAGAAACCCGAAAAACCCGCCACACTTCGAAAGCATGTGCCAGCATAAGACGCTTCGCGTCGCGGTTCGCACCAGTGCGGATCGCCGTCCGTGACAACCACGTGTAGCCTATCTCGCATGCGTCCGGCATCCCGGACGCGCTCCTCGGGTGTTCCGGTGGCCATCCCCATCGCTCGATGTTCCAGAATCGCGTGGATCCAATTACCTCACGGGTGTCTATTTTCACAATCGCGAACGGGAGAGCTGAACCGGCCTCCCTCCAGTTTTTGGCAGTTTCGACGTACGCAGCCGTAGCCTCACGGCCCTGCGGTACTGGACTCCACTTGTACAAATCAGGGTCAACTGCGGCGGCAGAGGCCAGTGCATCAACATGCCTCAGCGACAAAGGCTCCAACCGGACGATACTGCCTGTGAGCGTCAGTTCTGTATCCAACCGTCACCCCTATTTAGATTCGACTCTGCAGAGATTTGACCATCGCCAACTCGAGATTGCACCCCCGTTTTATATACGGTCAGCCTACCAGTCATGACGGGGCCAAGCTGCGAAGCACTCTCCCGGAGAGAGCCTGCAAGAAATGGTCGTGCTGCATGGACGTTGAAAGACCTCTCGACCGTTGTGTCCTGAATAGGGAGGATAATCAAAGATGTGATTTCGCTGGTCAGGTGCTGACGCCTTACGAACTCGTTTGGACCTAGAAGGCCGGTCGTCACCCGGCGGCACACGCCGACTCGGAATTCCAAGGGGCGTCGTCTGTGGATCGAAATTGACCCATGCTGACGTTGAGGATTCTAAGATGTAGTCGAATGTCGGAGCTTCTTCAAATCGCCTCCATAGCTCGCCCTTCTCAGTGCCTTCCCGCGTCGCGCTCGAAAGCGGTTATTTGGCTCCAGGTTCTCACGCTGGGCTGGATGCTCATTGAGTGTGGATTATCCATCTATGCAGCAAAGACAGCGCATAGCCCCGCGATGATCGCTTTCGGTTCGGACAGCGTTGTGGAACTCCTCTCCGCAACCGTTGTGCTCCTGCAATACATCCCCGGAATCTCGATCTCTGAACGAAAGGCCAGCCGTATAGCAGCAGTTCTGCTTTTCATCCTGGCCGTGGTCGTTGCAGGAATCGCTATCGCTTCACTGACACTTGGACTGCACCCTGAGACAAGCCGAATCGGCATGGCCATGACCATCGCTGCCCTGATCGCCATGCCGGTGCTGGCTTCGCTCAAACGGAGGGAAGCCGCTCGTAGCAGAAATGCAGCGCTCGCCACAGACGCAGTGCAATCGGCCACTTGCGCATACCTAGGTTTTACGACGTTGGCTGGTCTAGTCCTGAACGCAGCGTTCCATATCCCTTGGGCTGATTCGGCTGCCGCACTTGTGGCTGTCCCGATCCTGCTCAGAGAAGCACACTCAGCTTGGCAGGGTGATACCTGCGGCTGTTGCTGATCCCCTGTGGATTCAAACTGACCCAGTACCGGATGACGGGTTCTGCTGCAGTTTCGAGCTGGAAACCGGTAGGGTTTTGGTACCGATTGGGTCTGCTTGCAAGGTCCTTTGGTGAGCGGGGCCTCTGTATCCCCGTGTGCAGTTGCCTCAGGGACGATGTTGAGTGCGCCGGCGGTCTAACTTCAATCCCGCCAAACTCGCGTGCCGGAACGGTGGCTGGTGTAGCGGGAGCGACACTCGTCGATCAGCCTCAAGCACGTCCCTGGGTGGCTGGTGTAGCGGGAGGCACGCTATGCCGGGCGGAGCGAACCTCGCACTGAATCAGACTTCGCAGCCACATCTGTGCGGGATCGTTGTTTCTTTGTTCGTGCCATGCCATACGCAGCGCAAAAGGCGGCAGCCCGATCGGTTCGGGGTAGCTCACGAGACCCAATGATGGGCCGAATGCATTTGCGACAGACTCCTGGACGCATGCGACCAGATCGCTGGACGCCACTGCATGCAACACGGAGAGACAATGAGGCAGCGCCAGACATAGGCGCCTGCGAAGTCCTCGAGCCACGAGTTCAGTATCGATCAAACCCCATGGTTCACGCCGGTAAATGATTGCCGCGTGATTCAGTCTCATCAGCCGCTTGAGAGTCAGTTGTTTCTGGAGGGCGGGATGCCCGCGACGCGCGATCACAACGTTGCGTTCTTCAAAGAGCGTCTCCAAAAAGAAACTCGGTGGCAAAGTCCGCGCGTCTTGGAAATATCCGACAGCCAAATCCAGTGATCCGCTCCGCAACTCGGATTCAGGAATGGAAAACAGTCCTTCCAGTCGCCTCGTTTGCAGTTGCAGGGTTCCCGATTGCATCGAGCGCGCAAACAGCGACGCAAGCAGCAACTCCGCATCATCGCTCAGTGCCACGCGAAATTGTTGCCTGCTCGTCTCCGGGTCGAAGGCGCGCGACACTTCGAGCGAATCCCGCAACAATGACAAGGCCGCCCGAACCGGACCACTCAACTGTTCGGCTCGCGGCGTCGGCACCATGCCGTGGCTCGTCCGAATGAATAAAGGATCGCCAAGGCGTGCCCGAAGTCTGCTGATCGCGTTGCTAAACGCAGGTTGGCTTAGACCAATCCGATTCGCCGCGCGCCCGACGTGACGCTCGGAGAGCAGCGACTCGAACGCGATCAAAAGGTTGAGGTCAAGCCCAGCTATATTCACGGATTGAATAATACAGATGTGCGATATCCATTTGGAAAATGAAAGGTCATCCCGTATACAGGCTTCATGTTCAGACGGTTTCTTCTGGTCTTTCTCGCGATTCTAGCCAGCGTGACGGCCGGGCTGGCGCCGGCGCAGACCCAGACCCCAACTGCCAGAATCCTGGACAAGTGGCTGACGAGCTTTCAACTCCGGCGATCCTGCCAAACTGCTCGCTTTTTGGCGAGCTTATGGTTCCGGCTCTCCCCAATCGCAGGTTGCCCGCGATCAACGTCTGCACGATATGACCGGCGGGTTCACCGTCCTAAAGGTTATGCAGGACACCGGCTCCCACATGGTCGTATCGATGAAAGATGGCCACGCTGGTTATGCAGAGATCACCCTCGATCTGGCGTCAACTGATCCTCCAATGATCAAGAGCATCTCTGGACATCCAGTGCCCCCACCGGTATCCGAACGCGCCCCTGCGGCGAACGATCGCGATCTCGTAGCACAGGTCAGCACCCACGTCGCCGACCTGCTGAAGAAGGATGAATTTTCTGGGGCCATCCTCGTTGCACGCTCAAGGCCATCCCATCCTCGACCAAGCCTGGGGCATGGCCAACCGCAGCAGCAAGATCAAAAACACGGTCGACACCCAGTTTTGCCTCGGCTCGATGAACAAGATGTTTACCGCGGTAGCAGTTCTGCAACTCGTGCAAGCAGGTAAGCTCTCGCTGGACGGTGTTCTCTCCGACTACTGGCCCGACTATCCCGAACCACGATCTCGCCACCCGCGTGAAGATCCGTCAACTCCTCGACCACACGGCCGGAACCGGTGACATTTTTACGCCCGAGTACGAAGCGCATCGCTTGGAAATCCGTACTCTCGACGACTATGTCAAGCTCTTCGGAAACCGCGCTCTCGCATTCGAACCCGGCACGAAATCGGAGTACTCCAATTACGGATTCATCTTGCTCGGCCGTTTGATCGAGATCGTCAGCGGCGAAGAGTATCAAACCTACGTGAAGAAGCACATTTATGCCCCTGCCGGCATGGCGCACACGGATTCCCGTCCAGAAAATGAGCGAGTTCCTGGCCGCGCGATTGGTTACATGCAGGCGCGTGGTGGTCTGCAACCCAACACCTCCACGCTCCCTCGGGGTGGTACTTCCGCAGGAGGTGGCTACTCCACCGTGGGCGATCTTCTGCTGTTCGCCATGGCGCTGCAAAGATGGTAAATTGCTGGATCGCACACTTCTGAAAGAAGCGACTAGCGATCAGTCCCACGTGGGGTACGGCTTCGGATTTAGCGTCTTCAACGACGGAACTTATGGTCATGGAGGGGGTGCGCCAGGCGTCAACGGCGAAATGCATATTCTCCCGAGTGGGTACATTGTCATTGTGCTGGAGAACCTCGACCCGCCAAGTGCAACAGCTATGGAAAACTTCATCGAAGCTAGACTGCCCCTGAAAAGCCCGCTGCGAATGCGCCACGCGGGAACCGAGGCTCGGCATTCTGCGCCCCAGTAGGGAAGCTTGCCAGCCGCAAATTGCTCCTGCCGCCCGCCTTGGCCCAGAGCGCCGGTTGTGAAGGCTCTGCACGAGTTTTGTTGAATCCCCACGCTGACTGATTAGAGTTGGGTGCGGACGGGCACCAGGATGCGACAGCAGACATTGGCGGCAGAGGCGAGCTTTGAACGGTATGGGATTAAGAGACGGCGGGAGCTCCTTCGGGACGAGATGGAAGAGGTGGTGCCGGAAAGGCCAGTTCCCGGATCGCATCATGTGCCCGGCGAGATCGTCTTCGTTCAGCTGCTGCATGATGCAGGATGATGCACCCGTTTCGTTTCTCGTCGAGCCGGCTCGAAAGAGTATGGTGATACCACTTGTCGACCGACGCTCCCCGGGTGTCGGAGGGGGCTTCCTCCGGCTGTGGTGGGCCGCAAATTGCCATAACCTGAATTGAGTGACGTTTCAAGCGATCGCCACCTCTCAGCGCCGGGCGCCAAGGACGCTCTCGATGATCTCCACCGCCTTGCCTAAACCATTCTCCCTGCTTATCTGCAGTTGTAAATTGCGAGCTGCGTTCCGATAGCTCTCGTCATGCAGAATTGCCCGGATAGCTGAACGAAGCCGCTCCGGACCCAACCCGCGCCGAGACAGACGACACCTGCTCCCCTCGCCGCTACGCGCGTGCGGCGACTCCTGGCTGATCATTCCCCATCGGAATGCACACCAGCGGCACCCCTTCCGCCAAAGATTCCAGCGTCGTGTTCAGCCCTGCGTGCGTGATGACCGCGGCCGGCCGGTTGACCTGTTCCGGCCATTCCCGGAAGAGAAGATGATTGCCTGGAAGGTTGATCCCAAAGGTGGGCAATGTGCGGGACCGCTCTTTGGTCAAGAGAAAGGGTGTGGGGAGTATTGTGGGGAGTGTCAGAGGTACTGTGTGGTACTTGGAAGATGTCGCAGTGAGCTGATAGCCGCATATCTACTGCACTGGCAGTACTGGAAGGGAAATGGTGGTAAAGAGTAGAACATCGTAACCCGCCGTCT
>CAVYTR010000017.1:0-256835 GCA_963771495.1 uncultured Acidobacteriaceae bacterium | reverse complement strand
CGGTAGTCGACGAGAATCTCGCGTTGAGCCAACTCTCTCATCACTTCCTTCCCGTTAGGAACGTCAAGAATCACGACGCCGCCACGTCGTCCGGCTTTGCGGCTCGAGCGTACCGGAATCCCGGCGTCATCGGCCAAATCCATAAGCAACTGGGTTTGCCGCAGGGACTTCGCTCGAATCGTCTCGACGCCGACCTCATTGACGATCTCGTATCCCGACTTCGCCGAATACATGGCTGGAACATTCGGGGTCCCATTCAGAAAGCGCATAGCGTTGTCGGCAAATTGAATCGGCCCTGTCTCAAATCCAAACGGGTCGTGGTGCGCCTGCCACCCCGTTGCGGCAGGCTCCAATTGACCCCACAAATTCCTGCGAACATACAGATAACCTGCGCCCGGCCCCCCGCATAGCCACTTCACTGAGCCGCCGGTCGCGAAATCCACTTCCAACTCACGCACATTCACCGGCAAGCATCCGGCCGATTGATACAGATCCGCCACCACCATTGCACCCATCTGATGCGCGCGCTGCGTGATCGCCGCAAGATCCTGTAAGTACGAACTGCGGAACGCCACGTGCGACACAGAGACTAGTTGCGTCTCTTCGTCGATCGCCGCGAGCATTGCTTCGAGGGGCAGCGTCATACCGTCCGACGATGGAACGGGAGCGACACGCGCGCCTTGTCGTTCAAGGCCGTAGTAGATGTAATCGTTCGAAGGGAAGTTCAGGCCATCAGTAACCAGCTTGTTACGCTTCCCCCGCCATTCGAAGCACGATGTCACGATCCACTGACAAATGGAAACGTTTTGCTGCATCACCACTTCGCCCTGGCCTGCCCCAATAATGGAGCCGATGAGATCGCCGACCGTCACCGGCATCTCCCACCAGCCTTCCTCCCACGCGCGAATGCCCCGGGTCGCCCAGGCATCTGCGAATTGCTGCAGCGACTCTGCCGCCCGGCGCGGCATCGCGCCCAGCGAGTGGCTGATCATGTACGTTGTCTGCGCAAGAATAGGAAATTCCTTGCGCCAGACCAGCAACGGATCGTTCATGGCACGCGTAACGACGGCCGCCCTACCCGCCAAGCTATACAGAACAGACTCAGCGCAGGCAATCCATAAACCAGGGTCATGCGGAATTGAACTGTGAACGCCGTGGTCAGCAGAGTGGCTAACATCAATCCGGCCCCAAGCAGGCTCGAATACGGGTACCCCCACATGCGGAAAGCCAGGCGTTCCCCGGCGTGTGCGCGGCGGAAGTACAAGTGGGTCACGAAAATCATCAGCCATGTGAACATCGCGCCGAAGATCGAGATCGCCAGCATCAGCGTAAAGGCTGTCTGGGGGAAGAAGACGTTCAGCACCGTCGCAAGCGCAATACCAATCGACGACAAAAACAACGCCGAGACTGGGGTCCCGCGTGCGTTCAGTTTCCCGAATCGCCGAGGTGCATGACCCGCCCTCGCCAGGCTGAACATCATGCGCGTTGTGATGTAGAGCTGGCTGTTCATGGCGGAGAGCGCCGCAACCAGAATCACAAAATTCACAACGCCCGCGGCAAACGGCACGTGGGAGCGTGCCATCACGGTGACAAACGGACTTTCCCCTTTTCCGGATTCCGTCCACGGAACGATCGCGAGAATGATGGCAAGGGTCAGGATATAAAACAAGACAAGCCGTGCGACTGTCGAACGAAAGGCTTTTAGAACGGCCTGCTGGGGATTTTCCGCCTCCCCCGCCGCCACCGCGATCATCTCGATGCTCAGATAGCTGAAAATTGAGACCACGACCGCCACCCACATGCCCCAGACACCCTTGGGGAAAAATCCGCCATGAACTTGGTAGTTGGAAAAACCCGTCCCCGCCATGACCCATCCACCTAGCAGGATGAACACAATGATCGCCGTTACCTTGAGCGTGGAGAATGCGTACTCTACCGCACCGAAAACTTTGACACTGTGCGCGTTCACAGCCATCAGCATCGAAGCGAACGCTACGATCCAAAACCAACCCGGCACTGCCGGAAACCAATAGCGCATGTAGACTGCAATCGCTGTCACTTCCGTACCCACCGCAAAGACGATGCACGACCAGTACGAATAGCGAACCAGGAACCCGGCAAGCGGCCCGATATAAAACTCCGCCCACGCTCCGAATGAGCCGGATGTCGGATGTGCAACCGTCATTTCAGCCAGGCACCCCATCAGCAGAAGAGCAATAAGCGCTCCGATGGCATAGCTGACAATCACCGAAGGCCCGGCTAAACCAATCGCAAAACTACTGCCCAGAAATAGACCGGTGCCAATCGCGCCACCAATGGCGATCATGGTGAGTTGAGCTGAAGTAAGCCCCCGCCGTAATCCTTCTTCACGATCCTGAATGGAATTGAAGCGGCCGGCGCGTATCGATTTGGCATGCAAGCCGTCGGCCGAGAACTGTTTAGCCATTGTCGAGTTCAGGTTGCCCGTCGAGTCTTCGTCCTGTCTTTCCACCGCGCGCCCCGAAGCGTTTGCCCGATTTTAACCCAAGCAACTGGGGCTCTTAAGCGCATACCACTCCAACCCTACCCGTAAACCCAACCCTGTCCTCTATGATGTAGATTCAAGGAATTAGGGCGCCCCGGCTTTCGCGCCTATGCCCGCCGATCACCATGAAAGTATCTGTCATTATCCCGGCTGCAGGATTAGGTACGCGCATGGGCCGCAGTGCGCCGGAAAAGGCGGGCATGAGCCGCAAGCAGTTCATGCTGCTGAACAACTCGCCTATCCTGATCCACACCATCCGCAAGTTTGTAAGTTCGCCGTCTGTTACTGAGATTGTGGTCGCACTGCGCGAAGACGATCTCACCTGGGCGGAGGAGCTGTTCGAAGATCAGGGCATTCAGCAAAGCCGTTCGCGCCGTTCAGGGCGGGGAAACGCGCCAGCAATCGGTCGAAAATGCGCTTGCCACTATCGCGCCTGATACCGTCTTGGTCGCTGTACACGATGCCGTCCGGCCATTCATTGAACGCGAAATCATCGAGAAAGTGATTCGGGAAGCAAGCGAAACCGGAGCCGCTATCGTCGGTATCGTTCCGGTCGATACCGTCAAACAGGTTCACCGGAACAAAGTTCGCGCCACGCTTCCGCGAGAACGACTCGATCCTCACCCAAACGCCACAGGTCTTCCGTCTCGACCTCTTACGCCAAGCCTTCGAAAAAGCCCGCGAAGACCTCTTCATTGGCACGGACGAATCCTCGCTTGTTGAGCGACTCGAACAGGTGGAAGTATCGGTTGTCCTCGGTACCGATCGCAATATCAAAATCACCAAGCCCAGAGACATGGAGCTCGCCCGCCTGTATCTGGCGCTCGAAAATTCCGCCTCGTCGTTTGAGGTCTCCTGAGTGGTGCAAATGACCGCTTTCTCCCTTTCGCATTGGACAAGGCTGGGATACGCACCGGATGGAAGCCAGGCCGCCCGCTGATTCTCGGCGGAGTTCACGATTCCGACCGATTTCGGCCTGGCCGGGCATTCCGATGCCGACGTGCTGTTTCATGCCGTCACGGATGCGGTGCTGGGCGCTTTGGCGCTCGGCGATATCGGCATGCATTTTCCCGGATACCGCGCCCGAGTGGAAGGACGCGAACAGTCTGCAATTTCTCCAGCATGCGCTTAAACTCGTCGAAGCCGAATCTTATCGGCTCGTGAACGTCGATTCCAGCGTGCTGCTCGAACAGCCCGAAACTGAAAGACTATCGGCCGGCGATCCGGGAAAGCCTGGCCGGCGCCGTCGGCCTCCCGCATCAAACGGTGTGCTGTGAAATTCAAAACTGCAGAAAAAGTGGGACCGGTTGGGTAAGGCCATTCCTGCGAGGCTCAGGCTGTGGTCCTGCTCTCCGCCGTTTGACGCAGATTAGCGCGACAGCAGCCGCGCTCATGTATTCCTCGTAAGCATCCGAGTGAAATCCTCGATTTGATCGGTTCTGAAGTGCCAGATTCTGGTTGCCACTTCATCTGACCAGGTCTTCGTCATGCGTGACTAACAGAACGGTGCCTTCATATTTCTGGAGAGCGAAGTTGAGCGCATTGATGGCCTCCAAATCCAGGTGATTCGTCGGCTCATCGAAAATTAGAACGTTCGGCTTCTGCAACATCAGCTTACAGAAAATGAGCCTTGCCGCCTCGCCGCCCGAGAGCGCATCGGTCGGCTTCATCCCTTCTTCTCCGCGAAACAGCATCTGGCCGAGCAGCCCGCGAATCTCTTCCTTTGAAGCCTGCGGATCCAAGTTGTGCAGCCATTCGGATACGGTTGTTCCGTTCCGGATTGCTCGCTCGATGATCCTGCGCGAAGTAGCCGATCTGCACTTCGTGGCCCCACGTTACGGTTCCTGAATCGAGGCCCACGTCCGTGTCGTCCACTCCCGGGCCATTTGCCAGCAGCGCTTTGAGTAACGTCGTCTTTCCGGCTCCGTTCCGCCCCATCAGCGCCATCTTCTCACCGCGTTGCACTGCAGCGGAGAAGCCCTTGATCACCTGCAAATCGGCATACCCCTTGCTCACGTTCTTGAACTCGAGGGCGTGCCGTCCCGAAGGCCGCTTCATTTCGAAACGGATAAACGGCCGCTGGATATTCGAGCGCGAAAGCTCCGTCGTTTGCAGCCGCTCCACCTCTCTCTTGCGGGAAGTCACCTGGCTTGCTCGGGTACCCGCCGAGAAGCGCGCTATGAATTCGTTCAACTGCGCAATCTTCTTCTCGCGCTGGGCGTTCTCGGATTCTATCCGCGACCGGATCTGCGTCTTCTGCAGAACCATATCGTCATAACCGCCTGGATACGTGATGATCGTTTGATAATCGATGTCCGCCATGTGCGTGCACACGCTGTTCAGGAAATGTCGGTCGTGCGAGATCACGATCAGCGACCCGTTATAGTGCACGAGAAAGTTCTGGAGCCAGTGAATCGACTCGAAATCGAGATAGTTGGTCGGCTCGTCGAGCAGCAGCGCTTCGGGCTTTCCAAATAGCGCCTGGGCAAGCAACACGCGAACCTTCTGTCCGCCCTGCAATTCGCTCATCTGCCGGTTATGAAGTGGCTCAGGAATATCGAGACCGTCCAGAAACACTGCCGCGTCGCTCTCTGCCGTATAACCGTCCTCTTCGGAAACCACTCCCTCGAGTTCGCCCAGGCGCATCCCGTCCTCGTCCGTCAGGTCCGCTTTCGCGTACAGCGTTTCGCGCTCTTCGAGCGCCTGCCAAAGCGGCATATTGCCCATGATCACGGTGTCGATTACGCGGTATTGGTCGAACGCAAACTGATCCTGGCGCAGTATCCCGAGCTTCTTGGGCCGGACAACGGTCCCTTTCTGCGGCTCGCTCTCGCCCGAGAGCAGCTTCATAAACGTGGATTTGCCGGCGCCATTCGGGCCGGTCAGGCCGTATCGCCGGCCGGAGAGAAAGGCCGTGGTGACATCCTCGAACAGGATTTTGCCGCCGAAGCGCATACTGACATTGCTAACTGAAATCATGGGAAGAAACTTGGTGGGAACTCCCATTTTAGCGCGTTTTGGAAGCATGACACCCAAATCGGGGACAGTGGAGGCTCATGTGCGCCGGAAGGCGACAACCGCAAGAATGAGAATGATAGGCTCATGAGGCCGTGAGCGCACCAAGCCGCAGTAGACTGTAAGGCTGTGTCAGCCGCGGGACAGTTCGGCTTGGTGCGGCCCGCACCCGCGATTGTCGCGTCGCCAGGTACCAGGGAAGAGAGATGGACCGTTTCCTGGTATCCGCGCGATAACGGAAAACGAGCCCCTGCGGGAAGTACTGTATCGTGTTGCGCGGGTCTCGACCTACACAAGAAAGCGTCGTGGCCTGCCATTCTCACGCTCGGGAGGACGCCCATAAGTAAGCTGCACAGCGTGGCCAGCGACACGCTGGGCGGGTCGGGCCACGCGAGGATCACGGCCTTGCTACGCGGCCCAACAGAGCCGGTGGAACTCGCCGAACTGGCCCAGGGCCGCTTGCGCAGCCAGCTGCCGGAACTCAAGGCAACCTCACCGCGCTTCCCCGCTTCTTGTTGGGCGAGTTGATGCGGCAGTTAGCGTTCGGGAAGGGTCAGTGGGACGCCTGGAAAACAGATCGGGCGCTTCATTCCCCTTTTGAGTGGGCGGTCGGGCGAACTGCGGCTGACTAGGCCGGGCGTCGAGCGCATGGCCGCCTGCGCTCTGCGGCGGAAATCGGCGCTGATATGCATGGCTTTCCTGCCTCACGACACCTCGCTTTCTGGGCGGGCTTATGTCCTGGTGATAACGAAACTGCGGGCAAGCGGTGGTCGGGCAAAACCCATCGCGGTAATCCGCGAACAAAGGGGTTTGATGACCGGGATTGCCTGGGCGGCTTCGCGCACTGCCGCGCATCGCCGAGCCAAGCGAGCCTTCGTCGCGCTTGCCCATAGTTTCGCTGCCAGCGGCCTAGCACAGGTTGCGCCCGCGAGCCGACGATGTCGAACTCGGCACTGATTACTTGGACAACTTACAGAACAGGAGACCCAACGAATCTTAGTGAGACGCCTGAAGAAACTCGGATTTAAAGTAACCCTGGAACCAGCGGCCTGATCGACGTGGGGGAGAGATTTTCAAGAGAGAGGCTACGTTAAATACCTATTTCCGCCTACGCAATGCTGTAGCGAGGTCCGCCTGAAGTCTCCTTACGTAGCCTGTTGCCGATTTTGGTGCACCGATTTTGGTGCAGTCACTTCTTTGCCGAGCCGGGCTCCGACATGCTGCGGTGCATCTCCGCCTTTACGGTTTCAGGCAGATGCGCCGCCGCGGCTTGCAGCTTGTTCTTGAACGAACCTGCAATAACATGATCCTTACTGCTCATCAGCGCTTCAAATCCGTCGCGTGCCACTTCGGCTGCATCGTCCTTCTTGTCGCTCGCCCCTAACTTGGTGTCCGTGAGGTTCGCTCGCTCAAAAAAGCTCGTTTCCGTTGCCCCCGGCATCAGCGAAGTCACTGTCACTCCCGTGTCCTTCAATTCGTTCCGGATGGCTTCCGCGAACGAATGCAGAAAGGCCTTAGAAGCAGCATAAGTCGCCTCAAACGGTCCCGGCGAAAAGGCCGCTATTGAAGACGTAATTAAGACGCGTCCCTGCCCGCGGGCCACCATGTCTTTCAGCACGCGCTTTGTCAGATGCACAGACGATCTGACGTTCAAATCGATCAAATTCAGCTCGTCCCGGAGATCCGTGTCGCGTGCGAAATCTCCGCTGACGCCGACACCCGCGTTCACGGCTAAAGCGTCAACAGCGCGCCCCGAAGACCGCATCTTCTCGTAGAGCTGCTCGACGCCCTCGTACTTCGCCAAGTCCACTTGTGCGGTTTCAACTTTGGCGCCCAGCGCCTCAATCTCCCGAGCCGCAGTGTTGACCTTATCGCTGTCCGCAGCAATCAGGACATCGAACCCGTTTTGCGCAAACTGCTTTGCAAGCTCCAAGCCGATGCCGCTCGAACCTCCCGTCACGACAGCAAACTGTTTTCCTGATCCGTTTTCCATGCATAGTAAGACCGCTTCCTAAACCAAGTCAGCGACTTAGGAAAAGTGCGAGGACGCTACAATGCTGCTGATCTATTTGAGGAGGACCTTCCTGATTTGATAGCAAGAATCTGGCACGGCTACCCCAAACCCGAGCACGCCGACGCGTAGAGTCCATGCTAAAACCAGAGCTCGCCCGAGTCAGCAGAGCCAGACTCTTGTTCGGCGCTACTTCTTCTTTTTGGGCTTCTTGGTTTCTTTCTTCTGGTCCCGGCCTTTTGCCATGAGTATCTCTCCTGTTCCAAATATTATCGCGACTGAGCGAATGCCAATCAGGAAAAAGATAACTCAGTGGAAGTCGCCGGGGACGCTTTGTCACGCAAATCTCTTGCGGCAATAGAAAAACATTCCAATCAAAGTAGCGATTAAGAAAGAGCCAAGCGTGGATGGTTCGGGGTTTACGGCGAGAGTGGCATCACCGGAGTACCAAGTGCCGCTCTGGCCAGAGACAATCGTGAATGCTGCACCTCCTGCATTCTGCCAATGGGTGGGATCCGTCAAGCATACAGGAACCGGTTCTCCGAAACCGATTGAGCAGCCAGCGATACCTACGGAGACGCTGGTGTCATTGAAAACGTCGATGTCGACCTGTGCACAGCTATACCCATAGACACCCCCGTCAGCCACTCCTCCCGACCGGCACGATTGCAGCTGCGCAGGAGCGAATGTATTATTGCCATGCAGGTAATCGGGTACAACAAGGATGAAATCTGCATTGAACTCGGTGATGTCGATCGGGGATGGCCCTAACTGCTCGAAGAAATATTCTGAATAGGAATAAGTCACCGATGCACTTGAAGCCGCACTTGCCACCAGCAAGGCGAATGCTCCGACTCTGAACAGAGAAACTAAGGATCTATTCATCCAGTTGAATTGTAGATCCGGAACGGGGCACTAACAATCACTTACGGCGGCGCGCGTACTATGACTTCGGTTATGGAAGATCCAGGCCGATGTTGACAGCGTGGACTTCCGGCCTGCGTGCGATCAGCGACGCGCTCGCTCTTCCGGCGCCTCACCCTCAGGAAGCGCACTCGACAAAAACGCCGCCACGTCGTGATGCAGCTTCGCATGCGAGTCGCTGTCGATGTACAACATGTGTCCAGCCTGGTAGAAATCCCAAGAGATCCGCTTGTGCATCTCCGTATTTAGGCCCATATGATTGAACGTGTATTCGACCGCCCAGAACGGCGTCGCCAAATCGTAAAATGCCGCTGCGACCATCACCTTCATGTACGGGTTCTTAGTCAGCGCGTTTCGAAGCAAGCTCGTCGTATCACCAAAGCCGTTCTGCACGCCGTAATCCCAGGGTTGAATGCCGCCGCTTGGATAGTAATACATATCCGTCTTGTAATTCAGCTCATTGCGGATATAGCTCGTAAATGCCGCCGTAAATGGCGGGGTAATTTCCGTGCTGGACGGATCGTATTCACTTGTCTCTCCTGTATTGAGCGCCGAATCTCCCGCTAGCCGCCCGTCATACCGCCCAATCGTCTCATTCTTGTCGCGCAGTAACTGCCGCGTGAAATGCTGCACATCGAAACGCAGATTGCTCTGCTCGATATAGCTCGCGTCGAGCCCCGTGTAGCGCACCAGCTTATCTACGATCGCCTTGCGCTCCGCAGGGGGAAGTTTATCTCCCTTATTCAACGCAAGCGCGTAGTCGCCCATCGCAAAGTCTTCCGCTTCTTTGAGGACCGACTTCAGATCTTTCTTCTGCAAGTCGCTCGCGATCTTCTTGTGGTACCAGGCATCGGCCGTGTAAGTTGGAAACTCGAGCTCATAAACTAAATCGTCGCTGCGGCTCCAGATCGTCTCTAAGTTCAGCGTCGTGCCGATCAGCACAATCCCGTTGAACGCCAGACCTCGGTCAACCAGGTACCCAGCCAGCCCAGCAGCGCGAAACGTTCCATAACTCTCTCCCGCGATAAACAGAGGCGAAAGCTCACGGTTGTTCTCGGCGACATACAAACGCATGAACTCCCCAACCGACTGAATATCGCCTTGAACGCCATTCATTCGCTTCGCAATATCGATGCTTTTCGCCCTGCTATACCCGGTACCAACTGGATCGATGAATACCAGGTCTGTCATATCGAGCCAGGTGTCCTGGTTGTCCTTCAGTTGATAGGGAGGCGGCGGCATCGAGCCATTCGGCATCAGCTTCGGGCTCCGCGGACCCATGCCACCCATGTGAACCCACATAGATGCTGAGCCCGGACCGCCGTTAAAGCAGAACGTCAACGGCCGCTTGGCAGCGTTGTTCTGCCCATCAATCGTGTACGCCATGTAAAAAATGTGCGCTTCGGTATCGCCCGCAGGATTCTTTAACGGCATCTGTGCAACCTTGGCGGTGTAGTTGATCGTCCTGCCATTGACGGTAATGCTGTGATGCGTGATTACCGGAGTCTCGCTGACTTCACCGCCAATCGCCGGCCCGGTCCCGCTACACCTGTTCCGCGCGTACCTCGCTGCTGTGGTGGAGGAGGAGCTTCTCTCGACGCCGTGGTCGGCGTCTGCGCGGGCGCTTGTCTCGGTTCGGGCGGAGTGGGCGCAGTCTGCTGACCCATCAAAAGGAGCAAAATCGGCAAGATCGACATTTTTATAAATGATAAGCGATCGGCCTAGCACCTCTGGCCGCTGTTCGATGCTGGCCGTGCGAGTCGGCCTGAAAGGAGCCGTGCATTGCGTTCCCACCGTCAGAAGAAAGGAAATATACTCTGACAAATGAAGCCAAAATCGATGAGTCTGGAAATTTCGCTGGGCTCTCCTTTTACTGCTCGGCGGGAACGTTCCGGTTTACGCCGATTCGTTACCGGAGTGACGAACATCATAGGAATGTAAACGTCCAAAATGGCGCACGGTCACTTTTGCTCCTACGTTCACCAACAGCGCGGGAGCGATGAAAACGGGTGATTTCTCCGGGTAACAGGGAGTACCATCCAGCGTTTGACCGGAGGGCCAATCACGGGATTCCTGCCCGCACCCATAGTGAGCTTCGTTGATTACACAATGGGAGTTGCCACACCGTTAATGTTCGATCTCACCTATATTGCCCCGCCCGAACCTGCATCAGTTCTCCTGACGAGTTTCGGATTGCTCAGTTCTGTGCTCCTTGTTCGCTCCCGATTCAATAACTAGCTTTTCCTTTACCATTGCCCAGATACGCGCGTTGCGTCATGTCACCATAACGAAATGCTGAAGCTTTCCGCGCTCCTTCTGCTTGGGTCCCTGTCATTCACCGCTGCCTCCCTCCTTCCCCCCGAAGCGGACCAGCAGCTTGCGCGCGAAATCTACAAGCAGATGATCGAAAGCAAGTCAGGATTCTCCACCGGATCTACCACGCCCATCGCGGAAGCGGTGGCGGCCCGCTTCAAAGCCGCGGGATTCCCCGACTCCGATATCTTCATCGGTGGCGCGATCGCGACTAAATACAATGTCGTGGTCCGTTATCACGGCTCCGGAGCGCGCAAGCCTATCCTGCTCCTGGCTCACACGGATGTCGTCGAAGCGAAGCGCGAGGATTGGACCGTCGATCCGTACACTTTTCTCGAGAAAGACGGCTACTTCTACGGCCGCGGCACTTCCGACGACAAAGCGCAGGCCGCCGTCTGGGTTGCGAATCTGCTTCGCTACAAACGCGAGGGCTTCCGTCCTGACCGCGACCTGATCGTTGCCCTCACCGCGGACGAGGAAGGCGGCGGACCCTACAACGGTGTCGACTGGCTCCTCAAAAACAAACGCAATCTCATCGATGCCGATTACTGCCTGAACGAGGGCGGGCGCGGCGAGATCGCCAACGGCAAGCGAATTGCAAACGATGTCGGCCTAGCCGAAAAAACTTACGCCGATTTCCGCCTCGAAGTACATAACAAAGGCGGCCACAGTTCGCGTCCCGTTCCCGATAACGCCATCTATCGCCTTGCCGGGGCACTCTATAGGCTGTCGAGCTTTTCGTTCCCCATGCAGCTGAACGAAGTCACACGCGCTTACTTCGGGCAAATGGCCAAAATCGAAAAAGGTGCGTTGGCAGCGGATCTTGCGCAAGTAGCCGCGGGCTCACAGCAAGCGATGGCGCGGATCGCCGCACAAAACCCCGGCATGAACTCTATGTTGCGCACCACCTGTGTCGCTACCCAGCTCGAAGGCGGCCACGCGCCCAACGCTTTGCCCCAGTTAGCTGCCGCAAACGTAAACTGCCGCATCTTTCCCGACGACACTGTCGAATACGTCCTCGCCACTCTGAAGAAAGTTGTGGCCGACGATCAAGTGGCGGTCACAATCAAGGTGAATGAGGGCAAAGCCCCGCCGTCGCCCATGCGGCCCGACATCATGAAAGCTTTTAGCCAGGTCACCGACAGCATGTGGCCGGGTGTTATTACTCTGCCGAGCATGTCAACCGGAGCCTCCGACGGACGTTATCTGCGTGAAGCCGGAATCCCAACCTACGGCATCCAAGGCTTCTTCATGGATCGCGACGATGTGCGCGCCCATGGCCGTGACGAGCGCATGCCCGTCGAGTCTTTCTACGAAGGCCAGACTTTTCTATACGAGTTGGTCAAAAAACTGGCCACCTCTGCCCAAAATCGGTGAGAGATACAAAATTATTTATTTCTAGCTTTCTCTGCGCCCTTCCTTCTTTCCGTTCCGTACAACTCAGAGGAAAACAATGACCGTCCTCGAACAGAACCAGATCCACGGCTTTCACACGATCGTCCGCGCCACCCCAGCCCGCTTTGCTGCACTTGCTCTTCGGGAAGCACATCACTTACTCCATCTCTGCCGGTGCCAGACTCGGCGTCCCCGATCAAATGACACTCACGTCGCCCGTAAAGGTCCACTCGCTTGCCGAGAAAGTCGACGCAGATAGCAACTCCCTTGGCCGCGTTATGCGCATGCTCGCCAGCATCGGCGTTTTCAAAGAACGGCCTGGGCAGTGCTTCGCCATTCAGCTTGGCGATGTTTGGAGTACTCGCCCTTGGGAGCCGATCTACCAGGCGTGGTTGGCGGCGCTCTCTCTCAGCCCATCACTTGCATTGCAAAGACCGCGTCGAGATCGAACCCGGCATTTTCTTCGATCGTGTCCCTTCCGGCTGCGACGCCTATATGATGAAGTTGATTCTCCACGACTGGAGCGATCAACACTGCCGCGAAATTCTGGGTTGCATTCGCCAAGTGCTCCCCGTGCTCGGCCGCATTCTGATTTGCGAACAAGTCCTAACAGACACCGCATCGCCCATTCCCTCGAAGTTCATCGATATCGAGATGCTCGCGCTCACTATGAGCGGAAAAGAACGGATGCCTGCTGAGTTCGCCGATCTCTCGCCTGGCGGCCTTTGCTGCTACTGCCGATCGAGCACGGTTGCCCAGTACTGCACCAGCCCGAAGCCAACCAGAATCAAACAGATTCCGGCCACGCCCAGCCGCCTGGCCGGGATATGATCCGTACCCCAGCCCGGTACGCTGCCGTCTGACCCACGCTGCTCAGCACGCCAAAGGTAATCCCAAGCGCGGGCCCAAAGGAGAAGCTGCCGCCGAAGACAAATCTGAGCCCGCGAATCGCGCTCATAGCCGCATCGCGCCAGAGGCCCGGGTTCGGCGCCTGCCGTGACGCCCTCGAATACTCCCAAGCCAGTGTGATGCCGTGTGCGGCTCCCTCAGCACATCCAGCGAACTCCCGGTCAGGTAATCCAAGCAATCGTGTGCTTATCGATCATCACGGGACATCCGCCGATTGCCCGTTCTCCAATATCAAGAACGAATCCGGACGGGCAGAAAGCCGCAGCAGTTCACGTTTCGGTGTATCCAGTCCGTCGTCGCCTAGCTGGAACGTGCCGTGATGAATCGCAATACTCGTCTGCGCACCCAGCACTGCATGAGCTTTCAAGGCTTCGCTCGGACTCATATGGATCCCCGACATGAACCATCGCGGCTCATAAGCCCCTGTTTCGGATCTCCGCGAAGTGGCTACCGAAACCCGTGTCGCCCGCGAAATACACAGTCCGCTCCTGAGATTTGAGAACGTACCCGCACCACAAAGTCTTGTTACGGTCAGAGATGCTGCGCGCCGAGAAATGCACGGCCGGAACGCAATGGATCTTGGCCCCTTCGATTTCGATTGAGTCACCCCAGTCCAGTTCATGCAAGGCTCCAATCGTTTCAGATCGCAGCATCCGCCCCACGCCCCTCGGAGCCACGAAAGTGGATTCCCCACGCGATGCTAACCTGCGCAAGGTTGGAAGATCCAGATGATCGTAATGGTTGTGGCTCAGTAGCACGACATCTATGCAGAGGAAGATCCTCGGGTCGTATGCCAGGGCTTCTTCGCCGTTGCGGTCCTAACCAAGGCAGCGGTCCTGCTCTTTCCGACCAGATCGGATCCGTGAGCACATTGGTTCCGGCCTCCTGCAGCAGAACCGCCGAATGGTTTACGAGCGTGACATGCAGTTCGTCAGCCTCCACTCGTTGCGGCGGAATCGATTGCTCCACATCCGCAACATTCTGGCTGCTCGTTACCCTGATAACGTATGCCTACGTGGATGTGGAGAATCGGGGCCGGGGCACTCTGGCTGGGGTTGGTCTCCTGCGTGATCGGTGCTCTCGCGCTCTATCTTTTACCACCGCGCTATGCACACCAGCCGAGGATCATCTGCATCGGCTCGGCCTGTGTCACTCTCTATTGCATCCGAACCTTCCGCCCACCCGCCATCAGCCCCGTCGCTTTTTGGCCGCTGTTGACGTTGTTAAGCGCATGGCTCGTTCTCGCTAGTCTGCAGTAAAGAGGCCGGCCTGATCAGTTCAGGCCGGGCACCTCCACCCTTGCCTCCTTCGTAATTCGTCATGAACACTCTGCGCATGCGAACCGCGGGATCCTCAAAAAGTTCCCCTCTGTGGTCAGTACCACCCGAACCATTTCGAAATCATCGACTATATTGCCGCCGCGATTTGCGTGAATCACTTCGCTGCTCCAAAGGTTCAATTCGTTCCTTGCTCTGCGTGTAGGAGGAACTCAATAACTTGACCTTGGTGGTGAAGGTGTCACATACATTCGTTTGGATTGTGCTTCTTCAGCTGCCAACAGTAGTCGTAGCTGAGCATCAAGACAGTATAGACCTCAACGAGCGGTTGACCCGCAGTCATGGCAGATCTCCCCGCTCGCCCTGGTTTCACCGGGCGCGGAAGCGTCGGTAAACTCTCTTACGGGTGACATCAGCAGGCAAAAACCCTTCCAAAAGCCAATGATTTAGGCTGCGAAAACGTTGCTGTTTTGCCTCCGGCGCAAAAGGGCAGAGGTTCGAATCCTTTCGGGCATACAAGCGTGCAACTCTGCTTTGGAGTCACACGCGACATCAACGTAGTCATCCTGTGGAATGCAAAAGAAAGGATGGAGCGTCCTTGAAAGAACTCACACGTTTCCTCGCCCTGGTTGTTCTCCCTTTCGTCGCCCTTCGTACGAGCCCAAGCGCCGGACGTCGTCACCCGAGTCGTCCACGTGCGCTCTGTAGAGGCTACGAAACTGACGCAATTAGTCAGCGCCGGCACCGCTTTGAGAGCGGATGCCGCCGATGCGCTCCATATCGTCGTGTTGAGCCCGCGCCTACTCACTTCTGCCCGAAGATCGACCGCAACAGCTTGATAAGTTCACTGAGCCCGACGTAGATGTTCAGCAACCCAAGCCCGCCCAGCGCCCCTCGAAAATAGCGGCTCATCCAGATATCGGAAAGAGCTTGTGAGTGCATAGGAATCCAACTCACGTCCCAGCTATTCAACCAGGGGAAAACCAACAGAAACACGCCCAGCTCAAAGGTGAAAATTACGAGGCAAAACCCAAGCACGTAGCGGTGCCATTTCAAGAACCGGGTAGGCTTCGCCGGAGGCGGAAGAGGTTCGGGAGGCTGGGTTTGCGTACTCACTCCACTATTTCGGAAACCGTAAGGGCCTCGACTTCCGCAGCCTCCTCAACCGCCGGTTTTTCCGCTCCTAAATATCCATTCCAATACACCTGTTCACTGGCACGCCGAACAGGCTCAAAGCTAAAGCGGTGCAGCAACGTCGGCCCATGTTTGCGCAGTGCACGTTTGTGGTCAGGCGTGGAGTAGCCCTTGTTCGAAACCAGGTTGTATTGGGGAAATACCTGGTCCCACTCCGCCAGGCACGCGTCGCGATGAACCTTGGCTAAAATCGAGGCGGCCGCAATGGCTCGGCACCGGGCGTCCCCATCGATCAGCGGGAGCTGTTCAACCGGAAAGTCGATACGCAACGCATCAATCAGAAGATAGTCAGGCCGTATGGGCAACGCTTCCACCGCGCGCCGCATAGCCAGCCGCGATGCCTGGTAGATATTGACCTGGTCGATTTCGTAAACGTCAGATCCGCCCACCGCCCAACAGATACTTCGGGCTTTGATTTGTGCCGCTACGCGCTCACGCTCGGCAGCATCGATGATCTTGCTATCGCACAGACCGCGGATCGGTCGTGATGGGTCGAGGATCACAGCGGCCGCAAACACGGGACCGAACAAGCAGCCGCGTCCGACCTCGTCAACGCCGGCCACGCGTAGAAACCCGCGTTCGCGCGCCACGCGTTCGAACGTACTGACGCATCGAATGGAAGCCTCTCCAGCGCCGCGAGCGCGAGGCTTACGTCGTGATGGCTTCGCTTTGGATCCGGAATCCGGAGGCACAACAGCGCCAAAGAGAGCGTTTACTCGCGCTCGCGTAGGCGGGCCGCTTTGCCTTTCAGATTGCGAAGGTAATACAGCTTCGCGCGTCGCACTCGTCCCGTGCGAACCAGATCAATGTGGTCGATCACCGGCGCGTGTATTGGGAAAATTCGCTCGACGCCTTGTCCGAAACTGACCTTACGAACCGTAATGGTCTCACCCATACCCGTGTTCTTTCGGGCAATCACAGTTCCTTCGAATGCCTGCAGACGCTCCTTGTCGCCTTCCCGAATCCTGACGTGCACGCGAATGGTGTCGCCCGGCCGAAACTCCGGATGCGCTGTTGCGCGAGCATGCTTGCTGATGAACTTACTGACAAGTGCGTTTTGCATATTCTCAACTCTGCCTTATCTCGGGGCTCGCCGCTAAGTCCGGTCGCAGCCTCTCTGTTTTCTCACGCGACGCAGCCCTGCGCCAACGCTTGATCTCCTCATGATTACCGCCCAACAGTACTTCGGGCACTTTCCAGCCGCGAAACTCAGCCGGCCGGGTATACTGCGGGCAATCTAACAACCCGTCGTTCTCTGCACTAAAGCTTTCGTTGCGCGTCGAGGCTTCATTTCCTAGAACGCCCGGCAGTAAACGCGCTACGGTATCAACAATAACAGCGGCGGCCAACTCACCTCCGCTCAAAACAAAATCGCCAATCGATACTTCCCGGTCTGCCAGGTGCTCGGCAACCCGTTCATCTACTCCCTCGTACCGTCCGCAGATGATCAGCAACTCGTCCAGTTCCGAAAGATCTCTCGCCAGCGTTTGCGTAAACCGCTCGCCCTGAGCCGACACCAGAATTACTTTCTGACGCTCGGTACGGACCGGCAAAATGCACTCAACCGCTTCGAACAACGGCCGGGGTTTCAGTAACATCCCCTCACCGCCGCCAAAAGGCCGGTCGTCTACCGTTCGATGCCGGTCGCACGTCCAGTTTCTCAAATCATGAACCTGGATTTTCAATCGGCCCAGTTCCTCAGCCCTCCGAACCACTCCGTAGCTAAACGGACCGGCGAAGAATTCCGGAAAAATCGTGACCACGTGAAATTTCATCGAGGAGTCGCCTATCGCGCCTACAGCTCGAGCAGACCATCCGGGAGCTCGACAATGACAGTCCGCTCTCCCAGTCTCACCTCGCAGATCTCAGGCGAGAAAGGAACCAATGCCGTTCGGCCACCCGACTCCACTTCCATCAAAGGCGGCCCGCCGTATTCCTGCCATCCCGCCAAGGACCCTAAAACCCGCCCGGTCCTGTCCTGAACCTCGCAGCCTACCAGGTCCGATTGGAAATACTCGCCCTGGGGAAGTGCGCCTCGCTCCGACGTGGGAACCCAAAGATCGGCGCCCCTGAACTTCTCCGCGGCAGCGATCGAATCCACACCCGCGAATTTCAGCACCCAGTCGCCTTTGTGCGGCCACGCCGCTTCCATTTTCACCTGGGTATCTGTGCCGTTCGCCAACCGCACCTGCGCTGTCCTTAGCGTTTCCAGCCGGCCGGGAACGTCCGTTTGCGATCGCGCCAGCACCTCTCCTCGATTCCCTCTGGCCCGCAGGATTTCGGCGATTACGATTCTCTGCCGGTCCACAACATGAACGCCTATTCCAGAATCTCGAGCGAAAACCGCCGGTTCAATTTGGTCCCGACCGCTCCCAACAGCGTGCGTATCGACCGGGCCGTCCGTCCTTGCTTGCCGATCACTTTGCCCAAGTCGCCTTCCGCTACGCGCAATTCAAAAACCGTTGCATGCTCGCCGGCAATCTCGTTTACAACCACGCCCGTGGGCGTATCCACCAGCGCTTTGGCGATCTCTTCCACCAGTGTCTTAACGCCGTTACTGTCGTTCATCTTGTACTTTCTGGGCAGCCGCTGCCTAGCGAGGCCGCCGGTCACGTTCCGCAGTGGATCTGCTGTGCCGGCTCTAAGCCTGCGCGGCAGGCGCTTCCGCTGGATTATTCTTCAGTAGCCGGTTCACCCTATCGGACGGCTGAGCCCCATTCTTGATCCAGTACTCGATCCGCTCGCGGTCTAGCTGCACCTGTGCAGGTTTCGCCACCGGATTGTAGTGCCCTACCACCTCAACGGATCGGCTGTTCCGTGCACGCTCTTTGTCAATCACCACTACCCGATACGTGGGCTTCTTCTTGGCGCCAAACCGGGCCAAACGGATTGCTAACATCGTAAACCTTTATCTTTCTTCTTATTTTTGCAAATTGTTAAAAGCGCCCTAGCTAAACCGGATGCGCTTAGAAACCCGGAAGCCCAGGAAGCTTCATCTTTGAGAATTTCTTTCCAAGCATTCCCGCCTGGCCGATAAAACTCTTCATCATTTTACGCGTTTGAGCATACTGCTTCAGCAGGTTGTTTACATCCTGCACGCTCGTGCCGCTGCCTTTCGCAATCCGGCGTCTTCGGGAGCCGTTGATCAGCATGTGATTTCGCCGCTCCTGGGGAGTCATCGAGTCGATGATCGCTACTACCCGGCCCACTTCGCTTTCATCAATCTTCGCGTTCTTCAGATCTTTTAAGGGACCTATCTGCGGCATCAGTTCCAGCAACCCGCCCAACGAGCCGAGTTTCCGGATCTGCTTTATCTGATCCCGGAAATCTTCCAGGGTGAAGTCGTCGCTCAACAACTTCTCCTGCATCTTCTCGGCAGTCTTGGTGTCGATCTCGGCCTGCACCTTGTCCAGAAGCGAAAGCACGTCGCCCATACCGAGGATCCGCGACGCCACACGGTCGGGATAAAAAGCCTCGAGTGCGTCTGTCTTTTCCCCAACTCCGACGTACTTCAGCGGCTGCCCGGTGATGGTCCGGATCGAGAGCGCCGCCCCGCCTCTCGCGTCCCCGTCCATCTTGGTGAGAATAACGCCGGTAATGCCGAGCCGTTTGTGGAATTCCTCCGCCGAACGCACCGCATCCTGTCCGGTCATCGCGTCAGCGACAAATAGGATTTCGGTCGGGTTCAGAGCTTCTTTAAGCTCATGCAATTCGGACATCAGCTGCTCATCAATGTGCTGGCGTCCAGCCGTGTCTACCAGAAGTACATCCCGCCCCGTCTGCGTCGCTTCCCGTCGCGCAGACCTCGCCAGATCCAGCGGCTTCGTCTCTTCCGGCTGGCCTTCGTAAATAGGCGTATTGACGTTCTTGGCCAAAACGCTGAGCTGGTGACGCGCCGCCGGACGATAGACGTCAACTGATACCAGCTGCGGCTTATTGCCTTCTTTGGCCAGCACGCGGGCTAGTTTTGCGCTGCTGGTCGTCTTTCCCGAACCCTGCAGCCCGACAACCAGCATCACCGTCGGCGGCTCGTTTGCAAAACGCAATCGGCTCTGGTGTCCGCCCAGCATTTTCGTGAGTTCGTCACGAACGATCTTCACCACCTGCTGCCCCGGCGAAAGCGCCGTGAGCACATCCTCGCCCATGGCTTTCTCTTTCACCTGTTCAATGAACTGCTTGACCACCTTGAAGTGCACGTCGGCTTCGAGCAAAGCGACGCGGATCTCCCGCAGCGCCTCGTCCATATTGGCTGCCGTGAGTTTGCCTTCGCCGCGCAGGTTCTTGAAGACACGCTGCAGCTTATCGGAAAGATTGTCGAACATGACTGTGGTCTAAACAGTGAGCCGGAGGGAGTGTATTCGCGCCCGCTGTGGGAAAGAACCGACTGACTACAGGTTGAGTATAGCGAAGAAGCTGCGGAAAGCGCTATTTTGCGCCCCCCGGATCCAGAACGGATCCCGTTTCGGGAATCCTGCCGTTTCGAAACGCTCTCGAGGGATGGTCACAAATTTCACCCAAAGTTTTTGTCTTCTATTTTCAATAGCTTAACGCCATTTTTGCCAGCTGGACTAGGGTGTGCCCCGGGTACTGTGAACGCGAAAGGAAATTCAACACACACTATGCCCCGTCCAATCACCGGTTTCCCCTGCCTCGACGCTATCTTGGCGATCTTCGGGTTCTAGTCTTTCAAGTTTCTGCCCGCCAAGCCGGCAAGACCCTCTTGGGGTGGTACGATCGGAGGCAAAAGCCGTTACCGCGATTGCCTGTATTACCCCTCAAAAGGGCCTGGATCGCGCTTGTCCTGTGCGTTCCAATTGCCTGTGCAATTTGGGTTGTGCGCCGCCACGCCTATGCCCCGCAAACTGCTAAACCGACCATCCGGACTGCTGCCGTAGTCAGGTCCCTTTCCATTCTCCTGGACCAAGCCCGGTTGGAGTACCGTTCAGGCAACTTCTCCAAGGCACTCGTCCTACTGAATCGCGCTGTGTCTAAGGCTCGCGATTCTAACGATCGGGTCAGTGAGGCCAAAGCTCTGGTCGGCATTGCCGCTTGCCAGATGGGGCTCTTCGATTACCGCGACGCTCTCAGGAACTCAGATGCGGGACGAAGGCTTGCTGCAGAAGCCGGAGATCAAGTCACCGTTGGGGCGTCCTGGATCAATCGCTCCAGTGTCTTCTATCAGCTCGGCGATTTCGATTCCGTCAAAGACGCCGCCGTCCACGCCGTCGCGGCCCTCGACTACTCCGGGCGTCCAGATCTTCTCGCGCGGGCACTTCTCCTCGAAGGCCGCCTGTATTGGAATGGCAAGGATCAGGCTAAGGCTGACGACATATATAAGAAGGCAATCCTTGTTGCCCGCCAGCTAAAATCGTCGCCTGCCTTGGAAGCCGCCGTTTGGGACGAGTATGGCACCGCTCTCCTACTTGGCAACCGGATTGAAGCAGCGCGCCAGAAGCTGCTGCAAGCCAGGGATATTGAGTTGGCGGCCAACGACCATGACGGCTTGGCCTTTACCTATGAACATCTGGCCGAACTCGAGCTCAGGCGGCCCAGTCCGGATTACCCGGCAGCTAAACAGGACAGCGATAAGGCGTTCTCGACGGACAGCGTCAGCTTTCGGATTAGCCCTCAGTATTACCCTCTGCATATACGGGCAAAGATTCTCGCCGGTCTCGGAAACTCGAGCGCTGCCCTCATTCAGTTCCGCCAGGCGGTCGATGCGGCAAACACCTGGCGTCGTAATGCGCTGCCAGGCGATGCGACCAGTACTCGCACCGTAGCCGAGTTGCAGGAAGTCTATGGCGATTACACCGAATTGGCCGCGGAAACCGCGCTCGCCCACAACGACGCAAGCCTCGCTCGCAAGGCACTCGAGACCTTGGCTGAGAACCGCGCAGCCAGTCTTCGTGAGCAACTGGCGCGATCGTTTGCCAGCAACTTGCGCCTGCCGCCCGCTTATTTCGGCCTCCTGACCGAGATCCAGCGGCTACAGGCCAGCGTAACTCTCGGCCAAAATCGTCGCGACGATGAGGCCCGCCTGGAGCAAGCACGGCTGAAGCTCAGTGACTTGGAGAATGAATTGGGCCTCTCCGCCGAAAATTCTCTCACCGTACCGGAGAGGAAACTCAGCCGGAATTCACTTAGAAGTGTCCAGTTCAGGTTAAGCGGGCAGGAGTTGCTGCTCAGTTTCTACCTGGGTAATAAAAAATCTTTTCTCTGGGCCGTTACGAAGGACCAAATTGTTCTGTACGAGCTACCCGCGGGAGTGTCTATCACCAGGCAAGTGGAGTCCCTTGCACGGTCGCACGGCACCGCCGATCTTAGTGCCACCCTTTTCGGGCAGTTGCCCCGCGCACTCTGGTCGAAGCGAGACTGGCTCATTACTGCGGATGGGGCCTTGCTGAACGTGCCTTTTTCCACGTTGGTGTCGCAGGACGGAAGCTCGCCGCTAATTGCTTCACACACAATCCGCTTCCTGCCGAGCGAATACCTGCTGATTACCCGCACCCCGGAGCCCGCCGAGCCTCGGTTCGTCGGCGTTGGCGACCCGATCTATAACCTCGCTGATTCCCGCCGTGTGCATGCCCCTGTTTTGGCGAAGGCCAAGCACATCAACTCTGCAATTACGCTCGCGCGCCTGGTGGGAAGTGGCAAAGAAGTACAAAATGCGGCTGCTCTCTCCGGGCTGTCGGATTCGACCGTTCTCGAGGGCCCGGAAGCGACAGTTTCCGCTCTGGCACAAGCACTGAAGCGCCCTCCTGAGATCCTTCACCTGGCGCTTCATGTCGTCAGTCCCGAAGGCCGTCCCCAGGAAGCAGCGCTTGCTTTGTCCCTGGATGCGAGCAATATGCCGGAGTTGGTCACGCCGGAAACCATCGCCGCCCTTCGTGTCCCGGGGAGTCTCGTTATTCTGAGTGGCTGCTCCTCCGGCCAGGGACAGGCTCTTCCCGGAGCTGGGGTCATCGGTTTGAGCCGCGCCTGGCTGCTTGCCGGGGCCGCCGCTGTCATCGTAAGCGCTTGGCCTACTCCGGACGACTCGGGCACTTTCTTCACGTCTTTTTACGATCACCTTCGCTCGAACACGGCGGGTTCTCTCGCCCAGCGGGCCGCAACTGCTCTCGCTCATGCCCAGCTCGATATGCGTCACGCCCAGGGCGACGGCGCAGCTTCGCCTTGGGCCACTTATTCAATCATTTCTAAGGAGTAGCTCCCAGAATGGCCGCAATTATGAAACCGGATCCGGCGGGTGGGACACCCGAAACCACAGAGGTCCAACCGGCAAAGGACCCTGCTCAGCGCACCACTTTGTCACCTGCGGAATGGGCTACCCTGGTTGACCAGATCAAGGCCGGGGAAAACGCCGGTATGGAACAGCTCTACAAGCTGTTCAGCCGCGGTATCCGCTATTACCTGTGCCGCCAGCTTGGGCCGCAGGAACTCGAAGATAAAGTTCACGACACTTTCCTCATCGTAGTGAACGCCGTAAAACGCGGCGATTTGCGTGAACCGGAACGCCTGATGGGTTTTGTCAGAACTGTGGTCCGGAGGCAGGTCGCCGCCTATATCGAGAACGCCGTTCATACACGCCGTGAACAGACCGCCCTCGAAAACGGCATTACGATAGCTGATCGCAAGGAAAACCCCGAGCAGGAGGCGATCGTCCGGGAAAAAGCCGAACTGATGAAGACCACGCTTGCGGCGCTTTCTAAGCGTGACCGCGATATTCTCGTGCGCTTCTATTTACAGGAACAACCGCAGGAGCAGATTTGCCGCGAGATGGCTCTCACTGAGACGCAGTTCAGACTGATGAAATCCCGAGCCAAAGCTAAATTCGGCGAAATCGGGCGGAAAAAACTGGCAACAAGCGGAATTTTCTCAGTTCTACTGAGAGCCCATGTTGGCTAGGAGCACTCGTAGTTACATGAGGAGAGCGGGACTAATGTCCGCAGATTATATGCAGCAGTCTGATTCTTACCTCGAACACCCTTCGGAAGAATCGCTTGAGCGATTCCTTCTACACCAGTCCAATGACCAGGAACTGGAGACCGTTGAAACGCACATCCTGGGCTGTGAATCTTGTGTCACTCGCCTGGAAGCTTTGGAAATCGAAATTGCCGCTACCCGGATGGCTCTTAGCGAGCTGCATCAGGAGAAAACGGCAGAGCAGTACGCAAAGGCGCAGAATCCGCGTCGGTCCTGGTTTAGCCTCGGTAGGCTTTCCTGGGCGGCCGGTGCAGCTGTTCTGGCGCTCGGAGTTCTTGCAACTCCCTTATTCAAACCCGCTGACGTAAGCCTGTCCGCTTACCGGGGCTCGGAAACAACACTTGTTCCGGAATGGCGTCCCTTGCACCTTCACCTGAACGCTTCTGACTTGGGCGCAAACAGCCTTGCTGCAGAAGTAGTCGATGCTGAGGGCAACCAGGTTTGGAAGGGCTCAACTTCCGTTGAAGCTAACCAGGCGAATGTCAACCTGCCCCGTCTGACCAAATCGGGAAGCTACCTGTTGCGGCTATATGCCGCGAACAGCAACGGCAACCCCCTCCGCGAATATTCCTTCGAAACAAAGTAGGGTCAAAAAACCCTTCGATGTAAGCGATCGATTTTGAACTTGGCGGTGTCGGCAACAGCCATCACCGCCATAACTCCTGCCTGAACCGGATCGGTAACCACCAGATCAGAAGCGTCCGGCACACTTCCCGCCATATTCAGGCTGATAACCAGCAAGCCTTCACTACGCACTTCGCGCACGGCGGCTTCAATCTCACCCCCCATCAAAGAGCCGGCCAAAACTAAGGCGCGGACTCGAGTGAGCCGGCGAACGGCGCGTACCGCGGCCGCAAGCGTGTGTTCACCCACCAGAGGAATCGTGTCAATCGAGATATGTTCGCCGCGAATGTTGTGACGGTCCGCTTCCGAGATAGCCCCGAGCGCCACCTGACCAACCTGAGCGCCTCCACCCATAATGATGATGCGTTTACCGTAAATCCGTCCGAGCGACTGAACGGTTCTTGCGGCCCGCACCACTTCGAGTTGTTGCAAGTCCGCCATCAGCGCTTCGGTATCGCCGGGCAGATCCAATTCAAAATAAACGCGGCTTTGGGAAGGCTGGTCTTCCACGATCGAAACCGAGCGGATGTCGCCTGCATGACTCGCGATCACGCCGGTCAATTTGTGCAGCACCCCAGGCGCACTGACCGTTTCGAGTACGAGACCGACTTTTCCGGTTTCGCGTTCGTTCAGACGACGACCTCGTACTTCTTGAGGATCTCGTCCCACACTCCTCGGCTTTTGAGGAGCAACTCGATCACTTCGCGGATCGCTCCGGAACCGCCCGGAGCCTCCGTCACGGCGCTGGCGACTGCTTTCACTTCAGGGCGTGCGTTGGCGGTTGCGAAGGACAGGCCGACCCGCCGCATGATGACTACGTCCGTCAGATCGTCGCCGACATATGCGACCTCCTGGGGCGAAGCCTGCGATTCCTTCATGATCTGTTCAAAGAGCGGAATCTTTTCGATATGTCCCTGAAAGATCCAGCTCATCTTCACCTGCTGGGCGCGTTCAACGGTGGCCTGCGAGTCGCGGCCGCTAATGACCCCGGTTTTCACGTCGTACCAGTTCAGCCATCGCAGGGCGATGCCGTCCTGCGAATCGAAGGCTTTCGTTTCGGCCATTTTGCCCGCCCCGTCAGGCACAAAATACAGGCGGCCATCGGTCAATACGCCGTCTACGTCCATCAACAAAATCTTGATATCAGCGGCCAGCTTCTGCAGGTTTTGTTCGGTAAGCGGAGCATTCGGAGTCATGAGGGAAGGAGAGGGAGAAAAGACCTAAAATGTCGGTTTGACCAGCGATCTAGTCGGGCGGATCAAGGAAGTACTCACTCGTTATAGCATGCTGCGCGAGGGTGACCGGGTGGGCGTGGCGGTATCGGGTGGCGCTGATTCCGTCGTGCTTCTGCACATTTTGCATCGCCTCCGGTTCGATACGACCGTGCTGCACGTAAACCATAAGCTGCGAGGCGCGGAGTCGGACCTTGATGAAAGCTTTGTAAGAGAACTGAGCGCAAGCTTGGGGGCTTCCTTCATCTCGGCTGAGGCCAGACCGGCCGAAGGCAATCTGGAGCAGGAGGCGAGGCGGGCCAGGCGGCAACTTGTCCAACACTGGATGCGCGAACGGAACCTGGCGCGAGTAGCCCTGGGACATACGCGGACAGATCAGGCGGAAACAATGCTGTTCCGGCTATTTCGGGGGTCGGGACCAGCCGGTCTGTCCGGGATGCGCCCGGTGACGGAAGACGGAACGATTCGACCCCTGCTAGGAATAAGCCGGGATGAAGTCCGGGCTTGGGCCATGCAGGAATCGATCCCCTGGAGAGAAGATTCGACGAACCAGGACCTGCGATTCCGGCGCAACCGCCTCCGGCTGGAGACGATACCGGCGCTTGCGGTCGAGTACAACCCAAATCTCGAAGGACTTCTGGCAGGCACTGCGGAGTTAATCGCCGACGAAGAAAGCTATTGGATTGTTGAAATTAGCCGGCTCTACGCGACAATTGCGAAACGAACCCAATTGGGTTCGTTTTTCCAAATCGAAGAGCTGAACGCTCAGCCGGTGGCAGTGAGGCGGAGGCTGATCCGCCACGCCGTCGGCCAGGTCCGTGGTGACCTGCGCTTAATTGAGCGGGAACATATTGAAGCAGTTCTAGCTTTATGCGGGACTGGCCAGGGTCACGACCGGGTGATGATTCCCGGGGTGGATGCGTTCCGTTCTTACGAATGCCTCCTCCTGACCCAACCCGGTCACTTGAGCGGGCAAGGCCGGGGTTACGAGATTCCGCTTACATTGGGAAAAGAGGAAGAGATTGCGTCGACGGGCGGCAGAATCTTGATCAGCGCCGTCGATCCCGAGTCACGAAATTGTGCTAATTTCAAGGATGAACGGGATCACTCATTCGAGATAGCCTACCTCGACGGCGACGTCCTCGCGGGGCAGAGGTCGTCGAAACCTCTTCGAGTTCGCAACTGGGAGCCGGGAGATGCGATTGTTCAGCCTGGGAGCCAGCGCGCGATCAAGATCAAGGAGTTATTTGGCAAAAATCGTGTGTTGTTGTGGGAACGACGACACTGGCCGGTTCTAGCGGTTGGGAATGCGATTGTCTGGGTGCGGAGCTTTGGAACGGATGAGAGGTTTGCGGCTTCAGCCGAGAGCCGCCAAGTCCTTCGCCTGGTATATCGGTCCGGCAGCGGGAACGGAAGTTAATGGCTGCGATTGAATCGAAAGTTACAGGATCGACGTCTTTGAATATGAGCGTGTCCGTGGGAGTATGTGTCGGGGCTGGCGAGAGGAGCCGGCAGAAAGTCAATTTCAATGAGTACAAACGTTAAGACCGCGGTTTTCTGGGTGGTCATCATTTGCGCGGTGGTGCTGGTGTACATGGCCGTGAAAACCGGCCGGGGCGCGCCGCCCCAGAATCTGTCTGTCTCGGACTTCGTGACACTGGTGCAGGACGGGAAGGTTAAAGAAGCTGCCATCGTGGGAACCGATGTGCAGGGCACATTGACCGACAACAAGCAGTTCCATACTGTCATTCCGCCGAACTATCCCGAAATCTACAAAACCATGCAGGACAAGGGAGTTAAATACAGCTGGAAGGACTCCACCGGAAGCGGATGGATCAGCATTCTGTTCAATGCTGTCCCGCTGCTCATCCTTCTTGGGTTGTGGATTTTCATGATGCGGCAGATGCAGAGCGGAGGCAACAAGGCTCTGAGCTTCGGAAAGAGCCGGGCACGCCTGCACTCTTCGCAGCAGAAGAAAGTAACGTTCAAGGATGTTGCGGGCGTTGAAGAAGCAAAAGAAGAACTGCAGGAGATCATCGAGTTTTTACGCGAGCCGCAGAAATTCCAGAAGCTCGGCGGGCGCATTCCCAAGGGCGTGCTGCTGATCGGGCCTCCCGGAACAGGCAAGACATTGTTGGCGCGCGCGATCGCTGGTGAAGCGAATGTACCCTTTTTCTCAATCTCTGGTTCGGACTTTGTGGAGATGTTCGTCGGCGTCGGCGCAAGCCGCGTGCGCGATCTGTTTGAACAGGGCAAGAAGAATGCGCCCTGCATCATCTTTATCGACGAAATCGATGCAGTCGGACGTCATCGCGGCGCGGGTCTCGGCGGTGGACATGACGAGCGCGAGCAAACACTGAATCAATTGCTTGTGGAGATGGACGGCTTCGAGTCGAACGAAGGCGTGATCTTAGTCGCCGCGACGAACCGCCCTGATGTGCTGGATCCTGCGCTTCTTCGCCCCGGCCGTTTCGACAGGCGAGTGGTAGTGGACCGCCCTGATGTTCGAGGCCGCGAAAGCATCTTGAAAGTCCACACGAAGAAGACGCCGCTGGGCGATGACATCGATTTGTCGGTGATCGCACGAGGCACGCCCGGCTTTGCCGGGGCTGACCTGGCGAATCTTGTCAACGAAGCAGCGCTGATTGCAGCGCGGCAGAACCGCAAGGTCGTGACGCAGGCCGATTTCGAACTCGCCAAGGACAAGGTCCTGATGGGTGTCGAGCGGAAGAGCATGATTATCAGCGACAAAGAAAAGCGGATGACGGCTTACCATGAGGCCGGTCACGCGCTGGTTGCTGCGTTGCTGGAGCATGCGGACCCGCTGCACAAGGTGACGATCATCCCGCGCGGTATGGCGCTCGGATTGACGATGCAGCTACCGATTGACGACAAGCTGTCTCACGACAAGAACTACCTGCAGACGCGGCTGGCGATTCTGATGGCCGGGCGCATTGCGGAAGAGATCTTCCTGCACCAGATGACGACGGGCGCTGGTAACGATATCGAGCGGGCGACGGAAATGGCGCACAAGATGGTCTGCGAGTGGGGCATGAGCGAACTCGGTCCCCTGAGCTTCGGCAAAAAGGACGAGCAGATCTTCCTGGGCCGCGAGATTGCGCAGCATCGGGATTACAGCGAAGCGACGGCGATCCGGATCGATGAGCAGGTTCGGAAGCTGGTTGAAGACGCTTACAACAAAGCGAAGGAGATCATCGAGGCGCGTTCGGAAGCCCTCGGACGTATCGCGGAGGCGCTTCTCGAGCGTGAAGTTCTGGACGGCGCTGAAGTGCTTGACCTGATCAACGGCAAGTCGCTTCCAAAGCTCGCTACAACGCCGAAGGCGACCACCACAACTCCGCCGGACGGCGGGACGGTGATTGCGCCGCACCCGACCAATTTCCCTGGCCTGGTGGGTGGGGAGAGCCCGCAACCGGCTTGAACCCTTTCCGGGTTTATCTTTTCGACGTAGACGGCACCCTGGTTGACTCCGCAAAAGACATTTGCGGGGCCATCCAGGGTGTTTTAGCATCTACGCCCAGAAATGATGTGGAGTTTGAGTTCCTGCGCGGGTACATCGGGCGCCATTTGAACGATCTCTTTACAGACATCCTGCCCGAGTACACGCCCGAGCAAATGGAAGACCTGGTGGTGAAGTACCGGAAGCTGTACCTCGAGAGAGAGCATGCTTCGACGAACTGTTATCCGACGGCTGCTGACGTGTTGTCGCGTCTGCCGGGGAAGAAATCGACGGCGACGACAAAGGGAACACCCACGACACGAAGCATACTGGAGCGGTTCGGGTTGCTTCCTTACTTTGATCATGTACAAGGCACGGACGGATTTCCCGCCAAGCCCGCGCCCGATGTAATCTTTAAGGCACTGGAAGGTTTGGGTGAGACGACCGGAAGTTGTTTGTTTGTGGGCGACTCAGCCGCAGACATGGAAGCGGCCAAGCGCGCCGGCATAAAATCGTGCGCGGTGACTTACGGATATGGCAAACGAGAAGACCTGGCGCGTTGGGAGCCAGATTACTGGATTGATGATTTGCGGGATTTACTGTCGGTCTAATCGCTGCTGCGTGTTCGGAGCGGCATATGGCAAATATTGGGAAGCCTCCGTGCGATGAAGGCGCCATTCTAGCTTGGCCCGCATCGGTGGACGCGAGAAATGTCGGCTCGTGGGTGCTCGCCGTGACCATTCTCGGCTCCAGTCTCGCCTTCATCGATTCAACGGTTGTAAACGTGGCGCTGCCTGCGGTGCAATCGGGATTGCATGCCTCGGTCTCAAATGTTCAGTGGGTGATTGAATCCTACGCCTTGTTTCTGGCAGCGCTCATTCTGGTAGGCGGCTCGCTTGGGGATCGTTATGGTCGACGCCTGATCTTCGCACTGGGCGTGATCATCTTCTCGGGCGCCTCGGCCTGGTGCGGTTTCGCAACAAACATCCAGCAGTTGATTGCAGCGCGGGGTCTGCAGGGAATTGGCGGAGCTTTACTGGTGCCTGGCAGTCTCGCCTTGATCAGCGCCTCTTTCCCGGTTGAGCAGCGCGGTCGCGCGATTGGGACCTGGTCCGGCTTCACGGCCATCACCTCTTCAGTCGGTCCGGTGATGGGAGGCTGGCTGGTGCAACATATTTCCTGGCGGGCAGTCTTCTTCCTCAATTTGCCGATTGCGATCGTCGTGCTCGGGCTCACAGCGGTTAAGGTTCCGGAAAGCCGAAACCAGAAGGACAAAGGACTCGGTCTCGACTGGCCAGGCGCGCTACTCGTCACCATCGGTTTGGGCGGGATCGCTTTCGCTCTTATTGAGCCGTCCACGGTGTGGTGGTCTGCCCCAGTTGGAGGGTTAGCTCTTCTTTTATTGCTCCCGGTCGAAGCGCGATCTCACAACCCGATGCTGCCCCTTGATCTCTTCCGATCGCGAAACTTCAGTGGCGCTAATCTACTTACTTTGTTTCTGTATACTGCTCTGGGCGGCGTTCTTTTCTTTTTCCCATTGAACTTGATCCAGGTGCAGGGTTACTCGGGAACACAGGCTGGCGCTGCGCTTCTCCCGCTGATCTTATTGATCTTTGTTCTGTCCCGGTGGTCGGGAGGACTGGTGCAGCGTTACGGCGCGAAGGTGCCGCTGGTGATCGGCCCGGTGATCGCGGCGGCAGGATTCGCCCTCTTCGCTCGTCCCTTCATCGGAGGCAGTTACTGGACAATGATCTTTCCGGCGGTTTCGTTACTTGGGATTGGCATGGCAATTAGTGTCGCCCCACTCACTACGACTGTGATGAACGCGATCCCACTGGATCGTTCCGGTATTGCTTCCGGCATTAACAATGCAGTTTCGCGCATAGCGGGACTGCTGGCTGTCGCAGTATTCGGTCTCATTCTAATCACTGTTTTCAACAAGAGTCTTGATCGACGGCTCGATGTGATGCACGCGCCGCCCAGCCTGCGCCAGGAGATTGAATCGCAGCGATCTCAGCTCGCGGCCATTTCTACCGAGAACGAAGCAGCGCGTAAAGCGATTGGTGCTTCTTTTGTGGATGGTTACCGCACAGTTATCTGGATTGCCGTGGCGCTTTCTCTCGCGAGCGCATTGAGTTCACTGCTGATGATCGAGTCCAGCCCGGACAGTAGGAGCGGACAGGCTGTGTACGGTTCGGAAGATGGGTGACATTTCCGTCCAAGTCCGAAACCACCTGCCGCGCATCCTGTCCCGGCACAATGAACGCGCTTTGTACGATCAGGCACCTGCGCCCGGGATCATGAAGCTCTACACGTACATCGGAACGCTATGGCCACGCGAAGTAAACGCTGGCTTAGCTAGCGTCTAACGTTCCGCCTGGGAAGGCGGCGCCCGAGCACAGCGAACGCGGTCAAAAGTGAAAACCAAGTAGCTGGTTCGGGAACAGGGGTAGCGAGGAAGCCATGCTCATGGCCAGCAGCGTCGGTGTAATTTCCAACGATCGCTCCAGCGTTGTTGATACCGTTAGCGCGCGTCGTGCCAATCCCAGGGGATCATCGAAATTTGTGAAGCTGCTGCCCTCCGCCGACCGCATGAACGCGTGTTCGCCTCCGGAGCTATCGAAGTAAAAGCCGGCTATCTCTCCCGCATCGTTAATCGCCTGCGCACAGGAGATGCTAATATCCTGCGGATCATCGAAGTTGATAAAGCTGTTGCCGTCCGCTGACCGCACGAATGCGTGGGTGTTGCCGGACGAATCGACGTAGTGACCAACGATCTGCCCGGCGTTGTTGATCACCTGAGCAAACGTTGTCCCGACGCCCTGCGGATCGTCAAAGTTGGCGAAACTGCTGTTCGGCAATCCCACGAACCCATGCGTTCCACCGGAAGTGTCAATAAAGAACCCCGAGACCTTCGTACTCGCATCATTGATCATGAAGGCGACAGTCTTGCCGACGCCCTGTGGGTCGTCGAAATTCGTATAGCTACTCCCATCGGCTGAACGTACGAAACCGTGGAATCCGCCGGCGCCATCGAAGTAATGGCCGACGATTTGCCCGCCAGCATTGATCCCGAGAGCAAGGGTGTTAGTGGAGCCTTGCGGGTCATTGAACGTGTTGAACGTGCCGCCGGGTAAACGCACGAAACCGTTCGTGCCACCGGAGCTGTCGACGTAAAAACCTACGATCTGGCCGGCGGAGTTGATGCCGAATGCCTGAGTCTCGGCGCTACCGGGGACGTCGATACTCGTAAACGTATAGATCGTATCCGCAGACGTTCGATGAGCGCCTACTAAACCGAGAATGAACATCAGGAGCACGCAGCGCAAACAAACGACAGGTTTCATCTTCGTCTTCTTGGCGGTCTCTGTTAGACCACACTGATGCAGGCGGCGTTACGCAGCAAGCCGAATAAGCCGAGAACAACGGCAATAAGGCGAAGACCTGCTTCGCGGAGCGAAGCTTTGTCCCACGAACTGATTGGTCTTCTACAAACGGAGGAAAACCTGTACGGCGTGCTTTCTTGGGGATGTATGTGGTGCCGAGTCTCTCGGCACCAGCTCACCTGACAGCCGCTCACCATGCCGATCTCTCTTCACTCAGGGCAAATTCGCTCGCCAGAGTTCCCCATCAGCGCCACGACTGGTTATCAAATTCTGATCGAGATGAACCGTAGTATTCCATTTCAGCGAATGGAATGCTTGCTTGGCCTGGAACTTTGGGAGAGTCCCACAAAGTGTCGCGATATTCCGGAGATCGATGACGTCGTTTGGACAGTCACATCGGACGGGCTGATAGTCGCGAAGGGGTCATCTCGTGGTCAAAAAAGCAGGAAATTATAGCCGCACGATTTCAAAGACATTGGGAAGCTTCGAGGCCCAAAGCGGAAAGAAGTACCCGGGTCGTCCTGGATGTTCGCCAGGATGCTAGTGAGTTGAACAAGACACAGCCGCGGCTTGAGGTGCAGACGTTCCGCGCAAAGCGAATTGTGTCCGGCAAGGTCTCGAGAGTCCGTAATGGTCGCAGTTCCTCGCGTTGGTGGGCCAACTTGGCTCAATGAGTCTCACTCGGACCGCTGCGTTTCAAAAGCAGCATGAATGCAAGCATGTGAGCGATGAGCAGCATTGGGACATAAAGGGCTGGAATGTAGATTCCGGCACCGAAGAGTCCCACGTCGGCAACTTGGGTGGCACCCTTGTAGTAGGCGTTCAAAAGATCGGCTGTGCCCCAGAGATTCGAGATCCAGACGATCGGAATGGCAAACGCCCAGCGCCGGGTGAGCACGGCAATGGAGACAAGCGCCAAGACTGCGGCGACGAAATCACCCCACGCTATTTGCTTACCGACCGCAGAGTTGAGTGCGGGAGATACGAATCCAACCACCATAAAGTTCATTCCTTCAAAACGAAACGCATGGAAAGAGGCGAGAATTCGTAATGCGTTAGCGCGGGGCAACGAACGAAGCGCCGGCCATACGTAGAGATTGGCCACTACGTAGCTGGCGATGAAGGCACCAACAACGCTTAGAACGAAGGGAAAATTGAAGTTAGTTGGCATGAAAATACATTTCCTTTTTGCGGGTTGTGAATTCTCTGACTGCTGCGCCTGCCGTTCCAGCTATAGCGCCAAACACTAGAATCTTCGGGTATTTCATTACGAATCTCCTGACCGACTGTGAATTCAGCTATTGCTGCACCGGCCCACCGCCAATCAGGCCACCTAGCGGGAGGAGGGGACCAACGGGAACGTACTCGTGATCCATCAGGTTCTCTTTCGACAGGGGCAGCGCGTCCATGACGGCGTGGGCTTCGTCAACGGTCTTCACGTCAAGAAAAAGAATCACCCCTCGGCCGTCGCCCCGTGAGTACCACTGGCGGATCTTGCCGTCGAGATAGAGCTTCACCGTAGCTCGGATCTCGGCCGGCATGACGTTCATGATCTGCTCACGGCTCACTCCTTGTTTGGCAGTCAGTATGACCATCACTTCCGTAGTCTTAGGCGATGGCACACGCGGGGACGGCTGGGACCATGGCTCAGATTGGGCCACGGATGCCGCTGGAAGCAAGGACATAAGTAAAGGGAACAGTAGTCTCATCATTTACCTCGATTCAGTTTGAGTTCAGTGTTGGTTGTTAGATGACGCATGTAATCTTAGAAACCAAAATTTTTTAGGTCACCATATTGCCGGCAAACGTCTCCAGATAGAATGATCGCGCGGCGGCCAGCGCGCGCTCACGGGCTTGCGGGTCCGCTATCGCCCGGGCAGCGACGAGTGTGCCAGCCATTCCAGAGAACAAAATGAAGGAGCGGCCGCGCTTTTGCTCAACCGTGGCGCCCGGAATGTAGGGAAGCATGCGTTCGCGATAGGCCAACATGGAACCATGGATTCGCTTGCGGACCGCCAAAGGTTGCCGGGCGATCTCTGCAGCCAAAGCTGCGAGCGGGCAGCCAGTTCCAGGAGCACTCAGGTGTTTCGCGCTAAGGTAGTGCTCGATCACTGCTCGCAACCCGGTGCCCTTCGGGGCAGCTTCCGCGATTGCCACCAGCCGGTCGCCTTGCTCCTCGAAAGCCCGCGCGACCGCTGCTGCGTAAAGGTCCCCTTTGCTCTCGAAATGGCGATAAAAACCGCCTTTTGTCAAACCGAGTTCCTTCATGACCTGGCCGATGCCGTTCGTCTCAGACCCGTGCTCTCGGAACGACCGCGCGGCCGTCGAGAGGATCTTCTCGCGGGTCTCGGCCTTCTGCTCCGCGGGATACCTCATGCCTATAAGATTACGACAGTAATCACAAAGATGCAAGGCCTTTTTCAGTGGCTCTGTACGAGACAGTAAGGCTCCCGCGAGCGATGGCCCGTTTTAGTCCTTAACGGACACCGAGCGGCAGTGGTCCCGTTGCGGCGAGCGGTTTACTGGCTACTTGGTAGTTGAGGCCAGTAACCACCGTTGTGAAGAGCGGCTTTAGCAGTTAAAACGGATGAACTGCGTCTGTGGACCTCTTGAGTTAGCGCTTTGGCCGGTCTTCGACCACGACCTCGAAGAGAATGTCGGTTCCTATCCGGCGACGTATCCTTTGTTTCGCCATTTCGAGCTTCTCGAGATAGGTGAGGTCATTGAGGTGTTTCCAATCGAAGTCCAGCATGTCTTCCATAAGCGGTTGAAGTTTGTCTTCCGGCGCGATCAGAAATCCGTCAAAGCCGAAAACCTCAATGCCACGTTCAGCGCACTCATTGATGAAGTGGAGTGCAGTTTCTGGATTAAGCAGAGGTGGATCGCCGCGCCTGGCCGCCCTCTCCTGATACCCTCGTTCGATCGCGTTCATGCAATTTGAGCAGTCCGGCTCGTTGTTATCGTCGCACGGCCCCGCTTGAGCACTTCGCATTCAGTCCTCTAGCAGCGTCGACATTGTGAAACGCTATCGCCAGAAGGAACAGCGACAACGGCGCTCTTGGGGCATTAAGTTGAGAATAGGTTCTGTAATTTCTCCTCCTTGTTGATTCAGTGAGATCACGTTCGATTTCGGGCCAAGGATTCAAGGTTTCTTTCAGAGTGAAAAAGGGTTCTATGGCTCGCTGGATTTTGTGAAGGGCGTTCTCGTAAGCACGACTATAAACGCGGTTACTATTTGTTGCGATCTTTGGGAGGCTAGTTGCTGCGGCGCTTCCGTAAGCCCCTCGTCCGCGTTGTTCTTCCCCGAAGATCGACCAAACGAGGATTGACCCTGCGCGGGCACGCTGAGAACCGTTGCCAGGACGGCGAGTCGCTGGGCCTCTTGACCCTATTCCCCCGGACCCACTTGGAGATGCCGCTAAAATCGCTTCAGGAGCGTGCTTTGTCCTTACGAACAGCGCCTACGGGAACTAGTACGCGGTCCGGCATTCACCATCGTCTTCTCTCCGCCTGGAATCGCAGTCTCATCTGGCGCGTTGTCATCGTCACTCTCGCCGGTCTCAGCCTTCTCTTCGCTGCCACCTTTCTCTATTTCTATCTTCATTACCAGAAGATCGTAGACGCCCGTATCCGCCGCCCTATCTTCAACAACACGGCCCGCATCTATGCGATGCCTGAACTCGTGCGTGTCGGAAGCCACTGGAGTGCGGATCAGATCGCAACTGTGTTGCGCAAGTCCGGTTATAGCGGGCCCGGTTCGTCAGACCAGTCTCAACTGGGCAGTTATACACTCACGCGCTCCGGAATCGAAATTAAAACTGGGCCGGAAAGCTTTAACGAACCAGGCACTACCAGGATCCAGATCTCTCAGGGAGAAGTGCGCAAGGTCCGTGGAAGCCATGGAGAAGACCTTTCTGCTTACCCCCTCGAACCACAACTGGTCACCGGGCTCTTCGATGCAAAGAACCGGTCCATGCGTCGCCTTTTGAAGTACGACGAGATACCCATGCTCGTCCAGAACGCCATCATCTCCGTGGAGGACCGCCACTTCTTCGAGCATGGGGGTATCAATTACGTTCGGCTTGTGGAAGGTTTGTTGGCACCTGTCCTTCAACACCGCAGAATGCAAGGCGGCTCCACGCTCACTATGCAGATGGCGCGCGCTTTTTTTCTCTCGAATGAGCGAAGTGTCCAGCGCAAACTCGCCGAAATGATGATTGCTATTCAGCTGGAGCATCGATTCACCAAGCAGCAGATACTCGAAATGTATGTAAACCAGGTAGATATGGGCCAGCGCGGTTCTTTCAATATCCTTGGCTTTGGGGAAGCGGCCCAGGTGTACTTCGGCAAAGACATTCGCAACCTGACTCTCCCGGAAGCGGCGCTTCTCGCCGGATTGGTAAACGGTCCGAGCTATTACTCGCCCGATCGGCATCCCGATCGTGCTGTCGGGCGCAGAAATATTGTGTTGAATGCCATGTTCGACAACAAGGTCATTTCCCGGGAACAGCTGCAATCGGCCGTAGTGGCTTCGCTCCACCTCGCGCCTCCGAACCCAGAGGCTAACGGCGCCCCGTACTACATCGACTTAGTTCGCGAGGAGTTACTTTCCCGATACAGCGAAGCCGACCTTAATAACGGAGGTCTGCGTGTTTACACTTCGCTCGACATGCAACTGCAGAAAGCCGCCAGCGAAGCGATCGAGGCCGGCATGAAGCAGGTGGATTATCTGGTCCGCCAGCATGCCGCTACAGCCACACGACCGCGAAATGGCAATACTCGGGAGAGCGCTGGAACCGTGCTACCTCAGGTTGCATTGGTTGTCATGGACCCGCATAGCGGGCGAGTGCTGGCTCTCTCCGGGGGCAGAAACTACGGTGTTAGCCAGCTGAACCATGCCGTTTCCAAGCGGCCCACCGGATCCATATTCAAACCGTTCGTTTATGCCACGGCGATTGCAACCGGCCTGAGGGGCGATCCCGCGAATGCTTTCACCGAGGCAACAATGATCGATGCAAGCGAAGGAACATTTCAGTTCAATGGCAGGGCGTATACGCCGCGCAACTTCGATGCCAGTGAAAGCGTTGGACAGGTCACCGCGCGACAGGCACTCGCGCATTCCATCAACACCGCGGCCGTGCGCGTGGCACAGCTGGTGGGGTATGACAAGGTAGCGCAACTCGCCGAATCGGCGGGTATTTCTAGCGTGCAGCCAACACCCGCCATGGCGATCGGTGCCTATGATGCCACTCCGCTAGAGATGGCAGCCGCTTACACAATCTTTGCCAACGGCGGCGTTTTCACACCGCGGCAGCTTATTCGGTCAGTCCGCACATCTGACGCAGAGCCTGCCGCAACGTTCGCCGGATCGCAGCGCCAGTTACTTGATCCGCGCGTAGCCTTCGTCATGACCGACATGCTCCAGGCTGTCGTTAATGAAGGTACGGCCACCACAACTGTGCGAAGCAAGTTCGACCGTCCCGCTGCGGGTAAGACGGGGACGTCGCACGACGCCTGGTTTGCGGGCTACACCTCTAATCTGCTCTGCGTGGTGTGGGTTGGAAATGATGACTATAGCGACATTAAGCTGGAGGGCGCCAAAGCCGCTGCGCCCATCTGGACGGAGTTCATGGTCCGTGCGGAAAAGCTACCGGATTATCGGGACATGATGCCGTTCATTCCCCCGAACGGAGTCACACTTGCCCGACTGGACAAAGCGACCAATCTCCCAGCGACAACCTCCTGCCCCGATGACTACCAGGCTTACTTCATCGCCGGTACCGTTCCTGCTGGAACATGTGATCACCCGAACGGTGAATCACGCAATCTTTTTCAAAAGATGTTTGGACTAGGCAAAGATCATCGCCTGAAACCCGAAGATCCGGCTGCTCAATACGCGCCGGACGGAACACCGCTTGCTGGCCAACCTCCGCCCGACCAGGGCGATCCCACACAGTCCAATCAAAAGCCGAAAAAAAGCTTCTGGAAGCGAATCTTTGGAGGCAGTAAGAAGTAGCCACTGACGTCACCCGTTTTCGGCTACTGTCATACGACGGTGATCGCTTCCTAGCTTTCGACGTTCATCTAACACTCGGTTCTCGTTCCAGGGCATCCGCCGCAAACAAACGGCCGGAATGAAAAGTCCGTGACGAAATCCCGGGAGTCGCCGAAATCTTAGAGGTCAAAACCGGAGTTGCCAATGGCAGCAGCGGGCCTTCAAGAGTGGATTATTTTCGCACGAAGCGTATGGCGCAACCGCCGCCGGAGGCCAGATGCACAGTCAGGCTGTCCTGCTGACCGACAATCTTCTTCTCAATAGAAACGTGCTCCGCATTTTCATTTGCATCCTTGGCATCGTTGTAGATTTCGGCGGTGTATTGGCCGTCCCCGAGAAAGGTGAGCGGCATGCTTACGTCTCGGGGATCCCAGTTTGTAATGCTGCCAAGATACCAATCCCGTCCCTTGCGGCGCGCGATCGTCACGTATTTTGCGGGGAAGCCATTCAGAACACGCGTTTCATCCCAAGCTGCAGGCACGTCTTTAATGAACTGAAACGCGGGTTGATTTGCATAAGCAGACGGCGCATCCGAGACCATCTGAAACGGGACGAAGTCGATTACATATAGCGCCAATTGCTGGGCGCGCGTTCCCAACACCATAGGGAACCTGTTACGGCCGATGAATTTATCCTGCGTTGCGTTGCGGAATCCCCCCGGCGTGTAGTCCATCGGCCCGGCGAGTAGGCGCGTAAAGGGAAGCGTAGTGCGGTGTATCGGGTTGTCGCGCCCGCTCCACTTGGAGTATTCCATGCCCATGATGGCCTCATAACCGAGCACGTTTGGGTAAGTGCGATCAAGTCCCCAAGGAGGGGTTGCGCCGTGGAAATCGACCTGCAGGTGATGCTCTGCGGCGATTTGGGCTGCTTTGTAGTAGAAATCAATGCCCTGCTGGTCATCTCGCTGAATGAAGTCGATCTTTACCCCGGCCACGCCCCACTTTTCATAAAGCGGAAACGCCGTGTCCATCTGCCCGGAGGCCGGCCTGTAGTGGATCCAGATCCAGATTTTGACTCCTTTGGCGGCTCCGTACTTCACTAACTCCGGAACATCTACACGTCCATTCATTTTGGTGATGTCCGAGTTGCCGCCGCCTTGCACAACCGGTGCGGCTGTTTGCAATGACCATCCTGCATCGACCATTGTGTACGGAAACCCGGATTGTGCGGCGAAGTCGACGTAGTACTTCAAGCTCTCCGTGGTCATGGGTGAGAAGCGAGGGCGCGCAGTGGTGTCGTCTGGCTTATCATTCGGACCGACATTGCCGTTCCACCAGTTCCAAGATGCCTTGCCCTCGTGAATCCAGCTTGTATCTTGGATCGCTACCGGGGGGTTCAGGTCATCGACCACATTCGATTCAATCAGACGGCCGGGCTCGTCACCGACCAGCAGAACATGCCATGCAGATTGATGCGGAAGATTGCCGATGATGGCAAGCTCGGAGCTATCGACGCGGGGCGAGAGCACAGATTCCACCCGAGTTCCAGACCCGGCCTTTGAGCGGTCGGATGCACTCGTCAGGTACATTTTGGCGTCTCCTTGCAGACCCGCCTCCAGGATTGCCATCCAGGCCACGCCGGGAACATGCATGAGTAACGGCAATCCAATTAAGGCATGATTCGGGACGCCGCCCTGAGCGTTGAAAGCGTTGACATTGAGGTGAATATATTCGCTCTCATAGGCAGACTGGAAGTTTGGCAAATACAGAGCCCATGAGGGTGCATCTTTGCTGATGCTGAACTCCGTATGCTCCTGCTTCAGTCGATAGCTGCTCAGAGCCGTTTGCTCGGGCACGACATAGCGGAATGCGATGGCGCCAGTATAGGCGCGTGCCTCGATATGCATGGTGCGCCCCGAAGCCTGTGGCTCCGTTAGGGTGAGGGTAGCGCTGTTGTACGCATCATGCACGTGGCTTGTTTTGCCCGCAATCATCGAGTAATCATCCACGCCGGAGCTTGGCGTGACGTGCGCAAGATGCACATCGGCACCGAGCGGCGGCTTTCCTTCCAAATCTAGGCTCAGCCCGGACTCGTTCACAAGGGGTCTGCCGTCATAATTCACGCTGTAAACCAGCGCTCCGCTCGCATCAGTGGGCTGATTATCGCGAACGGTTGCGAACTGTATCTGGAGGCGCCGTTCCGGCGAAGTGACGATGGAAGTCCCCGTAGCGCCCTGCGCCATCAAAGACAACGAATTTGTCGTGAATAAAAGTAGAGCAGCGACGGCCCGCACCAAGTGCCCTTTGTCGCTCTCGCCGACGAAAAACTGTGAGAGTAGGCCGGGAGTAGACCCGTGTCTCGGCGCTTTTCTTAATCGCTTTGTCAACGGCAAACCTGCTTAAGACCTCATGAAAGTGAACTCAGATGCCGCAAGTCATTCACGGCAGCGCTCGCATTTCGGACGGTTGGAATCGCGTACCTGAAAACAGCGCTTACAGCATACATCGCTTGCTGCGAATTCGCCGCAAAGCTCGCAGACAGATTCCAATGAGCTGCTTGCCAAAAGCGGCAAAGGGCTGGCCGGGACGCTCAGTGTTGGCGAGCAATGCCGGTCTGTTCCGCGACCGAGGCTCCGCTTTCCCAGCGATTCCTTAGGAGAGTTCGGATGTCAAATCGATGCGCTTCGGTTCTTAGCTGCTTGATCTTTCAATCCAGGGTCGAACGCGGAATGCCGAGTTTGGCAGCAGCGCCATTCGGCCCGCCAACTCTTCCTTTGCTTTCAGCCAGCGCAGCTTCGATCAATTGCTTCTCCTCCTTTGCGGAGCGTTCCCCCTCATGCAAGAATCGAGGCTTGATATCTGACGAGGACGAGGAGAAGGCAAAGCCGCCCGAATTCACGCGCGAATACTTCCAGCGGCAGCGTCTATTGGAGGCAAGATTGGCGGGCGAGCGCGTGCCGAGAAGTTTGTGCCAGAGGCGCAGGCAAACCTGGAGGGCGCGACTGTTTCACGGAAAGTGACAGTTCATCGATCCGGAACGTATCGCAGCTACAAAAAAAATCACAGATGTCTCAAGGATGTTCTCGCAATTCCCGGATAGAAAGCGGGGGCCGAGAACGTTAGGAACGTGAATCCTTTGATATACTTAGCGCTCTGAAAGCCGTTAGTAACTAAGGATTTGGGTGTCTTTCGAAACAGAAGTATTTATTAGTTACGCTCACCTCGACAATCGAAGTGCGAGGCAGGGGCACGAGTGGATTAGCGACTTTCATCGATGTCTCGCTGTCCGCACCGCGATGCTGCTGGGAAGAGATCTGCAGATATGGCGCGATCCGAAATTACACGGGAACGATGATTTCAGCGAGGCTCTTCTAGAACGAATAAAACGTGTCGCTGTTCTTGTATCGGTGTTGACGCCGCGCTATCTGAAATCTGAGTGGACCCGGCGCGAGTTGGAGGAGTTCTGCCACGCAGCCGACAGAACCGGCGGACTGCAGATTGCGGAAAAGACAAGAATCTTTAAAGTAATCAAGACACCGATTCCGCGCGATGCCGAAGTGCCGCCGCTCGAACGATTGCTCGGCTATGAATTCTTCAAGACCGAACCGGCCACGGGACGGCAAAGAGAGCTCGACGATCCGGACGACCGGGAATACTGGACGAAGATCGACGACATCGCACACGACATGTGCGAGCTTCTCACGATTCTGGAGGGGTCAAGCTCTAGCTCACCGGATCAGAAAATAGTGTATCTAGCCGAGACTACCTTCGATCTCAAAGCCGAGTATTGGATTATCCGCCGCGACCTTCAGCAACACGGGCACGTGGTTCTGCCGTCGCGGTCTTTACCGCTGGTTGAATCGGAGTTGATTTCGTTTGTGCGCGAGGAAATCGCACAGGCTGATTTCGCGGTGCATCTGGTCGGCAAGACATTCGGGCTTGTCCCGGAGGGCAGCATGCGGTCTGTTTTGGAACTGCAGAGTGAACTGGCGCTGGAACGCGCGGAGAAGGGAAACTTCGAGCGGCTGGTCTGGATTGCGCCTGGCATGGAGATAGACGATCCGAGGCAGGGGAGTTATATCGAACGGCTGAGGATGAACCCTCGCGCTCAAAGTGCGACGGATTTGCTCGAGACTCCACTCGAGGAACTCAGAACTGCAATCCAGCAAAGGACCAGAGCTAAGCCTTCTGAGGTAAAAAGTCCAGCCGGGAACGCGTCGCAAGATTCAAGTTCTACGGCCAGCCTGAAGCAGTTGTATCTGATTCTCGATGCAAAGGACCAGGAGGCTATTTCGCCGTGGCAGGATTATCTATTTACTCACTTCGAAGTGATTTGTCCGGTATTTGATGGCGATGAAACGGACATCAGAAACTTTCATGAGGAAAATCTGCGGACTTGCCATGCAGTGCTGATTTTTTACGGAGCTGGCGGTGAGATCTGGCTTCGCAGAAAGCTTCGGGAGTTGCTGAAGTCCGCTGCTTACGGGCGATCTGAAGCGTTTAGCGCGGTGGGAGTTCTGGTTGCGCCCCCTATGACTATGCAAAAACGCATTTTCAAGACGCACGAAGCTGTCGTGATTTCCCAGCTCGACGGCTTTTCGCCCGATTCCCTTGTTTCCTTCATTGAAGCCGTAAAGAGCAAGTAGGATCGCCGAGCTCAATGAAGCCTGGAGCTCCTTTCAATCCGTTCCCGGGTCTGAGGCCGTTTGAAGCGGACGAGGACCACCTGTACTTTGGATGTGAAGAGCAGACCGATGATTTGCTGCGGCGCTTGCGAACGAAAAGATTCCTGGTAATCACGGGCTCTTCCGGCAGCGGTAAATCGTCTCTCGTCCGCTGCGGCCTGGTGCCGTCGGTCTACAGCGGAATGATGGCAGGCGCAGGCTCCGGATGGCGGGTTGCGATTTTCCGTCCCGGCGAAGACCCGATCGGGCATCTTGCTGCCGCACTCAGCAATCCGACAGCGCTGGGACGCGAATCCGATGACGTCGTTCCTGATCGAGTTGTTCTCGAGGTGACGCTGAGGCGTAGTACGTCGGGAATCGTCGATGCTGTACGTCAGTCGAGTACGCTGGGCGGCGACAACGTCTTGATCATTGTTGATCAATTTGAAGAGCTCTTCCGGTTTCGCAATAGTCGAAGCGTTCACAATCCTAAGGATGAGGCGGCTGCATTCGTGAAGCTGCTGCTCGAAGCGGTGCAGCAGGAGGAGCCGCTAATCTACGTCGTGCTGACGATGCGAGCTGATTTCATGGGCGAATGTATGACGTTCGCGAAGTTGCCGGAAGCCATGAACGATGCACAGTATCTGGTGCCTCGTATGACGCGGGAACGTTTGAGGCTGGCGATCACCGGTCCTGTTGTGGTGCGTGGCGCCAGCATTGCGCCCCGGCTTGTGGCGCGACTGTTGAACGACTGTGGGGACGATCCCGACCAGCTTCCCGTGCTGCAGCACGCCCTCATGCGTACGTGGAACTACTGGGCAGAGCATTCGATCGAGGGCGAGCCTATCGACATTGTTCATTATCAGGCCATAGGAACGGTTAGGGACGCTCTGTCACGTCACTGTGAAGAGGCCTATGCAGAGGCGGTCTCGCGTGATTTCGCGCAGCTATCCGAACGCATCTTCAAAGCGCTGACGGACACATCGGCGGATGCGAAAGGCGTACGCCGGCCGACCTCGATAGAAGATCTTGCCGGTATCTGCGGGACCACCAGCGATCGTGTAGCTTCGACCGTCGAAGTTTTCCGGAGAGAGGGGCGTTCGTTTCTTACGCTTTCTTCCGACAATCCCGCCGAGCCCCGGTCGGTAGTGGATGTGTCGCACGAGAGCCTGATGCGGTGCTGGAACCGGCTGGTGAGCTGGGCCACGGAAGAGCGCAGATCTGCGGCATATTACCGGCTGCTTTGCCAAGCCGCACGATCTCACGAGGCTGGGACGGTGGGCTTGTGGCGCAATCCCGAGCTTGAGTTCGGATTGCGATGGCGTGATGCGAATCAACCAACCGCAGCATGGGGAGAACGCATTGATTCCGATTTCGAAAAAGCAATGCTTTTTCTGGACCGCAGCAAGGCGGAACGGGACCGTGAGGCTCGAGAGCGACAACGGCAGCGGAGATTGCGGTGGACGCTGGTGTGGAGTACGATCGGGATCTTGTCGGTGCTGCTCGCCGGAGCATTCTACGAATGGCGGCAGGCTCGTTCGAATTTGAATCTGGCCAAAGAGACGGTGGATTCTTTGTTGTCCTCCAGCATGACGCAGTCGTCGCAGATGGCATCCGAATCTCCTGACGTGGAACAGTTTCGTAATCAGCTGGTTCAGCAGGCCAAAGCAACTTACGGGAAGATTATTGCGCGAACTCGCGGCCAAGAGTTTAGCGATCAGGCGGCATTGGTGGATCTGCGGCTTGCTGATGGATACCGCATTACCAATCAAACTGATCAAGCTATCGCGAGTTACAAATCTGCTATTGAACAGCTTACCGGACTGCTAGAGAGTTCACCGCGTAACGCGAAGTATCGGCAGGAGCTTGGAGATGCTTACAACTGGCTTGGGGAAGCGGAACGAGCGGTAGAGAGCCGCCGCAGCGAAGCCGGAAAGGCATACGACAGCGCTCTAAGAGTTCAGGAAGCATTGCACGCGGAGTTTCCGAAGACTCCCGACTATCAGTTGAGCCTCGCTCGGACTTATTACAACCGCGGAATTTTGAGGAAAGAGACAGGGCTTCAGCAGAGTGCGGAAGCTGATTACCGGAAAGCAATCGCGCTGCTTACGCCACTAGCTAAGGGCGAGTTCTTACCCGCAAACGAGAGCACGGACCGGTATGAGCATGAACTCGCTCGGGCTGAGAATAACCTGGCGGAGTTGATTTACGAGTCGAACCTGCCGAATAACGCCCGCCCATTGTTTGAACAGGCGATTAGCATTGGGGAACGTTTGTTAGAGAAGAACCCGGGCAATCGAGACTACCGGTTCGAGCTGGCGCAATATTACAACAACTTTGCCAATTACCTAGTGAGCCGGAGTGAAGAAAATCTGGCCCTCTCAAATAATGCAAGGGCGATTCAACTTCACAGAGAACTTGCTCGGCCTCTTCCCACCTGGATGATGCATTTAGGCCTCTCTTATGACATCCGAGGCAGGATTCTGGAAACGAAACATTCGAGCGAAGCGGAAGGGGAATATCGGAGATCCATTGAGGCTTTCGAGCAGATACCAGTTAAGGCACAGGGAAACACCTATCGCGTTTGGTTCGGGCAGGCGCTGGCAAATCTGGGGAGTTTGCTTGAGGAGAAAAAAGAGTACCGGAGTGCGATTCCATTGCTCGAGCAAGCAGCGGACCTGCATCAGAAATCGCCGTCGAAATATGATCTCGCGTGGGATTACTATCTGTTGGCAACTGCCTACCAGGCCTCGGGATCAGCGGCGAACGCACGTAAGGCAATTCAACAGTTAAGTCACACTATTCCGGACATTGCTAAACCTGACCAACCCGCCTTAGAAGAAGCATTGGCTAAACTCAGACAGCACACGAAATAGGCTAGAAGACGTATCGGTATTCCAGCCTTAGCAAATTCTCGTACCAAGTGGTGCTAGTAAGTGCGTGCCCATACCCAACATAGATCGAGTGGTGGTCGCGGATGGTGGTACGCGCGCCTATCTTGATGTTGGCGATATTCACACCTGCCGTGGATGCCGTTGCGCCCGCCGCCGACGGGGTAACGGTCACTAAGCCGCTTAACACGCTCCAACCCACAAACTCTACGACGGGTGTAAAGCGATAGGAGGCCTTTGATACCACGTCATAGCCGGTACCGAGCCCGTAGATGAGTACATCTCCTGCAAACGATTGCGGGAAAAGTGGGGAAACTCCGGCCGATCCGTGGATGGGATGCCAGCCGCCAAATTGGGCCGATAAGGTCCAGCGATCCTCAAACTTCCCGGCCAACAGGCTCTGATGATAAAGAAGCGACGGCTCAAGGCTGTAGTGAGCGGTGCCAAGCCCTTGGCGTGCGTCACCGGTCGGAAAATAGGCGCGTGCCTGGAGTGTCAGATAGCGGGTTTCCGAGGAGAGCAACGCCACCTTGAATCCGGCCTCTACATCACCGAACTGACTGTGATTTGAAAGCGGACCTGTGTTGGGGATGGTAGTGAATTGAATAGACCGCTCAGGTACTTCGGCGAAAAACGAAAAGCGTCCGGTTGGAGCGTACTCCAGATCTAACCGCACTTCCTGAAGATTTACGCTTTTGGCAATCCCGGGCTTTGGACCGGGCGACCCGCCATAGCACCCGCATTTTCCATAGAGAAACTCGGCACGGTCCGGGTTATTGAAAGTGAAATCTGCGTCGAATCGCACCCGGATTTGAGAACCGACGATCGCATTATCGATATAGCCAGTGGAACTGCCAGCCATTCTCGGGCGGCGTGCCAGCCCGGTCTTCTTTCCGGAATCGACGGAGGTTTGATCGCGATCCGGAAATAAACTTACTTCCGGCACCGTTGAGGATGCTAGGTTGGCTTCCGTACCGCCACGTGCGTCGCCAGTTTGCGACCATCCTGGAACGGCCAATGTTATCCAAACAATAGAACTGAAAATCGTGCGCATTATGCCTCCGGAGTTATCGGAGCATATCACAAAAATTCATCACTTTCGAGCTTTTCGGTCCGAGTTAGTGCTTACTTACGTGCCCTGGCTGGAACCGGGTTGATATAATTCCGGGCTCCTGGGGAGAAAGATAGGTGAGCAACAAAACGCCTTTCGAGGCGATAAGCGAGCAGAGTGACTGGTATGGTGAACGTGCCTCCCGCAATCTGTCGCGGTACAAACTGTTGAAGGGCGCGCAAATTGTTTTCGCCGCGGCCATCCCGGTAGTCTCTGTGGCGGCGGCCGCAAACGCCCAAAGGTGGGCGTCTGCCATTCTGGGAGCTCTCATCGGCATTATCGAAGGGATGATCCAATTGGGGCAATATCAGCAGAATTGGCTGCTCTATCGGGCGACCAGAGAGTCGCTCAAACGAGAGGAGTTCTTACACAGCGCGAAAGCAGGTCCTTACGCGGGAGCGGCAGACCCCGACATCCTATTCATTGATCGAAGTGATGCGATCGTATCGGGTGAGAATGCGAAGTGGCTGGCATCTCAGGAGCAGTCGAGATCGAAAAAGTAGGGAAGCGCCTGTGCTGGATGCCCGCGAAGAATTGGTTAGTGATTCTCTTCGACGATCGCCAGATCCCAGGGAGCAAGATTCATCTTTTTGCCCGATTCAGTTGCGTGCACCCATAAGTTTTGACCGATGACGATTAACAACCTTTCGGTCGATAGTATCAACGACATGTCGGTTATTCGAATGGAAAGAGCGAGAAGTGTAAACTGGCCAGAAAAGCATTCAAGAGCTGATGAATCGCCCGCTCGTTTTCTTCGTCGTGTCGTTCCTTGTCCTGTGGATGGCGGTGCACCTAGGCGTTTGGCTGCGCGATTGGCGAAGGCTGCAAGAGCACGACCGCCAAGACTTCGCGATGATTCTAACGGCTACACTTACACTGCTCGGCCTCATCATCGGATTTACTTTTTCGATGGCCATCACCCGATACGACCAGCGCAAGAACTATGAGGAAGCAGAAGCCAATGCGATCGGAACGGAGTACGTCCGAGCAGACCTGCTACCTGCTCCCGAAGCCGCGCGAGTGAAGATGCTTTTGAGGAAGTATCTCGAACAACGTATTTTGTTTTATCATCCCCCGAGTGAGCGGCAGCTTACGCAAATTAATACCGATACTGCTCAACTCCAGGCGGAGTTGTGGTCGGCGGTTTGGGCTCCGGCTTTGGTACGCCCGACAACCGTGAGCGCGCTGGCCGTTTCCGGTATGAACGATGTGTTGAACTCGCAGGGATTCACGCAGGCAGCCTGGTGGAACCGCATTCCACTTGCGGCCTGGGGGCTGTTGATTACCGTTGCCATTTGCTCCAATCTTTTGATCGGCTATGGCGCGCATAGCGCTAAACCGGCAGCTCTTCTGTTTTTCGTTGTACCTCTTGTTGTGTCCATCTCGTTTGGTCTGATCGCGGATATCGACAGCCCGCGTTTCGGCGTCGTTCCGGTGAGTCCGCAGAATTTGATTAGCCTCTCTAAATCTCTAGCCGCGGCAACCAGATAACCGTTGAGGAACTCAATCGTTGGACGATGTATAAACTCCGGAGTGGTGTCTTGCCCTGAGCCGCCGCAGTTTGACAAAGCCTCACGGGGGAACTAGAATCCAGTAATACCTTCGGTAGTGTAATTGTCTTTCCTCGGACCCGAGTCGGTCCTAAATCCCCGTCGCCAACAAAATTCTTAGAGAGAGGTTAGCTTTGATGAAAGCAGGCTATCAGGCGCTCGGGACAAGTGTGTCTCGACGCACCGTTTTCTATCGCGCGACATCCGCGGTGCTCATTCTCTTTTGCGGAGCAGCACTTTTGTGGGGCCAGAACACGTCATCGGGCACAATATCCGGTCAGGTCACCGATGAACAAGGCGCCGCAGTAGCTGGCGCCGAAGTTCGTATTGTCGACCAGGCGACCAAAACGCCGAAAACGGTGATCACCAACGACACAGGGCGTTATGACGCGTTTAATTTGAATCCCGGGACTTACGATGTCTCGGTTTTGAAGCCTGGTTTCGCCGAAACGAAGCTGCCGAACCAGCAGGTTCAAGTTGGCTTGGTTCTGACATTGAACATAGCGTTGCGGTTGGGATCGACTAGCACAACCATCGAGGTCGCGGCGTCCGCGGGAGCAGAATTGCAGACCACCAATGCGACCGTCGGCTCGACGATTTCAGGCGTGCAGTTAGATAATCTGCCGAACCTGGGCCGGGATGCAAATGCATTGTTCACGCTTCAGCCTGGAGTTGCGCCGGGCGGCAATGTCGCGGGCACGGTATCGGACCAAAATCAGTTTCAGCTCGATGGCGGGAACAACTCGAGCGACATGGATGGAAATCAGGCCGTTTATACGCTTGCGAGCGGCACCATCACGGGATCGGCCGGCGGCATTCCGTCAGGTGTCGTGCCCACGCCAATCGAGACCATCGAAGAGTTCAAAGTGGGAACGGCGAATCAGACAGCTGACTTCAATGGCTCGGCGGGTGGGCAGGTGCAGATGGTTACTAAGCGCGGAACAAACCAGTTTCACGGCTCTGTTTACGAGTATTTGCTGAGCAGTTACTTCTCAGCTAATACGTGGAAGAACGATCACACGCCTTCCAAGGGATTGGCTTACACGCCCCTGCCCAAGACGCACCAGAACCGCTACGGGGCATCTCTTGGCGGTCCTTTGGGGCCGAAGGTCCTGGGCGGGAAGACGTATTTCTTCTTCAATTACGAGGCGAGGCGCTTTCCGCAATCGACGACGATTGAAAGAACGGTTCCGACGGCTCTGCTGAAGGCCGGGATTATTCAACTTCCGAACTCGTCGGGCGTTTATCAAGCATACAACTTAAACAGTGCGCCGATGACGGTAAATGGAGTTACTTACCAGCCCGCAGCTTGTCCAGCAGGGTCGTGCGATCCGCGTGGCCTGGGTTTGAATCCGATTGTGAGCAGGCTTTGGAATTCGATGCCTGCGCCGAACGATCCGCAGGCTGGGGACGGTTATAACACGCAGGGTTACCTGGTGAATGTCGGCATCCCGCAAACGTCCGATAACTACACGGCGCGTATCGATCACGATTTTGGCGATAAGTGGCATTTTATGACCAGTTATCGCTATTACAAGTTCAACCAGAACACGACAAACCAGACGGACATAGGCGGGTTGCTGGGAGGCACGCTCGGCCAGGCAGTCGCTACGGCGCCGCGCGATCAAAAGCCGGGGTACTGGGTAGCCGGACTGACAACAACGATCACGCCAACACTGACGAACGACCTGCACTATAGTTACCTGCGCAACTTCTGGCAATGGGGAACGGACGGCGCTCCGCCGCAGTTTGCAGGGCTGGGCGGCGCGGTGGAAATTGGCGGGGAATCCGCGGGGCTGAATGCGCTGATTCCCTACAACGTGAATTCACAAAGTGTACGGCAGCGTTTCTGGGATGGACAGGATCACCTGATTCGAGACGATTTGAGCTGGGTGAAAGGGAACCACTTACTCCAATTCGGCGGTTCTTATCAGCACAATTTTAACTATCATCAGCGCGACGATAATGGCGCGGGAGTTTTCAATAACACGGTTTATCAGGTAGGCGGTGCAATTACCGGCATTAACTTCCTGAGTTCTTATATTCCGACCAGTCTTGCACAGAACCAAGTCTCGAACTGGGACAACTTCTACACTGAAGTACTTGGGATTGTGAGTCAGCCGCAGGTGCTCTATACCCGGTCCGGATCTAACTTGTCGTTGCAGCCACTCGGCACGAACCTGTACGATAAAGTCAACATTCCGTACTATAACGAATACTTCAGCGACACGTGGCGTATGCGGAAGGATCTTACGCTGACTTACGGGCTTGGCTATCAGATTGAAATGCCGCCTACAGAAGAGAACGGGCGACAGGTGATTCTGGTAGATCAGTCGGGCAAAGAGATCGATACGGCTTCGTATCTGAACTCGCGGCAATCGGCTGCACTGCAGGGGCAGGTTTACAATCCGATCGTTGGGACGGCGCTGATCCACAACATCCCTGGACAGAATTACATTTTCAATCCGTTCTATGGCGGCCTGAGCCCGCGCGTGGCGGTGGCATGGAATCCGAATTTTGCGGACGGCTTGCTCGGCAAGATTTTCGGGGGCAACAGCACCGTCATTCGCGGAGGCTACAGCCGCGTATACGGACGTTTGAATGGCGTGGGACTGGTGTTAAACCCGATTTTGGGAGCGGGTCTAGCGCAGCCGGTGTCCTGTATCGGCGCGAGCAGTTCGGGCGCCTGCCTGGGAGCAGGAGGAGTGAATCAGAGTACCGCGTTCCGGATTGGCGCGGACGGTCTTAGCGCGCCGCTTCCTGCCGTATCGCAAACCTTGTCACAGCCTTTCTATCCTGGTGTAAACGGTAACGCGGCAGCGGGAGACGGAACGTATCTCGACCGTAACTTCAGGCCGAACCGCTCCGACGAATTCGATTTCACGATACAGCGGCAGTTATCGAACAAGATCTCGGTGGAGGTCGGGTATATCGGCCGCATCATCCGGAACGAGTTCCAATTGATCAACATGGATGCAGTTCCGACCATGACGACGCTGAACGGCCAGAGCTTCGCAAATGCATTCGCGAATGTGTATACGGCATTGAGCAATGGACAGGCGCCGCAAACCCAGCCGTTCTTCGAATCAGCGCTGGGCGGTAGCGGATCGGCTTATTGCGGCACCGGCAGTTGCACGGCGGCAGTAGTCGGCAATCTGAAAAATCAGATTCTCGGGACGCAGGTTTACAATCTGTGGACGGCCATGTCGAAAGCGCCGAGCTGGACGCTCGGGCGCACGCTCCTCGATTCCGCACCGGCACAGTCTGCATCTTTATATGAAACGACAAGCCTGGGGTGGGGGAATTACAATGGTGCATTCGTATCGTTCACATTCCACGACTGGCATGGGCTGACGGCACGTTCGAATCTCACCTGGAGCCGGACGTTCGGTACGGTCGGCCTTACGCAATCGACGAGTTCGACAACTGTGCTGAATCCGTGGGATCTGCACTCGATGTACGGACCGCAACCGTTCGATTTCCCGCTGGTTTATAACCTGAGCGTTGTATACACGCCGAATTTCTTCAAAGGTCGAAAGCTGTTGCATAGCATGTTGGACGGTTGGAGTGTTGCTCCATTGTTCACGGCCCAAAGCGGCGCACCACTGGAAGTAAATATCGGGAGCGGCACATTCGACTGCCAGTCGTTTGGCGAGTCGAACTGCAGCTCGGATAGCACGTATGAAAATGCCGTACTGGTTTCTCCCTACACAGGCGGAAATTCGGCGCACGCGAATGTGACAAGTTCCAGCGTCGTGGCTTCCGCAGGCAACGCGGCGAAAGGCGGATCGGGGATGAATATCTTCGCGAATCCCTCTGCCGCGTACTCGGAATTTGGCCGCCTGGTTCTGGGTCTCAATGAAAATGGGGGCGGGGCCGGCGTGTTGCGGAATCTGCCAACCTGGAACCTGGACATGCAGGTCTCAAAGGACTTTGCGATTCCGCTGCGTGAAGGAATGGGTCTGACGTTCAGCGCCCAGTTCAGCAACGTGCTGAACCACTTCCAACCCTCGTTCGTGGCGGGCAGCACGACCTCGACGAGCAGCACGTATTTGAATATCGATAACCCGCAGAACTTCGGCGTTTTGACGCAGCAAGGAAATGTTCCGCGGCAGATCGAGTTCGGGTTGCGGCTTCATTTCTAAATCGGATGAGGCCAGAGTGATGTAATGCAAAGACCGAAGAAGGAGCAAGCAACTCGTGATGCGTAAATTTTCCGCGTTGATGCTGACGGCTGCCTTGTCGCTGTGCGGCGGACAGGCAGTTTCGCCACAAAAGGAAGCGGCTATGAAAGCCGATCTCAGCGGGCAGATCGATGGAATGAAGAAGCAGGCGCAGGTGATGGTCGATACTGTCTTCAGCTTCGGCGAACTCGGATTTCAGGAATTTGAGACCTCGAAGTACCTATCCGATCTCCTCGAGAAGGACGGATTCAAAGTAGACCGTGGCGTGGCGGGCATTCCCACCGCGTTTATGGCGACGTGGGGCGAGGGCAAACCGGTCATCGCGCTCGGGTCGGACATCGACGACATACCGCAAGCGTCTCAGAAGCCGGGCGTTGGCTATCACGACCCGATTATTGAAGGGGCTCCGGGGCATGGTGAAGGGCACAACTCGGGAATGCCGCTGAACATCCTGGCGGCAATGGCTGTCAAGAAGGTGATGGAGCGCGAGCATCTGAAGGGCACCATCAAACTCTGGCCGGGGGTTGCGGAAGAAGAACTGGGCAGCAAGGCATGGTACGTGAAAGCCGGACTGTTCAAGGATGTGGATGCGGTGCTGTTCTGTCACGTCGGGAGCAACTTTGGCGTGGCGTACGGACCCAGCGGGGGCAATGGACTGGTATCGGTGGAGTACATGTTCAAAGGCGAAAGCGCTCATGCCGCTGGCGCGCCGTGGCGCGGCCGCAGCGCACTCGATGCTGTGGAGCTAATGGACGTGGGATACAACTTCCGGCGCGAGCATCTGCGTCTGGCTACACGCATACACAACGTAATCACGAACGGGGGCGATCAGCCGAACGTGGTGCCGCCGAATGCGGCCGACTGGTATTACTTCCGCGAGGCCGATTACGACCACATCATGAATCTGTGGCACATTGGCGACAACATGGCCAAGGGCGCTACGCTGATGACGGATACGAGCTACACGGAACGACTGCTTGGTTCCGCCTGGCCGGGTTACTTCAACAAGCCGATCGCCGTGGATGCCTACGAGAACATCAAAAAGGTTGGACTGCCGGAGTGGTCGGCAGATGATCAAACTCTTGCGAAGGGGCTCCAGCACGAACTGAAGCAGAAGGAGCGCGGGCTGGCTTCGAAGATTATGCCGTTGCGCGAGCCGCGGGTGCAGAACGAGGAAGAAGGAGAGATGGGCGCTTACTCGCAGCCGATGGGCGGCGGGTCAGATGACATTGGCGACATCTCCTGGAACGCTCCGACCATCGTGCTGATGTATCCGTCGAACATACCGGGCGGCCCCGGGCATAACTGGGCAAACGGCGTCTCTATGGCGACTCCGATTGCGCACAAAGGCGTGGTGGCGGGAGCGAAGGTACAGGCGATGACGCTGCTGGATCTGATGACGCAACCGCAATTGGTTAGCCAGGCTTGGGATTACTTCCGCAACGTGGAAACCAAAGACGTGAAGTACCAGAGTTTCATACGGCCGGAAGATAAGCCGGCGATCTGGCTGAATGAGAAGATCATGGAGAAATACCGGCCGCAGATGAAGGCGTTTTACTACGATCCTTCGAAATACGACACGTATCTGGAGCAGTTGGGAATCAAGTATCCGACCGTTCGAACTTCCACTCCGCAGAGCAGCAGTTCGAGCCAGCAGTAACGCGAGTCCATTCCGCGGCCAGAGGCGTCCGCTGCTAGCATGGTGAGCAGATGGGCGGTTTGTCCAAGTGTGCAGCTTACGTACTTGCGCTAGCGCTGGTTTTCAGCAGCGTGAGTTGCGTGATGGCGTGCGCCAGCGTGCCATGCGGGGCAGGTTCGATGTTCTCGCAGCAAACGCCCGATCCGCCGTGCCATCAGCATCACCATTCGTCGACAAAACACGAAGCTCCGCAACCGTGCGGGCACTCGTCGACGATGGCCTCCGATAAGGGCACGACCGCGGGTCACCTTCACGCGCCCGAATTTTCGAATGCCGCCTGGAAGCCGTTTGATGGGCGCTCCGCCGCGCGTGATTTTCACGGGCCCAGCTATCGGGACTCTTCCTCGCCGCCCGGTTTACCCGCACCACTCTTTTCGATTCTCCGCATCTGATCGCCTGCCATTCGCTCCGTGTTTCGAGACAGCGTCGACTGCTGTCTCGCACCCTTGGTGAATCAGCTTTTTCTTGCAGATGAGGAGATATGTTCGACAATCATTCGGTTTGGCGCCGGACCGCGAATCTTGGCAGCCGCATAATTTTGGTTTCTCTGTTCGGAGGCACGGTTGCTTTTGCGCAAGCGCCCGATGCAATGCCCTCCATGAACATGGTGGAGATGAATGCGGCAAGCATGTTTCTTATGAACCTTTCGTCCGGAACGTCAGTGAACCCCTCAGCGTGGCCCATGCCCATGGTCATGAAACCGGTCGGGTCATGGAACACGATGTGGATGGCGCAGGCCTTTTTGAATGATACGCAGCAATCGGGACCGCGCGGCGGAGACAAGCTCTACTCGACGAACTGGTTTATGACGAACCTGGAACACAAGGTGGGCCGGGAAGGAGCTTTCTCGATTCAGCTGATGCTGAGTCTGGAGCCCGCAACCATTACGGACCGTCGCTATCCGTTGTTGTTCCAGACAGGAGAGACGGCGTTCGGCAAGCCGATCGTGGACGGGCAGCATCCGCACGACTTCATCATGGCGCTCGGCTTTCACTATGCGCGGTCGCTCGGGGAACATACGACACTCGAGCTGTATTTCGCTCCGGTGGGAGATCCGGCGCTCGGGCCCGTCGCTTATCCGCATCGGGCGTCTGCCATGGAACTGCCGCAAGCCACGCTGTCCCACCACTGGCAGGATTCGACTCACATCTCAAACGATGTGGCGACAGTGGGCATAGCTTACAAGAAGTTCAGGCTGGAAGCGAGTGGATTTCATGGCGCGGAACCGGATGAGTTCCGGTGGAACATCGATTCAGGAGCGATGAACTCGTGGGCGACGCGCCTGTGGTATTTCCCTACAGACCGCTGGGCAGCGCAATTTTCCGTGGGTCATCTGACCCATCCGGAGGCGCTCGAGCCAGGAGATCAAACACGCACGACGGCCTCAATCGAATACGCGAAGCCACTGCCGGGCGGAAGCTGGTCAACGAGTCTGATCTGGGGCCGCGACCACAGCACCTTTACGAAACGCGATACCAACTCCTACACGCTGGAATCGGTGCTGCCGATCCGGCGCAAGAACTTCATTACTGGACGCGCGGAACTTGTCGACAAGGACGAGCTGTTTGCGGGTGAGCCGCAGATTGAATTATTCCTCGACAGTACGTATGGCAGCACGTTTCGGATTGGCGCTTACACGATCGGCTACACACGGGACATCGACCTGTTCCGCCAAGTGGAGACCGGAGTGGGTGCGAACATTGAAGCGTATTCACTGCCCGGCGCGATCAAACCGTACTACGGTGAGCACCCGCTGGGCGGAAACATGTTCGTACGATTCCGGCTAAGAGCACGTTCATAAATAACAAGTGATTGAAAGGCAGAGCAGTGAACATCTTGCATTCAGTGGAACATGCGCTCCTGATGGCGTTCACCATGGGTTGGGAAATTCTGTGGGCACTGATACTGGGCTTCTTTTTGTCTGCAGTAATTCAGGCCGTGGTGTCGAAGGAAGAGATGACCCGGTTGTTACCGGACGATTCTCCGCGCACGATTTGCATATCGTCCGGATTGGGGATGGCTTCTTCCTCGTGCTCCTATGCGGCGGTGGCGCTAGCGCGGTCCATGTTCCGCAAAGGAGCAAATTTCACCGCGGCAATGGCGTTTCAGTTTGCGTCGACGAATCTGGTGATCGAACTCGGAATCCTGCTGGCGGTGCTGATGGGGTGGCAGTTCACGCTGGCAGAATTCACCGGGGGACCGATCATGATCGTGCTGATCGTGGTCCTGCTGCGGATGTTTCTGCGGCCAAAACTGTTGGATCAAGCAAAAGCACAAGCCGACAAGGGCTTAGAGGGCCGGATGGAGGGTCATGCCGGCATGGACATGTCCATACACGAGGGAACTATCTGGCAGCGTATGTTCTCTTCGAAAGGCTGGACTGCGATCAGCCATTTCTTTTTCATGGACTGGTCATCTCTATGGCTCGACATTGGGTTGGGATTGTTGATTGCGGGGGCGATGGGCGCGTGGATCCCCCACAATTTCTGGCAAGCGTTCTTTCTCGAGGGGCATCCGGTGCTTGCGAAGCTCTGGGGACCTCTAATCGGGCCCGCCGTAGCGATCGTCTCCTTCGTGTGCTCAGTGGGAAACGTTCCGCTCGCAGCGGTGCTCTGGAACGGAGGCATCAGCTTTGGCGGTGTGGTTGCGTTCCTGTTTGCTGACCTTATTATTCTGCCGATTCTGGACATCTATCGAAAATATTATGGTCCGAAGATGAGCGTGTTCCTGCTGGTTTTGTTTTACGGTGCAATGGCGGGTGCGGCATTGGTGGTGGAGTTTCTTTTCGGCCTGCTTCACCTGATACCAGCCGGGAGAAACGCACAGGTGATGGAAGAGGCGGTGCGCTGGAATTACACGACCGTTCTGAACATCATGTTTCTGGTACTCGCTGCGTTTTTGTTGATGCGATTCTTGCGGACCGGAGGCCCGGAGATGCTGCGAATGATGGAGAGCCCAGGTGACGATCATTCACAGCATGGTCACGCATGCCATCACCAGCATGAACACTCCCATCACCAGATGTAGGAGGTTGGCTTCTCACGCTATTGCGTGAGCGTGTAGTTTACGACTACAACAGTGAGGATCTGAACAGGCTCGCCGTTCAGGAGAGTTGGACGGTAGCGCCATTGGCGCACGGCTTCGAGCGCGGATTCTGAGAGATCATCGCTCGGGGACGAGAGCACCCGCAGGTCCACGGGAACACCCTCTTTGGAAATGGTGGTTTCGATTTCGACCGTGCCTTGCACGCCGGCTGCTTTAGCCGCTGCCGGATAAATTGGTTGCACTTTGCTCTGCAGATTACTCTGCGCGACTGCTCCTCCTACCCGGATCCGCCGCTCTTGGGTTTCTTCGCTGGTAAGAGACGTGTCGCTTGCTTGCGGACCACCCTCGTTCGTCATGACGAAGTCACGGTCCCTTTTTGAATCCGGTTTGAGTTCAAATCCGCGGAAAATGGAAGCGTAGCCGGACTTCTCGATTTTGAGAATGTACTGGCCACCGCCGCCCTGTTCAATAGTGAAGCGGCCGTCCGAAGCGGTTACAGTCTCCTGCTTTGCTCCCGTATCGGGATTGTAGACGATCACCTTCGCGTCGGCGATCGCTGCGCCGTTCGGGTCATGAATGGATCCGCTAATGGTTGCGGCTGAAAGCCCTGCCGAGGTCAGCAAGGCCGAGATTGTGGTTTTCATGGATGAGCCTCCTTCGTTGAAAATCGGACTGGTACGTAAGGTGATAGCGGAAGCAGCAACGGCTGTGCTGCCGAGGGCTAATACGAGTGTGTAGGTTCTGCGTCTCGACAAGGGCGCATAGACCGGGTTCAGGATCGCTTGCAAGCGCTCTTCTAAATCGCAGGTCCGCGCCATCATGATGGCTGAGCTGGAAAATCGCCAGTCCCGGCGAATAGCTTTTGCAATCTCAAGCAATTCCGCTGCGTACTGCGAAGGCCGGAAGCCAGATCGCATCACCTGCGCATCGCAGGCGAGTTCACTTTCAGTTCGCAGGTTACGGCGAAGGACCCAAACAAGGGGTTGGAACCACCAGAGAGCTGCAACTACATGCGCAGCCAATTGGGCGCCGAGATCGTGGCGTTGGATGTGCGCCAATTCATGGGAGAGCACCGCATAGAGGCGTGTGGGAGTCCAGCTTTGAGAGGCAGAGGGCAGTAGAATGCGTTTGCGGAAGATGCCACACGTAAGAGGGACGGATAGCTCGTTCGAAACAAGAATTGTGGTTCGTGCCATCGTCGAGACGTAGGGATGAAGAAGAGCCTGGTCGAGCGCTGAGGGATTAAAGGGCGCGGCAGCGGATGCAATGCGATGCGCTGAAACAGTTCCGGCCAGAGTAGGAATCAGGGAGAGAACAACGCCGCTAACCCAGATGATGAGCAGCCAGTTGAGCGTGTGCCGCACTGGAGACTGCGCGACAGTTCGCGACCACGCCTGGACGTTAACGGAAGCGGCGTGCGGCGCTGCTGTCGTCCATAGCGGCAGCGGAATTTCAGGAATGAGCACGGACAGCACCGGAAGAAACGCAAGCAGTGCAAATGCTCCAAGCAGCAACCTGTGACGGAACGCGGCAGTTTGCGTTTTCGCCAGGCGGCGCAGCGCCTCTGCGATCAGGAGCAGAACGCCCGATCGTACCCAGAGTTCGAGCCAGAACCGCCAGTCCACTAGCGTCCCTCTTTCCGAGCTTCTTCGATCAAAGCGGCAAGACGATCGAAATCCTGCGGCGTGAGATCACGCGCCGAAACGTTCAGCAGCGTGGCGACTGCCTGCTCAGTGGAGCCGTCGAAGAATGTATTGAGCAAGTGCGCCACAGCGGAGCGGCGGGCTTTCTCTCGAGGAACCACGGGGAGATAGACATAACGCAGGTCCTTTTCCTCGTGGCGAATGTGCTTCTTTTCCTCGAGGACACGCAACATCGCGCGGACGGCGGAGTAACTCGGCGGGTCCGGAATTTCGTCCAGAATCTCAGCCGCACTCGCTTTTCCACGGCGGTACAGGACGTCCATGATCTGACGCTCGCGGCGGCTGAGCTTATGCTGGTGAAGTAGCACCCTGCTGGAAAAATAGCACCACGACTCTCAACCTGTCAAGAGAGAATTGAATTTTTACGCGTTGGTGCCTTGCATGCGCAGGCGAGCGTCGGACGAGCCTTCTACTGCGGACGCCATCGTTTCGCCTTCTACCGACGCAATCTGTTCGGACTTTCCCGCTTCCCCGGTCGCGACCAGCGCGAAACGGTACAACACTGGCGCGATCAATTCGTTAATGGCCACGCCGCCGAATACCAGAGCCGCAGCTTCGGCTCCAATCTTAGGAAACGTCTTGACGAAAAGCAAAGCCAGGGCGAGCGCGAGACCAGCCTGAGGCATTAGTCCGAGGCCGATGTACTTCCTGACCACATCAGGCGCTTCGGCGAGCGTGGTGGCGACCCGTCCCAAGCCGATGAATCCTCCTGCGCGAGTCAGGACCAGCAGCACGGCTGGAATGCCCACCACCCTCAACTCGCGAATGTGAACTGTGGCGCCCGTTACCGCAAAGAACACGACGTAGATGGGCAACGAGGAGGCTTCGATTTCGTCCTGCAAGCGTTTGCCATAAGCAGTAGCGTTGCGGATGAAAACGCCGGCTGCGAGGGCAATCAGAAGCGGGTCCAGGTCGATTCTCTGGCCCACTTCGGCAACCAGAAAGGCGGCCGCTAGGACGAAAAGAGCGGAGCGGCCTCTTACAAATCGCAGATACGTGGCAATAATGATTCCGACGCAGACGCCGATTGCTGCCGAGCCGAATACTTCCCAGGTGAGAGCCCCGGCCGTGTGAAAAGCGTCTGTTTTGGTGCCGAGAAAGCTCTTGGCGACAGACGAAACGATCGCGAAGAGCACAATAACCAGAAGATCGGAGATGACCACGACGCCAAGTACGGTTCGTGTAAGTGGGCCGTCCGCAGACATCTCCGACTGCAGGGCGACAACAACGGCTGGCGATTGCGCCACCATCGTAACGCCGAGTACCAAGGAAACAGCCGCGACCTGAATACCTGAAAGTCCGTGCAGGAAGGGCAACCTGCCATGCAGCACAAAAACTGCGGAACTGATGAGTACGATGGTGCCGCAAATCCCGACGGAAGTCACCCACAGAATGCTTCTGAGAAGCGGTCTCATCGCGCCCAAATCGAGTTCCACTCCCGCCGTCAGCGCAATCAACGCGGTTGCCACGCCATTGAAGATCTGCAGATTCAAAACCATTGGCCCGCTGACGAGATTTAATACCTGCGGCCCCGCAACAATGCCGGTTGCGAGATATCCAGTCAGCCGGGGCAAGCGCAGCGATTTGAATACGGAGCCCATCAAGAAAGCCGATAAAAGAAGATAACCGCATGCCAGGGCCGTTCCCGCCGCACCGCCGCCCACCGTGGCATCCGGCGCAAACGAGCGCGCAGCATGCATCAGGCCTGCGATGACCAGGATGAAAAACAGCCGCATTAGAACCTAGGAAGCCCCGCTCAGTCGCGGTTCTTCGAACAGCTTCTGCCGGGAGGCGATTTGAATTATGACTTCAGTGACGATTGCTCCACCGATCACGGCTGTGACCATCCAGGAAACCGTGGAGCCGAAATATAGATCCTGTGCGTTCACTACGATCGCAATCGAAAGTGCACCCATCGGCGAGAAGATCAGGTTGCGCTGCTCATCCGGTGTTAATCCACCAGGTACTTCATTGCGCCCGAGCCTGACACCGAGCCATTTGCCAAATAGACGAGCCGGAACGAAGAGGAGCATCAGCGCCCAGCCTTGCCACCCGGTGATGTCCCACAGCGACCCCGCCACTAGCAGGAATAACAGATAAATCGGCCGTTCCATATGCTCGAGCGCCTCGCGAATTTGATCTTTCGAAGTTCCCGGCAGGTTCACGAGTATCAGACCAACAATGAAGCAGACGACCAGCGGCGAGATGCGGAGGAAGCTTGCCATACCGGCTGTGAAACACACCGAACCAAGAATGAGAACGGTAAATTCCGGCCCCGCTTTCGTATTTGCCATGGTGCCCCAAATGACTCCGCCGATCATGGTTCCCATGCCGAGAGTGATGAACAGCCACGCCGTACCCGGCAGATGCCAAGCAACGGAATTGTCCTGCGGACGAAAGTAAGCGGCCACAATCAGCAGACCAATGAAGCCGGCTAACTGCTCTAAGGTGACGATGGATCCGACCCTGTCGACTCCGTGCTGTATAGCAGGACGGCCTTGGAAATATTTAGGGGCATGGTAAGCGGTCATTGCTCCCGCGGTGCCCAGCATCATCGCATCCCGTAGAAAAATTGCATTCGCAGGAGAATGCTCGACAAACACCAAAAACAGAGCGCATGTGGTGACTATGGTGAAGAAAGGAACGGACGCAGTAATCAGGCTGACAGCACTGGTTCCGGGCAGAATGGATTCGCCGAGCTTGGAATCAAACCGGAAGCCGGTGGTGAATCCGATCCACCCCAAGCCAAGGGCCAGCAAGGGCCGAAGTTCCCATAGCACGGGTTCGGAAAGAATGCCAACACCAGGCAAATGGGCAATAACTCCGAGGAAGACGAAGGGCAAGCCGGCAGTAACAACATTCGTCACCTGCAGCTTGTTCTCGAGCGCTTGCACACGCGCCGTTCCCGCCAGGTAAGCAAGCGCAAACATGAAGACGAGACCCAAAACGATCTTGATGATCTCCGAAGCAGAACGAAGGCTGAGCGGGCGCGCATCGTCCGGTATAGGGGGTGGCAAAGGGGGCGGAGGAGCCATCAAAATGGGCAGGGGCGCCTCGCCATACGGCTCTGTTTTCAGCGATACATTAGGAGCGGGCGGCATGGCTACCTCGGCCGATGGGGGCGGTGTTTTTTGCGCCTGGCCATCGGCGACCGGCTGCTGCGTAGCTGTCCCCTTCGCGGCTGTGCTGCCGGGCTGCGACGGAGCCGGTGTCTCCATTGGTTTGGATTGCTGCCCGGACGCGGACAGACAAATCAGTACCGCTAAAAAGCAGCACCATCCCGTTCGCACAGATACACGCTTTCTGCTCTCCATTCTGTTCCTCGTAGCACTATCGCACGTTTACCGACACGAAGGATGCAAGCTGCCGGTGTCACAAAGGGAGCATCGGTCGCGATCTGAAAAGAATACGAGCGCAATCGCCTCGCGGACTAGTGAGTCACACTTTCGGAGTATCTAGCCATGGCTGGAAACGAACAAGGAACGGGAAAACATCCGCACAAGAGCGCCGAGGATCCACGTCCTCATCACGAAGGTAAAACGACGAAAGAACAAAGCGCTCACGAGAAGGGCAGTAGCGGGCATCAGCATGAACAAGGCAACGAGCCCGGCGAAAAACGCCAGCAAACGGCCGGCAAGTCTAATTCAGACGATCTGAAAGCGCGCGAGTATCGGGATGAACAGGGTAACGTTCATCACCACACTCACACGTCCAGCGAACAACACAAGGGCAAGAAGTAGTATTGCCGTATTGCGAGTAAAATTAGGGCGGAGCGCCGGAGCAGAAACGTTCCGGCGACACCCGCCGAATGGCAGGCTGATAGCGCAGACCGAGCGTGCCCTCGATCCTTTGATACGTCCTGCCGCCTTAGAATTTGATCGCAGCATTGCTGACAGAACTGTAAATGCTCCTTTGGTAGAACCCCGCAATGGCAACGTGGTCGAAAGACGAACTGAACAAGATCGCAGAAGCCGACGACTTGCACATCTCGCCGTTTCGAGAGGACGGTTTGGAGTACGGCACTCGGACGTGGATCTGGTCCGTCGCGGTCGACGATGCCCTGTACGTGCGCGCGTACAACGGGCAAGACTCTCGCTGGTATCACGCCGCGCTGCACCAAAAGGCGGGGGCGGATCACCGCAGCCGGTATCGCAAAAGAAGTTCACTTCGAGCCGGTCAACGGGCCGATCAACGACCGCATCGACGACGCCTACCGTGCCAAGTACCGGGGCAGCCCGTATCTAAGCTCGATGATCAGTGCACGCGCCCGCTCGGCGACGATCAAGATCATTCCGCACGGGAGCGAATAGACGAGTTCAGAGATGGATACCCAAACGAGTTGGTTCGCAGCCTTCCGCGAAAGACCTTCGGAGTGGTTCACTGCGAGTGGGTATCGATCCGCTTTTCCAGGCCGCTGATCCGGCGGTGGTTCAAGGTGCTAGCGTAACCTTCGAACCCGAGCAATACCGGAAGTAATGCTTCCCCAAGAACGGCCTCGCTCGGACCGGTGTGCGCAGCCTTGTTACCGGCTAGATGATGCGTAAGATCTATCGCCTCTCGGAGTTGCCGCTATGCCGCTGCCGTTCAACACGGAGCGGTGCTTCGAGACGGAAAGTCACGACGGTTTCAGAAGGGATCTTCACTTGGGATCCGTGGGTGAAAGCGTTGATGCCGAATCCTGCTCCGCCGCCTGCAGCCGAACCGATCGCGGCACCCTTGCCGCCTCCGGCCAAGCCTCCGATCAGCGCGCCTGCGGCTGCTCCGATTCCGGTACGAATGGCTGTCTGTTTGCCGCGGGCTTTTCCTTGCTCTTCATAAACGCTGCTGTTGATGTCGTAGGTACGGCCGCCGTATTGCAGGCTGGTAGCGCGCACTGAGAGTTCGCTCGATCCCTTGATGCGTCCCGCCCCTTTGGAATTTTCGAGGAGAACCGTGACCGGGGTTCCGGCCGGAACGATAACGCGTCCATTGGCAATCAGAGGGGAATCGAGCGAGGCACGGAAGGTCTGGCCGGCAGTGTTCACCTTGGTATCGATGGAATCAATCATGCGGACGGCAAGACGGTCCCCAGCAGGAATCGTGGCGAACACAGGTTGGGGAGGTGCAGGCGGCGGCTCAGAGGGAGACGGTTCCGGTGGTCGACCGGCAGAGCTTTCTGCCGGTGGAGCCGCTACGGCGGCCGGCGGAGCCTGAGGCGCAGTAGCGGAAGGAGGCGGCGAAGCTGGTTGAGACATGCTGCTGTTAGCTCCGGAAGAGGACGAGGGCGGAGGAGCAGAAGGCACTTGTGTACTCGCCAGCGCGGTATTCACCTTCATCTGATCGTTCACGCTGCGGACACCCGCCGTTCCGTTCGCGATCTTCATAGCTTGTAGCTCGACGTCCGAATTGGGAACGTCGCCGCTCAGATTGACGACGCCGTCCTTGACAGCCACATTCAGGGCAGAACCTTTCGTGGTTGCATCCGCGTAGAGCTTCGCTTGAATATCGGTTGCGAGCGACTGATCGCTGGCCGTGTTCTTGGGCCCGCAACTGACGGCAAGGCTGCTGACCGCTAAAGTTGTTGCACAAAGCCAAACTCGCATGCGATTCATAATGTTTACCTCCGATTGCTTACCGGCCAGAGACTCTCAATCCGGAGTCTCAACATTCAGTTGCAGCTGAAATACCCGCGTCAACACCGGCATACTGTATCAGGATATTAGACCCATCACCACCCCCCGAAAGATACAATTAAGATTGCCCGAAAGGCGTCCAGGAAAGAAGCGCCTGTTTCGGGTTAATTAGAGATCCATGGCACAATTAACCGCTACCGCGCCAACCGCAAACCCCGAATCAGAGCCAAAACGGGAGCAGCCCCGTAATGGCATCGCCGAGTGGGCGGTGACCATTCTGCTGCTCCTGTTCGGAACAACTACGCTGGTGCAAGCGTTTGTCATTCCGACCGGCTCCATGGAAGACACCCTGCTGATTGGAGATCATCTGCTAGTCGACAAGCTGGCGTATGCACCTTCAGGGCCGGTCAGCAAGTATCTTCTCCCTTACGAGGAGCCGAAACACGGAGACATCATCGTTTTTCGCTACCCGGTGGATATCTCGCAGACATTTGTCAAACGTGTGATTGGGGTTCCGGGAGATCATCTCAAAATGATCAACCGCATCGTGTACCGGAACGGCGTACGCCTGAATGAGCCCTACGTTTACCACAAGTTTGCTTACGATCCCGCACGTGACAACATGCCAGGAGAGTCTTCTCCTTTCGCCGAGGGTCTGCAGGCCGAACTGCAAAAAGACATGCTGGAGAACCACGTTGTGAACGGCGAGATCGTGGTGCCTCCCAATTCATATTTCGCCATGGGTGACAATCGCGACAACTCTCTGGACGGTCGCTACTGGGGATTCGTTCCGCGAGACAACATCATTGGCAAGCCGCTGATCATCTACTGGTCATATCGTGCATCCACAGAGGATCTGGCGGGAACCTCAGTTGGTTCGATGGTTAACCATTTCGTCGACCTCGGCGAGCACTTCTTCTCGCGAACCCGATGGGACCGGACGCTTCGCGTGGTTCGCGGATTCCCGGATTCGCAACTCGGGGACAAGCCCCTCCCGTTGAAGGCCGGATCACCGAATCCATAAATAACTTTCATTGCTCCGAACGAGTGAGAATCTACACTGATCTAAAGTATGGATTCTCACCGGTATGGCCTGATTATGGCCGGCGGCCGCGGCACCCGCTTTTGGCCGAGAAGCCGAAAACGCAACGCCAAGCAGGTTTTGCGATTTTTCGGAGAGCGTAGTCTCATCCAGCAGACCGTCGACCGGCTGCGTCCAGAGATACCGCCGAGTAACATCTGGATCATTACAAACGAATTTCTGCAGGACGAAATACGAAGACAGTTGCCGGATGTTCCGCCTCAGCAGATTGTTGCTGAACCGGCTCAGCGAAATACGGCGCCGTGCATCGCACTGGCAGCGCAAATTCTTACCGACGCTGACGAGAACGCAACCTTAGGCGTCTTTCCGGCAGATCACCTGATCCTGAAAGAAGCTCGATTTCAACTTTTTGTCCGCTCCGCATTCGACCAGGCTGAATCGGGCGGGGTCGTGGTGCTGGGAATCCAGCCGCGCTGGGCGGAAACCGGCTACGGTTATATCGAGTTTCCGCAAGGCACCCAACCGGGAACGCTCCAGGCGGTGAAGGTTGCAAGCTTCCGTGAGAAACCGGATATGGCGACTGCCCAGAAATTTGTCAAAGCTGGGCATTTTTTCTGGAATGCAGGCATGTTCTTCTGGAAGGCCGAAACGGTGCTGTCCCTGATGCGGCATCATCAGCCAAAAACGGCGACGCTGCTGGCCGGTCTTCCTCCGTTCGGTGATCCGGAGTTTCCCTCGAAGCTCGCCGAAGCGTATCCGCTTTGCGAAAACATCTCCATCGATTACGCTGTGATCGAAAAAGCCGCGGATGTCTCAGGCATTCCGCTCGATGACATTGGATGGAATGACGTCGGCAGTTGGGAAGCAGTGTACGAGTTAGCCGGGAAGGACGGGGATGGCAACGCAAGCCGGGGTGAATTGATTGCCGAAGCAAGCCGCGGGAATTATGTTGACGCGAACAAGACGGTTGCCCTGGTAGGCGTGGAGAACTTGGTTATCGTGGACACGCCCGACGCGTTGCTGGTCGCGAACCGGAGTAAGTCACAAGACGTAAGTAAGCTAGTCAAGGCGCTTGAAGGGCGCAAGCGCGAAGAGCTACTTTAAGTATCAGCACGGCGGGCATTCGCCAGAACTCTTTTGAGCCCTTCGAGGGCGCGGTCCACGTCCTGCTCGGTCAAAATATAAGGCGGCAAAAAGCGTAGCACCGTGTCGTGAGTGCAGTTGAAGAGCAGCCCCCGATCGATGCCTTCGAGGACCAGGTGCTTACAGGGGAAATCCAATTCGACGCCGATCATCAGACCCTGACCGCGAACGTCCTTGATGAAGGCGTAATCGCGCATCATCTCGGTGAGGCGCATACGGAAGTAACCGCCCACGCTGTTGATGGAAGGCAGCAGATCGTCGAGGATATCGAAGAACTCCAAAGCCACCCGGCATGCCAGCGGGCCTCCGCCATAGGTGGAGCCGTGCATTCCGGGCTTGATCGTGGCAGCGGCCTTCTCATTGGTGATAATCACGCCCAGCGGAATACCGCACGCCATCGGCTTTGCTGCAATAACGATGTCTGGCAACAGCACCGGATCCAGCAGCTGATAAGCGAAATAAGCTCCTGGACGGCCAACCCCGCACTGGATTTCGTCGAATACAAGCAGAGCGTCGAAGCGGTCAGCTAGCTCGCGGGCTTTGCGCGCAAATGCCTCGGAGATGGGATTTATGCCGCCTTCGCCTTGAATGAACTCCAACACAATTCCCGCCGTGTTGTCGTTCACTGCCGCTTCTAGCGCAGCAATGTCGTTCCGCGGTACGAAGCGCGCTCCGGGCAGCAGCGGCTCAAAATCCTTGCGGTACTTCGGCTGCCCCGTGATGGAGATGGACCCGAGCGTACGTCCATGGAAAGAATTGTCGAGCGAGATAATTTCGTGTTTGCCGCTGCGGATTGAGTTACCGTGGGCGCGAATCATCTTGAGCGCGCCTTCCATTGCTTCCGTGCCGGAATTGCAAAAGAAACTGCGCCGAAGGCCGCTGATTTTGGCCAGGCGTTCGGCTAAGCGCCCCTGATACTCGTGATAGTAGAGGTTCGAACTGTGCAGCAGTAATCCCGCCTGCTGCCGAATCACCTTCGTGATGCGCGGATGTGCATAACCCAGTGCATTGACGCCGATTCCGCTGATCAAGTCCAGATATCGGTTGCCCTCCAGATCGTACAGGTAACAACCTTTACCGCGATGCAGCACAAGCGGATAGCGCGAGTAGTTCTGGAGCAGATACTCGCGCTCCAGCCCGGCAATCTCTTCGAACGGAGACGTTATTTCCGGTTCAGGCGGCAACGTAGTGGACATCTCTCCATAATACGGATTGAGAAGAGGCCGATCGAACGCGATCTCGGGAATCTCGCCGCCGGTCTAGTGGCCGCTGTTGCCGGCGAGTTTCTCACACGCGATTTGTTCGAGGGCCGAACAGCGATCGCAAATGACTGCCTTGCCCGGCAATGAACGGATCTCTATTACGATCGTATCGAGAGAAAATACAAAGAACCACTTTGGGTATTTAAGAGCGATTGACTTAGCTGACCCAACAGGCCGTGTTGTCACACTGAAAAGACAATCGGCGGGCTGGAGAATCGCGGCGCTCTACGAGTTCTTCGAATAGATTCTATAAACCGAGACTCAATTCACTCCTGGCCTGTGCCTGCGACAGGATTTGTGGTAGCGATTCTCGAAAAACCGGCAATCAGAGGTCTTGCTTTGCCGATTGCGTCCTTCACCACGGGCATTGATAGGGATGCGTCGTGATCAGCCGCACTCTCCCATAGCTCGGTTATCCAGATTGTATTGTCATCAGCAGTGTCCTCCGCGATGACATAGCTAAAGCAGCCGGGCATATCCGCGGTGCTCTCCTTCAGAATGGCAATCAAATCTCCGCGCCGGTTCGGGACCGACTCTAATTTGGCGATAAGACCGTACATAGCATTCAGCTAAAGACAATTATCGCGAGTCGCATCACGCGCTCGATCGCTTGATTTATATGAGCGGCGATGCTGTGCTCAGATTCAATCCTGATATTTCCGCATGCTTTCGGGGCGGGGCGCAGATCCCCATAACGTTAAGCCTGAAGTTGTCTTGGTGCCATAATTAGTGACACCTCCGAAACTGCTCAAACGATCTTAGATAAACCCTTTGCGACCAGGCCGGATCCGTCGCGACACGATTTGACGCGTTCTGGATTTTGAGGGATGGACAGGGGAGTGATTAACCTGCAAGTCTGTTTCCGAGAACTGAACTAGCTTCCATGCTGGTGCCATTGCGTATTTCCAAACAGCACCCCTCGTGTGCTTCGAACTCTTAGAACAGCAACTTGAGCGCCAGCTGAATGTCGCGAGGCGAATTTACTTGGTCGGCGATTACACCTGCCGTGGAGGAACCGATAACCGTGCCGGGCGAATCGAACTGTGGATGGTTCAGAACATTAAATACTTCGAACCTGAATTGCATGTGGAGTCGCTCGCGAATGGGAATGTTCTTGTACAGCGAAAGATCTAAGCTAGCTTCTCCGGGCGCACGTAAGTAAGGTAGCAATCGTCCTGCGTTGCCCAATGTGTAGGGCGCAGGAACTCCGAAGGCGTTTACATTAAAATAATTATTCAGCTTATCCGATGTAGGACCAGGCGTTCCAACCGCTCCTCCCAAGTAATTAGGGTATTGCGTGCTGCCGTAGTTATTAGCCGTATTCGAGGACGTTGTAAGCCCGAGTGGCTGTCCCGAATGAATAACCGAGATGCCATTGAGCTGCCATCCCCCCCAAATTGCGTTCCCGATGCTGGAGTGGCTCAGAAAAGCCTTTCCGCGGCCGATCGGCAACTCATAGGTTGCACTGATGCTGAGGTAATTAGGAGTGTCGAAGCTGGCGACTGAGCGCGCGGCACGGCGATTGTAGTAGTCCTGAACCAACCCGGCGCTAAAATTCTCTCCTGGGAATCCCAGGTTAACGGTTGCTGGTGGGGTGTCATCGATCAGCTTGGAAAATGTGTATGAGGCAAGCAGCCCGAGACCGTTGGTAAACCGCCGTTGAACCTTCATCTGAAGCGAGTGATAGATTGAATTGCCGAAGGAAGCGCTTTCCGCTGTGACGCTGTTGAACTGAGGATAGGGACGTAGCAGCTGCCCTGCTTGTACAGTAGCGGTGCTGAGTGGTCCGCTTTTAATGATGCCGTAGAAGGGATTGTTAACCACCGTTCGGAGGGCGCTGCCCAGTGCCAGATCCTGATCTGGAAGTTGATCGTAGTTGAGATTTCCAAAGAGGTGCACTCCGTGACTGCCGGCGTAGGACACATCTAATAAAAAGTTCCCACGCAATGTCCGCTGAATCCCAAAGTTCCATTGTTCCGCATAGGGCGTAACGCGATTGCGATCGACCGTTTGAATATCCTGCCCCAACGACGAAAGTAGTCCTAAGCTGCTTCCGGCGGCGTAATTAAACCCGTTGGGATATGGATTCGACAGGTAGTTGGCCGGAGTCACTCCATTTATGGTGCTTACCCAGCTTGTGGTGGCGCTGAAGCCACTGAACGCCGTCATATTTCCGGCGAAGCCGGATCCATTGATCGGTCCATAAAAGATACCAAAACCCCCCCTAAGGACGGTTTTTGTGTCCGCCGAATAGGCAAAGCCAAATCGGGGTGCGAAGTTCGTTCGATCGTTTTGAAACTGACCTCGTGGCAATCCGCCAGTACCGGGAAACGCTAATCCACCCCTCAAGTTAAGACCGGCGACTTGGAGCGGTGACGGCGCAGTTCCATCCCAACTGTTAATTCGGTTGTAGCGCTCACTCCACGGAGCATTGAAGTCGTACCGCAGTCCAAGGTTAAGGGTCAACTTCGATGTAAGCTTCCAGTCGTCTTCTAGGTAGAGGCCATAGTAATGATAGGCAACAAACAGGCCGGGGTTGCTGGTTTGAATGTTGCCGGAATCACCCGCTCCGAGGAGAAGCGATGCGAACCCGAACCCGCTACTTGAACTAGCAGCTGCAGGATTAGGTCCTTGGGTGAAAGACGGGGAGAAAGTATAGCTCTGAGCCGCCGGACGAGGCTCCTGGGCCATATGATTGAGACCCCAGTTCCCGCCCATCTTGAACGTGTGAGTCCCTCGAACCATAGTCAGATTTGCATAATCGTAAAAAGAGTCGAAGCGCTGCTTAATACCTTGACAGGAACCAACAAAGCCGCCTCCGTTATCGGGGATATTTATTGTCGTGGCGAATCCAGCAACTGCGATGTTAGGAAAACAAGAGGCTAGCGGAACATTGTTGATGTAAGCAGGAAAGCCCAGAGTGGTCGGATTGAACCCGTTAGCAGCGTTGGCCCGAGTGTAAGAAAAATCCATCACACTTGAGCTAAGCTCAAGGACAGTTGTAGGGTTGATAACCCAGTTGTAATTGGCCACAGGTGCCTGATGGTGCTGAAGATCCAAGCCGTAACCGATCTGACTCGCCGCATACTGGGGCGCCCCAAAGAGGTTAGGTCGGTTATCATTTTGAGCATCTCCGGACCAGCGCACAAAGATCTTCTGGTTATCCGTTATTTTCTGATCCACGCGAATGGAATAAGAGTCCTCCTGGAGGGGTCCGGATAAGCTTGTGTTGAAGTTATTGGTCCCCGTAAGTGGATTTCCGCGAGTATTCGGCAACGGCGTGTACTGCAATATCGCTAGCGCAACAGGGTCCATTCGAGACAAAGGGATTTTGTTGTTCGGAAAGAGCGATCGAACGTACTGGCCCGGCTGGCCTGCAACAGGCGTGGTGGATGCGGGATCATAGATCGTAATCTGCTGCCCGTTGGCATTGAATGTCTGTGAGAAGTCACCCGATCTTTGGAGGAGCGTGGGCATTGTGCCGGAAGTAACGTAGTCGCGCACCCATCTAAGGCCTTCATAAGAAAAGAAGAAGAAGGTCCGATTCTTTCCATCGTAGACGTGAGGGATCAGCACCGGTCCGCCCACGGTTCCGCCGAATTGATTGAAGCGGATCGGCGCTTTAGGTGTCCCGGCTCTGTTGGCAAAAAAATCATTCGCATCGAACTTATCGTTTCGCACGAAATCGTACGCACTACCATGCAAAGAGTTGGTCCCGCTCTTTGTAACGACGCTGATGACACCGCCAGAGGTATTGCCATATTCCGCGCTTAGATTATTGGTCTGAACCTTGTATTCCTGGACCAAATCTACCGAAGGATAATAATTGGGACCGTTAAACTCCGTCGAATTCGTCCCCCCATCCAAGAAGAATTGGTTTGCATCCACCCTCGAACCGTTAATTGAGATGAACTGATCGTTATAGGTTCCGTAGGGAACCTGACTAAAGAGGTTCGGAGCACGTACCCCGGGTACAAGCTGAGCGAAACCGTAGCTGTTCCGACCGTTTATGGGAAGCTCTGTAATGCTCTTGTTCTCGAGCACCTGCCCTAGCGATGAAGACTCGGATTCAAGGGCGGGAGTAGATGCTGCGACGGTAATCGACTGAGACGCATCTCCCACCGAAAGACTGACGTCGACGGCCATCGTCTGACCGACATCAAGCTGTAGATTCTCTCGGGAAAACCTTTTGAACCCTGCGGCGGTAGCTTCTAGTTGATAGGTAGCTGGCGGCAGAAGTTGAAATGAGTAGGAACCCAGCTGCGTTGTAACAACTGTTCGGGTTTCACTGGTTGCTTTGTTGGTAAGGACGATTCGTGCGCCGACTACTGCCCCGCCGCTTGCGTCGGTCACTGCACCGGTTATAGATCCGGTGGACGTTTGGCTCAACAGTACGAAACTCAAGCCAAGAATCAGCAATGTTGCCCGCAGCATCAAGTGAATTCTGTTCATACGGTAATCGGTGTTCATGGCTCCCTACTCCTCTATCTCTTCTCTTTCACGATCTGAAGCAGCGATAACAGTGGTGAGCAGCAAGGAGGCTTCGCCTGTTCGAACTCCATGATTTCGGAACGTGTGTCATTGGGATCAAGTAGATTGAGTTGCCATTTGCCGTCCCGTCCGAGTCTGGGCGGTGAAGCCTTATAGGCGCGACTCAGCGCGGTCTGATAGGCAGACTGGATATTGTCGACGCCGAGTGCGAAATGGTGCAACGCCCCTAGGCGCTTAGGTGATGGATTGTCGACGTTCAACATATACTCCAGCCAGTCTGTTCCGTCGGGCACTCGCATCATTACCCAGTCCACGGAATCGTCTTTTTGGCCGCCGTACCACTTCAACTGAAAGCCGAGGATGTCTTTATAAAAGGTGTCTGCAAGTTGGCGATTATGGATCGTCACTCCCACGTGAATCATATGTTGGGATATCCGGGTTGGAGGATTTAGCTTGCCAAAGTAACTACTGTGAATTGAGCCGGGCATGTACTGCACAAATTCAACCCGATGGCCTTCAGGATCTCTTACGCCAAAGCTTACGTTGTTATCGAGGCCGGGTTTCAGGGTCGCTGGAACCCCCTTTACGCCTTTGGCAGCCAAGTAATCCCGTAACCCCTGGATGTCTGGTGTTTCAAATGCGAAGTGAGTCATTCGATCCTGCGTCGCGTCCGTCAGGGTCGGATAGATCTCGATATATTGATGCTCATTGACCTTGTAGAAATGGAGGAATAATTGGCCGTCTGGCTTGTTAAGACTGAATTGCTCGTAGCCAAGGACGTGGCCATAGTAATTCTCAGCCGCGGCCAGATCACTCACTTGAAGCCCGATATGGGCAACGCCTACGATGGGCGGCCGTGTGGGCGCAGAGTCAGAAGCTTGTCCTCTAGCGCGCCCATAGACGTCGACATAGACAGAGCAAAGAGCAATGATCATCAAAGCGAATAATGTTTGTTTTCGTGACATAGGGTTGCTTCGAAGAAGAAACGTACCGCGAAAATGCACACAAGCGTAAGCACTACACGGTCACGAGACGGTTACGTAACCGTGATGGCGCCTTTGGATCCAGGCACTTAGGCAGACATTGGAAAAACCCATGATCTCCGGCATACTGAGTGGGCTCTTCCGCTAATTTGGTGCAACTCGGGGCACCCGCTTAGGCATTCAAGTGACCGTGGACTTGTAAGGGAGGACTCTGGCGAGCATAAGGCGAAAGCCGGCTCGTCCGTTCATTTGGCTTGATCATCTTCAGGCCATTGACCTGGGCCCCTCGACCTTTGCGTGCCAGTGCAGCGACGATCTCCTTGAGACGCTCGGTTTGACGACCGTACACGGACGCAACCTGTTAATCGTTTCACGAATATCTTCCGATAACAAGCCGGGTTCCGGCACCGGAAGCGACGAGATTTCAAACGAAGCCAGACCGAAATCCCTTCCAACGGAAGGTCCTGCACTTGCCGCGGGTAGTGGCTATGAAGGAATGGGAACCCCTTCCACAATCTGGGCATCGCGGTATCTGTTGCGCGCTGACTTCACTGACAAAGCCTTGCTCATGACGATGGATGCTGTCCAAACCTAAGCAATGAGCATCGGGAAGTACTGATTGCGAATGGCTCGGGGGAAGTGCCAGTGCAAATTGAGCTTAGAACATTTTTAAATTGGTTTTGTTGAGCCTTTTCCCATTGATCCACTTGCACCAAACTAGCGGAAGAGCCCAAGTTGAGTCGCCAAAAGCAACCCTCAATTGAACGGCGGTACAGCTGTGATGACTTTGTGGGTCTGATATACCCAATTAAGAGCCAGGCTATGATCCATTCCACACCGGACCACTACTTGATACGCCGGAGGAAACCTTCCGTAGCCCTGCTTAGCAAGCTGCTTTTTTAGCTCCTGAAGACCCGGTGCCGACTGGAAAAATTCCATGGCGGCCTGAGGCCCAGCGGACGTGATCCCCGAAAAAACTATCGTTTTTTTACGTCCTTCCTGGCTCGGAACAACAGTTATTAATCCATATGCTGTGGTCAGTAAGCCAAACTGATCCCGGTTTGGATGGAACACTTGTTTCGCCCCTGGTCCCGGGATGCCTTCGCTGATCACCTCTTCCCGTGTGGCCGAGTCGTCGTGTACGGAAAACGGCGCATGCTCCAGAACCCGCGCAGCAAAGGGGCTGTAGATGGGCGATCCAATCAGAATCACATTCCTGTCCCGCAGTGCGAAAGGACGAAGGCTATCTTCCGGGACAACGTGAGCGTCCGTGCCGGCTAAGCTCAGCAGGCGCGAAACTGCCACGGCGGCCAGGCCATCGCCAAAAAGCATGGTGTTCTGGGTGGTTTGCATGTAAAGCACTCCGCCTCCGTTCGTCATGTGCAGCGACTGGTACCACGAACTCACTTCCCCGGGCACGGGCATAAAATGCCGGAATACCGGCAAAGCGCCGCGGTAGGGATGAAGCAGCAAAGCAGGAGGCGTGGCAATACAAATGTCTACTTGTTGCTCCGGACCTAACATCGGGCCCCAAGCTGCACGGACGATCGGATCGATTGAGGCAGCGGCTTTCCAAGGCTTCGTCAAACCGAGCAGTACGCCAGCAGCCAGGAGAGCGGTGAGGGCACCAGCGGCAAACATCCAAAGAAGATGTTTCGTGTTCCAGCCTTCCGGTTGCGGGATAAAGACCTTTTGTAGAGCGGCTTGAGGGACCGGCTTCTGAACTGGGATGGTTAAGTCCGGAGCGTAGAAATGCGGCGTATAGCAGCCCTTTGGTATCTCAATTCGCATCTTCGCATCCGGCTGCTCTAGCTCATAGAGTTCTTGCAGCTTTTGGCGTAGCGCGTGGGCGCGAGTCCGAACAGAGGAATCATTTCCCGGGGAATAACCCGGGGGTTTGCCCAAGGCCTCAATTCCAATCAAATACTCATTGATCTCATCGGACTTGCCAGCAATCTCCTTTTCGCACACGTACCGGAGAAATCGCTTCAATTGATCTGAGCGCGAAAAACTCGCGCTTTTGAGGGCTAAGTCTAAAGCTTCCCGCTTCGCATCAGGTCCCACCGCGGGACATTCCAGAGTAGTCACCGAATCCTCTCCGAAGCAAGAATATCAGGCATAAAGGAATCGCGGTACTGGCGATCGGCTTCCATGCCTCGCGGGGCGAAATTGCTTCAACGCCCTTCAACTTCTTCCTGCTGGCTCTCTGTGCGTTTGTGCTGTGGAGCAGGTACAAGAACCTCCCATCCTGCCTCGCAGTTGATCCCAAACGGCACGGCGACCGTCGCTCTAAGAGACTTAGAAGATCGCGTGCTTGAGAATTATTGTGCGAGGGGCCGCTCTGGCCGCGCAGTCGTGACCGATGCTGTTGTTCCTGTGTCACGCGCGACTCGAAGTTGAGCGGGACTCAAGTTCGGATAGATCCACCCTAACGCTAGAACCTTATCGGAAGTGAACTAGCGAGGATGAGCCGATAGACGGGGCAGAACTGACCGCTAGCTCACTTTCGATAAGGCCGTTTGATGGAACTCGCTGACGTTTGCGAGGGATGCGGCCAATTATGGCAACGTACCGCTATGGGATTTCAATTGACATTTCGCCGTTTGGTCGGCCAAGGAGCCGGAAGGAGTTGCTGGAGAATTGTGGGAAGCTCAGCACGGCGAACTTCATTATCGCCCAATTGTACGACCGCGAATAAGGTCCGAACAGCCGATCCGCAGCCCACGCGTAGCGTCCCTCGCGTTAGCGAGTTCGTTCAAACGGCCATGTGCAGACGAATCATACCCACCAGGTTGATCGTTCCGAAAACGCTGCCCTTAACTTAAGGCGTATGGGGCTGAGCCCAGTTACGCTGAGCTATTCATATTGCTATTTTCAGTCTTGTGACTTAGGTCGTGATCCGCTCAGCATCCCGGTCTGATCTTTGACTGGCAAGCCGCAGCTAGCGTCGTTTCTGAACAGCGAATCGTCGGCGCAGCCCAAAGCCCGATCCCTTGGCGCTTGTCAAGATCCGGCCATCATCCTAGGCCAGTCGCGCAGCTTGCATCAGAAGGTAATTGCGCTCAGAGAGATTCACTGTTTTGCCCGCGGCCGCGCGGTAATACTTCGCCGCGGCTTGCGAATTATTAGCCATTTCCAGCAGATGTGCGCGAACGGCATCCATGCGGTAGTGTTCAGCAATTCGCCGGTCCCCCTGAAGCGCGTCCAGCAGATGCAAACCCTCTTTCGGGCCATGCACCATCGCTGCTGCGATTGCGTGATTCAAGATCACCATCGGATTGTCCGACATACATTTCAGCAACTCGTATAACGCCAGGATCTGAAGCCAGTCCGTATCCTCGGGCCGCTCGGCTTCATCGTGAACAGCGGCTATCGCCGCCTGCAATTGATAAGGTCCGACGGAGCCTTTCGGCAGTGCGGCCGAAAGCAGTGCGACCCCTTCCGCAATCTGTTCCCGGTCCCACAGCGCCCGATTCTGCTGCGCGAGCGGAATCAATTCATCGTTTGGGCCGGTTCGGGTATGTCGCCGCGCGTCGGTCAACAGCATCAGCGCAAGCAGGCCGGCGATTTCCGTATTGTCGGGCTGCAGCCGCAGGGCCATGCGCGTCAGGCGTATCCCCTCCTGGGAAAGATCGGCGCGCCGCAGGTGTGGTCCTGAAGTTGCCGTATATCCCTCGTTGAAGATCAAATACAAAACGTGGAGCACCAAGCGCAGACGCACCCCGCGCTCTTCGGCATCAGGCATTTGGAATGGAATGCCCGATGCTTTGATGGTCTGCTTTGCCCGGCTGATTCGCTGCGCCATCGTTGCTTCCGGAACCAGGAAAGCGTTGGCGATTTCAGCCGTGGTTAGACCGCCAACGGCGCGCAGCGTCAGAGCAATAGCGGAGGAAGGCGTAAGAGCCGGATGGCAGCACATAAAGAGGAGAACCAGCGCGTCGTCTTCAACCGGCGCAGCATCCAAGCTGGTAGCGGACACACGCGCCGTCTCCTCCACCACTTCCGTCTCGCGATGCCTCCGTGCAGATTCGCCGCGGATACGGTCCGCCATCTTTCGAAATGCAACCTGCGTCAGCCAGGCTCGCGGATTGTCGGGAACTCCGTCGCGCGGCCATTGCATTACTGCCGCGATCGACGCTTCTTGAACGGCATCCTCGGCCGCCTCGAAGTCACGAAATCTTCGCACCACAACCCCGAGCACCTGTGGCGTCAGTTCTCGCAGCAGCTCTCCGATCGGAAGATCGGCCAATCGTTCTCCCCAATCCACGATTCGCGTGTGAGTGTCAGAATCCCAAATCGCTATGGCTGCCGAGCACCTGCCGTACTTCAATCGGCATATTCGCCGGTTTCCCGCCCGGCCCCGGCGCGGCCGATGCATGGGCAGCAATCTGGTACGCCTGCTCGGGACTCTCTACGTCGATAACCCAGTATCCGGCAAGAAACTCCTTCGATTCCGGGAACACGCCGTCGGTCACTGGCTCTCCGTTATTCCCCGCTTGAACGATCTTTGCTTCTTGCGGCCACGCCAGTCCCTTCGTGTCCACAAAAACACCCGAATCGTGAAGCTCCTTGTTGAAGCGCTGCATAAACTCGACGTTGCGCTGCAGATCTTCTTTCGACCACCTGGCGTACTCATCCCAGGCACCCTTTTTGCCATGCATCATCAAAATGTATTTCATAAGTCTCCTCCGTCCGGTTCTGAGCTGGTGCACTCTCTACGATTCCGGAGCGTGAATCGCGAACTGCCGGACTTCAATCGGCATGTTCGTCGGTACTCCGCCGGGACCCGGCGCGGCTGAAATTCGGCCGGCAATCTCGTAGGCCCGCTCCGGCGTCGCCACGTCTACAATCCAGTAGCCGAGCAGAAACTCCTTGGATTCGGGAAAAATGCCGTCCGTGATTGGTAGCCCTTCCTTCAAGCCGCGCACCACCTTCGCCTCATGCGGAGCTGCCAAACCTTGGGTTGCGGCGAACTCACCCGATTCTGCGAGCTCGCGGTTCAGGCTAATCAAAACGGCCATATGGGCATCAATGTCTTTCTTGGACCAGGCCCGGTATGCATCCACTCCTGCCTTGCTTCCTGACATCAGCAAAATGTACTTCATGTCTCTTGCTCCTTCCTGTTTCACGCTGCCTCTTGGCGCGTCCATAGGGTAGTCGGAGCCGCCTCCCCGGTTCTCGACATGTCCCCGGCAAATTTTCTGAACAACTTTTGGCGGTCCGATGTCGATTTGAACCTTCTTGCGCCGACCTAACTATGGAGGCGCAAAGATGGTTACCGAATCGGTGGTCGTGGACGTCAGCCAGGACTGGATGGTGGCCTCTGGGCTGCAAGAACGATTCATGGAAATCCCGTGCGCCACAACCCAAAGGCTCACCTACAATGCTCGTTGCCGGCAGATGCGCGCGCTCGGCGGCGATTGCTTTCACTTCGTGCCCCTGCCCGGCCGTCGCGTTGCGCTCGCGGTTGCCGACGCGTCCGGTAAAGGCCTTCCCGCGGCACTTATCATAGCTAATGTCCAGTCCTCTCTTCGCACTGCCGCTTTGTTCGCCCCCGAAGACCCGGCCGCAGTCGTGACCGCGGTGAACCGTCAGTTGCACGCATGCTCGCCCGTCGATCGATACGCGACCTTATTCTACGGAGTCTTCGACGAAAATACACGGACACTGCACTATGTAAATGCAGGCCACAATCCTGCCATGGTGATCTGCCGCGGCGGCGCTGTCACTTGGCTCGAAGCCTCCGCGCCACCCGTCGGGTTCTTTGCCGAAACCGTCTACCGGGCAGAGGCGATTCAGTTGTATCCGGGAGATCTCATCGTCGCCTACACCGATGGTTTTGTCGAAGCCACAAACACGGCCAGCGAAGAGTGGGGAGTCGAGGGTCTTCTTGCCGCCGTAAAACGTTGCCGGGCGTGGCAGCCGGAGAGCATTGTCGAAGCCGCATTTGCGGCGCTCGACGGATTTTCAGGCGACAACCAAACCGATGACGAAACCATACTCGCCGCGCTCGTTCACTGACTGCAAGATATTCGGGAGGAATCAAATGGCAAAAGTCTCGGGACCTTTAGACAAGCGCTTTCAGGCACCACTGCAGAAGTCCCCTGCTAAAGCGGGCTGGACCTACGTCGTGATGCCGGGCTCGGCTGCATTCTTCGGCACTCGAGGCTTGGTCAAGGTCCGAGGCACCATCGACGGCCATCCATTCCTCAGCTCGTTCATGGCTCTGGGAGACGGCAGGCATAAGCTGCCCGTCAAATCGGATCTCCAAAAACGCATCGGCAAGCAGGAAGGCGACATCGTCGTCATTCACTTGCAAGAACGAATCGGAGGACCCGTTGTAACTCGCGCCTCATCGAAAGCAGGATCTGGATCGAAAGCAGTATCTGCGTCGCCCCCACAGATGCAAGCTTATCTGGCGAAGCTACCCGCGAGCCTGCGTGCACAAGTACTAAAGCTGCGCGATGCAATTCACTCGGCCGCGCCGGAAGCTGTCGAAAGCTTCGGTTACGGCATGCCGGCCTTCGCACTCGATCGAAAAAACTTCATCTGGTACAGCGCCTGGAAGAACCATCTCAGCTTTTATCCACTCAGTAACGCGACCCGGCGTACTCTTGCGAAAGAACTCGCGGGATATGACACATCAGGCAAGGGGACGATTCGATTTCGATCGGACGAGGACCTGCCAACATCTCTGATCGTCCGCCTCGTCAGGGAGCGCATAGCTGAGCTGCGGAAGCAAGCAAAGACTCCGTAATGACATCGCGTGTCTTGTGAGGTGCGAGACCGGCGCTCTACTTCAATGTGTAATCGAAGTTCACCAATCCGTTGCGATAGTCAAGCGAAAGCCGGAACATCGAGAGTAGCGGGATCCCCATAATGCCCGACATCCGAACCTCCTGGTGGCCCGGGCCGTTGTTGAGATTGAGCGAAGTCAGGCCCAGATTGTGTTGGCGGAAATGAGCAAACTCCAGTTCGGCTTTGTCCGCCTCAAATACGTCTTTCACCTGGCCCGAAATACCATGCACCCGCATGTACTGATCGCCGTGAATCTTCGTCGAGAGTCGGGCAAAGGTGGAATCCATCATCGACAGCTCTGATCCGGTATCAAGCAGAAATAGACCGCTGCTCTTACCATTCACGCGCGTGCTTATGTACAAGTGAGGACCGAAGCGCCAAACGGGGCTCCACGTCGCTTCATCGCCCGGCGCCTCGCGATCGTAGCCCTGTGGATTCGGCGGCCGTGGCGCGTGCGGAGTCAGGTGCAGAGTCCGGCGCTGAAAATCAATCTGCACAATGTAGTTCGAGAAGAAGTCGGAACCGATTAACCCATCTTCTTCGGAACTGACAACGCGGCCCTTTCCTTCGAGAGCGCGAAAGATGCAGGTCTTGAATTGGAGGTTGCCAACACCGCAACTCTCGGCAACTGCTGCAAAGCCCGAGCGGGGACCTGCGTCACCGATCCCACGGCTTTGAACAGAGCCAAGGTGATTCAAACCAGCCTTGTCCACCGCGGACTGGCTGATGAGGATGCCACTCGCCCCAGTGTCGAACAGCATGCGTAGCCGGTGCCCGCCCTGAATGGATAATTCCAGGCCAATGCCCACTACATGGGTCGGGCCCTTGCGCAGATAAAGCAACGGAACTGTGACTTCCTTTGGCTCGCCGCCTTCGATCTCGAAAGCCTTACGCTCCGCCATCTCCGCCCGCACTTCGGCCGCACTATCCATCGCTGCTTCATAGCGGTCTCCAAAAAACCAGGGATGAGCCGACATGAAAGGACCGAACACTTCGCGCCGCTTTTCCGGCATGAGATAGCGCATGAACGCCAGCGTGATCAACGCGTCGTCAGGATCCAATTGGTGCGCGCGGAGGCACAGCAAGCGGGCCGTCCGATATTGGCAGCCCGCATAATAAACCCGGTAGAGCCCATAGGCGGCACGCGCTGGTTCGTCCTTTTCCGAACCCTTTCCGGCTGAGACGCGGAATAGCTTTTCCGCTTGCGGCATGTCTCCCATATAAAAGGCATATTCCCCGCGCGCCGCAATCACCTCGGGTGAATTGGAGAACTGAGTTTCATATGCGTTGGAGAGGTCCGTCGCCTCGTCCACCCGGCCTTCGTACACCAGAGAGGAAAGCAAAGCCGCGCAGATAGTTGGATCGGGAGGCGTCTTCGAAGCAGCTGCCTGAAGCAATGGAATTGCCTTGGTGTAGTCTCCCGATTTATAAACAGCAATTGGGTCCGGCGCATCGGCCGCCTGCGATACACTAGCCGCGAAAAAGACCATCGTGGCTAGCTTAAGTAAATTCGCGAGAAGCGCTCGAGGCATAGCTTCGAGAGGTTATCCTAGCAAATCTGGCAGATCGAGTGAACGGGAATAAAGCGATTCTATACGGTTCTCAATTACCATTCCGGACTCGAATGAATTCAGCTTGAGACGTGCCGCAGCCGCCCAGTCTACAGCTTTACGGGGGATCAGTCCTATCAGTTCGCTTTCTACAATTTCTATGCCTGCTTCAGTTGCCAATCTCTCGACTTCCCCATAGACGACGTGCGGCGGAGTAACTTCATAATCCGTCAGGTTCATTGAGACCTGGACGAGATCGCGCGAAGCAAGCCGCAAGCCGAGAGCCTTCACGAACGGCAGACCGCCATTACGGGTACGTATACGCCGGGCGATTGACTGCGCCAACGTCAGGTCATCCGTATTGAGATTGATGTTGAAGGCAATTAACATTTTCCGCGCTCCCACAACAACGGCGCCGGCACTTGGATGTAATGCGGGTCCGCCGAGATCGGGCGCCTTCGACTCATCACGCAATACAGCCTCTCGCAACCCTTCGAACCCTCCTCGCCGCACATCTTCCAGTTGTCGTCGGTCCGGATGCCTTGCCGCTGCCTCGTAGAAATAAACCGGTATTCCCAGCTCGTTCCAAATGCGCTCGCCCGCACGGTGCGCAAGCGCTATACACTCCGCCATGGTCGCGGGTCCCAGCGGAACAAACGGCAGCACGTCCAAGGCGCCCACGCGCGGATGAACACCCGAATGCGCCCTCAAATCGATCAACTCTTTGGCCTTCGCGGCGGCGGCAACTGCGCTGTCCAGTACAGAGGCAGCCGAACCGGCAAAAGTGATAACGCTCCGATTATGGTCTGAGTCGCTCGTTCGATCGAGTATCAGCGTTCCCGGTATCGAGCGAATGGCAGACTCGAGCGCATTCACTTTCGCGTGCTCGCGGCCCTCCGAAAAATTTGGAACGCACTCAATCATCCTCGCTTATGCGGGCCCTTTCCAACGTGTCCTGTTCAAAACCACCGAACCTTCACGCATCGCTATCTCGACATGGTTGATGCCGTACTGCCGTGGAAGCTCGCGATAATCGGATGCATTCATAACCAGGATGTCGGCGTGCTTGCCGTATTCGATACTGCCCGTCAGATGAGCGCACCCGAGTGCGTGCGCTGCATTAATAGTAGCTGCGCAAATTGCTTCCTCCGGAGTCAGGCCAAAACGGAATACCGCGAGTGCGATAGCCATCTGCATGCTGAAGGTGGCCACTGCGAGCGAATCATACCCGCTCGAGAGCGCCACCGCACCACCGCCATCGATCACTCGGCGAGCCGAGGAGTCATTGCCACCTTCGAACGCTTCTCTTCCAGCAGAGAATACCGTTACTGGTGGTGCTTGCGCCAGCACGGACGTCTCGCCATCGGTGAGTCGTGGCAGGCTGAATACAGCCCTGGGCTTCAGGCGTACGACAAAGTTGGAGAGAAGCTCTGGATTGTCACCAGCCCAAAAGAGCTTAACGGCGATTCCTGCCAGTGGCGAGCCTTCCAAAATGCTTTCCGGCACCGCCGAAGCTTCGTTTGCTCTGAATTCCACGCCGTCAATAAGTCTGCGCCTCGCCAGAGTTGCGAAGGTGGCGCGGAGTTCGTCGATCTGTTCTTGGGTGTCCACAGCCGCACTGGTGACCTTCCAGGTCCGGCTCATACGAACCGGATTGCTACCGATCTTCGCCAATCTTCGCAACACGGAAACGTCGGCATTCAACTTCGCTGAGTTTGCATTCGCCTTGATATCGGCTGCCAGCGTCCCATGAAAAAGGCAGGATCGCAGCAGGTCGAGTGTATCCGTGTGAAAGCCGCTCAGCCGCCGGGTTTGCCGATCCCCCGGGGCATGCAGGCTCACGCTGAGACTCGCATCGATAAGGCCAGGCATCACCAGATGTCCAGTGGCACTTAGTTCCACTGCATGGCGGGCCTCTTTCAGATTTTCAATCCGTCTGGTCGACCCGACCGAAACGATAATGCCGTCACGGATCAGAACAGAACCATCTTCAATGACTCCCAGGTCCTGGAGAGCTGCACCTCGACGGAGGCTACTCGGGCCCCGCAACGTCACAAGTTGTTTGGCCCCGCGAAGCAGAATAGTCTGTGGCACTCGGGGAGAGAACGGCGGGACCGTTCCCTAAGGTTCTAAGTATGCCCCATCGCTCGAGTCAACATCTGGAAACTTAGATAATCCTGAAGAAACGCATACAGTGTGATTGCGACCGCGACTCCGGCCACCGCCTTCCAGAAGACTTCGCGCGGCGTATTCGGCAGGCCCGGCATACCGGCAACTAAGCCCAGCACAAAACCGCCCGCAAGCCCTCCTACGTGGGCGGCAATGTCGATCCCAAATCCGGGCAAGAAACTAAACAACAAAGCGTAGATTGCCCAGCGGCCGTAAAACGATCGAACTGCCAGTGCCAGCGGGTCGGTGCGGCGGCGAACACCCATCGCGAGCATGATGCCGATCAGCCCGAAGCAGGCCGCCGAAGCTCCGAGCGATGGCACGCTAGGACGCCACAGCAAGCTCAACCAGAAACCAGTGATGGTGGAAAAAATGTAACTTACAATCAGCCGGCTCGTTCCGTAAAATTGCTCCACTTCTCCGACCAGATCGAATAGCACCCACGAGTTCATCGCGATATGAATGAAGCCGCCGTGCAGAAACCCCGCCGTAATCAGACGCCAGTATTGTCCTTGATAGATATAAGGTGCAAACTTGGCTCCGAGCGAAACCATGGTGCCGAGCTGTAGATTCTCAGGCGAAGAACCAAAAACGGAGTAATTGATCACCAGCTCAATCAGAAAAAAAGTGATGTTCATTACCAGGATCACGACGCTGGTGAGATTGGCGCGTGGCAACAGCGAAGCGCCGATTTGCGAGGCCCGCATATCGACCGCACGCGGGCCGAGTTGAGCGTTGCAATAAGGACAGACACGGTCAGTGATGCTGATGAACGCCCGGCAGTTCGGGCACATACGGCGCTTTTCCACCGCTTCATTGTAGCGGCGGGTTTTCAGATCGAGGCTTTGCGGCTGCTGGTCTCCGGCAACGCAAGACTCTAAAGTTGATAACAGTGCATGGCGCAACGGCTATCTTCTAACCTGCCGCCGCTGCAAGTGAGGGGCAGGGAAATCGTCAACGCAGATACGCAGGAACCTGTCCTCTTGCGCGGCATCAACCTTTCCGGGCTTGAATACTCTTCTCCCGACGGGCAAGGGTCGCTCGCTAAAGCGCGCATCACAGAACAGGCGGTCGAAGAGATCGTTTATGGCTGGAATGCCAATGTCATCCGTGTTCCTTTCAATCAGGATTGGGCTCTGGCGCGCGAAGGCTATAACCCGCAACCGTACCGCAATGCGCTCGAAGCTGTTATTGCTATGGCTGCCAATTGTGGTGCTTACACGCTACTCGACTTGCACTGGCTCGACGCACACACACCGCGGGGCACTGTAAAAGGGCGATCCAATTTCGTCGCACCTTTGCCCAACTCTGATTCGATTACTGTGTGGGAGCAGTTCGCCGAACTCTGGTGCGAAGAAACGGCGATCCTCTACGACATCTTCAACGAGCCACACCCTCCGTTGCCGGACGACCTCCAGCCAGTTTTCGGCATTCGCGATGACCGTTCCACGTTCCCCTTGCGAGATGCACGCGTGGCCCCTGACCAATGGCGTCCCTGGATGCGCCATCTTATTTCCGCTATACGCAGTAAGCATCCGGATGCTCTCGTCTTCGTCCCCGGAACGGATTGGGGCTTCGATCTGCGAGGCTGCATTTTGCCTGAGATTACCAACCTCGTCTACTCAACGCACGTATATGCCTCAAAGGGCAAACATTGGCAGCGCGCTTTTGGTGATCTGGCCGGTTCTGTCCCCGTCTTCGCCGGTGAATGGGGCGGCGAGGACGATCATCTCCAGTGGGGCCAAAAGCTGGCGACTTACCTCGACGATCACAGTATCGGCTGGACCGCCTGGAGTTGGTCAGACGAACCGAGACTCATTACTTACCCGCCCGAACCTCCCTTCGAGCCGACACCATTCGGTAGTTTCGTCCGCGAACTCCTGCGTTCGGGACAGACCCGGCCCTGAGAAATCTTCACTCAACGAGACGAAAGTACGATCTGATTCCCTTCCGAGTCCTTCAGCTTCACAAAGCTGCCCCATTTCTCCTTCTTGGGCGGGGCAGTGAATTCCACGCCCTTGGCCTGCAGCTCGGCATAAGTCTTATCGAGGTTATCCACCTCCCAAGACGTGTTAATGAACGTGCCGATCCGGTCCTCGTGGCCCTCCGGAGTGAAAAGCACGACTCCGGTTTCGGCGCCCGGAATCGAGAGCTCAATCCACCGTTGCGCCTCCGAAAACTGTTGATCTGTTAACACCCGGAATCCGAGCTTTTCCGTGTAAAACGCCAGTGCCCGGTCCTGATCACGGACGGGTATTCCCAGAAACTTTATTCGCTTGATCATGGAGGTTAGGATGCCAGCGTCTACTGGCGAAATCAATGGCGTGAATGCATTCAGCGTGCAATGGATACTATAGCGGCTATTAAGCCAAATGAAGACCGATCCCTATATCATCGACGTCCTGATGCGCGACTTAGTCGCACATAGCCGTTCCTCTGCAGCATTCCTCGTGTATCTCCAGCTCTATCGCCAAACGTACGGAGCTGGCCGTGAATCCGTCGCCATGAGTCACGCCGTACTGGCAGACGTGATCGGTCTATCCAAGCGGTCTGTCCAGACCGCTGTAGCGCATCTGGCGGAACGTCGTCTCATCCGGCGTCGCAAAGCGCGGCCAACGGCGGTCCCGATATACACGGTCCTCACGCCCTGGATCAGGAAGGAAAAATCGTAAGTGTGGGACGAGAGATGAACCGAAAGCCCCGTAGCGTATCACAGCCAAAGTTGCAAGGATCCGGTCTGGTTTCCCATGATCGCGCGTCGCAGACGAATGTGCCGAATCGTCATGCTAACTTGCATTTCATGTCTCTGATGTGGAGTGCAGTGCTCCTGCTTCTAGTCGTTGTACCCGGCCTTCGCTCGGCGTCTGCGCCTCCGGAAGCAGCTCGTACCTACACGCGTGCTCATCAAGCTGAACTTACCCGGCAGTTCGAAGCATTCCTCTCTATCCCGAACGTAGCCGCCGATCCTGCCGGCCAACGCCGGAACGCGGATTTCCTCGTCAGTCAACTCCAGCAGCGTGGCGCCGAAGCGCGGTTGCTGACTGCGCCGGGATTGCCCGCTTCCACGCCGCCTGTCGTGTTCGGTGAGTTCAAAACTCCAGGCGCCATGCGCACCATCGTTTTCTACGCCCACTACGATGGACAACCCGTCATACCCTCTGAATGGGACTCCGGCTCACCCTTTACGCCCGTGCTGAAACAGGTGAACGGCGAGCCCCGCATCTATGCGCGCGGCGCCGGCGATGATAAAGCCGCCATCTTCGCGCAGTTGACAGCACTCAGCGCGCTGCAAGCATCCGAGATTCCGCTCAAAGCGAATGTCCGGTTTGTATGGGAAGGAGAGGAAGAGGCTGGCTCTCCTCATCTCGAGAAAATCCTGCTTGCCAATCGCGCTCTGATTCAGGGCGACGTCTGGCTTGTCTGCGACGGTCCCGTGGCCCAGAACCGCCAACAAATTCTTACGTTCGGCGCGCGTGGCGATGCGCATCTCGAGATCACCGTATATGGCCCCAGTCACCCGCTTCATAGCGGCCACTACGGCAACTGGGCGCCGAATCCCGCCATGATGCTCGCCCAACTTCTCGCCGGCATGAAAGATGACCAAGGGCACGTCCTCATTCCGCACTTCTATGACGGCATCAAGCCTCTCGGTCCTGTTGAGAAGCAGGCGCTCGCCTCGGCACCCCGTCTGGATGACACCCTGCGCCAGGAACTTGCGCTTGGGCATACGGACGGCGGCGGGAAACAACTGCTCGAACTGCTCAATGAACCATCCTTGAACATTAATGGCATCTCCTCCGGCCAGACGGGTGCACGCTCCACCAATTCAATTCCGTCCACGGCTACTGCGGATCTGGATCTCCGGCTTGTGGTCGGCATCGATGGGAAGACTCAGCAGCAGAGGGTGATTGATTATGTCCGTTCACGCGGTTACTTCATTACGAACACCCAGCCCACCCGTGACGAACTCCTGAGTCATGCGAAGGTTGCTTTCATCAAGGCCGATGAGGGTGAAAACGCTTCGCGCACTCCCATGGATCTTCCTATTGCGGCGGAAGTCATTCACGCGGTCGAAAGTGCACGCGGCAAAGTCATTCTGATGCCTACGTCCGGCGGCACCGTCCCCTTGGAAGCGATGGAACGTGCCGCAGATACTCGTACCATCAGCGTGCCTATTGCCAATCACGACGACAATCAGCACGCCGCAAACGAAAACCTCCGCCTGCAGAACCTCTGGGATGGCATTGAGACCATGGCTGCGCTGATCGACATGCAGTAACGCTGGCGATCGATGCGTAAGGCAGCGGACGAATTATCGCGGCCTTATATGTGCAGGTAAGAACCAAATCGTTTTAAGCGCCGTTGAAACTGTTAAAACCTGTTGCACCGCTACAGTCACAGTGTTACAATCTGATTCACTCCAGCGATCTCGTAATCATGCAGGGAGGGTACGATGAGCAACAGCTATTTGGCTGAAGACCGCTCTACGGTTTGCGACCCGGATCAAATCTCCGATGCCCCCGTGGGCTCCGACCCGCACACTTCGCCAACCGAACTTCTTAACTACAGCACCGTCGAGGATTTTGTGGCTCATGTCATATATGACGGGCGTTTCCTCAAAACCTTTACCGTAGACCCTCAAGGCGTGGCCGCCCAACTAGGCGTCATCATTTCCCCGGAAGTCGAGGAGACGCTCGGCGGTCGCGACCGAGGCCAAGTGTTGGCTGAGGTCACCGAGAAGATGACCCGTGAATACGGGCAACGCTCGGACGCTCAGGGAACTATCCCAGACATTCACGCCGACTTCGGCATCAGCACAGTCGTCGTTGTTGGCGCGATCGCCATTATCACTATTGTGATCGCCGGATGCAGCCGTACGATGGTCACCGACGATTCTCCAGACAGCCACCTGAAGCTATAGATAACTTCCCATAATCTGAGGAAAGCCGCCGTGATGAATCGTAACGAAGCGGCCCGCGGTAAACGTGTGCTCCTGATCAGTATGCCATGGGGCACCTGTATGGAGCCATGCCTCGGGATCAGCATTTTAAAGAGTGTATTGACCTCTCACAGTATCGGCTGCGACTGCCTGTATGCATCCATGCGGTTGCTTCGGTACGTGAAGTACAATACCTGGGTGTCGCTGTCCCAGAGTTGGGCTGCGAACGATTTTGTCTTCACCAGGGAATTCGAGGATCAGGCCTCACCGGAGCAAATACAAGTCCTGGAAAGGCTGATTCAGGATAAACAGGACTGCCTCGCTTTGTCTCCTAAAGCAATCGCTCCCGCGGAGCCGCAGATTTTGAAGATGCTGCGGGCCCGCAATGAAGTTATTCCGCGCTTTTTGGATGACATCCTGGCTGAGATCGACTTCTCTGCTTATTGTCTGGTCGGATTCAGCTGCTTATTCGATCAGACGATGGCGTCACTAGCGCTCGCCCGCCGCATCAAACGAATCCACCCGGGAATCACCGTCGCATTTGGTGGTTATGCGTTGCAACGCCCCGTCGGGCCTGAGCTGCAGAACGTTTTTGCCGAGATGGACGTTGTCTCGTACGGTGACGGCGAGCCAGTCATCGTGCCCCTTTTCGAAGCTTCTACTGGCGTTCGCCCTCTGGGCGATGTTCCGAATATTTCCTACCGGGACCCGGATGGAAAAGTCGTCGATTTGGACCACCCGGTCAAAATCGACCTGGACACCTCGCCAACTCCCAACTTCGATGACTTTTTCATTCAGCGCGAAGAACTCGAGGAAAAACACGGGGTTTCATTTCTGATCGGGGAGATGCCCGTGGAATCTTCGCGAGGCTGTTGGTATGGACAGAAAGCGCATTGCGTCTTCTGCGGCATCGATGACGAGACTCTACGATATCGAGTTAAGTCTTCCGACATCACAGTTTCTCAGCTGGACCAGCTTCACGGGCGTTATAACGTGACCTCGTTCCGATTCTCGGACTACATCATGCCCATGACTTATTACCAAAGCTTCCTCCCCGAAATGGCCGCACGGAATGCTCCCTATACGCTACATTACGAGACTAAAGCAAATCTCAAACGGTCGCAGATTGATCTCTGCGCCGCCGCGGGAATCCGTTATTTGCAGCCCGGGATTGAAAGCTTCAGTTCCCCGGTGCTTAAGCTGATGGCTAAGGGAGTAAGTGCTGCACAGAATATCTTTACCTTGTACACCATACTCAACAATGGCATGTACTCGTTCTACAATCTGATCTTTGGCTTTCCTTACGAGAGCTCTTCAGATTATGAGGACTTAGTGCGGATCCTCCCTTATCTGTTTCACCTGATCCCTCCACAAACAACGGTTCCAGTCCTGGTGACCAGATACGCTCCGCTCGCCACTGACCCTGAGCGCTTCGGGGCGAAGCAGCCCCTGAAGGCTCACTGGCGGTACGACGTGGTGTTTAGCTCGCACTTCAAGCGCGAAACAAACCTGGCTATGGAGAGCTACTGCTACTACTTTGACAGTCCGTATCGTAATTTCGACGGCGATCTCAGCCTGCTCCACAAGGTTCTTCAACATCAAGTACTGCGATGGCGAGAACGTTTTGAGTCGGGCAAGTCGCAACTCACCTACCGGCTAGTTGCTGATAGCTTGCTGGTTGAAGATACTCGCTTGAGCGATTCGCCCCAGGTTCACAGGTTGTCGCGTGCCCATGGCTTCGTAGGTGACGTATTAAGGACAGGCCTCTTCAATCGGAAGAGGCTTCTTAATGAACTTGGCCAACGGGACATAGATGCGCAACATGCGAACGCCGCAATAGAAGATCTCATCCAGGCACGAATTGTTTTAGAGATTGATGGGTCTCTTATCTGGCTTGCACTCCCGAACGGTTATCTCGGGAAATTAAAGCAATTCGGACTTCGATCAAACAGAGAAGTGCGGCATTCTCGCGAATGGCCGGCATTCGACACCGCTTGTCTGACGAGAAACGGAAGTTCACCAGCTTCGGAGGAAGCGCCATTTGTCGTGCTGACGGCGAAACCTTCCCATTCTGTCGCGAGTTATGAATAGGCTCCGCAGGACGAGGAACTCGATCTAACTTCGAAGGAGGAGAGTATGTTTCTTTTACGCGTTAGGCATTTTCACTCGGCGGTGTTGACGGCTGCTGTCGGTTTATGCGGCGCCGCGCTAACACAGGCCAGTGTCATTCAGCTATTGACACCTGCAGATCTGTCCCCCAGCCACGAGAACGCGGCATTTCCCGAACCAGAGGGGACAATTCTGCCCAGTCCTTACACGCTCGGAACGCCCGACAACACATTTATCTATAGTCTCAATTCGGGTGGCGAATTCTTGCGCGGCAATATCAATGGCGTGACTTTTCTGTATAACGGAGCCCAGATAACAGGCATAGCAAGTCCGGTTACGATATCAGTTGCTAACCCACTTGAAGAAATCGGCGTTGGTCTGCTGAGCAATACACAGGGAACCACGACGTTTTCATTTACAGCGTTTGACAATTCCAGGGCGCTGGGCACCTTCACGACCAACGGGTCTTTCGGAACCAGTTTGTTCGCCGGCGTCCGCGCCACTGGTGGGGACGTGATTACGAGCTTCACGGTCAGCAGCTCCAGCAACGACTTTGTTGCCTGCAACTGCGGATATGTAAACGCCGTTCCCGAACCCGAGTCCTGGATGCTGCTTAGCATCGGGGGCGCCGTAGCAGTCGGCATCCGGAAACGATTGCGGGTCCAACGAACTCGAGATGGAGTATTGTTTGAAGATCAGCGTGCTCGAAGACGGAGAGGGTAGAGCTTTGCCCTCCGTATCAGGAAGAAACCATTTTTCAGGATTCTTAACAACTCCGGGACTGAGTTCCAAATCCTGACAAACTCAGCCGCAATTCGAGACCAGCTCTCCAGTGACCCGAATCTGTTTATTGTGCGAGTAGAGATTACTCCGCCCGAAACCAAACCTCAATCCACGGTCCACTGAACGCTCCCGATCCATCCGCCAAAATCGAATTTGCCAGCAGGCGCGTCTCTTCATTAATCGTTCGCTCCTCCTGCGCAACCCAGTCCGGATACTGAGGCAGCGGTAATGTCAGCAGTTCCGAGTTCACGAACCCCGCTTCGCGAAATCCGAACGGCTTGATCAGGCGCACCAGCGTCGCCGGGCTGTGGCCATACAAATAAGGAAACCCGAGCAGGTTGTTATATGCCATCGCCTCCAACAGAAATTCCTTGACGTCTTGCTGCAAATCGGAGTCGCGCAGCAACTTTTGGCAGACGGAATAGAACAGTCCGCTCGGTGTCCGAACGGTCAAGAGCGCGCCTTGTTTTACGATCCGGCGCGAGGCCGCAAGAAGGGGCCTGGGATCGTCAATCTGCTCAAAACAGTTCCAGATACAGACCGCATCGAAACTAGCTTCGTCGAAGCCGCAATCTTTGAGTGACCCCTGATGAACCCGAAATCCCTTCGACCGGGCGAACCGCGTTGTATCCTCACCAACATCCACGCCTTCCGCCTGCCAGCCCCATTCCTCCGCAGTCTGAAGAAATGCGCCGTAATGGCTGCCAACCTCCAGCACGCGGGCGCCCGGACGTAAAAGATTTCGATAAGTCCCCTCCTTCGCGCGGAACGCGTTCACGTACTGCGGGTACACTCGCTCCATCGCCGCAGGATCGTACTCGTCCTTCGAATACTCTTCGGCCGGCGGAGCTTCGTGCTCTTTGCGCACCAGCAGGCGACACGTGTTGCATTCCACAAGGTGAGCCGCTTCTCCATGGAAGAAATCGGTGAGATCCTTCAACTCTTCTGCTTTGACTTCGCGCGTCAGTCTCTGTCGGACAAAGCTCTCGCGTATTTGGCACTCTTCGCGCAAACGTTCCACCCCGGCGATGACCTCAAATGAGGCTCCAGAGCAGACAGGACAGATGGGCATTCGCTTTCAGGTTGTCACGACGGCAGCGAAACGCCGTGATGACCCGCTACTGTGGCGGATTCTGAGGGGCGGGCGTCGAAGTTGCCGGAAGAGTCGAGGTCCCGCTGGTATTCGTGGATGGCATACCGCTGGCCGTAGTAGAACTTCCAAACCCGAAGCTATTGGTCGAGCCTGCCTGTCCAGCGGCTCCCGTCCGGCTGTTCTGCGATCCTAACTGACCCGCCGCCCCTACACGCGCAGCATCTTTCGACGGATCGTAATAGAATTCCCAAAGCGAATAATCCGTCTGGTCGTTGATGGTTTTTATGGCGTGACCTGTCGCTTTGCTCGCTACACCTGCTAGTCCGCCGGAATTTAACTGTCCGGGACCTCCGCTAGTCGACCCTATCCCTCCGGGACGCTGCGCCAAAGTGCCCGGCGGCGTCGCGCCTTGCGCCGTTGCAGTTTGTGCGGCCGCTGTCGTCGGTGTGCCGCCCTGCGCCGGTGCTTGTCCGTTTACTCCCGCCGTCCCCGAAGGCGCGGCCCCCGCTTGCGCGGTGCCCGTTTGCCCGGTACCCGTCTGTCCGGTGCTCGTCTGTCCGGCCTGCGTCAACGCGGCCGCTGCACTCGCTGTTTCGGCAGGCGTTGAGGGCAACAGCGGCGCTGTGGGATCGGCGTTCGCGCTACTTTCCGCACTCGAACCGGCAGTTCCGGCCGCGCCGGTGGCCGCCACTGCAGGCGGTCGCTGTGGAATCGCCGGCACCACCACTTCTCCCGAAGCTGCGTTCGATCCCGTTGAGATCGCATTATTAAACCCGGCAAATGCAGCACCTCCCGACCCGCTGCTAGCCACTGCAGTCCCCCCCGCGGTTCCGAAAGTACTCTGCCCGCTAGCGTTCTGACCGATCCCGTTCTGAGTGGTCCCGCTTCGACCGTTTGCATTGGCGTTGATCGGGTTTACTTTCGAATCCACTAGCATCCCGCCCGGACCCGCATGCAGCAGCCGCCAATCGTCTTTGTCCGTGAAAGGATCTTTGAAGCGGTGCCGAAGAAAACGCATCCGGTTCGTATTTTCGAGTGCGTCAAGCGAAGCAGGGTAAGTCCCGACCTTCCGTACAAAGAGCTTCACGGCATGCGCATATTCATTGCCGCGGTCGATCAATAGCTGCTCACGCTGCCGCTGCGCTTCGAAGGCCGCTACCGGCATTTCCGTATACAACAAGATAGCCAACGCAGCAGCCATCACAAACACGATCAGCAGCGCCGACCCGCGTTCGCCTGCTCTCCGTCTGACCTCCATCTTTTTCATGGCAGAGCTACGGGCACTACGGGCAGAACCTGCCCCATCTTCACCTGTGTATCTTCCATCTTCGCGCTATTGGGAGTGAGCTCAACCACCAGGTATCGTCCTTTCACGAATTCGCCTTCGGTTGCTACCAGAACGTTATCCCCATCCAGGAACAGTCCTCGGTTCGATTGGTTTTTGTCTGGTGAGTGAACATATCCGTAATATTTCAGCGGAATGTTCACCTGCATCGGAATGACAGTGGAATGTGCCGAGGCCGCCGGCACCGGAAGCGGCTTGGGAGTAATAATCGGGCCGGTTATCTTCGGCAACGCCGCAGCAGCTGGAGCCGCCCCAATTTCGAACAAGTTTCGCGCTCCCACCGGTTCGGCTACTGACCGGACTTTCGCTAACAGGTCCAGCCGTATCGTTGGATCGATATCTCCGCGCGTCGCATCCACTGGACGCAATCGCAACGTGCCACGGTCTGCGGTCGCCCTTTGGCGGCGCGATGAGTTCACGCGGGCTCGCGCTGCGACGGTCGCCACGGGCAGCGGCGCATCCTGCCGAACTGGCGATACCGCCGTGGGCGCTCCAGCGCCTCCCGGTTCGCTGCGCGAGTTGTACCAGAACAACAGGGCTGCCAGTGCGATCAATCCCCCCACCAGAATCTTCGGATCAATCGCCACGTTCATGCCGAAGATTCTTGTTTGGCTGGCGGCGCTCATGCCTGCCCTCCAATCTTCTGGCTGCCGTCGTCGCGAATGATCGCCTGAAATCGTATGGAGGTGTTAATCTCGCCGCCTTTTTGCTGTGGTGCGGCCTGCAGGTTATCGAGCATCAGCAGCATCGGGGAACGGTCCACTTCCTGCAAGAACCGCAGCAGACTGTCGTAGGTGCCTTCGTAATTCGCCGTGCTGTTCATAAGCGAAAGATCCGCTGTCCCTTCAATCGGCTCTTCCCCGTAGACGGCGTCGCGCTCATGCAATCCGGACGCGCTCGCCATACGCTGTATCTCGCCAACGATTGCGGCGTACGCCTGTCGCCGGGGTAGAAAATACTTGCCCTCGAAGTCGGCCGATGCGCTGCCTCCGTTCTGCACCTTCACGGCCATCGTCTTCAGCCGCAGCCCACGCGCCTTCGCCATTGCGACTTCATTCCGCAGCCTCTGCTGTTCCGCCGTCAGTTCCTGCCTCGTACCGCCGGGAGGCGCCACGTACCAGAACAGAGCAGCCGCGTTCAACAGCACCAGCACGGCGCACAGAACTTGCAGCCACAGCCGGGTTCCACTGACAGCCGGCAGCGTCAATCTAAAGCTTCTGGTCATACGCCACCGTCACTCGGAATTTGTAAAGCGGATCATTCTGGCTTGGAGGCTGCTGCGCCAGCATCTGTGCAGCACCGAACATCTTCGACCCCTCCAGCCGTTTCAGAAGATCGATAATCGCATCCGGCCGGTCGGTGCCCAGCAGCATGTCAAGCTGCACGTGATTCACACCGCTCGGGTCCTCGGAAGGAACTTGCGGCAGCCGCACTCCAATCAGCCGCATGTTGTTCGGCATCACCGTTCCCAGATCCTTGAAAACCCGCGTCCAACTCACCGCCCGTCGTGCGATCAATTCGTTTAGAAACACGCTCACGGCGAAAACATCTGCGTTCTCCGGTCTGCCGAGCACCCCGGAAAACCGCGCCTGATCTATCTGTGCGCTGCGCAGCGCAGATCGTTCCGCATCGATGGACCGCCGCAAATCCGTCGCTCGTCCCCGTGCCTGGAAAATCAAACTCACCAGCACCAGCAAAGAAAGCGTCAGGCATGCGCACACACCGCCGAGCAGCGCATTCTGGGCACGCTCCCGGCGGAACGGCTGGGAGGCCACATTAATCAACGGAGAAGAAACACCGTTCATGCCGCGTAATGCTCCAGCAATCCCAGCAGCCCGGCATTCGCCTGCGTGGCTGCACCGTACTTGGAGCGAACAGGCGTATACGGAATCCCAAACTCCGTTTCAGCCTGCCTTCCCAAATCGTCCGTCTCGTTGCCGAATCCACAGAGTAGCAATTGAGCTACAGGTCTGCCGAGCTGATCCTCCGCATAAGCAACCGTCTGCTGCAGCGAGGAAAGCACGCCGGCATCTGTGTTTTCGTCTTGTTCTTCCGCGCCCCCGAAATCCAGGCATCTCACCAGTCGCACCCGCCCCTTCTCAAGCAATAGGACCGAGAGCGTGTCCCCAGCCGACTTCGCCACCAGCGTCAAGCCTTGCCCGGTGGACGCGAACAAGCGCAAAGCCGCAATCGACGACGGCGTAACCATGCCCACGCGGAACCCGGCATCCGTGAAGATAGTCTCGTATTCGGCCAGAATAGGACGCGCCATGGCGACTGCTAATACCTCGACCCGCTTCGGCTCTTCAAGTTGAATCGAGTAGGAAAGCTGCGCCTCTTCTACATGAAAGGGAACCGATTTACGCAAACGAAAACGCAGCAGGGCCAGCCTCTCATCTTCCGCCGAAGGAAAATTTTCAAAATCCAAAATCGCCATCCTGACCGCATAATCTGGAATCACCACCGCGGCGCCGGGTGACTTCTTCTGTGGTTGAACATTCCCGAACCGGCGCAAGGCCTCTGCGTAGAGTTGCGGCTTCAGAAGGTTCGGCGCGGCGGGCGAAGCCATGATTCCCCGCTCATTCAAAAACTCGTGCTTGTGCTGTCCGGGCGTCCGCGGGGAAACACTCGCCACAGTGACCTCCGTCACCTCAAAAAGATGGTCCGGCGCCGGTTCCGATACCCAACGCTGCACTTTGTCAAGAAACGGCAGATTAACTCCTAACCCTCGATGAACGTCACTTTATTCGCTTCGCGTAGTGTCGTGATCCCGTTGCGCACGCGATCGAGCGCCGATTCCCGCAGGAACGTCATGCCATCTTCTCGGGCTGCACGCCGGATCTCGGAAGTCGGGCGTCGCTCGAGGATCATCTCGCGGATCGTTTCCGTCAAATCCAGCAGTTCATGAATGGCCGTTCGTCCCCGGAAACCAGTGCCGCTGCACTCCATGCATCCTCTTCCTTCGAATAGCGGAACCGAACGCCACTCCTCCGGCTGCAGCCCGCTTTCCATCAGGTATTCATCGTCGTACTGAATACGCTGGCGGCAGTGCGGACAGATGATGCGCACCAGGCGCTGCGCCAGAATGCAGTTCAATGACGAAACAAAGTTATAGGGCTCCACGCCCATGTTCATGAATCGGCCCAGCACGTCCAACACGTTGTTCGCGTGCACAGTTGTAAATACCAGATGTCCCGTAAGGGCCGCGTTGATCGCGATCTGAGCCGTCTCCTGGTCGCGGATTTCGCCCACCAGGATCTTATCCGGATCGTGACGGAGAATGGAACGCAACCCGCGCGCGAACGTCAGCCCTTTTTTCTCGTTCACCGGGATCTGCGTAATGCCTTTGATCTGGTACTCAACCGGATCTTCGATCGTTATGATCTTGTCTTCGTCGTTCTTGATTTCACTTAGCGCCGCATACAACGTAGTCGTTTTGCCGGAACCCGTCGGACCAGTTACCAGCACCATCCCGTATGGTTCCTTGATGTACCGGCGAAACTTCGTTACGTCCTGATCGGCAAATCCGACCACGTCCAGGGTCAGACGCGAAAACTTCTCGCTCATCGACTCCTTGTCGAGCACCCGGAGCACGGCATCTTCGCCATAAATTGTTGGCATGATCGAAACGCGGAAATCGATCAGCCGGCCTTTGTAGCGCACGCGAAAACGGCCGTCCTGCGGAACCCTGCGCTCCGCGATATCCAACTCGCTCATCACCTTGATACGAGAGATAACCGCCGAGTACCACTCTTTCGCGATCGGGCTCATCGCATACTGCAGGACGCCGTCAATGCGGTATTTGATCGCCAGTTCCTGATCGCGCGTCTCGATGTGGATATCGCTCGCCCGCCTTTCGAGCGCGTTGAAGATCGTGGTATCCACCAGCTTGATCACTGGCGCGATGTTGCCTTCGTCCGATGTCAGCCTGTCAATCGAGAGATTTTCATCGGCATTGTCGTCATCGCCTACTACGTCCAGCGTGAACCCTTCGGTTACTTCTTCGAGTACGCGCTGCGACTGCTCGGTCTTTTTCAGTAGATCCGAAATCTGCGAATACGTGGCAACCTTCACCTTCAGCTTCTTGCTGAGCAGTACCGCCAATTCGTCAATCGAGATTATCTGCCGAGGGTCGGACAACGCAATGTCAAGGCACCCGTTGTGCGCCTGCAGCGGCACAAAATGGTAGCGGAACATCAGATCGACCGGAATGGTGCGAAAGAGTTCGTGGTCGATTTTGGCCGTCTTCAAATCGACGTAATCGCAGCAATAGCGGCGTGCGATTGCCTGCGCCTGCTCCGCTTCTGTTCCGGGATCTTTGATTTTGAGAGTTTCTGTTGCCATTTACCTGATCGTGTCTGCCAGCGAAAAGATGGGCAAGTAGAGTGCTACGAGAACAAACGCCACAAATATGCCCATACCAATCATGATTGCCGGTTCTATTAAAGAAAGAAGAGCCGTCATTCTCGTCGAAACATCTTCTTCGTAAAACTCCGCCACGCTCGTTAGCATTTGCGGCAGCGCTCCGGTGGATTCACCCACTTCCATCATGTCGATTGCCAGTTCCGGAACCAGCCCCGTCTTGGCCAGTGACTGCGAAAGGGATTTGCCCTCGCGTACTAGCCCCGATGTGCTTTCAAGCGCCTTCTCGAGCAGTACGCTTCCTAGTGAACGGCCCGCAGTCTCGAGCGCCTGTACCAGCGGAATGCCGCCCACCAGCAGGGTTCCCAGCACGCGCGACATCTGCGCAACTTGGTACTTGGTCCAAACCTCGCCGAGCAGCGGAAGCCGCGCCTTCAAGCGATCGAGACTCTCTTGAGATCCAGGGCGCCGTGCCCAAAAGTAGGCAGCCAAAGCCGCGCCTAACAAGCAAGCGATTCCTACAAGTACATAGCTCCTGGCCGTCGTCCCTACTGCGATCAGGATTCGCGTGGCCGCCGGAAGTCGCGCTTCCATGCTGTTATAGAGTGCAGCGAAGTTTGGAACAACATACGTCACCAGGAACACGATCAGGCAGATCACCAGTACAATCAACACCGCCGGATACAGAAGCGAAACCAGCAGCTTCTTTCTCAACGATAAGGTCAACCGCTGATAGGCGATAAAACGTTCGAGCACCTCGACTAACGATCCGCTCTTTTCTCCTGCCAGAACCGAGGTTATGTAAATGGCTGGAAACACCCCTTGATGCGCAAAAGCGTCCGACAGCACGGTACCTGTTCGAACTTCGTCTCGTACCGCCCGAATGTGCCGTCCCAACTTTTCATCGGTCAGCCGGTCGGCCAGTAGATCGAGACCTTGCAGGATCGGCAGTCCGGCACGTATCAAGGTCACAAACTGCTGGTTGAAGATCAGGAACTTCTCGAGATTGACCTTCTTGCCGCCCGTCGCGACGCCGCTCAGCCGGGCGCCAAGGGCTTTCGGATGAACCGAGTAAACAAGAAATCCCTGCTGCGCCAACCGGTCCCGAGCCTCACGCTCAGTTGGCGCGTCCGCCACCTGCTCATGCATCTGGCCGCGCGGGTCTGCGTACCTGAGAACAAACTCAGCCACTCGTCTCTATTTCTCCTGCGACCCGAGTTGGATCGAGTCCACCACTTCCGCTCCCCGAGGAATCACGAAATGAAACATGCTTTCGCTCACTGCGGGATTAATCCGCTCGTCACTGAACGCGAACGAAAGCAACGATTCGTCCCTTCCGAATACTTTTAACTCGCGAATTGATCCGTCGGGCGCGATCAACATTTGAACGCTACTGTACGGCAAACGGTCATTCTTGGCCGATGCGTCTAGCCAGTTCCCGCGATCGTCCGGTTTAACCTGGAAGTTCTGAAATTCCTTCTTCAGATCGAGTCGACCCAAGAGAAATGCCAGCGGAGCCCGCATATCTTCAGTGTCCTTGAGCGGCACTTTTTCTACCCGGTTATCCTCCGAGGTGTATAGATATACCGTTTTCCCGTCGGAGATGAACAGCTTGCCCTCGGGTTGTGTGTAGTCCCATCGCATCTTGCCTTGCTTGCGGAGCGTCAATCTACCCGTTTCTGGCGGACGCGGATGCCCAAGCAGACTATATGTCTCGCGGAACTGAACCGACAGGGTTCGGGCATTGTTATATCGGCTCTGAACCTGCTGAATCAATTGGCTCGGTTCAGTCGCAGCGCTCGCCACGAAGGCGATAGAGGCCAGCACAACAAAGAGACGTACAGAGGCAAACGTTCGTTTAGCTAGGGTGCAAGGCGTTTTAAGATCCATCCTGAGTCGCCGTTCTTTTCGTAAACCAGCCGGTCATGCAAGCGGCTGCGGCGCCCTTGCCAGAACTCGAACGCTCCCGGCGAAACGCAGTAGCCGCCCCAGCACTCGGGGGCGGGAACATCGTCCGTATCCTTATATTGCTCCTCCAGTTCCCGTAATCGTTCCTCGAGCGGCGCCCGGCTCGGCAAAACTGTGCTCTGGTTCGACACCACCGCGCCCCAGCCGGCTGCCCTTCGGACGTTTCCGGAAGTACGCCTCAGATTTCTCCCGGGATACACGAGCGGCCTGGCCCTCGATCCGCACCTGCCGCTCCAGTTCCCCCCAGTAAAATGTGAGAGCCACGTTCGGATTCGCGGCTAGCTCCCGGCCCTTCCGGCTTTGGTAATTGGTGTAAAAAACGAACCCATCGTCGGTCATTTCCTTCAGCAAAACGATACGTCCGGAGGGCCGTCCATCAGCCCCTACGGTCGAGAGCGTCATCGCTGTAGGTTCTTTTATTTCAGAAGCTTGCGCCTCGGCCATCCACTTTGCAAACTGCCCGAATGGGTTCGTTTCGCAATTTCGCTCGTCGAGCGTATCACGCCGGTATTCCTCCCGCAAATCCTCCAGCGATAGATGGCCCACCCTCTCTAGTTTTGCATTGCTATACTCAGGACTGGCATGGTGTATCTGTTAACGACCCTGCACGTCGTGATCTGCATATTTCTGATCATTGTCGTTCTGCTGCAGAGCGGCAAGGCAGCCGATTTGGCAGGAGCGTTCGGCGGAATGGGTTCGCAGACGGTTTTCGGCCCGCGTGGCACGGCAACGGTGTTGTCGAAGGCAACGACAATTGCCGCAATTCTGTTCATGGTTACCTCTCTGACCCTGGCCATCATGTCAGACCGAAGCACTCCCTCGAGCGGCAGCGTCCTGGAACACCGGAAAGCAGCGGCGACCCAGAAAACAACGCCGCCACCGGTTCAAAACAACAAGAAAAAGTAACTTTTCTAAGCGGAGATGGCGGAATTGGCAGACGCACTAGCTTGAGGTGCTAGCGGGTAACACCGTGGGGGTTCAAGTCCCCCTCTCCGCACCAAACACAAAACAAAGATCTTACCCTCCTCCTTTCATTTCTTTTCTTTCCTCGATTGTGTCACTGATTGTGACATATCTCCATGCTCCCGGGCCAAGAACTTGCCGGCCTTCAGGCCAGCTTCGAGAGTGTCGGAATGGTCGGTGATGTTGTATTGCTCGAATACGCTCCTAGTGCGGTGGCCAGTAATTTTCATGATCACCGACTCCGGAATACCGGCGCGACGTAGATTACGAACGGCAGTCCTGCGCAAATCATGAAACAGAAGTTCCGGTACACCGGCTCGCTGGCAAGCGATATCCCAGCTCTCCCGGAAATCCAGGATCGGTTTCGCTCCCCTGGCAAAAAGAAATTCGCTAGTCCGAGGTTGAGCCAAGATAAATTTCGCAATATCGCCGTAGATGGGAACGGCTATGGGTTCTGGCTTTCGATTTTGGCGGCGTCCCTCCATCCAAATTGTGTTCGCGGCGAGGTCAACTTGCGACCATCTGATGCGAAGCAGAGCGCCACGTCGTAGACCCACGTGATAGGCAATCACAAAAAGCAATTGCAGCTCGCTTGGCAGTTCGGCGAGCAACTTGTGATAGGTCTGCGGTTTTAAAAATCCTTTTCGCGGCTCGTCCTCCGTCAGCCGCGGCAGATAGGGCACTCGTGCAACAAGCGGAGGATCTTGGTTGTACCCGAGCTGAAATGCGCGATGCAACATCCCGAGTTCCCGATTGACAGTTGCGGGCTTCACTTCCTTCAGCCGGGCTTCGATGTATTCCTGGATTCGAGCGCTACCCAGACGAGCGGCCTTCACGTCACCAAGTTTAGGTAGCAAGATCGATTTGATTTTCAGAGTGGCGATATACGCCTGCGCAACTTGCCGGGTATCGTAGTCTTCGAGCAGGAGATTGAGAAGATCACGCACCGTTACGCGATCCGGCGTCAGCAGCTCGCCCGAGGCAAGTCGGCCCTGCTTCCGCTGTAAATAAGCCAAGGCCTCTTCTCTTATGCTTGTCTTACAAGACTCTCGCTTTCGAATGCCGTCAACCGAATAGGCACACCACCAGGTCTTGTCCCGCCTGTAGATCGTGCCCTGTCCACGCCGTACTCGTTGACGTGGCAAGCTAAGCAACCCTCTTGTTCTGATCGATCATGCGGTCGAGGTCCTGACGGTCAAAACGCAGTTTGCTGTCGATTTCGACAGTGGGCACTCTGCCCATATGCACTTTCGCTTTGAGGGCGTCCGGCGTGAGGCCGAGATATGTAGCGGCCTGGGCTAGCGTCAGAAGCCGCGGAGGAAGCACGGCGAGGTCTCGCAATCGCAGGACGACCGCTTCAGCGATGTTGTCCGAACTTATCTCGAAGGCCATTCACTAATGCTCCTCGCCCTGCTCATCCATTTCCTACGACTGGAAAGCCTCATGAACGGCAAGATGTGACACTCTTGATTAGTTTGTTTGCCACAAATCCCATCTGCTTCGGCATTCTGGGGGCGCAGCTCATGGGTGGCTCGTATTCCAAATATTCACAGAGCAGTCTGGAAAACGAGCGCACTTCCACGGCATTCTGGGGGCGCTTTCAAGATCAATCTTCGGCATTCTGGGGGCAGGTTCCCGGCATTCTCGGGGCACTTAATTCCTATATGTCCTCTATCTAATTCCTATAGCAGTCTTGTGGAAATGAGAGAATGTCGAAGGTCAATTGAGATACGCACACCCGCGCCTTTGAAGGAGAAAACGCTGATTGCTTTGGGCGTGGCGGCTGGGCTTTGGGCGTCTCGGTCGCTGATTGTCATTTCCGCAGCTCCTTTTGAGAGCGTTCGACTCAGTAGCCCGAAATTGGAGTCTCTATGTGGCGCAGTCACTCAGGGTGACTCTGGGCAGCGCTTCAAATCTCAAAGTTGCGCGTTTCCCGTCAAAGTGACTTGCAGGCAGCTCTACTCTTTGTGACCAGGGGATCTATTTTCCGCTACGCCGGCTGCAGCGACAATCAAGGTGTGAGCGACTACGCCCCCAGTTGTTCGTTTCCAGGTTTTGTTGACCATTCGGTTCCGTTAACAGGGAGTATGACCCAGGTCATTTGGCCTCTAACGCCGTGTCGGAGAGCCTAAGTCGCAAGGTCTTGAGGTAGCGAGGATTGCGCCTACAGTGTTCTTCCACTCAACATGCTAAAGCCGATGCGACGCAAGAGCTTTTGAAAACGCAAATTCGTTCGCAAAGAGTCGAATCTCGGATCAACCTTGAGCCAGAGCGCCAGCCATCCGCAACGATCGTCGTACGCCTTTTCCAGCCAAAGCAGGGCATTCTCTTGGTCTCCCAAGCCGGCGTAAACGACCGCAAAGTCATAAGGGGAGATGTACTTGTGTTTCGCCAGCCGCTGCAAAGTCTCAATCGAATTCTGGGCCTGCGCTCGCTGCCCGGACAAGGCATACACATGTCCCAACGAGCCGATGACCTGGGACGTTTCCTCAAAGCTCAAACGATTCGCTTCGGTCAATTCTTGCGCTGCCGAAGAAAGCTCACCGCGTTGTTCGTTGGCCCATCCGAGTGCCATATGCGACCAATACAATGTTGGGTCCACTCCGATCGCGCGCCGCTCCTGTTCGATCGCCTGATCGTTCTGGCGCGCAAAGTAGTGGACTAATCCCACTTCCATCAAGTTGAAACCGTCCAATGGCTCAAGGTCCAGTCCGCGCCTCATCTCCGATTCAGCCCTCGCAAACTGACCTTGCGAGATCAACATCCAGCCATATAGGCAGTGTCCTAATGGATCGCTTGGATCTAGTTCGATCGCGCGCCGAAACTCATGCTCCGCTCCTTTCCAGTCCCAGTCATATTGCAGTTTGACCAAGCCAAGATTTGCGTGAGCGTCAGCCAAAGAGTCGTTCAGTTGTACCGCTTTCAGCGCACTCGCCTTTGCCCGTTCCATGGCTTCATGTGGCGGGATGTGTAGGTCCGAAAGAAAGATCCAGCCTGTCGCGAGGCCCGTGTAGGCAGAAGCCGACTTCGGGTCAAGAGCAAGGGCTTGATTAAAGAAACTGATCCCTTTTCGGACCTCGGCCTGCGTCCACTTCGAAACATACGTCTCACCTTGTAACTCGAGCCCGTAAACTTCTTTCTGCCGCTTTACCAAATGCTGTAGCCAGAAACCGCCCGCGATAAATAAGACTAGAAGTCCCATAAAGAGGAAGGGACTCGTCCGGGCAGCATTACGCTTGCGCGGTGGCGAAACGGATTCCGTAGGTCGGGGCGAGTCAACTGGCGAAGAATTTCGCACGAACTCGACCGGTCCGATAAATCGATAGCCTTGTCCGGGAATGGTTTGTATGTAACGTGGCTGCTCCGCCGAGTCACAAAGGGTCTGGCGAAGCCGGTTGACAGCGGCGTTTAACCCGTGTTCGAAGTCGACGAACGTGCTGCCTTCCCACAGCTTCCGTTGTAACTCCTGTCGCGTGACGATTTCGCCACGTTCGTACAACAGAAGCTTTAAGGTTTGCAGCGGTTGGGCCTCGAAGACGAATCAGCGAGCCTTGCTTACGCAATTCGGAAGTTAGGTCATTGTATTCGAACGGTCCGAAAATCACTTTAGCCGGAAACTCGGGTCGTGGTCCGCTGGCCATAACGCTTTGATCTTCGAGAATACCAAGTTTGATACACGGTTAAAACTGCATTGCAATCAGAGCGTTGCGGCGTGAGGTGTTTAGGACACAGATTTGACACTTACGGCATTGGCATCCCGCGGCTAAACCTTTAGATTCGCAGGGAAAGGATTGGCTGTACTCCCTTGAACGCCGAGTCGACAGAGACATACGTTATTAGGATCCTATCCGCTTTCCTGGTTGGTTTTGTTGCCGCAGCGATTACTATCGCGCGGCTCGGTGCCCTGCACCATAGTCGCTGTCCTCTTAACTATCACTGCCCCGAGTGCCCATCTACAAGCCGTATTCCGTTTACGGGCACCGCCGGGAATCCAAGCGGCATTGGGTAAAGCTACGGCGAAGCAGGGCCATACTCGACTTTGTGGAAAGGATGTTCCGGGTGACACAAAAGGATGGTCACTTATGCGGTCTTCCAATACATTTAATCAACATCTACGATTCGACGTTCTCAGAAATCTAACTTAGGAGTAACTGTGAGATGCCCTTATTGAGATTTTTTTCTTTCGCTGCTCTCGGGCGGCCAGGCATGACTTTTCCCGCCCTCTGCCCGAGCCCTCCGGCTTCGCACTCACCACGGTCGGGTTTATCGCAATGGTGTTTTCAGGCGCTGCTATAAGGCAACGCTACCAGTCACCGGACCGTAGTTCCTGACGGCACTCATGCGAACAAGGCTGTGAACTATCGATTAACAACCTTCATGCGAATCCCAAGAGCAACATCGATGTGGCTGCTGCCCACCGTTTTTGCCATATCAATGAACGCCGCCGATTCATTCCATCCGGTAATCCCAAAGACGTGGGATGACGCCGCGATGGCTGGCATAGAAATTCCTTTGCGTCGTCCAGAGTATTCGCCAAAGCACGCGTCGGCAAAGTTCTACTATGCGATGCCGGTGCGCCCGATTTACCAGTCCTATCCCGTATATCATCCCGATCGCGAACCGCAAGGTTATCTGGATTCACTGGCGAAGCGCGAACCACAACTGGTTTGGGACGCTTCCAAGCTGCGCACCAAGGAAGACTGGATTCGCGCCGGAGAGGTAGTTTTTCGATCTCCGATTGGCTAGGGGGGGATAGCTGTGGGACCAAGCCACAGCGAGAAACTTTATGTGCGAAGTCGTGCTTGGTACGAGAAAGTGCGGCCACCGCTCTCGTCAGACGGCATACTCCCCTTTCTGCGCTACGTTGTTCGCGAGAAAGGCAACGTAGAGATCGGCGTTCTGGGATGCGCCATGTGCCACACGCGCGTTCTGCCGGACGGATCTGTTCTGCGGGGTGGCCCAGGAAACTTTCCATTCGATGCTGCGTTTGCTGAAAACATAGGAACAGAGCCGCAGTCGCTTCCCGACAACCGCAGACTTTTAGAGTCGCTTTATTGGAAACCTTGGGCCGCGTCCGACCTTCCATCGCAGCTAAAGGCGTTGGACGCGAAGGGAACTGCCGCGATGCTCACCGGCCGTCCCACCGGCGTCATGACCCGCCATAGGCTTTCGCTGAATACGCCGCTCGAGATCCCGGACCTGATTGGTGTGGAACATCGCGTTTATCTTGACCACACAGGCTTGCAGCTCCATCGCGGGATTGGTGATCTGATGCGCTATGCCGCCCTCAATCAGGGTGGCGACGATTTGGCGAGCTTCGGTGGTTTTGTACCCTTCGCCCATTTTTTGGGAGGGCAAAAACTGACGCCTCAATTGGCCGATCGTTATAGCGACGAGCAACTATATGCGTTGGCGCTGTATCTCTATTCGCTTCGGCCTCCTCCCAATCCGCACGGCAGCAACGAACAAACTAATCGAGGAAGACATGTCTTCACTGTTCAAGGCTGCGCCACCTGTCACCCGGCGCCCTTCTACACAAACAATAAACTGACTCCTGCCACGGGTTTTCATGTGCCTGACGAACATCGACGTCGGTACGACATTCTTCCCATCGCCGTTGGGACAGACGTCGAAGCGACCATGGAGACGCGCCGCGGCACAGGATATTACAAAGTTCCGTCACTTCTGGGAGTTTGGTATCGGACCCCACTCGGACATAGCGGCTGGGTCTCGACTCTCGAAGAGTGGTTTGACCCAACGCGTTTGAACGACCGCTACGTCCCGACTGGCTTTATTCCAGGCCATCATACGCATGGGGCTGTGACGGGTCACGAATTTGGACTCAAGATGTCGGCAGAGGACAAAGCCGACTTAATTGCTTTCCTCAACACTTTGTGAGCGAAGCGGTAATCAAGAAAGGAAACGGAGTATGAGACATCACCCACGCTTAAGTAGCAACCTATGTTTATTGCTTCTGGCTGCGACCACCTCGATCGCGCAGATAGAACATAGAACCGCTTATACCGGCGCCTGGAAACTTGACCTGGCGAAATCCACCTATGAGTCCGGAATGGAGCCGCAAAGCCAAACGTTACGTTTTACAAGTGATGGCAAGACCATTGTCTCCGGAGTCGGGAGGAAGGGTACGCAATATGAGTGGTCGTTTCCATGGTCTGGCGGGAACGAGGTTCCGGTCGAAGGCCGTAAGAACACAGTTGCTATTCAGACCATTCATGGCGGCACATATGACATGGTGCTCAAAGAAGCCGGTAGAGCCGTAGCTACCGTCCATAGCGTGATTTCGCCGGATGGGAGAACACTTTCGGGAACTGTAACGAACATCGATGAGAAAGGCAACAGTCATCAACACAAAGAGCTCTACGAGAGACAGTAATTACCGAATACAGATCACGTAAGTAAGATCCAAACCATGGCTTACGCCCTAGCCCAAGTCGCACCGTCGAAGTCCTCATGGTTGGCTGGCGCGAACACAGTTCTGCGAAACATCGCCCGCTACCTGCTTGCTGTCGGAATGATGCTCTTCGGTATGTCCAAGCTTTTCAATTATCAGTTTCAAGTGCCCGCCTGGGTCGACGCCAAACCGCTTGCCGAAATCGGCGGCTTCAGTCTCACCTGGGCTTTCCTTGGCTACCAGCCGTGGTTTCAGTGTTTGCTCGGCATCCTTGAACTCGTTCCCGCGGTATTGCTACTCCTCTCACGTACCCGCCGCGTCGGCGCAATACTCCTCCTACCGATGCTCCTCAACGTAGCCCTTATGAGCTACGCCTTGGATTTCTGGCAAACCACAAATCATATAGGGACCGTGTTTCTTGTCATGAATCTCTACTTGCTTGCGTGCGATTGGTCTGTGTGGCGTGAAATTGTGAAGAAACTGATGTGTCACCCCGACTCTCCTTCACGCTGGCGACTCGTTGAGTTCACGGGGCCTCTGCTGATCGTGCCCGGAACCGCAACCTTTCTGTTTAGCCAGGTCTCTGCCATGCAATCGCCTCTGGTCGATTTCATAGGCGACCGCCAGATTAATCGGGCTGGCACGTGGGCCATACGCCAAATAAGTCTTGACGGCCGCGTTCTTCCGGACCGCGGTGAGTCATTCCTCTATTTTGGATTTAAAAGAAGTTGCCGCTTCAGCGCCGAAGGCCACATGTCGAATTGTAAATTCCAGGCCGATCGCACACACCATAGCTTTCGGATCGACAACATCGTGTTAATACCTGGATTCAATTCGATCCATGGAACTTACCGTATTGACGACGATCGTATTATTCTCGACGGATCATCGTCGTCTTTCCAAGTGGTCCTCGAACGTTACCGGTGGGGAAAACAATTGGCGTTTCAATCGACTCCGAAACCTATCAGCAAGGTACAGTAAGCCTGCTTTGGACCTATCGTCAGATTGGCGGCCAGCAAGTGAAGATGAGCGTGTCCGCATCATAGACATCTTGCGGGGGATGGCGCTCTTCGGCGTTTTGATCATCAACATTCTCTCCGATTTCCGAGTTCCCTTGCTAGAGAGCATTCAAACGCCTTTCGCGGATTCGCATTGGACCAACCTCGCGGTCGAGTTCCTTGCCGCTGGAAGCTTGGAATTCAAAGCCATCATCATTTTTTCGTTTCTCTTCGGCGTTGGTATTGCGATCCAAGTCGAGCGGACTGGGGTTCGCAACATCAGTGCGATTTACTTCCTGTCAAAGAGGTTGTTATGGCTGTTTGTCCTGGGAACTGCACATCTCTTACTTATTTGGAACGGAGACATTCTCGCCTTATACTCGATTTGCGGATTGCTCTTGCTCCCGCTAGTGCGGCTTCCTTCGACCTCTCTTTTCTTAATTGGCTGCGCCATAATGGCATTCCCGGCATTCGTGTCACTGGGAGTAGAAATCCCGTCTGGTCAGGCGGCTAGTAATCTTATTGAGCAAGCCCGCCAAATTTATGCCCACCAAGGCTATCGATCAATTCTTGAGTTCCGCTGGCACGAAACTCGGGCTTTAATGTTCCCGCTGCTGGTTATGACCATTCCGAGGACCATAGGACTGATGTGCTGGGGCATTGCGGCATGGCGCAGCGGCATTTTACTCGCGCCGGAGCAGCAACGCAAAAAGGTCATCTTCAGGCTAATTATCGGCGGATTGGTCGGCGGGGCGATCACTGCAAGTAATATCTGGACCGAGTTATTCGGAAGCAGCTTTTGGCCGGTGCTGCAAAACATTTACCTCGATGCTTCTATCCTGCTGGCAGCAGCATACGTTTCGGGGTTACTGCTTTGGTTAGCTCCGAGTCGAACGTCTCGCCTGTCAGCCCTGGCGGCTCTCGGCCAGATGGCGCTGACAAATTACGTGATTCAGTCGATAGTGCTCGGGTTCATTTTCTATGGATATGGGCTGGGCTTGTTCGGACGGCTGGGCGCGGCTGCCGCTGCAGGCGTTGAAGTGGCGATTTATGTTCTACAGGCGGAAATAAGCCGCGTTTGGCTTCAGCATTTCCACTGCGGACCTCTCGAATGGTTATGGCGCTCGCTGTCTTATGGGAGCTGCCAGCCAATGCGATTTCGGTGTAAACCGCCACTTCCCGGGTCATAATAGAAAACGCAACGATGTGGGTTCGCCTTCCCGTCCGGCAGCGTTCTTGCGTCATCACTTAGAAAATGTTGGTCGGATTCACACTACAAGTTGAATCGTTCCTCGTGTTAGGCGCTTCAGTGTTATTCGGCACAGCAGCATACTTCACCGGAGCAACACTCCGCCGCAATGTAGGAGCTTTAGCTACCACACTGGTGGTTTTGATATTGAATGTTCTATGGGATGTCGCCGCCTACAAGGCGCATTGGTGGTGGTATGAATCAGGTGACCGAATGTTTGCGCCCTTTGCGCTCTATCTTGCACAGGATCTTGTTTGGGGTGGTGCACTTGCCCTGATAGGTTGGCGTATACAGCGCCGCTTCGGCGCGCAGGGGTTAATCGTTTTCCTCTTGCTATTTAGCGTTACTGGGGGGATCCGTGACTCAGTTGAAGCGAGAGTAATAAGGCTGCTTATATTTGGTCCTAGTCCCCTTGTCCGTCTTATGGATATCATTTGCTGGGCTACTTTGTTAGGGGTAGGTCAAGTTGTCATGCGCCTAGTAGCGGGTCCGGCAGCTAACGATGCGCTTACCGAAAAGAAGTGACGATTTGACGGAGATCGGCTCGGAACAGCCAACCCTCAGATCGTGCTTAACGATGCAGTGTAGAAGAATTCACTTTGCCGTATAGTCGTTAGCCTTGATCGGAGATGTCCCGGCCCAAAAGAGCTCGGACGGAGCCGTAGCGCTGATCGCCGGACATTTTCGATAAGGAGACTTGAAGGAAGGCGCTGGTGTTTGCGGCGGGCGCGGCCTATGGAGATTGAATGCCTCTTTTGCGCCGAAAGGCCTGCGCCAAGGTTGCCGATGAGTCGGTGTAACGCTCGGAATCGAAGATAGTGGTTGTCTCGGGCATCTGCTTGTCTCGAAACGGCGGGCTTGAGGCTTGGGAGGCGCGCTGGATGTGGTTGGTGATACGGGAAGACACACGTCCGCGAAGGCGTGCGCAGAGCAAGCCGATGGGCCGGGATGGAGACAGCGCCTCATGAGGAGTCTAAGAAAGCACGCTGAGAGGAGATCTCCTGTAGCGACAGGCGAATAAGGACCTTCATGGCCGCGCACAACGTGGACAGCGCCAGGTCGAGGAATCCGCTGGTGGAGCGAATGCTGTTTCAGAAATAGTCTGTGGGAGAAGCTGGCGGCACAGAGCCAGTCGATCAACCCGAAAGCGATTCGCCAGGAATCCGAAATGCCGAATGCGCACGAACCCCTTGGGCAGTATGTGGAGGAAGAAGCGGCGGAGGAACTCGACCGCGTCAAGCGTCATCTCGCGCGACTGATTGCCGTGCGCATAATCGCGCCAGCGGAAGCTAACGCGCTCTCCATCGAAAGCCAGCAAACGATGATTCGAGATGGCAACTCGGTGAGTGTAGCGGCCGAGATACCGCAACACTTGCAGAGGTCCGCCGAAGGCGGGCTTGGCGTAGACGACCCAGTCCTGGCGTCGCAGACGGCCGAGAAGCTTGGTGAACTGTTTGGGTTCACTGAATAGAGCGGCGGGTCCGGCATGACCAAGCTTCCGGCGCCGATACAGGCGCTTCAATCCAGCAATGAACTTTCCGCGAAATAAACGCCTTAATGCCTTTACTGGTAGAAAGAAGCGATGACGAGAGTTCACCCAATATTGGTGATCCGGAGAAAGACCACCTGCCGGGATCACACAGTGAATATGCGGATGAAGCAATAGGTTCTGACCCCAGGTATGCAGGATGGCGATCATGCCGATCTCGGCACCGAGGCGTTTGGGGTTGGCTGCCATCTCGAGTGCAGACGCGGCGCTTGCTTTAAACAACAGGTCATAAAACGCGCGCGGGTTTTCTAATGCAAAAATGTTTAGTTCGTGCGGAACGCTGAAGACTACATGAAAGTAGTTGGTCGGTAACACTTCCCTTTCGCGGGCTGCGAGCCAGCGTTGGCGTGCTTGTGCCTGGCACTTGGGACAGTGCCGGTTGCGACAGGAGTTGTAAGAGATGGCTGGTTGGTAACCGCACCCCTGGCAAGCATCGCGATGTCCCCCCAGAGCCGCCGTGCGGCAGTTCTGAAGGGCGCGAAACGCCTTCAGCTTCTGGTATCCGAAGCTGGACCGATACTTGTCAAGAAAGCGATTTCCCTGTGCGTGAAGAATGTCGGCCAGCTCCACGGCAGGCCGGCTCATTTTTTCTTGCGGTGATACTCACGGCTGGTTTCTTTTACGTTCGAAACTTGCAGTTGATCCAACGGATTAGAAACCGCTTGCAGATGCCGCTGTGACAGATGAAGATACTTTGCGGTTGTTTCGAGGTCCCCATGGCCCAGCAGGATCTGAATCGTTCGTAGGTCGGTACCTGCTTCCAGTAAGTGGGTGGCCCAGCTGTGCCGTAGCGTGTGCGGTGTCACGCGCTTTCTCAGTCCGGCGTGCTGAGCTGCTTGTGTGCACGCGTACCACACGCTCTTGTCCGAGATGGGCTGGTCCTTGCCGCGATGTCCCTTATCACTGGGAAACAAATAGATTCGCGGTTTCTTCCAGCGCCAGTATTCACGAAGTGTTTCGAGCAAAGCCGCGCTGAGTGGCAGATCGCGGCCGTGACCGCCCTTGCCGAGCTCTACCCGAATGATCATGCGCCGACTGTCGATATCACTCACCTTCAGACGGGAAACTTCGGTGCGCCGCATTCCGGCGCCGTAGAGAACCATGATGATCGCGCGCTGTTGTAGGTTGCTCGCCGCATCAATCAGCTGGCCCACCTCGTCCAGACTCAAAATGGATGGCAGCCTCCGCTGCTTCTTCGGATACGGCAAGTCTTGCCGGAACTCGTGGCGCTTCAGCGTTCGAACGAAAAAGAAGCGCAACGCGGCAACACGACCGATCACTGTATTTACACCCAGCTTGCGTTGTTTGAGCAGGTGGGCCTGATAGCAGCGGAGATCGCCGGGTCCGAGTTGGTCCGGCGATTTTCCGAAGTGCTTGGCGAATGCAGCCACCGCGCTGAGATAGCCACGGGCTGTACTATCGGAGTAATTACGACGCTGGAGCTCTTCCAGCATCATCTTGCGTAAATGGGTCACAAAGGAACCCTCCTTGTGACCCGTTACTCTATCGTTCTCTCGCCACAGTTCATCGCCACCGCGTAGCGCCCGCCGCCCAGCGGCTTCGTTCTAGTCGGCGTTGCTGAAATTGACCCCCCAATCCGGCTTCGATGACATTTGGATTCGAGGTCCGTTTTGGTCCCCGGGAAATCCGCTTGTCATCATCGATCTGTTTAGAGCTGAAAAGACGCCTCTCTAAGTTTTAACTTCAAGCCGCCAAGATCTCAGCGCAAATCTCGGAAGTTGAGGTGGGTAGCAGCGGTTCGGCTTTCCGCCGGAAGAATCCCGTTACCGGAATGTATGCCGAGGCACTGCTGCATATCGATGAGGCTGGCGAATCGGCCACGCGTAGATTGTGCTCAATCATCTGGTCCACCCACGGTGTCGCCGGCTTTCACCATTAGCATCACTCGCCGCGGGCCGCTGAGGCGGGGTATCAAGCTAGGAAGCCATTACACCCGTCTGGTCAGCAGCGGACGAGATTGTTCGATAGAGAGCATCCGGCGCCAAATCTGCGCCATTAGGCCAGCAAATGGCCCCAAATTCGTCAACCCGAACTTGAGAAAAGAGCGCCGGATCGCGGAGAGGCTCAAACATCGGGCCGAAAAGCCGGGAACACAGATCGATCGTCCCGATCGTGCCGTCGCTGAACGCGACATCGAGCGTGTAACCTCTACCCGCGTTGACGGTGGTAATACGAATCATCTTCTTCATCAATCCAGCGGCCGAATGGGTTGGAGCGGTTCGTGCTCTTGTCCCTTGATCCAATTGTCGCGCAACTCTTGCCTGTGAAGCTCTGCCCATTCCAAGACGAGTCCCAGCGCTCGCCGTGGAAGGCCGCCCTCGATCAATTCCGAGCTCTCGATGGCTATCTTCGCTTCGTGCTCACCGTATATGGCATGGAAGTGGGGTGGTGGATGGTCGTCGAAGTACATGCGAACGACGATCCCGAAGAAGATACTCAGTGTCGGCACAAATTGTATTTTGCTCGGTCGTTTGCTCGGGGTCTCGGAGCATCTATTTATGCCAGCGTCACTCATGCCCGAGGAGGTAGCCGCTCTCATTCTACTCGCCAGATTTTGCATATCCGCTCAGCGATCAGTTCCGCCAATCGCTCGAGGTCCTCCCGATTGAGAGTCATCGGCGATTCAGGTGCGTCCCCTTTCGTTTCTGGCGCGACTACATCGAGGCCCGTGAGTTCGCGTTTCAAACCCGAGATCAGCAAGTCCACATCGGGATCGCTTTCGCGGAGCGCTTCAATTCTCTGGATGTCGTGACAGACTGTGGAGTGGTCGCGGCCGTTATAGAAACGTCCGATGATCGTGGTGGTCCAGCGGCCTACGTGCTTGGCCAGGTACATCGCCACTTGCCGATTGAAACAGGCAGGCTGCGAGTTGCCCAAGCCTCGCGTCGGACCCAAGCGGGCGGACACAGCGGCATCGATTTGCGCCAGCGAAATACGGCGGCCGGAAGCAGGCTCTGGTGCAAAGGATGGTGACGCCATCGTTAGGCTCCTTTTGCGGCCAAAGCCACAGCGGGCCGAATCAGCATGTAGTCCCCATCGGAGCTGATCTGCGCCGGGCACGCCGGCCACAGGGTGCGCACCAAATCTAACCAGCGGTCGAGCCGCTCGCGAAACTTGCGCGGACGGGCGTAATCGGTACTCCCGAGTTGGCCAGCCAAGCCGAAATCGCCGAAGATCGGCACTCGTTCCTGCCTCTTGGCGGTGAAACAGCGGTAAGACAGCCACATAAACAAATCCAACGCCGCCGGTGAGGACGACAGCGCCTTGGTCGCCTCGAGATCAGTCGGGACGGAGTGCGTTGTGACCTCCCGGAAAAACTCGTCGCTTAACACGATTTCGTTTTCAAAGCCGCCCGGCAGCATCTCCTGATTTGGATCGCGCGAGTACCAGATCCGCGCCTCGCGCATGAAGTTGAATCGCGCCTGGTGCATCACCGCTGCCCTTTCACGCTGCGTGTCCGTACCAAAAAAAATCGTTGCACCAAACACTCGCTGGAAGGCCGCAATTAAGCGGCGGTACTGAGACCCGCCCTGCTGCATCCCGAATATGTCCAGCATTGCGGCGGCGCTCCGGAAGGTGATGGTCTGTTTCTGCTGTCGCATTGCCAAGGTCGCGAGGAAAATGGGAACCAACCGATCTTGACCCCAGGGAACGCCGTAATGCGGGTGCCCGGTGACCTGTAGGAGAAACTGGCCGTTCCGGCGCTCGTGCATCAGAATGCCTTTAACCGGGCGCTTGATCGGCAGCCCGCAGAGGACGAACGGGCGCGAGGCGAATCCCAGATTCTGGGTTGCGACGAGCTGAATCGCTTCCGCCTGCCGGAGTTTTCGTTTCGAAACCAGCAGGTCGCCCGGCAGACTGCGAGAGATGCTCTTCACCGACTCGAAACAGCCGGATCTACGATCTATTTTGGCAGTGTCTTTTGCAGACATGAATCGCGGGCGCGATCCTTTGTTTGTGCCACTAATGTGCCACTCGTGCCTAACGAACCCACCCGATGGCACACGATGTTCCACCGCAAGTTGTTGGAAACGCGTCCCACCAAGTCGGATGTCTAGCTTGAGGTGCTAGCGGGTAACACCGTGGGGGTTCAAGTCCCCCTCTCCGCACCACGAACCAAGCAATGGAGACCTGTCGCGTGGCTTTCAATCACGCGCCTGAGTCGTGCGCTTTGCTCGTGTTCGTTTTACAGGTGCTCTCTTCTCAGCGCGGGCCGGCTCCGTCTTCTTTCTCGCAGCCGGCCTCTTTCGTTGCACGCCGAGACCCCGTTCTAAGGACGCTTCAAGCAACTTTTTCTCCGGGGCCGTCATCGTCCGATTGAAATTATCCGGACGCCGTGCCAGCAATGCATCCACTTCGGCCAGCCATTCGAGCGAGGGACGAGCCGGGTGCTCATCAATTTGCCGCACCAAATTCAATGCGGCTTCAAAATCGGGAATCGAGCGATAGCACTTCAACGCTCTATCACGGTCGCCGAGTTGCATCCAAATCTCCGCAGCCTTCGCTGGCTGGCCGGTTTCCTCATAACACTCGGCGGTGAGCTTCGGTTTGGCTTCGGGCAAACGCTCCAGGATTGTCAGAGCCTGTGTGTGACGCCGGCTCTTCATCAGGATCTGCACCGAGCGTTGCGCTAATCGATCCTTTCGTCCCTGGGCATCGGGCAACCCGAGTGCGTCGAAAAACGGCGGCAGAATCTCGTTTGCCAAAATTGGGTTGTCACCTGCTTCAAGGTGACGATCAAGCTCGTCCAGCCAGAAGCCGGCCCGAGGCGTAATCTCAACAATTAGCCAAGCGGGCAGTTCTTCGCGAGCCCTGGTTATTTCCTGAATGGCGATCGCGACTTTATTCAGACGGTCCTGCGCCGGACCCTGCTCAGCCGCGCCAATCGTCCGGATCGCATTCGCCAGAAGGAATTTCCCGCCGCTGCGCGCCGCCTCAGCCGCCTGCTGAAAAAGATCCAACCGGCCGAGTTCGGGCGAGAGGCTCTTCTTTCGGAAACCGAGCTGAAAAGAGATCTCCGTCAGCATCAGGTAGGTAGTCTGCCGCGCCGCCGAATCGGTAACGCAGTTGAGCTCTCCAGGAAGCCCGAGGAGGCCCACCGCCTGCCGAGCGCGCGACCACGCCAGATCGGGCTTCACTGACACAAGCTGCCGCGCATCCTTTTGGCAGCGTTGAAGCCGGTCTTCGATGTCCAGGTCCTCTTCTTCGAGACAGGTCCGTAACGCCTCGGCGGTGATCGGATGCAATTCCAGGTCGGCAGGCGGCCGAAGCAGATGCCCGACCTCCTTCACGAGTTGTGGTTCGGGGGCAGCGTCAATCCAGAGCAGACGCTCGGTCGGCCTTGAAAGCGCCACCCTGAGCTGATCGATAGCAAGACGACGGCTCAGAATGTCGGTAGCTGCTGAAGCCCTGTCATTCACGATGTGCTGCAACAGGGAGCCCCCATTTAGTACGCAGACTGAGTGGAAGTCCAGCCCTTTGGCTTCGGCCGGCGAAAGCACAAAAGGAAGTATTTCGCCCGGCAGGTTTGCTTTGTCGAAGGCTATCAGCGCAAGCCCTTCGCGAACGCTGAGCGAGTTCAGCAGAGGCGGCAGTTCAGCCCGCGGCACGGCAGCATAAAGTATCTGGTCCGGTCCGTCATCGTCAATTTCGGCGTACCCCATTCCGGACGGGCGGTCCTGTTTATGGAGATAATCGTAGAGATCCCACACCCGATTCACCACGTCTGCGATGCGGCGAGGGCTGCGAAGGTTTACGGTCAGCTTGAATTCCTGCGGCTGGCCGATCGTCGAATGGAGCATGTCGTTCAACCAAGCCCATTCGAAGTCCGTGGGGCGAACCGTCTGGGCTTCGTCCCCCGCCAGCAATAACGAGGCGGCGCTGCGATCGGCAGCGAACCGTCCGCCAAGGGTCAGCACGACAAAAGCCTCGAGCGGCGTTAGATCTTGAACTTCGTCAACCGCGATGCAGCCGTAGTTCAGAAAGGTAGATTCGATCTGACGCGATCTGGACGTCAGCGCGCTCGCTGCACGCCATGCCAGAGCAAGCTCAGGGAAGTAACGGTCAGCGAGAGGCGCATCGGACGTCCGTTCGAGCCGCCGCGCGGCTTCCAGAACGCCATCGACGGCTGACCCCAGATACCGGGTACGCTGAGCCCGATAAGCGTTTTCCGGTAGTCGCACGCGTTCGGCTTTCGCAAAGCGCCCGGCCGGCTGCGGCACGGCCGCGCCTATCAAGTGCGCGTACATCTCGTCATACAGCGCGTCGATATGGTTGGACCAGACACCGAGCGAGCGCTGGTAATTAAATAGGTCGCGCCGAAACTGGGCGCGCGCTTCGGCAGGATCGTCCTGACCAATCCGACCACCCAATAGCTGGGTCAGAAACTCCGGGTAAGTGAGCACCGTGAACGTGCGTGTGTTCGAACAGAATCTGTCGAAATAGTCGCGCGCGAGCGCGGCCAGATCCCGTGAGAAGGTCAGATATAAAACACGGCCGGCTTGAGATGAGTCTGCCGCATGCAGCAGGGCAGTCGTCTTCCCCGAACCCGGATGACCCTTGAGAATTCTCGTCGCGCCACGACCCCGCGCGAAACGCGTTTGAGGCGAAGTCCATGGTTCCGGCGCATACTCAGTGCCGCGGATGTCGGGCACGGTAAGCAGTAGATAATCGTTCGACGAATCACCGGGCGTAAGCGGCGCATGATCGTCGTGATGACGGATGTCCCGTAAAAAGATGGCGTCGGACTCGGCTTCGACTGCAGCGTCTTTGAACGGCGTTGCACTCGCGGGAGCCCACCATAAATAGAAATGCGAGCCCGAATTGCCCCCTAATCTTGAACGGCGCCAGCCGCGATTCACTCCATTGGTGGATTTGTAGTGCAGCCGGCTGATGTCAACGGCCATCCGATGCAGCACGAGCGCAGCGCGCTTTCCAACCGGCTCATTCCGCCGTTCCGCAAGCTTATCGAGGAACTCCTGATGGCAATAGACGGGATGAGATGGGCGTGCGGTGCGGAACTCCGGCTCAAAAAGAACGGGCTGACTCAACGGCTCATTTTAACCCGGGAAGCCCCTTGTATTTACTTGCAATACGTAGCGTACTGGCCCATTGCATATGCCGGCCAGCTGCGATGGTCCGCGTATCCGAGGAAGACATCAAAACCCTGCAGGATGGGAGCCGGCGTGGCAAAAGTCAGCATCGGCTGCTAGTAGCCTGTCGCGGAGTAATTAATAGCACCGGATAAACGTCTGAAAGATGTGGCGTTTGAAGCGAAGCCAATCGAGGTGAGGGCGGAAGACAGGGACGAGTTACGGCAGATGTCGCTCGCGCGGAGTTTGCCGGCGGGTGAGGTTCTGCGAGCGCGGATGATTCTGATGCTGGCCGAGGGTCGAAGTTATGCCGAGATTGAAAGGCGGCTGCAGACGACAGCTTCCACCATTTCTCGTTGGAAGAAACGATTCGTGAGGGAGGGCGTTCCAGGGTTGTTTGAACTGCATCATCCTGGTCAGAAGCCGAGGATTATCACTCCGAAACTCCAGGCGCGCGTTCTGGAAGCAACTCGCAGAAAGCCCAAGGACGGTTCGACGCATTGGTCGGTACGCAAACTCGCGGCTGAATTGCAAATCAGCAAGGATGCCGTACACCGGATCTGGAAAACCGCCGGCGTGAAGCCGCACCGGCTGGAACGCTACCTGGCCAGCAACGATCCGGAATTTGAAAGCAAAGCCGCCGAGGTGATCGGATTGTATTTGAATCCGCCTCAACACGCCGCTGTCTTCTGTGTCGATGAAAAGACCGCCATCCAGGCGCTGGATCGACGGGACCCCGTGCTTCCGCTGTCGCCGGGCAGAATCGAGCGACACGGGTTCGAATACTATCGTCACGGCACTTTATCCCTCTACGCGGCGCTGGACGTTAAGTCGGGAAAAGTGCACGGAAAGACGGCGCAACGTCACACCAGCGATGAGTTTGTCGACTTTCTTGGCCAAGTGGTCAGCCTTTGCAAACCGAAGCAGGAAGTTCATATCATCGTCGACAATCTCTCCGCTCACAAAACGCGGAAAGTCGCCGAATTCTTGGATTCCAACCCGGAGGTAAAACTGCACTTCACGCCCACCTATTCCTCCTGGTTGAATCAAGTGGAAATCTGGAGTTTTCACCTCTGTTAACGATCTAAGCCGTAAGCTCATGCGCTACATCCGGGCTTACTCCAAAAACGCAAAGCCATTTCAATGGAAATATTCCGACGTAAAGAAACGGATCAAGCTATGCTAGCGAACTCACTGCGACAGACCACTAGAGGCCAAGCTATTCAAATTCCCACATGAGAGCGACACGCCCGACTTCAAATCGTTACTGGATGCTCTCCCACACACGCAGCGAGAAGTGGTGACGATGTTGAAGCTTACCGGATTGAGTCTTGAAGAGGTCGCCAGAGTGACGGGTTGCAGCGTAGGATCTGTCAAACAGAAAGCACATCGAGCCTATGAGACTCTACTCAGACTGCTTGGGCCGCAGCGAGACCCGGACGAAGGGGAGACGTCGGGATGACGTGCCGGGAAGCGGACGAAATCCGGTTGCAAGAAGCATCGTCACCACGTGCTCTTCTTGAAGGCGCAAGAGAGCATGTCCGGACGTGTGAGCGATGCCGTCATTTGCAATCTCTTTTGAATTCGGCGGCATCTAGTAGCAGTGTGCCTCCCGAAGTAGAATCTCGCATAACCCAGCACATAACCAGTACACTACGTCCCGTTTCACCGCTTCCCTCGTTACGCGAACTGACGACATTGTTGCTGCTGATGGCTGTAATTGTAATCACGTGCGAGGCTCTGTGGCTAGGACAGGCTGGCTGGCACACGCTCTCTTTGCAGCAGGCAACTGCAATATTTTCTGGGCTCGGGGCTGGTCTGCTCATCATAGCGCGGGTTGTAACAGGTCAAATGATTCCTGCCGGCTGGCGATGGTTATCCCCGGCGCAGGCTATCAGCCTGATTTCTCTGGCCCTGGTCACTGCCTTTATAATTCTCTTTCCCTATCAACGCGACCCTAGGTTTTTCGCGAGAGGCTTGCGGTGTTGGATGATCGGCTCGTCGTGCAGCGTGATCTCGGCTTTGTTCTTTTCGCTCCTGCTACGCCGAAGCGCATGGCTCTCGCCCATTCGGCTGGGAGCTGCCACGGGATTTCTATCGGGTCTTGTAAGTCTGACCGTGTTGGAAATTTCTTGCCCTTACCTATACAGAGATCACATCGGCGTCTGGCACTTCGGTTCTGCCGTGACGTGTATGTTGCTGGGCTTCATAATTGGCGCTATATTGTCAGATCAAAGGTCTGTACGAGCACAAGAGGGCAGCGCTTAGATCCTCAGATCCTCCGCTTCGGAACGCAGATAAACTTCGACGAACTCACGTCCAACACATTCTTAAACTCCGGCCAGTACGTTTCGCAAGGAGTCGCGTTCATCAACAGTCCCGACGGCCTCATGGTCTTGCCCTACAGCACCCAGAGCGGACCAAATGAAATCTTCGACGGCAGTGTGAATCGTACGGCTGACATTTCCGTTCGCCTCACATCAGGAGTAGGTGCAGTAAGCATCGGCCAGCATCGCTCTGCTCGCTCTCGGCGGTGTGCTCGTTGCCACTCTCAAGCTGCGGCGCAAACAAGTTTAGTTTTTCTCCTTATTCCCTGATCCGAATCAAAGGAAACCTATGCGCTCTTTCAACGCAATTGTTATAAGCGGTACTCTGTTGCTGGGCATCGATCCTACACTTCTCCAAGCTCGTATCGATGCAGCTGCGACGCCGACCACGCCGATACAGCACGTTATCGCCATTTTCGGTGAAAACATTTCCTTTGATAAGTAATTTGGCACATACCGAATCTAGTCGCCGTTTTGGAGCACCACCGCTGTCATCATCGCGTACGACGATTCTGACGGCTGGTACGACCATCAGATGGGACCCATCCTCAACGCTTCCTTCTCGAATCAGGACGTGCTCAACGCTACTGGGGATTACGGGCCGCTGTTGTTCCAGCGGCAGGCGATTGCGTGTCGCCCGCAGCCCCCTGTTCTCTTCGGCGCAACCGGTCAGTCCCTCTCTTTATGCTGGTGCCGTGTACTTCTGGAGAATGGCATTCTTGACGCGTTCTCTGCTTTGCCGATCGGCCAGTGATTCGTCTCGCTCCGTCTCTTCAACCTCACTCGCCAGGTCGGCGTCCTTCAGCGCATCGCGAAGCCAGCGCGAGTAATCGCCTCGTTTCAAATGGAAGAGCCAAGTGTCGGCATCGATGCCCTCGGTGAGTTGAACGAACATATTTAAGTTGTGCGCTCGAAGATCGAGCTTGCCTTCCGCTCCCCTGAAATGAAATACGCGCTCGGGCTCCAATTGTCCCTCCGCATATTTTCGCCGGTGGCGGTAGTGCTCGCAGCGGGGTGGCTCGGTCTGCGTTATCGTCGTCCGATGCTCATCGAGCAGCCATAACAACGCCTCGCCACGATCGAGATCTTTAGCGGCCACTTCCGGAACCGTCACCTCAGCCGCTTTCGCAACTTCACTGAGCAGCGTCTCTGGCTCACGACCCACCACCAGCACAGTGTTTATCTTGCGCAGGACGACGGGCGAGATGTGCTCGGGATGAACGGTGACCAGCATCAGATTGGAGAGCTCTTCGGCGATCTCTGCCGACGCTGGCGCCCACTCAGAAGGGAATACATGATGAGCTTCGTCGATTATTAGCCAATGCGGCCGCCCCGCTCGCAATCGCGAATCTTGAATCTCGTTAATCAACGACCCGAAATAGGTGGGCCGGTCTGCGGCGCTCACCGCGATAAGGTTCACGATAACCTGCGCTTCTGGTTCGTCAATGACCTGCCGAATATTCTGTATCGAAGGCGGCCGCTTTTCATCACCGACCGTTCGACACCCCGGCAGGTTCTCATAGTCGCCCTCAGGATCGACCAGGCAGATCTGATACTTCTTGTTCATCACGCGTTCGACCAAGCCGGTCACGACACTCGATTTGCCGCTTCCGGACTGACCACAGACTAGAACATTGCGGCCATAGGCGGGCAGGTTTACCTCACCTTCGGCCGATTTGCCCACTAGAATGCAATCGCGCGTTAATGTCGGTGCAAGGTCAGAGAGATCGTTGCTAATCAGCTTGTCGACTAGTTCGGTTACCCCCGCGCCCCGTGCTTCGGAGGTGACGAAGTCGGCCTTCTCCTTTAGCGGCAGAATTGCATTCGAAACCGCGACCGCACACTCGCAGCTCTCGAGAAATGCATGATCGTTCTCCGCATCACCCACACCAACCACATTGTGCCGGGACAGTTTCAGATCTTCGAGCGCGGCGCACAGGCCGGTCATTTTGTTAACGCCTGTCGGCAGGATCATCACCGCATCTTTATTGAATACGATCTGTAATTCAAGTCCGGATTCCCGTATCGCCTCGATCGCCTCCTGTTCATGCGGGTGCCACATGGCCACGATTACTTCTCCCACGCTCATATTCAATACGCCGCGCCTGCGCAGGCCGTCAAGAAAACTTTTCGGAGGCCCCTGCGCAAGTACTCGCTTCGCGCGAGTCGCCGGATTGTACAGCAGTGCGCCATTCTCAGCTACGACACGCTCACAAATGTCCAGCCGCGCGAATACACGCTGCAAGTCGGGCAGTTCCCGGCCGGTCACCAGAATGAACTTTCGACCGGTGTGAACGAGTCGCTCGACTGCGCGAATTGTGTTCTCATCCACCACGCCGTCGTGAGCGAGGGTGCCATCGTAATCAGACGCCAGTGCTAGGTATCGCATTGGATTCAAATTCTTTCAATTCCGCCAAGGTGCAGATGGCTCCGAGTCGTCGCGGTCTGCACGAAGAGGTCGACCTATCCGGTCGCAAGGGCACGCGCGCCGACGCGACATCAGCCATGTTGCACTACCTTTCGGCTCGTAGGATAGCCACAGATTGTGAACTTGAGGTTACAAACAAACGCATCCCGGCTGAGCTTAATACGTTTTTCGCCACGCTCGTCTGATTCGCATATCCGTTATCTGCGCTTAACAATCGCTGGCTACCGTAAGGTCTAAGGTCTTAAGGAATTACGTCAAGTGACAAAAACAGATCTATTCCTTCTAACTTCATTGCTTTCGATCACCGCTACCGTCTCTGCCGCGCCGGTCCTCGGCGTGGGCACGCCCGCGAACAGTTACTTATCCGTGCCAAGTGGCGTCTCCCCCCGCTTCGGAACGCTGATAAGTTTCGACGAACTCACGCCCAACACATTCTTAAACCCCGCTCAGTACGCTTCGCTAGGGGTCGCGTCCATCAACAGTCCCGACGCCCTGATAGTCTTGCCCTACAGCACCCAGAGCGGACCAAATGAAATCTTCGACAGCAGTGTGAATGGTACGGCTGACATTTCCGTTCGCCTCATATCAGGAGTAGGTGCAGTAAGCGTCGGCATCGCAGATTCTGATCCCGTCACTATCACGATGCAAGCACTAAACTCGACGGGCAACACCTTCGGCACGGCTTTCACCATCAATGTCGCGACTACCGGTGATCCGAACAACCCCGGCAACGGCTACTATCTTCTGACAGATAGCTCACCAGATATCTACGGCTTCGTCCTTATGCAGACGGTCGGCAACGGCAGCTATTCCGGTCTCGCCATCGATGACCTGCAGATTGCTCCTGAACCCGCCGGCATCGCTCTGCTCGCTCTCGGCGGCGTGGTCGTTGCCACTCTGAAGCTGCGGCGCAAACAAGTGTAGTTTTTCTCCTTATTCCCTGATCCGAATCAAAGGAAACCTATGCGCTCTTTCATCTCAATTGTTATAAGCGGTACTCTGTTGTTGCTGGGCATCGACCCTACACTTCTAGAAGCTCGTGTCGATGCAGCTGCGACGCCGGCCACGCCGATACAGCACGTCATTGTCATTTTCGGCGAAAACATCTCCTTTGATCACTACTTCGGCACCTACCCGAATGCGCTCAACCCGCCCGGTCAACCGAAGTTTACGGCGCTCCCGAACACACCCGGGGTCAACCGGCTGTCCGGCGCGCTCCTGACAAGTAATCCCAATCTCAACCCTGCTAACGGCGCCGGCGCTTCCAATCCTTTCCGGCTGAATCGCAACCAGGCTCTTACGGCTGACCAGAACCATAATTACGGCCCTGAACAGGCCTCCTTTGATAGCGGGCTGATGGACCTGTTCCCGTCTAAGACCGGGACCGCCGGAGGCACTCCCGTCCTCTATCCTCCGGTCGTCGCCACGAAGGGCCTCGTCATGGGCTACTACGACGGCAACACCGTAACCGCGTTGTGGAATTACGCCCAGCACTTTGCCATCAGTGACAATTCGTACAACACCCAGTTCGGTCCTTCTACACCCGGCGCTCTGAACCTGATTTCTGGCCAGACGAACGGTATCATCCAGAGCACTGCCCTGAATGGCCCCAATACAACTTACGAAGTGGCGGATGGGCAAGGGGGCTACACCATGATCGGCGATGGTGATCCGCTCGGTGATCTCTGCTCTAATCCAACTCGCTTCCAGGCGAACATGGCGGGCCGCAACATCGGTGATCTTTTAAATGCTGCTGGCCTTTCCTGGGGCTGGTTCGAGGGTGGCTTCGATCTAACCATCAGGAATCCAAACGGCTCAACGGGTTGCTCGCGAAGCACTGTCTCCCCCGTCACCGGTCTCACCGAAGGCGATTACGTCCCGCACCACCAACCTTTCCAGTACTATCAGTCCACCGCCAACCCCACTCACGCACGTCCGTCAAGCGTCGCAAACATCGGCTTTACAGACCCAGCCAATCACCAATACGACATTCATGACTGGTTTGACGCATTGGCCGCGAACAACCTGCCGGCAGTGAGTTATCTGAAGGCAGCGTCTTATCAGGACGGTCATCCGGGTAATTCGAATCCTCTCGATGAGCAGGCATTCGTTGTGACAGTCGTGAACACGTTGATGCAGTCGCCGTTCTGGAGCACCACCGCTGTCATCATCGCGTACGACGATTCTGACGGCTGGTACGACCATCAAATGGGACCCATCCTCAACGCTTCCTTCTCGAATCAGGACGCACTCAACGCTGCTGGAGCTTGCGGCACGCCAGGCACAACGACTCAACTGCCGGGTCCCAATTCGAACGGGCAACCTGTAAACGGCCGTTGCGGGCTGGGCGTCCGTACTCCCTTAATTGTCATCTCTCCCTGGGCCAAAGCGAACTTCGTCGATCACACCGTGACAGATCAGAGTTCGGTTTTGCGCTTCATGGAGGACAACTGGAACCTGGGCAAGATCGGCGGAGGATCCTTCGACGCTCTCACCGGTTCGCTGAACAACATGTTCGACTTCGCCCCAAAAACCGCGCCGAACTCAGACGTGCTGATTCTTTCGCCGGCCACGGGACTACCGCAGTAGACAATATTCTTCTAAAACGGGCGAGAGGCAGCCCCTTTCGCCTCGTGCCCTCCCTAGGAGATCACCATCAATCGACGCGAATTCTTTCACGCCGGATTTGTTCTGTCCTGCGCGCCGCGGGCGGGCGCTCACCACATGGATTCGCATCGCGAGCCGGGTCTGTTCCGGCTCGATCGTTTGGAGCCGTTCGTCGACCGCCTGCCCATCCCCGCCCAAGCACAACGCCAAGGTACACGAGTAAATCCGCTCCGTCGCGGTCAGCGTCTCCCTTATTACCGGCTCCCTATGACGGAGTTCACGGCTAGAGTACATCGCGACATGCCGCCCACTCGCTTCTGGGGTTTTGGCAGCAGCATGCCCGGACCGACCATCGAAGTCCACAGCGGTGAAGAAATTCTTGTCGAGTGGCCGAACCAGCTCCCCCGTAAGCACTTCCTTCCGATTGACCACAAACTCATGGGCGCTGAATCCGGCAAGCCCGAAGTGCGCACCGTCGTTCACCTGCATGGTGCGAAAGCTCCGCCTATCAGTGACGGCTATCCCGAGAACTGGTACACCCCCGGTCAAACCGCTATCTATCATTACTCAAATCTTCAGCAGGCCGCCCTCCTCTGGTACCACGACCACGCAATGAGCATTACCCGCCTCAACATCATGGCGGGATTGCTCGGCCTCTACATCGTGCGCGACGATTACGAACGCAGTTTAAACCTTCCAAGCGGCGCTTACGAAATTCCACTCGTCCTCACCGACCGAACCTTTCGTGAAGACGGTCAGCTCTACTATCCCATCTCACAGCGTCCCGGAAGTGTTTGGGTGCCCGAGTTCTTTGGCGATGCCGTCTTGCTCAACGGCAAGCTCCTGCCCTATCTTGAAGTCGCCCCCCAGTGGTATCGTTTCCGGATTCTGAACGGCTCTAATGCCAGGTTCTACCATCTCGCACTTTCTGGAAACGCCCGCATCCTTCAAATCGGCACCGATCAAGGGTTTCTCTCTTCCCCGGTCGAAGTCGAGCGTCTCGCACTCGCGCCGGGCGAGCGCGCTGACATCCTGATCGAGTTCGCCAACCACTTCGGCGAGCGCATTCTCTTCACCAGTGACAACCGCCAGATCATGCAATTCCGCGTTGCCGGCGAACGTGCCGCATCAGCTTGGGTTCCTCCGCCGGCCTTTCGCGAGATCCCGAAACCCGCGCTCTCACAGGCAGCGAAGACGCGCTCGCTCACACTGGAAGAAGTCGACACCACGCTCGACGATCCGATGATTCATCTGCTCGACGGCAAGCGGTGGCACGATCCGATCTCCGAAAAACCGATCCTCGGAAGCACGGAGATCTGGGAATTTATCAACACGACTGATGACACCCATCCCATTCACCTGCACATGGTGCGATTCCAAATTGTCAACCGCCAGCCCTTAGACGTGCCGGCGTTTGTGTATGACAAAAAGCTCGTCTATACCGCCCCGCCCAGCCCGCCGGAAGAAAATGAGGCCGGCTGGAAGGATACAGTTCGTGCCTCGCCGGGTGCCGTGACGCGCATCATTGTCAAATTCGAAGGCTACGTGGGCCGTTACGTCTGGCACTGCCACATCCTCGAACATGAGGACAACGAAATGATGCGGCCATACGAAGTCGTCGAAAGTTGATTTTACTTACTGGAAACAACAGTACCCGCATTAGGATCGAGTATCAGCGACCGCCCGGCACGGGGTACATCGGTGAAGTCGAACAACGTGTTCAGCGAACCTGCCATAGCATCGAACGACTGATCTCCCAATCGGCCCAGACTCCAGTTGTCTTCAATGAACCGCGTGATGGAGGTCAGATCGGTCAGACCATGATCGATATAATTCTGCCGCGCATAGGGCGAAATCACTAGCAGAGGCAACCGCGTCCCATATCCACAACGGTCCAGATAAGCCCCAGGTTGCGGCGTTCCGCAGTACGACGCCCCGGCGAGCGCATCATTCGCAGGATCATTTGATTGGTTCACGATCGGCGGCATCACGTGGTCGTACCAGCCATCGGAATCGTCGTAACTGATAAAAATAGCCATCTGATTCCAGAACTGCGACTGCTGTAGTTGGTTGATCGTATTCACCAGGAACGCTTGCTCCGCCAGCGGATTCGAGTCGCTCGGATGTCCGGTATATGGCTTCGAAGCCTTCAAGAACACCACTGCGGGCATATTACCTGCCGCGACCGCATTCCAGAAATCCGCTAGCGCGTAATTGTGATTGGCTTGATCTGCCGAACTCCCGATCAGCGCTGGAGACGAAGGGGGTAGATGATGTTGGTTTGATGTGCTTGAGTAATACTGGAACGGATCATAGTGGCTGTTATACGCCACTCCATCCGCATTTGCACAGCTTCGGATCGGCTGGTTGTTCGTGGATTGTGGGAAATCCGCATAGAACCAGCCCCAGGTCACGCCTGCCGCATTCAGAAGATCTCCGATATTGCGGCTCGTCATAGTAACCGGTGTGCTGCTTGTGGCCGACACGCAGTCGTCTGGGCCGGCTTCGACATTGGCGATCACAGTCCCGTTCGCAACTTTGCCGGCAACCGTCTGCACGCCCGTCGTATGGGTTTGACCTGAGATCAGGTTCAGGTGCCCCATCACCGTCGTGCCGAACTCAGTATCAAAGAAGTTGTCACTCATTGCAAAGTACTGGGCATAATTCCATAGAGCGGTCACCGTATTGCCGTCGTAGTAGCCCAGGCTCAGGTTCGTGCCACACCCGGTTCCCGTAGCTGACGTAATTCCAAACATATTCACAAGGCCGCTGTTATAAGCACGCTGTTCGTCTCTGTAGCCGTTGTCGTTATCACACGTGACGGCCTGTGAACGATCCAGGCGGAAAGGGTTCGTGCCATTCGGGTTCTTGCTCAGAAGGGCCGCAGATAAGGCGTCTGGCAGAGGCGTCCCCGGCAGGGCCGTAAACGGAGATTCGCCAGACGGGAATTGCGCATTCCCCGGCTGACCCTGCGGATACAGCGCGTTCGGGTAAGTGCCGAAGTAGTGGTCGAACGAATTGTTCTCACCGAAGATAACCACGACATATTTGATCGGCGTTGCGGTGCTGGTAGCAGCCCCAAACACGGCCGAAGCCATAGTCGTGCATATTGCGAGCGCAATCACCGCGCTGCGCCACACGTGCAATCGGAATTGCCCCTTGAAGAATTGCATGCCTTGAATCGTTCCGCAGAACACAGTAACTTTCTTGGGTTACGCTGCGATGAAATTGTCAGCGATCAATCGCAATCTTTTTGTCCTCCGACCCGCAGGAAGTGTCCCGCCTTCACACCCCGGATTCGAAAGCGCCTTTACGGGATACCCGCTAACACTGAATTGTTCCCAGAAACCTGGCCTGACAACCCCATCGGTAGCTCTTTGCGCCGCGACAGAAAGTATGTCGCCACAGCCCCGATGGTCAAAACCAAGCCGAAGCCAAACTCCGTGGTGATGTATGGGGCACGGCCCGTATGAGCTGTCATAGCGTCGAAAATACCCTGAACAAACAGATTATGGCTTGCGTGTAGCAGCGCACAGGGCCACAAACTGCCGGATTTCTGGCGAAGCCAACCCAGGACGAATGCCGTCGCAATAACCATGAGAGTGAAACAGGTGAGCGCATAGGCAGGCTTGGTTCCGGCGTTGTAGTCGGCCCCGAGCAACAGAGGATAGTGCCACATAGCCCAGATGCACCCACTCACCAGGCACCCGAAACCGAAGCCCAACTGATGAACAAGGCGGGGCAGCAAGAATCCACGCCACCCGATTTCCTCCCCCAGGGCTCGGCCCAAGCTACTGATCACCCCGACCGTAGCGAGCAAGGGAATCTCAAGCCCGAAAGCGGCGAGATACGGGTGGTGAGGCAGTTGAAATAACTTTTCTGCAGCCGCCGTAAAAGGTTCTAGCGCAAATGATCCGTCGACGGCAACCCAGGTCACCACATACACTGGAAGCGCGTAGAGGATAGGAATGAAATAGGCATAATACTCATAGCGCGCTGGGAACCAATGCCACCCCAGAGACCCTACCGGGATGCGCCTAAGTGCGCAGGTGAGGAAAGCAGACGCTGCAGGGCACCACATCAGCAGAAACACCAGAAGCCCACCTCCCGTTCGGAGCTGACCGGTGTGAATGAAGACCGCGTACGGGCCAGAGCTGAAGAGAAAAACCAGCAGCAAGAATACTACGATGTCTTTCGTCACTGAGCGCATAAAGTTCGGAGACGCCGCCCTTCCTCGATATCCGTTTGTACAGCATTGCACAAACTGGCGGGCAAAAGTCTTGCTGGAGATCGTTGAAGGGTGGCCCGTAACCAGGACACAACTCTCCCGGCTGTTTTTCTGCCCATGAGGCAGCACGTATTAGCTAGGCCTTGAAGATTGGAATTGCTCGTAAAGCACGAGACGAGCATTACAGCCACGACCCCAAGAGACATTGGATTGCGAACGTATTTGAACGGGCCAGAGGCGACAAATTCCTTCGGGAACAACCGATCTTCAGATCTAAGGATTCCGCGCGTGCTCATTCCGCCACATATCAAGACCATGAAACCGCCGCACACCAGCAAAACCAGACCGGGTACCGCAGTCGACGCAGGGATCGCAAATGGACGTACACGTTATATTCCCGCAGAAGTACATTCAGGCAAAGAAGCAGAAGTACATTCAGGCAAAGAAATAGATGGATACGGTCATGGGGCGACCTACTGGCCAGGCGTTTGCAGGTAGCCTCGAAGGGCATCGGGCACCGAAAGGGATTTATGGTTACGACATCCAGCTTTTCTAACGACGCAAAGAACTATGTTCAGAAGATCGTCCCAATCAATGGCAAGAGGTTGGCACAGTTACTGACTGAGCACAATGTGGGCGTCGTAAACCAAAACCTACACCCTTGAAAAGGTGGGCCAGGATTTCTTCGGGGCTAATGATCTCGACGATTGAGCTGTTATTTCGGGATGTCTGTCGCCTGCGGATCAACGGTCGGCCATTTCGGTTATTAGTCCCCGGAAATCGGCATAGGAACAAGATAGTTCAGTCTTTACAGGCGCACAGGGACAGCTCCTATTCGTTCTTGAACAACATCTCACGCCTGGCAATCGTGCGAATTAGAGAATCCTCCGAGCCATAAAGTGAGTAGGGATTGAGATTCATTGAGTCCAGTTCCATGAGCGCTAGTTTCCGTTCGCTAGCGGGAATAATGATCTTCACAATCAAGTCACCGTTCAAGCTGTTCTCGAGTGCCTGATCGTGCTGCAGGAACTTGTAGTCGACATGCCGATTATCCCCACGCTGTTCTACCGTGTGTCGCACGCACAGCGAGTATCTGCTTTGCTGGAGGTAGTGGCGCGGATGGGTCCTTAGGTAGTGGCCCACCACGAATAAGTGTGCGTCGCTACCAAAGCTCTGAAGACTATCCCTCACATAAGCGCAAACCACCACATTCTTGGCGGCCCGATCCATGGCATCAAAGGCGAATACGGCGGCGACATAGGGCGAAGCCGTCCAATCTAGGATCGGAGACGGGAAACCGTGATGCCTCAGATAGAGCAAGTATTCATAAATCGAAGGCCTTGTTGAGAGAGTTCGATCAATCCAATTAGAGCTTTCGTCTTGCAAAAGCTTTTCAAAGTCCGCACATTCGGGAATCTCGTTCCAGTTCCGATTCATCAGTGACTCAACAGCGGGTTTTGAGCGAAAGATTCTGCGATAGTAGCTCAAGAGCGTTTCGACGGGACCAGCGTCGACTGAACGCTCCAGCGTTGTCTGAAGCTTCCACTCAGCATTTCCGAGCCCGCGGAACAATGGCTTCCATCATTTGGCGGCCGTTCTCGTTTACTTTCGCTTCCCGGGCATCGCTTATTTGGTTAAGCGCCGAGGAAAATTCTTTCCAAGACTTCAAACGAATGTCTAGCGGTTCAGCCATAGCAAATCTTTTTCATTATCCGAAGGCAGACCTTGCGTGTTGCAGAATTACTGCAGCGCATCCAACGCTAGAGCGAACGACTTTCGGGGTTCGAATACATAGATCCCGACAACTCATCGTTCATTACTAATAACGGTGCGCCCGTCACCCGTTGGCCTGAAGTGCGGCTGCAGCATGCGCGCACAGAGGTAATTGGAATTGCTAGCACACTTGCGACGTGGTGGCTCCAGAACCCTCGACGCTGCTGCTCCCCGGCGCCGCTGTCGGAGCGCTGCTCATCATCAATACAACAAGTCCGGGACGGGACATCTCCGATGGACTTCAGTACGCCAAACGCGAATGGCAACCGAGGCTAGCTTAGCTTAGCTAGTGATATGTTGCTCTCGTGCGTCTCGCATTCTTACTTGCCCTGTCCGCAACCGCGTGCTTCTGTGGTGCACCGATGGGATGGAACTCCTGGAACAGTTTCGCCAACATAGTGAATTCCCAGATCGTCCAAGAACAGGCGAAAGCGTTGGCCTCGAACGGCATGAAAGAAGCCGGTTACGAGTATGTCGTCATCGACGAAGGCTGGTGGCTGGGAGAGCGCGATGGTGGAGGCAACATCGTCGTAAACCCTAAGCAGTGGCCTGCCATCCAGTCTGGCCAGAAGGATGGCGACATGGCCAACATCGCCGGCTACATTCACAGCTTGGGATTGAAGGCGGGGATCTACACCGACGCAGGCAGTGACGGCTGCAGCATGTACCCCGACTCCGGGCCGAAGTACATGCATACCGGCAGCGAGGGGCATTACGAGCAGGACTTCCTTCAGTTTTCCGAGTGGGGCTTTGACTATGTCAAGGTGGACTGGTGCGGCGGTGCCAAGGAGAAGCTCTCCGGCGCAATTCAGTATGCGCAGATTGCCCGCGCAATTCAACGCGCAGAAAAGATGACGGGGCGGAAGCTTTTCTTCTCGATTTGCGAGTGGGGCAGCCAGAATCCCTGGTTCTGGGCTCCTGGCGTGGGAGGGATCGAAAGCACGATCTGGCGCACGGGAGGCGACATCATTCCTCCCGTAGTGGAAAGCCTGCATGATGCCAAACATGACAAACGTGTCATCACCGTGAAGAACGTGCTCGACTCATTCGACAACGGAATGCATCCGGAGGCGCAACACAGCGGCTACTTCAACGACCTGGACATGATGGTAATGGGTATGCGCGGCATGACCGAGCCGATGGATAGGATCCACATGGGGCTGTGGGCGATTTCGAGCGCTCCGCTGATGGTGGGCTCCGACCTGACGCGGCTTTCGCCGGCAACGTTGTCCTTGCTGAAGAACAAGGATGCGCTTGAAATTCATAACGATCCATACGGTTTGCAACCCATCAAAGCCGACGAAGCCACTCCGGGCGTCCAGCTTTGGGAAAAGCCTATGGCGGTTTCCGGAAGACGCGCCATCGCCATACTGAACCGCACGGGCAGCTCCGCGCAAGTGAAAGTCGATTGGAACAAGCTTGGTTTGGACGGCACTCCGAAATCAGTGCGCGACGTTTGGGGTCAGCGGGATCTCGCTACAACTGAGACAGGATTCTCCGTTCCGGCGGAGGATCTTACTCTGCTAATCGTCGACGGTCAAGATAAGGCGCCGGCTGAGTATCCGGCCAATGGATCAGAGATCACCGGGATTCGATCCACGGGCGGCCCGACGTTTGCCCGGTTGGAGTACGTAAACACTTCCAGTCAAGTTGCAGTGGTCAGAGTTAAGAATACGTCGGGTCTTTCCACCGCGCTTGCCCTGCCACCGACGGCCGGATCGAGTGCCGGCACGGTTGGGCTGATCTTGCCGCATGGAACCGCCGACCTGTCGTTCGAAGGACAGCCTCCGGCTATTCGCAAACTAGCTGTTTACTCCTGGAGATCATTTCGTCCGGAATAAGGACCGGAAATAAGGATATGACACGCTCCGAACACCGCGATTGCGCTGACCTGATAGCGCGCACGCCGCACGATCAGAAGTATGCATCCCACCTTCTCGTGATCCTAGGCGTGAGCATTTGCCTGCCGATGCTGGCTTTCTCTCAGGCCGATCATGCTGCCGGGGTCGGCCCCAAGGCTTTCATCGAATACTTTCGGCCGATCCCCGTGTCTGGCAAGCTTTCCACAGAAGTCTGGGGTGCGGCGACGGTGGGGCCTCGTGATCCGAGCAACGGCCTCGAGGACACCACAATGAAGCATTGGAACTATTGGGACGGCAAAATCCTCCGGGGGCCAGACGGCAAATACCGCATGTTTGCCAGCCGCTGGGACCAAGCCATCGGACATAACGGCTGGTTTGTGTCCAAAGCAATCGAGGCGCTCAGCACGTCCGCGCTGGGGCCTTACCATGACGAGGGGCTATGCTGGCCGGATAACGAAGGTGGCAAAGGCCACAATGTGACCGCCTTACAACTACCGAACGGCAATTACGCCGTCGTGGTGAGTGAATCGCGCAACGGGGACGTATTTACGTCCTCGTCGATCGACGGCCCTTGGACGTATCTCGGCGGTATCTCGGTCAATCAGGACACGTTTCACTCTCTACGCAGTCCGGGGGATTCGCAGCCGCTACAGGGCCCGAATCCGCGGCCGTGGCATGGCTCTAACGTGAGCCTGATCGTACGGCCCGACGGACGGTTCGAGATTGTGCAGCGGTCTGGCCAGATCCTGATCGGCAAGGACAACGTTCTCGGCCCTTACGACGTGCAGGGCGATAGCATCTACCGCGGCCTTCCCGGCTTGCCGCAGGACAATCTGGGCCGGCTGGAAGATCCGGTGATCTGGTTCAGCGGCGGCTGGTATCACATTCTGGTCAACAACTGGGGTGACCGGCGTGCCTATCATCTCATCTCCCGCGACGGAATTACCGGCTGGAAATTTCAAGGGCTTGCTTATGAACCGGGCGCTGACTTCATCCGTTACACAGACGGCACTGTGAACCATTGGAACAAACTCGAGCGCCCCGGGGTTCTGATCGAGAACGGCCACGTGACCGCGGTTACTCTGGCGGTGATCGACGTTCCCAAAGAGGAAGAAAAAGGTAACGACGGCCACGGTAGCAAGATCATCGTGATCCCGTTTGACGGCGCGGCCCTGGATCGAGACCTCGCCAATGCGGATAAGGCGCATTGATGGGATCGACCCGATAAAAATCGCATGCGTTTCTGGAGGGCTGCCGGAAGCAGGCGCGGTGGAAAGCCGGCATAGACGGCAGAACGCGACACAACAGTGACTCGACTGAATATCCGGTGCGTCGACGCAGCCTAGCTGCTAGGGCCGAGGTCGGGATTGTTGCCGCCGATAAGTTGCAAGATTTGAACGGCCGTGAGTTGACCGACGACGAGCGGTATTACTTCCTGGATGGTCCACCCGCTTCTATCGTGCGCGTAACGGCGAAGCATCGGGTCTATCCTATGCCTTAAGATACCCAGCAATCACTGATAATTAGCTCGATAAGAAGAGCATGCGTCTGCTGATGTTCTTCAGATCGCGAGGACTGTTTAGTGTCGCGGTCTTACTGTGTGCTCAACTGGCTAGCGCCAACGTCACCGTGTTACACGATGGCTCCTCCCCCAATGACATTGGCGGCGCGATCCTGATCCATTCGGAGATCAAGAAAGGCGATTTCGCAGCATTCAAAAAGGCAGCGGACCGCATAAAGCTAATTGTGAAGAACGCCTATGGACCGGTTCCACTCATCAACGTAGAATTGGACACGCCGGGCGGCGATGTTGTGGAGGCTGTACAGATTGGGCGACTGATACACGAGCGCTTCATGATGACTCTCGTGAAACCTGAACGCGAGTGTGCCAGTGCCTGTGTCTTCATTCTTTCGGCAGGGGCAACACGCGTGCCTACTCCCGCAAGCCATGTAGTCATCCATCGGCCTAGGCTCGACCCTACATATTTCGCTAATCTCAGCCCAGAAGAAGCACGGATCAGGTACAACACCCTATTAGCCGAGCTGCGAAAGTACTACGTAGACGAGATCAACGGAAGTGAAGAGGTGTTCAGACTGATCATGTCGACACCTTCGGATCAAGCCCGTCTCCTTACTTACGAGGAACTTCAGCGTTTCGGAGTCGCTGGGTATGATCCAGCGTGGGAAGAGTATACGGAGGCACGACAGATCAAGGATACGGGCCGTTGAGGTGGCCGATAATCAAAGAATGCGTAGGAAAAACGGGAAACATCGGTCCATGCCTTACAGAGGCATATGCAGAGTACCCTGATCCACACCCTCCTTTTACGATCACACCTGGAGAGCCGAAATAGCGGCAACCATCGCACCTAAGCGTACGAGTCGGCTTCGGTCCGAAATCCGAAGTCGTCGAAAATCTAACCCCGTTAAGACTGTTGAAGGGATGTCTAGCTTCTCGTCAAAATCCGGCTGATGTCGTTGTAAATCACAAATACCACCACCATCATCAGGAACACGAAACCGAGCTTAAAAACCGTTTCCTTCACCTGCATGCTGACTTCGCGCTGCAGCAGCATTTCCACCAGCAACAGCAGCAGCGTTCCGCCATCCAGAATCGGAATGGGCAGCAGGTTGAAAATCGCCAGGTTCAGACTGACAATGGCCATCAGTGCGAGAAAGCTCGATGGTCCTTCTTCCGCGGCCTCGTTCGACATTTGTGCGATGCCGATCGGTCCGGCCAGCGTCTTGGGCGACATGCGCCGCTCCACGATGCTGCCTAAAACTTGGAAAATCATCGTCGCATATTGCCGGTTGAAGCGCAAAGACTCGGCTAGTGCCGGGCCGATCGGCAGCTTCACCATTTTGATCGGCATCCGAAAGTTCACGCCAATCCGCCACGGCATCTGGGCGACATTCGTTGCGACCGGGCTGACCTCGATCTTTTTCAGCTGGCCATCTCTCAGCAGCTCAAACTGAACTGGTTTTCCACCCGAGTGAATGATCGCCTTCTGCACCGTCAGCGCCGACTCAATCGGCTGTCCGTTGACGCTCACCAGAAGATCTCCCGACTGAAGCCCCGCAGCCTGACCCGGCCAACCCTTCAGGACTTCGCCGATCTGCACATCACCGCGCCACCCGGCTATCCCGACACCCTCTTTCGGGTCCATTCGCGGCGTCACCTTAAGCGTTACCTCGTGGCCCTTTCGGTTCACCGTCACTGGTACCGCGTGGTTCGCATTCAAAGCTTCCTGCGTCAGTACATCCTGCCAGCTTGGATCGTGTATGCTACCAATCTGGATGATCCGGTCGCCTTGCTCCAGTCCTGCCTGCGCCGCCGGTGAGTTCGGTTCAATACTGCTGATCACGGTATTGCCCGTCGCCACCTCTTTCGGGAACCCGTACATATAAAGGCCGGTCACCAGCCCGACTGCCAGCAGCACGTTCATGAGCGGGCCCGCAATGATCACAATCGCCCGCTGCCAGCGCGCTTTCGCCTGAAACGAACGCGGGTCGGACGAAACCTCATCTCCGGGCTGTTCGCCCAGCATCCGCACATAGCCGCCAAAGGGAACGGCCGAAACGCGGAAATCTGTCTCTCCCCGCCGAAATCCAAACAAGCGCGGACCAAACCCGATACTGAACGTCTCAACTTTGATTCCGACCGAGAGGGCTGCCCAGAAATGCCCCATCTCGTGGACCAGGATCATGATCCCCAGCAGGATCACAACCCAAAACACCGGCCCTAAAAACCCCACGCTCTCGTTACCTTCCTTTTCCCCGTAAACCGATACTTAGTATTCGACGCGCCACCCCCGGCCTCCGGTTCACAACGAAACGTAAAGCTAGGCGCGATGGCTGGCGGCATCCCATTTCGATTCGGCCAGAACCTGCTGGGCCGTCTGCCGCGAAGCCAAGTCGATCTCGATGACTTCCTCTATTGTCGCCGCTTTTCGACTCCCTTGCTTCGCCAGCGTTTCCTCCACCGTCTCCGCAATAGCCGGGAAAGGAATGCGTCCCGCCAGAAATGCTTCTACTGCCACCTCATCTGCAGCATTCAGGGTGCAGGTTGCCGAACCACCCTCCTCTTGCGCCTGATAGGCCAGCTTCAACAGCCGGAATTTCTCTAGATCAGGAGCTTCAAAGTTCCACGTTCTCGGCTGAGTCCAGTCTAACCGTGGCACGGGCGCCTGCTCCCGGTCCGGGTACGTCATCGCATACTGGATCGGCATCCTCATGTCTGTCGCCGAGACTTGCGCAATAACGCTCCCGTCGTTATACTCCACCATCGCGTGAATGGTCGATTGCGGATGCACCACCACGTCCACTTGGTTCGGCGGCAGATCGAATAGCCAGCAGGCCTCAATCACCTCAAACCCTTTGTTCATCATGGTGGCCGAATCAATGGTAATCCGCGGTCCCATCTTCCACGTCGGGTGACGCAGCGCCTGCTCGGGTGTAATCTTCCACAGCGCGTCCCGTGAGGTCTCCCGAAATGGACCTCCGGAAGCGGTGAGCAGCAATCTCGTCACTTCCTCCCGCCGCCCGGCCCGGAAACACTGGTGTGCGCCGTTATGTTCGCTGTCCACCGGAATCATCTCCGTGCCATGCTGCCGGACCGCCTCCATCACCAACCGCCCACTCGCCACTAGAACTTCTTTATTCGCCAAGCCAACCCGCTTCCGTTTTCGAATCGCTTCGTAGGTCGCCGGCAGTCCCGCCACTCCGACAATGGCCGACATGACGAAATCAACCTCGGGCGCGACCGCCGCCGACACTCGGGCTGCAGGACCTTGCGCCAATTCGGGCCACGAAGATTTGGGTAATTTCAGCATCAATAACTGATCAGTCAGCCTAGATAAAACTTCGCTGTCAGCGACAACGGCCACCTTTGGCCGGAATTCCAGGATTTGGGAAGCAAGCCTCTCTGCATTACGACCCGCTACCAAACTGTGAATCTCGAATTTGCCGGGGTGCTGACGCACCACGTCCAGCGTGCTGACGCCGATGGAACCCGTTGATCCTAAAACCGTTATCTTCATTTATAGGGTGTGTTCAGGATGCTCCAGCACCCACTCTTCCTGACTCCGCCGAAAAAATTTTGATTTTTGTATAGAAAAAGCTTGCGTTCCGTAATTCCATATTCTAATATTGGAATCAAGCCAGGGAGGAAACTCCCACCAAAGCGAGACTAACCTCATAGAAAGACCCCTGAAGCAACAAACCTCCCTGGCGCCCGAAAGGGTCCATGTCTCGCAGCTTCAGAAATTAGTAGCAATTCCAATTCTAGAAGAAATCACCGCCTGTTTGTAATCAGGTACACTGCCCGGTGGAGGACCTTTTGTGTCCCAGACCAACCACCCGGCTGCCTTGCGGCCTGAAACCGACGTCCTGACCCGGGGTTTCGATCCTACGCTCTCAGTCGGTTCCGCTCGCCCAGCCGTCTTTCGCAGTTCCACCTACGTTTTCTCCAGCCCCGAAGCCGCCGAGCGCGCTTTCGACATCATGGGCGGCCGTGCCCAGCGATCTTCCGGAGAAAACGTCGATCTCGTCTACTCCCGTTTCAACCACCCGAACGCCCAAATCCTCGAAGACCAGATCCTGCCCCTCGAGCCCGGCGCGCAGGCTGCCGCCGTTTTCAATTCCGGCATGGCCGCCATCATGACTGCCATGTTCGCTGTCCTGAATCCCGGTGACGCCATCGTATATACCGTCCCCATCTATGGTGGTACCCAGACTTTAATTCAAACTTTCCTGCAGCCCTTCGGAATCATCGGCGTACCGGTCGTAGCCGGAAACAGTGAAGCAATCGATCACGCCATTCGCACCACCAAAAACCTCAAAGTAGTCCTGATCGAGACCCCGGCCAATCCAACGGTCGTGATGACCGACATCAAGCGCGCGTGCCAAACCGCCTCTGCGATCGAGTTCGTTCCGCAAAATGGCCATCCCGCCCCCGCTCGCCCGCTAGTAATGATCGACAACACGTTTCTGGGGCCCGCCTTCCAGCACCCCTTGGCTCTGGGCGCAGACGTCAGCCTGTACTCCGCCACCAAATATCTGGGCGGCTACAGCGATATCATCGGCGGTGTTGCTCTTACCCGCGACCCGCTGCTCATGAACAAGATCCGCAGCAAACGAAGCCTGTTCGGCAATATCCTCCAACCGGACGAATGCTGGATCCTCGACACCCGCCTGCCTACCGTCAACCTCCGCATGAATCGCCAGAGCAAGAACGCCCAGCGTATCGCGGAAGAACTCAACAAACATCCCAAGATCAAGAAGGTTTACTATCCGACTCTCTTCGACGATCCCGAACAGTCCCGCATCTTCCAGGCGCAATGCACGTTTCCTGGCGGTCTGGTCTCCATCGATCTGCACGGCGGCAAAACAGCCGCTTTCGACTTCCTGCGCCATTTACGCCTGGCCCGCAACGCCGTATCGCTTGGTGGAGTGGAAACCCTCGCCTGCCATCCGCGTAGCACCACGCACTCGGCCTGGAGCGCCCGCGATCTCGACGAAGCCGGTATCAGCGAAGGACTGGTTCGGATCTCGTTCGGCATTGAAGACTGGCAGGACCTTTTGGCAGACTGCCACGCCGCCCTCGAAGCCGTATAGCTACCGAAAAAACAGCCGCCATGTGGTGACCACCAGAGCGTGCGTCACCATAGGCGCTCGCACGCTTCCGCTTCGCCAATAAGCGATCCCGCATGCGACGCCTAGCAGTGTCGTTACCAGCGCGCGCCGCCAGTTTGGGAATTGGTGAAACCACAAATGGACCGAGCCGAACAACAGTGCCGAAACAGCCACCGCCACCACCGGCGATTGCCAGTTGTTAAGCACCGCCCTCTCAATCAAACCGCGAAAAAACAGCTCTTCACTCCACGCCACCACCCACAAAATGCCGAAGAAAGTTCCAGCTGCCGTCGCAACCGCGAGCGGCCAGTTCTGACCGGGTGGGGCAAACTCGACGTCATGCAACGCAAGCGCGAGGACGATGATCGGGAAAACAAACACCGCATACAAAAGAAAGCCAACTTTCCAGTCGCGGACGTGCGGCCAGAAAGTAAAGCTGCCCGGATCCCATTCGCGCAGCACCAGCAGCGCCACAATTCCTACCCGGATCCACATCAGGTGCCCCAGGATATCGGCATGTAAGTGCGGATCAGGTGAAACGTAAATGCGCCCGAACACGCGCAACACAATCGGCGCGGCCGCGATCACGACGAAGCCCGCATCGTAGGCGAGACGTCTCGGAAAAACGGCATACCAGAACGCAAGCACGCCTGAAAGAGCTGCGAGCAGATAAAAGGCGTGCCGTTCGAAAGTTCCGGCGGCCAACGCAAATACCAGATACGGGGCGAGCGCACCTGCCCAAAGTACGCCGGCCTGCGCGCTCTTCGATCCAATCTGCGCAAGCCGCACGCGCGTTGCGACAAACCCGGCCGCCAAGTATAACGGAATTTCCAGCATCAGTGCAGGCAAGAACGCCGTGATGATCCTGTGGGCGGAAGAATGCTGCTCCGCATAAATCCTCGCCGCCATCATAAGCGCCACCCAACAGCACAAAGTCGTTATGAAGAAAGAGCGTAAGCTCCGCTGCACCGCCCTCATCGTAGCATCGGGTTTGCGCCTGCTCTGCTCGCGCCGAAAGCTCGCAAGAGAGCTACATACACCGCTCCCATCCGGCAGGGTCGACAGAATTTGTGGTGCCGCGGTTCAATTCTGTTTCTGTACAATGATCCTAGGAATGGCGGATAGCGTACATTCCCTCTCGTCAGCATGCAATGCTGCTAAACGTGTTCTCGCACACATTGCTACTGAATCTCCAGGAGGGAATTCGTGCCAACCGTTCTCGCGGATCTCATCGACCGCTGTCAGACCGAGCTCCTGAGCAGCTGGCTTAATCTGCAGGGGCAAAGCGCCAAATCCGAACGCCATCGGGTGCCCGAATCGCAGATTCGCGCCAACTCACAGGAGTTTATTGAGACTGTCCGTGAAGCTCTGGCGAGCAGAGGCGGATCGGACGTAACCTCAGCCGAGTGGAAGAAGGTACGCGATCTCCTGGGCGAGCTTTCGCGGCATCGCGCGACAGAAGGTTTCTCTCCTACCGACACTGCCAATTTTGTTTTCTCTTTCAAGCAGGCCTTGTTTATTCGCCTTCAGTCCGAGTTTGAAAATGACACTGCGTCCCTTATCAAGGGAGTATTCGAGGCGACCGAGTTACTTGATCAGTTGGGCCTTTACACTACAGAGGTTTACCAGAAAAGCCGAGAAGACGTCATCGGCCGTCAGCAGCAGGAAATGCTGGAGCTTTCTACTCCGGTCGTCGAACTTTGGCAGGGCATATTGGCTCTCCCGCTGATTGGCACGCTTGACAGTCAGCGAACGCAGGTCGTCATGCAAAACCTGCTTGAGGCAATCGTTACCTCAAACAGTGACCTCGCCATCATCGACATTACTGGCGTACCCACGGTCGACACGCTGGTCGCCCAGCATTTGTTAAAAACAGTTGCGGCGGCGCGCCTGATGGGCGCTGACTGTATCATTAGCGGCATTCGCCCGCAGATCGCGCAGACGATCATCCACTTGGGCGTAGATCTGGGGAATGTTCAAACGAAGGCCACCTTGGCAGGAGCTTTCAAACTCGCCCTAAAGATCAAGGGTCTTTCGGTGATCAAGGCTTAGCCTTTCGAATGGAACGAATCCCAATACTCAGCCTGGGGAAATTTCTTCTGGTGAGTATCCAGATCGATATGCACGACCAACTCGCTCTCTCGCTTCAGGATGATGTGGCCGACAGCATAGTCAAACAAAAAGCACGGGGCGTTCTCATTGATATCTCGGCGTTAGATGTCGTTGATTCGTTTATCGGCCGCATGCTGGGGACGATCGCCGGTACAGCGCGTGTTCTGGATGCGGAAACAGTTGTTGTCGGCATGCAGCCCTCGGTGGCGATCACGCTGGTAGAGTTGGGGCTCTCGCTACCGGGAATCCGTACGGCTCTCAACATAGATCGAGGAATGGAACTACTCCGGCTCTCTTCTCGAGACATAGAGGAAACCGGCGATGCTGACCGAGAAAAGTCTTGAAGTGCAACTGCGGCAGCAAGAAGACGTCGTTTCCGTGCGTCATCATGTGCGCTCCTTAGCGCTTGAGCTTGGCTTTAGCCTGATCGATCAGACGAAGGTGGTTACCGCCGCGAGCGAACTGGCCCGGAACACCGTCATCCACGGAGGCGGAGGCCACGCTCTACTCGAAATCTTGGAAGACCGCGGGCGCCGGGGACTGAGACTAGCGTTTATCGACTCCGGCCCGGGTATTCCCGACACGACTAAAGCCATGCAGGACGGCTTCACTACCGGATCAGGACTAGGGCTCGGTTTAGGCGGAGCGAAGCGGCTTTCGAGTGACTTCTCTATCGAATCACGGCCTGGGTTTGGCACTCGCGTCACCATCGTTCGATGGAAAGGCTGACAGATGGCGAGCAAGATTTTCCAGATCGATGAGTTAAGCCGTATTTCGGAAGTACGTCGCAATGCGGTAGCGCTTGCTCGCGCTGAAGGTCTCGATGAGAGTACCGTATCAGACGTCGCTATCATCGCCACTGAACTTTCGACAAATCTCCTGAAGCATGCGACGCAGGGTGAAATTCACCTCTCGTCCCTCTGGGATCGCGAGCAAAAGGGTGTCGAGATCCTTTCCATTGATCGAGGGCCTGGCATCAGCAATATTCGTTCCTGCCTGATTGATGGATACTCCAGTGTGGGGACTTCGGGAACCGGCTTAGGGGCGGTGACCCGATTATCGACCACTTTCGATGCCTACTCAGAAATTGGGCGAGGAACCGTCCTGATTTCGCGCTTACATGCGGATCCGGATAACACCTGGTCCGCACCGCCAATCATTCTGGGCGTCATATCACGACCCGTTGGGAACGAACCCGTCTCTGGTGACGCTTGGGCCGTCAAGTACACCGGCAATGGCGCTTTGTTGCTTTTAGCAGATGGGCTTGGTCACGGCCCACTGGCGGCCGACGCGTCTACTGGGGCAGCAGATGCATTCAGGCAAGGCACTACCAGCGCGCCCGCCGCGATCCTTCAACAAATCCACGCTGCTCTGAAAGGAACACGGGGAGCAGCAGTTGCACTTGCTCATCTCGACTACCAGAAGAGCAAGTGCGAATTCGGCGGCATTGGGAACGTCGTCGGTAGGGTAATTAGTCCGGGATCGGAATCTCATATGGTTTCCCACGTCGGGACGGCTGGCTATACGGCTCGCCACTTCCAGGAATTCACTTATGATCTACCGCCCTCTGCCGCCGTCGTCATGCACTCGGATGGGTTGACTTCAAGCTGGAGTCTTCAAGGCTACGCCGGTCTGCTGAACCATGATCCTGCAGTGATCGCCGCTGTGTTGTACAGAGACGCTGCGCGAGAACGAGACGACGCCTGCGTCATAGTCGCAAAGCGGCGGAACCTCGAATGAATTCGCAAGAACGTGAATATAGGCCCGTCTCGATTCTATCGATGAAAGTCGCCGCAAAAGAGGACATCCTCAATGCCCGCCAACGGGCTCGGGAGCTGGCCGCACTAATCGGTTTCTCCGGCCTGGATCAAGTTCGCATAGCTACTTCGGTATCGGAAATCGCTCGCAACGTTCACCAATATGCGGTAGAAGGCACGCTCGAATTTTCAATTGATCTCAGCTCGCGCCCTCAAGTGTTTTGGATATCTGCAGGCGACAGAGGGCGAGGCAAATCGGACCTGCAAGCCATTCTAAATAGTCACTACGAGTCACAGACCGGCATGAGTATCGGCATCACTGATACGCGCCGCCTGATGGATTACTTTGAAATTCAATCCGCGCCCGAACAACGGGAAGCCATTCGCTTCGGTAAGCGCATTCCTCCCGACGCCCCCGCGGTCACGCACTCAAAGGTCGGTGTGTTCTGCAATGAACTCGCAAAACGAAGAACATCTGATGCTGTAGATGAACTGCAACGTCAAAATCGCGATCTGTTGCAGACGTTAGAAACCCTCCGGTTGCGGGAAGTCGAGTTGGAGAAGCGGGAACACGAACTTTCCAATCTCAACGTGGAGCTTGAAGAAACAAACCACGGCGTCGTCGCACTTTACGGCGAGCTGGATGAGAAGGCAGCGGCTTTGCGGCGCGCCGACGAGATGAAGTCGCGTTTCTTGTGGCATGTGAGCCACGAGTTTCGGACTCCGCTAAGTGCGATACAGGCTTTGACCCGTCTTCTGCTCGAGCATGCTGATGGCCCGCTATCGGACGAACAGCAAAAACAGGTCACCTATATTCGAAAGGCCTCAACCGAGCTAACCGAAATGGTTAACGACCTTCTGGACCTGGCGAAAGTCGAATCAGGAAAGGCGGATCTTCGCATGACTCGCTTAGATGTGACACAACTACTGGGCGGAGTACGTGCGCTCATGCGTCCTCTAGCCACCAACGAAGCGGTGAAGTTGATATTCGAAGAATCCGAGCAGCCACTATGGATCACCAGCGATGAAAGCAAAGTCAGTCAGATTCTTCGAAATCTGATTTCAAACGCGTTGAAGTTTACGCAATCGGGCTACGTAAGCGTATCTGCACGATCAACAGCCGGCGGCACAGCGGTAACCTTCATCGTGAAGGACACCGGCATCGGAATTGCATCAGAGGACTTAGAGCGCATCTTTAAGGAATTTGAGCAGGTCGACAATTCCGTGCAACGAGCCGTTAAGGGAACTGGGTTGGGGCTGTCGCTCTCGCGCAAGTTAGCTGCCCTTTTAAGTGGCAGGCTTGAAGTTACCAGCAGCCCAGGGTTGGGTTCTACCTTCACGTTGACGGTTCCGATCAATTCTTCTCAAGCAGCTGCTTTTCACCATCCCGAATTGGTCCCTGCTCAGCCGGGAGAAAGCAAAGCTGGAGCCATCCTGCTGATCGATGACGACGAAGCTTCCAGATATGTCGCACGTCAGCTCTTTTCCGGCAGCCGATATCAAATCCTGGAGACTGGGAACGGCATTGAGGGCTCAGAGCGGGCGCGGTTCGAACGCCCTGTCCTGATTCTGCTTGATCTATCGATGCCCGATCGTAGCGGACTGGAAGTTCTCGGCGAGCTGAAGTCCGACCCCGAAACGCGCGACATACCGGTAGTGATTCACAGTTCAAAGAGCCTCTCGGCGGCAGATTACTCCTCGTTATCAAATCGGATTCTGACAGTATTACCGAAGAGCGGCGATGGCCGGAAAGAAGCGCTGCTTGCGATCAGAAACGCTATCGGCGAACCCGGTCTCTTTGCCAATGAGCCAGAGTTCTTAGGGGCAGAACAGTAGATGGATTCCCTGCAGAAGCACAGTACGATCGTCAATGTAGACGATAGTGAAGCAGCTCGATACGCAAGAACCCGAATTTTGACGCGAGCAGGCTTTGAAGTCTACGAAGCCGGAAGCGCCAAAGAAGCGTTCGAGCTTATCGCTGCTCATAACCCCGATCTTGTCGCCCTCGACGTGCATCTTCCTGACCTCAACGGCAAGGATGTTTGCCGGCAGTTGAAGGCGCAGCCGGAAAGCGCCTCGATTATCGTTCTACAGATCTCCGCGTCTGCTACGACCGGCCCCCACGCTATTTCCGCACTCAACAACGGCGCTGATGCATACCTGACGGAGCCGACCGATCCCGAAGTACTTGTTGCGACAATTCGTGCGTTATTGCGGCTCCGGAGAGCGGAACGTGAACTCGCCGAAGCAAATAAAAGATTGGCCGATTTGAATCAGGATCTGCGCCGTTCCAATGACGATCTGCAACAGTTTGCATTCATGGCGAGCCATGATTTGCAGGAACCGCTTCGTATGGTGAATACGTTCACTCAATTACTGCTGAAGCGTTTTGGCAATCTCGCAGATCCCACCGCCGCCCAATATGCCGGATACATTAATCAGGGTGTGCAACGAATGGAAACGCTGATCCATAACGTTCTCTCGTACTCCCGGGCGGTTCATTCGAATGGTGACGATCGAAAAGAGGCGAACCTGGGGAATAGCTTCCGGCAGGCTCTCTGGCTCCTTAATGCAGCTATTCGCGAAGCCGGCGCAATCATCACGTGCGAAGAGTTGCCCACCGTGTTCGGCGACGAGGAACAACTTGCGCAGGTCTTTCAGAATCTGCTTTCTAACGGTTTGAAGTACTGCAATCGTTCTCGACCTGTTCGTGTGCACGTCGGAGTTGATCGACGCGGATCCGATTGGATCATATCCGTACGCGATAACGGAATCGGCTTTGAACAACAATACGCTGATCGGATCTTTGGGTTGTTCAAACGTTTGCATAGAAGTGATTACCCGGGCACTGGGCTTGGGCTGGCCATTTGCAAGCGCATCATCGAACGATATGACGGTCGCATATGGGCAGAGAGCGAGCCGGGCGTCGGGTCGACTTTTTACTTTGCACTACCGGGCTGATGATGATGGAGAGAGTTCTACGAATTCTGATCGCCGAAGACAATCCTGCCGATGTTGTTCTCATTCAGGAAGCGCTGAATGAACATGGTGTCAGGTATTCGATTCGGGCATTTGAGAACGGAGCGGAAACCGCCTCTTTTCTAGAAAGTATTCAGCTTGAAACTGATTCGCGATGTCCCGACGTTGCCTTGCTCGATCTGAATCTGCCCAAGGTGGAAGGACATGAACTGCTTCGGATCATACGGGCGCATCCGGTTTGCTGCAACATTCCCGTGATCATCGTTACCTCCTCTGATACTGCTGAGGATCGCCGAACCGCTGCACAGATTGGAGCCTCGTATTACTTTCGCAAGCCGTCGAGTCTTGAAGAATTTCTAAAGCTGGGTGACATTGTCAAGCGCGTGGCGTGACGGAGGATGCTCGCCGGTATACATGCTCGCAATGGCGCCCAATCGGTAGTATCGGCGGATCGGTTCCTGACCAACGGGCCGTCACCGCCGTGTTGAGGTGTGCTTACTTAGCGTTTGCCAGCGCTGCTCGATAAACTTGGATCTGACAAAAGATGGTGAAGAGGCTTCTATTTCCTTTCCTGCCGGTTCCCATTCGCATTCAGGGTACATCTTTCGTCACGAATCCCTTACTCGACCTTCAGCCGTGAGATGAACGGCGCGGTATCCGAAATCGACGACTTTCTCCGAATGATGAAATGCCCAGCTTGCATCGACGGTGTCTCCCTGATGGCCCGTATCGGTCGCAGCGGTTGCGTAGGCGTACAGAGCGGGATCCGCGTAGAGCCTTGTACCCTCTTGCGTGTATTCTACGCACGTTAAGGGTCCCATTTTTGCGCCGTAGCGATTGACGGGATATCTTTCTCTTGCACAGACAGCTCTGGTCATTTCCACCTTATCGGGAGGCAGATCAGCGGTACATTGCTGCGCAAAAGCTTTCAGGTACTCTTCGAATAGAGCGACAAAGAGCGTGTCTTCTCGATTAAAGCTAATTTCATCGAACTCACCTAGGTAAAGACTCGTCAATGTCATCTCATGGACCAGCCCATGCGCTGAGAAGCTGGTATTCGTGAGCTGGACATCTCGTTGCGGTTGCGGGCCTCTGGGTGTGTTTGCTGTTCGAAGCTCTGCCGCACTAACTAACAGCTCCTTCCCTCGGCTCAACAACTCGGTTCAAACGATCGACCGCATCATCCGCAGCCCCAACTGTGGATGGGCATTGGCTCACGGCGGTTGTCACGAATTTCCGTATGGGATGGCAGGCGGCACACCCCTGAGCCAGCCGAGTGAACGGGTGCGTAGGAGCAGGTAATTACAGCGGCTTCTGTAACAGCAGTGGGCAGTGTCACTTTCAACATTAAATGGCATAGAATCGTCAACATTATTTGGCGTATTCGGCACCCTCCTTACCGGAGCCGCCAGCCGGTACCCATCGATAGAGCGTCGGGATGGAGATGCCGAGACTCTGAGCGACTTCTCTAGGCGGAGTTCCAGCAGCAAGTAGCTTCCTCGCAGCGCTCACCTTCTTCTCCGTCATAAGACGTTTCCGGCCGCCCACTCGACCCTGCTGTCTGGCTACGTTCAATCCGGCTCGGGTTCGTTCGACAATAAGCTCACGTTCCATCTGAGCCAAACTGGCCATGACGTGAAAGAAGAACCGGCCAGCTGGTGTCTTGGTATCGATGCTGTCGGTTAAGCTCCTGAAATGCACGTGTTGGCTCTCCAGTTCCAGCACTAAGTCCACCAGACCTTTAACGCTTCGCCCCAGCCGATCCAGTTTCCAAACAACCAGCGTGTCGCCCTCTCTCAGATGAGACAGCGCGTCTTTCAGCCCGGTACGGTCGGAAGCATTACCGCTCGCCTTGTCGGTAAACACCTTTTTGCATCCCACGTCTTTTAACGTTCTGAGCTGCATTTCGAGGTTCTGGTCCTCGGTGGAAACACGAGCGTACCCGATTAAGAATCGCTTTTCGTGGCCAAATCGCTTCTCAATTCTCGTTCGCCGCACGTGAAACGAGAATATCATTGTGAGAATGGTTTTTGAGAACGCAAAAGTACCGCAAACAGGGCAAAGCGCCGAAGATGCGAACTAGTTCTCGTAAACGACCGTTTGGGAGACAACTCTCGGTCGGAATCAACATTCCGGTATCCCTGTATCACCGGGTATCACCGGCTCAGGATCCAGCTGCCGCAGAGAACTCGATTTAAAATTCGCAGATTGGCGCGGCCTCATTGTCGCGGTCCCAGAAGTCGCGACATCTTTTTTAGAAGTCCTTCTACTAGACAGCCAGCAATTGTTCTACTAGACTGTCATGTAGTCGCATGCCTCCAAAACCACTACCCGAAAATGGAATCGATCTCCTGCAGGGGACCCTCGACATGCTCATCCTGCGTACTCTCCAGTGGGGGCCGCAGCACGGGCACGGCATCGGCCTCGCCATCCGCCAAAGTTCAGCAGAACTGCTGCAGATTGAACGCGGTTCCCTCTATCCGGCCCTCCACCGTCTGGAGGCGCGAGCCTTGATCTCTTCTGAATGGAAGAGTTCCGACCTCAACCGGCGCGCAAAATACTACAAATTAACCACTGCCGGAAAGCAGCAACTCGTGGCTGAGGAATCCAAATGGAAGCTCATGGTGAAAGCAATCGCACGCGTTATGCGTCCGGCAAAAGGAGACTAACAGATGGACTGGCGCTTCTGGCGATGGAGGCAGCGCGATAGCGATCTCGACGACGAAATTGCTCATGACCTGGCGGCTGACGCCGAAGAGCGCGTTCGCTCCGGCATTCCGCGCGAAGAAGCAGCGTTCGCCAGCCGTCGCGATTTCGGAAACGTATCGCTGCTCAAAGAAGACGAGCGAGAGATTTGGATCTGGGCTTCGCTCCAGAGGCTCTTGCAGGACGTTCGCTATGGCTGGCGAACGCTGCGCTCAAACCTGCTATTCACGTCCATGGCCGTGGTCTCGCTGGCCCTGGGAATCGGCGCGAATACAGCCATCTATAGCTTTATGGATGCCATCATGCTGCGCGCATTGCCGGTCAAAGACGCAGGCCAACTGGCCATTCTAAACTGGCGCGCAAAAAATATGGAGCCGGACGTCGTTCATGACCACAACGGACTCAATTACGCCGTGCCTGGCGGCGGCGTGGAGAGCCCCGATTTTCCCTGGCAGGCTTACGAACTCTTTCGCAATCGCAACAATTGCTTCTTAGCTCTATTTGCGTACAAGGATGCGGGGCGGCTGAATCTCGTCGTCAACGGCCAGGCTGAAGCAGGCCCAGTCGAATTCGTGTCGGGCAATTTCTTCAGCGGACTGGGAATCAATCCCGCCGCGGGGCGTCTGCTGGGCGATAGCGACAACTTAGCAGGATCATCACAGGTGGCTATCATCAGCTTCGAGTATTGGCGTAAGCGTTTCAACGCAGATCCATCGGCAATCGGCGAGACCATCAAGCTCAACAACATCCCTTTCACGATTGCCGGAGTTGGCCCACCCGAATTTTACGGCGTGTCGGCAGGGTCGGCGCCGCTGGTCTACATCCCCATATTCAACCGGCTCGCCCTCTTTAATCGCGGCGAGGACAAAGCCATGTTCATCGATCCACACAATTATTGGGTGGACATCATGGGTCGCCTGCGACCTGGTGTCACGCTGGCGCGTGCTGAATCCGAACTCAGCGGCCCGTTTCATCAATATGTACTGGCTTCGGCAGCGAACGACAAAGAGCGAACCGATCTTCCCGCGCTCTGGATGCAGGAAGGCGGCTCCGGCGTTGATTCGCTCCGCCGACGTTTTTCAAAACCGCTATTGGTCCTCATGACCATGGTGGCGCTGATTCTGGCAATCGCCTGCGCCAATATCGCGAACCTGCTGCTCTCGCGATCCGCCGCACGCCGCCGCGAGATTGCCGTGCGTCTGAGTCTGGGCGCAAGCCGTCTGCGAGTGCTGCGGCAATTACTCACAGAAAGCTTGATGCTGTCCCTGCCAGGCGGTATTCTCGGCCTTGGTGTCGCGGCAGTAGGCATTCACTTCCTTCTCTGGCTGCTGTCCGGTGGTGGGAATGGGATGCCCCTGCGAGTCGGCATCGACTACCAAATTCTGGCTTTCACTCTCTCTATCGCTCTGGCGACCGGAATAGTGTCTGGCATTGCCCCCGCCATCCAGGCCACGCAAGTGGACATCACTCCAGCACTCAAAGAAACACGCGCGAGTTCCCCGCGACGCCGCGGCCGCTCCATCGGTTTAAGTCAGTTTCTTGTCATCTCTCAGATTGCCCTCTCATTAGTGCTGGTTATTGGTGCCACTCTGTTTGTCCGAACCCTTGCGAATCTCCATTCGGTGGAGGTCGGCTTTAACCCGGAGCACCTGCTCACATTCAGCCTGGATGCCAGACAGGCAGGCTATAAGGAGGCGCAACTCCGGACACTCTATGCGCGCTTGGCTGAACAATTTCGAGCTCTGCCGGGCGTTCACGCCGCAACCATGTCGGACATGCCGATGGTTGCCCAATGGACCAGCCGTGTTGGCTTATACGTGCCCGGAATCCCCAAACATAAAGGCCGCAGCGGACCGGGAACGTCACTCGTGATGGTCGGCCCGATGTTTTTTGAAACCATGCAGCTTCCCATGGCACTCGGCCGCTCCATCAATGCACACGACGTGGATGGCGCACCGCTCGCTGCAGTAGTGAATCAAATTTTCGCGAAAAAATACTTCCCGAACCAAAACCCAATCGGAAGGCAGTTCGGAATCAACTCCGATGCCGCGAACATCACGATCGTCGGTGTGGCTAAGAACGCCCGCTACAGTTCGCTGAAAGACGAGATTCCACCCGTGGCCTATCTCGCTTACTTTCAGAACGCCCTGAAGGGTCAACCCGGTAGCGCCATCTTCGAACTGCGCACTGCCGCCGATCCCTTTACCCTTGCTCAAACCGTGCGGAAAGCAGTCCACGCAGCTGCGCCACAAGTTCCGATCACCGACATGCTGACGCAAACTCAAATCATAGACAGCACCATCACCCAGGAACGCACCTTCGCCGATCTCTGCGCCGCTTTCGCAGTTCTCGCTCTGGTCATCGCAGGTGTCGGTCTCTATGGCACAATGGCCTACGCTGTCTCGCGTCGCACAAACGAAATCGGCATCCGGATGGCCCTCGGTGCCGAACGCCGCCGCATCATCGCCATGGTGCTGCGCGAAGTGCTCACCCTCGCTGTTGCCGGTCTGGCGATTGGCCTGATGACCGCCTGGAGCACTCTGTCCGTCATCAAGTCGTTCCTATTCGGCGTAAAAGCGACCGATCCGGTCACAGTCTTATGGGCAAGCGGAATTCTCTTCGCGGCCCTCATTCTGGCCGGCTACGCACCCGCCCGCCGAGCCTCGCGCATCGAACCGCTCAGTGCCCTGCGCCACGAATAAACTCCTGATATGTGGGGTTTCCTTCCATTGAAAGCCGAGCGCCAGAAGAGTGATGCCGCCGTGAAGACCGGCACAAACTCACGCGAGCCCGTCTTCCATGGCAAGCGGGACATATGAGCAGCACGATCGTACCTGGCCCTTCATACTTGGCCGATCACGAGGCTGTCGCGGGCCGCTTCCACGACCGTCTTAGTCACTTCTGCCAGCCCATTGATTTCGAGAATACGCTCGATTTGTGTCAAGAGACGATTGAGGCGCCGGAAGTTGCCACCTGTCATTCGGATGATCACCGCAATCGTTTCCTGGTCGATCGGTTTATCTGGGAGCTTCACACCGCGAGGTGACCAGCCCTGGTCCAATAATTGCCGAATTTCTTGGGCAGCTAAGGGGCGAAACTCATGCACGAAGCCGATGCGGGAGTAGAACTGGGGATAACGGGCCAGGCGTTTCTCCAGTCCGGGCATTCCAATTAGAATCACGCCGATCTCTCCTGCGTCGAAGATCGCGCGTATCTGTTCCAGGCTGGCCATCCGCAGCCGATCCGCCTCATCTACCAGCATGAGCGTAGTCGGATCGCAGACCTGCAGTTCCTTTGCCGTGTATTCCCTTGCAACATCTTCATACGTCGGTTGAAGTTCAGGAAGCCCCGGCCGGCCAACTGCGTGGTTCCAATATCGTGTGTCGTAATCTTTATCCCGCTTGCGAATGGACTCCAGTTTCTCCTCCTTCTCTTGCCGGAGTGGCCGTCTGGCCAAATTCCTGAGCGTCTCGCGCGAGCGCTTGATATCGGTATCGATTCCATTAGGAGCGTTGACAACACCCGGCGTATAAAAAACTGTGTCGAGCACTGGCGATTCGGTAGGCCCTGCGCCCCAGCGATCAGATTCTTTCACCTTTTCCCAACGGCTGTAGGTCCTAGCCGAGAGGGTCTTCCCGACACCCGGTGCTCCGTAGCAGAGGCCGATGTACCCATAACGACGGCACGCATCGCAGAACTCGGAGAACCGCCGATGTCCCAGAGTGTGCACCATGCTCGGAGGGTGATTGCTATTCGTTCCGGTATCGCTTGAGGGCGGGTGCTGGTTGCTTTGCTTTGATTTTGTCTGCTGGCGCTGGCGCATCTTCTTTCTCCGTAACATCTCCGCGCTTCATTTCGAGCAGCGTATCGACAGCGCTCTGGCGATCGCGTAAGATGCCACGGAGTTCTCGACGCCGTTGATTGCGGGCACGGACAATTTCCCGAAAAGGCGCTATGCCGCCGGCCAACTCAGGGCAGATCGCCCGGCACAAAAACCGATCCTCATGAAAGACGCGGACTTCAGCCATGTCTCGGGGATCGAAGCGAAGAGTGATTGTCTCGCCGACGTAAGCCGCCAGGGTCGTAGAAATGTAGCGGAGGTTGTGGAAGTGGATGCCATCGATCCGCACCTGGCGCGCCTTCACCACTCGAATCAACAGCAAATCCAATTGGTCCAACGAGTCCGGCATGCGCGGGAGAAATCCGTTGGCTTCCCAGCGTTCGACCGGAGGTATCTTCGTCTCCGCGCATTCGTGGCGATGGTAATCCTCCAGAAGAAACTTGCGGAACCTGCTATCGAGCTCTGCTAATGTGAGCGTCGGCTTTCCGCGCACGCCGCCGCCTTCCGGGGCGTAGCCATCCAATTCGCAAAGAAACATCTCGTTCACCGTTGAGAAAAAGCGTTCGATCCGACCGCGTCCTCTTGGCTTCCCAGGCAGGGAGAAAATCAGCTGAGTTTTTAGATCGGCGCCGACCTGCTCCAGATGACGAGATGTGAAATAGCTTCCGTGATCGGTATACAGCACATCGGGGACTCCGCAGACGATCCAGCGCGAATCTTCTTTCCGCCAGATCGCCTGGCGGAGCGCTAGCGATGTATGCAGCGTACATGGATCTTCGAAGGAAAGAAAATACCCTGCCACCGCTCTGCTATAGTCGTCGATCACGACCGTGAGCCACGGCTTGGCGGTCGCGCCGTCCGGACGGACTAACAAGATATCGAGCGGCGTGTGATCGGCTTGCCAAATCGCATTCGGCCCAGCAGCTTCTCGTCGATGTACCAACTCGAAGCTTTCGCTGTAAACCTTTGTGCCGTGATGTGCGAGGGTTACAAGGTCAGTAGGCAGGCTAGTTACGACCTTGAAAACCGTTCCGTAACTCGGAGCCTTTTCACCGAGCTCCTTCGAACATCGCAGTACTTGGCGGTACAACGCTGCGATTGGGAGCGGCGGCTTCTGGAGGGCGAGACCTTCGATGATCATTTTGACCTTGGCCGAGACAGATCGTCTCTCGCCTCGATCCTCACGCTTCCTTCTGGCCAGCGCGGCCAGACCGAACAGTCTATACTCTGTCAACCATCGATGGGCCGTTCGATAGGGCACACCAGCCGCTTCAGCAACCGACCGCAAAGATTGGTTTTCCTCAAGGTGAGGTCGGAGAATCCGGAACCGATCAAGCGCAAGCTTTCTGGCGTCTTCCGGGAGTTCTGTTAGCTCGGCCCCTGCTTCCGGCATATATGCCAAATAATGTTGACGATTCTATGCCATTTAATGTTGAAAGTGACAGGCAGGGACACCAGCATCGAGTGGGCTGCCCGAATCTGCCCGAGCCGCTCAGTGGAAATCGACAGCAACGCGCCCGGTTTAACTCTCGGGAGATCGACAGAAGAACTTCTCTGCTGAGCCGGAATCTTGCATACAATCACTAGCAACAAACAGGCTTGCAGTAGCCGCACCTTTCACTCCCGCTAAAACTGAATAAAGATATCACGTATACGGGATGCGTGCTGGCTGCTGCGATTCGGTCGGCTAGCGGCGCGCACAACATTGCCCTCGGTCAGCAACTGCCCGGTACCTTGCGCGCTTTTCTACTCGGTTGTGCGTTCTCTTACACGGAGGCAGTGGCCTCGGCGCAGTTTCCGCAAGGCAACCAGATCGCGCCTGCGGCTGAATTGACACCCTGGTTCCGGTTGTCGATTACCCGCGGATCACAGCGGCGCTGGGTCACTGTTACCGATCGGAACGCGTATTTCTTCTTCTGCACTGCCTGCCCCGAGACCTACAGGAAGGGACGTGGCGAGAGATGCGTAGACCCTGAAGCTTCGCCAATAACCACCTCACCTCATTCCCGCCGGCCGCGCTCCGCCCAAAGCAAACGCATCGCCCAAACACAAAGACCAGCAGCCACCGCGGTGATGAGAACGAACCAAGGATCCCGCGCCAAATGCGGCCCTTCTGCAACACCACGCCAGATATGCACCAACACGAGCAGACCGAACACTACGCCAGTTGTAAACACATAGGCCTTCATAAAGGTGCTCCCACGATATCTGATATCAGCGATACGCACGCGCCTCCCTCTATAATGTGCGCATGAGTTCGCGGGACACCCACACCCGAATCACCCGCCGTCAAATGGCTGCAGCCTTCGCAGTTGCTCCGCTTGCGGTTGCTCCGCTTGCGGCGCAAGTTACCTCTAGAACGCCTCCCCAGGGTTCACCGACCCCCGCTCAGCCCAGTTCCACGCCTCAGGCGAAATTCCAGAAAGCACTCGACGACGTCCGGCAGGTCAGTAGCCGGCTCGCCCAGCTCGAAGTTCCCATGAACGTTGAGCCTGCGTTCGCCTTCAAACCTTAACCGGGCATGAAGAAGCCCTCCATCGACGAGTCTCGTCTCCCGTTCGCCACCATCACTGAGCTAAGCACAGCTTTGCGCAATCGCGACATTTCTTCGGTCGAACTCACAAAATTCTTCGGCGCCCGGCTCGAGAAACTTGGCCCCGACTTACAATGCGCTCGCTTGTTCACTCGTCAAAAGCGGTCGCAAAGCTGCCAAAGATGCCGACTACGATCTCAAGCGCGAACGTTTTCGTCAGCCGCTTCAAGGCATCCCTTATGCAGTCAAAGATCTGCTGGCTGTAGCGCAATTTCCCGACCACTTGGGGTGCAAAGCCGTTCGCCGATCAAGTTTTCGATTACAACGCCACCGTCGTCGACCGTCTCGGTAAGACAGGCGCTATTCTCATCGGCAAGCTCTCCATGGTCGAACTCGCAGGCGGTGGCGGATACACCTCCGCCTCAGCATCGCTGCAAGGTCCCGGTCTGAATCCCTGGAACAAGCAATATTGGTCGGGCGGGTCGTCAAGCGGATCAGGCGCTGCCGTTGCCGCCGGACTCGTGCCCTATGCGCTCGGATCTGAAACCTCAGGCTCCATCCTCACCCCCGCCTGTTTCTGCGGCATCACAGGACTTCGCCCCACTTATGGTCTGGTCAGCCGCCACGGCGCGATGGCGCTCTCCTGGACCCTCGACAAAATCGGAGTGCTCGCCCGTTGTGCTGAGGATTGCGGCATCGTTCTTCACGCCATCGCCGGCAAGCGACGAGAACGATCCTGGCGTCCGCGGGCAAGAGCTACTATTACACGCCCTCCTATTACCGAGCGCTTCCCCGATCTCAAGGTCGGCTATGCCGAAATCGATTGGTCTGCGTGGCCCGATGAAGCCCTCCGCCCTGCTTTCGCAAACGCGCTATCGGTCGTGAAATCCATCGGCGCGCAGATGACTGAAACCAAGCTTCCCGACTTCCCGTACGGCCCTGTAATCGGCAGCCATCATCGATTCCGAAGCAGCGTCCATTTTCGAGCGCTTCATTCGCAGTGGGCCGGTCGAAACACTCGCGGATCAAGGGCAAATCGCTGGTCTCAAAGCTTCCTTGAACTACTCCGCAGTCGACTACCTGAAGGCCATGCGCGTTCGTTCCCAGATTCAGCAGGCCTTGCGCGAGCTCTTTACGCAAGTCGATCTTCTGGTCGCGCCCACCAGGTTCAATCTGCCCGATCGCGCGGATCAGCCTTTCGATGAAAACCCTCCGAAGCATCCCGATCAGCAAGGCGTCGGAGCTGGACTCGTTCAGGGCAGCAATCTTTGCGGGCTCCCAGCCGTCACCGTCCCGTGCGGCTATGTCAGCGGCCTTCCCATCGGCCTTCAATTCGTGGGTCCCGTGTTCACCGAAAACCGGATCATTGCCTTCGCCAGAGAATTCCAGAACCGCTCCGACTTTCACAAACAGCACCCGCCGGATGTCTTGAACGCTAAGGTTTAACCGCCGCCACCCCTCCGACCGCCAGCAAGGTCGCAACAAAAACGGCCAGCACTCCCGTCCTGCGGCGTGCTGGCAATACAGTGTGCAGGCCCAGAAACGCAAAGCTTCCAGCGATAATCGCCATCATCGCCACAGTCCACCAGACACCGAATCTGTGACTCCCCGAGTAGTTCACGCCCGGCTCGACGAACGCTCCCACAAGCGTAAACAGCTCTACCGCTGCTCCTGCGACGAAAGCTTTGGCCGCCGAGCCGAACGAGCGCCGCGCGATCCATCCAATTGCGAAGCCTTCGGGCAGCTTGTGTAACGCAAGTCCCACCGGAACAACCAGCCCCGCCACCGGCTGACCTGCCAGTACGCGCACGCTCCAGCCGTCCAGGAAGCTGTGAACCGCCGTCGCGCCGAGCAGAGGCCAGATCACGGGTTCTCCCGGTTCCCCGTCATGATGCTCGAAATGCCGGTCCAGCAGGGCCAGTACCGCGCAGGCTCCCGCTGAGCAGGCAATCGCAACCGCCCAGTCCGATTGCTGTGCAATCTCGGGCACAACCCAGAAAAGCGCCATCCCCAGTAAAATGCCGCCTCCTGCCGCGCCAAGATGAGCCGATAGCCGGCGCTTCTCTCCCAACAACAGCCCCACCCCGACACCACAAAGCGCCAGTAGCGTCAGGAGAGAGGCAATGCCCATCTACTGGCCGGTAACCTTGATGACGAAATACGTCACCGGTTTGCCTTTCTCGAGTAGCAGCTGATGAGGAACTCCCGCCGCGATATGCACCACATCACCGGTCACAAGCGGATGCCGTTCCCCACCCTCGATGCCCGTACCACGAATCTCGCCGGCTTTTTCGGTATGCGGATGAACCAGCTTGCCGCCCGACACCATCACTGCCTGTCCGCCGGTAATGAAAAAAACATCCGCTTCGTGCTCATGCACTTCCGAAGACCCGGTAGCCTCTCTGTGCGCCAGCATCGTGTAGTGTTCGCGGTATCGCTCCAGATTCTTGCTGGCGAATGGGGTTCCCTTTTCCGATAGCACGTGCGCCATGTCCCCCAGCTCTTTCGCCGAGTAAACCGTAACGCCGCTTTGGGCCACCCCAAGCGGTGCAATTGCAAGAAAGCTAAAAAGTGGGAGGAGAGTACGCATTAGATAATTGAGTTCGTTTCGCAAAACGCGGCTCGAATTGGGTTCGAATCGCAAATTTTAAAGTTGGTGGGCCCTGTAGGATTTGAACCTACGACCAAAGGATTATGAGTCCTCTGCTCTAACCGCTGAGCTAAGGGCCCGAGCCTTTCCATTGTAACGGCGCGTCCGGAGCCTAAAACAAGTGCCCCATCTTTTCACGTTTCGTCTTGAGATACTCGGCGGTCGTTTCGAGCGGAGGCACGATGATCGGCGCGCGCTCGACAACGCGAATGCCCGCGTTCTGCAGGGCCGCCACTTTTTCCGGATTGTTCGACAGCAGCCGGACTTTCGAGATCCCGAAATAGTTCAGGATCGCCGCCGGAAGCGCATAATCGCGCAGATCCGCTTCGAATCCGAGCTTCTCGTTCGCCTCTACCGTGTCGAGCCCCTGATCCTGCAGTTCGTAGGCCCGCAATTTATTCAGCAAACCAATCCCGCGCCCTTCCTGGTGCTCGTAAACCAGCAGTCCGCGCCCTTCCGACACAATCTGATCAAGCGCCAGTTCGAGTTGCGAGCGGCAATCGCAGCGCAAGCTATGGAAGACATCGCCGGTCAAGCATTGCGAATGGATGCGCACCAGAACCGGGCCGAGCTCCGTGGAAAGATCGCCCACCTTCAAAGCCACGGCTTCTTCCGTTTCCTGGGGCCGAACACCTTCGAAGCCATAGATCCGAAACAGCCCAAAGCGGCTCGGGAAATCAGCTTCGGCCACTTTGTTCAGTTGAAGATTCGGCAAATGATTGCTGCTGCTCACGTTAGCGTTTCGATGCGGGAAGGAGGCGCTGGGGTGCGCGGCGCAAATCCTACCCTCTTATTATAGGAACGCTGATGCTCAATCAACCGCAGCTCGCTGCCTTGTTGATCAAGGTCGCGGTGTCCGCCTCCATTGCGAGCATCATGATGCGCTTCGGGTCAATCGAGAAAATACTGATTCGCGACAACCGCAGCGTAGCCGACCGTCTCCAACTCGCGTTCGTCTTTTCCATTCTCTTCGGAGCGAGCGCCGAGATCCGAATCCTCAGCCACCACCAGTATCAGGCCATCGATCTCGCTCTGGAAGGAGCGCAAATCGCAGGCATGCTGGGCGGGTATGTCAGCGGATTGATCACCGGCATTTGCGTTTCGGTGCCGGACATGTTCGACGGTAAATACATGTCCATGCCGCTCTACGCCGCGGCAGCAATCCTCGGGGCGCTCATGCACGATCTTGCGCCGGAGCGTGAAGACATCTGGTATTTCTCGCCCTTTGTCGATCTCAATCTGTACCGGCTCTTTCGCCAGGCGTTGCGGCTAAACCGCAATGCTATACAGCCCCGGGTGGTTGAACGGGCCGCGTTTAATGTTGCTTGCAACGCGATTGTGATCGTGACGGAGATGCTGCGCTGGGGAGTCTACGACCTGTTCAAGGTTCACAACACATTCTTCATGTTTGAGCACGCACACTTGAACGCCTGGACCTTCGCGGCTTCTGCCGTGACAACGTTGTTTGCTGTCTCTCTACCCATTCGCATCTGGAGCAGCTATCGCGCGGAGAAACAGCTTGACATACAGCGCGCCCGGCTCACGGAAGCTCGTTTAGCCGCACTGACAAATCAAATCAATCCGCATTTCCTCTTCAACACTCTGAACTCCATCGCCACTCTCATTCGTATCGATCCGGAACGCGCCCGGAACATGATCTACCGGCTTTCGAACATCATGCGCAAGCGGCTTCGCAGCACCGAAAACCTGGTTCCTCTGCGCGACGAAATCGCGTTTATCGACGATTATCTCGCTATCGAAATGGTGCGCTTTGGCGATAAGCTCCGCTTCTTCAAGGAGGTGGACCCAGACACGCTCGACCGCATGGTGCCGAGCATGATCCTGCAGCCGATTGTCGAAAACTCCATTAAGCACGGGCTTGCTGCCAAGTTGGAAGGAGGCAGCGTTCGTATTCGCGCATGGATTGAAGATACCCGGCTCATGATCTCGATACAGGACGACGGGGTCGGAATGGATGAATCGAAACTAGCGTGTGTGCTCGCGCAAGGGGGCGGCATCGGCGTCAGCAATGTGAATGAGCGGTTGCGAGTCCTGTTCGGAGCGGGCTACCGGATTGCCATCGAAAGTAACCCGGGTACCGGGACAGAAACGCTCATTGAAATTCCCGAACTAGAGACGATGGCGCGCGCCCTTGCGCCCGCCGAAGTCGCCCGGCGCTAAGCTATGCCGAGTACTTCGCGCCCTTGATCCCGGCCAGAACGCCTCGCATATAGGAAAAGCTCTTCTGCATGCCCGGCATCGGATCACTTTCCTCAACTTCGTATTCGAGGTTTACTGACGCCGAGTATCTCATCTTGATCAGCTGCATGAAGATCTGCGGGAATGGCAATTTGCCGTCACCCACCGCGACCTGGCTCGATTTCACCATCGGGTCGCTGAGATCCTTCACATGCATATCCAGCAGCCTTGGGCCGGCTTCCGCAATGGATTCTACAATGTCGGTGCCGGTACGCGAGGTGTGGCCGACATCAATGCACAAACCGCAGCGCGGGTCCATGTTCTTGACGATCTTCAGCACGCTTTGCGGCGTCGGAAAGTTCTTGTCTTCCGGCCCGTGATTGTGTACCGCGATTTTGATGTTGTACTCTTTGACGAACTTTTCGAGTTTAGGCAAAGTGACTGCGGTCGGAGCGCAGACAATGAGCGGGAACCCGGCGCGTTTGGCGTACTCGAATTTGTGCCGCATATCTGCTTCGTCATCTTTGTCAAAAGTGATGTTGCCGCATCCGACCAGAATGATCCCGGCATCGGCGAATTCCTTCTTGGCCTCGTCGATCTGTTCCGGCGTGCTGTTCAGGGCCAGATGGAAATCCTTGACGTTCAGGTAGGGTGTCCCCAGCTCCTTCGTCATCTGGATCGCCTGGGCGCGCGAGAATTTCCGGAACGAATAGGACGCAACGCCCAACTTGAGATCAGCCCCGCCGATCTTGAACTCCTGTCCGCGCACCTCCATTCCGCCTAGCGCCGCTATTCCGATCGCAGCCGGTGCAGAACGCAGCACAGCTCGTCTGCTCAAACCTTGAGTTGACATTTAGATTGCCTCCAGTTCCTCTTCGAGCAACTGCTTCTCGTAGAGTTCCGCATAGTATCCGCCTCGTGCCTGCAGCTGCTCGTGTGTACCGATCTCTACTATAGAACCGTGGCTCAGCACCGCAATCCGGTGCGCATTCTGCACGGTCGAGACACGATGCGAAATGAGAATGGTAGTGCGGCCACGCATCACGCCCGCCAGCCCGCTCAAAATCTTCTCTTCTGTGACCGTATCGACGCTTGATAACGCGTCGTCCAGAATCAGCACGCGTGGATCGCGAAGAATCGCCCTGGCAATGGCGGTGCGCTGTTTTTGCCCGCCGGACAGTGTGAGCCCGCGCTCACCGATTACCGTATCGAGCCCGTGCGGGAAGCTCTCGAGATCTGTACCCAAGCCGGCGATCTCCGCTGCCCACTGGATCTGATCACGAGTGGCTTCAGGCGCACCCCAGGCAATGTTTTCCGCCAGCGTTGCGCTAAACAGGAAAGTCTCCTGAGGCACAAATCCGATCTGCCGCCGCAACTCCTCGGGATCGAAATCTCGCAAATCGGTTCCGCCCAATTCGATCACTCCGGAAGTCGGGTCAAAAAGCCGGGGTATCAAGCTAACCAGTGTTGTTTTGCCGCTACCGGTATGGCCCACAATCGCGACCGTCTCGCCCGCACGAATCGTCAGGTCGATGTGCGAGAGCGTGTGCCGCGTGCCAAAGCTCTGGGAAACATCGCGGAAGCGGATTTCCGATGTACTTCCGAACGGGCTTGCAGCCATCCGGGCCGGCGGCCCAATCGATGGTTTCTCGTGCACAACCTGGTTGATCCGGTTCAGCGATGCCGTGCCGCGCTGCATCAGGTTTACCACCCAGCCGAAGGCGATCATGGGCCAAATCAGCATTCCCATGTAGGTGTTGAACATGACAAAACTTCCGAGCGTGATCTTCCCTGCCAGAAGCTGACGCCCTCCTGCCCACAGCACCAGCAGAAAGGTGCACCCGATCAGTGCTTGCAACAACGGCATGAACGCGCCCTGGATGCGCGCAAGTCCGATATTTTCGCGGATGTATTCGACGTTCAACCGTTCGAACTGTTCCACTTCGGCCTCTTCCTGCGCGTAGGCACGAACAACACGAACACCTGCCAGGTTCTCCTGCACACGGCTGCTAATGTCGGAGAACATCTTCTGTATGTGTTCAAACCGGGTGTGAATCTTACGCCCGAAATAAATCACAGCAACCGAAACAGCCGGAGCTGGTATAAACGCCATCAGCGTGAGCCGCCAATCGGTCCGCAGCATCACGGCGGCGGCGAGCACCAGCATCACCGTGGTTTCCGTCCAATACATCACGCCCGGACCGAGCATCATGCGGACAGCGTTCAGGTCGTTCGTGCTGCGGGCCATGATGTCGCCCGTGCGGTAGCGCGAGTAGAAGTCCTGCGATAGCTCGACCAGATGCGAGAACAGATCGTTCCGCAGATCGAACTCGATATCGCGCGAGATGCCGATGATGATCACCCGCATCCAGTACTGGAACAGTCCTTTGACCAGCGAAAGTCCGATGAGAAGGCCGGCCAGTTGCATTACCACGCGAAGCTGAAAGCCGTGCGTCAGCGAATCGACGCCGTTCTTGATCACCAGCGGCAAGCTTACTGCCAGGAGATCCTTCATCAGCAGCGCGCCGATGCCCAGAGCCAGTCCGCGCCGGTACCGCCACATGTAGGGCCAAAGGGTAGAAACAGATTTGAGCACTTATATTCCCAGGTCGGTTGCGAACGTCTTCATCCATTCGTAAAGAAAGGTGCGAGCGCCGTTGCGAGACTTCCACCATCCATCGGACGAGAAAAATGGGTCTGGCGCGGGAATGACGGCTGTCTCTACTCTCGGATTCGCCTTCCGCATCAGCTTCGCGGCGCGACGCGTGTGATAGTTGCTGGTCACTAATAAGATCTTATGAATCCCGTGCCCGCGCAGATACTTGCCGATAGCCTCCGTTTCGGCTCGGGTGGAATCGACATTGAGATGCAAGGGCCGGAAAAGTGCCGCCGGATAACCCTTCTGCACCGCATATTGAATAGTAGAATCCGACTCGTACCCCAGCAGGCTCGGTGGTCCGCTCACCAGGACGACGGGAGCGCATCCGCCTTCGGCCAGTTGGGCGGCCTTCACGATGCGGGTGCCGAAATCGTCGCCGCCGAGCACGACAATCGCCTCCGCTTTTTGAGGCCCGTCATCTTCGACCAGCGCGCTCGCTGCCGCGGTCATCAGAGGAGAACGTGCAAACCACAGGACAGCTCCCAAAGCAACCAGCGCGAGCAGGACGGTTAGGCAACCTCGGACAGAACCGCGGGCTTTACCAGAGCGTCGACTAGCCGGCAGCGCTAGTCCTCATGAGAGGCTTTGGAGGAATCAGTCGTCCGCGGCTCGAGACGGCCTTCCGTTTTGAGCTGCTGGAACATTTTCTCGATTTCTTCTTCGTCGTCCGTACTAACCATTTTCACGGGCTGATCTGTCCCGGTTTTGCCGCCTTGCAACCCGGCCAGGCTGGTCCAGGTCCAGTAGTCACGGTGCGCCACGCCATCGAACGATGCCATGCTGGAATTCTTTCGCAGTTGAAACATGAGGCGGGCGATTCGCTCCGGTTCACCCGGAAAGATCAGCGTTTTGCGACGTGAGTTGGTCAGCTTGATCTTCAGCAGCAGCGGTGAAACAAAGCGGCTGCTATTGATCTCGACCACTTCTCGCCACGCAATGGCCCGTTCACCGATATTGAATTGAGTTTCACCCACCCGAATAGCCGGGCGGGAGGCCAGCCAGAAGAGAAAGGCGGAAGTGGCCGCGCATAACACCCCGGGAATAAACGCCAAAGGTGCGCGCAGACCGCATAAAACGCACGTTGCCGAGCCCGCCAAGGCCACCCAGCCAACGCGAGAATACAAGTGCGAGGGCTGATAGATCTCGACGCTCTGCTCCATGTCTACAGGCTACTCCCGGCTTACTGTGGCGTCAATGGAGTTGATTCAGCCGCTCGCCCGCGCTTTGTCATTTCTATGCCGATTCGGACGTAATCGATCCAGCTAAGAGTTGTAAATACAGCGCTCAGGACCAAGGCGGCGATTTCCAGCCATTGCAGCCAAAAAAACAGGAAAGCTGCATAGAAGAGGACTAGCAGTACAAGAGTTATTTGGAAGAACGTACTCACCTTGCCGAGAGTCGTGGGTAGAAAGCGCCGCACACCTCGAAATATTCGGAGGAGCAGTGCTCCGGTCACAATGACTGCGTCTCGTCCCATGACGATCAACACCATCCAGAGAGGAACCAGGTGAATCCAGCCTAAAACCAGGAACAGGGTTACCAGGAGCGCCTTGTCTGCAAGCGGATCGAAGATGATACCGAGCTGGCCGGAGGTTCCCAGTTTCCGGGCGGCGAAGCCGTCCAGCCAGTCCGTCAAACCCGCGGCCAGAACGACCGCCAGCGCCGCACGGAAACGCGAGTTGACTAGCAACCATACGATCACTGGCGAAGAGAGGAGACGGAGGAAGGTGATGAAATCGGGAAGGAGGCGCAACGGACAGACCGGGTGATTATGTCGCCAGAGCGGCGAGACCAATCGGCTGCGGTTCCGGGGCCGCCCCGTGGCCGAGATTGACGATGGCGTAGAGCGAGGGATCGGAGATAACCTTCTTTACCAGCGCAACGTGCATTGCATGGCCGGCCTTTTCTGCCACCACCAACCCCAGCAGCGGCCTTCCCAGCAGGGCCAGATCACCGATCAGGTCGAGTGCCTTGTGCCGGCAGCATTCGTCCGCGAACCGCAAACCGCCCGGATTGGCCACGCCCTCTCGGGTAAAACACACCGCGTTGTCAAGCGTCGCTCCCCGAATCAGCCCCATGTCGCGCATCTGATCCAGTTCATACTCAAAGCCGAACGTCCGAGCCGGCGCCAGTTCCCGGGCGTAGTTATCAGGCGTCACGTCCATTTCCAGTGATTGTTCCCCAACCAGCGGGTGATTAAAGAAATTGCGGCAACGGAGGGCGAAGCGGTCGCATGGCAGAATGGCTACGGTTTTGCCGTTTGATTCCACACTCACCGGTTTCAGAATCTTCAGATAACTGCGAGGGCGGCGGCTTTTCTTTGTACCCGCGCGCCTCAGCAACTCGATAAACGGCAGACCGCTCCCGTCCAGAATTGGAACCTCGAGGTTATCCAGCTCCACGTAAGCGTTATCTATCCCCATGCTGTAGAGAACGCTCATCAGGTGCTCAGTAGTCGAGATCAGGATGCCTTTGGGATGCATCAGGCTGGTGGCATAGCTGACGCGTTCCACCATCTTCCAAGTGGCCGGGATTTCGACGTTGTCCAGATCCGTACGGCGGAAAACTATCCCTTTGCCCGGCGACGCGGGCGCAATGCGGAGGCGGACCGGCGCTCCATGGTGGAGACCGATTCCTTCGACCTCTACCGGATGACTGATCGTCTTCTCATAACACATGCATCACACGCCAGATTACCAGGAACTTCGGCTGAAAGCTCGTATTTAGTTGATTTCAATCAGGTTGTGCTTTGCCATGTGTGGCTGAATCGCAACACACCGCAGAATTGCGAGACTCGAATGTCGCATTTTTGCTTCAAAGCACCCCAGTTTGTGGAAATCAAATTCCAGGGCCGGTAACTTCCTGCGTGAGGTTTTCGTTACATTGGAAGTCACTCGAGTCTCGCCTATTATGCCCGCCAGAACGTTTACAGCCGTATGCCTGACCGTAGCCGCCGCCGTGCCGCTTGCTTTGCTTGCAGAGGAGAAGGTGGACCTTTCGGTCGTGAACCGTATCAAGAACGAAGCGTTCACCAATTCGCAGGTGATGGACACCATGTTCTACCTGACAGATGTCTACGGCCCACGCCTGACCGCCTCACCGAACTTCAAAGCAGCCGGGGACTGGGCGGTGAAACGCCTGAGCAGCTACGGGCTGGTGAATGTGAAGGAGGAAAAGTGGGGTCCGTTCGGCCGGGGCTGGCAGTGCAAGTACTTTGAAGCACATATGGTAGAGCCGCAGTTCTCCGCCATTGTGGGGATACCGCTGGCATGGACAGAAGGCACGAACGGTTCTGTGACGGGCGAGCCGATTCTCGCTCCCATCCATACCGAAGCGGATATGGAGAAGTGGAAAGGCAAGCTGAAAGGCAAGATCGTCCTGCTGAGCGACCCCCGCGACCTGACGCTGCCGTTAACAGCGGAAGGCCGGCGTTACACAGACGCGGAACTGGCCACACAAGCCGAAGCTCCGGAGCCGGGCCACACCGGGCTTTATGGCGGCGGAGGCGGCCGAGGGAATGGTGGTGCTCCTCCCCTGTCCCGCGAGGAGCGTCAGCGGCTGCAGGACAAAATTTACGGATTTCTGAGAGACGAGGGCGTGCTGCTGACTATGGCCGAAAGCCCGAACGGCTCGGGAGGAACGATCTTTGCCGCAGCCGGAGGATCGTACGACCCCAAACGTCCTATGTCCGTTCCGGGCGTCGGCTTAATGCCGGAGCAGTACAATCGCATCGCCCGCCTGGTCCAGCACAAGATCCCGGTGAAGCTTGAGTTCAATATTCAGAACCAGTTCTATAACGACAATCCGGATTCGTTCAACATCGTCGGTGAAATTCCGGGCACCGGGCCGCACAAAGACGAGTTAGTCATGCTGGGAGCCCACTTCGATTCCTGGCACGGCGGAACGGGGGCGACCGACAACGGCGCAGGAAGCGCAGTCATGATAGAGTCCGTTCGCATTCTCAAGTCGCTCAATCTGCCGATGGACCGCACCGTCCGGATCGCGCTTTGGGGAGGAGAAGAGGAAGGCCTGCTGGGCTCGCGTGCTTACGTCAAAGAGCATTTTGGCGATCCCAAGACCATGAAGCTGACCGGTGAACAAGCCAAGCTTTCCGGCTACTTTAATTACGACAACGGAACCGGCAAAATTCGCGGCGTGTACCTGCAGGGCAATGACATGATGCGGCCCATTTTTGAGGCTTGGTTCGCGCCGTTTAAGGACCTCGGCGCCACCACCATTTCCATTCGCAATACGGGTGGCACAGACCACCTGTCCTACGACGCGGTTGGACTCCCCGGTTTCCAGTTCATCCAGGACCCGATGGACTATGAAACCCGCACCCATCACAGCAACATGGATGTGTACGACCGTATTCAGCCGGGCGATCTGATGCAGGCCTCCGCAATTATCGCTTCGTTCGTTTACAATACGGCGACCCGGCCCGAGATGCTGCCCAGAAAGCCGCTGCCCGCGCCACAGCCGGATCGTCCTTCGACCACGGAGCCGCACGACCATCCGCCTTCGCCCGTGACGCCCACGCGTCAATAGCCGATTCCAGTTCTACTGATGCGAGACGCACCGATAAGTCGTGAGCGTCTTGTGCCGCTGCTCGAGGCGCTCGCAGGCTCGATCATTGTAATCGGGCATAACGTTTACCGAGTTCTGCCCAACGAAGTCCCTATTTTGGTCGCACTATTCTGCATTTCGGGCTTCGTCCGGCGCCGTAGCGGACTTTTCGCTGAGCTTCGGAGGCCAGCGTCATGGCCGAAAACAATTGCGATCGCGTTCGCGGCGGCGGCGATTTTGCAGCTCGGCAGCGAATTTGTTATCGAGCCACTGGCAAAGTACTTCTGGCCGCAGCCGGAGCATATTTCCTCTCTGTTGAGCGCGCAGCCTCATGATTGGAAGCGAGCCCTGCGTAACCTGGCGATCGTTTGGGTCCTCGCCGGCTTTGGCGAAGAGGTCGCCTACCGGGGATATCTCCTCCGTCGCGCCGCCCAGGCCGGCTCCAGCACCAGGTCTGCCTATGTCGCAGCCGCGATCTATGTCGCCGTGCTGTTTGGCTTCGGGCACTTCTATAAAGGACCGGCCGGCGTTGTTGACTCCACTTACTCCGGGCTCGTGCTGGGGAGTGTGTATCTGCTCTGTAACTGTAACTTGTGGGCGGCGATCCTTGCGCACGGCATTAGTGATACGTTCGCCGTCGTCGCTTTATTTATGGGGTGGGCAAGTTAGCGGGCTGCCTGACGCGAAGAGCACGTGGCTACATTAGAGCTTCGCGCGACAATTAATATTCTGCCTCTAATTACGATTGACGATGACTGCGAAACGACTGTCCATTGTAGTGTTCGCCTGCGCCCTGATTGCATACGGCCGTTTGAGTAAGCCGACCTCCGAGGGTACCGAGCGCATTGTATGCATCGGCCAGGCATATAACGAGACCATTTTCGCGCTTGGCGCCCAGGCAAATCTAGTCGGGGTTGATCTTTCCAGCACCTTCCCGCCGGAGATTAAGAAGCTCCCCAACGTGGGGTATCACCGGGCATTGAGCGCCGAAGGAATTCTATCGCTGAACCCGACGTTGATCATTCACGACAACAACATCGGCCCTGAGAATGTCGTCCGGCAATTGCAGGAGTTAAATATTCCCATGAAGACCTTCCACGCGAAAAACGATTCCGTGGAAGGCACAAAAGCTTTGCTAAGCGAAATGGGTGCGTTTTTTCACAAGGAACCGCGAGCGGAAGAGTTGTGCCGGAAGCTGAACGCGGGTATGGCTGAAGCAGCCGAGCAAGCAAAACATTATAAGGATCACCCGCGGGTTGCGATTATCCATTTCGGGCGTGCCTCAAACGTGTATCTGCTCGTTGGCAATGGCGGAGGCGGCGACGCGGGCGCGGCAGGCAAGATGGTGGAGTGGGCAGGCGGCCAACTCGCCATGCAGAAGCCTGGAATGCAGCGAATGGTTTCCCCGGAACTGATCGCGCAAAGCAATCCGGACGTGATTCTGATGACCGAATTCGGTTTCGATCGGCTTGGCTCGGCCGGCCAGGCCAAGACCCTTCCGGGTGTCGCCGAAACAGATGCCGCGAAGCACAACCGCATCTATCGCGTCCCCGAGCACGACCTCATGTACTTCGGTCCCGATACCGGCCAAAACATCATCAAGCTGGGCCGCCTGATCCATGGATCATGAGCGGACGCAACGCGGATCGTCTCACGCTGGCTGCGCTGCTTGCGGTCATGCTTCTTACAACGGCTGCCTCCATTCGCTTCGGCGCCATTGATTTCTCTGCCCGCGACATGGCCATCGCCGCGTCTCATACCCTGTCCGGCGTAGGTGATCTGACGCTGAATCAGCGGATCTTTATGCAACTGCGCGTACCGCGCGCCATCCTCTGCTTGTTGGTCGGCGCCTGCCTGGGTGTTGGCGGTACACTCATGCAAGGCCTCTTTCGCAACCCGGTCGTGGAGCCCGGCCTGGTAGGCACGTCTAGCGGAGCTGCATTCGGCGCAGCCATGTTCTACGTGTTCGGAGCCCTGCTCAAGCTGAGTCTCGGCGCATGGACCCTTCCCTTGGCTGCGTGCGCCGGCGGCGTGCTTTCCACTTACCTCGTGTTTGCGCTTGCCCAGACTAGGAACGAAGGACGGAGTTCCATTATGCTGCTCCTTCTCACCGGCCTTGCCATCAACGCACTCTTCATGAGCGGCATCGGATTCCTTTCCTACGTCGCCCGAGACCCACAAGCCCGCTCCATCATCTATTGGAATCTCGGAACCATGTCCGGCGCCAGTTGGAATGCAGTGGTTGTGGTCGGATCGGCGACTGCCATTGGTACAGCAGCGGCGCTGTTTTGTGCAAAGCCGCTGAACGCGCTCATGATTGGTGAGGAGGAGGCCCTCGCGCTCGGCGTCAATGTGGGGCGCCTGAAATGGGTTGTTCTCACTATCAACGTGTTGATGGTCGCCGTCGCAACCGCCTTCACCGGCGTTATCAGTTTCGTCGGATTAATCGTGCCCCACATCCTGCGGATCATCCGCGGTCCCGACAATCGCTTTCTGATTGCCGGCAGCGCTCTGCTCGGCGGCACGCTCCTCAGCCTTGCAGATTTGATTGCGCGCATGTGCCTGCGCCCGGCGGAACTTCCCATTGGAATCGTTACTTCGGTGGTCGGAGTGCCTGTCTTTCTGAGCCTTTTGCGACGGCGCCAGTATCTGTTTTGAAGCCGAACCCCATGCTCTCAGCCAGTAATCTCGTCTTTAACGCCGGCGGCCGCGCGCTTATCGACAACGTCTCTGCAACTTTTCAGCCTGGGCTCCTGCACCTGATCATCGGCCCCAACGGCGCCGGCAAGTCTACGTTGGTCAAGCTGCTTGCGCGCATGCTGCGGCCGCACGCCGGGCGAGTCACATACGAAGAACGCGATGCTGCGCGCTGGAGTGAACGCGATTTGGCGCGGCATCGCGCCGTGCTCTCGCAGGCAATCGAGGTTGCTTTCCCGATTCCCGTGCATGAGCTTGTCATGATGGGCCGCTACCCGCATTTCCGCGGCCGCCCTAGACCTTCCGACGAACGAATCTGCGAAGAGGTCATGCGCTTCTTTGAAGTCTCTGCATTCGCCGACCGAAGTTACTCAACCCTGAGCGGCGGCGAACGGCAACGCGTAAATTTCGCTCGCGTGCTCGCGCAAATTTGGGAACCTGTGCCGGGCTCGGCTCGCTATCTGTTTTTGGATGAGCCGCTCACTTTCCTCGACATCCGCCACCAGATCGACTTCATGCAGAAGGTACGAAGATTCGCCTCGCAACCAGACGTTGTGGCTATCGGCGTGGTGCACGATCTGAATCTCGCGGCCAAATTCGCAGATCGCCTGATCTTGCTACATCAAGGACGCACGCTTGCCGATGGCGGAAAAGGCGAGGTTCTCACGCCGCAACATCTGTATGCAGCATTTGAAATAATGCCGGTGCTCTTAACAAACTCCGCAACCGGGGAAATACATCTCGCGTTTGATTGAATTTCCTCCCGAGTCAACGGCGCAGTTCTGAGTAATTGGCCGGCAAGCCAGGATTGCGGATCGTCCGTTTGCCCTTATTGGTATTCAGGGCCGGAAATATTGTCCGATAATAGTTGCCGTGCGAGATATGGCGCTTGTCGATCTGCTGAAGCGCATTGCCCAAGCGAAGCAGGCCACACCGGCCCAGATTGCGCTCGCATGGCTCCTGAGATGAAATCAGTTTTCCGACAACGTCCTGGCTTTTGTGGCAAGGCGCAAAAGCCCTGGATCGTGCCTATCCAGGGACAACAAAGCTTCACCGGCTTCAGGAGAACCAGGGCGCAGCCAAGGTTTAACTGACGTGGGACGATCCACACGAAATCGAAGATGCCGCTTCGAAGATTACGATCGAAGGTGCCCGGCTCCCTCAAGCAGTTCTAAAGATGTCGGAAGGCTAAAGTGGATTCGCAGCTCGGGATGCTTATTTGAAGGAGCGACGATGATGATTGATGAAGTGACTGCATCGAAATGTCTGCCAACATATTCTTGGCAGAAAAAGAAGTAACGTTCTGAAAGGAGTATTTACATGCCAACTGTCCTCGTGAATGGCGCCAACCGGGAAATTACCGCACCTTCCGATACGCCTCTACTCTACGTTCTGCGCAACGATCTTGAACTCACCGGTCCGCAATTTGGTTGCGGTCTGGCACAATGCGGATCCTGCTCAGTGTTGCTGAACGGCAAAGAAGTCCGTTCCTGCATCACGCCGCTGTCGGCGGCTGTCGGTAAAGAGGTGACTACTCTCGAAGGGCTGCCCGCCCGTTGGACCAAGCAAAAGAAGCTAACAGGACCTGAAGCTGCTCATGTTCTTCACCCAGTGCAGGAAGCCTGGATTACTGAGCAGACTCCGCTTTGTGGTTATTGCCAGAACGGCATGATGATCAAGGCCACCGAACTGCTCGAAAGCAATCCTACTCCGACGATTGTTCAGATCAAAGAAGCCTTCACTAAATCGGGCCCTTCGCCGCATCTCTGCCGCTGCGGCACTTACACCGCCATCATTGAATCCGTCCAACGCGCCGCTGGCATCATGGCAAGGAGCAACTTATGACCGGCACTCTCGAGACCCTCGCCCAGGAAAAACAAGACAGGAACGTGGACGTTTTCGGCGCTTCGCTGTCTCGTCGCGGATTCGTTGCCGCCGGGGGTGCGCTGTTAGCCAGCTTCGGCCTGGTGCGCTCGGCCAGTGCGCAAGAGGAAACGCCAACAATGCGTGGCGTTCCCACCGGCAAGGTGTCGTCCGAATCCTTCATAGAGGTTCACGCCGACAATACCATCCTCATCCGTACCGGCAAATCCGACTTCGGCCAAAGCACTGTCTTTACGGCCTACCGCCAGATCGTGGCCGATGAATTGTACGTCCCGTTTGAAGCGATCACAACAGTGATATCGGGCGACACCGATCGCACACCGGACGGCGGTGGCACCTTCGACCTCCTTGGTCATGGTATGCCCAACATTCGCAAGGCCGGCGCCTACGTCTATCAGGCCCTGCTGGATGTCGCCTCCAAGCAACTCAACGTGCCGAAGGATCAACTATCCGTCAAGGACGGCATTGTTTCCGGCGGCGGTAAATCCATCTCGTTTGGCGACCTCGTTAAGGGCCAGCGCCTCAACCTCACGATTCCCGTCCAGGGCGATATTCATACTATGTTTGGCCTGAGCATTGCCGGCAATCCCCCGCTCAAACCCGTCAGCCAATACACCGTCGTGGGCAAGTCCTTCCCCAACTCTGCAGTGGTTTCGAAGGTCTCAGCCAAAGAAACGTGGGTCACCGATGTCCGTCTTCCTGGCATGCTTCACGGCCGGATCATCCATCCCAAATCGCTCGGCTCGAAGCTGGTCTCTGCTGGCACTCTCGACAAGTCGCGGTTCCCCAACGCGCAGCTTGTTGTGAAAGGCAATCTCATCGGTGTCGTGGCTTCCACCGAGTGGGAAGCCATAAAAGCCTCTCAGCAAGTCGCTTCCGATACCAAGTGGTCTGATTGGCGAGGACTTCCCACGGACGCTCGCTTATTCGACTTCCTCAAGCAAGATGCCGACTGGAAGTCTGTGCCCGCTGCCACAAGCAGAGAATCGAAGGGCGACGTTGTTGTCGCTCTCGCCAGTTCACCCAAAAAACTCAAAGCTACTTACCAGCGTCCTTATCTCAAGCACGCGCCCATCGGACCAACCATGGCCGTCGGCGATGTCCGCGCCGATAGCAGCGTCCAGGTTCACGCACATACCCAAAACGCACAAGCGCTCCGCACCCAGATTGCGCTGATGCTCGGTATCTCACCCGATAAGGTGACCGTTCACACTTATGCCGGAGCCGGTCACTATGGTCGTTCGAATGGCGGCAACGCCGGCGCCGAAGACGAAGCCGTTATTCTGTCCCAAGCGGTTGGAAAGCCCGTCCGCGTCCAATGGATGCGCAACGACGACCTTCAGTGGTCCACCCAATCCTCCTGTGCCTTTTCGGAGGTCGAACTCGCGGTCGGCCCCGACGGCAAACTAACCAGCTATCAGATCGATCACTACATGCCCGCCATGCAAGATGATCGCCCCATCGGCGCAATCCTCGCCGGTCTTCCCACCATGGGGGCGCCTAATGAGAAAGGTTCAATCTTCGGCATGAGAAATCAGCCGAGTGACCCCTGGCTCTACGGCGCGACCCCTGCCGTTCTCGAACGTGCTCATGGGGGCCCACAAGTTGGTCAGGCATCCTCGCCGATTAACGTCGGCCTGCGCGATCACAGCCTTCGGACGCCAGTCCAGTATCAGCAGAACTTTCCGCGAGAACTTGCTATTACGGAGGCCGCGTATCTCGCCGGTGTAGACCCGCTGCAGTTTCGCATCAACCATGCAACGGAAAAGCGCGCCATCGCCGTTCTGGAATCCGCGCGGGAAAGCTCCGGTTGGCAGACGCGCTCAGGCTTCGCCAAAGAGAGTGGTCCCATCCGGCACGGGCGGGGTGTATCGCTCATGATGCGCGGTGGAGCTTACTGGGCCTGCGCAGCGCAAGTCACAGTCGATACAAATACAGGCATCATCAAAGTCGATAAGGTCACGATGGTTGTTGATCCTGGAATCGTCATAAACCCGCTCCAGTTGAAGCGTCAAGTGGAAGGCGGCACCGTCATGGGTATCAGCATGACTCTTCATGAGGAACTCCGCTTCAATGACTCCACGATCACATCGTCCGATTGGATGAGCTACCCCATTTCGAGCATGGCCGATCTTCCCGAAATCAAGGTAGTCCTCCATCATCACCCGGAAGTCGGCTCTTATAGCCAAGGTTCCGAAGCCGCCAATGCTTTGGCCGCCCCCGCGATTGCCGCTGCCTTCTTCGACGCGACCGGCAAAATTGCCCGCCGGCTTCCCTTGAAGCCAGCTTACGTCAAAGACCTTCTAAAGGCCTAAAACCCAAAAGCGCCAACGCGTATCCCAACCGCGTTGGCGCTTACGAGAGCCGACATCCTGAAATGCCTATAATGCCTTGGCGCGATGCCCTGCAATCTCTATTTCTCTCAATGCTCGGCTCCGGAGTAGTCGTAAGCGAAGTCGGATGCAACGCGGCCTCATCCGAGATACCGGCCCAGGCCACTAAAGTTGGCCGGATGCTGGTTGCCTATCTCTCGCGCAGCGGTAACACTCGCGTCGTAGCTGGTCAACTCAAGCATGCCTTTACTGCCGATCTCTTCGAAATCCGCACAGCTACACCCTGGCCAGAGGATTATGAGGAAATGGTTGCCTGGGCTTCGCGGATGCAAGAATCCGTAACGCCCCGCCGCTGGCCGAAATTGTCTCCCGAATTGCTAGATACGATGTTGTCTTCCTGGGTTCTCTAATCTGGGGCTCGTCACTCCCAGCTCCCGTGCGGACTTTCCGCGGTACGCATGATCTCTCAGGCAAGACATTGAATTTCAGCACAAGCGGTCGCGATCGCCGTACCAGCGAGGCGTCGCTAGTGGGCACTGATGCTCATGGGAGCATTCTTTCGTGTACCAATTCCGAAGTTTCAGAGTCGATGACTTTGATCGCCAGCAGTAGCAATAGCTCGCAAGCGTTGCCCTTCCGGGCTGCGGAGAACTCGATAGATGATCTCACGTTGAATTGAGTCGCTCAGAAAAGGAATGTCCTCTGGCGAATCGAGGAGATCTAATAAGCGACCGCACGCGCCGAGAAGCTCCGCCGTCGTTTCGCTGGTCGCCATTGCGGGGCCGTCGCAAAGCGCTTCTGTTTTTGGAAGCCCTCCTCGGCTAAGGAGGTCACCAATGATGGAAATTTCCAACTTGAGCCTGAAGCAAAGATACGGCGACTTCTCGCTTGCCTCGATGACTTGGCTGATCACCGGCAGATCGATCCATGTCAGCAGGAAACGTGATGCATCGTAGATAAAGGTTCTTGGGCCGAGTTCAACGCGTTTGCGACCCTGCATGACCATTGCGATGCACGGCTCGTACGTCACTGACAGAGGAGCCGTGGGAGCTGTACGTCGATGCAGTGCCAGACCGGGGACTTGGGTGGCCAGGTTTTCCCCGGAACCCATCAATTGAGCAATCCGTCGGGCCAGCTCAGTGCGTAGTTCCTGCGTTCGATTCGGCTCCCGATGAGTATCTTTACCGCGATCGGCCATTGCTGCGCTCGCTACACCCAATTCAAGAATAATGCGACCAGCGATGGCCAATCAATCAGTGAGAGAGGAATAGGCAAGAAATCAGTCGGATCGGACTACCGCCAGAGGGACGTTCGTCCGTAGCCTGAAGGTGAGGCGGCGAGTCATAGAGAATCGATGCAAAAGCGACGACTGGGAAACAGCACTTTGGAAATTTCGGCAATCGGGTTCGGCTGTATGAGGATGACTGGTGGTTACGGTCCAGTGCCGGGCAAGCAGGAGATGATCGAGATCATCCGCGCAGCGGTCGAGCGATGCGTCTCATTCTTCGACACCGCTCAAGTCTACGGCCCGTTTGCGAATGAAGAACTGGTCGGTGAAGCGCTCGAGCCTTTCCGCGGGACGGTGGTGATTGCGACGAAGTTCGGATTCAAGTTCGAGGGTGATGAGCATCCGCGGGCAGCCGGTTTGGACAGTCGGCCCGAGTACATCAAGCAGGGCGTCGAAGGCTCGCTGAAGAGACTTCGGGTCGAAGCAATCGACTTGCTGTACCAGCACCGGGTGGATCCCGAGATTCCAATCGAAGACGTGGCAGGAGCTGTGAAGGATCTGATTCAGCAGGGCAAGGTGAAGCACTTCGGCATGTCTGAAGCCGCTGCGAAGACCATTCGACGGGCACACGCCGTTCAGCCGGTGACAGCAGTCCAGAGTGAATACTCGCTATGGTGGAAACGCCCAGAGGAAGAAGTCTTGCCCACACTGGAAGAACTCGGGATCGGCTTCGTTCCGTACAGCCCTCTTGGAAAGGGCTTTCTTACGGGCACGATTACCGAACACACTTCATTCCCCAAGGAGGACCTCCGGAGCCGCATCCCTCGCTTCACACCCGAGGCTCGCAAAGCAAATCTGACTTTAGTTGAAATACTTGGCTCCATTGCAGAACGGAAGAAGGCGACGCCTGGTCAAATTGCGCTCGCCTGGCTGCTCGCACAGAAGCCGTGGATCGTCCCAATCCCAGGTACCACCAAATTGCACCGCCTGGAGGAGAACCTCGGCGCAGCTTCAGTGGAACTGACCGCCGATGATCTCAAGGAGATTGACGGCGCTACATCGAAGATCGAGGTGCAAGGCGCTCGCTACCCCGAAGATCTGGAGCGAGTGACAAATCGCTAGTGAACCTCTGAAGAGGACGGCCTCACTCAGCAGTAAAGCCAGCCGGACGTAAATCCCAAGGATCGGAACCAATGAGGATATCTTTCGAAAACAAGGTCGCACTCGTCACAGGCGCCGGGTCTGGTCTGGGCCTTGCTGCAGCGAGGGCATTTGCCGAATCAGGTGCATCAGTCGCCTTAGCCGACTGGAATGAGCAGGCACTGCGTTCTGCCAGGGACGAGTTGACGGCCCAAGGTCACAAAGCGCTCGCTATTCATTGCGATGTAGCTGACGACGCACAAGTAGCGGCCATGGTTGAGCAGACCGTCGCCAGGTTTCGGCCGGCTCGATGCCGCCTACAATAATGCCGGCGTTCAAAATGTTCTTGCAGAGACTGCCGATACGACTCGGGAAGATTACGATCGGGTGATGGCGATCAATCTTCGCGGTGTGTGGAGTTGTATGAAGTTCGAGCTGCAACAGATGCGCAAGCGAGGGAGCGGAACCATCGTCAATTGCTCTTCGCTCGGAGGGCTCGTAGGAGGTGCCGAGCGCGGAATCTATCACGCTGCCAAACATGGAGTGCTTGGGTTCACTAAAAGCGCAGCTCTCGAGTACGCAGCAAGAGGCATTCGCATTAACGCGATATGTCCGGGCCTGATCCAAACGCCCATGGCTGACCAGATGGTCGCCGCTGGTCAGGCTGAAGCCTTGAAAGCGATAGAGAAGAACATTCCCATGGGACGCATGGGCCGCGCTGAAGAAATTGCAAATGCTGTTTTATGGCTTTCGAGTGATGCTGCAAGCTACATTACTGGGCAGTCGATATCAGTGGACGGCGGATTCATCATGCGTTGAAACGAAAGAAAGGCAACGATGGAAATTACACGTATCGGCTCACAACCTTCAACTAAGGGCCCATCTGAATGGTTCACAGGAACTGTTCGGATCGATCCTCTCTTCCAAGCCCCGGATCCGGCGCTCGTACAAGGCGCCAGCGTCACTTTTGAGCCAGGAGCTCGCACAGCGTGGCATACGCATCCGCTTGGCCAAACGCTTATCGTGACGGCGGGCTTTGGATGGGCTCAGCGAGAAGGCGGCTCAATTGAAGAAATCCGGCCCGGTGATGTGGTTTGGTTCTCGCCGGGCGAAAAGCACTGGCATGGAGCCACACCGACGACTGCCATGACTCACATCGCGACTCAGGAGAAGCAGGAAGGCAAGGTAGTCGAGTGGATGGAGAAAGTCAGTGACGAGGCGTATCGCAAGTAATTTCCTGCCCCAGAATGTTGATTGTGAGGGCAGCTCTGCTCGTCTTCCCCACCTCGGCCCCTGAGGCCCAGAAGACGGGCGATCGCGACACCGGCGCTTACGGATGTTCGCATAGTTTGGCGGCGGGCCATAAACCGTCTGTTCTTCAGGTTGCTCTGTTTCGCACCGACTCGACACACCAGAAGTGTGCGGCCCTGTATAGATCTATAGATCTACACTTCGCGACTTGAACGAAGCCGCTGGCGCGGCGGCCGGAAGAGCATTTCGGACGATTGAACAAGTAGCGTTGGTTGCAGGGAAAGGAGTTCTCTGTGACCATATTTTTGCAGCGGATGCGCGAGGAACTCGTGCGCCGCACTTACTCGGAAACAACGATTCGTTCTTATCTGCATGCAGTGGAAGCGCTCCGCCAACACGTGCAGAAGTGGCTCGATCACCTGGGACCTGACGATCTTCGCCGCTATCAGGTCTATCTGCTCGAAGACAGGAAACTGGCGAACGGCACGGTTGTCATCCAGATTTCCGCGCTTCGATTCTTCTACATCAAGGTTCTGAAGCGCCGGGATATGAAGGAGGATTTGCCATATCCCAAGCGCCTCAAGCGGCTGCCGGTCGTCCTCAGCCAGGAGGAAGTTTCCCGGTGGATCGACTGTGCCCGGAACCTGTTCCATCGAGCGATGCTCCTGACGATGTACGCAGCCGGACTCCGGCGCAGCGAGTTGTCTCGCCTGAGAGTCAGCAATATCGATAGCCAACGCATGATGCTGCGTATCGAGCGGAGCAAGAACGGCCTGGATCGCGAAAGTTACTCGAGACACTGCGCGAGTATTGGCGGTGGATCCGGCCCAAGACCTATCTGTTTCCGGGCACACAAAACGGCTGGCGCGCTGACAAGCCGATCACCCCAAAGGTCATCTGGAAAGCTGTTCAGCAAGCCGCCCGGCGCGCCGGCATTCAGAAACACGTCACACCGCACACGCTACGCCACAGTTACGCGACCATCTGCTGGAAGCAGGCGCGGACATTCGCACGGTCCAGATGCTGCTGGGTCATGCGGATCTCACGCACACGACGGTCTATCTGCACCTTTCGCAAAAGCACCTGCAGGGAGCGCCGAATCCACTCGACCATGTTCAGGTTTCCAGTACCGCACACCTGCAACGGTCGTTGTTCCGCGAGCCTGAAATCAACCCTGCCGCGAACACCTATCTGCTACTCGGTTTCAATCCCCAGGATGGCAAAACGGTTCGCATCGAGCCCAGAATATACAACTACAGCACCGCCCAGCCAGCGATTGGCATTGTTGTGGAGTTTCAGGTAATCCCCTACGACGCCAGTCTGAACAGCGAGATCTGCGAGGACCCCATCAATAAAGCGGAAGGGGTGACTACCGGATTGGTGTGCCCGCGTTCCGCCCGCAGAACGATTGGGAGGACGATCGTGCCGCGACTCGAGCCGCTGCAATTCACTTGCGCGGCCGGTTACGATAATCCCGCTAGTACAGGGTGCGCCCTCTCGGTATTTCTCAACTGGAATACGACGGGCTTTGGGCCGGCGCTAGCCTGCATTTCTCACCACGGTTGAAGCGAAACGCGGAAGAGGTGCGTAGCTACCAGGCGCGCGAAGGTTGACGCCCGGAGGCATATATGACTATATGTTGAGGACGGCGAGCTAGCGCAACGCAGTAGATGCGCGCCTATCGCGCGTTGCAGCCAAGCGCTGGTGAGAAATGCAGGCTAGGTACAAACGAATACCGGGTGTATGTTGTGCTGAATCCCGATCAGCCAGCAGGCAGTGAAAAGTACGCGATCGAGCCCAATCCAATGAGCGTGACAAACGTCTCGAATACCACGCCCATGGTCGTGACAGCACCGGGTAATACTCTGAGCACAGGCGATTATGTGACCATCGGCGGCGTGCGTGGTCTCAACGCTACCAACGGCACATTTCGCGTTACGAGAGTCTCCGACGATGAGTTTTCACTCGACGGAACCGCGAATTCGAGGGGAGCCTATACGGGCGGCGGAACGGCCGCGTTGCTCGACCCCGGGCAGAACAACGAAGGGTACGGAATGATCGGTGTTACTCGCATGCCGGAGGTCGCTAGCGCGCGAGAGGAGGATCGAATTCCGCGCGATTACCTGGGTGAGGATGCTTTGGAAGCTCTCAGCGAAGAAAGGGTGCCCAAGCTGCTTGCGTCTGAGCTGACGCGACCCAGAATGTGCCTCTCAAGCTGCGCTTTACCGCTCACATTTCCATGATTCACACCGAAGCCGCTCACATGCTGCTGTACGATGGTGACCCGGCAAGCGGTGCGCCGGCAATATCTGATCAGATCATCCATCCTGGCTCCCATGGAGCAGAGGGAACGAGCATCTGGTTCGACCGGACTCCCACGACCAACGGCGATCATCAGCTCTATGCCGTTCTGCTGGAGGGATCTCGGAAAGAGCAAGCGATGGCGGAACTCAACGTGAAGGTTGTGGCAAAGTCCCCAAGCTCAAGCGCAAAGATGAATTTCTGAAATAAGGCGGTCACGGCTGCAACGTGCACAAACCTTCGATGCTGTTGAAAAACTCTTTGCGCCAAGTCGAACACGGCAATGGTTTATCGCTGCAGGTTGTATTTGATCTCGAGCGATGGCCGTTTCAGGCCATCGCTGCTTCCGGCTCTTTGCTTTGGTTTATGAACAGGACCAACCGCAACCGTTCAATGTTTTGAACCGTTGCCGCCAGGAGGAACTGCTCTCCGGCTCTTGGCACACCGCGCAACCGCAGCTTACGAAGCCGGACTTGATTGCGTAGTTCGGAGAACAACGCCTCGATCTTGTTTCGGGTGCGACGAGCAATCGCAAACTCCACAAAGCCCACCTTGCGCAGGTAAGCGACAAAAACCACCATGCCTCCAAACGGCGTTACCGCCCGTCTGTTTTCCCGTAAAATCAGCCGCTCATCCGATAACAGAGCCAGCGCTTCTCGTGGGACACAATGGTCCCCAGTGTCTTGTTCCATCCTCCATTCTTGTCAGAGCCTTGCGCCACCGTAACCCAGCTTAACTTCGGAATCCAGGTTTAAAGCCTCACGGCCAGACGGGGTCGCCGTATGCGCGGATCTCCGAACTACCTCGGGGATATACCGGAGCAGAAGAACGCACACAGCGTTTCACAAGCGATTGTAATGCAGCGCCGACATTGAAGATCTAATAGGTATGGAGGACAAACCGACGTCTCCGTGGTTCGCGCGATCCCGACGCACGTGCAATCAGGTCCGACCAAAGACTCCTGCGCGCGCACTTCCAAAGCCCCTTCGTGCAGCTCTGTTCGTGTGCATAGGCTTCGCAATGAATCTGCACGGGCAGCGAGTCGGTCCGGATCCGGCCGGTTTTGAGTCTCAACCTTCGAGCAGCATTATAGGAACCGTCCGCGATCGCTCGGGCGTAGCGCTCGTCGGCATTGACGTGCGGGTTTTAGGTCAGAACAATAAACTCGAGTTCAAACTGGCGACGGACAGCAATGGAAGCTTTGCATTCACTGACATCCCTGCCGGGGTCTATCAAATAAAGATCGAGGTGGCAGGTCTTCGGCCGTTCGCTTCCGAGCCCTTTGCCGTTGCTGAGGGTGCGAGACACGAGTCGACCATAGTCGTGACGCGCATGGCCACAAAAACCACAACGGTCAATGTGAACGCATCTCCGCAAGAGGTAGCTGAGGCCCAGGTGAAAGAAGAGGAAACGCAGCGCCTGCTTGGCTTGCTTCCCAATTACTACACCAGCTACATTTGGGATGCCGCCCCCATGACTCCAAAATCGAAGTTCGGGATGGCAGCCCGCACGGTCACAGATCCAGTCTCGTTCTTGGTTGTTGCTGGAATCGCAGGAGCGGAGCAGTACCACAAAACCTTTCCTGGGTATGGCCAGGAAGCCGGAGGATACGCCAAACGATTTGGATCGACTTACGCGGACACAGTTGCGAGCAGAATGTTGGGTAGTGCCGTCTTCCCCGTTCTCTTCCATCAAGATCCCAGATACTTTTACCGTGGCTCGGGAAGCGTTCGCTCGAGGTTCACTTATGCAGTGATATGCGCTGTCGTTGCCAGGGGGGATAACGGGCGGCTACAGCCCAACTACTCCCACATCCTCGGAAGCTTTGCTGCCGCCGGAATCTCGAATCTATACAAATCGCCTCAGGACAGACAAGTCGGCCTCACGCTTCGAAACGGTCTCATCATCACTGCAGCCGCAGCCGGAGTGAATGTTATGCGCGAGTTCCTGTTCCGTAAGCTGACACCGGGCGTACCTGCTTTTCAAAACGGAAAGCCATAGCTCCTCCCCACAAGGACGAATCTGCCTGTCGGTGATAAAGACCAGTGATAGGGAAGTGTTGCCGAACGTAACGCGAATGCGCCAAGAACACTAGCTGTGCTTATCAGCGAGAGCGTGCGCCTCCAAGAGACCTGCTACGAAGGTGGTTTACCGAGAACGTCGATCATTTTATGTCCCCTGCGGATCTGGTTCATCGTTCAAAGGTTTGGATGACCCGGGCCGCCCGAGTGAGATGCCCGGAACCCCTGCACGGCCCTTGATTCAGGCGTTTGGCCGTCCGGGGTCCTGCTGCACCATACATCGAAACAGCCGACCGGCCGACACAGCGTTTATCAACCCACAGACGATCAAGGCGCGGTGACGGTAAGGCTTTCTGAAGAGCCGCCATCAAGGCGGCGCTCGCAGGACGCTTCAGAGTGTTTTCGTTTCCCGAAATCCAGGAATTCTTCAGAATTCTGGGATCAAATGGGAACGGAAACAGAATATGGCGAAACGCAGTCCGCTCACGATCTATCTGACACTCGGCGCAGGCCTACTAAGCGCGGGCCAGGAACAAAAATTGCGGCCGGCGGAGGTTCCTTCCGCAGTGACCGAGGCCGCTGCGAAACGCTATCCCAAAGCGCGGATAGAGGGCTGGTCGAAAGAGGTGGAAGACGGCAAGACGATATATGAGGCGTCAATCGCCGTTCAATCCTCCAAGCGGGACGTCGTGTTTGCGGAAGATGGTTCTCTGGTTGCGGTCGAAGAGGCAATCCCTGTTTCCGCTCTACCGCTAGGAGTAAAGAGAACTCTTGAAGCCAAATATCCACATGCGGTGGTGGCGAAAGCGGAAAGATCTCTCATGAGGACCAGATTCAATACGAGGTAGCACTACGTAAAACATCGAAGAAAGAAGTCCTGCTCACAACTTCCGGGAAGGTCCTTAACTAGTTCTTACAAACAGATCAGCAGTCAGGAAGCCATTGTAGATGAGGAATCGAGCCTGCTCACTGACGGACCACACCTCAGCGCGACCGTACGATTGGATCGCGCAACAATAAAGCGTTGGAAACGATTTCCCAGGCGCTCGGCGATTCAGAAACAGCACCTTCGCTATTGCAGAAACCCTCCGATGCTGTTGAAAAACTCTTTTCAGCGAAGTGATCGAGCTGGATCAAGGTTGTTTTGGCTCGGCTACCGTTCCAAGGAATGGCCTTCTTAGGCCATTCCACCTGCCGGTTCTTTTAGTTGGCTCAGAAATCTCATTAGCCGTTTGACGTTCTGTGCCGTCGCCGCCAGGATGAACTGCTCTCCTGCTCTTGGCAGACCGTGCAACCGCAGCTTACGAAGGTGAATTTGATTGCGTAGTTCCGAGAAGAGCGCCTCGATCTTGTTTCGAGCCCGTCGTGCTATAGCAAACTCTGGCGTTTGACTGAGCTTCCTGACATATGCTCACGCACATCTTCATACCAGTTGATCTTCAGTGTGCGTTGAGGCGAGGGCGTGCACGCTGACTTGTGAGCGCAATTTCTGCATTGCGACGGCTTAGCGCTGAAGACAAAGCCTTGCGAGCCTCTACTCATCCCTGAATAGCGAAGCAATTCGCCGGCTGGGCAGCGATAGGCGTTTTCTTCCGGCACGTGAGTAAACTCATGCTGCGTATAGAAGCCTTTTGTTTGTTGCTTTCGATCCAACACGGGTATGTACGGCGTCATCTGCCGATTCGACAGCCAAGACAGAAACTCGCCCGTGCCATAGCTCTTGTCAGCCGTCACGCTAACGGGTTGCAAACCGAAGCGCTCTTTCGCTCGTTCCAGCATCTGCCGGGCTGCAATGATTTCCTGGCTAAGGCGTGCTGGGGTTGCTGTGACGCCGGCGATGATGCAGCTGCGACTGTCGATCAGATAGTTGTCGTAATAAGCGAACTCGGAGGCTCCTCGCTTGCTCGACAAGGCTGCTTCCGGATCGGTTGTCGAGATCTTCATGGGTGGCGAGTTCCGATACGTGCGGCGCAGTTCGAGTTTACCTTCCGTTTCGGACAAGGATGGATCAGAAGCCTGTGCCGGCTCCTCGATCACGTTTTCGCGCTCGACCTGCTCTACATACTCGCGCACGGTGCGATTGACTTTAGCGACTTCCGGCATTTGTTCACGGGTGATTGTCCGGTCAGGGCTAGCATCAGCGCGAATCTGCGTACTGTCCACGGAGAGATCGATGCCCTTCAAGAGCCCAACATTCAAACACTGCTGGACGATTCGCTCGAAGAGTTCCAGAAAGAGCGGCGACTCCTGAAAACGGCCGTGTCGATTCTTGGAGAATGTCGAGTGATGAGGAATCTCTTGATCGAAGCCGAGGCCAGTGAACCAGCGATAAGCAAGATGCATCCCGACATCCTCGACCAGGCGGCGCTCACTCGTGATCCCATACAAGTAGCCAATCAGCAGAAGAATGCGCAGAAGGACTTCGGGGTCAATCGACGGCCGGCCTGTGTGGCTGTAGCTTGCCTTCAAGGTCTCGCGCACGAAAGCGAAATCGATATGGCGATCAATGAGCCGAAGCAGGTGACCTTCTGGAACATGGTCTTCGATCCGGAAGTAATAAAACAAAGACTCCGAACGTGTGGTTTGACCCATCATGACGAGCAGCGCGCCTCCACAAAATTTGATCGGGAACGATATCAAAGAGATCAATGGAAAGACGTTCGCCAAGCTTCGAAGGTCACGACAAACATTCGGATAACGAAGTGTTTTATCGTGTCCTGCTCGTTCGTCGTGTCCTGCTAGAGTAGACAGTTTCCTGTTTGCCGACGACACATGACTTGGTCGTTCGCCGACTCTGTAGGTCTGAAATCAACATGGTCGGCTTGCGCCAACTGGCCACGACAGTTCATGGTACCGACCTTCCCCCAACAATAAAAGTGAACTCGCGGGCTTTGCTCCTCGTATACACACGAGAGTTTCGGCTCGGCGAACGAATCTGGCCCTGGTCATCGGAGGAATGAGTATGAGCGCGGCTGCAGGCATGGAACCCATTGGAGAAGCATCGCCACGTCTCAAGGCCAGGATTGCCGGTGTCTGTTATTTGGTCGCGGTGCTAACGGCGGTACTCGCAGAGGGCTTCGTTCGCGGCAGGTTCCTTTATGTGGCAGGAATCATCCCGGTCGCGTGCTTTGTCGTTGTAACATTGCTCCTCTATCAGCTCTTTAAGCCGATGAATAAGAGCCTCGCTTTGCTCGCGGCGCTCTCCAACCTCGTGGGTCTCACTTTTGAAGCTCTTGAATTGCACCTCTGGGGCGTCAACATCGCCCTGATATTTCACGGACTCTATTGTCTCCTGATCGGTTATCTCGTTTTCCGGTCGACCTTCCTGCCGCAAATTCTTGGCGTGCTGATGGCCATTGGCGGCTTGGCTTGGCTGACCGATCTGTCAACACCACTCACAGACCATCTATCACCCTACAACGTGGTCCTCGGCTTCGTAGGAGAAGGGTTGCCGATGCTCTGGCTCCTAGTGATCGGACTGAACCGCGAACGTTGGCAGGCGCAGGCCAGCGCAGAGGCAGCAGGCCGACCATAGCGTGCCCGCAAGCCCTTAACCGAATGGCTGTCGTGAGGAAAAGAAAGCATGAGACCAGCTGAGGTGATGAAGCGGATTACAGACGCCTCTCCACGTGTCAAGGCCAGAATGGCCGGCTTCTTGTACTTGCTTATCTTCATCGCGGCCCCAAGCGACGCCACGACAGCCACGGCGGGAAAGCTAATTATCACGCTCGCCTGCGATACCGGCGTGGCGCTCATCCTCTATTGCTTGCTCCGGCCCGTAAGCAGGAGGCTCTCTTTACTTGCTGCGCTCTTCAGACTCGCCTTTGTCGCCGTTATGGCCGTCAACTCCCTAAACTATTTCGGTCTCCTGGACCTCTTCCGAGACGCGCACTCCTCGGCCGCATTCAATACGGGCTATGGCATCGCCCTGGGTGCCTTTCGGAGTCCATTGTCTCCTGATCGGCTCTCTTATTTTCAGGTCAATCTTTCTTCCTAGAATCCTGGGCCTCCTGATGGCGATGGCAGGTTTGGGGTACTTGATGTTCTTATGGCCGCCGCTCGGACAGCATCTATTTTTCCCCTACATTGTCATCCCGGGAGTCCTCGGCGAAGGATCGCTAACCCTCTTCCTCCTCATAATGGGCGTGAATGTTGAGCGATGGGAGGAGCAGGCGAGCGCAGCAGGAGCGTTCACCCGCAATTGAAAACCGCCATCGCCGGTCAAGATATCGTGAACACTCCAGCGTGGCGTTGAGAAGCGACCCAATCCTCCTACTGCGGTCGAATCACGGGCAAGCCGGAAATAGGCAGATAGGGAGCCTGTGATGCAAAGCTTACGGCGAGTTTTTCAACAGCATCCCTCCCTTTGTGCAACGGCAATCTTGAGTCGGAGAATTCTGCTTTTCTGCATTCGCGTAATCCTGTTGCTTCAATGCTTGTGAAGGGCGTTCTGAAAGCAGCGGCCCCGTTCCAGATAGATCACCGGTTACGCCCATGTACAGATCTAGGCCGGGCATCTCGCGCTACTGGTGGGGTGCGCGCGGCAGCGCCAGGCTGACTTTCAACCCTCGCCTGGCTGAGTCTCCAAGAGCGATGGATCCGTTATATAGTTCCACCAGCTCACGAACGATCGCCAGTCCGAGCCCCGATCCAGGGGTCGTTTCGTCCGCGCGAACGCCGCGCCGCAATACGCTGTCGCGCAACGCCGGACTGATACCCGGGCTATCATCCTGGATGACGATCAAGATCTCACCCTCTGCCAAATAGGATGCGAGCGCTACTTCGCTCCTTCCCCATTTGCAGGCATTATCGAGAAGGTTGCCGAGCATCTCCTCCAAATCCTCGCGCTGCACACGGACAACATGATCTTCCGGAACATCTATGTGAAAGGAAAGTCCACGATCGGCATACAGGCGCTGCAGAGTCCGGATTAGCGCTTCGGCGCAGTCTCTAACGGACGAGCGCACGCCAGGTGTGCTACCGGAGCGGGCCCGGGCTTGCGCGAGATGGTATTCAATCTGCCGGCGCATGCGCTCAACCTGGTGGAAAAGAATGTCTGCTGACTCGGCTTGGCCTTCGTGTCGGGCGCGCTCCGCCTCCTGCATCAGAACGGCCAGCGGCGTCTTCAATCCATGCGCCAGGTCCCCGGCCTTGGCCTGTGCGCTCCGTACCGCTCGCTCGCGCTGTTCGAGAAGAGCGTTTAGGTCCTCTACGAGCGGCTGAACTTCGCTAGGGTACGAACCAGCAATCGTCTGACTACGGCCGTCTCGCACTTCGATGAGCCGCGAGCGCAGCCGCCGAAAGGGAGCAAGTGCGCTGCTCACCAGCATTGCTCCTGCCGCCATGACAAAAAGTGAGCACGCCGCGGTAACCCGATTCCTGACTGGAAAGGCGCCAAACACGAACAGCAGAAAAAGCATATGCGATATGGCAAGCAATGCGAGCGTCCACAACAGCGAACCGAGCAGAAGGCGCACGCGGAATGACTTCACGATGCGGTTTCGACCTGGTAGCCCAAGCCGCGTACCGTGTGAATGAACGAGGTGCCCAGCTTCCGTCGTAGCCGGGCGATGAAGACCTCCACTGTGTTCGAATCGCGGTCGAAGTTCTGGGCGTAGATATGCTCGATGAGCTCGATCTGCGATACCACGCGGTCCCGGTGATGCATCAGATAGGAGAGCACGCGGAATTCGTGGCTCGTGAGCTTCACCGGAATGCCGTTCAAACTAACGCACGCCCCCCGCGGGTCGAGTATGACCGAACCGCAGCGGATTTCAGAGCTCGCGTGCCCTTTCGACCGGCGAATGAGTCCACGCAGCCTGGCGAGTACTTCCTCCATGCGGAATGGCTTGCAGACATAGTCGTCGGCGCCTACGTCGATCCCGAGGACCCTCTCATGCCAGCTTCCGCGCGCCGTTAAGACCAGCACAGGAACAGTGAATCCGGCCGCCCGCCATTGCCGCAGCAGCGTAAGGCCATCAACCTTCGGCAGGCCAAGGTCGAGGACCACAGCGTCATACGCTTCGGTTGTTCGAAGAAAGTCTGCATTCTCGCCGTCGTGGGCACAATCCACCGCATATCCGGCTGCCGCCAGCGAGGCCCTAAGCTGCTCGGAAAGCAATACTTCGTCCTCGGCCACTAATATGCGCAACGGAGCTCCTTCTCGCGGAACATCCTTCCAGATTTTCTGTTTACCGCAATCAAGCTGAATGGCGGCTGAACACGGCGTTCACATGCTGTTCAGCCGAGGCCGGATACACTTTCGGCCATGATCAGTCTTGCACAGGTCACAAAAAAATATGACACGCCCGCTGGGGAATTTCCTGCGCTGTGCGGCATCGATTTGGAGATAACCGCCGGTGAGTTCGTCGCCGTGGTCGGCAAATCCGGTAGTGGCAAATCAACCCTGTTGAACCTGATCTCTGGCATCGACCGTCCATCCTCCGGAAGGGTTGTAGTCGGCAACACCAGTGTGGGAGAGCTCAGCGAGAACCGGCTCGCGGCCTGGCGTGGAAAGAACATCGGACTCATCTTTCAGTTCTTTCAGTTAATGCCCACGCTCACGGCCGTAGAAAACGTGATGCTGGCGATGGACTTCGTTGGCAGAGTTCCTCCACGAGAACGTCGGCGCCGTGCCTTCGAATTGCTCAACCAGGCTGGGGTCGCGCGCCATGCTGACAAGCTTCCTTCTGCGCTTTCCGGAGGAGAGCAGCAGCGAGTCGCCATTGCCCGCGGGATGGCCAATGACCCGCCCGTGCTCCTGGCCGACGAACCCACCGGCAATCTCGATTCGCAGACGGCCGCGGCGATATTCCAGGTGTTCGCGTCCCTTGCTCACAAGGGTAAGACCGTGCTGATTGTGACGCACGAGCGAGAAATCGGAGTGACGTTCAGCCGGACGGTGGAGCTTGTCGACGGTGTATTGGCACGAACGCTGAAGGAACACCAATGACAACCATCTCACGGAAGGCGTTTCGGGATGCCTGGCATGAGCGAACGCAATCGGCATTTGTCATCGCGTCCATCGCTGCAGGTGTAACCGCAGTCCTTGCCTTGCTTGGCAGCTATGCTGTTCTCACGCGCGAGCTCGATCGCGGCTATCTCGCGACCAATCCAGCTTCGGCGATTCTGCACACCGAAGCCGTGGATAAGCGCATGCTCGCCGCTGTGCTGACCGATCCCGAAGTAAGAACTGCAGAGGCAAGGCGCGCTCTGTTCGGTCGCATCAAAACGGGGCCGGCACAGTGGCGCAATCTGCTCTTGTTTGCGATCCCGAATTACCAGGACATCCGCCTGAACAAGTTTGTTTCGGAGCAGGGCGCTTGGCCTCCTGCAACCGGAGACATGCTCATCGAACGCGATGCGCTGCACGTGGCCCGCGTCGGCATCGGCGATGTCGTCACGGTGCGCACGGATCACGGCCAGCCGCGGCCCCTGCGTGTGAGCGGACGCGTTCACGATGTGGGGCAGCCACAGGCCCGAATGGAGAACTCGGTCTACGGGTACATAACCGTCGCTACACTTGCTGAAATCGGCGAGAAGCCCGTTCTCGACCTTCTCTTGATACAGGTCTCGAACGACAAGTTGAACCAGCAGCATATCCGGCAGGTGACTGCGCGCGTGAAACAGCGGCTGCAGGCTCAAGGGTATCGGGTGAACGGGATCGACATTCCTGCTCCAGGAAAACATCCTCATGCCGATCTGATGGCAGGATTGCTGGTTGCAATTGCTAGTTTTGGATTCTTCCTACTCGCTTTGAGCGGGTTTCTGGCCTTGAATTTCATCGCCGCGCTCATGGCACGGCAGATACGTCACATCGGTGTGATCAAGGCCCTGGGCGGAACGCGCTGGCAGATCGCGCGCATCTATCTGGTCCAGTCGCTCCTGCTTGGGAGCCTGGCAACCGTGATCTCCATGCCTGCCGGAGTCTGGGGCAGCCGCCTGCTCTGCGGTTATATGGCGATGTTTCTGAATTTCAATATCACCAGCTTCTCCATTCCGCTCTGGGTTTTCCTGCTGGCTGCCGGGGCTGGTCTTATGGTCCCCCTGCTGGCATGCTCGATTCCCGTGTGGCGCACCGTGGCAATACCGGTTTGCCGGGCACTCGGAAGCACAGGAACGCAGTCGGAGACCTTCGGCGTGGGGTGGCTCGATCGCGTGTTGGCTGGAATCGGCGGCGCCGCGCGTCCTGTGCTTCTCGCTGTGCGCAACAGCTTTCGCCGACGCCTCCGGCTTGTGCTCACCTGTATCACCCTTACCTGCGCCGGAATGTTCTTCATCACGGCGCTGAACCTGCGCACCTCAATGATCAAGACCTTTGATCGCCTATTTGCTGCTGAGAGATACGACTTGACGCTTTACCTGGAACAAAAATATCCGGTCGACAAAATCGATCGAGCTTTGCGCGCCGTTCCTGGGATGCTTGCATACGAGAACTGGATCGTGGCCGACGGCTGGGTCCCGCGGCAGGTGAACGCTGCGCTGACACCGCACGTCTCCGGCAATCCGGATCATGGCGATTCGCAATCTGACGAAGAGCCCGGCAATCCGTTCACTGTGATTGCGATGCCGCCCGACTCGAGAGTGTTTGCTCCCGTAATGGCGCAAGGACGGAGGCTGCAGGCCGGTGATACCAATTCCGTTGTTCTGAATCCGGCAATGGCAGCCCGGAACCCGCAAATGCGGGTTGGTGATGAGGTCCGGCTTCGCATCGGACCGATGGACAAAATGTTCCGAGTTATCGGCATCTGTCGCGAGCCCATGCTGCCTCCCCCCGTCGTCTACGTTCCGGCTTCGGTTTTCGACGCCATATACCCGGACATGGCGAATCTAACGCAAATCGTGCTCAAAGACTCAAAGCGTACTTCGCTTGAGCTGGCGCGCCGGCAGATCGATCCCAATCTCGAGCGCGCAGGCATTCGCGTTTCCGGCGCCAGAAGCAAGGCCGAATTTCGCTCTGCGGTCGACCAGCACGTACTGATGATCTACGTCTTTCTGGTGCTGGCATCCTGCATCATCGGCAGTGTCGGGGGGCTCGGATTGATGACGACCATGGGGATCAACGTTCTCGAGCGCCGCCGCGAGATTGGCATTTTGCGCGCCATCGGAGCGACTCCGAAAATGATCTCCGCTATCGTAATCGGTGAAGCCATGACCATGGCCATCATGGCCTGGGGCGCGGCTGTGGTGCTGGCCTTTCCTCTCACGAAAGTCGTCGCCGCCATGATCGGAAATCTCCTGCACGGCGGGTTCGACTTCAGTTTTGCGCCACTTGGGATCGCAACGTCCTTTATCGCTTCCGCAGTCTTGGCCGCCTTGGCAAGCTCTGTCGCAGCCAGCTCCGCAGTGCGGGTTACGGTTCGAGAGGCAGTCTCATAGATAGTGGACGAATATTCCGCATCGCGCGACAGTACTCTTTTCCGCACACCACGATGCCACTGAAAAACATCTGGCATTTGTTCTGCACTGCAATACGTAGCCACTCGCACAACTTCGCTCTTGTTTGTCGGCTTCGCCTCCCTTATGCTGATGCCGTCACTATGAGGATCAGGCTTGTATCAAATCTTTACCGCTTCAGCGGAACAGCTCTGCTCATTTCCTGTGCGCTGCTTACCAGTTCGCAGCTACATTCTCAGATCAGTGGAACCGGGACCATCCAGGGCGTGGTCACCGATCCCTCCGGCGCGGCCGTCCCCAATGCGACCGTCGTCGCTACGAACGTTCAAACGGCAGTGAAATCGACACGGCAAACCACCGATGCCGGTAACTACACCATCGCACCGCTCAACGCAGGCGAATATGTTGTCGAGGTCACAGCTAGCGGGTTTCAGCGCGTTGTTCAGCAGCATGTCACGGTCGATGCTTTAGCCCAGGTAACCGTCAACTTGGTACTGAAGGTAGGAGCTTCCTCCCAGGAAGTCACCGTCAGCGCAGCCCCGCCACCCCTCAACACCTCTGACGCGAGCATGAGCCAGACTCTCCGCAACGATGTCTATGGCGCACTCCCGCTTGCCATGGGCAATGCCCCGCGTGACCCAACAGCCTTCACGCAATACCTGCCCGGTGTGACGACGAATCCAGCCACCACCGGAAACACTGCCGGCAATGTGCTCGGCGGCCAGGACCACTCGGCCGAAATCTATGTTGAAGGCCTGCCCACCACCAACCCAAGCGCGGAAGGCGAAAGCCGCACTCTCGGTTTAGGCGTATCGGTCGAGGCCGTCGATCAGTTTCAGCTCGAAACCGCGGGTACTTCGGTCGAATATCAAGGCCAGGGTGCATCGAATTACGTCATTAAATCAGGCGGCAACCGCTTGCATGCCGAAGCGTATGAATACTTCCGCAACACAGCTCTCGATGCCCGCGGGTTTTTCGCTCCTGTCACGCCCACCGAGCACCAGAACGAATTCGGTTTCAACGTCGGCGGACCCGTTATCAAGAACAAAATGTTCTTCTTCGCCAACTACGACGGGTTTCGCTTCACCCAGCAGGCCCAGCCTGCTTTGGCTTCTCTACCAACCGCGGACGAACGCGCCGGCAACTTCAGCGCGCTGCTCGCTTCCGGTATCCGGATTTACGATCCGCTCTCCACTACCTGCAACGCCGCCGGCGTCTGTACCCGCACCGCCTTTCCCAACAACATCATCCCTGCCAATCGGCTGTCGCCCATCTCGCAATCGTTTCAGTCGTATCTTCCGGGCACCACGAACAATAACCTCCAAAGCAACTATCTCGAGCAGGTCCCGGTCGGCTATCACGACAACAGCACTACCGATAAGGTCGACTTCAATCTGAACGATAAGAACACCTTCTTCGTCCTCTTCAGCCGTGGGCACCGCAGCCAGACCACGCCATACCGGGGCAATACCCTCCCCGAACCATACGCGAATACCCGCTATGTGGACGAATTCCCGACCACGGCTATCGCCAAGTGGACTTACGTCGCCACTCCTACCGTGGTCAATCAGCTCACGTACGGCCTCTCTCGTTTCAACGTTCCGATTTCCAGCCCGACCATAGCTGGTAACTATCCAGGCAAAGCGGGCCTCACCGGGCTGCCTCTCGGGCAAGCCGGTCAGGACTTTCCTTCCATCACCTTTAGCGGACCCGAATCCCCCGATGCCTGGCGCGGAACCAATTCCCAAGCCTTCAACGACACCCAGAACACCTTCACGCTTCTCGACAACGTGCAATGGACAAAGGGCAAGCACTCGATAATCTTGGGCGGCCAGATCCTTTGGCTGCAAGCCAACGAGCGTGAGTACACCTACGGCAGCATCGCCACCTGGACGTTCACCAACAACCAGACCGCAGGCTTCAGTCCTACTGGCGCTCTGTTGACAACCCAGGGCAATGCTTATGCTAGCTATCTGCTCGGCGCCGTCTCCTCGAACAGCATCAATCAAACCTCCGTGCTCTCTACCGGCGGCCGCTACAAAGAGTACTCCATGTGGGCCCAGGACAACTTCAAAGTCCGCAACAACCTCACCTTGAATCTCGGCCTCCGCTATGACATCTGGACTCCCTACCAGGAAGTCAACAACGTCCAGTCGTTTTTCAACCCGAACCTTCCCAATCCGGCGGTTAGCAATTTTCCAGGTGCGCTGCAGTTCTCGGGATATGGCCCCGATAGCTGTAATTGCACCACTCCCGTAAATATCTACTACGGCAATTTCGGGCCGCGCGTTGGTCTCGCCTACAGCCCCACCAGCAAGACTGTCGTGCGCATGGGCTATTCGATGATGTACACACATCGCGGCGCCGTGGGAGGGCGCGGGGGCGGCCGCACTGGTACCGACCTCATCGGGTACACCGCCGCACCCAGCTTTACCGGTGTCAACTCCTACACGCCTGCCTACTACTGGAACAACGGCGTGCCCGCTTACACTCCGCCACCCTTTATCGACCCGACCTTCGGCACCGGCTACGTGAACGGCAACACCTCGGCATCCAGCCTTAATTACGGCGATCCCACCATCGGCGGCCAGCCGCCACGCTATCAAAACTGGAACGTGACGCTCGAACACAGCATCGCTTCCAATCTCCTGCTCGGCGCTGCCTATGTCGGCAGCAACGGACATCACCTCGGTGGCGGCGGCCGCAGCATCTTCTCCGATCAGATCGATCCGCGCTATCTCGCTCTCGGCAGCCTCCTGCAGGCGAATGTCACGTCGTCAGTTATCGCGCAGGCGAATGCCATCATCCCAGGCATCCATCTGCCGTACCCTAACTTCAGCGGCTCCCTTGCCCAGATGCTTCGCCCGTGGCCCCAGTACAGCGGCATCTCCGATCTCTATGGTGATGTCGGCAACTCGAATTACAACTCCCTGCAGGTCTACGCCAACAAGCGGCTTTCGCAAGGCCTCAGCTTCAACATCAATTACACCTTCGCCCGCGGCTTCGACGACACTTTGTCCAACATGGTCAGTGGCCAGACTCCCACCGCCCAGACCGCCTACAACTGGAAAATCGAAAAGTCGCTGACGCAATTGCCCGCCCATACCGTGAACGCACTCGTCACCTATCAGCTTCCTTTCGGAAAGGGGCGCCAGTTCGTTAACAATGGCGGACTCGTCTCAAAGGTCGTCGGAGGATGGCAGATCTCGACCATCGCTACCTATCGCTCCGGTACCCCGATCGGCACTTTCATGACGTCCGGCTGCCTGGTCCCTCAAGCGGGAAGCTGTTGGGATAACTACAACCCGAACTTTTCTGGTCCGGTGCGCATCAATGGCAGCTGGGGCACCGGCAATCTCCTCGGCTCGAACACGACCACGTTCCTGAACAGTCAGGCGTTCCTGACTCCCGCCAATTACACCTACGGCAACACGCCGCGCACGAACGCGTTCGGAATCACCAACCCGCCGAATTACGGTATCGACATGAATCTAAAACGCGAATTTACTTTTCGCGAGAGGTTAACGCTCGCCCTTCAGGCCGACGCCTTCAATATCTTCAACCTGACCACCTTTTCGCCCCCGGCTACCAATATTTCGTCATCCACGTTCGGCAAGATCACCAGCCAAGCCAACAACCCGCGGATCCTCCAATTGAGCGCCAGAATCCGTTTTTGAAAAAACGAACCCAATCCGGGAGTTCGTTTCGCAAAATTCACCTAACTTGCTGGCCGCCTTACTTTAACGCTGCCCGCAACGCTTGGTCGAGGGATGAATACTCAAACCGGAATCCGGCCTTCTGCGTCGCTTCGGGAATCACTCGCTCGCTGGCAAACAGGAATTCGCTCATCTCGCCCAAAACCAGCCGGAGCGCAAACTCCGGCGCAGGGAAGATGGCGGGTCGGTGCAATGCTCGCGCAAGCACACTCGTAAACTCGCGATTCCGGACAGGTTCCGGGCTCGCAGCGTTCAACGGGCCGGACGCGTTAGCGTTTTCAGCCGCGAAGATGAGCAGTTGCACCAGGTCACGCAGGTGTATCCAGCACATCCACTGTTTCCCGGAGCCAAAGCGGCCTCCTATGCCGAGCCGGAACGGGGTTGCCATCTTAGGCAGCGCTCCGCCGCCTCGGCCGAGAACCGTCGCAATTCGCGGAAGCACCACTCGAATGCCGTGTTCCTGCGCGCGCAAAGCCTCGCGTTCCCAGTCCACGCAGACTTCGGCCAGGAAGTTTCCGCCCGGCAAACTCGATTCGGTCAAGATCTCTTCCCCGCGATCCCCGTAGTAGCCGACGGCTGATGCGGAGACAAGTACGGCAGGCTTGTAGCGCAGGTCAGCCAGCGCGTCCACCAGCCGGCGTGTACCTTCCACCCGGCTCTCGTAAATGCGACGCTTCACCTCTTTTGTCCAGCGCTGAGCGACCGGTTCGCCTGCCAGGTTGATCACCGCATCCAGCCGCGGAACGCTGTTCAGCGAAAGCGGTTCGTTCGGATTCCAGATATGAAAGGCAGCCCGGGCATCCAGCGTAGTGCTGCGTTTCCTGCCCAGATAATTCACGCTTTGCCCGCGCGCCAGAAGTTCGTCGACAAGCGCACGTCCAATGAATCCCGTTGCCCCCGTTATCAGGTAATTCATACCTGCAGCGCCCTGATCTCGTTGATATATGCCTGCGTATCGGTTTTGCGCTTCATTCCTTCCAAAGACATATAACGGATCTTGCCGAAGATCTCGCGCTCACCCCAGGCCCGATCGTGCAACCCGAAGCACCAAAGAATATTCGTAAATGTGTTCGGATCCCGTCCATCCAGAGCATAGCGGCCGTGGATGTCTACCATCAGGTCCACCGCCTGCTGATAGCTGCGTGTCCACTCTAGTATCTTCTTGCCCCAATACATGCGATAGTACCCATGTATTTTCCCGCGCAATAGCATCTCTTTTTGCGTTGCGTTCCACAGCTCGTCGTACGTTTCCCCGCGCTCGATGTGCCCGCGGCTATACACCGGATCCCGCTCGTCGCGAGCATGTTTTGCCATTGTCTCCCGCGCCCAGGCGGGAAGATTCTCGAGGCGCTCGGGGCGCTCGACATGCCGTACATAGTTGAACGAAAGCTCGCGCCGCACAATCAGTTCTTCCAGGTAAACATCTGGCGATAACTTGTGCTTCGCCGCATACTCTTCGACAGCCAAAGCAATCTCGAGCGACGAAATCTGACCGAAATGCAGATAAGGACTCATGCCTGATGTCGCGTGCGCGGCGGGCTGATTCCGTTCATCCGCAAATCTCTTGAGATTCTTCTCGAGGAAGATCTTCAGCCGCTTTTCAACTGCGAGGCGGCCGCCTTTAAAAGCTACGGAGGGCGGCACCGAATGATCGATATCGCATAACGCGACAAGCGAAGCAATGTTCTCGTCTGTCACCTCGACATGCACGTTGGGAACGGGTCCATTCCAGTGCCTTTTCACATACAGTTTGCCGGGAGCGGTCAAGAACTTTGGTAGTAGCCGTTGAATCTTCGGGCGGATGGTGTAGGCCGCGAACTCGCGCTTCGCAAAGACCTTACCCGGCACCACGCAGCTTGAATCGACCACGTAATAAGCAATATCCAGCTTCTCCGGAACGCGGCTATTGTGGGTCCGTGCTATGAAAGTGGGATAGTCATCCGTAATCACCGCGGCAGCATCCTTCGCCAATTTGTAAAGCACATCGTTGGGAGAATCGCTCTTCCGCCGCAGGTAGAAAACGTATCCGATACCCGCTTGCGTCAGCCGTCGAGCAGTTTCCGGGACGCCCTCCAGAATAAACGTGTGCAACCGGTCATTCGCGTACGGGTAGGAACAAGTCAGGCCTTCGTAATACAGCACCGGGAGCCCATGCGCGTTCGCCAGTTCTGCGGCGTAGAGCAGCCCATGGTTCGCATCCACACGGCGGTTCATTTGCGCCCAGTAAATAATGTAGCGGCGCTCCGGCCGTTCAGGCGCCGCATTTAGCTTGGTGATTCGCTCATGCTGAACAGGCATCGCATGTACGATGCTCTCAGCCGAGCGCTAGCGCGAATATCTACTTAAGAAGATCGTTCAACTTTTTAATCTGCTCGGCTTTGAATTTCAGTTTGCGATCGTAAGTGACTAAGCCGTTTACTTCCTGCTCCACGTCGGTGAGTTGCGTGTAGCAGACACCTATGATTGTTTTGGTTCTTGCAACACCTTCGTAAAGCTGTGTCAGCCGGGCAAGCGCATCTTCCTGCGTTTTCTCTACGCCCGAGTAACCCCAGCTTTCGGAAGGCACCTCGGTTGAGGGTGGGATGTACGCGATGCCGCCAAATTCAGACAGATAGATCGGCGAACCGTTGTAACGATAGCCCGCGATTAACGCCTGGCGTCCGTTTTTCGGAAACGTTCTGCTGGTGGGAGCTACGTCTTTGTAGCGTTGGTACAGGTCTTCCCCGGATTTGATGTAGTCGTGAATGGCGAAGAGATCGGTCTGGTCGGTATGCTCCCAACCCTCGTTATCAATCACCAGGCGGGTGTTGTCCAAGGTGTGGGTGAGTTGGTAGGTTTCCTTCAGATACGCTTGTTGACGCGGCTGAGTAAGATCGGGTACTCCCCAGCTTTCGTTGATCGCGTTCCAGATGATGATGGAGGGGTGGTTGTAATCGCGTTCTACGGCTTGCATCCATTCACGCGTAAAACGCTGCACTTCTTCGTCAGTGAATTCATAGGCATCGGCGATTTCGCCTGACACGAGCAGGCCTCGGCGATCGGCCCAGTAGAGAAAACGCGGGTCTGCAACTTTTTGATGCTTGCGAACCCCGTTAAAACCCATCGACTGAATCAGATCGATATCACGCAGAATGGCGGCGTCTGAAGGCGGCGTGAGAATGCTTTCCGGCCAATAGCCTTGATCGAGCAAAAATTTCAGATAAGTTGGACTGCCATTAATAGCGACGTGATTATCTCTGATCTCAACGGTCCGAAATCCCATGTAAGAGTCGACCTGATCGACTGTCTCGCCGCCTTTCCTCAACTCGTACTTGATCGTGTAGAGACTGGGGGAAGCTGGAGACCAAAGCTTAACGCCTTTGACGCTCACGTTAGCGGTAACGAGGTCGAGCTTCGTCTGAGCTTCTGTTGCCGCAATCTGATTGCTCCCATCGAACACTTTGATCGACAATGTGAGTGGCTCCGGAGAGCGCTTGGCGAGCGCACCTTCGAAATGCGCAGTTCCGTCGCTACCCGCGATCACGTGCACGAAGCGCAGATGGTTTTCCCCAGTCGTTTCCAGCCAGACGGGTTGCCAAATGCCGCTCGTCCGGGTGTAGAAGATCTTGGCGGATTTCGGTTCCCAGTACTGCTTGCCGCGCGGAATGGAGCGATCAGTGGGTGGATTTTCAGCGCGGACCGTGATGACATTAGAAGCGGCAGTTAACTGGGGCGTGATGTCCCACGAGAAGGGAACGTTTCCGCCCTCATGACTGCCTAAATAACGTCCATTCACCCAAACCGAGGCGTCATAGTAGACTGCGCCAAAGTGCAGAAGAACATGCTTGCCTTGCCAATCGGAGGGGGTCTTGAATGTGCGCTGATACCAAACCACGGGGTGGAAATTGGTATCTCGAATACCGCTCAAGCGGCTCTCGAAGCAGTAAGGCACCGTGATATCACGAGGAGCTTTTAGCGGACTGGCATACCAATGCGCAGCCATTCCCTGATCGCGATCGTCGAAAGAGAAATTCCAGGTTCCATTCAGACTGAGCCACTGGGCTCGCTCAAATTGCGGTTCGGGATATTCAGGACGCGGGGCCTCCGCTTTCAGAAGGGCGGCTGCCAACAAAGAACAGGCGATGAGATTAACGGGCTTCAAAAGCATTTGTGATGGAGTCGTATTGCTCTTTCGTAATCGGCATCATAGAGCCGTGCCGGATACCGGGCGGCATTTCATATTTATTCCAGTCGGGCACACCCGTATTACCGGAAACCTGATACCAGGGGCCTCGTAACCTCGGCGCCATGGACAGTCCGTAACTGACGCCTGCGTACTGCTCATAATACAAATACCAATCACGGCCATCGGGCGACGGTATCAGGGTCGGCGCCTCGCGGAAGTTTGGGCTGATCGAAGGGCCCGGCTCAGTATATGGACCTAGCAAATCGGAAGAAAAACTGATTCGAACGGTCTTGCCGGTGGGCCAATTGTACGAAGGGTAGCGTTCGTCCTTCAGGATGGCAGCATACCCGCCTTCCGGATTGGGCCGGATAATGACATCGATCGTCGCCATTTCGAATGAAAAGAGCCGGCGCGGAGGGTCGGCGAACTGCTTCAGATCCGGCGAGGTGACATACAGTGTGCGCTGGCTTGCCCAATAGCGTTCGGGGTCTTCCTTCGTGCCGGGAACACTGGGGGTGTGCCAGGTAAGAACGAACTGCGCGGACGGCTTATCAAAGTACAGCTTTGGGGCACCGATTCTGGCCAGCGGATTAGGGTAATTCGGAACGTGCTGCAGGTCGGGAGTGTAGTCGCCGAACTTGGTCCAGTGAATCAGATCGTCTGAGACCCAGAAATTAATATCGGGAGCCGCATCGCTGCGATTGCCGACCAGATAGTATTTGCCGTCTCCGCCTTGCGCGATAGAAGAGTGGCCATGATACTCCTGAAAAACTCGTTTGCCGTTGTTGAGAAGATGCCAGTGCAGTCCGTCGATACTAACGGAGTAATAGAGGCCACCGTAATCGGACTTCATCATGTGTGAGAACAGGTACGCCTGATTTATGATTTTGGCGGTCTGGCCATGAGTAAGTACTGAGATGCCTGCGAGCAAGGCGATGCTTGCTATGGATTGGATGCCCCGTCTTACACCGGCGGGGCCCTTGAATAGAGATCTGATGAGCACTGGACGGTTACCAGAGAACTCGTACGCCAACTTGTATGACTCGCGGCACCGTATCCAGGCTGCTGTTGAACTGGGGTTGAACCGTGCCGAAGTTCGGATCGTACGGATTAGTGTTGAATCTAGTCGTCAGCCAGTTGTAATGGTTGAATACGTTCGTGGCTGTCGCGCGGAAATCGAGCCTCAGCTTTTCCCAGACGCCGATGGTCTTGCCCGCTGAAACATCGGCGAAAATTTGGGGCTTCATGAAGAGGGTGCTCGAATTGGAAGACTCAGCTTGAATCGTACCGCCCGGTCCAGGAGGCAGCGTGAAGGTGAGCCAACTGTAATTTGAAAAGTTAGTGCCACAGCCGGCTTGCAGACTGTAGGGCATGGGCGCGATATTGCCGTTTGCATCCTCGTTCAAGACACAGTTGCTCCATCCCCTGACACTGGGAGCATTCCAATTGATATTCGAAGCATTCGGGTTCTTCAGGCTAACCGCATTCGCTGGAAGCGCTGCAGGTTCGCCGGTCTGGATGTTGATGGACGGCGCGATATTCCAGCCGCCCAAAAAGACATCGGCAATACGGTTTCCACCGAAATTAAAGGCACGGCCGCGACCGAACGGCAGGTCATAATTCCCGTAAATTTTGAAGACCTGCGGGTGTTCGAGATAGTACGGACTGCGTTGCGGGATGTTGAGATATTGATCGATCCAACCCCACTGCTCGATTTGTTTGGACCATGTATAGCTCACATTGAACGTGAGTCCGTGGCTCAGGCGTTGATTGTAGCTGAGCTGCAACGCGTTGTACCAATCCTTGCCGATGTTTGCACCGATTTCCGTTACGTCATTGAATTGCAGAAACGGTCGATTACTTTCGTAGTTAAAAGGATTTAAGAGAGTGCTCTTGCTTCCGGCCGCCTTCACCCCGTATAGAGGAAACGGCGTCGGCACCTGGCATCTCGAAGCGATGCCACCGGCCGTTTCATTACAAGGCTCGACGAATGCGGCGCTCGGGATATTTACCTGAATGTTACCGGCATAATCACGAACCCGGTTGCCCACGTAAGACGCATCGAACACGCCGTTTTGAGTAACCCGGTATTGGAAGCCGAAAGAAAATTCGTGCGCGTGGGGCATCTTGTAGTGCTGATTCCAGAAACTCAAGCTGGTGCTGAGAGCCGTTAATCCGCCGAGTGAAGCGCCGGTTGGTTGCGTGATGCCAGAAGGAAAGGGATTGTTCAGCAGATTGGGGACGGGAGTTATGGAATTAACGAAGGGGACGAGAGGCGTAGCGGCCGAAAAACCGATGTTTTGCAGCATGGAATTGCTCTGGAAGTTCGTGTAGAACAGGCCATAGCCTCCACGAAGGACAAGCCGGTCGGTGACTTTGTAGGCAGCGCCGATTCTGGGCTGAATGTCATGATAATCGGTAGCGAAGGGCTGCGTTGATTGACCATTGACTCCGGCGAACGTAAGAGCGCCCTTCAGATTCGCGAGTTGCGGATACTGGCTAAGGACTGACGCCGGAATCTGCTGTACTAGCGGGCTTGCGGCGTTCTGATCGAAGCCGTCGTTCAAGCGGTTGTAGCGTTCCGTGGGAGGCGTATTCACGTCATAACGCAGACCATAATTGATCGTCAGCCGCGAGTTGACTTTCCAATCGTCCTGAACCCAGGGAGCGATATACCACGTCGAATAAAATAGCGCCGGGTTGATATTCGCCGTGCCGTTCGACGGTGTGCCCAAAAGGAGAGAGGCAATCTCGTTTCCGCTGTTGCTGGCCGAGGTCGACGACAGCTGCGTCATATCAGTCAAGAAATTGAACGTAAACGGAGTTCCCGGGTTGTAAGTCTGGAAATGAGTCAAACGAAGGTCAATACCCGCTCGCAGGTTGTGGTTGCCGAGAGATTTGTTCAAACTGCCCTCGAGACTGTATGTCTCCGTATTGGTCACGTTGCTGAACCATCCGAGCTGGTCGTAAGAGCCGAAACCCCACTGGCCGAAAGAAGTTCCAGTCTCTAATTGCGCCGCCATGGAAGCCGGCAGCCCGAGTTGTGTCGGGTCGTAACCCTGGTTCGGTGGGCTCTCCCATCTGGGCCGGAACAGAGAAGCATTCAGCCGGACATTGACGACGGTCGTCGGATTGATGGTTGCGACAAAGTCCGTCAGGATGGCGGAATTCATTCGCGAGAACTGGCCGCCCGAAAGACCGGGGCCAGTTACGCCGTTGAAGTTGCTCGTCTCGGTGAAGAGGCTGTGGACTGGACGGACGAAAAGGCGGTATTTGTCACCGAAGTTGAAATCGCCACGGGTGAACACGTTGTAGAAATTCCAGGTATTCGCGTTCCCAGGTAGGTTAAGGTCTCCTTTTGAATATCCGAGCAAGGGGGAAGAAGGAGAGTTCGGCTGAGGGAAAAAGTTTACGACTTTGGCCCCGACAGGACTGATCTGGCTCGCAGGAATTTTGTTTCCCGGGAAAGGCGTTCGAGGACCACCGCTCGTGGTCGCGGTTTGGGGATCGTAAATCAGAATCGGGCGGCCGGTGGCGTCGGTCAAATGGCTGAAATCTCCCTGCCTCATTTCGGGCGTGGGAACACTCAGGCCAATGAGCGCGTGGGGCAGAAGCTCATAGTAGTTGTCGTATGAGAAGAAGTAGAAGGCCTTCACTTTGCTGTTCTTGGTGAGGAGTTTTGGAATATATGCCGGTCCCCCGACCTGTAATCCCCACTGATTCTGAGGCGATGGCGTTCTTGGCGCGCCAATAGCGTTGTTCTGGAAGGTGTTGGCGTCCCAGCCGGTACGTTTGAAATAAGCCCAACCAACACCGTGGAAATCGGAAGTCCCGGATTTGGTGTCGATATCGATGACTCCCCCGCTGGTATGTCCATACATCGCGTCGTAAATGTTCGCGTTGACGTTGGTAGAGGCAACTGCCTCCGCAGGCGGCGTGTACCCGTAAGTATTATTCCCTAGTTCAGCATCATTGGGCGCCCCGTCAATCTGGAATTCATTGAGATACATCAGCCCGCCGTTGATAAGGAACTGCGAAGTGACGGTCCAGGGGTCGGTATAGACCCCGAGAGGACGAATGAAAACACCCGGCACGTCCTGCAGGAGCATTACCGGGTTGTGATTGGGCATCGGCAGATCGATGACGAGCTTGCCCGAAATGTCCTGCTCGCGGCTTGCGCTTTGCGTGTCGAGCAATGCCGCCTGGTCAGTCACAGTGACATTTTGGGTTGTGCTCCCAACCGAGAGTTGAAGGGTGACATCGGACGATTGGAAAGATTGCAGAGCGATACCCGCTTTTTCCGCGACAGCGAATCCGGGGGCCTTCGCGTTGACGGTATAGGTTCCGGGTTCGACAAAAAGGAACGTGTACTCGCCACTGTCGTTAGTGACGCCTTTCGTCACTTGCAAGGTCGCGTTGTCCTTTAATTCCAACTCGGCGCCGTTTACAGGAGCCCCTGACGGATCTGTCACGGTCACGGTCAGCTTGGCCCGATTGTCCTGAGCATGCCCCAGGGCCGAGAGGAGCATTAACAGAAGAAAAGCGGATAGACCAAAAGGAGCGAAACTTCTCCTGTCCTGCCGAAAGCGAGCGTACTCGTACATAGAGCAAGAGCCTCCTGAAAAACGGGCTACATATTGGACCCGCATACCAAGAGTGTTGACGCTGGAGAACGATCGATACAAGTCACCTCACGGTTCGGCAAACGGTTACGAGATATTGAAAATAAAGGGCCAAAGTAAAGAATATTTGGGAAGAGCGCGTAGTACAATTTCGCGTAGCGATGGTCGGGGTCGAACGGGTCACTCTGGAAGAAAAACAGCAGGCGCTCCGGCGAGCGCTCGAGAGCCGCACATTCGCTCGTTCGGAGCAGTTACGCTGTTTTCTCCGCTATGTGTGTGAAGCAGAGTTTCGCGGGGCAGCCTATGGATTGACCGAGTATGTAATCGGGACCGAAGTGTTACATCGCCCGGCGAGTTATTCGCCAGGCGGAAGATTCGGCGGTGAGGACTCGAGCGTACGAATTACGGCAGAAGCTGGAAAAGTTGTATTCGGGCGAGCTGTCCGGCGACGTAGTCCACATCGTAATTCCCAAGGGCGCCTACGTACCGCAATTTGTGCATGCGCCCGCCAAGCCCGCTCTCCCGGCTGCCCCTGTTGAACTGGATCGAAGGATTCCTGTTCCGGTCGAAGGGGGCGCAGTGCGGCCGAAGTTCTCCGGTGTTTTGCTTGTCAGCTTGCTAGCCGCCGTCATAGCCGGAGCGATATTGTCGCTCTTCATCCAGGCGAGCTTCAGAAATTCCAGCGGCCTGGACCCAGTAGTTGCCGAAGCATGGGCGCCCTTTGCAAAGCCGAACAACAGAGTTCTGCTGATGGCGGCAACTCCGCTGTACCTGGTGCTGGGCCCGGAAAGTCATGCGGCGTATGGGACGCCGACCTATCCAGCTCCTCCAGAAGCGTATCCTTTATTTCGGCAGCACCGGCCGCTAGCTTCTGGTGCGCGGCTGGGCATGATCTTCACCAATGACGCGCTGGGGGTCGGAAGCATGAACGCGGTTGTGAATACGTCCAGCACCATTCGCGCCCTGGGTGCTGCTTCAGAGATTTTGCCGGAGCGGCCCGCCATGATGTCGCTTCTTCACGGCCGCGACACCGTACTTTTTGGAGCGCCAGTTGATAGTGACGCCATTTCTGAGATCCTAGCCGGCACGCCGCTAACCGTGGTGTTCGACGAAGGCGTGAAGGAGTTTGTTATACGCGATCGCGCAAGCGGGAAGACCATCGTTCCGGAGATGGAAGCAAATGGTGATTTCCGGACCGTTTATGGGCTGGTCACCATCTTGAACAACCGCGAATCAGACCATGGCCGTCTGGGCATGGTGGTGTTTTCCGGAATTACCTCTGTTGGCACCTATGGTGCGGCCGAGTATTTCACGTCGCCCAGAGCGTTGAAGTCGCTGCGTGCCACGTTTGTGAAGGAGGGAGTTTCCGGATTTCCGCCGGCTTACCAGGTAGTGGTCAAGTGCAGGTTCGAGAACATGCTGCTGGTCTCCGAGCAATACTATTCGCACCGTCTTTTAAAGACGGAGTAAATTGCTATTCTTTTGGAGCGATTCCCAGCGTCTTCATCTTGCGGTAGAGATTGCTTCGCTCGAGCCCTAGCAACTCGGACGCGCGGGTCACATTACCGCCGGTTTCTTCGAGCCTGCGGAGAATGTAGTCGCGCTCCGCTGCCTCTCTTACTTCGTGCAGACTACCCGATCCTTCGCCCGTTTTGCCGATTTGGGTACGGCGCAGGTGATCGAGCGGCAGGTGGCGCACTTCGATCCGGCGCTGGGGATAGAGAATGACCATACGCTCGATCAAATTGCGCAACTCGCGGACATTGCCGGGCCAGCTGTACTCCATCAGGGCAGCGAGCGCCTCTTCCGATAGCTCCTTCGGCTTTCTGCCGTATGCGGTTGAAAACTCCCGCAGAAAATGCCCAGACAGCACCGGGATATCCTCTGCCCGGTCGCGCAACGGCGGAACCGTAAATGGAATCACGTTCAGCCGGTAGAACAGGTCTTCGCGGAAGTTGCCGCGCTCGATTTCGCGTTCCAGGTTCTTGTTCGTCGCCGCAACCACACGCGCGTCGGCCTGTATGGATTGAGAAGCTCCCACCGGTTCGAACCGGTGCTCATCGAGGGCGCGCAGAACCTTGGCCTGGGTACGCAGACTCATGTCTCCTACCTCGTCCAGGAAGAACGTTCCGCCATGCGCCTTCTGGAGTTTTCCGATCTTATGGTCCGGTTTGCCGTCCAGATTCGTTCGCCTGTACCCGAACAGCTCACTCTCAATCAAGTCTTCCGGGAGCGCCGCGCAATTTACTTCCACAAACGGTCCGCTCGAACGCTGGCTGTAGCGGTGAATCGCGCGCGCAACCAACTCCTTTCCCGTGCCGCTTTCGCCAAAGATCAGCACGCGTCCGTTGGTTCCCGCCATGAGCTTCAACTGTTGCCGGAGCGCTTTCATCGGAATGCTGTCCCCGATGATCTCGGGCAATCCGCTGTCTTCACGAACCCGTTGTAGTTCCAGATCAGTACGTCGCTGCTGAATCGCATTTTTCAGCACCAGGCTGACTCTGTCGATCGTGAGCGGTTTCTCGATAAAATCAAATGCGCCCAGTTTGGTGGCCCGGACGGCAGTTTCGATGTTGCCGTGTCCCGAAATCATTACAACGGCGGGACGGGATTCCAAAGGCAGCTCCTGGATTCTCTCGAGTGTCGCCAATCCATCGATACCTGGCATCCAGATATCGAGCAGCACCGCTTCGTACGAGTCTCGCGCGAGTTCGCGCAGGCAAGCCTCGCCGTTTTCAACGGCTATGCATTGATAATTCTCGTCGCTCAGGACGCCTCGCAACGTCTGGCGGATGCTGACTTCGTCGTCGACTATCAGAACTTTCGGACCCGCTATTGACATCGGCAGGCGTTTATACCTTCAGGGTAGCGGGGGCTCTTTCGCCCTCAACGCTGCCTTGGTCGCTGCCGGAAGCCGCATTTAGCTCGATGATGAAGCGCGCGCCGCTCGGGGCATTGTCCTCCACCCGAACGGTGCCATGGTGCTCTGTCACAATGCGGCTGACAATCGCCAGGCCAAGCCCTGTTCCCCGGCGCTTGGTCGAAAAGTAGGGCAGGAAGAGCTTCTCCTTGTCAGCGGCCGTGACCCCCAGCCCCGTATCGGTTACGGTGAGTTCCACTGTTTCTGCAAGCGAATGTGTTGTCGTGACGTTCAGTTTGCGCACGGGCATATCGGTCATGGCCTCGGCTGCGTTATCGATCAGGTTTACGATTACTCGCTTTAGCTGCTCGCGGTCGGCCATGACGGTCGGGATACGGCGATCCAGGTCCATTGTCAGCTCGACTCCGTCCAACCTGCCCGCAAACACCGCGATTGCGCTCTCGACGACCTCGTTCAGGTCGGTCGACACGAGTTGAGCACGGGGGAAACGGGAGAATTGCGAGAACTCGTCGACCAGTGATTTGACGGTTTGCACTTCCTGTTGAATTGTCTGCGTGCACTCTTCCAGAATCGGAACGGCCGGAGACTCGGGGCTGATGCGTTTCAGCTGCCTCGCAATACGATCAGCCGAAAGAGAAATCGGGGTCAGCGGGTTCTTGATCTCGTGCGCGATGCGGCGTGCGACCTCCTGCCATGCTACCGCCTTTTGTGCTCGCAGCAGGTCGCTCGTGTCCTCCAGCACCATGACGAATCCGCGCTGTTCTTCAAGTGAAGCGACCGTCACCGCAAGGTGCAGAACCGAGGTTGGGCGCTGAATGTCGATCTGAGATGCGGCGGCTCCCGTGCGTCGCGCGCGCTTCAGAAGATAACGGACTTCCGCCAGATCGTCTCCTTCAAACAGGTCGTCGAGGTGCTTCGCCGAGGAGATTGCCGTCTGAGGAAAGATCCCCGAAAGCGCCCGGTTTACCAGTTCGATTCGCTCTTTTGCCGTCACCGAGATTACGCCGGTGGGGATGCTTTCGAGAATGGCCTCAGTGAACCGGCGACGGGACTCGAGCTCGCGCGCATTCCCTTCTAACTCGTCGGTCATTTCGTTAAACGCTCTCACCAGCGTGGCAAGCTCGTCCATGGCGTTAACCCGCACGCGATAGCTCAGGTTGCCGGAGCGAACTTGTTGCGCTGCACCGAGCAAAGCAGAGATCGGTATGCTGATCAGGCGAGAGAGTATCTGGGCCGTCCAGGCGGCGAAGAACATCACGAACAGCGTGATCAGGCAGATGAGGCGAAAGTAAGTATCCTGGTAGAACTTTCTGCGTCCGGCCAGATCGGTTGTGAAATTTGGCAGTGCGACTTCGTCCTCTTCACTGAGCGCAGCGATAACAGACAACCGGCCAAGGTTTTTAGGACCGTCCGATACATCTGCGCCAGCCTGGATCAACGGCGAGCGAGGCTTCTCGAAGGCTTGATAAAGCAGGAGCGGAACCTTTCCATCCGGCTTCAGAATTAACTGAAAGATGCCGTGCTCTTTGCACAGTTTCCGGTAAAAGGCGCTGTCGATTTGGCCCGTTAAGGCAGCCTTCCGGGTTTCCGGCAAAAGGCTCAACCATCGCATGTCGGCGGTCAATCTCTCGCCCGCTTCTTTGCGATAGAGCTCATCCAGCTTTTTCAAAGCAGTGCTACTAAACCAAAGGTCCAAGTGCCGGTTCAGTACATAACCGCTGAACAGGACGCAGAGCAGTGTCGGAGCCAGTGTTAGGACAAGCGCCCCGAACAGAAGCTTCGATCGAATCCGAGAGCCTTCCCGGTTTCGCTGACGGTCGATGTAAGCCTTCACCACTGCTCGAAAGAGCAGGAAAGCCATGGTGACGGTGAGCAGGAAAATGAGCGTCGAGAGTGACTGGAGAAGTACCGTCTCCGTCAAATTCGACGGCTCGTAATTGATACGAAATGAACCCTGCCAGATCAGCAGAGCAAGTAAGACAAGGAAGCTCAGCGCGGCGGCAGCAAAGGCGAAGCGTCTGCGCACAACACTGTCATGGTAGCCCAAGGAGTGCCGGGCAGGAGCGCGAGAGCTCGCCGGAACGACTTACTTACCGACGCCCGGCCTGCTTTGGGTTCGAAATTCGTACTGCTGAATCTGCAGGGCTAACTGTCCCTTGGCGTGGCGCGTCACGCGTCCGCGCGCAACCAGATTCAGTAAGCATTTCTCGTTAAGCTGGGCAGGCCAGCTGATGGCGACTTCCAGACGTGTCCCGACAGGAAGGTCGTGATCAGACGTAAATAGTACACCGGAACTGCTGATGTTCAGCGTCTTGCCGTTACCGATGAGCGTTTCCGCTCTCTGGTTCAGCGTCTTGTACCGAACTTCGCGTTCAATAGGAAAGCGGCTTGATCTTCTTCGTTCCGTAGCAGATATATCGGCGCGCTCCAAGCGGCTCCCTAGAGCCAAAGTATTTTCGGACACCTTAACGAACTCCGATCTTTCAGATTACACAAGTGTTGCGTACATCTACCTAATCGGCATGGCTGCCGTCTTTCTTTCGCCTATTTTGCAAATAAAGTAGGCGTTGCTGCAGACCCTTTTCGTACCCCCGGTCCGTTGGGTGGTAAAACTCTGAGCCTGCCAGCGGCTCCGGCAGGCATTCCATATCGGTAACGGCGTTTTCCTCGCGATGCGCGTGCTTATATCCCTTTGCATAGCCCATTTCTTTCATTAGCCGGGTCGGCGCATTCCGGAGGTGTAAGGGAACGGGAGGAGCAACCGTCTTTTCAATCGTCGCATTGGCGCTGTTCAAAGCCTGGTACGCCGCGTCTGATTTAGGAGCGAGCGCAAGATAAAGAGTGAGTTGTGCAAGCGCCTGGTCTCCTTCCGGTATGCCCAGGAAATGTACGGTTTGCATACAGGCAATTGCCTGTTCTACCGCCCTGGGATCCGCTAAGCCGATATCCTCGATGGCCATCCTGATCAGGCGTCTCACCAGATATAAGCGGTCCTCACCTGCCTTCATCATGCGTGCCACCCAGTACAGCGCGGCGTTCGCATCGCTAGACCGTACGGATTTGTGCAAGGCGGAGATGAGATTATAGTGCTCTTCTCCTGACTTGTCGTAGAGCAGAACTTTCCGCTGCAGTGAGCCGGCCACTGCTTCCTTATCAATAAGCCCGTCCTGCGCCAGTGCAGCGGCCAATTCGAGGGTATTCAAAGCGGAACGTGCGTCGCCGTTGGAGGACGTGGCAATCTCTTCCAGCAGATCGGGCGCAACGTGAAGATTAAGATGGCCCAAGCCACGGTGAGGCGTAGCGAGGGCTCTGTTCAGAAGTGCGAGTATGTCGTCTGTGGCCAGGGCGTGCAGAGAGTAAACCTTGGTTCGCGAAAGAAGCGCCGACACAACCTCAAACGACGGGTTCTCCGTTGTTGCCCCGATCAATACGACATCGCCATGTTCCACGTAGGGCAGGAACGCATCCTGCTGAGCCTTGTTGAAGCGGTGAATTTCATCAATAAACAGGATTGTCTTCCGGCCCAGCCGCCGCGCCTTCTCGGCGTCGGCCATTACGGCTTTGATCTCTTTAATGCCGCTCAGAACTGCGCTGAAGGGTACGAAATCGGAGCGGCTCCTGGATGCGATCAAAGCAGCGAGGGTTGTTTTGCCCGATCCTGGCGGCCCCCACAAGATTAATGATGTTAAATTTCCGCTCTCGATTTGCGCTCGCAACGGCTTTCCCGGTCCGATAATGTGCTCTTGACCGAGATATTCGTCGAGTGTCTGAGGCCTCATCCGGTCAGCAAGGGGCCGAGACTCATCTATTGCTTCGGAGCCCGCCGGGTTAGGAAATGCCTCGAACAGGCTCATGCCTCCGCCCTCTGGCGCTGTGCTTCAAAGAGAGCAATTGAGCCTGCCACGGCTGCGTTCAGCGATTCCACGGCGGAAGTTGGAATTCGGATCGTTTGCGCCCGCGCCAGTACTTCATTCGAGATTCCGCGGCCTTCGCTTCCGATGACTAGCGCGCAACGGGATCCGATGCTCGTGTCGAGCAGGGTGCGCGTGCCGTTCGGAGTCAGCGCATAGAGCGATCGACCGGATGCTAGAACTCTCTCCACCGTTCGTACCAGGTCAGCCTCTTCCAGGTAGGGCAAGCGGAAGATGGACCCTGCCGTCCCCCGCAGAAACTTGCCGTTTGAAACACGCGCCGAACCCTGGGAGAAGACGAGTCCGCTCGCGCCGAAAGCCTCCGCCGATCTTACTAAAGTTCCTGCATTGCCCGGGTCCTGCATGGCGTCGAGAATGACTAAAGGAAGATTCTGATCACCGATTACGTCGTCCCAGGTCCAGACTGGGGGTCGCAACAGGGCCAACACTCCCTGGGGATTTTCGGTGGCTGTCGTTGAGTCCATAGCGCGAGCTGCCAAATCCACTATTTCAAATTGATCCCCCGCCAAGAGCAATGGGAATCGGCTTCTGGCCTCCGGTGTGGCGAAAACCTGCTCCACTGCCCATTGCCGGCTGCTCCCTGATTTCAAAGCTTCTTCGAGCAGGTGCGGACCTTCCGCTACCACCAGACCATCGTCGGTTGGCTTACCCGCTGCGGCGGCCCTCCGAATGCTTTGTAGCCGGGGATTCCTCGAGCTCGTCAGCTGCATCGGATTAGACTTGACTTCCTGCTTCTGCCGTACACTTAGTTTTCAGCCTAAGAGTATTTGTAAGTTGTTCCCGTATCGCGGCATGAGACGCGCTCTCGCAGGTCTTATCATCCTGCTGTTCAGTTCGCTGCTAGGTTACCTGTTTCGCGTAGCTGGGCAAATCGAAAAGCAGTCCAGCAAAGAAGAAGCCCAAGCGGCGGACGTAATTGTCGTGCTGGGCGCCGCCGAGTATCGCGGGAAGCCGTCGCCCGTCCTGCAGGCGCGGCTCAACCACGCATTGCTTCTTTATCTTAAAGGTTTCGCTCCTTACCTGCTGACCACGGGCGGTTCCGGGGGTGATCCGGTCTACACGGAAGGAGAAGTGGGCCGGGCTTACCTTTCGAAGCACGGCGTTCCATCGGAAGCGATTTTAGTAGAGCCGGAAGGGTCTACAACGGCGCAGAGCGTCGATGCCGCTGCCGAGATCATGCGGCAAATGAACTTACATTCCTGTATTGTGGTGAGCGATGGCTATCACATTTATAGAGTAAAGCGCCTGCTGGAAGCTCATAACATCAAAGTTTACGGTTCTCCCCGGCCGGAAAGTATCGAACGTCGACCAGCGAGGCTGCGCTGGCTGTACTTCCGACAGGCGGTCGGATACGTTCTCTGGCGATTGGGCATCAATATCTAGGCCCGGCGCGTTTCAACCCAACTGCTAGCAAGGCGAGTCCGCTATCGGCAATTACTGTTCGAGTAACTGGACGTAAGATGAGTTGCGTGACTTACTCTGTGCGGGAGTTACCCCCGGACCTCGTTGCCAGATATGCCTGGATTGGGGATGCTGTGCTCTCGCTCTACGCCCGTATCAAGATCCTGAAGGAAGATGGCGCGCTGAACGGGCCGAAGAGCGTCCGGATGACTTCAAACGGGTTTCTAAGCTCACTCGGCGAGCCAACGAGGGTGGAAGCCGAAATCGGGCTGGCATTTGAGCGCGGAGGACTTCAGGGTGCGTCTGCTTGGATCGAAGAGCATCTGCTTCCCTTGTTCGAAAAGCAGGAAGCGAATCGACACCGTCGAGGCCAGATGCCGTGAAGAGAGCGGATTACCGTACTTCCGAATTCGGAGTGCCCGCACTGGACTTCTCCGCGACTATCCGGTCTAGCATCTCGTAGCGTGAACGGACCGAGTCTGGCGCAGGATGCGGGGCCAGACCTGTGCCTTCGATAAGGTGCATCACCTGGTATGCGTCGCTCTTCGTATCTTTCGGCCAGTTCGGCAGGCCCGAACCGTTGGGATCGCCAGTTTTCGCGAAGTTCGTCCAATAAGAAGAAATCACGTCCGACAGCTTGCGATCCGCGTCCGTCCAAGGCAAGTTCTTCGAATCCAGGGTTTCAAAGACGTACTCGATATCGGCGGAATGATAAGCTCCGCGGCTGGCGGTCCCAGCTGGCTGAGGCGGCGCCTGCTCGAAATGATACCGATACAGAGCCGAGTCTCCTGTTTGCATCTGTTCCTCAATCCACTTCCACGTGCTATAGGCGATAAATCGGTCTCCCGCCAGCGAGCCCGCTGATTGTCTCATCTGCGCCTCACTGGCAGCGGGATAGAGCTTGAGCATCTCGCCTGTGTGATCGCCATACAGAGTTCGCATCCGCGCTCTATAATTCTCGGCGCTCTGCGGTGCCTTTGCAAAGAATACGGAGGCCGATTGCTCGTCGTTGTTCCAGCCGGCAAGCATTGCCACATGCGCCTGCTCGCCATGCGCGTAAATTTCCCTTGGTGGTTCGGGCAGGAAATAGCCGTCCACATTCGGCCAGAATCGGAACTTTGACCGCTGTCGCTGCGCTGCGGCCAACAGTTGCTGGCCGGTCCTTGCGCGCAGTGAATCGAGATTCGCCGCTCCAACCGCCGCGGCGAATTTACTGCCCTGCTGCTCGGCTGCATCCAGGGACATGGCCGGGATTGTGAGCATGAACATGGAACCGCTTTCTCCGATGGCGCGCTTGATGAGGTTCTTGGATAGCGGCGAGGCCATTTGCGCGCTCACCGAAATGGAACCGGCCGACTCGCCGAAGATGGTCACCGTGTCTGGATCTCCGCCAAATCCGGCGATGTTCTTATGCACCCAATCGATGGCCGCTGCCTGGTCGAGCAATCCGTAGTTTCCCGACGCATGCTGGGGAGACTCCTTCGTCAGTTCCGGATGCGCGAAGAATCCGAACACGCCGAGCCGGTAGTTCATGCTAACTACCACAACGCCTTTCTCGGCCAGCTTCGACCCATCCTGGCGGGGCTCGGAAGAAGCGCCGGCTGCGAATCCTCCACCGTAGATCCAAACCATTACGGGCAGCTTTGCGTTTGCCGAGTCCGCCGGAGTCCAGACATTCAGGTAAAGGCAGTCTTCACTCGGACCCGGATCTCGGAAGACCATATCCGAGTAGATGGGCGCTTGCATGCAGCGCGGTCCAAAGGCGGCCGCTTTCCGCACGCCTTCCCATGCGGCCACGGGCTGAGGCGCTTGCCATCGGAGCTTGCCTACCGGAGGTGCTGCGAACGGGACGCCTTGAAACACCCGAACCTTCCCATCTGCGCTCGGCATGCCTTCGATCACGCCGGACTGAGTTTGAATCTGGGGCGGGAGCGCAGCATAGAGCGTTGCTGCAGCGAGTGTGAGTGGAATATAACGCAGCGCGAAGGACAACGGACGGAACATACCAGAAAGCCTCCTTGTTAGAGAAACAACATCAAGGTTATCGCGAGCTTGTCCTCCAAGACGCCCACGAGAAAACAAGGCCTGTTAGCACCTTCAGCACGCTTTTAGCTATTTGCCGTGTCGAACTCGACGCCCTTCCTTTCTTTACCCAGGCTTGCCACGATCGCCGTTCCGATAAATGCTGTGCAGGCCACTGAAGCCATCGCCGTCGGATAGCTCATGTGCCGGGCAAATATGGTTTCTAACGTCCCAACTGAGCCAGCGATCAGAGCGCCGCATTGGTAGGCGAATCCGGGCAGCAGGCCGCGAATTTGATTGGGTGAAAGTTCACTGAGGTGTGCGGGAATTACGCCCCATGCGCCCTGAACAAAGAATTGCATCAGAAACGCTCCTGCAAAAAGGAGCGCAATTCGCGGCGCATACGCCCAAAGTGGCACTGTAAGGACAGCAATCAAAAGTGCAATCACGATGGCGCGTCTCCTGCCGATCCGGTCGGAGATCAGTCCAATCAGTACGCCTCCCACCAGTGCGCCGACCATTGAGAACGCAGTCAGGAGCGATCGCTGAACAGTCCCGAAATGCCAATAGCGTTGCAGAAAAGTCGGATACATGTCCTGTGTGCCATGCGAAGCAAAATTCATTCCGGCCATCAGCACGACCAGGTACAAGAAGAGCTTCCAATGCGATGTAATATCGGTCCCAATTTGGCTCCAGTTATCGCGCTTTGATTTCTCCCACACAGCTGACTCCTTTACGCGGAATCGCACGAACAGAGCCAGCAGGGCAGGAATACCGCCGAGGAAGAATAACGGCCTCCATCCCCACTTGTCGAACAAAAACAGATAACACAGCGAAGTGAGTAAGTTGCCGAGCGCGTAACCTTGTTGAAGTAATCCCGACAATAAGCCGCGCCACTTAGCCGGAACCTTTTCCATGGCGAGTGATGCACCTACTCCCCACTCGCCGCCCATACCGATCCCAAACAATGCACGCAAAATCAGAAAGACGGTGAAGTTAGGGGCCAGACCAGTCGCGACTTCAACCACAGAATAAAAAATCAGATCGATCATCAGCGGTAGCCGGCGCCCGTAGCGGTCAGCGAGCATTCCAAATAGAAAGGCGCCGACCGGCCGGAATGCGAGGGTCAATGTCAGGGAGAAAGCTACGGCAGTATCTGTTTGCCCGAACTCTTTGGCGATTGCCGTGAGACAGAATGTCACCAGAAAGAAGTCGAAGGCGTCGAGAGTCCAGCCTAGAAATCCGGCGGCGACCGCGCTGAACGCGTCGCCTCTAGAAACCTCGCTCGACGGCTGGTCGATTTTCATTCAGGCTGCTCCACTGGCCGCCTGGTTGGGCGCCCATAGCGTCTCGTCCGCATGCAGGACGTGATTCACCCAGCGGCTCCAGACAAACAGTGCATCGCTCAATCGGTTCAGATAGCGAACGGCTTCCGGGGGAACTTCGTCTTGCATGGCGAATCCAACTAGAAGGCGCTCTGCTCGCCGGCATACTGTCCGGCAGATATGTAGCTCCGCTTCGAGCCGCGTACTGCCGGGGAGAACGAATGATCGCAGGGATGTTAGTTCAAGGTTCGCTTCATCTATCTCCCGCTCGAGACGTTCGATCTCCGCCCCGGTAATCCGCGCCTGCTTCGGATGCACATCTTGCGGCAGGGTCGCCAGAATGGAGCCGAGGTTGAACAGCTCGTGCTGAACGCGTTTCAACTGCCCGGCAAAGTGCTGGATCCGGTCAGAGCGCTGGCCTGCATCTTCGGCCGTTACGCGCGCGGCGCCTACGAAGGCATTCAATTCGTCAACCGTCCCGTAACAGTCGATGCGCGCGTTGTGCTTCGACACTTGCTGGCCGCCCGCAAGCCTCGTTTGGCCGCTGTCGCCCATGCGCGTGTAAATGCGGTTCAGCGCGACACGGGGTTCGTTGAATACGGCTTCATCCATACGCTTGCTAGCGTCTCATGTCCGCCTGCGTTCACGCTCACCGTTCTATAATCTGGACAGTGTAAGTATGGATATCCCGATCCGTGTGCTCGTTGCCAAACCTGGCCTCGATGGACACGACCGCGGCGCAAAAGTGATCGCACGAGCTCTTCGCGACGCCGGCATGGAAGTGATCTATACAGGTCTCCGGCAAACGCCAGAGATGATCGTGAATGCCGCTCTGCAGGAGGACGTTCAGGTAATTGGATTGTCCATCTTGTCCGGCGCACACAACGCGATTGTGCCCCGCATCATGGAGTTGCTTCGCGAAAAAGAGATGACCGATGTTCTTGTAGTGGTGGGCGGTATCATCCCGGATGACGATGCCGTTGCTTTGAAGAAACTCGGAGTGGCTGAGGTATTTCAACCGGGAGCGTCCCTCGGCAAAATCATCAGTTTCATTCGCGAGTCAGTGAAACAAATAGCCTGAGCTTTGTGTCTCGGCTGAAAGATCTTGCGGTCACCCGATCCAATTACGAATCGGGACGCGGAAGAAAAGGAAATGAATGCAAGACAGACTGAACATTGCCGTGTTCGTCGACTACGACAATATTGAAATTGGCGTCAAGTCGACGCTCCGGCGTGAATTCGACGTGTCCCTCCCTCTCGATGCGCTCAAGGAGCGCGGTGATATTGTTGCCAAGTTCGCTTACGCCAACTGGGGCAGGCAGGAGGGCGCAACGCGTCAAATGGCGGAGAACGCTGTGCAGATGGTGCAGCGCATTCCTTCCCCTCGAGGGGACAAGAATGGAGCCGACATCAATTTGGCTCTCGATGCCCTCGAAATGGCCTTTACCCATGCTCATGTCAACGCGTTTGCCATTGTCAGCGGGGACAGCGACTTCATACCCCTCGTAAACAAACTCAAAGAGTACGGCAAAACCGTTTTTGTAGTAGGCGGGAAAGCGTTTACCAGTACGATCCTCCAGCAGAATTGTCATGAGTTCGTCAGCTACGAGTCGCTGTTGGAAGACGGGACCAGTATCGTCGCGACACCTATGCCCGAACGGCGCGATCGCCAGGACCGCCCGGAGCGTCAGGACCGTCCTGACCGCCAGGACCGCATGGACAGGAAAGAAAGGCGTGACCGGGGCCAACGCCCTGCTCCGCTGGAACTTTCGCAAGCGATGCCGCTGGTTGAGCGCGCTCTTCAGGTATTGGAGCGTCGCGCAGTTCAGCCGCAGCTTGGGTTGCTGAAGAGCACCATGCTGCAACTCGACCCGGCCTTCAGCGAACGGGCTTACGGCGCCGGTAGCTTCTCTGATTTCGTCGAGAAATTGAAGAAAGCCGAGTTCATCAATGTCAGCGGTTCGGGCGGACGGTATATCATTGAGCGCCGTGGTGGCGGACCAATAACCGAGAAGGTCGCCCCGAAGCCCGAAGAAGCGCTGCCCGCTCTTCGCGACATGCTCGAGACGCATCGGATGGAGCTCGAGGAAGGAGCGACCGGGGAGGAACTCGAGGGGTGGATGCAGACCGAGCATCCTCAATTCAATCTCGCGCGGTACGGCTTCCAGCAGTTCTCAGAGTTTTTGAACTACGCTCAGGACAAGACAGTGGTGCGCACGGAGCCGGACGAGGAACGCGGGTTGATCGTCCATCTGGGCGCGGAATTTTATCCGCCTGCATTGCCCGAACCAGCGCCAGAGGCTCCTACTGAGGAAGAAGAAGACGAGCCGCAGCCAATCGTCGAGGGACAGCCGACCATTTTCGAGCCGAACCCTCCGCCTCCCAAGCCGAAGAAAGCGGCCCCAAGGAAACGGGCACCTTCAGGAGCGGGTGCAGCTACCCGGCGTCCGCGCAAGAAGCGCCCGGAATAGCTTCAATCGGGCTTTGCCGGCGTGTCCTCTACAATCTGCTTGGCGACCTTGCCGCCGATACTGATTTGCCAGTTGCCTGACTCCTGTTCCCGGCGCCACAACGGCAGGGTCAGCAGAAAATGACGGGACAGCGCTCCCAGGAAGGGTTCGTAGGTAGCGCGGAGGGCTGCTAATCTTTCCGCTGCCTTATCCGGATCGCTAAAGTTAAGCCCTGCATCGGCCAGTTGTGCCTGGAGCAGTCCAAACTCCGGAAGCGGCAACCGCTCGCGTACGACAGCGCCTGTCCGCAATTGAAAAACACGGCAAAGCTCGACAGCGGCCAGCCAGGCCCATGGCAAAAGTCATGCTCGCCTGAAATGTCCGCACTCCGCTCAGGCCGGTCAGGATCAAGGCACACGAATCGACCACGGTCGCCAGTCCAGCCAGCCAACTCTGGTTGTCGTGCTGGGATCTGTAATAGCTGAGCATCGGATAGGAAAGATGGCTTTCGACTAGCTCCGCACACCATTGCTCCCAGTCTTTGAGCAAGGCCAGAAGGTCGTTAATGGCCTCGGATTCGCTATGTCGGCAAAGCATCGCGGCCGCGCTTGGAGGTGAGCCAGCCCTTGCATCCAATTGGATAATCCGCGCTTCCCGGCGCGAGAAAAGCTGGTATAGCACCGGCAGATAGCCGATTGTGACGGCGATGAATGCCAGTCCCGACCCGGCCTCCAACACAGCTAATCCCTTGCTCAAATGCCCGAGGGGAAGCACATCTCCGTAACCCACTGTGAAAAACGTTGCGCCGCTGAAATAGAGAGTAGCGAGAAACGTTCCGCCTTGCGATCCCTGTAACGCCCACTGAACCAAAGCGAAGCTGAAAATGAACCCAAGTGCCCAAATTGACAGCAGCAGCACCATGGATAAAGGCCCGTAGGTGCTGAGGAAAGCATCCCGCTGCTTGCCCCTCTTGATGCGGATCGCCACTTTCGACCACAGGTACCAGCTGGCATTGAAGAACAGCCGCACCGGGCGGAGCTGCCGGCGAACTCGCCGCGGCAGCAGCATAACTTCAAACGCGTCGCTTGCAAAAGCGGCAAGAAGGACGATACCAGCGAGAGCGGCTATCCAGTTCATCCGCGCTCAGTACATTTCAGCTGACTTCGGACTCCCGTAAGACAGAAGTGACCAGCAGCCCGGTGCCTGCCACCAGTCCATCTTCTACGAGGGCCAGCAGGGGGTCAGGGATATGGAACTTTTCGCCCGCGGCTTTGCGCAAATGATAGGCGCCATAAGTTGCGCCGACCGCCCCCAGCGTTCCCATTGCGGCTCCCAGCAGCCATGACCTTTTTTTGCCGAGCGTGACGAGCGCGCCCGCCAGCCCGCCGAACAGTGCCCGCCCAACTAGCGGGCCCGCGGCTGTGCGTTTCGGTATGAAAGGCAGCTTGTCGGCAATGAACTCTCCCGCCGCCAAAACTGCCGTGGTGGTCGCTGTTCCTGAGTGGCTTGCCAGAAAGCCGAGTTTCGAGTCGATCGGCAAAGCTCCAGACCGCGCCAAATGGCTGATCAAGGCGGGCGAGGACATCGACCGCATGCCTGACATAGCGCCCGCCAGCGCCGCTCCTGTGTACACCTGCACGTCATTCATACTTCGTGGACGCGTCCGGCCTCAAACCTTTACAGAACGATTACTGCACGGCAGCGTATCTGGCAAAATGATGCTCGTGCTCCCGTCGCTCGATCCCTACCGCCTCCGAAACGCTGAAAGCATTTTGACTCCCGCTCTGCTGATCTATCCGGAAATCGTTGACGTGAACATTGATGCGACCGTGCAGATGGCAGGAGCTAATCCCGACCGGTGGCGCCCGCATACAAAAACCGCAAAAATCCCCAGCATCATTCGAAAAATGATCGATCGGGGTATTCACCATTTCAAATGCTCTACTACGCTGGAACTCCTGGTAGCCTGTCAGGCCGGCGCCCCAGATGTGCTGCTCGCTTACCCGGTGATGAAAGCAAACGCCGGACGAGTGCTCGAGATTGCCGATGAGTTCCCCGAGACAAGAGTTTCGGTTCTGGTCGAATCCCAGCGGCAAACCGAACCTTGGGCCGGCTCGTCCATTGACGTTTTCATCGATGTCAACTCCGGCATGAATCGAACCGGGATCGACGCAAGCCGCACCAGCGAGATCGTCACCCTTGCTCAGCACCTGGGCGATCAGTTTCGCGGGCTTCACTTTTATGACGGGCACATGTCGGGTGTTCCTGCCGCAGATCGTGAGCGCGAGGTCCACGCCGGTTACGATCGCCTGCTCGAGCTTATTGCCGTACTTGAACGCAAAGGGCTGTTCGTCAACGAAGTGATCACCTCAGGTACTCCGGCTGCGCCTTTTGCAATTACGTACAAGGGCTTTGAGGGTGCGAACTTCACGCATCGCATCTCACCAGGAACAGTTGTCTACAACGATTTGACCAGCTTGGAGCAACTGCCCGGATTTGGATATCAACCTGCTGCTCTCGTGCTCTCCACTGTCGTGAGTCACCCCTCGGCCCGCACCGTCACCTGCGATGCCGGCCATAAAAGCGTTTCAGCGGACGCTGGAGTTCCCACCTGCGCCGTCCTGAACAGCCCTCAACTTGAACCTAACAAGCCAAGTGAAGAACATCTCCCTGTTACGAGCTTGCCGGGCGCTGAGTTGCCTTCACTTGGCGAGCATCTGTACTTATTACCGCGCCACATTTGCCCGACAGTGAACAACTTCGATTACGCTGCTATGGTCGTCCGCGGAGAGATTCAAGCTTTCGAGCCGGTGAGCGCGCGCGGTCATGAAAACCTCTGGCCGAAACGCTAAATGCTCTTTCGAAAGCTCGTCGAAACATCAGATCGGATAGCAAAGACCAGCAAACGTCTGGAGAAGACGGCGCTGCTCGCCGGGCTATTTCGGCAGCTAGCTCCCGAAGAGGCCGAGATCGCTGTCGCATTCTTGTCCGGCTACACTTGTCAGGGCCGCATTGGGATCGGTTACGCTGCTTTGCGCGAAGCTTCTGCGCCACCGGCTTCGGAGGGCACTCTGCAGATCGTCGAAGTCGATCATCTTCTGTCGGAACTGGCAGCTGTGTCGGGAGCAGGCTCCGAGCGCAACCGGCGCGAACTGCTCGGCCGCCTGCTTGCCCGTGGGACAGAACAGGAACAACATTTCCTCAAGCGTCTTCTGATTGGTGAACTCCGTCAAGGCGCGTTGGAAAGTCTTGTTCTGGATGCGCTTGCTGATGCAACCGGAATTCCGGTTGAGCGCGTTCGCCGGGCCGCCATGACCGGCGGCGGCGCCTCCGCCATTGCCCGGGCCATGCTCGAATCGGGCGAAGCCGGGCTGGCGCAGTTTGATATCCAGCTCTTTCGCCCTGTGCAGCCGATGCTTGCTCAAACCGCGGAGAACGCTGTGCAGGCAATTGGAGAGCTGGGCGAGGCCGCGCTTGAATATAAGTTCGACGGAGCTCGCGTCCAGGTGCACAAGTCGGGCGACCAGGTGGCGGTGTTCTCGCGCCAGATGAACGACGTCTCGGCGGCGGTGCCCGAAGTGGTCGAAGCGGTGCGCGCCATTCCTGCCCGAGACATCATCTTAGATGGCGAAGTTCTCAGCCTTTCCGACGATGGCCGGCCACAGCCCTTTCAGGTCACCATGCGCAGGTTCGGCCGCAAGCTCGATGTGGAACGCTTGCGCTCCGAGTTGCCCATGACTCCGTTCTGGTTCGACTTGCTCTACCTCCACGGATCACTGATCAACGAGCCTCAACGCTCCCGGTTCGCAGAGTTATCCCGGCTGACTCCGGCGCAACAACTCGTTCCGCATCTGGTCACAGCCAGCCCAAAAGAAGCCGAAGACTTTCTTCACGCTGCGCTAGACGCCGGACACGAGGGCATCATGGCTAAAGCTCCGGAATCCGGTTACGCCGCCGGTGCTCGAGGCCAAAGCTGGCTCAAGGTGAAGCAGGCCCGCACGCTTGACTTAGTCATACTCGCAGCCGAGTGGGGCAACGGCCGCCGCCAGGGCTGGCTCAGCAATCTGCACCTGGGCGCCCGCGATACACAGCAGGGAGGTTTCGCCATGCTCGGAAAAACATTCAAGGGTCTCACCGATGAGATGCTCCGCTGGCAAACCGAACAACTGCTCAAGATCGAAATAGCACGCGACAGCTACACCGTTTATGTGGAACCTAAGATCGTGGCTGAGATCGCGTTTAACGAAATTCAAGTTAGCCCGCGCTACAAGAGCGGACTCGCGCTACGCTTTGCCCGAGTAAAGAGGTATCGCCCGGATAAGAGCACTGGCGATAGCGATACGTTCGAGATGGTTCAAAAGCTCGCGGGAATTTCGTAAAACATTTTCTACTACCCTTGTTCTCCGATCTAAACTGGGCTACGGTGAAACAAAGGCGAACCTATGAACCTCGCACTGAACTTCGGTGACCCGCCGGCTGACCTCGAAGCGCTCGCAATCGCTCCCCAAACGGACACGGACGCTCTCGCTGCGCGCTTCGAGCAATCCATGCAGCAAGACGGCTCGCCCGTCCGCGCAGTCCGATATCTGCCGGCGCGCGCGGCCAGATTCGGTCCATTCCCTTCGGCGTTGTCACCGCTATTGAGGCAGGCGCTCGTTACACGTGGCATCCCACAGCTCTATCTGCACCAATCGTTGGCCGTCGAGCATTCGCTTGCGGGGAGAAATACCGTGGTAGTTACGCCAACTGCCAGCGGAAAGACACTTTGCTACAACCTTCCGGTGATGAACACGCTGCTCGCGGATCCAACCGCCCGGGCGCTGTTTTTGTTTCCCACTAAGGCGCTCGCGGAAGATCAGCGGCTGGAGCTGCAGCGTTTAAACGACTCAGTAGGCGGTGGGTTTGCCTGCCACACTTACGATGGCGACACGCAGGCCGATGCGCGCCGCAGTATCCGCGAGCGCGCCAACATTGTCCTGACCAATCCCGACATGCTCCACACCGGGATCCTTCCTCACCACACGAAGTGGGTCAAGCTTTTTGAGAACCTGCGCTATTTCGTGATTGACGAATTGCACTTCTACCGCGGCGTTTACGGCAGCCATCTCGCCAACATTATCCGGCGCCTGAAACGAGTATGCGAGTTCTACGGCTCAAAGCCACAATTCATCTGCTGCTCGGCGACGATTGCAAATCCGAAGCATTTAGCCGAAGCAATTACTGAAGCGCCCTTCGAACTCGTCAACGAAAACGGCGCACCCACCGGCGACCATCACTTCATCTTCTATAATCCGCCCGTAGTGAACCGGCAGCTTGGCATCCGGCGCAGTTATCTGCACGAAACCCGGCGCATCGCTCTCGAGTTCATCCGCCAAAAGCAGCAGACTCTTGTCTTCGCTAATAACCGCCTGGCTACCGAAATCCTCACAACCTACCTGAAGGACGCCTGTGCGCACCTGCCCTTCTCACACGAAGCTGTACGCGGCTATCGCGGCGGTTACTTGCCGAAAGAGCGCCGCCACATTGAAAGCGGTTTGAGAGACGGTAAGATTCGCGCCGTCGTCGCGACGAACGCGCTCGAACTCGGTGTAGACATCGGATCTCTCGACACCGTCGTACTGGCCGGTTATCCCGGGAACATCGCATCTACGTGGCAGCGCGCCGGCCGCGCGGGACGCCGACAATCTGCCTCGATTGCCGTGTTTGTTGCTTCCAGCGCTCCGCTTGATCAGTACATCGTCGAACATCCCGATTACTTTTTTGGATCTTCGCCGGAAGAAGCGCACATCAATCCGGATAACCTCGAAATCTTTCTCAATCACCTGAAGTGCGCCACATTCGAGCTGCCCATAAAAGATGGCGAGCAATTCGGCAAGCACGATATAGCGCGCCTCTGTGCCTATCTTGCAGAGGATTTGCAACTGCTGCATCATTCGGGTGATTGCTGGCACTGGGTCAGCGACAGCTATCCCGCAGACACAGTGAGTTTGCGTGCAGTGACAAGCGATAACTTCCTTGTAGTCGATATTACAGACGACCATCGGATCATCGGCGAAGTCGATTTTCCGTCGGCGCTGACGAGTCTTCACGAGAAAGCCATCTATCTCCATGACGCCCGCCAGTTCCAGGTGGAGAAGCTGGACTACGACGGCCGCAAAGCGTTTGTTCGCCAAGTGGACTCGGACTACTTTACGGACGCAATCGTCTATACCCAAGTCAGTGAGCTTGCGCAGTTTGATAACGCAACCGCAGCCGCGCATCCGGGGGCAGTCGCCGCTCATGGTGAAGTGCGGGTCAAACGGCAGATTGCCGGGTTTAAGAAAATCAAATTTTACACGCTTGAAAATATCGGTGCGGGGCTACTTTCCCTGCCTGAGCAGGAAATGCACACCACCGCCATGTGGCTGCATTTCGATGAAGGATTCTTTTCGGATTTTGAAGGGTACTCGACGGCCGACTTGCAGGATGCACTGCGTGCCTCGGGCAATGTTCTACAGACGGTCGCTACCGTCTTGCTGTTGAGCGATCCTCGGGATATTGCCGTGGCTGTCCTCGATGACTCCGCTCAAAAGCAGACCTCGTTCGAGCCGGATCTGGTCCTATACGACAATTACCCGGGCGGTATCGGACAAAGCGATCCGCTCTTCCGCCGCCGTCAGGAACTGCTGACTGCTGCTCTGGAACTGGCAACCGGCTGCTCGTGCGAAGCAGGGTGCCCGAGCTGCGTGGGTCCGTCGAACGAAATCGGAACTCGCGGGAAGGAGGGCTCTGTCCGGATATTGAAGCAGTGCCTCTCAGGTGGTGCTGGATGAAGGAGAATCAGGCTCATTCGTCTTCGCCTGCTCATGATCTTCGGGGAAAACGGCGTAACCGGTGGGTGCTGGGTACAAGCTCTTTAGCAGGTTCAAACGCTTACGAAGATAGCGACTTGGCAACTGGCGCGGTCCCGTTTCCACATCGATATCGCAGCAGATCCCGTGCAGGTACAGCGTCAGCGTGTCGATAAAAGATTGCCGAAGATAGTCGCTGAACAGCGGGCTATCTCGCTTAACATTCGTTTGTCTTCGCAGCAGGGTTTGTTTCGCCTGCCAGCTATCGTCATCCACTTCACCATGCACGCCGGCGGTCAACTCTTCCCGAATGGCTGCCTTATAACTCGCAGCCGCTTGCGTGGACCAGTTATTAACGACCAGCGCCGCCAGCCGCCGGTAAAGCCGGTAATGATATTCAGCGACGTCCTGCTCCTTGAGCGCGAACACCAGCACCGTCTCGTGTTCAAAGCTGACTTGGGATGCCCAGGATTGGCGGTCATCTACTGGCCGCTCCGCCACCACAAAATCCCCAACCTTTTCGACACTCGCGCGCGTTTTTCGCTTGCTGCGTGAACCTCGTTCGCCGCAGCGCTCCAGGTAAGGAACCAGCAAGATCGATATACGCGGCAACATGGCGATCAGCGAAGGAGGGAGCGCCGCAATGGGCTCTTCCAGATACTCTTTCACCACTTCCTCGCTCATCGGGACGGAGGCGCAGAAATAGCCGAAGGTATTGCTCAGCGGAATAACTTCGCTTTTGAACCGCTCTGCGAATTGCCCTACGCTGACCCTCGTCAGGCCAGAGCTGACAGGGCTGTTCGCATTCGGCTCTCGTAAGGTGGACATCTGTACTTTTTCGACCTCGATTCTAGCAGAGCCGTGGCCCACCCCTGTTCCCCAAGCTGTCGGGAAAATCGAAGCTCAGCCAAGCCGCCTTGACGATCAGGGTAGTGACACGAGTTGGCCTTATCCTCTCTTTATGGCCTCCCGCCGCCAAGCAACGCCTACCAAACCGGCTAGTTCGGTGTCTTTGGGCTTCCCTCAGGAAGGGTTCCGGTTCCTTCGCGATCTGAAGGCAAATAACGATCGCGAGTGGTTCCGCGAACGCAAGAATGAGTACGCCACCTTCGTTGAAGAGCCAATGAAGCAAATCGTCTTGGCAGCATCTGCCGAGTGCCGCGCCAAAGGTCTGCCGCTTTTTGCCAAAGACAAGAACCCGGTCATGAGGGTTTACCGCGACATCCGCTTCAGCAAAGACAAGCGGCCCTTCAAGACTCACGTTAGCGCCGAACTGCGCCGATCGTTCAATGTGTCCAGCTGGGGTGGTGTCTACCTGCACATCTCCCCGGATGAGTCATTCGTGGCCGCCGGCTTTTGGGAGCCGGAGAGGTCATCTTTGCTGGCATGGCGGGAAGCCATCATCAAGGATCCTGCCGCTTTCGAAAGAATGCATCGGACGCTTGCAAAACATGATCTCGACTTCTCTTCTGAATATGTTCTCTCCACGATGCCGCGTGGTTTAGCCCAATATGCTGACCAGCCGATAGCGAGATGGTTGCGCTATAAGTCTTTCGTCGTCTCTCGTCCCCTCAAGTCGTCCGAGTACACCTCGCCTGCTTTCGTACGAACAATCGTCGATTTTGCGCTTGCCTCCCGGACGCTCCTTGAATACGGTTGGCGAATGGAAGATACGAACCCGCAAGCCGGAGGCAAGATTGCCTCTGCCGATGACCTCTGGTGACGAGATCTGGTGAACGGAAGCTCTACTTCACGAAAGTTATCTCGTCGCCAGTACGGATCATACCCTCGACCAGAACTGCTCCGTACACGCCAGCTTTACCGTCATGCGACCGGGCTACGCGCTTCATCACCTCCGGGTTTGCCTCTGCGGTATCGGAGTCGAGCGTGATCATTTTGCAGCGAGGATCGCGGTCGGTGACGGTGATGACTGCCTTTTGGCCGATGCGGAGCGTCGAACCCACGAAGCTGTCCTCGCCAAATCCTGTCCCGGACGTCAGGTTCACATAAACGTTTGCGCGAAAGCGTCTCTTGTTCACATCCGTGCCCAACTCTTGACTGAGTTGCTCTGCGGTCTGGATAGAGAAGAGCGAGATCGGCCGGCAATCGGTCATCGCTCGATCTGAGCGGGTCAAGGTTAGATGATGCCTCTCACTAAGGCCGTCGCTGAGTGCGCCGAGTAGCCTGGGATCATCAATTGCCAACTGCTCGCCGTTTGGCGTCTCCACATCTAACATCAAATCATCTCCGTCCGGATAGATCGGAGTGACGCCAGGTCCAAGTGCTTCGGCCTCTGCCAGGTTTGGAGGCCTGGAAGCGGATTCAGGATTTCGGTACGCTGGCCGGTAGAGGAGCATGTGCTCCTGCTCGCGGGCGGTCAGGTAAGGAAATCCTTTCGGCGCTCCCGAACTGCGAAACGCATAAAAGCGATCACCATATATCCCGGAAAAACCCGCGAAGGCCTCCTGTAGCTCTTCACCGCGCATGCTTTTCACGGGATAACGCCACAGGCTTTCCACTCGCCCTACTACGTTCATTCGGACTCCTTTGGGATAAATCTTCTAATTCGTCACTGCTTGGTTCCTATCAATCATGACGCGATTTGACGGTGACCGAAGGCGGTGTTCGACGTCCACCGCGTGGAGCGCAATGTCCAGTGGCGATATTCGTGCTATCAAATTCGCTAGTCTCAACCAGCGTGAGCATCACCGATATCAACAAGGCCGTGTTTGAGGAGGCGAAGGACGTCATCGTAGCCTGGTTCTCTGTCCTGACACGGGGGCCGGAAGCGGTCGAGGGGGAGCCGCTTGGAACCAGCTCCAATCTGCTGTTCGCGCTCAGGTTCATGCTGTACATGGCTTTGGTCGATATTCTGCTGCATGTTCCCTCAGTTACCCTGCTAGGAATCAACATGGAAAGCAAGCCGTTCCTGGTTGCCTCAATCACCGGTACTTACATTGAATATCTTGTGATCGGTCTCATTCTCCATGGATTGATGAGACTCTTCGGAGGGAACGCCACGCTACAAAGCTGCATCGCGGCATATTGCCTTCTGACCTGCTACTTGCCGATTGTGGACCTCTCGCTGATTCCTACGCAGAGGCTTGTGGTTCCGGCTTTGCAGCATAGTTCGAGCTTTCCCGAGCAAGTAGATTACACGCGCGCCCTGTTTCAAAAACTCTCTACTTGGGAGGTGACTGCGTTCCTGCTTTCCTTTGTGGTTGCCACCGTAGTTTACGCACTGTTTATCGCCCGCGTGTTTCGTTCATTCCGATTGCTTCACAACGTGAGCACGGGCCGCACCATATGCGCTTTCGGGCTCGGGATTGTCTCGATCGCAGTGACTCTGGCCGTCTTTATAGACCCGTTCACTTCCTCTATATACAGCACGTTTGTGGAAAAGGCTGCGCAGGCGCGTTAGCTGCGCTCGCACTCCGTAAACGGGGGCTGAAACAGCTTTGATTGCTAAACTGAAGCAAACAGGTGCAGTTTCTGGTTTCCGCGGGTGAGGCTTCCGGTGATCTCTACGCCTCGGGCGTAGTTGCACATCTCGCTCAAGCTTATCCTTCCGCCCACTTTTACGGCTGTGCCGGACCGCGACTACAAACTGCGGGCGTTGAGCCCATCATCAACTCGGCCAACATCGCCGTGGTCGGATTAGCCGAAGTGGCCGGGCATCTTCCCCGGATTTACCGCGAGTACCGGAAGCTTGTAAGTTACTCGCGTCGCAATCCCCCCGCAGCCGCGCTCCTCACCGATAGCCCTGACTTTCACCTGCGTCTGGCACGTCAACTGAAGCGGCAGAACATTCCGGTTTTCTATCTGGTTGCTCCCCAGGTCTGGGCGTGGCGTCAAGGTCGCGTGAAGGCGATCAGCCGACTGGTAGATAAACTTTTTTGCCTTTTCCCCTTTGAGGAGCGCTGGTTTCTCGACCGCGGGGTCGATGCGACCTATATAGGTCATCCGCTCGCTTTCATGGCCCGCAAACGATCGAGCCGGGACGAATTCTTCGATCGGTATAGACTGCCGCGAGACCACAAGCTCATAGTTGTTTTACCCGGAAGCCGGCCGGGTGAGATCGTCCGCCACTTGCCCATCCTTCTTGATACGATCCGCCTGCTTCGTTCCAGATTTCAGCTTTCGGTTATCCTCGCCACGCCCGGTGGGTTCCGGGTCGGCGAGGCGCTCTCAATATTTCGGGAACGCATCGGCGAGCTATCCATCCAAGTAATAGAAAGTGACACTTGGGATTCGATAGGGCACTCCGACCTGGCGCTGGCCGCCAGCGGGACCGTAACGATAGAAGCCGCCGTCCTCGGAACGCCGATGGTCACCTTCTACCGGGTCAACCCGCTCAGTTGGTGGGCGGGGCGTCGCCTGGTGAAAATCCCCTTTCTTTCGATGGTGAACCTGATCGCCGAACGCCAGATCGTCCCTGAACTGATTCAGCACGACATGAGGCCCGAACGGATTGCAGACGCCGCTGCCCCTCTGCTCTCGGACCCTGATCTGGCCGACCGCATGCGCTGCGACCTTGCGCGGGTCCGATCTCTCCTCACCCGCGAAGGTGATCCGCTCAAAAGAGCTGCCGACGTCTTCATCGAGAGTTGCGACTTACATTACGACATCCATCCAGAGGCCCATCAACTTCTTCGGGAGAAAATGAATTAATCATGCGCGGTTTGAAATTTGCCCTGCTCCTTTTTGCCCTCGTATCCAGTCTCTGGGCGCAGGAAAAGGCAGGAAGGATCGAGGTCCAGAAATACACCATCGACGCTGAGGTGAATCCGCGCACGCAGGCCATAGTTGCTACCGCAAAAATTGATTTCACTCCGCTCGATGCGGTCAACGACGCGACCTTCGAACTTAACAATGCCCTTACGGTCACCAAAGCCCTCGACGCGCGTGGACAATCGCTGCAAATGGCCAGGAACACGAACGACTTCACGGTCAAGGTCTTCTTTCCGGGCAGTCTTCCAAAGACGCAGGCTTCCCAGATAACGCTTGCCTATAACGGCAAGATGACCGGCGACGAGGACTCGCCTATTTCCGGAATCAAGTTTGCCGCCCTTCATCCGGAGTTCGGTTATCTTCTCTATCCATCCCGTTGGTTCCCCGTGAATGGTTACACCAGTAATCGCTTCGCTGCGGACCTGCACATTACCACTCCGGCTGACTACAAGGTGATCGCCAGCGGAGACGAAAAGACTGATGTGGCGAGCAACGGCCGGAAGCTCTATTCCTTCCACTACGAGAAGGCGAGCTTTCCGGGGAGTATCGCCCTCGTCAAGGGAGACGGGGTGCGAGTCTCGTCACAAGGCATCACGTCAAACATTTTCTTTCGCGGCTCCGAAAGCGCGAGCGCCCAGGCCTACGGTGAGGAAACGGGTAAGATCATGACTTTCCTCACTTCCGAATTTGGCCTTGCGCCACAAGCCAACCTCACGCTTGTAGAAACCGAAGCGGGGGCGGTGAACGGATATTCCGCACCGGGCATCATTTTCCTTTCTCCTGGCACGATCACTCACAAAGTAAATACCCGGCTGCTCACCAACCAGCTATCACGCCAGTGGTGGGGCACGCTTGTATCGGCTAGTAATCGCAACCATCTATGGCTTGTGAATGGGCCGGCACGCTATTCCGAACTCCTCTATCTGGAACACACCGCCGGCGTCTCTGCCATGGAGACCGACCTGAAAGCCACTTACGTCGAAGCCATGACGGTGAAAGAGCCTCCCGTTCTGCAGGCTTCCCGGCTCGAAGATTACTCGCCTGAGTACTGGGCCGTCACTTCGGCAAAGGGCGCCGCCATTCTCAACATGCTCCGGAGCGTTGTGGGCAACGACCATTTTGAGAAAGGTCTGCACCTGTTCATGGACAAGTACAGCTGGCAGTCCGCGAACAGTGAAGACTTCCGCAAAGTCATGGAGCAGGTCTCTAACCAGGATCTCCGGTATTTCTTTATCCAATGGCTCGAATCGAGCGGCTCTCCCGAGTTCAAGCTTGAATATACCGTCTTCCGAACCCAGCAGGGATTTCGAGTAGTCGGCAAGATCAACCAGGATCTCGACACTTTTCGCATGCCGGTCGATCTCCGGATCGAAACTGAAGGTAACCCGGAAGACAAGAAGATCGAAGTCACGGGGACATCATCCGAGTTCAGCGTCGATACTTTCGGCAAACCTCGCAAGCTGATCCTAGACCCGAATCACGTTCTGCTGCGCCTCGATCCGAGCATGCAGATCGCAGTCGCGATCCGCCGAGGCGAGCAGTTCGTCGAAATCAACGATTATCAGAACGCCCTTCGTGCGTACGAACAAGCCCTGCAGGTGAATAAGATGAGTTCGCTCGCTCACTACCGCATCGGCGAGTTGTTCTTCAAGCAGAATAATTTCCAGCAGGCGGCTAATGAGTTTCGCGCGGCCATCAACGGTGATCTGGATCCCAAGTGGACGGAAGTCTGGTCCCACGTAAACTTGGGGAAGATTTTCGATGTAACCGGGCAGCGCGATCGTGCTGTGAACGAGTACAAGCAAGCTATTCGCACGCATGACAACACTGCCGGAGCTCAGGAAGAAGCGGCGCGGTACTCAACCAAGGCATACGAGCAGAAAAACTCCGAAACTTAGGCGCCCGTGTGCCGTTTTGAACTACTCGGGATAGCTGAAATCCTGATACAAAGAGCAAATCCTAAACAGTTGCGCATCAAATAGTCAGCAAGGCCTAGAACGTGGCGGCCACTACTAGCCTGAAGGTGCAGATAACCTATTGGGTGCAGTTCTCGTTTCCGCTGCTGGGATTGGCGATCGGTGATAACCTGAAGGTGCCCGGGAAAGGTGAGAATTTGGACGATCGATTGAAGGAGCTGATGCAAGAACTTGGCAACGCGATCAATGAGTCCCTTTCTGATTCAGACCGCATTGCTGGTGCAATTGGCGAGATCAAAAGAGCGGGTTATGACGTCTTCCTGGTTCTAGAGGCGACCATCGGGTTCAACAAGCGTGAAGGCGACGGTGACTCCGAACACGATACGGAAGAGTCGGATGCCGAGCACGTGCATCTCGAGTCGACGGGAAAGATCAGCCTGACGACACAGGACCAGAAATTCCTGCGCGCTTTGAAGATTTCCATCGAAGAAGAAGGCCGGTAAGCGGCGTTTCTTACGCCAGTAGTTCTTTGTAAACGGCTTGCGTCTCCCGCACCGTTCTCTCCCACCCGTATCGGCTTGCCTGAAGTTTTCCCCTCCTTCGCAGTTCTGCTCTGGTCTCTGCATCGTTCATGAGGCGCGTAAGTCCCGCGGATATCGTTGTGACATCTTCGGGATCGACCAGCAGCGCTGCGTCTCCCGCTACTTCCGCCGTACCCGACCGGTTTGAAGTCAGCACCGGGATTTCATATGCCATTGCCTCGAGCACCGGGATGCCGAAGCCCTCGTCGAGCGAAGGGAACGCAAACACGCTCGCTCTCGAGTAAAGATTTATCAGGTCGCGCTCTGAGACGTAGCCGGTGACCTCAATTCGCTCGCGGGCGTGGCTCCGCTCGATGGTTGCAAGGATCTCTCCGGCACCAAACCCGCTCGGCGCACCCGCAAGCACCAGACGCCACTCCGGATCCGCCACGCCTTCGAACGCTTTTATAAGCCGACCGATGTTCTTACGAAGCTGGAGCGCTCCCACAAACAGTACCATCTTTTCACGAGCTTCTGGAGGCGCGACTTCGGGCATATGAACGCCGTGGGGAACTACCCGCACCCGCGACGGTTCGACCCCGAGTAACGCCGTCACTTGACGGGCGGTGAATCGCGAGACTGCGATGATCAGGTCGGAGTTGGCGGCGGCATGCCGGGCCTGCTCCGTAAAGCGTTTCCGAAACTCCGGAGTTGAGTAGCTACTCGTCATTACAAATAAGTCGTGGAATGTCGAGACTACCCGTTTGGCGGTCCGCCGGTCAACTCGCTGATTCAAGGCATGAAACAGATCCGCTCTGAAAGTCGGAAGAGGCGGAATGAGCATCCGGCGATTTACGTTGGACGCAGTCGCCCGACGTGTTCTGAGGAACTGCTTCGGACGGAAGCAGTGCAAGTAAGTGTCTTCGGGATGAAGCCGGCTCAACCCGCTCATCAGCTGGCGGGAATAAATCGCGATGCCTGAAGGTTCCGGACTTACGCTGTATGTGGCATCGAGCGCGATCCGCACGATCCCAATCTTACAGTCCGTATTCCTTCAGCTTGCGGTAGAGTGTCGTGCGCCCGATGCCCAACATCATCGCCGCCAATGTCCGATCGCCCTTGGTGTGATCGAGTGCCTGCAGAATAGCGCGTCGTTCCACTTCTGCCAACGGCAGAATGCCTCCGCTTCTCGTCTCGGGCGAAGGCGAGACCGTCACCGGTGGTGGCGCGTTCAGAAGTTCACCCTGCAGTTGACGCTCGTAAGAGCTGTTTACCAGTGCTGAGGGCAAATCTCCAGGGCCTACGTGCGGGCCCGTGTTCATGGCTACCATCTGCTGGATCGTATGTTCCAGTTCCCGGACGTTGCCAGGCCAATCATACTGCTTGAAAGCCTCGATTACGTCCGTACTGAATTGGTGACCACACCCGTAACGTTCCAGAAAGTGGAAGACTAGCGACGCAATGTCTTCCTTCCGTTCACGCAGCGGGGGTATCCGCACCCGCATTACGTTCAGCCGGAAATAGAGGTCCTGCCGGAAGCGTTTCTCCTCAACCTCGGTCGCGAGGTTCCGATTCGTCGCCGCGATCACTCGGAAGTTCGAGCTGCGTTGCGCGAGCCCGCCCACAGCGCGGAACTCCTTCTCCTGCAATACACGCAGCAGCTTCACCTGAAGATCTAACGGCAGCTCTCCGATTTCGTCAAAGAATGCCGTTCCGCCATTTGCGGCGTCCAGCAGCCCCAGTTTCTGGTTATGCGCTCCGGTGAACGCACCTTTCGCGTAGCCGAATAGCTCGCTTTCCATCAGAGGCGCCGCGATCGATGAACAGTCCACCACTACAAACGGACCGCGCGCCTCCATATCATGAATCGCGCGGGCGACAACTTCCTTGCCGGTGCCCGTCTCTCCCAAAACTAAAACGGGAAACCGCGACTTGCCCATCCGTGCAACCAGCCGGTGTACCTGTTTCATCTGCGGGGAGTTCCCTACCAGAGTGGACAGCGGTGAAGTGTCTCGGGCGGCTCTAGCTAGCAAAATTCGTTCATCCTAGCGCAGGACTACTACGTGAAGATAGTGCCGGGATAAACGAAAACTCTCTCGTGCAGTTTATTACTCGGGAGCGGGTGTGGCGAGAGGCGGGACTGGTAGGGTCTGATCCATGCGGACCACGAACGTTTCCCCGTTCAAATCGGTCTTGATTCGATCCGCCAGTTGCCGCGCCGCATCCACCGACTGTTCACGCCCTACTAGCACTCGCCACAGCGGCGCGCTACCTTGCTTCACAGAAATTTGCGCCTGGCCGTAGCGTTCGGCGTATGTTGCTCGCGTCCGCTCCGCGTTCGCGTATACCGAGAACGCACCTACCTGGACTGCGTAAACATCGTTGGCAGGAATGTCGGGTGGGGCCCCGATCACTTCCAGCCGAACCTGCCCGGTGCCCGGTCCTAATAAGTCGATCTGGCGCGCCGCGGCTTTCGACAGATCAATGATTCTTCCGTTTACAAAGGGTCCGCGATCAATCACGCGAACGTTCACCGTTTTTCCGTTCGCCAGATTCGTCACGCGCAGCCAAGTATTGAATGGCATCAGCCGGTGCGCTGCGACAAGAGTTTCCATGTCGTAGATCTCGCCGTCAGCAGCGGGGCGTCCGTGATACGGATGTCCATACCAGCTCGCTACGCCAGTCTCCGAGTAGCCCATCGCTACCGCTGGGGGCTTGTTCCTCGATCGCTCTTGCGACGGGGATGGAGGTGGCGCCGGGTACGGCGTGCGCGCTACGTGATGCTTGCGTCCGCAGGAAGAAGAGAGCAAAATCGCAATTGAGATGAGTATGGCTCCGAGCCGCTGGTATCTCTCCCATCCCTTTTTCATGGCGCCGATATCAACTACCAAATTCTAGTTCGAATGACGCTCCGGTGCGCTCAAACGGGTAAAACAAATTAGCCGATTACGTTTCGACACCTCTTCGGCGCCCCAAAGCAATTTTTTTCTTGACTTCTCTTTTGAACAACCTTATATATGAATCACACTGCGATCTGTATAGATTGCAAATTTACGTTAGGGAGAATCACTCGATGAAGAACGCAACCAAGAAAGCTGCTGGCAGCAAGAAGGCCGCTTCGAAGAAGACGCCAGCAAAGAAGAAGAAGTAAACGAACTAGCCCGCGCTAGCGGGAATCTTCAGAAACCTTCGCCTCCGGACATCCGGAGGCGTTTTTATTGTGTGCCGAGCATGTTCGACAGCTCGAAGGTGAAAGTCCTTTTCACAACCTGATGGAGGTGAAGTGATAGCGAAGCGCAAGGGCGTCGTCGCGAGGCGGGGTCTGAAAGAAGCGTGGAGCAAACGTACGGGCCGATGAACAAGAACCGGATACGAGGCATACGGTGCCGGACGAGTTGGCAATTGACAACGAAGTCCACATCCATCAAAGGCACTGGTTGTAAATCCGGCGGTCGTGTATGGAAGGCGGTCGAACTTACCTCGGGAGATCTGCCGTTTGTCCTGGATTCAGGACTGAGGGTCGAGCAATCGATCCTGACCGGGCGGCAGAAGTCAGCAGAGGGCGTAGTAGGCACGTCAGTGCTGAAGGCCCGAACGGTCCCCGCAAGGGGTTAATAGGAAGGCAAGTAAGCAACGCGACTCATGAGCGACAAGCGGCAGAAGAACCAGCTAGAGTTGGCCTTCGAGCAGGAGTATAGGGGTGAAGCCCCGAAGGGCCTGTCTGAAGGGACCGAATCGCTTGCGGGAAAGCGTGGGACAGAAAGCCTGGCTTATGGCGAACAGTCGATGGAGGAAGTCTGCGAGCGGGAAAACTGCAAGCAGGCATTGGCACGAGTCAAGGCCAACAGAGGGAGCGCTGGCGTGGACGGGATGACCGTTCACGAGTTGCCAGAGTTTCTGAAGCAGCACTGGCCAGCCATCCGGGAACAGTTGTTGAGTGGTACTTATATGCCGCAACCGGTGAAACGGGTGGAAATCCCGAAGCCGGACGGTGGGGTGCGAAAGCTTGGCATTCCGACGGTGCTGGATCGTTTTATCCAGCAAGCGGTGATGCAGGTACTGCAACGCAAATGGGACCGGACGTTTTCCGATCACAGCTACGGGTTTCGGCCCGGGCGCTCGGCGCACCAGGCGGTCGCAGCGGCGCAGCAATACATCGCCGCCGGCCATCGCTGGGTAGTGGACCTCGATTTGGAGAAGTTTTTCGACCGAGTCAATCACGACAAGCTGATGGCACAGATCGCAACGCGGGTCAGCGACAAGAAGTTATTGAAGCTGATCCGCTGTTTCCTGCGAGCCGGAGTGATGGAAGGCGGGCTGGTGAGCCCGGTGGATGAAGGGACGCCGCAAGGCGGTCCTTTGTCGCCCTTGTTGTCGAACATTGTGCTCGACGAGTTCGACCGGGAGCTGGAGCGGCGCGGTCTGCGCTTTACGCGGTATGCGGATGATAGTAATATCTACGTTCGCAGCCGACGAGCGGGAGAACGAGTGATGGGAAGCATCAGGCGATTCTTGACTGTCAAGCTTAAGCTCAAGGTCAACGAGCAGAAGAGTGCGGTGGCACGGCCCTGGGTTAGAAAGTTCCTGGGCTTCAGCTTCACGAACGCAGGCATACCAAAACGGCGGATCGCGCCGCAAGCAGTGGACCGGTTCAAAGAGCGGATTCGGGAACTGACAAGCCGGACAAGAGGGGTGAGCATCGAACGAAGGGCCGAGGATCTATCCCGCTATTTACGGGGATGGATCGGCTATTTCGGGAAATGTGACACCCGTTATGTGTTGCAGGAGCTTGACAGCTGGCTCCGACGCAGACTTCGTTCTGCGATCTGGAAACAGTGGAAGCGAAATCCGGTGCGATTCACCGAGTTACACCAGCGGGGTGTGAGCTCCGAACTCGCCGCCCAAACGGTGGCGAGCGCTCACGGTCCCTGGCGCTTAGCGAACAGTCCGGCTCTAAGCATCGCGTTGCCGAATGCTTACTTCGACTCGCTCGGGATTCCGAGATTGGCTGTGTCGTAAAATGCTCAACCAACCGAACCGCCGTATACGGACCCGTACGTACGGTGGTGTAACAGGGAAAGCTGGCAACAGCCTACCTATGAAAATTTCTAAGCCTTTGTAAATTTTTCCTTCCGTCCCTCTCCCCCTGTGTCTTTCTCACCTCGCCGACACCTCGAAGGAATCGCTCCGTCCTCAAGTACAAAGAAGACTGGCGCTTCAGAAGGCCATCTAAAAATAGAAAAGGCTCCAGCCGAAGCTGGAGCCTCTCGGACTAACTTCTCGCCCCGAATCTAAGGGAGCGTGTATCGCAAGTCGATCCAGTACATGTTGGTATGCGTCGCTTTCGGCTGCCCGGTCAGCACCGCCCAAGGATTACGGGTCAGGTAAGAGTACTGCGTGATCAGCGACAGCGCGCCGTAATTCGGATTCTTCCAGAAAGTCTGGGTTAATCCGATCGTTCCTTCCTGGATGGTGCGGTTGTCCGCGTTCGACGACCCGCGGAAGCCGTATCCAATGAGACTGCCGGTCGTGTCCACTGCTACATTGCGACCGATGTACACGCCGCCATAGTAAATACTCAGCAAGGTATTCTTTGTGATATTCGCTTCGATTCCGTCCAGGGTCGAGTAGGTATGAATCGGCGAAATCGAACCGTCAGGCCGGATGATTGCGTCCGGCGCAAGACCGAATACGTAACGCCCGCCGCCGCTCCCGAAAAAGGTGTTGGCTATGATCTTGAAGTTCTTCACTACTTCCAGGTTGGCATTCACTTCCCCGTTCACAACCGTCGTCGACGAACTGCGGTACGTCACGGGTGCACCCAAACCGACGCTGTCTTTGAAGCTCCGGATCAGAGCGCCCGCTTCCACGTGCATGATCTGGTCCTTCTCTCCAACATGTCCGTCATACGCTGCCTTGAAAATGATGTCGGGGTGCAGGTTCGGAACACTGTAGTTCGTACCGCCGTTGTTGAACTGAGCGCCGGCACCAGCGATAGCGCTGTTTGAAGGCAGCGTGACCGCCGTCGCGCTGATTCCGCCCGAACCGCCGATGTACTGCTGCGGATTCTCGAGTGAAATGCCGAAAGCCAGATCCTTGTTCGGATGCGATATCAAGCGGAATTGGGACTGCCGCGACCAAATAAGGCCCGCTTGGTAATTGGTATCCATGTTCTGCGTGTAGAAGATGTCCGAAGGGATCGGTGACAGCCCTCGGCGGTTTGGAGTAAACAAACTCCAATCCTGCCCTCCAAGCACTTCCAACCCGTTCTTCTGGACATCCACAAACACGTTACGCATGCGGAATGTGTTGGCGTTACTGGTTACGAACACGCCACCCGGCTGATTTCCGAGGAAGTCAGCCTCGAAGTACCCGAGAACCTTCGCACCCAGGAAGCTTGAGTCCACTCGAAATCCAATACGCGAGTTTTGCGTGCTGAAGTTGTTTTCGGAAATGTGCGCCCCGACTGCGTTGGTGTATGGGATGCCGCCAAAATTAGTTCCGATGCCGCTGCCCACGTTTGTCGAGCGTCCGAAGACCGTGAAATCGATAAATCCCAGTGGAGTGAACGTCGTGTTTCCAATGCTGATCGAAAGCGGCGACGGATTGGCCGCCTGTAGATTCTGCCTGCCCCAGGCAATCCGTGGATGCACTACATTCACCGCTGGCACAATCTGAACGGGCGCTGCCGCCTCCGCCGCCGAACCATTGCTGACGTTAACGGCGTTCACAGGTGCAGCCGCGTTTGTCATTGCCTTCTCCAGTAATGCCCGCTCCTCTTGCATTGACTGCTGCAGCTTCTTAATCTCCTGCTCCTGCTTTGCCATCCGATCACGGAGGGCTTGTAACTCTTCGGAACTCACCGCAGCTGCTGTTGTAGCGGCAGGTGAGTCGCCAGGCGGCGCTGCGTTCGGAGTTTCCGCAGCCAAAAGCTGTACTGCCATCGCCAGGCAGACCATCCCGTTGAAAAATCTTCTGCTGTTCATAATCTCCTTATTGCTTTCTAACTACTTGAGGCGCTTACAATTACCGCGACCGAAGCACACCACACGAAACTCCACTCAGGCTACAGGAGAACCGTTACACAGGGGTTACGATCCTGTGAAGTGTCTGAAAACCCAGTACCTGACAAACCTGATTTGCTGCATTAACATCAGCTAATCTGGCTTTTACCCGACCGCTACACTGGAGTTGTCCCGAAACATGTCAGAACGCCCCTTCGTTCACCTCCACTGCCATACTGACTACTCACTCCTGGACGGAGCTTGCGATATCAAAAAGCTGATGGGTGTTGTCGAGCGGCAGAAAATGCCCTCCATCGCCATGACCGATCACGGCAATCTTTTCGGCGCGGTCGAGTTCTATAACGAAGCGAGCGCGCACGGGATTCACCCGGTGATCGGCTGTGAAGTCTACGTCTCGCAGCAGGGACATAAGACTCGCTCCGATTCCGACCGCTACAACCATCTGGTTCTCCTGTGCGAAACACAGGAAGGCTACAAGAACCTGATCCAGCTTGTATCGACCGGCTACTTGGACGGCTTCTACTACAAGCCCAGGATCGACAAAGATCTGCTGGCGCGCCACTCGAAAGGGCTGATTGCTATGTCGGCCTGTCTTCGCGGCGATATCAACGAAACCATCCTCGCCGACCGCTATGCCGACGCGGTCCGCCTCGCCAATGAATACGTAGACCTGTTTGGCCGTGGCAACTTCTTCCTCGAAATGCAGGATCACGGGCTCGATCAGGACAAAGTTGTCATGCCGCAGATCCGGCGCATGTCCTCGGACACCGGCATTCCGACCGTGGTCACTAACGACGCGCATTACCTGACGCATGACGACGTGCGTGCCCATGAAATCCTGCTCTGCATCCAGACGGGCAAAACCATGTCCGATCCGAACCGGATGCGTTTCTCAACTCCCGACTTTTATGTGAAAACCCGGGTCGAGATGATGAAGCTCTTCGGTGAGATCGAGGACGCTCTCGACCGTACCTGGGATATCGCGCAACGCTGCCACGTAAAACTCGAGAAGGTAAAGGACCCGTTCCCGCGCTTTGATGTTCCTGGCGAACACACGGCTGATACCTATTTCGCCTACATTGCCCGTGAGGGTTTCGAGAAACGGCGCACACGGCTGGAGGCTCTCCGCCAAGCCGGCCGCCTGAAGCATGATCTGCCGGAGTATCTGAATCGCCTGGAGTGTGAGATCCGGATGATCCAGCAGATGAAGTTCTCCGGTTACTTCCTTATCGTCTGGGATTTCATCCGGTTCGCCAAGCAGAAAAGCATCCCGGTCGGCCCGGGCCGTGGCTCTGCTGCTGGCAGTTTGGTCGGCTACGCCATGGAGATCACGGACATTGATCCTCTCGAATACGGCTTGCTGTTCGAGCGCTTTCTCAACCCGGAACGCATCAGCATGCCCGATATTGACATCGATTTCTGCACGAATCGGCGCGGCGAAGTGATCCAGTACGTGACCGAGAAGTACGGGCGGGAGCAGGTCGCACAGATTATCACTTTCGGTACGCTCGCGGCCAAAGCTGCTATTAAGGATGTCGGGCGCGTTCTCGACATGAGCTTCGCGGAAGTCGATCGCATTTCGAAACTCGTTCCCAAGCAGCTGAACATCAAGCTCGAGAACGCTATCGAAGATCCAGAGTTGAAAGCGGTTGCCGCTCGCGAGCCCCGCGTCAAAGAAGTTCTCGACGTCAGTTTAAAGCTCGAAGGCGTCGCCCGGAATGCCGGGATGCACGCTGCCGGGGTGGTGATTTCCTCGGCACCCCTGCGCGAGTTGGTTCCGCTCTTCATTACTAATAAGCAGGAACTTGTCACTCAGTACGACATGCTTGGTCTCGAGAAGCTCGGCTTGCTCAAGATGGACTTCCTGGGGCTGACCACCCTCACCATCATTGACCAGGCCATGAAGCTGATCGAGAAATACCGTGGCGACAAGGTTGTTATCGAAGAACTGCCGCTCGATGACCCGCAAACCTACGAAAAAATCTTCAGCACGGGTTTTACCAGCGGCGTCTTTCAGTTCGAATCGAACGGTATGCAGGACATCCTGCGCCGTTACCAGCCAAACCGGATCGAAGATCTTTGTGCACTGAATGCTCTCTATCGTCCGGGTCCCATCCAGGGCGGTATGATCCCCGACTTTATCGACCGCAAGCATGGACGCAAGCCCATCGCCTACGATCTTCCCGAGCTCAAAGAAGTCCTTGAAGAAACTTACGGTGTGATCCTCTACCAGGAGCAGGTGATGCAGATCTCAAACAAGCTCGCCGGCTACTCTCTTGGCGAAGCTGATATTCTGCGCCGGGCCATGGGGAAAAAATCCGCTGCCGAAATGGCCAAGCAGCGCGAACGATTCATCGAAGGCGCCACGGCACGCGGCTTCCCTCCGAAAAAGATAGCCAAAATCTTCGACCTGATGGAGCAGTTTGCCGGTTATGGCTTCAATAAGTCGCATTCTGCCGCTTACGCATATCTCGCTTACGTTACCGCCTATCTCAAGGCCCACTACTCAGTCGAATTCATGTCCGCCCTGCTTACCTCCGAATCGGGCAACATGGAGAAAGCGGTTAAATACATTAACGAATGCTCGGGCATGGGCATTCAGGTTCTACCTCCCGATGTGAACCATAGCGACCTGCATTTCACTCCGGCCGGAACCGCTATCCGGTTTGGACTGGGGGCAGTTAAGAATGTTGGGCAGGGCGCGGTCGAGGCGATCGTGGCGGCGCGCGAGGAAAACGGACCTTTCAAATCCATTTACGATTTTTGCGAGCGCGTCAACCTGGCAGGCGTGAATCGCCGGGTGCTCGAAAGTCTTATTAAAGCCGGCGCCCTGGATAACCTGGGAGGCAACCGCGCCCAGCTTACGGAAGCGCTCGACCGAGCTCTCGAGTCGGGACTCCGCGCGTCTCGTGATCGTGCACTCGGCCAGCACGGACTTTTCGGATTCGACGGAGAAGAGAAAACCGAGTTGCCTCTCGTCAACCTGCCCGACTGGACCATGGAAGCAAAGCTTGCTGGCGAGAAGGAAATGCTAGGCATCTACGTTTCCGGCCATCCTCTTGACCGCTTCAAAGACAAAACCGCCGACCTGGTTACGCACTTTACAGATCGGTTGGAGGATCTCGAGAAAGGTGCGCCCGTTGCTATCTGCGGGATTCTCACCAACATTGTTCGTAAAACCAATCGTGAAGGGAAATATTGGGCCGCGCTCAAAGTTGACGACGGACGCGGAACGGTGGACGCGATGGTGTTCGCACCTCGTTACGAAGAACTGTTAACGGCTCTCCAGGAGGATGCGGCTGTCTTCATCCGGGGTTGCGTCCTCCCCGAAGAAGGAGGCCCGCCCAAACTTTCTATTCAGGAGATGGTCAAGCTGGAAGATGCCCGCCTCGATCTGCCATCCCTTATCTCCATCCGTATTTTCTTGCGGGACGAATCGCAGGCCGAAAAGGCTAACGCTCTGAACGAGCTCTTCGTCCGAAAATCCGGTTCAACTGAGGTCCGGCTGCGCCTTGAAAAGGCGCGTGATTTTTCCGTCATTATGGATGTGGCCAGCAAAGTCCGTCCCGACCGGGAGTTCCGCGCCGAGATAGAAAAGATCTGCGGCCCCGAATGCATGGAGGTCCTTGCGAGCTAACTATGGCCGATCAACAAGAATCTGAAACCGCGGTGGGCACTGGCACAGCCGCTGCTCTCGCACCCGAGCCAATTCCTAATCCAAGCTGGGATCGTGTACAACTCGCCCGGCATCCCAAGCGGCCTCACTCGCGCGATTACATTGATGCCTTAATTACCGGGTTCGAAGAATTGCACGGCGACCGTTTCTTCGGTGACGACCAGTCCATCATTGCCGGCATGGGTTTCTTTGAAGGCAAGCCCGTCATGGTCATCGGTCAGCAGAAGGGACGCGATACAAAAGAAAAGCTGCTGCGGAATTTCGGCATGCCAAAACCGGAGGGCTATCGAAAAGCTCTGCGCCTCATGCAGCTTGCCTCGAAATTTCGGCGGCCCATTATTACCCTGATCGACACACCCGGCGCCTATCCCGGCATCGATGCCGAGGAGCGTGGGCAGGCCGAAGCCATCGCCTACAACCTTCGCGAAATGTCTCGCTTGCGCAGTGCCATTATCACCGTCATCATCGGGGAAGGCGGCAGCGGGGGCGCTCTTGCGCTCGGAGTAGGCAATCGCGTCTACATGTTCGAAAACGCCTACTACAGCGTCATCGCGCCCGAAAGTTGCGCTGCCATCATCTGGCGCGATTCCGGCAAAGCTCCACTCGCCGCTGCTGCCCTGCGCATGACTGCAGACGACCTTGTCGAACTGAAGCTGATTGACGGGATCGTTCCCGAACCTCCCGGCGGTGCCCACCTCGATTCGGATGCGGCTAAAGAAGCGCTCCGCCGTACTTTGGGAGGCGCCCTCAATGACCTTGCACGCCTCTCACCCGAACAGATCATCGAGCAGCGCTACCGGAAGTTCCGCGAAATGGGCAATTTCTTCAGTGAGGCGTCCCTCTGAAGAACGTCTGGATCCTCGTTGGACTGTTTGTTACCGGCTTCATCGCGCTCCTGGCCTTTTCCACTCTCCATGGTCCGCGGTACCGGGCGGAGATATGCATGACTTTCAACGGGCGTATTAACTGCCGGACGGTGAGCGCCAAGAGCCAGGAAGCCGCCTTGCGCACCGGAGCCGAAAATGCCTGCGCCGACCTTACTTCGGGAATGACCAACATTATGCGATGCCAGCAATCGGAGCCGCAAAATGTGCGCTGGATCGAACGTCCTGGGTCGAGCGCTGCCGAGAATCGAAGGTGATCAATGTGGCAAACCTCACCCGGTCACCCCGGCTCCAAGAACCCGAGTCATCCGGGCGATGGTAAGAAAAGCCTTACTGTCCTGGAGCAGCGGCAAAGATAGTTGCTGGACTCTTCGCGAACTGCGGAAGAATCCTGATATCGAAGTTGTTGGACTGTTCACTACGTTCAACTCTGCTTTCGATCGCGTGGCCATGCATGCTGTCCGCCGCGAACTCGTCGAGAAGCAGGCGGACAGCTTGGGTCTGCCGTTGTGGTCCGTCGAACTGCCGTGGCCGTGTTCAAACAATGTTTACGAATCCTGCATGCGGCCCCTTGTCGACCGCGCTCTATCAGCGAAGATAAACGCAGTGGCCTTCGGCGATCTTTTCCTGCGCGACATCCGCGCGTACCGCGAGCGCCAGCTTAGTGGCACCGGACTTGAACCGATGTTCCCGCTCTGGGATCTGTCCACTCCGCAGCTCGCAGCGGAGATGATTGCCGGCGGTACCAAGGCCATTCTCACCTGCATCGATCCCAAAAAACTTGACCATTCCTTCGCGGGCCGGTCTTTTGATAGCCAGTTTCTCCGCGACCTGCCCGCCTCCGTCGATCCCTGCGGAGAAAATGGCGAATTCCACACCTTTGTCTACGATGGCCCGGGTTTTCGGGTCCCAATTTCGGTCACAACGGGAGAAACCGTTGAGCGTGACGGCTTCATCTTCGCCGATGTCACTAAGGATTCAGCCGCGTCCCTTCACCCCGCGGAAAATCTGATCTTAATAAAGCAGATCTTTGATTCCTCAACTTGGCAACCGCTTCAAGCTGAACTTCGATCGACAAGCAGGCAGTGAGCGTCCACCTGGTTTTGAAGATCAGGGAACACGGTTTACCGTCTCGAGAGCAACCTCTGTTCTCTTGTTGGGTTCCAGAGAGACACTCTTGCCGGAGAAATGCTCCAACGCGCTTGGGTTCTCATATTCAACCTCCTCGAGAGAGCTGAACTCGTAAACTCGATACGTTCCGGGACTGAGCGGCCAGGGATAGTAGACCCCAGATCTCACGAACCCACCTTCACCGGCGACCAAAGGAAGCGTCGACGGGGCAAATGGGAGCGACTCGGGAACGAGAAGAATGCTTGCTCGCACGACGGGTTCATGTGCCAGTCTGATTGTCAGTTGCGCGCAGTGCTCGCCTGTCTCGATCGAGATCGGTTTGTTATATTCCTGCGAACCAACAATTAGCTGATTGTCGACGACCGCAACGTCCCCAGGCGAGAACGACTCGATACATTGGAAAGGCGGCGACCCGACTGGATGAGGAACAATCAGCTTGTAAGCGCCGGGCTCCAGTTCTTCAAGTCCGTAGTGGGCGTTGCGAGTCTCGCTCGGCTTATAGAGAAAAAGGAAAAAATCGTTGTTGGGCGCACTAGCCGAAGATTGATCGGCAGGTGCAACGACGTACGGCTTGCTGTTCACCGCAACCGGAATATGAGCTAAGGGTGAGAATGCGAGCACTGCATGTCCGATATCCCGATCGAGCGAGTAATGCAGACGCGCTTCCAGTAACTTGCCTTCCGACACCGCCCGAAAAACGTAAGTCCAATCGCCAGCCGCTGCTTTCGAGATTTTAAATGTTGAATGCTCCAAATTGGTTTCAATGAGGCCGTTATTCAGAAGCGTGCCCTCCGATGTCTCTGACCAGCTGTCGAACCTCTTGATGAGGTTCGAATTCGGCAAACCCGTCATCACGCCATCGACTGTAAACGTTGGGGATGCGACCAAACGAAAGTCGGCCCGAGCATTCCGAAACAAGGGCACCGATGTTGCCGACCCAAAATCAGAGGTGCCTGGATACCAGGTTGAGCGGAAACTTCTGCCGTTTGGGCCTGCCTGAAAATCGAACCATTGATTGGAGACTACGAACACGGATGCGCTCTGCTTCAGGGATCGCATACAGTACTCGCCGGAAGTGCCGGTGGTCGCTGTGCCATTCAATTCGAGGAATTTGCGACCGTTTTCAATCGTTTCTGAGTACGCGTTGAGGAAAACGCCTGCGATTGGCGCTCCTCTATCGTCCAGCACGCTGCCGGTCACGGAGCAAACATTACCAAATTGCTGGCCGCAGTGAGCAGAGGCGCCGAGCGTCAGCAACAACGCGATCCCGATAGAGCACTGCATACAACAGTATTATCGAGACAGAAAATCCTCAATTCCCCGGCTGTGTTTGCTTCAGCCCTTCGAGTTGCGTAAGAAGCAACTTCCATTTCTTCTTGTTTTTCTTCGTATCGATCGGCGCATGCAGATCCCGATAGTAATTCGTAATCTCCGCCTTAATCTCCGGACTCACCGTGCTGAAGTTTTTCTCAGCCAGCAAATTCAGCCAGAACGCGTGAATTTTATCGTCAAGGGCATAGGAGCCTGCCGGCGTTGCCGTTCCCACATCGTAATTGGTGTTCTCCAGGCGAAGGGTGCGCGGGCTGATGTCGTCCAGTTTGCCGTGGTACTGGTTTACCGATCTGGAAAAGCTGTCCTCAAACAACGCTGCCACCCGAGGAGTGGGAACTTTCAGCTGAAGCGCCTTCAGCGGCCCTATGGGCGGCAGCAGCTTTAGCAGAAACGCCAGAACCCGGTCCGGAGCAGTGGGTATGTCATACTGCCGTCCCCAGTTCTTTTCGTAGCTCGACCGGCTCATCACATATACGAAGCGTTGTCTCGTGATCGCCGGATGCGATTGCTCAATTTCGAGCTTCTTCGACGCCCAGGCAACCCGCGTCGCCATAGGAATCGTTTTGCCAACAGCTCTCCGGTAAGATTCCACGCTCCGGTCGAAATCGTTGAACAGATCTCTTAACTCCAGGCCATAGGTGTCCTGAAAAGCCCTTTCTATAACGGACTTCGAAACGTAGAAGCCAATAAAGTCGTGATATGACTCTGGCGCAAAATTGCCTCGCGCCACTTCGAGCACGTCAAACCCGAACTCCGTCTTCAAGTGTCCGAGCGGATTGTCCTCATAGGTCATCAATCTGCCAAACTTCTTCGCAAGCCTCGGATAGAGCATCGGTTCCCCCACATTCGTCGCATACCTGTGCCCGTCGTTGTCGCCCAGGTAATGCGAGAGAGCCCCAAGAGAAAAGGCAAGCTCGTTCATGTCGTGTGATTCCGTAATCAGTGCAACGATGAAATCACCCGTCCGCACGTAGTGGGTAAAGTCGCTGAATTCCGGACTGCCGTGTGGATAATATCCGAGATCCTGAAGGATTGCACCGCCATATGCAAACCCATGCGCTTTTTTGAGCTCGTCCGAAGTAGCGTTTGGATAATTCGCCACTAGTACCGGCTTGATCTTGACATCCCACAGAGCATCAATCAAAGCTTCATGCGCCAGCACCGAGTATGCAAAACAGCCCTGAGAGCCAATGCCTAGGAACAGCGCAATCAACCCCGCACGAATACCTCCGAAGGAACTCATCATTATGCATATCGGCACAAAGGCGCCCGAAGATTAGTTTCTTCACGGCGGTTTCGGGTCCCAAAAGGGCTAGAACGGATGCAGGACTGAGCCCTCGTCCCCAAATCCGTAACGGGTTTGTGACATTATGTCCGAACGGAGGATTCCATGTTTAGGAGCTGCCATTTCCGCTGTTTCGGCCGGCTAATTATTACCACCATCCTGCTCGGAGCTGGACATAGTGCCTTTGCTGCCCAGGATTACATCGGGCGCTTCGACGCGTATGCCGGATTCATGTACCTCGACAGCCCGCATATAAATCTCGCCGAGCGCGGCTTCCATTTTCAGGCAGGCGTTCGGCCGACGACCTGGTATTCTCTCGGCTTTGATTACAGCATCGATACCGGTCATACGTCGCTGGGCGCGAATCTCTTCACAACCGCACTCCAGCAGCAATTGGCATCTCAGCTAGCTCAACTGGCCGCCATAGGGCGGCTTCCTCCGGGGTACACGGTCTCTCTACCCATCTCTTCCACAACGGAAACGTATGCCGCCGGTCCGCAGTTTGCATTTCATCACTGGTCCCTGGTGACTCTGTACATTCGGCCCGCAGTCGGAGCCATTCACGAAACAGCCACGCCGCATCCTCAAGACCCGATCGCGGCCGGAATCGTTGCCCAACTCGCACCATCGGGCAAGAAAACCGATTGGACTCCTTTCTACGGCTTCGGGGGTGGAGCGGACGTGAATGTGACCAGGCACTTTGCGCTTCGAGTCAACGTGGACTTCGTCCACGACCACCTCTTCAGCGACATTCTGAAAGACGGCCGCAATACGTTTCGCTTAGCAATCGGTCCCGCGGTTCAGTTTGGCGACAATGCTAGGAAGTGAGATGCAAGGCTCGAACCGTCGTCATCTTAGCCGTCGCCCTGATTTGGTCCAGCACGCTTACGGCGCAGGTTGCAAAGCCGGCCGCTAACTCTTTGCCTGCGGATCAGGAACCGTCCACACAAACCGTCGTGGTCACCGGAACGTGGGAGCCTGTCCCTCTCGGGGAGGCTGATCGCTCGGTCAATCTATATCCGGTGCGCAACCGGGTTCTTCTCTTCGGGACGCTGGCCGATGTCCTTCAGCTTGATTCCTCCGTTCAGGTGCAGTCTCGTGCTCCCGGCGGCGTGCAGGGGGACATTTCCATCCGCGGCGCTTCGTTCGAGCAGACCCTCGTTCTGCTCAATGGCATTCGCTTGAGCGACGCTCAATCAGCGCATCACAACTTCGACATTCCTGTGCCGCTCGATGCCATCAATCGCATCGAGGTTCTGCGCGGTTCAGGGTCCACTCTCTATGGCTCCGATGCGGTCGGCGGTGTTATCAATGTCCTCACAAATCCTAAATCCGAAGTGAACGGCCTCGAATTGAGGATTCGCGGTGGTTATGGCAGTTTTGGCACGAACGAGAGCAGTGGATTCCTGTCATTCACGAGTCCTGTGCTGTCCCAGCGGTTTTCCTTCGAACGGGAACTCTCTACCGGTTTTCGCGACGACCGTGAATATCGCAATCTCTCTCTTGCTTCTGAAACCTGGTTGAAGAGCCGCGCCGGCCTCACGCGTGTCTTTCTTTCGACGCTCGACCGGCCTTTCGGCGCAGATCAATTCTACGGGCCCTACACGTCCTGGGAGCGGACAAAGACATGGCTGGCGACGTTATCGCAGGAGCTTGGACCGCATACGCTGTTTACGCTCGGATACCGCCGGCATACGGATCTTTTCGAACTCGAGCGGGACGATCCCGGTTTCTACACCAATCGCCATGAGGACGAAACCTGGGACATTGCTTTACGGCGCCAGGATGCAATCGGAAAGTCGGCTCACCTGTATTACGGAGCCGAAGGCACTTTTGATCACGTGGACAGCAACAATTTGGGAATCCACTCACGCAAACGCGGCGCTGCTTACGGCGACTTCGATATGCGTTCTCTTCGCCGTTTCTCATTCAGCGCAGGAGCGCGGGAAGAGTTTTATGGCCGGGCACAAACGATCTTCATCCCCAACCTGAGCGCGGGATATTGGCTGGCCTCGAAATTTCGGCTGCGCGGTTCTGTGAGCCGCGCCTTTCGACTGCCGAACTACACCGATCTCTACTATCACGATCCTGCAAACATCGGGAATCCGAACTTGCAGCCGGAGCGCTCCATGAACTATGAAGGCGGACTCGACTGGCACCCGGCAAATCGCGTGCGCGCCTCCTTTGTAGTGTTTTCGCGCCACGAAACCAACGACATCGACTACGTTCGCGCCAACTCGAGCGCGGTTTGGCAGGCCACCAACTTCGATCGCCTCACGTTTACCGGTTGGGAGGGCACGCTTTCAGTAGCTCTTCCGAAAAACCAGACTCTCGAACTGGAATACACCGGCCTGCATGGGGTGCAGACACCGAATGGCGATCAGTCGAAGTATGTATTCAATTACCCAACTGAGCAATCTGTTGTGGCCTGGCAGATGATATCCCCACGTGGATGGCTGACTCGAATCCGAGTGGGAACCACGAATCAGGTCGATCGGCAGCCCTATACGCTCATCGACGCCTATGCCGCCTGGAACCGCTCGCGCGTTCATCCTTATCTGCGCTTAACGAACCTTGCGAACGCCGATTACCAGCCCTTCTATGGAGTGCCGATGCCCGGAAGAGCCGTTATGGCCGGTGCCGAAGTGTGCGTATTCTGCCCAAGGCACTGAGGGAGCAGTCCGTGACAGCGCTCAATGGCGAGGGAATCTTCGGGCCGTTCAGGAAGAGAGCCGGTCTTGCCCCGGCAGCCCTGCACCTTTCCCCAATTGCCATTCGATCCCGCAATTAGACACACTCAAGTAAGATGAAGGACCAAAAAGTGGATCAAACTGTAAGCCGGCGAGGAATCTTCGAAATGGGCGGGGCTGCGGTTGCCATCGCAGGTGCGCTGTCGACTGCGCCGCCTGCTGAAGGTGCTCCCGGCGGCAGCGAAAAATTCGAGCCGCTCGAGAATTTCAAATATCCCCTCGATAGCTCGAAAGGTTGGGTAGGACCGGGCGGTTCGGCCAAAGAAGCTACGGTGATTCAACTCCCGGTCGCGAATAGCATTGCCGGAGTCTCTATGCGTTTAACCGCCGGAGGATTGCGCGAGTTACACTGGCACGCCATTGCAGCGGAGTGGGCGTACATGATCGAAGGGCGCTGCCGGATCACTGTTTTCGGCCCCAACGGACAAGCCGAAATCGTCGACTTCAAAAAAGGCGATGTCTGGTATTTCCCGAAAGGTCATCCTCATGCGTTACAGGGTCTCGGGCCCGACGGGTGTCACTTCGTGCTGGCCTTCGATAACGGGCAGTTTTCTGAATTCGGCACGTTCAGCATCACCGATTGGTTTGCGCAGACGCCTCCCGCTATTCTGGCCCAGAATCTGCGGATCAGCCCCGAGGCGGTCGCTCACTTTCCGAAGAAGGAAGCGTACATCGTACAAGGCCAGATGCCATCTGATCAACTCCCTCCGCTGCGCAAGACGGATACAGAAACGAATCAATCGCCACACAAATACAAGCTGGGTGAGCAGCCGCCCATGCGTTTCGAAGGCGGCGACGAGCGCATCGTCACTGTCCACGATTTCCCCATACAAAGTACGGTGAGCTCAGCGCTGATCCGGCTCGACCCCGGCGGCCTTCGTGAACTGCACTGGCATCCCCACGCCGACGAATGGGCATTCGTTCTGGACGGGGACGCTGAGGTCGGCATATTCGGGGCGCATGGGCGCTTCCGTAAGGACGAGTTCGCCAAGGGAGATGTGTGGTTCGTTCAGCAGGGGTTCGGTCACTACATCAAGAACACCGGCTCAAAGGATCTCCGGGTCGTGCTGGTGTTCAGCAATCCTGAATATGCCCAGATATCTCTCAGTAATTGGCTCGGCAACAATCCCCGGCAGATCCTCGCTGATAATTTCAGTATCAGCGGCGAAGCGGTAGACCAATTACCTGTGAACTTTATCGGAATGGCCAAACAGGGCTAACGCCCGCGAGTGTAGGCCGGAAACGCAAATCGCTTCAGGCTTCGGACGAGTGCGAGTAAACCGCCCGTGAAGCCGTCCGCAGTTCTTTCTTCCGCATCGAGGAACTCGTGGACAAATAGCCCGGCATAGTATTTGTTGTTGGCTAGCTTGCGGCAGTGCCGCACTTCGCCGTATCCGCTGCCATCTTTCATTTGCACTGTCATCTCCGATCCCGTCGGGACCGCTACCGGCAGGTGCAAACCGAGCCCGGAAGGTGAGATATTCACGATCCTTGCTTTGTATTTGGCTGTCTCACCAACGATTGTTACCTGTGCCGGGATGTCCGCGGGAAGGCGCCACTCTCGGCGGACGGAGCCCTGATGCACTCCAGTTACCTGGCAGCCCACTTCATAGCTGCCGTCCTGGCTCTTGCGGCAGTAGCTAACTTGAATCTCTGTTCGCTTGTCTGCGTCTTCTGTGATCAGTTTCCGACCTTTTTTGAGTGGAGATTTCAGTTGAAATACGAAGAAATCCTCTTTTTTCTCACGAATTCGTGCCGGAAAGTGCTCATCCAGGCGATCAGTCGCATACAAGGGCACGCCGAGATCGAGGTCTCCTACCGTTGCTGCGCTGTCTCTGTTAACCATGCCTATTGACACATCGCACAAAGCAGCGGAATTTCGAATACCAGTGCCGATTGTGTTTCTAAATTGTTTGACTGCCCGCTCTGCGTAACCACTCGATGTGCCCAGACACTCTGTTTCTAAATGCGAAGAGGGAACCTCTCGGTTCCCTCTCGTCGCGTCGATCTTGATCGACCCTAGAGCTGTAACTGTTTCGTCCCCTTCTCATCGGGGTACTTACAGTATACAAGCCCGCTTCAGCTCACTTTTTGCGCTATTGATTTTGCTTGCACGAACTGCAACAGATAGTCCGGTCCGCCCGCCTTGGAATCGGTGCCTGACATGTTGAAACCGCCAAAGGGATGAGCCCCGACCATTGCACCTGTGCATTTTCGGTTTATGTAAAGGTTGCCTACGAAAAATTGTCGCTTGGCCTTCTCGATCTTCTCGCCGTTGTTCGTAAACACGGCGCCGGTCAAACCATATTCCGAATCGTTGGCAAGCTCCAGGGCATGATCGAAATCCTTGGCTTTGGTGACGGCCAGCACTGGTCCGAAGATCTCTTCCTGGAAGATCCGCGCCTTCGAATCCACATCGGCAATCACGGTTGGCTTGATAAAGTAACCATCGCCTTCCGCAGCTTCGCCTCCTGCGATCAGCCGGCCTTCTTTCTTGCCGGTTTCAATGTAATCGAGGATTGATTGCTGAGCTCTGGCGCTGATCACCGGTCCCATATAGTTGCTGTTATCGTCTGACGGCCCAACCTTTAAATCGGCAACTTTGGCCTTCAGCTTGTCCACGAATTCGTCATAGACAGCCCCGTCGACAATTGCACGTGAGCAGGCCGAACACTTTTGCCCCTGATACCCGAACGCGGAATACAGAACACCGAGCACCGCTTGATCGAGATTTGCTTCCCGGTCGACCACAATCGCATCCTTGCCGCCCATTTCGGCCACTACGCGCTTAATCCAAACTTGACCTTTCGGAGTTTTGGCCGCCAGTTCATTGATATGCAGACCGACATCGCGAGATCCGGTGAAAGAAATGAAGCGGGTTTTCGGATGAGAAACAAGCGTGTCTCCAATCGCTGCCCCGCTGCCCGTCAGCAGCGAGAAACTCTGGGGTGGGAAGCCCGCCTCCATCAGCACTTCCACGAATTTCGCCGCGATTGTCGGCGTCTCGCTGGAAGGCTTAATGATTACCGTATTTCCGGTGACGAGAGCGGCAACCGTCATGCCCGCGAGAATCGCGAGTGGAAAATTCCATGGCGGGACCACAACGCCAACTCCTAATGGCAGATAAACCATTTCGTCTTGCTCGCCCGGAAGCTGCACCACCGGGTCAGGCTTCGCAAGCCGCAGAGCCTGCCTGGCGTAATACTCACAGAAGTCAATTGCCTCCGCGGTCTCAGGCTCCGTCTCGGCCCACGTCTTTCCTGCTTCGAAAACCAGCCACGCATCGAACTCGAATTTTCGCCGCCTGAGGATCTCGGCTGCGCGAAGTAACATATGAGCCCGCTCTTCCATCGGCACCGCAGCCCAGGTTGGGAAATAAGTCCACGCAGCCTCGACAGCATCCCGCGCGTCCTGCTCCGACCCTTTTTGATGAACGCCGACAATTTCTAAGGTGCGCGACGGGTTTACAGATTCGAGCTTGGACGATGAGTGGCGGCGTTCGCCTGCGATCAGCAGCTCGTACTCTTTGCCGAGTTCCGCACGCACTTTGGCCAGTGCGGCCCGCATCGCCTCCGCGTTCTTCGGCTGATTGAAATCGGCGTAGGGCTCGTTCTGAAATGGGGCAATCTGGGAGGGCGGGGCAGCAACAGCAGACATTTTTTTCTTTCCCTTCGATGCGTCTAGTACAAGCTCAGATTCGGTCTTCGATAGCCTTCTCGGCGATCTTCCGGCTGCGTTCCAGCACCTCCGCCGCTTCGTCTACGATCTCCCTCCCGCGCTGAAAAAGCTCGCGCCCGCGCACGAATAACTCCTGCCCTGACTCGATTAGTCCTTTGCGCCCTCGCTCCGCTTGGCCGGCCAGTTTCCGCCTTGCGCCCGCGCCCGTTTCCGGAGTCATCAGGAGAGCTACGACCGCACCCAACGCGGCGCCGCTTACGAACCAAATTGCAAGATTGCTGTTGCTTCGTTCCATATCGTTTTCATTCTAAGCTCCCTGAGGACTTAGATATCGCTAACGATACGTCTCGAACTCGATCCGGTCGCCATCCGTACGGAACGTGGTCAACCCCTGCTGGTCTGTGCGGAAAACCTTTGTCCCGCGTTGTTCAAAGCGCTCCAGAACTGTCGGGTGCGGGTGATGAAACTGATTCATGTAACCGTCTGAGATCACCGCATACCGGGGCTGGATCGCGTTCAGGAACTCCTCCGACGAAGACGTTTTGCTGCCGTGGTGACCTACCTTCAGCAGCGTCACCGGATGCAATATGCCGCTCGCCACCATGTCGTCCTCCACCGGGCGTTCGGCATCGCCCGTCAGCAGAATGCTCCTTTGCCCGTAACGAATCTCCATCACCAGTGAATCGTTGTTTCCCGGCGATTCCCCTGGAACATAGTCAGCCGCAGGAGCCACAATCGTCACCTGCGCGCCGCCGATCGAAATAGGTTGTGATCCCCGACTTAGAGCCATCACTCGGACGCCATCTGCCCGGGCGTGCCGTTTCACGTTCTCCCATTCCGGCGTTTCGGGCTCTACGCCAATCCACAACGCACTCGGGTGAAAGTTGTCGAGCACCGCCGGCAAGCCCGCCATGTGATCGGAATGGCCATGCGAGAGCGCCACAAAATCCAAATGCTTGATGCCGCGGCTCCAGAGATAAGGAGAAACTACGTCTTCGCCCATATCGATCTGGGGTTTGCGCGCCATCCGTTCCATGCCCGGAAATCCGCCCGCATCTACCAGCAAGGTCTGCTCGTTTGGGAACGCCAGAAACAGGCTGTCTCCCTGGCTGACGTCAATGGCGGTCAGCTCCAAGTACTTCGGCTTCAGGTGGGGCTGCCACGGCTGCCAGAGGATCACCGCAAACAGCAGCAATGAAGTCACAAGCGGGGCCGCCACCCAGCGGGGGCGAACCCGGATCACGATTGCCAGAGCAACCGACGACAGCGCGAACGCAAGTGCGGCGGCAAACGGGATGAGGGCAATGCGCCAGGAAGGTTCGAAGCGTACATGCCAGCTCGCTACCACTTCGGCCCAGTGCAGAAACAGAGCCGTGCCCCAGGCGAGTGGGTGTAATCCGGTCACAATGGACGCGAATCCCAGCGGAACTA
>CAVYTR010000016.1:0-45445 GCA_963771495.1 uncultured Acidobacteriaceae bacterium | reverse complement strand
GGACCTATCCGTCTGCCTTGCACTCCCAGGCGGTCTTGATCGACTGCGATCACTTCCTTGTTCATCAAAATGTTTTTCGTCGTCGTATCCATGCGCGTCAAATCGTTCCCGGCGAGCAGGGGGGCGGCTAGCATCGCCCACAAGCTCATTTGCGTACGGTACTCGTCGGGTGTCATACCACCATTGCCAATCTCCAGCATGTCCGGATCGTTCCAATGGCCGGGCCCCGCAAAGCGCTCTAGTCCCGCCTGTGAGAAACCGATCAGCGACATGCTGCGGTAGTCATCCCGGATGTCATCGGTTGTGCGCCAGAGATTCCCTCCTGCACTTGGTCCCCATGTCCACACGTCGCCGATCCCGTACTGGCAGATGCTGTAAACAATCGTTCGGTGGGTGTCCATGAGCGCACGATGCATCTTGCGGTAAGCATCTTCCATCATGGCTGTAGCCTTATCGATCCGCATTGCAGTTAGCGGCTCATCGGGGTGCTTCGTGTCCCACATATCCATAATGGATTCGTAGCTACATAAGTCGTATTTCAGATAGTCCATACCCCAGGTGGCGAAAGTTTTCGCGTCCTGCTCCTCATGGCCATAGCTGCCGGCATAGCCGCCGCAAGTTTTTGGGCCAGGTGAAGAGTAAATTCCCAATTTCAATCCCTTGGAGTGAACATACGCGGCGAGGGCGCGCATATCCGGGAACTTCTGATTCGCGCGGATGTTTCCGTTAGCGTCGCGCTCTCCTTGCCAGCCGTCGTCGATGTTAATGTAAACGTAACCGGCATCGCGCATTCCGTTCGCAACCATCGTATCTGCTGCGGCGCGAATATCAGCGTCATTTACCTTGTCACCGAAATGATTCCAGCTGCTCCATCCCATTGGGGGCGTAGCTACCAGAGCTGATGATTGAGCTCGTGCGTTGTCGCTCGACTGCAAGAAGGCAGAGATGATGAAGAAAGTGAGCCACAGCGACGGGCGAATAGCGTTTGAAATAGAAACCTGCGCTTTGCCAATCGTGGCGAGATAGCTCACCTCAACGCAATGGCTGCGCAAAGCTAACATCGTTCGTCAGTCCTGCCGCGACGGAACGTGAGCAATGGCGTCGATCTCGATGAGTAGTCCGCCTCCAAGTCCAGACTGAACCGTGGTTCGAGCGGGCGGAATCTGAAAATGCTTCGAGTACTCCCGGTCAAACCGATCAAAATCCTCCATCCGTGCGAGATAGCAGTTGCACTTTACGACATTCTCAAGAGAGCATCCTGCTTCATGCAACACCTTTTCGATCGAGCGGAGAGTTAAAGACGTCTGTTCCTCGATGCTCCCGCCAACCACTTCGCCGGTCATCAGATCCAATGCGGCATGGCCGCTTACATAGAGCCATCCATCACATAGAATCCCGGGCGAGTAAGCGCCGGTGTCAATCGCTTTGTCGGGATGCCGCACAACTACCCTGTTCATTTTCGATCTCCTGCCATAGAAGCTTCGCCGCTCGTCAGGGTAGTCAATCAACGGCTGTGACATAAACCGCTCCCCGAATCGGTGAAAGTGGCCCCAGGCACCGGTATGAACTCCCAAGCGTATCTTCCGGGATATAAAGTCAGCTTAAGTACGCCGAAAGCGGTGTTGTCGCGTACGACGCTGTTTGAATTGATGTGGACAAAGTGGGCGTGATCTTTTCCGCCAGTACCAGCAATGATCTCGAGAATGCCGTGCGTCGGGTCCGCCACGCCATCGGGATCTTGCGGAAGGAATCGTTCGTAGTCGTGAGCGTGGCCATTGACGACCAACGTCGTCCCCGCGTGGTACAAGTCTTCCCAGAACGGCTTCACTTCCGAAGCGTCGCCAACTTCACTCGAACTGAAAAGGGGCTGGTGAAAATAGGCCAGCGTGCATTGCGCCGGATGTCGCCGAAGATCGCTTTGCAGCCATATTTCCTCGGGAGAACCGTCAGCACATCCTCCTGGCACGTCCGAGCAGTTGGTGTTCAGCACAACAATGTGCCACGAGCCGAGGTCATAGCTGTAGTATCCCTTTCCATCCGGTCCTGCTCTCCGTCCGAAATAGTCGAAATAGCCCTTAGCGTTCTTGGTTTCATATTCGTGATTGCCTAGCGCTGGACGGGTGCGCGCCTTGAAGCGGCCCCAGGTGGGAGCGTAGCAGCGCTCGAATTCGGCCAGGCTCCCATCCGGATAAACGAGGTCGCCATCGACGAACACGGTGCCTGGATTACGGGCAAGCAGCTTCGCCGTGGCGCGCGCGCCGGAAAGGTCCGAGCATCCAGCGACGTCCCCAGCTCCAACTAATATGTAGGGCGCATTCTTCGCCTCTTTAGCCGTCGCACCTTTCCCATTGCCCCGCACGGTGCTCGCCGCGGACGATGTACTGCCAAGGAAGCAAGCTGCCACTACGATCCCCAGAAAACATGCGCCCATCCTGCGGACATTCATAGGCAGCCCGTCTTTCAGTGCAAAGACTCCTCCGTTCATGCAGTAGCCCTGTGCATCAGAAGCTATACCGCGCTCCCAACTCGACGCTGCGGGGCCGGTTCATTTGGTAAATAATCACCTGGCCGAAGGTCGGCGACGTCGGGTCGTTATCCGGCGGATAGTAAAACGGCGTGTTACTAACATTGAGCGCCGTTATCCTCACTTTCAGTTCATGAGATTCCCGGATGTGAAAGGTCTTGAAGAGCGAGGCGTCGAACTGCGGCGCTGTGGGATTACGAATCGATGTGTTGTAAAGAGGCGTGGTGCTCAAGGCATAAGGTGAGATCGGTACCCATATCGAGGATGAGGTGTTGAACCACTGGTTCAGGCTCCGGCCGCATGGGCACGGGTTCCCCTCGATGTAGTATCCCGACGGATTCGGCATGGGTGTTCCAGACTGGATGACACCCGTTGTGCTGGCGATCCATCCTCCAATGAGGCTCGAGGCGATACCACTGTTCAGCCATTCGCGGCCATACCCGAATGGCAATTGATACGTGCCGGTCACGATGAAACGGTTACGTGCGTCGAACGAATCCAACCCATTCTTCAGCTGCGAGTCCTGAGGGTTGATGAAGTAGTTTGCATCCATGTCCTTCGACCAGGTGTAAAAAGCCATGAACTCAATGCCGTATTTCATGCGTTGAATTGCCTTGATTTGAAGTGAGTTGTACTGGCTGCGTCCGATGCTGTCGGCGGTGTCGGTCACATTCGTAAACTGTGGATAAGGGACTAGCAGCTGGGCCTGGGTGGTGGTCGATTGCGCTCCAATTGCCGTATTGGCGGGCAGCACACCATAAAACGGATTTGCAACAACTTGGTTCAAATAAGCGGCTCCCAGTTTCAGTTGAGCCGGCGTGAGGAAGTCGTATTCCTTGTTAACAGCCAAATCCCTGCCCTGCGATCCCACGTAGGAAATATCCAGAAGCATGTTCCGGCGTATCTCATACTGGAAGCCGAGAGAGAATTGCCATACATATGGCAGTTTCCAGTTTGGCGAAGTAAAGGTGATCCCGTTGCCTACCTGGGTAGCCAGGCCTAGACTCGATCCGGTGGGCTTGACTAGGCCATTCGGAAATGGATTCGAGAGAGTATTCAGAGGCGTAAAGCCGGGAGTCGTGGTCTGTGCGGTGGTAGTTTGCGCGAATCCGATATTCCCTCCGTAATAGTAGTTCAAGGGCGCGAAAGACCGCCCTACGCCGCCGCGGATTACCAGCGGCCCGTTTGCTGAGGGCCGAAAGGCGAATCCGAACCTGGGTTGCAAGTTCGAGTACTCCTGGGCAAACGCGCCGCTTGACTGGCCGCCCACGCCGGCGAAGAGCAACCCGCCCTTCAGGTTCATTCCCGTCACTTGAATCGGGCTCGTCGCGTTGAAAGCAAAACCTCGGTTTTGCGCGTTATGCCTCACTTCCGGCGGCGACTGGTAGTCCCACCGAAGACCCAGATTGAGCGTCAGCTTAGGAGTCGCTTGCCAGTTGTCCTCGAGATAGAGGCCTAGATCATGCCAGCTGATGTAGGGTGCAGCATTCAGATTGACGCTCGCGCTCGCCATATCGCCCAGCAGGAACGACGCGATAGAGTTGCCGCTCGCCGGGTCCGGAATCTGCGGGTTCTGCTGCGTGAAGCCTGGCGTGAAGTTGTACGCTCCTTGGCCATTCTGGCGTCCCACATCGGCAAAGTGTTGCAGCTGATATTCCACTCCGTACTGGAGTGAGTGGCGGCCGATATTCTTGATCATGCTCACCTGACCCGAATAGTTTTCGAAGGGTGAGACGTCGTTCTGATTGATGCCCGTGCCAATGTAGTTTGTGAAATTGACGAGGGGATAGAGGCCTGGCTCCTGAAGTTGGTTCTGAATCGGGATACCCAGGTGGGAAAGATCCTGGACGATCGGATTGCTGCTGTACAGGAAGCGATTGTATCCGACTCGAATTGTAATGACGCTTTGCGGATTGAGAATGTCTACCGCGTCAAGACCGAAGCCGTCATTTTGTCGCAAATTTTGAAGATATTGCCGGGCTGGAGTTTGCCAGTTGTATTCGTTATAGGTTGCCCCGTTCCGATAGTTGTGATCCCATCGCCCAAACGTCCTCCATCTATCGTTGAACTGATGATCTACGCGTGCAAGGAAGTTGTTGAATGTATCGAAGGCGGTTACTCCCGGAGCCAGCCAGTTAATAAGATGCGTGGTCGAATCGCCCGGCGCATTGGGCTCGGGAATGTCGTTTAAAATGCGCAGCGCTACCGGGTTCATCCGCGCTTGGGGAATCTGGTTTCCCGGGAATGGGTCGCGGAGGTATTGAGGATTCGTCGACGAAACCGGCTGCGAAGGATCGAAACTTGGGTTGGGCCGCGTCGTGTTGGGATCGTAGATCGTAATCAGATTTCCCGATTCGTTATAGGTAGTGGAAAAATCGCCGGCCCGTTGCGCCACCGTAGGGACTGAGCCCTCAGCAGGCTGAGGCTTGCTGTCATCGTAGCGCTCGTAGGAAAACATGAAAAAAGTGCGGTTCCTGCCTTTGTAGACTTTAGGAATGAGCACCGGACCGCTAAGCTCGAAGCCGTATTGGTCAACATGATCGAACGGCGTCGCGCCACCCGGGTTTTGGACAGTATTCGCGTCGAGATAGGTCCGGTGCATAGCATAGTAGGCTGCTCCGTGGAAATTGTTAGTTCCGGACTTTGTGACCAGGCTGACGTCTCCGCCTAGAGTGCCACCGTATTGGGCGTCATAGTTGTTCGTTTCAACGCGGGTTTCCTGAACGCCTTCGATCGGCGGCACGAATGCGACCTGCGGGCGCGTTTCATAGAAGGTCAGCGTGCTGTTTGGAAAGCCGTCCAGCAGATAATTGTTTTGCGACTCTCCACCACCATTGATCGAATAGGCCTCGATCGAACCATTGTCGTAAGCACGGTAGTACTGCAGGCCGCCCTCATATTGCACGCCTGCCGATAGATTGATGACTTCCATTGGATTGAGGCTGTGCACTGGTAGCGTTACGAGTTGCCGGGCATCAATGGTTTGGCCATTGTTGGCGCTGGCCGTGTTCAGCAAAGGTGTTTCGGAAGTGACCGTCACATTGCTCGTGACTGCGCCTGGCCTCAGCTCCATATTGATGCGCATACTCTGATTCGCCTGTAAAACGATTCCGGTCTGTCGTACCGTTTCGAATCCAGGATGCTGAACCTCGAGAGTGTAGGTTCCGGGTGTCAGGAAGGGTACTACAAAAGCGCCAGAGGAGTTCGTCGCCGACTTTGTTACGATGCCGGTCGCCGTGTTCGTAATCACGATCCGAGCGTCAGGGACCGTCGCTCCCGACTTGTCTGCTACGGTGCCGAGGACCGTTGCGCGATATTCCTGCGCGCTTGCCGCGGCCACTGCAAGACACAGGATACCGACTGGATACCAAATGCGTCGCATAAGACAGCCTCCACAGCGCGGGCAGTAGCTTGCGCCGAGTCTCGTTTATTACACGCCGGAGAGCCGATGCAAGCTCTTTCGCCGTACTGGGCAAGCTGGTATCCACCCTATTGAACGCCTCTGGAGCGCGACTTAACCGCAGTGGTGCAGGTTTCGGAATGGGCGGAAGGAATCCGTCCAACAGAATGAACACGGCTTCTTTAAGAAACCGACGAAGTGTTGACCCGCCCGAAGCGTGACCGTAGCATCATCGCCAGAATGGACGTTACAGCGACCCCTCCATCAGGCAGTAAGGCCGTGTCAGGCCCAGCCGGGAACCGTTTGACTGGGCGCCCGGGGCTCGCCTTCGGCGTCTTGATTGTCGTCAACGCCATGTGGGCGTTTCAGTTCTCGGGGGCGAGGCTCGCAGTTCGCGAGCTTGGACCGATACTGGTCACTCTTTTGCCCGTGGCGATTGCTACCTTACTGATTATCCCCTTCGCGAAGCTCAGCCTTGACCTGTTCCGCCCCGGGAGCCGTAGGATCCTTTGCGACATTTTCCTTCTCGGCACGCTCGGTGTATTGCCGGCACAACTCTGCCTTGTTCTCGGCGTCCAAAAGACGCTGGCGTCGAACGCTAGCGTCCTCGCGCTAACGATCCCCATTCTGACAGCGATTTGCGCGTCCTTCTTTCTCGGCGAACATATGACCGGCTTGCGGTGGATATCTTTTGCCGCCGCGATCCTAGGTGTTTGTCTGGTTTCGTTGCAAGATATCCGGCACGCCCGCTTGTTCAATCTCGAATATCTGACGGGGAATTTGCTGGTCTTCGCTAGCTGCGCCGGAAGTGCCTTCAATAACTCCTACAGCCGCCGCGCCCTGGTGCGTCTGTCGCCGGCGCAGGTATTCGTGTGGAGCTTTGTCGTAACCGACCTCGAGCTCATCCTGATCTTCGCGCTGAACGGAGCCACAGGCTGGCGGCGGCTTGCTCATCTCGAGCCCGCAGTCTGGTGGAGCTTGCTTCTAATCGCCGTCTTTAGCCTTGGCGTCTCCATGCTTCTTTATTTCTGGGTAATTCAAGCGGTGGAGGTCATGCGAGCGAGCCTATCGGTTTATCTTCTGCCCGTCTTCGGTGTCTTGTTCTCGTCTCTAGTGCTGGGCGAGAAGCTGACCTGGAGTCTTCTCGCGGGTGGACTGCTCATTTTCATTAGCTGTTTTCTTGTGACTGTCTACGAGGAGAAGCGCTGCTCCAGGGGTGAGCTGGCCGAATATCATGTTCACGATTGATGGAGTTGTTCCGATCATTCCTACGCCGTTCACGAGGGACGGTGCCATCGAGTGGCCTTCGCTCAACAGTCTGCTCGAGTTCGCGGTCCGTGCGGGGGTGTGTGCGATTTGCCTCCCGGCCTATGCCAGCGAGTTCTACAAGCTCCTGGACGGGGAACGCCTCGAACTCGTGAGCCGTGCAACGGCAATCCTTAAGGGGCGTCTGCCGGTCGTGGCGCAAATTAATCACCCATCGACCTCCTATGTAGCCGAAACGGCTCGCTGCCTCGAACGCGCCGGAGCAGCGGCCATATGCACTACCGTTCCCAGACTCTTCGATCTGCCGGACCGCGACTTGTTCCGTCACTTCGATCGCATTCTCAGGGCAATTTCGATTCCGCTCATCATTCAGGACTTCCATCCGGGTGGTGCGACGGTAACGGTAGACTTCGTGAAAACGCTTCATGCACAACACAACCATTTTCGGTATCTAAAACTTGAAGAGCCGCTGATGTCGGGGCGGGTTCGATCCATCGTGGAAGAGACAAATGGAGGGGTGGGCGTACTGGACGGCTGGGGCGGCGCCTATATGCTCGAATTGATCGACGCTGGCATCGTCGGAGTGATGCCAGGCCTTGGGATCTCGGACGTTCTCCAGGTCATATGGAAAAGGGCTCGGTTGAGAGATAAGGACGGGGCCTACTCATTGTTCCAGGGAGTCCTGCCGCAAATCACGTTTAGCTTGCAAAGTCTCGAGTTCTTCCACCATGCCGAAAAGGCGCTGCTCGTGGCACGCGGAATCTTGCCTCATGCATACGTTCGCGACGTCACGCTCACTCTGGACGAAACTGATCGGGCACACATCGAGTTCCTCAATCGCAAGGTGATCGAGCTGGTACTTAAGGAGCGGATCGGCGATCCCCTTTCCCTTTCCCGGGCGAGCCATGAATGATATTCACAGCACGAAATCGGGCGAACGAACCATTCTGGTTGGAGGAAAGATCGTCGACGGCACGGGCGGTCTTCCTTACCTTGGGGAAGTCAACATTGCGGGCGGTCGGATCGTTTCCATGGATGGGCCGGGAAACTCCCGACGCACCTCTGTGAATGGTGCCCGCATCGTCGATTGCACCGGCTGCATTGTCGCACCGGGATTCATCGACGCGCACAGCCATTCGGACCTCCAGGTTCTCGAAAACAGGACAGAGAAGCTGCTTCAGGGAGTCACATCGGAGGTGGTCGGGAATTGCGGCTTTTCCCCATACCCACTCCCCACAGATCCACAAATGTTGCGCGACTTCGCGAACGGAATTCTTTATGGCGGGAATAGCTGGGGCTGGGATTCCGCCGCCAGCTACCTCTCCAGCGCACGATTGTCCAAGTTTGCGACAGTCGCCTCGCTCGTAGGCCACGGTTCCCTGCGGATCAATGTCGCAGGAACGACTGGACGGCAGCTTGCCCCCAAGGAACTTGATCGCATGCTGGGCCTACTCGATGATGCGTTGGCGCAAGGAGCTGTCGGTCTTTCCTCAGGTCTGATGTATGCACCCGGCTCCGGCGCCACAAAGGAAGAACTGATCGCGCTCTGCCGCGTAGTTGCCAAACGAGGAAGCGTATACGCGACTCATATGAGGAGCTACTCCGAAGGTTTGGTGCGTGCAGTCGAAGAACAGATCGCGATTGCGGAGGCTTCTGGATGCCGCCTGCAGATTTCCCATCTGCAAGCCGCCGGGCAGAGCTATTGGCCGCTACAGCGGCCTGCACTGGCGGCCATCGAACAGGCCTCGATTCGCGGGGTCGATGTGGCATTCGACGTCTACCCATGGCTTGCCGGCTCCACGGTCCTCACCCAGATCCTGCCTCAAAGCGCGCTCGAGGGTGGAATCGCTCAGCTTCTTCGGCGGCTTCGCAACCCGGCACAGCGCGAAACGATCCGCGCTGGAATCAAACCAGAAGCCACGTGGGATCGAGTGGTGATCACCGCAGCGGCAAAAGATCCCGCATCTCTCGTCGGCAGGTCTATCAAGGAAATCGCAGAGGAAAGAGGGATGGACCCAGGCTCCGCGGTGCTGGCAATTTTAGAGGAGCAGGATGGCAATGCGAACATTGTCGAGCATTGCCAGTCGATAGAGAATCTCCGAGAGCTGCTTACTCACCCTCTGTCGTCGATCGTTACCGACGGAGTTTACACGAGCGGTCGCTCACATCCCCGTTTATACGGTACGTTTCCGCTGTTGCTGGGCGAGTACGTTCGCGAGCGTAAATGGCTGACGATCGAAGGGGCGATTCATAAAGTTTCGGCTCAACCGGCCGCCAGATTTCATTGGAACGATCGTGGATTGCTCGCGGAAGGTCTGGCCGCCGATATCACGGTATTCGAGCCTGAAACCATTCGGACAGAAGCCACCTATGAAACGCCAGCTGTTCCACCGACTGGAATTCGCTATGTGATCAGGAATGGCACCATCGTGGTCCACGCGGGAAAGATGCTCTAGTTTGTATCCCGTGAAGGTTGTCTCTAGGAAACGTCAGTGAAGATTTTCGACATCGAAACCCCGGCGGTTCTGATCGATATTGGCATTTTGGAAAGCAATCTTTCCCGAATGGCCGACTATTGTCACGACCACAAACTAGCGCTGCGCCCGCACACGAAGACGCATAAGATTCCACAGATCGCCCATCTTCAGATACGGCACGGTGCGGCGGGTATCACGGTGGCCAAGCTGGGCGAAGCGGAAGTGATGGCCGATGCCGGATTGAAGAATATATTGATCGTCTATCCGCTTTGGGGTGGGAACAAGTGGAGACGCCTGGCCGAGCTTGCCCAGCGAGCCTCCATTTCTGTCGCGATGGATTCTCTCGAAGTTGCCACGGGCATCTCACAAACGGCGCAGGGAGCGGATGTTGAAATTGGAATCCGGCTGGAGTTCGATACTGGCTTTCACAGGTGTGGTCTGCCCATCGATTTAGCGTCAATCGGAATCGCTGAAAGGATCATTGCTCTTCCCAATCTACGCTGGGAAGGCATCTCGATCTATCCGGGACATATTATGGGCGATCGCGAAAGCCGGGAACTGGATATCGCTTGCGAAAATGCCGAACTCGACCGTCTCTACGCCATGCTCGATGCGGCAGGCCTTCCCCACACTCTAGTCAGCGGCGGCAATACTCCGGCAGCTTTTGAAAGCCATCGCTTCCATGGCGTCACTGAGATTCGGCCGGGAACGTATGCCTTCAACGACCGTAATACTGTCGATGCCCAGGCGGCTCTCTACGCCGATTGCGCCGCGACCGTGCTCGCAACCGTGGTGAGCACAAGCGTTCCGGGCAAAGCCATGGTCGACGCGGGCAGCAAGACCTTGTCCGCCGATGGCTTGCTTTCCGGGGGAATGAAGGACTTCGGCTATGTCCTGAACCAACCCGAGTTGGTTTTGGAGAACCTTTCGGAGGAGCATGGCCACTTGGCATTCAACAGAGCCCTGCCGGTAAAGGTCGGAGACATGGTGCGGATCGTCCCCAACCACATCTGCCCCTGTATCAATCTTCACGATTGCGTCTTCGTCGTCTCCGGCGACGAAGTGGTCGATCAATGGCGCGTACCGGCCCGGGGACATACCGTTTAACTGCTATGAGGATGCCGTAATGAACAACTTCGACCTTGCCGATCGCGTTGCCGTCATCACCGGCGGCGTTCAGGGAATTGGCCGCGCTATCGCCGAGAGGCTGCTTGCATCGGGCGCGTCGGTTTCTCTCTGGGACGTGGACGAAAATCTGGGAAGCGCTGTCTCTAACGAGCTAAGCGCTTTCGGCCGGGTGCATTTCTCCGCCGTTAACGTGATGGACCTGGATGCCGTTCAGCACGCAGCCGAAATTACGGCAAATACGCTTGGCCGTCTCGATATTCTCGTCGCCAGCGCCGGCATCACAGGGCCGAATTTGAAGGCCTGGGAGTATCCTCCCGACCAATGGCAACGCGTGATCGATATCAATCTCAGTGGCGTTTTCTATTGTTGCAGGGCGCTTATCCCCACGATGATCCGGCAGAATTACGGGCGCATCGTCAACATCGCCTCTATTGCCGGCAAGGAAGGTAACCCTAATGCTGCGGCCTACAGCGCCTCTAAGGCCGGCGTGATCGCGCTGACGAAATCCTTGGGCAAAGAACTTGCTCGCTACAACGTCTCGGTTAACTGCATAACCCCAGCGGCCGCTCGCACGCGACTGTTCGAGCAGATGACACAGGAACACATCGACTACATGCTGGCCAAGATACCGCGAGGCCGCTTTGTGAAAGTCGAAGAAATCGCCTCCATGGTCGCCTGGATGGTTTCAGAGGAAAACTCTTACACGACCGGCGCCGTCTTTGATTTGAGCGGTGGCCGTGCGACTTATTAAGTTAGGAGGCCCTGCCGGAATTGAAATCGTATCCCAGCCGAGCGGAGATTTCGTACGCCGTCGCTTTGACCGCGGACGCGAGCTTCGGTACTCGTTCTTTGGGAATCTGCGCGTTTGTGCCTGCCACGCTGATCGCCGAAATCACCGTTCCGCTCGCATCGTAGACCGGGGCGCCGATGCAACGGAATCCTATCTCGCCCTCTTCGTCTTCGAAGGAATAGCCCATTTGGCGTATTTTTTTCAGCTCCGCCGCTAATTTGGTCGGCGAGGTGATCGTGTTTCGGTTATGTCTCACGAGCGCTCGGCCTGACAAACCGCTATCCAGGCTTGCATCCGGGACGAACGCCAGCAGCGCTTTGCCTACGCCGGAACTGTTTGCATCCAGCCGTCGTCCCACCCATGTCGCCAGGCGAAGCATCCCGGGGGCCTCGATTTTTTCGATGATTACCGCCTCCGCGCGTTCGAGAATCGCCATGTGCACTGTGAGCCCGCTGGCGCGCATCAGGTCGAGCAGATATGGCCTGGCCTGTTCGCAGAGATCGAGGTTTTCGAGAGCGGTATGGCTCAGGCTCACGAGCTTGAGACCGAAATGGTATCTTCCATTGAACTGGTTGAGCTTTAGATATCCCATCGATTCCAACGTCTTCACCAGCAGATGCACGGAGCTCTTGGGCAATGCGAGTTTTCTGCTGATGTCGGAAGGCGCGAGTCCGCGCTTGGACTCTGATAGCAGTTCCATTATCTTGAACGCCCTCGTCACCGAAGGAACCGGATACGCTTTGAGCATCAATCCTCCAAAAGACCGATTCCAATACCTTGAACACAACGGCGGCATGATATCAAATTGCGCTTGCGTTTCGAGAACATAACCCTTAACACTGGCCACGACACGCACAAGCGATGCGGCAGGAAGCGGTGTTCGCGCGCGTACGCGTTGGAACGGATTAGCTCCAAGGGTGCCGGCGCCGATCGCGGGCACTTTCAAGAAATGCTTTTCGAGATCTAACCATGAACTCTAGGGAACCGATGCAACACCGCACTTCGCCGAAACCCGCCAACGGCATGGCGGGCGTCGTGGGAATGGGCCTGATGGGAACCAGTATCAGCGCATGCCTGCTTGGCGCTGGTCACCTTCTCTACTGCGTCGAATCCGATCCGGCCAAGCGTCGTACTGCTCGCCACCGCCTGTTCAACATATTGAAAGAGGCCCACGAGGAGGGAGTGATCCAGGCAAGTCCGTCAAAACTGCTCTCTCGATTCACAATCTCTGACACGATGGCTGGACTTGAGCAGGCGCATGTGGTCGTAGAATCAACCGTCGAAGATCCGGCAATCAAACGAAGAATCATCGGCGATATTGAACGAGTGGTTTCCCCGAAGGCCCTGATCGGGAGCAATACATCGGCAATTCCTTTGACGGACCTTCAAAAGAACGCCGTGCACCCCGAGCGCATTGTTGGCCTTCACTGGGCGGAGCCGGCGCATATCACTAGGTTCATGGAGATCATCTGCGGTAAACGCACGTCCATGGCCTGCGCAAAGCGCGCGATGCGGTTGGCGCGCGCCTGGGGCAAGGAACCTTCCCTTCTGCGCAAGGACATTCGCGGGTTCATCACCAACCGGATCTTTTACGCGATGTTGCGCGAGGCGTTTTATCTTGTCGAGGCAGGTTATGCGTCAGTAGAAGACGTGGATCGCTCTTTGCGCAACGACCTGGGATATTGGATCACCTTCGCTGGACCGTTCCGGTTCATGGATCTCACTGGGATTCCCGTCTACGGCACGGTCATGAAAGATTTGTTCCCGGATTTGAGCCGATCAATCCCGGTTCCGCGGCTGATGCGCCGGGTTGTCCGCTCCGGCGCGCGCGGCGTCGCGAACGCGAAAGGATTCTATTCCTACACGCCACAGCAAGCGAAGCGTTGGGAACAGCTCTTCATCGAATTCAGTTACAAAATTCGCGCCTTGGCGGCAGAATATCCCGAAGATATTGGAGACAGAACTCGCCGCAAACCCGCGAAGAAATCCGTTTCTTTACTTCAGAAAGTCGACAAGCCTGAATTCGGCGTTGGCCCCTCTGGTTTGTTTACCAGTGAGAATGAGAATGTAAGTGCAACTGAGCGAGTAAAGGCCAAAGGCACTAAGGCCTAGATGATCTGTAAGTCAATGGCTGGTTGGGAATGACTATTTACATAGCCTGGTTGCCGGCTCGTTCCGTTTCGGGGGATGGAATGCCGACTGTTGATTGCGTGCTGTCTACAGGCGCCTGCCGACCATATACCGTAAAAGACGTTGCGAAGCTCGCCGGAGTATCGACCGCAACCGTGTCTCGTGTCATGAACGGCATCAGCAAGGTTTCATCTGATACAAAGAGCAAGGTTCTGTGCGCGGCTTCTACGTTGGGGTATTCGCCGAACTCTCACGCGTCAGAATTGGCGCGGACTAAGGGTGGGATCGCGAGAAAGCGCAAGTCATCATGATAAATAGGGGGCTAAGGCATACATCGTCCTACGCGGCTCAGACTTATGCTATCGCATGCCGACCAGAATAATGCACCAAGAGCGTTTTAATCTCCTATCGCTCGCGCTGACCCGGGAGCGATAGCGATGCGCCCGCGTAGCTCATGTCGAATGCAGGTGGATACTCTCGGTGAGATGCCCGCTTCTCAACGAATGCGATCAAGCGGTCACGTTTCTCGCCTACAGCGCCGCTTATCCCGCGCAGGTCAGGAAGCTCTTGCTCTATCCGTCTGCGAAGACAGGGGTGGAACGATTGGACTATTTGAGGAGAGCCAACTGCGTATGACACTAGAGACTCATCTCGGAACCTGCGAGGAATGCAACAGCTCGACGGCCAGCCGTTCATCAACAGCGGCGGCTTGGGCCGTGGTCCCCGCCCCTTGAAATGCACATAGTGGACGCCGAACCCTGCAATGTTCGTCCGCAACTGTGGCATCACGTTCATCCGTTCTTCCGCAGCGTCAAAGTTGTAATTCGTTTGCCAATATTCCACCAACGCTTTGAGGAAGGATTTGTCCATCCCATACTGCCAATCCATCGTGACGGCATCACCCCATCGTGTCTTAGCAAGTCGGCGTTGGAGATCTCCCTTAAGGTCGTTGTCAAAATGGACTCTGAACGGTTTCCCTTGCATCTTGTCTACCCCCTCCCCGTAGGCAATCCCACGAAATGCACCGAAAGCTGCAGGAAACGCCAACACGAACGTTCTACGGCTCATGTCGCTACCGCGCAGTGTTACCATGTAAACAGTTTTACTGGTAACAGAAAAAATGGGCAAGTGGGAGCTTATTGTGCCCGAACATCGTAGAGAGACGCCCGTCAAATATCGCAATCTGGAATCATTCCTCTGGCATGACTTTGCAGCCGGTCGCAGCGACTGGAAAGTCTGGCTTCGTCGAAAGATGCCGAATGATTCCCAAAAGGCGGAGGCCGCATTTCACCCTGCGATGCGACTCCATTCCGCGCTCCGATCGCTCCAGGCCGCAAATAGCGGAATGCGAATCGGCGCAGAACTCGCAGCCAGCCGCGCAGTGCTGAACCGCCTGATCGCTCGCTATCGGATTCAGCCGCGCCTTGGCGAGGATGGCCAGGTCTCCCTCGCTACAGACAAGCTGGCGGATCCGGTTGCCGCCCTCATCCTCATGGTGGTGGATGCTCTGCAATCAGGCTTCTGGAGGCGCTTCAAGCTCTGCCATGAGCCGACATGCCGTGCCTCCTATTACGATGCTTCTAAGCCGGCGGCGAAGACTTGGTGCTCCATGGGAACATGCGGCAGTCGCAATAAAATGAAGCGATACCGTGCCAAGAGTTGACGGCAGGTCTATTGCGGCTGAACTCAACTGGTCGCGGCAGTGCTTCTGTATCCTCTTCAATCACGCGCTACGCGGACGTTACGAATTCAGGGCATCGCTGAGCACGAGCGGCGGTGCATTCACCATGCGTGTTCGTTTCCGGTAGCCAGTCTTTTCGCTGTTCGTCATCACCATGGTTGTGTGCCTGAGGTCCTGCTGCACCTTCACGAGAGCTAACGCATGGCCGAGGCGTTTGTTCTCGATGATGGCGGTGTAGCTGACACGCTGATCCTTACTGAAGACACGGTAGGGAAGTAGCCGCCCTTTCCATCTACCCTCCACCCGCCTGTCCGCGAAGTTGTAGAGCTCGACATACTGGCCGCCAAGGTTCTCCGAGACCTCGCTGCGTTCCAGGATGATCTGTTTGCGATCATAGTGGAAGCTGAGCTGCGCGCCCACATAGTGCTGATCGCGGTGGCACAGGATATCGCTGAGGCGACTTGGAGCCACGTTGATCTGACGATGCAGATTCTCCGGCTTCGCCGCCCGCACGGCGAATCGTTCGTTGAAACGCTCGACAAATCCGGGCAGAAAGTTATTTCCGGTAGCCAAGTCGGAGATGCCGTCCACGCGAGCTTCTTCACCAGCCGGTCCCGCAACGTGCGATTGGCGCGTTCCACGCAACCGTTGGCCTGGCCGGAATTCGCACACAGGATCTCGATGTTCGCTCGGCCACGCGCTCGACCGAATCCGGTCGTTGCCTCCCGCGGCCCCCGCTAGGCCAGAATCCCCTCACCTGTCTATTCAATAGAAATCACACGAGCAGTGGACCTTATCTCTTCTGTGCCGCTTTCTGCTTCGCCCAACGCTGTCGCTGTGCCTCTGCGATCCTTTTTCTCCCAGCGGCTGACATGATTCTCTTTTTCGGAGGCGAAGCGGATGTGCGTGGCTGTCCTCTGCGTACCGTGGAGGTTGTTCCCCCAAGGAAAGAACGAGCGGACTGCAGTCGTGCAATTTCCGCGTCAATGGCAGAAAGGATGTCCTGTGTGTTCATTCAAATAAGGTATCAGAGGTCAGATTCGGTCGCGAGTTACATATTCGGTCTATATCCTATGTAAAGATTAAGGAAGGCCCTCAGGCTCAAGCCTGAGAAGGTCGCTCAGATTGAGTTTCTGGAGTGGATCGGAGCCGATCACCTGATCGGTATACAAAATTCGTTGCGCTGCGGGACCACGCCAAATCGTGAGGGACTAGATTGCTGGTAGCTGGGAAAGACCATAGAGATGAACTTTTTCCGGTTAGGCTTTTGCGGAGAGCCGCAAACGGTCTGAACGGAAACTGGAACTGATCTCGCCAGAGCAATAACGAAAGATTGAGCTGGAAGACTGCGAGGGCGGCGTTCGTCAGATCCGATAAGCAAAAAATTGGCCACCCAAACTAGAGGAGTGGCCAAGCCTGCCTTGAGTGTGTGTTGTGCTGTTATTGATAAGGTAACCGCGATTGACCGAAATGCAAATCACACCAAGATGTGACGCTAGGTTGTGAAGGAAGCGATCTCGGCCAGACTTTACAACGGCTTCTATCCTCGCACTCATTACGCACAGTCTTTGGTGCCAGGGGGCCTCATAAAACCGTCAGATCTGCAATCCGTTCTCTCCTGCTACGTCCATGTTTCTACGGACTTGCGCGGATTCCTTGTATTTGAAACGGTCAAATATGTAATGTTTCCTGGCACTTCTAGCGTCACACTCGCTTTCCTTCGAAGCGCTGCATCGAAACTCCGTCAGCATCGGCCTGCAGATATCTGCTTAAATAACCGAATCGTCAGGAGTATCGATGCATCACACTAACGTGGTAGGCGTAGTGGCTTCTTCTCTCTTTTGGCGCGGTTGTCCGCTATGGAGAAGATAACTGTTAGGGCTCACCGCTTTAGCGCTTTCCGGCTCGCCGGCTCGCCGTCTCAGTGGCGCCAGGTGCAAGGTTGACGCTTATTCCGGGTGCCGTCCTGCTGATTGTGAACGTCGCCTCGCCTGACCCCTTCACTCGCCCATACCGTGACTTGGAGCTGCACCGCACCTATTTGGACCGCGAATTTGCAGTACTCGGCTTTCGCAGCGATGACTTCGACCATCAAAGCACCGGGTCATCATCTAACACGGAGGTGTGCTCCACCTCCAACGACACTGAAGTGCGCTCTACCGCCGACTACAATGTGCAGTTTCCTATCTTCGACAAGATTGTTACCCAGGGAGCGAACCAGGCATCCGCTGTATCGCTATCTCACCGCAATGCAGCCTGTTGCGATAACTCCTCGAAATAGCCAGCTACGTGAGCATCTCCTTCGAAGCGGCTATCTTTCGCAGACCCCAGCCCCTGGTGAACTCCTCTGGAAACTTCGAGAAGTTCCTCATCTCGCGCAATGGCAAAGTAGTTGCTCGGTTCGCTCCCGATGTCACCGTCGACCAGGATGTCCTCCTTAGGGCCATCGAACAGCAATTGAAAGCACCAATGAAACCCAGAAGGAGGACTGGGCCCGTGGGCCGCTTATGGCCTCCCGCGTTGCTCACGTCCACCTGCTGAACCGTCACACAAATTCAGTGGCGGGTTCGGAAACCTCCGCCCACTGAACCCACCCGACGATTTCATCCGCGCAATGTCGGCTATCTGACATAAGGGTACACTTTCTACTGTGCGGCGTTGTCGCGTGATGCCTAAAGGAGTCTCTATGGCGAGTGCAACAATTTTGCTGGTCGACTGTTGCGAGCGCGCGCCTGGAGCCGGCAGACTGTAGCCGGGTGGATCTTGAACAATCGCGCAGCTTCCGCCGCCGTCTTCTCGCCCTTACGGATCATGTGCAGTATCTCTGTTTGCTGACGGGCTGAAAGCTTGGATCGACGCCCTCCGACCCGCCCATCGCGGCGGGCCATCTCGAGACCAGCTTCCTTCCTTCTGTGGTGTCGCGCTAGAACTCGTAGCGAACCGAGAACCGTCCATAAAACGCTCTCTGGAAGGAGGTTGGGCTGCGGAAGGTTGGATCTGCACCGGTCAGGAAGCCAGTGTCGATATCCTGGTTTACCGTCCTGGTGAACTGGGAGTTGGTGACGTTGAAACCATCAAAGGTCAGCTTCAATGAACCCTTGTCTCCAAAGCTGAAGGGATAGTCAACGTGGGTATCGAGCTGCAGAGCTGTGGGGGTGGTGCCCGCAGTACCTCGGCCACCAATCGGAATCTCACCCGTATTGTGATAGACGGGGTGCGAAGCCAGCTGCGAGATCGGCGTGCCGGTCTGGCCGCGCAACCCAACGCCGCCTGTCAGCTTGCGAAAGAAACCATTCGGTAACGTGTAGGACCCGTAGAGATTGCCGACGTTGCGCCGATCGGTGTTGAGGTATCCCGGAGTGAATTGCGCGCCGAGCAGCCCGACGATGCCCTGGGTGAAGTCGAAAAGCGAACTGATGCCAGGGTCGGACTGGCCGTTGTCGTTGCGGAAGAGGCCCTCGTAGTTGCCATAGAGCTTCGCAAAGCGGTAGTTGGCACGGATCATATAGCCCCGGCTGAAGTTTTTATTCAGCTCCACTTCGAAAGACTGATAGCGACGAACCGGTAGCGCATCGCCGTCCGGCTTGCCATCCGGCGTGGGAATGCCAGCCGTTAGCGGATTCAAGCCGCAGACCGCGCCCACGACCTGGCCGACACTGTTCTTCTGCGGGCCGTAATCCTTAACGCAATTCGCAGGCGGCGTGGTTCCTGGGGTGTACGTCTCCTCCTGCTCATTGACGAAGTAATCTGCGGAGGGGCTGGGGTTGCCGATGACATATATCTGATTTGGCAGGCCGGCGCGGGCACCCTCCGGCGATATACCCTGCATGTCCTCCACGATGCGTTCAAGACGACGGTCAGTGTAGCGAAGATCCAACACCATGCCACTCGCCACCTCGCGCTGCACACCAAGTAGGTATTCCTCTTCGAAGTTCAGCCGTGTACCGGAGTGAATGAGCTCGGGGGTTGAAGAGGATACGCTGAGCTGATTGAAATTCCCTGTTCCGCTGAGCAGATGTGCCGAATCGAGAGTGGGAGTAATAGTGCCGTCGGCGTTAGTCACAAGGTTTGTGCCGTCCGAAGGGGGGGCCCAATCGGCCTCGAAGATGTCCAGCTCCTGATTCAGCTCACGGATCGCGGCGTCCGTAGGGAGAGACTGCGTATAGCGACCCCAGTTGAAGTAGACCTTGCTCTTGCGGTCAGCGAATGGATCGATATTGATGCCGAGACGTGGAGACCAGTTGTCGTTGAACACATACTGCTGGTTCGGCCCGTTGAGCTGCTCTTCTTCCCAACGCAAACCTGCGTTGATGGTGACACGACGGTTGACAGCCCAGGAATCGTTGACATAGGAGGAAAGATAGCTCTGGTTCGAGGTGTCCTGGCCCGGACTGAAGAGGCCGCGCACCTGTTGCAGATAGACCTGTGGGCCATTTGGACCACCGTAATGCGGGCATTGGCTTATTGGGCAGCCATCCGGCGCCACTATAAGAAAGAAAGCTGCACTGGTCGGGGTTCCAGCCAATGTGTCGCTGCCGCCGATCTGCTGAATAGGCGTGCCGGCCACATTCGTGGTCGGGAAGTCAAAGCGTGGACCGACATAATCTTTCGCCACCTTATAGATGGCGCGGTTGAAGCCAACCCCGACAGAGAAAGTGTGCGGGCCAAACAGGTTTGTGACCTTCTGTACATCGATCGTTGCACCATACGCTTTATTTGAGGGATTCTGATAGATTCCTGCCGCCAGGCCCTGGAAGACCGTCGAACCGCTTGTCACGTCGGTAATTGTATGGATGTTGTCGAAACCCGATTCCGTGAAGCCGCTGGTCTTATAGGTGGCGGCAATGTTGAGTTGAGTGGTCGGATTGAGCGATGAGGCAAGATGAGTCACAATCGCCCGGCTGCCATAGGCCCAGGTGCTGTAGCCGGTAGTGCTCCGGAGATTGAGAGTGGGCACGTTCAGAACTGACGCGGAGTTGTCAGAGTAGTTGTTGTGGGCTGGATCGCCAAATGCGGACGCATCCAACGTAGTGCCACTTGTAATATTCGCAGTCAGCTTGCCGGCCCAATTGCGGGTCGTGGCCGATGAGGTAAACGGGCCATGGTCAAAAACTGTAGTGGGGATCAAAGGGTTGTCGGCCGCAATGTAGTTCGTCTGGTTGAGCGAAGGATTGAAAGATCCAAAGAAGAAGAGCCGATCATTGTGCCCCTTGACGGAGATATATCCGCCTAACTCCACGCTGGCGTCATACTCCGGCTGCGAAATGTATTTTCCGAGCAGAAAACTTGGACTCACATTTTGGCGGAAGCTGTCCGCATAGCGATATCCGGCGGAGGCAGCTTCCGGCGCCATATAGGCGGCAACTGCACCGTGCAGCTTGGTTCCACCGGACTTGGTAACGATCTGCAGCACACCGCCATTCACGCCACCATACTTCGGTTCGTAGGCAGCGGTCTTGACCTGAACTTCTTGAATGAAAGAGAGATTGATGCCGGTGCCCAGCGACCCATAGACAGGGCTAAAGACACCAAGTCCGCCGTAGCCGGAGTCGTTCAGCACGACGCCGTCTACGAGATACAGATTTTCAAGACCGGTCGCGCCACCCACGGAAGGGTTCGATGTTCCCGTCCCGCCACCGTCCACCACGCCTGGTGAGACATAGAACAGGGATCCGACATTTCTGGCAACAGGAACCTGCTGATAGAAGGTAGCGGTCAGATTATCGCTGACCGCGGTGGAACTGGGGTCGATGCTGACGGTGGTGGCATTAACCTCGACGGTCTCGGCAACGTTGCCAGTGGCGAGAGTGAAATCCACGCTGTTGGTCTTGTTGATGACGACTTCCAGATCCTTCGCGGTTTGACTCTGAAATCCCGCCTTCTCCACCGACGCTGTGTAAAGACCCGGCGTCAGGTCCGACGCGAGAAAGCGTCCGCCGGAATCGGTTGTCACGACGCGCCGGTCGGCGGCGCCTGTGATGGTGACTTTGGCGTCGGGGATGATGGCGCCTGATTTGTCCGTGATCACCCCAGCCAGGCCCCCGCGGGTTGCGGAAAGCTGCTGGCTATACAGACATACCGGCACCGCGGCGCTCGCCGTCAGCGCGAGCACTGATAGCAGGAGACTCTTTCTCAATAGCTGATGCATACACAACCTCCCAAAAACGAAACTGGCATATCGGCTGCTCCGGCCGATTCACCATTCGAAGGGTTAATTGGGGTATTGAAAGGATGTTTCGGTAGTCCCAACTCCTTCGTCGCGAGCCTAATACGGATCAGGCACCATCGCTCGGCCTTATCCATAGAGTGAAGGCGCCATGCGGTGAACTGACGCTTTCGCGCGCTAGACTGCGGCCGGTGGGCGTAAGGGCTAGAATGCTGCCCATGGCTCGCAAGGACATGGTGCGCTTCGATTCCTTCTGGCACTTACAGTTGCTGGGATGGGGCAGCTTCTATGTCTGGGGGATTGTGGGGAATATTCCAGATCTCCTGAACAGGCCTGGGGCCTTCCGCGAGAATACCAGCGTTGTTGCAATCATATTTCTGGCAACTTTTCTGCTGCGCCCGCTTTGCCGCAACCTGGTGCGCAGATCCTATTCATGGCTCGCTTTCGAGTGGAGAGTTGCCGTCGTTTCCTTAGTTTTGGGATATGCCGCTTCGGTCGTTACTTCGGTGGCTATCGATGGATTTCACAAGCTTGGGTGGATGGACCTGGCACCGGGCTCGATGGAAGCGACGGTCGTGCTATTTATGTGGTGCAGCCTGTACTTCAGCATCAAGCAGTGGCAGCAATCAGCGCAGGAAAAGGAGCGGCTGCTTAGGGCCGGGGCAGAAGCTCGCGAAGCGCAGCTTCGCGCTGAGGCAGAGGTTCGCGAAGCCAGGCTCCGTGCCCTGCGATATCAGTTGAACCCTCACTTTCTGTTCAACTCGCTCAACGCTGTTTCCACACTTGTGGTGGAAGAGAATGTTGCGGCAGCAACACGAATGCTGGCACAGATTGGAGAACTCTTGCGCACGACTCTCGACTCCGAACTCGTAACGGAAGCGACTCTTTCTCAAGAGCTCGCCTTTACGGAGCGGTATCTCGCCATCGAGCAGACCCGGCTGGGGGAACGCCTGCAGTTCTCTATATCCATCCCTCCACAAACATTGGACGCATTGGTGCCCAGCATGTTACTTCAGCCGTTGGTTGAGAATGCAGTACGGCATGGCGTCGCTCCGCTGGTCGAGGGCGGAAAGATAAGGATTGAAAGTGCGCTCCATCAAGATCGTCTGCGCATCGTCGTCGGAAACTCTGGGAGGCGAAGCCCTGCAAGGCAAAGCGACAATGGGAATGGGATAGGCCTGACGAACACCGCAGAACGTCTGAAGGCGCTTTATGGAACGAATTACATGTTCCGGCTGGAGTGGCCGGAGAGTGGCGGTTGCGAAGTGATCGTGGAGCTGCCCTTCCGCAAAGTCACACAGTCTCAGGAGGCCTTGCCATGCGTGCCCTGATCGTTGACGATGAGCCGCTGGCACGACGCGGTGTCGCTCATCGGCTGCGTAAATTCAGGAACATCGAGATTGTTGGAGAATGCGGAGACGGTGCGTCCGCATTGAAGAACATCCTGGAGTTAGCGCCGGACGTCGTCTTTCTTGACGTTCAGATGCCAGAAATGGATGGCTTTGATGTCCTTCGTGCGTTGCCTAGGGAGAACCTGCCGGCAGTCATTTTCCTAACAGCCTATGAAAAACATGCGTTGCGGGCATTCGAATATCACGCATTGGACTATCTGTTGAAGCCGATCGACGACACGCGCTTTGCTGCATCCATCACCCGAGCCCAAAGGCTCGTCGATTCCACTTTGAGAGCCACAATGGCCGAGCGCATCTTGACAATGCTAGCCCAGACTTCGGAGAAATATGTCTCGCGCTTTGCGGTTCAAACCGGATCCCGCATTCAGATCGTGCTTTTGGATGATGTTGAATGGATTGGAGCAGCGGGCGACTATGTAGAGTTGCATGTCAATGGTCGTTCATATTTGTTTCGCGAAACTATGGCGTCACTGGAGCGAAGGCTCGATCCCGCGAAATTTCTCCGCATACAGCGTTCCCGAATCGTACAAACAGCCAGCATTTTGGAATTATGTTCCGCCGATAATCGGGAATTCATCGTCAGACTGTCAGATGGCTCCGAACATCGCTCAGGCCGCACGTATGCCGATAGGCTTGAGCAGTGGTTGTCAATCGGCATGAATTGATAGAAGTGCAGCATCTCGTCCAGAATGTCTAAGGCGTTCGAAAATGGACGTTAAGTCGAGTTATTTAAAGCGCATCGCTTTCCGCATCGTATCGTACCTCACTCTTAATCGTTTCGATGAGGCGAAGGCCTGCGCGCAGGCTCTTGAACGCAAATTACATACCCCCTTCATCAATGTCGTCATGTATAAGCTTGCATTCGCGCAGAACGATACGGGGGATGGCGCGGATGGCCTACGATCACGATATCCGAGATGCCAGCGGTAAGTTGTTCCGCTTCCAGGCGCATCAGTTCCGTCACACTGTCGGGACACGCTTGATCAATCTCGGCGTGCCACACCACATCATCCAGCGCAAGGGGCCGGAGATGACGAGCCGGTACGCCCACATTCATGACTCCACAATGAAGGACAAGCTGTCGGAATACCTGAAAGGCACACTGATCGATGTGACGGGCAAGGTAGTCCTAGAAGACGGAATGAACGATAGCGCCGATCTTCAGTGGTTCACGCGCAGCGTCCTGGCACAGGCTCTAACGAATGGCTACTGCGCCATCCCAATCGTGCCTGGGCCGTGTCCGCACCCGAATGCTTGCCTCAACTGCGCTCACTTCCGCACTGACGCCATGTTCCTCGAAGTGCATCGCGCCGAACTCCACGAAACAGAGCGCGTCATAGCGAAGGCGGATGCGAATGGCTGGTGCGAACAAAGTGAGATGAACGAGCGTACCCGGCGCCCCGGTCATGAGAGCCCGCCCGGCTTGCCATCATGCACTGCGCCGGGGGCGGAAACATGCCATCGTCCTTTGCAACGAGATACCAGCTCGGCTTCGAACGCCACGCCGGCTCGCTGACAGCACCTTGCAAGTCCTCCAGACGCCACGGGACCTGAGAGTCTCCCATGAACGCGGCCAGATCCGGGCGAATGTCGGCGGCAAAGGAAGCGGCGAACTTCTCCCGATCGAGAAAGAGAAAGCCGTCTACCGGAGGAAGGATTGGCGGCACCAGCGCGCGCGCTGGAGGGTTGGCAAGCAACGACGAGACCGACTCGCCCTTGTCTGGAGCAAAGGCAGTTACGTAGACCGATGATTTGATTTTTGGATCATTGCCCGCCTCCGATACGACAACTCCTCCATAGGAATGGCCAACGAGAACGACGTCTCCCTTAGCAGTAGCGATTGCACGTTTTGTCAGGGCAACATCGTCTGGCAAAGAGCCGTCGAAACGTCGGGTTGATGTGGCCTCTAGGACGCTTGTATCCGGACCATAAGAGCATCGCTGAGTTCCGTTCCGGTCTCGCCGTTCGTCGCAGTCTATTTAGCTTTGAATCTAATTTTGCAAACGGGCCTGGTCGATTTCTTCTTCCGCATTAATGGAGTAACTGTGACGCCGACCAGCAATCCTTCCGGCGAGAGGAACCGAGTGACCGTTTGGCCCCACGGTTCTTTCTTGTTCTTGGTGAGCATTCGATATCCTCGTGATTCAAGCGCCACCGTTGCCTTTTCGACACTCTCGACATCAAATTCAAGCCACGCTTGGGGAACCGGAATGACGTCAGGCCAGGTATCTTTGCCGAAACAAGACTGCGCCGCCTGATAAAGCGGCCACAAGGCAAAAGTCTTTGCTCCTTGAAGTGCTTCCGTATGGAGATAGCTACCACTTTCTTCTCTAAACGGGATACCGAGCACTTCTTCATACAGTCTGCGACTGTCACCCGTGTCGCGAACGACCGGACCAAACCCTGAAACGAACAGAATATTTACATTTCCTGCACCTTCCATGGCATCTCCTTTGCTGAAATCAAGACAGCAATCCCGCCACGCCTCCTGCAAGGTTTCATTGCAGGTCTGCAACCATTAAGCGGATGGCAGTCTGGAAGCTGGTCTTGCCATCGAGATACACTTGCCAATCCTTCTCCAGCACTCGCCGGTATTTTGACCAGTTGCCGCGATAGACTCCATATCGGTAAGCGTAAGGCGTGAAGCTTGCCTGTTCAGGCGCTGGCAGCAAGCGGCGAAGTTCCACGCCTGAGGCATAAAACAGCAGTGAATGCCGCAGGATACTGCAGTTCCTGAGCTGGTAGGGCGCGAGCATGCATGAGCGGGGCAAATGTTATCGAGGCCAAGAGAGGCAGTGATACGGACAGGAACGGGCTTATGCAGCTTTTGTGAATTGGCGGTGGTGATACAAGTTGATCCCCTTTGAAAAAGTAACTAAACACGAACTGCAAAAGCTGTTGCAGGCGAACCTACTAGGGCGGCACCGAACACGCTTGCGATCCGGGACGGCTCAATGTGCTCGAGCACTCCTGATCTGGCGCGCCACTCACTTGCGTTCAACGAGTGCGTATGTGTTGCCATATAGATCCTCAAATACAGCCTCGACGCCGCAAGGCTTTTCGGATGGTGTCTGGCTGAACGTCACACCTCGGCCCTTGAGGGTCCGATACGTGCCTTGGCAGTCATGGGTTTCCAGAACGCATGGAGCATTCTTACCCACACAATCGGGAAACCAGGAAGCCAGAACAAACTCAATTTCCATTTGTTTCTTCGGCGCAATTGTAAGCCACCGCATTTCCGGTGCGAAAAGATCAATTCGCTTCTCGAAGTCGAGTTTCTCAGTAAACCATCGCAGAGCCTCGTCCTGATCTCTAACTGCGATGGTGAGCGTTGCGACCTTATCAATTCCTGGCATTCTCTCCTCCTTAAACATTCCGTTCGTAGGTCCCGATCTCCGGTTGCACCGGAGCAGGATTTTGGCTGGCAGATTCGCGCTTCCCAATTTCCCAAAGCACGGGGCCTCTTAAGTAAAAAGTCTTCCGATCGCTGAGCGATGCTCCGGCGTTCCCAAAGAATTGAAGGGCCGATTGATTCCAATCCAGAACGTTGAATATGAATCCCAAAATTCCCGAGTTCCATTACTCTCGCACCGATACGCGCCAGCAGGGCTCGGCCAACTCCGTTGCCTTGAAATCGGTTGCGCACGAACAGATCTTCAAGGAAGATGCCTGGGCCTTGAAACGACGAATAGCAATCGAAGAACAGCGCATAGCCTGCAGCCTCGGTGCCAACTTCAGCGATGAGCACGTGGAACTTGGGAGCATCCTCGAATCCGTCTTCGGCCAGGCGCTCTTCTGTCGCAAAAACGGGCAGCCTTTCGTGTTGACCCATTTCAAGAATCATTTGCCGGAGCAGTCGTGCGTCTGGGCGTTGCGCCTTGCGAACCCGGATCATAGGACTCTCCTCTTTGATCGTCTTGCACAATCTAGGTGGGGGAGTGGTATAAAATCAAGGTCCAGTTACGATCACTTATCGAGTACCAGTACCCGTTATGCCAAAAGGAATACAACGAAGCGAGATCACGGTATCGCTCCAAAGAAAAATCGGTGTGCCCCTACACATCCAATTGCAGCGTGCATTGCGCGAAGCGATTCAGAAGGGCCGCTTCGCCCCCGGTTGCATCCTGCCATCTACCCGGGTTTTTGCATCCGAACTCGGCTTATCTCGCGGAGTGGTTATCGATGCCTACGAGCAGCTACTTGCCGAAGGATATCTGTGTTCACGTTGCGGCTCATCAACCTATGTTGCCGAGCGGCTGCCAGCCAATCGTCTGCCCATCATCCAGGAAATCGCGATCGTGAGGCCACCCCTCTGTGACCTTCGCCCCGGCAGGCCCGACCACTCCCTTTTCCCGGATCGGCAATGGTTATCCGCAATGCGTCGCGCCATGCATGCAGCTCCTGAGATGGCGCTTGATTATCCAGACGCACGCGGTGCCTTGCCAACACGTCTTGCACTCGCGGCGTATCTCAACCGCTCACGGGCCACGACAGCGACTGCTGAGCGGATGATTTTGTGCACTGGCTTTGCGCAGGGCATGCGCTTGGTCTGCGAAATCTTGAAAGCACGTGGAGTGCGAAGAATTGCCGTCGAGGATCCGGGTCACGCGTACGAAAGCTCCGACGTACGAGCTTCGGGCCTTGAAATGGTTCCGGTGCCGGTGGACGACAGCGGCGTGTGTGTCGAAAATCTTACCCGGCTCAAGGCTGGAGCGGCTTATGTCACGCCTGCCCATCAATACCCGACTGGCTCAGTGCTGTCAGCTACGCGCCGAACGGCGCTATTGGCGTGGGCTGTTATGAGAGATGCATTTGTAATTGAAGACGACTATGACGGGGAATACCGATATGACCGCGAGCCGATCGGTGCGCTGCAGGGTCTTAGTCCGGAACGCGTGATCTATATCGGCTCAGCCAGCAAGATATTAGCACCCGCGCTTCGAATCGGGTGGGTGCTTTCGCCACAATCGTTGATTCAGGATCTCAGCCAGGCAAAACTCGACGCTGATCGGGGTCCTCGGTAATCGACCAGTTAGCCCTTGCCGAGTTCATCGAGCGCGGGCACCTTGACCGTCACCTGCGGCGCACACGACTGATTTATAGCCGCAGGCGGGCTCAGTTGGCGGCCGCCCTCTGTACTCATATGCCCCAGTATCCAGTCCGTGGCGTGGCGGCTGGTCTGCATCTGACACTGGAGCTTCCTAGGGGCGCGGGTGAGACTGCGATCGTCGCAGAAGCTGTTCGTCGCGGAATATACGTTCACGGACTAAGCGCCTATCGCTCGCAACCGGGGCCTGCACAACCAGCACTATTGCGGGGATATTGTCGCCTGCCGGAGAGAGAAATCGACAGGAGCGCAAGAGCGCTCGCTGCCGTGGTAAAGCAGCTTTGAGCGGTCACTTTGCCACTCGGATACGACAGAAAACCGCAATATGCGTGTGAAAACGAAAATCACGGCAACCTAGATCCGCAGCCGTCCCGACTAGGCACCGAACTTGCTAGCCATACCATTCAGCATGGAACTGACTCCCACTGCAGCATAGTCAGCAGGATGCAATGTTTTCCGTAGGCTGACTTTCCTATTTCGAGTCTACTCAGCGTGAGGTACCGGCGTAATGCCACTAAATCACTTGAATGTGCGGTTGAACGCTGCTTTTGACTGATAGCCGAGGCGAACGGCCAGCTCTCCAATCGTCAAGCCCTTTCCGTAGCCAAGAGTTCGCTCGCCATTCGCATTCGGATCGGTGCCACCTGATTCTCAACTTGTACGAGGCAGAAAATGGAGGAGCTATGATCAAGTATTCAGGACGCGGCTTTATCACGGCGACGGCTGCGTCTCCTTCATTTCCATTCAACCGATTCTTCTTAATACTTTTGTTAGTCAGGTATTGCAGGCGGATCGCCTCGTAAAACTCCCGTTCTGTCTGCGATTGCCAAACGTCCTGATCGAATCCACCATAACGCCGCGGCCCTGGACCTCTTGAATCAAAGCCGAAGACCCAGGTTGTGGTGATGTCACACTCCGCGATCGTCCGGGCACCGAAGTCCTTGAGCGCAGCCTTCGTTGCGGATGGATTGCCCAAAAGTCTCAATCTCGACCTCGCGCGTAATGAAGATGGCGAATCGTTCGCTCGGGAGTTCGACGGCAAGATCAATGTTCTTGTCGTAGAGAAGTTCCACACGTTGTTGTCGAGAGTGACTGCGATCCTTCCATCCGGTCGCTTGGTATAGGGCCAATGCAAATCGACGGTCTCCTCGTACTCCCCTTACTAAGTAGGAATTTCTGGATCGGCCACCATCCTCCCAGAACTCCAAAGATTGGGGCGAGTCGCGGCTGAAAAAACCGTCTGTCCCGCATCTCCATATTGCTGTTTGCATCAAGAGCGTATTGTTAGGCCCCGCGATAGCGCAATGCTAGCCACATAGCAGGCCAAAGAAATGCTGACGCCTTTAAGAGGCCAGCTAAAAAAATAAACCTTGCAGAGCACAACAAAACCACCAAGCATTGCCAGCCCGACAACGAGCAGGAACGGTGACCGAAAGAGGAGTTGACCGTGAGCCAATGCGAGATAACCGAAAACCAAGCCGAACAAAATAAGTCCCATGCTGTGGCTGGCATTGAAGCCCACCCAACACCGCCACATGGTTGTTTCGTTCGTCATAATAGGTGAACTCTGGCTCATGCTGATTTGCAGTGCGGGGTCACGGGGCGTGAGGCTTGGCCCCCAGAACGTAGAAACGAGGTGGAGGACTCCAAGCGTAAGGATAATGCTCGCACTAAAAACCATGAGAATTCTTGCGGCCAAGATGCTCTCCGCTATTTTGTGGGCCCAGCGCTCGCACTGCACCTTCCCTTACTTCCCTACGGCGTTCAATTCGTTGACGTGGCCAAATGACTGACGAACACGTCCGTGTTATGCGCGAAGCGGAGGCCATAATAGCCATTTGTCGATTTCAGCCTGCCGGAGCCTACGAGGGTAGTTTTGTTCGCCTTGGTCAGTGAAGGCTCCTTCAACGCCGAAAGCCATCCTTGATTCTCCGATGACACCTCATCTGACCATGCGCGCACGATGTACACGAAGAGCACATCGAACAAATGCTGAATCAGCGCCTCGCCACCCGGAGCATCTCCCTCGATCTCGGTCGTCAACAACGACAACGTAGCCGCAAGCTCAGGCTTCAATTGGACACTCTTCGCCGGAAAGTGCATCACGGGAGGCAGCGCCAACAGCATCGGGTGAGCAAGCTCAACATCCGCTAGATAAGCCCCGCAGATCAATGTCGTCGTCGGACTTCCATTTACTGGAAACGACTCTCGCCCAAGAAAGTCTTCCAGCGGTACCGCTATTGACTTCGGATCATCTACTACCTCGTGATCGAGCCCCTGCGGAAGCAACACAAGATCGCCCTGCTCCAGTAAAAGTGGTTGCGCATCCGCACGCCGCAACCAGCATGCTCCATCCGTGACGATGTGAAACACTACTCCTTCGCGGGCAAGAAATCTGCATGCCCCACGGTGCAGGCATCCTGCTGCGGCACAGCACAACCGCATTCGTCTCAATCTCACGAAGCCAATCCGTCAGCACATCCATCGCCATACCTGTTTCGCTCGAATTAGACGTCCGGCTATACATCGAAGATTCTTACACATGGTCCAATCGGGCAAAACTTCCTACAGTTAGCTCATGAACATACCTGCCCCGGTTTCTCGCACGCTGATTGCACTCACGGTCTTCGCCGCGCTGGGCTCAGGCTCCGCCGGTGGAGTCTTCTTCGCCTTCTCCAGCTTCGTCATGAATGCCTTCGCCCGCCTGCCACCGCCTCTGGGCATTGCGGCATTCCAATCGGTCAACATCTGTGTTATCAATCCATCATTAGCCTTCCAACTCTTCGGAACTGCGGGCCGTCTGCATCTTCCTCCTGGGCTGGGCACTTCTTCATCGACACACTCCCGGCGTTGGTGCTCTGCTAACCGGCAGCTTGCTCTACCTCGGCATCGCCATGTTCGTCACCTTCGTCTTCAATGTTCCGCAGAACGATGCACTCGCTCCGTTGAATCCATCTAGTGCAGAAGCCGCGCGCCTCTGGGCCGCTTTCGTTCCCAACTGGACTGCATGGAACCACGTCCGCACTGCCGGATCGCTCGCCGCAGCCATCGCCTTTACCCTCGCAATCTATCAATTCGGAAGAGCGCAACAACAGCCCGCGCAAAACCCAGGAGACTAGAAAAATGAAGAAGATACTCATCATCGGAAGCACCGGCAACTAAGTTTCCTTTACGAATTCTCGCGGTTCTTTATTGTCGCGCAGTCCGACAAACGACGGCATTCCTCATATAGTCTGCATCGCGATTTGCTGATTTGGGTAGAAGCGGCTCAATGGAGCACTGCGAATGGCCGGTGGCGGGGAGTGTTGGTGACATGCCGCCGCGATGCCGACACTGACCGTGGTTACGTTAACGTACACGTAGATTATTGAAAAGCAAGAGGCAGAGACAGAACGCGAGGCTTACAGTCCGCTCGCCCAGTTCAATAAACAGCAACAAGCCATCATAATTTCAACTTTTAAAGAGATCAAAATTTGTCAGCATAAAGGACAGATTTTGGTGGACAGAATGGAAGACGTTTCGGTAACGTACCCTACGTTAATGAGTAGAGCCATCCGGCTTTCCCAAAACGATTACCCCGCAATGAACGACATGGCTGCCGATCGACGGTAGCCGCCGAATCCGAAAATTGAATTGGAGGCCTCTCATGAAAGCTGCATTTATCCTCCCGCTCTGTTTCGCCGCGGCAGCTTGCCTCTCCATGGCCCCTGTTGCCGCCCAGGCCCAGCAATCGGCGGCATCCCAGAACGCCGCCGCCCAAGGCTGCACGTTGAGCGTCCCACAACCTGCATTGCCCCTCCACACCGACGGACGCTTCATCGTGGACAGCCACGGCAATCGTGTCAAACTGCACGGCGTTGCCTGGGCCGGAGCGGAACAGAACGACTTTGTGGTTGGCAGTCTGCAGCTTGAGCCGCTCAATGCCATCACCCAGCGTATCCGCTGCATGGGCTTCAATGCGGTGCGTCTTCCCTGGTCGAACGAGATGTACGAGAGCAACCCCATCGTGCCGGATTATGCGATCACGGCTAATCCACAACTGAAGGGGAAGCGCGCCATGGCCGTCTATGACATGGTGGTGCGCACGCTCGCCGCGCAGGGGCTAATGGTCATCCTCGACAACCACAACAGCAACGCGGAGTGGTGCTGCAGCGGCGATGGCAACGATCTCTGGTACAACGCCGACTATCCGGAAACGAGTTGGATCGCCGACTGGAAAGGCATGGTTGCGCGCTTTCGGGACGTGCCCCAGGTGATCGCCGCCGATCTGCGCAACGAGCCTAGAGTTGATGCGACATGGGGAGGCGATCCCGCGACGGACTGGCACTCGGCCGCGGAGCGGGGCGGCAATGCCGTGCTGAATTTGAATCCGAAGCTGCTGATTGTGGTGGAAGGAGTGAATTATGCGGCCGATCTCACCGGCGTCGCCAACTTACCCGTTCGATTGAATGTCGCCAATCGCGTCGTATACTCTCCGCACGACTACGCCTTCTACCATAATGGACTGACCGGCGAGAGCGCGCTTGCCACCGATCTGAATACGGAGTGGGGCTACATCATTACGCCGGGGCAATCCTATACCGCTCCGCTGTGGCTGGGTGAATTCGGAAATTGCCACACGGCATCCACCTGCATCACGGACACCACCTCCTCCGATGGCTCCGGAGGGCTGTGGTTCGCGAGCATGCGTCAATATCTGTCGCAAAACGATATCGGTTGGTCCTACTGGGAACTAGCCGGAACGGAGTCCACGGGAAACACGCGCACCTTCGGGTCCGAAGAGACCTATGGCGTGCTAAATCCCTACTGGAACGCTCCCGCGATTCCGAACGAGCTCAATCCGCCACCCACCTTGAATACGCTTGGCGCATTGCAGACGATCATGCAGCCGAACCAGGGGCCGGGAGTGCAATTTAGCTACCCACCTGTGGTGACGATAACGGGACCACTGCCAGGTTCGACCGTGGTTTCAGGAACGTCGCTGGTTTTGACCGCTGATGCCAACCTACGGACCGGCAGCACGGACTCGATTAAGGAAGTGGATTTCTATGCGAACGGCGCAAAAGTTGGCAGTGTTGCCTCATTCCCCTACACCATCACGTGGATGAATTTCTCTCCCGGCTCTTATAGATTGCAGGCCAGGGCAGTCACAGCTTCGGGAGCAACCGCGAGTTCGCAGCCGATCCCGGTCGAGGCGCTGAATTATGTGGCGCATCAGGCGCCTTATACCGACGCAATCAGCATCAATTTTGTGAGCTACAACGCGACACCCATGGTCCCATCGGAAACGGCGGGAGTGGTGCCGCTCAAGAACTGGAACCAGGCCGGCATCGCCAATTCCGGCGAACTCGACAACCTGGTCGATGCGAATGGCAACGCGACCACCGCCCTGGTGCAGTGGACCGCGCCCAACACCTACTTCACTTCCGTCCCCGACCAGCCGGGCAATGACCGCATGATGCGGGGCTATCTGGACAGCAGCAATACAATTCCCAACACGGAAGCTGTGTCAGGGCTGCCGTCGAGCTTCAAGATGTACGACGTGATTGTCTATTTTTACGGCGGAAATGACTCAACCCCCGATTCCACTCGAGCCGCCAGTTACCGGCTTACGTCCGTGGACAACGACGGTGTGGTCCATGGCTGCTCCGCCCGCGAGGGCAGCACAGTCAGCGGCACCGATCCTGGAGGCGTCGTTTTCTCCGGCACGTTTATCCAGGCTTCGGGCGGATCAATCGGGAATTACGTTGAGTTCCTGGACTGCACCGGCAGCAACTTCAATCTGGCTCCCGTTCACGCCGGAAGCACCGACAGCCAAGTGCGTGCGTCGATCAACGGGCTTCAGATTTTGGCGCATCATTGATCTGAGTCGCATCTCTTCGTTGACTTATTCACAAGGCATGCGCGGCAGCATAGGATGGCTGAAAGGTAACGACAGCGGGGATGGCGACTGACTGAATGTGGACGCCGTAAAGTGCACTTCACCATTGGGTCAGTGCGCCGCAAACCGCAACTGCCGGGCTCGTTTGGGTAATATACGGTGATTGCCATTGACGGTGGGTGGGAGCGGGGCGATGAAAAATCAAAAGAGCGGGACTTTTCGAGTGGTGTGCTGGCAACTCTGACGAGTGCGCTTCCCGCTCAACGAGCCGCGCGATCATCGAGCAAGATCAAACCGACTATCCCCGCGTACCAACTTCCAAGACAGATGCACCACAACCGCGCGGAGATTGAAAGCGCAGATCTGTGCGGCTGTATCTCCTGCGAGCAAATGTTTCAGAAAACGAGATTCGCGTGTGGGTGGCTGCCGGAGCCACTGCTGTCTGCCCCAGGTGCGATGCCGCCGCCGTTGTAGGCTCAGGCGCAGGATTTCAGCTCACGCCAGAACTGCTGCATCGCGCGCACTTGTTGCTGTTCGAGGGAATGGGATTACGGACTTCAAAGCCGAGGAGCAGGCCTGCCGATGTACGGGAGTTGACGGCCCTCAGGCCTTCAGCACACTCGCCAATTTCTGCCTAGCCGTTGCCATTGGATTCCCGGCTTCTCATAGAGTAGTCCCCAAAGCGCGAGTGGCCTCAGAGCCCAAGCCAGTGCATCAACATAGCCCCGAGCAACACCAAACCACTGCCAACGAACACGCCTTCCATTCTGACTTTCCACTGGTTTCGCCGTTCTGGTATCGCCAGGGCCGCCTTAACGGAAGCGTCAGCCTTCACGGATGCCGATTCAGCATCTTTGAGCAACTCATGCCGCAAACGCGACAACTGCGCTCCGAACTCTTCCGCTATGACCTCTCGCACCATTTGCGCCAACTCGCCGGTCGTATCCACCAGGGAAGCATTGCGCCGGTCCAGCGCATCTTTGCTCGACTCCAACCACTCATCATCATGCGCGCATCGCTCCAGCTCGACTACAGCCGCGACCTGGGCACTTTCTTTGCGCGGCTCCATCAGTCAGAGAAGCCCGCGCTCGAACAGAAACTTTTGCAGTTGCAAAAGGACGACGACCGCATCTCCCAGCCCAAGGTGCGGGACAAAAGTCGCCAACGGGAGCGCTCGCGCGACCGCGAGCGAGTCTGACTAAACTCCGCACCGTGAACACGCCGCCCTTCATTCACGGGGCGTCTTCTTTTTGGTCGAAAGCGTGACCCTTCCAAAAAGCTCTGGAGGGGATTCCCGTAGACGTCCACCAGACATTCTCTCGCTAAAATATGGCCTGCAATTGCGCTCCAACAGGAGATTGCTTCCGGGATTGCCCGTTACTCGCCCAGAACACGCTCGGAATCCAGAATCCGCCACCACGGCTTGATGAGTGATATAGCGCGATTTATCACTCACCAAACCGAGGCTGACCGCCAAAATAGAGCCGAGACTCGTCCCAGGCGAAGAGTTCCGTTCCGGGCGGTGCATGCTGCTGCGCGGCGAGGCCAAGACCTTCGGGAAACTCATCGCAGCCAGCTCAACTTTTCTGCCGCCGCACGCCGCAAAAGCGCCAGGGTCAATCGTTATATACATAGAGGCGCGATGCAGAGGAAGCTATGAGTGGCGAATCGGTCCCATTGGCGCTGCCGCTCGCGCGCCTGGCTACAGACACGTGCGAGGCTACGACCCTGTACCGCGAAATGCGCAAGCCGTTACTTCGCTACCTTGTATGCCTTGGGCTTACCGCCGACGAGGCGCAGGACGTGGTGCAGGACACTTTCGTAGGCCTCCATCAGCACCTGGCCGCTGGTGGACCGCAAAAGAATATTGGCAGTTGGCTGTTCCGTGTGGCGCACAACGCTGCGCGCGACTGCCAGAACAGCTATCAGCGGCGCCACAGTGCCCCCCTCGATATGGAAGTTGAAGCATCGATGGTGGACGAAGCGACGCCCGAGCAGGCTGTTCTTGAGAAAGAGAAGTTCTGTCGGCTGCGAAGCGCGGTGCGCCTGCTCACCGACGCCGAGCGCGAGTGTCTGCTGCTGCGCGCCGGAGGGCTGCGCTATCGTGAGATCGCCGAAATTTTAGGGATGGCCACGATCAGCTTCGTCCGCGCGATGTGCTGGTCGTCTGGAAATTGGACCGACTGGCTCGCTCCTTGCGCGATCTCCTCACTTTGATGGAGCAGCTTGGCGCCTCGAAGGTCGGCTTTCGGAGCCTGACGGAGGCGATCGACACAACGACTCCTGCAGGCCGAATGATGATGCAGATGGTGGGTGCCTTTGCCGAGTTCGAGAGGGCAATGCTGCGAGAGCGGACCCGAGCTGGCCTCGAGATCGCCCGCAGGGACGGACGGGTCGGCGGGCGTCGGCCCAAGCTCTCAGAGCGTCAGCGAACAGAGATCCTGCACATGATCCGCAAGGGCGAGAAAACGGCAGCCGAAGCCGCGCGGCTGTTCAAGATTCACCCGGCGACAGTCTGCCGGCTCCAGGCGCGAGCCCATGCTTACTCCAAGTAACGGCAGGATTTTTGCGCCATTTCGTACCTCACGCAACACCTAGCGAGAGCAACAAAGACGTCGACGTTTATTTCCGTAGGAATCTATTGCTCACCCAAACATCGATACGGTCCAGCCTGCTTAGTCCTTTCCGCACCGAGTTGGCTTCTCTTGCTGCCTTCAAGTCTCCAAGAGACTCTTTTGCTTTCCTTTCCCCTTCAGCGGTGAGCTTATAAAACAAAGCCGGCAGCTGGTTGGGGAATATGGGGTCGGGTGGACCTTCATCCCACTTCGTTTCTACCCACTCTACATCCTGGAGTTTGTCGAGTATCCAACCAGCCCTCACAGACCAAAGCCCGGTTGCCTCAAAAATATCCTTTTCCTCAACACCTTCTTCGTGACGAAGTAGGAGTTGGCCGAGCACTCTTTTGACAGCTCCTGTCAAACGTGGAGGCGCTTTGCTCATACCAACATCATAAGAGTCCGGCAAAGCCAAGAGCAAAAGCCCGCTGAGTGGTGCCGTCCGCTCCGCGCGCGCATGTCTCGCTCCTTGCGCGATCTCCTCACGTTGATGGAGCAGCTAGGGACAGCCAGGGTTGGCTTCCGGAACCTGACGGAGGCGATTGACACGACGACGCCGGCAGGCCGAATGATGACGCAGATGGTGGGTGCCTTTGCCGAGTTCGAAAGGGCAATGCTTCGAGAGCGAACCGAGCTGGTCTCGAAATGGCCAGCAGGGATCGGAGGGTCGGCGGGCGTCGCCCCAAGCTCTCAGAGCATCAGCAAAGAGAGATCCTGCATATGATCCGCAAGGGCGAGAAGACGGCAGCGGAAGCAGCGCGGCTGTTCAAGATCCACCCGGCTACGGTCTGCGGGTTCAGGCGCGTACTCATGCTTACGCCAAATAGCGGCAGAACTCTTACGCCGTTTATCACCTCACGCAACATCATTTCCTACGACGGTTGCCAGCCTATGAACTCCCCGAGTTACGCCGCGCTTAGCTCGCCCTGGGGTGGAGGGAAATATGCGTTCAACCCCATAACTTGACGTCTTCTTCATGATGCCCGAAGACCCGCATCTGTCATTGAGAGATCTGCCCCGTGACCTCAATCCGATTGAATTTGATTCATATCTTTAGTTTTAGGGAAACAGTTCAGCTCGACTCCGCCATCGAAATAAGCGACGAGTAAATATTCCCTTCTCTTTAGATTCGCTTTCTTTTCTCTAAAGGACACAGGAGCGGTATCACTCCCGGTATCACTTCTAGCAAAATGTTGAAAATAGACTGTTTATTGGTCGGGGCGGAGGGATTCGAACCCCCGACCCTCTGCTCCCAAAGCAGATGCGCTACCAGGCTGCGCTACGCCCCGACGCCTATACCGCCTTCCACAAATAGATCCTCAAGCCGGCTCTTGTGCAGTGCAGCTTCTCTTGACGGAAAAGCTGCGTCAAGTTTGTATCAAGAGCCGAATTCATTGTGGAAACGGTTGTAGCTGATTGTATCAAGTTGCATAAAGGGTCGAGCCTACATGCGCATGGTAAATAGCGCATGCAGCAGCCATGCGATCAGCAGAACCGGCACGGCGAGGATCACGCAGACCACGAGAGCCACGCCCGCGAGGAAGAGCCAGTCGCCCCAGTGGCCGCGGTGTGGCTGCTCCAGGTGGCGGGTCAGCAGCGCGTAGTTGCGGCGGTTGGCCTTCCATGCGATGTCAAAGATGTCGCCGAGCAGCGGCACCGTGCCGATGATGACGTCGAGCGCGAGGTTGACCAGCATGCGGGCAACCGTGACGTAGGGTGCACCGCGCGCCCATGCCGCCAGAATGATGATGCAAGAGGCGAGGCCGGCCAGGATGTCTCCGATGCCGGGAATGAGGCCGATGAGGCCATCCAGCCCAAAGCGGATGGAGGTTCCGGGAATACGAAACCAGGAGTCGAGTACGCGACTGAGCAGGTCGAGATTTTCGTCGCGAAAGATGCGATCGCCAACAGCGACGCGACCGGTGGGTGGAAGAATCTCGGGTTCGCGTTGTGTAGCCACAATCGTCGCTCCTGGAGCGCCCGCGGCAGCGGCTGATGACAGGGTCATGATGTTACAATCACAAGGTCGCGATGGAAAGCTTTACGGCGGCTATAGTTCAGCGGCAGAACGCCTGACTGTGGCTCAGGATGTCGTGGGTTCGATCCCCACTAGCCGCCCCAGCAAGCCCCACACTCACTTATCATGCCTGCCCACCCGCACACCGTCTATGCCGGCACCTCCGGTTGGGCTTACGCGAGCTGGAAGCCGGGCTTCTATCCGGCGAAGACCCCTGCAGCGCGCATGCTGGCATACTACGCGTCGCAACTGAACTCTGTGGAAGTGAACTTCACCTTCCGGCAGTTACCGACGGAAAAGCAATTGACGACATGGCTGGAGGCGGCGAAGGAGGGATTTCGCTTCTCCTTCAAGGCGCCCCAGGCGGTGACGCATCTGAAGCGGCTGCGTGAGTGTGTCGAGGCGCTGGCGGCGCTGAAGGCCGCGCTGCTGCCGGCCGAGCGCGCGGGAAAGATGGGCGTCGTGGTGTTCCAATTACCGCCGACCTTCCGCGCGGATGTGGAACAGCTGAAGACGTTCCTGGAAGATGTGGCGCGATTGAAGTTGCGTGCAGCGTTTGAGTTCCGGCACGAGTCGTGGTTTGAGGAAGCGACCTATGCTGCACTAGAGCAGGCCAATGCCGCATTATGTATCGCGGAAAGTGACGAATTGCAGACGCCGCAGCGACGGACGGCCGACTTTCTTTGCTACCGGCTTCGGCGTAGTGCGTATAGTGAAGCGGACCTGCAGGAGATAGCACGGCGCTTCGCCAGGGACGCCGAGCAGGGCGATGTGTACGCGTACTTCATGCATGAAGACGCGCCAGATGGTCCGCTGCGTGCGCACGCGGTGCTTGAGGCGCTGGCGCGATGACCGCGCCGCTGGTCGATTCGGCGGCTAAGGCGGTTGCAGCCTGGCAGAGCACATTTGCGCCCCGCAGATTTCTGCGCAACCCCCATCTGCAGACGCTGGCGGGAAATTTTCTTCCGCGTAAAGCACTCCTACCGATCCCGGAGAATGAGCTGATCGAAGTGGAGCCCGCCCGCGATGGCGCGGTATGCAGCCGTGTGTTGTGCCAGAGCCACTGGCAGCCAGAGGCAGGCCGCGATACGGTGCTGCTGCTGCACGGGCTCGAAGGTTCGTCGAATTCGCAATATGTGCGCGGCAACTCCGCGCGCTTTTACGCAGCGGGATGGAACGTGGTGCGCATGAATATGCGCAATTGCGGCGGGACCGAACGCGAATGCGCAACGTTGTATCACTCCGGGTTGTCGGGCGATGTGCTGGCCGTGGTGCAGCACTACCAACGCACGCGCGGCGCGCAGCGATGGTCGCTGGTGGGCTACTCGATGGGCGGCAATCTTGTGCTGAAGCTGGCGGGCGAGTTGGGCCAGGATGCGCCGCCGCTGCTGCGCGCGGTGGCGGGAGTGTCTCCAGTGATTGATCTCGCACCGTCCGCGGACGCTCTGCACGAGCCGGCGAATCGTATCTATGAATGGAAGTTCCTGCGCGAGTTAATCCAGCGATATGCGTACAAGTGCGAACTTTTTCCGCGGATCTTCGATCCGAGACGAAGCCGCGGGGTCCGTTCGCTGCGCGAATTCGACGACCGTGTGATGTCACCGTACTGCGGCTTCACCGGCGCGGATGACTACTACTATCGCGCGGCGAGTGCGCGGGTTGCGGATCGCATCGCGATTCCTACGCTGGTGCTGCATGCGCTCGACGATCCGTTTATCCGGATGTTGCCAGAGACACGCGCTACGCTGCTCGCGAATCCACATGTGCACCTTATTGAGACGAAGCACGGCGGCCACTGCGCGTTCCTCGAGCCAGCTTTGGAATATGACGGCTATTGGGCGGAAAGACTCCTGTTCGATTTCCTCCATGCGCAGGCCGAGAAGCTGTGATGGAGACGGATTGGAGCGTTGGCGCAGGTGCTGACGATCCGGTGATCGAAGGGTGCTGGTCGGACGCGGCGAGCGCGCTTGCCTGGGTGGATTTGCGTGTCGATGCGGAGACGCAGCATGCTCGTATTGCCGCGTTGCCGGAGGCGGCTGCATCGCCGGCCATGGCAACGGCCCTGAGCCTGCTGAATGCGCCGCATGGCCTGTTAATGACGACGAAGTGCGATCGATGGCAGATGGGCGATGAGGAATTGGCGGAGCTTGCGGATGCGCTGGATGCGCCTGTGGCTGCGTATGGATGCGGCTCATACATTGACGTGCTGATGACGCATGCGGTGCCGATGTCCGATTTCCTGATGCACGAGGAATGGGCGCGCATGGCGGTGCGCCGGTGCGCCGCGCTCCCGATCGATGACGCGCGTCTGGAACTGGTAGTGCGGCCCGCGCGCAACGACGCCGTCTGGGGTTATGGAATCACGATGTACTGCTACGCGGGTGGTGCGGATGAGCACCGCGCCGAGGCGGTGTGGGGTCGCGCGATCGAGAAAACCGTGCCGGTGCTGATTGCGACGGCAGAGTCGATGTTTGCATCGCCCGAAGAATTGGGCCACGCGTGATGTTGAGCGCAGCAGCACTCGCGTGTGCAACGCTGATGTTGGTCGTGCAGCAGATTGCGCCACTGACGCCGGGTCCGTCGCAGGCGAGTTCGGTCGCCGTCGCGCAGCAGCTAGTGCGCGACGGCAAGTTTGCGCAGGCAGACGCCATGCTGCATCCGCTGATCGCGGCTGATCTGAAATCCGCAGAGCCGCGCTATCTGCTGGCCTACGCGCTGCTGCGCGAGGACAAGCCCGCGGAATCGCTGAAGGAGTATACGAGCGCGGCAGCCCTGCGCACGCCCACGGCTGCGGAGTTGCGGAGTGTTGCGCTCGACTATGTGCTGCTGAAGGATCTGCCGGATGCTGACCACTGGATGAGCCGGGCGCTAGCCATGGATGCGAACGATGCGGAGACCTGGTATGCGATGGGAAGGCTGCGCTACACCCAGGGCCGATATGGCGATGCGCTGACCTGCTTTGAAAAGACACTCGCGCTGAATCCGCGGAGTGTAAAGGGCGAAAACAACCTGGGGCTGGCATACGAGGCGTTGAATCGCAATGATGATGCCGTGCGCGCCTATCGAACTGCGATTGCGTGGCAGAAGGATGATCCTGCGCCGAGCGAGCAGCCGCTGCTGAACCTGGCAATCCTGCTGCAGCATCGCAATCAACTGCAGGAAGCGCAGCAACTGCTGGAGCAGGCAGCAGAGATTGCGCCGAAGGAGCCGCGCATTCACGAGAATCTGGGACAGGTCTATCTGCATACAAACCGCGTGGCGGATGCTGTGAAGGAGTTTGCCGACGCGGCGAGGCTTGCGCCGCAGAATCCGCGCTACCACTACCTGCTGGGACAGGCATATCGGCGCACGGGTGACGAGGAGCAAGCGAAACACGAGTTTGCGCAGTCCGCGGCGCTGAATGGTTCACATTCGACACCGGATCAGCAGTGAGGCCACTTATAACCTGCAGATACGAAAGCACGCGGACGATACAATGGGAATCACCCACCTGACGGCGGGCGAGTAGCTCAATTGGATAGAGCATCAGCCTTCTAAGCTGAGGGTTGTGGGTTCGATCCCCGCCTCGCCCACCAATTCGATGAATAACTCGAAATCACGTGACAGCATCCAAGCCAGTGCCGTGACGACTCCTCTTGGAAGACTCGTACGAGTATTGGCAGTCAGCGTGGTTGCATTTTTTGTATTTGTTGCGGGCGCTTCGCCGTTGGCTTCGGGATCTAGCCAGTCCAAGGATGGGCGTGCGTTCGTGCGTGCCGTCGTCGCTAATGAATTGGCAGCAGATGCCAACGATCACAGCCTATGGATGTATCGGGATGACAACAAAGTTCCCGGCATGCATACGGTGAAGCTTGTAATCGAGACTTCCGAAGGCGATCTCTCCAGGACACTTGAAAGAGATGGCCATCCCTTGACACCGCAGGCGCAGCAAGAGGATGAGCAGAAGATGGACGCATTTGTCCACGATGCGGACCTGCGCCAGAAGCAGAAGCGCAGGCATGAACAAGACTCGGAGAAGGCGAACTCCTTGACGAAATTGCTCCCCGATGCTTTTTTGTGGACCTTTGCAAAGGAGGATAGCGACGAAACGACATTGCACTTCGAGCCAGACCCACACTTCCGTCCACCTACCCGCGAAGCACGCGTCTTTGCCGCGATGGCGGGTGTCATGGTGGTGAATACCCGGCAGAAGCGCATTCAGGAGCTGAAGGGAATGCTCACTCGGGACGTCAATTTTGGATATGGGCTACTGGGTAAGCTGCAAAAGGGCGGAACGTTCGAGATCGAGCGGCAGCAAATCGCTCCCGGCGTATGGAATATCACGGCAACCCATATCCACATTCAGGGTCACGCTCTTATCTTCAAGAGCATCGGCGAACAGCAGGATGAAGTAACCAGCCACTATCACCCGACCCCGCAACACTTGAGCTTGGCCGCAGCAGCGCAGATGTTGAAGGATGGCGCCGCGGCCCGCGCGTTGCAGTAAGCTGCGAATGATCGAGAATCTCAGGCCGCGGGTCTTGCGCTGTGCTGCTGCACCGCGGACACCTTACGGATCTTCCGTTCGTAGCTGTTCCACTCGGTGCGATAGGCATCGATCTTGTGCTGGAGAGCGTCCGGATTCAAGACTGCGGTCTTCCCCAGAAACCATTCATGGCGAAGGATGTGAAATTCGATCTCAGCTTGCCGGTGGCGCCAGCAGGCGACTGCGTCTAGATGATGCATACAGCACCTCAACGTGGGGATGTCGAGACAATCTATTGTTAGATCAGGCGCTGGGACTTAGGCAAGAGCGATTTCGATGGGTTGCGTGGATAGCCTGTGCATATCGTAAAACTCTTTTGCTTTGAAAGATTTACCTGGAAAATAGAACAGTCGTGGGTGCTTTTTCTGATGCGGGGGCGCAGGACAGTTCCCCTGACTAACGATGCTGCATCAGCGTGAGCACCAGGCCGCTGACCCCATTCCAGGTAATTTGGACGCCTATGCAGAGGAGCAGGAATGCGATCACCCGCACGATGCCATGGGCGGTTTGCGGCGAGATCTTCCGCGTAATGAGTGGCGCATAGGCATAGGCGAAGTAGACGAATACGCAGAGCACGACGACGGCGATCAAAATGCCGAGATGGGCGAACAGGTCCGAGACCAGCCGGTGCGTGGAAGCATGCGCTGTCAAGGTCAGCATGATGACGATGCATCCGGGGCCGGCGGTGATGGGAAAGGTCAGTGGATAAAACGTCTTCCGGTTGAGCTCTTCAATATCTAAATCTGAGGTTTGGGCCTGGTCTTCTTTCTCCTGTTGATGGGCAGCGGCGCCCTGTTTATTGAGCAGCGACCATCCCATCGCCGCCAGCACCAGACCGCCGGCCACCTCGACGATGGGGAGGGAAACGCCGAAAAAGGAGAGCAGGGCCGCACCGATGAGTTCGATGACGAGCAGGAAGAGGACGGTATTGATAGCGATCTTGCGCGCGAGGCGGCGGTAGACCTCCGGGGGCGCCGCGCCGACCAGCCCGTAGAAGACCAGCGCCGAGCCCAACGGATTCACCAGCGGCAACAAGGCGCTGAAGGCGATCCCAAACTGGCTCCAGACAAGGCGAAGCATGGGTGTGACTGTAGCAAATCTCCTTGAAAAGCGTTCTCCGGCCTACGAACTGCAGATCGACGGCCAGTCTTTGCCATCGTCTGGCGGAGGCCGCTACCGCTGCCCCGCGGATACATCCTAAGAATCCCTAACGGAAATGCTTTAGGCTTCCATCAAGCGATGAGGCGATTTCGGAATGCGTGCGGTGTTGCGGCCGGGGGCGCATTGCTGGCTCTGTTGGCGGGCTGTTCGCGCGGCCATTCGCACACCATCGCCGTGGTGCCGCAGACAACGGCGATGGAGATATGGGAGGGGGAGCACGCCGGCGTGGCCAAGGCTCTACTCGGCACGCAATGGAAGGAGCGCTGGAACGGTCCCAGCAATGAGACTGAGGTGGACCGGCAGATCGCCCTGGTGCAGCAGGCGATCCGTCAGCGCGATGGCGGTCTGATCCTGGCCCCCGACCATCCCGTTGCGCTGACGACCGCTGTGCGCATGGCTGCGGAGCAGGGAATGCCCGTGGTGGTCATTGACGCGACCTTGAATCTGCCGGCATCGCTCCATGTGGACTATCTGCTGAACGATGAGCAGCGGAGCGGCGAACTGGCGGCAGACCGGCTCGGCGCCATTCTGCACGGGCGCGGCACGGTGGCAGTGCTGGGCGAGACCTCGGCGCTGATGGGTACCGTCGCACGCGCCGAAGCCTTTCGCCAGCGGATGGCCGCGCGCTATCCCGAGATCACGGTGCTGGACCCGCTGCCGGGCAGATTTCGCACCAATCTGGCGGAGCAGGACACGGAGGAGTTGCTGGCGAGCCATCCGGAGCTGAACGCGATCTTCACCCTGACAGTAGGCGCTACGCGAGGCGTGTATCGCGGGCTCAAGTTGAAGCAGCGTATCCCGCAAGTCCGCCTTGTCGCATGCGATCAGGATCTCGACCTGCTGTACTACCTGCGACTGGGCGAGATCGATTCGCTGGTGGCCGAAAACACCTTTGCCATGGGATACCGTGCAACGCAGTTGATTACGGAACATCGCGCGGGCACGACGGAGCGGCAAGCTGGGCAGGTGCTGCGTTTTGCGCCGCGACTGGTGACGCGCGAAAACGTGGACACGCCGGAGATCCAGCGGATGCTGAATATGGACTGGAGACCGACACCGTGAGGGGCGGCAGGCGCACATGGTGGGTCATCGCGCTGGTTGCAGCCGCACTGCTTGCGGTGGGCATTGCGGCGTGGCGTTGGTTTGCAGCCGCGCGTCCTTACTA
>CAVYTR010000015.1:0-8923 GCA_963771495.1 uncultured Acidobacteriaceae bacterium | reverse complement strand
CGGTTCAGCGCAGACCACTGCAACTTGCGCGGTGCACACCAATATAAGGGGCAGCTGGGTCGGCAGGCAGGGTGTGTAAGGAACGATCATGAAGCGGACCACCGCGATGCGGATATGCCACCCTAGTGAAATCTCCAAGTTTCCTCGGAGTTCTCTCCGCCACGCTGCTGCAAACGCAGACGTAAGTGCCGTCGGTGGGAGCCCGTTTTCATTGCCAGAGATCGGGCGGGTTCGACTCCCGCACGGTTGCGCAACGGCCCGACAGGTGGGCTTGGCAGCAGCATTGGCAAGGGCGGAGAGAACGCGAGGAGTGAACTTGAATCTGAGGAGAAAACCCATGAACCTCTACTCCGTATACAAATTCTCCTGCCTGTGCGGGCGCGAATTCCAAACGCGAGAGAAAGGCACCTTCGAGTGCCCGGACTGTCATCGCGTCCTTGTTCTCGAGTGGCGGGAAGATACTCCGCTCGATCCGCACTCTCCATTAGCGCGCCCTGAAATGGTAGGGGGCTGCTGAAACTCGCCTCGACATCCACACGGCCCTCGCCCTCTTCCGAGCGAGATCCTAAACGCTGCGCGACTAACCGCGGGTTTCGTCCTGGAACGCCGTTTGATAGGAGCGTGGCCCGAACCTCAGCGAGATGGCGACAAACCGTCAAACTGGATTGGTAGACGATCCTCGTCATAGCGCATCTGCACCAACCCTCGTACCGTACCGTTTGCGCGTGTTCAGCGCCTAGCCTCATCGTCCGAACCGAAATAACAGGCTCTTTTTTGAGACAGAGATTTGCGATTTTTACGGGATCGCCACCGGCCGACCTGCTCAGCCCCGCTAGGCAGACCCTGTGGGCCAACTCGAAGACGCGCATTCGGTTTTGAGACTGAATTATGAGACTCCGAAAGGGCTGATTTCATTGGCTTCGCGTAGCGTGGCAAAACTTGCCCTTTATGAAACAGGAACTGCGGACGAGCGCCGGTTATGCGACAATAAGAACCTTCTCCCCACTGAGCGGCGTTGAACCACACGGCCCGCCACTCCCTGTCGAGAACAGAGAGGTGGCCTTCGATTGGAACAACCTGTGAAGTGTATGCACTGCGGAGCAGAAACACGGCTTTATAATTCCGGTGTCCCGATCTGCGTGACGTGCGACGATGCCCGCACGAAGGCAGTTACGGAAAAAAAGTTTGGCCGGGCGAAAAACGCTTCTGGAACTGGAAACGGCTTATGAGTTTCCGCGTCGTGTGTCTGGGCGGCTCCGCCGGAGGGCTGGAAGCTTATTTGGAGATTTTACGTAATTTGCCCGCCGATAGCGGAATGGCATTCGTCGTCGCACCCCATCGTGGCCTTGAGAATGCGGATTTGCTGTGCCCGCTTCTCGCCAATGCTACAACTATGCCTGTATCCGAGGTCAAGCAAGGCATGTCGCTTGAACCGAATCGGGTTTTCATCATGCCTCCCGGCAAAGACATGACGATCAGTCGCGATAAGTTCGATCTAAAGACAACGCCGGGGCCGCGCGGCTTGCCCACGACAATAACCGGTTTTCTGGGCTCTATATCCGAAGCGTATGGGTCCCGCGCCGTGGCGGTCATTCTCTCCGGTATGGATAAAGACGGCAGTGCGGCGCTGTCAGCCTTCAAAGCTGCGGGTGGGGTGACGTTCGCGCAATCCAATCCAGCCTTCGCAAGTATGCCGCATCATGCAGTGGCAACCGGCCATATTGATTTCGTTTTGCCGCCTGCTGAAATCGCACACGCGTTGTTGAATTTGCCCCGTCGCGTAAAGCTAACAACTCCGGTCCATGAAGGCCCCGTTGTGGAAGTACGGCACAGGGCTGCCGGACTGTCACACTAGAAATGGCGGGGGGGGTTATGATCGAACACCGTTTTCCTCTGGTATGTCTCGGCGCATCGGCGGGCGGCGTAGATGCCTTTACCCGTCTCGTTCGGGCACTTCGGCCTGATTTGGGCTGTGCTTTCGTTGTTATCAATCACCTTCGGCACGCCCCTACGGCCATGCCGGAAATTCTCCGGCCAGTAACATCCATGCGTGTGCTGCTCATCATAGACGGGATGCCAATTGAGCGAAATCATGTGTATGTAATTCCCTCCAATTGCGAACTGACGCTTCAAGATGAACATTTTCATCTTGGCGAGATCACCAAACCGTTCGGATGGCCGCGTGTGCTGACGGTTTTCCTGAAGTCGATGGCTGAACATTGGCCGGGTACGCCCGTTGCTGTGGTTTTGTCGGGTGCGGACGGGGACGGGTCCGACGCCCTTGAAAGCATCAAAGCGGCTGGCGGCGTAACTTTCGTTCAAAAGCGCGAAACGGCAGCACACCCGGACATGCCACAAAGTGCCCTTGCTACCGGGTTTGTAGATTTCGAACTTTCGCCCGAAGAAATCGCTCAAGAGTTGGTACGGATTGGGTCTGGAAAACGCGTTACGTAAAGGACCCTTTGCGAGACAGCGTGTGCCGTGCGGATCGCCGTCACATTCTCAGCCAGGCCGGAAGCATTAAAGTTTAGGAATAGCAGCGTCGCGCAGAACAGCAGACCAAATCAGAGCTTTTCTGGGATGCGAATTGTTGTGCATCATCTCTTACGGCATTGGCCGTTGTTCAGACAGGCGCATCACCCAGACTTCTTCATATTCGAGGCGTTCCAACACCTGTGGCTCGAAGACACGACTCCGCATTTCCGGGACTAAATCAATCTGCTTGAACCGTTCGACTGCGAAGCTCTCTTCTTGAAGAAAGAAGTTGCAGCTTCCCAGTCAATGAAGGCGTCTTCCGCAATGCTGCGTCCCGTCACTTCGGTCACTCGTTTCAACGTGCTTGCTTGCTTTGTTTCGGGGTAGAAGCGCTCAAACGACTCCCTGATCACTACGTCGGGCGTGATCCACGCGCCGCCAAAGACTTCTAGCAGACTGCGGATATTTCCCGCGAACTGCTTCCGTTCAGACATAGTGAGGAATTGAAACAGTCCTTCATGTATGACCATTATTGGTTCTCGCTTTAACAATCCGGCTGCATTCCAGGCTTGTTCAGCATGTAGCGCGTTTGCGGAGTGCAGATGGTAATTAGTTCTTTCAGAAAGGGGGATGAGTGCCTTTAAGATCAATCGCTTCTCCTCGAGTAATTCCGGAAGATCGGTTTCGACGATTAGCATTGACGGGTCTTCTGAAAGAATAAGGCCGCGCGGCGCAACTCCCCCGGCAAACTCTAATACTTGTCGGAAACCGAGACGATGGATAAACGCGTTCAGGATTTGAAACTTAGCTCTATGTATGCGCGGTGGTTCGCAATAAAACCGGGGTTGAAGGTGTGAGAAGCTTCTTCGGCATCACACAGCTCGGCGATTTGACGGCAGTAAGGAATGTCGGTGTCGGCGCGAAGAAAGGCGGCGAGCTTGGCGGTGGGACTGATGCGGGCGTGATGAGTAGTCACAATCCTCCTAAGAAGTACGTTCAGCGAACTGGATGGCGAATAAAGCAGGCCATGGATAGCGTCAAAAGAAATGGTGCAGCTTATCCCTGAAGCCGGGAGACTGCTGGCCATCCCGCAACATCGTGTCGAAATATATACGCGAATCGCTCATCGAGTTGTCTCCGAATAGACTCCATTTTCGCGGACGTTAGAAGATTTGTAAAATTTCATAACATGTGACTGTCTCATTGGCGAAACTTATGACGATCCGGGTTGATTGGCTGTTCGACTCAAATGTGAAGACAGTCCCCCGCCAGCACGGCGACCCTGGACCAATACCTACGTCGGACTCTCGCTCGCGCTGTTTTTTCTTTTCCCAACTCAAGTGGCACTGTGTGACCAGCGGGCCGCCGTCCAGAAAACTACGTTTCTCCATGATCGCTAACACTGTATTTGAGCGGGCACAGAATAACGGCAAGCTGTCGGGCAGGGACAAAAACTACCCTTTGTGAGACGCAGTGTGAGCGTCGCAATCGGAGCCAATCTGTTTGTCACGCGCTCGCAGACGGTGCGTCGCCTGCTTGAAAGTGCCCGTCTTAGGAAGCGGCGCGCGAACAGCTATCGATACGCCGCGTAGCGCTCACCTTCGTTCCCGATCAACTTGACGTAAAGCGCGCTACTCGCCGATCTGCTCGCGACGGGAAGTTTGATTCCAGCGGTGACGCAAACCCGCGAGTAACGGCGTAGTGTTTACGCCGGTGCCCGTGATCTCGCACACATGGAAAAGTGGCCGAACCGGGCACCTCTGATAGTCACGGGAGGGTCTGGCGCCGCCAGTCTGCAATGCGAAGTCTGAGCCATCGCACTTACCGATTCCAACTCTTTCTCTCATTCGCAACTTCGCAAGCGGCACCCTTGAACAACACGTACCCGGTCGAGTAAGTCTCGTCCGGGATTCGGGCATTCAGGCAGGCATCCATTTTGTCGGTGCCTCGTACAGACACAAAAGCGCTTTCGCTCGAATGATTCAGGGCGTTCCGGCTGTGGAACAAGCGATTGCAGACCGCGAGTTCTGTGAACTCAAAGCCCGCTGTTCTGAACACATCGTACTCGATAGGAAGCGCAACAACAACGCTCGGAATCGTGCCACGCACTCCGACTGAAGTCGCCGAATTAGCGGAATGCCAGCTTCTAAACCACGGATCCCTCCTACAAAAGGAACTCATAATGAAACCATCTCATCTCAGCCAAGCCCTTCTGGGCCTCATTCCGCAACAATTGCCGTTGCACATCTGGGGACCTCCCGGGGTCGGTAAATCGAAGGTAGTCGCCCAGGCGGCTTCGCATCTGGGTTTGAACATGATCGACCTTCGGGCCGTTCTACTCGATCCAGTCGATTTGCGCGGCCTGCCGAAAGTTGAAAACGGGCGCACGCAATGGGCTTCACCCGACTTTCTGCCGCGCGACGGGAACGGGGTTCTGTTTTTGGACGAGCTCACGTCGGCGCCGCAATTGGTGCAGGCGGCCTGTTACCAGCTAGTCCTGGATCGCAAGCTCGGAGAATACGTTCTCCCTCCCGGGTGGAGCGTTCTCGCGGCCGGAAACAAGGCAACGGATCGAGGCGTTCATTTCTCCATGCCGGCGCCGCTCCGGAACCGGTTCATTCATCTTGAGCTCGAGGTCGATCTGGACGACTGGTGTAACTGGGCATTGGGTTCGGGCATTCGTGCCGAGGTAATTGCGTTTCTTCGCTTCCGGCCTTCTCTGCTCCATGAACCGGGAACGCGCGAGGACAATGCGTGGCCGACACCGCGCTCCTGGGAGTTTGTCTCGCAGTTGCTGAGTTGCGCCTGCACCGCCGGACTGGAACACGATCTTCTGCGCGGCGCGGTTGGCGAGGGCGCCGCCGGGGAACTGACAGGGTTCCTGCGAACCTTTCGCGACCTCCCTTCAATCGACGAAATCTTTCTTGCCCCGGATCGCACCCCCGTACCGGACTCTCCTGCGGCCATGTATGCAGTGGCTACGGCGCTCGCGACTCGGCTTAACGACCGGACCGTGGGGCGCGGACTCACGTATCTCGACCGTATGCCGGCTGAGTTTCGCGTACTTGCGGTCCGCGACGCCACTCAACGAGACCGGCTCATCACCAAAACGCCAGAGTTCATCCGATTCGCAAGCGAACACGCGGAGGTACTGTACTGATGATTTCCGAAAAAGCCATGCTCAGCGCTGTCCATATCAGCATCTGGACGGCAACCAAACACGATAAGAAGGTCAGCCAGGAGGTAGCAAGCAAGCACAACGCGCCCGAGAGCTCTGGACGGTACAACAAGCAGCTCTTAAGCCATGCCCAGAAGCTGGAGGCTATTCGCAAGCTTGCCGGCGAAATCCGGCAATACCACTACCAACTGACATTGCCCTGGACGGACGAGGGATACCGTATTCTTCCATCGGATTTGTACTTCGAACATGCCGAGAAGATGAGGCACTTCCAATCTGATTTCAATGAAGCTGCCGGCGATTTCATCTGCGAATATCCGCTGTATGTGGAAGCGGCCAAGCTGCAGCTGAACGGCCTCTTCCGCGAAGAAGATTATCCCTCAAGCGAAAGCGTGCGGAAGAAGTTCCAATTGCGCGTGGAGATCCTGCCGATCCCCAGCGGCGACGACTTCCGCGTGAGTATCTCAAACGACGAGCAGGCCCGCATCCGGCATCAAATTGATGAGAGCGTGCGCGAGTCGTTCTCCAGGGCGCACGAGGATTTGTGGATCCGATTACGAGGCGTCGTGGAGCGCATGGTGGAACGCCTGCGCAATCCCGAGAGCGTTTTTCGCGATTCCCTGGTCGGAAACGTAGTGGAACTGGTCGAGATGCTTCCGAAGCTCAATATCGCCCAGGATGGCAATCTCGACAGCTTCGTTCACGAAGTGAAGCAGCGGTTATGTGAACACAGCCCCGATGAACTGCGGCGCGACCAGAACGTTCGGGAATCGACGGCGCAGGCCGCCGCGGATATCATGGCGCGGATGTCGGCTTATATGGGGGCGGCACAGTGAATGGGCCATATACCTCTCGCGCGGTCCGGCTCACACGAGCCCGGACTGCGTTGCTGCTGGACCATCCCTTTTTTGGGGCATTGCTGCTCCGCCTCCGGCTGACGGAGTGCGCAGGAATCGAAACCATGGCTACCGATGGGGTTGCGCTGTTCTACAACCCCTCGTTCCTCGATGGGCTGAGTGATCGGGAACTGGTCGGTGTGTTGGCCCACGAGGTGATGCACCCCGCCATGCAACACCACACAAGGAGAGGTGAGCGAAAGCCAGATCTCTGGAACATCGCCTGTGACCATGCGATCAACCCCATCCTGATCGGGGCGCAGCTCGCGCTTCCGGAAGGTGCGCTCAATGACCCGAGATTCGCCGGCATGAATGCCGAGCGCATCTATTCTCTTCTCGACAGGGATCAAGAAAATCAATCCGGAAGCGCGCCGAATGGTCCCTCCCCGCAAACAGACACTGCTTCGGGGGCGAGCGAATCAACGCAAGCCTCTGGTTCGGGATTCGCTCCCACGGTCCCCGCAACGCCCGGAGGCTTTGGCCAGGTGCTCGACGCCCCGAATCCCGATCATCCGGGCGCAGCCGCGACGGATGGACAACGTTCGATTCAGTCTCAGGAGTGGCGTATCGCGGTGGAACAGGCGCAGCGCACAGCACTGGCGGCTGGCAAGATCCCGGCCGGAATGAAACGCATGGTCGAGCAGGTTCGGCACGCGCCGGTTGACTGGCGAGAGGCGTTACGGCGGTTTTTTTCCCAAACCGTCCCTCAGGACTACCGATGGACACCACCGAATCGGAGGTTCGTCTGGGCCGGTCTGTACCTGCCCGGCTTACATCGCGAAGGTATGGGGGAGATTGCTATCGGAGTGGATTGTTCGGGGTCTATCAGCGACAAGCTGCTCAGCAGGTTTTCCGCTGAGGTGAACGCGATTGCCGCCGAGACCCGGCCGGAAATGGTCCGTGTTCTCTATTGCGACGCAGCGATCCAGCGGGTCGATGAATTTGCTGCCGGAGAACAGATCGAACTGAATCCTGCAGGCGGCGGAGGCACCGATTTCCGGCCAGTCTTCACCTACCTCGAAGAACACCAGATCGAGCCTCGCTGCTTGATCTTTCTGACGGACCTCGCAGGCAGTTTTCCCGACGATATCCCGTCTTATCCGGTGATCTGGGCCGCAACGTCGGAGCGCACCGCACCCTTCGGGGAGACGGTCGCCATTGACAGCGAGATCTAAAACGCGCAATTGCGCGCGGCGTACCAAACATTAAAGGAGAGAAACAAAGATGGCAGAACGAAGTTTGAACAGGAGTATGCTCATCGGGAGACTTGGCGGCGATGCCGAGGCGAAACATACGCAAAACGGTGTTTCGTTCGCTCGATTCTCCGTCGCCACCAACCGGCGCTGGAAAGACAACAACCAGCAAGTCCGTGAAGAGACGGACTGGCATAACGTCATTCTCTGGAAGGCGGAGAACCTGACACCGTATCTCACAAAAGGGGAAAAGGTCTTCGTTGAAGGCCGGTTACAATCCCGCCAGTGGGAAGACAATGAGGGCCACAAGCATTCCGTAACGGAGATCGTTGCCGAGCAGGTGATCCTTCTCGGTAGCAACAGTCCGTCGAATGGCAACGGCAAAGTGCAAACGCACGCACCGGCGCCGGGGCGACCGCGAACACAGCCGCAGAACGCGGCGCAACGGAAGACGGCGCAGTCGCAGTCATCGAGCGACTTTGAGGGCATCACGGACGAAGACGTCCCGTTTTGACGCGGGCCTTTCCGAGGGTGTTCATCTTTGGGTGGACACCCGGCCCATGTGATTGGCAACTTACGCATTGCGCTCATTCGTTGGCACATCGCGGAGACAATAGGAGGTCTATGCAGGATTACGATGTCACGCTCAAAACGCTTTTGCGAGGATCTGCCGAGAACCTTTTCGAAGATCTGACGGGAGCGGCCGTGGCCAGGTGGCTTGATATTGAGCTCCCGAAAATTCAGAACCCGCGTATGGATCTCCTCGCAGAGACAACCGACGGTGCAATCGCACAATTAGAGTTGCAGAGCAGCAACGATTCCGAAATGCCGCTACGCATGGCCGAGTATTATCTTGGCGTATACCGGCAGTTCAAACAATTCCCGCGGCAGACCGTCCTGTACGTGGGCGAGCCGGCGCTTCGGATGGTTTCCCAATTAGAGGGCCCGCGTTTCTCGTTCAGCTACGAACTGGTCGACATCCGGGACCTGGACGGCGAACGCCTGCTGAACAGCCGTCATATGGGCGATAATGTAATAGCGATCCTGACCCGGCTCGGCGACCAGAGGGCGGCGATTCACAAGATCATCGGAAATATCGCTAGTCTGGAAGCATCCGAACGCGAGACAGCCCTGAAACAGCTAATTATACTGTCGGGGCTTCGGGGGCTGGAAGAGGTTGT
>CAVYTR010000014.1:0-5622 GCA_963771495.1 uncultured Acidobacteriaceae bacterium | reverse complement strand
TTCAGAGCGCCGCCATGAAAACTGTTCTTTCCGGAGTTGACCTCTTCAATGATCTGATGGAATCAGGTCTTCCGGCTGGCGATTCCCGCAATCCGCGCTGTTACATTCAGGTTCAGCCAGCCCAGGAATTCGCGGCGCCATTCCTTCATTGGCTGACGGAGATCACAGCATTTCAGTATTCGTTGCACAGTCTGTCTGCCAAGGCTGAGAAGGTCCGTACCGGCTTTCAGCCGTTCCGCGATCTGCTAGTAGCCGTGGAGAAATCCATGCACGAGAATAGAGGGACGCTGAGCGACTTCGCTATCGGCAGGTTCCTGCTGATCGCGGACCACTACCTGCATGTGATCGGTGAGGATCGTGAACCGATTTACCATGGTGACCGCCTGTCCCCGTACCGTCTATCGACGGCAGCGATGCCACTGCAAGAGCGAATAGGACCGGAGCTGTCTGAATCGGGTGTGATCACGGCCTTTGCTGAAGCGGTCTGCAAACGCGTCGCCCGTAAGTCCATTTCGCAGTTGCAGCAGATGACGAGCGGACGGCTTTCTGGTGAGGATTCCGGTTTAGAAAATATCTGGGACGAAGTCTGTGCGCAGGTTCAATATGACGAATCATTCCATTGGGAAGCGTACGACCAGACGGTTCGGGACGTTGTCCGGGCTCAGGTCAAAGAGCTTCAGCGTCACGATCGAGAAGCTATTTGGTTGCAAACGCCGGAGGGGCATGATTGGTTGTTCGACGATGAAGAAACGCGCGAGCAGCATCCCGTATGCGAGGACGACATCGTCGACTATCTTGTCCGAGAGCACGTTTACTCCAGCGCTGCGGACTGGACGAACAAACGAATACGCGAGTACTTGGATCACGATTATCAGATCGACTGAGACCGCTGCCATTGATCGTTGCAAACGCAGCGTTACAGCGGACTCACGGAGCGTGTACGGCCAGATCCACATCCGTCGCGCTGATTGTCTCGAAGTCCTGCAGCCTGCGCCTCTCTTTACAAAAAGCAAGTCTCTAGGGCTATAGCTGTATTCCTGGTGGGCGTGGACAAATGGTCCGATGGCATGCCGGCGTCGAGCATGAGCTTCTGTCAGCAAACCGCCGGGCGAACCCAGCGCTCGCAAATTTGGGAACGGAATGTCCCAAAGCCGGCGTGGCCCGGAAAAGCTCAGGCTTCACCCAGCTTTGGCATCTGTACGATTGCAGAATTGCTACACGTTCACACGCGCTCTTGGTGAATATGGGCAAAGAAGTGGGCAAAGTAACGATTCTGGACCAACAGGGGAGGCTCGGAAGCGCTTGATTCTTTTGGCTCCTCAGGTAGGATTCGAACCTACAACCCTTCGGTTAACAGCCGAATTTCAAGGCGAAGCTGCGCGAAGCGACAAACGCAAGTCGTTGAAAACAGAAACACTATACTCCTAAGGCCATTTACCGTTTCGCATGGCTTCAAAGAAAAGTTCGTACAAAAGTTCGTACAGTCTTGCCGCAATCATCGGAACGTTTATGCGCTACGGCAGCTTCGACGGCCCCGGCACGTCGATTTCGCCGGAGAGGTGAGATCGTTGAGGTGATCCGCCGCGCACGTTGCCCGTGGTCGGAAGCGGCGCCGGCGGCTGGTCGTTCATCCACGTCGACGATACGGCAAATTCGACGCTTCGTGTAATCGAAAAGGAAGCACCCGGCATCGCCCTCCGAGTGCGCACGCACGAAACCCTGGGCAACAGATGCATTCATCTGGCTCGATTATTTCGGATGGAACAAGTTCGCGCTGCTCGGCCATTCATACGGCGGATTCATCCCGCTCGAGTACGCCGATCGCTTGTCTCACACATTAACCCACCTGATCCTGGTCGCCCTACCGGTTCGATTCGCACCGGCCGAATGCTCCACGCATGACGAATTGCGCCGGCATTTCGAGGAAATTTGGCCGGCGCTTTTTATCGCGCCGAACAAGCAGTGAGAGGTTTTCGAGCACCTTCGTTTTTCAGCGGTGCCCTATCGCGCGGCTTTCGATTTGTGAGCTTCCCAATTACGATCTCCGCTCCCAAATGCGGACGCTCAGGTTCCGGCGCTTTTGATCGTCGGGAGCCAAAACCGCTACAAGATGGATATGGAAAGGTTGGCAAACGAGCTTCCCTGGGCGTCGCTTCAAATCATCGGACGAGTGGGACACTTTCATTCATCGAAGCCTCGAAAGAATTTCTCTATCCATTGCCCGATAGTGAAACGCCTCTCCTTGACCGGCAGGAGGCGGCGTTCACTCCCGCGTTTATGAGGTTTGCCGACCGATTCTGATAAGTTTGTCGAGTACTGAGGCCAATTATGTTTCCGATAGGCATTATCCGGGAAGAAGACGAGTGTGGGGCGGGCACCGGCGGTGCCTACTACTCCGCCTCCCAGGATTTCGCTGACAAGGAAGCCCTGGACAAGTGGTGGAACGATGTCGGCACCGCTATGCCCAGATTTCCGATGTATGCCGTCTTTCTTGCCACGGACGGCGACGCTGAGGTGACGTCTTTCGTCGAAAGCAATCGCCCAGAGTTGAAGAGCATGTCAGGGAAGACCTGCTGCTTTGTCTATTTTCGGGATGAAGACAGAGCGCGCGGATCAAAGAACTGGTCGTATGCCGAGCACGCCGCCTTGGTTCACCCGATCGCGAGCATTATCGGCATCCCGCCCAACGAATTGCCGTGCCTCGTGTTTTTCCGCCATATCGCGTCTGGAGAGTACAGGCGCGTGGACCTCCGCGGCATCTCAGCGCGCGACATGCTGCAAGCGGTCCGCGAGGTGTTCAAGTATGTTCCTGCCCCATCCGCCGATCCATTCGAGGCATTGGGACAATATAAACGCGCCATATTCTGGAAGCGCACGAAAGAAAATTTAGCCGTAGCCGCCAAGCAGTGCGCAAAGGCATTGCCGCAACTGGCAACCGCCTTTCTGAAGATGGTAGGTCATCCAGCTTGACTGGATCACAGGCAGCACCCGCGCCGGACTCCCCTCACGCATCTCCTTGATCGGCACCCCAACGCCTTGAACATGCTTTCTGTTTTCCTGCCTGATGCAAGCGCCAGCCTAGCCGAATGAATCCCACATGACCCGCAACGCGCTCCACCGTTCGTCTAGTTCCCGATGCGATATCCCCAGGGCGAGTGGGGCTGCAAGAGCGGGGCGGAGCTTCTGATGCTTGGTTGACTACCGAAGACGGCCTCCGCCTTCATGCCTGGTGGTTCCCAAGCGACAGGACAAAGTTGGCGGCACTTTTCGATTCACGGGAATGCTGGCAACGTCACGCATCGAGTTGAGCCCCCTCGCCATCCTGGAGGTCGGATCTTCCGTCTAATACTCGACGACTGGGGCTATGGAAAGAGCAGTGGCGTGCCGAGCGAGCGCGGGCTGTACCGGCACGCCGGTGCTGGCTATGAATGGCTTGCCTGTTCAGGGTTTCCCGGCGACAAAATGATCCTTCAAGGAAAATCAATCGGTACCGCTGTCGAAGGGAAATTGCTGCGAGACGGCCATGCGCAGCTGTAGTGCTTGTGAATCACCATACCCGGCGAGGATCAAGAGCGTACGGGTTCCCCTGCTTGTCATTCATGGGAAGGCAGACGACATTGTTCCGATCTCGCAGGGCAAGATGGTGTTCGACGCCGCCAATGAGCCGAGACATTCTGGGCGGTCCACAGCGCCACACATAATGATCCTCTTGAGTGGGCCGGGACGGAATGCGTCATGCAACTGGGGCGGCTCTATCGATCAGTCACCCGCGATGACACATAACCGCGTTTATTGGCCACAACAGCGTGAACGCGGCGATTGTCTCTGCGAATTATCGCCACTGGAAGCCACCGCAATGCAACCTTCTTGAGATGGTGTTCGACGATCTGACACGCCCAGTTCTCGAGCCGCGTTAAGAATATCCCCCCGAGGTTTTGGGATGATCCTTGCCGACGCAGCAATTCCGCTACGTCCTCGTGGCCGTTAGTCACCGCCAAATGCAAGGGCGTCTCGTCATCATTGTCTTTGCATTGACATCGGCCTTGTTGGCCGGCAGCCATTCCACGACGTTCTTGCTCGCTGCTAAGTGCAAAGGGGTATTGCTATCGTCGTCGTTGTTCAAGAGCAGACCGGGATGGTTCCGAACGCGGGTTGGCCAGCTCCTTGTGAATCAAAACATCGGCACCTAAGTCATGTCGGCGGATTGAAAGGTCACGACAAGCGGAAGGGGACGCGCTGCGGCGTGAGAGTGGGTGGGGCAGCCGTTATGTTTAACTTAAACCGAGATGCGATGAAACATCTATGGAAAATCCGGCTGATTAGCCTGCTTACCGCTCTTGGGCTGCTGTATGTCGGGATCGACAGGATTTTTTTCGACAGGATCGTGGGTGGCGACCCGCTGTCCATGATCCAGAGAATGCTTACCATCGTGATTGGCATATTACTCAGCACCGTTGGCGTAAGCCTCTTTGTGGTTGCCTGGAGGGGCCGCTTTCCTGTAACCGCAATGAACACCGAGTCCATTAAGGGGAAGCTACTGGTCCATGCCTATTGCGCTGCACCCTCCGCGTTCGTGTTTGGTGTGTTCCTCGTACGCACGATAAAGTACTTGAATATTCTGGACTTCACGGTCGTGGTCTTGTCCGGAGTTTCTCTCATGTTCGTGCTGTTCTGGACCCGCCGGGCGGTCCGGTGGTTAGCCACCAGCGAGATGGCGAAGAAGCATGCAGGTCAATTTCTGTGGTCTTGTATTTTCTTCAGCCTGCTTTCCTTGATGTTTGGTATGGCAGTGTTCGGGCTATGTATGGTTTAGCACCGATTTCATGCGGAGAGTTGGCGTGGTTTTCTGGAGCGTAATGACGGCTGTTGCGATTTACCCTGTTCGCCGCGATGCGAAACGCCTTGCTGACGCAGCAGGGCCAACCCAGATCATCTCTGTGCAAGGACATTAGGCCAACAAATGACGGAATGTGCCGCCATCGCCGGTTCAGCCGCCGCACTAGAGGGCGAGCCGAGGCCCATTCGCGATACCCGAGGGCGACCATCCACAAAGCTCTTCTGGATCGGCTTTCCCGGCAGGAACATCGGGCCAAATGGCGACTTGTAGAACGCCCCAATTCGGCTATTCGCCGGATCCGATCACAGTCGTTTGTAGTGGACCCCCGTTCGAGTCTGTCCTCGGTTGCTCCGCTCAGCCCTCGCGTGTAACGTCAGCCGCGTTCCTGTCGTCGCAAAGGCTAAGGAAACGTGTATGCCTCAGGTGGCCGTCGGGCGTCCACTCGACGAACTCGAACTGCCCGACCAGTTCCGGGTTTAGCCAAAATGTCGAATGCGGGACTATGCCGGTATGCGGTGTTCGGAACGCGATCTTGACGCCATCTGCTGGCAATCACGTGAGTGCTGTCCCGATTCCATGCGGCATAGTCCGTAGAGTTAAAGGTTGCGAAGGAACGAAAGCAGCTGATCGTCTGGTTTGAATCACCCGACGGACGTGTTCACCGGAGACGTTTTCTTCAGCGCTTCTTCCTTGATCGCCAAGTTCGCGTCGAGATAGATTTGCGTGGTTTCGACCGATTCATGTCCCAGCCATAGGGCGATCACGGAGCGATCCACACCCGCTTG
>CAVYTR010000013.1:0-809067 GCA_963771495.1 uncultured Acidobacteriaceae bacterium | reverse complement strand
ACGACGCCCGGTCACACGTTTTTCATCTTCGAGGCAGACTATACGCGCTTACAGAAGTCACTCAGCGATTTGGGTGAAACTGATGTCTATGCACATCGTGGAACGGCCGAAGGCGTACTAAGGGACATCAGTAATGCCTTATTGGCTGCGAAGCGTCGCTCCGCAGTCGAGCAGATGTTGGAAGTTTTGACGCAGGTACGAAAAGGATTGCCAAACATTATGCACAACGTCAGAGCTGAGACGGCATACACGGCTCGGGTCTTCTCCGATGTAGTCGTGCTCGCGAATGAGATCGTTAAACAGTACTCGTTTTCTCATGACAGGTTGTCTGAGCGCGTACACCGTGCCGCTAGCCACCTCAACCGATAAGTCCGTTTGAGGTCACAATCTGTGATCTCAAAAGTTGAGCGCACGTCAAAGCTCGCGCCGGTGGCATTGGGCACTCGTCTTTCGAATGAAAGTTCGAGGACAACTGCCGCTCATGCCAGAACCTATTGTGTCAGCATAAGCCCATCGACCGAGCACATCGGGTTCAACGAGCTCACCAAGAAGAGATTCGCCCGAGACGCCAATCTCGCGAAGCAAGTTGCAAACGCCCGTTTTTGGTCCGGCGATTTAGGATCAAGTCGTCCAAGAGTATATTGGTGTTGGTTTTTGAAGGGTGCGGGCTTGGCATTTCTATCCAGGCGATCGATTCTGAAGAGCGCTGTGGCGGGACTTGCGGCGGGTGAGGCCAGGGCAGATGTTGTCCGAGACAAGATCGACTTAGATCGTGAGTATCAGGTGATCGAGAATTTCGGGGCTTCGGATGCTTGGAGCTTTCAGAAGCTCGGGACGTGGTCGATCGAGAATCGCAATAGAATCGCTGATCTCTTATTTTCACAGCAGAACGGGATCGGGCTTTCGTGCTGGCGATTTAATATCGGCGGCGGGGTCAATCCGCAGATCACGAATCCGTGGCGAACGGTCGAGACGTTTGAGATTTCGGAAGGGCAATACGATTGGTCGCGACAGGCGGGGGAGCGGTGGTTTCTTGGTGCAGCGAAGGCGCGAGGTGTTCCTCAGTTCCTCGCGTTTGTGAACAGTCCGCCGGGACGAATGACCCGCAATGGGCTGACCTTCTGCGACAAGGACGAGAACACGACCAATCTCAAGCGCGGTTTCGAAGCACAATATGCCCGGTATCTGGTCGATATTGTCGAGCATTTCCGGACGAACGCTGAAGAGGGCGAACGCATCGAATTCGCTTACGTCAGTCCGGTAAATGAACCGCAGTGGGATTGGTCGGGCCATTCGCAAGAAGGAAATCGTGCGAGCAATGACGATATTAAGCGCATTCTGCAGGCGTTAGCGGCGGAACTGGATCGCAGAAAATGTCCTACACAGATCGCAGCGCTCGAGAGCGGATCGCTGCCCGATATGTGGCGGCTGAATGCGAAGGCGACGGCAAAGTGGAAAGCGAACTACGGTGATTACATCGACTCGTTCGCCGATGACATCGAGATGAGGCCGCTGCTTTCCGGGCGCATCAGCTATCACGACTATGGGTCGGACCGGGTGAAAGGCGAACTGATGGAGAACAGGACGAAACTTGGCGAAAAAATCAGAGCGCATCCGGGATGGCAGCTTTGGATGAGCGAGTACTGCATCCTAACCGGGAGCGAAGGCCGCGGCGGCAATGGCCGGGACCTCGGGATGGATACGGCGCTGGATGTCGCACGGATTATTCATCTGGATCTGACGATTCCGGGAGTTTCCGCCTGGCAATGGTGGACCGCCGTTTCCGGGGTCGATTACAAGGACGGGCTGATTTACACGGACTGGGAAAAAGCCGGCGACGCGGAAACGATTTATCCGGCGCGACTGCTTTGGGTTTTGGGGAACTACAGCCGGTTTGTGCGACCGGGTATGCGCCGGGTCGACATGGCGGTTGCCGGGCAGGATTTTCGTGGTTTTATGGGTTCGGCGTACAAGGACGAGGGCGCACGCAAGGTGGTGGCCGTATATGTCAATATGAGCACGGTTGCGCAAACGCGGCAGATTGAGTTTGATCTTGGCGGACGCCCGCGGCAGGTTCAGTCTGTTTCCTGTTATGTCACTTCCGATACCGCGGGTGATGAGTTACGGAAGGCAGCGGCTACTCTAGATCGAATCCCGGTTCCAGCGAGATCCGTGGTGACAGCGATCGTACAGTTTGCGTGATCAAAAGAACTAACTTTCCGCTATTTGATGCCAAATCAACATCAGTGCGAAGAGCACCAGCAGGGTGATCAAAAGGTTGAGCGGTGCGAGCATCCGGAGTCTTTGCAGGGAATTGTTCAGAGCCGGGGCGGGCAAGGAGATTTGGGCTGCTGCCGGAGGTTGTGATCCGGTGGCCGTGTCCGGTGCAGCTAGCGGGTCGTTCAGCGGCCAGATAAATCGATAGCCCAAGCGCGGCAAAGTTTCGATGTAACGCGGCGTATCGGCTGAGTCGCCAAGGGTCATCCGCAGACGATTGATTGCGGTGTTAAGGCCACTTTCGAAATCGACGAAAGTGCCCTCGCTCCACAGAATTTTGCGCAACTGCTCGCGCGTAACTAACTCGCCGGGCCTGCGAAGCAGCGCCTCCAGTATTAACCGGGGCTTCTGCTGAAGCTTTATCTTGGTCCCGGCCTTCCAAAGCTCGCCCGTTTCGGCTCGAAGCGCGAACACATCGAAAACGATAATATCCGGACACGGCTCTCGTGCAATCCCGGCAGGATGCCCCGGCGGAGCATTCGGATGGCAATCCAATTCCATGTGCCCCCGTTATCTTGATTTACCGAATAAGAGCAATTAACGTTACATTCCCCGCCAGCTTGAAACCGGAGAAATAGAGGGTCAAAACGTGATGCGTGAGATGCCGGCCTCCCAGACTGTTTGATTCCGGGACGCATGTGTTACGAAATGCGACCCCAGAAAGTTCATCGAGCAGCTCGCGTCAACGGGCAGCAAAGCTGGACTGAGCACGATTGCGGACGGCTCTTTCTTGTGCGATCGCGGTCCGCACTTCGAGGCCTGAAGCGCGGAGGTCAGCTTGTTCGGCTTCGGCAAAACGTTCGGTTCGCCGAAGGAGCGCGGCATACTCGCGAAACCACGAGGGCTGCAACACATTGCCGTCCTTGGCGCGCTCGGCGATTGAAATCGCCTTGGTGTAGTGAGCAGTTGCTTCCGGCAAATGCTTGCTGCCAAATTCCGCTATGGCCAGGTTGCGCAAAGTCCTGGCGACTTCCGGGTGGGCCTCTCCTAGCACTTCCTGCTGGATGGCCAGAGCCTGCTGGTAGAGCGAGACGGCTTCGGTGTAGCGCTTTTCGAGAAACATTTGTGCGGCGAGATTGGCCATGGTGCAAGCAACGAAGGAATTGCTTCGACCAAAATGAGATTGCTGGATCTGGAGCGCTTCCCGCATCATGGATTGCGCTTTCTTGTGGTGGCCGAGTTTGGCCTCCAGATTTCCCATGTTGGCGAGAGTAGCCGCATACCGGAGGTCTTTCTCCCCAGCGTTATCGAGCCAGGTTTGAATGGCTTTCGAGTAATACTGGCCGGCACGCGGATAATCTTTGGTATCGGCATAGATCATCGCGAGATTGTTCCAAATGGCTGCACGGAGGAACTCACGATTGCCGATGTATGCGTCCGCCGATCTCAGAGCTTCTTCTTCGTGCTGACGGGCAGGATCCATGCGACCCAACTTGTATTCGGCGAGGCCGAGATTGCTGAGTGTCTCGGCGATTTTTGAGTCCTTAAATTCTGAGGAAGATTGTTGTTGTTCAAAAGCCCGTTCGAAACACGAGAGCGCTTTGGGCAGATCACCTGATTCCATCAGAGCGAGGCCCAGAGCATCTAGAGTGGAGGCTATTTCGCGGTGGCTGATTCCCGGTAATCCGGCCTGAATGTCATAGGCATGCTGAGCTTTTTCGGCGGAGCTTCTGTACCTGCCCTGGTCGAAGTCGGCGGTCGCCCAATTGGCGAGCAGACGGGCATATTCGATGCTGTTTTCGGCCCGGGTTTCGAGGACGATTGAGGCGCTTTCCTGAAAAAGAGGTTCCGTTTTAGAAGCATGGCCTTCTTTCACGAGCGCGACAGCCAGGTTGGTGATGACTTTGCCGCCCGTGATGGTATGGAGTAGGTCGTTGGTCTGAAGAACAGAGTAGGATTGGTTCAATAAGCTTTCGGCTTTTGCGAAATGGCCTCGAGATAATTCGACAGAACCAAGATTGTTTAAGGACGCTGCAATCTCGGACGGTTCCGGCTTGGGTAAGGCGCGGTTGATCTCGAGTGCGAGACGATATTCCCTATCGGCGTCATCAAGGCGCCAAGCCTGCTGAAACACCTGCCCGTAATCGTTGTGGAGAACGACAGCTTCGAGGCTCTTCGGATCCGTGAGCTGGGAGAAAGCCTGTCGAAACAAAAGATCGGCTTCTTTGAGAGATCCCGCGGTGATTGCCTGCTCCGCCTGATCGCGAATGGACCCGGATACACGGGTATTTGCCACCAGGATTGGAGCCAAGACGAGGAGAATGCGAATCGAAAACCGTGACATGGTGCAACGTTCCCTCGCAAGCTAGCTACGCGCGACAGTGCGAAACGCTCCTCAAAGAGGGCTAACTTACTACTTACATGGGCTAGTTAGACGCGAGTTAGTGAACTTGCCGACAAAGAGGCGGTGTGTTGGATTACCTGACAACTGAGAGACTTACGTTGAGACGGTGGCGAGACTCGGACCGGCAGCCGTTTGCCTTGATCAATGCGGACCGGCGCGTGATGGAGTTCATGCCGAGCGTGCTGGGACGAGAGGCCAGTGACCGCCTGATTGATCGGATTGAACATCATTTTGAACAGCGCGGGTTTGGACTCTTCGCGGCAGAGCTACGGGAAAGTGGGGCCTTTCTGGGGTTTGTGGGCCTGACATCACCCAGGTTCGAGGCACGGTTTACGCCGTGTATTGAGATTGGGTGGCGCCTAAACGCGAACTACTGGGGAAGAGGTTTGGCGACTGAGGGTGCGCGCGAGGTACTGCGTTACGGTTTCGAGATCGTCGGGCTCGATGAAATTGTTTCTTTTACGGTTCCCGCTAATGTGCGCTCGCGCCGGGTGATGGAGAAGATCGGGATGACGCACAACCCCGCTGACGATTTCGACCATCCCGAAATGCCGGTGGGACATTTTTTGCGCCGGCATGTTTTGTACCGGATCAGTCAACGCGCTACTGCTTAGGGAAGAGAATCGGTAAAGCTTCTTCAGCAGTGTACATGCAGCGTGCGTTGTGACCGCAGAGGTGAACGATCGTGATGTTGGGGTGCGCACCGTACTTTTCTTTCAGGAGCTTCACGAAAGCCTGCCCGCGAGCGAGCCGGGTCGGACCCTGGGCCATCGCCGGACAGGAAGAATCGAAACCGCCCAGAGGCAAAATGTCGATTTCACCGAGCAGATAAGTGACAGGACGGTCGACGAGCTGCTTTTTGAGTTGCTCGTCGCTTGTCGCTGCGGTGTATCCTGAACGCTTTTCTAGACCGTAGGGCCAGAGATTATAAGTGGTGCAATTACGTCCGTCCCGAAACGGACCGAATCCGGATCCTTCGGAATCCGGACGGATCGCATCCGGATAAGCATAGCTGGAAGGATTGGAAACCACATAGGTGATGGGGACTCCGAGCTTGTCGTGCACCTTGTTGCCCATCTCGTAACGAGTGGTGAACTGTCCGCCGGCAGAGTGACCGGTGAAGACGATCGCTTTGAGATTGGGAAAAACATCTTTGCGCGCGAGCTTTCGGAGAACTTCGTCGGCAAAATCGAAGGAAGTTACGCTGTCGTCGTTGGTGGCAACTCCGCCGGAGCGCCAGCTCGAGCAATTCCAGTTCACCTCATGAGGAGCGAGAACATCTTTGCACCCAGTACCGCTGTTAGATGCAAAGCGAAGGGCGACCACGACCGTGTCGTCGAGAGCGCGCCCGAGAAAGGCTGCTGCGAGGGCATTGCGGTAGTAATTATCAGCATCGCGGCCGGCGCCGTGCACCACGACGAGGGCTCGCTTAATGTTCTCGTTCCTGGTTTCCAGAGGGTAAGTGCGATAGACCAGAGACCGGGAGGAACCGTGCAGTGCGATCCACTCGGTACAGCTCTCGTCGGCTGAGAGGCAGGGCGCAGCGGCGGCCTGCGTGGCGGAGAGTGAAAGCAGGAGGAGGCCGGCCGTAACAAGAAAGTGAGATTTCATAGCTGGTTCGTCTCCGGCCTGTTATCGGGCAAGAGCCACGACTAATAACAAGGCGCGCTCCGTTCCTTTCCAAGAATCGGTTGAGTCGTAGGTTTCGCCTAGTGAATGAGCGCCGGTTCCTGAACCACCGCCACCGATGGTGATGGCCGGGATGTGAAGGTTCATGGGAACGTTCGAATCGGTAGAACCTTCGCCAACGCGGGATTCAACACCGAGCGCTTTCGAGACGGCCTGGGCGGTTCGGACAATGTGCGAATCCGGGGGAGTGGTTCCAGCGGGCCGCAAGCCGACCATTTCGGGGGTGACGCTTACAGGGCCTCTGTTGTTCCAGCGCTGGTTTTCTTCCTGGGCGGCTTCGTTCAGTGCGGCTTTGAATTTGTCGTTCAGAGCATTCAGGGAGTTCACGTCCGCAGACCGCATGTCCACTTCCATCCAGGCTTCGAACGGGATGGCATTCACGGAAGTGCCACCGCCTACTCGACCAACGTTGAAGGTTGTTTTGGGGTTAGCAGGCACCTGGAAAGCATCGATCTTTGCGATCGCGCGTCCCATGGCTTGAATGGGATTCGCCATTCCAAATGCGCCATAGCTATGTCCTCCAGGACCTTTGAACGTGACCTTATAGCGATAGCTGCCCACGCCTACGTCGGTGATGCCGAGACCGAGACCATCGATGGAGATAAAGGAGTCGATCTGACCTTGAAGGCTTTCACCAAAGAGCTGCTTCATGCCTCTGAGGTCGCCCAGACCTTCTTCGCCAACATCGGCGACAAAGGTGATGGTACCGGGTGTTTTTACATTGGCTTCCTTCAAGGCGCGCACGACCCCGAGCAGCGTCACGAGACCTCGGCAGTCGTCGCCGATGCCGGGGCCTTTCATAATGTTGCCTTCGCGCGTCACGTTGACATTCGTCCCTTCCGGGAAAACCGTATCGAGGTGTGCGGCGATGACGATGTTCGGGTGCGGACTGGCTCCGGGACGCGTGCCGATGACGTTTCCGGCCTTGTCGATGTGAACGTTTTCCAGTGCGAGCTGTTCGAAAAGCTTTTTCAGCTCGAGGCCGCGCTGCTCTTCGTGAAAGGGAGGCGCTGGTATTTCGCAGATGCGCACCTGTTCGGAGAGCATTTGCGGCTCGTTGCGTTTAATGGCATCGAATGCGGCTTTGATGGTGGGATCTTTCAGGAGTGATTGGGGGTCCTGGGCATAGCAGCGGCCGACGACGATCCACAGCACGAGGAGAGCACTGGTTTTGGAAATCATTGGTATGTGTAGCGAAGGCGAGTGCAGCGTCGGGGTGCGCAGCCAACGTGCAAGGTTACCACAGGCGCCGGGTTACTCAACCGTACCGATCTTGGCCGTCGAAATTCCGATCCGAGACCGCCCAGCCTACCAGTCCGTCCTTGGTTTTGACCTGCACCCACCACGTCATCTGAGGAGATGCTGAGTCTTCCCAAAGACTTTGAATGCAGCCAGGGCGCCCGTTAAACCAGACGGCCCAAACTCCTTCGCCGCACGGGTGGAGTAAATAGAAAACCTTTCCTTTCTTGATAGCAGGGTAGGTTCCATCGTCTGGGTTGTGATCCTGGGTGGCAACCACCCGGACGGGAATGGAGTGGACTTCGCCTGTGATGCCCAAAACCACTTCACCGCTATGAACTCTACCTATGACATGGTGCCCGTTCGGTCTATCCAGCAAAGGGACTTCTTTCCTTGCGGTCCAACTTCTATAAGTGCAGCCTTCGAAAGGGCAAACGCCCTTATCGATATACGGGGTGGGAGGGCGATCTTGCGCTGCGCCAACACTCAGGGCAACAGCTAGAAAGAGAACCGTCCTCATGAGTTGATTAGAAGCTCAGGTCGGTATCTGATAGCTCATCACGGCTGATGTGTCGAGTCCCATTTTGTCGATTTCCGAGAAGTAGACACGGCGGTTCTCGTCCATAGCCAAGTTGGAGAGCATGACGGCAGTGGAGTCGGAGAGACCGACCTCGACGTCGGCTTTTGCATGTGCGCCGCGCTTTGCATCTTCGAGGAAGCTGACGAGTTCGGTATCGACCGGGTTGCGGTCCTCTTCCGGAGTGAGGATGCCTTTGCTATAGAGCCAGCGGCGGGCGAGTTTGGATTCGCGCGCAAGGAACGAGTCGTTCTTCCAATCGACCTGATTATCGGGCGTGATGATGGGGATGCCTTTTTGAGGACCAGCCAGTGCAAACGTCGCACCCGCCTTCGTTTCCGTTTTCTCCGTTCCGGGTGAAATTGTGGTGGGTGCGGGTTCGCGATACCAGAGCGCGGTGGGCAGGGCGTTATCGCTTCCGAGTGTCATCTCTACGGCGCCGGCCGTTCCCATGATGACAAGGCCGAACTCGGGACGTGTGGAGGCAAGAATGGGCAGGTGCTGATTGGTGGTAATGGCGCTGTACATCATCTTGCGACCGCCCGGATAACTAAAGATCAGTTGGATGTTGTCGTAGATGTCGCGGCCATCACGCCAGGTGTCGAGACCGCCGAGCCCGAGCACGAACTCGGGATGCCCTCCGAAGAACCAGTCAGCGACATCCACGTGGTGAGAAGCGAGCTCGGCGGTGAGCCCGCCTGAGAAGTCGCGGAACATGCGCCAGTTTTTCGGATTGCTCTTTCCGCCCGGCTTCATGGTCCAGCCGGGGTTGCGGTGCCACTGCCCGTGAATATGAGTCACGTTGCCGAGGACACCTTCATCGATCATGTTTTTGACGGATTGAAAGTAGACGCTGTAACGACGCTGCAGGCCGACCTGCAAGGTTTGATTCGGGTGCTGGGAAGCAAGAGCTCGCAGGGCATGCACCTCTTCCGGTTTGAAAACGAGGCTCTTTTCACAAAAGGTTTGCTTTCCGGCGAGGAGCGTGTCACGGGTAATCGGAAAGTGAACGTAGAGGGGGACCGCAATGAGAACAGCTTCGACTTCCTTATCGGCGAGCAGTTCACGATAATCCTTGTACTTCTTGGGATTGGTCTTGATAACGGTGGCGGCGTGATCGAGCGCTTCCTCATTGATGTCGCAAAGCGCGACGCAATGACCGTTGTCGATGCTTTCCAAATGCCCCAACAGGTAGGTGCCGCGGCTTCCGGTACCGATCATCCCGAATTTGATCCGGTCACCGGCCGCACGTGCGGTAAGAATGCCTGGGGCTGCAGCGGCTTTCGCAGCGCTTCCCAGGGTAGCGGCGGCGGTTCCAGCTATTCCACCGATTTTGATTACGTCACGGCGGCTAAGTTCTTCGGGGCGTTCAGTGGCGTCGGGATGGGAAGCATCGAAGTGGGACATGGGCCGTCTCCGGGCAGGATTTTATATCCATCAGTCTAGATCAAGCTGGGCGGAGTCGACATGATCGAGAGATACCCGGGCAGACCATTCGGCGCCGGCGAGAACAATCATGGTGGCAACGAAAGACCAAAGAATGATGCTGATGGATTGCACGAAGGGAGGAGTTTCGGCTCGAAGCTTCGCACGGAGATAGGGCCAAGTCCAAATGTTGATGTATTGGGAAACTTCAAGCAAGACAGCAACCACAATCGAAGCAGGAATTAAGCGCCGTACGGGAATCTTGGCGTTCGGCAGGATCCAGTAGACAAGAAAGATCATCAGCATGGTGATCAGAACGGCGGTGAGACGGAGGACGATGGATTGAAGAACCGCCCCCAGATGGGTGGACCCGAACCGTGATGTCAAGAATTGAACGTTGATGGCGGTCAGACAGATGGAGCCAAGGACAAGAGCTCCGCAAAGGAAAATCAGACCGAGGCTGACGGCCTGGTTACGGAGGAAGCTACGGTTCTCGCGGACGCGCCACACGCGATTGAACGCCACTTCGAGAGGAACGAAGATGCCATTGGCGGTGAACAGCAAGAGGAATACGGAGATCCAACTAAAGGTGCGGGATGAGCCGAGCAAATAACTGCGGAAGTTAACTCCGAAAGTGTCAGGAAAGTAGTCGTTGACGGTATGAATGATAGTATCCATGGCGGCTTGCCAGTGGAAGACTAAACGGCATAAGGTTGTTATCGCGACCAGAAACGGAAAGAACGACAGCAGGATATTTGCTGCGACCGCGAAACAGTAGACATGGGATTCGGTTTGAAAAAGGAATCGAAGCGAGAGCCAAACACTGGACGACAAAGCTCGCCAGGAGGATACGTGCACCGGCGCCGCAGGTTCCCGCAACGTATTATCGGGTTCCACTATGGAGAATTCGCTCGAGCTCATTACTTGCTGGCCGGCGATTGTTCCTGGATGTCGGAAAGGTTGTAGTCACCGGATTCATAGACATTCACGGTTGCCCGCACCGATTCCCCGACGCGAAGCTTTTGAAAGTCTGCCCTTGAGGCGACCGGATAGGCCATAGTCATGGCTTCCATGAAGTTCGGGATAGCGGCAGCATCCACTGTTGCGGTCTGGTTCTTAGCATCCAAAGCTGTGATTTTCCCCGTCAATCCGTAATGTTTTGCTCCGCTTCTGGTTTCCGATTTGCGGTCGCAGGCTAGCGTGGTGACCAGGATAACGGCGATAGCTAAAATGCGCGTTGCCACGTTCTTAATCCAAGAGTAACCGGATGTGCGTTTGGCGGAATGAGACGAATGTTTCCAACTGAGGAGTGTTCCAGAGCGGGCTTAACTGGCTGATTGCTTCGGATTGTCTTTTCGAAGGAAGGTTTTCGAGAGAAGAGCCGCACTGATTGGAGTTGCTAGTCGACGGGATAAATCTCCTCGCGTTCCGTTGTGGCGGGGGATCAAGAACCAGCACGCGAAATATTCGAGCTGCCAGGTTGGATAGCGCCGAAGCCTGAAGGAAGTGTGAAGCAGAAAGCCGATCCTTTTCCAGCTCCCGCGGACTCAACCCAGATGCGGCCGCCATAACGTTCGACGATCTTCTGGCAGATGGCGAGGCCGATGCCTGTTCCCTCATATTTGCTATCTCCGCCATGGAGACGCTTGAAAAGACCAAAGACCTGCTGAGTGTATTGAGGGTCGATTCCGATGCCGTTGTCCTGAACGCAGAACTTCCACATGCCAAGTTCCCCCTCCTCAGCTGAGACACGCACTTGAGGCGGTGCATCGCTACGGTATTTGATGGCGTTGCCGATCAGGTTCTGGAAGAGCTGCAAGAGGTGAACCTCCTGAACCAGCAGGACAGGAAACTCAGTTCTCTCGATGATGGCGCCGGCTTCTTCGACGGCACTCTTTAAGTTTTCGGTTGCCTGATCGAAAGCCCGAGAAGCGTCAATAGGGGAGACTTCGCTGTGCGCGATATCGACGGCCCGCGTATAGGCGAGGAGATCAGCGATGAGCAACTCCATTCGTCTGGCTCCCTGGACGGCGTAGCCCAGGTATTGCGCTCCTTGCTCATCGAGTATGTTGCCATAGCGGCGCTGGAGCATCTGGCTGTAAACAGCAACCATTCGCAGTGGCTCGCGAAGGTCGTGGGAGGCCGAATAGGCAAACTGGTTCAAGTCTTCATTGGCCCGGCGCAGTTCGGCGTTTGATCGTTCGAGCTCTACTTTGGCATGCTGCACTTCCGCAAACAAACGGGCATTATCGAGGGCGATAGCGGCCTGAGCGGCGATCCCCGCAGCGAGTTGCTCGTGCTGTTCAGTGAAAATACCGACTTCCCCGCTGCCGAAGAACAGCCCGCCGAGGACCTCTCCAGAGCGGGAGACAACAGGAGCGGCCAGATAGCTGCGAACGGGCAAGTGGCCTGGGGGCATGCCTTGGTAAGGAGAGTTCTTGCCATAGCGCTGGTCCTGCGTAATATCTGCGGAGCGCACGGTGCCTTCACCGCGAAAGGTGGGCCCGAAGACCTGAGTATTCCGCGGCATGGGAAAGCCGGCAAAAGCCTCACGGGGCACGCCGGACAGAGTGTAGAGCACGTAGCTTTCACCCGCTTCATTCAGCAGGTTGTGGAAGAGAGCTCCGAATTGGGCTCCAGTCAATCGAGTGGCGAGATCGGTGATTTTCTGCGCGAGTTGCTGGAAGTCGAGCTCAACCGAAAGCGTCGGACCCACCTGGTTCAGGAGCTCGGCGATTTTACGGGCCTCCTGTTCCCGCGCAAGAAGCAGTTGCCGCTCCTCGGACGCTTGTTTATTGTCTTCAATGTCGGTACAAGTTCCAAACCATTTCTGGATTTGACCTTTACTATCGCGGAGCGGGGTGCCACGTGTTTTGAACCAGCGATAAGTTCCGTCATGACGCCGTAGCCGGTACTCCAGGTCATACTGTGCCCGGTCTTGCACAGCTGCCATCCAGGCCTGGCGTGTCCGCTCGCGATCATCCGGGTGCATGACCCGATCGAGCCAACGCAGTCCAAGTTGTTCCGCTTCCGGAACGCCGGTGTAGGCGACCCATTGGGTGCTGAGATAATCGCAACTCCCATCAGGTGAACAGGTCCAGACCAGCTGGGGAAGAGCTTCGGCCAAGGTCCGATAGCGCGCTTCGCTTTCGCGCAGGGCTTCTGCGCTGAGACGGTCCGATTCCAGGTGGTCGCGGATTTGATATTGGTGAGCGCGGGCGCGCAGAGCCATGCGGAAGCTGCTCACGATGGCTTCCCCGCTAAGCGGCCGCTCCAGAAGCGTAACGTTTCCCAGCGACTGGAAGAAGCGAAGACGCGCAGGACCGGCCTCATCACCGCTGGGTTTCGTCATGATGAATACGGGGAGATCGGACCAAGGCGGCTGGTGGCCGACGACGTACTCGAGTGCTCTCAGGTTTTGCGGCTGGAGCGCTTCATCTCCCACCAGGATGGCACCCGCTCCGCCGTCGATAGCAGCGCAAAGGCTCTCGACGGAAGGGCATGCGTGGGCGTCGATACCGGCTCGCTGGAGCACACCGGAGATGAGAGCCCCATCGCGACCGAAAGGGGCATGGATGAGTACGCGAGATTGCCGCCGTTCAGGGCTGTTGCTGTCCATGGATGGCTCCTTCGAGGGCCGAGGAAGAGCCGGTATAGGCGGGCAAACCGGTGAGGACACCATGAAATTCCGTGAGCGGCTCGCCGACCTCGAAGCCACCCTCGCGAAAGCGCAGCTCGCGAATCGTGCGCTCGTGATGCCCAGTGCGCTTCTTGAGAACAGATAGCGCTTTGCGCACCTGGCCGGCGATTTCGAAATAGCGCAACAGGATAACGTTATCCGCAAGATAACTGATATCAACCGGGGGCGCCATGTGCGTGCCGAGGAGGCCCGACTGAGCGAGGACCAGGAAGGTAACAACCCCTTGCTGATTGAGGAAGGCGCAGAGTTCGTGCATCTGGAGCAGAAGCTGCTGCTCACCATTCATGGCATTTAAAAAACCATTCAGGCTGTCGATCGCGATGGCGCGCGCTTTCCGTTTCTCAACGGCATCGCGCACAAAGCTAGCGAACTCGCCGGGCGAGATTTCGGCGGGATCAAACTGCCTGAGTTCCATTCGCCCGGAGGCGATATAAGGAGCAAGATCCATGCCCAATTGTGCAGAGCGTGTCAGGAGAGTGTTTTGGCCTTCGTCAAAGTGAAAGAGCGCTGCCGACTCGCCTCGCTGGGCGGCGGCGAAGAGATAACGGGTAGCCAACGAGGATTTACCGGAGCCAACGGGTCCGGTGATTAAGGTAGACGTGCCGCAGGGGATGCCTCCGCCAAGCAATGTATCGAGCGCCGGTACGCCGCTTTCAGCCATTCCGCCGCCGGGAGGGAGCCTTGTTTCGCTCGCCACCAGACGAGGGAACACCGTGAGACCTCCGGTGATAATCGTGTAGTCGTGAAATCCTTCCCGAAAGCGCGACCCGCGCAGTTTGGAGACACGCAAACGGCGGCGTTCAACGCCGTAGTCACGTTCGAGTCTCTCGAGAAAGAGGACGCCGTGAGCGATGCTCTGTAACTGCAGGTCGTGCAACTCAGATGTCCGGTCATCCAGCATCAGCACGGTGCAGCTCCGGTTTAGAAAGAAGTGTTTGAAGGCGAGCACCTGGCGGCGGTAGCGAAGCGAATTTCCCGCAAGAACCCGCACTTCCGAAAGCGAATCGAACACGAGACGAGCCGGCCGAACTTCCTCGACCTTCTTCAGGATGCCTTGCATGGTGTCCTGAAACTCGACCTCTGCTGGGTGAAGGGCCGAATACTCGTTTTCGGGACGAAGGCTCTCTTCGCCTTGGGTGTACTCGAAAATGGGAACGTCCGTAAGAGGCCAGTTATGTGATTGCGCGACGCCTTCCAACTCAATTTTCGATTCGGAGAGCGTGACGTAGAGCACCCGTTCCCCGCGCTGCGCGCCCTCGATAAGAAACTGCAGGGCCAGAGTGGTTTTACCGGTGCCGGGGTCTCCTTCGACGAGATAAACGTGATTTGCGGGCCAGCCGCCAACAAGGATATCGTCGAGGCCTGGGATCCCGCTCGAGATGCGAGTCTGGTCGCGGTGCTGCGACTGGGGTTTGGTCATAGAGTGTATGAACCGACGCTTGACGGGCGGCTCAGGCCAGACGGACCATCAGCTGTGCTCGCGCGTGTTGTTCTTGTTTAAGGATACGCAAGTTCGTTTTGGAGTGTAAGGTTTAAGACACGCTACTTGGGCATCAATACTCCAATCGGCGATCACAACAGTTCTTCCGCGATCGTGGGTGAAATTAGTACCCGATAGTTCGGTAGTCCCTTAATTCAGGTTGCCTTGCTCAATCACGACGTTCTCTCGAACAATCAGCCGATTGGGAGCCATCTCACGGAGGCGCGGAAGCACTCTGGCGATGTGCTCTTCAAAATCGACAAAGATGATTACGACGGGCAAGTTTCCGCCACCTTCCACCAGGCCGGAGGTGTGTACCCGGTTGCGCCCATTGAAGCCAGCGACGGCGTGAAAAGCGCTGGCGCCAGCCACATTTTCCTCCCTCAGGAACTGGAGTATTTCGGTGTGCAGCGGCCTATGGCGCCACCGATCGGACTCGTTTAGATACATCGTCACTTGCACGGCAGTGTTCATGTCTCAGGCTCCTATGCAACCCGGGCGACGACGGCTCCCAGCACGCTAGCCGCTAAGCATAGAGTGTTATTCGCAATGATATTCATGGCGCATGCAAGCCATTGTCCGTTTTCAAAAAGCGCAAAGGTCTCGTATGCATAGCTCGAGAAAGTCGTGTAGCCACCGCAGAATCCCACGGCAATAATCAATCTCCACCGCGGATCGGCGAAGACGCGTTCGGTCGTCCAGACGAGAAACAGCGCTAGAACGAAGCTCCCGGTTGCATTAATGAGCAAGGTGCCATAGGGCAGGGTTGACGGAATCAATCTGGCGATGTATTGCCCGACGAAGTAGCGAAGATTTGCGCCGACGATGGCGCCAAGCGAAATAAAAAGGATGGTTTGCAAGATGGACTCCAACCAGTAAAGTGGTAGGAGTTATCAGCCGTTGCAGGGCGGTTGCGGCGAACTCCATCGCCTCCCCGATGGTATCGCAGTACGCGTTCGGAGAGCGATGCTCCACGGCAGCCATTACCCTCCCATGGTCTGGCGTTTGACTCCCAGGCGGCAAACGCGTATAACAAGGGAACACTATGAGCACTGTTTTGTCGGATGTACCTATGGAACAGCCGGAAAGCATGGGGGACAATCTGGCCGGTATGGGGGCCTTTTTTATTGATCCGGCAGGAGCGGCGCGGCGCGTTTTCCGGAAATGGTTCTGGGTAGGGCCGCTGATTGTGTTTTCGATTGTTTCATCCATCGCGAGCTATCTGATGCTGCCGATTGTGCAACACGTGATGGAGGTAATGCCGATTCCTTCGGGCGCAGATGCGGCACAGTTCCAGAAGGGAGTAGCTATGAGTATGACGATCACCAGGATATCGATGTTCCTGACTCCGGTGGTTGCGTTGGTCATCTACCTGGTTCAGTCGCTGGTGATTTTTGGTTCCGGTAGCGTGATGGGTTTGAATGCCAAATTTAGATCGATCTTCAACCTGGTGGCGGGTTGCTCTCTGATTCAACTTTTATCGTCCGTGGCGGCGCTGATCATATTGAAGGCCAAGGGCGAGATCTCGAGCACTGCGGAGTTGCGGCCGGCATTGGGGCTCGATATTTTCATGCCTGAGGGCGCGAACAAATACCTGACGGCGTTCCTGGGATACTTCTCGGTTTTCGAGATCTGGTGGATCGTGATGATGGTATTGATCCTGAGCGTGGCGTTCCGGGTGACCAAAGGCAAGGCGTTCGCCATAGTGGCTCCGTGGATTTTCCTGAGCATTGCCTTTCGTGTGGGCGCGGCTATGCTGCAGAGAACGTAAGCATCAAGATTTTTGGCGTGAAGAAGGCGATTACAATAAGAACGTCAGGTAAGACAAGGAGCCCCCGTGTTACGATCCATCGGCCCTACTGAACTTCTGATCATCATTATCGTCGCGCTTCTTCTGTTCGGCGGCAAGAAAATACCGGAACTGGCGAAGGGTTTAGGAGAAGGAATCAAAAACTTCAAAGGCGCACTTAAGAGCGAGGACGAACCCAAGGACGAAAACAAAAAGGTTTAGGGCGCAGGGTTTGAACGGATAGAAGGGTGCCGCCCCGCGAGTGGTTCCGCGGGGCTTTCCTTTTTGAATAACGCTATTTAGCGACGGTCTTCTTTGGCGGGACGATGGCGTCCTTCACCGACTTCGCTACCCGGAATTTGACGACCTTCTTCGCCGGGATCTTGATTGCTTCACCGGTGGCAGGGTTGCGGCCTGTGCGAGCCTTGCGCTCCGCACGGACCAAGCGCCCGATGCCAGGGAGCACGAACACCCCGTTCTTCTTAGTCTCGCGAACCGCGAGGTCAGCTAGAGATTCCATGAACTGCTTGGCAACACGGTTATTGATACCGCTTGTCTCGGCCAGTTCCCGGACGATTGCGGTCTGGGTCATTCGTTTTACTTCAGCCATTAAAGCTCCTAACTATTCTGCTGGTTTGAGAAGGGCCGGCCAGAGCGTCGCCGCCTGAATAAAACAGGACGGGGACGAAATGTTTCGGGCCCCTTCTGGTCAACTCGATAATAAGGGACTGAGATGAAGTTGTAAAGCGGAAACAGCGAGAAACTGGGCATTTTTCAAACTTTTCGCTCTCAAAGCGCCAAAAACACCAGAAACACGGCTCCGCGGGCGAATTGCGAGCCGTGACGTGGCGGCCTATTGCGTTTCTGAATGCACGCTGATAGCTCTGGGCCTTTGACGCAGCGCAGGTCAAAACGTGACGCGGGCGTTCAACTGCAGTTTACGCGGGCTGTTTCCCTGACTGGTTACAGCTCCGAAGCTGGCCGAATCGATGTTGGTAGTCGGGGCGCTGAAATAAACGTTGTTGAAGATATTGAACGCGTCGGCGCCTATAGATAGCTTGATGCGCTCGATGATGTTGAATTCGCGCCGCAGCGAAAGATCGGTGTCCCAAATGCCGGGGGCCCGAAGTCCAAACGGCGCCGTTCGCGGAACATTGCCGACGGTGTACGGGGCTGGATCGGCAAAGGCTGCTTTGTTTAGGTAGACGGTCGGCGTTGAGCTGTTTGCGTTGCCGTCTCCATAGTTGCCATTGATGCGTACCGAGCCTGTAAATGCTGGATTGTAATTCGCGTAACAGGTGCCAAGGATGCTCCCGCTGACACAATTGGAGCTGGTAACCGAGAGAGGAGCGCCGGAGTTGAAGGTGACAATTCCGGAAAGCTGCCAGCCGCCCACGATATTGCGGATGATAGCGTTGCCGCTTCCCAGGTTATGCCCGGTGCCGAAGGGAAGCAGATAAGCGAAGCTGGCTTGGAGCACGTGGGTGTGGTCGATGGTTCCTAAGGACTTCTCGAGACGGTCGCTGAAATTATCGCGGTTTGCACCCAAATCGTCCAACTCTTTGCTGAAGGTGTAACCAACCATTGCCGTGAGCCCGTGAGAGAATCTGCGGTTCAGAGTCAGCTGCAGCGCGTTGTAGCTGGAGTTACCGACGTCAGCCCAAGGATCGCTAATCAAGCCGTATTGCGGATACGGACGAAGCATCTGTGCGATAGTTCCCTGGAAATTTGAAAACGGCAGGCTAAGGCCGGGAGTGATCGCGTTCGCTTTCGCGATGTTGGCAGGCGTAGCCGAAGCGGAGAGCAGAGAACCGAGCGCGAGGTACTGATTCGGGATGATGTTCGAGTAGAGGCTTCCGCTGCCTGCGCCCGGAAGAAAGTGTCCTGCGCTGGCTGTGTAGGCAGCTGTAGCAACGGTGGACGAAGTGAGCTGGCGCTGGATGCTGAAGTTCCAGTTTTCGTAGTACGGCGGCTTGCCACCAATCTGTGGATCGCCGTAGGTCATGCCGAGCGCTCCGGTGGGGTTGCCGGTTGTAAAGCCGGTGCCGTAGGTAGGGTTAAGAAACGGGGCGTGCTGATAAGCAGGGAATCCGCTATCCCAGTAGAACGCTGGCTGGCCGCTGCCGAGGCTGGTGAAGCTTGGATTGGCATCGAAGCCAAGCTGATTGAGTCCGGTGCGTCCGTTGACGCGGCCGCCGACTCCGCCGGCGCGCACATAAGTAATCGCGTAGCCGCCGCGCAGTACGGTTTTGTCGCCCAACTGGTAGGCAGCTCCGATTCTCGGCCCGAAGTTTCCGTAATGCGTTTTGACCGGCACCGCGCAGTTGCAACTATCGGGACCGTTACCTGCAAACTCGAGAGCGCCGAGGTGACCGCCGGCGGCGGAATTAGGAATCAGCGGGTTAAAAAACGACATGGCGTTGTTGACCTCGTGAAAAGGCGACCAGACGTCGTAGCGAAGACCGATGTTGAGGGTCAGCTTCTTGGTCACCTTCCAATCGTCTTGAATGTAGGCCGCGTAGTCGTGATAGCGAGCGCCTGTTTCGGCGACAGCGTTATCAGTGACACTACCCGAATCGACGGCACCAAGCAAATAGCTGGCGTAGGCGTTTCCGGTATTAGCGACGATGCTGGAGCTTCCATTGAAGCCACCCGTTTCGGCCTGAGCAAAGCTGAACGCCGCGAGGGTCCCGGTATTTGGATTGATGTAGTTGTCCTGCAGCCATTGCGCCTGGAACCCGAACGTCATCGAGTGCTTGCCGCGGACCCAGTTTACGTTGTCTTGTAAAACGTAAGTGTTGCTGGTTTCATTGTTGGCGCGCGCGTTTGTTCCGGCCCAACTGATGGGCGCGTTAGACCCAGTGAAATCGGTTTCAGGGAATGCTTGACTGGCTTGCCCGGGAGGCAACCCGGCAAGTCCGGCCTTAGTAGGGTAGTTTCCCGCAGCAGTGGCGCTGATAATCGGTATATAGAGCCTGGCGAACGAATAGCTGAGTTCATTCACAACCGAGGGCGTAAACACGTAGGTGTCGTGCATCTGGGCCGTCGTAGTGGACTCCTGAACAATGCGCGATTGCGTATAGGGCAGCGGAGTAGCGTTCACGCCGCTAGAAATAGATGCCAAGCCATCGGTAGCGTATTTGCCTTGGCTATACAAGACGAAGAAACGGTTTTTATCGGACAGGTTGAAATCAACTTTGTCGGTTGTGTTATTGGTATGCAATCCGATGGGCTGGGTAGCAAGGAAGTTGTTTTGGAGATTGCCGTTACTGGGAGCCGGTAGGTAGGATTGGAGCGACTTCGAGACGCTCGAGAGACGATTGGCGGGAATGATGTTTCCCGGAAATGCCTGGCGCGTGCAGATACTACCGCTACAGGCGGTGGTTGACGGGTCGTAGATCCGAATCGGGGAGGCCAAGGTCAGCAACTGGCTGAAATCTCCGTTGCGCTCCGCAAGGGTTGGGACGGACTGAAGTGTTGGCGTCGACGAGGAGACATAGTAGTAGCCGTCATACGAGCCAAAGAAAAAGATTTTGTTTTTCTTGATCGGACCGCCGACATTGACGCCGAACTCATTCTGGTGCTCGATGGGCGTGAAGGAAGGGAAGAAGCCGCGAGCATCGAGCGCGGTGTTGCGGAAGTATTCGTAAGCCGAACCATGAAACTGGTCGGTGCCACTTTTCAATACGTAATTTTCAACGCCCTGTCCCTCGTACATCGCTTTTGCATTGTTGGTCTGTACCTGGAATTGGTCGACGGCTTCGACAGAAATGCCAAAGGAGAGATTGCGTGTCTCGCCCTGCACAGCGGCGTTGGTCAGCGGGATGCCTTCCAGATAGATTTCATTTTGATACTGCTGGCCTCCATTGAAAGACGCGTAGGTGGTGCCCGCGCCTTGCGTCACAACGGAAGATACTCCGGGAACAAGGGCAACGAATGCGGTGGGATCGCGCGGTTGGCCGTTCATAGCGAGAGGGAGAGCCTGATATTGCTGGTTTTCCATTTGGCCGCCGAGGGTGGCATCGTCCGTGTGAAGCGCTGCGGGTGTGGCTTCGACGGTAATCTGCTGGCTGGAAGACCCGACTTGCAAAGTCAAATTGAGACCCACCGTAGCGAGCGCGTCGACGACTACGTTCGCCTGCTTCAATACCTGGAACCCGGCCGCTGTAACGCTGACGTTATATCTTCCGGCAGGCAGCGGAGTGAGGACGTAGAAACCAGCATCAGTGCTGGGCCGAGTAGTCTGCACTCCGGTATCGACGTTGGTAGCGGTGACAGACGCCCCCGAAATGACGGCTCCGGACGGATCGTTGATGGTGCCTTCGATGGTTCCGCTACCGCCACCCTGCGCACGGGCCAGAGTGGCACAACAAAGCGCGATGCAAATTACGAGAAGAGAACGAACACGGTTCACGAGCGCCTCCTAGAAAGATAGTCGCGATGTTTTCACAGATTGGGTCAGGAAGCAAGGGTTCAGGATTGCCGCCACTCCATTTCGCATTGTCAAATTCCTGAGAACGGCAGTTTTGTTCTGCTCGAAAGCGGGTTTCCTGCAGAACGACTGATGTGAACGTTTCGGGCAGCGATTGCTCGAGTTTCGCATTGCAAACCGGCTGCGTTTACTGCAAAAACTGTAACTACTGCCGCCGGCGTCGCGCCGTAGTTGCCGGGAGTTGGCGTGGAGATAACGAGGCGAACTGCGATTGGGGCTTTCGGGGCAGGCTTGGCGAGCAAGGCGGTACAAAGGCCCAATGGGCCTGCACACGAGGGATCAGTCTCTTTAAACTGGCTGGGCGGGAAAGGCCCCGAACTGTCGACCGGAGTGACCTGGGGAGTCCCGTGGCGGCGGGGTGCGGTTCTCAAGACGCAGACGTTCCGGCTGATGAGCAATGAAGGACGAGTGCTCCCGCTGCAGAGCTGGAGTTTGGCGTATTGGCCGGATGGATCGGTAAAGTGGACGGCTCTCAGCACTGTTGCAAGTGCGCGAGATACTGGCCCGCTGCAGCTCTCGGCCGGCGGAGAGGTCATATCAACCGTGCAAAGCCCGGTGAGCGTGAGGGATAACAACGAATTCATCGAGGTGAGGACGGGCGCGGCCGGGTGCCGGATTCCGCATTCGGGTTCGGCGTTCCTGACGGGCTTGACCATCGAAGGGCGCGAAGTAGCTCGTAAGGCGCGGCTGATATGCACCTTGGAAGACAGGTCGCAGATGCAGAGCGATGGGATTGTGCGCCTGGAGCATTTCGGAAGCGAGGTCAAAAAGGTGACCGTTGAGGGGAGTGGTCCCGTACGCGCGACCATCCGGATTGATGGCGTGCACAAAGCGGAAAAAGGTGGCCGCGAATGGCTGCCCTTCACCGTGCGGTTGTACTTTTATGCGGGACAGGCAGAGGTCCGCCTGATTCATTCCATTGTTTTTGATGGGGACGAACAGAAGGACTTCATACGCGGCCTGGGACTTGCGTTCGAGGTTCCGATGCAGGAAGAGGTGCAGAACCGGCACGTTCGTTTCTCGGGCGAAGGCGAAGGGCTGTGGGCGGAAGCGTTACAGCCGCTGGTGGGAAGACGGCCGCTCGGTGAGCCGGGGTCTTCGTATTACGCCGATCAACTCGCTGGGAAGCGGGTTCCAAACAAGAATAAGTTCGACGCGGCCGGACAGAAGCTGCTTACCGATTGGGCAATTTGGGATTCATACAAACTGGTGCAGCCGAATGCGGACGGATTCACAATTCAGAAGCGGACGAATGCGAAAAGCTGCTGGCTTGATGCAGGGGCGGGTAAGCGCGCCTCAGGGCTTGTGTTTGCGGGAGATGTCAGCGGCGGACTGGCGGTATCGGTTCGTAATTTTTGGCAATCGCACCCGACCGCGCTGGAGGTCCACAATGCAACGCAGGATGTAGCGGAAATTCGAGCCTGGTTATGGTCGCCTGACGCGCCCGCGATGGATTTGCGGCATTACGACACGAAAGCGCATGATCTGGATTCGAGCTACGAGGACGTGCAACCGGGATTCAGTACGCCTTTCGGAATTGGCAGAACGAGCGAACTGATGCTGTTTCCGAGCGCCGGAGTTCCGTCGCGGCAGGACGCGGTGAGGCAGGCGAAGACGGCGGCGGAGCCTCCGCTGCTGGTGTGCCCGCCGGAGTATCTGCACGGTGCTTCGGCACTCGGCGTGTGGAGCCTTCCCGACCGCTCGACACCTTACAAGCAGGCCGTAGAAGATGATCTGAATGCGGCGCTTGACATGTACCGGAAGGAAATCGAGCAGCGGCACTGGTACGGCTTTTGGGATTACGGCGATGTGATGCATGCCTACGATCCGGGGCGACATGTGTGGCGGTACGACGTCGGCGGTTTCGCCTGGGACAATACCGAACTCGGGACAGATTTATGGCTCTGGTACGGCTTCCTGCGGACGGGCCGAGCCGACGTATTCCGGATGGCGGAAGCGATGACACGGCACACGAGCGAAGTGGATACGTATCATGCAGGCCGGTTCGCGATGCTGGGTTCGCGGCACAATGTCCGGCACTGGGGCTGCGGTGCGAAGGAGGCGCGGATCAGCCAGGCGGCGTTTCGACGGCCCTACTACTACTTGACCGCCGATGAGCGAACGGGCGACATCATGAGCTCCGTGGTGGATGCGGATTTCAAGCTCCTGGAAATTGATCCGATGCGCCTGGCTTCGCCGCTGAAGGGTGAAAAGAAGTATCCGGCTCGGATCCGCAGCGGCCCTGACTGGCTGGCGTATGCCGGCAACTGGATGACGGAGTGGGAACGGACCAGGCAGACAAGATATCGCCACAAGATCCTCACCGGCATGGATTCCATTTCCAACAGTCCTTATGGATTCATGACAGGCCCAAATGCCATGTATGGCTACGATCCGAGGACAGGAAAGCTGTACCCCTTGGAGGCAGATCCGTTCGGTGTTTACAATCTGCAAACGATTCAGGGCGGCGCGGAGGTGGTCTTCGAGCTGAATGAGCTGATTGAGCATCCTGGGTGGAAGAAAGCCTGGCTTCAGTATTGCCGTTTAACGTCTGCGCCGAAGGAAGTGGTGGCTCGGGACATGAAAACGGGAACGGAAGGATCGGACGCGCGGTATGCGGGTGGCGGGAGGCTTGCTGCCTATGCTTACCGCGAGACTCGGAATCCGGCTTCTGCCAAGCGGGCAACGGCGGGACCGAATGGCGGATACGGAATGCGGGTGGGGATGTATACACCGCGAGCAGTTGATGGCCCCGAGGTGTTGAATCCCATTGAGGAAGTGCCGACCATGTCAACAAACAGCGTGGCGCAATCTTCGCTGATGATGATTGAACTGCTGGAGTTGTGTGCGGACCAGTTGCCGACGGAAGTGCCTCCTCAACCTGCGAACCCATTTGGTCGAGGAAGGCGGGGACAGAGCAACGGCTAGCGGATGAATTGAGAGTTTTTCTGGTGAGCGCTGGGCGTATTTACCGTCCGCCCCGAAGCATTCGCGATCGATGCTAACCTGCTATTCCGGATTCCAGGCACTCAGTTTCCTGATAGCATTGATTGCTGCGAATGGGAGGTACAGATGCTAGCTAAGCAGACGGATCCCGCCTTAGGAACGTGGCAGTTGGATGCAGGGAAATCGCGTGGGCAAGGAGTTCCGCAACAGCAGGAAATGAAGGTTGAGGAACAGGGCGATGATTTACTGGTGACGATTACGGGTACATATCCAAATGGATCGCCGGTAAATGTGCGCTATACGGTGCCGCGCCAGGGCGGTCGGGGCCGGATCATGGCCGGGCCATTCGATGCTGTGGAGAGTTCTTCGCCCGAAGGCAATAGTCGGCGATTGAGTTATTTCAAAGACGGCGCGGAAGTCACCACTGTTCGAGCTGAGTTTGCGGAGGATGGGCAGTCGCTTACCGTTTCGCGAGAGGGCCTGAGCGTGCTGGGAGAAGTTGCGCCGGCGACGATGGTCTTTAGACGGACGTGAGTGGCTGCGGTTTGGCGACCGTTGTAATATTCCGCCGAGATGGGTTTTCTATTTCCAACCCGTTGCGAGCCTGATCAGTTTATCTGCTTTCAGGTAGGCTTACCGGCTCAGAAATCCGCAGCGGACCCGCTCCTGAACCCGGATGTCGATAGCAGGGCCGAGGAATTGTTCGACCCGGCTTGGAGCGGCTTGTCCTGAGGTGTTCATTATTATGAAGCTTATGAGGGATTGTTCCCTCTAGCGCTGGACGAATATTCGTCGGTTCTTTTGGTTTGATCAGGCCCGGGTGGCGAAATCGGCAGACGCAAAGGACTTAAAATCCTTTTTCGCGCAAGCGGAGTGCGGGTTCAAGTCCCGCCCCGGGCACCAGTTGTCAGTTGGTAAATCGCTCGATATAGCGAAAGAGATTGCAGAGTGGCGGATTGACGAGTGATATAACCCGAACATGATTCTGCGATCCTCTTGCATGATTCTCCCTTTGATTGGTATCGGCGTAGTGCTGGCCCAACAGCCGCAGCAGCGGTTGCGGAGTAAGCTCTCGATCTACAACCTGGCCACGAAGGCTGTGCGGGTTGTTTACACGGCCGATGGGGTATTCGAGGCGCCGAACTGGTCGCCTGACGGGAACTCGCTTTTGTTCAACCAGGGCGGACACTTGTTCACTATTCCGGCGAATGGCGGCCAGACAGCGGAGATCGATCTGAAAGGCCTGGCGCGTTGCAATAACGACAAGGGATTTTCACCAGACGGCAAACAGGTCGCGTTTTCGTCGTCGGGACGTGCCAACGGCTCGCAGGTCTTCACCGTTCCGAGCAGCGGTGGCGAGCCAAAACTTATCGTGCCGGAAACGCCCAGCTACTTTCACGCTTACTCGCCGGACGGCAGATATCTGGCATTTGTCGCGCAGCGCAACGGCAACTTTGATCTTTTCCGTGTACCCGCTGAGGGCGGCAAACAGGAACAATTGACGGTAAATACCGGGTACGATGACGGGCCGGATTACTCACCCGATGGCAAGTGGATCTATTTCAATTCGAACCGATCGGGCAAATGGGCTGTGTGGCGAATGCCGGCCGGTGGAGCCGGGGAGAACGACGCAAAAGCCGAGCAAGTGACGTTCGACGAAGTCGAAGACTGGTTCCCCCATTGTTCCCCGGATGGCAAGTGGCTGGTATTCGTTACCTTTCCCAAAGGGACAAAAACGCATAACGATCGCCTGCCCGGCGTGGAAATTCGGATGATCCCTTTGCCGGGCGAAACGCTGTCGCGGACACAGAGTCAGTTGCTGGTGACGTTCTTCGGCGGACAAGGCACGATTAATGTGAACTCCTGGGCGCCGGACTCGAAGCAGTTCGCGTTTGTGTCGTTTGAGCCGCTCTAGTCTGATTGCTGTGGACCAGTTCCCTCAATTTGATCTGTCTGGCAAGATTGCTCTCGTAACAGCTTCTGCTCGCGGACTCGGACGCGCAATCTCACTTGCCTTGGCACGAGCGGGTGCGGACATCGCCCTGGGATTACGGGACATCAGCGCTTATGGCGGCCTCACGGGCGAGATCGAGAGCTTGGGACGCCGCGTGCTTCCATTGCAAATGGATGTAACGAGCCGCGATCAGATCTTTCGCGCGGTCGACGACACGGTCGGGCACTTCGGTCGACTCGACATTCTAGTCAACAACGCTGGAATTGCACCAGGCAACCTCGCCGAGAGTGTGAGGGAGGAAGACTTCGACCGTACGCTGGCAGTGAATCTGAAAGGGACGTTTTTCGCCAGCCAGGCCGCTGGGCGCGTGATGATCCAACAAAAAAGCGGCCGGATTATCAACGTCAGCTCACAAGCCGGATTCGTGGCTCTGCCGACTGAATCTATTTACTGTATGACCAAGGCCGGTATCGTGCATCTCACCAAGTGCCTTGCAGTCGAATGGGGCAAATACAACATCAACGTAAACGCTGTAGCGCCCACCTTCATCAAAACTCCGGGTACTGAGCGAGCTCTCTCAGATCCAGTGTTCCGCGCCGATGTCGTCGAAAGGATCGCCGCCTTGCATCGCATCGGAGAGCCTATGGACGTGGCGGGCTCGGTTGTATTCCTGGCGTCTCCGGCCGCCTCTCTGATTACGGGTCACACGATTGTCATAGATGGCGGCTGGACGGCCCGTTGAACATTTTTGACTAGCGGCTTTCAGCGTTGCGGGCGAAGAGAAACGCGATGTAGTCCGCCGTCGATTGGTCCTTGCCGACAACCGTCAACACCCGAGCCGCCGCGTTGGTCAGGTGTGTGAGCATGCAAGACGCAGCCGCCTCCGAATCTCTCGAAAAGACCGCTTCCAAGATCATGTTGTGCTCGCGAATAGCCTTTTCAGCCACTTCGGGATCGTTTACAGCCTTATCCATCCAAATCATAAGGAGCGACCTCATACCGTTTATCAGATGAACTAACACGCTGTTCTGGGTAGCCCGCGCGAGTGCGACGTGGAATTGCAGATCGTAGTCAGCGGGTTTCCCGAGGTTCTGCGAACTTGTCGATCTGCTCATATCCTGCATAATCGTTCTCAAGCTTTGCTTATCCGCGTCGGTATGCCGCTGGGCCGCGATACGAACCACGTCGAGTTCAAGTGAGCGCCGAGCTTCGATTACTTCATTGACCTTCACACGCTGAAGCATCAAACCAAGCCCAAACAGCCGGTCAGCGGCTTGCCCATTCGGCTTGCTGACGAAAGTACCGGCGCCTTGGCGGGCTTCAATTGCCCCGATGAAAATTAAGGACCTCATCGCCTCGCGCAAGGTCGATCTGCCCACTCCGAGTTGCTCACTCAATTCACGTTCTGTTGGCAGGCGTGTGCCCGGGGGTGCTCCAGCGACCATTTTCGCCAAGCGGGCAGTTGTTTCCAGTTGAAGATCCAGTCTGGAAATCCGATCGAGGGAGTGCATCCCGAGTCCGGCGCCGCTCACGCGCGTAGACCCCTTCTCGTCATAGAATCCTCACGCGTCCTCGATTATATAGTCCACAATTCGCTTGAAGTTGTCTGATGACTGATATATTCTCTCTGTAGTCACCCGCGTTTCTTTGGCTCTCTAACGCCTAACGTACCAGCCCCAAGTGGAGGAAGCATGCTGAGTCGCAGTTTTCGTACCGTTCGTCACGTTCTGCTCGGAGCAGCACTCCTGTTTCTCGGGACGGAGTCGGCCAATGCTCAAACGGCTACCGGCTCCATCGCTGGAACCGTGCACGATCCGAGCCAAGCGGCGGTTGCTGGAGCGAACGTCACGTTAACTAACGTGGCGACTAACGAAAGCCGGTCGACAACGACAAACGATCTGGGCTATTACTCGTTCCCGCTCTTGCCGCCTGCCACTTACAGGTTGAAGGTGGATAAAGCCGGTTTTCGAGGCTTTGTTGTGAATCGCTTGACGCTGGACGTCGCGCAGGCTCTTCAGCAAGATGCAAACCTGCAGATTGGTGAAGCTTCGCAGACCGTGACGGTGACAGAATCCGGCGCACAGCTTGACACCGAATCTTCCTCGCTGGGCCAGGTTTTGAGTAATGAGGCGATTGTCGACTTACCTATAAACGGGCGAAACGCCTACGGCTTTGCGCAACTTGTCCCTGGAGTCCGAACACCGAATCTGTTTACGCAAGTTGCATACGCGAGTTATAACGACCAGTTCATTTCAATAAATGGTTCTCGCGTGAACGCAAACATCTTCTATCTGGACGGCGGAATCAATTCCGAGCCTGGATTCAACGGTCCTGGAGTTTTCCCATCGATCGACCTGGTGCAGGAATACAAAGTCCAGACGAACAATTTCAGCGCCGAATTCGGCAACACTTCCGGTGGTGTGATTAACGTTATCACTAAAAGCGGCACTAACGAGCTACACGGCAGCGCATACGACTTTCTCAGGAATGATTTCTTCGATGCGAACGACTTCTTTGCAAACCGGGCAGGTATTCCGATCGCTCCGCTGCGATTCAACCAGTTCGGAGCTACATTTGGAGGACCGGTTACGGTACCCAAGCTTTACAACGGAAAGGACAGGACATTCTTCTTCTTTTCTTACGAGGGCTTGCGATGGGTGCGAAGCTACACGGACAGCGGCACGATGCCCTCGCTTCTGCAGCGGCAAGGCAACTTTTCGCAGACCTACAACCAAGCGGCCCAGTTAATCACGATTTACGATCCTCTAACAACGACGCCGGTGGCCGGCCATCCGGGATCATACACACGAACGCCGTTCACAGGGAACATTATCCCGACTAATCGATTCGATCCTGTTGCTGCAGCTTTGCTGAGATACACCCCCTTGCCGACCGGGCCAGGTAACCCAATTACCGGCACCAATAACTATACGGTAAGCTCGTCGGCCCCGACGAACGAAGACACGTTTTCGATACGCGGAGACCAGAAGCTGACGGAGAACCAGAAGCTTTTCCTGCGGTGGACGAAAAATGTCAATTTAGTGAAGCGCCCGGCGATTTTTCCGGCGGCGGATGCCCCGGCCACGCCCACCGTCGGGACGGACACACTCCATCACCAGCAAGCTACGTTGAATTATAGCTGGGTGATCAACCCCACTATGGTGCTGGAGGCAAGCTCTAGCGTAGTGCATTATTGGCTTGGCCGCGTGAACAACGGTTTGAACTTTGACCCCACAACCCTTGGGTTTCCGGCATCGTTCAATAATGTAAACTCGAATACCTGTTTTCCGAGTATCGGTATAACAGGCATGGGAACGACCCTCAACGTACCAGATACATCCAGCGGCGCAGGTTTCATCGGAGCTTGCAATAAAACCAGCCAATCCTATGACGCCTTTGACGAATATGCAAATCTGACGAAGGTCTCAGGCGCACACACCTTTAAGATGGGCGGCGACTGGGGCTCGAATCGATGGACGCAAAGGGCCGGTCCATCTGGCAGCACGTTCAATTTCTCGTCCTCCTTCACCCAAGGACCAAACCCGACAGTATCTAGCTCAGCAGCAGGACTCGGTTTTGCTTCCTTCCTGTTGGGAACGGGCGACAGCGGCAGCATTAACAACGTACTGCCCGGGCAATTTATCATTTATCACTACTACGGCGCTTACTTCCAGGACGACTGGAAAGTAAGTTCTAAATTAACTGTCAATCTGGGGATTCGATATGACTTCAACGCACCCTGGACTGAAAAGCACAACCGCATTAACAGTTGGAATGGAACAACGCCCGTTCAGATTGCCGGTTTGAATCTGCAGGGCGGCCTTGAGTTCCCAGGGGTGGGCGGCTTACCTAGAGGACAGTTTCAAGACAACCGGGACAACTTCGCCCCACGGTTCGGATTCGCCTACTCGCCTGATTCAAAGACCGTTGTCCGAGGTGGGTTCGGCATTTTCTTTGGCCCGATAAACGGCGCGGCGTTCACCTCGAACTCCACTCCGAATACAGCTTTCGCGGCAACGACGCAATGGACTAGCACCGTAAATGGCGTGACGCCTGCGTCTTATTTGTCCAATCCTTTTCCGAATGGGCTTCAGGCAGCGCCCGGCAGCAGCCAGGGATTGCTTACATTGCTCGGCCAAAGTATCAGTACGATGGACCGTGGACGCGTTACGCCTTATTCAGAGCAGTGGAATTTCGGCATACAGCGTACGCTGCCTAGCAATTTTCTTTTGGATGTTTCCTATGCCGGCAGTCATGGCATCCACCTCTTCGGGCCGCTCAACTACGATCAACTGCCGAACCAAGATCTCGCGTTGGGGAGTGCTCTCCGGACCGTAGTACCGAATCCCTTTTTCGGAGTGATCACCAGTGGGCCCCTCAGCACAGCGACTATACAGGAAGCACAGTTGTTACGGCCGTATCCCCAATTTAACAGCGTTATCGCCACCAACAATTCCTATGGAAATTCCATTTATCATTCGTTCCAATTGAAGGTGCAACGGCGCTTTGCGAATGGGTTGGGGATGCTACTGTCTTATACCTATTCCAAGCTGATAGACGATGTCCTGCCCTCTACAGCCAACCTCGGCTTCGCCGGCGAGACTTTTAGCGCAGGAAATATTCAGGACTATTACAATCGTCGCAACGAGCGCTCGGTGGCGGATTTTGACACTCCTAACTACCTCACCACCAGTGTCAACTGGGAGCTGCCTTTTGGAAAGGGAAAGCCGTTCTTGAACAATTCGGCAATGGGGAATGCCCTTCTGGGTGGGTGGCAGTTAAACGGAATTGCAAACTTTCACAGCGGTGCACCGCTTGGTTTAACCACGTCCAGCAACACTGCCGATAATTTTGGAACTGCGCTTCGGCCTAATTACGTCGGAGGCAACGTGACTACTCCCGGATCTGTAGAGAGTAAATTGAATGACTACTTTAATGTCTCTGCGTTCGCGACTCCGGCCCCTTATACATTGGGAAACGTAGGACGCTTGCTGCCCTATCTGCGTGGACCGAGCGCATTCGGTCTTGATATATCGCTCATCAAGAACATTCCGATTAAGGAACGGCTTCACCTGGAGTTTCGGGCGGAAGCTTTCAATATTTTGAACCATCCGATCTTCGATATTCCAAATACAGTGATCGGCTCTGCTACCGCGGGAGTGATTCCCGATCAAATCAACAGGCCGCGAGACATACAGCTGGCCTTGAAGCTGCTTTTCTAGCTGCCGGTCTAAGTAGAGAGCCTTCAGGAGTCCCAGGTAAATACAAAGCGTCTATATGCCACGTCTCAAAACTACGTTCGTCTGGATTATTGCCCTTTGCTTTGGCTGCGCTGGCCTATGGTCGCGCTCCGGCGCGCAAACTTCTAGCTCGGGTCCTCAGCCGGCCGCCGATCGTTGGCGTCGCGCACATTGGCTTGCAGGTAAGCGATCTAAATGCCGCAGAAAACTTTTATGGTCATGTCCTCGGATATGCTCACTTCAGCTTGAACCGGCCTACAGGCGAGTTGTTTCTCTATTACTACAAGATCAACGACCATCAGTACATCGAGGTGTACCCCACTCTAAAGGATCTGAGCCAGGATCGAATGACGCACTTCTCGTTTGAGACTACTAACATCCAGCAGCTCCGTGACTATCTTGATTCGAAGGGGGTAGCGGTTCCGGCAACGCTGAAGCCGGGGCTTGATAAGAACATCAGCTTCAGTGTGAAAGATCCCGAGGGACACCGGGTGGAGTTCGTTCAATACATGTCGGGTAGCCTCCACAGCAGTTACTTCGGCAAGCTCCTTCCCGATACGCGGGTCGCGAACCGGATGATTCACGTCGGGGTCACCATCCATGACCGCGATGCGGCTGATAAATTTTACAAAGATATCTTAGGCTTTCAGTTGAAGTGGTATGGAGGCCGGAATGTCAATGATGAAAAAGAAGTGGATTGGGTGGACATGCGCGTGCCCGATGGCACGGACTGGCTGGAGTACATGCTTAATTCACACAATCCCACCCCCAAACAGCTCGGCGTCATGCATCACTTGGCGCTCGGCGTCGACAAGATTCAGCCCGGCTACCAGATGGTGATGAGCCGTGGTTACAACCCACCGGCTCCCCCGAAGATTGGCCGAGACGGAAAATGGCAGCTGAATCTGTTTGATCCTAATGACACGCGTGTGGAGCTGATGGAATTCAAGCCTGTTCAGACGCCATGCTGCTCGCCGATGCTTTCGCTGCTCCAAGCGCCTGTATTTTCGGGGTCCGATCGGTAGACCCGTTCCGAACATGCATAAATCGCTCTCCGTCCACTTGTCCACAAGTTCTACGGCGATTTCCTCGGTTTCGAAGAACCATACTCCTTGAAGGACCCCGACGGATCGCTTTCCATGACTTTTTATAAGGTCAACGCTCGGCAATATATTGAGCTCTATCCCGAGCGCGGACCGGTTGAGTCATATCTCTTTCGAAACGAATGACGAAGCTCTGCGAGTCGCGTCCAACAACGTTGAAGTTCCGGATCAACCTCACCGCGGGCGAATCGGAAATCTCAGCTTCGACATTACAGATCCGGCTGGGCATAAGCTCGAGACGGTGCAATACATACCGGATGGCTGGACCGTCCGCGCCAACGGTAAGCACATGAGCGACGCGCGCCTCAAGACGAATGGTGCACGTGGGCCTCATTGTCACCGACCTCGGGACCGGCCAAGCGCGGCGGCGCGCACCATCTGTGCTTGGCAGTACCGGACGTGGCAGCAGATGTGGCGCCGCTCAAGGCTCCTCCGCCTACTGCAGCTCCTTCTAATGAGAGAAAATGAAGCAAGCGATGAAGAGAAAGTCCAGACGGTATTTCGTCAAGGAGCTGGTGACCGGAGCCAGCGCCATTGCAATAGCCGCGCCCGCAGTGCTGGCCGAAGACAGGCTTCGCAACATAGGAGTCCAGCTCTACACGGTGCGCAATATCATTCTGAACAATCCAGCCCAGGTACTCGAAGCCATTGACAAGATCGGCTTTCGCGAAGCAGAAGTGATTTGGGCCAGTATGGACAAGATTTGGGCCGATCTCAAAAAGACAAACTTGCGACCGGTAAGCATTCACATGGATTCTGCCCTGTTCAAGCCCGGTAATACCGATCAGCTTGACGCAGCCCTGAAAACCGTCAAGGAGCGCGGGTTCGAGTATGTGGTTTACCCAGCGGTGGCGCGGCCGGAGCGGAACAATGATCTTTCCTTCTTTAAGGCGCTAGGCGACACGCTGAACGAGGCAGGAACAAAATGTCGCAAATTGGGTATGCAGCTCTGCTATCACAATCATGCGTTCGACTTTAGACCTGTTGGATCGACAACTCCTCTGGAAACCTTACTGGCACGGACGTCTCCGGACAACCTTGCCTTGGAAGTTGACGTGTTTTGGGTCAGCATTGCTGGGCATGATCCGGTCGAGTTTATGACTAAATACTCCGGGCGCATCCCGCTGTTGCATTTGAAAAACAAAGCTGAAGGGTTGCCGGTTCAGTTCAATGAAACCGTCCCGCCGAGCGCATTCAGAGCAGTTGGGAATGGTGCATTAAATATCCCGGAAATTCTAAGAACCGCGATCAACATCGGGACGAAGCACTTCTTTGTCGAGCAGGACCAAACGCCCGGAGATCCCATTGCTAGCTTGCGTGAGAGCTACGATTACCTCAGGGATCTGAGGTTCTAGTTAGATCTAGAGCAGAACTTCAGTACTTTATTTCAGGCGAATTGGTACTGCGTTTATCTGGATGACTACCGCTCTCCCGTCCGCTTACGACTCGATCGCCCACTTGTACAACAAGCTGTGGGCCGACTGGTATTTGCCTTCTGCTTTACCCGCACTCGAGCAGCTTTTCTTCCGCCGTGTGCCGGTTGCTTCTCGGATTCTCGATCTGTGTTGCGGATCAGGGCATGTCACGAAAGAACTGGTGGATCGCGGATACCGGGTGACTGGTATTGACAATTCTTCGGAGCTGATCGAAATCGCGCGGCGGTTACTACCTTCCGCTGAGTTCAGTGTTCAGGATGCGTCCGACTTTCGGATTAGTGAGCCTGTGGATGCGGCGCTCTCGACATTCGATTCTTTGAACCACATTGTGGAATCGGATCGCCTGGCACGTGCTTTTGCATGCACGCACGCTTCACTCAAGGCCGGTGGGCTATTTGTGTTCGATATGAACCTGGAGGAAGCCTATGCGACAGATTTGCAGCAGTGGACAGTGGAACGAGATGATTCGAGTGTCAGCCTGGTCCGGGGCACTTACAATCCTGCTGATCAGCTTGCTTCGACTGAGTTGATCTGGTTTGCGAAAAATAAGGAAAATGATTGCTGGCGGCGCGAAACAAGTATCGTGAAGCAGCGCTGTTATGCTGAGGCTGACATCCTGGACGGGGTTGCGGCTGCGGGATTTACAAACATTGAAGTTAGTCCGGCGCCAGCTTTGGGAGTTCAGGCCGGATTGGCGTATGGCAGGATTTTCGTCTCGGCTATGGCCTAGAAGGATGTTGAACCGGTCGCCCTTTTCCAACAAACTCCGAAGCTAGAAATGCGGGAACACGCGGACGTCAAATCCTTCTGCGGAGCTGATTAGGCGGTCGAGGTCGCTGCCGAAAGCACGCTCCCATAAGCTTTCCCGGCCCTTGTGACCGACATAGATTTGTGTGATCCCACGCTGACGCGCAAATTGCAGGATGGTATCTACCGGATCATCGCCATCAAGAACCACGATTTCGGCGCGGTGCTCTTTTCCCAGGTTGACACCTGCCTCCACGCGCGCCCGTTGGTCGGCCGACCAGTCGGGGCGGTTCAGGTGAGCAACAGTTAGTTCACCATGAAACCTGTCGCGATTACGCACCGCACTTTCGATCATGCGCCTTGAATCCGTGCGGGGCGAAAGGCAGACAAGTATTCGTTCTTGCGTTCCCCAGGTTTGGGCAATGCCGTTGCGGACCAGGTAGCGCTCCAATTGCTTGTCCACCACGTCAGCAGCAAGCAGGAGCGCAACCTCTCTCAGTTCAGATAATTTGTGCTGCGAGAGCTGCTGGACCGCAACTTTCCCGTCTTCGCCGAGTGTCATGCAGCTTTCGGGCGCAGCATCGACCACCACGATTTCGTCCGCAGTCTGGAGAAAGCCCAGCGGCACTGTCTGAGTCACATGTTTGCCAGTGATGGTTTCTACCTGGGGCGCTTTTTCCTCGATATGTTGAAGGTTTACGGACGTGATGACTGAGATGCCTCTGTCGAGCAGTTCATCGACATCCTGCCAGCGCTTGGCGTGCAAGGAGCCAGGAGGATTGTCGTAGGCGAGGCCGTCGACCAGGCACACGCGGGGATTACGGGTCAGTATGGCTTCGACGTCCATGACCGCCACGCCTCCTATGTTTTTCAGAGGAATGATTTCAAGCGTGGTGACGGTCTGCTTAGCGTCAGGGGCTAATTTCGGCTGGAGCGCACCGACTACAACGTCCTGCCCGCGCTCATATCGGCGGCGGCCTTCATCCAGCATGCGAAAGCTCTTCCCCACGCCGGATGCGTAGCCGAGAAACACTTTCAGCCTGCCCCTCGATTGATGCTCTTCCTCTGACTCCAGCTGTTGGAGAAGCTGCTCCGGTGTTGGCTTCCTCTCGCTTACTGCGGCCACATATTCATTATCTGACACATTAATCAAAAGAGATGATCGTAGAATTTCTAAACGCGAGCAGGGAGTGTGTAACGGAACTCATTATTTGCGGCTGTCCAGCGCGAGATTCATCTCCAGAACGTTTACGCGGGGTTCACCAAGGAATTCGGCTTCCCGCTTATTTGCGATAGCAGCGATCAGTTGCTGCAGCTTTGCTCGATTGATATGTCGGGCATTGGCAATGCGCGTCAACTGTGCTTCCGCGTTCGCAAGGCTGATATCGGGATCAAGACCGCTGCCGGACGTAGTCAGCGCGTCGACAGGAATTGTACCTTTGAAATCGGGGTTCTCGCTTCTGAAGCGCTCTGCGGACGTTTTCATCCGATCCAGAAGCTTCTGGCTGGTCGGCCCCAAGTTTGAGCCACCGGAAGCTGTAGGGTCGTAGCCGTCCGTTCCAGCAGCGGAGGGACGTGGATGAAAGTATTCCGGCCTAGCAAAGTTCTGGCCGAGCAACTGCGAACCAATCACTCGTCCGTTTCGCGTGACCAGGCTTCCATCCGCCTGCTTTCGGAAAAACACCTGGCAGAAGCCGGTGACAATGCCGGGATAGACAAAGCCGGTAAGGAAGGTGAGGAGAATCATCATTCGGATCGCAGGGGCTAATTGCTGGAGCATGTTGTATTTTGTTTTCCAAATCTGCCGGGCATCACGCGAGGTGCAAGAAGACGAGCAATTGATCGAGAATCCAGATACCCGGGAATGGCGCCAGGATGCCGCCCAATCCATAAATCAGAATGTTGCGACGTAGGAGCGCGGCAGCACCGACCGGCCGATATTTCACGCCCCTTAGCGCTAACGGCACGAGAGCAATGATGATGAGAGCGTTGAAGATGACTGCCGCGAGCACGGCGCTTTGCGGCGTATGCAGCCGCATGATATTGAAGCGCCCCAGCGCCGGAAAGGTAGCCATGAACATGGCCGGAATGATAACGAAATATTTAGCCACATCGTTCGCAATGGAAAAAGTTGTGAGTGCGCCGCGAGTGATAAGCAACTGCTTTCCGATAGCAACAACTTCGATCAGCTTGGTGGGATTGCTGTCGAGGTCGACCATGTTGCCCGCTTCTTTGGCGGCCATGGTACCCGTATTCATCGCCAAACCCACATCAGCCTGAGCCAGCGCCGGTGCGTCGTTGGTTCCGTCCCCAGTCATTGCGACCAGCCGGCCTTCACTTTGCTCGCGCCGGATATAAGCGAGCTTGTCGGCGGGCGTAGCTTGTGCCAAAAAATCATCCACGCCCGCTTCTCCGGCTATTGCAGCCGCGGTAAGCGGATTATCGCCGGTGATCATGACCGAGCGGATCCCCATGGCACGAAGCTGACCGATACGCTCCTTCATGCCGCCTTTAACAATGTCCTTGAGGTGAATAATTCCGAGCACCCGCTGACCGTCAGCGACAGCAAGAGGCGTGCCTCCGCCGCGCGCGATACGATCGGAGGTTTCCTCATAAGTAGATGGAACGTTTCCACCCAGATCTCGGACAAACGTAGCAATGGAAGCGCTCGCCCCCTTGCGGAGCATACGGCCATCGATATCGACTCCGCTCATCCGCGTGTAAGCCGAGAACGGAATGAAGTTGGCTTCATGCTCAGCGACTTCGCGACCGCGCAGACCGTATTTTTCTTTTGCGAGCACGACAATCGAACGGCCTTCCGGCGTCTCGTCCGCAAGACTTGATAACTGGGCCGCATCGGCGAGTTCCGCGCTCGATACGCCATCAAAAGCGATGAACTCGACAGCCTCGCGATTACCCAGCGTGATCGTGCCGGTTTTGTCCAACAGCAACGTGTTTACATCACCGGAAGCTTCGACAGCCTTACCGCTCATGGCGAGCACGTTGTGCTGCATAACGCGATCCATCCCGGCGATACCGATTGCGGAAAGCAGCCCGCCGATGGTGGTGGGAATCAGGCAGACAAGAAGGGAAACGAGAACGGCCACGGTTGGGACTGCGCCGGAACCGGTAGACGCCACTGCATACACTGCAAACGGATCGAGCGTTGCAACGGCCAACAGAAAGATCAAGGTAAGCCCAGCAATCAAAATGTTCAGCGCCATTTCGTTCGGGGTTTTTTGACGCTCAGCGCCTTCCACGAGTGCGATCATTTTGTCCAGGAACGTCTCGCCCGCGTTCGAGTTGATTCGGATGGTGACGTGATCGGAGAGGACGCGAGTACCGCCGGTGACGGCGCTACGGTCGCCGCCCGATTCACGAATGACGGGAGCACTCTCACCCGTGATGACAGATTCGTCTACTGTCGCGATGCCGTCGATGACTTCACCATCCCCGGGGATCAGGTCGCCGGCTTCGGCGATTACTACGTCGCCAGAGCGAAGCCTCGACGCCGGCACAGTTTCGATTTTGCGGTTTGAGAGCAACCGTTTTGCGATCGAATCGGTTTTCGTTTTCCGCAGTGTGTCCGCCTGTGCTTTACCACGCGCCTCAGCCATCGCTTCGGCAAAGTTTGCGAACAGCACAGTAAACCACAACCAGAGTGAAATCTGGATCTCGAAACCCCGGCCGCTGATCCCCCGGAAGATGTCGCGGAACAGGAACAGGGTCACCAGCGCAGCGCCGATCTCGACCACAAAGATAACCGGGTTTTTGAGGAGAGTGACTGGGTTTAGCTTTACGAAAGACGCTTTCAGAGCTCGACTTACGATCTCGGGATCGAGGAGCGGACGCGAGCGCGGCAAACGCGATGGAAGCAGGGACGCGGGTTCCGGTTGCGAAGGTGACGCGGAGACAGGAAGAGTGGTGGCCATGGCGTTAGCTCTGGAAAGGAAGCATTAGAAACTAAAACAACTTTCCGTTCTGCATCAGGTAGTGCTCAACTACGGGGCCGAGCAAGAGCGCGGGGAAAAAAGTCAGGGCACCGACAAGAATTACGGTTCCGATCAACAAGCCGACAAACAGCGGCGTATGTGTGGGGAACGTGCCGCTCGTGGCGGGCACTCTCCTTTTCATGGCGAGGCTTCCGGCCGCGGCGAGAAGTGGAATTAAAAACAGGAAGCGGCCGATTAACATCCCGAGTCCGAGCGTCAGGTTGTACCAAGGCGTATTCGGACTCAGCCCACCGAAGGCACTACCATTGTTTCCTGCGGCGCTCGAGTAGGCGTAAAGATTTTCGCTGAACCCGTGCGGACCGGAGTTGCCGAGGTTGGCTGTCGCCGGTCCAGGGGGATTCCAGTAATTTTGAGCCATCATCTGTCCCTTGGCATCTTTCACGGGAGCATGGAACTGCATTACCGACGAGAGCGCAGCAAACACAAGCACGCTGAAAGCGGTGGCAATAAGAGAAAGCATGGCCATTTTTACCTCCTTGCTCTCGATCTTCTTGCCGAGGTACTCAGGCGTACGGCCCACCATGAGGCCGGCTATGAATACAGCCAGAATCGCGTAAAGAAGGATGCCGTAAAGTCCGGCTCCGACTCCGCCGAAGATGACTTCGCCGGTTTCTATGTTGAACAGAGGCACTAAGCCCCCTAAAGGCGTATAACTATCGTGCATGCTATTTACGGCGCCGCAACTGGCGTCCGTTGTGACCGTAGCAAACAGAGCGGAAGCCGCGATTCCGAAGCGGGTTTCCTTGCCTTCCATGTTGGCTGCCTCCACACCGATCTTTTCGAAGTTGGGATTGCCCTTCGCCTCCGCCCAATAGCAGACAAAAGCTCCGGCGAGGAACATGACGGAACAGGCCGCGAAGATGACCCAACCCTGCCGCCTGTCTCCAACCATGACTCCGAACGTGTAGATGAGTCCTGCGGGGATCAGAAAGATCAGCACCGTTTGCAGAAGATTGGTGAAAGGCGTCGGGTTTTCGAAAGGGTGAGCGGAGTTGGCGTTGAAGAAGCCGCCGCCGTTCGTGCCAAGCATCTTGATCGCTTCTTGTGAAGCTACGGGACCTTGCGCGATGATTTGTTTTGCGCCTTCAACAGTCTGGGCCACAGTGTACGGATGGAAGTTCTGGATCACACCCTGGGAACAAAACACGAGGGCGGCGACGAACGAGATCGGCAAAAGAATGTAGACGACAGATCGAGTGAGGTCGACCCAAAAGTTCCCAAGGCTGTTTATCTGCTGACGTGCAAACCCGCGTGTAATCGCGATAGCAACCGCCATTCCGGCGGCCGCTGAAGCGAAATTCTGGACCGTTAGGGCGGCCATCTGCACCAGGTAGCTCAGTGTGGACTCACCGGAGTACGCCTGCCAGTTGGTATTTGTCGGAAAACTCACGGCGGTATTGAACGCGAGGTCGGGCGAAACCTGGGCGGCCCCGAAATGCTGTGGATTCAGCGGAAGAACGCCCTGCAAGCGCTGGAAGAAATAGGTGAATAAGAAGCTGAAGATACTGAATGCAAGCAGCGCAGCCGCGTATTGGCTCCATCGCTGCTCCGTGTTTTCCCTGACTCCGGTCAGTCTGTAAACTAGCACTTCGACCGGACGGAAAACCGGGTGAAGGAACGTCCTTTTGCCTTCGAAGACCTTCGCCATGAAACTTCCGATCGGCTTCGTCAGTAGGAGAATGATGGCGAAGAAAACCAGGATCTGGAGAATGCCATTCTGTGTCATAAGCGAAAACTCCTGACGCTAAAACTTCTCCGGCCTAAGCAGAGCAAAAATCAAATAGCCGAACAAGAACAAAGTCGTGAGGCCGCCGATTATGTAATCCATTTTGTTGTTTTTGCGTGCGCTGCTCAGAGACGGTCACAAGCTTTGGTAAAAGCCCAGCAAAGCAGAAAGAACAAAATCGCTGTAAGGATGTAAAAAATGTCGGTCATCGCGGCCTTCCGTTTCGGAGAGCGGCACGTCACGCGGGCGACGGTCCGGGACCTAAGCGGCCTATGGCTCCCACTCTAAGGCGGGCTGCCTAAAGAAGTCATAAGGACTCTGTTGGGCGACAGGGGCGATGCCCGGAACGTTGATTCGAAGCGGTGTTCCGTATGCTATTCTGAGTGCGTCCGACGTAAAGCATATAAGGGGACGTAGTTCAGTTGGTTAGAACGCCGGCCTGTCACGTCGGAGGTCGCGGGTTCGAGCCCCGTCGTCCCCGCCACCCCTTTCACCCGAGCTACTTGAGCCGCGCGGCAGCAAGACCTAGAGAGTCTTAGAAGCCACACGACCAGGCTCTAATGGATACTGAAATCATGACGCCTGGACAGCCGCAGCCCAAACTGACACTCAGCCAATCGTCCGATTATCGTGAGAGTTACGCAAACAGCGTTCAGGTGCGCGTGAGTTTGTGGGATTTCTTCCTGATGTTCGGCACCGTGAATCAAACCGCACCGGACGCGGTAACGATTCAAAACTATCAAGGAATCTATTTGAGTCCTCCACAAGCTAAGGCGCTTTCGAACGTGTTGCAGCAGAATTTAAAGCAATATGAAGCGGCTTTTGGCGAAATACGATTAGAGGCGCAAGGCCAGGGAGACGTTATCCAATAAGAGGCATGCCGCCGCAACGACGGCCGCCCATGCCGCGATTGCCGCCATTTGCTCTCGCGGAGGCTGGGCAGAAACGCAGAAACGGGCCTCAATATCTACTTCTCTTCTTCGCCTTATTCGCGATACCGCTGGTAGCTATTCACCTGCCCCTGCTTTCGCTGCCGCTGTTCTGGGATGAGGGTGGGCAATTCATTCCGACAGCGCTCGATTTACTGCGGCACGGCGATTGGGTGGCGCGCTCCACGGTCCCTAACGTTCATCCTCCCGGTGTCGAAGTGTACCTTGTGCTCTGGTACAAGCTACTCGGATATTCCATCCCTGTTACTCGCGTGGCGATGCTGTTGCTGGCGAGCGCGGGACTGCTAATTACGTTTCTGCTTGCGATCGAACTGAGCCGCGGTACGAAAGGCGCGCCTGCCTTCTTGCCGCCCGTGTTACTGCTCGTCTCTCCACTGTTTTACACACAGAGCATGATGGCGCAGCTGGACATGCCGGCAATGGTTTTTACGCTGCTTGCACTTTTGCTCTTTCTGCGAAACAGATACGCTCTCGCTGCAGCTGCGAGCGTCCTGCTGGTGCTGAGTAAGGAAACGGGGCTTGTGGTGCCGTTCGTCTTCGGCACATTGCTTCTTTTTCGGCGCGATTGGAAAGGCGCAGCTTACTTTACCGCTCCCGCTATCGCACTCGGAGCGTGGCTTCTGATTCTGCATCAGGCGACCGGATACTGGCTCGGCGATCCAGGGTTCACTCATTACAATGTCGAGTACTCTCTGCAGCCTGTACGGGTGGCGACCTCTTTCGCACGAAGAAGCTATTACATGTTCTTTGCGGAGTTTCGCTGGATCGGAACGGCTGTACTCCTGGTTGCGTCGAGGACAGTTGCCCCATTTCGATCACAGGCCTGGCGTGTAACAGCGTTAGTGTTCGCTTCTCAATTTCTGCTGGTGACAGTTCTGGGCGGCGCGGAGCTAGAGCGTTATCTTTTGCCAGTTTTGCCGATTTTCTATATCGCGGTAGCTGTCGCATTGACTTTTGGGAAGCGCGGCGCCGTGCGGGTGCTCGCTACGGCTGGCCTCACGATCGGGCTTGCGGTCAATCTGTTCTGGAATCCGCCGTATCCCTTCCCTTACGAGGACAATTGGGCGATGGTCGATTTCATCCGACTGCAGCAGAGTGCGGCAGAATTCAGCCAGCGGAATCTATCGGGCGCAAAAATTGCAACGGCCTGGCCGTTCAGCGGTTCGCTTCATAGACCTGATCTCGGTTACGTGTCGCATCCGCTTCGAACAATCGAGACAAACGATTTTCACTTCTCCTCAATAGCGGCGCTTTCCCCTGACCGCTTCGATGTGCTGATCACTTACACGCGATCGTGGGCGCCGGAGAACGGAGTGCTCGCGATTCCGTTCGTCCGAAGTTTCCTGGCCAAGTACTACGAATGGCAGCCGGAGATTACGCGCGAGCAGTGCGCGACTCTCGGGCTCTACGAACTTGTGTTCTGGGAATCACGAGGCCAGCGGATCACCGTGTACCGGCGCTAGCAAGCCGTAGACTTCAAGTTATGGAGTCGAAGGTGCGTGCCGCCTGGTGGGGCGTCGTCGTGCTGTTTCTTGTGCACGGCCTGGTGGTCGCGTCCTGGCTTTCGAGAATCCCGGCGATCCAATCGGCGCTGCGGCTGAGCAATGGCGTTCTCGGAGTAACGCTGCTGGGATCAGCATTGGGGGCAGTGTCCACCATTCCCATCACCGGTTGGCTGATTACGCGATTCGGTAGTAGAAAAATCACTGGCGTTAGCAGCATCCTGTTCTGTTGCTGCGTGTTGCTTCCTGCTTTGGCCTGGAACGCATTCACGCTGGCGCTGGCGCTTTTCGTCTTCGGCGCTTTAGCTGCCGCCATGGACGTTTCAATGAATGCGCAGGGCGTAGAAGTCGAAAAAGAATTGGGCGCACCAACGATGTCGCGTTTCCATGGGATGTTTAGCCTGGGAGCGATGGTGGGGGCCGGGATCGGTGGTTCGGTTGCAGCGCATGCCATTTCACCGCTGCTGCACTTTCTGACAAGCGGTGTGGTGAATGCTGTCGCGGTAGTTGCTATTGTGCCTCTTCTTCTCAAATCGCACCAGAATCTTGCAAGCCATGATCACCGTTTGCCGTTGAAAAAGATTCCAAGAGTTCTATTGGCCCTGAGTGCTATTGGCTTCTGCATACTGCTCTCAGAAGGTGCAATGGCCGACTGGACAGCGCTCTATCTGCGTCAGATACTACAGGCGGGACCGGGAACAGCCGCGGCGGGATACTCGGTCTTCTCCGGAGCGATGGCACTGTTCCGATTTCTGGGAGACGCAATTACGGCGCGCTTCGGCCCACTACGGACAGTGCGCTCCGGTTGCCTGGTCGCGGCCGCGGGTCTGGTCTGGGCATTGCTTGTGCGCTCGGCGGGGTGGTCTATGCCGGGCTTTGCGCTCGCCGGAGCGGGATTGTCCATCATTATTCCTCTTGTATTCGGTTCGGGAGGTCGAGTTCCGAACGTCAATCCTGGCGCGGGTATCGCGACAGTTACTGGAATCGGGTATATCGGATTCATCGTAGGTCCGCCGACCATCGGGTTCGCGTCTCAGTTGGTAACACTGCGTTACGCGTTATTCGTAGTGGTTGGCTGCTGCTTGGTAGCGGCTTGGCTTTCCGGATTTATGCGGTTGCTGGCGAGCAGCCCCGATCGCGCCGAGGAAGTTATGGCTGCCCCAATTTGACGGCTTCGCTATAGCCGGTCAGTTCCAGATATCCAACGCCTGCAACGCGGCGATCCCCTTTTCGCCCTGAGAACGTAACCGCTCCTTCCCAATACGGAGCAGTCACATGCTGGCCTGGCGTGAATAGTTCTTGAGTTTTCAAGTCGGTATTCTCCTGCAGTTCCATCTGCAAAGACGGCACGGTGATTTTCCACGACACAGGATAGTGCGCTTTCGACTCCGGGCTGAGCCACGTTTCCCCGGGTGAAAGAGAGAACTGCGAGGCGCTGAGGAAGTGCGAATGCCCGTCCGCATCGACATACGTACCCGAAGAATATTGATCCTGCGCACCCGATTTCCGGCGCAGACGATACAGCATCAGCTCTTCGCGGTTATCTAATTGAATGGCAAACCAATCCCATCCGGAGAGCGTGCTGTCAGGAGTCTCGGTGAAATATTCGTGATCCATCCAGGCAAAACCGTTCAGCAAATACTCAGTGTTCTTCCAACGTGCCTTGCCTCGGGCGGCAAGGCGTGTGAACGAGATGTAGTGCGACGCCTCTCCCCGGCCCGGTCCCTTCTGACTGACACCATTTTGCCCATTGATCACGAACGGCTTTTCGGGCGTGAGATCAAGCGCAAGGACCAGATCAGCGGTCACCGCCTGCAACTGCTGCTTGCCCGAAGATATCTCAGTCCACGTCACGCTCCAGTTTCCATTCCAGTAACGGCGACTCTCGAAACTCGCTCCCGCGAGTCCGGGGCCCGCGCGGTTCAGCCGTTCAGTGTGGAAGAACTCCCGGCGGTCTATATCGCTGAAGGCAAGATGAGCGAGGTAAATTTCGCCCGGATCCCAGGCGCCTCCCGCATTAGGCGCATGTTCGCCGGGAGGAGCGGTCGACTGGCGAAAAAACGTGAGTTCGAAACCAAAGCGGCGGCCATCGGAAGCCCGCAAATTGCCTGTGTAATACCACCATTCGGTTTGATAATCCGGATGGCTGAAGTGGTCTCGTGGGAATTGGAACTGGTAACCAGGAACAGCGATCTGCCAATCAGCCGCATGTAAAGAAATGACCAGAGCGAGCGCCGCGGCGGCTCTAGTCTTCATGAATCACCTCGACTGGTTCAAGACGGGTAGCGGTGCGCGATGGATAGAGCCCGGCAAGTACAGTGGCGACGTAAATCCCGCTCAAGGCGATCAGCAGAAGCGCAACGGGCCAGTGAAATTGGATGGTCCATCCGAAGGATTGCTTGTTGATGACGAAGATCAGAATCAGCGACAAGAGAGTCCCGAGAACAAGTCCGATGACATTAGAAAACAATCCGAGCAGTCCCGCTTCGCACAGAATAATTTTGCGGATTTGCCCTTGCGCCGCACCCAGAAAACGCAGCAGAGCGAATTCTCTGCGGCGGTCAATCACCATCGCAAGAAGAGAACCGGCGATTCCCATTACCGCAACAAAAATTGCGACAGCTTCGAGTGCATACGTGATGCGGAAGGTCCGGTCGAATATGTCGATGGCGGCCTTCCGAAGCGTCCTGTTCGGGAATACAAGAACGGCGCGGCCGCTGACAACCCGGTCGATGGACTTACGGACTTCCGCAGCGTTCGCGCCCGGCTTCAGATAAACCGCGAGATTCGACTCCGCGGTATCGGGCAGATACTTCAGCAGTGTGTGACGGTCGAGAATAATGAAGCCGCGCTCGGTCGAATAATCATAATAAATACCAAGAACTTTGAAAGGGCGTTGGGCGCCGGCGAGCGGAATGCTGAGCGTGCTGCCGACGCGAACGTTGTGCTTGTTCGCGAAAGGCTCGCTTACGACAGCATAGTCGCCGGTGGGCAAGGTCGACAGGATTCGATCGCGGTTTTCGCCTGGCAGAAAACGTGTGCTCGCGGAGTTCTCTGCCCTGCTCGATTCCCCTCCCGCAAGGGTTGCGGGCAGCCCATCATACGTAATAGGATACGCGCGAAACCGGTCAACGGAGGAAACGCCCGGCAAACGTTCAATGCTGTCGGCAATCTCGGGACGTAACGTGGGGTGCCGGTCCGCGCCGGAAGAACCGGCAGGTCGCAAATAGAAATCGGCTTTGAGCTGGCTATCCATCCACAGCGAGACCGTCTCACGAAAACTACCCACCATGATGCCGACACTAGCCGTCATGGCGACGGCCGTCGCGAGCGCCGCAGTCAGCACGGATGTTCTGCCGAGAGATCCCCGAAGCGATCGCATGGCTAACGTACCTTCGACGCCGGTGATCTTCGACGTAGCAGCACTAAGTGCCCGAGTCAGTAATGTAACGACATTTGGAACTGCTAGGGCCGTCCCGACGATGAGCAGAAGCACGGAGACGTAAGCAAAAATCGGCTGGCGTGCAATGGGAGGAAGTTGGGAAATCGCAGCAGCGGTGATGAGGGTAAAAGCGGCCCAGACGATCGTCCGGCGCGAGCGCACTATCGTGAGATATTGCTCCCGGCCACGCGCCATCGCCTCGACCGGCGCGACCAAGGCAGCTTCATAGGCCGGAAAAATAGCCGCTAGGGCAGAAATAATGACGCCAAGCGCGACGCCCGAGAACACGGCCGAAACTGTAAACGCTACTGGAGAAGGATCGCTGCTGACATAAAGCGACTCGACCGTTGACCCGATCAATTTGACTGCACCCACAGCCATTACGCGGCCCAGAAAGATACCCAGGGCGCTGCCCACCAACCCAAAAAACAAAGCCTCTGAAACGAAAGCCGTCGCTATGACAGCGCGCGTTCCGCCGATCGCGCGCACGATGCCGATTTCAGCGCGCCGGCGTACGACTGATATGGAAATTGTGTTGTAAATGAGAAAAGCGCCAACCACGAGCGCGATGTAACTAAGAACATGCAGATTCCAGCGAAACGCTGAGAGCATCCTCCGGTTCCCCTCGGCCTGGGCGCCGCGGGTTTCGATGGAAGTGGAGGCTGGAAGCCGAGTCTCCAGAATGCGTCGCCAGTGTTCGGCGCTATTGCCGAGCGGAAGCTGCACGTCTATGCGGTCGATCTTGCCCTTCTTGCCCGTCACTCTTTGCGCCAAGCCGATATCAGCAAGGATGACGTTGCCTTCGCCGATCTGATTCTTTGGGGCGGCGATTTCACCCGCCACTGTGAACACGGAAGACGAATCGTTGATCACCAGCCGGACTCTCTGCCCCTTTCGCAACCCAAGCTTTTCGCCAACCCAAATGGGATTATCCGAGTCAAGGCGCTGGGCTGTCACATTGGATTCGATCCGGCCGAGTCCTCCCGATTCGGCCGCATCGCCGATCAGGTCGAGGCCGATAAACGGGATAGCTTCACCCCTTCCGTTTACGGAGGCAAAGTCTTCAATGCGAGGCACGAACTCAAACGCGTACGGCATTTGAACCAAGCGGCCCAGCAGCTTCTCGTCAATGCCGCCGGTGACGCTGATAGTGAGATCTGCCTTCCCCGTCAGTGATTCGAGTGAAGAATGAAAACTGCCCGCCGCTGCCTGGCCGGCCAGGTCGATGGCGATTACCACTCCGACACCTAAAGCCACTGCAAGTAAGGTGAGGGCAGAGCGAACAGGCTCGCGCAGAAGCGGTCTTACGATCAAGCGCAGGAACAGAATAATGCCGACGTTCACAGCAGGCGTCCCGCTTCGCGCAAAGAACTTACGCCAGAGATCCGGCCATCGCGCATGCGAATAACGGTATCTGCCACCTCGGTACTCTCAGGATTGTGGGTCGCCATCAGCACAGCGACCTGGAATTCGCGTGCAGTTCTAGAAAGCAGACTTAGCACGATGTCTCCCGTGCTGGAATCCAGATTCCCAGTAGGCTCGTCCGCGAGCACCAGCTTTGGATTATGGACGAGAGCGCGCGCGATCGCTACGCGTTGCTGTTGACCGCCGGAAAGCTGGTGTGTGTAACGGTCCGCCAGATCGGCCATGTCGACCCAAGCCAGACGTTCGAGCGCAGCGGACCTGGTATTTCGCTGCCTCGCAAGCAAGAGCGGCAGCTCAACATTCTCGACCGCGGTCAGTGTATGGATCAGCTGAAACGATTGGAAGATGAAACCGACTTTCTCGCGGCGTAGACGCGTTAGCTCCGCATCGTTCAGCTGAGCCGTGACTTGGCCGTCAATCACCACGTCGCCCGAAGTGGGAAAATCCATAGCCCCGCACATGTTCAGCAGTGTCGACTTGCCGCACCCGCTTCTTCCGACGAGTGCGACGAACTCTCCCGGTTCGACAGCCAGTGAAACATCTCGAAGCGCAGGAACAGGATTATCTTCGGCTTGGTACAACTTCGTGACACCGCGTACTTCCAGCAGAGCCATACTCTTTCAGCATCTCAGCAGCTAAACTCGGAAGTGCTTGGCCAAAATTCTTGTTACGGGCGGGGCCGGTTACATCGGCTCTCACACGCGCTATTTCCTTGAAAAGCAGGGTCACTCGGTGATCGTGGTGGACAACCTTTCGCGAGGCCATCGCGAAACGGTTCCGCCGCAAATTCTGCAACAGATCGATACACGGGATACTTCGAAACTGACGGAGCTGATGAAGAAGGAAAAGGTCGAGGCGGTGATCCACTTCGCCGCCTATATTGCCGTCGGCGAATCGACGCAGGTTCCGGAGCTGTACTTCGCAAACAATGTTTGTGGTTCGCTGTCGCTATTCGAAGCCATGCTGGCGGCCGGCGTGAACAAGCTGGTTTTCTCATCGACAGCGGCAGCGTACGGGATTCCGCAGCGTGTCCCGATTCCCGAAACGGAGCCGTACACGCCCATCAATCCCTACGGTGAATCAAAGGTGATGGTGGAGAAAATGCTCGAATGGCTGGACCGGTATCGCGGGTTCCGCAGTATCCGGCTGCGGTACTTCAATGCGTGTGGAGCTGAGCCGGAAGCCGGCCTCGGAGAGTTGCACGACCCTGAAACGCACTTGATCCCGCTGATCCTCAAGGCAGTCATCACAGAAAAACCGGTCACGCTGTTTGGCGACGATTATCCGACAGACGATGGCACTTGTATTCGCGACTATATTCACGTCAGCGATCTGGCGGAAGCGCACATCTTCGCAGTGCAGTATCTGCTGGGCGGTGGCGATTCGGACGTGTTCAACGTTGGTACCGGTTCCGGCCACTCGGTGAAAGAAGTTGTGGCGGCAGTAGAAAGGGTCACGGGAAAACAGGTCCCATTCACAATGGGCCCGAGACGGGAAGGCGACCCGCCCAGCCTGGTTGCCGATTCACAAAAGCTGCAGTCCCGGTTGGGCTGGAAGCCCAGCCGCGCCGACCTCGATAGAATCGTCAGCGACGCTTGGCAATTCGAGCAGAAGCGCACTCACTAGTGGCGAATGGCCAGAAAGACCAGCAGGACCGCGGCTAGAATGACAATCCAGAAAATTGCGATTCTGGCGTTCGCCAGTTTCGTGTTTAGCCCGAGCCGCTTCTCCAGAGCCGCGGTGTCTTCCGGTGTCAGAGCCGTGGAGTCTTCATCATCAAAGTAGACGGTGAGAACTCTTCCGCCCCCTGCCTCCCCTGGCACCATGCGGCGAACCGAGGTCAAGTTGATGATCAACCCACTTGGTAACTTGGCAAACCGAGGCATGTTAGCTGGGAAGCTCTGAGGTATTTGCGCCATCTAGCCGTTGTAATAGCACGGATTGCAGTCTGCATACCGAGATACTGAGCGGGATCAGCACAATTTCCCGTTTGCCGCAAATCCAGGCGTTGCCCGGTTTCTGGCGATTACCGGTGCGATTCTGCTCTGAGGGCGCAGCTCAGGGCTTTGTCCCAGCTCATAAAGCGGTAAACGCGAACGCCGGGAACCCAAACAATCCAGGCGCTTCCAATTTTGCAGATTTTCGGTTTCATTGCTCTCCGCAAGAACAGTTGCCCGGACAATTCCGAAATCTCAGAAGAATCTTGCGGTCAAGCTTAGCTCTTATGAAGCGAGCAGGCCCGGCATGCGGGAATTGGTGAAGCCGGGAAAGACAGATGCGAGTTGGCGGTTGCCCATCTGTTTTGTTACTAGTTCCGAGAGTACAGCGCGGAAATCGGTGGTCACATTCAGGTCGCGTCCTTCATAAAGCTGCTCTTTCTCGAGGCCCGGCCAGTCGCCATACACTTTCCCGCCTTGAACCGTTCCGCCCAGGACGAACATGAGATTCGCGTGCCCGTGGTCCGTACCGCGATCTCCGTTCTCCTTTGCCGTCCGGCCGAACTCAGACATTGTTACGACCGTGATGTCGGCCATGTGATCGCCCATGTCCTGTGAGAACGCTCCCAGGGCGTCTCCAAAGTCGTGCAACAGATTGGCTAGGCGCCCGGTATGCGGTTGCGGCCCGACTTCGTTGACGTGCGTATCCCACCCACCGACATCGGTGAACGCAACCTCCAATCCGACATCCGCTTTGATGATTCGGGCGATCTGCAAGAGGCTCTGGCCCAGGCGCCCGTTTGGATAGTGAGCACCATTCGCCGGTGTGTACGGCGTCTTCTGAATAGACTGCATTATCTTGATGGCATTAAAGGTCTCGTGTCCGGTTCCGTTCAACACCTGGTCGGACGTCGTTCCGTACATGCTTTCAAAGGTGGCCGCCACTCGCGCGTCTTTCACCTGAAAATCGTTGATGTTGCTGATCGCGAGCGCCTCATTTTTGCCCCGCAGAGTCCGTGGCAAGTCGGAACTCAAACTGATGGCACGTAAGGGCGTGGCATGCCGATCGGGAATCATAGCTCGATTAAGCCAGCCGTCGTAAGTAGCTTTCAGGCCGGGAGTGCCGGACTCCATATAATCCTGGGCATCGAAGTGAGATCTCGTCGGATCCGGCGAGCCGACCGCTTCCACGATGGCGAGCTGCCGCTTGTCCCAGAGCGGCTTCAGGGAGCGCAGAGCCGGATGCAGCCCGAAGTGCCCGTCGAGATCAATCGCGCACTGCTCAGACCCATTTGGTCGCGAAATGGCGATGCTCGGACGGAGCCCATCAGTAGGCCGGCTCTCCGTGCGGCACAACTACGTTTAAACCGTCCACCGCACCGCGCTGGAAAATCGCAATCAGGATCTTCTTGCGTTCAGATGGTGCATCTTTTGCATAGACCGCGCGGGAGAGCCAACTAGGGACCGACCCCACGCCGAACATGGCGAGGGCGGAACTCTTTAGGAACAATCGTCGGGAAGGCATCCAATAACTCCTGATCTTTCTGCGCTCAGCGGCGTTGGAACTCCGGCGACCCGAGAGCCAGACCTGCTACGAGACTGGGCATTTGCGGTGGCCCGGCCTTGGCATTCACAGCCAATTGCTTTTGAAGTTCGGGATCGCTCAGCATTTTTGTTATAGCGGCCCTGGTCTGCTCGCTCGGATCACTCTGCAGAATCAACTTCGCCAAGTCGAGCGGATCCTTTTGAGCCAGATTCTGCCATTCATCAATATTTACTTTCACTCCGGGGACACGGTTGTGCGCGAGCGCGAGCGCGAAATTCATGCGGTCGAGTAGTCCCGCTGAACTCACCCACTCGGCGTTGGCGCTCGAGTAGCCAGTCGGCTCGACCTTACGATACAAGGGCTCGCCAAGTTTCTGCAGCTCCCCGGCGATCAGGAAGGCTGAGCTGACATCGGCGTTTGTGGCTCGTACGGCGCTCACGACCATCTCGAAAGGCGTTTTAACCTTGGCCCGGTACGCGCCCTCCGACCAGAACTCAGGTGAATTCACCATCACGCTTATAACTTCACGGATGTCGCCGTCACTCTTCAGAAACGTTTGCGCCATCCGGTTCACAAGCGAGGGAGGGGGATCGTCAGCGACAAATTTCTTTGCGAGCTTGAGCGAGATGAAGTGGGCGGTCGAGGGATGATGCGCGAGTATATCCAGCACCTTCAAGCCGTCGTTCATTCCGCCACCAGCCGGGATCACGTGCCCCAGCACAACTTTCTGACCTTTATCGTGAACCTTGTCGTTGTATTCAAACACCCCGCCTCTACGCGGATGCGAAATCGTCCAGCCCGTGAAGCAACGTGCCACGTCGATGACATCTTTCTGGGTGTATCCGCCATCTACACCGAGCGTGTGTAATTCCAGCAACTCGCGGCCGTAGTTTTCATTGAGCCCGCGATGCTTGCGGTTGTTGCGCTCCAGGCGCTCTGCGGCTTCGGGACTGACCGATTCAGCATTGTCCAGGTAGAAGAGCATCGCCGGGCTCTTCGCAGTCTCAAGCAGTAGATCGTAGAACCTTCCGAAAATATGGGGCCGGATTGCGTCGCGCTCATAGGTCGGAACCAGATAGCGATCGGCTCCTTTGTTGATGAACACGTTGAAATGGTTGTACCAGAAATCGACCATCGATTCCGCAAGCTGATGGTTGCTATAAATAGCGCGCAGCAGCTTTCCCTCTGTCAAATCGGTAGCTACCACGTTCTGAGGACTTACCGTGAGCATTAGCTGGCGCCGCAACGACACTGGGGCAAAGGCAAACAACTGCTGGCGCTGGCGGGGTCGAAGGGCCCAAACGAAATCCTGTTGCTTGTCAGCAGGCAAGGAAGCGAGCAGAGCTCTCTTCTCGTCTGGTTTGCCGTTTTTCAGTGTGTCGATCTGTTGAGGATTGAGGACATCCGTCAGCTTCACTCTCAGCTCGAGATCCGAAGTATCGTTAGGATCGGTCGGCTGAGACTTCTGCTCCAGTTGTTTTTGCATGTCCGCGGGCGTGTTGAGGCTCAATGTTCCGGCGGGAGCTCCTTCGAGTTGACGAACGGGCATGCTAACGGCCGCAGCCTGTGTATTTGCCTCATTCTTCCGTTCCAGATAACGCTCAGCGAGTCGTACCGCAATGGCCCGCAGTTCTGGATCCTCCGGTAACTGCCCCTTTCCCCTTGCAATGGCCGCGATCATTTGGGGACTTGGGTAATGAATGTAAGTCTCCCGAATGTTCAGCCGCAGCGATTCAAGAGGAGCGAGACGCTGTTCCAGAGTAGGGTTCTCGGGTGCCCTCTCGGGGTGCAATTGTTGGTCCAGCCAGCGGTGAAGTCCAATGGTTTTAAGCTGATCCAAATCGCCGGGCCGGGCCCCAAAGGTCAAGCGCTCCAGGGCATGATAGGCCTGCTGATCGGCAGTTAGGAGCTTCGAAAAGGCGGCGTACTGAGGTGGGTTAGCGGTGGCTTTTATTTTCTTAGGCTGCTTTGCAGCCCAAACGAGAACCGGCGCGCTAATCAGGGCCAGGTAAATTGCCGCCTTCTGCACCGTTTGCCGGATCTGCTGCCTCACGCTTATTCAGACGTAGGTAACCGCGCGTAAGTTGACCAGGTGATTTGGTTTAAAGCGGGACTTCTATCGCTTCAACCGTCGCTAAGCGTATTCCTTGCCATAATAGCTGCCCACTGTTCAAGCAGGACCATCCGAACGAGCTTTCCCGGGGAGGCGACGCGAGGGTAAACGCTCTCGGTTGATGCCTTACAGTAGTTCTAACGGTCGCCCTAGCGCTGACATCACAAGAACTTGGTGTACGGATTGGCTCGAAGCCGCGGACCGCCTCGGGACTAAGATTCTTCTATGAATGACTTCCGGTTTGCGGCCCGAATGTTGCTGAAGCATCGATTATCAACGGGAGTCATACTTGTACTCGTCGGTTTGGGAATCGGCGTCGGCACAACCATATTCGCCATCTTCGACGCCGTCCTGATCCGCTCTCTACCGGTGCGAGAGCCAGAGCGCCTTGTGTTGATGGTGCAACGTATCAGCCCCACATTTCCGCCCAGAAGCAATTTCCCTTATGCGTACTACGAGGCTTTACGCGACCATGCGTCAACACTGCAGTTTGCCTTTGGCGAGGCGGGCGAGGGCGTTCATTTGCGCTTAACAATACCGATGCCGGCCGAGCAGGTAACGGTAGGCCCGGTAACCCCCGAATTCTTTGAAGCTCTGGGTGTAAAGGCTTATCTAGGGCGAGTCTTAATGGCCGATGATGCGACCCGGCAATCAGGTATGCCGCCAGTCGTATTAAGCTACGGGTTTTGGCAGAGGCGTTTTGGTGGCGACCGAAGTGTGATCGACGGAAGGACAATCACTGTCAACGGTCACCGTCTGCTGATTGTTGGCGTGATGAAACGCGGTTTCAACGGCCTTTCTGCAGACACGTCTCCCGACATTCGAATGCCCTTGTATATGTACGCGATACTAACGGGCTCCAAAGTTGACTCGGCATTTCTCCGGATAGCTGGTCGCATGAAGCCGGGTGTTAGCCAATTAGCAGCGGAAGCGCAATGCCTGGCGATTTGGCAGGCGCGGATGAAGGAGGTCTACGGGAGTGACGAGCGCACAACTCAGATAACAGCCTCAGCGTTACTAAAGCGAGGGATGCAATTGGAACCTTTGGCTCGCGGCACTTCGCTGCTTCGCGAGAACCTGAACGCCGTCCTGACCCTAATGATGGCAGCGATCTCTGTTTTACTCCTGATTATCGGCCTTAATGTGGCCGGGCTGCTTCTAATACCTACTTGCAATAGTTAGCGTACACTGCGATTATCGACCTCTCCGAGGAAGAGATCAAGACCCTGCAGGATTGGAGCCGACGTGGCAAGAGCGAGCATCGACTGGTGGAGCGCGCCAGGATCATCTTGCTCGCCGGCGAGAGGCGGACCAATGAGCAAATCGCCCAGGCTCTCAAGACTCGGACCGCTCGCGTATCGAAATGGCGCCAGCGCTTTGGGGCGAAACGGTTGGCGGGTTTGGGCGATGCAGAGCGTTCCGGCAAACCGGCGAAGTATGACCCGAATACCGAGAAGAGAGTATTGGGACTGCTGGATGAAACGCCTCCGAAAGGCTACGCGCAATGGAACGGCCGCTTGCTGGCCGAAGCCTTACCTGATATCAGCCAGGATCAGGTCTGGCGCATTCTGCGGCGGCATGACATCTGCTTGGAGCGGCGGCGCAGTTGGTGCATCAGTACAGATCCGGAGTTCGGTCCCAAGGCGGCCGACATTGTCGGTCTGTATCTAAACCCTCCCGAGAATGCATTGGTCATTGCAGTGGATGAGAAGCCGTCGATTCAAGCTCTAGAACGAGCGCAGGGATACTTGCGTTTGCCAGATGGAAAAGCAGTGAACGGATTCAGCCACTGCTATAAGCGTCACGGCACCACCACGTTGTTTGCCGCGCTCGAGATCACTACTGGACAGGTGAAGACGGCGCACTACACTCGTCGACGCCGACGCGAGTTTCTGGACTTCATGAATGAGATTGTGGCCGAACACCAGAACCGCCAAATCCATGTCGTGCTGGATAACCTGAACACCCATAAGCCGAAAGAGGACCGCTGGCTCAAGCGCCATCCCCACGTCCAGCTTCACTTCACTCCCACCTACTCGTCTTGGCTAAACCAGGTGGAATGCTGGTTCAGCATTCTCGGCCGACAGGCGCTCCGAGGCGCCAGTTTCACTTCGCCTCGCCAACTGCGACAAGCCATTGATGATTTTGTCTCCGTCTATAACGCGACCGCCGCCCCATTCGAGTGGAAAAAGGCTGTCGTCTTCACATCAAAACCAAAAAGACAGTACTCTGACTTGTGCAAGTAGTTACTAGGTCCAGAAACGTCAATCGCGCAGCCATCCCGAAAAGGACGTTTTGAGGATTGGATCCATCAACTGTTGCGCCCAAGTTCAGAAATGGAGGCCCGTAACTCTTCTCGTATGTCCTAACCTCCAAAGGCGCTCCATTGAAGTTGCTCACCGCATAACCGGCGCTGCTGATTGCGCCAGTTCCTGTTATCCGGGTCAGAGACTCTTCCACCGCTGGCGGATCGACGGGCTCTCCCAGATAGCGTGAGAGGTCGCGCTGAATGGCTTTGGCGTAACTGGGCCGAGCGCTTGTAACTTCAATAGATTTTGGAATGGGCAATGAACGACTTATCTTTGCGTTACGGCTCGCGATATATGCTGCCCAGTCGTGTGGATTCAAAGCAAACTTTTCGAGGGTCTGGTGCTTCGTAACGGCGGCGTCATAACCCTTGGGAATGATCTGTTCAACTTTCTTGAAGTCGAAGCTTTTGAACCCGCGCAGGTCTGCGTTTATCAGCAGATCGGCATTGGTGATGCTTGGCAGCTCATTGACTGCGATCATAATGCTTATATTCCTGGCGGCTACGCTCAGGGGTGACCCGTAGGATGTAGGGCCCGGGAGGCCCTGATTCAGGTAAACGGCGATCACCACGTCCGCACCCGCCCGACGCGCGACATCTACCGGCAAATTGTCTACCGCGCCCCCGTCCGTGTACTCGTGCCCGTTGATCACCACGGGGGCGAAGACCCCTGGGATGGACATTGTTGCTCGTAACGCTTGCGAGAGGGAACCTTCCGAGAAGACTTTCTTTTGGCCAGCAGTCATATTCGTCGCCACACACCGGAAAGGAATCGGCAGTTCATCGAAATTGCGTAGGTCCCCGTATGCCAGGGTCGCTCGATCGAATAGCAAACCTACCTGGTGGCCCGAGTTAAGGCCGGCCGGAGATAAAAACCTTTTGTGCTTAATCCCAAATTCGAGTCGGTTCGGAAAAGCGAACCGATCCTCCTTCCTTCGAAAGCTGAGATCTTGCAGGGCTGTATTTCCGCTCAACACTGCATCCCAGTCAATCTCATCAGTTAACGCTCGAATTTCAGCAGGAGACTTCCCGATGGCATACAGACCTCCGACGAGACCGCCCATGCTCGTGCCTACAACCAAGTCGACTGGAATGTGGTGCTCTTGGAAGTACTGAATCACACCGATATGGGCAAATCCCAGGGCTCCGCCTCCTTCCAATACCAGCCCTATGCTGGGCCGTTTAGACGGGGGTGCCTGAGCGAACACAAGAGTTGCCGCTAGCAGCAAAGATAAGAACTTCATCGGACTCGCCAACTCAGCAATGTAGAACATAGCACCTGTAACAAGGCCCGAAGCTTAGATGCTCTTAGAACGTAAACGCCACACCTAAGGTGAAGCGCTGTTGCTGATAGTGCTTATCCAGGCCCTCTCGATCGATAGTGGCGGTGTAGCCGTCTTCAATAAAATATTCTTTCGTATAGCTATTCGTAATGAACCTGGGATTCTTGCTCCACGTTTCACGGAAGTCCGCGCTGAGTGTGATGCGTGGCCGGATACGATATTTGATCCCTGCCCCATATTGAAGGCCCAGCGCGAAAACACCGCCGCCGTCGAGGGGTGGGGTGCTTCCCGTGTCGAAAGCGGCAATCAACAATCCGACATTCTGCAATCCGAGCCTGAATGGACCAGCTGGCTTCTTGAGCGTCGCATCGGCCAACGAAGTTAAGATCAAAGATGGGCCTCCGGCTATGTACGGGCGCCATCGGGAGTTGGGTGCGCGCAAGTTCCACTGCAAGTTGTAGTCAAACTGTCTGGTGACCAGTCCAGATGTTCCTTCGTCGAGCACGACTTGGGGTTTCGTAAAGATATTGGCGTATTGATACTTGCCGCGCTGATACGTATATGTGAAATTGTTTGAGAACCATTTCCACGTGTTTAATGTGACAGAAATGCCAGCCGTCCAGCCCCCCTGAAATTGGTTGCCAAGCCCCGTCGCGTAAACACTGGAAAGATCGTTCGCAATCGCCACGATCGAGACGAGTTCCTGCCGGGCTACGGGGTAGTTTAGATAACCGCCGCGCACTCCTATCTCGTAGCGGGGGGGATCCCAGCGATGAGCTTCCGTTAAAGCTCTGGCTGCCGCTTCTTCCGCATCTTCCGATGCGGTATCTTCGAGCGTAATCTTCTCCGAAGATTGCCGGTCGCGGGATATGTCGCCTAGCCCCTTGAACTGCGTCCCAGATTGATCCGTCTTACGCCACGCTCCCGTACCTGGCTTCAACTGGTCTTTCGTCGCGAAGTACTTTCGAACCCAAAGAATGCTGGTTACGCCTTGATATCCCACGTTGCCCCTTAGCACATCATTGCGAAGTGTAAGAACTGTGTCACGAGTCACTCGCTTGAAGCGATTCGGCCGTTCGGCGGAGGTGTCAGGAGTTGTTCTCGGATTTCGACAATCGCTGATCTCCATGACTGCGATCGCGCCATCGGTGCGTAACTTGTCACCAGTGGAATTGTAGGCGTCCTTTGGCGTCCACGGACGCGGAACGAGATCCATCGCTTCCACGCAGCCTGTAAACTCGAGATCGTTTACCACTTTCGAGCGCTCCTTATCGATGTACTCGTCGATGACGTGAACGAAGGTTCTTTGTTTGGCAGAAAATGCGATCCCGATATCCTGCGTAGCGGATGAGGTGAGCACGGTTTTGCCGTCGTACCTTGTCAGCGGATCAAACACTCGCAGATGGTGCCTGGAAGAAAAGGTGTCGGTCGTTTTTGTCAGCGTAAAGATCGGGGGGCGTTCATCCAACAACAACGTGGACATTGGGGCCTGATTATAAACCTGGTTACCCCCGACGGTTTTAAGCGTCATGAAAGTGGAGCCGGCCGTGAGTTGTTCGACGGCTGTCCAGCCCGCCGCTTTGAACGCTCGGCGCAAGCCGTCCGGAGGACCGATGAAGGCGAGATTCGTCAAATCGGATGGCTTATTTGTACCCTTGGTCGCCGTCCGGAACGGCAGGCTGCGAACTAGTTTGCTCAGCTTTGTCTGCTCTGCTTCTGAGCCGGGGAATTCAGGAACCGTTCTCGGGTAGGTTTTAGACGTGATGAGAGGCGAGGTAAACTCGATCAGCATCTCGGTACCGGCAGGGTACAAAATTTCAGGCTCAGCAAACCCCAGCGTTGCGGTTGCAGCGGTAGTGGTGAAAAGGTAAGCAACCGGGTCAAGCGCAGCCAGCGATGCGATTTTGCTTTCCGCCGAATGGCCTGGTGTGCCGGTGGATCGTATGCCCTCGATAGTGCCTTTGTTGTTGACGGCCTCCCGCGAGTTCTCTACCTGATAAAGCCGGGTATGAATCGGTAGAGTCTCTCCGTCGGGAACGTTGACCATAGTGAACTCCACCGTGAGAGCTGCCGTTTCGTGCTTCAACGCCCAGCCCACTCCGTGAGCGCTGACGACTGTCCCGCGGAACTCGCTTCCTTGCGGGAGTAGAATCTTATTGTCGATCGTCGCTGTAGAGATCAGCACGGCGCTGACCGGATCGCCCTCTTTGACACTCTCTGAAGCTAGCGGCTGCAGAAGACGCACATTCAGGCGGGTACCTGCCGGGACCCCGGTTACAGGCGTAAGTGAGGCTTGCGGCCACTCGGAATGCGAGCCATCGTTTTCTGTAACGATCATATTGACTCCGTCAGTTCGCCATTTGCCGGTTTGAAAGCGCCCGTCCGAAGTCGTTAGTATTGCTGTCCCATCCCGCAGGAACTGGAAATATCGCACCTTCTCAGATGTTCCCGCGTGGTAAATGGCGGTCATGTCCGTCGCAAGGAGTGTTTTGATAGGCAACGTCTTGCTCTCACCCATCGGACCGGTAAACGCCAGCGTGTCATCTTCGAGTTTCGGCGAGGTTGCTCCCTCCAGCAAACCGTGCACTCCGTTCAAGCCAGCGATTACTACTACCGGCTTGCCGTCCGCCGTGCCGCTAAGCACAAATGCCGAACTGCCGTCGCTCTGCTTTCGCTCGAGAAAATGCGCCGAGGAGAACGGAACTGCACCCAAGTTCCGGAATTTTCTCGTTGCGCCTTCATAGACGCGCAGATCATACCGCTCGAGTTTCTTGTCTTTATGGAGGACCAGCACCAGTGCATTCTGCCCGTCCATAATGGGCCACGCTTCAAGCGCGTGCCGGGTCAGAGTCTTGGCTTTTCCGTCCACAGCCACGAGAGCCGTCCCGGTCTGCTGTCCCGGTTTCTTCTGTACGCGCAGATTGGGAAACTGGTTCTTTTGGGCTAAGACCGTCGACGATATGGCCGAGGAGATAAGTAGTATCAATGTAAAAAATCGCAAACTTATTATTCCTCACGAAAAGCTCATGCGACCCCGTTGAAACGAGATTCGCCGTTCATAGTGCGCAGAATACTTGAAGATAAAGAACAGGTGTCGGTGCTTCAGGGCAATTGCCGGTTTGGCGCAGTTCAGTTTAGCCACTTCCCCGGGTTGATCTCTAGAAGAAAATTCCTCTTCTTGAAGATTCTTGCCGGCTGGAGGACAATTGAGTTCTCACTTGAACAAGAAATCTCATCCAAACTCCGGTGCCTCAAGCTTAGACAAAGAATCTGAATGCAGGCTGCTCGAAGAGAGTTTCGACAGGACTCTTGCTATTCGTTCACGAAAGCTGTCGGTAAACGTGCGGCCCCTCGCGGGTCTTAGCGTTACTCAACTGCGGGCGGACGTCTCACCCGAGCGTTTCGACCCGCAAGTAAATCCGACGAAACATTCGTTGCTCATAACTTCAAACACCGTTGACTCCGAGATGGAAATCGATGGGCGTGCTAAGCGGAGCATCTTCACTCCCGGTGATGTCAGCCTCGTTCCGCGCGGCTGTGTGACAAACGGATACTGTCATACACCTTCCGAGTTTACGCATTTGTTAGTTGAAGAACCTTGCCTGGAAGAGATTCGGGACGAAACGGATGGGCCCAGCCGCCTTGAGCTTGTTCCGATTCTCCAGTCCCGAGATGAATTGCTGAGGCAGCTGGCTGGTACGCTTGTTGCCGAACTCTCAAAAGAACCGGCTTTCGATAGATTGTATGTTGAGATTTTGAGTCGGGCGATAGTTGCGCACATTATCAAGACTTTCGGCGCGTCCGGGCCTATTGCGCGAGAAGCATACCCGCTTCCCACCAATCTTGTTGGAATGGTGTTTGAATATGTCGCCGAAAATCTCGGCGGCAATATCCTCCTCGAGGACCTCGCGACAGTAACAGGCGTCAATGCATCCAGGTTGCACCGGCAGTTCAAGAAGGCAACCGGCCAACCGCTGCACCAGTACGTTATGGGACAGCGCGTGAAACGCGCGCGAGAACTCTTATCAAGTTCCAAATTGTCCGTCGCGGAGATTGCTTACGTAACCGGTTTCGCCGATCAAAGCCATCTCACGCGAGTGATGCGGCAACACACCGGATTGACACCGAAAGCATTTCGGATTTCGTGATGTTGAACAACGCGGCAAAGAACACTGGACAACAGTTTATTTGTAGGTTAGGCAGAAATCCGGCGCCTCGGCTGCGAGGCCCCAGCACGCGCGTTTTGTGGCTTCATGAATCTCGTCGCACGTATGCTGCTGAATCTTACACGCAGAATGCGGAGAGCTGGTGACTTTATTGCACTTCTCGGCAAGCGCGTTTGCCTTATCGGCACCATCTGTCGTCATGCAGGAGTGCGTCTCTATAAACCGTGCCCGCTGCTCCTTCTGAGTTTCCGTACTTTGCTGGCCCTCTTTTGCCGGGTGAGCTGGATGCCCATTGCCGTCCGAAGCCGTACAGTTCGGTCCAGCCCATGAACCGTCACTTTGAAGAGACACATCGGAATCGTTTATTTTGCAGAGGGGCTTTGCTGTCTGGGTAGACCTGCTATCACTTTCCCGCCTTTGCGAATCCGATGCCCCGAGATCTCCGCCGCCAGTCCTGTGAGCTTGCTGATACTCTGCATTGGCGACGAGGTGATCCCAGAAACTCTTGCCAGCGGACTTTTTCGTTTCTTGCGGACCGCCCGATTCTGCATAGAGCACTTCGAAAGAATTCCTCTGCACGATCTCCTTTCCACCATATGGAAATTCGCATTTCCCGTCCGTTAGCTTTCCTGGCTGATAGCCGAGATTCCGATATTTCACCCGGCAGGAATAGAAAGGTGATCCGTCGGCGTCATTGCCGGTCTGAACTAGACCGCGCGAGTTGCCCTCGTAAGGCCGCCAATCCGCCCCGCCGTAGGCGACTTCATAATGGCTCGCGACGATCTCCCGGCCTTCATACGCTATGTTGCAATTGCCTTTTACCCACTTGCCCGGGTGTAGCCCTCCTGCTTCTTCCGCTCGGCAGATAAATAGTGGGGACCCGTGTTCCGGTGCATCTCCCGGGCCGCCAACGACGGCTCCATGGGCCGGAGTTTCGGCTGCATCCTGCCGTTCCCAATGAATTTGAGCGCTGGCAAATTGGGGACTGGTAAGTGCAAGAGCGATCAAGCCCACGAAGACCGGGACAGCTTCGCCCAAAACACGTTTACAGTATTGGAAGACGTTTCTTATCACAATTTGGGACTCGCGTAGTGCGGAACCCGTATCGTACTTGCGGCGCTCTTTCATGATCTCCGTCAATAATTCTCAATAAACTGCCATGTTACGAAAGCACGCACAGCACTTCTAGAACAAAAGCTCGGCCGTTTGAACAATCCTGACACTCAAGCGGGGTATCGAGGCGATCAGCGAGAGGAAACGGTGTACTGGATCAGAACACCGTTGGCAAAATCAGCCTGCACCGTCTCACTTGCGCTCTGATACTTGCAAGTGGTTATTGTTAAATTGTCTTGAGTCCGGTCATGCGTCTCTACTGGAGGCCCGAACAAAGCCTCGACCTGAGCCCTTGTCAGACCCTTTTTTAGACTCTTTGACAGATCGCCGGTAGGTGCTGGAGGCGGAGCTGGCGTTTGCAATGCCGCCGGAGGCTGTGCTTGTCCTGGATTGGCAGACTCGCTCCTAGCTGCGGCCGATGGAGCGCTGGTATTCGGCCCAAACGTCTCCACCGGGAAGCCGACGTACGGAGCTAGATCTTCCATGATGACTTGGGGCGTGAGCGCCTGACTGGACATTCGCTTATCGAAATGAATGTTAAATCTCGATCCGCCGCGCCTGCGAGCTGCCAGGATCCGATCTGTTCTGGCCGCGGCGTCCTCCTCCGCTGCAGCACGATCTCGCCGGTCCTGCCGTTCCCGATCGCGCCTCAGATCGTCCAGTTCCCTCGAGAGTGAGCGGCGGCGGTCATCGTCTGTCTCCTTGCTCAGCTGATCTTCCAGCTCTTTCTCGTGACTGCTTTTCTCCGCAGGCTTGAAGTGAACGGAAGCGTCGGTTTCGTCGCCAGCTGTTCCGTAGCCACCACCTCCGAGCTGGAACTCGATATTGTCGCTTTTCACTTTGATCTTAGTAATGGTCGCCGTGTCTCCGTTCCGGATTGACATCACATTATCTTTCATGCGGCTAGCGTAGCTTCTTGCATCAAGCGGCTGTGGCCTGTCCGGATAAATCTCAATACCTTTCTGGGTACCGGGCATGTCGAGCTTCATTGTGACTTGTTTGCCCTCGAAAAATTGGCTCAACGCCTCAGGGCTCTGCCCTGCAGCTTCAAATACCGTCACAGCAGCTAAGAAAGGCAGACAATACAACCTGCTCAGTTGAAACATAGAAATGATATTGAATACATTTGGAGACGCTTGTCAAGCCGCTGCTAGCTGTTCCGCTACGCGGTTCCCAAATGCGGTCGCTACTTCTGAAGTCCCCGATTTCGTGACATCGGTATGATCCTTGGAAGAAGTGTATAGCGGCGGAGTTGAAGATAGTTTCGCTCGAATTCTCTGACACGTTTCACTGAGGCTCTACGCATCAGGGTCTGCCGAGTTCCTTGGGATACAGAGACGTATCCGGGGAACCGACGCTCCATCGGGAATCAATTGAGGCACATAAACCAGGATTTGCGCAATCCGTTCAGCCCAATCCCAAGTCGTTGACTTTGCGATTGCATAAACGTGTTGCTTTGGCGCTGGGTAAGGCAACAGGCTTGCGCAACGGCCTGAGAAGTACCGCTCTGCTGCCAAAAATCTCACTGCCCCAAAAACCCGAAAAAATCCTGCGGCTCCAGTGACTGAATCGGCCACGCCCAATCTCCTTACTTGCGAAGGGAGCCAAACAAAGCCGGACCAAATTCCGACTCCAATTCGATGAACTCTACTAATCAGACAATGCCGCAACGAGACGTTCTGAAGTTGCGAGAAGTCGCAGCAATCCTTCGCTGTTCGAAGACGCATGTCTCAAACGTCGTCAACGGAAAAATCGAGGGCATCCCCACCCTGACCCACGTCCGTATGGGCCGCCGGATCATGATCCGATCCTCCTGGCTGCACGACTGGATGGAAGCGAATAAAACCAGTGCTAGCATCTGACACATGCCAAAACTCATCGTCGTTGACGCAGGAAAGAGAAAAAGACATGCGTCGAAAGCGGTATCAACGGGGCTGTTTAAAGCCTCGAAAACGAAAAGGAAAACTCTACTGGTACGCCCAGTGGAAGGAAGGACGTCAGAAGAAGTCAAAAGAACTTGGGCTTTGCTCGAAAGTGACCAGGGCAGATGCCGAAGCCCTTCTGTCATCGATACTTCGCCCGATTAATACGCAGCTTGGGCACAACCAAACGGAAATCTTCACATTCAAGAGCTTTCTTGAAAAGGTTTATCTCCCGATTTTTCGTCAGAAGTGGAAGGCGTCTACCGCTGAGACAGAGGAGTACAGGTTGCAAGCTCATCTGGTGAGAAGCGTCGGCGATCAACTCCTGCACCGGATCGATCGGGACCGGCTACAAGCTGTTCTGAATGGCGCGGCGCGATCAGTCGGGCGCGATGTGCTCGATCACCTTCGATTCAGGCTAGGATCGATTTTCGAGTTGGCAATGAGTGAAGGAGTGGTCGAACGCAACCCGGCTACATCTCTCTTCACGCCTCGCAACCATAAGAAAGGGAGAAAAAAACTTGTGCTGACACCGGCTCAGATCCTCACGATGCTAGAAGCTCTTGAATCCAGAGAACGGCTCATCGCTCGGCTGGCAATCTTTGAAGGGATGCGGCCCAGCGAAATTCTTGGGCTTCAATGGCAGGACCTAGATGTGGACAGCGTCTGGGTTCGCCGGCGCGTCTTCAAGAGCAACGTGGATACTCCCAAAAATGAGAGGTCAGCCCGCCGCGTAGCACTGTCCAACGGAACAGCTCGGTTGCTGAATGAATGGCTTCAAGACCATATCGCGAGCGGCGAGGATGCCTGGTTGTTTCCATCAGAGACTCTCAAAACGCCTCTAAGACGGAACAATTTGTGGCGGCGGAACTTCGAGCCAAAACTCAAGCCTGTACACCTGAAATGGGCAAACTTCCAGGTCATGAGGCGCTCATTCGCTAGCTTGGCGAAGCAGGCCGGCGTTGACGCTCATACTCGTTCTGCCCACATGGGCAACAGCGTAAATGTGAACGAGAACGAATATGCCGTCAGCAGCTTCGAAACTCGATTGGCAGCCGTTCGAAAATTGGAGTCTGTGGTCGAATTATGACTGCGGCCGGGGTGCCGAGACCGGCGCTCCGGAACCATAAACTAGGCGAGGAGTTTGGGGCAGGCCGCCTAAAGTAGTAATCGTAGTAACGCAGGAACTAGATGGAATTGCTAAGGTATTGGAAACATGGAGCGGGAGACCGGGTTCGAACCGGCGACATCAACCTTGGCAAGGTTGCACTCTACCAGCTGAGTTACTCCCGCTGAAGGGCTATACCGACATTCTCGAACGACTTTGTTCCGAAGTCAATTCATGTAATTGCAGCTTAGGAAGTTATACCAGTTTCAAGGGGCTAAGCGGCTTAGTAGACAAAGAATGCCGAGCTTGTCAACGCTTTTAAGTACTTTGTAATCATTTTCTTAGCCTCTCAACAGATTTCTCATTGAAATTCCTTTACCTATGCTAGACTGAGTCTTCCGAACTGGCGAAGGCAGCTTCTCCCATCCCGCAATGCCGCTAAAAAGCGGCAGCAAGCCTCCAAATCGTAGGGCGACGGTGATCTTTTCCACAAGAGTGGAAAAGATGTGGGAATCCTTTTGCCGTTTGCATTTTTGGCCATGTAGGGGTGTTACGGTTGGGTGACGCTTGGGACCGCATCAAGGATTGGCTGGCTGTTAAGCTCAGCGAGGGAGCGTATCAGAATTGGATCTCTCGTACCGCGTCTGGATCTTTGCAAGACGGTGAATTGATCGTCCGGGTTCCGGACGAGACAACGGAGGCCTGGATACGCCAGGAATACACGGCCCAAATCAGGACTGCGATTGAAGAACTAAAGCTCCCAGTACGCCGCATACAGTACCGGGTCGAAATGGTTCCCGCCTTGGCCGCCACGGCAGGTATGCATTCATTTTCGGGCGGCTTAGGCGGAAATGGGTTCGTATCGCAAGCCGCAGAGCCTTTGTTCGAAAAGACCGCCAACTGGTTGAACCCCCGGCTGACGTTCGGCACCTATGTGGTTGGTTCTTCGAACCAATTAGCGCACGCAGCCGCCCAGGCTGTCGCAAAGACGCCATCTCGCAGTTACAATCCGCTCTTTATCTATGGCGGGGTAGGAATTGGCAAGACGCACCTGATGCACGCCATCGGACGGAGTCTGCTCGACAACTACGCGGGCCTGAACGTTGTGTACACGTCGAGCGAACGCTTTATGAACGAGATGATTACGTCCATCAAGCTCGACCGCATGCCGCTCTTTCACCGTCACTACCGGTCTGCCGACGTCCTGCTGATCGACGACATACACGTCATTGCCGGTAAAGAACGAACTCAGGAAGAATTTTTCCACACATTCAATGAGCTTTACGATCATCAAAGGCAGCTTGTCATTTCGAGTGATTCGGCTCCGAATCAATTGCCAGGGCTGGTTGAGCGTCTCCGGTCGCGGTTCGAGTGGGGATTGATGGTGGATGTTCAGCCGCCTGATCTGGAGACCAAAATGGCCATCCTGGATAAAAAGGCCGAATCTGACGGCGTTGCACTACCGCAGGACGTCCGAATCTTTATCGCTACAAAGACTAAGTCGAATGTCCGCGAACTGGAAGGCGCTCTCACCCGTTTGATCGCCGTTTCGTCCGTGACAGGCCAGCCGATTAGCATTGCCATGGCGCAGCAGACGCTGAAGCACCTTAGCAGCGGCCCGGAGAAACGGATCTCGGTAGAATCCATCCTCCGGGCCGTGGCCGAAAAATTCAACCTTCAGCCTGCGCAGCTCAAGATGAAGAGCAATACTCGCCAGATCGCCTATCCCAGGCAAATCGCGATGTACTTAGTCAAGGAGCTTACTCATGCCTCTCTTCCAGAGATCGGCAGGTACTTCGGAGGCAAACATCACACAACGGTGCTCCACTCTGTTCAGAAAATTGAGGAGCTAAGACAGCGTGACGAGGATTTGAACAATCTTCTCCAAGCGTTAACTGACGCGCTGCATTGAGCTTATGGGGTTTTCCACAGGGGGCCGGTTTAGGCGGAGTTTTACGGATGTTGGAAACGCGTTGCGTGACTTGGTTTGCAGAAACCAAGCTGAGGAATTCCACAGCGGATGATGGCGAGAAACGCTTTGATTTGCTATAATTTAGAGAGAAATCAACATTTCCACATTCCCTGTTAATACGGTTCTTAAAACAGTTCGGTAAAGCCAGCTTAGAAAGACTACTAAAGGGACCTGCGCTTCAAGGGGCGCTCATTTAGCGACTATGGAATTCGCGGTAAGCAAATCTGATCTGGTACGGGAACTCGGGCTGACACAGGGAGTTGTCGAGAAGAAGACGACCATCCCGATTTTGTCAAACATCCTCGTAGAAACGGACGGCGACAAGGTTTGGCTGACGGCTACAGATCTCGAATTGGGAATAAAATGCGCGTGCCCGGCTCGGATCAAGAAAGAAGGCGCCGGAACGATTCCCGCACGCAGGTTGCTGGATTATGTTCGCCTGCTTCCAGATGCAGATGTGCAGGTGAAGCTGGGGGAAAACCAGTGGGCTAGCCTTGTGTGCGGGCGTTCGCGGACGCGTATTGCCGGCATGTCCCGCGAAAGTTTTCCCGAGCTTCCCGAGATGCCGGAGACATTAGCGGAGATCCCGCTAGGCGTACTTTCGCAGATGATTGCGAGCACTATCTTTGCTATTTCGGCTGAAGAGTCCCGCTTCACCTTGAATGGTGCTCTGTTGATTTTGAAGGATAGCGGCCTGGTGATGGTTGCGACCGACGGCCACCGTCTGGCTTTGGTCGAAAAGCATGTGCCTCTGCCGGGGTTGACAGGTTCGTTCCGGGCCTTGTTGCCAAAGAAGGCTATGAGCGAGATCCAAAAGCTTGCGAACGACGATCCGTCCAAGCCGATTCAGTTCTCTGGGAATGATAATCACCTCTTCTTCCGCATCGACCAGCGGCTGCTCTTGAGTCGTAAGCTGACGGGGAACTTCCCGGATTATGAGCGTGTTCTACCTAAAGAGCATCCGCACATGCTGCAGGTGGGCAAAGACGAACTGAAGGCTGCAATCGAGCGCGTCGCCCAGTTTGCTGACGAGCGCTCGCGCGCGATTCGAATTAAGGTGCTGAAAGACGAGCTGAAAGTACACTCGTCCATCTCTGAAACGGGTGAGAGTGAAGAAACAATCCCGGTGGAGCACGATGGCCCGGATGTCGAGATTGGATTCAATGCGCAGTACCTGATTGATTTTCTGCGCGCAGTGGACGGGAGCGAAGTTCAATTCCACTTCAAGGATGCAAATAGCGCCGGTGAGCTTCGCCCTCATGCAAGTGCAGCAGATAGTGTTTACCGCTATGTCGTGATGCCGATGCGCATCTGACGCGACAAGCGAAGAAAAAAGAAAGGTTCGGGTAAAGGCCGAAAGCGAGACCAACGCGTTTGATCGCGGTGGCGGGTACTGCGGTTTTTCCAGGTTGAAAGTATGGCTACTGTGGCTCCTCCTAACGATAATTACGATTCGAGCAGCATCAAAATTCTTGAAGGCTTGGAGGCGGTGCGTCTCCGGCCTGCCATGTACATTGGCTCTACGGGTGAGATGGGTTTGCATCACCTGGTCTATGAGGTTGTCGATAACTCAGTAGACGAGTCGCTGGCCGGTGACTGCACAGAGATTAGTGTCACCCTCCACATCGATAACTCGGTGACTATTGTTGACAATGGCCGCGGCATTCCAGTCGATATACACGCCGAAGAAGGTGTCTCGGCGGCGCAGGTTGTACTCACGAAACTACACGCGGGCGGTAAGTTCGACTCGAATACATACAAAGTATCGGGTGGGCTGCACGGCGTAGGTGTCAGCTGCGTCAACGCGCTCTCGGAAACATTGCACGTCGAAATCTGGCGCAAGGGCGCCACCTGGGAGCAGGATTATGAGCGTGGTATCCCCAAGGCGCCGCTTGAGAGAACAGGAAAAGCAAACAAGACCGGTACCAAGATAACTTTTAAAGCGGATCCGACGATCATGGACGCGACTGCGTTCAACTTCGACACCCTGGCGCAGCGTCTGCGGCAGCTTGCGTTTTTGAACAAGGGCCTGAAAATCACCTTGACCGATGAGCGGGGCGAGGACATCCGCTCAGAAGAGTTTTTCTACAGTGGCGGAATCGCCGAGTTCATCAAGCATCTTAATCGTGGAAAAGCTGTTCTGCACGATAAGCCGATTCACTTTGAAGGCGACCGCGATCTTCCAAACGGCGGCAAGCTGACAATCGAAGTCTCCCTGCAATACAACGATTCTTACTCGGAAAACATCTTCAGCTTTGCCAATAACATCAACACCGTTGACGGTGGATCGCACCTAAGCGGGTTTCGCAGCGCATTAACCCGCACCATCAACGCGGCTGCTCAGCAGGCCGGTATGATCAAGGATCAGAAGGAAAACCTGACGGGCGACGATGTCCGCGAAGGATTGACTGGCGTCATCAGCGTGAAACTGCCCCAGCCTCAATTCGAAGGGCAGACGAAGGGGAAGCTGAACTCTGATATTCAGGGCTATGTCGTTCAGCTGATAAACGAAAAACTGGGCGAGTTCTTCGACAAGAACCCGGTGGTGATGAAGAAGATCGTCTCGAAGGCGATCGATGCGGCGCGGGCTCGTGAAGCAGCCCGTAAAGCCCGTGACCTGACGCGCCGTAAGGGCGCTCTGGATTCGGGCGGACTTCCGGGTAAACTGGCAGACTGCCAGGAGCGTGACCCCGACCGCTGTGAACTGTTTCTGGTTGAGGGCGAATCCGCCGGTGGCACAGCAAAGTCCGGCCGCGACCGGCGCTATCAGGCCATTCTGCCGCTGAAGGGCAAGATCCTGAATGTTGAGAAGGCGCGCTACGACAAGATGCTGGGGCACGAGGAAATCCGGGCGATGATCACCGCAATCGGCACGGGGATCGGCAAAGGCGAGGACTTCGATATGGCGAAGCTCCGCTACGGAAAGATCATTATCATGACGGACGCCGATGTCGACGGATCGCACATTCGCACGCTGCTGCTTACGTTCTTTTTCCGCCACATGCAGCAGTTGATCACGCGTGGAAAAGTGTTCGTAGCTCAGCCGCCGTTGTACCGCATCAAGAAAGGCAAGAGCGAGAAGTACATCAAGGATGACAAAGAGTACACGCGGGAAATCTTGCGGCGTGCGACGGAGAATCTGCGAGTCGAACTGCCTGGGACGGACGGGCAGCCTGTAATGGTCGAAGGCGCGGAACTGCGCAGTTTCTTGATGTCGCTGGATGAGCTTTCGCAAATCAGCAAACGACTGGAGCGCCGGGTGCGCGACGCGCGAGTGGTGGAAGTTCTGAGTGATATAAGTCTGCCGATCGATCTGAAGACCGATTTGCAGGAAGAGACTAACGTTCGATTACTAGCCGCCAAGCTGACGGAAACGAAGCTGCAAGTTACTGTGGAGCGGGAAGAGGAGCATTCTGCCTGGATGGTGGGCTACAAGGACCCAACGAACGCTACACGGTTCATCAACACCGAATTCCTAACCATGCCGGAGTTCCGTCGCCTGCGTGCGATTGCCAAGCAGGTCTCGCGCTTCAACAAGCCTCCGTTTACGACCGTGAAGGAGGAGCGGCGCGAAGTCATTCAAAATTGGCGCGACCTGTTGGCGACAGTGAAGAACGAGGGCACGCGGGAAGTAACGGTGCAGCGCTACAAGGGGCTCGGAGAAATGAATGCAGAACAACTTTGGTCGACTACCATGAATGCGGAGTCGCGAACACTTCTCCAGGTCGATTTGAAGGACTTCGCAGAAACGGAGCCGATCTTCTCTACTCTTATGGGCGAAGATGTCGAGAGCCGCCGGAAATTCATAGAGGAAAATGCGCTGGACGTTCGGAATCTCGACGTCTGATTAGCGCCTCTCCGGCAGGCATTGCAATTCCACATTATGTCCTTTATCCACAAGCGCCCAGCGTAGTTTGGATACTCCAGGAACGCCGACCACGTCCAGAGCCGTTGTCTCAAAACAGACAGGGCCTGGCGCGGCCGTTTCTTTTGGCGGGAGCGGGATCCATTGCCGTCCGGGCGCAAAGTAGCGGAGATACCAGTCGTCCGGCACGAATTCACGGTAATAGATAGTCGCAGATTTCGGCAGCTCGCGATTGACCTTTTCAGCAAACTCAAGCACGGGATCCGCTCGCGATTGCGAATGTGGAAAAATGAACGCGCCAAAATTCCAGCTTGCAACGGCTAAGGCTAGAGATAACGCTGCCTTCCTCCGCGTCCGCATGGCGAGTGAAAGCAGCACCACGATCGGCGGCCAGATAAAGAGCTTATAGAAGGCGTTCCCGGGCTCGAACCAGGATAGAAAAAGAATGTAGGGCGTGAGCCAGGACCAGAGGACGAGTTTGAGCCGACTGTCACCCGCGGGGGCTGATCCGTTTGGTTGAGCCTTAAACCAAAGCCAGACACCATAGACCAGGAAGCACACGCAGGACGCCAGTGAGACATACATGGGGATTGAAAGAAATTGTCGAACCAAATTCAATCGTCCGCCTGCAAATAGCTTCAGGTAGCTCACAGCGTTCGTTCCGAGAAGCTGAGTAAAGGAGTGCGTAGTCTTCGACTCGGTCGAAGAGCTTGCGACCCACGCGAGCAGGGTCGGGTACGTGTGGTGGTCAGCGCTTCGGTAAGCAATTAAGTAAGCTGCTAACACCGGCGCAATTGCAGCTACTAGATAGACCGGGAAAAGACGGATTTTCCTTCGATACACAAACAGAGCAATCAATATGGGTACGCAGCCAAAGATCGCCAACTGATGCATGAGCATGGCCACCGCGTGGCTGAAGCCTGCAAGGAAACCTTTGCCGTCCATCGCGAGCGCGACCGCTATGGAGAGCAATAGAACCGAGGCAATGTAGGCGTCCGCGTCAGTCGAGAACTTCCACCAGGTTGCTCCAAACGCGAAGAGCATGCATGCTGCTAGAGCAGTCAGGTTCGACCCGGAGTAGCGCTGGACAGCGCGATACAGCAGATAGGCCAGGGCAGTACTGGCAATCGCATTGATGATCTGCAAAATCGTGATTGCCCGCAGCTGTATCCCGAATCGCGAAGCGGCGTCGTACGCTACGTAACCGAGTCCAGAGTAGAGAAGGTGGTTCGGATGAATGAGAGCGGCTAGCGGAGCTTCGTCTCGACTGACGCTCTCGATATTCAACGCGAAGAGCACGCCATCCCAGTAATACGTGCGTGTCAGGAACGAGAGATACAGCACCAGGACCGGCAGCACTACAGGCAGCGAAGTTCGACGCATAAGACTCAAAACCTATTGTGCGGTCTCTGCTTAAATTGAGTCGTGTCAACTGGGCCAACTGTTCGAGTGAATCGGAAAGCAGCGGAGCGAGTTCACTCGGGGCATCTCTGGATTTTCAAAAGCGACGTGCTCGATGCGAACTCGGCGGAAGCTGGTGATGCTGTGCGCGTAATTGACTTCAAGGGCCGCGTGCTTGGGACGGCCCATTTCAGCGCGGCTTCGCAGATTTCGCTTCGGATGCTGAGCCGGCAGGTTCAGGCGATCGATGGACAGTGGCTGCAACGACGAATCGAACAGGCTTATGAGTACAGGCTGCGCGTTGTGTCGGATTCAGATGCTTACCGGCTGATTTACTCTGAGGGCGACTTGCTACCGGGTCTCATCGTCGATCGCTATGGCGACTATCTGGTTTTGCAATTGCTTAACCAGGGAATGAATAAGATGGCCGATCAGATCCTGCAGGTTCTGCAAAAGCTGCTGAACCCTAAAGGCGTTCTGGCCCGCAACGATTCTGGCGTCCGCGAGAAAGAAGACTTGCCGAGGGAAGTCCGAGTTCTGGCTGGCGATATTCCAGAGCGCGCCCAGGTGAAGATGAATGGGTTGCGGTATGAAGCCGACCTCCTGACGGGCCAGAAGACAGGCGTTTTCCTTGACCAACGAGAAAATTATCTGGCTGCCCGGCGGTATGCACGAGGGCGTGCATTAGACTGTTTCACTGCCACGGGTGGATTCTCATTACATCTTGCTTCCGTCTGCGAACAGGTCGAAGCGGTAGACAGTTCCGGTCCGACGCTCGATGTCGCTCGACGAAACGCTGCATTGAACACTGCTGAGAATATCGACTGGCGCGAAGCAGACGTCTTGCAATATCTGCCCGGACTGGTCTCAGCCAAGCGGAATTTCGATATCGTCGTGGTGGATCCTCCCGCCTTCACTAAAACTCGCGGTGCTCTGGAGGGTGCGGTGCGCGGCTACAAAGAAATCAATTTGCGGGCGCTGCGTTTGCTTCAAAAAGGCGGGATTTTGGTGAGCTGCTCTTGTTCTCAGCACATGAGCGAAGGACATTTTCTCGAACTGATCGCTTCGGCGGCTCTCGATTCCGGTAAACAACTGCGCATACTAGAACGCCGCACGCAAGCGCAGGACCATCCGATCCTGCTTACTGTTCCAGAAACACATTATCTAAAGTGTTTGATCTTCGAGGTTCTTTAGCAGTCCTTCAAAGGACAATGCGCGTTTCGCCCTGTCGACGGGTTAGGTGCTGCCGGTCGAAATACTCGAGTAGCGGGATCGCGTACTTCCGCGAGACCTTGGCCCAGTCCTTGAATTCCGACACTGAAAACGTGTAGCCTTTGCGCGATGAGAGCGAATTCCGGAGGATTGCGAGGGCGCTTGCGTGGAAAATCAAGTCCTCTGATACCCGCACTAACTTTTGCTGTTTTATCAAGCCTTCCAGCAAGCGCCGGCTATCTCTGCTCTGTTGTGATGCAGTCTTGAGAACGTCGGAGACTGCGGGAGGCTGCAGGCCCGCACGCAAGAAAATCTGTTCAATTTCAAGTAGAACGCGTGCGTCTTGTGAGCTGACCTCGACTCGATGATTCGCCAAAGCAATCGACTCACCTTGCAACCTGATCTCCGGCGTTTCGAAGACGAAACTTGCCAGGGCAGGCGGGAGTTCCAAGCGTGCGGATGCAACGGGTGCGCCGGGCAGCGCAGGATTATTCTTGTGGAACGCTCGGAGCCAATCGATCACTTTCCCGCGCTCGTTTTCGACCCAGGTTCTCGTGACAACGCGGTTGGCTGTGTCAATCAAGAGCAGACCTTTATCTTTTTCGACAAGCGAACGGATATCAGGTACGGCAAGACCGGTTTGCCGCGACAGAACCGATAGCTCAAGCCCGGTCCGGCTCTCCGAAACGAGCAGATCGATTCGCCTTTGAGTGCCGGCGCCCTTTAAAGCCGCGAGGCGCTCAAGAGTTTTTGAGCGATTACGACGCAGAGGAGGAAATGCGTCGAGCACGGATCCCCCGGCTACGGTATCGGGCGGGGATTGTCGCCGAAGAACGAACCGGTCACCGGGAAAGACGAGAGCCGGTTGAGTCAGAGATAGTTGCACGAAAGCCTCGCCCTCGTGCTTCCCGGGACCGATAATTTTGCAATCCGCTGTGATCTCGCTCGTTCCTGAATAGAGGGCAAGCTGCTGCCGGACTTTGGGCAGTGCCGATGGGTTCAGCCAATGCACATAAGCGTGAACACGGCGTGTGGTTTCAAGATCACCACCGCGGGAAATCGTGAACCCACGCTCGATTTCTGCATGGTCGATGCCCACCAGGTTGACTGCTGCCCGCTGCCCGGCGATTGCTTCGTCAACCGTTGTGCCGTGAACCTGTAAACCGCGGACCCTCGCTTCCCGCCCGATTGGATGAGCCGTCACAGAGTCGCCAGTCCGCAAACTGCCGGTCCAAAGGGTCCCGGTAACCACGGTGCCGAAGCCTTTCGCAGCAAAACTTCGATCAATTGGCAGCCTTGCAACACCCGTGTCTTTGCGCTGGGGCATAGAGGTCGCCAGCCTGCCAAGTACAGCGCGCAACTGATCAAGTCCTTGGCCTGTCGCCGCGCTCACCGCGATCACTGCTGCATTTTGCAGAAAGGAACCAGCGCAAAGATCAGCCACTTCTTCTCGCGTGATCTCGATTTCCTCAGGTGACGCAAGATCGACCTTGGTCAGTACGATGATGCCTCGTTCTATACCGAGGAGACGGCATATTGCAAAATGTTCCCGCGTCTGAGGCATAACGGATTCATTCGCGGCCACAACCAGGAGCACCGCTTGGATTCCCCCGACTCCGGCCAGCATGTTCTTGATGAACCGCTCATGGCCAGGAACGTCGATAAAGCTTACATTCCGGCCATCAGGCAGGACGAGATGCGCAAACCCGAGATCGATAGATATGCCGCGCCGCTTCTCTTCCGCAAGCCGGTCGGTGTCGATTCCGGTCAATGCGCGGACGAGTGTTGTTTTGCCGTGATCGATATGGCCTGCGGTTCCCACGAGGAACCCTGGCGAATCCCGCATATTACTATTTGACATGCAGGACCTGAGAACACCGCAAGATGATCGTTGACCGTTTGGAAGAGTTGAAGCAGCGCCACGCCCGCGCGGAACAAGGTGGTGGACCGGAGCGCAAGGAAAAACAACATCGCGAAGGCAAGCTGTCGGCTCGCGAGCGCATTGATCTATTGCTCGACGAGGGCACGTTCGAAGAACTGGACAAGCTGACACGCCACCGCTGCCACAACTTTGGAATGCAGCATAACGTTATTGACGGCGATGGCTTCATCACAGGGCATGGCTTGATACACGGGCGCCAGGTGTTCGTGTTTGCCCAGGATTTCACCGTTTTTGGAGGTTCGCTCTCTGAAGCAAACGCGTTGAAGATTGTGAAAGTTATGGATCTGGCGCTGAAAACAGGAGCGCCGGTTATCGGCCTGAATGATTCGGGCGGTGCGCGAATTCAGGAAGGCGTCGCGTCGCTTGCAGGTTACGCCGATATCTTTTTGCGAAATACGATTGCGAGCGGCGTCATTCCGCAGATCTCGGCCATTATGGGCCCGTGCGCGGGCGGCGCGGTCTACTCCCCTGCACTCACAGATTTCGTGTTTATGGTGGACCGGACAAGTCACATGTTCGTGACCGGGCCTGACGTGATCAAGACCGTTACGCACGAGGACGTAACAAAGGAAGATCTTGGGGGCGCCATGACGCACAACGCGACCAGTGGCGTGGCGCAGTTTCTTTCTGCGGATGACGAGGATTGCCTGCGCAACATCCGGGAGTTGATGCGTTTCATTCCACAGAACAATCTGGACGGCGTGCCGCGCGTTGTGAGCCAGGATCCGGAGGATCGGGCCGATCCCGAACTAGACACGCTCATTCCAGCGGAATCGAACAAGCCATACGACATGAAGGATGTGATCGGGCGCGTAGTTGACGACGGTTATTTCTTTGAAGTCGCCGAGCACTTCGCTCGAAATATTGTTATCGGCTTTGCGCGAATGCGAGGCGAGGCGATAGGCGTTGTTGCGAATCAGCCCGCGCATCTGGCCGGATGTCTCGATATCAATTCATCCACAAAGGCGGCGCGCTTCGTCCGGTTCTGCGACGCGTTCCAGATACCGATTCTCACCTTCGAAGATGTCCCGGGTTTTCTGCCAGGAACCGCACAGGAGTTTGGTGGCATTATCCGGCACGGGGCGAAATTGCTTTACGCGTATGCGGAGGCGACAGTGCCGAAGATTACCGTCATAACGCGAAAGGCATATGGCGGGGCTTACTGTGTAATGGGTTCAAAACACCTGCGAACGGATGTGAATTTCGCATATCCAACTGCGGAGATTGCCGTCATGGGGCCGGAAGGCGCGGTAAACATTCTTTACCGGCGTGAGTTGCAGAAATCCGAAGATCCGGAACGGAGTCGTGCCGAGAAAATTGACGAATACCGCAACCGGTTCGCGAGCCCGTTCGTGGCTGCTGAACGCGGATATATCGATGATGTGATTGAGCCGCGCGAAACCCGCCGCCGAGTGATACGCGCGTTGCAAATGCTGGCGAATAAGACAGACACGATGCCTCGAAAAAAGCACGGAAATATTCCGCTGTGATATACAACCGGCACGGACACTTTGCCGCTCTGTCTATGGCACAATGTCCATAGGCGTATAGATGACTTCTGTCGAACACATTGCGGCGTGGCTGGGTGAGAGGGTTCGGACCGAGTACGGGCTGGCTCGTGCCGTCCGCAAGGGGCTCAAAATCAAAGTACTTCGAGTGTTCGTGGAGCGCGGCATCACTAAGGATGAGTTCCACCATATCGTGATCCCGGCCCGCACTTACAAGCACCGGCAATCAAGGCATGAGCCACTTTCGATGGACGAGTCGGACAAAGCTGTCCGCTCAGCAAGAGTGCTCGCCCAGGCTGAGCAGGCTTTTGGAAACCGCGAGAAGGCGCTTTCCTGGATGCGCAAAGCAAAACAGCGATTCGAGGGTGAGACGCCCATGGAAATGCTGCAGACAGAAGCTGGGGCTCGTCTGGTAGAGGAAATGCTGATCCAGATAGACCAAGGCATGTTTGCCTAGTGATTCTTTGGCGAATCAGCAACTATGCGGATTTGCTCGGTATCGGTGGCTTACACACTTCGGCTAGATGGCACACACAAGGGCGGCCAATCGTTTACCTTACGGAGAGCCCGTCATGTGCTCTGCTAGAGACGCTTGTTCATTTCGAGATCGACCGGGAGGATCTTCCGAATGCGTTCCAACTTCTTAAGATCGAGGCGCCCGACGACATTCGGTTTCGCAAAGTTATGCCCGAAGGCCTGCCGGGTAAGTGGAAAACGCTCAGCTTGCCTACGCGACGGATTGGGGATGAGTGGCTTCAGTCGAACGAAACCGCTCTGCTCGCCGTCCCCTCGGCGCTAACGCCCGAGACGTGGAACTGGCTCCTGAATCCGAGACATCCCGACGCTTCCCGTATCAGAATCCTGGCGGCCCAAAGACATGCTTACGATCGGCGTTTGTTCAACGGATAGCTGCTCCGAAGTCTTTTGCCTACTCGCCCGAATCGCTGCCAACCTTAAGAACCGCCAGGAATGCTTCCTGCGGAATCTCAACACGCCCAACGCGTTTCATGCGGCGCTTGCCTTCTTTCTGCTTCTCGAGCAGTTTGCGCTTGCGTGAAATATCACCGCCGTAGCACTTAGCGAGCACGTTCTTGCGCATGGCTGAGATGGTTTCGCGCGCGATGATCTTGTTTCCGATCGCCGCCTGCAGCGCCACTTCAAACATCTGGCGAGGAATCAACCTTCGCAGGCGCTCGATTAGAATCTTCCCGCGCTCGTACGCAACGTCGCGGTGAACAATCATAGACAATGCGTCAACTGGCTCACCTGCTACCAGAACATCCAATTTCACCATCGGGGAGACGCGGTACCCGGCCAGATGGTAGTCGAGCGACGCATATCCTCGCGATGCCGATTTCAGCCTGTCGTAAAAGTCAAGGACGATTTCGTTCAACGGCAGTTCGTATAACAACAACACACGGCCGCCGCCAATGTACTCAAACTTTTTCTGAATCCCGCGCTTCTCTTCGAGCAACTTGAGAATTTCTCCGATGAAATCTTCGCGCGTGATCACAGTAGCGTCGATAATAGGCTCTTGAATCTGCTGAATGGACGAAGGGTCGGGAAATTTTTGGGGATTGTCGACTTCCACGATTTCGCCGGTTGTGGTCGTCACGCAATACCGAACTCCGGGCGCTGTTGTAATCAGGTCAATCTGGAACTCGCGTTCGAGCCGCTCCTGGACGATCTCCAGATGGAGCAGGCCAAGAAAACCGCAACGGAAACCAAACCCCAGCGCCGCTGAACTCTCGGGTTCGAAATTGAATGCGCTGTCGTTCAAGCGCAGTTTCTCGAGCGCATCGCGCAGAAGCCCATGTTCGTGCGACTCGACTGGATACAAGCCGGCGAAAACCATGGGCTTGATCTCCTGGAACCCAGGCAGCGGCTCACTCGCAGGATTTGCCTCTTCAGTGATTGTGTCGCCAATCTGGGCATCGGAAACCGTCTTGATGTTCGCAAAAAGAAATCCCGCTTCGCCCGCTGTCAACTCATCGCAAGGTACCGGTTTGGGCGACTGGAATCCGAGCCCTTCCACCTCGTGCACCTTGTTGTTGGACCAGAGACGGATCTTCTGCCCTTTTCGGAGAACGCCATCGACGATCCGGGTGAGGATGATCACTCCCCGATAAGGATCGAACCAGGAATCGAAAATCAATGCGCGCAGAGGCGCTTCCGGGTCACCCTTCGGGGGCGGTACTCGCTGCACAACAGCTTCGAGGACTTCTTTGATCCCGATACCGTTCTTGGCGCTCGCGAGTACAGCATCGCTGGCATCGAGGCCAATCACCTGCTCAATCTGCTCCCTGATGCGCTCCGGCTCAGCGGAAGGCAAGTCGATTTTATTGATAACCGGAATAATTTCCAGGTCGTGATTCAAGGCGAGATATGTGTTCGCGAGCGTTTGCGCTTCAACACCCTGCGAAGCATCCACAACCAGCAGTGTGCCTTCGCATGCCTGCAGGCTGCGAGAAACTTCGTACGTGAAATCGACGTGCCCTGGTGTGTCGATTAGATTCAATTCGTACAAATTGCCGTCATCGGCTTTGTAGTTCAGGCGAACTGCATGTGCTTTGATCGTGATGCCACGCTCGCGCTCGAGGTCCATTGTGTCGAGCACCTGCTCCATCATTTCTCGCTGGGAAAGAGCGCCCGTGTGCTCGAGCAGGCGGTCGGCGAGCGTGGATTTCCCGTGATCAATGTGCGCAATGATAGAGAAATTGCGGATAAAACGGGGATCCATGTTGAGGTAGACTGAGGGGTAAACCGAATTATCCCATAGCGAGCGCATTTTTAGCCTCGGCGCCTCGCTTTCACAACATGCCTTATCAGACCTTTCAAGGGAGTCTTGACGCCACCGATCTGCGAATAGGCGTTGTGGTCAGCCGTTTCAACGAGTTCATTACCGAAGCGCTGGCCAAGGGCGCACTGGAAGCTCTTCAGAAGAACGGCTGCCGAGCGGAGAACATTACACTCCTGAAGGTACCGGGCGCCTGGGAGCTGCCGGTAGCTGCCAAGGCGCTTGCGTCTCGGTGCGACGCGGTCGTGGCAATTGGCGCTGTAGTGCGCGGCGATACACCGCATTTCGACTACGTCGCGGGAGGCGCATCCGACGGTCTGCAGGCGGTCAGCGTTGAAACAGGCATTCCCGTAACTTTCGGTGTGCTCACTACGGACAACATGCAGCAGGCTATGGATCGCGCCGGCGGAAAAAGCGGTAATAAAGGTGCGGAAGCGGCCGAAGTTGCTATTGAACTCGCGAACCTGCTGAAGACCTTGAAGGGCATTGAGTAGCAATGGCTGCCCGGCACCGATCACGGCGGCGCGCCCTCCAGGTGCTCTTCGAATGGGACATGCGGCGGGACTCTCCGGACGGCGCAATCGCCCACTATTACGACACGCTTTACTCAGAAGAGAGTGAGAAGCAGCCGAAGCCCGACCGCTTCATGGAAGAGCTGGTTCGCGGAACAGTCGCTGATGCCGAGCGGATCGATAAGCAGATAGAAGCGATATCGGAACACTGGCGACTGGGTCGCATGGCCTTTGTGGACCGCAATATTTTGAGGCTTGCTATCTTCGAACTGGGCCTGGGAGCGGTGCCGGCACCCATCATCATCGACGAAGCGCTGGAGCTTGCACGGCAGTTCTCAAATGATGAATCCGTTTCGTTCATCAACGGCGTACTCGATGCGGTAAACCGGCAAAGCAATACAGCGGCGGCCGGTTCCGACCAGTGATCGCAGCGAGTTTATGGCCCTAGCGCGGGCCGATCCCCAATCCATAGCGTTACTACGCACACCAGAACCCAATAGCTTCGTAGAACCTGCGTGTGAGTCGCGAAGAGCCAGGAACCGTGCATCGGCTAGAGGCGATTTGTCCACGGCCAGAGCTCTAGCAACAAGAAAATTGGATGTGGGATCTGCTGAACTCGGCGCGAGATGCCGAGGACAACAACAATGTACGTAACTGCGTAGACCGCGGTCGCGAGGACTGCGCTATGACGGCTGTTGCAGCAAGTTCATGCCCACGAGACGCTTGTATACGCTGCGTTCCCCCGATCTCATTTCCCAATGCAGAAAGTCGAAAAGATGCGATTCAGTATATCGTCTGCCGTCGTTGCTCCGGTCACCGCATCTACAGGCCGAAGGGCGGCGTAGAGATCCAGCAGCAACATTTCATGCGGGATGCCAAATTCGACCGCGCGCCGGGCGTTCGCGAGGGCTTCGAGGCTTTCGCGAAGTAAGGCTTCGTGGCGGATATTAGTAAGGCTGCCGTCTTCGGGGGCGGCAAGCCCGCCGGGTGCAAGGCGCTCCAAAATCTGCTCTTTCAGATCCGAGATGCCCGCGCCGGTAACAGCGGACACAGGTAAAAGGCCGTCAGCTCCATTCAATCTCAAGCCTAAATCCGATTTGTTCGCGACCATTAGGGGTTGCTGACGGGACAACCTGGTCATCAGTTCTTCGTCTTCGGTAGCCAGCTCAGCAGACCCGTCAAGCACGAGAATCGTCAGTTCTGCATCGGCCATCGCCTGATAACTGCGCTCGACCCCGAGCGTCTCCACCAGATCCTGGCTGCGCCGGATCCCCGCTGTATCTACCAGCCGAACGGGAACGCCTCCGAGCGAGGTCGATTCAGAAACCGTGTCGCGTGTTGTGCCCGGGATCGGAGTCACTATGGCCCGGTCCTGTTCGAGAAGCCGGTTGAACAGACTGCTTTTCCCGACGTTGGGCCGCCCCGCAATGGCGAGGGTGAACCCCTGAAATACGAGCCTGCCTGCCCGGAAACTCTTCACAAGAGCTTCGAGTCCCTGTTCAATTGGGTCGAGCCGGCGAAGTATTTCGTCCGTTGCTGCGACACTGATGTCGTCTTCCGCAAAATCAATGCCCGCTTCCAATAGGGCGATGAGCTCCAGAAGCTGATCCTTGAACGGCTGTATTCGGCGCGAAACAGATCCGTGGATCTGCTGGGCGGCGACACGGGCTTGATACAGGGTTGTGGCATCGATCAGGTCCCGAACAGCTTCGGCTTGCGGCAGGTCGATGCGCCCGTTCAGGTAAGCACGCAAAGTGAACTCGCCCGGTTCGGCGATGCGGGCGCCTGCTGCCACAGCACGTTCTACGCACAGACGGAGAACCACGGGTGCGCCATGGCAAGTTATCTCCACGACGTCCTCCGCAGTGTACGAGCGCGGCCCGGCAAAGTAGCTGACAACAACCTGATCGACAATCTCGTTCTCTTGATCAATTAGCTGCGCCAGCTCGCTCGACCAGGAGCGCCACGCGGGATTGCGAGGAAACTGCAGGAACTGTGAAGCGATCTCGCGTGCTTCGGGCCCGGACAGGCGCACGATACCGAGGCCGCCACGCCCGGGAGGCGTAGCGAGCGCTACGATCGTGTCTTTCAAATTCACAAAAAGCTAATGCGAAGGTCGGCCGCCACGCCCCGGGCGATTTCCCCCTCGATGTTGACCCTCGCGCCGAGGCGGTCCTCCGCGCCGTCCTTCGCCGGAGCGGAATCCGTTTCCGCCGCGACCTTCGCCGTGTCCACGCGGAGGTGCCGGCGGTGCAGGTGGAGTCGGCATGTCTGCTGGAATCACAACAACCGCCCTAGCAGGTCCCACTCCGACGCTTTCACTACGAAGCTCTTTTTCATCGCGAAGCGCCAGATGGATCACTCGCCGTTCGCGGCTGCTCATCGGGTTGAAATGGAACGGAACCCGTGTGCGCTTCACTTTTTCGGCGGCGGCCAGTGCGCTCATGCGTAATTCCTCTACACGTAGCAACCGATAATCGTTCGCGTCGAACGAAATCAGGGAATGATCTTCGGCGGGCAGCCGCAACGCTTCCATCGAAAGATGCTCCAAAGCCAGCAGAAGCTCAGCCCGATTCGCGAGCAGAAGCTCTACATCATGGCCAGAGAAGTGAACCGTGACTTCTGGATTCTCCACCTCCGGGTGCGGATTCTCTGCGGCACGAAGCTCGTAGGAAAGATCAAAGCCGGCCTGCTTCAACAGAGGCGATACAAATCCGTCCAGCTTCGGCCGCAGCGAGTCAACGGTGTATTTCATTCAGGTTTATCTCTTTGGAGTCCTCTTCACCGGCGCCTTTACAACCGGGGCAGGGGCTGGCGGAGTGGGCATAAAGCGGTTAATAACAAGCTGTTGAGCAATCCCCACCAAGTTGCCGGTTAACCAATATAGTACAAGTCCAGCAGAGGCGTAGTAGAACATGAACCCGAAGATCAGCGGCATAAACATCATCATCCGCTGCTGGTTCGGGTCCACCCCGCAGCCGGCGTGAGCTTCTGGGTGAGGAACTGTGTCGCGATAAGAATGATTGGCAGCAGGTGAATGGGCAGCGCCTCAGGCGATGACAGGTCGGGCACCCAGAGCCACGGAGCATGCCTCAGCTCAATCGCAATGCTGAGCACGCGATAGAAGGCATAGAAGAACGGAAGCTGGATGATCATCGGCAGACATCCACCAACAGGGTTCACCCCTTCGCGTTTGTAGAGGTCCATCACCTCCTGATTCTGCTCGGCCTTCTTAGGATCGCGAATGCTGATGTTCTTATATTTGGCATTGATTGCCTGAATCTGCGGCTGCAGTTTCTGCATTTTGCGCGCCGACTTTAAGCTTGAGAAGCGCAGCGGAAACAACGCGATATTGATGATGAGAGTGACCAGAATGATGGCCCACCCGAAGTTGTTGGTCACGTGATCGTGAACCCAATTGAGCCAGAGGAATAGCGGCTTGGCAAGGATTCCGAAAAAGCCCCAGTCGACGATCTGGCCTAGCTTCGGGTTGACTTTGTTGAGGATGTCGATGTCTTTCGGACCGACAAACAGCGATAAATTGTTCTTCGGCCCGGTCGAAACGCCTGCACCAACATACGGGACGGCCTTGTCCTCATTCGGCATCTTGACGTCATCACTGTAAGTGCGGATCTCGAGTGAAGAGCCAGCGTTCGGCAGCGCCACCGCAGCGAAGAAAGAGTCTTCCAGACCTGCAAATGTGTAGTTACCCGAGTCAGTCACCGGGCCGTTCTTGGCATCCTTGGCCGTTTTCGTGATCAATTTGCCGGCTCCGGTGTCGTAGCGCACGGTGTGCTGGGACGCTGCGGCATTGCGCACCCTTTGATCGCCAAACCCTCCTCGCCACATCAACACGTGCGGAAGCGCGATTCCATTTTGGGAGACCTCTGATTCCACGTCAGAAAGGTAGCTGTCCCGCGCAAATTGGAACGATTTGCGAATGGAGGTTTTCCCGTCTGAATAGTCGTATTCGATTCCAGTTCCGTCGCCCAGCGGCTTTGACTGATAGAGAACGGTATTCGGATCGAACGATAGCTTGGTACCGGTAACCTCGATGCTGAAGGGCGCGGGAACTTTGGCCGCTGTGTTGATGACTTCCAGAGGCTTGCCTGAATTATCCTGAAATTTCTTCAAGACCCAGCTTTTCAACAAGCCGCCGCGATTCGAAAAAACCATGTGGTACAGGTCTGTATCAATTTCGGTTGTCGCTTCGGCCGGCGCCTGAATTTGGCCTGCGGCAGGTGGCGCTGCTGTCGTCTCGGCCGAAACCGCAGGCTTCGCAGTGACCTGCGCGGCGGCAACTTTGTCATTCGAAGGCGCCGCGACCGGTTTGGGACCGGGAGCCGGCCTGAACAGGTACTGCGAAACGAGGAGCACCAGCATCATCAGCGCCAATGCGAGTGGCAGACGTTTCTCGAGGGAAGGCGGCTGAGGAGAGACGCCGCCGGGACTGTTAGACATAAAGAAGATTGACCTTGTGATCAGCGGACTGGATCATATCCGCCTTGGTGGAACGGATGACAGCGCCCGAGCCGCTTTAAACCCATCCAGATGCCTGTAAGCGCGCCATGCTTCTCAACGGCCTCCATCATGTATTCAGAGCACGTAGGCCGATAGCGGCAGGCCGAGGGCAAGAAAGGTGAAACGCCTGCTTTATAGGCCTTCAGCAAAAGAATTAGGACTGAACGCATCGAGAAAAGATACGGCCGACTTCGCGGCACAGTTCGGTGAATGGCGCATCCAGAACGGTACGCCTTGGATTGAAGACCAGTGCCCAGTTTGCTGGCAGCACATCCAATTCCCGGCGCACGGCTTCTCGCATCCGCCGCTTCAACCTGTTGCGTTGTACTGCTTTACCTAGGCTCCGCGGAACCGTGAAACCGAAGCGCGAGGGCACGGGTTCACCTTCGAAATGAAGGCAGAACGCAATGAAGTAGCGGCTGGTCATGCGAATGCCGTTCTGGTAAAGGTTGCGAAACTCGGAAGAACGGACAACCCGTCGGATCTTGGGAAGTGACAGCGGAAGATGAAACCCGGGGCTAATACCCGCGAACTGCGCGCTCGTCACTGACTGTCAGTTTGTGGCGGCCCTTCGCCCGTCGCCGAGCGAGAACAGCGCGACCGTCGGCTGTCTTCATGCGCACACGAAACCCATGAGTCTTTGCCCGGTGACGATTATTCGGCTGAAACGTACGTTTTGGCATTGCTAATCCTTAATACTGTGTGTGGGGTTGGAACGGTAACCGATTCTGACCAGCCAGGTTGCCTAGGCAAGAGCGGGGAGACGCACTTCCACTAATCCACTGAACCTAAACGACCAGTATAGGGGGCCGGTTTGGGTTGTGTCAAATTGAGTCTTGTCCAGAGACGTCGTCCGTTGCTCGGCACTCACGGTTCGAACCGCCAGCATCGCCCGAGGTGTAATGTGGTGCGAACCCAGCTGGCCATTTTGATGACCTCATCGCAAGGGTAGGATGCATGAGGCGGAGTCATTGAACCAATCAATTTGCGGTTCTGGGGAAACCACCCACAGGGGGGTGACCAGCGCTGCGGAAGGGCCGGTATCTGGTCAAAGTTAAACGCCAGCCGATCTTGGATTCACTACTGTCCTGCTTAGGCTATCGCTCTCCAGGATAATGTTCGGATTTTCTGTCGATTGTTGTGCAACGATTGACACGGTGTAAACCCCGATTTCGGTTAGGCTAGGCTGTAATATTTCGTCCAGGGACGAGTTGAAAACAGGAACAGCGCGAAGAATGTGCCGTCGCGTAGCGACCGTTGTCCGAAGGTCAATTCAGGCGGATTTACATGCCCTGTGCTTCGAGGAATAACCACCGAAGAAGGATAAGCAGTCTTCACCGGGGCGAAAGCTCATGTTGGTCAGCGTAGGGTGCTTCCGCCAGTGATTTGTGTATTCCAGTCTGTTAAGGTCCGGTCTGATCGACTGTGAAGTAACCGGCTGCGGTTTGACCAGACGTAAATTTCATGTTCTGAAGTGTCCAGGTGACAATCGGCTCTGCGTCCGCCCGGGCCATGCTGATTGCTATCGCGACTACGGTCACGGCTTATCTAACGATTGCGCGAAGCACGCCTGCTTGGCGTGGCCGGGCAGCTGTAGGCACTGCGAGGTGCGAAAGGCGCCTCAGCTTAGGAAACCTCCTCTCCACAGCGCCCCTGTATATTCCCAACGTAACTCCGACGGTGCTGATCATCGTTCCACCCCGCTCTACAATCTATGTATGTCTACAGCGCCTGTTGCTGACGAAATTTTGACCAAATATGAGCCTGTAATCGGCCTCGAAGTTCATGTTCAGCTCGGCACCAAGACGAAAATCTTCTGCAGTTGCCCGGTCGAATTTGGGGCGCCTCCCAACACCAATGTTTGCCCTGTCTGTCTTGGGCTCCCCGGCGCACTGCCGGTTCTCAGCAGGCAAGCCGTGGAGCTGGCGATCGGGGCTGCCCTTGCACTGCATTGCCGGATCAACTCTTTTTCGCGTTTCGCGCGCAAGAACTACTTCTATCCGGATCTTCCTAAGGGCTATCAAATCTCTCAATACGATCAGCCGCTTGCGGAACACGGTTTCGTCGACATCTTGACCGACCAGGGCAAGAAGCGGATCGGGGTTACGCGCGTTCACATGGAGGACGATGCCGGCAAGAGCATTCACGACGGGTTTCGTGATTCAGACCGCTACACTTACGTTGATCTGAACCGCTCCGGCACGCCGTTGATCGAGATCGTTAGCGAGCCGGACATGCGCTCGCCGGATGAGGCTTACGCCTATGTAACTGAGCTGAAGCAAATGTTACAGTACATCGGCGTGTCGGGCTGCGATATGGAAAAGGGCCAGCTGCGTTGCGACGCGAATGTTTCGGTGCGATTGCGCGGCGCAGAGAAGTTCGGAACGAAAGCGGAAGTGAAGAATCTGAACTCGTTCCGCTTTTTAAAGATGGCTCTGGAATACGAGATCGAGCGCCAGGTGGACCTCATCGAATCTGGTGGAGAGGTGCAGCAGGAGACGCGTCTGTACAACGTGGATACAGGCAAGACGGCACTTATGCGCAGTAAGGAGCAGGCTCATGACTACCGCTACTTCCCGGAGCCCGACCTGGTGCCGCTGAGAGTCAGTGAACACTGGTTGCATGAAGTGAAAAGCAAGCTGCCGGAGTTGCCATCGGATCGGCGGGAACGCTTTGTTGCGAGTTACGGTCTCCGCGAGTATGATGCCCAGGTCCTGACGCTCACTCGCGAAACCGGAGATTACTTCGAAGCGGCCGCGGCGGTAAGCGGTGATGGGCGCGCGACGGCCAATTGGGTGACTGGTGATCTCATGGGTTTCTTAAAGGCCGCGGGTAAGGAGATGACAGATTCGCCTGTTCCGCCACAGCATCTCGGCGAACTGGTGGCGCTCATTAACAAGGGAGAGCTTTCTGGCAAACTAGCAAAGGAAATATTGCCGAAGATGTTCGAAACCGGCCACGCGCCTTCAGTGATCATGGACCGCGAAGGACTCCGCCAGATCTCAGATACGGGAGCGCTCGAGAAACTGGTTGCCGAGGTAATTGCCTCAAATCCGAAACAGGTCGAACAATACAGAGCCGGCAAAACCGCCGTCGCGGGTTTTCTCGTCGGCCAAGTAATGAAGGCCAGCCGCGGGCAGGCGAACCCGGCTGCGGTCAACGAGATGTTGAAGAAAAGTCTCGGTTGATTTACGTCTGCATGAGCGCAGACGGCTCTTCATTATGGTGCCGGACGTCGATGCCCTTCACCAGGTACATAACGTCTTCGGCAATATTGGTCGCATGGTCCGCTATCCGTTCCAGGTTGCGTACTACCGAGAGCAAATACAGGGCCTGTGAGATCTGGCCGGGATTCTCCTCCATAAAGCTGATCAGTTCGTGATAGCTTGCGGTTCGCATATTGTCGACCGCGTCGTCAGAATGCAGTACGCTTCGAGCAAGCTCGGCGTCGCGGTTGACAAAAGCGTCCAGCGCCTTTCGCACCATGCCCTGCGCCAGCCCGGCGATATGTGGGATATCGATCAGCGGACGAATCATAGGCTCTTGCATAAGAGCAATGGCGCTCTGCGCGATGCTTACCGACAGATCGCCCATGCGTTCCAGATCGTTGTTGATCTTAATGGCGGCAGTCACCAATCGCAAATCTGCTGCGAGCGGAGCCTGCAGCGCCAACAACCCGATTGCCCTGTCGTCGATCTCGATCTCGAGCTTATTCACACGAGCCTCGTTCCTGAGAACCTGCTCAGCGAGTCCTTGGTTCTTCTCGACAACGCCCTGCACGCTCCAGTAAATAGCACTCTCGACCAAGGCGCTCATTTCCAGCAGCTTGCCCTTAAGTTGATCTAATTCTTGTTCGAAGTGACGCACCTTTGCTCCCACTGTGATCAACGTGATCGCTTATCGCTTTAACCGAAACGACCCGTCACGTAGTCTTCCGTTTCCTTCTTTCCCGGGTTCTGGAAGATCTTCCGGGTATCATCGAATTCAATAAGCTTACCGAGCAGGAAAAAGCCCGTAAAATCCGCGAGGCGGGCTGCCTGTTGCATGTTGTGGGTCACGATCACTATGGTCGTGATGTTCTTGATTTGAAACAGCAACTCTTCAATCTTCAGGGTGGCGATTGGGTCGAGGGCAGAACAGGGCTCGTCGAGCAAAAGCACTTCCGGTTCGACAGCTAGCGCCCGTGCAATGCACAGCCGTTGCTGCTGTCCGCCCGAGAGCGCGCTCGCCGGCTTATGCAACTTGTCCTTCACTTCGGTCCACAATGCCGCGTGGTCCAGACTGTGGTGCACGGCTTCCTCGATAACGGACTTCTTCGTCACGCCGTTTACGCGCAGGCCGTAGGCGACATTGTCGTAGATCGACTTCGGGAACGGATTAGACTTTTGGAAAACCATTCCCACGCGCCGGCGAACATTGGTGACGTCCATCGCAAGAATGTTTTCACCGTCTAGTAGAATTTCCCCTTCAACACGTGAATTCCGGATCGCTTCGTTCATCCGGTTCATCGTTCTGAGGAAAGTCGACTTTCCACATCCAGAAGGTCCAATGAACGCTGTCACCTTGTGGTCGGGAATATCGATACAGATGTTGTGCAGAGCCTGGAAAGAACCGTAATAGAAATTCAGGTCTTTCGTGTTCAGTTTGTACGGCGATTTCGGTTGGGGCAAATTTTCGTTCCCCGATGGGACCGGCTTCTCCCAGTCTTTCAACATCGTTTGCCGTTCTGGAGTGGCCACAGCTTATCTCCTTGAGGACGCCGGTCCCCTCGCAATAATCAGTCTCGCTGTAATGTTAATCACCAACACAAGCGCAAGGAGGACAAAGCCCGCAGCCCAAGCCTGCTTGTGCAGGTCTTCTTCCGGTGCGATTGCGTAGTTATAAATCATAACGGGCAAAGTGGCGATAGGTGTAAGCCAGCCCTTGCTCCAAAACATGTTTCCTAGCGCCGTGAAAAGAAGCGGCGCAGTCTCACCCGCCACGCGTGCCAGATTCAGCATCATACCCGATACAAGTCCGGAAATAGCGGCGGGAACCACCACGGTAAAAATCGTCTTTGACTTTGTCGCCCCGAGCGCCATGGCGCCTTCGCGCATGGAATTCGGTATAGCGCGCAGAAACTCTTCCGTAGTTCGCACCGCAATCGGAATCATCATGATGCCCAAAGCGGCACCGCCAGCGAGCGCCGAAAAATGGCCCATGCGCCGGACTACAAGCGCATAAGCAACTATCCCGATCACGATAGACGGAACGCCGTTGAGCAGGTCCACCGTGTAGCGTAGAACAAATGCAAAGGCTTTGCCGCTGTACTCTGCCAGGTAGACTCCCGCCAGGAAGCCGAGCGGTACGCCGATGACTGTCGCCACGAGTAGAACTTTGCCGCTTCCGACAATGGCGTTTGCCATGCCGCCGCCCGTTTCTCCCGAGGGTTTCGGGAGCTTGGTGAAGAAGTCCAGGTTGAGCGAACTTGCTCCCTGCCACAGCAGGTAACCCAGGATGAAAAACAAAACCCCGATAACCAGTACCGTGCAAAGCCCGGAAAACGAAAGCATCACAGCATTCACGAGTTTGCGCCGGCGGGATATTTGCATCACCATCGCTACGAATTCCTCCGGGCAGTCATGATGATGAAGATGCGCGCGATTCCGTTGATCACGATGGTCAGGCCGAACAGCACGAGCCCGAGGAAAATCAACGAAGAAACGTAAAGAGTCCCGCTGGCCTCGGCAAATTCGTTCGCGATCACAGCCGCTATGGAGTAACCAGGAGAAAACAGCGAAGCCGCGATTTTAGGCGTATTACCGATAACCATTGTAACGGCCATCGTCTCCCCCAGGGCGCGGGCAAGCGCCAGAAAGATGGAACCGATGATACCCGTGCTCGCGTTTGGAATCACTATGTCCCAAGTGGTCTCCCATTTCGTGGCGCCCAATGCAAGCGCTGCTTCACGCTGGTCAGCCGGAACGGCGAGCAGAACTTCGCGTGAAACCGAAATGATAAATGGAACCACCATCACCGATAACACCAGCCCCGCGGAAAGAAAACTCACGCCATAGAAGTCGCCGCTGAAGAGTGGCAAAAATCCAAGCGGTTTCAATGCGGGCACAACGTAGTCGCGAATGATCGGAATAAGAATAAAAATGCCGAGCAGGCCATAAATAACACTCGGCACTGCCGCCAGCAGTTCAATTAAGAACGTCAGAAAATTGGAGAGCTTCGGCGGCGCCATCTCCGCCAGAAAAATGGACGCGGCCACTCCAAGCGGTACCGCAATGACGAGAGCAAGTGCAGACGTCACACATGTGCCGTATATGAAGGGCAGCGCCCCGAATTTGCCGCCATTTGGATCCCAGGTGGAAGTGAACAGGAAGTGCCACCCGAAAGTCTTCACGGTGGGTCGCGAGTTCATCCACAGTTCCAGGACAATCAGCCCAACAATCAACAGGATGGCAACGGAACTAATCAGGGTAACGACATACGAGATCTCGTCACCCCAAAGCGATTTGCGATAAAGGGACCGTATCGAGCCGCCATGCGTCGAATATGTGCTACTTGCCATCAGACAATCTTCAGCCGCATTACTGTCGATCTAGAATGCCTCACTTTATGAGCAAGATTTGCTTTTCTTCTTTAGCGACGACCGAGGAGGGAAGCTTAGCATAATCTAGCGCCTCCACTGAGTTTTGCCCAGTAGTAATGGCCCATTTGAGGAGTCCGGTCATGGCCTTTTGCTTGGCCGAGTCAGAGAACTTCGATGGAACAAGCAGCCAGGTGAATGTGGAGATCGGGTATACATCATTTCCGGGCATGTCCGTGATCGACACTCTGAAATCGGCTGGCATCGTCTTCAGCGCAGCAGCTGCAGCTGAGACAGACTGCAGGTTGGCCTTGACGAAAGCTCCCGACTTGTTCTTTACGCTTCCATAGGGCAGGTTGTTCTTCACCGCGTAAATCAACTCAATGTAGCCGAGTGCACCTTTCTGCTGTTTGATCAGTCCAGCGACTCCGTCGTTTCCTTTTGCTCCAAGTCCCGTCGGCCAGTCGACCGAGGCGTTTTTCCCTACTTTCGTTGCCCATTCCGGGCTGACCTTCGACAGGTAGTCAGTCCAGCAGAAAGTAGTACCGCTTCCGTCGGACCGATGAACGACAACGATCTTTTCAGCGGGCAGCTTGACACCCGAGTTCACCTTGGCAATTGCTGGATCGTTCCACATCTTGATCTTGCCGATGAAAATGCCCGCGAGCGCCTCAGGAGTGAACTTGATTTCGCCTGTCACTCCGGTCACGTTGTAAGAAGGAACCGCAGCACCGACGACGGTAGGAAAAAGCAGAATATCGTATCCTTTGTTGCTCTTAAATGTCTTTAGCTGGTCATCGGTCATGGGCATATCGCTCGCCCCGAAATCCACAGTGCCTTCGGTTACGGCCTTGATACCGCCTCCTGATCCGTTCTGCTGATAGTTCACCTGAACGTTTCCGATCGTCTGGTAATCGTTGAACCACTTCTGATAGATTGGCGCCGGGAATGTTGCTCCGGCACCCGTTAAAGATGTTTGCGCAGCGACCGGTAAGGCCATTCCTACCACGCCGAGCGCTGCAATGAAAACTGATATAGTCCTAAAACTCCAAGTTGAAAGTTTCAATCTCATCCCTAGTTGCCCTTTTGATACGTCGTTATGCGGCTCAGAATGCCGGCATTCGCGAAGCAGGTTTAGACGTATTCCAGTACAACGCGCTGTCATAAACAAAATGTGACAGCAATGTTACAGAGCAGTGAATTGGGCCAGGGTCCGAAGGTTTGGCAGGTACTGGGGCTTGGTTCCCGTCAGCGAGACGCTGTTTGCGCAGGCTGCCGGTCGTTCCGGTACACTACGCCTTCCTTCATGACGAACAGAACGCTGCCAGTAACTTTTATATTCTCGAGCGGATTCCCAGGGACCGCTACTATGTCCGCCAGTTTGCCGGCCTCGAGCGTTCCCACCTTGCTTTCCAGTCCGAGCAGTTGAGCCGCTACGGAGGTCCCGGCCCGCAGCGATTGTGCAGGTGTCATCCCGTCGTTACTCATCAGCACGAATTCCAGCGCATTGTTTCCGTGCGGATAAACGGCAGCGTCCGTACCGAGTGCGATCTTCACCCCCATCGCGAGAGCACGCCGGACCATCGCGTCCTGCGATTTCACCGCAAGATCTGCCTTCTGCTGAACAAGCGGCGGGAACTTCGACTCAGCGATGCCTGTGCGAACCGCGAGCGTCGGCACCAGGTATGTTCCATGCTCACGCATCATGCGGAGCGCATCGTCGTCGAGGAAGGTTCCGTGTTCAACCGAATCAATACCGGCGCGAATGGCCCGTTTCGCACCTTCGGCGCCGTGTGCGTGAGCAGCCGTTTTGCGGCGGAGATCGTGCGCTTCGCTGACCAGTGCATCCAGTTCGGCTTGCGTCAGCTGGGGCGCGTCCACGTCATCAGTTGGTGAGAGCACTCCCCCGGTTGCGCAGGTCTTAATTACGTCGGCGCCATATTTGATGTTGAAGCGTACAGCATATCTTGCTTGGTCCGGTGTGTTGATCACGCCATCTTCGGGCCCCATCTCATGCCGCAGAAAGCCGAAGCGGTAACCGTCGCCGCTGTCGCAGTGCCCGCCCGTCGATCCAAGCGCGTGAACGCACACCAACATCCGCGGGCCGGGGACAACTCCGGCGTTTATAGAATTGCGCAGGCCGACGTCCAGGAACTCGCTCGAACCCACATCGCGGACACTGGTAAAGCCAGCCATCAGCGTCTTCTTCGCATTCGCGGTAGCGCGTATCGCCAGCTCAGGAATCGTGCGGCTTTCCTGCCGCTGCCGCGCGCCGATGTAGTCGGGATCAAAATCCATCGTCAGGTGCGTATGGGAGTCAATGAACCCGGGGAGCAGGGTTGCATCTCCGAGATCGATGACGCGAGCGCTTGCCGGCGGCGCACCTCCGACCGAGACAATCTTGTTCCCCGAGACAACCACCACGCCGGGTTCGATCACGTGGTCGCTCTGCCCATCGAACAGCCGCGTGGCCTTCAGCACATAAGTCGTCTGCGCCTGAACGCTCCAGGCGAGGAAAAAAAGTGTAATGCTGAGGATTCGCATTACGAGCATGGTCTCAAATTCATCCCTGGATTGCCTCGCCGTCAGACCTTTTGCGATGTAGTCCCTGTCACTTCCGACGGCATGATCACCGTGAAGCGCGAGCCGCGTCCAAGCTGGCTTTCGACCGTTATCGTTCCCCCCATCCGCGAGACTACTTCCTTTACGATCGGCAATCCCAGACCGGTTCCGCCCGTGGGCCTTGTTCTGGCTTTATCCACGCGATAGAACCGCTCAAAAATCCGTTTTGTGTCGTCAATCGGAATGCCGAGGCCCGAATCCGCTACAGAAATGCGAACTTGTGAGTCGGGCAGTGGTACGCACTCGATCGTCACTTGACCGTCCGCACGATTGAACTTCACCGCATTGTCGAGCAGGTTAATCAGAACCTGCTCCAGCCGATGGCGGTATCCGAAAACGGAGCATCCTTCCGCTCCTGTAAATTCGATGATCACTCTGCGCTCCGCAGCGGCTCTTGCAACCGTGTCGATGGCCGAGCGAACGACGTCCGGAAGCGAGATCCTTTCCGGATCGAGCGCCGGCGCTGTATCCGAATCCAGCTCTGAAAGAATCAGCAGATCGGACGCGATCTGATTCAGCCGTATCGAGTGAGACAAGATCACCTCGACGAAGCGATGGCTGTGTTCACGATCTTCGAGCGCGCCATCGAGCAGAGTTTCCGCGTAGCCGCGAATAGCGGTGAGCGGCGTCCGCAACTCGTGGGAAACGTCGGCTACGAAATCCTTCCGCATCTGCTCCTGCCGCTGAATATCTGTGATATCGTGCAGCACAATGATTGCGCCCTGACGCGCAGCAGAGCCAAACGGGAGCGCGCGTGCCTCGAACCATCGTCCGGCCGCGCTTGGCAATTGAAAGCGGTCGGTTTCCGGATGCCCCGCCTTCAGCACCCGGCCCAGAATCTGTTGCAGCAGCGGTTCGCGAACCAGCTCGTACAACGAGAGGCCTGGGACAGCAGGGCTCCGTGTGCTGAAAGCCTGCGCGAACGCGTCGTTGCAGAAGATCACTCTCAGGTCCTTGTCTACCGCGAGCACGCCTTCCGCCATACACGCCAGAATGGTCTCCCGCCGGGCCGATTCATCGTTCGCCTGTTCCACTACGTGCCGAACCCGTTCAGCCATTGCCTTCATCGCGCGCGAGAGGCTGTTTAGTTCGGGAGGGCCGTCGTCCGGAAGCGCAATCTCCTGGGCCGGAACGGCCGCGATGAATTCCTCGAAACGCCTGGTTGGAATAGACCAGCGCAGCGCAAGCACGTAAGTGAACGCCAACGAAATCGCACTGACTAGCCCTATAACCACCGCCAGCTTTGCGAATACCTGGAGTCCGCTGCCGCTTGCGAGGTCGACGCGCAGCCAAAAAGCTGCCGCCGGGAGCGAGAGCATCAGCAGACACCACACTCCGACAAGCTTTCCGATGGTTATTTCCTTCATGGATCCGAAGTTCTCCGCCTGTCCCGAAAGCTTGGCGACGCGAGATCTTCGACTCGCGTATTCAGCCCTCGTTCCGCCTAAGGAACCAGGCTTGGCTATCCGGAATTCGCCTCCCATTGTGGTGATCGGGAGGCGTATAAGTGCCGTCGGGTTGCATGACGCGGGCGCCTGCCTCATCCTCCAGATACTTCGCCAAGATGCGATCCCGCAGTTTGCGGATTAAGCGCTGATCCTCCACCGGGTAGAGCACCTCAATCCGGCGATTCAGGTTGCGCGGCATCAGATCCGCGCTTCCGATGTAAATCTGTTCGTCGCCGCCATTATGCGCATAGTAAATGCGGCTGTGTTCCAAAAAACGGCCGATGATGCTGCGCACCCGAATGGTTTCGCTCACGCCCGGAACGCCTGGTCGCAACGAACAGACTCCGCGAATGATGAGGTCTATTTGAACCCCCGCCTGCGAGGCCTCGTACAACAGACGAATCATCGGCTGATCTTCGAGCGCATTCATTTTGAAGATCAGATGGCCGTCGCCATGTTGGCTATGCCGTTGCATCTCGGATCGGATCATCCGTTCGATGCCATGCCGCAAACTATGGGGAGCTACCAGCAGTTTGCGGTAAGACTTTTTATTCGAGTACCCGGTCAGGTGATTGAATAGATCGCTTACGTCAGCCCCGATCTCTTCCTCACAAGTGAAGAGTGCCAGGTCGGTGTAAATCCGCGCTGTTGCCGGATTGTAATTGCCGGTGCCCAGATGAAGATAACGCCGGATTGTGTCGCCTTCCTGCCTCACCACCATCGCCATCTTGGCGTGAACTTTCAGCCCAGGCAGTCCGTAAACCACGTGTACGCCCTCGCGTTCCAGCTTCTGGGCCCATTCGATATTGCTCTCTTCATCGAAGCGCGCTTTCAGTTCGAGCACGACGGCCACCTGCTTCCCGTTCTGGCTGGCATCGAGCAGTGCTTCAACCACCGGAGAATTTGGCCCTACCCGGTACAGCGTCATCTTGATCGCGAGTACATCCGGATCTTCTGCTGCCACGCGGAGGAAGTCGATAATCGGCTGGAACGAATCGTAGGGATGGTGCAGCAAGATGTTGGATTCGCGGATCGCTGCAAAGATCTCGTTTCCCGTAGCAGTTGCGAACGCCTTGGGAACTGCGGCGATGAACGGCTTATCTTTCAAAGCGGGCCGATCCACACTGAGCAGCGCGCGCGTCCGGCTCAGGTCAATTGGTCCCTCGATTCGGTACACATCGTTCTGATCAAGCTCCAGGTTGCTGGTCAGCAACTTGATCAGCCGCTGCGGCATACCGCTATTCACCTGCAGACGGACGGCGTCGCGGAACCGCCGTCGCCATACAGCCTCCTGAACGGATTCCAGCAGGTCATCGGTCTCGAGTTCCTGGATAGCTAACTCCGCGTCCCGCGTCAGATGGAACAGGTTGGCCTGCACAATTTCCATCTCGGGAAACAAGAATCGAAGGTTGGCGATGATTACCTGCTCCAGCCAAACGAAAGCCAGTTCCCCGGTGCGCGACGGTACCGCAACAAGCTGGGGCAACGAATCAGGTACTTTGATTCGCGCAAACCGCTCCTGCCCATCGCCATTTGTAACCGTGGCCGCAACATTCAGGCTTAAGTTCGAGATGTGGGGAAACGGCCGCCCCTGGTCGACAGCCAGCGGCGTGAGGACCGGGTACACGATCCGCCGGAAGTAGTCGTCCACTGCAGTTTTCTGCTGAGCATTCAGCTCGTCAAGTTCGAGGATGAAGATGTTCGCATCTCTGAGGCCCGGCATGATCTGTTCACGCCACAGGCTGTAGATATCGGTTATCAAACTCGTAACTTCGTTGCGGATCAGTTCCAGTTGCTCACCCGGCGAGCGTCCGTCCATGCTGATCTCAGTCGTGCGGGTTTCAATTTGCTGCCAGAGCCCAGCCACCCTCACCATGAAAAACTCGTCCATGTTCGACCCCAGGATGGAGATGAACTTTACTCGTTCCAGCAGCGGGGTTTTCGGGCTCTGCGCGATCTCCAGAACGCGCCTCTGGAACGCTAAAAGGCTGAGATGTGGATTCAGGTAAAGCTCAGGGGCGTCTAGCCGCGCCGTGATCTGTATTGTGGGCTCAGGCGTCCGCCTTCTTGCCGTGCGCGCAGTTCGCATAGGGGTTGGTTCCGGTGCTGGTCCCGCACCATTTAAGACTACTTATTAAAGGATACGACGCAACCATTGCCTGGGAACGTTGTCGCCCGACATCTGGAGCGGACATGAACCAGTTCGATGTCTGCCCGGGAAAGGCATCCTGCAGAGAAAAACCGGCAATTAAATCGACAGCAAAGCTTGGAGTATGTATCCATCGCGCACCAGCCTTCTACTCTGCATCGGGCTGCTTTCGGCCATTCCGGCTGCTGCACTATCCAAGACGGGGGTTGCCTCCTCCCACTAATTTTTCCCTCGCGCTGTACCCTCTCATACTACGTTCCAGATGGGCGAATTCGATTTGATGAAATCATCGCAGTAGTCGGACACGCCGGGCTTTGTGTCGGAGATCGTGTTCGTTATCGCACGGCGATGGATGCCAGTATCAAAGCCGATCACAATAAAGAACGTGTTGCAGGCCATTCAAGCGGTGAAGCCATGTCTTGAACGAGAGACGTCCTCCCGGCTACATTTGACGAGACCTGTTTCAATGATCGACAAGGAAGAAGTTCTCGCGCGGGTTGAAGGCAATTTAGGACTTCTTGGAAATATCGCTTCGTTATTCCTGGCCGACGTTACGAAAGATATGGCGGCTCTGCGCGCGGCTGTCGAAATGCGCAATGCGGCGGACATCGCCGACCTCAGCCATGCCCTGAAAGGCTCACTATCCAATTTCTGTGCATCGCCAGCAGTGGAGGCGGCGCGGACTCTGGAGCTCATCGGGCGGCAAGGCGATCTCTCCGTCGTCCATCAGGCTTACGAGCACCTGCGCGACAGAATTGGACGGTTGATCCCGGAATTGACGGACTTGGCTGCTGACTCGAGACCGCATCCAGAGTTAGCTGCAGGCGAACGTGTTCTATCGTCGCGGTCCCCAATCTGATTGCGTTTCTTCTTTCAGCCAAACAATACCGCGTCAATAAATTTAGCCCAGATTCACTGACTGGCTGGCACCCCTAAACGAAGAGTCATGAGTGTTAGGATGTGATTGCGGGGTGGAGCAGTCAGGTAGCTCGTTGGGCTCATAACCCAAAGGTCGCAAGTTCAAATCTTGCCCCCGCAACCAACTTTTCCCCAAGCCTTTCCCTTGCGCCCAGATTTTCCCGAAACGGCATCTCAGGTCTCTTCCTCCAGTTAGTTGCTCGCTAAGGGCTCTTCTGAACAGGCCGCCTCACTGGAGGAGATGTCCGCATAAGCAGAGGAAATCAATCCCATGGCGCGCAGCAACAGCGAGAGCTCAAGACTCGCCGCACGCTTGGTGGGAGAAAACGCCCAGACGTTTCAAGAAGTGAACCGTTCACTGAGAGACATGCTCTCGGCCATGGATGACATCTCCGAATCCAGTGGCAAAGATCATCAGGGTCATCGACGAGATGGCCTTCCAGACCAAACATCCCGCCCTCAATGCTGCAGTCGAGGCGGCACGCGCGGGTGAAGCCGGAATGGGGTTTGCAGTAGTGGCCGACAAGGTTAGACACCTTGCCCAGCGCTGCGCTCATGCGGCCCGGGATACAGCGGATCTGATCGAGGAGTCCATCTCTAAATCAGATACAGGCAAGAACTACGGTCGATCAAGTGGCAAAGGCAATTGGAGCTGTAATAGGGCAGTCAACTCAGTTGAGGACCTTCGTCGAGGAGATCGAGCTCGGCCACGATCAGCAGGCGAGGGGAATAGAACAGATCGGGAAAGCCATGTCGCAAATGGAGCGCGTAACCCAGAGCGCTGCCGCAAGTTCGGAAGAGAGTGTGCATCGTCAGCCGAGCAGTTGAACGCGCAATCCGAAGCGCTGAAGAGCGTTGTCTTCCGCCTGCTGGCACTCGTCGGCACCGATAGAGGTCAATGACCGGCCGACGCAAACCGGGCGTCAAGAAGATCCAGCTCTCGTTCGAGAGTTCGCAGCACCTCGTCATGTATCTGGTTTTGATCTCTCAGCTGCACAGCGACTCTTCGTTCCACGGAACGAAGCTGATGTGCCAGGCTCTCGAAGTCCGATAGCTGCATCGCGTTTCTAAGATCGCCGTCGGTGTTCTGCTTTTCGAGGAGGGCTATCCGGCGGCGATAAATGAGCTCGAGCTGATCGAGCGCTTCGTTTTCTGTAGGGCCATCTTCGTCGCGCAACTGATCCAGCCGGGCAATCGCGGCGGTGATCATTTCACGGCGGGCAAAATCTTCCTCGTCCTCTGAAGACTGAGCTCCCGCTAACCCCAGCCGTCGAATGAGACTGGGCAGACTGAGTCCTTGCAAAACGAGCGTTGCAAAGATCACGCAAAAAGTGAGAAAGATGATGAGGTTGCGTTGCGGAAACGGCTGCCCGCTATTCAGGTTCTCGGGAAGAGACAGAGCGGCTGCAAGGGCTAGCACACCCCTCATCCCCGCCCAGCCGACGATAAAGACCTCGCGGGTCGAAAAGGTATGGGCATTCCGTATCCCGAACGCCCGTCGAACTGCTGCCGAAATCCAGGCGCTTGGATATACCCACACCAGCCGTAGCAAAACAACAAGCGCCACGAAAGCAAGCCCGTCAGTAACCAGAACTGAGATTTGAATGCCCTGGATCTGCGACAAAATCGTGGGAAGCTGGAGCCCAAGCACCAGAAAAACGATCCCGTTCAGAATGAAATCGAGCGTTTGCCACACGGCTGAAGACTCGATACGAGCGTGGAGCGAGTATAAACCGGAACTTCGTCTGCCCAGGTAAACTCCACAGGCAAGCGTAGCCATGACTCCTGAACAATGGGCCGCTTCAGCGGCCAGGTAAGCCATGTAGGGCGTGAGAATGCTAACGGTGATTTCAATGGCAGAATCGGAAATTTGGGCCTGTACATACCGAATACTCACCGCCACGACAAGCCCGATCGCAACGCCCGCAGCAATCAAGTAGATGAGCTGTCCCGCGCCGGCCAATACGGAGGGCGTGATGCCGGTCACTACCAGGGCCGCGGTAAATTTCAGGGCAACCAGTCCGCTACCATCATTTACCAGGCTCTCCGCTTCAATCAGATCAGTAATCTTGCGCGGAATCCCCAATCGCCGCGCCGTCGCAGTGGCCGAGATGGGATCGGTGGTCGCCACAACTGAGCCGAGAACCAATCCGAGTTTCCAGTCGAAACCGGGCAACAACCAACGCGTGAACAGAGCTACGCCGAACACCGTAAAGCCAACCAGGCCGAAGGCGAGCATGAAAATGCGGCTCAAGTTGTTCCGGAACTCGCGCCAGGAGATCTGAAATGCCGCGGAGAACAATAGAGGCGGAAGGAAAACAAGGAAGACCACATTCGGGTCGAGAGTTACTCGCGGCGCTTCCGGAATCAAACTGAGAAAGAGTCCGCCGATCACCAGAATGATCGGGTATGGAACCGAGATGCGCTTGGCCAGAAACGCCAGTGCTGATACCAGTGCGAGCAGGCACAGGAGAACAAGCTCAACGTGACTGAGTCCTGTTACTTGCAATAGGTCGACCCGACGCCAACATAGCGCAAAGCCTAAACTGGTTCAACAAACCCCAGGCAGTCTGATAAGTTGGTCGGCACAAAGTCTCGTGAATAAACCGCGGCTCAGTTTTTGGCAGATCTGGAACATGAGCTTCGGTTTCCTCGGCATCCAGTTCGGCTGGACTCTGCAGATGAACAATATGAGCGCCATCTATGAGTACCTCGGCGCTCAACCGGCTCAGCTTCCCATTCTGTGGCTCGCGGCGCCTCTCACGGGCTTGCTTGTGCAACCCATTATCGGCCAGTGGAGCGACAATACCTGGGGACGTTTCGGGCGGCGTCGGCCTTTCTTCTTTACTGGCGCAATTCTCAGCTCGCTCGCCCTTGTATTGATGCCACTCAGTGGGACCTTGTGGATGGCGGCCGGCCTGCTATGGATACTGGACGCCTCCATAAACATCAGCATGGAGCCGTTTCGCGCTTTCGTGGCCGACATGCTGCCTGACGAGCAGCGATCGCGCGGTTTTGCGATGCAGAGTTTCTTCATCGGTCTGGGCAGTGTTGCTGCGTCCTATCTGCCTTTGCTGCTCTCGCGCTTCGCCGGCCCGCCCAGGCCCGGCACAATCCCTGAAATTGTCCGGATTTCTTTTTGGATCGGCGCTGCTGCATTTCTCTTCGCCGTACTGCTCACCGTCACGACAACCAAGGAATACCCGCCCAGTGAGCATGAACGCGAACGGCTCAGAACCGCCAAAGCTTTCGACTTTCCTGAAGTCCTCCACGCCATCCGCATTATGCCCGCCACAATGCGTCAGCTTGCCATCGTCCAATTCCTAAGCTGGCTCGGCATGTTTTGCATGTTTCTTTATTTCGCGGTTGCCGTGGCGCATAATGTCTTCGGCGCTCGGTCTACTGCCGAACCCGCCTACACAGAGGGCGTGATCTGGGCAGGTTACTGCTCCGGCATCTATAACGCCGTTTGCTTTCTGGTTTCGCCATTCCTCCCATCCTTAGCGGCGAAGGTCGGCAAACGTGGCACGCACGCCTTGTGTCTTACGCTGGGAGCAGCCGGATTGATTTCGGTCGCATTTGTTCACGACAAATGGCTGCTGTTCCTTCCCATGATCGGCGTGGGAACGGCCTGGGCGAGTATTCTGTCCATGCCGTACTCGATTCTCGCGGCGGCTCTTCCCGCCAATAAAACGGGCATCTACATGGGCATATTCAACTTCTTCATCGTCCTGCCCGAGATTCTCTCTTCTCTCGTATTTGGCTGGATCATGGTGACGCTTTTCAACAATGACCGGATGAAAGCTGTCATCACGGGCGGCATCTGCCTGTTAGCTGCCGCCGTGCTGACCCGGCGCGTACAGGAAATCCATGTCTACGATGAAGCGCTTGTCCCGGTAGAGACGTGGCACGCTGAGAAGGAGTGAACCGTGCGCCCCTGATCCGTGAATTCGACATCAAGCGAGTCGGCAATGACGCGGACGTTCCCACCGGGCGCATCATCGACGCGGTCGCAGCCGAAGAGCCGCTCGATATCCGCATTTCCTACTCAGTCAAGCAGGCCCGTATCTCTCAAAGCCTCGCGCTAGCCATGCGCACGCCCGGCCATGATCGGGAGCTGACCGCTGGATTTCTGCTTTCGGAAGGTATTGTTCATTCCAAAGAGCAGATCCAGGAGATTCGCTCGCTCGGAGTCGGGCCTTCGAACGAAATCTTAGCCGAGTTGGCCGAAGGCGTAGACGTCGACGCGTGGCGAACAAACCGGAACACGATTCTGAACTCGAGCTGCGGCATTTGTGGGAAACGCAGCCTCGAAGCCCTGGTTCCTGCGCTTCCAGGCACACCGCCGAATGGACCGCAAATACGTGCCGCGCTGATCCGGAGCCTCCCCGATCTGCTCCGCAGCGAACAGGAGGGCTTCTCACGAACAGGTGGGCTCCACGCGGCGGCACTCGTCAGCTCAGATGGCAGCGTCGTACGCGTTTTCGAAGATATCGGGCGTCATAATGCGCTCGACAAACTGCTCGGGTGGGCGCTCCTGAATGGAACCGTCCCTCTCCGCGATCAAATGCTGTTTATGAGCAGCCGCAGCAGTTTCGAGCTGGTCGGCAAAGCCGTGGCTGCAGGAGCCTCGATTCTCGCCACCGTCGGCGGTCCATCCAGCCTTGCCGTTGAAACCGCCCGCGCATTTGGCATCACCCTTTTGGGTTTCGTCCGCGACAATCGCTTCAACATCTATTCCGGTGACTGGCGGATACACTCGTAATGAAATGAAGTTGCGTTTCCGCAAGAACAGCCTTCGCCTGCGCGTCAACCAGCGTGAAGTGGCAGATTTGGCAGCGGGTTTGACTGTGCAGGAGGAAATTCGCTTCCCTGGCCAAAGCCGCTTTTCGTACATCTTGCGCAGTTCCGAATTTCCCGGCCCGGACGCGTCCTACTCCCGCGGCGAACTACTGGTGTCCGCTCCCCGTCAGACCATCGACCGCTGGGCTTCGACCGATGAGATCGGAATGTATTTTGAGCTTCCGGCCGATGGCTCGTCCCTTAAGATTGCGATCGAAAAGGACTTGGAATGCCTGGACGGTCCCCCGGACGAGCGCGACCCGTTGGCCTTCGGGCGTTCCGGCCAGAAGACATGCTGAACAAGGTAAATGCGCCTCAACTGTTTCCAAAATACTCGACGGTCCAGTCAAATTTGCCGCTTAACAGGCCCTTTTGCCGCTTGGCCCACGTCGTGCTATATAAGTCCTAGAGGGTAAAAGGAAATGAGTGTAAGGGGCAGGTTCCTGGTTGAGCTTGTTCTTCTGGCCGGTTTCTCCCGAGCCGCTTTCACTCAACCTCAGTCTTTGACCCCTTCAGACATCATTAAGAGATCGGTGGAAGCGAATGCCGCCGATTGGAAAGCCCAGCTTTCCTATTCCCACCGCGAAACCGATATCAAGAGCAGCATCGATGCTGGCGGCAAAGCTACCGTGCAGGGGCGCAAGACATATGACGTCCTCATGATTGCCGGCTCTCCCTATAATCGCCTGATCGCCGTCAACAACGAGCCCCTGAACAAAAAACTCGAACAGCAGGAACAGAAGAAGCTGCAGACTGAGATCCAAAAGCGGAAAAACGAGTCAGCAAGTGACCGTCAGAAACGCATGGCTGAGTTTCATAGCGATCGCGCCGAAGAGCACCTCCTGATGCAGCAGATGACCAAGGCGTTCAACTTCAAATTGGCTGGCGAAGAAAAGCTGGGCGATGCTGAGTGTTACGTGCTGGATGCTACCCCGAATCCCGATTACAAACCGCCAGTTCAAAAAGCCAGAGTCCTGACCGGTATGAAAGGCAGGCTGTGGATAGAAAAAGAGCACTTTCACTGGGCCAAGGTGGAAGCGGAAGTAATTAGCCCTGTCGAGTTCGGACTGTTTATTGCCAAAGTCAACCCCGGAACCAAATTTGAACTTGCCCAATCACCCGTGGGAAGCGTCTGGCTCCCGTGCGAATTTTCGCAGACCGTCAAAGCATCTGTGCTTGGTCTGTATTCCATGCGGAGTCGAGAGCAGGAACGCTACTTCGATTACCGGCCCAACGGGTTTCTGAAGGACACGAATAATCTATCCAGTCTAAAGTGAAGAGCTAGTTGCGGCTGGTATCACGGTGCCGCTCCTTAACGGGGAATCCAGCTTTTCTTAGCCGCTTATAGATTTCGTGCGCGATCAGAACCGAGCGATGGTGCCCGCCCGTACAGCCGAACGATATCGTCAAATAGCTCTTTCCCTCCTGGATATAGTGCGGCAAAAGATAAATCAGTAACTCCGAGATGCGGTTGATGAATTCCGTGGTTTGCGGGAACGAGCGAATGTACCGCGCTACGCTCGGGTGCCTTCCGGTCAGGTGCTTAAATTCAGGGATGTAGTTTGGATTGGGAAGAAAGCGAACATCGAAAACCAGATCACTGTCGGGCGGCACGCCATACCGGAACCCAAAACTATTCACGTACACCGAGATTTTTTCGGATTCTTTGCTCCGCTCGAACTTTTCGTTTATTAACCGGCGCAGGTCGTGAACGTTCAGCTTCGATGTGTCGACGTACAGATCGGAGAGCGCACGAATCTCTGCCAGTTGCTCTCGCTCATCCCGAATACTGCTTAGAACCGTGGAGTCAGCGCCCAGCGGGTGGGGACGCCTGGTTTCGCTGAAGCGCCGCTGCAGAACATCGTCATCGGCATCCAGAAACAGCAGCGTGGATTTCAGGCGCTTCTTCAAATCAGCGTAAATACGGGGAAACTGCTTGAGCGCGTCACCTTCGCGGATATCGATGATCAGCGCGGCATGCTTGCGCGTCTTCGCGTCGTGTGTCAAGTCCGCAAACATGGGCACAAGCGCGATGGGCAGATTGTCTACGCAGTAAAATCCAAGGTCTTCAAAAGCTTTCAAAGCGGTCAATTTACCCGAACCACTGGTGCCAGTGATGATCACCAGATCGACAGTCGATTGGGAAAGTGCCTCCACATCCAGACTGGTCTCTCCGATGTTTGCTTTAGACATACACCTCTATTTCGAGAGTAAATGATGGATGTGATTTGGAGGAATGAGAAGGGGTCAGCTGCGTTCGCTGCTCTTCATTCGATCAAATCGAAATTGCCGTCTCCCCGGCGGACCAGTACCGACAGGCAATTCCGCTCAGCATTGCGATACACGACATAGCCGCTAGTCGGCTCGTTCCCCATTTCTAGGATCGCTTCTTCCAGCGTCATGGGTTTTCGGTCTTCGTCGTAGTTCACCCGGAAGATTCTCGGCTTGCGCGCGCTTCCATTCGCAGGCACTCTGCCATTTTTTTTCTGAGGCTCTACGTTTTGCTCTGTAGGTGAAGTTGCTGTCCAACTCTCTTTGTTCGAACGAACCGCTTTAGCATCGCGGTGAGTAGCTCTCCAACGGTCGCGCAGCTTGACAAGCTGCTTTTCAAGCTTCTCGATCGCCTGACAAATCGCCGTCTGCAGGTCCGGGTCTGCGCCTTCTCCAATCAGGCCGTGATCGTGAATATTCATCAGGAGTTCCACCTTATGGAGATGACGCTCCGATTGGTGAGTGAGGTGAACTTCCCGTTCGCCCCGCTGTTCCGCAAGCTTACCCAGCTTAGCTATCTTGACTGCGACCTTCTCCTCGAGCTCAGGTGTAAATTCTTTGGTCTTTCCGGAGTAAATCAGCTTCATATTCGCCTGTCAGCAATGAGCTTTGTCCTATGTTCCCGCCGTGCGCGGATACCAGAATGGTGGCAATTATTAGGCGCGGACGCGACGTTGATGTGTCGAAGGAATTTTCATATCCTCACGATATTTGGCAACTGTGCGCCGGGTTACCTGGATTCCCTCGCTCTGCAGCCGGGCAGTAATCTGTTCGTCCGTCAACGGATGTGAGGAGTTTTCATCTTCAATCATCTTCTTTACTCTGCGCTTAACAATCAGCAGCGGTGTTGTGCTTCCGGAAGGACCTTGTACCGCTTCAGAGAAGAAATATCGAAGTTCGAAAACGCCTTGGGGCGTGTGAGCGTACTTGTTCGCAACCGCCCGGCTGACTGTGGAAGGGTGGACGCCAATCTCATCCGCTACTTCCTTGATCATCATCGGCTTCAGGCAGTCGATCCCGTTCTCGAGGAACTCGGGTTGCCGCCGGATGATGGAGTGACACACTCGCAGGATGGTCTGCTTGCGTTGCTCGATGTTCTTTATCAGCTGCAGCGCCGACGCGTAACGTTCCTTAACGTAGTTACGAACATCCCGATTTGGCTCTTGTTCGCGATCCACCATGCGCTTATATTCGCCATTCAGCCGAAGCTGTGGAATATCGTCGTCGTTCAGCGTGATCAGATAATCATCGCCTTCCTTAGAAATGTAGACATCCGGCTCCACCTGCCGCGCTCCGGCTCCGGAGTATCTTAGACCCGGTGCGGGATCCAGATGCCGGATCACGCCAACCGCAATCTGAATGTGCTCGGGCGGACGTCCCATGACCCGTGCGAGTTGCCCCAACTGCCGGCTTTTCCAGCAGTTTCAGATGATCGTGAATAATCTGCCAGGCCACGCCATCCCGGCATCCCCGAGCGTCTAACTGCAGCAGTAAGCATTCACGCAAATTGCTAGCGCCCACGCCGGACGGGTCGAGCGACTGCACAGCTTTCAAGCCCGCTTTCACATTCTCCAGGCTCAGGTTCTCCGCGACTGCGATCTCCTCTACCGGAGTCGTCAAATAGCCGCTCTCTTCCAGGTTGCCGATAATCGTGTTCGCTGCCCGCCGGACGCGCTCTGGAAGAACCATCACGCTGAGCTGCGAGTGCAGGTGATCGCTCAAGGTAATGGGCGAAGAAAGAAACGTCTCAAACGATGGCTTCTCGACCGATTCTGAAGCAGGGCTCTTGAAGCCAGGATCCAGATAATCGTCGAAGAAGCTGCCGAAGTCAATCTCCTCGAACGGGTCCGTTTCCGATTTAGGCGCTTCGTCGGCTATCGTGCTCGCAACCGCGATGATCTCCTGTCCATCAACGGGAGCGATATCGCCGGTAATTTCTATCTCCGGGCCGCCTTCGTAAGATCCCAGCGCCTCTTGCCCTTCGACCTTGTCGAGAATCGATTGATCGGCCGGATCCGATTGCCGCTCGCGTTCCAACATCGACTGAACCTCAGCCGGTGTCAGCTCTTCTCCTGCTTCGGCGGCTTCTTCCAGCACCGGATTCTCGGCAATCTCGTTGATGATCATGTCCTTCAGCTCCATGCGGTTGAGCTGTAGGACGGTGACCATCTGCACCAGTCCTGGCGTGAGTATCTGCTTCTGCTGGACACCTAGGTGCAGCCGTTGCGAAAGCGAACTCATGCGGTAAGTGTATCACCGATAAGGGCTCGTGACTTTACAGGGAAACCTGTCGGATTTCGGCTTTTTCCGGGACTTGCCGTGATTAACCTAGCTGACGAGAACCGGCGGAGCTGGCGGAAAATAGAAGTTCTCGCCAAGATAAATCCGCCTCACTTCAGGATCGTTCCCCAGCGAATCAGGAGATCCGGTTCGGAAGATCCGGCCGCCGCTGATGATATATGCACGGTCGGTCACCGCCAGCGTTTCCCGAACGTTATGATCCGTGACCAGAATCCCAATCCCGCGCTCCTTCAGGTCTTGTATGATCCGCTGAAGTTCGATTACCTGTATCGGGTCGATCCCCGAGAACGGCTCATCCAACAGGATGAAATCGGGCTGCAGCACCAGAGCACGAGCGATTTCCACCCGCCGCCTCTCGCCGCCGGAAAGCATATAACCTTTGCTGTGCCGCACGGTCTCGAGACCAAGATCGCTGATCAGGCTCATCATCCGTTCTCTGCGCTCCCGTCCACTCAGCCGCAGCGTCTGCAAGATCGCCATCAGGTTGTCTTCCACGCTTAACTTGCGGAATACAGAGGGTTCTTGTGGGAGGTAGCTGACCCCGCGCTGCGCCCGGCGGTACATGGGAAGCTCGGTTATTGGCTGGCCGTCAAGCAGCACTTCACCGCTATCGGGACTGATCAACCCGACGATAATGTAGAAGGAGGTGGTCTTCCCTGCCCCATTCGGTCCGAGCAGACCCACTACCTCGCCCTGATCTACACGGACGGTCACGTTGTCTACCACCGTGCGCCCGTTATATGTCTTGGAGATTTCGACCGTCTGCAGAGTTTTTTTTCGATTTTGCGCGCCGAAATCGCTGCCAATTCCCGCCATTTAGCTCTTAAACTGCCGCCTCCGCAGCATGTCTTATCATACGCGGTGAATGGACCGTGTTGCTGTTCGAAATCGTCTCTCAACCGGGCAGCTTCGCCTCATCTGCCTTTCCGTGGTCGTCTTATTCAGCTGTTTCCGGCTCGCTCACGTTCACCTGTTGTGGGCCGATGAAGATTACCATCTGGCCGCAACGCTGCAGATTCTGGACGGCAAGATCCCGTATCGTGATTTCTGGTACGACAAGCCGCCGCTCAGCGCCTTTTACTATTTGTCAATCGCTGGGAGATCTGGTTGGCCCTTGCGTCTGCTGGATGCAGCGTACATCCTGCTTGCGTGCACAATCGCCTTTACCCTTGCGCAAACTCTGTGGACGGAGCTCGAAGGCTGGGCCGCGGCCCTGTTCGTCGGCTTCTTTACCACGTTCTATTTACCCTCCGCAGTGATTCCCTTCGCCGCAGACGCTGTCATGCTGGTCCCCCATCTGGCGGCCGTCTATTGCGCCGCTACCCGCCGTGCATTTTGGGCGGGAGCCTGGACCGGTGTTGCGTTGCTCGCGAATGCAAAAGCTCTTTTTGTGTTGTTGGCCTGCGCGGTTTGGCTTTGGCCGGAGTGGCTCGCTCTCCTGTCAGGTTTTGCTCTGGTCAGCGCTGTTGCGGCGATTGCCGCCATAGCCACAGGAGCCTGGTCCGGCTACGTTCAGCAGGTCTGGCAATGGGGTCTCATCTATGCAAAGGACTCTCCTGTCGCAAACCCGATTCTGAATGGGTCCGTACGAACCCTCGACTGGACTGGCTTCCATGCGGCGCTCGTTCTGTGTGCCGCCTGCGGACTGGCTCGAGTCTCCCGCGATCTGCTCCTCAAACTGCTTGCCTGGATCGTTCTCTCTGTTGTTGCGGTTGCCCTTGGCAGCCGTTTCGCGCCCCACTACTTTTTGCAACTGCTGCCCGCTTTGGCTGTACCGGCCGCTCGCGGCTGCGTGCTTGCTCTCGCTGCTTGGAGGCAGCGCGCCGTCATCGCCCTCGCTGCTTTGTGCCTCGTTCCCCTTGTCCGCTTCGGCCCTCGATATGTATCGCTCGCTACCGATGACTTGCTAGGCCGCAAGCCCAACTGGTCCGATGTCGCAATGGATCTCGATAGTCAAGATGTCGCCCGCGATATCGAGGCGCGTAGAAAGCCAAACGACACTCTATTTGTTTGGGGATACCGTCCAGACATTTACGTCTACACGCGCATGGTGCCGGACGGACGCTTCTGGGATTCCCAGCCGCTCACCGGCGTACCTGCAGACCGGCATCTCCGGGCCGACCACGCCATCCTGAACGGACCGGCAGCGGCGAATCGTATTGCCTTGATTTCCTCTCGCCCTGACTGGATTGTGGATGGTCTCGGATTATTAAATCCTCGATTAAGCCCCACCGTTTACCCGGAACTCCGTCCCTGGCTCGCCCATTATCAACTGGTCTGCCAAACGAAGCTGAGCCTCATTTATCGACGCGCCGATTGAATTCGACCGCCGCTACTCCCAGCGCAGTGCATGCAGCGGATCAATCTTCGAGGCGTACCTTGCGGGGATAATTCCGGCGACGATCGCGATAATCACCAGAAATGCTGTTGCGCTGAACATCGTCGTCAGATCGGCAGGGTTCACCTGGAACAGTTGACTTTCGATCAGCTTTCCTAATCCAAAGGCCAGCGGCAGAGCCACCACGATACCGGTTGCCGTCAGCAGTAAAACTTCAGTCATAACCATGCTCAAAACGGAGCTTCTCGCCGCTCCTAGAGCCATCCGGATTCCGATTTCCCGGGTTCGTCGAGTCACTGTAAACGCCATCACTCCATATAGCCCGAACGCCGCCAACAATGTCGCGAGAAGCCCGAATGCCGCCGATAGAGCAAACGTTAATCGTTCGATGTAGTGGGTTTCATTCACTTGCGTTTCGAGCGTCTTGACCGAATACACAGGCAGCCGAGAGTCGAACTGGTGAATGGCGATGCGCGCCTCCGATTCCACAGCTTGCGGGTCGCCTACGCTCCGCAGATAGAAGGTGAAGTTTGCCGGATTTTCCGCCTGCAACTCCGGCACGAAGACGATTCGAGTGGTCTTCTCTTTCAAATCAGACGTCTTGGTGTTGGCAACTACGCCCACGATCTCCGTGTCCAGCTTCGCGGTCCTGGGATTACCGAATCCGATGTGTCTGCCCAAAGCACTCTTACTCCCGAAGAAATATCGCACGAACTCCTCATTCACAATCGCGACTTTCGGAGTGTTGAGAGTGTCCTTCTGGGTGAAGTCGCGCCCCGCCAGCTTTGCAATTTTTAGGGTGGAAAAGAAGCCTGGCAGTACTCGATTGACCTGCGGATTCAAATTTTCTCGATCCTTGGCCTCATAGCCTTCCACGCGCGTTGTGAACGACTCGTCGTCACGCGACAAAATCGCTACCTCCGCACCCGACGCTGTTTCCACGCCGGGCAAACTCGCCAGTCTCTCATTGAGTGTGCGCAAAGCTTGACGCGTGCGCTCACTCGAGTAGCTGGAGAGTGTCGGATCGAGCGAAAACTCAAGAATGTGTCTGGTCGATACACCCGGATTGACGGACATCAGGTTATGCAAGCTGCGCGCGAACAGCCCGGTTCCCACCAGCAGCAGAAGCGACAGCGAGATCTGCGCCGCAACCAGACCTTTCCGGATCATCACATGACCTCCGCCGATGACCGACGTCGCCTCCGTTTTCAGTACATATGCGATATCCGGCTTCGCTGCCTGTATGGCAGGAACTGCTCCGAATATCAGGGCAGTCAGCACGCTAATCGCCAGCGTAAACAGAAGCACGCGCTCATCTGGTGTTGCGGGAATGGCGTTTGCCGCGCCTTCGAATGGCAGGAATTGCAGCAGCAGCGATCCGCTCCACCAAGCGACCAATAGCCCGAGCGCCGCGCCTGTCAAAGAGAGAACCGCGCTTTCGAGCAGCACCAGGCGCACCACCGCGCGCTTGTTGGCGCCTAGTGACAGTCGAATGGCAATCTCACGTTGCCGTCCCGCCGCGCGCGCGACCAGCAGATTGGCGACATTCCCGCACGCAATCAACAATAAGGTCCCAACCATCGCCATCAGGACAATCAAAGGCGTCGAGAACTGGTCCCGCACCGTCGAAACGCCCTTCGAGGCCGTTACCAGCCAGAACGAATTCTTCAGGTACCGTTCTCGGAACTTCTCGGTCGCTTCCTTGTTCGCTTTCAGGTCTTCGCGCTGCTCCTGCCGATAAACTACTCGCGCCGCCGACTCCGCCTGTTTCAGACTCACGCCCGGTAATCTGCGCCCAATGAGATGCAACCAGATTGCCAGGCGATTGCTCAACTGATCCCAGTTCGGAGCGACAGTCGCGTTCATCGCCATCGGAACGAACACATCTACGGGGCTTCCGATGTCAGTTCCTTTGAAACCCCGTTCAGCTACGCCGATCACCGTGAACGGACGCCCGTTTACGTCGACGGTCTGGTTTAAGATCTGGCGATCACTGCCGAAACGTCTCTGCCAGTAACCGTAACTGAGCACCAGGTACGGCTCTCCACCTCTATTCTTGTCTTCATTCGGCGAAAGAGTTCTGCCGATTGCGCTCCCTACTCCCAGAACATCGAAATAGTTGCCGCTGACCAGTTCTGCTTGGGCACGTTCCGCTCCGCTTTTCCAGCCGATGTCCACCGGCGATTGGTACTCCGCCGCCAAGCCGGACAGGACTGCACCCGTTTTGTCTCGAAAGGCTGTATACATCGGGTACGAGAACGCATGATCGGAAATCTGCATGCCCGAGAAACTTCCTTCCCAATCGAACAGCACCAGCTGTTCCGGGTTTTTTACGGGCAGCGATCGCAGGAGAACCTGGTCCATCAAGGTGAAAATGGCCGTATTCGCTCCGATTCCGAGCGCTAGCGAAACCACTGACACGACCACGAACAGCGGATTCTTCGCCAAGCTGCGCAGCACGAAACGCAAATCAGAGGGTAGGAAACGCATCACCTCTACGAAGCACGTGTCGCGGCAAAGTCGATTGCACCTGAAATCAGGAACTTAGGCGTAGTTCGCTGGAGAGAAATCGTTCGATGAAGAGGCGAGGTGTCCGATTTCGGACAGCGAACCGCACTATTTCTTCTTCATCTGCGTGAAGGCGAGCTGCTTCTTAGCGCCTTCAACTATTAAGTGATCGTCGCCACTGAAGTATGTAAGCTGCTGGCCTTCTGTCGTGCCTTTATAGCTGTCCTTCACGTGCGGTGCTCCGCCGTTTAACACCACCTTGTCTTCCTTGGTGAAGTATTCGGCATGTTCCGATGTCCCTTCCCGAGTTCTGTGGTTGGCGAGCACGTCATAAATTGTCACGTTACCGTCGGCGAAAGCATGATCCAGCGAAGAATCATCCTTGTTGTTGTCCGCCTTCGGAGTCAGATACGCCTTCAACTCTTTCGACAGGATCGTCATTTTATCGCGCACCAATTTCACCCCGCCTGTGTAGTTCGCGATGCGGGTATCGTCGCGATACTGCAGTTCCGGCGCATAGACGTTCGTAAATATCGGCGCAGCACTCGGAGCCGCATCCGACTTGCTGTCGACCAGATCGCTAACGACGTTACCTGAAGCATTCAGTGATTGGTCGTCACGATTAATATCGATTACCTTGGCGGAGATCCGGTTTGCGCCCTGCCACATCACCGCGTGCCCTTCGTAATGCACTTCCGTGTTGTTCTCTCGCGTGCGCATCAAATCAGCCTTTGCCTGCATGGCTTTCGTGGCGTCCAGCATCGATGTGCCTGGCTTTTCGTTCTTGTCCGGCTGGTGCGTCGAGACCACGTTGCCGGTCGCATCCATGTCGCCGTTGGCCTGATTCATCACGATGTTTTCCGCCACGGCTGAACCCGTATCGTCCACTACGTGCGCGTCACCGATCAGCGTCATGCGATTCACCGTCTGGTTCAGAAGCGCCTTTTTCGCCCAGGCTTTCCGCGGGCCTTCCTGGTAGCGGAAGTTGCCTGCCTGCTCGACCGTCGCCACGTTGTTCGTATTCGGCGTGAACCTGGCAATAAGCTGATCGCTCCAGGTCAAAGCCGGTCCGGATGGCGGGCCGCTTGTCTTCTTAGGGGGCGCAGGCTTGTCCGTTCGCGTCGCTGCATTCCAGGCCAGAAATGTGTCGACGTAACTGTCAGGGCCATACAGAACCCTTAAGTGAGAGGCGTCTACAATTCGGTGCGACTGATCCGGCCGGTTCGGAACGAATTCGAGTTGGGCCTGAGAAGACGTCCGTATCTCCTGCAGATCCTTGCCTCCAGCCTTCATTTCGAGCTCGATGTGCTCGCTGCGCAAAATGCGCGTTTCCGCAAGCTGCACTCCGGGTTGCGGTCGCGGTACCGATTCCGCTACGGCATGGCCGTCCGCCAGCACCAGATGCAAATCGCTGCTGTCCTGCGGCTTCCCATCCGGCCCGGTGCTCGTCGAAATCGCAAATCGCAAATCCGCACGGTTGCTCGTCAGAGTGGTACGCGCCGCCGGCTGGCTCGACATCACCTTCGCGTTGTTCTCGCCAACGATATTCACAAGATCCCCATTCCCATCAAACAGCGCGGTCATCTTGTCCGCGGAATAGGAGGTGCGCCGGTCATCACGGTCGTCCGTACCAGAAGCATGGTCGGTGTCGATCTGGTGCAGAACTCCGTCCTGAAGAGTCACAACCGAGCCCAGGCCCTGAATGGTAGTGCAGTCCCGCTGCATCTTCGACCACGGCGAAAGATAAACCTTCTGCTCCGCTTCCTTGTAGACCAGGTCTGCGGTCTCTACGTGGAATCGTTTGGCCGCCGGCCCCTTCCCCACCCAATTCAGCGATACCTGCGACCTCAGGTGCAGGCTCTTCGTGGTCGGATCGTATTCGCCGCCAACCGCTTGCCCGTCTCCATCCGGAAATACAAACCGTGCCGGCTGATCCGTCGATGCTTTTCCGGATTTCGTTTCGTAAACCACTCCCGAAGTTTCTACTCGTACTCGCTTTGCTGCTTCGTCCTTGTTCTCAGCGTCCTTGTCTTGTGGCACGTTCATGACAATGCTGACTGGTCCTGCTGACTTCAGCAAACCCGAGCCCTCGTCAAACAGCGCGCGATCGCTCTTCACATAGGTGTAATGTGCAGCATCTTTGTCGTACAGGCGCAGCGCCAGATCGTGCAATTCGAACGTCGATGGATCGTGCGTGGCCTCGAACGATTTCGCCTTTACTCGAACTACTGGCTTGTTCGATTGCGGGTCATCCTTGTCATACCGCCATTCGGTGGCTACAGCTTCGTACCCGGGCTTTACCTGCGGGACCGGGTGAGCGGGTGCGTGTCTCGATTTGGCGATTCGCAGCTTGTATGTGTAGCCGACCGCCGCTATGAGTACGAGCGCAGCGAAGGCAAGCAAAACGGAAGTTCGCCGCATGTACTTAGGAATACAACCTCTTCCAAAGATAGCAGGGCGAGCACTACCCCGGAGCATGCGAGAAAACCTGAGCGGACGCCTGTAAGCTCCGGAGTGCCAGCCATGCATCTGCCCTATTTTGAATAAGTTGCGAGAAGGACTTGTCACTCGCCCCTCAAGTGTGCTAAAAATGCCTCTGGGCGGTCGGGCTCACGAACTGCCCGATCATCAAATCAAATTTCAGCAGTTTCAGTTACTGGAGGTTTTGAATATGGACATTCGACCGCTACACGACCGCGTCGTAGTCAAACGGATCGAAGAAGGAGAGACCATGCAAGGCGGTCTCTATATACCGGATTCTGCAAAAGAGAAGCCGCAGCAGGGTGAAGTAGTTGCCATCGGAAAAGGCAAGCGCGATGACAGCGGCAAGGTAAACCCGCTTGACGTACAGGTCGGCGACCGCATCCTCTTCGGCAAATATTCCGGCAGCGACATCAAGCTTGACGGCAACGAGTACCTGATCATGCGCGAGGACGAGATCCTTGGCGTGTTCACCAACGGTGCCTCAAACGGTACTTCCAAAGCTAAGTAAGAGAGGGAAAAAGATAAATGGCTGCAAAACAGATTGTTTATAGCGAGAATTCGCGTCAGGCGATTCTGCGCGGCGTAAACCAGCTCGCCGATGCGGTGAAGGTAACGCTCGGCCCCAAGGGCCGCAACGTCGTTCTCGAGAAGAAGTTCGGCGGACCGACCATCACCAAAGACGGCGTGACCGTGGCAAAAGAAGTCGAGTTGAAGGATCCGCTGGAGAACATGGGTGCCCAGATGGTCCGCGAGGTTGCTTCGAAGACCTCTGACATCGCCGGCGACGGCACCACCACCGCCACCATCCTGGCGCAGGCCATCTTCCGCGAAGGCGTGAAGTCGGTTGCCGCCGGTGCGAACCCGATGGCTCTGAAGCGCGGCATCGAGAAAGCTGTCGAAGCCGTTGTCGAGGAAGTCCGCAAGTTCTCAAAGCCCGTCTCTGGTGATGCTATCGCTCAGGTCGGTACCATCTCGGCCAATGGCGATGCCACCATCGGCAACATCATCGCCGAAGCCATGCAGAAGGTTGGCAAGGATGGCGTTATCACCGTGGAAGAGTCGAAGACCATGGTCACCGAACTTCAGACCGTGGATGGTATGCAGTTCGATCGCGGCTATCTTTCGCCCTATTTCATCACCGATCCCGATCGGATGGAAGTGGTTCTCGAAGATCCGTACATCTTAATCCATGAGAAGAAGATCAGCAACATGAAGGATCTTCTGCCGCTGCTCGAGCAGATTGCCCGCTCCGGCAAGCCGCTTCTGATCATCGCCGAAGAAGTGGAAGGCGAAGCGCTCGCCACTCTCGTTGTCAACAAGCTTCGTGGAACCCTGAATGCCTGCGCTGTCAAGGCCCCGGGCTTCGGCGATCGCCGCAAAGCGATGCTCGAAGATATCGCTGTTCTCACCAGCGGCAAGGCGCTGATGGAAGAGACCGGCATCAAGCTCGAGGGTGTCCGCCTCGAAGATCTCGGCCGCGCCAAGCGTGTCACGATCGACAAGGACAACACAACCATCATCGACGGGGCTGGCCAGCAGAAGACCATCGAAGGCCGCATCAAGCAGCTCCGTGCCCAGATCGAAGAGACCACTTCGGACTACGATCGCGAAAAGCTCCAGGAGCGCCTGGCGAAGCTCGCCGGCGGCGTCGCCGTCATCAAGGTCGGTGCTGCCACCGAAACCGAAATGAAGGAAAAGAAGGCTCGTGTTGAAGATGCTCTTCATGCAACCCGCGCGGCTGTGGAAGAAGGTATCGTTCCGGGTGGCGGCGTCGCTATCCTTCGTGCCGGCAAAGCTCTTCAGACTCTGAAGGCCGACGGCGACGAACAGATTGGTATCGACATCATCCGGAAGGCCACCGAAGAGCCCCTGCGCCAGATTTCTGGTAATGCCGGCTACGAGGGCGCCATCATCATCGAGAAGGTTCGCTCAAACGGTGAGAACAACTTCGGCTTCAACGCCGCGTCTGGCCAGTTCGAAGACCTGGTGAAGTCGGGCGTAATCGACCCGACCAAGGTGACCCGTTCGGCCCTACAGCATGCCGCTTCCATCAGCGCTCTGATGCTGACCACCGAAGCCATGATCGCCGAGATCCCCGAGAAGAAATCCCCCGCGGGTCCTCCTGCCGGTCACGGCGGACCTGATATGGACTATTAATCCACTCCAGTCGGTACAACATCGGCCCGCTTGGCTTTCGAGCCCGGCGGGCCTTTTTGTTGTGTGCCGAGCATGTTCGACAGCTCGAAGGGGAAAGTCCTTTTCACAACCTGATGGAGGTGAAGTGATAGCGAAGCGCAAGGGCGTCGTCGCGAGGCGGGGTCTGAAAGAAGCGTGGAGCAAACGTACGGGCCGATGAACAAGAACCGGATACGAGGCATACGGTGCCGGACGAGTTGGCAATTGACAACGAAGTCCACATCCATCAAAGGCACTGGTTGTAAATCCGGCGGTCGTGCATGGAAGGCGGTCGAACTTACCTCGGGAGATCTGCCGTTTGTCCTGGATTCAGGACTGAGGGTCGAGCAATCGATCCTGACCGGGCGGCAGAAGTCAGCAGAGGGCGTAGTAGGCAGGGAACTGCTGAAGGCCCGAACGGTCCCCGGAAGGGGTTAATGGGAGCGGCGAGTAGGCAGCGCGCGACTCATGAGCGACAAGCGGCAGAAGAACCAGCTAGTGTTGGCCTTCGAGCAGGAGGATAGGGGTGAAGCCCCGGAGGACCTGAGCGCAGGGACCGAATCGCTTGCGGCGAAGCGCAGAGCGGAAAGCCCGGTTAGCAAACAGCTAATGGAAGAAGTCTGCGAGCGGGAAAACTGCAAGCAGGCATTGGCACGAGTAAAGGCCAATAAAGGAAGCGCTGGCGTGGATGGGATGACCGTTCACGAACTGCCAGAGTTTCTGAAACAGCACTGGCCAGAGATCCGGGAACAGTTGTTGAACGGGACTTACGAGCCGCAGCCGGTGAAACGGGTAGAGATCCCGAAGCCGGACGGAAATCGCTTCAGCGCAGGGGTGCGAAAGCTTGGCATCCCGACGGTGCTGGATCGATTTATCCAGCAGGCGGTGATGCAGGTTTTGCAACGCAGATGGGACCGGACGTTTTCCGATCACAGCTACGGGTTTCGGCCCGGGCGCTCGGCACATCAGGCGGTGGAAGCGGCACAGCAATATCAAGCCGATGGATATCGCTGGGTGGTGGATCTGGATTTGGAGAAGTTCTTCGACCGGGTCAATCATGACAAACTGATGGCGAGGATTGCGAAACGAGTTAGCGACAAGCGCATGCTGAGGCTGATTCGAGCGTTTCTCGAAGCTGGGGTGATGGAAGGCGGGCTGGTGAGTCCGGTGGATGAGGGGACGCCACAGGGCGGACCACTATCACCATTGCTGTCGAACATCGTACTCGACGAACTGGACCAAGAGTTAGAGCAACGGGGCCACCGTTTCGCACGATATGCGGATGATGGCAACATTTACGTTCGCAGCCGGCGAGCGGGCAACGAGTGATGGAGAGCGTTACGCGATTCGTCAGGGCCAAGCTGAAGCTCAAGGTCAACAGCGAAAAGAGTGCGGTGGCGCGGCCTTGGGAACGGAAGTTTCTGGGATTCAGCTTCACGAACGCAGGCATACCAAAGCGGCGGATTGCGCCGAAAGCGGTGGACCGGTTTAAGGAGCGGGTGCGGGAATTGACGTGCCGGACACGAGGAGTAAGCATCGAGCGGATGGCCGAACAACTGACCCAGTATCTCCGTGGTTGGATCGGCTACTTCGGTCGCTGTCAAACGCCCTCGGTTCTGCAAGGCTTTGAGGAGTGGATCAGACGCAGACTGCGGTCTGCGATCTGGAAGCAGTGGAAGCGAGGGTCGGTGCGGTTTGCCGAATTAACCGCCCGTGGCGTGGGTGTTGCTCTCGCCGCTCAAACGGCGGGCAGCGCTCACGGTCCGTGGCGCCTGGCTTGCAGTCCGGCACTTTCCTTTGCGCTGCCCAATACTTACTTCGATTCGCTTGGAATTCCGAAGTTGACTGTATGCGGCTAAACCCACCGAACCGCCGTATACGGACCCGTACGTACGGTGGTGTAACAGGGAAAGCGGGCGACCGCCTACCTATGTAAATTGTGTAATATTTCCGCTAAAAGCTGCGCAATCTCAGCGTCTTTTGTTAAGCAGCAAGGAGTACCACGTATGTGCGAGAACTACGAAAGACGTTTCAGGCTCATCGCCGCGCTCACCATCGCGTCTTTCCTGCCCGTCGCTGGTGTTCGTGCCCAGGCGGTTGCGGGAGGCAGCGTGTCCGGTTTAGTGACTGATCCGACCGGTGCCGCGGTCGCGAATGCGACTGTCAGTATGAGGGAAACGGACAAGCAAGTCACGCATACTACGCTTACCGACACCACGGGGCATTACGTATTCAACAATCTTGCGGTCGGGCCATATCAACTCGAGATAAAGGCTCAGGGTTTCAAGAACTACATACAAACCGGCATTGTCGTACAGGTCGGAAGCAGCGCCAGTGCAAACGTCACCATGCAGCTCGGCAGCATATCCCAAAACGTGGAGGTACAGGCGAATGCATCAATGGTGGAAACCACAAACAGTAATGTCTCGCAAGTCATCGACGAAAAGCAGGTGAACGATCTTCCGCTGAATGGCCGCTATGTCACGCAACTAGTGTTGCTTTCTGGAGCGGCCGTCACCGTTAGTCCTGCTCAGGGGGATCTCACCGGAAGCAAGAACTTCTACAGTTCGACGACGATCTCTGTTGGCGGCGGCCAGGCAAATGCGACGAATTACCTTCTCGATGGCGGATATAACGTCGATACGTTTACGAACGTGAACAGGCCCTTTCCCTTTCCTGACGCTCTGCAGGAATTCAGCGTGGAAACCAGTACCTTGCCGGCCCAATACGGTGAGCACCCGGGCGGTGTAATGAATGCTGTTACGTGCAAGACACGTTCCGGGCAAACGATCACTTGACCGTCACCGCCGGTGTGCGTTGGGAGCCGATGTTGTTCCCGCAAGACGTTTACGGCCGAGGCACTTCGTTCAACTTGAACGACTTTTTGAACAACGTCCACAGCACAGTCTATCCAAATGCACCCGCCGGCATGCTTTATTTTGGCGACCCCGGGATTCCGAAGTCTTTCATGCGTCATAAGCTTGCCAACTTTGCCCCGCGTTTGGGACTGGTGTTCTCGCCTGGGCACAGCGGGCACGACACGTTCCGCTTCGGCGGTGCCATCCTCTATGACACCACTGAAATGTTCTTCAATGCGCGGCTACAGCAGAATCCTCCATTTGTGGGGGAAATCGACCAAACTTGGAGTCTGAATTCGCAGGGCGTATTATCGACCGGTCCAAACGGTTACGGAACTTTGACCAATCCCTGGGTAACGTACCCAGGCGGCAATCCCTTCCCGAATAACAAGCCGTTCTTCCCTGCCTCTGGGGCGCTCTATGCCGTTCTACCTCTGAATCTGCAGCCGACTTACATCTCCAATTGGAACGCCAGTTATCAGCATCAGTTTGGCAATAATTGGCTCGCCGCTATCAACTATCTTGGAAACAAGAGCACGCACATTTACGTGAGTCAGGAAACTGACCCCGCAATTTATATTCCTGGCAGCACGGCGAGTACGCAAAGCCGGCGCCTTCTGACCTTACTGAATAGCGTGCAAGGGCCTGCAATCGGTTCAGTACCGACCGTCAACGATGGAGCAAACGCGAACTACAACGCGATGCTGCTTTCGCTTCAGCATCGGTTCAGTCATAACTACACGCTCCTAACGAACTATACGTGGTCACATTGTACTAGCGAAGGAGACTTTGCGGGCGATATCCCGGCGGGCACCTTTGAAGATCCGTTCAATCTGGCGCTCGACCGCGGGCCGTGCGATTTTGATGTCCGGCAGATATTTAACGTGTCCTTTGTCGGGACCAGTCCGCATATTGGCGGTCCGCTCTGGGGCAAAATCCTGGGCAATTGGCAGTTCGCGCCCATCATTCAGGCCCATACCGGCCTGCCGTTAAACATCACCTCGGGGCAGGATAACTCCAGGACCGGCGTTGGCTTCGACCGGCCCAATCAGGTGTTGCTGAATGCGTACAACGCAGCCTGGGGACCCGGCTTGCCCCAGTACCTGAACGGCGCGGCCTTCGTACAAAACGCAATTGGAACATTTGGCAACGTTGGGCGGAATTCAGTCTATGGTCCGGGGACCTTTGAGTTCGACGCGTCATTGAGTCGCATTTTCCAAATGAACGAGCGGTGGCGTTTAGAGGCTCGCGCTGATGGTTTCAACGTAATCAATCACACTAATTTTGGAAACCCCAATACGACGCTGAACAGTTCCACCTTTGGCCGCATTACGTCGACGCAATCGACGGGACCCGGCCAGCTCGGCACAAATCGCATCCTGCAGTTTGCGATGAAGCTGTACTTCTAAAACCCGAGATGCGACAAACAGCCCAAATCCTCGCATGCCTGCTGCTGGCGACGATGGGCGCTCGCCCGCAAGGTACTTCAACACAGCCCGCAACGCCTGGAATATCGGCGCAGCAGCAGATGGAGCGGCTGGGGCGTGTTGTCCACGATTATGGAGCGCTCGCGCGTTACCACGAGGACGATCTCAAGCTGGCGACGACTTCACCCCATCAGCCTCGTGTCGTGTTCATGGGTGATTCCATCACGGAATTCTGGGGGCGCCGCAACGGCAATTTCTTTCCTGGTAAGCCCTACGTGAATCGCGGCATCAGCGGACAGGTTACACCGCAGATGTTGATTCGCTTCCGCCAGGACGTGCTTGACCTCAAGGCCAAGGTGGTTGTCATTCTTGCGGGAACGAATGACATCGGCGGCAGTCTCGGGCCGATTCCGGATTACGCAACCAAGAACAACCTGATATCGATGGTGGAGCTCGCGCGGGCCCATCAAATCAATGTGGTGCTTTCGTCGCTTACCCCTGTCTGTGATTCCGTCCAACCACAAACGGCTAAACGACCGCCTGAGAAGATCATCGCGCTAAACGAATGGATGAAAAGCTATGCAGCCGAGCAGGATATCGTTTATCTCGATTACTATTCGAAGATGATCGACGACAAAGGACTGCTCCGCGCCGATCTGACCATTGACTGCCTACACCCAAATGACGCAGGTTATGCCGTCATGGCGCCGTTAGCTGAAGCTGCGATTGCTCAGGCGCTTCGCTCGCACTGAGCGGGAATCAGCGACTGAGGCCTTTCCGAGGCATTCCGGGCTGAACTCCGAAACCTGCCAACTTCCGACTGGCACAAGTGTCCCGGCCTCAGGCCTCAACTTTTCATCCTCCATCCTTTTGCTGAACGGTGATACACTGCAGTCCACCGCACCGCTGGAGGACCAATGCCGGGACCTGCACAGGAAGCAGAAAATTCACTGTCTGCGATCACGGAAGCAGCAGAGGAACTGGTTCTCGCCCAGAAAAAATCTGCTCAGAAGAAGAACAGAGCTGTTCAGGCGCTTTTCGAGGCGAGTTCGCAACCGAATCTAGCCTCTCGACACTTTTCCGCGCAGCGAACAGGAGAAGCGCCCTCGGGAAAAGATTGGAACGAAGCGCTGGCTGCGGCCACCCTCGAACTGAGATCCGCGCACGTCTTGGCGGCGGCAAGTGTGACCATTGGCGAGACGAAGCCGGTTGGCGACGCGACAGGCATCGGTTCACTCGAAACCGCGGTGGAGGACGCCAAAGCGGAGTTAGGGCTTCCCCAATCAGCCAAGGGTTTTCGCGGGAAAGTGACTCGCGGCGAGCCGTCGAGAGACGTGGCCTCCGCCATTGACAGTTTCAGGGCGGCTACAAACCTGACAATCGACTTAGTCGTAAACGAATCGAGCAAAGCGATCGCAAGATCGCTGGACGAAATCGAGAAGAGGAACAAAAGCATTCTCGAAGCGTTCGACAGCGTGGCAGAGTTGTTCTCCGCAGGCGCCCAATTGGAAGGACTCATCCGCGCAGCCTGGGAGAAGCTGCAATCGGGCCTGCGCTTCTTGTCCGAAATTCTCAAAGATATTCCGATCGAAAGCGTTCGCGAACAGGTGAAGAAAGTTAAGGACGCGGTAAGCGTCAAAAGCGCCCTCGAATTCGCATATCAGGCCAAGGCGACCCGCGAATTGGTTCGAGACATGCAAGTAAAACCTGAGCTGAAAGAAGCTGAGATTGACGATGGGAGGGATGCGGTGGCGCAGATTGGCAAAGACTTCAGCGCGTTCGTCAAGGCTGCCCTGATCGTGTCCGCGCTTGCATCTGCCGTCGCCGGAGCCATCAGCTTTCACCTGACTGGTCCCTGGGGATTGCTTGCGACCCCGGCCACGCATGCGCTCGTCATCGCAGTGGTGCTGGTGGCGGGCATCTCTATTAGCAATGCCTGGGTGACGGTGCGGCAGGTGCACGGGATCAGGGACAGAATACGAGAAATCTCGGTCGCGATTGCCCAGAACGCCTGAACTTTCGCGAGCACTTTTGATGGACCCGACTTCCGTATTTTCCTGGCAAGCGGCGAAGCTTCGAAAGGATCTGGCGGGGGAAGCCAAATGGCTGGAAGCGACACTTGCGAACAACCTTGCATACGGACCTTTCGCACGCAAGCTTCAGGGCGACATTAAGCGGGCGATCGGTGAGTTGGATACTCTCATCGGTGACTCGGGTAACCGGATCAGGCTCTCGCAACGGCGCTTCTCGCGTTTGCGCGATCGCGCCGGGAATCTCTTCGGCGAAGCTTTTACGTTGCGGCTGGTGGGATTCATCCGGGAAACGAATGCAGACGACGGAATGTGCGGGGTCGCCGATAAATTACTCGCAGAACTCGCGCGGCTCGTAACGCTCGAGATGCAGCACCTCACTACGCTCGCCGAGTCAGAATTTTTCGGAACGTCTACGCGCGTGATACGGCTCCGCTATCCCTCGGTTTCGATCTGGGATCTGCCGGTGCTGGCGCATGAATTCGGCCACTGGTTCGGGCCGCTGTGGTATGTGGAGGACGCGCTGAAGCCGTATCCGCAGAGAGCTTTCATTGACAGCGGGGCACTGGGCAGCCGGACCGTGACCGAAGAATACTTCTGCGATCTTCTCGCGGTTTTTCTGCTTGGTCCCGCCTACGTGTACATGTGCGTAGTGCTGCGATTCGATCCGACCAGCACAGATGATACCGAGACACATCCGAGCGACGCCGCGAGAGCGTGGTGGGTGCTGCGCGTGCTGCGACTACTGGCCGATGCGGCGAATGACTCCGAAATCCGGGCGGAATACCGCGGCACGTCCGAGCGCCTCGAATCGTTCTGGAAAGAGTACGCGGCCAGGAGCGGGGCGCGCGAGCTTACCGAAACAGAGGCTTTGAACGATGTCGCCGAGGATCTGTTCGATCAGGTTCTACTCGCGATGCCGAGCGCCGGTTACACCGACCCGAGCGGTGCGTGGGGCCTCGTCCGGCTCTATAAGGAAAAAGCGGATACGCGCTTGCAGCCGGGGCGGTTGCGCGATCTTCTAAACGCCTGTTGGTTTCTCAGACAAGACGAAATATCAAACTTACAGAACGCGGACCAGATTGATTCCTGGGCCCGCGCCATCGCAAAGAAGGAGTTGTTGAAATGAGTGCGAGTCCAACTCTGCAGCCGGATGAATTTGGAAAGCGGATCGTTGAGATCCGCCGCCAGTCGGCGAATAACGTACTTACTAGCCTGCAGTCAGCGCTGGGCATCATCGACGACCAGGCAGCGTGCATAACGGCTTTACAGAAGGCTCTTTCGTTGAAAGGTAGTGCCATCGATAGGTCGCTGCGTTCCCTTGGTTCGGACGTCAAGAGCATCAAAGAGAAGCTCGGAATCGTTTACGCAGACCCTGAAGGAAATCTGGATCCCGCTGTAACTGATCCCTTGAATGGGGCGGAGCGTTCGCTTGAGCACTTAACCAAATACATCGACGATGCGCGAAAAACGGTGCGGCAGTTGATTGGACGTCATGTCGAGAGTACGAGCCTATCTGAACGGCAAAGAAAATTTCAGCAGGAAGGACGACGTGCCCTCGATAATGCGACCCGCGGCGATCCATTAAAGGAGCTGAAATCCATCTGGGAAGAGGGTTTAGACCTCATCAGTGGGTTGTGCCTCCGACACGAAGGGCTCGACCGCGGACTCTGCAGAATTGCGGACGCCATCATTGTCGAAACGAGTTGGGCGGGAATAAAGGCATTGACGGTGCCTGGGCGTGGAGGCCCGGGGCACCTGACATCAATCGTTCACCTCCGCTTTCCGGAGTGGACCGTTTGGGCGCTGCCGCTCACTGCGCATGAGCTCTGGCACTTGGGCAGGCGCAGCATGGCATATCCAACCGACGCTACTGGTAAAGCAGAAGGAAACCAGATTCTGAACCGAATCCTCGAGATCGTTGGCCGCAGCGATCCGGAGAGCCAACAACGTCTACGGTCGAGTTCCGCTCAATATTGGAATGACGACGAACTCCAATTCTGCTTAGCGGATGTTTTCGGTGTACACGTGATGGGCCCCGCCTATGCTTGTGCCGCCATCTGGCTGGTATTAGATCCGGCTGAGATGGCCTCCGGCCAGCGGGTACAAAGCATGCTTCGAGCTTTGAAAACCGACAAAGCCTATGAGGAGATCCACAACGGTCTGGAACAGCAATGGAAAGAAGCCAGCCGTGACACAGCAACAGCCGATTTGAAATACGGAGAGTGGATCGATGCCCTTTTGCTCTACCTGGACGAGGTTGTAGTCAAGTTCTACATCGAGCGCTGGAAGGAAGTACGCGTTAAATGGCCGAACGCGCTCGCTGCGGGAGACATCAGCCGCTTAGAGCCATTGAAGACAGACATCCGCTACGCGCTCGCTGCGGCCTGGAAGGCACGGCTGGAATGGCCTGATAAGCATGAGATCATCTCCGCGGCATGCCTGGAACTTTGCAATAAGATACTCGACCTTGCTCCTTCGAAAGAGCTGCCTCTCGGGATGGGATAACATGCAACCGGAAACCTCGATTCCAGCTAACGCGCACGCTGACCGGAGTTCTGGTTCCGACTTCGACCAAATCCGCCAGCTACGGAATGACAATGCCTGGGAGGAGATACTCGAGCTGACCGATCCCTGGTTGCCGAGGCTCAGAGGCTTGGCTGCGCTCGCACGTATCGAAGCTTTACGGGCCACGGACCGGGAACAGGAGGCCTTGCAGCTTGTTCTTACCCAGGAGGCTCCGGAAGAAAACAGCACTGCCGGAAAAGGTCCCGGCAATGAAGAATTTGACCTGCTTCAGCAATCCGGTTCGATTCTCTGCGAGGCCGGACATTTTGAACGTGCGCTTCAGATACTTCGGCCGGCCACAACACCGGTGTCGAATGTTCATCATCGCCTCCTGAACCTCCGCGGCTGGGCTCATCAAAATTGCCTCAACGCCACGCATGCGGAAGAGGGAGCAGCCTGCTATCGAGCCGCATTGGAAAACCTGGAACGGGCCGCCGCGCGCGAACCGGGTAAGGATCAGCAGGCCGCTAGCGAAAAATTGGGATTGTGGTACCGGAAAGGGCTCGGGAATGCTTTGCGGCGCATACCCGAGAAGCGAGAAGAGGCGCGAGGGACTTACCAAACCCTGCTCGACAAACTCGAGGGTGCCGATCCGTTTGCTCAAAGAATTAAGGGATGGTGTTTCTATAAGCTCGGCGAGTTGCAACGAGCTTTGGACGCTTACAAGGCTGCGCTGGATGCCGGCTTGCCCCGCTTCAGTGCGCAATTGGACTACGCTCTCATCCTGTTTGCGATGCGCCGCTACTTGGCGTCGGACCAACAGTATCAGGCCGCGGTGCTCGACCTCAGAGATTTGGGTGCAGTACGTCGTTGCGGAATCTTGCGAGTCTCTTTTTTCGAGCTCTGCGACGCCATTTCGGAAGAACCTGAGCTGTGGACTCCGCAAGCCCATGGGCTGGTGAAGTTTTTATTCGGCGAGCTGGAGCAAACCGTCGGCTCTCTGTCGGCAGGGCTTAGCGAAGCGGGGAATGAAATCCTAAAAGCGGCTGCGGAGGTCCGGAATGCACTTCCCAGCCACTTGACCACCGGTCTCCAAACATCGGCGGACGCTCCGAAAGTACTGCGTTGGGATGCAACCGAGATTGTTGGATTTCTGTACGCAAATTTTGTGCCGTGCGGCATCTTCCCGCCCGTGCTTAGGGAGGGCGATTCGGAAAGTTTGCAGGTCATCGAGAACGGGCAACTCACCGGGGCCTCGGACGGAAGCACGATTACTATCCGAACCCTGAAAACGGGCGAGCGGGTTTGTTTCTACCCGTTCAAGCGTCCGGCTAGTCCCACGGCAGCGGTTTTGTACGTTGAACAGCAATATTTCTCGTTTGCTGACTCCGATCAGGCGAGCCTTCCTGGCGCGAGCAGCCTCGAATGGATTCGGGTCTCTGAACCCATGTCGGGTTCCGTCGCGTGCACCACGGTGGATCAGGCGAAGTACATTCTGGAGCGGATTGCGCGCAACCTGAACAGCGGCGTAGTGTGGTCGATCGCGGCATCGAATCCTCACTCGTCGCTGATTGATCGCGCGCGCATGGCCGTCTTTGCTGCTGCCGATGAGACCACTTTGTATCAGGCTGCGCTCTGCACTCTGATTGCCGGCGGCCACAAGGATGAGCTTGAGACGCTGTCGCGTGATGCACCGCGTCTCACGGTGCCTCCAGACCTCGAATCAGCGGCGGAACGCTTTCGCAGAAACGTCCTCCTCCTCGGCCCCGATCCGCTGCGTTCGAGCGACGGGTCCGTTGTTGAAGGAATCCTGGCGCGCGCCGAAGCGATTACTAATAGTCCCGATGAAAAATCGCGAGAACTGGAAGCCATTCGCGCCGCCGCCGAAATGCAGCTTTGCCTGCCTGAAACGCCCGAGCTCACCGCGGTTCAGGAACGAGTGGCGCAGAGGCTTTCCCGATGCGATGCGCTGTACCTCGAAACCGATGATGAAATACTCGCGTTGTCCAGGGAGCCAGCCTTCTTTTGCTCTATGGCCAAGCCCAAGCTGAGCAAGCCTGCCCTCGACGCCTTCGGTTTCTTTAGCGCACCTGCCAAATACTCGAGCCTTCGGGATGGACCGATAGCAATCAAAGCGAAGGCTGCGGTTTCGAGAACCATGGAGCCCGGGCCAGCTGACCTGGTGACGGTTTCGGGTGGCCTCGGTAAAGCAGTGCACACCATCGTGTCTATCATGCGGGCGCTCTGGCGCATTGTGTTGCAGGACGAGGGAGTGCCCGCCGCCCAAGCAGGTTCGGCGAGGAAACAGCGCCGCACCAGCTACGAACGGCTGTTCGACGAGTACCGGAAACTGGCCAACGAGCCCATACCAAAAGCCTTTGACGCTGTCCTCGACTGCCTGATTCAGAAACACCTCTGCTGGCGGAATGGCGACGAGATCACCTACCGGCCGTCGGTTATGAACGCGCTCGATCTATGCCGTATCCTGCTCGAGGGCGTCCGGCCAGATCATGACCTTCGTTACTTTGCCTGGCGTGATGTGCGGCGCTATTACGGATTCGCGCAGTCCCCGGAAGTGGCGCACAACATCCATGCGCTTTCCACGGCTCTGAACGACTTGATCTCGAGCCGGAGAGAAGCCGGACTCGTCCACGGCCATATGAGAGGCGTCACTTGGGAGTTGGGCGAAGACATCTTGCCTCTGATACACAACCGGATCAGCCGCAATTTCGTAATCCCGGTGAAGATGTCGGAATTTTTCCTCGAGTGCTGCCGGTTTGTCAACTACATCCAGCTGTCGACGGACATCGGTCGAGTAGAGATCCGCGCACTCGAGATCGACGCCGAGTACTTGCTCTCACAACTCTATGGTGTGCCGACTGGCATCAAGGGCCTCGACGACCTGTTCGGTGGTGGCGGCATCATGCTGGTCGAAGGCGACACGAGCTCCGGAACCGCGCATCTCGGCGGACGCACAGTACTGACCGTAGGACCTTTTGGAACCGGAAAGTCTCTGCTGACCCTTCAGATGGCGGTGGAGGTCGCTCGCAAGGGCGGGGTTGCCTGGGTAATGGCGCTTGAACAAAGCGCGGAAGAGTGCCTCTACACCCTCGAGGCAATGGGCAGGCTGCCCGATGACATTCCCATACGAATTGCGAACTCTGTTCCAAAGGCCATTGAAGTTCTCGAAAATCCGGAAGAGGACAAAGGCGCGCTGATTTTGGTCCGCACGATCAAAGACACCTTCGAGGATTTTATCGTCACCTTCGAGCAGAACGCGAAGCTGATGAGCCGGTATCCGCTGCGGCTGATTGCAGTCGATCCGGTCAGCGCAATATCGCAGGGCGAGCTGCGCGGCACGCATTTGCGATCGGAAATCCTGAGATTGTTCGAAGCGGTGAAGCGACAGGGCACCAACATCTGGCTGGTTTCGGAAGAAAGAACCGGGGACGAGCCGGTCGTCGAGCAGAACATCGCTGACACGGTCATCCACCTCAAATATGAAAATGCGCAGGGCTATTCGCAGCGATATTTCGAGATCACGAAATCGCGGCTCCAGCGCGAGCATCGGGGAGCGCACGCGTTCGCAATCGGACCGGGGCGCGGAATCACAATCTACCCCTCCTCGTCGGCAGTACGCTCTCGAATACAGAAGCGTACCAGCCGCCCGCCGGACACACCGATCAGTTTTGGCGTTCCGAGCATCGATGAGTTGCTGGGAAAGGACGGCCTCTACGCCGGAGATGTGATCGTGCTGCACGGAAGTTCCGGCAGCGGCATGGCGAGAGTGAACTTGGCTTTCCTGTTAGGCGCAGATTTGCCGGGCTCCGAGAAAGAAAAGAAAGAAGCGACAAGCATGCTGGTGACGAGGGCGGAAGTTGCGCTCTCGGTCCGCGACAAGCTGCACCAGCTTTATGAATCTATGGCAAGCGGTTCCGAGTTCGTTCGCGCTCCGCACCGCGTGCGCATTGTCGGCATCCCGGGCGGTTACGTGAAACCGGGATTCATTCTGCAGCAGATTGAAGATGAATTCGAGCAGGCCCGCATTACCAGAAAACCGATTGTCCGAGTATCCGTGGACAGTGTAGCGGCGTGGGAACTTGGCTGTCCGTTCGTGCGCGCGGATCATACGTTCGGCGAAACTCTCGTCGAACTTCTGCGCAAGCACCGCACCACTTCGTTGTTCGTCTGCAACAACGTTTCCGGGCAGCGCGGGTCGGTGCTGCAGCAATCCATTGTCAACAGCTCCGATTGCCTTATCAATTTCCAAACGCTCCCGGTAAAGGGCACGCCTGAGCCGCACTTCGGAATAGAGAAGACGCGCACCATGCGCCATCGCCGCGGAACCTTCCGGCTGCAGCTTGACTCTTCCGATGCGAGTGCCACCACAACTCTGATGCGCGTCGTTCGCCCGGGTGAAGTACGGCCCATCAAGATCCGTCTCTTTCTGCATGCCGAGAGCGATATGCAGACGGCTTACAATCAGGCGATCCTCATGGCCGTGCGCGGCGTGCTTTCACGCGACGCGGATATCGCCGAAGAGTCGCCAATCCATTTCAGCAGGGCGCTTGAGCTCGGCGCGGCTTCCGCGCTCGATGAATTGCAGGTCATCCAATTAGATGAATACCAGGTTCCTTCCACGCAAGAAACCGCATCGGCTCTGTACCGGTTTGACGTAAAGCAGTGGAGCAGTTCGGAGTGGGACGACTTCCTCCCATCGGTCCGCAATCGCATTCAGTCAGGCGACAGCTTCACCGCTGTCCCGTTCTACGACAACATCAGCATGCTCGCGTGGCGGGGCAACCTCGACGAGCGATCCAGGCAGTCCTGGCGAGGTTTGGCCGATACGTGCGAGCTATGGGAACGCGAGCATCCACACCGGAATGAATTGTTCTTCGACTTTCCCGCTGTCACGGGCGAAAACTACAACTGCCTGTTTCTGGAAATTCTGCGATCGCTCGAACCGGTGCCGGAAAACTTCGTGGCGGGATGTGGGCTGCTCGAGTGGCTGTCTTCGGATGCTGCCGCTGAGGCGAGCTTCCTCTTTCGGAAGCTTTGTTATCGAACCTATGCTCACCGGCCGGAAACGCTGCAGCAGACATTGGTTAAAGCTGCGCCGTTTACCGCGAACAGCAAAGCGCAGGTTTGGCGTCACTGGTACACGACGCTGAACCAGATGCTATCCGGCATGTCCCGGGAAGAGAGATCCACCATCCGGGTCGGCCCGCTGCCGGGCGGCGTGAGTACGGCTGGCGAATGGTATTTAGGGGTGCCGGCATATTCGGCTGCTCCCGATGTCGGCCTCAAGCTCATCAAATTGTTTACTACGCATGAAGCCGAATCCGACCGTTTGCGGCTCGGCGTCGGACTGCCGACAAGAGAATCGTTCTATGTGGGAAGTCCCGGACGATCCAGCATTTCACCGTTGTTTGCGATGGACGCGGATGTCCTGAGAGAACTCGTCAATACCGCATTCAGACGCTCTTCGTTCGGATGCTATTCGAAGTTCAGCACTCTGTTAACCGTTTACTTGCAAGACTTGATGGAGCACGTGGCAGAGAACGAAGAAGAGCTGAAGGCCGGGATACGAAGCAGGTTGAGTGATTTACTGCAGCGGCTCGACGCCATCCGGGTAGACGGCTGCCCTCTCTGCACCTCCAAGAAAAGAAAATCGCAAGGGCTCGATCGGCCGTTCTAATAGACTCACAGTTGACAAGCGATTTGAATTGGGGTTTTTAGTCCGATTGGTGGCAACTGATATGTTAGAAACCAGGTTGGTTCACCATGTCTGACGAATCTCTCCACCGGCGAGCTTGGCTTAAAACCCTTCCCATAGCCGCGGGTGTCGCTGCCGGCGCTAGCTCAGTCGTTAACGGTCAGGAATTTCGTATTGCCAGCGCGGACATAAAGCTTGGCATCGCGTCTTATTCCTTCCGGAACTTTTCTCGGGCGAAGGCGATCCAGATGACCAAGGAGCTGGGGACGCCATATCTTAGCGTCAAGGACGTTCACCTTCCGCTGAATAGCACTTCTGAACAGATTGCTGCCGCCAAGAAGGAGTTCGACGACGCAGGCATTGTACTCGTCGGATGCGGCGTTATTAACTTCAAAGAGGATAGCGACGCCGATATCCGCCCGAAGTTCGAATACGCGAAGCGGGCCGGTTTTCCGTTGATCACATGTATGCCTGTCCGCAACGTGCTGCCCAAATTGGAAAAGTATGTTAAGGAGTACGACATCCCGATCGCAGTTCACAACCATGGACCGGAAGATCCAAACTTTCCTACACCCCAAAGCGCACTGAAGATGCTGGTAAACATGGATCCCCGATGCGGACTCTGCATTGATATCGGCCATACGTCCCGAACCGGTGTTGATGTTGTGGACTCAATTGCGGAAGCTGGGCCTCGATTACTGGATATGCATGTGAAAGACCTCGCGGACCCGCGCGTGAAGGAAAGTCAAGTCGCGGTGGGCGACGGTAAATTGCCGCTCCCCCGGGTCTTCCTGCAATTGATTAAGATGAGATACAGTCGGACGGTGAACTTAGAATACGAAATCCACGCGGATGATCCGATGCCGGGGATGCAGAAAAGCTTTTCATACATGCGCGGTGTTCTGGCAGGCATTCACTCCAGCAAGTATTCAACCTAGGTAGCAATTACAAGACTATGTTTCGAAGATTCGCACTTTCCGGATGGGCCTGTCTTGCCGTGGTTGGGTGTTCCACGCTGCGAAGTCAAACTCCTGCGCGCCCCAAGATTCTGGGCGTGGCTCATTACTCCATCTTTGCCCATGATTTCGAAAAGTCTCGCGCTTATTACGGGCAGTTCCTCGGTTTCGAAGAGCCGTACTCTTTGAAAAATCCCGATGGGACGCCCTCGATGACTTTTTTTAAGGTCAACGATCGGCAATATATCGAAGTTGCCCCTGAGCGTGAGGCCGGGACGGACCGATTAAGCCATCTCTCATTTGAGACGAACGATATCGAAGCCTTGCGTACATATCTCGCTTCCAAGGGAATCAAGGTGCCGGCGCAAGCTCATAAAGCGCGCATTGGCAATTTAGGGTTCAATATCACCGACCCAGAAGGCCACACTCTCGAGATGGTTCAGTACATGCCAGATAGCTGGACGGCGGCCGCCTACGGAAAATTCATGAGTGATAAGCAGATTTCGAAACATATGATGCACGTCGGCATCATCGTCACTCACCTGGATTCCGAATTGCGGTTTTACGAGGACGTATTGGGCTTTCAGGAGATCTGGCGGGGCAGCCACTCGGGTGACCAGCTATCGTGGGTGAATGTCAAGGTGCCCGATGGAGATGATTACGTCGAGTTTATGTTGTATAAGGAGGCGCCGCCTCCGACCAAGCGCGGCACGGCCCATCACATTGCGCTGGAAGTGCCTGAAATTAACGCGGCGGTCGCAAAGTTAAAAGCCACCAGTTACTATCAAGACGTTTATAAGCGTGAAATCGAAATCCACGTCGGCGTCAATCAAAAGCGGCAGGCAAATCTTTTTGACCCCGATGGCACGCGCGAAGAATTGATGGAGCCCCGAACTATCAATGGAAAAACACCTCCGCCCTCGACCGCGCCTCCGCCCCAGTAGCAATGCTGCTCAATAGGACCGAAGATGAAGGCGGTCCTTGCAATAACTATTTGACTGAATCGCGAGTCGGCGATAGAGTAGGCCTTTAGCTCTGATATATCAGGGCCGGATCCGGAACAAATTACAATGCGCATTCCACTCCACGACCGAGTTTTAGCCGCCTTTCGGCTGATCATCTGCCTTTCCCTGATGCTTTTATTCTGCAGATGGTCCAGCGCCCAGCTTCTGCAAGGCACCATCGCCGGCAATGTAACCGACACAAGTCAAGCCGCCGTTGTAGGGGCTACGGTGATGACCGTGAATCAGGGAACTGGCTTCACACGCAATGCGATCACCAACGCCCAAGGCGAATATACGCTTCCTACTTTGCCGCCTGGAACTTACACGGTCACGATCAAAGCGCAAGGATTCGAAACCTATACGAAGACAGGGATCGTAGTAAATGTCAATCAGGTCGCACGTACGGATGTGACTTTGACCGTTGGACAAATCACGGAGCAAGTTACGGTTTCAGCGCAGGCCGCCACATTACAAACGGATCGCGCAGACGTTCATTCGGACTTGAGTACCCAAAGCCTAAATAACTTGCCAACACCGCTGGGCCGGAATTACCAAATGATCCTGGCGGTCGTTGTTCCAGGAGTCTCAACCCCGCAAAGCGGGCAATCGTTTGGCGCAAATCCATCTCGCTCAGTCGGATATTCCGTTAACGGAGCGAGTACCGTTACCAACGACACCCGCATAGATGGAACCAGTTCTACAAATTACAACGCGACTGACAAGCCCATGTATAGTCCGGCATTGGAGGCGATTCAGAATGTCAACGTGGTGACCAATTCGTTCGATGCAGAGCAGGGATTAGCAGGGGGCGCAGCAACAAACGTCACCACCAAATCGGGCACAAATAGCATACACGGATCGTTATTTGAGTACCACACGAATCAGCATCTGCAAGCCTATCCATGGGCCGGAAACCGCAATCTGCCGAAACCGAAATATATCAACAATCAATTCGGCGGAACGGTGGGAGGTCCCATCAAAAAAGACAAGCTCTTCTATTTTGTGAGTTATCAAGGCACCTACGTTCCGGTTGAGAATCCGATCTATTCGGAGGTGCCCACGCAGGCCATGAAGGCGGGTAACTTATCAGCATCTCCCACCGCTATCTACGATCCGATGACTGGTCTTTCAAATGGCAGGAACAGAACGCCGTTTCCCGGGAACATCATTCCTTCCAATAGAATCGATCCAGGAATTGCCGCGCTTCTTGCGCTTAACGAATTGCCCAATCCGAACGTGGCGGGAACGGGAAGTCTCGGTTTGGCCCGGAACTATTTGAGTGCCGGAGACAGTGCCGAACACCAAAATCAAGTCGACTCTAAGCTCAATTGGAATCCGAGTAACAAGTTCAGCATGTTTGCTCGATTCGGCCTCGACCGTTTCTCGTGGTTCAATCCCCAACAGTATGGTGCGCTCGGCGGCCCTGGTTATAGCCCGTCCAACACAGGGGTCGGAACCGGCGACGGATTCATCTATAGCGGAACTGTTTCTGGGACTTACATCTTCAGTCCAAACCTTATAGCGGACGCATACTTTGGATACTCACGTGACGATGCGAATACAACGCCGCAGGGATTGAGCCAGAATCTTGGTTGGACTTTGCTAGGTATTCCTGGTCTTCAAAGTTCAGACATCAGACAGGGTGGGTTGCCGGCGCTCGAAATTGACGGCTTCGGGGGCACGGGATCAAATATCCCAGAGGCGACCATTGGCCCCGCAAACAACTTCGAACCGCAGGTTTTTCAGAACCTTGCGAGGGAGTGGGCGGGTAACGTGACTTGGGTCAAAGGAACCCACAATGTCCGTGGCGGCATCGATTTTGTACAACAGCAGATCAATGAAGTGTTTGAGGAAGCCACGTTTTGTAACTATTGCACAGGCGCAGGCGGATTCCAATTTTCTCAGGGGACCACTCAATTGAATGGTGGACCGGCCGGAAATGACTACAATGCATTTGCAGCGTTCTTGTTAGGTCTGCCCACTAATGCCGGCAAAGTTACTCTATTTCCACCTCAATATCACGATTACGCCAACGTCTTTGCGGCTTATATTCGAGATCAATGGCAAGCCACGCGTAAGTTGACGCTGACCTATGGAACCCGCTGGGAAGCTTATCCGTTTCCAACGCGTGGAAGCCGGGGCATGGAATACCTCAACCCTCAGACGAATCAAATGATCATTTGCGGGGTCGGAGGCAATCCCAAGAATTGCGGCATTACCAAGGACACGCACCGGTTTGCTCCGCGAGTGGGCCTAGCATATCGCTTTACAAATTCCACTGTCATCCGAGCGGGATACGGACTAACCAACGATCCAACGAATCTTGGTGCGGTCCTAGGAAATCGGCAGAATTATCCCGACATAATCGCTACAACTCTGACTGCGCCGAACAGCTTCTCCTATGCCACCACGCTTCGATTGGGTCTGCCTGCATCTGTCGCGCCCAATTACAGCTCTGGAAGCGTGCCTGTTCCGACGACTACTGGGGTATTCACCGTCGACAACAATAACTTTGTCCGCGGCTATATCCAATCATGGAACCTCACCATAGAACGGCAGTTAGGAAGCTGGGTGGCCTCAGCCGGGTACGTGGCAACTCGATCGGTTGATCCGATCATCTCGTTGAACGAGAACTGGTCGCCAGTGGGCACGGGAACGGCAGGGCAAGTGTTGAACGTACTGGCGGGGCGGACAGCTATCACCAACGGAATCGGCACAGAGGGAACAAATAAATACGATTCCCTGCAGGCGCGCGCAGAACACCGTTTTGCTCACAATTACCAGTTTTCGGCGACTTACACGTTTGCCAAGGGGCTGGGCTATTCAACCCAGGTTGCCATCCCGTACGATTTTCGCCTTAACTATGGAAACCTGGCGGGCATTGCCCGACATACGGTCGGCTTAACGTTGGTTGCAGATAGTCCGTTTGGAAGGAACAAGCGATGGCTGCAGAATGGCATCGCTGGCAAGGTCCTGGGCGAGTGGCAAATCGAAGCCGTATCTACTCTCCGCAGCGGAACGCCTTTCACCGTAATTGCTTCGAATACGACATTAAACGCCGTCGGTTCTACGCAATTCGCAGACTGCGTCAGCGCGCCGCAGGAAATGCGAAACATCTATCAGTGGTACAATCCTTCCGCTTTCGCGCAACCCGCGACTGGAAGGTTCGGGACTTGTGGAACCGACAACGTGTGGGGACCGGGTCTCATCAACCTCGATACGGGTCTGGCGCGTAACTTCCCGATCACTGAACGGATTCAACTGAAATTTCGAGTCGAGATGTTTAATACAGCCAATACGCCGCACCATGCTAACCCGACAAACAGTATCAACAGCAGTACTTTCATGCAGGCCTTAGGAATAGCCAACACTGGACGTGACGGTATCGATCAGAGGACGACTCAGTTCAGCATGCGGCTTGGTTGGTGAAACGTTGCCCAAAGACCTTTTTGGGGTTCGAAGTAGTAGCAAGGAGAAGTAATGTTGAGTTTGGTGTTTCCAAGAATATTTGTGCGCTATGTTGCACGTTTATCTGGAGTGGCGATTATTGCGTTCGCGCTGTGCTCCGCCGTACGGGCACAAGACGATCATCTGCCGCCCGCTTCAGATGTCCCGCCCATCCTGAAGGTGGGTTCGCCTGCACCGGATTTCAATCTGCTGGGCGTTGACGGCAAAATGCACAGCCTCAAAGAGTATGCAGGGGCCAAGGTGCTGGCTCTCGTATTTACCTGTGATCACTGTCCAATAGCGCAAATGTACGAGAAGCGCATCAAGCAGTTGACTGCTGACTATAAGGACCGCGGTGTGGATGTTGTGGCCATCATGGGTAATGATCCCAAGGCAATCCATTTGAGCGAACTGGGCCACACGGACCTAAGCGATTCTTATCCGGAGATGAAGCTTCGCGCTGCGTACAGGCACATCAACTATCCGTATTTGTATGACGGCGATACGCAAGCCGTCGCGCTGAAATACGGTCCGACTGCAACTCCGCACATATTCATTTTTGACCAACAGCGAAACTTACGCTACGAAGGCCGGATAGACAACAATGCGCGTGAGCAGCTTGTTACTAAGCACGAAGCGAGGGATGCTATTGATGCTTTACTCGCTGGGAAGCCGGTGCCGGTAACGGATACGCCCGCTGTTGGGTGCTCAACGAAGTGGGCGTACAAAGAGACTGGTGCCCGTGAGGAAGTCGACGAAGGAAATCAGAAGCCAGTTACTGTGGAGCTGGTAACGGCTGATCAGCTGACGACGTTGCGCAAGAATAGCGGAACTGACAAGCTTTTGCTGGTGAACTTTTGGGCCACCTGGTGCGGCCCATGCACAGCTGAGTTTCCAGAACTACAGAAGATGGTGCGCCAGTACGCCAAGCGCGCAGTAAACATTGTGACGGTTAGCATAAACGCTCCCGACGAGAAGAAGTTCGTACTCGACTTCTTGAACGAACAACATGCAATAAACAGGAATCTGCTCTGGAGCACGAATGATCCGGCGGATGCCGTATCGGCTTTCGGAGATGGCTGGAGCGGTGGCGTTCCCTTTACGATTCTCATCGGCATGAACGGCGAGGTCCTCTACCGGACCCAGGGCGGGATGAACCCTCTTGAAGTGAAGCGCGCGCTGCTGAAAAACCTGCCTGACGACCGTTACATCGGGCAGCACGCTTATTGGAACAGCACCTTCTAAGCCGGTTTGCTTGCAAGACCTGATGGAGCACGTGGCAGAGAACGAACAAGAGCTGAAGGCCGGCATACGAACCAGGTTGAGTGATTTACTGCAGCAGCTGGATGCGATCCGGGTAGACGGCTGTCCTCTCTACGCATCAAAGGAAAAGAATCTTCCTAAAACAACACCTTCAGGGCCAGTTGCCCGATCCTCGGATCGCCTGATGTCCCCGTAATCGTGCCGAACCCCGCCGCCTGTACGCTCGCGTTCGGGTTTCCGAAATTTGCGCGGTTCAAAACGTTGAAGAACTCGGCGTGGAACTGAAGGATGTAGCGTTCCGATTTCAGTGGAAAATTCTTCAACAGTCCGACGTCCCAGTTCAGGAACCCCGGCCCGCTGAACGAGCCTTTGCCGATGTTCCCATAGGTCCCGAGCGCCGGAATTCCGAACGCCGTGGTATTCAAATAATCAACGCACGGCGCTGTGTTCTTGCATGCGCCCGATCCGAATACGTTGCTGTTCAGAAGAACGCCGCGGTCCTGCTGGATGCCGGTTTGCGATCTGTCCTGCCCTGCCAGGACGGTCACCGGGCCGCCGGACCGTACGGAAAGGATGCCGGTCGTTTCCCAGGAACCTAGAATTTCGCGCACCAGCAAATTTATCCGGCTCAGGGCCGGGGTCTGCCAGGTGTACGACAAAACAAAATTTTGTTCGTGGTCAAAGTCCGACCGGCCGTAGTCGAACTGATGCCGCCCGGGAAGATACCACGGTATCGGCGAGTCACTCTGCGATGCGATCCCTGCGTTCCCCTGCCCGTTCGGAACGTCATCCAGACTCTTCGAATAGGTGTAGTTCGCCAATACAGTCAAACCGTTCGACATCCGCTTCTGCGCTGTTGCCTGCAGCGCATTATAATTCGAGTTAATGTCTTGACTCGACTGTCCGATGCTTCCAAAGGGTTGAAATAAGCGGCGCGCATCCGTTCCCGCCGTGCTGCCGGGCGTGTAGACCGCCGGATTCAGCTCTATCGTTTCGGTCAGGTGCCTCGATTCCGAGCCTACGTACGCAATCCGCCCCAGCCATCCGCCCAGAAACTGATGTTCAACTGTGAAGTTGTAGTTGTAAGTGACAGGCGGCTTCATCTGCGAGTTATTTGCCGGATCGTAAGTCACCGCTAGTACCGGCGTCGGGAAAGTAGCGTTTTTCGGAGGCGGTAACACAGCCGGGAATGGATCCACTGATCCTGCGTATGGATTGCTAAATGGGCCCGCCGGATAAGCCACGCTCACCTGCGGACTGAAGGGCGATACGTCCACAAACCGGTTGTTGATGATGCCGATCTGCTGTGATTCATAGAAGGAGCCGAACCCTCCCCGAACGCTAGTTTTTCCATTGCCGGCTACGTCCCATGCAAATCCGGCTCGCGGCGAAAAATTCTTGTACGCGCCGTTCACGCCGTATTGAGGCATTCCGGGATCGCCCGGAAACAGAAGGCCCGGAGGCGCATTTGGGAATTGCTGCGATACGATGTCGGCCTGGTAATTTGAAATTCGGAACTGCTCGATTCGCCCCCGCGTCTCTTGCCACGGAATGAACGGCTCATACCGGACTCCGAGGTTTAGAGTCAGACGCTTCGATACGTGATAGTCGTCCTGTAAATACAGCCCGAAGGTGTTATTGATATTGTCCTTGTATTCGCCTGCGCCCTGTTGAAACGTGCGAATCTTGCCAAGCAGGAAGCTCGCAAGAGCGTTGTTCGTGATATCGGATGTAAACGAGAACTGCCCGTGCGCGAGATATGCATCTCGTAACGCGAGTGCGCCACGAGTGTACGATCCGCCGAAAGTCAGAGTATGACGCCCCAGAGTCCAGGAAACGTCGTCCGACGGCGTCAGCGTATTCCGTGCCAAAAATAGCTGCGGGAAACTACTAACACTGAAATAGCCACTCACCTGCAGACTGTCAATGTTAGTCGGACCTGGCGGCTGATATATGTTTACGCCGATGTTCCCAAAACCCGCCGTATTGGGAGGCGGACCCGCATCCGAAGTCTCTCGCGAATAAGCCAGCCGGAAGTCGTTCAGCAAATTGGGCTTCAAAATGTGCGTTTCCTGCAGCAGAGCATTCTGCGAAACGATCAGCGAGGAACTGACCAGGCTCAGATAGTTGTTCGGAGTATTGAATGCCTGGTTGTCGAAACGGTCGAAGAAATATCGCGCCGTGAGCCGGTCCTTCTCAGAGAAAGAGTGATCCACTCGCCCTATATATTCGTTGAAATTTTGGCCGAGCGGCGTCGAATAGTACACTTTGCCGTTCCCGGCAGCAGCCGAAACCGGCAGGTACCTGGTGAACGCCAAAGCCGCCGGATCAAACCGGCTAGTTGGAATGATGTTGCCCGAGAATGGCTGTCCTGTCGACGGGTCAGTAATCGGAACAGATCTTCCGAATGGATTGTTTGGACTATTCGGATTCAGCAGGGCGGAAAAGTCGCCTCCCAATTCTGCTGGCGTGGGCACAAAAGCACTCTGGCCATTCTGAATGTTGCTGAGATTGGTCCGCTGGTATCCAAAGAAAAAGAATGTTTTGTTCCGTCCATCGTACAAGCGCGGTATTACGATCGGACCGCCGATTGTTCCGCCAAATTGATTCCGCTTGAGCTGATCGCGATTCCCCGCAAAATAGTTCCGGGCGTTGAATACCGCATTGCGATTGAATTCAAACGCATCGCCATGTAAATCGTTCGAGCCCGACTTGGTGATGATGTTGACGACAGCACCCGCATTCCCGCCATAACGTGCACCGTAATCGCTCGTCTGCACACTGAATTCCTGCAGCGCATCCGGAAAGGGAAACGGCTGATTCACGTTCGTATAAGGATCGTTGTTATTGCTGCCGTCCAGGTTGAAGCTTGTCTGGTTCGCCCGCGAACCGTTCGCCGAGACCGTAACAGCGGTCGGAAACGTTTTGTAAACCCCCTGATCGGAGTTATCGGGTGGAGCTTGGATTGCCCCGGGCACCAGCAACGCCAGCGAGGCTGCGTTTCTGCCGTTCAGCGGAAGGTCGACAATGCGCTTCTGCTCAACCACCTGGTTCAGCGTGGACGTACTCGTGTCCACCTGCACCGGCGTAGCTTCAACTGTCACCTTTTCAGAGGACTGTTGAAGAGTCAGACTCACATTTGCGGTTAAGCTCTGGTCTGCCAATACCCTTAGGTGGACCTGCGTGAAGGAGGCGAACCCACTCGAGTTAACGGTTAGCGAATAGCTGGCGGGCTGAACAGAAGGAACAACAAAATATCCCTGATCGTTAGAAACTACGTCTCTCGATTGCTCCGTGCCCTCGTTAGTGACTGTTACTTTCGCACCGGGAACTACCGCGCCTGCCGGGTCCGTTACCGTGCCGACAATTGTGCCAAAGCCCTGGGCAAACGTACTGGGCGCGAAGCTCAGAAAAGCGAGTGTAATTAGGGCCAGGTAAAGCCTTCGAGGCATCCGCGGGGCTAACATCTTGCGATCTCCTTGGATCTGCGAGTCAGCTTATGCCCAAGCTGACTCGGACAATCTTGTGCCTATTCTATTCGCGGAAATAGAAATCCGATGCCCGGCAAAATTTCGGATAGGAGAAGAGGCCCGCTAGTGCCCTGCCGGGCGGGCCTGAGATTTAGCGGCGGCTCGATTTCCTGGAGGCCGACTTCTTAGCTGTCGTCTTCTTACTCGCGGTCTTTCTGCCGGATCTCTTCGCTGCTGACTTCTTAGCGGGGGCTCGCTTACTTGCGGTTTTGCGGCCCGCATTCTTCTTTGTAGCCGCGCTCTTTGAACTCGACTTCTTGGCTGTGCTCTTCTTCTTATTCGGCGACGGCGGAATATCTGCGCCCGAGCGTCGCGCCTCACTCAATCCGATCGCAATAGCTTGCTTCGGATTCTTCACCTTCTTGCCGCTGCGGCCGGATTCGAGTTCGTGATGCTTGAACTCGTGCATCGTGTCCTGCATCTTGTTATGAACGATTCGTTTCGACTTGGGATCCGATCCGGACGACGATCTCTTTCCTTGCGATTTCTTTGCTGCCATTCCTAATTCTCCCTGTAATTACGTACTTCTACGGCCCTGCTTACTGGAGACAAGTCTTACATAAATTGTTTCAACCAGACAAATACTTTTTATAAGAGCAGGGGGAGAGATAATAGCATCCAGAGGCCCTATTGTCGAGATTTACATCTGCTTTTCGCAGCTTGTTCTCTATTCTTTTCTCTGGTGAACTCCCGGAGGATATCGCTTCCGAGTTTGGCTTCGTCAAACCCAAGCCTGTACCAGCAGCGCCGCCCGTTGAACTTCCAAAACCGAGTGACGGCGCTCTTCAGATACTCGGCATCCTGCAGCGCGACTCTCGTCTCATCGATTTCCTCATGGAAGATATCTCAAGCTTTGCCGATGATCAAATTGGCGCGGCGGTACGGACGCTGCATGACGATTGCGCAAACAGCCTCTCGCGTCACATCACGCTTGTTCCCATGATCGATGGCGTGGAAGGAACCGTTCAGAAGCTTGACGGTTCGAAAGTGCCCGACCCGAATCGCATCAAGCTCATTGGCAACGTTCCAGCAACTGGCAAGGTCTCCACTGGAACTCTTCGTCACCGCGGATGGATGGCGGCTTCCGTCAGCCTTCCCCGCTCGGGAAACAGGATGCTGCGGCGATTGCCCCTGCTGAACTGGAAGTAGAGTAGCTTCACCAAGAACTAGCCATGTCCGAATACGTCATTGGCATCGACCTGGGTACAACCAATAGTGCTCTTGCGTACGCATCGAGCGCCGCGGAAGGCGAAGCTGCACAGCCGGTACAGTTGTTCTACGTTCCACAGCTTGTGAATCCGGGTGAAGTAGCAGGTCTCGACCTGCTGCCCTCTTCACTCTACATTCCTGGTCCCAGTGAGTTTGTGGAAGGTTCACTCGCTCTACCGTGGAATCCGCAACCGGAATTGATCGTCGGACGCTTGGCGAGGAATCGCGGCGTAGAGAATGCCGGACGCTTGGTCAGTTCGGCTAAATCATGGCTCTCTAACCAGAGCGCCGATCCCACACAACCGATTCTGCCGCTCGCTGCTCCGGAAGGCGTTGCAAAAATTTCTCCGCTCGAAGCGTCCCGCCAATATCTCGATCACCTGAAGAACGCTTGGGACGCGGCTTATCCGAACGCGCCGCTCGTGCAGCAATCGGTACTGATTACTGTTCCCGCTTCCTTTGATGCCGCGGCCCGGGATCTAACTCAGCGTGCTGCCCGCATGGCAGGTTATCCGGAAGTTACGATCATCGAAGAGCCGCAATCTGCCTTCTACGCCTGGATCGAGCGCAACACTGATTGGCGGGAGCAAGTGAAGCCCGGCGACCTGATCCTGGTTGTCGACATCGGGGGCGGCACCACCGATTTCACCCTGATCGCAGTGACTGAGCGTGATGGTGAGTTGCAGCTGGAGCGCGTGGCTGTCGGCGAACATCTCCTCTTGGGCGGCGACAACATGGATCTGGCTTTGGCCCGCCATGCGGAAGGCCAGTTCTCCCGGCGAGGATCGAAGCTCGACTCCATACAGTTTCATTCGCTGTGGCAGCAATGCCGGGCAGCAAAAGAATCCCTCCTTTCGAACGATGTCGATGCGCCTCATGAGGTTTCGCTCACGCTGCTCGGTCGCGGTACCGGCTTAGTTGGTGGAACAGTTCGCGGCAAACTGACACGCGACGAAGTGCGCACCCTGCTGCTTGACGGATTTTTCCCCGACGTAGGCGGTGACGCCGCACCGGAGCGCCCGCGTCGGGCCGCTCTGGCCGAACTCGGTCTTAACTATGCGTCCGATCCTGCTGTCACCAAGCATCTCGCGCATTTCCTTCGCCGGGCGGGAGCAAGTCGAGCTGAGGATTTCGCCCGGCCCACTCACTTGCTTCTCAACGGGGGCGTGCTGCAGGCCGGCGCGATCGAATCGCGGATCTTTGAAGTTCTCAATAAGTGGCTGACGGCCGCCGGTGTTCCTCCTGTTGTGGAACTCGGAAACAAAAGCAAGCATGCCGACCTGATGCATGCGGTTGCTTATGGAGCGGCATACTACGGGCTCGCTCGTACCGGAAAAGGGGTCCGCATCCGGGGCGGCGTTCCCCGCACGTACTATGTGGGAATTGAAAGTTCATTGCCCGCTGTTCCGGGTTTCCCCGCGCCGATGAAGGCGCTCACCGTTGTGCCGTTCGGGCTCGAAGAAGGTTCGAGTGTTGAGTTGCCGCAGCGAAAATTTGCTCTGGTGGTCGGTGAACCGGCTGAGTTCCGATTCTTCTCTTCGCTTTCGCGCAAGAGCGATCCTCCCGGGGCGCTGCTCGAAGAAGTAGGCGACGAGTTGGAAGAATTGGCGCCGATCGAAGTAGTTCTGCCGCCCAACACAGACGGTTCGAGCGAGGAAGTCGTCCCCGTGACACTCGAAAGCAGAGTAACCGAAACAGGCATGATGGAGCTGTGGTGCGTCGCTTCCGACGGACGCCGCTGGAAGCTCGAGTTCAACGTTCGTGAGCGTTCAGCCGCAGCATGAATATCGGCATTGATTTAGGCACCACCAATTCAGCGCTCGCTTATATCGATCCGGCGGAAGCCGCGGAGGCGGACTATCCGCCCATCCATGTACTGCCTATTGAGCAGCAGGTGGAAGCGAATCGCACAGCAACTCTTCGGACTTTGCCTTCGTTCCTGTATCTAAGCGAACCGCCCGTAATAGGCGCATACGCGCGCGACCAGGGAGCGCTGGTTCCCACCAAGACCGTGCACTCCGCAAAATCCTGGCTCTCGAATTCCGAAGCGGACCGCACAGCGAAGATCCTGCCCTGGGATTCGCAGGAAGAGGGCCGTGTTCTCTCGCCTGTCGAGGCTTCTACGCGCTATCTTGCCCATCTTCGTGACTCGTGGGAGCGTCTGAAAACTTCGTCTATTGCTGGGCAGCAGGTTGTCCTGACCGTTCCGGCCAGCTTCGATGAAGAAGCGCGCGAACTCACAGTGCAAGCGGCGCACGACGCCGGAATTGAGAATCTCACGCTGCTCGAAGAGCCCGCGGCCGCTTTCTACGCGTGGATTTCCGCTCATCTCGCCCGTTCCAACAAAGAGCTGTTCGATGGGCAAACCGTGCTCGTCTGTGATGTCGGAGGCGGCACTAGCGACTTCACCATCGTTCGCGTCGACCGCGAAGGCGATCGCGTTCAGTTTACTCGAACTAACGTCGGGCGGCACCTTCTACTCGGCGGCGATAACCTCGATCTCACCATTTCCTGGCTGGCCGAATCAAAGCTTGGCAAAACTCTTTCGCTACGGCAGCGAAGCGCACTTCGCCGTCAATGTTCGGCCGCGAAGGAATCACTTCTCGCGGGCGCAGGTCCTGAGTCTGTCGACGTGACCGTCGTCGGCGCGGGTTCATCGCTCATAGGAGGCACTCTCAAAACCTCAATTACGCGCGACGAGGTTCTCGAGTTGGCGCTCGGAGGCTTTCTGCCGCCCTGCGAACTAACTGACCAGCCGCAGGTCGAAAAGCAAAGCGTGTTTCGCGAACTCGGCCTACCCTATGTATCCGACCCGAGCATCACGCGTCATCTCGCGGATTTCCTTCGGAACTCGCCTGCCGTGCAGCACGGCATCGACGCGATTCTTTTCAACGGCGGATTCTTCATCCCGCCGGTATTCCGCGAACGTGTCCGCGACGTCGTGGGGCATTGGTTTGGACGGCGGCCGCTGGTTTTCGAAAACCAGGACCTCGATCTGGCGGTCGCTATCGGCGCCGCATACTATTCATACGTTCGAGCATCTGGCAGCGGCGTTTTGGTGCGCGGCGGATTGCCGCGTTCCTACTTCGTCGGACTCCACACACTGAATACTCCACATTCGACGGACATCGGGGCGGTCTGCCTGATGCCTCGCGGCACGGAAGAAGGTCAGGAGATCCGGCTCGAGAAGCCTGAACTAGAACTGCTCGCGAATACGCCGGTCGCGTTCCGTCTGTACAGTTCCTTAAGTCGCACCGAGGATGCAGCCGGCGACGTGGTCTCGCTAACAGCATCGGAAGACATGCTGAATCCGGCGAGCGATCCGCGCCTCCACGCTCCTCTGCGTGCCGTCATCCGGTTCGGCAAAGGCGGAGAGCGCCGTGTCCCCGTCACTCTCGGAGCGCGCCTCAGCGAAGTAGGAACACTCGAAGCATGGGCGGAGTCCAAGGTCAGTGAACATCGATGGCGCTTGCAGTTCCAGCTGCGCAAGTCGGGCGATGCCACGGAAATCGGCCCTTCCGCCACCGGCATTCGTTCGAGCGCTGTCATCAGTGCTGAATCACAGGCGCAAGCCGAATCTCTGATCGAAGGCGTCTTCGGCAAGCCTCCATCCGGGGTGCCGCCCGAGCAACTGCCCTCGCGGTTGGAGCAGGCTCTCGCTCTCGGGCGTCTGTCCTGGCCCCTGCCCGCCATCCGTGCTCTCGCAGATAAGCTGCTCGCGGTTGCAGATGGCCGTCGTCGCAACGCACCGCACGAAGCGCGTTGGCTGAATCTCGCCGGGTTCTGCCTGCGGCCCGGGTTCGGTTTCCCGGGCGACGATTTCCGCATTGAGCAGGCGCGGCGTGTGTATGCGGCCGGAATCACCTTCGGCAATCAGGTGCAGTGCGAGATCGACTGGTGGATCTTCTGCGGGCGCATCGCCGGTGGACTCAACCGCAACCAGCAGGGCGATATCTTTCAGCGCATCTCCCCGGTCCTGCTGCCCAAAGGACAACGCAAAGGACGTACGAACCAGAGCCTCTATCGGGAGATGTGGCGCACTGCCGCAAGCCTGGAGCTCTTGCCCCAACAAACCAAGGCGCAGCTCGGCGAGGCGATGATCACGATTCTAAAACGCGGCGAAATGGCTGAAGCCGGCACATGGTGCCTCTCCCGCCTCGGTGCTCGCAGACTCTTTCACGGACCTATCAATCTGGTGATCTCGCCGTCTGTAGCCGCCCGCTGGGTCGAGACTCTGTTGCGGCTTCCTCACACGCCCGCGCTCCTCGAAGCGGTGGTTCACGTTGCGCAAATAACAGGAGATGTGGCACGCGATCTGCCGCCTGGCATCTTGGAGACGGTTCGCAGAGCGTGCGAACCCACTTCGCATGCGGCGGCTCTGCTGCGCCAGCTTTCCGGAGAAGAGAACGATCTTGCCGCTGAAAGCCGTGTCTTCGGCGAAGACCTTCCGGCAGGCTTAATACTAGCCGAACCGGCCAATGTGGATTAGCGCCCAATGCGCGAAACGGACTTAGTCGCGCGACTGCGCGCGATGGCTGAAACCGGCTCGCGGCAGAAGCAGATCATTCGCGGCATCGGAGATGATTGCGCCATTCTGCGGCCTCAAGCCGGCTCCGATTATGTCTTCACCACTGACTTCCTGCTCGAGGGGCGTCACTTTACTCTCGATACCCATCGCGCGGCTGATGTGGGTTACAAAGCGCTGGCCCGAAGCTTATCCGATCTTGCGGCCATGGGCAGCGAACCTGTTTTTTGCCTCGTCTCACTCGCTGTTCCGAAAGAGCTCGCTGATCGGTGGGTGAGCCACTTCTACCAAGGGCTGCTCACGCTGGCCTCAGCTCATCAAATTGCACTGGCCGGCGGCGACCTCGCGCGCTTCGACCGGGTGATTGTTGACGTAATTTGCTGCGGCCGCGTTCCCGTGGGCAAAGCACTCCTTCGCAGCAGGGCGAAACCCGGAGATCGCATCTGCGTCACCGGAGCGCTCGGCGAATCGGCGGCGGGCTTGCGGACGCGTCGCGGACGTGCCTGGCAACGTCATTTGCGCCCTGAACCGAGAGTCGAAGCAGGGCAAGTTCTGCGGAAGCTGGGCGTGATCGCCGCGATGGATATCAGTGACGGCCTTGCCCTCGATTTGTTCCGTATGTGCCGGGAATCGAATGTCAGCGCGGAGTTGAACGAGTCGTTTCCGATCGGACGGAGCGCAACGCTCGAAGATGCACTCTACGGTGGCGAGGACTATGAATTACTCTTTGCGGCGCCGGCCACTGTCAAATTACCTGCCACACTGGGTAAAGTGCCGCTGACGGTGATTGGTAAATTCGTTCCCGCCGGCAGAGTGGCAATCTCATTTCGCGGCGAACAGCTCAAACCGGGAGGGTTCGATCACTTCGCATGAACATCGTATTTGATCTAATCGAAGCTTTCAGGCGCTCCAAGACCATGTTTACGGCTGTGCGCCTCGGTATCTTCGACGAGCTAGAGAGGCATCCTCAGAACTCTGCGGCGCTTGCCCGGATTTTGAATCTGCACGAGGGCGCAACCGGCCGCTTGCTCGACGGGTGCGTGTCCCTTGGCCTGCTCGAAAGGGAAGCTGACAAATACCGCAATTGCCAGATCACCTCGACTTACTTAGTAAGTGGCAGCCCGGATACTTTCTCGGGCTACATCAAATATTCCGATGAATCGTTGTACAAGTTGTGGTCCCATCTGGACGATGCGGTGCGCGAGGGCAGTAACCGGTGGGAGCAGACATTCGGCAGTCGCGACGCTCTCTTCGACTATTACTATCGGGATCCGGAAGCTACCGCCAACTTCATGCGCGCCATGAATGGCTTTGGGCGGCTCGCTTCGCCGCAAATTGTGCGGGCGTTTGACCTGAGCCGTTTTTCACATCTGGTCGACTTGGGGGGAGCCACCGGGCATCTGGCGATTGCGGCTTCCGAAGCTTATCCGAATCTGCGGGCGACCGTTCTTGATCTGCCGCGAGTGGAGCCCATTGCTCGCGAGTTCATCCGCGACTCATCGGTCTCCGATCGCACTCAGTTCGTCATAGGCGACTTTTTCAAGGATCCTCTGCCCCAGGGTGATTTATATTCACTTGGCCGCATTATTCACGATTGGGATGACGCGAAGATTGTCCCGCTGCTCGAAAAGATCTACGCTGCGCTACCCGCGGCGGGCGGCCTCCTGGTGCAAGAAGCACTTGTCAATGACGATCGCTCGGGGCCAGTCTATGCGCTCATGCAAGATCTCAACATGCTGGTCTGCACGGATGGACGGGAACGAACCGAGGGTGAATACAAACAGCTTCTAGGCGGCGCTGGTTTTTCCGATATCGAGTTCCGGCGGACAGGAACGTTCGTGGATGCGGTATTTGCGGTGAAAAGATAAGACTCACATGGCCAAAACCAATATTGAGGCGATTCCGTACGGCGGTTGGCCCAACTGCTACCGCATGACAAACGGCGATGTGGAACTGATCGTCACGACAGATGTCGGTCCACGCGTTATTCATTGCGGCTTTGTCGGCAGTCAGAACCTTTTTTATCAGCGTGAAAAGGAGATGGGGAAGGCCGGAGAAGATCACTGGTGCATGCGGGGCGGTCATCGCATCTGGATCGCGCCGGAGGTTGTGCCGGACTCCTACGCTCTCGACAATGCACCTGTGGAGGCATCAGTTCGCGAGAACAGCATTACCTTAGTGCAGCCTGTGGAGCCAGAAACTGGACTGCAGAAGGAAATGACCGTGGAGCTGACTAACTCTGGCGCCGTGACATTAATTCATTGTGTCGAGAATACCGGACCTGCTGCGCGCGAGATGGCGCCCTGGATCCTTACTCAAATGGCGCCGGGTGGTCTGGCTTTTACAGCTTTCCCGCCACGTTTCGGACATGATCAGGTTTTACAGCCCAGTAATCCCTTAGTCATGTGGGCGTTCACCGACTTCACGGACGAGCGTTACATTTTCCTGAAGCGGCACCTTGCCGTTCGACAAAGCCCAGCGAACTTATATCCGCAGAAAGTCGGGCTGTTCAATCCAGATACCATCTGCGCTTACCTGCTCGGGAATGAGTTATTCGTCAAGAGGACACGCGCAACCCACGCGGCCGAGTATCCGGATTTTGGAACCTCCGCCCAGATATTCGTAAATGGCGAATTCCTGGAGCTCGAGACCCTGGGGCCCTTAGTCAACCTTCAACCGGGCAGCTCCGTCTCGCACATTGAGCGCTGGTCAATCCACCAAGACGTGACACTGTCCGAAATAAGTTCAGATGCTATCGACGAGTTACTATCTTCGTTGACTTAGTTTAACTTGGAGCCGCCGATTGATTCGGAGCCGGTACTGAATTAATATCGCGCCTCATCTGAGTTAGGGATTTAGTAAAGCTCTCAAGCTCATCGCCAACGGGCAGATATTCCATGGTGATGTAACCCGAGTAATTGGTCTTAGCGATCGCTTTGTATATGTCATCCCATTTCATTTCGCCTGTTCCGGGGTCGTGACGCCCGGGAGCGTCGGCCACGTGAAAAACCGACGTGTAGGCGGCGGCTTCGTTGATGACTGGAATGGGATCGCCATTCTGTACGTACTCGTGATAGATGTCGAAGAGCATCCGGAAATGCGGATTGTCTACCTGCTTCACGCATTGCAGGGCCTCTCTGGCGCTGACCAGAAAGTAACCCTTGTGGTTGACCTTGCTGTTTAGGTTTTCTAGAATCAACTTCACTCCGGCTGCTGAAGCGAGATCGGTGGCGCGTTTTGCGCCTTCGAGCATGCTCGCGTATTGAGCTTCGTGTGACATATCCGGCTGGATGTTGCCGCTGAGCAGAATGATTTGCGGGACATCGAGTTTCTTGGCCCAGACAATGGCTTGCCGCACGTCCTGAAGAAAGGCTTCGCGATGCGCGGGATTGACCATTGTCACCGGGCGTTTGGTCCAATCGCGCTGGCCCACGATGGTATCCATTCCCAGGCCGTACGACTGCGCGACGCGCTTATACTTCGCCACGTCCGCATCGGACCACCCAACCTCCTCGCTGACCAGCTCGACAGATTGGAAGCCGGCATGAGCGGCGAGCGCAAGTTTGTCTTCAAACTTGCCCTTCATGGTCCAGATCATGACGCTTGAAGTAACCCGAGCCGCCTTGGGAGGCGCTGCCGCCGGCCCGGTGCCTGTTTGTGGGGCTTGCGTCCCGCGCTGTCCAAACGCAAGCGTGGCCGCGGCGCTGGCGGCCAGGGCGCCATAAAGGAACTGTCTTCGGCTCGATTGATCGGTTTTCATCAGCAAATGCCTCGAACTAGAGAGAATATCAAGCATGCGCATTCTCCTGTTCAGTGGCAAGGGCGGTGTAGGGAAAACAAGCGTTGCAGCGGCCACCGCAATTCAGCTTGCGCAGCAGGGCAAGCGGACGCTGGTGATGAGCGTCGACCCGGCCCACAGCCTGGCGGATAGCTTCGATATGCCGGGCGCGCTGTTCCATGGTGACACCTCAGAGCCGGTCTCGATCGCCGACCGGCTCTTGATGCAGGAAGTGAATGTCAATCACGAGATCAAGAACCATTGGCGGGAGATCTCGTCGTATATAACTTCGATTCTCCGCACCACCGGATTGAGCAGCGTTGAAGCCGAGGAAATGGCGATCTTCCCGGGCATGGAAGAGCTGAGCGCAATGATGTACGTGAATCAGTACCGGCGCTCAGGCGAGTTCGACGTGATCGTTCTCGACTGTGCGCCGACTGCCGAATCACTGCGTTTTGTGAGTTTGCCGTCGACACTCGACTGGTACATGAAGCACGTCTTTGGGCTCGAGCGAAATGCACTGCGGGCTATTCGTCCGATCGCCAACCGCTTTTCTCCGGTCGAATTACCGCCCGACAGCTACTTCCGGAATATCAAAGATCTGTTCGACAAAGTGGAAGGCATCGATCGTGTGCTCCAAGACCCGGCAGTTACGAGCGTGCGTCTGGTGACGAACGCGGAAAAGATGGTGTTGCGGGAAACACAACGCGCGTTTGTCTATTTCAACCTGCATGGCCTCACGGTGGACGACCTAATCGTGAATCGTCTGATCCCCGAAGCGGTGCAGGATCCGTTCTTTCAAAACTGGCACGACTCGCAACGGAATGTGCTGGCTGAAATTCAACAGTATTTTTCACCCATCCCGGTGAGGCAGGTGCCGATGTTCTCACGCGAGGTTCTTGGCTTGGAGCGGCTCGCGGAAATGGCACGCGTGCTTTACGGAACAGACGATCCTTCCGTTGTCACGCGGAGCACGCCGCCGTACTCATTCGCGCGGGTGGACGACCATTACGAAGTGCGTCTCGAGTTTCCCTTTGCAACGAAAGCCGAGATCGGCCTTTTCAAGAAGAATGACGAGTTGACCATCGAAGTAGGGACGCTGCGGCGTCACGTGGGACTGCCGACGACCATGGCAAACCTTATGCCGATGAAAGCGAGCTTAAATGGGCGTATGCTGGTGGTAGAAATGAGGGATTCCAAATGACCGAAGCGCAGGATACGGCCTCTTCTCAGCAAGGCGAGTGCTTGTGCGGAAACATCCGTAAGGCGTTCCAGGAAGCGGCGGACGCGTTCCTTCCGCCTGAATCTGCGGCTAAGCACTTCCGGCAGGCTCGCGTGGAGGTTTGGCGTGGGATCCGCGAACTGGTCGACCTGCGGATCGAGCACCTTTCGCGCGACCAGTCGAAGGGTACGCGGGTAGTTGTCGAATAGCTCGTGAGCAGGTGGTGGGGACGGGCAGATTCGAACTGCCGGCCTGCCGCTTAGGAGGCGGCCGCTCTATCCATCTGAGCTACGTCCCCGGGGTCGTGCGTATACCCGCAGTCTACCAGCGCCGTAGCCCTTTCCGGCCAATATCCCTGCGGAAGTGCATACCATCGAACTTGATCTCGTGGATGGCCCGGTAACTTCGGTCTATAGCCGTCTGCAAGTTGTTGCCGGACGCAGTGACCCCTAGCACCCGGCCTCCGCTGGTTACGAGCTTCGATCCCTCCTGGCGCGTTCCGGCTTGAAACACCTTCGCGCCTGAACGCTCAGCATCTGCGATTCCCGTTATCTCGTCGCCCGACTTTGGTGTGCCCGGATAGCCGGCTGCGGACAGAACAACACACAGTGAGGGTGGCCCCCACCTAGGAGCGGGTATCGAGACGCCGTTGGCGGCAGTCTCCAAAAGGTAAGCGAGGTCACCTTCTAGGCTGAACAGGAGGGCCTGAGTTTCGGGATCCCCCAGTCGCACATTGAATTCGAGGACTTTCGGACCATCGCCTGTCATCATCAGCCCGGCATAAAGGAACCCAGTAAATGGCGCGCCTTCGGACCGCATGGTGTGAATCGCGGGAAGCATAATCCGGTCCATCACATCGTCGCTCTGGGCAGACGTGAGGATGCGGGTATCGCAGTACGCGCCCATACCGCCCGTATTCGGGCCCTGATCGTCGTCGAAGGCGGCTTTGTGGTCCTGGGCTGGAGCGAATGGAACGAGAGATAGGCCATCGCTCAAGCCGATAAAACTGACCTCTTCGCCTTCTAGAAACTCTTCGATCACCAGACTCGGGCCGAGATCGCGGATGGCTTCTTCGGCGTCCTGAGCGGTGTGGACAATGCGGACCCCTTTGCCGCCGGCGAGTCCGTCTGCCTTGATGACCACCGGCAGGCCGAATGCCTGAAGGAGGCCTTGCGAGCTTTCAAACCTATCTGTCTGGATGGATCGCGCCGTGGGGATGCCTGCACGCCCAAAAAACTGTTTGGCGAAGACCTTCGATCCTTCCAAGCGGGCCGCGGCCTGGGTAGGGCCTATGATTTTCAAACCGCGCGCGGCGAACCGGTCGACAATGCCGGCGACGAGGGGCGCTTCCGGACCGACAACCGTGAGATCGACTCGGTGGGCCTCAGCCAGGTCGGCATACCCTTCAACGTTCGGGGAAGCCGGAACGCAGAGGGCGTGTTCGGCGATCCCCGGATTACCGGGACTGGCGATGAGCTGTTCGATTAAAGGAGATTGGGCGAGCCGCCAGGCGAGGGCATGTTCCCTGCCTCCGCCGCCCACGATGAGGATCTTCAAACGAGAATAGAATAGCTAATAGCTCCCCTAACATGCAGAAAAAGTATGACGTTGTGGTGGTTGGCGCCGGGCATGCCGGTTGCGAGGCCGCGCGAGCGAGCGCACGTTTAGGCCTGAACACCGCCATGGTGACGATGAATATCGACCTGATTGCGCAAATGTCGTGTAATCCGGCCATTGGCGGCATTGCCAAGGGACATCTGGTTCGCGAGATCGACGCGATGGGTGGAGTGATGGGCGAGCTCACGGATGCGGTAGGCATTCAGTTTCGGCTTCTAAACACGAGTCGCGGGCCGGCGGTGTGGTCGCCCCGGGCGCAGTGCGATAAAAAGCAGTACCGGGTTCGGATGCGCGAATGGCTCGAATCCGAGCCAAATTTGCGGATTTTGCAGGCCGAAGTAGGGGAATTGTTATTTTTGCGAAACGAACTCGGCCGGGCTATCGAGGGTGTGCGGTTGAAAGATGGGCGGGATCTCCTCGCCGGTGCGGTGGTAGTGACCACGGGTACGTTTCTGAACGGCTTGGCTCATGTGGGCGAGCAGAAGTACCAGTGTGGAAGAAACGGCGAAGCACCTTCGAACACTTTAGGCGCGCAGCTTCGGACACTCGATCTCGCGTGGACGCGTTTGAAGACCGGGACGCCCCCGCGACTCGATGGCCGGACGATTGACTGGTCTCGTTTCGAGGAGCAGCCGGGGGATGCTGTGCCGACTCCGTTTTCTTTCCTGACCGAGCGGATCGAACGGGCGCAGATCTCGTGTCATCTCGCTTATACGACGGAAGAGACCCATCGGGTTTTGAGCGAGAGCATTGCGCGCTCACCACTCTACAGCGGGCAGATAGAAGGGATCGGCCCGCGATACTGCCCTTCGATCGAGGACAAGATCGTGAAGTTCCCGGACAAACGGCGTCATCAGATCTTTCTGGAGCCGGAGGGGCTGGATACCCACGAGGTTTATGTGAATGGGATGTCTACCAGCATGCCGACGGATGTGCAGGCGGCGATGGTCGCCTCCATTCCGGGTTTAGAAACGGCGGAGATGATCCGGCCGGGCTATGCGATTGAGTACGATGCGGTGGACCCTCGCGAGTTAACCCATTCTCTCGAGGTAAAGAAGATTGCCGGGCTGTTTTTGGCGGGCCAGATTAACGGTACGTCCGGGTATGAAGAGGCAGGTTGCCAGGGGCTTATCGCGGGGTTGAACGCAGCTCGGCGGTTGAAAGGTTTGGAACCGCTGACTATTGGGCGGAGCGACGGCTATCTGGGGATTCTGGTGGATGACCTTGTAAATCAAGGAGCAGACGAGCCGTACCGGATGTTTACGTCACGGGCGGAGTTTCGTCTGCACCTACGGATTGACAACGCCGATGAGCGGCTGACTCCGGTGGGACGTGACGCCGGATTGGTAGGCGAGGAGCGTTGGTCGCGGTTTATCCGAAAGGCGGAGCAGAAGAGTGCTGTTCAGAAATTGCTTGATCGGACGCGGACGCACGCTGTGCCGGAGATTAGAGATTCGCTAGCGGGGACGGATAACCCGGGTTTGGCGGTTTGGCTACGGCGTCCGGAGGCCGAAGATTGCTCGGTTAGAGCGCTGGATTGCGCGTGAACTGGGGCAAGAGCCTGTTTCCGGGGTGCTCACGACGATTGAGACGGAGATCAAGTATGCCGGGTATTTTGCGCAGCAGGAACGGCAAATTGAACAGCTCACAGAAGGGGAGAGGCGCCGGATTCCGGAGAGTTTTGCTTATGACGGCATCCCGGGGCTATCGAACGAGGTTCGGCAGAAGCTGAATCGAGTTCGGCCGGGAACGCTGGGTCAGGCAAAGAGGATACCGGGGGTGACGCCGGCCGCCATTGCAGTTTTGGATGTCTATCTGAGTCTCGCCGCCAAAGCAGAATGTTTCACGTGAAACTCTGGATGATCAAGTAGTTGCTATTGTTGTTGGAAGATGGTCACCAGTTATGACTATAATTAGTCATGGGCGAACCACTGTTGGATTTGGAGATCGGGATTGCCGAGGCCAAAGCAACCCTGACGCAAGTCATTCAGCACGCGCTCGATGGCCAAAACGTTTTCCTAACCAAGCGCGGCAAAAGGCTGGTGCAGGTAGTAGCCGTCCCTAGTGCGAAACCGGAAGCAAACCCGAGCCTAGGGTATGGAATGCTTCAGGAAAAATTGAAGGGTCTGCCTGAGGATTATTGGCTGAGTCCGGAATATCAGAAGGAAATCATCGATCTTTTCGACAGCAAGGACGAATTCTAGGTGTGGAGACCGAATTTCTCTTAGATACGTGTACGTTTGTTGATCATTTAGCTGGGCGGTTGCCTGACAGCATTCAAAAAACCATCCGAGAGGCAACGCGCCGGTATCTGAGTGTGATCACCCCTTGGGAGATACTGATCAACCGGCGACTGCGTACACTCATGGGCCCGCGAGACATCGAGGCAGGAATAGCCGCGCTCGAACTTAAATCAGTAAAACCGATTCGTCTAGATCACGTATGGACTCTGTTCGGCTTGCCACCTATCCACACAGACCCATTTGACCGTATGTTGATCGCACAAGCATATGTATTCGGATTCTGTATTATAACCAGGGAATCAGAAGTTCGGTACTTATCCAAACTTATCCGTCCTACAATACTGAGCATTCTCGCAGTCTACCGATGTTCCACGTGAAACATGCTAGGATCGTCGAGGATTGGCTAGAGTAATTTCCGTCGCGAATCAAAAGGGCGGCGTGGGCAAAACGACCACCGCTATCAATTTAGCTTCCGCGTTGGCTGCTTCTGAGCTTCGGGTCCTCCTGATCGATTCTGATCCTCAAGGGAATTCCACTACAGGGGTGGGCGTTGCTAAAAAGGCAGAACAAAACACCCTCTATAACGTGCTTCTTGGGGAAACGCCGGCTCGCGACGTTGTTGTTCAGACGGCTTACGAAGGCTTGGCGCTCGTTCCTGCCGATCAGAATCTCGTAGCGACAAATCTCGACCTCGTTGACGTCAAAGGCCGTGAAAAGAAACTGGCTGAAGGGCTGGACGGGTTGAAGAGCGAGTACGATTACATACTCATCGATTGTCCGCCAGCACTTGATCTGCTCACGCTGAATGCTCTGGTCGCGTCGGATTCTGTGCTTATCCCCATCGTTTGCGAGTTTTTCGCGCTCGAGGGCATTTCGCAACTGATGGACACAGTGGAACGGGTCAGAGAAGCGTTCAATCCGCGCTTACAGATCGAGGGTATTCTCCTGACGATGTACGACGACCGGACGAACTTGACGCGTCAAGTTGAGTCGGATTTGCGGGAGTTTTTCGAGCGCGAAGTCCTGAAAACGGTTATTCCGAGGACAGTTCGCCTGGCGGAGGCGCCCAGCTTCGGCCAGCCGATTTTAGCCTACGACCCGCGCTCTAAGGGAGCAGAGGCATACATTCAACTTGCAAAGGAAATCTTGGCCCATGCCAAAAGAGCCAGATCGGAATCAGCGCAAAGCATTAGGTAAAGGCCTTTCGGCGCTGCTGCCGAGCAGAGGCGGAATTGCACCGGCGCTCGAGACGAGCAGTGCGGAACCGAATCAGGAGAAGAAGACATCCCTTCCCGAACAGTTCGAAGAGTTTTCGAGTATTCCGCTGGAGCAGATACAGGCAAATGAAGAACAGCCTCGGGAGAGTTTTGATGCGGACAGACTACATGAACTCGCCGAATCGCTACGAGCAAACGGGCTGATCCAGCCGATCACTGTTCAGAAGATCGGCCCTGAACGATACCGGATTATAGCGGGCGAGAGGCGGTGGCGTGCGGCTCGCATTGCGGGTTTTACGTCCATACCCGCGCTCGTGCGGAATGTGGAACAGGAGCGCGTGCTGGAACTGGCCCTGATCGAGAACATTCAACGGGAAGACCTGAATCCGATTGAAGTGGCTACGGCGTTTCAGCGATTAACCAGTGATCATGGGCTCAGTCACGAACAGATTGCCGAGCGCACCGGCAAAGACCGATCCACCATCACGAATTTCTTACGGCTGCTGCGACTTTCGCCTTTTGTTCGCAATGAGTTGATCCGGGGCGCAATTTCGGTTGGACATGCCCGGGCGCTGTTAAACATCACCGACGAGAGCCGGCAGGCTTCTCTGTGCCAGCAGATTACCAAGGAACAGCTTTCTGTTCGCGAGACTGAGCGGCTTGTAAAGGGAGACGCTGCCGGTTCGGGCCCACGGGCAGCCTCGGCGCAAGAGGAAAGGCGCGAAGCAGAGAAGGTGGACCCGAACATCCGGGCGGCTCTCGACGAGATGGCTATGGCTTTAGGGACCCGCGTTCGCCTGATCACGAAATCCGAAACGTCTGGAAAGCTGGAGATCGAATACTACTCGCAGGAAGATCTAGACAGGATTTATTCGGTAATTGTGAAGCAGTAGTGATCAGTCGATCGTTCCCGCATGACCCACACGAGATACCGAGTCATCGCATTTGCGATGGCGCTTGCTGCGCTCACCTACCTGGACCGCGTATGCATTTCGATTCTGGCGCCGAACATCATGCGGGACCTCCATCTGACGACCGTCCAGATGAGCTATGTGTTTAGCGCCTTCACTCTGGCTTATGCTGCTTTTGAGATTCCGACTGCGTGGTGGGCTGACCGCGTGGGGAGTCGCAGGGTACTGACAAGAATTGTTCTCTGGTGGTCGGCCTTTACGATGGCTACCGCGGGAACGCTCAGTTACGCAGCTCTTTTGACGGTCCGCTTTCTGTTCGGGATCGGCGAGGCAGGCGCTTGGCCCAACGCGGCTCGCGTATTTGCCCGCTGGATCCCTGCCAGCGAGCGCGGACGGGTGCAGGGGATTTTTTTCGCGGGCGCACATCTGTCCGGTGGACTGACACCGATGCTCGTCGCTTACATGGCCACGTTCCTGCACTGGCGAGTGATCTTCTTGATCTTCGGATCCGTAGGCATTATCTGGGCCGTCACGTGGTACGGATGGTTTCGGGATGAGCCCCGTGATCATGGGTCCGTAAGCCCGGCGGAGCGCAATCTAATCGAGAGCACCCGGGGCCTAGCGCCGGGTCATGGGGGATCTTGGGGGGAGGTCTGGCGGACGCGAAGCTTGCTCCCGCTTTGCATCCAGTATTTTGCGAATACCTACGGCTTCTACTTCTTCATTACTTGGCTCCCTCTTTATCTGTCGAGGTCGCGACGGATGGAAAAGGGAGAACTCGCCTTGTTTTCCGGTCTTCCCCTGCTTCTGAGCGTGATTGCGGACATTAGCGGCGGTGTGACGACTGATGGGCTTTCACGGCGCTTCGGAACGCGCATCGGACGCTGCGGTGTCGGTGCGGTCGCTTATCTGTTCGCCGCCGCGGCGATGGTTTTTGGGACCGAGACAAGTGATGGCCGCCTGGCAGGATTCCTGATTGCTTTGGGCGGTGCGGCCTCGATGTTCACATTGGCGCCGGCTTGGGCAACCGCTATCGAGCTTGGAGGAAGAAACTCGGCGGTGCTGAGCGCGACCATGAACACAGCAGGGCAAATCGGGGGGATTCTCAGTCCAATTGTGTTGGCTTATATAATCGACCGTTTTGGAAACTGGAGGATGCCGCTGCACGTTTTGTCGTGCCTGTATCTGATTGCAGCGATTTGCTGGGCCTTGATCCATCCGGAACGCGCCGCGGCCTTATCGATGGGAGAGGAAACGCGCGGCGCCCGGGTTGGCAACCTAAACGAGATTCAACGATCCTGATGCCCCGGCTAGTAGTGAAGCTCATTACTGAGGTGTACGAGGTGCGTGTACAGTGATACACGAAGCGGATGACTCTACGATATCGACTCAGCTTTCTGGTCCTATCGTTCGCTGTGGCGGCCGCACGCGAGCAAAGTCTCCGACCCGCCGAGCGCGTCCATGCTCTGCACGATGCGAATGATCCCATCTGGAAACGCGTTGCTCCTGCGTTCTACACGGTCAAAATCGAGACGACGAAAGGGCGTATCGTTCTGAAGGTGACTCGCTCCCTGGCGCCCATCGGCGCAGATCGCTTCTATCATCTGGTCGAAACCGGGTTCTACGACAATTCGCGCTTCTTTCGTGTTATTAAGGGCCGGTTCGCACAGTTTGGTATTGCGGGAGAACCCTCGGTTGCCGCCTTATGGCGAGATGCCACGATGCCGGATGATCCGGTGCTCGCAAGCAATGTGCGCGGCAGTTTTGCATACGCAATGACTGGTCCTCACGGGCGCACGACACAGATCTACATCAACACCGGAGATCAGAGCAGGCTGGATGCGCAGGGTTTTGCCCCCTTCGGCAAAGTTGTGGAAGGTATGGAAGTGGTGGATACGCTGTATTCTGGCTACGGCGAGACTTCCGGTGGCGGAATGCGAGCCGGGCATCAACAACGACTCTTCGAAGAAGGGAATGTGTTCCTGGACCGGGAGTTTCCGCGGCTGGACCGGCTCCTCACTTGTGCCGTTGTTCAGTGAGTGACTGCGTGTTCCAAGTAGCGGGGAAAGACAGGTGGGCGCACAGGAGTTGGGTTCGAGAACCGTGATAAGTGGAGGTAGAAGGGCGCGGTACATCGGGCAGTTGTTCGGCTGCCGAGTGCGGGGCGAAGTGAAGTCGGCGAAGGCAACGGCGTTTGCACTAAGCCGCTGGCGCGGCAGACGCTGGGCGTGACGTCACTTCGATGCTGGTCTGCGAACGAGGTTGCGAGCTGTTGCGTTTCGTCCTACCATCTAATCGCGGCGTGCGCCAACGGCTTCATTTCTTGAGACGCAACGGCAAGATCTGAGTGCATCATTGTCAAGAGAAACACCATTGAAATTCTAAAGAGCACGTAAGTGGCCGCGTCCGCCGCAAACGCCAGCGCCTCACTGCAAACGGCTCAATCTAAACTGATCCGGCGATCTGCCTCCCACTACTCTCCGCTTTCTCGCGCCGGATCACTTCAGATTGTCTTGACGGGCCTACGGCCCACGAAACCTCATGAAAATGAATGAGAGGGGATCTCTGGACGTCGCCGCCCAAGTCGTGGTCCACGCGCGGAGCTAACATTGCAGCTGGCCAGAGCGGCGAGATCGAGAACTCAATGGAGAAGTTAACGCCGTCAGATTGTCTGATCCGGAGCGTGCGTGTTGAGCGAATAAATGGGCATTGTCTTCTCCCGCTGGGAGTGTTCATAGCCCGCGACCTTGATTAACGTACTTGCGGCACGCTCTCCGCTCGCGCCGGAAGGAAGGGTTATGTCCTACAGAGTAGCCGGGATCGATGTTCATAAAAGAATGTTGGCCGTAGTTGTGGCCGACGTGCATGTCGAAGGCGAGTACCAGTTTGAGCGACGCCATTTTGGTAGCAACCCCGAGCAACTTCGGTTATTGGCGGAATGGCTGCTTGAGCAGATGGTGGAAGAAGCGGTGATGGAATCTACGGCTCAATATTGGAAACCGGTTTGGGGAGCACTGGAGCAGTACTGGAAGCCGAGATGTCAGAAGCGGGAAGGTGCCGAGCCTCTTTCGGGAACCTTGCATCTGGCGCAGGCGCAATCCAATCGCGGGCGGCAGGGACGAAAGAGAGATTTCCCCGATGCCGAACGACTGGTGAAACGGCTGGTAGCCCACGAACTGGTGCTCAGCTTCGTGCCGGATGTCGAGCAGCGCCTTTGGCGCACGGTGATGCGTGGAAAGCACCAGTTGAGGCGCAATCATGTGCGATTGCAAAACCAATTGGAGGCTCTGTTGGAAGAAGCGCATATTAAGTTGTCCAGCCTAGTCTCAGATCTGATGGGAGCCAGCGCTCGGCGCATGCTGCAGGCGTTGGCCGATGGGGAAACCGACCCCGTGGCTCTGAGCGCGTTGGCCGATACACGCTTGCGTGCTACGCCGGCACAGTTGCGTGACGCGCTTGGCGCGTGCAGCGAGTTAAATCCCGTCTATCGCCGGTTGCTGAAGATGGCATTAAAGGAACTGCAACTGATCGAGGAGCAGATCGGGCAAATGGACCAGGAAATGGCGCGTCTGCTCAAGCAGCATCAGGACGCAGTACAACGGCTGGCGGAGGTGCCCGGCCTGGAACCGGATTCCGCACAGCAGATCATCGCTGAAGTAGGCGTCACGGCGGCGACTTTCGCTTCGTCCAAGAACCTCTCCTCATGGGTGGGCGTGTGTCCTGGAGACGAAGAGAGCGCGGGGATGAACAAGAGCACCCGCTGCCCCAAGGGTAATCGTCACATGCGACGGATCCTCAACCAGGCGGCTAATGCCGCGGTCAAGCAAAAAGGAAGCATCTTCGAGGTTGTGTACCGTCGGCTGGTACCGCGCCTGGGACATGGGCAAACTATCGGAGCAATTACGCATCGGCTCTGTCGATTGATTTGGATCATTCTGCACCAGAGGGTCAGTTACGAGGAACGCGGCCCGGCCGTAAGTCAGAAATCGAAGCGACGCCGCACGACAAGAATGATTAGGGAACTTCGTAGCTTCGGCTATGAAGTACAGCCGCTCAGTGTTCAAATGGGCACCACTTGATTGCGACGGCGTGCATTTTCGACTTTGAGTTCTAACGTTTATCAGTCCTAATCGGAGTTGGCGCGGCAAACGGTCCCAACGGTGCGGTGTAAGCGTCAGTGCAAAGCCGTCTAGGCAAGAGTGTGACGGAAGTGCTGAAGTCGGAGAATGAAGGAGAAGCAGGGGCAGGAAGTGAAACGGCGGCGGAGCCGTAACGAGGTGGCAGCCTTGGTGGCGGAGTACGAGGGGAGTGGGTTGCGAGGGCGTTAGTTTTGCCAGAAGCAAACGATTGAATATGTGATGGGAGCGGCTGGTGCTTTCGCCTCGGGCTCCGCAGCATGACGATATGACGCTGGTGGTGTTGAGAGTCAACCCTCAGAACGCCGCCGCTGAAGCGTGATGAAGACCGTCAGATAAATTGCCAAGCTAACGAATGTTGCAACCCAAACAACTGTTATCACGGTTCGCACGATCGTAATCGACGGCGCGGTCCAGACCTTCTCGACATCGTATTCCGACTCTCTCAACGCGTCTTCGGGACCGTATGTCGGGCCGAGCAGGACGGCAACGTCCGGACGGACGGTTGTTCCTTTAATCACTCGTTCGCGTCCAGCGCCCGGCGAAGCGCTAAGATAGCTCAGCGAAATCAGAGATGCACCAAGACTAATGCAGAAGCAGATCAGCGCCAACCTCATGCGGAAAATGAGCACTCGCTCTTGCGCCTGATACCAAGTCTGAAAGACCCAGACAATGGCGGCGAACTCCATTGCGGAGGTTAGAATTGCAATGCCCGCAGCAGGAGGCGGCCCATACCGCAGCCAGATATCGGCGAGAGGCACGGCAACCACTCCCTTCACCGCCAGCGAACTCAACTGGCGGAAGTCGGAAAGCACCCCCGTGAATTCAGATAAGCCGCTCGCTGGTTTGTCGGGCTTCATTTGGATGTTGGGTTAAAGCTCAGTTTGCCTGGTTTCTTGATCTCGAAGTCTCCTTCTTCAGGCCCGTTGAGCTCGGAGGGCCATTCGGCGCGATAGTGATACCAACCAATCAGGTCGGCTTCCGAATCGAGGAGGTCGTTCCATTGATACTGGTCTTTGGGAGTTTGCAGATGCTGATATTTGCGGTACTGCAGTAACGTCATCAGTCTGACCCTCGCCTTGGGCGGATCGATTTTAACCTGTATACGATAACCGGCAACGGGATCTCTGGTTCCCTCCTGTTGGGCAGAGGTGAGATTGCGGCTTTTGGCATACTCGAGTATCTGCTTCCGAAGAACATCGAAATTGTTTTCGATCCCGGTCGAGCAATCGGGTATGCCCAAGGCGCAACGCGAGACAGCCTTTTCAATGGAATCTAGCGACGGCACCCAAAAAGGCTCATCGGGGATCGCTGTTTTGAAGTCTCTGCGCAGGGCTTCGACTCGAATCAGGGCTTCCAACGGTGTGGCATATGGGTCGCTCGCCGAGAGCACCAGATCGGGGCGAACCGGACTTGCATCATAGAAGAACGTCTGCGATTCGTTATCTATCCGAAAACGTGTTTTGCCGAGAAATCGAGGGTCTGTGCGGACTTGCTCCGTAGCTAGCGATTTCAACCAGCCCAACGCATCCTGGACCGCGGGATCATTTTGTGCATTCAAAACGAGTGGAACAACTAGAGCGAGTAAACTGGTTAACGCCCGCCGTGGTGGTGGACAAAGACGGCTCATCTAATCGTTTCCTTGGGTGGCCCTTGGCTGGCGATGATAGCAGACTTGGTATTTCCGGTTGCGGGCGAATGAGTGCCAAAGCGTTTCGAGGCGCCTGAATGAAGCGTTCTCTTTTTATCTTGTTGTTGGTTGAATGTGCTGCTGTAGACGCCCAAAAGGCAGCGTTGTATTTGGAATCGGGCGACTCGAAGGGCGCCAAATCGGCCTTTGTTTCGCCCGATAACAGGTTCGTGTTGACGCACTCCGTCGGCCCCGCGCTGCTATGGGATGTAGCCACGGGCGCGGAGGTGCGCCGCTTCGACGCAACGAGTCCGCCGCTGGCCGCGCTTTCGCCAGACGGGCGACTGGTGGTGACTGGTGACGGCCCTTTGCACCTATGGGACGTGAAAACTGGCGCAGCGACCAGGACGCTTCCTGACGCGCTGTATGTCAGTGCGGTGGCTTTTTCCAGCGATTCGCGGTGGTTGTTGACGGGTGCGTCGGGCTCAAGTTTGCTCGATCAGCCGGTGCAATTGTGGGACGTCCAAACGGGTGCGTTAATCAGAACCTTCTACGGGCTGCCCGGCTACGCTGTCGAATGGGTTGGGTTTTCTAAAGACAGACGATTCGTAGCGGCCATCGGTGGAACGACCACTGAAATACATGTTTGGAGCACTGCGACCGGGGTCCCGGTCAGCACCATCAAAGGTTCGGGGAAGCTTACGTATGCCTGTGCGATTTCGCCTGATGGCCGTTCGCTGCTTCTGTCTACGGAAAAGGGCACGGTGCTTTGGAATCGACTCACACAAACCGAGATTCGGCAGCTGGTTGGACCTTCAGAATTCGCGAGGGCCGTCTCCTTCTCTCCGGACGGCCGCTTCCTATTAACCGGCCATGCCGACAAGAGCGCACGGCTTTGGGATGTAAAGACGGGATCGGAGGTCCGCCGCTTCGTTGGAGATTCGGCCACAATCGAACAGGTCGGGTTTTCACCAGATGGGCGTTTGGTTTTCACCGCGGGCGATTCGGTGCGCCTTTGGAATGCTGAAACCGGAGATATGCTGCAGCGTTTTGGAAGAACTCTAAATAGGATCGCCTGTTTGGCGTTCGCGCCGGATGGGCAATCCGTCGTTACCTGCGACGGCGGAAAGGAACCACGGGTATGGGAGCTCGGCACGGGCAGTTCTTCGCGGAGTTATCGTGGACACTCAGACTCTGTCGGATCGGCGGTATTTTCACGCGATGGCCGTTTTCTCCTGACTGGCAGCGGAGACGGTACGGCGCGGTTGTGGGATACGGGGACAGGCATGGAAGCCCGGCAGTTTCCCGGTCACACGAAGGGCGTTAGAGATGTAGCTCTTTCGCCGGATGCTCACTTCGCACTTACGTCCAGCGGTGACGACATCGTGCGGCTATGGAACGCGGACACCGGAACGGAAGTGCGCCGGTTTGAGGTACGTACCCAGGGCGTGGAACCGGACAAAGGGAAACCGCGCCTGATGTCTTTCGCCATTTCTCCAGATGCCCGTTATTTCGCGACGGCGAGCAGTGACAAGATTCTTCGGCTGTTCGACGCGGCGACTGGGGCGCTCGCCGGACAATTCAATGACTTTGCGTACTTCCTTGTCTCTATCGCTATTTCGCCTGACGGTACGCACCTGCTTGCCGCCGCCGGAGAGCAGAATGCGCGGATCTTTAACCTTAAGACAAGTAAGGAGGTTACAGAGCTCTTCGGTGCGTGGGGTTACGCTGCTCCCACGTTTTCACCGGACGGACGTTACGTTTTGAGCAGCTTGCGCAACTCTGCGGAACTGAGCGATGCGGCAACAGACAAAACTGTGCAGATCCTCGAAGGCCACTCAGGCGAAGTTTCGCACCTCGCGTTCTCTCCGGACGGCCGGTGGATCGCCTCAGCCAGTGACGACTCGACAGTGCGGCTTTGGGAGACCGCGACTGGCAAGTGGCTTGCTACGCTTCTTTCATTCGGCGACGATTGGCTGGTTGTGGACCCGGCCGGACGGTTCGACACCAGCAACCTCGACGGCGGAGCGCCGTTGCACTGGGCTATCTCAGATAATCCGCTACGGCCGCTGCCTCTCGAAATATTCATGCGCGACTACTATACTCCGCGCTTGCTGCCGCTTATCTTGAACGGCGATCCGTTGCCACCACTGCCAAGAATTGAGGACATACGGAATCGCATGCAGCCGGATGTTTCCATTGAAAGAGTTGAGGTCTCGGCTGGAAATCCGAATCATGCGGATGTCTATGTGCGCGCTTCCAGCAAGACCGAAAAGGAACGAAGCAGCGGCCTTCAAGACCTGCGGGTATTTCGGAACGGGCAGCTGGTTGCTTATCGTGAAGGCTCTCTGAACGACGGCGAGTACGTGTTCCCGAACATTCCGCTGCCGCTCTCGGCGCACAGCGCGTTGTTCACCGCTTATGCATTCAACTCAGTTCGGATCAAGAGCCCCACGACGCTTCGTGAACTCATATATACGCCACAAGGCGACTCCAAACCAAGGGCATTCCTTGTGCAGGTCGGAGTCAACCACTATCATGCGAGTAACTGTGATTTGCGCTATGCCGTGAACGATGCGCGCAAACTGCATAGCGTACTTGAGCCCAGGTTGATTGCGCGTGGATTTGCGGTCCGTTCCGTGGAGCTTGTTTCGATGGATGCTTTGTCCGAGGGAGGTGCAACGAAGGAGAGAATCCGTGAAACGCTGGCGGCTGTCGCAGCCGAAGCGACTCCCGATGATGCCGTGTTCCTCAGTTTCTCCGGCCATGGATACGCAGCCAAAGATGGGCAGTTTTATCTGTTCCCGTCTGACATTTTGGGGTCGTGCGGAACGGCGGGAGGCGACCTTCTTCAGAGCGCCATCTCGGCGGACGAACTCGCCGGGTGGCTGCGGAAGATCGATGCTGGCGAGATGACGTTCATTTTGGATTCGTGCTATTCGGCCCAGAGTGTGCAAGCAAACGGCTTCAAGCCGGGTCCCATGGGCAGCCGCGGTCTAGGACAGCTTGCCTATGATAAGCGCATAAGGATTCTGGCGGCAAGTCAATCGGACGTGCAGGCTATAGAAGATTCAAGGCTTGCGCAAGGACTGCTTAGTTACGCACTGGCCGAAGCAGGACTGGTACAAGGAAAAGCGGATTGGAAGCCGAAAGATCAGCAGATAACAGTAGGGGAATGGCTGGCCTACGGCGCCGCGGCGGTTCCAAAGCTGGAGAACTCGAGGAAGGCGGGAGGACAAGGCCGCGGTGTATTGGTTGAAGAGAATACGCTTGGGCAGATACCGGCATTGTTCGACTTTTCCAAGACGGACCGGTTTGTTATTCAGTAGTAATTTTCTCGCCCGAGCAGATCAGTGACATTCCCAGAGTTCGACAACGACGGCAACATCTATCTCCACCTTCCGCGCACGCGATGTCTCTCCGCCGATCCGCTGGGTCTGCCGATCGGTGTTTCGCCACTCACCTGCTTGAAGACGGCACGGACTTACGGACGCTGGGTAAGCCCTGCTGCAAGGTAGAGACCTGAAACTGCAGCGTGGTGGTCCCGGGGCGCTCCCGCCAGGTTCCGTTGGGCAAGGGGCTCCTGGATTGGAAGGTCCTCTTAAAAGCCGCAAAATAGGCGGCGTGAAGAACTACTTCGTCGAGCTTGAAGAGGATCCGGCGCTGATGCCGTCGAGCGTACCCTACCTGAATTCTCTTAACGCCTGAAGCGAGCGTAATCTGTCGCGCGGAAGCTGTCGTTCACGAAGTGGATGCCAGAACTCATCACTTTTGACCGGCGGATAAGTCGGCCTCGATCCGCGGATCCCATAGGGCCGCTGCCATATTCAAAGAGCGTTGATTCTGAGAAGTGTAAGCCAGATACGGAACGACAAGTCCCCCTGTATCCGCTGGTGGTCAGGCGGATGTACGACGTGTTATTCGAGATCTGATGAGGCTGACCCAGATTACTTTTGGCAGATGCTCTTTCGAAGATAACTGTTAGAAGCAAAGTTTGGTGCCGGCGGCAGGAGTTGAACCTGCGACCTACGGATTATGAGACCGTCGCTCTAACCACCTGAGCTACACCGGCAACAAGCGTATTTTAGCGCAGCACGGCGCGTGCGAGTCCGGCGTTTCCGGCTGAGTCGTAGACGCGGAATACGAGCAGGTGTTCGCCGGGCCGGAGCTTGTCGAGGTGCAGGTGAAACTGCTCACGAGGTGAGTCGGTGATACCATCTGCCGCCTCGATCGGCAGCCAGGATCCGGCGTCCAGCGAGTATTGGCAGAGGCGCAGCGGGCTGGTTTTATCGATTGCCTCGAGATCGATGTCGAGCGCCGGGCCATTGCGTTTGGGCGAACCGAGGGTGACGACCGGGGGGGTATTGTCGATCAGTACTGGGGTGGAGACCAGTTCCGCGGTACGGGCAAACTCGGCGGCATTCGACGGTGCATCGGAGGCGACGACACGGAAGTAATATCGGCCGTCGGCGAAGACATCGGGGTCGAGCAAGAGGGTGTTTTCGGTCATGTGGCTGCGGATGAGTTGCCACTCGTGCTCGTCTTCGGCACGAAAAGAGACGGAATAGACCAGTTTGTCGCCGTCGGAGTCGTCGGCTTGCCAGGAGATCTGAGTCTGGGTGGTCTGCAGCCGTGAGACTGTTTGGAGCGAGTTTGAGGAAGACGGGGCTGGGGTGGCCGCGTCGCCGGTGTCGGTGACCGTTACGGAATAGGCCGAGGATGAGCCGGAAGAAGCCGAAGCAGCCTTGGCGTTGTTCGTTCCCGACACGGAGGTGACGCTGATGCTGCGGATCTGGGGCGGGCTGTTCTGGGGCAGGTACGGTACGTCGACGGTGCTGACTTCGGCTGTCGCGCCAGCAGGCCATTCGGCACGCCATTGAATGAATCTGGCTTGCGGGCTTGCAATCAGCGCTGTGCCGGACTGAGATATGGGAGCGGACCACGGGCTCCAAGTGCTATCGGGGCGCAAGGAATTGCCGGTACGGGTTCGAAACGTTACGCCGGCGCCAGAGCTTCGCCATTGAAGATGGCCCCATCTGGCTACGCTGATCGAATCATGAACTTGGGATTCATACCACCCCAGGCCGGTTCCGGCGGAAGTAAAGGCGTATAGCCTGGCCGGGTTACTGAGAGCGGCGTAGAGAAGAGACCCGGATTGGAGCAGCCGGGTGGTTTCGCCGTCGCCCGGTTCGGCGAGCAGTGTGGCTTTGGTTCCGGCCAGCCGATAGATGCGACCGTGGTCGTCGGTAGAGAAGATCAACGAATCGCCGTCGAGCAGGAGATCGTAAACGTTGTCTTCTTTTGAGCTGCGCAAGGTTTCGACGGTTCGATTGGCATCGATGCGATAAATCGCCGAGCGTTCGACACCGGCGATCTCGACTACGGTTGCAGCGGCACTGTTCTGCGAGGCGGTTCCTGTGGCGGTTCGGGTGGTATCGGCGGGGGGCTTGGTAGCGGATTGGTCGGTGTCTGCCCGTATGCCCGACTCTTTCGCTTCCGTGACGGTAATGATCGTTGGATTGGCGGCTACGACCGTTCCTGCCGAATTTGCAGTAGGAGCAGTTGCGGATGCAGGAGCGCGGGTGGAGACGGCGCCTCCCATTCCGACGGCATAGACGCAGCCGTCCGGACCGGGCACGATGGCGCGAATCTCGGGAAGAGTGGAATCAAAAAGAACAATGCCCTGCTTTGCGGCTGAAATGTCGTAGAGGAGCCCGTTTGGATCCGTTCCTGCGTAGAGATGGCCATTGCCGCCGAAAGCGAGAGCGGTGACATTCGCCTGGCCGGTTTCGTAGTAGAGATCCGATTTGCCATCTCGCGCAACGCGGTAAATGCGACCGTTTTCTCCGGTGGCGACATAGAAATTGCCATCGGGACCGAGCTTGATGCCCCAAATGTACTTCCCTGGGGAGTGCCATATTTCGGAGCTCTTTCCACCCGCGAGGCGGTAGATCCCTCCGTTTGGAGAAGTACCGGCGTAGACCGCTCTATCGGGGCCGAGACAAAGGGCGAACACTTCGGATTGTTCGGCGGTCCAGAACTGCTGCGATTTTTCCGTCGGGCTGGATGCGGAGCACTTTGCCGGCATGGCCGGTGGCAGCGTAAATGGACCCATCCTGCCCGGCTACGATGCTCCAAAGGGCGGGCTGATCGAGATTGACATTGAAGCGGAGAGCGGGACCGGGTGAAAGCGCACCGTCAGCCGTCAACTGGAGACCGGAGGAGCGGCCCTTCAGGAAACTGTCAAAGCCGGAAGTTTCCCAGGCAGTACTGGTTGCTGCGCGAGCCGAGAAAGCTGCGACGACCAGTGCTCCCGCGGCGAGTAGGACGCTGAGACGCAGACCTGTTTACTCCTTCACTTCGACTTGAATAGTTTTAGCCCCACTGACCACGTATCCCGCAACGGGCATTTTGAATTCGGCAATCTGGGAGCCGCGAGTGGACGTCAGCGTCGCGTTGCTGTTGGCGGATGACGACGTGTCGGCCAGAATCAGCATCGCTGAGGGGGGCGGGTCGGTGATTTCGCCACCTGGGAGAGGGCCGGAGATGGTGAATGCGGGTTGCTGCCGCCAGACGCGGAGATAGACAGAGTCGGCGCTTCGGTAGGCGTTGACCGTTTGTATCAACTGTTGGGGGGAGCGCAGGCTGGATTGGGCGAGGCCGGCGAAGTCCATCGAGTTCAGGCTCAAGGCGTCAGCGATGCTGAAATTCAGAAAACCTGTCGGCGCGCCGATGGGGATCTGGTAGGGAACCGAGCGGGTCAGTTCCAGGCCGTTTTCGCCTTGGAGCAAAGCGGTGACCTGGACGGTATCGCCGGGGCGAGCGGAAGAAGGGGAAGCCCACGCCTGGGCGATACGGAGCTGGCGCTTGCTTTCTATCGGTTCCAGAGTGAAGGAAATGTTCTTGATATGGAGATCGGTAAATCCGGCCCCGAGCACAAAGCCCAGATAAACGACGGCATTGCCAGCCACCTGCTGAATCAAGCCGCTATCGGAAACGAAGATGTCGGCGATGTTGAGAGGAGGGATGCCACCTTCGAATGCGACCTGCCCGTGCAGCCGGAGTGTGGCGGCCCCAATGGCCCGTTCTGTTACATCGAGGGCTGAGAAGAGAACAGTTTGGGTGACGAAGGGTGTCAAGAGGCGGTCGTTGACAACCTGGAAATGGTAGTCATGAAGGCCGGTATCAGCGGAGCGAACGGAGATGGATAGGGGAACAGTCCGCGCTGCACGTCCCATTTCACCTGCGATGGCGGTGCTCCGGTCGCTCATTACGGTTCCGACCCATTCGCGCGCGGCAGACAATTTGAAGGAAGTGTTGAGGGAAGGAACCACCGCAAGGACGTCAGCCCGCGCAAAAGGAAGATCGGTAAAGCCTGTCTCGAGAAAGCGATGACCGAAGGCGTAGACGCGAGTTCCGTCGACATAGGTGACAGTGCCGTCAGCACTGATGGACATATCGCCACTGAGTAGTTGGACGCTAATCATGGAGCCCGGGCGTACGGTACCGGACAAAGCCTGAGATTTCGGACTGCCCGGCGGACACTCCCTGCTGGGGATAAAGGCCCATTTTTTGAAACTGCGCAGCGAAGGTCTGAAGCGTGCGGGAGGTGAAGCCTCCCAGCGTGAGCGGAGTGAGTATCTCGCTCAACTGTCCAAAAGAAGCATTAGCGAGCGCCTGCGCCGACGGAGCGGGGCGCGACACGAAATCGTCGAAATGCAAATTGTCTGTCGTGTTGTGGGCGAAGCTGCCGGAGCCGGGAGTGAAGCGGGCGTCGGCGATCATCTGCTCGATCGGCTGGATGCCGGCGATGGGCTCTTTGGAGAAGGGGAAGCCGAGGGCAACTGCTCCGAGGAGTTTCCCGTCTATATACACAGGGCTTCCGCTCATGCCCTGCATGATGCCGGTTTGAGCGAGCGGGCCGCCGCTGAGCCGGGCGACGATGATCGACTGTTTGGGCGTGAGGTTTTCGAGGACTCCGAGGATCTCGACGTCGAAGTCTTCGATTTGATTCCCGTGGAAGACAGTACGGCCGATGCCGTGCTGCCCTGGGCGGACGTCATGAAGGGGGAACAACTGTTGCGCACGGGCTGGGCTAGCGAGAGCGAGGCAGTAAAGTCCAGCGCTGAGCAGGGCTCCGGGAAACCATTTAAACCTCGTTGGATAGGACGCCTGACTCACATTAGCCATTGTTCCGCAGACTGGTTGGCAGACCTGCGGTGTGATTAACTGAAGAGAACTTAACCATGGTAACTGCGCCAGCCGCCCCGTCGAGCGAAGCGCCGACTCCTCCGGCCAAGCTGAACGTCTCGCTGACCGCTTGGTTTGGAGCTTTGCTGCTGGTCTGCTATGCACCTATTTTGTACCGGATGGGTGTGCAGTGGGCCAATGACGAGAATATGGGGCACGGGTTCTTCGTGCCGATTATTGCCGGTTATATCGTCTGGAAAAGGCGAGACGTGCTTTTGGCAACTCCGATAAGGCCGAACAACTGGGGGCTGGTGCTGGTCATCTGGGCGGGCATTCAGGCCCTGGTGGCAACGCTCGGAGCGGAGATTTTCACCGCGCGACTGGCGTTCCTGATAGCGCTGGTCGGCACTATTCTTTACCTAGGCGGTACCGAGTGGGTAAAGAAGCTTTCCTTTCCTTTAATTCTGCTGCTATTCATGATTCCGATACCGTCGATCATTTATGCGCAGCTGACTTTGCGGCTGCAGATGCTGGCGAGCCAGTTGGGCGAAATCATGATCGGCTGGATGGGCATTCCGGTTTTGCGATCGGGGAACACGTTACAGTTGCCGAGCCAAACGCTGGATATTGCAGAAGCATGCAGCGGCATACGTTCGCTTCTGTCATTGGGATTTTTGTCACTCGTTTACGCTTACTTCACCGATCGACGAATCTGGATGAGGTGGGCGCTTTTGCTGGCGACCATTCCGATAGCCATCGGTGCGAATGGGATTCGGGTGGCGGTTACGGGTTTATTGTCTGAGATCAACACCAAACTCGCGCAGGGCACGTATCACGAAATGGAAGGATACATCGTGTTCGTGGTAGCGCTGGCTGCGTTGATTGTGACTCACCGGATTCTGATATTTGGTGCGAAGAGATTCGAGAAGGCTTAGGAGTATGGCTGCATTGCGGAGTTCGACGAGTGTTCGTATATTGACGATCGTGCTGCTGGCGCAGGCTTCGCTGTTTTACGGATTCTCGCGTAAGGAGACGGTTCCGAGTCATCCGCCTTTAGCTGAGTTTTCCATTCCGGGGGGTAGCTGGAACCTGGTTGAGGATCTGCAGATCGACAAGGAGACGGCTGAGATTCTCAAGGCTGACGACTTGACGTCGCGAGTCTATCAAAATCGCAATACGGGGCAAGCTGCTACCTTATTCGTGGCCTATTTTGAGACGCAGCGGACCGGAAAGACGCCACATTCGCCGAAGAACTGCCTACCGGGGAGCGGTTGGTCGCCATCGCAGGCAGGGGCGATCAGCATTCCTGTTTCTGGAGAGGCGAAACCGATCACGGTGAATCGCTATGTGGTTTCGCGCGGGGAAAACCAAAGCGTTGTTCTCTACTGGTACCAATCGCGCAATCGAGTGGTTGCGAGCGAGTACTCGGCGAAGGCGTACACGATTTTGGATGCGATTCGATACAACCGCAGCGACACGGCACTGGTGCGGGTTGTTGTGAACGTCGCGAATGGTGATATTGGCGGTGCGACGAAGACGGCGGAGTCGTTTGTGCAGGACTTTTTCGAGCCGCTGAAAGCGTACCTGCCGGCGTAAGAACACCTGCCCAGTCACGCAGGCGTGTTCCGGTTCAAGTCGGAATAGAGAAGGCGTTCCGCGGTTGAGATAACCGAGCGAACGCTGCCGAGATCCAGTGACAATTCTGCCAGGGCGAGATCGACCTCGATGTTACGCCCTTTTGCCTAATTCCGGATTCGCAGCAGCGAACGTAAGATGCGAATACGGGTAGTATTCTCAGTGTTACGCTGGGGTGCTTATGAAACCTTCTCGTTCTTCGATTCACATCGAACAGAGTGATGAAGATACCCAATCAACCATGAGCCTAGTGGAGATGTCTGCCGGCTATTGGCTGCCGCGAGCGTTGCACGTTGTGGCTGATCTCGGAGTCGCAGATGTACTCGATGAGGAGCCACGCTCAGCTTTGCACCTTGCGAAGGAGGTTGGCGCTGATGCCGGCGCTTTGGACCGTGTCCTGCGACTGCTCGCTTCTCATGGCGTGTTCCATCGGCGTGGTGGCCAGTACGGCCACAATACGCTCTCTCGTGTGTTGCGCAGCGACCATCCACATTCAATGCGCGCGTACGTGCGGCTCGTGGGGCTTCCAATTTTTTGGGAAACGTGGGGAGCGCTTGAACAGGCGGTGCGCAGCGGCAAACCAGCCGTTAACGACATTTTCGAATATTTCAAGGAGCATCCCGAGGAAGCGGAGATCTTCGACGCTGGCATGAAGTCGAAAGCGCAGAGCGTCATTTCGCCCGTTCTTGCGGCGTACGATTTTTCTAGCTTTAGCACGATTGGCGATATTGGCGGCAGCCTCGGACACTTGCTAAAGGCGGTACTTAGGTCCTCACCGAAATCCCGCGGTATTCTGTTTGACCAGCCACATGTGATCGAGCGAGTAGAGGCTGACCAGACAATTGGCAGTAGATTGACCACTCAGGGCGGGGACTTCTTTCGCGGCTCACTACCAGCTTGCGATGCCTACATACTGATGGACGTACTCCATGACTGGACTGATCGGCAGTCGCACCAGATCCTCCAGCAAATTCGCGACGCTGCGGCAGATGGGGCCAAGTTACTAGTAGTCGAGACTGTGTTGCCTGATGAAAGCGCGTGGGCAGCGGACCAGGGCAGGCACTTCGGCAACCACCTTGACATCAACATGTTGGTACTCACAGGCGGGCACGAGCGGACATCAGATGAATTTGCGCGGCTGTTCGTTGACTCCGGATGGCGCCTCTCGCGCGTGATCCCGACGGCCAGTCCCTATTCCATCGTGGAGGCCGTAGCGATCTAAGCATACGCCGCACGAGAGCTATTCGCGACTCATTGACGAGAGCGCCCTCTCTCCATTTGAGGCTGAACCGGCACAAGCGGCTGAAAGTCCCGCGGAAGCGATATGATGCCGTCAATGAACAAAAGCACTTTTCCAGGCTTGCTGGCGCTGGTGGTTACTTTGCTGCCAGGTGCGCAAGGCTTCGCTCAATCCGCCAAGCAAAGCTCGGACCCATGGTGGAAACATGCAGTGATTTACGAGATCTATCCGCGCAGTTTTCAGGATTCAAACGGGGACGGGGTGGGCGACCTGAATGGAATCACTGAGCGGCTCGACTACCTGAAAGAGTTGGGTGTGGATGCGATCTGGATTGCGCCGATCTATCCGTCGCCGCAGGTGGATTTCGGATACGACATTTCGGATTATCAGAACATTGACCGGCCATACGGAACGCTAGCTGATTTTGACCGGCTAACGGCTGAGGCGAAAAAGCGCGACATTCGCGTGATTATGGACGCGGTTATGAACCACACGTCGGATAAGCATCCCTGGTTCCTTGAATCGGCGAGTTCGCGGACCAATCCGAAGAGAGATTGGTATATCTGGCGCGATGGAAAGGGCCCTGGGCGGCCGCCGAATAACTGGCTGAGTACGTTTGGCCACTCCGCCTGGCAATACAGTCCGAAAACGAATCAATACTACTATCACTACTTCTACATCCAGCAGCCTGATCTGAACTGGCGCAACCCGCAGGTAGAAAACGCGATGTTTAACATGCTGCGTTTCTGGCTGGATCGCGGCGTGGCGGGTTTCCGGCTGGATGCTGTGCCAACTCTATTTGAGGACCCGTCGCTCGAGAACGAAGAGGTCCTGTCGGGTACGAACAAATTCGGCGATCCCAACGAATTGACTAAGCTGCAGGAGAATCTGCCGGAAGTGCATGGAGTGATTCAACGGATGCGCTCCATGATCAACAGTTATCCTGGCGACCGCGTACTGATCGGCGAGACCTATCTGCCCAACGTGGAGGAACTGAACAAGTGGTACGGCGGGACCAAGCACAACGAGTTGCAACTGCCGATGGATATGCAGGTGGGGTTTGAGGCCAAGCTAGATGCGCGCGAATTTCGGCAGCGCATCAATGATGCGGAAACAAAGCTCAACGGGAATCAGCCGCTATTTGTTTTCGATAATCACGATAATCCGAGAACCGCGTTTCGCTACGGCGACGGCGTGCACAACAAGGCAATTGACAAGATGCTGGCAACTATTCTGTTTACCACGCGATCGACGGCGATGATGTATTACGGCGATGAGATTGAGATGCCGACGACAGAGCCAACGAGCAAGTCGCAGGTGAGAGATCCGATTGGCATAACGGGATGGCCGAAAGAGAAGGGCCGCGATGGTGAACGGACTCCGATGCAGTGGAACAGTTCAACAGCGGCGGGGTTCAGCACCAATCCGCATACGTGGCTGCCGGTAGCTGCTGATTACAAGCAGGTGAATGTGGAAGTGGAATCGAAAGACCCGGACTCGATGCTGAACTGGTACAAGAAGCTGATTGCGCTGCGGCGAAGCAATCCTGCGATTCACGAGGGCGAGATGAAGATGTTGGATGCCGGCAACGATCAGATTCTGACCTGGAGCCGCACGGCGCTGGATGGCAAAGCTGTGGTGGTTGCTTGCAATTTCACGGCGTCGTCGCATGTTGTTCCGCTTGGGACCGCGGTGGGCGGACCAGGAAAGAAGGCAAGGATCCTTGCGGCCAGCGGCGGCGATACGGAGCAAAAGGGCACGATTGATCTGGACTCGGTATCTTTGCCTGCTTACGGAAGCGTCATCGCCGAAGTGCAGCCGTGATTTCGCATTCTGAAAGGCAGCACAGATTCGTCGGTACCTCAGAAAGCAGCTCGTCCATTTGCGTGGCTTGATTGAACCGCAATACACATGAGCCGCGGTTTTTTGCGGGCCTGTCAGTAAGCTGCGTGGCGAACTTTGCGAATTGGAGCAGCCGCCGGGGGGTGTTCCGCAAGGCGCCAACATTTCAATGGCTATCGAGAGTGAGATTGCCGGTTATGGCGAGTTCGTCGGGTGGTGTGGCGGCTGGCCGTCGTTTCATGACGCAGAGATAGTAAGACTCGAGTTGGACCGCGCGGGTTCTTCGAGGCTCGTTATCCGGGTCTTGGGTGGTCCGAAACCGACGATTGGGCCGCGGTCTGATTGCAGATATTGTTCTCCTCCGACCGATCTACTCGTGACCTTTGTGCTGGAGGAGATCGAGGATTTGGAACTCGAGGGTTTTAGTCATCAGAACGTGATCTTTGGTTTGGAATTGAAACAGAATAACGGTCTGTTCGAACTGGAAATGGATCCTTGCTTTGGCCTGTCTGGAAGACTGGCTGCTCGCAAGGTGGCAATTGAGTTTCAGCCGCAGAGGGTGATGGATTGAGGGCCGGCCGATTTGCATGAATACGACGTTGTGCTGAAGACGTTGCTGCAAGGGCAGGCCTTGCGGGCGATGCAGGAATTGGTGGGTGCGCCTGTCGAGCGCTGGCTGAACGTCGAGTCCCCTGAGGTGGTTCACAATACGCGACTCGATCTGCTGGGAGTGACAGCGGGCGATGAACTGATTCATTTGGAACTGCAGAGTGGTAATGATGCGAAGATGGCGATGCGAATGGCCGAGTACTGTCTTCGTATCTACCGGAGGTTTGAAAGGTTTCCCAGGCAGATTCTGTTGTATGTGGGGCATCCGCCCATGCAGATGGCGGAACGGCTGCAGGGCATTGATTTTTCGTTTCGATATCGGGCTGTAGACATCCGAGACCTGGACGGGGATGAACTTCTGGAAAGTCCAAATCTCGGCGATAATGTAGTAGCGATCCTGTGCCGGTTGCGAGATGCGCGGGAGGCAGTGCATCGCATGGTGTTGCGTATTGTGGCGATGGAGCCGCGGGATCGTGATCTCGCGCTGAGTCAGTTGTTAATTCTGGCCGGCTTGCGGCGGCTGGAAAATTGCGTGGAGGAGGAGGCGCGGAAGATGCCGATACTGAACGATATTCTCGATCACAGAGTGCTGGGGCGTGAATTCAAGCGCGGTTTGCAAGAAGGCCGGCAAGAAGGACGGCAAGAGGGGCGGCAAGAAGGACGCCAAGAAGGACGCCAGGAGGGCGAATTGTCTCTATTACGACGTCAAATTGCCAAGCGCTTCGGTGCGCTTCCGGATTGGGTCGACCAAAATCTCTCAAAACGGTCTCAGCAGGAGTTGGAGGAAGTGGGGCTTCGGTTGCTGGATGCTGAGACGATTGAGGAACTGCTGCGATAACCTGCTTTATTCGCCGCCTAATTACGTCCAGGACTTGGGCTCAGCAAGCCGATGACCAGGCGATCTAGGAATGCCAGAGCCAATCACTACAAAACTAGCAGCGCCAAGGCTAATTTCGTCGGCTGGCCTGGGTCTGCGCCCGTTCGCCGTCCCAGGTCACTTACCGCGCGACGTCCATATTTCGGAATTTGAAAGTCCGGCTTCTGGCGATAATGTGGGAGCAACTTCTGCCGATTACGGGATGAGTCAGTTGTAATCCTGGCCGGCTTGCGGCGGCTGGAAAATTGCGTGGAGGAGGAGGCGCGGAAGATGCCGATACTGACCGATATTCTCGATCACAGAGTGCTGGGGCGTGAATTCAAGCGCGGTTTGCAAGAAGGACGCCAAGAAGGCCGGCAAGAAGGACGACAAGAAGGACGCCAGGAGGGCGAATTGTCTCTCTTACGACGTCAAATTGGCAAGCGCTTCGGTGCGCTTCCGGATTGGGCCGACCAAATTCTCTCAAAGCGGTCTCAACAGGAACTAGAGGAAGTAGGGCTCCGGTTGCTGGATGTTCAGACGATAGAGGAACTGCTGCGATAAAAGGGGATGGAACGAAAGTTCGGAGTTCTCGCCGGGGGATTAAGTTGTTTTCTCGCTTTGGGGTTGACGGTATGCGAAGGGCAGAGTGCTTCCATTGCTGTGAAGGTGGAGGGCAAGCCGCCGCTCAACGTGACGGCCGAAGAACTGGCCAAGTTTCCTCGTCACACGGCCGTTCTCAAGAGCACGGAACCGATATTCCCTATGAGGGCGCGCTGCTGCATGATGTGTTGGAGCGGGCCGGGGCGCTCTTTGGGAATGACTTGAGAGGCAAAGCGCTATCGAGTTACGTGCTGGCCATCGCGCAGGACGGCTATCAGGTTGTTTATACGCTGAACGAACTGGATCCGGCCTTCGTCGATTCGCAAATTTTGATTGCGGACCGGAGCGGTGGTAAGCCGCTCAGCGAGAAACAAGGCCCGTTTCGGATCGTGGTGCCCGGAGAGAAGAAACCGGCGCGGTCACTGCGGATGCTGGAGCGAATCGAGGTACGCAACTGCGGAAGTGAGAGCATTCACCGCAAAGGCGATAGACATAAACTAGAAGTAGATGTCCGTCGCTGCTACGCAAGCCGCACCATCCTTTTCCTCTGATCTTCTGAGCCGGATCGGGAACACGCCGTTGCTCGAAATAGGTTTAGCGAGCCAGCGTTCGGTTCGGGTGATGGCAAAGGCGGAGTTCTTCAATCCGGGTGGCTCGGTGAAAGATCGGCCTGCTCTCAACATGATCCGGAAGGGGGAGGAGAGCGGTCAGCTTCGGCCGGGCAAGACGCTGCTGGACTCGACGAGCGGAAATACGGGTATAGCGTATGCGATGATCTGCGCTGCGAAAGGCTATCCGGTGAAGTTGTGCCTGCCCGCGAATGCATCGCCGGAACGGAAACAGATTCTCAAAGCGTTCGGCGCCGAACTGGTCCTTACGGAGGCGGGCGAGGGTTCAGACGGTGCGCTGCGGGCGTGCCGGAAAATCTATACCGAAGATCCGGAGCGGTACTTCTATCCGGATCAATACAGTAATCCGGCGAACTGGCAGGCGCATTACGAGACGACAGGCCCCGAGATTATTGACCAAACAGGCGGGCGGATCAGTCATTTCGTCGCGGCGCTAGGGACAACAGGCACGTTCACGGGCGTGACCCGGCGGCTGCGGCACGATTTGCCGGATGTGCTGTGCTACTCGGTGCAACCGGCCGGGCCGATGCATGGCCTGGAGGGCACAAAGCACATGCGGTCTTCCATTCAGCCCGGCATCTATGACCCGTCTTTGGCAGATGACAATCTTTGGGTCGAGACAGAAGATGCCTACGAGATGGCGAGGCGACTGGCCCGCCATGGTCTGCTGGTGGGGATTTCGGCAGCGGCGAACGTGTTAGCCGCATCGCGGGTTGCGGCGCAACTGTCTAGCAAGGGGCAGAGGGGAACAGTGGTGACGATCCTCTGCGATGGCGGGCAGAAGTATCTGAGCGAATCCTTTTGGAATGATTGAGATCGAGAGGAATCCGTGGGAAACCATGGTGCTGCATGCGGAACGGACGTATCCGAATGAGTGTTGCGGCGCGATGTTGGGGCATAGCATCGGGGACAAGAAGGTGGTGACGGATGCGGTGCCGCTCGAGAATGTATGGACCGGGAAACAAGCCGAGCGTTATGCGGTAAGACCTGAAGATCTGCTCAACGCGGATAAGGCGGCGCGGTCGCGAGGGCTCGACCTGATCGGGATCTTTCACTCGCACCCGGATTGCGACGCTTATTTCTCCGAGACCGACTTGCAGAATTGTTGCCCGTGGTATTCGTTCGTCGTACTTTCGATTCAAAACGGAAGGTTTGATCATGCAAACAGCTTCCTTCCAGATATGGATCAAACCAGGGCGGATAAAGAGGAATTGATATGGCCAAGATCTTGATACCGACTGCGCTGCGGCAGTTCACCGAAGGCAGCGATGCAGTGGAAGTGAGTGGTGGGACAGTGGGCGAGGCCCTAGCGGATCTGACGGCGCGCTACCCGAACATAAAGAAGAACATTTTCACCGATGCCGGCAAACTGAGGAGCTTTGTGAATGTGTATGTGAACGACGAAGACATTCGCTATCTGGACAAGGACGAGACCGAGCTGGAAGGCAGCGAAACAGTTTCGATTGTGCCGAGTATTGCGGGCGGATCCCTGGGGGTTCTGGAGTCGCAGACGGCGGAACTGACGAACGACGAAATCGCCCGGTACAGCCGGCATCTGATTTTGCCCGAAGTCGGAATGGAGGGGCAGCGGAAGCTGAAGGCGGCCAAGGTGGCAATGATAGGCGCGGGCGGTCTGGGCGCGCCCGTAGGGTTATATCTGGCTGCGGCGGGCGTTGGGCGGATCGGGCTGGTGGATTTCGATGTGGTGGATGCTTCGAATCTGCAGCGGCAGGTGATTCACGGGACGCGCGATCTGGGCCGCAAGAAGCTCGACTCGGCGGCGGACCGGATGCTGGACATCAATCCGAATTTAAAAGTGGACAAATTCGACGTCGGGCTGAGGAGCGAGAACGCGCTCGAGATTTTGCGTGGTTACGACGTGGTGGTCGACGGTACGGATAACTTCCCGACGCGCTATCTGGTGAATGACGCATGCGTGTTGCTGAAGAAACCGAATGTGTATGGTTCGATTTTCCGGTTTGAGGGGCAAGCGACGGTGTTCGCTTACGAGGATGGTCCGTGTTACCGGTGTTTGTATCCTGAGCCGCCGCCACCGGGTTTAGTGCCGAGCTGCGCGGAAGGCGGGGTTCTGGGGATCCTGCCCGGGCTGATTGGCGTGGTGCAGGCTACCGAAGCGGTTAAAATCATACTCGGCATTGGGGAAACTCTGAAGAACCGATTGCTGCTGTACGATGCGCTTAGTATGAAATTCCGCGAACTGCGATTGCGGAAGGATCGCGATTGCCCGGTTTGCGGGGATCATCCGACGGTAACGAAGTTAATCGATTATCAGGAGTTTTGTGGCGTGACGCCTACCCAATCACAACCGGCAGCATCCGGCGACCAGATTGATCCCACGGAAGTGAAAAGGAAGCTGGATCGAGGAGAGAATTTCCAGCTGATTGACGTTCGTGAGCCGCATGAGTATCAGATTGCGCGCATTCCGGGTGCGAAGCTGATTCCGCTCGGTGAGCTGGCGAAGCACCTGGGTGAGATGGATCCGGATGCGGAGATCGTGGCGCATTGCAAGAGTGGTGGACGCAGCCAGAAAGCGGTCGACCTGATGAAGCAGAGCGGGTTCAAGAACGTGCGTAACATGACCGGCGGGATTACTTTGTGGAGCGATAAGGTGGATCCGACGGTGCCGAAGTATTAGTTAGCAAGTTAGGTTGTAGATAGCGAGCTAGTATCATGATCAATGTCTTTGGAGCTCAAATAGATCCAGAAGCGCTTTCTGCCGTACTAACTCAGGATAGGGCAGACAAACGTATTCCTATTCACTAGGAAACGAATAGGAGATGGATGTGACGCGGCCTTCGTTGTCGTACGTATACCGGCATCCAGATTGACCGGATTCGCTCCAAACAGTCCGCCGCTGAGTTGTACCCGCTTCTTTGTCACACCGCCCGCATTGTGGTAGCTGTACATCTCGACATAAGACGTCCCATGCGGCCCCACATGCGCGATCTGCGACACGCGGCCATTCGTCGCCGCCGAGTAACCGTTGTTCGTGCCGTTATACGTGTAAGTCACCCGCTGAGTTGTGTCTTCGGTAAACGTTCCGTTGCTGACCCTGCCGCGCGCAATCTGAATCACCGGGCCGTCGCTGTCGTAAGAGTAAACAGCCCGCTGGTTCTTGGCGTCCGTGACGGTGGCAAGCGTGCTATCGCTGTTGTATGTGTACCTCACGTTCCCGATACGCATCCCGCGTCACTCTTCTTCCATTCGCTACGGGATCGGTGCTGCGTGATCGTATTGTCCAGTGCGTACTGGATACGTTGTCTTCCATTTTACGCATCCGGCTTAGTCGATGCTTGCCCTGCGGCCCAGCGTATCGAAGGTGTATTGCGTCCAAACCGGCGTGGCCCCGTTCGTATGCGGCATGCTCTGCTCCATCCGCTTGCCCCTCGGATTGCACCCGCACGAATCGTACACCGATTCCGTCACCGACTTGGTTCCGTTGTTGTCGCCCCGCTCGATCTTCGCTACCCGGCCCAACCCGTCCAGGTATGTTTTGGCCCAGCGTCGGTTTGTCGTCGCGATGATCTGCGGCGCATTCACGCTGTACTGATACACCGTTTGCGCGCCGTAGTCCGGCGTCACCGTTTGCGGATGGAGAGAGAAAGCTTCGATCTGATGAGTGCTAGCGCGTGAGTTTGTAGATGAAGAGGGCCACTCGAGTGGTCTGGTTAGTTTGGCGCGCAAGGTTGATGGATTCGCCGGGGGCGTGTGCGCCGCTTCCGTAGGCGCCCAGGCCGGAGATGCTGGCGACGTAGGGAGCGACGAAGGATAGATCGCCTGCTCCTCGGTGGCTGGGGTCGAAAGGTTCCATCACGTCGAAGCCTAGCGAGCGATTCACTTCGTTCAGTTGCTTCAGCAACTCTTTGTTGCCGGCGGTTTCGGGCATCGACGGATAGCCTTCCTTGAACTCTATTTGCGCTGATGTTTCAGGAAGGTGCTGGGCGATGATTTGCCGCATATGATCGCAAACGCGCTGATATTGTTCGCCGGTGACGGTGCGGATATCGCCGACCGCGGTCGCTTGTGCTGGCACGACGTTCACTTTGCCTGAGGCGGTGGCAGTGGCAGTAGCAAGGTCGTAGGAAGCAGTTGTGCCGCCGGCGACGAGGCCCACGTTGTAGGTGAGGCCGGGTTCGCGCAGATCCGTATCGAAGTGGTAGAGGATGCGCGCGAGTTCGTAGATTGCACCGTCTCCCACGTTCTTGCCGAAGACGCCGCTCGAATGAGCTGTCTTGCCGGTGGCAGTGAGCACCCATTGATAAGCGCTGCGCCGAGAGATGCTCGCGGCATCGTGCCCGGCGGCCTGTACGCCTCCTTCGAACTCGAGTGCGGCATCGCTATTCTTGCCGGCTGTAATCAGATCGCGGCGGGCGATTGAGAGGGGCTCGCCGGGGCGTTCTTCATCTCCTGTGAGAAACACAGTGATGCTGGTTCCATCGAGAGCATGCGCTTCGTTCAGCGCTTTGAGAGCCCCGAGGATGATGACGAGGCCGCCCTTCATATCGGAAGAACCAGGTCCGGTGGCGCTTTCGCCGTTGCGGACAAACTTCTGAAATGGGCTGGAGGGCTCGAACACGGTGTCCATGTGGCCGATCAGCAGGACGCGCTTGCCATGCGTACCTGTGCGCGTGCAGACCATGTGGCCGGCGCGGTGCACTTCGTCCATGGGGATGAAGCGGCAGGCGAATCCGAGCTCTTCGAAACGCGGACGAAGAACGTCGGCGACGCGGCGAACACCGGGCGTGTTCAGCGTTCCGCTATTGATGTTGACCAGTTGTTCGAGCAGGTCGATATCTGCTTGTTGATGAGCGGCAACGTAGCTCGAAATCAGCTGCTCAGGAGGAGTCAATGAACCAGGAATAGCTGGCGATGTAAGGGCAACGAGAATTGCGAAGACGCGAGCGATTTGGCGAAATAGCATTTTGTAAATCGTACCGCCTCGTATGAGGACGGCGGACCGGAGACGTCATGAGGTACCGGATTCGGAAGGATTTGCGAAGTGATTCACAGGGCCCTGGCCGCAGCCGAGTCCGGGAGCGGTTTCGATGGCTTGCTGGATGAAAGCTTTCGCGCGTCGGACGGCATCGGGCAAAGCGAGGCGGAGTGCAAGCGAGGCAGTGATTGCGGCGGAATAAGTACAGCCCGTGCCGTGGGTATGACGGGTTTGTATACGTGTGCCGGGGAGCGTGATGGTGAGGTCGCGTGATACGAGGAGGTCATTTGCGGGACCGGAGGCATGACCGCCTTTGATTAAGACGTTGGGACAGCCGAGCGCGAGAATGCGCCGGGCCGCTTCGAGCATAGCGTCGCTGGAATCAATGGTGAAGCCGGTCAGCGCTTCGGCTTCGGGGATGTTGGGCGTAACGAGGAGAGCACGGGGCAGAAGTTTCCGGACCAGGATTTGCTCGCCAGCGGCGGACAGTAGACGCGCTCCATGCTTGCTGATCATGACGGGATCGAGAACAAGCGGAAACGAGGCGTTCATAGCAACATGAGACACGGCTTCAACGACCTCCGCGGTACCGAGTGCGCCGATTTTGGCGGCGGCAGGCGGAATGTCGCGCACCACTGCTTCGATCTGCTCGATGACAAGCTGGGCAGAGACCGATTCGATGCGTGATACAGACTCCGTGTTCTGGACGGTGAGCAAGGTAATGGCGGCTTCACCGTAGACGCCAAACTGGTGGAACGTCTTGAGGTCGGCCTGAATACCTGCGCCGCCGCTGGGATCAGAACCCGCGATGGTGAGGGCGACTGGCGGCACACTGCCACCGTAGCGCAGCCTAGCAGGCTAATTATTGGAATGCTTGCGTGACCGAAGTGGAGCCGGCCGAGTTGATCAGGCTGACGGCCACTTTGCCGACCTGCGAAACGTCGGCGCCGGTCAGCGGAAAGCTGGCTTGAACCGAGAAGGCGCCGCCGACTTTGCTGGTTGTGAAGAAGTACTGATGAAAGGCCGAGGTTGCATCTACGGCGATGGGGGTTGCGGTGAGAAGTTTCCCGGTGGTGTCGTAGAAGTTGAAGCTAAGTTTTCCGGCGGTGTAGGTGTTGTCGTAACCGGACAAAGTGACCACCAGATTTGGCGATTGGCGAACTGCCTTGCTGGCCGTTATGTTGATTTGTGCGGGCGTGACTGTGAAGGATTGCGAATACGGCGCTTTGTTCGGAAAGGTTGCGGTGAAGGTAATGGTGCCTGCCGTGGCTCCGGTTTGGAAAGTGATTGGGGTTTGGCTGTTGTAGGTAGCGGATTGCGCGGCGTTGGCCACGGAGATCTGTAAGTTGCGCCCACTGGTAGCAGTGAAGTTGACGGCCGGATCGTCGGTGATTCCGGCTACTGCGGGAGTGAACTGCATGGTGAGTGTCCCGATTGCGCTGACGGTGGATGCGCTGGCGAGTTGAACGGCGAGATGGACCTGTTGCGCGCTCGTGAGCGTGGGTTGATCCAGTTGGAAGCTGATGTCGGGCAGAGGAGATGTGATGCTCTGGCCTGTGAGCGAGAAAAGGCGCGTGCCGATGGCGAGCGTTCCGGTATACGTGCCGGTCGTATTTCCCGAGAACACGACCTTGAATGTGATGGAGGAGCCGGGCTGGATGCTGGCGGGAAGCGCAGGTGCACCGGAGAGCGCGAAACCAGTTCCTGTGACCGTGAGCGTCGGAACCGAAACGGCGGAGATAGTGGTCTGCGGGTTTGAAACCGTGAAGGTCAGGGCGGCGGTGCCGTTTGTTCCTCCGACGATCTGGCCGAAGCTGATGGGCGTTGCCGGTTGGGCAGTCAGACGGACACCGGTGGAATCAGTGTAGGTGATGCCGAGCGAACTGAGATCGCCGACTACATTCGCAGTTCCGGCGCCTTGAATCAGATACGAGTTCGTGCCGACGTTGAGCGTGGTCTGGTAGGTGCCGGTAGCTCCGGGCGCGAAGGTGACGGTGAAAGTTGCCGAAGTGTTGGGTGCGATTGAGTCAGGAACTCCGCTCAGGCTGAACGGTGTGTTCGGGTTGTTGGTCGGGGTGGAGATGGTGATGAGCGATTGCGAGTTGAAAGCTGTGGCGCTGTTGTTGGTAAGCGTGAATGTAACCGGGGCAGTTGCGGTAGTGAGGACGTTTCCGAAATAGATGGGCGAAGTGGCGGCGGGTTGAAGGAGACTTCCATCGCATTTGGCAACGGACGGCGCAGAACAAGAGAGAGTAATCGCAGCGGGTGTTCCGTTTCCGGTTAAGGTAGACACGCTCACGATGTTGCCGTTGACCTCAGCCTGCAGATAGCCCGATAAGGAGCCGGTGACAGCCGGTGTGAAGTTGACCGTGAAATCCTTCCAGGCCTGGGGCGCGAGGGTGGAATTGAGAGGCAGTCCGGTGAGCGTGAAATTCGGCGTGGAAGCGCTGGAGCCGGGCGCAGAACCCACAAAGATTATGTTCAGAACAACAGAAGCGGACGAGGTATTCACGGCCCGGAAGACTACGTTGCTGGAGGAACCAACCGGCGTGTCGCTGAACGAATACGCGACAGGCAGAGCTTGCAGTTGATTTGTGGGCAAAGCTCCGTTTGCATTATCAACGTAAAACGACATGGTTTGGGCGCTCAGGGACGCGCCGAAGAGGATGGCGAGGATGGCGAGTCTCACTGGTTGACCTCAGCGATTACGGAGGATGGCAACGCGGGTAACTCAGTCAGATCGACCGTGCCGTTGCCGAAGTGCAGGAGCCAATCTCCCGAAGGTGTCGCGGTGAAGATGTGAATGTCGTCGGCGGACACGCGCTCAAATTGGAGATCGCCAGAGATGTTCGCGTGAAGGGAGAGCAGCTTCGACGTGCCGTCCGATTTCTGGAGCTTTAGCTGATTTCCATTGGCAAATAGGATCCAATCACGGAATTCGAAGGCGCTGCCCGTTACGCCTGTTTCCGTCAGGAGAGATAACAATTCGCCGGTTGGGAGAGACACGAGGGCCTTTGAGACTGTTCCATCTGCCAGCTTGAGCAGCATTGCGGCGGTGTTTGGGTTTTCGAGAACGATCGAGAGGATTTCAGCGTCCGGGAGTTGAGTAATGGCAGGAGTGACGGCCCAATTTGTTCCGGTCCAGTGCAGGATAGCTTTTCGCGAGGGAAGCCAAGCGAGGGCGGAATCGGAGGTATCGCCTATGCTCAGAACCGGCGCAGGTTCCGTTGATTCAAAACTGGAGACTGTGGACAAGGCGGGCGTGAGGAGGGAAATGCCTCTGCCGTTTGCGACCAGGCCGCCGGCTTCCGAGAAACTGAGAGCGCGTGCCGATCCGAGCGCGGTCTGCCGAGCGATGTAGTTGCCGTGAACGCCATACAGCGCTGCGACAGCGCCATTCGCGTAACGGATGATGCCGATGGTTGGATCGGTGACGGCACCATAAGCGAAAACGGTCGAAAGGATCAACGAGCCAGCGGCGACTGAGCGGCGTTTCATTACGGCGCACCTACACTGACGGTCGGGGCGCCGACAGTGATGGAAGATGTCGACGAAGAAGAATTGGACTTGTTTCTGTTCATCAGAGCGATGGCAGTGCCGGCCCCGGCTGCGAGCACAGCTGCGAGGATGATCCACTTCAGATGGCTGCTATGGAAGCTGGGCTCATTGAGCTCTCCGGACCGAAAATTTGTAACGGAGACGGACGGTTCGGGATTTGCTGAGTAATTTCCAGGTAACAGACGATGTGGAACGGGTGCGGCGGGTGCTCGGCCGCCGAAGCAACAGCGGGCGAGGCCATGACCGAAGACGGCGAGGGGGCGGGAATTGCGAGCCGGCTCGCGATGGTGGCGGGCGGCGCTGCCAGTTCCGGTGCGCCGAGGCGTACTTCGAGCAGTGTGCCGGCGTGGCTAGCGCCCTTGGTTGCGGTGAGGCGAATGCTCAGAGTGCCGGGCGCGTCGCCCCACTGAATGCCTGCGATTTGAGTTTTACCGGTCGCATCGGTGTAAGCAACAAACGAATGGGATCCGTCGGGGAAGACGCCGGAGGGATTGGCTTCGGGCAGCCGCACGGCAACGGCCGCATCAGAAACGGGGGTTCCGGCTGCATCGAGCACCTGGACGGCGATGGGGCTCGCCTGGCGAGAACCTGGAAACGCGCTCAGGGCGTCTCCGGAAACGCGGATCTGGAGATCGTTGAACGAGCCTCCCTGTCCAGTCGACGCAATCTGGGCGCGAATTGGGGAAGCGGCAAGTAGCGCGCTAAGGAGGATCGATAAAGGTGCCGATAAGGAAGAGAAGTTCATGCGGCCTCGTGCGAGTTTGGGCCGCAGGAAGTCTAGACGAGCTGAATCAACACCACGGTGACGTTGTCAGGCCCGCCCGCTTGTTTTGCGGCGTCAATCAGGTAGTGGCATTTATCCCGCAGAGTTTTCTCAGAATTAAGGGTGTTCTCGATGAAATTTTCTGTTAGAACGCCGTGCAGCCCATCGCTGCAAAGCAAGAGCTGATCGCCCGCCTTCATCTGAACGACATGCAGTCGCACGTGGAGTTCGTCCATAGTTCCAACTGCCATGGTCAAAACGTGACGCATAGGATGCGTCTTGAGAGCTTCTTCGGTGAGACCAAGCTGAGGGCCGACATCCGCGACCCAAGTCTGGTCACGGGTAACCTGCTCAAATTCATGACGTGAGGAGATATAGGCGCGGCTGTCTCCGACGCTGCCGATCTGCATGCGACCGTCGCCTACTTCACGGGCGACAAGAAGAGTGGTGCCCATGCCTTCCAGGTTTGGGTCGTTTTTAGCGGCCTGACGAACCGCCGAGTTTGCCTCCAGAAACCCTTGTTCGAGCGCTTCGAAGCCATCCCCGGAGGGAGGGGTTTGCAGCAGGAACTCATGCAGTCTTTTCGAGCTGAGATGGGAAGCATACTCACCCGCGTTGGCGCCGCCCATGCCATCGGCGAGTATGAAGATCCCGAAATCAGGATCGGTTATGAAACAGTCTTCATTGTTCGGTCGTACACAACCTGCGTCGGTAAGACCGAAAGCCTCAAGCATAGAGCTCTCCGATTATAGCCGTGCAATCTGTCGGCCAAAAGTAGCAGAAAATGACGTGTTACAGCCGCGGTTCTAGTGAGTGCCCTTCGCCTGGAACATTGATTTCATCTGGCGAAAGGCGGTCTCATCATAGGTCTGCTTCAGGCGAGCGGCTACGGTGAGCTTGGAGGAAGAAGTGACCGGCTGACGTGAACGAGCGCGGTCGAGCAAAGACCGGGCTTCCTCGTCATCAGGATTGGTGTCGAGGACGGCTTGGAATCGAGTAGCTGCCTCCTCGAAACGATCGGTCTTCAGCAAAACGATGCCGATATTGAAGAGATAGATGGGATCGGCAGAGTCGCCTTCGAAAGCACGTCGAAGATCGTCGGCGGCGTTGGGCTGATTCAACTGTGTTTCAGTGGCTCCGAGATTGTTGTAGACCTCGTTGACAGGATAATCGGCAGCCACCTGGCGGAAGGCCGTGGCAGCGCTGTTGTAATCACCCGTTCCGTACGAACCGAGACCCATCCTGAATCGAGCCTGATCGTAAAGCGGGTTACCTGCTGGGATGCGGCTGAACCAGGAGAGTGCCTGGCGATATTCGTGACGAGCGAGAGCTATCTTGCCGAGTTCAAAGAGAGGACTGGAAAAGTGTGGATCAAGAACGACGGCCTGAGCAAACCATTTCTGCTGTCCGTCACCACCGGGAGAGAGCAGACCGCGGACGTAGCTCTCCTGAGCGTCGACACGGATGAACTTTTGCGGGGCGAGAAAGACTTCGAGCGATGGATTGCTATCCGGCGCCAGGTATCGGAGCGATTGCCATGCGAGGTGTTCTTCATAACGAGAGAGATCAGTGATTGGCCCGGTTTCGGAGAGCTCGGGACCATCATGCATCTTCCGCAAGTCAATGAAATGAGCCGTCAGCCGGATCGAGCTTTTGCGCAGATCTGTGACTCCGGGCGGAAGGGTGGCATCGTAGCTGCCGTAGCAGAGATAATCGACATCAATCGATTCACCCAGCCGGATGAGCGAGGCCTTGGTCCACTCTGCGTCGCGACGGAGGGAGAGCCTGTGGAGCGCGTCCGCACGCGCATCACGATCAAGGACAATTTGGTTGGCGGTACTGAACTCGCCGCTCAAAACTTCAGCAACGGCCTCGCCGACCCAGGTGAGATCGGGATATTGGGATTCGTTGTGGAACGGCAGGACCAGGACGGAAGCGGGTTGCGCTGCGCGGATTAGAAGTAGGAATAAAAACAAAAAATGGAGGCAGCGAAACCGCACGCCTCCATGCTAACAGTCAGATACGATTGTGCTGAAAGGATAGAAAGAGTGATTACTCTGCGCCGTTGGACGCGGAGCCGGTATTGCCAAACACGATTTTCGTATTGGTGCCACCCACCCGGATTTCCTGGATGTTGTTGTTGTTTTTGTACTCGATTTGAGTGCTGCTGAACTTCGAAGAGCCGGTTTCGGCACGCGCAGGGATTTCGACAATCTGCTTACCCTGTTTCAGAACGGCACTGTTGTCTTTCATTTCGACTTTATAATCACCGGCCTTCAGTTGCTTTCCGTTCACGACGGAGTCCTGAAACAGTGTGATCTTGTAAGTGCCAGTGGCGGCAGTTAACGTCATTACTCCAACGGCAACCAGGCCTAGAAATAATCTATTCAACATGGAATTCTCCTCAGAATTTGAAGCTGGTGTGCTGGCGCCAGGGTTAGCTACTCGCTGCGCTGTCCTTGGCACACCCGTTTGTATATACGAGCAAGTGGTGTTTAATGTTACGGGCGGTGAGTAGGAAAAGTCTTACTTACCCGAATTCTATCAGTTACGAGCTTGTTGAAATACGGTGACAGGCAATGTGTTCGGCACGTAAAGCCACTATCCTGTTGATACTACCTCGACTGCCGTCTGCGCTGCACGCCTTAGAGCCGCAATCATCTCAATCAGGCAGTGAAGCTCCGCGGCGGGTTTGGGGCCACAGAACAGTTCTCGTGTTGACGACTACATATCAGGATGGCGACTCCGTGCCGCTGGCGATAGCATTGAGGTGTGACAATCGATGAGCGCCTGGAGTTCTTATTCAAGTCGACGGAGTCGCTTCACGCCTCGGTGCAGGAGCTACATGCAACAGTGCAGGAGCACACGAAGCAATTGCAGATCGACGCCGAGAACATTCGAGGACTTGCCCGGGTCGCCGAGATCCACGAACGGAGGCTTTCCGATCTGGAGGATGAGGAATGATTCCAGCGGAGGTTCCGCAGACGAACGCGACTATTTTCGCCAGATTGGATCTTACGGTGGAAACCCGGTATAGCGGTTACAAAGGCGAATTTTCAGGCCCGCTCAACAGAGAGCTGGCTATTGGCGCTCTGAAGAAGGCGCCCGATGCGGTTCGTCACGCCTTCCGATAATGGTCACGCTTTGCCGATAATGAATGAAGAGAGGCATCATGGCTACTGAATTCGTGGGCATACCCGAGCAATTGATGCTGAAGGTGAAAGAGGCCGCTGACCGTGAGGAAATTACCGTGGAAGAGCTCGTACGGGACGCGCTGGAGCAACGGCTTAACGGCAAAGGCTTCAGTGGTCTTTTTGCAATAGGTGACCGCAACGTAAAGCGCACTGGCGCTCAGCCCGAAGATGTCGAGGCGGAGATAGCCGCGCATCGCTATGAACGTGCGCGGTAGTGCTGCGCGTAACCGTCGATACGAATGTTATCGTTTCCGGCCTAAACTTTGCGGGGAATCCCCGGCGCGTGCTCGCGGCTGCGGAAGCTGATCTCATTCGGCTGTGCATTTCCCCGGCAATCCTCAAGGAAATAGCGGACGTGCTCCAGCGTGAGAAGTTCGGGTGGACACGATCGGAAGCAAAAGAGGCAACTGACTGGATCTCACAAATCTCAGACAACGTTGGGCCGACTCAGTCGTTCGATGTCATCAAAGACGACGCTTCCGATAACCGCATCCTGGAATGCGCGGCTGCGGCGGAGTCGGATTACATCATCAGCGGCGATAAACACTTACTGCGGCTTAGGAGCTTCGGTGGCAAGCCGATACTTCCGGTTTCCACTTTTATGGAGATGATACAAGGGCGCTAAGGCCTGAATCGCACAAAAGACTCGGCAAAGGCCCAACGCCGGACAAAGGCGACGGTCGAGAAACCTTCTCGCTTCCGAGATGAGAATCCTTTGTTGTGATCTGCCCCGGACTATCACCATACTCAGTGTTTCGATGCGCCATTTTCTCAGAAGGGCAGTATTCAGGGACTGTAGTTAACGTGAATCACGGCTGTTGAGGAAATCGCTGATCAGAGCGACGGCGGATTCCTGAATGGCAGGGTCGTCGCCGAAGCCGGGGAGCCAATGGATATCTCGATCGGCTCGGAACCAGGTCATCTGACGCTTAGCGTACTGGCGGGTTTTTGCCTGGCACTCGGCGATGGCCTGTTCAAGGGAGCAACGTCCGGTAAGGGCGTCGACGGCTTGTTTATAGCCCAGTGATCCGAGGGCCTTGGCGCCGGGCGAGATGCCGGAACTGAGTAGCGCGGCGGTTTCTTCGAGCAGGCCATTCTGAAACATGGCAACGCATCGCAGGTCCAGATGACACCGAAGGGCGGAGCGATCGGGGGCCAGGCCGATTTTGAGGACCGAATAGCCCTGGAGGGCCGATCTTGGCCGAGCTTGCACTTCTGATACGGGACGGCGAGTCAGCAGGGTTAGTTCTACCGCGCGTATCAGCTTCTGGTGATCGTTGGGGTGAATGCGGCGCGAAGCTTCCGGATCATGCAGGCGGAGGAAACGATAGAGGGCAGCGGGCCTATTCCCGGCTATTTTCAACAGTCGATCACGGAGCCGGGTATCGCGACCAGGAGCGGGCGATAAGCCGTCGAGCAAAGTGCGCAAGTAAAAGCCGGTGCCGCCGACAACTAGCGGCAGGCGATCACGTGAGCGAATGGAACTGAGTGCTGCGCGGGCAAGGCGGGCGTAATCGCCTGCTGTCAGATGTTCGTCGGGATTGGCTACGTCAATCAGATGATGCGGGATGCCGCGGCGATGTTCGGGAGCAAGTTTGGCGGAGCCGGCATCCAAACATTTGTAAACCTGGACGGAGTCGCAGTTGACGATTTCGGCGTTGAAAGTTGCGGCGACCAGGAGGCCGAGGTCGCTTTTGCCGGTTCCAGTAGGACCCACAAGGGCGACGAGCGGTACGGTCTGGGATTGCAAAAGAAGGCTATACTAAGGGCAACATTCTGTTTCCTTACGGAAATTGAATGCACCCCGAAGCGGTCAATGTCTCACCTTCACTCTAACCCTTTCCATTGCCTGACTTTTGCGGCCGTCGTTCCCCTCTTGCTCTTCACGGGTATGGCGGTCCCGGCTCATGCGCAGACGCCCTCTCCAACGGGAACGGCGACGCAAGGAGCGGATGCCAAACAGCCGAGTTCTCCCAAGGCGGCGGCGTATTACCACTATTCACTCGGCCACCTCTACGAGGAACTGGCGAGTACGTACGGGAACCGAAGCGACTACGTCAACAAGGCCATCGACAATTTCAAGCTGGCCATGAAGGAGGACCCGAGTACAGGGTTCCTGGTAGAGGATATTGCAGAGCTCTATCGCGTATCGGGGCGGCTGCGTGAGGCGGTTGAGGAAACGCAGGCAGCACTGAAAAACAATCCGGATGACCTGAACGCAAGGCGTGTTCTGGCGCGGATTTACACCCAGCAGATTGGCGATGCCCAGGCCAACCACATCGACGAAGGCATGGTCCGGCGCGCGGTGGAACAGTACAAGTTCATCTCAGACAAGGATCCGAAGGACACGGAGAGCCTGGTGATGCTGGGGCGGCTGGACCGGGTACTCGATAACTCCGTCGATGCGGAGGCTGCCTTTAAGAAGGTGCTTACGATTGAGCCGGACAACGAGGACGCGGTTTCGGGACTCGCAAGCATCTATTCGGATCGCGGCGATTCGAAGACAGCGGCAGAACTGCTCGAGAAGATGACAGAGAAAAACCCTTCGCCCAGAGGGTTTGTGAGCCTGGCCACCAACTACGAATCGATGCATCAATATGCGCTGGCGGTGAACGCGTACAAGAAGGCGATCAACCTGGATCCGACGCGAAGTGAACTGAAGGCCGCGCTGGCGCAGGATCAGGCCCTGGCCGGACAGTATGACGACGCGCTGAAGACCTACGGCGAGTTGGCGGCCGCTAATCCTCAGGAAGCTGCGCCCTATTTAGGGATGGCGCAAATCTATCGCGAGCAGAAGAAGTTCCCAGATGCACGCAAGAGCCTGGATAAGGCGAAAGCGCTGGAACCAGATAATCTCGAGGTTCGCTACAACGAAGTCGGACTACTGGACGAAGAAGGGAAGACGACGGAGGCGATTGCGGCGCTCAAAGGGATTCTCGATTCGACGGCGCATCGCAACTACAATCCTGCCGAGAAGTCGTACCGATCGAAGATGCTGGAACAGCTCGGGTTGATGTACCGCAACAACGAGCAATACGAGCAGTCAGTAGATGCGTTCCGGCAAATTTCGGTCTTGGACCCGGACTTGGCTGCCCGTGCGGAGGCCCAGATTATCGATACGTATCGGGTGGCGAGAGACTTTGGCAAAGCACAAGCCGAGGCGGATTCAGCCGCGAAGAAGTATCCGGACGAGCGAACGATCCACGAAGTGCGGGCGCAACTGCTGGCCGATGAAGGAAAACCGGATCAGGCGATCGCGGAGCTAAAGAAACTGCTGGATGGCAAGAACGACCGCGAGGTTTACCTGTCGATGGCAGAGGTGTACCAGAAGGCCAAGGACTTCGGAGCTATGAGCAAGGTTCTGGATGAGGCCGACAAGTTGTCGAAAACCACAGAAGACAAGTCGAGCGTGCTGTTCATGCGCGGAGCGATGTATGAACGGCAGAAGAAGTTCGACCTTGCCGAAAAGACGTTCCGGTCGGTGCTGGACATGGATCCGAAGAATGCGTCGGCTTTGAATTATCTGGGATACATGCTGGCCGATCAGGGAGTGCGATTGCCAGAAGCTCAGGATTTGATCACGCAAGCCTTGAAGCTGGAGCCCAACAACTACGCATTTCTCGATAGCCTTGGGTGGGTTTACTTCCGGATGGATCGGTTGGAAGAAGCGGAACAGCAACTAACTCGGTCGGTACAGATGATGTCGAAGGATCCGACAATTCACGACCATCTTGGGGATGTTTACTTCAAGGAAGGCAAGCTGAAAGAGGCAATCGGGCAGTGGCAGTTTTCGGTGCAGGAGTTGAACTCGGGAGCCACGGCGGACGCGGAGCCTGACGAGTTAGCGAAGGTGCAGAAGAAACTCGACGGGGCCCGCGTACGACTGGCGAGAGAACAAGGTCCTAAACCGCGCAATCCTTAGAAGGTAGCGAGTGCGATGCGCCTCCAGCTATTAGGTGCAACGCAGGAGTAATGATAGGTGCTGCTATCGGCCCAGCTGCCAGGGATGCAGGTATCGGTAGAGCTGACCGGAACTCCTACGGCACCGGCCTGGTAGGCGGGATTTGCGGCGAAGCTACCGCCGCTGATCTGCCAGGAGGCGATGATGGTTGCTCCGGCGGGGAACGAGGTCACACCCGGCACGTAGCTGCAGAAGGTGCAGTTGAGCGCGATCGTGGAACCCGCATCAATGGTGCCCGTTACCGGATCCCGATAGATGAAGATGGTTCCGGTTTGGCCTGCTTGCTGAGGAGTAACCGAGGCCAATTGTCCCGCATTGATGATGAGCGAGCCGGTAGTTTGGGACACGGAAACACTGGGGGACGTGACCAATGCCGTGGTCTGTCCCGAGTTCACGGTTGCAATCGCGGGCGCTACGGTACCAATCGAAGCACTCACTTGGGCGGTTTGCTGTGAGAGCTGAGTACTCTGCTGTGCGAGTTGCGCGGTCTGCTGGTTCAACTGACTGATCTGTTGGTTGATCTGATTTACCTGGTCCGGCGTTACGGTGGCTGCCGCTTGGACGAAGTAGCCGTTAATATCGATAACAACGTCAGTATCCTGCGAGGCGTAAACCGAGATGCTGCCGTTGGTTCCTGCCGGGACGATGGCGGCGTTAGCGAGGATGGAACCATCGGGAGAATTCAGAGTGGACGCGTTGGGGCGGTCCATACCGGCCGGCCAGACTGTGAGGTAGCCGAGTCCTTCGTGTGGAACGACGGTGATGTTCAGAGAGTAAGCGGATGCGGTTGATGGTACGCCGCAAGTGCTTTCGAGAATCGGGAAGTCGCGCGAGACATTTCCGGAAATGTAAGGCGTTCCCAGGTTACCTCGAGCGTTATCGCGAGTGTCGACGACCCTGCAGGGCGTAAGGCTAACAAAATTCGAAGCAGTTTGGCTGTTTGCGCCAGCAGCTAGTACCAGACCGAGTAGAAGGCCGTTTAATCTCATTTCTTGTGTCTCCTACCCGGACTTTCGGCGGACCGCCAGAATGCCTTTATATCGGTAGAGGTCAGAAATTGAGAGATCCCTGCTTATTACGGCAGGGGAAGAGGGGCTAGGACCGGAGGATATTGCATTCGGCGACAGGAAATCAATGAACTGAAATTTGGGCGGCGCTGGGTTGGAAAACCGCTACAGCGGCGGTATAACTTGATAACGGGGCTGCCGAGTTCCCGGGCATCTTTGCGGAAACGGCGGTGGGCGGAGACGTGATGTCCGAGGGTCGCCACGACTGTGTAGCCGGGATTGTCAAGTCGAAGCGGTGTCATTTAAACCGGCTGCAGCGGCTTCAATGTGGGGGTCTGGATCGGGACGGCGGAGGTCAACTGGGTTTGATGCGCGGAGGGATGGCACGACAGGCGATTGCTATCTATCCCTCCAGAAACCAGGGCTTTGTCTCCCGACTAAGCCAAGTCAGCAGCAGAGACCCGGCGGGCGGTGTCAGTTACTCGGCCATGAGATTTTTTCTGAGGGCCTTGCTAAGAAAAGAGGATAGAATCGGGGGGCGGTAGAGATCTCAACAACGCAGAAGGGTACATGCGCCTACAAGCCTGCCTTATTTTGGGGGTGTTGCTCGGGTGTGGTTCACACTTACTTGCAGACACTGTGTATAGCGTGACGGATTTAGGCAGCCTGGGTACTCCGTACAGCCAGGGTGCGAGCATCAACAAAGCCGGGCAGGTGGTCGGCGGAAGTCCCATATTCAGTGTCTTGACGCACGCCTTCCTTTACAGCAATGACCGGATGACGGATCTGGGCACCCTCGGAGGGTTCTATAGCTTGAGCTATGGAATTAGCGATGCCGGGCAGGTCACCGGTTACGCGTATAACGGCAATGAGTACGCACGCGCTTTCTTGTACAGCAACGGGCAGATGGTAGATCTGGGTACTCTCGGTGGGCGTTCCAGTATTGGCTATAGCATCAATAGTGCGGGGCAGGTGACAGGCTCTTCCGAGACATCTTCAAACAACTTTGTTAACCATGCCTTTCTTTACAGCAACGGTCAGATGACAGACTTAGGCACCGTAGGGGGACTGCAGAGTTACGGCCAAAGCATCAATGATACTGGCCAGGTAACAGGTTACGCTTCTACTCTGCCGGTTACAATCACGCGTTTCTTTACAGTAACGGGCAGATGACGGATCTGGGAACCCCGCCCGGCGAGTCAAGCATGGGCACAGGCATCAACAATGCCGGGCAAGTGGTCGGTCATGCCTACGGTTCCAGTGGGCCTGCTGATGCTTTTCTTTACAGCAACGGCCAGATGACGGATCTCAACACTCTGATTGACCCGGGCCTGCATCTGACACTGAGCGAGGCCACCGCTATCAATGATGAGAGTCAAATTGTGGCGAATACAGCCATTTTCTGTCCAAAAGCGGATGTTTGTATCACGCCTACGTTCTCACCCCGGTGCCGGAGCCGAGCACCTGGATGCTATTTGGAGTGGCGCTGCTGAGCCTGCAACGGAAGCATAGAAAGCGATTTTGGAGAGGAGTTTCCCGATTTTCTTGGGGCAGTGTGCGGGGCAGGCTCGTTTGACACTCTACCTCGCTAAGCAGCAGCGCGCCTCCGTGACTGACTTACGTGCCCGCCATCAAAGCGGGCGACCACTTCGCGTGCGCCCACCGGGGCAAAGGCGAAGGACTTTGGGATACACTCGGTCATAGAAGAAGGCCGCTCCTGTTCGGCCCGCAACAGTATTGAGCTAAACATCTCTCTTCCAAGCTCAGAATTTTCGGAACAATCTTTACGAGAACCACAGACGTTGGTCCTGAGAGTTTGCAAGGTGACAACGCCCCAAAGACTATGACTTGCTCCATAAGAGCAGCGTGGCGGCAAATTCGGCGCTGCACCAGGACAGTGGTGAGGCCGGACTACAGTCGCTGGCATCGGGGAGAATATGTTCAGGCATCAGCCCATAGGAATTGGCGTTCCGGATCATCCAGTCAACAAAATCTTTTGCAGCGGAGTTCCTTCCATATAAAGCCTGGTACTCCGCCGCGGCGGCCGTCGTGAAGAAGAAGACCCCGTGGCCATAGCTGGCTAGCCCAGGGTTCGGTGAGTCAAAATACTGCATGCCGCCTCCCAGCTTCACCGTATTGTTGTTATAAAAGATATTCGACAAATCCATCTCGCGGTGATTCGGATAGCCCCAGATCACCCCGACATTGGCGGTTGTGTCCCACAAGTACGTCTTCTGCCCCGATTGCGCCGTCAAACTGACGCCATCGGTTCCCTTTTTCTCGGTGAACCGCACATCCGCATATGTCTGTCGCGTTTTGTCAAACATCGCGGGCAGGGCGGCCGAAATCTTCTGTGCTGTTGCCCTGTATTGCTCGGCCCGATTCATATCTCCGAATTCGCGAGCCATTTTGGCGGCAATTTGCAAGGCGGCGGCATCAATCATGTTGGTCGCCGGCAAATATCCGCTCCATTCGACAATACCGCCTTCCCACAGCAACCCATTGGGGCTGAGATGGTTGACCAGGAAGTCAGCCACCTTGTAGATGAACGGAGCGCTGACCAACCACACGCCCGATTTTGCGTGGTATTGATTTAACAGATAGATGTAGTAGCCGTTTGAGTCCCACTCCGGCTCGTCAAAACGCGCCCCGCTGCCCCCATTTACTGCTTTGCCGTGCGCATCGTAACGGGCATACCACTCGCCCGGAGTCTTCATCGGAATCTCGGGCTTTGCCCAGAACTCGATTACCTGTTTCGCCTCCTCCGCGTGACCTGTCAACAGCAAAACCCGAGCGCACATCATCGCGTCGCGTGGGTACAACTGCGGCATGTTGTTCGTAACGAATTGGCCCGTAATGTCGGCTGGGATCTGCCCATTCAAATTGGCCGACTTTACGCAATAAAGGTTCCGTTTATACGCCTCAAGATACTGCGCAACCTGCGGGCTGCTGCTTGGGAAAGCCGGAACCACGCCCCGATTCATCCAACCATTCCAATACTGGTTGGCGGACGCCTCAAGATCTCTTTCCCTCCGCAGAGACCGCGCCTTCGCGACCGCCCCGGATCGCGACGCCGCCGGCACCAGCAACACTTGAGCTCCTGCTCTTTCTGCGCCCGGAAGGCCAGTGACCGAGACGGTTGCTTCATCAATGCTGACCTGATCGGCCGCAGATTCGGGCGCAATTGCCAGCGCCGTTCCGTTCGACCAAACTGCGACTGCCACCCCTTCTTCCTTCTGAAGCGAAGTGAGCCGGATACTCCCATCGGTCTTGATTTCCTTTTGCAAAAGGGTCTGAAAGCGATAACGGCGGCTGCCGCCCGTTCCGGTGGTCCTCAGCGAGAGTACGGCCGCACCTTCGGGGTGTATAAAACAGAGAATCGTCTCAGCAGTGCCATTCCTCAGGCGTATCTGCGTCTGCGTCGTGAAGAAATTCTTCATTCCTAGCGCACCGGCAGTGGCTCCCTCGATCGGCTGCCCATTCCCGTCGAGCACGTCGAAGGCTGTCGAAGCAACGTAATCCGCCGTATAGTTTTGGAAGTAAAAGTGCTGTATTCCTTTGTGGTGAGTGATTGCCGAAATACGGTCATCATCGGAGTAGACGGTTGTCACATTTCCGTTGCCGAGGATCGCGTAGCCCTTCCAGGGACGTTTCGAATCGCCCGCTTGCACGTTGCTTCCGCCGGTTATCTGAGCCATGTCTGCCGCATCACAAAGCCAGTTCATCGAACAGGCGAACAAACAGACTAAACCGTACTTTGTCGCTTTTCTCAGCGCGGCAAAAGACTGCTTCAGAAAGTGACCTTGAGGCTGAACTGTATGGCTCTCGGCGCGTTCCCTTGATAGGTAACTTGGCCGAAAGTGCTGCTCCCCACGGCAGTGTTCGGCGCTCCGAACTGGGGTGTATTCGTCAAATTCAAGAAGTCGGCGCGGAACTGCGCCGTAACGGGCTCCCAAATCCTGAAGTTCTTCCCCAGAGAAATGTCGGTGTTGTGGGTTCCGTCCGTGCGAAGCTGCGTTATGCGGCGAGGTGCGGTTCCGATCGTAAATGGCGCAGGCTTCGAGAATGCATTGACATTGAACCATTCGTAGATAGTCGGGCTATTAATTGAAACGGCGGCGCCGTTAGTTATATTGGGTGGATTATAGGCGAAGTTAAATCCATTGCCGGGAGCAGACATGGGAACGGGGATGCCGTTCTGATATACCATCAGACCCGACAACTGCCACCCGCCGATCAAAGCGTCGGCGAAGCGGTTCATACCGTTTCCGAGTGCCCTGCCTTTGCCAATGGGCAGGTTGTAGAGAAAGGTAACCGATACGGCCTGGGGGATGTCGTGTGCACTCAGGGAGCGTTCCAGAGCCCAGTTGTTGATGTTGCGTGGTCCGGGATCGCTCACTTCCCAGGATTGCGCCTCTGAACTATCGTCGATCGTCTTCGACCATTGATAGTTGACGATCAGGTTCAGGCCGTTCGAGTACCGCTTCGTGAACTTGGCTATTAGCGCGTTGTAGCTTGAGGTCGCGCCGGGCGTACTGACATCCAAGTTTACGCTGGTGTATTGCGGAAACCGCACTAAGGTACGCCAAAGCGGTATCGTAGTGCCGCTGAGAGTCCCGCCGGTCGTAATAATCCCCGAAAACGGATTGGGAACCGGGTTGGAGAGCTGGCTTCCTAAGCTGAGATCCTGAGTCGGAAGTTGGTTAAGGTTCAGAGTCTGATACGCCAACGAGAGCTTCCGGCCTTGATTCCCGGAGTATCCCAATTCCGCCAGTATGTTGCTTGGCAACTGATATTGAAAATCGGCGCTATAGTTCTCGGTATAGCCATTCGGGTGATTCGTCAAGACTGCGGTAATTCCCTGGCCCAAGCCGGTCGCCGTCCCCTGCGAGTAGCCAATGGCCGGTATGAACCCGTTCGGGTATGGATTGCTGATCGGGTTGCCCGGAGTGATGCCATTGCCATTTGCGGTGCTCACCCAAGGCGTGTTGGTGGAAAACCCAATCGGATTTTCATCGCCCAACGAAGGCACAAAAAAGATCCCGAACCCAGCACGCATGACCAGTTTGTCCGTCAGCTTGTAGGCGACGCCGATGCGCGGGGCGACATCCCGCCAATCCTTATCCCACATGGTGTGGCGAGTGACAGGCGACATGGCGCCTAGTAAGTTCAGGCCGGGCGCTGAAATAGGGCTGGGAGCGGTGAAATCGAAGGTGCTGAAGCGATTGTACCGGTCCGTGGTCGCACCCTGAATCTCCCAACGCACCCCGTAGTCGAGGGTCAGCCGGTTGTTGACGCGCCACGAGTCTTCGATATAGGCAGCGTAGTCGTGGTGGCCTTCTGCCAGAGGCGCCGGGTTCGGCGTATTCCCTCCCGAACCATAGCCAAGCAGGAGTGAAGCCACGGCGTTGCCACTGGTTGTAAGACCGGGCACGACCACTGGCCCGCTGGTTAATCCCTGATCGAAATTGAAGGTTGGGGCGCGCAGCCATCCACCATCTCCCGGACCGTTCTGGAAAGAGAGCTGCCACTCACCGCCAAACTTCAAGGTGTGCGCGCTCCACACCTTGGTGGCGTTGATCTGAAGCGATTCGGTGCGCTCAGGATGGTTGAGTTGTCCATTGTTGCCGATACCGAAGGTCGAATAGTTGGCCAGGGTGAATGCCGGCATGATATTGCTTACTGCAAACCCCGCCACCTGTGCCGCTGGGATGCCGAGCAGGGTAGGCGAAGCATGGACGACTGGGACAGTTGCCTCCGTCCAGAAGCCGTGACCAATGAGCACGTTCATGACGAACGTAGGAGTGATCGTGAATGTGTTTCCCCAGACGGCCTGACCGCGCGGTTCCGGGTAAGTATCGGCTGGGTTGCCGATCCCGAATGCGTCTAAGCTCAACTGAATAGTGTTCTCGTGGGCCTCTGACCAGCGGAAATACGTGCTGTATTTGTCAGTGGGCGTCCAGTCGCCGCGAATGTCATAGTGGTTGTTTTGAACGACATTTTTGCCCGAGGCGAACCAGTTGTTGCTTTGTGTGAAACCCTGCCCAGGCTGGTTCGGCAGCGGAAACGAGTTTGCCACCTTCGAACCCACCGGATCGAGCAGGTTCAACGGAACGATGTTATTCGGAAACGGGGTGCGAACGTAGGATCCGTTTTGAAGCACCGTACTGAACGGGTTGTAGATTACCTGGAGCGAGCCGTCGGAATTATAGGTCTGGGAAAAATTACCCTGGCGTTGCAGGGCCGTCGGCACGGTCTGTGTCGAGGCTGCCGGAGTTCCCTGGCGCAGGCCCTCATAGCTGGCAAAAAAGAACAGGCGCTTTGATCTCCAGATCGGGCCGCCAAAATTCCCACCGAACTGGTTCTGGCCGTAAAACGGCCTGCGCACGCCGAAACGATTATTGAAGTAATTGTTGGCGTCGAGTTCGGAGTTCTGTAGAAACTCGAAGGCCTCCCCGTGAAACTGATTCGTTCCGCTCTTTGTGACAAGGCTGAAGACGCCGCCGCCTGAGCGCCCGTATTGCGTATCGTAACTGTTCCGGACCAGTTGCACTTCCTGAACCGAATCGAGCGTCGGGGCCACGTAAAGGCCGTTCCACTGGGACGAGGTGGTGTCCGAGATCCCGTCGACCAGGATGGCCGTGCTCTCGGTTCGCCCACCGTTCATGCCGAAGCGGTCCTGGTTCTGGTCGCCGGTCGAAGTTGTCGCGCCGTTGAACGCCGTCGAAATCCCTGCATTGGCAAAGACAATCTGGAACGGGGTCCGCGTTGACATTGGGATATTTGCGAGGGTCTGGGTTTCGATATGCGTGGATTGATCCGCGGTTTGCGTGTCGAGCAGTGGAGCCGCGCCGGTGACCTCAACCGTCTGAGAGGTCGATCCGAGCTGTAGGCCCACGTTCAGCTGAGCCGAATCATTTGCCCGCAAATCGAGCCCCTGCCGGACATACTTCTGAAATCCCGTGGCTTCCACGGAGAGTTCGTATGGGCCGGGGAGCAATTGCGAGACGGTGTAACTTCCGTTGCTGCCGGTGGTTGTGGTCCGCACCTCGTTGTTGCTGGTGTTGGTCACCGTCACTTTGGCATTCGAAATAACCGCGCCGGTTGGATCGGCGACGACCCCGGTCATGGTGGCCGTGAAGACCTGACCGAAACCGGGCCAGGCCGTGCCTACGACCGCAATTGCCACGAATGTGAACATGCGGACAAAGCTGACCCGCACAGGTCTCTTACAGCCACGTAGGACAGACATCATAAACTCCCTTGCAACAGTAGTCTGAAACTTATTCTGCGCGCCTCCGGCGTTATGGTCAAGCATTTTTCCAGGTGCTTCTTCACACTCAGGTGCTTTTGCAGGCAAATCCTGTTGTTTTTTCAATGGTGGGGTTCAACGACTTCAATCGATCTATCTGTTTGCACCTCGCGCAACTGCTGCACCACACCGCTGGGCCAAGAGATCTGAATTCGAGGAATAACGGTCTGTATTCCAACTCCGAAGTGCACCGGAGCAAGAACCGAAGAAGCGTAGCCGAAGCTACTCGTTCGATAGCTCCATTGGTTGCCTATTTGTACGACAGCGCCGATGCCGTCGCGATTGCTACGCGAACCAATCAGCCGTAGCTCTATCCAATGGTTCTGCTCCGGGCTAACATTGCGCCAAAACTCCGGACGTTCTCCGAGCGCGGTGACGATGGCATCCAATTTGCCGTCGCCCTCGAAATCAGCGGTCACAAGCCCGCGGTGAGCGCGCCGAACCTGAAAGGCAGGGCCCGAGAGAGCCGAAACATCGACAAAGGTACCGTCCCCCCGATTCACGAACACTGAGTTTGCCTGCTTATACTGGTCGCCCGAAAAGAGCTCGATGTTATCGGTCACGTGAGAGTTAGCGGTGAACAGGTCCTTCCATCCGTCGTTGTTGAAATCCGCGAGAGCGTTTCCCCAGCCCGATAAGCGCATCGATAAGGGTCCCATGTGGCTGGCGTAGGTCGTGTCTTCAAACTGGCCTTTACCAAGATTGCGGAAGAGTGGAAACGTTTGACCGGCGAGAGCGGTGACGGCAAGGTCGGGCAGACCGTCGTTATTATAGTCTTCAAAGGCGGGTCCCATACTCGAGACGGGTTTTCCGTTCTCGGGAAGGGCGACACCGGCGTTGAGGGCGGTTTCGTCAAAGCGGCCGTTGTGGAGGTTGTGAAAGAGGGAGTTGGGTAGCGTGTCATTCGGCACGAAGATGTCCGGGTAACCGTCGCGATCGTAGTCGGTGATCGCAAGGCTCATGCCTTTGCCAAGCACGGCCGCGATACCGCTAGCTTTCGAGACGTCTTCGAAACGGCCGCCCCCCAGGTTCCGGTACAGGTTATTCGAGGACGGTTGGAACTGGTTCGGGTTGCAATAGACAACGAAGCGGCCAGAGGAATCGTGGCAGACCGGGTTTGCGGCGGGCCACTCCACATAGTTGACGATGAAAAGGTCGAGAAGCCCATCGCGATCGTAGTCGAGCCAGCCAGCAGCAATGGGCCAGGATCCACAATGGATGCCCGATTTTTGAGTTACATCTTCAAAGCGCCTGCCTTCGATGTTGCGATACAGGTGACAGCCTCCTGGTCCGGCGACGAACAAATCGGGGAAGCCGTCGTTATCAAAGTCCGCGGCAGCAACGCCTATCGAGTAGCCCGAGCCGGCAAGCCCGGTTTCCGCGGTCACATCGGTAAAGTGGCCCCCGCCGTCATTTCGATAGAGACGGTTTGCATACTGGGGCCCTGTCTTGAGGAGCGAGGGCAGATCTGCTCCATTTGCGAAGAAGACATCCGTTCGGCCGTCGTTATTGAAGTCAAAAGCGGCGAGGCCCCCCGCCATGGTCTCAACCAGGTATTTTCGTTTGGTGGGGCAGTTGTTTAGGACGAAAGCGAAGCCCGATTTTGCGGAGGCATCCTCGAAGCGGATCGACCACTTTCCCACAACGTCTTCTCCGTGAACGGCCGTTATCAGGAAAGCGGCGAATGTGAAAATGATAGCGGCGGCAATTGAGCGCATTTAATACTGTGGCAGTAAACCGGTGTTTCAGCTTATGATGATAGCCTTCCGGCGCTGGCTCTCGACGGCGGCGGTTATTGCGCTGTTGAGCTTGGGCGTCGCATTTCGAGTCGAGGGGTGGCAAGATACGCTCGCCGAGCCAGGCGAAGCCGCTAAGACAAGTGAAGCCGCTAAACAGGCAATGTTAGCGCGCGATTACAACAAGGCAGTGGCATTGTACCGGCAATTAACCATTGCGATGCCGGCGAATCCCGGTTTGCGCTTGAACCTGGGGTTAGCGTTGGAGAAAGTGGGGCAGCCTTCGGCGGCGGTCCCGGAACTGGAGCGGGCGGCGCGCGGATTGCCGCAGTCAGCAGCGGCATGGTTCCTGCTGGGATTGGCTTATCAGCAACTCCATCAACCGAAGCTTGCGATTGCGCCCTTGCGCATGGCGGTTCGACTGGACGCGAGCAACCAGCAGGCGCTCCTGGAACTAGGAGATGCCGAACTGGGCGCGGGAGAAGCTTCGGCTGCGGTGAACGATTTTCAGGTTCTGACGCGCACGAATCCTTCGCTCCCGAAGGCATGGCAAGGTTTGGGGATGTCCTATGTAGCAGTGGGCGAAAAACTCTCTTTGCAGCTTGACCGGTCGAGCAAAGAGTCGGCTTACTGGTACGCGCTGTTGGCCCACTCGCGAGCTGCCGATCAACGCTACGAACGGGCACTCGAACTGTATTTAAAGGCACTGCAGAAGGCGCCCGCCCTGAAGGGTTTGCACGCCGCGCGCGCAGAGATTTATCGCGAGTCCGGTCATGCCGATTGGGCAGCAGTGGAACAGGCGCGGGAGGCGCAGATCCCTCAGCCGGATTGTGCTGTACATCCGATGGCCTGTGCTTTTGAAGCGCAGGATTGGATGAAAACAATCGCGAATGCGAAACAGGCGCCGACCGCCGAGAACTTGTATTGGGCCACGTTAGCTGCAGGCAAGTTGGCAGACTCGAATTTCCAGCGTCTGACGGAGTTCCCTTCTTCGCCGGAGATGCACGAAATTCTGGCGGAGTCTTATCAGAGCGCAGGGCGTCGCATGGATGCGATTGAAGAGTGGCGAAAGGCATTGGCCATGCAACCGGACAACCTGCGCTTGCAAGGACGTCTAGCGGAGTCGCTGGTGCGGGCCCGCAACTATGACGAGGCCGGCAAGCTATTGACGCCGCTCGTGGCTGCCCAGCCCGGCAATCCCGAGTGGCAATACTTCATGGGCGAAGTACTTTTTAGAGAAGGCCAATTAGACGAAGCGAAGCAGCACCTAGCCGTCGCGGTGCAATTGATGCCGGCCTATCTTCCCGGGCAAGAGACACTGGGACGCGTGTACCTGGCTTTGGGTAAACCAGCCGAGGCGGCGGCTTGTCTCGAACGGGCGCTGCCTTTAGATGAAGACGGCTCGATTTCGTTTGCCCTCAGCACCGCGTATCGCCGTTTGAACCGGACCGCAGAGTCGCAGACGGCACTCTTGCGTTATCAAAAGCTGAATCACGATATTACGAGAGCGGCTTCTTCAGCGAACTCAAATAACATTCCTCCTCCGTGATGAAATACTCTTACCGTTTCCTTGTAGCAGCGATGATCTGCGCGCCCGTCTTCTCCGCCGGCGCGCAGACTAATCCCTTGTTTGATGTCCGGCGCTACGGCGCACAGGGCAATGGAACTGTCCTCGATACGGCCAGTTTCGAGAAAGCTATCGAGGCGGCCGCTTCGGCAGGAGGCGGGACGGTGTTCGTCCCTGCTGGGAAGTACTTGACGGGCACCATCCGGCTGCGGGACAACATCACGCTATCGCTGGATGGCGGTGCGACGCTGGTGGGCTCCAAAGACGTGACGCAATATCAATCTTCAAATGGCATGGATGAGTGGTACAAAGCGCTGATCCTGGCCAAGGGAGCGCACAACGTAGCCGTTGTGGGCAGCGGCACAGTGGATGGGAACCGCGTTTTCAACCCGAAAGGCGAGGAACACATACGCGGCCCGCACGCCATTCTCTTCTATGATTGCACGCGCGTGACGGTGCGCGGCATTGAAGTAAAGGATGCCGGGAACTATGCAGTCATTTTGCGTTCTGTGGAGGGAATCGATATCGACGGCATCTCCGTGCATGGCGGATGGGATGGCATCAACATGCACGACGCGCGCAACGCGACCATCTCGAACTGCCGCCTCTTCACGGGTGACGACAGTCTGGCGGGTGCCTATTGGGAGAACGTTACCGTTTCGAACTGCATCTTAAACTCGGCCTGCAATCCCATCCGGGTGGGCGGCCGCAATGTATTAATCACCAATTGTGTGATGTATGGACCCGGTGAATCGGAACACGGCACGTCCCTGCGATACGCAACCGAAGCCGGATTCCAGATTCTGCCCCACAACTCGCGCGCGAAGAACAAATACGTTAAACCCGGCCCGATCGACAATATGGTGCTTGTGAACAACACGATGATTCGGGTTCGCACGCCCGTTTACGTTGCCTATAGCGCCGACGCGCCCTATAGCGGCAACAACCTGGGCGTGAACCGAATTGTTATCGATAATCTGACGGTGGTCGATGGAGGCCGCACACCCCTCTACATCTCGGCTCCGGCGGACAACCCGGCGAAGTCTATTGTGGTGCGGAACGTGCGAATGACGTTCTCGGGAGGCGGCAGCGAAGCCCAGGCGGAAGGTCAAGGCTTCAGTCCGTATTCGATTCTTCAATCTTACGCCGTGTACGGCCGAAACGTGGAGCATCTGGAGTTGCATGATGTCCGAGCGGAGTTTGTTGACGCCGATACGCGCCCTGCTATCTTTGGCGAAAACATCGGCACGCTTGAACTGGACCGCTTCGAAGCGCAGCGTGCGCCGGATGGCGCGCCGTTTCTCGAAATAGCGGGAGTGCGCCATGTGATCGTTGACGGCAAGCAAGCTTCTGCGGCGGCGGCGCGCGTGAAGGGACTCGAAATGGCCCCGGCAGTGGTCGCCGGAATGCCCTTTGTTGTGACTGCTCTCGCTACGAACACGGGCGCTGAAGGGCTGGCCTCCGTGCCTCTGGCCGTGTGCGGCGAAACGCTCCCGCGTAGCGTCTGGCTGAACTCCGGGGAAAGTGCCCGAATTTCGTTCCTCAACGTGCGATGCAAACAGGCCGGCGATCTATCGGCGGAAGCAGAGAATATTCGCAAGCCGCTGTCTGTGGCCGCGAAACCGGAAGGCGTTGCGCCGTCCATGCCGTTCCGCACTTTTCAAAACGTAGCTTCCGAGTTCAGGCAAGTGGGCGACAGCTTTTACATTCGTGCTGCGGGTGATTACACGGTTATGAAGTATGACGATCAATACGGCGCTATTTTTGAGCCGAAGGCGCTTCCGGAAAACGGTGCCGTCATCGTTAAACTGGAGAATCCGGATCTGCGGAGTAATTGGCTCGGGCGCGCCGGAATTATGGTGCGCAGCGATATTACTCAACCCGGCCGCGCTCCCGGCTACGTGATTCTCGGATCGTCTCCAGCCGATGGCTCCTCTCTCGAATGGGATGGGAACGGAAAGGGATGTCTCGACCGACACACTAACTTCGATGGCTACACTGTTTGGCCGCATTGGTTGGAGCTTGAGCGGCACGGCAATCATTTCATCGGATATGAGAGCGACGACGGAAGCGGTTGGCGCAAAGTGGGAGAAGCCGATGTTCTTGGCGCCTCCGGCTTACTCGATGTCGGGATGTTTACGTTTCGCAGCAGCGCCCGATTCGAAAACTTCAGGATTCAGTCACATGAGACTCACTGACAGCAGCGCGTTGGTCATTGCGTTGAAAGATTTGTACTGCAATCTCTCCGGGCATGATGGTGTGATCCGTGCCGGACCAACTCGGGTCCTGCCACTCGGCTGATTCGAGCGCGTAGTTGGGCGCAATCACTCTGACCTTCTGTGGCAAGTCGGTTGAGTTCCAAAGAGTCACGGCCATTCGCTTCCCATTGACGAAAGCATGGGAGGCGACTTGGTTGTTATCGCAGAAAAAGTTCTCCGTGTCGACGAAGCGGCCTTCCAAAAGGAGTTCCGGATGGGCTGTGCGCAGAGCATTGAGCCGGGAAAGATAGCGGGCGAGAACCGGATCAGTGGCATCCGTCGGACGGCCATCGATGCGCCATCCGATGGTAAAAGCATAGCCCAAATGGGAACGGCGATCGGTAGGTCCAGCATCGCGATTTGTAATGACGGGCTCCGGGAAAGTATACCGCAGCATTTCGCCAAAAGCCTCGGGTTCGGGCCAGAACCCAATTCCGTAAGAATGAATGATATCTACCCAGCCCATGTAGCAGTCGGTTGCTAATTCCACCACAAAAGCGAAGTCAGGATTCTGCGATTTGATCAGTTCGCGCAGACGCTGCATATTCCGGACCTTGCCCGGTCCTGCGGCAAGGGAGGGTTTGCTGTGAGGATGCTCGGTCGAGAAACAAATATAAGGAGGTCTGCCTCCCATCTGATCGAAAAGCATCCCTTGCGCGCCAAAGCCCTTCACCATTTCAAACTGGGAGGTCAACTGCTCGTACCACCCGGCTGCGGATGGGCACGCTACGCCGAAATACTTGTTCCGCATCACGTTCAGCAGCGTGCCCTCGCCGCCCCCGCCGTAAGTTTCCAGGTAGTCATAGCCCCAGATATCCCGCGCCACAATAGACTTTCCCTTATTCCGGTAAAACTCGGTGCTCGGGTCAATGAGCTGTCCCTGTGTGTAAAGAAGTGTCCTGCCGCCCTCGCTTTTGATTTTGGCGACCGCTGCCTTGAGACCTTCCGCTCCTCCCATCGCGGGATCGGGATTGTACTCGGGATACAGGTTATCGAAGCCTTGTTGGACCCAGCCGAAGTAGTTCACGAGGTTGATTCCCACGCTGCGCGCCTGCTCCCAAACGGTCGGTAGATCCGCATAAACGCCCCGGATGTGGCCGCTTTGGAGCTTCATATTCGTCAGCATCCAACCTGTTGCTCGACGAATCCATTGCGGAGGGTTGGGTTTCTGCATCCAGGAGTCCGTCCAGGCGCGATAGGTGCGCGCCGCTCCATGCCAGTCACCCTGGTACAGCCGAACGACGGTCGGCTCCGAGGTCCAGCTTTCACCAGCCTTCACGAACGGGTACTTTACGATCGATGCCGACAAAGTTTTGTCCCGCTCCGCCGCAACGCTCAGACACGTGGTCATGAGGGTCTTATCGTGACTGCCGAGATACAATCCCTCCGTGCCGTTATTGAGCGTGAACCATTGCATGCTGGCAAGAAAGGGATAAGTCAACTGAAGCGAGGAAGCAGCCCCGCGCTGCCCTGTAGCGGGGGGCCGAGCGGCGGTTTTCGTCAACCTTCCATAGGGATTCTCAATCCGTCGTCCGGCTGACTCCGGCCAGTAAAGGACATCGGACCCCTGCCCCAGACCCAAATTTCCGAAGCCCGCGATCCAGGGAATCCAGATCTCGGTGATTTCGACAGCCTTGTCTGTTTCCCGATTGTGGATGGTCGCGGTCCAGAGGAGAGAGTCTCCTTCCAGAGCGATACGCAGGGTTAAACTAACTTGTAGCTCGCGGGTCTGGCCCTCCCGAGCAACATGCGCGATCAAGCTTGCATAGGAGAGAAGCAGGCTGTTGCTCTCCCGGCGGATCTGAGCTTTTTGCGCATCCGGGTCGATCGTCAGGTCGAGCGCGCCGGTCATGGGAGTGCCTGATCGATAGTACATTCGCCACGGCGCGTGGTTGCCGCCGCTTACGTAGTCATTCCCCGTTTGGCGGTTCGTGAGCTTGATAAGACGCCCCTGTGCATCGAGGACCAGGGTGACCTTATCATTGGATACTTCGTATGGGCTGAGTTGAGCGGCTGGCGTCTGGGCCACTGTGGAAGCCTCACCTGAGGCGCCGAGGGCGGCCACTGATCCAAGAAATGTGCGACGAGTCTGGGACATACTGACTCCTCCGTCCTATATATTATTGAACTCCATTTGTGTCCTTCTACTTCGACATGGCCATCGTTTGGATTTTGTTGCAAAGTTTTGAACAGCAAGAAAGGAAGGCGAGTGAACGGGTAGCAAAAAAAGATGTTGTAGCCGAAGTTAGGTTTGTAGCGAAGCTGTTTGGCCTGAAAATGTCAGGACTGGGAGAGCGTCAGAAACTCGGGGTCACGCCGCGTTTCGGAGTGGTTTGTGCGTGTGTTGCTGAGGCCTGAAATTTGGGCAGGTGACAGGCTCTTCCGAGACATCTTCAAATAATTTTGTTAGCTGCCTTGCTTTACAGCAACGGCCAGATGACAGACTTAGGCACCTTAGGGGGACTTCAGAGTTACGGGCAGAGCATCAATGATACTGGGCAGGTAACAGGTTATGCTTCTACGTCCGCCGGTCACAATCACGCCTTTCTTTAATTTCTTGGGCTGATTCGCGTGCTTCTGCCGCAGGCCGCCTTCAAAAATATTCATCTCTGCTGGTTGCTTCACGCCTTGCAGGCATCGAATTTCAATACCGAGGTTTCACAAGCTTCTAAACTAAATCCCGTTTGCCGTCTCATCCATTTGCTGGATGAGGAGAAGGGCGGCTTCCTGGCTGGCAAGCTTTTTCGAGCTGCCGGAGGCGCGGCTGACGAACCGGTCGCCGACACGGGCTTCAATGATAAAAATTTTGGCATGCTCGGGGCCGCTAGTACCGACGATGGTGTATTTGGGAGTGGGGAGGCCGAGTGCCTGGGCGCGCTCCTGGAGGATGCTCTTGTGGTTGTGCAGAGCGAGTTCGGCCGTGCTGGGGTTGATCTCAACGCCCTGAAGTACGTGTGTCGCGATGAACCGGCAGGCCGGTTCGATCCCGCCATCCAGATAGATAGCGGCGATGAGAGCTTCGAGCGCATTCGCCAGGATGGTTTTCCGCTCGCGGCCGCCATTGCGTTCCTCGCCTCGTCCGAGCAACAAGTGTTTTCCCAGGCCGAGATCGAGGGCGCGGAGGTACAGATGGGACGAGCTGACCAGGTGCGCCTTCCATTGGGACAATTGGCCCTCCTGGGCGGACGGATGCTGCCGGACGAGAGCTTCGCTCACAACAAACCCGAGAATGGAGTCACCCAGAAACTCGAGTTGTTCGTTGTCGCGACGCTCTTCGCGGGATCCGGGTTGATCAGATAACCACGAGCGATGGGTGAGAGCGCGAGTGAGGAGTTCGCCATCCGCAAATCGGTGTCCAATCTGGTCTTGCCAGTCCTCGCGCCCAGTCGCGCCGGCTATTTGGCTATTTGGGCGCGGTACCAGAAGGCGCACTGCTCTTCATTTTGGTGGCGGAATCTTTCATCTGTTGGGCGAAGCTCTTCACAGCCGGAGGCGCATCTGCCATGGCGAGCACCTTGTCGGCGGTCGAGATGGAATCGTCGTACTGCTTCGCATCGAGGTAGGCTTTGGAGAGCCGCGCCATGGCGACTGAGTTGGTCGGCTGCATATCGATAGCAGTCTTGTAATTCTGGATGGCGTCGGGATATTTCTTCCGTAGATCGGCAGTCTGGCCGAGCGCGTCATAGGCCTGAGAAGTAAGTTGCTTCTTATAATCCGGCCATTGGGCCTCGGGCGTTCCGGAGGGGGCCGGGGATTGCCTTTCAAAAGCTCGAGAGCTTTGTTGGCGTAGTCTTCCGCCTTTTTGAGGTTTTGTTCTTTGTCAAGATCGTTTTCCCGGATCCGGCCGGCAATGCTCTCGGCTAACAGGACACGGGCCTGCACGTTATTGGGATCTGCCTCGAGGGCGCGCTCGCCAAAGACTTGCAGCTGGGCCTGATCTCCCTTCGCGCTTGCCGCTTCCATTCCCATAGTGAGGAGCATCGGCTTGTACTCGGTATCGGCGAAGTTTTCGAGGACATAGTTGATGGCCTGGATCTCGCCGTCGGCGTTGTTGGCCTGTGCGGCCGCCTGAACCTTTTGGAGGGCATCAACCTCCTTCTGCGATTTGGGTTTAGGCTGTTGCGCCTGCGCGCTCAACAGAGATGCGGCGAGCAGGAAAGCGCTGATATGAGGCGCAAAAAATGTTTTCATGGTTTCTGTTCTCCTGAAGTGCTTTGCAACGCCTTTTCAGCTGCTTCACGGGCCTTTGCGGAAGCGCCGTCAATGGCGAGCGTCGACTTGAATTCCGCCGTTGCCTTCTCCGGGTTACCCGCCTTCAAGGCAAGCTGGCCCAGGTAAAAGTGCGACCACGCAGTGATCGACGGATTCGGATTAGCTTCGACCGTACGTCCTAGGAGATTTAGCGCCTCGTCCCAATGTTTCTCTTGAAGATCGATAAGAGCCAATCCATAGTACGCGCGACCCTGCTTTGACTTGTCGGTTGTTTGCTCGGTTGCCTTTTTGAACAGCTTGCGGGAGTTCTCGAGATCGTGCTGTTCGAACAAACCTTCGGCGCTGGCGAGGGTCTCCTCCGCAGGGTCGATTTGCATTTTGGCGGGAGGCGCAACGACGCGAGGCGGAAGAGACTGCACGAATTCGACCGTTTTGAGGCGGCGCTGTTCTTTCTTGACGTCAATGGCGGAAATCAGATCGGGGTAGTAAAGCCGGAATGCATCCTGCTGTTTTTCATAGGCTGGAAGGAGATCGGCAAAAGCAGCGGTGAGCACGAAGCCCTCGCGCATGGCCTCGTCTATAAAGGCCTGCTTCTTGTCAGCGCCGCCGTGCATGAGGCGGCTATCGATGGCTTTGATCAGGCATTTGGTGACCAGAAGCGAGAAATCGTCTTTGTAAGCCAGATCGAGCGCTGGCGCCGATTCGGCGTATTTCTGCAGGGCCTTCTTGGTTTTAATGGTCTCGCCGTATTTGAATGAGAGCGGATCGAGGACGTAGGCAAGATAGGAGTCGCGGATCTCATCGACGACCGGGGCGGTAGTGGGCGAGATCACTATAAAGTAGTCATCCCGGTAACTCCGGACCTGGACCTGATCCGGGGCTGCCAGAAGATCCAGATAGATTTGAAAGCGGCGGCCGAGGTAGCCTGACGGGTTCCGGAGATAGCCGTTGGCCTCAAAAACGGTCCCGATAACGGGGTCCTGATACTCAGCGATCGCGGTTTTATACGCGGCTTGCGAGCGGTTCCAAAGGTCCTCCAGATTAGCTTCTTTGTAGAACGAAGCCAGAATCTGGCTGAAGGGACGGAGGGGCTCAACATCGGGCGGGAGCTGGCCTTCAGGCAATGCAAAATCGGGAGGTCCGTTGGCTAACAAAGCAAAAGAGATGTATTGGCTGAGGTCCGCCGTATCGTTTGGTTTCTTATGGTCTTTATAGAACGCCCTAAGCTCTGAAAGGGTAGGTATCTTACGTTTGGCAAGCTCGTCTCTGATCTCGGAGCGGACACGATAGCGCTCGTTCAACGGCGAATCCATGCCGGCGTCGTAACCGGCCGCATTGATAGCAGCCAGCGTGGAGAACAAGCTGAGGTTGACGCCGAAGCCGTTCTCCGGGTTATCGGCTGGCGGCGCTGAAACGGTGGGCGTTGGAGGCGGGGCTGCAATGCCGGAACCGGTGAGCAGCAGGCATGCAAACAGGACGGTCGGGATACACTGAGGACGCGAGCGGAATGTGAGCAAAACGGGCTATCCGCCCCCAGTTTAGCCCACGAAATAGTCTTCCCACCCGAGTTCAGCGGCGGGGATGAGCGGCTGAGCCGGGTTGAATCAATTTCTTGTAAATGTCATCAAACGATAGGAGAAAGAGATGGCTGGAGATAAAACGCTAACTTTTACAGACGCAACCTTCGACCAGGATGTCCTGAAATCAGAGACGCCGGTCCTGGTGGACTTTTGGGCAGAATGGTGTGGGCCTTGCCGGATGATGGGGCCGACCGTCGACCAAGTTGCCACCGAATATGAAGGCAAAGTGAAGGTTGGCAAGCTGGATGTGGATGCGAACCAGCAGACTGCGTACCGGTATGGAATCCGGGGTATTCCGACTGTGCTGCTATTTAAGGGCGGCCAGATCGTTGAACAGAAGGTGGGAGCAATCGGGAAACCCGAGTTCCAGAAAATGCTCGAGAAGCATGTTCCCGCTGCGGTAAAAGCGTAACTTTCAATTTTGAAGGGCGTCTGAAAACGGCGCCTTTTTGCTGTTAAGCTTTGGGCATGCTTTCGCGAGCGGTTGCGCTGGCATTGGCATCCCTGCTGGCCTATGGTTTGCCTGCGGCTGATTTGACTCCCGGCGCTGACGCGCAGGCTGTCAACGAATCTGCCGCCCGGTTTGACGTCCTGCCGCCGGTTGAGGCTCTTCATGCTGCGGTTCGAGCCGGCAACCTGGACGAGGTGAAGCGGTTGGTTCTCTCGGGAGTGGACCCGAACGGGCGCGATGCTCTGGGAAGCACTCCGGTTCTGGATGCGGCCTGGTCTGGAAACACCTCAATCCTTACATTTCTGATTTCCCGCGGCGCCGATGTGAATGCGGCTCACCGGGAGGCGGGATCAACGCCTCTCTTTTACGCTGTGTTGACTGGACATACGGAGGCGGTGAAGCTTTTGCTGGCTGCCGGAGCAAGGGTGAATACAAAAACCCGAGGCGGCCAAACGGTCTTACATCTTGCGTCCGCGCGCGGGAACGCGGCAATCGCCCAGGCGCTTCTGGCTGCTCACGGAGACGCAGCTGCTCTCGATGACGCTGACAAAACACCGCTTGACGAGGCGGTGATGCACGATCAACTTGCGACAATGTCGCTACTCCTCGCGCAGGGGGCGGATGTGAGGCACGTTCATGCGGAAAGCGGTCGAGGCGCCATGGCAGAGGCATGCATCAAGGGGTACGCAGACCTGATTGGTCCCCTTGTGCAATCGGGCGCCAGTCTGACGGCTGCTGACAGATATGGCGAGACGCCTCTGGATTTGGCGCTGGCTTATAAAAACGCTCAAGCCGTGAAGGAGTTGCTGCGGCTTGGGCTGCATCTCAGTGAATCAGAAGCGGCGGCCGAAAATGCGATGGAAGCCGCTACGCTACGCGGTCAGGTGGATATCGCGCGAACGCTGGTAGAGGGCGGCTTTGATGTAACCCGTCCCACGCCGGCGGGGTCCAGTTACCTTCACGATGCTGCGCTCAAGGGGCAGGCGAAGATGGCGCGCTTTCTTTTGGAGCACGGCGCCAGCGTACGTGCTGTGAATGGAAGCGGAGCCACACCGCTGCATGATGCGGCGCTGGGCGGAAGTCCGGAAGTAATCCAACTGCTGCTAGAGCATGGCGCGGAGCTGAACGCGAGAGATAAGGACACGGGCGCCACGCCTCTGATGCTGGCGGCTTCTATGGGTCGGAGCCTGGCGGTAGCGGCGCTTATCGACCATGGTGCGAATGCCCGCTTGCGTGATCGCGACGGACACACGGCGCTCGATCGAGCTCGCGAGATGAGTGATCCGGAAACCATTCACCTGCTCGAAGCAGCACGTGCCAACGCCGGAACGCGTTCGCCGGCCTCGCAGAATTCTCCGCCCGCAAGCTTAAATTTTGACCCGAAAATCTAAAGACGGAGAATTTCTGACGTCCTCTTTGGCGCGCCAATAAGCGTTGGTGCTCCGCACAAATACCAGATCGCGATGTCATGCGGGAAATTCCGGAACACACGAAACCAGCATTATCGAATGCCCTCCGTCCTTGTTAGTACGGAAACAACGGCCGTCGCAACGATTGCGTGCAGCAGTGCCAGCGTCATCTGGGCAGATGGCGTGACGCCTGAAAACCTTTTGGATTTGGTGAAACTAAGCCTCAATGGCAAGCTCAAAGAGATCGCCAAAGTGAGCAGGGCGATCGAAAGGAAAATACGATTGGGGTGCACTGCAAACAGAGGCACACAGGCATAAGTGAGAGACGCACCGAGGAAGCCGCCCACGACTCCGGACAGTAAGGGAAGAGCCGTGAATGGAGGAAAATCTTTCGGAACGCCTGAAAGCCGCATGGCTACGGCAGCGACCAAGAAGACGAGTACATAAGTTCCCACTGCACTGATGGTCAGCAGAATCAGCGTTTTCACTTCGTCGTTCCTTTCCTTCCACGGCGTTTCGCGACGGTTCCGGGAAGAGCTCTGTTCAAGAGGTCTTGAAACGCACGCTCGGCCCGCTTGTCGGCCTTTTTATCCCGCACAAAACGCACGGAAGCATGATGACTGAGGTAAATGCCGCAGAGTTCCCAGACGAATTGGTCGACGTCAAGATCGGCGCGCATTTGGCCTAAAGCAATGCCGCGGCGAATCTGTTGGCTCAAGAGGCCGCGCCACAAGAGTTCCATCCGGCGCAACCGGTCCCGAACCGGACCCTCACTGTCGTCGAGCTCAAACATTCCCGCAGCAACGGCGCAACCGCCCTCCAAACCCGCCCGCTTCGTCCAACCGAACCAGTGTTTGACAAGAGTCTTCAATCGAGATAGGCCTTCCGGTGATTTGAGCGCGGGAGCGACGACGAACTGGTGAGCAAGAGCGGCGGTGCGGTCGAGGAGCGCCAGTTGTACCTCGTCCTTCGACCGGAAATGGGCAAACAACCCGCTTTTTGACATTCCCGTTCGCTCAGCCAAGACGCCGAGTGTGACGCCCCCAAGTCCCGAGGTGCTTATAAGATTCGCACCGGAATCGAGGATGCGCTCTCGAGTTGAAGGAGAGTTCCCTGCCATTCGTCGAAAGAATAGCACGACCGGTCGTGCTATTATCCCGGGCAAGATTCTTTTGCGACGGATGTTTGCCGTGGTGACAAAGTAGAGGCGCTATCTCGGAAGCGCGATCACTTCCACTTCGGAAGCTGCGCTTGCTTTGTTTGCGCCATCTCGGCGAACAAGCCACTCCTGGGGATCGAAAAGCAAGCTGCAGCACTTCAAAGAGTTTTTCAACAGCATCCTAAGGTTTTTCAGCGGCCGTGCCGATGAGGAAAGTGAACGGAACGGTGAATTTTTGGGACAAAGTAAAAGAATAAGCAGCATTGTGATCGCAGACGGCCACCTGTTTTTCCGCCGGGGCTTACGGGCTCTGCTGGGTGGGGAGAGCGACTTCCGCGTGGTGGACGAGGCTGCGGATGCACCGGATGCTCTCGTGAAAGTGCGTTTGCGGCAGCCTGATGTACTGGTGATGGATTTGGGGCTCCTGGATGGGAACGCGCCCGTATCCGGATTCGATCTGCGACAAGCTCAACCGGCGCTCTCCATCCTTTTCCTGACGGAACGCGACGACGCCCGCCAACTCGAATCGGCGGTTTGTGCCGGTGCGCGTGGATACATGCTGAAGCATACTGCCGCGCCCCAACTGGTGGCTGGAATTCGCCAGATTGCCGCAGAGACAGAAGCGTCCGGCACGAACGGCGGCCTCTCGAAGATTGTTCCGGATCTGCGAGCCTTGGCGGAATCAAGCACACCCTCGAAGAACCCGAGCGCGCTTACGTCGCGAGAGCAGGAAGTAGTTCGCCTTCTTGCGGAAGGGATGACGGTGCGGGCAGTGGCGGCCGAGCTCGGACTGAGTGTGAAGACCATCGAGGCGCACAAGCTGAATCTGATGCGCAAACTCGACATACACGATCGCCTGAACCTGGTGCAATACGCAGTTCAGAGCGGGATTGTTAGTGCGGGTCCCGTGCAATAGACAGGCCCGCTACACATTCCCGGAGCAATACGGCGACAGATAGACCCTCATGAGGCGCGGCTAATGGAAACCGCGCCCGCGACCCGTGACCTTATACCAGAGCGTTCGGCGTCAGTCGCATTCGCGAGCCGTGAAGCTCCCGTGCTGCTACGCTTCGTTTGGGAGAAAATCGTCTTCAGGTATGGGCAAATTCCTTCTTGGCCTGCTGGTCGGAGTGATCGTCACTGCACTGGGCGCGTTCGTTGTCGTGTTCGCAATTGGACGGCTGTTCACGAGTAATCAGCCGACGGTTGCAGCCAATTCGGTGCTGGTTTTATCGCTGGCGGGTGAGGTTCCCGAGACACCTCCGGTCGAGGTGCCCATTCCCTTCTTAGAGGGCCAGAATGTGCCTACTGTCCGGGACGTGTGGACCTCACTTCGGCACGCGGCGACGGATAACCGGGTAAAGGCGGTGCTGATTCAGCCACGTGGACTAGCTACGGGCTGGGGCAAGCTGCAGGAACTCAGGCAGGAGTTGCTCGACTTCAAGAAATGCGGCAAGCCGTTGTATGCGTATCTGCAAGGTCCGGGTTCGCGGGAATATTATCTGGCGACGGCCGCCGACAGAATCTTCCTGACGCCTGACGACATGCTGGATGTGAAAGGGTTTCGGCTGGAGGAGTTGTACTTCAAGAACACGCTCGACAAGCTTGGCGTGGGCGTCCAGGTGGATCACATTGGCCGTTATAAGGATGCCGGCGACATTTTCACGAAGACGGGAATGTCCCCGGACACTCGCGACGTGTTGAATCAGGTGGTCGATCAGCTGTACTCAGACTTCTGTTTAACAGTGGGGCAGAGCCGGCATAAGAGTGCCGAGGACGTGCGTGTGCTGCTCGATATGGGCCCGTTTATGGCGAGCCAGGCGAAGGCCACGAACCTGGTCGATGAACTTGGTTACGAGGACCAGGTTTACGCGGAACTGAAGAAGAAGACCGGCGGCGAACTGAACAAGACGAGTATCAAGCGGTATTTCCGCGCAGTGCCTGGGAACGGAGACCGAATCGCTCTGCTGGTAGGAGAAGGGGATATTGTCCGGGGAGGGCCAGACGACTCGAACGGGACTCAAACGGCGATCTCTTCCGGCGCATTCTCAAAAGCAATTCAGCAGGTGAGAAACGATCGCAGCGTTAAGGGAGTTATTCTCCGCATCGATTCCCCGGGCGGAGATGCGGTTGCATCCGACGAGATCCTGCACGAGCTAAAGCTTCTCAGCGCAGCCAAGCCGCTGGTCATTTCGATGTCGGATGTAGCTGCGTCAGGGGGCTACTTTGTCTCTATGACCGGCGATCCGGTTGTCTCCTATCCCGACACGATCACCGGCTCCATTGGTGTGCTCTATGTTCGCCCCAACTTTCGTGGGCTTTTTGACAAATTGGGGATCTCACAAGACACAATCGTGCGCGGAAAGCTGGCCGATATGGATTCGGTATACGAGCCGCTGTCGGACGCGGCTAAGCAGAAGCTTCATGACTCGATCGAAGTGACCTATCACTCCTTTGTCAGCAAGGTTGCGACTGCACGGAAGAAGGCGTATGACCAGATTGAACCGCTGGCGCAAGGCCGGGTCTGGATGGGCGCGCAAGCGAAAGAGAACGGGCTGATTGACCAGCTCGGCGGGCTCGACCAGGCGATTGCGCTAGTCCGCAGCCGTGCCAAACTTTCGGCGAAAGGTGACACGAACCTGGTTCTTTACCCAGGGCGCAAGACTCTTTTCGAGATGTTAGCTAGTTCGTCGGCCGAGAGCGCTGTTGATGCGTATACCCGGGCCAAGTTACGAGCTGCCATTCCCGGCCTGCCCGGTCCCGCTTTTGTGAAAGGCGGCATGTTGCGGATGATGCCTTTTCAACTTCGTATTCACTAGTGTTTGGCGCGGGGACTGGGCGTCCTCAAAGCTTTGATTAGAGTGCCTGTTTAGAAGTCACGCCCGGGGCCACTCGAGCCGATCTGGGATTATCCGGAGATCACTCTTTCGCGCGACGGTGCCTGTCGTCGAATCACAATCCCGCAGCTCGCGCAGGCAAGCGGGGCGCCCAGGCTGTGTTGTCTCCCTACCCGAAGCTGGCGCAGCGACGGACCGCAGTGCCGAGGTGATTGCCCTGGATGAAGCGCTCGAATCTCTGGCCAGGTTTGATGGGGGGAAGAGCCGGATCGTGGATCGCACTGTTCACCGGGAGTGGGATTTCGCGCGAGCGTGCTTGTTCCGCGAACTGCGCGGCCAAATGTAAACACGTTCCTGGGCCGCGTGGACACAGTTCGCTTGCAGGCCTCAGCAATGAAACCGCACTGTCTATTAGCAGTGAAGCGCGGAAGCCGACTCGATTCCCGCAGTTCCGAAAAAGCTCTGCATGCGAACGAGGGCAGTCTTGTGTATTTGAGAAACCCTGCTTTCGTTGATGTTCAGGATGCCGCCGATTTCCTTCATGGTCAGGTCGCGTTCGTAGTAGAGACTGACCACCTGCTGGTAGCGCTCGGGAAGTGTCTTGATTGCTGAACTGAGTTTCTCCTTCAGTTCGGTTTTCGCAAAAATACTGTCGGGGCTCTCGGAGGCGGGAGAAGCGACCTCAAAGGGAGTTTGATCGTCCCGTTCCGCGAGTTGTTGAGTGGCTACAGCGCTGAGATGATGAAAGTCGACCATCAAAGCCTGCCAGCGCTTGGCGTTCAGGCCCATGGCCGAGGCAATCTCTGTTTCCAACGGTTCGCGACCGAGCTTGGCGGCCAGTTCCAGCTTGACGGTTTCCATCTGGCGATACCGCTTGCGGAGGTCACGTGAGGCCCAATCGGCTTGGCGAAGACTGTCCAGGATAGCTCCGCGAATCCGGTATTTTGCATAAGTTGGGAAGCTCACATCCTTCCCGGGTTCATACTTCGTGGCGGCATCGAAAAGGCCCATCATGCCGGCGTGAACCAAGTCATCGAGCTCCACATGGGCGCGCAACGACCTCTGAACGTGGGCAGCCATGGTTGTGACTAGCGAAAAGTGCTGGGTAATTAGTTCGTCGCGCGAGGCGGTGCTGTCTACTGGCCCTTGTTGGCAGAGAGCGGATTTGGTGGCGGCAATCATGTGTTTTCTCCAGGCGAAGGTTGCGATTTATCGCTTTCGCGGTAGAGAAAAGCACGGGTAAACCCGACGGTGCTGAGAAGATGACGCGGGTAGCGTAAACCTTTTCTGCTGAGTGGTTTAGGGTGTTATACGACGAAACGCCAAGGCGTTTGAAGGCGCGCTGCAAATGCTTTTCGGACCGAAAAGGAACGAAAAGGGACGGCTTCAGGTTTCAAAACGGAAATGCCGAACCAATCAGGGATTTTTCGGGATTGGCAGACAATCCGAAGTTAATTGGAGGAGATTTAAGATTATTCCTGTCCAATTAACGAAGGTCTTCGCAATTGGGTGACCCCGCCACTTCTTAGTTCGCGGCCCGGCGCTTTCTTGAGCGCTACGAAACTGCACCTCGAAAACGGTTGGTCAGGAACGGCCGACATATCTGCCGGTTCAGAGGTATGTAGGCGGGCTAAATGGTCTCGAAGTTCGCTGACGTCCAGCAGGTCGAGAACGTTTATCTCCAGCTTCAACAAGAGCTTATCGGCCAATGCGGGCGCGAGCTTACGCGTGCCCTTCAGCACGTTATGGATCTGCGGCTGGGAGATGCCCACCACTCGCGCCAATCCGCGTTCGCTGAACTCACCGTTGCGAACCCTGGCATTGATAGAACTAATAAGTCGCGCCTGGAGAGTTCCGAAGGTGACTTTTCGACCCGAGCCGTATAATTCCAACCTGAAATAGGCTCTCCCTATTACCCGAGTTTGCTCCCGATTTTACCATCTATCTCTTCAGAGTTATCTTAGGCAGGAAGTCCTTTTGGATTAAGGGCTTAGGCGAGTTTTCGAGATAAATCCTGATGAGAATAAGGAAATATTTCATGGTGAATAGCCGCAAATTCTTCCCTAGGGTTACCTTTAATTCAGAGCCGACGAGCCCCGACGCACGAAAGTGAAAGGTCTCCGGAGGTTGGAGGAAAAAGAACTAGATGCAGTGGACCCGTTCCGAAACTCTTGCCCTAGCCCAGCAGTCTTGCACGCATTGCTATGGTCTGGGCTTGAAGCAAGGTAGATCTGGGGTGTCTACCCCGTGCAATTGCGTTTTCAGATCGATTTTTCGCGCTTGCTATGCGCGATTCCAGCAGTGCACATCGAAAGAAAAGTACGTTAGCCGGGTATCGCTGGAAGCTAATCCGGGACGGCAGCGGAAGTCGGTTTGGGGACTAAAGAACGAGGAGTATATCGCTGATTTCTGCCTGGTCAGCCGGCGAACGCTCGAAGAGTATCAGTACAAGGTGTTCAAGTACCACTTTCTCCTGGGCGCGGATTGGAAGCTCTGCTGCCGGAAGCTGCAGATCGACCGTGGAACGTTCTTCCACGAGGTGTACCGGATCGAGCAGAAGCTCGGGCGCACGTTCAGAGAATTGGAGCCTCATGCGCTCTTCCCGCTGGACGAATATTTCAGCAGCACGGGCCGGACGAAGGTTGCGACGGTAACGCCTTTCCCGGTGCAGACAGAAACGGCGCCCTCACTCAAGCCGATTCTGAAATTCCCGGTTCGGCGCGCTGCTTAGTTTTTCCAGCTTCTCCAATCCGACGTTTGGCCAGGCTTGAACAGCCTGGCCTTTTTTCTGTTTGGGAAAACTGATGCGGCGTGCGCATCAATTCACGTTGGAGTTCTGCGTTTCCGATCTTGCATTAAGCAGTACAAGCGCTCAAGACCGCTGCCAACAGCCATGGCATTCTTATCCTTTGAGGCCGTATGGAAGTGCATTTCACACCCGAACAGGAAGCCCGCCTAAATGAAGTGGCCGCGCGCACCGGCAGAGAACCGGAGCGCGTGATTGAGCAGGCGGTTGACCGGATGCTGGAATATGACGAACGCTTTCTTGCCTTCGTCGAGGAAGGCCGTGCGGCAGCGCGCGATGGCGATTTGTTGGAGCATGACGAGGTGGTTGAGCGCATAGACCAGCTATTGCGCTCCTAATGCGGGTTCGCTGGACGATTATTGGAGCCGATGACCTTGATATCCCGCATCCGGGAGAACAATCCTGAGGCCGCGCAGTGCGTAGCTAAGACGATTTACAGCGCCGTTGCCGGGCTTCGCGCCTTCCCCATCGTGGCCGCCTCGGTCTCGCCGTTGATACCCGCGAACTTGTCTTTCCGCCTTGGCCCTATATCGCGGTGTACGAAATCATCGACGATACAGAGCAGGAGCAGGCTGTAAGGCATTGCAAGAGGAACATTCCGCGAGTACCGGCACGAACACGATAAATTTCGTGCCCGCTGCGTCAGGGGAGGAATCGAAAATCATACCGGCACTCGCGGCCTTTTGTTCAAGGCAAGTCAAAGCGCAGCCCGTCGTTTCCTCTTGTACCGGGTTATTAGAGGAGTTATATATCCTAAAATAGCCGCTCGAAAGTTTTGTTTACCATGCGCTCCTTCGCTCTCGTGCTTGGTTGCCTTCTGGGCCCCTTAGCCTGGCCCCAAACGCCAGAGAAGGACCTTCGCAGCCTCCTTCAAGAAGGAGATGACGCCTTACTGCAAAGCAAGTGGCAGAATGCCGAAGCGTCATTCGAGAAGGCAGTAGTGAAAGATCCGAGTTCTGTCGAAGCCCACAGCAAGCTGTCGAATGCCGTGGCTCTTCAGCTGCACCCAGGACCGGTTACTTCGCCCGAAAACCGGGTGCCATTCAGTTGGCGCCGGACAATCCTGGTTTTCACTTTGAACTCGCAAACATGGAACTCTTTGCAGTGAATCGGGCCGTTTGGGAGGCGCGACGTGCACAGGGCCAGACCACTGGGATTCGCATCAGCAACGACGCTCTTCGGCAAAGTTTGGCTCAGCAGCACCTTGCAACTTTAGAAGACTCAATAGCAGAGTCGGAGAAAGTTGTTCAGCGTCAGCCTGATAACGGCTTCGCGATGCTGCAGGCAGCGATAGGCCATGCTCTCCGGGCAAGCCTTGCTGAATCGGAGGCGGAATCGGCGCGCGACGTGCAGATTGCGAATGGGTGGGACGGGCGCTTCCGGACACAATGGGGCAAAAACTTTTCTCCCGAAGCGGAACGTAACATCGCTGGAGGGCTTCTGAGTCGCAACATTACTCTTGGGAGTGATCCGCGTGCTGCAGTTGGGGCGATCATTGCGGGAGCTACGGCCCAAGCGCCACCGCCGCCTCCACCGCGAGGGGTGGTTGCCGATGGTGGGCAGATACCTGTCGCGAGTGTCGTAGCCGAAGGAAACCTGGTCAAGAAGGTTCAACCTATATATCCACCTTTGGCAAGAGCCGGGCGGGTACAAGGGGCTGTCGAGTTCCGGACTGTTATCGATAAGACAGGCCATGTACAGGACGTTCAACTGGTCCGAGGGCACCCGCTGCTTGTGAGTGCGGCTAGAGAAGCCGTGTTGCAGTGGGAGTACCGGCCGATACTCCTCAACGGAAATCCGGTTGAGGTGATTACGAATGTAACGGTGAACTTCATCCTCGGCGGCATCTCTTCATCCGGCACAACGCACCAAAATGGAGCCGGCGACAAGCCGCCGGATACAGGGCCGCACTAACCGCCGCAAACGACTCTGCCCGTCAGACCGCGAATTTCGATCACCGGGAGACTTTGTAAACCGCAGAATCGATGTCCACGTAACCGGCACGTCCCACACTGTTGACGGTGTAAAGGCCGATGCGATCGCCGCGATAAAATCCCCAGGTGAGCTGATACGGGACGCCGATGTCGCGGAAGTTCTGGCCATCTGTGCTGTACGAAAACTGTGAGCGGCCATCGTAATCCCACGTTGATCGCAGCCAGACGGTTTGCGAAGAGAGGACGGGTCCTGCAGTGCGCTCTCCGTTGTCGTTGAACAGCAACGTCCGTTGCGATCCGTCCTGAACGACCGCGAGAGTGCAGTACGTTTTAGCGAAATGGGCGATGCCGGCCTGCTGGCCGCTCGCTAATCCGAGGAGGTCGAAGTGAGCTGTGAATTCGTTCAATCGCGTTCTCAGCGAGCGCTGCGTGAGTATGTTGCCAATCGTTCTAAAATCATCCAAACGCAATGGGGCGAAGGCGTGCAGACGCAGAAAGCCAGGGTGTTCCGAAAGCGACCAAGCATCGGAACGAGGTTGATAATTCCACTCCCATTCGGATTTCAAAACCTTCGAATCGAAGTTGCCATCAGCCACTAAACTCGTGAGTGGAAAACCGGCAATGGGTTTGGCGCCGCTCCACACCATATTGCCGATGCCATCGGCCCCCGGCCGCCCCAACACCGGCCAGCCGTCGATCCAGGTAATGGGCAGCAGAACGCCCGCTCGGCCCTCCCAATCTCCGCGGCCTTGATGCGACACAAAGTACCAAATGCCGTTGGGAAGCTCGACGAGACCTCCCTGGTTCGGTTCCTTGTCAATCTTGGGCTGAACATGAATCAGTTGGCGTGTTTCCCACCTGCCGCGAAGGCTACTCGCGCGATCCATCATGACGACGCGCCCTTCGGGCCGAACTTCGCTGTACAGGTGGAAGTAGGCGCCGTTGATCTTGTAGAGCTTGTTGGCCTCACTGCCCTTCGACTGGTGAATGATGAGATCGGAGTCGGGGAGCAAGTGTTCGTTGTCGGAGGTCAGACGAAACAGGTGAATGTTGTACGATTTACCGTTTGCCGGATCGAGCTTGAAGTTGGTCGCGACCAGATAGCCTGTTCCGTCTTCATCCCAAAACGGGCACGGATCATCCCAGCCTGGTTGCTGGAGAACGCGCTCGACCGGTGTCCAGGGTCCTTCGGCATGAGGCGCATGACTGACGAACAGGCCTTCGTCCGGCGTCCCGAAGTAGACCCAGAACTGCCGGTCATGGAAGCGGATGGAGCCCGCCCAGATGCCCCGTCCCGCTCGGTTCATGCGATCCCAATTGAGTTCCGGGCTGATGCGCGTGAGGTCGTTAACGACGTGGCCGACGATACGCCAGTTCACGAGATCCTTCGACTGAAGCACGGCCATACCGGGAGAGTATTGAAACGTGGAAGAGATGAGGTAGTAATCTGCGCCGACTCTAATAGCGTCGATATCGCTGAAATCTCCCGGCATGACGGGATTCTCGTAAGTACCATCGCCTCTATCGCCCCACGCTGCCGTTGCGCCTTCGATAGCAACCGATAGAGGAAAGCCGAAGAAGGCCAGCATCAGGCAAGCGGCGACGATTCGGAAGTTCGCGCTTTGCATGCTCGGAGCCACTTATTGTGCGCGATCCCAGAGCACCTATTCCGAAATCATCCCGATCGTCCGCAGCCACGTCTCCACCAACTGAGGCCATGCCGTTATCGGAAACTTCGTGCGCCGCAGCCCAAACCCGTGCCCGCCCTGAGCATACAAATGCATTTCCACGGGAACGCCAGCCTTCCTCAGGGCAATGTAGTAAGCCAGCGAGTCGTCTACGTTGTCCACGTGGTCATCCTCAGCCTGCAGCAAAAACGTAGGCGGCGTCTGGTTTGTCACAGGAACTTCAGGATTCAACGCGAGATGCCCATCGGCAGCCGCCGGACCGACTACAAACTTTTTTTTGCCTTGCCTGGCATCCCATTCTGCCGCGGCAATCGACAAGTGGCCCGGATAAATAGCCACCGCAAAATCCGGGCGGCAGCTTTCCTTGTCAGCGACATCGACAGCCGGGTACAAACGTTTCGCAAAGTGCGTGCTAATAGCTGCCGACAGATGGCCGCCCGCCGAAAACCCGAGCACTCCAATCTTGTGCGGATCGATGTGCCACTCCGCGGCGTGAAGGCGCACCAGTCCCATCGTCCTCTGCGCATCTTCCAACGCCATCGGTGATTCCGGATAGGGCCCCGATTTGGGATACGACCCCACATCCGTCACACGGTATTTCAACAGCACACATGTGATCCCTTTCGGCGTCAGCCAGTCACAGACCTCCGTGCCTTCCAGGTCGATGGCCAGAACTTGATAGCCCCCACCAGGGAAGACGACGACCGCAGCGCCCGTATTGTTCTCCCTTGGCGAATAGACCGTCATGGTAGGCCGCGTCACGTTGCTCACGCCAAGCGCCGGCCTGCCGCCGGGAAGAAAGTCTTTCCCCGACATCTCGGCAGACTCTGGACCCGCGACTGGCTGCGGATCAGGAGGCGTCCCCGGCCAGATCGGTATCTGCGCATGCCCCGGCGATGGCTGCCAGCTAGGCTCATGAGCGCTCAGATTCGCAAACGCAAACACAGCGCAAAGAGCAAGAATGAAAGGCTTCATCACAATCCCACAATTTACACAGTATCGGCGGAAGCTGAAATAGACCTGCCAATAAAACCTTACCTGCGATTCGAGTCACCAGAGTCTGGAGGCCGCTGTTCTGAGTGAGGGGAAAGGCTGAGCCTATACCGAAGTTTGCACCCTAAGCTTGCTTTCTATTTTCGGCGTCCGGAAACAGGCAATGGTAACTATTCCTGAAAACAGGCAGCAGCACGACAGCATCAACAGGGCCGGAACCGTGCTGTGCGTGGTGTCGCGGATTTTGCCAACCAGGTACGGGCTGAGATACCCCGCCAGGTTCCCGACTGAGTTGATCCAGGCGATCCCTGCCGAGGCTGCCGTTCCTGACAACAAAGTGGTTGGCAGGGCCCAGAAAGTCGAATAGGAAGAAGCGATCGAAGCCGTCGCGACCGTCAGAGCCAGCAGGCCAAGAGCACCCGAAATACCCGGGATTGTCGACGCGGCGAAGCCGAGGGAACAGATCAAACTGGTCAAGCCGATATGCCAGCGGCGCTCGCCCGTTTTGTCTGAACTCCGGCCCACCAAAATCATGGCAATGGCTGCTAAGCCCCACGGAATCGCGGTCAGCAATCCAATCTTGAAGTCATCCCTGGTCAGGGTGTCTTTTACGATTTGCGGAAGCCAGAAACTGATACCGTAGTTCGCCATCACCATTCCGAAATAGACGAAGCAGAGTAACCAGACCTTGGGGCTGCGGAATGTATCGCCCAGTGTTGTGTGCCCGGACGTTTCCAGCCGTTTAAGCTCTTCTTCCTCCATCAGCCGTTTTTGCAGAAGCTCTCTTTCAGCCGGCTGGAGCCACCGGGCCTGTGCCGGTCCGTTCTCGAGGAAGTACACGCTGGCGACTCCGGCCAGCAGGGAGGGGATGGCCTCAAACAGGAAGAGCCACTGCCAACCGCGAAGTGAGCCGGAGTTCGGCATGTTTGCCAGAATCCAACCCGATATCGGCCCTCCAACCACGCCGGAGATCGGGACGGCGGTCATGAAAGAAGCGAGCATCTTCGCTCGGTACCGGCGTGGATACCAGAATGTAAGGTAAAGAATCACACCGGGGAAAAAACCGGATTCCACCACGCCCAGCAAAAAGCGAATGGTGTAAAGACTCGCCGGGCCTGTGATGAAAAGCTGGCATGCCGATACCATGCCCCACACGATCATGATGGGGCCCAGCCAGTATTTCGCGCCGATCCTCGAGAGCGCCAGATTGCAAGGGATCTCAAACAGAAAGTAGCCGAGGAAAAAAATTCCCGCACCCGCGCCGTAGACAGCGTCACTGATCCCCAGATCGCCTTGCATTTGCAGTTTGGCGAAACCGACGTTTACGCGATCGACATATGCGAACACGTAACAGAGAAAGAGGAACGGAATGACGCGCCAGGTTACCTTGGCGTAAACCGCCTTTTCAAATTGGTCAACGGGCACACCAGCCACCGTCGATCAGTATGTCAGTTCCCGTAATGAAACTTGCAGCTTCCGAGCAAAGGTAGGCTGCTAAGGTCCCGATATCTTCTGATTTCCCCCACGCACCCACCGGAATGCTTGCCAAGAATTGCGCGTTAGTTTCCGGATTCTGCATCACGGGCGCATTCAGTTCCGTGGCAAACGGCCCTGGACTGATTCCGTTCACAGTGATGCCCTCGCCTGCTAATTCCAACGCGAGCGCTCGAGTCAATCCGAGCAGCGCTGCTTTGCTCGCCGAGTAAGCGCTCCGCCCCGGCAGCGAGATGTGGCTCATGATGGAGCTCATGCTGATAACCCGTCCGTAGCCTGTCCCGCGCATGTGCGGCACGAAACTTCTGCACATCAGGAACACACTCGTCAGATTCGTATCGAGCACGGTGTTCCACTCATCGTAGGAGAAGTCGACCAGATTCTTACGGATGTTTGTGCCTGCGTTGTTGATGAGAATCTGGACCTTCCCCATGCGATTCGAGACTTCCTTCTCGAGCCGCAAAACTTCCGCCTCCCGGCTTACATCAGCAACAAAGGCGTTCGCTTTTCCGCCGGAGTTCTCGATCTCCTTCTGCACCTCCTGCAATTGCGATTCATTCCGAGCGACGAGCGCAATGTCCGCGCCTTGAGCACTTAAGGCGACCGCCATCGCTTTGCCCAACCCTTTACTTGCGCCCGAGATCAGGGCACTCTTGCCTTTTAGTTGCTGTTCTAAATGCATCCTAAGAATCTTATGCTGTCAAAAGTAAAAAGACCAGGGCTGCTCGATTTTTCGAAGTTCCTTCTTCGACTAGTGATATAGCTAATACTCGTACTTGTTGGAGGGATTGATTATCTCGGGTCCTATCAGAATCTTCAGTCTGCTCGACTGTTTCGTACTGTTTAGCGGCGCCTGCTTCGCGCAGACGTTTGGAACAATCCCCGGCGAGGTAAAGGACGCTTCGGGCGCGCTCATGGTTCGCGCCTCAATCACCTTGGTCGATCAAGCAACTGATGCTACGCCCGCAGAGCAGACCTACGGAGATGGGCTCTACTCGTTTCCTTCCCTCGTACCCGGAAGGTACAACATCCCGGTCCGAATGAATGGTTCAATGTGAACGCCTTCTCGCTCGAACCGTTCGGTACATTCGGCAATGCCGGGAGGAATATGATCATTTTCCCAGGCCATAATGAATGGGACTTCTCGGCGGTTAAAGATTTCCGAATTACGGAGCGCCATTGGGTGCAAATTCGGTGCGAAGGTTTCAACTTCGCCAATCATCCGAATTGGGGAAACCCCGGAGTATCATGGGGGCAGAACGTCTTACCCCCATCGAGCTTCGGAGTCATTAGCGGTACGGCGATGGCTATGCGGGAGTTGCAGTTTGGTTTGAAGTATCTTTTGTAACGACTGATGAGCACGGAAGACATCTCACGGCGCACTCTTCTCGATATCGCAATCCGGGTGGCTGCTACGCCCGCGGGTGCCGCCTTTTTCGCGAACTGGATGAAAGCCGGTCAAGCTCATACTCACGACGGGGCCGGTGGGAACGCGCCTCCTGAGCCGGCTGTTTTCAAAAATTACCAACCCGCCTTCTTCTCCGCCGAGGATTTCGCAGCCCTTCAGTCGCTTACGGAGATTCTAATCCCGACTGACGAGTATCCAGGAGCACGCGAAGCTCATTGCGCCGAGTTCATGGATTTCCTGCTCAATGCATTAACTGATCACGATGCGGAAACGCAGAAGCAGTGGCGTCGCGCATTAACCGCTCTGAAGGAGGCCGGCTTTCATGCAGCGCCGACGGAAAGACGCGGGGAAATCGTCGACGCGATTTCCCGGCCGGAGCGCGATCCATCCGTTCACCATCCCGCTTACTTCGCTTACCGTCTTATCAAGAACGAGAATACGTTCGCTTTCTACACCTCTCGCGAAGGAATGATCACTACGCTTGATTACCGCGGCAATTCGTACTACGCTGCGTTCCCCGGATGCAATCACCCTGAGCATCATGTCGCCTAATACTGTGGCTTCGAATTTCGATGCAATTGTGGTTGGCTCCGGCGCATGCGGAGGCTGGGCTGCCATGCAGCTTGCGCAAGCGGGAATGAAGGTGCTGATGCTCGAAGCCGGAAGCGCTATTGATCCGGCCAAAGATTTTCACCACATATTTCTGTATCAGCTGAAATTTCGGGGAGCGGGTCCGCCCGGGTTGTTGCGCCGTTACAGCGGCAGCGAGCGCAATTATCGCATCATGATCGACAACCAGGAGAACCCGTACACCTGTGCGGCGGACACTGTTTACCGTTGGGGCCGCTCGCGCTGCCTGGGTGGCCGGAGTCTTCACTGGGCGCGCGCCAGCGATCGCATGGCCGATTACGAGTTCAAGGCCGCATCGCGCGATGGATATGGCATGGACTGGGCAATCAGCTACTCCGACCTTGCGCCCTATTACGACCGGGTAGAGAGCTTCATTGGCGTTAGCGGCGCACGCGAAGGGCTGCCGCAATTTCCCGATGGCGAATTCCTGCCCGTCATGCCGTTGAACTGCGCGGAAACCATCTTCACCGCTGCCTGCAAACAACTGGGCTGGCCCTCCACCCACCGGCGGCTTGCCCAACTGACGCAACCGCACAACAGCCGGCCGCCTTGTCATTACTGCGGCAATTGCGTCAACGGCTGCGATGTGGGCGCGATGTTCAGCACGGTATCCACTACGCTGCACCCGGCGCTGAAGACCGGAAATCTGGAGCTCCGCACCGACAGCGTAGTGGCACGCGTACGCATGAATAGTGAAAATCGCGCCGCGGGCATTACTTACATCGAGCGCGCCACGAAACGCGCCGTCGACGTGGACGCTCGGTACGTAGTTCTCGCCGCTTCGACCCTCGAAAATACGCGGCTCCTGCTGCTCTCTGCTAAGGGTGGACTAGCCAACTCGAGCGGCACTCTGGGCCAATACATGATGGACCAGGTGAGTGGTGGCGGCGTAAGCGGATTCTTGCCGAAGCTCAAGGGCGGACCCAGCCGGCTCGACGATGGGAAGTCCGCGGGCATCACAATCCCGAATCTCATTAACATCGACAAGAAAACCGCACGCAAAGATTTTCTGCGCGGCTATGTGATCAACGCGACAGGTGGGCAGAGCGAGTATCCGATGTTCGCCGGTTCCTTGCCCGGCTATGGATCTTCCTGGAAGCGCGAAGTGAAAAGCCGCTATGTTGCACAAGCACGCGTTTGGATTGCAGGCGGTGAAATGCTGGCGCGAAAAGAAAATTTCGTAGAGCTCGATCCTGAAGTGAAGGATGCCTGGGGCATTCCGGTCCTCAAGATTCACTTCACACACAGCGATAACGATCGCGCTCTGCTGGCGCATTTTCAAAATGCAGCAGAAGAGCTGTTTCGGAAAGCTGGAGGGGAAACGATGGGGGGCATGGGAGGCAGTGGCCCGACAGGCTTTCCTGGCGCGCCAGGATCTCCCGACTCCCCTTCCAATCGGGCAACTGCCGACTCAGACACTCCGCGCGGCGCCGATCGTGAGGGTACTTCGGTCCGCACTCCGCATCGGAATTTAAGGCTGGGCGGCGCTATCCATGAAGTCGGCACGGCGCGCATGAGCGTCAGCCCGAAAGACGGCGTTCTCAACGCATTCTGCCGCACGCACGATATCCCCAACCTGTACGTATTCGGGGGAAATGCGTTTCCATCTACCGGCGATAAGCACCCGACGCTAACAATGTTGGCGCTGACGGCGCGCGGTTGTGACCATCTTCTCGAGTCAGCGAAAGGCCGGTCGCAAGCTTGATGCAGGTTGGAACAGCGGCTGTCCTGCTTTCGCTAGCGCTGGCGGGCTCGAGTGTTGTTCGCCAGGAGACCGCCAAGCAAAGCAGCGCACAAACTCCACCCTCGAAGGCCACAGCTCCCAGCATCACGACCGAAGGGCAACGCGCCACACAGCGAAGTAGAGGCGCGCAAGGCACTCGCGATTTCCTCGGCCTCGGAACTCCGCCCGACGCATCTGCAGCGGAGCGCGGCGCCAAATCGTTTGAAAGAAACTGCGCGTTCTGTCATGGAGCAAAGGCGACGGGTGGCGATACGGGTCCCGATCTGCTGCGCTCCACTCTGGTTTTGCACGATGAAAAGGGAGAGTTGATTGGTCCCCTTGTTCACAATGGCCGCGTTAGCAAAGGAATGCCGGCTTTCCCGTCCTTCACGGATGCCGAACTCTACGACATAGCGGAGTTTATTCACATGCGGGTGGAACTGGCTGCGAACCGCGGAACTTATAAGCTGCTGGATGTCGTTACTGGCGATGCAAAGGCAGGCGAAGCGTACTTCAACGGTGCTGGGGGATGTGCGCATTGCCACTCCGTCACCGGCGACCTGGCTCATGTGGGATCGAAGTTGAGTCCGGCTGATCTGCAACAGACGTTCTTATACCCCGGTTCGCATTCGTACGATTCGCCAGCCGAATCGCGTATGCCGAAAGTAACAGTCAGCTTCCCTTCAGGCGAATCGGTTACCGGAACGTTGAAGCACCTGGACGACTTCAACGTGAGCCTGATCGATTCCTCGGGCGCTTATCGCTCCTTTGCCCTTGCGCCAAACATAACGGTGAAGGTCGAGGACAAGTTGGCTGCGCATCGTGAATTACTCGATCGCTACAGCGATTCAGACATGCATAACCTGACCGCTTATCTCGCATCGCTCAAATGAGAAGAAACCTAATCGCTCTGCTTGCTTTCTCGCTTGGCGCTTTTGCCGGATCACTCGATTCTCACAAGCTTCTCGAAAGTCCGACAGATTGCTGGCCCACTTACAACGGAGATTACTCGGGCCGGCGCTATAGTCCGCTCACAGAGATCAACGGCTCCAATCTGCACTCGTTAGCTCTGCAATGGATGTACCGGATCTCCAATGTCGGCGCACAGCGCGGGGTGGGCACTCCGGATATCAAATCGACCCCATTGATGGTCAACGGGATCCTGTATTTCACGATTCCCGATCATGTCTATGCAGTGGATGCGCGCACGGGCCAGGAAATCTGGCATTACGACTGGCAGGATCGCGGAGGTCATCTGGTAGGTAACCGCGGCCTTGGCATGTACGGTGATTGGCTGTACTTCATGACTCCCGATGGCTGGTTGATTTCGCTGCATGCAAGCTCCGGGAAAGAGCGGTGGCGCAAGAAGGTCGCCGATGAAAAGCTGCAGTACTTCACTACCATGGCTCCTCTCGTTGCCGGTAACCACATCATCATCGGGGTGGGTGGAGATGCAATGGATGTGCCGGGGTTTTTAGAATCCCGCGATCCCGAAACGGGCGACGTCCAGTGGCGTTGGAACTCGGAGCCGAGGGCCGGAGAGCCGGGCGCCGAAACCTGGCCGAATGCTGCTGCCATGGAACACGGCGGCGGGATGACGTGGCTTCCGGGCACCTATGACCCGGAGCTGAAGCTTCTGTACTGGGGCACCGGCAATCCCAATCCTGTTTATGCCGGGCAGGGGCGCAAAGGCAGCAATTTGTGGACGTGCTCCATTGTGGCGCTCAGCTTGGAAACCGGCAAGCTGGTCTGGTATTTTCAGGCGTCTCCTCACGATACTCACGATTGGGATAACGTCGAGACGCCGGTTTTATTCAACGCCGAGATCGATGGCAAACCGCGCAAGCTCCTCGGCCAGGCGGCGCGCAACGGTTTCTTTTTCGTTCTTGATCGCACAAATGGAAAAAGCATTCTCTCCAAGCCGTTTGTCCCGCTGAATTGGGCCAAGGGCGTCGACGAGAAAGGCCAGCCAATTCCTGACGTGAAAAAGGAGCCAACGCCGGATGGCTCGCTGCTGACGATTCCAGCAGGAGGCGGAACCAATTGGCTTCCACCCAGCTACGATCCCGAAACTGGATTTTTCTACGTAAACGCGACCCGCGGCTACAGCCTCGGTTATCTGACCGACACCGATGAGCGTCCCGAAGGCTACGGCGGATCGGGACGTAATCTCTGGTCTCAGCACTTGTTGGAAGCCCTAAACGCGAAAACAGGAGAAGTCGCCTGGAGTCATCCATACCCGACGGTCGGCGCATCCGAAGGCGGTCTCGGTGGTCCGGGAATCTTGACTACCGCGGGCAAACTTCTCTTCACGGGCGACTACAGCGGAAACTTCATCGCTTACGATCCGGCTAACGGTAAACCTCTGTGGCATTTCCGCACGGTACACTCCGTCAGCAACGGTCCCGAAACATATTTGCTCGACAACAGGCAGTATGTTGTAGTGGGCGCAGGCGACACGCTGTTTGCATTTGCGCTGGTGCCGAATGCGCAAGCGGCAACTCAGTAGCCGCAAAACTTAGCTCAAGCTGCTTTCTTTGCGTACTCGAAACAAGCGCGAATATTTTGTGTCTCCAAACGCGCATGCTCATCAGGCGTCAACCGGCTAATCTCAGGTAACGGGTTTGCGCTCTTATGATTCTTTACATAGCGCAACGTGCGCGCAAGATAGATCCCATTACGGTCCGGAAAAGTGATCCAATAATGGTCGGTCAAACAAGGTATCTGCAGCGGATCTCGCGTGATCATTTCGAGCGAGAAGTGAATCTTGGGATTGCCGTTCTCCAGCGCCGAAAACATTCGGGGCAGATCCAGAACGCCCGTGCCGAGCGGAACTTCTGACATTTCGAAGCCGTTTTCAGTAGGCCGTACCGCCATGTCTTTGACGTGCGCGGCTTTCGCATACGGGGCGCCTGCTTCGACGAGTTCCGTCGGGTTATCCAGCAGCGAGATATTGTTTCCCAAATCGATGCAAGCGCCCAGGTACTCGCTCGAATACTTCTTGAAGAGAGCCAGGTATTGCTCAGCAGTCCAGTCTTTATGGTTCTCGAGCGCCAAAGTGAACTTGTGTTTCTCAAGTATCGGCAGCGCCGATTCAATCACCTGACAGCTCCGCTTTATCCATGCGTTCCAGTCGTCGAGCGTGTTGAACGTTTCATAACGGCGTCCGCTCAGCATCGCGTCCCGAGCAACGTTGCATCCTGCCGCCTTCGCGTCGAGAATCGCTTTTTCGAACTGCTCGGGCGTGCTGTTGCGAACGGAGGTCATACCTTCCATCCACATGCCTAATTCCTCGGCACGCGACCGTAGCTTATTCAAGTCGCCGTTGATCTGCGTCTGAATCCCGCAGGCGCCGAGCGCATGGCATCTCTCCAGGAATTCCAGAGCGTCGGCATGCCGCGCGTTCGGTGCACCGGGAATGGGTGGAACAGTGGCTAAAGCGCGTGACTGCGCAGCACTCTGTGGACCGCTAGAAACCGGAGCCTTCACGCCCGCTGCGCCACGATTTCCGTAGATCGCACCACCGAACGAAGTCGCTGCTATTCCCATTTTGCTGAGCGCATTGTGTCCCGAAGGTGAACCGTCTAACTTGTGATTCATAGATAAAGCCGCGAGGGACGATTGCAAAAAACCTCTGCGTGTTGAATCGATCTCACTCATTTCTTCTCCAGATCGCCGCGTACAAGCCACCAATCACCAGTTCGTTATCGAGCCGTCTGGTCTGAAATAGGTCTGCGCGCGAGCAGTTACCGGCTGAGTTATTTCTGTCACCAGTTTGAGCTGGCTCATGTCCAGTTCAACGCCCAGACCCGGTCGCTCGTTCGGATAAAGTTTTCCGTTCTTGAAGTCGAGACATACCGGCAGATGAGGAAGTGTTCTCCCCTGGTAGTTATATTCCATCAACACCGGGCCGGAGAAAGTGCTGAGCGAATTCACCAGTGCCGCCGTCGCAATCGGTCCGGTGAAATGCGGCACCATGCCGACGAAATGCGTTTCGCAGATCGCGGCGATCTTCATCATCTCGGTGATACCGCCTACGTTGGGAAGCGTTGCACGAACATAATCAATGTCGTGGTTCTCGACCAGCTTGTTGAAATCCCAACGATTCCCCCATTCTTCCCCCGCGGCAATCGGTACATCGACTTTGCGGCGAAGTATCGGGAGATCCTCGGCAAACGCTTCGGCCCTCACCGGATCTTCCACAAAGAATGGCGCAAGGTCTTTGATCAAATCGCAGCCGCGAATGGCATCCGATAGATCGAAGCGTTGGTGAAAGTCCACAACCCAATCGCCATTCTTCCCGACGCCCTTGCGCGCTTGCGCGCATTCGTCATACAACTGATTCACTCGTTCGCGAATGTTGTACGTTGTATTGGCGGGCGCGTCGGCTGCGCCCATGCGGAAAGCTCGGTAACCGGCTTCTACAGTGATTCTCGCCCGCTCTTCCACGCTCATACCCGGCTGAATGCCTGGAATAATGCCCGCTGTGTTGTAGCACTCGCAGTAATTACGTACCGCTCCGCCAAGCACCTGGTGCACCGGCAATTTCACCACCTTGCCTTTTATATCCCAAAGCGCCAGGTCAAGAGCACCAAGCGCGTCCTCTTTTTCTCTGCCCGGCGGATAGAAAAAGGAGCGCGACATATCTTGCCAAAGCCGCTCGACATATTGCGGATCTCGTCCGATCAGCCTTCCTGCGCACTGCTCCAGCATCTCTTTCGATCCGCCCTCACCGATGCCCGTGATCCCTGCATCGGTTTCGATCGTTACAACATGGTCGCTCTGGTTGAAGAGAGGATTGGGATTCGGCGGTAAGTACACCCGAACACGTGTGATCTTCATCTTCGGAAGAGCGGCATTGGCCAGTGGAGCTTGCGCAGCAGCGCCAAAAGAGGCTGTGCCAACTACTTTGAGAAGCGTTCTTCGATTCATAAATAGTTCTTTCGGAAAGTTCAGAATGTGAGATGGGCGGCCAACTGAAGCTGCCTCGGATTGCCGACGATTGACGTGATGCGGCCGGCCAAACTGGTTCCGATAGTCGCGTTCGGTTGTCCGAATTGCGGATGATTCAATACGTTGAAAGCATCGAAACGGATCTCCAGGTTGGCAAACTCGCGAATGGGAAAGCTCTTGAAAAGCGACTCGTCCCAATTCCATCGTCCTGGTCCGTACAAGATGTCCCGGCCGCAGTTGCCGTACGTATAGAGAGCCGGCGTGGTGAAGTACGACGGATTGAACCAACTCTGGATGGATTGCTGGATCGCTGGCAAACCGCCCCCGGGACAATTGGGGCGGCTCGCTTGCCCGTTATTCGTAGTAGATGAATTCAATTGTGGCGTGAAAGGAATCCCCGTCTGAATCTGAACGATTCCATTAGTCTGCCAGTTGCCAAGAAGGAGTCCCGTTAAACCTCTGTTCCGGAAGCCCGGTATCTGATACGTAAAGCTGGCCGTGAACCGGTGTCGAATATCGAAGGCAGAGTTGCCCCGGTCGCAGCTGCGGCAGTACGAGTTCTGGGGCGTGCCTGTTCCTCCCCCGAACACGGGAGCCACATCGTCGATCGAGTGCGACCACGTGTATCCAACCAGCCCGGTCAGACCTTTCGACAGCCGTTTGTCGAAGCTGGCTTGCAGCGCGTGATAATCGCTATCTCCGTCTGAGACCGCAAACGTCACGTCAGTGATGTTCGGGTTAATTCCGTAGTAAGGACGGCGAAGATTCACGTTCGAGCCTGGGCCAGGCACCGGCTGGTTCAAGTTGAATGTCGTATCTAGCCGGCGTCCTAAGTTGCCCACGTATCCCAGGCGGAAGACGCTTTCTATAGCTGACAGCTCCTGCTCGACTGTGAAGTTGAATTGTTCAGCGTAACCGGCCTTGAAGCTATCGATGGTGCCAAGCACTGCTCCTGTGGGACTCGCTGCGGCAGCGACGTTGAGAGTGGGCGGAGGCGGCAGTCCGCCACTCAAGGTGCGCGTCGGAAAGACATCGGCCGGAGAGTAGAGAAACGTCGGACCAAACGGGAATGTTCGCTCTCCCCGCAGTGTCGTGCCGCCGTTGCCGCTCGGATTATAGAAGAGCCCGAAGCCCCCGCGAACCACCGTGTGTTGCCCCCCCTGATAAGCAAATCCGAAGCGCGGAGCGAAATCTTTCCAATCGCTCTGCATCCCGGCGGACGAGTTCACTCCGTTCATACCCGCAACCTGCATCGTCGCATTCTGTGGATTGAAGTTAGCGATCCGATTTGCCACTTCGCTGTAGGGCGAATAGTATTCCCAGCGCAAACCGATATTGAGCGTCAGCTTCTCGGTCGCTTGCCAATCATCTGCTACGTAGGCGCCGTTCTCAATCCCCCGCAGGCCAGGATAAGCGAGCTCGAAATCCTGCTGAACCAGGCTGGGATCGCCCAGTAGCATGCTCGCAATCGAGTCTCCCGTGCCATTTGTGCCGGGCAGATCGGTAAACGTCGGGCCGAAATTGAACCGCCCATTTCCCTGATTCGTTTGGTATTCACTGATCTGCCGCCTTCGAAAATCCTCGCCGAATTTCAAGGTATGCTTTGACAGCGTGTACGTGACATTATCAACGCCCTGGTAAGTGTTTTCGATTCGGAAGATCGGCAGCGAGCGGCTTTGCCCGATGCCCTCATAATTCGCGGGCGAGATGATCGGAAAGCCGCCTTGCTGAGGAACCGTGTTCGAGTTCGCGATCCCAAACTTGTTGCCGAAATCGGAACCGGTCGTGACGTCTTGCTGGCTATAAGAAAGGTGGAAGCGGTTGAACCCCGCACGCAACTCATTGATCAGTTTCGGCGAGAAAATATGGATGTAACTGGCTGCCGCTTGCTGGTCTGGAGTAAAAGAAGTTCCTGCGAAAGAATCTTCGTTGCCAAGCGGAATCGGCTGCGAGATGCCGGGCAGCGTGACCGGCGGAAAGGTTGCCGGCACAAACGTAGCGGTTTGCTGCGTCGACCAGCGCGCGAACAGTGAATCCCGATCCGTAATTTGCTGGTCGACACGAATATCGCCTTGATCCCAATTTTGAGTCTGCACCGTGTTGCTCGTGTAGTTATTTGTTGCAGCCGACGTTTGCGGAAGCGGATAGGCATTCACCAAAATAGCCGCAAGCGGGTCGAAACGAGTGCTCGGGATGATATTGCCCGGGAACTGCGTACGCGTGTAGGCGGTCGAGCCCGGTATCAGCGTGGTCGTCCCCGGGTCGTAGATTCTGGAAAGGCCGGTGAAGTTGCCGGTCCGTTCTGCGAGCGTTGGAATCGTGACCAGCAAAGTGTTTAACGAGCTTCGCCGATACCCTTCATAATCCGCAAAGAAGAACGTCTTGTTATGGATGATCGGGCCGCCGAGCGATCCGCCAAACTGGTTGTATTTGAAAGAAGGGAACGGCGTCCCTTTGGAGTTGAAGAAGCCGCGCGCATCCAGCCAGGAGTTCCGCAGAAACTCGAACGCGCTGCCGTGGAACTGATTCGTCCCCGACTTGGTAATTACATCGACGATCGCTCCGGAATTTCTCCCCACATCCGCACTGAAGAGATTCGTCTGGACTTTGAATTCTTTGATCGCTTCGACCGCCGGACGGAGTGTAATCGAGAGGGTCAGGCGTTCGTTGTCATCCGTTCCGTCGTAGAGAAAGTCGTTCGAGCCTTCGCGATTGCCATTTGAGAATAACTCGGTTCCGGGCCGTCGATCGTCCGGACGCGTGCCGCTCATAATCGTTCCGGAAACGCTGTACCCGGTGCCATTTACGCCAGGAGTCAGCGTCGCCAGTTGAACGAAGTTCCTACCGTTCAGCGGGAGATCTCCAACCAGTTTCGTGTCGACAACAGTACCGACGGAAGACGTCTGTGTCTCGAGCAAAGGCGGTGTGGCCGTTACTTCCACGGTATCCACGATGTCTCCGACAGAGAGCGTCAAATTCACTTCTGCGCTCTGATCGACCTGCAGCTCTAAATTATTTTGAACCGTTTTCTTGAAACCCGGCGCCTCTGCCACTACGTTGTAGAACCCAGGCTGCAGAAGCGGAAACTTGTAATTGCCTGAAGCGTCAGCCACCGTCCCTTGAGAAATGCCAGTGTCGACCTTCGTAATCACGACTTTCGCGCCGGGGACTGAAGCGCCACTGGTATCCGCAATCGTGCCACTTAGCTGTCATGTCGATTGCGCGTTCAGCAGCAGAGGCAGTGTAAACGTAGCCAGGAGGGCTAAGAATTTGGGGGCTTTCACAGTAATGCTCCTTGGCGTGGGGTTACCAGTCAACGACTGAGTTGTCTTCGGCATCATAAGCTTCCGGATTGCGCCAATCGTGGCCGATCTTGTCTGCCATGGCATTTTCATCGAGTTCAATGCCGAGCCCAGGTCCCTGCGGCAGCTCCAGGTAACCATCCCGCACAACGAAAGGCTTCTTCAGATAGCCTTCACCAAGAGAAACCTGCTCCTGGCACAAGAAATTCGGGATGCTCGCGGATAATTGAACGCCTGCTGCCAGCGAAATGGGCCCCAGCGGATTATGGGGCGCAATATCGGCGTAATAAGCTTCAGCCATTCCGGCGATCAGTCGCACTTCTGTAATTCCGCCTGCGTGGCATAAATCGGGTTGAAGCACGGTGGCAGCTTTCTTCTCGAGCACCTCGCGAAAACCCCATTTCGTGAACACTCGTTCGCCTGTTGCGATCGGCAGATACGTGCCTCGCGCGATCTCCGCCATGACGTCGTGGTTCTGAGCCTGACAGGGCTCCTCGATAAACATCGGCTGGTAGGGTTCGTATGCTTTGACCAGCAATTTGGCTGTGGCGGGACTAATCGCGCCGTGGAAGTCGATGGCAATATCAACTTCGTCGCCCATCGCCTTACGCAGATTCGCGAAGGTTTCCGCAGCATATTGAATCTCCGCGCGAGTTTCGATGTAGCGCGCGGGCCGCTTCTTTGCGACTCCGGTTTTAAAAGCGCTGAAGCCCTGACCCTGCAATTTCTTCATCTGTTCAGGCGTCCCTGCATGTGCATAAACGCGCACGCGATCGCGCGTCGGCCCGCCGAGTAATTCATATACCGGAACGCCTAACGCTTTGCCTTTGATATCCCACAAAGCCTGATCGATGCCGCTCAGGGCGCTGGTCAGAATGGGCCCGCCGCGATAAAATGCGTGCCGGTAGATCGCCTGCCAGTGTTTTGCGACCGGGCGCGGATCCTTTCCCACAAGATAGGGTTCGATCTCCTTGACTGCTTCCGCGCAGGTCAGCGCTCGACCTTCAGTGATCGGTTCTCCTAAGCCCGTAATTCCGGCGTTTGTGTGAACTTTGAGGAACAGCCACCGCGGCTTTACGAGAAATGTCTCGAGCTTGGTGATCTTGAGATTATCTTTCGGCGAGACGGGCGCATTCCGGGTCATTTGCTCTTGCGCTTCTGCTGAAATGGACGCCACTGCCCCAAGTCCTATGGAACTCATGGCGGACGACATCGCTTCGCGACGGTGAATCGGTGTAGGGTTCGACAAGGCCTTACCTCCTCGCAGTTTCGACTTGAATGCATAAGGATTATATTGAACGTGATATGTTGCCAACCATGAAATTGCGTTTCGCCCTTCTTCTGGCGAGCTTGACCGCCCGTGTGTTCGGACAGGAAAAAGGCGTCGATTACTACTCGGCCGCAGATCTGCAGAAGCAGGCACAGGAAGCTGCAAGCCAGCAGCACAAAGCCGGAGAGCCGTCCGTGCGCAAATTGCAGACCTACGTAAACGATTACTCCCTCGTCGTAGCCCGCGACAAAAGCGGACAGGCCGAACTCCATGAACACGAGTCCGACTTGTATCTCGTCCTAGACGGAGCGGCCACGATCGTAACCGGCGGAACCATGGTTGACCGGAAGATGAAGAGCGAAGGAGAATTCGTCGGATCGAGTATCACCGGCGGTCACTCTCAGAAGTTGGCGCAGGGTGACGTCGTACATATCTCCCCGCAGATTCCGCATCAACTGGTTCTCGAACCTGGCGCCACCTTCCGGTATTTTGTCTTGAAAGTGAAAGAATAGCTCCGGCCGGAATCGTAAGCCTTCGCAGCAGAAAACCGAAATCGTTTTGAATCGAGTGAACACCTTGCACAGTCGCATTCGCTGGCTCTTGATCTTTTGGATTTTTGTAATGAGCGCTATCGCCTATTTGGACCGCGTCAACATCTCCATTGCAGGCCGTGCGATCGCGAACGAATTTCATTTGAGCGACGTTCAATTGGGCTGGGTGTTCAGCGCGTTTGTCTTAGGCTACGCTTTTGCCCAAGCCCCGGCGGGCCGTCTTGCAGACCGCATTGGCCCGCGGTTGATTCTGCTAGTTGGCGTCATCTGGTGGGCAGTATTCACCACCTTGATCACTACGCTCTCGCCAGGGCTTACCGCTTTACTGCCTCTGCTGATTGGCGTTCGCTTCTTCCTGGGAATCGGCGAGGCAGTCATGTATCCGGCTTCGAATTGCGTCGTCGCTTCCTGGATACCTTCGTCCGAACGTGGCGTCGCAAACGGTTTTATCTTCTCGGGAGTTGGCTTTGGCGCTGGAGTAACTCCGCCGCTGATCACCTCCATCATGAGCACGTATGGCTGGCGTGCTTCGTTCTGGTGCAGTGCTAGTCTTGGGCTGGCAGTCGGAATTGTGTGGTATGTAATCGCGCGCAATACGCCCAGCCAGCATCCCTGGGTCAAAAAGGAAGAGCTTGATCTGATTGAGAGCGGCTTAGCAAAAAGTTCGCCCGAGCACGGACACCAAAGGCTCGACTGGGGCGCAATCTTCGGTAATCGAGACATCCTGATCGTTACCTTCAGCTATTTCGTCTACGGATACGCTGCTTACATCTTCTTCAGTTGGTTCTTTATCTATCTCAGCGATGTGCGGCACCTGAACCTCAGACAGAGTTCTTTGTTCACTATGCTTCCGTTTCTGGCCATGGCTATCGGGTCTCCCCTCGGCGGATGGATTAGCGATCGAGTGACAAAATCGTCCGGCAAATGGAAGGGCCGCTGCGGTGTGGCGGTCTTCGGGATGGGCCTTTCCGCGATCTTTATCGCTTTAGGGACCCAGGTCGAAAGCGCACAAATCGCGAGCTTGATTCTTGCCGGCGGTGCGGGTGCGCTTTACATCTCCCAAAGTTCCTTCTGGTCGGTAAGCGCCGACATTGGAGGCAAGTCGGCCGGGTCGGTATCGGGCGTGATGAATATGGGAGGACAATTCGGTGGAGCGCTGACCGCCTCGTTGACTCCCGTGATCGCGCACCGGGTCAGTTGGAATGCTTCGTTTCTAGTCGCAGCAGCACTGTGCGCATGCGGTGCGTTGTGCTGGCTGGCGGTGAACCCCGAGGGCGGGTTGCGCGTCCGCGACCAGGGCTCAGGAGCGAGTAGCGAAGAAATTCCCGTACGCCGCTGAAGCTGTGTGTCGATTACGCGGCGCTCCATTCGACTATCTAGTAAAGCTTCTTTATGATCGACACACCAAACATTACACGAACCGCTGCCAGCCAAACGGCTGTCATACGTCTCACGATTCCGAGAGAGCAGATCCGGAACGTCATGGGTCCAGCCAGGAGCGAACTGCTCGCCGCCGTTCGGGCGCAAGGGATTGCGATCGTTGGGCCGATATTCTCGCACCACTTTCGAATGGATCCCGATACCTTTGACTTCGAAGTCGGAGTGCCGGTAGCGGCTCCCGTTTCCCCTGCAGGACGTGTCGAGCAAAGCGACTTGCCCGAATTGACAGTAGCGCAAGCTGTGTACCAAGGCGGGTACGAGGGTCTGGGCGCCGCTTGGGGAGAGTTCGATGCGTGGATAGCGGCTAACGGGCACAAGCCAGCACGGGACCTCTGGGAGTTTTACGTCGCAGGCCCGGAATCAAGCAAAAATCCAGTCGATTGGCGCACCGAGCTCAACCGGCCGCTAATCATTTAAGTACTCAAGCCAAAGAGCAGAATTGGTTCTATCTGAGAGATTCCGAGCCGCTTTATACTCGCTAACGATTTACGGTGTTGCAACAGTCAACTCTTCGAAGCTGTCGGTCCATTCCTGCACGACGAGAGGGAGGGGCTCGGCAGGATTCGAATGCCGGGCAAAAGCCAACAACGTGGAAAGAAGGCGCAGGGCTTTGGCGGACGACGAAGGAACTGCTACCCGGCGAGGGCTGGTGATGACTGAATAAAACTCACAAAGAATTTGTGAGGTGACGTCATTTGCATCGATAACCCCTGGCTCAAGGGACGTCATCGTAGATATCGCAGCGGCGGAGAGAGCTCATCGCGCCGAGATGTAAGACCGGCAATTCGGGAGCAGAGCACTCAACTTGGGCTTCGTCCTGAAGAATACGCAGGACGGCATCCCTCACCAGATGCTCGGCGTCCATGCCTGCTCTGGTGGCGATTTGCACAAGCTGCGCTTCCTGCTCTGGCGTGAAGTGTACTTCCACTCCTTCACAATACGGAAAAGCCGGTTTGATGGCAATGCCCGTTGTAGCGGCGGGTTGAAACGCCCTACTGGCTGCCGGGGCTCCGCTTGGCGAGAGTTCGATGCGTGGACGGAGGCGCCCTGGCACGTTACGTCGCAGGCCCGGAATCGAGCGAAAATCCAGCCGATTGGCTCACCGAGCTCAACCGGCCGCTACTAATCTAGACGCTTATGATTGCACCTAAAAGCTATTACGCAATAATTGAATAAGGTAGTATGGCCACAAGAAAGCAGCGTCTGCACCAAGAAATCGAGCAATTGACAGAAGAGCAAGCAGCCGAAGCTCTTCAGCTATTGCCTTGCTGCGCGTGCTTGCTCAATCTGCTGTTGCTTCCGTTTGGCATCATCCAGTAACGCCGTCTCCTGCTGTCGGAGTGTGTTCTCCATGTCCTGGATTTGGGCTGGCGTCGGGTTCTGTTGCAGCGCCGACTTCGACGAGCGATTGGTCCCGTTTGGCGGGGCGTGAGGGCCGGTGGCCACCATATTGGCCATGACAATAACCAGGACGATGGCCATAGCGGCGAAGAACATCCATCGTTTATGCCGGTTCGTTAGACCGCCTTGCGGTAAGAGTCCCTGCGGATCAGGCAAGGAACGCACTTCGGACTCGGGGGCCGAAGAGTTAGTGTCGGGCATTTAGCGGGGATGCTCCTTTCCGAGTCCGAGGGCGTCGATTTTATCGTTGAGTGTCCGAGTCGTCTTCAGAACCTGCTGTGCCATTGACAGTTCAAAGCGGTCGAGATTTTCGGCAGTTCGTCCTATGGCGGTATTTGTCCGTCTGAGCTCGATGTCGATCAGGTATCGAGAGAGAACGAATCCGGATAGAGAGCTGATCCCGGTCCAAAGAAGCACCGCGATGGCAATCTTGCCTGAGGTGATCCGCAAGGTCATTAGCCGTTGCTCTCCCGGTGAAATTTCAGCTCGCTTTTGCCGACACGAAGATAGCCGTCGTCAAGGATCTTCGGAATTGTGTACCGGTTCGTCTTTTCGTCGAAGTCGTACTGAATGAGGCTCGGTTTGCCATCCTTCACTTCGTACACGGCGGGAGCTTCCTGCGGAGTAGCTTCAATGTAAGTGAAGCGGTCATCGTGATAGATGGCCTTCAGTCCGAACGGGTTCTTTGGAGGAACCGTGTATTTGTAGTCGTGCTTGATGGTGGAGGCATAATTCGCACGGAGCTCAGCTTTTTCATGCTCAAGTTCTTTCTGCGCTTTCTCGTGCATTGCCTTGAGTTGCTCTTGTGCTTGGTCAGCCGCCCTTTTGAAGCCTTCAATGGCGTCCGCACTGACGAAGCGCGGTTTGTCTTTCATCGCAACAATCGCGCTTTGGTCGGCCGGGTCTACAAAGATCTTGAGACGGCGTGGGCATTCTGGGTGCCTGATATCTCCGTTGCTAAGAAGCTGTAGACGTTCCCACTCGCCGTTATGAGATTGATGTTCGTGCGGCCACCCGCCTTCGCGGGTTTCACATAGGCGAGATTGCCGGTCCAGTTTACCGGCCAAAATTCTTTGTCGCCACAGGTGACTTCCAAAATTGACTCCTCTTTGGGAAGCTCGATCAAAGTGGTGAATCGCACTTCCGTCGAGATTGGAACGATGTCAGTCTCGTGATACGCGACAGTACGACTGACAATGCTGGGGTCTCCTGCAAGCGTTTTCACGTCTGCTGCGGTTCCGGGGATACAGAACGCGCAGGCGAGTGTGCGGCTACTGTAACTCTGAGTAAAAGCATGTTGGTTATTCCTCCTAACTGGCCTCTGCCGCCAGAACTTCGAACCCCTTTCTGAAAGCCGTGCACAGCTATGACTGCCTCGCGGCGTGTGTTGTCGAACGGTGAATTCGTGTATTGCAGTAGGCGCAAGGATCGAGGGTTACGTTGAGCACCTTCGAACGTTGATCGCTCTTAAGCAGAAATTGACGTTTTGGGATGAGCGCTGCAAACAGCTCTACTTCACGGTGATTTAGATGAAAGATCCGCTGGTATGCGCCGTGATCCGCTCCGGGATTGGCGGCAAAGACTTTGGATCGCTTCTAGTGCCGCAGCCGCTGTGGTCGTAACTGGCGTGGCGCTCTGGGGCACCGGCACTTTAAGGCGCATTCTTCCGTCGAGTTCTGGCAACTCTACGCCGATTCTCGCCCAAATTGATCTGCAGAACAGGGCAATGACGAGGGGTGCCCCGCCAGCCTCTCCGAAGATGGAGCCGATTCGGATTCCGAGTGGACCGCTTAAATTGTCGATTCTCCTCCCAGTCGGAAGCGAACCAGGCATGTACCAGCTTGAAGTACTGAAGGATGTTGACAAACCTCTTATCACTGCCTCGGGGCAAGCGAACATCATCAACGGAACCACAACCCTGAATGTTTCGGTGAACACGTCTTCTCTGGGTCCTGGAACCTATCTGCTCGGTATTCGTCAGCCGCCCTTAGATTGGGCCTTCAATCCAATCAGAGTCGAATAGCGAGCCTTTAGCCGCTCGAGCGATCCGCGCCGCAGCTTCGTGCGAGGACGATATGCAACTAGACGGACACATGCACGCGCGAACGCAAGCCCATTTCTCGTTCCTAATGATGTGGCTACCACACCTCCAACGACTCCTAAGTAGACAGAAGCTCTTAATGCTTTGAGGCGCTGGATCTGACGGATCGCTTAGTGATTGCGCTCTTGGGCAATCGCGGAACAGCCTGGACGCCCGCCCAAAGCGTGGCGATCGTTTGCTCGACCACGAGAGCCTGGTCAGGCAACTCAGGCACAACCCCTTGGATGACCATGAGTGTGGCGAGACCAAAGATCGAAAACCACCAGGTGTGAGCTACCACTATGTCATCCCTGTTTGGCAATCCTTCTTCTTTGGCAACATCGAAAAAGAGCTGCACGAAACGTCCGAACAACGGCGCGCCAATGTCGTTGATATATTGTCCAGCGCGGACGCCGTTGCGGTTCTCAGGCCCGAAGAAGACGTTACGGAACTGTTGCGGATGGGCAATGCAGAATTGAATCAAGCCGCGTGAAGTCGCAAAAAGACGCTCTTTCGGTGCAAGATGTTTAGCGGCAATCGCGTCGAAGTTCTGAACCATCAGCCCGATCGTCTCGCTGCTCAACTCCACCAGAATGTGCCACTTGTCGGGGAAATGCTGATAGATCACGGCGTGCGTATAGCCGATCTGTTTAGCAATCTCGCGAAGCGTCACGGCTTCGTAGCCGCGATCGGCAAACATTTTGCTGGCAGCCGCAAGGATTTCGCCCCGCAATCTCTCCTTGCGCTCTACCCGGCGACTTGGTGATGTGGATGTCACTTCAATAGCTTAGTCTCTTTTGACGATTTTTGCGACCGATTGTTTATTTACAACCATCGGTTTGTGTAACCACTGATTTTTTTGCAACCAATGGTTTTAATACGCCTCTAATGGTCAGGTCGCTCATTTGGATTGGCGGCCAAATACGAGGCAAAAGGAAGATTCGATGAACGTTCTAGTGATTGGAGCAGCGGGCAAGAGCGGAGAAGCGCTGGTAAATGAGGCGCTGGCGGCCGGACATAAGGTGACGGCTTTCGTGCGCGGTGCCGCGCAGTACAAGAAGGCGAACGTCAGAGTTGTTGCCGGCGACGTGCTGGACGCGGCCGCGGTCGACGTTGCGGTCGCCGGACAGGATGCAGTGATCGACGCGCTGGGAGGCAAGACACCGTGGAAAGTGACGACGATGGAAACGAGCGCGGCACACAATATTGTGGACGCGATGCGGCGCAATGGCGTACGGCGATTGCTGAAGATTTCGGTGGTTGGTGCGGGCGAGAGCGTCAAGAACGCCGGCTTCTTCAACGAGCACCTGCTCATGAGGACGTTCCTGCGGGGTCTGCTGGTAGACAAGGCGGGCATGGAGGCCGAGATCGAACGCAGCAACTTGGACTGGACGCTGGTGCGGCCGCCGATGTTAACCGACGCCGAGAAGACCGGTATTGCCAGGGTGCTGAGCACGGAGGGCGGCGAGAAGGCGCACAAGATCGGGCGGGCCGATCTGGCAGCTTTCATGGTGCAGCAACTGGAAAGCGGCCGGTATGTGCGTCAGGCAGTGACGGTGACGACCACATAGCAAGGCCTCCGCGAGAATCAATCACCTCTCTCGAGGCGATCTGATCGGCTGAGTAAAGGCCTGTAACGTTGATGCGACAGATAACTACGGAAACTCACCGGACTAGCGGAGTGCTAGCTGCGCAACTCACAAGCTCTGGCATTTGCATCAGAGCATCAGTTTCGTTCTAACAAGGAGAAAACGATCATGTATTTAGTCATGGGCATTACTGGAAAAGTTGGGGGCGCCACTGCGCGGCATCTTCTGAAGCAAGGCAAACAGGTGCGAGCACTTGTGCGCAATCGCGAGAAAGCGGCGAAGTGGGCAGACCAGGGCGTGGAGTTGGTGGATGGAGACTGGAACGATGCGACAGCCATAGCGGCGGCGCTCAAAGGTGTTGAGGGCGCGTTTGTTATGTTGCCGGCTGTATGGGCGCCCTCGCCTGATTACAGAGAAGCAAAGGGCGTGATTGCGAACTATGTCGAGGCGCTGACCAAGGTAGTGCCCCCGCGGGTGGTAGCGCTCTCGTCGATGGGCGCGAATAGAACAAGCGGGCTGGGGATGATCACTGCCTTATCACTCTTGGAGCAAGGTTTTCGCAGCCTGCCATCTCAGGTCGCATTTGTGCGCGCAGGCGGCTTTTTCGAAAACTTTCTTTTCGGCTTACAGGCCGCTCAAGGCGGAACACTACCGGTCTTCTACAATCCTACAAACCGGAAATCGACAATGGTCGCGTCAGACGACGTCGGCGCAGAGGTGGCAACGCTTCTGACCGGGCCGGCGTGGTCAGGGCATCGCGTCATCGAGCTAGGTTCGATGGTAAGCGCGGATGAAGTGGCCGGACAATTGGGTGAAGTCCTGATACTTGATGTAAAAGCCTTTGCAGTCCCGCGTGCAGGGTGGGCGGAAACGTTCGAGCAGTTCGGCATCCCGAAGGGCCACACTGGAGCTGCCGAAGAAATGTTTGAGAGCGTTAACGCGGGATGGATGGACCTCGGAGTCACGGGTACGGAACACGTAGCGGGTACGACGTCCGCACGCGATGTGTTTGCGGCTGCACAGAACGCCGTCAAGGCGTAAGCCCGGGGCAAGCAGGTCGAGCAACTTAAATAGCCGCGATCGTAATAACCGGCCTGGTTGCCTTCATCTGGGTGTACTTCGGGAGGTTATATCTAATTCGCGATCCCGACGAATGGAGGATCGCCAATCAGCAGCTCGGATACCCGCTCTATATCATCCCTCTGATTGGAGTGACCCACATCCTTGGTGGCGTGGGCCTTCTGATTCCAAATGTGCCTCGATTGACTGAGTGGGTTTATGCCGGTGTCGCGATCACTCTTTTACTCGCGTTCTATTCACAACTGAATGGCGGTGGCAGTACTTGGGATAAATTCGATCCGATTCTCGTCATGGCGTTCGTCTTTGCTTCGTATGTATTAAGACGCTACATGCGCGAAAACAGGTGGTCGACATAAAGAACACGCTCGGCGGGCAGTTTTATTTTTTCCAGCACGTCGCGGAGGCCCAACGAGGGTCCGGCCGCGCCCCATTCGGCGATCGTTATATGGGCCCGGGTGCCATGTCCAGCATCGGTTGGGACTCTACGATCACGACGGATTTCGCGCTCACACTAGATTTTGTTCCTTATATTCTTCAGGGCGCGATAGCCAGCAAGTCGGATTCGGACCGAAAAGTCGGCTTCTATCCGGTGATTGCTCATCGAGGGTCAACCTGCGTATCACGATTTCTGGCAGAGTTCTGGAAGCCAGTAGATCTAGCATGCTCCGCGGTAGCTGCGTGAAACCGCAGATGGACCGTTAGATGTCTTGTTCGATAGCCTCCGAATGACGCACACCGAGATTCAGGACACTTATACGCAATTAAGAACGATCTTGCTTGATCTCGGCTTGGGGTGGATCATCGAGCAGGTAGAAGAACAAATCCGAACCGGTCGATCAATCGAAAAAGAAGTTCGCGTTTTTCGAGACGAAGAAGAGGAGCCGGCTCAAGTTTTTCGAGATTCAGAAGCTGAAGCTCGGAATCTCCAGATTCCTTTCAAACCAGTCAGAATCACCACAGGATCTTCCGAAGGCGAAGTCACACCGCGCCGACCCGGTAAGTCCACGTTAATGATGGCGGTGGAGCATTGGCCTGACGTTGATCAACTCTTATTCCTGATCGACGGCCTGCGGCATGGCATCGTGCATGCTGCGGCCATAGAGCAAGAAGCGGTGATCCTTCTGCGTGAGCAGGCCTCGGTACAAGCAATGCGATTCGAGACTGATACAGAGGAACTGCAATCCCGAGCAATTCAACTGAGCGGCGAAAAAGATGAAGGCGCAAGCAGACTGGGACACCTTTTGGATTCGCTTCAGGCGGCGATAACGAAATGAGCAGTTTGCTGGAACGAATTCGGCAGGTACTGAATGGACTCGTTCGGACCCATTCGTGGGAATGGGCAGCGGACCAGGACCGCTTTGAAGGTTATCTTTTCGCATTAGTTCTGAAGGCCGCACAGAAGGAGGGCGGGCAAATGCAGCTTGAGAACCGGATTGGACCGTTTGCGGGCATTGCTACCTTTAGAACGGGGCCAGGTCACCTGTGGAGTGACTCACAGCCGTACACCTATGCAGTGATTCGCTTCGCCGGTCGACCAGCACTCGAGGTCCACGTCGGGGTGTTCGTTTTAGGCCGGTCAAAGCTATATCACGAAGCCGACGTAGTCGTATTGGGTAGGGCTATTGCGCGAACGTGCAGAGCTGATCGCACCGACCCGCCTGCGACCGAGGCCGTACTCTTGCTGGAATGCAAATACTATGCAAGCGATCCCGGAATATCGCTCGGCCGTAACTTTCTTGGATTGAGCGCAGAATGCGGGAAAGACGAGTGTGTGTTTGTCACGAATCAGTCTGCCAATCGGCTTCAAAGGCTGTTCGAAGTGCACAGCCGCGAGTGGGGCCACAGAGTGGTTCCGCACCAAGTGCATGATGTTGACAGACTCATTGGATTCGCTCAACGCGCGTTTGCCAGATATAAGGCAAAGCGTCTGGGCGTGTGACCAATTCCGAGCCGAGCGGCGCTTCATTTGCACGACTTAGGACCTTCTAAGCGAGTTTGAACTTCCCGTAGGCTCAGTGTCGATATTTTACTCCCCTAACACTACCGAAGCAGTCCTACGATCATCCGATTTTCTGGGGATTCTTATAAGCTTAGGCTTCGGCTTTTTCGCTGAATGCCTCTTTCAGCACGCTCGTCAACCGCTCTTGTCGCTCCGACACCCAAGCAGCATAATGCTTGCGAACCATCTCCTCGGTATTTCCGAGTAGCTCCGCTACATCCCGGACCGTCACGTTTGGACGCTGTAGAAGAACGCGAGCAAAAGTGTGACGGAAGCGATGTGCGCCAGGCTTCTGTGGCCAAGGACCGCACAACTTCCACAAGCGGTTGAGCTTTCGGCGCCATATGTCCGTGATGACATTCACGTCCGTAGTCGCGTGCGCTCCGAAAATGAAAGGACCAAATTGTTCCACACGAGCACGAATGCGTTCCTGCAACCACTCGGGCACCCACGTGTACACTTTGCGTCCACTCTTGGTGGTCCGGATATGACATTCCCCGTTGCTTCTCAGCCGATCTATATGAAAAGTGCTTACGTCGGAAATCCGCAGCCCGGTATATACGGAAACAGAGATAAAGTCTGCGAGGTCTTGGCCAGTCCACCGGTATCTGTAATCAACCATCAGTCCCGGCTCGGCTCGGCGGTGATGCACTTTGGGAGACCATCGCGTCGGCCTCTTCCCGTATTGCGTTTCACACGCCTCAAACATCCGCTTCAATTCTTCATCGCTGAATGGAATCCGCTCCTCATTGCGCGGATCAGCGTTCGCCCGGCTGCGCGGGTTTCGAACCAGGCGAGCGGGATTGCGATCGATCCATTCGTTACTCAGCGCAAACTCGAAGAATGCCTTTACGGAACTCATGTTTTTGCTGGCAGTCGCGTGGCTTACTCCCCACGAAGTCCGGAATTCGCGCACGTCAATCGGTGTCCACTGATCGATCATCACGTACCCTTTGATCGAGGAGTGCTCCTCGAATTTCTTCAGGATCGTCCGGTACTTCCTTTGCGTGTTTCGAGCTAAGGATTCTGCATGCTCAGCGAGAAAGGCTGACACTGCACGGTCGATCGTGATCCCATTGGGTTCTGAAGCGGGTGTCGGTGTGGGCGGCGATGGGAACACCGGCGCTCCTTCGTCGTTCCACTTGCCTGCCAGCTTCCCATTGGGCGACGACCGCCTTCGCTTCCGGCCAGGTGATCTTCTTCGTGTTTTTGCGGTTAAACTTTCGCCCTAACGTCCCAGCCGCATAGATCGGACAACGGCACTTTTTCCAGCCGCGGCGCAGCTCGTCGGCCTCGTAATTGCGGAAATCAGGCTCGTATCCGGCGGTGCATTTTCCTGGTGTTCGGAAATGCCGGCGATACAAATTCAGCGGCATAATGGCGGCTCGATTGTAACACTCATTGCCCACCATTGCCCACCAAAATTGCCCACCGTGGGTTAAGTTGTTGATTCTAACTGGCGGAGAGAGTGGGATTCGAACCCACGTTAGAGTTTCCCCTAAACACGCTTTCCAAGCGTGCGCCTTCAACCACTCGGCCATCTCTCCTGATTGGGGCTACTGGCGGCCGCCAGTATGGGCGCGACTTTCCAAAAAGTCGTCCCTAGTTTAACATTCCTAAGCCAAATCGAACTTCTCGTGATGCAGCCCCGGGTCTCCTGTAACCAATACAGGGCGCCCCAAAGTCTCTTCGAGCTCTTCCAGATAGCGATTCGTGCTCGCTTTTAACACCTTCGCCACATCCGGGTGAACGCGCAGAATGACATCCTGCCCTTCGACCGCTCGAGAAATTTTCTGGGCTTCAACGAGAATTTCGCCGATGATGGTCTGAACGCTTTTCACATAGCCGGCGCCGTCGCAATACGGGCACGGGGAACAAAGCGTACGTTCAAGGCTCTGCTTCACTCGTTTGCGCGTGATGGCCACAAGACCGAAATCGTTAAACTGCAGAATCTTGTACGGAGCTTTGTCGGCACGCATCGCTTCCTCCAGAGCCTGCATCACCTTCTGCCTGTTTTTGCGCTCATCCATGTCGATGAAATCGACCACGATGATTCCGCCCAAGTCGCGCAAACGGATCTGGCGAACAATCTCCTTCACGGCTTCCGTGTTGGTTTTGACGATGGTGTCTTCGAGGCGGTTGGATTTCCCAACGTACTTGCCTGTGTTGATATCGATGGCTACCAGAGCCTCGGTCTGGTTGATCACAATATAGCCGCCTGATTTCAGCCAGACCTTTGGACGGAGCGCCTTTTCGAGCTCCTGCGTGATGCTGAACGCATCGAAAATAGGAGCGGGACGCGTGTACATTTTCACGCGATTCACGAGTGCGGGCTGAAAGCGCTGCATGAACGTGAGTACGTTCTCGTACATGTCTTCGCTATCGACCCAGATGGCCTTGAAGTCCTCCGTCACCTGATCCCGCAGAATGCGCTGGACAATATCGAGGTCGTAATGGAGTAGCGCCGGCGCGGGCTTCTTTTCCGCTTTCTGGCGGATATCCAGCCACAGACTGTAGAGGAAGTTCATGTCGGCCGCGATCTCGTCTTCCGGCACTCCCTCGCCGGCCGTCCGCACGATGAAGCCGCCGGTTGTACCCACGCGTTGAGTCTGCAGAATTCTCTTCAGCCGCTGCCGTTCCTCATCACTGGCGATTTTGCGGGAAACGCCTAAATGACTCACGCTCGGCATGAAGACTACGAAACGTCCGGGAAGAGCGACGTGAGAAGTGATTCGCGCGCCTTTCTGTCCCAGCGGTTCTTTCGCGATCTGAACGATGATCTCCTGGCCGGGTTTCAACAGATCCGCAATAGAAGGTACTTCGCGTTCAGGCTTCTCTGCACTGCGTTCTTCATAAGCCGGTTGCCTCCGGGCTTCTGGCTCGAGCGCGGCGGCGGCGCCAGTAGCCACCCCTCCGTTCGAAGAAACCAATTCCGGCGATTGACTGAACCGATTGCCTCCGCGTCTACGCCTCATGCGTCGGGACGTGCGATGCATATAGCCGCCGCCTGGCTCACGGACAGTCGCTATTTGTGGTGCCCTGACTTCTCCGGGATTTGTTTCGATTTCTCCTTCAGGCGGAACTTCCTCACCTGATACTACGGTGAGTTCCTCTGCTTCCGGTACTTCCACGAAAATGGCGAAGTCAGACTCCACCTCTTCGGATTCTGCGGACTCGTTCTCGAAAGATTCCGTTTCGACCTGCGTGCCAGTTGACGAGGGCAGCGGCTCAGCGAAGCTTATTTCGGCGCTTGTCTCTGCCGTCTCGGCGGGGGCTGCATTCTCAGTGGGCGCAGGAGCAGCAGGCTCGTCATTTCTGACCTCTTCGATCTTGCTTTCTTCGGCTGCCGGTGACTCGTCTTCATGATGAGAGAAGACCTTGTCGGCCAGTTCGAGCTCTTCAGCTTCGAGTTCAATTGCCTCGTCTTCCGCCGCGTCCTGTTCCTCTTCACTTAACGGCGCTGGCGATTCGTTCAAAACAGAATCTTCTTCCCGCGAAGCCGCGATCACGGGCTGACGATATTTCGCGAGAGACTCGCCGGGAAGGATGATAACGTCACCTGGTTCATCCCGGTCTCTCTCCTCTGACGTGGACGTCTCCCGAATAGGTTCGGATGCCTCGGAAGGCTGGGCATACTTATTCTCTGGGAATCCGCGCCCGCGCTGCCTCCGACGCCGAGATCTTCGATTGCGACGGTCGCCGCTAAATCCGCGGTCACCTTCGGGCCGTGTAACTTTTCGATCGGAAGCTTCCGTGCTTGCGGCTGCTTCCAACTGCGGCGGCTCCGGCTCGGCCGGTTCAGCCTCGGCCTGCGTTACGGGACTCTGAAGCGCCACAACAGGAGGTCTGGGTTCACGATCCCGCTCGCGTTCGCGCTCGCGGCGCTCATTTCTGACTGGCTTCTCATCCACCACCGTATCGATATCTTCGTTTTCTTCGAAGAAATCGGATACGTAGAGGAAAGTGTCGCGCTCGAGCCCCAGGTCCACAAAGGCAGACTGCATGCCCGGTAGCACGCGAGTTACTCGGCCTTTGTGGATACTTCCAGCAAGCGAATATTCATTTCCCCGCTGAAAGTACAGCTCAACCAGCTGATCGTCTTCTAAAACTGCTACTTTCGTTTCGTGGCGATTGGATCCAATCACCAGTTCCTTACTCATCAATCACCGCCTATGCGGGTCGATAATGAGTGATCAAAAAAGCTCCGGACTTACTTGGAAAAACAAAACCTGTTGCCGGACACATAGGCGGAGACTTGCTCACCAACACCTACGATCAGGACAGCCACTTTCATCATCAGTGACAAGAAACTGTTCGAGTAACCCGAATTTCTTTTGTACTCAATTCGAAACCCAATTTAAACTGCCTTCCAAACCAGGGAAGGCCACCAACTAATTCACAAATCTTCTAAGCCTGACACTGTTCACCAGACCCAGCATCAAAAATATCGACCAGGTATTCGACCCTCCTGAGCTCATCAGCGGGAGAGGAATCCCGGTAATCGGCATACGGCCGACAACCATACCAACGTTCACAAGAACGTGAAACAGCAGCAGCGCTGCCACTCCCATACACACGTACAAACCCGCCCGATCGGTCGCCGTTTGCGCATTCTGCACCACCTGCATGATCAGAAGGAAGTACAGAACCAGCGCGACTACGATGCCGACGAAGCCGTGCTCCTCTGCGAAGGAACTGAATATAAAATCGGTGTGCGGCACCGGCAGGAAGCCAAGGTGTGTCTGAGAGCTTTCCTTAGCTCCCCGACCCCACATCCCGCCATTTCCGACCGCGATCTTCGATTGAATCACCTGAAAACCCGTACCCTTCGGATCGCGGTCTGGATAGATGAAGCTGACCAGCCGGTCCTTCTGATACGGCTTAAGTAGATAATATCCAATCGGTAGTGTAAGGACGAGAGCACCGGTGATCACGAGCAGGTATTTCCACCGGAGTCCCGCCATCAGAACACCGCAAACCAGGATGGGGATGTAGGTCAGGGAAGTACCGAGATCGGGCTCCTTCATCACAAGGATCATCGGTAGACCGACGAACCCGCCGAGCTTCGCTAGATCCTTCCAGGTGAGCGCTTCAGCACGCAGATCAGCCAGATACCTGGCGATCAGCAGAATCAGAACAATCTTCACAAACTCCGACGTCTGGAGCGTAAACCCCGCCACCCTGATCCATCTGGTTGACCCGAAGATTTTGCTGCCGAGAATCAAAGTCGCGATCAGCAGGCCTACGGACGCGAGATAAAAGTAGAGCACCCGCCCGAGCAGGGAATGGTAATCAATAGCGGCCGTAATCCACATCATCACCAGGCCTGTTGCCACCCATACGATCTGCTTCCACCAGGCATCCTGCCAGTGTGTTCCCAGAGTGGCGCTGTAGATCTGGAGAACACCGAGAGCGCAGAGACCGAGAGTGACAGCGAGCAGTGGCCAGTCCAGATCGCGCAGCGACCGATAGCTCGCCACTACCGGGCAGCGCCTCCCGGCACCGGAACCGTCAGAGCGGCAAAATCGCGGGGCGGGGCAAGTAAGTGAGGCATGAAGCGGACCGCGGCGCTTTGTTCCGTTTGCCGGTTCTCGCGAGCTTTTTTGTCGAAGTAGGCTTTCAGCACATCCCGAACAATGGGAACGGCATTGTAGCTTTCTTCGCCGTTTTCAAACAAAGCCACTACGGCAATCTGGGGCCGATCCATGGGCGCGAAACCGACAAACCAGGCGTTATTCGCAAGCGAGCTTCGCAACTTCGCTCCCTTCGTCAGCTCGCTCGATGCAACCTGCGCGGTACCCGTCTTCCCGCAAACTTTGATATTCGGAATAGCTCCGGCGCGCCCGGTACCGCCCTCGTTCACTACGCCATACATACCTGCAATTACCTGCTGCAAGTTGTCGGGATTGAAGTTACCTTGACGCAGCAGCGTAGGCGCCTGGTCTTTGATTAAGTGCGGTTTGTACCATCGGCCACCGGCGCCTAAACCTCCAAGCGCGGCCACAATCTGCAGAGGCGACACGGTCACCGCTCCCTGGCCGATTCCCACTGATATGGTTTCCCCTGCGTACCATTTCTGCCGGTAAAGCCGCATCTTCCATCGCGTAGAAGGCATCGTGCCTTGCGTTTCATTCGGCAGGTCGATACCGGATTTGTGCCCGATGCCCGCCAGTTCCGCATACTGCGCGATCCGGTCAATCCCGAGACGGTTGGCAACGTTATAGAAAAAAACGTCACATGACTGGGTGATTGCCGTATGGAGGGCTACGTCGCCGTGTCCGCGCTTCAAATGGCACGCAAAATAATGACCGTAGAACGAGGCTCCTCCGGGGCAATGGAAATGAGTGTCATCGTCTATCACTCCACTCTCCAGCCCGGCGATAGCCATCAGAGGCTTGAACGTAGAGCCAGGCGCCAACTGCGCCTGAATCGCCCGGTTCATCAGCGGTTTGTGCGGGTCGCCGGCAATCTCATTCCAATCCGTCCGGCTGATTCGACCGGTGAACTTATTCGGATCGTAAGTGGGACGACTTACCATAGCCAGCACTTCCCCGGTTTCCGGGTCGAGCGCTACGACTGCACCACGCTTGTCCTCCATGGCCAGCTCGGCAACAGCCTGTAAATCCAAATCGATGGTTGTCCGCAGGTCTTTTCCAGGAACCGCTTGTTGCTGGTTCTCCACTTGACGCTCGCGTCCCATATTGTCAACGAGTACGCGCTGCTGCCCGTCCACTCCACGGAGTTGTGCGTCGTATTCGCGCTCCAGGCCATCTTTCCCGATAATGTCGCCCTGATGGTAGTCGATGAACTGAGGCGCGTTTAATTCCGCTTCACTGATTTCGCCGACGTAACCCATCACGTGGGCAGCAAAACCATCCTGCGGATACTGACGCCGCCAGGACCGGATGAGCTGCATCTCGGGATAGGTGTTAACATCCTGGTGGGACTCGATCCAGGCGATCTCGTCGCGCGTGAGTTGATCCTTAATGATGATTTGGGGCTGAGAGCCCATGTGCCGGATTTTCTTCGACAACTCGCCAAAGTCGATCTGAAGGGATTCGGCGATGGCGGGAAGATGTTCCCATTTGATTTCGTCACGGTTAAGCAGGAGTGAATACGAAGCTTTGTTGTCGACGATGACGCGCCCGTCGCGATCCAGAATCTTGCCGCGCGCCGCGAGAATCGGCGTACTCTTGATTCGATTCCGCTCAGCGGCTTCGCTGTAAACGTCCGGGTTTTGAACCTGTAAACGCCAGAAGCCCGATACCAGGAAAACGAAAACAATTACCGTCAGGTATTGGAAAATGGCAATTTTCCCCGAGGCCTGCTTAGGGTCATCGCGAAGGAGGCCCTCGGGCGAGACCTCTTCGTCCCGCCTATGCTCGCGCTCAAGTATTGCCACTGATTAGTCCGAGAGACGCGGGACCGGCTAATGCGCGCCCGCTAACTTCATCTTATCCAGAATTACGAACAAAGGGATAGAGACGAGAGCATTTAGAACACCATGGACGAAGGTCTCCTGAGGGTCGAAGGGAACAAACTGCCCAAGCAAAGCGCGTCGCATAATCCAATAGAAAAACGCGTGGAAGAAGTAGAAGAAGAAACAAAGGACCATGCGGATGACCGAGTTCTCTACGTTGAAGCGCAGACTGACCGAAGCAGCAAAGTAGCCGACCAGCGTTTTCGTGATGCCGTACATGCCGATGGGCAGGTTCGCAGGTGAGAGCGAGTCTTCCGCCAGGCCGACGAAAGCTCCAAAAAACAAGGACGCTATCTGGCTTCGGCGCATCAGCCCGAAATAGACAGTCAGCAGAAGCGGCAGTTCGAGCCACTCTGTGTTGGGCACCAATCGCGGCAGGTAGACCTTGCCGATGATGGAGAGCAGTGTAAGAGCGGCCAGCGCGACAACCTGGAAGCGGCTGAACCAACTCTCCCGAGCAGGCTGTTGCAGAATTTGATCGCTGATTTCGCTCATTGTTGCGGAGCCGTCGACTTGGGCGGAGCCGTCGACTTGGGCGGAGCCGTCGACCTCGGCGGAGCCGTCGACCTCGGCGGAGTTACAGACTTGCGGCGAGGCGCTCCTAAAGGCAGTGCAGGCGTGGCAGGGGGCGGCGCAGTGCGCGGCGGCGTGGTTGGCTGGTCGGCAGGGCGGCTGGAGCCAGGCCGGGCGCCGAGTACCTCCGGACGCGTAACCGGCGGAGGCGTTGCAGGCCGGGTTGACGGAGCGGAAGAAGGAGACGCAGTATTCGGAACTGGCGCGGAGGGCTGGGCAACTGCGGCGGGCTTTGCATTGAAGTTCGGTAGGGTGGAACCGACACCCCCGTAGACGTGGCCCTGCTCCTTCCCGAGCGCACCATATTTTTCCAATACTTTGTCGGCTTCAGTTTGCGGCTTTACTGCCGGACTCGGCGCCCCTTTCCCGTCTTCAACCGGCGCCGGCATAGCAGCAGTCGCGGTCTCGACCGGCACGGCGGCCGCCGGAATGGGTTGATGGATGCCCTGCAGAACAACCAGCACCTCTTCGACTCCGCCCGGTGCACCGCTTAAAGTGAGCCGGATGTCGCGCATGCCCTGGCCTGGTTGCGAAGAGATCACCATGCCCACGGGGAAGCCTCGCGGGAAGATGCGATCCTCGCCTGAGGTAAAGAACCACTCACCGGTTTCGATCTTCTCCTCATTCTGTATCTGCTCGACAGAACATTTGCCCGTTTCGCAGTTCAGAATGCCGTGAATGCGTCCCTTTTGAGACTCCACACCGACCTTGAAAGTTGGATCGGTTACAAGCAAGACCTGTGAAACCAGGGGGTATACCGAAACCACTTTCCCGACGATTCCTTCCGGAGTGACCACAGCCATTTCCTTCTCGATGCCGCTAGTGGAACCCCGGTCGATGAAAACTGCCTTTGCAGTAGCCACGGTGCTGTTTCCGATTACGCGAGCCGCAATGGTTTTCGAAGGCTTTTGCGCTTGAAAAAGGATCAGGGCGCGAGCGTGTTCCGCGGTTGTCAGCTGATTCCGAAAATAAACATTCTCCATCCGGAGATGGTCATTTACGGCTTTGAGTTTTCGGTTCTGTTCGCGAACATCGAGCAGGATGAAGTAGTCCTGAAGAAATCCGATGGTGTTGCGGCGCACTGCTTCCACAATTCCTGCCAAAGGCGTGACAGCCGTAACGGACCAGACCCGGATCAGCCTTTCGTCGGTATTTGTTTTCACCTGGTAGGCGAGGCCGATCAATTGTGCGAGGACAACCAGGACCAGAACCGTGAGGGTCCGGAATCGGCTCAACAGGGCTTCCATATTGTCCTTCTTTACTCTAAAGGCGGCAAGGCAGGGCTGCCAAGCGGTTTACTATTCAATGGCGATACGACGCAACAGCTTAAAATCCGTGAGCATCTTGCCGGTGCCGAGAACGACCGAGGCAAGCGGATCATCGGCGATCGAAACGGGCAGACCCGTTTCTTCCCGGATACGTCGATCAAGATTCTTGATCATCGCTCCGCCCCCGGTCAGTACAATGCCGCGGTCGCTGATATCGGCGCTCAACTCGGGCGGCGTGCGCTCTAGCGCAACCCGGATCGCGTTGAGTATGGTTGCCACGCACTCGGCGAGAGCTTCTCGAATTTCGGTGTCTTCAATTGTTACCGTTTTCGGAACGCCTTCGATCAGATTACGTCCCTTGATCTCCATCTTTAGGGGAGTCTCGAGGGGGTAAGCGGAGCCGATCTGAATCTTAATCTGCTCAGCCGTGCGCTCGCCAATCAATAGATTGTACTTCCGCTTGAGATAGCTCATGATGGCGTCGTCCATCTCATTCCCGGCAACTCGCACCGACCGCGAATAGACGATCCCGGAAAGAGAAATCACCGCCACGTCCGTAGTGCCACCGCCTATGTCAACCACCATGTTTCCAGAAGGTTCCGTAATCGGAAGACCAGCGCCGATCGCAGCCACCATGGCTTGTTCCACCAGGTGGACTTCGCTCGCCTTCGCACGATACGCTGACTCGCTGACGGCGCGCTTCTCCACTTGCGTAATTTCGCTCGGAACGCCGATCACAATGCGAGGGTGAACCAGCATCTTGCGGCCATGCGCCTTCTGAATAAAGTAGTTGAGCATGCGCTCAGTCACTTTAAAATCGGCGATCACGCCATCTTTCATGGGCCGTATAGCCACTATGTTGCCCGGCGTGCGGCCCACCATTTCCTTGGCCTCTTTGCCGACGGCTTCTATCTCGCCATTATTTTTGTTGATTGCAACAATAGAAGGCTCATTTACAACGATTCCCTTGCCTTTGGCAAAAACCAACGTGTTTGCGGTCCCGAGATCGATCGCAAGATCGGACGAGATAAGGCTGAAGACGGACCTGAAATTCATGAAACGCTAGCTTGGCTGTCAGAAGAACCCTCAGAGTAACATAGGGTTGAACCGCCGGAGTGGCCGCGATTAGAGAGCCCTAATTCATTCAGATGGTTACGTTTAGATGCAAATGACGCGCCGCGGTTGGCTGCTCGCTTCGCCCCTGGCCATCACTGCAGGTTGCGGGTCAAAGGGAGAAACCGCTTACTCGGGGTATGCCCTGATTGCGACTTCAGGCGACAAGAGCCTTGCGGCGGTCGACCTGTCCAGATTTGAGACTCTCAGTCCGATCGCTCTGGATTCCGAACCAACCGCGGTCTTACCCGGAGGACCGGGAGGCCACGTGTTCGTTTTAACTCCAAAGACCGGCAGCGTTCATGTAATCAGTCCTGCCCTGAAGCGGGTAGGGGGCAGAAGGCTTTCAGACCAGTTAACCGCGATCCGAATCACCCCGGATGGGAAGCGGCTGCTTGCCATCTCCGCTACAACCAAGGAGCTGATCGAGACCGATCCAACTACATTGCGAATCACCCGTCGGCATCGCTTGAGTGCCCAACCTGCTTATCTCGACGTTTGGGGTTCGTATGCCGCTATCTCCGCAGGCGATGCCGGCGTCGTCGAGATGGTGCACTTGGAGAGCGGCGAACAGTGGCGATCGCATCTCGGCGGAGCGGCTGGCTCCGCAAAATTTCGGCGGGACGGAAAGATACTACTCGTAGCCAATCTGAGCCAACGCGAGCTCACCGCCCTCAGCGTTCCAGGACTCGACACTGTCGCCAAACTACCGCTCGCTATGGAGCCGCAGAACCTGTGCTCGAACAGTGATGGCGGCCAGTTCTTCGTCTCCGGCGAGGGAATGGACGGAGTCGCGATCGTTTTTCCTTACCGGGTGATCGAGGTTGACCAAACTGTACTGGCCGGTCGAGACCCCGGCGTTATGGCGACTTCGGCCAACCCGGATCTATTGTTTGTGGGCAGTCATACTGGCTCAGACGTCTGTATCCTCAACATTGAGACTCGCAAGGTGGTCGCGATTGTTGACGTCGGGCAGAGGCCGACTTACATCACTGTGACGCCGGATAACCAATTCGCGCTCATTTTAGACGAGAGCTCCAACGATATGGCCGTGATTCGCATTCCGACCATCCGTCTGAATCCGGCAATAGTAATCAGTAAATCCGGTGCGTCGCTCTTCACGATGCTCCCGGTCGGCGAGAAACCAGTGCACGCGGCGGTCATTCGGAAACCCGTGTAACGGCGGCACGGGCCGCAAACAACGCTGCTTGGACAACGGCCAGAGCGGCGAGTGCAGCGGTTTCCGCGCGGAGCACGGTGGCGCCGAGGGAACACTGCAGCCAACCGGCTTCGATCGCTTCGGAACGCTCGGTTTCAGTCCAGCCGCCCTCCGGTCCGACGAGGAGGGAAACGGAACCGGTCCATGGGGAACTCCCCTGAACAGCTTCAAGGAGCGGAGGTACTCCCGGTATTTCGTCGAGCAGCAGGCGGACAGTTCCCGGCGACCGGATAGCGCTCGCGAAAGTGCCCACCGCAGCGATCTCGGGAAGGTGGGCGCGCCGCGATTGCTGGCTAGCTTCAAGCCCAATTCGCTGCCATCGGGCGAGGCGTTTCGCGGACGCCTGCCGGAGGCCTCGCTCAGATCTGGTCGCCTCAAACGGCCGGATAGCGGTGACCCCGAGTTCCGTGGCTTTCTCGATCATCCATTCGAAGCTGTCGAATTTGATGAGGGCAGGAATAACATTTATCTCCGGACCTGGGTCAGGTTCAGTCAGCAACTCACCAATCTGAAACTCGACCAGAGCCTTGCGGGCAGTTACCACTTCTGCAAGGTAGACGCAGTGGTTGTCTGAAACTTCGAATAGCTGACCTGCTTCCACCCGCAGCACCCGGACCAGGTGTTCGGCATCGGAACCAGAGAGTTCGGCCCGGCCCCGGCGCACCTCGGGGACGAAGAATCGGCGTCTTGCCATCCTGCTCATTGTCTCCAAACACCCGGACACCCAGAATTGCCGCGTCCCATGAAAATTCCCCGTAAGGATTTTGCACCGCCGGACCTCCAACTACAGGGACAGAGAAGTCAGCTAAACGTGGCGACGTTTGGCTCAATCGGGCGGCGAAGATCCGTGCAAATCATGTACCCCATTCAGAGAGGCAAAGAAAATGATCGATCCCAAATTAAATGAATTGCCAGTAGAGGGCTTAACGCGACGGCCAAACCCGGAGCGGAGTTCTCTTGACGACGAGCAGCAGACTGACCTCCAGCGGCGAGGCCGGGAAGGACTGAGCATCAACGACACGATCGCAACAGGCGCAAATATGTCGGTCGGCAGCCGCGGAGTGGCCACCTCGGGGACGGAAGCGGGAGCGGGTGCGGGCGCGGGAATGACGCTCAGCACGCCGGTAACATCGGGCGATTCACCGGCGCCTACCATCGTTTCCGGAGCGCGCGGTTCGGGAACAACTGCGCTTGGCTCGAGCAATCAACAGCCGGAGGCATCGACACGGCCCTCCCCTGTCGATGTCGCATCGGGCGACGTAACCGACGACGAGATCGCGGCTCGCGCTTATCGTTCCTGGTGTGACCGTGGGCGTCCTCACGGATCGCCGGAAGTTGACTGGAACCAGGCGGCAGAGGAATTACGGCGCGAAAGGTCGCGTAAAACTCGCGCTGCTTCAGTCTAAAAGCAGAGAGCAGGAAGCGGTTCTCCGGAGCCAGTTGGAAACGCCCTTGGAAACGCGTAACCGCATCTGGTAGGCCGCTTTTTGCAAAAAGCTAAACAGGGGTTTCTGCATTAACCCTGGGTTTTTGAGTCAGTTCTAACAAACAGCTTCGGCAAGTTGCTGTGCACGTTCTTGAATATCCTGCGAGAACATCAGCACAACCCTGGAGTCCCAATCTACTTCGACGAGTCGGCTGTCAACGCAGCTGTGATTCCGGACCGCGATCACCGTCCCGGCCGGCACATAAACGCACTGTTTGCTACCTCCTTGTAAGGAGTGGACCGACAGAATGTCTTGTTGCACGCAATATAGGTTACCTGGCATCTGATTCTCTCTTATTCATTCACGCCTGTTCGGTTACGATAAGCGAAAGCATTCTTCCTAACAGGCGGCCGCCCGCGCGGCATATTCTTCCGTTGGCCGAATGGGTTTGCGGAGGCGCTTTGCCGTAAAGGTCTCCAGCTTTTGCTTGCTGCGGCTCTTGTAAAGGCGAAACTGAGTTTCCGTTAACTTCATCTCCCGGCAGATCACTTCCTGAGACTCGCCCTTGAGATAGAAGCGCGTGAGAATTTCCTGCTCGCGGGGCTTCAGATCTCTAAGTCCTTCTCTTAAAATCCTGGCTCGCTCCTGCAATTCAAGCAGGCGTTCGGGATCGTCGCGGTCGTCGGACTTCGTTTGAACGACCGTCTCGAATACTTCGCTGTTGCCCCCGTAACGTTCGGATTCGATCTTCTTGTTCCACGCGGCTCGCTTGAGAACAATATTCAAGTACCCCGGCAGAGCAGCCGGGGTTTTCAGTTGACCGGCCTTGATCTGGCGGGAAACCGTGATGATGGCGTCGTGCATGCAGTCGTCGGCATACTCTGGACAATAGCGGGCAGCAAGAAACCGCAGACCGCGAGAGAAGGTGGAATAGAGAAGCTCATCCCCATTTGCATCGCCGGCCATGATGAGACCGACAATTGTTTCACAAAGTTCCGAGCTGGTTGCAGGGCTGGCCTGAGTAATATTCAAAAGATTTCTCCAAATATCGCGTCAACGCACGACCCGCAGCATTTCTGTAGCAAGCTAGCGACTTTCCTTGCTGCGAAAAATTCTAGGCTTGTAGAATTAAGTACAAAATACCAGAATTTCCTGATCAAGCAAAGCAAAATTTACGTGAGATTAGAAGAATAATGCAAATTTTCCCGACCGGCCGCAGTTTTCCACAACCGTCTCTCTAGAACCCATTGAAAACACAGAAGTGAACGTATTCCGCGCAAAGAACAAACTTTTTTGAGAAAATTTGGCCCGAATTGCACTCCGGAAAACCCTCGCTCTGCCGGAGAGTATCATCCGCCGCCGTCGAAACGAACTGAACCACTGACTCTTTCCCGGTAAGTCATTGAGAACGAATGCCCAAATTTTCTTGACCGGCTTGTGACCGGAAATTTACCAAAGACCGATCAATTTCCACCACCAAATGCCCACTCCTAGCCAGATAAGAAGGTTAACGATCGAAATTAAAAATCCAATCCGCCACCATTCGCCTTGTGAAACGTATCGAGACCCGAAGTAAACGGGTGCCGACCCGGTTCCGTAATGAGTCAGTCCGGCATTCAGATTAGAAAAGAAAGCCAGCGGAAGAGCGGCCATTAAGGGTGGCACCCCGCCTGCAAGCGCCGCCGCGAGAAATCCCGGATAGAGTGCCGTAACGTGTGCCGTCATGCTGGCGAAGCTGTAATGAATGTAGAGATACGCCACCACGATCACCACCAGGGTGACCACCCAATTCCAGCCGTGAGTGTGAGCAAAGAGCGCGTCTGAAAAGTGTTTGATCACGCCCTCTCCGTTCAGCGCATCCGACATCATCACCAGCGGCGCAAACCAGATCAGTGCGTCGAAAGCTTTCCGCTCACTTAGCAGGTCGTCCCAAGACATCACTTTCGCGAGCAGGATGGCGCAAAGTCCCGCTAAGGCGACAAAAGTATTCGGTATGCCATGCAAGGGAGAAGTGATCCACCCTGCCATCACGCAAGCCATAATGACGACCAGGCGGCGCTCAGAAGACTTCAGCGGCCCCATCTTCTCCAGTTCGCGGCTGGCGAGAAGCCGCGCCGGTTCTGTGTCTTCGATCTCCGGTTTGAACAACAAATAGATCAGATACGGAACAATCAACAAGGTCAGCAACCCGGGAACGGCAGACGCGCTGAACCAGCGTGTCCAGGTAAGGTCCACTTTCGCCACAGTCCGCGCAAACTCTGCAATCAGCGGATTTGCAGCCATCCCGGTTAGAAAAATGGCAGAGGCCGTGTACGTCGTATGAAAAGCTGTCAAGATCAGAAACTTGCCCATCCGGGTGGAAGTAGGCCCCGGATGCGAGTCAAAATCTTGTGCCACGCTAAGCGTGATCGGAAACACGATACCCCCGCCGCGCGCCGTGTCGCTCGGGACAAAAGGCGCGAGAACAAGATCGGCACTTGCGATTGCATACCCAAGGGTAAGAGGGCTGCGTGCAAAACGCTGGATGAACAGATAGCCAACACGGTGCCCGAAGCCCGTGATCGACACGGCACGAGCGAAGAGAAAGGCCGTAAAAATCAGCCAGACAGTGACATTGCTGAAGCCGCTCAGTATCTTCTCAGGCGAGAGCGTGCGAGTAAGCGCGAGAGCGGTCATCGCCAGCACAACGCTCGCGCCCATGGGCACCGGCCTCGCCACCAGCGCGATGATCGTGGCCAGAAAAATACCTAAGAGCCGGCTTCCGTGAACTGATAAACCTGGTGGGATGGCGAAAAACAAGATCACCGCCGGAAGAAGAACGACAGCCCAGCGCCAAACGAGCATGCGGTCCACCGCAGTACCGGTCTCCGTCTGTTTAGCAGTACTTTGCATTTAGGTACACATTATCGATAGCAGCGCCTGTTGCCTGAAGCTGGGGCTCGCTGGGTTATATGGACTATCCGGTCAAGACGTCTTTCCCGCCTGCATCAACTGCTCTGCCTGGCGCAAAGCCTCCGCCGTGATCTGCTCGCCGGAGAGCATCCGGCCGATCTCCCGAGCCCGTTCCTCTGTTGGCAGCTCCGAAATTTCGGTGATCACTCGCCCCTTGCGCTCGCGTTTCACAACCGCGTAGTGGTGATCTGCGTATCCGGCAATCTGCGCCAGATGCGTTACGCAAATTACCTGATTGTGGTGTGACAGTGCTTTCAGCCTCTTGCCGACAGCTGCCGCTGCCGCGCCCCCCACCCCCGCATCCACCTCGTCGAAAACGAGTGTATGAGTCCCGCCCGATTGCTCTGCATCTCCCGTCGCCGTCTTCAACGCCAACGCGAGCCGCGACAACTCGCCCCCGGAGGCAATCCGTTCCAGCGGCTTCAACTCTTCGCCCCGGTTCGGAGAAACAAGGAAACCCACCTCGTCAACACCGCTCCCGCTCCAGGCGCCGGTCCCGATCGATACCTCGAACAGTGTTCCGCCCATCGCCAGCGACTTCAGCTCTTCCGTTACTTGCTTGCTCAGCCGTATGCCCGCCGCTTTCCGAACCTTCGAAAGCTCTTCTGCAAACGCCCGATATTTCCCCGCAGCCTTCTCGCGCTCCGCTTCCAGCTTGGCCCGGTGCTCATTCGCATTCTCCACTTCATCAATACGTCGCGCCACATCTTCGGCAAACCGCATCACGTCCTCAAGCGTATGGCCGTATTTGCGTTTCAACTTGTCGAGGGCGGCCAACCGCGTCTCGACATCTTCCAGCCGGTTCGGATCGCCTTCCAGGCCGCTCATATAGTCGCGAATCGCAAACGCCGCATCATCCACCAGCACCGCCGCCTGCTTCAGCGAAGCCGCCGTATTTGCCAGGCTCTCGTCAATCCGGACCAGCTCATCAATGCGCTTCATCGCCTGCCGCAACTGCGTGGTGGCACTGTCGGGCGCCTCGTATAATAAGCCAAAAGCCGCGGCCGAGCTTTCCTGCAGTTTCGATGTGTTCTGCAGAATCTTCCGTTCGCTTTCCAATTCAGCGTCCTCGCCTCTCTTCGGCTGCACCGTCTCAATCTCTTTGCGTTGAAAAGTCCATAAATCCAGCAGCCGCAGCTTCTCCTGCTCATTCTGGTTCAAACTCTCTAGCTGTGCTCCGATCTCGTTCCAATTCCTGAACGCGTCACGCACCTTGCTGCGCAGATCCCTACTCCGTGCATATTCGTCCAGAATGTCGCGTTGCGCGGCTGCCGCGAATAGCTGCTGCTGCTCGTTCTGGCCGTGGATATCCCCCAGCGCCGGAGCCAGCCGCCGCAGAAACGAAGTGGTCACCGGGCGATTCGCCACAAACGCTCGCGACTTGCCGTTGCTTGCGATCTCACGCTCTACAATCAACTCTTCATCGGGATTCAGTTCGATGCCGGCTTCCTCCAGTAGCGCCGTAATCTCCGCTTTCGACTCCACGCCGAAAATCCCGGAAACCCGCGCTCGGGTCTCGCCGCTCCGAATCATTTCGCTCGACGCTCTCGCTCCCAGCAGCAGCCCCAGCGAATCCACCACGATTGATTTGCCGCTCCCCGTTTCCCCGGTCAGTACATTCAAGCCCGCTTGAAACCGTATGCGCGCGTGCTCCACGACGGCGTAATTCTCAACTATAAGTTCCAGCAGCATGTGACCGAATTATAAAGTGAGATGGAGGCGCGATGCTCCGGCTTCTATAATGAAGGCGAAGTGACGAAAGGACGTCTTACTATTGCCATTTGTGCTACTTCCCGCGGATCTTAGCCTGTGGGACATCTTTCAAAACCTTCGCCCGGTTCCCTTAGCCGTCATCGTAATTCTCGTTCTCTTTTCCTTGTTTTCCTGGACTATCGTGTTCTCCAAAGGCGGCGTGTTCAGCCGCGCTCGCCGCGACAACCGGAGCTTCCTGCGCGCCTTCCGCAAAGCCAACAGCTTGCAAGCTGTCGCTCTCGCTTCGGAACAGTTCGCGAATGCTCCCCTGGTCGCAGTCTTCGATTTCGGCTACGGCGAAGTCGAGCGCCAGATCAAACAGCGCGGTTCCCTGGTGAACAAGGCCGCTGTTGAACGAAGTTTGCAGTTAGGAATCAGCGAAGAAGTTACCAAGCTCGAAATGAATATGAACTGGCTCGCGACCGTCGCTTCCGTATCGCCGTTCATCGGGCTGTTCGGTACCGTTTGGGGAATTATCGATGCGTTTCAGGGCTTAGGCAATGCCGGCAGCGCCAGTCTGCGCGCCGTCGCACCCGGCATCTCCGAAGCGCTCATCACCACTGCTGTCGGGCTCGCCGCCGCCATCCCCGCCGCCATTTTCTACAACCTGTACGGAACCCGTATCAAAGAGATCGGCACGCGCATGGAAGACTTCGCCATCGAATTTCAAAATCTTGCAGAACGTGATTTCGGGGGGTAGCATCAAACGTGGCATTCTCGATTAGCGAGGGCGGACGGCGCGGCCGCCGTTTTGGCGGACCTTCCGCCATGTCCGAGATCAACGTCGTGCCGTTAGTGGACGTTGTGCTCGTCCTGCTCATCATCTTCATGATTACTGCCAATGTCATGGAGTTCGGTCTTGATATTCAGGTTCCGCAGGTGCGCCGCGTCCAGAACACCGCCCAGGACCTGCCCGTCGTCAGCATCAGCAAGAACGGCGAGTCATTCCTGAACGAGAAGCCCATCAACATCAACTCACTTGCGACCGGCATACGTGCACGTTTTCACAACGCCACCGCGGTGTATGTCCGTGCCGACAAGGAAACGCCCTGGGATCCGATCGCGCAGATCGTGGCTGAGCTCGGGGAAGCCAAGTTCGAAGTACGAATGGTAACGGCGCCCATCGACACAGCCGCTCGCGGGCGTCGCCCGTAACATGGCAGAGCGTCTCGACATCCTCGATCAACGCGATCCCGTTACCCTTCCCTTCATCGGCGCCCTTTTCGTTCATGCGAGCATCATCGCCCTGCTCTTCTTTGGCTGGTACTGGATGAATCGCAAACGCGAAACCCTCGGGGATCTGAATCCCGCGGGCGGTCCTGCCTATGCTGTCTCCTCCGTCCACAACATTCCGATTCCTCAACGCCAGGCACCCCAGAACCCCGTCGCCAACGACACGCAATCCACCGTGCCCACCGCGCCCGCGAAGCAGGAGGTTCAGAAGAACCAGCCGCCTCCGCCCAAGAACGCCTTCGAGATTCCTGAAAAGCTGAAACGCGAAGCACCCAAGCCGGCTCACCAGCAGCAGTACACTCAGCCCGCTCCGCAAAACCAGGTTTACAGCCACTCCCGGCAGGCCCTTTCAAGTCCCATGTACTCAGCCCAATCGGGCGCCGGTCAGGTCGGCGTCGGCCCCAATACGCCTTTGGGCAACAATCGCCTCGGTTGGTATGCCGAGATCATCCGCCAAAAGATTGCCCAAAATTGGAATACAAACGGGCTTGATGCTCGCTCACAAAACGCCCCGGCCATCGTCAGCTTCTACATCATGCGTGATGGCAGCGTTCGCACGCCTCAAATCGTTCAGACCAGCGGCAATCCCACCATCGACAACACCGCTCTCCGCGCCGTCTATCAGGCGAATCCTTTCCCGGTGCTTCCGCCGCAGATTTCCGAGCCCTACATCTCCGCCCAATTCACATTTAACTTACGCTGATGCGAATCTTTCTTTCTTCTCTCTTGCTTTTCTGCGGCCCCGTTTGGCTTGCCGCCCAGCAGATCACAGGTCAAATCGAAAAAAATCCGGGAAAGCCGCACGTCGCTGTTCCCGATTTCCGCGCTACCGGCGCGGCCGCTTCGCTGATAGCTTCCTTCAATTCGACCGTAGCTTCCGACCTGCAGGGCTCGCCGGCCATCAACTTCATACCGAAAACGCTTTATCCTTTGCAGATTCCGCAGCAGCCTTCCGATCTCATCGCCGGTGTCGCCCCTCCCAGTGGTGGTGCAGTAACCATCCAAGGCAATCGACTCTCCGATTGGAGCCTGCCGCCCGTCACCACTAATTTCCTCGGCATCGGTTATGGCGCTGAGGATCGCGGCATGCTTGTCGTCTTCGGATGGCTTTACAGCACCGCGCCCAATATGGCGACAATCCAGCAGGCGCAAGTTTTCGGCAAGGTCTATACCGCAAGCCTGAATCAGGCGGGCGCGATTGATGCCGGCCATCGCTACGCCGCAGATATCCTCGCGCAGTTCGGAGGCAAGAGCCTCGTCGGCACCCGCATCGTCTTTGTCTCGAACCGCTCCGGTTCAAAAGAAATCTGGGTAATGAATTGGGACGGCACCGGACAGCGGCAGCTCACGCACTATGGCTCCCTCACCTCGTTCCCGTCTGTTTCGCCCGACGGTCGCGTGGTCGCCTTCACAACTTACGTCAGCGGCTCCCCGTCCGTTCAGATGTTCTCGCTCGACACAGGACGTAAACTGCCTTTCTATAATCAGCGCGCATCCATGAACGCGTTCGTCACCTTTACCCCCGATTCGAAACGCGTAATTTTCTCTTCCACTGCGGGCGGCGGCCCCGCCCAACTCTACATGGCGAACATCGATGGCAGCGGGTTCCGGCGCATCACTTCGTCAGGGGCCATTGAAGTGGAAGCCAAAATCAATCCCAAGACCGGCGCGGATCTCGTCGATACTTCCGGCCGCTCTGGCTATCCACAGATCTATCGCATGAGCCTCGAAGGCACAGACGTCCAGCGTCTCAGCGCCGGCACCGGTGAAGCCACTAACCCCTCCTGGAGCCCTGATGGCGCGCACATCGCATTCGCCTGGACCAAAGGCTTTGAGCCAGGCAATTACAACATTTTTGTCATGGATGTAGCTTCTGGCCAGCTTAGTCAGCTAACATCCAACGAAGGCCGTAATGAAAATCCAAACTGGGCTCCTGATGGCGCCCACATCGTGTATGCTTCAACACGCGGGCGGCAATCCCAGCTCTGGGTGATGAATGCGGACGGTACGGGTAAACACCAACTTACTCAGACCGGCAGTAATGAAAAACCATTTTGGGCAAATGCCGAGCAGTAACGCGTTAAAGTAATCAGTTAGCCTTCAGGAGGATTCAATAAGCATCATGATGAAACACAGAGCTGTGCTGACGTCGGTTTCAGCGCTCATGTTAATAGTGGCCGCTGGTTGCCACAAGAAAACACCCCCGCCGCCACCGCCTCCGCCACCCACCCAGGCGCCGCCGCCTGCGAATAAGCCGGTCATCAACATCTTTACCGCCGAACCGACCACGGTCAGCTCCGGTCAGCCCTCCTCTCTGCGATGGTCAGTAACGGATGCGACCAATATCCAGATTGAGGGCATCGGTCAGGTCAGCCCGAATGGTCGCCGCGCAGTTTACCCGACCGCGACCACAACCTATCACATGACTGCTTCCGGTCCTGGCGGCAGCACGAGCTCTGACGCCACAGTCACGGTCAGCACGCCTCCTCCGCCCGCTCCGCCGCCGCCGCAAAACACACTCACCCCGGCGCAGATCCTCGCCCAGCAGGTTCAGGACGTTCACTTTGATTACGACAAGAGCGACATCCGGCCTGAAGATCAATCCACGTTGCAGTCCGACGCAAATGCTCTGAAGCAGATCTTCGGCATGGACACCAACTTCATCGTCACCATTGAAGGCCACTGCGACGAGCGTGGCTCGGCTGAATACAACATCGGGCTGGGGGACCGCCGCGCAGCAGCCGTTCGCGACGCTCTTGTGGCTCTCGGCCTCCCGGGCGATAAGCTCAAGACCGTGAGCTATGGCAAAGAACGTCCCATCTGCACGGATCCCACCGAAGAATGTTACGCGCGCAATCGCCGCGCTCACTTCTCCGCCGGCCAATAGCCGTACAACCACGCTGCATTCTCATACACTGATTACAAGCACTGAAACGGGGACGGATCGCATCCGTCCCCGTATGTTGAGGAGTTAAACCTGAATGAAATTCCTGCGCCTGGCCGCTCTCGCCCTCACTCTGTCCAGCTCGTCTTTCGCTGTCAACAAGGATCTAGTGGCTCTCCAGCGCGATCTCGAGGCGAAGATCGATGCCATGAACCAGACTCTCAACTCCAAGATTGATGTTCTGAGCGGCATGCTAACCGCCATCCAGAACGATTCGCGCCGTACCGCCGATCAGGTCGCCACCCTGCAGGAATCTCTTACTAGCTCCGTCGCAAGGTCACTCACTCCGGTGAACAACCTGAACACCCACGTCGATGCCATGGGTGACGATGTCCGCTCTTTGAAAGAGGCTCTCGCCGATCTGAGCGCCCGCCTGGAACGCATGGACGCGAAAATCACCGACCTCAAAAATCAAATGCAAATCATGCAGAACCCGCCCGCGGCACCGGCCCCGGCAGCCAACGGCGCTCCGCAGGGACTTGGCGCGCCCGGCGCTCAGGGACCAACGGCCCCGGGTGGCGCGCCGGGCCAGCCCAGCGGCCCGCCCGCCGGCATGAGTGCTGAGAAGACATATACCGATGCCCGTCGCGACCAGCAGACCGGAAATCTCGATCTCGCTTATCAGGAATATCAGCAATACCTCACCTACTTCCCCAACACCGAATTCGCTGCCAACGCCCAATACTATATGGGCGAAATTAGTTACAATCGGGGCGACTACAAAAGCGCTATCCAGGCCTTCGATGCCGTCTTAGAGCGCTATCCCAAAAATCCGAAAACGGCTGATGCTCATTACATGAAGGGATTAGCACTGGCCCGCGACGGTCAGCGCAGCCGCGCCATCCAGGAACTGCGGTCGCTTGTTCAAACCTTCCCCAACACCGAACAGGCCCGCAAAGCCAGTGCCGCCTTGCGCGACCCGCATCTCTTCCCCGCGGCGGCTTCTACGGCAAGGCGGACAGCCCGCTAGTTTCCAGCAGATAAACCGTCTGGATGTTCGGAAACAGTTGCCGCGTCAGCCTCAGCGTTCGGAAATCGAAGCTCTGAATATCCGACCGGCGTTCCATGCCACGTGCCTTCACCATTCCGCAGAGAGTCTCTACGAAGGCTTCCGCTCCGAACGTATGGCCAGCCGCTTCCGCTTGGGGCGTGATCTTCGTCTCTAAATTGAAGCGAACTTTTTCCGCATTGCGCCACCGCAGTTTGGCTTCCGGCTCCTGCTTCCCCTTCCCGTCTTTGTAATACCTCCCGTAGAACGCCACAAACTCATATAGCTGCTCGACATTCGTCGGCGAGTACGGACTCGGCAAGCCTTTTTCACGCGCAAACGCCACCGCCACCGGCGACAACGACAGATCGTTCTTCTGCTGCGGTCCGCGAAACAATTTGTCACAGACAAACCGCCGCTGCGCTTCCGTCATGCTGATGTCTTTGATCCAAATCTTGTCCGCCTCGTTATAACTCGACCCGTCCACGCTTCTGCAGGTCTGCGGATTGATAAATTGTTCATGACTGATCAGTGAAACATGGTCCGCCGTCACCCCCGTATCGGTCTCAATCGTAGTGATCAGATTGTCGAGCCCGGCCTCAAAGGCAGGCAGCGTATTCTCGGGCCGCAAATCGCGTCCGCCGCGATGACCTTCAGCATCGAACCGTTCAAAATACTTCGCATCGTCCGGAGCCATCGCTCGCGCCCGTGCTAGCTCTTGCCGCAAAAGGTCCGGCCGGTCCGAGATGATTCCGTCAATCCGTTCTTCAATGAGCCGGCGCATTCGGCCAGGATCGTCCACCGTCCAGACAACAACAGGAAATCCCGCTTCCTGAACCTGTCTGAAATCAACAGCGGGATGCTCTCCCGTAAGCAACTGGTCGGCGGGCGAAAATACCGGAGTGTACGTCGCCGTTTTCGCCTGCTGTAGCAATGCAATCACCCGTGCAGTATCCGAGTTTGTAACAGCAGCGTTCAAACCAAATCCAAGGAGAAAGATGGGAATAACTGGCATAGTCGGTCATCCCAGTATTGCCCTTCGTCGTAGCGCGCCGGCCCTTAGGTTCATCGCGGGAGAACGTGAATGCAGTATCGTAACTGAGGACGTTTCCCGATGAGTCAGTAGCACATTGCCGGTGCCCTAACGACAATACCTGGACAACCCCAGCCCAACTCATAAACTGGCTCTGCGCTGTGTTGTTGTTCATGTCGGCATGCGACCGAAGTATGAACGAGGAGGACACGCCCGTCGACCAAAAGCGGCAGGCCATTGCGATCAAGGCAACTGACGACCTGCGTGTCTTACTCAATCGAGGTGCGTGCCGGACGATCTACGACCAAGCTTCCGCATCCTTCCATTCTCAGTCGCTCAAAGCTTGGGTCGAGCAGTGCGAGCGGCTAAGAGAAACGCTGGCCCATGGAGTAGTTTCATCACCGAGGATGCTGTCACCTGCGGGCCGAGCAGGGTCTGTCTCTTCGGACCTGCCGTGTTCGGCAAAGTTCTGAGCGATATCGTGATCGGCTGGAAGATAGAAGACACTCACGCTTCACTGCGCTACGTTTCGTTACAACGGGCCGGAAAGCAGTTGGAGGATGTTCCGCCTTTGAACTCCCGCCCCCTGATCGACCCGCCGCAACCGGTAACACGCCACAACCTGAGGGCCGCCCTTAGTATTGCCGCTAAGTATGAGAGAGGAGAAACTGAGCGATGCCGGAATCCAAACACGAAGTCGTGGGCGCCACAATGCGTCAAATCAACCGGGTCTGGTTAGATGGCCGGGTCGAAAGCCTTGCACCGATGGTGCACCCGGAGATTGTCATGGTTTTTCCTGATTTCTCCGGGCGGATACAGGGACGGGAAGAATTTCTTGCCGGATTCCGCGATTTCTGTCAAAACGCTCGAATCGAGGAGTTCCGTGACCAGGATCATCAGGTCGATGTGGCCGGCGATACGGCCGTGGTCACCTTCCGCTATGACATGGTCTACGAGCGTTCTGGTGAACGGTACCATTCAACCGGTCGGGATCTGTGGGTGTTCCGGAATCAAGGCACTGCATGGGTTGCCGTCTGGCGGACAATGCTCGATGCGGAGGAAAAGGCCGCCTAGCTTTCGGCTAAGGCTGACCGGTTGGAATTAACTCAACTTACTCCGACTTACTATCCGCCTGTTTCATCGCCCGCCGAACATTCCGCAAAATCCGCTTCGCGAACTCGGAGTTTTCCATGCTCTGCGCTTGACCGAAACCTTTCACCGGTTGAATCGATGGATCGAGATCTTCTACTAGGCCCCATGGGCGCGATGCCCTCTTCACCAGCGCGACTGCTTCGTCCCAGGTAAGCTTTCCCATCTGCAGCGTTTCCATCTCATTGTACGGCCCTTTTCGCACTTTTCGCGGGTAAGCTCAATATTTCCCGTACTATAAGATCCACCACCAGCTCGAGTTGCCGGCTATACTCCGTCCGCTTCTCGCCGAATCGCGTCCAAAATGGCTGCGCTAAGTTCGAACTGATCGCCATCACCAACACAGGTAACTGGTCGTTGGTCCGGAAAATCGGTATGGCAATCAATGACCGCCAGCTGCGCAGTCCTTTGCTCGCGTAAAACTGCTTCATCTCGGGCGTAAAGTTTTGGTCAGCCATCTCCGGGTTGTCTCTCACTTCGAACACCTCGCCTTGTGAGAACGCCACGCCTGCAACACCCTGCGGCTTACCCTGCGAAATCTTTAATCGGAACTGATTTGCATAAGCCCGCGCCTCTTTGCCCGTAAACGTGTGCCGCGAATCGCAGAAAGTAGCAATCTCTCCCGAAGACACAGGCCCGAACAAAGACGCCTGCACCGTTTCCTGTTGCGGAATGGCGAAGCTGTCGCGCAAATTCGCGACCATCTGTTGCAGCGCATGCCGCGCCCTCGACTGCCACCTGTCCGAAAACACAACCTCGAGCGGCGATTGCGCCTTCACCCAGTCCAGCGTCTCCGTCATCCAAGGCGGCGGAGCGCTTGCAGTCTCCGGAAGTCCGAACTTCACTTCCCGCAGCATGCGCGGAATTTCGCGATAACTCTGCAGGTACACCAGCCGCACTCCCCTGCTCGCCCAGTGCAGCGTCTGATACGTTTCCAGCAGTTCCCTCCCATGCCCCTGCAGCACTGCATAGATCTCCGTCGAATCGCTGATCCGGTTCCGCGATCTCAGATAGAGATGCCGTCGCAGATTCACATCCGCCAGGCTCATGCCGAGAATCAGAACCGCGCCTCCCGATGTCAGTGCATACTCGAGCATCTGGTTCGGCCGCTGCGCCTGCCGGCTGAACAGCTCAAAGTACTGCGACTCCGTTAGCACGAACGCGCCCCCGCAGATCCCATCCGGATCAATCCAGCCGTGTACGTGGTATACCTTCGCCGGGTTGGAACTCGTTCCGGGCTGCGGCGGATTCGCCGAGCGCAGCGGCGTCAAATCAGGGTCAGCCGCCGTGCCGCCTTTCAGCTGATACTGTGCCAGCTCGAGCAACGGATCGAAGTTCGTCGTGAACACGGTTGCCCGGTCCATCGCCGCAAGCTGTCGATGCACAGGCTGCAATGGCAGATCCGAAAAGTTCCTGCCCCGGTACAGCAGCGTCCGCAGATCTTCGAAGAAATTCTCCCGCGTACTCGAGTTCCAAACGAAGTCTGCCGCCGCCTCCCGCCCGATCGTTTCATACAGCTCTTCCACCAGCTGCTGCAAATGCTCCTGTACCACTGGTTTGGTCTTCGGGTCCCGGCCGAGATCCTCCTCCACGTACCGCCGCAGCAGTCCGCGGTTCAACTCGCCCCAACTCGGAAAATTCGAATCGATAGAGAGCCCCGCCCCTACCAGAATGCGCAAATTGCCCTGCCGGTAATGCTTGTTCAGCCGCCTGCAATATTCAGGCCACGGATCTTTGTGCCCGGACACTCGAAGAGAGTACCATGCGACCCGGAGCGGCCCCACCTGCCTTTCAGCGGTTTACAGGTCTACCCGGATCGCTCACAATGGACACGTGCTCGCCGTGCCTCCAGCCGGGAATCTGCAGCTCCTCGGCCGCCTCGCCATCAGCCTTGTCTGGTTCTATCAGGGGCTCTGGTGCAAGGTACTCGGCCGCGAACCGCGTCACCTCCGGGTGATGGAATCGTCGCCCGTCTTCCAGTCCGGCAACTCACGGCTCTTCTTGGTCACCCTCGGCGGCTTTGAGATCGTCCTCGGGCTCTGGGTGCTGAGCGGTTTCGCTCCCGAAACGGCCGCGTTCACCCAAACTGCTCTGCTTCTCCTTATGAATACCGGAGGCTTGTTGTGGGCTCGCGGCATCATCCCCGATCCCGCCGGCATGCTCTTTCAAAACTTCGCCTTCGTGATTCTCATCTGGATTTGCCGGTGAGTTCCCTTACCATGTGGCAGCCCCAACGCGGGCTCCTCAAAACCGGCAACCGCGTCCTGTTTGGTCAAATGTACGAAGACGTCGAGATCGAAATGCGCGCCTTTCGCCAGCGAAACCGCGTCTTTTGCATTGCCTCCGCCGGCGACTCTGCCATCGCGTTAGCAGGGAGCCATCAAGTGACCGCCGTCGACATCAACGCCGCCCAGCTCGCCTATGCCCGCCATCGCGCTGCCGGCCACCCCGCCCTTCCCGGATCAGCCGAACGCGCCCGGTCCGCCGGTCTCCGCCTCATGTCCCTTGCCGGCTGGACCGCCGAACGTATCCGCAATTTCCTGCTTCTCGAAGACTGTCGCGAACAGATCGACTTCTGGCACGACACTTTGAACACGCGGCGCTTCCGTATCTTCTTCGACTCGATCATCCGGGCTTCGCTCGCCCTTGTACGCCGCCTCTCTCCCGATCCGCTTTCTTTACCCCGCGCCAACTTCGGTCCGCTCCTTCGTTCCCGCGTCGAGCGCAGCCTGGCCCGCTTTCCCAACCACACCAATCCCCACGCTTGGCGTCTCTTCACCACTCGCCTTTCGCATCCTTACCCGCCTCCCTGCTCGCCGATTCATTTCGAACACGCCGACGCCGCCGATTTCCTGTTCGCCTGCCCCGAACGCTCCTTTGATGCCTTCACGCTGTCAAATATCGTCGACGGTGTTACGCCCGATTATGCCCGCCGCCTTAAAGACGCTGTCCGTCACGCCGCCGCTCCCGATGCCGTCGTGGTCATGCGAAGCTTTCGCGAACCACAAAACGCAGCCGAACGCGCCCTCGCCGCTGAAGATCGCGCCATGATCTGGGGTAGCATTTACTCCGGGCCGGTAAGCGCCTTCTAAAATGCTCCATTTTCTGAAGCGCCATCCCGTTCCCATCTCCGCATTCTTTGAGCGCTGCCTCGTTCTCGCCTACGCCTTTCCCGCGGAATTGCTCGCCCCCTTGCTTCCGCCTGGCCTGGTGCTCGATACTTTCGAAGACTGCGGCTTCCTCGCTGTCGCCCTGGTCCAGACGCGCCACCTCCGCCCCTCTTTCCTGCCTGCGTGGACCGGCCAAAGCTTCTTCCTGAGTGGCTATCGCCTCTTCACCCGCCTCGGCTCCGAAACCAGCGCTCTTCGCGGACTCTACATCCTCCGTAGCGACACGGACCGCCTGTTGATGACTGTCGCCGGAAACCTCCTCACTCATTACCACTACACTCTTTCCCGCATTCACGTTGAGCAAACGAACGAGAAGCTAACCTGGATCGTTCGCACTCCAAACGCAGTGGCAGATCTCACCGTAACCGCGGACCTCGCTTCACGCCCGCCAGCGCCGCCGGCCGGTTCACCGTTTTCAGATTTCAAAAACGCCCGCCGTTTTGCCGGACCGCTCCCTTATACGTTCGACTTCGAACGGCAAACCCGGTCGATCATCTCCGTGCGTGGCTTCCGCCCCGAATGGAATCCGCAGCCCGTTTCTGTTCATGTCGAACACGTCACCTTCCTGGACAAAGCGCCTTTCAACCGCGCTCAAGGCCAGTTGGCCAGCGCCTTCTACCTCCACAGCATCCCCTACCGCTGGGAACGTGGACGCCAACTCAAAATCCATGTCTGATGTAAGTGCTCAACTTACTAACCGCCGCAACCCATACGCTGGCGTACTCCAGATCCTGTCCTACAATCGCGCTTTCTATGGCGTTACCGTGCTGGCTCTTATCTCTGTCGCGGCGGTGTCATCTCGATTGCCGTTTCCGCTGCAGAAACTCGCGCAAATCGGCAGCCTCGTCGCGCTGTTGTGGCTTCTCGTCTCCCTCGTTGTCTCGCATTACATCTACGATCGTTCCGGCCTCTATCGCCTCGAATGGCTCCATCTCCAACCCGCCCATTGCCTCAACATTCACGCGGGCCTCGACGAAACTACCGGCTTACTGCGCACTCGCTTTCCGTCCTCCACTCTCCAGGTTTTTGACATCTTCGACCCGAACGAAATGACCGAGCCCTCCATCGCCCAGGCCCGCAAAGTCAGTAGCCCGAACACTCAGGCAGAGCACGCATCCTGGAAGCACTTACCGGCCGCTTCGAAAAGCGCGGATGCCATCTTTCTCGTGTTCGCCGCTCACGAACTGCGTCGCCCCGAATCCCGCGCTGCCTTCTTTCGCGAAGTCGCCCGTGTCCTCCAACCCGAAGGCCGTCTGATCGTCGTCGAACATCTGCGCGACACTCCGAACTTCCTCGCCTATGGTCCCGGGTTCCTGCACTTCCACTCCCGCCGTGCTTGGCTCGCTACGTTCAGCGCCGCCAACCTGCACCTTGCCCGCGAGCGCCGCCTCAACCCTTGGGTACGGCTCTTCGAACTCACACCAAGCGCACGATGACGCTCCTCTTTCACTTCCGCCTGGCCGGAACGCTGCTCATCCTTCTCGGCCTGGCTCACCTGACTTTCGGCCGTCTCCTTAACTGGAGATCCGATCTCGCCAAGCTCTCGCTCGTCAATCGCCAGATCTTCCTCGTTCACTGTTTCTACATTGCGCTTCTGCTGATCATGCTCGGCGCCCTGTCCGCTTTTGGAGCGCAGTTACTCCTCGAACCGCAGCCGCTCTCGCGCATTGTCCTTGCCGGATCCATGCTGCTCTGGTGCATCCGGCTCTACATACAATGGTTCTTCTTCGACCGGTCCCTCTGGCGCGAAAACAGCTTCAACAAAGCTGCGCACGTCCTGCTGACAGCTTTCTGGACTTACTTGACAGCGCTTACCGGAATCGCGCTCGTCAAGGTTTCCCGCTAACTCCAGCCTGCCTGTAAATCTCGCGCACCTCGCTGTTCAAAGGTTCATCATCGAACCATGCCCGGAACGAAAGAATGTCTCCCGCCCGCACTGCTTCGACAAACTCTCCCCAGCGGCTCTTCAAACTCCCGCCCGGAGCATCCCCGACATACGTGACCGTAAACGCTCCCGGCCAGATCGACCTCACTTCAGCGGGTGTATGTAGCGGCTTGTAAGGCGCGGTAAAGCTCGCCAGCGGCGCTGTATACGCGTAATGTTTCGGCCAGATGTTCTCCGGAATAATTAATACATCCGGCAACGCTTTCGCCACTGCTGCAAATGCGGCCGGATCTGTCGCATCCTGCGGGCCGCCGTCTGAATCGACGTAAAACATCGTGCAGCCCCATCGTTTGCGTGCATAAGAAATCTTCTCGATCATCAGCGCGCTCTGTTCGGCTGCCGCGACATCTTTCTGTACCGGAGGTCTCGTCGTCCCTGCGTCAAAGCGCTGCGGACGTATCGTCATCCCGCACTTCAGCCCTGCATCTGTAAACCTTTTGAAGAACGCATCGGCCACGGCATTCATCTCAGGCGACATGTCAGCCAACTTCCGCGGGTCGCCAACATAACTCGTATTCGGTTGCGGATACTGCTGCCCTTCCAGATCCCAGACGAGCATTCCCTGCGCGTTCATGCCTTTCAAAATCCGCACAGCGTTATCGGCATACCCGAGAACCGCCTTCCCAAAAGCCTCTGCTCCTTCACCGGTCCGCACGTCGATCTGTTTTGCCACGGTGTAGTTCCGCGGATTCGGATTTGAATCTGGAATTGGTGTCGCTGTCGGCGCAGTCATGAATAACTCGCCTATCGGCCGCCGGTCCTTCCAGCGCAATTTCTGCGGCCACGCTTCCGCATAGGTCTTCAGCAAGCCGCGCACAAAACCCGCGCTATCGCTCTCGGCGGGAGCAAACCGCATCGCAATGTTGAACCCTGCCCGTCCTCCCGCCGGCACACTTCGGCTAACCGGCACTGCTTTCGAAAGGAATCCTTCGCTCGAATCATTCAACGTTCCGACCTGAACCTTGTAGTGGTTTGCCGGCTGCGAAGGACTCAAGCCCAAGTACAGCGGCTGCGCATCCATGTTCGCCAGCACCAGCGAACCCGCGCCATAACTGGCCTGGATCACCGCCGGACCGTCTAGATTGTTCTTGAATTGAGGATAGTTCGGAGCGCCAAATCCTTGAGGTAAGGCGGGGAACTGCAACCCGAGCGGGTAAATGCTGATGCCCGTCAATGCATCGCCGCTTTTGTTCTCAACGGCAATCTGGAATTGAAGTTCGTTCTTCTCTGGGACCGGCACGAAACGGCATACCACGCTTCCCCATGCCCAGCGCCACGTGACAATCTTTCGCGCCACGTCCCAATCAGCTCGTTTCTCGTTCGCGCCCCATCCGTCGTGCGAGCCGAGTTTGTAGCCACCCACCGAAAACGAGTCGCCCAAGCTGGCATCGAGATCCACCAGCGCCACTCCCCGGTAAGCCAGCCGCGTCAGACCGCGCTCATCAAACCGGGTTTCGAGATCCTGCGCCGCCCCATGCAAACCAAATAGAACCGCGCACAACCCACCCAACCATCTACCGCAGCTCATCCGCAATCGTCGGCTGTCGCTCCCTCACAATGAGCTTATCGGCTAACCGGGCGCCCGGCTTCTGCCATTGTGTTTTGAGATCCGTCCTACGACGCAACCCACCCGTTCTGGACGGCGTATCTCACCAGCTCCGCCGAACTTCGCAGGTTCAATTCTTCCATCAGGTGTTTCTTGTGGAACTCCACCGTCTTCACCGAGATCGCCAGCAGCGAAGCGATCTCTTTCGCCGGTTTGCCTTCCGCCACCAGTTGCAATACTTCCCGCTGCCTGGGCGTGAGCACTCCAAACAGTTTCGAAGGGCTCTCATCGGGATCGAGTGGTCTGCCGATAAACCGTTCCGCGATCAGGGGCGACAGATAGAAGCGGCCCTGCTGGACGTCCCGGATCGCCGTGCTCAGATCCGACGCGGCTGCCTGCTTCATGATGTACCCGGACGCGCCCGCTTCAAACGCCTCCCGCACATAGTCCCGATTTAACTGCATGGTCACGAAGATGATCTTCGCCGCCGGATTCTTTTTCCGAATTTGCCGGGCTGCCTCAATCCCGTTCAGAAGCGGCATTGCGATGTCCATAAAGATCAGCTCTGCATTCGATTCGCAAGCCAGCGCAACTACATCGCGACCGTTCGTTACAGTCCCGACAATCTCGCACTCCGTCCCGATGATGCGCTTCAAACCCTCTAGAAACAGGCTGTGATCATCCGCAATGACAGCCCTCGCCCGACCCGGTGCTTTCACCTCTGCATCGCTGCTGGTTAACGCTGGACTCAACAATGGACTCGCTCCTTTGGTTAAGCATAGGACTTTCAATAGGTCCCGTTAACGCCTAAACTAGGGTAATCCATGGTGAGCAGCAGCGAAAGCAGTAGTTGTTCTTACATAAATTGAATCCAGATCAGTCTCCCGCGTATCGCTCGAAAACGCGCTCTTTGCCCTTCCCGCCCCGATCAGTCCCAGTCGCTTCCTTGTTCTTGATATCCTGTTCGCGTCGCAATTGCTCGCGGCCCACTTGACCTTTAATGCCATCGCTTCCGTCCTCACTTCCCCGAGTATGTGTTGCCTTGGGATTTACCTCTCCCGACGAACTCATTCGGGCGGCGGAATACGAATATAAGGACGGCAACCTTTTCCTCGAGTTCCGCCTCGACTATCTCGAGCGTCCAGCCCGCGGTATCGAGCTCATGCGCCGCCTCCAAAGCAAATATCCGGACTTGAAAATCCTGGTTACCTGCCGCGCAAAAAGCAATGGAGGTTACTTCAAAGGCTCACTCGAGTCTCAGCTTTCCGTACTGACCGTTGCAGCGGAAGCCGGCGCCGTTGCCATTGATCTCGAGATCGAATCGGCCGAACGGGCCCGGTCCGCCGTGCTCACGCTCCGTTCGCACTGTCCCCTCGTGATCTCCTATCACAACTTTCAAAACACGCCCGCGCTCGATCCGATACTCCGCCGCGTCCGTCGCGTGCCCGCCGAAGCGTATAAAATCATCACCACTGCCAAGAAGCCGAGCGACCATGTCCGGCTCTCCCGCTTCCTTGCCGACCACTCCAACCAAACGCCCCTCATCGCGTTTTGTATGTCGGAGGCCGGCATTCCCTCGCGCATTCTCTCGCCCTCGCTTGGCTGCCTCTACACCTATGCCGCTCCCGCCGCCAACGACGGTACAGCGCCAGGCCAAATCTCCGCCCGCCAAATGCGCTCTCTTTATCGCTGCGAGAAACTCACCCGCCACTCGCGCCTCTACGGCATCATCGCCGATCCGGTCAGTCACTCGAAGTCTCCCATCATTCACAACCGCGCTTTTCAGGCCCGCCGTGTAGACGCCGTTTATCTTCCTTTCCTTGTCCCCTCCGCCCGTCTCGGCGAATGGATGAAGGTAGCCTCCGATATCGGCCTCTGCGGATTCAGCGTCACCATCCCGCATAAGCAGCGCATTCTGCGTTATCTCGACGTTGTCGAACCGCTCGCTAAACGCATTGGCGCGGTGAACACCGTCTGGCGTCGGGGAGGCAAATGGCGCGGCACAAACACTGACGCCGAAGGTGTGCTCGAGCCGCTGAGCCGCCATTTGCGGCTGCCCCACGCCTCTGTTCTGGTTGCCGGCTACGGCGGAGGCGCTCGTGCCGCCGCCATTGCCCTTTCTGATGCAGGCGCACGCGTCACCGTCACCGGACGCGATCTTCGTTGTGCCGCCACTCTCGCACGCGCCGCCAAAGGCGAGGCCGTCAGCCTGCAGACGGCCGAAAACCAGCATTACGACGCACTCGTCCACGCAACTCCGGTCGGCATGCATCCCCATTCGAGCGGAGTCCTCTTCGGAAGTAACATCCCCGCGGGAATCGTCCTCGACATGGTCTATAACCCGCATGAAACGGTCTTGCTCGCCCACGCCCGCCGGCAGGGCTGCTGCTTGATCCACGGATCCGAAATGCTCCTCGCCCAAGCCGCCAGGCAATTTGAAATCTGGACCGGCGAATCCGCTCCCCGCTCCGTCATGCGGACCGCGCTGGCAAGCGTAGCGGACTGAGCCCGCCGGACGCAAAAACCAGCTCCAGTTTAGAAGCTGATTCGCAATCCCAGCCGCAAAAAACGCTCGTCAACTAACCGGCTGGCCGGACTCGTTGTCGTGATCTGCGAGAACCCGTTCAGCGCTCGCAGGCTGCCGTCCGAATTGAAAGTCGCATTCGAAACATTGAGCCCGCTAGGATTCGAAAAATGCGGAGTGTTCGTTAAGTTCAGAGCTTCAGCGCGAAATTGCAAGTTGAAACGTTCTGTCAACTTGAAGTTCCGGAACAGCCCTAAATCCAAATCCTTTACTCCTGGACCGCGAACGGTATTGAATCCCGCCGTTCCAAAGCGGGCAGTTGTCACGGGCGCAAACGCGGTCGGATCGAACCAGGAAGCGATGGTTCCAAGAACTGCTACATTCTGTTTCACCTGATCTGCTCGTTGGGTGCTGCCCGGCGCATTTAGAGACGCAGAGGACGATGTCACGCTGAAAGGAGCTCCGGAATAGATGCTGAGAATTCCGTTTAATTGCCATCCGCCCAACACCGCCGCCAGGAAGCCACGGTTGTTCAAAATCATCTTGCCCGGACCGAATGGCAGTTCATAAATCGAGCTCAACCGAAAGTTGTTCGGCCGGTCGCCACCCATCAGGGCCCGGTTCAGGCTGGTGTACTGAGGAATCGGAATCGCTGGCCCGCCATCTCCCGAGTCATCGCAGCAGGTGCCGATCCATTTGGATCGCGTGTATGACATCTGCAGGTCAAATCCGTTCGAGAATCGCCGCTGCAACGAAGCTTGCAAAGAGTTGTAATGCATCGTCTCGTAAGGGAGTACTTCCACTACTCCGGCCGTGATTCCGTATTTTTGGAACGGCTGGCTCGCCGCGCCGCCTCCTATTTGTCCGTAGTTGATGTTGTAGCGGGTGTGCTGATGAACCGTATGCGTCCCTACGTAACCCGCCTGGCCAACCCACCCCTTTCCAATCTCCTTCTGCAACGTGAAGTTCCAAGACTCGGTGTAGCCCCGAACAAAATCGTTCGGCAGAATAGCGCCCTGACTGAAACTGGCGCCTCGCGGCAGCGTTACGGCTCCGCTACTGATGTCCGGCACGGGCTGCACCGGAATACCGGCGCTCAGAGTTCCCACAGGCGTGTACGTACTAGCCCCGGAAGCACTGTAGTCGGCGCGCACCGGATAACTATATAGGCCATCCCGATACATGTTGATTTCTTCCGGATTCAAAGAGAACCCGGCCCGGATAACAAAGCTTTCTGCGGGTCGAAAGGCAACCCCAATCCGCGGTGAAAACAGTCTCTTTGAGACGTGAATGTCGCAGTTCGTCGGATTCAGCGCTACTCCGCAAAGAATGATCTGATTGGTCGCGAAGTTGTAGCTCTCGATGCCGCGATCTGCTCGATGAGGAACTGGATAATATTCCCATCGAGTTCCGTACGACACCGTCAGTTTGCGGTTCACCTGCCACTGATCGCGAAAATACGCGCTGTCCTCCCAAGTCCGCAGAGTAACCACGGGAACCGATTGTAGACTGTTTGCGTAGCTCTGCGGAAGCCCGAGGAGGAAGTCGGCAAACCCATTGTATTGATTCGGCGAGGAACCGCCATTGAGCGCCGTTGCGCCGCCGTTGAAACTGAACGAAGTAACTTGAACCTCCATATGGTTCATGTGCTGCTGGCTGATGTCAACGCCGAATCGGATGTTGTGCGTTCCCTTAACCCAAGTGACGTTGCCCGTGTACTGCAGGATCGGGTCATTGTAATCGAGCGCCGGATAGTTAGAGCCTAAGGTGCTGAAGCCGCTAACAATAAATTGAGGCATGCCGCCCGCCTCAGGCAGGGCGCCTAGGTTCGTGCCCGGAATGCCGAGGAGATCAGACCCTAACCTCTTATCCGAACTCGGCGGCGCCAGCTTCTGGTGCGCCTTTGTAAGTCCCACGTTGAAATCGACAACCAAATTGGGACTGGCGATATACGTACCCATAACCGCCGTCGCAAATACTGTTGCATCCTGCAGATAATTGTTCCCACCGCCCAGGATGTCCCCAAACACCGTCGCTTGCAGAATGTGCGAAGGCTGCACTCCAACACGGCCGGATAGCTTAAAATTCGAGCTCACGTTCCAATCGACTTTTGTGTCAACTCTCTGCAGATTATTTGTAACCGGTGTGTTGACGACATAGTTATTCGCAATCCCTGGCAGATTAGGCGCGGGAATGAGACCGATGAGTTTCTGGGCGATAGGACTGATTCGGCTCGCTGGAATGATGTTCCCGGCGAACTGTGTTCTGCCCGTGCCGTTCGCATTTCCGGTCGCAGGGTCATAAATGGGAATGCTCGATCCCGATAGGTTGCCGCTGCGAAAATCAGTGGTCGGGACTGTTATACCCGAATTCGTATTGCCTTGCCGGAGCAGATCTGCTTCATAACTCACAAAGAAAAATAGCTTGTCCCTGATGATCTTTCCTCCCAGGGAGGCGCCGAAATCATTCTCGTTCAGCTTCGGTAAACCTTGGTTCGAAGGCAAGAAAAACGGTCGCGCCTTGAAGTAACTATTTACGTTGTACTCATAGGCCGACCCGTGCCATTGATTGGTCCCGCTCTTTGTCTGCACATTGATAGCTGCGCCATTTACTAAACCTTGTTCCGCATCCATACTCGTGGTCGCAACATTCACAGTCTCAATGGCTTCCATCGAAGGAACATAGGTTGAGAAATACTGAACCCACGGATTTGTATCTGTGACGCCGTCAATGCGAACCGTGGTGCCGCTCCGGCTCGTGCCATTCGCGCTGATTTGCATAGATTTTCCGGGATTATTAGTGCCGCCGCTGCTAGCTGTTGGCGGCGCGATCCCCGGCATAAGCGCGACAATTCCCTGATACGTTCTTGTCGGTTGCGGTAGATTCACCATCTGCTGCGTCGTAAATTCAGAGTGCACGTCCGCTTTGTCCGTCTGCAGTGCCGCCGTTTGCGCAGTTACTTCCACTCGCTCCGATACCTGCCCAACCTGCAGCGAGGCGTCAACCCGCACCACAGTATTCAGGCGTACCTCGATGTTGCGGGTACTGAAAGTCTGAAAACCTGCCTTCGATATCGAGACTTCGTAAGTGCCCGCGGGAACCGTAGGTAACGTGTATCCTCCGGAGTCGTTCGTAGTCACCTCGCGGGTCTCGTTCGTCTGGTCTTGAACTACTCGAACCGTCGCGCCGGGAACGCCCGAACCGCTCGCATCCGTAACATTACCTACTAGGGATCCGGATAGGACTTGACCTGTAAGTATCGATAGCCCACCCTGCGCCAGTAACATCAGCGAAAGGACAACAGGAAGATAAGAAGGCCGCCTGCGCGGGAAAGAATAGATTTCGGAGGGCATTCGACACTCCTTTGCGAATTCCGTCTGAGAATTCAACACCAAAACTGTGGTCGCATAATATCAAAATTATTAAGGTCAGAATGTCTACTCCATCCAGACGTGAGTTTTTGGCTGCTGTCCCGGTCACTTTGCGTGCGACTGCGTATCAGCGCTCTCTTACTCCTTCGGACAGCGGATCGCCTCCCACACTGAAGCTCTGGTACAAGCAGCCCGCCCGTTTGTGGACCGAGGCTCTTCCGGTCGGAAACGGCAGGCTTGGCGCGATGGTCTTTGGCGGTATCGATACCGAACGCCTGCAGCTGAACGAAGATACTCTCTGGTCCGGCGCCCCGAGAGAATGGAATAACCCACACGCGTTCGAATATCTTCCTGAGGTGCGCCGGCTCGTAATGTCGGAAGAGAAATACCACGACGCTGACCTGCTCTGTAAGAAAATGCAGGGACCTTACAACGAGTCCTACCTCCCGCTTGGCAATCTCGAGCTGAGATTCGCCGGGGCAATCGCCGGAACAGCTGAGGCCAAGGATTACAAACGCGAACTCGACTTGGACGCAGCGATCGCTCGTGTTACTTATACAACTGCCGCGATTGCGTTCACTCGCGAAGTGTTCTCGTCGGCTGTCGACCAGGTGATCGCCTGTCGGCTCACCGCCGATCAACCCGGCCAAATTAGCCTTCGCGCTTCTTTGGACAGTCCCATTCACAGCAGTAGCAAAATCGCGGGCAACGCCTGGCTTCGGCTATCGGGAAAGGCGCCGTCGCACGTTGATCCGAACTATAAGAGATCGGATAATCCCATCCTCTACGACGACGTCGAGGGCCACAGTATGCGCTTCGAGTGTTGGCTTCGCGTGATAGCCGAAGGAGGAACAGTTGAACCGAACGGCGACACCCTCGAGGTACGTGGGGCGGATGCCGCGACACTTCTGATTGCCGCGGCAACTGGATACGCTAACTACGATCAGCTGCCCGATTTGACGCCCGAGCTCATCGCAGCGAAATGTCGGACGACTCTCGACGCTGCGGCTGGGCAATCATACGAAACGCTGCGCTCCAGGCATGTCCGCGACCACCAGCAATTCTTCCGGCGACTCTCGCTTGATCTTGGCCGAAATCCTGCGGCTTCTCTGCCGACCGGCGAGCGCCTGGAAGCGTTCAAGAAGAACCCCGATGATCTGGAGTTGATTAGCCTCTATTTCCAATACGGCCGTTACTTGCTGATCTCCAGCTCACGTCCGGGAACCCAGCCCACCAATTTGCAAGGGATTTGGAACGATTCGCTACGCCCGCCGTGGAGTTCGAATTGGACAACCAACATCAACACTCAGATGAACTACTGGCCGGCGGAGACTTGCAATCTCAGCGAGTGCCAGGAACCGCTGTTTGATCTGATCGACGGCCTCCAGAAAAACGGCCGTAAGACAGCGGAAGTGAATTATCACGCGCGCGGCTGGGTCTCCCATCACAATGTTGATTTGTGGCGGCAGTCGGCGCCGGTCGGGGAGGGATCGGGTGATCCCACCTGGGCCAACTGGCAAATGAGCGGACCATGGCTTTGCGCTCATCTTTGGGCACACTATCTCTTCACTGGGAACAAAGACTTCCTGCGGCGGCGAGCCTACCCGTTGATGAAGAGTTCAGCCGAATTCTATTTCGATTGGCTAATCGATGACGGCCACGGCAGGCTCACCACCTGCCCCTCGTTCTCAACCGAAAACCACTTCCGCGCTCCCGACGGTAAATCGGCATCGACCAGCGCCGGATGCACCATGGACATTGCGCTGCTTCGTGAACTGTTCGCGAATTGCGCCGAAGCTTCCCGCACCTTGGATCTTGACCGTGAATTCCGCCTGGAACTGGAAAAGAAGCGATCTCGGTTGCCCCCTTATCAGATCGGCAAGTACGGACAACTGCAGGAATGGTCGAAGGACTTTGAAGAGCCCGAACCGGGCCAGCGGCACATGTCCCACCTTTACCCGCTCTATCCGGGATCTGAATTTTCAAAGCGGCATATGCCCGAACTTTGGAAAGCTGCTCGGGTCTCGCTTGAGAGGCGTCTCGCAGCAGGCGGAGCTTACACCGGGTGGAGTCGCGCTTGGGCCATCTGCCTTTGGGCCCGTTGCTTGGATGGTGACCGGGCTCATGAATCGATATGCCGCCTGCTCGATCACAGTACGGGCCCTAATCTGTTTGACACTCATCCTGCCGGGAACGGCTGGATTTTCCAGATCGACGGCAATTTTGGAGCAACGGCTGCTGTGGCAGAGATGTTGTTGCAAAGCCACGAAGGAGAAATCAACTTGCTCCCCGCTCTACCCAAAGCCTGGCCGCAGGGCAGAGTCAAAGGGCTGCGAGCTCGCGGTGGAGTGGAGGTGGACATAGCTTGGTCGGGCGGACGTGCAACGAACAGCGAGTTACGCTCGGCATTCAACAGGAAGCAGGCGGTCCGAGTGCCAGATCGTCAGCGAATTACCGCCGTTACCGTTCAAGGCAAACCTGTGCGCGTCACGTCTGGAGACGGAGTTATCACCGTGAACATGGAATCCGGCCAAGCTTATCAGCTTCAGATTGCTTAAATCGCCGGTCGATTGACACTTGATCACCAAAGAAGCTTCTCCCTAAGGGAGTCAAGGCTTATTAATATGAAGCCACCGTTTGATATCGGGCGTGAACTCGTGAAATACGTTAATCGCTCCGTCTATCAAAATCGTGTCGGATCCAGCAATGAAAATCGCCAAGACAGCGGGCAAAAATCCGCGGAATTCGGCGAAGAGGGAAGCCTTGGCGGCAGCCTGCTGACTGCACTCCTGCGGCTCGACTCCGTACATTCAGACGGAGCGAAGTGAGTGCATTATCTTCGACATCTTGGTTTCTAACGCCTCCCGCGTCTTCCCACAATAAAGCCGGCACCTAAACTAAACGCGATTAAAGCGAATCTCTTCCGGCAATCCGGTATCGGAACGAAGCGGGTGTCCGTCGGAGTGATCTCGACTATTCCGGCGGGCGCGGCTGAAACGTGGCCTCCTCCTCCACCTCCGCCATGGTCAGAACTTTGGGCATCGTCCGGATGGGCGCCCCCGCCTCCACCGAAGCCGTACCTTACCCGAGCAACCGGAATTACCGTTTTATCGGCTACTGTGATGGGCTCTCCATAAACGAGCTTCCCGCTGGCATTGGATTGAATCTGGTCCCCAATACTCTTTAACATCTCTGGTACGTTCATGCCTTTATTGTCAAATACCGAACCGCTCTGCGACTCCGGAAAGAGTCTCCAATCAGAAGCTGCCGTCCCACCATTGAATGTCGGAAGGTTACCGGGCCAACAAGACACGTTGGCAGAGCGTAAGTAGCGGGCTCACTTGTATCTACTCGATGCTGGCGAGCATCGTTTAATTTCGGGCACGAATATATTGTCTGAGCAACGACGCACTTTTTGAAGAACAGGACTCGCTCACTGATGGCCGGTACGGCCACGCGAATCGCGGACAATCAGCAGCTTCGCCCGGCCGGATGTCGCTTTTCGACTGCTTTCTGGTCGTTCTAAGGAATCAGCCCGGATTTCCTGTCGGCGGAGAACCTGCGGCTTTCTTCAGCAGCCATATAAGTCCGAGGCATTCACAGAAACTCAATACGGAGCCGGTTTCTTCCATGTCACGCGCGTGCTGGCCGAAGGCACAATCAATAAGTTCTCTGGCGTCGCCCGTGAGGTCGCCTCCTAGCCTGCATTTCTCACCACGGTTGAAGCGAAACGCGGGAGAGGTGCGTAGCTGCCAGGCGCGCGAAGGTTGACGCCCGGAGGCATATCTGACTATATGTTGAGGACGGCGAGCGAGCGCAACGCAGTAGATGCGCGCCTATCGCGCGTTGCAGCCAACCGCTGGTGAGAAATGCAGGCTAGCGCAACTGGATCGATCATGCGCCTGCAATCACGAGAGATGCTGGGAACGCTCGATCCCGTTCTGCCATGAAAACCAAGAGATCGGCGCTTTAACTAATCTCGATGCTCGATCGATTACGTCCCAAGCCTCTGAAACCTCGAACGCCATCGGAACCCCGATATTCTGCTAGTCACTACCGAGATCAGTTTTCAATCGAGAAGTATAAACCGGACTGCATCCGCAAGTACCGCGGTAGCACCTTTGAAAATCGATCGCCCGGACGCCAGTGCGACAATCGAAACCCTGGTTCATCGAAACTTCAAGCGGGGTTTTGCGTTCGAGTTTTACGGCGGCGAGACCCCGCTCTATTGGATTCAAAAGCCGCCAAACCCATTGGCTGGGTCCGGTGAGCGCCTGCTTACCAGGTTCACCACACTGGACCTACTTGGAAGATGATTCCTTGCTTGTCGATTTGACGCCCGGCAGGTCAAACAGACTTCGATACGTCCAGACCGGCACTCCGTCCTCCGCAGTAACATGACTTACAACCATCAGCGTTCTCATCGATCTCTTATCGATCCGGAACCGATGGAAATAAACCTGATCTGTTTCACCAGGCTCCAAGCCTGAGGAAAGCTGCTTTACGTCACCGATTTTCATTTCAATCTCATCTGCCGCTTTGCCGTTCTGAGGTGCTCCCTTAGAGTTAACATCGTATATCTTCAAACTATTGTGCTGCCCGAATTGAAACTGAACGTGTCCAATGTTGGTTGCCCGAACCTCAACCGAAATCAATGCTATGTTCGAGTCATCTGCAGATTCACGCTGGCTAACGAAATGTTCCAGTTTTAAATCGGGTGCAGTTGAACGTTGATTGAAAAACCACCAGGCAGTGACAATTATGCCAGCAACAGTTAAGATCGACTGGACAGCACCCGTGAAGTCCTTGAGGTGTGTGTGATCGGTGCTGACTATTCCTCGGTACACGCGCTTTGCTCGACCGCAGCCGATCCACGATCCCAACGCAAATCCGACACAAATCGATTCGATAAGAGCGTTGATCTCTCGCTTGCTTTCGTTGATTCCGTAGGCAATCTGAACCCAGCAAAGCAACGGCAATAACACTACGGCCAAACCTAGACTAACGCTACGACGCGCAGTTGTCTTGCTCCCGGTGAAGCAGAAGCCTAACACAAAAAAAGCAACCAAAACTGACGCAAAACCAAACAACATAGAGGGTGGCACGGGTTCTCCAGTATCGTCCAGAAATAGACGTCATCCTAGCACTGTTCAACGAACATCTTGGAGTCACCGGGACACGCCGAAACTCTCTTCATCAGAGACGAGGCTTATCGAAAGAACTTGTAACTTGAAACTTCCCCACCTCACTCCGCCTCACGCTCCACCCCAACCTCTTCCTGGACCTCCGCCTCCGCCACTTTCTCCGGATCCACTCTCGCCCAGCCCTCGCTGTCCAACCGATATTCCGTCGATTGCCTGCAACAAAATTCACTCCGCTCCCGCACCCACGAAAACCGGTCCACAATCACCGACTTCCCGCCCTCCGAGCCACACAGCACCCGCAGCGAATTGAACGAATTCTCTTCGCCCTTGTTGCGATTCGAAACCGCCGTCCCCGCCTGCACGAACGTCATCGCGTGTCCCGCAATCTTGTAGTGGGTCGCCGTGCTACCGGTCGAGCTCAAATGAATGTGACCCGCCAGCAGTATGTCGACATACGGCGCCAGCTTCGCGATCGAGCGGCGAGCATGACCCACAATCAACCGCCGCTGCTGTCCCTCGGGCAAATCAAACGGATGATGGGTCACCAGAATACGAGTCTTCGCCGCCGGCACAGCCGCAAAATCCGTAGTCAGTTCTTCCAGTTGCCTCGAACTCAGACTCCCGCCCCGCAGCGGCCACAAGCGTGATGTATTCGCTCCGAAAACCGCCAGTTCCTCGTCTTCCAATCGTGGGTGCAGATCGTCCGTGATGTACTGCTTGTACGTTCGCAAGCCAACCGCCGCACGCCGAACGATGTTGTAGAACGCCAGATCATGATTGCCCGGCACCGCAATCTGCGGCTTTGGAAGCTGTTGAATAAAGGTCCGTGCCTGTTCGAATTCACGCTCCGTCGCGTGCTCGACAAAATCTCCCGAAATGACCAAAACATTCGGCGCGATCTTCTCGATGGCTGCCCGCAGCGGCGCCAGCAATGCCGGATCGTTGTTGCCAAAATGCAGGTCGGAGATCTGAACTACCCGGCGCATCAGGCAGTGTCAACTCGCTCCGCATTCGCTTTCTCCGAGACATAAGTCGCGGGAGCAATCACGTGCAGCGCCTTCGGCAGAGACTCGTAGTCGAGCGGCGTCTCCATCCTCGCAATTTCCCCGTCGATCCCAACCCGGATGTACCGCTGCCTCGCTTCGATACGCAGTTCCCGCACTTTGAACACCTCGAATGCATCCCGTTTTCTGAACTGCTTCAATACGAACAGCACAAAAAACTTGAGCAGGCCCCACCGGCTGCAAGGGCGCATCGCATACACCCAAAGGCAGCCCTCCTCGAGCGATCGTCTCCGCCCGATGTTCCAGTCTTCCAGTTCGTGCTCGTTGTTCGCGATCAGCACGAAAGCCGTCCGAATCTCGCGCTCTACGCCGCTTGCAACCAGTCGTAATTTCAGGTGAGGCAGCCGCCAGAAGACCCGCAGCATGCCTCCCAAAACAGCGAAAAAGCGCCCGGCGCGTGTGCTGCTCAGTCCCTTGCGCTCGTATGCTTCTTTGGCCGCCCGGTAGACCGGATATAACCCAAGCACCGAGTTGTTGATGAAGATGCGGCCATTCACAGCGCCCACATCCACGCTGACTTCGCGCCCGTTCTGCAATTCGAGTGCAGCCGCTTCGGGCTCGATCGGAATTCCCAGATCGCGCGCGAAGTGGTTTAGCGTTCCTGCTGGAATCACCCCCAGCGTTGCTGGCGTATGTACAACGGCGGAAGCAACTGCGTTGATCGTGCCGTCTCCGCCTGCCGCCACCAAGATCTGCGCGCCTGCATCCAGGCAATGGCGGCACGTCCCAACTAGGTCATCGCCCTGCTGGATCCGGTGAAAATCAACGGAAGAGCCATCGCGCGCCAGAATCTCCCGGACTACCGCCGCGTTTTTCTCGTCGTCGCTCCAGCCCGACCGCGAATTCCAAATTACGGTTACTGGTCGCTTCGCCTGCGCCATATCCAATAGAGTCGGCCGCAACTGCTTCGGTGACCATCAGCACAACCGCTACCCAAAGGAGGTCCGCCACCAGCAGGTGAATCAACTGCATCGGCAGCGGTGCCAGCAGCCCCAAATTGACAGCACCCACCGCGAGTTGAAACAGAGTCAGGGTGAGAACCCGCCGCCCGCTTGTCCGCGTGTATTCTGAACCATTGCCACCCAGCACACGCCAGCTCACATACAGCAAATACGCGGCGCCCGCCACCGCGATAGCCGGATGAACAATTCGCAGTCGCAGCAGCAGGCTCGATGCGCTCGACCAGTCCTGCCTCAGGCCCGCCGCCAGCGACGAAACAGGGAACAAGGTATCTCCCAGTGCTGTTACCGCGCCCGTGATGCTCACAAAAACCGTTACCACTAGGGCAAGCGCAAGAGACGCCGGCATCCTCCCGAAGTGGGCCCGTTCGCGGTTTCGAGTCGCCAGAAGTGCCGTTAACGTCATCGCCCCCAGCAGGAGCATGGTGTTGGTCAAGTGTGCGGAAAGATACAACGCTCGCCCAGCCGATTGATCGTGCGCCACGTAGCGAAACAGCACCAGCCCTGCCCCCAGCAATGCTTCAATCAGCAGGAACACGAGCGATAGCACCGCATACAGCCGTACTCCGTGCTTGCGCGGAAACGTCCGGAATGCCCACACGCAGAGCGCGATCACCAGGAACGAATCCACGCTTGTCATCATGCGATGCGCGAATTCAATCGCCATCGGTGCCGCCATGTTATGCGGTAACACCTGTCCGTTGCAGAACGGCCAATGCGCTCCGCAGCCGTCGCCGGAAAACGAGACGCGCACGTACGCGCCCCACAGGATCACAGGGAAGTTGTACGCCAGAACGATCCACGCAAATCGTGCGAATCGCCGCCGCTTCCGGCCCTCGCTCGTTTCCACTTTACGTTCCGTTCCTGCGCAGATGCGCAACCCGCAAAATCGCCGCCACGCTGCACACTTCCGTGATTCGTCCGTCCACTGCCATTTCTACTGCGTCAGCAAATGGCTTCCACTCCACCGTGATGTCTTCCTCGGGATCTAAATTCATTTCTGTCGAGGATAATTCCGTCGCCAGGAACAGGCTCTGTACGTCGTTCGCAACCCCGTTGCATACATCCACCGGACCAAGTGCTTGCCACTTGGTTGCCAGCAAACCGGTTTCTTCGGCCAGTTCGCGCTGCGCTACCGCCAGCATGTCGGTCTCGCCCGGATGCGATCCGCCCCTCGGCACCTCCCAGGAATATCGATCCACCGAATACCGCCACTGTCCCACCAGCACCACGCGATCTTTCTCGTCCATCGCTACCACGCCCACCGATGGCCAGATCTCGATTACCCCGTAAATGCCGGGTCCCCCGTCGGGCCTCACCACTTCGTCTTCGCGCACCCGGATCCACCGGTTCTTATAAATTTCGCGGGAACTCTTGGTCTTCCACGGGCTTACCGGTAGCGTTGTTGTTGGCACGCCCTAGACCGCTTCCCCGCAGATTTCCGCCAGAATATCGAAATCCACGTTGCCGCCCGAAAGAACCACCCCGATCGATCGCAAGCCCGTTGGCAGCTTCCTGTTCAGCACCGCCGCTGCCCCCACAGCTCCGCTGGGTTCCGTCAAAATCTTCAATCTCGAAAGCAGGTACCTCACCGCCCCTCGTATCTCTTCTTCCGAAACCAGCAGAACCGCTTCCGCCAGCGACTGAACGATAGGAAACGTAATCTTGCCCGGAACAGGTGTTCGCAGGCCGTCCGCAATCGTAGCTGGCGGCGCAATCTCTACTCGTCTGCCCTGCTGCAACGATTCATACCAGTCGTTCGCCAGTTCCGGCTCGACACCAAACACGCGAATGTCGGGCCGTAAAGCCTTCGCCACGGTAAGCGTTCCGGACAATAGACCTCCGCCGCCCAGCGGTACCGCAATCGCATCCAGGTCCGGCTCGTCCTCTATCAGTTCGAGCGCTGCCGTCCCTTGTCCGGCAATAATCGCAGGATGGTCGTAAGAAGGAACTGTCACCGCGCCTGTCTTGGCCGCTATCCGGCTGGCAATCTCCTCCCGGTTCTCCCGCATCCTGTCAAAAAAAACGATCTCCGGCCCGAATGCTTTTGTCGATTCCACCTTCGCTTTCGGAGCATCGGTCGGCATCACGATCGTGGCCGCAACACCCAAATGAGCCGCCGCCATCGCAACTGCCTGCGCATGGTTGCCTGATGAGAACGTCACCACTCCGCGCCGCCGTTCTGCTTCCGTAAGCGACAGCAGGAAATTCGCCGCCCCGCGAATCTTAAAAGCCCCGCCCCGCTGCAGGTTCTCGCATTTGAAAAAGGTCTGAATTCCGCTCGCCGCGTCAAACAACCTCGAACTCAGCACCGGAGTACGGTGGGCCAGTACTCTCACCCGCTCCGCTGCCGCCCTGACATCCTCCAGCGTGACACTCTGTGTCCCAACCTCGTCCGCTATCGCCACTTAATACCCAGCCTTCTTGTCCACCACATTTTCGAGTTCCTGGCCGTTCACAAACCGATGGAAATTCTCCACAAATACCTGCGCAGTCAAATCCATCCAGTCCGGGTCCCGCGTCCGGTCCGTGCAATGTGGGGAAATCAGCACGTTCTCCAGATCCCAGAGCGGCGAATCCGCCCGTAGCGGCTCCTCCTCGAACACGTCCAGAGCCGCACCGCCAATCCGCTCCTCCTGCAGCGCACTGATTAACGCCGCTTCGTGTATCACCGGGCCCCGCCCTACGTTTATGACGATAGCCGACGGCTTCATCACCTTGAACTCTGGTTCCCCAATCATGTGCCGTGTCTCCGGTGTTAACGGTGCCGCGGCCAAGAGGACATCGATCTCGCCCAGCATCTCGTTCAACTCGGCCGGGCCGAATACTCGTTCCACAATCGAATCCGCTGACGACCGCTGCGGATTGCGCCGCAAAGCATGAATCTTCATGCCCAGCGCTTGCGCAAGTAAAGCGCATTCCCGGCCGATCTCGCCATAACCCACCACTCCCATCACCCTTCCGGGAAGCATGTCCACCAGAAAGTCGTCCCAGTGATGAGCACGCTGGCTTTCTACCAATCGGCGGACGCGTTTATAGAAATACAGAATGCCCAGCACCGCAAACTCAGCCAGCGACCGCTTAAACACACCGCGCGCGTTCGTAACCGGAACCGGACTCGCGATCAACTCCGGAAACAACACCTTCTCTACCCCGGCCGCAAGCGAATGTACCCACCGAACTTTTCGCGCATATGGCCAGATTTCTCTGAGGGGTACGGATCGACCGGTCAGCCCCGTGTAAAGGATCACATCAGCCGTTTTTGCGTGCTCCTCCACTTGGGCTAGTTCCGCCCCGACATAAACGTTAGCCAGCTCACGAAGAGGCTCGAAATTCCGAAGCACGTAATGGTCAGGAGGGCAGACTATCAGCAAATTGGGCTTCGGCATCGGGACTCACTGCCATCTTAAACGGGAGTTGAAAAAACGAACCCAACGGGGAGTTCGTTCCGCAAAAAACACGTAAACTAAAGATGTGGAACAACGTTGTACCTGCGGGGCTGTTCTGCCCGAGGATTCCCGGTTCTGCCATAAGTGTGGCAAACCTCAATACGCCGAGGACATCGAGCGGCTTAACGCAGCCGCCCCATCCACGCCCACACCGGACCCGATCGCGCCACTGCCGGCCCGTGCCGCGTCGCCGATTTCGTTTCGGGACTCTCGCGCCGTCCTCATCAGTCTGCTGGTGGCCGCGGGAACCCTGGTTGGCCTGCTGGCGATCGCCATGATTGCCCCGCCTCTGGTTCCTCTGATTCCCTGTGCCGCCGGTTTTGTGGCCGTCCGCATCTACCGCGCACAATCCTCTGAGCCACTCAGCACCATCGCCGGCGCCCGCCTTGGCTGGATGACTGGTCTGTGGGTCTTTTTGGTCACGGCCATTATGTTCGCGCTTACAGCCATCTACGTCGCCAATCCCGAAGGCTGGGAGCAAATCCGCTCGATGTGGTCTCAGGTGCCACAAGCCTCCAAGCTGCTCGTCAGCCAGCATGAGTTCCTGGTCCAGATCCTTCTCGAGCTTCCGATCGCGTTCCTGGTCCTGACGCTCCTGCCCGGCCTCGGCGGCATTCTCGGCGCCAAGATGTCCGGCCGCAAACGACCCTCGTAGTTTCCGGAAGGGAGCAAGCTCGTTTCAGTTGCTACCCTGAGATTCCGGCCTGAATGAGCAAATCGATCCTTACTTTGACCGTCAACCCGGCGGTCGACCGTATCGTCACCGTGGACCGGCTTGTCTTCGAAGACCGCGCCTATATCGAATCTTCGATTGAAACCGCAGGTGGCCGCGGTATTAATGCCGCGCGCCTTCTCCAGGGGTTTGGAGCCCAGACAACAGCAATTACAACCGCAGGCCGCGAGGTGGGGCGCAAGTTCGAAGAACAGCTGCAGCACGACGGCTTTACCAAGGAAATCGTCCACATCCGCCAGAACATACGAATTAACCTGACCATCTCCGATCGCCAGGGGCTCTCGGTAAAGCTGAACGAACGCGGTCCTTCCATTACTAAAACAGAACAGGGCCGGATCATCAAAGCAGTCGAGAAATGGCTACCCGAATCGTCGTGGCTGATGCTGTGCGGAAGCCTTCCGCCGGGTGTAGACGACCATCTCTACACCAAGCTCATCGGGCTCGCCACGGAGAAGAACGTCAACACTCTCCTTGACACCGACGGCGACGCTTTGCTTTACGCGCTCGAAGCCCGGCCAACCATCGTGAAGCCAAATCAATCGGAAGCCGAGCGCCTGCTCAATACGGCCCTGATCACGCGTTCGCAACTGATCGACGCCGTAGAGCGGATTAAGTCGCTAGGCCCCCAATCGGTTGTCCTTTCACTCGGTAGCCGCGGATTGATCGCCGCCACTTCAACCGAAGGCGTTCTGGAAGTGGTGCCTCCGCCGGTTCAAGCTCTTTGCCCGATCGGAGCCGGTGATGCCATGTCGGCAGCTATTGTCTGGGCCATCGAACGCGGCAGCGGATTCGGCGAAGCGCTCCGCTGGGGTGTTGCTGCTGGTACAGCCTCTTCGAAACTGCCGGGTATCGCGCTAGCCAACCTGGATCAGACCAAGGAAGTCTTCCCGGCGACTCGCATCACCCGCGTGATCGTTTAACGACGCTCAGTCGTATTTTTCGTAAATAATCTGCTTGCGGTCGAGCCCGCGGGCTTTCAGCTCTTTTCGCACGTCGTCCACCATCTCACGCAGTCCGCAGATGTAAACGTCGATGGTGTCGAGTTCCTCGGGCGTCTCAACCGCCAGCGCTTCATCGAGATGCGCAAGTACTCGCCCCGTGCGTCCCGTCCAGGTCTCGGTCGGTCTGGTCACGGTTGGCAGAAACCGGAAACCAGCATGCTGTTTCGCTAATCCTTCGAGCTCTTCCCGGTACAGTAGGCCGCGCTCGTAGCGCACGCCGAACAACAGCGTGATGTGCACCTGCAATCTGGGCAGATAGTCGAGTAGTATCGACCGGAACGGCGCAATTCCCGTTCCGGTGGCGACGAATACGGCTCGCCGTCCCGGGTGCCGCAACGTGAAGTACCCGAGTGGTTCATGGATCTCCACTTCATCCCCGGGCTTCAGGCTGAACAGGTAGGACGAGACCAGGCCGTCCGGCACACGATTCAGGCAGAGCGAAAACCGGTTTCCATCCCGCGGCGACGCAATGGAATACGCTCGCGTGATCTCTTTCCCGTTGGTATGTTCGATCACCGAGACAAACTGGCCCGGAGTAAATGAGAGCGACGGAAGTTCCGGAACCTCGAAATCGAAATGGTGCACTTCAGGCGCCAGTTCCCTCCAGCTCAATAATTTGGCCTTCAGCGCGATACCTCTCTACAAAATGATGCTAGGCGCTCGTTCTTCGACGCCGGTGTCAGGCGTCATGTTCTGCAGCAGGTCGACAAACATTCGCCCGCGCGGCCGCCCGTTTTGATTCTGCTGTCCGACCCGAAGCAGGAAAACCAAAACGCCTAAAATCTCCGCATTGCGAAGTGACGTGAGCGACTCTCGCTCGGCCCGAACCTTCTGGTAATCTCTGAGCGAAGCCGTGAACGATCTCTGAATCGCAGCCGCAAGGCTATTCTCTGAGCGTGTTTCGTAGATCAGCCCTGACTCCGCCGTGCGATGCGTCTGGATTAGCGCTTTGAGCGCCGCAATCAAATCTGTATCCACCGCACCGACCGTTCGTAACGCCGCTTGCACCAGTGCATATACCGAGAACAGCAGCAGTTCTTCATGCGACCGGATGAATTCTTCGCTTACCGGTACATCGGGATTCGCGATGTCGCGTTCTTCCACCGGAACCGGCTTCTCGCGTCGATGCGCTTCTCGCAAATACTCACATTCGAGCGGGCAGGAAAGCGATACTTCCCGTTCTGTTCCGCAGCAAATGTCGCAGATGTCGCCGCCTACTGCCGGACAGGCTCGCCGTGCCCGCCGCTTTCCGCAGATCTTACAAAGTACAAGCTCCCGATTCGCCAAAATCTTATTATCGGATGAGGCAATGCAAACGTTAGATTTGTACATCAAGGTAGAAGTGGAGCTGGAAGAGGAAGAGAACCCGGACCGCGTCGCGTCCGAGATCTGCCGGCAGCTTGAAAAGATTTACGTGGTTCGATCGGCTGAAATTTCAAGCACCGTAGCGCGCGAATAAACTCAGCCCAGCAGTTCCCGGTGGACACGCATGAAGTAAGCGTCCGTCATTCCCGCAATGTAATCGCAAACCACGCGGTGCACAGGCATGTCCGCCAGGTTGTCCCGATAACCAGAGGAAACACGCTCCGGATTTTCCAGCAAATATTCAAAGAGCTCGCCGATTTTGATGACCGCGGCACTCCGGTCCTCGACTAGCTGCGCGTAAGAATAAACGCGGTTCACCAGAACAGCCTTGAGCTGCCCGTTGATTTCTGCGGCTTCGGGAGTGAGTTGCGCAAGCCGGTACTTTAAAGCCCGGACGTCTTCCGGAGTTTCGACACCCGCCGCCGCCGCTGCTTTCACCGTGCCCTCGACGAGGCCGCCGACCAGAACATTCATCAGCTGCCGCTGCACTTCCCAGAACCGTACGCGATTCGAAGCGCCGGGAAACTGTGTGTCTATCTGCCCGGTAAGCGATCCGAAGATAGGAACCATCTGGCCGATCTCTTCGACCGTGAACAGATTCGCGAGGAATGCGTCGTCGATGTCGGCCGTGTTGTAAGCGATTTCGTCCGCTAAGTCGAGTAGCTGGGCCTCGAGCGGCGGACGCTGCTCCGGCAGCAATTCCTGGAGCTGGGGCTCGGCGCTACCGTTGATCTCGCGCGAATGCTTGACGATACCTTCCCGGACCTCGAAAGTGAGGTTCAAGCCGTCAAAACGCGCATAACGCTGCTCGAGCACATCGACGATCCGGAGTGCATGCCGGTTGTGCTCGAAGGTGTCGCCGAAGCGCGCCATGCGCCGGTTGAGCTCTTTTTCGGCAACGTGTGCGAAAGGCGGGTGTCCCAGATCGTGCGCCAGCGCCAGCGTCTCCGCGTACTCTTCGTTTAAATCCAGGGCCACGGCGACGGTGCGCGCTACCTGCGACACCTCGATCGTGTGAGTGAGTCGATTGCGGAAATGGTCGCACAGCCCGGCAGCCCAGACTTGCGTCTTGCCCTCTAGTCTTCGAAAGGCGCGCGAATGGATGATCCGGTCACGATCCCGCTGGAAGTCATTGCGGTAGGGATGAGGTGGTTCAGGGTACTTGCGGCCGCGCAGGTTCGATGGACCCAGACGGAGACAGCCCAGCATTTGTGAAAAAGGGAATTACTTCGTCAGCTGAGCCGAGAGCTGGTCTGCCGCGCGCGTCACGGCCGGATCGTGCCCCGCGCCCTTGAGGCTCTGGAGCATTTTCTTGGCTTCCTGCGGGTTACTGCTTTCGAGTAACTGCGCCAGCAGGATCTGTGCCTGCCCCTTGGACACCAAGTCGGTGGGCTTATTCACAATCTGGCGCAGCAGGTTCTGCGCGTCAGAAATTCTGTTTTGACTCTTATAAAGCTGTGCCAGCGCAATCTTTGCCAGCGATGCACACTCGGTGCTCGAATTAGCAACAGCGCTCAAATCAGTTTCGGCGCCCTTGGCATCGCCGGATTGGGCCTTCAAAGTCCCCGCATAGTAAAGCGCCGTCATCCCCTCGGTACTGCTTCCATCCTTGGCGGCAACATCGGAGAACGCCTTCAACGCAGCTTTGTTCTTAGCGTCCTGTGTAGGAAAGCTCTTCGCATCGGGGGCGGCCTGTCCGACTGGCGTGTCAAAAATGCGGAATGCCGCCTGAAGATCCTGCTGACGCAGAGATCGCCGGTAAGAAGCAAACCAGAACGCTGCTCCGGCGAGAAGTAGAACAACGAGGGCCGCAACCGCCCACTGGATTACTTTCTGGCGATTGGCGGATACATAGTTCAGAACATTCGAGACCGAATCCGTGAACTGATCGTGCTGGACTTGCTCCTTTAATTCGTGACGAGTCAAGTGGAGAGAACTGCCTTTCTTCGATCGCCTCGGGAGGCGAATGCTCGCAGACTTGGCCGGCCGACGCCCGGCTGCAAGTAATCTATGTGAGCAATCCGTAGCGTATCACAATTTGGCGGTGCCCGTCTTACGGGCGAAGGTCAGCCAGATCGCGTTTGATAGCGAACTTTACGAGGCCGGCAACGTCGTGGATATCCAGCTTGCGCATTAAGCTGGAACGGTAAGTGTCAACTGTCTTCGGGCTCAAGGACAGCCTCGCCGCGATTTCCTTGGCGCGAATTCCGTCCACCAGGAGCGAGAATACCTGGAACTCACGGCTGCTGAGCGCATCCAGGGGATCGCCCGCCTCGGTACGGCCCGAAGTCTCGCCGAATAACGAAGTCACCTCAATCTGCGGAGAAACGTAGATGCCTCCGTGCGTGAACTGGCTCAGCGCGTCGGCCATCTGCTCGGAGGTGGAACTCTTCAGCAGGAATCCGCAAGCGCCCGCCCGGAGGATCTCGAGCACGGTTTTGCGGTCTTTCCGAACCGAGAGCACCGCGCATCTGGTCCGGAGCCCTTCTTCGCGTACGCGGCGGATCACTTCCGTGGCCGCCAGGTCCGATAGCCCCAGGTCGAGCAAGGCAATCGCGGGTTCAAGCCGGCGGATTTCTTCGAGAGCCGCCGAAGCTGTCCCGACCTGCGAGACCACCTGGAAACCCGGTAACGAGTTACAAAGAGCGGTGAGGCCTTCCCGAACAAGCGTGAGTTCGTCGGCCAACAATAAGTTGACGGCACGCGTCTCGGTCGACAACAGAGAAACGGGTGCGTGGGTGATGCCCGAATGGGGGTGAACTGATGTGAGCGTAGACACGGCTTTTGCACATAGAGTGCGCCGTGCCCTGTAGATTTCTCATGCCGCCCGCCAGGACACCGCAATTCGGCTAGTGATGAAAGCTTCGCACCGCCTGCGCCTCATCGTCGAACGCCTCAAAGACCGTGTACAGCTTGGTAATTTGCAGGAGATCCTTCACGCGCTTCGACAGGCCCACCAGCTTCAATTGGCCGCCGCTGTTCGTAATGGTCGTGAATCCGGAAACCATCTCGCCGATGCCGGAACTGTCGATATACGAAACATCCGAGAGATTCAGAAGAAGCTTCTTGTTGCCTTTACTGTTCAGATCCCGGATGTAGTCGCGAAATGCGCTTGCGCCTTCACCCAATGTCAACCGTCCAGCCGCATCGATTACGGTTACGTCACCCACCTGACGGGACGTCAATTTAACGCTCACTTTGCCTCCTAACCAAACTCATGAGTTAACCAGATTCTTTACGAGACGTACTTCGGTGCCGCCGCCCACCCGGGGGTGCAAGTCAAACTCATCCACAAAAGCTCTGACGAGAAGCAATCCGCGGCCCGACTGCCGCAACAGATTTTCAGGGGCGAGTGGATCGGGCAGCGAATTCATGTCAAATCCTTCGCCCTCGTCACCAATGATTACCGTTAAGCTTTCGCTGGAAGTTTGAATCTCCAGGTGGACTTTCTTGTTTTTGCTATAGCGGTTTCCATGAACGACAGCGTTTACAGTACACTCGCGCACGGCCATACCAAACTGTTGCCGTTCCTCTTCTCCGAGTCCAAGTCTATTCGCTTCGTCCATCACCAGTTCTTCGGCCTTGTCTACGCTATTCAAACTTGAATCCAGAGTTGTTTGCATTCGTTCCATCTCGCCGCTTTCGCAAAAAGCCATAGATAGTGGAGCGTGATCACCCTGCATTCACAGCCTTCACACTGAACCGTAACGATAAACTACGGCCTCCCTGGAAGTCAATATCAGCTCCACTTGCTTTGTACTACAACGCATTCCATGAAGCCGGCCGGGGGTGACATCCTGAGGGGTGATGCTCAACAGGAAGCCCTTCCGGTTTGCGACCCGTATTCGTTTCATCGACACGGATGCAAGCGGGCGAATCCATTACACGGCGATGTTCCGGTACTTCGAGTCGGCTGAAATCGAATTCATGCGTGAGTTAGGCATCAGTTACATCAGCCAGGTGCTCGGGTTGCCGCGGGTGCACGTAGAATGTGATTTCAAAACGGCTATTCTATACGACGATTCTCTCGACATTGAGGTACGCCTGACGAAACTTGGGCGATCGTCGCTCCGGCTGGAGTTTCTCGCCTGGAAATCCGGAGCCGCCGCCGCCCATGGCGCTGTAGTGATAGCGTGTATGGACCGGGAAACGCAGCAGGCGATTCCCATACCGGAGGAGATGCGGAGGAAACTCGAGGGATCTCTCGGGTGAACGCGCCTTCCGGAGAAGAGGTGCAACGATGGCTCCGGCTGAAGCAACTGTCTCGAAGGCGAGAGGCGGCGCGTTCCTGGTTGAGGACGCACCGGTCGACTCAATTTTTACGGTCGAGGATCTCGGCGAAGATCACAAAGCGGTCGCGCGCGCCGCGGAAGAGTTCTGGAAAAACGAGCTGCAGCCGAATCTCGAAGGCATCTGGAATCACGCGCCTGGACTCGCGGTCAGCTTGCTGCGCCGGTCCGCCGACCTCGGGTTGACAGCGATTTCGATTCCGGAGGAGTATGGCGGTCTCGAGATGGACCTGTCCTCGTCGCTGATGGTCGAAGAGCACCTCGGGAGGGACGCTTCGTATGCAGCCTGGCACGGGGCGCATACCGGAATCGGGACGCTTCCGCTGCTCTATTTCGGTACGGAGGAGCAAAAGCGGCGGTATTTGCCGAAACTGGCGAAAGCGGAGTTGATCGCCGCCTACGCCCTGACCGAACCGCACGCCGGGTCGGATGCGCTCGCGGCACGCACTCGGGCCGATTTGAGCCCGGATGGCAAGCATTACATACTGAACGGCCAGAAGATGTGGATCACCAACGGCGGTGCAGCCGACCTGTTCACTGTGTTTGCCAAAGTTGGCGGTGAGAAGTTTACGGCGTTTCTGGTAGAGCGCAGCTTCGGAGGCGTTACGAACGGCGCCGAAGAGAAGAAAATGGGCATTAAGGGCAGTTCCACCACAGCCGTTTACTTCGAGAATACGCCTGTGCCGGTCGAGAACGTTCTGGGCGAGATCGGGCGCGGCCACGTGATTGCGTTCAACATCCTGAATGTCGGGCGTTTGAAGCTGGGCGCACTCGCCGTGGCGGGAGCCAAAGACGTTCTGGCGATCAGCATCCGCTATGCGAAAGAGAGACGAGCTTTCGGAGCCGCCATCGCACAATTTGGCGCAATCCAGCACAAGCTGGCTGAGATGACGATCCGTATCTACGCGGCCGAGTCGGTGACTTGGCGTACTGTGGGCCTGATTGAGTCTCTGGGCGAAGGCGTTTCAACACTGAAAGCAGTGGAGGAGTATGCCGCGGAGTGTTCGATTGCCAAGGTAATCGGCTCCGAGGCCCTGGACTATGTTGCCGACGAGGGCGTACAGATCCACGGCGGCTACGGATACCATCAGGACTACGCTGTGGAACGCGCCTACCTGGATTCACGCATAAACCGGATCTTCGAGGGCACTAACGAGATCAACCGCCTCTTGATTGCGGGCATGCTGCTGAAACGTGCAGCTCGGGGGCAGTTACCGCTGCTGCCTGCTGCCCAGGCGCTTATGGATGATCTGCCGATTATCCTGCGCGAAACTGAAATATCCGACGAGGAGGTGAAGCTGGTTCGGAACGCCAAGCGGATCGCTTTGCTGGGCTTAGGGCTGGCTGCCCGGGAGTTCGGCTCCGATCTGGATTCGAGGCAGGAACTCTCTACCAATCTCGCTGACATCATCATGGACCTTTTCACGATGGAGTCTGTCTTCCTGCGTTCCCGCAAATCGGCTGCGCACGGCAAGGGTGCAATTGCAAGCGATATATGCTCGGTGTACCTGCGCGACGCAATGGCCGCCATTGAGTTGTGCGCCCGCAGTGTGATTGGCGCCTGCGTGAGTGGCGAGGAGCGTAAGAAACAGATGTCGATATTACGCAAGCTATCGAGTTATGATCCGCTTAACTCGATTGAGCTCAGGCGGAAAATCGCGGCCAGGGTTCTTGAAAAGGAGCGCTACACATTCTAGCGGGAAGCGAGCATGTTCGTACCTCTTACACCGGTTCGTTACCTTTATCGAGCAGTCGATCTTTACGGAAGCAAGACTGGAATTGTTTCAGGAGACCGGCGTTACACATACGCGCAGTTTGGAGAAAGGTGTGAGCGACTGGCGGGAGGCTTGATTGCGGAAGGCATTCGTCCCGGAGACCGTGTCGCGTATCTCAGCTTCAATACGAATCAGTTGCTCGAAGGGTACTACGGGCCGCCGTTGATCCGGTCCATTTCCATGCCGCTGAACGTGCGGCTGACTCCGCCGGAACTGATCGAAGTCCTAAATCATTCCGGAGCCCGGATGCTGTTCTTTGAATCCGATTTTGCACCGATGGTTGAGCACTTTCGAAAATGCTGTCCGCAAGTGGAGCGCTACATCGCGCTGGACGGCGACGGGTCGAAAGCTGATTCGACTTATGAAGAACTGCTCGCGCGAGAACGCATCGACCGTCCCGATGTTTTTTCTTTCGACGAAAACGAGATTGCCGAGCTCTTTTATACGAGCGGAAGTACCGGCACGCCGAAAGGTGTCGCGCTTTCACACAGAACTATCTACCTGCATGCGCTCGGGGTGCTGGGGAGTATTGGATCTACCGACGCCGATGTCGAGTTGCACACCATTCCGCTGTTTCACGCGAACGGCTGGGGAAGGCCGCAAACGGCTACGATGAACGGATCGCGGCAGGTCATGGTTCGGCGCTTCGACGCGGCGCACGTGCTGCAGTTGATCGAGACGGAACGCGCCACGCAGATGTCTCTCGTGCCAATGATGGCAGGCGCTCTGTTGATGTGTCCTCAACTCAGCAAGCATGACCTATCGAGCATGAAGGAGGTGCACATAGGAGGCGCGGCAGCTTCGCCCGAACTGATCCAGCGCCTGCAGGCGGTATTCAAATGCAGTGTGCTCAGCGGTTACGGATTGACCGAGACGTCCCCGGTAGTTGCGACTTCGCGCGACAAGGACACTGTGCATTATGATTCCGAAGCGCAGCGACATCACTTCAAGGCCATGGCGGGATGGCCGGTTCTCGGAACGGAGATCCGCGTTGTGGATTCTGCGATGCGCGATGTGCCCAGGGACATGGAGACGATCGGTGAGGTTGTGATTCGCGGCGACAACGTAATGGAGGGCTATTTCCATGAACCGGAGGCCACGCGTGCGGTTCTGACGGACGGCTGGTTTCACTCCGGCGATATGGCTACCTGGGATCAGGAAAGTTTCGTTCAGATTGTTGATCGCAAGAAGGACATCATCATTAGCGGCGGAGAGAACATTTCTTCGATAGAAGTGGAGAAGGCGATCTCGGCTCACCCGTGTGTTGCCGAATGTGCAGTAGTGGCGGCCCCTGATCCGAAATGGGGCGAGGTTCCCGCGGCAATTGTGGTTTTGAAACCTGGCGAGCAGTTGAGTGAACTGGAGCTGGTCGATTTCTTACAAGAGCGGCTGGCGAAATTCAAGCTGCCGAAGGTGGTGAAATTTGCAGAGGGTCCGCTGCCGAAGACCGGGACGGGCAAGATTCTTAAGCGCGATCTGCGGGAGCCGTTTTGGGAAGGCAAAGAGCGGCGAGTGCAGGGGATCTAAGTTCGGTTGGTGGGCGTCGTGATGGAATTAGTAATTGCGTAGCCTGTCCCCGATTTGAAACGCGTTCACGAAATTACCAGTATTTCGCCTGGCTTAATACGCGCAAGTGCTTCGAGAGCGGCGGGGACAGTTTGCCTTAGGTGCGCAAGCCTGCCGGTAGGATTACGAACAATCAGGATGGCGATGCTTCGACCTGTTAGGTTCTGTTGATAAGGAATGTTCGCATCGGTAGTGATAAATACGTCAAATCCCGCGGCTTCGGCATTGCTATCAAGATTCCGTTCTTCAAACCTGCGAAGCCAGCGTATCTTGCGGTCTGACAATCATGACCCGAAAACTCGTGCCGAATGCGTTCATCTATGCACTCATCGATCAGAATGCGCACTAAGAGGCAGCCAGTAACAATTCTTTGGCTTCTTCAAGCGCCTGTAGAGCGCAATCTCGTGAGACAGTCGGGAACCCTCCAAGAAGCTTTCGAGGGTTTCTCCGCCTTCTAGGTATTCGAAGAGGATCTTGAGCGGTACCCGTGTTCCTTTAAACACAGGTGTACCGCCCATGATCTCTGGGTCACGAATGACCACTTTCGCCATGACTACTTGTCGCTCGTCCGCTTGATAGTTCAGATTTGCGAGTTGATTTCCGTATTTACGTAGTCGCTCCCCGATTTTAAGCGTCCGATTTGGATTTGAACCCGCACCTTACTCCAATCGCTTAAAGGTCATCGTCATGATTGGAAACTTTTCTGTGGCGGAGGTGGGTATCCTGTTCGTCGTGAGGGTGTCTCCTTTCAGCTGAAAGGAGATTTTTATGGAAACGCCTGCCTTCGCAGCCGCTGGATTCTTGGCCACCATCGGTCTCATCGTGACAGTGTCACCCGAAAGTTCGTATGTTCCGGAATTTGCAATGAAAGGTCCGTACAGAGCCAGTAATTCAGCGGCTGTACCTTTTTCGGGATCGTCCAACTGAGTTCGCGTATCGGAAAGCGGGACAAGCATGCTGTAGTGTGTGCCTGTGAAGATGAGCATTCCGGGCTCCTTGGTGAATGTCCCGGCATGACTACCTGATTCGACCTTCACCTCTACGGTCTGCCAGACACCTTCCAGTTTGCTTTTTCCGAAAGCGTTGAGAGCGAGTAGCGCCAAAACTATCTGCGAAAACAGAAGCTTTTTCATAAATATCTCCTAATTCCGGATGACCGATCCAATTCGGCTGGGGAGAGTATAGGGCAGGCATTCCGTAAATACAAGGGTAAAACCCAGCGGAAACTCGCTACAAGGCGTATAATTCCGTGGTCATCGTGATTCGATGATCCATTCCTTGATTAGGAGAATTTAGATGAGAAGCTTCGTTCGTAGCACTTCATTGGCAGCATTACTGCTCGCGCTCGCAGCCGTGTTGATGGCGCAGACAAATGATCGCTTCACTGGGAAATGGGAACTCAACGTCGCAAAGTCAAAATTCAGTCCTGGACCGGGACCAAAGAGCGAGACCGTTACAAACATGGATGGCAGAACGACGATCGAGGGCGTCGATCCGGAAGGTAAACCGTTCAAATGGTCATTTACGCCTTCGAATGGCGCTGTCGTTCCTATTGAAGGAATGGAGAACTCAACGGTCCGGGAAAAAGTGTCGGGAGACACCATCGATCACACATGGAACACCGCGACGGGGAATATGCATGGTCACGGCGTTCTATCCAAAGACGGAAAAGTTTTGAAGTACACAGAGAATGGAACAGACAAGCAGGGCCGTCCCGTGCACGACGTGTTTATTTTTGAAAAGCAATAGACTGTGGCTGGACGACTCACGAACTTAGCGGATTCGTCCAACGGAGACCTTTGAAGCGGGCGAAGTCTTGGTCCGTTGATGCAAGGAGCGCTCCGTTCTCTAAGGCGAGAGCGGCGAGAACGGCGTCTGTCACCAGCGGACCTGTGGCCTTATGCTCAACTATCAGTCTTTGGACGAGTTCCCAGTGCCGCGGTCCGGGGTGCAGGAGAATTACCCCCGGCACCGCCAGCCATTCGCCAACAATCTGGAGCGCGTCCTTTGCGGGCAAAGGGTTGTTGCAGATTCGCGGATTGGTACAGATGCGAAGGAATGCCCAAATGCTAACCCAAGGCAGCCCAATTGGTTCCCCGCTCTCGAACAGATCCGTCAACCAGCATGCGGCCGCTCGCTGCTGTGGCACATCGGCGTTGTAAGCATAAACGAGAAGATTGGCATCGATGACCGTCACCGGTGCCGCTCGCCTTCGGCATACTCCAGGAGCGACTCGACATCGTCATAATTCAGTCCTGCGCGGAAACCCAGGTGAACAGGGTGCACTTCGAACTTCCGGGGCTGGGGCCTGGTCTCCTGCTGCAGCAGCGCCAAACGAAGTAAATCGTTCAAGGTATCCCGGAAGGATGCTCCGCGTGACCGGCTGGTTTGTTTGACGCGCTCGATTACGTCCTCGTCCAGGGAGAGGGTGGTGCGGATGCTCATGATGCGTTTAGCTTAGCATCTGAGGCATCAGATGTCCAGGTCGAGAGGTTTTGGCTGGAGTCTGCCAACTGTACAAGTAATGGCGCGGGCGACCAAAGCGCGGGACCGTGTTGCGATTCGAATGCCCTGATCTTCTCCAATACCTTGGGAAGACCCACGGTATCTGCGTAGAACATTGGTCCTCCGCGCCAGGCAGGAAAACCGTAACCGTACAGGTAAGTGATGTCGATATCGACCGAACGCAGCGCGATTCTCTCCGCGAGGATTCGGGCACCCTCATTGATGAGGGCGTAAATACACCGGTCTACAATTTCCGATTGCGAGATCGAACGGCGTTCGATGCCTGCTGCGCGCGCAGTCTCCTCGATTAGCCTGGCAGTTTCTTCATCGGGCGAAGGTTTGCGATTTTCGTCGTACTTCGACCATCCGCGTCCCGTCTTCTGACCCAGCCGCCCGAGATTGTAAAGAGCGTCGGGCACGAGCGGCTTACGAACCTCTGGATCTTCATAGCGCTTGAATTCCTGGCGAATCATCCATGACACATCGAGGCCTGTGAGATCGTCCATCGCGAGCGGTCCCATGGCCATTCCGAATTCCAGCAGCGCATTGTTGACGTCTTCGACCGAGGCGCCCTCCTCGACCAGGAACTGAGCTTCGCGGAGATAAGGCGCGATCATGCGATTGCCAATAAAGCCGCGACAGTTGCCGGCGAGAACAGCGACTTTTCCAAGCCTCTTGCCGAGCGCCATGGCGGTTGCGATGACGTCGGGACTCGTCCGTTTGCCGCGGACGACTTCGAGGAGCCGCATGACGTTGGCCGGGCTGAAAAAGTGAGTGCCGATTACCATCTCGGGGCGCTTTGTGGCGCTCGCGATTTCATCGATATCAAGGCTCGAAGTATTGGAGGCGAGAATGCAGCCGGGCTTTGCGAGGCGGTCGATTTCTGAGAACACCTGCTGCTTGACTTCCATGCGCTCGAAAACCGCCTCGACGATGATGTCGGCGTCTTCAAACCCGTCGTAGGCGAGTTGTGGTTTGATGAGCGACAACCGCTGTCCGGCGAGATCAGGCGAGAGCCTGCCTTTGGCAACGGTGCTCGCGTAATTCGACCGGATCTTGGCCATTCCGCGCTCGAGGGCGTTCGCATCCGCCTCCCGCACGACGACAGGGATACCGGCATTGGCGTACGTCATGGCGATGCCGCCGCCCATGGTTCCGGCGCCGATGACGGCGGCGCGGCGGATCTCGAGAATCTTTGTGTCTTTGGGCAGTCCAGGGATCTTTGCGACTGTGCGCTCGCCGAAGAAGGCGTGAATCAGCGCTTTTGATTCCGTCGAGAAGAGGCATTCATTGAACAATTCGGCTTCGCGTTGGCAGCCCTGCTCGAAGGGGAGTTTGGTTGCCGCTTCCACGGCATCGATAGCAGCGAGTGGTGCGCGCAAACCGCGGTTAGTTTTCCGAACCTGCTGTCGCATGGCCTCGAAAGCAGATGGGTCGAGCGATCGGAGCTTGCTTTCGCGTTCGCGTGTCTTCGGAATCGGCTTCTCTGCGATCTCGCGGGCGAACGCCAAAGCGCCGGTTAGGAGATCGCCCTCGATGAGGCGGTCGACAATCCCGGCTGCGAGCGCATCCCGGGCGCTGACCGGCTCTCCGGAAGCACACATTCCGGCCGCCTTGGCCGGGCCTGCCAGCCGGGGCAATCGTTGGGTCCCGCCTGCACCGGGAATCAACCCCAGCTTTACTTCGGGCTGGCCGACTTGTGCCTCGGGAGCGATCACGCGATAGTGAGCGGCCATTGCGGTCTCAAGGCCCCCGCCGAAAGCATTGCCGTGAATGGCGGCTATGACCGGTTTGGCCGAATCCTCGATGACGCGCAGAAACGGATGGAGGCTCAAGCGCGGTTTCTCCCCCGAAACGATCTTCCCGAACTCCCGGATGTCTGCGCCGGCGATGAATGTCTGCCCGGCTCCGATGAGGATAGAAGCGCGAAGTCCGGGGTCTTCGGAGACGGCCCGGATTTGTTCCATGATGCCCTCCGGAACTCCCGGGCTGAGGGCATTCACTGGCGGGTTGTTGATGGTGATCACGCCGATATCGTCATGGCGGGTTAGGTTGACCAGTTCATTCATGGTTTGGGCTCCGTCGGTATATACTGTGGCTGCCCAGGGCAGGAAATGAGGTTATGAGAGAAGCTGTCATCGTCGCCAGTTCCCGAACGGGGCTCGCTAAATCCTATCGCGGATCTTTTAACATGACGCGCCCGGAGGATTTGGCGGCCCACTGCATCAAGGATGTTCTGCGCAAAACGCCGCAGCTGGAACCCGCTCAGATTGAGGACGTGATTCTTGGATGTGCGCAGCCGCACGGCTCGCAGGGCATGAACGTTGCGAGGCGGGTGGCAATTCTCGCCGGCCTTCCGCCCTCTGTGCCGGGTGTAACGGTGAACCGATTCTGTTCTTCCGGTCTGCAGGCGGTTGCCATGGCCGCGTATCACGTTCTATACGAGGGCGCGGAGGCGGCGATCGGCGGAGGCGTCGAGAGCATCAGCGCTGTGACTCGCAGCGTAGACCCGCATCCGGAACTGCTGAAAAGCTGTCCCGGGTTGCACATGCAGATGGGCGAAACAGCAGAGGTGGTGGCGAAGCGGTACGGTATTAGCCGGCAGGCGCAGGACGAGTACGCATTGATGAGCCAGCAGAGAACAGCGCGGGCGCAGGAGGAGGGTTTCTTTGCGGGAGAGATCGCGCCGTTCCGGGCGACGATGGCCCTGGTCGACAAGAAAACCGGCGAAAAGATCGGAACGCAGGAGGTGTGCTGCGACCGGGACGAATGCAATCGACCGGATACGACGCTCGAAGGGCTGCTTTCTTTGAAGCCGCATTTCGATACGGTCAGCGGGGTGGGTTCTGTGACGGCAGGGAACTCTTCGCAGCTTTCTGACGGCGCCTCGGCCACGCTCGTCATGTTACGCGAACGCGCGGATCAGCTTGGAATACCGTATAAACTGGTTTTCCGGGGATTTGCTGTTGCCGGATGTGAGCCGGACGAAATGGGCATTGGTCCGGTATTTGCAGTTCCGAAACTACTGAATCGGAATAACCTGAGGGTCGAAGACGTAGATTTGTGGGAGCTAAACGAAGCTTTCGCCGTCCAGGTGATCTATTGCCGAGACCGGTTGGGGATTCCGATGGACAAGCTGAACGTGAATGGCGGCTCCATTTCAATCGGGCATCCGTTCGGGGTGACGGGATCCCGAATGACGGGAACCTTGGCAAATGAGATGGCGCGCCGTCCTGAATCGCGTTACGGTGTCGTGACCATGTGTGTTGGCGGCGGCCAAGGCGCGGCCGGATTATTCGAAGCCGTGCACTGATTTTAGGGCGAGAGTGGTGCCCGCAGTTAGTCGCCGAGGGCGGCGGAGATCGGCGTATCGGGAAACTGCTCGTCAGCTAGTCCGAAACGTGAGCGACCTCTGCGGTCACGGTTGCTACCCGGCCATTCCAAACGCAGATCGCGGCAAACTTCGTCGAGCATATCCATCGTTGCGACCCGCTGCTCCATAGCAAAAGATGTTACGAGCAGGTTGTCACAGAGAAGATTGATCAATCGTGGGATTCCGCGGGAGCGCAGGTGAACTTCGGCCAGTACCTCGGGAGGGAATACATTTTGATGTGTCATGCCGGCCTGCGCGAGGCGAGTTTCGATGTAAGCGGCCGACTCTTCGGGGGAAAGCGGGTTCAGTGAGCAGCGCAGGACGATGCGTTGCTTCAACTGCCGCAGGTTCGTGGCATCCAGTTTGCGGTCCAGCTCAGGTTGTCCTGAAAGAATAATCTGGAGCAGCTTGCCCTGGCGATTTTCCAGATTGCCTAACAAACGAACTTCTTCCAGGACTTCCCATTCGAGGTTGTGGGCCTCGTCTACGATGAGGACGCAGGTGCGGCCCCGCTCGGCTTGTTGAATCAGCAGGGCGTTCAGCGCTACGAGCACTTCGGTTTTGGACTTCCGGTCGCAATGCAGCTCGAAGTCATACGCCATCATTTCGAAAAACTGGTCCGGTGTGAGCCGTGAGTTGAAGATGAACGCGAAATCGATACGCTGGCTGTCCAGATAATCACGCAGGCACTCGAGCATGGTTGTCTTGCCGGTGCCGACTTCACCCGTAAGGACGATGAACCCCTTACGGCTACGCACGCCATAGATGAGATTAGCGAGAGCTTCTTCGTGCTGGGCGCTCCGATACAGAAACTCTGGATCGGGGCTGATGTTGAATGGATTTTCTTTAAATCCGAAATACGCGTTATAGATCGCGTTATGCATTGGGGTCCGACTCAACTAGTAGTGGCAATGGAAAGGGATTCCTCTTGTTAAGCCAAGGACACTCAACCCTTCTATTCTATCCAAATTTACGTATCGGCTGTTTGACGAGAGGGGTTAGATGCTTGATCGCCTATTTTGATGAAAAAAAAGTCATAGTTCGAATTGCAGCCGCACCCAGCCCGCTAAGGAAGCGGGTTGTCCTCCGGAAAAGACGATTCTGCGAGTTTTGGGGAACGGCAGGCCGTCCCGGAGCGCTCTTCCAATGCCGGGGACGCCGCGCAGAATGCTTCGATAGGACTCCTGGGCCGTGTCTAAGAACGCGGCTTTGGCTGTAAACCCGGTTCCCCATCCGAGGCACACAAGGCAGGTCAGGGGCGAGTTGCGGGCCTCGCCCAAGCGCTCATTCAGGTGCTGAAGAGTGCGCTCCAGTCCGGCCAAGCCGGTGGTTTGAGCAAATCGGGAGTGCAGTTCCAGCTGGGCAGCGGCGAACTGGTTGGCGGCGTCCGTGAAAGTGTTGATCTCGGGGACAGAACGCCAGCCCAATGAGCGTGAGAAATCCGCATTTTTGAGGAAGTTGCGTTCGTGCCACTCGCCGGTAAACGCGGTGCCGGGTTGGGCCATTTCCGCAAAGAGCGGGGTCGCTTCGGCTACTCTCTGAGGCGGTACGCTGCCGCGTCCAGCCACTTTCCAAGCCAGTTGCGGTTTGGGGCCTTGCCGGGTATCGAGAGACGCGACACGGGTCATGTAAATGCGGAAAGAGGATGGCGGTGCGGGTTCGCTATCCCCTGCGGCGAGAAGCTTTGCCTGTGATGCGCCCGAACTGGATTCGGCGGCTTCGGATGCGCGGCGGGGGAGGCGGTCGCCTTCGCGCGCCGCAGCCAGACGATCGATGGTGGAGGCGGACCAGCGCGAGAACACAAGGCCGGTGCGCACAGCGCCCTTCAGTGCGGATGCCGGCAGATAGGCACCCCGATAGGAGGACGCGAAAGTGGGAATAAAGAGCGATTCACTCGGAGCGGCGTTCCAGATAGCCGTTGAGCCCGGATCCTCAAACGGGATGCGGCGCTGCGAGAAGTTCTGCGCAAAACCTCCCCAGGATGCGAAGTCCAGTTTCGTTGCCTTCCGAAGCTGCGACAAATAGCCTTCCAGCCGCGGACCACGGGCGAGCAATTTGAAAATTCTGGTCTGGTCGAGAACGTTCACCTGATCCTTCCAGACCATGTAATCGACGGGCGACAGAGCACGTCCGTCGCCTACGAGAAGGGGCGTGAGGGCGGTGACTTTATAGTTCATCGGCAGGGGCCTCTTCGCGGGGTTCGGGTTGCCGGTCGGGTTCAGACTGCGGCTGCTCCGGCTGGGTGTGCGGAGTTTCGGGGGCCGGTTCCAGTTCGGGCAGGGGCTCAGGCGGCTGCGCAGGCTGACAGGGTGGCATTTCCTCGCCGGGTCCGCCAAATCCCTCTCCCGGGGGCGGCTCGACCGTATCCGGGGTTTCTGGCCCGGCGGCAGGGAGTTTTAGAGCAAATGCGAAGCCCGACCGATAGGCCGGGTGGGGGAAACCGTCGGGCGCAACATCGACCGCAACTCCGACCGGCTCTTTGCCAGAAGAAAGAACCGAACCTTCGACCACCATTTTGACAACTTTCTTCTGCGTTCCGGAGAACGCTCCGTTTTCCACGAAACCGCCACGAGAAGTGATCTTGTAATCGCCCAAAGTCCAGTCGATTGCATCCGCGGAACCGGGCAGATAAACAGAGAGAAGCCAATAGGAAGCTGGTTCGGAGCCGTTTTCATTCGAACCAGCGCTGTTCGCTGTCCGGCGGGACAACTTAGGAAAAAGCAAGCGGGGCCAGTCACCACGTTCGAAATCGGGCGCTTCGGCTTGGCCCCATCCGCTGCTTCGCCGGGCCCCAAATCCGGAATCCGCCAGCAGGCGAAAGGCTCCTTGGAGGCGAGAGCTCCAGACCGACTCGGCCCGGCTGTCGGAGTAACGCGCTACGCCCCATAATCCCGAACCGCTTTCAAATTCTATGCAGGTTTGGGTGCTTACCTGGACGGCTGCGTTCGCGATGCGGTCCACCGCGGCTCCACTGCGAGTCTGAATCCGGAAAGGGCTCGAGCTAGGACGATCGCGCCTTAAGAGGCAAGCGCTCTCGGCATCGGGGATCCACTGATCCGCCACGATAGATTGGCCCAGGAGGAGGGACTCGATTACCGTTAAGGGGACGAAGCGAGCCGCAGTCCATCGCATTTTGGCCAAGAAAACGGGGCTGGGTGACACGATTTGAGAGGACGCAGGCGGCCAAAGCGAAGCGGGCGGCGGCGCAAACAGGACCTCACCCTGGAAGGGAAGCAATGAGGTGAAAGTGACGGCGGGTACTGACGCCTTGGCGGTAGCGTCCAGCCAATCCTCGAGGCACCCCAGTTTACGCATGGCGAGCGTGACTGCTGAAAACAGGCGGTCGCTACGAAAAGTGAAATCGAGCCGGCTATCGCCGCCCTCTCCGGGACCAAATCGCCACGGCCCTTTAGGCCGCAAACGAATTAAAACTGCTGGCTGCATTTAGGCAAGCTTTTCTCGAAACTCGTCTGTACTAATCAAGGCCTGGAGAGCCGAGAGATCGGCGCCCGAAAGCAACCCGCTCTCGGCGGCGCCCTTCGCATAGTAGTCCTTGCTTCTCCAGGTGAGACTGAGTGCGTTCAGGCTAATACGACCGTTACCGCGGCTTCCACCCCCGCCGAGGGCATCGTCTTCGAGCAGGCGGAGGGCTTCCACGACCCGGGTAACCAGCGGTTTGTCTTCTTCGCAAAGAACGTCGAAGACCATGCGGAAGTGGAACCGCGCGCCTGCGGGAACACGCTCCAGAGTGCGGGGATTCGCCTGGGACGTGATGCGATCGACGGCATTTTCGCTTTTCACTTCTGTCAGCTCATCATCCAGGTTTTCGCGCATTTGCGGCGTAATGCTATCGACCAGGAGTGGCGCGTCGTAAACGGTAAGACGCGCGGGCGTGGCGGAAGAGCCCTCAATCGCATCACCCGAGACCCGTTCCGCCCGCCCGGGATTGCGTCCGAACAGGATGCAGACTTCATCGTCGGGCCGGTCGCTCTGGTGGATGCGAACTTCCTGGCCTTTGCGCTTCGATAGAAACACAAGCTCGCTCGGAACCGCCAATCCGAGTGTCTGCTCGAGCAGCGAGCGAAGGCGGCCGCGCAGAGAGCTGCCGGGGATGTAGGGAATCCCGAATGCATCCTTCACAACGGGATTATCGGCGCCGCCGATTTCGAGCGATCCCTTGCCTGCGCCGATGTGCAAGCCGGTCTTGCATTGGATTTCACCTTCGAGAATCAGCTTGCCGAGAAAGGTAAGCTCCGTCGCTGCAGTATGAGAACTCATGTGTCAAATTTCCTGTCGTATATCGGTGAATCGGACTACTCGTTGTAGGCGATGATGGCTTCGAAGAGATCGCGGAACCGCTCATATCCGCGAGCGTCGTTTTTGCGAGTGACCTGCAAGAGGAGACGCTCGAGCGCATCGAGGCTACGGAGCGAGTGTCGCGCGATGGTGTAGGCCAGGCGCGCGCGCACCATAACAAACTCATGCTGGCGTTCGCCTTCGGGGGTTCTGGTTGCGCGTCGGACCGCGTTGTAGAGCCTGCGCAACTGGCTCCTGGTTCCCGAATCCATGTCGCGCATCCGGCTGACGACTACGTGCGCCTGATTGTCAAGATAAAGACTGTCGGCAATCAGCTTTTCGAGATCAATTTCCGGCGGCCCTTCCGGACGACGATCGCCGGGACCGCCGCGTGGGCCACGCCCTTCACGCCCACGGTCACCTCCCGGACGGTCGCCACGATCGCCACGGCCTTCATTCGGTCCGCGGTCGCCTCGCGGGCCACTGCCGCCTCCCGGACCACTGCCGCCACCCGGACGGCCCTCACGCTGGGGCCGGTCGCCGCCTCGACGTTCGTCACTTTTCTTTTCTTCTAGTTCAGCCATCGCAGATCCTTCCAGAGATTCTTGCCCAGAAATTGTTTGTGAGTCTGTCGGGTGAAACCTCAGCCCCTGCCACCCACAGCGAGGCGAGCCCACTCGAGGCCGACACGTCCCGAGGGGCGCAGTTTTGCAGCGGCCGTTCGCTTACCGATAAGGCTGGCGATGGCGGTGTTGCGCAGATTATTCACTTCCTTGCCGCGCGACTGCGGAATCACCTGGGCCAGCCGCATGTACGTACGCCAGGGCTTGTCCATGCGAGCGGCCTTCCGGCGGGAGCTGCGAGTAGGAGAGGCTTCCCGGTATACCGCTGCAAGTTCGTGAATGTAATCGGGAGAATATCCAAATTCACGCACAAGCCTTACGAGTCCGGCTTTCAGTTCTTCAGCATCGTTCAGTCGTTTCCATTCGAGAGTTCTGCCAAAAATCGCGAATGATCCGGGCTCAGTGGCTTTTGCTTGCCGCAATTGCATTACTCCGGATTCGAAGACGCTTGCGGGCGAACTGTCGATCTCGGGAGCGACAGAAAGCGCCATACTTACCGTCTTGCCTTCGAGGCCGCTAAATGATTGCAGATTATGCTCTGAGAATTTCTCAAACAGTCTCTCGAGTTCACGGGCGAGCAGAAGCAGTGAATCCCAGGCGCCCATCACTGCGAAATCGTCACCGCCGCGATACAGAATGCTAACCTTGCGCCAGAACTCCGGAAGCGTACAGAGAAGCGAAAGCTCGCCCGCGAAGAATTCTTTAAACAAAACCGAGAGGTGAATGTGTTCTTCGATAGTGGCAACGCGCTTGAGCTGCGTCTCGAACTGATCGATGTCGCCAACGAGGATGCCCCAGAGGCAACTTCCATCCGCGCGCTCAGCCAGTTCGGGGGGAGTTGCCGGATTGCCTTCGTCGTCGGTAGCGAAGCGGCGCGGGAAGAAGATGCTATCTGTATCCGGACGCGATTCATCGGTCAGAGTCCATGAGTAATCGCCGCCGTTCCAGACGAGACGGGCCTGCTGCTCGTTCGACCAGCCTACGGCAGTTGCCGTGCCCAGCCTAGAGGCGAATTCGGCGAAATAGAGATCGGACTGAGACTCTCCAGGATCCGTTACGGGCTCGAAAAACTGCTCCGGATTTTGTAAATCGGCGAGCGGAGCGGACGTTCTTGACACGAGTGCATCGTCGAGGCGCTTGCGCACAACCGGCCATGCGCCCAGATTCTCGGTACTTGCCCAATGCAGCCGCAAGGTTTGGCCGGATAACTGAAACAAATCGTCATTCGCGCGCGTGAGCAGCGCGGTTGCGCGAGGGATGTCCTCTTCAGCGAGCACCAGCAGAAACTGTTCTGCGCTGCTGGAGCCTAGCAGCATACGCGAAAGCTTTAACTCCGCTAGAAGCGCCCGAGGCAGAACTTCGCAAAGCAGATTCAGCCAAGCGCACCGGCCCAAGAAGTCCTGTGCCTGATGAATGTGGGGAGAAGGAGGAGTTGCGAGGAACTCGTTAGAGCCGAGAAGCTGAGCTTGCAAAAAGACTTGCAGCAACATGACAGAGGGTCGTAGCGGCCCTAAACCGCAGGGCTAAGCGTTGAAAACGAAGAACGTTTTCAGACTAACACAGGGACGCAATTTGCGCCTGACACTATCCTGAAGAAATGATAGTTTTCGTCACTGGAGCAACGGCGGGATTTGGCGAAGCGACCGTCCGTAGATTTCTGCAGGACGGCGCCAAGGTGATTGGAACAGGAAGGCGCAAGGACCGGCTCGAGAAGTTGCGGGCGGATTTGGGGGAAAAATTCCTGCCGCTTCCGTTCGATGTGGGCCGCCGTGATCAGGTGGAAAAGGCGATCAACGGCTTGCCCGAACAGTTCGCGGCAGTGGATGTTCTGGTGAACAATGCCGGGGGCGCGATTGGGCTCGATCCGGCGCAGAGCGCCGAACTCGACGATTGGGACGCCATGATCGATGCGAACGTGAAAGGCGTTGTCTATTGTACGCGTCTTTTGCTGCCCGGCATGGTGCAACGCGGCCGTGGGCACATCGTCAATATCGGCTCAGTGGCGGCGGAATTTCCCTATCCGGGTGGAAATGTGTACGGTGCGGCAAAGGCTTTTGTGCACCAGTTCAGTTATAACTTACGATCGGATTTGCTCGGGACGCCAGTGCGCGTGACAGATATTCAACCTGGCTTGGTTGGCGGCACTGAATTTTCGCAGGTGCGGTTCAAGGGTGACGAGAAACGAGCGGCCGCTGTATACGAAGGGGCAACGGCGCTCACCGCCGAAGATGTCGCCGACGCGATCCATTGGGCGACGACACGACCAGCGCATGTCAATATCAACGCGATGCAATTGATGCCGGTGAGCCAGGCTTTCGGACCGCTCGCGGTAAAGCGAGAAAAATAGAAGGAGCAAGGGGTGCTAGAGTTCACGGTCGTATCTCGATCCCTGCAACTGTGAAAATACGGACCTAAACACTTGGCCGTGGCAGGCGATGTATCTCGGTGAGACTCGTGCCAGATAGGGTAATCAGAACTCGCGGCGCGAACCTTCTTCGCCGAGCTAGTCTGAATCGGCGCCAGTTGTCCCAGACTCGAATTGTTCTAGTGCGTTTGGCGCAGGCTCTCGGTTGACGGAACGAAGTAATAGGCGCCACTGATCGGCCGCGTATAGCGCGTCAGCGCGTCACGTACTCCGGTGCGCAGGCCCGCCATGCTCTCCAACATTGCGGAAAGCCGCTGCTGATCGGCACTGAATCCAACGAACATCGTCCCGTGATCCGTGACAGTTCCGTATGGCATGTTCCGGCGAAAGATTTTCCCGTATTGATCCTGATCCGTGCTCGCCACGTGCGAGTCGGCCGGCTTATCGTCAAGCTCAACACTGTCCAGTTTTCTGCGCCCCATGATCTGCTCTTGTTGATTCACCGGAAGGGACTCCCAGGCGGCCGTGTCGTGCTTCCACTTTTGCAATAAAAGGATAGTTCCTCCTTCGCCGGTGTTACCCTCTGCTATGAGCGCCGCGTCTGAAGCATCGATGAGATTTGGGTTCTCCGAACCGTCGATGAAACCGGTGAGGTCGCGATCATGCCGGTACGGCCAACTCGAGGTCTCCTCGGCGACCGATGCCAGATCCTTCACGGCGACGATGGCTTCATGTGCGACGTCGAAGATGACGTCGTACGCACTTCCCGAAAGCCACAACACAGCGTCGTGCTGTGCGGCCGGCATTACGAACCCGCCTTCCCCGACGATCGGAGTGTTGAATCCGTGTACGCCTGCGGGCGCGTGATCGGGAGCGAATTCATACCACAACTCGGGCCGGAACCCTGCCACTAAGTTGACTCCGCCGATCGTAGTTCTCGGCTCGCGCAAAGCGGAGATTGCGGTGACCAGCTTTTCTCCAAAGCGTTGGTCTAAGACGTCAAACTCCAGGTACGCATGCGATGCTGTTCCGAGAGCGAATATTCCAGCTTGCCAAGTTTTCATGAAAGGTAGAATATCGGCTCCACGGCCTGTCAGTTTCGTTATAGCCTTTGAGGACTTAAGACAAATCCGCAATATGGCTTGGCGAGTCAATTGCGCAGCTTCGAATTTGCGAACCGGGCACGAGGGTAAAGCCACCCACGTGCCAAGTCGTTACTCGCAATCGAATGTCGAAGCCTTCACCCGCGTATGAAAGACAACAGATCGGCATTGATCTGGTCTGCGTGCGTGGTCGGCATGCCGTGCGGAAAGCCCGGATACGATTTCAGTGTGCCGTGCTTGAGGAGCTTGACTGACCTCGCTCCGGTCGTGGGGAACGGGCAGATCTGATCGTCCTCGCCGTGCATTACCAGGACTGGAATGTCGATCACTTTCAGATCGTCGTAGAACTCGGTTTCGGAGAGGACCTTGACGCACTGATAGTGGGCTGTGACGGCGCCCATCATCCCTTGCCGCCACCAGTTATCTCGAATTCCCTCGGAGATGACCGCGCCAGGGCGGTTGAAGCCGTAGAATGGCATTGTGATGTCTTTGTAAAACTGCGCCCGATGGTACGCCGTTCCAGCACGAATCTCGTCGACCACTTTCTTTGGAACGCCGTCTGGATTCCTCTCTGACTGCATGAACGTTGGAGGAATGGAGCTGATGAGAACCGCCTTCGCAACGCGACCCGCTCCGTGTCTTGCTACATAGCGCGTCACCTCGCCACCGCCGGTGGAATGCCCGATGTGAATAGAGTCCTTGAGGTCGAGCGCCTCGACGAGTTCGGCGACATCGGCGGCGTAGGTGTCCATGTCGTGTCCGAGGTACGTCTGCGTTGAACGCCCGTGGCCTCGCCGGTCGTGAGCGATCACCCGGAACCCGTGATCCAGGAAGAACATCATCTGACTATCCCAGTCATCGGCACTCAAGGGCCAACCGTGATGAAAGAAAAGCGGCCGACCTGTGCCCCAATCCTTGTAGAAGATCTCAGTGCCATCCGTCGTAGTGAACATTGCCATGCTTAACTCCTTTTGGGTCCTCTGGGACAGCATCTTGTGTTGTCCTGTGGGAAGCATCGCATCGTTACGGCGCGCACACCAGTCAAGTGAAGTTAAGCGCGGTAAATTGGGGCGGTAGGTCAGCGTTCCAAGAGGAGGTTTGCGGTGCTCAGATCCGCCGTGTGCAGGCCTTCTGTGAATTTGGCATAGATCGGCGCGAGCAACTCGCGTCCGAGGGCCACTCGACCTTGCCTGTATCGCAATCGACACAAGCTATTAGCCGCCCGGAGTTCCCAAGACAAGGCTTCACACTGACGCGCCCACTCGAGCGACTGCTGAAGGTGATCCTCGGCCAGCGCCTCGGCAGACGGGGAGGTTTCAAGTAATAGGATTTCGGCTTTGACGCGCAACAGTTCGGCCCGACACCAGCGCTCGTCGTTGCGGGTGGACTGCATCAGGGCCTCGTCAATCACCGTTAGAGCCCTCCCTATTTCTCCGGTGCGTCCCAGAGCGTCAGCGAGTTCGGCAAGCGAGACGGTGTGATAAAGGGCGTAGCCCGCGTCCCGCAGCTCGTTGACCGCGACCTGGAGCAGTTTTAGGCCCTCCTCATGTTTGCCACGCCTCAAAAAGACCATGCCCTGAAAACAGCGGCCCATCGTTGCCCACAACGCCAATCCGTGGCGCCTTGAATGGTCAAGCAGCAAGGCTACATAATGCTCCGCCGCCGCCATATCGCCGACCAGGAGCGCGACAGGGCAGGCCCCCTGACCGAGTGCATAACACAGTGACAACGAATGACCAATCGACTGTGCATCGATTACGCTTCGCTTCACCTCGTGCATGGCCGTATCAGGGAGTCCTTTCAACCAGAGGACCTTGCCTAAGAACGCGCGTGCCGTTACGGACTGGTCAAATTGAAAACGGAAAACGTCCGCAGGGTTGCCGGGCGGTCCCGCACGATTTAGCATGCGCTCGAGGTGCTGCTTTGCGACTGCTTGTTCGCCTAGAAAGTGACGGGAGGTCCCGACCAGACGTTCTCCCACAAGCAGGCCCTCTGGATCACGGCGCTTTTCGGCAAGACGAGTGAACGTTTGGGCCAGCGCCAATCCATCCCGATGGTTGCCTCCGGTCACGCAGACGGTCCAAAGACCCCATTGCGCCCGCAGTTGATAGTCGGTGTTCATCAGCTGTTCCGCGAGGCTTTCAACCTTGGTCCATGCCGTTTTGGACTCTGGGCCGGGACCGATGGAGTAGAGAGCTACTCCGAGCGCCGTGAAGAGCTGCATCTCCTGGCGAGGAGTATCATGGCCAGCAGAGCCGAGGCACAAAATCGCTCGTTTGACACGTTGCCGGCATTCGTCCATCAAGGAAAGATTTAGCCAAAGCGAGACGGTCGAGATCGTCAAGGCGAGGCCGACTGCCATATTTCCGTTCTGCGAAAATGCCCAATCGAGCGCGGCGCGTACGTTGTCGAGGTGCCCGGCATAAATGGTTCGCCACTCTGTCGCGCTCTGGTTGATGCTTCCCATTTCCGCTCGATCGAACAACTCTCTAAAGTAATCAGCATGCTGCAGCGCGGCTCGTCCGAAATCGCCAACTTGGTTCAGCTTTTGTCGCGCGTACGCGGCGGTGGTATCGAGAAGACGATAACGTGCGATCCGACCGCTCACGTCCGCCGAGACCAAAGATTTCGCGGCTAGATTCGCAATAGCAACGACGACGTCTGGCGCGGTGGTCGGGCCATCCGCCGCGACGGCCGCCGCTGCCTCCAAGGTGAAGTCGCCAGCGAATATCGACAGCCGTCGGAGAACGGCCTGCTCGAGATCCGTGAGGAGATCGTAGCTCCAGTCGAGCGTGGCCACGAGGGTCTGATGACGCGGTAAAGCCGACCGCCGACCGCCCGTCAGTATGCGAAAGCGATCCACCAGGCGCGCGGCCACGCCGCTGGCCCCGAATGCATCCACGCGCCCCGCCGCCAGTTCAATCCCGAGCGGGTTTCCATCCAGGCGGTGGCAGATGTCGGCGACCAGCAGCGCGTCATGATCCGTCAGGGCGAACCCATCGATCCTTGCGGCCGTACACTCCACGAATAGCTCAACTGCGGAATACTTGAGCGCCTCAGGCGCCGTCAGCGTGCTAAGCAGGGGCGGGATCTCGAGCGGCGGCAGTCGCCTGACCACTTCGCCTGCCGCACGCAATGGCTCACGGCTGGTCGCCAGGATGTGGACGCCTGCCGCGCCCCTCAGCAACTGTTCTGCGAATACAGCGGTGGCATCGATGATGTGCTCGCAGCTATCCAGCACAATCAGCATCTGCTTGTCCTGAAGGACGGCAAGGAGGTTTGGGATCAGGTCATGGGAGTGTGCCCCAACGCCGAGCAGTACCGCAAGTGCGCTTGGGACTAACCTGGGGTCGCTCAGTGGGGCCAAGTCGAGGAATCGACAGCCGTCCCGGTACGAGTTGGTCAAAGAACTGGCAATTGCCGATGCGATCGTGGTCTTCCCGACCCCGCCAGGCCCGACGATGCTGACGAAACGGCGTTGCAAGATCTGATTCGAGATCGCTTGGGCCGTTTCCGCACGGCCGATCATCCGGGTCAACGACACCGGAAGATTGTGAGCGCCGGTCACTGTTATGGCCGAGCCTCCCATCTCGGGCGGCGAGCTTTGGCGCGACACCGCAGCGACGAAACGATAGCCCCTACCCGGAACGTTGACGATAAATCGATTGCCGCCCTGACCGTCCCCTAATGCCTGTCGCAAAGTGGCCACGTGGACTTTAAGGTTCGCTTCCTGAACGAAAACGTTTGGCCACACGCGCGCGATCAGTTCTTCCTTGCTGACAATCTCCCCCGCTCGCTCAACCAAGCACGTCAGAATCTCAAACGCGCGAGTCCCGATTTCGACCGGCTGATTGGCTCTGAGCAGGAGTTGTTGAGAGGGAGCGAGGACGAATGGTCCGAATGCGATCATCTGGTCGGAAGATCGATTTGTCAGATCAGCCACCGTAACCAACCTAGGGAGAAGAACGTCCTTCCGCAGTTCCAGGCATCGGGCGGACTTCGACGCGCAGATGCCGTTGGGAGCTCCTGTTGTGATCCATATTTTCAAAGGACCGGCCAGGTGACAGATGCAGGCTTTAATTCTAGTAACAGACGCATAGCCGGTCAATACAGGGTTAGCCGGGCACTCCGTCCTGACGTATTGAGAGAGTGATGCGGGCTATTGGAAGGAAAGGTTGATCTCAGCGGGGTTAAAGATCGCACCTGGTCGCAAAGCACTTACGAATAGAGATTGTTCCGGATACCTCGCCGTGCAACCAGCAGACCGGGGTTCCTGAGCGCGATCCGTCGAAATTTCCGTCTTGACTACGACGGATGCGCGAACTAAATGCCGCGTTGCGGGCGGTATCCAGGACGTGCCCGAACCTTGTATTTTTTGGCAGCTTCCGACGTCAGCTCGACACGAATCTTGCGGAACCCCTCATTCGGATTCGGCTGCGGATAGTAAGTAACCGTGTAGCTGTTCCCAAGATCCTCGCGGATCGCTTCGAAAGCTTCTACCTGCTTCTGCCAGGTTTTCGCGAAGTAAGTCTTGCCCCCTGTATTGGTCGAGATTCGCTTGAAGATGGAACTCGACATGGGGTCCTTGTTGATCTCGCTGGTTGAGATGACGTAGATGGGTATACCTTCGTCTTCCGCCACTGCACGAACGTCGTCAGGGGCTACCATGCTGGCGTTGTCAGGGCCATTCGAGAACACGATCACTACCTTGCGTCCCGGCGCCTTAGCCGCGTCCCGCAGCGTAAGAAGCAGGCAATTGTATAAGGCCGAGTCGTCTCCGGCAACGGCTTTCCGGAGTCCGGCGATGGCTAGCCCGCGGTCGCGATTCAGCAGCACAGCTCGATTGAGATTGCGGCTGTAAGTGTACACGGCAACCGAGTCGGCGCGGTCCAGGCCGCGGATGAAATCTGCTATGGCATCGGATGCATAAACGAAGCCGCGATACATGTAATTACTGGTATCGAAGAGGACAAAGACGTTCGTTCCGCTCGCGTCGCTACGGAGGTCAATAACATGCGGATCGAGCGGCACGTTTCCTTGTCCATTTGCACTTAGGTTTCCGTGCAAGGGGCGAGTATCGCCATTGTCGAGGACCTGGAGCGGTGCACGATTACCTTCAGCGAAGGTTGCGGGCTTTTGAAGGATCTCATCTTCGTAGATTTTGAAATCCTTCGGCTTCAAGCCGTTCACATATCTGCCTTTTTGGTCGGTGACCGTGAACCCGAGCACGACCAGGTCCACCTTTACATGGAAGGTGGACTGCTCTCCCTCCTGAACGCGAGCCCACAGGCCGAATGCCAAAGCTGAAATGAGCGCCGCGCCGGCAATGGTTTGAAATGTCCTCAAGCGTCCTTCCTAGTTCTCCGAAGCAGCCGCGCCTGCCGCTACGCCGGGCTGATTGTTGCGCTGCCTCACCGCATTCGCAGTGGTGTTGAGGGAACGCAAGATAGCAGGCCAATCTTCCAAATGGGTGGCAAAGATATTTTCGATCGCCGAACGGTTCCACTCGGGAACATAGGCGTCCAACTGGTCGGCCGGCACTCCGGTTTCCTCTGCGAGCGCCGCGTAATAGAGATTATTCGATTCCCATGTTTCTGCCAGTATCCGGCTGGAGTAACCCATAAGAGCCGGGAAGGTCCGGAGATAAAGCAGACCAGGGCGGTATGAATGGGTCAACGTAGGTTTCGGCGTTCCGAAAGCTTGAGCAATGGAATCGGGTGAAAGTTCCGGGCTGCCTTGCGACGCCATGGCGGCGATTTCTTCAGACGTTAGATCAGGCGACACCTTCTCCAGCGCAGGATCACATGCTATCGCAAACAGAATGGATGGCGGAACCTGCGAAGCGGCCTTCGAAAAATTGCCGGTCTGCAACTGATCGCGAAGCGACTCGACGCCTGCCGGGGTGGAGAATCGGCCATATGCTTCGAGTACGGGCTGTTGCACTCTGGGATCAAGCGCGGCCGCGGCAAGCAGCAGGCGGCCTCTTTCGATGTGCAGCGAGACCCATCGCACCTGGTCGGGCTGGATCTTTCTCCAGCGCGTCAAAGTGACGTTGACGATCATTTGCGGCACCAAATCGGACCAGATTAAAGCCTGCTCACGGCGCGGCATTAGAAAATTCTGTTCAGCCTCCGCGATCGCGTACGGTAAAGCGACCAGCGAACCTGCCAGCCGGCCGCCGGCGCTGGCCGGCCACCCTGACCCAGATACTTCCGTTTCGCGCCAAGCAACGGGCGTGCCCTCAGGGCCAATGAAATCGTGGCTGCGCACGAATAGCGGATTCGTGATCAGCAACTGGGCTCCGGCCGGCGCGTAATAGCTGTATAGAATCCCGAGTAGCGAATCGCGGACTAGAGGCGCGAGTGCTTCCCGGGGATCTTTCCCGGTTCCCTTCAGGAGCTTTTCAGAGCTGATTTTCCGTTCCTGCTCCAGGTGACGCTCACTCCAGTAGCCGACGGCGAAGGTATTTTTCTCTTCAGGAGAGAGCGAGCTTCGCGTGGAATCGGTCTCAGTGAGACGCGCCAGTTCTTCGTTGAAGGTTTTTATCAGCTTAGGATCGGACGTCAACTTGCCGCTACGGTCAACCACGCCGAACAGCGTGTCAAGTGTTAGCAGACGCTGTGCATCGAACACATGCAAAAAGCTCTGGCTCGGAGAAAAAGGCAGGGATGGATTCGTTCGCAGCCGGCCCACCAGCAGCTCAACCAGTTGTTCCTGGCGGCCAGATCCGGGATGAGCTTGAGCTGCGCTCAGTAGCGTGTCGATGCCGGCCCGGCCCGCCTCAAACACTTCGGTCTCCTGCCTGATGTGACCAAAGGGGGCCACGAGCTTGGCGAAAGAAGAATCACGCGCGCCAAACGGAATTGCGTTCTGGAGAGTCAGTATTTGCCAGAGCCCCACTAACGACTGGAAAGTGCCGACCGTATCGGCCCGCAGAAGCGTGTCGTGAATGCCTTGCGTATCCGCGCAAACGTCCATGAAATGGCCGATCGATGCTTCGCTCAGCGAGGGCATATCCGCGAACAGAAGATACTGTGACCCGAAAGTACGATAACCGCTAATCAAGCGGGCTGCCAGGGGAGCGGAAATAGGCTTAGCGCGGCCCTTGTCAACGTCGTTGAGAATAAGAAAGATCTTCAGCGGCTCGTTTTCAACACTTTTGCGGCTGAGGCCAAACAGCGCTTCGATGAGGTCGTCGCTAGTGCGCCAGCTGTTAGCAGACCGCGTCAGTTTACCGTCATACTTCCCATGCGGATGCTTGATGAATAAGGTCCGCCAGACCTCCAGGTCGCCCGGAATGTGCGGCTGGCCGTTCGAGTCAATCCGCAGTGAGGTGGTCAGCAACATCAATTCGGTGCTAGATCGGAAAACCGGGCGCGCAGGTCCAGGACTGGTGATTTTTCCTCGCAGCGCGTCATAGAAACGCCGCATGCGTTCAGGTTGGGTGAGGTAGGCAGCAGTGGGCCCTTCCAGTCTTGAAAGCGCATCGAAATAGCTGGCCATCCAACCGTCGTCTGTGGCAAGCAGCTTGATGAAGAAAGCACCGGGATTGGTGGGGGAAACGCCGGTCATCGAAGCCCAGACTTTTTGCGATCCGGGGACAACAGCGGCGCCGTTTCGCACCTGGAACATGCTTCCGTAGAAGTCGAGGACGTGAGCGTAGATCTTCAATCGTGCGGCGGAATCGTGTTTACGAAGCACCTCCGCGGTGTTGCGATCCAAATGCGAGAGACCGAGATACAGACGGCATAGCGCAGGATCGGAGAGAAACGTGTCGATAAAGTCCCCCTGGCCTGCACGGCCGCTTGCATTCATCCAGTAGTCGCCGCCATACAGAACCGGGATGTTCGTCGGTGCATAGGTGAGTTCGAAACGGTGATTGCCGCGCAGATCCGCTTCGAGTTCGGTGAGAGGAAAACCGGAATCAACGGTCAGAAATGCACGAGTGGCGTTGACAGTCTCCAGAACGATGTCGCCGCCGCAGGATCCCCGCATTCGGTAACCGAGAATCTTGAGTAGATTGCCAGTCTCCTCGCTATCGCAATTCGGAATGACGATTTTGCGATTCCCGCCTGCCATGGATTGCAGCTCGCGAGCTTGCCCGATGTAGCGGATCAACAGCCGCAAATATTCGGTTTGTTGTAGAGCCTCATTGCCCGAAGCTTCATAACCGTTGGTGACCACATTACGGGCCAGCGCCGGAAGCAACTCCTCGGGGGCAAGGTCCGGGGATAGTGCTGCCATGCGCGCAAAGGAGCGCAGAGGCCCGGGTATCATCACGGTAGCGGCGGCCGCGGTTCCGCGCGGGTTGGGTGGCGTGAAATCAGTTCCGCCGGCGGCCCGATATTTAGCCAGGTCAGAGTTCAAGTCCGGCTGCTCTCCGATGAAATCCAGAAGAACCAGTTGCCGCAGCGCCAGCTTGCGCCGTCCTGGATCCTTTTCTTCTTGTGCCCAGCGAAGATAAGCGGCCCGATCGCCGGGGTCGTTATGCCGCTCCAAAAATCGTGCAAGCGCCTCCGCCGCACCTGGATCCGTGCTGCCCTTGCCGGCCTGCTGCTCTAAGAGCGTACGAGCGCTGACGAGATCACCCCGATTTTCAAGTTCTGAAACCTGAGTGTCCAAATCACGTCCTGAGTAAGCATCTAAGGAAGCCAAAGGAAAAAACGAAAGGCACGCAAGAGTGGCAAGAGGGATACCACCTGACCTGACCACACGGGCTTGGCAAACAGAAAAAATCACGCTTGAAGCTCCAGCTAGGACCTTTACTCTACCACTTGTTTTTGGGGCCTTGTAGGCTAGTTCTACTAGCGTGCATGGTACTAGCTGCACGATCAGCAAATCTTTTACACGGATTTCACAGTCAGCGGCTTAACGAGGGCAATATGGGGGCCGACAGAAAGCCACGCAAGAAAGCACCGGCTAAGCGTGAGCGCTCTCGGGCTTGCCGCGAGGCGCAACAAGACCTTGCGGTCTGACAACAAGAAGACCAATGCCTAGCAGGAGCAGGGCGAGGGCGATCCACTGCGTGAGAGAGAACGGTCCTACCAGGGCCTGCTCGTGTTCGCGGAAAAATTCAATCACAAATCGGGCGGTGGAGTAGAGGACCAAGTACAGCCCGATAACTGTGCCAGGCCTGTGCTTCCGGCCGAACTGACGATAGAGGACGGTGAAAATCAGCAGGTTGGCGGCGGCCTCGTAGAGTTGAACCGGGTGGAGGGTCTGGTTTAGAGGAACGGGGGCTGCAAAATCGGAACGAAACCGAACTCCCCAGGGAAGGTCGCACTGCTTCCCCCAGCAGCAGCCCGCTGCAAAGCATCCCAAGCGCCCGATTGCCTGGCCGAGTGCAACTCCAGGTGCAAAGACGTCCATCGTGATTAAGGGAGGCAGACCCTGTTTACGGATGTAGAAGACCGCGAACAGCAGGGCCACTATGAAACCGCCGTGAAAGACACCAGCAGCCCGGAGCGTCTCGGTCGAAAAGATCTGGCCCGGGTCCCTCAGATAGTCGGGCAGATCGAACAAGAACATGAAGAGCTTGGCCCCTGCGATGCCTGCAATAGCGCAGTAAACGGCGAGGTTGGTAATTTTCTCGGGGGGCAGTTTCACGTTGCGCGCGAGGCGGGTAGTGACGGTGAGCCCAGCGAGGAAGCCCAGTGCGACGAGCACCCCGTAGGTCGGTATATAAAAGCTTCCGATACTGATTAGCTTGGGGAACATGCTTTACTTCTGCGCCACTTCTGTTTGATTGCGCAAGCCGGCCCGATGACGCGGCCAAAGGACCTCAAGCACCAGCAGAGCGCCGCCGACCGTGATCGCACTATCGGCTACATTGAAAGCCGGAAACGACCACGACCCGCGATAGACCTCGATGAAATCTGTTACTGTGCCGCGCACGAGACGGTCGTACATGTTGCCGAGCGCCCCGCCGAAAATCAGCGCCAGGGCGATCCGGTTCACGGGGGCGTAGAAATCGCTGCGACGCCCCCAGAGGGCAATCGCAACAAACACGAGCACACAGCTGGAGATCCCGATCAGAACCACGCTGCGCAAGACCGCATTCCCCTCACCCAGGAAGCCGAAAGCCGCGCCTGCATTCTCGGTGTGCACGATCCGAAGCCAACCCGGGATGACGGAGACGCTGTCCGTAAACCCGAGCGAGTGCTGCACGGAAAGCTTTGAGATCCGGTCGCCGATAGCGACGCAAGCGGCGAGAACGGCCGGCAGAACTGGATTGGCGACTTTGTTGACGGTAGCCACTAATCGGTAGATTCCCCAAGCACATTTGCGCAAGCCGCGCAAACTGTTGCGAACTCCGGATTCGCGCCCACGTCTTCGGTGTACTTCCAGCAGCGCTCACATTTATCACCGCGCGCACGCTCGACGCTGACGGTCAGTTCTTTTCCAACGCCTGGTGCGAGGTTGACCTGCGAGACGATGAACAGGGCCGGCAGTTCGGGAAGGACCTCGTTCAGCAGTTCATACAAGTCGCCACCTGCGTTGATAGAAACTGCCGCCTCGAGAGAAGCGCCGATTACTTTGTCCTCCCGTGCGATGTCCAAAGCTTTCAAGACCTGGTCGCGAACGGGTAAAAGGCTCTGCCATTTCTCGGCGGTCGCGCGTTGCCCTTCTGTTATCCCGTCCGTCAGATCTCCGGGCGCCGGAAAATACGCGAGGTGGACACTGGTTGCGGCGTCATCCGGGTGCATATACCGCCAAACTTCGTCGCACGTGAACGAGAGTACAGGCGCAAGCAGCCGTACCAAGGTTGACAGCAGCCGGTGGAGCGCTGTTTGACCGCTGCGGCGTGCGTGCGAGCGCAAGCCGCTGGTGTACAAGCGATCTTTCAAAACATCGAAATACAAGTTGCTGAGATCGGTGATTGCAAAGTCGTAGACCGCACGATAGACCTTGTGAAACGCGTAATCGCCGTACCATTCGCGGCAGCGCGCTACAAGCTGATCGCCACGAAGTAACGTGAAAGCGTCAATGGGCAACAAATCAGAGCCTGCGACAGCGTCTGTTTGCGCATCGAAATCGTGCAGGTTGCCGAGGAGGTACTTGAAGGTATTGCGCAGTTTGCGGTACGCCTCGGCAAGCCGGCTGAGAATCGTGTCTGAAAGGCGCACGTCTTCCGTGAAGTCGACCGATGCAGCCCAGAGCCGCAGGATATCCGCGCCGTACTTTTTGAGGATGTCGTCAGGGCCCAGGCTGCCGCGCGATTTCGACATGGCTCGGCCGTCTGCGTCAAGCGTCCAGCCGTGTGTAGCGCATTCGCGATAGGGCGCGCTGCCCTTCAACCCGACACCAATCAGCAGAGAACTATGGAACCAGCCGCGATACTGATCGCCGCCCTCGATGTACAAGTCGGAGGGCCAACTGGCGCCATTGTCTTTGGTAAGAACCGCGAGATGGCTCGACCCGGAATCGAACCAGACGTCGAGGATATCGGTTTCCTTCCGAAACGTTGAGCCTCCGCATTTGCTGCAGGTGCAGCCCGGTCCCATGAGCTCCGAGACGGTTTTCGAATACCAAACATCGGACGTGTGAAGCCGAAACTGTTCGACAACTCCTTCGAGCACGCGCTTGTCGGTGAAAGGCTCCGAGCAGGCCTCGCAGTAGAAAACAATAATTGGTACGCCCCACACACGTTGGCGCGAGATGCACCAGTCGGGGCGCGTGGCGACCATGTTTGAGATTCGCTCCTCGCCCCATTCGGGATGCCATTCGACTTCTTTGATGGCCTCGAGCGCGCGCGTCCGCAGCTCATTGCGATCCATACCGATGAACCACTGTTCTGTGGCCCGAAAGATCACCGGATTATGGCAGCGCCAGCAATGCGGATAGCTATGGGTAATCCGCATTTCAGCTGCGAGGGCGTCGCGCTGTTCGAGCAGCTTGACGACGATCGGGTTTATTTCCCAGACCGTTTTGCCGATTAATTCTTCAGGCAGACTTCCTGGGGCGCCTTCCGCCCGAAAGATGCGGCCTGAGGCATCCACAGGACAGTACACCGGAATGCCGTAGCGCTGGCAGATAACGAAATCTTCCTGCCCGTGACCCGGCGCAGTGTGTACCGCGCCAGTCCCTTGTTCCAGCGTCACGTGATCGCCCAGGAGTCCAAGCGAATCCCGCTCGATGAATGGATGCCGGAAAATGGCGCCTTCCAGGCGCGTGCCGGGGAAGCGCCCAACGACAGTGTTGTCCCACCCAAGCGCATCGGAAACTTGCGCGAGCAAGCCTTCGGCAACGATTGTAATGCCTTGCGGTGTGTCGATTGCTACGTACTCAAACTTTGGATTGAACGAAATGGCAACGTTTGCTGGAATCGTCCAGGGTGTTGTGGTCCAAATAAGACAGAAGACTTTCTTCCCGGCGAGTGCCGGATCGAGATTGGCCGGATCGGATACGAGTGGGAATCGGACGTAGATGGACGGGCTTGCATTGTCCTCGTACTCGACTTCGGCCTCAGCGAGCGCCGTGCGGTCCTTGATGCACCAGTGGACCGGCTTCAAGCCTTTGTAGATATAGCCCTGATGAAGGAAATCGACAAAGGCCTGAGCGATGACGGCTTCGTACTCGGGGCTCATCGTCAGGTATGGATCATTCCAACGGCCGAGGACGCCCAAGCGCTTAAATTCGCCGCGATGAATATTGACAAATCCGGCAGCGTAGGCGCGGCATTCGGCACGAATCTCGGCCACGCTCATGCTGGTCTTGCGTTTGCCTAATTGCGCATCAACCTTGTACTCGATTGGCAGCCCGTGGCAATCCCAGCCGGGGATGTAGGGCGAGTCATAACCCGCCATCGTCTTCGACTTGACGACGAAATCCTTCAGAATTTTGTTAAATGCGGTCCCAAGGTGGATGTTGCCGTTTGCATAGGGGGGGCCATCATGCAATACAAACTGCGGACGCCCAATGCGCGATTCGCGAATGCGTGCATACAAGTTCATCGCTTCCCACTGGGCCAGCGTTTTCGGCTCAGTGATCGGCAGATTTGCCTGCATGGGAAACTTCGTTTTCGGCAGGTTGACCGTTTTCTTCAGGTCAACAGAATACGCACTCATGGTGTAATTTCATCGTAGCGAACCATCCGAACTTCGCATATCGGGCCATCCGGTAGAGTAAGAGCGTGTTGCCGCTTCTGCTTGGAATGCTGTTGGTTTCGCCCGTTGGTCCTAGGACAGAAGTGGTAGTGCTTGACAACGACCAGGTTCGTGTCGTGCGGGTTGAAGGCGAAGCTCCTGGCAATTCATCTCCGGAGAAAGATGGTTCAAAGCCGGCGGCTATCTACGTGTATTTAGACGGTTCCGGTTCGGTTAGCCCGGGTACTTTCGGGTGGCGCCGGCTTGCCTCTCAAGGACATTTCTTGCGGATTGAACTGAAGCGCTCAGCGGGCGGGCAGGACGTCGAAGAGAATCGGCCGGCCCCATCAAAAACAGGAGTCTCCACCGAGTTCGAGTCCCGTGAGATGCGTGTCGAGCGGGTCGCTCTTAACGGCAAAACACAAGGCCAGGAGATTAGCGCGGGCAAACCGTCATTGCTGATCGCGTTCTCGCCTACATCCATGCAATTGCACAGCAAGCCGAGATCGTTCACGACAACGCTCGAATGCGGAGACTTTTACTGGATGCGGCCGTTTGAGTCGGCCGTTCTGAAGCGTACAGCTGAGTGCGATGCCCACGCCCTGCGCATAGTCTTTCTTTCGTGAACTAGCGGCGGACCTCGAAGTCGGCGCGGCAGCCACGATCGACCCACACACCGCGATTATCGAAGCCCCAGGCGTTTCTACCACGGCAAGAGTCGTTATATTGCTTCAGCAGCCGCACGCCGCGGCTGGTATTTACGGGGCAGTACCGGCGCCGGCCGTCGTCGGATGAGCACGTGACGACAAATACATCTCTTCCGCCGCCGTTATTTCCCCAGCCTGGGCCGCCCGGATTCCCACCGCCTGGATTCCCACCACCTGGATATCCGCCACCGGGACGACCGCCATCAGAACCTCCAGACCAAATCAGATCGAACGTATAGCCTTCGCGACCCCCTTTGGGATCTTCGATGCGAATCACAGCGACTCCGCCGTTCTGCCGCGGATCTCTCACCAGATACATGCGCCCGCGTCCGTCAATGCCTTTGAATTGAAAATCATTCATGCGGCGCGGCATTACACCGGAACAGACGAATCGGCGAGCAAAGGCCGGTTGTCCGCTTATTGTTCGGATCCTGTATCTGTCGCCGGAGACCTCCACCTCAGCGGTATCGTCTACATTCACTTCAATGGTGCATTTACCGCGGTCACCAAAGTTCTGTCCCTGGATATTAGCGCGCATTTCCGTGGGACCTTGAGCGAATAACGGGCTGAGCGAGGTAAGCAGTATGGGAAGCCAGAGTGTGTGAGCGCGTGACATGACTCCCGATAGCTTATACGATTTCGATCGGCTCGGCGGCCTGACCGTTTCAGCGGGTGACGAGTTCCGGCCGGGCTCCGATGCTGCGGAGACAGTGATCCACCCAAAGTTTGGTGAGCTTTTCCTGGGCGCCATTCTGCGAGAGCCGCGAGCGCAAGCTGCCAAATTCAACGTGGTCGAGCGGTTGGTCCTGATTGAAGCAGGAGAACACAACCGTTTCCTTACCTGTGACCGGATCCTTGTGCATCTGCAAGCACTGTGCACAAATCTCTTTCATCATGCACTGCATGGGTGAGTTGATGCTTCCGATTGCATGATGATCGGGTTTCAGGTAAGGCCGCAAGACGGAGTGCCGGGCTTGTTGAACAGCGCGCATCATGCCGTCCGACCCGATTACGATTAAGCGGTCGACAGCACGGAGCGGAATCTCGGGATCACCGAGATCGCCGTGCCCGTACGCTGCCATGGCTTCTACGATGTTGCCGACGAATGCACTGTCCTGGATACGGTTTGGCGTGAAGCCCGGGGCTTCGTCACACACCCAGATAACGACGTCGGCTGCCTTTTCGATCTCCTCGATCTTATACCGGTCGATGATCTTCTTGTACCCCGCAAAGTAGACGACGCGCGATCCGGACTGCCGCAACTTCTGGCCGATGGAGAAAAGCACCGCATTACCGAGGCCGCCGCCAGCTAGCAGGACCGTTTCGCGTTCAGGTGTTTCGGTCGGCGCTCCCGTCGGGCCCATGAGAACAACCGGTTCGCCCGTCTTTAGCAGGGCACACAGATCTGAAGATCCGCCCATCTCAAGAACGATTGTCGAGAGAAGGCCTTTCTCGCGGTCAACCGAAGCACCAGTTAGCGCAAGACCCTCCATAGCGAGCACCGTAGAATCCGTGCGCGGAGCAAGAGACTCGTAATTCTGGAGCCGATAGAATTGCCCTGGCTGGAATGCGCGTGCCGCGATGGGCGCTCGGACAACAATCTCGACGATGTTGGGCGTTAACCGCACGATCTCTTTCACTACCGGACGCAGTTCATCGTTTAAGCGATCCATGAGCGTCTGCGGCTCGGGTTCAGAAACACTACGCCTGGCAAGAACCCGTGAAAGCACCGGATATCCACGTTTCGCGCTACCCATAGCTTTGACAACGTTGCCTGAGAAAGAGGGATGCAGGTCGCCAAAGAAGCTGATGGTGCGGCCATCGGGCCGGGTGGAGATCAGAACGTGAGTGTGAGACGGTTTGGCAAGCCGCTCAGGCTTCACCCGATTGCCATTTTCATCGAAGGCCTGGAAATAACGTCCGTCGACAGTGAAATTCAACTCGTCTTCACGAGCTAAAACGGTGTTTGGTTGTGTTCCTGCGGCGACAAGTATACTGCGGGCCGGCAATGTGACATATTCGCCGCTTCCGACCAGTTGTCCGGTGGCTTCATCAAGACGCTGTTTTTCCAGCCGGATCGCCTTAGCCGTTCCTGCCTCGTCAATTTCCACTTCCTTCGGCGTAAGGCATTCAGCGAAGCGCACGCCCTCTTCGAGAGCTTTGGTCACTTCCTCGTGATTGAGCGTATACCCGGGCGAATCGATCAACCTTCGCCGGTAGGCGATCGTAGAACCACCCCAGGAGTGAAGCAGTTGAACGATCCGCGGTGGACGGCTTTCCCGCGCTGCCACGGCCCGCTCTGCGCGAAGAGCGCGGGCGTGCTCCAGGAACTCGTTCGCAATCTCACTTTCTTCCGGAGTCCATTTCCCGCGGATTTCGCGCTCCCCGATTTCGGATGCGAGAAGCTCATAACGCTTCAGAAACTTCTCGACCTGAACGACGTAGTAGGCGAGGGATTCCGTGGAGGTGTCGATCGCTGTCAGACCGCCCCCGATCACAACAATCGGCAGCCGGATTTGAAGGTTCGCGAGCGATTCATACTTCGATGCGCCCGTTAGTTGCAGAGCCATCAAGAAGTCGGAGGCTTGCCGGACCCCACGCACCAACCCGTTCTTCATCGGGATCACAGTGGGGCGGCCGGCGCCTGCGCACAACGCAATATGGTCGAAGCTCATCTCAAACGCACTGTCTACCGTGAGGGTGCCGCCGAAACGGACGCCGCCAAACATCGAAAACTCGTGGCGGCGTTCCAGCAGAAGCCGGATCACTTTGAGGAAATTCTTGTCCCAGCGAACCGTGATCCCGTATTCAGCCACACCGCCGAATCCCGCCATGACTCGCTCGTCGAGGCGCTCGTAGATTTCTTTTACTTCCCGCAGAGGCCGGAACTGGGTATGTGTTCCGAAGGCGTCCACACCGGAAATGTCCTCAGGCAAGGGTTCCAGCTTGAGTCCATCCACGGCGACAACGGTATGGCCGTCGTTCATCAGATGATGTGAAAGTGTGAAACCGGCGGGTCCGAGGCCAACCACCAGAACCTTATAGCCGGTGAGCGCGCGCGGATAGGGCCGCGCGAAGTTCAATGGATTCCAGCGGGTCAAAAGGCTATAGATCTCAAAACCCCACGGGAGTTCGAGTACGTCTTTGAGGCTGCGAGTCTCAACCTGCGGTATGTCGACGGGTTCCTGCCGCTGGAAAATACAAGACTTCATACAGTCGTTGCAAATCCGGTGTCCGGTGGCAGCAGCCATGGGGTTATCTACAGTCACCGCCGCTAGCGCGCCGATGGGATTTCCGTGCTGCTTCAGCGTGTTCATCTCCGAAATCTTCTCGTCGAGAGGACAACCGGTAAGAGCGATTCCGAACACGCTGGATTTGAAGGCGCCGTTCTTCTCTTTTAGTCCAGTGGAACAGCTATCTTTACCTTGGTTGTGACACTTGATGCAGTAGTAAGCCTGATCGAGCGCGCCAGTCAGGCCGGTACCAGGATCAGTAAGGCGGAATCCCTCCCGCTGTCGCCAGTGATCACTCGAGAGTTCCAGGGAAACCAAGCCGTCGGTTTCGGAGGCGTGCACCGGAACTAAGTGATGCATATCGAGCTTCTGCGGAACCTTGAACAAAACACCGCTTTTGTGACGAGCCTTTCCAGCGGCCGACAGCGTGGCCCAGGCGGCGTAAGAGGCAGCGATTTGAAGCTCGTGGAGATGACCAGATTCGGCTTCAAGCCATGCTGAGACATGACGGGCGTAGTTCAGCTCGGTGAGCGGCTCGCCCATGAGATCTTCCAGTTCTTTTCCGGCCTCAAACCCGTCAATTTCACTCGCGCGTTCCTCGGTGTAACCGGTCAGAGCTTTTCGCTGGACGAAGCGGCGCTTTACAGAGAAGAGCGGCGCAATTCATGGTGGCGCGCCTGCAACTCTCGTAATTCCGGTTGGATGCCAAACAACTCGCCAATGAAGTCTTCGACATACGGAGCAAGCTCGATCATCAGCTCCGATGACTGCTTGGCGTTCAGGCTCTCCGGCTGCTCCCGGGCGGTAACAAGACGGGTGCGGAGTTCGGTCGCACTTTTCCCGAGTTCTTCGAGAAAAATCGAATCCAGTTTAATCAGGCCCGGCTGATCATAGAGATCCCGGAAAGAGAGGCCAAAGGGCAGAGAGAGATTCTCGCCACCGCTTTTTTCTTTCGATGTATTCACGGCAGAGTACTTATTGGACGTTCTATGTCCGTTGGAGATGCCAGCTTTCGGCTGGTTTGCTCAATGTAAGCCCGGTAGGGTCTTCACCAAAGCGACTACCTATAGTTTCGCAGATAGAACAGGTCTTGTCGGGCCTCAGAAAGAAGGTGCTGGCGAAAACCCTGGATTTTCTACTCCAATGCCGCTGATGATAATGACTCGGGCAGTTGTGCGATCAAATCGCAGGCGTAGGCTGGTGAGCTTCGTGGGATCGAAGTGCGGGTTGTGCTCGCTGAAAGCCGCGAGCGGAACGTCCACCGTCTGAAAAATCGGCTCGGATGCATTCTTGTAGCCCATTTTGTCCATCAAGGCGAGTTTCATGAACCTCACTTTCAGCGGCGGAAGCAGAACGCCGAACTGACTCAAAGGCGTGGCACCTGTGACTCCGTCCTGGGTAACCGCTTCAAGAGTGAAGTCTGTCAACTCCGGTTTAGTGTTCTTCTTTCTCTTTTTCGATTTTCGGGGGGAACTGCCTTCCTCGTCCTGTCCGGGCGGTTCTTCCTCACTGACAGCGATCGAGAAATTCAACACCGATTGAGAACTGAGATTCCATTGCTGGGCGAGACCGGGAGGCAATTCTATCGAGTAGGTCGGCATAGCATTCTTTTTCCCTTCGCGATTCCAGCCGAGGAATACGCCGTTGTAATCTCGATCTCCGTGCCTGAAGGGGATGCGTCCTTCGTGCCAGAGCGCCAGTTCTTTTCCTTCTAGTCTTCCGCCATTCACGGTTGTCGTCGTCAGGTCGACATCTTCGTTGAAATCGCTGATCACTTTGTGGCTGGAATCGACATAGCGGTTGATGTACAGAGTTTTGGGAAGCCAACTTCGGACGCGCCGGTAATCTTGGAAGAGTGGCCGGTATTCGCTTCTGTTATGAAGTGAGGCTTCGAGGAATGCGGAGATGTACGTCTTTCCGATTTTGCGTTGGTCTTCGCCCGAGAGAAGAGGATGCAGGTTTAGAAACCAGTTCGTCGGCGCGCCTACATCCGTTCTGCCCCAGACGGTGTTGAACTGTCCGTGGTTGGCGCGATAGATGTACAGCTCGGATTTGAAATAAGAGCCATTTCCCGTATAGCGCACGTGGTCCCATTGGCGGCTTCCCATGAATGAAGAGACATCGGCATCGTTTGCGCCCTGAATGGTGAAATAATTCACGTCCTGAATGACACGCCATTGGCCGGCAGGCTTGTACTGACCGTCAGCGGGTGCGATGGCGACGACCGCCTTGATCGGATAGCCGTAATGGAACTGAATGTTTGCGTTTTCGGGATAGTAGGAAAGCTTGTTGAACAGTACAGCAGTAGCGGCCGCTTCGCCACCCCGGGAGTGGCCCATCAGGGCGACACTCTCCAAGTCCACTTTGCCGTAGAAGGGATTCCCCTTTTGCTGATTCCAACCGTGCCATTGCTTCAGGTGTTCAAGTAACATCCAACCTCGAACGGCCTGCTGCTTCGGCGGATCTACGAACAATCCGCTGTTCAAAAAGTTCTCGTCAATGGACGCGAAAATGAATCCGCGGCTGGCTAACAGCTGTCCCAGGTATGCGTACCCGGGATCGGAAAACTCCGCCATGTCATGGTTGCCATGGACCATCAGGACTAGCGGAAATGGGCCCTGGCCATCCGGATACCAGACGCGCCCATTCAATGGCAGCTTGTCCATTCCAAAGCCCCAGTAGCGCTCCCTGATCTCGGCTTTCCAGCCTTTGAAGTCCTTGAAGAACTCGGAGGCATTCACAGTGCCTGTTCGAATAGCGACTGATTTACCGTACTCGGGCCTGCGGCGATCGTTCCCGGACCCGTAGAACAGAGTGCGAATTGCATGAACGCCCGGATGCGCAGGATTCTCGATCTGCAAGGGTGGGGGCGCGTTCGTACGATCCTGTACCTCTATCAGTTCCTCGTCGACTCCCTCGCTATGGAAAAACCGGAACATGTATAAGTTGAAACCGACAGTGACCAGGAGAATGGAGATGGTAATCATTTGCCGGCTTCTGAACGAGCGTTGAGAACTTACCGAAAAGTAGCGTTGCGACTGCCGCTCCCAGAAGCCCTTCGGTGAGAAGAATCATCAAAGCGACTACATAACTTAACGGCCCGAAGAAGAGCAGCGAGAGAAACAGTGCAGCGCCTATCAGAAAGCCCGCAAGCAGACGGGGTAAGGCGCTCAGAATCCTCAGAAGAATCGCTGCGATGAGGGTAATCAGCGGAATCCCGATTGCCGCAATCAGTAAGGCGAAAAGCAGATCTGCTACGAAGCCGAAACCGGAGTTCAGATTCAGGGCTCCGACGACGGCAGCCCAGATGACAGTCGCGCAAACGGCCAACACCAAGCCCTTCGAAGCCTCAGGACCGGGCTTTACATTTGTCCAGCAACGGTTGAGCCAGCTGAGGAACGAGCGCCATCGTTCGCGCAACGAAGGAGGTTTGGAATAGGCCAAAGGTTCGAATGAAGCCAAAGAGTCGTCCTTAAATGAGATGATCTGGCCGGTTTGACAGCCAGCCTGTTCGAAACGTACCGAAGATATACGTTTGCATACCAGATCGAGTTCCAGAGTCCTGCGAAATTGCCGCCATATGAAGCTTCCGAAAGATAGAATCGGAGAGCGTGGAAAAGCCGGATCTGGAAAAGCAAATTCTAAGAAAGGTTGGCGACGCCATCGGTCGTTTCCGGATGGTTCGCGACGGGGACAGGGTGGCGGTCGGCGTCTCAGGCGGCAAGGATTCACTCACGTTGTTGATGGCGCTGGAACTGCTTCGAAAACGTGCACCGATTCAGTTCTCGCTAGCGGCGTTTACGGTAGAGCAAGGTAAATTCCTCGCATCCATTGAGCCTGTAGGCGAATTTATTCGAGGGCGCGGAATCGATTGGTGCTATGTGGAAGACAAACCGTCATTGAACCTTTTAAGCGAGCAGCCTGAACATGGTTGCGATATTTGCAGCAGGTTCCGCCGTCGGGCTGTGTATGAGATCGCACGGCGCATGGGTGCAAACGTGATTGCCCTGGGTCATACTGCCGATGATTTCTGTGAAGCCTTCCTGCGGAACGCGATGTTCACCGGCCGGGTGAGCGCTCTGCCTCCCATAACGTGGTCGCGCAAAAAGGATTTCCGCCTCATTCGTCCGCTGGTATTCGTTTCGGAGACGTTGACTCGAGGCTACACAGCGGATCTTGGAATACCCGTGATTCCTTGCGGCTGCTCACAAAAGACGGGAACAGTGCGTCGAGGTTTACGAGACATGTTCGCCGAACTCGAAAAGGACCATCCGTTTATCAAGGAGACGCTCCTTTCAGCGATGGGACGTATTGACCCCGGACGCTTACTGGACACCCGTTTTCTGGATCTGGACGGAAATAGCGACGAAATGGAGAAGCCCCAATCCGAAGAGCTGATCAGCTTAGTTTCTGTTTGAGCTGTTGTTAAAGTAGTTGATCTCTTGTATGAACGCGGAATTAGTGGTCGTAAATGGCCCGCTCGCCGGAACTCGTTACGATCTCAGCAAAGGCGATTTTTTCTTCGGCCGAGCTCCTAACTCGCGGGTCGTGCTCAATGAGCCGGAGGTAGGATGGCGCCACTGCCAGATCCGGAACGAAAACGGGCGCTTTCTGGTTTGTGACTTGCGATCGTCTCTGGGAACGTATGTAAATGGTATGCGGTCGGCCGAGCGCTGGCTCGAAGACCGCGATCAGATCGGAATCGGCAAAACGATTTTCATGTTCCGGTCCAGCGAAGATGCAGACGAAGTTGCTCCCATTCCCGCCGGGGACACTAAACCGGTTTTGTTGGCCGCGTGTTCGCTGGTTTTCCTGTTCCGAGCTCTTGCAGCTAGTATTGGCGAAGGACAAAACCAGCTCTTGCAAGGGCAAATCGTACGTCTGGTCTACGATCTTGTCCCTTCGGCGGAAGGCATTTTGCTGCTTGGGGGCAACCTGAGCGAATTGCTGGCTGGCTTGAAGGAACTCCCGGTGCAGTACCGCGGCAAATTTGAAGCCGCACTCTCACGCGTCTGCGAAGAGGGCGCGTTCAAAGGCGCGGAAACCGGAATGGTAGGTGTGCCGCTTTACTTGGCGGGAGCCCTCGGTGGCGCACTGGTCATTCGCATACAGGATCCTGAACCGGACCGGTTGACAGCTCACCTTGAAACTCTTACGGCGATTGCCTCACTTGCCACCATCGGGTTCGAAGCGAATCGCGAAGTGGAAACGCTGAAGGCAGAAAACGCTCTATTGCAGGAACAGATCGCCATTAACACCGGTATCGTCGGCAATAGTGCAAGCATTCGCGTGCTCATGGAAAGGGTGGATCGCGTTGCACCGCGCGATACCACGGTTCTCATCACCGGTGAGAGTGGAACCGGAAAAGAATTAATCGCACGAGCGCTGCACCAGAAAAGCTCCCGCCACGACCGGCCGTTTATCGCGGTTAATTGCGCGGCTTTGAATGAGGCCCTATTTGAAAGCGAATTGTTCGGGCATGAGAAAGGTGCTTTTACAGGCGCGATCTCTTTGAAGCGCGGCAGGTTTGAACTGGCACAAGGCGGAACAATCTTTCTGGACGAGGTGGGAGAGCTTGCACCCGCTCTGCAGGCCAAGCTTCTTCGTGTCTTGCAGCAGCGTGAATTCGAACGGGTGGGCGGTACGCAGCCTCATCCTCTCGACATCAGGGTGATCGCCGCCACCAATCGTGACCTGACCGAGGATATCCGGGAGGGGCGATTCCGGGAAGACCTCTATCATCGATTGAACGTGATTCCCCTCCTTTCGCCGCCACTCAGAGACCGAAAAGACGATATTCCACTGCTGGCAAGATACTTTCTTCAGCGTTCGGCTGAACGTTGTAAGCGGACGGTTCAGGGAATTAACCCCGAAGCGGAGGAAGTCTTGAAGCAGTACTCCTGGCCGGGAAATGTTCGCGAACTCGAGAACGCAATGGAACGTGCTGTGGTGCTGGGCCTCACCGATTTCGTACTTCCCGAAGATTTACCGGAGACGCTCCTGGATTCGGCTCCGCGCGATTCGGGTGCGCGATACCATCACTCGGTCGGGCAGGCTAAACGGGAGGCGATTCTCGACGCGTATGTGCAAGGAAACGGCGATTACAAACAGGCTGCCAAGATACTCGGCTTACACCCGAATTATCTTCTGCGTCTGGTTCGTATATTGAACCTGAGAGAAGAGATCAACCGGACACTGGCCAGTGCCGCTGGACGCTAGCGCATCAATCCGGCTTGCGCCCGATATGAAGGGCAGCTATACCGCCGGTTAGCAGTTCATACTCGGCGGTTGCGAAACCGGCCCCAGCCATCATCCGGCACAACTCCGCGGCACTCGGAAATTTGCGTATGGATTCCGGGAGGTAACTGTAGGCTTCGCGGGAGCCGGAGACCGCGCCGCCGATCAACGGCAGCAGTACACGCGAGTAAAAGTCGTACACGGATTTCATCACGAAGCCGGAAGGATGCGAAAACTCGAGAATTGCAAGCACTCCTCCGCGCTTCAAAACACGTGAAAGCTCATGGAGTCCAGCCTGATAATTGCTTAGGTTTCGGAAGCCGAAGGCGATCGCTATAGCATCGAGGGATTGATCACGTACAGGGAGCGTTAACGCGTCAGCTTCGAAAAGAACTGCCGGTCTGTGCAACCCCTGGCCTTTGCACTTCGCGCTGACCAGCATGGGGTGGCAAAAATCTGCGCCCATTACGAACGCCGGTGCGATGCATTCAAGATCAAATAGAACATCGCCCGTGCCACAGCACAGATCCAGCGTTCTTGTGTTTGGGCGTCCCAGAGTTGGCTCGAGGCTTTTCACGAGCCGCTTGCGCCAGCCGCGGTCGATATTGAACGAAAGCAGATGGTTGAGCAGGTCGTATCGTGGGGCAACGACCTCAAACATTTGCTGCACCCAACGCGAGGCAGTTTTTTCGTCCGAGGTTCCAGGCGGCGTAGTCCCTGAACTTCTCGCCGGCTCCGTACCGGTCATTGCAAGGTGTCCAAGATTGCGCGAAGTAGATTTGTCTTACTTACGTTCTCGACGATCTTCACCTCGCCGATAGAACTTGGCAGAACGAAATGCACTGTACCGTGCATGGTCTTCTTGTCACTTGCGAGCCGCCCAATCAGTGAGCCCGGATCGAGATCGCTTGCTGCCGGCAGCGGCCCGTAGCGACAAATTACCTGCTGGATCCGGCTAGCGTCACTTTCGGAGAGCAGACCGATGACATGTGCCAATCGTGTGGCCACCAGCATGCCCCACGCCACGGCCTCGCCGTGCAAATAGCGGATGTAACCGGTCTCGGCTTCCATCGCATGTCCGACAGTGTGACCGAAATTCAGAATTCGCCGGAGGTCGCCTTCGCGCTCGTCTTCCGAGACGATTTCCGCCTTGATACGGACCGCGGCTGCTATGAGTTGATCTAGCAGGTCCGGTTCATGCGTTAGTATCGCTTCGGATCGTTCCGCAAAGAGCTCAAACAAATCCGGATCACGAATGATTCCGCATTTGATCACTTCGAACAGGCCCGCATGATACTCGCGCGCGGGTAGCGTCGAAAGCACATCGGGATCAATCAATACGGCTAGCGGCTGATGGAAACTGCCGATCATATTCTTGCCTTCTGCCAGATTGACCCCAGTTTTTCCGCCGGTCGCCGCATCCACTTGGGCCAGTAGAGTCGTCGGAATCTGCAAAACCGGGACGCCCCTCATGAAGATAGCCGCAAGAAAGCCGCTTACATCTGTTACGATTCCGCCCCCGAAGCCTACGACCAAGCTGGCGCGGTCGCCGCCCGCAGCAAGCATGGCATCGGCCAGTTTTTCTAGGGCGCTCAGACGTTTGTTTGGTTCGCCGCCGGGAAAGAAGAGGACAGTGGGTTGGCTGCCGAGTCCCGCCTTCAAAGAATGTCCATGAAGATGCCAGACATCCTCTGTCGTCACTACAAAGACCTTGCTGATGCGGTGCGGAATGAACTCCGAAACCCTTTGAAGAATGCCGCGTTTCACCACATTCGGGTAGCTGTGATGAGCTGTCCGGACTTGAACCGCGGTCATTTCATCCCGTTGTACCATTGTGGGTATCGCCACGCCCATTCACCGGATTGACACCGATTTTGTTGTGGTTGGGGCGGGCGTTGCCGGCCTTCGCGCCGCTATCGAACTCGCTCGCTCAGGCAGAGTTTTCGTCATCGCTAAAGACAGCCTTCGGGAGTCTTCTTCCGAATACGCGCAAGGGGGCATTGCCGCTGCCCTCAGTGACGACGACGACCTGGAACTGCATGAACAGGACACCATCACAGCCGGCGACGGTCTTTGCAACGTTGAAGCTGTACAAATCCTGGTGGAAGAAGGCCCTCGAGCCATCGAGCAATTGATCGATTGGGGAACGGCATTTGACCGGGAGGGCTCAAAGCTGTTGTTTGCGCGTGAGGGTGCGCATAGCCGGAACCGTGTTCTGCACGCGCACGGCGATTCCACCGGCCGCGAAATTGTCCGTACCTTGCGACACCACGCACGCACGCTCCCGAATATCAGTTTCCAAAGCTACGCTGCCGTTACCGATTTGCTCCTCAACGATGGCGAGGCGACCGGGGTGATTGCGCTCGAGGAAACTACCGGAACTAAGGTTCTGATCCGGGGGCGGGGAGTTCTGCTGGCAACGGGAGGCCTCGGCCGTGTGTTCGAGAACACGACCAATCCGGACGTTGCAACCGGCGACGGCGTCGCATGCGCGTTTCGGGCAGGCGCAGCAGTAGCGGACATAGAGTTCGTTCAATTCCACCCGACGGCTTTGTTCGTGCCGGATGCTCCGCGGTTCCTGCTGAGCGAGGCTTTGCGAGGCGAGGGCGCTTACCTGCGAAACGCAAGCGGTGAACGTTTCATGGATCGCTATCACCCGCTGAAAGAGCTTGCGCCCCGCGATGTGGTGTCCCGCTCGATTGTGATGGAGTTGCGCACCAGCGGGGATAGCAGTGTGTTCCTCGATCTCACTCATCTGCCGGCAGGCTTGGTTCGAAGCCGCTTTCCGCGGATCTACGAAACATGTCTTCAGCACGGCATCGACCTGGCTACCACGCCCGCTCCCGTTCGACCTGCCGCCCACTACGCAATGGGTGGCGTCCAAACGGACCTGTTTGGAAGAACGACAGCCGGGCGGCTGTTTGCCGCGGGAGAAGTAGCCTGCACGGGCGTGCATGGAGCCAATCGGCTGGCGAGCAATTCACTATTGGAAGCGCTGGTATTCGGCGAACGAGCAGGGAGGGCGATGGAGTCTCTGCCTGTCGCACGCCGCGGACTCGAAACTGATCTGGCCGCCTTGTTTCCCGCGATTTCTGAGCGCGAACTGCGCGCCATTACCTGGAACTCTTGCGGCGTCTTGCGAAACGGACCGGAACTGAAAGCAGCGGCGAAACGGATCGAAGCGCGTGCGCTGCAGCCACTCGAAAATCCGATCCGATCCGATTTCGAAGTGCGGAACATGTACCAACTCGCCTCCTTGATCGCATTCGCCGCACTTCGCCGGGAAGAAAGCCGCGGCGGCCACTACCGAACCGATTTTCCTGAGAAATCTCCCACCTTTGAAAAGCACTCGGTGCTCGCCCTTGCACGCGGAGAACTGAATGCCCGGCTCACTTTTGCTTAGAACCGGGACTGTTTTGCTGTTTGCGGTTGCCGGGTCACTCGCTCACTCGAACCCTTGGTCATTCGTATGGACCACGCCGTGCATCCTGATCGCCTCCTTGCTGATTACCTGGGGCGCGGAATCGGCGCAGTACTTTGTCGCGCAAGGTTTCGCGCTTGCCATTCTTGCGTGGATGCAAACGTTGCCCGAGTTTGCGGTGGAAGCTGTCCTTGCCTGGAAGGGAGAGCGTGCTCTGCTGATGGCGAACCTCACGGGCGCTCTCCGGCTGCTGACGGGCCTGGCGTGGCCGATCATCTACTTGACGGCTGCTGTTGTTTATCGAAAAGCGGCGGGTGCCCCGATGCGCCGAATCCAGCTCACGCGGCATCAGAGCGTCGAAGTTGCGGGCCTCGTCTTTCCGTTGCTGTATGGATTTGTCATCTGGTGGAAAGCCAGCCTCGAGATCTACGACGCCGTGATCTTGATCGCTTGCTACACCGGCTATTTGGCCTTGCTCTCGAAGCTTCCGCCCGAGCAGCACGAAGGCGTTGACGACCTGGAAACCATTCCGCGGCGGATTGTGCTTGCCGCTCCCCTTGGCCGTAATTTGGCCATCGGAGCCTGCTTCGTCGTGGGTGGCTCACTGGTATTCGCGGTTGCCGAGCCTTTTTTGGGCAGCCTGGTTGCTCTTGCCGCGGCTGCCGGAATACCCACCTTCATCATCATTCAGTGGCTGGCGCCCGTTATATCCGAGTTTCCGGAGCTTGCGTCAACGTTTTACTTTGCACGCAAGCGCGATCGCGCGTCAGTAGGCCTCATGAACATTGCTTCCAGCAACATCAATCAGTTAACCCTTCTGGTTGCTATGTTGCCAATTGTTCTGTCGCTCGGAAGCGGTCACGTTTCGGCCCTCTCGTTCGATCGCGAGCAGCGGGCCGAATGGCTACTCACGCTGGCTCAGACCACCGTCGGTTTGCTATTCCTGATCAACATGGAGTTCGCCTGGTGGGAGGCGATGCTGATGTTCGTGCTCTTCGCCGCTCAATTCCTCATGCCAGGCGAAAACGGACAGACATTGAAGCTTTGGATTACGTGGGCGTTTCTCACCTGGATTGCTTTTGAAATACTGTGGCTGCTAAGGAGGCGTCGTCGACCGGAGGCTCTGGTCAGCTTCTTCGAGACTTGGCGATCACACGTCCGGTCCTGAGGATTCTCGTTACGAGCCTACTTCGGGTACACTGAGACCAAATGTCAGCGCCGCTGGTACCGTCGCCGCTGGACTATGTCGGGCGTCGACGCTTCGCGTTATATCCGGCCATCCGGGAATTCTCACCCAACGATTGGGTTTTAGGCCCCTCAACATGGTCGGAGGTGCAGGTTGTCAACGCAAAAACAGGTAAGCAGTTGTGGATACCTCGCCGGTACATCGGGGCCGTTGCAGAAGGCAACGATGCTGATTTGATAGTAGGGCTGACGAAGGAACTCCGTTATCGATCGGGGTTGCTGGAGCCACAGGGCGGGCGAGTGATTGAGATGCCACTCGGGGATCCATCACGGATCCCGGAAGCGAATGTGTCTTTAAGCTTCCAGTCGAGGCCCCGCGCCCGTGATCGGGATACGCGTTGAGAATGTCGAGAATTCGTCTATGAACCGGGCGTTGATCACTTTAGGAGTCAGCGCAATCGTAGTTTCGCTTCTCGCTACCCTTATCTTTTTCGGAATAAATGCATGCGCCAACATGTTCACCGGGCGCTTTGGGCGCTTGTCTCAGTCGTTGCGGCTGCTTGTCTTGCAACCATCGCCGGTCATCGCGGCGAGCCGGTCAACAGTCTCTGGCTAGTTGCCGCGGCTGCATCCATCTATCTAATCGGGTTCCGGTTCTACGCCAAATTCATCGCGGCGAAGGTGATGATGCTGGACGACCGGCGGGCCACTCCTGCCGAACGCTTCCAGGATGGCCAGGACTTTGAGCCGACAAACAAGTGGATTGTTCTGGGCCACCACTTTGCAGCTATCGCAGGGCCCGGTCCACTGGTGGGCCCCACTCTCGCTGCGCAGTTTGGCTACCTCCCAGGAACGCTGTGGATTCTGTTTGGCGCCGTGTTGGGCGGGGCGGTCCAGGATTTCGTCATCCTGTTCTGCTCGATGCGGCGGAACGGCAAGACGCTCGGCCAGATCGCCCGGGAAGAGATCGGCAAGGTCGCTGGGCTGGTTTCGCTGGTGACGGTTCTGCTCATCATGATTGTGCTGCTTGCGGTTGTGGCACTAGTTGTGGTGAATGCGTTGAAGGGTAGTCCCTGGGGCACGTTCACGATCGTCATGACCATGCCCGTTGCCGTGCTGATGGGCTTGTACCTCCGCTACCTGAGACCCGGCAAAGTGCTCGAGATTTCTGCGATTGGCTTCGTATTGGTGATGGCCGGCGTTTATGGCGGACAACTTGTCGCGTCCTCGCCGGCAGCTGCGCGCCTGTTCACATTGAGCGGGCTTGCCCTGACAGCTGCCATCGTCGTGTATGGCTTTCTTGCGAGTGCCTTGCCAGTCTGGCTGCTTCTGGCGCCGCGGGATTACCTGAGCACGTTCGTGAAGCTCGGGGTCATTTTCCTGCTGGCGATCGGCATTTTCTTTACACATCCGCAGCTCGCCATGCCACCGCTGACAAGGTTTATCGACGGCACTGGACCGGTATTTGCCGGCAAGATTTTTCCGTTCTGTTTCATCACCATCGCTTGCGGAGCAGTGTCCGGCTTCCACGCTCTGATCTCATCCGGGACAACGCCAAAACTAATCGCTAAGGAGTGGCACGCGTGGCCCATCGGTTATGGAGGAATGCTCCTGGAGGGGTTCGTTGCCATCATGGCGATGGTCGCCGCTGCGTCGCTCACACCAGGCGTATATTTCGCGGTGAACGCGCCTCCGGGCGTTGTCGGATCTGCCCCGCAAGCCGCTGTCGGCGTCATTTCCTCCTGGGGCTTTCCGGTAACCGCGGGTGCGATGGCACAACTGGCGCGGAGCGTTGGCGAGAACAGTCTGTTTGGCCGTACCGGGGGCGCACCGTCGCTTGCTCTGGGCATGGCGCAAATCTTCGGAGGCGTTCTGAAGGAAACCGGATTGGGAGACGGTCTCCTCAGCTTCTGGTATCACTTCGCGATCATGTTTGAGGCGCTATTCATCCTTACAATCATCGATGCCGGAACCAGGGTAGGGCGCTTTATGCTGCAGGATCTCCTCGGCCATGTGCACGCCGGTTTCAAACACCGGAATAAGATCTCGACGTTGCTGCTGACTTCTGCCGCAATCGTGGCTGCATGGGGCTATTTTCTGTATCAGGGTGTGATTGATCCGCTGGGGGGAATCAATTCTCTTTGGCCCCTTTTTGGCATTTCGAACCAGCTGTTAAGCGCGATCGCTCTGTGCGTAGCCACTACGGTTCTGGTGAAAATGCACCGGGCACGCTACATGTGGATCACCGCCGTTCCCCTTAGCTGGCTCGTGATTGTAACGTTTACGGCTGGAATTGAAAAGATTTTCTCGCCCGATCCGCGGCTTGGTTTTCTTTCTCACGCCACCGCTCTGGAAAACGCTATCACGGCAGGCAAGATTGCGGCCTCAAAGCTTCGAGAGACACACGCCGTCATCTTCAATGAACGGCTGGACGCGGTATTATGTGGAGTTTTTCTTCTGCTTGTCACGATCATTGTCATCGATTCGCTGCGGACCTGGTTTGGACTCCTGAGTGGAACCCGGAGCCGCACAACGTCTGAGACCCCGTTTATGGAGTCACAGATCGAGGTGCAAACAGTATGAGAGTCCTTCTCAGGATTCTGAGGCTCCTGAATTCGTTCGCTCACGAGTTGTCTGATCAGAATGCCTACGGTCGATATCTGCAGCAACGCGGCCAGAGTCACTCGGCCGAGGCATGGCAGCGCTTCAGTGAGGGTCGTTATCGGAAGCGGTTTGGGAATGCGAAGTGCTGCTGATTGTCTCGTCGACCATACTGCGGACGCGCTGACCTGCATCCGCAATCTGACCATCGTGCAATAACGTCAACACGTCCGAATCCACTATCCGGTACCAGAGTTCACGCCTCGCTTCAAATTCAGGAATCTCAGAGTTCACTACCGGCCGAAATCGCTTCATCAGTTCGAGGAGCGCAGCGTACTCAGGCCCTATATTGCGCTCCACCCACTGTCTGAGCCGGACGGCAAGTGTAGGAGCTCTTCCGTTGGTTGAGATCGCAATGGTGAGATCGCCTTGGCGATGTATCGAACCGAAACTGAACCGGCAGTACGGAGGATCGTCAACCGAGTTGCAGAGAACGTTGCGGGCTTCTGCCAGCGCGAACACGTCCGAATTGTCCTCGAGGTCAGTTACGACGAGAAAACAACCATCCAGGTCCTCGGGCTCGAATGTTCGCTGTTCCCATTCGATCGATTCGTCGGTCGCCATCTGCTGAATACGGGGCTCGGCTATCGGATGCACGTACACTACTCTCGCGGAAGCGTCAACAAGCGCCTGGATTTTAGATGCAATTTCGAAGCCCTCGCCTGTCACTACGCACTTCTTGCCCGTCAAATCGAGAAAGATTGGATAGCGAAAGTTCACAGGCCCATTATCCTGTAGATGTTGCCTGCACCCCGCCTTTACCTGATCGACAGCTTTGGGTTTATTTTCCGTGCTTATCATGCACGTGCACGAAGCGGCGCCCCTCCCATGCGGACAGCCACCGGGCTGTCTACTGAGGCGGTTTTCATCTTTCACAACATGCTACGCAAGCTGGTAACCAGCTTCAAGCCGGAGTACATCGCCGCCATCTTCGAAAGCGTCGAGGCACCCACCTTCCGTTCTGAAAGTTTCGCCGATTACAAAGCAAACCGCACGGAAATGCCCAGCGACTTGAGCCAGCAGTTGCCGTATATCCGCCGGCTGCTGGAAGCGATGAACATACCAATTCTGGATTTCCCGGGTTTTGAAGCAGATGACGTCATCGGCGCGATTGCCTGCCGAGAGCAACCGCGCCCACTTGAGGTGGTCATCGTTTCGAGCGATAAAGACATGCTGCAACTGGTGAACAAGCGCGTCTTCATGCTTAATCCGATGAAGGATGACGAGTGGTACGACGAGGCAAAAGTTGAGCAGTTCATGGGCGTAAAGCCGTCACAAGTGGCCGATTTGCTGGCGCTTAAAGGCGATTCCATCGACAACATACCAGGTGCTCCAGGAATCGGGGATAAAGGTGCGAAAGACATCATCACGCGATTCGGATCGGTTGAGGCCGCGCTGGAACGGGCGTCCGAAGTGGAACGAAAGATGTACCGCGAGAGCCTGATTAGTAATCGTGACCAGATTCTGCTCAGTAAACAACTCGCTACCATTCATACCGGCGTCCCTATTGAATGGGATCTCGATTCCCTCAAGTCTGCAACGCCAAACAGTTCGACTCTCAAAGCGCTTTTCAAAGAACTGGAGTTCTTCAGTCTTCTGAAGGATCTTCCGCCGGAAGATGATAGTGCCGCTCGCGATTATTCAAGTTTGGCCGATGCGGAAGCGATTAGCGCCTGGCTTTGCAAACGCCCTGACGATGTTCCGCTCGCTGTTATTTTTGATCTGACGAATTCCTATGTCGGGATGTCGTACCGGGCTGGCGAAGGGCGGTCAGCACCGTTGTCTCTGCTGGAGGCGGTTCGTCCGGTGCTCGAATCTGAGACCGTGAAAAAGGTCGTTCACGACGCGAAAGTGTTTTCGTTGAATGCTGCGACCCTTGGCCTCGCCCCGCGCAACGTGGCTGAAGACGTGATGCTCTACGCATTTCTGCTGAGCGCAGACCCTGGCGGCTGCTCGCCGGAGAATCTCGCCGAAAGGTTTCTCGATCGAAAGTTGAATCCAGTCGCCGAGCAGCAAGCCGAAGCAACCTTTGCTATTGCTGAGATGCTGCGGCCTCAAATAGCCCAGCAGAATTTAGCAGCGGTCTACAACGAGATCGATCTTCCCCTCGTTCCAGTGCTCGCCAAGATGGAACGGACGGGGATCCGAGTGGATACGGCGGTACTGGCCGAACTGTCGGGTCGCCTGACTGAGCGCATCGAGACGATTGCACAAAAAATCTACGATCTTGCCGGGCACCCGTTCAATGTAAACTCACCGCAGCAATTGGGCAAAGTGCTTTTCGAGGAGATGAATTTGCCTGCCCCGACCAAGTGGGGCAAGGGAAAAGTCATATCGACCGCCGCGGATGTTCTCGAAGGGCTGGCGCCTGCTTATCCTGTAGCCCAACTGGTGCTCGACTACCGGCAGTTGACGAAGCTGAAGGGTACGTATATCGACGCGCTTCCCCAGTTGATTCGCCCTCACACAGGCCGCGTTCATACGACGTTCAATCAGACCGGAGCCGCTACCGGCCGGCTTTCCTCATTCAATCCAAACCTGCAGAACATCCCAATCCGGACGGAAGAAGGCCGCGAAATTCGCTCTGCATTCGTCCCGGAAGATGGCTGGGAGTTAGTGGTGGCCGACTACTCACAGATCGAACTCAGGCTTCTGGCTCATATGTCCGGAGATCCCGTTCTGGCGGACGCATTTACTCACAACCAGGACATCCATACGCGAACTGCCGCCGAGGTGTTCAAAATCGACCCCGCGATGATCACTTCGGACATGCGCCGGGCTGCTAAGGCGGTCAACTTCGGCATCGTTTACGGCCAGACTCCGTTCGGCTTGGCTCAGTCTCTTGGCATAGACCGGAAAGAAGCCGATCTATACATCCGCCGCTATTTTGAACGATACGTTGGGGTTCGTGAGTTTATCGATCGCACGATTGCGGAAGTGCGTAGATCAGGAGTTGCGGTCACTCTTCCGGGCCGGCGCCGGCCTATCCCGGACATGCAGAGCCGTAACCCGGCCGCGCGATCCTTTGCGGAACGAACCGCTGTAAATACGCCCTTGCAAGGCACGGCGGCCGATCTTATCAAAATGGCGATGATTCGCATAGAACGTCTGCTGGAAGAGAACCGGATGCGATCGCGCATGCTGCTTCAGGTGCATGATGAGCTGGTTTTTGAAGCACCTCCCGACGAGCGTGATTCGCTAAAAGAAATTGTGAAGGAACAAATGGAAACTGTTTACGAACTCTCGGTCCCCCTGGTCGCTGAAACCGGCACCGGGCCTAACTGGAGAGATGCCAAGTGACCCGTCGCACGATTTTGCAGATCGCGTTTGCGGCGACAGCGGTCCTTTCGGTATCGTGTGGTGGAGCAAAGAAATCCGCGGAGATGAGGGCGGCGCCTGCTCAATACAAGGTGCACCTCCAAACCACTAAAGGCGATGTCCTCATACTGGTCCACCGGGACTGGTCTCCGCTCGGGGCTGACCATTTCTTTGAGCTGACGAAAATGGGGTTCTACAACGGTGACCGGTTCTTTCGAGTTCTTCGGGGGTTCATCGTTCAGTGGGGCATGAACGGCGACCCAAAAACGAATAAGGACTGGAGTGAGATCCCTATCAAAGACGATCCACCGAAGGTCAGTAACAAAGTCGGTACCGTTGTCTACGCTGCAGCGGGGCCGAACTCCCGCACGACCCAAGTATTCATTAATCTGGGCGATAACAGCAACTCGCTAGACCCGCAGGGCTTCACGCCCTTCGGCGAAGTGATCCAGGGAATGGAAAATGTGGTGAACCTCTACTCCGAATACGGAGAGGGCGCGCCGCAAGGAACTGGGCCAAGCCAGGCGGCGATTGCCGATATCGGGAACCCTTATCTTGAAGAGCACTTCCCGAAGCTCGACTACATCAAGACGGCCACAATTGTTCCGTAGCGTCGCATTTTGAGCGGTACAATCGATTCACTCGCGCGTCACTCACATCGGAGGCTTCTCCCAAATGGGGATTAGTGCCACATTTCGCACCGCCACACTCATAATCGTTACGCTGCCGTTGTGGCAGCTCGCAGCGCAAACCGGGCCCAGTGCTGCTTTCCCTGCAGGGATCAGTAAAGGAGCCTCCGTCGAAGGGATCACCGAATACGATCTGTCGAATGGATTGCGCGTACTTCTTTTCCCAGACCCGACCAAAACAACTACCACGGTAAACATCACGTACCTGGTTGGCTCTCGAAACGAAGACTACGGCGAGACCGGGATGGCGCATCTGTTGGAGCACATGCTCTTTAAGGGATCGCCAAAGCACACGAACATCATGGCGGAACTTACCGAGCACGGCACTCGCCCGAATGGCACCACATCCTTCGACCGCACCAATTACTTCGAGACATTTCAATCCACCGATCAGAATCTCGACTGGGCACTTGATCTCGAATCCGATCGCATGGTCCACTCGTTCATCGCGAAAAAGGATCTCGACAGCGAAATGACAGTCGTTCGCAATGAATATGAGATGGGCGAGAACAGCCCGGCAAATATTCTCGAAGAACGCGTCCTGTCAACTGCTTATCTCTGGCACAACTACGGCAAATCGACCATCGGCGCACGTTCCGACATCGAACATGTTCCCATCGAGCGTCTCCAGGCTTTTTATCGCAATTACTACCAGCCCGATAACGCCGTGTTGACCATCGCTGGCCACGTCGACGAACGGAAGACGTTGGCCCTTATCGCCAAGTATTTCGGCCCCATCCCGAAGCCGTCCCGCGTTCTGCAAAAGACCTACACGGAGGAGCCCGTCCAGGATGGCGAGCGCACCGTTACCCTGCGCCGCACCGGCGATGAAAAAGTAATGATCGTGGGCGTCCACGTGCCCGCGCTATCACATCCCGAGGGCCCACTCGCCAATGTTCTCGGCGATGTCTTTACCAACGCTCCCTCCGGCCGTTTGTACAAAGCGCTCGTCGAAACCAAGCAGGCCGGCTTCGTCGGTGCCTCTCCCACCGATTCGCGCGAGCCCGGCATGCTCCTGCTGCTCGCCCAGGCTCCCCGCGCCGCAGATCTCGACGCCATCGGGAAGACGTTCGTTTCGGTTCTCGAAGATGTCGAGGCGCATCCGCCGACGGACGAAGAAGTAAACCGCAGCAAGACAAAGCTCAGCACGCAATTTGATCTGCTGCTTCGCAACTCGGAGCGCCTCGGGCTCTTTCTGAGCGAATACATCGCAGCGGGGGATTGGCGGCTCGCCTTCCTCACGCGCGATCGCATCCGCCAGGCCAGTACCGCTGACGTGGACCGCTTTGCCCGCACCTATCTCGTCGAGTCAAACCGTACAGTTGGACTCTTCATCCCGACGGATAAACCGATCCGTGCCGAGATTCCCGGAACTCCCGACGTGCTCGCCATGGTGAAGGACTACAAAGGCGGCGCGGTCATTGCCCAAGGCGAAGCATTCGACCCAAGCCCGTCAAATATCGACAAGCGCACCGTTCGCGGAGAACTGAAACCGGGCATCCGGCTCGCGCTCATTTCGAAGAAAACGCGAGGAGGCGTTGTGAATGCGACCCTGCGTCTCCACTTCGGCGATGAGCAGAATCTAAAAAGCAAAGATGCCATCGCCATGCTCACCGGCAGCATGCTTATGCGGGGAACATCGAAACACACTCGCCAGCAGATCGCAGATACGCTCGATAGCCTGAAGGCGCAGGTTCGCGTGAACGGCAGTGCGACGGGTGCAAATGTCAACATCCAGACGACAAAAGAAAATTTCCCGGCGGTGGTGAATCTGGTCGGTGAAATTCTTCGCGATCCGTCCTTCCCGTTGAATGAGTTTGAAGCTCTGAAACAGCAGCATATTACCGCTCTCGAATCACAAAAAACGGAACCGATGGCAATCGCTTTCCAGATGGCCGAGCGCCACGTGCGCCCTTATCCGAAGGACGACGTTCGTTACGTCGCGACCACGGATGAACAAATTGAGCAAGTGAAAGCCGTAAACGTTGACGACGTCCGAAAGTTCTACACCGATTTCTACGGCGTTGCCCGCGCGGAACTTGTCGCGGTCGGTGACTTCGATCCCGAATCGCTCGAAAAGCAGGCCAGTACTCTTTTCGCCGGTTGGGAGAGCAAATCGAAATACGCTCGTGTCGAGACTCCGTTCACGGAAGTGGCTTCCGCCAACCAGGCCGCGGAAACGCCCGATAAGGCCAACGCGACCTTCATCGCCATACAGCCAATTAAGATGGACGATGGAAATCCCGATTATCCCGCGCTGCTGCTCGCGAATTATATGCTTGGCGGCGGTTTTCTGAACTCGCGGCTGGCAGCTCGCATCCGCGTGAAAGACGGACTGAGCTATGGCGTCGGATCGCAGCTCGACATCCCGATCCACGAGGATGGCGGCGAATTCGTCACGTATGCTATTTCCGCCCCGCAAAACACCGCGAGAGTAGAAGCTGATTTCAATGAGGAGATGCGTCGCGTCATCGACGGCGGCTTTACCGATCCCGAAGTCGCGGCTGCGAAATCCGGCTGGCTGCAGTCCCGGCAGGTCAGCCGCGGTCAGGACAATGAGCTGACGTCCCGCCTCGCTTCACAAGCTTTCTGGGGCAGAACCATGGAATGGGATGCCAACCTCGACAGCAAAGTCTCGAGCCTGCAAACAAAGCAAATCAACGAAGTCTTGAAGAAGTACATCAAGCTCGATAAAATCAGCTACTTCAAAGCGGGCGATTTCGTAAAAGCCAAAGTGGCGAGCGACCCGCAACCAACCCCGCCAGCCAAATAGCTGCTCACCTGCGCCATATCCGCGCCGGATGCGAAACTGGTAGCAAAATGACTGGAAACGAGATCCGCGCGAAGTTCCTGGAGTACTTCGCCGGCCAGGGCCACCGCGTCGTCCGAAGTTCCTCCCTTGTGCCCGCGGATGATCCCACGCTTCTGTTCACCAACGCCGGAATGAATCAGTTCAAGGATGTCTTCCTTGGCCTCGAAAAGCGCGACTACTCGCGCGCAACCTCATCCCAAAAATGCGTTCGCGCAGGCGGCAAGCATAACGATCTCGAAAACGTCGGCTACACGCGCCGTCACCACACGTTTTTCGAGATGCTCGGCAACTTCTCTTTCGGCGATTACTTCAAGCGCGATGCCATCGCCTTCGCCTGGGAACTGGTAACCGGTTCGAACTGGTTTGCCATGCCGAAAGACAAACTCTACATCACCGTTTTTCGCGAAGATGACGAAGCCGAAGAGCTTTGGCAGAAAGTCGCAGGCGTTCCGAAAGACCGCATTTTCCGCCTCGATGAAAAAGATAATTTCTGGCAAATGGGCGAAACCGGACCCTGCGGCCCGTGTTCTGAAATCCACTTCGACTTAGGGCCGGAAGCCGCAGAGCCCGGCCGCGAACATGAGCAGTTTCCGGAAGACGGCGGCGGCCGCTTCGTCGAAATCTGGAATCTCGTCTTCATGCAGTTCGACCGTGATTTGAACGGCAAATTAACGCCGCTTCCCCGTCCGTCCATCGATACGGGCATGGGGCTCGAGCGCGTTGCCGCTGTCCTGCAGGCCCACCTGTCGAACTACGACACCGACCTGATCGCGCCTATCGTCCGGCGTGCGGCGGAACTTTTGAAATTGGAAGGCAACACGGACAGTCGAGTTCAAACCGCTCTCCGCATCAACGCCGACCATGCGCGAGCCACCGCCTTTCTCATCCACGACGGCGTTGTTCCATCTAACGACGGCCGCGGTTATGTGCTCCGCAAGATCATGCGCCGAGCCCTGCGCAACGGCCGGCTCGCTGGCGCGTCCGAACCATATCTCCACAAGCTCACCGGCTTCGTTGCCGATCTGATGAAGCCTGCCTACCCCGAGCTTGAAGAAAGCGTGGAACGCGTCGCCCGCATCGTGAAGGACGAAGAAGCGCGTTATGCAACCACGTTCCAATTAGCCGAACGCTTCTTTCAGGACGAAGCAAAGTCAGCCGTCAACGGCGTTCTCTCCGGCGCCGCTGCGTTCAAGCTCTACGACACGTACGGACTCGCGCTCGACGAGCAGGAAGAAATGGCGCGCGAGTTCGGCCTAACCATCGATCGCGAAAACTTCACCGGAGAGATGGAGAAGCAGCGCTCCCGCGCCCGGGCAAGCTGGAAAGGCGGTGCCGAGAAGGCGCAGGTAGCGGAGGTCTACCGCGACGTTCCGTCCGTCGAATTTCTCGGCCGTCAGCGTTCAGAAATGCCGGTCGAAGTAACGCGCCTGATTGTCGACCGTGCGCCCGTCGACGTTGTCGAATCGGGCGAAGCCGAGATCGTCTTTCCCGAGACTCCGTTCTATGCGGAATCCGGCGGACAGGTCGGTGACACCGGCCTCCTGCTGAATGCCGAGACCCGTGAAAAGGTCGCCGTCGTTGAAGGTGCGTATAAAGCCACTCCCTCCGTTACGGTTCAAAAGATCCGGCTCCTGAAGCCAGTCAGAATGGGTGACCACCTGATCGCGGTCGTCGATTCGCCGCGCCGCGGCGCCACCATGCGGAACCACACCGCCACCCACCTGTTGCATGCGGCGCTTCGCCAGGTTCTCGGAAGCCACGTCAAGCAGGCCGGAAGCGTTGTCGAGCCCGGCCGGCTGCGTTTCGATTTCACTCACTACGCCGCGCTCACAGACGACGAGCTGCAGGACGTCGAGCGTCTCGTCAACCAGCAAATTCTCGCCAATGTCGAAGTCACAACCGACATCATGAACCTCGAACAGGCGCTCGCCACGGGCGCCATGGCGCTGTTCGGCGAAAAATACGGCGACAATGTTCGCGTCGTTTCTATCCCCGGATTCAGCCGCGAACTCTGCGGCGGAACGCATGTTGGGCGCACCGGCGACATCGGCATCTGCAAGATCATTTATGAGGGCAGCATCTCTGCGGGCGTGCGACGCATCGAAGCTCTCACGGGCGAAGCCGCTCTGGAACGCTTCCAGAACGCCACCGCGGAAATCGCCAAAGCCGGACAGCTCTTGCGCACCTCCGAAACCGGCGTACTGGAACAGCTCGAAAAGCTTCTCGAACACCAGCGCATTCTCGAGCGCCAGCTCGAGCAGGTCAAAACGAAACTCGCGCACGGACAGGTTCAGAATCTCGAAGGCCGCCGAGTCAATGGCGCCACAGTCGTTGCGGAACGCATCGAAGGCCTCGACTCCAAACAGCTCCGTACCGTTGCCGACGCGCTCCGTAACAAGTGGGGCAGCGCCGTCATCGTCATCGCCTCCGTGCAGGATTCCGGCATCTCCATCGTTTCCGCCGTCAGCAAAGATCTTACGGCTAAAGTGCAAGCCGGCAAACTCGTGAGCGACGTCGCGAAAGCCACCGGCGGCAGAGGCGGCGGCCGTCCCGATATGGCCGAAGGCGCCGGTAAAGACGTCAGCGCTTTGCCATCCGCCCTTGAAAGCGTCTACACGAAGGTCGAAGCACTCTTGTAGATCAGGTCATCAAACAGCTAGCGCGTTATGGAACAGTTTGATGTAGCAATCGTTGGAGCCGGTCCTACCGGGCTCGCCTGCGGTATCGAAGTCGAGCGGCGCGGCTTATCGGCCGTGCTCTTTGACAAAGGCTGCATCGTCAACTCCATCTACCATTACCCGATCAACCTCGTCTTTTTTACTACGCCTGAGCTGCTTGAGATCGGCGACATTCCGATGACCTCGCTGAATGAAAAGCCCGGCCGCACCGAAGCTCTCAAGTATTACCGCCGCGTCGCCGATCACTACGGCCTCAACGTCCATCAGTACGAGCGCGTGCTAGGCTTCGACGGCGACGAAGGCAACTTCACCGTTCGCACCGAAACCGGCGATGGCGCAGCCCATTGCTACTCGGCGAAAAAGATCATACTCGCCTCCGGCTATTACGACATTCCAAACCGCCTGAATGTCCCCGGTGAAGACCTCGACAAAGTCATCCATTACTATCGCGAGGCGCACCCGTTTTACAATCACGACGTTCTGATCGTGGGCGCGAAGAACTCCGCCTGCATCGCCGCCCTCGAGCTCTTCTGGACAGGCGCACGCGTCAACCTCGTCCATCGTGGAGCCGGGATCTCCCCGAACGTCAAATATTGGATTAAGCCCAACATCGAAAACCGCATCAAGCTGGGCGAAGTGAAGGCTTATTTCAAAACCACCGTCAAGGAAATTCGCCAGCATGACGTGATCCTCAATACGCCCGAAGGCGACGTTTGCGTCCCGAACGATTTCGTTCTCGCTATGACGGGTTACCGGCCTGATTTCGAATTCATGGCCGCCCACGGCATTCACCTCGACCCTGTCACTTCTAAGCCGATCACCGACCCGCAAACCCTCGAAAGCGAGCGCAAAGGCGTTTACCTCGCGGGCGTCATCGTGGCCGGTACGCACACCAACGAGATCTTCATCGAGAATGGCCGTTTCCACGGCAAAGTGATCGCGGAAGCCATCGAAGAAAGCCTGAAAGTCCCCGCCTGACCCGCCGCGCGTAAGATAGAACATGCGTCAGGCAATCGCCGTTCTTCTTTTGTCCGCATCCGCGGGCATTGCAGCCGAAAATTACAAATTACCTGCCACGCCGCAGAACATCTGTTGGGGTTACTATTGGGCCCACGCCAACCCCGCAATCAAAGTTCATTCCGGAGATCGCGTCGAAATCCAAACCGTGTCGGGCAGTCCCAACCGCCTGATCGCAGCAGGCGTTAACCCGTCCGATATGCAACCCGCGCTGAAAGAGATTTACGAGAAGATCCCCCAAACCGATCGAGGACCTGGCGGGCACATCCTCACCGGAGCCGTCTACATCGACGAAGCCGAACCGGGAGACGTGCTCGAAGTTCGCATCGAGAAGATCACGCTCGACGTTCCCTACGCGTACAACGGTTTCGGCCCCACCACCGGAGCCTTACAGGACGATTACCCTTACCCGCGCATGAAAGTGATCCCGCTCGATCGCGAGCGCAACGTCGCGAACTTTGCGCCCGGCATCCAGATTCCGCTGCATCCTTTTTTCGGCAGCATGGGTATCGCGCCTCCCGGTGAAGCCAAGCTCAACAGTGCTCCGCCATGGATTCATGCCGGCAACATGGATAATAAAGAACTCGTCGCCGGGACCACGCTCTACATTCCCATTCACCAAAAAGGCGCGCTTTTCGAAGTGGGCGACGGCCACGCGGGTATGGGCAACGGCGAAGTGGACGTCACCGCCATGGAGACCTCGCTCACCGGCACCTTCCAGTTCATCGTCCACAAAGGCGTTTCTCTTCGCTGGCCCCGCGCCGAAACCTCAAAATACTGGATCACCATGGGCTTCAACGAAGATCTGCAGAAAGCTACCGATCTCGCCATCCGCGAAATGATTGACTTTCTTACAACCGCCAAGCACCTCAGCCGCGACGATGCCTACATGCTGACCAGCGTCGCGATCGATCTCGACATAACTCAACTGGTGGACGGCAAAAAAGGCGTTCACGCCATGTGCCCGAAAGATATCTTCAGCGGCGAAGCCGCGGGCCCGATGTTCCCTTCCGCAGCGCCCTGACGGAGTCCGCCGGTGAACTATCCGCACACCGCCATCCCGCAAACCTTCATCCCGCGCGCTGTCAACCCGCTCCTTCAGCACCTGCTCGATACTTACGTCAGCGAGTCGAATAAAGTGGTCTCGGCCTGGCGCGCCTTTGAAGACACCGACCTCGACTTCGCGCCTGCCGAACGCTCCTCTTCCGTGCGCGACATCCTCAAACACCAACTCCTCTCGGAGCGCCGCTTTTTCGGCCAGTTCCTTGGCACGCCCGAACCGGATGCCGATAAAGTTCTGCCCCCGGTCCTCACGCGAGTTTCCGCTGAGGAAAGGTTCGTCCAACTTGTCCTCGCCCGCCTCAGTCTCTTCGCAGCGCAGCCGGACGCCTGGTGGTTAACCGTCGTGCCGTTCTTCGACACCGATCGCGAACGCATCTGGATCTTCTGGCGTCGCGTTCTCCACACGGCTCACCACCGTACACAACTCAGCGTGTATCTGCGGCTCCTTAACCGCCCCGTCCCGCCCACCTACGGCCCTACTGCCGACGTAAGCTGGCAAAGCGCCGACCCGACCAGTTCCGTTGAAGCCGCCGCCCGCAGCTAGCCGGCCGTCCACCGCTCCCAACCGGTGCCCTCGAGCGTCGGTGCGAAAAGCTCCGGATGCAGAATCTCTGCAAAAATCCGCAGCGACTCCAACAGCCTTGGCCCCGGCCGGTTCATAAACTGATTGCCGTCGCAGCAAAACACGCGTCCTTCTCCCACCGCTCGCAGGTTCGTCCAACTCCGGTGGCACGTGACGGCGCGCATCTCCGCCTGGGTCCGCCCGAGATCGAACCCGCACGGAATCGCCACAATCACATCCGGGTCCGCGGCTTCCAAACCCTCCCACGTCATCCACGGCGAGTGCTGCCCGGCAGTCCCGAACAGGTTCCGCCCGCCCGCCATGTCAATCAACTCAGGAACCCAGTTACCTCCAGCCATCAGCGGATCCAGCCACTCGAGCGCCGCCACCGTCGGCCGCCTCCCATCCTGCTTGGCATCGGTTTCCACCGCGGCCATCTGGTCCCGCAATCGGCAGATTAACTCTTCGCCCAAACGCTCTTCTCCGCACGCCCGCGCCACGCGCCGTATGTCCTGCCAGACGTCCGCCAGCGCGTAAGGCTCCAGGCTGACAATTTGTGCACTCGTTTCGAAGTCGTTTCGCAGCGCGCGTTCCACATCCTCCAGGCTCACCGCGCATACCTTGCACTGTGTCTGCGTGATGATGTGCGTCGGCCGCAGAGCCCGCAGCCGCTCTCCATCCACTTCGTAAATGCTGAGCGCCGAAGATGCCCGGCTCTTCACCTGGCGATCTATTTCCGCGCTCGAACCCGTCACGTCAATAGTTGGCTTCGTGCAAACCGGCAGCTCCAGCACGCTCGCCGGATAGTCGCATTCATGCGAGCGGCCCACCTGAAACGCCCCCAGTCCCAGCGCATGCACAATCTCCGTCGCACTCGATAACAGCGGCAGCAGCCGTAGATCTCCACGCATTCGCGCTTTCACTATAGCCGCCTCGGAATCATGCTCCGGGCACCACGCTCTTTATGAAATTCACAAACACCTTCAGTTTTGGCGTCATGCTGAGGCGACTGGGATAGATCACGTAAAGCTCTATCGGACTCGGCATGTATTCGGGAAGCACTCTCTGCAGGCGCCGCTTGCTGACCTCATCCGTTATCACCCAGTTGGGCAGAATCGCCACGCCTGCGCCGTCAACACACATCCGGTGATGGATAATGGGATCTCCCACCGACACCCTGCTACCAACTCTCACTTCGCACGGTTTGTTGTCCTTCATTAACCGCCATTTCTTCCCGTCTGGCGTATCCGCCATGGTCAGGCAGGAGTGATGCGCTAGATCCTGGGGAAATCGCAGCGGCGGCGCGCTCGCCAGATATTGCGGCCCGGCGTAAAGCCCCATCTGCACCGTAACCAACCTTCTCTGAATCAGCTGCGAGTCCCTCACCGGACGAGCTGTTTGGAAGACAACATCCACATGTTGTGCAATCGGATCGGTCTGTCCCCCCTTTAACTGAAGGTCAAGCGTCATCTCCGGATATGCTTTTAGAAAACGTGCCAGCTTGAGCGCTACAGACGATTGCGCAAGAGTCACCGGCAGCACTACGCGCAGGGTCCCCCGTGGCCTCTCGGTCAATCGGGAAACGGCCGCTTCGCCCTGCTGCGTCTCCTCTACTGCCCGCTTAGCGTAACAGAGAAATGTTTGTCCCGCCTCTGTCAGTCTCAGCCGCCTGGTGGTGCGCTCGAACAAACGGGTCTTCAAACGTTCTTCCAGACTCGCGATCGCCCTGCTGACGGCCGCTTTCGAAATCTGCAGCGCGCCGGCGGCCCGCGTGAAGCTCATCTCCTGCACCACCTGTGTGAAAATCACAACCTCGTTAAAATCGTTCATTGTTCCATCCTAGAAACAATCCGTTACCCAAGGGCTACTTGTTCGTGGAGAGAAAGCGGAATAAAGTCGAGGATGTATGGCAACGGTGAAAGTTCTTGCAATCGGCGGAACGGGCAAAGTCGGTTCCGAAGTCGTAAAGCAACTGCGGCAGCGCGGAGCGGAGGTTCGGCTCTTTCTACCCAAGCGGAATGCTGCCACCGAGTACGCGGACGGAGTGGAAGCGGTTGAAGGCGATCTGCTGGATCCAGTCTCAGTCGAGAAGGCTATGGACGGAGTAAACAAGCTCTACCTGCTGAACGCTGTCGTACCGGACGAATTGACGCAAGCCTTGATCGCCTATGATCTGGCCCGCAAACATCGATTGAGCCACATCGTTTACCACTCCGTGTTTCGAGTGGATAATTTCAAAGATGTCCCCCACTTCGCGTCCAAACTAGCTGTAGAGAGTGCCCTGCGCGAATTCGATTTGCCGTATACCATCATTCGACCCAATTACTTCTTCCAGAACGATGAATCGTTGCGGGAGCCATTGACGAAAGCCGGCATCTACCCGATGCCTCTCGGCCCAGCCGGCATCTCCGCGGTCGACATACGAGACATCGCGGAAGCAACCGCCATTGCTTTGACAGGGGTGGGCCACGAAGGTAAAACGTACAACCTGAATGGTCCGGATGTGCTCAGCGGTCCTGCCATCTCCGCCATCTGGTCCCGCATCCTCGGCAAAGAGGTTCGCTATTCCGGAGACGACATGGATGCCTTCGAACAACAAATGCGCCAGCGTTCTCCCGGATGGTCTGCGTTTGATATGCGGATGATGTTTCAGGGGTACCTGGAACGCGGCTTCACCGCAGAACCGGGGGACATCGAGACGCTCACAAACCTGATCGGACATGCCCCGCGCCGCTACAGTGATTTCGCGCAGGAGCTTGCGAATTCGTGGGCGCCGCGAAACCAGCAGGCGTTGCAGCATTCCGCCTGAAATCGGTCCAAAGGAGATTCATCATGTCTGCCATTCCCGACGACAACTTGGACCGTAACATGACTCTCGCCGATGCGGATAGCCCAACGCTGCCTCACATCGGCCTTGTAGGCGACACCTACACAGTCCTCCTCTCCGGCAAAGATACGGCAGGGCAGTACTGCCTGATCGACATGCTGATTCCTCCCGGTGGCGGCCCGCCTCCCCACCGGCATGATTTCGAAGAATCGTTCACTGTCCTCGAAGGCAGCATCGAAGCCGTCTTCCGCGGCAACCGGGTCACGGTTCGCGCCGGCAATACGCTTCACATCCCCGCCAATGCTCCGCACCAGTTCCAAAACAAGTCGAAGGGAACGGTTCGGCTCCTCTGCATTTGTGCCCCAGCCGGGCAGGAGGAGTTCTTTGAGCAGGTCGGCGTGCGCGTCCCCACCCGCAGCACTCCTCCCCCCAAGCCCGATCCCGCGGCTCTCGAAGCCATGAAGGCCAGAACGGAATCCCTCGCGCCCAAGTACAAAACTGAGCTGCTGAAATAACCCCGAGCCACGCTCCCCACTCAGAATCGGGTTGACGCACCTATCTCCAAAAGCGCAAACGCCGGAAAGCTCCGGCGTTCATCCTGCTAAATTTTTTTGCTCAGGGAAAAGGTTGGGTGGGCTAGTCTGTTGGGTTACTGAGGTGATTACAGGTTGGGTTTGTTGCTGCGGGGTCTAGGATGCGGAACAACCATGATTCCCTGAGCCAATCTCGTTACGCCCTGTATTCAGCAACTTTCTTTCCAAACGTTAGAACCCTTATTTTCAGAGGCTTGCGCGCCCTTTGCATCTCCGCAGGCAGCGAAGTTTTTACCTCTGGGCAAGAGCTACATGGTAAATGTCTGCTTGATGAGTACACTTTGATGCCCCTCAGGGTTGATTGGGCAGCGTTGCCGGTAAGGTGGACGGTCTCGTAACTTGGCCCTGCTGCGCTTCCTTGATAGACACATGGTTCGTCTCCAAGGTTGTTCCAAGGGTCTCGTCCAAGCTGACATGTGCATTGCTGTACGCTACCAGTGCTGCGATTTCACTCGATTGGGCGACTTCAAGGTCCCGCTGCTGCTGCACAACGTTATACGTCGTAGAGGCGCCGAGCGAGAATTTCTTCTGCTCCGCGTCCAGCAGTTGCTGCTGCAGGATGCGATTACGGATTGCAGCCTGATAGCGTATGCGCGCCTGTTGCAGACCAACCGCTTGATTCGACACATCAACCGCGATCTGGTTAGTGCTTCGCAGGTTCTCGAGCTCGGTCTGACGCAAGGAAAGCTGATCGATCGCGTAGTCTGCCTGCGCTTGCTGGTTTTTGAGATTGGCGGCGAGAAATCCGCCGGCGTGCTCGGTTGGAAAGTCACGGCGAACAACTTGACCCAGAGCGGTCCCGATATTTCCTATAAAGTACGGATCGGGAAATTCGCACAAAGCTTTTGGGTTTCCAGGGCACGGCCCTAGCCCCGGGCGGCTCCGCGCGTTGGCTGTTTGCCCGATTTCGAAGCTCGGGATAACCACCACGCTTTCCTTTCCCGAGAGGCCTTGGCTCGATGCCGCAGCAATGCCAGCCAGCTGTGGAAGGATACCGTTTGCGGTCCCTAAAGCACTGATCTGCGCATTCTGAAAATTGATCTTATCCGTCGCAATATCGGTGCGATTCTTCAAAGCCGTGTCGATCATTTTCGGTAAGGGTGGCAGTTGGTCGTTCTCAGGCACTTCAATGCGATCGAGCGGAATCACCTGCACATCGGCCAACAAAGGATCGAAGAGCCCGTTACGGCTGAGCGCGTTCTTCAAGGAGATCTGCTGTTCTTCCAAGGTTGTCTGGGATACCACGAGATCCTGTTGAGCTGAGGCCACCTGCGCTTCGGCTGTAGTCACGTCCAGTGGAGCCATCGCCCCAACCTGTACCTGCTTCTTGTTGTTTTCGAAGAACTGCTGCGCTACGTCGAGGGCCGATCGCTTAGCTTTAATATCCTCATAGTCGGCCACCAACCCGTAATACAGGTTCAGGGTGTTCGCGATGGTGCTAATTACCTGTCCCTTAAATTGCAGGTCCGCAACATTCAGGTTTGCCTTGGCAACCGTGATATTCCTGCTGTTCACTTTTATTCCAAATCCCTGTAGGAAATTGTGCTGCGCCGAAATCTGCAGGATTGTCCCGCTCGATGGGTTCAAGAGATCCGTAGGAGCGTTCTCATTCAGATAAGAATCTTTGAAACTGATGGACACTTGTCCTCCGGTCAACAAGCCCTGCGTGAAGGTGTTGCTGAAATTACGCGTGTTCTGAATCAGGTTTGTGACTCCCGAGAGGATCGTATCCGGCTGTGGGGACGACCTGTGCGAGAAAGTTTCTGTCAATTGATAAGTTGCGTCGAGCGTCGGCGTTACCGGCCCGACCTGTGAAATCGTGGACGTGACTGCACCGTTGTTATTAGATGTATTCCCGGATATGCTAACCCCCGCCGCCGCCTGACTGCCGCTGACGCCTTGCCCACTTGCCACAGAACCGGCCTGAGATGCGCTACTCGGAACACCGGGCAGGGGACCGCCAGCCTCGGCGCGCTCCAGCTGCGATGCGTCGATTAACGGGTTATAGCGTGCCGTTTCCAGATCGATATTGTTCTCCAGAGCAAGCGCGATCGCGTCTTGAACCGTCAGGTAGAGTTTCCCGGCACGCACCAGGTCTCGCAGCCGTGTCGAGTTCCTCAGCCGGACCGGAGGAAGATACGGCGCCTCGTAAGGCCGCACGAAGAAGTTCGCGCTGGGGCGTTCCGGCGCGATGGAATTTTGTTGCTGCTGCCCGGCAAGGACCGGTGAAAGGCTCAATGCCAGACAGAGGGGTGCGGCAATGCACCTCCGAATGCGTTCGGAAACTCGGATGATTGTGATCATCGCTACCGTGCCTCCGCTTTAGGGAGATTCGCGGGCAGCCCGGATTGCCGGGCCACACGACCCGACAACGCCTCGTTGTAGGAGATGTGATTCACATCCATGGTGGTCCCTAGCGCCAGGTCGAAGGCGATCCGTGCATGGCTGTAATTAGCCAGCGCCTGTGTTTCCGTGCTCTCGGCCGCAGCTAATGTCTGCTGGTCCTGCACTACTTGAAAAACAGTCGACGCACCGAGCGTGTATTTCTTCTTGTCCGCGTCGAGCGTCTGCTGTTGAAGAGTGCGCGCCTTAACTGCCGAATCGTACCGGACTCGTGCCTGCCGCAATCCAGTTACCGCGTTCTGAACGTCTACCCGAACCTGGTTGATTGCTTTCTGCAATGCTAATTCCGTCTGCCGGATTTCAAGTAGGCTGGTCGTATAGTCTGATTGCGCGGCGCGGTTGCGCAACGGAATATTCAGGGACAAACCGGCGGAGTAGTTCGGGAAGTCGCGCCGGAAGATTTGGCCGAGCAGGTTTCCGTATCCGCCTACCAAAAACGGATCCGCAGCCGCATTCTCAAGCAAATAATTTGGACCGCCGCTTAGGCCATTATTCGTCAGTTCTGCGAAGACCTGCAGGCTGGGTTTCAAGTTGCTTTTGATACCCACCAGATTCATCTTGTTGCTCTGCAGGTTTAGCTGATCTTGCGCGATTTCAACCCGCTGCCGCAAGGCTTCACTCACCAGTTGATCCAGCGGCTTGAGTTCGTCTTTCTCCGGTACCTGGATGGTGTCGAGCGGAACAATATGCACTTCGGCGAGAGTCGGGCTGGCCACTCCATTGCGGCTGAGAGCGTTCTTGAGCACAATTTCCTGCTGCAGCAGGTTGGTCTGTGAGATCAAAAGATCCTGCTGGCTCGAGTAAACCTGCGCTTCCGCCCGAGTGACTTCAATCGGAGCAAGAGTGCCGATCTGAACCTGCTTCTTGTTGTCTTCGAATAGGGCTTGCGCGGTGGCCAGCTCATCTTTGCGCGCCCTTAGATCTTCATTGAAACTGACCAGATCCCAATACAGATTCAAGACGGCAGAAACCGTGGTGATTACCTGCTGCCTGAACTGCAGATCGGACACTTTTTCATTGTTCTTTGAAACACGAATATTGCGCCCGTTGACGGCACTTCCAAAACCGTTCAGCAGGTTTTGAGATATCTGGAAATCCAAGCTACCGCTCGTGTAGGGGTTCAGGCTGAAAGAGAGGCTGTTGGCAGTGGTTCTGGTGCTTCCGTAGCTCAGCTGTGCATACGTGCCAAAGGTCGTGTACTTCGAAATCTGCGCCTGGTAGGTGCGGATGCCCGTGACGAGCGCGGTCGTTCCCGTCAGAATCGTATTGCTTTGTGGGCTTGTGTTGTGCGCAAAATTTGTATACAGCGAAAGCTGCGGATCGAAATTATTGATCACTGGGCCAAGCTGGGTTAGAACGCCTCCGCCCGAACTGACCCCGGTCCCTGCAGCAGTTGCTTCGCCCCCGCCCGCGGCCAGACTCACGCCCGTCAGACTCACACTGCTTGGCCCGGCGGCTACCGCCACACCCACGCTACGTAGTGCACCGCCTCCTTGGGCGCGGCGGGTTACTTCGCGAGTCAGAAGAGGTCCATAGCGCTGGATTTCAATATCCAGGTTGTTCTCTAAGGCAAGCGCAATTACATCCTGTGCCGTGAGATAGAGATTTCCTGCTCGTACCAGCGACTCCAGGCGGCTGCTATTCACCATGTTGATCGGCGGCACTTCGCGTTTCTGATAGGGGCGCGTGAGCCATCCTAATCCGCCCTGCGGCGGCTCAATCCGCACCGCAGATTGCGTCCAACCGGAACCTGCTAACAACAGTAAACAGCACACTAGGGACAGAGGTGTCTTAATTTTCTTCATTCCAACCCGTTCAGAACCGATCTCTGCAGGTGCAAGCCTTTTCTCACATGCCACTGCGATCTGTGATGTCTCAGCCTGATTCGCTCTAACAATGAACGAGATGCACTCGAGGCAGGTTCCCAAAATCCATTCCGTGACTTTTCATCGTAGCGCCTGCACGGATCCCGCCATTCGCACCGAGGGTCGAGATCTGCGAATACGCGGCGAAAAGCTGATCTTTTCGAGGGAAGCAGTGTCCGCTAATGGGACGCGGTCCCCCAAAAAGACACACGATCAGCGAATCGCAATCCGGTATCCCTTGATATCCTTTCGCTGTGACAACGGTTCCAGTTATGGACCTGTTCCTTGAAACGGGCGCTTATCTGCGCGGCCACTTCCGTCTGACCAGTGGATTGCATAGCGGCGAGTATCTGCAGTGTGCCAAGGTGCTCGCAGTTCCGGTCTTCGCCGAACTGCTCGGAACTCAGCTTTCGGCGAAGCTCAAGCAGCTAACAAGCGATACGGAGGTTGATGTGGTTGTCTCGCCCGCCATGGGCGGCATTATTATCGGTCACGAGGTCGCCCGGGCTCAGAACGTCAGAGCCTATTTTGCAGAGCGCGACTCGGAGACCAGACAAATGACTTTGCGCCGCGGCTTCGAAGTGAAACCAGGGGAGCGTGCCATCGTCATCGAAGATGTAGTGACAACGGGAGGCAGTACTCACGAAGTGGTCCGCATGCTCCAGAACTCCGGTGCTGAGGTTGTCGCGGCCGGCTGCATTATCGATCGCAGCGGCGGAGCGGCAGATACAGGTGTGCGCCGCGTTTCGCTCGAGATCATGCATCCCGTCACCTATAAACCCGACGAGTGTCCGCTCTGTAAGGAAGGGCAAGCTTTGGTAAAGCCGGGATCCCGACCGGTCTGAGGGCGCAACTACGCACGGAAGGAATGCGGAGACTGCGCTTCGAAGTGGCCTATGACGGCACAGAATTTAACGGGTGGCAAGTGCAACCGGACTTACCAACCATCCAAGGCACGTTGGAAGACGTGATTGCGCGTATAGAGGGAAAGCCGGTAAACGTCACGGGTTCCGGACGTACTGACGCGGGCGTTCATGCACATGCTCAGGTGGCTGCCGTCTCTATTGACAACGCCATTCCAGCCGACAATTTCAGGCGCGCCGTCAACCGCCTGCTTCCCCGCTCCGTCCGCATTAATCATGTAACTGAAGCTGATCCGGGTTTTCATCCCCGCTTTGACGCGCGCCGGAAAACCTACGAATACCGCATCTTCAGAGACGAGGTCTGCCCACCCTTTCAGCGCCATTTTGTTTATCATCATCCGTTCCCGCTCGATGAAACGGCGATGATTGAAGCGGCCCCCCTTCTCGAGGGCGAACACGATTTTACGGCGTTCTCTGCATCCGACGACAGGGATGTTCTCAGCGCCTCAAAAGTGCGCTGCGTATTCCGCTCTGCCCTGACTCGCTCTGGAGAAATGATGATCTACCAGGTCACTGGCTCGGGGTTCTTGAAGCACATGGTTCGCAATATCGTCGGTGTGCTCCTGGAGATCGGAAAGCGGAACCTGAGACAAGACGACGTTCTCGCACGTCTCAGACCCGGTTGCGGGTTCAAGCCCGGTCCCTCCGCACCGGCGCGTGGCTTGTTCCTGATGTCAGTGGATTATGAATAAAGTCTTGGTTGCAAATCGTGGCGAGATTGCCCTGCGAATCGTGCGAGCGCTCCGGGAGATGGACATCCCGAGTGTTGCCGTCTTTTCGGAAGTTGATCGGAACGCGCTGCACGTGCAAGCCGCCAATGAGGCGGTAGAAATTGGCCCGGCGCCTTCGGCGCAAAGTTACCTCGACGGGCAGCGCATTGTAGCCGCAGCACAGGCTACGGGCGCGGACGCGATTCATCCCGGCTACGGTTTCTTGAGTGAGAATGCTGCCTTCGCTCGTCTTTGTGGCGAGCGAGGTTTGAAGTTCATCGGTCCCTCGCCCGATTCCATCGAAAGGGTCGGGTCCAAAACCTCCGCGCGCACTCTTGCTATTGCGGCCGGAGCTCCCGTTGTCCCAGGGACTGACGCGATCAACAGTTTTTCGACTGCCAGCCGCGCGGCCGCCTCCATCGGGTATCCGGTCCTGCTGAAAGCCGCCGCCGGTGGTGGCGGGAAAGGCATGCGTATTGTTGAGCACGAGTCGCAGCTTGAGTCGGCGATGCGCACTGCTTCCAGTGAAGCCGAGCGCGCCTTCGGTTCCGGAGAAATCTATCTCGAAAAGCTGATTCAGCGGCCTCGTCACATCGAAGTACAAGTTCTGGGCGATGAACATGGCCATATCATTCACCTCGGGGAGCGTGAGTGCTCTATTCAGCGACGCCATCAAAAGGTAGTCGAAGAATGCCCGTCACCGCTCGTTCTCCAGAAGCCCGAGTTGCGGCGCCAGATCGGCGAAGCCGCGTTGCATGTAGCGCGCGCTGCGAAATACTTCAACGCCGGTACTCTCGAGTTCCTCGCAGACCAGGACGGCCGATTCTATTTCCTGGAAATGAACACCCGCTTGCAGGTGGAGCATCCAGTGACTGAATGGGTTACCGGCATCGACCTCGTGCAATGGCAGATTCGCATCGCTGCTGGGGAACGGCTAACCGTCCAGCAGAACGACGTTCGCTGGTTCGGATCTGCGATCGAATGCCGCGTATACGCAGAAGATCCGAATAACAATTTCTTTCCCAGTCCAGGTAGAATCACTGCCTATGCCGAGCCCTCCGGACCGGGCGTACGAGTGGACGGCGGTGTATTTGCGGGCTGGAACGTCCCGATAGAATACGATCCTCTCCTCGCGAAACTTACGGTTTGGGGTGAGACTCGCCGCGCCGCCATCGGGCGCCTGCGCCGCGCCCTCGCCGAATACCACGTGCTCGGAATCACCACAAACTTACCTCTTTTCGAAAGGCTTGTTGCGGATCCCCGTTTTCTCTCGGGCGACCTGGACACCTCCTTTCTGGAGAATCTTACTCCCTTGGCAGATCAGGCATCCGGGAACGACAACTTCGTTGCCTCTATCTTGGCGGCGGCTTCTTTTCATCCTTCTACCGGAGAGCAGAGGGGATCGGCGGAAGAAAATGCAAGCAGCTGGCGTGCCGAAGGAAGGCGGGCTCTGCTTCATTGAAATTGCGAATCGAAGTCGGCGGTGAGGGCTTCCTCCTGGACCTCGTTCGCAACGGGGCGGACCTCAGCTACACTCTGACCGGAGCGAGTCAGGCCTCGGGAGCCGCCTCCGTTTCCGAAGTGATGCCGGGCACTTTCTCAATCCTGCTAGGCCACAAGAGCTACACCGTCGCGCTCGCGCCGGCAGGCGACGAACTCGAAGTGGTTGCCGGTGGAAATCGCCGGCTCATCCGAGTCACCGACGCTCGCGATCGCAGCCGGTCCGAAACTAAGTCCAATCCAGCCGGACCCGCCGAAATCCGAGCGCAGATGCCAGGCAAAGTGATTCAGCTACTTGTAGCCACCGGGCGCCATCGTCCAAGCCGGTCAAAGCTTGATTGTTGTCGAAGCAATGAAAATGCAGAACGAAATGAAAGCGCCCAAAAGCGGCGCCGTTTCCAAAATAGAAGCGCGGGAGGGCGCAACCGTCGCAGCCGGACAACGATTGCTGGTCATCGAATAAAGGGAATGGCGAAGCAGGATTGTACTCTTTGTGGAGGGACGGGCTGGGTTGTATCGGAGGAGGATGGAATTTCCTCAGCCAATCGGTGCAACTGCGTGGCCGAAGCCTATAACGCTGAACTGGAAGGTCGCGCCCAGATTCCCGAGAACTACCGCAAAGCTTCGTTCGAGACATTTCGGCTACCCCAGGACAATCCCACCGCCCAGCGCGGCTTGGCAGATGTGATGCTCGCAGTCTCTGCTTACACGCGCCAGTACCCCGGCAACGCGAAACCAGGTCTCCTGCTGGTGGGCCCTCCCGGAACCGGAAAAACGCATCTCGCCGTTTCCGCGCTTAAGCTGCTGATCGCCCGCGGGCACGAAGGTATTTTTTTCGATTATCAGAATCTGCTCGAACGAATCCGATCGTCTTACAACGCTACACTCGGCACCAGTGATCGGGAAGCATACCGGATTGCGCTCGAAGCCGAAGTTCTTCTGCTGGATGATCTCGGCGCCCACCGCGTGACGGACTGGGTAGAAGACACGGTGACGGCGATTGTAAACCACCGTTACAATCACCGGAAGCCGCTGATCGCAACCTCAAATCTGGCAGATCCCGATATTGGTGGTGCGCATGTCGAGAAATCAGCGGTGCCCGGAGCTCATTCGTTCCGGACCACTCTTGAAGAGCGGATTGGCGAGAGGGCACGCTCCAGGCTCTTCGAAATGTGCCGCGTTCTCCGGATGCCGAACGTCAGCGATTACCGGATCAAACCGCCGCGGAGTTGAGGAGCTGCTATGCCGTTGCTTCGGCGCTGAAACTCGAAACCGCCGCCTGCTCGTTGTCGTATGTCGAAAAAATTGTGTGCAGTTTCGTGATCTGCATTAAATCCTTCATCTTGCCTTGCAAGTTCAGCAGCTTCACCGACCCGCCTTGATTAGTCGCCGTGGTGTAGGCGCCGACCAACTCACCCAACCCCGCGCTATCCACATAAGACACGCCCGCCATGTTTAGGATGATGTGCTTGTTGCCTTGAGCGAGCAGCGATCGTAATTCGTCGCGTAAAATTCCCGTGTTCTCTCCCAGTGTGATCTTCCCGTGCAGATCTACAATAGCTACATTCTCAACTCGCCGAGTCTTCGCAGTGAGTGCCATCCGATGCTCCTTTTTCCGCCTAAGTCAACCGCGATTCATTCTATTACACTGAATCAACTTCCCGAGAATGGTTTTAAAATGACGCGTGCCGGAGCTCCATCGGCATCTTCGATAGATAGGGGCAGGCAGACCATCTCATACTCGCCTTCGCTGATTCCAGATAGCACTAGGCCTTCCACGATCCAAATCCCGGCTCCCAGCAGGATCTTGTGTGTCTCTTCGCCATCGCCCTCGAACTTTCCTACCGAGAGGTAGTCGACACCTAGCAGCTGCACGCCAGTGTCGACCAGGAATTGTGCGCCTGATGCATCGATCGCAACGTAGTCAATATGGAAGTCTTCGCTTGCCCATCTTCGGCTGGAGTTCCTCGTTCTCAGCAAAATTCTCTCGCCAGGCTCGATTTGCTTGTCCTCCAATTCAGCGCGACCGATTGCCTCCGCTGCATTTATGTCGATGACGCGCGCTCGGCCTACGCCGGCATCCAGCGGAAATTTGTCGATGCCCTCCTCGCCCTGCAGGAAATGGCAGGGTGCATCCATATGCGTTCCAGTGTGAGCCGTCATCCGGCACAGTGTGACGTTTGCTTGCGCGCCCGCTTCGATGCTGGAGATCCGCTCGAAGCTTGGCGCAGGATCGCCGGGCCAGTGCACCATCCCGCTCCGCAGCGGAGCTGAAGCGTCAATCCACTCACTCTGAAAAGCTCTTCTCGTCATTTATCTTCCCGCCGCTACACTAACAGCATGAGGTTGGGGATTGACTTCGGAACCAATCGGATCGTCGTTGCTGCAGCCGATCGCGGTAATTACCCACTCGTAAGTTTTGAGTCTCCCGACGGCAGAAGCCCGGACTGGTTCCCCTCTCTGATCGCATTGCGCGGAGAGGAGCGGCTCTATGGTTGGAACGCCTGGGATGCCCAGTGCGACGAGTCTTGGACGGTCGTCCGATCTATCAAGCGCTTGCTCGAAGACGCTGGCCCGCAAACTCTTCTTGACTTGGGCGAACAACGGGTTCCGCTCGCAGGTTTGCTTAAAGGCCTCACATCCGCGCTCTACTTTACTCTTCACGAACATTCGAACCTCACCTTGAAACAGGGAGAGCCTCTTCAGGTCGTTCTCGGGGTACCCGCACACGCGAACAGCAACCAGCGATTTCTCACTGTCGATGCGTTTCGCTCGGCTGGCTTTGCGGTTTTAGGAGTTTTGAACGAACCCAGTGCCGCGAGTATCGAATTCGGGCACAGGCAGCGCCAAAGCAAATCGGACCGGGAAACCATACTCGTTTACGATCTCGGCGGCGGGACATTCGATGCCTCACTCGTTACTCTCGACGAAAACATCCACCACGTTCTCGCCTCCGAAGGCATTCCAACCATCGGCGGCGACGACTTCGACGAGATTCTGGCCGAGTTGGCACTCGAAAACGCGGGCATCGGCCCCGAGGCTCGCGACCGCCTTCACGCTGCTGCCTGGTTCCGCCTCCTCGAAGAATGCCGGACCAAGAAAGAATCTCTTCATCCGAATACGCGCCGTCTTGCTATCGACCTCGAGCACGTCAATCCCGATTGGGCAACGGTGCAGGTACAGGTCGCCGACTTCTACGAAGCCGCCCGGCCGCTGGTCGAAGAAACTATTGTCGCCGCGGAGGATCTGCTTGCCCGCCACGAAAATCTCGCGTTTGAAGCGCTCTACATTACTGGCGGAGGGAGTGAGCTGCCCCTGGTGAGTCGCGTTCTGCGAGAGCGGTTTGGCCGCCGTGTACGCCGTTCTGCTTACGCCCGCTCCGCTACTGCAATCGGTTTGGCCATCCAGGCGGATCAGCCCGAACACTACCGATTGAGCGAGCGTCTTGCCCGTCACTTCGGCGTCTGGCGTGAGGGTGATTCCGGGCAAAGAATCATCTTCGATCCGCTGTTCGAAAAGGGTATCTCTTTGCCGTCACCCGGCGAACCCTCCACCGCTATGACTCGCTCGTATGCGCCCGTCCACAACATCGGCCATTTCCGGTTTCTCGAATGCAGCCATCGCACTGCGACTGGTGCACCCAGCGGTGAGGTCGCCTTCTGGGACGAAATATATTTCCCCTTTGATCCTGCGCTCGAAAACTATCCGGATCTCCGCTCGATTGCTGTAGACTACTCTGCTCCGGCTTCCCATCAGCGCATGGAAGAAGTGTACGAATGCGATTCCGGAGGAGCCATCACCGTCGTTATTGCAAACAGATCCGCTGGATATGAGCGCCGATTCCAACTCGGCCGCTGGTCCCAGGACACCAAGACCGTGAAGCCTGCGACCAAGCGGAAGAAGTCAACCACGGCTTAGCTCTGCTCTCGATAAGTGTCTCCGGCCGTCATAATGGAGGTCGTGACAGCGGTTCTTGTATGTTTTCGCTTTCACGGCGATCTCGAGTACTTCCTGACCCCCTCGCGTCGCAACGAAATCTTCGAGCACGCTGCAGGCGCAACCGACACCGTCACTCATGTGATCGAATCCCTCGGTGTGCCGCATGTTGAGATTGGTCGAATTGAAATTGATAACCGGGAAGTGCCGTCGTCTTATCGCCTCAACGGAGGAGACTTCGTTGAGGTTTTCCCGTTCGCGATCCCAGTCCGCCTGAAGAATTTGCGGTTTGTCCTCGACGGACATCTCGGGCGTCTTGCAGCCCACCTGCGGATGCTCGGCTTTGATACCTGGTACGACCGTTTCGCCGATGACCGCCTGCTTGCAATGGTAGCCAGGAGCGAAGAACGCTGCTTGCTGACTCGAGATGTCGGGCTTCTCAAAAGGCGCGACGTAGAAGAGGGCTACTGCGTTCGCTCCGATAAACCCCACGACCAGTTACGGGAAATCTCTGTCCGCTTTGCTCTGCAGTCGCACTTCCATCCCTTTCTGCGATGCATGGATTGCAACGGAACGCTTTGCCCGGTTGCAAAACAGGAAATCGCCGATTTGCTGCCGCCTCACACCCGGGAAACGAAAAATGAGTTCAGCCAATGCCTCAGTTGCGCCAAGATCTTCTGGCGCGGCTCGCATCACGCCCGCATGCTGGGCTGGATCAACGACCTGATAGCCAGCTCATGTTAGTGTGTGGTGTGAATTTCAACCGGAGAGATTTTGCAGCTTTATTGTCAGCCCTGACAGTCGAGGCAGCCGCTGCACAGGAACCAAAAACACAACCGGCACTAACGGGCAAACTGTACGACGTGAACGCGCTGCCAGTGCATAGCAGCGCCAACGGAGCATCGAAATCGTATTCCATCTTCAATGGATTAACTACCAGGGGCCAACACCTCACTATGCACATGACCGAGCTTGCGCCGGGTCAAGAGCCGCACCCCGCGAGCCGTCAGCCCCACGAAGAAGTAATCATTGTCACCGAAGGGACATTGCAGGTCACGATGAACGGCCAAACATCCTCTGCAGGCCCGGGCTCGGTGATCTATTCTGCTTTCAACGATCTCAAAGGCTGGAAAAACATAGGCACCAGCCCGGCTCGCTACTACGTCGTTGCGCTTGAAGAGCACATCTGATACGAGCCACTACCGCAGCAGCTTTTCCAACTTCGATCCGGTCACAAACATGGTCTCGTTTCGCTCGGGACCGTTCGAAACAGATCCGATCTCCACGCCTGTCTTGTTCTCGAGAAATTCCAAGTACGTCCGTGCCCGAGCCGGCAGGTCCACGATTCGCGAGACGCCTCTGGTCGACTGCTTCCAGCCTGGCAATCGCTCGTAAACCGGCTTGATCGCAGAAACCCGAGTTGTGCTCGCCGGCATCAGTTCTGTCCGCTGCCCATCGAGTTCGTAAGCAACGCAGACCGGAATCTCCCCGAGCTCATCCAGAACATCCAGCTTGGTCAGAACGAGGCTGTCAAACCCGTTCACTTCGGCCGTGTACCGCAACAGCGGCGCATCAAACCAGCCGCATCGCCGCGGACGCCCGGTTACCGATCCGAACTCGTTTCCAGCAATGCGGATTTTGTCGCCTAGCTCTGTCGTGTCTTCCGACGGAAAAGGCCCCGCGCCCACACGAGTAATGTACGCTTTCGAAACACCGATTATCCCGTCGATACGGGTAGGCGCAACACCCGTACCAGTGCACGCACCACCCGCTGCTGCGCTCGAACTGGTCACAAACGGGTATGTGCCGAAATCTATGTCCAGCATCGTTCCCTGGGCGCCTTCAAACAGGATTGATTTGCCCTCTCGGATCAGATCGTTGAGCAGATGCGCGGTATCACAAGCCATTGGCCGGATAGCATCAGCAAATCCCTTGTACTGAACCAGAATCTCGTCGAAATCCACACGCTCCGGAATGTTGAAAGCCGTCGCAATCAGTTGCTTGTCTTCTGCAAGCGACCGGTAATGCTCCTCGAAGTTCCTCTCCACTAAATCGGCAATCCTGATTCCGCGGCGCGCGATTTTGTCTTCATAGCAGGGCCCGATACCACGAGACGTCGTACCAATCGCGACCCGGTTCTCCCGTCCCTCTGAGATCTTTTCGATCGTGCGGTGGAACGGGAAAATTACATGCGCCCGGATGCTGATTTTCAATTGGGACTTCACGTCGATTCCTGCTTCTTCCAGTCCCTCGATCTCCGAAAGGAGCGCAGCCGGATCTATAACAACTCCGTTCCCGATCACAGCCAGAACCCCCGGGCGCAGTACGCCGCTAGGAATAAGCTTCAGAATGAATTTGCGATCGCCAATAAAAACTGTGTGACCGGCATTATGTCCGCCCTGGTATCTTGCAACGGCGTCAAACCTCTCTGAAAGCAAATCGACAATTTTGCCCTTCCCTTCATCGCCCCATTGCGCGCCCAGAACAATCAAGTTACTCATTTAGGTTTGGCTTCACTCAGCCCAAAAGCCCCAATTGTAGCGCATCGTCTAAAATGCCTGTAGAATCAGCTACTTGCGAATCTTCACCGCCCGAACATGAGCGCTCGGATATGCTATGGTTTACACAATGCAGATGTGCGGCGTCTTTCAGGCGCTAGGCCCGGATATTTTCCGCCAACTCGTGCGCGGCATTTCCATAGGCAAACTGAAGACTTATCAGGTCTATGAGCGCTTCAAGCTCCGGGCGCGGCTCGTCAAACTGAACAGCGAGTCTCTACGGAAAGCCGAACCGAAGTTCTGGTCGCGCATTGAGGCTGGCGAGGAAGATTTCGCAACTGACCTGTCACAAGTGTTTCTGCTTTCCCACCTCGACATGATTGCCGATGTGTTAGACCTGCTTGGGATTCCTCACGAGCAAGGATTTTTCGACAAGGACCTGAATCCCGAACAGTATTTGACAGAAGGCTGGCAAACGCGTGTGTTCGAAGCCTTCTCCGGTAAGTATCCACGCGAAATTCTTTTGTTCTACATCAACCATCTGGATTGGGAACTGAACAAGACAGAAAATGTCTTCCTTCCGGCCGCTTAGCCAAGCTCTATGGACGTCAATTCTTTTCATCAGCAAGTGAAGAGCGGCGATCTCGACGCTGTCCGCAGTTCGCTTGTTGCGGACCCCTCTCTTCTCGACGCCGCCAATACGTCCGGGCAGAGCGCGTTTCTGCTGGCCAGCTACTACCGGCAGCCCCAGATTGCACAGTTTCTCCTCAGTCTCAATCCGAAACTGGACATCTTCAGCGCCTGCATTGCCGGAGCGATGGATCGCGTAAGAGAAGAACTAGATCGCGATCCCTCTTCGCTCGAGGCCCACAGCGGCGACGGCTGGACTCCGCTTCATCTGGCGGTTTTCTTTGGTCATCCCGAACTTGCCGCTATGCTCCTCGATAGCGGCGCGGATGTTGGGTCTCGTTCTACCAACCCGATGAAGAATACGCCTTTGCACGCTGCCGTAGCCGGCGCACATACGCAATGTGCGAAGCTCCTCCTGGAACATCGGGCAGACCCGAATGCGGTTCAGCAGGGCGGCTTTACGGCTCTTCACGAGGCTGCGCAGTCCGGCAATCGCCAAATTGTTGAACTTCTCATCACTGCTGGCGCCCGGATCAATGTCCGTGCCGAGAACGGGCAGACTCCTCTCGATTTAGCGCTTACGGCGGGAAAGGGCGAAATGGCGGAGCTCCTCGAGCGCCACGGAGCGAGTCTTAATTCCGCGTAATGCTCGACGCACAACTCGAAGAACTCCGGCGATCGACTCTGGCCGCCTTCTCCGCTGCTTATTCACTCGACGAACTGGAAGAAGCGCGCGTCCAAGTGCTTGGCCGCAAGGGTACGCTCGCTCAAATCAGTAAGGATTTGGCGAAGCTGCCGCCAGATGAACGCGCGCGTATCGGTAAGCTGCTCAACTCGGTAAAACAGGATCTCGAGAGCGAGTATGAAGCGAAAAAAGCTCGTTTCGAGCAAGCCAATCTCTCTGACCGGCTCGCCAAAGAGTGGATCGATGTTACTTTGCCCGCAAATGGACTTCGTCCGGGCAAACTTCACCCGATCACACAATTACAGGAAGAGATTGAAGATCTCTTTACATCGCTCGGCTTTGCCGTTCTTTATGGACCCGAAGTAGAAACCGAAGAACACAATTTCGACGCGCTGAACATCCCGCCCACGCACCCGGCGCGGGACATGCAGGATACTTTCTGGCTTTCGAACGGCCACTTGCTGCGGACTCATACCTCGCCTGTGCAGGTGCGCGGCATGCGCGAATTAGGACCGCCGTTGCGGATGATTGCGCCCGGCCGCGTGTTCCGCAACGAGGAAGTGGATGCTTCTCACGAGCACACCTTCTACCAACTGGAAGGCATGATGGTGGACCGTGAAGTCTCGGTCGCCAACTTGATTTTCTTCATGAAGACGCTTCTCAGTAACATCTTCAAGCGCGATGTTACCGTCCGCCTGCGTCCCGGCTACTTCCCGTTTGTTGAACCCGGGTTTGAACTCGATATCCGCTGCCTTATCTGCGATGGCGCCGGTTGTCCGGTGTGCAAGCACAGCGGATGGGTCGAACTTCTTCCGTGCGGATTGGTTCATCCGAACGTCTTGCGCATGAGCGGCATCGACCCTGATGAGTGGGGCGGATTCGCATTTGGGCTCGGCCTTACCCGCCTGGCAATGATGCGCTACGGCATCGACGATATCCGTCAGCTTCAGGCTGGAGATCTTCGTTTCCTCTGCCAGTTTTAGTTCTCTCTCGATTAGCCTCGATGTCAAGGAAAGCAAGTTGAAGTTCTCATACCGCTGGCTCTGCGAACTCGTTCCCGGTCTCGATGACGACCCCCGCAAGCTCGAACGACTGATTACGATGAAGACCGCCGAGTGCGAGGGCATCGAGCCTGTAGGCGCACATTTTGCAACTGTCGTTGCCGCCCGCGTCCTCACCGTTGACCCGTTTCCGACGGGCAACAATAAATCAGTTCGCATCGACATCGGCGAAGGCAAGGAAACGGTTGTGGTCTGCGGTGCGCCAAATGTACGCCCGGGTCTGCTCGCGCCATGGATTCCCCCAGGTACTGCCCTCGAAGGCAAGCTGATTGACCGGCTGGTGTTTGATGGTGTTGAAAGCGAGGGCATGCTCGCCAGCGCCGCGGAACTGGGCATCAACCGCGACGGTGCAGTGTTGCTGGAACTAGAAGATGCAGTTCCCGGCCAGCCGCTTCCACGCCTCCGCCCTGATTGGATTCTCGATGTCGACAACAAGAGCCTGACGCACCGGCCTGATCTCTGGGGCCACTTGGGAATGGCGCGCGAGGTGGCGGCCATCACGCACAGGCAGCTCCACGATCCGGTGAAACCCGATTTGCTTCCCCAAGGTCAGTCCGTTGTTGATATCCAGATTACCGACGCTGTGCTATGCCCCCGTTACAGCGCCCTCGTTTTCGCGAAGGTAAAGGTCGGCCCGTCGCCGCTCTGGTTGCAGGCTCGGCTCCAGAGCATCGGGCTCAATCCCATCAACAACATTGTTGACGTAACAAACTACATCCTGGCTGAGTTGCCGCAGCCCATGCATGCGTTCGATGCCGATAAGCTTGCCGGCAAATCGATCTATATTCGCCGGGCCCGTGCAGGCGAGCATCTCGCCGCTCTGAACGGCGAAACGTACACTCTTGCCGAATCTGACCTGGTGATTGCCGACCACGCTGGCCCCATTGCTCTTGCAGGCGTTATCGGCGGCGCAGCCACAGCTATCTCGGAATCCACCACGCGCATCGTCCTTGAGAGCGCTAATTTCCAGCCTGCTTCTGTCCGCCTCACATCGGCGCGCCACAAGCTTCGTACGGATGCCTCCATGCGTTTCGAGAAATCGCTCGACCCGCAAAATACAATTCGTGGGCTGGCTCGTGCCGTCGAACTTCTCTCCGTTGTCTGCCCGGAGGCACGGGTCGAAGGAGGTGTTGCAGATGACCGCAGCAGTATTCCTGCTCCGCCCCCGATCGCTCTACCGGTTAATACTGTGGTTCGGAAGCTCGGCAAGCAGGTCACCACAGCCGAGATCGCTTCCATCCTGCATTCGCTCGGCTTTGAGGCAAGTGAAACCGCGCCAGAACTTCTCACCGTTACTGTTCCCACATGGCGGGCCACGAAAGACATTTCGATGAAGGATGATCTTGTCGAGGAGGTCGGGCGCATGGTCGGCTACGACCAAATCACGCCGGAGCCTCCGCTGATCGCCTCCGTCGTCCCCCCGCCTAACCCCATGCGGCTCTATCTGCGTAGTGTCCGCCGGATGCTTGCAGCGCAAGGTTTTACCGAAATCTCTAATTACTCGTTCATCAGCGAAGCGGATGCATCTCGCTTTAACATGGCCATTGACGACCATATCGCTGTCAAGAACCCGATAGCATCGGAACTATCCCATCTCCGCCGCAGTCTGCTTCCGGGACTCTTCAAAAACCTGCTTATCAACGTTCGCAATTTTTCGAATTTCCGAACCTTCGAGATTGGTTCAGAGATTCACGCGCAAACCGGTTCGGGCCTGCCCGAAGAGCAGCCGCATGCTGCCGCTCTCCTGTACGATGCGCAGGGCGACGAACAGGATTTTTTCGAAGTCAAGCGCGTTGTCGAGTGTCTCTTTCCTCAGTCCCGCGTAAATCCATCCACCGCCCGCCCGTTCGAACATCCTGCGCGTACGGCAGAAATTGTGTGGGAGGGCTCCGTCCTGGGGCATCTCTTCGAACTCCATCCGATGCTGCTGGAGCGGGAAGGCATCGAGGGTCGAGCCGTTATCTTCGACGTGGATCTCGCCATCGCCTGGAAATTGGCTTCGAATCGGGAGGTGAAATATACGCCGCTGCGCAAATTCCCGACGAGCGGCTTCGATCTCTCCGTCATCACCGACTTGAAAACGCCGGTGGCTCGGATCCGGGACGAACTTGCCCGTCTCGCTGGAAGCGCGCTAGCCAGCATTGAATTTGTAAGGCAGTATGAGGGTTCACCTCTTCCGCACGGAAAAAAAAGCGTTACCTACCGGCTCGAAGTAGGTGCGCTCGACCATACGGTTACTGCAGAGGAAGTGACGGATCTTCGAAACCGCATCGTCGAAGGCATGCAGGAAGCAGGATTCGATTTTCGCTTCTGATTCATTGGTAGAAATCGCGGAGGGGCTTTGGGCTCACTCTTCCGGCGCTCTCTGGATTTCGGACGAGCGTACGGCTGTCGTCGCGGATGCTCATCTCGGCTACGGTTGGGCGCAACGTCGCCGGGGAGAACTGGGGCCGCTTGCGGATTCTCGAACACGCGAAAAACTTTTGAACACTTGTGAGGAACTCGCCCCTCAGCGGTTTGTATTCCTGGGAGATTTGGTGCATGCACCTCGGCCTTGCGAACCCGAACGCGAGTGGATAGAAGATACCCTTCTGCAGTTGCGAAGCCGCGCCGAGCTGGTCGCGGTTCGAGGCAACCACGATCGAGCCTTCGCCAAAGAATTCGGCCACCTTCCTATCCATAACTGCGAGACCTGGACCAATGGCCGTCTCACAGCGGTCCACGGCGATAAGTTCGCCTTCGCCTGGCCTGAGAATTACATCGTTCTCATGGGTCATCTTCACCCGGCTCTTCCTGTGCGAGACGCCTCCGGTGCCGATCACAGGTTGCCAGCGTTCCTCGTAGGATCCCGATGCGTCCTGCTTCCCGCGTTTTCACCTTTCGCTAGAGGCTACGATCTCGGCTCTGGGCTACCGAAGGAGTTAGCAGGCTGCTTTGGACAAACCGGGATTACCGTGTACGTGCTTTCAGGCAAGCGCGTAGTTGGCCTCGGTTCTCTACACCGGGCGCTCGAAACCGTCTTCACCGGGAACGTGAGCGCCGCTTCTCGCTTCCGTCGTCCGCCGCCAAAGCCAGGGACTTAAACAGAGCAGTCGCCAAAACAACTCAATAATTGCCCTTCACCGTTTCGGCCCGCAAACTCGCTGCTTGTGCTCGGATACGTTCTTTTTGATCCGGGCTCAACTTACTAAGATTCCTCACTTGAAGATACATCCGCTGGTTTCGAGCCAGCATCTCCTCGTGCCGAATCAGAAAATCCCAATAGAGCGTCGTGAACGGACACGCATCCTCGCCGACGGATTCTTCCGGCTTGTATCTGCAACCTGCGCAGTAATTACTCATCCGCGCAATATACTTACCGCTTGCAATGTATGGTTTCGATCCCATCAGCCCGCCATCGGCGTATTGCGACATTCCAATCACGTTCGGCATCTCCACCCATTCGACCGCGTCCCAGTAGATAGCGAGATACCATTTGTTGATCTCCACCGGATTTACTCCAAAGAGTAGTGAATACAGTCCGGTCACCATTAAGCGCTGGATATGGTGCGCATACCCATATTCGAGTGTCTGCCCGACCGCATGCCGGAGGCAGTTCATATCTGTGTCGCCGGTCCAGTAAAAGTCGGGCAGCGCCTCTTGTGCCCCGAGCGCATTCTTGTTGATGTACTCGGGCATAAACATCCAGTACACGCCGCGTATGTACTCCCGCCACCCCACAATTTGCCTGATGAAACCCTCCACTGCCGACAACGGCGCGTGCCCGTCAAAGTACGCGTTCTGTGCTGATGCCAGAACCATGCGAGGGTCCAACAGCTTCAGATTCATCAACCCCGAAAGCCGTGAATGATAAAGATACGGTTCGCCTGTCCACATCGCGTCTTGAAATCGGCCGAATTCCGGCAAACGGCGTCTGGTGAAATCTTCGAGCGCAATGTGCCCGTCAGCACGGCTCACGGGTAGCTCAAATCGGTCCAGCGTTCCCGGATGCTGGGTGAACTTTTGGTTTACCAGCCTGATCACTTCACCGGTGATTTTGTCCGGCCTGAAAATGTGCGGCTCCGGTAATAGAAGCCCGGGCCCCGCCTTCCCGAAGCTCTTCCGATTCTCGGCATCGAAATTCCATCGCTTCTCAACCGGCTCTCCCTTCTCCATCAACACGCCCGAACGCCGCCGCATCTCGCGGTAGAAGAACTCCATTCGCAGTTGCTTGTGATCTTTCGCCCAGGCAGCAAATTCCTCTCGGGAGCACAGAAAGTGACGATCAGGCCGCAGGTCGAGATGAACGCCGCATTCACCCGCCACAAGCTTCACCATCTCCTGGATGCGGTACTCGCCCGGCTCGACAATCACCATTGCTTCGGGTTTTAACTTCGCAATCGCCGCACGCAATTCATCCTCCAGCGTGCCTGAATTCCCCGTTTCGTCCACTGAGCGATAAGCGAGTTTGTACTTGCGCGCGCGCACCTCTTCGGCGAAGTGACGCATCGCTGAAAGGAAAAAAGCAATCCGTACTTTATGCGAAGGTACATACGTCGACTCCCCTGCCACCTCGGCCATCCACACCAGATCGCGTTTGGCATCAAAGCCATCGAAAGCGGCCGCATTCAGGTCGAGCTGATCTCCCAGAACCACCACCAGATTGCGTGTAGCTGCCACCTGTTTATGACTGCGCGCCACTGGTTTCCGCCGCAAAACTTAGGGCTCGTAGTTCTGCCTTACGAAGCTTCGGTGGTTAACGGCCAACCCACCCCAATCGCAGCACGGATCCAGTTGTGATAAGACTAACTCGGAGAAGCGTTTTTCCGGAATGCCTGTCGAAAATCTTGAGACAGCCGCAACACTACAGCGCGGCCTTCAGCAATCCCGCTCGAATCTCCAGCAGACTCTCACTGGAGTCGATGAGGAGATCTGTTCCCTGAAGCCTGATAACGAGACTTGGTCTATTAAGGAAAACGTGGAGCATCTGGCCATCATCGAGCTGCGCCTCGCGACTATGCTCGAATCACGATTGCCGGGCACAGATGTTTTGCCCGATGCAGTCCCGTCGACGCCGGAAGAAGACCTGCAGATTGCCGAGCGGGTTTCTTCCTGCATGGAAAAATTCAAGGCGCCCGAAGCAGTTACTCCGACCGGGCGGTACCCAACTTGCGTCCAGGCCCTTGATGCTTTCCTGGCTGCGCGCCAAAACACAATCGATCTCGTCCCAAAGCTGCAACCCTACCTTCGCAAACGCTATCTTCCGCATCCGCTGTTTGGTTCTCTCGATGGCCACACCTGGTTTCTTATCCTGGGAGCACATACCGAACGTCACGCAAAGCAGATTGAAGAAGTAAAGGCCGCTCTTGCCCACCAGTGATCGGGTTTTCGACGAATCAGCAAACAACGAAAGCGCACATCTGCGTGCCGGCACAGAGTTTGCCATCGCACTGCATGAGAACCCAACCACCGGTTACCGCTGGCAGCTTTCTGATCAGCTGCCCCATTTACTTGTTTTGCTGGATCAACATTTCGAGCGTTCTTCAGACTTGCCGGGCGCAGGCGGGACCCATTACTGGAAATTCCGCGCTGCTCATCCCGGGAACGGCACTCTCGTAATGGTTTATCGCCGAAGTTTCCAATCTACAGGCGACTCCCGTCAGTTTCACCTGAATATCGACGTCACTGCGAACTCGCCTGACAAATAGATAATCTGCGCCTTTACAGCACCATCTTCGGACTCTGCCGTATCTCCAAACAGCCTTTGCCGGTCGGGAGAAGTTTTCCGGGATTCAACAGGCACCCAGGGTCGAACAGCGATTTGAATCGCTTGATCAAGTCCAGCGTCTCTTCAGGGAAAAGGTGCGCCATTAGTTCCATTTTTTCCATTCCCACCCCGTGCTCACCGGTGATGGAGCCGCCGGCTGCAATGCAGAACTCCAAGATCTCTTCCCCAGCCTTCTGCGCCCGCTCCAGCTCTCCCGGCTTACGAGGATCGAATGGCAAAATCGGATGCATGTTCCCGTCGCCGGCATGGAATACGTTGCTGATCGCAATGCCATAGCGTTTGCCGATTTCCCCAATCGCGCGCAGCGTTCTCGCAATCTGCGTCCGCGGGACCACGCCATCTTGTACGTAGTAAGTCGGACTCACTCGACCAATTGCGCCAAATGCATTCTTCCGTCCCTTCCAAAGCAGGTCTCGCTCTGCAGCCGTTTGGGCTATTCGAACGTCGCGCGCTCCGCAGGCCCGGCACACTTCTGCAATCTGCCCGGCCTGCTCGTCCACGGCTTCCTGTATACCCTCGACTTCGATCAGCAGCACCGCATCCGCGTCCACCGGATAACCGGCATGCGTCGCTGCCTCCACCATGCGGAGCATCGGACCGTCCAGCATCTCGATCGCAACTGGCGTAATTCCGGCTCTGGTTAGCGCCGCCACCGTGTTACCGGCTGCCTCCGTGGAATCAAAAACCGCCAGCATAGTCCTTACTGCTTCGGGCGCTCGCATGAGTCGTACCCCGATTTCGGTTACCAGCGCCATCGTGCCTTCCGAGCCCGTCAATAAGCCCACCAGATCGTAGCCGGGTACTTCTGCCTCTTTCCCGCCTGCCTCGATGACAGTGCCGTCCGGAAGCACTGCTTTCAAACTCACGACGTGATTCGTTGTCACGCCATACGCCAAGGTATGTGGGCCGCCTGCATTCTCGGCAACATTGCCGCCGATCGTGCACGCTCGCTGACTCGAAGGGTCAGGTGCAAAGAAGTAGCCATACGGCGCCGTGGCTAGAGTGACATCCAGGTTCACAACACCCGGCTGCACGAGCGCCCTTTCATTCTCGATATCGATCTCGAGAATCTGGTTCATGCGCGCAAACGAGATGATCAGACCGCCTGCACGTGCGATCGCGCCTCCGCTTAGACCAGTTCCTGCTCCTCGCCCCACTACCGCCAGATTGTGCTCGCGCGCAATCTTCACGAGTGACACGACGTCTTCCGTCGATCGGGGAAACACGACCGCTTCGGGTAGGGATTTGTCCACACCGCCGTCGTACTCGTACAGTTTCAGATCTGAGGCGCGCGACAAAACTCCGTCTGCCCCTACTTGCATTTCCAATCGCTTTAGCGCCGCTGCCGCAATCGCCATATCCGCTCCAATTGTCTACAAGTTTGTTGAAAAACGGTGACTGGTTTATATGTCTGTATCACGCAAGATGCGTTTAGTTGCGCGGGGAAACATTGCCTGTGACCGGTTTTTTACATCCTCCTACAGCAGGCTCTCCACATACCGGGTCACGTCTTCGCTTCCCCAGTCTTCGGCCCCCGGAAACTTCCTCATCACACGGCCGTTCTTGATGATGTAAGTCTCCGGATACTGGAATGTTCCAAATTCTGCGCTGACGTCTGCGTTGGGATCCCGGGCTGTCGCAAACGCCACATGGATGTGATCCAGAAACCGTTTGTACTTCTCCGGATTTTTATCGACGCTCACCGCAAGCACAACCACTCCAGACCCCCCAAATTTCTTCTGGAAAGCATCGAGCGATGGAATCTCCTGAATGCAAGGCGCGCACCACGTTGCCCAGAAATTTAGCACCAAAACCTTGCCGCCGAACGAGTCAGCCGTAATCTTCCGGCCGCTGTCGGTCACTACAGCGAAGTGGGGCGCGGGTCCGCCTTCTCTGGCCGATGTATCGCGCAGGCTGTATCCAATTACCGCAAGAAAGCATGCGGTCAGAGCAGCCAAAAGCGCGCGAAGGATGATTCTGGTATTCACGAGTGCCGGATAATTCCAGTATCGAACGTGTGATCTTCAGAGATATATGGTGCGGCGGGCGACGTGTGATGCCACCCGCGAGCACGTAGGGCGAGGGTGGCCGCCCACGCCGCAATCAGAACCCAGATCTCCTCAGCCCTCTTCTGTACTTCGCTTTACAAATTCAAGAATGTCAAAATGCCTCACTTCGCGACCGGGGAAGAAACTGTCAATGGCCGACCGTTCGTTCTCGAAGATCTCGAAGACGATAGAAAGCTTTGTGAGAATTAGCAAATCTGCAATCCGTTTCGAGACATGGATCAGCTTCATCGCACCGCCTGATTGCTTTGCACTTGAGTGCCCGACGACTAGCGTCCCCAGACCGGTGCTGTCTATATACTCGAGGTCCTCCAAATTAACGGCGATTCGGTTCTTCTTCTCTAGCTTCAGCTGATCGAACGCACGCCGCAAGTCAGATGCTTCGAGCCCGAGCACGAGCCGTCCCGTCAGATCGAGAATGACGATGTCTTCCACTTCGCGGCAATTTACCGTCAGAGGCATAAAGGTGATTCAACCATAACGAACGGCTGCAAACTCACGCGCGTTCCAATCTTAGGAGAGAGCGTATGCACAAATCACGAATCATGCGCAGAAAAGAGGCCCGGTTTGCGATCTTCAACGATAAGCGGCGGGGTTTGCGGGCACCGTCGAGAAGCCTCGTTAGCTCGGATCTGTAGGCTTTGCCCCGGAGGCCTTTTTTTCGGGAACCCGGCTACCCTTAGCGCGTTAAGCGCATTCATCCTGCAGATGGGTTTCGGAAGGTCACGCCGGATAATTCCAGTATCGAACGCCCCTTTCCAATCATCAAACCTGTGGATGTTTCTTACACGTCGCGCCGAGTTCTCCGCATCCCACGTCTGCCGGATTCCTACTCTGGACGACGCTGCCAACCGGAGACTTTTTGGCGATGGCGCAAACCCGAATGGCCATGGTCACAACTACATCGTTGAGGTCACAGTGGAGGGCGATCCGGATCCTGCCACCGGAATGGTATTGGATCTGAAAGAGTTGAAGGAAATCATCGAAGACGAGATTGTCACCCCCATGGACCATCGCTTCCTCAACTACGAAGTCCAGCCATTCGATCATGTCGTCCCCACAGCAGAAAACGTTGCTTCCGAAATCTGGTCCAGGCTTGAGCGCCGCCTGCTGCACTCGTCCGCCAGGCTGAGCAGGGTTCGGCTCTTCGAGACCCCGGATCTCTATGTCGACGTAACCCATCAGGAACTCCGCCCATGACCTCCCTGACCCGTTGTTACCATTTCAGCGCCTCCCACCGTTTGCATTCTGATCTTCTGACGAACAAGCAAAATCTTGAGGTATACGGGAAGTGCAATAATCCCTACGGACACGGCCATAACTATACGCTGGAAGTTACCGTCAGCGGTGCTGTGGATCCCGAAACCGGGCGACTCGTTCCGGTCGAGGATCTCGACGCCCTTGTTTCTGAACAAGTCTTACGCTTGTTCTCAGGACGCAACATCAACCTTGATGTTCCGCATTTTCGCTTCCTTGTTCCCTCCACTGAGAACATCGTGTTAGTGATTCGCGACCTGCTTCTCAGCCGGCTGGGACCGTCACCTGGGGAGACACTCTGCCCATCTCTCTCGCGTGCACGTGCAGGAGACCGGACGCAACAGCTTTGAGGTTAAGGTAGAAGCCCCTCCCTCGCCCGGGAGATCAAATTTCGAATTGGAAGCCCTATATGTCAGCAGTTAAACCAAAGTCCTCGGCCGCCAAATCTTTGCCGGCTGTGAAAACAAACCGCCAGGTGATTGAATTCGCGAACAAATCGGGCACAATCGCTTCGCACATGAAGGACATCATCGCGAGTCTGGGAGAAAATCCCGAACGCGACGGTTTGGCTCGTACCCCGGAGCGCTCAGAAAAGGCCCTTCGTTATCTCACCAGCGGCTACTCCGCCGACGTTGGTGAAATCGTGAACGGTGCGCTCTTCGATGTCAAATACGACGAAGTGGTCATTGTCCGCGATATCGAGTTCTTTAGCCTCTGCGAACATCACCTGCTCCCGTTCTTCGGCAAAATGCACGTCGCTTACCTTCCTGATTCAAAGGTCATTGGCCTCAGCAAAATTCCTCGGATCGTCGACGTGTTTGCCCGCCGTCTGCAAATTCAGGAACGACTGACTCAGCAGGTCGCTGAAACCATACAGGATCTGCTGAAACCGAGAGGTGTCGGCGTCATCTGCGAAGCGAGGCATTTTTGCATGATGATGCGCGGTGTTGAAAAGCAGCATTCCGGCGCAATTACCAGCGCTATGCTCGGTGCTTTTCGAGACAACCACGAAACTCGCAACGAACTTCTTTCGCTCATCGCCCAGCGCGCAAGGGCCATTTAGAGCTCCATCCCGGTGTCTGCCAAGCCCCTCACCCGGTGTCTTTTGGCCCGTCTCGTACCGGAAAACAAGGCAAGCTTTCCTCTTCTTGCTGCGTGCTAGCATCGGGTCATGCATGAGCAGAGCCGCCTGTTTGAGGCGGGTCCGGATCCTTTCGGACGCATGTGGAAGGTGCAGTTTCGCTGGCTTCAGACCGGAATCTCAATCCGTCACGCCGACACCGTAGACGTGAAATTCTTCGTCACTCCTGACGGGGGCGAGACGGAGGAAAAGGTCATCGCTCTCCCCCATCCGGACCTGCTCGAAATGGTAAAGCAGCACGGACGTAACCTCTCTGATTCTCTTTGCATGCGGATCGCCGCCGCTCACCTCAGACACATGATCGAGACTTCGGACGACATGGATAGAACTCTGGTCACCATGTCTCGAGCCGAGATTTTCGACTACGACCAGCAGGTACACCGAGGCACGGTTTCGCAGAGAGGATAATCCGTCTGGCCAAGCTGGTTCGCGGTGCTCCGTAACCAGAATTCGTGTTTTTGAGTCCCGATTGTTGTTCTCAGTCCAAGTCAAAGGAAAATCTATGGTGAGTTGTCCAAAATGTGACGCCGCGATTGACGTCGAGGAAGAAGAACTGGACGAAGGTGATGTTCTCTCCTGCGATGAGTGCGGGGCCTCGCTGACCGTTGCCAGCGTCAATCCTGTGGAACTCGAGTCCGAAGACGACAGCGGTTCCGATGACGACGACTTCGATTACGACGAAGATGAAGATGAAGATGAGGAAGAAGACGAAGAAAAAGAGGAAGAGGACTGGCGCTGAGCCCTGTGAAGCATTTCCTTCTTTTCTTTACTTTTTGTCTCTGCACTTCTTACGGTTACGGGCAGATTCAGGCGCCTGTTGTTGGCCAGAGCGGTACTCCTAAAACCCGTTCCATCATCGGTACCGTGTTCGACAAAAACGGCTCTCCCGTGCCCGAGGCGGTGGTCCTGCTGAAGGACACAAAAACGCTGCAGGTTCGTTCCTTCATCGCCCAGAAAGACGGTCGCTATCACTTCTTTGGCCTCAGTTCTGATATCAACTACGAACTGCGCGCCCAGTCCCACGGTCTCACTAGTCCCAACAAAACCGTCAGCGTCTTCGACAGCCACCAGGTGGTTACCCTTAATCTCAAGCTCAAAAAGCGCCTGAAAAGCTGATCAATAACGAGGAATCTCGGCGTCCACTTCCTGGCTCCAACGGTCGATACCGCCGGCAATGCTGAAGCAGTCCTCAATCCCGCGCTCACGCAACCACGCCGCTACCTGCAAACTACGTACCCCGTGATGGCACAACACCAGCAATGTAGCCTCATCCGCCATTCCCTCCAACTCGCCCAAGGCTGCAGGTATGGACCCCATCGGTATCAGCCGCGCCCCTGGGAGCCTCGCCGCAGCGAATTCTTCAGGCTCGCGCACATCGATGACCACGGCTCGCCCTTCACTGTTCAGCATTTCCGCCGCTTCTCGCGGCTCTAATTCCATTCCTGCCATAAACCAAAGTTATCTTTCCTCCTTCGTTCCCGGCAATTTGTATTGAACTTCGCACTTCCGGACTAGAAAAAGCCCGAGTTTGTCTTTATGATCAGGGGAAGCGACAAAACTGACCGGACATGACATTCGGCAGCTTGATTGCTCAGGAAAGCGGGATCCGCATGGAGCAAATGAGCGAGGCCATTGCCCGCTACGATGAGCTTCTGGAGCAGGAAGCCTTCCGGGATCTTGCTTGGGCCGAGAAACTGCAACAGCGAATGCGGCAAGATCGGCTCTTCGACTCCGGCCGTCTGCTCGCCCCTGTCCTGCGGCCTCAGTTTATCTCGGGCGCGCAACTAACAGCCTTAACAGCCGCCTGCGAGCGCCTCGTTTGCATCCTCCACCAGATAAAAAGCCTCATTCTCAGCTCTCCTGCCCTGCTGAACCGCCTTCACCTGTTACCGGCAGAGAAAATGCTCGCCAGAATTCCGATTGCAGATTTCAATGCCAGCACCGCTTGCCGAATGGATGCCCACCTTTCAAATGGCAGCATATCTGTTTCGGGCTTCGAACCTTGCAAACCGTCCGGTTTCGCTCATTCTGAACTGATAGCGGATCTGTTTCTTGATCTGCCCATCGTGAAAGCTTTCGAACGCGTCCACTGCAAGCTAGGAAAGGTGGGCGCTTCGGAATCCCTCATCGAATCACTTATTGAGGTGGCCAGAAGGTCTGGACTCTCGCGCCTGCCGAACGTCGCGGTCTTGGAAACCTGCAGCAAGACAGACGAGAGCATCAGCGAAGGCCAAATCCTGGTGCATGCCCTCGGAGCAAGGAACGTCCCCGCCCTTCTGGTCACGCCCGAAAACCTGCGGTACTCGCGCCCGGTACTTCGCTCAGGCAATTTCAAAATTGACGTGGTCTTCCGGCGCGTTCGTACTTCCGAACTGCTCTCCCGTTTCGACCTTGGGCACCCTCTCCTGGAGGCCTATCGGGACCAATCGGTCTGCGTTGTGAACGATTTTCAGGCGGAAATTCTCGGCCGCCGCGCCCTCTTAGAACTCCTGACCGGTCCGTCAGTAAACTCCAGACTTTCACAGCCGGATCGTGAGCTGATTGAAAAAGTGATTCCCTGGACCCGTTTCGTCGCCCAGCGTACGACCACCTACCAGGGCAATCCTATTGATTTGCTGCCCTTTGTGGTCGCAAACCGCGAGCGGCTCGTGCTCCTGCCCAACCTGAACGGCGATGGACACCCCGTGCTCGTCGGCTCGGAATTAAGTGGGCGCGAATGGGACCGGTCCCTCCGCCTCGCGCTCCAAATCCCCTATGTAGTCCAGGAACGCGTGAATCCGGCTCGCCAGCGGATTCCATTCTTTCTCCATGGGGATCTGAAGATTACCGAAGCAGAAGTCTGCCTTCAGCCTCATCTTTTCGGAGGGAAGCTCCGCAGCGCCTCAGCTTCCATCGAAGCCGGCGCTTCAGGCAATCTGGCATATTGCGCTGGTGCTCCGGTGTTCGTACTGGGGCCAAACTGAACGTACCAAGGTTTCAGGCTGTTCACATCTTCCTGTTGTGGTATCCACAAAATATCCACAATATGTTGAACCTCTACTCCTTGACGGCGTGGGATAATCGTAGTTGAATTGTTGCTGGGCAGAGCAGCAACTTTCAGTCCCTCCGGAAGGTAAATTGTGGGTACCCTTACCAGCCTCAATCCTCAGCGCAGCACCGCCGTCGAGCACAAATCGCTCAAAAGAGAAAATCGCATCGGGCTACCATTCAGCCGGTTTTTCACTGCCAAGCTGGAGAAGGATGCCACTCCTTACGACCAGCTTAATTGGGAGCTCCGCACGGCCACCATTGGGAATGACAAGGGTTCTGTCATTTTTGAGCAGCGCGATGTGGAGGTACCCGCCGACTGGTCCCAAACCGCGACCAACATCGTAGCCAGCAAATACTTCCACGGCCGGATGGGATCTCCCGAGCGCGAATCCGGCGTCGGACAACTGGTCCACCGCGTGGTTGACACCATTGCCGATTGGGGCCTTGAGGGTAATTACTTTAAAACCAGGGAAGACGGCGAAAACTTCCGGAACGATCTTGCACACCTGATGCTCACCCAGAAGGCGTGCTTCAACTCGCCCGTTTGGTTCAATGTCGGAGTCCGCGAATCCCGCGGTTACGGCTTCTACTTTGATGAAGCTACCGCCGTGGTAAAAAAACTCATTCCTGGCGAAAACCATCCCCAGTGCTCGGCTTGCTTTATCAACTCAGTCGGCGACACTCTTGAATCCATTCTTGATCTCGCCAAGACCGAAGGCATGCTCTTCAAATGGGGATCGGGCACGGGTACAAATCTTTCGGCCATTCGTGAAGAGAATGCCCATCTTTGGGGCGGCGGCCGTGCTTCGGGTCCGCTCAGCTTCATGAAGGGCTTCGATGCTTTCGCCGGTGTCATCAAGTCAGGCGGCAAGACACGCCGGGCCGCCAAGATGGTGATCCTGAACTCTGATCATCCGGACGTCGAGCAATTTATCTGGTGTAAAGCGAAGGAAGAAAAGAAGGCCCATACGCTGATCGATGCCGGCTACGACGCCTCTCTGGACGGCGAAGCCTATTCCTCCATCTTTTTCCAGAACGCTAACAATTCGGTTCGTGCCACTGACGAATTTATGCAGGCCGTTACGGAGGACGCGGATTGGTGGACCCGCGGCGTTGCGAACGGGCAGCCTGTTAAGCGCTACAAAGCACGGGATCTCATGCGCCAAATCGCTGAAGCCACGCACCAGTGCGGCGATCCCGGCATGCAGTTCGACACCACTGTGAATCGCTGGCATACGTCGAAGAAGACCGGCCGCATCAACGCTTCGAATCCTTGTTCGGAGTACATGTTCCTCGATGATTCGGCCTGCAACCTCGCATCGCTGAATCTCATGAAGTTCGTCGGTCCTGACGGCACCTTCGATGTGGAAGCGTTCCGGCACGCGGTCGACACAGTTATCTTGGCGCAGGAAATCATCGTTGACAACGCCAGCTACCCGACCGAGAAGATCGCCAAGAACTCTCATGATTTCCGTCCGCTTGGTCTTGGGTACGCGAATCTCGGAGCCCTGCTGATGTCGCTCGGCCTGCCTTACGACAGCGATGCCGGGCGTCACTTTGCGGGTGCGATCACCGCCATCATGTGCGGCCAGTCTTACCTGACAAGCGCCCGTATTGCAAGCGGTGTTGGCCCATGTCCCGGCTACGCCGAAAACGAAGTGTCGTTCCTGGATGTTATCCGTATGCATTGGGATGCTGTAAACGGCATCGATAGCAAGCGCGTGCCCGCCCATATGTACAAAGCGGCCCAGGAGTGTTGGCGGCTCGCCTACGAAATGGGCGCTAATAGCGGTTACCGGAACGCCCAGGTTACCGTGCTCGCTCCCACCGGGACCATCGGCTTCATGATGGATTGCGATACCACCGGCATTGAACCCGACCTCGCTCTCGTCAAATACAAGAAGCTGGTCGGCGGTGGCGTGATCAAGATCGTAAACAACACTGTCCCGCAAGCTCTCATCAAGCTCGGCTACACCCCGGACCAGACGGAGGCGATCGTTTCGCATATCGACTCGACCGGCACCATCGAGGGCGCGCCCCAACTGAAGCCCGAACATCTCGCCGTGTTCGATTGCAGCTTCCGTCCCCAGAACGGTGTCCGTTTCATCCACCACACCGGGCACATCCGGATGATGGCTGCCGTCCAGCCGTTCATCTCGGGCGCCATTTCGAAAACCATTAACATGCCCGAAGAGTCCACGGTCGAAGACATCAGGGACGCTTACCTCGAAAGCTGGAAACTTGGCCTGAAAGCGGTTGCCATTTACCGCGACGGATCGAAGCGTGTTCAGCCGCTGAGTTCCGGTACTGGAAAAGGCGAGAAGAAAGCGGTATCCATTGCCGCCGCCCAACCCCAGACGATTGAAAAGATTGTTTACCGGCCCGTGCGCCGCAAATTGCCGGACGAGCGCCAATCGCTCACCCACAAATTTTCGATCGGCGGTCATGAAGGCTACATCACCGTCGGTCTTTATGAAGACGGGACGCCTGGCGAAGTCTTCATCAGCATGGCCAAAGAAGGCTCGACGATCTCAGGCCTGATGGACACCCTCGCGACCTCCATCAGCTACGGTCTGCAATACGGTGTGCCGCTGAAGTTCTTCGTCGACAAATTCAGCCACGTCCGCTTCGAGCCGAGCGGCTGGACCGGCAATCAGCAAGTCCCCTACGCGAAGTCCATCATCGATTACATCTTCCGCTGGCTCGGCGCCCGCTTCCTCGGCATCACCGAACAGAACGAGGCAGGCGAAACACCCCGGCTCCGACCAACCGAACCCGAACCCCAGCAAGCCCTGCCCTTCGACGCCAGCGCGGGCGATGCACCGCTGTGTTCGGAATGCGGCAGTATCATGACGCGCAATGGGTCGTGTTATAAGTGCGAAAACTGCGGCGGCACTAGCGGGTGCAGTTAGGCTATAGCCTGCATTTCTCGCCGCGGTTGAAGCGAAACGCGGAAGAGGTGCGTAGCTACCAGGCGCGCGAAGCTTGACGCCCGGAGGCATATATGACTATATGTTGAGGACGGCGAGCGAGCGCAACGCAGTAGATGCGCGCCTATCGCGCGTTGCAGCCAAGCGCTGGTGAGAAATGCAGGCTAGCGAAAGGCTGGCCGGAGTTACATCCGGCCAACTTCCTTTCAGATTGGGCCGACCGATGGATCTTGAGTCGGTTCCTCTGCTTCAGGTAAGTTGCCAGCCGATTTCGAGTTAGTCAGTGCCGGAAATTCGACAGGACTCGATCAGTTTGACTTTTCCCCTTCGTTGGCCAACACTTCTTCCGCTCGCTCGGCATCGCCAGATCTGGTAACCAGTCGAATCCCTGTACCCACTGAGAGATGTGGCCGCTGGCCACCGCAGTCATCGCGAGTGAGCATGCAATCGATTCCGAACGCTTCTAGAGCCGCCTTCGCAATGTCGGCCTCGGACTCGCTAAGGAATGTGCGAAGGGTGACGAGTTCGCCCCCCGTCGTGTTCAAACCAGGAGCTGTCACGGATGCTCCTCTAACCACCTCAGTATATCTGGGCGTCTAGCCCTACCGGGAAACGCGCTTTTTATCCGTGCGCATTCGAAGCCGTTTGCCCAGGCCGTTCCGGTACAACTGTTGCGATCAATAAGATCGCTCGTCACCGCCCCTTCCGATTCCCCTGCACCCTCGCGGTCTGAATCGAATTAAGCCTCAATTCCGAAATTGGCTTCAAGGCAACGCAGCAAGGCTCTGAAGAATGGGGGATGGACCAAGAGAGCACGGACATTTGCGTCCCCCGAGAAGCGCTTGCGCTGTTATTGGAAGAGCGGCTGATTCTACGGGAAACCCGCCGCGCAATTACGCCGTTTGGCGGCGTGGCAGTTTTTGTTACTTACCTTCGCAAAGTAGGTTTTGTGGAAAGAGTTCGGCAGTGCATGCCGATTTGCTGGCGATCGCCGAATCAGATTGATCCCACGGCTACGTTCCCGGCGTTCTCATGGCGGTGTTGGTGGGCCCCAAGCGCTTCGCGCACGCCAACTGGGTGCGCGGTGATCGAGCCTTGCAGGCGCTCCTGGGGATGGATCACTTCCCCACCGGCGACACTATCCGCAATCTGTTCCGGCGTTTCACGATCGCTGAAGGGACATAATCCGCGCAGCATGGACGGCCCTCGCATCACCCTTTGTTGGCCGTTCTGGCCAAGCTCATTTGCTCCTTCACGGCTGGCTCCGCAGCGGCAACTGCGGACCAGCGCGTGGCGTAGTGGAGTTTCTCGAAAAAGCTCCGGCGCTCTGGGAACAGCGTCAAACGATGCGCCGGGCGAACGCTCGACGAACCTACTCGCTAGGCGAGTTCCGCTTGCAGTTGCTGGGCTGGTAAACCGAGCGGCGCTTCGTGGTTATTCGCGAAGTGGTGCGCGAAGGCCGCGACAGTGTCTTCGAAAACATAACCTCAGGCAATCAGCCACTTGAACCCCCTCCAGGACACTCCGGGCTGAACTCCGAGACCAGATTCACAAACGGCCTCATAGGCACCACACCGGGACCGGCCTTCTCTCGTCTGCGGCTCCCTCCATCTTCGCCGCTCCCACCCTCCAACCCGTTTTCATCTCTCGTTGTCGCGGCCCGCCGCTGTAGGGGAGTCACAACCGCGCTCCCTTTTTGTTTTCCTCTGAAATCCATAACTTACAGCCAAATCTCAAACCCCACGGTTCGTTTTCGCCCTCCTCAGTGCTACTCTCCAGCAGGCCTTCCCGAGCTAAACGCCTCTCCGGGAAGGCCATTTCTTTTTTCCGGAGCCGCACCGCCCATGACCGCACGTCAAATCCGCCGAGCGCAAGAACGCAAAGCTGCCAAGCTTGCCCGCAAGTCCCAGTCCGCCTCCACCCCCGAACCCGCGCAAACTGACTGGACGCCCGCCGGCGCCCCCGCGCCCGAACACGAAGAGATCTCCCCGCAAATCCACTCCGGCCAGCGTCTCGCGGCCAATCGCCTGAACGCGCTCCTCTCAACCGGACCCCTCACTCCGGAAGGCAAAGCCAAATCTTCCCTCAACGCCGTCAAAACCGGTCTTACCGGCCGTACCGTCCTGCTGTCGAGTGACGACGCCGCGCTCTACGCCGAACACTGCGATCGCTTCGCCGTACTCTATGCTCCCGTCGGTCCCCAGGAATCAGCCCTCGTCCAATCCCTCGCCGATACCGAGTGGCGTCTCCACCGCATCCCTGCTCTCGAGCATTCCATTTACGCCGTCGGCCGCGCCCGCTTCGCCGAGCAATACCAAGCCGAAGATCCCGCGCTTCGTCCCGGCCTCATCGAACTCGAAACCTATCTCGTCTATGAGAAACAGCTGCGCAATCTTCACGTTCAGGAAACTCGCCTTCGCCGTCAGCGCGAAAAGGACACGGCCGAGTTGCAGCATCTGCAGAACGGCCGCAAAAACAGCGAACGTGATGCATCCGTCGCCATCGCTCCACCAAAATCACCGGCGAAAACGCAAGCGCTTCCTCTCGCCGCTGCCGCCTCTGCCGCAACCATCGCAGCCAATGGGTTCGAATTTTCAACTTTGCCCGTTCAAGCTCCATCGCAACTATTACCAGCTACTTATGCCAACCAGATAGAAGCGTCCATGGAATACCATCGAAGAGATTAGAATCGTTATGTCAGGTATTCCGCAGGACCAACAAATTGCATTAGTAGATCGCTTAACTCAGGCTTGCGGAGGCAGTTACTCTCCTGAAATCCGGCGTCGCTACTTCATCACGGGCCCGCAGTGGGCGCCATCCTACGAAGGCCAGGCTGTCTTTCACGCCCCGGTCCGCCCGCCCATTACCTTCGAGAAGGTCATCGAGGAATACAGCAAACTCGGCATCGGCTACTGGTGCACCCACGACACCGATGTCATTCCCACCAACGACTTATTCACGGAACGCCAGGAAGAAATCACCGGCCGTATCAAGGAAAGCCTCAAGAAAAATGGCCTGAAGTGTTCCATGGTTACCACCGAGACCTTTCATCATCCGGTCTGGGCAGCAGGTCCTGCGGCTGAGTCGCCGGAAGTCCGCGAGTACGCCAAACGGCGCCTGGCAAATACCGTTGCTCTCGGCCATGAGTTGGAAGCCCAATTCTGCGTCTATTGGCCCGGAATGCTTGGCTATTACATCGCGGGCGCGGTCGAAGAAACGCAAACCCTGCGCTGGTTCGCCGATGGCATCAACGCAGCCTGTGAGGCCGATATCGACCTCGCGAAAAAGAAAGGTCGTCCTACCCTCAAGCACTGCATGGAAGCCAAGCCCTTCGAGCCACAAGGCGAAATACTGCTGCCTACCTCCGATGCAATGCTGGCGTTCATCTTCTCGGGACTGCTCACACATCCCGGCATGGTCGGCCTCAATCCCGAATATCTACACGAGTTGATGTGGGGTGCGTCTGTCCGCGCCTCCCTCGCTCGGGCTCTTGTTTGCAAAAAACTGTTCCACTTCGATATCAACGACGGCTACCGCCTGAAGCATGACGTCGATATCGCGATTGGCTTAGTCAACCCCCTCGACTGGTTGAACGTCCTCGTACTTCTTCGCGCCCACAACTATACCGGACCCTTCAACCTCGATTACAAGCCGCCCCGCACCACCAGCAGCCACGGCGTGTTTGCCGTCAGCCTTCCGACTATGCTCGATCGCTTCATCACGCTTTGGGAAATGGCCGGCGAAGTGATCTCCGATCCCATCCTCAAAGAAGCGACCGACGCTCTGAAATCGGGCGGTGCGGGCGCAAACCCGGCGGAAGTGAACTCCGTAGTAAACGCCAATCGCGAGTTATTGTCGCTCCACGAATTGATCGGACATCGCCTTTTCCAGATCCTTGTCGGCGCACACCGGGGACGTACCTACAGCTTGTAAATGCGCCTTTACCACGCCGGTATCATTTCTTCGAACCGCAGCCTCTATAAAACGGTGAACTATGACGCCTAAAGAAGTGATTATCAGTTACGTTCAGGACGCCGAAGCTGCTGAGCGGAACTTCGAAGACGCGCTGGCGAGCTTCGCGAAAGTGGGAGAACAGAACGAGGTAAAAAGACTTTTCGCCGTCGCCTCCGACAAAGCCAAAACCCAGCACGAACGTTTGGAAGCCAGACTCCGGGCACTCGGTGGATCGCCGTCCACCATGAAAAGCATACTCGCGCATCTGCTTACTTTCACGCCGCCGGTGGCGCAGATGGGACATGATCCACAGGAGAAAAATACCCAAAATCTCATGATGGTGATCGCGGCCGCTTCAGCTGAAATGGCCATGTATGAATCCCTTGCATCCGTCGCAGCAGCGGCCGGTGATACCGAAACTGAACAGCTCGCCCGTCAGTTGCAGAAAGAAGAGCACGACGACTACGAAGATTCCTGGAAGCTGCTTAAATCCAGTGCTCTTGCGTCCTTTCAAACGGTTCTGCAACGCGGAGCAAACGCCTAAATCTCTCAAATCGGGGACAGGCTACGCAATCCCCAAATCGGAAACAGCCGGGCTCGTTTTCCGAAACGGGCATAACACTTTTGTTAACAACTTCGGGGCGTTGCGCGCGAAAAATATAGTCTGTAGCCGATCTCTCAATTGTTCTAACTTAACCCCGACCACTTCACAAACAGCGCGGCAAGAACTGCACCGCAAACCGGACCCAGAATCGGAACCCAGGCATAACCCCAGTCCGAGCCGCCTTTGCCGGCTATCGGAAGTAGCGCATGGGCCAGCCGCGGCGACAAATCGCGCGCCGGATTAATCGCGTAGCCTGTCGTTCCCCCGAGCGAAAGTCCGATACTCCAAACCAGCCCGCCGACGAGAATCGGACCCAGGCCGGGCGGCGTTCCTCCCGGCGCAATCCGCTTGGAAGCAAACGCAACAGCCACAATCACCAGAACGAAGGTTCCTATTACTTCGCAAGCAAAGTTACTCAAAGGACGACGAATTGCCGGAGTCGTACAAAATACGCCGAGCTTGTTGCCCGGATTGTCAGTCACACTCCAGTGCGGATGATAAAACACCCATACCAATACCGCGCCGGTGAAGCCCCCGAGCAGTTGCGCCGGTATATAAGTGAGCAAACGGTTTGCGTGCCCGGTCAACAGCACGGATGCTATCGTGAATGCCGGGTTTAAGTGCTGATCGTTGTCTCCCAGCGCGGCTGCCATCACGATTCCAATGAAGACAGCCAGTCCCCAGGCCGTGGTGATCACCATCCATCCGGCATTTTCTGCTTTCGACCGCGCCAGCAGAACACCGGCCACAACTCCGTCACCCAGCAACACAAGTAAAGCTGTCCCAACAAATTCACCGAGAACGCCGGTGGTATCAAATGACATTTAGACCTCAGAGTAAGACATTGTCGTGGATCGCAAACAGATTTCTACAGACTTGGGAGCGCACGCTTGAAGTACATTCTTTCGTTAGATCAGGGAACCACAAGTTCCCGGGCAGTTCTTTATGACCAGGAAGGCGTCATCCGCAGCGTCGCTCAACGCGAGTTCGCTCAACTATACCCACAACCCGGATGGGTGGAGCACAATCCGGAAGAAATCTGGGCATCGCAAATCAGCGTAGCCGTCGAAGCGCTCAGCCGGGCCTACGCGCGACCCCGTGACGTCGTTGGTCTTGGCATTACTGACCAGCGCGAAACCACAATCATATGGGATCGCGATACTGGCAAACCCATCTACCACGCCATCGTGTGGCAGGATCGCCGTACCGCGCCCATCTGTGACAAACTGCGCCAACAGAATCTCGAAAATTCAATCCGGCAGAAAACGGGATTGCTGATCGATCCGTATTTCTCCGCCACTAAGGTCATGTGGATCCTCGACAACGTCGAGGGTGCGCGCGAAAAAGCCAACGCTGGGAAGCTTGCCTTTGGAACCGTCGATAGCTGGCTCATCTGGAATCTGACCAGCGGAAAACTGCATGCGACGGACGCAACCAATGCTTCCCGCACCATGCTCTTCAATATCCATCAGAACGCATGGGACGTCGATCTTTTGCACGCCTTCAACATCCCGCCTTCGCTTTTGCCTGAAGTTCGCGGCTCGAGTGAGCAGTACGGGCAAGTATCTACCACGCTCGGATTGGGCGACGTGCCCATCAGTGGAGTCAGCCGGCGATCAACAGGCAGCTTTGTTTGGGCAAGCCTGCTTCCGTCCAGGTATGGCGAAGTGCACCTACGGTACCGGCGCATTCCTGCTGCAAACTCTAGGCAGCGAAGCCAGGGAGTCCCGGCATCGCCTGTTGACCACAATTGCCTGGCAGAGAGATAAGGACGTTGTCTACGCGATGGAGGGAAGCGTCTTTGTTGCCGGTTCGGTTGTGCAGTGGCTCCGCGATGGACTCGGAATCATTCGCTCGTCCGATGAAGTGGAAGAGCTTGCCCTCAGCGTTCCTGATAACGGGGACGTGTATGTTGTTCCGGCGTTCACTGGGCTCGGCGCGCCTCATTGGGATCCGCACGCGCGCGGCACCATCACCGGCATTACGCGCGGCACCAAAGCGGGCCATATCGCGCGCGCTTCACTCGAAAGCATTGCCTACCAGACCGCTGATCTTATCGGGGCGATGCAGGACGACTCAGGCACAACCATTAGCGAACTGCGCGTAGACGGCGGCGCTGCCCGGAACGATACGCTCCTGCAGTTCCAGGCCGATCTCCTGGGCATCCCTGTCGTGCGGCCCGCAATTACCGAAACCACTTCTCTCGGAGCCGCCTACCTCGCCGGTCTTTCCGTCGGCTTCTGGAAGGACATGAATGAGATCGAAACTCACTGGAAAGCAGAGAAAACCTTTCAGCCCCAGAAGAGCAAGCATCAAGTGCAAACTATCCGTAGCCGCTGGCATGAGGCTCTAAAGCGATCGCAAAATTGGGCGAATCTGATAACGGAGGAGCATGCTCAATGACGCGCACCGCAATGATGAACCGCTTGCGCTCCCACTCGGCCGAATGGGACATCATCATCATCGGCGGTGGCGCAACCGGAGTCGGCGTCGCCATCGATGCCGCATCACGTGGCTACGACAGCCTCCTTCTCGAGCGCAGTGACTTCGGCAAAGGAACTTCGAGCAGAAGCACAAAGCTTGTCCACGGCGGCGTCCGATATCTCGAACAAGGCAACGTGTCGCTCGTCATGGAAGCGCTAAAAGAACGAGGCTTATTGCGCCAGAATGCGCCTCATTTGGTCAGCGATCTCGCCTTTATCGTGCCCAACTACGATTGGTGGGAAGCGCCATTCTACGGCCTCGGACTCAAGATTTACAATCTCCTCTCGGGTAAATACGGATTTGGACCATCGAAGATCCTGTCGCGAGAAGAAACGCTTGCCCGGCTGCCCACCATCAATCAGGAAGGGCTCCGCGGAGGCGTCGTCTACTACGATGGGCAGTTTGACGATGCGCGGCTGCTGATCAACATGGTCGCGACCGCAGCCGAGCAGGGCGCCACGCTCCTCAATTACTGCGGCGTGACAGCGCTGAGCAAAGACGGCGACGGCTTCATAAACGGTGTTTCCGGAATTGATGAAGAGTCCGGCGCCGAGTTCACTGCCACTGCCAAAGTGGTCGTCAATGCCACCGGACCGTTCACAGATGCAATCCGCAAACTCGCCGACTCCTCTTTGGAGCCGATGATTTCGCCCAGTCAGGGTATTCACCTCGTCTTTGATCGCTCGTTTCTCCCCGGAGATGCGGCCATCATGGTTCCGCATACCAGCGACGGCCGCGTTATGTTCGCCATACCCTGGCACGCTCACACTCTGGTGGGAACCACCGATACTGCCATACCGCAGGCCACCCCGGAACCGTCTCCTCAGCAAGAGGAAATCGAATTTCTACTCAAAACGGCTGGCGAATATTTGCACAAGACTCCGACCCGCAACGACGTTCTCAGCGTCTTTACTGGAATCAGGCCGCTTGTGAAAGCGACGAATTCAAAAAACACCGCCGCCCTCTCGCGAGACCACACCATCCACATCGATGAATCCGGATTGCTCAACATTACCGGGGGAAAATGGACAACCTATCGGCATATGGCGGAGGATTGCGTAAACCACGCCGCCACTCTCGGCAAATTGCCGGAGCGTGACTGCCTCACTAGACGGCTCCCCATTCACGGGTTTACCGAAAGGACAAACAAACACGACTCCTTATCCGTGTACGGCTCGGATGCTCACGCCATTCGAGAGCTGATGAAAGCCGAGCCTGACCTTGCGGAGAAATTGAGCGACTCATTGCCTTACCTTGCCGCCGAAGTCGTCTGGGCTGCCAGGAATGAAATGGCCCGTACGGCCGAAGACGTTCTGGCAAGGCGAACGCGTGCGCTCTTCCTGAATTCAAAAGCAGCTATCGAATCCGCTCCCAAGGTTGCATCCCTCTTGGCTCGTGAACTCGGACAGGACGCGAATTGGGAGCGCTCCGAGATTTCCAAGTTCCATGCGCTTGCCTCACAGTTCTACTCGATGACATCAAACTGACTTAGGGCTTCTTCTTTAATCGTCACTCCCAAGCCCGGTACGTCGTCCCGTAGATCGATGTAGCCATTCTGAGCTTGAGGTTCACCGTCGAAAATGTACCAAAAGAGTTCGTTGCCGATCTCCACATCAAAAGCAGGGAAAAATTCCGCAATCGGCGAATTCAGACTCGCCATAACGAGATGAAAATTATGCATCTGACCGGCATGGGGGACGACAGGTACCGAATGCGCCTCCGCCAGCGCGGCTACCTTGCGCGCCTGCGTGATACCGCCAACCCGGTTGGTGTCGAATTGAATATAGTCGAGCGCCTTCGCTTCGAGCATCTGCCGGAAGCCGTAAATCGTGAATTCGTGCTCTCCGCCGGCGATCGGAATGACGCCTAAGCTTTTCAATGCGGCGTATCCGCCGATATCGTCGGGAATGACTGGTTCTTCCAACCAGCGCAACTGGAACGGCGCTAACAGAGGAATCATGCGGCGGGCATAATCGAGAGTCCAGCCCATATATGCGTCGGCCATCAAATCTATTTCGTAGCCGATCTCTTCACGAACGGTGCGAACAAGCTCCACATTCCGCTGCATGCCCGCTGCGCCGTCCATCGGGCCCCAGCCGAAGCGCATTTTCATCGCACGGTAGCCCTGCTCCTTGTACAGCCGTGCTTCTTCGGCGAGTTTGTCGAGCTTTTGGCTATAAAGCTTGCTCGCGTAGATCGGGATTTTACGTTTGGTCCGCCCGCCCAGCAGCTTGAAGACGGGCTGCGATGTCGCTTTGCCCATCAAATCCCAAATGGCGATGTCGAGAGCGCTGATGGTGGCCATCGTTATGCCTTTTCTGCCGAACGCCATCGTCTGCCGGTACATGTACTGCCACAGGAATTCACTATCGAAAGGATCCCGTCCGATTAGTAAAGGTTTTAGATACAGATCAATCGTCTGTTTTGCGATACGGGGTGCGAGCGCGGCGTTGCCGATTCCAACATGCCCCGCATCGGTAAAGAGCTCGACAATCAGCCAGCCGTAGAATCGAAAGCTGGCCATAGAATCCTCCGGAAAATCCAGGAGATCCATTGGATTAGTGCAGAAGTGCGGCTGCGGCGCGACGGTTTTGCCTCTCCACTCCACAACCCGGGTACGGACTTCAGTGATTTTCATATGCTGGACGAAATTCTCTCTCTGACAGACGCAATGGACGCACGGCAGGCACGGTAATTAGAATCAGGACGAAGGCGATTAGGTGAAGCGTGCTTACGATACCGAAAACGACCCCGTAACCAAAGCCGTGGTCGAGCAGATATCCAACGATTAGCCCGAAAACGCTGCCTCCGATGGCGCCTCCGAATCCAACCAGGCCGGCAACGGAACCAACCACGGCGCGCGGAAACAAGTCAGCCGGGCAGCACCATGATAAGAGTGGACCAGGATTGCTGCCCGAAAAAAGCAACGCTGAATAACACGATGGCTAGTTGGACGGGCACATGAGTTACTAACACGATGGAGGGCATGACGGCGGCACTTAAACCGAGAGCTAACTTCCGAGCGAGGTTGAGCGACCGTCCGTGATCAATGAGCCAGCCGGAAAACCATCCGCCTGCGAGGCAACCTACGCCGGCTGCCGCGTAAGGGATCCACGCATAAAAACCGATCTTCTTGATGTCGAAGCCTCGTGCGTCGTAGAGATATTTAGGCAGCCAGAAAAGGTAGAAATACCAGGCAGAATCACTAAGAAACTTAGCGCCAACAAGGCCCCAGACTTGGGGAAAGGAGAGCAAGTTGAACCAGGAAAGCGTTGCGCCCGGCGAGCCCTTTGGCAGTGGAGGCAGTGCTTCGTTAGTCACGGAGGGAACCGAGTAATCCTTCCACCACCACACAGACCAGATGAGACCGGCCGCGCCCGAAAGGAAAAAGACGTATCGCCAGCTCGCAAACGATAGAACTGCCGCGATGAATGGGGGCGCGATGACAGCTCCCAGCGACGTTCCCGCATTCATGATGCCCATGGCCAGTGAACGCTCGTCTACGGGAAACCACTCGGAGACCGCTGCCGTAGCCGCAGGAAAACCTCCGCCTTCCCCCATTCCCAGCAGAAATCGGCTTGCCATCAGCATGGCGAAACTGACCGCCCATCCGTGGCTGGCGCAGGCGAATGACCAGAAAATCATGATGAGAAGAAACCCTCTTCGGGTCCCGAGAACATCCATCAGCTTGCCGCCCAGGGCGTACATAAATGCGTACGCGACCAGGAACGACGCCTGTAAGTCAGAGAATCGGGTATTCGAGATCGGGATATCGCGTTGAATAGCCGTGATGGCGAGCGGCAGCGTCTGGCGATCGAAGTAGCTGATCGTTATCGCGCAGCCGATTAACGCTGCGATCCGCCATCGGTATGAGTTGCTCAACCTGGTCTCTTCACCAGCTCACTTGAACCAGCGAAATGCCTTGAAGCGGAAGCGGGAATTGATGCTGGCGTCTCCTGCCTGGTTGTCAATCCATCTCGGAGACTCGAGCAGTTGCAGTTGACCGGCCTCTTCGAGCTTCGCGTACTGCTCCGCGCTGGGCGTTTGAGGCGATCCCATCTGCTTCCAGACGGTATACGCGTTGCTGTGATCTCCATCGATCCGGAAGTGGCGTAGCAAGATCCGCGTGGCGTCCGAGGGCAATCCGGAAACCTTCAGATCGATATCTGTTGCCGGACCGTTAACGTCGTTATCGGAGTAGTTCCAGACCATCACGGTGATGTTGCGGTCGGAGCGTGCTGCGAGAGCATCCACATCGTGACCCTCCGTAACACCGCGACTGACAATGGAATCAACCGGCAACGCACCGCTGCTTTCTGTTTTGACGTAGTCGCCTCGCATGAGCCCAGCCATGCGGAAAATGTTGAGTACCGGCTTATCGACGCCATTGGTTGCGAGCGTCCGGAATCCGTCGAAGTAGGGCTGATCCTCAAACTCGAAAGCCCAGGTCAATATGCCTTCGAGATTCATCTGGCCGGGCTTGGCAAGCTGCAGTAGAGTTTTCAACGCAGCAGCCTCGTAGGACGGATACAGAGTGCCGTTGCGATATGCATTCGGAGGATACACACGAGCGGAACAGGCCGCGCACCCTTCGGGATCCGCCTCGCTCAGCACGATCGGGAGATGTTGGAATTTCGGAAATGAGCGCACAATTTCAAAGCCGCGAGCAGTGTCTTTCATTTCCTGAGAAATGCCCATTTGCACGTGCCCGCTGATTATTTGAGGACGGCCCTTCGCATGAAAGCTGATGAAGTCCAAAGGTGCACCCTGGCGCCCGGATGCAAAGTTCTTCCCGCTTGAGCAGTGCTCCAAGAACTGCTGCAGAAATGCAGCGGCTTTCGCTCCGTCCGGCCCGGTAGACGCCGGGCCGCCCACCTTCGCCGAAGGAAGAGCGCGCTTTACCGCAGCCGCAGTGTAGTCGTACAGCTTGTCGTATTCCTCGGGCGTGCCGTGCCAGTAGCCAATGTTAGGTTCATTCCAAACTTCCCAATCCCAGGTTTCAACAGAAGTTTTCCCATATTTCTGAACGCAGTGCGTGACCCATTGATAAATGAGTTCGTTCCACTTGTCGTAATTGTTAGGTGGGTATGTCCATCCGATGTTGTAGTCCTCCGACTTGCCGTGGGGCTTCCACACGGGAGTGTAAGGGTCCGGATGAGTAGACAGCGCTTTGGGCATAAAGCCAATCTCTACGAACGGCGTGGCTCCGGCATGTACATAGGTGTCGAGAATCCTATCCACCAGCGTCCAGCTATAGACCGGCTTCCCGGAAGCGTCTTCCGTATAGGCGTTGGTTGATCCCCATTTCAGGCCGCCCTCGCCATTTCCTGTTGCAAGCATGAAATGGGTGCGGACATGAACCGGTGTGTAACTGAGCGCAGCAAGCTCCCCAATCAGCTTGGTGCCGTTCTTCGTGTAGGTGTAGTTGGGCTCATCGTATCCGAAGTAGCTCCAGGCGGAACTGACAGGACCTTCTTTAGCGGACCCGTCTACCCGTATGGTCACCGCTTGTTGAGAGAATGCGGCAACTGGCCAAAAACAGAGAAGTATCGAAAGTAGAGTTCTCATAACGTGCGTGATGATTAGAAGTTAAACTTCAGAGCAAACTGAAGCTGACGCGGATTATTGGTTGTGCTCGTGACGACACCGCCCGAGGACGTATCGATGGCGGTGTTTGGGATACCGAAGCTGGGAGTGTTCGTGAGGTTGAAGGACTCGGCCCGGAACTCGAGAACTGTTGACTCGGTAGGGTGGAAATCTTTGAACAACGAGAAATCCAGGTCTTTCAACCAGCTGGATCGAAGAACATCGGCGCCGGCGTTTCCGTAAGTGTAATTGGCAGGGAGAGCAAAAGCGCTGGTCGCGCTTGGATCAAAACCTGCGCAGGCCGCATTGGACGCGACATAGAACCAGCACGTGGGCTGTCCCACGATCACCGGCGTTCCGGTGACCACGGGCCGCTGGCTGCCCTGTCCAGTGTTTGCCACGTCACGCGAGATAGTGGGCGTGAATGGCTGGCCGCTACGTAGGATAACGATGCCCTGGGCTCTCCATCCGCCGACCAGAGCCTGAGTCAGCGTCCCCGCATTGCTCAAGAACGCTTTGCCTTTTCCAAAAGGCAGTTCATAGCCCAGATTGAAAGCAATGTTTTGGGGTACGTCGAAGCTGGATCGCGCCTTTTCGAAATAGAAGAGTCCTCCGGCTGATGGCGTGTCCTGGATGGTGAGGCTCTTCGAATAGGTATAAGAAAGCAGATACCAGAGACCGCTTCCGAACCGTTTCTCGAACTTTGCTTGTAAAGCGTCGTAGTCAGATGACATGTCCTGGGAGAAGTAGGAGATTGCTCCCCAAATGGGATAGGGCCTGCGGGCTTGAATAGCCCCCGGCCCGGGAGCCGGGTCGTTGAACGGGTTTGTGCTGTTCAAATGCGTGCCGTGATTCCCAACGTAATCGAGTTGCAAGACTGTATCTGAACTAAGCTGCTGCTGGACTCCGAAATTCCAATGCTGGTCGCGTCCTCGCTGGAGGTGCGTATAGGTGGGACTCAGGGTCGGGTTCACGCCAGCACTGCCGAGCGGCTGTCCGAGAAAGAAGTTGCCGAGTGTGCGAGTAGGGATCGTGTTTGCAGTTGCAAAGACGGTTTCACCCAGCAGGAACGGGAGAATGTTCCGATTCACCCGACCGTCTGTGTTTTCCATTTCGTAGAACACGCCGTATCCTCCGCGAAACACGGTGCGGTCGCCAAATGGACGCCACGCCAGTCCGAAGCGCGGCGCCCATTGCGAGTTATCCGGAGACGTGATGGAAAGCGGCAGGCCCGCCTGATGACTGGTCTGAATATATTTGCCGAACAGGCTGTAGGCAGTAGGCGCAGAGAATTGGGACGTGAGGTCGATTTGGTTTGTGTTACTCGCGACAATAATCGGTTGGGCGGACTTTCCGTCGAACGTACCTAGCTGGCCCTTATAGCCTTGCATCCACGGCGAGTACTCGTAACGTAAGCCGATATTCAGAGTCAGCCTGTTTGTAAGTTTCAAATCGTCTTGAGCGAAGAAGTGTGAGTAAGTAGCATCGCCGCCGAACCAGTTGCCCGGGTAAGCGCGCGCGGAAGAGAATGGATATCCGAGCATCCAGTCGGCAAATGCATCGCCAGTACCGGAGGTGTGAGCAGGATTTTGCGTGTTGACGCCCGTGAAAGACCAGGAGCCCTGGTAATTAGAGCTGTCCGTAAAAAGCGGATTCCAGTATCGTATTTCGACACCGAATTTGAAAACGTGCCGTCCTTTGACCCAGGTGAGATTGTCGATTCCCTGCACAACTGTGAAGGTCTGGGTCTTCGGGCGTTGGTCGAAGGCTGATCCTGTCATGCTGGTGTAACCACTCCAGGCGAAATCCGGGAACGAACCAGCAATGCCTGGCCGCTCCAAACCTTCGAAGCCCGTGACTCCGGCTTCCGCATTGAAGTTTGTTCCCTGTCCGAACGCCTGTAGGTCGATCCACTGCGGCATGTAACTGAATAAAGCCTCGTTCACCAGAGTGGGGGTAAATGTACTTGTCAAACCTGCAGCAACGTTCTGTGCGCGTGTATGCAGATCGGCATAACCCAGAGCAGGATAGGCGTTCGGATCGGATTCCCGGTAGTCGTCCCAACTCCAACGAATGAACAGCCGCTCCTTATCGGTGATGGAGCGGTCGCCTCGAACTGTGAATTGGTCCGTATCAAGCGGTTGCGAGGGCGCATAAGCGAAAATGTTTCTTCCTATGTTCGGATCGGGCAGGTACTTGGTGAAGAACAAGGCTTGCGGGGACAAGCGGTTATTTGGAATTACGTTGCCGGCGAAAGGGGTGCGAGTACCATTTGCGGTAGTCAGGGGATCGTAAATCGCGTTCAGTCCGGGAGCACTGAAGTTACCGGCCTTCATCGCAGCGGTAGGCACGATGTCGCTGAACACCAGGCCTGCGCGCTGGCGCATTCCTTCGTAGTCGATAAAGAAGAACGTCTTGCCTTTAGGCCCAAGAAAGCGAGGCAGCGCAAGCGGTCCGCCAAGATCGCCTCCGAACTGATTGCGCTTGAGGACGTCGCGCTTAGGAGAGAAGAAATTCCTCGAATCCAGCTTGTCGTTGCGGAGAAATTCGAAGAGTCCTCCGTGGAACCGATCCGTACCGGACTTGCTGCTCATGTTCAGGATGCCGCCGGCTGAACCGAACTCACCCGAGTAAGCGTTCTGCATGACGCTGAACTCCTGCAGATCGTCGATGGAGGTTTGTATCAGAGTGCCGCCCTGGTGGTGGTCGGTGACGTCGACGCCGTCGAGAAGAAAGGTCGTTTGCACGCCTCGCACGCCGCTAATCGCTGTACCCGAAATATAGTTTGCGCGGATTCGAAGCAAGTTTCCTCCGCCGGGCAGCGTGGCGGCTCCGGGAGTAAGTTTTGCCAGATCGTAGAAGCTGCGGCCATTCAGAGGAAGATTTACGATCTCCTGATTAGTTACTACAGTGCCGAGTGATCCTTGTTCGGTGTTTAGCAAGGGAGCCGCGGCTGTTACTTCGATAGTTGTGTCGGTAGAGCCTAACCGCAGCTCGACATCCGCCCGCGCGGATTGGTTTACTTGAACCTCGACTCGCTCCACCTTAGCGGTTTGGAATCCAGGGCTAGCAATTGTAATCTGATAAAGGCCGGGGTTGAGGGGAGTAACTGTGTAATCACCCTGCCCATTGCTAATTACTGTCGTGATCTCGTTAGTCGCAGTGTTGATAACTGTGACTTTTGCGTTGGGCACCGAGGCTTGATTCGGGTCGGTAACGGTTCCTACAATGCGGCCGGATTCCACCTGACCCAGGCACAGGCCAGCCGCAAGCAATACCAAAACACAAGAACGCGACATAGAGTTCCACCTCACCCAAACATCAGACAGCCTGATGTTCAGTTCTTGCGAATATATCCGGCTTATGCCAAACTGTCAATACTCATGAAGCTAAAAGCTGTAGAGCGGGTGACGCTTGGTGAGCAGGTTGCGCTTCAAATTGCGGGAAAGATTTCGGAGCGGCGGTGGAAGCCCGGCGAGAAGCTTCCGCCGGAAATGGAGCTGTGTGCGGCGCTTAATGTGGGCAGGTCGACCCTGAGGGAAGCGCTGAAGTCGCTGGCGTTCATCGGCATGGTTCGCATGCGCGCTGGAGATGGGACGTATGTCGCGGAGCCCGCGCGGGGGCTGCTCGATAGGATCCTTGCTAAGGGGCTGCTGAAGACGAAGAAGGATCTCTCCGATGTCTGCGAAACGAGGATGATCCTGGAAACCGAATTGGCCGCTCTGGCCGCGGATCGGGCTACAGAGGATGACATCGCCGTTCTGAAAAGCCTTATCGAGAAAGGTAGCGAGAAATTGGAGGGGGACCGGGCCTCCTACAGCGAGGTGGACCTGAGCTTCCATCTTGCGGTCGCCAATTGCTCGCAGAACAAGCTGCTTTCGCTATTCCTGGTGGACATCCGCGGATTGCTTGTGGAGTGGATTGCGAAATCGCAAGAGCTTCCAGGCCTTATCGAGAACGCGCACGAGCAACATACACGGATTTTCAAGAGTATTGCTGATCGCGATGCGAGCGCGGCGCGCCGGGAAATGCGCGCGCATCTGGAGACCTTCCAGCGGGCCTATTCGCTTCTTGGACGCATATCGCATTCGGAAGACACCGAAGACCTTCCTCAATTGAAGAAGCTGTCCCCTGAGGGTTCAGCGCGGAACGCGACTTCACTGTAAGGGGGCCGCACACGAGATGAGGATTGTCCAGGTAATCCGCGCAGGCGAACGCCGGGTGGGCGTGGTTGATCAGTCCCAGCTTCGATTGCTCGACGGTCTTGAAGCGAGCGTCTACGGTCTGGCGGTGAGAGCGATTGACGAAGGGCGTACGCTTGAGTCGTGCATTGAAACCCGAGTGGGATCTGAGGTTCTTGATTACGACGCGGTTTATCAAGGCGCATCCGATTGGCGGATTCTGCCTTCCTTCGATCATCCGCGAGATCCGGCTCGATGCATGGTCAGCGGGACAGGTCTGACTCACAAGGCGAGTGCGGAGAATCGGGCCGCGATGCACAAGAAGGCCGGGGCTGAGATTACAGACAGCATCCGGATGTATCAACTGGGACTGGAGGGCGGAAATCCGGCGCCAGGCCAGATTGGCATACAACCCGAGTGGTTCTTTAAGGGAGACGGCAGCGTGTTGCGCGCGCACGGCGACCCGCTCGAAGTTCCTCCTTATGCGTGGGACGGGGGCGAGGAGCCGGAGATTGCAGGGGTTTACGTGATCTCAGAAAGCGGCGAACCTTACCGGGTTGGGCTCACGATGGCGAACGAGTTTTCCGACCACCAGATGGAGAAGAAGAATTATTTGTATCTGGCTCCGTCTAAGCTACGGAACTGTTCTATCGGACCTGAGTTGAATGTCGGGGATGTGCCTTTCGAGGACGTGCCTGGTACCGTGACGGTCGTTCGCCAGGGAGTTCCTGTCTGGCAGAAAGAGATCTGGACCGGACAGAAGAACATGTCTTACTCGGTAGCAAACCTGGAACATCATCACTTTAAATACCAGGCGCACCGGCGGCCGGGGGATGTCCACGTTCACTTTTTCGGAGCCGATGCGTTCAGCTTCGGTGAGGGTATTGCGCTTGCTTCCGGTGACACGACGGAAGTTTCATTTCCACAGTTCGGACGGCCTCTGCGTAACGTAGTTGAGATTCGTCAAGGGCCTGAGGCGTTGGTGGTTGTCAGGGCTCTTTGAAGCCAATTGCACAAAAGTTCAGATTGACAGGTTGACGGCGATTCTTATACTATGCCCCAAGTCATTCGTTCTGATGTTATGAATGTCTGATGTTTCGGGAGGCGGTCATGTTTGCCGTGGGAGTTCCGAGTCGCGTTGTTATTCCTGCCTTGCTGTCGATCGTTCTTGCGTTGCCTTGTGCCGGACAATTTAATAGCAGTGTCCGGGGCGTCGTTACTGATCCGGCCTCTGCCAGCGTGCCCGGGGTCACGGTAACCATAAAGAACTCGGAAACGGGAATCTCAGGGGCTGCGCAAACCGACTCTTCAGGAAACTACGTGTTCACGAGCCTGGCGCCGGGAGAGTACGACCTGTCCGTGCAAGCGAAAGGGTTCACGCCGGTATCGATCCATGCTACTTTGCAGACTGCGCAAACACTGGACGTGCCGGTGAAGCTGACGCTTTTGACGTCCTCGCAGGCTATTGAGGTGCGGGGTGAGGCGCCGGTGCTCGACACGGCCGACAACCGCATTCAGGCAACCTTACAAACGCACGATGTGGAGGAGCTTCCGATGCAGGGGCGTACCGTGATTTCGCTGATAACGCTCGCGCCGGGTGTTACCGGGCTGGGCCTGACCTCCGGCAGCCCTCCCGATAACTTCAACGTCGAAACTACGAATAACATCAACGCGAATGGCCGGAGTTTTGACGCCAACCTTTACGTTATAGATGGCCTCGACATAACGAGCTCGGTCCGCCCGGGAGTGATTAACACGTCCCCGAATCCGGATTCTGTCCAGGAGGTCTCGATACAGACGAGTACTTACTCGGTCGAATACGGCCGAGCGAGCTCCGTAGTGAGCGCCATCAGCACTAAATCGGGCACCAACGCATTTCACGGGTCGTTAAGCTTTTACTACACTTCGCAGCAACTCTGGGCGCGTACCGAGTTCACACCGAAGTATCTACCGTTCCACTACCAGAACTATTCGGGTACTTTCGGCGGCCCGATCATCAAGAATCATACCTTCTTCTTTTTGTCAGCCGAGCCATTGCGTTCGTTGAGTACAAGCAGTGGTTCGAGTACTTTCGAGTCTCCTCAATTCGTAGCTTTCTCGCAGGCTCACGATCCAAATTCGATTGGTACTTACCTGATGACGCAGTATCCGGTTACCGGCGCATCGATAAACGCGGTCAGCAAAACGGCGCAGCAAGTCTTAGGAAATACGTGCGGAACCGCAGCGACACAGTTCATTCCGTGTAGCTTGCCGATGGTTGTAACCGGGAATTACTCTCTTGCTCCGTATCGAGACGGAACTCAGTGGCAGTCGCGGCTGGACCAATACTTTCATTCGGATCGCGTCTATGCCAGTTATTACCAGACGATTCTCTCTACGCTCACGCCGTCTATCCGCCAGGCGATGACGACCGATAACCACCAGGTAAGCCGCTCCGGGCAGATCAACGAGACGCATACGTTCACTCCGACACTTTTAAACGAGGCGGCGTTCGGCGGCTTGCAGATTGAGGGACTGACCGGAGAGACCGGTCCTTTCCAAATTCCGATTACGTCTATTACAGGCCAGAGTCAAGGGTTTGGAGTAAGTCCCGCCCATCAGGATTTCATACAGCACAATTATCACTGGCGAGACGTTCTCAGTTGGATTCATGGAGCACATACGTTTAAGTTCGGCACCGACGGGTTCCAAGGCGATGAACTTACGCTGTTCGAGCAGGTCTACCAGCAGCCGTCTTTTACGTTTACGAATCTGTTCAATCTCGCGACTGATCAGCCTTATTCTGAGTCCAACTTCTTATACAACCCGCTGACCGGTCAGCCGGCGCTGTTCAATCTCGGAGTGGCGACGACGACCTTCGGGTTTTTTGCTCAGGATGAGTGGAAACTTACACCGCGCCTGACCTTGACGGCCGGACTTCGTTACGACAATTTTGGAAACCCGCATCCGTCAGAGGCCTTGCACTCGGTGATCGACAACTTCATACTCGGGGCGGGAGATACGATCACGCAAAAAGCCGCAAACGGCCACTTAGCTCAGACGGATCACGTACTGAATCACACTCCTTATGCTTTTGACCCGCGGATTGGCGTAGCATGGGATCCAACCGGGACCGGGAAGTGGGCTGTTCGAGGCGGTTTCGGGATTTATCACGATTGGCTCACTAACGGAGAGTTGTCAGTGCCGTTGCGGCAGAACCCACCTCAATATGCTTTGCCGACCTTTTACACAGGACAGCCGATTGGGCCATTGTTTTCCCTTGGCACGAGCAGTTCGTTCCCGTTTGGATACAAAGTACCCGCTCTGCCTCCCTCGACGCTTGACAGCCATGGGGGAGTTGTCGGATATCAGTTTGCAATCGGCGGCACGGATCCAAATTTAAAAGAGCCAACGAACTATAACTACTCGGTTGGCGTTCAGCGGCAGATTGGGCGTCGTACGGTAGTGGGAGCAAACTATTCGGGCTCACAGGGCCGTAACATTCTGGAGGGTCAAGTCTACCAGCTTACTGCCAATAACGATATAAACCGGGCCGCAGGATCCTTAGTAGCCAACAACAACGTATTGGTTCGGCCAAATCCAAGTTTCGGTGCGATTAATTACACGATCAATGGCAACAAATCCTCCTATAATGCCTTCATCGCTACAGTTACAGGGCGGTTTAGTTCGAGTGACACGTTTCAGGCTTCGTACACTCGATCGAGTGTTTATGACTACGGATTTCAATATCCGGATGCGACAAACATTACGCAGTATTGGGGGCCGTCCAACTTCAACGCGCCAAATCGCTTTTCCCTGACGGAGAGTCTTGATTTGCCTCACCTCAGGAACTCGAACATATTCATTCGTGAAATCGCGGGCGGCTGGGTTCTGTCGGGCGCAGTTATTCTTCAGAGCGGAAACCCGTTCACGGTTTATACCAGTGCGGTGTTTCAGCCGGTAACTTCGAACGGCCAGGTTACAGGCTTGCGGGCCGGGAGCGGGGATTACAATGCTGATGGCTATAACTATGACTTCCCCAATGCCCCTGCGACCGGCTACTCGCAGCCGACGTCCCGGCAGGCCTATCTGAATGGGCTGTTTCCCGCATCTGCGTTCTCGATTCCGGCGCTTGGAACCGAGGGAAACGAGAAGCGAAACCAGTTTAGCGGCCCAGGTTTTGCTAACTGGGACTTAGGCCTATTGAAAAACTTTGCGGTTACGGAACGAGCGAGACTACAACTCCGGTTTGAGTTCTATAACGTTCTGAACCATCCAAACCTGACTAGTTTCGTCAGCGACCTGTCGAACGCCAGCTTCGGAAAAGCGACATCAACATTTAATCCCCGGTATTTACAAATTGGCGCAAAGATTTATTTCTAAGAGAGACATGCTACGAATTTCTATCGTTGCTTCCTTCGCAATCGTTGCGACCACGCTTGCCTTTGGGCAGACCGACAGACTGGAGATGTCAGGCCAGCCCATTGAGTTGACAATCAGGCCGGTTGCGGAACGGTCGGTTCGGATTACGCTCGCCCCCGTCGCGCAAGCGCAGGCGGCCGACGTGGCAAAAAGTGAGAGTTCTGCGCTGGTGATCAAAGATCAAGCTGCGCCGGCTGTTCGGACCCGAGATATTAAACATCCGACTACAGCGATGGTTGGGCAATATCTAGCCAAACTTAGTAATAACCCTTTACGAATCCAGATATTCGCGAAAGACAAAACGTTGGTACAGGATTTGCGCGTGGACGCGACAAGCGGTGATGTCGCTTTCTCGCTAGGCTCGGATCCTATATTTGGTCTCGGCGAAGGCGGCCCGCAGTTTAGCCGGAGCGGTCAAACGTTTCCTATGAGGAGTTCTCAGGATGCGTATAACAAGCCTTTTTTCGGCGGCCGAATGCCTGTGCCGTGGCTTATCAGTAGCCGCTGGGCTCTCTTTCTTCACGATCCGCCGAGTGCAATCGATCTGACCGGCACCGAAGGCCATTTCACACCCGTTAAGACGCCTGAGGGGTCATCGATGTTGGATATCTTCGTGATGGGTTTTCAGCACCCGACAGAGGCTCTAACTGAGTATTCGCGGCTTACCGGGTTCCCCTCCATGCCGCCGTTGTGGGCTTTGGGATACGAGCAGTCTCACCGCACGATTGTCGATCGCAATGCCGTCTTTACTGTAGCTCGCAATTTCCGGGAGAAGAAACTGCCGTGCGATGTGCTGATCTATTTGGGAACTGGTTGGGCGCCTTCGGGCTGGAACACCGGACATCGCTCCTTTGAGTTCAACAGGAAGGTGTTTCCGAATCCGGCAGAGGATCTTACTCAATTACACGACATGCATTTTAAAGTAATTCTGCATGAGATGGGGCCCCCGAAAGGATTGTTCGGGCGTGCGTCGGATCCGGTCGACAACTCCGATCTGAATGAGGCTGCAAATTACTGGAAGCTGCATGCGCCGCTCGAGAAGCTAGGGGTCGACGGATGGTGGCCTGACGAAGGAGAAAACCTGAGCCGCGAGTCGAGGCTGGCGCGTATTCGGATGTATTGGGAAGGTCCGCAACTGGATCGTCCGGATATTCGGCCATACACGTTGAATCGGGCCGGTTACGCTGGGATGCAACGCTATGGCGGGTGGCTCTGGTCGGGAGATTTGAACAGCACCTGGCAGACATTGACCAATCAAGTGCCCGTGGCGATCAACACAGGTTTGACAGGTGTGCCTTATTGGGGAACAGATATCGGGGGGTTCTTCTCCACGAAAGAACTTACTGGTGAATTGTATGCCCGCTGGTTCCAGTTTGGCGCTTTCTGTCCGGTATTCCGTTCGCATGGACGGCCATCAGCGCTGCGGTACCCGTGGAGTTGGACCACGGGCGAGATGGGGGAACCCGAGGCAAGCCCGGAAGTACCGGGCAGCGCGTTACCTGATGTAAGTGAACTGAAGAATCCGCAAATAGAACCGATTTGCAAAAAGTATCTCGAATTGCGCTATCGCATGCTTCCTTATATTTACTCGGCTGCAAGTGAGGCTTCCGAAACCGGCCTTCCACTTATGCGGGCACTGTGGCTCTACTACAACGATGATCCGAGAGCGGCGACGCGGGGCGATGAGTTCTTGTGGGGGCATGACATACTGGTCGCGCCGGTTACGCAAAAGGGAGCTACTTCACGCTCGTTATATCTTCCGCAGGGCGTTTGGTACGACTTCTGGACACAAGAGAAGATACAGGGCGGGAAAGAAATCACAAAAGCTGTAGACCTTTCTGTTATGCCTCTCTACATCAAAGCAGGCGCTATCCTCCCCATGGGTCCGCCAAAGCAATACACGGGTGAGAAAGTCGACGGTGCACTTAGCGTAGCTATTTACCCGGGTGCCGATGGGCATTTTGTTCTCTATGATGATGACGGCGTCAGCTTTGATTTCCAAAAGGGCGAATGCAATCGGGTTGATTTGACGTGGAACGACAAGAGCCGCCGGCTAACAATGAAGCCGGAAAATGACAAAATCTGGAACACGCTGGCGCGCAATGCCGAGGTCAGAATGTTGGGTACAGGGGAAGTGAAGAAGCTCGTATTTGACGGAAAGACGCAGACAGTACAGTTCTGATGCGACGTCAGGGCGGGACACTTCTGCGGGCCGGACGTTGACAGGTTCCGAGGATGACTAGCGCGAGATCTTGAAGACGTAGGCATACTCGCCTACTGGTTGTGCCGGCAGATCCAGGTGGAGTCCGCCTTCGTCACGCGTCCACTTGACAGGAGAACCGGAGCCGATCAGCTCGACGCTCTTCACGTCGATATCGGCTCGCGGCGAGCCCTTTGCCAAGGATTTGATGACCAGACTTCCTGTCTTCGGCCAACCCATTGCGATTGCGTACAAAGTATCGCCCCGGGTGGTGAAACGGATATCCTGGCTCGAGTAGCCCTGCGTTGCCGTGTCGTGAAAGGATCCGCCTTTCACCTTGGTTGGTCCCTCGGACTGAATTTTCCATGGACGCGTGCCGTAGATCGCTTCGCCATTTACAGATAACCAGTGACCCATGCTGAGAAGTATTTGTTGAACCTCGTCGGGGATCGTGCCGTCGGGCTTCGGTCCGACGTTCAGCAGTAAGCTGCCGTTCTTACTGACAATGTCTACGAGCTGGAGAATCAGCGACTCGGGCGATCGGAATGTATCTCCCTCGATGTAGCCCCATGCTTTGATGCTGACGGAAGTATCTGTCTGCCAGAAAAGGTTCCGGGCAGATTCGAGTTGGCCGCGTTCTATGTCGAGCACCGCCGCGCTTTCCGGGAAAGCCGTGAATTTGTAATTGATGGCAGCGGGGTAGTTGTTTTTCGCTGCTTCGTTGTAATAGAAGGCAGCGAAGCGCTGCAGATACGGCTGAAACTCCTTGGTGTTGATCCACCAATCAAACCAGACAATCTCCGGATGATACCGGGTCACGATTTCTGCCGTGCGGGCAAGCCAGTCATCGAGGTAGGCCGGATCGGGGTGGCCCGCCCACTGCTGGTGATTGGCATCCGTAACTCCAACGTGCGCGGGCCCGTAGAAAGAGGCATACTTGGGGTCGTTCACGTCGGAGTCGAAGTCGCGGCCTCCGTTCATGAAAAAGTAATGTTCCGCGCGATGGCTGGAGGCGCCGAAGTGCATGCCGGCTTTACGAACAGCGGTTGCGAGTTCGCCGACAATATCGCGTTTGGGGCCCATTTTGAATGCGGACCAATCGGTCAATTCGGAATGATACATCGGGAACCCATCGTGGTGTTCGGCAACAGGGACAACATACTTCGCTCCGGCTTTTCGGAAAAGATCGGCCCACCCGTTCGGATCAAATCTCGCGGCCGTGAACTGCGGGATGAAGTTCTTGTATCCGAAGGTTGATTGTGGTCCGTAGGTCTCGCGGTGATGTAGAAAGTCCTTACTGTTTTTGAGGTACATCTTGCGCGGGTACCATTCGCTGTCAAATGCTGGCACGGAGTAGACGCCCCAGTGAATGAAAATTCCGAACTTCGCGTCCTGATACCAGGTGGGGATCTCGTAATGAGACAGCGAATCCCAAGTCGGCTGGAAGCGGCCCTGTTTGGCCTCGCGGTCGACCTGCTGTAAAAGCGACGCCCGCTGGCGGTCGTAGTTACTGATTGATTTCTGCCAGACCAGATCGTTGGCGTCGGGTGTTTGGGCGACAGCGGCAGGCGGAAGAGCAACCAGGAGGGTGCCGGCCGCAAGGAGAAGACGGGACAGTGTCATATGTTTCGTTTTGGGGACACGAGCCCAGGCCACGCGGCGTAGTGTAACAGTTTACGGGAACCCTTAGCGGTTCAGCCGATCCGGTCACGCCCTTCGAGCTCCTTGACGCTTGCGGCGTCCAGGAACTCCTCGCGCCGTGAACTCGCCTGTGATTCAATGGCCAAGCGCGCACTCTGGGGCAGCTTGTTAAGGAGTCCCACCAGAAACCGGTACCGCCAGCCCGGTATGACGATGAGCTTGCGGCGTCGCAAGCCTTCGAGCGACGCATCGACAACCTCCTCGGCGCTCATCCAGAACTTTGTTCCGGCAAGCCGCTCGCGTCCTACACGCATGGTGTCGTGAAACTCGGAGTATGTAAAGCCCGGGCACAACGCCTGCACTGTGACGTTGGAGGGAAGCCCCTTCAGTTCCAGGTAAAGGCCTTCCGTGAAAGCGGTCATCCAACTTTTGGTGGCTGCGTAGCTCACACTTCCCGCATTGCGCACGAAGGCCGAAACGGAAGCGACGTTGATGATAGCGCCCCGGTCCTGTGGAACCATATTGCGCAGAGCCGCGTGAGTGAGCCGGACCGTAGCCATCACATGCAGCCGGTGCATCTCTTCCTGGCCTTCGAGCGGCGCTTGCCAGAAACGACCTTTGGTCCCGAACCCGGCATTGTTCACCAGCAGCACCAGGCGGCTCTCGCCGGCAATGCGTTGCGCCGCAGCTGCCGAATCTTCTTCTTTCGTCAGGTCGGCTTGCAGAACATCCACTTGCCTGCCGAACTTCAGAGAGAGTTCGCCAGCCAAATCATCGAGCCGGTGTTTCCTCCGGGCAATTAGCAGCAAATCGTGCTCGGGCGCCAGCTTGCGCGCAAACGCTGCGCCGATTCCGCTGGAAGCGCCGGTGATAGCGACGACTGTTCTAGGCAAGAGCAGGCTCCTTGTGTGCAGCAGAGCGCTGTCTGAATTGCCAGCCTGCCGCTCTACCAGTTTTGCATCGCGGAGCGAGCTGTTATCGCAACGAGTCGGTCGCGATGGAAATTGCCTTCTCTAACCTCGGCTCGGTTGAGGCTAACCGGATGCGGCGCTGTTCGCCATACATCCCGGATGCCGGATCAAGAAATACCCGTTCAAAACTGCCGTCCTTCGAAGCAGTCAGCGACCGAATCAATTCGATATTCCCGAGGCTCGGGCAGATCTGGTAAACGCGGCCGGCCGGCAGTTTTCCTTTTTGTATGTCAGTTTTGAGCGATTCCTCGGCGTCATGGCCGGAGTGAGCGTACTTTGAGAGCAGATCGTTGACGGGTTCCACAATCGTGCCGGGCCCGATTTCATCGTCATTTTCGCAGCTTCGGAACATGCGGATCAGGTATCGCTGGCTCATGGGTCTCTATCTCTTGCTTTCTTGAGATATATATCGACAAATTCCGTGCGCTATCGAGAGTTGTTGGATTGTTTCGATAGATTTCTTTCCGGGCGGCCCCACATGGTTCATATGTGTGTTACACACAATAAGCGAGCTGCTGCTTTGAGATTCTCCAGCCCGTTTAATTACTACCTGGGCGCACTCGAAAACTTCGCCGGTGAGATTGCCCGAACACCAGGCGTCGCCGCCAAGCGAATGCTGGTGAAGCGCGAGCGGGTACACGCGGTCGGATACATCGGCTGGGTGGGACATCGTAATCTCGGCGACGAAGTGTTGTTCCAGGCCATCCAGAGGGGCTTGAGGGATTTTCAACTTCTTCCCATACTGCCCGAACCCGGGGAGCGAATGCTGACCCGCTGGGGACTTGGGGGACGTCCTTTGTTCCGCGCTGTCCTGCTGGGCGGGGGAACGCTTGTAAACTGCTCATACCTTCCGGTGGCTCAATTGGTCCGGGCACTTGGGCTGCCGATCTATTCGGTGGGCACCGGGGTCGGTAGTGCGGGCTTCGGCATGCCGTTCGACGGCGACAGACTCGGGAAATGGAAAGCCGTTTTTGACGACTGTGATTTCCTGTCGGTCCGTGGTCCGCTATCTGCGCTAGCATTGCAGAGATCGGGGCTGACGGGAGGCGAGGTGATCGGGGATCCTGCCTTGGGCCTTGCGCCAGAAACGTTGCCGCGCTTCCGCACGCGCCGCCGGCTGGCGATCAACCTCGCACAAGACCGAACCGATTACCCCGTTTTCGAGGACGTGGCGAAGGTTGCGGCCGAATTCCTGCAGGGGGGCGGGGAGGTGGTCGGCATTGCGATCGGGGGCGGAGACCGAGCTGTGCTCGAGCGCTTTCGAAGTGTGCACAGGTTGTCAGAGATGACAATCGAAGAGCATCGGGACTCGGGCGAGGATTTCCTGGCGAGCGTCGCCGGCAGCACCGCGCTCATCGGGGTGAGACTTCATTCCGCTGTGCTTGCCTGTTGCGTTGGCGTTCCGCCCATCATGCTTGCATACCGGTCCAAATGCCGTGATTTCATGCAGAGCATGCATCTAGACGAGTTCTGCATTCCGCTCGAAGAAGAACGATCGGGTTCGTTGTTGCGCGTTCAATGGCGGAAGATCTTGTCGGAACCCGGTTTAGGTGAGCAGATCTACCGCCAGTCCATTTTCTGGAAGCGCAAGCAGCAGGCGTACTACGCACGGCTGACGGACCGTTTGAACGAGTATCCGTTTACGTCGGGCAACTGGAACGGAACGCCGAGCGGGCACTCGAGCAAGATTTGAATGGCTCGAGGAGGGCGTTGAATTATGGAATTATGGTGACAGTCGCCGTAATGCCGCAATTCAATCGCAGTTGGCCGTCAGCGTTCGCTATCCAGCATTCCCATCTGGTGGGCGTCGTAGCGCGTTCCGGCAACAGCTGAGGCGGGAACGGCTTGCTCCAGTCTGGCCATCTCCTCGCCCGAAAGCTGAATTTTCAGTGCGGCAAGGGAATCCGCCAGTTGAGTGCGTTTCTTTGCGCCGATTACCGGGACTATGGTCGGGCTCTTGGCCAGAACCCAGGCGATGGCTAGTTGCGCAGAACTTGCGCCTCGTTCAGAAGCGATGCCTTTCAGGGTGTCAACCAGGCGCTGATTTTGTGTCAGATTGCCGCCGCTGAAACGCGGCAGAAACGCACGAAAATCGCCTTTCCCGGTTGGGTTCGAACCGCTTAGCAAACCGCGCGATAGCACTCCGTAAGCGGTCATTCCGATTCCCAGTTCCTGGAGCGTCGGGAAGATTGTCTTCTCCGGCCCTCGCGAGATCAATGCGTACTCAATTTGCAGATCAGTAATCGGGTGGACTGCGTTGGCGCGCCGTACGGTTTCGGCGCTGACTTCGGACAAGCCGATATACCGGACATACCCAGCTTTGACGAGTTGCGAGATAGCTCCGATGGTGTCTTCGATGGGCGTAGCCGGATCCAGACGAGCTGGGCGATAAATGTCGACGTGGTCCACGCCCAGCCGCTTTAGGCTATAAGCAAGGAAACTCTGTACCGCTGCAGGCCGTGCGTCAAAGCCGATCCAAGAGTTGTCAGGACCGCGGAGTGCGCCGAACTTCACAGAAAGCAAAGCTTTGTCCCGCCGGTCCCGGAGCGCACGGCCAATCAGCATCTCATTGTGGCCCATACCGTAGAAGTCGCCGGTATCCAGCAGGTTCACGCCTGCATCGAGTGCGGCGTGAATTGTGGCGATGCTCTCGTTTTCATCGGCCTCACCGTACATTCCGGACATGCCCATGCAACCGAGGGCAATCGGAAAAACTGCCGGGCCCGAAGAACCAAGCTGACGCGTTGTCTCAGTACCTATGTTGGCCTGACCTACCACGGCAATGCCTTTCCCAGGTGAAAATAGCCGCCGGTCGGTCCGTCATCCGGAAGCAGGGCCAGCTCTACGCTAGTCTTTCCGCCTTCACTAACCTCCAGTGGAGCTTGGCTGCCACCCATCTCAGTCTTCACCCATCCGGGGTGCGCCGAGTTTACCTTGATGTGGGTGCCTCGCAGTTCGTGCGCCAGGTGAACCGTGAAGGCGTTGAGCGCTGTTTTCGAAGCGTCGTATGCAAACGGTTTCGCATCGCCCAGCGGCGACTGCGGATCGGCCTGTAGCGTGAGCGACCCAAGTATGCTGGACGGATTTACGATTCGCGCAGCAGGCGCCTTTTTCAATAGCGGCAATAGCGTCTGGGTAAGCGCCACTACGTTGAAAAAGTTCGTATCGAAGGTTCTTCGCAGCAGGTCTGAAGAAGTCGAGCTGGTTGCGTTTCCGTTACTGGATGACTCCAGGTTCACACCAGCGTTGTTCACCAGGATGTCGAGTTTTCCGTATCGTTTGTCGAAATAGTCGTAGACCTGTTGATACTGGCTTACGTCGCCGACGTCAAATTCGATCGAATCTGCGTTTATGCTGATTTGCCGCAACTTCTCGGCCGCTGCTTTCCCTTTTTCCGCATCACGGCTACCGATTACGACCTGGATGCCTTTCGCACCCAACTCCCGCGCCGTTTCAAACCCGATTCCGCGATTCGCTCCTGTAATGAATGCCACTTTGGTATCAGATGCCAATATTCTGATCTCCTGGCTTATTCGATGGGCGAGGAGAGGCGAGTGTGCGGCTTTTTTCTAGGCAGCCCGCTGATGCGCCCGGAAGGCACGCAGCGCAATAAGAACAGCGACAAAACCAAAAGCCGCCGAGAACGCGAGCCGCAATCCGACCGCCTCCCAGTTGGCGTGGCCATTTAAGGCCCATCGTCCCGCTTCGACAGACCAATTCACCGGATTGATTTGCGCGATGGCACGCATCCATCCGGGCATCAAGTTGTTCGCCATGAAAACGGGAGAGGTGAAAGTGAGGGGAAGCAGGACAAAGTTTACCGCTCCGATGACTGACTCCTGTTTGCGCAGCGTGAAGCCCAATGCAATGGAGAGCGCGCCGAATCCCCAGCCGAGCAAGACCGCAGCCAGCAGCAACACGGCGAGCCCGACGACTCCGCCTGCGTATCGAGCGCCGAGCAGAGCGCCCAGTCCGAAGAGGATCAGCGACTGCACGACTGTGGTCAGGGATAGATTCAGCAGCCGGCTTAGGATGATGGCGGGCCTGGCTGGCAGGCGAAACCAGAAATCGATCCATCACTCCGCGGTCAATATCGACAATAACTCCCATGCCGGTCCACCCGGATGCAAACAACGCCGACATGATGACGATTCCGGGCGTGAGGAAATCAATGTACGAAGTGGCATGAAAGCCGGGCAAATCGACCACACGCTGAAACAGCTGTCCGTATAGGGTCAGCCAGATGATCGGCTGAATCAAGGTGAGCGCCACGTACCAGGGCTGGCGAATCAGGCGGCGTACCAGCCGGGTTGTCATGTGCCAGGTCTGAGCAAAAAAAATCATTGCTGGTGGCCCTCCGCTTGCGCAAATGTTCGTCCGGTGTGATGAAGGTAAACATCATCGAGCGAAGGGCGCGACACCTTCACGGAGCCCACGCGGATGGCGTGCGACTCGAGCGAGAGCAGGATGGAGGGCACTGCGCTTGCGCCGTGATCTGCGCGAACGTGCAGCGTATTTCCAGCAACCTGTAAGTCACGCAATCCGGAAACCTGCTGTAAGGCCGAACGGACCTGGTCCTGCCCGGCCGGCGCAAGCAGATCCAATTGAACCGCGTCACCCTGCAACTCGGCTTTCAGTGCCTCGGGCGTGCCTTCTGCGACTTTTTGGCCGCGATCCATGATCGCGACCACTTCGGCCAGCCGGTCCGCCTCTTCGAGGTAATGAGTAGTGAGCAGCACCGTGAGGCCTTCCGACGAGAGAACTGCAATCTCGTTCCAAAGGTCCGCCCGAGCCTCGGGGTCGAGTCCGGTGGTCGGTTCATCGAGAAAAAGGACATGCGGCTGGTTGATGAGGCCCATTGCTATATCGAGTTTTCTCTGCATCCCTCCCGAATAGGTCCGCGCCAAGCGATCCGCTTCTTTTGCCAGCGACAAGCGTTCCAGAAGCCCGCCGACGCGACGCTTCAGTTCCGGACCGGAAAGCCCATGCAGTTGACCCTGCAAGGTCAGATTTTCGCGCCCCGTCGATTCCGTATCGACTCCGGAAATCTGGGCTACACATCCGATCGCACGCCGTACCTGTTGGGGTTGCTTCAGGACATCAAACCCGCCGACGCGCGCCTCTCCGGAATCGGGGAGTGACAGCGTGTTCAGAATCTTGATGGTAGTGGATTTGCCAGCGCCGTTAGGTCCCAGCAGTGCGAAGATAGATCCGCTGCGTACGGACAGATTCAAGCCATTCAGGGCGCGCACACCGCCGCGGTATGTTTTAGCCAGGTCCCGTACCTCTACAGCTAGAGCCGGCGACTCCTCTCGATTTGCCTGCACTGGTTCACTCCATATCTGAACACAGCGCCGGCTCCGGGCGGTTCGATTCGAGTTAAATTGAACCGCAGATTTAGGAAATCTCGATTGACACTGCGCTCGCGGGTTCATAAGTTAGGGGGTGAGCTCCCATGCCATCCATAACTTCTGAAGCCTCAACTTCCACCGGCAGTTCCCTGTCCGCGCTGACGTCCGAACAAATCCGCACAGCCGTCGAGGAAGAGCTGCAGCGAACTCCTTTTATCGACATTCACACGCACTTGTTCATGCCGTCGCTCGGCAAGCTCGGGCTGTGGGGTATCGATGAACTGGTCACGTATCATTACCTGGAAGCCGAGCTGTTTCGTTTCTCGAAAACCACGCCTGCCGAGTACTGGAAATTATCGAAGCAGGGGCAAGCGGATCTGATCTGGCAGACGCTGTTTGTGCAAAATCGGCCGATTTCGGAATCGACGCGCGGCGTGGTAGCCGTGCTGAGTGCCTTTGGGCTCGATCCTCTGGCAAAAGATCTCACGGAGGCGCGCGAGTTCTTCGGAAAGCAGGAAATCACGTCCCACATCCGCCGTGTTTTCGAATTGGCCGGCATCAGCGAGGCTGTCATGACAAACGACCCGCTCGATCCGGAAGAAGCGGGCCTCTGGGAGCGTGGCGCTGCGCCCGAACGATCAGTTCCACGCTGTCCTCCGCCTCGACCGAATCCTGAACAAGTGGCCGGAGCACTGGCAGGTGCTTCAGGGAAAGGGCTACAAAGTCGACGCGCAACTTGGAGGCGAGTCGATGAAGGAAGTACGACGGTTCCTATCTGACTGGGTGAAGCGAATGAAACCGGTGTACATGGCGTGCTCGCTGCCAGACACGTTTCAGTACCCGGAAGACAGCCTTCGGGGACGCCTGCTAAAAGAAGCTGTTATCCCGTCCTGCCGCGAGGCGAATATTCCTTTGTCGTTGATGATCGGTCCCCGCTACCAGGTGAATCCGGCCATCAAACTGGCGGGCGATGGAGTGGGCAAGACCGATTTGCGAGCTCTTGAGCACATTCTTGCCGAGTTCCCGGATGTGCGCTTTTTGTCGAGTATTCTGAGCCGGGAAAACCAGCACGAGTTCTGCGTCTACGCACGCAAGTTCGGAAATCTGATGCCGTTTGGCTGCTGGTGGTTCCTGAACCAACCCTCCATTGTCGAAGAAATAACTCGCGAACGGATCGAAATGCTGGGCGCCAGCTTCATTCCGCAACACTCGGATGCACGCGTTCTGGAGCAGGTGATCTACAAGTGGAAGAACACGCGCCGCACGATGGCGCCGATCTTTTCGAATACGTATGAGCTGCTGGCGGAAGACGGTCGCCCGGTCACTCGGGAGGACATCCGCGAAGATATCAAGCTGCTGTTTCGAACGAACTTTGAGCGCTGGGTTAACCTGAGAGACGGCCATGCGCGCATCAGTGCCGCTTAATCGGGAGATTCCTTCCCAAACAGGAGTCATTCGAAACTTCCGGTGGTACATTTGCGGCCTGCTGCTATACGCCACCACGGTCAATTACATGGACCGTATGGTGCTGAGTATTCTACAGCCGGTGATTGCTCGCGATCTCAACTGGAGCAACACCGAATACGGCACTATCAACTCGATTTTTCAGGCCGGCTACGCGATTATGATTCCGCTTGCCGGGCGGGTGATCGATTGGCTCGGACTGCGAGTCGGTTACTCGCTTGCGACCTCGGTTTGGAGTCTCTCGTCGATGGCGCATGCCTTGGCTCGAACCGCCGGGCAATTCGCGCTAGCGCGCCTGGGGCTGGGGCTTGGTGAAGCGGCGAATTTTCCCGCTTGCATCAAGGCGGTTGCGGACTGGTTTCCAAAGCGGGAGCGAGCTTTGGCTACCGGCATTTTCAACGGCGGTTCTAATTTGGGCGCCGTGCTCGCGCCTCTATTTGTTCCGATCGTTGCAGCCACTTTTGGATGGCATGCGGCTTTTATCTTTACGGGCTCGCTCAGTGCATCCTGGGTTGTTCTTTGGCTGCTGATTTATCGCGAACCGGAGCAGCATCCCCGGCTTTCGCACGAGGAACTGGAGCTGATTCGCTCCGATCACGAACCGGCAGCTACTGAGACGGTCCCATACCGCGAACTACTGAACAAGAAGCCAGCCTGGGCTTTTATTATCGGGAAATTTCTGACTGACCCGGTCTGGTGGTTTTACCTGACTTGGCTTCCCGGGTTTCTCAGCCGAAAATACAACGTAGATCTGCTGCATCTGGGCGCGCCGCTGATTGCGATTTATGCGACCTCGGCGATCGGCTCGGTAGGCGGCGGATGGCTTTCTTCGTCATTGCTCCGCAGGGGATGGGAAGTCGCAACGGCGCGCAAAACGGCCATGCTGATTTGTGCGCTGTGCGTGACCGCAGTTGTCTTCGTTCCATCAGCAGCCGGAAACCTTTGGCTCACGGTGGCTTTGATCGCGATTGCGGCCGCTGCTCACCAGGGCTGGTCGGCAAATTTGTTTACGGTCGCGTCGGATAATTTTCCCCGCCGGGCGGTCGGCTCAGTAGTGGGGCTTGGCGGATTCGGAGGAGCGCTCGGCGGCTCTATCGTCCAGTTCAGCATCGGCGAATGGCTCGACTTCTCGCACGGCGCTTACGCGCCGATCTTCTTTATCGCCGGAAGCATGTACCTGCTGGCGCTGCTGATTATGCAGTTTCTGTTGCCACGCTACCGGAACAGTTCGACTTCGACATAGCTTCCGAGTTGAGCCGTTTCTATCGCAGAGAGAATCCGAGGGATGTTTGAGCGCACGAGCGACCATCTGCCTCTGCAAGGACCACAATGGCGATTTTTCGATTCGCGAGTTTCTGCTGATGCCTGATATTCTTGTGGGTCGTTACAAGAACCTGAAATCGAGTTTTCGCCGCGGCGATCAGTAAAATCCCGGAGAATATCATCGACGGTCAAGCCGCCGGTGTAGTCCCGAGCGCTTCAATCCGCGCAGCGGTCAACGCCGTCTGCAGAAATTTTGCAACCGACATTGACAAGGCGCGCGGATACTCTGTCTTCATCAGCACGACGGCCTGCTTTCGCATGATGGTGTGATTGCGTACCCGATAGAGATGATAGTGCCGCAATTGACCTCGAACCGCTGATTCCGGAAGGATTGCGCACCCAAACCCTGATTCCACCAATTTCTTGATCACCTCCGTATCGTCAGCCTCCATGAGCACATTCGGCTCGATGCCCAGATCGCGAAAGAACTTTTCGATAATTGATCGCATGTTGCTCTTCGGCGGGTAGAAGAGAAACTTCGAGGACGCCAGTTCTTCGGGATCGATGTAACGAATGGTGTTGCTTCGAACCGCCTTCGCGGATGGTTGCAGAACGAGAAGCTCCTCGTCGAACAGTGGAAGCACGGTCAAATTCGTTTCGTCGTAGGGCAGCGTAATGATGGCTAGGTCGAAACGCCGGTCCATGAGACCCGCGACCATCTCTTCAGTAGCCGCGACGGTCACCTGGACTTGCGTCTGTGGAAACTGAGTGCGAAGAAGCCGCAGGGGCGTTCCCAGGCGGTAAATTAGCGTGCTCGCGCCCGTTGCCAAGTGCAGCGGCCGCCCGTCCACTTTCGGATCATTCGCGAACTCTTGCTCGATACTCCGCACTTGGCGCATAACATTCTTGGCGAGTTCCGAAAGGCGGAGCGCCGCTGGAGTCGGAGTAAAGCGCTTTCCCGTTCGAACGAAAAGATCGGTGTGAAGCTCGATCGCGAGATTATGGAGTTGTAAGCTCACAGCACCGGGGGAGAGATAGACGCGCTCGGCAGCCCGTGTTACGCTACCGTGCTCAATCACTGCCAAGAAAAGCTCAAGCTGGCGGATGTCCATAAGCTGCTCCCACGCTGAAGAGTAGCTTAACGAACCGCTTTGTCAATAACAGGTTAACTTTCGTGTCCGGGCAGCAACACTTATTGGTTCACGCCGGAAGCGAGGAATCCGCCATCGACTGCGAGGCACTGCCCGGTGATGAAGCTCGCGGCATCAGAGGCCAGGAAAATCGCCGTTCCCACCAGCTCCGGGATATTACCGAAGCGCTTCATCGGGGTCCGGAGAAGCAGTTCGCGCCCGCGGTCGGTACCGTCTAAGAGGCCCGAATTTAACTCGGTCCGGAACACGCCGGGAGCAATAGCATTCACGTTGATGTTCTTTTGCGCCCATTCGACGGCTAAGCTCCGGGTCAAGCCGAGCACGCCTGCCTTCGAGGCTGCATAAGCGGTTATTTCGAGAAAGCTTACGAACGAATTTAATGAAGCGATGTTCACAACGCGCCCGCGGCCGCTCGCCACCAGGGGTTCGTAAAAGCTCTGACAGGCGCGAAGGGTTCCGGTCAGGTTCACGTCGACCAGGTTGTTCCACTCGGTCTCGCTGATGGCAACCGTCGGCTTACGGAAAATCTGCCCGGCCGAATTGACCAAAATGTCCACTCGCCCGAGTTGCTGAAGTACGGCGTCGCGTAGAGTGTCAATCGAGCTTCGATTCGATGCGTCCACAGTAGCTCGCACGCTTCGCCGCCCCAATTTCTCGATTTCGCCTGCTACCTCGGCTACCATCTGCTCACGGCGCCCGGTTGCCACGACATCAGCACCTGCTTCCGCCATGCCGAGCGCCATTGCACGCCCAATACCCGATGTGCCGCCCATAATCACGGCCACCCGGCCGCTTAGATCGAAGAGTTTGGTTGACAATGGTCTACGCTCCCAGGAATAGCGGCTTGATATGGCGATCGAACAGATTGGTGGTCACGTTCTTGGCGACTGTGTTCTCTTCTTTTTCAATCAGATCAAGATAACGCGGGCCCAATTTTGCTGCTACTTTGAAACCGACATGCAGAAGCTGCCGGATGCTGCTGTTGTATGCGGGATTTTTCGGGTTGTGCCGCAAAGCGGACACGAGTTGCTCGGGCGACCATCTATTCAGTTCTTCAGGAGCCGGCAGTTTGGCGGGATCTATGTCGATGACCGTTGCGTAAGGAGCACAGAGCTCCTCACGATGCGAGTAAGCTTCGGCATAAATGTCCTTCGCGAGCTGCAGACCGTCTCCGCCCGCCTCAGCTAGTCCGATCAGTTCCTCCAGCCAGGTCGTTCCCGCAGTCTTCAGGTGGACACCAGCATCAAACTTCTTCATCGCCTCGCGGATCGGCTTATAAATCGAAAACTTATCGCTACCGGAGTGCACGCTCAGCTTCAGGTTCGCCGGGAGCTTATATTTCGCGATCGCGTAGGCTATCACTGCCACATCGTCAGCGAATTCCTGCGTAAACTTGGCCAAATCGCCCGCGTAGTCTACGCCTTTGTTAAACCTGCCTGTAAATTTTGGCGCAATCGTCTGAATCGGAATCTGCTCATCTGCAATCGCGGCCAAAATGATCAGCAGCTCGTCGGGTGTCTGCGGAGAATCGGTTTCGTCCATCGATACTTCGGTGATGAACTTGCCTTTTCCTTTCTGTTGCTCGATATGACGATAGATCTGGCCTGCTTCGATCACGGCGCCCAGATATTTGTTCGCAACGCGAGCGATAAACTCACGGTTCGTTTTGAATGAGCGATCGACGCCAGGAATCTTGATTTCTCCGATCAACTCCGGGTGCGCGTCCACAAATTCCTGCACAGCGCTTGGATCCGCCGGCTTTCCGATCAGGTCGGCTACGTCAATCGTGAAGAAGTCACAAGGCTGAACGAAGCGGTCCACCGTTTTCAGATTGATGTGGTCCGCATCGAGATAATAGGGTTTGTCCCAGTGCAGCGCTTTGACTGCCTGGTCGGCGGCGCAACGTGTGCCTGACGGCTCTGAACCGATAATGGTGTGTTCACGGTTGGATTTATTCCATACCGGAATCACTTCAACACCTGCATTCGCAGCTAGTATGCACGCCTGCAACTGAGCTTTGGCTTGATGCGCGAAACGGTCGCCAACTCCGACTGAATACTTGGGTAACGAAACTGGGTCACTCATAATGGGTCGCTCATGAATATCCGAATTTGCATCATAGTAAGCCGCGACTCATGCGTCAACGCAAATAACTTAATAGGGCTTTTAGAGTTCCTGAGAGTTTCTGCCTAGATCTGCTGTTTTTGAGGCAGTGGTCCAGATCGCAGAAGCTTGAACGTCATTGTAGTACTGGCGCACACACTATGGACATTCCAAATGAAATACATTCTGATCGACTACGTGAATGAGGCTGGTTGGCCCTCAACTGACGAAGGCTGAGCAAGAATATTGACGGCAATCGGCCTTGCCGGGTTGATTGTAGTTGGCAAGCTACCTTATAAAACACTTGCTGTCTTAGAATAGGGCCTGAAATGGGTGTTCACGATGTTCTCAACGCCAGGAAGAGTGCCGATTCCACTGCTTTCCAGCAAGCACTGCTTACCGACTTGGGAGCACTTCAGCAGATGCTTGACGCGGATCTTCTCGAACACGACAGCGTTCGCGTTGGCATTGAGCAAGAAATGTTTCTCGTAGATCGGGCGTTCCGTCCGGCCCCAATCGCTCCTGAAATCCTGTCGCAACTGGCTGACTCAACGTTCACAACCGAGATCGGGAAGTTTAATCTCGAAGCGAACATGCGACCGCTCGCACTAGAAGGCGGCTGTTTGCGTTCGATCGAATCAGAACTGAATGGCTTAATCCAGCGTGCCTCGACAGCAGCCGAGGAGCATGGCGCCAGTGTGCTGTTGGCCGGTATCCTTCCTTCGGTTCGAATGTCGGATCTAGGACTCCAAAATCTTACCGAGAAACCGCGGTACCACGAGCTTAACCAGGCTGTAATGGATGTCCGCGAGGGTTCCTATCAAGTTTTGATCAAGGGGGTGGATGAACTGCAACTGGTTCACGACAACGTAATGCCGGAGGCCTGCTGCACGAGTTTTCAGATCCACCTACAGCTCGATCCGCGTACCTTTGCTAGCGACTACAATGCGTCTCTGCTAGCGGCTGCGCCCGTTTTGGCCGTTGCGGTAAATTCTCCGATGCTCCTCGGCAAGCGGTTGTGGCAAGAGACCCGAATTGCTCTCTTTCAGCATGCAGTGGACGAACGCTCGCAAACGAATATTGCACGATCTCACCCGCCGAGAGTGAGTTTCGGAGAAGGATGGATTCAAGGGTCGGTCCTTGAGATCTACAAAGAGCAAATCGCAAGATTCCGGGTAATTATGACGAGCTGCGTTGAGGAAGATTCACTCGAGACTCTCGCGCGAGGCGGTATACCAGGCTTGAAAGCGCTGGTTCTTCACAACGGGACCGTATGGAGATGGAATCGCCCCTGCTATGGCATCACGGACGGACGTCCTCATTTACGGCTGGAGTTTCGGGCTTTGCCGGTGGGTCCCACAGTATTGGATGAAGTGGCGAACGCAGCTTTCTTTCTGGGGTTGATGAGATCCCTCCCCAAGGAGTACGGCGACGTTTCGGCAAAGATGCAGTTCGACGACGCTAAAGACAATTTCTTTGCGGCAGCGCGGCATGGGTTGAAAGCCCAGCTAACTTGGATCGACGGAAAGCAGTACCCGGTGCACGACCTAGTGGAACAGCAACTGCTTCCGCTGGCTTCGAAAGGTCTCAAAGACGCGCGCATTAATCCCGAGGATATCGAGCGCCTTCTCGGCGTGATCCGCGAGAGGATCGAAGCCGGGCAGACGGGCAGCAGGTGGATGCTCTCCGCGATGGAGAGCTTGTCCCAGCACACAAGCTGTGAGTTCAGGAACCAGCGGATTGTGGCTGCGATGCTCGCACGGCAGAAGTCGGGACAGCCAGCACATCGATGGGATCAACTGTCAGAACAGGAATCGGAGGCGATCGGAGGCCTACCTGAAACGGTTGCGGAAATCATGTCTACGGACTTATTTACGGTCAGCCCCGACGATCCGATTAGCCTGGCGGCGAGCATGATGGATTGGCGGCATATTCGTCATCTGCCCGTTGAGCAAGAGGGCCGGTTTGCAGGCCTAGTTTCCAGCCGGGACGTGCTGCATTTCATAGCCGCTCCAGCCCAACTAAGTCAGAAAGGCAAGGCGGTGAGCGTGGAAGAAATCATGAACGCGCAACCGTTCACTGTAACCCGCGAGACGCCCATCGACGAGGCATTGAAGCTTATGCTCGAGAGCCAAGTTGACTGCCTGCCAGTTACCGAGGGCGACGAGCTGATCGGTATTGTGACGAGTCACGACCTTCTGCAATTTTTGTCATCTCTGCTAAGCAGGGAGAAGAGAATTCACAAGGGCGCCTAATTTCATGAAGTCCTCCAAGTTGCTTGGCTTTCTGAAATAAGCAGTTGCACCTAGGCGCCGGTTCTCAAACAGGTCCGCTTGCGCCTCCGATGAGCTAACCATTACGACGGGAAGCGAAGGGCACCGGAGGCTTGCGCGGATACGCGATAGAACCGAGTGCCCGGAAACTTTTGGCAGATTCAGGTCGAGCAAAACCAAGTTTGGGTACGTCTCAGTGGAATCAAGCTCCAGACGATCAAAGAAGTATATCGCTTCCTCGCCATTGGAAAGAATCGTAACCGCGCAGTCGACATTGTGCTCGCGTAGAGCTTCTTCCATGATGAAAACGTCGCCGGGATTATCCTCTACGATCAGTATCCACGGCTTTGCTGATCTGTCGTGCCTGGGCCCCGCCACGTCCCGTAGCGGCTCTAGTTCTGTCAAGCCAGCGGGAGGAGGGTTCTTCTGATCCGCGAAAGTCACATCACTGAGCAACGAGGCCACCTTTCGAAACACTCTCGATCATGAGTTCCGGCTCATCATACGCGGGCAAGGAGACGAAGAGAGTAGAGCCTTTGCCCAATTTTGCCTCGATAGGACTGAGCGGTGTAGCGGCGAAATCGCCAGAGTGGGCTAACGGTGGATTGAAGTCTCCCATGAAGGTATTCAATATTCCTGTATGCCGTCACGGGCTGGGAATGGAATCTGGGAAGAAGTGCGACGTGTTCGGAACGGCGTCCGACTGAGTCAGGACTGCGGAATCGGGGTAGTTCAACGTTAAGTCTGATTTTAGCTCGGGGCTTGGCCTCCAGATTCTCAAGCTCGAGCCGGCGTTTATCTCAACGGAGCCTGGAGAAGTTTAAAAGTTAATGAGCTATAGTAATGCGCCGGGAGATCCGGCCGGAAGGAATAGTAATGCGCTTCAGTGATAAAGTCTGCCTCGTGACTGGCGGCGGTTCGGGAATTGGAAAGGCTGCCTGCAAACAATTTGCACAGGAAGGCGGGAAAGTAACGGTTGTGGATCTAAACGATCAGAATGGGAACGAGACCGTGAAAGAAATCACGGATGCTAAGGGAGAGGCCATCTTCGCAAAATGCGATGTCGGTGATCCGAATCAGATCAAGGCGGCGATCCAGGCAACCGTGAGCAAATGGGGCAAAATCGACGTCGTCGTCAACGATGCGGCAATGATGACGTTTCAGCCTATTGTGGAGTTGCCGGAAGACGATTTCGATAAGGTTCTCGACGTCAATCTTCGATCCGTCTTTCTGTTTTGCAAATACGCTGTGCCTCACATGCCGCAGGGAAGCGCAATCGTGAATATAAGCTCCGTCCATGCTTTTGAAACGACGAGAAATGTCGTTCCCTATGCCACGTCAAAGGGAGGAATGGAAGCGTTCACCAGAGGCTTCGCAGAAGAGATCGCACCGAACAAGATCCGCATCAACTGTGTCGCTCCCGGGGCGGTTGACACTCCTATGCTTTGGAACAATCCAAACATTAAGAGCGGAGTCGAAAAAGTGGAAGGCGCCGTCGGGAAGCCGGAAGACATCGCGGCTGCAATCTGTTTTTTGGCGGCCCCGGAAGCGCGCTTTATCACAGGCACGAATCTGACGGTAGACGGCGGCCGGTTGGATATTCTCCCATAAGGAAGGACGACATGGCGCAGTTCATGTTTGCGACCGGCATCGAAAACAGCTATCCCACGATTGAGTGGCAAGGGAAGACGATTCGTCAAGACGAGCTGGCAAAGACAAAGCACTACGATCGCTGGCGAGACGATTTCAGGATTCTTCAGGAACTCGGCATCGAATATCTGCGTTACGGGCCGCCCTATTTTTCAACACATACCGGGCCGGGGAAATACGACTGGAGCTTCACGGACGAGACGTTTAATGCGCTTCACAATCAGCAGACGACTCTAATCGTTGACCTGTGCCACTTCGGCCTGCCGGACTGGCTAGGAAGTTTTCAGAATAGTGACTGGCCTCAACTTTTCGTAGAGTATGCGCAGGCGTTTGCGCGACGCTTTCCGTGGGTAAAATTCTACACGCCGGTGAATGAGATCTTTATCGCAGCAACGTTTTCCGCTCAGTTTGGCTGGTGGAACGAGCGGCTGAAAACAGATCAGGCGTTCGTGAATGCTCTTAAGAATCTATGTAAGGCGAACGTCATGGCGATGCACGCCATTATCAAAGAGCGTCCGGATGCGATCTTCATTCAGAGTGAATCAACTCAGTACTTTCACGCCGAAGGACCCGATTCCGATGATTATGCTCGCCGGTTCAACGAGAAACGTTTTCTCGCATTCGATCTGAGTTATGGCCATCACCTGAATGCGACCTTGTACGAGTATCTTCTCGACAACGGCATGACTCGCGACGAGTATCACTGGTTTCTCCAGAACCACCTGAGGTCACGGTGCGTGATGGGCAACGACTACTACGAGACAAACGAGAACCTGGTGCATTCGGACGGCAGCTTAACTCTTTCAGGCGAGATTTTTGGCTACTACCCCATCACACATCAATACTTCTCGCGTTATCGCTTGCCGGTGATGCACACAGAAACGAACTATGCTGAACCGGACGCAATCAAATGGCTGAAAAAGGAGTGGGCGAACGTGCATCGCCTGAAGCAGGACGGCGTGCCGATCGTAGGATTCACGTGGTACAGCCTTCAGGATCAGGTGGACTGGGATACAGGACTTCGCGAAAATAACGGCCGAGTCAACCCGCTGGGCCTTTGCGATCTCGACCGAAATATCCGTCCGGTGGGTCACGCCTACAAAGAGCTCATTGCGAAATGGCGAGATACTCTCCCGACCGAAAGTGATGTGCTCAGCATATGTCTTTAGAGACGGCGCTGGGCGGCCGGCGCGCTCCCGGAAGTACGAAAACACTCTCGTCCAGCACTCGAGCGGTGTTCATTTTCGCGTGGACCAGGACTGGCAATTCGCGATGCGATTCGTGAAATCCGACATCGAGGAAGAAACGCTGCTTCGGCGCTTGCCTGAAGAAGTGAACGGCGGCAGGAGGTACCTGCGCGACATGCACGTCTGTAAGTGGAACAATTTCGTCGTAGCCAACAACAGTCGGATCCTTGGCGATATGCTGAACGCCGATCAGTGTTGACCGGTATCCGTGAGGCCTCAGCCAGTGGAGAATGTGCTGGCTGTAATCATTGGGAGAGAATAGCGATGGACTAACCCAACCATGCCGTTACTATGCGGGCCTTGTCGGTGAGCAAAGCGGCGCGGCTCCGGGAGCAAGGTACACGCAGTGTCGAACGCTTGTCGAAAAAGCTTTCCCTCCAGCGCAAGACTTTGCACGTTGGGCATCGGAACGTCGTACCGGCTGAATGTACCGGCCCGTATCCTGCGAGTGCAAGTAGAGAATGTTCGGACGCTGCGACTTCGCGCCTTGCGATCGAGCGGCTAGCAAGCCACCCGCACCGACGATGTTCTTCATCAGCTCGCGACGCGAGCGTTCTTGCTTGTAGCCAGCCATACTTAGCTGACATAGCATCACTTACTAAATGCTTGAACCGTCAGGCAGTAGTCTGGCTGTTATGACGCTCGATCAATCGGAGTTTGACGTTCGCTGCGAGTGGGGTTGCAAGGGCCTCAGTATTCTTGCCCCGATTTCAGATGTGGTTGTGATCGTCGATGTTCTTTCGTTCTCCACCGCCGTTGCTATCGGCATTGCCCAAGGCGGAGTGATCTTCCCGTATCCGGTGAAGGACCTCGGAGCGGAGGCATACGCCCGCTCTGTCCAAGCCCACCTAGCGTCAAGTGAGCGAGGCCTTGGTTTTTCGTTGTCTCCCGCCTCCTTGCGAGACTTGTCAACCGGCCATCGATTGGTGTTGCCTTCGCCCAACGGCGGAGCGCTATCGTTCTCAGCAGATCACCCGATCGTGATGACTGCTTGTCTTAGGAACGCTGGAGCAACGGGTCGAGCCGCATCCCATCTTGGGAGAACGGCGGCGGTTATTCCAGCCGGGGAAATGTGGGATGACGGCACAATGCGGCCGAGCTTTGAAGACTGGGTTGGCGCCGGAGCAGTAATCAGTGCCTTGAAAGGCAACTGTTCTCCAGAGGCTCGACTCGCTGCGGTCGCGTTCGACCATTTTCGTCCAGATCTAGGTGAGTCGTTGCGAGCGTGCTCTTCCGGTAAGGAGTTGGTAGAGCGTGGCTTTGCCGTGGACGTAGATTTAGCAGCCGAACTCAATGTAAGCAGCAATGTAGCTCAACTGGTGGATCGAGCCTTCGTACGTGTCAGTTAACCCGGAACTCGGGATGTTCAAAGTTGGCGTGAGCGCCTGAAGGCGGCGAATGGATTCGCTCTTAGCGGGTTTAAGTATTTTTCTCCTCGCGTGCTGAGTTGTGCAGGGCGCGGATATACCCCATGCTGTAGGACCAGGCAGATTGACGACCGCCCGACATGGCGGGTACATGATCGGCGATGAGATTGCCCCGGAAGTCCACGTCTAGAAGAGTCTTCATCAGCTTCCACATATCGGTATAGCCATTGTCGATGTATGTTTCGACAAAGTCAGGAATGGGGGAAGTTACGTTCCGGAAATGGATTTTCCAAAGCTTGCCCATGCTGGCGAAGGCGCGTGCTGCTTCGTAAACATCTTTGCCGGTGTGTTCGCCTCCTTCGGCCCATGTCCCACAGCATAAGCAAACGCCTATGTTGGGCGAGTTGGCGATTTCGAGGGCGCGTACATATCCGTCGAAGGTTCCGAAAATATGTCGAGGGATGCCGCCCAACTCGGGAACGGGAGGATCGTCCGGGTGAATCCCAATGCGCACACCTGATTCTTCGGCCACTGGAGCAATTTGGCGGATGAAATAGGTGTAATTGTCCCAGAGCTCGTCTTTTGAAAACTTGCGCCCGTGGGTGAGCGGCCCCTCATAGACCTTTCCATTCCAGTAGCCCTTGGCATTCGCGAGATGGAAAGCTCGAGCAGCACCACCTCCGCGCGTCGTTTCCGGCTTACTCGACCAAATCCCGTTGGCCATGTGTGCATAAGTGATGTAGCCTATCCCGGCCTTGCCTGTATCCCGAATGTACTGTTTCAGCCATTCGATCTTTGCTTCGCGTCCGGGCAAGTTAAGAGTGATCTCCTCAATGTTGCGATTGTCGTTATTGGGTATGTTCCAGACTTTCAAGCCCGCTGCTTCGACGCGCTTCTTGATCGCGATAAAGTTTTCCAGCGTCGCGCGTCCGGCTCCCGTCTGCACGTTAAGGTAATCCACACCCATTTGCTTGATCCAGGCGAGGTCGTCATCACTCACTTTTTCGTCGACCTGCATCGAGATTTTGATACCCGGAGAGAGCGGCTGGAGCGTGCTCGAGTTTCCAAACGGAGTGAATGCGGCCGCAACAGCCGCGGAAGAAAAAGCTCGCCGTGTCACTTCCATAAGCGCATGTTGACTCCTGGTGAATGATGATATCGCCTGACGGTCAGGGATGAGTTGCGGAGGCCGGGCAGTCGGGTGTATGCTCTGCAGCTCAACGGACTTCGTAGCCGACGAACTGAGGCAACAACACGTTGCCTTTGTATTCCATTTCCCGGTGAATCCCGATTTTTGATGAATAGTAGACAAAAGCTGTTGTCTGCTTCAGCTGACCAAAGAACCTTTCTCCCGGGGTCGTCGGTTCCTTTTCATGTTGGGCCATTTGCCGCAGAGTTGCGACCCGTTCGTTTTTGGAAGCTGTCAGGAATGGCTTTCCGTTTATCTCCTTCGAGAGTGAGTTCACAAGCTCCAGACCCTTGCGCCAGTTCTGCTTCTCTTCGGGCAGAAACGCCTCTGCGGTCTTCCTGTCAATAAAAGCCGCAACTCCCGCGTCATGGGCGCCCGGTGAGTGTTCATCTGCGGGCACGATCATTTCAGTCAGGCAATCGAGCAATGCAAATTCCTCGCGAGTGAAGAATAGCGGTGTACCCGGGTCAGCCGCCGCAAGCTGAGGCGCCATGGCTGCTCCGGTGAGAATCGCGATCAACTCGCGACGGGAAAGCGCGCCCATATCTAAATCTCACCCTTCTTCATCTGGTCAACAAGGTGATCGCATGAGCGCCAGCAGAGCGCCATGATGGTCCATGTCGGATTCTGAGCCGAAGCGCTGGTGAACCCGCTGCCGTCCACCACCAGAAGATTCTTGACATCATGCGCCTGTTGAAACTGGTTTAGGACTGAAGTCTTTGGATCTGTGCCCATTCGAGCCGTGCCAAGCTCATGTATGGACCAGCCCTCGGTCAGCATGTCTGTTGTATTCGATGTAATCTCAAAGCCGGCTGCTTCGAACATCTCTCGAGCAGACACTGCCATATCAGCGGCCATCTTTTTCTCGTTCTCGCCGAACTTGTAACTGAAGCGCAGAGCTGGCACGCCCCATGCGTCTTTGATATCAGGATCGAGGCTGACAGCATTTTCAAACCGAGCTAACACCTCACCGAAGGCGCCCATCGAGATTACCGCCCCAGCATACTCCCGCACCTTGCGTTTGTATTCTTCTCCGAAACCCGGCGTGGTGAACGAGGTTCCTGCGATCATACCGGCGCCACTACCGCCTTCGTAACCGTAAGCTCGCAGGAAATCCGACTTCGGTTGACCGTCCATATTCTTGAAGCGCGGAATGTAAAACCCGCCTGGACGTCCATCATCAAGCGTTCGCGGTTTTCCCACCAGGTCTTTTGAGAAGCCGGCAACACTCGGCCCCATCAAGTGCTCGCAGAAGTTGTGCCCGACATGGCCACTGGAGTTTGCCAGCCCGTTCGGATAGAGAGTCGATTTCGAATTCAGCAGCAGCCTCGCCGATTCGAGTGTCGACGCGCCCAGAATCACAACCCGAGCTCTCACATGGTAGGAGTTATGTGTTTCGCTGTCCATGAACGAGACGCCGGTAGCTTTGCCTGAATTGGAATCGACCGTGACTTCATAAACTGTCGAGTTGGGTCTTAACGTTAGATTGCCGGTGTCCATCGCCGGTTGAATCAAACCTGTAGGTGAATCGAAGGCGGCATGTATATCGCAACCTCCGGCGTGGCGGCTGCAAGCTCCGCGACCAAAACAACGGCTACGGTACTTATTGTGTTTCAAACCATCGGTGGTGACACCGGCCCTGTAGGGAGTCAAGCAGCGATTCATCCCCTGCAAAGTCTCGCGTAAATGCAGTTCTGCTTTGTTTAGCTTGACGGGGCGCTGGAATTGCCCGTCGGGCATGTAAGGCAGATTTTCTTTAACCCCGCCGACCCCCAGATACAAATCTACTTTGTCGTAATACGGCGCCAGGTCGGCATAAGCCAGGGGCCAATTCATCCCGAATCCGTCCCGGCTTGCGGCCTTGAAATCGTAATCAGAGAGACGTAGGGCCAAGCGGCCCCAGATATTCGTCTTGCCGCCGACGCAGCGCGCTCGCACCCATGCGTAGGGCGTGCCAGTGTATGGGTTTTGCTTTTCATCGACAACTATGTTCTTGCTGTAGTCCGAACCATTCGCAGCCTGCACGTATGAAGTCACCTTGGTGTAAGGCGAGTTTTGAGCGTATGGCAGCGCCCGGAATTTGTACTCGTTTGCCGTCAGAACCTCGTAATCGGGAGGCATCTTTCCACGCCTGGGGTGATCATAGGGCCATTGCATGGAATGAAGCTCGGCACTTGTATTGATTGCTTTCCCCGCTTCGAGTATCAGAACCTTCATGCCCTGTGAAGTTAGTACGTGCGCAGCCATTCCACCTGCGGCGCCGGATCCTACAACAACAGCGTCGTAGGTGACCGAGAGATCTATTTCAGATTTCGGAACGGATATCTGCAAGAGCATGGACAAACACTCCCGGCAAGTAGATGGCGAGCTTCTTATCGATCATTGGCCGCCCGCAAGAATGCGATCTGCTAAGGAGTCTACTAAATCCGCAAGCACCGAATGACTGGGCAAGGCCTTAAGACCGCCTGCGTTCAGCATGTGTGGCACCGAACAGCAGGGTTACCGCTGCGTATCAAAATCGAGGAAGGGGTTCGGTTAGACTATTTCCCATGCTGCGTCTCAGCGGTGCCGTCCTTTTACTCACTGTTGTACCGTTTGCAGTTGCGCAGCGAAAGAATACCTCAATGACTTACCACGCACGGGGCACGTTTACAGTAGATGTTCAACCACTCACGCCGGCGCCTGCAGAAGGACTCTCCAGGTTCTCCATCGACAAGCAGATCCACGGTGATCTGGAGGCGACAAGCAAGGGCGAAATGTTCTCGGGCGGAGATCCCCAGCAAGGCGCTGCGGGATACGTTGCAATCGAAGTCGTGACGGGTGAACTCCAGGGGAAAGAGGGTGGTTTCGCGCTACAACACATGGCCACGATGGATCAGAGCGGACGCAAGATGTCCGTTAATATTGTTCCCGGATCCGGAACGGGCGAACTAAAGGGCATCTCGGGAACGTTCGAGATCCAGATCGCCAATGGGCAGCACTCATACGATCTTGCGTACACGTTACCCCAATAACGTCTCTGCGCGTTGTGAAGACCTGATATTGATATTAGGATCACAGGAGCTGGAGCAAACAGGAAAAGATCAGCTATGAAAATTGTTAACGTGCTAGCAACCGGCGTTGCGGCTTTTCTGGCGTTGACCGGATTTGCCGACGCACAGTCCTCGCGCCGGCTAAAGCCGCTGCCCGTCCGAGGCCGCCCTGCATACTCGACAGCTCAGGCAAACAGGTCCGCTTTCGGAGGCGTAGCGTCTTTGCCGTGGCAGCGATTGAACAACCAGCCGACTTTTGACGTCGTTAATTGTTACGGCGCCGCCAATCCCCTTCTGCTTACTGATGGCACGGTTTTAGTACAAGATGGGGGCTGCCAGGATTGGCTTCGATTGACTCCCGATAACACGGGCAGTTATGTGAACGGCACTTGGTCTCACGTTGCTTTACTGCCGGCTGGATACAGCCCGCTATATCATTCGTCGGCTGTGCTTGCAGACGGGCGCGTCATTATTGAAGGCGGAGAGTACAACTTCTTCAATCCGGTATGGACAAATCTGGGAGCGATCTACGATCCCAAAAGCGACAAGTGGACGCCGGTAGCGCCTCCGAGCGACTGGTCGACTATCGGTGATGCTCAGAGCGTTGTGCTGGAAGACGGTACTTTCATGCAGGCGAACTGCTGCAGTGCGCAATCGGCTCTCCTGAATCCCACCACGCTAACCTGGACGGCCACGGGCTCGGGGAAATTCGACCCCAATGACGAGGAAGGATGGACGCTGCTGCCCAATAAGCAAGTGCTGGCTGTGGATGGCTACGTTCCCATTCCTCCGTTTTCATACGACCCCGCGGGGATGAACTCGGAAATTTATGTTCCGGCTTCGGGCAAATGGAACAGCGCCGGCGATACGGTGATGCAACTGTGGGATTCCGCAGCGAACTGCGGCGGAGAGGCCGTGGCCTCATTTGAGCTTGGCCCTGCGGTTTTGCGGCCCGATGGGACGGTCTTTGCCACCGGAGCGAACAGCTGTGGAGCCGGCCATACCGCGATATACAATTCCAGCACCGGAACCTGGACGGCTGGCCCGGATTTTCCAGGCTCACTGGACATTGCAGACGGACCCACTGCACTGCTGCCCACCGGCAATGTGCTCAGCGCAGCCAGCCCGGGAATCTTCAACACCCCTACCTACTTTTTTGAGTTCGATGGCGTCAATCTGAATTCTGTACCAGGACCTCCCAATGCGCCAAACGACAGCTCGTTTTACGACAACATGCTGATTCTTCCAACCGGCCAGATCCTCTTAACCGATTTTTCGAATGACATCGAAATCTACACAGCTAATGGAACTTACAATCCGGCTTGGGCTCCAGTGATCCAGCACGCGCCCAGCACGGTGAGCCGCGGAACCTCTTATGTGATTTCGGGTCGTTACTTCAACGGCTTTTCGCAAGGGGCTGCCTACGGAGATGATGCGCAAGCCGCGACAAATTACCCTCTGGTGCGGATCACTAACAATGCGACCGGTCATGTATTTTACAGCCGCACGCATGATCACAGCAGTATGGCGGTGGCATTTGGCGGTCTCGTCTCAACGAATTTTGACGTACCCTCTAACCAGGAAACAGGGGCAAGCCATCTGGTAGTGGTCGCCAACGGAATCTCTTCCAGCCCTGTCGCGCTGACAGTCCAGTAAAAGGCGTTGACCAATGGTGGCAAGATCAAAATCGTCCGCTGATGACTCCGAAATCGCAAAAGTCAGAATTAGTCCTGTTTGGAGGAAGCTATCCTGCGCTTCGGCTAAGGTCCACTTACGCCACAGTTGGATCTGAATAACGCGTATCAATTTGTTGGCCAGCCGCGCGACCTGACGCAGAGGAACTGCCTCGCCGCGCGGTAGATAAACGCCTTCGGAGCCGACAGGCTGCCCGTCCCTCCATGGCGGGATCTGGCTTGCGATTTCGGAATTGCGCGGGCATGCGCCGTGCTCGACCACGGCTCGCATGGATCTTTTTCGTAGAAACGCGTGTAGGCGTTCCCAGGCTCGAAAAAATAGCCAACACGTTGGTACCAGAGTTTTGCAAATCAGTTTCCTTTGGCGGCAGAATTGCTCCCAGCTATGCACTGCAGCCAACTCAGCGCGTCATTCGGTTGATGTTCCAATAAGACGGAGGATGCTTTTCGGCATACACACTCCCGCCGGTAAGGCCCTCCTCTTCGCCTCAGCCTTGGCCCTGCTCCCTCTCGCTCTTGGCGCCGCCGATCCACCTCCCGCACTCCTTCGCAAGATCGCGCAACGCGAGCAGGAAAATGCTCGCGCAAGAGAAAACTACACGTACCGCCAGTCTGTCACGATCCAGGAATTTGACTCGCACGGCGCTGCGACGGGCGAGTTCTACGAGGTTCGCGACGTGACGTTCTCGCCCAACCGCGTCCGCTACGAGAAGGTGCTGAGCGGCGCGCGCAATACCCTGAAGCGCATTCAGCTCACGCAGCAAGACATTGACGACGTCCGCAATGTTCAGCCATTTCTCCTTACACCTGACGAATTGCCGCTCTACGAAGGCCAGTACAAGGGAGAGGAAACGATGGACGGCAATGTGTGTTTCGTGGAACACATCCGTCCGCGCCAGATCCTCTCTACCCAGCGATTCTTCGAAGGCATGCTGTGGGTCCGGCAATCCGATCTCGCGGTAATTCGCAGCGAAGGCAAGGCAGTTCCCGATATCGAGACCCTCCGCGAACAAAATCTGTTCCCGCATTTCACCACTCTGCGCCGTGAGATCGACGGGAAATGGCTCTTCCCCGTAGAAACGTACGCAGACGACACGCTCTATTTCCGTCAGGCGCCGCAGCGCATTCGGATCATCATCCGGTATATGGATTACAAACGCTTCGGCGCGGAATCCTCCGTGAAATTCGGAGCTGAAACAGCGCCTAAGTAGGCAACGCGGCAAAATCGTCCGGAGTATCTACATCGAACGCTGCTTCGGGCAGTGAATATGGGCAAACACGCTTGCCGGAATTCCGCAGTAAGGCCCTTGCTCCTGCTCCCGGCTCGAGCGCCGCCAGAACAGCGAACATCTCTCGTTTGAAGAAGGCCGGAACGCCGAGAGTGCCGTTGTACTGCGCCGCTACAATGGGCGAGTCTCCCTGCAAGAGCAGACGGCGCATCCGAGCGAGGTGCTCACCGGCGATCAGCGGCTGATCTGCCAGGAGAATCGCAACCCCGCCGCAATCGCTCCCGGCATCCTGCAAATACCGAATGCCCGCCGCGACCGAAGATCCCATCCCGCTGGCCCAACTGGGATTGCTCACCATCTCCACCGGATAGCTGGCTAAGGCCGCTCGCACTTTGTCCGCCTCGGCGCCCACGACCACAACCATCGGAGCCAGTTGCGCGTTCCTCGCCGATTCCACTGCGTAACTCACCAGCGGTTTTCCCCGATAACTAAGAAGCTGTTTTAATCGCCCCATGCGCGAAGCAGACCCCGCAGCCAGGATGATGGCCGCCACTGGCAGGCAGGGCGGAGTCAATTGCGATCGGTCTTAACCATACCGTTTTTGACCAGGCGAAGCTCAGAATTCCGATTGCCCGGTACAACGGTCAGCGCTTCCAGTTTGGCAAGCTCCCGTCGCGCAATATTCGCCCAGGTACTCGAGCCATCAAGCTTCAAATAAGCGCGCCAATGCCGCATGGCGCCCAACAAATCTTGTGCGCTCTGATTCAGGAGCGCCAGGTTGTAATGCGCATCGGCGTAGCTCGGATGCATGCGCAGCGCCTCTTCGTAATGACTTCGGGCGTTCGCTATATCGCCCTGTTCATCGTATAGGTTTCCCAGGTTGAAGTGCGCCAGCGCGTAATGCGGATCAATCTCGAGCGCCCTCAAATATCGATTTTCCGCATCAGCCCACGCATGTCCGTTGAAGAAAACCGTTCCGAGATTGACCAATGCTCCGGCCGAGTGTGGATCTAATTCAACCGCCTTTTCGTAAGCCTCGATGATTTGCTCATAGGGCGCACCAGTCTGTTCTAATTCCAAACCCTTTTCAAACCAGTAATCGGCCTCGATCTTATGCCGCAGCTTTTCTGCAATGGCGCCACCGCTCTTCTGGCTGAGCGGCAGTTGCAGTAGTTTGTGGATCTCGCTCTCGTCGAAATCAAACAGCAGCTGCCCGGAGAGCGGCTCCATCTTCTGCTTTCCAATTTGAATCCGCACCCGCCGGCCATCCTTATAGACCTGAACGTCGTTGCTTAGGTCAGGAAGGTGATCCAACTGACCCCTGATCGCATCGAGCGCCTGCCGGATAAGCCGAGGATGAGCTCTCTCAGCTCGTAGCTTTGCGATTTTTTTGAGAACAAGAAGATCGGAAAAGCGATATTGCGCAGTGGGAGGAATCAATCCCTGGCGTTCCCAGGTTTTCAGTTGCCGCCCGTCGATTTTCAATAGGCGACAGACCTCCTGGCGAGTGTAGGATCCGCCCGTCTCGCGCTCTAACTCAGGTGCGGGATGTTCGGAGTTGGCCCGCAGCACAAGGATGATCATAGCACCGGTTTGCTACATCTCAATGCGCTACCTTTACCATTCAGGTCACGAAACCCCGTTACAGCCCAATTGTTTACGCGCCCGAAGACATCTCGTACTAAACTGGTCGTATATCTATGCCGTTGAGGAAAAGAGGTCGCCTCGGCTCTGCCCTCCCTGTGCAAACGCTGGCCGACCTCCCAACCGGACAGCGCTGCATCTTGGACCGCCTGGATGTTCCGGAAGATCTCGCCCGGCGCTTGATGGAACTCGGTTTCCTTCCCGGCAATGAGGTAGTTCCAGGCCGGCGCGCGCCCGGTGGCGGCCCTCGGGTTTTCCGGGTTGACGGCACCGAAGTCGCCCTCCGCGACGACACGGCCCGGAGACTGTTCGTGCGGCGCGATCCTGAATCGGATCTGGTTGTTCTCTCATGAGCAGCTGCCACGGAAATGGACTGCGAACCGGTCTGCTTCCGAACCCGTCTATCCTTCCGCCCCGCCCGGTAAGCGATCGGCCGATTATCGTGGCGCTTGTTGGGCCTCCTAACTCAGGCAAATCGACTCTCTTCAATCGCCTCACCGGCTTGCGCCAAAAGGTAGCCAACTTTCCGGGCGTTACGGTAGAACACCGCATCGGCAAAGCTAAATTGAAAGACCCGCACGAGGTTTTTCTCGTAGATCTTCCCGGAATCTACAGCCTTCATCCGCGTGCCGAAGACGAAAAGGTAACCGCGGACGTTCTGAAAGGCGAACGCGCCGGGTTTGCCAAACCGGACGCCGTCATTCTCATTCTTGATGTCACAAATCTTGGCCGCAATCTGGCTTTGGCTGCTCCCATCCTGAGCCTCGGGCTGCCCACGCTCATCCTCCTGAACATGGCGGACGATCTGCGGATTCGCGGAGGCAAAGTCGATGTGTCCGCGCTTTCTGCCGAGCTCGATTGCCCCGTAGCACTCATCAGCGCGGCGAAAGGCGAAGGAATTGACCGCATACAGCAATTCCTGCTGGGCACCGCAGTCCGCTTGAACGCCCCTCCGGCCAAAATTGAGCTTCCGGTTCTGCAGGATGTCCCGAAGTGCCGCCAATGGGCGGCTAATCTCGGCACCCGCGCCTCCTACCGCGCACCCGCCCCTCCGCTTTGGACGCGGCGCCTGGATTCCGTTTTTCTGCACCCGGTAGCCGGGCCGCTGATTTTTCTGGCTGTCGTCATCGCGGTATTTCAGAGCATTTTCTCCTGGGCCCAGCCGGTCATGAATGGCCTTCAGCAGTTGGTGCTGCTTTCGGGGCGCTGGATGACTGCCGTACTGCCCGATTCGCCCTGGCGCTCCCTGCTGGTGGACGGCGTCTGGAGCGGCGTTGGCTCTGTCATCGTATTCCTTCCCCAGATTCTGCTGCTGTTTCTCTTTATCGGCATTCTCGAAGATTCCGGCTACCTGGCGCGCGCCGCGCTGATTGCCGATCGCACCATGGCGAAGATGGGGTTGCAAGGCAAATCGTTCATTCCGCTGTTATCCGCTTATGCTTGTGCGGTTCCCGCCATCATGGCTACGCGCGTGATCGAAAACAAGCGCGACCGCATAGCGACTATCATGATCGCGCCCCTGATGACTTGCTCGGCGCGGCTTCCGGTTTACACGCTGGTAATCGCCGCGTTCGTACCCAACATTCGAATCGTTGGCGGATTTCTTTCTCTGCCGGTTGCAACCATGCTCAGCCTGTATGTACTCGGATTCCTGGTCGCAACCTGCATAGCTCGCGTACTGAAATCGACGGTGCTCAAGAGCAACGGGTCGTCGTTCATGCTCGAAATGCCGCCATACCGGTGGCCCACCTTCCAATCGCTCAGTTTGCGATTACTCGATCGATCGAAGATATTCCTGAAACGCGCGGGGACCGTCATTCTCGGTGTGGCCGTTGTGCTCTGGATCCTGGCTCATCTCCCGCTGCACAACGGAAAAGCACCGGATCTGGAACACAGTTTTGCGGGAAATGTCGGCAAAGCGATTGAACCCCTGATCAAACCACTTGGCTTCAACTGGAAGATTGGCATCGGACTCATCACCTCGCTGGCAGCCCGCGAAGTCATTGTCGGAACCCTCGGCACCATTTACGGCATCGAAGGAGACGAGCAATCAAAGGGTCTGCAGCAGGCGGTACACCAGGACCTGAGCGCGGCCGGCGCAGTGGCGCTTCTGATTTTCTTCGCGTTCGCCATGCAGTGTTTCTCCACTCTCGCCGTCGTGCGGCGCGAAACCGGCACCTGGAAATGGCCCGTCTTCCAGTTCTCCTACATGCTCGCGTTAGCATACGGAGGGTCGTGGTTGGCGTTTCACATCACGTCCTTTTTCCTGGGATGAGCGAAACTTTAGACGTAGTTATTCTCGGCTCGGGTTGTGCCGGGAACACAGCAGCAATCTATTCAGCGCGTGCCAATCTGGCGCCACTGGTACTCGAAGGGCATGAGCCGGGTGGGCAGCTTTCCATTACGACGGAAGTGGAGAACTTTCCGGGGTTCCCCGAAGGCATTCTGGGTCCGGGGCTGGTCGACAACATGAAGCAGCAGGCGCAACGCTTCGGGGCCACCTACCGTCATGGCCGCGTTGCGCATGCCGACGTTTGTCGCCGCCCGTTTACGCTCGAACTCGAAGACGGCGAAAAGATTCAGACGCGCACGCTCATTGTTGCTACCGGCGCATCCGCACGCTGGTTGAATCTGCCGAACGAGCAAAAGCTGATTGGACACGGAGTCAGTTCCTGCGCCACCTGCGACGGCTTCTTCTTTCGCAATCGCAAGATCATGGTGGTGGGAGGCGGCGACTCCGCGATGGAAGAGGCCAACTTCCTCAGTCGTTTCGGCAGTGAAGTAGCACTTGTGCACCGCACCGACACGTTTCGTGCTTCGAAGATCATGTACGAGCGTGTCAAGGCGAATCCGAAGATTCAGTTTCTAACAAGTACGGTTGTCGAAGACGTCTATGACGCGAGCAAAGGGGAAGTCACGGGCGTAAAGCTGCGCAATACCCGGACGCACGAAGTCTACGACCGCGAGGTCGACGGATTCTTCGTAGCTATCGGACACATCCCGAACACGAAATTTCTCGCCGGACAGCTGGATCTTGATCCCGACGGCTACATCATTTCCCACGGCGGAGCTCGCACAAATATCACTGGCGTTTTTCACGCCGGAGATGTTCAGGATCGCATCTACCGCCAGGCCATCACCGCCTCCGGAGCAGGTTGCATGGCGGCCATCGAAGCGGAACGTTTTCTCGAAGCCGAAGGGCACTGACGGGAGCGTGTTGCCACGCTTAAGCGTGTGAGACAAACTAGTCTGTACATGATCGCTGAGGATTTGCCCGCCGCTTTGAATGCTTTCGAGCCTAACCGCCCGCTTAGCACCGAAGCGGAGTTGGCCAAATTCTTCGTGGCTCGACCCAGTAGCCCGCTAAAGCGTCTGCGCCTGATGCTTGAATCGGCTCAAGACACCCAGAAGATTCTTTTCACAGGTCATCGCGGATGTGGAAAGAGTACCGAACTGGCAAAGCTCAGCCTGGGACTTCGGGAGCGCTTCTTTATTTTCAAATACTCCGTCCGGGACCGCCTCAACATGTACGACATCACCTACGTGGATGTCCTGCTGGCATTAGGTCTGGAAATGTTTAATGAGGCGATCGTTCAGAAGTTGCCTCTCAGCGATAAGCTCTACCAGCAAATGCTGCTCTTTACGAAGGAGATCAGCACTACGGTTGTTACCGGAAATCCGTTCGGCGGCGAAGTTACGGCAGAATTAAACCTGCTGGTTACCAAGTTGAATGCCAAACTGAAGATCGAAGATAAAACGCGGAAGGAGATTCGGGAGACAGTAAGTCCTCGCCTTTCGAGTTTGCTCGAGATGATTGACCTTCTCGCGCGTTCGATCGAAGCGGAAACGGGCAAGAAGGTTCTGGCAATTGTAGAAGATCTGGACAAGGTGGATTCGGGTCCGGTCAAGCAGCTCTTTTACGATCACGCTACTTCGCTGAGTGAGCCCCGGGTCTCAATCATCTACACCTTTCCGATAGCACTGCGACACGACAACGACTTTGCGCAGGTGAAAATGAATTTCCCCACGGTTCAGGTTCTTCCAATTTTCAAGATCCGCACCAAATCGGGTGAGATTGACGCTGAAGCAACGGAGCTGTGCGGAGAAATTCTGGCAAGAAGAGTGAGACGCGAACTCTTCGACAACAATGCCATTGGTGAGCTATCAGCTTTGTGCGGTGGAGTGCCCCGAAATTTGATCTCGCTTGGCAAGCAAGCATGTTTGGAATCCATGGTGGATGAGAAGGCAACCATCGATAGTGCCTCTGTTAGAGCGGCAGCGCTATCTTCGAGGCGCGATTACGAGGTATTGCTAAGCCATGAACAATTGAGCCTGCTTCGAAAGGTACACCGTACAAAGGAAGTCGATAACGATGAACCTCATCGTGAGCTGTTGCATAACCTGAGCGCGCTCGAGTATTGGAACGACGATGTCTGGTACGACGTTCATCCGACCGTAGAGCCACTCTTAAAAATTTAGTAGAATGCCTTCGCCCGATCGTGAATTTTCGTCGCTGCGGCTGCTGGTCGATCAAAGTACCAAAAGCCTTCTGGCCTTTGCGATCTTTGATGATTTTCAGAACCGTGATGAACTCGTGCGGCGATTGCGAAAGAATCTCGCTACACCCACAGTGCTGGTCGTGTTGTCCGTCGAGAACAAGAATCCGTTTGATTGGGTGCAGGAGCACTCGCCTCCCCAGAGAACCTGCCTTCAATTTATCAATGTCGAGGAAGCTTTCCCGGAATTTCTGGGATACGTCAACATACAACGGGAAACGATGCTCGACTATCCGCATGCGTTTTTGTTCTGGGTTCGCGAAAGCGGACTGAAAGAAATCGCAAGGCGTGCGCCTGATTTCTGGGCTTGGCGTAGCCGGGTTTTTGATTTCAAAAGCTCAGAACGCTTTGAATCGGCAAACGCAGGCCCGGGAGACCCTCACGACGCGCCGACTGCGCTATACACGACAAGAAGGCTTCTGGAACAGTCGGATCTCCTTGAGGAGGTCACCGGCAGTGTGGGGTCATCGGATGCCGTGGGGTTGGATACCAGCTTGGCGAGGCGGCTTCTCAGTCTGCGCGAGGAGGAAGCCGCAGAACCAATTCTGAAACGCGCACTGGAATCCGCGAAGCTGCGCCGTAACGTTTCCGAAGAATCCGTTCTGCTGCAGCTTCTTGGAAATCTGGCGCTGGAACGCGGCGAACTAAGCGAAGCCGAGAAGCTATATCGCGAGAGTCTGAGTTTGGCGAATGCCGTGAAATCGATCGATCAGCAATCGGCGGTGAATAGACAGCTAAGCGTCGCTGCAATGATGAGGGACGATCTCGAAGAAGCTCGCGAGCGTGCGGGCGAAAGCGTGCGCCTCGCTGAGAAAGCACAAAGTCCGGTAGCGCTCGCTGGCTCGCTTCATCAACTCGGGAATGTGTTGACCCATATGGGGCTGCTGACGGAAGCAGAAGCATTCTATGTCGAGGCAATTCGACTGGAGACAACGCTCAATCTCTCACGGGATCATGCCATGTCGGTGTATCGGGTAGGGCGTTTATATGAAAGAATGGGCAGGCTTACCTCCGCGCAGGACGCCTTCCGGCAGGCCATCGAATTGTCTAAGCAAGAAGATCTTAAGCCTTACGAAGCGGATGCATGGGCCGCTCTCGCGCGTGTTGAATTGGCGCTGTATCAGCCCGAGGCAGCTCGCGAGGCATACAGGCACGCTATCGCGCTTTCACAAGAACTGGAAAACGACGAGGTAGTGCAAAGTCTGCAATCGCAACTTAATGCGCTTCAGACCTGACCCTCGAGGCCGAATGACAAGTTGAAGCCGCGCCAGTGCCAGATCAACGAATCGGGTATCCTTGCCATACATATTCGAGCGCTTCCGGTAGAGTTTGTTGCTTGACCGTGCGGTCTGTGTGCCCGGCGTTCCGCGCGAATACAAACTGATAGTGGTAGCCCTTTGCGGCGAGCACTTTGGCCATGTTTTCGTTGGCGAGTACCCAGTCGTGCATGTTGTCGCGCATGGCATTTGGATTCAGATTGTCTCTATCCCCGACTTCCATCCAGATGCGCAGCGGCTTAGCGGGACTGTTCGGAATCAGGTGTTCGTGGAACTCCCATGCTCCGTGGGGAGTGTCGGCGTTTGGCGGCCATTGCTGGTTGACGTAGGTCCCTGAGTAAGTGAGAACGCGATGATACAGCTCCGGGTGATACCAGGCCATGATAAGAGCGCACGAGCCGCCGGAACTGCCGCCCATTGTCGCCCGCCCATCGGGATCCTTGGTCAGTTTCACGTGGCATTGCTGCTCAACCCGCGGCAGCACTTCGGTCTCCACGAACTCCGCGTATCGGCCTGACATGGTGTCGTATTCCAGACCGCGTTCGCTGCCCTGGGCGTCTCCTCCGCCGTTTCCAATCGAGATCGCGATCATCACCGGAACGCGGCGCTGAGCAATTAGATTGTCAAGAGCAGTGAAGAGCAGGCGGTCCGGTCCATCGGCTCCGACGATAAACGGCGCAACGGTTCCGGGCACGTACTGCTTGGGCACATACACGGCCATTCTTCGCGTATACGGAGCCGGGTGGCTGGTTGTCACGATCATCTTCGCCGGGTCATTTGGATCTGCGGTGCCGAAGGTGTTAGGATCACGCGCGATGCCAGGATAGATTTTGCTCTCCGCCGAACTCATGGTGAACTCGAATACCGTTCCTTGAGGGACGCCCTCCTGAACCGTCATCTCCGGAGCGGGGTTGTGCGTGGGCCCGAGAATAAAGTTTCCATCGGCATTCGGCGGAGGGTTGGTTCCATCAGGTACCTCCTTGGCCGGGACAAAACCCGGCGCGTGGGGATCGCGAGTAGGCGGCGTGGGGCGCGGCGGACGTGCTCCGCTGCTCGAACTCTGCGCCATCGCTGAATGCGACCCAATCAGGAAAGCAAGGAAGAACGTGACACTTAGAATCCGGAACCACTTCATCCAGTTCAACCTACCGCAATTTGAATCAAAGCTGCGGAATGCGAGACGAGTTTCCGATACGAGGATGTCCATCAAGCCTGATCACGCGCGGCGCCTTCGCCGCCAAGTAAACGCCGGTTGAGCGTCCCGCCGGTGAACAGCATCTCTTCTAATGCCGCGTCCACAGCAGGTTGAGAAAGCATACTCGGCCCTGACAGTTCAATCTGAAATTGCGCACAACGCCGCATCAGCTCTTTGATGAAGGCCGCACTAACACCCTTCGTGCGGCTAACGATGGATGTCATCAGTTCCCCTGAAATTTCCAACCCGCGGGCGTACAAGTTGGCGAGCTTCGCACGGCCCTCCTCGTCGGGTAAAGGAAACTCAATCGCCTGATCGATGCGGCCCGGGCGCGAAGCCAGTGCGGGCTCGATCTGATCAGGACGATTCGTGGTCAAGATGAACAGAACGTCAGCGTCCTCGCGCAGGCCGTCCATTTCGTTCAGGAGCTGATTGAGCAAAATCTCGGCCCCACCATGCATATGTGTGCGTTCGCGCCCAATTAGATCTACGTCCTCGATCACCATCATCGAAGGCTGCAGAAAACGGGCCAGGCGGAAGTACTCGCCGAGCAGCATCACCTGCTCAGCAGTTACTAGCAAAGTTGTATGGCCGGACAACTGGGTGGCCAAGTAGTGAATGGTGTGGGTTTTGCCGGTCCCTGGCGGCCCATAAAAGAGCAGCCCCTTACGCGTCTGGAACTGGAGTCGTTTGAGGTGTTCCCGCGCCTTCATGAATCCGGTCACATTCCGGTCGAGCAGCGCGAGAGTCTCGCGGGGCAGGATTACATCTTCGCGATTGACCTTGCCGAGCCGATGCACTTTGACCATGCTGCCGCCGCCCATCGGGTGAATATGCGCCTCGAGAGAGATGACTCGCCCCCGGTAGGTGCGTCCCTTGCTCACCAGCAGTTCGAGTTCCCGGAACAATCCTTGCGAGAACTGCGCGCCGCGTTCGCCGGAAGGGACGGCAATCTCGACTTGCACGCCGGACGTGAGACCAAACCGCCCACCAGGAGCCATGATGACGGCAAACGGTAAATCCTGGTCACGCGAGAGCCATAGGCCGTTTTTCAGGCTCCGCACCGGGACCATTTCGCCTATGTCGATCTCATCGTGCTGGATGGGCCCCGCGTCAATGGGAAAATGTGCGCCGCCTCCGAGAGTTTGCGCAAGCGAAGGGGGTTCATGAGGGTTCGGCGACAGAATTCCGAGAAGCGTTGTGGACGGCCGATTGCGCAACAGCTCCTCAATCCCCTCCTGAATGTCAACTCTTGCGGTGATCGGAAACTGGCGTCCGGCCGTTGCGATTTCGCCCGCAGGCACGCCGAAGTGTTTCAGTAGCGTCTTGCGAAGGCGCGACTCTCCGAACCGATTATTGCCAAACGAAAACGCAATTCCCATTCAGGTTTTCATGATAGTTCCCCGTGAGCTTGCGGCCAGCAATAGTCTGGTGAGAATCTCGTCAGCCGGGCAGCACTCCGTCTGAGGCAGCGAAGACCGCTGCTCGAAGTTATCCCAAAACAACAACCTAAATGCGACTTTCCAAATCACTTCTCTTCCCTGTAACTGCTCTCCTTGCATCTTTGCTTCCGGCAAGTAACGCCCTTGCTTCACAGGTTCAGGTTTTCAATGTCAGCGGATTTCCGTCCGCTAACCCGCAAGTTCAGGGTGCGTTCACGGTTTCGAACACGAATGGCTTGTGTGCGCCGTTCGCGAACGGTGGACTAGGCGCCTGCGCCTTTCCCAGCACGACGACCATAGCCGCCAACGGTTTTGCATTCGATGCTTTTTCCATTGGAGTAGGCGGGATTAACTCAGCGATTTCTGCCGAAACCGAAACCTTTATCGGCGACGTGAAGGGTGGTGGGACTGTAACCCAAACTTTTTATTTCCCGGGAAATAGCCAGAATTTCGTCACCGCAAACCTGGTGGGATTCACTAACCTGGTCGACCTGCGAGCCAATTTGGGTTTCGTTACGTTGCAGAACTTGACCTACGCAAATTCCGCGGTTCCTGAACCCGGGACGTTCGGCCTCATCGGCCTTTGTTTAACAGCGGCCGGCGTCGCCTACCGACGGAAACGCAGCACCAGAGCGGCTGATTCCATCTAAGTCGGAATTGAGCGGCGGGCAACAGCCAATGACTGTTCCGATGCTAGGATGAGGACGTGGCGAAGCTGGGTGAGACGATTCGAATGGTGCGATCGATCAAGCCTCACCACGCTCGCACGTTCGCAAAGACAGTCGTACCGGAGGTCGTGCGTCCCGCTCGCGTGCTCTGGAATCAGGCAATCGGCGCCGTGTTTCTGTTGTTCGCCGCATCCTTCTTTGGATACTCTGCAACACACAGGGAAAATCCGGCTGGGATCGGATTCGGCATTTTCCTTGGCGTGATCATGACCTTCTTCGGAGTGACATCATTTCTGCGGGCGCGCCAAATCGGCCGTCGCTGACCCACTGAGGCACTCTCGGAGCAGCCAGGCCAGTTTCCATTTACGCGCGACGGTCCACCCGGCGAAGGAATGCAGAGCATTTAGGCGCGTGTAGATGATGACCAGGTCGCGGCTCGTCATGGCGACAGCCATCCACACGGGACCAGGCGGATCCACCGAACCGGGCGATTTGATGCGGCGTCGGCCGTGATTGCGTCGTTTGTGTACAGCACTGCGACCCGGCCCGAAATGCTGCCCGCGAACCGCTGCCGCAGCCGCTACCTGATAGGTCTTTGCCAACCGAGCCGCACGACCATCCGGCATCTCGGGTAACGCCCGCGCCGAACGGCAGATTCTAGCCTCCGAGCACGATTCATCTTCGCGCCCGATCCAGTAATCTGAAAACCGTTGCTTACAATCGACGGTAGTAGAATCAGGGCCAGTCGGGGAGGTTCTATGGTGAAACCATTTAAGAAGGCGTTATCCGCCCCGCTCCTTACAGTCGCAGCTTTCGTCCTTGCCGCGAACCAGTTCGCTCGGGCAAGCGGTTGCGTCGGCGGAAATCGACGGCAGGGTCCTCCACGCCGTGGTGGCCAATGCCGACGGGCTCTATAGTCTACCCAACCTTGCCGTAGGGCCATACACGCTGGAAGTTACGGCCAGTGGTTTCAAAACCTACACGCAATCGGGCATCGTTCTTCAGGTGGGCGCAAACGTTCAGATCAACGTGAGCATGACGGTGGGCGCAGTTACCGAAAACGTAACCGTCAACGCCTCCGCCGGGCTTGTCGAAACGCAGAGCAACACCATCGCGCAAGTCATCCTCGGCAACTTTCGGACTGCTGGCGCCGAAGATGCTGCCGACCTATCTTTCGCAGTGGAACGTCAGCTACGAGCGCCAGTTCAGGCAGCAATGGGTAGCTTCGGTCAGCTATATCGGAAACAAAACCACTCACCTCCCTCAGGGACGCCAGCTAAACTACCGCATTTACTCGCCGGGAGAAACCTCAGTAGCGGCTAAGAACCGCTGGTTATATTTATTGAATCCCAGGCCAGGGCCAGTATTACAACGACATGGTGGTCATCGATCCCTCCGGCAACGCCAGTTACAACGGAGTTCTGGTTTCGCTTGAGCATCGGTTCAGCAGTAACTTCAGCGCGCTTGTCAACTACACCTGGTCACACTGCATAAGTGAAGGCGATTTCCAGGGTGATATCGGAAGCGCCACTTTCCTCAATCCCTTCAACCTTGCCATGGATCGCGGCGATTGCAATTACGATCTGAGACACATCTTCAATACGTCTCTGGTACTTACGAGCCCTTTCAAAGGCCATTCGCCGGTGGGCGCCTTGCTCCGTAATTGGCGGCTTGCGCCGCTGGTTCACGCCCAGAGCGGCCTTCCTTTGAACGTAACCGATGGCAAGGATCTCTCGCTTGCGGGCTCGAACCGAGCAAGTCTCGACCGTCCCAACGTCGTGTCACCGAACGTTTACACGTCCAGTATGGGCCCGAGCCTGCAGTGGCTCAATCCAGCCGCTTTCGGCTTCAACGCACCAGGAAACATTCGGTAGCCTGGGACGCGTTGCGGTATCCCGGCATTCTTAATTTCGACGCGTCCCTTAGCCGCCTATTCTCCGTTACCGAACGCTGGAGTATGGAAGCCCGATTCGAAGCATTCAACGTCATCAACCACACGAATTTCGCTGCCGCGACCCAAAACGGCATCCACGAATTACCGGGGCGGGTGATCCGCGAATCCTGCAATTCGCGATGAAGTTGCTCTTTTGAGGGCTCGTCGCTGTTTTCTCAAGTCATGCTCTTGTGGCTGCTGGCGGTAACTGCGCTGGCCGGCCAGTCCGGTACCGATACCTATCAGAACCCGTCGTTTACGCCGACTACTCCGATCCGGATGTGATTCGTGTTGGTACTGATTTTTCTATCTGGCCAGTTCCAGCTTCAACCACATACCCGGCCTGCCAATCCTTCACTCGAAGGACTTAGTAAGTTGGACGATCATCGGCCATGCGCTTCTCCGGCAGCCGCCATTCGAGGTCTACTCGCATCCAAGGCATGGCGCCGGCATGTGGGCTCCGGCTCTCCGCTATCACGATGGCGAGTTCTTCCTGTTTTACCCAGACCCCGATTACGGCATCTACGTGATCAAAGCCGCCGGATGAGCCCTGATGGAACCAGACTGTTAGACGACGGTGTCATCGTGTATGACGGGCACGTAAATGATCCGGCGATTGAAGGACCGAAGCTCTACAAACGAAATGGCTATTACTACATTTCCGCTCCAGCCGGCGGCGTCCCGGTGGGCTGGCAGGTTGTCCTGCGATCAAAAAAGATTTACGGGCCGTATGAACGGAAAGTGGTACTTGCTCAGGGCAACACGCCCATCAACGGACCGCACCAAGGCGCCTGGGTCGACACGCCGGGCGGCGAGTACTGGTTTCTTCATTTCCAGGACAAAGGAGCATATGGGCGTATTCTCTGCCTGGAGCCCATGCGCTGGATGGCCTGGGCGAACCCGTGCTTACCTATCGCAAGCCGAATGTCGGCAGAGCATACGCGCTCGCAAAGCCGCAGACCAGCGATGAATTCAACGACTCCCAGCTGGGGCCGCAATGGCAGTGGCAGGCCAACGCGGTTCCGGATTGGGGTTTCCCGGCGCCTGGGCTTGGCGTGTTCCGGCTGCTGTGCGTGCCCGTACCCGATGGTTTTGAGAATTTCTGGGATCTGCCGAATCTGCTGCTGCAGAAGTTCCCCGCGCCGGAATTTACGGCGACGGCAAAACTCGCCTTCACTCCGGTCGTCATGGGAGCCGATTATGCGTACCTCTCGATTGTGGCCAATGCAGCTGCTTTTGACGTGACACAAGCTGAGTGTCATCACGCCGACCGCGGAGGACGGGAGTCGGAGAACGGCTCCAGGTTTACCGACCTCGGCAAGAGATTCACCGCCGCCCAGGCGGATGGGTTGGCGCTAAGGTTGGACTGTTCGCTCTGTCTCGGCAACACGGGGGCGAAATGGGCACGGCTGATTTCGATTGGTTCCGGGTGGAATAGCCTTGGCGACTTGGGTTGATAGGCAGCATTCGTGTACGACGATGAAGGAGCTGCCGAGCTCGCTACTTGGACGTAGTCGCTCGATATCGATCCTCGAGGGCGCGGTTGGTTCGTTGTCAGCGCGCAATGTCCTACAGCTTCTGCCGAACAAAGTTCCCATTCTGTTTGTCCTGTTTTGGTTTTCCGGCATTCGCGTGTCGCGGAACGGGATTGCTGGTTCAGTGGCGTCGTCCAGATTCGTGGATCAGAACGCTGCTGGTGGCGCTAGCGGCGGCAGCACTCCTGCAACTCGGCAGTGAGTTCGTTTTCGAACCGTTGCTCACCGCATGTGGCCCGAGCCGAACACATCTCGTCGGCGCTGAATCTGCAGCCGCGTGACTGAAGACTGGCGCTCGTAAACCTGCTGTTAGTCTGGACATTCGCGGGCTTCGGCGAGGAGACCGGGTACCGCGGTTATCTACTCGTCGCGCTGCGGATGCCGGCGGCCGTACTGCGCTCGCGTTTGTGCTGGCGGCATTTTGTTTGGGTTGGATCCGGAACCGAAACAACTTGTGGGCTCCGATTCTCTCGCACGGGATCAGCGATAGCTTTGCTGTGTTCGCTGTTCATGGGTTAAACGAGTTGATAATTTCAGAACGCTCGTCGGCACGCGCGCGAGAACTTCAGCAGCGAATCGCGATACGGATTTCCGATGCTAGGATGAGGACGTGACGAAGCTCGGCCAGACGATAGGGATAGTGCGCTTGCTTAAGCCGCAGCACGCGCGCACCTTCGCAAGAGCGGTTGTTCCAGAGGTCGTCCGGCCCGCGCGCGTGATCTGGAACCAAGCCATCGACGCGGTGTTCCCGCTTTTCGCCGCATCCTTCTTTGGATACTCCGCCACACACAGGGAAAATCCGGCTGGGATCGGATTCGGCATTTTCCTTGGCGTCATTATGACTTTCTTCGGAGTGACATCATTTCTGCGGGCGCGCCAAATCGGCCGTCGCTGACCCACTGTGGCACTCCCGGAGCAGCCAGGCCAGTTTCCATTTACGCGCGGGATTTATCCCGATATGTACCGAAAACGGCTCTGGACCATGCGCCAGTATGCGGGCTTCGGAACAGCGGAAGAGAGTAATCGGCGCTACCGGTATCTGCTGTCGCAAGGCATAACGGGATTATCGGTCGCTTTCGATTTACCGACGCAAATGGGAATGGATTCCGATCATCCGCTCGCAGCGGGCGAGGTCGGCCGCGTCGGAGTTGCGATCGATTCGCTCGCTGATATGCGGGTTCTCTTCGAAGCGATCAGGCTCCAAGGGGTCAGTACGTCGATGACGATCAACTCGACGGCGGCTATTCTGCTTTGCCTCTATGTTCTGGTGGCCGAAGAACAGGGGGCGGACCGCCGCAAGCTCTCGGGCACGATTCAGAACGATATTTTGAAAGAGTACATCGCGCGCGGGACTTACATTTATCCGCCGCGCCCGGCGATGCGCATCATCACGGATCTGTTCGCATGGGCCGGGCGAGAGGTCCCCGAATGGAATACGATTTCGATCAGCGGTTATCACATCCGGGAAGCGGGCTCCACAGCGATTCAGGAAGTGGCGTTCACGCTTGCGAACGCGATTGCGTATATCGAAGCGGCCGTGAAAGCCGGGCTGGATGTGGACGAGTTCGCTCCGCGGCTGAGCTTCTTCTTCAATGCGCATAACAACTTTCTGGAAGAGATCGCGAAGTACCGTGCTGCGCGGCGGCTGTATGCGCACATTATGCGAGAGCGTTTTGGCGCGAGAACGGACCGCTCGTGTGCGCTTCGCTTCCACACCCAAACAGCGGGCTCGACGTTGACCGCGCAACAACCGGAAGTGAACGTGGTGCGCGTGGCGTTGCAGGCGATGGCGGCAGTGCTGGGCGGAACACAATCGCTGCATACGAATTCGCAAGATGAGGCTCTATCGCTGCCAACGGAGCAATCGGCACGCGTTGCGTTGCGAACTCAGCAGGTAATCGGATACGAGAGCGGCGTCGCAGCGGTGCCCGATCCATTCGGTGGCAGTGTATATATTGAAGAGCTCACGGACAGGATAGAAGCGGGCGCACGTTCATACATTGAGCGCATCGATGCGTTAGGTGGAACGCTGGCAGCCATTGAGCGCGGTTATATTCAGGGTGAGATTCAAAACGCCGCCTATGAGCATCAGCGCGCAGTTGAAGAAGGGCGACAGACTGTGGTCGGTGTGAATATGTTTCAAACCGACGAGGTGGAAGGGCCGAAGCCGTTCCGCGTCGATCCTGAACTGGAACGGCAGCAAATCGATCGCGTTCGCAATGTCCGTTCTTCGCGTTCGCAAGACGCCGCATGCGAGGCTTTACGGCGGCTCGAACAGATTGCACGGGGCACGGACAATCTGATGCCTTACATACTCGATTGTTGCCGCTCATTCGTAACTGTTGGGGAAATTTCAGACGCGCTGCGCAGAGTTTTTGGTGAATACCGGGACCTAAACTAGCGTCTGAACGGCATGAGCGAAATTCGTGCGATAGCTGCCAGGCAGGCCAAAGGTAAACTCGAGCCCTTTTCGTACGACCCGGGACCGCTGGGTGACGAACAGGTGGAGATCAAAGTTCAACACTGCAGCAGGTAGGGTGACAGCCGTTGGACCGAACGCCAAGTCGGTGAAGCCGGGCCAAACGGTAGGACTTGGCTCGACACGCGTTCGACGACACGCGTTCGATGTCACTGGGTTTGGGCCACACCGATTCCGGAAGGCGTGAACGTTGCCACCGCAGGTCCGCTTTTGTGCGGCGGCATTACGGTGTTCTCTCCGATTCTTGATTTCGACGTAAAGCCGACGGATCACGTGGGCGTGGTCGGGATTGGTGGACTGGGGCATATGGCGTTGATGTTCCTCCACGTGTCGGGGCAAATCGATTTTGGTTTGTACCTGAACGCTCTGGCGCCGCGCTGGCGCATTTGGAAGGGGCAAGGCCCGGTACCGGGTCATGCTCAAGAACGATCTGCAATGAGTTTCTAAGATAGAAGGTTGCAGGAGATTCACATCATCGGCGCCGGGCTGGCCGGCTGCGAGGCGGCTTGGCAAGCCGGGGAGGCGGGCGTGCCCGTGGTGCTGCACGAGATGCGACCGCACCGGCGCACGGCTGCGCACAAGACGGACGACTTCGGGGAACTAGTCTGCAGTAATTCGCTGAAGAGTGAAAGCGAGCACTCGGCGCCGTGGCTGCTGAAGCGGGAGATGCGCAAGCTTGGGTCATTGCTGCTGAGAGCGGCGGAAGTGGCGCGCGTTCCGGGTGGCCATGCCTTGACAGTCGACCGAGAGGTATTTTCGCGCGAGATTACGCGCTCGATTGAAGGGCATCCGCTGATCGAAATCCAGCGCGGCGAGGTAACGGAGTTGCCGGATCCGGGTATTGTCGTTGTGGCAAGCGGGCCGCTCACGAGCGAAGCGCTGGCGGAAGACATCAGCCGGCGTACGGGTTCAGACCGGTTGTTTTTCTACGACAGCATCAGTCCCATTGTCGCGGCGGATTCGATCGACATGAGGGTTGCGTTCCGGGCTTCACGGTATGGCAAGTCGCTCGATGGGAGCGACGATTACATTAATTGCCCGTTCACGAAAGAGCAGTACAACAGGTTCCTGGATGCACTGTTCGAGGCCGAGCGATACGAGCCGCACATTCCGGAAGATAAGACGCCGTACTTTGAAAGTTGCCTGCCGATTGAGGAGATCGCGCGTCGCGGGCGCGACACGTTGCGCTTTGGGCCGATGAAGCCTGTGGGCTTGGACGACCCGAGAACTGGACGGTGGGCGTATGCGGTGGTGCAGTTGCGACAGGAGAATCTGCGAGCGGACAGCTACAACCTGGTCGGATTTCAGAATCATATGCGGTTCGGCGATCAGGCGCGCGTGTTCCGGCTGATTCCCGGACTTGAGAATGCCGAGTTTCTGCGCTTCGGGCAGATGCACCGGAACACGTACATCAATTCGCCTGCCTTGCTGGAGGAAACGCTGCAACTCAGGGGAGATCCGCGGGTGTTCTTTGCGGGGCAGATTTCGGGTGTCGAAGGTTACGCCGAATCGATCGCGACCGGGTTGCTTGCGGGGCGGAATGCGGCGGCGTTGGCGCGGAGCGAAGAGCCGGACCGGTTTCCGCGGGAAACGGCGCTCGGCAGCATGTGCCACTACATTACGCACGCCGATCCGGGGGACTTTCAACCGGCGAACATTACGTTCGATTTGCTGCCTGCAGTTATTGGGATTCGCGATAAGAAGGCCCGTCACGCCGAGGTCTGCCAGCGTGCGGCGAGGAGTTTCGAAGAGTATCTAAATGCCCGCACTGCGCGAGTGTATAGCGAAGTATCTGGCTGAACTGGAGCGCCGGGGTGCATCGGCGCACACGGTTCGGAGCTATCGCTCGGATCTCGACCAGTTTTTTGAGTACATCCGTCGAGCGGACGAGGAACCGCAGATCGAGCTTGTGGACGCTTCACTTCTGCGGGAATGGCTGGCGAGCTTATACGACCAAAAGCTGACGCCGGTAAGCGTTCGTCGGAAGCTAGCGGCGGTGCGGGCCGCGTTTAAGTTTCTCCAAGTGGAAGGCGCGATCGGGACCAATCCCGCGGCGCGTCTGCGGATGCCGAAGACGAAACAGCGGCTGCCGGATGTGATGAGCGAGGAAAAGGCCAATCACCTGGTGGACTCGGTCGAGAAAGAGCGTGACCTGGCGATTCTCGAACTGCTGTACGGGTGCGGCATCCGGGTCAGCGAGCTGGTGGGCATTGATCTTACGGACATCGATCTCGCGGGCGGCTGGTTGCGGGTATTAGGTAAAGGCAACAAGGAGCGGCAGGTTCCGGTCGGGGGGAGCGCTCGGGTTGCGGTTGAACGCTACCTGCGGCTCAGGGTGGCTGTTCCGGGCGAAACGGCGCTGCTGGTGAACTCGCGCGGGCGGCGGCTAGGAGACAGGCAGGTTCGGCGGCTCGTGAAGGCGTATGCGCTGCTCGCCATCGGAGATTCTACCGTCCATCCGCACAGCTTCCGGCATGCCTATGCGACACATCTGCTGAGCGACGGGGCGGACCTGCGGGCCATCCAGGAGCTTCTGGGCCACGCGAGCCTGTCGACCACACAGAAGTACACTCAGGTTTCGCTGAAACAGTTGATGGAAGTATACGACAAGGCCCACCCTAAGGCTTAGCGAACCCGAACCGGGCAAAGACCGATTGGGCGGCAGGGCTAAGCAGGTACTGGAGGAACGCTTCCGCATTTTTGCGGAACGAACTCCCGGCGACAAGCCCGACCTTCTGGATGATCGGCTGGTGCAGGCTGGCGGGTACCAGCTCGGCGGGCTCGCTTCGGAGAAGCGAGTCGGAGGTCAGGACGGCGTCGGCATTGCCGCTTTCAAAGAGCTGGAGAGTTTGGCGGACGTTTTCCCCGTAAACCACTTTGGGCTGAACGGTTTGCCAGATACCGGAGGCTTCGAGCGCCTGCTGGGCGGCAACTCCGTAGGGCGCTAATTTTGGGTTCGGCAGGGCTACGGTTCGAACCCAATTTGCTGCTAAGTCCTTGAAGGGATGGCTTTTCCTGTCGCGCCAAAGTATGCCAACGCGACCGGTTGCATAGGCGTGGACGGATTCAGGGAGCAAGTTGCGATTCGAAGCCAATCGATCGACGAACTGGGCGTTGGCGGAGAGGAAGACGTCGTAGGGGGCGCCGTTTTCGATCTGCTGGGCGAGCATGGCGCTGGCACCGGTGACGAAGCGGACCTGGGTGTTGGGTTCGATTTTGCGGAAACCGGAGGCGAGAGCGGGTTCGAGGTCGGTGAGGTCAGAGGCGGCGGCGATGGTGAGAGTGACCTGGGCAACTGAAGAGGCGGGAAGAGTGAGAAGGAGAGCTGCAATACAACTTGACAATTGGCGACTCATATTGGATACTTATATTGTGCTAAAGAGAGCCAGCAAGATGGGGACGTCTGGCGGAGGATTTTATACACATGAGTAAGATTATCGGAATTGACCTTGGCACTACGAATTCGGTAGTGGCCGTGATGGAAGGCGGGCAGCCGGCCGTCATCCCGAACCAGGAAGGCGGACGGACGACGCCGTCGGTAGTTGCTTTCACGAAGAACGGGGAGCGCCTGGCGGGTCAGGTAGCCAAGCGTCAGGCAGTTACGAACGCGGAGAACACGATCTATTCGATCAAGCGGTTCATGGGCCGCCGGTACAACGAAGTGAGCGAGGAGATGAAACTCGTTCCTTATAAAGTTGTGGCGGGCGAGAACGGGGACGCGCGGGTGGAGATCCAGGGCAAGAAGTATTCGCCGCCCGAGATTTCGGCGATGATTTTGACCAAGCTGAAGGAAGCGGCGGAAGCCTACCTGGGCGAGAAGGTCACGAAGGCCGTGATCACGGTACCGGCGTATTTCAACGATGCGCAACGGCAGGCGACGAAAGATGCCGGGCAGATTGCGGGTCTGGAAGTGATGCGCATCATCAACGAGCCGACAGCGGCTGCGCTGGCTTACGGTCTCGACAAGAAGAAAGACGAGACGATTGCGGTTTACGACTTCGGCGGCGGCACGTTCGACATTTCGATTCTCGAAGTGGGCGATGGCGTGGTGGAAGTGAAGTCGACCAACGGCGACACGCACTTGGGCGGCGACAACATCGACCAGCGGATTATCGACTGGCTGATTCAGGAATTCAAGAAAGACCAGGGCGTAGATGTTTCGCGCGACCAGATGGCGTTACAGCGCCTGAAGGAAGCGGCCGAGAAGGCGAAGATTGAGCTGTCGACCCTGCTCGAGACCGAGATCAACCTGCCGTTCTTGACGGCAGATGCATCGGGTCCGAAGCATTTGACGATCAAGCTGACGCGGGCGCGGTTCGAGCAGATGGTGGACGACATCCTGCAGCGCTCGGTTGGACCTTGCAAACAAGCTTTGCAGGACGCGGGCGTGACACCGCAGGACATCGATGAAGTAGTTCTGGTGGGTGGATCGACGCGTATTCCGAAAGTACAGCAGATGGTGCGCGATCTATTCGGCAAAGACCCGAACAAGAGCGTGAACCCGGACGAAGTGGTCGCGGTGGGCGCGGCGGTTCAGGGTGGCGTACTGGGCGGCGAAGTGAAAGATGTTCTGCTGCTGGACGTGACACCGCTGTCGCTCGGGATTGAGACTTTGGGCGGCGTGTTCACGAAGCTGATCGAGCGCAATACGACGATTCCGACTCGCAAGAGCGAAACGTTCTCGACGGCGGCAGACAGCCAGACTTCGGTCGAGATCAAGGTGTTCCAAGGCGAGCGCTCGATGGCTCGGGATAACCGGCTGCTGGGTGTGTTCCAACTGGTTGGGATTCCACCGGCGCCGCGCGGTGTACCGCAAATCGAAGTGACCTTCGACATTGATGCGAACGGCATTTTGAACGTGGTAGCGAAGGACCGTGCGACGAACAATGAGCAGAAGATTACCATCACTTCTTCTTCGGGCCTGAGCAAAGACGAAGTGGAGAAGATGGCGCGCGATGCGGAATCGCACTCGGTGGACGATCGCAAGAAGAAGGAAGAGATCGAGGCGAGGAACCGTGCTGACGCCATGATCTACAACGTAGACAAGATGCTGAAGGAGCATCGCGACAAGATCTCTGAAGCAGACGCGAAGGAGGTTGAGGCGGCGCTCGAAGAGGTGAGAAAGGCGATGGGCGAAGGTGGTCTGGAGAAGATCAATTCGGCTACCGACAAGCTGACGACGGCGAGCCACAAGCTGGCGGAAGCGATGTACAAGACGCAGAGTGCTGGGCCGAACGGCGCAGGTACGGCGGGTCCGGAAGCCGGATTCGGCGGGGGCGCTCCTGGTTCGAACGGAACAACAGGTGAACAGCAGAAGAGCGATGTGGTGGACGCAGAGTTCGTTGACGTTGAAGACAAGAAGTAAATAAGAGAGGCGGGCCGGTTTCGACTGGTCCGCCCATTTCGAATTTTATTTGGGTTGGAGCGGTGGCGGCTGATGAGGCCGCCGCTGGCGTAATGGGGATGCGCGGAACGGAGTCGGAGGCCGCGCGTTTGGTGGATTCAGAATGCCTGCTGCAAACAAAAAGGATTATTACGAGACGCTCGGTGTAGCGCGGGGGGCGGATGCGGAAGAGGTGCGGAAGGCGTACCGGAAACTGGCGCGCAAACATCATCCGGACTTGAACCCGGGGGACAAAGCCGCGGAGGACCGGTTCAAGAACGTTCAGGAAGCGTATGACGTGCTGAGCGATGAAAACAAGCGCAAAATCTACGACCAGTACGGCTTTTATTCCGACAACATTCCGCCGAATGGCGGGGCGGGTGCGGGACCGGGCGGCGGGCCCAACTTCGGCGGGTTCGATTTCAGCGAGTTTATGCGGCAGCAGGGCGCGGGCGCCGCGGCGGGTGGCGGAGGATCAAGAGCGCAAGAGAGCGAAGGTTTCGGGGGCGGGTTCCGCAACATCTTCGATCAATTTTTCCGAAATGGACAGCGGCAGGCGCAGACGCATCCGGAGCGCGGGGCGGATCTCGAGTACGGGCTGAATGTGGATTTCTGGCAGGCGATTCGGGGTACGCAGGTAAAGCTGAATATCGCGCGACAGGAGACGTGCGAGACGTGCCATGGCACTGGGTCGGCGGGAAACAGCGTGGCGGTCTGTCCGGAGTGTGACGGCACGGGAACGGTGAGCCAGATGGCGGGCGCGATGAAGTTCAACCTGACGTGCCAGCGATGCGGCGGATCGGGACGGTTGAAGAATACGTGTCCGACTTGCCGGGGCGAAGGGACGATTTCGAAGCCCGATACGGTGGAGGTGCGGATCCCGCAGGGCGTGACTTCGGGTTCGCGGCTGCGGGTTGCGGGCAAAGGCAACGCGGGTGTGGCGGGCGGACCGGCGGGCGATCTGTACATCACGATCCGGGTAGAGGATCATTCGTTCTTCAAACGGAACGGGGATAATATCGAGATTCAAGTTCCGCTGTCGGTGAGCGAGGCGGGGCTGGGCGCGAAGATTGAGGTCCCGACGATAGACGGGCGGGCGCTGCTGAAGATTCCGCAAGGGACGCAGAACGGGCAGAAATTCCGGCTGCGGGAAAAGGGTGTGATGAACAGCCGAAAGAATTCGCGCGGAGACGAGATTGTGGAAGTGGTGCTGCAATCGCCGAACGTTCATAACGAGCGGACACGGGAATTGTTGCGCGAGCTGGCGTCTGTGCAGACCGAAGATGTGCGGGCGGAGATGTGGGCGAAGGCCTCGTAAAGGAGTGCGGTTTGTAAGTGGGTGATGTGGAGTAAGACTTCGCAAGCGCGGTTGGTCAGTGTGTTTTGTAAGTTCCGTATGTAAGTGGGTGAAGAGCGATGGCGAAAAGTAAAGGCAGAGCGGCGTATATGATTTCGGCAGTGGCGGAGCAGTATGAGATTCATCCGCAAACGCTCCGATTATATGAACGCGAGGGGTTGCTGACGCCGTCGCGGAGTGAAGGCAATACGAGGCTGTATACGGATGAAGATCTGGAGCGGCTGGAAGTGATTCTGAAGCTGACGCGTGAGTTGGGTGTAAATCTGGCGGGTGTGGAGATCATTCTTAACATGCGCGAAAAGATGGAAGCGATGCAGCGGCAGATGGAAGGGTTTATTCAGAATTTGAACCAGGAGCTGTCGGCGCGCGCTTCGGCCGGGCGCGGTGGGGAGAGTAATTCGTTGATGCCGGTGATTCAGATTAATTCGATTCAAACCGCGAGAGTGCAGGGGAAGCGGAAGGGACGGTAGGGGGAGGGTTTTGCCGAGATCGTCCGATGGCAATCAGCCGCGTCAGAGATCTGGCGCCGCCGAATCGAGCGAGTAGCAGCCACGGAACGGATGCATATACGACAGCGAAGCTTACGAAATGCGTGATGCTCTTCCAGTTCAGCCGGTACATCAGGTAGAGGGTGGGAAAACCCAGCAGAGTGCAGTACCCCGGGAAAGAATACAAACTTGAGACGTACAGCATCTGAAATAACTCGAATAAGCCATTAGGCCGACCTTTTGGGGTCAACAGAAGACTCTCAGCGACAAGAGTAAGGGTCGTGGTAATCGGCGTTGAAAGGACAGCTGCGATGGCGCCCGAGGCAGGAAACCGGCCGGTCTGATTGAATTAATCAGAGCGCATTTTGTGTTTTGTCTACTTGTTTTGAGGGCATTTTATACCTGAACAGGAGGAACCACATAAGAGCGCCGCTTATTGCGCCGGCTACGGCGAAGAATGGAATCTCTACGCTGATGTGCTGAACATAAACGCCACGATCACACGGGTGAGGTAGACCCAAAAACAGCCAAGGCAAAGTGGCGTATACCGCTCCGATGATTATAAAGACCGATGCACTCGTCCAACTGAGCCGAAAAAGCAAGTAGAGCGTAGGAAGTCCCAAAATGAAGAACGTAAGGTAGCCTGGCCATGAGAATAAGAAAGAGATGACGAGGAGACCCAATAGAGCTTGCATGAAGCTTTCCCCGGACTTATCATGACCCTGCAATGTGACCATGATTCGCTGAAGAGCAAAAGCAAAGGCGATTGTGAACGGCGGGATCAACAAGAAGAGAATCACGCAGCGGCCGACCAGGACCTTTCTTCCTACTGCGCGTAACCTTTCCCCCACGCTCTACTCGAGCTTCGCGAGTATCTGGTTCGCGAATGTTTGTAACTCAGGGTTTGTTGTTGTGGACGCGAAGGTGGCAAGTTGCGGCTGAGCTATTCTCAAATCTGCGGCATTTAATCGAATTAGCGCTTCAAGCGTAGCGCGGATAATTTTTTCATCACTACTCGTCAACAGGTTAGACAGGGAAGCGTGTGATTTGTGACGTGGGCAGCTTGCATCGACTGGATGGCTGCGAGTTTGCGGACTGCAGAATCGTTTTGGGTCAGGGTCTTTGCGAGTGCTGCCGCAGCATCGGAATGCTTATCGGAGGACCGCGCAATGCCGAAAAGGGCGCTCCCCGCCAATGTGTCGTCGGATTCGCCAAGGAGCTTTACGAGGAATTGCAATACATCGTCTGGCAGTTCCGGGTTTAGACCTGACAAGGTGTTTACACTGTTCAGGCGAATTCTCCTGCCCGAATCGTGCACGTGAGTCATGAGAGCAGGAACCGCGGCAGCAAGGACTTCCGCCGAATCTTGTCTGATTTGGCCGAGCCCGTACAAGACAGCCGAGGCCTGTAAACGTATCAGGATTCGCTCTTACGTTGCATGATTCGGCTCCTAAACCGTGGAGTGATCGTATAAGAAGTTTATTGAAAGGTCAAATAAATAATCAATAACGCGAGAAGTCTGAGGTTCAGACGAGAGAGGCGGGTCCCCTGTTGCGCATCGAGGTTCCGGTCCTATCCGCGGGCCCGCATTCGAACCATGACAAGCATGCCGATCCCGAGCCCAACCAGCGCGATTGAGAACGGTTCAGGAGTTGGCGCCGCCCCTTGAATTACTCCGGCGCTGGGATCGAATTGACCTAAAGGCGTGGACGCACCCGTAAGCAAATTGAGAGTCTCAATCTGACTCGTCATGTCATTGAAAGCGTATGTAGCGCCGTTCAACTCGAGAGCGGCGCCGATGCCAAAGTCGGTCGGAGCGATAAGTGTGGCAAGACCGGTTGCGGGATCGATTTGATAGAGCGCCGGCGCGACTACGACGTTGCCAACCGCACCCGACGTGAGGTCCAATGTCGCAGCGTCGTACGTCAGGTACAACTTTCCGCCGGATTCCCAGATAGCTTCGTCGGCGATATTGAAGGTGCCATCGGAGTTCTGGCTTCCCGGAACGAAGAAAGGATTCGGAAGACCGGAGTTCTTTGCGAGCAATGTTGCGACGCCCGTTATCGGGTTGACTTGGTAGACGTTATTACTAATATCCGCCCCGTAGATTTTTCCTTCAAAGCTGCCAAGAGTGAAGGCCGTTGTTGGACCGCAGGACGGAGTCGCGATCACGCAGGCAGGTAAACCAGTCGGGCCCACGAGCGTCGGGACTCCGGTTGCGGGATTGATCGAATCCAGATTGCTCGCATACGTGAATGAGACGAGCGATCCATTCGGACTGGGAGCTAACCCGAAATAACCGTCCGGTTCGGTTGGACCAATCTGCTGGTAGGCGCCGGTCGTGAGATCCACGGCGCCGAATCGACCGTTTCCGGTAATATCAGCGCTGACTATGTAGACCAAGGGATCGGCGCTTACAGAAATCAACGGCGTAGCAAGCGCGCAGACTAACATTAGTTTTCGTCGAGTGAGCATAATCATCCTTTTCCGATCGCGCCGGCTAGTGGGAGGCCTTCCCGTCTTCATCATTCTTGTGTTCGTCCGCGTGCTCTTCGTCCCTGCTCAGCACAAAGCCATGGAACACACCGGCGATGCTGTACCGTCCCACGATGTCGCCTTCGGAGTTAACGGCGGTAACCCCGGTGAAGGTAGCGTCCGGGAAATCGATAGTGGAGAATCTCCCTCTATTTAGCAGATAGCCGTGGCGACCGGTGGCATCGACATACCGTCCGACAATTTCGCCGCCGGGGCTGATCCCCAATGCGTTTGTGAACGTAGCGCCCGGGTGATCAACCGAGACATAATTGCCTTCGTTTAGGTAGAAGCCACGCGGAGTGCCGTCGCTGTACGCGCCTACAATCTCGCCGCGCGAATTGATCCCATTGGCATAGGTGAAGATTGCCCCCGGATAATCAATCAGGGTGTAATGGCCGCGGAGCCGCAAATAGCCGTGCGTCCCCGAAGCGCAGCACGGGGTTGTACTCGTGAGGCTGTAATCTCCTACGAGTTCGCCGCGCGCGTTGATGCCGAGCACTTCACTACTGACAGCGCCGGGAAAATCAACGGTCGTAAATTTGCCGCGGCTCAGCACAAAGCCATGCGTCACACTATCCGCACTCACATAGGACCCGGCAATTTCACCGCGCTCATTGATGGCGTTGGCGAGTGTTGAAGTGGCGTCCGGAAAATCGATGGTACGGAACTGATTCCATCGCAGCACAAAGCCGTGCGTCACATTGCCGGTAGTAACGTAAAACCCCACGATCTCGCCGCGCGAGTTGACTCCCCAGGCTTGCGTGGAGCTGGCGCCGGGATAATCAACCGTTGCGGGAGCGGGCTCTTCCCCCCGAACATTCGATGTAGCACTCAGCACAAAGCTAAGGGCGAGTAAGTAAAGACTCCATTGTCGTCTCATGTATCCTCCACTTCGATAGGCGTAAAAGGCACGTGGAAACTATCACTCATCCGCTGCTATAATTCGCCGCAGTCATGGAACGGGACGAGCCAGGCAGCCAGCTCAGCACGCTGCTGCGCGCCTGGACTGATGGAGACGGGAGCGCGCTTGAAAAGCTGACCCCCATTGTTTATGAGGAACTGCACCGCCTGGCGCATCACTACATGCAACGGGAACGTTCCGGCCACAGCCTGCAAACCACAGCTTTGGTCAACGAAGCCTATACCCGCCTGGTGGATTACAAGCGGATGCAATGGCAGAACCGGGCGCACTTTTTTGCGATATCGGCGCAGTTGATGCGGCGCATTCTGGTGGATCATGCCCGGCGCCATAACTTAAGGCGGGGCGGCGACCTAAAGCGTGTCCCGTTGGAAGAGCTGGCCGTTGTGGACGGCGAACGAGCTGCCGATCTGGTGGCCCTTGACGATGCGATGAACACTTTGGCGCGGCTCGACCCGCGCAAAGTACAAGTTGTGGAAATGCGTTTCTTCGGTGGCCTGAGCGTCGAGGAGACGGCCGAAGTGCTCAATGTATCGCCCGCCACCGTGATGCGCGACTGGAGCACAGCCAAGGCGTGGCTCTACCGTGAAATGACTGATGCGGCAGCCGATGCGATCTGAGCAATGGCGACGCATAGATGAACTGCTTCAATCGGCCTTGCAGCAAGCGCCGAGTGAGCGCGAAACGTTTGTGCGACAAGCCTGCGGAGGCGACGAAACGCTCGAAACCGAGGTCCGCTCGCTGCTGTGTTCGCACCAGGAAGCCGGAAACTTCCTGGAACGCCAGGCTATTGAGGTCGCTGCACGGTCACTCGCTCGCCGAGGAAACGAAGCAACACAACCGCTTACCAGTCCGCTGATCGGAAGTACGCTCGCGCATTACCAGATCATTGAGAAGATCGGCCGTGGCGGGATGGGCGTGGTTTACAAAGCGGAGGATGTCCGGCTGCACCGGTTGGTCGCCGTCAAGTTTCTACCGGATGAGCTGGCGCGCGACTCGCAGGCTCTCGCTCGCTTTCAGCGGGAAGCGCGAGCCGTCTCGTCCCTAAATCACCCAAACATCTGCACGCTTTACGACGTCGGGGAGCAGGACGGGCGTACCTTCCTCGTCATGGAGTATCTGGAGGGCGCAACGCTCAAACAGGTGATTGCCGGGCAACCATTGGTAACGGAAACAATAGTGAAGCTGGCGATTGAAGTCGCCGAGGCCCTCGAAGCCGCCCATGCGCAAGGCATTGTGCATCGTGATATCAAGCCGGCCAACCTGTTCGTGACAAATCGCGGGCACGCTAAGGTGCTCGATTTCGGCCTGGCCAAGCTCTCCGCGGCCGAGCTCATGGAGCCCCTGACAGGCAAACCGCATGAGATGACGGAAGGCAAAGAGCAACTCACTGATCCCGGCGCAGCTCTAGGGACCGCAGAGTATATGTCGCCGGAACAAGTGCGGAGCCAGCCCTTGGATAGCCGGACGGATCTCTTCTCTTTCGGAGCTGTACTTTACGAAATGGCGACGGGCATTGCTCCCTTTGCCGGTCATGCTTCCGCGGACATCTTCGCGGCCATCCTGCACAGAACTCCGATTTCTCCGGAACGCCTCAATGCTCGCGTGACGGGGGAACTGGAAGGCGTCATCTCGAAATGCCTGCAGAAGGACCGCGACTTGCGGTACCAGCACGCTTCAGAAATCCGTAGCGACCTTGATCGACTGAGACAAAATACCGGTTCGCACCGGCCCAGCGTGAGGCGTTTTCGCCGTAGCCGTTTGGTCGCGGCGGGCGCGGTGGTGATCGGCCTATTGATTCCGCTGTATCTGGTGGTGCGTCCACTCCTTCCCCCGCAAGCGTCGAACTACGTTCAGATCTCCCACGATGGCGAGGGGAAAGGCGGGGTTTTGGGCGCGATGGTCACCGACGGATCGCGGCTTTATCTGCAGGAAGGAGGAGGCACGACGAGCGCGGTGGCACAAGTTCCGGCAGCCGGCGGACCGACGACCTTGCTGCCGACTTCTTTGGAATCGCCGGAGGTGCTGGACATGCTCCCAAACCGGTCAGAACTTTTGGTGGCTAACTTCAATAGCGGTCTGGGCCTATGGCCGCTTTGGACCGTACCCGTACCGGCGGGTCCGCCTCGCCGCTTGGGGAGTTTGCTGGCGACAGCCGCGGCCTGGTCTCCCAATGCTCAGCAGATTGCGTATGTAATCGGTCGCGATTTGTATCGGGCCACCCGCGACGGAAGAGAACCCAGAAAGCTGACGACTCTACCCGGAACGGCTTTCTGGCTGCGGTGGTCACCGGATGGGAGCCGCCTACGATTCACGCTTGGGAATGTCGTGGACAGGAAGGGTCCGCTTGCGATTTGGGAAGTGTCGGCAGCTGGAAAGGGCCTTCATCCCTTGCTTTTGGGTTGGAACCGGCCGCCAGCCGAGTGTTGCGGCAACTGGACGCCTGATGGCAAATACTTCGTGTTCCAGGCAACCCGCGAGGACAAGACTGAAGTCTGGGCGATGCGAGAGCAACATGGGCTGCTGGGAGCGTTCCCGAACATTGGGCGCGAACCAGTGCAGATTACCGCCGGACATTTGAACTCACTGGCGCCGGTGTTTAGCCGCGATGGCAAGAAGCTGTACGTCATCGGTCAACAACTGCGAGGCGAGCTGACGCGCTATGATGCGAGGTCGCGCCAGTGGGTGTCCTACCTGGCAGGCATTTCAGGCGAATTTGCTGATTTCTCGCGAGACGGGCAGTGGGTCACCTATGTTTCGTTTCCTGACGGGGCGTTGTGGCGCAGCAGAACGGATGGCAGCAACCGCCTCCAGCTCGCCGCGTCGCTCCAGGCTTTGTCGCCCTGCTGGTCGCCCGATGGCAAACGAATTGTGTTTCAGGGCGGGAGAGCGGGTAAGTTCGACGGGATTTACTTGGTATCGGCGGATGGCGGCCCGGCTGAGCCGCTGTTCAAAGGACAACGCAACCGGCTACGTCCCAACTGGTCACCGGATGGGAACTCGATCGTTTTCAGTTATGCTCCCTGGACCGAAACGGCGCCACACGGAGTTGAGGTTCTGAACTTGACAACGCACGAGGTGAAACAGTTACCCGGATCGGAGGGGCTGCTGCTGGCCGCATGGTCGCCCGATGGGCAGTACATTATTGCGCGGCGCGGGGACCATCAAGCCCTGATGCTCTTCGATTTCAAAACTCAAAAATGGTCCGAATTGGCGAAAGGCGAACTGAACTGGGCAGACTGGTCAAGAGATGGACGCTATGTCTACTTCGAGCGGCACGGTGAAGTACACGCCATTATGCGCGTCCGCATGCAGGATCACGCCCTGGAGCAGGTCGTCAGGCTTGGCGACGTGAAGCGCACAGGCACGTCAGGAGGCTTTTGGTTCGGTTTGACTCCGGATGATTCACCGCTCCTGCTACACGACACCGGCACGCAAGAGATCTACGCGCTCGATTGGAAAACACCTTGAAATACGGCCAGTTTTTGTTCCGGTAAATTCCCTCTAACTCGCGGGTCCTCCTCGAACGACGAAGCCGAACCTTCCGGCTTCAGATTACCGGACATGCGGAATTTGGATTCCCGTTCGGACGGGATCGTCACTCGTGCAGATGTACTCAGGCAGCTTGTAATGCCGAACTTCGAGATCTCCTGCCAGGACTGTCAGCAAGGCAGTCCCTCTCAGGTTGACGTGTAGTCGGCGAAGTGTTGACCAGATACGGAATGACAAGTCATCATCGCGACTGTAATAGAAGATGGTTTAATCGGTGCAAGAAAGGGCCACCTATCCAACTGATCTCCTACGAGCCGGACTTCGGGACTCTGAGAAGTCCAGATCTACGACTGGAAACGTTGTCCAGATCGGTCGAGGTTACCCGAGACCAACTCGCCGACGCGAAATGTGAGATGCCGGGCCGGCCGTTGACGGTGGCGGGCCGCGTCTCGAAGACATTCCCCAAGTCGATCTCGATTCGATTGCCGGCAGACTTGGACTTGTACTTGGCTGTCGTGGACTTTTTGCTTCGGCAGCAGGGCACGGATACATGGATGCAAGGGCGTTTTCAGTACTTATCTGGTCGGCGTTAGACAATTCGAACTGGTGCGTAGTTTGGGAGAGGGGGCAAACAGCAATGAGTCAAAAGCAATTTAAAGCGATGCAGGAGCTGGGTGCCAGCATCCGCGACAACCGCGCCAAAGTCGAGCAAAAGATCTCCGCCAATACCCCCACCGCGCTGATCGAGCGATCGTAACCTCGGTCAGCAAGTACCGTTCCGCGATCGAAAGACTTTCCAAAGAATAGTTGGCGTTTCGCTTTAGCCGGGCCTACATCGAATATCTGCACGACGAAGTCGTAGGGTACTCGATGGGCCCCGGCGAAGAACCGGTCAGCGCCGAAGAATACCGCGATCACAATCTGATTGAATCGGCTTGCGCCCGGCCTTTTCAAAGCGCTTTTGGCGAAGAGGCTCATCCTGGTGTTTACAGGAAAGCGGCCGTCTTTTTTCACTCACCCGTTTGCAATCACTGTTTCAGCAAACAACAAGCGCACCGCTCTTGTGGCTCTAGATCACTTTCTCGCCGCAAACGATTACTGCTTTACTCTCGACAACGACGATGCCTATACGCTTGCTCGGAATACGGCAAGCCATAACGCGGATGACCGACACGTTGATGACGTGATCAACGATTTGTGTCCGAGTTGTCGAAGAAAATTGCTTTCCAATCGACTACATGGGCGAGATCCATGACGAAAACAATCAGTACGTTTTCATGGAGCTTTACAATGCCTCCTTCGCGCTACGCCAAGAGGTTCAATCCCACGAGCTGAACGCGCAAGCAAATCCTGATGAATAGCAGTGAGTGCAGAGCCGGCGAATGCACAATTTATCGATGGACATCAGACTTACGCAGGGAACCTTCGACTGCGATGCCGATCGGATTTGCGTTTTTGGGAGCAGGTCAGTGGGGTGTGACGTGTTCGCGGTGGGGCGATAGAATAACCGCCACGGTGTGACGCATGAGCATGCTTGGCTGTAGCTCTTCTTTTACTTCTGTTGCTGACGTCGTGTTCGAGTAAAGTCGACCCGAAGTCCATCTTGGGTTTCATTTACGGAGACTACCAACCCACTGCTCCGTAAAATTAAGCCGTTACGAAGAGGGATCAGATCCGAGCCTATTCCAAGAACGATACGCGATCGAAATTTCCGTCCGTAGTGAGAAGCCTCTGCATGCCGCTACGATTTACATTTGCGGTGAGAAGGGAAGCGTCCTCGAATTGATTGCCTTTTCGTTGCCTGGTGCCGCATTAGAACGAGAGTTCCGGTTTGTGTTTGGGACGGAGGGTTATCTCCCTATGCCGGCAAAGCGGAGACGCGCAAGGCCGCTAACTTATGCGGATCGGTTTCGCCTTCGGCCAGGGCCTGCAGAATACGGCGGCCGGTCACCCCTAGCAAGTCGGAAAGCAAGCTGGATAGTTTGATCTGGCATTCTTGTAACAGCCCTTCCCACCGATTGCGCAAACGGATGAGGGTGCGACCTTGTTCCACCCGGGCGCGCGTCAACAAGCGCCAGTCGCGTTGTGGGGCTTCGGGAACGAAGCTCAAGCGCAAATCCCCGCTCGCCCAGCGTCGGATCAGGCGCGCCGCATCGGCAAAATCAGACTTGCGCCCCTGGGGCGCCGGATTCGAGCGGGCTTGGACCAGCACTAACCCAAACCGGTTCTCCAGCGCCATCCAGACCGTTTGTTCTCGATGCCGGCCATTTCGCATTGGACACGGATGCAGAACGAATCGCTGATTTCATTTGAAGCTTCCTGAGATAAAGCGAGAGTTATCACACGAACGTTTCCGCCAGGAATGCGAGTTGGGGGCCGGCCAGATCGTGTTTTCCTGCTACGATTCTGGTGTCCATGAATCGCCGTGAATTTGTTGCACTCGCCGGGGCTCCCATTGCGGCCACGTCGACATCTAGCTCGCCCGTGAAGTTGGGGATCGATATCTTCAGCCTGCGTTCACAGAATTGGACGCCATTGCAGTATTTGGATTATTGTGCAAACCGGCAGGTCCAGGTGGTGCACTTTTCGGAGATTAGATTTCTGGGCAGTCTTGAACCAGCGAATCTTGCCACGGTGCGGCAACATGCCGCGAGGCTGGGTCTTCAGATCGAGATCGGGATGACGTCAATCTGCCCGAGTTCGAAGATGTTCAATGCTTCGAATGGGTCCGCTGAGCAGCAATTGACAAACATGATCGTTGCCGCCAAGACGATTGGTTCGCCTATTGTGCGTGCCGTTCTGGGAAGCGCGGATGACCGAAAAGGCGGGGCCATTGAGGCGCGCATCGACGATGTTGTTCGAGTGCTGCGCAGTGTTCGTTCGAAGGCGATGGATGAAGGCATCAAAATCGCGATTGAGAATCATGCTGGCGACATGCAAGCTCGTGAGTTGAAGGGCCTGGTCGAGAAAGCCGGACCGGAGTTCGTTGGTGTTTGCCTCGATTCGGGCAATCCGCTTTGGACGATTGAGGATCCGCATTTGACCTTGGAGGTTCTTCATCCCTATGTGCTGACGAGTCATGTTCGAGACAGCGCGGTGTGGAATGTGCAGCAGGGAGCTGCGGTGACATGGGTGCAAATGGGACGCGGCAATGTTGACATCGATTCGTACGTGCGGAAGTATGTTGAACTGTGCCCGGGAAAGGCGCTCTCGATGGAGTCGATCGTGTTTGGTCCGAAAATCCTGGCGTATCGGGATCCGGCATTTTGGGACGCATACCGGCAGACCCCGGCTTGGGAATTCGAGCGTTACGTGGCGATTGCAGAGCGCGGAAAACCTTACCAAGACGAGCCCTGGGCGACTCCTGACGAGGCGCAGCGCGAGCGTCAAGCTTTGGACGAGAGCCTCACTTACACCAAGAAGCTTTTAGGCGTGACGTAAAACTCGTGATGTGTAAACGAGCTTCTACAGCCCTTGTGCATTCGCCAATCTAACCGGCTCTTTCACTGAACGATCCACGATAATAATCTCGCCGTTGGCAATGGTCACGTCATCCACCTTGTTGAAACCTTCGGGTACGTGGGCATAGAAAAGCAAGAATTGAGTCTTGATTTTTGATTTCGCCGGCAACCATCGATAGAGGGGTGTATCAAACATGGTTCCGGTGGTGACGACCTCGCGGCGGGGCAGGTCGAACGGCTGGGTACTGAATTCCATGCCGCGCGCCATTTTTTGGGTCGGAGGGTAATGCCCCCAATACTGGACCCAAGGATAATCGGCCCGCTTGAATACGTATCCAAGGATCAGTCGCTTCTTGGGGTTGATTGCTGTCTCCCATTCCAAATCGCGGTTACGATCGAGCAGTGTGGCGACGTGCTCGAGGAAGTGCGGATTGAGCGGCGTCTGGCGAAGATCGACCGTTTCGCCATTCAGACCTGGTGCGAGCGGCCATTGAAAAGGTTGATCGGACTTCAAACGACGTTGGACGTCTCCGTTCTCGACAGAAGTGTACGGGCGAGTGAGCGAGCGCGATCCGGAGACGTCCACGACCGTGACACCCGATTCAAGGAAGGGCGAGCCGATGGTTGCATGTTCAGCCCAATTGACCGGCCGATCGAAACCTAACAAGCTCTCAAGGTCGCTTTCTACGTGGACGACATTTTCGCCATCGATGACTCGAAATGTACGCGTGAATGTCTCTTGTGTGATGGGAAGAGTCGCCGTTAGCGAGACGGCCGTGCTGGAGCCCTGACGTTCGGAATGCACGGCGAAGGTTTTTGTGTGAGCTTCTCCGTGGAAGGGCAACCCAGCCGCGCGTTCCTCGGCCGAAGGCGACCCAAAACCGTCGACGCAAACGAAGTGTCCGGCACCGCCGTCATAGGTCACGGGGCGTCCGAGCTCGCGCGCCATGCGCATGGGATTCCACAATGGGCTCAGCTTTTCGCGGTCGTCGGACAAGGTTAGGCTCGCAAGCGTGCTGCCTTTGATCATGATTGTCAGAGACAGCTTGGAACTGGAAAGAACGACAGCCGGAAAACCTTCGAAGGTTCCACTCTGAATAGCTTCCTGAGGGCAGGCCGTGACGAGAGAAATGAATATGAGGGCGAACTTCGATTTGCACACGCGGTTGAGGATATCAGAGTTGGGCGAAATCCGTGGCACGCGGCAACAATTCCGCCCAACTACAGAGAGCAATGGCTTAGCTTAGATTTCGGCACCGCCAGAAACAAAGATCGTCTCTCCTGTAATCCAGCGGGAATCATCCGAGGCGAGAAACGAAACAGGAAGCGCGATGTCCTGAGGCTGTCCCGCGCGGCCGAGCGGCGTTCTGGCAACGGCGTCCTTCTCGAAATCGCTATCGGCTATGCCCGCCGAACGCGTTCCTTCCGTGATGACCAGACCGGGGTTGATTGCGTTCACGCGAATTTTGCGCGGTCCGAGTTCTTTTGCCAACGATTTCGTGATTGTGTCCACAGCTCCCTTCGTTGAGGCGTAGATCGAGGCCGCCGCTGGAGCCATGGTGCTTACGACCGAACTGATGTTCACCACGCTGCCACCCTCTGCTGGGAAATGTGGCAGAGCAGCTTTGGTTGTCAAAAGCAGCCCCAAGACATTGGTGTCGTACTGGCGCTTGTATTCATCGGCAGTGACCTGACCTAAAGGAGAGAATCCATACACACCAGCATTGTTGACGAGAATATCCACCTTGCCGTAGGCTTTCTTGGTCTCGGCGAAGAGCTTATCGATATCAGCTTCGTTGGCTACGCTTCCCCCAACGGCAACCGCTTCACCGCCAGCTTGTGTGATCTCTGAAACAACCTTTTCGGCACCCTGACGACTGGTTGCATAGTTGACGACTACCTGGGCGCCATCAGCGGCAAGCTGCTTTGCAATCGCGGCGCCTATACCTTTCGTGCACCCGTGACGACCGCCACTTTGTTTTTTAGCTTACTCATGTATCCACGCTTTCCGACGAGACGTTCGCCTCATCACTTCGATGTCTGTCGAAATGATGGCGGCCATCAGCAAAACGATTCAAGAGCGAGGATGGGCGTCATGAAAAGGAGTGGAGCTAGTGAATTTATTTCAGCGCGGACAGCCGTCTCAGGTAGGCTTGCCAGATATTTCGCCGAAGTGTGAGGTGGGCGAACTTGCCGCAGCGCTCGAGGTTAATCAGGCCGGCGTTATCGAGTTCTCTCAGGTGATGGGATACCGTCGAGGGGGCTAATCCCGTCCATTCGCAGACCGATGAGCAAGTGAGTGGAGTCTTCGATTCCCGGATCCTCTCCAGTATCCGGAATCGTTTTGGGTCGGCTATGGCTTTGCTGATCAGTGCGAGCTGCCGATCGTCGATATGGACCTGGCGGGCACTCATCCTGCTCGATGGTATCGCGATACATCGAACAAGAGATGGAAGGTTTTTTCGGAGCGCGGCACGTGTGAGTGCGGATTTAGGTTTCAGTGCACTTCGCCTGCTGAGTTTTCGAGAAGGACGTCCGAGAAGACGGCAGTATCCGACTTGTCTGGCAGATGTGAGCAGAAGCCGATGCCGACATAGAAAGGTTGATCGAAGTGAATGGTGACGGGCGGACCAAACTGGTGCATGGGTTCGCCCTCCAGACTAATGAAGATGGCGATCGAATCGCCGTGCTTTTCAAGGCCGATGCGCTTGGCCATGACCTTGGCCAGGGAGCCACCGAAGCGATATTGCATGTCGGTGATGAGAGCCCCGCGCTCGGGACGCTGGGCGAGGTGGATCATACCCGTACCGTGCTCGGCGATCATGGCTTCCTTCGAGTCGTCGTCGAGATTCTGGCGGATGACCAGGATCGCTTTCCGGTCGTTATAGCCGTTCGGATTGGGGAAGGTGGGATCCGCCGCGAGCGAGAAGTCGCCGGACATTTTCTTCCAGAGAAAGCGGAACTCATCGCGCGAATACCAAACGTTGTAGCCGGCGGAGGTGATGGTGTACTGCTTCGTGCTGGAGTCGTAACTGGCGCTGCCGGGCACTAAGGCGGCACCGATGTCGGATTGTCCCTGAAAAATCCCGATAGGGGTATCGAAATTCCTGCTGGGCCTGTGAAAATCTGCCGGGGGCGGGACCTGCTTGTGCGTAGGAGAGCCCGGCTGAGCCCAGTCTGGCACGGCGGGTTTAGAAGCCTGCGTGCCGGTGACTGCTTGTGCAGGTAGCCAGTATGGCACGGTGCACAGCGCTAGAACGAGCAATGACGAGCGGCAAAAGCATTTAGGTGCGAGGCGATCAACGGTGATTTCCATAACGAAGGAACTGTAGCAGAAGCGCGGCGGCGTAGCCCGCACAGCCACCCCAGAAACTGTCTTGCGGATGCCTCGTTTCGAACAAGCAATGTAAAAAGAATTTGACATGGAGCCAGGCTCCGGGTATGGTTTTTATGTCAAATATCTTTGACATGGAGCGTAGCCAATGAAACTCAGCTACCAGGAGAAGTCAGTCTATGTGAATCTTGTCATCCTGCTTGGCATTTTCGGCGGCTACTTGGGTTACGCGATCAACCTGCGATCGCCGATCCGGCTTGGGGGAGTGTTGTTGTTTTTGATTCTGCTGCAAATAGTCGGGAACGCGATCTTAGCTGCAACATCCCGGCGCCGCCTGGTTGACGAACGCGATCGAAACATCAGGGCGCGGGGAAGACAGGTTGGCTACGTTGTGCTGCTGATATTTATCTGGACGAGTTTCGGTTATCTGCAGTCGCAATCGATGGTGAGCTCGCTGATTGTGTCGAATCTGTTGGTCGTGGCGCTGGCGGTGGCTGAGCTGGCAGGGCTGGTGACGCAACTCATTTTTTACAGAGCCTCGATATGAAGTCGCGTATTCGGAACAGGATGCGCGATCTTCGGGCTAGCAAGGAGATGACACAGCAACAACTGGCGGATCTGGTGGAGGTCACGCGTCAGACGATTATTGCGATAGAGGGCGATAAGTACTCGCCATCACTGGAAGTGGCATTCAGGATTTCGCACGTATTTGGCGTGCCTCTCGAGGAGGTTTTTCAATATAAAACGAGCAGGTAATAGATTGCGATAGGAACACAAATCATTCTGAGGTTCGTAACTGCACTGCGAAGAGCGCATGATGGGCGAGGATGAACAGGGTGCGACGGGGGGCACCGCCGAAGAGGATGTCGATGGGACGTTCAGGGACGTCGATGCGGGCGATCTGTATGCCGGCCGGGTTGTAAACGAAGATCTGTCCGTTCGCAACGTAGACGTTTCCCTTGCTGTCAACAGCAACGCTTTCGCCGCCACGCTCGGCAAAGGGCTCGAGATCACGGAGCGTGCCGTCAGGGTAGACTAACGCGCTGTATGTGCGGTCTTCCGACTCGCTGCTAACGTAAACTCGACGTCCGGGAGTCGCGCTGATGAATCCGTTGGCGTCCAGATTATCGGAGAAGCGCCAGCCGGTAGCGTCGGACGGCCCCTGTTGGAAAACGCGACCAGCGGGCAGGAAGAGGCTGCCGTCCGGCGAGACGTACACCGCCGGTTTGGGGGTCGAGACATCCTGGACGAACATGCCGGCGAGTGTGGTGTAAGCAAGGGTGTTGAAATTGAGTTGATCTTTGAATTCGCCGTTGTTCCAGTAGTTCACTGGCAGGAGCGCGAGCGCGCCCGGTTGCGGCTTCAATTGCTGCGGCGGAAGCACCTGTATCTGATCTTCCGGCGATCCGGGGCGGAAGCAATAGACGGTCCCCTCCGGGCCAGCAGAAGAAAGCACGAGCATGTCGCCCGATTTATCGAAGGCCAGGCTCACAGGATCGAGCGGATTGTCACGCTCGATGGTTAATCCCTCGGCCGCAGACCAGCCATAAATGCGCTGTTCGTGGTGATCAACGAAGTAGAGCTTACCGGAGGCGTCCACGGCCGCGCCAGAAATGGAATAGAAACCGTCCTCTAACTTCTGGACCTTGGAGCCTGGTTCGATGACGGCGGAGGCATCGGCGGGAGCGGGTGTGACGGGCTCAGCGGGAATGTCGAGCACCGCGAACTCCCTTTCGCGCACCACGAGGTGACGAGTCATGTCTTCGATCGCATTCTCGTAGGGGAATTTGCTAACGCGCAGAAACGTGCCGCAACCATTTTTGTCGCAGGTGGCGAATCCGCTTTCGGCGTTCACATGAAGGTTGCGGAAGTGAATGTTTTCGGACTGATAGAGACGAACCGCGGCAGGAAACGGCGCACGGGAGCGCGTGACGCGATAGCCGTGATAGTTGGCGATGGTGATGTTCTTCGACCAATCAATTTCAAGAGACAAGGATTCGGGACTCTCGCCGGCCTCCTCCTCGGTTTGCGGCGCGTTGAGATCCCAGTTTTCCACGTGATCGAATTTGATTTCGTTGCGAACATGGTGCTCGTTCGACAGCTCATAGACGTGGCCGGGCGTTTTGGTATTGGAGACGTAGAAGCCTGCCTGAGCGAAAGTGTCCGGGGTCCAGATGTCAGCGAAAGTGCCACCACCGCCTTGCGTGACCCAGAGGCTTGGGTATTGGCCGTCCCAGCGCTTATGCAGATCGGGATCGGCGGTGTGATTGTTGTTGTACGGATTCGTGCCGCTTCCATGACCGCCCAGGAATCGCACATCGTCGATGAGCGAATCGGCGCCAGCACACCAGAGCACGCCGGCAGCGCGTGGATTGATTCCGCCTGTAAAGACTCCGAAGCCGCTGATGATGGTAGAGCCGCCGGAAGGCGCAGAGATGACCGGCCGGGGTGCGCCGACACCTTGGAAGCCGGGCGTGTTATCGAGAAGGTCGAATTGGGTCAGGGTGGGATGCAACCCGATCAACACCGTACCCGGTTCGAGCGCAATCGTATTGCGGACGATGTAATGGCCGCTTGGGAAGTAGAGCACCCGATGCGCGTTGATGGCCTTTTGGATAGCGAGAGTGTCGTCGGTAGCGCCATCTCCTGCGACGCCGAGAGTATGGACGTTCACCCACTCTTTGCTCGATGGCAACGGCGGGATGGCAGGCGGCTGCGAGGGCGGCAATGTGCTGAGTTGTGTTGCGTCGAACAGCATGCCGATGGATCCCATGCTCCCCTCGCCAGGCACGATGAGTCCGTAGTTGAAATTCCGAATGTGATAGAGTGCGCCCTTGCCGGAGACCTTCTTTCCGCTTTCGCGGAATAGGGAGAAGACCGGCACGTTTTTCAGAACGGCGTTCTCGAAACCGATCTCGGTAAGAGGACTCTTTTCATTGCTGATGATCACCGCGGGGCCGGCAATATTCTCGAAGCGGCAGTCTTTTGCCCAAAGCTCATCGGAGTAATGTGGATCGATATCGATAGCGGCCGGGACGTCGCGGAAAGTGTCGCGAATGAGTGTGAGACCGGCTTCATGCTCGCGAACGGCGGCCTCGCGTTGGCCTTCGAACACGGAATCGATGAGAGTGAACTGCCACGCGGGCGAGGTTTTGTCCGTAAGAATGCCGTAACGGCCGCCGTAGAAGTGCAGATCCTCCGCCTCGTTTCCGATCTCGGTGAGTGCGGCGAGCCCGGAACCGACATGAAAGTCCATATGGCTGAGATAAGCATGCTGGGCAACATGGAAGCGGATGCCGACGGCGGCGGGATTGCCGTCGCCGATCTCGAAATCGATGTTGCTCATAGCCGAGTAGAAGGTGCCGGAATTGGCGTCGGCGATGGTGTCGTTTGGCGGTACGCTATCCGGTGGCGGAAATGGAACGCGTCCTGCTGTCGCGGATCTGTTGCCAGCACGCACACCGGTGAACATCACCATTACGCCCACGCCTTTCTGAAAACCCGGGGTGTTCTCAGCGAGCAGGAAAACGGGGCGGGTTGCGCCGTAGCCGAAAATGCGGACACCCGGCCACACATAAAGGGTGCGTGTCAGGCGATAACGCCCGGAGGGTACGAACAAGATTCCTTCGCGGGCGTTGTTTTCCGCTTTGTCGATGGCAGACTGGATCGCACTGCTGTCATCCGCTTTCCCATCGCCGTGTGCGCCAAATCCGGAGTCCGTCAGATAAACGGCCTGGGGGTCATCAAGCCGCGTCGTTATGACGGATGAAGCCGAAGCAGCAGAAGACATGCCAAGTAACAGGAGTGCGGGCAGGAAATTGTTTTTCATGAGCGCGATTGCGACTTCTTATGTTTTACATTGCCGCAAGAGACCAGGTTGAGTGATTTCGAGCTATTTGATGCTTAGAAGTACGTTGGAATGAGGTGACAGGAAGGGGTGAAACAAACGAACTGGAAGTTGGGCTGTGCTGGGATGGGAAAAACCGCTGGGACAGACAACGCGTTTCGCTCCCGAGAGATTCGGTTGGTTTTCTGTAGTGTAACGGCGCTCGGAAACGCGAAGTCAGTCCCGGGTTTTTCGCGTTGCGGACGGCGTGGAATGAGGAAGACCGATTGTTTCACAGCTTCCAGGCAATGTTTTCGCGCAGCGTCGCTATTGGGAAGGCCAATCCGCCGCGGGCTTCCGGGCACCCGTAGCTGCTGACGACAACACGTCATCAATAAGCCGCGTCAGGCGCGCTGCATGTTGGAAATCGGGAGTAGTTGAGGTTCTGTGAAGAATATCGTTTCGAAGAGCTGCATACAAGCTTGCGACGTTGGCAGCCTCGTCGGGCATTGAGGCAATCTCGGCTTCGTCTACCTGCTGGGACTTGCCGTTGAGCGAAATGTGTAAGCGGCCCGATTGGAAACCGCGCAGCGCGCCGCCGTCGAGTCTAAGCTCACCTTCTTCCCCAGTTATTTCCATTCTGAACGGCGCCTCGGGCGGCCGACCGCCGGACACTTCGACAGACAGAGCGCAGGAATTGGCAAGACGCGATTGTACGAGCAGGTGATCGGGTATCGATCGCACCTGCCGCTTTGCATTGTTACTGACTTCAATTTCGGGGTATTGGGTGGTAGTCAGCGCGCTGAGATTGTCGAATGGACCAAGCACGGAGAGGGCGAGATCGAGGGTATGCGCACCCTGGATGCTCACCAAGGTGACGCCATTACTAGCGTTTTCCGCAAACGCCATCGCTGGTTCCACCTTTGGCCCGAAGGCCGCGGTATTGGAAATGATCCGGGCGTTGAGCGGGCGCCCAATCGCACCGGAGGCGACCAGATCGCGCGCATGTTGCGCAGCCGGGTTCGCCCTCATTTGGAGACCAATCGCGACATGAACTCCTGCAGCTTTGGCGGCTCCCGCGAGTTCCTCAGCCTCGACGATGTTTCGACCCAGCGGCCACTCGCAGTAAATGTGCTTGCCCGCTGTCAGAGCGCCGAGCACCAGTTCGCGATGATCGGGTACTTTTACACAAATGGAGACGATGTCGATGTTGGGATCCCGGAACAAGTCCTTCGCGTCGCCGTAAGCTGCCTTTGCACCGAACGCCTTAGCGGCAGCTTCTGACTTCGATTGACTGCCGCTCGCCACCGCCGCCAATTCCAGTCCGGCGAGCTGTTGGACGGCAGGAACGTGCGACACTTTCGCCCACCCGCGATCGGCGCTCGCGCCGATGATTCCAACTTTCAAGGACTTTGACATATGTTGCTAAACCGGCTTTCTGCGTCGCAGCGAACGGGCCCGAGCGGCCGGCGCGATGCATGTAGATTGCTTTCAGATGCAGGTGATGGAGTGGCCGATTCACTGCGAGCATACGCTTGGTGGAGAATCACGGCGGTTCGTAGGGCTGCGTCCTCAGGGCAAGATTTTCACACAGGTGTGCTGGATGGGAAAAACCGCTGGGACAGACAACGCGTTTCTCTCGCGAGAGATTTCGCTTTGTTTTCTGTAGTGTGACCGCGCTCGGAAACGCGAAGTCAGTCCCGGGTTTTTCGCGTTCCGGACGGCGTGGCCGATTGACTAGGGAGAGAACTTAGTTAGGGCGTTGCGGCGTAAGTTATCGGCTGGAAGGTGATGCGCGTGTTAGACGAATTGGCGAACTCAACGGCTACCGTGGCGGATTGGCCGGGCGCGAGGGTTGTGAAGCCAGGAATCGTGAGATACGGGTTTCCGGCGTAGGTGCCTGACGTATTAGTAAGTGAAACGCCGGGGGGAAGTGAGTTCACGAGGATTTCGAAGGGCCCGTTCAGCGCGCCGGAAGTTAGATTCGTTACCGTTACTGTGCCGGAGTATCTCTGCGTAACCCGGCTGTAGACCAGGCCGGAGGCGGTGGTTGAGATGTCGCTGGAGGCGCGCGGGGAAACCGGCGTGCCGTTACTTGGCAGCGCATCGTTGGCGGGCTTATCGGTGCTGCCGTAGAGGTACTCGTAATCGTTCCATCCAGTATTCGCGGGATCGGCGGAGGCGTTCGTGATTTCCATGCGAAGCGCGTCGTACATGACGCCTTCCTGGCGATTGACGCTCAGGGCGATGACGTTGTCCTGGCCAGGCGCATTCAATTGGCTCGCGTCCCATTGGAACACCACCGATTGATAGGTGCCGGAAAGTCCGCTACGGACCATGGGATCGCTCGCCTTCGTGGCGTGCCAGATGAGCTGGTGTCCGTTGAGAGTGACGATCAGTGAGCCTTCCGCAGCGGCAAGGCCAACGGACATGATGACGTACTGGCCTTGCGTCTGCTGGGCCGCTGTGGTGGTGAAATGAATTTGCCAGGGCGGAGTTTGTGCAGTGGCTGGATTGACGTAAGAGGGCGCAATGTACTTATAGCCGTCGGTTGTGTCGTCAGACGGGTTGTAAATACCGGCGTAGAGACCGGGGTTGAAGCTTTGCCACTGGACATAGTTCCACTTACTCAGATCGTTGGTCGGGGGCGTGGAGCCGACCGGCGTGGCGTAGTAAATGACAGCGCCATTGGTGGCCGCGAAATCTGCCCAGTAATTCCAGTTACCCCAAAACTCGCGGTCGTCCTGACCGGAACCGTCTTCGCCGTGTAGGAATTCGTGCGCGGAGCGATCGGGCGTGCCGACGGTCCAGATGGGCGGAGCGATGCCGAAGTTTTCGGGCGTGAAAGCGAGGTTGAGATTCGTAGTCTGGCCTGCCGCGACGGTAATAGCGTTGCGCCTGAGCTCGCCCCACTGGCCGAGGACATAACCGGACAACCTGTAAGAGCCGGGTGCGACGTTCGGAAGCGGAGCGGTTCCGCCGGAGTTGTTGGCAGCCCAGTATTGGCTGCCAGAGGAAGAGTATTGGTAGTTCTTGGTGTCATCGCTGAGGATGAGCCAGGAGGTATTGGGCTGAGCCGTACCGGCTCCAAAGATGGAAGGCGCAACGGTTCCGCGCGCGTTCGAAGAGACATACCCGTTTTCGGCGAGAATCGTGTCGTTGTCGTAAAAGGCGAGTGCGCCGCTGGCGGCGGAGAGAGCGTCGGCGTACATATCGGCCGGAGTGGCGATGCCGTTTTCGAAGGCATTGAAGTGGAAATAGTAAGGGCCGAAGAGGCGATTGGAGGCTACGCCCTGCGGCGCCACGTAGTTGAGTGCGTTATCGAGATGCCCGGAGAGGCACTCCATCATGAGGATGTTGCCGGTAAAGATGAGGTCCTGCTTGGTGGGACCTCCGGCGAGCGACTCGGTGCTGGGGATTACGGTCCAGGCGCCGTAAGTGGAACCGTAAAGACCGTGTGCCTGGTGCAGGTATTCGTAGCTGGAGTAATCGTATTTCGTATAGAACTGGCGGCCAAAGCCGGCCGGCAACGGAAGGCCGTGCAGATCTACGGTTGCGTCCTGGACCTGGCGGCCCGGGTCGGTGGTGTTGAGCACCGGCGGCGCGGGAAGCGCGATATCGGTCGCACCCAGATTATTCAGGCCGGAGTTGACGGAATGAGTGTTCGTGAAAAGAGTCTGGCTAATACGAAAGACGTACTGGATTTGACCGAGCGTGCCGGCGATGTCGCTGGCCGAGTGAGTGGCGACGAAGTAGGCGTGGAAACCCGAATCACTGGGGCCGATGATGAAGTGTTCGGAGTAAGTAAACGCGTTGGCCGAGTTAGACGGGGTTGTAATCCACCAATCGAGATAACTGCCGCCATTGTAATAACCGGAAGTAGAAGTTCCACTACCGAGGCCGGTGTTGTCCATGTAAAGGCCTCTGGGCTGGCCGTGAGAAGTTACGGTCGGATCGGTGAGGTTGTCCGGGTGGCCGTTCAGGTAGACGCCGAATACATTTCCGGTGGTGCTATTCCAATCGAGGGTGATTGCGGAGTTGGCAATTTTCCAATCGGAGGGATCGGTGGTGTCGATCGCGATCTGGGCAGAGGCCGGGAGCGCGAACTCGCAGAGAAAAATTGTGAAGCCACAGACGAGGTGCCGAACCATGCCGCCAGTTTAGAACAGAACTAAGGAATGTGAGTAGGGGTGCTTCGCCAGCCTCCAAACAGATAAAGCAGGGCAGCGCGCATGGCGCTCGCCAAATCCCAGCGATGGGGAGACCCGGCAAAGTCCTGTTTCCAGCCGCAACTGGGGGGAACCGGCAGCACGCTGGAGCGGCTTCACCGGATGAGTCTGGCTGGTTATTCCTTGGCCGGGTCGTCGCCACTGTTGCCGGCCCCGCTTGCCCAACAGAATAAAGCTGTTGATTGAATCAAGAAGGCAGGCTTCACTAGATAGATCTGCCATTCCTTGTAAACGCATTCCTAAGCCGCATTTTGTAAGGTCTTGAAGTAACAACGATCAATCGCGAGTAACTGACGCACTAAGCGGCGCACGATCTCGAGCGTGGCGCGATGTTTAGGACCTTTGCCCAAAGCGGCTTCGTGAATGGCGTTGTAGTTGTGGATTGAAGTGTTGGCAATGTGCGCGGCTTCGATGAGTGTCGTTTGCAGGAAATGGTTACGCCGCTTGGACAAGGGCCCACGCTGTGACTTACCGGCAGACTCGCGCTGCGGGCGCACAAGCCGCTGATGGCGTTCCGCTGTTGCTTCTCCATCGTTTCGAGCGGGTCCATCTGCTTTCGGTCAAAGCGCAGCAAACCAGTTAGATCTGGATCGATCTCCTGGCAATGGCGGAGTAACTCGGCAAAGTAGCGCCGGCACCGCAGCTTCCGGCACAACAGCTCAAGATTTTGCGGCGGCACATAACAGGCCGGGATCAATTGCCAGCGCAGATCGGCCAGCAGGCGCGCGTCGAGGGAATCGTTTTTGCGCTTGGCGGTCGAGATCACTTTCAGCTCGGTCTCTAGCACGTTAAGGAGCAGTTCTTCTTAGCCGCGGACAGTCCAGAACGCTTCGAGCGCGTTCCAGCGGTAAAAGCGCCGTGTCGTCATGGCAGGGGGTCCCATCAGGCGAGCACCGATTGCGGCAGACTTTCGGACACGCTCGCCGCGTACGAAAGCTCAAATGACGCTCTATGGCTTTGAAACACTTTTTGAGCAAGCCCAAACGACAGTCTGATTTTAAGGGATACAATTGGGACCGCTGGAGGGAAGCAGGATGTTGATTCGAAAACTGATGTACCTTTTTGCCGCGCTTGCATTTGTTGGAGGTACGCTGATCGCGACTGATGACGATCCCTTTGTTGGGACCTGGAAACTCGACCTTGCAAAGTCTACTTACAGCAGCAATTACCCCAAGCCGAAGGAATTAACGCTGACTGCTGTCGATGAAGGAGATTATCGACGGGTCACATTTAACGGAACAGCGGCGGATGGTTCACCGATCAAAATGGAACATACAGAACCAATCAAGGGAGGACCCGTGACCGGCGTGACAGGTAGCGGCCAGAACCCTCTGGGCACAACCGTCTTGAAGTATATTAGTCCAACCGCTCACGATTTCGTTTCCTCAAAGGGCGGGAAAGAGGTAGCAAGGCGCTACATCAAGATGGCTGAGGATCACCAGACCTTTACGGCCAGCTACACAGGCCCCGGTCCTGAGGGCAAGATAATCACACAAAATGATTTCTGGCACCGACAATAACGGGCGGGGAGATGCGCTACGCATCCAGGGGCGTCCCTGGCAGGTGACTATTGACGACTTGTTTAGAAAAGCGTCAAGGCGTACGTCTACATAGAATTTTGAGGGAATGATCGGCCACGCCTCTGACGGCAATGGCGCATCGAAATACAAATTGATGTAAGGCCCGTCATCGAAACCTTCCTGTTCACCGCACCGCGTGAACAAGTAGGTCGAGCCAAGCTGCGCGGCAGCATCCCGAAATCAGGCGCTGATGTTGTATTGCGCAAAGGACCTATGCTGTTGAAGACTCTTCCATTATGGCTGGACCCTTCCGGGGGCGGATGAGAAATATGTCGCGTCCTGCCCCTGTCCAGTTTGCTGAATGCAAGGCGGACCTTTCCGGGGAGATGGCACTATGCATCGAGAAGCTTTTGGCGGGTCACGATATGAACCTTCCAGTTCGTGAGCACCGGCGATCCATCGGCCTCTTGTATCGCGTCAAGAAAGGCGAACATCTTCTTTAGCTTGTCCACGATCCCGGGCGGAACGCCTTTGGCGCTGTCCTCCGAGTAACTCTGATGGCCTGCAAACACTATCAAGTTTGTAAGCCACGTCGCAACAACGATAGATGCAGGTTCATCAGCCTCGACCGGAGGATACAAGGCTCAACGAGGCTGATGAACGCGAGTTAGCGGTTGGGTTAGAAGACGAAGCGGGCGCCGATTTGGAGGGAGCGCGGGCGATTGTCTTGAAAGGTGATGAGACCGAAGTTTGAGTTCGTGGCGGCGACGACTGGCCCTTGCGCGCTGGTCTGTCCGGGAGCACCGAAGACGGGATGATTGACGACGTTGTACGCTTCGCCGCGGAGTTCAAAAAACCTTCTTTCGGTGATCAAAAAGCGCTTGAGGAGCGAGACGTCCCACTGATTGATGGCGTCCTGGCGAACGTTCGGGAAGGTAGTGGAAAAGGTCCGCTGGTGATATTGGAACTGGTCGGCCGCAACCGTATCGAATGCGCCTACGTTGAAGGCGTATCCGTTCACCTGGCGATTGTTGATGTTCAGCGGGGCTCCGTTATAGACGTAGTCGCCGGGCACGGTGGTGCTGCCGGAGGTCCAGAGCAGAGGCGCTCCGGTCTGATAGGTGTAAACGCTATTCAAGTTCCAACCGCCGATGAAGGCGTCGAGCCAACCGTTGTGGAGGTCGAAACGGCGGCCTTTTCCGACGGGGATGTCGTAGGAGAGGGCGAGAACGATGCGATTCGGGTGGTCGAACGGCGAGATACGTTTCTCGAGCTGGGTATCGGGGAAGTTGAGCCAGGAATCACGCTCAATGAGTTTTGAAAAGGTGTAATTACCGATGAGCGTAAGTCCGGAAGAGAAGCGGCGCTGAATGCGGGCGTTCAGACTCTGATAATAGGAGCTGCCGATTTCGGCGTTGTTTTCGATGATGCCGGTGCCGCCGCTGCCGTCACCGACCGGGAACTGCGGATAGGCTGAAAGCAACTGAGCGACGCTGGCGGTCTTGGTGGTAGAGACAGCGGTGTTCGGAAGGTTGTAGAACGGATTGTTGACGTTGGCGGAGAGCGCTGAGATGAGCGTATTGTCACGTACCGGCAGCGTGCTGCGGGTTCCGGCGGGAAGGCCGTTCAGCTGGGTATAAGCGACGGGCAGATGCACGCCGTGATTACCCATGTAGACGACTTCGAGGAGCGTGTTTGCGCCGAGCTGGTGTTGGATGCCGAGATTCCAGCGGAGGGCGTATGGATTCTTCTGCTGCGGAGCGAGGAAGGAAATGGTCTGGCCGAGGAAGGTGGAGGAGCCGAGGGCAGAGCCGACCGGTTGAGCGAAACTTCCGCCCGGGAACGGGTTGCTCAAAGTAACGGTAGGGGTCACATTATTCGTGCTGGCGACGAGCTGGGTTGTCTGGCTGAAGCCTTCCTGGTTGAGAATCGGATTGGTTGAGTACTTGCCGGTGGTGGCAAGTTGGGCGACTGTGATGGGCTGAACGAACATGCCGAATCCGCCGCTGATGACGGTTTTTCCGCCGAGTGCGGTGGGGCTCCAGGCAAAGCCGGCGCGGGGGCTGAAGAGGTGAGAGGTGCTGTCGTAAGCGGGGCCGTTGACGCCGCCCGGGAAGGTCAAACCGCCGGTGGGATTGAAGGCGCTGACAGGGAGCTGCGAAATGGGGCTGGCGGCATAGGCGGCCTTGGCGGCAGCGGTGAGTGGCAGGACGGCGTTCGGGTCGAAGCCGTTCACAGTGCGGCCATACTTTTCGGTGAAGGAGCCGTCGTGGTCGAAGCGAATGCCCAGATTGACGGTGAGGTTCGACTTCAGCCGCCAATCGTCCTGGAGGAAGAAGGCGAAGTAGTGCTGATACCAGGAACTGGAGGCGTTGACGTCATAGGAGCCGCTGGTGGGAAGCCCGAGGAGAAAGGTTGCGAGATCCTGGCCAATGGCTACGGGCGTGGAGGAACTAGACGGACGGACGAAGGTGTTGCCGAAACTGAAGCTGCCGGTAGAAGCGCCGTAGCTGCTGACATTCAGGTTGTACTGACGAATGTCGGCTCCGTACTTAAGGGTGTGATTACCGCGCACGGAGACGAGCGAGGAATAGAGCTGCAGCGACTGCGACGGGAGCAGGTTATTTGAGTTGGAGCCGAGACTCTGGAAATTCGTGAAGGAAATGACGGGGTATTGCAGGTATTCGGAGGAACTCTTCAGGTATGCGGGGAGGCCGAGGGTGGTCGGGTCAAAGCCGGCGGTGGGTGACGGATGCTCTTCGTCCATGCGGGTGAAGTTCAGACGAACATCGAGCAGATCGGTGGGGTCGATGGTAAAGACATCGTCGAGCGTTGCGCCTTCATTTTCGCGGGTCAGTAGTGACGAGGTGGTCGAGTTTCCGAAATAGTCGTTTTTGACTTGGGTGTAGTAGGTGTGGCGCGCGTCGAAGGAGATTCGATTATTCGCGGTCATGTTGTAGTCGAGACGGCCGAGTTCGTTGCTGTAATTGTCGACTGTGGGCGTCGTCGAGAAGTAGTTGAGCGTGCCGCCGGGACCTTGCGGGGCGATGTTGGGCTGAGGATAGGCGTTCAGGATGGCAAGCGCAACGGGATTCAGGCCGCCTCGAACATTATTCAGGTTGTTACCGGGGATGGCGGTGCGAGTAACGGTACCGCTTGTGCTTTGGACCGCTGAGTAGGGATCATACAAGGTGGTGAGTCCGGCGAAGTTGCCCTGCCGTTCGGCGGCGGTTGGAACGCTGAGAGTGGTCGGGTTCGGCTGGCTGTCTTTGAGGCCTTCCCAGCCGAAAAACCAGAAGAGCTTGTCGCGGCCGTTGAAGACTTTCGGAACTAAGACCGGGCCGCCGACCGTCAGGCCGTATTGGTTGTAGTGAAGGGCTGGGGATGCCTGGCCGCGGGCGTTGCTGAACCAGCTATTGGCAACCAGAGTGTTTGGCTGGTTGAACTCATAGAGAGTGCCGTGCAGGTCGTTGGTGCCAGTTTTCAGAATCTGGTTGATGGTACCGCCGCCGGTGTGACCGAAGCTGGCATCGTTATCGAAGGCTTTGACACGGACTTCCTGAACGGCATCGGCCATCGGACTGTAGGCTAGGCGGCCGTCCCAGGTGGCGTCGGGCGAGCCGTCGACGAGGATTTCATTCACTTGGGAAGGGGAACCGGCAACACTCCATCCGGCAGCGGCGCCGAGATCAAAGGGATGAACCAGACCGGGTTGTACGGTAGCGACGACGCCAATCGAAAGGCCGGCGAGCGCGAGCGGCGTTCGTCCGTTCAGGGGCAGATTCTCGACTTCCTTCTCGCTGATGGCCTGGCCAACGGTTGCGTTTTCGGAGTTGATGATGGGCGCGTCGGCGGTAACGGACACGGTCTGAACGGAACTGCCCAACTGGAGCGGGATGTCGATGACGGGGTGGTCACCGGCGCCGACGTGTACGGCTTTGCGGACGAAGTGCTTGAAGCTCTGGGCGTCTACGTCGATGTCGTAATCACCGGGCTGCAAAAAGGGAGCTGTGTACTGACCATCGGAGTTCGAGACAGTTTGAGATTTCGTACCGGTATTCGTTTCGGTGACGGTGACCTGAGCACCGGGGACGGGGGCCTCCGATGGATCAGTGATTTTGCCGCTGATGGTGCCACGAAATTCCTGGGCCAGAAGGCTCAAAGGCAACAACATGAGGGCCACAAAGACGGCGGGCACGCGACGGGCGTAAAGCGAAGACTGCATGGTCCAACCAACCTCAATTAAAAGATTTACTACGAGCGAGTTCCACGCGTACGTGGACGAAAACTCCTCAAAAGCCTGAACCCATTCAAGCAACCGTAATCGGGTAGTGTCAACGCGGTATTTGTAAACGGCTCGTTCAGCAAATCAGAACGAGCCACGGGGTTGTTTGATGCGAAATAAAGAAGAGGGCTGGTACGGTTCAGCGAAAAAGGGGATTGCTGGTAAATCTCTCGGGTGGTATAGTTTACATCAACTCTTTATTACGAAACAGCCTGAATGCGTCTCAGCGAGCCGAGCAACCCACGGAGGCCGCTCGCATAAAACCGGTATCCCTGCGCTTTCTTAAGATCCTATCTCAGACTGTCAGGGGTGAAGTGGTGTTATGGAGAGGACTTTCGGACCTTCCGTTTCGTCGTTTGCAGCAGAGGTTGGCGGTTTGAACTTACAAAGCAGGAGATCGGCGTGACTATTCGACTTTTCAGAGCATGCTGTTTTTTCGTTGTCCTTACAGTGTTTGCGGCGGTGGGTTACGGGCAGCTTACGGACGCGATCTTAGTGGGAATCATCACGGACGCGACGGGAGCGCCTGTTACGAAGGCCACGGTAACCGCTACGAATCTGGACACGGGAGTGAAATACACAACCGAAACGATTGCTACAGGTGAATATCGCCTGAATAATGTTCCTGTCGGCAGGTACGACGTGGTCGCTACGGCCACCGGTTTCTCAAAGGCGATCGGGCACGATGTCCAGCTCGAGTTGAATCATACGTCCACAGTCAACCTGACGCTGGCAGTCGGATCCGTGACTACGACGGTGGAAGTGTCCTCAGCCTCGACGTTACTTGATACATCGACTTCCCAGCTACAGACTACCTTCTCGACGACCCAGGCGCTCGATCTCCCCTCTGCTGCTTTTTCGAAGACGATCAATGGAGCCGGGATATACAATCTGAGCCTGCTGGGTGCGGGCGTAGCATCATCCGGCGGGGTCGGCCAGGGAACGGGGCCAAGCATCGCCGGCCAGCGCCCGGAGAACAACAGCTTCGCCATTGACGGCGTGACGAACAATGACTCGTATAATACCGGGCCCCAGGTGTACGTTTCGAACGAAGCGGTGTCTGAACTGAACGTGGCGCAGAACCAATTCAGTGCGGAGTTTGGCGGAGCTTCGGGCGGTGTTTTCAACGTGATCGTGAAGACCGGCACGAACCAAGTGCATGGCTCGATCTTCGAATACATGCAGAATCGGAAGCTCAATGCGGTCGACTACTCGGAGGTAGTGGCGGGAAATCGCTCGAATCCGCGCTATGACAACAATCGCTTAGGCGCGACGATCGGCGGCCCGATCCTGAGGAACAAGCTTTTCTATTTCGGCAGTTACGAATACAATCCGCTGGGCCAGGCTTCTATTCCAGGGCAGCCTGTGGATGCGCCGACAGCCGCGGGAATCAGCAGTCTGAACGGCCTCAGCGGGCTGAACAAGACAAACCTGGGCATTTTTGAAAAGTACGTTCCGGTGGCATCGTCAGTCGATTCCAGCAATCCTTCGACATCAGTGAGAGGGGTCGATATTCCACTGGGCGCGCTTTCTTTCGCTTCGCCGAACTACAACAACGCTTATCACGCAATTATTGCCATCGACTACAACCTCAGCGACCGGGATCAAATTAGAGGCCGGTATGTGTATGATACAAGCGTCGGGATCGATCCCAACGCGAACCTGCCGGTCTTTTATGAACCGAATCCAGCGCGGAACAAGAGCGCGTCGGTTTCCGAGTTCCACACGTTTTCTCCCACGGTGGCAAACGAGTTTCGTATCGCATATCGCCGTAACAACAGCGCCACTTCGGCGGGCAATTTTCAGTTCCCTGGACTGGACGCGTTCCCGAACTTAACTTTCGATGATCTCGGCCTGCAGATCGGGCCCGACCCCAACACACCTACGGGTCAAATCGCGAACTCATCTTCCATTCAGGACAATTTGACGGCTACTTTCGGACGGCACACGATTAAGACCGGCTACCAGATTATCGACACCATCCTGACCGGCACGTTCGTGCAGCGCGCTCGGGGCGATTACGATTACGCCAGTCTCGAACAATATCTGGTGGACAATCAGCCCACCGGCAGCGCCTTCGGGGTTCCCTCCAGCGGTGAGCGGAGTGTGGGCGCCGCAAACGGCGTGCCTTTCGGATTTTTGCAGCATGCGGCGTTCGTTCAGGACGATTTCCGGGTGCGTCCGAACTTCACGCTGAATCTGGGTGTGCGTTACGAGTATGTGACGGTTCCGGTGGGTTCCAGAGCGCAACAGTACAGCTCGATCGCCAACGTGCCTGGTGTGATCACGTTCGCCGCTCCGAAGTCCGGCGCTTACGACTGGAGCCCCCGGCTGGGGTTCGCATATTCTCCGGGCACAGAGGGCAAGTGGTCCATACGTGGAGGCGTGGGCCGTTCGTTCGACAACACCTATATCAATCTGAACCAGAACGCCGGTCCCGCTTACTACCAGACCACCGTGGATGTGAACGCCAACGCTCCGGTAACCAACTTCCTGGCGAATGGCGGCATCAGCGGCGCAATCCCACCCCAGGCCAGCGCGGCACAAGCTCGGGCCGCGATTGCAACTTACACGTTTAATCAAAACCGGCCCTACGCGTTGACGGGAACGCTAGGGGTGCAGCGGACGTTGAGTAAGGACTATGTTGCCGAAGTCCGCTACGTTTACACGAAAGGCGTACACCTATGGAATCAGACGCGCCTGAACGTAGTGTCCCCAGTGAATTCCTCCCGTTCCATCCCAACGTATTTGACGACACCGACCGCAGCCCAATTAGCAGGCGACACCCTGACGCTCGGCCAACTCAAGAGCACAGTCCTGCCGGGAACAACGTCTACGGAGCCATGGAACTATCTGGGCATCTACGGGTTCCAGCAAGCGCTGGTCGGATACAATCCGTGGGGAAATTCGCGTTACGATGGCCTGGCTCTCCAGATGACCAAGCGCTACTCCCATAACTTCTCGTTTATTGCCGCCTATACCTGGAGTCACAACTTCGACGATTCGACGGCGACAAATTTCTCGACCATTCTGTCGCCGCGGCGTGCGCAGGATTTCCAGGACCAGCGCTCAGAATGGGCCTCTTCGGCGCTTGACCGGCGTCAGCGGTTCACGTTCTCGCCGGTATACGACTTTCGACCATTCCAGGGCCGTAACTGGATCATGAAGAACATCGTCGGGAACTGGAATCTCTCGGGCGTTTATACCTTCCAGTCTCCGGAATTTGCAACGGTTCAGGACGGCCTAGACGCTAATCTCAACAATGACCCGACGGGCGACCGCACGATCGTAAATCCTGCCGGCTCCCCGAATGTCGGAAGCGGCGTCACGGGCCTAAACGCTGCAGGTCAGGCAGTTGCGGCGAACAGCTCGAGCATCGTTGCCTATGTCGCGAGGAATCCCAATGCCCAGTACATAGTGGCCGGCGCGGGCGCGCGCGCAAACGGCGGGCGGAATACGTTTCCGCTTGGCCGAACCAATAATATTGACGCGTCGCTTTCTAAGCACCTGAACTTTACTGAGCGGTTGAAGTTCGATATCGGCGCCCAATTCTTCAACTTGTTGAATCATTCGCAGTTTACCGGCGGCTATCTGTCGGATGTCAGCTCGTACTCGACCGCGGCGATCAGCCGTAATTTCCTGGTCCCAAGCTCAACGAGCTTCGGCCAGTACAGCCAGTTCTTCCCGAGCAACTCGCGCCAGCTTCAATTAGTGGCACACTTTGTGTTCTAGTTAGCGGGAAAAGCTTGCCCGGAGGCTGTCACTGACGGCCACCGGGCGGCGCGTTTCGGTGCTGATGGGGCACCAGATGGTGAGGGCTTCGGCGAGGACGACGCCGTCATTGCGCCTGCGAATGTTTGTATGGCGTTCGAACTTGAGGCGGCTGGCATTTCCAACCCTGGTACTCAGAATGATCTCGTCATTCAAGTAGGCAGGATGCTTGTAGTCGATCTCATGCCGGACGACGATCCAGGTTAGCTTTGCCTTTTCGCCCTCCGGCGCGCAAGCCTGCCAATGGGCCGCGGCTACATCCTGAACCCAGCGCACGTAGACGACGTTGTTGACGTGGCCCAGCTGGTCAATATCTTCGGGCGCGACCGAGAGGGCAAGCTCGAAGGCTGCAGGTTCGTTCATTCCCTTCTCATTGGAACGCAAAGGCGCCGGTGGGTTTGAGCTATCTATTGCCAATAGAACTGACCGCGACCGTATCCGGCTGCGGCGAGATTCGGTTGATGCTGGAGGCAGACCAAGTTACTTTTGTCCTCCTGCATCTTCCTGTGGTCCGAATGAGGATGGCTTCAGCATTCAGTTGAGCGTTCAGGTTTTTGACTCGAATGGGTCGCCTGTGCAGATTTATGAAGCGCCGGAGCCGGGGTACTTCGCCGCTACGGGTCTTGGGCTGGCGGCGATCGTGATGGGGCGGCGGAGTAAGAAGGCACTGCGATCATGAGGATTGGCGCGGATCATTCTTAACACGTTTGGATCATTCGGGGATCTGCATCCTTATCTGGCGGTTGCGATCGGGTTGAGGGAACGCGGGCATGATGCGGTTGTTGCGACTTCGGAAGTCTATCGGGCCAAAGTAGAGGCGGAGGGCGTCGGGTTTCTCGCTGTCCGGCCGGATGTCGGGCAGTTACTCGATCAACAGAAGTTTGTTGAGAAGCTCTGGCATCCGCGGCTTGGCACCGAGTATTTAATTCGGGAATATTTGATTCCGGCGCTCGAGGGCAGCTATGAGGATTTGCTCGATGGCTGCCGGGGCGCGGATTTGATTTTGACTCATCTCGCCGCGTTTGCGGGGCCGATTGTGGCGGAGCGGCTGCGAATTCCCTGGGCGGCGGTTGTCCTGCAGCCGATGGCGTTTCTGTCGAAGTACGATCCGCCGGTGATCGCGCCCGCGCCCTGGCTGCGGCATTGGTACGGACTGGGAACGTTCGAAGCTGCAAGGAGGCTGGCCGTTTTGCGAATGGCGAAATGGGCGGAGCCAATTGAGGCGTTGCGGCAGCGAGTGGGTCTGCCGATGTCCACTAAGAATCCGATGCTTGGGGGACAGTTCTCCGAGTTAGCCACACTGGCGCTGTTTTCGCGCAGCCTTGCGCAACCGCAACACGACTGGCCGTCGCATACGTATCAGACGGGATTCGTTTTTTATGACCAACCGGGGGTGGGTATGCCTGGCGCGCAAAAGGTAGACGAGGGACTATGGAGCTTCCTGGAGAACGGTCCAGCTCCCGTATTGTTTACGCTCGGGTCATCGGCTGTGATGCATCCGGGCCAGTTTTATCACGAGAGCATACGGGCGGCTGAGGAACTCGGGGTGCGGGCCGTGCTGCTGGTCGGGTGGCAGGCGGCTGATAGCTGGAAGAACCTGCCGCGATCGATCTATGCGGCGGGCTATGTTCCTTTTTCGGAGATCATGCCGCGCTGTGCAGCCACGGTACATCAGGGCGGGATCGGAACAACGGCGCAGGCGCTGCGCGCCGGGCGGCCTACGATAGTCGTGCCGTGGGCACATGATCAGCCGGACAACGCGGAACGGCTGAGAAAGCTGGGAGTGTCACGAACACTGGGGCGCGGGCAGTATCGGGCGCGCCGTGTTGCGCGGGAATTGCGCGACATTCTCGGTGAGCCGACGTATTGCGACAAAGCGAAAGCGGTGGCGGACCAAATCTCACGAGAGGACGGCACCGCCAGGGCTTGTGATGTGATCGAGTCGCTTATCGAGTCTTGCGCACCAGGCGGTGAGCCTTACGGATTACAGCGGGACTTTCGGCAAAGGCCTCATTGACCAGCGTGACCTGCTGATCGTTGTGAACCTTATGCGCACCGGCAGCAGGACTGGCTGCGCTGGGCCGGCCGACATAGCGAAGCTGGCGTTTGCTGCCGAGACCACTGCCCGCAGGGTGAATCAGCGGCTGCATCTGTTCCTCGACGAAGTACCACGACCCCATGTTCTCGGGTTCTTCCTGTACCCAGAACAACTCGGCGGCGTCTGAGTAGCGGCGAAGGATGTCTGTTAGCCGATCGATGGGAAAAGGATAGAGCTGCTCGAGGCGAATGATGGCGACGTCCTTGCGACCTAAGTCCTCACGCTTGTTGGCCAGGTCGTAATAGACTTTGCCGGAGCAAAGGAGCACGCGGCGGACCTGGCTGCCAAGGAACTGAGAGTCGCTGATGACTTCCTGGAAAGTGCCGGTGGTGAGGTCTTCCAGCCGCGAGGCTGCTTTGGCATACCGAAGCAGGAACTTGGGCGTAAAGACGATGAGCGGCTTACGCACGCCTCGGCGATCCGCACCGCCGTACATCTGGCGGCGGAGAAGGTGGAAATACTGGGCGGGCGTAGTGCAGTTACAGATCTGGATGTTGTTTTCAGCGCAGAGCTGGAGGAAGCGTTCGATGCGCGCGCTCGAATGCTCGGGCCCCTGGCCTTCGAGGCCGTGAGGGAGCAGGAGCACGAGGCCGCTCGGCTGATTCCACTTAGCCTCGGCAGACACGATGAACTGGTCGATGATGATTTGGGCGCCGTTCGAGAAATCGCCGAACTGAGCTTCCCAAAGCACGAGGGTGAGCGGATCGGCAACGCTGTAGCCAAATTCGTAACCCATGGTGGCGTACTCACTGAGCAGGCTGTCGACAACTTCGAACCTGGCCTGTTTGGGATCGAGGTGCTGCAGCGGAACGTAGGGCTCGCCAGTTTCGTAGTCGGAGAATTGCAGGTGGCGTTGGGTGAAGGTACCTCGCGAAACGTCTTCTCCGGTGAGACGGACGGGCGTGCCTTCGAGCACAAGCGTACCGAAGGCCAGCATTTCAGCGAAACCCCAATCGATGGGAGCACCGTTTGCAACCTCGCGCCGCTTGTCGACGAGAGTCTTCAGCTTGGGATGCAAATGGAAGCCATCAGGCAGTTCGGTGCATTTTTCGATGACCTGGTTGAGCGTGTCATGAGCCGCTGCAGTGGCCGGAATGGGCTGATGAACCTGATCGAACGGAGCGTCTGCGAACTCTTCGATGACGAACTGTTCGCGATTCTTCTTGGCCAGATCGTAAGTTTCGTTCAGCTTGGTGCGCGACTGGTTGCGGAGATTGGCGACGTAATCCTGGGTGACAAACTTCTCGCGAACCAGACGCTCCGAGTACTGGGTGGCGACGGTGGGGGTGGCCTTGATCTTGCGATACATCACCGGCTGGGTGTAGCTGGGATCGTCGGCTTCGTTGTGGCCCTGGCGGCGGTAGCCGATGATGTCGACAACGACGTCGCGTTTGAATCGCTGACGGTAGTCGTAAGCAAGCTGTGAAGCGCGAACGACGGCTTCCGGGTCATCGGCGTTGATATGGAAGATCGGCGCCTGGACAGACAGAGCGACGTCGGTGGAGTAGACGCTGCTGCGACCTTCGAGAGGATTGGTGGTGAACCCTATCTGGTTGTTGGTGACGACGTGAATGGTGCCGCCCGTGGAGTAGCCTTCGAGCTGCGACATTTGGAGCGTCTCTGCGACGACACCCTGTCCGATAAAGGCCGCGTCCCCGTGAATCAGGATAGGGATCACGCGCTCCCGTTTGGTGTCGCCGATGCGGTCCTGCTTGGGACGAACGAGTCCCTCGACTACGGGATCGACGGCTTCGAGGTGACTGGGGTTGAAGGCAACCGAGACGAGTATTTCCTTGCCGAGGGTGGAACGGTGGATGCCGCTGGCGCCGAGGTGATATTTGACATCTCCGGAGCCTTGGACGCTTTCGGGATCCGGCTCGCCCTCAAATTCGGAGAAGACCTGCGCCATGGATTTGCCGACGACGTTCGCGAGGACGTTGAGACGGCCGCGGTGCGCCATACCGATGACGGTTTCAACGCAGTTCTCATTCGCGGCGCGTTCGAGGATCTCGTCGAGCGCGGGGATGGTGCTTTCCAGACCTTCGAGACCAAACCGTTTTTGTCCGACAAAGCGGCTTTGGAGAAAGTGCTCGAACTCTTCAGCCTGAAGGAGGCGGTTGAGCACGCGGTGGCGATTGCTATCCTCCAGCTTCCAGGAATTCATGTTGGCTTCCATCCGGTCCTGGAGCCACTGTTTCTGCTCGGGGTCCTGGATGTGCATGTACTCGACGCCGATGGAGCCGCAATAGGTGTTGCGGAGACGGTCGATGATTTCGCGCAGCGTTTCGTAGGGCTGCATGTAGGAAGCGATGGCTCCGCTGGGAGCTTTAACGGCGCCTGCGAGGAAGGGTCGATCGAGATCCCACAGGGAGAGGCCATAGGAAGCGGGATCGAGTTCGGGATGATAGGCAGGCTCGCTGCCGAGCGGGTTCGTATTGGCGAGCAGATGGCCGCGGGTGCGATAGCTATTGATCAGCTGAATGACTGCAGCTTCCTTGGCTACGTCGGTATTGACGGCGCCGTAGCGGGTGGGGCTAATCTGCGCGTCGGTTTGCCAGCGCACTGGCATGTAGGGAATTTTGAGATCGCGGAAGATGGTCTCGTAGAAACTGTCCTCGCCCTGCAGGAGTTGGGCGAGCTTGGCCAGGAAGGCTCCTGATTCGGCGCCCTGAATGATCCGGTGATCGTACGTACAAGTGATCATCAGGACCTTGCTAAGGCCGAGCATGGCCCGAGTTTCTTCGCTGGCCGCGGCGAACTCTGCGGGATAGTCGATAGCGCCGGTCGCGATGATGGCGCCCTGCCCTGGCATGAGGCGCGGAACCGAGCCGAGGGTGCCGACAGTGCCGGGATTGGTGAGCGAAATGGTCGTGCCCTCGAAATCAGGGACTCCGAGCTTGTTGGAGCGAGCCCGGGCCACGATGTCGTCATAAGCCGCGACGAACGCCGCGAAATTCATGGCATCGGCGTTCTTGACGTTCGGAACTTTGAGCGAGCGCGAACCGTCTTTGCCGGCGACGTCGACAGCGAGACCGATATTGACCTGGGAACGAACGACGCGGAAGAGTTCACCTCCGTTTTGTGCAAAGGCATGGTTCAGGGCGGGGTTGGACTTAATGGCCTTGACGATGGCCCAGGCGATGAGGTGAGTGAAGCTGAGCTTGCCGCGCCCTTGCAGTGCCCGATGCTTGTTGATGATGTTGCGGTTTTCTTCGATAACACGAACGGGAATCTGACGCTGAGAAGTGGCTACCGGGATAGCGAGACTGGCGGCCATGTTTTCTGCAATCCGGGCGGCGGCGCCACGCAGGGGAACGAGCTGATCGCTTGCGCCGACCCCTTTCAGTTCTTGCCTGGCAGCGAGGGGCGCGCTGGTTGCAACCTCGGAGACTCCGGGCGCGGCAGCGGGTCCTGCCTGAGCGACGGTTCGCGCGGGAGGAGCGGCTTCCTGCGGTGCAGGCGTGGGCTGAGGAGGATCGTGACGAGTTGGCTCAGGGGGCGGAGGTTCGCGCTCCGGAGGCAACTGTGCAGGTGGTTCTTTCTCAGGCGGATACTCGCGGGGCGGTTCCTGGCGGGGTACTTCGACGGACGGGGGCACTTCGGATTGCGGAGAAGATGTGTTGGCAGCGGCTGCTGACTCGGGATCGCCGTTTGCGGGCGCGTGTCCGTTGTGTTTGCCATCTTCGAAGAGTTGAGTCCAGCCCTCGTCTACACTTTTCCGGTCGAATTGATACTGGTAGTACAGCTCATCTTCCAACCAGCTATTCACGCCCAACGCGGGGTCTTTGGCTTGCGACATGTTGGTGAGTTTAAGATTACTGGAGGTAACTGCGGCTGACGGAGGCCACAACCGCTGCGCTCATCGGCCTTGGAAGAAATTGCGCCCGCCCGTTGTTCAACCTCGTCATAAGGCTGTTGCGGGGGAGATTTCTTCAAGGTCGTTTCGCTTGCGGCCCAGCCACTTCTTCTCAGTAAGTACTATTGTATCGGAGCGGGGAGCCTACGGAACCGGCATCGGAGCCGAAAATGAGTCTGACCAATCCGAGAAACTTGGATTCAGCTTGCAGACAATTTTGCGGGCTACTACATCTATCAGAGTTTGAATAGCTTGAGAATCGAAAACCAGAGTCTCTCTTCGCCCGTGTTCCTCAGAGAAGGGGTGAAGAGCAGGGACTCGAGTCGAAGGACAACGGCATCAGCCGCTATTTTGATCTTTTCTGTTGGGACTATAGCGGCGGCGGCTCGGGCGCAGGAGGCGCTTCCGGAACTGCATCTGCACACCGGAAAAGAAATCTATCAAGCAGCGTGCGTCGCCTGTCATGGCCCGGACGGCAAAGGCATGCCCGAGACTATCGTTGGGTTTGAGAAGCCCAAGAGCTTCCCCGATTTCAGCCGCTGTGACCAAACCACACCTGAATTGAATGTGGACTACAAAGCAACCATCTTGTATGGCGGACACGCGCGCGGCTTTTCGGCCATCATGCCCGCTTTCGGTGAGGTGTTAAGCTCGCCCCAAATAGATGAAGTGGTCAAGTATCTGCGCGGTTTTTGCGAAGAGAAAGGCTGGCCTCGCGGCGCGTTCAATCTGCCGCTGCCGCAGGTAACTGAAAAGGCTTACCCAGAGGACGAAGTGGTGATCACGTCGTCGGCAAACGTCCGGGGCGCGCCCGGCGTTAACACGGACATTATTTACGAACAGCGCTTCGGACAGAAGAACCAGGTTGAAGTTGATGTTCCGATCGACTTCAACCGCCAGGCGCCGGGTCTCTGGTATGGAGGCATCGGGGATGCAACTATTGGCGTGAAACGAGTGGCGTTTGCCAATCTGAACGCGGGGTCCATTCTCAGCGGGTTCGGCGGAATCATTCTTCCGAGCGGGAACACAGGCCACGGACTCGGGAGCGGTGTCACCGAGTTCGAGACGTTTGCAGCGTTCGCGCAACTGCTGCCGGGAAGAAGTTTTGTTCAGCTACAGGCTGGAACGGACCAGCCGACTGATACATCGAAAGCGCCACGCTCCGTCTTCTGGCGATCTGCGATTGGGAAAAGTTTCGAGCAGTCGGGACTATATGGGCGCTTGTGGTCGCCGATGATGGAGTTCCTGGCAAATCGCGATTTCACTGCGCACCCTGAAACGGACTGGGACATCGTGCCAGAGGTGCAAGTCACATTAAGCCAGCGGCAGCATATCCGGGCCAATCTGGGGCTGCGCATTCCCGTGACCCACACGGCAGGCCGTCCCACGGAGGCAGTCTTTTACGTGCTTTGGGATTGGCAGGATGGCGGCTTAAAGGCGGGCTGGTAGCTATGATCGCGCTGAAGTTTTTGGTGGCGGCGCTTGTTTCTTCCGGGCTGATGTTTGCGGCCAACAGCATCCAGCCGAAGAAAGGCGAGCCTCAGTTTCAGACGTCGGACCGGTGTCTCGCGTGTCACAACGGTCTGGTAACGGGTTCGGGCAAGGATGTTTCGATCGGTTTTCACTGGCGCGCCAGCATTATGGCCAACTCTTCGCACGACCCCTATTGGCAGGCGAGCTCCCGCCGCGAGACGATGGACCATCCCGAGGCGCAAGCGGACATTCAGGACGAATGCTCGATTTGCCACATGCCTATTACGCGGTATGAAGCAAGACTGCGTGAGAAGAAAGGCGAGATTTTCGCTTATCTTCCGGTGAGCACAGAGGACGAAGTGCACCGCCAAGCGGCCGACGGCGTTTCGTGTTCCGTGTGCCATCAGATTGCGAACCAAAAGCTGGGCACGCCGGAGAGCTATAACGGGGGCTTTGTTGTCGACGGTCCCGATGCAGACGGCAGACATGCGGAGTACGGTCCGTTCACTATTTTGGAAGGGCGCAAGACGATCATGCGTTCGTCTACCGAAGGCTATCGCCCGGAGCAAGGGGAGCAAATCCGCGAGTCGCAGTTATGCGCCACCTGCCACACACTGATCACAACTGCGCGCGGCGAAGGCGGGAAGGCAATAGGGGCTCTACCCGAACAGATGCCGTACCCGGAGTGGCTGCACAGCGACTATGCAAACAAGCGAAGCTGCCAAGACTGCCATATGCCGAAGATCGAGGGCTCCATTCAGATTGCTCGTGTTCTGGGCCTGGAACGTACGGGCGCACGGCTTCATTCGTTCATTGGCGGGAACTTCCTGATGCTGAGATTACTGAATCGGAATCGCGAAGAGCTGAACGTGGCAGCGCTTCCGTCTGAACTGACCGCGAACGCCGAGGCGACAACAAATTTTCTCGAGTCGGAAGCTGCGACGATCGCCATCGAGAACGTTTCGCAAGGGTCCGGCCGGATTGAAGCCGACGTCGTCGTGCACAACAAGGACGGCCATAAACTACCCACCGCATTTCCGTCAAGGCGCGCCTGGCTTCACTTTCTGGTGCGGGACGGTAATGGTCACGTGATGTTCGAGTCCGGTGCGCTGAACGCTGACGGCTCGATCGCGGGCAATGATAATGACGCCGACCCCTCGAAGTACGAGCCTCATTACGCTGAGATTCGCAGCCCGGATCAGGTGGAGATCTACGAATCGATTCTCGGGGATCAACAGGGCCACGTAACAACTGGCCTGATCGCAGCCGTGAACTACCTAAAGGACAACCGGCTATTGCCCGACGGTTTCGATAAGACGACGGCGTCCCATGACGTCGCGGTTGTTGGAAACGCGTTGAATGACCCTGCGTTTACGGGCGGCGGCGACCGGGTGCGCTATTCAGCAGCAGTGGGCAATGCAACAGGGCCGTTCACGGTTGAAGCGGAACTCTGGTATCAACCGATTGGGTATCGCTGGGCGCACAATCTGGCGCCTTATCGCAGCGCGCCGGAGCCGCGCCGTTTTGTGGAATATTTCGAATCGATGCAATCGAGCAGCGCAATTGTGCTCGCCCAAGCGACGCGCCGGCTTGGTGCGGGCCGGTAACGCCACCGGCGACTTCTGTCGAGCATTTCGTTATGCGGGCGGCTCCCCCGCTGCGATCAGGACTGACGGAGCAGGGCGACGACATCATCGACCGTGATGACGCCTAGAAGGACGTTGTCTTCATCGACAACGGGGAGGATCAGCAGGTTGTATTTGTCGAACATCTCGGCGACGCGATCCTGGGTTTCGTCGGCCTCGACTGAGAGCAGCGGGTCGGCGGCGAGATCTTTGAGCGGCGTATTCCCGGCTGCAAAGAAGATTTTCGCGAGGGGTACGGTGCAGAGCAGCTTCTTGTCATCGTCGATGAGGAAGAGACTATGGAGATCTTCGAGGACGTCCTCGTTCTTTTTGAGCTCGGCCATGGCGTCCTCCACGGTGGCGTCTAACGGGAACGCAATGAAACCCGTGTCCATGAGACCGCCTGCGGTATCGTCGCGAAATTCGAGCAACTCTTCCACGTCTTCCTTGCCTTCGGGCTGCATCTCGTCGAGGATCTCTTCGGAACGCTCTTCTTCGAGTTCGTTGAGAAGGTCGGCGGCTTCGGAAGGCTCCATTTCTTCGAGGATATCGGCGGCCTTCTCGGGCTCTAGCGACTCAATGATGCCGCGCTGGGTATCCGTATCGACTTCGCTCAAGAGCTCGGCAGCGGCCTCATTGTCCATGGTGTTAAAGAGTGCCTGGCGATCCTCGTGGCCGAGGTTTTCGACGATGTCGGCGAGGTCGGCGGGGTGCATATTCTCAAGGAGCTTATTCGAAATATTGAGGCGGACGCGGCGCTGAGGATCGGGTTCAAGCATGTTGCAGAATTCCCAGCGAATGGAATTCGGCGGGATGCGTTCCTGAAGCAAGCGCACGATACGGGACGGAACGATGCCCGCCAGGACCCGGCGAATGATGGAGCGGAGGCCGATATCGACCTCGAGGATGTGCAGCACTTCATCTTTGCCGTTTTCGCATTCCTTGACGAAGGTGACATCGTTAACGCGGACGACTTTTCGACCTTGCGCGTCGATGATTTGCTGGTCGAGAAGATCGCGAACCATGCGGAGCATGTATTCATCGGAATGATAGGGCGTCAGCCGTTCATCTTTAAGGTGAATACCTTCCGTGTCGATGCGCTGGACCTGGTCGTAGCGGATGCTGAGCCAGCCGGGACCGGCCCCGACGAGATAGCGATCGAGGCGAACTGGGTCAATTAGGGGAACGAGGGCGGCGTCGCGCAGCGTGCCGATACGGCGGCCCTTCAGGTCGAAGACCTTGGCCCCCAGCAGCTCCGTTAGATAGAGGATTTCCTCCGCCACGTTAATTTAGATTGCACCAGATAGGGATTCGTCTCAAGCCCCGGCAGCGTTTTTCCCCAAAATGCACGTTGCATATTAAACTGAGGGTTCCAAAGTAGCTGCCGCGAGTGATTGTTTCGAAAGATGTCGAGAGGCCGGAGAAAAGCTCAGCGGGACTGACGGTACGAGGTTTTTTTGGGCGAGGCGGGCTGCTCTCGCGAACACATCCTGCGTACGAGTACAGGGACGGGCAACTCGAAATGGCGCAGGCTATTGCTTCGGCGCTTGAAGAGCGCCGTCACCTGATTGTCGAGGCGGGAACAGGAACGGGGAAGACGCTTGCGTACCTGGTTCCGTCCATCCTTTCCGGCCAGCGAATAGTGATATCGACGGGAACGAAGAATCTCCAGGAGCAGCTCTTTTTTAAGGACCTGCCGTTCCTGCAATCGCTGATCGACCGCCCGTTAGCCGTCTGTTACATGAAGGGCCGTTCGAATTATCTTTGCCGGCAGAAGCTGTACGATGCCGAGCGCGAGCCGATGCTGACCGGGTTGGACGAGGTGCATGACTTTCAGTTAATCCGGGCGTGGGAGCCGGAGACGTTGTCAGGCGACCGCAGCGAAATTCGGGGATTGGCCGAAACGAGCAGCACCTGGCTGAAGCTGGATGCGCGGAGCGACCGCTGCGCCGGGCAGAAATGCCAGCAATTCGAACGGTGCTTCATCAGCGAAATGCACCGGCGGGCGGCCGAGAGCGACGTGATCATCGTAAATCACCACTTATTTTTTGCGGATCTGGCTGTCCGTGACAAGGCATTCGGCGGCATTTTGCCGGAGTATTCGGCCGTAATCTTCGATGAGGCGCATGCGATTGAGGATGTCGCAGGGCAGTATTTTGGACTAAGCGTAAGCAACCTGCAGATCCACGAGGTGATTAAGGATACAGCCGCGACATCCCGGCAGAAATTTTTTGCGACGCCCGAACTGGATCGCGGATTGATCTACCTAGGCGATCGAAGCGATGAATTCTTCGGACTTTTTCCGCACGAAGGGCGGCAGGCATTTTGGGATCACGAAGGTTTTCTGGCCCGGAACGAGACGAGCTACCGGGAACTGCTGTTCGCGCTGGATGCACTGAGCGCACGGTTGCAACTGGTAGAGGGCGCGGCTGAGCAAACCTTGCCTTTGGTGAGGCGGCTCAACCTGATCGGGCAGGCGCTGCGATTTTGGGTAGAAGGAGTCGACGCGCGATTTGTGTACTGGACCGAAGGACGCGGGCGCGGACTCTACCTGCAAGCAACGCCGATTGACGTGTCCGAAACATTGGCTGCGAATCTGTTTGACAAAGTGCAATCGGTGATTTTGACATCTGCGACTTTGACGGTTGCAGGCGACTTCGAGTATGCAAAAGGCAGGCTGGGTTTGCCACAGGCACGGACGCTGCGGGTTGACAGCCAATACGAGTATGAGAAGCAGGCTCTGCTGTACGTGCCTGCCCATTTGCCAGATCCGCGGCAGCCGCAGTTTGCCGAACGGGCGGCAGAGGAGATCCGGAAGGTGCTGGAGGCCTCGCGCGGCCGGGCGTTCGTTCTTTTTACGAGCTACGTGCAGATGCGCCAGGCGTTCGAACGCGTGAGGCGCGATCTGGATTACCCGCTGTTCTTGCAGGGGACGGCTCCACGCAATCAGCTGATTGAGGAGTTTCGAGCGACTCCCGGAGCGGTGCTTTTCGCGACATCAAGTTTCTGGCAGGGGGTGGACGTACAAGGGGAGCAGCTGAGTTGTGTGATTATCGACCGGCTGCCTTTTGCCGTACCGACGGACCCGGTGATTGCGGCTCGGGTGGATGCGATCCGCCGGGCTGGGGGGAATGCATTCCAGGAGTACCAGATACCGCAGGCAGCGCTGGCGCTGAAACAGGGTTTCGGGCGGCTCATCCGCAACTCGACTGACAGGGGGGTGCTGACGCTGCTGGATAATAGGATTACTAAGCTGCCGTACGGACAGGTTTTCCTGAACAGTTTGCCTCCCTATCGCTTCACTCACAAATTAGGAGACGTCCAGAGATTTTTCGATGTTTGAGATCTTCGTAGAGCACAGCTTTGCAGCGGGACACGCGCTTCGGAATTACCACGGGAAGTGTGAGAATGTACATGGTCACAACTACCGTGTGCAGGTGGGGGTGACGGGTCCTGAATTGGACGACAACGGGCTGCTGTTTGATTTTGCTGAGCTAAAGAAGAGAGTGCGGGCGACGAGCGCGTACCTGGACCACCAATTCATTAACGACCTGAAGCCATTCGATGAGATTAATCCGTCGGCGGAAAACATCGCGAAGTTCTTTTGCGACGAGATCCAGAAGGATCTGACGAGCGCGAATGTTGCTTATGTGAGGGTCTGGGAAACTGATACGTCCTGCGCGATCTACCGGCCCTAGAGATTTAGCGGCCGAAGAAAACAGCGTTTTTCTGGGAGAATTCGGCCCACTTGTCGGGCAGATCATCAGCGGCAAAAATCGCCGAAACAGGGCACACGGGAACACAGGCTCCGCAGTCTATGCACTCGACCGGGTCGATATAGAGCATCTCCTCGGCTCCGAATTTTTCCTCGTCCTTTTTGGGGTGGATACAATCGACCGGGCAAGCGTCGACACAGGCGGTGTCCTTGGTTCCAATGCAGGGTTCTGCGATTACGTAGGCCATCTAGAATTCCGATTACTTTCTTAAATCTTAGGAGTAGCACAGTGGCGACGCTAGCAACAAACGCGCTGCAGCGAACGGGCGTTTAGGCGAGGCGAACGCGGCGGGAAGATAGATGAGACGAAATTACCTCACGGGCTAGTTTAATCGGCGGCCCTCGAGGGCGATTAGACGCAGCTTGAAATCAGCGACTTGGCGCTCGAGCTCACCGAGGCGCTGGGTGGTGGAGGTATCGATATTGCTGGTATCCGCCTCCAGTTTGCGAAACCGGATGTTGGCTGAACCGTTGTAGTCGGAGAAAGCGCGGAGCAATTCGGTTTGCAGATCGCGGGTGCGCTCGTCGATATATTCCTTTAGCTCTCGAATAGCCGATTGAAGTGTTATCTGAAGTTCAGCTTTCGTAACGGGTGTGTCGTCGGGCATGGATTCGCGATATCGCAGCCTCTATTCTCAGCTTAGCTGTCCAGATACTGGGTTGGCCAGCAGCTCAAACGAGCTGGTACTGACTCACCACGTACAATGGCGGTTAATGATTGCGAAGGTACGCAAAGCGGTGTTTCCTGCCGCGGGTTTGGGGACACGATTCCTGCCTGCGACGAAAGCATCTCCGAAGGAGATGCTGCCCATAGTAGATAAGCCACTCATTCAGTACGGAGTCGAAGAAGCGATGCACTCCGGAATTCAGAACATCATCATTGTTACAGGCCGCGGTAAGTCTTCTATCGAAGATCACTTCGATGTAAGTTTCGAGCTCGAGCATTTGCTGGAGTCAAAGAATAAGTCGGAGATGCTTTCGATGGTGCGAAGCATTTCGGACATGATTGATGTTTCCTATGTTCGTCAGAAAGAGGCGCTCGGGCTGGGACATGCTGTGTTACGGGCGAAAGAATTGGTGGGTCATGAGCCCTTTACGGTTATTCTTTCGGACGATATCATCGCCTCCGAAACGCCCTGCGTACGGCAGCTGTTGGATGTTTATGAGTACTACGGCGCTTCGGTCCTGGCCTTGATGGAGGTGCCGGCGGACCAGATATCGGCGTATGGCGTAGTAGACGCGGAACCGGTGCTCGACAACGGGCGGGAGAATCGCCTTTTCCGCATTCGGAATATGGTTGAAAAACCGAAAGCGGCAGATGCGCCGTCTAACCTGGCGATTATCGGCCGATATGTGTTGACTCCAGAGATTTTCGAGTGCGTGGAATCGATTCAGCCTGGGAGCGGCGGCGAGATTCAGTTGACGGATGCACTGAAATATATGCTGCGCAACCGGCCCATTTACGGGCTGAAATTTGAAGGCAAGCGGTATGATGCGGGCGACAAGCTCGGATTTCTGAAAGCGACGGTGGAGTTTGCTCTGGAGCGGCACGATCTGGGGCAGCCCTTCCGGGAGTATCTAAAGCAATTGGCGTTATAGCGAGGCATCTTTATGCGGTTCAGAGTAGTTGTGCTCATAGTCCTGGCCATTGCGGGTTCCGTTTTGCTCGCAAGCGCACCGAAGTCAACGATTACGATCTCAGTGACGAATCAGTATGACAAACCGGTGGACAACGCCGACGTCATTCTGGATTTTTTGGGATCGCGAGACTTAGCGAAGCTTGGGTTCCGCAAGGCCGTGCACTGGGAATTACACACGAACCAGCAGGGGATTGCGCATTTCCCACCGGTGCCTTACGGCACGGTGCAGGTGCAGGTGATTACGAAGCGTTATCAGACGTTCGGAAATAAGTTTGACGTCAACGAAGAGCAGAAGAAGATTGATGTCAAACTGAATCCGCCGCAGAAGCAATACAGCGCTCATCCGCCGCTGAAACCGGCTGATCAGCCAAAACAGTAGAGATCGCCTCTGTAAGTGCGCGGCGGAGTTTAGAGCCGCGAAGAGCGTGAATCGACGGCGATAGCTTCGATTTCAACCTGGACGTCCCGGGGAAGGCGAGCCACTTCGACAGTGGAGCGTGCGGGTGGGTCGGTGCTGAAGAACTTGCCGTAAGTGTCGTTCATGCGGGCAAAGTCGCCCATGTCCTTCAAGAAGACAGTTGTTTTAATGACGTCGGCGAGAGTAGCACCGGCGGCTTCGAGCACAGCTTCGAGATTTTGAATGACGCGTGCGGTTTGGGCTTCAATGGGACCGGTGACGAGTTCGCCCGTGGCGGGGTCGAGGGGAATTTGGCCGCTGAGGAAGATAAGACCGTTCTGGCGGACAGCGGTGGAATAAGGACCAACGGCTTTCGGCCCGTTATGCGAGGTGATGATCTCTTTCATTGCTTTATTTTGCACGGGCGGTATACGGCAGGGCTCTAGCTTGATGTCAAACGAGACCGAGGAGTGGACTTGGAAAAGATAATTTCACGTTTGTTTCGGCTCCCACGTTCTTTCCTGCCGACAGTTTGAATGCCGTCAGCTGAGATGAATTCAACGTATAATACGTGTAGCACGTACTGTACGTGCAGCACGAGAATTTGTCATGGCCCAGAAAGTAAACAGTAAAAAACAGAATGTGACCATCAGTCTGAGTGCCGACACGATACAAAAGGCCAAAGTGCTTGCCGCTCGAAAATCGACCTCAATCAGCGGACTTCTCGCCGAACAAATCGAATCTCTCGTCGGGTCGGAAGAAGCGTACGAACGATCGGAACGAGCAGCTTTGGTGATGTTGGATAAGGGCTTTCATCTCGGTGGCGTAATCATTGCCGCGCGCGAAGAGTTGCATGAGCGGTAAGGCCTTCATCGATACAAATCTCTTCATCTACGCACACGACATAGATTCCGCATCGAAGCACGACATTGCTAAGCGCATTTTGCAGGAGTTATGGAATACGCGAACTGGTGTTCTCAGCACCCAGGTGCTCCAGGAGTTCTACGTCAATGTTACCCGGAAGATTGCGAAACCACTGTCCAAGGCCACTGCGAGGGGGATCGTGAACAGCTATGTCATTTGGTGCATTGAAACGACGGCGGCCGAAGTTTCTGCAGCATTCCGTATTGAGGATGAGGCTCGCATTGGCTTTTGGGATGCCTTGATTGTCGCTGCCGCGGTTAAGGCCGGCGCAGATCGGATCTTGTCAGAGGACTTGAACGCGGGGCAGACGATTTCGGGTGTGCGAGTTGAAAATCCGTTTGGGAGAGGCTGAGAAAAGGGCAAGAGGAGCGAAGGATCGTGGGAAGGCCAGGGAGCCCCCAACTTGATCAGTTTCCGATCAGGCGGGAATAGAGGGAGCGGGCGAAGCTGACGTCGGTAGTTCCTTTTACGATGGCTCGCCCGTCGGGGAAGACCGTAAGTTCGTATTTCGGGATAGAGAGTCGAAGCGCGAATTCGTTGACTCTGACAGAACCAACAGAGCGAAGGCGAGCGGCCAGCTCTGGGAGGTCGAGGGGGCGGGCACGGTCGTGGAGTTGAACTGCGTTCCGTCCGCAAAGGCTGACGGGCACGCGTCTTTGGCCTTCCAGGTAATGGAATTCGCGAAGGGCGCAAACAGAGCACGATGGATCGCGATCGCCTACTTCGACGGAGCGAGCAGGCCCGTTCCAGACGTCGAGCGTTTGTATCCGGCACTTAAAATCTGGCCAGCCGACCAACCGGCGCAGCCCCGCGGCTACCTGAAGAGAGGCGACGGCTGCCGTGGTGGAAGCAAGGATGCCGCTGGTATCGCAGGTCGGCTGAGAACCGGCGGGCGGGTTGGGATAGATGCAGGCGAAGCATGGACCAAGATCGGGAAATAGTGGAGCGACGATTCCGTAACTGCCGATGGCTGCACCGTAGATCCAGGGGCAGGCGTGCTTGACGCTAACATCGTTTATTAGATATCGGGTTTCAAAGTTGTCGGTGCCGTCCAGAACAAGATCGTTCCCCAGAATGATATCTTCCGCGTTAGAAGGGGTGAGGTCTGTAACGAGCGGGTCTACGTGCACGTCTGTATTGATGCTCCGCAATCTGCGAGCTGCCGCGATTGCTTTAGGAGCTTCGTCCCTGGCATCGTTCTCGTTATACAGCCACTGCCGTTGAAGATTTGTGTAGTCAACGTAATCGCGATCAACCAGCTGTAGCCGCCCCACTCCGGCCCGGGCGAGCGCTTCCGCAGCAAAGCTGCCGAGGGCACCGCATCCGACTATACAGACCGAGCTTTTCCGAATTTTCTGCTGGCCTTCTTCACCGATGGGCGCGAATAAGATCTGCCGCGAGTAGCGTTGGTCCTGGGCGTCCGGTGACATATAGGACGATGCTAACAACCAACGCATGCTGGCGCGTTTGGCTGGCAGTGAGTCTCGTTTTCTTCGGATTGTTACCGATTGCAAAACCCCAGGGCACTCGACCAGTTATCCAGGACGCGCTGCAGTATGAAGGACAGCGGATCGCAGCGATCGAGTATGAGCCAGCGGATCAGCCGTTGACACACAAGGAGCTCGCGGAGAAGCTGCCGTTCAATGCCGGTTCGATCTTTCACGAACGCGACTTGCAGCAAGCAATTCAAAACCTGTATGCCACGGGAAGGTATGCCGAGCTGGCGATTGATGGCCGAGAGACGCCGCAAGGATTGGCACTCCGATTCCTCACTAAGCGCGCTTACTTTACGGGCCGCTTAACAGTGACCGGCGTAAAAGCGCCCCCGAACCAGGGAGAGATTGCAAGCGCCTTGAAGCTGCGATTGGGCCAGCCATATGTGGATTCTCAAAAAACAGAGGCGACGGAAGCGCTGCGGAGTCTGCTACGGGCAAATGGGTTCTATCAGGCGAACATTGTGCCGCGGGTCAGCTTCGATCAAGCGAACCAACAGGCTAACCTCACGTTTCATGTCGAGACGGGAGATCGTGCGAGGTTCGAGCAACCCGAAATCACAGGGGATCCAGAACAAAACCCCCAGCGCATTATTCGCGCAACCCGGTGGAAGCGCCTCTACGGCTTGCTCGGATGGCAGGAAGTTACCGACAACCGGACCCGTCAAGGGCTCGAAAACGTACGCCGGTATTATGCCAAGAAAGATCTGCTTGATTCACGCGTCACTCTAACCCGGCTGCCTTATGACAGCAGCACGAATAGAGTAAAGCCGACGATAGATATTGAGGCCGGCCTGCTGGTGGACATCCGAGTAGCGGGCGCTCACATCAGCAGGGGCACGTTGAAGCGATTAGTGCCCATTTTCCAGGAGCACTCGCTTGACACTGATCTCCTGAGAGAGGGACAGAACAATGTTCAGCAATACCTGGTTACGCAAGGCTATTTCAGGGCGCGGGTCAGTTACGAAATATCGGGTGTGACAGGCCAGGGCGCCCGAGTGGTGACCTATCACGTGAGCCGGGGAAGACGACACAAACTTGTGTACATTCAGCTGCAAGGTGAACACTATTTCTCGGCTGAGACGATCCGGGAACGGCTGTTTATAGCAGCAGCAGAATTCCCCAGGTTCCCCTACGGGCGCTTTAGCAATGTGTATCTGAAGCAGGATTTACAGGCGATTGAAAACCTGTATGCTGCGAACGGATTCAGGAATGCGCGAATCACGTCCAGAATCGAGGATAGATTTCGAGGCAAGCATGATCACCTGGCTGTGTTCATCACGATTGAGGAAGGCCCGCAATGGTTTGTGTCCCGGCTTTCGATTGAAGGGGCGGCGAGTGACGACTTGGCTGCGCTGCGGAGCAGGATCACTTCTTCCGATGGGCAGCCGTTTAGCGAAACGAACGTAGCAGTGGATCGGGAGAACATTCTCACTTATTTCTACGATCACGGTTACATCAACGCGTCGTTCGCTTACGATGCGAGTCCCACGAACGGCGCGCAAGAGGTGGAGCTGCGTTACGTAATCACTCCGGGACAGCGCAAATATGTGCGGGATGTCTTGATCAGCGGTCTTGAAACTACGCGGCCACGATTAGTGCAGCAGCGAATGGAGTTGGACAGGGGTGAACCACTTTCGCTTTCTCAAGAAACGGACACCCAGCGCAGGCTGTATGAGCTCGGAATTTTTGCGCGTGTGAATACCGCTCTGCAGAATCCGGATGGAGACGAGCAAGAGAAGACGGTTCTCTATGACATAGATGAAGCCCGGCATTATTCGTTGAATGTCGGAGTGGGAGCACAGATCGCACGTCTGGGTGGAGGGGTGACCACGTTGGATAATCCTGCGGGGTCGACCGGATTTGCACCTCGGCTGGCGGTGGGAGTGAGCCGTATTAACTTTCTCGGGCTAGGCCAGACCGTCGGGGTTCAAGGTTCAGTGTCGACGATCGAGCAGCGCGCCGCTCTCAGTTACTTCGTCCCAGAGTTTGTGTCTAACGATAAGCTCAGCTTAACCTTCTCGACCTTAATCGATAATGCGAGCGACATAAGGACCTTCACGGCCCATAGACGGGAAGCTTCGGTTCAGTTAGGTCAGCGAGTATCGCGGGCTTACACGCTGCAGTACAGGCTGGTATTTCGCAATGTGACGCTGAGCAATCTCAAGATCGACCGCCTGCTGGTGCCTCTTTTATCGCAACCTGAGACGGTCGGCCTGGGCGAGCTTTCGTTCATCCAGGACAAGCGCGATGACCCTACGGACGCTCACCGGGGAATTTACACGACAGCAGACATAAGTTACGCTCCTGGTGTATTGGGATCCCAGACGCATTTCGCGCGAGGGCTATTTCGGAACGCGACTTACCATCCGATTGGCCGGGAAGTAGTGTTCGCGCGGAGCACACAGTTTGGCGTGATCAGCAGAACAGGAGGAAGGCCAAGCGTTCCCCTGGCGGAGCGACTGTATTCGGGAGGTTCTACTTCCATTCGCGCATTTCCGGATTTCCAGGCAGGCCCTCGCGATCTAGCAACCGGTTTCCCGTTAGGCGGAAACGCTTTGTTCACGAATAACCTGGAGCTCCGATTTCCGCTTTATGGAGATAACCTGGCGGGCGTATTGTTCCATGATGCCGGGAACGTGTATGACACGCTGAGCGATGTTAGTTTCCGATTCCGGCAACGGGATCTGCAGGATTTCAACTACCTGGTGCAATCAGTCGGATTCGGATTGCGGTACCGGACGCCTATTGGGCCGGTACGACTTGATCTATCATTCAGCCCCGATGCGCCGCGTTTCTTCGGACTGAAAGGTACAGAACAAGATTACTTAAATGGGACGGCCATTCCGGCAGTACAGAAAATCAATGCATTTCAATTTCATTTCTCGCTGGGGCAGGCCTTCTAATGCGGCGCGCCTTATTACTGATAGCTTTAACTGCTGTCACCGACGCTGAACTTCTCGACCGGCTTGCGGTCGCGGTAGGCAAGCAGACGATCACGGAGTTGCAGCTAGACGAGGAGATACGCGTTACGGCATTTCTCAACGACAAGCCGGTGAGGAGGACGGATGACGAGCGGCGCGCAGCGGCGGACCGGTTGGTACAGCAATTACTTGTCAAACGCGAGATGGAACTAAGCCGTTATCCCTTGCCTACGACCGAACAAATAGAAACTTACTACGCAGGGATCCGGACTGCGAAGACTTCGCCTCAAGATTTTGGCCGAATGCTGGCGGAATATCAACTCACGCCGGCGATTCTCAAAGCTCATCTTGCGTTTCAACTTACTACGCTCCAATTCGTTGAATACCGTTTTCGGCCCGACCTGGGCCTATCCGACAGCGACATTGAGGGAGAGTACTCGGCTCGTACTGCAGCCTGGAAGGTCAGTCATCCGGGACGGCTGCCGGCTTCCCTGGAGGCGTCTCGTGAGTCGATCAGGCAATCACTTATTGAAGAACGGACGAACCAAGTTTTGGAGACCTGGATTGAGGAGAGCAGGAAGCAGGTGAATATTGTCTACCTGGATCAATCGCTCCGATAACAGCCCTGTTCGAAGACGTGACATGAGATTCAAAATAGCCGGCACGGTCGCCGTCGCCGTTCTGGCTGTGATGGCTGCGTTCGCGATGGTGCTGAACAGCAACTGGCTCCAGGACCGTGCACGTGAGGAAGTGATTGCGGGGATTGAGAAAGCCACCGGTACGACTGTCCAGATGCAATCGTTCCATTTGTATTGGGGCTCTCAGACGTTGGAAGTGCACGGACTGGTTCTGCATAGCTCAGAAGAAAGTGGAGCACTGCCGCTAGTTGCAGTAGAGTTTCTGCGGGCGAGGTTTCGAATAACTTCTTTGCTCGGCCGGAACCTTCAGCTGAGCCAATTAGAGGTACGCCGGCCGCAGATCAATGTGATTGTGCGGCCCGACGGAACGACCAACTTGCCGTCCGTCACGGCTGGAGGTCAACAGAAGCTGGGCTCCTTGAAGGCGAGTACGATGCATGTCTGGGACGGATGGATTGCCGTAAATCTTCGGAGGATACCGTTCTCATTCACCGGCGAGGATGTCGCGGCGATAGCCCGTTACGATGCGGCGAGCCGGGAATATATGCTGGACGGTTCTTTGCGCAAGCTGGAAGCGCCAAGCTTGCGCTCACTAAACGGCAACCTGGATCTCTCGATCAGGCTGGGATCAGACCACGCCGTCATCAAGAGCCTGCATTATTTCTCGAAGGCATCGAACGTTCAGCTAAAAGGGACGCTCACCAATTTCACTCGCCCTCAACTGCAATTCAATGTTGCGGGGAAGGTTGCGGCGGCAGAGCTTGGAGTACGCGAAGTGAGAAGCGGGGATTTCGACGTGAGCGGCTCCGGTTTCTATAGAGGCGTCGAAGACTGGACATTTAACGGCCGTGTTCGAGGGCGGAATCTGAAGCTTCGGTCGCAACTTATAGAAGCGAGTACGTCAATGGCAGCAGACGCGAATGAGATCGAGTTCACAGGCCTGGAAATTCGTTCGGCGGGAACTAGATTTGCGGGCCAGGGGGAACTCGCCGATTTTCAAAGGCTGGTGCTAGAGGGCCGTCTAGAGGAGATGAACTTGCGGGCTGCGGCAGCACTACTCGGAGGGCGGGATCTGCCTTGGACCGGGATAGCGAGTGGCCCCGTGAAGTTGCAAGCCCGAGTAGAAAAACCGATCGCCGCTCTCGCGCTTCGAGACTTAACTGCAGATGCCGAGCTTACGATTCGTCCGGTCGCGGGTGGCATTCCGATTTCAGGGCAGGCGAACGTGCGATATAGGCAACGAGGGAATGAGCTTGCGTTTTCCCGGGCGGAGATTGCTCTTCCTCATTCCAGGCTTGCTCTCGAGGGTGTTGCGGGAAGAGAGCTTCAAGCGTCGATCGATAGCACTGATTTGTCGGATTTGGGTCCCCTGGTTTCTCCCGAGCGGCTTCCAGCAATGCAGGCCGGAGGAACGGCGCATTTTGACGGAGCCATCTCGGGGCCACTTCGAGATTTGACTGTTGCTGGAAACATCGGGCTTACCCGGGTTGAATGGCATGGGAACGCGTTTGACGAGATCCGGTCGCGCTTGCGCGCGAACTCGCAAGGCGTTCAATTCGATTCTTTATCTTTGACATCGGCCACACTTCACGTGAAGGGATCGGGAAATCTGCAGTTAGCAAAGTGGCAGCCGCGGGCCGACGCAAACGTCGAAGCGCAATTGCAATTTACAGGAGTGGAACTGGGGCGGTGGGTTGTTCCGAGTCTTCCTCCGACATGGAGAGGCTTGCGTGGCGTGGCCTCGGGAGCTTTTGAGATGAGCGGACGCTTGAACAACCCGCAAGGTAGAGGCCAAGTAGAGGTGGCGCAGCTTCAGGCTTTCGGCGAGCAAGTGACGAAACTGCAAGCAGTGGCGACGGTATCGGGGAACCATCTGCGGGTGACTAGCGGCCATCTGCAGGACGGCCCCGCAGCGGTTCAGTTTTCGGGCGCTTACGATCGCGAGGGAAGCGAATGGAGTAAGGGAACAGCGCAAATCAAGATGGACAGCAACACCTTTCCGCTGAGTGTGATTGACGTTTTGCATCGATACAATCCCCAGCTCGAAGCCCAAAGTGAACTGCATGCGCAGCTAACGGCGGATATTCGGCCCGGGCACGTCGACCTGAAGGAGGCTGATGGATCGCTGGTGCTCCGAAGGATCAGCGTGGAGAAGACCGTATTGGGCGACCTTACGTTCAGGGGACGGACGGACGGACAGCTTCTCCAGACCGGCATTTCCGGAAATCTGCGGACGACGCGCTTGAGCGGGCAAGCAGAAATCCAACTGGTGGAAGGAAATCCTGCACACGGGCAGATCGAGTTCGATCGGGTCAGCTTTGCGACGCTGAGGTCGATTCTCCAAGCTGGTCAAAGCTCTGTCATTCCGTTGGAGGGATGGACAGAGGGTCGTTTACAATTTGATGGCCCTCTGGAGCAGCCCGGCAAAATACATGCGCGAGTGGAACTCAAGACACTCGAATTGCGCGCAAGGAATGACGGAACTGATCTCTCATTTCAGAATGCGGCTCCGGTGGTGATAGACGCCTCTGATGGCCAAGCCACGATCCGCGAATTCAAGTTGCGGGGCCGGGGAACAGGCCTGAGTGTCAGCGGAGTGATCCCGTACTTACAGGGGCAACGAGAGGCTCACCTCAATGCAAAGGGATCTGTGGATCTTGCAATGCTACAGGCGTTTAATCCGGCGTTGCAATCTTCGGGACAGGCCATGATTGCAATGGATGTGAGCGGGACCTGGCGGAACCCCAAAGCGAGTGGGACCGTCGCGGTGAGCAATGGCGCGCTTGCGGTGCCCAACCTGCCGACTGCCGTGACGGAGCTGAATGGGGAAATCACATTCAATCAGAGCAGGGCGACGATACAGAAGCTGACGGCGCAAACTGGTGGAGGCCGTTTGTCTCTGGCAGGATTTCTAAACTATGGCGCCGGCCCGATTGTTTACAGCCTGACAGGGAATGCTGAGGAGGTCCGTGTGCGTTACGCAGGCGGCATTAGCGTGACGGCCAGTTCGCAACTGCAACTCACCGGAACAAGCGAGCGCAGCATTCTTTCGGGCAGCACGACCGTTTCGCGGGTGATTTTGAATCCGAGCACGGACGTCGGCAACCTGCTGGAGTCTGTTGCGACCCCGACGTCGGCGCCCGGCACCGAGAAAGATTTTTTGACGGGACTGCAGTTCGACGTTGCCATTGAGAGCGCGCCCAACCTTCAACTGAGTACTGCATTCAGCAGCGATGTGCAGGCGGAAATTGATCTGCGACTGCGGGGGACTCTCAACAACCCCGCTCTGCTGGGCAGCATTTACGTGAACGAGGGCGACGTGAAGGTGTTCGGCTCGCGCTATAGCATCAATCGCGGTGAGGTCAGCTTTGTGAATGCCGCGCGGATTGAACCGGTTCTCGACCTGGATGTTCAAACGCAAGTACGCGGGATCATTGTGAATATTACGATCGCCGGAACGTTGGGGCGGCTGAACATTAATTACCGTTCGGATCCGCCACTGCAGCCGCGGGACATCATCGCACTGCTGACAGTGGGGAGGACGCCTGAAGTCGGCTCAAATGTCCCGACTTCGCAGACCGCGAATGACGTGACGAGTTTGCAAACCGGTGCGAACACTGTGCTCGGTCAAGCTTTCGCGCCAGCCTCGAATCGATTGTCCAAGCTCTTTGGCATAACGAACATCAAGATCGATCCCCTCGTTCAAAATTTGACTACTACGCCGCAGGCGCGGCTTACGCTGGAGCAGCAGATCTCAAAGCAAATATCAGTCACGTACGTGACCAATCTTTCGCAAACGTCCGAGCAGATTTTTCGAGTTGAATGGGCTTTCAGCGGGCACTATTCGGTGGTTGCTTTGCGGGACGACAATGGTGAGTTTGGGATCGATATACAGTACAGGAGACGGTTTAAGTAACGGATGCGCCTGCGAGCGGCACAAAACAAACTCAAGATCGAGCACAGCATTATTGACGGCCTGCGCCCGGTTCTCGAGCGGCTGCTGAAATCCGATGAAATCCGCTCCGTTATACCCGGCGTGATCCGGCAAGTGCGGGATGCGAAGGGAGAGCCGGTAATCAGGGTAACGGTCCCGACGAGTAACGGCTGGAAGGCTATTGCGTTAAGCGCTGGGGCCCGGCAGGAGTTGTTTATCAGCACCGGCCTGACGAAAGAAGAAACGGAACTGCTAGTAAGGCAAGCCATTGAGGCTGGTTGAGGCGATGTATCGGCTGTGGCTTCTGTTGACGGTAGTGCCGCTCTTCGCGCAGCCCGTCACTTTCAATCACGATATCGCGCCCGTTGTTGCGAAAAACTGCGCACCCTGCCATCACTCCGGAGGTCTTGGACCATTTCCGCTGGTTACTTTCGCAGAGGTTAAGAAACATGCTGCACAGATTGTGGCAGTGACGCAACGACGGTACATGCCTCCTTGGCCGCCACAGGACGGATACGGCGAGTTCGCGGGAGAGAGGCGTCTTTCGGAGGCACAGATCAGGCTTTTCTCTGACTGGTGGAAAGGAGGAACTCCGGAGGGATCCGCGTCCGAGAAGCCCGATGTCCCCCAATTTGGCGATGGATGGCAGATGGGGAAGCCGGATTTGATTCTGCGGATGCCGCAACCGTTTCAGATGGAGGCGGGTGGAAGCGATGTTTTCCGTAATTTCATTATCCGAACGGGGTTGAAGGAGACCCAGTACGTTCGTGGCTTCGAATTGCGTGTCAATAATCCGCGGAGTGTGCATCACGCGAACGTGGTTCTCGACAGGACGGATTCCTTGCGGCGGCGTGACGGGGAGGATGGGCACCCAGGCTTTCCCGGAATGGATGTGATCACGGAAGCCGGAACGAACGAGTTCGATCCTGATTCGCACTTTCTGTTCTGGAAGCCAGGCTCGGTGTTGCGCCCGGAACCAGAAGACATGAGCTGGCGGCTTGACCCCGCGACCGACCTCATTCTGAATCTACATCTGCAATCCACCGGGAAGAAGGAAGCGGTGGAAGCGGAGATCGGGCTTTATTTCACGGGACGGGCACCGACGCGGTTTCCCATGCTGTTGCAACTGGAGGACGACGGGGCTATCGACATTCCGGCTGGAGATCGGGATTTCGCCGTCACGGATCACCTGGTGCTGCCGGTGGCTGTGGACGTGCTTGCCATCTATCCGCACGCGCATTATGTCGGGAAAACGGTGGAGTGCTGGGCGGTTTTACCCGATGGAAACAAACGCTGGTTGATTCGCATTCCCGATTGGGACATCAATTGGCAAGCGGTTTACGAGTACAAGGCGCCCGTGAGGCTTCCGAAGGGGACGCGTGTGGACATGCGAGTGACTTACGACAACTCGGCGAGCAATCCCCGGAACCCAACCAACCCGCCGAAGCGCGTGCGAACCGGCAACCTGAGCGAGGACGAGATGGGGCACGTCTGGCTGCAGGTTTTGCCCGTCTCGAGTCGCCCAGGGGACACAGAGGATGGCCGGCAGGCGCTGCAAGAAGCCGTTGCGCGCAGGCGCCTGGAGAAGTATCCGGATGATTTCCTAGCAAACTACAACTTGGCGGCACTGTTTCAAAGTAGGGGAGACTTCGCCTCTGCGATCGGAGGATATCGGGATGCGCTCCGGATTGAGCCGGCGAGTGCGACCGCAAGAAACGGAATGGCCGCAGCACTGCTGTTGAATGGAAACATTGCCGAAGCCATTGAGGAGCTTCGTAAGGTGTTGGCTGGCGATCCGGGGTATACAAACGCAAGGTACAACCTAGCAAGGGCACTTGCCGCGAACGGCGATCTGGCGGGAGCGGAAGCCGAGTATCGTAGGTTGGTTCGCAGCAAGCCGGGTGACGTGGAGGGGCTGACTGGTCTGGCGGCCATCTACATTGCCCAGCGACAATATCGGGAGGCGGTTCCACTCCTCACAGAGGCATGCCGCTTGGCACCGGCCAATGCCGAGATAAGGACTGACCTGGGCACGGCGCTCGCAATTGAGGGCGATTTGAGTTCCGCTGTCGAAGCATTTCGGGAGGCGCTACGGCTGGACCCGGGGGCAAAGACCGCAGCGGCGAACCTGGCTCGGGCGGAAGCTGCTCTTGCTGCGAAGAAGTGAGTTACTTCTTGCGCAATTTGTCCAGCACCGTACGAGCTTCGTCGCGCTTGCCTTCGGCCATCAGCGTCTGCCCAAGGAGGTAGGCGGCGGATTGATTATTCGGGTCCAAGGTAAGAGCGCGCCGCAGAATCCCCTCCGCGTTTGAGTAGTTCCCCATTTTCAGATAAGCCTTGCCGAGCAGAATATAAGGACCGCTGAACTCCGGGTTGAGCCAGACAGCTCGCTGCAGGTTGGGGACAGCGTCGCTCCAGCTCTCTTTTCGGGTGTAGGCATCCCCGAGCCGATACCAGGCTTGTGCGAAAGTAGGGTTCAATTCGAGCTCCCTGTGGAGATCGTCGATGGCGGCATCGAAGCGGCCGCGGAAGATGTCGATTTCACCTAGCAGGAAATGGGCTTCGGGGAGTTTCGGATCGAGTTTGAGAGCGGTCTCCAGCTCCCGGGAGGCTTCGCCGTCATAATCCTTTTTCAGCATCATCTGGGCAGCGACCAAATGGCCTTTGGCGGATCCCGCATCCTGGGCGAACAGACGGGCGAAAGCGGCTTCCGAGCGGTCCGGTTGGGCTGTCTGAAGGTAAGCGTAGCCGAGCATGTAGTTCGCCTCCGTGCTGTCGGGCAGCTTTTCGAGCCAGGGAATCGCCTTCGGAGCCTGCGACAGCATGAAATAGCTTTGGCCTAGTAAGAGGACTGATTGCTGATAGTCTGCCGATCCGGAGGTTTCAGTCTGGATGGACTGCTGAAGGGCAGCTACGGCCTCGGCGTACTTACCCTGCGCATATAGCTCAACTCCTTGCTGGCGGAGGGAGGCGGCTGCCCCGGCGGCCACCATCAGCAGAGCTAAAGCCAGCATATTGATGAGTATAGAGAGACGGCTCACAGAAGAGGCATTTTCCACAGGCGAAATGCGTTCTTAGAAAGATTTTCTGTAGCTCCCATTCAGAAACCTGGCACATTTCTCAAATATTTGATTTACACTAGCCTGTGGTGGAGTATGTCGTACCGGAGGGTACGGCTGTATATTTGCTTTCCAAGGAGAAAGTTATGGTTAGTTACCGCAGGCAGGCCTGGCGGGTGGCTATTCTTGCTTCTGCTCTGTTGTGGGGTTGCAGCAGCGGGAGTGCCCAACAGGTATTCGGGCGAATTTTTGGTACCGTGACCGATGCAAGCGGCGGAGCTGTTCAGAACGCCAAAGTCACGATCACCGACCAATCGAAGGGCACTCAGTTTGAGACAACTTCGAATGAGTCGGGCAATTACGAACGGAATCAGCTGATACCGGGTACGTATACGGTGGCCGTTGAGGCGCCGGGTTTCAGCAAGCAGCAGTTCAAGGACATCACCGTGCAAGTAGATAACGCTGCACGCGTGGATGCGAGCTTGCAGCCCGGCAACGTTTCCCAGACGGTGGAAGTAACGGCCGCTGCGCCGACCCTGCAATCGGATCGCGCGGATGTGTCGACGACGTTCAGCGCGAAGCAACTAGTTGACCTTCCAAGCCTTGGAAGAAATGCTCAGGCCTATGAGCTACTGACTCCGGGTACCTCGAGAGCCAGTTTCGCTCACGCCTCGAGCGAAGACCCGCAAGGGAGCGCTCAAGTGGAGGTTAACGGGCAACATTTCAGTGGGACGGGGTATCAGTTGGATGGTACGGAGAACCAAGATCCAATTCTCGGGATCATCGTTATCAACCCGAATATCGATTCGCTAGCGGAACAGAAAATCTCGGCGCAGGACTATGATGCCGAGTTTGGGTATGCGGGGGCCGGCATCCAGAATGCTTCAACCAAATCTGGGACAAACCAGTTTCACTTTACTGCATTCGAGTACTTCCGGAATAACAGCCCGGGGTTTCAGGATTTCGGGCGCGATCCGTTCGCGGATACGTCAGGTCACGCACCTTTATTGAAATACAACCAGTTTGGGGGATCGCTTGGGGGCGCCATCATCAAGGACAAACTGTTTTACTTCGGAGACGCTGAGTTGCTGAGGCAACGCTTCACCGGGTCGGTGCTGACCACTGTACCGACGGCCGGAGCGCGAACTGGCGACTTCAGTGCGTATTTGCTACCTTCCCAGCCGGGTTCGCCAACCGTCCAGACAACGGCCGGCACAAGCGTTACGCTGCAGCCGAACATGATCTTCGACCCGAATACAGGAAATGCGGATGGCACAGGCCGGCTCGCGTTTGCTGGTAACCGTATTCCCACTTCGCGACTGAGCCCGCAGGCATTGAACATTTTAAATTACTTCCCACTTCCGAATGCTCCGCAGAGCAACCCGCTATTGCCGAACTATGCGGCGTCCGGCGGTGGTTCCTTCGACGCGAATAAGTTCGATACCCGCGAGGATTACTTCCTCAACGAAAAGACCACAATCTTCGGGCGATACAGCAATCAGCAGTTCGCCAGGAGCGCTGTCGGCGCATTCGGCTCTTTAGCCGGTGGCCCATCGTTCAATACGGTGAATTTTTCGGGCAATTCTTACGTCAGGAATCAGAGCGTGGCGATCGGCGTAACGCATACATTCAGCCCAACCGTCGTGAATGAATTTCGGTTCGGCTACATGAAATATCACGTTCAGACGACGCCAAATGGCGTAGGAACGTCTCCGGCGACTGCTGCTGGAATTCCTGGCTTGAACCTGGATCCTTATTACACGTCGGGTCTGCCGTATTTTGCGTTTAACGATAGCAACCTAAATCCCATCACCAATCTTGGTTACGCTCTTGGAAATGGCAGCTTCAATGGGCCGCAGTGCAACTGTCCGCTGACCGAAGAAGAAGGCCAATACCAGTTCACGGACAACGTCTCCAAGGTCGTTGGCAACCACACTTTCAAATTTGGAGCCGACATCCGATACGCGAAGAATCTGCGTGTTCCGAGCGATCAGCATCGGGCGGGAGAACTGTTCTTCAACACGAGCAATACCGGCTACGTCGCAAGCGCCGGCTCCGGAGCCCAGGCGGGCATTTCGTTTGCCACGTTCCTTCTGGGTAATGTATCAACGTTCGACAGGTACGTTAGCACAACAACGAATGCCGCTGAGCACCAACGCCGGTGGTTCTTCTACGGGCAGGACTCGTGGCGCGTGACCCCGAAGCTGACGGTTAACTATGGGTTGCGATGGGAACTCGTTTTCCCAGAGCAGGTGAACGGAGCGGCAAACGGCGCGCAACTCGACTTGCGGACCGGTCTTATTAATGTATTCGGTATCGGGAACGTATCGGTACACGGTGTACAGAACATGAACTGGTTGAATTTGGCTCCGCGTCTCGGAATTGCGTACCAGCTCAATCAGAAGACCGTGATTCGAGCAGGCTACGGCTGGGCTTATGAACTGGGAACATTTGGCGCGACGTTCGGCCATAACGTGACACAGAATCCGCCTGTCCTTACGAGCCAGAGTTTGAATCCTGCGACAAGTTTCGGGAGCGTCTTTACACTGGCACAAGGGCCGCCTTCTCCGACGGTAACTCCTGTACCGGCCTCGGGCCAGTTTATCCTGCCGGATGGGATCACGGCCAAGGCACGCCCCCTGGATGTGCGGCTGCCGAGAGTAGAAGCCTACAACTTGACGGTGGAAAGACAACTGGCAAGCAATATGTCGCTATCAGTCGGATACGTAGGTAATGTTGGGCGGCATGTGGGACGTGGTTCGGGAGATGGTTTTGACGAGAACATCAATCAACCGGCTTTCGTCCCAGGCGTTTCTGACGTTAACTCACTGAGACCGTATTACAACTTCATCGGAGCTAACGGGCAGCCACTTCACTGGACGCAGAACATTCAGTTTTACTGCATGTGCGCGACCAACGAATACAACTCTCTGCAGGTGCAGTTGAAGAGGAATTTCGGAAGAGGGTACGGCGTTCAATTAAGTTATACATGGCAGGATGCGGTAGGCGATGCGGCTGACGACTACACGTTCTTGTACAATCGTCCACTAGGGCGAGGCCGTGAGAACTCAATTTCGGATCATGCGCTCACGATTGCCCAAAACTACTCGATCCCGTTCGGAAGAGGCCGGAAGTACGGCGCCAATTTAAACCGGGCCATCGATGCCGTCCTGGGCGGGTGGGACCTTACTGGAATCACCACGTTCTATAGCGGGTTACCCTTTACTCCGACTATCGGCGACGCGGGATCCGCAATCCGACCTAACCAGGGCCCGGGTAGCAGACCTAACATCGGGACGGGAAGCCCGTATGCAGCCAACCAGAGCAGAGCTCAATGGCTGGATGTCGGACCGAATAACACCCTCAGCAGCGCCTTTGTGATTCCCGCGAATAACGTCTATGGGAATTACGGATTCAATACTTTGCGTGGGCCGATCTTCGTCAACCAGGATCTGTCGTTGGCGAAGAACTTCAAGCTGACCGAGCGCTTGAGTTGGCAGCTGCGCGGCGAGGCGTACAACCTGTTTAATCACGCGAATCTTGCATTGCCGAACACGAACGTGAACGGAAACAATGCAGGGACAATTACTGCGCTTGCTTTCGGATCGACGATGCGACGAATGCAGTTTGCCGCACGACTCGACTTCTAAGCGAAGCCGGATCAGAACAACAGGGCGGAATCGAATTTGCTTCGGTTCCGCCCTGTTCCTTGTGTTTATGCGGACGCGTTCCCTTCCACGACCTTGATCACGCGGTTCACGCCAAGGTTCGGCAACTTGTCGACTTGACCGCTGGGCCAATGGATCTCCAGATCGACTTTGGTTGCCTGAGCTAACCCGAAATGGACGCGCAGGTCACTTTGTGAGATATAGCTGCCGCCGCTGCGGACCTCGTCCATCTGGGGATGCTGCCCTTCAGGGCGGCAATAGATCCGGGCGCCGATACCCGACCGGTTCGATTTCGTTCCGACGGTTTTCACCTTAATCCAGTTGTTTTTGAGCGTACTGTCGCAGCGGAGCAACTGAGGAACATCGTTGACGCAGTTTACGACGATGTCCAGATCGCCGTCATTGTCGAAGTCGCCTATAGCGCAACCGCGGGCGGGCACTGTCTCGAGGATGCCAGGTCCGGCCTCGAGCGAAACGTCTTCGAACTTGCCATTGCCGAGATTCCGATAGAGGACTTTTCGTTCACGGTACCCGGATTCGCTGGCTTTCTCGCGGACTTCGGGGTAAACGTGCCCGTTGGAGGTGAGAATGTCAGGCCAACCGTCATTATTGCAGTCAAAAAAACAAGCGCCCCAGCCCAGGAAGCGAGTATTACGCCCGAGCCCGGCCTGAAACGTCATGTCTTCAAAGTTATCTCCACCTAAGTTGCGATAGAGGCTGGAGGTATCGCCGGCAAAATTGGTTTTGAATATGGCGAGTTTGCCGTCGCCGAATGCATCCGCAGCGGAGACGCCCATACCGGCCTGAGTTTTTCCATCGGCGCCGAATGCGACGCCCGCTTCGAGGCCAATATCAGTAAAGGTTCCGTCGTGATTGTTCTTGAAAAGGGCGGAAGGCGCCGAGTCGTCTGCGACGTAAATATCGGGCCAGCCGTCGTCATCGAAGTCGCCCACCAGGACGCCGAGACCGTACGTTCCGTTTTTCTTCAGAATGCCGGCTTTTTCAGACACGTCGCTGAACGTGCCGTTGCCGTTGTTGTGAAATAGGATGTCCTTGCCCCCCTGCAGTCCGGGAGGACCGCAGGCAACAACGAGCCCTTCGTAAAGGCAGGGGCCACTTTCGGGCAGGGGAGCCGTTTTTGGATCGAAATCGATGTAATTGGCCACATACAGGTCCAGGTGACCATCCCGATCGTAATCAAGAAAAGCGCAGCCAGTGTTCCAGCGCTTCAGGCCGGTAGTGGTGCGGGTGGTGACGCCCGCTTTGACGGCAACATCGGTGAATGTGCCGTTTCCATTATTGTGATAAAGCGCGCAATCCCCCCAATAACTCACAAACAGATCGTCATGACCGTCGTTGTCGTAGTCGCCGGCGCATACGCCTTGCCCCCAACCTGTGCGCGCCAGACCGGACTTCAGGGTAACGTCAGTGAACGTTCCGTCGCGATTGTTCTTGTAGAGGCGGCTGACGGGGTCGCTACCCTTTGCGTAATTCGTTTCGAAGCGCGTGCCATTGACGAAGAAAATGTCGAGCCAGCCGTCCGCGTCGTAATCGAAGAAAGCAACACCGCAGCCAGTAGTCTCAAGCAAATACTTGTTGCGCTGCTCAGCGCCGAAAGTTGTTTTCGTGTTCAGCCCTGCTTCACGCGCCACGTTTACGAACTGGACGCCCAAAGGAGTTCCGGCCAGGAGCTGGTCCAAAGAGAAGACCGGGACCGTGGCACAAAGCGACTGAACGAAAGACCTCCGGGAGACCATCTGATGCGAGTCTACAGATGATTCTTCGAGGGAGCCGATTGGGGAGGAGCGATCGGCTGAGGCATGGTACCGCCTCGCATGCCCTGATCGAGCGTGTTCGCAAGCTGCGATTCTTTTTCGCGCTTGAGACGAGCACCGGTTGCGAATGCTTCTTCACTGCCCTGCTTATCGCCCTTGATGCGCAGGATTTGGCCGAGGGTGTTGTAAGGCCCGGGCGTGTTCGGATCGAGGCGAATGGCTTCTTTCAGTTCGGGAATGGCCGCGTCGAGATCTCCGCTCTGTTTGAGAGCGATGCCGAGCATGTAGTGAGCTTCGGCGTAATCGGGGCGGATCGCAACGGCAGCTCGCATTTGCTCCACCGTGCCCGGGAAGTCGCCTAACTGCCAGTTTGTGATGCCCAAGGTGTAGTGCGCTTCTGGCAGCGACGGATCGAGGCGAATGGCTTCACGGAACTCCTTCTGTGCCGGTTCAATCTCGTCTTGCATTTTGAGGGCGATGCCGAGGTCGTAGTGCGCGGCGGGCGAGTTTGGATCACTTTGAATGGCAGTCTGGAAAGCCTTTGCGGCCGCCGCGAATTCGCCTTTCTTGAGATAGGCATAACCGAGGTTTACCCGGACGTTCGCGTTGCCGGGGTTCTCGGATAGAATCTGGTCGAAGACTTCGACGGCTTTATCGGCCTGCCGAGTTTCGATGAGCATGGAACCGTAATCGTTGCGGTAATCCACGCTCTTGCCGTCAAGCTGAACGGCTTTGGCATAGGCTTCGACTGCAGCGGCAAGGTCATGTTTTCGTTGAAGGGCGCGACCCAATTCGTCCCACGCTTCCGCCACAGTTCCGTTCAGAGAGGTTGCGGCTTTCAACTCTGTCGCAGCGGCTTCGTACTTGCCGGTTTCCAAGTATGCTGAGCCGAGCCGGTAACGGTAATCGAAAGCACCTGGCGACAGCTTTGCCGAACGCTCCAACTCCGGAAGCGCGCTGTCGAAATCCTGTCGCAGCCAGAGAGCGACTCCCAGATGAAAATGCGCCGGCGCGTAATCCGGCGTTAGCTCGATGGATCTTCGGAAATGCGAGATAGCTTCGTCGCTTTTGCCAAGAACGGCGTAGAGAAAGCCGATACGATCTTCAGAAGCGTCCGTCTGCGCAGGTAAGGATGATGCTTGCGCCAAGACTGAGAGCGCGTCCTGTGTATTCCGGTTACGAATGAACTGCTCAGCACGCGTGGTCAAGTCGCCAGGAGTATCAGCATGGAGCACACCCCGAAGCAGGCAAACAAGTATGGCAAGGGTGACGGCTCTCAAACACCGTCATTATACGGAACGCTAAACGGTTCGAACCATGTGATCCGGACAGGCAAGCTGAGCAAGACCGAACAGGCGCTCCGGCAGGTCGAGACCGTACTTCGCTAAGAACGGGACGATTGAATAGATCCGCTCCTGCATGTGCCGCCTCGGATAGATAAGGTTGGTCAGGTAAGTTGCATCTTTGTCGGCCCTCTTGTCCCGGCGCATGGCCTCACGAGCAGTTTTCTGCGAGAGCTTTTCGATCTGATAGAGGATTTTGGAAGAGCTCTTGCCGGCCGCCGCGCTCAATGTGGGATCGAACTCAGTGAGACTCGCCTGAAGTTTGCCAAGCGCAGCTGAGGCGCTGGACCGCAAGGAAACGAAATTAGCGTTCAGATGGTCGGGAACAAGTTTGGCGGCCAGGCGGCTTCTTACCTTTTCCTGGTAATCGAGAACGTCTGTCATATGCACTTCGTAGCGGTTAAGCAGCTTGGTAGCTCGCGCGTCGAGAAGGGTAAAGCTCTTGCGGGGATAGATGAGCGGCATGCGACCAAGCAGAGCGCGATAGAGCACCTGGCTTTGCGCCAAGTAGGCAATCTCGGCAGGTCCCCCTACGTACGTGGCTGTCGGAAGCAGGTAATCCTGCATGACCGGGCGCAACAGGGCGTTGGGCGAGAGATGGTTCGCGTTTGCCTGCAGATCGCCAGGTGTAAAAGCATGCTCTTTGGTGAAGAAGGAACCGTCCTTCCATCGCAGCGGAATGCGCTTGCCTTCGCTCAAAAGGAACAGCAAGGATGTATCGGACTCGATGTGGACTTGAGCGTGATAACCGTCCCGCTCGAGCGCGCTGCTTCTCTCGCGAAGATCTGCCGTCAATTCGGGAACCCGCTGTGCAACGTCGGAAAGGAAGGGAGCGGCGGCCTCCCGGACTTCAGGCAGGAGCGGGTCAAGAAAAAGCAAGCCATAAGGGCCGAGGATGTCCTGAAGAAATTCGCGGAAAGCGCTTCCGAGCGTGTTGCCGTCCCGATAAGAAGTTTCAACCTTCCTGATAATCTCCGGGGCAAAGGGTAGGTCTCCCAAAGCCACTCTTAACTGTGCCAGCGGCACTTCCCCTAGCTGGATACAGCCCACCGGACCGCCGTTCGAGATGAGCTCGCGAACTCGGAGCTCGCGAGGCGCCGCTTCCTGATCGAACACCCAGGCATGATCAACTTCCTCGAGGTCGTGATCTTCCGTGGCCAGCCAAAACACGGGAACGGCTGATATACCCTGCGCGTTCAGCCAGCGGGCGAGGCTTACTGCCGTGATGGCTTTGAAAATGGTGTAGGCAGGTCCGGAAAACAGCCCGACCTGCTGACCGGTGACAACGGCGACGGTTTCGGGTTGCGCGAGCTTTTCCAAAGCTGGGGAAGGCGCGTTGTGGCGGCGGAGAGCACTGACGATTTGCGCTCGCCGCGACGCGGGGTACTGGACCGATTTCGCGGATTGAATGAGAGCTTCGGAATCCGAGTGATCAGCGGGATAATACTCCGCTACTTTGTCAAAATTGTAAAGGAAATCGCCAAAGAGCTTAGTTGTGCCTGGAAGGAGGGTTTGTCGGACACACGAAGGCTCCATAGTTCTGCAACTTAGCTGATGATCGCGCAACGATGAAAGTTACTAAACTTCGGCGGGGCGTTCATGGACAATGGCAGTAGACCATGGACGAGCAGGAATTTAAGAACCGAGCGGACGCGGGGCTGGATGCGCTGTACCGCAAGCTTTCCGCCGCCTCGGACCGCTATGATTTCGAGCCCGATTTCAACGCGGGCGCGCTCGCAATCGAGTTCGAGGAGCCGAAGGGCAAGTTTGTAATCAGTCCTAATGCACCCGTCCGACAGATTTGGGTTTCCGCACATTCGAGGAGTTTCAAGCTGGGGTGGAGCGACGAAAAGCATTCGTTTGTACTTCCCGATACCAACCAAACGTTGGATGAGTTCATAGCGTCCGCGATTGGCGAACACCTCGGAGAAGAGGTCAGGTTGTAAATCGCGTGTCCGGCGTTTACATTTCTTATCCCTTTTGTAGCCAGAAGTGCAGCTTCTGCAACTTTGCCTCCGGTGTTTACTCGCGCCCGTCACAGACGCTGTATGACGAACGGCTGATACGCGAAGTCGAACAACATCGCTGGGACTGGGAGCCCGAAACCGTGTATCTGGGCGGCGGGACTCCGAGCTTGATGGCACAGACAACGCTGCGGAGCATAGCGGATGGGATCTCAGCGGTCAGCAGCAAACATCGCATTCTGGAGACGACACTCGAGTGCGCTCCCGGAACAATTACGCGTGAGGCGATCGATCTCTGGCGCGAATGTGGGATTAACCGAGTCAGCCTGGGCGTACAGTCGTTTATTGAAGCTGAGCTGAGGAAAACGGGTAGGCGGCATACAGCGGAAGTGGTGGTTCGTGATGTCGCGTTGTTGCGAGAGGGCGGGATCGACAATATCAACCTGGACTTGATCGCCGGATTGCCGCTGCAGAACAGGGCGTCCTGGAACGCTTCGCTCGATTGGATTGAACGCCTGAACCCGCCGCATGTTTCCGTTTACATCTTCGAAGTTGACGAGGACAGCCGGTTGGGTAGCGAGATCATTTCGGGCGGCTCGCGTTATGGCGCCGGCATGCTTCCGGACGACGATCTGACAGCGGAGTTTTACGAAACCGCGGTAGCGTGTTTGGCAAACCTGGGAATCGAGCGATATGAAATTTCCAACTTCGCCCGACCCGGATGGCAATCGCGGCACAATCTGAAATATTGGCGCCTGGAGCCTTACGCCGGATTCGGCCTGGATGCGCACTCATTCGATGGGGTGTATCGCTGGAGTAACACAGATAAGCTTGATAAGTATCTAAGTGGAGAGTCCAGCCAGGGCAGAGAAGCCGCGAATGTCTCGGAGGAGCGATTTTTCGCCGGCTTGCGAATGATACGAGGAATTGAAGTAAGCGCCGAGGAGATGTCGCGCTTTGCAGAACCGATCCAGAAGTGGTGTGGAACAGGTCTGATGCGTCAGGCAGGTAACCGCCTTTGGCTTTCAGACCGTGGGTTGTTGGTTTCGAACGAAATATTGCAGGAGTTTGTTCATGTTTGAGCACGAAACGATCGATCTGCGAAGCGACACAGTGACGCGTCCCAATGCAAAGATGCGCGCGGCCATGGCGAATGCTGAGGTTGGGGATGACGTTTACGGCGAAGATCCGACAGTCAATCGATTGGAGCAGCGCGCGGCCTCTATTTTCGGCAAGGAAGCAGCGCTGTTTGTACCGACAGGAACCATGGGCAACACCATCGGGGTCAAAATCCACACAAAACATGGCGAAGAGGTAATCTGCGAGGCGCACTGCCACCTGGTGGATTGGGAACTCTCGATGATGGCGTGGTTTGCGGGTTGTATGCCTCGCGTGGTTCTAACCGATAACGGCGTGATGACTTGGAAACAAATTGCGGGCGTGCTGCGCACCAAGGGCCCTCACAATGCGGCGACAACTTTGATTGCCCTCGAGAATACGCACAATATGGCGGGCGGCAGCGTATACGATCTCGAGACGATTGATGAGATCTGTCACGAGGCACACCGGCGAGGTTTGCGCGTGCACATGGACGGGGCGCGGGTGTTTAACGCGGCTGCGGCTTTGGGGACGAGCGTGGATCGAATTACGCGCGATGCCGACTCGGTTATGTTCTGCCTCTCGAAAGCATTAGGCGCACCTGTCGGTTCGGTTCTGGTTGGCACTGAGGAGGGGATAGCCGAAGGACGGTTGTTCCGGAAGCGGCTGGGAGGTGGAATGCGGCAGGCAGGTGTTCTGGCGGCAGCGGGGCTGATTGCGCTCGAGGAATCGCCTGCCCGGCTTGGCGAGGACCATGCGAACGCCAGGTTGCTGGCTCAGCGCCTGGCCGAAGTGCCTGGTATCTGGCTGGACCTGTCGCGAGTGCAGACCAACATTGTGATCTTTGACGTATCCGGTCTGGGCGTGACTCCGGCTGAGTTGAGCAAGGATCTAAAAGCACGCGGCGTACTAGCGAACGGCATCGATGCGAACCGCATGCGAATGCTGACTCATCACGATGTAAACCGGGATCAATGTCTGCGCGCGGCGGCCATCTTCGCTGAAGTTGCAGGGCAGAAGAGCCTGGCTGGCCTTCCGGTCTGATACCATTTTTCGGTGCTCATTACCGCTGCTACGCTGGCGATATTCGTTTACGGCTTGATCGCGCCTATCCTGGGCGCCCTGCTTCCAACCTATTCATTGAGTCCTGACCAACAGGGAAGCCTGGCGACTGCGCAAGCGCTAGGACTGGTGGTTGCTTCTCTTTCGGCAGGTCCGGTCATCGATCGGAAGGGCAGCAAGCTGGCCCTGCTGACCGGACTAACGCTGATTGTGCTTTCGTTGATAGCTGCACCGAACGCAGGCGGCTATGGCGGGCTTCTGGTCGTGTACTTCATTCTCGGCATTGGTGGCGGAATCGTCGTCACGGGTGCGAATACTTTGGTCGGCGCTGTTGAACCGGGCCGGCGGGGATCGGCTTTAAATTTCCTGAACCTTTTTTTTGGGTTGGGCGGAATCATCACAACATATGTGGGGAGCGGCAGTGTAGCTCCGGCGGTACTCTGCTATTCCATCGCCGGACTTACGGCGGTTGCGCTGGTTGTGAACGCTGCAGCACCGATGCCTTCTCCTTCGGGCGAAGCAAGTTTCCGGCTCAACGAAGTGCCGGAGCTGCTGTCGCGTCCCACTCTGTTACTGCTCTGCCTATTTCTGTTTCTTTATGTAGCCTGCGAAGTAGGAGTATGGAACTGGCTGAAGACCTACCTCATCACTGTGAATTTTGATCCGGTGACGGCCGGACGTGTGGTCAGCTACGGTTTCGCTTTTGGAATACTAGTCGGGCGAGTGGTAGTCTCGCGCCTGCTGATTAAAATACCGGCGCTTACCGTGACTTTGGCTGGGGCCGTTCTCATGGCGATCACGACATACGCGATGCTCTCGCTGCATTCGACAACGGCTATTACGATAGCGGTGTTTTGCGCTGGATTAAGCATGGCTCCGGTTTTTCCGACAACGCTGGCGATTGTTGGCGACAACTTTCAGCGGGGAGCAGCAACTGCGATGGGCATTGTAATTACCTGCGGGTGGCTAGGACTCGCAGTAAGTTCGCGGATCATCGGTTTCCTGGCTGTGGGTGAGCAGTACCATCGCGCTTTGCTTCTCTTGCCTGTGTTTTCGCTCTTGATGGTAATGGTGAACTTGGTACTCCGGCCGGTTGTGCGACGCCCGGCTATGGCCTAGCAAGATTGATCGAGTTGTAATAGACTCGAACAATCTGAACTTCAGACGAGGAGCTTCACATGGCTTTTTGCCCCAATTGCGGGTCGCAGGCAACGGGCGCTTTCTGCCCAAATTGCGGGACTGCCCTTTCGGGCACAGCGGGTGCAGGGTCGAGCGCCGGTTACTCAGCAGCCACGCCCGGGATGCAAGCTGCCGGACTCAGCACTGGCGCGGCGAGCGCACTGTGTTATCTGTTCGGGTTGATCACAGGTATCATTTTTCTGGTGATTTCTCCATATAACCAGAACAAAACGGTTCGCTTCCACGCTTTTCAGTCCATCTTCGGACACCTAGCCGTTATTGTGCTGGCCATTCTACTCTCGATTGTGCTCGGGCTGATTACTGTACTGACCCATGGAATCGGCTTCGTACTGTTTCCGTTGTTCTACCTAGCGGTTTTCTGCCTTTGGCTGTACATGATGTACACGGCTTATAACAACAGGATGGTGAAGCTGCCGGTGGTCGGAGATTTAGCGGCAAAGCAGGCGTAAACGAGTGCTGGTGGGGTTACGTCTCATACTAAAACTGTGAGACTTAGCTGTATGCTTTCGCTGGCGTTGTGCCTTGGCGCACGCGCCGACGATATTACTCCTCGAATTGGATCCATTGAGATTTATGGTGTTCATAAATCGCAGGTACAGAAGATAAGAACGGCCATCGGAGCGCAAGAAGGGGATCCTCTCCCTTCGCCCGGAGATACCGAAGACCGCATTGATAAAGTGTCCGGTGTGCTTGCGTCGCGAGTGCAGGCCGAGTGCTGTTCAGGAAAGAACATGATCCTCTATATCGGCGTGGAGGAGCGCGACGAACCCCACCTGGAGTACCATCCGACGCCGGAAGGCAAAGTGGAGCTGCCGGCAGCACTCCTGGAGAGCTATCACAAGTTTCTGGAAGAGTTATCGGGAAGCCTGCGCAGCGGTAACGCCGATGAAGATCTGACGAACGGGTATTCCTTGATGGCTGATCCCGCGTGCCGCGAGTTGCAGCAGGGATTCATTGCTGCTGCGGAGCAGAACTTGCCCTTGCTGGACCAGGTGGTGCGGAATTCGTCTGACCCGGATCAACGCACCGCGGCCGCGTATATTTTGCAATACGCGCCGCGCGGAGCGCACACGACGAACGTGATGGTAGACGCGCTTCAATATGCGCTGAGAGATAGCGAGGGTTCCGTCCGCGAAAATGCTATGCGATCACTGAAAGCGGTGACGGTGGGCGCGCGAGTGCATCCGGAGCAGCAGATTCGCATCGAACCTACATGGCTGATTGAGCTGATGAACTCGATGGTGTGGTCGGACCGGCGGAACGCTAGTCTGGCGCTCGTCGATCTCACTGAGGATCACGATATAGGAGCGCTATCACTGCTTCGTGAACGCGCGCTCACGTCTGTGCTCGAGATGGCTCAGTGGCGTGATCTCAGGCATGCACTGCCGGGATTCATTTTGGCGGGCAGACTGGCAGGACTGAATGAGAATGAAATCAAGCAAGCCTGGGTGAGCGGCGACCGGCAGACCGTGGTGGAAGAAGCACAATCACCAAAGAAACATTTTCGGGTTCTACCGAGAAAGCAGGGTTGAAATCAGACGGTTCCGGGACCGCCGTTTCCGTTTGCCAATTCGAAAACAGCAGGCGAGCTACGAACGACTGCGGTTTCACGCTGTGTCTCCGCTGTAACCGGCATATCGCAATCGCAGCAATCACTACAGCACCGGCACCGCTGACAGAGATGATTTGTACAAGCATCTCTCGTGCAGATGACGCAGATATCGGTAGAGCCGTCGCCGCAGATCGAACAGGTAAATCGGGTAGCTTCCATTAATATTTTCTGACGGACTTGCGCTGAGAAGACGGCGAAGGTTCCTTGCTGATAGTACCGCGGCAACGCTGCGCTTCCTCATCGGCGATTTTGAAATTCTGATCCAAACTGGCCGCCAGGTCTCGAATATAGTCGCGGAATCGCTGGCGGCCATCAAAATTGCGAGCAATCAGAGCAGTCATTTTACTGCCCTCGGTGCGATCGGCGTATTTCTGAACACCTTCGTTCAGAGCGCGAGTGGTAACGTCGAGCGCTTCCAGACGGAAATAGAGGTCCAGTGATAGCGGCAGGTTTTCGGTTTTCTGCGCAAGCAGTTTCGCCGTTGTCGAAACATCGGTAAGCTGAGTTTGCGCGGTCTGCCATTGGAGGATGTAGGTACTCGGCGCTCCTTTGCTATTCACCCATTGCTGCGGGTTCAATTGCTGAAGTAGTGGTCCCAAGTCCGACGTGTTTTTCTCGAGATCAGTGAGGATTCGTCTGGCGTCCCAGGGCGCCTCGAGCCCTGCTGGAGGGGTCTGGAGAGCCTGAGCCGCGCCGGGGAGCACCGAAAGGAGAGCTAAAACTACAATGCTGTGGAGGCGGATCATCCGCCTTCATTTTAGCGGGGCGGAGGAGTCGTCGCATCCCGGTTTCCAAGTGTAAGGAATGGATTGGGCCAGGAATTTGGGGCCTTCGATGGGGTCATTGTTGCGGGATGCGGCATGTCCGGGGGTGATTGCGGAAAGGATCTTAATCGTATACCGGTAAAGCGAGCCGCGATCGACGCGACGCGAGATCGGCTCGTTGGTCCGCACGAGAATCGCGTCAATTGCTTTCACAAGAACCGGCTCACTACGGGGCAGAAGGGTATGCTGCACACGCACTTCACCTTCGATGACGTCGACTCGAAGAGTACTATCCTCGTCGATAGCCAGAGCGATGGTGGCCGGGTCGTGCGCACTCACAATGGCCACTCCTGCGAACACACGCATTTGCTGCTCGCCGGGACCCGGTTGCAAGTGGATGCGCACACGGCCCGAGAGCAAGTCGAGAAGATCACCGGGAGACGCAGAATTATTCCGGAAAACGACTCTCGAATTGCTGAACAAATCGAAACTGCTTCCGCCAGGGACTCGAACGTGAGCATAACCATCCACTCCGCTGACGATCGTTTGCCCGACGCGAACAACATCGACAGCGCTCAGAGCCCAAGGCTGATTATCGCGGAGAAGTGTCACCTGCCCGGTGACCGTACTTGCTTTCGCTGCAAAGCGCGCCAGGACAGCGGAATCGCCCGGCAGTTCCTGGGCATAGGAACCGAGACCGCATAGCGCGATTGCTACCAGCGAAAAGATCCGCAATTGAGCCTCCTGCGACCAGCACTCTCATTCTTCCATACGTCACCATCGGGGGATGGCAGAATTAGCGTGCGTACCCCAGCGTTTTCGTGCAAAATAGCTGTAACTGACTAGGGAGGTTTTTCTTGCTGAAATCATACAGGGCAGCTTTGCCTGTTTTCTGCTTGTTGTTCACAGCTATTCAAGGGTACGCCGCAGACATCACCGGCAGCATCGTGGGTACCGTCACTGATCCTTCGGGGGCGAGGGTAGTTGGCGCTCAGGTTTCGATACTGAGTGTTGACCGAAACCGAACAGAGCGAACTGTAACAACAGACACAGATGGTAACTTCGCGGCCTCGCTGCTGCCAATCGGCAAATACGCGATTGACATCGAAGCAAAGGGATTTAGGAAAGCGACGCTGGCCGGAATCGTGCTGAATGTGAATGACAAATTGACATTCCCAATCTCGCTTCAAATTGGTGACGTCAACCAGGTTGTTACGGTGCAGGAGTCGCCGCTTGCGGTGCAACTGCAATCGGCCGAGCAGAGCACCACAATTACCGGGAGCCAGGTGACTGGACTGACTCTCAACAACCGGAATTACGAGCAGCTTGTAACGCTAATGCCGGGAGTGAGTTCGAGCGCTTCGGACCAGATATATGTAGGAGTCTCGAATCCGTCGGGACAATCGAACCAGGTAAATTTCTCAATTAATGGTTCACGTCCAACGCAGAATAACTGGACCGTGGACGGCGCCGACAATGTCGACCGCGGAGCAAACCTCACTCTTCTGAACTATCCGAGCATCGATGCGATCCAGGAGTTTAAGGTGCTTCGCAGCGACTACTCAGCGGAGTTTGGGCGAGCCGCGGGAGGACAGATCAACGTGGTGACAAAGTCCGGCACGAGCCAGTTTCACGGGGACGCTTACGAATTCAATCGCAATGATGCTTTCGCCGCTAACAGCTTTCTGAATAACTCGCGTGGGGTGAAGGAGCCGCCGCTGCGGTACAACGATTTCGGCTGGACGTTGGGCGGCCCAATCTTCATTCCGAAGGTTTACAACCGCGAAAAGAACAAGACGTTCTTCTTTGTATCTGAGGAATTCCGGCGCGTCATTACTTATACTTCGTCCACGGCAACGCTGCCTACTGCGCAGATGGAGCAGGGCCTATTCGCGCATCCTGTTTGTTTGTCTTACACCGGTACGACGTGTTCGCAAATCGGCACAAGAGTCACTAATATCGACCCGGTCGCACAGCAGTATCTGAAGGACATCTTCAGCCGGGTTCCGACGGGATTGGCGAGCAATTTTTCGTCTGTTACGCCGATCCGGAACATCTACAACTTCGAGCAGGAATTGTACAAGCTCGATCATGTATTCAGTCCGAAGTTGCAGGTTTCCGTCCGGTTCCTGAGAGATCAAATACCGACGGTCGAGCCGGGCGGACTGTTTACTGGGCTTGCCGTTCCAGGCGTAGCTGTAACGGACACTAACTCACCTGGCAGAAGCTGGGTAGCACGCGCGACCTCTTCTCTGTCTCCGACCTTGGTGAATGAGGCCGGCTTCGCTTATTCCTTTGGTGCAGTGCTGAGTGTTCCGACAGGTTTCAACACGACGACGCAGTCGCCTGATATTAAGGTGCCGCTTCCGTTTCCGGTTACCCTAGGGCGCATTCCGAACTTGACGTTTAACGGCACTGCACTGGTAAGTGGGTATGGCCCTTACAACGATTACAACCGGAACTACAACGCGTACGACAATATGTCTGCGATCTTCGGCCGGCACAATCTCAAATACGGGTTTTCGTATAACTATTATCAGAAAACCGAAAACGCGGCCAATTCTAATCAGGGCGGCTTCAGCTTTTCACCCCCGAGCGGCGTAGTTCCTGCGGGCACGTCTTCTTTTGAGCAGTCCTGGGCCGATTTCCTGACCGGCCACGTGTCGGCATTCACACAGGCCTCACACGATATCACCCCTGATATCCGCGCACAACAGTGGGAATTGTATCTACAAGATGACTGGCGCATAAAGCCAAACTTCACTCTGAATCTCGGCTTGCGATATTCGATGTTCCGGAACCCAATCGACAAGAATAATGAGCTAAGTACGTTCGATCCGGCTCTCTATAGCCGGAGCCAGGCGCCCACTGTGACTGCCTCGGGCAATATTGTGCCGGGTACGGGGACTCAGCTGAACGGCTTAATCATCGGCGGCCAGAACTCTCCCTACGGGACAAAGGTGTCGAGTCAATCCACACTCGATTTCGCACCTCGAATCGGCTTTGCCTGGGATCCCACCGGAAGCGGGAAAACCTCGATTCGAGGTGGGTACGGGATCTTTTACGATGCCACAGCGTATGGATTTTACGAACTAAACATCTTCAATAATCTTCCGTTCGTCAACTCGCTGACGGTTCTAAACACCGCTTTGAGCAACCCACTCGCAGGAACAACATCCGTTTCGTCAACGCCGCCTTCCATCCGCGCTACGTCTCCTAATTACGTGCCGCCATATACGCAGCAGTGGAGTTTCAGCATTCAGCGGGAGCTGCTGAGCGGCACCTTTCTCGATATCGCGTACGTGGGATCGAAGAGTACGCATCTGCTGGGAATCGTGGATCTGAATGAGGTGTACCCCGGACTGGCTTTCAGTTCCGGCATTATTCCTTCAGGAACAGTGGTATCGTCGGGAACCACAGCGCGACTAAATACAATACGGCCGTACCCGGGGTATACAGCGATCAATATTGTCGAGCCGTGGTTCAATGCGAATTACAATTCGCTGCAGGTTTACGCCAAGAAGCAGTTTAAGGGCGATTCGGAAGCCAGTGTTAGCTACACTTATTCGAAAAACCTGACGAACAATCAATCAGACAATTCGACTGCGCCTCAAAACAGCTATAACTTTCAAGCCGAATACGGACGGGCGCAACAGGACAGGCGTCACGTGTTTTCCGCGAACTATGTGTACGCGCTTCCCTTCCTCCGTGAACAGAAGGGCATCGTAGGAAAAGTGCTCGGCGGATGGGAAGTGTCGGGCATTGTTCAGGCAAACTCCGGGCTTCCGCTGACAGTAACGACGTCGGGGGTTGATCCGGGTGGGTTGGGGTTCCTTGGTGCGAGCGCGGCAGGAGCCCGGCCCGACCTGGTCTGTCCGAATCCAAACGGAGGGAGCAACGATCCGCACACCCTCACGACCTGGTTCAATACGGCGTGCTTCGCGAACGTTCCAGCGGGGATTAATCGGCCTGGAAATGCCGGGCGCGGAGTCATCAACGGCCCCGGTTTCCAGCGTTGGGATATCTCGCTGTTCAAGAACTTTCTATTCCGGGAGCGTTATCAGTTGCAGCTAAGAGGGGATGCGTTCAATGTGTTCAATCACACGAATCCTTCAACGGTGACAACGTCTTTCACGAGCTCCCAATTTGGGCAGGTAACCGGCTTCAGGGATCCGCGGATTGTGCAGATAGCGGCGAAATTCAATTTCTAGTGAATGAACGGCGGGCTGTCAGGAGCTGCGCCGTTTGAATTCTTCGGCCTTTACAATCCCGGCGCCCTCCTTGATTACGACCAGCCGGTTTGCGGCTATACCGGTAATGTGCTCCCGGCCGCCGTTCGGCCAACGGATCTCAAGGTCGGCCTTATCAGCTGATCCCAGCCCGAAATGCAGCCGAGGATCGTTCACCGAATAAAAGCTTGCCTGACCGAGCACCTCTTGCGCCTGTATCTTGTCCCCATAATGGGCCGTCACTCGCGCGCCCAAAGCGCTGCGGTTCGATTTGACACCGACCAGTTTGACTTTCAGCCAGTGGTCGTTCCCTGACACGTCGTTGCGAAGCAGGGAAGGCGGCTCATTCAAATTCGTGATCAGGATGTCGATGTCGCCATCGTTATCGAAGTCCCCGAAAGCGCAGCCGCGGCTTGCGTGGGCTGCCGCAATCCCCGGTCCCGCTTGATCCAGCAACTCCTCGAACTTCCCGTTTCTCAGATTTCGGAAAACGATCCGCGGACTCTTGAACGGGTAATTCGGCATGACCTTTTCGATTTCCGGATAGACACTGCCCGTTACCCACATCAGGTCGGGATAGCCGTCGTTATCGAAATCGAACATGCCTGCACCCCAGCCGATAAAACGTGTCTCGACGCCTAGACCAGCCGAATTGGTCACATCCTCAAAGTTGCTTTTTCCGTCGTTACGGTACAGGATCGCAGTGTCATCAGCGAAGTGCGTCTTGAGGATATCGAGATTGCCGTCCAGGTTGTAATCGCCTATTCCCAAACCCATTCCAGCCTGTTCCATTCCATCACCATTCAGCGCAACGCCGCTTTCGAGGCCGATATCGGTGAATGTACCGTCGCGATTATTCTTCAGCAGAAAGCTGGGAGTGGTGTCGCAGGCCACGTAAATATCCGTCCAGCCATCATTGTCGAAATCAGCGGCGACGGTCGTCATGCAATAGCTTCCGGTGGCTTTCGCTACGCCGGATGGCGCGCTGACATCGGTGAATGTGCCGTCACCGTTGTTGTGATACAGGCTGACAAAACCGGGCGGAAGTCCGCGAGGGCCGCAGTTTACAGGCAGCCCTTTCCAATTGCAATACGGTGTTTCGCCTGGCTTCGGAATCTTATTCCTGTCGAACTGCAGGTAATGAGCGACGAACAGATCGAGGTGCCCGTCGCGGTCGTAATCGACGAAGGTGCAGCCCGAACCCCAATGCGTCGCCTCGGTTTTTAGTCCTGCTTTCTCGGTGACATCAGTGAATGTGCCATCGCCATTATTCCGATAAAGGACATTCTGGCCCCAGTAGGTGATAAACAGGTCGTCGAAGCCATCGTTGTTGTAGTCGCCGACAGTGACTGCTGAGGCCCAACCGGTTCGTTGCAATCCAGCCTTTTCAGTGACGTCGGTGAATGTGCCATCACGGTTGTTTTTGTACAGCCGATTGGTTGATTCCTGGGGCGGATCTTCAAACCGGGTACCGCCCAACAGAAAGATATCGAGCCATCCGTCGTTGTCGAAGTCGATGAAGGCACAACCGCAGCCAACGGTCTCGAGAATATAGGTTTTGCGATCGGGCTGACCGTAGACGAGTGGATTATGCAGCCCGGCTTTTTCCGCCACATCGGTGAAGCAGGCATGGAACGGCAGTCCCGATGGCTTACCTCTAGGCTGAGCTCTAACGTTCCGGGAGGCCACGCCCTGCCCGAATGCGGCGGCAGCCGGGAGCCCGATCAAGGCCAGAACTGACCGCCGGGTGAGACATCCATCCTTCACGTTTCGAAGTGTAGCAGCGGCAACGCGGGCGATTTTCGACGCTACTCCGCAGCGGCTGCCGCTCGTTCGAAGGTTCGCGAAATTAGCGTCTGCGCTTCTTCCTGAATGCGTTTGAGATGTTCCTTGCCTAAGAAACTCTCGCCGTAAATTTTGTACACATTTTCGGTGCCTGACGGCCTAGCTGCAAACCAGCCACGCGCCGTGACAACCTTCAGCCCACCTATCGGAGCGCCGTTACCCGGGGCAGTGGTCAACATGGCTTCGATTGGCTCGCCGGCCAGTTCTTTGGCCGAAACCTGCTCTGGAGACAACTTCGAAAGAATGGTCTTCTCTTCCGGGGAAGCAGGTGCGTCGATGCGTTCGTAAACGGGGTCGCCAAATTTCGCTGTTAGCTCGCGATAGTAATTCCCCGGGTCCTTTCCGGCCTTCGCCGTGATCTCGGCAGAAAGCAAGCCCATGATCAAGCCGTCCTTGTCGGTGCTCCAAGCTGTTCCATCAGTGCGCAGGAAGGAAGCGCCGGCACTCTCCTCGCCACCGAATCCAAGCGAACCATCCAGCAGCCCGTCAACGAACCACTTGAATCCAACGGGTACTTCAATCAGCTTCCTTCGGAGATCGGCCGCCACCCTGTCGATCATGCTGCTGCTGACAAGAGTTTTGCCTACAGCGGCACCGGGTTTCCAGTTCGGCCGATTTCTGTACAGGTAATCAATGGCCACAGCCAGGTAATGATTTGGGTTCAGCAGACCGGCACTGGAAGTGACGATCCCGTGACGATCATGGTCGGTGTCGCAGGCAAATGCGATATCAAACCGGTCCTTCAGGGCGATGAGACTGGCCATCGCGTAAGGCGAGGAGCAGTCCATGCGAATCTTGCCGTCCCAGTCGACCGTCATAAACCGGAAGGTCTGGTCGACGTCGTCGTTAACGACAGTGAGCTTGAGACCATACCGTTCCGCGATACGTGGCCAATAAGCGACGCCAGCCCCGCCCAAAGGATCGACTCCCAGGTTCAGGCCAGCAGACGCAATCGCAGGCATGTCGATGACGGAACCGAGTTCGTTGACGTATTTTGAGAGGTAATCGTAGCGATGTGTGGTGGGCGCCTTTATTGCTTGCCGGAAATCTATCCGGCGAACGGCTTTCAGACCGGCAGCGATCAAATCGTTAGCTCGATTTTCTATCCACTTGGTCGCACTGGTATCCGCTGGACCGCCTGAAGGAGGATTGTATTTGAAGCCTCCATCGTTCGGGGGATTGTGGGACGGCGTGATGACGATCCCATCAGCAAAACCATCCTTCCGCCCCCGATTGTAAGTAAGAATGGCTTTTGACAATGCAGGTGTTGGCGTGTAGCCGCCGTCCTGGTCGATCATTACGTCAATCCCGTTAGCAGCCAGAACCTCGAGCGCCGTCGCGAACGCCGGTTCGGACAGCGCGTGGGTATCCATGCCGAGAAAGAGTGGACCAGTAGTGCCCTGCTCTTGCCTGTACTGGCAGATGGCCTGAGTGATGGCTAAAATGTGGTTTTCATTGAAGGCTGAATCGAAGGAGGATCCGCGGTGGCCAGAAGTTCCGAAGGCGACACGCTGCGTCTTCTCAGCCGGGTCGGGCTTCAGTGCAAAATAGCTGGTAATTAGCCGGGGGACATTGACGAGTTCGGATGTCGGTGCGGGTTTGCCCGCTCTGGGATCAGCAGCCATGACGTTTCTATGTTATTCCCGATTCAGTCTGTGACGGCGAACCCAGCCGAAGCCCCCACCCATTCCAGATTTTTGTTGAAATCGACACCCATCATCTTGCTCCGGCCAGTGCGAACCACGGTCGTCATAGGTTTAAACACACCATCGCGAATATACATAATGCGGATCTCGGCTTTGGTCATACCTTCCGGAGTGTCGATCGTAGGCACGAAGTTCATTCGGCGCTGCAGGATGTAATTGTGTCGTTCGGATTGTGGAATAGTTTCCACTTCTTCTTTTGTTGGACCGATGATTACGCCAAGTCCTGCGAAGGAGTACAACGGTTTGAGGACGTAGTCGTCCAGATTATCGGGGAGAACTTTGACATCACAGAGGAAGTTTGTTTCCGGAACGCTCGGATGATTGAACCAAGGCAAAGAGAATTTGCTCAAGCGAAAAAACCAGTTCGGGTGCCCTGCCCACTCCACTTCAAGCTCGTCGGTCAGTAAGAAATCCGCCGAGATTTTTCGCCTAACGAGTTCATCAACGATGACGCGGTTATAGATTCGCTCAATCGGAACATCGTCGAGGTAAAGCTTGCGCCCCCTCTTCTTCACCTCGGAGATACAGGCGATCTTGATATCAAACCAATTGCGCGTGACCAGAAAATCGGGAAGCGTCTTCTGGCTGTAAGGGTCAATTTCAAGGAGCACAACATTTTCAGGCGCATGATCGCCGAGAATCGCTTTTCGTAACAGGGCGCGATACGAGTCGGACGTGAGCCCTCCGAGGTAGGGAGTGAGTGTGCTTCCGGTTATCTCGTCGAGTTTGTAAGTTTCGTGATAGTTACAGGCAAGGGCTGCCTGGAATGCATAAATGGAAGGGAACCCCTGGATCTCAACAAGTTTAGGATCGAAGTCTCCGTTTGAGTTCTGAACGAACCCAAAATCCGCCTGCATAAACAAAGGGTGCTCGTTTTCACCGGGAACGTGAAAGGCCTCGGGAATCGCACGATCCGAAGCCTTCCGGTAATCGAGATTTGCGCCAATCTGATCGTAAAGCTCGATGCCGTACCGAACCATCTTGTCGAGCAGGAGCTTTGGCAAGAACATGGGAGTTTCGCTCAAACGAAACTCAACGTGAGTGCCGGCCATTTCATCTGCCCGACGCAGAAATTCAGCGTACTGCCGAGGCTGCCAATGCGCATTGAAGCGCCTTCGCAAATCTGGGATCACATGTAGCCAGTCTTACACCAGGAAACGGCCACCCTTCATGATCTGGCGATCGTCAGCCCAAATGTCGAAATCCCGTCCGACCACGTCGATGTGGGTGGTTGATGTCCACTTGGCACCAGTGTGTAAACCGTAAGGATCGCCGAACGCCATGTGTACTCCCGGGATTTTCTCATCCTGCAGAATGTTCCCGACCACCTTATGAACCGCGAGATTAGTGCCAATGGCAAACTCTCCCACGCGGTCGCTATTTTCATCGCGATGTGTGTAGTCCCAGAATTCCTGTTCTAGTTCCTTGTTTTCGGAGTGCGCCTTCGTGAGACGGTTGCCCCTGACTTCCAGAGTGAGAGGCGTTCGCTGAATATCACCAAACTTAGCGCAAAGATAGTCACCAACGACGCCGTCCACCACGAACGTGCCATTCACTTCGAGCGGAGCGGTGAAAGTCTCGCCGCCGGGCAGATTACCCCACTTATCGCAGCTGATGATGCCGCTGGTCGGGATCCATCGATAGTCCTCCGTCAGGTCCGCACTGATATCTGTTCCGGCGGGAGTGGTGGCCCTGATGCGCCGTGCAGACTTCGCGATTGCCATCACGCGTTTTGTGAGTTCGTCCACCTTGTTGAAATCTGCACGCATTCCCTCGAGCATGATTTTCTTTTCGATATTCACCATATGTGCGTGGCGCAGCTTGTTGCGGTTCACAACTTCACACATTTGCATACGGGTTCTCAGTTCGTTCGCTTGTGCTTTTACGGCGAAGATACTGACATTGCTGGTTGCCAGATCCTCAAGCACAGGGCCGGGCATGTCACGCAGCGGGCGCGGTGCAAGATCTTCGAGCACGAAGCTGCTGTATGTGCAACCGGAGTTCTCAAGTTCAGCCACCAGACTGGCGGCTATCTCTTCTGAAGCTTGATCCGTAATCAGCGTCACCTTCTCAGAAGACTGCACTTTAAGGCACACAAATACGGCGTTGTGGGCACCTTCGATCAACTCTGGATCGTAAGGTGTTGAAGCGAGGTGAGTACTCATACCGACGCGCCCGCATGAACTCGCTCACCGGTGAGTTCGGCCCCCGTTTCGTAGATAATGTAATCGACTACTTTGCTCAAATCTCCGGTCTCCTGGAAAATACGTAATTGACGGTCCGCTCCGGTGCCGTTTTCGAGAATGCGGTGAATGTAGTTGATCTCCTCCCGGGAATTCAGCTCATCGACCACATCATCTATGAGACGCAGATACTCGTAAATCAGATCACGGACAGGAACTTCCGTCTGTTTGCCGAAGTCGATCAACTTTCCATCCAGGCCGTAGCGAAGGGCGCGCCACTTGTTCTCCATCAGCAGAGCGCGCTCGTACAGGCGAAAGCTTTGGTTGGCAGCATGTAGCTGGTACAACTTGGCAACTGTTGCCTGGATTAGTGCTGCGATCGCGATAGTCTCGTCGGCCCGCATCGGTACGTCGCAGATGCGGAATTCAATCGTTGGAAAGTTGGGATGCGGCCGAATGTCCCACCAGATTTTTTTCGCGTTGTCGATACAATTCGTCTTTACTAGAAGATTTACGAATCTCTCGTACTCTCCCCAGCTTGGGATCAGGTCGGGAATGTTGGTGCGGGGGAATTTATCGAAGACCTTGCAGCGATAAGACTTCAGACCGGTATCCATGCCCAGCCAAAAAGGAGAATTGGTCGACAGGGCCAGTATGTGGGGCAGGAAATAGCGTGCCGCGTTCATGAGATGGATAGCAGTCTCGCGATCCTCTACCCCGACATGCACGTGCAGACCGAAGATAAGGTTCGCCCGGGCAACCATTTTGAGATCCTGAACGATGATCTCGTAACGCTCGTCCGGATAGATGGCCTGCTTACGCCAATCTGCAAAAGGATGGGTGCCGGCAGCTGCGAGCCTGAGATTGTTTTGTCTGGCAAGGTTGCATATCTGCGAGCGCAATTCCTTCACCTGGACTGCAGCTTCCTTGATGTCCTTGCAGACGCCGGTCCCAACCTCGACGACCGATTGGTGCATTTCTGCCTTCACGGCCTCTTTAAGAATGGTCCGGCCCTTAGCAATGATCTCTACATCAATGTGGGAGCGAAGGTCACGGGTTTCCGGATCGATGGTTTGATATTCCTCTTCGATTCCGAGCGTAAAGCTGGGTTTCACGTCGTGCCCCCTTAACTTGATTTTGAATTGGGCTACTTGGCCATACCTGCGGCTTTCAATGCTTCGCCGTTGAGGAAATAGCCCCAATGGTACTGGGTCTGGGGCTGCTCGCGGCTGAGAGCCTTGTCAATCGCAAGCTTGGCGACATTCTCAACGACCCACTCGAAATTGTCCTGGCCGACAGAATGGACGTCGGCATCCGGCGCGGGATTGAGGAAGTCGATCGCGTACGGGATCCCGTCTTCTACCGCGAACTCAACCGTATTGAAATCGTATCCGAGAGCTCGACAGAGGGTAACAGCATCGTTACAGACACGGTCGTATAGTTCCTTAGAACTCGCGGTGCTGTCTTTCTGATATCGCAAGTGGTGTGGCTGCTTTGGATCGTATTTCATGACGCGCACTTTCTCCTGCCCGACGACGTAGCAGCGGAAATACTCATCGAACTCAACGGCAGATTGCAGCGTCATGCAAAGTGAGCCGGTCTGATCATAGGCATGGAAGAACTCGTCAGGCGAGTTGACTTTGAAAACGTGCTTCCATCCGCCGCCACTGAAGGGTTTCAGAAATGCTGGAAAGCCGATGTAATCAAAGATTTCCTGCCAGTTCAGCGGGAAAATCATATTGCGCATGGACTGCACCGTGGTGCCGGGCGGATGCGTCTTGTGCGGCAGAACGACTGTTTTAGGAACCGCTACACCCAGCTTACTTGCGAGTGCGTAATTGAAAAATTTATCGTCCGCACTCCACCAGAAGGGGTTGTTAATGACAATTGTCCCGGATAAAACGGCATTCTTCAGGTAGGCCCGATAGAACTCGATGTCGTGTGAGATGCGGTCGATAATCACCCGGTAGCCAGCCGGTTCCGCCATCTTGACCCCGCCAAGCCGGATATGTTCGGCGACTACATCGGGGATGTTCTTGCTGTTGATTCGCTCAACGAGCGCGGAAGGGAAGGTGTTTTCCATTCCATACAGAATTCCGATCTTCGGCATTTTAACCTCACTCGAAAACATGCGCTCCAGTAGCGCGCGGCTTCCGCCGCAAGTCAGAAGAATTTTACCGCCATGCGCTGCCACAATGGCCAGTCGTGACGCTCTCCGCCCGTCCAGACATCCAGCCAGTGCGGGATACTTTTTGCGCCGAGAATGTTCGCCATCCTAAAATTCTCACCCAAACAGATATCGTGATCCCCAGCCGCGAGGATAAGTTTCATTTTCCCGTAACGCTCCAGGAACCAGGGGTCATTCTGGTTCGGGATGTAATCGACAGGGTTGTTGAAATAGAACTCGCTGTCGTAGTAGCCGCTCATGAAAGCGGTCATATCGAAGGCTCCGCTCATAGCAACGCAGGCCGAGATAGTATCTGGATGGCGAAGTGCGAAGTTCAGGGCGTGATAAGCGCCTAAGCTGCAACCAGTCACGCCCGTCTGTTCTCCATTCAGATTTCTGATCAGCGGCAGAACTTCGTACAGAATGTAGTTCTCGTAGGCAACGTGCCTCATCACACGCTCGTGGGGATGGATGCGCCGGTTGTACCAGCTTTCCGAATCGACGCTGTCGACGCAAAAAAACTGCAGATGTCCGACCTCGATCTTCTGCCAGAGGGCGTGAATCATCCCGGAATTCTCGTATTCAAAGAATCGGCCTTGAGAGGTCGGGAACACAAGCAGCGGAAATCCGGCATGCCCGTAAGCGAGCAGTTCCATATGACGGCCAAGCCGGTGGCTGTACCAGTTGTGATATTCGCGGCGCATTGAGGTAAGAACCCGGCATGGGCTCGTAAAGAATCCATCTTACTCGGGCCTTAAGGCCTTTCCCTTCTCAGCGAGAATGGAGGGAGGCAGCCGCTCTGTTCTTCTCCGGCCCGTGAGTTGCTTCAGTTATTCACGCAGTATTCCGGAGCCGGCGAAAATACACCTCCAGCTACCTTGCACAGTTCCAGGACTCCGGTACATCTAAGAGGCGAATAGCGGAATGAAAGGATTTGACATCTTGCTCTCTCTGGTAAACTGGCTGTCACTACCGGTGGAAGCAGGCCGTCGCCGCGTGGAAGCAGGCGGCATGTATACGACTGATTTGAAACGAAGAACGCTGGCTGTATTGAGTCTCGCTTCGGTGCTTTTGGCGGGAGGTGTCGCGCCCGCAGCAGACGCCGATACGGAAGACCCGAATGCGCCCTCGGCAACGATCCTGGACAAGTATCTGCAGGCTACACAGACGCACGACGATAGCCTGCGTGGTGCTTCGATGGAAGTGGAGATTAATGCTTCGGTTCCAAAGCTAAAAGAAAACGGTAAACTGCGAGCTCTTCGTAAGATCTCGAGGGTTGGTCAGATTACCTATCATGTTCTCGGTTTCCAGGGCGACAACACGATCAAGAATCAGGTAATTGCCCGCTACTTACAAGCCGAACAACAGGGACAGGGCGATGGGACCCTGGCAATTACACCGGCGAACTACAAGTTCAAGTACAAAGGTGAAAAGCAAACCACGGCAGGCCAATCGGTATACGTATTCTCGGTGGCGCCCCACAAGAAAAAGGTAGGGCTCTTTAAAGGTGAAATATGGCTGGATCCCCAGACGTCCCTCCCGATATTCGAAAAGGGACGTCTGGTTAAGAACCCGAGTGTGTTTTTCAAGAAAGTAGATTTTGAGCGGGCTTATGCCATAAAGAACGGTGTCTCGATTCCGGCCTACATGAATAGTACGATTGACACCCGGTTGATTGGCAAAGTAGAACTGAGTATCAGCTACTCTCACTTCGCAGAGAATGGCGGTTCAGAGAACGCGGGAACTTCCTCAGACGAGACCGCGGCCGTTGCCCACTCTGAGGCTGCAAAATAGCTCGACGCCACCAGATGCAGAGAAGACCTTCACAGGCCCTCGTTGCTACCAATCGCCAGCCGTGAGTTGGTAATCGCTGGTAAACCAAGTAATCTAGAGGTTAGTCCGCAAGGGAGTGCATGAGAACGCTTTTTCTTAACCCTCCATCTTTTGAGGGGTTCGATGGTGGGGCTGGGTCCCGCTGGCCTGCCGCACGCGAAATAGAGTCTTACTGGTATCCGGTTTGGCTTTGCTACCCGGCCGGCATGATTCCGGATAGCAGAGTTCTGGATGCACCGCCGCATAAGGTCTCAATAGACCAAACGGTCGCGCTCGCTTCCGACTACGAATTACTAGTTCTCTTCACATCTACGCCCGGGTTCCACGTGGACGTAAAGATAGCCGAGATGATGAAGGACCTGAACCCCAAGCTGAAGGTAGCCTTCGTCGGTCCTCATGCAACGGTGCGTCCGGAGGAGAGCCTCCGTGCATCTTCCGCAATCGATTTCATCGTCAAGAAGGAATTTGACTATCAGATCCGAGACTTCGCAGAGGGCAAATCGCTCGACGAACTTCCGGGCGTGGTGTTCCGCAAGAACGGCGGATTCCAGCATAATCCGGAGTCAAGCCCGATCGAGAATCTGGATGCCTTACCCTGGGTAACGAAGGTTTACGAGCGCGATTTAGACTTTCGGCGTTATAACGTCCCGTTCCTGCTTAACCCGTACATCTCGTTCTATACAACCCGTGGCTGTCCGGCGCAATGCACATTCTGCCTCTGGCCCCAAACGCATTCAGGCCACCGCTGGAGGCTTCGTTCCTCTGATGACATTGTGAATGAGTGCCGGTATGCTCTTGAACGGTTCCCGGGTTTAAAGGAAATCTTCTTCGACGACGACACTTTCAATTACCAGAAAGCGCGTACTCTCGAACTCTGCAGCAAGCTGAAGCAGTTGAAATTCACCTGGAGCTGCACCTCCCGGGTGACGACCGATTATGACACTCTCAAGGCGATGAAAGAAGCCGGTTGCCGGCTGCTGATCGTCGGTTATGAGTCAGGCGATGGACAGATCCTGAAGAACATCAAGAAGGGCGCGACCATCGACATGGCCCGCCGGTTTACGGCCAATTGTAAGAAGCTTGGGCTAACGATTCACGGCGATTTCATCGTAGGACTGCCCGGCGAAACCCGGGAGACCATTCGGAAGAGCATCGATTTCGCCAAGGAACTGGATGTACAAACGATTCAGGTTTCCATCGGCCATCCTTTCCCGGGCACAGAATTTTATGATCACGTCAAGAAAAATGGCCTGATCACAATTGACGAGAAGATGACAGACGATTTGGGCCACCAGTTGCCGAATTACCAGTATCCTGGCTTGGATCGTGGAGAACTGGTGGACTGGGTGGAGCGGTTCTATGGAGAGTTCTACTTCCGTCCGAAAGTGGCTATGCGACTGGTAGGCAAAGCCCTCTTCAATAACAGCGAGCGGCGGCGACTTTATAAGGAAGCTCGAGAGTACCTGGCGCTGCGTTCGAAGCGAAAGCAGTTCGTGAAGGAGCAGCAACAGCAGAAAGAGCCGCCTGCTGTTCTGAGCACGGGAGATTAGTCTGGCGGCGGAAGACAGCTCTTCCTTCGCGGTACTGGCAAAAAACGATACCGCGCGCCCTCAGGGGTCCGCCTGCACAAAGCTGAAGACGTTTTCTCTGGTTCTTGCGGTAGTTCTCTTCAACGTCTTCGGCAACTTTTCGCTCGCGTGGGGCATGCGTCATATTTCCGAAACAGTGGGCCTTGATCCCCTCGGATATATACGGGCCATGTTGAATCCATATGTCGCGGGCGGGATTGTTCTACTGATTCTCTGGTTGCTGACCCGAATGACGCTGCTGAGCTGGGCGGATCTGAGCTTCGTCCTTCCGCTCACGAGCCTCGGTTACATTCTCGCGGCAGTCTTCGGGAGGCTGTTTCTGAACGAGAGCATCAGCCCAGTGCACTGGACGGGCACGATTCTTATCTTTGCTGGAACGGCCATGGTCGGCGCGACTGACCAGCGAACAGGGGCTGTGGGGGACTGAACCTGCATGAAATGGATCCTGCTGTCCGTGATTGTGCTGGCAACGGTACTGAGCGACGTGCTTCAAAGCTATGAGATGAAGCGTAGCGGCGAACAGAGTGTCGATGCGCGAGGCCTCGGCCGCTTGCTCCGTATGATTGTAAGCCGCAGGTATCTGTTTTTCTCGATCGTCTGTATGGCGATTTCCTTTTTCGCCTTTATGGCCCTGGTCCAAACGGCCCCGTTGAGCTTTGCTGTTCCTGCTTCCGCCGCAACGTTTGTTCTGGAAACTGTCTTCGCCAAATTCGTCCTGAACGAGGACGTAGGTAAGCGACGTGCCGCTGGGGCGCTGCTGGTTCTCGGCGGAGTCATCCTACTGGCTCGATAAGCGGCCCAGTGCGCCTGATTTACCTTGCCTTTCTTCCTGCAGCCGTGTATCAGGCCCTTGCGGTTTTTGCCGGTCTGCGTCACTTGGTCAGGCGAGCGGCGCATCAGCCGCAGCAGCCCTCCCCTGGAGCCTCTGGCGTTTCGGTTCTGAAGCCGTTGCGCGGGCTGGACCCCAATACTTACTCAGCTTTTGTCTCCCAAGCCCGGCAGAACTATCCCCGGTTCGAAATCCTTTTCGGAGTTCGGGAAGAGTCGGACCCGGTGGTGCCCCTGGTTCGGCGGCTCCAGGCTGAGTTTCCAACGTTAGCTATCCAACTGGTAGTCGGCGCTCCGGATACGCCAAACGGAAAAGCGGGAACCCTGATTGAGCTGGCGCGTCACGCAACGTATTCGTTTCTAGTGGTGAACGACGGGGATATCGAGGTCGGTCCGAGTTATCTGTCGGAGGTAATTGCTCCCCTAGCCGACCCCAACGTTGGGATCGTTACGTGTCCGTACCGGGCAAAGCCTCATACGGTCCCGGCGTTTTGGGAAGCTCTTGGTATTGCAACGGATTTCACGCCCAGTACGCTGGTGGCGCAGCTACTTGGTGTGCGTGAGTTTGGGTTCGGATCCACGCTGGCGTTCCGTGCTGCCGATCTCAAGACTATCGGCGGTTTCGCCACGATCTCGGCTTACCTCGCCGACGACTACCAGTTGGCCCGACACATCACAGGGCTCGGGAAGCGGGCTGTCCTGTCCACCTACACGGTCGAGACGTCCTTGGTGGAAGCGTCCTGGAGAGGCGTTTGGAATCATCAACTTCGTTGGGCTCGCACTATTCGGTTCAGTAAGGGAGCAGGATACGCCGGTTTGCCCTTCACTCATGCGGGGGTCTGGGCATCGTTGGCCTTCCTCCTCCACCTTCCGCAGGCGGCGGTTGTTCTGATTGTCCTCCGGACCCTTTCTGCTTTTGTCGCCGGCGGCGGAGTGCTGAAGCAGGGTTTGGCAGCGGTATTTTGCTGGCTGGCACCCGTATGGGACCTGTACGCGTTTTGCGTTTGGGCCGCGTCGTACGCGGGAAGGGAAGTTCGGTGGCGTGACAAGATCCTCCACATCGATCCGGCAGGACGAATTCAAAACTGAGTGGGTTCTGCTGGCCCGTGTTAGCCTTGTATTTTCCGAAGGACTCATCCGAGCTCGCCCGCACGATGTCCTATCGACTACACAGGAGTTGAGAACTTAATGTTTGCGAAAATCGGGAGCGCTGTGCTCTTAGCCGGAATTGCCTTTGCACCCGCATTGGGAGTGGCGCAGACGGCTGCGCCCACCAAGGTCGCCATCATCAACGCGCAGAAGGCCGTTGCCGACACAGCCGATATTAAGAAAGCCCAAGCCACGCTCGAAGCAAAGTATCGCCCCCGCCAGCAAGCGATTCAGACCCTGCAAACGCAGTTGCAAAGCATCCAGCAGCAATTGAGTTCGCCCAACATTACACCGGAACGGGGTGCTCAATTGCAAGCGGATGGTACTCAGAAGAAGAAGGAACTGGACCGTTTAACCGAGGATCTGCAGAGCGATGTTAACGCGGAGCGGCAGGACATTCTCAGCCGTGCAGGACGGCAAATGACGGAAATCGTCAAAAAAATCGCGGAGCAGCGGGGCCTGGATGTTGTCATCGATGTTTCGAACACGATCTATTTCAGGCCTGCACTGGAAATCACTGCCGAAGCGACCGCTGATTACGACAAAACGTATCCCGCGAAATAATCAGGGCTGTCCAAACTTGCACTATCTGACGTCTTATTTGTAGGCGGCAGACGGCCGCTCAGGAAACGTTATGGGGAGCTACCTACAGCAGTACGGGATTGAAGACGAGCGTCACAATCGTGCGATCAAGCGGATCATCATGGCTGCTGCGACGCTGATCGTTCTAGCGATAGCCGCTTATCTATTTCTTCACAATTTCGCTGAAAAGCGAACCGCATCGCGCTTCCTAGACCAAGTGAACGCCCACAACTACCGGGAGGCATATCGCGAATGGGGATGCACGGATCAGCATCCGTGTCCCAATTACGATTTCAACCGGTTCATGGATGACTGGGGCCCAAAAGCCGCTCCTGGTCCATGGAAGATCGCGTCTGTCGATAGCTGCACGTCATTTGTGACCGTCAACGTGCAGGCCGCAAACGCTCCGCTGCAATCGCTGTCTGTAGAGCGGGACAACAAGGCGCTGGGGTTTGCTCCCTCGCCCGAGTGTCAGGAGAAGAAGTGGCGATGGAAGCAGTTTTTCGCACGCATCTTCGGTCGCGGCGATAAGACCTGAAGCGGCTCACTTGGTGAGGCTCGCGTGAACGCTTCTTTCAGCGGCTGCGCGCTCACGGTCTCCTAAGCGGTCGTAGACACGAGCAAGATGATAGTGGGGCGTGGGCTGCTTCGGGTTAAGTTCTGCGGCGCGCTTCAGCTCCTCTGCTGCTTCCGCGTACCGGCGGCGAGTTTCGAGTAGAACACCCAGTTCGTAGTGGGCCTCCCAGTTGCCGGGGTCAAGTTTAACGGATCGCTGCAGCAGCGGCTCCGTCCGCGGGCTCTGGCTGTCAGCCGTCCCCAGGACCTTCGCGAGCTCCAGTTGCGCGCGGGCATTCCCGGGGTTTGCCGCCGCCCAGCGTTCATCGTCCGCTTTGATTTCGCTGAGGTGCGGGCCAGCTTGATCGAGCATGCGACCGAGGAAAACATACGGCTGTTCAACAGTGGGCTCAACCTTGATGACTTCGAGAAACGCGGAGATGGCGTCGTCGAAGCGCCGTTGACCGTAACGAGCTACCCCCAGCGCGAGTTTAAGTTGCGCATTGTCCGGGAAAATGCCTAAGGCGGTGTCGATCAGATCGGCTGCCTGGGTGAATTCACGTTTTCGCAGAAGTAGCTGTGCCCATTCGAAGGCAGCTTCTGAGTTCTGCATCGCAGCTTGTTTGGCGAGCGGGAGGGCTGCAGGCAACTCACCGTCGGCAAGATACCACTGGGCCGCCCGATTGGCCGCACCACTGTCCGCCTGGGGGCTTGCGGCGTAGATCGCCTCAAGACGCGCTGCCGCGCCGAACTGCTTGGCGTCGGAGTAGTAGATCGCCAAAGCATGGCAGACCACCGGGATATTCCCGCCCTGGGTTTCGGCTATTCTTGCGGCTGAAACGGCTAGCGCCGGCTGTTGGATCCGGAGATACAGCTCGGCTAATGCGGCCCAGACGAATGCATTGCGCGGGTCGAGTTGCGAGGCTTGTTCGAGATCCTGGCGCGCAGTCACCAGCTCTCCGCGGCCCATCGCCTGAAGACCGTGTTGCAGCAGGGTGGAGACGTCGTTTGCGCCGGCTGTAAGCGTTGTAATCAGAACAAGGTGGAGCAGCAAACTTCGAAAGTATCAGAATCGCGTGTGGCGAGGCTCGCTAACTCCGCAGGCCCTTCCGTTGATCATCCGCGATCAGAACTGCAGACGCAACTGGAATTGAATGTGCCGTTCGCTTCCTGCCTGGGTAGCCGTCACCCTTCCGAAGTTGCCGTCCTGCTGGTTTCCGTCAGGGGCATTGAACTGCGGCGTGTTGGCAATGTTGGTACCCTCGGCCCGGAGCTGAAGCCTCAAGCGCTCAGTGAAAGGGAAATCTTTAAACACGGAGAAATCAAGCGTTCGTGTTGGAGGTCCAACATTTGTTTGAAGGCCCACATTGCCCTGACCAACTTGGGTTCCTATGGGTGAGAAAACGGAGGTGTCAAACCACAGGTTGGGACTGCGGCCGCCGCTCGGCGCCTGGTTCGGACTTCCTGATGCAAGCTGCGGGCCGCAAGCGTTCGAATCCTCGGCCACCACCTTGCAACCGGTAGAGCGCAAAGTAAACGGCTGTCCGGTGCGGAGGGAGAGGACTCCATTGACCTGCCAATTACCGAGCAGCGATTGGACCGCCCGGTTGAGGTTAGCGCCATACTGCTTCCCGCGGCCGAACGGAATCTCATAATTAAATACCGTCGTGAAGTTGTGCCGGATATCCCATGAGGCTGTTGTGTACGATTCGTTGAAGTTGACCCCGTTCAGGTTGTAAAGGCCGCTGGAACCGGATAACGTGGTGCCGCTGTTCGCGAGAGCGTGTCCGTAAGTATAAGAAGTCTGGATTTGCAGGCCGCTGGTTAGACGCTTCTGCAGGGAGGCAGTCATCGCGTTATAGTTCCCCACACCGAAACTCGCTGTTCCCTGGATGCTGCCTATATCCGGATAGAGCCTCAACGAATTGCAAGAGATCGACGAATTCGATGTGAACACGGTAGGACACGCATTGGGGTCGGGCTGCAGCAACTGATGGGACTGGTGATTACCTAAATAGCCAAGTTCGAGCGCCATCTGACCAGGCAATTGCTCCTGAACAGCGAAGTTCCACTCCTGCACCATGGGGTTGCGGAAATCCTGCGCAATGCTGCGGAACTGCAACGACGAGACCGGAAAGCCGTTGAACACGTTGACCGGGTAGCCGACCGTGAGCGCGCCCGTTGCATTGCCGTTCGCGAAGAGCGGATCAGGCTGGAACAGGCTAGTTCCGGCGGGCCTGTTCAACTGCGGCGACTGGTTGAAGGGAGCCGACTCGCCACGATTAGGATTGCCGCCCTGGTTCTCCTCTCCTCCGTAAAAGATTCCGTAAAAGCCGCGAATCACTGTCTTCGGAACGATGTTGTACGCGAATCCCAGCCTGGGTCCGATGTCAAGCTTGTCCCAGGGAATCAGGTACGGACCCACTTTACCGCGGCTCACGTTGATGGGCGTCGTGAAAAGCGCGGGGAATGTGACGCCGTTGATGGTCGCCGGGGCGTTGAAGTTGGGCGGCAACGGCGCATCCTGGTTCGGCCCCTTTGGTATATCCAACGTCACGTTATCGATGTTGAAGGTTGATTGCCGCGCGAATTGTTCACCTATAGGCGAAAACAACTCGTAGCGGACGCCAAGATTCAACGTCAACTTGGGGGTTACTTTCCAGGTGTCTTGGGCATAAGCAGCATAGCCCTGCTTTGTCGACGAGATGAAGTTTGTAGTCGAGATCTGGCCATTGTCGATCGCGCCCAGCATGAAGGAAGCAAAAGGATCGCCAGTGGAAGCGCTCAGGTTAGCGCCTGTCAGAGAAGGATACGAAGTTTCGGTGGAAGAATAGTTCATCTCACCATGCGGGTAGGGAACCTGGAAGAACGGGAAATGGAGCTGACGGAATTCACCGCCGAACTTAAGCGAATGGCTGCCCTTGGTGATGGACAGGTTTTCGATCAGATCCCATTCGTTGTTGTATTCCTTGGTGGGCAGCCAGTCGTTCGCGCCAATCTGGCTGTAGGTTTGATTGCTGGTCGTGCCCTTCAGGAACTGTGTCTGCGGGATGCCGCCGTTCAAGGTTGTGGTGGGATCGTAGCCCCCGATCCCGACTGCCTTGTATGCATCCGTGTTCGCGTTCGCCTGGGTGCGCGCGGTCACCAAGCGGCTGAATCCGACTCGCGCCTCATTCACCATGGTGGGCGAGAAAGTGTGTGTCCAACTGATCATGGCGTTACGGCCCAGATCCACTTCGCTGGTTCCGTTGAAATTGCCGCCGTCGAGAAAGCTCGGGAAGGGTTGAACACTGCTCTTGGAGGTGTCGGACCAGCTGATGGTGCCAAAGATGCTGTTTGCGTCGTTGTAGTGGTAATCGACCCGGCCGTCGCCCTGATCGGTATTGAGAGCGCCCGGGGTGACCGTGTAGTAATCGTTCTGCGGATATTGTCCGGTGAGCACCTTTTGATTCGGAGCGGGATAAAGACTTGCGAGGCGCCGGGCTACCGGATCCATCTGGGTTACGGGAACCTGGTTCAACTTTCCGCCTACCGAGTAGGGATCACGGGCGTAAACGGGCGTAACGCCCGCTTGTGCGGTAAGCGTATTGCCTACGCAGCCGCTCAAGCACACTGTTGAATTCGGATTGAAGAGCTCGTTCTGGTAAACCGTTTGAGTTCCTCCGCTGGTGCTGGGCGCGGTGCCGATGGCAGGGCCGAGGAGCGACGAAAAATCGCCGTTCACCATCGCCGGAGTCGGGACGGTGAAGAAGCCGCCGTATCCGAGGTTTTGAATGGATCCGCCCGCCGTCGCGATTCGCGTGCCCTGGTAGTCACCAAAGATGAACAGCTTGTTCTTAATAATTGGCGCGCCCGCAGCCCCGCCGAACTGATTCTGCTTGAACGGATTCCGCGGCGTTCCCGCGACATTGTTCTCCCAGCGGTTCGCATCAAGCACAGTATTCTGCAGGACTTCAAAGAGAACGCCATGCACTTCATTGGTGCCGGACTTCAGGCTGATGTCTACAATCCCGCCCGCTGCTCTGCCGTACTCGGCACTCGCGCCGTTTGTGATAACCTGCATGTCCCCGATAGCTTCCACAGAGGGCCCAATCACAAACGCCGTCTGATTGATGAAATCGATTACATTGACATTGTTATCAATGCCGTTCAGCAGGAAGTTGTTCTCACCCGTGGAGCGCACACCATTTGCGGAGAAACCGCCGCCCAGGGAGTCGCGAGCACCTTGTTCGGCCGGTACAACACCGGGCGAAAGGCGAGCCAGGAAGGTGAACGTGCGCTGCCCTCCCAGGGGCGCCTGCGACAGTTGTGCCGCGTTCAGATTCGTGCCGATTGCAGGTGATTCCGTTTGCAGAAGAGGAGCTGTCGCCGTGACCTCCACGGTCTGGGAGGTATTTCCAACCTGGAGAGTGATGTTGACCGTCGCTATTTCTCCGGGTGTGAGCAGCACGCTTTTCTGCTGCGCACGCTGAAACCCTGCCGCCTCCACGGTTACTGTGTAAGTCCCGGGATTAAGTGCGGGACGGCTGTAGGAACCGGTATCCGTTGTAACCGTATCTGAGGATACACTGGTTTCGTCGTTGGTTATGGTTACTTTCGCATTTGCGATAGCAGCCCCTTGCGCATCCAGCACCGTTCCGGTAACGGTTCCCAAATCTCGCTGCGCGAATGAAACTCCGCATGTAAACGCAAGCAGCGCAAACAGACAAACTTTATAAGTCAGCCAACGTAGCAAACCTCACCTCCACACGACCCAAGCAAAAAGCAAGAAAACTGGGAGCGAGAGTATCACGGGTAGTATATTCGGGTCAATCGATATCATGGATTTGTCGCTGCAAAGCGGTAATGTCCTATTGATGCAAAGTAGAAGTGTCCTATTGACAAGGGCAGGCTGGGGAGTTGGAAACGGGCCAACTCGTAATGAACCAGAAGGAGCGCGACCGGCTGGTGGCGCTGAAGAAAGCCAAGAAGGGACTGATCACGCAAGAGCAAGCGGCCAGCGAGATTGGCGTGAGCGAGCGGCAGGTGCGGCGGATGCTGCGGAACCTGAAACGGCGCGGCGATCGCGCGGTGATTCATGCCGGGCGCGGCCGGCCGTCGAACAACCAGATCGCAGACGAAGAACGGGAGCAAGCGATTGCGATTCTGAGCCAAGAGGTGTACCGGGGCTTCGGTCCCACGCTGGCGGCCGAGTATCTAGCGAAAAAGCATCAACTGAACGTCAGTCGAGAGACAGTACGCAACTGGATGGTGACGGCCAAGCTCTGGCGCGCGAAGCCGAAGCGAGTGGAGAAAGTGCACACGTGGCGCGCGCGGCGCAGCCGCTTCGGAGAACTGGTGCAATGGGACACCAGCGAACACGATTGGCTGGAAAGCCGCGGTCCGAGGCTGTATCTGATCAGCATGATCGACGACGCGACCAGCCGCATGCAGGCGCGCTTTGTCGAGCACGACTCGACGGAAGAGAACCTGCGTCTGCTGGCGAGCTATCTCGAACAACACGGGAGGCGGGTGAGTTTCTACACGGACAAAGCGAGCTTGTTTGTGACTTCTGCGAAGACCAAGCGCGGCGAAGTGGCGCAGCAAGATCGGCCAGAGCACGCGCGGACGCAGATTGGGCGCGCACTCGAAGAACTGGGGATCGAGTGGATCGCAGCGCATTCGCCGCAAGCCAACGCTTACGCTTCACACTGCACCTTTTTGGGACACTCCGATACGACCGGGCTCGCGGGCCGGCGAAGTAAGAGTTTGGTGCCCTGCGCCTTTCTCGGCATGTCAGCGCCAGGCGGTTCGTACAGATGCTCAGGCTTGTCCGTGTAAGCATGAGACTTGAGCAATCCGTGAGCGGTCCAGATCTTCACGGTTTTCGGATTGACGGAGAGAACGCTCGCCATTTCGTTGAGCGTCAACATGCCGAGCGCACGAAGCCGGTCAAAGCGCGAGCGAAGTGAGTACTGCTTTTGAATCATTGTGACATCCTCCACGAGTAGTCGGATCATGCGTTTCCGATCCCGATCCTCGGTGGCCGGATCTCGCCAGAGTCGTGGAAAGTCCTGAGCCAATGCCAGGATCGCGGCTCGTTGTTCCTCATTGAAAACCTGACGGTCCTGTTCGCGTCGGTGTTCGTATTCCTGCTGCGCCTCGCTCAGCGCACGCAGTTTGTGATTCCAGTCTGCTTCGAGCGTATCGGCAACCAATCTATTTTCTGGGTCCACGCGCATGTACCGGCGCTGCGCGAGTTCGGCTTCGTACCGGGCCCGTTCGACTTGCTGCTTGCGGAGGCGATCCGATTCATCGAGGCGTTCTTGCAGTTCCTGTTGCACAGTCAGAGCGACGTCGAGCGTGATAGGGTTCACCAGTTCCAGCAGAGTGTCACCGAGCACGCGATCAATCTCAGCGCCGGGAATACGCTGGCAAAGCGGCTCGGCGTTCTCGATTCCTTTGCGCTGGCAGACGTACTCGGGACACAAGCCTGCCTGACGCAAGTGATAGCGAAGCGTCATCGGCCTGCCGCACTTGCCACAGATGATTAAGCCCTGCAGCAAAGCGGGTCCTTCTCGCGGCGGGCTCTTCCGGCGATCGGAGCCAATCGCCTGAGCGCTTTCTCGTAAGCGCTTGAGGTTCCGTTCATAGTCTTCCCAGCAGAGATAGGCGGCATGAGATTCGGGCAAGAATGTATGCCATTCTTCTCGCGGCAACTGTTCTGCTCTGCACTCGCCATCTAGCCTCTTGCGCGTCCGGCTCCGGCCATAGACGAATACTCCGGCATATCGAGGGTTGTGCAGCACGCGCAGCACATGGCTGTGTTCGAGTTTGCCCCAGATCACATCTCCCTTAGCTGGTCCGGAATGAATGCGGCGTGGAAAAAGTACGCCGGTGTTGCGAAACTCTCGAACCGTTGCCATCGCCGACCCAGTTCTCTGAAAAGTATCGAACAGCAAGCGAATCGTACGTTGAATCTGCTGGTCGGGATCCAGAATCAGTTGCTCCGCCGCATCGTACGCGAAACCAATGGGTGGCCGCATGAATAGCGCTCCACGTTGGGCCTTGTTCAAAATCCCACCCTGCAGTTCGTGCCCGCAGGATGTGAAGTTCGGCTTCGCTCATGGTGCCTTTCAAACCGAGTAGCAGCCTGTCATGGAAGTGAGCGGGATCGTAGACGCCGTCCTCATCCAGGATCAGGGTATCGGAGAGGGCACAGATCTCGAGCAACCGGTGCCAGTCCATCGAGTTTCGTGCGAGCCTCGATACCGCCAGCCAAGAGCGACAGCATGCTGGCGAAGCGCATACTGCCGCTTGGTACTTTCGACGTTCTCGAATACCTGACGTAGCGTGGACTGCCGGATATAGAGATAAGCAGTCCGTTTCAGATGGGTTGGTTTCACTTTCTGGTGTGCATCCGCTCTCATGCGATCTCCTTCGAAACTCTGTGAAGCAGCCTGCTGGCAAGTAGAATGATGAGCTCCCCACGGAGCCCCGACGGCCTCGCAGGCTTAGGGCTATCCAGGGCTTGCGTTCTACTGCATTCGTTAGCGAGAAGCTGGCTGCAGGCTTTCATCCCACAGTGGAAACCGCGCGCCATCAGCAGTGCGAGACCCGGTCCGCGGCGCCATCCTTCGGCTGCTTGCCAGCGGAGCTCTTCGGAGGCGACAACCAGCCGGCGATCTGCTAAAGAAATCGCAGCCGGTTCCGGACTCACCGGAGTTTTTTTTGATGCCGCAGTTGACGGTCGATGCTGCGCGGGTGAACCGAGACGCTGAAGCGTTGTGCGATTCGCTCGGCCAGCTGAGGACTGGAGATCCCCGGCTCGGCAGCTCGGAGTTGTGCCACAAACTGCATAAGCTCCTCGGTCAGCTTGTGCCCGGACCGTGGCCCGCGTTTGCGTGGCAACAGTCCGGCTAGACCAGCTTCTTGAAAGGCTGCCTGCGCCTGATAGAACGACGGACGCGAGACGCCGAACGCCTTTGCTGCCTGGCTGACCGGTTGCTTGTCGACTTCCACCTCCCGCAGCATCTCGTACTTCACCTGCAGCAAGTCTTCCGGATCGAAGAAGTCGCTGCTCCGAAAAGTCTCGTGCCGGACGCCTCGGGGACGAGGATTCAGCGTACCCGTCTGGCGAAGAAATAATCGTTTGGACTGCGGTGGGTCGGCCATGAGCTGTAAATATGATTATGTTTCGATTGCGCCAGTTGTCAAGCTCTTTTTGCGTCCCCAGTGCTGCATGACTTGCATGGCATGTAATAGCAAGGTCATTCGCAGTAAAAGCACAGGCGAACCCAGCCGGCTCGGACATCTTTCTGTTTACAGTATGGACGGAATTACCTTTACACATCTGCCCTGCCGCTCAGCGACAAGCCGCGAAGTAGTTGCACCAACTCAAGCAGATCCTCGGCCCGGAACAGCGCGCGGCCTGCCGCCGCGCTGACGAATGGATCGGCAGCAACGACATCCGTCCAAACGGCCGGCAATGCGGTCAGCTGATGTTCTTCGTTGTAGAAATAGACCCGATCCTCACCCCAGGCACTCTTGTACGCGACGAGTTCCAACTGGCAACCGTGCCATGGATGAAACGAATGAGTGACTTGGAACGTTCGCGCCGCAACGTCACATTGCGGTGCAGTTCTCGATGCAGACCAAAGGCCTAGCCCGGATATCTCACGAAAGTAGTAGCCAAGAGCCGCCGAATCTGGCATAAACATTTGTGAACGCAGATGTTTTGGCCAAAAAGGAGGCGGCTCTCGCTGTGACAGAGTGTATCCAATCGAGTTTCGAGTTTGCCGGGGCGTGGTCACGATCGGTGATGGCACGTTTCGATGGCGGGCAGATCACGTCGCACGCTGGTGGTTTGCTGTTGCGGGAAGTGGATGGGCGCATCGGATTACTAGACAGGCTGAGCGAATGTTTTCTCGACGGCCGCTCGCAGACGCGCGTGCGGCATAGCGTACGGGAGATGCTTGCGCAGCGCGTTTACGGGCTGGCGCTGGGTTATGAGGATCTCAACGATCACGAGCAATTACGTGAAGATCCGCTGCTCATGCTGCTGGCCGGTAGTGCCGATGCGGAGAGCCCGCTGGCGGGAAAGAGCACCCTGAACCGCCTGGAGTTGGGCGGAGGAGCAGGCGAGGAAGACCGCTACAAGAAGGTGCATTATGATGCCGAAGCGATCGATAGGGTACTGGTGCATCTGTTCCTGGAAGCGCATGCGCAGCCGCCGGAAGAGATCGTCATCGACCTGGATACGACCGATCTGCCGCTACATGGCCATCAGGAGCAGCGCTTTTTTCACGGCTTTTATTACCACTACTGCTATTTACCGTTGTACATCGTGTGCGGCGAACACTTGTTAGGTGTGCGGCTGCGGCCTGCCAACATCGACGCCAGCACGGGTGCGCTGGAGGAAGTAGAACGCATTGTCAAACAGATTCGCCAGCATTGGCCGGAGGTAAAGATCATTTTGCGTGCCGATTCCGGCTTCTGCCGCGAATCACTGATGAGCTGGTGCGAAGCCCATCAAAGCGAGTATGTATTCGGCTTTGCACGCAATGAGCGTTTACGCCGAATCATTGAGCCACAGATGCAAGCAGCCGCCGCGCTACATCGCGAAACTGGCCAAGCAGCGCGCGTGTTTACCGAGTTTACCTACCAAACCAACGATAGCTGGAGCCGGCCACGGCGGGTGATTGCAAAGCCGAGCAGATCGAAGGCAAGGAGAATCCACGTTACCTGGTCACATCGCTGGGAGTTGCCAACTGGCCCGCCCGCAAGCTGTATGAGCAACTGTACTGCGCGCGTGGCGACATGGAGAACCGCATCAAAGAACAGTATTCGTTATTTGCGGGACGAGTGAGCGCCGCCACCCTGCGCGCCAATCAACTGCGGCTGTATCTGTCGGTTGCTGCCTACGTATTGATGAGCGCCTTTCGTCGACTCGCACTTTCGGGCACGGTCTGGGCGCGGGCGCAATGTGAAACTATCCGGTTGCACTTGCTTCGGATCGGTGCTCAGGTGCGGATCACGGTCCGCAAGGTCTGGATCTCGATTGCCAGCAGTTATCCGCACTGGCGCACTTTCGATCACGCCTATCAGCAACTATGCTGCTGAACCAAACGAGCACCACAGTTCTTTGACAATCTCGCCTCTCCAAACAGCAGTTGATGGCGAAGCTTGCCCCAAAATGCTCCTGACCCAGACCGCCGCACTCCGACCTACGCAGACCCACCGCTGCCTTCCGCTCACTGGTTGCAATTCGTCACTTGTGAGATATCCGGACTAGCGGAAAGCTTCATGCGCACGCTGAAGTGCGAAGAAGTTTATCTGCACACCTACCGCGATCGCGACGACGCACTGCTTCACATCCAGGACTTCCTCGAACGCAAGTTACGATCACGAGCGCTTGCATTCGGCGCTCGACTATCTTGCTCCAGCCGCATACGAACGCGCGCTCGATAGCAGCGGCCGGGAGGCTTCGGCGTGAGTTTTCTAAGGCATGAGAAGATCTATCGCTCCGATCTCAGACGGAGGGAACTGAACCATGTCTTCAGCTCCCCCTCTGGTCATCGTTGCGATGAGTCTTCCACCGGCTATTCCTTGAGGGGTTGCGCTCCCGCAGAGCCCCTCTCCGCTTCGCCGGGTCCTCCACAGTTTCTCTCTCTTTCCCGCTGCTGTCTTTCCCACTGCTGTCTACTCGTCAGCAGCCAATGGTAACCTGTCCGTAATTCCGCTGTCTCATCGGAAGGGTGCACCCCACCCCCAGCCTGACCCCGATTTGAGGTCTTTCATCGCTTCGGATGAAACGGCTGTTCGCCCCGACCTGCGCTTGCCGGCTCCGGACTGTCCAGATCCAGATTCACAACCACCGGCTCCTGCCCGCTGCGCACAACCACGCACTCGCAAAGCTCGTCTCGCTTCGCATTAATCTCCTGGTGCGGAACGAATGGCGGCACAAAGATGAAATCGCCCGGCCCCGCTTCATCGCTGAATTCCAGCCGCTCGCCCCAGCGCATCCGCGCCCGTCCTCGAATCACATACAGAACGGTCTCTAATTCGCCGTGGTGGTGAGGCCCCGTCTTCGCATTGGGCTGCACAACAACTGTTCCCGCCCACAACTTACTGGCGCCCGTCTGAGCATGCGTAATCGCAGCGGCACGCGTCATGCCCGGTGTCTGCGGAGTATTCAGATCCAGTTCTCCCGCCCGAACGATCTTGACGCCGTGTTCCTTCCAGTCCATCCCTTCAGCTTAGAAAAAAAAGGCCGGATTGCCGCGAGGCGAACCCGGCTGCCAAAGGCCTTACGGTGGAGATCAAAAGTAAATCTTGATACCGAACTGCAGGTACCGCTGTGAATTTAAACGCGTGTTGTACGTGAGCGCGCCCCCTACCGCGGTACCTGAGTTGAAGTTATTACGGATCTCGTAATACTTGAACCCGTTTCCGGTTGAATCCAGAATATTGAACGAGTTTGCGGTGAGGCTGGAAATATGCGCCGGCAACTGCAGGGTGTAGAAGTTTGCAGGGAGGACGCCGCTTTTATTCTGCTGCGACAGAATCATGTTTTCAAATGCGACCAGCGTCGGATTATTTGCCGGGTTCGATCCCACAGGCGGAGCCAGTGTCGGATTCGCGGCCTGCCAGGATGCGTACACGGCTTGCAAGGTGGAGGCAGTCCAGGCAAAGCTCGGATAGTTGCCGAAAATGTCCGTACCGCCGCCGACGTTCGCCGGCATACGGAATACCGGATGATTCAGCACATTCAGAGCGTCGATCCGGAGCTGAATTTTTCGTTTCTCGCCAATCTTCCAGTCTTTCTGGACTGACATGTCGAGGGTCTGAATCATCGGTCCGGTCAGCCCGGAAATGGTCCGCGGGGCGTTGCCGATCTCCCCTGCGGGTGGCAACTCGAATGCCGAGTAGTTGACATACGGAGCGCAGACGTTCGTAATCGGGCAACTGCGCGTCCAATCGGGGTTTACCAGCGGTACACCGGGAACCAGGTTCGGCCGGATTTCGTGCGTGTGTACCGTATCAATGAAATTGTCGGCGGCGATCGTGGGCGTAAACGGATACCCGCTCGAGAGCCTTTCCACTCCCGACAGAGTCCAGTTGCCCAAAACCGCCTTGACGGGGGCCCACGAGTTGCTGCCCCAATGACGGTCATTTCCGTAAGGCAAATCGTAAACACCCACAAAATTCCAGAGATACGGAATGTTGTAAGTTGAAACCGATTTGTCGATGTATGCCGGAGCGCCGAAACTGTACTCGCCGCCGCCGACGCTTCCCGTCGTTAATGCATTCTTATCCGGGCTAGCATCGGAGGCGTCATCGAGCGACTTGGACCACCGGAAGTTCGTATAGAACATCAGGTGCGGCGCCTGCCAGCGATAATTCACGATCGCCGCATGAAATGTGCTGTTGCCCGAAGCGTCCCAGTAGCTCGAAATATTCGTGTAACCGAGTAGGGGAGATGCCAGGCTGTACAGAGCGTCTGAGAGCGGCTGACCCGTATTGTTCTTCCGGCCCAGCGGATCGGTCACCGTCGTTGTCGCTTTGATATTCAGGTTGGCCAGCGCGGCCAAGTACGACGACGACGGATTGTTTAAGACCACCGAAGGCATGAAGAGATGCGTTCCTTTCGAACCGGCATACGACAACTCGAGGAGCCCGTGTGAACCCATCTGCCGGTCGAACTGAATGCTCCAGTTCTGCACGTAGGGAACGGTTCCCGTACCGATCAGCACATTGCCCGGGAAATTGATCGCTTGATCGTAGACCAAGCCCGTCGGGTTATTGACCAGGCCGAGAACCTGATTGACGGGAGTACCGGGATCATACGGAGGGTTGCTGCCGAGGCGCGTGACGTATGCCTGGTTCGTCTGGCCCGCGGTCTCGCCGTATGTGGCTGATCCGCCGGTGAACGCCGGAACGGGATTGCGGTTCTGGCCGGTCAGCGGAGAATGTGAAATTCCATAGCCGCCGCGAATCACCCAGGCATTCTCGCCCAGGAACGAGGGCAGGTGCGGCGTGTACGCAAACCCGAAGCGCGGTTCGAAATTGAGCCAGTGGATGGGAGTGAGATAGCGTGAACGGCCGCCGTACCCACTGAACGCGAACGGGACTTCCACCGCTTGTGTAATAGTGCCGAGACCCAAAGCGGCGGAAGAAGCCTTACAATCGGGCAGCGGACAAGGGGTGGAAAGCTGGACAGTTCTCGCGAGCGATGGGTCAAGGAAACCTTGGTGATTGTAGAGTTCCGTCCGCGGCAACTGCAGCGAGTAACGCATGCCGATATTGAGCGTGAGATTCGGACGCACCTTCCAATCGTTCTGCACGTATGCGGCTCCGCTGTTCCAGCGATAGTAATAAGGAATGGCCGCGGGCGAGAGCACGACGGAATTGGGGACGCCAAGCAGAAAACTGGCAAAAGCATTTCCGCCGGTCGTGCCGATTGCGCCGGTAGTGCCGTTCGAGTTGGTCTGCAGGAACCGGAATTGATAGTTACCGCCAGCCACGCTGTAGAGAGATTCGTCGTTCAATAAGGCCCGCGATAAATCGACGCCGAATTTCCACGTTGAGGCGCCCTTGGTGACGTAGACATTGTCGGCGATCTCATACTGCTGCTCCAGGCTGTAGCCCAGGGTGGACACCTGGGTACCGATGTTCGCCGGGCTGTTGCCGTTGTCATAAATGTTCCAGAGAGACAGACCGCCTTTCGTCAAACTGGGCAATCCGAGCTCCGCGCTGAGATTCTCGCCACTGTTGATGTCATACTGCGGCGACAACTGGCCGCTGAAATCCGCTCGCGTGTAAGCCAGCCGCAGCTCATTGACGATCGTCGGCGAAATGATCTGCGTGTCGCTGAGCATAAACTGGTTGCTCTTGCTATAGGTACCGCTATTGCCATTAGTCGGATAGTTCGGGTCGTTGGCGCTGACGCCCACAGACGGGATGGCGGTCCAGCGGAAGCTCAGGTGGTTCTTGTCCCCAAAGTTCTGGTCGATACGTGTGTTGTATCGCGTCTCATCGTTCAGCAGGTACTGATAGGTGACGTAATCCTGAATGACGCCATTGCTGTCGAGGAAGTAGGGCGAATTCGCCTTGGGTACATACTGCAGGAGCTTCAGCGCAACCGGATCCAGCATCGAGGTTGGAATGGTATTTCCGGGGAATGGCGGATAGTTGCCGCTGGCCGGCAGGGGCGCAATCTGGAACTGATTCCCGTTCACGACGTTGTAGTGGTTATAGATCGTCGTCGGCACAGCGGGCTGAAAAGCGGTGGCCGGAAACTGACCGGATTGAGAGAGGCTCAGCGGGACGTAAGCATTCTGCCCCGTCAGTTCAACGATGTTGCTGAAATTCCCGGCGCGCATGGCGTCTGTGGGAACAGTAGCGGCCAGTTGCTGCTTGTCACGCTGATAGCGGGGCTCGCCCGCAAAAAAGAAGAATGTCTTGTTGCGCCCGTCGTATACCTTGGGAATCCAAACCGGCCCGCCAAGCTGGCCGTCAAACTGATTCCAACGCAGATTGTTGACCGGGCGGTTCACGCTTGCCAGCGTGTACGGGGCAGCATTCGTATCCGGGTTACGCAGATACCAAAGCGCCATTCCGTTAAAGTCATTTGTCCCCGACTTGGTGGTGACGCTGATGATGCCGCCCCCGCTGCGCCCATATTCGGCATCAAAGCCATTCGTCTGAACCGTGAACTCTTGCACCGTCTCCGGCGAGAAAGAAACGGCTTCACGCGCCAAACCGACACCGGTATTACTCACTCCGTCCGCTAGAATGTTGGTGCTGCCCGCGCGCCCTCCGTTCGCCTGCAAGTTGTACCCAGGTAGCGGAGGACCGCCGCTGATTTGCGGGTCCGAACTCCCCACATCTCCGCTGACGTTCGCTACCGTCACGGCCAGATCGAGCACACTGCGCGTCGGGAGCGGCGTGTCATTCAGCATGCGCGCTGAAATCGTCTGGCCCAGTGTTCCCGATTCCGTGTTCACCAGAGCTGAACTGGCCGAAACCGTCACTTCCGTGTTTACGTTCCCCGGCTGAAGAACAACATTCGCGGTGGCAACACTTGAAGTATCAACCTTGACGTTCTCTACGACGCTCTTCTTGAACCCCGGGGCTTCCACCTCCAGCCGGTAAGTGACCGGTTCCAGGTTCTCCTGAAGGAAAGATCCTTTGTCATTCGAGGTCAGCTTCCGCGTTTCGTTGGTGCCGACATTCACAATCGTGACGGAAGCGTTTGGGACAACTGCACCGGTCGCATCAGTGACATTGCCGCTTATGCCACCTCGATTCGTCTGCGCAAAAACGGCTGATGCGCAGAGGACGGTCAACGCGAGACAAATTCGGCTGGATACGTGTTTCATCATGCTACTTGGCACCTCTGGCCCCTGGTGTCCGTAGAGTACCCGGAATGGAGTAGAAGTGGCAACCGGCGAAGTCGAGAACGGTTTTGTTTTGCAGTGCCAAACAGGGGTACTGGGAAGCCAACGGCCTAGGTTTATATACTGGAATTCGCAGCTAGAAGATTGGGCAGGCAGGCCCATCCATCTTTGGCTACGCGGCCGATCTTGTGCACGTTTCGCATTGAGAAATCATGCATCCTGCCAAGAGCAGGAATGGAAAAGCCCGGGATCTTTACTTGCGAGTGCGATCCCGGGCCGAACTCAAGTTCCTGCCGAGACTAATTCAAGAGGCCGCCGTGTCCCAGGCAGGCAATCTCCCAACCCGAAATACGGTACTGAGCGAGCATCGGCGGTAGAACAATGTCCAAGACATTCGGCTTTGGCGACCGGAAACAGCACGGCGCAGAAATGATCGGCACCTCCTCTTTGTAAGCCAGCATCATCAGATTGCCGGGCTCAACCGGCGCCAGAAACCGCTCCAGGTGCGCGCCCAAACGCGTCAGCGCCCGGCCAACTACATCTTCAGGGCCCGCCGGAGCCGTCGTAGAGGCCACCAGGATAGCTGCCGGCTTCATCCGCAGTAGATGAACCAGCTTCCGCATTACCTGCTCTTCCTCTTCGATCGCACTCAGCGAAAAGCGAAGATTTGCTCCAAAACGATCAAGCCGGGTGTGGACCACGCTCTCGAACAGCGTGCGGGCTCTCTCACCGTCCACGGGATCCGTGTAGAGAACTGCCACATCGGCCTTTCTCACGGGCCGCGCCTGTAGAATCTCGCCCCGCTCAGCCAGAATCGAAAGCAGGGCTTCCAGCTGTGGCCTCGCAACCGCAAACGGCGTACTCTTCACCGTCGCGACACGCTCTCCCGCGCGCGCAAATTTGTAGTTCGGCACCGTTGCAATCACCAGGCTCGCGGTGCAATTGATCTGCTTCAGCAGTTCATCGTCGATCAGGGTGCAACAGTTCTCGGTCGCAATCAGATTCGCTCTTCCTCCCGCCGCCAGCCGAATCTCCACCGACCCGCAGCACATCGCTTGCGCGACAGCTATGACGGCATCGTCTTCTCCTACCTCCCCCTCCTCCAACTCTGTGACCCAGACCTGCTGCATGCCCTCGGTTTGTAGCAAACGAATATCCTCGTCGCTCAGAACGTGGCCTTTCGCCAGCAGCTTTCTGCCCGTAGGCTTGAAGATGGTGCAGCAAAGAATTCGCCCTGCCGATTCTTTGACATCCATCGTTAGTGCCCGCATTCAATAGCCTCCTAGGTAGTACTCTTGGTACTGGTAGTACGTCATGAGTATAACCAGAGTAATGAGGAAAACGCTAGCGCAAAATCCTATGAATTTAGGAAATTTTACTTATTAATCGATGGATAAACGGGAATAGAGAATTTTAATCTAGGTCCAGCTCGGGTTTATAATTGCCGGAGCTAAATGAGTTCCCCTGCCTGGCCTGGCCAGAAAACTGTTTGCGCGACTTGTGCGGCATCGCCGGCGTGTGTCTGCTCACCGCTTGGGTTATCGTAGCCGAGATCGGCGCGGATAGGAGGCCGCTTGCCGATGCCGGGTATCTTCCGAGTTGGGCCGGTTGTGTCCGGGAAATTCGGGCTGTGGAAAACACTGTGAATGTCACGGTTCAATCAAACGCAGAAGCAAGGAGACAACCTTCAGCCTATTGTTTGGATTCTATAGGTGTGTTAACGGTCACATGAGAGGACGAGGATGCTCACCAGAACAAATGCGAACAGGGAGAGGGTCAAACAGTTCATAGCAGCCGCTTTTATCACTTGCCTACATGTTGGGGGCATCGGTGCTCAAACGGCCCCAATCGAAACTCCACGAAGCGAATCGAACGGTAATCGGTGGCATCCCGGGCGGCGGCGCCATTATCAATCAAGTTCGATGTAACGCGAGCCTGATCTATTTCCGACAGCTCCAGGGCTCGGGCTCCAGCGTCGTGACAGCTCCCATTATCGATGTGAGCCGAGATGGTAAGTCATCCCATGTCTTTGACTTTCTAGGTCTATCCTACGGAGATCTGAAAGGGTTGACGGTGACCGATTTTGCCGTGAGCGATGCGGGCTTGTACCTCCTGGCCAGAACGGCTGATCTGATGGCCCACGTACTGCAATTCGAAGACGGCAGCGGTTTCGCCAAACAGGTTCCGTTGGATGACAGCAAGGCTTCGGCAAAAGCGATCGCAGGCGACCTTACTTCCAACAAGCTCGCTGTTATGCCAACCGGGGACTTTCTTGTGGTCGGGGTGCGCTCGCGAAAACAAGAAAAGGACGGACGGCCCGACTATCGGTACACGCCAACTATGGAATTGTATTCCCCCGATGGTCGTTTTATTTCTCCAGTAAGTTTCAAGAATTCCGAAATTGACCTCAATGATCCGAAACATGGACAGGCTGAAAATTTCCTGCCTATCGATTTAGCTTTGAGCGCAACCAGTCCCGATGGAATTTACTTCGCGATCCAGGGTGGGAAGTTAACTGTTTACCGCATATCTCTATCCGGAGAAATCTCGACCAACTTCGCTCTGGAGGCCGATAAGGACTTCCGCGCGACCAACATGGCTGTTGTAAATGGCCAGCTCTTAGTGGAGTGGGCTACTTCGAGTGAAAAGAATTCTGTTTCAAAATATAGTCTGTACAGGCTAACGGATGGCACGCCCTTTTCGACCTATACTCACGGCCCCGCTCTAGGAGGCATTTTCGCCTGCTTCGACGGGCGGCGAACCTTCACCTTTCTCTCTTCGGACAGAATGGGGCAGAGACTCCTGAAGTTTGCCAATCCGTAGCTTGCTCCTTCTACAGCTACGTCCCAACATCGAATAGTTTCTGGGTATTTCAAATCCTGGTGATTGTCGGGAACTGAACAAGTTCGCCCATACCAAGCAAATCGGGATTCCGTTCCGCCAAGTGGCGATGCGAGGCATCTTTCAGATATTTCAGTACAGCAATTTCATCACAATTCTGAAATTTCGGACAGCGCAGACAATCTTTCCAGGCTTTCAAGGGCAGCTCTCCGCGTTCGACCTCAAAAAAACCGAGCTTTCGGAAAAACTGAGGAACGTAGGTAAAGGCGAAAATCGATTCGAGCCCGTTCTCCCGCGCTTCCCGTTCGAGCGCTTCCACCACGGCGCGCCCGACCCCTCGCTCTTTCAGCGCCGGCAGCACAGCAAGCGAACGAACTTCCGCGCTCGTTGGCGTATAAAAATGAAGCGCGCCGCAACCCGCGAGAACCTCACCGTCATAGGCGACCGAGAAGTCTCGGATGTTCTCCGACATCTCGAACTCGGTCCGCGGAAGCATGGCGCCATTTGCCGCGTAAGAGTTGATGAGAGCCAGCACATTCGGGATGTCACGCATGCCCGCCTTACGGACTGCTACAGAGGTCTGCGTCACGCCAACACTCCTTTGGCGAGCCGGGTACCGAGCTGCTGTTTTTCTAATGCACGACGGCACACATCCTGCTCACGGCCCGACGCGATTATCACGTCCGCTATTCCCGCCTCTAACGCGAGATGAGCCGACTCAAGTTTGGCGTGCATACCGCCCTGCGCCACGCCGCTCCGGATCAGTTGTAAAGCGGTCTCGGGGGTCAGATGGGAAATCACGCGTCCGTCTGACCCTTTCACCCCTGGCACATCGGTCAGGAAAAGCAGGGCGTCGGCACCCCATCCGGCAGCGCAAGATACGGCCATGCGGTCGGCATTCACATTGAAGATCTCGCCTCTTGGCCCGGCAGCTACACAAGCAACCACCGGGATGTATCCCGCCCCGACCAGCAAACTCAACAAGCGTCCGTCCGAATGATTCGGCTCGCCAACCTGTCCCAATTCCGGCGAAAGTTGGGCAGCTTGTGTCAGTCCCCCATCGATGCCCGACAAGCCTACAGCCGCGCAGCCTTGGGCCGTCAGTGTTGCCACTAACTGCTTGTTCACAGTCCCAGCGATTACCTTCGTAACTGCGTCGATTACCGGCTCATCCGAAATGCGCAAGCCTCCCACGAACTGGCTCTTGATCCCGCGCTCCTCCAGGTATCTCGTAACCTGCTTACCACCGCCATGAACAACCACGGTTTCATATTTCCGGGCCAGATCCGCCAACTGACTGGCTAAGCTGCGCCGCGTATCCTCACCGTCGAGCAGCGTTCCCCCTAACTTGACAAGCACCTTCACAAAAGCGCCTCTGTCTCCGGAAATCCGAGCGCCAGATTCATGTTCTGGACAGCCTGTCCAGCAGCTCCCTTTCCCAGGTTATCTTCCGCCACCACAACCGTAGCCCGCTGGCTTTCGCTGTCAAAAACAAACCCGATATCACAGAAGTTTGTGTGCTGAACAGCGCGCAAATCAGGTGTTTTCCCGGGCGCATACAAACGTACAAAAGGTTCGTCTCTGTAAAATTCTTCGTAAACAGCCAGCAGCTCCACGGCTGTAGAAATACGCTGCGTTCGAAGATAAATGGTCTCTAGAATTCCCCGCTGCAAGGGAAGCAACTGCGCAGTGAACGTAAATTCCCGCTCGCCTAAGCCGGAATTCTGCAAAATTTCCGGTACATGCCGGTGCTCGAGGAACCCATAAGCCGAGAAATTCTCATTTGCTTCGCAGTAGCTGGTCTTCAGCGACGCCTTGCGCCCTGCCCCGCTCACCCCTGATTTGGCATCGCAGATAATTCCGCGGCTTCGGTCGGCCACTTCGGCGTCGATCAACGGACGGATCGCCAGGTTCGCGGCCGTCGGATAGCAGCCAGGATTGGCAATCAGTTGAGCGTCGTGGATCTGGTCGCGATAGAACTCCGGCAGTCCGTAAACAGCCTGCTCGAACAACTCGGGCGCGGTGTGGCGCTCCCTGTACCAGCGCGAGTACATTTCGGCGTCTCCTAGCCGGAAAGCCCCGCTAAGATCAATTACCTTTGCGCCGGTTCCGAGTATGGCCGCCGCTAATTCAATCGAAACAGCAGCGGGCGTAGCCAGAAAAACGAGCTCAAGTCGTTCGCGCTGAATAGCCTGTGCGTCGGCAGCGAGCGTTTTCGGAGGAGTCCGGCCCAGCGCATGAAGACCCGTGTCCGGATCGGAACGGTGCTCCAGTAATACGAGCTCTACCCCGGAGTGGCGGCTTAAGATCCCGACCAATTCGGCCCCGCTATAACCGCGGAACCCGATGACGCCTACCTTGCGCCGCGCTGCGTAATTATTCACTACAATGAATAATTATACTACGAGGCTTTCACCCAAATCGGGGACACTCTCGAAAATCTCTCCGATGGCAGGGGGGTGAACCCCATTGCTGGAACAGGCAGAAAGGGGACAGTTAACCGTTGGGTGATTATATCTGGACCAAAGGGGACTGTGATTGCAGACCGGTGGACACATGCGAACCAGCGGGGAACCGTCAGGCAAACTCAATTTCTTCATGAATCTGGGTGATGGAAATTTCTTTCAAGCTCCGCTGCCCTACTATGGTGACCCGGTCGTGCGTGTGGCGGAGGAAACCTCTCACACCCCAGGCGACTTCAAACTGCAAGTGCCCGTTGAGTGCTGTGCCGGGATTCCCATGCTGCGAAATCATCCACCCCGCAAGATTGATGCTTGGGGATTAATTGCTCCGACCGTGATGCGAGAAGACCAGTCCAACTCGGTGCTTTATTTTTACTATCCGCGAACGAAGGATGCACCGATCCAATTGAGCGCTAAATCTTCTGACTGGCCTGAGAGAAAGGGAGAGTTGAGGGATGACGAAGCTCGCATTGGCATTCAGGCAGACACGCCGCTGCGGACAGTTGAATTCACACCAGGGCGAAAATGATCCAGAGCTAGCTGGAAAGGGTGAGTGCGAACCTGAATCGAACGGAGAAGTTCTCCTGTTCAGGAGAAACAGAAGCCGGAGTTTGTTTCGAGTAGCTTCCTGCATTCGCGCTTTCAAGCCGGCTTGCCGCTGTGCTAAGCGATGCGGGATTGAAAGGAAATTCGTGATCTAACACGCCGTGGGATGTGCGGTCCTTGACCCCCATAGAGGTTCATTCAATCCGCATCCCGGTTCGAAGGCAGCATTGGCGTGGCTTCTCGGGAAAGTGGGAGGAAATGAGGCGAAAGAAATCCTGACAATGATGTCAGTGGATGCCGATCAGAGTGTCCGGGAACAGGTCGCTGCTTCGCTTAAACTGCTGAATCCCTCTACACAACAAAGCTCAAACGGAAAAAAGTCCAAGAGGAAGCGCTGAACCGTATTTCCATAAACGAACCGCGTGAAGATGACATATAGTCGCTGAACAATGTGACGAGCCTACGTGGACAGAGGACGCTCTTTGCTACCCATGCAAGGACGTCGAAAGGACTGGCTATAAGGGAGGATCGCAACCTGAACGCAGCTATTCGCGTCTCCTAAAACACAATCGAAATGGAGACGCAGGCCCATGAGACGGTAAGTAAAATGTCTCCCGAACGCGTGACCGTCGCCCGCAGCTTGCACGCTGAACGCTGCGGCAACGGCAGGATTACGTAGGGGGTTCTTGTTGGTTCGATGATTGGTGACTCGAATCGAAATACTTGCGGAGTTTGGCATCTCCGCCATTGTGCACTTGCGGCGCTGGGCTTTTACTGCTTCCGGCTTGCTGCTCTGAGCTGATCCGTCCATCCCGCGAAGCATTACCCAACTCCCCTGTCCTTCGCTAGACGGTCGTACACGACGAGATGGATGCGCATTCTCTCGGAAAGAGTCTATGTAACGAAAATAGAAGCTCGTTCTGTTCAACTGCCTTGGCTCGGCTTCGGCGGTAATGGCATTTGAAGTTTGGATCCCTATGGGATTCGTCGCATAAGGCTCGACGGGCTCAACCCTTTACGCCCTTGTCCGGATTCCAGGTTCCTTGCAGCTTGCGCACGTACACGATCTGGCCGATGTGGTACGCGTTGTGGGTGCAGAGATTGCCGATGGTGTTCGCCCATTTGGCGAGCTGCTGGTCGTCAGCTGTTTCCACAACTTTCTCCAGGCCGGTCATGACCTTGTCGAGTTGGTTGACGATGTCGGCCCACTGCTTGTTGTCGAACTTGTCGAAAGTTTCCTTGTTGTCGCCGGTAAAGTTGTCATTCTTGAGGCCCTGAAAGTTCATGAGATTGCGCCGATTCCAGAACAGCAGATGGTAAGCGAGTTGCCCTGCAGAATGCCCGCCGTTGGGAGGCTGCCAGTTGGCCTGTTCGGCCGTCAGGCCCTCGAGGGCGGTATTGATGGGGACGAACCATTCGGTTTTGTTGTGAGTGGTGCGCAACTCGTGCAGCAAGAGGCTCCGCAATGTAGCCGGTTGTGACTGAGTCTGAGCAGACAGCGAGAGTGTTGGCAGAGCGATGAACAAGAGAAAAAGGAAGAGGCGCGATTTCAAACGAGTTCTCCTTTGCTGGAAGTGCCACCCGACATCATAGCCGAAGAGCTTCCGCTACCCGCGCCGGCGCAGTCGGCCGCGTAATCCCCGCCATGAGCGCAGCAAGGCCCTGCTCAACGGAACATCTCAGTTGAAACAGGGGCCCTGGCGCTCACGCTGGTGAAGCAGTTACACGGTCTGAACGATGTCGAAGCGGTCGAGGTTCATCACCTTATGCCAGGCGTTTACGAAGTCTTTGACGAACTTCGGTTGCGAGTCCGAGCACGCATAGACCTCCGACACCGCCCTGAGTTGCGCATTCGAACCGAAGATCAGGTCGGCGCGCGTCGCCTTCCACTTAGAGTTGCCCGACTTCCGCTCGCTGCCCTCAAACGTATCCTGCGAGTCGCTCGTCGCCTTCCACACATACTTCATGTCCAAGAGGTTGACGAAGAAGTCGTTGGTCAACGTTCCCGGGCGTTCAGTGAAGACACCAAAGTTCGTACCACCGAAGTTCGTGTTGAGCACGCGCAAGCCGCCGATCAGCACCGTCATTTCCGGCGCGGTCAAGCGCATCTGTTGCGCTTTGTCCAGGAGTGCCATCTCAGCCGGCGCAGAGTCTTTGTACGCGTAGGAACGGAACGCATCCACCTTGGGCTCAAGCGGCTCGAATGATTCGATGTCGGTCTGCTCCTGCGAAGCGTCCGTGCGGCCGGGCGTGAACGGCACGGTCACGTCAGTGCCGGCGGCCTTTGCCGCTTTCTCAACCGCCGCTGCGCCCGCGAGCACAATCAAATCAGCCAGCGAGATCTTCTTCCCGCCCGCAGCCGATCCGTTGAAGTCGCTCTGGATCTTCTCCAGCGTTTTCAGCACGCGAGCCAATTGTTCCGGCTGGTTCACCTTCCAATTCTTTTGCGGAGCGAGCCGGATTCGTGCGCCGTTCGCACCGCCGCGCTTATCAGACCCGCGGAAGGTTGAGGCAGAAGACCATGCGGTGGAGACCAGCTCCGAAACCGAAAGCCCCGAAGCCAGCACCTTCTCCTTCAGTGCCTTGATGTCCACCTCGTCGACTACCGGATGACCGACCGGCGGAACCGGATCCTGCCAGATCAGCGCTTCTTTCGGCACTTCAGGGCCAACGTAGCGGGCGCGCGGACCCATGTCGCGATGGGTCAGCTTAAACCACGCACGGGCAAACGCATCGGCGAACTGATCCGGGTTCTTATAGAAATGCTCTGAGATCTTCCGGTACTCGGGGTCCGCCACCATCGAGATGTCGGTGGTCAGCATGCCGGGCTGGTGCTTCTTATTGGGATCGTGCGCAGCGGGCACGGTTCCGGCGCCAGCATCGGCCTTGGGCTTCCACTGGAATGCGCCACCGGGGCCTTTGGTCACCTCCCACTCGTACTTGAACAGGTGATCGAAGTAGTCGTTGGTCCACTGCCTCGGGTTCGTCGTCCAGGTCACCTCTATTCCGCTGGTGATGGCATCGCCGGCAATGCCGGTTTTGTAGGCGCTTGTCCAGCCAAGGCCCTGGTTCTCGATGGGTGCGCCCTCAGGCTCCTTATCAAGATGATGCCCCGGCGCCGCGCCGTGAGTCTTCCCGAAGGTGTGGCCGCCGGCGATCAGGGCAACCGTTTCCTCATCGTTCATGGCCATGCGGCCGAAGGTCACGCGGATGTCGCGTGCCGCAGCTACGGGATCGGGCACACCTTCCGGACCTTCGGGATTGACATAGATCAGACCCATGGTCGTAGCAGCGAAAGGGGGGCTGAGCTCACGCTCACCGGTGAAACGCTTATCGGTACCCAACCAAGCCGCCTCGGCGCCGAAATCGACATCGTGATCGGGCTCCCACACGTCCGGGCGTCCGGCACCGAAGCCGAAGGTCTTGAAGCCCATCGTTTCGAGCGCGACGTTGCCGGCCAGGATCATCAGATCGGCCCAGGAGATCTGCTTGCCATACTTCTGCTTCACCGGCCAGAGTAGTCGGCGTGCACGGTCCAGGTTCACGTTGTCAGGCCAGCTGTTCAGGGGCGCAAAGCGCTGCTGTCCGCGTCCACCGCCGCCCCGCCCGTCAAATGTGCGATAAGTGCCGGCCGCGTGCCAAGCCATACGAATCATCAACGGGCCGTAGTGGCCGAAGTCTGCCGGCCACCACTCCTGTGAGTCCGTCATCACCGCACCCAAATCTTTCTTCAACTGCCAATAGTCGAGCTTCTTAAACTCCTCCACGTAGTCGAAATCCTCTTCCATGGGGTTCGACAGGTTCGAGTGCTGGTGCAGCAGTTCCAACTGCAGGTGGTTGGGCCACCAGTCACGATTCGTCCTACGCGCGCTCTTGCCACTGTTGCCGTTGCCGCTGCCGTGATTGACGGGGCATTTGGCTTCGTTTGCTGACTTTTCTGCTCTCTCTGTGTTTAAGGTCTCCACGTGGTCTCCCTATAGCTTCTGGTCCCACGGTAGCACCGACGCGAGCTATATTTCCAAGATGAAAAAGGTTTCCGATGTCGTCGGGAGTAGCAGAGGAAGGAGAAACAACATGGCCGAAAAAACCAAGTTGAAAATTCCGCAGGGAACGCAAAACGGCAGAAGTTCCGGTTTCGGGAGAAGGTGTTTTGAAATGCGGAAGGATTCGTGCGGGGACGAGATTTTGGTAGTGGTGTTGCAATCGCCGAACGTGCAGAATGAACGGACCCGGGAGTTGCTTCGAGAGCTCGCATCGGTGCAGACCGAGGATCTGCGGGCGGAGATGTGGGAGAAGGACTTCGTAAGTGCGCTTTGTAAGTGGGTGATGTGAAGTAAGACTTGGCAAGCGCGGTTGGTAAGTGAGTTTTGTAAGTTCCGTATGTAAGTGGGTGAAGAGCGATGGCGAAAGTAAAGGCAGAGCGGCGTAATCATTTCGGCGGAGGCGGAGCGGTACAGAGAAATCCGCGCAGACTCTCCGGTTGTATGGACGTGAGGGGTTGCTGACGCCCTCGCGGAGTGAAGGCAAAACGAGGCTGTATACGGTTGACGATCTGGAACGGCTCGAAGTCATTTTGGAAGCTGACGCGTGAGCTGGGAGTGAATTTGGCGGGTGTGAAGATTATTCTCAACAGGCGCGAAAAGATTGGAAGCGATGCAGCGGCAGATGGAAGGGTTAATTGAGAACCTGAATCAGGAGTTGTCGGCGCGCGCTTCGGCCGGGCGTGGTGGGGAGAGTAATTCGTTGATGCCGGTGATTCAGATTCATTCGATTCAGACCGCGAGGGTGCAGGGGAAGCGGAAGGGGCGGTGACGAGCGATCTTATCGATCGCAACAGCTGCGGAACGCCTGGGCAACCGCTTCGCGTGGGCCTGGACTGAATCGGGCGGTTCGCGCTGTCCAGTTGCTGTTCGCGTTACCGGAATGAACCGGGACAAAATGCACGGATATAAGCACGTTTATGGGACCTATGCTGCCTCTGCACCTATGTGGCGCCGAGCGGATCAATCCACATGACCGGTAGCGGTGCGGGATGTAAGAAGCGGAAATCCTTGTCAGTTGTTAGCAGCGGAAGCTGTACATAAACAGCGGTAGCTGCAATCCAAAGATCGTTCGGTAGTGTCAAGCGTTTTGTGTAAACGCGTCTCGTTATTTTGACTAAGTTAAAGTTTGACTTTCAGTTTTCGCTTGCCCATACGTTTTGATGGATGTTCAAAGCCAGCGGGGGGATGCACAAGGGGGCCGCGCCCTCTTGTGGGGGGAGCCGCGTAATTTTGCGGCGTGGGGGGAACCCGCCCGCCCCGGCTTTCCCTTAGGAAACGGGAAAGGGGATTGCAAGTCCTAGCTGCCGCAGGCTCGTTTTCGTTCGCTCCTTTCCGCTGATCGCGCTTTTCATCCGGCAGCATTGTTCTAGGCGGCCCGCGCCTGCTCGATCCGCTCCGGCCAGCGGATGGCAAACTGACGCAGCGCTTCGCGCCAGCCCTGGACGGTCTGCCATTTCTTTGACACCTTCTGCAGCGCTAAGTACAGCAGCTTGATAGCCGCCTCCTGCGTCGGAAACGAGCCCCGGTTCTTGGTCACTTTGCGCAACGTCATGTGCAGCGACTCCACCGCGTTGGTCGTATAAATAATCTTACGAATCTCTTCGGGCAATTCGAAGAACGGAATCACTCGCTGCCAGCTCCGCTGCCAAACGTCGGCCACCACCTGATGCTTTGGATACTTACGCCGAAAGTCAGCCAGGGCCGCTTCGGCCCGCTCCGCGCTGGGCGCCCGGTAGATTGTCTTCAAATCCGCGGCTACGCTCTTGCGCTCTTTCCAGTTCACAAAGTTCAAACTCGCTCGAATCAAATGCACGATGCAGGTCTGCACTAGCGTGCTCGGAAACACTGCTTCGATAGCCTCGGGAAAGCCTTTCAACCCATCCGTGCAGATCACGAAAGCGTCCTTCATGCCCCGGTTCTTCAGGTTCTGCAGCACCGCCATCCAGTACTTGGCGCCTTCGTTCCCGCTGGCCCACAAGCCCAGCACCGACTTCTCGCCTTCCAGGTTGATCCCGATGGCGGTGTACACCGCGCGGTTCTCCACCTTGCCGTCCTGCCGCATCTTTACCATCAGCGCATCCAGATACACAATCGGGTAGAGCGCCTCCAACGGCCGGTCCTGCCACGCCTTCACTTCTTCCAGTACGCTGTCGGTGACTTCTGAAATCAAGGCTGCGCTCACGTCCACCCCGTACAGATCTTGCAGGTGGCCCTGAATGTCGCGCGTCGTCATGCCCAGCGCATACATCGACAGGATCTTCTCATCGAAACCGGCAAAGCGCGTCTGGTGCTTCTCGATCAACTGCGGTTCGAAACTGCCGTTGCGATCGCGCGGCACCGCAATCTCCATCTCGCCGGCTTCACCTTTCAGCGTCTTCGTGCTCTTGCCGTTGCGCGAGTTGCCGCTGTTGTAGCCGGCTACTTCGTGCTTCTCGTAGCCCAGGTGATGATTCAGTTCGCCGGCCAGCATGCGCTCCACCAGCGCTTTCGTGAGCTCCTTCACCAGACCGTTCGGTCCGATCAGGCTTCCTTCGCTGCTGGCGATCAGCTCGTCGATCAGTTCTTTCTTGATGGCAATTCGGTTCTCCTATCTTCCTCTCCTCGAGAACCGCGTTTACACAATCCTTTTTACACCCTCCGAATTCCCGATTGATGATGGAGGAAACAATCGCTTTCTCTGCTCCGGTATTCAAATCCAATCTCCATAACGCTGACACTGTTTTGTTGTTCCGGGTATAGAACAGATACCGTCCATCCGGCGAAAAGCGGGAAGCAAATCCGCCATAACGAGTCACCTGTTGCGGCGCTTCACCCGTTGAGAGAATCTTCCAGACCTCCATCTGGCCAGAGCGGTCGGACGAGAAGTAGATCCATTTGCCATCCGGAGACCAAGTCGGAACCACATTGCGAGAATGGCCGGAGGTCACCTTTACTAACGGACCACCCTCGGCAGACATAACATAGATCATCGGTTCGCCTTCGGCATGCGAATCGAACGCAATCTCGCGACCCTCGGGCGACCAGGTGGGCGACCCCGTCAGGGGATTATTTAACGATGTCAATTGCTTCTGATTCTGGCCGTCAGTATCGCTAGTCCAAATCTCTCCGTATCCGCTCCGATTGGAGAAGAACGCGAGCTTTTTACCATCAGATGACACGCTGGGAGTGTTTTCCTGGCGCGTGAAGCCAACCAGGCGCTCGACCGCGCTAACGGTCCGTGTTCCATCCTCTCTCTTTTCCAGACTTGCTCGCCAAATATTGATAACTGTCATATCACGGACATAGACGAACTCTCCCGTTGCCGAGATGGCCGGGGCAACCCCGGTACAGGCGGCGTTTCAAGCAGGATTGCAAATTCAATCGGAAGCAGGTGGAAAGGGGTTGAAAGTATTTGGCGCTAATAACTCCGTCACTTTTACTGGAGCTTCCGTTTCATTAAGTCAATTCTAAAACGCTGGTTCGGGGCCGAGTGTTACTAAACGCAGACGCATCGGAACTCGTAGCTGGAACCAGGCGAAATTTTGATGTTTTGTTTGGACAGCAATGAAGCGGTCGCGTTGCAGGTTCTTAACGGGCGGCGACCAGGAGGCGAATGAGGATGTTGAAAGACTTCCGATTTGGCGAAATCGTAACCTCTCTCCTCGATTTGAAGCTGGACAGTTCTACCGAGCCTGTCCGCTCACTTCTTTCGCATCCAGATTCCCCACGTGACCGGCCCGACTTCCTCATCGGATATTGGGCGGCCCGCCAGCTTGAGGGCCAGCTTGATCTGACCGTGATGGTAGCCCTCGTGCCAGAGCATGTGCTGGAGCAGGAGGATCGGGTGGTCGTAGTGAAGATTCATGTCCCGGCCTGTTTCCACTCTGCTCTTTACCGCGGCTCGCACCGCCTGGGCGCTTTCGTTCAGCATCTGTTCGATTCGCTCAGGGTTACGCTCCAATACCCATTCTTCGTCGGGTAAATTTCTGGAGAACTCGGGGGCGTCCTCAAAGACGAACACAAGTCGTACGAAGTGGACATGTGTGAACAGCTCTGCAATGGACGGGCCGCCTTCCATCGCCCGAACGTCCAGGCCGCCCTTCGGGAGCGCATGGAGCAAGTTCAGCAGAATGGTGTTGTTCCGGTCCCAGGAGTCCAGCAGAGGCTCAAGCAGGCGTTGCTCTGGTTGATCCGACATATCTCTGACTATGCTGTCAGAGTGCTTCCGGATCTACGCGATTGATCATTCGCGGCGACGGAGCCAGTCGAGTTCGCGGCGGTCGCGTTTCGATGGTTTGCCTTCGCGGAGGGTTTCAAAGTGCGGCATGGTTTTGCGCTCTTCTGCAAGTTTCTGCCGAGCTTCTTTGCTCGCTTCCGTTTCGAGATAGAGTGTCTGAGCAACGGTAGCCGGGCCGCGCATTTCACTGAGAAGGAGTATTTGTAACTGGAAGTCGCCGGAGTCGTTTTTGACTTGCAGGGTGTCGCCGGCGTGGACTTCTCGAGAGGGCTTGGCCTTTTGGCCATTGCACTCGATCCGGCCCAGTTCGCAGGCGCGGGCGGCGAGCGCACGTGTTTTGAAGAAGCGCGCAGCCCAAAGCCACTTATCTACTCTGACCCGGTTCACGCTTCTATTTTCGTTGAGCGCGACAGGTGCAGAGGGTTGAACTGAGTTCCGCGTTGTTTGGAGCATCGGAGTCGAATGAGCGTCGCTCCTGGCCCCACAGAGTGAGGACCTTGGCCCAGGTCTGCTGGGCGACTAATTTTCCGGCGAAGCGGCCGCCGAGGTCGCCGCGTTCAAAGTGAATTCCCCCATAGCGCCGCGACATGCCGGCTTGATTGGCGGCATCCGCGAACGTGTTCCACGTCAACGTAACGGGAGCTGCCGGAGTCAGTCCGGGCTCTATGTTGGAACTACCGGGCGAGAACGTGACCGAATCTCCGAAGGTGTCGCTGCAAGTGAACAGCCGCAGAATTTCGGCTCCAGCGGCACTGAAAATGCTGTGGCCGGATACGAATTCGGGAAAGGACGGCGTTGGGAGTGTTGACGGTTGGTAAGGGATCCAGCGCGTTCCGCTCATGGTGATGGTGCCCATGAAGGGTCCGCCCCAGGAGCGTATTTCCTGGTTCTGAAACAAGAACGAAATGGCGGTGACGGGGCGAACCGAATCAAATGTCCGCTTCGCATCCCAGGCAGCGATACCGGCATCGAAGATGGCGTTTGTCAGCGCGAAAAACATTTTCACGTCGTCATCGAGCGTATGGCCATCGCGCGCGGAAACGAATTGGGCAAAAAGGTCCCAATGACCGGGCGGCGAGGTGGTGCCCGGACCATCGGTCCAATATTCGGCTATCATCTTTTGCTCGTCGGATAAGGACGCGCTGATGTTGACTAGTTGTTGGGCTTGCTCGAGGAACGCTGGGGAGGGATAGCGCGCAGGACCGAGTGTTGCGAGCACGGAGCGGAACTGAGAACCGGAAGTCAGCGCGAAAGGGATTACGTTTTGCCACTGTGCGCCGACGAAAGATTGCGTGACAAACGTTCCGCTCGCATCGACATATTGCAGCGGTTGCCAGTGGTTTACGTCGACGACAGTGGAGGGGTTTACAGGCACGATCGAAGGCGGGTTGGCCGGAGTGTAAGAAGTGTAATCGGCGTATGGGGTTCCGGAAGGAGTAAGATTGCCTAATTGATTTGATCCGTCGTCATGCCGGAAGTTCAACACGGTCTGGCAAGCGACGTTCCCTATGCCGCTTGGTGTGCTGACGTCAGTAGAGTTGTCGCCCGGATCGTAACCAAGCGTCGCCATGAGCGGTTTGAAAACGCTGTTTGTGTCACCGGGAAACAGGTCGACGCTCGCCCGGTATGCCGCGAAGCTGAGCGCCTTGTTTTTGGCGGCGAGATCGTTGGGCAGCTCGACAGATCGGATCAAACCGTTCGGGAGCGTGCTGCGGGCGTCGTGGTCGAAGGCGGTCCAGGCGTCATACATGCAGGTGTGGACGATGGCGAGGGCGCGGGCGACCATCGGTGCTCCGAGCTTCGAATCGCGGACACCCTGGAGGGCGGCATTGTTCCATTGGATGACAACGTTCGGGTTGGGTGACTGAGCATGCAGCGCGGAAGTCAGCAGTCCCATTGCAAGCACAACTGGAATCGGCTGCATCTGAGGTTGTTGTATCAGTGAATCCGGTAAATCGCAAGGGGAAAGGCACTTACGTGCACTGATCCTACTCTCAGTTGGGGAGTTATGGTGCCTGTCCCTCAAACCCCGTTACTGTTTGCCGACTACGATGATGGAGAAGGAGTCGGGGATCATCTGGCCGCGGCCGCCGCGTGTGCCCGGGGCCGGCGGGTTTGAAGGCGGTGCGAACTCGGCGGTGATCAGGAAAATGTGATTTGTCTTGGAGTCCAGGGTGAGAGTCTTGGCGAAGCGGGGCGTTGAGACGGTCTGCTCGACTGAAAACTGAGCCGGGCTGTTTTCCTTGATGACCGTGAGTGTGCCGTCGCCTTGCGAGCTGAAGGCCTCCCTGGTGGCGGGATTGAAAACCGCTCCATCGGAGCCGCTGCCGATGGGGAGAGTGTCGAGGATCTTGCCGTCAGTCGCGCTCAGGATGACCATGGCTTGCGGATTACGGCAAGCGCTAAACAGGATGTTGTTCTTGATGTCGATAGCGAGGCCAGCGCACGTTCCACCTTTGCCGGCTAGATCGTAGTGCGTAGTTACGGCCATCGATTTGGCATCGACAACGGCGATGTTGCCTTTGTCTTCGATATCGACATAGATGTGACCTTTACCGTCGGTAACGGCCTGTTCGGGTGCTCCTCCGAGATCGATAGTGCCGACGAGAGTGCCGTCTTTTGCGTCGATGACGGTAGCATTCGGCGCGCGATGGCTGAGGATGTAAATGCGATGGTTGAACGGATCGGCCAAGATGCCGTCGGGTCCACCTTCCACGTCGATCGTCTTTATAGTCGACAGAGTTTTGGAATCGAACATTACGACGGGCTTGCTGGTTGCGAAGGCATGATGAGAATCTGAGTCGACGGCTACTCCGTGGGCGCTCGCACTTGGTATCTCGCCGGCGGGGGCGAGAGTGTCGAGATCGAAAACGGTGATGCGCGGTGAAGGGCCGGAGCGTGCGATATATAAGCGACGACCATCTGGATCGGCGTAAACGTAGTCAAAGCCGCCGGCGCCGCCCGTCTTAACTGTTTTGAGCAATTTGTAGGGACTGTCTTGTGCGGCGGCAGGGAACGCTCCGAGCAACAGTGCGGAGACAAGGCCGAGTGTAGCGGCGGATGATTGCATCACTTAGAGACTGTATTTTGCTGTGCTTCCGTTACCCAGTTACCAGGTTCACAACACCTGTACTGAGGTCGTAGACACCGCCGACGACAGAGACAGCGCCGTTTTTGACTCGGGGAGCGATGATTGGGCCGAAGTCCTTCAGGTAATTAACACCGATGAGCACGTTTTGCCGAATGGCATTGTTTAACGGGTCTCCGGGCATATTTTTGCTGGCAGTTACGGCGGGTTTGACTAAGTTCACTAATCCGTTTATGGAGCCAGGGAGCGGGTCGTGGTGATCGAGGTGTTTGACGGCGCTCTTCACTGCGCCGCAATTGCTGTGACCGAGAACCAGGATGAGGGGAACATTCAATTCTGCGATGGCGTACTCGATGGAACCTTTGATGGTGACTCCGGCGCCCGCGACGATATTGCCAGCGATCCGGATGACGAAAATGTCTCCGACCCCGACGTCAAAAAGGATTTCGGGGGCGACGCGGGAATCGGAGCACGTGATGATGACGGCCTCGGGGTACTGTGCTTCCGCGGTGGCGCGAAAGTCTTCCGGACTGCGGCGTGGATTTAGCAACTGGCCTTTGCTGAACCTGGTGTTACCAGCCATGAGGCGGTCCAGAGCCTGGGCTGGGGTCACGGGTGGAGGCCTTTTAGTTTGCGCATTCAGGCCGGTGAATAGGCCGGGTAGGAGAGACATCTTCCATAGATCGCGGCGACGGATCTGGAGCATGGGGAGGATTATCTCGTATTTCGGCGCACGATGGAAGAGCCGTGAAATAAGACTGAGTCACGAGCTTCGCCGTGTTTTTATTGAGGAGGCTTGGGCTTTGTGGAGGTGGAGTTGGGTTGTGTAGAAGTAGTGGCGCCGCCAACCTCTCCGTATGTAATCGTGGATTGGCTCTTGAACTCGTATTTCTTGTACTGATCGTATTTCACGACGACTTTGATGCGTTGTGATTGCCCGTCTTTGAAGTTAAGCGTGTCGTCGGCGTAGGTGTACGTCGGAAACCAATACTTTCCGTCGATTTGTTCGCGATAGGTTTCGAATTTAGGGAACTGCTGGTCTTCCCCGCGGCGGAGGTAACCGGTGGCGCGGCCGTAAGTTTTGACAATCTGCAGGTCCTGGTCGTCGACCCAAATCTCGCCGTCGAAGTAACGCTTCCGGTCTTTGGTAAGAGTCTTCGGCTGAACGGTGAAGACGTAACAGGGGATCTCGTCGACCTTTTCGCGCCTGATGTACTTCACGTTGTACTCGCCGGCGGTGTCGTTTGTCATAACGAAGGGCATCACGTTACGGAGATCCTGCTCGTCTTCGGCGGTCATGAGGATGTTCTGCAGAGAAGCGACAGGAGCGTGGAGGACATGGGAGGTGCGGCGGTTGCGGTCGTCGAAGCTGACCTCTTCTACGATCTGGTAATTTCCGCCGGGCGGATCGGTTTCGATAATCTTGCTGGTTTGCCGATAAGTATAGTTTTCGCGAGCCCGGGCGAACTCGGTTTCTTTTTCGGTGAACTTTTTGACGATATCCGCAACCTGGTCAGGAGTAGGGTCGCCTGTTATCGCGGCAGCTTGGGCGGCGAAAGAAGCGCCTACCAGGCACAGGATGATTGCGCAAGTACGGTGAAACATGAGCTATCTCTATTATGAAGAATCGAAGGGCGAGCGGGGGACAGTCCTACGCTTTCTAGGCTGGAGCTGGGTGGATATTAGCCCGGAATGTCCTCGGAGGCTTCCGCGGGCTGTTCAGCGTTCGAGTAGGGATTTGGCGATGGTGACGCGCTGCATGTTGCTGGTGCCCTCGTAGATGCGGCCGATTTTGGCGTCGCGGTAGAGTTTTTCGACGGGGTAATCTTTTGTAAACCCGACGCCGCCGAAGATCTCGACGGCTTCGGAGGCGACTTCTTCCGCCATGACGGAGCAGAAATATTTGGCCATTGCGGCCTGCGTGACAAACGGCTCACCGGCGTCGCGCAAACGCGCGGAATTGTAGACCATGAGGCGGCCAGCTTCGATTTTCGTCGCCATCTCGGCAAGGCTGAACTGGACGCCTTGAAATTCGCCGATGCTCTTGCCGAATTGCTTGCGCTCGCGGGCGTAACGCAGTGAGTGTTCGAGCGCACCGGCGGCTAGTCCAAGCATTTGGGCAGCGATACCAATGCGGCCCTCATTCAACGTTTCGATGGCGATCTTGTAGCCTTTTCCGATGTCGCCCATGACAGCGCTTTCATCTAGGCGGACGTCATCGAGGATGAGTTCACAGGTGGAGGAAGCCCGGATGCCGAGTTTGTCTTCTTTCTTGCCGATCGAGAAACCGGCAGCACCCCGCTCGAGAAGAAAGCAGGTGATCCCTTTGTATCCCGCGCTCGGATCAACCGTGGCGAAAATAAGGAACACGTCTGCTTCGGCGGCGTTTGTGATCCAGAGCTTCCGGCCAGAAAGGCGATATCCACTTCCATCTTTGACAGCGCGTGTGGTGAGGGCGAAGGCGTCGGAGCCAGAGGCGGGCTCGGAAAGGGCATACGCACCGAGGCTCTCGTTGGCGAGGAGGCGCAGGTACTTCGACTTCTGCTGCGGATTTGCCCAGCGTTCGATGGCGTTGGTGACGAGCGTGTTCTGCACATCAACGATCACCGAAGCGGCGGGGTCGACTTTCGCAAGTTCTTCGATGGCAAGGACGGATTGAAAAAACGTACCGCCCTGACCCCCGTATTCCTCTTTGATATCGATGCCCATGAGACCGAGCTGGAACATCTCGCGCAGCAGGTCCTTGCGAAATTTGCCCTCTTCGTCCATAGCGCGGACGTGGGGCTGAAGACGTTCCTTGGCAAAGCGGCGAACGGATTCCTGGAACATGCGTTCTTCTTCGCCGAGGACGGAGAGGGGCGAAACGGACGTGCTTTCGGCCAAGTGAGGCATGACGCGACCATGATAGCTCCGCATTGGGGACCCAATGCCGCTCATTTATGCTTGTGAATAGTTGCTGCAGATGCGATTTCTAAACCGATTTGCTGTTCTTTACTCGCTGTCTACCGTTCTAGTCTTGCCAGGTGCGGGACAGACATCGAACTCCCATGAAGTGACACGAGCAACGCTCGATAATGGGCTGCGCGTGGTGATTGTGCGCGATGCTCTCGCCCCCGTAGCGACGATTGAAGAGAATTACCTGGTTGGCGGCAACGAGACGCCGGCGGATTTTCCCGGAACGGCGCACGCGCAGGAGCATATGGCGTTTCGAGGCTGCAACGGATTGACAGCGGACCAGATTTCGGCGATTTACGCGCAACTCGGCGGCTACATGGATGCAGAAACGCAGCAGGCGGTAACTCAGTACTTCGTGACAGTGCCTTCGAAGGATTTGGATGTGGCGCTGCGGGTGGATGCGGCTTGCATGTCGGGTGTGGAAGATGCGCAGGCGCAGTGGGCTCAGGAGCGAGGAGCGATTGAGCAGGAGGTGTCGCGAGATCTTTCGAATCCGATTTACAAGTTCATTACGCGCCTGAATGCGGACTTATTTGCCGGCACTCCGTATGCGCATGATGCGTTGGGGACAAGGGAGTCGTTTGAGAAGACGACCGGGGAGATGCTGAAGAAATTCCACGACACGTGGTACGCGCCGAACAACGCGATTCTGGTGATTACGGGAGATGTGGACCCGCAAGACACGTTGACGCGAGTCAAGCAGTATTACGGCGGAATTCCGCGGCATAACGTTCCGGAACATCCCGTCGTGGACTTGCGACCGGTGGCGGCAGACACCTTCACACTGGACAGCAATTTGCCCTATGTGCTGAGTTTGGTTTCCTACCGGTTTCCGGGCACGGAAAGCAAAGATTTTGCAGCAGCGCGCATTCTGAGCGACGTACTGGCGAGCGAGCGGGGTAATTTGTATGCCTTGGTACCGCAGGGCAAGGCACTCGGAACCGAATTCAACATGCTGGAGACGTATCCGAAGGCGAGTGCAGCGTTTGCGATGGCAGCGCTTCCGGCGAATGCGGATCCGACTGCGATCACAACGGAAGTGAAGAAGATCGTGAATGAGTATGCGACCAACGGAGTACCCGCTGACCTCGTCGAAGCCGCGAAAAAGGGGGAATTGGCGGGCGCGGAGTTCGGGCGCAATTCGATTACAAATCTGGCGGCATTGTGGTCGCAAGCTCTGGCAGGGGAGGGGCGGCAATCTCCGGACGAGTTTGTAGCGGAGATCAAGCGGGTAACGGTTGAAGATGTCAATCGGGTGGCGAAGACATATCTGACGGGACAGAACTCAATCACGGCTGTATTGAAACCTTCGCCATCGGGTGAAGCGGCGTCTACGAAAGGCTTCGGAGGATCGGAAGCGGCGACTACTGCGCCGACGAAACCGGTTTCGTTGCCAGATTGGGCCGAAGCGGCTGTGAAATCGTTGCGAGTACCAGAGCAGCGGCTGCATCCGTCGGACGTGCGACTCAGCAACGGCATCCGGCTGATTGTGGAGACGGAAAAGACGAGTCCCACGGTGACGCTGATGGGTTCGATCAAGACCCAGGTAGAGATGCAGACGCCTGCTCGCAAAGAGGGCGTTTCGGAGGTGTTAGGAGGGCTGTTTTCGTACGGGACGAAGACTCTCGACCGGTTAGCGTTTCAGAAAGCGCTGGACGATATTGCGGCGTCGGAGTCGGCGGGATCGAACTTCAGTTTGAAAGTGCTGAAGCAGGATTTTGCGCGCGGTGTGGAACTGCTGGCGGATAACGAGCTGCATCCCGCGCTTCCTGAAGATGCATTCAAGGTAGTGCAGGAGCAGACGGCGCAGTTCACGGCCGGGGAGCTGCAGAGTCCGGATTACCGGGCCGGGCGGGCGCTTGATGCGGGGCTGCTGCCGCCGAAAGATCCGCTTTTGCGGGAGGCGACTCCGCAGACGATTTCAGGGCTGAGTTATGCCGATATTCGGAACTATTACGCGGCGACGTTTCGGCCTGACCTGACGACCATTGTGGTGATTGGTGATATAGAGCCGGACGAGGCGCGCGCGGTGATTGAGAAGTGTTTCGGTGAGTGGCGCGCCGCCGGATCTAAGCCGAACGTAGTTTTGCCTCCTGTGCCGGCGAACAAGCCGTCGGCATTCAACGTGCCGGATCCGAATGCGGTGCAGGATTCGGTAGATCTGGCGCAGCAATTGGAGATGAATCGGTTCAGTCCGGATTACTATGCGCTGCAACTCGGGAATCACGTATTAGGCGGCGGGTTCTATGCGACGCGACTGTATCGCGATCTGCGGCAACAGGCCGGGTATGTTTATAACGTTGACGATTCGCTCGAAGCAGGAGAGACGCGGAGCATTTACACGATTACATATGGATGCGACCCGCAGAACGTGTCGAAGGCGCGGGTCATGGTGGAAGGCGAGCTGAAGGCGATGCAGAAGTACGATGTGACGGCGGCAGAGTTGCAACAGGCGAAGGCGTTGCTGCTGCGGCAAATTCCGCTGGCGGAATCGAGCGAGGATGCAGTGGCGAGCGGTTTGATTGCGCGTTCACGCATCGGTTTGGAGCTGGATGAACCCAATCGGGCTGCTCAGCGATACTTCGGCATGACGGCTGCTGAAGTGCGGGCGGCGTTTGCGAAATACATCAGCACTGATAATTTCGTGCAGGTGGTGCGAGGGCCGGCTCCGAAATAGGAGCGGGAGCAGGCCGAGTTTTTGTGGGGTTTAAAGCGGGGTAGGGAAGGAATTTGGGGATTTCGTAGCCTGTCCCCGATTTGGGAGGGTGGGCGTGAGTGATGATCGGGAACAGCGGGAAGAGAAGAATCGGGCGATTCTGGAATCTCTGCGCGAGACTTTCGCGCCGATGCTCGAAAGGCTGTCGACCGAGATAGGACCGGCTACGGTCTACGTTCTGCACAGTCGCGAGATGTTGAAAGACTCGGAATGAATGTACGCGAGCTCGGGCGATTGCTGCGAACGCGAGAGATCTCGTCGGCGGAGTTGGTTAGCAGAGTTACCGAGAATATCGAGAAGCAGGACACGAGCAACGGCCTGATCACATCGATGCGCGAGCAGGCGGTTAAGAGAGCGAGCGAACTCGATGAGGAGATGTCTCGCGGCATTGACCGCGGACCGTTTCATGGCATTCCGATCGCTGTCAAAGACTTGTTCTACACACGAGGAATCCGGACGACCGCGGGATCTCTGGTCTACAAAGATTTCGTTCCCACTTACAACGCTGCGGTGCTGGAACGGCTGGAGACAGCGGGTGCGGTCTGCGTTGGCAAAACGAATTTGCACGAACTCGCGTACGGTGTAACCTCGAAAAATCCGCACTATGGCTTTGTGCTGAACCCGCGCGATACGGCGCGGATTGCAGGCGGTTCGAGCGGCGGGTCGGCGACACTGATTGCAGCGGGGTTTTTGCCGATGTGCCTGGGAACGGACACGGGGGGCTCGATCCGCATACCGGCCTCGTATTGCGGGGTGGCGGGATTGAAGCCGACATACGGACGCGTGAGCCTCGACGGTGTTCTGCCGCTGGCGTTCAGCCTGGATCATGCAGGACCGCTGGGGTCGTGCGTGGAGGATTGCGCGCTGGCGATGGAAGCGATGGCGCCTGGCGGTTTCGACTCACCAGCATTGCCCAATCTGAATGGATTACGAGTAGGAGTCCCGCGGAATTTTTTCTTTGATCAGCTGGACGGTGCAGTGGCGCGATCGGTTCGGAAGGCTATTGATGAGATGAGCGGCCTGGGCGCGACGGTCGAGGAAATCACGATCCCTGACTTTCACGAAATCAATGCCGTGGCGCGCGTGGTCCAGATGGGGGAAACTGCAGCCTTGTATGCCCGGTATTCCGATTCGTCGCTGTTTGGCAGCGACGTGTGGGCGCTACTTGAGCAGGGCAAGATGATTGCGGCTCATGAGTATGTCAATGCACAGCGGCTGCGAAGCTTGTTCCGGAGCGAATTTGACAAGCTGTGGCGCAGAATTGACATGCTTGCGATGCCCACCACGCCCATTACAGCTCCATTAATCGAAGAGACCAAGGTGCGGATCGGCGAGACGGAAGAGGACACGCGCCTGGCGTCGACGAGGCTGGTGCGCGGCATGAATCTGCTGGGTGAACCGGCGCTATCGATTCCGTGCGGAAACACGGAAGCAGGGATGCCGGTTGGATTGCAGCTGGCGAGTGCGCCTTGGACGGACGCGCGACTGCTGCAGATCGGGCGGACGGTGGAAGGACTGCTCTCGTCAACCGTTCTCTAGAGGGAGGCCGGATGCTTCGATAGCGCGCCAGCCGCCGTCGAGCGAGATGACATTTCTGTAGCCCATTTTCGTCAGATTGTCGGTGGCGAGCGCGGATCGATAGCCGCCGCCGCAATAGAGGACGAGTTTGGTGTCTTTGTCCGGGAACGTAGTCTCGATGTCGCGCTCGATGGTGCCTTTGCTGAGGTGGATGGCACCGGCGGCGTGGGCGGCCTGCCACTCGTGATCCTCGCGGACATCGACAAGCTGGCCCGCTTCGCCGGATTCGCGCAGGCGCTTGTATTGATCGATATCGATTTCGTGGATACGCGTTTTCGCGTCGCGAACGAGAGCGAGGAAGCCGGGGCTGTGCTGTTTATGCGGTGTGCTCATGGTCTGGGCCTAGGAGATGCGTTGGATGCGGCCGCCCACTGCGGCGAGCTTTTCTTCAATACGCTCGTAACCGCGATCGATGTGGTAGACGCGATGAATGGTGGATTCGCCTTGCGCGACGAGGGCGGCCAAAACCAGTGATGCGCTGGCTCGCAGGTCGGAAGCGATCACTTGCGCTCCGGTGAGGCGTTCTTCGCCCGCAACGATTGCCTGGCGGCCTTCGATGCGAATGGTAGCGCTCATGCGAGAGAGTTCGGGAGCGTGCATGAAGCGATTTTCGAATATGGTTTCGGTGATGAAGCTGATCCCGTGAGCGATGCTCATCCAAGCCATGTATTGCGCCTGCAGGTCGGTTGCAAACCCGGGGTATTCTTCTGTGGTGACATCGACTGAGCGAGGACGCCGGCCGCAACGGATACGAATGGCGTCACCCGCGTCGTCGACTTCGGCTCCGGCCTGGCGCATTTTCACGATGAGGGCGGCGACATGTTCAGGTGTGCAGCTGGTAACCATGACATCGCCTTGCGTGATTGCGCCGGCAAGGAGGAATGTGCCTGCTTCAATACGGTCGGCAATGATGGAGTGTTCGGCGCCGCCGAGACGTTCGACGCCGGTGACTTTGATGACCGATGATCCGGCTCCTTCGATTTGTGCGCCCATTTTGGTGAGGAGATCGGCGAGATCCTGGACCTCGGGTTCGCGGGCTGCGTTGGTGATGGTGGTTTCGCCGCGCGCGAGCACAGCCGCCATCAAAACGTCTTCGGTTCCGGTGACGGTGATGCGGTCGAAATGGATTTGGCCACCTCGCAAGCCTTCGGGAGCGGTGGCTTCGACGTATCCGTGAGACTGTTCGATGGTTGCGCCGAGGTGTTCGAGGGCCTGTACGTGGAGATTGATCGGTCTGGCTCCGATAGCGCAGCCGCCAGGCATGGAGACGCGGGCCCGGCCGGTACGAGCAAGAAGCGGACCGAGCACGAGGCTGGAGGCACGCATGGTTTTCACGACATCGTAGGGAGCTTCGGGCCGGTCAAGGTGTTTTGCTTCGACCGTGACGGAACCATTGTTGTCATCGAGAGTGGCGCCTGCGTAGGTAAGCAGGGATTCCATGGTGCGGATGTCTTTCACCTGCGGTACGCGGAGAAGCTTGACAGGCTCGGCGGTGAGCAGGCAAGCGGCAAGAGCCGGGAGAGCAGAGTTTTTCGATCCGCTGACGGGAAGTTCGCCGTAGAGAGGCATCCCGCCAACGACTTTGAATTTATCCATTATCCGAAGAGTGCCCGGCAAGGGCCGCCCGCAGACGCCCACCAGCCGCCGCGAGCGCCTGTTCGGCTTCGCTTCGCGACAGGTTGCGCTTGTACATCAGGACGGCTGCACGCACGGAACCACCCTCAACGAGCAACCGTGACGCTTCATCATAAGACACGCCTGTGATGGAGGCGATGATACGGCGAGCGCGATCAACAAGTTTGGCGTTCTTCGGTTGAACGTTCACCATCAGGTTGCCGTAGACGTAGCCCATCTTAATGAGGACGCCGGTGCTGAGCATGTTGAGCACGAGCTTGGTAGCGGTGCCGGCGCGCATCCGGGTAGAACCGGTGATGATTTCGGGACCGGGGACAGGCGTGATGGCGATGGTAGCAGTTCGGGCGAGAACCGAAGCGGTGGTGGAACTGAGGCCTATGGTGAGAGCGCCGAGAGAATTTGCATACTCGACGGCACCGAGGACGTAGGGAGTGCGTCCGCTCGCAGCGATGCCAACGCAGACGTCGCCGGGGCTGAAATTGCTAGATTGGAGATCGGCGCGACCCGCAGCAGGATCGTCTTCCGCGCCTTCGATGGAAGTGCGGAGTGCGCCGTCACCGCCGGCGATAATGCCGATGACTAAGCCCGGAGGAGTGTTGAAGGTGGGCGGGCATTCGGACGCGTCGAGAACGCCGAGGCGTCCGGAGGTACCGGCGCCGATATAGAAGAGGCGTCCTCCGGCTTCGAGGCGTGGGACGATCTCGTCTATAGCGCGTGCAACCTTGCCGATTTCGCGGTGGACGGCAGTGGCGATCTCGGCGTCGGCCTGGTTCATGACTGCCAGCATGTCGGCGGTGGAAAGGGAGTCGATGGCGGCGGACTGGGGATTAGCAGCTTCGGTAGTTAGATTTTGCTGCATTCGGCGTAAGGAGGGACACCCCAGCATAATCAAGCTGGTAATTTCAGGACAAGAGTCCGGAGTGTCCCCGGGATTCCGGTGCCTCGAGGGCTAGCGATGAGCCTGTTAGGCGCTGAAGGAACTGCCGCAGCCGCAGGTGGACTTCACGTGCGGGTTATTGAACTTGAAACCGGATCCTTCCAAGGTCTCTACGTAATCGACTTCGGCGCCGTCGAGGTAGAGCATGCTGGCTTGGTCGATGAAGACGCGAAGATCACCAAAGCTGTAGGTCTTATCGAGCATGTTGGGCTGGTTTTCGAAAGCCATCGAGTAGCTGAACCCGGAACAGCCTCCGCCTACAACGGCGATCCGCAGACCGGCGGGCTTCGGCTCCTGCATGCCTAAGATTTCGGTGACCTTGCTGACGGCGGTCTCGGTAAGCTGAATCATTCGTACTCCTTCGAAAAACTGTAGCTGTAATTAGTTTACAACCAGACGACTGTGTTTTGATACTGGGGCCCGGAATGGAGTTTCCGCCTTCTCCATGGAAGCGAAATCCGCTGGAGCGGCCTAATCAGAAAGTTGTAACGTGGAGAGCGGGTGCCACGTCGGGAGCGTTATATCTTTATGACCGGGCTTGACGCTGTTACTCCCTTTCCGGCCGTAACCGGAGAAGCGACACGGGCGAAGACCAAATTGGATCATCGAAGCACGGACGAAGCGGCGCTTATCCGCCGCGTACAGTCCGGGGACGAGTTTGCGTTCCGGGAGATTGTTGAACGCTACCAATCCAAAGTGTTTTCAATCATTTATGGCATTTTACGCAACCGCAATGACGCCGAAGACATCGCCCAACAGGTATTCGCGAAGATCTATTTTTCAGTGAAGAACTTTGATTTTCGCAGTTCGCTTCTCACCTGGATTTACAAGATTACGGTGAACGAGTGCTACGACTATCTGCGGAAAAAGCGGGTTCGCAAGCTGGTTTACGAGAGCGACTTTTCTGCCGATGATTCGCAGCGCATGGAGCATTCCGAGCCGGCTACGGATCAGGCCCCGGCCGTGGATCAGCGGCTTGCACAGCATGATCTGATCCTGAAGCTGTTGTCGAAGTTGTCGGAAGAAGACCGGTCGCTGATGCTGTTGAAGGAAGTGGAAGGGCACTCAGTGGAAGAACTGGCCGAGATGATGGGAATGAATGAAAACACCATCAAAGTGAAGCTCTTCCGGGCGCGCCAAAAGTTGGTAAAGGCGGCGCAACGACTCGAGAGGTCGCCTCTCGCGCCGGTAACTTGAAAAGGTTAGTTTTCGTCGTAGAGTTGATTTAAGCGGGCACAAAGACCTGCGGTACATCGGGTAAGTTGTTAAAGATTGAGGGAATCATGCACGGGTCCATCCGCGATCGCCTGGAGGATCTGCTGGCGGGCAGGAAAGCCGTAACGGCAGAAAATGAGATGCTGCGGCACCTTTCATCGTGCGACAGCTGTGACGAGCAGCTGGCTGCGATGAAGGCGCAATCGGAAATGCTGCAATTGCTGCGCGCGCCGGAAGAGCTTGAACCGGCTCCGGGCTTTTATGCCCGGGTATTGCAACGAATCGAAGAGCGGGCGAAGACATCGATCTGGCTGGCTTTCATTTCTTCCACGTTTGGCAGGCGGCTGATGTACGCTTCGCTTTCACTCACGCTAGTTCTAGGCGCCTATGTGGTGGCTGAGGAAAGCCGGGACGGGCATTTGGCTGGTACAGCCGTGATTGCACAGGGCACCCGTGAGGACGTTCCCGTGGTCGGCAGCGAAGCCCAGCAGCGGGACGCGGTACTGGCTAACTTCGAGGTTCATGGCCCCGGGCTCCACGCGCGTCCGGTTTCATACGAAGGAACGCTCCAATAGCCACTTCATTCACAATGCGGCGTCGCCAGGCAGCGGAGGCCGACGATGCGGGTTGGGCAAATCCGAAGGTGCTGACTGTTCTTCTGCTCATCTTTGTTTGCGGAGGAGCGGTCGGATCAGCGGCTACGCGGTGGTATCTGCACTCCAGAATGGCGCCGGTGGCAGCGCATACCCAGATGGACTTGATGGGTTTGAAGCAGTTGAAAGCCGAACTGCAACTCACGCCCGACCAGGAGAAGATCGTCATGAAGGAGCTGGACGACTACGCAAAATATTACCAGAACATCGAGGATGAACGGGAAGACGTGGCTCTGCACGGACGACAGAGGATATTCCAAATTCTGACGCCCGAACAGCGAAAGCGATTCCGAGAGTTATTCGGGCCGCTGGTCGCGAATTAGACTTGGAGAGGGTCTTCCGGCGATGATTCCGAACGCCGGGATTTACATTTTCTTTCGATAGCTTCCATCAAGCGCTCGTGAATGGCTGGGGGAATCGCCTGGAGCTTCATGCCCTTGAAGACTTTGAGGGTCTTCTCGGTGGTATCGCAGACCACCCAGCAATTGGGGCATTCATTCACGTGCCTCTGAAGTTCAGCACGGATCTTCGGATCCAGCTTTTCATCGAGGAAGTCGTTAAGTTCCTGCAGAAACTGCTTACAGGTAAGCAAACGCGTCATCCCCCTTCCTCTTAAATTGTCGAGTGAGCTTCTCACGAAGCTGCAGCCGCGCCCGCAGCAGCCTGCTTTTCACGGCCGAAATCGATAGGTTCAATGCCTCAGCTGTCTCCTCTATGGACATTTCTTCGATGTCACGAAGGATGAAAACGGTGCGGTACGCAGGCTTCAAACTTTGGATGGCCTGATCGAGGATCTCAGCGAGCTCCTCGCGCGAGTAGGAATCCTCTGGATTTTCGTCCCAGACAGCGATTTCGCGGACCATTTCGTCCTCGCCGGTGTCGATGGGTTCGTCGAGCGGCACGGTGCGATCGGAGCGGCGCTTACGAAGCTTCATGAGGGCTTCGTTGACGGCGATTCTGACCAGCCAGGTATAGAACTTCGAGTTGCCCTGGAAGTTGTCGAGATGTGTGTAGGCCTTCAAGAAGGTTTCCTGAAGAACGTCTTCCGCATCATCGTCGTTTTGGGTGATTTGTTTGGCCATCCGGAAAACCCGGCGGTCGTAATGCTTCACCAGATCGGAAAAGGCGGACAGATCTCCCCCTTTGGCGCGCGCCACGAGGGCGGCTTCGTCAAAGCCGGAGGTTCCGGGAGCAATGGTTGTGGTTCCCACGCGGAGGTGTCTTTTTAGTCTAGCAGCGGGGAGGAAACTACCTTGTAAAGGGAGTTGGAAGGCGGGCGGCGTGGCTGCAGGCACAGCAGAGTAGACGATACGATCGCGACCATGACCAGGAAAACACTCGTGGCGTCAGTCGTGGTTTGTTTATCGTTACCCGTCGTTGGACTGTCTCAGACATGGTCCCCGGCTTTGTGGCCCATCATTCAGCTTTCACCAGAGGAGACCGCCCAAGTCCGGCGATCGGCAGAGCAACTCAGGAGCGCCCGGGAGCGGGAATCGATGGCGGAATCCGAATGGATACGATTTCGCGATGCGTATCAGGCGGCTCATGCGAACCTGGAAACTGTTCAATTCAGCACCGATTTTCGTTTGGCTTTTGCGTCACAAACATCTGGTCCGGTTTCGTCGCGGACGATACCTGCGGTGGAACTCACGGCGGAGGATCAGCATAAAGGGCAAGCGGTCTACAGAGAGTTGGACCAAAGCAGGAATGCTCTGCAACAGGCAAACGTCGACTCCGTGAACCAATGGCATCAAGTTGTTGCCAATCACGTCCAGGCCAACGGGAGCGGGACCGAAGTGATGTTGCCCAACGGAAGTAGGTTTATGATTCCGGCTCCCTGGTGGAATGGCGTGGCGTTCACATCGGATTTTCGCTTCGCCGTGCCAGCATCGCGGTAAATACTTCTCTACCTCGATTCCCGCATCCTAAGGGCAAACGCTCACAGCGGGTTCATCACTTTTGCCTCCGTTGAGTAACTCCGGAGTGGGAGTTGCGCACCCTGACGAGACAAAGCATCTGAAGCGGTGTTCACTTGTCTCGCTCGCATGGCAGGAATTACGTAAGAAAGGGAAACACGTGAAATGTCGAACTCAAGGGAAGTTGTATTCGCGCCTAAACTCATCGTTAAACCAGGTCGCGTTCGGTACCGTGGCGATTTTAGGAATCCACGCCGCGGCGTTGGGCGCTTCGTTCTCATCGCCTACGGTTTTCGCATCAGGGTCCGGGGTCGGAGGCACGGCGCCGGACTCGGTGACTTACGGCAACGGCTCGCTGTGGGTGGAATACGGAAATGGCGCTTCTTCGAAGATTATTCGGGGGCTGGAGAGTGTGAAATAAACGAACTGGAACTTGGGCGTAGCCCGGTTGGGAAAAACCGCTGGGGACAGACAATGCCTTTCACTCGCGAGAGATTTGTCTCTGTTTTCTGTAGTGTAACGGCGCTCGGAAAACGCGAAGTCAGTCCCCGGGTTTTTCGCATTTCGGGCTTGAAACGAGAAGGAGCGATTGTTTCACAGCTTCCGGGCACGATGGTGCAGTACGAGCTGACAGGATCGGTTCAGAACAGTTATACAACCGCCGGATCAGTGGACCACTAAAATACAACCCGAATACCGGGTGGCTTCGGGCGCTTCAGAATCAAGGTGCGAACTCGCAATTGACATCGGGACCAATGTCTATCTGAGCCTTACAAATCCGTTATCGAGCAGCGATGCGGTAACTGTGAAGCTGAAATAGCGCCACACCATCCCCTCCGATCACCTTCACTTTTATCAACAGTCCCTGGCCAATCGAGCCAGACAGCAACGTCTCTGAAACTCGTGGCGGCGTCTGAAACTGCCTACCGCTTCGGCAGTTCCAGGAACCTTCGACGGTTTGATGGCGCGGAGACGGTTTGTCGTAGAACTGGTGGAAGACGTTGCGGCCCAGTGGGAGGATTGCGGAGCCGCAGATAGGACACTCGCGGAAGTGTCACATTGTGCCGTGCGGCGGGAGGCACGAGAATCGTAATCTTCTCGCATGCGTTCCCGTCCGGCTTTCTCCACTCAATTTGTGGTTGTGGTGTTCACGCTTGTTGTCCTCGCTAGATGCTCTGCGGCCGACCTGAGCTCGCTCGGTAAAGGACGGCACGTGCATCTCGCAATGATGAGGAGAAGGGCCACTTTGCGACGGAACCGTACAGGATCTCTCAACGCAGATGCTGACGGTCAGGGTGACGAAAAGCAATAGTGTCTGCGGAGTGAAAGGGAGCGAAGTTGGCATTGCGACGGACAACATTGCAGAAGTCGTTCCCAAACGGAAGCTAACCTCTGGGCGAATCGCCGGAAGAATTCTGCTGGGCATGGCGGGCGTAGGCGCGCTATGTGTTGTTCCCGCCACAAGTTCCGACCCTGAAAGCTGGCTTTGGGTCGGGAATGTCGTGGTGCCGGGCTTTATCTTCTACGGAGCTTGGCACGCCGTACCGGAACGGCGCGATTACGTTTTGATGCTGATATGTCCAGATCGCTCCAGTTGTCTCGCGAAGCCAGCTATACGCTGATTAGCCTTTGCATTTCCGATAGGAATTGGTCGGACACCATCCGGAAAATAATAGGCCTGAATGAAGCGGCAAAGCGGCCGCCGAAATGACGTCGCAAGCCACCATGTCGCAAGCTGCCAGACCAGCCTCCCACTCAGGCATGCTGCGATTTCGCAGCAGAACGGAGTCCGCATCGAATCCCAAAGCCGAAAGCAAGGTCCGCGCCCAGCGGAGCACTGATGCAGATCCTGAGACAACAGCGATCAGGACCGGAAAATTGGGGCGCTGGTGGCCAGCCAGGAAATCCTGCATCGATTTCAGGCGAATGGTCCGGTGATTTACCGGACCAAGGGAGCGCAAGATGCGGGGTCTCGAAGTTTCTGTGACCAGTACGCAGGTGGATGATCTAAGCATTTCGGGAGCTCCGCCGGGAAACGCAAACTCGATTTCGCGATCGATCGCTTGACTGATTTCCGCGGCGAGGATGTGCGCGAGTTGCGGATCGGGATCGACCACAAGGAACTTTTGCGTTTGGAGGTGGTGCTCCAGTCTCGCCCACGAATGGCGGAGTACGTTCAATGGAAATCCGCGCGCCAACGCTTCCTCAAAGCAGGTTTGGACGAATGCATCGACGGCGGCAAAGCCAAATGACGAACATACACGCCGCTGCCTTGGCGTCTGCTTATCCAGCCTCGGTCGACCAGGCTTTGGTATACCGCGCTGACGGTATTTGGGTGCAGGTTCAGCCGTGTTGCCAGGGCACGCACGCTGGGGAGCCTCTCGCCGGGCACCAGCCTGCGGCTGATGATGCCCAAAACAAACTGGGCGGTCAACTGCTCCTGCATCGGAACTTCCGTTCCGCGAGAAAGCCAAAGGCGGATCATTCTGCCTGCGCCATTTTAGCGGAAGTAGGAGCGTCTTATTGCAGGGCCGTGAGAGCGGGGCGAGTGAGCAGGGAAATATCAATCGTGCCGCAGGGCGTTTACCGGATCAACTCGCGAGGCCCGAATAGATGGCAGCAGCGATGCGAGAGTCGTTACGAGCAGGAGCACGGAAGCTGCGAAAGCGAACAGTTTCGGGTTGTACGGCGCAACTTGAAACAGCAAGGGCCGGAAGAATCGAGCGGCAGCAAAAGACAGCAGGAGACCCGGGACCAGACCTGCCAAAGTCCAGAGAAGTGCCTGCTGCAATACAAGGCGCATCACTTGCGGCGGAGTTGCGCCGACTGCCATGCGAACTCCGATTTCACGTGTTCGCGCAGTAACCAGATACGACATGGCGCCATAGAGACCGGTGGCGGCCAGAAACAAGGCTAGGATCGCGAAGATACTGACCAAGAGCATGCGGAGGCGAGGCGCCTGGCGCAGTTCCGCGATCCGCGAATCGAGGGTGCTTACGGCAACCGGCGTAACGGGATCGAGTTCGTGAATTTCTTGACGGATCGCATCCGTGACGAGATCCTCTCTGCCGGCAGTGCGGACAATCACGCTGCCCTGGCCGTCATAGAAATGCACAGAGCGAGACATGATGTTCGCATCGCGGCCTTCCTGCGGGTTGACGATCTTCTTGCGAAGGACGTAGTATTCGGGCAACTGCGCAGCAGAAGAGCCACTATTCCGCACATCAGCGACAACACCGACGACCCGGTAATCGGGATTTCCGGGCGCGACTCTGATGCGTGAGCCGACAGCCTCAGCGTCATCGAAGAGCCGGTGGGCAAGAGTTTTGCTGAGTACGATTACGTCTTCGCTGGCTGGGCGGTCTGTTCCCTCGAAACTGCCGCCGCGGAGTATTGGGATTCCCAAGGCATGGAAGTACTGCGGCGTAATGGTGCGCCACGCCACCATACCTCCCGTACCGCGAGTTTCGACGGGGTGGCCGTTGACCACGAAGTTGCTGAAGGGCCGGTCGTGAACGAAGCCCGATGGCGGGACGGTGTCGGTGAATGCTACGGCCGATGTGCCGGGAATAGGGCGCAATCGCTCGAGCAGGGTTTCGAGAAACTGCTGGCGTGCAGCGCTGTTCGGATAGCGCTTGAACCCGAGCGAGATATCTGCCACAAGAACATGCTCGCTTTGTAATCCGTAGCTCAAGTGGTATAGGCGCTGAAAGCTTTCGATGAGCAGTCCGGAGACTGAGACCAGGGTCAGCGAAACGGCGATCTGAATAGCCACCAAACCATGGCGCAGACGCGTTTGCCCGCTCGGTTTTGAGGCAAACTTGCCCGAGAGGCTGCGCCGTTCCGGTAAGGTCAAAGCAGCGATCAAGCCGACGATAACACCTGTGACCAGGGAGGCCGCACACGTAAAGAGCAAGACGCGGAGGTCAAGCGTAACTTCTGCCGCGTGCTGAATTGTGGCGGGCGCGAACGCTCGTAAGACACGGATCAAGAAAGCGGCGACCAGGTAGCCAATGGCGGCTCCGAAGAGATTGAGAACTACGCTTTCCGTAATGATCTGACGGGCTAACCTCCACCGACCCGCGCCGAGAGAGAACCTGATATCGAACTCCCGAGCCCTGCTCAGTCCGCGGGCGAGGAGCAGGCTGGCGAGGTTAGCGACCTCGATCAGCAGGATGGCGACGAGTGAGGCGGCGAGGAGCCACCCCGCTTGCAAAAGGGAGCCTACCTGATACTGACGGAGGGGCTGTAGAGCGGGACGAACCTCTTCGCGAAAGTTGGGCGGCACGGAAGCTAGCTGGAACCGGAAGAACGGTTGCAATTGTTCGAAGGCCTGGTTTACAGAAACACCAGGCTTCAGGCGCGCAATCACGTGCAGCGCTCGTCCGCTCTGATTGGGGCGGTAGGCGCTGATTGCCATGGCTTGCGGGATGAGAAGATCAATTCGGGCGAGTGACGGAAATTCAAAACTTCGCGGCAGCACTCCGATGATCTGCACCGAATTGCCGTCTATCGAAATGCTCCGTCCGAGCACCCTGGAATCTCCAGCAAAACGAGACTTCCAGAATCCAAAGGAAAGCAGCGCGACCTTCATTGCGCCCGCGCGATCTTCGTCAGGCGTGAGATTGCGTCCGAGAAGCGGTTTGATCCCGAGTGTGGGCAAAAACGTGGACTCAACCTGGCCGCATGCCAAGCTGAGCGGACTCTCCTCAGTGAGATCGCACTCTGGGACGCCTGTCCAAGATGTCAAGTTGCTGAAGGGCGTCTTCGATTGGCGCAGGTAAAGGTAATCATTAGCGAACAGAAAATCGAAATCGAGGATGGGAGCGCGTAAGCCCAAGGTGACAAGTTGTCCGCCATGTTCGTACGGCAGCGGTCGCAAAAATACGCGGTCGAGAAAACTGAATACCGGCACGACGGCTCCCATCGAAAGCGCGATGATAGCGGCGGCCGACAAGGCAAATGCAGGACTGCGCCGAAAGGCTCGGACAGCGTATCGGAAATTCTGCGCGAATTCGTCCACAAGCCCGGGAATCCAGACTGAACGAGCTTCTTCAACTGTTTGCGTCAAGTTTCCGAAGCGCCGCAGTGCAGCCGAGCGAGCCTCTTCCGGAGACATGCCCCGCTCGATATTGAGTTCCGTTTCGGCGGCGATATGCGCTTCGATCTCGGAACGCAACTGCCGTTCACGGTTGCTGTGAAACACGGCTCACTTTTCTTGGTACGGCACGGGAGAGAGAACACGGGTTATGGCTTGCGAAAAACGTGTCCATTTGGAAGTTTCGCTCCCAAGCTCCTTTCGCCCTTTGGCGGTCAACCTGTAGAAACGCGCCTTGCGATTGTTCTCAGAGAATCCATCCTCCGCAGCAATGGAGCCGCGTTTGAGGAGCCGCTGCAAAGCCGGATACAAAGAGCCGTGTCCGACCTGGAGCACGTCTTCGGACATCTGCTCGATGCTGTGGGCGATAGCATGTCCATGTTTCGAGCCCAGCAGCAGAGTTCGGAGAATCAACAGATCGAGCGTGCCCTGCAGCAAGTCCAGGCGCTCGGATCGTGACATGAGTCGAGCTTACGGGCTCTCGAGTCGAATGTCAAGGGGAAGCCCGGGGTGAAGTTGAGCCCGCTGCGAATTCGCGTGTGTGATATATACGCGGGATCCCGATTGGAGGAATCGGTTTATGCGTTCACTGTTACTTTTCGGTTTACTCATGGCCGGTTTGCCGGCTCTTGCAGCGATCCCGTTCGATTGCTCGCGAGGCATTCCCTTGCAGACCGCTATTGATTTTTCGCTGCCAGGAGAGACTCTGCAGCTTTCTGGGACCTGTTCAGGTCCGCTCACGATCACGTCGAAGACTTTGACGCTATCGAGCAACAACAGGGCAGTCATCAACGGACATGGCCGAGATGTGTTGACGGTTAACGGGCCAGCCCGTGTGACCTTGAGTGGGTTAACGATACAGGGCGGCCAGAACGGGATAGTCGCGAATGCGGGAGCTCAGTTAACGATTCTGAACTCTGTAATCCAGAACAATGCAGCGATTGGGCTGCTGCTGGAGGGGAGTTCTTCCGCCACTCTCTCAGGCAGCAGCACGAATACGAATGGCCTGAACGGACTGGATGCGGAGGCATCCTCCTCAGTCATTCTGACGGGCCCGTATCAGAGCACCGGGAACGCGGTGTTCGGGGTGAATATCAACGGCAGTTCGAACCTGACTTTCACGCAGGCGCAGGTGATGGTATCGGGCAACACGCTTGGAATTCAGATTGGAACTAGCGCGAGTGCGTTCATATCGGACGGAGCAACGGTGCTGACGGTGAAGAACAATCAGACCACCGGGCTGACGATTGTGTCGGGCGCGCACATGGTGGCGTTCGGCGGTACGATTCAGGCCAGTGGAAACGGTGTGCACGGGGTTTCGGTGGATTCAAAGGCAGGGCTGGATCTGGATGCGGCTGCGGTGTTGACGTCGAGCGGAAATGGGCAAGATGGCGTTCACCTGGAAGAGACTTCGGTGCTGACGATGTTCAATACGCCAGCTTTCTCGGGAGCGCCAGGCACGACCACGCTGAATGCGCAGGGTAACGGCGGCAATGGCATCAGCGTTCTGACCGCGTCGAACGTAACGGTTATTCACCAGGCCGCGATTAACAGCACCGGTAACACGGGCTTCGGGATCAGCGTTGACAATGGCAGCGGACTGACGCTACTGGGATCGACGGTAAGCGGGAACAATCAAGATGTATCGTTGACGTTCGGCTCCCGAGGGGACATCACGAGCTCGCAAGTCGGAAGGCTCACCTGTGATGGGACCTCACTCTTGCGGGGTGACACGGGGTTGAGATGTCGGCGCTGACAACTCGGCCATAAGCTGCCCGTTGATGCTGGAAGGCGGCTGAGGGGGCAGGACAAACCGTCTGATACGCTCGAATTTATCCGCTTTTCAGCATGAGCAGCCTTACAGTCACACTGCCGGATGGCAGCCAGCAGTCCGTGCCGCAGGGTACACGCCCGATTGATGTCGCACAAAAAATCAGCCCACGTTTAGCGAACGACGCGATTGTTGCGCGCGTGAACGGGGAGCTGTTTGACTTGACGCGTCCGCTCGAGACGGACTCGCAAGTGGAGATTCTTTCTACAAAGAATCCGGATGCGCTGCACGTTTATCGGCATTCGACGGCGCATCTGTTGGCGGCAGCGGTGCTGGAGTTGTTTCCAGAAACAAAGCTCGGGATCGGGCCGCCGACCGAGACGGGTTTCTACTACGATTTTCAGCGCCCGACGAAGTTTACGCCGGAAGATCTGGGGAAGATTGAAGCGCGGATGCAGCAATTGCAGGCGCAAAACCTGACCTTTGAGCGGAAGATGACGCCCAAAGCGGAAGGTCTCGCGAAGTATCAGGACGACTGGATGAAGCGCGAGTTGATTGAGGAGCGGGCGGGAGAAGTGTTTTCCGAGTACACGCTGGGGCCGCATTTTATCGACTTCTGCCGCGGTCCGCACGTGCCTTCGACGGAGAAGCTGAAAGCGTTCAAGCTGCTAAGCATTGCCGGGGCGTATTGGAAAGGCAACGAGAAGAATCCGCAGTTGCAGCGCATTTATGGGACGGCGTTTTTCACGAAGAAAGAGCTGGACGATTATCTGAACCGGCTGGAAGAGGCAAAGAAGCGCGACCACCGCCGGATCGGCAAAGAGCTGGAGCTTTTCACGGTGAACGAGTTGGTGGGCGCCGGGTTGCCATTGTGGCTGCCGAAGGGCGCTACGGTGCGGCGGGTGCTCGAAGACTACATTCTGGAACTGGAGCGAAAGGCCGGTTACCAGCATGTATACACGCCGGATCTGGCGAAGGTGGAACTGTACCAGCGCTCAGGCCATTGGGAGCACTATCACGAAGACATGTTCCCGCCGATGGAGCTGGAGACGGAGCGGATGGTTCTGCGGCCGATGAACTGCCCGCATCACATTCTGATTTACAAATCGAAGATGCGCAGTTATCGCGATCTGCCGGTGCGGATCGCAGAGCTAGGGACGATGTACCGGTATGAGCGGTCGGGCGTGCTGAGCGGGCTGAGCCGGGTCCGCTGTATGACTCTGAACGACGCACATATTTTCTGCACGCCGGATCAAATCAAAGAAGAGTTCACGGGCGTGATGCGGCTGGTGGAGCGCGCTTACAAAGACCTCGGGATCACCAATTATAGTTACAGGCTTTCTCTGCGCGATAAGGAGAACACAGAGAAGTACGTCGCAAACGACGAGATGTGGTTATTAGCCGAGCGTATGCTGCGTGAAGCGATGGATTCGCTGGGGCTGCCGTATGTGGAAGCGCCGGGCGAAGCAGCATTCTACGGCCCGAAATTGGATATTCAGCTGGCCGACGTGATGGGCCACGAAGAAACGTACTCGACGATTCAAATTGATTTCCATCTTCCCAATCAGTTTGACCTGGGGTATGTAGGTGCAGACGGGCAGCAGCATCGTCCAGTAATGATCCATCGCGCAATCATCAGCACAATGGAGCGGATGATCTCCTACCTGATTGAACTCTATGCAGGTGCATTCCCTTTGTGGCTGGCGCCTGTCCAGGCCATTGTGCTGCCGATCGCCGACCGGCAGAACGAATATGCACGCGAGGTTCACCGGAAATTGATTGCGGCGGGGCTGCGGGCGGAAATAGACGAGCGCAGCGATAAAATTAATTTAAAGATCCGGGAATCCCAGCTTCAAAAGATTCCGTATATGCTTGTTGTGGGGGATCGCGAAGCTCAGGCCGGACAAGTTTCTGTCCGTCACCGAAAGCATGGCGATCAAGGGGCTACCGGGGTGGACGACCTTGTCGCACGCCTGTCGGGGCTTAATTTGGGGAAGAGCTTAGAAGAATAGTTTGTTACTAGCAGCCTTAGTGTTACTAGGCTGCTGGGTGTACTGCATCCTAGCTATAGCTGCGTCGGTTAGGCATGCCCGCGCTCAGCGGCCCAGTGTATTTACTGGAAGTGTCGCAATCAGCATCCTGAAACCACTGGCCGGGTTGGATGAGGGGCTGGAGGAGAATCTGCGAAGTTTCTTCGAGCAGGACTACGCGGATTATGAATTGTTGTTCGCGGTGCGCCATGGATGGGATCCGGCGGCGGCGGTGGTGCGCCAGTTGGTGCTCGAATTCCCGCATGTCCGGTCGCAGCTGATCCTGACCGGAGAGCCGCCTTATCCACATGCCAAAGTGTTTAGCCTGCAATGCATGCTGAAGCGTTCGCGGAACGAGCTGGTAGTGATGAGCGACAGTGACGTGCGCGTGGGCCGTGATTTTTGCCGGAACTTGGCGGCGGAGTTCAGCGACCCGCACCTCGGCCTGGTCACTTGCCCATACCGAGCGGTGGCAGGAAACGCATTCTGGTCGAAGTTGGAAGCGGTCGGGATGAACACGGACTTCCACGCAGGGCTGTTTACGGCCGTGATGATGGAAGGAACCAAATTTGCGGTCGGGCCGACTATTGTGGCGCGCAAGCATGTGCTCACATCGTTAGGCGGTATTGAACGGGTAAAAGATTACCTGAGTTCAGAAGATTTTATGCTGGGCCGGATGGCTGCGGAACAGGGCTTCGTGGTGCGGCTTTCGAGCTATGTTGTAGAGCATAGGATCGGCAGTGAATCTATGCTGCAGAATTTTTCGCATCGCTTGAGATGGGCGCGGACGACCCGGCGATCACGTCCCTTAGGATATGTCGGGCAGTTTTTTACGCATCCGCTACCGCTGGGCCTGCTGATTTGCGTGATCTGCCCGGGGTGCTGGCCTCTTTTGACGGTGACCCTCTTTTTGCGGGCCGTTTCGGCCTGGACGGTTTCGGAGAGAATCCTGAGTGCGGGCGTGCCGTGGTTGTTGCTGCCGCTGCAGGATCTGCTGGGGTTTGCGTTCTGGATGGCGGGATTTTTCGGAAAATCGATCAACTGGCGCGGGCAGCGCTACACGCTCAACCGCGACGGCACTGTGGAACCGGCGGGCTAAAGAGTACGTGCAGACTTTCCGGACCGGGGTCCGATAAGCGACAATAGCGAAAGTGGATCAGGGAACCGTTTTATCGATCACGATTCCTACAGTGACTGTGCTCGTGGGTATTCTTGTGAACGGGCGGCAGATTGAATCGCTTCGCAACGAAATAAATGCCAGATTCGAAGCGGTCTACGCGCGGTTTGAGGCCGCGAATCAAGCGTTGCTACGGGTAGAGGGAGTACTGGATGCCCGTCTGAAGCACATTGAAGAAGAACATCGGCGATAGTGCCCTGTCAGGGAACCGGGTGGCTCTTTTCGCGGTTCTTGTCTTCCGTGCGTTCGTCTGTGCCTTCTTCCGGAGGGCGTTCGTCGTTCATGGCAAAGAAGCCCTGGAGAGTGTTGTGCGAATTGGCTTCTTCCTGAAGGCTGTGGGCGGACTGCTCGGCTTCTCCGGGAGCTTCGACCAGATCTTCCGGTCTCTCATGTTCTTCTTCGGGCGGCATACCGATGGGACTGAGCGGGACCGCAGAGTGTTTCCGCATTGTTGCCAAGCTTCAGGGTAGGACATCGGCCCGAGTCAGTTCGAGACCCAGAGTGGGAGCGGTCAGCCTACCGTCGGTGACCTCTACCGGAGGCAGATCCAGCTCGAAGGTCCAGGCGCGAACCGAATACGGGTCGACGACCCAGACGTACGGAACTCCCATGAGTTGGTAGTCGCTGACCGCTGCAAGCACACGTTTCCAGTGATCGTCGGGCGAAACGATCTCAACGCACAGCAGGGGCGGCTGAGTAGTTACCTCTTCGAGCTGTTGAACGGCACAGACATCGGGAATGCGGACGCGTTCCGGTGAGACTCGCGTTCGCTGCTCAGGGAGCACAAGCGCTTTGGCCCCGAGTTGCTGAGACAGAGTCAGAATGAACCGTGCTTGTGCAAAGGAGTGCTTTCCTTTTCCACATTGCGCTCCAGGATCAGGCCGTCCACGTACTCGCAATCAGGCGAGTAGGATACCAACTACGACAGCAATAAAGTCAGTTTTTCCTACGCCACGGGCCAGGAAACGTCTTCAAAGAGCACCGATCAAATCGCTGCGATAGTCGGATCATCAAACGCCGTTTCGGCGGGAGGTTCCGTTAGCGCCGGAGGCGGACTGGGCATTGCCGATATCGGCGCCGAAATTTCTAACGACGTAACGAAGAGGGCAAGCTACGAATATGATCGCACCGAAAGCAGCTACAATTCGCAATACAAGGCAAGGGAGTTTACCATTACCTCTGATACCAACCTGGATGATAGTCTCCACGGGCGCTTACAGACGTTTGACATCTGGCGCTACCGTGCTTATAGAGCCGGACAGTCGAGCTCGGACCCAAACGCGTTTTATGATTTCCTGTTTCCGGGCCCGACGACTCCCTACAATGGCGGAGGTAAAGACTACGACTGGTATCAGCCTGTTCATGAAAATGGAAACATTCTGACTTACCCGCAACGGTTCAGTCCAGAGGGCGGCAATCCGCCAGACATAGGGTCGTTCACTGATTCGGACGGCAAGTCCAAAACAGAGCCGCTGGTTCCCATCAGCCAGTGGTCCTTTGGCGGAACCGGTGGAACTCGGGAGCTAAGCTTCAGCTCGGCTGGCGGAAGCGGACAATCCATTGATTACACTCGCAAGTTGAGCGCGAGCAAGGATGTGAAATATGCAGCAAAGGCGGAAGTGCAGTTCAAAGGTCCTTTCAGCGTAGGAGTGGAAGCGCATGCGGCAGCAGCCTTCGATATCAGCAACAGCAACAGTTGGGAAAATGCAACAACCAATGACAGCACGACCACGACCCAAACAAGCGTCAAGCTGAGTAAACTTGCGAGCAGTCCGAGCCAGGCATACATATTTAACCCGCTTGTTTACATGACACAAGACGGCACGTTTAAGATGAGCTTCGCCGTGCCCAATCCGGCTTCATCTGACAACAACACAAGCGGAGCCAGTTTTTGGGCTTCGAGGTATGGCGCAAAGCCGGACCCGGCGCTCAATCTGCCCTTCCGCTTTTCGCACGTTCCCGACAATTCCGGCTCTCCCGACGGCTGGCAGCCAAACACTCTTTCTTCCAGCCGCAGGAAGATGCGCGGCTTGTTTTTCCGAAATGCAACGCTGAATCCGGTGACGAACGATTATGACTACCTAAGGAATGCTGCCATAAACGGCGATCAAGTACGCATCGAGGCTCGCGTTTACAACGAGAGCACGGCAAAGGACGCCAACAACATCACGGTCAAGTTTCAGAAGATCGCTTACGATAGCCAAAGCGACAACGAAATCTGCGACAGTCCCATCAATGCCGGGCTTGATGGCGGACGGATTTGTCCGGCTTCCGCCCGCACGGATATCGGCCAGACGGTTATTGATCGCTTAAGCCCTCTTCAGTTCACGTGCCTCACGGGGACGGATGATCCGACGACAACGGGGTGCTTGAAGGATCCTGTATTCATTAACTGGAACACGAAGGACGATACTCAGCCTGTCGGTGTCAACGAATACCGCATTTATGTGGTGCTCGTACCGGGAGATTCGGATGAGCTGTACGGAGCAGATGGAACGCCCATGAGCATCAGCAGCATCGCGAGCAATGCATCGCCGATCATAGTTACGACTCCCGTTCCTCACGGCCTTCATACGGGAGACTACGTCACCCTCGGAGCTCCCGGACTGAAGTTCCCATTAAAGCACCAACAACATTTTCCAGGTGACTTATATAAGTGATACGAGCTTCGCACTGAACGGGACCACGGACGTGCCGGGACAGTATTCGGGCGGGGGCACTGTCACGCCGATGAATCCCGGAGAGAATAATGAGGGCTACGGCAGATTCGATGTGCAGAAATCCGCCAACTTGCCCGCATCGACAGCAACGATCGATGATTCTCTCGCGCCTGACTCCTTGCAAGCTCTCGATTACAAGACAGGGAAGCTTTTTTCCAAGGACGACGTGGGCGCATCGGGCCTAACCCTTCCCTTGCATCAGCCGACGCGGGTTCGGGTAGGCACCTTCAGCTCCGCGGCTCACCCGGAGGGAAACATCGTGCTGCTATTCGAGGGCAATCCCGATGAGGGAGCACCGGCCATTGGGAGCCAGTTGGTCCATCCCGGCGACAACGGCGGACAGGGTACTTATGTCTGGTTCGACTGGACGCCCCAAACCACCGGACCACATCATCTCTATGCCAAGTTGCTGGAGAACCATGATGATGCCAAAGCCGGAAATAACGTTTCCAGCCTGCTCGTCGAGGCGCGGTAACGCGAACTACTCAACCGCTGGGCTATTCAAAGCGAGGAGGCGCGAAGAGCGCCTCCTCGCTTTCTCCTATTCCGGATCAAAGTATTTTTATCGAGACAAAATCCTCTTGTCACCCAAATCCATCCACACGTAAACCGCTATCACCTTACATCCCTTTGATAGTCGTCGAATCCGTCACCAGGAATAATAGAGGCGTAAAGTGATTACCCTCTGAAGTCTTCCGTTTCGTGCGTTTGCACCCTATGTTGATGGTGGAGCAAACATGAACAGAAAAACTCTTTGCCATCAACCAGTGGACCGGGCTTCGCACACAAAAGTGACTCTGTCTTTCAAACGGGTGCTGAGCGCATGCGGTCGCTTCTGTCCCACACGTCCGCGAAAATAAATGTTGCGCTTCTCAGCATCGGCTGGACTGCTACGGCGCAAACATCCCTGATCAAGGCAAGAGTCGAGAGCGGCGGAAATCCGGTTAGCGGGGCCAGCCTCTCACGTTACTTGGCTGGTAACGCAAAAGATACACCCGCTCAGTGCCGCTCAATCCCGTCAATCTCAAGGCCGCTGGCAAGCGCCCTTCGGCACTGGCGCTCTGACGTTTCATAAAGGTCCATTCCGGTGAAAATCCCACACCGGCAACGCTCAGCCGTCTGCAGCCTTCGACTTTTTCATCGAAAAGCGTAAGTTGTGAGACACGCAGAGAAGCCAATAAAATCAGGGCTCCCCGCGTGTCAAATCTCAGTGCCAATTCTCTGCGCCAGTTTAAGGATGTGATAACACCTAGTGAGATGACCGATGCATCGACCGTGAACGCTAATCTGCTGAATTGGTGCAAGCGGGAACAGGCTGCGCTTCGTCAGCAAATTGACCTGCTTTCGTCAGGAAACATGAAAACGCAGCACAAGGAAGATAATGGCCCGTGGGTTGATACCACTACCGAACAGCTTGAACACTTTGAAAGCAACCTTGCGGAATTGGACGAATTCATAACCCAACTGGAAGGGGAATCCGGCCCATAGCATTGTTTAGTGCGACCTTTCGTCAGCGCACTTCCACGGCTGTTTCAGGAAATCCAGATAGAAACTGGCGATCATCGTTGGAGCAGACCAGCTCTCGTGTTTTGTCTGATCATTAAGTTCCGGGAAGTCGCCCAGCAGCCGTCTCACAAACTCTTCTTTCTCGGAACGTTTCAGGAGCGTTCCACTTGCATGCCCTTCTGCATCGGTAAAATTGGCATCCACCAATCCAAGGGTTGACTGAGCCGCAAGAGTGCCCAAATCCAGCCATAGTTTTTTCTTCTCAACTGCTATCGTTGACAGGAAATCGCAGCCGCCGCCATTCCGCCCGAAGTGTCCGGTGCGCGGAGCTGCTTAAGGTAACGGTCATTTAGCGTAATTTGACTCTGGTAGGTTATGACACCGTACTTGGCACCTGAAGCGATCTGCTTATCGTGACTTTGCTCAAACGGTAATAGCGTCTTGACAGCGCAGAGGTAATCCTCTGATGCAGCCTTCGTGATCCGCATGACAGCAACCAAGTCGTTGAAAGTCGGTTGACGCCAAGTGGCGGTGCTATCGTCATATTTCCGAACTGCTTGCTGTCCATACGACAAGGCGGCTTCACTAGCCTCAGCGAACGCGTAACGGTTGTTGATGTCGCCCCGGTACATGTTTATGCAAGTCAGCGGAGTCGATGATAATTTTGTCTGCGCATGAGCAAGCCCTGTCATTAGAGACAAGGCGGCGAGGACCTTCAATGCTTGAATTCGGTAGATCATTCTCAGTTAAGTAGAGAACCCACATTGCTCAAAATCTCCCGCCGGCATCGTGAATTCTTCTTTCCTATCGCCCTTTCCGAGCCTACTCTCGACAAAATAAGCCATTTTGTTGAGAGTCCGTGTGCAGAAATCAAAGATCATGCACCGGAAACGGAAGGGCGGGCCGAAGCGGCGCGCCCTTGCCCCGATTTAAACGGTTGAGTTTGACGGCGCTGGCTCTCCCATTGCCAGCTATAGCGGCGCATTCAATAACCCTTTGGCCATTGGCATTGACTCTCTCGGAAATGCGTGGGTGGCGAACCTTCGCGGTAGCAGCATCACGGAAATCGATACCCAAGGAGCAACGCACGTCTTCCGTGATGGTGTACTGCAAGGCCCCTGGGGAATCGCCGTGGACGGAAACGACAACATCTGGGTTGCGAACTTCGTGGGCCAGGCAGTATCTGAGTTTTGCGGTGCTCGGGTAGAGAACTGTCCGGAGGGACTCAAGACCGGAGATCCGATCTCTCCCGGCGCGGGATTTACGAGCGAAGCCGCACAGCGACTCACGGGCGTTGTGATTGATCCTTCCGGAAATCTGTGGGCAGCCGACAATTGGAAACAGATTCCGATTCCAACCAACCCGGGCGGGAGCGGCATGCTGGAACTGATCGGTATTGCCGCACCGGTTAAGGCTCCCCGCATCGGCCCGCCTCAGCAGCCTTAACGGCTTGGGCGCATCACAACCACGAGCACAGCCGCACAGGCTGCCCGGAAACCTTTGCAGCATATCAGGGCGTTTTACCGAAACGGGTAGCACGCCCTAAACGTTTGTGGAACACGTTTTTGCCCTGCCTGTTCCACAGGCATTCTGGAGGGGTAAACTGATTACCCCCAAAGTATTCATTCAGTGCACTTCTCGCCCTATCCTGACACTGGAGCAACTATGAAACGCAGAGACTTTTTGAAATCAGCCGGCGCCGTCACAGGCGGAATGCTGGCCGGGCTTGGCAACATCAAGGCACAAAGCAATGATGCTGTTCCGGGCCAACAACCGAATATTCTGTTCATCCTGGTGGATGAACTGCGCTATCCGACCGCATTTCCACAAGGCATCAGCGATCCAGGGCAGTTCCTGGCAAAGTTTATGCCGAACCTCTACAAGCTGTGGCAGGCGGGTGTGAAGTTCGGAAAGTATCATACGGCCGCCAACGCGTGTACGCCCGCGCGAGGCACGCTGATTACCGGGCTATATTCGCAGCAGAACTGGCTGATTACGACGATTCTTTCCAAGCCTGCCCCCAATCCGGCGGTCGTGAGACTACAACCGGCTTTGAATCCAGCCTTCCCTACCTACGGCAAATTGCTGCGAGCGTCAGGCTATGATACGCCCTACTTCGGAAAGTGGCACGTCTCTATCCCGGTGCAAACGTCTCCTTTTCCGCGACAACCGTTGGGACTAGACGCGTATGGTTTTGATTACCGCACCTATCCCGACCCAACCGGCACCAATCTGCAGGGCGCTTATGGAAGCGACTTTATCCAGAATCCTACGCCCGACGAAACGTACCTCAGCGATGTTGACAGGGCGAATGCAGCGGTAGAGTTTCTCCAGGGTCGTCAGCCGAGTGATAAGCCCTGGTGTCTCACGGTAGTGCCGCCCAACTGGGAATCGTCCAACCATTTGACCGAGCAAGGCAAACCCACTACCCAGTTGTTCATCAAGGAATTTCAACAGTTAGTTTGGGGAGGAGTGACCGACGACCCCACGCAGAACACACCGGCAGCAAGAACGGTAGAGTCATATCCCAATGAGGAACTTGGCTTCGGCGTCGCCAAAATGGAATACGCATACTGGCAGCGGGGACTCGACAGCTACACCCAAATTATGGGAGTTGTTGACGTGCAGATCGGTCGCGTTCTCGACGCGTTAAACGGGCTTCCCAGCAGCATCGTCGAAAACACGGTGATTGTTTTCACCTCGGACCATGGCGAGTATGCGGGCGCACATGGCCTGCCGCAGGGCAAACTAGGGAGCGTTTACGAGGAGGCCTGGCGTATTCCTCTGATCGTTGTCGACCCCAGCCAACGTTTTACGAGCGATATCGACACCATCCGGACCGGGCTTGCTTCTTCCGTGGACCTTTCTACCTTACTGGTGAGCATCGGTAATCAGGGCACTCGCAATTGGATCCAGGGATATCTCGCGAATATCTACGGCAATCGATTGGACATGATCTCGATGCTGAAGTCAGCCAGCGCACCCGGTCGTCCATATGTACTCTATGCCACTGATGAAATCGCCCCCGGCTTTTTCAACTTCAATAACTGTCCCACGCACGTTTTGGGAATGCGAACGGCTGACTGCAAACTGGGCGTGTATGCGGACTGGTTTCCGGCTACGGGCACCATCAATCGGCAGACGAGTCAGTTGGAGTTCTACGATTACTCAACCAGCAATGGGCAACTCGAACTGGACAACACGGCCCACAGTGATCCTCGTGTAGCGAAGATGTACCATCATTTACTGAACAACATCATCTCCCAGGAATTGCAGGCGTTGCTGCCTTCTCCACTCCTTCTTGAGCAGGAGGAATCAAAGCTGGCGCACTTGGCCTATCGTGCTTTGATCGATAATCTGGCGCTGGAAGTTTATCAGGCAAAAGAGCAAGGCCTGACCAACATACTCGGCTACGGAGCAGATTTCTAAGAAGTCAAAAGAACCATGTATGTCTCGCGCAATTTCTAAAATTGTATCCGCTGCCATCATCGTTACAGGCGGGGCCGCTTTTGCTCAATCGAACAGCAGCACCCCGGACGGCATGAAGGAGCGAGATCATCTCCGGAATGTACGCTACTGCGAAATCCTGGTTGTCACCAGGCACGGCCTGTCGGCTACCGCCGCGGTTTATAACACCCTGGGCCTGAACGACTGTCCCGAACAACAATGGAAAGCTCTCGATCCCGATCAGTTGAAAAAAGAGAACAATGCTTATCGGGTCATCATGAATGGACCACGCTATTTCATGATGGATCGCAATGCTCTCCGGAATCCCGGACCGACACGCAATTTCGATGGCTTGCAAGCTCGACTCCTCGCGCAAATCGAAGTTGAGAAAAACAGCAAGAGGCTACCTTATGTAGAGAACACGGTGGATCGTGAATCTCAGTATGTGTATGAGCCCGGCAAAAACGTATATGAGTTGCTTGCGCCTAACGGTCGTTCTTACATCATGCAAAGTTACTCCCTGGAGGTGGATCCCAATCTCAACGAAGCGGCTTTAACCGGTCTTTCGAGTAGGCTGACGTTGCCGAAAGGTTGGCAATATCGGGTCCGCCAGCTGAGTGAACCGCTCATTGTCCGTAATACCGGATCGAAGGCCTATGTACTGCAGGATGACTTGAAAAATTCCTATCAGAGATGTCCATAGAAGATCTCGGTGGAATAGGGTGTAGCGAAACGCAGGGTTGCACCGGTGGGTTCTTGACGCGTCATCTCGTCCCGTTCACTCTTCTCAGTCGCGCAGTGTAGATCGACAAGGCCTTTTCGGAGTTACCAAGCACCTGATTTTTAGAGTTGCTGATCAGCTCCGGAACGGATTTTCCTCCTTGTTGGTCGATAACCGGGGATGATGGTGCCTCTTTGAGCTCGCGCATATGGGCCCCCGTTGTAGGCACATCCGCTAATCGCTCGCAAAGGCCGTGAGGCGGAGCTGCAGGGTGGCTTTTAGCAAATCCGGTGGGAGAAGGGGAAGTGTTCCTTAGTTTGGGTCGTAAGGCGAGATCCCCGAACATAAGCGGCCCAGGTGCTCGCGGGAGACTGCTGTGCTGGCCTCTACCTGACAACGGGCACAGAACACAAGAGGGTCTTCGAGAGCCCAGCCGAGCGCGCAATCGTGTTGGGAGCCGGAGCTACGCATGACGAACTCGTACTGCCTAAGAATAGTCCAGGTTTCGCGAACACCGTCATTCGAGGTCGGTTAGGCTAAGGAACACGATGAGGAGAAACTTTCTTTTGCTGATGGTCGCCGCCCTACAAGCTTGGGGTGCAACGGATCTGGTGGTCTCGAGAGTGGAGCCGGAAGCAGCGGGCATGAGCCGGCAGAAGCTGGCTGCCATTCCCGTTCGAATGAAGGAGTTCGTGGATGCGGGGCAGACGGCCGGAACTGTAACTATTGTTGCGAGGCACGGCTATCTTGCGAGCTTCGAGGCTGTTGGGTATCAGGACCTGGAAAGCAAAAGACCCATGCAGAAGGACGCCATGTTTCGCATAGCTTCGCTGACCAAGCCGGTTGTGTGCGCTGCTCTGATGATCCTGGTGGACGAAGGACGGATTTCGGTGATTGATCCCATCGAGAACTTTCTGCCCGAATACAAGAATTTAAAATTGAATTCCTGTGGTGTGAGGAACGGGTATAGCTGCACCAATGTCCCTGCTTCGCGCGCCATCAACATAGAGGACCTGATGACCCATACCTCCGGGCTGCCCGCAGCACCAGAGGCTCGCGGCAAAGCGGAACCGTCTACTCTGGCCGATTTGGTCTCGCAACGCGGCGGGACCAATCTATTGTTTCAGCCGGGGACTAATTGGAATTACAGCAATCTCGGAATCAACATTGTGGGACGCATTGTAGAGCTCGTTTCCAAGCAGCCACTCCAAGAATTCATGGCTAAGCGCATCTTCGAGCCGCTCGGGATGGAAGATACGTATTTCTTTGTTCCAGAGGAAAAGAGGGCTCGGATGGCCGCGCTCTATAGTTTCAAGGACGGAAAAGCGGAACGAATGGAGGCGGAATGGGGAGCCCAGCAAAAGCCGACTCTGGTCGTGCCCGCAGGGGGACTGGTCAGCACCGCTTCCGATATGCTTCGCTTCAACGAGATGATGCGGAACAAAGGGGCCTTGAACGGGCATCGTATCTTATCCAGCGCCGCCGTTAAGCTGATGACAACGTCTCATACAGGAGATCTCGCAGTTGGATGGGTGCCCGGAGCCGGGCACGGTTATGGCTACGAGGTAGTGCGGGATGTAGAGGGCACGTTTCGGTATAACTCGATTGGAACCTTCATGAAGGGCGGGGCCTATCGGACTTATGAATGGATCGACCCGGAAAAGGACCTAACTGGCATCTTCATGATGCAAGTGACTACCGGACTGGGCGATACGAACCCGGAACTCAATAGCTTTATGCAATTGAGCGCCGCCGCCATCGAACGTTGATCGTATGCAAACTGACTTATTACTATCGAAGACCGTTACCGATTTCGCCAGAATGAAGCTAGTCACAGAATTCTGGCCGCGAGTATGCAAGTGCCTGGATTCGTTAACTGAAGATCAGGTTTGGTGGAGGCCGAATGAAAACAGCAACAGCATCGGAAACCTGCTCCTTCATGTCAATGGTAATCTCCGGCAATGGATTCTTGTTCCCCTAGGCGGCCTCCCGGACGAGCGAGACCGTGACGCCGAGTTTGCCGAACGGCGCAGGCTCGGTACGGATGAGCTTCGACGCAATCTCGAACAGACCTTACACGAGGTGGATGCCGTGGTGGGCCGCCAACAATCCGACGACCTGGTTAAAACTTATACAATTCAACGGTATGAGAACATGACGGCGCTCGCAGCCATATTTCACGTGACGGAGCATTTCGCGATGCACTTCGGCCAGATACTTTACATTACTAAGTTGCTAACCGGGACCGACCTGGGATTCTTCAAGCACCTCGAAAACCAGAAGCAATAAAGGAGATTTGTCAGTCCTATTGCTATGCACAAGAACGTTATCGGTAGCCTGACAAAAGCGGAGGGAAAGGAGACGGAAGATTGGTTGAACCTTCAGCAGTTAGCAGATGTGGAACTTACATCCGAGATGCCGTCGTGTCCTATCGAAGATGTGTTCATCGTTGAGGGCGGAGACGGGTGGAGAGCGTCAGAACCGGGCACACAGAGCATACGTCTGAGATTCGCTCGCCCGCAGAAGATCCGGCGTATTCACCTCGAGTTTTCAGAAACAGAAATAGAAAGAACACAGGAGATTGCGTTGACATATTCGGAGAGCGCTGGAAATGATCGTGAGATCTTAAGGCAGCGATGGACATTCAGCCCTGCCGGATCCACCAGCGAGATCGAGGATTATCGAGTGGAACTGGACAATGTCCGGGCTTTACAGTTGACGATCGATCCTGACCTTGGACGTAATGTTTCTGTTGGAACACTCAGGCGCTGGCTGGTCGCCTGATTAAGCCACCGCGCGTTCAGGCTCATCGTTGGAGCGAACGCGTCGGACAGATTTAGCAATGCCAAGCATTTCGAGAAACCGAATCTGAATCCAAGAAGGATCAAATTCGTACCAAGCCAAGCCGTGCCTCGCGGACGTAGGATGGGCGTGGTGATTGTTATGCCAGCCTTCACCGAAGGTCAACAAAGCTACCCACCAATTGTTGCGACTATCGTCGCGAGTGGAAAACCGGCGACTGCCCCAGAGATGAGTAGCAGAATTTACGAGCCAAGTTGCATGCAGTCCGACAACAATCCGCAGGCACCCGCCCCACAGGAACATAGACCAACCGCCGATCGCAAATAACACAGCGCCGAGCACCACGTTGGGAACCCAATGATAATTGTTGAGCAACACATAAAATCGATGTTTTGCGAGATCAGGTGCGTACTTAGACATCAACCGCGTGTTGTTGTGCTTTGCCTCGCCAACCAGGATCCAGCCGACATGCGCCCACCAGGCTCCGTCACGCGGAGTATGAGGATCGCCTTCTTTATCGGAAAGTTGGTGGTGAAGACGGTGAGTAGCCACCCAAAAGATTGGCCCACCTTCAAGCGTGAGAGAACCGCAGACTGCAAACAAGTACTCGAGCCAGAGAGGGATGCTATAGGAACGATGAGTATGCAGACGATGGTAACCAAGACTGATACCCAGATCGACGGTAAACCAGTACAGGAAAACGGCAACGGCAAGACTTGCCCAGTTGAATTTGAATAAAGCGGCGATCGCGCCTATGTGAAGGGCGATCAGAACGATGGTTGTAGTCTTATTCAGTTTCTGATTTACATCTATAGCTGCTATGTCTGCGCTCACTGAGGCTCCGGTTTTTGATGTCGATCGAAAGCTTGGAGATTGATTGATTGCTCATCGGGGAAGCGATTTGCCCAAATAATTCGTAAATGTTGGGCTGGCACACTTCCCGGCCAGCCCATAGAAAGATCACAGAATCAAAAAAGAGGAGCTACCAGCGTGGGCCGCGACCACGGCCGCCGCCACTGTTTCCCCCACGGCCACCGCCGCCGCTGGGGCGATTGCCGAATCCCGAACCGCCCTGAGGTTTGGGACGAGCTTCATTGACATTCATCGCGCGCCCGTTGAGCTCTGCGCCATTCAGTTGGGAAATAGCGGTTTCGGCATCGCGACGCTCCGTCATTTCGACGAAAGCGAAGCCGCGAGATTGCCCGCTGTCGCGATCGGTAACGATATTGACCCGCTCGACATTGCCGTATTGTGAAAAGGTTGCTAGGAGATCATCCTGGGTGGTCTGGAAGCTGAGATTCCCGACGAAAATATTAGTCACTGAAGTACCTGCTCTGATTGAAATAGTCTCTGTGAGGACTGCACTAGGAAACCGGACCGGGAAGAGAACTGGGAGGAAGGACGGCCAAAAGGCACCCAAGGTGTGGACGCTGCAAAGACATCCTCACTATACCACCGTTCACGGCTAGGGAAAAGCGAGAATTTTCAAATCGCGCACCTATTGCAATTTGCTAAGGAAGTCCTGGTCGGCGAGGATCTTGCCGAATTCCGGACGGAATTTGGCCATAGACTCTAACTGCTGACGGAATTTGGGATCCATGGCCTTAGCCTTTTGAAGATCATTTAGGGCCTTATCCTTCTGACCTGTAGAGTATTCGAGCATTCCCAGGGTAAGGTATCCATCGGGCCGGTTTGGCATATAACGAACCACCATGGCGGCCGCTGTCTCTGCCTCGGCGGGCTTACCTTCACTCAGGTACGCGGATATTTTGTTTTGGTAGAGATAGCCCAGATTCAAATCCAACAATCGCCGGAGTTCCGGAATCGGAGCCGGACTGTCGTCCACGTTGATGTAAATACGACGGTCGTTGTTGATGTTCCGGCCACCCCCTTTCTGGACGACGAGCATGGAAGCGGATTGTTTGCCGCGCGAATCTCCACCAGCATCGTCGCCCGCCTTTAAAGCAGCGAACAGCCGTTCAGCAAGATCGCCCTGCGTTGCTTCGAAGGCACGTCCCATGGCCTCCGGAACCTGTGGGCCGACAAGAATATTGCCCTGTGCCGACCAGGTTTTCCCCTGCCTGTCGCCCGCCCAGTTAGGAGCTTTGGGGCCGGTATAGGCGGCGATGTTGCCCTCGGCGTCGATGATGGCAACTTGACGCCCATCTTTGCCCGGGAATGTGTCTTCCGCGAGCAGACGATCGAGAACTTGTTTTGCCTTAAGCTTTTGGCGGAGCAGTTCCAGAGCTCGCGGTCCATACCCGACGTTTACATTTGCTTGAGTGGCGACCGCGCCAACCTCGGCTTCGGCCCAAGGAACCACAGCGCCCACGGAGAAATAGCGTGAGGCGACGGTCACACCCCATTCACGAGTTTGGGGATCCCAGGCGACAATTGAAAAGGTATTTACATCGGCTGCGGACATCAGCCCGGCGCTGAGCAGGCAAAAGGCAACGAGTTTGGAAGTCATCAGTTTGGAAGTCATCAGAAGGTCACTCGTAGACCGAACCGGGCCACAAACGGGTTCAGTACACCACTCGGACGCAAATAAACAGCGCCGTAACTGCTCACCTGGCTGGTGACGGTATTACTGTTCCCGATGTTGAATAGGTCGGCAACTGGTTCTACACCCCAACGTTCTCTGAATTTGAACGGCCGGGAGATACGGACATCGGCGAGATTAACGGCAGGTAGCCGTAGCACGCCCTGCGGCTCTAATGCGACGGTTTCGGAACCTTGCGCTAGACCTGTAAACAACTGCGTTGGCCGGAACGGGTACCCCGTGTAGTGCTGAAAATTCAGGCTGGTCGAGATACCGAGAGGCCAGCGGTATAGTCCGTTAATTTTCCATACGTAAGTCGAGTCCAGGAAGAGATAATTGTTCAGCCGGTTGATGTCTCTGTTCGGATCGTTAAAGTCGTCAGAGAGCGCGTTGGGCGTTCCGGCGCCATAAGTGCCCTTGCTCCGCTGAATGGTGAGCCCGGCGAGTAGCATCCACCGTTCCGACATGCGTTTTGTTGCCGTGAACTCAACGCCATTGTAAGAGTTATTGTCCAGTTTGGAAATATTGGTCACCTCGTAGTAGTTTGGCTGTGAAGCGAGAGCTGGATTCAGATTATAAAGCGTAAGCGGCTGCCCGGTTAGGGGGTTTACGATCGCATTTCCGTTCAGGGTCGTGATGGGCGTGTAACTGGACGCAGCACGAGTGGTGCTCAGGCGGCCTATCTGATTTTTGTTGCTGCGGTGATAATACTGTGCACCTACCGAGAGGGTCGAAAACAGCTGCTGCTCCCAGCCAACAGTGAACTCATCCGAATATGGATGTTTCAGATGAGGGTCAATAGAAGTAAAGACGCCGCCCGACGTTCCAATCAGCTGATTGCTCAGAAATCCTGTGGGCAGACCGTTAGCAGTAGCGCCATTCCAAAGATAAGTCCGGCTGCTGAGCGTGTTTGCATTCACGGCGGCGGACAACTCAGTCCCCTCGATGCGGTAGTAACGCCCATAAGCGGCGCGCAGCACGGATTTTCCTTTTCCGGTCAGATCATAAGCGACTCCCAGGCGCGGAGCAGCGTTGTTCCAATCGACGACGTTGCCCGAAGCAGGGAAGGTCCTGGGGCCAAAAAGACTAATGAACGTACCTGTGGATGGACTGCTCTGGGCCGGATTATAGGTGCGGAGGTTCTCGTACCGGACGCCGAGATTCAAGGTAAGACGTCGTGCAACATGCCAAGCATCCTGAACGAATAAGGCCTGATCGAAGACAACGCTGCTATAGGAGACGGGTGAGTTGTACACGGTCACCGAATAGGGGACAGCGTTATTAAGCGTTTCGGAGAGATCGCGGTTGACGATGAAGTTGTAAGCGTTGGTCGCGCTACCACCCTCGTAACCGAATTTGATGTCATGTGATCCCAGAGCTCCGGCTTTGTAGTAAGAGGCTGTTGCTGACCCGCGCGTGTGATAGGCAAGATTGGAATCGCTATACGGCGCAGCGCCGGTCTCGGTAGAGAGAACGGGATCGATAACGTTGATCGCAGAAGCTGGAACGGTCGGCTGATAGCTCAAGGGAAAGATCTGATGCATGTAGCCGATCCGCACGTCCAAAACAAGCGAATTAGTAATCTGGCTGGTCCATAGGCCTTGCAGGATGTAGGCCGGCTCAATCTGACGCCAACTCGCCTCGTCGCTGACAAACTGGACGGAAGTATCCCGGCGGAAATATCGATTTTCTTCGTTATACAGCCAGACGAAACTGGCCCGGTTCTTGGAATTAATCTGCCAATCCGAACGTGTGTCGGTATTCCATTGGTGATTGCTATCGTTCACGGGTTGTCCGTTCTGGCGGCGAATAGCCAGAATATCCTCGCGAATGTCGTACATCCGGAATGATCCGAACAGCCACCATCGATCTTTGATTAGCGGCCCGCCGATGCTGGCTGTAGTATCTCGAGACATAACGAACGGGCTGCCTGCCTGTACGACAGCGCCCTTATAAGTCGGAAGGTTTTGTTGCGCCTGAAATGCGCTGGTCAAGTAATAGCCGGCAAGCAATCCATGGATCTGATTCGATCCGGACTTGGTCACCATATTCATGTAAATCCCGCCGACACCCACCTCGGCAGGAGCCTGATCACTTACAACCTGGAATTCCTGCAGAGCATCGTGATTTACATAAAACGAAGTGTACCCGCCGTTCGCACCGGGCCAATTGAGTCGCAGTCCATTCCAGCTATAAGTCTCCTCGGCCGGCATACTGCCATGAATCTGCATGTAGGACTGTTGATAGCTTTGGTTGCCCGCTACATCGAACGTGCTGGATGTGACGCCAGGTGCTTGAGCGACTGTCGACCATGGATCACGCCCCGTGGGAAGATCCTGTAGAAGCGGCTGGTTGAAGGTGGTGGAAGATGCTACGGTCTGCACGTCGACGACAGGAGCACTGTTTACGGTGACTGCCTGCGTCAGACTGCCGACTTCGAGATTGGCACTCACGGTTGCCGTGAAGCCGGCCACCAGAACCACGTTGTTCTGAACGAAGGATTTGAAGCCGGTTGCTTTGACAGTGACGGTATAGGTTCCGATCGGAAGAAGGTCGATGAGGAAGTTACCGTCCGACTGGCTCGTCGCACTACGGGCAGCCATGAGCGCCGATCCTTCTACGGTGATAGTGGCACCAGAAACAGCGCCTCCCGAAGAGTCAGTTACGAGTCCAGTAATTCGGCCTGCCGTGGCCACTTGTCCAAATGAGCTTAGAGCTCCCATGAACGAAAACAAGAGAGCTTTTGCGAAGCGAGACATACGTTCTCCCTAAAGGCGAAGTGAAGTAAACCGAGCAACTAACACTTGCGGAACGGAGCAAATGATTTTCGCGTTGTAGGATTACGTTACACTCGAGTGTTCCTTGTGTCAAGGCGAAACAAGCACAATGGCTACGTCGACTAGTCTTCTGTTGAGCCTGCGTGCCCTTGGAGGTGCAGATTGCCTGGACGAAAATTATCGAGACGCCGTTTTGGCGGCACCGCGCTAGCAGTGGCGTCGATCGCGCCAGCAGATTTACTTGCTCAACGGGAAAGTGCGAGAGCGACCGATCCGACGCCACAACAGGAGTCTGAGTTGCCGCAAGACTCAATGACGGAGATGGAAGCGCGTTATGCCGAAACCGTCCGCCGTTTTGGGGATCGCCTGTCAGAAGAACAACGGGAGCGAATCCGCCGCGTGCTGATACGAAACGAACGCATGTTGACAAGTGTGCGCGAGTTTCCGCTTGCGAATGGCGATACACCTGCTACGACGCTGAAGATGCGGTCGGAGCCGACCTAAGAGATGCTCGGCGAGGAAATCCTCTACCTTTCCGTTCGGGAGTTACAGGCGCATCTGCGTAAGCGTTCCTTTACGCCGGTTGAGCTGGCGGAGAGTTATCTGGATCGGAGCGAAAAGATTGGACCAAAGCTGAACGCGTATGTCACTTTAACGCGCGAACTGGCACTACAACAGGCCCGCGCTGCAGAGACCGAGATCGCTCGGGGTAATTTCCGGGGGCCTCTGCATGGAATTCCGTACGCATTGAAAGACTTGGTAGCGGTGAAAGGATACCCTACGACGTGGGGTGCGAAGCCCTACCGCGAACAGCGTTTTGATTACAACGCCACGATCGTTGAGAAGCTGAATGCAGCTGGAGCGGTCCTGATAGGGAAGGCCGCCATGATCGAGCTTGCGGGCGGGCTGGGCTATTCGGGAGGGTCTGCATCGCTGACGGGTCCGTGCCGAAATCCCTGGAATACTGACTGTTGGACCTGTGGTTCTTCGAGTGGATCGGGCGCGGTTGTTGCTGCCGGATTAGCGGCATGGGCGCTCGGGTCCGATACGCGCGGCTCGATTATTTGCCCTTCGTCGTGGTGCGGCGTGTCCGGCATGCGACCAAGTTTCGGCCGTGTAAGCCGTCACGGGGCTATGGCCATTGCCTGGACGATGGACAAGCTGGGTCCTATGGCGAGGACGGCCGACGATTGCGGCTCCGTTCTGTCGGTGATTGCCGGCTACGATCCTAACGATCATGATTCCATCCGGGAACCGGGCTTTCGTTATCCTGCTCCGGAGACAAGGGACTTCCGGCCTCTGCGCATCGGGAAGATCACCAACTGCTGGAACACAATTGATGATCAGGTTCAGAGGGCATTTGAACAGGCTGCTGGCGTCATGTCGCAGGCGGGAGCGCATATCTCGGAGGCCGAAATACCAGACGGGCCGTACGAAGAAGCTGCCGAGCTGACCATCTTGATCGAGGCAGCATCTGCGTTCGAAGATCTGATCAGCACGGGAAATTGCAAAGACTTGAATGATCCTTTGGGAAGAATCAATGGATATGTGAGCACCTCTTTTTCAGGATCAGATTATCTACGCATTCAACGTGTTCGTACATTTCTGTTGAAGAGAGTGGACGACCTTTTCGAATCCTACGATGTCCTGACAACGGCCGGTCAATCGCGAGTAGCGCAACCGCTGACGCCAAGACCGAATCCGGCACAACCGTCACCGCCCGAACGACAGCCGAATAGGGGAATCGAGAGACGAGCGCCTGACGGTGTGTCGAGTCTGTGCGGGCTGCCTGCCCTGGCGGTTCCGTGCGGATTCAACGACACGGGGCTTCCGATGGCGATACAGTTCATCGGAAGAGCTGGTAATGAGCATGCAGTCTTAAGAGCCGCAAACCTCTTTCAAAGCCGGACGACTTGGCACAAGAAGCACCCAAGTCTGGGGGCGATGTAAAGCCGGCTGCTTTATTGCTTCGGATTCCTGCTTCGAGAAGCAGATGTGCTGCCGCTGTCATCGAGTGATCCAACCTGCAGAATGCGAATCACATTTACGGTGTGATCATACTGGCTCAGCTTGCGGGCTTCACTCGACTGATCCTTGTAGCGAGCTTGCAGTTGATAGTCGATGTTGAAACTGAGGTCTTCAAAGTTGTAATGACCGCCCTTCTTGGTGAAGAAAGTTGTTTTAGTATTCGATTTGGTATCGGTTAAAGTGACAAGCGCACCTTCCAAAGGCTGGCCATTTTCATCAGTCACCTTGCCGGAAACGTTCCGCGTGGTCGGCTCTTTGCCCTTTTTCGGATTCAGCGGCCGATGATTGTCGAGAAACACATCAGGCGAGTGGGCCGGATTCGGATCTGTGGTTTGCGCGTTCGCTCCCAAGGCAAACGCGAAAAGGAGAAGGGCTGCAGGGAGCAGACGCTTACTCATGTCTCTTACCTCTAATTTTCACCAGGGAGTCTTCTGTATGGTAACAATGCAGTTGGCCCGCTGTTTGTTCCCGGGCCAGGATGCCTGATCATGTCGTTTCAAAAGGCGAGAGTGCTGGCTTTTGAGAGCCGCCGGGCGAAGGAGATCGCGGAGTTGATTCGCCTCAATGGCGGCGAGCCGTTCGTCGCGCCTGCGCTAATAGAAGTTCCCATTGCAGAAAATCAGGAGGCTCTGAGGTTTGCCGACCGCCTTTACCAGAATGAATTCGACATGATCGTCTTTTTGACTGGCGTGGGGGCACGCGTCCTCGGCAAAGCCGTCGCGCTTCGTGATGGAGAGCACCCGTTTGTCGAAGCGTTGCGGAGAACAACAATTGTGGTGCGTGGACCGAAGCCCTCGGCCGTGATGCGTGAGTGGGGCGTGCCCATCGCGGTGAGTGTTCCGGAACCAAATACGTGGCGCGAACTGCTCGAAGCAGTCAAGGATAGACCCGAGCGGTCGGTTGCGGTACAGGAGTACGGGCGCACAAACCAGGAGCTACTGGACGGCTTGCGGGCCCAGGGGAGGGCAGTGTCGCGGGTGCCGGTTTATCAATGGGCGTTACCCGGCGATACAGTGCCCCTCAGCGAGGCTTTAACGGCGCTGGTCAACAGTGAGTTTCGAGCTGTGTTGTTCACCACGGGCGTTCAAATAGATCATTTTTTGAGCTTTGCTGATGCTCAGGGCGGCCGCGAAGAGGCTGTCAGAGCGTTGCGGAATACGTTCGTCGCATCTATTGGACCGACTTGCAGCGAAGCGCTACGCGAACACGGCATCACGCCAGCCATGGAGCCCTCGCATCCCAAGATGGGCATTCTGGTACGGGAGGCTGCCGCCTCGTACGCAAATCGATCTGCAACTGACCCGGGTGCCTGGTCTTCTAACAAGGCGTGAAACGGTTCGCCATTGGGGTGTGCGCTGCGGTCCTGTCTACCGGGATTCTGCCTCTGCTGTACGGTCAGGGGGCAGACAGCGAAACGATAACGATCGATACTAGCGCCCAGACGCGGCCTTTCCCACACATCTGGGAGCAGATGTTCGGGTCCGGGCGGGCGAATTTGAGTCTGCGCGATAGCTATCGCTCTGATTTACGAGCTGTCAAAGCCATAACTGCGTTTCAGTACATCCGGTTTCACGCCATCTTCCACGACGAGAACGGTGTTTATGACGAGGACTCGCAAGGGCATCCGGTTTACAACTTCTCCTACGTCGACCAGATCTATGATGGGCTGCTTGCGGAAAACGTGAAGCCCTTCGTCGAGCTGAGTTTTATGCCGCAGAAGTTGGCTGCCAACAAAACTCCCCATCCCTTCTGGTACAAGCCATTCCCCTCACCACCGAACGACCCGGACAAATGGAGCGCCCTGATAGAGGCGTTCACGAGACATCTCCTGGACCGTTATGGAAGAGATGAAGTGGAGAGCTGGTACTTCGAGGTCTGGAACGAACCGAATATTGACTTCTGGGACGGGGTTCCTAAACAGGAGACCTACTTTGCGTTGTATGACACTACGGCCAAGGCTGTGAAGCGCGTCGACCCCAACTTGCGTGTTGGCGGTCCGGCAACGGCACAAGCAGCTTGGGTAGACAAATTCATCGCGCATTGCGTAGAGGGCAAGATTCCCTTCGACTTTGTGTCTACTCACGTATACGGGAACGATACGTCTCAGGACGTATTCGGACGGAACGAAAAAATTGTCCGGCGTGACATGGTGGCGCGGGCGGCTAAGAAAGTCTTTGACCAGGTGAAGGCTTCAGCGGCACCGAACACACCAATTATCTGGTCGGAGTACAACGCCACCTACATGACGCAACCGGAAGTAACCGACAGCGCATTTATGGGGCCTTGGATTGCAAACAACATACGCGAATGCGACGGCCTAGCAAATATAATGTCGTACTGGAGTTTCTCTGACGTATTCGAAGAGCAGGGCGTCATCAAAACACCTTTTTACGGCGGGTACGGGTTAGTTGCTGAACGTAATATCCCGAAAGCTGCGTTCCGCGCATTCCAACTGCTCCATCTGTTGGCGGACCGCAGGCTGCCTTTAGCTTCCGAAAACGGGTTAGTAACTGAGCGAGCGGATGGAAGTATTGTGGTCGCGCTCTGGAACTATGCCGAGCCGGGACAGAGCACCCCTCCAAAGGCGTTTCATCTAAGCGTCAAGCCGGGAGAGGCGAGAAGTTACCGCTTACAGACAGTTGGTCCGGGGAATGGGTCGGCTTTGGATGCATGGACGAAGATAGGCAGCCCCTCACTCCCTACCCTGCAGCAAATTCACGACCTACGGAACGCGTCTAAACTGAGGGCAGCCGAGCGTTTTTCGTTGAACGCGCCGATTGTCATTCCGCAGCAGACGCTGGCCCTGATCGAGCTTGAGAAATGAAGCGGCGCCTTAAAGTGACCACTCTGCCGATGACAAAAACAGCTGGGTTTTGAGGGTGAATACTGCCCTCCGCAACTTCTTTGAGGGTAGCTTCCAAAATGGCCTCAGTAGATGTTGTACCACGCTCAACGAAAGCAACCGGTTCGCAGGGAGTTCGACCTGCCTCGATAAGAGCACGGGCGATAGCGGCGCAATTTTTCACGCCCATCAGAATCACGAGCGTGTCGATCCCGGCGTATTGATTCCAGTCGGCGGGAGTCTCGGGGCGGCAGTGCCCGGTTACGACCGCAAAACTTCGTGAGAGCTGCCTGTGGGTGAGAGGAATTCCAGCGAGGGCGGGAACTGCGAGAGCTGAACTGATGCCCGGCACAAGCTCCGTCTCAATATCATGTTCAAGAGCGCGGATCCACTCTTCCGCGCCGCGTCCGAAGATAAGAGGGTCGCCCCCTTTCAGTCGGGCCACAGATTTCCCTGTGCCCGTGTGCAACAGGATCAGCTGAAAAATTTGATTTTGGGTCTGCTCCTGCTCGCCTTCATGCTTGCCTACATAGATGAGTTCGGCATCGACGCGCGCAAACCTGAGCACTTCCGGACTGACCAGGCGATCGTATAGAACTACATCACAGTTCCCAAGTATACGAGCCGCCTTGAGCGTCAAGAGATCGGGGTCGCCCGGGCCGGCACCTAGCAGATACAGTTTGCCTCGTTTGTTATCGCGAGTGATGGGCAAATCCGGTTCCCTGTCTTCAGCCTATCTGATACAGGGAGCGAGGATCAGGCGCGCATCAGATCGCTGACTACCTCAAAACGAAAGCCCTGATCCTGCAAGCGCGGGATAATCAGCTTGAGCGCTTCGAGCGTAGAGCTTGTATCGGGTTTCGGCTGTACGCCACGCCCATCGTGCAAACAAATGATTCCACCGGGTGAAGTGTGACAAAGCACGTGACTGGAGATACGCCGGGCGGGCCATCTCCAGTCGTTGCCAATTACGGTCCACATAACTCCCAGCAACGCGAGTTTATGCTGTACCTCCCGAAGACCAACCCAGCGGAATCCATAAGGAGGGCGAAGCAGCATGGGTGAGAGTCCAGTTTCATAACTGATGATTGTTTGCGTTTCAGCAAACTCCCGTTCGATGAAATCAGGGGACTTGAAGGGCAGCTTGGGGTGCGAATAAGAGTGATTACCTAACTCGTGGCCGGCCGCAGCGACTTCGCGCGCGATCTGAGCATTTCGGCGGACGTTCATCCCGCATTGGAAAAACGTGGCCCAGACATTTCGTTTTGACAGATAGTCGAGAATTGGCAGAGTTCCTTCCGTTGGACCATCGTCAAATGTAAGTGCGACGGACCGCCTAGCACCCGATCCGCGGTACACGGAGGGGCCAAAAAGCTGGGACGACTTGGAAACACTGCCATATGCAGCCAAGGCAGACAAGGCTCCTAAAGCTGCGCCGGTGGCAGTGCCAGCTAATTTGAACGGACGCATTCGATTCAGGCTACCACTTGTTTGTAATGGTGTTGCATTAGCGAATTGTGAAGAAAGTTTATTCACGCGCCTTTTCCCTAGGTGGCGCAGAAGCGTGGTACTCATTACGGATGCGATTTTCGTATGTACTTAGTAACTGGCCGACTCGATCGTAGTCTGGGGATTTTACTATGAGGCCGATGTGGTGCCGCTTACTCATTCTCCAGGCTACTTCAGGATCGTCAAAGCTGCCGGTTTCCGGCCATTCCTGGCGAGCCAGCGAAACGATCAGCCCGGCATAATCAGAATGAGGTAGAGGCGGTGAGTACCTTTGACCGAGAGCAATTGCAACCTCGACTTTGGCCCATTCTGCCCAAAGATTTACGCCCGTTGCAGCCTCAATGAGCTCGGATATATGGGCGCCGCCAACGCGTGCTGAAGTCTCCAAAAAGTACAAAGAACCGTTAGCGTGGGAGCGGATAAACTCGGTATGTGAGACACCGTTTTTGAGATCAAAGGCAGTAAGTAGGCGCCGGTTTAACTCGCGCAGCTGATCGTCTATATTTGAGCCGCGTTCAAGAGGGCGGGTTGTAAAAATACCGCCACTCTGCACGACTTCAAGCGGGGGAGTACCATATGCACTGCTCACGGCAAATACCGGTTCGCCGCCGAACCAAATAGAATCGACGTGAAAAATGTCTCCCGGTATAAAGCGTTCTAGTACGAAGTTGAATTGCTCATCTCCGAGGCTGTGAATCCGATCCCAGACGGCTTGGCGGTCATCGTACTTGTGAATTCCGATACCCCCGGCCATCAGTCGCGGCTTTAGGACCCAAGGGCTGGGCACGGTATCGACAAAGGTTGTGATGTCCTGGTAATTGAGCGTTGCGGTGAAATCCGGCACGGGAATTCCGCTCTCGAGCGCCCGCATCCGCATGGCAAGTTTATCCCGAAAGTACCGCGTGGCCGTTTCGCCAAGACCCTTGATTCGAAGGTTCTCGCGGAGGTAGGACGCCTTCTCCAGGTCGAAGTCGTCGAGCGGGATGATACGGTCGATCTTTTCCGTCAGCCAGAGGTGAGCGACTGCTCGCAATGTATCGTCCAGGTTCCATTCGTTATCGACATCTGGCAGGTAGAAGATGTCGTCCAGATCTTCTCGGGGAAACTGGGCAGTATCCCGGAGGCTCAGCGAAGTTAGCAGATAAACTTTACAGCCGAGCCGCTTCGCTTCGCTGAGGAAACGGTGGCCCTTTTCAAAACTGGCCAGGCACAGTAATGTGAGAGGGCGGGACACGCCCTCAGGGGTGGCATTCTGCATCGCACTGGTAAATCAAGATACTCTCTAATTGAAGGCAGATTTGCAAGAAGCGCTTGCAAGTCAGGTGAGCTTGCGTGCAGAAAATTCAACTAAAGCATCTCGCGGCGATTCGCTGGTTTCATTGGATCAACTTTCCCTTGCTGTTCGTGATGATCTGGAGCGGGCTGCTGATTTATTGGGCCTTCCCGACGTACAGTTTAGGACCTGTTCATTTTTTCCCGGCATGGGTATATTCAACGTTCCACATGGACCATCGTCTTGCGGATGGAATGGCCATGCATTTCTTTTTCATGTGGCTATTTGCAATCAATGGTCTGCTCTATGTGGCGTACACGCTTTTATCGGGCGAATGGAGGTACCTGGTACCTCGAAACCGGACTGCTTTCCGCGATGCGTGGCATGTTCTGTTGCATGACCTGCATTTGCGTAAAGACGCTCCTGTCCAGGAAAAGTACAACGCTGCGCAGCAGATTGCTTATACGGCGATCGTTCTGATGGGCGCGGGGTCCCTAATAACCGGACTGGCAATTTACAAGCCGGCGCAACTGAATTGGCTGACCGGGATGCTCGGTGGTTACCAATTCGCGAGAATGATCCATTTTGACCTGACGATTTTGTTTGTTCTGTTTTTCTTGCTGCATGTGCAGCAGGTGATTGCAGCGGGATGGAATAACTTCCGGAGCATGGTATCCGGGTGGGAAGTGGTGGACAAGCATGAACAACGACCGGCATCCTGAGGAACAGCTTTCCAATGAAGAGGCTCAACGGACGCTACGGACGATAACTCGGCGTGGCCTCGTTGTGGGCGGGGTCGCCGCGGCGGGATTCATCGGCTTATATAAATGGGTCACTGGCGCCAAGGCGGAAGATAATGCTCCCTGGCCGGAGAGGCGGGTACTCGACTGGAACGCAAGAATCGCGGGTGATTACTTAAGTGATCACCATTTGATGCAGACTTATAGTCCGGGCGAGATCGGCGGGGTCAAGCCGAATGGGGACGTCGGACTAAACACTCCCCTACCCGAAAATTGGCGCGTTCAAGTAAAAGGGGGCGGTGCGGGGACTCGAACAGTCGCACTTTCCGAAGTGAAGTCGCTTCCCAGAACGGAGATGATCACCCGTTTCTGCTGCATTGAGGGCTGGAGCGGAGTAGCGCATTGGAGCGGCACACGTTTTTCGGAGTTTACACGTAAATTCTTTCCGACGGGCGAGAGCTTACCCGCATACGTCTATATGGCGACGCCTGAAGAGGATTACTATGTAGGCCTGGACATGAAGAGTGCGATGCACCCGCAGACGTTGCTCGCTTGGGAACAGAACGGCAAGCCGCTGGAAGAAGTCCACGGCGCGCCGCTACGGCTAGCCATACCGGTTAAGTATGGGATCAAGAACATCAAACGCATAGGGATCATCGAGTACACCAATACCAAGCCTGCTGATTATTGGGCGGAAGAGGGATATGACTGGTTTGCAGGTTTGTGAGTGATGGCGCAACCGAAGCTCTATTGCGGCACTTCCGGGTTTGCTTACCCAAGCTGGAAGCCCGAATTCTATCCGGAGAAGTTGGCAAATAGTAAATTTCTCGCTTATTATGCAACCCGGCTAAATGCAGTGGAAGTAAATTACACATACCGGCGTTTGGCCTCAGCGGCGACTTTCGAGAAATGGATCCGCGAAACTCACGATGGTTTTCTCTTCCTTCCGAAGGCGCACATGAAAATCACTCATTCTTTAAAGCTGGAGGGAGCAGAAGAGTTCACGCGTGCGTTCCTTGAATCGCTTGAGCCGCTGCGAGCAGCAGGCCGTCTTGGACCAATTCTCTTCCAACTCCCTCCGTCTCTAAAGGTTGATGTTCCTCGATTGGCGCATTTTGTCAGATTACTTCCACGTGGGCTGCAGGCCTCCTTCGAATTTCGCAATCTCAGTTGGTTTGACGAAGACGTTTACAAAGTTCTGCGCGATGTAAACATCGCACTTTGCGTAGCAGAGAACGAGAATTTAGAGACGCCGCACGTGTTGACGGCCGATTTCGTTTACCTCCGTTTGCGCAAGCCGGACTACTCGGAATCCGAACTGGGGAGCATTACCTATCGTGTCGAGCAATACCAATCGAATGAGTATCCAACGTTCGCCATCTTCAAGCATGAAGAAAGCCCCGCTGGGGCTTTGAACGCCGAGCGACTGCTTAACGCACAAGAAGTAAAAGAAGCCGCAGTTTAGAATGCGCGAGAAACGCGGATCGGCCGGGTAGAAAATAGAAGTAAGCCGAAATCAGTCTGGAGGTTGAATGGCAGCAATAACGGCGGTCAACTTGCGCCCGGTCACACCGGAAAGCGCCCCATATTCCGCCATTCCGGCAGGCGTTCCCTGGTACATCTGGTGCGCTGTGCTCGCAGTGACATCCGTCATGATTGGCGGGCATTGGGACATCTCCTGGCACAGTTCAATCGGGCGCGATACTTTCTGGACTCCCGCTCATATGGCGATCTACTTCTGCGGGGTCCTGTCCGGGATCTCTTTCGGATACGTTATCTTATCTACGACTTTCGGAAAGAACTCTCCCCTGTCTCCATTTTCCGTTCACATCTGGGGATTCCGGGCTCCGCTGGGCGCATTTATTGCTTCTTGGGGCGGCATTGTGATGCTAACGTCTGCGCCTTTTGATAACTGGTGGCACGATGCATACGGCCTCGATGTCAAAATCGTGAGCCCGCCGCACATTTTGCTTTTTGTCGGGATCTACGGTGTCCTGCTTGGCACGCTCGTACTAATCGCGGGACAAATGAATCGGAGCCTCGAGCGGGACCGGTTTACGCTTCGATGGTTGTTCTTATACGTGTGCGGAATGAATCTTGTATTGACCATGGTGATCCTCATGGAGTACAACTCGAGAGTTTTGCTGCACTCCGCGCTTCCCTACATTTTGATGGGCGCACTGACGCCCATCATGATGAGTGTTGCGTCACGAGTAACCGGGTATCGATTCGGCGCTACAGCGGTAGCCGGATGCTACACGCTGTTTCTTATCGCTCTTATTCAGATTCTTCCCCTCTTTCCAGCCGAGCCCAAACTCGGACCCGTTTACCAGAACGTGACGCAATTTATCCCGCCACAATTCCCCATTCTTCTGATTGCACCAGCATTTGCTCTCGACTTGTTTTGGGCGCGCGTCAAGAGTTGGAATCCTTGGATGCTGGCAGGGGCAAGCGCGGTTCTGTACATGCTGGTCCTGCTTGCCGTCGAGTGGCCCTTCGCGAGTTTTCTCATGACGCCTGCAGCGCGGAACGCATTTTTTGGCACCGGGTATTTGTATTACGGCTTGCCGCCGCAATCACACTTAGCGCAAAACGAGTTTTACTCGCCGGAGTACGGGTTTGCTCTGTTCAGGGGCTTGGTGATTGCGATTGCCTTCTGTACGGTTGCCATTCGGTGGGGGTTATCGCGGGGTAAATGGTTGCGGAACCTGCATCGATGAGTATGCGCCTACTCGGCAAAGGCACATTGCTACTGATTGGCTTGGCAATAGCCGGGCGGGCGCATGTCGGGAGCCCTGACATCTATCTGGACGGCAAGGCAGGTCCATATCAACTGTTTGTAACCGTTCGGCCACCGCTGGTGATTCCCGGTGTGGCAGAGCTAGAAGTCCGGAGCGAGTCGGCTGGAATTACTGACATTCGGGCAGTGCCAATGCCGATTGCGGGCGCCGGTGCGAAATTTGCGCCTGTTCCGGACGAGTTGACGCGATCTACTCACGACCGGCAGTTTTTCACGGGCACCTTGTGGATGATGGCGCCGGGATCGTGGCAGGTGCGGATCACCGCACACGGAGCTGCAGGAACTGGCACGGTTGCCGTTCCGGTCCCCTCGGCGGCGTTGAGAACCAAGAAAATGACACCCGTTTTAGGCGGTCTTCTTTCTCTAATGGGCATTTTCATCATTGCAGGTGTGGTAGCTATGGCAGGCGCATCAGTACGGGAGGCACGGCTGGAGCCGGGTGTGATTCCGCCAGCTGAGAATAAGCGAAAGGCAAAGATCGCGATGGTGCTCGCGCTGGTTATTGTGGCAGGTATCGTTTGGGCAGGAAATGCCTGGTGGAAGCTGGAAGCAGCTTCGTATGGTCAGCAAGTATACAAGCCACTTCTGATGAAACCCGTTTTAGACAATTCCGGAAAATTAGCTCTCACGCTCACTGATCCGGGCTGGTTTTCTCCCAAGAAGGCGGCGGATTACCGTCGGATGCTCTTCACGCGGACGACAGACGACCTGGTCCCCGATCACGATCATCTGATGCACCTGTATGCTATCCGGCAACCCGGATTGGATGTTGTGTATCATCTCCACCCGGAGCAGGCCGGCAGCGCACGCTTCACGCTGAAACTGCCGGAAATGACACCTGGCGACTACCGGCTCTACGCTGACATCGTGCATGCCAGCGGTTTTCCGGAAACCCTGGTCGCTCAATTAGACGTCCCCGCCGGTCTACCGGGGCGAAAGCTTGCGGGCGACGACGCGAGCGGCCGGTCCACTCCGTGGGAACATGCCTCAACCACAGCTAAGGACTTTAAGCTTCCCGATGGGTATGTCATGCATTGGATACGGGGGAACGATCCGTTGCGTGCACGAGTCCCAAACGTTTTCCGGTTTGAACTCACTGACTCGGCAGGAAGGGCGGCGCAGGACATGCAGTTTTACATGGGCATGCTGGGACACGCCGCCTTCGTAAAAACTGACGGTACAGTTTTCGCGCACATTCATCCAAGCGGTTCCGTATCCATGGCTGCGCTTGAATTGGCCGGGAAAGGCGAGTCTGCAACGGCTGGGTCAGACATGCAAGGAATGAATATGCCCGAAATCAGCCACGGTTCCGGCTCCGAGGCCTTACCAAGTGAAGTGGGTTTTCCCTATGGATTCCCTACCGCCGGCCGATACCGAATTTTCGTCCAGATGAAGCACTCGGGAATTATCGAGACCGGGATTTTCGACGCAAACGTAGAATAGTGTTACTCGAAGCGGACTACTCGGTCGGGCATGGGCAACTTTTTTCCGAGCAGGCTCAGAATCGTGGAAGCGAAATTTAGACTGTCGTAAGGTTCAACGACCGGCTTCGCGGGAATTCCGGGCCCCGCCATCATCCATACAGAGTGCGTGGAGATCCTGAAGAATCCCCCGTGATTGCCTCCCGGATTGAAGTTTCGAACGTTGAAGTTCCAGTGGTCGGCAGCGAATACGTGAAAGTCCGGCTGGACAAGTTCGCGCCGCCTTCTTTCGTAGCGCAGCATCAGAGGATTCTCGGGCGAAGCAGATGCGACATTATCGCCCACGGGTGACAGTTCTTCAACGATACCGATAACGCCGTTTGAATATCGGCATTCGTGAATAGCTTCCAACCATTCCCGTTCCGTGTGCCAGCCGGAAAGCCAAGTGGCACGATCCTCCCCGGACGGTACGTGCAAATCAGGGTCTTCGAACAAATGCAAGGGGAGATCAGGCTGCCAAGCTGCGTTGATTGCGGTGGTATTCTCGCGATTGCGTACGCGGACGCAGGCAGGCTTTAGACGGATGCGGCCGGCGGCATCGGTCAGGATAAGCAGTTGCTTGTCCTCCGCACCGTAAAGCCAATACGCATTCACAGCACTGGATTCGCCATTGGGTGTGAACGCAGGCAACCGGAGGGTGACAAAATCGATCGGTTGCGAGGAGAGCGCCTTCTGAGGATTGTTGCGAACCCGCTGCGCTGCCAAAAGCGCAGGGTAGTCGAAATAGCGGAACGATCGTGCTTCGTCCAAACTGCCATCTTGCGCCAGAACCATTTCGCCGGTTGCCGGTCCGGCGATATAGTGGCGCAGGTCCCAGGGAGTGTTCGCGTCCCCCGCGGTCATCTCCGGAACAAGCTGCGAGATTTTCCCGCGAAATGGTTTCTGCTCATCCGGTTGAAAACTCAGCAAAGCGCGCAAGTGATCGACGTACTCCGAATAAGCGCTGTACTCGCGCTCCCAATCCTCATATTCCTGGCGTAACCGAAGAACCTCTTTTTCCTCGCCCGATTGCACTTGTGTTCGATCGAATTTGTTCGGTTCTCCAGCAAGTTCTTGTTTACGCGTTTCCATAGCGTTATAGAGTGCGCCTAACTCTTCCGTCAAGCTGTTGATGCGGTCTGTCCAGAGAGATCGATGGGTCTCTGTGGTCTGGCGTAGACATACCGCGATAGCCTTCCTGACCTGTGGCGAAAGATTGTCTTTCGCAAGCTGCTGCAGCAGGATATGAATTTTATTTAGATCGCTGTTCCGGAGCTGAATACTGGCCCTTTCATTGCCGTCCACATCAAGCCATGCCGTGGGGTAATGTTCAGCTTGAGAACTTAGATAAAAAGAAGCACTGCTGGGAGTAATGACTCTTTGGACGAGGGGATTCAAGCCTCGTAGTTTGTAGTCGCTGAGCTGGTGGCGATTCGTGATGACATGATGGGCGCCCCCCGCTTCACTGTTGAAAAAATCGGGCAAGCTGAACCCTTGACTGTACACGCCCGGCACGTTATTCATTCCATGATCGGAGACTGTGACGAACAGGGTTCGACTCGCGAGTGGACTGGCTTCAATCGCCGTCCACATTCTTCCTGCCAGCGCGTCAGCCTCTTTCATCTCCGACAAAAGCGCAGCGGGCGCGTTCGTGGCGTGCCCCTCGTGATCGATGTCCCCGTTATAAAAATCGAGATACAGAATGCTCGGGCGCCGCAGGTCAGCTAGCAATTCCTCCTCGGTCTGATCAGCGAGGAGTTGCGCAAGAGAGGGAGACGTGCCGTTTTCAACAGTTGCGAACAAGGTTTTCGAAGAGAACCGCCGCGCCAGAACGCTTTTTAGGGTCGACCACCGGACGCCTTGTTGGAAGAGTTGAAAGCTTTGAAAACTCCGGCCATACGGAAAGGAATCGAGCAGCAGCGGTATTCCGGCCCGGGTAAGGACGGTGACTCCTGGCATATCGACCTGCCTTTTACGGGCATAGCCGATATAAAAGGGGAAGAAATTGAGGTAGTCATAGATTTGTCCGGTGAACCGGTCGTACTCAACGTTCCCGCGAATGACTGTATGGTGGCCGGTATCGAGCATCGACCATGAGGGCGCAGATAAGCTGATCCCCCTCGTATAGAAGTTTTGGAACACTGTCCCGTTCTCGGCAAAAATGTGTGAGAACCACGGAAGGCGCGATTTGCCAGTTGCAGGATCGATCTCGCCCATCGTCCGGTAGAGCAGGTCGGCTCCCAGTCCGTCGATTTTGAAGATGACAACCCGCTGAATCGGGTTCTGAAGGGTGCTTGGAAGTTCAGTCTGCGAATACGATCGAAAACTGCAGCCGACGAGAACAGGAGCGAGCAGTAACAGCCGAGACCGAATCACCTAAGAGAGCTCGTCGTAAGCGGATTTTCAAGTAAGGGACGGGCCGGTTGACGGATTACGGAACCGGCCGCGACGCCTCCTGTAGACGCGACGACACCAGCCGGAGCAGGGCCACGAACTGCGTCCCCGCTCGCGCGGCCGATAATCGCAAGCGCCAAGGTGCAATCGCTCTGGACAGCAGTGTCATGAGACAGCTCTCTTACGCGCTCGAGCGATGCCGAGGCACGCACAATCATCGGTCTGGACTTAATCTCCGGCATAAGGCTTCGCAGTTCAGCAATTGCGGCCTGAATTCGAACAGGTTCGTAGGCTATTTCGGGCGCAGTACCTGCGTCGGCCAATGTTTGAAGGAAGTCGATCTGCGCACCAGCACGTCGATAGCAATCGAGCGCGAAGATGGTGGTCTTGACCTTACTCGCGCGATGAGTGTAAAGCCCGAAACTGGCGGTATGGAGGATGGCTCGGGTGACACTACCCCCGGCAGATTCGTTGTATTCAGCCAGTTCCGCCCGCCGGTCTTTTTCCAACCGCTGAGTGAGACGTCCTCCTTGCTCGGAGTTTGCCTGCAAAAGCGCGTATCGAGTCTGCGCGACTTCAAATTCCCTCTTCGGGGTTGCGCCCATCGGATTGATCGACAACGAATCAACCCGGCGTTGTAATTCGCTTCGCAGACCTTCCGGCAGTCTGTTGTCCATAAACAGGTCAGTACGAAATTGGGCGTAACAATCGAGACGGGCGGATTGATCTGTAGCCCGTCCATGGCGGGAACTAACGAAATTGTAAACATCAGCCCCTACGTAGTAGTACCAGTTCGTAAAATGCGAAATGCCGATAATGCCTGCAGTGATCTCGTTGATGGATCGCTGGATCATCTCATGTCGGCGAACATGTAATTTGTCGCGGAAGTCCAGCAGCAAAAGCGGCATTTTGGGGTAAGTCAGGCTGTAAACAGCCAGCGGAATCATCTGCAATTCATGAATCCCCATTTCCCCATCGGGGACCAGTGACCAGTCGGCATCGAGCGCGCGAGTATATCGAGTTCCTTTCCAATTCTGGACGCGAGTGTCCGTCCATGGATCACTAATGTTCAGCAGCTTCCAGAGCGGACCGGTCGAGGGGCCAACCCGGGAAGCATTGCGACCAACCGGGAACCAAAGAATGGCGTAATCGCCGACCCCGGCAGCCATGTTTAAGGGTTCAAAATACAGTCCCGTCTTTTCCGCACATTGACGAAGCAGTTCCCAATTGCGGCTGCGAATCCGTTCATGCTCCAGCTCGGCTTGCTCTCCAAAATCCGGGGCAGCCCTGTCGGTGACGAATCCTCCGAGCAGTTGCTTCCGAAGCTCTAGACGCGCTATGACCGTTTTGAGCTGCGCTGATGTGGGTTCATCCTTCGATTCAGATGCAGGAGCATTCTGCAAGAAAGTAATAGCCTCCTGGATGTGAAGTCTTTCATTATCCACTTGGTTAGCACGGTAGGACCGGGATGCGGCGCGCACCGGCATTGCCATGGGATCCAGGGCGGTCCACTGCACTAGGTCCCGGCCGATATTGGATAGGACAGCTCGTTCCGGGGCGGAAAGGTTCAGCAGGGGAGAAAGGTCGCGGGCGCTGACTGAAGTTGACCCTTCCCCAACCCGCCAATAAAAAAACGGCACGCTCGATAGAATTTTTTGCCCGGCGTTAAGCTGCGCGTAGCTGAGGAGCCAAACATATGTAACCCTATCGTTTGCCGGGTCGGGGTCGCCTAAGGTATCCCGAAGCAGAGCAACCACCGGCAAGCCTTCGGATTCAGCCGACTGATTGGGGCATTCCGTGCAGAACAGGGTCAGCATCTCCGCGGTACGGCCAACAGGTGTTGACTTCCAAGCGTACAAAGAGTGGTTGTCTTCAACCACCCCGGTCGATTGCGATCTCACTTTCGGCGCCTCCACAGCCGGACACATTGAGCACAGCATGGCCATCAGAAGAGCAAATTTGACACACGAAGAGATCATCGAGCGAGAGCCCTAAACCATTCAGGCGAGCAATTTAACGTCCAATCTGTTGATGAACGCTAGTGAACGAAAGGTGCTCCGCGTGATAACGTAAGAGGCAGTAGTGCCGTTCGACTGCGTTCTCAATCTGGCGTGGCTTGCTCTTGGCCTTATCGCCCTGGCGAGCACAATCCGCATTTCCTTCGGAAAGCATGCGGGCCAGCAGAGGCGTGCACCATGGCTACATGTGGTAGGCGTGGCGCTGATTCTGACCGCGCTTTTCCCATACGTATCAGCAACGGACGACGTTGTTCGGATCGAGCACCTCGGGGCCAATTCCGAGCACGGGCATACGCATTCCCAGACCAGGAGCAAGAACGAGAGCCTGATTCGTCTTTACGAAACGATGGATGCTCCGCTCCTGGTCGATGTGTGCCGGCTGACGATGGTGCTGGTCTTCCTTTCCGTGGTATTTGCTCCGGCTTTGCGGATGGTGGAACGTATCGCGCCATTGCAGGCCGGACGTTCCCCGCCTTTCTTCGCAGCGGCTTAAGCCAATAAACCGACTCAAGTTATTGAACTAGGAGGACAGATGCAACGCCTGATGGGGCGCTTGTCCATCGGTCTCCTGTTTGTGGCCGGTGCATCTGCACAGAATGCCAGTCCACCCCGTGCACTTACGTGGCAGGAGACGCAGGACATATTCAAGGCGAACAACCCGACGTTGGCCGCCGGAAAAGTGAACATCGACGAGGCACGTGCGGACGAAATCACTGCGTATCTTAGGCCTAACCCTAATCTGAATCTAGGATTAGACCAGATCACTCCGTTTTATGCGAATCCGTATAGGCCCCTGAGTGAGACGTACGCCTACGGCAGTATCGATTACTTGCACGAACGCCGGCATAAACGTGAGCTGCGCCTTGAGAGTGCACGAAACGCAACGGCCATTGCTGTAGCAACACAGAACGATTTAGAGCGAAATCTGATGTTCAGTCTCCGCGATGCATTCGACCGGGTATTGCTTGCTAAGGCGGTTGTGGGAATCGCTAAAGAAAATATTGCTTATTACGACAAGCTGATTTCCGTGAACCGGGACCGCTTCGGAGTGGGTTCGATCTCGAAGGTTGATTTCCAGCGTGTAGAACTGCAGCGTATTCAGTTCGAATCCGATCTGCAGACGTCGCAAGTAAATCTACGGACCGCGAAGATCGATTTACTTCAACTGCTTCGAGAGCCCACTGCGGTTGATGACTTTGATGTCCAAGGGCACTTCGAGTTTTCAGAACCTGTTGCGAGCCTCGACGAGCTCCGGAAAATTGCACTTGCAGAACGTCCAGATCTAAAGGAAGCGGAGGAAACTGTGACGAAAGCCCGGACCGACCATACTCTTGCAGTAGCGAACGGTTCTACAGATCCAACTTTTTCGCTTAGCGGATCGCATCAGCCTCCGCCATTGAACACCTATGTTGGTTTGGCTGTCAGCGTACCGCTTCGCATCTTCGACAGGAATCAAGGCGAAAAGCTGCGAACAGACCTTGACATAGGCCGAACGGAGAAGCTGAAAAATGCGAATGAAGTGGCCGCGCTGCACGATGTCGACGCCGCATGGGCTACGCTTCAGAGCACGCTCGAACTGCTGCGGCCTTATAAGACCAAATACCTACGCGAGGCTACTGACATCCGTGAGACGGTGTCTTTTGCTTATCAACATGGCGCCGCATCGCTGCTCGATTTCCTCGACGCGCAAAGAGAGTACAGGGACACTCAGCTGAACTATCTCAATCTGGTGGGATCGTATTTTTCCGCTGCGAACCAGGTGAATTTTGCAGTCGGGCGAGAGGTAGTCCAGTGAATCGGAGATCTATCGCCATCTGGGTGGTGCTTAACGCCAGCCTGATGATTTTGGGATGCAATTCAAACAAGAAAGTGGATGAGAGCGCGGCTGCTCCGCCGGCTGCAAGAGTGACCGAAGAGCCGGACCTGAGCCTTGTCAAAGTTGACAAGCCGGAACGATTCAAGCTGGTGACGGCTGGCTCCCAGGAAGAAGTGCCGGAGGTTCATGCCACGGGTACAGTAACGGCAAGTGTCGACCGGTCCGTTCCCGTAGTCTCTCTGGCGAGCGGACGAGTGGTCGGAATTTTTGCCAAGCTCGGCGATGACGTAGTGAAGGGTCAGCTTCTGCTCAAGGTTTTGAGTAACGACATCACTAACGCTTTCGCGACATACCGCCAGGCTATGGCTGATGAGCAACTCGCGAACAAACAGCTCGATCGCGCGAAAATTCTGTACGAGCGCGGGGCAATTTCGCTCAACGATCTACAGGTAGCTCAGGATACAGAGGAGAAGGCGGTAGTCACCCGTGATGCGTCGGCGCAGGCCATTCGCACTCTCGGGGCCGACCCGAACCACGAAGATCCGGTGGTGAATGTGTACGCTCCGATAACCGGCACCATCGTTGAGCAAAACACGACTTCGGCTGCCAGTGTTCATACCCCCGATAACCAACCGAACCTCTTCACTATCGCCGACCTCTCGGAAGTTTGGGTGATTTGCGATGTTTATGAGAATGACCTGCCTGCAGTTCGTCTGGGCGATACCGCGGATGTCGAGCTAAACGCCTTCCCTGGCCGCGTATTTCACGGTCGAATCAGTAACATCGGCAAGATTCTGGATCCGGCGATCAGGACGGCCAAGGTCCGGATTGTTCTCCGGAACCCTGGCTTAATGCGTCAGGGCATGTTCGTCGTGGCTACCTTCTATGGCTTGCACGGCCGGACATATGCCGCTGTTCCGAGCGGCGCCATGCTGCATTTGCACGACCGCGACTGGGTCTTCGTGCCCGTGGGGAACGGGAGCTTCAGAAGAACCGAGGTGAGAGGCGGGAAGGTCTTCGATGGTAAACAAGTCGTCACTTCGGGAATCTCACCGGGACAGCAAATTGTGAATGATGCTCTTGCTTTGTCGGCTGAGAGCGAACAATAGCGGACAAAAATCATGATTCGCGTATTAGTCGATTTTGCGCTCCGCAACCGGGTTCTAATATTGGCGATACTGATCGTGCTCCTCGTCTGAAGTTGCATCCCGTTCCACGACTTGCCGATTGAATCCTATCCCGGCCGACTGAGCGCCACGCTGGTAATGAGCGTCTTTGTGCTGCCCATCTTAAGTGATGCGGTTGATGATTTCGTGCAGGCTCACTCGGCTGGAATCCGTAGTGCCCTTCGCGAGTAACGGCCCGGCAGCAAAGGCTTGGTTATGTCCTTCGAACCACACCAGGAAGGCAGATCGTTCTGCGCCGGGCAATCGGCCCTGATTTATCCAAGTGTAATAGGCCCCCATATCGGCATCAATCAGTGAGGCTTCAGGGTCAACCGCATTTGTTCCAGTTTGCGTTGTAACAAACGACGATTCACGCTGCCGCGGAGCGAAGCGGACCAGTAGCGTAAGCGGTTGTGCACGACGCAGCGATTCTCGCGCCGCCCATTGCGCAAAAGTCGTACTGAAGATCTGGGTTCCCGATCCCTCGGTTAACAAAGTCAGTTTGAATCGACTAAGAACAGCTTCTGGTCCGGCTTCGGGCAACCCGACATCTCCCGGTCGCATCTCTGCAAGCTCCGTTCTAAGCAACTCCGGGCCGCCGCCGCTCTGGAGAGTTGCGACCATTTTGCCCAGCAGCCTGGCGCGGATAACCTCCAGGCCCTGGTAAGAAATGCACGTGATATCCCGATCAGTAAGATCGGTTGTTCCACCGTCGATATACCAATGCCCGAAGGGAGTTGGATACGCTTTGGCTCTGGCTTTCACAAGTTCGAATAAAATCTGGAAACCAGATTCCACCGCAACATTCGTAAATTGAACGCCGTGCTGCCGGAGCTTGCGGAACAGCGGATATTTCGTCTCTGCCACGCTTTGCCCGATCACAATCAACCCGAGATGCGACGTGGGCAGAGTCTTCGGGATGCTCGCGGCATTTACCTTACGTACATAGTTCAGCGACGCCTGACGAAAAGCGTCCATCTGGTGCGTTGCCCAGAGGTGTGCCGTGAACTTTTCTGAAAATTGCGCGGGGTTGTTGACCCAGTCGAGCTGTTCCAGGTCCGGCGACACAGATATGCCCGTGAAAGGACTCATCTCGCGCGTCAGTTGCGCCGGAGAGAGTTTTCTTAAATAGGCAAACTGGTCATCCAGTTCCGTACGTTCAGCCGGGAATCTCCAATCGTAGATCACAGCCTGACGTAGCAACAGTGGGAGCAGATTTAGAGGCAGCATGCGCAACAAATCGATTTCGCGAAGGGCGAGCGCGCGCGCTTCGGGCGGATAGCCGTTGAAGTTTTCCGCCTTAAGCTGGCTCGGCTGCATGATCTTATACGATCTCCGCTAGCGGCTTGCCTTTGGAATATCTCGGATCGAATCCCAGCACTGCGCCTAACGTTGGCACCAAATCGATCGACTCCACTGGCCTATCAATAACGGCATTCTCGCGTATGCCTGCGCCAAGTGCCATCATCCACGTTGTTCTGGAGAGCGCGTCGCCAGTCCGATGGTGCTGGAAGCCGTTTCCACCAGGATCGGTGTCCGAATCCCTCCCAAAGTCCGGCAGAATAAACATCGTCGTCTTGCCCGCGTACTCAGGCTCGCTCTGAATAGATTTCCAGAGATCGGCACAAAGCCGGTCCGATCTCTTTATTCCGTCGATGTAAAGCGAGAAAGCTCCCGAGTGCGCGACATCAATATCATGCAAGGTGATCCAGATCATGCTGGGTGCAACTTGCCTCATGACTTGGCGAGCGATGTAGACCGACAGCTCATCGGGACTGGCGGCAGCGCGCGCATGGGCAGAGAATTCGCTTACTGAGAGCCTCAGGATCTCGGCCATCTCATGCACTTCCATACTGTCGCCTGCAATATCGGGCGCAAACAGAGGGGTCTCATAGTTGTCACGTAACAGGTGGTCGTATTGCTTTGCGTCGCCCGGCGGCAGCGCTGCTGCTAATAGCCGTTTAGGCAGTACCACGCGAGCGCCCAGGCCCGGCCCGTACAGACGGTGATCGCTTCCGCCAATGCGATTGAAGCCGTTGCTCGGCGCGATAACCCAAGCATCGGAAGCAGGACGGCTCAAATCTTTTCTGAAGTATTCGAAAACCGTCGGGTTCTGGGGCGCCACAGCAGCGAAATTGTTGAAAGTTTCGTAAACACCGGTAGCTAGACTGGCAGTCGCGACATAGTGGCCCAGGATGCCGCGATTGATGACCTGGGTAAAAAAAGTTGCGCGGGGAATCAAATCGCGGAGTAGGAACGGGATATTCTCCTGCCCGTCGGGCATGAAAGTCTCCTCGTCGCGAGCGCCGCCTCCAAAAGTCACAACAACTACTTTCCTGGTGCTCGCAGCAGCGCGAGCGTTACCCCGGCTTGCCGCAAACAAAGTGTAGGCGCCAGCAGCACCAGTTGTGCCGCGCAGAAACTCGCGACGGCTGGAGGCAACAGCGCGTGCAATGCCGCCCGAAGTTGTATCGCTGCTTAAAAAGGAACTAATCCGAGGGTGCACCTTTTGCCTTCAACGGATTCCCCAATTCTACTGCTTGCTCCCGAACGGTCAGAACCCGGTCACATAGTTGGCTCCCAAGGACCTGCCGCACACCGGAAGGCCAGATGATTTCGACCCGGTCCACAGTTTTCGCAGTGCCGATACCGAAGTGCAACCGGAGATCGTTCTGCGAAAGATAACTCCCGCCGCTTCTAACCTCGTCCATCTGCGTCCGTTCGCCTGCCGTGACTTTCACGCGTGCTCCGATTGCACTGCGGTTCGAGCGTGTGCCCGTGAGCCGCAGCAGTATCCAATGCCCGGATGGCCGGCTCGACTGCTTTAGCAATGAGGGTGTCTCGTTTTGGCTGTTGATGGCGACCTCCACCAGTCCATCGTTATCTATATCCCCGAAAGCCGTGCCACGCGAAGAGTGTTTTTCGAGTAGGCCCGGTCCTGCACTTTGCGAAATATCTCGGAACTTCCCGCCGCCGAGATTCCGGTACAGGATCGCTCGATCCTTATAGTGAATGTCCAGGTGGAGGCTGTCCACTTCGGGAAACGCATGACCGTTTACAAGCAGCAGGTCTTTCCATCCGTCGTTGTCAAAATCAAAAAAGCCGGCGCCCCAACCGACATACCGCGTGTTTATCCCAAGTCCCGAATCTAGAGTTACATCGTCGAATGTGCCGTCGCCGTGGTTCCGGTAGAGCGTTTCAAACTCATCGGAGAAGTTGGTTCGAAAAATGCTGAGATGTCCTTCGCCGCTGTAATCCGCTGCCGTCACGCCCATGCCGGACATAGCCTTTCCGTTTGCATCGAACGCCACTCCGTCCATCACTCCCTCCTCTTCAAAACGACCGTGGCCTTTATTGACGTAGAGCAAAGAAGGCGTTTGATCGCAGGCGACATAGACATCCGGTAGCCCGTCTCCGTTGAAATCACCTGTTAAGACACCAAGCGAGTAGTGGCCCAGAGGCTTGGCTATCCCAGAGGACTCGGACACGTCAGAAAACGTGCCGTCTGCGTTATTCCGATAGAGAATATTTCTCTCGAACGGCAGACCACGGGGCCCACAATTTACAGCGATCGACCGGTAATAACAATAAGGATTGTCACCGGGCTTGGGCGTGATTGCGGGATCGAATTTTAGATAGTTCGCTACGAACAGGTCGAGGTTCCCGTCCAGATCAACATCAACAAACGCACATCCCGTGTTGTATCGGGTTCGATCCTGGGTGAGGTGAGCCGTTGCGGTCACATCTTCGAAGCGTTTACCTCCCAGGTTGCGATAGAGATGATTCTGGCCCCAGTAGGTAACAAACAGGTCGGTGAAGCCATCGTTGTCGTAATCTCCTGCGCAGACACCCTGCGCCCACCCCGACGAGCTGAGTCCAACAGCCGCGGTTACTTCACGGAATTTATCGCCGCCCTCGTTGTGGTACATGCGGTTCGTTCCGCCTTCCCCCGAAAGGATGAATAAATCAAGCAACCCGTCGTTGTCGTAATCGATAAAAGCAATGCCGCTACCTGTGGTCTCGATGATGTACTTCTTGGCCTTGTCGCCACCGTTCGGAAAAAGTTGAGTAAGGCCAGCCCGTGCCGCTATATCTTGGAAAACCGGTGCGTATGGCGCATCACCCAGCACGAGTGCCGTTGCCAGACATAGCGAGATCAGTGACGTCATGTGCACTATTCGGGGGGCTTACTCCCCAGCTTTTTCAGAAACTCAGAGAACTCACCTTCAGGCGGCTTCTGAAGGCGATCGAGCGTAGCCTTTTCCGCCTGAGCTTTTTCTGGGAGACCTGCGTTCCGATAAGCAGAGAGAAGTGCGTAATGCGCAGCCTCGTTGTCCGGTTGAATCTCTATCGCGCGAAGTAGGACTGGAATTGCGCGATCATACTGCTTCTCCTGCATGTAGCCTTTCCCCAACGCGACAAGCCCAGCCGTAAACCGGGGGGCGAACGCGACCGCACGTTCGAAATGCAGCTGCGCATCTGCCGCTTTACCCTGCACGGACGCGATCTGGCCAAGCTGAAACTCGCAAGCGCTATCTTCCGGATTCAGCCGAAGTTCGGCGGTGAATTCAGCCGAAGCCTGCTCGAGTGCAGCCGGCGAGTGGTTCTCTAGCAAAAGCGCCCGTCCCAGGCGGAAGTGCAAGTCCGGAGCATTCGGATTAAGCTCGATTGCTTTTCGATACTCCGCGACAGCATCCGTGTACCGGCTCTGAACTTCGAAAATTTCAGCAGAAAGCTCATGGACTCGATAGGAAGACGGAGTACGCTGAAACATCGCGAGCATTGTGTCATTGAAGGCCTTCATGCTGTTCTTCGCGTCGAGATAAAGCACATCGGGATCGGTTGGGAAGCGGTTCTTCATCTCTGCAAGGAGTGCAGCCGCATCGGCAGTGCGGCCGTCGACGCTATAGCATTTCGCAGCAGCCAGACCGGCTAAACGGTCGAGAGGAGGGCTCCCCGCCTTTGCCTCGCGGATAAGGGTGGACAGAGCAGATCCGCAATCTCCCATAGCTGCTTGCGTCAGAGCGAAGAAAGTCACCGCGGTCGCATCGCTTTTATTTCTCGCAGCCTTACTAAGATCCGCCAGGGCGGCAGAATAATGGCCGGCATTAAATTCCGCGATGCCCTGATCACGCGTCGATTGGGCAAGCACGATTTGGGAACCCAGTAGGACCGCGAACAGGATTCGCTCAGTGGCCTGCATCATCTAACATCAGATCAATATTGTCGTATCGTTTGTGAAGCTTGCCTTCGTAGTACCGGAATGCAAGCACGGGCGGCGTGCCGGGGGCCACACCGGTCGGGGGTCCAACTCGCTGGTCCGGAAGCTCAGCTAGGCTGGCGCAACGTCCTGAGGCCGCAATCTGGTGGACAAGATCGCTCGGTTGGTTCTGTGGCGGCGTCGACAGGAACGAGAGCAAGATTCCAATCAGCATGGCATTTAACGGCGGTTCAGTTCGTCGAGCGCTCGACGCGCGGTTACATCTTCCGGCTTACGATCGAGCAAGCGCTGCATCGTGAGCCGCGCCTTGTCATTGTCGCCGGCCTGTATATAGATTCTCCCGAGATTCAGATAAAGTATATCTTCGTCCGGCGCCACCGTAATGCCGTAATTCCACGCCGCTACCGCGTCGCTGGTCTTCCCTTGCTGCGAAAAAAGCACCGCAAGATTATTGATGGCCTCCGCATAATCCCGCCGAATCTGAATCGCAGCTTCAAAATACCCCTGCGCCTGCTGCGCTTGGCCCAGCTTCGCGGATGCCAAACCGAGACCGTTAGCCGCCTCCGCGGATTGCGGATCCAGTTCGAATCCGCGCCGATAATAAGATGCCGCTTCTTGTGGCCGGCCTTTTCGGGCCGCTACGTCGCCCAATCCGACATATGCGGCGGCACTTGAGGAATCCGATCTTACCGCGTCCTGAAAACACTTCTCTGCTTCCCGAACCCGGTCACTTTCCAGATGAATCTCTCCCACTAAAACCAGGACCCTTGCGTTGTCGGGACTCTGGTCGAGCACACGAGTAAGATACGGCAATGCCTGCTCCGGGAGTCCGGCCCAGAGATACGCCGCTCCAAATTTGAAAAAATCACGCTTCGGCGTCTTCAGGTAATACCCATGAAACGGCAGACCGAGTTCCGGTGAATATTTGGCCAAGCGACCGAGATCAGCCTGAACTTGCCCGGGCGGCGGCATCGAACCGTAGACTTTCACAGCCTGCCCCAGTTTATTTAGAAGCAAAGGCAAAGGTGGATCCAGGTTCGTGCGCCAGTCAAAGAGATAACGGCGAAAAATCTGGTACTCTCGGGATCGTTCCTTTACGATGAACAGCCCAGGACCCGACTGTGCTGTCGGGAGTGGCAAAGGTTCAAGGAACCACGTATCTACGAGACGGGGCGTGTTGTCGGCCGAGATCGGCTTGGAATTGATCGCGTGATGTTCTTGGAAGCTCTCGGCGGTGGATTCGCGTGATCCCTCAATGAACGAGTATGTTCTGCCCGCTTCGAGATTCAAGAATTCCTGTGTTGAGCCTGACGGCCAGGTAACCTTGACCCGTTTTGCAATTGGCTCGGCACCTAGTCCGAACACGAGCCGCTTACTGTGCTGCGAAAGGAATCCGCTGCCTGCTTCCAGCCACTTTGCCCTTCCGTTTACCTCGACTTTCGCTCCTATCCCGTCTCGATTGGATTTAGTTCCTTGCAGACGAAAGGCTAGCGAGTAGCGGTTATCCGCACAGTTGTTCTGCAGTACACGGACTTGCGGCCCTAAGCGGCTCTTGAGAATCACATCAGGCCTGCCGTCGTTGTCAAAATCAGTGATGGCGAAGGCGCGGCTGTCATCGGCCCAATCGAGCCCACTGACCCCGGAGAAATCGAAGTAGCGGCCTTCACGGCGCACGTGGAGCACATTCGGTTCGTGTCCGCTCCAGCTGTAGTCTTCCCGAACAAACTGGTTGATAGCATTCCAGCCGTTCTCGTACTGCGAAGAGCGGGTCGCCGTGAGCGGAGAATGCGCCACCACCTGGCGCCAGAAGAAGCTGTTCAGGTCAGTTTCCGAGGTGTTCGTCAGCATGCCGCATGTGACGAATATTTCCGGATCTCCATCATTGTCGAGATCGTGTCCGCCAGACGACCATGCCCATCTGCCGAAGGCGACGTTCTGTCCTGTGGTGGTGTCTTCGAAAGTGCCGTTACCCCGGTTGCGGAAGAGCGAATTTCCCATGGTGTGTGCGCGATATGCCTCAGGAAATCGTTGTCCCGGTTTGAAATTCGGCTCCGCAACCGCTCGTTTCCCTGCGGCTGTCCACATGTTGGCTACGTACAGGTCCGGTTTCCCGTCTCCGTCGTAATCAAACCAGGCCGCGCTCATGCCCGGTCCGATATCTTCCACTCCCGATTCCGCTGCAACGTCCTGAAAGCGTCCAGCAGCATTCCGATAAAGATTCTTGCGCCCAAAATCATTAGCCACATAGAGGTCAGGCCAGCAGTCGCCGTTGTAATCGCACCAGGCCGGAGCGAAGCTGAAGCGATTGTTGTTCTGGTCCATGCCGGTTTCGGCGGTGCAGTCCTGGAAAGACCCGTTCCCGTCCGGGCGCAACATGTTTCGAAAGAGAAAATTGGGAGGACCATTTTGTGCATCGTGGTACGGCGTCGCATACGTGTACTGAGCTTCGCTCTGGAAGTACACATAACTGCAGAGATATAGATCCAGCTTGCCGTCTCTATCGAAATCTGCTGCGGCCATACCCGTGAATCCGCCTTTCGGCGGCTGTGCAAATTGGAACGCATCCGTTCGCAGCCGATACCGGCTGCCTTCATTGATAAAAAGGACGGGTCCACTACTTCGGAGAACCACCAAATCCTGCTGCCCCGTGTTACGTAAATCGAGAAAAAGAGCGCAAGACGTATCGTCCAGCAGATCAACGCCCCAAGCGCCGGTTATATCCGACAGGGTTCCATCCGCGTTGAACTTGAGCAGACGATTGGGAAGTCCGCCCGGTTGGCAGATGTAAACCTCGTCCGCGCCGTCGGCATCAATGTCGCCAACCGCTATTCCATTGCTGCCATAAATGTCCATTCCCGTTGCGGGATCCAGCCGGGTGCGCCAATAGGGCACGCCGCGCCGAAGCTGATCGTCAACTTCGGGCAAGTGCCCGAAAGCATGACTGGTGACATCCCGAAACCATGGCTCACGTGCAGTCGCTAGATGCTCATCAACGGGCGAGAACTCGACGATCTCGCCTGCCGTCCAGAGAAGCCGCCAATGACCTACTCGATATGCAAGCCCATCCGCAGGCGAGCTTGCCGCCTCGTATCGGACAAGGCCATCAGGCAATATGTAAATCTGGAAGCGTTGGATGCTGCCTAGAGTCTGAATCCACTTGGCCCAGCCCTCATTGATTGCAGCATTCGAGTGATCAAAAACAGCTTCGGCCAGATCCGCTCCAACGGCGCGATAGTTGGCCGGGAATGGCGAGTAACCCTTCGCGCCTTGTGCCAAAGGCAGACGCTTGGAGGCGATGCCTTTCATTAGTGCTTCCCGTTGCTCGAAAGCCAGCTTCTCACCCGGGAACTGGTCCCTACCTGGAGCAATGAACTGTTGAAGCGCCTGGTAAGGTGCTTGCCTCCCGGTCTCGCCGGCCTCAAGTCGCAGGCGCGAAATGCACGTCAGAGCCGGAAGTGCCGCAAACGAAACCAGAAATTCGCGCCTGGTGAAAGCGGTTATGATACTTGACTGCTTCACGGCCGGCCCGAATCTGACTCCTTGACCCTGAGCGTCGTGTCAATGGTTGCACTCGCGACCTTCTGCACGACACCACTTGGCCAGCGAATCTCCATTCCGCGTATCTCAGTCGCTTCACCTAGCCCGAAGTGTAGCGTCAGCGAGTTCTGCGAGTAGTAACTGCCCCCACTCATCACTTCGTCGATCATCTTGCGGTCGCGAACCTCGACCGTGACTCGTGCGCCGATGGCGCTTCGGTTCGACTTCGTCCCGGTAAGCGCAACGTTTAAAAAGTGCCCGTGCGGACCAGTATTTTTGAGCAGACTTGGTGTCGCATTCATGTTGACTATCACGATCTCGGGACGTCCATCGCCGTCCACGTCGCCTACCGCCAAGCCTCTTGCAGGCCGCGGCACTTTGAATGCAGGCCCAGCTTCGTCAGTCACATCTCTGAATTTACCGTCCGTGAGATTCTGATATAGCAATGTTTGCTGGTAATACGTGTCGCCCAGCTGTTTTCCTTCCACTTCCGGGTACACATGCCCATTCGCGATCACCAGATCTCGCCAGCCATCATCATCAACGTCTACAAACGCAATCCCCCATCCGAGCAACTGTTTAGTCCCTAGCCCTGCCGCTCGGGAGACATCGGTAAAGAATTTTCCGTCATCGTTGTGGAACAGAGACGGGAGGTCGCCTGAGAAATTCGTCTTTGCAATATCCAGCAGCCCATCTCCGTCGTAATCGCCAACGGCAATTCCCATGCCCGCCTGCAGAGACCCATCGTAGTTATAAGCGACACCTGCTTCCGTTCCTCTTTCCTCAAATGTTCCGTTGTGAAGATTGTGATACAGAAGGCTCGGGGTCATGTCGCAAGCTACGTAGATATCCGGCCAGCCGTCGTTATCAAAGTCGGCCGTCACCACGCCCAATCCGTAGCGCCCTCCAGGCTTCAAGATGCCTGCCTGCTCCGACACGTCAGAAAAGGTTCCGTCTCGGTTATTGTGGTAAAGAAGATTGTGCGCCAGCGGCAATCCCCGCGGACCGCACATCACCGAAATCCCCTTCCACTCACAAAACTCCGTCGAACCGGCATGAGGCGTCTTCTCGAGGTCTAAATCGACATAATTGGCAACGAACAAGTCCAGGTAACCGTCGCGATCGAAATCAAAGAACGAGCAACCGGAACCATAGCGAATTCCGCTGACCGGTAAGTGAGCCTGTTCCGTGACGTCCTTGAATTTCCCGTTTCCAAGATTTCGATACAGCGAATTATGTCCATAGGCTGTGACCAGCATGTCTGGCCGGCCATTGTTGTCGTAATCTCCCACGCAAACGCCTTGCGACCAACCGCCGGGGGTAAAACCGGCACCTTGCGAGACGTTTGTGAACCGCCCGTTGCCATCGTTGTGATAGAGCTGCGGAAGGTTCTTGTCCGTTGGGGTGGCCTTCAGCCGCGTAGCGTTCGGGATAAAAATGTCTTCCCGACCGTCTCCGTCGTAGTCGAAAACCGCGGCGCCGTTGCCCGTGGTCTCAAGTATGTAATCTTTCCTGGCCAACCCTCCGTAGACGTTTTTTTCGGTTAACCCTGAAAGATGCGCAACATCTTTAAAGTTTGTCTGAAAAACAGGCGCCCCCAATACAAGAAGGAACGTACTTGCGCACCTCGCTAGCAGAAGTAATCGCACCCGAGCAAATTATATCGGCTGTGTGTAGCCAAGATTCATAGATATCGATGTCAAAGCAAAGTAGAAATGTCCTATTTTGTGCAAAGTAGAAAGGTCCGCTTGTAAGGCGGCGGAGGGGAATTCAGGTTTAGAGTGTGCATGATTTCCGGCGGGGTCGCGCCCAGGGTCGCGCCTCCGGAATTACCACGGCCGCATCTGCTCCTTTCGGAAATGGCCCTCCGGTTCCGTAAGTGACCGCGCTCACCAGTACAAGTGACAAGGCAATCTGGGAGGCTGCCAGCGTCCGTCTGGTGAAGACTTGAGATCGGGTTCCCGAGTGCGTCAGCGCTCCTGCGTTCAAGCCCACTGACAAGTCGACCTTGGCCGCTTGCCAAGCCGGAAAGAGACCAACGAGCAATCCCGCTAGCAACGTCACCGTCCCATGCATAACCAGGGTCCAGCCGTGCGGCCCGTAAGAAAAGGCGTCCTTTTGGTGCATGTGCGCCAGGTAAACAAGGAGTTCAGCACCATATAGCGCGATCCAAATTCCAAGTGCCCCGCCCGCCAAAGAAAGAATCAGGGTTTCCAGGAATCGCAGCCGCATCACCTCGGACCGCGTAGCGCCGACCGCGTAACGGATCAGGACCTCCTGTCTGCGCCTGATCCCCCGCATCAGCAACAATCCTGCTACGTTAATCGCCGCCAGAGACAATAGCGCCAGAGTCATCCACTGCAGGATCCGGAGAGGTTCGTTCCATTGATCCAACATCGCGTGGGCTCCCTGAGCTGCCGGCACTAATGACAAGTGCTCAGGCGAGAGCTCGCGAAGATAATCCTCCGGCTGCGATCCTTCACTGGCTACTTCCTGACGTACAGCCGCCCGGTAAATGGGCTGTAACTCAGCTTCCGCGGCTAGCCGTGACAGATTGGCCGGCAAGCGAACAAAGAGGTTCAGCCATTAAAGACTCCAGTCGTCATACCCCTTCCATCCAGGATTCACATCAGCAAATGCACTCACCGGCAGGTAGAGCTTCGGAGCTTGACCTGCAACTAGCCCTTTAAACCCCGGAGCTGCGACGCCGATGATCTGGAACGAACTCCGTTTATGCGAAGGACAGTGTTCCATGCGCTCACCTGACCGCCCTATGCCTCTTGCCAGAAATCGTAAGAAAGCACTGCTGCTAACCGTTCATCCGAGATCTGATCGCTCGGGTTACCGGTCATCCGTCCAATCGCAGCTTTCACCTCGAGCACTTCGAAGAAGTTGCCCGTCACAAACTCGGCAAGCAGATGCTGTGGACCGGTTGGCGTTTCTATGTTGACCATCTCGCCGTGCCTTCCAACGATGCCCTTTGAAGCTTTGAAATGCCTCGCCAGGTAATGATAGGTTGGGACGCTGAAGGTCGCCGGCATCGCATCGCTATCCGAGCGCCCTTTGTGCGTCACATTTGTCGATAATGTGAGTACTTGCTGTGGCTCCGGCACTGGAAGCTCCGCATAGATTACCTGCCATAACAACGTGAACACAGCCGAGGCAAGCCCAATGCCCAAAGCGAGAAGCACGACCGACAGAGCAGTAAACGCTCGCTCTTTGTGCAAACTCCTGAGTGTGAAGGCTGTCTCCTTCAACAATACGTTGGGATGCCAGGACATAGCTCTGTTTCATGCTAATCTGCACGTCGCCATGGGTAAGATGCAAGAAGTGTCAACACAGGCAAACCGTGTTTTATTGACCTCCGAAAAGATCCAAACCCGGGTGCGCGAACTGGCGGCCGAAATCGATCGTGATTATCCCGACGGGCCGCTCTATCTCGTCTCAATTTTGAAGGGCGCTTTCATCTTCATGGCCGATCTCGCTCGCGCACTTCCGCGGCATAACGTGCGAATTGAGTTCATGGGGATTTCCAGTTACGGGAACGCTAAAACAAGCTCGGGCCAGGTGAAAGTAACCCGGGACTTGGACGTCAACATCGAGGGCCAGCACGTCCTCATCGTGGAAGACATTATCGATAGCGGCGTCACTTTGAGCTATCTGACTCGGGTGCTCCATCAGAGAAAGCCCAAGTCCCTCAATATCGTAACGCTCCTTGATAAGCCTGACCGCCGCATTCAGCCGGTGGACGTGAAGTATGTCGGTTTTCAGATTCCGGATGAATTTGTGGTCGGCTACGGCCTGGATTTCGCGGAAGATTATCGCAACCTGAGCGATATTTGTATTCTTGCGCAGTGAACAGCTAACCGGCGGCAAGCGCCGGGGTTGCCTGAATCGCAGATTTGCGGCGCGCTCTTCGCCAGCGAACGAAATACGCCGTCCCAAAAAGTGCGGCCAGCGTAAGAACCAGCAAAACCGCCTGCTGCGCCCAAGGAAGGTTCGGGTCGGCTTCCTGGCTCAGCGCATCTCCGCAGAAGCAGCAGAACACATGCACACAGAAAACCTCGAGCGACGCCTGCCCGAGCGCTGCTAACGGCCTCATAAACCGCGGAGACGCGATGCGGGTTCCGAACCGGACCAGCAGCACCGTGATCGCAGCGAAGTTGATGACGCGAGCCGCTCCCAGATGCCATTTGTCGATCAGCCATCCGTAGACGTTGGGGTCCATCCAGTGATCGAGCGGGCTGTACCGCAGCACGAGAAAACATCCAGCGATCACAGCGCTCAATCGAAGCAGCCAGTGAGGCAGTCCTGAGCTGGACTTTGTTTTCTTCCTCTCGTTCCCTTCCCGTAACCTTTCGGCGTAAATGGTTCCGAGCGCCAGTCCGACCATCCACAGCAGTTGCCACCCGTAGAGATCGAACGCACCCGTCGAACTCTCCGGAATGTTCAGACCGAAAAGATCACCTTGCCGGTACAACCATCCGCGTAACCCGAATTGAGCCGTTGCCCACACCGCGAAACTCGCGTAGACAACTGGATCCCAGCCCCAGCGATGTGCGATTTTGCGCGCGAGCGGAGTCAGCGCCATGAATACGATGTACATCGGGAGAATATCCAGCAGCGATGGCCGGTACTCGAGCAATGCCGCCGCGATGATCGCGTGTTTCGGATCCTGCAGAAAATAAGAAAGCAGGTTCTGGATCGCCATGCGACGATACGCCAGGCTGAACTCCGCGAAGACCGTGAACGCGAGCGCAAGCAGCGCGCAATGGTAAACATAAATGCGCCAAGTACGACGCCCTATGTCGCGCAGCGTCCCCGCAACACCGCTGCGGCTCTCCGTCCGCGACTCCACTTGGCCCACCATGAAGGCCGCCAGGAAGATGAACCCTTCGGCCCCCGACACAAACCCGAATGTTTGATTCGAGATAACGCTGGCCTTTGTCGGCAGATGCGTCAGCGTCATCCACAACAGCAGGAATCCACGCAGTACGTCCAGCTCGATTAACCGGCTGCCCGCTTTGCGAGGAGCGGCTACGGCCGCCACTCCCGCTGTTCCCGAAGGATTGGCATCGGGGAAATTTCCGGCTGAAGCCACCAGGAGATACTCTCTTGACGTTCAGAACCATTCTAGCGATGACAAATATTCCGTGGAGATTTGGGCGGCCCGTTAAATCTTCGGCTGGGGAACTGGGAGATCCCGCGCCTTACACTGCGAGTTAAAACCGTTCCGTCCGTGTGATCCGTCGCAAAATGGTTTATTCTCTGCCATCCCGCAGCGGCAGAGCGAAATAACAGATCGCCCGCCGAGCCCGTAAGAGTTTCCCTCCGAATCGTGGATCGTAAACTCACCCTCAATCCGAATTGGCCCATTATTGACAATCGTCACTTTGGTTGCCATGCAACCCGATGGTACCAGAGCAAATAAGCCTTCCTTATAATGTGAGCGCAGGCACTTTACGTGATTCAATTCATTTACGATTCCGACAGAGAATTGTTTGAGAACGCAATTCGCTTCGGCCAGAAGCAAGTCAAACGTCTCGTCGAAAATCATCCTGATCTTTACCCGATGTACACGAATGAGGGTAAATGGAAACACGAGGGTCCTGCCTGGACACACTGGTGCGATGGCTTCCTGCCCGGCATGATGTGGCTCTTCTATCGCCACCTTGGCCCCGAACACCCGGATGCCAGATTTTGGATGGAGAATGCCGTCCGATATAGCAAGCCTCTCGAATCGCGCAAGTCGGACAGTGATGTCCACGACCTTGGCTTCATCTTTTTTTCTGCCTTCTATCGCTGGTACCAGGTGACGCGCGATAACAGTATCCGCGACATCGTCCTCCATGCAGGCAAGACTTTGGCACAGCGGTTCCATGAAGAGGGGCAATACCTGCGGTCGTTTGTGGCCGAAGACTCGGTCTTTATCGACAGCATGATGAACGTGGGCTTGATCTTCTACGCTGCCCGCGAATGCAACGATCGAAAACTGCGCGACCTTGCAGTTCGCCACTGCATCACAACCCGCCGCTTTCTGGTCCGCTCCGATGGCTCCACCGCGCACGAGGGTATCTTCGACCTCGAAACGGGTGAATTTCTCCGCCAGAGCACCCAACAGGGCTTTCGTGGCGACTCGTGTTGGTCCCGCGGCCTGACTTGGGCGCTCTACGGCTTTTCCACCTCATACGAGTACAGCCGCGATCCGCGCTTCTTACAAACCGCAGAAGCCTGCGCCGACTACTACATCACACACACGCCGGCCGACGGCATTCCCCCGTGGGACTACAATGCGCCAGCGGAGAATCGATCTCTCGTCGATACGTCGGCCGCGGCCATCGCGGCTGCCGCACTTCTTCGGCTCTGCCGCCAGGCCCCCGACCCTATCAAGGGCCACTTCTACTGGTCGACTGCCATCCACATCTTGCGGTCGCTCTCCAACAAGTATTTGGCCGCCGGCGATCCTGCCTGGGAAGGTCTACTCAAAGGGGGCGTGTATCACCTCAACAAAGATCTTGGAATCGACGAATCCGTAATGTGGGGCGAATACTTCTTCGTCGAAGCTCTCGAAGAAGCCCTCCGCTTTATGCAGTAGCTTCGGAGAGGCAGCGCGCCAGCTCTTTCATGTCCAGCTCGGTCGAGCGCCGTAAGTCCGCTTTCAGCATCGAACGCATATGATCCATCGCGCAGCAGTGCTCTGACCCCTCACAAGCCGCGACGCAGTCTTCTGGAATAATCAGCTCCAGGTCTCGCATGTATGCATCGTTGGCTGTAAACAAGACGCAGCTATTGGTAGAAACACCGGTCAAAATGAGCCGCGTTGCCCCGAGATGCTTCAGCAGAATCTCGAGCGGCGTCTGATAGAACCCTGAGTGTTTCGGCTTCAGCACGAAATAATCGTCCTCGCTAGGAACCAGCTGCTCGACAAATGGCCGCCCTCGCACATCATCGGCCAGACAGTGCTGTACCAGGTCGGAAAACCTCGATTGCCAGCGTCCGAAATTATCGTTGACGTAAATGCAGGGAATGCCCTCCGCTTTGGCTCGTTTCTTCAGGTCGGCAATCCGCGCAGCAATCGAAAGTGCTTGCTCGAAGAGTTCGTCTCCCCGGGGAAACTCAAAATCATTCACAACGTCGATCAGCAGCAAAACCGTGTGGTGCGTATCGGGTACGCTGCCGTGAAGGTCGTGCTGTTTGCCCGGCAGAGTATTCACACTCTCTACTTTAGCGGCACCCTGACTCTCTACTCGCAAGCAAAACGACCAGCATTGACTTAGACTTGGGCAGAACCGCACTGAAAAATCAATTCTAGGTTTTCACCCGGCTGAATTTCCCTCCACCGCTCCATCAACTCACCACGCAATCGCCGCACCGTCTGAAACTCGGATTCCGTGATCGCGCGCGGCGTATATTCGTTGAACTCTGCAATCCGCCACAGCACACCGGAAGTCCGCTCCGCATCAAATAGGCCGACGATTTGCTCGACCTCCAGCGCTTCCGGAGGTAGTGGCCCCCGTGAACCCCTGCCGGTTGTATCATCTATGTCCCACCCGTCAGCGATCAACCCGAAGAAGCCCAGCCGGGACCCAAGCGTGGTCTCGACAGCGTAATGAGTGACATCGTGGATCACGAAATGTGCCGCATGCCGGGTTTGCTTCTGCCAGGTAACTGAGCCATCCTGACGGATGCAGCGCATCGTCACTGCCCCGTCCGCCTGCTTCCAGATTTTGATGGTTAGCATTCCGGCCTTCATCGCTTCTGGTCGGTAAACCTCATCGAATTCGCTCAGCCGCTCTGGCCGCGGCGCGTACATCGTCAAAAAGCGGTGAAAGCGTCGCGCACACCCACGCCAGCAGATAAAGCACGCCACCGGCAATCAGTGTCAGTCGCAGTCCAAAATAGATCGCCAGGAACATCGCAGCTGCTGATCCCATCACGCTCGAGGCCGCGTTAATAGCCCAGGCCCACCGAACCGCCGCGGGCATAATCCGCTCCAGCATGGTTAGCCCGGTCGGAAACGGCATACCCATCGCAAACCCAAACGGGCTGATCAGTAGCACCGAAATCAGAATCTTCAAAGAAAGGGACAACGCCACGCCCCCTTCGGTGAGCGGTGTTAAGACAAACGAAAGCGCCAGGATCCCAGCGACAATCAATGTCATTACCACGCTCAACCTTCGCCCGTCCGCCTTAACCAGCTTCTTGCTTGCGAAGCTGCCGATTCCGCTCGATAGCAGCATCGAAAACACAATCACAGTCAGTGCATATGTCGGGTGCCCCAGGAATAACACGAACTTCTGAATGAGCGCGATCTGAATCAGTATGTAACCCGCTCCAATGAACACGAAGAACATCAAAGCCTCGATCGTTCCCTTGTCTCGAGGCAGGCTCTGTTTCAGCACCAGCGGCGGCAGCGAGATAATCACTACCATGGCCACCAGGCTGACCGCGATTAATCCGAACAGAACCGGAAGCGCCGAGTTCACCTTATAATCGGCCGTCTTGCGTGATGCGTGCAGGATGAACTGCAGCAGATCGCGAGGCTGCACCGTATAGAAAAAGAATGGACGGTTGTCGCTAACCGGTCTTACGTCGAAGGCGTAATCGTCATAGAAGTCGTCCAGGTCCTTCGCGAGTAATAAATTCCTAAATGCGCTGGCAGTCGGTGTGCCGGGGTAGTAAACCGTCTCGATATGCCCCTTTTGGGCAAACTCCCGCAGATGTTTGATGTCCGACGGCGAGTATGGTTGGCGGGATACAAGAATCGTGTCCTGCGCTCCCCACGATTGCAGGTTCTGCAAATTCTCCCGCAGCACCACAACGTTGCGCGCCGCATCGCTCTGCCCGAGTTTTGTCAATGCGGCGCGCGCCAGCGAAACCACGCGCAACGATTCCCGTGGAGGAACAAAGCCCCAACGCGTAAAACAAAGCACGCCGTTGTCCGTCAGATGCGACAAGTAATCGGTAAAAGCCTCTGTTGTGTATAGATTGTTTTCCGATAAGGCGAACGCGCCCGCTGCAGTCGAAGCCCAGGTATCCACCAGCGTTGCCTGCAACACTGTGTATCGGTCTTGCGACCGCCGGACAAAGGATCGCCCGTCCTCTACTACGATCTTCACTTCAGGCCGGAAGTATAAATGATTGCTGTAATCGGGATACCGCCTCCGCATAATCACGTTCGCGATGATCGGATTGATCTCCACGCCTGTTATGTCCTTGCTACCGGACGCGAGCGCGCGCGAAACATCCCAGCCTCCACCGGGGCCGATCACCAGCGTCTTAGCGCCCGGCCGCAGAAGATACGGAATGCCCGGGCCGTGATATGCCAGATCCGTCTTTTGTTCCGGTGTCAGATGCTCGAAATCAAAGCGCGCCACGCCAGTTGCGGCGTCCGCATCGATAACAATGCTCTTCATCCCGCTGCCGGGCTCGGGCTTCAGTGCAATTCTCGAAAAGCTGTTCCATTGAACAAACTCCTCGTCCTTCAACCGTTGCCCCTTGGCAAACTTTACATCGATAAGGAAATACTTTGAGTTGTAAGTGATCAGCGCCACCAGCGCCAATCCAGTTATCACCGCCAACACTCGGCCACGGGGCGATTCTCCTAAGTGAAACCAAATCGCAGCCGATACTGCAAACAGCACTGCCGTCACGATGATCGTGTTCGGACCGCCTATCCAGTTCAGAAGCGGAACGAGTACTGCACAACCCGCCGCCGCACCAATCAGGTCGAAGAAGTAACTGCGGTTTACTCGCTCAATCGTGTCAGCAATCACCAGGCTTATGATCGTCCCTGAAATCACGAACGGAATCGCGGCCACGAAGTACGCTGCCATCAATTCGAGCGCTGCCATGTTGCCCGTTCTAGTTACGAGGAACCACAAACACAGTACGATTGCGACAGAGTTCACAATCGCCATGGCGCCTAGTTTCTTATGGAGGGGTAGATTCCATTCGGAAGCCACATAGGAGAAAACTCCGCCGGCGCCGAGCCCAAACAGCGCGATCGAGATGGCAAGAAATGCGAAATGATAGAAGTAAACGACGGAAAAAACCCGCGTCAGAGCCAGTTCGAGGGTCAGTGTCGCAAGCGAGGTGGACAATAACCCGAAATAAACCTGTGGCCAGTGCTTCTTGCGCGAAGATACGACTGTCTCCTGGCGGAGTAGATCGAGAGGTGACAATTTTCTATGGTAGTTGACGTCCCCTGGCCCCAATCCGGACTCAACAATTAGGAGTTATGTAAAAGGAAGGGAGGTGGGCTATTTGTGCCGGTAGGTGATCCGGCCCTTGGTGAGATCGTACGGCGACATTTCCAGAGTCACTCGGTCGCCTGCCAGAACGCGGATGCGATTACGCCTCAACTTGCCTGCCAGGTGAGCAAGCACCGTTCTGTCTTGATCGAGTTGGACACTGAACAGGCCGCTGGGAAATTTTTCAACCACTGTGCCAGTAACTTCTATGCTGTCTTCTTTACTCATTCGCCTCTTACGTGTAGTTTGGGACAACCGCGCGTTTCCAAATACGTGGCTGCTAGGGTAAGTATAGCGCAAAATACCCGATTTCTAGCGCTTTTGCACTGCGCCACCCGGGCCTGGACCTGTTCGCCGCTCCGAACATTTCGAGGATGCCGGCACGTCCCCTGTCTCTGTTTTAATCTTTAGTCGGGGCCGGAGTTTCGACACATATCCGACTCAGCGGGTCGAAGTGGCAACTACGGACAGCAAAGAATTCAAGAATAGAAGCATTCTCATCACGGGCGCCGGCCGGGGAATCGGAAAGCGCCTCGCTCTGGGGTTTGCGCGACGTGGCGCTCGCATCGCCCTTATTGGCCGTAGCAAAGCCGAAATCGATCTGGCGCATATCGAAATCGAACAGACCGGAGGCAATGCCCTCCGGATCCGGGCCGATGTCACCGACCCCGAACAGTTAGCTCTAGCTGTCGACCGCGCCCGCGTAGTGTTCGGAGCGCCCGTTGACGTTCTCATCTGCGCCGCTGCCACCACTGGCCCGCTGAACTCGTTTCTGCAGACGTCGCCCAAAGCTTGGGCCGAAACCTTGCAGATTAACCTCTTGGGCGTCGTTCACTCTTGCCGCGCTGTACTGCCTTCCATGATCGAAAAGCGGGCAGGCAAAATTATTGTCCTAACCTGCGACAGCGATGAACTCCCCAAGCTGAACTTTTCCGCCTATGCGACCTCTAAAACAGCCGTGGTCCGTTTCGTTGAATCGCTCGCGCCTGAACTTCTCGACCACAACGTGCAAATCAACTGCCTCGATCCCGGCGCCGCCTACACCAATCTGACGGACGAAATCATCAAAGCGGAACACCGACTCGAATCACGTGTAGTCAACGAAGCCAAGGAGGTCCGGCGAACCGGTGGTGTTTCCCCCGACGTGCAGATGGAACACGCTGCCTTTCTCGCCTCCGAACGCTCCAACCACATCACGGGTAAATTGATCCACGTCACCGACGATTGGAAAAAGCTGATGAACGCCACTTTGCGCCCCGACGCACTTACGCTTCGCCGTCTACCGAAGTAGGGTAAGCGTCAATAACTTCTTCCGACATCTCCGTCATCGTCCTTTAGTACCTGGCTGTGTGCCCACAGGGCAGCGGCGATGAACACTGGTACGAGCGCCGTTACGGCTGGAATGAGATAGTCGCGCGTGAATAGGGGTGTCGGGAACGAGAATGCTTCCTTGTAGGCGGGCATCGACTGTCCAATGAGGTTGCCGGCCGTTCCCGCGACCCAAGCCGCAGCAAATAATAAAAAGGCCGCCCCGTTTTTTCGGAGTAATTGCCACAACGATAGGATCAGCAGCAAACTGGCTGCGACCCACAGTCCATTCAACCACCAGGGTGTCGCGTTCATCACAGGGATGAAGCGACGGTAATCGTCACCCGGCGTAAACCCGCCCAGGAATGCCGCGACTCGGAGATAACGCAAGTGGTAGGCGGCGCTGAGAACGGGCGCAAAGAGCATGTTGAGCGCTTCGCCGGCGATGAAAAAAGCTAGCAGCCCGCGCGCATACCAGGTTTGAAGCACATTCATCACCTTGCTTCTCTCGACATAACTGGCAAGCACGCATCCGGAAGCCCACGTCAACGCCTCTACGTCCCCTTCGATGTGATCGAGTTCGTGCTTCATTGCTTCTGCCCAGGGAGCGCGTGCTGACGGGAGTACTTGGGCAGCGTGTTCCATCAAGGCGACTGCCAGTCGACGCAAAAAAGGTAAACGCACGCTCATGTTGTCGCTCCTGCAAACTTGTTACGAGCACCCGTGGATTTGCTCGATGCCGTGATTGCGCGCGCAAACGCTAGTCCATCTGCGGTCAGCCTATATGCATGGCGCGCTGGTTTGCCTGGCCGTTCCGGTTCCTGCCACTGGGATTCAAGCAGGCCTTGATCGCTGAACCGAATAAGTATCGGGTAAAGAGTGCCCGATTTCAGCCCCGTTTCCTTCGAGAGCTCATATCCGTATTGCCACGCCCGAGGCCGCTGGGACATCATGATAAGCAACTCGCGCGATTGGGGGGAGCTGTTCGGGCTTCGTGCCATTCCCCAATCTCAACATATGTAGAGTTAGGTGTCAAGACCAGCCATTTGAACCGTATGGTTATGGAAAAATGATGTGTATATGAAAAAGACTTTGAACGTTGACGGCGAACTATTGGAACAGGCGAAGCGCGCATGTGGTGCATCTACTGATACCGAAACCGTCCGTTTGGGTCTGGAGGCTCTGGTTCGCCACGCCGCCTATGAGCGCATTCGAACTCTCCGGGGAACTGAGCCTCACGCGCAAGACATCCCGAGGCGTCGCGAAAAGGCAACTGCTAAACGCAAAACTGCCTGACGGTTTTGGTCGATACGTCGGTGTGGATTCGGTTTATTGCCAACCGGATGCTCTACTCGCAGGAACTGGACAGGCTTCTAGCTCGAGAGGAGGTCACCGGATACGAATTAGTCTATGGAGAACTCCTCATCGGTGACGGCGGAGGTCGATGGAAGCTGTTGGCCGCCTATGAGCGCATGGATCAGGCGAGTATGATCTCTCACCACAAAGTAGTAGAGTTCGTTCGCAGTGGGAAGCTGCATGGTCGGGGTCTCGGCTGGATCGATGTTCACCTGCTAGCCTCCCTCTCCAATTTTCGCCTATTGAGTTGAGAACCGGTAAATCGTCGTGCTCTTGAACTGCTCGCCGGGATGAAGCACGGTGCTCGGAAACTGTGGCTTGTTCGGCGAATCGGGAAAGTGCTGCGTCTCCAGGCAAAGCGCGGAGCGGTGACGGTACGTCCCTCCGATTCCCTTCATCTTTCCGTCCAGGAAATTGCCCGAATAAAACTGGATTCCGGGTTGCGTTGTAAACACCTCCATCACTCGCCCTGACTTTGGCTCTTCTACTCTCGCGCCAGCTTTACTCAGATCGCCCGAATAATCCAGAACGAAATTCTGGTCGTACCCTTTTGCAAGTTTCAGTTGCTCGTTGTCCGCATTAATCCGCTCGCCAACCGCTGTCGAGTGAGTGAAATCCAGCGGCGTACCACTTACCGGCACAATCGCTCCTGTAGGAATCAGGGTGCTATCAATCGGCGTGTACTTGGCTGCTGCGAGCATCAATTTGTGGTTCAGCACCGTCTCGCTGCCTGCGCCTTCCAGGTTGAAATAGGAGTGATTTGTCAGGTTCAGCACCGTATCTTTGTCGGTCTTCGCCGAATAATCGATTCGCAACCCGTTCTTCGCATCCAGCGAATATCGAACCGTAACATCCAGATTGCCGGGAAAGCCCTGCTCGCCATCAGGGCTCAAATAGTGCAGTTCCAGCGCCGGTTCAGATGCCGTGCTCACATCCTTCACGTCCCAAATGCGCTTGTTGAAACCTGTTTTCCCACCGTGCAATGAATTGGGTCCATCATTAACCGGAATGTGATACTGCTTTCCGTCCAGCGTGAATGTGCCTTTCGCAATACGGTTTCCATACCGCCCAATCAACGCGCCAAAGTACGCTGTATTCAATGGCTGCGTGTAGCCTTCTACGCTGTCGAAGCCGAGCACCACGTCATCATATTTTCCGTTCCGGTCGGGAACCCTTACAGACGTAATGGTGCCCCCGTAGTTGGTGATCGTTACCTCCATGCCCGCTGAATTCCGCAGCGTATATAGATACGCCTGCTGACCGTCAGGGGTCTTTCCAAAGGGTTTTGAGGCACGGTGGCCTCCGGCCCGATTCTGCGGACTCGCTCCGGAATACGGAGATAAGGCGTAAGTAGCGAATGCCAATATGGCGATCTTCTTCATAAGCTGAGCTTGTCGGCCATCGTATCAATCTGCTCTCACGCTTTCTCGATCTTCGTTACAATTAGTGGCGAACTGCCCGGTTTCCTAATGGAAGAGTTGGCTCCGACGCCCGCGCCCGATCCGGAAATACCAGACAAACTTTACTTCCGAATCGGCGAAGTTGCAAAGCTTGCGGGTATCAAGCCGTACGTGCTCCGCTTCTGGGAATCCGAATTTCATGGTCTTGGGCCCAAGAAATCGGGTACCGGCCACCGGCTCTACCGCCGGAAGGACGTTGAACTCGTTCTGGAAATTAAACGGCTCCTCTACGAGAAACGCTTCACCATCGAAGGGGCCCGCAAAGTCTTGGAGGCAAAACCGAAGAAAGAGCCACCCCGCCAACCCCCGCCACAAGGGCAGGGCGAACTCTTCCCGCCATCCTCTGTTCTCTGCCGCGAACTGCGCCGGGAGCTGACGGAGATCCTCGCCCTCTTCGATCGGACAAACCACCAGCCCTGAACTGCAGCAGAGTACCGTCGTCCGATGCGACGCCTCGGGCGTATATCCGTTCTTGCTGTCGTCTCTCTTGTAAGCGCCGCCACGCTGCGCGCTTCTGATTGTGCTGGCCTCGCCCACCTTGCGGCTCAAGCTGCAGAACCTCCCCGCGTTCTGTCGCTTTGCTGGTGTTATCAAGCCCACCAGCGATTCATATATCCGCTCTGAGGTGTGGATGCCCGAATCGGATTGGAACGATAAACTCCTCGCAGCCGGAAATGGCGGCTTCGCCGGTTCCATCGATTACGGCGCGCTTGGCCGCAATATCTAGCTATGAGGCTAAAACCAAGCTCGACGCACAACTTGCATCGAACGCACGTCCTATACGCGACCCGCTAAGGCCGAGTAAGTATACTGTTGTTCGGCTCTTGCACCGCAGCTGGGTTGCTGAGCCAAACACGCGCACTCACATGTCCTTCCGTAGACTTCGCACCTTCTCCGTTTGGCTGGCCTTGTTCACTTTGCCCTCGCTGGCCGAAGCCCAAACCTCTACTGGCGAACTTTCCATCACGGTTCTCGACCCAAGCGGCGCTGTGATCCCGAACGCCACCGTTACGATTACCGGATCTGAAACCGGTAATGTTCTTCGAACGCTGCCGAGTAATGACCGAGGTCTGGCCGAGGCGCCTCTGATTCCGCCAGGCAATTACGACATTTCGGTAGCGTCGGCTGGCTTTAAAACTACCCTGCGCCGCGGGATTCCGGTGGCGGTGAATTCGATCCAGGACGTCCGCGTTACGCTGGAAACCGGCAATTCGAGCCAGGAAATCACAGTCACCGGGCAGGCGCCACTGGTCGAAGATAAATCGGCCACGTTGGCCCAGGTGATCAGCTCGCGCCAGTTGATTGATCTGCCTTTGAACGGCCGCAACTATCTCACCGCGGCAAACCTGACCGCTGGCGCGATCCCCTCAACCGGGAGCCGGGACCAGACTTTTTCCGCCTACGGCAACACCGGCCTTCAGAACGCATTCTTGCTGGATGGCGCGAGAAATGAGAATTACCTGCGTGGTCTGGACAATCGCACGCGCGACATGGTCCGACCCCCGGTCGATGCCCTCAGCGAGTTTACGGTGCAAACGAGCAATTACTCTGCCGAGTTTGGGGCCGCAGCTGGTGGTGTGGTGAACACCATTACGAAGAGCGGCACAAATGACATACATGGCTCCGTCTACGAGTTCATTCGTAATGACCATCTGGACGCCATCAATTTCTTCGCCCAAACCCGCCCGCTGCTGGTTCAGAATCAGTTTGGCGGTTCGCTGGGAGGACCTATCAAGAAGGACCGGGCCTGGATCTTTGGCGCGTATGAGGGTTATGACAACCGGAGCGAAGCCACGAGCACTTCAAATGTACCGACTGCTGCTCAGCGAGCCGGCATTTTTGGATCGACGGCCATTTACAACCCGTCCACTACGAGGCCCAACCCAAGTGGATCCGGGTACATTCGTACTCAGTTTCCCGGCAATACTATCCCGATCAGTCAGCTGAATCCCATCGGTCTTGCGCTCGCCAGTGCCTACCCGCTGCCCAATGTTGCCGGATCAACCAATCTTTATACGGCCAACGTGACGCAACGGCAGAACACCAAAAATGGTGTGGTCCGCGGTGACGTTCAGGTCAGCAGCAAAGACTCCGTCTTCGCCCGCTACTCCCGAACGAGCGGGCTGCTTCACTCAGACGCCGCACTACCCGCTCCTGCGGGTGATCCGATCGACCGTCAAGTCGACTCAAGTAGCGCCGGCGTCGGCTACACCCGAACTCTCAGTCCGACGTTCATCAATGAGTTTCGCTTTACCTGGACTACGATCACCCTGTCTTCAGATTCCACGGTTGCTCGCAATGAAATCATACCGGGGAGTCTGGACCCATCGGTGGACAGCGGCACGCCAACATTCAACGTTTCGAACTACGCCGCCTATGGAGCCCAGGCGAGCTGCTGTACGAACAGTCCGCTTCAAAAAACGTCGGGCGTTTGGGATTGGTCCGACAATCTTTCGAAGTCCCTCGGCGCCCACCTTCTTAAGGGAGGCGGTGAGTTCATTTTGATTCGCCCGTCTACCTTCGCCACCAGCAACGGCCGCAGTTCCTTTGGCTTCACCGGCGTATTTACTCAGAATCCGCTGTCGCGCTCTAATTCCGGAAACGCTTTGGCAGATCTCCTTCTCGGCGACGCAAATTCGCTCACTACCGGCACCACCGCTCAGGCAATCGAGCGCGGTTGGTTTGCGGGCGGCTACTTTCAGGATCAATGGACGGTCAACCGCCAGCTTACAGTAAATCTCGGCGTTCGCTACGAGTATTCATCTCCCTACATCGAAACGCGAAATCGAATGGCGGATCTAGTTCTGGACCCAGGTAGCACCTTATACGGGCAATACATTCTGGCCGGCGATAAGCGCCTTCCCCGGTCCCTAATTGCAGGCGATTACAACAACGTGGCGCCTCGCGTCGGTTTCGCCTGGCGGGTTCCCGGGGCCGGTGATCTGGTCGTTCGCTCGTCATTCGGCATCTTCTATGCCCAGGATGAAGGGACAGGCGTAACCAATCGCATGACCAGCAATCCACCTTTCTACGGCTACGGCTCACAAACCATCAGCAGCGACCAGCTGAATCCTGCTAGCGGTTTTGTACTTAGTTCCGGAGCCAGCATTCCCCGGCCGACGCCCATTAATCCCGCATCGTTTGTGCTCGTCCCTTCATCAACAGCGCAGCTTGTCAGCTGGCCTCTCAACACGAAAACTCCTTACGTCCAGGAATGGAATTTCAGTGTGCAAAAGACCTTGCCCTGGCGTATGTTGGGGGAGGTCGATTACGTTGGTAACCATGCTGTTCAGTTTCTAGGTCTAGGAGAAGGAAATCAGCCGATTGTTCTTTCAGCCAGCACTGTTAACTCCCGGCGCCCCTTGATTGCTTTTACCGACGCCTCAGTGAAACAGATCGGGAATTGGAATATGACCTACTACGACGGGCTTTCAGCGCGCCTCGAGAAGCGTTTTGCGAGCGGAGTTTCTTTTCTGTCCACGTTCACCTACGGTCATGCAATCGACCTGCAGAATCCGGCGCTCGATTTATGTGACGGTTGCGGCACTGGCGGCACGATTCAGAACAACTATAATCGCGATGCGAACCGTGCGTCTTCCGACAACGATGTTCGGCTGAGATTCGTACTGGCCGGTTCCTTTGAACTCCCATTCGGCAAAGGAAAGCCGTACCTGAGCAGTTCGCGTATCGGCTCGATGGTCTTAGGCGGCTGGCGAGCCGTTCCCATTTATCAAGCGCAAACCGGCTTGCCCTTCACGCCCGGCCTTTCCTACGATGCCGCCAACGCCGGAACAGTCACCCGGCCCGACACCGTTTGCAGCGGAAGCCTTTCCAATCCGTCTCTCCACGAGTGGTTTGATACCTCGTGCTTTGTGGCCGGTCCGTCCTACGTCTTCGGCGATACCGGGCGCAACGTGCTGCGTGCTCCGGGCATCAATAACCTCGACGTCAGCATCCAGCGCGACTTCCGTTTGCCGATCGAACATGCGACCGTTTTGACTTTCCGGGCCGAAGGCTTCAACGCTGTCAATCACCCGCAGTTTGCGGCGCCTGGCTCTACCGTGGGTAACTCCACTTACGGCGTAATCACTGCGACGTCGAACAGTAATCGCCAGCTTCAATTTGCTATTCACGTCCAATTTTGAACAGGAAGCAAACGTGAACCATTCTCTTACCCGGCGCTCTCTTTTAGGAGGCGCAATAGCCACGCAGCTTCCTCTGCACGCCGTTTCTGCGCAGAGTGAAGCGCCCAATATTCTCGTCATCTTATTTGACGATCTGGGTGTTCACGACCAGGGTTACCTGGGAGCTAGCGACCTTAAAACGCCGAACATCGATCGCTTAGCAGCGGGCGGCACGGTTTGTCGCAACTGGTATTCCAATGCTCCTGTTTGTGCTCCAGCCCGCTCTGCCCTGATGACAGGCCGCTGTCCGATTCGTGCGGGCGTACCCAGGAATGGAATTCCTTTGCGCCCTTCAGAAGTAACATTGGCAGCCGCCCTGAAACGTGCGGAGTACACAACCGGCATTACCGGTAAGTGGCACTTAGGCAGCACTCCGGAAACAGTTCCAAACGCACACGGTTTCGATTACTTTTATGGCTTTCACGAAGGCTGTGTCGATTACTTTTCCCATCGATACTATTGGGGCGAACCGAAGATTGCTAATTTTCACGACCTGTGGCGCAACCGCGAGGAAGTCTTTGAAGGCGGTCAATACATGACCGAACGCATCGGTCAGGAGGCCTGCGGATTCCTGACTCGTGCGCCGGTCGACAAGCCGTTCTTTCTGTACACGGCATTTAGCGCCGTCCACTATCCGATGCATGCGCCGGCGAAGTATGTAGAGCGTTTTCCAAACCTGCCGCGTGAACGGCAGATGTATGCCGCCATGCTCTCGGCGGCCGATGATGCCATCGGTGAGATACTGGCAACTCTCGATCGTGCCGGCCGCAGAAAGAATACCTTGATCTTTCTGTTAGGCGACAACGGGGCTACTACTGAACGCCGTGCGGGTCTGAACAATCAACCGGCAACTGCCGGCCGCAACACGCCGTTTCGCGGTTTCAAATTCAGCACGTTTGACGGAGGAATGCACGTTCCCGCATTGGTCAACTGGCCGGGTCACATTCCTTCCGGTCAATTCAACCATCAGATCGTAATGACCGCTGATATCTTTCCGACAGTCTGCCGCCTCGCGGGTGTCGAGTTGCCTTCAGACCGCACGATCGACGGCCGTAACATCTGGCCCGTGCTGACGGGTGGCGCAAGCTCGCCGCATGAATACGTCGCCTGGTCCGAAGGTCCGCAGCTCGCGATCCGGCAGGGCAAATGGAAGCTGGTGCTGAATGGTGTTACGCATGATGGCACGCCGGAGGGCGACAAGCCTCTGACAGGCGACGATGCGGTATTTTTGTCGAACGTTGAAGAAGATCCGGGTGAATCGCGTAATTTGCGGCATCAGTACCCCGCGGTAACGGATCAGTTGCAGACTTTAGTGCAGACGTGGCGCAAGTCTGTTGAGATGCAGTAGATCAGCAGCATTCCGTTTTGGGCCGGGGTATTGCATATGGGGTTTGTTACGGCGATCTCAAGCAGCTTTCGAAGTTATGATGAAAGTCGGCACAGTCTTCAAAATCGTCAGAACATTTACATCCATGACTCCCGACGACATCATTGCTCAGTTAAACCACCTCATAAGGGTAAATAAGGATGCCGAAGCAGCCTTTCGTACGGCTGCCGAAGATATCGAAAATTCAGAATTGGAAACGCTTTTCGACAACTTTGCAAAACAGCACGGCAAATTTGTGGTCGACCTGCAGCAAGAGATTGCGCGCTTAGGCGGCACCGCCGGTGATTCGGGGACCTGGGAGGGCGCATTTCACCGGAGTTGGGTGAGTCTGAAGTCTGCTGTATCGGGACATTCCGCGGGGGCGATTCTCGCCTCTTGTGAAAGCGGGGAAGAATCTGCCCAAATTACTTACGATAACGCTGCCGAGGCCAACTTTACTGGCCAGCCGCACAGTTTAATCGAAAAGCAACGCCAGCAGATCAGACAATTTCACACACGTTTAGCCCGATTGGCAGCTGAAACAAAGCACGGTTTGGAATTCCCGAAAAATGAATGAAGCTGCACGCGAACATGCCTGCGCGCGTTAAAAGACTAGAAGGTAAGAACGCAGACAACTACGGGTTCCCGCTACTCTCGCTACTCGGTGTTCCTGCTACTCGCGCTGTCGATTAATTTTGTTGATAGCATGCTGACGCGATCAGCCGATGAATCTGAGCGACGGCTGATTTTGGCTATTGCGTCCACTTTCGATCTGGTTATAGTTGTAACCGCACTCTATTATTGGCTGTTAGTTCGGCCCGGGATCAGAGCCCAGACAAGTCTAATCGTTGTCGCGCTGCTCGGAGTGGTACGCGCTACCTATCTTTATCCCAATGCGCGAGCCCTCAAAATTGTCGTAGTTGGGTTGTGCGAAGCCGCCTTGATTGGATTCGCGGTCATTCAAGTCCGGCGGCAGAACCTGAGGAGTCTCGAGCGAAACCTTGATCCCGTCGAGGCGCTAAGGACCGCTTTGCAAAGCCTTTTGCCGGTACCGGCTGTGGTGAGTGCCTTAGCTGCGGAACTCGGGATTTGGTACTACGCCGTGTTCTCCTGGCGTTCGAAGCCGCATGCGCCGGCAGGAACACAGCCGTTCACGATTTATCGCAGAGTGGGGCAGGCCGAACTACTGGGAGTGCTGCCGCTCGCCTGTGCGCTGGAAGTTGTGCCGGTACATCTGCTACTGAAAAACTGGAGTTCAATGCTTGCCTGGATCGCAACGGGGCTCAGTCTGTACAGTCTGATTTGGGTGGTCGGAATAGCGCGCGCCTTCTGGCTTCGGCCAACGCTGGCGGCGCGGGAGTACATTCATCTTCGATACGGATTGTTCTTTCAGCTACGCGTGCCTCGAGAGATGATTCTCAGCGTACGCGGCGCAAGAGCGGACGACAGCGGGTTCGCAGTACCTCGGAGGAGCCAGCCCAGCGTATGCATCGAATTTGCACGACCGATGAATGCAGAAGGATTGTTCGGCATCCGCAGACCGGTCAGCCGTGCGGCCCTGACACCCGACGACCAGCAGGGATTTGAGAATGCGCTGGCACAATTCATTGCCAACGATTAGCAGGCACAAGGCGTGAGCACCTGAGTCTGAGGCTCGCTTAGGTTGGCCATGAGAGATCCTTGCTCTCGATAACGGAGAATCAAAGCTCTAGTCGCCCTTCGAGGTCGACATGATTCCCGGTAACTTTGGCTATTGGGCCTCAGTCGTCCTGACCAATTACAGGCGCGCCATGGAGGTTCAGCCAGCTTGCCTTATTTCGTTGTGACAAAGTCTGTCATAGGCTTTCTCGGGGTCATTGAATCATTCAAATCGCCTTTGGTGCTCACGGTTCGTTCCGTGGCGCCGCCACTGCAAGCTCGCGAGCGAAATCGTGGGAGCGACCATCGCCCCAGCCATCGCGGGAGGTCCGGCCGAACGGTTCGGGCTTCGTGTTCCGCTACTCATTTCGGCTTCCGGCCTGCCCTTTTGTTGTTCTTGTAACCCAGCTGCTTAGAGAAACAGCCGGGGAAAGCACGGCGCTTTTTGGCATGCATAAGCATTGCAGCAGCGGAGTGGTTGCTGTACCGAGACAGTCTGTGCCTGGCTCGCCGGTGCGCAGCAGCTTCTCGAAGCCAGGTTTCACAACGGTAATGGTGTACTCGCCTATAGGTATCGATGAGGCGACATATTCACCATTCGCGTTCATTGCGACCCGCGCGTGAGTTGAGTTGCGCTGGTCACTAGCGCGACCTTTGCTTCGGGAAGCGCTGAGCCGGTCGGATCGGATACGGGAGCAGCTATAGTCGCTCTATTTTGCCTCCGTACAGCCTGCAAACTCAAGATCGCGACCAACAAGACTGCCGAGAGAAAACGTCCCAACAAGCCCTTTTGGGTAACCGAGCGATTACATCGCTGTAGAGCGACTCCCGCTTGTTAGTGGACTAATGTCATATGAGTAGCCGAAAACCACCGATGCGGTGGAAAAGCACCGTAACTTGCACACAGTAAAGAACTTTTTATTCTGCCACCTGCGACCTCATCTCGATTCCGTGCGTCTAAACAGCAGGAGAAAGAAAATGAAAGGACAAATTAAGAGCGGTCTGAAACTAATGGCCGTTTTGCTCGTAACTGCCACCTTAACGTTGGCTCAACCGAGTATGTCCGCACCGGTTCGGTATGGATCGGCGTCGAACTCCGCCGCATACGGTCAAGCTCCCGCACAAAGGCAAGGCGTGCCGGGCACTATCAATTACGTTGAAGGTCAGGCTATGCTCAACAGTCAGCCGCTTGGTCCAGGCGCGGCCGGCTACACGGTTGCGCAAGCTGGTCAGGCGATCGAGACGGAGGCTGGCTTTGTTGAAGTGCTGCTGACCCCGGGCGCGTTTCTACGCATCGGCCACAACAGCCAGGTTGTCATGCAATCACTCGGGCTAGCGAACCTGCAGCTCGAAGTCATTCGCGGTTCGGCCATGGTTGAAGCGGCGGACTTGGTAAAAGGGACGGTAATGCAAGTCAACCTGAATGGCGCCACCACGCAGATTGAGAAGCACGGGCTCTACGAGTTCGATGCCAATCAACAGTTAATACGGGTGCTTGACGGAAAGGCTAAGGTACTTGAGGCGTCGCGCACAAGAACTATAGACAAAGGCGACCAGATCGTACTTACAAATGAAAACTTAAAGTCGCATGGTTTCGATAAGCAGGTTGCGCAAGCTGATCCGCTGTATGTCTGGAGCCGTGTTCGCAGCCAGGAAGAAGCGCAAGCGAATGTGTCTGTTGCCAGGAATGTGGCAGACTACGGCGGCTGGTATGGTCCCGGTTGGTATTGGGATCCGTTCTGGGCTCAGTACGCTTTCCTGCCGGGTGCCGGGTTCCTATACAGCCCGTTTGGCTTTGGATTTTATTCACCGGCTTTCGTTTACGGTTCGCCGTTTTATCGCGGTTTCTATGGCGGCCACGGTTTCTATAGCCGCGGATACTACGGACGCGTAGGCGGCATCAATGCTTCCGTACATGGGTTCCACGGCGGCTTTGCCGGAGGGTTCCACGGCGGCCGCAGATAACAACTTCACTGAATTGTCAAACTAACTTCAGAGCCGCGAGCTTGAAACTCACGGCTCTTTTTTTCGTCTCCGATGTTATCGGAAGGCAGACATTTGAGATACTCAGTAAGTCTTGTTGTGCAATTCAGCGATCGCTTGTAAGATCGCCTTCGTGTTTCTATTATTTAGCGACATAACTTTCGCTGTGCAGACTCCTGCAACTAGACCCAGCATAATAATGACCGTGCATTCTATCTGCAGCTCGGGACCCGACGGTTTGAATGCTAACCAAAACGCAAAGGCGAACGCCAGAATCGTAAGTATGATCTGTCTGACACGCTGAAACCGCTGCGTTTTCTCAACATCCGCCAGCGCTCTCCGAATAAAGTCCTCCTTTGCGGGAGGTACCCCAGCTTGGGTTTCTTCATCAGTGCTCATGTCGTTTGTTTCTCCCTGATCAATTCGCGAAGCTTAGCCACCCCATAGGCGAGACGAGATTTGGCCCTTCCTATGGGAATCGCGAGAATGGCTGCGGTCTCCTCTACAGAAAGATTTTGCTGTTAGTGAAGCAGGAGCACGGCTCTGCTAGCCGGCGAAAGCCGATCAACCATACTGAACAATTCCGATTCGAACTCGTCCGGTTCTTGCGATGGAGATGACGTAGCAGCAAGTACTTGAGGATCCCTTTCAAGTACTCGCCATCTCTTTCACCGCCTAAGATGAACGAATGCGATGCGGGTGGCAATGCGATACACCCATGGCCGAAACGCCCGCGGCTCACGCAAGTGCTGGATATTCTTGAAGACCCGCAATGCTACCTCCTGCAATACGTCCTCTGCGATCGATACACCCACCAATCTGGTGATGTACTTATGTAACGGCTCGTATAGGCGCAACAGCATCGTCTCAAAAGCTGCTGTATCGCCGCTTTGAATCAGAAGCACCAGAAGGCTCTCATCCTCATCGTTGGTCATCGAAAATGTCGATTGAAAACCACGGGGCAGATAAGAAACGGTTGTTCATGCTCGTTCACTAAGAGCGAGGGAAAACGCCCGAGTGTTCGGAAAAGACGCAAATATTTTCTCGAGCTACAGAAAATCCCGGCCTTACATAGTCAATAATGGTGGCGGTTTAAGAACCATGGTCATCTCTCTCCCGTCTGTCACGCCAGTGGCGCCGTCTATACACTTGTGAACGCGGTCGACTCAGGAACCCAATCCCGCCAGCTTCTTCAACCGCAGATTCCGAAACTCCACCTTCATCGGCGGTCCCACATGCACCTGAACGCCAATCAAGCCATCGAACCGGCGATGCGCCGCGTCATCATCAATCACAACGCTCATTACATGACCGTTCAGGATATGAATCAGCATATCGCCCCGAACGATCAGGTGAAACTCGTTCCAGTCATCCTCTTTGATATAGGTGGCCAGCTCTTTTGTATCTCCGAGTGACCCGAAGATAACCGGTTTAGCATCAGCTCCGATGTGCGTCATCTGCCCGCGCAAAGCCAGGAATCCACGGCCTCGTTCCTCGTAATTCTGGGCCGTGTACCGCATCCCGTTTGCGTTTCGGTTCTGGCCGTCAATATCCGCCTGGTAACCCTTCAACGCCAGCGGCACGTCCGGAATTTCCACGCTGCGATAGTTAATCCCGCTGTTTCCGTGTGCCGAGATGCGATACTCCGCTTTCAGTTCGAAATCCCGCGGCTTGCCGCCTCGCCAGATCGCGAACGTATTTTGTTTCAGGATCGTAGCCGGAGTTACTTCGCCCACCAGGCATCCGTTCTCTATGCGCCAATACTTCGGATCGCCTTCCCAGCCGTTTAGATTCTGTCCGTCGAAAATGCGCTCGAAACCGCTCTCATCACCACTTGCTGGTTCCGGGAATTTCTGCGCGGCCATACTCAGGCAGATCAGCGCAATACTGGGCAGCCCGAAAATCAATCGCCTTATCGTGCTTGATTCCATTTTCGATCCAAGCAGAGTATATGCGAACAGTTCTCCTCCGGCTACTGGGGCAATTGCTCAGGAGCCTTGATGCTTTGCCAACCCTCGCCATTCAGCGCATCCAGAAATGCCAACAACTCGGCCTTAGTCTTCCCGTCCATGTAAAATTTCAGCAACCGATCATCCACATGTGGGTTCGGTATGCCGCCTTTCGCATAAAAGTCCAGCACCTCTCCCGGCGTCCGGAAACGCCCGTCGTGCATGTAGGGTCCGCGGTGCGCCAGATCCCGCAGCGTCGGCGTCTTGAATTTTCCGAAATCGCCCCGCTTCTTCGTGACAACCTCCCGCCCGGCATCGGGATGCTCGCGTTCCATGCCGATCCCTAGATTCTCGAATTTTTCATTCGTAAAATCCGGGCCGTTGTGGCACTCCGCGCATTCTCCTTTGCCGTCGAAGAAATCCATTCCTTCCTTCTGCTCTTTCGTCAAAGCGGACTTGTCGCCCGCCACATAACGGTCGTAAGGAGAGTTGCCCGAAACAATCGTGCGCTCAAACGTACCAATCGCCTTCGCAATGCGTTCGAAATTCACGCGGCTGTCCCCGAATGCGGCGGCAAACAGCGGGCCGTATCCTTTTATCCCGGAGATCGCTTGCACCACTCCGTCCGCAGTCATCCCCATCTCATTCGGATTCGTCACGGGAATGATTACTTGCGCCTCGATGGTCGGCGCGCGCCCGTCCCAGAACTGAGACTTGCCGTAGGCGCGATTGATCAGTGTCGGTGTGTGGCGGCCAGTCAGGTTGCCGTTTACACCCGGAGAGAAAGCGGTGGTCCCTGAGAACGCATGCTCGGGCGTGTGACAGAACGCGCAGGAAACGTGTCCATTGGCCGACAGGCGGCCATCGAAAAACAAATTTCTGCCCAGTTCCACAGCCGCCGGCGAATAGGGATTGTCAGCGGGGAACGGAACCGCAGGTAAGCCCAGCGGAAGCTCGGGTCCGGTGCCCGGAAGCAATACCAAAGGCAGCAGCCACAACCAGAAAATGCCAGCACGAAAGCGCAACGTACTTACCGCAAAAGCGCTTGAGCCAGCCGGGGCGTTACAAACCGGAATCGCCGCCCAATAATCATCTTCGCGATCAGATGATCGGTGCTGTGAGTGACCCCTACGCCTACGCCGAAGTTGAACTCCCAGTTCGGACCGAAGTCGTAGTCAATCGAAGGAAAAATCTGTTGCTGTTGCAAGTTGAACGGATCAAATCCCGTGATGGATCCAAGCGATCCGTAATACTCAACTCCGAGACCCAATTTCCTGGTCGCCGAAAAAGCTGCCTTGAACGCAGGGGCAAATCCGATGCCCTGCGGAACGCTGAAACCGTGGAATGATCGCTCGAGGGCCGGGTTGAATGCCAGGTACCACTTGCCCAGCTGTTTGTCCACAATCGGACGTATTTCCCAGGTCCAAGTATCGGTCGAAAAGATCGGCCGCTGATACCCGATCTCGGTGGAAATGCTCACGCCCACCGGCCAGTGCCAGCTCTCCGGCACGCGTACGCGAGGCCGAATGTGGTCACCCACCCACTTGTACCCTTGTCCCGGCCCCGCACTTGTGAAGATGTAGAACCCAGTCTCAAACCAGTCGTTCCATCCCTGCGTAATCTCCACCGTTTCGTGCACCTGGTGCTCGTCCGGCAACACCCCGAGCACTTGATCTTTGAATCCTCCTATCGTGAAATTGCTGTGCAACTCCACCATGGTGCGCCCCGCGGGAACCGTGTCCGAACCATAAACCTGTATCTCGTAGTTTCCTTGGGCTCTTAAAATTACGCACGTAAACGCAAAGAGAAGGCCAACTCGCATGCAATTGCTACTCTCATCTTTACATCCGTCGCGAGGGAAGTCCTCTCATTTGAAACCTTTTCCCCCCACGCCGCGTATGAACGATAAAGTGTTTCGGCGAATGCTATATCCAGTGCGCCATCTCTCTGTCGCGTTTCTCGTTACAACTGCCGCGCTCTGGGCTCACGACGATCCCGCAGTTTTTAAGAGCGACGTAGCGATGACGCGCGTCGACGCGCAGGTCGTCGACCGGGAGGGCCGGGCCATAACTGGTCTCACTGTGCAGGATTTCGTTCTTCGCCTGAATGGACATGTCCTTCCCATCCGAAACTTCGCAAGCGAGAACATGCCTCTCGACGTATTGCTTCTGTTGGACGTTAGCGGGAGCATGCAGCCTCATGTTCAGCGCATCGCTTCGGCAGCGCAGCAGGCGCTCGATGTACTCGCGGCCAAAGATCGAGTCGCGATCATGGTCTTCGATACCAGCACGCGCGTACGCCTTCCGTTCCGTAGTAGCCACAGCGATGTCACTCAGGAATTGAACCGCTTGATTCGATCGGAACGATTTAACGGAGGAACTCGAGTCACTCGTGCGCTGCTCGATGCGGCAAACTACGTGAAGCGGGAGGCCCGGCAGGATGCCCGCCGCGCGATTGTGATTCTGACCGATGATCAAACTCAGGATCAGGAGGACGAAGCCTCTGTCGAATCGGCGCTCGACCGCGCTAACGCCGTCCTGAGTTTCTTGCAGGCTCCCTATGAACCGCCGCAGTTGAACGCCGGCGGGGGTCGCCCGCGTGGTCCGTGGGGTTCTGGTGGTGGTGGTGGCGGCTGGCCCGGCGGAGGCCCCATCGGCTTCCCAGGAGGCGGCCCGGTCGTGCTCGGCCCTGGCCGCCGTGGTGGTGGATATGGTATGGATCCTTCCCACTCCGCAGGTACCGCAACCATTGCCCGCGACTCGGGAGGCGACGTCATGCAAGTCGACGATGCTTCCTCACTTGAAGACACGCTCGCCAGGTTGCGTCAGCGGTACGCCCTCTTTTTCTACATGCCCGAGGGCTCACAACCCGGTGACCGCGCGACAGTAGAGGTGGCCCTCTCCGGTCACGCGGCGCGCACTTACGAAATGGCTGAGATTCGATACCGTCGCGTGTTCATGTCCGGAGCAGGCGCAAGCGGGCCATCCGGTCCAGCGCTCGTTACACGCACTCAGCAAAAGGCGCCGAGCGTTATTGACGATCCCGCAGACACCTCCGACTCGCCCACAATCAAGCGCCGAAGCGTTCCCGTGAATGAAGACTCCGGGCCTCGCGTCAACTCAGTAACTATAGACGCCCCGGATTCCACACCAGACCAAACTGCAAGCCCGACGCCGTCATCCACGCCCGGCACGAAGACCGGAGGCTGGCCTCGCGCGAACCAGCAGAAGCCCCCTCAATAAGAGGTGGCGTTAAGTGCCGGTTTTCCCCAACTCTCGATCGAAGAACCCCGCCATCAATTCGTTTGCTTCTCTCGATTCCGGCAGGTTGACGTCGTTCCAGAACGCATGCGGCAAGGCTTCGAATACCACTAACTCTGCGTGCACCCCCGCATGCAGAAACGCCCTATGCAGAATAGTCGTACCGCTCAAAAGCAGATCGCGAGTGCTCGTCACGAAGAGCGTCGGCGGCAAGTCTTTCAAATCGTCGAATACTGGCGACAACAATGGATTTTTGAGATCCGTCGATCCTGTGTAAGACCTGTCGCTCGGTTTCTCTGACGGAGGCGCCAGATACCCGGAGAATCCTGCGAGTGCGTAAATCGCCGAAGAATCTCCGGACCTGCTGAAATCCCCCATCCCCGAGAAGATCCCCAGCGCTCCCGGTAAAGGCAAATGGATCTGCTTCATTTTTACAGCGACCTCGGCCGTTAAAATCGCCCCGGCTGAAGTTCCATACAACGCGATGTTTTGCGGTTTGTAGCTCTTCAGTATTTCTTTGTAGACGGCAATCGTATCGTCTACTGCGGCAGGAAACGGATGCTCCGGCGCGAGCCGGTACAAGATGGCAATCGTCTTGGTCTTCGTCAGATTTGCTATCGGGATCGTCTCTGTGAATGAACCGGAATCCGAGTTGAAGCCCCCTCCGTGCACGTTCAGCAGGATGCGGTCACGCTTCTCCTCCGGGATTTCCATCGGCATGATGACGCGCGTGGGCACGCCGGCAATGGTTTCCGATTCAATGCTCTTCACCGGATAGGCTTTGCGCGCCGCTTCCCCCGCCCCGGTTTGCCATTTATCGGTGTGTGAGCGCCGATCTTCGAGCGTCTCGTGCCCGGCGGCATCGGACTGCGGCCGTGCGAGACTCTTGCGGGCCTCAGGGCTGACAGTGCCGGGGACGGGTACAATCCGCGTGACATGCGCAGTACCGTTCTCGTCAATGTAACTCGAATTAGTTTGGGGAATATCACGCACGTCTTTAGTCTGCGCGAGCGCGAGTGCCACGGTTGCCGCAATCCCGAACACCCCAGGCAGGTAGCGAGGTAACCTCCACAAAGCTGCCAGCGTCCAACCGACGCCCCGGGAGGTAGCGGGCTGACGTCCACACAACCTGCCATTTTCCACCACCGCAGCTGCGTCCCCCCCTCCACAAACCAACGTGCGTCTGCTTTTCATACCGCACCTCATTTTTCAAAGCGCCTGAAGAAGCTCGAATCGAGATAGTGCGGGCGCTCTGGATTATCGGCCACCCGCCGCGCAAAATCAGCGAGAAAATTATCGAACTGCGCGGCGGCTGCGCAATCGACTGGTTGCGAAAGGTTGTCCTCGGTCGAATGATAGCGCTGAGCGAGCCATTGCCGCCAAGCTTTATATTCCGGGGATCCCATGGTCCAGCCAAATTTCATCGCCACAGCCGGAACTCCGGCAAGCACGAAGCTGTATTGATCTGTGCGAATGAAAGAATTTCTGTCGGGCTCCGGATCCGCTGCGATCTCGATGTGGTGATCGATTCCCGCGGCACGGGCCTCGACTGCCAGCGTCGACTCGCCGAGACCCTGCACGTGCAGTTTCTTGAGAGGGAACAGCGGCATGAACATGTCCATATTGAGATCAGCGACGATGTCGTTCTCCGGCACGGTCGGGTGGCCTGCGAAGTAGCGCGACCCCAGCAGTCCCTTCTCCTCTCCCGTGAAAATGACAAAGAGCATCGAGCGTTTCGGCCGCTCCTGTGCGTGACTAAAATTCTTCGCGATTTCGAGCACGGAGGCAACTCCGGATGCATCGTCCATGGCGCCTGGGTAAATGGTGCTGCCCTTTATCGGTGCACCGACGCCCAGGTGGTCCAGGTGCGCGGAAATCAGCACGTATTCGTTTCTCAGCACGGGGTCTGCGCCTTCCAGTTTCGCGACCAGGTTGGGCGATTGCACCTGGCTGTTTTCGGTTGTTACTTTCGCGGTGAGGCTTTTGCCAAGATCAAAGCGAGGCAGCGGTTTGCTTGCGTCCGCCAAAGCAAGCAGCTCGGCAAAACTGTGCCCTGTTCCGGCGAATAGCTTTTCCGCTTCGGCGGGATTGAAGGTCGCGGAGAGCATGGTGTGGCGTATGTCCGCCAAAGCCGGGTGCTTCGCCGCAACAGTCGCATCTCTCGGATCAGGCGCTAAGCGCATACCAGGCTGCGATGCACTGCTCGCCATGCGCTCCCATCCAAAATCCATCGACTTCGGAGTCGGAATAGTGATGGAACCGGCAGCGCCGGCATCCGCCAGAGCCTTGGCTAACGGAGACGTACGCGCAAACGACTTGAGCGCGCCCGGAAGATCAGCAGGACCGCCGTTCATCAGAACAACAATCTTCCCCTTCAAGGAAGAGAACGGAACTTCCGCGCTGTTGAAGTCGTCGTATTTTGCTTCGGGCAAATGCAGCCCATAACCGATAAACACCAAGGGAGCGCTCACAGAGTTCGGCTGCAACCCGCGCGCCCCGAGAATCGCATCCCGGCCGAGCACAAGCGGCTGCTCCTGCCCATTCGCAACCAAGGTCATCGACGACTTGTCAGCGATCACGCGCGTCACGTCAAACTTGACAGGCTGGTAATAACCATCCACACCGGCGGGCTGCAGTCCGTCCGACTTGAACTGCGTGACCACGTACTGCGCGGCCCGGAGGTAATCGTCGCTGCCAGTGAGCCGGCCGCGCATGCGGTCATCGGCGAGCACCTTGATATGCGCCCACCAAGCTTGGCCTTCCGCCTGATCGGCCTGGGTGACCGGGAGGCCTTGCGCCGCCAGACCGGCAGCGAATACGGTTGTGAGGGCGATGCTTCGGGTTAAGGTCACGAGTGCTCTGTAGGAACGTTTGGATTTTTCTGACAGTAGCATGGAGGTGGAGAACGGTTGAGCGGAATATCGGCCCACTCCAGGCTTTTAGGTTGTCGCGCGCCGATCGCGTGTTTTGAAAGTGTAGTACAAAGCCCACGCGATTAGAACGGGTTGAAGCGACAGACGCGCCCAAAGGACCCATTCGGGCACTTTAGGAAAGCGTTCTGGATGGCGGAGCATGAACTGATGCACGTCGATGAAAACGACGAGCATTGCACCAATCCCCATTGCTGAGAAACGTCTTGTCACCGGTATCAACAACCCGAGACCGCCAAGGATTTCTGCCGCTCCACTGATGCGAACCAAAGCATCCGGGTGGGAGTAATGGTCGGGCATGATGCCCAGGTAAAAGCCGCGGTGCCAGAAGTGATTGATACCGCTCGTTACGTAGAAGAGGGATTGTAAGAGAATACCTCGGGAAGTCTGAGCCATTAGAACCGGTGCGCTGCCATCGTTGGGCAGGCGAAGGCTTCGACATGCCGGAAGCGAAAGGTCTCGCCCGATTTCTCCCGAACCAGATGTATGCCTTCAGTAATCAATCTAATAGGGTAGCGGTAAGGATTGCTTCCAAAAAACCCATTGATCTTTTAATTCAGGACTGGCCCTGCGCTCGGTGCATGGCCAGGCCGCAAAGACATGAGCTCAACAGCTTGCGTCTTCAGCCATTCTAGGTGGCTCAAAAATCCGCTGTGCGCTGCGGACTCGGCGCTGAGGCTCTTGCTTTAAAGCGTCCCAGGGACTCACCCCGGAAGTTCATATCGTCGCCGAACGAGTTCCTCAACTGCGACATTGATGGATGTCGGCGAGGTCGTCCCGCGTGCGGCTTGCAGCCAGGCTCGCGTCCGTGACGATCTTGCGAGCGGTTGCGTCGTAGGCGGTGACACGAACCTACGAGCGAACCAGTTGCATGTGGCGGTCACGAGTCGAACTCGTGTCATATTTCCGCCAGTCGTGCAGGGAGGAATCACCGCATGCTTTGGCGACATGCTTACGGATCGCGGTGGTACATCGGCGAGCTTATAGCAGTGGCCGAGCCGCTGGAAAGTCTTAAGCAGGGTAACGATCCCTACGAATGGAGTCGCCGCATGGGCATGTTTTTCGGCCCGTCTAAGCTCAAACAAAGTCGGAGTGTCGCAGCTGTCCAGCTCCTTCGTCGTAGGGTGCCCTTCAGGCGCGCGGGTACACGGTGTCGACTGCGGTGGGCACGCTATCTTCCCTGCCAGTTTGGAACCACTGGCTTGGCATTCCTTGCCAGAATGCGGCAGATCGTAGCGGGATGAACAGTGAATAACCTCGCGGCATCGGCAGGCTGTCTTCTCTCCCCGGCGCACCATCTTCACGATGCCGGCCTCGGTGCGCTCGCGCAGCATTGCTCTTTCAAACCCGGCAGACGCCTCAACCATTTGCATCATCATGCGACCGGCTGGAGTGGTCTTGTCGATCGCTTCGGTCAAGCTGCGAAACCCGGCTTTCAGTTCGGTGAAGCGCTAAATGATCATGAGACATCCCTCAGTGATCTGGACAGCCGGTCCAATTTCCAGACGACAAGTACATCGCTTTGCCGAAGTCGATTGAGCAATCGATGGAGCTCTGGCCGGTCCTAACGGCCGCCGGAGGCTTTTTCCCGAAGATCTGATTGCAATTCGCGGCTTTCAAGGCTGCTACTTGCGCAGCCGTATCCTGATCGTCCGTGGATACGCGCGCATAGCCGAAACGGATTGCGTAATCCTATCGCCAATCGATTTTGTTCTGCAATACAGTTCTGCAATGCCAAAATGAGCAAACAAGTGTTTCGGCAATTCATTGCACAAACGCTCGTTTGGGCGACGGACCGATACAGAAGACGCCGATTTGTGTCACTCCCCTCAGCGGACTTCCTTGTGTTTTTTAGCGTCGAGGTGACTATCAAGTTCCGGGTTTATTCGATATGCTCAAAGAAGAGGCGCGGGCTTGTTTTCACGGCAGAATAGCTCATTTCGATTCCTCGTCGTGATCGCTTTGGTCGCGCTGCTCTTCGGCGGAGTGCTTCTTCACGCCGGCGGTCTTCCAGCCATCCTCACGGCAATATTTGTATTTCTCTTCCTACTGACAGTCAGCAATTGTCCGATCGAGCAGCCGACCACCGCACTCTTGACGGCGCATGTTGGAGAGCAAGGCCCAGCTCGCGCGCCGCCGACTTCCTCCTTGTAACTCACGCATAAGTGAGACACACAGAACCCGAAGGGGACGTGTGTCTGCTTCTGAATTTTTGTTTGAGATCTGGAGGAAGGTTTTATGTCGTGTTGTGACCGCCCTGAAAGACCGCTTCTGGCGCGAATTCGCGGGTTGTTCGGTAAGCGGACGCGTGCATTATGCGCTGGCGTTTTTCTCATCTTAGGCGTATTAAGCTGGCACGCCGATAAGACCGGAAGAACTCGAAGAACACATGCGGAGTATGAGTAGGGCGAAGGTAGTCCAGCTTCTCGAAAACGAACAAGCTTCTGGAGATCCTCCAGACAGCGAAGGCGAAATCCGATTGAGAGTTGCGGCAGAGCAATATCCGTATTGACGGCTAAGATGATTTATCCTACACTGTTAGCCATATATGCCACGCCTCGATTCCCTGGGTCAGTTTGAGCAATTGGTTCTTACGGCAATTTTGGCACTTCGCGACGACGCCTATGGCGTTACGATCCATGCGAAGGTGCAGGAACTGGGGCATCCGAAATCGGTCTCGCTTGGAGCCGTTTATGTAACTCTTGATCGGCTCGAAGACAAAGGCTTCGTCGCTTCATGGCTGTCTGATCCAACGCCCGAGCGAGGCGGGCGCGCCAAGCGCTGTTATCGTCTGGAAGCCCTGGGTGAACGCGCGTTGCAGGAATCGGCTGTTACGGCCAAGCGAATCTGGGACGGCATAGCAGAGGTTTGGGGAAAGGAATGGGCCAAAGAATGGGGCAAGCGATGGAGGAAGGAGACGAACTGATGTGTTCTGCTCCTCCGAAGATCATCGAGAAGGTTTTGTCGCTTGTCATTCCACCCGCTTGCCGCGAGGAAGTTCTGGGCGATCTCTATGAAAGCTGCGGTTCCTCAGGGCAATATATTTGTGAGGCGCTTCGGGTCGTGCCAATGGTCATCCTCAGCAGGATACGTCGCACAGCGGACTCACAAGTGCTGCTGATGCAGGCAACGGCTCTGTACTTGTCGTTTATGGGCGCTGCTTGGTACGAAGGGAAAGCGTTTCTCTTCGACGATCCGGCCTACTGAAGCTCGCCATCCCGCCCGCATGGGTGCTGTTTGGCCTGATATTCGATGATGTCTACGCCCATCCAGGCAAACGATCTCTGTTTAAGCAAATGCGAGGCCCAGTGATTGGCTTTGGATTCGCCTATCTGTCCCAGGTGGCTCTCTCGGCTGACAATCGAAAATTGGCTTTGCCGCCGCAGGTCATGTACTTCGGAGGCGCAGCAGGCCTGCTCTTTTCGATTGGTTTGAGATATTTGTTTCCGCCTGTTATCGATCGGCCTGCTGGCGCGGGTGGACCGGCGCTTTGGCTGAAGCACACGGCAGAGCCATTTCGAATTGCGCCGCAGATTGTGCTGATCACCAGAACCCTTGCATTTGTTTTGGTCCTTGCGTTTGTTGCCGGACAAATGGGCGGGCGGTTATTGGCGGCGGCTCTCGTTTTGATTTCGGTCCTCCTGCTCATCCTTCGTGAGTTGAGGAGGAGGTGGTAATGATATCTCCTGCATCCAGTGTCGAGTTCTACGGCGTGACAAAATGCTTCGCATCTGTCACAGCCGTAGACGATCTTTCGCTCTCGATCCCTAAAGGTTCAATCTACGGTTTCATCGGTCCTAACGGCTCCGGCAAGACCACGACCATGCGCATGATGGCAGGTATTTTCTTTCCGGATCGCGGCAACATCCGTGTTCTTGATGCCGATTCTTCCGCGCGCCGGCTTGGCTTGATCGGCTATCTTCCGGAAGAGCGCGGAATTTACAAGAAGATGACCGTGCAGTCGCTTTTACGCTTTCACGCCGACCTTCGCCGGGTACGGAACGCGGCCGTTCAGGTCGATACATGGCTTGAAAGACTGGGTCTGGGCCAGTTTGCATCGACTCCGGTTGAAACGCTTAGCAAGGGCATGACCCAGAAAGTGCAATTCATCGCGGCCGCCATAGGAGAACCAAAGCTACTAATTCTCGATGAGCCTTTTAGCGGTCTCGATCCGGTGAGTTCCGAAGCGATTCGAGCCGCGATTCTAGAACTACGCCGCAATGGAGCAACGATCGTCCTGAGCACACATGATATGGGTACAGCCGAGCAAATGTGCGAACGGATTCTCATGATGTTCCGCGGCAGGAAAGTTCTGGATGGCACGCTGGTTGAGATTCAGGACCGTTATGGCAACGACACAATTCGAATTTCCGCTGATGACAGTGCGGCGGCTTGCCTCGCGGAGCTACCGGGCGTGGAACAGATACGTGATCTCGGACAGATGCAAGAAATCCGTATCGCTCGCAATGGCGATCCGCAGGCGCTCTTGCGATCTCTGGTCACACGTACACGGGTCAGTAGCTTCTCGATCACGAGACCATCGCTGGAAGACATCTTTATGCGTATCGCCGGTCCCGATGCGGCTGCCGACCGGGTTGAGGTTCCAAGTGCATAGCATTTTATTGATCGCAAGACGGGATTATCTGGCCTCAGTCCGAACGAAGGCTTTTTTGATCGGACTGCTGGTAGCGCCCCTGCTATTTGGCGGCAGCTTCTTTGCCGCCACTCTGCTAAAAGGGCGGCCGGACAAGCAAGTGCGGCGCGTTGCAGTAGTGGATAATACCGGCACCGCCGCGGAGGCCGTCATCGAGCAGGTGAAGCAGCAGTATCTGCGCGACGGTTTCGACAAGCGTACCGGGGTGCAGATCATGCCCAAGTATGAATTTGAAATTGTGGCCCCCGATTTGAAGAGGCCGGATTTTCAACGCCTCGCTCTGTCAAACCGTGTGCGTAGCAAAGAATTGTTCGGCTTCCTCGAGATTGGAGCAAACTCAGTCAATTGGTTTTCGAACCAGGGTGGTTTCGGAGATACGGAACGGTGGCTCGCGGGACCAGTCAATAACGGGCTCCGACGAGTTCGCCTGAGAGGACTCGGCATTCCCCGAGAGCAACTGGATAAAGCACTCAAGGAAATTCCCCTGGAAAGCATGAACTTAATCACGCAAGATCAAAGGACCGGTCAAATTGTCCCAGCACGGAAACGCGGGATTGCCGAAGGCTTCGTGGCTCCGTTCGTTTTGGCATTTCTGTTCTTCATGATTGTTCTGTCTACTTCGGCACCGATGCTGGCGGCTGTAGCTGAAGATAAGGTCCAACGTGTCTTTGAAATGCTGCTGACTTCAGCAAGTCCGTTCGAGCTGATCACCGGCAAAGTTCTTGCCGCCGTCGGCACAGCCTTAACGAGCTCCATCTTCTATGTCATTGGGGCATTCGTACTGCTGGAGACACTGGCGATCATCGGACTTGCACCATTGAAGATTTTACCCTGGTTTTTTCTCTACTTGATAGCTGAAGTCATCATGCTGGCGTCTTCAACGACTGCATTAGGGGCAGCTTGCAGCAGCGCTCGGGACGCAGAAAGTTTAAAGCTAATACCGATATTGCCGCTGATGATACCTCTGCTTTTTCTGACCCCGGTTTTGCAGGAACCCAACGGAGTCTTCGCGACAGCGATGTCCCTGTGCCCGCTATTCACTCCCATTTTGATGTTGGTTCGACAAGTGTCGCCGGGCGGGGTGCCGGCGAGCTTTGGGCTGGGTTGACTGGTGTCGTAGTCGCCACCCTGGTTATGTCATGGATGGCTTCCCGCATCTTTCGCTTAGCGATCTTGTTCCAAGGCAAAACGCCGAATCTCGCTGAGCTCGTCCGTTGGGGCATAGCGGGATAGCCGTGCGATAAACCTTCCTTTGCGCAACTTCAAAGGCCCCACATTAATTTCGTGCTGTCGATGGGAGCTGCTCTCCGAACGGCAGTGTAACGTTTGCCTCATGCTGACGTAGTAACAGAGATGGATTCGGCCAGGTATTTGCTTTGCACACTCATTCTCATCTCAAGTACTGCAACGACGCCCGCGCATTCGCAATCCCTGGCGCAGCCCAATGCGACGCGCTCAAGAGCCGTCATTGATACGGTCGCACATTGCTTGTTGCACCGCACAGACAATCACTTCGCGGGAAGCTGTGGCAAGTTGTTCGACCAAGAACCGGAAATAACGCTACGATCTGCGGTAGGTATCGCGACAGGCCGATGGCGAGATGACATGGTACCCGTACAGGTTTGGGCAGGCGATATGACTGACAGGGGATATCCCAACGCTCCGCTGGAGCTGGAGATCTATACGGGTAATTGGGGGATCCTGAGAACTGAATATGGCTGGTTCGCGGTTTCTAACTTCAGACCGTCGCCCACGATGAGTTTTGATCTTGACCACTCCGGCGAAGTCCGTCCAAATAACTTAGACCAGAAGAGCGTGCAGAAAGCGGCGGAGATTCTTTCTACAGAGAGTGCTTGGGATCGTGCCGGCAATCGGAAATGCCCCTCAACTGCAACCACGTGGAGTCTCTACTGCGCTGTGCAGAAAGCAACAATTGACGTGACCGGCGGATTTCACCATCGGCGGCCTGCTATGGAACTTGTGCGCGAGATAGTCGAACAGCGAACCGCATCACGCAAGTACCATCATCGTTTGATGGACTACAACAATGATCCGGCCACTCACCTGAGCGATCTGCAAAGCATTTTTCAGGAAGCTCTAGAACGCATGAAAAAGCCCTGATTCGCGTTCCTCGAGCACTCAGAAGAAAGGACGTTATGTTGACAAAGCATGCTTACGCGATTAAACAAGCAACCACTTACGAGTATCCTGCTTCGCTATCGGTTAAGCCGCGTTGAAGATCTACACAGACCAGCCGCGTGTCTCCCGACTGGGTTTCTGGACACAATCCTCAGCGCCAGCCTAATAATCTTGTCATGTTTCTCCTGCTCGTCAGAGTCGATGCCATCGCTGTCATACGGAAGGTGAGGACCAGATGTCTCCCCCTGCAGACGTAACCTTTCGTGAGTTTATGCCCGGAGACGAAACCTGTTTCCGGGAGCTCAACGAAGAATGGATAACCCGATATTTTGCCCTGGAGCCCAAGGACCGGGAGTGTTTCGCCGATCCGCAAAAAAGCATTCTGGATCGCGGCGGCCGGATCTTCTTTGCTCTCCGCAACGGAGAGGTGGTCGGCTGCTGTGCCCTGCTCTCTATGAGTGGCAACGAATTTGAAGTGGCGAAGATGGCTGTCACAGCATCGAGCCAAAGGGCCGGAATCGGACGCAGCCTCCTCGTGCAAGTGATCGCCGAAGCGCGTGCTTCCGGGGCCAGACGTCTTTATCTCGAGACCAATCAAAAGTTGGCGCCCGCCATTCAGCTTTACCAATCCTTGGGCTTTCGACATCTTCCCCCCGAGCAGATCATTCCCTCGCCCTATGCGCGTGCCGACGTCTATATGGAGCTGTATCTCTGAATTCTTGCTTACGTGACACGCTCGCGTTCATGCTCCAAGAGCCAGCGTTTGCGCTCGACTCCTCCGCCATACCCCGTGAGCGAACCATTGGCTCCAATCACACGGTGGCACGGCACCACGATTCCAATCGGATTGGAACCATTCGCTAGGCCGACCGCTCTTACCGCGTTGGGCCGGCCGATTCGCTCGGCAAGCTTTCCATACGAGAGGGTAGTGCCGCAATGAATCTTGCGCAACGCGCGCCATACTTCGCGCTGAAAGGGCGTCCCAGCTGTCTGCACCGGCAACGTATCTATCGCCATAAGCTCCCCCGCAAAATAGCTGCGAATGGTATTCGTCAAGCTGCTCTGCCTGCGAGCCGGTCCAAGGCGGAATCCTTCGCCGCCATAATGAAGTCCCAACAGCCGGCGCATCCGTGCCTCGTGGTCGCTCCAATCGACAGCGCGCAGATTCCCTTCGCCGTCCGCCACGATGAGCAATTCACCTATAGGCGTATCGATTCGATCAACCGATAATCTCAGAATTTCGCTCATGCATCCCTCGATTCATTGCCCGTCGCGCTGGCATCCGCGGCCCAGAGGTGTTGCGCCGCGTAGGCCCGCCAGGGACGCCACGACTCGGCTCGGTCCAGAAGACTAGTTGAAGTCGACCGCACGCCATCCACCTTTGCTGCGCCGCGCAGCAGCCCGATGTCGGATGCAGGAAAGGCGTCCATTTCCCGTAACGCGCGCAATGCAATATATTGCGCCGTCCATTCGCCGACTCCGTGGATAGTTCGCAGCCGCGCGATCGCCTCTTCAATGGTTCCAAACGGGCGAAAGAGATTCGGGTCGGCTGCAGCCGCTTCCGCCAATGCCTTCAGCGACGATTGCCGCGCAATTGGCATAGCGAGACCGATCGATTCCGCGGAGGCCAGGCACTCTGCCGAAGGAAACACGCGCGAAAGGCCAGCGTGGCTCAGGTAGCCCTCCGGTAAGGGCGCGCCGTGAAGCAGAACGAGCTGTCCGGCCAGACGCCGTGCAGCGGTAACGCTGATCTGCTGGCCAAGAATTGCCCGCACGGCCAACTCAAAGCCATCCCATCCGCCGGGCGCACGCAGGCCGGGACGCTGCGCAACCAGGGGCGCCAGCAGCGGGTCGCAGGAGAGATGCGCGTCAATAGTTTCAATGTCGGCACCCACGTCAAACACGCGTCGCACCCGCGTCACGATCGCAGGGAACGATTTTACATCGGGAAAACGGATGGTGACTCCGAGGCTCTGCCGCTGCGGTAAATGTGTCACTTCGACGCTCCCGCAAAAGCCGCCTATGGCGACGGACCGCAGATACGTTTCCTTCTCGACCACTTCAACGCCCGGGATAGCGCGCGCTTCCAGATAGGCGAGCATGGAGGTCCAATCATACGGAGCCTGATAACGCACTTGCAGAGTTACGCCCGCTCCGGTAGGGCTCGCAGAACTTTTTCGCCGCAAGGCGCTCGGAGGACGATCGAAAAGTTTCTGGAAGATCTCATTGAACCTCCGCACGCTGCCGAATCCGGCGGCCATGGCGACTTCCGTCATCGGCATGCGCGTTTCGTGAATCAGTTGCTTGGCAAAGAGTACACGCCGGGTCTGTGCCACCGCGATGGGAGAAGCCCCCAGATGCTGTTGAAATAGTCGCCGCAGTTGGCGTTCCCCTAAACCAAGTCGTTCTGCCAGACTTTCGACGCTTGCGCCTGCAGCATCAAGCCCGCCATCGGTGATGAGAGCCAGCGCCCGCGAGACCGTGTTCGAAGTTCCACGCCAGGAAGCCAGATCGGGCGCAGTCTCGGGGCGGCAACGCAGGCAAGGGCGAAAGCCTGCTTCCTGTGCCGCTGCCGCCGAACCGAAGAACCGGCAATGCGCGAATTTCGGTGTCCGAGCCGGACAGATGGGCCGGCAATAAATCCCGGTTGACAGGACGCCTACGAACAGCAGCCCGTCGAAACGAGCATCGCGGCTCTGCAAAGCGCGATAGCAAATCTCTCGGTCCGGCAGTTCCACAGGCAAAGTTTCTCATTGATGGACCAAGAACACTCGCGCTTTTCGGACATGGTCACCCCGGGTCTCGGTGCGCAGCAAAAGTTGGGAACTAAGAGCGCGGTCCTGGTGATCGGCAAACTTGAGATGAGAGATCCAATTCTGTAGTTATCTTTGGACAGGAACGGTATCGAAGCCGGGCCTGCGGACGGCAACGTAGGTGAACCCCTATTACGTGAGTTCAAATGCGTCTATGATCTCCCGCACCGCCCGCTTTACCTGGAACCAAAGGATTGGTACGGTAAGCCAGAATTAGCTAGCGCCGACAACTCGGGCCTGGCCCTGGATACGAGTGGCAGATCTGCACGAGTGCTGTTCATTTGCGCGGGTTCGCCTAGAGAGAGTAGGACACCTCAAAATGCATGTACACGAAGGCTGTTCTCTTAGAGCCGCGCTTGTCAGCTATTGTGTCCGTACGGTCGGCGACTCGTCCACTAGCGGTTCGAACCCGCTCGATGTTTCGGCTGGATCCCAATTCGATCGTTAACGGCGTTGCGAATCCGCTGCTTGCAGCCTAGATATCGCTCGGTAGTTTGTACCGACACGTGTCCAAGTAGAAACTGAATCTGGTCTAGTTCGCCGCCGGCCTGATGGCAGAGTCGGGCGCAAGTTCTCCGGAAATGCCGCATGCGGCATTTGCGGCGAACGTGCGCCAGGGTTTGTCACGATGCTGATCAGCTTTTGATAGCGCGACTTGTCGTTCGGCGCGTTGGCACCCACAAGCCGACGAGAAATGCTTGCGGAAATCTCGTTTTCCTATGGCTCGTAAGCACGACCAAAGATGTACAACGCAATCATCCCTGCCTAGGCTGCGCTTCAGTTCAGATCTCGCCGGATTGGACCGCGTTACATCTCGACTGCACAAGACCTTTTTGCTGCGGCCCTGACTCGGTAACTTCTTCCGTTCAACTTACCGAGCCCCGGATTTGTTTCTATTGACGATGAGCAGCGCTCCGAGAGCGGCGCCGAGGAACAGCAGCGTCGAGGGCTCGGGCGCCGCCACGATCGCTATCGGCGTAATCTGAATAAATCTCTGCCCCGTTGAGTCTGTCTGCACTAACGGGCTCTGGAGGAGATTTGCAACCTGTTCTTCGGTTAGCTCCGTCCCAGGAGGGAAGAAAGGCGCCATCAGGTTGGAGCTACTAAATAAGTCGTGCTGTAGGTTCAAGTTGTGACCGAGTTCATGACCCATCAGTGGGGCAGCTGATAGTTCGGCCGCCTCTGATTCTTCCACAAAGATATGGCCCGGCAGCTGCGCGCACCCGGCGAATATTCCATTGATCGTCGGCTCCACGGAGCCGCAGAAATTGAGTTGGTCCACAAAAAATGCATCCACTGTCGGGGCAGGGTCCGGCGCCAGGTTATACAGCGCCGTCAAAGCGGCTTGATCATTGATATCCAGCAAGTCAGGAGCAACGATTACCCTCGAAGGGTTGAACCGAATGCTGACGGGTGTGCCATCAAAGCTAGATTGTGAGAAGATGGCGCGCATCTCTGGCTCATCGATGGTGATAGAGGCGGCTTTGGCGATGGCCGACGACAGAAAAATTGCGAGCGCCGCCATAATAACGTGGCCAGCAGCAGCCCGGGATGTGTTGCGGGGTTTCTCGACGAACATTCGGATCCTCTCGAAGTGTTTTCAACGTTCAGTGTGCAATTTTATCCTGCCCAGCGTGGGCGAGTCAGGATATCTGGTACAGGCTTTACAGCGTAGACCCTTGATTCCGTATTTAGCCGATAGTTTCCGTATCATCGACGATCCGCTCGCGTCGTGTTGCAAAAAGGGGCCAATATGAGACTGCTTAGCAGCAACTACGGCCCTGCCATGCCTCCCGGCCCTCTTTCAACAACAGCGGAACAGCGATCAGCGCGGCGGCTGAATCAAACCATCCGATGTGAAACGCGGCGTTGAGTCCGAGGCCGATAAGCGTAATTGCGGCAAGATAGGCGCAGGCTGCAGATTGCACGGCATCCGCCGCCAGGGCGGGATTATCCAGCCGCCGCGCTTCCTTCCGTTTCAGCCAGCCCAGCACCGGCATGATGAGAAGCGCAACGACGGTCAGGCCGATACCCAGAAGGCTTTCTTCGGGCTGTACCCGCCCTGCCAGCGAGAGGCCCGCAATCAGGGTGACAATGCCCGCCACCGCAAAAAGCAACACCGCCGCAGCTTTCCCCGCCTGCTTGTTTGAGACGTTCAGGCGCGGGGTAAATTGCAGTAACACCAGCGAGGCAGAGAGCAGCTCCACGAGGCTATCTGAACCAAAGGCAAGCAGGGCGGGGCTATGCGCCCTTGCTGCGGCTAAGAGGGATACGCCGCACTCGATCAGCATCCAAACAACCGTGACGCCCTGAAGCCATAAGACAGCCCGAGAGTGCGGTTTCGTTTGCGTTTCACAAGGCATGGCTATTCCGATTGCCTCTCACACTCAGAACGTAAAGCGAGCGCCGCCGTTAATCACCCGGCCATCGAGCGGTGCCCAGGCATCGACCGTCCATCTTCCATCCGATTCACGGCTCGGCAACAGCAGCGGGTCCCAGCGTGTCTGGCGCACGTTGCTCAAATTTTCGAGGTTCAGAAACAGCTTCATATGCGCCGTGATCTTGCGCTCTCCCATCGCGCCCACCAGCACGTAGGGCTTGGATACATCGCGGTAAGGGTCGTATTCAAGGCGTTGCCTGCCTGTGTAATAGCATTCGAGGCCCACCCGCGCCAGGCCTTCCTTTTCCCACATGCCGACGATGCCGAAATTCTGCCGGGGCGTGAGCGGAACATCGACCCGGCCCGAAGGCTCAAGCTCGTTTGCGCGGACATAGGTGTACGTGCTCGTGACGGTGAAGGGCGATTTTCGCCAGGACGCCAAAAGCTCCGCGCCCCGGTTCTTCGTCGGCCCCGCAAGGTTGAAAATGCTATAGACCGCACCCCGGTCCACATACACCGGATGGTCGATATTCGAGGCAAAAAGCGTCCCTGTCACCGAGACCGGCCCTAAGCGGCGCGTCAGATCGACCGAGGCATTGCGGCCCCGTTCGGCTTGTAGCGGCGCGGGAAGCTGCAGCCTTGCCAGTCCCGCCGCTTCCGTCTCTTCGGTGAGCGGCGTCGGGGCGAAAAATCCCTGTCCGGCAGAGATGCGGCTGGTCCAGCCGCCTTTGCGAAGCAGCGCCGAAAGGCGAGGGCTGAAAAACGTGCCGTAGCGGTTATGAAAATCGACGCGGGCGCTGGCCGACACGCTCAGCCAAGAGGCCAGCATGATATCGTCCTGCGCGAACAGTCCCGGCACGACATAGGTATAAGCAAATTGCGGCGTGTCGCGCGGATGAAAGTCGTCCCGCTGATCGGCAAAGCCCGCGACCCAGTTGTGTTTTCCTGCCGTTCCCCGGATCGACACTTCGCCAAACAGCAATATATGCCGGTCGCGTTCCCTGTCTTCACCAAACTGGTGCTTATGCTCTTGATCCGAAGCGGAAAAGCGGGTCGCCAGCACATAGCGGCCACCCAGCAGCCATTGCACATTACCGCCAAGATCATACCGGCGCGTCTTGAGCGCTTCAACATAGGGCTGCCCGGTTTGAGGAAGGGAAGCACCGGGAACGGTGCCGCCTGTGCGGTCCTCCATCGTTACGCCGCCCGTCAGCAGCGCCGTGGCTCCCTTCTTGTTATCCCAATAAAAGCGAGGCCGAACGACACCGCGCCCATAGCCCGCCACATCCGCCCAATCATCGCCGTTCAAGTCCTGATGCCTCTGGAAATAACCGCCCCCCAGCAGCGATGCGCCCCAATGCGGCGTAAGCTGCGAGGCCAGAAACATCGAGGCGTCGGTTTCGCCCAACGATGACTCATTGAAAAGGAACTCATGCACCGGCTTATCTTCAGGCTTGCGCGAAATGAGATTGACCACCCCGGCCATCGCCGCGCTGCCGTAAAGCGCCGAGGCGTTGCCCTTGATGATTTCGACCTGCCCTAAATCCATCGGCGGAATTTGCAGCAGGCCCAGCCCCGCGCCCTGCTGTCCAAACAGCGGCAGCCCATCGGAGAGAAACGCCGTATAGCGGCCTCGCATGCCCTGCATGCGTACGCTGGCCGCGCCCAGTGCCGGGGAAGTGGTCTGCACGCGCATGCCGCCCATTTCATTCAGCAGCATGCCGATATCGCCGGGCCTCATGGCAAGCTCTTCGTTGATTTCATCCTGCGACACAACCTCGACATGCAGGGGCGAATCTTGCAGCCTAGTATCGGTGCGTGTCGCATAAACCGTGATTTCTTCCTGCTTTTCTTTCTGCGGCTGCAATTCGATTGCAAGCGGCCACTCCCTGGCAGCATCGACATTCAGCGAAGCTTGCGCCGGGAAGAAGCCTTCCTTGGTCACGCTCACATCGACGCGGCCCAGAGCAGCAGGCAAAACCGCCACGCCGTCCGGTCCCGTTTGGGCGGTCTTGCCGCGTGCCGTAACAGCCGCCCCTTGCACCGGCCCCGCATCGGCTTTCACTGCGATGCGAATCGTCGCTTCAGGTGCCTGAGCGAGAGCAACAGTCGCGATGAGAACAAGCCAGAGCTTCCGCACGGTTCCAGCCTAATGGCTATAGTGACTATAAGGTCAAGGAGGGCGGACGTGTGAGCATTGGAGAACTGGCGAAAGAGACGGGCGTGAAAATTGTCACCATTCGCTATTACGAGCAGATCGACGTCTTACCGCCTGCCGCACGAACCGCCGGGAATTACCGCACTTATAGCCAAGAGCATGCGCGGAGGCTCCGCTTTGTTCGCAGGTGCCGGGATTTGGGCTTCTCGCTCGATCAAGTCCGCGACCTGTTGCGGCTGTCCGCTGAAAATGCGCCTTCATGCGTTGAGGTGTGCCGGATTGCAGAGCGGCATTTAAAAGGGATCAACGACAAGCTGGTAGACCTCAAGCGCCTTGAATCCGAATTGCGCCGCATCAGCGCATCATGCAACGGTAACCGCCCAGTGGCCGAGTGCCGCATCATGGAAGCTCTCTCCTGCGATTAACTACTTCGTTGTTTCACAAACGTTGTGTTGTGCGCAACGAACTCGTCTGTAACGCGCGCCGTCTTTAGCCCGGTTCCCGTCCGCTAATTTCCAACACCCAAGAATGGATTTTTGAAGGAATCCTTACCGCCACCGGGAATCGAAATGACTTTGCCAAACGGCACCACGAAGGTAGCCTACTGTTCGGATTGCCGACTGCTCTGACACACTCTCTATGCACGAGACCGTTCAACGTCACGAAAGCACTTTCAGGCGGATTCAGCGATCGACCAGGCGGCTGAGTATTTCACGAATCAAAGCGCTCGAGTATCGGCCCGAGCAGATAAGCCGTGAAACAGCCAACCAGGTACAGCCCGGCTGAGCACCAGAGGATAATGCGGCTGAGGCGGCTCGCCGTTTGGCATACTGCAGGATGGTTCGGATCACAGGCCCCCTTTCTTGGCCTGAAGCTTCGGCGCGATAGCGTACAGGTACATGAAATTTCCCGAGATCAGAAGGCCCGCTATGAGAAATACCCAGTGCTTATGGTGGGACATCTCCACCAGCCACGGAGCCTCGGACAGTACCGACGCGACGGTTGCCCCAAGCCCGAACAGCACAAATAAGGAGGGCAGGGCGCAGCACAGCAGCGTGCTAAGCGAGGTAAACAGGGAAAGATAACTAAGCGCCCCGCTGCGAATGCGCGGCGGGGCTGTGGAGACAGTTGATTGCATTTGTTTTCCTTATTTGATTTGGGTGACTTGCAGCGGGGTTGCCGTCTTTAAATCCTTTATGGGGACCATGATCCCTTGCACGATAACGGTTTGGCCGAGCTTCTTAGATGCATCGCTATATGCGCCCGGGTTCCTCGGGTCCGGAGCGAGCATCAACGCGTCTTTGGTGCCTGTCACCTTCAACGGCACATGACCCTGCAACTCTGCCAACTCACCACGCACAAATACGGCCGTTGCTTTCGGCGTATAGCCGTTTTTGTGGAGCAGTTGCCAGAATTGCGGAACCGATACGGTATTCCCCGGTTTTAGCTTCACGGTTGCGAGCCCTTTGTTTAGGCTCACTTCTACCGATTGCACGCCCGGAACCTTCTTCAATGCCACGTCGACCACGTGGGCGCAGGTCATTCAATCCATGCCGAAGATGGACAGATCCGCTTGCAGTACTTCGGCGCGTCCCGGAAAGACAGTGAGCACTGTAAAGGCAAGCATTAAGAATGTTTTTCGTATCATCAATTCCTTTCAAAAGAAGTAGGCAAAGTTGACCGTAAAGCGGTACTGCTCCTTCGGAAAGAGCGGTCCGACATCGCGGAGAAGAGGAAACTGCACTCCGGCCTCGATGCCGATGGCGCGGTACACACCGAGGACGCTAGGGCCGAAAAAGATCTGCTGTGCCTGGCTGCCCGGCAACTCCGCGCGAAGGCGCTGAATCTGTCCGGTTCGCTCGCCTGTCATCTCTCCGAAGATGCGCCAGTCCCAGCACGGATAATCGGTGCGCCAAGAGAGAGGGCGATAGCCGTAAACGGCGGTGTAAGTGAGCAAATCGGGGCGGCGTTCGCCGTTCGATTCCGCATAGCGTTGATAGGTCGCCCCGACCCAGACATACTGACTGCGCGAGGCAAGTCCAGTGACGCCCCCGACGAGGTAACCCAGTCCGGTATGCAACCCGCGATAAATACCCGTTTCCGCTTGCGGGCCGGGTGCCAGAATACCCGTAACGGCAGTGCTTTCCACTCGCTTACCCGCGTAATCTTTCTTCTGGAATCGCCACCACCCCAAGGCACTGAAATCACCGCTGATAGGCGTGTTTGTGGTGACCGACGAGCGCGGGTACGGGTCTGGCTGAAATACAACCGGCCCTGACACCGAAAGCTTTAGATTCTGAGTGACTCCATAACTGAGCAGGGCTTCCAGATTCGAGGTAGTTCCGCTTCGACCATTCACGGCAAGATCGAAGCTCCATCCGCCCTGAGGATTGGTCGGGGTGGCGAGGCCGAATACCGGGCCATGATCGGCGGCATGTACAAGCGTGGCCGTGAGCGTGGCGATGAAAGCCAGCCCCCATGAACACGGGCAACATTGCATAACTTTTCCTTTTTCCATCGCCTGCGTTTGAACGCAGGACGCAGTCGTGCGGGCGCACGCCTGCCTTCAGCAACTCATAGGCGCGAAAAAGGAAAGACTAGATCAGGAATGTACCGTGAAGGACTTGCAGATCGGGCGGCGAAGGCTCGATGAGAGGCCGCCGCGACCAATAAGCAAACGGCTCAGCAATGCGCGGCAGAAAGTCTGATGCGTGAACAGCGGTTACGGGCAGGTCTACATGAAGCTGTACAGAATTTTGATGCTCGAAAGCAATCTGCTTACATTCACGTGTGCTTTGCGACTGCTGCGATTTCTTTGTCTTGCACTGACCATTCGCGCCGCAGCAGGTTTTAGCGCTGGGCCACATGAAAAATTGTTCGCACGAGATGCAACCGCCCCACACGAGCGTGGTCAGCAGCAACAACGAAAGAAACGAACTGGCTGAGGTTCGGCGCACGTCCTTTTCAACGGTAGCAGTTCTTTCTGGCTGTTTCGCTATGCCTTTACGGATTGTTGTCCAGTGACGGGCAATCTGGAAAGAACCTGCAGCAACGTCGCTTTCCACACAACCTGAGGGGCTGGAAGAGCTTTTCTCTCGAGAATGAGATACGCCGGGAATCGTATATTCGGGGATGACGGTCCACCGCAGGCGGGCTTAGGATGACTTTGGCTTAGGTGCGGAGCCCGCCGGCACACTAAGATGGTCCTGATTGCAATGAGACTGAAGAACGGCCGTGAAACTTAACTTGGTGACGCTGGTGGTGCTAATCATCGGCTTATCGCTCTTCGGCATGCATGCCGCGCATCTGCCATGGACTGCATGGCGCATTGTGGGAATTGCCATTGCAGCGCCGGCATTTCTTTTGTTCGTAGCAGCGCGCGTTGAGCTGGGACGCGCCTTCAGCGTGCAGGCCAAGGCGACGACGCTGGTAACGACGGGCCTCTACTCGCGCATCCGCAATCCGATTTACTTCTTTGGCGCGTTGTTGATCCTGGGAATCATCATCTGGATGGGACGGCCGTGGCTGCTGCTGATTTTTGCGGTACTGGTTCCGCTCCAGGTGGTGCGCAGCCGGAAAGAGGAGCGGGTGCTGACAGAGAAGTTCGGCGCCGCGTATCGCGAGTATAAGCAAAAGACGTGGTTCTGATGCGCATTGTTGGTTGCTGGTAATAGCAACATGACGCTCACTCCGAGGAAACGGTCCGGATTCTGGTCGTGTCACCAGCCATCCGTCATGATCGATTCGCGGTTGGGAGGACCGCGAATCGATGCGAAAGCAGCACCCTAGAAAGAAACGGCGTACCGCTCCAAAGGCAGTCTTGCGGTTGCCGAATCTAGATCAGGCGGAATCGGGAGTTCTAAACAGCCTCACGTCTACCGATGCCGAACGCGGCTATAGGCACGCGATCGACAAATTCGTGGAGTGGTACTGCTCCGAACCGCGACTCTCTTTCAACCGAACCGTCGTCATGCGGTATCGGATTCACCTCGAAGCCCGCAAATTAGCGCCAGGCACCATCAATCTGCGACTGGGTGCGGTGCGGCGCTTGGCATACGAAGCGTCGGATTGCGGTCTCCTCAGTGCTGATCTGGCAGCGGGAATTAGGCGAGTAAAAGGTGTTAAGAAGATCGGGGTGCGATTGGGGAATTGGCTCCTCCCGGATCAGGCGATTGCATTGCTTGGGGCTCCGGACCCCGAGATGATGAAGGGCAAACGGGACTTGGCGTTGGCCATACTGGTCGCCTGTGGTCTACGTAGGCACGAAGCTGTTGAATTGAGCGTCTCGGATCTGCAGCAACGGGAGGATCACTGGGCCATTGTCGAGTTGATCAGCAAGGCTTCTCACATTCGTACGATTCCGGTGCCGGATTGGGTAAAGGATCTCATCGACGATTGGCTGCAGGCCGCCGGTATCTCGAGCGGGAGGATCTTCAGGCGCGTAACGCGCGCGGGCACTGTTTGGGGCAGCGGGCTCAGCGAGAAGGTCGTGTGGCACGTCGTCAGGGAGTATGCAAGAAAAGCCGGCATTGAGAAGCTCGCTGCGCACGATCTCCGGAGCTATACCGAATCCCTAACTATGCCGAATGAAGTGACCAGGGGCCCGTCAGCGACGCCTTTTGACTTGGCGTGATTCGGCATAGCTTGGACGGTCATCCTTGGGAGATGCAAAAGTTCATTGACCCAAGTCTTCTAGACCGGCTGCGGTGGGGCCACTCGCCGCTTATCTAGACAAGTATTTAGAACGTATCCAGCACGCAGGTTTTTTGCCCTCGTCTGTTCCGATGCAGATGTATGCCATTGCAAGATTCAGCAATTGGCTCCACTCTCGGCAGATCAACTTGCAACTGATGGATGAGGAAACCGTCGAGCAATTTCTGAAGCGCGATCTCGACATTTCGCACAGCGGCGAGGCGGGTCCGTTGCGTCGTTTACTGACGATGCTGCGCGAGATCGGCATCACGGCTGCTAAGCCAGTGCAAATCAAAGATTGCCTGGAGCAGTTGACCAGTGATTATGAGCATTACCTGTTGCATGAGCGGGGGCTTGCTCAAAGTAGTCTGCTGAATTATGTTCCGTTCGCCGAGCAGTTTCTCACTCACCGCTTCGGCCGGTCGGAAATGAATATCTCCAGCCTGACGGCCAAAGATGTGACAACGTTCATTCAAGATAAAGTCCGTCAGATGAGCCCCGGTCGTGCGAAGTTGCTGGTAACCGCTCTTCGCTCCTTCTTGCGCTATTTGAGACATCAGGATCGGATTGCTGTCGACTTGGCGGGATGCGTACCGTCGGTCGCTTGTTGGTCGCTTTCGACCGTGCCAAAGTTTCTCCCTGCTGGCGCGGTGCAGCGTGTGCTGAGTCAATGCGAGCGTGAAACTGCGAATGGAAAACGGAATTACGCCGTTCTGTTGATGTTGACTCGATTGGGCTTGAGAGCCTGCGAAATCGTAGCCCTGACGCTGGATGACATCGACTGGGACGATGGGCTGCTTACGATTCGGTGCAAAGGCGGCCGTTGGGCGCAGTTGCCGATGCCAACGGATGTCGGCGAAGCTATCGCAATCTATGTTCATTCGGGACGCCCGCGCACTCCGTGCCGGCGTGTTTTTCTTCGACATCGGGCGCCTATTCGTGGCTTCGCACATTCTATTACTGTTTCCACGATTGTTCGGCGGGCATTGATCCGCGGCGGCATCGACTCTGTTCGCAAGGGCGCCCATCTATTCCGCCACACACTGGCAACTGATTTGCTTCGGCAAGGTGCTTCTCTTGATGAGATCGGAGAACTGCTCCGACATAGGAGTCCGAATACCACGGCCGTCTACGCCAAGGTAGATTTAATCGCATTGCGCACGTTGGCGCTGCCGTGGCCCGGAGGTGCACGATGAACGATCTCAAAGAAGCGATTAAGGATTACCTTGCTCTCCGGCGTGGCTTGGGATTCAAATTGAAAAAGCATACAAGATTCTTGGAAGAGTTCGCCGCGTTTTTGCGGAAGGCGGGTAAATCCACGATTACGTCTCGTCTGGCTTTACAATGGGCCACTGAACCGCAACACATCAAGCCATGTGAGTGGGCCGCGCGGTTGAGCGCCGTACGCCTCTTCGCTCGCTACTTGAGCGCTTTTGATCCAAGAACAGAGATTCCACCCCAAGGCCTGTTGCCGTACCGCACGCAACGCGCCAAGCCCTATATTTATTCCGCTGGAGAGATCCGCCAACTCTTGGGAGCCGCTAAGGCAATGCCAGCGACGCATAGCTTGCAGCCATGGACATACCATTGTCTATTCGGACTTCTGGCGGTGACCGGGCTCCGCATCAGCGAGGCACTCAATCTGAGAGTCTCAGATGTAGATTGGACCGAACGCATTCTTACGATCCGCCACTCCAAGTTTGGCAAGTCGCGACTGATCCCGCTTCACGAGTCGAGCATCAGGATCCTATCTGAGTATGGCGTCCGCCGTGATCGGCTGTTCGTTCATCGAAAGTCGCAGTACTTCTTTTGTTCCCGTTTTGATGGTCGGCTGGATGAGGGACAGGTTCGTCGCACCTTCTACACAGTCTCCCGCCAGATTGGCATTCGAGCAGCTTCAGCCAGCCGCGGACCGCGCCTGCATGACTTTCGCCACCGTTTTGCGGTCGAGACGCTCCTGCGCTGGCATCGAAACGGGGACGACGTTCAGCGGCGGCTACCAATCCTATCCACTTATCTCGGTCACGCCCACGTTAGTGACACTTATTGGTATGTGACCGCCACGCCTGAACTGATGGAAGCAGTATGCCAGCGGTTGGAAAAACGTTGGGAGACCATCTCATGAAGAATGCCACCGGCTTTCCGATCCTCTTAGAGATGTTCTTCACGAAACGCCTCATCGCTCAACGCCGAGTCAGTCCTCACACCATCGCCTCTTACCGGGACACTTTTCGCTTGCTATTCCTGTTCGCCCAAAAACGGTTGGCGAAAGCGCCGTCGAAGCTAACCATGGAAGACCTGAATGCCCCTTTCTTAGGCGCGTTCTTGGATGACTTGGAGAGCACTCGGACCAACGGCCCCCGAACCCGCAATCTTCGCTTGACAGCGATCCGTTCGTTCTTCCGATATGCGGCGCTGGAAACACCAGAGCACTCGGGGCTCATTCAACGCGTACTCGTGATTCCCAACAAGCGCCAGACACGCCCTCTTGTTGGCTTTCTTACACGCCTCGAGATGGATGCTCTGTTGGCAGCTCCAGACCGCAGTCGGTGGTTGGGGAGACGCGATTACACGCTCTTGTTGACTACTCTCCAAACCGGTTTACGACTCGCCGAGATCACCTCGATTCGGCAACAGGACATCCATCTCAGCAATGGCCCTCATGTTCGTTGCGAAGGAAAAGGCCGGAAGGAACGATGTACTCCGCTCACCAAACCGACTATCGTTGGTTTGAAAGCGTGGATTCGGGAACAGGGGGCGGAAGCCACAAACATCCTCTTCCCGAGTTTGCGGGGTGGCCGGCTCAGCGCGGATGCAGTTCAGTATATGGTTGCGAAGTACGTCAAAATCGCGGAAAAGAAATGCCCATCGCTGACCCGCAAGCGGGTCTCGCCACATGTCCTTCGCCACACCACGGCGATGGAGTTGTTGCAGGGCGGTGTGGATAAGACCCTCATAGCACTCTGGCTCGGACACGAATCCACCGAAACAACACAGATCTATCTAGATGCCAATCTCCGTATGAAGGAGGAGGCCCTCTCGAAAGTGGTGCCGATCAAAACCAAAGCCGGCCGCTATCAACCTGACGATGACTTACTGGCTTTCCTGAAGAGCCTCTGACCCTTCGGACTATGCCGAATCTATAGATCAAGCTAGCCGCGAACTCAACGCCAAGACAACATCTTCAAGATCGATTCGGCATAGTTAGGGATTCGGTATAGCGCCGAAGGTCGTGGGGAGCAAGTTTCAATCGCCCAGTGATCCTCCTGTTGCTGCAGATGCGAAACGTTCAACTGAACGGCCTCGTGCCGACGAAGAGAGCAGCGACCTGCCTCAGAATTAGCCACTCCGAATCAGTTCGCGGCATTCCTGCGCAGATTGTTCTGGCAGGATTGGGTCGTCCCAGGCCTGCTTTCGCCGGACCGGAACCGGTGCTGCGCTATCTAGGACGTAATACCTGCCGAGTGGCGATCAGCAATCATCGTCTTCTGTCTTTTGCTGGCGAACGCGTTGCCTCTTGCTGGAAAGACTACGCGCGTGCCAACAAGCAGCGTGCGTTGACGCTCAGCGCAACCGAGTCTCCGGCTCGAAACTGACTCCGGTCAACTCGTACGCCGATGCGTTTCCCTCGACAGTTCCTAATCGCTTTTCAGGTCCTTACACCCGAAGTGTCTCGCCCGAGGCACTCCCGATGAACGCTAGCGGCCAGGGCGGATCTATTCGACCCGCAAGACGAGTTCTGTCCGAGCGGCGACAATCCTCCAGTAAACAGATTTTCGATGCTGACGCACACGAATTACTGGCATCTCAAGGCGACCACGGGATCAACGCGCATGGCGCGGCGGGCCGGGAGGTAACAGGCAATCACTGAAACTCCAAGCAGGACGAGAATCACGGCCCCAAATGTCAGCGGATCCGTCGCCGATACGCCGTAAAGCTGGCTCGCCATTAAACGCGTGAGCAGAAACGCCAAGACGACGCCAATGCCCAGCCCCAATAAAGCAAGCTTCGCTCCTTGCCCTAAGATTAAGCGCAAAACGTCGTGCGGCTGCGCTCCGAGCGCAATGCGAATTCCGATTTCCTGCCTGCGCTGCGACGCCGAGTACGAAACTACGCCGAAAATTCCGACGGCGGCGAGCACGAGAGCCAACGCGCTGAACGAACCTAGAAGGAACGTGCGAAATCGTTCCCGCGAGATCGATTGCCCAAGCGTATTCGGGAAGGACTCGACATCCGTCACCGGAAGGTCCTTGTCAATGGAGTGAACTTCCTGGCGGATGGCGGCGGCCACGCTCGAGGTGCTCAACGAACTTCTTACGACGACCTCCCCTCCGTATAGGGGCTCTTGCGCGAAAGGCACATACATAATAGGGCCCGGCTTTTGGCTAAGCGCCACATCCCGCACGTCGCCGACGACGCCGACGATTTCGCGCGATACATTACTGTTCGGCGGAAATCCAAATCTCATTTGTCTTTCGATCGGATTCTGGTTGGGGAAATAACGGCGTGCCAGCGTTTCGCTAATAATCGCAACCTTAGGATTAGACCAAGAGTCTTGTTCAGAAAAGAAACGCCCTCGCCGCAGTGGAATTCTCATCACGCGAAAGTAATCGGGACTTACGGTGGCGTAGTCGGCGGTGGTCGATTTGCCGCGCGGAAGCGGAGCATTTCCTACAATGCTGAACTCGAAGGTGGCTTGGCCCTGGCGGTCCATTGGCAGTGGAGCCGCCATAGCCGAATCCTGCAAACCAGGCTGGGCATGGAGGCGCGCCAGGAATTCGTCCGCGAAAGCCCTCCATTGCTGAGGCTTGGAGTATTGAAATTGCGGAAGCGAAACCTCGGCTTTCGTAACATTCTGCGGATCGAACCCCGGATTTACTGACGTGACCAGAGCAAAGCTGCGTATAAGAAGGCCGCCCGCCACCAAGAGCATCATGGCCAACGAGATTTCTCCGACGGCCAGGAAGCTTCGAACATGCCGCCCTCGGCGCTGGCCCGTGCGCGGTCCGCCCTCTCTTATGTTCGTCTGCATGTTGGACGGGGTCGCGAGGAACGCGGGCGCCAATCCAAATGCCAGCCCGGCAGCAAGAGACAACAACAGCGCAAACGCCAACACCGAGCCTCCGACATGAATCGAACCGATCTGGGCCAGATCGGATGGTAGGAAGGGCAGAAGAGTCCAAACAGCGGAGCACGCAAGAAGCACACCCGCAAGTCCACCGAGCACGGCTAATAGAACGCTCTCGGTAAGCAATTGCCGGATAATGCGGGCGCGCGATGCCCCAAGCGCGATTCGCACGGCAATTTCACTCGTGCGAGAGGTGGCCCTCGATAAAAGTAAGTTCGCAATGTTGGCGCAGGCCATCAACAGTAGCACTCCAACCGCGCTCAGCAAAATCAGCAGCGCGGACTTCACATTCCCGACCACTATCTCTCGATAGGGCCTAATCCGCACCGTCAATCCGGAATCTTCTGCGGAAAACTCCTTCGCGAGCCGCTCGCTTAGAGCGTTCATCTCGGCCTGAGCTTTCGTCGAAGAAATACCTGGCTTGAGCCGGCCAATCACACCCAGCAAACGTACGCGGGGCTGCGACGTCAAAGGTCCGAACAGCGGGTCTTGCAGGACAGAAATCCACACATCCTGCGGGGGAGCCCCATCCGGATAGCGAAAGGCTGCCGGCAGGATTCCGACAACCGTAAAGGAACGCATGTCCAAAGCAATAGATTTGCCAATAAGAGCCGGATTGGAACCGAAGCGGCTGCGCCATAGATTTTCGCTCACAACGGCCACAGCCGCCGCGCCCTGTTTTCCATCCTCGGGCACTAACGTGCGGCCCGCCAGAGGTTCTGCGTTTAGGAGAGAGAATATTTCCGGCGTGACGTCCCCGGTGTTCACAATCGTTGGCTCGCCAGCTCCGGTCAGCGTGAGATTGTGAAATGTATTTCCCGCAATCTCGCTAAATACGCGATTCTGACTTCGGTACTCGGTGAAGTCTCTGTACGAAATCCCGGACAGCGCGTCTGGCCGTTTCAGGGGGACATCGAACATCAGAACGAGTTCATTGGGATCCGGATAAGGAAACGATCGCAAAAGCACCGCATCCACAATGCTGAACATCGCGGTGTTGGCGCCGATGCCCAGCGCGAGAGTAAGTACGGCGGCTGCGCTGAAGCCGGGCGAGTTTCGCAACATGCGAAACCCGTAGCGTAAGTCCTGGGCGAAATCTTGAATCCGGTTCACGCCGCGAGCATCCCGGCACTCCTCTTTGGTTCGCTCAATCCCTCCAAATTCCCGCAAAGCCTTGGCGCGAGCCTCGGCCTCACTCATGCCCTCGGCTATTGCCTGCTGCGTGAGTTCCTGAATATGAATCTCAATTTCGAGTTGCAGTTCCGCGTCGGCAAGAGAACGACGCAGCAATGAATGAAAGCGCCGTTGGATGATCCGAAAAGTTCGCATAAATTTCCCGTCAGGCGTTCTGTGTAAATAGCTGGACGGCGGAAGCGAGGGGATTCCAACTTTTGAGTTCGCGCTCGAGTTGTTTCCGGCCCTCGCGAGTTACAGAGTAGACTTTCGCAGGCCGTCCCAGATCCGAATGCTCCCTTCTCCCGCAGATCCAGCCTTGACTTTCGAGCCGGTGGAGTGCCGGATATAAGGACCCTTGCCCCACCGGCAGAGCCTCGCCCGAGAGCTCTTCTATCCGCTCTGCTATCCCCCAACCGTGAAGCGGTTTACGCGCGATGGTCTTGACAATCAGAAAGTCGAGTGTTCCCTGCAACAAGTCCGGAGGTTTGGGCATATTGTCAACGCCACGACTATCGACAATATACCTCGATTATCGACAACGATCAAGCGGCAAAGCTTCTTGCCCGTTAAACAGACGTTCCGGATTGCGGCTGCATGGCGGGCAAGGTCGAAAATGCACGCTCCGGACTCAAGCGTTGCCCGTTTGAACGCTCAGCAGCTGTACGTCGTAGCCCAGGGTACGAAGCTCTCTAATCATTCTCGATGTGCGGCGTCGCTTCGATTTATGGCTCACGGCCGGCCTCGTTCCTCGTAACTGACCCCCTGGTGCAGAATGATCCAAATCAATCGACAAAGCCGATGCGTGATTGCTCCGATGGTTTTGCCCGTGTCCTAGGCGCGGTACCAGCCGGCGATACACGACCTCGAAGATGCTTCCTTTGTGCTTGACCGCGGATTCGCCGCCTGGTTGAGGATTCGTCGCATGTGGCGGTTGCCCGTGGGCAGCGGGTGCTCTTGTTTATCCCCGCGCTCTCTTCGTCTCCGGGACACGCGCCCACCCATGAGGACAAAATTTTTGGGCGAAGCAAAAGTCGCCGCTGTGGCACCTACTTCGGCGATGGTCTGCTGTGCAGAATCTAGTCCCAGACCGGGCACCTCCGCCAGTCGCTGTACTGCGTCCTGATGCTGCTTGAGCAGACTCGTCATCTCCTGGTCTAGTAGCCTGTCGCGGAGTAACTAATAGCACCGGATAAACGTCTGAAGGATGTGCCGTTTGAAGCGAAGCCAATCGAGGTGAGGGCGGAAGACAGGGACGAGTTACGGCAGATGTTGCTCGCGCGGAGTTTGCCGGCGGGTGAGGTTCTGCGAGCGCGGATGATTCTGATGCTGGCCGAGGGTCGAAGTTATGCCGAGATTGAAAGGCGGCTGCAGACGACAGCTTCCACCATTTCTCGTTGGAAGAAACGATTCGTGAGGGAGGGCGTTCCAGGGTTGTTTGAACTGCATCATCCTGGTCAGAAGCCGAGGATTATCACTCCGAAACTCCAGGCGCGCGTTCTGGAAGCAACTCGCAGAAAGCCCAAGGACGGTTCGACGCATTGGTCGGTACGCAAACTCGCGGCCGAATTGCAAATCAGCAAGGATGCCGTACACCGGATCTGGAAAACCGCCGGCGTGAAGCCGCACCGGCTGGAACGCTACCTGGCCAGCAACGATCCGGAATTTGAAAGCAAAGCCGCCGAGGTGATCGGATTGTATTTGAATCCGCCTCAACACGCCGCTGTGTTCTGTGTCGATGAAAAGACCGCCATCCAGGCGCTGGATCGACGGGACCCCGTGCTTCCGCTGTCGCCGGGCAGAATCGAGCGACACGGGTTCGAATACTATCGTCACGGCACTTTATCCCTCTACGCGGCGCTGGACGTTAAGTCGGGAAAAGTGCACGGAAAGACGGCGCAACGTCACACCAGCGATGAGTTTGTCGACTTTCTTGGCCAGGTGGTCAGCCTTTGCAAACCGAAGCAGGAAGTTCATATCATCGTCGACAATCTCTCCGCTCACAAAACGCGGAAAGTCGCCGAATTCTTGGATTCCAACCCGGAGGTAAAACTGCACTTCACGCCCACCTATTCCTCCTGGCTGAATCAAGTGGAAATCTGGTTCGCGCGCATGGAGCGCCCTGTCATTGCGCGCGGAGTTTTCACCTCTGTTAACGATCTAAGCCGTAAGCTCATGCGCTACATCCGGGCTTACTCCAAAAACGCAAAGCCATTTCAATGGAAATATTCCGACGTAAAGAAACGGATCAAGCTATGCTAGCGAACTCACTGCGACAGACCACTAGTTGCCCGATCTGCTCGTCGATCAGTTGCAGTTCCTTTAACGCCATCTTCAATGGCCGGCGGTAGACGGGATTCAACTCGCTGCACGCGCCGAGCGCGTCACGCAACTGTGCCGGCGTAGCACGCAAGCGTGTATCGGCCAACGCAGCCAGAGCAGCGGGGTCGGTCTCTCCGTCCGCCAACGCCTGCAGCATGCGCTGGGCGCTAGCTCCAGCAGATCTGAGACTAGGCTGGACAACTTAATATGCGCTTCTTCCAGCAGAGCATCTAATTGGTTTTGCAACCGCACATGATTGCGCCTAAACTGATACTTTCCACGCATCACCGTGCGCCAAAGGCGCTGCTCGACATCCGGCACGAAGCTGAGCACCAGTTCGTGGGCTACCAGCCGTTTCACCAGTCGTTCGGCATCGGGGAAATCTCTCTTTCGTCCCTGCCGCCCGCGATTGGATTGCGCCTGCGCCAGATGCAAGGTTCCCGAAAGAGGCTCGGCACCTTCCCGCTTCTGACATCTCGGCTTCCAGTACTGCTCCAGTGCTCCCCAAACCGGTTTCCAATATTGAGCCGTAGATTCCATCACCGCTTCTTCCACCATCTGCTCCAGCAGCCAATCCGCTAATAATTGCAGCTGCTCAGGGGTGCTGCCAAAATGGCGTCGCTCAAACTGGTACTCGCCTTCGACATGCACGTCGGCCACAACTACGGCCAACATTCTTTTATGAACATCGATTCCGGCTATTTTGTACGACATAACGCTTCCTCCTGGCGGGAGCGGAGAGCGTGCCGCAAGTACGTTAATTAAGGTCGCGGGCTATCACCACTCCCCACCGGGGAACGCAATGCTCATTTATTCGCTCAACACGCACGCTCCGGATCAGACAATCTGACGGCGTTAACTTCCCCATTGAGTTCTCGATCTCGCCGCTCTGGCCAGCTGCAATGTTAGCTCTCAGCGTGGACCACGCCTTGGGGGGCGAAGTCCAGAGTACCCTCTGAGTCATTTTCATGAGGTTTCGTGGACCTTATTGAATCTCGCATAATATAGCGGAGCTAATTTGACTCCGCGATGTCTAACCTGCATGGGCAATGCGCGAGGCGTTAGGCGCGATTTTGTGGCTCTTGAGAAGCGTCGCTTCGAAGCGATCAAGTTGTTCGAAAAAGGCTTGAACAACAGCGAGATCGGCCGTAGGCTGAAGGCGAGCAACCAGACCGTCAGCAGATGGCGGAAGGAATATCAGGAAAACGGCAAGGTTGCTTTGCGGCGGGCGGGGCGAGCGGGCCGGCAGCCCTGTTTGGATGAAGTCGACAAAGCCCGTGTGGTGGAGTTGCTCCTCGAAGGTCCCGAGCGCCTGGGTTACGAAACTCCCTTGTGGACGTGTCCACGGGTTGCGCACTTGATCGAAGAGAACTTCGAAGTGGATTATCACCCCGGACACGTTTGGCGCATCCTACGGCAGTTGAATTGGAGTGTGCAACAACCTGTGGGCCGCGCCCTGGAGCGCAACGAAGGTTTGATTGACGAATGGAAACGCAAGCGCTGGCCGGAGATTAAAAAAAAGCCGAGAACGAGAGCCTAACGATCGTCTTCATAGACGAAAGCGGTTTGAGTCAACGGCCGCATCGGCGGCGCACTTGGGCGCCTCGCGGGCAGACCCCCGTCCTCCAGTTTCACTTCAACTGGAAAACGCTGTCGGTCATCGCCGGCGTCACCGTCTGGAACTTCTACTTTCAGATCTTCGAAGAAGCCATTAAATCCGAGCAGATCATCGAGTTTCTTAAACACTTGCTGCGCTACATCGAGGGCGACATTCTGCTGATTTGGGACCGGCTTCCGGCTCACCGCAGTAAAATCACGCAGCAATTCATCCGTGACCAGAAAGGCCGTTTGGAAATCGCGTACCTGCCGCCCTACGCCCCGGAACTGAATCCGGTGGAGTACATCTGGGCACACTGCAAGCACCACGAACTGCCGAACGTCTGTGCTAAGAACCTTTGGGACCTGAGCGAAGGAGCCCGCCGCTCCCTCAAGCGCATGCGCCGCCGACCGCGACTGATCACCGCCTTCTGGAAGCAGGCTTCTTTATTTGTTTGACTCCGCTATATTATGCGGGATTCAGTAAGTCCGTTAGGACAATCTGGAGTGATTCGGCGCGAAAAGGCTGAGGAGAGCAGCGTGAGGTTCATCGCGGATCACCGCGGATAGAACCTTTTGAAGGCGCCGTGTTTGCCGCGGACGGCGGTAAGTTTGGTAAAGCGCCGCTCTGATTTCGCCGCAAGTGCGGAGCAACTGGGACAGTTGCAATACTGCCCGGAAACGTCAGCCGTTTCTTTCGGAAGGTTCTCTTCAGGACTTTCACTGGCGGTTACGATATGAGTTATCAGAGATGGCCTGACAGCCGCAGCCAGGGCACCGATCGAGATGGTCACCCAGCGCGGCTGTACGGTAACGCTCAAAAGCGCGGAGTACGCGGAGATGTTGCCGGCTCAACCGGGATCGGTTCTTCTCGGTCTAACCTTTGCCCGCTGTACCAACGATATCGGTCATCTCAAAAGGTCGCTGATTTCATCTTCGATGCAGCTTGCGCGAGCGCTTCAAGTGGTCGGGGCCAGATAGCCTGAAACTTGTTGAGGTGGTGTGCCCGCCGCTTTCAGGTGACGTTCCAAGAGGTGAAGGTAAATGGATATCGTTTTCAGGTCGGGGTGTCGGAGCAGCAACCGCGGTAGTGGCTTCACCGGCACGCCTCCAGTCAGGACGTGCCTATTTTGCAGCTTGAAGACTTCCCAGGCTTAGCGGAGACGCACTCTCCTGTCGTGCAACACCTGATCAGCGGTGTGGCTCTCCAAGATGACCCACAGTTCTGTGGCCTCACCACGTTCTTCCGCCGTTCGCGCACAGCGAGTCGCATGTTCGGCGGCAGCGGCGGCCTCCTGCAGGTGCCCCAAGTCCAGAAGTCCGAAAGCGGTGATCACCCAGTAATTGAAGGCGCGGTCCTCGCCCAGTACTTTCACAAGCCGCACCTCGCCGAGTGCCTCCTGATAACTGCCTGCATTGAATGCGCTGAGTGCCCGAATATAATACGCTTCATCAACGGGCATTGGGGGTGCCGTTCCCTTGGCTGCCGCTTCCGCATCCTTTAGGTCGGCCAACACCAAACCGGCTTCAGACTCACTCAGCTCCGAGCCATTCTCACGTATCGCCACCGGAAGTTCGGGCAGAAACAGCGCGCGGCTTTGTCCTGCTGCTACCCATTGGAGCAAATCTTGCGAGATCTGATCCACGCTTCGACCAGTGACCTCCTCCAGGCTGCCCCCGCCCGCGTTCAACGATAAGATCACCTGGGCGAAATGCGGCCGGTACTTCCAGCTTTCTGCAAGCATGTTCACCAGCGCGGCGCTCTCCGCATAAAATAGGGAAGCCGTCTCCCTGTCGTTGTCGCGCGAAGCAATCTCCCGATGGAGCAGATCCGGCAACGGTATCCATTCATGCCCGCGTAGTGATTCGTAACGGATCTGCGGGATGGCCCGCCCATTTGAGTAGTACTCCGCCAGACCCTCGCCCAACCAGAGCGGAAGCTCAAATCCGTTCGTGTGGAGCACGGAATGAACATACTCGTGAGCGACCATGCTGAATTTGCCCGGCTCCAGGCTAGGTACCACCAGGTAATCTCTCTCCCACGATCCCAGGTAGAAAGCATCTGCCAAAGGACGCAGCTGGTACCCCTCGTACTCCTGCCGAGATCGGAAACCGATTACCCGGATGGGCCGCTCCTGTTCCGTCCGGAGACCAGTTCCCGCAACAAACAGCCTCAACTGCTCCAATCTTCTGAGCGCCACACGCGCAGACTCCGCACCTGCCTGCGAAAATACCTCAAAGTGCTCATTCCGAACTACCGACCATTTCTCCCCGTCGGCCGCCTGAACCACAAACGGTACGGCAACGAACGTAAGTAGCTTAACAATAAGAGAAATCTGAGCTGTCATGTCTTCCGAAGGCGTAACCAGGCCAAGACTACTGATCGGCATCGAACTATTCGAAAAACGAACCCAACTGCCGAGTTCGTTTCGCAAAATCGTCCTATGACGCTGATTCCATGCTGATTCTCGCTTCCGCCTCCCCTCGCCGCCACGAACTTCTGCTCGCCGCCGGCATTAGACATATCGTCCGTTTTGCTGAAGTCCGAGAGGCCCGGCTCGAAAATGAGCCGCCTCTCGACTTCGTTACCCGGATCGCCGAGGAAAAGGCCCGCGCCATCGGACCGCAGCCCGGCGACGTTGTCCTCGGCGCCGACACAGTCGTTTGCCTGGATGAACAGGTCTTCGGTAAGCCCTCCGACGCTGCTGATGCCGCCCGTATGCTTCGCCTCCTCTCCGGGCGCGACCACTGGGTCCACACGGGCGTCTGCCTCCTCTCCAAAGCCGCCCGAATCGTCGACGCGGCGAGTACCAGAGTCTCCTTTGTAACCCTGACGGAGCAGGAGATTGAGGAGTACACTCGGAGCGGGGAGCCATTGGACAAGGCCGGAGCCTATGCCATTCAAGGCCGCGCGTCTCGTTTCGTCCGGTGCATCGAAGGGTGCTATCACAACGTGGTCGGTTTGCCGGTTTCGCTCGTCTATCGACATTTGAAGGCTCTATGAAGCGCCTGGCTTGCGCGTTTGTAGTTGTTGCTGGAGCGGTCCTTATCGCTGCAGGGGACGGGCAGCGGCGCGACTGGCGAAACGAAGGCGTCATTTTCCTGGACAACTCGCTGAATGCCCGCTTCCACCCTGTGCCGGTGCGTGCTGTCCGGTTGGGTGACGGCTTTTGGAGCGGCAGGCGGCGCGTTACCACGGATCGAAGCCTGCCTACGATGCTCGAACTCCTCGAAGAACATGGGGTCGTCGACAATTTCCGCCGCTTGTCCGGGAAGAAGAACGTGCCTCGCAGAGGCCCGCTCTACACCGATTCCGATCTCTACAAGTGGATCGAGGGCGCTGCCTGGGCAATCGAATCGAACGAAACCCCGGATGCGGACAAACAGAAGTTCCGCGCCGAAATCGACTCTCTGACCGCAGATATCGTCGCCGCCCAGGAGCCCACCGGGTACTTGAACACCTATTACGTTGGGGACAAAGCCCGTCTACGATTCACGGAACTGACCCGGTCGCACGAAGGTTATTGCCTCGGCCACCTGCTCCAGGCCGGAATCGCTTATTACCGGGCGACCGGAAATCGGACCCTCCTCGATGCCGGTATACGCTTCGCCGACTACCTCGTGGACAACTTCGGACCCACGAAGCGGCCCTTCATCACTGGTCACCCGGAACTCGAGATGGCGCTCGTCGAGCTTTATCGCACCACCGGTGAGGCGAAGTACCTCGATTTCACGCATTACTTGTTTAGCGGGGTTGAGCGCGACCGTCTCAAGCTCAAAGATGCCGATATCCGTTACACATTCAGCGGCAAAGCCTTCACCTCTCGGACCGAGTTCGAGGGGCACGCCGTTCGTGCGCTCTATGCTGCCTCCGGAGCAACCGACTACTTTGCCGAGACCGGCGATCCAGCCTATAAGAAGACTCTCGATTTGCTCTGGGCTGACCTTACCGGCCGAAAAATGTACATCACGGGCGGCGTCGGCTCGCGTTCAGGAGGAGAGAGCTTTGGCGATCCTTATGAACTACCAAGTGAGCAGGCTTATGCCGAAACTTGCGCTGCCATCGCCAATGTCATGTGGAATTTCCGTATGCTCGCGCTAACCGGTGATGCCCGCTACGCCGACGTGCTGGAACGCGCGCTGTACAACGGCGTGAACTCAGGCATGTCGCTCTCCGGAAATCTATACTGTTACCGTAACCCCCTCGCTTCGAATGGCGAAAAGCTGAGAAATCCCTGGTACGACACCGACTGCTGTCCCCCCAATATCGAGCGGCTTTTTGAATCTCTTCCCGGCTACTTCTACGCGACCAGTCGCGACGGTGTCTACGTAAATCTTTTCCACAACTCCGATTTAGACTGGCACCTTGGCGACGGAACCGGCCTGAAGCTCTCGCAGTCCACCAGCTATCCCTGGTCCGGTGACGTCCGGATTACCGTGAACCCGCAGCGTGCATCGGATTTCACGATCTACCTGCGTTGGCCGTCCTGGGCCCCCTCAATCGACGTCGAAGTGAATGGCCAGCCTTTCCAGACAGCAAACCTTCACAAAGGAACCTACATTGCGATCAGCCGCACTTGGCACGCCGGGGACACGGTCTCCTTATCCCTGCCGCTTCAACCGGTTCAGATGGTTTCCAATCCGCGACTTGCCGACACTTACGGGCGTTTGGCGATGCAGCGCGGTCCTCTTATCTACACTCTCGAGCAGATCGATCAAGGCGGAGCGTTCCTCAGCGATGTTTTCGTTCGTGCCGGCGGTTCCAGTACTGCCGAGGTACGAAAAGACTTGCTCGGCGGCGTTACGGTGTTAAAGGTTCCCGGGCAAGTAGCCGAAAAAGCACTTGGAGACGAACCTCTGTATCAACCCTTGCCCGTTGCCATTACACGCTCCAAACGGCCGGTGACCCTGACCTTCATCCCGTATTACGCGATGGGTAACCGCGAGCCGACTCCAATGGAGGTATGGGTTCCGATCTCGCGATTTGACGCCGGGGCTGCTTCCGCAAGTCAGCCGGTCGCTGAGCGGCGCGCCGAGACCCAGATGAGCCGGAAGCCCTAAAGAGGACAAAAAGTGTGTAAAATCAAGGGTATCCACCCCGAAACCAACACCCGAAATTTCATGTATTGTTCACTTGTCAGGCAGGGCCTTGTAAGTCTAAGACTCTGCTTGCTTTTCCTGCTTCCTTTGAGCCTGTTTGCCTTTCAGGACCAGAGTCAGAATCCTAATCCATTGCAGCCGCAGGTGCCTGCCAACCCGGCGCCGATCCAGACAAAGCCAATACAGCCCACGAATCCCGGAGGGGGCGCGATGCCCGGTGGAGCGCCGGTAGACTCAAACAATTACAAAATCGGGCCTACCGACGTTCTCAGCATCCGTGTTTGGGCGGAGCCCGAGTTTTCCGGTCCAGTGGCTGTCCATCAAGACGGCAAATTCACGCTGCCTCTGGTCGGCGACCTGGATGCGGGTGGCAAGACCCCGAACGAAGTTCAAGATATCGTTGCAACCGCTCTCAAGAAATATGTAACCAAGCCTCTGGTGACAGTCACCGTGCAGGATGTTGGCAGCAAGCGGTACTACATGGATGGCCTGATTGCCCGTCCCGGCGAATACGCTCTTGTCAGTCCGACTACCGTGCTGGAAGCTATCAGTAAGGCGGGCGGAGTAGGCGAGTTCGCCAACCAGAAGAAGATCTATGTCCTCCGCGGTAGTAAGCGGATTTACTTCAACTATCACGACGTACTACGCGGCAAACACATGGATCAGAACATTCCCGTCAAACCCGGCGATCATATCGTCATTCCTTAATTAAGAAGGACTCAGCGAAAACTCGTATATGTTAGACCCACTTTCAACGCCTCGCCGGCCCTACGATTTCGGCGATTATGTCGATATCCTCCGCCGCAACGTTGGCTGGCTGATTGCGCCTGCTTTCGCGGGAATTGTCATCTCCACTGTTGTGGCTTTCATGATGACGGACACATACTACTCGGAGGCGCGCATTCGCGTTGTACCGGAGCAACTCGCGCCTGACATGGCGCCCAAGGTTACCAGCCAGGATGTAGCAGACCGCATCAATAGCATGGCTCAGAACATCCTGAGCCGGAATGCGCTTGCGAGCATTATCAATACCTATGGTCTGTACAAGAAGGATCTGAAAAAAGAACCGCTGGAAGACGTGATCGACCAGATGCGCCGGTCCATCATTATTCGTCCCACGGAAGGCGGTTTTGCCGCGGGACGCATCCTGCCGGCTATGGTCGTGGCTTTCATTTATCCGGATAAATATACAGCGCAGAAAGTCTGCCAGGACCTGGTGACGCGCTTCATGAATTCCAGTAGTGCGGAAACTTCTGAAAGCCAGCAGGCGGCTTATCAATTTCTGAAGGACGAGGACGACCACGCTAAGCAGGATTTGGATCAAGCCGAAAGCAAGGTCGCCGAGTACCGGGAGAAGAATGCTGGTCGTCTGCCGGAAGAAGTGCAGCTCAACATGTCACAGATGGGTGCTCTTTCTGGCCGCCTCGATTCACTGAACGGCCAAGCTGCACGCCTGAACGAACAGCGCATGATGCTCGAGAATGACCTTCATGTTGCGAAGGAGCGGGCATCGGCTATTCAGAGCCCGGTCATGGCGGCGCATAACGGGAAGCTGAACGTACTCGATCAACAGATTGAGGATCTTGAGAACAACATTCTCTCCATGCGCGAGCGGTACACGGACGACTACCCTGATCTGCAGGGAGCACGCGACCGGCTTGCTTTCCTGAAAAAACAGCGGGACGCGCTGGCAAAGAATGTTCCGAAAACCGACCCCGCATTTGATGCGAAGTATGGGCAGAAATTCGATGCTCAGACCATCGTCGACCAGATTCAGTTGCAGTTAAAGGCCAATCAGATGGAGACGCAAGCCAATAGCCGCGATACTGCTTCGGTGAACGCGGCACTTCGTAATTACCAGGGGCGGCTCGAAAACATTCCGGCCGGCGAAAAAGAATACTCTGACCTGCTGCGCGATCGCGATCTGGCCAAGAATCGCTATCTGGAGGCCGATGCAAAGCTGCAGCGCTCCGTTCTGGCAAACCACGTAGACGAGCGCAAGCAAGGACAAACGCTGGAAGTGATCGACCAGGCTTCTCTTCCGCCAGCGCCGTTCGCACCGAAGCGGGGAAGCATCGTGCCGATCGGCGCAGTAGCCGGACTGGTGCTCGGACTGGTGATTGTGGCCTTTAGAGAATTCAAAGACACATCGCTCAAGAGCCTCAAGGACGCCCGTCTGTATACCCAACTCACCATTCTGGGCAGTATCCCTCTGTTAGAGAACGATGTCGTCGTGCAACGCCGGAAGCAGGTGATGTGGGTAGGTTGGGCCACCGCAACAGTAGCGGGGTTGGCCATTATCGCTGGTTCAGTAGCCCACTATTACCTGGGCAGAGGATAACAAGATGAGCCGTGTTCATGACGCGCTGCGAAAAGCTGCGCAGGAAACATCAGATGTAACGCGGTCCGCCGGGCGCGTTATGCCGCCGCGGGTGCCCCCTGTGCCGCGGGAGGAAACTCCGCAACCGGAAAGAACTCTGCCTTCCGTCGAGTCACTGCCCGCGACCGAGACAACTGCAGTTTCTGTCGAGACGCCGCGTCCCACAGCGCCCGCGACGCGGGATCCGTTGCTCGATTTGGATGATCTTGAATCGATCATTGCGAACGCCAAAGAGGTGCCTTACAAACCTTTGAAGGAGTCGCTGGTCGTAAATCCGTCTCGTCCCCGCGAAGCGCCTGCCGAGGAGTTCCGGACTCTGCGCACCCGTCTGAACCATATGCAGAGCCAGCAGCCTCTGCACACCATCATCGTGACCAGTGCTTCTCCGGCTGAGGGCAAGTCTTTCACCGCCATGAACCTGGCCATCACGCAAGCTCAGATCGCTGAAAAGCGCGTGCTGCTTGCGGATTTTGATTTCCGCCGTCCCACCGTTGATAAAACATTCCAGATTCCTTGTGCGCCTGGAATCACAGATTATTTGCTCGGCAAAGCAAGCCTGAGCGAAATCATGCACAAGGTCGGCGACACCAATCTATACGTTCTCACCGCCGGCGAAGCCGTACCGAACCCTCTGGAGCTGTTGAACTTCAAAGAATGCAAAGCTCTGCTGAACGAACTTCGGAACCACTTCGATTGGGTTATCCTGGACAGCCCCCCGCTTTTGTTTGCTGCGGACGGAAATCTGCTTTCGACGATGTGTGACGGGACTATCCTGGTGGTTCGCATCGGGACCACAACTTACGATTCGGTGACGCGGGCGTTGCAATCGCTCTGCGAAAACAACGTTCTGGGTGTGGTAGTGAATGGTGCTCGCCGCGGCGAACTCTATAGCAAATACACGTATTATCACGATTACTATTACGCTCCGGACGCGGAGGGCGAAGTCGCTCCTGTTGAATCCGAAGCGGAAGAAGTCGCGCTGGAGCACAGTTAAGCTCCCAAAACATTCCGGCGGCCGCACCGGAACCAGGGAAAGCTACATCCAACCTCGTGATGGAAGTTGGAGGTAGCTTTTGAGTACACAAGCAGCACCTGGAGTAAGCCAGCCGTCTGGCAAGTTGGCCGACACGCCGGAGTCAGTACACGAGCTAATACGCTCGCGCTGGAGCCCGCGATCCTTTTCCTCGCAGCAGATCTCGGACCAGGATCTTAAAACCGTTCTCGAAGCGGCACGCTGGGCGGCTTCGTCTTACAATGAGCAGCCCTGGCGCTTCCTAGTCGCCAGGAAATCGGATGCCGCGGCATTTAACCGGATCTTGGGCATTCTTCTCCCCTTCAATCAGGCATGGGCGAAGAACGCCTCGGTGCTGATTATCATGGCCGCCAAAAAGACTTTTTCGCACGACGGCAGCCAGAATTACTATGGCTTGCACGACACCGGCGCAGCATTAGCGAATCTGCTTCTGCAAGCGACGGCGCTAGGATTCTATGGGCACGGGATGGCGGGCTTTGATAAAGTAAAAGCCCAGCGAGAGCTGAATATTCCGGACGAGTTTGAACCCGCCGCTGCCGTAGCACTGGGTTATCTCGGAAACCCGGATGACCTCGAAGTCGAAAATCATCGAAAAGCCGAAAAGGCCGGAAGACAGCGCAAGCCCCTAGCTGATCTTGTGTTCAACGGAGCCTGGAACCAGCCCCTACCGTTGTAGAGTCACGGTCGTGGCTCCCCAACCTCCTGCCTCGAGCGGCGCATCGCCGAAGTTTACAACGTAAGGAGTCCGCGCGAGTACCTTCCGGACCATCTCACGTTGAACACCAATACCCCTGCCGTGAATGATGCGTAAAGCGGTAAGTCCTAAGCGATGCGCCTCTTCGAGGTATGCCTCGACTGCATCTTTTGCGTCTCGCGGTGAGAAGGAGTGGAGGTCCAGGACGCCTGTAACCGGGATTTCGACCGGATCCGAGTCGTCCATCATCTTCTAGTTAATAAGGTATTCGTGACGTCCAGCTACGGCGCGGCAGTGCCGGAGGAGCGCCGCTATCGCTCGTTGTCCCACGCGGCGGCGCATTGCTGAAATTCAGATCGTTCTCCGAGAAAGAGATTGGACGGTCCAGAACCATCTCGACCGTTGAACCCTTGCTGAGGGTTGCATCGGGCCCGCGGCTGGTCAAGACGCCCAACAGACCAGCAGCTGCGCCGGCCCCTGCGCCGATACCCGCGCCGCGTCCGAAGTTGCCGGCGGCCGCGCCGATTCCGCTACCGATCACCGTACCCGCCGCAGTGCTGCCGACCACCGTGCCCACATCGCCCTTCTTATCACCCGGTCCGGTAATCTTGCTCTCCTCACGTTTGAGACTTTGGTCAGCCCTGGGATCGATTGCTCCCAGATCGGCCCGGAAATCGCGCGTCGCGCCGTTGGGCAGAGTAAGCGAATCGAAGCGCACTTGCAACTCGCCTCTACCTTTAACTCGCCCTGGGCGTTTGACTTCGGTGACGGTTCCGGTCACCCAACTTCCCTGCGGAATGATGATGCGACCTCCCGACAGAATCGGGAATGCCGTCTCGAGATAGATCCGGTCACCGGGCAGCGCTTGCTTCGTGCTGACGCTGTTAATCATGCTCAGCAAGATGTGGGTGCCGGGCTCGATCCTGAACGTGCCCTGTGCAGCGGCTGCATCCTCCCGCGGTTTCAGCCCGCCGGGTGCCTGCGCGGGTTTTGGTGGTTGAGCGGTTTGGCCGCACACAAAAGTCGTACCGCCGAGGAGGGCCAAGAACGCCAGAGATCTAAGCATGGAGAGAGTCCTCTTGGTTAGAGTTTATCCGTTGTTGCGGTCTCTCCGCTAGCGCGCGCTGCCGTCCGTCGCGAACGCATCGGGTACTGCGCTGTCCACCACGCGCCTGGCTTTCCGCAGAATGGTGCTGACAGGTAAACTCGCGAGACTCGCAACCGGAATCCATTGGCAAGGTCGAATGTCATCTGAGACCGACGCTTCTACGACCGAAAACCGGTAGCTGTGAAATGTAATGCCGTGACGAAAGCATCCGAGCGTATGCCCTGCGGTGGCGTGCGGGAGTTGCTGGCGTTCTGGAAGTTCCCAAAAGCCGGGCATGAGGCGCGAATCCGGAGGTCTTTGCCAGAGCAGAATTTTTCGGCCGCGCTCAATCCAGAAAAGCGTTCGCTCCTCTTCAACGCTTTTTTTGGAAGCGATCTTTACTGGAAAACGATCCTGTTGTCCTTCGGCGCGGGCCTTGCATGCGGCACTCACCGGGCAAACCAGGCAAAGCGGCTTTTGCGGGAGGCATACGGTCGCGCCGAGCTCCATAATTGCCTGGTTGTACGCGCCAGGATGGTCACGGTCGAGTAGCGCTTGAGCTTGCGTCGCAAAGTTCTTTTTCCCGGAGCTTGATGCAATGTTCGTTGCATCCGCAAACAGCCGGCTAAGCACACGAAGAACATTGCCGTCGACCACGGCGTGCGGCAGATCAAAAGCAATGCTGGCTACGGCTGCCGCCGTATAGTCACCGACACCGGGCAGTTCGCGGAGAGTATCGTAAGATGCGGGAAAAGTTCCGCTATCGGTAATCAGTCGTGCCGCCTTTTGCAAATTGCGAACGCGGTAGTAGTAACCGAGCCCAGCCCAACTTGCGAGCAACAGAGCTTCCGGTGCAGCCGCCAACGCACCGGCATCCGGAAAGTGCTTGAGAAATCGTTCGTAGTACGGGACGACAGCGGCGACCCTGGTCTGCTGCAGCATGGTTTCCGAGATCCAGATCGCATACGGGTCACGGGTGCGGCGCCAAGGCAGATCGCGCCTGTAGACTTGATACCAGCCCACCAGATCGTCCCGGAATTGCCGGAGTTTTTCGTTGGACAGCATGGGGGTTGGAAGCATCCGGCACATAACCGCTGCATCTTATACTGGGTGAGGATCCTTCTTGCGAGTCCGCCTGGTCTTCGCAGGGACGCTTCGCTGGTCTTCATCCCGCCGTTCAAGAAATGCCGGAAAACCTAAGCTTACCCAGTTGCGAATCAGCCGTCGCTGCGGATCTCGCGCAGGCATCTCACACTCACTCTCTATCTGTTCGCGGCGCGCGTGTACACAATCTGAAGAACATCACTGTTGACATTCCTCACAACCTGCTGACAGTTGTTACCGGCGTGTCCGGCTCGGGCAAGTCATCTCTGGTATTTGACACGATCTACGCGGAAGGGCAAAGGCGGTACGTGGAATCGCTGTCGGCGTACGCTCGGCAGTTTCTGGAGCGCATGGAGAAGCCCGATGTCGACGAAATCCTTGGCATTGCTCCACCGATCGCGATACGTCAGAAAAATCAGACTCGAAATCCTCGCTCGACTGTAGCGACCGCCACTGAACTTTACGATTTCATGCGTCTGCTTTGGGCACGTGCTGGGCGCATCTACTGTCCGAATGATGGAACTCGAATCCAGAAGGACACGGTCGATCAGGTTACAGAGGTAATGCTTGCTCAGCCGGAAGGCTCGCGCTGGTATGCGCTGTTTCCGGTGAGAGCGGCGAAGGGCGATGCAGCCTCTTTGCGTGACCGGTTGTTTGATCTTCGAAAGAAGGGCTTTAATCGCCTGTTTCAGGCGGGAAAGACCTTTGAATTCTCCACTCCGGAATCGTTACTCGAGATTGATTTTGCGCAGCCGTTGTTCGTGCTCGCGGACCGGCTTGTGATCCGCGAGGATCTGCATCAACGAATAGTCGATACGGTTGAGATTTGCTTCCGCGAATCTGGTGAAATTTTCTTCGAAGAAGCGGCCGCTGCTGAGCCTCGTGCGCTGCACTTCACAGAAAAATTCGCATGCAAGGTATGTGGCACGGAAGCGCCCGTCCCCGAGCCTACACTGTTCAGCTTTAATAACCCGATCGGCGCGTGCCCCGTCTGCCAGGGTTTTGGCAACACCATCGATTACGATTTCGATCTGATCGTGCCCGATCCGACGCTTTCGATTGACGCGGGCGCAATCGACCCTTGGACCAAGCCGCAGTACATGTGGTACCTCGAGGAGACGTTTCGAACAAAGGCGCGCGGGAAAGTGCGGCTGAATCTTCCGTATGCGGACCTGAAGAGAGACGAATTAGAATTTGTACGTAAGCATGTACTGCGCTTCTTCCAAGAGGTCGAAAGAAAGAAGTACAAGGTACACGTGCGGGTGTTTCTGAGCCGGTATCGCGCGTACACGCAATGCCCGGCGTGCCGTGGTGCGAGGTTGCGTCCCGAGGCGTTATGGGTCCGTCTGGAAGATTGCAACATCGCGCAGGTATCCGCGATGAATATCCGGCGCGCGCAACAATTCTTCGATTCATTGCAGCTGAGCCCGGAGGAAGCGGAAATCGCGGACAAGATCCTGGACGAAATCCGGCAGCGCTGCAAATTCCTGAATGATGTTGGCTTGGAGTATTTGACGCTCGACCGTTTATCCGCGACCTTGTCGGGCGGGGAAGCGCAGCGGATCCAGCTTGCCACTTGTCTCGGATCCCGTCTGGTGGGAGCCGTTTATGTTCTCGACGAGCCGTCCATCGGCTTGCACAGCCGTGACACGTCGCGCCTTGTTCGACTGTTGAAGGATCTGCGCGAACTCGGTAACACCATCGTCGTGGTGGAACACGACCCGGAGATTATGGCCGAGGCCGATTACATTCTCGATCTGGGTCCTGGTGCGGGCGAGAATGGCGGCCGTATCACGTTCGCAGGCACTTATCAGCAGCTAATATCGACGCCTGCTCCGAGGGACAGAGACTCCGGAACACTGACCGGTCGTTATCTTCGCGGAGATCTTTCTGTTAGCCGTCCGCGCGACCGCAGGAAGGTGAACCCGAAGAGAACAGTACGGTTCTTCGGCGCTCGCGCAAATAATCTGAAAAACGTTGACGTGGAGATCCCACTCAACATGATGGTTGCGATCACTGGCGTTTCCGGCTCGGGTAAATCGAGTCTGGTGCATGAGGTGATCTATCGCGCGCTCGACGAGCAGGTGAATAAAGAGCGGCAGGGATCCAGCACAAAGAACGAAGGTGAAACCGCGGCCCGAAAAGTGCCGGTTAAGAGAGTGGAGCGCGCCGATCTTCTGACGAGCGTAGTGCTGGTGGATCAATCGCCAATTGGCCGGACACCCAGATCGAATCCGGTAACCTACGTCAAAGCATTCGACCTGATCCGCGATCTGTTTGCCTGTACGCCTGAGGCGCAGCGCCGCGGCTACACAGGCGGGCATTTCTCGTTCAACATTCCCGGCGGGCGTTGTGAGACATGCCAGGGCGACGGCACGGTCACAGTAGAGATGCAGTTTCTGGCGGATGTGGATCTTGTCTGCGAGGAGTGCAAGGGTACGCGCTACAAGCAAACCACTCTCGATGTGCTTTATAAAGGCTTGAACATCCACCAAGTGCTTCAGCTTACGATTCGCGAAGCGCTTTCCTTCTTTGCCGATACACCACGGCTTGCAGCGCGCCTCAAGGTGCTGGTGGATGTTGGTTTGGGATATCTGCGGCTCGGTCAATCTGCAACGACTCTGAGTGGCGGTGAAGCGCAACGTGTAAAGCTGGCGGCTCATTTGGCGCAAGCAAGCTGCGAAGGGACTCTGTTTCTGTTCGATGAACCGACGACGGGTCTGCACTTCGACGACATTGCCAAGCTGCTGGCTTCGTTTGAGCGTTTGATTCACAGCGGCGGCAGCGTCCTGGTGATCGAACATAACCTGGACCTGATTCAGGCGGCCGATTGGGTGATCGACATGGGTCCGGAGGGCGGTGACGCAGGCGGACGAATCGTGGCGCAAGGCACGCCGGAATCGGTGGCCACCGTTGCTGAATCTTATACCGGCCACTACCTGAAGCAGGCGCTTGCGCACAGAGCAATCGGCGCGATTGCGTAGAAGGTGAATCTCCCTCGCACGCTGCCGTCCGTCGACCAGGTCCTTCGGAGTCTCTCGAAGTTAGCGGGAGTTCCAAGATCGTTGGTCGTTCAAGAGATTCGTGCAGTGATCGCAGAACGGCGGCGGGACATAGCGGCCGGTTTGGAAACGAGCAATGAGACGGTAGAAGCCGCTGTAGAAGCCCGTTTGCGCGCCTTACTCTCACCCTCGCTCCGTCCCGTCATTAACGCGACCGGCGTAGTGCTTCACACGAATCTCGGCCGCGCTCCTCTGAATGAGTTTCGTCCCATTTCGCGGTATTCAAACCTGGAGTACGATCTCCAGGCAGGAAAACGCGGTAAGCGAGACGCCCACACGGGGCTGTTACTCGAGCGTCTGATTCAACGCCCGTCTATTGCTGTTAACAACAACGCAGCCGCAGTGTTTCTGGTGCTCCACGAACTTGCGGCCGGATACGAAGTGATCGTTTCACGCGGCGAACTGATCGAAATAGGCGACAGCTTTCGCATTCCGGAGATCATGGTTCATTCGGGCGCGGTGCTTCGGGAGGTAGGAACGACAAACCGGACACGCGCCGCAGATTACACGGAGGCAATCAACGAGAGAACACGCCTGATCATGCGGGTGCACAGGTCGAATTTCCACATGTCTGGCTTCACCGAGCGCCCGGAACTCACCGAACTTGCCCAACTGGGCCGCGAACACGGCGTTCCCATTTATGAGGATCTGGGCAGCGGGTGCCTTGTCGATCTCAAGCCGGTGGGGATAGAAGAACCATTGGTTTCGGCGAGCGTTGATGCGGGCGTGAACGTTGTTTCCTTCAGCTGCGACAAGCTCCTGGGCGGCCCGCAGAGTGGAATCATTGCGGGCGATGCAGACCTAGTAAATCGTATCCGTCGCAATCCGGTTTACCGTGCGTTGCGGCTCGACAAACTCGTGATAGAGGCGCTCGAGACAACATTGCGGCATCTACTGATGGAGAACTGGACAGCGATTCCGACGCTCGACATGATATTTGAAAGTTCGGCGAATATTCAGGCGCGTGCAGAGAAGGTTGCGGCAGAATTGAGCGGCCTGGACGTGACTATTGCAGAAAACGAATCAGCGATAGGCGGCGGATCAACGCCCGATGCTAAGTTGCCTTCCTGGGTGGTGCAATTGGCGGTTCCCAAACCGGCGGCAGCAGAGAAACGTCTGCGATCAGGAGCGCCCCCCGTGCTTGCCCGTATCGAAAAGGAGCGGCTTCTTTTCGATATGCGGACTGTTGCTGATGAAGAAGTAGAGCGACTGGTTGCTGCGATCAGGAACGCGTGCGCTTAAGCATCGTAGCGCCAGACGATCTGGCCGGCAACGATTGTTGCAATCGGACCGCCACGAAACTTGCGGCCGTGAAACGGCGTGTTCCGGCTCTTTGATGGCGAGCGGTTTACGTCATATGTCCAGTCGTGGTCGAGCCCAAAAATCGTGACATCGGCTGCAGATCCGGGTTGTAGAGTTCCCCGTTCGAGCGAAACTACTTTTGCCGGCTTCGTTGTAAATAGTTTTACGACATCTGGCAGAGTCATCCTGCCGGTTTGATAGAGCCGCTCGAGGGCCAGGCTCAATGCTGTTTCCAGTCCGATGATGCCAAACGGGCAGCGTTCGAACTCCTGCATTTTTTCAGCGCCTGGATGCGGGGCATGATCTGTCGCGATAGCGTCGATGGCTCCGCTTACTAATCCATCGACGATCGCCTGCACGTCTCGGCTCTCGCGCAGAGGCGGCTTCATCTTGTAGTTGCTGTCGTAAGGACGCATTTCGCAGTCGGCCAGTACGAAATGGTGCGGCGTGGTTTCGGCCGTTACTTTCAAACCGTGCTGCTTGGCCCACGCCACCATCTGAACCGAGTGCGCGGACGAGAGATGCGCAACATGATACCGGCAGCCAGTTACTTCGGTAAGAATCAAGTCGCGCGCAACCATAACATCTTCCGAACTGCGCGGAATGCCGCGCAAACCGAGCCTCGTGGAGACAAGCCCTTCGTGCATGTCGCCCCCGGCGCTCAGATTCAGGTCTTCGCAATGTTCGATGAGCGGAATGTCCAGTTCACGGGCAAACTCCATTGCGCGGCGCACCACGCGGGCATTCATCACGGGCTTTCCATCATCGGAGATCGCGACTATGCCGGCCTGCTTCATGGAGGCGACAGCCGCCAGCTCTTCACCGGCGCTGTTTTTGGTGATGGCTCCGATCGGATAAACGTTGACGACGGCGAAACGCTGGGCGCGGTCGCGAATATAGCTTGTCACCGTTGCATTGTCATTCACGGGAAGCGTGTTCGGCATGCAGCAGACTGATGTGAATCCGCCAGCGGCTGCGGCGCGGGATCCGGACTCGATGGTTTCGGCGTGCTCAAAACCGGGCTCACGGAGATGCACGTGGATATCGATGAAGCCAGGCGTGACTACCAGGCCGGAAGCGTCAAACTCTTCGCTTCCCGGATGCGAGAGATCCGTTCCAATCTCGCGCACGACACCGTTCTCGATGGCTACGTCGGCAACGCCATCGAACTGCTGAGACGGATCGATGACGCGGCCGTTCTTGATAATGAGCCGGCTCATGTTGTCAAAACCCGCTCGAGAACCGCCATCCGGACAACGATTCCGTTCCCCACTTGATTGAGGATTGCCGAGCGCTGCGAATCGGCTACTTCGGATGAAATCTCTCGGCCTCTATTGATGGGCCCGGGATGCATGACGATCACGTTCGTTTGTGCGAGATCGATGTGCTCAGGACGTAGACCGAAAAATTGGAAGTACTCGTTTGCCGGAAAGGCGGCTTCATGCTGCCGCTCGAGCTGAACGCGCAGCATCATGATCACATCGGCACCGCGAATGGCTTTTTCCATGTCGGAAGTCAGTTCAACGCCCGGCGCGAGTTGTGCCATTTCGCGCGGGAGAAGGGAAGCAGGTCCACACAGAACCACGTGCGCGCCGAACTTCGAAAGCAGGTACATGTTGGAACGGGCAACGCGGCTGTGCGCGATATCACCGATGATGGCGACCCGCAAATTTTCGAGAGTCGGGCGGCGATCGAGAATTGTGAGGGCATCGAGAAGAGCTTGCGTGGGGTGTTCATGCGTACCGTCACCCGCATTGACGATCGGGACGGGCAAGTAGCGCGACAAAAAATGAGGAGCGCCTGAAGCCGCATGCCGCATGACGATCGCATCGGGACGCATTGCCGCGAGCGTGTTCAATGTGTCGACCAGCGACTCGCCTTTGGATACGCTCGATCCCGAAGCGGTAATGGATAGCGTGTCCGCACCGAGTCGCTTAGCTGCAATTTCGAAGCTTGTTCGCGTTCGGGTGGATGCTTCGAAAAACAAATTGACCACTGTCCGGCCGCGTAGAACGTCAAGGCGTTTATAACCTTCGTTCGGTCCGGGCTGAAGTTCCTTCGAGCGTTTCAGGATAGATTCGATATCCTTGCGATCGAGTGATTCGATATCCAGAAGCCCTGTCGCCATGGTCGAACTTACTCTGATCTTGCTGCTTTGGCTTCGACCGGCTGTTCCTCGTCGACTCTTTCGACGAGCATCACTTTCTCCTGCCCGTCCACTTCCTGAAACTTAACTTCGATAATTTCGGCATCGCTGGTTTGCACCATCCGGCCTATGTATCGCGCTTCGATCGGCAGCTCGCGGTGGCCGCGGTCGATGAGAACAAGCAGCTGTACTCGCGCGGGTCGTCCATGATCGAAGAGCGCATCCAAAGCGGATCGGATCGTTCGGCCGGTGTACAGAACGTCGTCCATCAATACGACATCTCTTCCGACAACGGAAAAGTCGATCTGGCGGGCATTCAGGACCGGGCGGTCAGCGACGGTGCTGAGGTCATCTCGATACAAATTGATATCGAGCACGCCCACCGGAATGTTGATTCGTTCAAGACTGGCTATCTTTGCGGCCAATCGTTCCGCGAGAGGCACGCCCCGACGCTTGATTCCGATAAACGCAAGATCTTTCAGATCGGTAGTTTTCTCAAGGACCTCATGAGCCAGACGCACGAGTGTGCGATCGATCTCCGAGGCGCTCATCAACTGCTTTTTCTCTCTTACGGTAGGCATTCAGGTAGGCAGGCCGCCGCTGTCACGCCAGATTAGCATGCGAGACTTTCACTGCTTGAGACGGCCTCGTATGCGGCGAGCAAGCTTTTCTATCTCTTCAGTTTTCTTGACGGTGGCGAGTGGCACGACGTAATCACCGGCCTTCTCCAACTGCTCTTTTAACTCTTTTGCGGCAGAGATCAGTTCATCGGCGTCTTTCAGAGCGAGTTGATGATCATGCTTCGCGATCTCGTCCTTCATCGATTTGCCGTTCGGCAACTTCCGGTCTTCGTCCGGGTTGGGCGGGATAGGCAGCGGACGTTCCTGGTCCTGCGGATCCTGCCGTTGCGCGTGTAAGGCGGACGCGGCAACGACTGCCAGGACCGCTTGCCGTCGCGAAAAGCCCATACGGTTGCTATGATAAGCCACTTATGCGCTGCGATTACGGGTTCAGGAGACGTGTGGGTTGGAGGTAGGGGTCGGCTTGATCGGACTCGGCAACGTGGGGCTTGGCACGTTGCAGATCCTGACGGAGAACTCGCGATCGATCACTGAAAAATTAGGCTTTGCTCTACGGCTGAAAGCCGTCTGCAGCCGCAACGTGGCGAATAAGAAGCTGCCGGTTCTCGACGGTTCGGTACTTCGAACTTCCAACTGGCAGGATGTTGTCCGGAATCCTGAAATCGATATCGTTGTCGAGTTGATCGGCGGAATGGCAACGGCGGGACACGTCATCGAAGAGTCGCTTCGGGAACGTAAGTCAGTCGTTACGGCTAATAAAGAGTTGATGGCGCTCCGCGGAGCGGAGTTCTGGTCGCTTGCTAATCAGAGTGGCGTTAATCTCGCGATGGAAGCCAGTGTCGCCGGTGGGATTCCGATTCACACAGTTCTTCGAGAAGGAATTGCCGGCGACCGCGTGCTGGAACTCTACGGCATTCTGAACGGGACGAGCAATTTCATTTTGACGGAAATCGAAAAGAGCAATGCGGCGTTTGAGGCGGTGCTAGCCGAAGCGCAGCAGCTTGGCTACGCAGAGGCTGATCCGTCGGCCGATGTGGATGGTCTTGACGCCCGCTCGAAGCTTGCGATTCTAGCGGCGCTGGCGTTCGGCGAGCGTCTGTTGCCGTCTGATATCTACACGGAAGGGATTCGCCGCGTGATTCCCGTTGACTTTCAATATGCACACCAGTTGAAGCACACCATCCGGCTGCTTTGCCTGGCTCGGCAGAGCGATGACGGTCTGTTGCTCTCGGTGCGTCCCAGCCTGATTCCGCAATCGGCCATTCTTGCTCATGTGACGGGCGCCTATAACGCGGTGTGGATTCGCGGCGCGTACGGGGAAGATACTTTTTATTACGGGCGCGGTGCTGGATCGAAACCGACAGGCGTTGCCGTGGTGAGCGACATCATGCGTGTGGCGCGCGAAATCCGTTTCGGCAGTCCGGACCGGGTGAGCCCCTTCGCTCACGAGCGTCTTGGTGAGTTTCACCCTTTACCGGTATCCGTTCAGGAGCTGCCGTATTATTTGCGCTTCCGCGTTGAAGATAAAGCCGGGATCATTGCGACGCTGGCGACGATCCTGGCCAAGCACAACATTGGCATCGATGCGGTGCTGCAGTTACCGCGCGAAGACTGGCGCGACCTGCCGTTTGTCGTGACGACCGAGCCGGCGAAGGAGAAAGCGATTAGGGAAGCGCTGCTCGACATTCGTGAATCTGATTTCCTGGTAGAGCCTCCGTTTGCGATGCCTATGCAGCGCGGATTTTAGGCGGCAAAACGCCGCGGAGAACGCGGGTTACGTATGTTAGGATTGCTGAAGACGCGCCGACCGTCACCGTGATCCCGTGTGTTCACAAGGAGAGGTGGCTGAGTGGTCGAAAGCAGCGGTTTGCTAAACCGTCGTAGGGTCAAAAACTCTACCGGGGGTTCGAATCCCCCCCTCTCCGCCAGATAAACGATTTAAAAGCGGTAGCGAGGTTCACCCCGGTTAGCGCAAGCAGACATCTGCTCTCGAACCCTCAGGAGACACTACGCGGCTTTGCCCGTCAAGGCTCGTACGATTCCTTGTGATGAGCGACGCGGATGATCGTCACCACTGCTTCAGCCTCGTCGATCCGGTAGATGACGCGGTAATCGCCTACCCTGATCCGCCACAGATCTTTATAGCCCTGGAGTTTCTTGCCGGGGAGCATCCGGCAGGCCCATAGGCTCGCGGTCAATACGGGCAAATAGCGCATCGCTAAGCGCATCGAGTTCTTGTTGGGCAGAGAGCTTGATGGCGAGCGAAAACTTAGCCACGTGACTTTTTCGGTTTCACGCGGCGGCCCCGGCACTCCTGATAGGGCAGGCGCTCGCATTTCAGGGAAGGGCAATTCGGGCTGATTGCCGCGCTCGCTGGGCGTACGTTTTCACGAAGAGCCTGGCGCAATTGAACCGCTAGTTAAGTTTATAAAACATCCTCCATCGCTGGGGCTGGGCAAGAGAGTTCTGGTTTTCGAGCACTTCGTGCACCCGGCACTGATACGTCCGATCATTAAGTCTGAAGTCTTTTGACCGTAGCTCTGCTTTCGCAAAGTAGAACCTGTGTCTCAGGTCGGACACCCGGTTCTGAGCTGACACCAAAGGTTGAGCAATCATAACGCTCACTGGATGTGTTGATCTGTAGCTGATCCATTTACTTGGTGAGCAACCGCCACCCATTGAAGCCGTACTTTCACATTCCCCGGACATAATAGAGTTCTGGCGAGGACGACTTCATGGCTTTGACACTGAGCGACGAAGAAGTGGAACGGCTGCATGAATACTGGAGTGCGGCGAATTACCTGACTGTTGGGCAAATCTACTTGAAAGACAACCCGCTGCTTGACCGGCCGCTGACGGTCGAGGACATCAAGCCGCGGCTTCTCGGCCATTGGGGGACCACTGCCGGGCTGAACTTTATCTACACGCACTTAAACCGTCTGATCCGCGCACATGACCTGAACATGATGTACATCATCGGGCCCGGACATGGCGGCCCGGGGATTGTCGCGCACACGTATTTAGAGGGTACATATACCGAGATCTATCCACCGATCGAGCTCAATCGTGACGGCATCAAGCGGCTGTTCCGGCAGTTTTCGTGGCCATACGGGGTGCCGAGCCACGTTGCTCCCGAGACACCGGGCTCGATTCACGAGGGCGGGGAGTTGGGATACAGCCTGCTGCATGCTTACGGCGCAGCTTTCGACAATCCTGATCTGATTGTGGCGTGCATTGTCGGCGATGGCGAAGCGGAAACGGGTGCGGCCGCGACGAGTTGGCACTCGAATAAGTTCCTGAATCCGGCAAAAGACGGCGCGGTGCTGCCTATCTTGCATCTGAACGGATACAAGATAGACAATCCCACGGTGCTGGCGCGTATCCCTGAAGAAGAGTTGCTGCACCTCTTCACTGGTTACGGCTATGCGCCTCGCGTGTTGGCTGGCAATGAACCGGATCAGATGCATCGCGAGATGGCGATTGTTCTGGACGAGATGTTCGACGAAGTAAGGGCGATCCAGAAGCGTGCGCGCGACGAAGAAGTTCCAGAGAGGCCACGATGGCCGTTGCTGATCCTCAAAACTCCGAAAGGCTGGACGGGGCCGAAAGAGGTGGACGGTAAACCAGTGGAAGGAACGTGGCGAGCGCACCAGGTCCCCGTCTCGGACATAGCGAACAATCCGGAACATCTGAAGATCCTGGAGGGCTGGCTGAAGAGCTACGAGCCTCACAAGCTGTTCGACGACAAAGGCAGGCTTCGTCCGGATCTGGCAGCGCTGGCGCCGACCGGGCTGAGGCGAATGGGCATGAACCCGCACGCAAACGGCGGCCTGTTGCTGCGCCCTTTGATCATTCCGGATTTTACTGAACATGCGGTGAAGCTGGAACAGCCAGGGTGCGTACAGGCCGAGGCCACTCGTGTACTGGGCACGTTTTTGCGGGACATTACAAAGCTCAATCACCGCGAGCGCAACTTCAGAGTGTTCGGCCCGGACGAAACGAGTTCCAACCGTTTGAATGCGCTCTATGAAGCGACGGCCAAAGAGTGGATGGCGCATATGGAGCCGGTAGATGTGCATTTGGCAACCGACGGCCGGGTGATGGAAGTGCTGAGCGAACACATGTGCGAGGGTTGGCTCGAAGGTTATCTCCTGACCGGAAGGCACGGGTTCTTCTCGTGCTACGAAGCGTTCATACACATCATTGATTCGATGTTCAACCAGCACGCGAAATGGTTGAAAGTGACTAATACCCTGCCGTGGAGAAAGCCGATCTCGTCGCTTAATTATTTACTGTCATCGCATGTCTGGCGGCAGGACCATAATGGTTTTTCGCACCAGGATCCCGGGTTTATCGATCATGTGGTGAACAAGAAGGCGGATGTTGTACGGGTGTATTTGCCCCCTGACGCAAATACTTTGCTTTCGGTCGCCGATCACTGCCTGCGCAGCCGGCAATACGTGAACTTGATCATCGCCGGCAAGCAGCCCGCGCCCGTTTGGCTGGATATGAACGCTGCGGTTCACCATTGCACACGAGGCATTGGGACCTGGGAATGGGCAAGCAACGACGAAGGCGATCCGGATGTCGTGATGGCGTGCGCCGGCGACGTGCCGACACTCGAAACGCTGGCGGCGGTGACTCTGTTGCGCAAACATGCGCCGGATATTCGGATCCGCGTGGTAAACGTTGTGGATCTGATGACGTTACAGAACCAGAGCGAGCATCCACACGGAATTGCGGATGAAGAGTTCGATCAGCTTTTTACAAAGGACAGGCCGATCATTTTTGCTTTCCATGGCTATCCATGGCTGATTCACAGGTTGACGTATAAGCGGCACAACCACGACAACCTGCATGTGCGTGGCTACAAAGAGGAGGGAACCACCACTACTCCGTTCGACATGACGGTACTGAATCAGATGGACCGATTCCAGTTGACATTCGATGCCATTAGGCGCATACCGCGATTTCAGCCGATTGTGCAAAAGACTGCAGACTGGATGTACGACCAATTGCAACGACACAAAGCTTACGTGATGGAGAACGGAGAAGACCTGCCAGAAATTCGGAACTGGCAGTGGTGCGTGTGACAGGCGGAGAGGGCGAGAGATTCGTTCTCGCTGTGAACTGCGGCTCGTCGTCACTGAAATTCGGACTCTATCGCGAACGCGCCGCTTCCCTGGAACTCTATTGCGAAGGAAATGCGGAAGAAATAGGCAGCGATCACGGGCGATTTTGGTTCCAAGCGCCGGGCGAGCAACGTGGAGCGGGGCAGGCGAGACAATTCTCAGAGCACGCGGCGGCCCTAGACTGGGCTTTGGAAGAGCTGCAAAGTTGCGGCGCAGGTTCTCCCTCAGCGGTCGGACACAGGATTGTACATGGCGGACCAAAAATCCGGCAACACTGCCGGGTGAGCGCGGACGTTTTGAAGCAACTGAGAGGCGCGGTTGCGTTTGCGCCCTTACACCTGCCTGCTGCGCTTTGCGTTTTAGAGAGTGTGGAGAGACGTTTGCCAAGTGCGGTGCAGGTTGCGTGCTTCGACACAGCATTTCACTCGACTATGCCGGACCTGAGCAGAACGTATGCGCTTCCGGGAAACGTGCGTGATCTGGGCGTGGAGCGATATGGGTTTCACGGCTTGTCGTTGGAATCAATCATGGCGCAGCTACACCCGATTCCAAAGCGTTCGGTTGTCGCACATCTTGGCAACGGAGCAAGCGTCACCGCAATACGCGAAGGTAAATCGATTGATACGAGCATGGGCCTGACGCCGAGCGGGGGCGTGATGATGGGCACACGATGTGGAGATCTGGATCCGGGGGTGGTGCTTTTTATGCTGCAAAACGGATTCGAGCGGGCGGACGATCTGGAAGACGTTTTCGATCGCTGCTCGGGTCTGCTCGGAGTTTCAGGACTGAGCAGTGATGTGCGTGAACTGCTAAGTGCTCGCAAAGCCAGTGCAGAAGCGGGACTGGCGCTGCAGATGTTCTGTTACCAGGTGCGCAAGATGATCGGAGCGATGGGCGCGGCGTTGGGCGGGATCGATCTGCTGGCGTTTACAGGAGGGATTGGAGAGCACGCTGCGGAATTACGAGAGGAGATCTGCTCTGGGTTAGAGTTTCTAAGCGGAGCGGAAGTACGCGTTCTCCCGTCCCAAGAGGATCTACAGATGGCGAGGATCACCAGCCAAATCGCCGCAACAGCGGTCGCGTGACTTGTTGCGCTTCGGGGATGCCGAGTACCAGAGCCGCTCCGATGTAGAGGGCACCGTATAAAGGAACGACAACGGCAGCGACCAGGATCGGGTGATTGACGCTGAAGAGATGTTTCGCGCCGAATGCGACCCCGCCGGCCAACAAGGCGATCGACCAGAGCTGAACTATTAGTTGCGCGGAAAGAGAGGTTGGCCCGATACGATCGCTGAGCGTACGCCGCAGCAGTGCAAATTCCACCCAGCCGGCGATCCCGGCGGAAGAAGTTAGGCCTGCAACACCCCATCTGCGGTCGATACCAAGCAGAGCGGGACCATGGAGGGCGAAGAGGTATCCGAAAACAATCGTTAGCGCGACTCGGATGACGGCGAAGCGAAGGGGAGTTCGAGTATCCAGCAGAGCATAGAAGGCTGATGAATAAAGACGGCCCAGAGCTGTTGCCAACAGGCCGACGCCAGAGCCCGCGAGCACGGCCCATAGGTAAACGGCATCCGAGTAGTGGAACCGGCCTGTTTGGTAGAGCCCGGCCGCGAGTACGTCACCGAGTAAGAGGAAAGCGGTTGCCGAGGGCACCACGAAAAAGGCGATGCGGCGCAGGCCCGAGTTCAGGCGGGTTCGGAGAATTTCGGCGACCTCTTCCGGCGTGCCGATCGCGCTCGAAAGAGCCGGAAGCTCCGCAGCGGATACCGACATGCTGAAAAGGCTGATCGGCAGATTCGAGATCACTTGGCCGGCACTCAGAGCGGCGACTGCGCCCTGGGGCAGCCAGCTTGCGATCATCTGGTCGACGAGCGCGCTGATTTGAACGACCCCGCGGGTCAAAAAAATCGGGCCGAAGCTGCGCAGGACAGCGCGGACGTGAGGGGATTGAATGTCGAATTTCGGACGGAAGCCCGGGAGCAGTTCGAGTACGCGCGGAAGTTGAACGATAAATTGCAGCGCACTCCCGAGAACATACCCCCAGGCGGCGTCGGAGACGAGGCGGGTGACGTTGTCGTGTGCGCCGAAAACGAGCAACACCGCGATCATGGTGAAGTTCAGTGCTACGGGAGCTAAATAGGAAAGCAGGAACCGGCGATGGCTGTTAAGAACTCCCAGACACCAGGCGCTTAAAACAAGGAGCCCTGTACCGGGGAAAAGAATGCGAACAAGATGGATGGTGAGCGCGCGTTTTTCTCCTTTGAATCCTGGCGCGATGACATCAATCAGGAGTGGCGTGCAGGTAATTCCTACGAAGACGAGAACTGCGCAGACGATGGTAAGAATGGCGAAAATAGCAGCCGCCAGGTGCTCCGCCTCTTCCTCCTGATCGAGGGCGCGGAGCTTTGAATAAACGGTAACGAAGGAAGCAGAAAGCACGCCCTCGCCGAAGAGGGTGTTGAGCATGTTCGGGATGCGAATGGCGGACCGCAGCGCGTCAGCGACCAATGTCTCGATACCGAAGTAGTGACCGATGAAGCGCTCGCGAACCAGGCCGGTGATCCGGCTGCCGAGGATGCCGAGGGCGACGCGAGAAGACCCCGCTGATCGTACCTGCGCCGAACTGTGGCGAATGCGTGTGGCCGCCGGATCGAAAGAGGGTTCGTTCGGCGCGGACCCGACCCGGGACGTGGGCCAGTGAGTTATACGAATGCGGACTAACAATCCCGATCTACCAATTGAGGTTAACAATAGTTCGGAATAGAACGTTACGCGGCGCGCATCCATGAACTAATAAAAGGAATCGACAATGAGACTGGGAATCGAGTATTCAAAAATGCTGCTTATTAGCCTGTTGCTGATTTCAGGGCTGAATGCGCAGGAGCAAGGGCAGAACGCGCAGGCGATCCACAAGCCGGAGGGTAAAGCTCCGGCGGTACCAAATCCATCCAAGATGGATGTACTCAGGCAGCTAAGCACCTCTTTCGAAGAAATTTCCCAGAGATCGGGGCGGGCCGTCGTGCAGATTTTTGTCCGAAGTTACGTAACCGCGGACGCATCGCAGAACAACGGTCAACTTTTGACAGCCGAAAACAGCAGCGGATCTGGAATCGTTCTGAGTCCTGACGGATACATTCTGACGAATGCTCACGTTGTGAAGAATGCGCACGCGATCAAGGTGCAACTGAACATACGAGCAGAGGCGGAGGCGCTGGAACAGGGTGACAGGTCGTTCAACCGTCCAGTTGAAGGAACCCTGGTGGGTGTAGATCGGGATAGTGATCTTGCGGTTATCAAGATCGACCGCAAGAATCTGCCCTTCCTGGAATTCGGAGATTCCGACCAGTTGAAACAGGGACAAGTGGTGCTGGCGCTTGGCAATCCACTCGGGTTGGACAACTCTGTCAGCCTTGGCGTCGTGAGTGCGGTGGCGAGGCAGATTAAACCGGACGACCCCATGGTCTATGTGCAAACAGACGCGCCGATCAATCCAGGGAACAGCGGGGGACCCCTCGTCGATGCGGAAGGACACGTCATGGGAATCGACACGTTCATTCTTACGCAATCGGGCGGAAGCGAAGGCATCGGATTCGCTATTCCGAGTAACATTGCTCGTGACGTTTACACCCAATTGAAGACACAGGGCCATGTGCATAGAGCAGAACTCGGATTGATGGGAGAAACGATTACGCCGGCCATGGCTGAAGGTCTTGATCTGGAAACCGACCACGGTGTGATTGTCTCTGATGTTGCTGAGGGCGGTGCAGCGGATCATTCCGGTATCAAGGCGGACGACATCGTGCTGGGTGTAAATGGGAAACGAATCACCAGCGTGCACCAATTAGAAGCACATGTCTTCCGCGTGAAGCCGGGCACGAAGGTGATGCTCTCTATCCAGCGTGGGACAGAACACCTGGAGACGCCGGTCGTGACAGAGGAGCAGAAAGGGGCTGAACTCGACCAGCTCGCTGACCTAGTGGATCCTGTTAAGAACGTCGTTCCCCAATTAGGAATCGTTGGACTTGACATCACGGGACCCGTGTTGAAGTTACTACCGGAACTGAGGCGGCCTTCGGGAGTCGTAATTGCCGCGCGACAATCGACAGCGCCTTTCTCTGGCCCACCGCTCGAGACGGGAGATGTGATCTATGCAGTGAATCGCCGGGTAGTGAATAACGTGGAACAGCTACGGCAGATGCTGTCACAGATGAAACCGGGCGCGCCTGCGGTTCTACTTGTGCAGCGTGAAGGCAGTCTGATTTATATCCCGCTCGAATTCGACTAGCTCGTCAGAATAAAATTCGGTTTGCTTGCGACAACAACTTTAGGGACGGTACCGTAAAGAAGTAAATGAAGAACGGGCCGGTTTCTGAATTTCTTAAGCACCACTTCCGCCACTTCAACGCGGCCACGCTCGTGGAAGCGACGGAAGCCTTCAAGGCGCATCTCGACCGCGGCGGGAAGATGTTTCTTACGTTAGCGGGAGCTATGAGCACGGCAGAATTGGGAATCTCTCTAGCGGAAATGATCCGTCAGGAGAAAATTCATGGAATCTGCTGTACGGGCGCCAATCTCGAAGAAGATGTTTTCAATCTGGTCGCACATGAGTTTTACGAACGCGTTCCGCACTGGCGTGACTTGCGGCCAGAAGACGAGCAGCAACTCCTGAATAAGCATATGAATCGAGTCACAGATACGTGTATCCCGGAAGAAGAGGCGATGCGGCGTATCGAGGGCGTGATTCTGGAAGAGTGGATGGCGGCGGACCAAAAAAACGAGCGATACTTTCCGCACGAGTTTTTCTATCGCATTCTGAAATCGCCTGCGTTACAGAAAAGCTTTCAGATCGATGTGAAGAACAGCTGGCTTTCTGCGGCCATGGAGAGAAACTTGCCAATGTTCGTGCCGGGTTGGGAAGATTCAACACTCGGCAATATGTACGCCGGCCATTGTATTTCGGGCGATGTGAAATGTGTTCATACGGTGCGTACTGGAATTGAATACATGATGTCCCTGGCGGACTGGTACACCAAAACCGCAACAGATTGCTCTATTGGTTTTTTCCAGATTGGCGGCGGCATCGCCGGTGATTTTCCGATCTGTGTGGTGCCGATGTTGCGACAGGATTTGCAGCGAGAAGAAACGCCGTTGTGGGGTTATTTTTGCCAGATTAGCGACTCGACCACCAGTTATGGATCCTACTCAGGCGCAATTCCGAACGAAAAGATTACCTGGGAGAAGCTTGGAATTGACACCCCGAAGTTCGTCATTGAGTCGGATGCTTCAATCGTGGCGCCGCTTGTGTTTGCGATGGTTCTGGGATGGTAGCGCATTGCAGTCGCTTGGTATCTTGAAATAAGTCCGTCGTCGTGGTGAGGTGCGAGAGTGGTTGAATCGGGCGGTCTCGAAAACCGTTGAACCTTTACGGGTTCCGTGGGTTCGAATCCCACCCTCACCGCCAGAATAAAATCAATAACATAGCCCTGAAACGTGAGTGTTCTTGAGCAATCTTGGGCAACGCCTTGTTAGAATCGGGCCGTAGCGATGGCCCTCAATCTGTATCGCCGCCACGGTTCGCATTGCGCTGGCGGGCGACAACTTCACGACAGAACCTATGAGCCAGATGAGCTTCGGCGCGGATGGCGCAAGTGCGCTTGTCCGATCTATGCTTCGGGGACTCTAGCCGGGCGGTTTCGGCGGAAGAATACGGAAAGCGTAGCCTGGCCCGAGGCGAAAGGGATTGTTGCGGAGTGGCAGCGAGCACGTTCGTGGGACGGTCATATGGATCACCCGGCGGACGTTCCGCTGGCTGAGGATGGGCCGCAGCGGATTACCGTCGCCGAGGCGCTGAATGCGTATCTGGCGATTCGTTCGGGATCGGGAATGGCGATCTCTACATTGAGGAAGCACCGGACTTTCGTGAAGCAGCTTGGCGCGTTTGCCGAAGCTCGCGGCTACGTGATGCTTGATCAGTTCCGGTCGAGCGATATCGATCTGTTCTACGGCAGCTTGAAACTTGGCGTGCGGGCAAAGGGAAACGCGCGGGACGTTGCGCGGGTTCTTCCGGTTTTGTGTGAATCGCGAGTGGTTGATGAAGAACCCAGTGACTGCCGATCTGAAGCCGCCGCTCGGAGCGAAGCGCGTCGCGAATAAAGTGCCGTTCACGGATGACGAGCTCGAGCGCATCATCGGCGCGTGCAACAAGCTGGAGCCGATTGCCTGGTCAAACGACAAAACGCAGGGTGTCTGGACAGGGCAGGATGTGAAGGACTTCATCTGGGTCATGATCTACACCGGGCTGCGCATTTCGGACGTGGGCTTGTTCAACATCAATCGCCTTCGCGGCAATGAGGTTTTTCTCCGCGCCAAAAAGAACGGCGGCGATGTATTCACCTGGATTCCCGACTGGCTCCGCGATCGTTTGCAGCACTCGCGAAGGAGCGCGGAGCGGCCATTCGTTGCTGGCAGGTCTGATCGTACGCTGGAGACGGTGACGGACCTGTGGCGGCGGAAGATAAATCGGGTTTTCGATTTGGCCAGCCAGTTCGACGAACGCGCAACACCGCACCGCTTCCGGCATGCCTTCGCGCGCATCCTGTCGCAAGAGGGCGTGCCCGTTGCGGATGTGGCGGACCTGCTCGGCGACGACGAGGATACGGTTCGCCAGCACTATGCGCGCTGGGTGCCTGAACGGCAGGCTCGACTGACCACCATTCTGCAAGACGCATTTGACGGGAAACCCTCGGGTAAAGTGGCCAGCATGCCACGAAGAGCGTTGTAAGCCTGGCGGCTTCTCATAGCGGATTGAATAGCTTCGCTGTGAACCCGTCTGGCGACGGACTCGGGAACGCTATAGCGGGTCATCGACTTGCGCAGTCCGAGTCGGATCTTCACGATGCCGGGTTCGTCTTTGATCAGCAGTCGAACGGTTTCGCGCCCAACACGCCACGTGCGGGCGAGATCGCCGATTGAGTAGTGCGGCTCAAATGTCGTGTCAGCGGCGGGGCTACCAAACCGCGGCGCCGACATTGCGGCTGGAGAAAGTGCGGTCATCACAATATCAAGGGAGCCGCGCCTGCTCTTTTCCGAACAGCGTCAATGCGCTCCAATTCTGCGCCCACATTGCACCCGGTTTGCAACCAGCAAAAACGCGAGTGCACCCATTTTGCACCGCTTTTGCAACCAGAATGCGCGTTTTTCATGGGCAGGTGCTCCCAAATGTGCACCCGGTTTGCAGCCGGCACGCAATGAGCAACTGCATTTTGCGGCATCTTGCGACGATATGCGACAGTTCCAGCTTCTTCAGATCGGCAGCAAAGACCGGTAGTGGAACATAAAGGGTTGTCGGACGCGGGAGGCGATTTCGAGTGGTTTTGTTTTACGTCGCAACAACTTCGATGCACGACAAAATCGGGCGCTGTCAGACAAATGCACGACAGGCATTATTCGTGCAGGGCGGAACGAAAATGCCGGTCGCTGGGCCAGCATCAGCCAGATCGCCGACCCGAGCGCATTTGAGGAGCACAGCGTGGAGATATGCGTCTCGATTAGAATGACTCTTTCGCTCGTTTCAACGGTAGGGCGACGTGGCTTGGGGCCCGGACTGAGCACTCGACGAACGCAAGGAGGCTGAATGCTAGATCCGTTTTCTCTTCAAGCAATCAAAGAAGCTATCAACAACCGCTCGGCCGCGTTTAGATGCCGAACTCGCCTTCATCCAGTCGGCGAGGCCACTGATAAGGTTTTCCCTCCCACTTACGCCGGAGGCGTATACGCCGTCGAAGATCGCCGCGTTGACGGTCAAGTTGTGCGCTGCGTGGTTCTGGACAGCGTCCAGAGCCAAGCGAATCGCATGGAGGAACTGCTGCAGGACGCGTTTCTCCCAAACTGGCGAGAGTTGCCAGACGGAGAATGGAAGGACCCACAACAATGTGAACTTCCGATCATCGCTGTCCATGTTCCGAATCACGGTTGGATAACTTCTCTAACGGCTCCCCACCGAATTCATGACGCGATTCTGCGCGATAGCGAAATCGCACAAACCGACGACGGAAGCAGGGTTCGCTTCCGCGACTCGAATATAGGGAGAGATATCGTCGCCGCGCGGCTATATGATGCCCGTGCATTTTATCGTTACTGCCCGACGGCGCTGTTATTCGGCACCTGGGATTCCACGGCAGGGGAGGGACAGAATTCCGCTAAGGTGCCACGCGCTATAGTCTCAGAGATTGTGGGAGTGGATGTGGTCGCAGGTGTTCGGACCGCAAGCCGGATCGACCCCCTAGGGATTGAGCGCACGGCTGCGACGATCTACCGTCGCAAGGATGGCAAGGATTGGGCGGCGAAGATCAACGGGCCAGACGGACAGGAAAGGTTGATCGGCGCGAATTCGGAAGAAGAGCTCGAACGCACTGCGAATGGCGTTCTGAAGAAGTACGGCAGAGAGGGTAAACCTTCGGATATCAACCATGGAAACATAGTTCCTCACCTTCCTCGGTTCGATCCCAGAGAAGAGGTACAGAAGCAGAATCTTGATCGATTGCCGGACATTCTTCAAGATCAGCCGCTTAGACTGAATTACAAGCTGGAATCGCGTGACGGGAGGCTCAGCACGGACCTCAGCGTTGACAGGTCTCGGATCAGGGGCAATGCCGTCAAACCCGGGGGGGTCACAATGGGTTACGCTTTGCAGACCTGGGTGCTCTCGCTGAATCAGTTGCGCCGGCTCCGCTTTCCGGCAAACAACGGTGGGCCTGATGAGAACAACAAGCGGGACAATGCATTGAGAACCGTGCTGGCGGCACTCGGAGTGTACACTCTTTCGCTCCAAGCGGAGCAGGGATATTGGCTCCGCTCGCGGTGTGAACTCGTGCCCGAAAACGCGATGACTTTGGATGAGGTGGGCACAGACCGACAATTCAGTGTGCCGAGTTCCGCAGTGGCAAGACAGATTCTCGCTGAGGCATTGAGCGAGACGGAGAAGTACCCCCAATGGGAGAGGAATATTGTTCGCCTGACTCCGATGTCGAAGCTGGTTGAACTCGTAGCAGCCAGCGATGTGCGGCGGCCGGACCAGGATTCCGATGCGCCGCAGTCCGAAGAAGACTCTCAAGAGATTGAGACGCCCGGTGCTGGCGATCAGGATTGAATTCCTCACCGGCGTCTATATGGCGACCCGGTACAACGATCCGACCCGATCGGAACCCGAATGGCCTCCGCATCCGGATCGTCTTTTTTCTGCACTTGTCGCAGCGGCTGCCGAGCCTGCTGAAGACCACCCTGCCAAGATCCCCGATCTTGAAGCGAGCGCGTTGCGCTGGATTCTGAAGCGCCGAGCCCCTCTGCTTTCGGTTTCCAACGCGCGAAATCGTTCGGCCCCCGACGTGTATATGCCGGACAATCCCCATCCTGACGATATTCCGAAAGGAAGTCTCGAAACGGGCGACGAGAAAACGCGGAAGAAGAAGCGCGATGCCCTGCGGGGACTGATCCCAGTCTTTCGAGGAAAGAAACCTCTCCCCATACCGGCAGTTATACCCGAAGAACCGGTTGCGCACTTCATTTGGCCGGATGCAGATCCCGGTGAATATGCCGAAGTTCTGCGCAGCATCTGTAACAGCGTCACATATCTTGGCAGATCGCGGTCTCTCGTGCGGCTCAGTATAGTCAATGACCCTCCACCGCCCACGCACGTTCCTGATCCGCTCGGGACTATAAAGCTCCGCGTGCCCGGAGCTGGGCGGCTAAGCTACCTGATCGATAAGTACAAACGCGACGGCGGAAAGCCGGAGCCATGCCCGACGCAGCCTTATCGATCGTTGGATTACGGCCATTTGCCGCGCGAGTGCGCGGCAAACCTGTTTGATCGATTCTGGATTTTTCAACCACGCAGAGGCGACCCTCTGATACCGGCTGTCGCCGCGGTAAAGGTGACCCGCAGTCTCCGGGCAGCGCTGATGGCCTGCATCGAAGAGGATCAGCGGACAAAAGGCTTGTCTCCCCATATCCCGGACGTCGTCCATGGACATGGACGGCATCCACACTGTGCCTATGTCGCACTCCCATTCGTACATCACTGGCAACGTCACGCGGACGGCGCGGTAAAAGGTGTGGGCGTGCTTTTGCCGCGAAACATCTCCGACGATGCTCTGATGGCCGCAGCGGCCGGGCTTACGGTGCTTCAACAAAATGGCCTCATGATTCCCGGGATCGGGACATGGCGCCTGAAGGAAGTGCCTGCGGATGATCCACCAAACGGGACTGTGGATCGGGGCACCTGGACTAAAGCTTCGCGACTGTGGGCCAGTGCGACTCCGGTGATTTTCGGGCACTTCCCGAAGCCCAAAAAGGGCGGCGAAGCCAAAGTCATTCTCGACAGCTTGGAGATGATCGGAATCGATCCCGGCCACGTGCTCGAACTCGCCATCGACCGGCATTCACCTCTTCATGGCGCTCCTCCCAGTTGGTATTTCAAGCCTGCGCGAAATGCGGACGGGTACGGCCACAAGTCGCTCTGGATTCGTCATGTGACGATCCGCTTTGACCAGCCTATGCGAGGCCCCATCCTATTGGGGCAAATGCGCTACTTCGGCCTTGGACTCATGCGGCCGTTGGAGGACCGAACATGATTCCTCTGACTGCCGAGCAGTTCCCAGGTTTCTTCGAGGCCGTGCACGGCCAACCTCCCTTCGAATGGCAGAGCAGATTGGCAAAAGAGGTCTTCACGCAGGGGTGGCCCGATGTGATTCGCGTCCCAACTGCATGCGGCAAGACTTCCGTCATCGACATCGCCCTCTTCGAGCTCGCGCGGCAGGCCGAATTGCAGCCGAGCCTCCGAACGGCCGCACGCCGGATTTGTTTTGTGATCGACAGGAGGATCGTCATAGACGAGATTGCCGATGCCGCAATTGACCCGATCACGGGGAAACCGAGAGGCCATACCATTCGCCTCAAGTCTGCGATCCACCAGGCTGCAGCCAAGGGTCACGCAGATGCAGCACTCGCCGCTGTAACGGAGCGGCTAAAAAAACTGGCGGCCGACTCTTCAGACCCATTACGCGTGGTGCGACTTCGCGGCGGCGTTTACCGGGATGACGGGTGGGCAGCTGATCCGTTGACTCCAACTGTTCTCATCTCTACGGTGGACCAAATCGGCTCCCGACTTTTGTTCCGCGGTTACGGCGTGAGCACTCGAAGTCGCCCCTTGCATGCGGGCCTGCTTGCGTTCGATACGCGAATCATACTTGACGAAGCACATCTTTCAAGCGTCTTTGGTGATGCTATCGCTCAGATTCGGCGCTACGCGGGAAAAGGCGAAAATTTACCGGTAGCGCCCTCGAGGCTGGTGAAGGTCGTAGCTATGTCCGCGACCGCAGGACAAGCGGGGAAGGTGTTTGAAATCTCGGCGGCGGAGCGTAAGGGTATCGGCCTGAAAACGCGACTGAGCGCGTCAAAGCCGACAGCGCTGCTTCAAATTCCAGTTGATTCAATTAGCAAAACAGTCTGGGTAAAACAACCCGGCAAGGCTCGACAGCTAGAGCAGCAGAATCGAACAAAGTTCATCAAGGCGGTTGCCGGTCAGGCAGAGGCTTTGCTGAGCAACAACGCTTCAACCTCTTCGCTGGTGGTCGGTGTTGTAGTCAACCGGGTGGCCACTGCGCGCAACGTTTTCGAGCACTTGCGGGCGCGCCCGAATACGTCTTCAGAACGCGGCATCATCCTCCTGACGGGCCGGACCCGGCCTTATGACCGGGACCGTCTGCTACAGCGCTGGCTTCCTCAAATGCGAATCAACCGCGAGGGCAGCATTAACAAGCCGCTGTTCGTTGTCGCAACTCAGACGATAGAAGTTGGCGCGAACCTGGACTTCGATGCCTTAGTTACTGAAGCCGCTGCGCTGAGTGCTTTGCGCCAGCGCTTCGGTCGTCTAAACAGACTTGGTGTGCGAAGCCCGTCGCCAGCGGTGATCATGGCTCGCAGCGATCATATTGGCGGCACTTATGAAGATCCAATTTACGGCACGGCCCTGGGTGCCACGTGGCGATGGCTTAACAATAGAAACGAGCAAAACAACTTTGACTTCGGCGTCAACAAGCTCGACTCGAAGCTAAAGAACGTCACGCCTCAAGATCTGGCCGCAATGGAGACAGGGCCCCCAGACGTGCCCCTGATGTTTCCCGCACATTTGGATGCATGGGTGCAAACCGATCCACGGCCGGAGCCAGATCCCGACGTAGCTCCCTTCTTGCATGGCCGGGCCGCTGCCGCCGCCGACGTGCAGATCGTTTGGCGTGCGGACCTGCGACCCGATAATCGGGAGTTCTGGCGAGAAATTGTCAAACTGATGCCTCCCAGGAGTCGGGAAGCGCTCCCCATCCCGATATACGAATTCCAAAAGTGGTTAAGCGGCGAAGCAAACGCCGATATCGCCGATGTTGAAGGGCCGGTGATCGAAGTGGGAAATCGGGGTGGAAGCCACGGTCGACCCGTGCTGCGGTGGCGCGGCCCAACTGACCGCGCCACCGGGGTTCTCAACACCCCCGAGAATGTTCGGCCAGGGGACACCGTTATCGTTCCGGCCAGCTATGGCGGAACGGATGAATTCGGTTGGAATCCACGTTCGCCGCTCGTCTCGGATGTAGCCGACCAGTGCCTTGCGCAGATCGTCGCCTCTTATCCAGAGAACTCATTTGGCGGGCCTAAACTGCGATTGCGTCTCCACAGGGATCTTCTACCCGCTTGCGATAGAGCCACGCTCGACCGACTGGAAAACCTGCTGAGTAGCTCGGTTGCCGCCATACAAGGTGACGGAGAAGACCCATGGCCTCTCGTATGCAGACTACTGCGAGCACTAAAAAGCCATTTCAAAGATCCTGAGCGATTAGCCGCCGTTCATGCGCTCCTCGGGGCTGATTCTCCCCAGTTATACGCATATCCGGCGCGCGAAGGCCTAGTAGTCGTCGCGAAAGTTTCGATCTGCCTGCCAGCAGCGATTTCGGCAGAGGAGAATTTGGAGTCAGATGAGTCCCTCGAAGAGGAGACTTCCCTTTCTGTCAATGGACGGCGTGTTGGGCTTGCAGAGCACACGTCCGGAGTCGAGAGTAGGAGCGCCGTCTTCGCCGAGCAGTGCGGTTTGAATGAAGCGTACTCAGAGCAATTGGTCGATGCTGTGCGGATCGCGGCCCGGTGGCACGATCAAGGCAAGCGCGACCGGCGCTTCCAGGCGTGGCTGCACGGCAGCGAGTTAGAAGCTCTCGTCGCAGTTGCCAAGGATCAGCCGCTCGCAAAATCAGGGCGCGACGCGAAGCAGTGGCAATCTTCCGAAGTGTTTGGTTATCCTCGAGGTACACGGCACGAATTCGTCTCTGTCAAGCTGTTCGAGCGAGCTCTCGATTCCGGAGCGATCGCCGCCAGACAGGACACGGACCTTATAAAACTGCTTATTGGAACGCATCACGGGCATGGTCGGCCTTTTCCGCCAGTAGTGAGGGAATCAAGCTCCGTAGAAGTATCCGGTTGTTACAACGGCCAGACGCTGGCGCTTTCGAGCGATCACCAGCTTTACAGGTTAAGTGGCGGTTGGACAGACCTGTTTTGGAGGATGGTGCGGCGCTACGGCTGGTGGGGTCTTGCATATCTGGAAGCGATGTTGGTGACGGCGGACCGAGCCGTTTCGGCCGCAGAGCAGAAATGAGTTCCGTTGCTTTATCCGCGCTTCACGGCCGCCACCCGCTCGGCTTCCTGGCCGCATGCGGTGTCCTGCGGATTGCAACCGACAGGTTCGCAGGTTGTAGGTTGGGGTGGTGCTTGTCCGAGTCCATCTGGAGCGCCTCCCTCCATTGCGAGTCGCTATCCCGTGATGAACTAACCGCCAAGCTGCTCACGGCTGTGGCGGACGAAGCTAAATCGTTTTTAGCATCTCTGGACGAATACAAGATCACGGAAGCCGAAGCGCGGCTCGACAACTTCCGGGCTTCAGGTTTGCAGGCGCTCGGCGCGAATGACGGTAACCAGGCAGAAACGGCACTGGCGATTCTGCCGAGTATCGGTAGTGATCTGGTCTCTCGTCAGAAGGGGACCGGAAAGAAGAAGAAAACAGTAATCCAGACAACTCTATTCGCTATGACGTCAGGCCAACAAGACATGGTGTCCGGAATGCGGAAGACGGCTTCAAAGCTCGCAAAACGCTCACAGAAGGGCAATGTTCCTGACCAGATTGTCCGGATGCTCAAGGAAGCCCTGTTCGGGCCCTGGCAGTACGGGGACGACGAGCACCCGCTTGGCTGGGATCCCCAGGTTCAACGGCTTCACGCGCTACGTAATAAGGCACCAACGAACGACTCCAAGAAGCGCTCCGTCTGCGGGGCTGTGTTTCTGGCGACGCAAGCACTACCCCTCTTCCCTTGTTTCGCAATTCACAACAGACTGCGTACCACCGGCTTCCAGCGTGACAGGAGAGGAGACGACTGGTTCGTTTGGCCGATCTGGTATGAGCCGATCTCCTTGTCGACACTGCGGTCACTTCTGTCCCATCCTCATGATGACCTGCACGACCGTGGCATACAAACCTTCTATCGTTGCCTCCGCGCTCCGACAGGGGGCGCCGAAGGTGATTATCGTATCTTCAGCAACTCAGAGGAAGTTCTTCCAAATGCGGCTGACTCACGCGTGCGAGGTAGTAGCGAAGCGATGTAAAACGTGATCGAAGTCATCGTTGATACCAATATCCTCGTTGCGGCCTTCCGCTCCAATCTGGGCGCATCGTACCGGCTGCTGCAAACGCTTGAACAGCGGCGATGGCAGCCTGTTATTTCCCCGGCGCTCGCTCTTGAATACGAAAGCGTGCTCAAGCGCGACGTCCACGGCTCAGAGTTGAGCCACAGCGACATCGACGACCTCATCGAGTATTTCTGCAGCCGCGCTCGCCTCGTTCAGATCTACTTCCGCTGGCGGCCCATTTTGCCAGACCCCGATGATGATCGTATTCTAGAGGTAGCAGTTCGGACCGGCTCCCCGATTGTTACCTTCAACGTAAAGGATTTTCGAGGTGCGGAACGGTTCGGCATCCGAACGATTGGCCCCGGCGAGATGCTGGGCATCCTGGGAGGGCAGCGATGAGCTTCAGCATCAACATCCCCGAACATCTGTACCGTCAGGCATCCGATATTGCGGCGGCGGAGAACATCTCCGTTGACGAACTCTTCGCCTCCGCATTCGAAGAACGTCTGCTCGAACTTGAACGTTTGAAAGAGAGAGCTGCGCGCGGCAGCTACGAGAAATTCTTAAAAGTCATGTCCAAGGTTCCTGCCGTGGAACCGCCTGACTACGACCGGCTCTGAGACGCAAAAGCCAGCAGCGCACGGATGGCCTGAATGTTCAGCGTTGGGAAACTTGCCTTAGTCTGCTCCGGCGTCCGGCCGTACTCCTCGTCGATCGACACCGCGTCAGCCGGCACGCGCGTACCTTTTACGACGGGCTCACCCGCCGCTTTCTCAGGATCGACTTCGACGAGGTGGCAACCAGTCCAGTCCATACCGCTCTTGTTCGATTCTACCAGCCACTAAGATTTGAGCAATTTTGGGCAATGCCCTACAGCAACCCCGCCAAATACGGCACTCCCGGCAACGCACAATCAGCAACTTACAGCGGTTAAACCCCGCCCAATCGTTCGAATCCCACCCTCACCGCCAGATTAGAATTCTGCACTCAGCGGGGAACAACAATTCTATCGGGCAATACCGGGCAATGCGGCGTACTCTTGCCAGCCAGCGGACTTGCCGCTTCTGCGCTCCCGGCCAGCAGCCTCAGCAAAGTTCCTGAGCCGGGAAGCCACTGTGGGACGTGTGAGGAAGGCGGCGACGCAATCTGGTCCTGTTGGATGCGAATCCGATCCTGATCGTGCAATATCTGCACTGGATCAACGCAGTAGTCCGCGCAAGAACTTGTTACTCCAAACAAGAGTCGCAATCCTGTGCAGGCTGGGCAAACAATAACCTGCCGGGAAAACGTTCAAGTGCTTCCTTTTTATGGTGCGGGTTGAGGTTCCTATTATGCGGTTAGATCTCGTCGCGCCCGGTCCTATCGTTGGCTGCTTGTTTCTTCTCATCGGTGATCTAAACAGCTTGCCTCAGACGCCAGCGCAGCCCGAATTGGGCCATCGTTCCGCGCCACTGCTCAAACTAGATGGGCTGCAGTTCAAAGATCTCGACCAGAACGGAGCGCTCGATCCGTATGAAGACTGGCGGCTTTCTCCAGAAGCACGCGCCGCCGACCTCGTCGGGCGGATGAGTCTCGAGGAGGCAGCCGGAATAATGGTCCTGATTCACGATAAGCACGCGAACACGTTTATTACCCGGCTCAGCACAACGGCAAAGCTGTTTGCGCTGCAGAGTAATGACGTTCAGGGAATTGCCGAATCGTTTCGTTGGCAAGTCCCCGTTACCATCTCGTCAGATCCTCGTCATCACTTCCAAAAGGTTCTGGGAGCGAGTTCCGTCGATCAAACCTTTTCTCACTGGCCTGAACCGTTGGGTTTCGCTGCAGCGAACGACGAGGCATTAACGCGGAGCTTCGGAGATGCCGTACGACAGGAGTATGCCGCAGTTGGGATTCGGGAATCTCTCGCTCCGCAAGCCGACTTGGCGACCGAACCACGTTGGGCTCGTGCCAACGGAACTTTTGGCGAAGACGCAGAGATAGCAAAGCGCATGGTCTTCGCTTAGGTTGCCGCGGTACAGCGCGGCGAAAAAGGACTAAATACCGGGAGTGTTGTCGCTGTTGTGAAACATTGGGCTGGTTACGGCAAAGCGGTTTACCTGTACGGAGTTGATGCGCAACCTGCAGAAAGCGTGGGATTGAAGGTAACGAAAGATCTCGCGAAAGCCGGCTTCGCGATCGTGCGCGCTACGGCCCCGTATCAAACCAGTCATCCCAACTATTTCTTCGGTTCAAAGCAACACGAGGGCCGGCTGTTCTTCACGGCCCAGGACGCCGCCTACGCCGAGCTCCTTCGCGTAAGCGCGCGCGTTCCCACGGTGTTCGTCACCACACTGGAGCGGCCACTGATCTTGAAGAATGTGCTTTCGCACTCCACTGCGCTGCTCGGGGACTTCGGCATCATGGATCAACCAGTCGCACAGAGTTCGCAGGAGGAATCTAATTGACTCCTCAGGGTATAATTCAAACCTACAACCCTTCGGTTAGCACCTAGCTATGGAGGAGTTTTTCGCTGATTGCTTTCCGGTGCGCAACACTGGGAGGCATGAATGCGTATTTACAAATCACGACGCCTTCATCTGAAAATCGAACACGTGTGATCCCGAAGCTCGCCAGTAATCCGACACTCAATAAAATCGTCCGTTGGAAAACCGGCTTTACTAGTCCGCTAAAGCAGACGATAACTCAACCAGGGCACCGGGAACATTTCCGGTAATCGCCCAGCGCATCGGGAATGATAACCTTCCACTTGCCGCTTTCGCTCGCACCGAGAAGATTTCCAGTTGCGTCGTAGTTTGCAAGTGAGATTCAGCGTATTTGCTGCGTTCCGCAATTCATCTCGTATTGCTGAACAGAATAGGGGTCGTCGGTATCGGATTGTGTTTCCGTTTGCTTAATCCAGACGTTTGCAGAGTCGGCGTGAGAATCATCAAACGTTCTCATATCGATGAGTGTATGTTGGTTTCCTTTAGATCCGATTTCGCGCCAGCGCTCGATTACACTCGCATAATCGGGAAAGCCATTCATCTTGCCACGGTCTCCGAAACCCGGATTGTGGCAGGCGCAACATTCCAGCCCGACAGAGTGATCTCGGCTGGCCCACTTACTACGTTTACAGGGCACTCAATTTTAAGGCGCCGCTTTTCACCCGGGAGCAAGTTCAGATAGTTGTCTTGATAGTACGCCGGAAGCAATCGCGCTTCCCCGGCGGCCTTCCGGAGGGTCAGTTTCGTCATCAACGAAACCGACGCACCATTGGTGAGATCGAGATCGAAGCGCACCATATTGCCCACCCGCGTTTGCGTGGCAGATCCCATAATGGTCGCAATCGGCAAAGACGCTAGCTCCCGGTAATCGGAATTGTCTCGCGCGTACCAGTAGAAATTTTCGGAAAGCAGCGCGCCTCGGGAATCAGTTAGACGCAATTTGATGAAAACCAACTTTGCGCCCTGGCTATCTCCCACTGGAACGGAGTAACTGTCCGTTTCGGAATTCGCAGGCGCATTGACACTCTCTTTGTGCGTCCCAATTACTTTGCCATCTGGTGAAAGAACCTGGGTTTCTACCGTGACTCCGTTCAGAGCGCTCGTCGTGTTGTTCACGACTGCACTATGAACGTCGGGCAAATTCATTTGTATATGAATGCGTTCCGATGCGTTCTTCACCGCATAGAAAGCGGACTGCGTATCGTAGTCGGAGCTGAGAATCTGCCACATGGTGCTCGGCCACGCAGGTTGCGTCATCCACAGAAGACGTCCGCTGTTCTCGGTCCAAAGGTGCGCGTTAAACCCCTCGAAAATAGCGCGGTGAGTGACGTAGTCGAGCATCTGCGCCTTGCGCTCGAAATCTTCCAGATTGGCAGGTCTCCCTAATTCGTTCTCGATGGCTTGGTTGAATGGTGCGACGTCACCGTTCCCGCTCTGGTGCCAATCATGGTAGGCCCAGGTATCGCCCGGGGGCCAGCGATCGGCATCGGGGATCATGGCGCGAATAGCATCAATCGTCGGCACGGACGGGACGCCAAGTTCGACCGCAAAGCCATGAGCGAACTTGGTGAAGTAATCAGCCGCAGCCTGATACTTATAGGGGCCGCTATTCTGCAAATTGACTACGTTTGAGCTTGGCGCGTAATAACGAGTGCCGTCGAGCTCGCGGACAAGTTTGTCGAGACCGATGTTAACGGCCGGTGAGGGTACACCTTCGTTGCGCCCGCACCAGACGACAATGGACGGGTGATTGCGGAAACGGGCGATCGTGTCGCGTGCGTTGTTCAAGAAAAGTTCCGTATCGCTCGGTTCCACGTTGTAGTTCTGGGTAGATTGCCAGAAATCATTCCAGACAAGCAGGCCATACTCATCTGCAAGTTCGTAGAAAGTCTCTTCCGTGTTCTGGCCGCACCAGTTGCGGATTATATTGAGGTTGGCGTCGCGGTGGAGCTGGAAATAAGGCTCTAATTTCTCGCGCGAGACTCGCTTGCGCGAATCGTCCATGCCCCAGTTGCCGCCTTTGCAGGCGATGCGCACGCCGTTCACTCGAATCACGAGATACGGACTCAACCGCAGATCGGTCAAAGGTTCCAGAGCCGGCGAACGCTCAGCGCCAGCGATTAGCGAAGCGGTCCAGCCCTGAGCGGTCTCGATGATGCCCTCATGCGAGACATCGACTACTCTTCCGCCTCGAGCCGCGGCAGGAGAAAATGCAACGCGCTGCAACTGTCCGTTCGCGTCTACCAGTGAGAGCTCGTAGGTGATTTCGCGGATGCCGAAACGAAGCGCCTTTGCATCGCTCCGGCCGTCCGGATCGCTAAACGAAAGATTCAAGTTGTACAGAGCCGGGTCGCCGTAGCCGTTCGGCCACCACAAGCGCGGATTTGCGATCGATAGCTGATGAAAGTCGGAAGGCGTTAACGCCACGCTCGTTTCGCCGGGAGGAACTGTGACTGATTTGGTCAGCTCGGCGCCTTCAAAAGCTGCCCGGAGCGTTCCGGAAACTGCCGAAGCGGAACTGTTGCGCAATGGAACGTAGATAGAAACCTGAGCGGAGTTCGTGTCCGGCAACGGGAGGCGCGTGACAACCTGGGCGTCGCCGACCGAAACCGCGTTGGTTGCTGAGATGGTGACTTGCTGCCAAATGCCGGAGTTGCGATCACGAATTCCGGGGATCCAGTCCCAGCCTTCGGCGGCGATGAACGTGGGACCGTCCAAACATTCAAGGCCTCCATTTTCGCCGGGGCCGCCCTTTACCGATTGTTCTTGCGGAATGCCGGGATGCGGGGGCGGAGAGATCTTTACGGCAAGCGCAACCGGTTTTCCCGGTGTGATGACAGGTGTGAGATCAAACGTGCCGCGGGTAAACGCGCCCTTGATGTTCCCGAGAGCTTTTCCGTTTACCCAAACAGATGCGGCGTAGTTAATCCCGTGAAATGTCAGGGTCAGTGTGTGGCCGGAGAACGAGGCTGGTGCATTGAACTCGGTGCGATACCAATAATCCTGCTTATTCAGCGTTTCGGGAATGGCCAGGTTGTTCAAGCCGAAATCGGGATCCGGATAGACGCCGCGATCGATCAGCGTCGTCAACACGGTGCCGGGCACAGTGGCATCGAACCAGGCCGGAGTCTGAAATCCGGGTTGAGAGATTTGTGCCGGCTGCGCAGAAACTTGGGGTGCAGCGGCCAAGCGCCAGCCGCCGGCAACTGTCCAGTTGCCGATACCGTTCTGAACGAGAACGGGACCCGTGTACGGCGAATGCGCCACAGGCCGGGCTGGCGGCGCATTGGATTTCGGCAGTGTCGCTGGATCCTGCGGGGCGCGGTAACCGGCTTGCGCCCGCGTCTGAACTGGCCAATTCTTGGAACCGGCTTCGTACTCGATGAGGTCAAACTGAGGAGGATGGGCACCCAACGCCTGGAGATCGGCAGCGGCCAGCGCATGGGGAACGAACGCGAAGCTCGCGATTTTGCCGCTGAAGTGCACCGCGTTCGGCCAGGATTGACGATGAGGAGCGATGTGGAGGATCGGCTCTACAGTGGCGGGATTGGAAGTGCTGGTCACGCCCGCCGAGTTGTCCGCATAAAGCGTAACCGCGTTGCCATCCCACGTGGCCGCGATGAAATGCCAGCCCTTTCCGTCCAGAGCTGCAGGAGCTGAAATCAGATTTGAATTGCCGGACCAGAAAGAAACCTTACCGCCGTCGAGAGCCAAATATCGGACGGCCGCGCTTTGCGGGTCGCCGATACCGCCGACGAGTGTGCGTTCAGGAATCGCTGAGGCGGGTTTGATCCAGCAGTACATCGACCAGGGCGAGTCGGGGCCGGCCGGGATTCGATCCGCCGGAAGTTTCTTGACAAGTCCTAGTCCGCTCGGGATGAAGACGCCGTTGAACGGACCGTACTCGGTGGGCGGCGGCATTCGGTACTGTGCAAAGGCGACGGCGTGCAGGGTCAATGCGCAGGCGATCAGGGGATACGTGTTACGGTCAATTTTGATCCGTGTTTCCGTCATTTTTCTCGCTCTAATTTCGGTTCTGGCAGGCCAAGGCCTTAAGCCGAGAGCGTGCCGCGCGTGCCACCCCAAAGAGGCTTCGCGGTTTCGAGCATCAGCCATGGGACAATCGCTGATCGTGCCAGCCGCGCTTCCGGCGGGAACAATCACTCACGCGGCCTCCGACAGCGTCATCAAAACGGAGATGCGCGACGGCAGAATGATACACACGATCACCGAGCGCGGGCTCACCGCTGAATATCCGGTTCGTTATCAGATTGGGGGGCGCCTGATGGGACGAACCTACATGGTGCAGATCGGAGACTATCTTTTCGAGTCGCCTGCCTCTTGGTTCAACCGTTACGGATGGGATCTTTCGCCCGGATATTCGCAGCGGCCGGTAATCGACTTTGATCGCCCCATGGAAGAGCAGTGCTTGTTCTGCCATGCTGGCGCAGCTCTCTTTTCCGATACGGATGGGCGGCGCTTGCGGGGTTCCGGCCTGACCGCGATTACTTGCGAGCGCTGTCACGGGTCTGGCGAAGCGCACGTGCGGAATCCATCTGCGAGGAACATCGTGAATCCCGCGAAGCTGACCGGCGCTCGACGCGACAGCGTTTGCGAGCAGTGTCACCTGGAAGGAGCGATACGCGTTCTGAATCCCGGAAAGAATTGGAGCGACTTCCACGCGGGAGAAGCCACCGAGAGCACATTTGCAACGTATCTGCTCAAAAGCGCGTCTGGGGTGGATGTCATCGCAGTGAGCCAGGCGGAGCAACTGGCCGAAAGCAAGTGTGCCCGCCAGAGCGGCGGCAAGCTCTGGTGCGGCAGCTGTCACGATCCACATGGTGCGCCGGCTGATCGAGTCCAGCAGATCCGCTCCGTTTGCCTGACTTGCCATGCGCAACTGACTCAAGCGGCGCATCCGGGTGCACACAATGCGCCCGCCCAGGAGTGCACCACCTGCCACATGCCGAAGAGCCCGACTACGGACATTCCGCACGCGGCCGTGACGGATCATCGTTTGCGCCGGCGGCCGCTGACGGACGTTGAACGCTCCGGCAATCCCACTTCTGATGCGCAAACCGTAGTCGCATGGCGGGAACCAGCACAGGCAATTCGTGAGCGAAATTTGAGCCTCGCGGAAGTGGTAATCGGCTACACCAAGAAACTGCCGGACATCGGCCAGAAAGGCTTTGCTGGCCTGGACGCGCTTCCCAGGGCAGTGCAGGATTCGGATCCTATCGTCGTTTCGGACCTGGAAGGTCTTGCGATGCAGCAAGATAACTTCGCAGAGGCGTTGCGATTGGGCAAGCGCTCGATAGAACTGCAGCCTGCGAGTGCAAAAGCGGCGATGAACTACGGACTGGTTCTGAAGCAGGCGGGCGAGTTGGCGGAAGCAGAGCATCAACTCACTCGTGCCGTTGGACTCGATCCGTCGCTGAAACAGGCGTACATTGAACTCGCCACTTTGTATGCTTCGCAGCGGGAGATGAAGAACGTGAGTGACACGATTGAGCGCTTTCTGAAATGGAATCCGCAGGATGTCATGTTCCGGCTGCAAAGGGCTCGTCTAGGAACGCAGCCGTAGCCGCTCGGATTCAATTTGTGCATCGGAAACCCCGAGGCCCTGCGCTGTATCCAATTCCGATTTGGCTTCGTTCAGATGGCCTTCCTTTTCGAGCAGAATGCCGTAGACAACATAAGCAGGCGCCCATTCGGGCCAGCGGTTGTGAATCTGTTTGAGCAACTGTTCGGCTTCTTTATTGCGGCGCGCCGCGGCAAGTGTTTCGGCTTTCAATACCAGCATTTTCGGGCTGTCGGAAGCCGATGCTGGGACTTGTTCCAAGAGAGCGACTGCTTCGGCGGAATGTCCGTGGGTATTCAGCAGTGTGGTTGCTGCGGCATATAGATCCGGTCGGGTTGGCGCGGCGCTTATGGCGTTTTTCATGGCGGCCAGTGCCTCGTCCGATTTGCCTTCGCCATCCAGCATCTCTGCGCGGGCTAAATAGTAGTCGCCAGAGCGCTGTCGCTCAGGCATTTTGTCCAGTTCCGCGAGCCCTTGTTGCGGGCCTGCAACGTGGAAGCAGGCAATAGCAAGGTCCAGTCGCGATCCCGCGGTTGCAGATGCGGCGCTTGCGTACTGGAGTAGCGGTTTCGCCACTTCAAATTGCTCGGCTTCGACGAGCGCGTGACCGGCGTCCGCAGCCAGCGGCGCTGGTGGCTTCAGTGCAAGCAAATGGGAAATTACTGCCGGGATTTCACCAGTTCGGTTTTCGTCAATCAGGAGTTTGATGTAGCGCGAGTTGAGATCGGGATCATCGGGCCGTTCGGCAATGCGCTTTTTGAGTTCAGCGGTATAGCGCGCCTGCTGCTCTGCAGGCGAAAGGTTCAAGAAATCCAACAGGCCGGCCTGAGGAATCAGATTGCCCGGCTGCGGACCGATGGCCCGGAAGCGGGCCAGCGTGTCGTGTGCTTCGGCGGTCTGCCCGTTTCTCGATAATGCCCGGCTGAAGTGCATGAGCACGCGTGCGTCCTTCGGAGCCAACTCAGTGGCTCTGCGAAGCGCACGCACAGCATCGCCGGTACGATCGAGGGCCAGGTAGTCTTCCCCGAGACGATCGAGCACAATGGGGTTGTCTGGATAGCGGGAGGCGGTGAACTCGAGATCGGGCAGGGCAGCGGCGTAGTTGGACTGAAGAAAATTCATGACGCCCCGGCCAAAGCGCGCGGGAACGAAGTCGGGTTCGAGGGTCAGCGCTTGTTGAAAGTGCAACGCAGCGTCGCTGGGGTCGGTCTTCGCTTCCAGAAGTCCGGCCTCATAATGAGCGGTCGCGTCCTTGGGATGAGCCTTGACGAAATCCTGAAATCTAGCAGGCCGGGCCGCGGATCTCGAGCGACAGCGATCATGAACAACCGCTCACGCTGTGCGTCGACATCGTTCGGGGTGAGCTTAAGATATTTCTCATACGCGAGCAGCGCGTCAGCATAGTAGCCCAGGGCGCTCGCTGTTTGAGCGACCGCGAGTTGCACGTTAGCCCTGGATGGATCGAGGCGCGCTGCCTGCACCAGCAGAGCGAGCGCTTTGTCACGCTCGTGTAGATCGATATCGACGGCAGCCAGATTGAAGAGAGTATCGACATCCTCAGGCCGCAGCAACAGAGCGGCCTCGAGCACCGACCGAGCGCGATCGATGTGCCGTGCATGATAAGCTGCGAGACCCAGGTTATAAAGAATGTCGAAGTTTGCCGGAACGCTCTCGAGAGCGCGCGAGAAGGCGCTCTCAGCATCGTCGTACCGGGATACCGAGGCGAGCGCTAAACCGAGGCTGAAATTGAGCCTGGGGTCACTCGACCCTGAAAGCCGTTGCAACGAGCTCTTTGCCTCCTCCGTACGCCCGGCGAGGAACAGGGCCTGTGTGTTGAGAATTTGGACCTGGGGCAGGGCGCGTTCCGATGCTGGAATGTGCTCGAGGTAGCGCAAACCCTCAGCGCCATTCTTTTGCCCGATCGCGAGGCTGGCGAGCTGTAAGTTGGCATTCGTGCGATCAGGGTCGATCGCGATTACTTTCAGGTAGGTTGCTCGCGCGGCTTTGGCATCGCCTGTGGCGAGCAAGTGGTTTGCGTAGTTGTTGAGAAGTGTCGCCGAATGAGGATTGAGCCGGATGGCGTGTTGATAGGCGTCCTCTGCTTCTGAGAATTTCTTCTGCTGATCGAGAACGGCTCCAAGCAGCCCCAGGGAAGCGGAGTCGTTCGGTTGGGCTTGAAGCAACTGACGCAAGATCACTGCGGCCCCAGCGAAATCGCCGCGCTCGAAAGCTGCGGCGGCATCGTTGAAGTTTGCTGCGCCGGCGAAAACCGGAAGCGCGACCCCGGCAGCCAAGCAAAGCGTGAGGAACAACTGCATAACAGAAACGGAAAGGCGGGGAGCCCAGCCCGCCGCCCTGTAGTGTACGAAATGATCTAGAAGTAAAGCTTCAAAGCAACCTGAAGCTCGCGCGGCGAATTGGCCTGGCCAGTAATGGCTCCGAAGGAGGAAGAGCCAACTGTGGTGTTGGGTTGTGAGAACTGTACACGGTTCAGCAGGTTGAACGCTTCGCCGCGGAGTTCCAAGCGCGCGCCTTCGCGGAAGCCAAGAGGAAACGATTTGAACAGCGAAGCCGTAACGTTATTGGTTCCTTGCTGCCGCACATTCGGCAAAACGCGCGGGGCATTGCCGTCATAGTACGGCAGAGGCACCCAGGCAGAACCGGGTGCAGCGCCTGAGGGTGGCGGGTTGGTGAAGTAATTGACGTCGGGGTTCACAACTCCCGAGGCCGTCAGCTTATACGGCAGATTGGGACGCTGGCCGCCGTAAGTTGGCAGTCCGGTGCCGCCCTGCAGGAACAAGATAAGCGGAAGCCCAGTATCCCAACGGTAGATTCCGTTCACCTGCCAGCCGCCGAGCACGCCGTCCACAAAGCGGTTCCAACTGCCGCCGAATGCTTTCCCCCTGCCGAACGGCAATTGGTAGAGTCCCGTAACTTGGGCTACTTGGGAAATATCGAAGGCGGATAGCGAGCGTTCGAGGCGAAGATTGTTCGGATCCTGAATTGACGCAAGCGTCGCACCAGAGTAGCCATCCACATAGACGCTCGATCCGGCGATTGAAGAATCGTCAATACTCTTCTGCATGGTGTAGGTGACGAGGAACTGCAGACCGCTTGACAAGCGTTTCTCGAGACGAGCCTGGAACGAGTGGTAAATCGAGTTGCCGATGGGCGGATCCACATTCTGCAAGCCACCAATTCCGTTGAAGCCAATCGGGTATTGCGGATAGGGCAGATAGTTGTTGAGCGCGGGCCAGGTGGAATAATATGCACCGGTCGCCTGTTGTAGACCGGCAGGTAAAGGAACGTAAGCATTGAACGCGGACGGATTCGCACGAAACGCGTCAGCGGCATTTGCTGGAAGGTGATTCAAAGCATATGTGTCGCCGCCGAGATACAGATGCGTACCTTTTCTGCCGACGTATTCCAGATCGAGCAAGACATTAAACGGGAATTGGCGTTGGATGCCGAAGCTCCATGTCTGCTCCTGTGGCAGCGTATTGAACCCGTAGATGGGGATTCCGTTCAGTGTGCCGCCAAGTCCGGTCTTAACGCCGCCGGAGTTGCCTGTGGGCGGCTGAATAGCGAGTGGCTGCCCAAGAACCAGGCCTGGGATCCAGTTTGCGCTGTTCGAATAATTGCTGAAGCTGGTGGTTGCGTCGTAGCCAAGGAATCCGGCGCCGCCGCTGCCTGTGCCCGCTGCGCCGTACTTTGAAGGATCGTAGTACATGCCGTAACCGCCGCGCACGGTGTTGTTCGTCCCGATGCGATAAGCGAAACCGAAGCGGGGTCCAATGGCTCCGTAGTAGGTTTTATATGGATTGCGTCCGAAACCGTTTTGACCGACATACTCCACGGAGCCGGTGGTTGGAACTCCAGGGACGCCCGCAACAGGTGAAGGGGCGCTCGGGTCGAAAAAGCTCATTTGGTTATAGCGCTCCGTACGCGGATGATCAATGTCATACCGCACGCCGAGGTTCAAAGTGAGACGGTCGTTGACGTGCCAGTTGTCCTGGATGAAACCGCCGTATTGCAAGCTCTGGGTTGCAGGACTGACCGGAATCTCGTAGGCGCTCCAGTTATTGGCGAATCCCGTGAGGAAGCTCGCCATTGCATCTCCACCAATGCTCTGGTATTGGGAAGTGCCGCCTTTACCGAAGCCAAACAGACCGCTAGGCTCACCGAACTGAGTGAAATTGATGCGGTGCGAGCGGAACTCCGCGCCCATATGGAGGTCGTGACCACTTGCTGTGTGAGCGACTGATCCGATTATGTGGTAAACATCGCGGCCATAAATGAGTCCGGCGAACGGCTGGCCGCCAATGCTGGCGTTGCCGTTTTCCTGTGAATAGTCGGTCAAGTCAAAAGCGGGCAGGCTGTTGAAACCTGACTGCTTAAGTTGCGCAGAAACAGCCGGGGAAAAGCCCAAACTTTGCAAGGTGACATTGGGGTAAGACGAGCCGAGGCCCGCCGTGTTCGCGAAGTTGTGATCATAGCCCGCAGTCACCGTGAGCAGCGTAGTAGGGTTGAGCGTGTGTGTATAGTTCACCGCGCCTGAATACTCGATGCTGGTATTCGGACCTTGCGTGTAAGCATCGAGAGCGTTGCCGAAGAGATTAGCTCCTTGTGAGTTGCCCCATTCCTGCGAGAAGCGCACGCTCAGCTGATCGTTATCGGTCATCCGGGTGTCCAGCTTGATGTCGTATTGGTTGCCATTGTTGACATTCGAGCCCGATGCGTTGAAGTTGTTGTAAAGCTTGTAACCCGTGGTTCCGGGAACGCCGCCCGTGTTTGGCAGCGGGTAGTACGACATTACCTTCTGAGCGATCGGATTGATCAAATTGCCGCGAACATTCGGAGTGATAAAGGAAACGCCGACCGCGTTGGCGCTGGCGTAACTGCCGAGATTGTTGAACGGAACGAATGTCTGCCGGAGCCCGCCTCCCCCGTAGGTGTTGTTCTGAACAGCGCTATAGGGATCCCACAACTGTCCGGCGGCCTTTGAGCACAGACCCTGGGCGCTGAAAGTGCCGCCCAAGTCCCCGCAGAGTTCGCCAAAGTTGCCGCTCCTTTCGTTGAGGCTCGGGACGCCATAGTTCCCTGTAGCCGGACTGATGATCCGATTGCCGTCGTAGTCAAAGAAGTAAAACAGCCGGTTTCGGATGATAGGGCCACCGATGGTGCCGCCGAAGTTGTTCTGGTGATAGGAAGGCGTGGGCAGGCCGCTGCGATTGTTAAAGAAGTAATTGGCGTCGAAATCGGTGTTGCGCAGAAAATCGTATAGTTCGCCGTGGATGTCGTTCGTTCCAGAGCGCGTGACGAGGTTGATCACGGTGCCGGAACTGAACCCGATTTCGGCGCTGAAGTTCGATTCCTGAATGCGGAACTCCTGGACAGCTTCTACGCTTGGTTGGTAAAGCGGCGTGACGAAGCCGGTGTTTTGCTCATAGGTTGTCGAACTGATTCCGTCGATCAGGATGTCGGCCTGTGCATTACGGCCGCCGTTAGAGACGAAATTGTTTCCGATACCGCCGCCGGCGCTACCGTAGGCTTGCCCTGGAGGCTGTGAAACGCCTGGTGCGAGGTACGCGAGATCCATCACCTGGCGCGAAATCAGCGGAAGATCATTGATAAATGTCCGGTTGATTGTCTGGCCGGTAGTGGCGTCCTCGGTTTGTAATTGCGATCCGCCGCTTTCGGTCACCGTAACCGTCTGTCCGGCCGTTGTCACCGCCAAGCTGGCGTCGGCGTTCACGTTGCCGTTCACTTCCAGAACAATGTTCGGTCTTTCGTACGGTGTGAAGCCCGGCGCCTCAACCCTCTCGGTGTAGGTTGCCGGCGGCAAGTTACGAATGGTAAAGATACCTCCGTTGTCAGTCTGGGCGTTGTAGCTAAAGCCCTTTCCGACATCGGTAATGGTCACCTTTGCATTCGGAACCACAGCGCCCGATGGATCCTTGACGGTTCCCGTTATGGAGCCTGTATAGAGTTGCCCGAAAGCGGCAGAAGCAGCGCAAAACAGGAGCATTGAAATGCTCCACATCCGAGTTGGATTCAACCTCATATTTTCCTCTTTTCACCCATTCGCCAGGAGTGAATTCCGAACAAAAGCGTCCGCTGCTCTCTCAGGAACTACGAGGCATCGCGGACACTGCGACCCTGATTTCTGTACTTAGAATTGCTTCGATGGCTCTGCAAGGCAAGTCTGTAATTCTGCGAGAACGATCGTAACGAATCTTCGGAACAGAACAACTGGAAGGATTTTGGGGCTTCGGCCAAGACTCTGCAAGTATCGTACGGTGCGCGGGTATTTTGGACGCCTTCTCGGTAGTATAGAAGCCGTAAAGCCCCACGTACATTACGGTCGGCGGTGGATGGGAATCGAAGCGTGTACACGGTGCGGGAAGATTTGGCGATATGCAGTCGCAAAAAACGGCGAGTGGGCTGAGAGGGCAAGAACCGCCAGGGATCACGTCCGAAATGATTCGGGAGCAGTTGAGCCGGATCTGCGGCAGTCCGCATTTTCGGTCGAGCCGCCGGTGTGTCGCGTTCCTGGATTATGTAGTCCAGCGCGCAGCCAGAGGCCAAATTGAGCCCTTGAAGGAACGGACCATCGGCATTGAAGTGTTCGGGCGCGATGCTGACTACGACACGAACCATGATCCGGTAGTCCGGGGAACGGCGTCTGAGATACGAAAGCGCCTCGCCCAGTATTACCAGAGTTCCGGCAACGGATCTCAGCTCCGGATTTACCTCTCCGCCGGTTCCTACCTGCCTGAGTTCCACCTTCCGGCGAGCCTCAGCCCGGCTGACGAGAAAAGGGACCAAGTGGTCGAAGCGCGGCGGGATCCAGAGGTGACTGGACGGACGCGACCAGTCGACGCCCTGGTTCCATCCGGTTCGGCCCGGCGCTGGATTTGGGCCGCTGCCTCTGTGGCTGTGTTTGCACTTTGCGCAACTGCGATCGGGGTCCGCGGTACTCTTCGCCCGAAATCCGCGCTGGACCAGTTTTGGGCGCCAATTTTGGAAAGTCCGCGGCCGGTGCTGCTGTGCGTAGGTCAGCCGGTGGTTTACAACCTGCTAGGAACACTGAATGCTGAGGTATCGAAACGGTATGCTTCGGGGAATCAGCAGGGCTCTGAACGAACTTTTGGCGACGGTAAGCTTTTGGCGAACTTGAGCGAGATCGTGCCTAATACGGACAGGTATCTTGCGCTCGGCGATGCCATGTGTTTATCTGACTTGGCCGCATTACTCGCCAGGAAAGGGCGAGATTACAACGTTCGCGGGGGCGGGTTGACCAGCTTTGCGGATTTACGCGAGAACACCGCCATCCTGATAGGCGGATTTACTAACGATTGGACGATGCGGTTGACGGGCCAACTTCGTTTCACATTCGAGATCAGCCCCGATCAGCGAGCGCATTTTGTACACGACCGGCTGAATCCGAACAATCACAACTGGGGACTGAGAGATGTCTGGCCCGATTGGAAGATGCCGGTTGATTACGCGATTGTCTCGCGAGTGCTTGATCCGAATACGGATAAGATCGTTGTCACAGCAGCCGGAATTACGCAATACGGTACGGCTGCCGCCGGAGAGTTCCTGACCCATCCAGAGTATCTGGCACAGGCCTTGAAGCAAGCTCCCAACGACTGGCAGCATAAGAACGTACAAGTGGTTCTTGCAACCAAAGTAATCGGGGAGACTGCCGGACCACCAGAAGTGCTGGCCACCCAATTTCAGTAGTCATTCGCCACTATTAATTACGTAGAGAATTCTACGTAGCAATTGCGATCCAGGGTTGTCTAGTAAGTGTGGATTCCGATCAGAATCTGCAGAGGACAATATGGCGACAACAACAAACTCCACGATAGTAGCTGTTTACCCGAACGTTTCCGCTGCCCAAGCTGCGGCCGACGAACTCAGGCGGAATGGTTTCAGTCAAGACGACATCTATATCAGTTCCGGCGGGTCTGGTTCGGCAACAGGTCGATCCACAACCGGTTCCTCCGTGCAGGAGAACGAAGGGGGAATAACCGGCTGGTTCAAGAGAGTTTTCGGGCAAGAGGATCACGAAGACCGTACTTATTATGAGAATGCCGCAAGCACGGGCAATGTAGTTCTCAGCGTCAACGCGACCGATCAGAACCTGGACTCAGTGGCAGATATTCTGAACCGGCATTCACCCGTCGACGTGCATCGCGAAGCCACCGGTTCCACGGGTGCGGCAACCGATGCGAAGTCAGAGCGTAAAGGTGCAACGACAAGGGCCTCGAACGACACAGAATCCGGCACGATCCCGGTTATCGATGAAGAGCTGCAAGTTGGCAAGCGCAGCGTTCTGCGAGGCGGAGTAAGGGTTTATTCGCGGACTGTTGAAAAGCCGGTAGAAGAGACGCTCCGGCTGCAAGAAGAGAGCGTCCGCGTAGACCGGCAACGTGTAAATCGTCCCGTAACGGACGCGGACATGCGAACCGGGGCTGATCAAGTGATTGAAGTTAAAGAATATGCGGAAGAGCCAGTCGTCACGAAACAGGCCCGAGTAGTCGAAGAAGTCCGGGTTGGAAAAAACACGACAGAACGGGAACAAACGATTCGGGACACCGTCCGGCATACCGAGGTCAACGTCGAGAATCTTGGCAACAAAGGCGATCTTGGCAACGCGGGCGATTCGGGGCTCGACGCCGATTTCCGGCGCGATTTCCAATCAAGATATGGTTCTACAGGCGGCGATTACAACACTTACGGCCCGGCTTACAACTACGGTTATCAGATGGCATCAGACGCGCGTTACAAGGGTAGAAGCTTCGATGATGTGGAATCGGATCTGCGTTCTGACTACGGGCGACAGTATCCGAACAGCACCTGGGAAAAGATGAAGGACTCCATTCGGTACGGATGGGACAAGGTAACCGGGAAAACTTCATCGGCGACCGGTGCCCGGTAGTCATGGCCTCTGAAGGGGACGAACTTGTAATCCCGATCATTGGCGAAGAATTGAAAGCGGACGCTGTCCCGGTGGAAACCGGCGGCGTCCGCGTTACTAAACGAGTACATAGCCATGACGAGGTTGTCGAGCAGCAGCTCCGAACTGGACGAGTCGACGTAAGGCGCGTGCCTGTGAACCGTCCAGTGGAGGGTCCTCTTCCCGTGCGGGAGTGGGCAACACTCTGATAGTTCCGGTGGTTTCAGAGGTCATCCGCGTGGAGCGGCAGTGGATGCTCACGGAAGAGATTCACGTCACTCGGCTCGAGCAGGTGGAGACCGTTCAACAAACCGTTCCTATAAAGGCAGAGCACGCGGTGGTAGAACGTTTGGATGCGGATGGAAACGTAGTGAAGACGATCAGTCCGGAGCAAAGGGTGACAAGTGGGCCTGCCGAGGCTCAGCCCGTTCAGCGTCGTGCACCGGCAAGTTCGGAGCGCGTTCTTTCAAATAGCCGCAGCATTCTGCGCGATCGTCCTAAGAAGGAACGGTAGCGCTGATTTTACCCGGTTAGCAATTCTTAGGGCCTAAAAATTTCCCTGCCTTAAAGTTTGTGAGTGCGAGTAAGTAGGACAAATTAGTTTAAGTGCAAGTAACTGGTTGATTTAGCAGGGCGCCAGTTACGTTGCTCCGTGTGGCCATCCGGTTGCATGTAGAGTCATTCGGGTGGAGGAAGGAATTTAAGGGATGAAAAGATCGTTTAACACAATTGCAGCCAGTGCGGCAGTTTGGGGATTGTTGCTGGGTGGATCCGCCATGCAAGTTATGGCAGGAACACAGCAAACTGCGCCTGACAACACGAAAGTCAACCGGGATACGACATCTCCGACCGCGGATCGGGCGAAGAATGCGCAATCAGACACGCAGCTTATGGCACATATCCGGCGTGAGGTTGTGAAAGATAAATCGCTCTCGACTGATGGGCACAACGTAAAAATTATTTGCCAGCACGGGAAGGTAACGCTGCGCGGGCCAGTCCACACAGAAGACGAAAAGAAAGCGATCGTAGCGTACGCCACGAAGTATGCAGGGGACGGCAACGTAACCGACGAAATTACCGTTAAGGGCGATAGCAAGTAACAAAGCAAGCAAGACAAGAGGAGAGATATGGCAGGAAAGAACACGGCAGTATATGGAATTTATCCGACTCGCGGACAGGCTGAGCACGCCGTCGATCGTTTGATCGCAGACGGCTTCAGAAACGAAGATATTTCGGTTCTGCTTCAGGACAATGTCGGAACAAAAGACTTCGCGCATGAAAAAGCGACGAAGGCTCCTGAAGGAACAACAACGGGCGCGGTCACCGGAGGAGTTATCGGCGGAACGCTTGGACTGCTGGCGGGTATTGGAGCGCTGGCGATCCCAGGTCTTGGACCATTCATCGCGGCAGGGCCGATCATGGGCACGCTGGCCGGGTTGGGTTCGGGCGGAGTAGTTGGAGGCATTATCGGTGCTCTGGTTGGCATGGGAATACCAGAGTATGAAGCCAAGCGCTACGAAGGCCGAGTGAAGGAAGGTGGAATTCTGCTTTCTGTGCACTCCGACAACAGTGAATGGACCGGGAAGGCTAAGGACATCCTGAAGGAGACTGGTGCGGAGGACATTTCCTCGGCCGGCGAACATTCAGCCGATTATGCCAAGTCGGACCGTCCTGTAAGCCGCGGAACCACGACCATCTAAAGCAATCAAAGAGCAGAACTGGAGGAAGCAGCTGGACTTTGGTCCACGCTGCTTCTTTCGTTTTGTACGAAGATCAGTAGTGATGATATCCATAGCTAGCGTGCGGCCTTTGCTTCTGGCGGGCCTTACTGTCCTTATGAACTCGTTATCGAACGGTCAGCTGATTGTTGCTAACAAAGGCGATCAAAGCGTCGGCATTATCGACACGACGAAGGACGTGCAGGTCGCGGAGATCCCGGAAAGGGGGATCACCGCCCACGAAGTCGCCGTTGGACCGGACGGGCGTGTCGCATACGCGCCTATTTATGGCAATTCCGGTGTGGGCAAACCCGGTACAGACGGCCGCAATATGGTGGTGGTCGACTTGAATTCCAAACGTGTGGTGGGAAACGTCGACTTCGGGCACGGCGTACGGCCGCACTGTCCTATTTTCAACTCGAAAGATCAGATGCTCTACGTTACGACGGAGTTGGATAAGACGGTAAGCATCATCGATCCGAAGAACCTGAAGATTGTGGGCACCATTCCGACTGGCCAGGCAGAATCCCACATGCTGGCGATCACGCACGATGGAAAGCGCGGCTACACGGCGAACGTTGGACCGGGAACCGTTTCCGTTCTGGATATCGAAGCTCGGAAAGAGATTGCAATCATTCCGATTTCTCCGCAAACGCAACGCATCTCGGTCTCGATGGACGACACGATGGCGTTCACAGCGGATCAGACCCAGCCACGATTGGCGGTGATCGACACGGCGCAGAACAAGGTGAAAACCTGGGTGCCGCTCCCTGCTCCGGGTTACGGCACAGCGCCAACTCCCGACGGACGGTGGCTCGTGGTAGCGGTCCCTGGTGCTAACAAGGTCTCGGTTGTAGATCTGCAAACAATGAAAGTAGTGAAGAATATCGACGTGCCGAAGGCGCCGCAAGCCGCGCTTGTTCGTCCGGATGGAAAAATTGTTTATGTTTCCTGTGATGCGAGCCATAAAATCGCCGCGATCGATACGAACACATGGGAAGTGGTGAAGTTGATCGATGCCGGTAAAACGTGTGACGGGATGGCCTGGGCCGCAGCAGTGAATTCGGGTACTTAGGCCAGGGAAGCCGCGCGGCGGCCGAACAGTCTGCGAATGGCGCGAGCGGTCCACCGAATCAGCAACACAGACGCGATCACCGCAACGGCAACGATGACGATCAGAACAGCGGGATGAGCGGCCATCAGCAGCGTGCCTCCAACTGCAAGGACATCATTCACGAGACTGAGAAAGATGTTTGAAAACGGTTCCGGAGAGGTGTTCGCGGCAAGACGGGTCGCGGTTTTCGCGCCGTGTGAACTCAGGGCGATTCCACCTCCAACCAGCATGGCAAGCAGCCGCACCTTCGGATCGAAGTGACCGACCGCCGCGGCGGCTAGAATTGCTCCGGCGGGCACCCGAATGAAGGTGTGGATCATGTCCCATGCTGAGTCGACTGCCGGGATTTTGTCTGCGATGAACTGTACGGCATACAAAGCGCCGGCGGTAATCAGAATCCAGCTATGGCCCAAATACGAAAGATCTCCAGGCAGATGAGCGAGGTTGAAGCGCTGCAGAAGACCCAGGGTCAGAACGGTTGCATACAGGTTAATCCCGGAAAGCCAGGCAGAACCCATCGCGAAACCGAGCGTACTGAAGTCCATCACTCCCTATTAGACGACGATTTGAGCCTATTAGTTCGGCAGGCCGGTGGCGGATGTTACTTTGAATGAAATTGTCATCCTTTCTTCGATGCAGCCGTCGCGACTGCGGCAGGACTTTCGATCTACACGATCGCATGCTGGCATGCCCCGGTTGCGGCGATTTGCTGGAAGTGGTTGTCGAGCCTAGGGAAATAAATACCTGTGAACTGAAACGGGCGTGGCGCGAGCGAAGAATGTCTTGGGACGAGCGCGATGCGAGCGGAGTGTGGCGGTTTCGCGAATTTCTGCCTGCCTATGACACGGAGATCGTGACGATGGGCGAAGGCAATATTCCGCTTGTGCGTGGAAGTGAGGCTGCGAAGTGGGCCGGTGTGCGCGATCTTCGATTCAAGCACCTCGGTTGGAACCCGACGGGATCGTTCAAGGATCTCGGGATGACGGCGGGGATGACAGAAGCGAAGTTCACTGGCGCAACAACTGTGGCCTGCGCTTCGACCGGAAACACGGCCGCAGCGTTGGCTGCATACGCGGCGAGGGGCGGGATGAAAGCCCGAGTTTACCTGCCCGCAGGACAGGCCTCAGCGAACAAGCTGGCGCAGGCCCTGGACTTCGGGGCGGAGGTGGTTCAGATTGAAGGCAGCTTTGACCGAGCGCTGGACGAGATGCTCGGCGGGGGCGAGCGGGCTGTATACTTTCTCAACTCCATCAATCCGTTCCGCATCGAAGGCCAGAAAACAGCGATGTTCGAGCTGATGGAACAGTGCGGATGGAAGGCGCCGGACTATCTGTTCGTGCCGGGAGGAAACCTGGGAAACTCTTCGGCATTTGGCAAAGCGTTTACTGAGCTGAAGCGATACGGCTTTATCGAGAGAGCGCCGAGGATGGTGATCGTGCAGGCAGAAGGCGCGAATCCACTCGCACGGATGTGGCGGGCAGGTACGAGCGAGATCGAGGCTGTGGCGATGCCGGAGACAGTAGCGACGGCGATACGGATTGGCAATCCACGGTCGTGGAGAAAAGCTCTGGAAGCGATTCGAACAACGGGCGGTACGGTGATGGACGTGACGGATGAAGAGATAGGCGAAGCGAAGGTAGCGATCGGGCGCGATGGCATCGGCTGTGAGCCCGCTTCGGCGACGACGCTGGCGGGGATCAGAAAGCTGAAGGAGGCGGGCGCGATCGAAACGGACGCGGAGATTGTGGCGGTGCTGACCGGTCATGCTCTGAAGGACACCGAGTACATCATCAAGCGGCATGAACAGCTCTCTGCCCAGACAGTTTGAGATCAGCGTTCCGGCATCCATTGCGAATTTGGGGCCGGGATTCGACACGCTGGCGGTAGCGGTAAGACTGTACCTCCGGCTGCGAGTGACAGTTGGCTCGGGGAGGAACGAGCTCCGGTTTACGTTTCCGAAGGGGGCGCTCGATGGAGAGAATTACGTCGAACGCGCCTTTCGTTTTCTCGCCAACCAGAAGGGCGACGATTTCCTATCCTTAGCGATCGAGGTAGACAGCGAGATTCCGTTCAAGTCGGGATTGGGCAGCAGCGCGGCGGCAACGGTGGCGGGGCTGCGGCTCTATGAATCGATCGCCGGGCCGCTATCGACACAAGGGCTGCTGAATGCCGCATGCGCGCTGGAACATCATCCGGACAACGTGGCGGCGGCCCTGCTGGGCGGACTGACGGTGAGCTGCCAGATGCCGGACCGATCGGTAGTAGCCGTGCGAATTCCGTGGCCGGAGAAGTTGGGCTTCGTTGTACTGACGCCTGAATACTCGCTGGCCACGATTGAGTCACGCAAGGCGCTGCCGGAACAGATCTCTCGGGAAGATGCGGTGTTCAACCTGCAGCGGCTGGCACTTTTGTTGCGCAGCATTGAGAGCGGCGACACATCTTTGTTACGGGAAGCGCTACACGATCGGATGCATCAACCGTTCCGTCAGAAGCTGGTGCCGGGATTCGAACGTGCGCTGGCGCTTGAACATCCCGACCTGCTAGGCGTGTGTCTGAGCGGAGCGGGGCCCTCGGTTGTGGCCTTTGCTGAACGAAATTTCGAAGCGGTTGAGGATCTGCTTGCGAAGACGTTTCATGAATGCGGCGTGCGTTTCCAGACGCGCCGGTTGTGCGTTCACCAGGATTCCTGAAGAGCGATCAAGTTGCCGGCGTTGCGAGCTGCGTCTTTCCGAGCTTGCATTCCTCGTGGACTGCTCCGACCGCTAACTCGAGCCCGTCCAGACGGACGATGATACCGATGGTGAGTTCGCTCGAGCCCTGTGCAATAGCGATGATGTTGATGCCTTCGCGCGAGATTGCGGTGAAGATACGACCGGCGAGCCCGGGCGTGCCTCGCATGCCTTCACCCACGACGGCCAGGAGACCGACGTTTTCATCGACCTCGATGGGCTTGAGATATCCGTGTGCAAGCTCGATCGAGAGATTGGCCTCCAGTGCTTCGAGCGCAGTTTCTACTTCGGACTTGCGGATGAGGAAACAAAAGTTCTGGCGGTAACTGGAACTGCTGAAGACGAGGATCTCGACATTAGCCATAGCGAGAGCATCGAGAGTGCGGGCCATGAGCCTGGTTCCGCTCAGCAGGGAACTGGCCGGTTCCATGGACAGAAGCGCGACGTTCGACATGGAGGTGACGGCGCGTGGGCCTTTGGGCTCATCGAAGCTCTCGACGATTTTTGTTCCGGGCTTGTGCGGGGCGAAACTGTTTTTGCTCCAGACCGGGATGCGCTTTTCGACAAGCGGCGCGAGAGTGCGGGGGTGCAGAACCTTGGCGCCGTTGTAAGCAAGTTCCGCGGCCTCGGCGTAAGTGACCTGATCGAGGACGGCGACGTCGGGAACGAGGCGCGGGTCGGCACTCATGATGCCGTCGACATCGGTCCAGATCCACAGTTCGTGGGCATCGAGAGCGGAGGCGAGGATAGAAGCAGAGAAATCGGAACCGCCGCGGCCAAGCGTGGTGGGGCGTCCGTCCGGGGTGGCGCCGTTGAAACCTGTGACCACCGGGATGACGCCGCGGTCGAGCAGAGGGCGCAAATGTTCGGCGCACTTGGTACGCGTGAGATCCATCTGGGGGGAGGCGTTTCCAAAAACTGCGTCGGTAACGATGACATCGCCGGCGTTAACGGGGAGGGCAGCGATTCCGGTACATTGCAAGTACTGCGCGAGCAGTGCCGAGGATAGTCGCTCACCAACGGCAACGGCTTCGTCGACAGAACGCGGCGGACGTTCGCCCAGCATAAGGACGCCGCGGGCGATGCGGCCGAATTCCGCGACGAGCGTCTCCACCGCTGCTGCGGCGATTTCGCGGTGATGCGGTTCGCGGCTGTCTGCAAACAAATTGGCTACTGCCTCCATGTGGCGGTCACGTAAGATTCCTAAGTTCGCGTCGACCACGCTGCTATCGCCGAGTTCAGCGCGGCGGAGTGTTTCGAGAAGGAGGTCCGTGATCTTCGACATGGCAGAGACAACCACGGCAACGGGGCGCCGGCTGCTACTTTCGGAGATGAGGCCTGCGGCCACTCGCATCCGATCAGCGCTTCCCATGCTGGTGCCGCCGAATTTCATGATGAGGAGCTGTGGAATTGGCGCAGGGTTTTGCATCACGGAAACATTCAGTATAGATTTCGGGGCCGAACGTTGCGGCCCTTCGGAGTCTAGGCGGCTTTTCGAGCGAGGAAGTCTGCGGTGATGGAGCTGCGACCGGCCTTCTGGTGCTCAATGCAGGCGAGACGACGCTCGAATTCGGCGATTGGAAATTCGAACCCAAATGAGGCGAAGTCGAATGGTTTCCGGGCGTTCTGGGCTTCGCGGTAAAGCTCCATTGCGGCGGAAATTTCGAAGGCGGTGCGCTTTGCCCGTTCGTCCTGGAGGCGTTTGAGTTCCGCGCGGTCCTCATTCCTCTGATTGCGGAGACGCCGCTCCTGCAATCGCAGATTGTTCAGTTGGCGGCCGTACGTCAGGAGAATCTTCGCTTCGATGAGTGCGTTCCGTGTAGCGGTATCTTCAACAGACGAGTATTGGGATTCAAGCTCAAGCCGGCCAATCGCGTAGATGCCCATCTCGAGAGAAGGGATTCGAAGTAAGCGCCATTCGGTATCAGCGAGCGATTGCACGAGCGTGCGTTCTGCATCCGCAGCAGGAGTGTGTTCGCGAAAGAAGCGATCGATGTGTTCCTGGTATGCGGCGGCATCTTCGGTGGGCAAGAGGACAGTGCGTCCGGTAAGGCCCGTCTTGACCGCGTTGAACGAGGACTTCGTCTTGCCTTCCGTCGTGCGCGGGCCTGTCGAGAGCTGGGCGTTTGCTTTGTTGGCGTGAATCTGGGCGGGGGTGGACATTGGCTCCTTCATGCAAGAAGCCGGATTCGCTTCGGCTGCTGAAGCGAATCCGGCTTTTCTGGAACCAGTATAAGGGTGAGCGCCAAGCGATTTCTTGTAAGTTGTGGATATTACTGGAGATTCAGCGTGTGATCGTATGAGGGAGCCGCCGTAAATCCGGGGCTGACTGGCATAAATCAGCCAGACGCGTTCGTACGTCGCAAAGGAGGCGACGACAGCTATGAGAGGGACTATATCGCGAACGAAGCACCCCGCGGTCCGGAGCCTTATTCGCGACGAAATTCGTAGGCTTGGCCATCGTCGAACGACAGGCGAAGCAGATTGAGTCTGCCGTCCTTGTCCATCTGGAATTGCACGAAACCGTTCGGCTGCGGGCCCTGATCCTCAACCACCGCTGCGAAATGGCCGTTCGGCACAAGTCGCGCGGTGAAGATGTCTCCATTCCAAGGCTCCAAACTCAATTCGGCGCCGCTCTTGAACGCGAGCACCAGAGCGTCGCTCTCATGCTTGAGCGACGCCTTGCCAAACACCGGGTTGGCAAAGATGCCAGCCCGAAGAGCAATGGGCGAGGAAGGTCGCGGGTTGGTCGGCTTGGCAAAGATTTTGCTGTTATCTGCGAATCTCTTTTTCGCGCTGGTGACCGCTTCCGGCATGTGGTCAACCTCCGGATTGCCCAAAAGTCGATCAAAAATCCACGGTCCAGTAGCGTCCGCGAACCCGGCATTGCTTTCGTTAGTTAAAAGGATCACCCCAATATGCTTGTCGACTTGGACACCCACATAGGCCCCAAAGCCGTTCGTGCCTCCGTCGTGCCAAACGACACTGCCATTCGGCGTTTGAGTAATGACCCAGCCAAGCGCGTACGCCATCTTATCGTTGATGCCTACCTTCGGAGTTCGCGTGACTGCGAGATTTTCAGGCGAGACGATATCCCTTCCCTCGAAGCTGCCGTTGCCAAGCTGCAAACGCACCCAATGCGCCATATCTTCAATATTGGAGTTGATATCGCCAGCGCCTCCAAAGTTGTAGGGGAACACTTGAGTGAAAGGCACTTCCACGCTGCCGTCCGGCGCATAGCGGTGACCCATTGCGTGATTGGGAGCGGCCTTAATCGCCTCTGCCGTATACGAGGTATCTTTCATCCCCAGCGGATCGAGCAGTTCCTTGCGGAGCACTGCATTCCAATCAGCTTCCCCTTCCACATTGGCGACGATACGGCCGGCAATTATATGCGTTACGTTCGTATAGGCAAATCTGGAGCGGAAACTCGAAACCGGCTCTACATACCGCAGGGAACGGATCAGCGCGCTTTCATCGAACCCTAGTATGCCAACCATGTCATTGACGTAGGGTGGCAGTCCCGAGCGCTGGGCGAGCAGATCGAAAATGCGGAACTCGCGTGTTACCCAGGGATCCTTCAGTTGAAACTCCGAATCGAGATCGACAACTTGATCGTCCCAATGAAGCTTTTTGCGATCCACTGCGATCGCTATGGTCGTGGCCAGGAAAGCCTTGGTGGTCGATCCAACCTGGAACAAAGTCTTGGCATCGACAGGCGGCCCGCCGCGCTGCCGAACGCCGTATCCCTTGCTGTAGACGAGTTTGTCACCGACGACGATGCCGACAGCGACACCGGGAATGCCGAACGCTTTCATGCCGTTCGCAACATAGTCGTCCAGACTGGAAGACAACGCCTGGACTCGATGTTCGAGATCTGGATCAGGCTTGCCTGTTGCAGCAGCAAGCGGCTGCTGAATATTTACCGCGCCCATAATGACGGCGATCAGAATTTGCAGAGCGCCACTGCTGGCATGCGATGACGGGGGGCCTGGGGCCCAACCCGCTGGGCGTGCGCATTTCCACCGCGACGAGAGGGTCATTAGAAAAGCTTCAAGAAGGTGCGGGCATGATAGCAAATTGCTAAGCCTGATAAGGCCTAGGGTAGTCGGTAATTGGCCGCTATTTCGTGCTTCGGTTCCGTCCGTGGTTGCTACACAGCATTTTCGGAAGCAGCGAGGGGCTGCTGATAACAGGCGGAATCGGCATGACCGAGCTAATTGACAAAAGCAACTTAATGGATGACTATGTCAACTATGGCACCGAGGCCCGAAGTGCTTTCCAGCTACGTCCGCGAAGCGGGGGTTTTCCGCCGGTTCAACCGCTTGTACACGAAATTCATTGGGACGTTGAACGAAGGGCTTCTGAATAGTGAGTACAGTCTGACGGAGGCACGGGTGCTTTATGAACTTGCGACGCGCTCCGTGGCTCGAGCCAGCGAGATTGCGGACGAGCTGGGCTTGGATGCGGGATATCTGAGCCGGTTGCTGGGGAAGTTTGAGCGCGACCGTCTTTTAGCGCGAAAGACTTCGGAACAGGATGGCCGTTTTGCCGAACTGATGCTCACAGGCCGCGGCAAATCTGTGTTCCAGAAACTGAACGCTCTTGCGAACGAACAAGCGCGCACAGTTCTAGCGAGCCTACCGGCTGAGAGACGCGCGGAACTGATCCGTTCGATGGAATCGATTGAGCGAATCCTGATGCCCACCGACCGGAAGCAGAGACCCTACGTTCTGCGGCCGCATCGGGTTGGTGACATGGGCTGGGTCGTGTACCGAGAGAGCGTTGGCTACGCAGAGCAGTACGGATGGGACCAGACATTCGAAGCTCTGGTGGCGAGGATTGTCGATCAGTTCGTAACGAATTTCGACTCGAGCCGGGAGCGCTGCTGGATGGCGGAGCTCGACGGCCAGAATGTGGGACATATCTTTCTGGTGAAGCATCCGAGCCAAGCGCAGACGGCGAAGCTACGTCTTTTATTTGTTGAGGCAAGTGCGCGCGGAATGGGAATCGGAGATGCCCTGGTGAAGGAGTGTATCCGCTTCGCTCGCACAGCCGGTTATCGGAAGGTTGTTCTCTGGACGCAGAGTATCCTGCTCGCTGCGCATCACATTTATCAAAAAGCGGGCTTCCGGTTGGTGAAAGAGGAGCCCCACCATAGCTTTGGCCACGATCTGATGGGGCAGGAATGGGAATTGGACCTGGGTTGAGTTGCTTGACCGTTGCTCAAGATGAGGATGCAGTAAGTGAAATAATCGGGTTGGCGCCAGCATGCACATTCCCGATGGATATTTGAGTCCGGAAACGTGCGGCGCATTTTATGCTGTATCGGCACCCTTCTGGTATGTGGCTGTGCGGCGAGTGCGGCGGGTTCTGAACACCAGATTTCTGCCGCTGATCTCCGTTTTTGCAGCTTTCTCGTTCGTCATTATGATGTTCAATCTGCCGCTGCCCGGCGGGACGACAGGGCATGCGGTGGGGATGGGCATCTCGGCGATCGTGCTTGGGCCCTGGGCGTCGATGCTTGCTATTTCGACCGCGTTGGTGATTCAAGCGCTGTTCTTCGGAGACGGAGGAATCACGGCGCTTGGTGCGAATTGTTTCAACATGGCGATTGCCGGATCGCTGGTTGCGTATCTTTGCTATCGAGTGATAAGCGCGGGCGCTGCGCTCAGCTCGCGACGACGAGTTGTGGCGGCAGCAGTGTCCGGGTATGCGGCGATCAATGTTGCAGCGTTGCTGGCGGCGGTGGAGTTTGGTCTGCAACCACTGCTGTTTCACGACGCGAATGGAACGCCGTTGTACTGCCCGTATCCACTGAGTATTTCGATTCCTGCGATGGCGATTGGACATCTCTCCTTCGCCGGTCTGGCGGAGCTGGTGATCACTGGGGGTGTATTCGCTTACTTGCAAAAGGCCGACCCATCTCTGCTTTCGGCGACGGCTCCGGATGCTCCGAAAGGTGAGGTGTATGCGGGCGGGCCGCGGAGGAATGCGTTGCGCAAGCTCTGGGTGGGCGTTTGCGTTCTGCTGGTGCTGACGCCGCTAGGGATTCTGGCGGTGGGAAGCGCGTGGGGCGAGTGGAGCGCAAAAGATTTCGTGAATGCGAGCACGCGACGACAGATTGCGGAAGCTTCACGCAACGCGTCACCTCCGACGCAGGCGCCCAAAGGACTCTCGCGATTATCGGCGCTATGGAACCCTCCGTTCCAACGCTATTCGCCTGGCTTTGCCGGCAATCCATCGGCAGGGTATCTGGTGTCGGCTGTGGCGGGTGTTGCGCTCATTGTGATGCTTCTCTTCGTGGCCCGTGCCGTGATGTCCGGCGGCACGCAGGCCGGTTTTGTGGAGAAGAGTTTTCGCAGTTTACTCGCGGCAACACAGCAAGCGGTGTTTGCTGAAGATGTTGCGCGACGCCGGGGAGTGCTGCAGAGGATTGACTCGAGAGTGAAGTTGGCGGGAGTGGCGGCATTGGTTATTGCCGCTGTGAGCGTCCATAGATTGTCTGTGCTGGCCGGACTGCTGGGGTTGGGGATGGTGATGGCGGCGATCTCGCGGGCGCCGTTCAAAATTCTGGCTTCGAGCGTATGGTTTCCCGCACTGGCGTTCAGCGGATTGATTGCGTTGCCCGCCGTTTTCGTTACGCCAGGCGTGCCGGTGAGCCACGTTCCTGTGCTCGGATGGACGGTGACGGCGCAGGGGTTGAGGAGTGCTACTCTGCTGATTCTCCGCGTGGAAACGGCTGCGACCTTTTCGGCGTTGCTGGTTCTGACAACGGCCTGGGTCCGAGTGCTGCGAGCGCTGCGCTTTTTTCATGTGCCCGTGGTTGCCGTTGTCCTTCTAGGAATGACGCACCGGTATCTGTTTCTGCTCTTGAAGACTGCCCAGGAAATGCTGGAATCGCGAGCGAGCCGGCAGGTGGGAATCCTTCCTGGGAAAGACCGGCGAAGGCTCGCGGCAGCAACAGTGGGCGTGCTGCTCACGAAGAGTTTCGAACTAAGCACGGAAGTTCACTCGGCGATGCGGTCTCGCGGTTTCGATGGCGAAATTCGTTTGCTGGATGACCTGACAATCAGTCGCGGCGACTGGTTGCAATTGGTGTTCGTGTTCTCTCTCGCTGTGATGGCGATTGAATTGGGTCGATGAGCTGATGGAGACTGCCGTTTTCGAGGCGCGTGAGGTCAGGGTTCGTTATAACAGCGTCATCGCTCTGGACGGGTTGTCTCTCTCGGTGCGCCAAGGAGAACGAGTTGCGCTGCTCGGGGCAAACGGTTCCGGCAAATCAACTTTGCTGCGCATTTTAGACGGATTGATTTTTCCGGAATCGGGTACGGTAAGCTTCGGCGGTGACGAGCTTACAGAATCGCATCTGGCAGAGCGGGAATTCAGCTTTCGGTTTCGGCGGCGGGTTGGGTTGGTGTTTCAGAATCCGGATGTTCAGTTATTTAATCCGACGGTTTTCGATGAGGTTGCGTTTGGGCCCCTGCAGATGCGCTGGCCGAAGGAAGAGATACGCGAACGGGTAGGTGAGGCGATGGAGACGATGGGGATCGCACATTTGAAAGATCGATCTCCGCATCAGCTATCTGGCGGCGAGAGAAAGCGTGTGGCACTGGCTTCGGTGGTGATTCTTGATCCGGAAGTGCTGCTGCTGGATGAGCCGGCGGGCGCGCTCGATCCGCAGAGTCAAAACCAAATCATTGAACTGTTGCATTCCTGGCGGGGCGGCAAGAAGACGGTAATCACAGCGACGCACGATCTACAGAGCCTGGAGGAGATAGCGGACCGCTGCGTTGTTTTCGAGAACGGGAAGATAATTGCCGAGGGTTCGCCGATGGAAATTCTGCATGACGTTTCGCTGCTTCACCGTGCGAGGCTGATTCCTGTGCACCGGCATTCGCATCCCGAAGGCGGGTTGACGCCGCACCCGCACGTGCATCTATAGAGGATGTTGAAAAAGGTGTGTGTAAACAACGCGTGCCTGGGGGGCGCTGGGTGAAGAAAACCGCTGGGACAGAAAACGCGTTTCGCTCGCGAGAGATTTGGGGTTTGTTTTTTGTTAACGGTGCCCGGAAACGCGAAGTCAGCCGATTCCGCTTTCTTCGCAGCCCTAGAAGTCGGATCGATCACGGTATGGAACGAGTGTCATCTACTGTTGAGGCTCCTCGACTCGTAACGAGCCAGACGGCGCGAACTTAAGAGTTGTCCAAGCTCCGTCCAGGTTTGAGAAGACAAGATTGTCCCCTTCCGAGCCGATGAGCACACCGCCGGGATCGCCGACAACTTTCTGCCAGACTTCCTTTGAACGATCGAGAACGGCAAAGCGGGCGGAGTCGGACTTGAAGATCATGGCGTAGGTGTTGCCGGTGGCGGTCATAGCGACGGGCATAAGGGATAGCCCGTCGGTTGTCTTCAGGTCGTATTTCCCCAGAAGGACTCCTGAGAAGCTAACTTCGATCCAGGTGCGTGAGCCGCGGTGCAAAACTTCATTCCAGCCGATGCGATCGTTTGCGATATAGAGGAGTTGCAGTCCACGAGGGCTTTCGATTACGGGAGCTTTGAGATCACCGGCAATTTGAGTCCAGGAAAGCGACTGTCCCAATTCTTCGCCGGTTCGGGCGTAATGGTGAAGGACGTTGAAATCCTGAGCGCGGTCGTTTCTAGCGTTGTAGCTGGCTGTCCAGATCGTGTGGTCCGGAGCAAAAGCCACCTGCTGCGGAATGTAAGAGCCGGTATCTATGATGCCTGTTACATTGCCGGTGAGATTGAGCAGGTCGATGCGGCCTTCCCTCAGGTGGGGCAGGCGGTAGGCGCAGGCAACTACGCCATCAGAATCGACGGCCCACGTGACGGAAGAATCATCCGTACGGTCCGGCGCGGAGAAAGCCGGCTTGGCATTGCGACCGTAGAGCGTGAATTGTGTGTAGTGTGGGCTATCCCAGCTAAGAAGGTAACCGTTACTGTAGAGAGCGACGCCAGGCAGGTTTTCATATTGCGTAGTGACCGGCATCTGAGCAACACACGCCGGCACAAGAGCGAGAGAGAGCAATAGCGGCCAGCCAGCACGCATGGAATCGTCCTCAGCAAGTATTTTAGAGGAAAATCGATGTTGAACTCACGGCCTGGAGTATCAAGCCATTCCGTCTCGGGTTCTAGACCCTCCAAGACCGCTGGCGGCGCAAAAGGATCCATGTCAATCACGCAACGATGCACTTCGGCTTGAAAATGTTTTTGCACGGTTTGCGAATAGCGGTATTTTTCGTACACAACGGCGGATAACTCCAGATCTGTCGTGAGCCGGCGAGTTCCAACCCTTGCGACTGCAGTGGAGATCAGAACCCAGATTGTTCCGGCTTGGGTTACGCCCTTGCCGGAGCCACTTTCCCAGGGCCGGTGATAGTCCTGACTTTATTTTTCTTTGCGGCCGCCGGTTCGCGCGTCTGCGCACGAGCACGCAACGCCTCCATTGCAGACCAATAGGAATCGAGCGCCGTTCGGCCCCGGCGGAGTAAACGTGCGGTAGTGAGGGTACGCTTCTGCATGATCGTCTTTTCGATCTCGATCAAAGCTGCCTCCTCCAGGCGACTTAGTTGGACCGATAGATTGCCGCGCGTCAAACCCGTCGCGCGCTCGAGGAACAGAAAGTCCGCGCGCTCGCACGAAGCCAGCACTACGAGTATGGCAAGGCGCGCCGGCTCATGAATGAGGCGATCAAGCTCTGGCAGCAGTTCGCACTCCTTACTCACACTCGTTTTCCGCGGTGCGAGTACCGGACCGGAGAATACGATCCAAAAGGTAATGATCGTAGATGGATAACAAGAGGCAACAGCCAGCCATATTTGCCAACAACCATCTACCGCCCAACCCGCCGAATGAGGACCACGCGCTTAGCGTCAGCACTGCCGCCAGCGATGCAGCGTACAGCATTCTGCGTAGCAGGGCGCCAGAGCTGGCCGCTCTATCGAAGCACCGAGGCAGCAGGATCGGTACGCTCAAAACGAGCACGGGGAGAATTGCGTTGTTGTAGTCGAAGAGACGGAACAACATCGTTCCAATGCCCAACCCGAGGATGAGCACTATGAGCAACACCTGCCAGGGAGATGTGTATTGGGATTTGGCGCTGGCTGGCTTTATAACTACGCCGTAGCGGTGGGTGTACCACTTTCGCGCCCACAGTTGTGAGATCACAACCACCAGCACACTCGTTAGTATTGTGGCCAGGATGGCTCGCCCCGAACTGCGTGTAAACCCAAATAACCAGGAAGCGAGAACGAATGCCCAAAAGGGTGCCAGTCCAAGGCCCTGCAGATCCTGAAAGTGCTGGGTGACGTAACGCAGGTCCTCACCACGTTCCCTAAGCATCATCAAGGCTTGCTCGTCCATAGTGACCCTAGCGGCAAGGATGGCCCCTACTGGTATGAACCAGTTTATCTCGTGAACTGCTAACCGTCAATACTAAACCGAGTGTCAATGACATGATCACGGAATAAGAGGAATAGGACTCGACCGTGTTTCAGCTCAGGAGCAGCGAACTCAAGACCGGAAGCGAACGAAACTACGATGTACCTCTTAGTCCGGATATCTCACAAGTGACGAATTGCAACCAGTGAGCGGAAGGCAGCGGTGGGTCTGCGTAGGTGGAGTGCGGCGGTCTGGGGCAGGAGCATTTTGGGGCAAGCTTCGCCATCAACTGCTGTTTGGAGAGGCGAGATTGTCAAAGAACTGTGGTGCTCGTTTGGTTCAGCAGCATAGTTGCTGATAGGCGTGATCGAAAGTGCGCCAGTGCGGATAACTGCTGGCAATCGAGATCCAGACCTTGCGGACCGTGATCCGCACCTGAGCACCATCCGGAGCCACTGCAACCTAGTTTCACATTGCGCCCGCGCCCGACCGTGCCCGAAAGTGCGAGTCGACGAAAGGCGCTCATCAATACGTAGGCAGCAACCGACAGATACAGCCGCAGTTGATTGGCGCGCAGGGTGGCGGCGCTCACTCGTCCCGCAAATAACGAATACTGTTCTTTGATGCGGTTCTCCATGTCGCCACGCGCGCAGTACAGTTGCTCATACAGCTTGCGGGCGGGCCAGTTGGCAACTCCCAGCGATGTGACCAGGTAACGTGGATTCTCCTTGCCTTCGATCTGCTCGGCTTTGGCAATCACCCGCCGTGGCCGGCTCCAGCTATCGTTGGTTTGGTAGGTAAACTCGGTAAACACGCGCGCTGCTTGGCCAGTTTCGCGATGTAGCGCGGCGGCTGCTTGCATCTGTGGCTCAATGATTCGGCGTAAACGCTCATTGCGTGCAAAGCCGAATCATACTCGCTTTGATGGGCTTCGCACCAGCTCATCAGTGATTCGCGGCAGAAGCCGGAATCGGCACGCAAAATGATCTTTACCTCCGGCCAATGCTGGCGAATCTGTTTGACAATGCGTTCTACTTCCTCCAGCGCACCCGTGCTGGCGTCGATGTTGGCAGGCCGCAGTCGCACACCTAACAAGTGTTCGCCGCACACGATGTACACCGGTAAATAGCAGTAGTGGTAATAAAAGCCGTGAAAAAAGCGCTGCTCCTGATGGCCATGTAGCGGCAGATCGGTCGTATCCAGGTCGATGACGATCTCTTCCGGCGGCTGCGCATGCGCTTCCAGGAACAGATGCACCAGTACCCTATCGATCGCTTCGGCATCATAATGCACCTTCTTGTAGCGGTCTTCCTCGCCTGCTCCTCCGCCCAACTCCAGGCGGTTCAGGGTGCTCTTTCCCGCCAGCGGGCTCTCCGCATCGGCACTACCGGCCAGCAGCATGAGCAGCGGATCTTCACGTAATTGCTCGTGATCGTTGAGATCCTCATAACCCAGCGCCAGCCCGTAAACGCGCTGCGCAAGCATCTCCCGTACGCTATGCCGCACGCGCGTCTGCGAGCGGCCGTCGAGAAACATTCGCTCAGCCTGTCTAGTAATCCGATGCGCCCATCCACTTCCCGCAACAGCAAACCACCAGCGTGCGACGTGATCTGCCCGCCATCGAAACGTGCCATCACCGATCGTGACCACGCCCCGGCAACTCGAAACTCGATTGGATACACTCTGTCACAGGCGAGAGCCGCCTCCTTTTTGGCCAAAACATCTGCGTTCACAAATGTTTATGCCAGATTCGGCGGCTCTTGGCTACTACTTTCGTGAGATATCCGGGT
>CAVYTR010000012.1:0-76583 GCA_963771495.1 uncultured Acidobacteriaceae bacterium | reverse complement strand
ATTCAGCGTCTGCTCGTACATGATTCGACCAATTAACTGATTGTTATTGTTGATCTGGTGATCCACACGGAATTGATAGTCGATCTGACTCGTTTTCTGTGGGTCCTGATTGATGTAATTCTGGAATCCGCCCGCCGGATTGTTTGGCAGTGGTACATAGGCCTTCAACAAGCCAACTGCTATAGGATCCAGGCACGCGGGATTCAGCGTAGTTGGTCCCGAAATGCAATTTGTTCGGCCTTCTGATGCAAGCAGTGCCTGGCTGTGTGCATCCAGCGTCAGATTGCCGCTGAGCGTTGGGCTGTTGCTGAAATCGCCATTCCGCATTGCCTGCGGGAAGACAGCTGCGCGAATGACAGAGCCGGCGCTAATGGATCGCCATTCATTGGAAGCAAAGAAGAACGTCTTTCGCGATCGATCCGTATTGTACAGTTTTGGAATTATCACCGGACCGCCGAGCGTGTAGCCGTAGATATTCTGGTGAAGTGCCGGGGTGTTCGTTGAGAAGTAATTGGCGGCGTCAAAAGCGTTATTGCGGATATATTCCCAAGCCGATCCATGGAACGTGTTCGATCCACTTTTCGTTTCGACGACCACCTGACCGGAGCCGGCGAACCCATACTTTGCGCTGTAGTTATTTTTCAGCACCGAGAACTCAGCTATTCCATCGATGACTGGCAGAATATTGATGTTCGCCAGGTTGCCCGAGTTCATGTTGTAGATGCCATCGATAGTGTAGGTGGTGTACTCGACCGAATTACCGTTAACGATCAGAGTTGTACTTCCCTCTAGCCCGCCCCCACCCAAGGAATCCGCAGCGTTGGTGCTGGTGACACCGGGAATCGCAATCGCCAGTGTCTGAAAGTTGCGTCCATTCAGCATGAGATTGCTAATCTGCTCGCTGTTGATGGTACCGCCACTCTCCGAACTCTCCGTGTTGACCTGGAGAGCGTTTGCTTTGACGGTCACCTCCGCAGTGGCACTACCAACTTCTAGTTTTATGTTGTTCGAGCGGCGTTGCCCTGGATCAACCTGGATACCGCTGGTAATGCTTTCCTTGAAACCTGGTTTTGCTATGTCGATCTTGTACTGACCAACGGAGAGCCCTTCCGCCGAGTAGAAGCCGCCGTTATCCGTAGTCGCCGTGCGGGACACTCCTGTTGCCTGATTGGTGATGGTGACTGTCGCACCCGGAACGACTGAACCAGATGCGTCGATCACGGTGCCTGAGATGGAACTCGCACTCCCTTGTGCCAGCAGGAGTGGTCCTGTGGCAAATGCCAAAGTGAGGAAGGCTGCTGCCTGCAGCACTACAGCGTGAAGAGATTTTTTCAAGCGCATGACCTCCGAACCTACCTTGACTACGCTGTTTATTTCGGTGGCATAGTCAAAGCGAGATGAAGCACGCCGAAACCTTTGATTGACAACTGCGAAAAACCGGCCGGCTGACATTTGCGAGTATCGCAAAGAGTGCTACACTCCGATTGCCGACGATTGGCCGATTCAGTAATCGCTTCAGTCGCACAGTTCTTTAGGAAATTGAGGTCCTTATGTGCGCTGCAAAGCAGAGCAGCACTCGGTACAAGTTGGAGACAGTAGCGCGCGCCTGCGCGATCCTTCGTCAATTTTCGGCCGTTCAACAGCCGTTGAGTCTCGGTGACATTGTCGAACGAACGGGATTCGAGCGAACAATAGTCTTCCGGATTCTGCGCACTCTGGAAGAGGAGGGAATGCTGCGTCGCCCTGAAGGCAGGCGCTATGTATCGAATGTCAACATCCTCACCCAGAAGCATTTTCGCGTTGGCTACGCATCCCAGAACGGCGATTCATTTTCGAGAGCTGTGACCGAGGGATTGCGCTGGGCGGCAGCACGCCAACAGATCGATTTAATTGAGGTCGAAAACCTTTACAACGCCAAAGCGGCATTGCGCAATGCGCAAAAACTGGCGGAACAAAGGGTCGACTTGGCAATTGAGTTCCAGGTGTACGAACGCATCGGCCCCCAGCTCTCGACTATTTACGAAAAGGCGTCGATACCGGTGATCGCTGTTGAGATTCCGCAGCCTGGTGCAGTGTTTTATGGAATCGACAACTACAACGTCGGCCAATTGGCGGGCAAGGCATTGGTCAAGGCGGCGCAGCAACATTGGCACGGACAAATCGATGAGTTGCTGATGCTCGATCTTGAAGTTGCCGGCTCCCTTCCACACTTGCGGATCTCAGGTGCCGAGTCGACAGTTCGCAAGTCGTTGAAGGGAAGCTATCAGGTACTCCACCTCGACTCGCGTGGAGAGATGGAGCGGTCTTTCGAGTTGGTTCGCCGTCATTTGCATTTCTCTCCCAAACGGAAGACTCTCATATGCGGTGTAAATGACCTAGCCGTGCTCGGCGCACTCCGGGCGTTCGCGGAAGTTGGCAGAAGCGAGTCTTGCCTTGCCTTGGGAGTCGGTGCGTTTCCGGAAGCTCGCCGTGAATTGCGTTCTCCGCAAACGAGGCTGATCGGCTCCATCGCCACGTTTCCTGAGCGATATGGAGACAATCTGATCCAGATCGCATTGGATATTCTTCACCGCAAATCGGTTCCCCCTGCGGTCTATGCGCCTATTCAGCTTGTCACTCCGCAAAATATCGAGAAGTTTTATCCTCGCGCCTTATTTGCCAAAGCCGACAGAGATCACTAGTCTCGCCGCTGGAGCGGGGAGCGCACTTTTGCATCAATGCCGATCCCGCTTTCGGCAGCCAGCAACACAAAATCGCGATTCCGTGATGGACCGTGCAAGCGTATCCACTCCTACTGAGACTCCACCTCATAAACATTGCGATAAGCGCAAATTGAATCAGCCTTCACCTTCGCCATTGCTCTCCTGAATCTGCTGGCCTTCTAGTATTTGAGTTCAATCAGTCCGCTGTAACGGATGAGGCCAGAGGAATGAAAATCACGGAGATCAAGCTGTACAGGGTCAAGTCAGGCAATACCGGGGAGAAAGGGGCGCGTTTCGGCGAGTCGCAATATTGGGGAGGCGGTTGGCAGACTGGCTCTCACATCGCAAACCCAATGTCTATTTACCCCAAGTATGCGCAAGTACGCACACTGTGGATGGGGCCTGGGCAGGACCCTTACGGCATCGAGATATTCACGGACGAAGGAGTTACCGGGAGTGCCGTCAATTATGGCGGCGGCTTCTTCGCGTGCGCGGTGATCGAGCAGCACTTCCGCAAGTTTTTGATTGGCCAAGATCCATTCAACATTGAGATGCTCTGGGATCAGATGTATCGCTCTACCATGCCCTATGGGCTCGGTGGGGTTACGGCAATGGCCATGAGCGGTGTGGACCTAGCGCTATGGGATCTGATGGGCAAAGCGCTGAACCAACCGGTGTACCGTCTGCTCGGAGGGCAAACCAAGGAAACGATTCCCTGCTATGTCACCACGCACCCGGACCTTGTATCGCACTGGAAAGATAGCGGCTTCCTGGGTGTCAAGATCGCTGCTCCTTGGGGTACAGCAGATGGTAGGGCTGGACTGCTCAAGATGCAGAAGTGCCTGGAAGATTGCCGCACGGCGCTTGGCGACGACATGGAACTGATGGTCGACTGTTACCTTTCATGGGACATTGAATTCGCCTCCCGGCTTGCGGAGCGCACGGGCGATTGCGATGTGAAGTGGTATGAAGACCCTCTGCAGAATGGATGGGCGGAACACATGAATGCGGAGCTGCGCACGCGAATCAATCCGATTCAGGTCGCAATTGGAAATCTGGAATACGACGTAAAGGCTTTCGCGGCGATTTTAGCGGCGCGCGCCTGCGATGTCATTCAGCCCGAGATTCAATGGTGCGGGGGTCTTACCGCAGTACGGCGAATCGCCGCGATGGCCAAGCCCTATGATGTCCCGGTGATTCCGCACGGTGCAGGAGTCTATAACTATCATTTTGTGCAATCCAACCTGAACTCACCTTTCGCGGAATATCTCTCTGTAGGAGATGGAACAAACGTACGTCCCATCTTCGAGGCGATCATCGGTGAACCGCTTCCTGTCAATGGACATGTCACGCTGGGTACAAGTCCCGGCTTCGGCGTCGAACTCAATCGTGATTTGCTGGAGCCCATAGAATTCTAGGGACAGAGGAGCGCATCGTGTCTGACAAGATTAAATGTGGAGTTATTGGGGCGGGATGGTGGGCAACGTTTGCCCACATCCCCGCGCTTCTGGGTCATCCCGACGCCGAGTTGATCGCGATTCAGAATAATGACTCCCATGAGGCACAAAAGATCGCTCGGGATTTTGGTGTTCCTTTCGCTTGTATTACGCCAAATGAACTGCTCGCCATCGAGGGCATTTCGGCAATCGTTGTTAGCAGCAATCCGAGTCTTCATTACCGAGACGCCGTCGCAGCTCTTTCGCATGGCAAGCACGTGCTGATTGAAAAGCCGATGACGATCACAGTTGCGGAAGCCACGGAATTGGTAAAGATGGCAGAGGAACATGATTGCCAGTTTCTAATCAGTTGCCCATGGCATTACACCGAGCACGCCGCCGAAGCGCAGCGCTTGATTCGCAACGGTGATGTTGGGCAGATACGGATGATCAGCGTCCTGATGACCAATCCCATCGGCGATCTACTTCGCGGTATCGACACAGAGCCTACACATACAAATGGGACGCCTTATATGCGTCCTCGCGCCGGAACCTATAGCGACCCACAATTGGCTGGCGGCGGCCAAATTTACGCTCAAGTCTGTCATGCAGCCGCATATCTCACCTTTCTTACAGGTGCTCGGCCCGCTGAAGTCTTTGCGCGCTTTCATAACGACGGTGCCGAACTCGATATCTATGATGCAGTCGATTTACGCATGGATGACAGCTCGATTGTCACCATAGCGAGTACAGGTGCTACGAGCCTTGGGCGGAAGGACTTTGAAGTGCGCATCTTTGGCACCGAGGGAATGATATTTCTGGATCTGTGGCGCGGAAAGATTGGAGTTTGTGCCGCTCAGCGGAGAGCCGCGTACCTACCCTGATCTCGAACCGGATGCGGTCTATCCGCATTTGGCTCCAGCAAGGAACCTCATTGATTCCATCCGGAATCCTGACCGTAATCAGTCTCCTGCAACCTTAGGCGTCGCCGCGATGGAAGTGATCGAGGGAGCAAGCCGCTCGGCGACCACCGGCAACAACATACTTGTCTCCTCACTTGTGGAGCAGCCTGTATGAAGCCGATTGTGCTGCGTGGTATCACCTGGAACCACAGCAGGGCGCTGCCGCCGCTGGTTGCGACTGCGCAGCGGTTTGAGGAACTGCATCCTGATGTACGAATCCAATGGGAAAAGCGCAGTCTGCATGAGTTTGGGCATGCGGATATCGTCACTCTCGCTCGCAACTTCGATCTGCTAGTCATCGATCATCCGATGGCAGGCGACGCAGAGGTGGCAGGCGTTCTGAATGATCTGCTCCCCCTGTTGTCTTCTGCAGACGTCGAGGACCTTCAGGACGATTCGCTTGGTCCGTGTTTCTCGAGCTACATGTACAACAACAGGTTGTACGCGCTGCCGATCGATGCAGCCGCTCCAGCCGCGAGCCTTCGCCTTGATTTATTCGAACAGCATGACCTCAGAGAACCCAAAGTCTGGGCGGATGTGCTGTCCCTAGCAAGGTTAGGCTGGGTGCGGATGCCGGGGTTCTCAGCGGATCTGTTCTTGAATTTTATGGGGCTATGCGTTTCACGTGGAGGCGCAGTAGTCGAGAATGAGGAACGGCTCGTCGAGCACGAAATCGGGGCCCAATGCCTGGAACAGCTCTGTGAGCTTGCAGCGTTGATGCCGGACGACATCTACCGCCTGAATCCAATTGCTCTTTACGAGCGAATGGCAATTGAAGATAGTTTCGCCTATTGTCCATTTGCATACACCTACAGCAACTATTCACGAAAAGGCTTTGGCGCGAAGCACATCCGATTTTCCAATCCAGTCGCGCTTGATGAGAATCTTCCCATGCGCACAGTCCTTGGCGGCACAGGAATTGCGATCTCGACGAAATGTGACCAAATAGCACTCGCTCTTGACTACAGTCGATTTATCGCTGGCCGGACTTGCCAGAGCACGCTCTACGGAGTATGCGGTGGTCAACCGGCAAGCCGCAGCGCGTGGCTCGATCCCTTCCTCAACCAACTTACTGATGATTTCTTTACGCGCACTCAAGCCAGCATCGAGTCGGCGTATGTGCGGCCACGATATCCGGGCTATGTCAGCCTGCAAGAGCGCGCCGGGGAGGCCATCGCCGAGTATTGCAAGCGGCGGGGAAATACACGCGTCTTGCTTGAACAGATCGATGCCTTATACCGCTCCAGTCTCAATGAAGGAATACAGCATGTTTAAATTCTCCTGCGCTGACTTCACGTTTCCGGTGTTGGACAGGTTTGCAGCTCTGCGTCTGGTGAGGCTGCTCGGTTTTGATCACGTCGACATCGGCCTCTTTGCACGGAGCACACATTTTTCTCCCCTCGATTTGCACTCGTCGCCGCGCAGCTACACAAAACAGGTTCTTCAAGATCTCGATGCCGCCGAGCTGCAACCGTCTGACGTCTTTGTTCAAATTGGAGTGGATCCCTCCGAATGCGCCGCCAACGATCCCGGTCCATCTGTAAGGGCCAGAAATAGCGAAGTGTTCAAACGAGCACTTGAGTTCGCTGTCACACTTCGCTCAAAGCATCTGACAGGTCTTCCGGGCGTATTTCATGATGGTGTCTCGCGCGACCGCGATCTCGGCTTAGCTGCAGAGGTGGCCGCGTTGCGTGTCGCGGAGTGTACCAATGCGGGCATCGAGTACGCTATCGAGCCGCACGTAGGATCCATCTGCCCAGACGTTGCAGGCACGCAAGCGTTTTTGGACGCGGTGGAAGGGCTCACGTTAACGCTGGACTACGGACATTTCGTCATGACCGGCGAAAGCTCCGCGGTTGTCCACGGCCTGCTACCGTTCGCCTCCCATGTGCACGTCCGCGGAGGCGCTCTCGACAGACTGCAGACCTCAGTCGGGGAAAACATAATTGATTTTCCTGGCATCCTGGCCGGCCTGCGGCAATTCGGATACCAGGGATTTCTCGCCCTCGAATACGTTTGGATCGACTGGAAAGGCTGCAACCGCACCGATAACGTCTCTGAAACTGTCCTTCTGCGGCGTGCACTGGAGTTGACCATTTCTGAGATGGCACCAAAAGAGGCTGGAAACATTTCAAGCATCGTGGTCCCAGCCAGTAGAACGCCGGCCATTGCACATTGCACCACAACCGATATCGAAAGGAAGCCGTGAACCAGATTGATTTGAATGGACGTCACGCGGTGGTGACGGGCGGAGCCCAAGGGATTGGTCTTTCCGTAACAACTCGTCTCCTGGAGTCAGGCGCATCGGTTTCGATCTGGGATCATGATCGTGCCATCCTTGAGATGTCACTCCGTGAACTAGAAAAGATCGGTGTCGTCACAGGACAGGTCGTCGACGTTGCAGATGCTCCAGCAGTAGATCGCGCGGTCACAACCATGATCGACCAGCACCACTCGATCGACATCCTCGTGGCGAATGCCGGCATCGCCGGGCCCAATCACACTACGTGGGAATATCCAGTTGAGGAGTGGCGCCGCGTTGTCAACGTGAATCTGCTTGGTGTCTACCATTGCTGCCGGGCTATCGTGCCACACATGTTGCGGCAGAACTACGGGCGCATTGTGAATGTGGCCTCGATCGCGGGCAAAGAAGGCAACCCCAATGCATCAGCCTACAGTGCATCGAAAGCTGGGGTCATTGCTTTAACCAAATCACTTGGTAAGGAGACTGCTGATAGGAATATCGCCGTGAATTGCATTACACCCGCAGCGGCTCGTACTCGAATCTTCGATCAGATGTCAAAGGAGCATGTGAACTATATGCTCAGCAAAATACCTCGTGGCCGCTTCCTCGAAGTTAATGAGATTAGCGCCATGGTCGCTTGGCTGGTATCAGAGGAAAACTCCTTCACAACCGCTGCCGTATTCGATATAAGCGGCGGAAGAGCGACTTACTAGAGGTAACCATGAACTCAAATCAACCTTCTGAACTGCGGGAACATCCTTGGGTGCCTGCCGCTGAGCGCTTTGGAGCCACGATTTCTTGAGGGTGCACTCCGTATGCGTTCCGTTTTAGGCGCTGCGGGTTCGGGATACGACGCGCACACACAGCATGCCAGGACAGCAGGTCTCGAAGGCACCCATTCACCGCAGCTACATCACCCTCCAGGGAGCCTCCGAACCGGTATTGCATATCCGTCGCCATAGCGCCGCTCTTCGGACGCTGCGCAACGTAGATCATGCCGCTGCCATCTTCGCCGATCATGGCCTCTTTGGAGTCGTTAGCGAGATTCTGGCGAATGATCAGGACCACCTTTCGGCCGTCATAGCCCTTCGGGTCTGGAAACGTGGCATCGGCCACTAGCGAGGCATCTCCGTTGTACTGCTTCCCGACGTAGTGGAACTCATCGCGCGAGTACCTGCATCCATCTAAACGCGGTGTGGCCGAAAAAGAGACGCGCCGCCTCTTCAAACTCCCGTCCCAATCGCGCATCGCTTCCGAGAAGCCGATGCTTGTTAGTAGTCCGGCCTCGATGAGGTCGCGGTAGGGACGATCATTGCTGATCGCCCCCCGCACAGATCCGCACGAGCGCTCATTAGCGCATGCGGCTCTTATCTCGGATGAGTGGCGGCGAAGCGGTCAAGGGGCCAAGGATGGAGCACACGAGGTTGAGGAAGCCATTGTGCGGCCAGCTTGAGACGACGAACCCAGGCGTACCGGCGTAGCTGACTACGGCGCTTGAGCGCTTGCCCCCAGTAGCGAAGCACGCGTTCCCGGAACAGAACGAGGCTATCGAGATTTCCCGGCACAGCGTAGTAGTTGAAGTACCCCTGTACGACTGATCTGAGCCACGCGCCTGTCTGAGGCACGGGATCATGCATGCGCATCCGTAGTTGCTGCTTAATTTCCTGCAGCTTCTTTCGCATGCGCTTGCGGATTGTCATGCGCCGCACAGCGTAAGACCCGTTCCCGTTCTTCCCGCTGATGTGCGTGAAGCCAAGGAAGTCGAAGGTCTCCGGCTTGCCTTCCCTCCGCTTTTCCCGGTTCGATTCGGCATACCGCCCGAACTCGATCCGGCGCGTCTTGTCTGGATGGAGGTCCAGTCCGAACTTCTGCAGCCGTTCTGCCAGGCTCTGGCGAAAACGGTCCGCATCTGTTCCCCACTGGAACCCGAGAACGATGTCATCCGCATAGCGGACAACGATCACGTCGCCTCGCGCATGTTTCCTGCGCCAGACGTCCACCCACAGGTCGAACACATAATGAAGATAGATATTGGCAAGGAGCGGCGAGATTACCGATCCCTGCGGAGTACCCGTCTCAGTGTCCGACCATTTCCCTTCCTCCATCACCCCGGCCTTGAGCCATTTCTGGATCAGGCGCAGGATGCGTCGGTCGGCGACGCGATGCTCGACGAACTTGATCATCCACGCTTTGTCGAGGTTATCGAAGAAGCCTTGGATGTCGGCATCAAGTACGTAGTTCACCTTCCTTTTCACGAGCGCGTAAGACAACGCATCCAGTGCCTTATGCTGGCTGCGTCCCGGACGAAAACCATACGAGAAGCCGAGGAAGTCCTCCTCATAGATGTTGTTGAGGATGGTGCCCACCGCGTGCTGAACGATCTTGTCCTCCAGTGCGGCGATCCCGAGCGGACGCTTCCGTCCGTCGCCTTTCTCGATGTAAACCCTTCTCGATGGAAGTGCCCGATACACGCCGCGATGCACCCGGCTATGCAGATCGGCAAGCCGATCCTCCAACCCGGTTTCATACCCCTGCCATGACATGCCATCCACTCCGGGAGCGGCTCTGCGCTTCAAAGAGCCAAAGCTGTCCCTTAATAGATCGATCGTGACATGGTGGAGCAGAGCGGTGAACTTCATCTCCTTGTGTTCCCTTGCTGCTTTCCGCACACCCGCCAGCCCCTGTGACACGCGAGCCCCGCTCTGTGTCGGGCGCGTGCTGGACTGATGAGTGTTCTCCTCGATCAGCGGCCTTCCCTCCTCACTCTCCGCCATCGACTGCTCGATTTTGTTCGAATGATTCATCGGTACTATGCCACTGTCCGACTCCTCGGATGCGTACATGCGGGTCTTGCGGACTGAGCCTTCACCCGCCGTCCTGCTGTTGCTGCTCGCAGGCGCATCCGAGGTCTCCCGGTTCTCGTGCATGAAGCTTCCAGACGTGTCTGGGGTCTTCGACTACGCAGGGCTGACAAGGGACTCGCGATATCGTCCCCGCCATGTTGCCTTCCACCAAGTCAAAAGCGTCGGCGCCCTGATTGCATCTTTTCGGAGCTCAATACCCAGCCCGCCTGTACCCCTGTTTACGCTTCGCCGTGCACCTCGCGGTGCACAACGCAAAACTCGGGGCCGAGTGGTTCGCTACTCCTTTCTCGTATGACTCTTGCATTCCCTGCTTCATGCCGGTTTAGCCCGGCGCACTGACTTGGCGATTTTGCGTAAATTGAGGAACGTCCAAAGGATGGACTTTGATCCAGTTCCGATCGCTTCTGCAGGGATCGGATGCAGCGGTGTCCGGTCGCGAACTGGTCGCTACTCCTGGTCGCTTGAGGATTGACTTTGAGGTTCTGCGGCGCCTATATATGGATGCGCCATATGTGGGAGCGAGCAGCATGACAGCAGAAGTCGAGTGGAAGAAGGTCAGTGCGGAGCTTTTGATCCTGTCTCTCGTCGAGGCCCGGCCACGGCACGGCTATGAAATTTCCAAACTCATCGAGCAACGCTCCGCCGGGGCTGTCCGCTTCTATGTCGCTTCCCTCTATCCATTGCTTTACCGCCTGGAGAAACGCGGGTGGATTCAGGGCCGATGGGTGGAAAAGAGCGGCCAGCGCCGCCGGCGCTATTACCGCCTGACATCGGAAGGCCAAAAAGTCCTGGTCTCGCAGCGCCGTGGCTGGAAAACGTTCGTGGAGGCAGTCAACCGGATCACGGAGGCAGAACATGCCTGATTGGAGAAAGGAAATTGCCAGGCGGCTCTCGTCTCTCAAGCTGGATTCAGCTCGCGAGATCGAGATCATTGAGGAATTGTCGCAGCACCTGGAGGACCGCTACCACGATTTGGTCTCCGGCGGCGCCACGGAGGAAGACGCCCGCCGCAATGTGCTGATGGAACTCAATGACGAGAATCTGCTGGCGCAAGGACTACTCGAAACGGTGCGCGGGGCGCGGCAAGAACCAGCGGTGCCTGGAAGCAGTGGGCGCAACAACTTCGTCGCGAACCTCTGGCAAGACCTGCGCTACGCACTCCGCCAGATCCAGCGCAACCCCGGTTTCGCCCTGGTGGCGATCATCACTCTGGCGCTCGGCATCGGCGCCAGCACAGCGATTTTCAGCATCATCGACAACGTGCTGCTCGAGCCGTTTCCTTATAAGGACGCCGGACACATCCTGTTTCCGCGCCTTCACGGCTCGACCCAAGGTCCGGATGAGGGACGCCAGGGATATAGTGCGGACGAGCTTCTGGAGTTAGCCAGGCAGAACCAATCACTCGAGAGCTTTGTTGGCACCGCCGACGATCCCGTGCTTTACAAACACGGCGTCGGCGTCGAATGGCTCTACGGAGCCGATATGACGCCGGGCTCATTCGAATTCTTCGGTATGCCGGCATTGCACGGGCGGGTCCTCGAACCTGCAGACTACAAGCCCGGGGCACCGCCGGTATTCGTGCTGCGATTCAAAACCTGGAAGAGCCGCTTCAACGGCGATCCAAACGTGCTGAACAAGGTTTTCGTGCTGAATGGGACGGCGCGAACTCTGGTCGGAATCATGCCGCCACGCTTCGGCTGGTATGACGCCGATCTGTGGATTCCCAAGACGCCACATCCCGGAACGTCGACAGGCTTCGCGGGATTGCCGGAGCGCTGGTTCATTCTGGCGCGGCCAAAGCCCGGCGTCTCGATGGCGCAAGCGTCGGCAGATCTGACTGGAATCCTCAAGCGTCTGGCCAAACTCCGTCCGCAGGATTATCCCGCCCAGTTCCAGGTGTTCCTTCTGCCCATTGGTCACTCGGTTACCGGTCACGCCGAGTCCACGCTGTACACCGTTTTGGTAGCCGTCGGATTGCTGCTCTTGATCGGCTGTGTGAACGTGGCGAACCTGATGCTGTCCCGAGCAACCTCGCGAGAAAAAGAGTTCGCACTGCGCGCAGTGCTCGGAGCAGGCAAGGCGAGACTGGTCCGACTTCTGCTGGTCGAGAGTCTCGTGTTGGCAACGGGTGGAGCGGCGCTGGGCGTACTGATTGCGTGGGGCGGACTCAAGATGATTGTCGCCACGATGCCGTCGGATTCGATTCCGGCAGAATCCGTGATCGGACTGAACGCGCAGGTGCTGGCTTTCGCGTTGCTTTTGGCGATATTGACTCCACTCATGTTCGGTCTGGCGCCTGCGTTGCAGGCAGCGCGCCGCAATCTGAACGATCCACTGCGAGATGCGGGCAGGGGTGTGATCGGAGGATTTCGGACGGCGCGTTTGCGCGATGCGGCTGTGGTGATGGAAGTGGCGGTATCACTCACGCTGCTGATTGGCGCAGGGCTTTTGATGCATAGTTTTTTCGCGCTGCGTGACGTGAATCTAGGGTCTGCAGGCAGATCACGTCTTCAAGACGATGTTGCTGTTGCCGCCGGATCGCTACAAGACGGCAGAACAGGTGAGCACATTTTTCCGGCCGGTGCTGGAGCGTGTCAGAGCGATTCCAGGAGTGACGGATGCGGCGGAATCGAGCTCGGTGCCACCCGATAATAGCCAGGACAGCAAAGTAGAGATTTCCGGCAAATCGCCCGACGATCAATGGCATGCACAGGTGCAAAACGTCAGCGAGACATACTTTCGCGTCCTGCGCATTCCGTTTGAGAGGGGACGCGGATTCACAGAAGCCGAAATCAACGATGCGAGAAAAGTAGCAGTGGTCAACCGCAAGTTTGTGTCGACCTATCTTTCCGGTGAAGATCCGATTGGACGCCGAGTCAAGCTCGTGGGGCTCGAGAGCGTTGCCGATTCGCTGCGCGAGCCCTCGTTCCAAATCGTGGGAGTGGTCGGCGACATCGCAAATCAGGGTGCGCCGGGCTACGGCAGGGGCGGCCTGCAGGCTCCTGTTGAACCGCAGGTGTGGATTCCATACACCGTTACGGGATCGGGACAGCATGTCCTGGTCGTCCGCTCGGCACAAACGCCGATGGCGCTGATGAATGAGGTGCAGCAGGCAGTATGGGCGACTGATCCAGGTGTGGCGCTCGTATATCCGGACGCATTGGAGCATGCCATCAGCCAGAGATTGTACGCGGGCCCTCGCTTCGCCTTACTGCTGATGATCATTTTCGGATGTGTGGGGCTGATGCTTGTCACGATGGGCGTCTACAGCGTGCTGGCGTACACGACGGCGCAGAAGACGCATGAGATCGGAATCCGTATGGCTCTCGGTGCGGAACGCGCGAACGTGCTTCGCCTGGTTATCATCGAGGGCTTGCGGTTAGTCCTGGCGGGAGTTGCAGTTGGACTGGTCGTTAGCCTGTTGCTGGGGCGAGCCGTCGAGGCAGAGTTATGGCCCGGAGTGAAACCTTATGATCCCGTGACCTTGGCGAGCACGGTTCTTGTTGTTGCTCGCAACCGGCGTACTGGCATGTTGGATTCCGGCGAGAAGAGCCGCACGGGTGGATCCGATGGTGGCGCTGCGATACGAATAACGAGAGGCGAGGGAACGATCGGAAAGTTCGAGCCGGCCCCTCGCAATTGCTGCAGAGACCCGAGCGAGATTGACGACTTCAGGGCGACTCACTCATCCACTGATCCGTGAGTGCAATGACGATTTCTCGGTACACGGAATCATTAGGACTAGCTCGTCCGCCGTCTGCAAGGGCTCCAGGAGAAACTCAGGAAGCCTTGGCGCGGAGTTCCTGTTCGGCGCGGAACCAGTCTTCCTCGTGGTGGCCGTCGGCATAACCGCGCTGTGCCCAATATTTGCGGGCCAGCTCGGCAATTTGTTCGTGCGTGGGTCGGGCTGAACCGGTGTTTTTGGGGGTGGGAGCCTTGCCGAGTTTCGCGTCGGCTTCGACATTGGCTTTGGACTTGGCGGCTCGGGGTTTCCTGATGGACTCTGCCATTCGCGTTTCCTCCTGGGAATGTTCGGGCCAACGATCAGCGTCTCCTTCAGGATAGCTGGGCTGCAACCGCAGCTCAAGACGCCCGACGTGGCCGGAATCCCTGAAATAACGTGAAACAGGAAAATGCAAAGGGGGCTCTGTTCCAGGATTCGCTACGAACTCGAAGAAATCTGTCATTGTGCGGGAGGCCCTGGTGGTAGAGGACCAAAAGCGCTTTTTGGAGGATGTGGTGGTAGCAATGAACACCGTTGCTCACGACCTGATGCAGTGGCCTGGGAAATTGAGGGATTTGCGATTCCCGCGTGAATTCCAGCGTCTGTCCGGTCTGGATCATGTAGCCCCGGGCGACTTCTTTCCCGTAAGCCGTGCCGGCCAGTTCTGACCGGGGTACGTTGACAGCGGTCGACGAGTCGCGTGGCCCCAGATAAAGCATCGCGTCCGCCACGTCCGCGATCTTCAGCGAATTCGGGGCGACTTCCCGGCCTCATCCTTCGGAAGCACCAGCGCCACCAGTCCAAATTTCGTCTTACCGTTCTCGGTCTTGTTTACCCCTACGATCCGGAACTGCTCCGGAGTCCCCGCCCGCAGTTCGTGATCGCTGTCACTTCCATTCACCGCCATACGCCCGCTCTTTTGGTCGCCGCAGGTCAGCCCACTGTTCGTCACTGTCAACGAGCCCATCGGCTTCCCATGGTCGCACTCCAGCACCTGGCCGAATTTCGCCAGCGGCTTCCTGTAAAACTCGAGCACATGCTCCGGCGAGTCCGTCGTGATAAAGCTCAGCGCCTTTACGCTGAATTGAAAGCTGTTCAGCAAAAACCCCAAGTCCGACGACGATGAGTCGCTGTCCTTGTCCTTGAACGGCGTCGCCCGGATAGACTGGAAGCCCAATATCCTTCGCCGTCGCATGCGAATTAGCATGCACGTTCAGGCTAAAATCCGAATCCTGTGCGAAGCTCGGGACCGCGAGCGAAACAGCAGTCATCAGAACCATCGTCGATATCACCGCAAGAATGGGTCGACGCATAGAAACTCCTCGCTATCCTATACGCTCGCGTCGGCCATCAGGTTCCCCTCTCTGCCCTCTGCTTTTTCACGACCGAACTCTTTGGGTCGGAAACACACATGCTCCTCGTTAGTAAACGATGCATGACGAGCGGGTTGTCGGGAATTGGGAACTTCACTTCTGGTTGGCCCGTTCACTCGGTAGGGACGCGGATCAATTTCCTGAAGGCGACTTTCGTTACGGATCTGATTTTCTATGAGTGCCTTGGCGATTATGAACTCACCGACAATGGATTATGTGAAATAGGCGACGACTATGCGTCCTATTTAGGGAGCTAGCTAAAACCAGCGCGGCAATGGATGGAAGTGGAGGTTCTCAACAGCCGGACTATTCAGAACGAAGGGCCTCAACCGGATTCACCGACGCTGCGCGATGCGCGGGCAAAAAGCTTGCCGCCACCGACACCACCCCGAGCAACACGGCTACACAGCCCAGCGTGAGCGCGTCCCATGCCTGTACATGAAACAGAAGACTGCGTATCCCGAGCGATGCTCCGATTGAGCAGACTAGCCCTATAGCAAGCCCGGCTCCGGTCAGCCAGCCCGCCTGGCCCATCACGAGCCTGTATACCGAGCCGCGCTTCGCTCCCAGCGCCATGCGCACGCCAATCTCCCGTGTGCGCTGGCTAACCGAGTAGCCAATGACTCCGTAAAGCCCGACCACACCCAGCACCAGTGCGATCGCAGCAAAGCCGCCCACCAGCCAGGCAGAGAAACGATGGAGCAAGGCCGACTGCGTGGTATCGATCTTCGCGTTCATGGTCGATTCATCGGATGCGCCCAGGTTCGGATCGAGCTGGTGCACGGTGCTTACCAGCAACGGCAGCAGCGTCGCCGCATCCTGCCGTGTTCGCACCGCGAGGCTGAAGGTGTTCTGCCGTGCCTGGTTGATCGGGAAATACTCCGCAGGCCAGATGTCGGTATCGAGCGACCCTTCCCGCACGTCCTCGACCACACCGACAATCTCCCATTCGGATTGTCGTCCGCCCTCGTCGTTGACAATCCTCTGTCCAATGGGATTCTCGCCCGGGAAATACTTCCGCGCGAGCGCCTGATTGATCACGGCCACGCCGGGCCGGGAAGCATCATCCGCATCGGTGAAGAACTGACCACGCACCAGCGTTGCCTTCAATGCCGGAAGATAGCCTGGGCTTACGTGCCTCTCGTCCACTTCATTATGCTCGCCGTGGTCTGGCTTTCCGGCGAAGTGGATTTTGTCGGTCGCACAGTTACATTCCACAGGAAGCATGCTGGTGATCCCGGCCGATTCCACGCCCGGCAGGCTTGAGACGCGCCGCGCAACTTCGCGGTACAGTCCTTCGACCTGTTCGTCGGTCTGGTACCCCGTGCCCTGAGCCATCACCTGGACAGTGGCAAGATGATCCGGATCAAAGCCGAGCGGCACATGCAGCAGTCGATAGAGACTCCGGCCAAGCAATCCGGCGCCCGCAAGCAGCACGACGGCGATCGCCAGTTCCACCACCACCAGGTTCGCTCCTAACCGTCGCCACAGGAGGCCGGAGCCCCCACGATCGCCGGCAGCTAAATCATCGCGCATCCTCTGGAAAGAGATCCTTAGAATGGGCGTTGTAGCCAGCAAGAGCGCGGCGAAGACTGCGGTGGCGGCGGCAAATGCGGCAGTATGCGCATTCAACTCCACGCCTTCCAGGAAAGGCATGCTGGCTGCCATGTCCTTCGGCGCCAGGCGCGTCAGCAGATGCATCAGAGCGCCGGCAATGAGCACGCCTGCCACGCTGCCCGCCACAGCAAGCAGGAGTCCCTCGGTGACAAACTGCTGTACAAGCCGCGCCGGCGTTGCGCCTAGCGCGCCCCTCACGGCAATCTCGCGCCTACGGCTTTCCGAACGCACCAGCACCAAGCTGGCCACATTCACGCACGCGATTGCCAACAGCAGCACCGCTCCGCCCAGCAGTGCGAGGAGAATAGGCCGCACATTCCCGATGATGAATTCAGAGAGCGGCACCACGCTGGCGCTCAGGTCACGGCCAGTGATGCCATATTGCCGCTGCAGTTGCCGGGCAACGGCTGTCATCTCGGCCCGTGCCGCCTCCACCGTGATGCCGTCGCGCAGTCTGCCGACTCCCATAAATGGATAGAACGTGCGCGAATGCTCGTGAGGCGACAGGGAGTTGATGGGAACCCAGAACTCTGCGCCGCCGCTCGGAGCAAAGGAGAACGTGCGAGGCAGTACGCCGATGATTGTGTACGGCCGGTCATCCAGGTCTACGGTCTGTCCAACCACATCGCGTCGTGCGCCGAAGCGTCGCAGCCACGTTCCATAGCTGAGGATCACAACATTGGGACCGTTCAGCTGATTCTCTCCGCGATTGAAATCGCGCCCGAGAATAGGCCGAACACCGAGCGTTTGGAAGAAGCTCCCGCTTACGCGTTCCGCCTGCACCGGCTCCACGCCGGACTGGGCATGGAGCAGATGGCCCCGACCGCTGTAAATGGCGAGCGAGGTGAAGGATCGGCTCAGTCGTTGCCAATCGAGAAAATCCGGATAGGAGAGCGGCCATACAGGCGACTCGGCACTGCTTTCGTTCACGGACATCAGTTGTGTCGGATTGGCATACGGAAGCGGTTCCAGCAGGGCAGCATCTACGAAGGCGAAGATCGCGACACTAGCCCCGATGCCGAGAGCCAGAACAAGAACTGCGGTGAGAGCAAAGCCGGGATTCTTCACCATCTGCCGCATCGCGAACTTGAGATCGCGCAGCAGATTGTCGAACCACTCCGCCCGGTCCTTCAGATTGAAGCGTTCCTCTGCCGCCTGCACATTGCCGAACTCGACCTTTGCCCGTCTGCGCGCTTCATCGGCGCTCACGCCCTCGTGCTGCAGCTCATCGGCCTCGAGCTCGAGATGCGACTGGATCTCCTGAGCAAAATCATCCGCGCTCCGCCTGCGTCTGAACATGGCTACGCCTCCTCGCTGCTTCCGCTCAGAACCAATCCCATGGCTCGCGTCAGCCGCTGCCACTCGCTCGTCTTCGCAACAAGCTGCTCGCGGCCCTTTGCGGTGAGCGAGTAGAACCGCGCCTTGCGGTTGTTCTCGCTCACTCCCCACTTGGCGCTGATCCACTTCCTGTCCTCTAGTCGCTGCAAGGCCAAATACAGCGAGCCATGGTCGACCCAAAAAACCTCTTCCGACTGTCGTTGAATGGATCTCGCGATGCCTTGCCCGTGAAACGGTCCCAGCACAAGCGTCCGCAAAATCAGAAGGTCGAGCGTGCCCTGCAAGAGAGCGATGCGGTCGTCGGGGTTCCTTGGGGTAGTCATCCGACCTAAGCATGGCATTAGCTCGGGTCGGATGTCAACAGGAGTCAGGAATTTGCCTTTCAGTTGGAAGAGCGATGACTGTCAAGCTGTTGTGATATAGCTCGCAAGCCACGAAAAGAAATGAGGACTGAGAAGGTTGGCCAGTGTTCAGTAATACGGCCTTCGAAGGTCAACAGCTGATTTCAGGCCAAAATACTCTTCGAGCCAGCGGTCACCCTCGGAGCAATTCAATTTGATACTCGGCGACTTTTCTCGAAGCGTCTGAACACCTCACCGAAGCGCGTTCGCTTCGCCGGCCCTGGAGCATCCGAGACGCGCGGCGGATGATTATGCTTGATCTTCTGCGGTCTCGCTGGATGCCGTGTCTCTTGGATAATTGAAGAAGAGCTGATTGCCGTCGGGATCATCGATCACCAGGATGCGGTAGCCCCACGAACCTTCCTTGACCCGAACGCCCTTCGCCTCCAACTCCGCTCTCAGGGCATCGAGCGCAGCGGTGGCCGCCTCGCGCGTCGCCGGCTCGATGTTCAGGGAAATGAATATCAGCGCCTTACCAATCTTCTCCGGCCACTGGTCGGAAAGGATCAGCGCGCAGTCCTGCCGATCGACCTGTGCGACACGTACTCTGCCGTCCTCGTCGTAGCGCCAGGGACTAGTGAACCCGAGCTGATCCATGTAAAAGCGGAGCGAGGCCTCAACGTCGATCACGTGAAGGACGGGACGTGCGAACCACTCTGTCATAGGCAATGCATCCTTGTTCACTCGTAGCGGAGCGCCGTCAGCGGATCGATCTTCATTGCGCGACGAGCAGGAAGAAAGGCGGCGAGCGCGCTGACGACGAGCACCCCGATGAGCACAACAGAGTAGTTAGCCATGCTGGCGGGCTCTACGCCATAAAGAAGGTGGCCAAGCAACGGCGTCAGCGGAACACACAGCAGGAATCCGACAACGAGACCCGGAAGAATCCACGCGAACCCGTCAGCAAGAATCATCCGCAGCACCTGCGCGCGCGGAGCCCCGATCGCCATGCGGATACCGATCTCTGTCGTCCGCTGTGCAACCGAGTACGAGAGCACTCCGTAGATGCCGCTGGCAGCGAGCACAAGCGCGATTGCCGAGAGCAGCGTCGCCAGCAGGGAGGCGAAACGGCCCTCGGCGTGCGCGCGATCGACGAGGAGATGCATCGGCTCGACGTGCGTGATGGCAATATCTCTGTTCACCGCATCGACGGTATTGCGAACGGTGGCGGCAAGACCTGCGGCAGAGCCGGAAGTCTTGAGGACGAACGACATCGAAGGGCGCGGTGCGAGCGGATAGGGAACGTAGACCTGGGGGCGCACGATCGCAGTCAACGAGTGATATTGCACATGATGGACGACGCCAACGATAACCGCCCAGTCGCGCTGGAACTGATAGAAGCCCTGCGGCGAATCGGAGAGATTGATCTTATGTCCGATGGCGCTCTCACCAGGCCAAAGCTGGCGCGCCAGAACATCGTCAATGATGGCGACGTGCTGATGCTGGGCGTCGTCGGCGTCGGTGAAGTCACGGCCTTCAAGCAGCGAGGCACCGATGGCTTTGAAGTATCCCGGCAGCGTGGAGCGGTGATCCGCCATCACAGAGGTTTGCTCCTCGGCCGAAGCGCCCTCGCGATAGTAGTAGTCGTACCAATTGCCGGCGTCATCGAGAGGCAAGTGTGAGATCGCAGAAGCGGATTGCACGCCGGGCGACGCGGCGAGCTTTTGCTGGATGAGATGCAGCGGAGCATAGCCAGCAACGGAGGCGCGGAAGGTAAAGGCGTCGCCTGACCGAAAGCCCGGGTCCGTATGAAGAATATTGATAAAGGTGCGCATCAGCAGGCCGGTGCTCGTGAGCAAAACAAACGCAAGCGCGACTTCGGCGGAGACGAAGGGACTGGCCCAGCGCCGCCGCGAACCGGTCGATTGACGGATAGATTCTCTCAGATCGCGCGTCAGATCAATCCTCCACACGGAGAACACAGGAGCAAGTCCAAAGAGAATGCTGATGCCAAGAGAAACAACAATTGTGAACGCAAGCACACGGCCATCGAGCGAGACGTGATCGAAGTTCACAAAGGAAGGTGGACTCGTGGCAAGGATGGCATGAATGGCAACATATCCGGTAAACAGCGCAGCGATGCCGCCGAGGCTTCCGAGCAGCAGGCTCTCCGTCAGGAACTGGCGCGCAAGCCGGCCACGCGAACCGCCAAGTGCGGCGCGGATCGTCGTTTCGCGCAACCGCCGTCGCGCTCGTGCCATCAGCAGATTGGCGATATTAGCGCAGCCGATGAGAAGCACAAGACTAACGCCACCAAAAAGGCAGAGCAGGGTAGGGCGCACTTCGCGGACCGTGTCAGCCTGAAGAGGAAAAACTGAAACCGTAAAGTTCCCCATGGAAGCGCGTCCGCCCAGCTTGTTGATCTGTGCCGCCGCGGAGTTCATCTCCGCCTGCGCGGCAACGAACGTCGCGCCATTGCGCAGACGTCCGATCACGTGAAGAAACCCCGGACCGTCCGCCTGCCATGGCCCAACCGGAATGGACTCGAAGACTTCAACATTGGGCGGAACGCTGGCGTCGTTGGGAAAGATGAGCCGGAAGTCTGCGGGCAGCACGCCGATCACCGTGGAGCGATGCCGGCCGTAACGGACCGACCGACCGATAATCGTGGGATCGGAGCCAAATCGGCGAGCCCAGACACCATGCGTCAGAATAATGGTGCTCGGCGCATTCTCAAGATCGTCCTGCGGACCGAAGAAGCGCCCCAGCGCGGGCCGCGGGCAGAGAAGCGGCAGCAGGTTGGAGGTAACGTCCGCAACCTTGATCTGCTCGGCAGGGCCGTCGCCCGGCAACGCGCCGTTTGTGACCCAGATGCCGGCGATCTGATCGAACCGCGTGGACCGCTGCCGAAGCTCGAAAAGCTCAAACGAAGAAAAAGGTGCGCGGCCGGAGTACCCGAGCCCGGACCAGAGCATGGCCAGACGCTCGGCGTTGGGATATGGAAGTGGCCGCAGAAGTACGGCGTTCACGAAGCTGAAGATCGCAGTGTTTGCCCCGATAGTCGCCGCCAGTGTCAGAATAACAACAAGCGAGAAAGCCGGTGCTTTCACAATCCCGCGCAGCGCATACCGAATATCCTGCAGCAGCGATTCGAATCCCGGAAACTGCCACGATTCGTAACTGCGCTCCTGCACAGCGGCCATATTGCCAAAGTCGCGCCGCGCCGCAGTCCGAGACTCGTCAAGCGTCATTCCCCGTTGCAGATTTTCTTCAACCAGGAACTGGAGATGCGCATCCATCTCCTGCTCCAGCTCGATGGTTAGATTCCGCCTTCTTCTCAGCGCGCGCTGAACCTTCGACCACCACTCCCGCATGGCCTCATCCCTCCGGCGCCAGAATCTTCGCCATGGCTACGGCGAATCGCTCCCACTTCGAAGTGGCCCTCAGAAGTTCCTTCCGTCCTGCCGGCGTCAGGCTGTAATACCGGGCGCGGCGTCCGTTGGGCGAAGTCTTCCACTGCCCCGCAATCCACTTCCGCTGCAGCAGTCGCTGCAGCGCGGGATACAACGAGCCGTTGTCCACCAAAAACTCGGAGTCCGACTGCTGCTGCAAGAACTGCGAGATTCCGTACGCGTGATTCGGCTCCAGCTTCAGGCTCCGCAGAATCAAAACCTCCAGAGTCCCTTGCAGCAACCCAAGCCTTTCGTCATCAGATAGATGATCTACGGTAGACATGCTACCTATGTACGCCGAGAGCAGGAACCTGTCAAATCAGGGTGAACGCTGCATGGCCCGCGATGGTTCCTCAGGGAAAGACACCCCCCGTTGACCTACTACTACTTTTTGTGAAAATTCCAGAAGTACTTACGACTGCTCTCCCTGGAAATACCAGAACCTAATGCGACTGGGTACCAGAACCTGGTGCAACAAAATCCCAAATTGACCAGAAGTCGTGCGACCTCCACCCATACCATAAGGGCCGCAGGCACGAGCGGGCATAGGACAATTGGGCGAAGATCGTTGAGAACGGCACCCCCTTGACATACCTAAGTATCTAGGGCTAGTCTTCTTTTCTCTCATCCATAGATACATAGGGATATCCATTCATGGCAAAGAAAGACCTTCAGGGAACGCTGGATTTGCTGGTGCTCAAGACGTTGGCGCAGAAGGGCGAGATGCACGGCTACGGCATCGTGCTGCATGTGCAGCGAGCCTCCGATGAGTTGCTCGCAGTCGAAGAGGGATCGTTGTATCCGGCGCTGCACCGCATGGAGCAGAGCGGGTGGATCAAGTCCGCCTGGGCACTGACCGAGACGGGACGCAAGGCGAAGTATTACCGGCTCACTCCTGCCGGCCGCCGTGAGCTCGAGGAGGCGGAGAAGAGCTTTGAGCAATTGGTGAAGGGCGTGCGCGCCGTATTGCGTTACGCATGACGGAGGCTACTATGACAATCACTCGCCGTATCGTCACCCATCTTCGCCGCATCGGTAACCTCTTCCGCCGCTCCCGCATCGACCGCGAGATTGACGCCGAGCTGAAGGCGCACATCGAGATGCGGACGGAAGACAATCTCGCCGCCGGCATGTCGCCTGAAGAGGCGCGCCGCGATGCCCGTCTGCGCTTCGGCAACGCCACCGCGATGCAGGAGCGCGACAGTGCCGAGGACACCTCGCCGCTGCTGGCAGGCATCGGCCGCGATGTTCACTACGCCCTCCGCCAACTGCGCCACTCGCCCGGCTTCGCGGTCACTGCCATCTTCACGCTTGCCCTCGGCATCGGCGCGAATGTCGTCGTCCTGAGCGTGCTGAATGCGCTGATCCTCAAGCCAATCGATCTGCCGCATGCGGATCGCATGTACATGGTCGAGCAAAAGCACCAGGGCGATGTGAGCCAGTCCTATCCCGATTACCTCGACTACCGCGCCCGCAACACGGTGTTCACTGATATGGCGGCGTACCGGTTGGCAGCGGCCGGCCTGAGCGTGGGAGGAACGGCCAAACTAAGCTGGAACTACGAGGTCTCCGGCAATTACTTCGACATGCTGGACGCGCAGCCCGCGCTGGGCCGGTTCTTTCATGCGAGAGACGAGCATGGGCCAAACTCGGCGCCCTACATCGTGCTCAGCGATGCCTTCTGGCGCACCCGCTTTCATGCCGATCCGCACGTCGTGGGCACAACCATCGATCTGAATAAACATCCCTTCACCATCATCGGCGTGGCACAACCCGGCTTCCACGGCACAGAAACATTTCTATGGCCCGACTTCTGGATGCCAATGGTGAATGAGCAGCAGATCGAGGAGTTTGACTTCCTGACCAAGCGTTACAGTCATGGCCTCTGGATATTGGGACTCCTGAAACCTGGCGTGACGGTACAACAGGCGACGGACAATCTGAACGCCGTCGCGGGTCAACTCGCCAGACAATATCCGGCTATCGACGAAGGCATGGGCGCTCGCCTGATGAAGCCGGGACTGATCGGCGATCTCTTCGGCGACGCGACGCGAACCTTTCTCTTCGGCATTCTGCTGCTGTCCTCCCTGGTGCTTCTGGCTGCCTGCACTAACCTCGCCAGCATCTTCGCGGCGCGCGCCGCCGACCGCAGCCGCGAGCTGGCCATCCGGCTGGCCATCGGTTCCAGCCGCTGGCACATCCTGCGCCAGCTGCTTACCGAAGCGGTGCTCGTCTCGCTCGCCGGCGGCATCGTGGGGACTGCGTTTGCAACCGTCCTGCTCCGAGCCCTCACCCGCTGGCAGCCCTTCAGCAGATTCCCCGTTCACGTGACGGTCAACGCAGATGCGCGCGTCTATGCACTCGCTTTGCTGCTGTCGCTTGCAAGTGGTCTGCTCTTCGGCCTGCTGCCCGCCCGGCAGATCTGGCAGACGGATGCAGCCCGCGCGATGAAAGCTACAGCCACTCCCGTTCTCTTCCGCCGTTTCACCCTGCGCGACCTACTGCTTGGCTTGCAGATCGCCGTCTGCACCCTGCTGGTTACGGCCTCACTCGTCGCGCTGCGCGGCATGCAGCGATCGCTGCGCGCCCCGATGGGCTTTGAACCGCAGGACGCGATGCTGGCCTCCACCGATATGGGGATGGCCGGCCACTCTAGCGACGATTCGTTGCCGCTGCAGAAACGCATGGTGGAGGAAGCTCTTACCACCCCTGGCGTTACCGCTGTCGGTATCATCAACACCACTCCGCTCAGCGGAAGCGGCAGCTCCACCACCATCTACCGAGATGGCACCACGGAGTTCGGCCCTTCCCATGGAGCGCTCGGTGCTAAGTACTTCATGATCTCGCCCGGCTATCTCGCGGCCGCCGAGACACGCCTGATCGCGGGACGCGACGTCACCTGGCAGGACAATGCAAAATCTCCCAAGGTCGCCATCATCAATCAGATCTTCTCGCACAAACTCTTCGGCAACGCATCGGCCATCGGCAAGCACTTTATGACCGGAAAGGACAGCCGCGTTGAGATTGTCGGCGTGGTGGAGGACGGAAAGTACGACTCGCTGACAGAGGATCCCTGGCCTGCGGTTTTCTGTCCCCTGGCGCAGTCGCCGAATAGTGAAACTACGCTGGTCGTGCGCTCGCAACTGCCGACAGCCGATGCAGCAAAGGCGCTGAACCGCATCCTGACTGGCATCGATCCGGCGCTGCCCATCTCGATATCGAGCTGGCCCAATTCCCTGGGCCTCGTCCTCTTCCCCGCGCGCGTGGCCGCAGCCTCGCTCGGCATCATGGGCCTGCTGGCGGCGATGCTCGCCCTCACCGGAACCTTTGGTGTGGCCGCCTACAGCGTCAGCAAGCGCATGCGCGAGCTCGGCATCCGCGTCGCGCTCGGCGCCCGGCGGGTGCAGCTCATGCGCTCCGCCCTCGGACGTCCGTTGGTCCTGCTAACCTCCGGCTCCTTGGTGGGCCTCGCGCTAGGCATGCTCACCAGCCGGTTCCTCGCCCAGATCGTCTACCACGCCACATCGCGCGACCCGCTGGTGATGGGCGGCGTGGTCGCGACGATGGCGCTGATCGGGCTTGTCGCTACTTGGATTCCGGCACGGCATGCGCTCAGCGTCGATCCGGCGCGGTTGCTGCGCGAGGAGTGAGCTAAGGCCCTGCGGCAGCAGTGCTGCTGTGAGATTCCAGAAGTAGATGCGACTGGTCTCCCTGGAAATACCAGAACCTGATGCGACTAGGTACCAGAACCTGGTGCGACAAAATCCTAAATTGACCAGAAGCCGCGGGTGATTGCCGATTCTGCATTCGTTGTGCATCCCACGCCCGTAAAATCTAAACTGCATTGAGTGCGAATCGGCGTACAGGATCCGGGCGCATGAATTCAATGCTGCATCCTCTCAGCTGTTTTTGTCAGACAGTTCTTCTACTGCGAAGCCAGGACTGGAGTGGCCTTAAGGGCGTTAGAAGCATGAAGAAGGTTCCTCTAGTCTGGGCAAAGTTGCGGGAATGGAACGGATCGCTCCAGACCGCTTTTGAAACGCTCTGCAACCATTTCGCCGCGTACGAAACTGTCCCGCACGGCTCAACCCATGTCCCGGTTGGGCCTCCAGACGGAGGCGTGGAGTCGTATTGGATTTTCCCCGACGAAACAGAATGGGGATTTCAAGCGAAGTTCTTCACTGCCAAGCCGGAGTCGAGTGAATGGAGCCAAATCGACAAATCGGTCCAGCGAGCCCTCGAAACACATCCCCTTTTGACCCGCTACACCGTTTGCCTGCCGATCGATCGCGCCGATCCGAGGAAGGAAGACAAGGAATGCTTCAAGGACGCATGGGATATCCATCAAGAGAAGTGGGTCGGTTGGGCCAAGGAGAAGGGCCGCACCGTTCAGTTTGACTACTGGGGAGAGACGGAACTCTCAGAGCGCTTCGCCCAGGAGAGGCATGCCGGGCGGTACTACTTCTGGTTCCACAGGGAACTCTTCAGTGAGGCATGGTTCGCCGACCAACTAAATCGAGCAAAAGAGAATGCGGGTGCGAGATATACCCCCGAACTCAACATCGATCTCCCAATCGCTCAGGTCTTCGATGGCCTCTACCGAAGCAAAGCGTTCTTCCAAAGCCTGGGAAAGCTGCAAAAGGAGGTACGGAAGTATTCCAGGTTCGTGGTGACCGAGGCGGACGCGTTCGCCAAAGCCGAAATCGACAAGATCAACGCCGCCACCAGCTCGGTGCACCAACGTCTGGATCGTGCTCTCCAGGCAAGCAACGAACAGCCTGTGGCGCTGCAGGGCCTTATCGACGCTGCAGAGGCAGGACGTCTCGCAGCTGAAGAACTCAGTACCGCCCTAGCAAATTCGAAGAGAGCAAACGCAAGGAGATTTCCGAAAAGCACGGCGAGGAGGAGCTTCACAAGCGGCACGCGACGCAGTCGATGTACGACGACCAGAGGTCTCGTCTGCGCTACCTGATCAACTCGTTGTACGAGCTCTCCAGCTTTTGCGAAAGTCCGGAAGGCATGGCAGCGAACACACTGGCACTACTGATCTCAGGTGCTGGCGGTTGCGGCAAGACCCACCTGCTCTGTGATATCGCGTTCCGGCAGCACAAGAACGGCGCTCCAGCGGTCTTGCTCCTCGGACAGCAGTTCAACACTACGAATCCATGGTCACAGGTCCTCGATCAACTGGGCTTGGACTGCACCCGAGATGAATTTCTGAGTGCGCTTGAGCTGGCCGGGCAATTACGCGGCACTTTTGCGATGTTCGCCATCGATGCGCTGAACGAGGGCGATGGGAAGCAACTCTGGAACAAACACTTGGCGGGGTTTCTCGCCGACCTGCGGCGGTTTCCAGGAATCAAGACAACGCTCAGCGTGCGCAGCACGTACTACGGCGTCTGCATTCCGAAGCACATCAGCGAGCAACAAATGTTGTCCGTATATCACGGAGGATTTGCCAATCACGAATACAAGGCGACGGAGACGTTCTTCGCGCACTATAAGATCAAACGGCCCAGCATTCCTATGTTGGTGCCCGAATTTCAGAGCCCGCTCTTTTTGAAAGTCTTTTGTCAGGCTCTCCAGAACAGCGACATGACAGAAATCCCTCCCGGACTGCACGGAATCAGCTCCGTCTTCGACTTTTTCGTCGAGTCAGTCGACGAAAAGCTGTCTGGTCCGGACTATCTTGACTGCGATCCTCACGCTCACGTCGTAGCCAAAGCCATCGAGGTCCTCGCCGATCTGATGGCAGAGCGTGGAAGAAGTTATCTTGACCGCGACCAGGCGATGTCGGCCCTCAATGCGATCCTTCCCTATAACGGCTATCACAAATCGCTGCTGAATCACATGCTTTCGGAAGGAGCCCTTGGCGAAGACAGGCGACCAGGCGACGGGTCGTCGTCGCACGATTTCACCGAGGTCGTCCATTTCGCGTACGAGCGGTTCACCGATCACCTCATCACCAAGCGGCTCATTGACAAGCACTTAGACGAGAAGAACCCGGACGCTGCCTTTGAAACGGATGGCCCCCTTCATCAGTTCATTGAAGATGAACACGCGGCCAGGATGAACAATGGCTTGTTGGAAGCTCTTTGCGTGCAGATCCCTGAACGACTCCAACGAGAGTTCCCAGACATCGTCGGAGCCCAGCGCGAATGGTGGCCCGTACGGTCTGCGTTCCTCAACAGCTTGGCTGTCCGCGCCGGTGATGCCTTCTCCGAGAGAACACTCGCGTATGTGAACGAGGTCATCCTCCGTTACCGGAACGGTTGGGAAAGTCTCCTAGACACGCTTCTTCAGGTTGCCACCAACCCGCACACCCGTATAACGCGTGGCTGTTGCATACGAAGCTGCTCTCACTTTCGCTTCCTCAAAGAGACTTCAATTGGACGATTTACCTTTGTAAGCACCATGGAAATCAAGGTCCCGTTGATCGCCTGATGGATTGGGCCGTTTCTCCGGACGATAAATCCTACCTCGACAGCCAGTCTCGGATCTTGTGCGGTCTCGCTCTCGGTTGGTTCCTGACGAGTTCAAACCGCCGACAGCGCGATTTGGCAACAAAGGGCCTGGTCAGGCTTTTTACCGATCATCTGCCTCTTCTGATCGATGTCATACAAGACTTCGAAGATGTCGATGATCCCTACGTTTCGGAACGACTGTATTGCGTGGCGTACGGCTGCGCTCTGCGCGGACATGACGACGACGCATTAAAGCTGCTCGCTGAGTTTGTGTATTCGAAAATTTTCGAGAATCAAGCCCCGCCCGCAAACATCCTCCTCCGCGACTACGCCAGGGGTGTCGTCGAGTTCGCGCTCCATCGGAAAGTACCGCTCCAGATCGTCAGGCGCCGCATCCGACCGACGTATAAAAGCGCATGGTCGTGTGACATTCCGACGATGGAAGAGTTCGATAAGAAATATGGTTACAGCGACGACAAGTCCGACGTTAACCGCAGGGATTGGCATTCGATTTATGGCTCTGTCCTGAGTGGAGGTGACTTTGAGCGTTATGTGATCGGTACGAATTCGGGATCGTTCGAATGGTCCTCGCGCAGGATCGGCGAGCCGAAGGTGTCGCGGGAGCGAGGAGAAGTGGAAGCCCCATTCGATCTAACGATAGCTCAGCGATGGGTCTTCAACCGGGTTGTTGAATTGGGATGGACTCCCGCTCTGTTTGCGGGCTTCGATCACGACGTCGATCGAAGCTCCTTCGATCGTCGTTCCGACAAGGCTGAGCGCATCGGCAAGAAGTACCAGTGGATTGCCTTCTATGAATTCCTCGCGCGGGTGTCGGATAATTTTCAGTACATAGGAGACCGATGGGATGCTGGTGACCGCAAGTATGCTGGGCCTTGGCAGGTTGGCTATCTGCGGAACATCGACCCATCCTGCCTACTCACAATGGATGTGGGCGATGACAAGGTTCCGGCCTGGTGGTCTCCGACCCAACACCACCCGTCCCGTGAGCTGTCAGAGGCGGATTGGATTCGATTAACGAGCGATCTTCCCGCTGTTGAGCCGATGCTGAAGGTGGAACTGCCTTCGGATCACTCCCACTGGCTCGTTCTCGAAAGCCATAGGAGTTTCGATGAGCCGCCCCCCCCTGGGAGAAGACCGATTCGATAGTCCCTTCAAGCAACTGTGGTACATCGTCAGGTCTTATCTCGTCCGTAAGGGCGATGCAGCACAATTGATCGCCTCCTTGGAGGGCAAGAGCTTCTGGGGGCGGTGGATGCCCGAAAGCAGCGAGGAATACAAGGTGTTGCAGGGAGAGTTCTTCTGGTCGCCCGCCTACATTTCCCATAACACGCCCTACCATAATCACAATGGCTGGACCAAAGGGCACCGAGGACAGCGCTTGATCAAGAAGGTCTGCGTTACGACAGAGGGCTATCTTAAGGAACGGGGCTACGACTGCTCGATTGAGGATGCGATACACCTCAAGCTGCCGGCCAAGACGATCGCAGAAGGCATGCCTCTCCGGTGGAGCGGCAAAGACGGCGTCTTCTGCGATGCGGCAGGCAAAGTAATCGCCTTTGACCCAACGGCGAAAGAGATTGGACCCGGCGCGCTTCTCGTTCGCCAGGAAGAGTTCCAGCAGCATCTGCTCGACAACGGCCTTGAATTTTTCTGGACCGTTCTCGGCGCGAAACAAGGCATGCATGGGCATATGAGTCGCGAGACCTGGAATGGCGAGTTGCAAATCAGCGGGGTCTTTCGATTCGTGAACGGGGAGATCGTTGGACATTTAACCACAGAGCTCATTGACCGGCCTTAGATTAGTCGCACAACTTCTGGTCAATCGCAAACACTTCTGAAAATCACAGAAAATCTCAGCAGCAGAAGAAGAAGCTGCTGTAGCTGCTGCTGATTCTGAAAATCACAGTTGTTGTCGTCTCCTCATCATCGTGTTGTCGCTGCTGGTGCGGGGTGGTGCCAATCATACTTATTGATAATTCATTATCATTATTTCTGATAAGAAGCCTTCTGTATGGCAACAATGTAGAAACTCATTAGAAGTGTCAGGTCCCTGCCCATCCGCCCGCAGCGTTAGGTGAGTGGGGCGATTACTTGTCAATTGAGGTTTGGCCCGATTCTCGGAGTAGTCGCTTACTCGGTTTGCAGTGCCCGCATCGGTTCCACTGCGGCTGCGCGGCCGGCTGGCACCAGGCATGCGATTGCACCCACTGCTAGTAGCACGCCGATTGCTCCGACACTCAGGACCGGATCATATGGGCTGATCTGATAAAGTAGACCGCTTACCAGCCGCGCCGATCCAAACGCAACAGCGATTCCAGCAACTGCGCCGATTGCAACTGGTAGCAGTCCATCGCGGAGCACCAACCAATATACGTTCGCTCGCTGCGCCCCCAGAGCCAAGCGCAATCCGATTTCGCGATAGCGCTGCGAGACTGAATATGTGAGAACACCATAAACGCCGAGTCCTGCAAGAAGCAGCGCGCTGACGGCGAAGAGGAGCAAAACGTCCATCTCGAAGCGCCGGTTTGCTACCGAATCCGCAACTATGCCGCCCAATGCACGCACTGTCGGAACCGGCACACCGCGGTCGACGCTCCAAATGGTCTGCCGGATCATCTCCGCCATTTCGGAAGAGTCCCGGCGTGTTCGTACAACCAGTCCAGATATTGGATCGCAGCGATACCAATACGGTACATAAATCAGCATCGGGTCAGGTTTCTCCAACGAGACGGTCCGCCCGTCGGCGACAACCCCAATGACGGTGAAGGGCTTCTCGTTCTTATCTGCACTCCACCAACTCAATTGCTGTCCCAGGGGATCTTTTCCCGGCCACAGTGTCCGGGCAGTTTTCTGCGAAACCACAGCCAGATTTTTGCCCCAGTCACTTTCGCTGAACGCTTTGCCGGCGATAAGCCGGAGATGGATTGCAGAGAAATATTGAGGACTCACAGAATGAACCGTCTCAATCGGCAATTGCGGTGTTGGTCGACTGTCTCCGGTAACCCGTGCCACTTCTCCCCAGCCGCCTACCGTTAAAGGAAGGACACTTGTGAAAGCGGCATGCTGCACTCCCGGCAGCCCATTCAAATGCTGGAGGACTTCGCGGTAAAAGGCTACGCGATGCTGGTCATCGCGATAGGACTCTGAAGGCAGATCAACCGTGGCCGCGATGGTCCGCTCGGTCGTGAATCCACGATCTACATTCATCAGCTTTACCAGGCTCGCGATGAGCAGTCCTGTCGTGAGCACCAAGGCAACGCTTACTGCGGATTCAACTGCAATCAAGACGCGGCGCGCGCGGCGGCTTGATTGCGATTCGCTGGTCAGACGCGAGTCACTGTGTAGAACTTCCTGCGGAGCCGTGCCGGAGACCATGAACGCCGGGGCAACGCCTGCAGCCAGAGTGGCCAGCAATACCAATAGGAGTGCGCATATCACTCCAACCCAATCAAGATGCAGAGGGCCCCGAAAATCGAGTGCCGGAGGCAAATATCTCTGCATGCATGGGACGATAGCCGCCGCCAGCAGGACTCCCAGCCCGCCTCCCAGCAGGGCGAGCACGGCGACTTCACGAATGGCCATGCGCACCATCTCGGCACGGCTTGCGCCTAATGCCGCTGCAACCGCGAACTGCCGCTTCCGGCTGATCGCGCGAGAAAGCAGAAGATTGGTGACATTGACACAGCCGACGAGCAGCAAGCCTGCAACAGCCGCCAGCAAAATCATCAGCGGTTTCTGATTATTTCCTACGAGCTTCTCTTGAAAGTGTGTGACCACCGAAGAGAGAGTCGCTTCATCGCCCGGAGGCAGGTTGACAGAGATTCTGTGCTGGAGCGCATTCAGTTCGGCAGTCGCCACGGCTACCGATGTTCCAGGTTTCAGCCGCGCCAGTCCGAAGTAATTCAGATCCCCCATCTGTTCAGCCAATCGCTCCTTCGAGAACGCCATCGGCAACAGGATGCCGATAGGAGGCTGACGGCTGGCGCTCCCAATCGTGCCCATCGTCTGTACCGAAGGCATGTGGAAAGATTGCGGCATCACGCCGATGACGGAGTAGGGAAAACCATCTAGCACAATAGTCTTGCCTAGAATGTCGGATTTGCCACCGAACTGCTCGCGCCACAAATCATGGGTAAGAACCGCAAGGTGCTCATGCGCTTCATCGATTGTGAATCCCCGTCCCACAGCGGGCTGCACCTGGAGCACCGAAAAGATTCCGGGCGTGGCCAACAGAGCTTGGACTTGCAAAGGGTGCCCGCTGCCGCCAAGTGGAATGGTGGCCTGCTCCATGATCGCCATCGAGTCGAAGCTGCGAGCGTGCTGCTGCCAAAACGTGAAATGGTTCGCGCTTACCGGCACGGTCGGATAGATATTGCTCCATTGCGCCACCTTCTCCTCTAGGGTCACAAGCCGGTCCGGATGCGGGAACGGCAGCGGGCGCAGCATGACGTCATAGACCAGAGTGAAGATTGCCGTCGTCGCACCGATGCCGAGTGCGAGGGTCATCATTGCAACGATGCTGAATCCCGGAGCCCGTCGCAGTTGCCGGAGTGCATAACGAATGTCCTGCCAGAGACGTTCGATCGCCGCCCATCCCCAGGCTTCATGCGTCTGCTCCCGAATCAATGTTGTGTTACCGAAGGCACGCCGGGCGGCATGTCGCGCCTCCTCAGGCGACAGCCCTTTTTCCCGCTGCTCCTCCTCTTCGAGTTCGAGGTCGGACTGCAACTCGCGCTCCAGGTCCGCGTTCCGTTTTCGGATTTGCCACCATCGCATTTCAGCTCTCCTGGTTTGCTGGCCAGGTCACCGGCTCAGCACCACCGTGTCACTCCGTTCTCAGTGCCCGAATCGGATCAATTGCCGCTGCGCGTCGCGCAGGCAGCGCACATGCTGCAAGGGCCACTGCGAGTAGCGCGATGGAAGCCGAACCGAGCGTCAAGGGATCGAGCGGCGACACTCCGTAGAGCAGGCTGGCAAGGCTGCGCGCGGCGAACACGGTTCCGAGGAGCCCGATCGCTACACCGGCGAGGGCCATCCGCAGCGCCTGAGACGACACGAGCCACACGACCGCACTGCGCGGCGCGCCGAGAGCGAGGCGGATCCCGATTTCCTGCGTGCGCTGCGCTACCAGGTACGCGATGACTCCGTAAATGCCCATCACTGCAAGCAGCAGACCGATGCCGGCGAAGCTTGCCAGGATCATGCTGGTGAATCGCTTGGCTGCTGTCTCATCGTCGAGATATTCGCTCATGGTCTCGACCTCGGAGAGTGGAATCCGCGGATCGAGCGCATGAAGCTGCTGCGCGACAGCCGGTTCGAGCGCTTCCGGCGCTACGTCCGAACGAACGAGCAGATCCTTGAAACCAGAATTCACCAGCGGCATCGGCAGCTGCCGGAACAGCGCGATCAATTGCGGGGCCACAGGGTGGCCCAACCCCTGATCCCCGTTGTCGCGCATCACCCCGGCAATCGTTACCGTCTCGCGCTGCGTCCCCATCCACACATCTTCTGCAATCAAGCTCAGCGGCGCGCCCAATTCGATCCGGCGACCGATCGGATTCTCGTTCGGGAAATACTGCTTCACGAATGCCTGATTCACGATCGCCATCGGCAATGTTGCTTCACGGTCCGACTCGGAGAAATCGCGTCCCTGCACTACGGGTATGCCCGCAGTCCGCAGATAGTTTGCATCGACTACACCGAAAATCGTCGACGGCACGTCCGACGCCCGCAGGGTTGGCCGCCCCTCGATCGAAAACATCATCCGCCATCCGTCATTCGGTGGATAAATCGTCGTGACGGAGACATCCCGCACGCCGGGCAGCGCGCGAACCCGCTCCGTCAGCCGGTCGCAGAACTGGGTGATCGATTGCGGGGTGGAATATTGTGCCGGCGGAAGATACAAATGGCCGCGTATGAGGTGATCGACGCGGAAGCCGAGGTCCTGGTTCTCCAGCCGCTCGAGCGTCTGGATCAGCAGTCCCGCGCCTACCAGCAGCATCAGCGAGAGAGCTATCTGCGCGGTGACCATGGCCCTGCGGAATCCTTGCCGCGATACTCCGCTGCTGGTGCGTCCACCTTCTTTCAGCACTACGGCTACGTCCAGCCGCGCACTGAGAAGCGCAGGCGCGATGCCGAAGAAGAGGCACGTCGCTAATCCCGCGGCCAGCGTAAACAGCACCACGCGCCAGTCCAGTGTGAGCGCCAGAAGCTGGGGGATTTTTCCTGGATCGATTATGCGCAGGACATAAGTCGCTGCCCACGCGAGCGCCAACCCTAAGCCGCTGCCGAGAAGCGAGAGCAGTAAGGTCTCCGTCAATATCTGCCGCATGAGTGCCGCGGACCCCGCACCCAATGCTTTGCGCATGGCGAATTCCCTTTGCCGCGTCGTGTTTCGCGCGAGCAATAGCGCCGCCAGGTTGGAGCAGGCGATGAGCAGAATGAGGCAGACAGCCCCTATGAGCAACAATAGCAAGGGACGCAAATCACCGGTCCGCATGGTGGCCAGCGGTGCTACCGACACAGTCAATCCGCGATCCACAGGATGCGTCGCCGCCAGATTCCCGGCGATCCTCGACAAATCCGCCTGCGCCTGGCCGATCGCAACTCCGGGCTTTAACAGGCCAATCGCTCCATAGCCTCGTCCGCCGCGCCCCTGTTCGTCCGGCCCTGGCAGGAACGGCTCAAAGACAGGCAACTGCGCCTGCGCTCGATGCAGCCAGCCGGGAATGGTCGCCGGCAGGACTCCGATGATGGTGTAAGGCTGGTCGTTGACGCTGAGCGTTTGCCCCAGGATTTTTGGATCGCGCCGATAGTGGGTCTTCCAGAATGTGTCGGTGATCAGCGCAACGTGGGCGCGATCGAGTCCTTCCCGTGCTGTGAATAACCGCCCCAGCAGCGGCTGAACACCCAAGGCCTCAAAGAATTCTGCCGGCGCCAAACCTACGAGCACCTCGTCTGCGTCATCGCCGCGCGGCGAAGCACTCACGTTCTTCCGCCACTGATCGTAGATGGCAACTTTCTCGAAGGTGCCGTTCTGCGCGGCAAAGTCTTGGCCGTCGGGCGCGGACACGCCGACCGGCTTTCCGTCCTTCACCGAGGTAATTTCGACCAGCCGGTTTGCATTTGGGAATTCCAGCGGCCGCAGCAGCACGGCGTTCAGCACACTGAATACTGCGGCGTTTGCGCCAATGGTCAGCGCCAATACCAGGACTACGACCGCTGCGAACCCTGGATTTTTTCGCATCTGCCGAAACGCGTAACGAACGTCCTGCAAGACGCGCTCGCACTGCGTCCAGCCCCAGGCTTCGTGGGTTTGTTCTTTGATCAGGGTTGGGTTGCCGAAGGCTCGTTTCGCGGCGTAGTGGGCTTCGTCGGAGGACAAGCCGCGTTCGCGCTGCTCTTCTTCTTCGAGATCGAGGTCGGCGCGGAGCTCTCGCTCCAGGTCTGCGTCTCGTTTGTTAATCTGCCACCATTGCATCGCTTCTGCTCTCAATGAAGGTCAGTGAATATCGTTTCACCATATGGCGCTTATTCAGTTCGGAGCGCCTGAATAGGATCTAAATTCATCGCTCGGCGCGCTGGGATGTAGATGGCAACACACGAAACCAGGCCAACAATCAGCGCCGCCGCGATAACCGCATGGGAACCCTGCGGAGCGAATCCATTGAGCACTCCGGAAAACACTCTCGGCAGCAGTAGCGCAGGGACGATACCGATGGCACATCCGATCCCGATCAGCATGCCACCTTCTCGCAGGAGCAACCCGAGGATATCTTTCTTTTTCGCGCCTAGCGCTACTCTGATTCCCATCTCACGCCTCCGCTGTGTGATGGAGTATGCGATTACGCCATAAATGCCGAGTCCCGCTAGCCCGAGCGCAAGACCCCCAAAAAGCCCCATCAACCCAACCAGTAGCCTGTCGCCGCCAAGATTGTCGTTCATCAGATCTTGCATCGTGCGAATTTCCACCGGCTGAGCATCATCCAAAGACCGCACCGCACGCCGGAGCAAAGGGACAAGCGCGGCATGCGGAACACGCGAGCGCACTACCAAGGCCATGATTGAAAATGCATTCACGGGAATCTGACGGTAGCATTCATAAATCTGCGGATGGGGATGTATCTGCCCAACGGAATCGTTCACGTTTCCCACGATGCCGACAACCTGCGCCCGCTTATGATTGCCGTCGCCTACCTCAATTTGTTTGCCTATGACGTCTTCGTTTGGGAAGAAGCGTCGAGCGAATTCCTGATTCACGATGGCCACCACGGGATTGAGGGTGTTATCGACTCTCGAAAATCCACGCCCTCTCATGATCGGGATTTGCATCGTGCGAAAGTATTCCGGACCGACCACAAAGAAATCCGACGATGGTGGTACCGACGAACGCTGCGGAGCGTGCCCCAGAACATCGAACGTAGTGCTATAGAAGCAACCCATCGGGACACAAGAATCCACAGCGGCATCTTCCACTTCCGGAAGGCCCTTTACCTTTTCAGTCACCTGGTCAAAGAGCGCGATCCGCGCGTCTAGCTGCTTGTATTGGGAACTACTCACATCGAGGTTCGCGCTTAAAAGGTGTTGCGGATTAAAGCCATTTGGCTCGTTCAATTCACGCGTAACTTCATGCAAGTCCACACCCGCGGCCGACAATAGAATTACGGCAAGTGCAACTTCGCCGGCCACAAGCACCCGGCGGAGGCGGCTAGAGGCACTGCCTGTCGAGCCGATGCGGCCAGTCTGGCTGAGGGCGCCGCTCGGCGGCGCTTTCGACGATCGAATGGCGGGCACAACTCCGAACACGATTGTTGTAAGGAGGGTGATGACCAATGTGAAAAGTAACGTTGGCTGATCGATGCGAAGTCCGGCACCCATTTGCTTACCGATCTCGTTGAAGTTGAAGCCGGCACGAAGCAAGCGAACGCCCCAAAAGGAAAACAACAGACCGGCCCCGCCGCCAGCCACACCGATAAGCAGACTTTCGGTGAGCATTTGGCGCAATATCCGCCCTCGGCTCGCGCCCAGTGCTGATCGAACTCCGAATTCGTGCGCCCGGCAAGCCCCTCGTGTCAGTAGCAAGCCAGCGACATTGGTGCAGGCGATGAGCAATACCAAGCCCACCGCGGTCATGAGCAGCATCATCGCGTTACGCACGTCCAGTAGCCGGCTGTTGTATTCCTGGAGCGTAAGAACGGTGACACCCCAGTCCTTATTTGTGGGATAGTTTTGTGCGAGCCGCCTGGCGATGGAATCCATTTCCATCTGCGCTTGTTGAAGCGTCACACCAGCTCTAAGGCGGCCTAGTACGAAATCAATGAAATGGTTAGAGCGTGCGCCAGGGGCCAGGTCCTCGACACCGAAAACCAGCGGCGTCCATAGTTGTGGATGAAATCTCGCAGTGATACCGGCAAGTGGCGGCATCACGCCAACGATCCTGTGTGGCTCACCGTCGATTTCGAGACTCTTTCCTATCGTGCTTGGATCGCTGTCGTAACGCTCCTTCCAGAGGGCGGAACTTAATATCACGACATGGTCGCTTCCAGCCCGCACCTCGTCCGGAAGAAACGTGCGCCCAATCGCCGGCATGACACCAATCACAGCGAAGTAATCCGGTGTGACACGATCGCCGCGGACCGATTCCGGCTCGGTCTTACCCGTGAGCGTGAACGAACGCCCGCTCTCGACGGCAGCCATTTTCTGAAATACGTCATTCTGGCTTTGCCACGACTCGAAATCGAGCGCGGAAACGCCCACCAGGTCGAGGCCTTTGAGCAGATTCTTCGAAGAAACTGTACACAGAGTGTCCGGATCTTTTACTGGCGGCTTTCTCAGAAGAAATGCGCTGACAGCACTGAAGATCGATGTATTTACCGCAACTCCAAGCGCCAATGCCATGACCGCCACTGTCGTGAATCCCGGATTCCGAACCAGTTGGCGCAGTCCATAGCGAACGTCCTGCCAGAAGCGCTCGCATTGCGCCCAGCCCCATGCCTCGTGAGTTTTCTCTTTAATGAAGGTCGGATTGCCGAAAGCACGCCGAGCAGCGTAGTGCGCCTCCTCGGGTGACAAGCCACTTTCCCGCTGCTCTTCTTCTTCCAGTTCCAGATCAGAACGCAGCTCCCGCTCCAGGTCCGCATCTCGCTTCCTGATCTGCCACCATCGCATTTCAGCTCTCCTCGGCAGCCGGCCACATCACGCGCGCCACAGCTTCCGTCATCTGCTTCCACTGCGACTCTTCGACCAGGAGTTGCTTTCGGCCCTTCTCGGTCAGCCGGTAATACTTGAATTCCCGGTTGCGGTCCGGCGCCATTTCCCATTTTGCTGTGATCCAGCCCTGTCGCTCCAGCCGGTGCAGCGCCGGATAGAGTGATCCGTGCTGCATCTGAAGAAACTCGTTTGTGGTCCGTTGAATATGCTTGCCGATCTGGTGCCCATGGGCAGGACCATACAAAAGTGTTCGTAAGACGAGCATGTCAAGAGTGCCCTGCAGAACGGCTGCCCGCTGCTCTGGTTGTTTCGCCATAGTAGGTATTCGACCCTCGACTTGGCGACGATAGTAGACATTCGACTATCGGCTTGTCAAGGTGGGCGATTCTTCTCGAATGGCGGCTCCAAAGTGACTCATCGAACTTCGATCATCCCTTTTTAGCCGGTGCACTCTTGAATGATTCGCTGATTACAGGGAAGTTCGAACGGCTCTCCACACTGGCTCCGTCATCCACATGCGGTCCAGGATCGAACCGGGTTCAGATGGCCATAACGAGTTCATTGCCTGAAGCTTCCGTACGGCCAAGCCCAGCGGCCCACCTGTTGACATTCTGCCTGTTGAAAGACTATTTATAGGCTGAACGTCAACAGGTGCGAACAAATGGGTGAAGCAAAGGCCGATGTGCTGCAGGGGACGCTGGACTTGATGGTGCTGAAGACGCTGGAGTCGATGGGACCGCTGCACGGGTATGCGATTGCGCGACGCATCGAGCAAGTGAGCGGGAACTCGCTTCGGCTGAATCAGGGAACGATCTACCCGGCGCTGCTACGACTCCAGCAGCGGGGATGGATCAAGTCGCGGTGGGGCACCACGGAGACGAAACGTCGCGCGAAGTTCTATTCGCTGAGCCGGTCCGGGCTTAAGCAGATTCAGGAAGAGACGGAGAACTGGGAGCGGGTTGCGGCAACCATGGCGCGCATACTTGCGCCGTCCAGCTAGGAGCGGATATGGAACGATTACGTGTTCTGCTGAGCCGTTGCGCCGCGCTCTTCCGCAGGCGCCGGCTCGATGAAGATCTTGACGCTGAGCTTGCAGCGCATGTTGATCTGGCTATGGAAGAGAACATACAGCGCGGCATGTCGGCGCAGGAGGCGCGAACCAAGGCGCTCCGCGAATTTGGCGGAGTGACGCAGACCAAAGAAACATATCGGATGCAGCAGGGACTTCCGTTTCTCGACATGGCAGCCATCAACGTGCGTTATGGACTGCGACAGTTGCGGAAGTCACCGGCGTTTTCCGTTACTGCGATTCTGACATTGGCGATTGGAATCGGGGGGATGACCGCCGTCTTCTCCGTCGTGGAAGCGGTGCTGTTGCGGCCTCTGCCGTTCAAGGATTCCGGGCAGCTCATCAGTCTGCACGAACGAGTGGAGGAAGATTCTCCTCGCGACTTCAATGTGTCTGCTCCCGACGTTCTGATCTTCCAACGTGAAAGCAAGGCCTTCTCGGGAGCGGGCGGATATGTCGGCGCCGCGTATGATGTGACCGGTGCAGGCGCGCCATTTCATGCGACCGCAGAACGGGTGACGGCGTCGCTGTTTCCGGTTCTCGGCGTCGGTCCATTGCTGGGCCGCACCTTCACGCAGCAAGAGGACGAGAATTCCGTGCCGGTCACCGTCATCAGCTATGCGCTGTGGCGAGAACGGTTCCACGAGCGATCCCGGCGTATTGGGCAAAACGATCGATCTGGATCGCCGCCCGTACACGATCATCGGAGTGATGCCGCGCGATTTCGAATTTCCACTGGATGCCGGGCGGCTGAGCCATCGCGATCTTTGGGTGCCGATGAGCTTTACTCAGATAGAAAAGAACTCTGAAGGGACAAACTACGACTACGGTCTTGTGGCGCGCCTGAAGCCAGGATTGAGTCTTCGGCAAACGCAGATCGACATCGACCGGGTGATTGCGAGCATTCAACCCAGATATACCGCGATAGCCGGACTGCATTTGCACGGCTACTTCCGAACATTGAAAGAAGAAACGGTACGGAAAGCGCGGCCGCTGCTGAATATGCTGCTGGGGGCAGCCGGGCTGATTCTGCTGATCGCCTGTGTGAATCTTGCAAATCTGCTGCTGGTGCGCGCAGCGGGCCGTAAGCGCGAATTTGGAGTCCGCCTGGCGTTAGGAGCGGCGCGGCGAATTCTTCTGAGGCAGTTGCTAACGGAGAGCCTGCTGCTGAGCGCTATCGGCGGAGCGGTCGGCATTGCGCTCGCGGCGGTGCTGGTCCGCGCAGCCGCGGTTGCGTTGCCGGATTCGCTGCCTCGCCTGGATGAAATTGCGGTCCGATGGCCGATGTTTGCTGCTGCCTTTGGTTTCACCGGAGTTACGGGTTTGCTCTGCGGTATGGCGCCGGCGCTTGCCGGTATGCGCACGGACATCCTTGACTCATTGCGGGATGGAACTCAGGGAACAGGAAGAGGACGCTCGCAGCATAGACTGCAGAGTCTGTTGGCAACGGTCGAAATCGCCCTGGCGATGTTGCTGCTGGTTGCATCGGGCCTGCTGCTGCGCAGCTTTCGAAAGATGCTCGAAACTGATCCCGGATTTCAGCCGCAACACGTTCTGACTGCCTCTCTATCTCTGCCAAGGCATGATTATCCGACACAACGGAAGGTGGATGAGTTCTACGCAGAATTGCAACGCAGGATCGAAACCGTGCCCGGCGTGCAGTGCGTGGGTTTCTCTTCCAACATTCCGATCGTCGGCCAGAATGGTGGACGCATGATCACGCCCCAGGGCTATGTGCGGTCCGCAGGCGCGGGCTTCCTGATTGCTTCCACATATCTCGTTCAGGGGGACTATTTCCAGGCGCTCCATATTCCGCTCATCCGCGGCCGATATTTCGATGCGCGAGACGAGCAGGCGGGCACCCCGCTGACGGCGATCATCAGCCAGTCCTTTGCCGAGCGCAATTTTCATGGCCGCGATCCGATTGGCCTGCAAATGAAAATCGGAGATAAGTTCGACAGCCCGATGCCGGCGATGACGGTCGTGGGAGTCGTAGGCGATGTGAAGCAGGGTGCGCTGGATCAGCCAACGGTGGACCAGATGTATGAGCCGGTCTCGCAGGCTGCAGCCGCGCTGGGGCCCATGGCCGCGATGCTGGGCGTCGCAGGCAATATGGATGTGGTCATCCGCACGTCGGAAGATCCGTCGCTGCTGGCGCCGATCGTGGAGAAGGTTGTCCATCAACTCGATCCCCTGCTGGTGGTGTCGCAGATGCACACGATGGACGAAATCGTGGCGGCAACCGAGTCGTCTCGCCGTTTCAACACAATCATTCTGAGCGCATTCGCCGCAATCGCTTTGTTGCTGTCGCTGCTGGGGATATACGGGGTTCTGAGCTATACGGTCGCGCAGCGCACGCGCGAAATTGCCATTCGCATGGCAATGGGAGCTCCTCGAAGCGTCGTGCTATTGCGCACCTTGCGGCATGCGCTCGGCCTGGCTACAGCAGGAATATGCGGTGGATTGATTGCCTCCATCGGACTCACTGATTTCCTTAAAAGCCTGCTCTATGGAGTCAGGCCGCTGGACAGCGCGACGATTGCAGGCGCTGTGGTCGTTCTACTGTGCTGCTGCGTAGTTGCGGGCTTGTGGCCTGCACGGCGTGCCGCGTCGATCGATCCAATGCAGACACTAAGAATGGAATAGGAGTTGCGATATGGCACTGTTTCGTATCCTGATGAGCCGTTGCGCCGCACTCTTCCGCAGGCGTGCGCTGGACGAGGATCTCGAAGACGAGTTGCACTCCCATCTCGATTTCGCGATAACCGAAAACATAGAACGTGGCATGTCCGAGACAGAAGCGCGGCAAGCGGCGCTGCGGGAATTTGGCAGTGTGACGCAGATCGGCGAACATTATCGCATGCAGCGCGGGGTGCCGTTTTTCGCGGTCCTCGCACAGGACCTGCGCTTCGCATTGCGGCAACTACACAAGGCGCCAGGCTTTGCATGGACTGCGATCCTTACACTGGCGCTCGGCATTGGCGCGACAGCCGCGATGTTCAGCGTGATCGACGCGGTGGTTCTTCGGCCGCTGCCCTACAAGGATGCAGAGCGCATCGTGATGGTGAAGACCCGTTCGGCTTCGAATTTTTGGCAGTGGTCGTCATGGCCCGGCTACTTAGACATGCGGCGGCTCAATACGAGCTTCGAGGCGCTCGCCGGATATGTGGACTTCTGGGGAATGACGCTGCGCACCGGCGATCGCGCGCAGTATCTGAATGTGACGCAGGGGTCGGACAACTTCTTCGATGTCTTCGGCGTGAAGCCGCTGCTGGGCCGTACCTATCTTCCCGGCGAAGATCAGCCGGGGAGAAACAATGTGCTGGTGCTCAGTTACGAAGTATGGCGGCAGCAGTTCCATGGCGATCGCGACGTTATCGGGAAGACGGCTAATCTCGATGGCAGTTCTTATGTGGTGATCGGTGTGATGCCGCCGGGCTTTCGCTTCCCTTTCGGCAAACCGAACCTGATCTACATTCCCATGCACGTGCGGCCACCGTGGGTGCATTCGTATGGCGACCATTGGGCCCAGATCGTCGGGCGCATAAAGCAGGGCGTTTCACTCCGGACAGCGCAGGCCGAGATGGAGCAGGTGATGCTCGATATCGGCCGGCAGAATCCGGAGACAGACCAGGGCCGGACAGCGCAACTGACGCCGATCACCGCAGCATCGCATGAAGACAAGGAGCTGCCGGAGATCGCAGTGCTGTTGGCGGCTGTACTGGCCGTACTGCTGATTGCGTGCGCGAATGTCACAGGATTACAGTTGGCACGCGGTGTAGCGCGCGAACGCGAGATGGCGCTGCGCGTCGCGATCGGCGCACAGCGGAACAGGCTGGTGCGGCAACTGCTGGTGGAGAATGCGCTGCTGGGCGCGCTGGGGGCTGCATCCGGATTGCTGCTGGCTGCGGGATTGCTCTCGGCGATGAAGGTGTTCCTGGCGCATGCCTTTCTGCGCGGCGCGAACATTCAGCTCAACATTGCTGTGATCGGGGTGACGCTGGCGGCGGGTGTGCTGTCGAGCATGGGAGCCGGGCTGATTCCGGCGTGGCGGGCCACGCGCTCCGATCCCAACCAGGCACTGAAGTCCGGCATTGCGACAGGCACGACGCAGCGCCAGAATCGGCTGTGCGCGAGCTTCGTGATAACGCAGATCGCGCTGTCGCTGGTGTTAGTGGTCTTCGCGGGGTTGCTCATGATGACGCTGCGCCGCATGCTCCAGATTGACTTCGGTTTCAGCGCTAAGAACCTGCTGATGCTAGGGCTGAATATTCCTTCCGGCGATTACAAAGGACGCGATTACGTGAAGGAATTCATGCTGCCATTTGAGCGGCGTGTGGATGCGATTCCGGGTGTGACTGCCGCGGGATTCATTGATCAGCCGCCCGTGCTTGGCTTTGGTTCCAGCACGAGCCAGACGCTGGTGGGACATGCAGCCGATCCGCCGGGGCGCGAGCGGACTGCCGAAACCCGCGCTGTGACGTCGGGCTACTACGCTGCTCTGGGATTGCCGATCGTGCGCGGCCGCAACTTCGGTCCGCAGGACACGCCCGAGTCGCAGCCGGTGAAGATCGTGAACCAAGCGTGGGTGAAAGAGTTCCTGACTAGCAAGGAAGACCCAGTGGCGCAGGTCTTCGTGGGCAAGCCCAACAAGGCGATCATTGGTGTGGTGCAGGATGCACGACAGAGCCTGCTCGATCCGACGCGGCCTGAGATCGATTTCCCATTCCCACAATTCAGTATGGAGGAGCAACAGAATGCCGGATCGTTCGGCATATGCCTGTTCGTACGCACAGCGGTGCCGCCGATGGGCATTGTGCCGCAGTTGCGTGCGGCGCTGCATGAGATGGCGCCCTCGATTGCCTTCCAGGCGCCCACTACGATGGACGAACTGCTGGATGATGCATTGATGACGAATCGCATGGAGAGCTGGCTCTTCGGCATCTTTGCCGGAATTGCAGTGCTGCTGGCGGCTATCGGCATCTACGGGCTGTTGATGCAGGAGGTGAGCACCAGAACGCGGGATATCGGCGTGCGGATCGCGCTGGGCGCAACGCCGGCGATCATTGCACGCACAATGTTGCTGCGTATATCGGTACTGCTAGGGACGGGGCTGGCTGCGGGCCTGATATTGACTCTGCTGCTGCGCCGCGCAGCAGAAAGCATGATCCCGATGCAGTATGGACGCGATGGCCTGATGATTGCCGGCCTGGTGCTACTGCTTACGGCCATTGGATTACTGGCCGGAATTCTTCCAACATACCGTGCCGCTTGCGTTGATCCGGTGCGGACGCTGCGCACGGAATAACAATATGAGTCAAATTCCGCGGGCCTCCACCCAAATCTCGCAGTTACAACAAGAGCCGCTTTGCTCCAACGATTGGGTCCCAGCATTTTCCAGTTTGGCAGCGGCTCATGATTCGCATCACTTTCGCCGAGAATATGCTTCAGACTCAGCGGCCTTTCCCATCGATGCGAAATCGAGCATCACTTGTTCATGCCCTTTCGGGTGACGCTCCGCCACAGCGAGGCCGATGTCTTTGCTTCCGGTCCGTGCTGAACCAACCATTCGGATACAAATTCCTCAGCGAGAGCAAAGGCGGAAGCAACATCTGTGCAGCCCCTCTTCTGCGCGAAGTCAGCAAAGCAGAAAAGCCTTGGCAACCGGCGAAAGACGGTGCGGGAAGAATAGCCGTTCGCTTCCATCCATTCCACGTAGCTCTCAATTTGAGAACCCAGCCAACTGTTACGGATTCGGTCGATGGTTGAAGGTCTAGCGTAATAGTGCTCCAACATGACAACCTCCTGTCGGATATTTCCGATGGAGGTAATCATTCCACCTGGAATCGCCGCGATATGGCCGGAGATCACAGATCGCCGGTTGCCACCTCGCCGAGGCGGAACCCGCCGGAGATTGTGCGACGGCCGCAGCTCGCGAGGTAGCAGTTGGCGTGGGGGTTCGGCGATGTCGCGTCTCCGCAACGCCATCGGCAATCAAGGGCCGGATCGACTTCCCTCCGCGATGGCCAGAAATGGGTTCAGATGCCGTGCCGTGACCCGAGCCATAGCATCGTTTGTCAGTGTGAGGGCCTCCTGAGAACGGCCCAACCCGCCGAGTGCCTCAATCTTCGAGGCAGTCGCGATGCTTGGATACGCTACCCCTTTCGTCATGTCGGCGACTCGGATGGCCTCATCGAGTGGCTTGAGGGCGCGATCGTATTTCTTGAGCGCGACCAACCCAGCGCCATAGACGCTGGCGTACCTGACCCTCGCAGCCGGATCGCCCAGGTATTTGGCTACCAGATATGCCTTCATGACCTTCGCTTGAGCCCCATTGACGTCGCCGAGGAGAAACGCGGCGATCCCTTCTTCGCCCATCGCTCTCGACGCCAGCATGTAGTGATGCTGTTTCCGCGCGAGTTCGCCAACTTCGGCCCAGGTTTTCGTTGCCAGGCCTGCGTCGTAATTGGTTTCGAGCATTCCCCGAAGGGTAAGAATTCTGAGCCGCGTTTCCGGATCGCGGGCCGCGGGCAGTTGGAGATCATCGCTCAGGGAAGCAATTTGCGGAGCAAAGCTGGACATCTCGCTCGTCGCCATCATCTGGCTGACATGTGCGTAGAGCGCTTTGGCCGGTTCGTTCCGGTCTTGATAGAGAAGTTCCGCCCTGTGATAGACGGGAGCCGCGTTGATCCAGTTGTTTAGCCACGCCTGTTCATCGGCCTGCCGTAAGAGCCAGTCCGGGTCATCGGGCTGTTGTCGGTAGCGGTAGGCGTGGTAACTGAACGCAATTGCGAAAATCGCACCAGCAGTCAGCAGAGGAGCCGCGATCCGCGTCCTCATCGCTCACCCGGAGCTAGGCGGAACCTCTGAGTTGGGATTTGACGGGCAAATGTTCGGTGCCCGGACAATGGGAAGCACAATTGAAGAAGGCCCATGCGTGTCTCCGATTCTGAGAATTACCAACAATTCAGCTACTCACGCATCAGTTCTGGGAAAAAATCAGTGCAATGACTCAATCAAGCATCAACTCGCCCATTGGGTGTGGATGCGCTCTGCTCGAACTTCTCGGCCAGCTTCGTCCACGATTCCAGGCGCGTTTGGCACCGCGTACAAATCGCCAGGTGCTTGGCGTGGTCGGTTAGGAACAGGCTTCGGATGTCGAAGGCGAACCTCCGAATCTCGTCTTCAGAATAACAAGCGAAGTCACTTTCCTCGAAGTTGGGGTGAGTCGATTCGACCTTGAGCAAATCGACCTTGCGCTTCGCGACCATGTCGTCAAACTGGATTTGCCGCGCCGACGCATTTTTCCAAAGCATGTCATCTGTGGCCCAAAGATCCTCGAGCACAGCGCTTGCATTGAGTGCGAGATACCGAATGGCGTCCTCACGCGTGCGGAAAATCCTTCCGTGATCGACAAGTGCCGCTGCGGCGATCTGGGCCAATCCGAGAATCTCGTCGTCAGCGTAGGTTTCGGCGTGATCGCGGAACTCGTTGATCTCCTCCTCCGCGATCTCAACCAATTCCGAATTGCGATCTGCGAGTCTCGCCACTTCGGACGTCAGCGCCGGCATCTCGATCCGAGTTCCCGGTGCAGCCTCCCATGCCGGGTGGTCGCAGGTGTACATGCCCGGATCAAAGATATCGACCAAAGAGTCTTTGCGGTCATCAGGTCCCCGGAACCGATTCAGCATGTCCAGAAACCACGAGAGCTGTGCATCATTGAAACAGCAAGCGGCACTCTTGACCGATTCTTCCCGGTACACGTCAAAACTCTCCATTAGGGAGCTGGGGAGAATAAATTCATTCAATTGCACAATCATTTGATCGATTTCTGTGACCGGGGTCTGCATGTCGCCCTCCTCTCCCCCTCGTGGGCTAGTTTTCCCACGAAAGGGAAGCTCTGTCAAACTGGCTCGGAAACTCAGCCTTATCGAGGAGTGAAACCACGCAAAATCCGGGTTTTGCCGTAAAACTCAACGACGAAATCTCCTTTCATTTGTTCTGTCACTGGAAGATCCCAGCAGAGCGCTTCGATGCTGCTCCTTCCCTGACGTATTCGCACCCATTTGTTTCGGACGCTCAAAACCTCGGCCATGCGTATGGAGAACGTCGGGGGGCGATTACCTTCTCCAAACGGTTCGAGCAGAAGGAGTTGTTCATCGAAATGGCGCCCGGTAAATGAAAGGTTAAGCTCAGCTTCGGCGTGAAGTGTCTGGCTGCCACCTCTCACCACCGGTTCTATCGACTGAGCGAACTTCTCCCTGAAATCATCGATTCGGTCTACAGCCATCGTCAAACCGATCGCTTGAGCATGTCCTCCAAAGCGAAGAAACAATTCCCCAAGCGGTCGCAGAGTTTCGACCAGATCGATGCCGGGGACGCTTCTTCCTGATCCAACGACCTGACCAGGAATTGTCGATGGGACGAGCACAATGCTGGGAACCGCATACCTCTCAACGCATTTGCTCGCCAAGAGGCCTGCGATGCCTTTCGGGCTGGTCTCGCGATAAACCACCAAGCCCGTTGGGACCTCTTTTCCGACCGACTCCACGAGCTCTTCAAAATGCAGCTTAACGGTGCGCCGACGTTCCAGGTTCAAGTGATTGAGTCTGTCGACACTCTGCCGTGCAGCCTCTTCGTCTAGAGCTGCCTCGAATACGGCAAGCGCCTCAGCGGGGTGAGCCATTCTGCCGGCGGCGTTGATACGCGGCGCGACGCCGAAAGCCCACGTCTCGCGAATCCGGTTGGGATGGATCGGTGCAAGCGCTCTTGAGCAGCTCTTGCAGTCCTTTGTGCCTCGATCGGGAGAGTTCGGCTAGGCCCAGCCGGGCGAGAGTTCGTGTGCTATACAACAGGGGCACGCAATCGGCGATCGAAGCGATCGCTGCATATTGACTGCACCCGGACAAGAGACGCTCAATCTTCGTATCGTTCCAGCCGGCCTTTAGCGCAAGCGCCCAAGCAAACATCGCAGCGAGACCCGCTCCGCAGAACGCATCAGACCATACCGCGGTGGTTTCTGCGCGCTCCTGGATGCGGTGGTGATCAATCACCACGACGTCGATTCCCAGGCATTGGGCCAACTGCACCGCCGCCCGCGCGTTAATGCCGTTATCGACCGTGATAAGCAAGTCGGTTCCGCTGCACGAAAAACGATGAACCGTAGGCGAGCTAAGACCGTAGCCTTCATCACGATGAGGCAGAAATGTTCTGGCAGGCGCGCCCAGAGCGCTAAGCACGCTGCGCAGGATGTGGGCTCCGAGCACCCCATCGCAGTCGTAATCGCCAAAGATGGTGATGCGGTCGCGATGCCGGATACCGCGAAGCACGCGAGCCGTGGCTTTCTCCATCGACGGAATCGAAAAGGGATCGGGGAGATCGCTCCAAGATGGCACCTTCAGGAAGGCGTCGATGTCCACCATGCCTCGCCCGGCTAACATTTCAAGTAAAGGCTGATATAGGAACATCGCTACCTCCAAAGGAAAACGCTCGATCTTGGAATCGAGCATTGCCGCTTCTCCGCGAGCAATGTTGTCCCGTGGATAGAAAGCTAGGTCAAATGGGCGATCGCTGGCTTAGGCGGTGTCCGAAAAGGCAACTACTCGGCCATATGGCTCACGTTTCATCCATGCGAGTACACAGGCGGTAATACGCGAACGAAGAACCGAGGCGCCGTCGAAATAGCTGGGCTCATGGAGGCTGAGACACTTCAATTGTGCATCACCGCCGTGGAGCGCTTTGAACTCGGTGGCGCTTTCTATAGGCGGCGACTTTGTGGCGATTTCCACAAGTTCTGGTACTGCACCAGCGGCGATGGTGCGATTTGGTCTGATCAAGGAACCACAGCACGCAAGTCTTAGCCTCACAGCGTTTCACAAGATTGAAGTCGGCTGCAGAGAGCAGAATTGCTGCTGCTTCGGCTACCGGCGCCAGAATAGCCTCGCGCCTGTGTGGTTGCTGTATTCGCTCGATATTCAGCGACTGTGGCCTATTCCACACAAGCCGGGGATGACTCTGTGCGTGTTTCAGGAAGTCGTTGAGTAGGGAAGGGTCTCCACGGCGCCCGGCCTTTCGCTTCTGCACAAGTGAGCGGATGTTTTCCCGCAGCGCTCTCGCCTCGAGCAAAAGCGACTGAGACGCTGTGTGGGTGCCAACCTTTGATGGGGGAAATCCTGCCCCTTTAAGCCACGTAAGGACATCTTCGTCCGTTTGAAGCAAGTCCAGGATTTCTCTTCCAGATCTCACACGTGTGTTAAGAAAATCAAGCGCGAGATCGCCTGCCAGGAGCTGCGGGCGAGATTCTGTCGGTCGATTCGCAATCGAGGACTTCACAGGATTCGATCCTGAGGTACTGTAACCTTAATTCTGCCACTTGACAAGTTACTACGACAGGGGCGTAATCTTGGATAATCGCGCTCTACGTCGTGGCAACCAATCTATCTGTGATTCGATGTAACCGCCTGTCCAGTGCGCACTCTAACGAAATGGCACATGGGACCTTCAAATTGCGATGACAGTGCTAGGCTCGCAGACGCGAAGGATTGCATAGATGAGTATTCCCGATGAACAACTTCGCGCGATTATCGAAACAATTCCAGCGTTGGTGTGGGCGGCCCGACCAGACGGTTCCGCGGAATTCTTTAATCGCCGCTGGCTCGACTATGCAGGCCTTCCTTATGAGGAGGTGCGGGATTGGGGTTGGGCTAAGGTAGTCCATCCAGAGGATCTCAACAGGCTGGTCGGGCATTACCGATCCATGCTTGCTTCGGGAGCACCGGGTGAGATTGAAGCGAGGCTTCGCCGTTTCGACGGCGAATATCGTTGGTTTCTGTTCCGGGCAAGCCCTTTGTACGACGAGTCCGGCAAAGCAGTCAGATGGTATGGAAGCAACGTTGATATAGAAGACCGCAAGCGCGCAGAAGAATTGGCGCGGAGGAGCGAGCTCAGCTTTCGCCGGATCGTCGAGACAATCCCCGCTCTAGTGTGGTGCGCATCGCCCGATGGTGAACTTACGTACGTGAATCAGCGAATTCTGGACTACACAGGTGCATCTCTTGGAGATCTGGCGAGAGCGGGCTGGGTTAACTTTCTTCACCCGGACGATGTCCAGCACACGGTGACGATGTGGTCGGAGGCTGTTCAATCGGGCAGACCGCATGACGTTCAGTACAGGCTCCGAAAACATGATGGCACCTACCGTTGGTTTCATGTACTCGGCCAGGCAATGGTGGACGCCACAGGCCGCGTGACGCAATGGTACGGCCTGTTGATCGATATCGACGATCGAAAGAACATTGAAGAAGCGCTGCGCCGTACGGAGACACGTCTCGCTAGAGCGACCCAGATTGCCACTGTTGGCGAACTCGCCGCGTCCATTGCACATGAAATCAACCAGCCGTTGGGAGCTGTCGTCACGAACGCTTACGCGTGCTTGCGCTGGCTTTCGGGCGAGTCAGCGAATCTCGGCAAAGCACGGGAAGCCGCGGAAAGGATTGTCCGTGATGGGAAAGCGACCGGTGAAGTTGTGGCGCGGATTCGAGCGCTGTTCAAGCGTACGCCAGTTCAGCATGTGACGCTTGATCTGAATGTCCTCATCGTCGAGGTGGTCCGGCTGCTTGCCGCTGAATCATCGAAACGTCGCGTAGCGATGGAGACCGAGCTACAAAGAGATCTGCAATCGGTTCTCGGCGACCGTGTCCAGATTCAACAACTCGTTCTGAACCTGCTGATGAACGGTCTCGATGCGATGGACTCCGTCAGCGATCGTCCCAAGAGAATCGTGATCCGCTCGCAACAGAGCAACCCGACCACAGCTCTCGTCGAAATTGAAGACAGTGGAATCGGTCTTGCCGATTGTGAGAGAGTTTTCGAGCCTTTCTTCACCACAAAGGAGCATGGGATGGGCATGGGTCTGACGATCTGCCGCTCCATTGCGGAGGGACATAACGGAAAGTTGTGGGCAACTCCGAACAGGACATTTGGGACAACTTTCCGTTTTACACTCCCGCTGCATACAAGCGGATTGACAGGACATCAGCAGTCATGAATCCAGACGATCCCATTATCTTCGTCGTCGACGACGACTATCGGATGCAAGAAGCGTTGTCGAGCCTTATTGCTGCGATGGGCTTTCGCGTGGCGGCATTCGGATCTGCCTCAGATTTTCTGAAGGCTGAAAAACCGGATTCTCCCGCATGCCTGATCCTGGATCTCGAACTTCCGGACATTCACGGACTCGAACTCCAAGAGGAGCTTGCTGACAAAGACGCACCTCCAGTGATCTTCGTAACCGGTCATGGAGATATTCCCTCCTCAGTACGAGCGATGAAGGCTGGCGCGGTTGAGTTCCTGTCAAAGCCATTTGACGAGCAGGAATTGCAAAGCGCAATCGAAGCGGCAATTGCCATGGATCGCTCGGCGCGGCAGAAGAGATCCGACCTGGCAGAGCTACAGAGACGCTATTGCCTCCTCACTCATCGAGAACAAGAGGTCTTGCCATTTGTGGTTGAAGGGTTCCTTAACAAGCAAACGGCCGCGGATCTGGGTACAAGCGAAGTCACAATTCGCGTGCATCGCGGACAGATCATGCGGAAGATGGGCGCACGATCGCTGGCAGAACTCGTAAGAATGGCAGATAAATTGGGCGTACCGCCTCGCAGCGGCTGAAGCGGCTAAACGTCCGTTTAGCGATCGTGTGCACAATCGTCGACGAACTCTTGAAAACAGCAGTCCATCTGAGCCGAATAGTTCGCATCCACCCCTATGGCTAAACCTACATACAATGGAAAGCTTCATTTTTGCCGCCTATGATCAACCGGTGTTCGAGGACATTGTTGCAATGGCTGACTCAAGAGTGCAGATGATTGTCGGAGTAGACGATGACCTTCATATCCGCGAATCTCTCCAGAGCCTCGTCGAATCAGCTGGGTTCGCAGCTTTCGTATTCCCGTCGGCCGAGGACTTTCTTCGATCCGGGAAGCTTTCTGAGGCAAGTTGCCTCATCACAGACATTCGGATGCCTGGGATGGACGGTATTGAATTACAGCTCCGCGTGAGGTCAAACCGTCCAGCGTTGCCTCTCATTTTCATTTCCGGTCACTTCGATGAGGAGATCCGCCGCAAGGCGCTCGCGGGCGGCGCCTTTGCTTTGATGGATAAGCCGTTCGACCCCGACGATTTATTGGCAGCCATTCGTCAGGCGATGACTAAGTTGCCACACGGTTGACCAGTCGATCTGGGCCGACCTGATTACCCAGAAGAAGGCGCACTATGGAAAACGAAACTGTACTGAATATTCTCAAGTTGATCTTTGCTGGATCTCCCCTTTCAGAAGTGCTGACGGTAATCGCGCGATTGGTCGAATCTCAAGGTACCGGTGCGTTATGCACCATCTGGCTTCCTGATGAAGACGGGAAACAACTCGCATGCGCCGCGGCGCCCAGTCTCCCGGGGTTCAGCGCTCAGGTAGGGTCAATGGCTATCGGTCCAAAGGGTGGATCGTGCGGCACAGCCGTTTATCGAAGGGAGGCGGTGTATGTGACAGACATTCTCGATGACCCCATCTGGGATCATTATCGTCACCTGCTCTTGCCTTATGGGATTCGTGCTGTATGGTCGCGGCCCTTGTTTACCAGCGATGACAAAGTCCTTGGGACTTTCGCCATTCACTATCGTGAAGCGCGCAGCCCGGCTGCCAGCGATATTCATTTGATCGAGAATGCCGGTCACATCGCGGGAATCGCCATTGAGCGCCACATGAATGAACAGAAGCTACGGCATGAACGCGATCGGCTGCGCCTTCTTCTTGGAATTACAAACAGCATGACATCCAAGCTGGATCGCGGCCATTTGCTGAAGGCGCTTTCAACAAATTTGCTTAGTGTGACTCGGTGTGATTTTTGCGCCTTACTCCTGCCGCATACGGATGGCCGCCAATTGCGCGTCACCATCCTATACAACCCGGAAGCTCGAGGCGCCATCAGTGACGGCGCACTCGTTCCCATCAAAGGTTCGACCTGCGGTAAAGCATTTCTCTCAGGCAAGAATCAACGCATCCATAGGCTCGGCGACCTCGAGCAAGATCCCGAAAGCTTCGGAAGCAACGAAGGAAAACTCTTTTTCGAGCGAGTCATGGCGGAGGGACTGAAGTCTGGGTGCGAATTGCCGCTGGCCGGTCGAAAAGGCGTGATTGGCGTTTTAGGGGCTTTCAGTCGGTCCGAAAGAGCTTTCACCGAGGATGAGTTCTCCTTTTTGGAACAAATGGCCGGACAGGTAGCCAACGCTGTTGAAAATGCGTTGGACTTTGAGAAGGCAACGGAAGACAAGCTCAGAGAGACGAACCAGAGACTTTATCTCGAGGAAGAAATTAGAGCAGAGTTTGGGGAAATAGTTGGCGACAGTCCCGCTCTAAAGACCGCCTTGGACCTGGTGTCCGTGGTCGCACCCACGGATTCCAGTGTGCTGATCATGGGGGAGACGGGAACCGGAAAGGAGCTCATTGCGCGCGCGATTCACAACCTGAGCGGTCGCCGCGAACGCGCATTTGTCAAATTGAATTGTGCCGCGATCCCGCTAGGGCTGCTGGAGAGCGAGTTGTTCGGACACGAAAAAGGGGCCTTCACTGGAGCCATTGCCCAGAAGACGGGACGCTTTGAATTGGCGCACAGGGGCACGCTCTTCCTCGATGAAGTCGGTGACATCCCTTTGGAGCTTCAGGCCAAATTGCTACGAGTCCTGCAGGAACAGGAATTCGAGAGACTCGGTAGCAACCGTACGCACAAGGTGGATGTTCGCCTGATTGCCGCCACACATCGTGATTTAGCTGCCATGGTGAAGCAGGGGACATTTCGGGAAGACCTCTATTACCGGCTGAAGGTATTTCCGATCCACGTTCCTGCGTTACGGCAGCGTACTGAGGATATTCCCAAACTGGTTCGGCATTTCATTCGGATGTATGCGCGGCGAATGAACAAAGGGATTGATGAGATTCCTTCAGAAACGATGGAGGCGCTAATCAGGTACCGTTGGCCTGGAAACGTTCGGGAACTGCAGAACTTCATCGAGCGGGCAGTGATTCTCTCTCCTCATACTGTATTGCGCGCCCCCATTTCTGAGTTGGAACCATTCAGCGCGCACAAGGGATCGAATGTGCCGATAACGGGTCTCGATGAGCTGGAACGAGATCATATCCTGCGTGTACTTGAGGCAAGCAATTGGGTCGTAGGCGGCCGCAATGGTGCGGCAGAACGGCTTGGAATGAAGCGGACATCATTGGTTTATAAAATGCGGAAGTTCCAAATAAACCGCCCCTCGTCCTTGCCACTGAAAGGTGTCGAGAGACAGCTAGTCTAGCGGGATCGTTCTCTTTTCCTACACCTGGTACGCGTGACAACCGTCGCGACGAGAACCCGTCAGTGGCGGAAATTGGTCATAGATCCGTCAGCAATGACGCGAAAAGGTCCACGTGTTCCGGACCATATCCCGTTGATAGCTACAGGCCTTAGCTCATTATCTTCTCTCACATTGGAATCTCTTTGTCTGGCAACTGGATTGCTTCGAGAGATGTGCGCGACTCCGGCGAGTGCTGTCGCGTTTGGGCTGCGCAACGCCGTTAGCCATCGCCGGTTGACCCTGAAGTCTCAGCGAATGCAATGACGCCATGCCGACACTCGATTCGAAATACAAAGCCGTCCGCTCCATGACGTGTTCTCTCGCGGCGAATTTGTCCGCCGAAGATCAGATGATCCAGTCATCTCCGGACGTCAGTCCCGTGAAATGGCATCAGGCTCATACGACATGGTTCTTCGAGACATTCGTGCTGCGTCCGTTTCTCACTGAGTACAAGCCGTTCCGTGAAGACTTCAATCGCCTCTTCAATAGCTATTACCTCTCTCTCGGTGAGGAGGTTCCCAAGAAGAACCAGCGTGCGTCCTTTTCCCGGCCTTCGCTTGATGAGGTGCTGGCCTTTCGCGCACACGTGGACCACGAAATGGGGAGGCTGTTGGCGTGTTCCATGGATAAGGAGGCGTTACGGCGCATCATCCTGGGGCTGCACCATGAGCAGCAGCATCAGGAACTGGCACTGACGGATATCAAGCATGCATTTTTCTCCAACCCCTTACGCCCCTCGTATAGCGAGGCCTCCCTCGCCAAGGAGTCCGACGACTCGATTCCGCAGCTCAAATGGCACACGGTCCAAGGTGGACTGATTGAAATCGGCCATCCGCCGAACGGAGAGGACCCTCTGGCCTTCTGTTTTGACAACGAGACCCCGCGTCACAAGGTCTACCTGGAACCGTTCCAGATCACAAACCGCAATGTTACGTGTCGTGAGTATCTGGAGTTTATGTCAGATGACGGGTATATGCACCCAGGGCTTTGGCTTTCTGACGGCTGGGAGATGGTGAAGCAGGAGGAATGGGAGGCACCGCTCTATTGGGAACGTGATGCCGGCGATGCGACGGGCTGGCGCGTGTTCACGCTGAGAGGCTGGCATGGACTCTCAGAACTACTTGGATACGGCAGTGTGCCACATCAGCTTTTTCGAGGCCGACGCTTTCGCGCGCTGGCGCGGCTGCCGTCTGCCGACGGAGGCGGAGTGGGAGCTGGTGGCCAGCCACGAACCGTGCTGCGGCAATCTCCTCGATAAAGGAAGGCTACATCCGGCAGTCGCAAACGGGGAGGGAGTTGACCAGGTGTTTGGAGACTGCTGGGAATGGACCGCGAGTCCCTACGTTGGCTATCCAGGATACAGGCCTTTCCCAGGTGCATTGAGCGAATACAACGGCAAGTTCATGTCTGGTCAGATGATTTTGCGTGGCGGCTCCTGTGTCACACCTGCAGATCATGTGCGTGCTACCTACCGTAATTTCTTTCCGCCAAGAACACGCTGGCAGTTCACCGGAATGCGTTTAGCCATTTGAAAACTGTTAGTTCGCACCACGGCATCGCTGGACACCTTACATAGAAATGAATGCAGCAATCAAGGATCGCACCAGGAACACCAGGGCCGCCTCAATACGGTGGCCCCAGAATCCGAGCGCAGCGGACAGTCTGCGGACTCATTGGCCGGAGTATTTGATGGAAGCCGGCGAGTTGGCCGTGTACATGTTTCTGACCTGTGCGTTCGCAACATTGCTTCAACATCCTGCTTCGCCGATCCGCCACTTGATTAGCCGCGCTGTCCTTCGTCGGGCCGTGATGGGAGTAGCGATCGGTACGACCGTTGTTGCGATTGTTATGACGCCATGGGGTAAACAGTCCGGAGGCCATTTCAACCCGGCAATGACCGCAACTTTCTATCGCTTGGGAAAGGTCGCATTCTGGGATGCGGTGTTCTACGTCATAGCGCAATTCTCTGGCGCGACGATCGGTGTAGCGGTCGCGATCAATGTATTGCGAGGTGCGCCAGAAAATAACGCCATACGATCAGCAGTTACAACACCGGGTGTCTATGGAACCGCTGTTGCGATCATTGCTGAATCAGCGATCTCGTTCGTGCTGATGCTCACTGTCCTGATCATCTCCAATCACAGCACGCTGGCTCGGTATACACCATACTTCGTCGGTGGATTGTATGCGCTCTATATAACCTTTGAAACGCCTCTCTCCGGGATGAGCATGAACCCAGCGCGCAGCTTTGGGTCGGCCTTTCACGCTGCGTACTGGCACGCAATCTGGATCTATTTCATCGCGCCAACAGTGGGCATGCTTGCTGCGGCCGAAGTCTTTCTGCGGAGCCGCGGAGGCATTGCTCCCTACTGCGCCAAGCTGCACCACGCCAACAGTAAGCGCTGCATATTCCGCCACGGCTAGAGCAGCACTGGCCTATACCGTTCACGCTGAGGAGAGAGAAATGAAAAAGTGGAGAGTTGCCGTTCCTGTGCTGGTCATCGCAATCGTCGTGTCTTGGTATCTATTCCGACCCGAAAGACTCTTCGTCAATCAACATATCGAGGAACACTTCCCGGCTAACCGGGATGAAGTAACAAAGACACTCGCTTCCGGAACATTTCACAGTGTTTTGCACGAGACCAAAGGTAGCGCAACCGTTTACCAGCTTGGCGACGGCAGCCGCGTTCTTCGCTTCACCAACTTCATGACGTCCAACGGTCCCGATGTGCATGTCTATATGGTCGCTTCCACCGATGCAATTGACAGCGCTGGCGTGCTTCGCGCGGGGTTCATCGATCTTGGGTCGATAAAGGCAAATATCGGCGACCAGAACTACCGTCTTAGTCAGGACATAGATTTGTCGAAATACCGCGCGGTTTCGGTATGGTGCAAACGGTTCAGCGTGAATTTTGGAGCTGCTCCTCTAGTGATTCAATCATTGGCATCAGAAAAGTAGCGGGCCGATCGGCTGTCCCTGTCCGAAGCAATTTGCGACGGTCGCCGTGTCCAGATCCCGCCAGTGTCGGACTTTCGTCTCAGGTTCGTCGCGCACGCTCTAGCCCAGCCAGCTTGCTGCGCGACCTAAGATCCAGCGGCCGAATCGGTTAGGCCCGAGACTTCTTGGCCGACGAGTCGATTCTTCGATGGCCCTTAGGTTGCATTTCCAGTACGACATGCACATCGATGGGAACGAAACACCTTCGTCAGCTCACGCAGACCAGGCTCGGGCTGTGGAAGATTACGATCTGGTCATCCTGGGTGGGGGAACAGGATCGACTGTTGCCGCATGGACAATTGCCAGCCGGAGGACAGCGCGTTGCGGTGATTGAGCGCAAATACATAGGCGGATCATGCCCGAACATCGCTTGTCTGCCGAGTAAGAACATTCTCCACAGTGCGAAAGTAGCCTCATATCTCCGTCGAAGCGAAGACTTCGGTCTCGTTGCGGATGGCTTCCGCGTCGATATGCATGCAGTGCGTGCTCGAAAACGCACGATGGTATCGGGCTTGAATGATATGTATCTCGATAACTTCAGGCAGACCGGAGCGGAATTCATTTCGGATGGGGTCGCTTCGTAGGTCCGAAAACACTGGAAGTCGCTCTCCCTGACGGAACTACTCGCCGCCTCCGCGGAGCCAACGTAATCGTCAGCACTGGTACTCGGGCTGCATTGGAACCGGCTCCTGGCCTTACCGACGCGCAGCCACTCACGCATATCGAGGCTCTGGAATTGGATCAGGTTCCCCGGCCACCTTCTTGTGATCGGCGGCGGCTACGTCGGCCTGGAACTATCGCAGGCAATGCGGCGGTTCGGCAGCAAAGTTACTGTCATCGATCGAAATGATCGTCTACTGCACGGGGAAGACGATGACGTGACGAACGCTCTTGCCGATTTGTTCAGGGGCGAAGGCATCGACACGGTCCTGAATGCCCATGTGAGACGGGTCTCGGGAAGATCAGGCGATTCAGTGGCCGTTGTTGTCGAGCAAGACGGAAGAGAAAGAACTCTCGTGGGCACCCATCTGCTTGTTGCGGCGGGCCGACGACCGAATACGGAGAACCTTGGACTGGAATTGGCCGGCGTAGAACTGACGGATCGCGGTTACATCAAGGTCAATGAACGGCTCGAGACAACCGCGCCTGGCGTGTGGGCGATCGGCGAAGTAGCGGGAAGTCCTCAGTTCACGCACGTCAGCATTGACGACTTCCGCGTGGTCCGTGACAACCTCGCAGGTGGCAACCACGTGACAACGGGCCGGCAAATCCCCTATACCCTCTTTACTGACCCGGAACTCGCGCGCATAGGCCTGACCGAGAAAGAAGCTAAGGCGCGAGGAATCCCCTTATCGCTTGTTCAAGATCCCCATGGAACAAGTGCTCCGCGCACGCACGCTCTCTGAAACACGTGGATTCTTAAAGGCGCTCGTAGAAGTGAATAGCGATCGCATTCTTGGTTTCACAGCATTTGCTGTCGACGCTGGAGAGATCATGGCTTCCGTACAGACTGCCATGATGGCGCGATTGCCTTATACCGCAATCCGCGAAGCGATATGGAGCCACCCGACGCTTGTCGAAGGGCTATTTCCGCTGTTCTCCTCGACGCCCTCGCTATTGGCGCCTGTCGATGCGCCAGCCGGCGATAGTCTTCAATACGAAAATCGTTGAATGAAAGGAACAAAGGAAATGAGTTTTCTTCTCAGAATCCTCGCGAAAATGGGCCTTTTTAAGGCCGACCGTGATTACCGTCTCCTTCGTGCCTCGATGGTGGTCGTCTACTTCTTTTTCGGATATCAGAAGTGGTTTGACTATGAGGCACAAGGCCTCGTTCCATTCTTTACGCATGGGCCTCTTATCTTTTGGATGTATCACGTCTTCGGCATAAAGGGGTCTAGTTATGTTCTGGGCGTTTCGGAATGGCTGTTTGGAACGTTACTGTTGGCCGGGTTCTGGAACAAGAAGTTAGGGGTACTCGGAGCTCTCGGTTCGGTAGTAACGTTCCTATCGACAATCACGATTATTCCCTTCATGCCGGATGGCTGGGCCCCCTCCGCCGGCGGATTTCCCGCCATGGTTGGAAACGTCGCGTTCCTGATGAAAGATGTGGTTCTTCTGGCGGTATCAATCTATTTATTGAAACAGGACGCATCGAGACTTGCCTTGGCCGAACCGATCGATGAATTATCCAGGGCGCAGACTGCCGCACAGGCCTCGTCGATTTGAGGAGAGACTTCATCAATCGGAGCCAATCTCCGTTATCCACTTCAGGAGTGAACGTTGTTATGTTCAATCGGATGACATGGCCCACCTGGGCTCCTGTTCCACTACGCCTTATCGTAGGATTTGGCTTCATGGAGCACGGCTATGCCAAGCTCCTCAAAGGGCCCGATGCGTTCGTCTCCATCCTCCACGTTTTGGGTGTACCTGCCCCACACTTGATGGCGTGGTTGACGATCCTGACCGAATTGCTGGGAGGCTTCGCTGCGCTGCTCGGCGCATTTATCCCCCTGGTCAGCGTGCCGATGGCAGCTGTCCTGTTGGTTGCAATGTTCAATGTGCACTGGCGATACGGCTTCAGTTCGATCAAGCTCCTAGCGGTGACGCCAGCAGGAGCTATATTCGGACCACCCGGATACGAATGTGATTTGCTCTATTTTGCCTGTCTGCTTGCGCTTGTATTCGGTGGCTCCGGACCACTCTCAGTTGATGGTCTTCTCTCAAAAGGGCGATGAGTGACAACAAAGCATTCACATTGCTCTTCTTCTATCTCACACCGCTCTGCATTCCCCGACGCACGAGCGCCGTCGCTGCCCGTCAAGCAGTTAGAGCACGAGGCATGCCTTGAGCGCCGGCAGCGTTTTCCCGTTCACCAACCAATTAGCCGCCGCCCTATATGCAGGCGATACACACACGAAAGCTTGCATCGGGAGCAGCGCAATTAAACTCCACATTTCTCCTTCGGCCGCAATGTTGCAGTGGGATTTAATTCGTCGAAGTAATTCTTGTTTCACCTGTAGCCCGAACACCTTTGTTGCTCTCACATAGACGCCCATTTCATCGAAACGGAACATGCGGCACACGGCACAATCACGCTGCCTTTGTATAAAGGAACACTCAAAGGTACCAAGAAGAGCGTGTGGTACATACTGACAGACGTAAGCGATCAGGGCGTAGCCGATGAACTCGGGCTGAACTTCTCCGCTAAACTCGCCTTTGCTGCGAATGCCGCCCGAACCGGCCACCTCGACACGAATGGCAATATTGTGTTCGATAAGGGGACCGTCAATTTTGCTCCGCAGCGCAGCATCGTTCCTGGTCCTCAGGGCGCGGAATTCCCCCCCCAAATCTGCTGCATCAGGCGCTGTTGGCGACTCTGCATACAGTCCGTTCGTGCAGATCGCAAATGCTGGAAATGTCATCTGCAACGCACCGATCGTCGCATTCGGGGTTGACGCCAGTCAGATCAATTTCCCAGATGGCAATGTTGACTATTCGAAAGTTCATGATCAGGTCCTGGCGATCGACCCTAGCAACATGACCGTGACGGTCAACTTGATCAACGGATTCAGCTTTGGCCGTCCAGTGTGGTACCTCTCCATGGACGCGAGCATTCCGCTTGCAGCAGCTATCGAGCACAACACGTACGCCCCACTCATGAGCAAGCTGCTGCTGGGACATGACGACAGTTTTGCGAGCCCGGCGGAACGCATTTTTATTGCCACCAATGGACCAGAGACCGGGGAGTGCAACAATCCGCTGCGCCAAGGGCTGTCTGCTGATTTGGCCGATGGTTTTAGACCGAATAACGTGCTCGGCGGAATCCCGACCATTGCGCTCGATTACAGTCCGGCGTGGGACGCGCAGCTGTATCAGTGGACAGATGATGCTATCAACCAAGGTTATCGTGGGCAGTTGCGCGAAGAGTTTCAGGTTCTGACGTTCGTACAAGACGGGCTTATCACGGGCCCAGGCGGCGCAGCGTTCGGAAGCTCGGGATTCTCAATCAATTGTCCAATCGTTCAACGTCTCGACTAAGGCCGACAACGCCAGACGGCTCGGCTGCGGCCAGAATTGGGCTCGCAGCCGAGTTGAACAATTAACATGGCTGGAAACTCGGCACAGCTCTGTTGGTCGAACCCGATAACAGATGCCAGAGCATCCATGAATCTCACAGGCATCGGTAGACAGGGACGTTCGCTGGAAGTGGGATTAAACAACCTCCGGTCGGATAGCGGCCTCCCACACTCGCGACGTGCTGTTCTCGTGCAGACCGTAACGCCTGCACATGGAACCCTGCCTTCGGATCGTGCCGCCTTTCTCGCCAACTTTCTCCAGGACTTCGCACAGTGAGCGCTGCGGAGCGTCAGTATGCCGCGACAAAGCTCGTGACCAACTTCCGTCACTGTTGGGTATCCGTCGCACAATTGCCATCAGGGACACCCATACCATTGGCCATTCTGCGAAGTACCCCCACACGCAGAAGAAGTTAGCTCTGCAGCCAGCCACGAGGTGAGAGTCTCCACGTTTGGTATTGCGCTTGCATTCAAACATGCGGCACCCTTTGCTCCCGTCCCGGCATGAAACGCTACGGGCAGAAGAAGTTGTTACGAATTTCGTCCTTACGGCGCAGCATCAACAGAATGCATCGGCCCCAGATGGGCTATCAGCAATCGCCCAGAAGCAATCAGCTCACCAGAAATGAGGAGGAGTTATGAGTCAGATCCTTTCAGAACAGACAATCAACACCGCAGGATCTGAAGGGCATGCCCGTCCAACGACGCCCCTGTCCACCGTGCCTGTGACAACTGTCCACGGAGTGGAGGCGGACGGCGTCCGGATGTTCTACCGGTCGGCTGGCGATGTGGCGGCGCCTGTCCTGCTTCTTCTCCACGGATTTCCGACATCGTCGTTCATGTTCCGCGAACTCATTCCACGCCTCGCAGATCAGTTCCGAGTGATTGCACCGGATCTGCCAGGATTCGGATTCACGGAAGTCCCGGACGGGCGAAAGTATGGATTTTCGTTCGACGCATTGGCCGGCACGATTGAGGCCTTCACAGATGTGCTTGGCCTCAATCGTTACGCGATCTATGTGTTTGACTACGGGGCGCCAACAGGTTTCCGTCTGGCGATGCGTCATCCGGAACGAGTGACAGCCATCGTTTCACAGAACGGCAACGCCTACGAAGAGGGCCTCAGCGACGCATGGGGACCGATCAGGAAATACTGGTCCGAGCCCACAGCAGAAAACAGAGAAGTGCTTCGACAAAACATCCTGACTTTCGAAGGAACTCGCTGGCAATACACGCATGGCGTTGCGGATCCAGATAACGTTGCGCCAGAGTCATACACGCTGGATGCAGCTTTGCTGGAACGCCCGGGAAACAAAGAGATTCAGCTCGACCTGTTTCTGGACTATGCATCGAACGTGAAGCTCTATCCGAAGTTTCAGGAGTACTTTCGAAAAGCGAAGCCGCCGTTGCTGGCGATCTGGGGTAAGAATGACCCATTCTTCATTCCCGCCGGAGCGGAAGCATTCCGTGAGGACATTCCCAATGCGCAAGTCCGCTTTCTCGACACAGGCCACTTTGCGATCGAGACACATCTCGTGGAGATCGCCGCTGCGATGAAGCAGTTTCTCCAGGCCGCCGGCGTCGCTGGCCGAACGGAAAAGTGATTGGAGCGAGGAGGAGGATTATGGAACGTCGTGGCTTTCTTAGTGGGCTCACAGCTGCATCTCTGGGTGTTCTGGTTAAAGGGTCTTTCAGCGGATTTGCGCCAGCGCAAAACACCGTACAAGCCGGCGCTGGTTTGCATGGGCAGGCTTCCAGGACGAGTGAGTTTCCTCAGAACTCAACAATAATTTTGGTGCATGCGGCGTGGGCCGACGGTTCGTGTTGGAGCAACGTCATTATGCCTTTGGAACAGCGCGGTCTTCACGTCATCTGCGCGCCAATTCCGCTCACGTCCTTAACCAATGACGCTACCGCTTTGAGTTGGGTACTGGAACGGACCATCGGCCCCGTGGTCCTGGTGGGACACGCCTACTCTGGCGCTGTAATCGCAGCGGTGCGGGAAGACCGAGTCAAGTCTCTGGTATATATCTCGGCGCTCGCGCCGGATGAGGGAGAGACCGTAGCCAAAGTGTTCTATCTCAACCCGTCTTCTCCGGAAGCGCCGAAGATGGTTCCCGATGCCCATGGCCTTATATGGATGCCGGACGACGGGTTTCGCCGGGCGGTTGCGCACAAGGCTTCTGCCGAACAGACAAAGATTGCGGCTGCGCTGCAACGGCCGCTCGCGGTTCAGTGCATTCAGGAACCGGCTCCGGCACCAACATGGAAAATTAAGCCGTCATGGTTCCTTCTCGCAGAGGAGGATCGCATGATCAATCCGAAAACCCAGCGTTTCATGGCGGATCGTATGGGGGCAAAGGTTTATTCGCAGCGCGTGGATCACTCACCGATGTATTCAGACCCGCAGGTCGTCATCGACGTGATCCTTGAGGCTGCGCGTCAAACCCTCTCACGATAGCGTTTAGCCGTAACAAGTTTCATTTCCGATTTAAGCAGATCGAAGAGGGCATCAGATGACCGTTATGAAATCTGTCGCCATCGTCACCGGTGCGAGCCAGGGAATCGGTCGCGCAACGGCGTTGCGGTTGGCGCATGATTTCTCTGCTGTTGTGCTGACTGCGCGAAACAAGGATGACCTGCAGAATACGGCAGCGGCTGTTACCGCTGCGGGTGCCGAGCCGCTGGTCTGCGCCTTGGACCTGCGCGAACCTCAATCGGCAGAAGCCCTCGTCAACAGCGCTCTTGACCGCTTTGGCAGAATCGATGCGCTGCTGAACATTGCTGGAGCAGTGCCACAAATTGATTTGTTCGAAATGACCGATGCGCAGTGGGAAGACGGAATGGCTCTCAAGTTCCACGGGGCACGCCGCCTGACGATACGAGCCTGGGATGCATTGAAGGCTTCGAAGGGGTCCGTCGTTCTGATTTCCGGAAGCGCCGCCCTCGATCCCAAGCCTGGGTTCGCCGCAGTGGCTGCGATCAATGCCGCAATCCTCGCATTGGCAAAGGCATTCGCAGAGCAAGGCATCAAGGATGGAGTGCAAGTCAATAGCGTCGTCCCAGGTGCAGTCATGACCGGACGCAGGCAATCCTTCTTCGAAAAGTGGGCGCCTGCGCACTACCTGACCGTAGAAGAGGCGATGAAGAAGTTTCCAGAAGAAACCGGCATCGCCCGCTTCGGTAAGCCGGAAGAGATTGCGGACCTGTTGGCCTACATGGTGTCGCCCGCGGCGAAGTGGATGACAGGAGCTTCTGTGCGGATGGACGGCGGCGAAATCAAGGGCATCTGATTTGCCGGTTCCTCACTGCATTTGCGCTGAGAGTGGTTGCGAGGCGGGATTCAACAGGAGGACGTATGCCTCGGCGAAAAGCAACCACAGAACGCTTGGCGGCGTTCTCTGACGGAGTCTTTTCGGTAATCATCACGATTATGGTGCTGGACTTGAAGGCGCCTGAGCAACCCACGTTTCGGGCCCTCTTGCCGTTGTGGCCGACCGCTCTGAGCTACCTGGTGAGCTACACCTTCGTTGCAATTGTCTGGCTCAATCATCATCACCTCCTGCGCTTCACCGAATATCCAACGCCACGCCTGATGTGGATCAATTTTTGCGCATTTATTTGCGGTGTCCCTGGTGCCCTTCACAACGGCATGGGTTGCAGATACGCGTCTGGCAGCAGTTCCCGTCTTTATATACGCGGCTGTGTTTGTTCTGGTGGAATTGGCCTACCTTCAGTTCGAGCACCATGCCCTGGCTCACGCGGTTGTTCAAGAGATTTCGCACCGGACTCGTCGACTCGCAAAAGTGCGTTCGTTCGTTGCCTTTGGACTTTTTCTGACGGCAATGTTTGTATCGCTTCACTTTCCTTGGTGGGGTTTCGCTTTGGTGTGCTCCGCAGTGCTCCTCTATCTACGGCCGGAACCTCCTGGAACGCGGGAAGGCGACGGCAACGGTAGCATGGAAAGCGAGATACTGGAGGGCTGAATGTCAAAGCTTCTATCGGTAAATGTCGGCCGTCCGCGGGAAATCGAGTGGCGAGGCAAAGTAGTCCGCACAGCGATCTGGAAGCAACCTGTACCCCGGCGTATTTTTGCTCGGCGACTGAATCTGGATGGTGATGCCCAGGGAGATCTTCAAGGACATGGAGGCGAACATCGCGCAGTAATGGTCTATCAGTTGGAGGCCTACCGCTATTGGGAGCGCGAACTTGGCCGGAATGATTTCGAGTACGGACAGTTTGGAGAGAATTTTACCGTCGAAGGCCTGGCGGATGATGAGGTCTGCATTGGGGACCGCTACCGGATCGCCAACGCGATCTTTGAAGTAGCACAGCCGCGAGTCACTTGTTACCGGGTGGGGATTCGCATGAACAATCCGCAGATCCCGGCCCTGCTCGTCTCGCATCACAAGCCAGGTTTTTATTTCCGCGTCATCGAAGAGGGGGAGGTCGGGGCCGGAGATGAAATTCAGAAGATCGAGGATGGGCCGGGAAGGATCACGGTCGCTGAAATCGACTCTCTGCTGTACCTTCCGAACCACGACCTCAGCCGCATTGCAATTGCGGCGCGTATTCCTGCACTAAGCCCGGGATGGAAAGGCTCCTTGGAGGCGTTACTCAAAGCAGATGAAAGGAAAGTCCACAACGGAAACGCCGGGCTTACACTTTCCACTTCGGCCCCGCCTGCGTGGAACGGCTTTCGAATGCTGAGGGTGGCGGCAGTCCATCAGGAGACGAGTGAAATAACTTCAGTCGTGTTGGAGTCTCTGGACAAGTCATCGCTCCCGGCTGCGTTGCCGGGTCAGTATCTGGTTTTGAAGATTCACGCCGACAACTGTTCACGGCCTATTGTGCGTAGCTATTCCATTTCAGGCGCATCGGATTCCGGCACCTATCGCATCAGCGCGAAGCGAGGGACCGGTCCAGGCAGCAGGTATGTTGTTGACTCAACCAGGATCGGCGACTTATACGAGACCAGCGCTCCACGCGGCAATTTTGTGTTGGCATCCGGATCGCGGCCAATCGTGCTGCTGAGCGCTGGGGTTGGAGTGACTCCCGTTCTTTCCATGTTGCACGCGCTTTCATCCGATAGCTTCAGATCTTCTCGAAAGGTTTGGTGGGTACACGGAGCGCGCAATGGAAGAGAACATGCATTTGTAAAAGAGGCCCGGGAACTCCTCGACGCCATTTCCGGAAGTCATTCGGCAATTGCATATAGCCGGCCAGATCCGACAGATCGGCCCGGCGAAGACTTCAATATCCAGGGCCACCTGGATCTCACAAACTTGCAGGGGATTGGCTTTCCCGTTGAAGCTGAATTCTATGCATGCGGCCCCCCGGTTTTCTCAAGGATATAAATCGTGACCTGGTGTCTTTGGGCGTACCGCAAGATGCAATACATCAGGAAATATTCGGACCGGAGGGCTCTATAGAGCCCGGCATAGCGAAAGGGGAGACGAAAACCCCGCATGCCCCTGTTGGTTCCGTCGAAGACGGGCTAATCGTGTCCTTCACCCGCAGCGGTTTGAATGTGCCGTGGGATAAGCGGTTCAAGAGTCTGCTGGAGTTTGCCGAGGCTTGCGACGTTCCCGTGAGATGGTCCTGCCGCACAGGTGTTTGCCACATGTGCGAGTGCGGACTTTTGGATGGCAGTCTTCGCTACGCACCAGAGCCTCTGGACCGGCCCGCAGTGGGCAACGCGTTGATCTGTTGCTCGACGCCGGAATCAGCAGTGGAGTTAGATCTTTAATGAACAGCTTTTCGGTCATTCGCTTCCCATGCCGGTGATCGTGATCGGACTCACCTTGATTTTGCAGGGAGCATACAGATGGCCTACTAGCATCGTTGCGAACGAATCTTCACCGGTAAGGGGTATCCGATGCAAACGCTACGAAATGTTCTGCAGCAGGCGCAAGCGTGCGGAGTGGCGATCGGCCATTTCAATATTTCCGACCTCGTTCTATTGAAAGCGGTCTTCGACGCGGCGCGAGACCTGAAGTTGCCCGTACTCGTCGGCGCGTCCGAGGGCGAGCGCGCATTCATGGGAGTTCGCCAGATCGCAGCTCTGGTAAAGAGCGTGCGCGATGAGTTTGATTTTCCAATCTTCCTGAACGCGGATCATACACACTCCCTTGCCAGCGCCGAAGAGGCAGCCAGGGCCGGCTTCGAGGCGATCGTCTTCGATCGTTCCGCATTGCCTTGGGAAGAGAACGTGCGCCAGACCCGAGAAGCTGTAGTCGCGCTCAAAGCGATCAACCCTTCCATCCTTATCGAGGGAGAGATTGGCGATATCGGGACCGGCTCCGAAATCCATGAAACGGTGCCGGATCTGTCCAAAGGGCTGACGAGTCCGGCAGAGGCAAGGCAATTCGTCGAAGCGACCGGTGTGGACATACTGGCTCCTGCCGTGGGCAACATGCACGGCATGATAAGCACCATGGTTCGAGGAGAGGTGAAGAAGCACCTGGATATTGAAAGAATTGCTGCGATCAAGAGATCCGCAGGAGTGCCCCTCACCCTCCACGGCGGTTCTGGAACCGACGATGACGATTTCCGCAGGGCCATCGCTGCGGGAATCAACATCATTCACATCAACACAGAATTGCGAGTTGCGTGGAGAAGTAGTTTGGAAGGCGCTTTGGCCGGAAACCGGAACGAGGTTGTTCCGTATAAGATTCTTCCGCCCGTAGTCGAATCGGTGAAGGATCTAGTGAGCACACGGTTGAGACTGTTCAACAATGACTGATCGAACCGGTCAACCGTGTACCTTGTCCACTGGAGATCAATAAAACAATCCTACCGTTGTGTGCGGATTGACTGTCGGTTGGAACTTGGCCCGTAGTCTTGCTCTCAGTTGCCGCTAAGTCGCCGATACGCCCGTTGAAGGCGACTTGGTAACGAAAAAACGGGATGAGCAGGTTTCCAGAGACACCTGCGTCCTTCCGGGCGTAATGACGGGTATCGGAGATCGACCTATTGCAATCACTTTCCCCGAGAATCAAACGAAACTCTACAAGCAAGTGGAAGCGGGTACTATGCCGCTTCAATCGGAATTACTTGCCCGAATGGCACGCTGCGAGCCTCGGTGGAAGCCCACAGCACTGGGTACGCCGGAACATCCTTCGGGAATGTGCCGCATAGGTCTGTAAGGAAAACCAAAGTCTGCGGCACAATTCCATGCTCGTCCAACCATCGGAAGCAAGGCGCGAAGTTCGTCCCTCCTCCGCCAATCGGAGTAAGCATGATCGGCTGCCCTGCTTGATAGATCTCGGTCTTATGGACCTCGGTATCGAGGTAGAGCACATGCGCCCGGCTCGGCCGTTGACCTTCGAGAATGGAGCGAATTTCCGCCTCGAAGAGACCCAACTGGCGCGCATTGATAGACCCGGAGCAATCGACTGCAATGGCGATCTCTCCCGCGCCTTCACACCTGACGCCTGGAAGATAGAGCCCAGCCCAGACGTGGCGCCGGTTGGGCGGCATCCAGCTGTAGTCAGACGGAATTGTCTCTGACCAGGCGCGGCGCAACAGCTCGCGCCAGTCCACACCTGCCGCCTCGGATTGTTCGAGACTACGAGTAACTCCTGCCGGCAGCTTACCTGCCAGTTTTGCGACGTTCTCTGCTTGCTCGACGGCTATCTTCCATTCCCGCGCCTGTTCAGCTACCGTATTGCCGTCGTCTCCTTCGGGCTCAGGAGCGTCTAGCACCTGGCCAAAGCCGCCCGGAGTTGTCGGAGCAGTGGGCTCACTATCTGTATTCGGATTGTTGGGTTGTTTTCCGCCATCCCCGTCGGAAGAACCATCCTCGTTCTGTCGTTCACCGTTTGAGCCGTCCTGATCTTGCTGTTCTTCGATCAGGTTGTAGATGCGTTCTGCGCTCATGCCGCGAAAGCGATGGTCGATCAGAACATCCTTGGGCAGCGTGAGCCCAGCATCTATGAGTAGAGGGTTGATGGCATAGTCGCACGCCATATTCCAGCGCTTTCGATCACGGTCCCCCCGACGGGTGTGATGCTGAAGTGCCGGGTGCATCACCTCATGAGCCAGAACGCCGGCAAGCTCTGCCGCGTTTAGCGTCTCGACAAATGCTGGGTTGTAAAACAAGGAGACGCCATCCGTGGCCATGGTCTGAATCGCGTTCGAAGCAAGTCCACCCAAACGAAAGAGTAACGAACCGAAGAAAGGATGATCGAGAAGGAGCGCGGTCCGGGCCTTCTGGATTCGGACCGTGGGGGTAAGATGCTTCGTCATGGCGCTGCAGCCTCCATGTACGCCGACATACGCGAGAGGATGGCCTCGACGCTGGGCGGGTTCTGCGGCGTAGATCTGTCTTTCGTATCAGCGGTGTCCTGCTCGCGGCCGCGCCGGACCGCGTCCATCTGCGACAGGATCTGAGCGGCGTCCGTAGCGGTCGCAACGCGAAGAATCTCGTTCTTCTTCAGATCGTGCGCGCTGAAGTTGCACAGGCGATCCTTGATCTCTGCCGCAAACCGATTCAGGTCCTCGTCCTGGTTCACATTGAGACGGGGGAGCAAATCGACAAGGTCGAAGACATTGGTGACCAGCGAAGCATGGAATCGCGACTCTGGCTCGTTCAGTTTGTCGACCATGTGCGTGAGCACGTCCGTCAGCCGCGCCCACAGGTCCTTGGTCCCCCGATTGAGTGACTGGCGCACACTCTCGTCGATTTCTCGCGCAACCCGCGCCTGCTCCTCCTCTGAGAGCGTCACCCGGAAGTCATTGCCGCTGGGAATGGGAAGCACTTCGAGCTTCACGCCGAACTTCGCCTGGAGCTTTTCGGCCGACGGATAGTCTTCCTCTCGAAAAAGGCCGTTCAACTCCGGACGGACCTGTTCGATGTAGGACGGGTAGACCTCCAGAAACTCACCGACACTCTGGGAGAAGGCGCGCTCAAACTCCCGCATCTGCGTAGTGAGTTCAAAGTAGAAGTGTGCAGGCAGCAGTCGGTAGCCCTCATCCGACCACGGCAGCGTGATCTTGTAAAAGTGCTGTCGAATTTGCCCAGCGAGCATTCGCAACGCGTCAAGCTTCTCTGCACCGCGGAGCAATTGTTTGTTGTAGCGACCTGCGCTCTGGTGCGCGCCGTGTTGATTGGCGACGTCGCGGCTGACTTTCCGGTCGTGTTTCATCGCAGTCCAAATACTGATATGGACTGCGGCCAGCATGGCTCGTTCGGTAATCATTGGAGGACCTCCGCATGTTCGACACCGAAGCGAACAAACTCCGGCGTATGGGTGATGCCACGATTCCGCGCGGCTGCGTCTCGGATTGCCAGCACGCGCATCTCGGTTGGCATGCGGTCGAGATATTGCATGCCCTTCGCGATGGAGTGGTCACTGAGGACTCTTCCTAATGCAGTGGCAATCGCGATCTGAGCGGAAGGCTCCCCAGGGAGCGGCGCGTTATCCGGGTTCAATAGGATCTCGTCGATGGACGGCAAGTCACGAAACAGCCGCAGAAAGGCAACCAGTTCGGTCGTGGCTGAGGGCCCAACAGTACCCTCAAGCAACTGCGCCTCGATCTCTGTGGCTCCCGTGAAGAAGCCGCTCTTCTGCCGACGGGCGAAGCCGGTCAATACATTCGAGGCCATCTCCCAAGAGCGGGGTGTAGGCCACGCATTCACGTCCGACGTGGCGTTGGCATCATGCAGTGTCGTTGAAGAGGCTAGAACGTATCTCATAAATCAATTCCGGCCGGTTTGAGCACCCTCGGCACAACTTCCGGTTTGCCCGTTACCCGGACAGAATCGCCCTGTATGTCCACAAATCAGACTTGTGGAATCCCCGTCCACGTGGAATCTGCTTGGGCTTCGCAAGCTCCCGCATTTATAAGGTGAGTTTTCGGCAAGAGTGCATGACTTCGCGCGGGCGGCACTGGTAGGTTGAGTTAGTCGCTGAGAAGAGCGGCTGACGATGAGTAGCAGGAGCGGCGGTCCGGTTCCGGATTCGAAATTCGGCCTTACGTCTTGCGAACCCCTACTCATATCTCAAGGCCACAATAGGGTCCGCCATCGTCGCACGCCTTGCCGGAATGTAGCAGGCGAGCAGCGCGACTCCGGTCAGGAGCAACGAGACGACGACGAACGTCAGCGGGTCGGTGGGCTTGACGCCGTAGAGCAAGCTGGACAAGAAGCGGGTCAGAGCTAAGGCGCCTGCAACTCCGACGCCCACACCAATCGCAGTCAAGCCCATGCCTCCGTTCACGACAAGTTTCAGCACGTCGCGTTTCTGCGCTCCCAGGGCCATGCGGATGCCAATCTCGTGCGTGCGTTGAGAAACCGAGTAGGCGATAACGCCATACAGACCCACGATACCGAGTAACAGCGCCATACCGCCCGCCAATGCCAGCATCACCAATGTGAACGAAGTGCGCGCCATGGACTTGGTGTAGTAATAGTCCAGCGTGTGAACCTGGTAGAGGGGAAGATCCGGGTCTACGGACCATACTGCTCGCCGGACCTCGTTCATCAAGCTCTGCGTCGCTGCGCGTGTGCTGCGAATTGCGAAGGCCGGGCTACCCAGAAAAACATCGGCGTCCGTTATCGGCCAATAAACCGTTGCCGGAGCTTGCTGGCTGGTCCCGTCATCGTGGACGTTCCCCACGACACCCACAATCTCCCGCCAGGCCTTGGGGCTTCCACCAATTTGTTTTCCAAGTGCATCCGACGGATTATGCCAATACTCACGCGCGAGATTCTCCGACACGAGCGCCACGGGGCGCTTGCTCAATATGTCGTTCCAAGTCAAATCTCGGCCGGCGACGATGGGAATGCCCATGGTCTTAAAAAAGCTTGGCGAAACCCAATAGGACCTGCGTGCCGGCGGGAGCTGACCTTGAAGCATGTGATCCTTTACGAGCACGGGATCGCTCTCGGCGCCGGCATCCATGGGCACGGCCCCACTGAAATCGGCAGAAGAGACGCCAGGAATCGCTGCGATCTTGTCGAGAATCGCCTGATCCATACGGACCAGCCGCTCTGGAGTCTTGATCATCTCCGGCGGAAAATGGACATGGAATGTTTGGATTTCGGCTGGCGCCGTGAATCCGGGTTGAACCTGTGTCAAGGCTTGGAAGGTACGGATCATGAGGCCCGAGCTCACGAGCAGAACAAGAGCCAGACCTACCTGGATGACGACAAGCGCGTTCCGCGCCCGATGCCGCTCGCGGCTGGCGCTGATAGAGCGGCCCGCATCGCGCAATCCAGTCGCCACGCGAACACCGGCATACCGAAGCGACGGCATCGAGCCGAACAAGAGACCTGCCACAATCGTAACGCCCAGGGTGAAGAGCAAGACGAGCCCATCGATGCCGATGTCATTGAGCCGGGGCAAATCGCTTGGCGCTAAAGCGATCAGGATCCGCAAGCCGCCATAAGCAAACAACAGGCCGAGGGCGCCGCCAATCACCGCCAGCACCAGGCTTTCAAGCAACAAGCCGCCAGCGATACGTCCGGGGCTACCGCCCAAAGCCGCTCGAATAGCCAACTCCTGTTGTCGACCTTCAACTCTGACCATTAGAAGGCTGGCTACGTTTGCACAGGCGATCAGCAGTACCAGGCCTATCCCACCCATCAAAACCCATAGGACCTTGCCTACGTCGCCGATGATGTATTGCTTCAGAGGCTGTAGATTCGGCCGTATCCGCGTTTCCTTGAAGAACTGCGCCGCCTCGGGAAAACGCTCAACTTGGATTCGTAACATGCGAGCCACGTCTGCATTGGCTTCGGCCAGCGTCACCCCCGGCTTGAGCCGGGCAACCGCAAAGTAGTTATAGCCTCGCTGCGTTCGAGGCCTGAGAGGAAGCAGTATCCCCAGATCGGTCATGTCGAGGAAGCGAAAGCGTTGCGGTAACACGCCGATGATCGTGCTGGGCTTACCATCTAGGTCGATTGTTTTTCCGATCACTGAACGGTCACCGCTGAACTTGCTGCGCCAGTAGCCATAGGTGATCATCGCTGTGTCGGAGCTGCCCGGTTCATCGTCCGCCCGCGTGAAGGAGCGCCCCAATTGAGGTGTGACTTCCAGAATTGAGAGCACCCCGTCGGTCACGCCGAGAGCCGGTACGTGTTCGGGTCGCCCGAACCCGGTGACGTTGACCGAGTAGAGGTTACCGCCGAACCCCGTGTAGTAGAGGCCGATGTCCTCAAAAGTGCGGTTCTGCTCGCGAAAGGTAAAGTATTCCGCCGGAGATAGAGGCCAGTTGAACTGGTTGATGCCAGGAAGGTCGAGCCCTACTTCCACGAGTTCCCCGGGGTGCGAATAGGGCAGAGGTTGCAGGAGGACGCCGTTCACCACGCTGAAGATGGCGGTCGTCCCCCCGATGCCAAGCGCCAGCGTCAGGACGGCTACAGCGGTGAAGCTCCGATTGCGGCGCAACTGGCGCAAGCCATAGCGGACGTCTCTGGCGAGGCCCTCCACAAAGTGCCCAGCGCGTACTGCGCGAACCCCCTCCTTCACCTGCTCGATACCACCAATTTCCATCAGAGCTTCTCGTCGGGCCATCGATTGCGAAAGCCCTTGCTCCATCTTCTCCTGCATCAAGGCTTCCAGCGTTGAACGGAGTTCATCATCCAGCGCCTGTTCAATCGCGCGCTTGCGAAAGAGATTCCGAAATAAACTCAGAATTCGCTTCGGCATGATGCTTCCCATCTGGATTCACGTGGACTGAACGGCCGCCGCCATGATCCTCACCACCTCGTTCCATTGCCGCTCTTCATCCTTGAGCTGAGAGCGCCCAGCGGAGGTCAACCGGTAATATTTTGCGCGGCGGTTGTTATCGGACGAGCGCCACTCGGCTTCTACCCAGCCCCTTTCCTCCATGCGGTGTAGTACCGGAAAAAGCGAACCGAAACTTACCTGATAAGCACCCTTGGTGATTTGCGTGATACGCCGAGAGATTCCGACTCCGTGCAGGGGCTCCAAGGACAGTGCTTTCAGCACCAGCAGGTCGAGAGTTCCACGTAGAAGGTCAGTACGTTTTTGCCCCATGCCGTTCTCTTATCGGAATCCGATAGGAATCATCCCACAGTCTCAAAGAATTTGCAACGCGCCGTTTTCCGCTTTTCGAGAATCCCAGCATCCACCCTTGAGTGCAAAAAAGAAAGTGGGCACGTCGAGCCTGCGGAATAAGGGTATTAATCGGTCGCTTGCGGGTGAATCTGCGGCATCACGAAGGTTTCTTTTTTGGTTGTCAACCGCTTGCTAGGCGGACAGCTAGAGGCGGTTTTGATGGGTTGCGGCCGGATCAGGGCGTCGCGGACTTTCCCCCGCTACTTCCGCTCAAACACCATCACAATTGGCTTGTCGTGGCCGGGGATGTGCTTCGTGATTGTTAAGGTCTTCCGATCGGCTGAGAGCCCGATCTGATCGGTTTCGATCACCTTCCCATCGGCCTTGTTGGTCATCTCCAGATTGCGTTCGTCCACCCGCCGCATCGAGGACGTAACTCCTGGCCCCGCGTTCGGCCCCTCATTGGGATAGTCCTTGCCGTCGAACTTCGCGTTTTCCGTCTGATGGTCGGAAGGCGTGATGAAGGAGAGGCCGTCGCCCTCAAACTCCTTCACCTCGATCAAATAGGGCGAGTTCATCGTCTCCTTGATGCTCTGCCAGTCCGCCGCGAAGCCCGATCCACCACCCCAGTGCGCTGGTAGACGTAATCCATGCTGTGTGTTTCGACCGTCGGACTCGAATTCGCGGTAATAGTCAGTGAGCGTACTGCCGTCTTTGAGAGCTTCCACGTCGCCCTGAGCAGGAGCCGACCGTCCTTTTTGCGCTCCACGATCCAGGTATCGGCCGCTTCTGGCTTTCACCGACAGCAGTGTCCCGCAGCACCCGGCTGGTCGCTCCCATCCACCACGATCGTTTCGGCGCCCCCGCCAAAATCGAACGCGTACTTGTTGTCGCCCTTGTTTTGAACCTTCATCTCGTCGGGCATTCTGGTCTTCGATGGGTCGAGCTTCCACTCGCCGATAAACGGGCTTTGCGCCGCCCATGCCATGCTCGTCGCCAAACAAACTGCCGAAAGGGTTTCGAGAATTCGCTTGAACACAAATACCTCCGTAGTTCTCCCGGAGCACCCAGATCGTCGTCTTCTGGACGGTCCACCATTTCAACTCCGCGTGTCCCTTGTCCATGGTCGAGAAAAGCTGTCCCAAATCGAAAATCCTTACATTCTTGGCCCATTCCGGTCTTTCTATCGGAATCCGATAAGAATCATCCCACAGCTGCATGGAATTTGCAACGCGCCGTCTTCCACTTTCGAGAAGTCTAGAAGCTATCGTATA
>CAVYTR010000011.1:0-8478 GCA_963771495.1 uncultured Acidobacteriaceae bacterium | reverse complement strand
CTCTGTCAGCTCCCGTCCGGAAAGCCGCCACGGTGCAGCACCATAGGATAGTAGGGCAACAAATCCGGCTTGCGGACCGATGCCCGCCAACCATCCGGATAAGGCCTCAAGCCGCCGAACAGGGGTGAGCAGTCTGCCGCGGGTTCACCAACTACTCCTTCAAGCAGCTCTCGCAGGCTGCAAATCTTCTCCTCGCCGAATTGCGCCCTCCAGCGTTCTTCGACAACTCCGAGCAAGTGACGGTATGTATATTGATGGTGGCGAACAACGGCTTCCATATTTCTTGAGCCTTGCGGCCTTTAGAGCTGGCCCGGATCACCCAGTCTGACCCGGGGCGCTTCGATCGGCTCTCGCTATCGGGTTCGATGATAATGTAACCCCATCTGGCCATGCCGTTCAGGTTCGTCTTGGTACGCCGCGAGATTCTCCAGTTCACCGACCCGCACGCCTGCCTCACCGACCCATTGCATACAGTTCGACCACATCACCAGCGATGTGAGCCAGGGCCCGCCGCGCGAACCGACCTTCGGACTGTACTTCGTGGTCCGATGTGGCATTCGATGCTCGAACTCGTTGTCGAACTCGATCGTGAAAGCAACCAGCGCGTGGGAGAGTAGAGTCGATAAGGACAGACCGGCAGCTACAGAACCAGCACTACTGCGGTCTCTCACCTTACCCGGTGATTGCATCGAGGACCAAAAAATCCTAGCACGGCTGGAGGGCTAAGGTGCGAGCGGCTTATCCCGCGCCTCCAGTCGTTCGGATTTCATAAACACTGTGATATAACGGCACGAACGCGAACAGGACCGGGAAAGTATGCGTGGATCCGCATCGCTGATTGTTGGGCTACTAGCCGGCATCTCCGCGACAATGCAGGCGAGTCATCTGCCTGTTCGGATCTACACAACGGCTGATGGTCTGGCGGCTAACACGGTCAACCGGATCGTGCGGGACTCCCGCGGGTTCCTTTGGTTCTGCACGCGCGAGGGCCTGTCGCGCTTCGACGGTTATCAGTTCACGAATTTCGGAACTGGACAGGGACTCCCCGTTTCCGATAACTTCCTGCTTGAGACTCGTCGCGGCGAGTACTGGGTTGCGACAGACTACGGCGTCGCGAAGTTCAATCCCGCGGATTCTCGGGCGTTGTTCACTCTGTATCGCCCGCACGATCCTAAAGCGCGTAAGGTCAATATTCTCGCAGAAGATACCAACGGTGACATCTGGTGTGGCACCACAGCCGGCCTATACCGCCTCGAGCAAGTGAAAGTAGATTCGCATTCCGGCGAAACCGCTCAGTGGAGGCTGCGTTTCGTCGACATCGGCATGCCTCGCGAAACCGGCGAGATGGTCATAGAAGCACTTCTTCAGGATCGCAGTGGGGCTCTCTGGATCGGAGGACCAGGCGGCATTCGTCGCCGCTCCCTCGATGGACGCATCGATTGCTATTTCGTTGGAAAGCTGTCATGGGGCAATCATGTTACAAGCCTCTTGCAAGATCCCCAGGAACGTTTATGGGCCGGCACATGGGCTGGGCTGTGGCGTCTAACAGCTGGCTCCAAAGCTGCCGAACAACTGATCCGAAAAATCTACACCACAAAAGACGGATTGGCCGGCGATGTCGTCGGCTCGTTGCTCGAATCTTCCGATGGGCAGCTATGGATCGGCACGGACAATGGGCTCAGTAAATATGATGGGGAAGGCGCTCACAAAACTTTTGAGAACTTCACGGCTGCTAATGGTCTCAGCGAGAGCAACGTGTTCTCGCTCGGCGAAGATCGCGCCGGCAATCTCTGGGCTGGTTCCGTCGGTGCGAACAAGATCAGCCAGGGAGGATTCCTGAGTTATGGCATGCAGGATGGTCTGGCTTCCAACTTTATCAATTCGATTGTGGAGGATCTCAAAGGAGAGCTCTGTGTGCTCACAAAAGGTCCGAATAAGGTTTATATAAACCGCATTTTCTTGAACCGCTTTGACGGCAGTCGCTTCCATTCCGTATTGCCCAATGTTCCCAGCACAATCAAAAATTGGGGCTGGGGAAACCATCAGTTTCAAGACAGTACAGGTGAATGGTGGGTGCCCACAGGTCACGGGCTATTCCGCTTTCCCGCTCTCGCGAATCCCGCGGAGCTCCGATACGCGCGACCTGAAGTGGCGTATGGGCCTTGGAACGGCCTTGCAGGAGAAAATGTATTCCGCTTGTTTGAAGACTCGCGCGGCGATATTTGGATAGCTACTTTCTCTTCTTCAAAAAACGGCCTCACGCGGTGGGAGCGCTCGACTAACACCTTGCATCAGTTTTCTGCGAAAGATTTGCCGCCCACGGACTTAATCACATCTTTCGCCGAAGATCGTGCGGGCTGCGTTTGGGTTGGCTCCATCCAAGGTAAGGTCGCGCGTTATCGCGGGAGTCGTTTCGAATTTTTTAAACTAGGCGATACCTTCTCTTCCCGCTCGGTTCGCGCGCTGCATCTCGACGATGCGGGTCGCATATGGGTTGCCTCTGAAGGCGGCCTTACGCGTATTGATTCGCCCACCGACACCACCCCGCGATTCACCATTTACACAACAACGCAAGGCCTTTCCAGCAACAACGTGCAGTGCATCGTCCAAGACCGTTACGGCCGCATCTACGCCGGCACCGATAGTGGAGTGGATTGCTTCTATCCTCGGACGCCCCTTTGCATCAAGCACTACACGACGGCGGACGGCCTTGTCCTAGGCCGCGGCATGACCTCTTTTCGAGATCACCAGGGGATGCTCTGGTTCGGCAGCGAAGCCGGATTGTCCAGACTGAAACCGGAACCGGAGCGTCCCCAAGTTGCGCCACCCATCTTTATCACGTCCTTCCACGTGCGAGGCGTACCTCAGCCCATCTCCCCTTTAGGCGAAATCGATTTGGCAGGTTTCCGGTTCGCGCCTGAACAGAACCAGATTGAGATTGAGTTTGTCGGACTTGAATTCGGCGCGGGCAACTCGCTTCGCTATCAGTATCAATTGACGGGCGCGGGCGCAGACCAGAGCACGCCGACCGATCAGCGGAGGATCAACTACGCCGGTCTTTCCCCGGGAAGCTATCATTTTCTGGTCCGCGCCGTGACCAGCGATGGCCTTTTCAGCGCGAGACCCGCCACTGTGGCGTTCACCATTCTTGCTCCTGTTTGGCAGCGCCCGTGGTTCCGCATCTTGGCTGTGCTCCTGGCGGCTGCATTTATTTTTGCGCTCTACCGTTACCGCGTCACGCGCCTTCTCGAAATGGAACGGCTGCGAACCCGGATCGCCACCGACTTGCATGATGACATCGGCAGCACATTGTCCCAAATAGCGATCCTCAGCGAAATCGCCAGCCGCAACTCTCCACAAGGTACGCAGCTCCAGCCGTTCTCCGAGATCGCTGCTCTCTCGCGCGCTTCTGTCGACTCGATGAGTGATATCGTGTGGGCGATCGACCCGGAACAGGATCGTCTGGGCGACCTGTCGCATCGTATGCGGCGCTTCGCCAGCGATCTCTTTAGCGGGAATGGTGTTTGCGTTCACTTTCGCGGGCCGGGTGAAGAGCAGGATCAGGCGATCGGCGCCGACAAGCGGCGGCAAATTTTTTTAATCTTCAAAGAGAGCCTGCATAATACGGCGCGCCATTCCGCGTGCACCGAAGTGGAGATCGACCTCCGGCTGGAAAAGGGCTGGCTGGCTCTGACCGTGCGCGACGACGGCAAAGGTTTCGATATGCTGCAAGTTCGAAAAGGGCACGGGCTCTTGAGTTTCGATCAGAGAGCGAAGCAATTAGGCGGTCGTGTGATCGTGGATTCGGCTCCGGGCTGCGGCACCATCGTCCGGCTGCGAATTCCTTTAAGTGATCATCTGCCCGGCAAGAGATCCTACCCAAACGGATAGGACGCAATCGGCGCTCAGTGGGTATGCTGAAAGACCAGGCTGCTCATTGGCTTCCGAATGCCCGGCACCGGTGTGTTGAAAGTTGCGATCGTTGAGGATCAGCCGAGGATCCGCGAAGGACTGAAAACCCTGATCGACGGTACAGACGGCTACCAGTGTACGGGCAGCTTCGCCTCGATGGAAGAAGCGCTCGAGCACGTTGATTCCACAACAGCCGATGTCGTGCTGGTGGATATCGGTCTGCCCAAGATGTCCGGGATTGACGGAATACGTTTGCTGAAAAAGAGCTGTCCTGGCCTTCCACTTGTTGTGCTGACGATCTACGACGACGATAAGCGGATTTTTGACGCGATCTGCGCAGGCGCTTGCGGGTACCTGGTAAAGAAAACACCTCCAGCGCGGCTGCTCGAGAGTCTAACGGAAGCTGTCGGCGGCGGCGCGCCCATGTCGCCCCAGGTGGCCCGCCGGGTAATCACGCTGTTTCGCGAGATTCGCCCGCCCGAAGGCGTCGATTATCATCTGACACCTCACGAGGTTCGTCTATTGAAGCTGCTGGTCGAAGGCTATAACTACAAAGCCGCGGGAGCCGAGTTAGGTGTCAGCGTCAACACCATCCGATTTCATATGCGGAGCATTTACGAAAAGCTGCAGGTCCACTCGAAGTCGGAAGCGGTAGCGAAAGCGCTACGCAACAGGATCGTGCGCTGACGCCCGCACACATATGCGGTGACAAGAACCGTACGATCCGTTATCTTTCACAACAACCCACTTAGTCCACCTAACGGAGGGGGAGACGCGAGCGCAACACTAGCCCAATTGTCGCGCCGGCTCCGGCCAGCGCGATTGCACTACTGACGTCCGTTAAAAACAAGGAGGAATTTATCATGAAAAGACGAATTTGGACGCTTTCGATCGCCTCAAGCGTTCTAGCAACCGGGCTGCCCTGCGCACTTGCTCAGATCAGTACACCGCGGAGCGCAAAATCAGGAAGATATTTGCCAGAAAAGCCGGCTTCGACTGCGATCCACGCTTTGCAGCTAAACTCGGCCGTACCTGATACGGCCAACACCGGCACATTTACTGTGTTCGATGTTCCGGGTGCTGGTACAGACCAAGGCCAGGGGACGTATCCGAGCGCCATAAATCCTGCCGGGGAAATCACTGGTTCCTATGCGGACCCAAGTAACCTGCCCCACGGATTTCTACGTCACCGCGACGGCATGATCACGACATTCGATGCTCCAAACGCCGGCATCGGGGCTTACCAGGGCACCAATGCCGTCGCAATCAACGCGCTTGGGACCGTGACGGGATACTACACCGATGCAAACAATCTCTCCCACGGCTTTTTGTTGCGGTTCAGGGACTGCGATGCCATGGATGAAGGCAGACACTGCCGTGATGTCTTTACTCCGTTTGATGTTCCGGAAGCAGGAACCGAAGCATATCAGGGCACAACCCCGCTTTCCATCAACTTGCGGGGCGCGGTTACGGGATACTACTTCGATGCGAATAATGTGATCCACGGTTTCCTGCGCACTCCCGCTGGATCTATCACGACATTCGATGCACCCAATGTTGTCGCCGTCCCGAATTTTATAGGCACTTTCCCAAACCGCATTGGCGATCAGGGTGAGATCGTCGGTGAGTACTCTGATCCCGCTGGCCTACGCAGCTTTTTGCGGCACCGCGACGGAACCTTTATTGAATTTGATGTTCCTGGTGGGAAATCAACTGCCGCCAACGACATCAACCCTGAAGGAGTTATCACAGGCACTTACTTCCAACCTCTTTCAGAACCTTTCTATACTGGTAACTATCGTGGTTTCGTACGCGACCGCGACGGTACTTTCACTACCTTCGATGCAGCCACCTATGCGCCTTGCTGTATTTGGACTTACTCCAACGCCATTAATCCTAGCGGAGAAACCGCCGGATATCTTAACGACGGTTTTAATCTAAACCGCGGATTTGTACGAGACCACAACGGAACAATCATCTTGCTCGATGCCCCAGGGGCGGGCAAAGGCAACTTCGAAGGTACGCTCGTGTTCGACATCAATCCCTCCGGAACGGTCACAGGAAGATATCTTGACGCCAATTCTGTAAACCACGGCTTTCTCTGGAGCAAGAACTGCGATCGATAGGCGATCAAAGGGGGGCAGGCTTCTGCCCTGCCCCCCTTTTCCGGGCGAAGTTGAGTGCTATGTTTCGTAATCGGGAGCTATTGTCTTATGACAGACTTCTCGCAAAATTTCTCTCGACAGAGATGCAGAATGAGAGCGAATGCGTTCCTTGCTATTGTGCCCGTTCTGGCTACGGCCCTCTCGATCGGCCACGCTGTTCGTCTTAATGCCCAAGCTATCGCTACAGTTCCCGCGTCTCCTCCGATCGCACCTGTCCGGCCTGTGATCGACGACTATCACGGAACCAAAGTTGCCGACCCTTACAGGTACATGGAAAATCTCAAAGATCCCGAAGTCCAGGCTTGGATGAAGGCCCAGAACGACTACACACGGGCCGTGCTGTCGAGAATCCCGGGGCGCCAGCAGCTGCTGGCGCGGATCCGCGAACTTGATCAATCGGCTCCGTCGCAAGTCTCAAATGTGCATCGCTTGCCCGGCGATCTGTATTTCTATCAAAAACTTCTCGCTGGGGAGAATGTGTCGAAGCTTTATGTTCGTAAAGGGCTGAACGGCGAGGAAATGCTGCTGGTAGACCCCGAAAAGATCAAGTTTGCTGGGTCAAGCAAAGCTCAAGGTAAGACCGCAATCCTGTATTTCGCGCCATCGCCAAACGGCAAGTACGTGGCGGTCGGCATCGCGCCGGGTGGGTCAGAAAATGATACTGAACTGCACGTCATCGAAACAGTGTCGCGACGCGAGACCGGCGATGTGATTCTTCGCGCCTTGGGCGACGATCCCAACTGGTTGCCGGATAATCGCTCGTTTATCGATGGGCGGCTTCAGAAGCTGGCTCCCGGCGCGCCGATCACGGAAATGAGGCAGAAATTCCGCTCTTACTTGCATGTCCTGGGATCAGATGCCGAGAAAGACGCGCCGGTATTCGGCTATGGTGTTGTGCCTTCGATTGATGTGGACCCTCGCTACTCTGCATCAGTGGTAACGCAACCGAACTCCGGTTATGTGCTCGGAACCATCAACAGCGGTGTTTCACCGAACAGCGCATTCTACATTGCCCCGGTGGACGCGGTTGGGAAATCGAACTCTGAGTGGCGAAAGATTGCAGATTTCTCCGACGATGTAAAGGATATTGCCGTACATGGCGACGATCTCTACTTACTGACATTCAAAGACGCTCCGCGTTACAAAATCATCCGTGTCGATGCTCGCGAACCAAATTTGTCCACCGCGGAAGGAATCGTCGCGCCAGGCGAAGCTGTAGTCACGAGTATAGCCGCCGCCCAGGACTCGCTCTACGTACAACTGCTTGACGGTGGAATTGGTCGTATGCTGCGAATACCTTACGGCACGCACACCGGGGCTGAACGTGTAGCGCTACCGTTCGCTGGCACTATCTCTTCACTAATCTCCGATCCTCGTGTACCGGGTGTGTTACTCACTATGACTTCGTGGACGAAAGCGCCCAAGGTTTACGGTTTTGATCCTTACACCAAGGTGGTGACTGATACTAAGCTTCAGCCTGTCGGCCCTCACGATGATCCCGTCCACGTCGACTTTGAGGAAGTGGAAGTCAAGAGCTACGACGGCACATCGGTTCCGCTTTCCATCGTGCATCCCAAGGGACTGAAACTGGACGGATCGAACCCCACCCACCTCGGCGGTTACGGCGCCTATGGGTTTTCGCAGACTCCGTTCTTCTGGCCGGCACTGTTCGCCTTGTACGAACACGGGGGAGTGTATGCGACCTGCCATGTGCGTGGGGGAGGCGAGTACGGGGAGGAGTGGCACCTTGCCGGTAAAGGCCCTACGAAACCGAACACCTGGCGAGATTTCATCGCTTGCGCGGAATATCTGATCCAGAACAAGTACACTTCGCCGGCCCGCCTTTCCGGCCTCGGTGCGAGCGCCGGCGGCATTCTGATTGGCCGGGCGGTCACGGAGCGGCCGGATCTGTTTGGTGCCGCGATCATCTCTGTCGGTTGGTCGGACATGTTGCGCACCGAGACCACATCGAACGGGGTGCCCAACATCGCTGAATTCGGCAGCACGAAAACTGAACAAGGCTTCCGCGAGCTATACGCCATGAGCGCCTATTATCACGTGAGAGACACGACTGCTTATCCTGCCGTCCTGCTTAGCACTGGCGCTAACGACCCTCGTGTGGATCCGTGGCAATCCGCCAAAATGGCCGCGCGTCTGCAGGCGGCGACCACGAGCGGCAAACCTGTTCTGCTACGTGTCGATTACGAGGGCGGACACGGAATCGGCAGCTCAGAAAAGCAGTTTCAAGAGTTGCTGGCGGATGATATTAGCTTCGAGTTTTGGCAACTGGGACTTCCGGAATTTCAACCGAAACGCTGAGCTCGGAACCGTTGACGAACACCATCTGCAAGCATTGGCGCACATACAACTCGGTTTCACCATCTCTCCTTTCGCGCTTACA
>CAVYTR010000010.1:0-15931 GCA_963771495.1 uncultured Acidobacteriaceae bacterium | reverse complement strand
GACGGTGTCCTGGCTGTAGTTGAAAGTTGAGGCGGCGGTTCCCCCTGATTCTGAATAGAATCGGGGTGACAAAACCTTGAAAAGGAGAACCGCCGTGAAACGAAACTACCATACGATTGATAACCACGGAAGAGTCGGCGAGCGCAAGCTCGCCGAGTTTCTGGTCCGCAACGGCCAAGCGCTGCTGCCGATGATGGAGTTGATCGAGCACAGCCGCATGGTTATCGACGAACTCATCGACGTCATGGGCCGCGCCAGCATCGAAGCCGTGCTCGAACTATCGGCCGCACAAATTGCCGGACCACCGCAGCAAGGCAAAGCTCGTGCGGCGGACCTGGGGTGGCATGGAACGCAAGCGGGCCGCGTGTGTCTGAAGGAGCGCAAGCTCAAAGTGAACCGGCCGCGATTGCGAAACAAAGGTCGCGGCGCGAACAAAGAGGTTCCCGTCCCGGCTTACCAGGCCATGCAGCAGAACAGCGCCACCGGCGAACGCATGCTGGAAATCCTGTTGAATGGCGTGTCCACGCGGCGCTACGGCAAAGTCATTCCCGAAATGGCCGACACGGTGGGCGTGTCGCGCTCGACAGTCAGCCGCGAAACCATCGAAGCTTCCGAAGCCGCGTTGAAGAAGTTATTAGAGCGGCGCTTCGATGAGATCGAGCTGCTGATCATCTACATCGACGCGATGCACTTCGGCGAGCAATGCGTGCTGGCTGCGGTGGGCGTGGATATGGAGGGCCGCAAACATGTGCTGGCGCTACGCGAGGGCGCGACGGAAAACGCCGCGGCAGCCAAGGATCTGCTGCAACACCTGGTCGAGCACGGCATCGATCCGGCACGCCGCCGATTGTTCGTTATCGACGGCTCGAAAGCTCTGCGCACGGCCATTAACGCGGTGTTCGGCGCCGAGACGCCGGTGCAAAGGTGTAGAAATCATAAACTGCGCAATGTGCTCGGACGACTGCCTCGCGAGCAGCAGGGACAGACCGGCTCGCTGATGCGCGCGGCTTGGAAGATGAACCCGAAAGATGGCATCGCCAAGTTCCGCCAGATCGCCGGTTGGCTGGAGCACGATTATCCCGAGGCTGCGGCTGCGCTGCTGGAAGGCTTGGAAGAATGTTTCACCATTAACCGGCTCGATGTTCCTAGATCGCTGCATCGTTGTTTGGCCACCAGCAACATCCTGGACAATCCGCATTCCGGCGTGCGCAGCCGGACTCGCCGGGTGTGCCGCTGGCGTCCAGGCATGCCAGCGCGCTGGTCAGCAGCCGCATTCTTGGAAGGAGAAAAATCATTCCGCAAGATCATGGGCTTTCGGGATCTATGGGCTCTTAAAGCGATCCTCGACGGATCGCAGCCAGCTACCCGGCAGGTGGTGGCGTAGAATCACATGGACCGCCGTTCTCAACTTCCCACTGCGCTCGGGATACCGTCACCCCCTATTCGGGTAGCCGCATCAACCGAGAAAGGTTCTATGGACTACGTGCGGATTCATTAAATGAGAAGCCCCGTGACTCTACTTCCACGGCTTGAGAAGGACATGGATCTCCTCCCGGGAAGCGGCCAGCGGTTACTAAAATCTTCGGCGGCGACAAGCAACGCTGCTGCAGCGCCGCGCGGGCGGCATCGGCAAACCCAGATTAGGGACGCTCCTTTGCTCGGCCTGCTGAACTGTAATATCGACGCGCTTGCTCCATACACCGCATACCGCCATGGCAGCCAGCACCACTTAGTACCGCACGGTTCTCATTGCGAACCGGCTCCACTCACGTGAGTACTCTCCCAGCTTCGGACCTTACGCCGGCCTTCATCGAAGATTCTCTCGTAGTTCCCTAACCGGACTTTCCGGCTCGCTTCGGGATCCAGCGACTTCCACAGAGGCTCGTACTGATAGAACACCCTCGAATAAGCGGCCCAATCGCGGGGCGCCACCTCATCGGTGCCGAACAGGAAGCGATCCGGGTAGCGGTTGATCAGATCCGCTGTGATCTTTGTAGCTTCCGGGCTGGCGATAATGTACTTCGCAACTTCGTCCCAGGAGATGTCGAAATTCACGTGGCGAAAGTCGGGATCGCGCAAGATCCCCTCGATATTAGCGGCATGATTTTTTATCGGCCGGACAACCCGGCCCATACCCGTATGCGCCCAGACGATCGTCGTGTTCGGGTGCCGTTTAAAGAGTGCCTTAGCTTGGTCAAGGTACGCCGGTTTGGATCCCTCCTTTGCGAAGGGAACATCCATATCGTTATGGATCAATACGACAAGACCCACCTCGCCGGCGAAATCCAGTATTCGGTCAAGCGCGGGATCCTGCAGGCTTGCGACCTCACCCGCGATCTTTGCTGCCACGAACTCCTTGTGAATCGAGAACTCACCGATGCCGGTGAACACACCGGGGAAAGTCTGGAGCACGCGCCGAATGTGGTCGGCGGCGTACATGTCCGAGGGATTGAAGCCCGTTATCATGGGATCGAATCGGGCCCGCTCAGCCTCTGTTAGGGACTTATAAGCCATCGCAATCCATGCATCCGTGAACGAGTAGTAGTACAACGGAGCGTCCGAATTCAGATAGTAAGTCGGGCCCTTGTCGCCGTCGACCCGGTATGACCACTGCTGCTGCAGCGGGATACCAAACAACGCGACTCTTCCCACTCGGTTGCCGATGATGTTCACAAAATCGTGAATATTCGTCCCTTCCTGGATGTAATTCGTCAAATGAAAATGGCAGTCATTGAATTCGTAGTTATTCGATTGCGTCTGAGCGGGCCTGCTGGTCAACAGGCCAGCCACCGCAATGAGCGCGAAGACTCCGGTGCGCGCCGAAAGAGCGACTTTCATAATTGCCGACCTCAATAAAGCGCAGTCATACCGATGGCGAACACCTGCCCAGTGATTTGGCCGGTATAGAAGCCGAACGTGCTGCTGACCGGCGAGTGATCGACGTTGATCAACTGAAGGTTCAGCCGCAGGTTCCGTGTGTTCCACGGATAATAATTACCGCCGATAATGAATTCTTTCGGGTGTCCGTATTTGCTGAAGACGTAAGATGTAGCCCCGTAGAGTTCGATTCTGTTCGGCACGACCATGTACGCGATCTGAACGTAGAAGCCATAATCTCGAACGGCCCCTATTGGTAACTTACCGTCCGCAACGAAATGATCCAGTTTCCTGCCGTAGCCCTCACCCTGGAGCCAAAAACCGCGGTACTTTATTCCGGCGGAAGCGGAGGCCAATTTATAGTGCGCCTTCTCTACGGTCACACCATTAGCGAAGGCGCCCGTATCGAATATGTTGAGGCTGTCTGCAAGACGAATCGTTGTGTTGCTGGGTGAGGTGCCGATTGCTGATTGGCGATCCTCGGGGCTGTAGGTATAAGCCAGATTAAACCGGGTCGCGAGCTTCTCATGACGTTCGTAGTCCCCGAAAGCGCCACGAGGGCCAAACTCGCCTGTAGTCGGCAGCCACGTCAAGGCAAACCCCGCGGAAAGATCCCGGTCGAGTTTGGTCGCCGGAACGTCCAAGTTGCTGTTATTGTTTCCGACCATCCACCTGTACTGAAACGTTCGAGTGAGATTCCCTTGAGCGAACACACCTTGGGAGAAGAAGGGCCGGAAGAACTCGTCCGCCATGACGCGGTCGTAAGAGGGCCAATACGGGTGAGAGCCCTGCAGGGACTGTGTACCAGGATAGGCGTTCCAGCCTGCTCCGAGCGTCAGGAGTTTACCGAAGTTGTAATATAGGGCTCCGCCTACGGCCACCTGATTCGTATCCTGCACCGTCCAGACGAACGTACTGTATTGAAACTTGGGACTGAACAGCCATCCTTGAGAAAACAACATGACTCGATGGAACTGAAAATCATTGCGGGGATTCACCGCGAGCGGGCGGCCCAGGTGATCCCTGGCTGACTGATCGGGTGGTAACTGGTTTAGATACCGTACGGCCATATAGCCGCTAAGATTCAGTTCGCCGTCCTCGCCCTTAGCGACAGTAAATCCGCGGCCTGGATTGAATTCTCCGAATATGGCGCGGTTTCCTCCGGACCCTTCCGGAAACATGGTCTTATCGTCATCGTCGCTCGGGGTCTGGGTAGAGGACTGGTCGGCGGTTTGGGCTGGCGACTGCTGTGGCGTACCTGCGGGCCCTGCTTGGGCCGGAGATGATGCGCTCTGAGCCGGTGATGACTGAACCGTCCTCTCCTGCTTGGCAACGGTCGAACGAAGAGAGTTGATCTGTTCCATGAGTTGCCGGTTCTGCTGCATCAGTTCCTGATTCTGCTGCTCCAGTTTCCGGTTCTGCTCCATCAGTTTGTCGATCGGCTTCAGGACATCCGCTGTTGCTGCTTGACCCTGTGGCGCCTGCGCTGAAAGGACGACTGTGGTGTTTGCCGCCGTGAGCAGAATCAAGCCGGCAGTCAAAGCCTTACTAGGCACAGCGAGTCGTCCGCGCATATTGTTCCCGTGTAACAACCGCTTGCAATGACCGGGTGCAAGCGCCTACTGTGGCAAGCCCACCGAACCAGGAGAAAACAGGTTCAACGCGAGCTTTTGGGCAACGTAGGAGATAACCTTCTGCGCCTTCACGCTGTTGCCTGCTTCATCCAGCCGAGGCGCGAAGGCCACAATGGCTCCCTTGCCCGGAACGATAGCGAGGATTCCACCGCCGACGCCGCTTTTCGCCGGCAGCCCGACATGCCAGGCCCAGCCACCGGATCCGTCATACAAGCCAGCCATCGTCATCGTGGAAAGAATTTCCGGAACATTCTCGGCCTTAATCACGCGGTTGTCGGTGACAGGGTTAATCCCGTCGTTGGCTAGTATCGCCCCCATCTGGGCAAGCTGCTTCACGGTTACGCCAACAGAGCACTCTTTGGTATAGATGTCCACTGACTCCAAGGGGTCCGCGTAAATGCGGTCGTACTTCAGTAGCAGCGCCGCGAGGGCCCTGTTGCCCTGATTTGTGGCCGCCTCTGACTTGTAGACCTCGTCGATGAGCGAAAGCTTCTCCCCTGCTGCTGCACTATAAAACGCAAGAATCTTGTTCCACTTTTCATTCGCACTAGAGCCTGATATCAAGCTGACCGTAGCAATGGCTCCCGCATTCACCAGGGGATTCCCGGTGTGACTCGGCATGTCGACCACGGCCGAAACGGAATTGAACGGCCTGCCCGTCGGTTCGCTGCCGACTCGCTCGAACACCTTATCGACTCCGAGTTCCTCCATCGCAAGCGCGAGGGTGAAGACTTTGGCGATCGACTGGATAGAGAAGGAGTAATTCACATCGCCGAGAATATAGGACTTGTTGTCCGTTGTGACCACGGCAACGCCGAAGAGCTTCGAATCCACCTGAGCCAAATAAGGGATATAGTCGGCATTCTTTCCCGTTGTGTCGCTCTTGTACAGGTTATAAGCATCTTTCACGATGGCCTTTACCTGCTCGTCTCTCGGAGCAACCGGACTCCGGCGGTGTGCCGAGAGTGGGATTGCGGCAATCGTCGCGGTGAATAGCGTCGAAGCTAGAAAGGTCTTCGCTCGGATTCTCATGATTAGCATTTAGTGCTCCTTAGGGACATTCGTTCGGTCGATCTTCAGAAGTTGAACATGAATTGAAGCAACGGCGCCTGACTGACGTCCCAGAGCCCTAACAGCATCGGGATCTTGGCTTCCTCGGACGTGTTCACGAGCATAAGAAACGGATGGTCGTCAAAAAGCGAGGAGCGCCTGTATCATCGGCACCCAGCCCGTCATACCTGCAGTGTAGGGAGTAAAGGCTCCGCTATAAGGAGCTTTGTTGACCCGGAACACTTCTGTCTGGAACCAGAGTCGCTCGGTCGGAACGTAAAACCACTTTACCCCGGCGCCATACTCATAAGAGTTGCCGAACTGCCCGTGCACCCACGATGTGCGGGCATACGGCATCAACTTTTTCGGCTTGACAAAGTAACTCGCCGAAAACTCGCCGCCTTGGTCGAATGTGGATGCGAGCGGAAGCGGTCCGTCGGCTACGAAATCATTTAGCCAGCGCATGAAATATTGCCCGTTGACCGCAAGCCCGTTCCATTTGATGCCGTAGTCGACCGACCACATCCTATACGTGGCATCCTGGAGCGTTACACCCGGCGCAAACGCTCCGGTCGCGAAGGCCTGCACGCCGTCGGAATTGTATATTGACGTGTTCTCGGGACTAGATTGATCGAGATCTGAAAAGCGGTTCTCCCGGGATCTTGTAAACGCGGTACCTAGTCGAATGCGAACTTTCTTGGAGGCAGAATAATCATCGTACATGTTGCGTGATTTACCGGATTCCCCGTAGGGTCCCAATGGCTCCCACCAGATGCTGCCGGAAAACAGCAGATTCGTATCGATCTTGTTTGCCGTGATACTCAGGGTATTGAGACCGTTGCCGACGAACGCTAAGTAATTCAGTCCCTTCCCGAGTTCTCCGTTCGCCCACGCGCCCTGAGTGAACCCGGGGCGGAAGAAGTTGTCAGCCATGCTCCTATCGGTTGCCGTAAAAAATGGGAAGGTGGCAACCAGTGATCGGCTGCCTGGAACGCCAGTGTAACCCCCGGTGAGCGCGAAAGCCTTGTTGAATCGCCAGCCAATGTTGCCGGCTATGACGAGCGAAGCGGCCCCAGCGGATGTCCAGACGGTGAAGCTATATACCGCCCTCGGGTCGAAAATATAGCCGTTGAAGATGAACATTGCGCGATTTACCGTGATATCGTTGCGCTGGTGAACATCGTGGGTAACACCCAGGTGGTCAGTGAAAGACGTGCGGCTATCAAGAGTGTTGAGATATCGGATTTGCGTATTGTCTTGGAACTTCAGCAGGAAAGGCACCTTAGCGTCTTCGGAAGATTCCGCGATTACGATTCCATCTCTATAACGCTCTTCGTTTGTCTGTGCTGCGGGAACGGATTCCGGCTGTCCGGAAGTACTTGCTGATCGTGTCGCCACCGCCGGGGACATATTCAACGCGGCATTCGCTGCCGGAGTCTGACTTGAGGCCGTCTGTGCCGGCTTGCTGGCCGGCGTACTCGGAGGAGGAGATTCGTGCGCCACCGTTGCAGGTCGTCCGTCAAGCCGTCGCTGCAACTCATCGACGACATGCAACAACGTGTCTTGCTGCTCCTGGAGCTTACGAAGCTGCTCCCGCATGGCGCCAGTCTCGGCCCGCATCTCTATGACTTCGTTCTCCAGGCTCGTTGGCGGGGGTTGCGGGGCCTGGGCGCGTAAGGAACCAGCGAACAACGCCAGAGTCGTCCATGTCAACGCGACCGAAGATCTACGGAATGCTCGGTGAATACGCATGCTTGCTTCTCTACTCGCAGAGCGAAACTGGAATTGCTTTGAAACGATGCGCGGCATTCGGTTCGTTGGCCCTCGCGCGGCCTTGACCTCGGCTGCCGGAGTCACTATCCTGGGCTCCGATCAGCACAGCGTCACGGAGAGTGCGAGTCCGGCCTGACTGGTTTCCTTGTACTTACTGTTCATGTCCTTTGCGGTTTGAGCCATGGCTGCGATCGTCGCGTCCAAATCCACGCGGTGCCTGGATGCGACCTCATTGCTGGCAATGGCCCAGGCGGTCCAGGCTTTTACTGCGCCGAATGCGCATCGCTCGATGCAGGGCACCTGCACGTAGCCGGCGACGGGATCGCAGGTCATGCCGAGATGGTGCTCCAGCGCCGACTCCGCCGCATTCTCTAGGACCCGCGGTGATGAGTTGTATGCTGCCGCGATCAACGCCGCCGCCATCGCCGACGCTACGCCGATCTCCGCCTGGCAGCCGCCCTCCGCCGCCGCCAGCGTCGCATTGTGTTTGCACAGGTACCCGATCGCCGCTGCCGCAAGCATGCCTTGCCGGATTTGGTCCTGCGAAAGCTTGCGGCCGCCCTCGCCCAGTCCGTAGACAAGGGAAGGTAACACTCCAGCGGAACCTCCGGTCGGAGCCGTGACCACCAGGTGGCCGCGCGCGTTTTCCTCGGACCCCGCCAGGGCGTACGCCGACAAAGTGCCAATTCCCCGGTCCGACTGGAACTTGTCATCCTGGGCTCGCTTGTAAACGGTCGCGGCTTTGGATGGCAGCTTGATGGGCCCCGGTAAGAGGCTGCCTTCCGGCGCATTGAGGCCTGACTTCACTATGGCCACCATCGCGCCGGTGATCTTGTCGATAAAAGCGTAGACCTCCTCCTGGCTTCTACCCGGAATGGACATTTCGTTTGCCAGGACGACTTGGGCAATTGACAGATTGTTCTGCTCGGCGTGCTGCCGCAGTTCCTTCATCGTGGCGAACGGATACTTGGGAGCGTTCTTCTTGGGAGGCGTGTAGTCCTTCCACTCTATGAATCCGCCGCCTACCGAGTAATACTCCTTTTCGAAGATCACGTTGTCTCCGGCCATAAGCTTGCATCTCATCGTATTCGGATGTGGAAAGTCGCCTTCCACAGGGCCGAAGACGATGTCCTGGAGCGTGACATTCACACTTTTCGGTCCGAGTTTTACCGGGAACGATTGATTCGGCTGGTCGCGTAAGTTATCGAGAAACGCGGGATCGACAGTGGCAGGCTCCTTTCCGACCAACCCGGCCAGCGAGGCGCGCTCGGTGCCGTGGCCTTTGCCCGTCGCACTCAAGCTGCCGTACAGGTAAACCTTCAGCGCCGTGGACTTAGCCAATTGGTCACTCGGTAGCTTCGTACAGCGCTGATAGAAGTCGTAGGTGATGCGCATCGGGCCGATGGTATGCGAACTCGACGGCCCGGGCCCTACCTTATAGAATTCATCCAGGAGCGTCATGACGGGGCCCTTTTGCTCCTTCACGACCTCCAGGTCGGGAGAGAGCGTCACATCACCTGGCCCTCCCGACACACCCTTTGGCTCTGCACTCGCAGGTATCTGGGCAGACGCGCGGCGCCCTGTAATCACACCCATGGCACCGACTAAAGCGCTCCGCATCAAAAAAGCTCGACGGTCCACACCATCGGGAATCTTCTGCGATGCTAACTGGTCCGTGGACCCGAGCGGATCTTCGCGGTCTACGTCATTTCGTTTATCTTTTGAGTTGAGACTGTTATTTGACACGTGTTCTCTCCTTGCGAGCTGTACTTACAAAGGCCGAGCCAAGTGAGCTACTTGCTGGCTGTAATGGCAATCTCAATATGCTTACTCGCCGGGACGGTATCCCGAGCGCAGTGGGAAGTTGAGAACGGCGGTCCATGTGATTCTACGCCACCACCTGCCGGGTAGCTGGCTGCGATCCGTCGAGGATCGCTTTAAGAGCCCATAGATCCCGAAAGCCCATGATCTTGCGGAATGATTTTTCTCCTTCCAAGAATGCGGCTGCTGACCAGCGCGCTGGCATGCCTGGACGCCAGCGGCACACCCGGCGAGTCCGGCTGCGCACGCCGGAATGCGGATTGTCCAGGATGTTGCTGGTGGCCAAACAACGATGCAGCGATCTAGGAACATCGAGCCGGTTAATGGTGAAACATTCTTCCAAGCCTTCCAGCAGCGCAGCCGCAGCCTCGGGATAATCGTGCTCCAGCCAACCGGCGATCTGGCGGAACTTGGCGATGCCATCTTTCGGGTTCATCTTCCAAGCCGCGCGCATCAGCGAGCCGGTCTGTCCCTGCTGCTCGCGAGGCAGTCGTCCGAGCACATTGCGCAGTTTATGATTTCTACACCTTTGCACCGGCGTCTCGGCGCCGAACACCGCGTTAATGGCCGTGCGCAGAGCTTTCGAGCCGTCGATAACGAACAATCGGCGGCGTGCCGGATCGATGCCGTGCTCGACCAGGTGTTGCAGCAGATCCTTGGCTGCCGCGGCGTTTTCCGTCGCGCCCTCGCGTAGCGCCAGCACATGTTTGCGGCCCTCCATATCCACGCCCACCGCAGCCAGCACGCATTGCTCGCCGAAGTGCATCGCGTCGATGTAGATGATCAGCAGCTCGATCTCATCGAAGCGCCGCTCTAATAACTTCTTCAACGCGGCTTCGGAAGCTTCGATGGTTTCGCGGCTGACTGTCGAGCGCGACACGCCCACCGTGTCGGCCATTTCGGGAATGACTTTGCCGTAGCGCCGCGTGGACACGCCATTCAACAGGATTTCCAGCATGCGTTCGCCGGTGGCGCTGTTCTGCTGCATGGCCTGGTAAGCCGGGACGGGAACCTCTTTGTTCGCGCCGCGACCTTTGTTTCGCAATCGCGGCCGGTTCACTTTGAGCTTGCGCTCCTTCAGACACACGCGGCCCGCTTGCGTTCCATGCCACCCCAGGTCCGCCGCACGAGCTTTGCCTTGCTGCGGTGGTCCGGCAATTTGTGCGGCCGATAGTTCGAGCACGGCTTCGATGCTGGCGCGGCCCATGACGTCGATGAGTTCGTCGATAACCATGCGGCTGTGCTCGATCAACTCCATCATCGGCAGCAGCGCTTGGCCGTTGCGGACCAGAAACTCGGCGAGCTTGCGCTCGCCGACTTTTCCGTGGTTATCAATCGTATGGTAGTTTCGTTTCACGGCGGTTCTCCTTTTCAAGGTTTTGTCACCCCGATTCTATTCAGAATCAGGGGGAACCGCCGCCTCAACTTTCAACTACAGCCAGGACACCGTCCTCGCCGGAGTACTTGTTGAGATAGCAGGTGACATCCAAGTTGTTTCACTGAGCCACTCCTAACTGATATTTGAAGTTGTATTTGACTGAGAGCTGGATGCGCCAGTCGTCAGCGTGGAAACCGTCGTGCCAGTTGTCGCGCGTCCCAAACTGAAGTTCCGGTCCCAGGAACATGTTCTTAACTGGGTAGTAGAGAAGGTTCGCCAATGCATAGTGCCCACGGTGAAAGTCAGAGGGTGATGACCCGCTTGAGTTCGTGATTTGCACGAGCGAATATCCAGCGGTGCTCGTAAAATACTTGTTCCAGTTAAAGTCCATGAACGCGACAACTCCCAGCACCGGCAGCGCCTTACCCTTGATTGGCTTCAGCGGGTTCGAAAAGTTGTTCTCGGCTCCGATGTCTGCGGGGGCGTCGTTCATGTAATTCTCGATCCCGTTGCCATAGACGGCCTGCACGCGTGCAACGTGCTTCGAGACCTTAACATTGCCGCTGAGGTTCACACCCCATCCCACGGCGCTTCCTGAGAGGTTGAATTGGACCGGATTGAGATCGTTCCACTTGATCTCGCGAAAGATCCCGCCTAGCTGGAAGTGCCCCCATTCGCTGGAGTAGCGATAATGTGCCGAGACGTCCGGCGCCGGGAAGCGTGGCTGGATGTTCTGGAGCTCGATACGATTGCGATAAATGCCGCCGTCACCTGAGGCGCCTGGGCGCTCGATCGCGACCATGAAGTTCGAATCGCCCTTCTGCCATGGCGTCCAGCGTAACTGAACATTGCGGAAGAAGACCATTCCGTTCGGGCCCCAGTACTCAACGGAGTTGGGAAACACGTCTGGATCCATGAATGTACTCCAGGTCTGGCCGGCTCCCACCTGCCCAAGCTCACCCCAGGCGTGGCGCAGCCGGAATGTCGTCTGTCCCGCATCCACACCGGTTCCGAACAGTTCGAACTCAAAGATGGTCTTGAGTTCGCCAAAGCGGGTGGGTGTGTACGTCTTCACGCCAAAGCGGGTCTGCCGAACCGAGCTGAACCAGTTGCCTCCCGGTCCGTACTCGCCGGAGAAGGACGGCAGCTGGGTCGGACGGAGCACATCGAACCAGTCAGGGTTACTGCTCTTACCCTCGTAGCCGGTGTCAAACATCACAGCGCCATAAATGTCCATGCGCGTCGCCCCCTCCTGCGGAGACTGTTCAGGATTAGGTGCCGGCTCACTGTTCACCTGCTCCGCTGTTGCACCCGCGGGAGCCTGGGATGGTTGTTCCGGCGTTGCGCCTGGTGCCGGTGCCTTCGCTCCGGAAGGCTGCGCCTTTTCGGCGGCCGCCATTTGTGCCTTGAGGTCCTCCATCATCTGCTGGAGCTGCGCCATCTTGGCCTTTAGTTCATTCAGATCTGGCGATTGACCCCGAACCGATAAGCCACTAACAAAAAAGACAAGAAAGATTATTCGAAAGACGAGACACTTCATGGCATATCCTCACGACACCCCAATGCGCTTTCAGCAGTTTTATTATCAACGGGACTCGTTGATAATCTGGCCCCGTAACCGTCAGCAAGATGCCTGCGCTTCGTGCCTTGATGTATTTTTTTAGAAAAAACTCAGGCCTCGTACTGCGAGGCTTCTGCCTTTCGATCTGCTAACGGTTTCGCAATGCTTCGTTTGGCTTTTGGCTTAGCTACTCTTTCTTCGTCACCGCGCGTTTGATCGGGCTCTTCGAACTCAGATCGCTTGTTGCCAGTAGTCAGGTAAGTGATCTGCGAAGGCAGGGCGATCCTTGCTCCGGCTGCCTGAACAAGGTCCATAACTTCAAGCAACAGGTCTTCCTGCACGCCAAGAAAGTCGGGCCAATCACGAGCGTAGACATAGGCAAAAATCTCCACATCCAGCGATGACTCACCAAAGCCCAGAAACCGCGCGTGCAGTGAGGATTCGTCGACCTTGGGCCGTTGCCCGATGACGTTTGTAAGCCCCGCAAGAATCGACCGCAATTGTGTCACGGTCGTTTCATAAGTGAGGCGTAAGGTGTGATGGAACCAGAACTGGTCGCGTACGGATAGATTTTCAAGACTTGCGTTTGCAATCTGTCCATTTGGCACATTGACCATTGTTCGATCCAGCGTGCGAATGCGGGTAGAACGCAGACCGATATCAGTGACGGTGCCCAGTGTATTGCCGATCCTCAGAAAATCTCCAACACGTATAGCCTTATCGGAGATGAGCGAGATACCAGCGATCACGTTCTCCAACGTCTTCTGCGCAGCCAGCGCCACTGCAATGCCACCAACGCCGAGTCCTGTTAGAGCAGCCGTGGGACTAACGCCAAGGTAGTGCAATAAGACAAGCAGTCCGACGAAGAGTACCACGGCATCGGCCGCCGATCGCGCGAAACGCAGAACGGAAAGAGCGCCTGTGAGATTGCGCCGGCCAAGACGAAGCCGGACCTTGTCTTCAAACAAGCCGTTCAGCCGGATCATGAGCCAGACGCAGCCAACAATAAAAGCCACCACGGCGATGCCAGACCAAAATTGGCGGGCCAAAAGCGGGAGCGTGGTCGTAGAAACCGTCCAGCGAATGATTAAGGCGAGCAGCAAAAGGCGAACCGGCATCGGCAAAAACTCGGGATCTGGCAGATTCGGATTCTTGCGCACACGACGAAGTATTCGCCCGGCAAATCCACTGAGAACCCGGTTGAGGCGTATCCCGAGGAAATGGAGAAGAGGCAGCCCAACGAAGACAGCGAGCCAGTGAATCAGCGCGATATGGGCGATTCTGGTCTCCAGCAGGAATTTTGTAAACGCGTTCCCAGCGGGCGCGCTGACCACCTCGGCGCACAACTCAGGAACCTGCGCAAGAGTTCCAGGTGAAAACAACCAGATTGAGCCGATCTTTCCCCTGTCAATGCGCTCTACCGAAATGTCCACATTCCCGAGGTCGCTGCTAATGGATTCAATTAGCTCTTTGTTAGGCTCAATTGGGTCGGACAGAGAGCCTTCCGGCCGATCGCTGATCTCATTAAGCTTGGTGGGCAATCGCTGGTTCAGTACCACTGAGAGTTGATGAACGAGGACACCCGCAGCTTCACCACGCAGATGAGTGTTCAGGTAAAGGACCGCTGTCGCGTTGTCTTTCTGGCTGGCGGCTGTAAGGAATCCGCGCACCGTGCCCCGAGGGGTGTTGCGGCCGAGTGAGTCCTCAGGAACTTCAGGCTGGGCTGGGGCGGCGGGCGGGGCAGAGCTCGCAAGTCCCACTTGTGCCCAACCATTCTGAACAATGAGAAGGCCCAGGAAAAGAACACCCGCGCCGACGCGTCTGGCAATCAATCTTCACCTCGGTGTGGATAACGACGTGCTCCCGGCGCCTTACCCAGCTTCCGTCTTGACTCGTCGCGCTGGTTGATCGGCATCCGGAACTCGGATTTTTCCAACATCTTCGAAAGCACTCGCCGATATTGTTTCTCGTCCATTAAATCCAACTAGCGCGTTCGGTTGACGCCATCTTTAAAGCGGATTCGAGTGTAGTTCCAGGCGTCGCCGTCCCGACTGTAATCCTCCCGGACGGTGCCCCACTGCCGTTCGGAGAGATAAGGTCCCCATTTTCTCCAGGCGACAGCCCCTTGCAGCCGTGCTCCCCCCTATGTCATGCGCCTTTCCTTGCCGGTGCGAATTATGGTCCGACATGGAGATGAAATTCGATAACAGCCGATTCAAAACCTTTTCGCTCTTGGGGCCTATTCGTTGGTCTCGTGGGGAAGAACGGATTCTTTCTTACCTGCCCGCAGCGCTAGGAGCGCGCGGTGCCAGGCATCGAGATGTGAATCGCTCCTATGCCGAAGAAGTTCTGTTCCGGTTCAGCTGGAAATGGAGAAGACGTTCTCCCCGGTAAGGTAATGGAGAGAACGCATGAAGAAGCATACCGCGGGCAGAAGGAGTTGTTCGAGAACGATCTCGTTCTATCAAAGTATTAAATCGAATCCTCGCCAGACCGCATCACCAGATTGCGTCCCGTCTGCCCGGTTAGGGAGCGGAACCATGCCGAGTATCCGAACATCTGTTCTGTCATTAGCCGCCGCGCTGGTGCTGTTTGTGAGCGCATCTGGGTTTGCCGAGGAGAGCGGCCAGGCGCCTGGAGCAAACAAAGACACGGATAGTGATGTGCAAATGGCAGAGATCGTCATCGATGGCGAAACGTTATTCTCCGTGCGGGGCGTCAAAGCGCACCCAGCGGAGCGTCGTGCCCAGCAGATCGCAGATCGGATCCGGGAGCTTGCCGCAAACTCGAAGATCGGCCCGGAGTCGCTGAGACTTGAAGAACACCCGGGGGCGACCTGGATCTTTGCCGACGGCCAGCGCATCATGGCTGTGCTCGATGAAGACGCAGCGATAGAAGACATCTCTCGCGACCCACTCGCAACGCTCTACCGGGCCCGCATTGCGCATTCGATCGAGGCGTATCGCCAGAACAGGTACCCGACTTTGCTGTGGTCGCATGCCCTCTACGCACTGGGTGCCACAGCCGTACTGCTTGTAATCGCACTATTTGGCCGCCGCCTGGTTGCTTTATTGCGCGCCGGATTTGAGCGGCGTTACCGCGCGCGTATCGAGGGGCTTGAAGGCCGGGCGCATCACATGGTTAAGGTGGAACAGATCTGGCGGGTCCTCACGGGTCTGCTAAACCTCGCGTGGGGCCTGACACTCGCGGTGGCGGCCTACGCTTACCTTCATTACGTCCTGGCGCTGTTTCCATGGACGCGGGGTTTCGCCAACCACCTGTACGCAATCGCTATCGATCCGCTCCGGACCATGGGCTCCGGACTGGTTGGCATGATTCCCAACCTGGTTTTTCTAGCGATTCTCACCGTAATCATACGCTATGCGCTGAAGATGATCCGGGTCCTCTTCGACCGTGTTGGCAGCGGAACGGTGACTCTGAAGGGTTTGACCCTGAGTGGGCCGGGCCCACCTACCGGCTGGTGAGAATGCTCGTAGTCGTGTTCGCCATCGTCGTCGCTTACCCGTACATCCCCGGCTCGGAGTCCGGGGCTTTTAAGGGAGTTTCGCTCTTCATCGGAATTATCTTTTCGCTGGGTTCGTCTTCTTTTATCTCGAACTTCATTGCGGGTTACAGCATGACCTATCGTCGTGCCTTTCGCTTGGGCGACCGGGTGAAAATCGGGGATCAGATAGGCGATGTCGAGCAAATCCGCCTTCTCGTGACGCACCTCCGCACTATAAAAAACGAGGAAGTAGTCGTGCCGAACTCGACCATTCTGGGCAACGAAGTCGTGAACTACAGCTCTCTCGCCCGGAACCCCGGCCTGATTTTGCA
>CAVYTR010000009.1:0-9276 GCA_963771495.1 uncultured Acidobacteriaceae bacterium | reverse complement strand
CCAATCAACCACCGCCATTCGTTCAAAAAATAAATGGCGAGTGCGATCCCCTTCGAAAAGCCGCGCCCGCCGCTTGGCATATGCGCACCGCAGAAGGGCGCATTTGTGATGCAGTTGCCCAAGTTGCCCCTCTGATGTTCACACCGTATAAAGCCGACCCGCGAACCTACTAATTTCGACCCGGCCCGCCAGACTTTTTAATCCACTAAGTCATCGCGTCCTCCATCGATATCGGAGAAACAAAAAAGCCTCTTGCAATAACGTGCTTGCTCGTTTATACTAAGCACAACAGGAGGCTTTTGCCTGTGAAAAGAACCATCACACGTCTGGCACTCTTCCTAGGAGCTGCCGCTCTTGCTGCCCCCCTGCTGCACGCTCAAGGTCCGAGCGGTCCTCCAGGACCGGGTTCCTTACCCTCGCTGGGAGATGCGAACGACTTCATAGATGTTTACAAGCTCGCCGTTGGCAATTGGATCGCCGTTGGGCAAAAGTATGTGACCGGGTTGTTTGCTGTCATCGCTGCGGCGGACCTTGCTTGGTTTGGCATTGAGTATTGGCTCAATAGGTACGACTTCGAAGGAATGATGATGGCGAGCATAAGGAAGATCTTCGCAGTTGGGTTCTTCCTCGCGCTAGTGCTCAACGTGACAACTTGGTTTCCCGATATTATCAATGGCTTCATTGCGCTCGGAAAACAGGCATCGCCAATCAAGAGCCTCGGACCGAGTGCGATGCTCTCGCAGGGAGCGAATATTGCGGGCACCATTCTGCAGAGTGCGTCGCCTTTTATCGCCGCCGCACCAGGCTTGGGGCTTGGCTATTTTATTGGGGCTGGCGGAGTCATGGTTGGGTTCTGCCTTGTCGCTCTCCAGTTTGGAATTTCGTTGATCGATTCGTACGTTGCGATTGGATTGGGGAGCTACTTCATTTGGCTGGGGGGCTCGCGATGGACCGTCTCTTACGTCGAACGTTACTTTGCGTTTTGCGTAGCAGTGGGCGTGAAGTTGATGGCTCTATATCTTATCGTCGGTGTCGGGTGGACTTTAACGAACCGTTGGAAGACAGAAGCAGCCAACAATACTGGCCCCATTAATAACATTTTGAACGGTTGGGTCATCGCGATTGGAGCATTGTTTTTCGCGTTTGCGTGCTGGCATGTCTCGAAGTTAGTGTCCTCTGTTCTTGGGGGTAGCCCAACACTCACTGGCAGCGATGCAGTCGCTTTTTTTGGAGCCCTTGCTGCTGCAGGTATAGGCACCGCTGCTACGGTTGCAACCGCCGGAACGGCAGGCCTCGCTGCAGGTGGTCGCGGCGGCCGCCGGTGGCGGAGCTGCCGCGGGTGGCGCGCGGGCAGGAGCGATCCTGCGCCCTGGAGCAGGTGGTGGGATTACTGCCGGCCTTTCTGTTCCTCCAGTGCCGCAACCGAAACCTCCGACGACTCCGCCTGGTGGAGGCAGAGGCGGTGGCGCGGTTTTTCAGCCGAGGCCGTCGGGCGCAACTGCCGCACAGACGGCTTTGAAAGTCGGCCAGCAAGTCGTCAATGGCGTTCGGGGTCTTCCGCCATCAGGACACAGCGGGGGCACGCCGCAATCCTCAATTGGTCACTAAGGAGCGCACTGAATGTCTAGTCAGGTTCAGGAACCAAACCCTGAGGCTTTGGCCGTTTTTCGAGCAAACAAGCTGCATTTTGATGATTGGTGTGGCTCTGAGCGCACCCAAAAGACGAACTGGCAACGCTGTGCGGCCGCCTCGATGGTGATGAATTTCGTGCTGATCGGTGGAGTCATTTACCTCGGGACGTTACCGAAACGCGTGTTGGTGCCCGTTGTGCAGGATCGTGCGACCGGAACACTCTCGATCGGGCGGCCACAGACGGGCACCTCGTCTTCCTCGCGAGAGATGGCATTCAACAACTTTGTCACGTATTGGCGCGTGGTCACCTCGGACGCGCGGCTGCAGAAGATGTACTGGGATAGTTGCTATTACTTCATCGGCAAAGACAGCCCCGCAAACAAGTTCATGGACCGCTGGCATAGCGATCACAATCCCGAACTCCGCGCGAAGAAGGAGCTCGTTTCTGTAAAGATCACGGCCAGTCAGCCGCTGTCTGATAACGCGTATCAGGTCTCGTGGGAAGAAACGGCTACGGCGGTAGACGGCGGTCCTGATCAGAAATTATCGTGGCAGGCGGTGCTGGTGTACGCCATCACCGGACAGCCGAAAGATCCCGACGCCGCTGCAGCCAATCCTGCAGGCATCTTCATCACGGAAATTCACCCCACGAAAGTAAATTCCAAGGAGTCCGATCAATGAGCGCCCTTCGCTTACCGATCCTCGCCGGCGCGCTGTTCCCGGCAGTCATGTTCGGGCAGAACTCGCCCCAACAGCTCACGCCACCCCCACTCGTTCCGAGCCATGGAGATTACGTGGCCGCGCTTGCTGCACTCCAAGGCAAACAACCCGCAGCGGCTAAGAACGCACATATGCAGCGGAATCCCACCACGCCACCGCCCATGATTACGGGCACAATTACAGGACCCGCGGCTCCCACCATTGCGGACAAATCCCTACCACTTACCGCACAGGAAGCCGAGTCGCTGCGAATTGCGCATGTGGCGCAGTCTGAGAGTGCACCATCTGCCGGCGAGCATGGTCGTGTTCTGTACACCTACGGCGAAGGAATTCCTACCGTCATCACAGCGCCTCAGCAGCTCAGCGAAATCGATCTCGAGCCCGGCGAGCAGATTCAACTCGACACAAAGGGCTTGCCGATGCTCGATCTGGGTGACTGGACGCATTGGACCGTAACGCCGCGGCTCATCGGGACAGGTGAACGCGCGCAGGCCTTTTTGATCGTAAAGCCCGAGTTTTCCGGCCAGGAAACAACGTTGACAGTGCCAACGGATAAACGGATTTACTATATCCGGCTGCTATCCGAACCGCACGATTACCTGCCACAAGTTGCCTTCCGGTACCCGGAAGAGGAACAGAAGCGGAAGTTGCAGAGCTTTGCAGCCGCTCAGAGCGCGCAGCATGAAGGCTCAAAGGAGACCGATCAGAGCAAGCATCTCAAGTCCCTAGACACGATGCGGGCCGCGAAAAGCACGGCTTACGACGTTGTGCTCAACAAGGCGGCGAAGAAGCACGGTCAATATCTGCGGCCGGCAAAGGTCTACGACGACGGTGTGCACACATTTGTGCAGTTGAGTGAAGCGGCTCGCTATCGCGATCTTCCTGTGCTGCGGCTAACAAGCTTCACTGGTCCAGACGCTCCGAATTGGCATTTCAGCGACAAAGACCTGACCTATACAATTGACTCCCTTACGGATCAGATTGAGCTGTTATCGGGGACTGGCCGCCACCAGCTCCGCATCACGATCACGAACAAGAACGTTCTAACTGCAGGAAACCCAGAGAAACGCGCGCTGGCTCAATCGAGCAACCCCAGTGCCCCTACCAGCCTGTTCTGAATTTTGGAAGGGAAATTCGCCCATGCCCGATCTTGACAATACTCCATCCGAGGGAATCGACCTGATTGAACCGGTTCCGCAAGGCCGAAGTGCGATCTCCAGTCGCCTGCGGTACAGCCTTTGGGCGTTCGGAATTGCGATGGGATTGATCATTGTGGGCGGAATGATGTTCCGTCTGATCAAGAAAGGGGCCGACGACAAGGCCAAGCAAACCGCTCAGTACGCCTCCGAACCGGCGACCAGCAATCGCGAAACGGTGGAAAAACGCCAGGCGAGTAGTGAACCAGCTCCGCTGCCTAAAACTGCAACCAGCAAACCAGAGCCCGTCTCGAATTCGCTCGATCCGGGTGCCAGCGCGACAACTCACCCGGAACTAGGCCACGCGCCCGATAATCAAGCCGAGCAGATCAACCAGCCGTCGCCTCAGGCAACGATGCAGGAGCAAGCGCAACGGGATGCGGAGCGACAGGCGTATCAGGAAGAGATCGCCGCCCGAAAAGCCCCTACGAGTTATCAGGCGTATCTCGCATTGACGAGTGCGAGTGCTCCCGCGGCGGGGGACACTCCGGCGCCAGCCGCGAATGCGGCTGCTCCCTATCTTCCTCCAGGCCTGTTGCCACCGGCAACACCAGACAATACAAAAGACGGCTCGACAAATGATCTCGCGACGTTAGGGAGGAAATTTGGCCTGGTCCGCACGTCCAGCTCCGGCCCGGGCAACTATGGCGCGCAGAACGCGCAAGCGGAAAAAGGCGAGTTTTTGTCGGGTACCGATGTCCCAAATCCAGCAGATGACTATCTGAAAGCGACGCGCGTAGACCCGCTCTCAGAATTTGAAATACAGCAAGGCTCCGTCATCCCGGCTGTGATGCCGCTGGGCTTGAATTCCGATACACCGGGACAAGTAACAGCGGAGATTCGGGTCGATGTGAATGATGCTCTCTGCGGCGTAACAAGAAAAGACGGGTCGGTGCATTGCTATGTGCTGATTCCGCACGGATCGAAACTCGTCGGCGAGTACAACTCCAATGTGTCGTATGGACAGAATCGAGTGCAGGTTGTCTGGACTCGGGTGATCTTTCCAGATTCGAGTTCGCTGGATCTCGGCCGCATGAACGGGCACTCTGCCGATGGATCGGCGGGCTTGAAGGACAAAGTGGACGATCACTGGAAAAGCAAGATCGCGGGTGTGGCGCTCACATCGGTGTTGTCTGCGGGACTAGCGGTTTCGCAAAACCGATCGAACAACAGCGTGTTGCAGTATCCGTCAACAGGCGAGGTCATCGGAGCGTCTGTCGGGCAAAGTGCTTCCCAGCTCGGCCAAGAGTTAACGCAGCGGAACTTCAATCGCCAGCCAACGCTCGTGATCCGGCCCGGTCAAAAGTTCCTGGTGTACGTCAAGAAGGACGTTGTATTTCCGAGCCCGTATGAGCCGCATTACTGAAACGGGAACAATACACATGAAAACATCTCCACGCCTGTTAGTCGCAATCGAAGCTTCGATCAAATTGGTTGGGATCGCAGTGTTGGCACGGGTGCTCGCGCCGGCAGTGGGTGTGCTTGCCGGCTGTCTGCTGACATCGTTCGCCTCCGCTGCGTTTCGTAGCCCTGCGCTTGGCATCCTCGGGCTCGTCATGGTCGTTGATCTTTGTCTGGCCGCAGCGCTCGTAGCGATTTGGCTTCCGCTCAAGGTGGGCCGCGTTCGTCCGGCAATTAGCGACTACAGGAGGGAACGATGAAGGCGGGTGATGTAGGGCTTCTGGTCGTGAGTCTTTCGCGCTGGCTGTTTGTAACGCTCGCGGCTGCGATTCTCTCGCCCTGGCTGGTACTGGGCTGCTTGTTCTGCCTCGCCTCGTTTCTTCCCCAAGATGTATGGTCTTTCCGCGATACTGTCACACAAGCGGCTTTCGCGAATTCGGATGCGTGGAAGAGTGGGGCCGTAACGTGGCACGGCTTTTCGCAACTATGCTTCATCGCTGTATGTGCCGGGCGCGTTTTCTTCAGCCCCGCGGCCCGCAAGGCCGGAGAGTGGTTCGCCAATCGTGTGACGAAATGGATCGACTCGCATTTTTCTGAACGTCAGCAGCGGCTTATCACCAGAATCACGTTGGGCTGTCTGATCGCTACATGTTTCGTTCTTGGAGTTGCCGCGAGCAAAATGGATCATCGGTCGCAAGCACCGACGCCGCCGGAAGCACCGGCGTTCACCGAGGCTCCCGCAGCGGCGGCGATTCGCCTTTCTACGGGACGCATCATAAGCGGCGATGCCGATATCGCGGGCGGGCAGGAACCGGGAGTATTCTCCGTCAGGTTCAGGGACCGGCAGAGGGACCGCCGATGAGCGCCTATCAAATCGCGGGACAAGTGTTTGAGGGTAATGACCCGAGATTGCCGGTAGTTCTGGCGAGCCTGCACGGGCAGAAGTTCCGGCCGCTCTGCCTCTGTGTTCGACCTTACCCGGAGATGTATATCGCCAAACTGGGCACGCGCTATTTACTGAAGCGGATGCCGAACACTGGTTCAGCGCATTCGCCAGATTGTGATTCCTTTGAACCACCGGCGGAACTGTCCGGGCTCGGTGAGGTCTTACCCGCCATTGAGGAAAACATCGAGGACGGGACAACTGCACTGAAGCTGGGTTTCAGTCTGACAAAGGTCGCTGGTCGAACGCCTCCGGTACCTAGTGGAAAAGAGCCGGAAACGGCAAAAAGCGCAGGCAGCAAACTTGGGCTTCGAAGCACGCTTCACTATCTTTGGGAACAAGCTGGCTTTTCCCGATGGTCACCCTCGATGACTGGAAAGCGCAGTTGGAGCGTTATTCGCAAATACCTGCTACAAGCTGCCGAAAGCAAGCGCACGAAAGGCACGGCTCTGAACGATCTGGTTTACATTCCTGAGCCGTTTTTTCTGGACCACAAGGAAGAGATTGCTCAGCGCCGCCTGGCTCATCTGGATCGCGTGCTAGTCCGTCAGCCGGGCCACGCGCAACAGCTCATGCTGCTGCTCGCGGAAGTTAAGCAAATCATCCCTGCTCGATTTGGACAGAAGCTTGTGGCCAAACAGCTTCCAGACTGTCCGTTCATGCTTTCCGATGATCTGCATCAGCGCATCGTGAAACTGTTCGACAAAGACCTCGCCCTCTGGAACGCGACCGAGGGATCTCACCTGGTAATCATCGGTACGTTCAGCGCCGGGCCCACCGGCGTTCTCTCGCTTCACGAAGTGGCTTTCATGACGTGTAATCATGACTGGATTCCGGTCGAAAACACCTATGAAGATCGGTTGATCGCAGCATTAAGCAAAGCGCATCGTCGTTTTGTCAAAGGAATGCGTTATCAGCTTCCGGCAAATCGGCCGTTGGCCAGCGTGGTGCTCTCAGACACTCAGCCGCGCCCGGTTGCCTGCTATATCGTTCCTCCCGGAGCGAGCGCGGAATACGAGGCGGAGCTGCGGCAGTTGATCGAAGAGAGTGAATTAGAATCTTGGTGCTGGTATACGGATCGAGAAGAGATACCGGGACTTCCCGGCCGGAAGGGTTCAGCCGCAGTGCCGACGGCGCATACTACGCCGGAACCCGCTTTTGCATAGTTAAACAAATGAGCTGGCAATTCAGATGGGCAGAATCATACTCTTCGGCATTTTGCTGGTAGGCCTCACGTCGGCCGGAAAAGATACCGTCGTTCTGACGACGGGTGAATCGATTGAGGGCCATATGGTCTCTGCCGACGAAAACACCGTGCACTTCCGCGATACGCGCGGGATTGTGCAGGAAATTCCGCGGGACAAAATTTCGACCATTCGGCTGCAGACAACAGCGGCCCCGGCAACGAAACAATCGCTCGCCCCCGCAGTGGAGCCGGAGAAATCCTCCACTCCGGGTTCCGAGGTTCCTGAGCAACAGAAGGAATTCTGCGAGCTGGTGACATCCTTCCAAAAAGAACAACTCGCGTATGCACAGGAGACAAATCCGATTCGAAAGGCGGGAATGCGCATTCCAGATCCTTACCGCTATGAAAGTCAGGTGCGCGACTTGTTCGGTCCGAAGCACGAATTTGTGAACTGGACCGGGACATTGCGGTTTGGCGCCTCGGGACGGTCGATTGGCGTCACGTTCACACCGGCGTGTGATCCCCAGCAACTGATTCAGTTCGGAAATGCAATCGAGCAGCCTGGGTTTCCTGTTCAGGACAGCGCCGGGACGATCATACGCGTTGACTCGCCAATCGGCCGCATGCTCGCGAGCGCAAAAACGGGCCAGCAAGCCGCTACGGTGTCGGGACATTTGATCCCGGTTCCGGGATTCGTTCGCTTCAACCAGGCGTTAAGCGGCCAAGCAAGTGCAGGGTACGGCAAAGCCCTGTTTCGCAGTCAAATGAATCCAAACGGGGCCTCAATTGCCCAACCGAATTACCTCGTCAAGTTCACTGAAGTGAACTTGCTGGAGGAGAAAGCGAAAGCCGGCCTTGGTGCTCAATGAACCGCTATTTCCTGCGGAGGTACTGGTGGCGATTGTTAGGTGAGCGCTGGCTCGGCCCTTCACTCGACTCTTCAAACGATAGCCGTCTCATCGCAATCCAGCGATCTCCTGTCGCTGCGAGACGTTCAGTTTGGGGCGTCTGTCGCCGATGCGACCTTCACGTCGTGCTGAATCCAAACCCGCCTTCGTGCGTTCGCGCAACATAGCCCTTTCGAATTCTGAAAAGGCACCCAGCATCTGGAGCATCATGCGCCCAGCGGGCGTTGTTGTATCAACTGCTTCCGTGAGACTGCGGAAACCGGCCTTTTCCTCTGCGAGCTTTTCCATGATGGTGAGCACGTCTCGAAGCGAGCGGGACAGCCGATCCAGTTTCCAGACCACCAGCACATCACCCTTACGAAGCTGATCCAAAATCTTGTGCAGCTCGGGACGGTCCCAGCGTCCGCCCGACACCTTTTCTCGAAAGATGCGCTCGCAGCCGGCGGCTTTCAGCGCTGATACCTGCGCCGTCGTTTCCTGATCGTTGGTGGAAACCCGGGCATATCCAATAAGCATTGCGTAAATGTATCGCCAACTCTCGGTATAAGGCAATAGCTTTCTGCAACTCCGAAATGCAAGAAAACCGCAGTTTCAACGAAACGTGCATAGACGTGCGTAAACCCTCGTTTGTGAAACTGCAGGCTCTGCGCCCGGCACTCGTGTTCTCACATTCCGGTAAGCGGGTATATCAGTCAGAGAGAGCAGGATCAGTAAACGCATCCGGACTACTGCGGAGTGTTGATCGGCAATGTCATCCCCACCTGGTCGACACTCATCCGGAACCCGCACACATGTCAGCATCTCCAGTGTGCGCAACGTTCACGCCGGAGATGGGCCGCCCTTCATATTAGATATGGACGAGTTTTGTTCGGCAAAGTGCGAGCTAGGAGAGGAGCCCGCCCATACCTAATTTTCAAGGTGAATGACACGCGTTTTTATTGCCGGCTTGATTGGTAGTTAACTAATTCGGAAGGCGGATTATCTGCTCATCGTGAGCGGACTCGCATACTGAACGAAACGCCATGAGCGTTTCCTGAGACGCTGTATTTTAGATGCTTCTTCAATCCTCGACAAGGGAGAGTCTCGCATCGGCTCTCCTTGAACACCGGGCGACGAAGTGACGGCCTGGCCATAAGTCAAGTCGTCCGGATCTGAAGCCGCTGTGACGATGCGGTGCATTTCCACGGATGTGAGTCGCGAGATCTGTCCTGCTTAATGCTGGAGATCGGACCAAGAACTCAACGGGATCATGTGGCTATTTCAGTTTGACTAATCCACGCTTTAATGCAC
>CAVYTR010000008.1:0-120468 GCA_963771495.1 uncultured Acidobacteriaceae bacterium | reverse complement strand
ATCGATCGATGTGCCGCCCTCTAATTGGCCTGGCTTTACCGCCTTCCGGCCCCGGTGGGCCTGGCTGATGATGCCCACTCGGCATCTTCACCGCTCGTGCCACCACGGCCACCCGCTTTGTGCGTTTCTTCATGCGCTCTGCCCACCCGTCCGGCAATCCATTCAGAATTTTTCCTCCGTGCGAGGGATCGCCGTCGATCACTGACGCGATGTGCAGCTTCTGGCTGACCTCGCGGCCCTCTTATCGACAGATGCGTTGAGTTCAATTCCACCGAGGCGAGCTTGGCGTCACCACGTCCCCGCCACCAAACGGCCGCCCGAACCGAATGTGTAATCGATAAACATCCCGCGCTTGCAACTCATCCGCAGCGGTGCCAACATGACGGAAGAAACTCGTAGCAAAGCCGTTGATCCGCTGCATCTGCGCTGCGGAGAACGCCTTGGCGTCGAGACCCTTGAAGAACGCTTGAATTTCTGCGCCGCCAAAACCCGCCTTGTCCAAAACCTCAACTTCCCGCCGCAGTTCTTCCTCCATAACGAGATCGCCTGGCCACCACCAACGCACCAGGGGCCGATACTTCTTAGGTGTTGATCGAACAGTTGCCGAACAGAGGCGCTGTTCGCGCCCATAGAATCCGAACTGGCCGGAAGAGCCGCGAATTGCGACACACCACGAAGCTTTGGAAAGGTTATCGCTCCACTCGCCAAGGTGGCATTGCAGAGAAATCTTCTACGGCTATGCTTCGTCACGAATCATTTCTTCCTCTCCCTGATCGCCATTTCGCAACATGGTTGCGTCGCAATATAGGCCCATAAAATCTCAGATCTCAAAAAGCAACTTTCAGGGACAGTTGGAGGAATCGCGCTCCGCCAATACCGGCGACGCCGAAGCTGGGGCTCGTTTAACGTAAGCGTTGGGTTGGTGTTCCACGATTCGTTGAATGGATCAAACGCGTCGACTCTGAAGATTACCGAGCGCGTTTCGCCAAATGGAAAGGTTTTGAATAGGGACAGGGCTGTTGAAGTGACTTTTGGGCCGATTAAGTCATTCCGGGGCGCAGAACCGAACTGATAAACCGCCGGCTGAGAATAGCATGCTGTGTTAAACCATTCCTTTTGCGACCGCCCAGGGAAGTTCATTGCATTGCAGGACCGATTAGCGCGTCCTCCATGGAATGCGCCCGTGTTCGAGACATCTGATGTAGTCACAGTCATCGGCAAACCCCTGAATACCTGAACCACGCCGCTAACCAACCAGCCTCCGAACGCCCCGTTCAGTAGCCCGTTATTCGTGCGGATAAGAGTATTATGCCGTCCGATGATAGGTATCTGCGTCTGCCCTCCAACTTTCACTACGTACGTCCGATTGAATGAGGACAAGCATACTCAGAATTGAGATCGTAAAGATTCTGCGGTACGTCCTGCTCACTTGAGGCATCATCGAGCGATTTGGAAAAAACCGCGCTGGCAAACACACTGGACTCATTCCCAAAATTGCCGCGTACTGTGCCTTCAACACCGTTGTAATTGGCGTATGCGGCGTTGGTTGCCTCGAGAACATCTCCGACCCATTGGTAAGGGCGACGGGCCGCCAAGCTCGCAGGGTTATTGGGATCAGCTGGAAGGTAGGCTTGGTTGGCATTGATGCGTCTCATCAAATGAAAGGAGTTGCTTCCAACGTAATCAATTTCGGCAACTGTATGGCTTCCAATAGATTGCTCAATCGATAGGTTGCGTTCCTGGACGTAAGGCATTGGCATGTAAAGCGCATCCGTATAGGGTGCCTGCGCGCTGACCGCAGGGTTGGCAACGAGAGTGTCCTCGACTGGAACAGCCTGAGCAGCGGTGTAAATATTAACCTCGGCGTGGAAATTTGGCGGATTGGCCATCATGAACTGTAGTTCGTTGTATTGAATTCCGGCGTAGTAGATTCCGTAGCCGCCGCGAATGCTGGTTGTGGGCAATAGACTATACGCGAAGCCTACGCGGGGGGCCCAGTCGTTATAGTCTTGGTGAAAGGACCCAGGGTGATTGGTGTTGGTTGTAACATCGTATATATTCGAGCGACCATTCTTGTCCGCTGGCGACCCAAAATAATCATATCGAATCCCCATGTTTAGGGTGAGTTTCTTGGATACCCGCCAGTCATCCTGGATATATGGCATAACGTTGTATTGGCGGAATGCTGCCGCCGTACTTCCTACACCGCCCGTAGCTTCTTGCGGAAAGCCCAGAAGCAGGTCAGCGATCGAGTTGCCCCCCGATTGCTTCAAGGCATGATTCGAGGTGTATTGGCCATTGAAGATAAAGCGGCCGTTATTGCCGAGCAGCCAGTTGCCATCGAATTGAATTCGGTCCAGCTCTGCTCCTGCAAATATGGTGTGTCGCCCATGAGTGAATGTAAGTTCGTCAGAATACTGAAAAAGATTCTGAGTCGCGCCCTGAACGGACGGATTCCATCCAGCGTAGCCTCCCGTGCTAAAACTTATACCGGGAGGGAGCCATTGACTCTGAGGTGTGCCTGCCAGAGCAGTGATACCATAGGCCAGAGGACCACCGGTACCAACACCCTCCACAGTGTTAAAGACAACACTACGGTTATAGCCGACGCGGAAAGCGTTGACCATGGACGAATTAATAACGTGGGTCTCCTCGATATATGCGTTCTTCGCTTTGGTCTCATAGTTCGTATTGAATGTCGGCAGGGTGAAAATATTCTGGGCGACAGTAGCAGGATCACTCGTCATATACGCGCCATAGATTCTATCGCGTTTCCCGATCGTGTAGTCTAGCCTCCCAAGATATGAATCGAAGTTGACTGTGCTATACAGTATCTCTTGAAAATTTGTCCCTGTTATGGCGCTCAGCGTGGGGAGAGGAAAGAACGCTAATATCTTGGTAGCAAAGTCGGTAATTCGTGAGGCCGGGATCTGGTTATTTGGAAACTGGCTGATAGAGCCTGTAGAAGGGTTGTAAGTTGCGGGGTCGTAGATCGGCGTGGATAAGGCGGAGAAGTCACCCGTCCGTTCCGCAGCCGTTGGGACAACGTTGTTAGATCTAGCTGTGTTGTGCTGTCGATGCCCGCTATAGTCAAAGAAAAAGAAAAGCCGATTATGAAGGATCGGTCCTGCAATATTCCCGCCAAACTGGTTATATCGTACTGGCTGTTTCTTTACTTTTATTTCGCCGATTGCGTTAAACGCGTCGTTTTGGAGGTAATCATAGAGGATTCCGTGAAAGGCATTAGCTCCGCTCTTCGTTATCACATTGACAACATTTGGAGAATCGAAACGTGCCGATGCCCCATTGCGAACGAGCGAAACCTCCTGAGCAGCTCCAATGGACGGTTGGTAATTGGCAGTCCGGGTTAGCATGTTGACATTTGTGACGCCATCCTGCAGATACTGTGTAACCCCGAAAACGCTGCCACCAATGGTTAGAGAATTTTGCTGTTCATGGAAATAGTCGATATCGTTACTGTCGTTGCCGGCATACGCGGCGACGTTAGTGGCATATGTCAGGACTGAGAAGAGGGTTAGCCCATTGGAGGGCAGGTTTTCGATCTCCTTTGCTCCTATAGTCTCGTCGAGTTGGTGAGCCTCAGTTTCGATGTGGGCGGCCGTATCGGTAACAGCGATGGTTGTGCTGACGTCTCCCGTTTTCAGAGCAGCGTCCCACCGGATAGTGCGATTGATTGGAACAATCAGCTCGGTATGGACAGTTGCAAAGCCATTGGCTGTGATCGCTGCGTGATAATTGCCGGGAGGCAAATTCGGCAACGTATAAACACCGGCCGCGTTACTAACGACGACTCGCACGGCGCCCGTGCTTTCGTCGGTAACGGTGATGGTCGCATTGGGCAACGCCGCTCCAGAGGGGTCCGTAACGATTCCGTCGACTGAGCCGGCTGTAGACTGACCCCATCCCACCGAACACAACATCAGCGCAAAGGCGGCGACTAGGTAGACCGACTTGCTTCGCACGGTTCTGAGAAGAAGATTTAGTATCGGTTCGACTTGCGTCATATTAGGCGCTCCTTGTTGGGCCTTCACTGCTTTTAGCTAGGCCCTTTCCATTGCGGGGAAACTGTAGGAGGCTGGTGGCGAGCGGTAAAGATCAATCGCACCTTGGAGTTAACTTTGCGTCAGGCGCAATGATTTAAGGCGGCGGGGAATACTATCAAATATTCCCGTGCGTTTGTGCTTCCTATGCACGGGCTGCCAGTATTCTGCCCGCATGATTGAGTACCGCCTGTTCACATGTTGCTTCGGATCACTTCGTCGGGCGCAACGTAGGCGCTGTATCCATTGAAGGCATCCTAGGCGGTTGTACCGAGATGACTGATTATTCGCGGTTTGGCGTGGTGAACAAATTAGCGCACCAACAGTGTTCAAGTGCGTGGCCAAGAGTGGAATAAATTGCGTCAGGCGCAATCTATGTGCCGGCGAATTTTGTCGATTGTCTAATCTCCAAGGTTTGCGCTTGACTATCTCGGTGTCCTTTAAGGACCCGGAGATAGCATTCGATGAAGATCATGGCCATCCATCTTTATAAGATCCGATCGGGAAACGCAGGAGAACGCGGAGCTGAATTTGGCGAATCGCAATACTGGGGCGGCGGTTGGCAAACCCACGCGTTGATCGCCAATCCCATGTCGGTGTATCCGAAGTACGCACGCCTGCGCTCTCTGTGGATGGGTCCCGGTCAGGATCCCTATGCCATCGAGATCCTGACCGACGAAGGCGTGACCGGATTCGCGGCGAATTATGGCGGTGGGGAGGCGGCTGGTCTCGTGATCGCGAAGCACTTCAGGCGCTTCCTCATTGGCGAAGATCCTTTTAATATCGAAAAGCTTTGGGATCAGATGTATCGTTCTACTTTGCCCTACGGGTTGGGCGGTGTGACGGCCATGGCCATGAGTGGCGTCGACCTTGCACTTTGGGATCTTATGGGCAAGGCTCTCCGTCAGCCGGTTTACAAGTTGCTCGGAGGACAGACCAAGGACTCAATTCCCTGCTATGTGACAACTCACCCCGACCTGGTTTCAAGCTGGAAGGACACAGGATTTCTCGGGGTAAAAATCGCTGCTCCGTGGGGCATTGCTGATCGGCGCGACGGCCTGATCAAAATGCAGCGTTGCCTCGAGCAATGCCGACGTGAACTCGGCGACCAGATGGAGTTGATGGTCGATTGTTATCTTTCGTGGGATATCGAATTCGCCAGCCGGCTCGCCGCGCGTGTGCGCGATGTCGATGTGAAATGGTTCGAAGACCCTCTTGAGAATGGCTCGGCCGAGCCCCTTAACGCAGAGTTGCGCTCACGCATCTTGCCGATCCAGGTGGCTATCGGAAACCTGGAGTATGACTATAAAGCGTTTGCAGCCATTCTCGCCGCGCGTGCCTGTGATGTGATTCAACCTGAGTTGCAATGGTGTGGCGGACTGACGGCCGTGCGCCGTATTGCGGCCATCGCAAAACCCTATGGCGTTCCGGTAATCCCGCACGGAGCGGGAGTCTACAACTACCACTTTGTGCAATCGAATCTGAACTCGCCATTTGCGGAGTATCTGTCGGTAGGTGACGGAACAACGGTCCGGCCCATCTTCGATGCCGTAATCGGCGAGCCGCTGCCCGTCAATGGTCATGTGACGCTAACGGATGAACCAGGATTTGGGGTGGAACTGAACCGCGACTTGATTCAACCGATGGAGTTTTGAAGCGATCCGTCATTGTAGGGAGAGATCCATGAAGGACAAAATCAAATGTGGGGTTCTGGGCGCGGGGTGGTGGGCAACATTCGCTCACATTCCAGCGCTGCTGTCACACCCCCACGCTGATCTGATCGCAATTCAGAAGAACGACCGAGAACAGGCACATAAGGTCGCCCACCATTTCGGCGTGCTGCACGCCTGCACAACCAGCGCCGAGCTCCTGGCGGTCGATGGCCTGCAGGCGGTGGTCGTCAGCAGCAGCCCGCACCTCCATTTCGCGCAGGCAAAGGCAGCTCTCGAGGCCGACAAGCACGTGCTTATCGAAAAGCCGATGACCTTTACCGCCGCTGAGGCCTGGCACCTGCATGACCTTGCACAGAAGCGCAATCTTCAATTTCTTATCAGTTGTCCCTGGCACTACACTGCGCATGCTGCTGCGGCCCAGCACTTGCTCCGCGAAGGACGTCTCGGCGCGCTGCGTATGATCAGCGTGCTGATGACCAATCCCGTCAGCCGTCTCATCCGCGGCGAAGACACTGTCCCCACCCACAACGGAAAAGCTCCCTACCTGCAGCCCCAGACCGGCACCTACAGCGATCCTGCCATAGCCGGCGGCGGCCAGATTTACGCGCAGGTCTGCCATGTGGCCGCATACCTTTCCTTCCTTACCGGCATGCCGGCAAGCGACGTATTCGCGCGCTTCCATAACGACGGCGCGAACGTCGACATCTACGATGCGCTAAACATCCGTATGGAAGATGGCACTCTCGCAACGATCGCAAGCACCGGCGCCACCAGCCTGAACCTGCGCACTTACGAGGTGCGCATCTTTGGCACGGAAGGATTGCTTTACTTGGATCTTTGGCAGGGCACGATGGAGTTTACAAGCATGAGCGGCAAGGTCGAAGTGTATCCGTCGCTCCCTCCGGACGAAATCTATCCGCACAAGGCGCCGGCCATTAACCTCATTGATTCAATTGTGGACCCTTCCTGCAATCGTTCGCCGGCGTGGCTTGGTGTGGCGGCCATGGAGATGATTGAGGCCGCCTGCATCTCAGCCAGGAACGGCCAGAATGTCCTTATCCCCAGCCTCACGGAGCAATGCGTATGACAGCTCTCAAGCTGCGCGGAATTACCTGGAATCACAGCCGAGCCCTACCACCCCTGGTTGCCGCTTCGCAGCGGTACGAGGAACCGCACCCGCAGATACGCATCCAATGGGACAAACGCACCCTCGACGAATTCGGCCATGCCAGCCTGGCCGACCTTGCGCAGCGATACGACCTGCTGATCATCGATCACCCCATGCTCGGCGAAGTGCATCGTGACGGTATTCTGCTGGACCTGAAACCTCGCTTGCAGTCCGAGAGTCTCACCGCCATGCGGAGCGAGGCTCTCGGGCCATGCTTCGAAAGCTATCGTTACGAGGACAGCCTCTACGCGTTGCCAATAGATGCTGCAGCGCCCGCAGCCAGCTACCGCCCCGACCTGCTGGAGCGCATCGGCAAACAACCGCCCGAAACCTGGGAGGAGTTGATTGAACTCGCTCGCGCCGGCGTGGTTTGCATGCCCGCGTTTCCCGCCGACCTGTTCTTGAATTTTCTGGGCATGTGCGCTTCACGCAAGGGCATGATTGCATCGCACGACCAGCTTCTTGATCGAATTGTTGCGACTCGCTGCATCGAGGAACTGCGCGAGCTTGCTTCCTATATGCCGGAAACCATCTATGCAATGAATCCGATCGACATCTACGAAGCGATGTCCTCTCATGACGAGTTTGCCTACTGCCCCTTCGCCTATACCTACAGTAACTACTCGCGGCCTGGATTCGCGCCGCGTACGCTGCTCTTTGCAAATCCGGTCTCGCTCCGCGAGGGCCTCCCTCTGCGCACGATTCTCGGTGGAACCGGCATCGCCATCTCGGCCCACTGCAAGCACGCCGACGTTGCAGCTGAATTCTGTGAGTATGTTGCCGGATCGGATTGCCAGACGCATCTATACGGAATTTGCGGAGGCCAGCCAGCCAGCAGGACCGCCTGGGACGATCCGTTGCTGAACAGCATTAGCAACGGCTTCTTCGAACGCACGAAGTCGAGCATCGAAACCGCAATCGTTCGCCCGCGCTACGCCGGCTACATCGCTTTGCAGGCCGCCGCTGGCGAAACCATCGCCACACATTTTCGCGGTGAGCTGAGCATGGACCAGGCTGTCGATCAAATTGAAGATCTTTACCGGTGCAGCCTTTCAACGGGTCCCCGTGAAAAGGAGCTGGCGCTATGATGCACATCTCTTGTTCCGACTACACCTTCCCGCTCCTGCCGCGCGCCAAACGGTTCGCAATGCTCGAGCTGCTTGGCTTTCGCCATGTGGATCTTGGTCTTTTCGACCGAAATACAGGCTTGCGTCCTGCACAGCTCGCTGCGGACCCAAAGGGCTTCACGCGACAACTGAAATCCGAGTTGCGGCACAATCGACTGCGAGTCTCCGACGTTTTCCTGCAGGTCGGTCCAGAGCCTTCCATTGCTGCCGCGAACGATCCGGACCCGCGCGTGCGTAGGCGCAACCGCAAGATATTTCTGCTGGCGGTCGATCTGTGTTCCGCTCTCGACTGTGCTCATCTCACCGGACTTCCCGGCGTCCGTCATCCTGACGTCGCGGAAGCCGACGATCTGGCGCTCGCGCGCGAAGTCGCCGGCTGGCGCCAGCATGTTGCAGCGACGGCCGACGTGAAATACACAATTGAGCCGCACATCGGTTCCCTCTGTTCCGACGTGGCCAGCACGCGTGCCTTCGTTGAATCCGTTCCCGGCCTGACGCTCACCCTCGACTACGGTCATTTTGTTACAGCCGGCACACCCTCCAGCAAGATTCATCCACTTCTGCCCTTCGCTTCGCATCTTCATGCGCGCGGAGGAGCACCCGGCCAGTTGCAGGCAACGGTTGGCGAAAACACCATCGACTTTGAAGGCATCGTTCGCCGTCTGCGCGAACGCAAGTATCGTGGCGCTGTGGCCGTTGAGTACGTGTGGACCGAATGGGGACAATGCAATCGCGCCGATAACGTGTCGGAGACACTCCTGTTGCGGCGGCGGTTAGAAGATTTGATCAGAAAAACCCGGCGGCAAAAGCGGTCAGAGGAGGAAGTGCATGTTTGAGCTCTCAGGGAAATTCGCGGTGGTCACTGGTGCCGCCACCGGCATCGGCGAAGCGATCGCAAAGCGGTTGGCGGACGCCGGCGCGAAAGTCTGCGTCGTCGATATCGATCGTGCCGAGGCGACGGCAGCAGCAAGTCGCATTGGGAACGGCTCTGTTTCTCTCGCCCTCGATATCACCGACGCCGAGGCCGTGAAACGCTCTATCGACAGCCTCGTCGCCGAACACAACGCCGTTGATATTCTCGTGAACAACGCCGGGCTCGCCGGCAAAGCCGCGCCCATCTGGGAACAGACCGATGCAGATTGGCACAAGGTGATGGCCGTCAACCTGCACGGCCCGTTTTATCTCTGCCGCGCTGTCATTCCGCACATGCGCAGCCGCGGATACGGCCGCATCGTGAACATCGCCTCCGTCGCTGGCAAGGAAGGCAATCCCAAAATGACGGCCTACTCGGCCTCGAAGGCCGCTCTCATTGGCTTAACCAAATCAATGGCCAAGGAAGTTGCTGGCGAGGGCATTTGCATCAACGCGGTTTCGCCAGCGGTCATTCGCACCAAGATTCTGGACCAGTTGACTCCAGAGCAGATCGACTATATGGTCCAGCGGATCCCGATGAATCGCACAGGGCGGCCAGAAGAGGTTGCGGCTGTTGTTCATTTTCTCGCTAGTCAAGATTGTTCCTTTGTCACTGGCCAGTGCTACGACGTAAGTGGCGGTCGCTCGACGTACTAGAAACGGGCCAGGCGAGATCGCTTGCTAGAAACGATCGCGTTGCACTCCGCAGTGCAGCTTTCGAGTCGGCCCTTTGGGTCCGTAATGAGAGATACCAATCGGGTATAGGGTTCGCGCCGCGATGGGGGCACGAAGCCGGCCCGAACGCTTGCGCAGAGCTGGAATTCGCGGCCACGATAGAAGCCAATAAGTAGGGCGCCTACGCCATTTGCTCCCAGCATGCGCCCGCCAACGAGGAACTTTCCCGTCCTGCTGTCTCCGGGCAGCCGGCGATAGCCCGAAGAGGAAAGAGCCAGTGGCTCCAAGGATTGATGACGGGAATCCCGGCGAACTTAAAGGTGACGACATCGCGCGTTGCGATCGTGAATCCATGGTGGGCAGCGATGGCAGCAATAAAAGCATCCGCTACCCCGATGGCTTTGCCTGCTGATCTGGCTTTGGCGCGAATCTCTGCATACGCGGCAGTCACAGCCTCGTCGAACGGAAGGATGCGTCCCTCAAAGAGAGAAAGAATACGTCGTTCGAATTCGTCTTCCAGGTGCTGTCGTTTTTTTCCAGCGGAAGAGCAGCGATTCCAAACCGAAGTTCGGCAACCGCGACTGTTGTCAGATAGAGCGTTTCGATATCTTGTTGGTCCAGCCAACTGAGGACAGCGGGATCATCGGTCGGTCGCAGCGGTTCGGAGACTACATTCGTGTCGAGGATGATCATCAGAGCCGAACTGGCGCGGCAGGGGACTGGTCGCGCTCAATTTGAAGTTCAAGGCCGCCATACTTGCGACCTAGCTCCGCAAGGGCAGTGCCCAAACGAATACGAGAAGTGGGTCGCACGGCTGAATCAATGATCTCCCGGATCTCCGCTTCGGTGCTGCGGCCATGCTTCAGCTCGTGCTTTAAGAGCCCGATGTGTGGCCTCCGGAAGATTACGAATCGTGACAGCAGCCATTGGGTGCCTCCACGCAGCAAACGAGCCGCGTCTCCTATTCGCGCGACACCTATGGAAACGGCATTTCGCATTAGCGATCTCGATTCCTCCGGCAATGAGGTGTGCAGAGTCCTAAACTGCAGAAGCGAAACGAGGGAAAGAGGCTATAATCACCTCACGAGCGGGAGTAGCTCAATGGTAGAGTAGCGGCTTCCCAAGCCGTTGGTTGCGGGTTCGATCCCCGTCTCCCGCTCCATCCCACCACTTCTAAACCGTTCAAATTTCCGGTTGAGTGACAAGCGAGCTTACTGTCCATACTGTCCCGAGTTTCGGGAAATTGAGGAAACCATATGCAGACCGGGCGAATAATGCGATCAGTTCAGCACGTTCAAACTATTAGAAAGCAATGGTTTATGTGCATGAAGCTGATTTGAGCGACTTTATCGTCGGGTGGAAAAGAGAACGTCAGCTTCCCAAGCTGAATGTCGCCGGTTCGATCCCGGTCTCCCGCTCCAACGCTTTCCTTCAGGCCGATTTCCCTCGATTTCTCAAGTTATCTAGCTGATTTGGTTGTGTCTGCGGCTCTGCATCTAACGCGCGCCTCATCCCCCATTCATCGTATTTGTGCTGTTTCCGGCGATCACTAGAGTGGAGCTGAGAATACGTTATGAGACTGATGAATGCGGCTGTTTTGCTGGCTGGCATTGCAACGGCGGCCGGCGCCCATGCGGATGAGATCGTTTCCGGAAGCATCAGCAATCAGAACCCGAAGGGCATTTGTTCGTCGAGTTCATCGAGTTCAACCTCGATCTCGCTCGCTTGCGTGTCGGCAAGTGCGACGGAGGGCTCTGCGCAGTTGAATGCCTCGGTGACTCCGTTGACGGCCTCCATGCAGGTGAATCTCTCCTCGTACGAGAACCCGCCGCAGTCCGGCATGTCAACGCTGGCCGAAGCGAGCCTCTCGTTCACCATTGATGGAACTTACGTCCTGACTGGCGGCACAGGAAACGGCACCGTGATCTGGACGGCCGATTCCTTCCGCCACGGCGAGGGCGGGGGCGGAGTCTTCGGGCCGTGCAGTATCACCATTGCGGGTCTGACAGAGACGTGCGATCTGAATGCCGGTGTTCCATTGACCGGGACATTCATCGTCCCTTACAACACGCCCGTGTCGCTGCTGTTCAACGTCTCGTACTCTGCCGGATCAGTCGACTTCGATGACGTCTACAGCGGCATGAACTTTAACATCGATCCGATGACGCCTACCGATATTCCGAAGACCTCCGAGCCAGCGACGTGGATGTTATTCAGCCTTGCAGCGGCGATGGTGTACTTTCTGCATCGGAGGCAGGTACGAGCTTCGCGCTAGTTCATCGTGTTGTTGATGGCAAGCGGCAGCTTCAGGATCATCGTCGAGCCTTTGCCTGGACCCTCACTCAGAGCGCGGACGTCGCCGCCATGCTGACGCACAATCGTGCGAACCAGGAAGAGCCCAAGCCCTGTGCCTTTGATCTTCACGCGATCGTTTGCTGCAGCCCGATAAAAGCGCTTGAAGATACGGCGCAAGTCGCGGGCCTGGATCCCGAGGCCTCGATCCGTAATCGTGAGCACCGCCCAGGTGTAGTGCTCGATCATAAGGCGGCATCTGATGTGAACGCCCTGGGGTGAGTATTTCACCGCATTGTCGAGAAGGTTCAGGACTGCGGTGCGCAAGTCCTCCGGATGGGCGAGGACGAACAGCTTTACATTTCCGGGAACATCGTCGATCTGAATCGCCTCAGCCGGAAGATGATGGCGTGTGAGCGTGATCGAAACACATTCGGCGACCAAGGTTTTCAATTCGGTTCGACTGCGCTGTTGCACGCGCTCGCGGTGCCCCAGTTCGCCGGCTTTCAGGACCTGCTCCACCGTGGCGAGTAGACGGTCCGTATCTGCGCGCATTGTGGCATAGAAACTCTGGCGCTGCGGTTCATCGATCGGATGACGCTGCAGCGTGTCCAGATAAAGACGCATGCTAGCGATGGGAGTTTTCAGCTCGTGGGTTACCGCGTTGAGAAACGAATCCTGGCGCTCGTTGCGGCGGATCTCGCGAACCAGGAAGACGGTGTTGAGCACGACTCCCGCGATAAGGATTGCGAAGAGAAATACGCCAAGAACATCAAGGGCAATGCGGCGGCCGTTGATGTGCACCCACGTGACATTCAACGCTATAGCCAGAGCCGTGAGGCAAACGCCAAGCGTGATGAAGAAAGCGATGGTTCCGCGGCGGCGTGTGACGTTCATCCTTGCTCAGGAGTATACGGGCACCGGCTTCCGCGGAGAGTGAAGACGACAAAAGCCGCCCGAGGGCGGCCTTTGCAGGAGCGGAGTTGTTTATGAACCGGCGGGTCGGGGGTTGGCCGGATCGAACTTCGCGATCTGCACTCTCCTGGCGAGGCCAAGCTTCTCCATCACCCAGATACCGTAGTAGTTCACATCGAACTCGTACCATGCGAGGCCGTGGCGTGCACTGACAGGGTGGGCGTGATGATTGTTGTGCCAGCCTTCGCCACCGGTGAGAAGTGCAACCCACCAGCTGTTGCGCGAATCATCGCGGGTTTCGAAGCGGCGCGATCCGAACATGTGGGTGGCGGAGTTGACGAGCCAGGTGGCATGCAGGCCGATGGTCGTGCGCAGGAACGTGCCCCAGAGCAACATGCTGAAGGCGCCGATAAGCCGATGACCGGGGCAGAGTGCCGCGCCCAGCGCAAGCTGCAGGAATCCTGCAACGGTCAGCGGAAGCCAGTGATACTTCGAGAGCCACACCTGGACGCGGTCGCCGGTGAGGTCGGGAGCATAGCGGCCGAGCAGTGCGGTTTCCGAGTGCAGCGCGCGTCCGGAGAGAATCCAGCCTGCGTGTGCCCACCACGCTCCCTCGTTAGGAGTATGAGGATCGCCCTCGTGGTCGGAGTTCTGATGATGAACGCGGTGCGTCGCAACCCAGAAGATCGGTCCACCTTCAAGCGCCATGGTGCCGCATGCGGTGAGGAAGTACTCGAGCCAGCGGGGAACCTTGTATCCACGATGCGTCAGCAGGCGGTGATACGCCATGCCGATGCCAACGTTGATGGCGAAAAAGTACATTACCGCTGCAACGATAAGGTTTTGCCAGGAGAAGAAGAACAGCGCGGCGACGGCACCAACGTGAAAGGCGCCCATGAAGAGACTGGTGATCCAGTTGATGCGGCCTTGCTGATACTCGCGGCCCATGCGGAGATCCTGCTTGAGGCGCTGGCCGGTCTCCCGTATGGTTGCGAACCGGTCGGGCTCGTTGGGAATGGAGGGGAAATCGAGGAGGGAAGCTGTGCGCGTTTCGTCGCGCTCTTGTCGTGCTGTATCGATCAATGCCGTAGCCATTCTGAACCTTCTTTACTGACCATACATGTCGCGTGAAGAGGGTTGTGTAAGACTTTTGTAATGCCAAGCTTCCGACGTACCACACTCGTTGCAGATTTGAGTCATCTGCTCATATTGGGCAGCTTCGTACTGTTGACTACGCCGCGCATTTGCCGGGCGCAACAGACCTCGTCGGATCGAATCGATCTGCCGACGAGCAAGCAACTTATTCTTCCGGTGCCCGGCGCTCCCCAGAGGATTAATAGCCTTCCGATGTCGATGGCGGTGTCGCCCGACGGCCACTACGTCGTCACCGTCAATGCAGGCTATGGCACCTACGAGTCGAAGTACATGCAGTCGCTCACGGTGTACGACACACACAGTGGAGCGCTCTCTGATTTTCCCGACAACCGCACACCGTTGCACGCGAAGGAGACGCTGTACTCCGGGCTTGCGTTCAGCCGCGACGGCAGCCATGTCTATGCGAGTATCGCGTCGCTCTCGGACCCACAGGGCAAACTGTCAGGAGATGCGGGAACCGGAGTAGTCGTTTACAGCTTTCACGACGGCAGGATCAAAGCCGAAAAGTTGCTGAAGATTCCTCTACAGCAGCTTGCGCCGGGCCACACGACTCTGCTGATCGGTAATAAGCCCGGCGATAAAGGTGTCCCGTACCCGGCGGCGATCGCTGTACTTGGATCGGCTGAATCAGAGAAGCTGCTCGTTGCTGACAATCTCTCCGACGACGTGCTGCTGATGGATGCGAAGACAGGCGCGATTGAAAAGAGATTTGACCTCGCAGAGACTGACGCGGTGCCTTCAACGTATCCCATCGCACTGGCCGTGACTGCAGACCAACAGCGCGCCTTCGTCGCGCTATGGAACGCCTCTGAGGTCGTGGAACTCGACCTGAAGAACCGCACCGTCTCACGCAAGCTCCCGCTATTCAAGCCCAAGAGTCCGACAGCGGCCGGCTCGCATCCATGTGCGCTGGAGATCGCGCCTGATGGGAAGACGATGTATGTCGCGCTGGCCAATCGCGATTCTGTTGCAGCTATCAACATCGCTGCGGGGCAATTCTCCACGAAAGGATATTTCGATACGCGGCTGCCGCACCAGAGCTACTTCGGTGCGGAGCCCGAAGCTCTCGCCGTCTCTCCGGACGGAACGCGTTTGTACGCCGCGGACGCGATCACGGATGCTGTCGCAGTGCTTGACACCGCCCGGCTGAAAGGCCGCGCAGCGAAGCAGGGCATGATGGAACCAATCGGGTTTGTGCCCACCGAATGGATGCCGATGTCGATGGCATTCACGGGCGGCAAGCTGTACATTGCGACCGCAAAAGGCAAGGGAACAGGACCCAACAACGTCCCTCAGCGCCAGGCGGACTGGCAGAAGGCTATAGGCATGCGGCCGCAGCCTTCGACCTATATCGCCACACTCCTCTACGGCTCGCTGGCTGCCGTGGATCCGAAGCAGGCCGAGGCTGAACTGCCGCGCTGGACAGAAGAGGTGATCGACGCTAATCGCATGAAGGCGGCCAGGGAAGCCGTTGAGTTCGCAGGCGGAACAAACCCCATCCGCCACATCATCTACATCATCAAAGAAAATCGCACATACGATCAGATCTTCGGCGATCTGCAGAAGGAGGGCCGCAAGGTCGGCAACGGAGATCCGAGTCTCACGATGTACGGGTCGGCGATAACGCCGAACGAGCACAGGCTCGCGCTGCAGTTCGGTGTGCTCGATAACTTCTTCGACTCAGGCGAGGTCTCGGGCGATGGGCACGTATGGTCGAACGCTGCGATTGGAACCGACTATCTCGAGAAAACCTGGCAGCAAAACTATCGCGGATCGCAGCGTCCCTACGACTTCGAAGGCGTGGTCGCAGAAGGTTATCCGCTGCTGCAGAAGATTCCCGACGTGAATGAGCCTCAGAGCGGATACATCTGGGGCAATCTCGCGCGGCACGGCAAGACCTACTATCACTTTGCGGAGTTCATCTCCACCAAATTCTGCGACACAAAAGAGAATGCCAATTCGCAGCAGGGGCCGCTGATCGAGGGCATGCATTGCAACCCTTCAGTCATTCGGCCAGGCGCTCCGATTCCAGCCGATTGGGGAGGCGGAGTCAACAAGTGGCCATGGGCGATTCCTCTGATTGCGAAGAACACGCCAACGAAGCCCGAGCTCATCGGCCACTTCGCTCCCGAGTCTCCGGACTTTAATCTGCGTGTGCCGGACCAGATTCGCGTCAACATCTTCCTCCGTCATCTTGAGCAGTGGAAGAAGGACCGCGCTGCCGGACACGACACGATGCCCGACTTCATTCAGCTTCGTCTGCCAAATGACCATACGGCCGGTACCGTTCCCGGCGGCCCCACTCCGCGTTCTTCTGTTGCGGACAACGATCTCGCCGTGGGACGCGCAGTCGAAGCGATTTCGCACTCCGCATTTTGGAATGACACGGCGTTTTTCATCCTGGAAGATGACGCGCAGGCCGGCGCCGATCACGTCGACGCACACCGCTCGATTGCGCTCGTTATCAGCAAGTACGCTCCACACGCGAAGGGCGGCGAGGGAGCGTTTGTCGACAGCCGTTTCTATTCGACTGTCAGCGTTGTCCGCACGATGGAGACGCTGCTCGGCGTTCCTCCGATGAACAACAACGATGCCTTCGCGTCGCTCATCTCGACGCTGTTCACCGGACCGGGCGATCAGCCGGCGTACGACGCCGACTACTCAAATCGTGACAACGGCCTCATCTACACAGCCAACAAATTGAATGCAGTCGGCGCGGCTGCATCCATGAAGATGGACTTCACTCACGCAGACCGCGCACCAACGGACAAACTCAACCTGATCCTCTGGCAGGATGCCAAAGGCGCGCAGCCGCCGCCTGCGATGCTGCTCCAGAAGCACCCGAAGCATAAGGATGACGACGATGACTAATATGCGGAACGGCGCTTCGCGTTAGCGCAGAAACACGCTGAGCTCGGCTGCTGCTGCGCGTAGATGCGGAAGGAAGCGCGTCTGCATCTCCAGCATCGGCATCCGGGGCGCATGTCCGCTCAGGTTCACGCATGCGACCACACGTCCGTTCGGGGCCTGCACGGGAACTGCCAGGGAGCGCAGACCAATCTCGTACTCCTGATCGCACAGGCCGTAGCCATTGCGGCGAACATTGCGCAGTGCCAAACGCAGCTTGTCTATAGAAGTAATCGTCTTGGGCGTGTACTGCACCATGTGCACACGCGCCAGATACTGTTCCAACTGGTCCTGCGGAAGATAGGCGAGCAGCACGCGTCCCATGCTCGTGCAGAACGCCGGCAGCCGCGATCCGATGTGCAGGTCGACTGACATTACGCGCGTCACAGTGGTGCGCGCGATGTAAACGATATCGTCGCCGTCAAGCGTTGCCACAGAGAAGCTCTCGCCCAATTGCGCTGACATCCGCTCCAGGATCGGCTGCGCCGCATTCGCCAGTGTGCTCGACGCTGTATAGGTGTTCGCCAGCGTCAACATCTTCGGCCGCAAGGAATAGCGCTGCGCCTCGTCCGCGCCCGCGAAGCCCAGCTTGCACAGGGTGTAGAGGCAACGCCGGACCGCCGCGCGCGACAGGCCTGTGCGCAGGCTCAACTGCGAGATGGTCATCTGCGGCATCTGCGGAGTGAACGCCTGAATGACGACAAGGCCACGCGCGAGCGAAGCCATGAAGTTCGGATCACCCGCATAAATTTCAAGCGCGGCTGCGGGAGTAACTTTCGTCTTTGTCGTGGCGGGTGCCGCGGCGGAAGGAGCAGGGGCGGAGAGGGTCGCGGTATTCATGGCTTTTGAAGGCAGAGCGATAGCCGCTCTATCTCTACGATAAACGCACAGCGTCTCGACTGCAAGAGAATGAGGCAGAACGCTTGATCTGCCCCACCTGCTCGCCGGTTTCCAGGCTATTTGCGTAGGCGATAGCGGTTAATCAAGTTGTTCGTCGAGCTGTCGTGCGTCAGCTTCGGTTCGTTTTCCGATTCGAGTTCGCCGATGATCCGCTGGGCCAGAACCTTGCCGAGTTCTACGCCCCACTGGTCGAACGAATCGATGTTCCAGATGACGCCCTGCGTGAAGACGGAGTGCTCATAAAGTGCGACCAGCCGCCCGAGCACTTCAGGTGTCAGCACATCGGCCAGAATCGTGTTCGACGGCCGGTTGCCCTCAAAGACCTTGTGCGGCACAAGCCAGTCCGGCGCGCCCTCGGCCTTCACCTGTTCGGCGGTTTTGCCAAACGCCAGCGCCTCGCCCTGCGCGAACACGTTCGCCATCAGCAGATCATGGTGTTTCCCAAGCGGATTCAGCGTACGCGCAAATCCGATGAAGTCGCACGGAATCAGCCGCGTTCCCTGGTGGATCAGTTGATAGAAACTGTGTTGTCCGTTCGTGCCTGGCTCGCCCCAATAAATCGGCCCGGTTTCGTAGGTCACCTTCTTGCCATCGAGCGTCACGTGCTTGCCGTTTGACTCCATCGTCAACTGCTGGAGATAGGCAGGGAAGCGCTTCAGATACTGTTCGTACGGCAGCACAGCAACCGTCTCAGCACCGAAGAACTCCGTGTACCAGACGGTGAGCAGACCCAGCAGCGCAGGCAGATTCTTCTCGAACGGAGTCGTGCGGAAGTGCTCGTCCATCTGATGAAACCCGTTCAGCATGGCGCGGAAGTTCTCCGGCCCGATGGCGATCATCGTGCTCAAGCCAATCGCCGAATCCATCGAGTAGCGTCCGCCAACCCAGTCCCAGAAGCCGAACATGTTCTGCGGGTCGATGCCGAACTTCTTCACCTCTTTCTCGTTCGTCGAAATCGCGACGAAATGTTTTGCGATCGCTGACTCGTCACCACCGAGGCCTTTCAGCGCCCACTCGCGCGCGCTGTGCGCGTTCGTCATCGTCTCGAGCGTCGTGAACGTCTTGGACGCCACGAGAAACAGCGTCTCGTCCGCGTGCAGATCGTGCACCGCTTCAACAAAATCCGTCCCATCGACATTCGAGACGAACCGGAAGTTCAGATGCCGGTCGGAGTAATGTTTCAACGCCTCGTATGCCATCACCGGGCCGAGATCCGATCCGCCGATGCCGATGTTCACCACGTTCTTGACGCGCTTGCCCGTGTGGCCGCGCCACTGTCCAGACCGCACCTGGTGCGCGAAGGAGGACATCCTGTAAAGGACCTTGTGAACCTCCGGCACGACATCTTCGCCGTCGACCTTGATATGGTCCGACTTCGGCGCGCGGAGAGCCACATGAAGGACGGCGCGATTCTCCGTGATGTTGATCTTCTGTCCTGTGAACATTGCTTCGATGCGCTGACGAAGCCCACACTCCTCGGCAAGCTGCACCAGCAACTTGATCGTCTCGTCCGTAATCCGGTTCTTCGAGTAGTCCAGAAACAGGCAGCAGCCTTCCGCAGTCATGCGGGTGCCGCGACTGGCATCGTCTGCGAAGAGTTGTTTGATCGTCTGGTTGCGCATCGTGTCCGCGTGGCTCTGAAGAGCCTTCCATGCAGGACGGTCGGTCAAAAAAACGGATTCATCGCTCATCTCGGTTGTTCTCCTCTGAGATTGGTGGGAGTTGTGAGGTTAGTGCTCGTGCGCAAAGTCACTGCGCCTCCTGCATTAGAACACCGCCGCGGCTCGCGACGCATAAAGCCATTTTTATGGCGGTGGAATCCGCACCGTGCGTGCGCGGCAGGAACGCACCGGTCCGCAGGCGATCGCGTGAAGCTGCTTGTCCAGGCAGACCTCGACAGCCGTCAGATAATTATTCCCACAACTCAGCGTCAGGCTGCTCGCCGGAATCGACGAATTGCTCTGCGTCACCAGCGAAAGAATCTGATCGGGCGGAAGCGAAATCTGCGCGTCGAGCTGAGCGAGCCTCGCCGGCACAGTAAACGACTGGAACGCGGCCCGCGCTGTCCTGAAGAAATCGTCGGCCGAAAGCCCCGAGCAGGTGCCATGCGTCTTCCACTCATGCTCCAGCAACCCAGCGTCGGGATAGATATCGCTGTACTGCGCGGGATCCGCCGGTCCGGGCGCGTCGCTGCAGTTCTGCGGATAGCTGCCATCCGAGTTCTGCGGCCACAGTCCGTGCAGCACGAAGCTCGCATGGCGTCCGCACTCCGGCGCGCTCGCATGCGAGTAGCAGAACTCCGGCGACCACGAGAGGTTTAACAGGTAATAGTCGAAGTTCTGCGGCCCTGCAGCCCGCGGCAGTGCCGCGCTGCTGTGCCGTGCCGACCGCACCGGAGTCGTGTTGGTCGGCCCCGGCGCGTTGCACGCCGTAAGACAAAGAAGAAGTGCGGGATAAACAATCTTCTTCATAGCCCGGAAAGCATAGCAGGCTGCTGCACTTCCGGTGCCGGGTTGGGCAGCGCAGCGCCGCGAATTCTCATCAAAGTTGCGCATGCAGGTTTCTCGGGTGAGCAGGTGACCACGCGGGCTCGAACGACACAGTTACGGGTGGACCCACTGGCTGAGCCGCCTGATCCGAAAGAGTCGGCCCAGGCGGCGGGCCTGCGTTACGTCACCGACGCGAAGCCTGGCATCCGCCGCATTCGCTGCGGAAAGGGGTTCCGCTACACCGCGCCGGGCGGCGCGACCATTCACGACGAAGATACCCTCGGCCGCATCCGCTCCCTCGTCATCCCGCCGGCTTGGACCGGCGTGTGGATCTGCAGCATCCCCAACGGCCACCTGCAGGCCACCGGCCGCGATGCCCGGGGTCGCAAGCAGAGCCGCTACCATCCGCGCTGGCGCGAGGTCCGCGACGAGACCAAGTACGAGCGCATGGTGCAGTTCGCTCAGGCCCTTCCCGTAATTCGCGAGCGCGTGAAGAAAGACCTCGCGTTGCCCGGCCTCCCGCGCGAGAAGGTGCTCGCCACCATCGTCAGTCTCATGGAGCAAACCCATATCCGCGTCGGCAACCAGGAGTACGCGAAGGAAAACGGTAGCTACGGCCTCACCACGTTGCGCAACAAGCACGTCGAGGTCAACGGCTCGCAGGTCACGTTCAGCTTCCAGGGCAAGAGCAAGGTCCACCACACCGTCAGCCTGCAGGACCGCCGCCTCGCACGCATCATCAAGCAGTGCGAAGACCTTCCCGGCTACGAGCTCTTCCAGTACATCGACGAGGAAGGCGAGCCCCGCGCCATCGATTCCTCCGATGTCAACGAATATCTCCGCGAGATCACCGGCCAGCACTTCACCGCGAAGGACTTCCGCACCTGGGCAGGTTCTGTGCTCGCCTGCGATCTGCTGCGCGGCATGGGCTCGTTTGAGAATCAGAGCCAGGCCAAGAAGAACGTCGTCGCCGCGATCAAATCCGTCGCCGCGAAGCTCGGCAACACGCCGTCCATCTGCAGGAAGTGTTACGTTCATCCGGCCGTGCTCGAGGCCTATCTCGGCGGCATCTCCGTCGAAGAGGCCAAGGCCGAGCTCGAAGAAGAGATCGGCGAGCAGTCGAACGCGCTGCGCAAAGAGGAGCGCGTCCTTCTGCGCCTGCTCGAGCAGCGCAGCCTTCTGGACAAAGCTGCCTGATCTATAGCGCCGCCAGCACGTCCGCCGGATCAGGCCGCACGCGATGGTCCGCATGCGCCTCCGCGAACGCAATCGTGGCCTCGCCGCCTGCACTGGGCTTCAGCACGAACGTCGCCGGAACCGGCAGACGCCACGTCGCCTCGCCCTGATCGCCATGCACAAACGGAATGTTGATCATGATCGACCGCAGGTGATGCCGCATCCGCTCAGGCACCGTATACGCGACGCCAAACATTTCCGCGACGCGGCATCCCGCATCTGACAGCACCGGAAAGGTCAGCGAATGCTGCTGCACTGTGAAGTCGTTCTGCCTCGGCAACTGCGGCGAGATCGCAACCAGCAGCGCGCCGCGTTCGCGCATCTCCGGATACGCAGCCTGCCACGCCTCCAACTCCGTCACGCAGTAGGGGCACCATCGTCCGCGAAAAAAGTTGACGATCACCGGCCCCAGTGCGAGCAAATCGGCCGACCGCACCGGCTTGCCCGTGAGCGCATCCGGCAGCGTGAACGAGGGTGCCGCTGCGCCAACCACAAGAACGCGCGACTCAATCCCGCTCGCCAGCAAATCGTGAATCGCCTGTTCGGTAACCGCGAGCCGTTCCGGTTGAACGAGCGAGCGTGTCTGTGCGGTAATTGCGTCAAGCTGGGATTGAAGGAAATCAGCCACAGTTCAAGTTTAGGGGATAAAAAAGTCTCAGCGAGTTCAGCGATATATTGTTTGCGCTTGGGACGAATCCGCTTCTTGGATGGTACGATTTTCGCCGATGAACAATTCACTCGAACGGCGCACCTTCCTTTCGCTCACTGCCATGGCAACCGCAGCAGCCGCAGTACCCCACGCACTCGCGCAAAGTGCGCAGCCCAGCGCAGTAGCCAGTACACATCTACCTGTCCGCCTCGGCATGTGCAGCTACACCTTCCGCACCTTCGATCGCGCGCACCTCATCGGCTTCCTCAAGCAGCTCGAGATATCCACGATCAATCTCAAGGACGTGAAGGACCACCTGCCGTCAACATCTGCGGCCGACGAGCAGAAGGCGCTCGATGACTACAAGGCCGCTGGTATCACTCCCACCGCTGTCGGCACCGTCTACTTTGGAAAAGACGACGACGCCGACATCCGCGCGAAGTTCGAGTACGCCAAGCGGGCTGGTGTGAAGGTCATCGTCGCGGGCGATCCAGAGCCGCAGATCGCTTCCGCGCATTGAACGGTTCGTGAAGGAGTACGACATCGCGTTTGCGATTCACAATCACGGCCCCGAAGACAAGATCTGGAAGTCGCCGCTCGACGTTCTCAAGGCAGTGCACGGCATGGACGTTCGCATGGGCTGCTGCATCGATGTGGGCCATACCATGCGCGCGGGCACCGATCCAGTTGCCGCAATCCGCGCCGCAGGCCCACGGCTGCATGATGTCCACATGAAAGATCTCGCGGAGCGCAACGTCAAAGAATCGCAGGTCGCGGTCGGCCGCGGGCTCATGCCCGTCCGCGAGATCTTCGCCGAGCTCGCCAGGATTCGTTATCCGGGTTACGTCGATCTCGAGTACGAAATTCACGGCGACGATCCGATGCCCGGCGTCATCGAGAGCATGGCCTATATGCGCGGCGTAATGGCAGGCATGGGGTGGAAGAGCTAGCGCAGCCGCGTGACTCGCAGGACGCCGGCGCTGCCCGGCGCGAGATGCTCCGGACGATATTTGAAGAGACGCTTGCAGCGATCGATGTTCGCAAGGTCCTTACTCGCGCGGTGCGCTGTGACGACGGCGTGCTTCACATTGCTGATCTGCGCTATCGTCTCCCGGACTTTGATCGCGTGCTGGTGGTTTCCATTGGAAAGGCGGCGGTGCCATGCGCTGAAGTGGTCCTCGGCGCACTCTCCGGGTGCGGAACACTCGTCGAGGCGATCGTTGTCGGACCCGGTGAAATCGCCAATTTCTCCTGTCGTATCGATCGATTCCAGGGAAGTCATCCCTTGCCGGACGCGAGTGCGCGCGATGCGGCGCAGCACATCCTGAAAATCCTGAAGTGTTCCACTGCACGCGATCTGATCCTCTTCCTGATCAGCGGCGGCGCGTCGGCAATGATGGAACTGCCGCTGGATGCGACTCTCACCATTGAGGAAACAGCCGGGTTTTATGGAGCGCTGGTCAACTCCGGTCTGAACATCGCCGAGATGAACACACTTCGCAAGCATCTCTCGGCAGTGAAAGGAGGCAGGCTCGCCGAGGCCGCAGCCAGCGCGACGAAATGCACGCTGCTCATCTCCGATGTTCGCGAAGGCAGGGAAGACGTGATCGGATCGGGCCCGTCGCTGCCTGATTTGTCCACGCGTGAGGATTGCCTCGAGCTCATGCGCAGACCAGAGCTGCAGGACAAGGTGCCGGATCGCGTGCGTGCGTTTCTCGAAAGCGCGGAGCTCCCTGAGACCCCCAAGGCCGGTGCGCCATGTTTCACACGCGCCAACTCGCGTGTTCTGCTCTCGACGGAAACCATGCTTCTCGCTTCCGCAAACGCCTGCCTTAGCCGAGGGTTTCACGCGGTTATCAACAACACATGCGATGAGTGGGAATACCGCGCTGCCGCCGACTACCTGCTGGCGCGGCTGCGCGAACTCAGCGCCGAGTATCCGCGGGTCGCTCTGCTCTCAGGGGGTGAAGTGCTCGTGAGCGTTGGCGAGAATTCGGGGATTGGTGGACGCAATCAACAGTTCGCGCTTTATTGCGCCACGAAGTTGAACAACATTCCCGCGCAGACTGCCGTGCTCAGCGCCGGGAGTGATGGCATTGATGGAAACAGTCCGGCGGCGGGAGCTGTCGTCGATTCTCACTTGATGAGTCGCGCGCCACAGATCAAAGAAGCGCTCGATCGATTTGACAGTTATCCGCTGCTTGCGGAGGTGGGCGGTGCGATTGTGATGGGACCCACCGGGAACAATGTACGCGATCTGCGGATACTCATCGCGGAGCGCTAGTGCTTTGTACCTACGGGTGCGCGGAAGATGGGAAGCGCCTGCGTCTCGCCTCGCTTGTGTGCAATGGCAGCCTTGAAGTTCTGGGCGATGCGATGTGATTTTGCGACGACGATTTCGGCGTGCTGCGGCTCCATCACCTCGCGGGCGGTTTCTTCGAAGAGGGCCAGCCACCGGGCAAAGTGCTGGGGGTCGAGGGAGAGCTCCAGATGCTTGGCCAGGGGGTCGCCTTTGTAGCGGCGCTCGGTGAGCAGGACGGTGGACCAGAAGTCCTTGAGCAGACTGAGATGGGCGGGCCAGTCATCGATGGCGGCATTGAAGATGGGACCGATCTCGGGGTCCAAGCGGACCTTTGCGTAGAAGCGGTCCACCAGATCGTTTATCTCTTCGGGTGAGATGGAGTGCATCGTGAGACGGTCCTTTGGCCTGATTAAAGGATACCGCCGCGACCTTAACTGGATGGATTTTGGGAAATTTGGGGGGTACCCCCTCCCCCCTACTTTTTGTGCAAAGTCTTCGGAACAGAGACTTTAGGTCTGGACTTCAGTGTTTTGTCCGATATTCGGACGAGCGGGATTGGCGTGGGGTGGGGGTGGTTTTTGAGGGCGAGTTTGTCAAATCGGGTGGTTCAGTCGGGAGGAGGGACGATGCTGCGGTCGAGGAGGCTGCGGAGGACCTGCTGCTCGCGTTTGCGTTCGGAGAGTTCTTTCTGGATGAGGGCGGCGGATTGGGGGTCGAGGTCGCCGCCGGCGTTCTGGAGGAGGTCGGAGAGCTCTTCGCTTTGGGAGAGGGCGGTGACGATGGCTCGCTCCACGACGCCGGTCTTCTCGGCGATCATGGTCTTCATGCCGAAGCGGTGGCCGACGTGACAGACATATTCCTTAATCCTACCCATATTGTTGAGGGTCATTGCGCCACCGCATTCGGGGCAGGCCTGGCGGGTAAGCTGCCCGGAGGGTTCGTGCGGTGTCTGAGCTATGGGCTGTTTTGGATCACCCATGGTCAACCTCGCCAGAAGCGGCGCCATTTCGGCGAGCCGAACGATGTATTGGACGTTGAGGCCGCGGATGGCGCTGTCCGGCATGGAACGGAAGGCGGCTTCGTCGGGGTCCTGGACGATGGTGGCGCCGCCGCTTTGCTGGATCTCCCAGAGGCCGGCCGCGCCGTCGTCGAGAAGGCCGGTGAGGAGAACGCCTGCGACGCGGTCGCCATAGGCGGCTGCGGCGGAACGAAACATGGTGTTGATGCAGGGCCGCTGAAGGTTTTCCCTGGGTCCGTGGCTGAGATGGACGGCGCCTGGCGTAAGGACGAGGTGGAAGTCCGGAGGGGCGACGTAGATTCTGCCGAGCTCGATGGGCATCTCTTCGCGGGGATGTTGCGCGAGCAGAGGACCGATGCGGTTCAATACTTCCGGGAGCATTCCTTCGCCGCGCTCGAACTGATGGATGGTGATGAAGACGGCGGCCCGCAGATCGGAAGGAAGTGATGCAACCAGCTGCAGAATGGCATCAACTCCGCCTGCCGATGCTCCGATGACGACAATGTTGCGGGCTATCATTCGTGGTTGGATGGGATGAATGTAACGGCGGGTATCCGGATGCGCGAGTCTGTTTCAGGCGGGCTCAGAGCCGAGATCCTGGAGGCGCGTCTCCAGCAATGCGAGTTTTTCGTCGAAATTCTGTTTTTCGTCCGGCTGCATTGACACCCTGGTTTGCAGGCGCCGTGCTGTGTCATAGGCTTCGCGGGCGTGGCCCTGGTTCCGCTCCCGTGTTTCTGGCGAGCCGGTGGCTCTTGCTACGTCGAGGAATGTCAATGCAGCATCCAACTCGGTCAGAAGAAACTCAACACCGATCTTGTTGGACTCGTCGCGCAGATGCGCAAAGGGCTTCATGGTGGCATGCTACGCCTGATAGCGGCCGCGGGGCGTCTGACCCTATAGAGGTGTATTCTGTGGGCTCGAAAAGGGGATTCTGATGGCAGGTGAAAGCGAGCATCCGGGTAATCCCCAGGCACAGGATGAGAGCACTGATTCGGCTGCAGCCGAGAAGGACATAGAAACCGAAACGGCGAACGCCGACGGCCCGGAGGCATCGGAGGACGGACCGAGGCTGTCGCAGGTTTCGGTGGAGTCGACGGAAGAGGAGAACCTGGCGCCCTCTTTGCCGTATCCGGTTGTAGGGATTGGCGCTTCGGCCGGTGGGCTGACCGCATTTAAGCAGGTCCTGGAAAAGCTGAAACCTGACACGGGGATGGCCTTTGTGCTGGTGACGCATATGTCGCCGGACCATAAGAGCTATCTGACGGAGATTCTCGAGAGACATACGAAGATCCCGGTGAGGCCGGTGGTGGACGGAGAGCGGCCGGAGCCGAACCATCTGTATGTGCTGCAGCCGGAGCAGAGGCTAACGTTGCGCGGCGGGGCGTTTCATGTGGAGGAGCGGCAACCAGGCCATCGGCCGCTGATTATCGATACGTTTTTCCGCTCGCTCGCGGTGGAACAGAAGAACCATGCGATTGGCGTCGTGCTTTCCGGAGCGGACTCGGACGGCGCCGCCGGGCTGAAGGCGATCAAGGGTGAGGGCGGCATTGCGCTGGTGCAGAGCCCCGAAAGCGCGGCGCAGCCAAGCATGCCGCAGAACTCGATTGCTGCAGACCATGTGGATTTGGTGGTTCCACCGGCTGAGCTTGCACTGGAGCTGGGCAGATTGTCGGTGCAATTTTCACGGCCCGAGGTCCAGTCCCTGGAGCAGGGACTTAGGCCGGCTGAGGATGAGCCGTCGTTTCAACGAATTCTGCAGTTATTGAGAAGCACCTCAGGGCTGGATCTGCGGCAGTACAAACCGGAGACGCTGGGCCGGCGCATGGCAAGACGGCTGATGCTGGTGCGCAAGAACAGCCTGGCGGAGTATTACCGGTTTCTGCAGATTCGTCCGGACGAGTTGCGGCTGCTGCAGAACGACCTGCTGATCAGCGTGACGCGCTTTTTCCGCGATCCAGGTTTTTGGGAGTCGCTGCGCGAGAACGTATTGCCGCAACTGCTGCGAGACAGACCGGCGGACAAACCGGTGCGCGTGTGGTGCGCGGGCTGTTCCACCGGGGAAGAGGCTTATTCGCTGGCGATCGTTTTGGTTGAATACCTGTCCGCGAACAATCTGGAAACAACGATCCAGGTATTCGGCACGGACGCGAGCGAGCAGTCGATTGAGACCGCCCGGCTGGCCGTGTATTCGGAGACGCTGGCGGACGAGATTTCTCCAGACCTGCTGCGCCGGTATTTTGTGAAGATGGAGCGCGGGTACCAGGTCTCGAAACGGGTACGGGATACGTGCATTTTCGCGCGACAGAATCTGTGCAACGATCCGCCGTTCTCGCACATTGACGTTCTGAGCTGCCGAAACGTGATGATCTATTTCACCCCGGTCCTGCAACGGCAGATCATGATGACGTTTCATTATGCTCTGGAGCCGGGCGGATACATGCTGCTGGGTATGTCCGAAGGCCTGAGAGATTATGCGGACCTGTTCAGCTCGGTCGATCGCAAACATAAGATCTACACGAAGTCTGCTGTGAGTCTGCCGCAGATTTACGATGTGCCGCACAACTTTCAGGGCGGGCGGGGCTCCGGAGCGGGGGCGCCGCTTCTTCCGCAGTCTGAGAGTCACATCTGGCCGGAGCTGGAACTGCAGCGGGCGGCGGACCGGATTGTGCTGGCCCGGTTTGGACCACCGGGGCTGGTTGTGGACGAGCGGCTGCACGTATTGCAGGCGCGCGGGCAGACGGCACCGTATGTGGAGATCGCATCGGGCGGTGTGAGCTGGAGCCTGCTTCGTGTGTTGAAGGAAGGCATTGCGACTGAGACGCGCGATGCGGTGGAACGGGCGATCCGGGAAAACGTGCCGACCACCGCGACGGCAACCGTGATCGAGGACGAGAAGGGCGAGCAGAAGATTCAGATCGACGTGCTGCCGATCACCAGCGTTGTGGCGCGGCCGAGATGTTTTCTGGTCCTGTTCCAAGAGCGCGAGAACGATCAGCCGAGATTGACGGAGCAGGAAGGTACGTCGAAGCTGACGGTGGATGAGAAGAGCCGCCTGATCGCGCAGCTTCGGCATGACCTTGGCTCCATGCGTTTTCACCTGCAGTCGCTGATTGAAGAGCGCGATGCGCGCAACCAGGAGCTGATGTCTGCCAATGAGGAGATCCAGTCCGGCAATGAGGAGTTGCAGAGCACGAACGAAGAGCTGGAGACGACGAAGGAGGAGTTGCAATCGGCGGTTGAAGAGCTGCAGACAGTGAACGAAGAGCTGCAGCAGCGGAACTCCGCATTGACGCAAACCGGAAACGACCTGAACAACCTGCTGAACAGCGTGAACATTCCGGTGCTGATGCTGACGAGCGATCTGCACATCCGGCAATTTACGCCGCCGATGCAGAAGCTGCTGAATGTGCGGGAGACGGACATAGGACGGCCGGTCAGCGACATCCGGCTGCAGATGACGGTGGATGACATTTCGCCGATGCTGCACGAGGTGATGGAGACCCTGGGCGAGCGCGAGGCAGAGGTGCAGGACAAGGAAGGGCGATGGTATCTGCTGCGGGTCCGGCCATATCGCACATCGGAGAACAAGATTGAGGGGCTGCTCGTGGTGTTTGTGGATATCGATCAGCTGCGGAAGACGCAGCAGCAGGCGCTGGAGGCACATCACTTCGCGGGCGCGGTTGTCGAGGGCGTTCCGGCGCCGATTGTGGTGCTGAACGATGACCTTGCGATACGGACCGCGAACACTGCGTTTCGAGATCTTTTCGGATTGAGCGGCAAGGAACTGGACGGGCGATTACTGCCAGATCTTGTAAAGCTGCTGTGGGGCATCGATGGGTTGCGTGAGCGGCTGCAGAATGTACTGGAGCATCCAGAGTCGAAGCTGGAGTTCGAACACGAATCGCGGACTGGACAGAAGAGAATCCTGCTGATGAACGGGCAGGTGCTGACAGCGGGGGGACGGAGGGTGCTCCTGCTGATGATTGATGACATCACGATGCGGCGGAAGCTGGAGCGGCTGATGTCGAAGCAGAAGGATGCGATGCAGACGGAGATAGATGGGGCGGCGTCGACGCTGAGCCGGGCGAAGGACCAGTTGCGCGGGCTGACGAACTATCTGTTCCATGTGCAGGAGGAGGAGCGGCAACGCGTGGCGCGCGAGCTGCACGACGATGTGAGCCAGCGGCTGAGTTTTCTGGAGATGCTGCTGTCGGATGTGAGCGCTGGGCAGATTCCAGAGGAGAGCGCGAAGAAGATTGAGTCGGCGAGGAATGAGCTGCAGGGGCTGAACACGGATGTTCGCGAGATGTCTCACCGGCTGCACCCGAAGGTGCTGAATGACCTGGGGCTGCCGGCGGCTCTGCGTGGATTGATTGAGGAGTTTGACCGGCGCGAGGGAATGCCGGCGACGTTCTCTTCACGGCACATTCCGGAGAGTGTGCCGGACGAGGCAGCGACAGCGATCTATCGGATTACGCAGGAGGCGTTGCGGAATGTGGCGAAGCATGCGGGGAGAACGCATGTGAAGGTGGCGCTGCATACGGTGGATCATGCGCTGGAGCTGAAGGTGACCGATTTTGGTGTGGGGTTCGATACGGAGGCAGCGGATAACTCGGATGGGCTGGGGCTGATCAGCATGCAGGAACGCGCGCGGATGGCGGGCGGATCGTTTGCTGTTGATTCGGAGCTGGGCGCGGGAACAACGATCACGGTACGGGTTCCGCTGGAATAGTATGCGGCGGATTCTGATTGCGGATGATCACGTGCTGGTGCTGGAGGCGCTGTGCGCGATTCTCGGCAAAGAGTACGAGATTGCAGGGACCGCGAAGAACGGGCGCGAGGCGGTGGAGAAGACGGTGGAGCTGAAGCCGGATATCGTGATTCTGGATGTGTCGATGCCTGGGCTGAATGGGATTGAGGCGATGAAGCAGATGCAGGCAGCTGGCTGCTCGGCGAAGACGATCTTTGTGACGCAGCAGCTGGAGCCGGCGTACATTCGGGCGGCGTTTGATGCGGGCGCGATGGGGTATGTGGCGAAGCAGTCGGCGTCGTCGGAGCTGCTGCTGGCGGCGAGGATGGCGATGTCGGGGAAGTATTATGTGACGCCGCTGGCGACGCCGAAGCCGGAATTCGATGTGGAGTCGCGGTCGCCACGGGTGAATCCGGCGGAGATGTTTGGGGCGGGGCTGACGACGCGGCAGCGCGAGGTTCTGCAGCTGGTGGCGGAAGGGAAGACGACGAAGGAAGTGGCGCTGACGCTGAAGATTTCGCCGAAGACGGCGGAGTTTCACCGCAACGCGATCATGGATCAGCTGGGGCTGCGCACGACGGCAGAGCTGACGCGCTATGCGCTGTTGCACGGGATTATCGAGTAGCGAGTAGTTAGTAGGTAGTCGTTAGTGAGAACGCGAGATTGAAGCGTAAACGCGCTATATGCTGTCGCATGGGATTATTCAGTAGCGGCGCGGGTTATTTGAGCTGGTCGAGGAGGGTCTCGACGGCTTTCCTGAGTTGGGCGTCTTCTCCGGATTCGGTTTCGCCGAGGGGGCGGAGGACTTCGACGTCGACGGGGCGAGGATGCATCTCCATGTCGTTGCCTTGCATGTCGCGGATGCGGTCGCCGGGCACGCGCACGCTGGAGCCGTCGATGAGGCGCTGGGCGCCGGTGAAGATGATCCAGCCGGCAGTGGGAGTGCCGACGACTTTGCCGAGGGAGAGCGCGCGATAGCCTTCGGTGAAGTCCTCGCCGTCGGAGAGTGTGGACTCGTTGACAACGAGGACGGTGGGGACCCCGAGCGCGCGTTGACCGAGGGCCTGGCGGCTGGGCACGGTGGCGCCGTCGCGCGGAGTCATGAGCAGGTAGTTGCGGCGGGCGAAGACATCGATGACGCGGCCGTTGACGTAGCCGCCGTTGTTGTTGCGGACGTCGATCACGACGCCTTGCCTGGTTTCGTTCTGGACGTCGAGGTCGACGTAGAGCTGGGAGAGGTCGTGGTCGCCCATGGCGGCGATATGCACGTAGCCGAGCTTGCCGCCGGAGATGCGCTCGACGTAGGCGCGGCGCTGCTCGACCCAGGCGTTATAGAGCAGGCCGGCCTCGACCTGCAGGGTGACAGGGCGGACGATCGCATCGCGCTTTTTGCTGGCCGTTTCGACGCTGAGAACGACGCGCCTGTTGACCTTGTCTTGAAGCAGGGAATCGAGGTTGGTCTGCGAAGTGATGGGGGCGCCGTCGACGGCGAGCAGATGGTCGCCTGGGTGGATGCTGCCTTCGAGCGAGGCGGGACCGAGCGGAACGACTTCGCGGACGATGAGTTCGCCCTGGTCTTCAAAGGGCTCGCGCTCGAAGCGGAGGCCGAGCCTGCCGGTGCGGACGGTTGGTGGTGAGATTTTGTTGATGCCGGAATGGGAGCTGTTGAGCTCGCCGATGAGGAGGTTGATGTCGCGGCGGAGCTCGGGACCGGTGCGTGCGCCGGCGATGTAGGGCTGCCATTCGTCGCGGAGTGCGCGCCAGTCGTGATCGTTGAAGTCGGCGCGGAAGAAACGATGATCGAGTGTGTTCCAGGCTTCCTCGAAGACAACCTGTTTCTCGTGGTCGAAGTCGACTTCGATGGCTGCGGCGACGGGGATGGTGCGCGGCGTGCGCGTGTCGATGGGGATTGCTCGGACGCCGGAGGGCACATCGCCGCCGGCATTCGCCGCGTTCGCGTTCGGGTTGGGACCTTCGATGTAGTAGATGGTGTGCGAATCGGGCGACCAGGCGATGTCGGATTTGAAGCCGGGTGTGGAGGTGAGCTGGCGGGGGCTCGCAGGCTCGCGGGAGAGCTCGTCGAGCGAGTAGGTGTAGGTGTTCACCTGATCGGCTACGGTCGCGATGAAAGCCAGTGTCTTTCCGTCGGGGCTGATGACCGGGGTGCGCAGCTCGAGATTGATGGGCAACAACGTCAGGCGCTCGCGGATGCCGTCGAAGACGATTCGTGTGGGCTCGATCTTTTTGGGTGGATGTTGAGCCGCGTGGTCATGCGGTTGCGTGGAAGCAGGTTTGGCGGGCGTTGTTTCAGGCGGCGTTTGTAGAATCTGATCGGGAGCCGGCCGTATGGAGGGCGTTGTCTCGGTTGGCGGCGTTTGCGTGGGTTCCGTTTCGCTGGGGATTTCGGGAGCGCCTGGAATTGACTGCTTGCGGAAGAGCTCGGTGAATTGATCTTCGCGAAAGGCTGGGACGTGGGGGACGAGATCGACCCGTGCGATCTGCGGCGTTTCGCTGCGCTGCGCTGTGTCGAAGAGAATGTATTTCCCATCGGGCGACCAGGCGATGCGCGATGCAGTCTTGCCGTTGGCGAGGAAGGTCAACGGGCGCGCCTCTGCGCCGCCGGCAGCAGGAACGGCGTAGAGGTTGCTGAAGCCGTCAGGGCCGGAGGGCACGTAGACGACCCAGTGCGAGTCCGGCGACCAGGCGATGGTGTCGTTGTCCAGCTCGCCGTGAGCGAGGATGTGATCTTTCAGGTCGTCGACGGTGAGGACGTGCAGATCCCTGCGATTGCGGATGAAGGCGAGGCTCTTGCCGTCGGGTGACCACATTGGACCCGCATCGATGTCGAGGCCGTGCGTGAGGGCATGCTCGGATTGCGTGGCGAAGTCGTACAGATAGAGGCTGGAGCCGCCGTCGCGCTCGGAGCGGTAGACGAGTTTGGATGAGTCGGGCGACCACTGCGGATCGCTTTCCGCGGCGTCGGTGTAGGTGAGCCGCTGCGCTTCACCTCCGGACTTTGTGCCGGTGGCGAAGACCTCGCCTTCATCGACGACGGCGAGCTTATTGCCGTCGGGTGAGATGGCGAGATCGCGCCAGTGCGTGAGATTGGTGTGGGTGACGCCTTCACCGCTGGGCGCGCCGCGCAGCGTGATTCGTACCTCTGCGGCTTGGCCGCTGTGGGTGTCGAGCTTCCAGATAGCGAAGTGACGCTCGAAGACGATGGTGTTGCCGTCGTAGGAGATGGCGGGCCAGAGGCAGCGGCCGCTGGTGAACTGCGTGACTTGATGTTCCGCGCCGGTTGCGGGGTTGGCGCTCCAGATGTTTTCGGCGCCGCTTTTGTCGGACATATAGAAGACGGTTTTGCCATCGGGCGACCACATGGGCCAGGCATGCTTGGCGTCGGCAGGGAGCAGGCGGTGATAGGCCGCATCAGTTTTGGAGGGCGCCGCGAGCGGCTTGAGCCAGAGCTCGGTCTCGTCGATGTGCGCGTGGCCGTTGCGCCACCATTGCGAGGAGGAGATGCCTTTGGCGACGAGTGCGATCTCCTTGCCGTCGGGCGAAGGCGCTGACTCGAACTCGTTGAGGTAGCGCTCGCGCGAGACCTCGAGTGGAGTGCCGCCGGTGGAGCGCACGCGCAGGATGTCTCCCTGGCCGGCGACGTCGTCGACGTTGGAGGTGAAGTAGATCCATTGGCCGTCGCGCGACCAGCCGTCGAGGTTGCTGGGTGAGTCGGAGAAGGTGAGGCGCTGGAGCGCGCCGGAAGCGAGTGTGAGGACGTAGATGTCGCCGGCGCCGGTGCGCGTGGAGATGAACGCGAGTCTTGTGCCGTCGGGTGAATAGAGGGGGCGGGATTCGTCGGCCGGACTGGAGACGAGCAGGCGTGCTTCGCCGCCGTTGGCGGGCACGGTCCAGATGTCGCCGCCGGAGGCGAAGGCGATCTCGCGACCGTCGGGAGAGATGGCGGGTGTGGCAAGGGAGGGTTTTGATTGCGCGAAAGCGGCGGTGCATAGGACGAAGCTCAGCAGAGCAGAGAACGACGGAATCCGTGCCAACGTTCACCTCGCGCAGGGAAGTTTTCGGTTGTTTGCGACAACACGTTTCTATCACGCATTCACGGGGCGGTCCTGGCGGGCGGGCCGTCGGCCTTCAGCACCATGTCCGTGCTAAGCCCTTCGCCAAGCTGGATTTCACTAAAACGATGTTTGAACAATTTGAGCAACGTAAGAGGTGGGCGAAAGCATCTCGGGAAAAAGTCCCTGTTTCCGCATCGATCGTTTTGCGGATTACCCCACACGTGCGGGAGTCCATTCGATGTACAGCACGGCGGTAGAAAGTCGCCTAACGACACTCTGGGAGACCCCCAAGACGGTCTACGGGTGGTTCGCTACGGTCGATCACAAGGAACTCGGGATCCGGTATTTGGTCACGGCGTTTGGATTCCTGCTGATTGGCGGGGTTGAGGCGCTGATCATGCGGCTGCAGCTTGCGCGGTCGGACCTGGCGCTGCTGTCCCCGGAGGCTTACAACCAGATTTTTACGATGCACGGCGTGACCATGATCTTCTGGTACGCCTCGCCGATTCTGTCGGGCTTTGCGGTGTTCCTGGTCCCGCTGATGATCGGCGCGCGCGATATGGCGTTCCCGCGCTTGAACGCGTTTACGTACTGGACGTTTTTGTTCTCCGGGATTTTTTTGTACATCTCGCCCGTGATCGGGCAGGCACCGCACGCCGGCTGGTTTGCGTATGTGCCATTCACGCTGCCGACGTATTCGCCCGGGCTGGGCATGGATGTGTATGCGCTGTCGCTGATTTTTTTGACGATCTCGACGACCGGCGGCGCGGTGAATTTCATTGTGACGATTTTGCGGCTGCGGGCGCCGGGGATGGCGATCAGCCGTATGCCACTGTTTCTGTACAGCACGCTGACGGTGTCGTTCGTGATTCTGTTTTCGCTGCCAGCGCTGACGGCCGCATGCATGTTTCTGGAGCTTGATCGCCGCTGGGGGACGCACTTCTTCGGGATCGCGCAGGGCGGCGATACGTTTCTGTGGCAGCAGTTGTTCTGGTTCTTCGGACACCCGTGGGTGTATGTGATCTTTCTTCCTGCAACGGGGATGCTGTCGCTGATCATTCCGAATTTCGCGCGGCGGCCGATTGTTGGGTATCCGTATGTGGCGGTGGCGACGATTCTAACGGGCGTGGTTGGGTTCGGCGTGTGGCTGCACCACATGTTTACGGTGGGGATGTCGGACATCGCGATGAGCTTTTTCTCCGCGGGGTCGATGACGGTTTCGATCTTTACGACGATCCAGGTGTTCGCGTGGCTGGCGACGATCTGGAAAGGCAGGCCGGTGAGCACGGCTGCGATGCACTATGCGGTGGGCTCGATTGTGCTGCTTGTGATTGGTGGACTGAGCGGCGTGTTCACGGGGCTGATTCCCGCGGACTGGCAGGTGCACAACACGTACTTCGTGGTGGCTCATCTGCACTATGTGCTGATTGGCGCGAATGTGTTTCCGGTGTTTGCGGGGTTCTATTACTGGCTGCCGAAGATGACAGGACGCATGATGGACGAGCACCTGGGCAAGATCAGCTTCTGGGTGATGTTCATTGGCTTCAACATTGGGTTCTTCCCGATGCACAACCTTGGTCTGCTGGGAATGCCGCGGCGCATTTTCACGTATCAGCAGGGGCTGGGATTTGATGGGTTGAATACGACGGTGACGATTGGGGCGTTCATTTTTGGGCTGGGCATTTTGCTGAGCATCGTTAATTTGTTGGCGAGCCTGCAGCGTGGGGAACTGGCAGGGAAGAATCCGTGGAATGCGGATGGGCTGGAGTGGGAGAGTGATTCGCCGCCGAAACCGTATGGGTCGGTGCACATTCCGCTGGTGGCGTCGCGGCATCCGCTGTGGGATGAGTTTGATGAGGAAGAGGATCCGGAGAACGATCGCGTGCTGGATCGCGGCCGACTGACACCGAGCACAACGCCGCTGGATGCGGTGCCGATTGGGATTGCGACGATTCCGGAAGATTCACTCGCGCCGTTGATGATGAGCATTGCGCTGTTCGCGTTCTTCTGCACGATGGTGGTGCAGATGGTGTGGGTGTCGCTGGCGCTGATTTTTGTGGTGTTCCTGATCGGCTGCTTCTGGATGTGGCCGAGGACTGAGAAGGAGGTGCTGTGAGTTCAGCGGTGCAGATTCCGCCTCCGCGCGTGCAGCTTGCGACGCTTCCGGTTGATCAGCGACGCGGTATCTGGGGCGATGTGGTGCGTGATCGCGACCGAGGCGATGCTGTTCATGTGCATGTTCGGCGCGTACTACTATCTGGGATCGAACAAGGACCGGTGGGCGACGGAGAATCCATCGCCGCTGCATTATCCGCTGATCCTGCTGGTGATTCTGCTGTCGTCGAGTTTTGTGCTGGCGTGGGGTGAGAAGCAGGTTAAGCTGGATCGCTTTGGCGCGGCGGCGCTGGCGCTGTGGATTACGGTGGCGCTGGGGTTCATCTTTCTCGGCGTACAGGGATTTGAGTATCGGTCGCACTGGGCAGAGCTGGCGCCGTACAGCAACTCGTATGGGTCGATCTTTTACACGATTACGAGTCTGCATGCGGCGCATGTGATCGTCGGGCTGCTGATGTTGATCTATGTGGGTTTGCTGCCGCGATTTGCGAAGGCGTTTCGCTCACCGCACCAGGCGTACGAGACGATTGCGCTGTACTGGCACTTCGTCGATGTTGTGTGGATTTTTATCGTTGCGCTGCTGTATGTCATGCCGCATTTTCAGGTGCATCATCATGGACGCTAATCCACGAACGCACAAGCACGTGCCTGCGAACGAGGCGGCTGTGGAAACTGCGCGCGCGAAGCGGCGGAGCCTGTGGTTCGGCATGGCGGGCTCGGCGTTCGCGTGGGTGTTGCTGGGGTGCTTCGATATCACGGTGACGTGGCGCGCGTGCATGCTGCAGGAGGATTGGGGCGTGCCGCAACACGCGACAACCGCGACGGCGCTGTATCTGATCGGCGCGCTGGTTCTGCTCGCTTTGACGGTCTACGCAGGGTTCACGTCGTACAGGAACTGGCGGCGGTTCGCGACGATGCCTGATCTCATGGAGGCGAAGGCTGTCGATCGGCATGAGTTCATGGCAGCGGCGGGAGTGCTGGTGGCGATCACAATGGGCATGGGGATTGTGTGGCTCGCGCTGCCTCCGCTGTTTCTCGATCTCTGCTGGAGGGCGCGATGAGGAATGGGCTGCTGGCGCTCGCTGGATGCATCGCGCTGTTGACGGCCGTGGGCTGCAACGAAGGCAATGCAACGCGGCCGTATGTCGTCCAGAGCGGAGGCAATCCTGTGCACGGTAAACAACTCATCCATGACTACGGCTGCGGGGGATGTCACATTATTCCCGGCGTGCACGCGGCGCGCGGGCTTGTGGGGCCGCCGCTCTACTATCTCGGCCAGCGGACGATGATTGCCGGTGAACTGCCGAACACCGCGGACAATCTCGCGCACTGGATTGAGCACCCGAAGAGCGTGAACCCCAAGACGGCGATGCCGGACCTGGGCCTGACGGAAGACCAGGCTTACGACATCGCGGCGTATCTCTACTCATTGGAAGGACCGGAGCAGTATCAATGGAGCAATTGATCGCACTTCCGAAGCGTCTCGCGTGTGCCGCGCTGCTGCTGCTCTGTGTGCCGGCAGTGGCGCAGCCGCCGCAACAAGCGCCACAGGGCACGACCACCAGCATTCCCGGCGCGCTGCCCGGAATCCACATTGTGTCGCCGGTCGCCGATGGGCAATGGACCATGCCGGCGGGAGACTACGGCAATACGCGGTACAGTCCGCTCAATCAGATCGACAGCACGAATGTGCAGAACCTCAAGGTGGTGAGCACCTATTCAACGGGTATCCCGCACGGCCATGAGGGCGGGCCGCTGGTGGTGGGCTCGACGATGTACATCGTCACACCGTTTCCGAACAAGCTGATCGCGCTCGATCTGACAAAGCCGGGCTTTCCGCAGAAGTGGGTTCTCGATCCACATCCGAACATTCAGGCGGTTGGCGTGGCGTGTTGCGACACGGTGAATCGAGGAGCGAGTTACGCAGACGGAAAGATTGTTTACGCGACGCTGGATGCGAACGTGATCGCAGTCGATGCGAATTCAGGCAAGGTGGTGTGGAAGACGCAGGTGGGTGACATCCACTTTGGCGAAACGGTCACGATGGCGCCAGTGATTGTGCATAACACGGTGCTGGTGGGCAACAGCGGCGGCGAGCTGGGCGTGCGTGGAAAGCTCACGGGCCTGGATCTGAAGACCGGCGCGATTAAGTGGGCGGCGTATTCGACGGGACCTGACAGCGATGTGCGCATCGGCGCTGATTTTCATCCGTTCTATGCAAAGGATCAAGGCAAAGATCTTGGCTTGAAGACGTGGACGCCGGGGCAGTGGAAGCTGGGCGGCGGAACGATCTGGGGATGGATTTCGTATGACCCGGAGCTGAACCTGATCTACTACGGGACGGGCAATCCGGGTGTTTGGAATCCCGACATGCGCCCCGGTGATAACAAGTGGTCGTGCACGATATGGGCGCGCGATCCGGATACGGGCATGGCGAAGTGGGCGTATCAGGTGGCGCCGCACGACGGTTATGACTACGACGAGATCATGGAGAACGTGCTTGTAGACATGCCGTGGCATGGGCAGATGCGCAAGCTGCTGCTGCATCCGGGACGCACGGGTTTCATGTTTGTGATGGATCGCGAGAGCGGCCAGGTGCTCTCGGCGGAGAAGTTCGAGCCTATCAATTGGGCCGACTATGTTGACCTGAAGACCGGTGCACCGCATGAAGACCAGACCAAGCGGCCACACTTCGGCAAGTTCGCAACGGACATCTGTCCGTCATCGACGGGCGCGAAAGATTTCATACCATCGTCGTTCGATCCGCAGACGGGATATCTGTACATCCCGGCGCACAACACTTGCATGGATTTTGAAGCAACTGCCGTGAATTACATCGCGGGCACACCGTACCTCGGCGCCGAGGTGCGAATGTATCCGGGTGAAGGTGGATATCAGGGAGAGCTAGTTGCGTGGGATGTTGCGAACGCGCGCAAGGTGTGGGGAATCCAGGAGAAGGATTTCCCGGTTTACTCCGGTGTGTTGAGCACGGGCGGCAATCTGGTGTTCTACGGCACGATGGATGGATGGTTTCGCGCTGTCGATGCGCACAGCGGCAAGGTGCTGTGGCAGTTCAAGACGGAGTCGGGCATCGTCGGCGATCCGATGACGTTCGTTGCCGATGGCAAGCAGTACGTGGCGATTTACTCGGGGATCGGAGGCTGGATGGGCGCGGTCGCGCTGCCGTCGATATCGACCGACGATCCCTATGCGGCGCTGGGCGTCGTGGGCGCGATGCGGAAGATCAAGGCGGCGACTCAGCCAGGAGGCACGCTTTATGTTTTCAGCTTCTAGGCTAATTCTGCTGGCGGCTGGCGCTGCCTGCTGTGCGTCCGCGGTCGCACAGCAGGAGCTGCGAGTCTGCTCGGATCCGAATAATCTTCCGTACTCCAATCAGCAGCAGCAGGGCTTTGAGAATCGCATTGCCGATCTGATTGGACATGATCTTCATCGGCCGGTCGTCTATTTCTGGTTTCCGCAGCGCGAGAATTTTTTCAAGAGCACGCTGGATCGCGGCGTGTGCGATGTGGTGATGGGAGTGCCTGTTGGATTCGAGGAGGCCGCTACAACGCAGCCCTACTATCGCTCGACGTACGTTTTCATCACGCGGCGCGACAGCGGTTTGCACATCACGAGCTTTGATGATCCGCGGCTGCGCACGTTGAAGATTGGGGTGCATGTGCTGGGCGAGCAGGATGACAGCGTGCCGCCGGTGCATGCGTTTACGTCGCGGGGTATCGTGCGCAATCTCGTGGGCTACAGCATCTTCGGGAATCTGAACGAGGCGAACCCGCCGGCGGATCTGATCAAAGCTGTCGCGGATAAGACGGTGGATGTTGCGGTGGCGTGGGGACCGATCGCGGGCTACTTCGCGCAGAAGTCTTCTGTGCCGCTGGAACTGACGCCGGTTGATAACGACAGCCGCAATCCGAGCTTGCCGTTTCATTTCGATATTGCGCTCGGCGTGCGTGAAGGCGATACGGCGCTGAAGCAAGAACTCGATGCGGAGCTGGTGCGACGGCGCAGCGAGATCGCGCAGATCCTGCGTGCATACGGCGTTCCGCAGCTTCCGCAGGCCACGCCGGCCGCGAAGCCTGCAAAGGCGGAGAAGGGAGACTAACGATGCGAGGACGGTTTGCTCTTGCCGCTTGCACTGCTCTGCTTGTGCTGCTGTGTGGCTGCCGACGCACGCAGACAACCAGCATCGCAGCGGGTGGGCCGGCCATCGTGGCGGATCCGGTTGGGCCGGTGCCTGGCTCGGCGACGAACGTGCAGTACCGGAACAATCCGTACTCGAATGATCCGGTCGCGCTGCAGGATGGGCGACGACTGTTCAATTGGTACAACTGCTCTGGATGTCATGGCGGCCATGCGGGCGGAGGGATGGGGCCAAGCCTGCGTGATCCGGACTGGCTTTATGGTGATCGCGACGATCAGATTTATGACTCGATTGCGCATGGGCGATCGAAGGGAATGCCCGCCTGGGGAACGAAGATTCCGGACGCGCAAATATGGGAGCTGGTCACGTACATCAAGTCGATGGGCACGCCGCAGGAGCCTGATCCGCCGATTGAACCTGTCAACGAGCAGATTCCGAATCCTTCGAACAACACTCCACTGGGCGTCGGTCAACAGACGCGCACGGGGAGACGCTAGATGGTTCGCCGCATCGCCAATATCGTTGCGCTCGCCGGTTGCGCGCTGGTGACTGGATGCCGCCGCTCTGTGCAATCGACGTTGGTGGCGCACGGCCCGGCGGCGCGGAGTATCGCGCACCTGATGACGCTGATGACGGTGCTGTTCATCGTGATCACGGTCATTATGTGGCTGCTGTTCTGGCACGCGTTCTATCGCCGGCGCGGCACGCTGATGGAGCATGAGCCGATTGACACGAGCGGCGGAGAAGGATGGATTGCGATCGGCGGCATCATCGTGCCGCTGATTGTGTTGACGGTGTTGTTCGTGATGGGGCTGGGGCTGCTGCGCGATTTTCCGATTCACGGCATGCATGGCGGTGGTACGGTGCACGCGGAGATGGTGAAGAGCATGAAGCCGGAGATTCGCATCATCGGACATCAATGGTGGTGGGAGATCGAGTACCTCAATGACGATCCGACGAAGGACTTCAAGACTGCCAACGAGCTGCATATTCCTACGCGCCGGTCGGTAAACATTGAGGTTGTCACGCGCGATGTAATGCACTCGTTCTGGATACCGCAGCTTCACGGCAAGGTGGATCTCATTCCCGGCATGACGAATTACATCCGCATCGAAGCCTCTGATGCGGGCATGTACTCCGGCGCCTGCGCAGAGTACTGCGGCGCCGAGCACGCGCGCATGCGGCTCTATGCGGTTGCGGAAGATGAGGACTCGTATGAGGCGTGGAAGCAACATCAGCTTCAGGAGGGTGCGACGCCGAGCGATCCGATTGCGCTCGACGGCGAGCAGGTGTTTCTTAACGGGCCTTGCTCGATGTGCCACAGGGTGCGCGGAACGATTGCGGCAGGCACGGTCGCGCCGGACCTCACGCACATTGGCAGCCGCGCATATATTGCGGGCAATAGTTATATGAATAACGACGCGTATCTCGAAGCCTGGGTGACGCATGCGCAGTCGCTGAAGCCTGGCGCCCAGATGCCGAACCTCACGCAGTTCAGCGGCGAGCAATTACGGGAGCTTGTCGCTTACCTGCGTCAACTCCAGTAACGCAAAGGAGCAGAACTCTCATGCAGACTCCGCGCATCGCCATAACGCTCGCTCTTATTTCGCTCACAACTCTTGCTGCCGCGGCGCAAGCGAAGCCTAACTGCGCCGACCTGCCTGATGCCGGCCGCCTGCGTTCGGTAGTGCAGGGCATCGTGGGGCAGGGCGCATCCAAGAATGGCGGCATGGGCAACCAGGAGTGGGCCGCCGTTGTGAACCGCGATGGCATTGTGTGCGCAATCGTGTTCAGCGGGACAAGCCGCGGCGATCAGTGGCCGGGCAGCCGGGTGATTGCGGCGGAGAAGGCGAATACGGCGAATGGTCTCAGCAGCCGCGATTATGCGCTCTCGACGGCGAACATTTATGCCGCGTCACAGCCGGGGCAGAGTCTGTACTCTCTCGCGACGGCGGCTCCGCCGAATCCGCAGGCGGTCTTTGGCCCTGATCCGGCCGCTCTGGGCACGCCGAACGATCCGATGGTCGGCAAAGCGATCGGCGGCATCATCGTATTCGCAGGCGGACTTCCGCTCTATGCGGCGGATGGGCGCATCGTCGGCGGGCTGGGTCTCAGTGGTGACACATCCTGCACGGATCACGTGATCGCATGGAAGGTGCGGCACGAGCTGCATCTTGATGCGGTTCCGATGGGACCTTCGGCGGATCATAACGACAATATGATTCTCGACTTCCATAACGGTGTCAGTTCGAGCGGGTTCGGGCATCCATCCTGCAAGGGCGGCACGCAGGCCGACAACATCATTCAGAGTCTCTCGCACGATTTTCCGACCGGCCCGCGACGCCGCTGATCCGTTGCGTTCACAAGTGCAATGCATTACCCGTCGATGTGAGGTCGATGTCGAGCGTGCCTTCTGGCGGAGGGCTCGCCAGCGTCGCATAACTGAGCGCGCCGAGCAGCATAATGCCACTGCAGAGTTCGAGTGACAGTGTGAAGGAGTGGGTGCGGTCGAGCAGCCATCCTGTGACGACCGGAGCTGCCGAGGCGAAGATGAAGCTCGCAAAGTTCATCAGCGCGCCGATGGGAGCCGTGTACCGGTCGGTACCCATCGCCTGCGCATATCCCCAGCCCGACGTGCCCGCGAAGTGCACGAAGAACAGTGCCGCGCTGATGCCGGCGATCGCGATGGGCGTTGTTTGGCTGCGACCGACGATCAAGGTTCCGGCCGCGGAGAGCACCATGCCGGCGACGAGATTGATGCGGTGCACCTTGGTCAGTGGCGCTCCGCGACGTACGAACCAGTCACTGATGAATCCGCTGAGCGCCATGCCAATCGTGCCGAATAGAAAGGGAATTGCGGCCAGCCAGCCGCTTTTGCCAACGCCGAGATGACGCGCTGACTCGAGATAGCCCGGCACCCACGCGGTATAGAGCCATACGGTGTAGTTGATGCCGCACCAGCCGAGCATCATGCCCCACATGGTTCTGCGTCGCAGCAGCACGCGCCACGCGCTCGGGCGTTTGGCGGCCGGCGATGTGTCGCGAATGGAACCGAGATTTGCGCGCTCCGCATACCAGGCCATCCAGGCCGCGCCCACCAGCAAACCTGCGACGCCCAACAGCCCAAACATCCAGCGCCAGCCGAAGCGGAGCATCACGATCGTCAGTACGGGAGGCGCTGCCGCCATCGCAATCGTTGACGACATGTTGAGGAGTGCCGTAGCGCGCGCGCGTGTCCCAGCGGGAAACCACTCTCGTACGACATGCACACCGCAGGGATAAAACGGCGCCTCACCCGCACCGAGAAGAACGCGCAATACAAGGAAGGGACCGAGGCCCCGCACGAGCCCGGTCAGCATCTGAGCTGCGGACCACAATCCCAGCCCTGCGCCGAGCGCGCGCCGCGTTCCGAAGCGTTCGAGAATTGCAAGCAGCGGCAGTTGCGAGAAGCCGTATGCGAGCGAAAAGGCCGACAGCAGCCAACCCATCTCGGTGGCGCTCCAGTGCATCTCCGCGCGCACGGTGGTGTTCGCCACGCTCAGCGATGCGCGATCGAAGAAATTCACCGCTCCAGCTGCAAACAGCAGCATGAGCGTAAGGGCTTGCCGCAGCCGAAGCGACTGCTGCCGAGATGTCCAGGGGCTACTCAGAATTGGGAGAGGGATTTCTATTGCTCCCGTAACTCATTGTTGATTAATAAGGATAAGTGCGCGTCCCTGCGGGTGTGCGTTTATGGTTGCCCGGAGTAGAACTTATAGCCTCCACCGCCGAAGCTTGTCCATCCGTTCCAGGAGGCCGCCCCGTAGCCATTGGAACTCGTTTGCCAGTTCGAATAAATTCCGTACGGACTTCCTGTTGCGACGGCAAAGAGTTGGATCCTGCCATCGGCTGTCATACCAGCGGTGAGGTAAGAATTCAGCACCATGCTTCCCAGTGGTGTCCAACTGGAAGTCCAGCCACTGCTGGTATGCCAGATGGTGTAAACATGTCCGTCGCTGCCGACTCCGAAGAACTGAAGGCTTCCGTTGGCATTTAGTCCGACTACAAATCCGGGCTGGATGGTGACGCCTCCGCCGACGTTGCCGAGATTCTGCCAGCTGCTCTGCCAGCTTCCGCCGTTGGTACTTTGCCAGTTTGTCCAAACAGCCGCGTTGCTCGTGTCCACGCCCCAGACCTGAAGATTTCCATCCAGGTTTCGAGTGACGGTCAGGTATGGCTTGACGGTCTTACCGCCTATCTTCGTCCATCCACTCCAAGCGGTCGAGCTGGTCTGGGTATTCGTCCAGACATTGCCGCTCGTATCTGCTCCGAAAATTTCGAGCAGACCGCTTTCATTGCATCCGACGATGTACCCGACCTGAACGACCTGGCCAGTTACCTGCGCAAAGCTTGACCAGGAGGAAGCCGGCGTAGCTTGCGATGCGTACCAGATATTGCCTGCCGAGTCGCGTCCGAACACGGTCATCCCGTACAGGCCGTTCTGCGCTTGAAGAGACGTCAAGCCATGGCTGGTGCTTCCCATATCAGTCCAGCCGTTCCAGTTCCCCTGATTCCCAACGAGCTGCCAGTTCACATAGACATCGGCCGATGTTGGTACAAAGATGGCCGCTCCGTAGATGCCGTTGATGGTCGCCGCAGGGCCAGCCTGTGCTACAACACCGCCCATAGTGAACGATGTCCATCCATTCCAGTTGGTGAGATCGCTTGCGCCATTCGTGCCGCGTGTTTGCCAGTTGTGCCACACGGTTCCGCTGCCATCGACCGCGTACATCTCGATCTCGCTATAGCGGTTCGGGATTGCGGGTCCGACAAAGGCGCTTCCGCGAACCGCAACGGCGGCGAGGAGCGCATCAACGGCCGAAGTCTGACGAATGGCATCGGCCTGATCGCAAGCGGCGTCCCAGACGACACCGAATTCATATTGACCTGGACAGTTCGAGTTGGGCCCCTGAGCGGTAGACCAGATGCTGTTGGCATTGTTGTCGATGAAAGTCTGATAGGCGTAGCTTGGCGCGACCGCATTGAGCGCCATCAGGCCGCGCATGAAGATGCCTTTGAACTGTGGAGCTGCGGTTCCATTCGTTCCGGCTTCCGTAAGTATTCCATTGGTGTCGACCAGGTTCGTTATAGCTGCATTCGCAATCGCTGCGGCCTGCGGCAGCAAGGTGGAATCATGGTCGGCGATGTAGAGTTCCGCCAAACCGGCGAGGATTACTCCCTGGTTATACGTCCATTCCGTCTTGCCATCGTTGACACACGCGTTCGGGTTGGTACTGTCCAGCCCGTTGTTAATCAGGTTTGAGGAGTTGATCATGCCGGAAGCTTTGAACCAATTCCACTCTTTGTTGGCCCAGTTGAGGTACGTTGTCGATGTGCTTCCTGTCGTGCGGTTGGCCAGCTTGGCGGCCAGCTCGAGAAACAGCTCGTTTTGAATTGCCGCCTTATACGTATTCGGGTTTGAATGCCACCAGAGTCCGCCTCCGCACGTTGTGGTATCCCATCCGTTGGTGATGTCGCTGAAAATAGTTTCGGCCATCGACAAGTACGATGGGTCATTGGTCGTGTCGTAAGCTTCTATCCAACCCAGCGCCCACCATCCCATATCGTCGTAGTAGTCGTTCTCGAAGTTCGTCCAGCCCTTGACGGCAGGCGCGTTGGAGAATGTATCGCTCAGGGCAGAGTAGTAGGAATTGTCGTTGAGGATGCGTTCGTAATTTGCCAAGACAGTTGTCGAATTGGCCCAGTTCCACCAGGCGGCGGGCGCCGACCAAGTGCCTGTGCTTGTCTGATACCAGGTCTGAAGCTGGGTCACGCCATCAGCCGCTTTTTGTGGGTAGGTTTGCGCGTTGAGTTTGGTAACCAGAGAGGTTGAAACAATCGCGAAGATGGACAGCATGCTCCAAAGACGACGTAGCATTCCATTCCTCCAAGGTGAACTGGCAGTTACAAAGCAACGGCTCTGTTAGAAGGTGAGCTTCAGCGATCCTTCCCCTTCACGCGCCTCTTTCTCGCCCGTGATGGTGCCGATCGCAGAGCTGCCGACTGTTGTATTCGGTCCGTTGGGGTTGGAGTGATTGAAGACGTTGAAGAACTCGGCGCGGAATTGCAGATGCACCCGCTCCGTGAACGGGAAGGTCTTGTAGAGAGCCATATTGAAAACCTCCACGCCCGGATTTCGGATGATTCCATTGCCGGCATTGCCAAAGTAACCAGCTGGAGGCTTGGAGAAACGAGGACGGGCTGAACCAATGATTGGTCGTCGATCTCCAGCTCTTTGAGTAAGTGATGGGAGCAATCTGGTCCGGACGCGTTGCGAGGCCCAGGTTAGAACCGGAAAGGCCGACGGAGCTGGTCCCGCCACTCTGCAATGTCGTCATGTCGGAGTACTGCCAACCACCAAGTGATTCCTTTATCCACCAGTCGCGAGTGCTCCAGCCGCGGGAGATAGTAGATAGCGCTGACGGTAAACACCTGCGGGATGTCGTTGCCGGAATCTCCGTAGCTCGCCGCAATATTGTGCGAGTTCTGGAAGCCGCCAAAGTTATCCAGGCTGTGTGACCAGGTGTATGCAGCAGTCAGGTAAAGGTTTCTGGTGGTGTGATGCTTGAGGCTGAGTTCAAGAGCGTCCCAGTTGCTCACACCGATATTCTGGTAATAATCGATCGAGCCGTAGCCCTGGTACGGTGCAAAGTAGCCGGCAACATAACCTGGCTTATTGAGTTGGGATTGAAGTCATAGCGCGACACCGTTGATCGTCACCGGACCAGGCTGATTGATGTTGGTGGACGCGCTACCGGCGCGTTGATTGCTGCCAGCTCCGGCGATGGAGGCGATCCAGTTCGATCCGAACTGTTGCTGCACGCTCAAGCTGTAGGTGTGGATATGGCTGGCGCGGTAATTCTTAAGATCGATGCCTCGCACGTTGGGAATGGTTGGAGGTGTGGACGCGCCGGCAGGGTTATCGAAGTTCGATGTCGCCAGATTTACCTGAGTTGATGGTGGGATAGCCCGAGACAGATACCCTCATCGCAACCCTGGCTGGCAGTCTCGTAATAGGTAAGACCATAGCCGCCTCGCAGCGACGTCTTCGCCGTTGCCGAACATGTCCCAGGCAAAACCGCCCACGGGAGACCAGTAACCCGGCGTGCACTGCCTGTCAGATTGAGAGGTACGCCATTGGAGCCGTTGAGCATAATGCCGTTCGCGGGGTTATAGCTGCCGGCCGGTGATGTAATCGTGCCGCCGGTACGTGATCTTGGGAGCTTGGTTCGCATCGTAGAGCGCGGGATTGAAATCGTCGATAACACCTGCCTGCTCATTCGGCCAGGGCATGAACGAGTAACGCAAGCCGCCGGAGATCGTGAGGTGGCGGGCTACATGCCAGGTGTCCTCTACGTACGGGCGAGATGATCTTGTAATGGGCGATGGTCCGCAAGCCGGCGCTGTTCTGTGCGTAGTCGGAAGCCAGGCCGAGCAGGTAATCGGGCATAGCGTTGCCGGTGGCATAACCGTTGAACGTGAAATGCCCCTCCACTTCGGTGGGAGAAGCCCAGTGCCGCTCGGTTCCCAGAAGTAACGTGATTCCTGCTTGCAGGAAGTGGTTCCTGCGGAGCCAGCTCCAGTCGTCGGTCACCGTGTCGTGCAGTTCGGTGGCGCGAGGAACGATGAAGTTGGACGATGTTCCGAACTTCGACCAAGGGGCAGAGAGTTGGATGTTCGGCAAATAATTCTGCAGATACGATCCTGCGATATGGCAGGGTCTGCTGGAATCCGGGGACCTGGGAGATCATGCGAATGCCCGCCGAAGTCGTGCGTGCCGTCGAAGATGCCGATGGACGCGCTGGTCTGATTGGTCATGGTGGGTGACAGGATCTGCGTCAGACGAACCTGGAATGCCTGATCGTCAGTTTCGAAGATGTCATAGTTCGTGGTCCACGGCGAACCGAAACGGGCAGCATTCGCGCCGGTAAAGGTCTGCTCTTCGACCATGTACTCGCCGGAAAGGCGGAGCTTCGAGGTGAGGTCGTGATCGATCTTGCCGAAGACGTCGACCTGATTGGTGATGTTCGGGTTTCGTGTTCAGATAATCGGCAGAGGAACTCGTGGAAGTATAGGTGCCTCCAGCGAGATTGTTGGGTAAGGGAACCAAAGCGTTGAGGAGTGCCAGCGCATTCTTATCCACCCTGTCGGCGGGAATGATCCAGTTGCCGCGGCGTCCTGCGCGAAGCAGGACTTGGTATCGCCGGCTTTGCAGTGGCCGGCGGGGAGGCTGGGGTCGGCCAGGAAGGCAATTCCATACGGTCCGCCGATTCCCTTGATCGGAGACGCGCTGGTGCCGGGGAACAGCAGTTCTCCATTCGGAGTGCCCTGGCCGCGCATTTCAGCCAGCGGAGCTGCGCCGGTAGCCTGCGATCCCGCCTTCTGGCGCACCCATTGCTGATTGAAATAGAAGAAGGTCCTCTTTCTGCCCGCCTCATAGATCTTGGGGATGAACAGTGGGCCACCGAGGTCGTAGCCGAAGATGTTCCAGTTCATCGCGGTGGGTGTGTGGCTGAAGTACTGGGTTGCATTCAGATCGGTATTGCGCAGGAACTCCCATGCTCCGCCGTGATAGGCTGCCAGTGCCGCTCTTGGTCTGCACTACGACGACACTCGCGCCCATGAGTGAATACTGGGCGCTGAAGTTGTTCTGCAGCGCTTTGACCTCGGCGATCTCGTCCGGATTCGGAGTGACGATGTTCTCGTCGTGGACGACGTTCGAGGAGATCCAGAGTCCGTCCAGGTAGTAAATTGCGCCGGTCTCGCCTGAGCCCGGGCTGCCCGGTTGTCGTGCCGCCGTTTACCAGAAGGCTGTTTGTGGTGCTGTAGCCGCCGGTGCCCATCGTGGCGACCGGAGAGGTATTGATGACGCCAGGCATCAGTGAGCCAAGTTGCTCGAAGTTGCGGCCGTTCAGCGGGAGTTCCTGGGCCTCTTCGCCGGAAACGGTGTTGGAAATTTCAGGCGTGGTGGTCTGCACCGCCGCTTCCGTGCCGGTAACCGTCACGGTTGTCGTGTCGTTGCCCACCTTGAGCGTGGCATGAACCGTATAGATGGCCATCGGTTCCAGGTAGATATTGGTCTCGCGGTAATTGGCGAAGCCGGGCATCGCGAAACCGTGACCTCGTAATGGCCCGAATTCAACCCGTTCTGCACAAAATTCCCGTCGGAGTTGGAGACCGTTTGTGTGACCGTTTGGGTAGCCGGACTGGACGATCGTGACCTTGGCGCCTGCGATGAGCGCTCCCGAGGGATCAACGACCGTTCCATTGATGCTCCCTGTCGTGCTCAACTGGCCCAAAGCGGAGGGCAAGAACGCGCCGACGCACAGCGAGCAGACCAGGAATAGAGCGTTGCGCAGGACGGTCGTGAATGCTGCGTATGTCTCGTTTCTGTGTTTCACAAAGCCTCCATCAAAAATGCAATTTCACTGCTCGACCGATCCTGGGTATTCGCACGATCTCCCGGAAGGCCTACGCCAGGTTGTCCACTCCACAATCTCGTGGCATCAACCGCGAACTGGAGAATTGGCATCAGTGCCTGGCAAGGATGTCAAAGTGTCGATCATCGTAGCGCGACAGGGCCTCCCGAGCAACAATAATCGATTGCAATCTGCTGTATGACTTTTTTTTCATGAAACATGAATCTCAGAGCAAGCGATCGAGGGCTGGGCCGTACCAACCCACAGCAAAATCGATCCGAGTTGTGACGCAGGAAAATTTCTCGATACGATGCTGACGAATGGGACTCATAACATTTTTCCTTGCACGCAAGCTCGTTTGGATGGCAGCAGCCATTCTTCTTCTCATGCCTGCGCACGCGCGCGCGCAAGAGAGCCAATTGCTTGGGCGCGCGGAGCTCGTTCAACAGGATCAGCTCGCGATCAACACACTGCAAGCTTCATTCGATCGCGAGACCGGGCTTTGGGGAAAAGAAGGATGGTGGCACGATGCCAACAGCCTCACCGCTCTGGTCGACTTTTCGCGCGCAACGGGCACGAAGGAATACCTGCCGGACATCGAAAGGACATTCACCGCGAACATCGGAAAGCATTTCCTGATTAATAAGTTCTACGACGACGAGGGATGGTGGGCACTTGCCTGGATTGACGCCTACGACCTCACGGGAGACTCGCGCTATCTGGCAGCCGCGGCGACAATCTTCACCGACATGACGACGGGATGGGACGACACGTGTGGCGGGGGACTGTGGTGGACCAGGGACCGCACCTACAAGAACGCAATTCCCAATGAGCTATTCCTGAGCGTCGCTGCAAAGCTCGCGAACAGAAGAAAGGGCCGGCAGCGAAAGAAGTACATTGCGTGGGCGGACCGCGAGTGGAACTGGCTGCAGCATTCCGCAATGGTCGAACAGGATCACCTGTTCAGCGACGGCCTGGATTCTCAGTGCCACGACAACCATCGCAGGAAGTGGAGCTACAACCAAGGCGTCGTGCTGGGAGGATTGGCTGAGCTTTCCCGGATTCCCGGCCACTCCGGTGTGCTGCAACAGGCGGAGACGATTGCCGACGCAGCCATTCTTCTGCTCTCGGACAAGAATGGTGTAGTGCATGAATCGTGTGAGCCGGCCTGCAGCGGCGATGGCACGCAGTTCAAGGGCATTTTCATGCGCAATCTGGCTGAACTGAACCAGCTATCCAACTCGCCTCGCTACGCGGGAGTGTTGCGCGTGAACGCCACCAGCATCATCGAGAACGCGCAAGGGGCAGATCATTCCTTTGGCATGGTCTGGTCTGGTCCTCCCGGCAAGACGACTTTGATCAGCCAGACAGCCGCGATCGATGCGTTGAATGCCGCGGTTTTCTCGTTCAAGAAGTAATCTGCCGCGGAAGGCGGATGGCGGAGGATGCAGTCTATGTCGAACCCCTCAGAAACGGGGGAAAGGTTAGAACGTTAGCCTTGCGCGCAGTTGGATGGTGCGGGGAGTGTTTACCGGGACCCACTTGGAGCTATCGGTGGTGCCGTTGAAAGCGCCAAAGCCGGAACTGGTTGGCGATACGTTAATGCTGCCGAACTGAGGGTGGTTGAGGGCATTGAAGGCGTCAATGCCGAGCTGCAGCCTGGCTCCCTCGACGATGGCAAAGCTCTTGCGCAGTCCGAACGTGAAGGTGTTCACGTAGGGTTCGCGGATGTCGCCCCACGTGTCCTGGTTGTAGGTGACGCGGGTGGTGAAGTCGTTGTAGACGCCGTTATTGATCTTGGAATACCCAGAGACCGTGGGCGTGGGGGTCCAGTTGAAGCCGGGCATTTGCTGTACGCCTGTCCACGCTGGGTAGGCAGCGAGCTGTGCCTGCGTGGTGCTGCTGGTGGGATATGGGGCGAACTTGCTGGTGTTGAACCACTGCTTGCCGCTCTTGCTGGAGCCGAGGTTCGGATCGCCGCCCTGGAAGAAGGCGCTATTGGTGGGGAGGACGATAGGAGTGCCTGACTGGAACTGGTACTCGCCGGTGATCTCCCACCCGCCGATGAGTTCATCGGTTAGATGGTTTACTGCGCTGCCGATGAGCTTTCCACGTCCGAACGGCAACTGGTACACGGGAGTGAGGACGTAATGGAAGCGCCTGTCGTGCGGGGAAAGTTCGCGGTGGACGATGGGCTTGACGGTTTGCGGGCCAAAGAAGGTGTCCGCGTCTTCCTGCCTGGACCAGGAGAACGCCTGGAGGAGGCTGAAGCCGTTCCTGAACCTTCTTTCGACCTTGGTGTTGAGCGCGTAATAGGTGATCTGGCCGGTGCCACGCGTTTCGGTGAGGTTGCCGAGAAGCGGGTTGGGGCGGAGGAGGTTGTAGGCAGAGATCGTTTTGGACGTGTAGGACGAGAGTGATGTCTCGATGCCGGAGACCTGATAGAAAGGGTTGTTCACCGTGGTGCCGCCCGCGGACGTGAGCACGGGAGCACCCGTGGAGGTGAACTGGGGATCGTAGGCCGCGTGCCATTGGGTGACCGTGGGGTCGTTCATCTCCCAGTCCATGCCGATGCCGTGCGTCTTATCGAGCGTGAAGCCGACCTCGAGGAGGAAGCTGCCAATCTGGTGCTGGACAGCGGCGCTGGCAGCATCGACGTAAATGCGGCCAATGTTGGGATCGGTGAAGGAGCCGACGGAGCCGACGTCAGTGAGCACGCCCTGAGAGTTACCGGGGGGCTGCAGGACGCCATTGGGATAGGGATTTTCGAGTGAGATGGTGGGAGCGGATTCGTAGTTGTTAGTCGTGGCGGTCAGCGAAGTGGATTGCGAGAAGCCGGTCTGGCTGCCAGTGACGAAGTCCGCCTGAACGAAGCGGCCGAGACCGCCGCGGATGACGGTCTTATCGTGAAGCTGATAAGCGAAGCCCAAGCGCGGCTGGAAGTATTTGTAGCGCGGGTTTTCGACGTACCGGCTGGTGCCGTTCATGCCGGCGTACAACATCGCGCCGCGGGCGACGAAGGTGGAGGCATCGGGTCGCGCGCCCTGCAGCAGCGCGAGGCCGGAGTTGCCGGAGGCTGAGCCGCTGAGCAGGGTCGCGTAGTTGCCCTGCGCGGGTGTGGTGACGCCGGTCTGGACGTAGTTGGGATCGAAACGGCTGCTCAGGCGGTTGAACCGCTCGGAGACGGGCCGCTGGTAATCCCAGCGAAGGCCCATGTTGAGGGTGAGCTGGCGATTTACCTTCCAGTCGTCCTGGAAGTAGAAGCCGGTGTAGTGCTGTGACCAGAAGGAGGAGGCGTTGTTGGGGATGCTGCCGCCGTTGGGAAGGCCGAGAAGGAAGTCGGCGAGGACGTCACCGGAGCCGGTGGCCACGGTGCCGACTGGGCTGGAGCGAGTCCAGTTGGTGCCGAAGGTGAACGTCCCGCCGACGGCTCCGACGCCTCCCTTGGCTTCCTGCTGGATCATGTACTCGGCCCCGTAGCGGAAGGTGTGGTTCTTGTGGACCTGGGTGAGGTTGACGTTGAAGTCCTGGTTTGTGTCCGCAGTGGGGCTGCCGCCGTTGTCAGTGCCCAGGCCGTTGTCCTCGGCGCCGGGGACGATGTTCTCAAAGAGCGGGATCGTGGCCATCGTCATTTCGGCAATGTAGGTGGGCGAGAAGCCGAGGAGGTTGGGGTTACTGCCGGCAGCCCCTGAACGGGTGTTAGAAACGTAGCGGACGAAATTGTAGTTGAGGTCCAGCAGAAGGTTGTTCGTGATCGTAATCGTGTGATCGAGGGTAACGCCCTTGTTCAAGCGCGTCTGCAGGTAGGTGTTGAGGAAGAACGTGGGACCGAAGGGGTCATTGGTGATCTCGTCCCAGTGGTTCTGGCGCAGGTTCACGAAGCTGTGGTTCTTGTTGTTCCACGCCTGGTCGAGGCGGAGCATGTAGGTTTCGAACTTGTCGTTCTGCTCTTCCTTCTTCAGGTAGTTGTTGGCGTTGTTGCTGATGGAGGTCTGGGCGGGCGAGTCGGGCAGCGGGATCATGGCCATGAGAGCCTTCGCAACGGGGTCGATGCGGGTCAGCTTGTTGCCGGGAAACTGCGTTCTGGTGAAGGCGGTTTTGCTGGAGTTGGTGGCGACCGTCGTATTCGGATCGTAGATATTGACGGGGTACTGCACGCCGGCGCTGACGACGTAGGACTGGCTAAAGTCACCCTGGCGCTCGAGGGGGGTGGGGACGGTGGCATAGCCCTGATTGATGGGCGCAATGTTGCGAATGCCGCTATAGCTGATGAAGAAGAAGGTGCCGCGTTTGGCTCCGTCGTAGAGCTTCGGGATAGAGAGTGGGCCGCCGAAGGTGGCGCCGTAGTTATTGACGTGGATGGGGGCCTTGGGCGTTCCGCTGGCGTCATAGGCATACGTATTGGCGTTCAGCAGGTTGTTCTGGTTGTACTCATAGACATCGCCGTGATACTTACTTGCGCCGGTGCGCGAGACGAGTGAGATGGTGGCGCCGGACTGGCGCCCGATGGCGGCGTCATACGCGTTGGTAACGACGCGGAACTCATGGACCGCGTCGGAGGGTGGCTCGTAGGCGATCTGTCCGTCGTTGTTGGTGTCGGTGCCGCCGTCGAGCATGTAGTTGGTGGCGGAGTTGGTGTACTGCGTGGCGCCCGTGGTGGCGCCGGTGCCGTTGACGGCGTTGCCGGAAAGGCCGCTATTCGACCAGAGGAAGACGCCTCCGCCAACGCCCGTGCTCGTACTGGCTCCGGGCGTGAGGCCGATAAGCGCGGTGGGCGCGTTGGAGAGGTTGGGGAGCTCCTGCATCTCGGTTTCGGTGATGACCGTGCCGGCGACGGCGGCGGTGGTGTCGATGAGCGGCGTCGTGGTGTCAACGGTGACGGTTTCATTCTGTGCGCCGATTGGGAGCTGGGTGTTGATGGTCTTGTTGTCGTTGACCTGGAGCTCGATGTCAGGGTACTTGACGGCCTTGAAGCTGGGCGCGCTGACCTGGAAGCGGTAATGGCCGGGGAGGAGGTACTGGACGGTCCATTCGCCGACGGAATTGGTGGTGGTGGTCTGGGCGACACCGGTGTCCTTGGAGGTGACGGTAACGGTGGCGTGCTGGATCACAGCTCCGTTGGGATCCGTGACCTTGCCGCCGAGGGTGGCCCTGGTTTCCTGGGCGAAGCCGGAAAGAGTTGCCGCGAGTAGAAGTAGACCGGCAAGCACGCTCGCAGCCCTTGTTCCCCGAATCGTCACCATCGTGCTCCTGAGAGGTATTGTTGGTGGTCCAAACTTTAACATCGGGTCGCGACACTCGTCAACTGTGAAAACGGAAGTTTTATTAGATGAACCTGATGTGCGGGTACGTCGCGGGAGCAACGCGCGCGCAATGAGGATGCCCCGCTCGGAGGGGGACTTCGGGTGTGAGGTGGCACCCGCGAGCCGTGATACGCGGGCGACTTCGTGCCAAACGGAAAATTTCAGTCACAAGTGGTAGTCAATCGACGATCGGACTGCAATCGCGTAAGTCTTCGAAGCTCGGCAATGTTTCAGATGGAAGTCTTTGCACGCAGAGGGGTGTGAGGACAACAACGATCCCATCTTTAGCTGGAATTTGATGCTCCGCGCTATTCGGCTCATCCATTAGTAGGGAATTTGACTCTTCCGGATAGTCGGACGAGACTACAAGGCGCACACAAGGAACATGCGAATGAAAGATCTGAACGTATCCAGGCGAGAGTTCCTGCGTACAAGCTCGGCGGCGGCGGGAGCCGTAATCGCATCGTCCGTGCTTCCGCAGGGCTCAGCGCAAGCCGCGAACGTACGCCGTCCGAACATCGTTTTCTTCTATAACGAAGCCCAAAGAGCGGATGCGTTGAGCCTCGCCGGAAACCGCATTCTCAGTACGCCGAATCAAGATCGCATTGGGCGTGAAGGCGTGTATTTCAACAATTCCTTCTGCACCAACGCGCTCTGTGCTCCAGCTCGCGCGGTAGCGCTCACAGGGCTTCATTCGCACACCTCCGGAGCGCTTGACAATCAGACCACCGAAGCGCTGCCGCCCGATATTCCTATCTTTACTGATCTGTTGCATCAGGCAGGATATGACGTTGCGATGGTGGGAAAAGCTCACGTTGGCAATGGAGTAAGGGAGCGTTACTGGGATTATTACTTTGCATTTAATTCTCCCGCGACAGATTTTTACAGTCCGCAGGTATACGAGGGTCGAAATGGCGTGATGGGCGAAGAAAAGATCTACAGAGGTGAGTTCCAAAATGAATTTCCCGACAATGCAGCGTTGGACTGGACCGGAACTTACGCCGATGACCTCTTCACGGATCGAGCTCTCAGTTGGTTGAAGGAAAAACGTGAACGCCCGTTTTGTCTTCTGCTATGGCTTCAGGCGCCGCACTCGCCTTCCTACAGACCCCGCCGCCATCTCGATAAGTACAACGGCATTGCCATTCCTAAACCGGCAACTTTTGATGACGATCTGAAGGGCTATCCGGGCAAGCCACGATGCTTCGCCAACGCTCTCAATAAGATTGGCACGATGCAGACGAGCGAAAGTGTCCGCTCATTCGAGGAATTGGTCAAGAATTACTATGCCGGCCTGAACGGCGTCGACGACAACATAGGGAGGGTGATTGATTTCCTTGAATCTTCTGGGCAGCTCGACGATACGGTCATTCTGCACAGTTCTGACCACGGGTATTTTCTCGGTGAGTGGCGCTGCTTTGATAAGCGGTTTATGCATGAACCCTCCATCCGCACGCCGACAATGATTCGGTATCCGAGGGCGTTTCGGCCAGGAACTAAGGTTGACGAAATGGTTCTGAACCTTGATTTCGCGCCAACACTGCTTGAGCTTGCGAGAGTCGACCTTCCCGGAGCGATGCAGGGGAAGAGCCTAGTTAAGCTGGCACAAGGCAAAGAGAGTGGTTGGCGCGAGGATTGGCTCTATGAGTACTTCAGTTACCCAGGTGCGGAGCAAGTGTGCCCCCACCGAGGAGTGCGAACTGGCCGCTACAAGTACATTCATTACTTTCTTTCGCCGGAGGAATTCGAACTGTATGACCTGCAGGCAGATCCTGGGGAAACAAAGAACCTCTTTGCGAACCCACATTACGCCGAGCTTCAATCTCATATGCAAACCAGGCTTCAACAGCTGCGAAAAGATATGAAGGACCATACGCGGAATGCTGTTGTATGAGGAATAGTGGCGGCGCAGGGATTCGATCCTTCAAGCTTTGCTTCCAAAATCCAAATCAGCACTTAGCGAGAGAACCAGCGGAATGAAGAGAGAGACTCTTGTGAACGGCGCCCGCATTGTGACTGCGAGCGTGGCCCTTATTGTCACAATGTCGATATTCTCGCCTAATGCAACAGCGCAGGTGAAGACCGGGCTAGATGTCCTTATTCAGGAGAATTTTCAGCCGCTTGCCGGCAAGCGTGTGGGGTTGGCGACAAACGAAAGTGGGATTACACGGGACGGCCGTCGTAATATCGATGTCTTCATTAGCCAGAAAAATATCAAGCTGACTGCGCTCTTTTCGGGGGAGCATGGTATCGACGGCACGCGCGATGACTCACACATTGAAAACAGCACCTACAAAGATACAGGCATTCCGATTTACAGCTTATATAACGGCAATGTGCGCAAGCCAACGCCGGAGATGCTTAAGAACATCGACGTTCTGGTTTGGGATAAACAGGATAATGGCGCGCGCTTTTATACAGGCGTGACCTCCATGGCCTACCTGATGGAAGCGGCCGCGGCACAGCATATTCCTTTCTACATTCTGGATCGGCCAAACGGAATCAATGGCATCGATGTTGCAGGCCCACCTCTCGATGAGAAGTACGTATCCTTCGTGACTTACATGCCGGGGTTCCCGATCCGTCATGGCATGACGATGGGCGAAATGGCCCGCTATTTCAATGGAGAGAAGAAGCTCGGCGCTGATCTGCACGTCATCAAGATGCAAGGGTGGAAACGATCCATGTGGTTTGATGAAACAGGTCTGCAATGGGTCAATCCGTCACCTAATATCCGGAATCTTATGGAGGCAATTCTTTACCCGGGGACCGCGCTGTTGGAGGGCAAGTATGTATCTGTAGGTCGCGGGACGGATACACCATTCGAAACTGTGGGTGCGCCATGGTTTCGGGCTCAGGAAGTTGCCGATTATTTGAACCACCGGAACATTCCAGGGGTACAATTCGTTCCGCGGCACTTTCGACCCACAGCTTCGCTATATAAGGATGAGGATTGTGAAGGCCTGGACATTATCCTGGTAGACCGCAGGACATTCGATCCCGTGTTGATGGGGATGGAATTACTCGCCGCCACTATGGAGTTTCACCCCGGCAAGGTAGAGCCAACGATGCGTTTGCTGGGGAGCGATGAGGTTCTGGCGAAACTGCAAGCCGGCGAGACTGGTCGGGAGATTTTGAAGCAATACCATCCGCAACTGGAACACTTTCGCAGTATTCGCGCGAAATACCTGCTTTACAAATAGACTTGGGCCGCAGTCAGACGGGCGATATTTGCAGGCGTATCGGCCTTCAGACATGAAGCGGACCAAACGAACGGGACAAATATGGAAAAGAATCCAATGCGAGTATCTTTGATTTCAGTCTGCGCGTTCGTTCTTCTTTTTTGGGCGCCGACTCACGTCGTTGCGGCCCAAGGAACGGACGCGGGTACCCAGCATCGAGTTAAAGATCTGAGGGAAGCAACCTCGAAGCAGGATGAGCGCTTCGCAGTTGCTTTTGCTGAAGTCAATGAGTGGGTGAACCAAAAGGCCTTCCCCGGCGCCTCACTTGCGATCGGATATCATGGTCGGCTCGTGGCACTGAAGTCTTTCGGCAAGATGGATTCCTCAGCCTCGGCAGCCCCGATGCCGGTCAACGCTATCTTTGATCTTGCATCGCTTACAAAGGTGATAGGAACCACTACGGCGGCTGAAATCCTTTATGACCGCAAATTGCTGGACCTGGATGCACCGGTCACAAAGTACATCCCTGAGTTTGCCGGTACACCTGGTCACGACAAAATCCTGGTTCGCAATTTGCTAACGCACAGCTCGGGGTTGAATTCGGGCGAGGTGCTATGGAAGCAAGCGAAGGATCGCCAGGGCATTATGAATCTGGTGTACAAGATGCCTGTCGATTGGGAGCCAGGTACGCGTTACGAATACCGCGACTACAACATGATCTTGATGGGAGAGATCATTCAGCGCATCTCCGGTCTGCCGCTCGACCAGTTTCTCGAGCGGAACGTCTTTATTCCGCTCGATATGAAAGATACGAGTTATAACCCGCAGCCCGAACTATTGGACAGAATTCCTCCAACTGAGCAGGATGATGTCTTGCGACATGCGCTAGTACACGGGGTGGTACATGACGAAAACGCATATCTAATGGGTGGAGTGAGCGGCCACGCGGGGCTTTTTTCAACGGCGTCCGATCTCTCAAGATTCGCGCAGATGTATTTAAATGGCGGTACGTATAATGGCCGGCGAATCGTCAGCACGCAAACCATAAGATTATTTATGAAACGGCAGATGATTCCGGCGACGAGTTCGCGCGCGCTTGGCTGGGACACCCCAGGGAAACGCTCGTTCGCCGGCGATCTGGCCTCTCCGGATGCGATCATCCATACCGGTTTTACCGGTACGTCGATCTACATTGATCCGGATCGGGACGCGTTCATTATTCTCCTGACGAATCGCGTCAATCCAACCCGTAAGAGTACGCTGATCGGTCAAGCCAGGCCGACGATCCACACGGCGATACTCGCCACCCTCGACCAAAAACATCGATGAAAGCCCATCCAGGCCCAGTTCTTGGTTGCATTGCGGTGGCAGCAATGTCAGTGGTCGGGCATGCACAGACGGGACGCCCGACTTACGAAGTGTTACGCGCCACCAGCAAGGTGCCGATGGATGGCTCGTTGGGTGAAGGGGTTTGGGCACGAACTACATCGAATTGGAAATCAATCCGCTGGAACTATATTCGATGGCTATCTATTGGATGTCCGAAAGCCGCTCCACTATGAGAGTTGGAACAGTGAGAAGTTGCGGTGGGCAGTTCAAGTAAAGGGAACTGTTGATGGGAAGCCCGGGGACAAAGAATGGACTAGCGTGATTGCATTGCCGGTGGAAGATGTAGTCACGGCTGCCCACATACCACCTCAGCCGGGCGACCGCTGGCGTATCAATCTATACCGCATTGAGCGACTGCCAATTGGTGCGAAACTGGCATGGTCGCCCACCTTCAAAGACTTTCATGTGCCCGCACGATTTCGCGAAATAGTCTTTTCGGACCGCACAGCTGCCTTGAAGATGAATTCTTGGCATTAATGAGTTAGAACGGATGCGGAGTGGGCGCCTGGGTGGTGGCTGCAACTCCTCTTCGGCGTGCAAACCGGATGGAACGTAGTCATATCTTCGGCGTGAGTCATAACGCCGCTACACGTCTCGCCACGATATTTGCCGGCCTGGCTAAGCTTCGCCGATGCCATCAGCATGGTTGATAGGCGAACTGCTAGAAGCTGTAGAAAGTTGTTGACAGTCTAGACTTCTAGATATATAGCTAGTGCTCACTCAATCCGATTTGTGAGGAAGTTCTCCTTTCCAGGAAAAGCGTTTTTCTAATTGCCGCATTTCAAGAGTTCGCGAAACATTTCAGGCCCTCAAGAATTAGCACCCGTGAACTAGTTCGGTCTGGTCCCTGCCTAAGCAGGAGGGACCGGTGGACTGAACCGGTGATCGTAATGATTTTGAGGTGGTCCGCATGGCAATTTCGCGCCGCATCCATCGAGCAACATCCGCCCTCGTTTGTTTTCTGGCTATGCTGGTCGCCGTTGTGGCATTCATGCTGCCGGTAGCGGCACGGTGTCAGCTCTCTACCGGAGACATACTCGGCAATATCAACGATCCGAGCGGAGCTGCGTTGCCGGGCGCGACCATTGTTCTGACGAACACGGATACGCAGGAGCGCCACACGATGACCTCCGATCAATCGGGGGAGTATGTCTTCACGCTACTGCAGCCCGGCCTATACTCCCTCGAGGTGAGCGCCAACGGCTTCAAGCCGTCGAAGCTTTCAGACATCACACTGTCCGCCGGCGACCGGCGCCGTGTGGTCGTAGCGATGAGGGTGAATGGTGTTGAACAAACGGTGGAGGTCTCTTCGACTCCTCCGTCGTTAGAGACTGATTCCGCCGTTCTCAGCACAGCTGTCTCTCAGAGGGCAGTACAGGATTTGCCGCTGAACGGCCGGAATTACGTTCAGCTTGCCGATCTCGCCGCCGGAGCCAACGAAGGAACGGCTGCCGCGATTACGAATGGCAACCGTCCGGACGACCGCCGGCAGTCCTCGGCCATTGTCGTTGCCGCATGGTCTGACACGCTGAACAATGAGATGGTCGAGGGCGTTGACAACAATGAAGGGACGATCGGCACGATTGGTGTTCGTCCGTCGATCGACGCGATTGCGGAATTTCGCGTGCAGACAAATCTCTATCCTGCAGAAGCAGGGAAGACACCGGGTGCGGTCGTAAACCTTATCACGCGGGGAGGAACGAATCAGCTGCATGGCTCGGTCTTTGAGTATCTTCGCAATGACGCCCTAGATGGCCGCAACTACTTTGCAACCGTCGGACGGCGTCCCGAGCTCCGACAGAATCAGTTTGGCGGAAGCGTTGGCGGTCCGATTATCAGGGACAAAGCGTTCTTCTTCGCAGATTACGAAGGACTGCGTATCATCCAAGGACAGACGACTCCAAATTCTGTGCCATCAGCTTATGAGATAGCTCATCCGGGAGACTTCTCCGATGTGAAGGACGCGAACGGGAATCCAGGGCCGGTGCTCTCTCCATCAACTTTCAGCACGCCCGGGTTGAACTATTTCAAGCTGTACCCGACTCCAAATTCTGGGACGAACAGCTTTGTTTACAGCCCTAACGGTACGTACTACGGCACGACGGCCGATGGCCGTGTAGACTACCGCTTTAATGACAACAACCTTTTCTTCCTGCGGTACTCCTACAACGGAGTAACCGTGACCACGCCCAGTGGCCTGCCAGCCGTCAATCTGCCGAACATCGGTGTGATTCAACCGGGTGGATCCGTTTCGTACCCGGGTAGCTCAGTCGATGGAGCCCATCAGAGCATCCTGAACTTCACGCACATCTTTTCGCCGAGAACAACCCTCGAGCTGAAGGCTGGGTACACCTATATCTCGAACTCTTCGCTTCCATTGAACTACGGTTCTTATTACGGCAACGCGATGGGCGTACCCAATGCGAATATCGATTTATTCACGTCTTCGCTGCCCAATGTGGGTGTTACCGGCTTCGCGGGCCTCGGCGTCTCGACGTCATTACCGCTTTACGATCGTGATGGAATCTTTCAGTATGGCGGAAGCTTCACCCAGGTAAGGGGCCGTCACACTCTGAAGTACGGTGCTGTTTTGATTCGACGCCAAATCTACAACGAAGAACCGAGCTCCGGTTCCGGAACCTACAGCTTTTCATCCAGCCCTAATAACACTGGCACAAAAGTCTCCAGCATTGTTCCTCTTATTAATCTGCTGCAGGGCACCAACCTCAGTGTTGCTCGTGTTACTCAGCTTGCACCCCGCTACCTGCGCAGTTGGGAGCCGAGCTTCTATGCTCAGGACGATTGGCGCGTTACATCGACGCTCACATTCAACATCGGCTTGCGTTATGACATCATCACGCCCGATATCGCGCTGGGAAACAATATTTCGCAGTTCGATCCTGCTTCAGGGAAGATTCTTGTAGCCGGAGTCAACTCTTCAGCTACAACCGGAATTCAGACGGACTATCGGTCCTTTGGACCGCGTGTTGGAGTTGCGGCCAACGTGCGGCCGGGCACGGTGATTCGCGGTGGTTTCGGTCTCGTTTTCTATCGCGACAATACCGGTCCGAGTGTGCCCTTCTCCAATCCACCTTTTGTGGCGACCTACTCGCCGAATAATCTGACCACAACATTCGCCACCCCACTGCCTACGCCCGTCCCGAGCTCCTATACGAATCCTTCCGGTGCTCTGCGCGGCATGGAACTCGGTTTTCGCAATTCGTTTGTAGAGCAGGCCAACTTGAATGTTCAGCAACAGGTGGGCTCTTTCGTGTTGAGCGTCGCGTATGTCGGAGAGTTCGGGCATAAGCTGCGTATCTCACCCGATAGAAATGTCGCTGCTCCTTCTACGGTTACCTCTCCAAGCTATGTCACGCGCCGTCCGTTCTACTCCTTGTACCCGGGCGTCACGTCGATTCTGCACGACGAGAGCTCCGGCTTCCAGAACTATCACGCGCTGGAACTCACGGCCGCGCGAACCATTGGCCGCGGGCTGACGCTGAACGCGAACTACACCTGGTCCAAAGCTCTCGGTGACGTTCAAGCCTTTTCCGCGGGTGGTTTGTATGCCAGCGCCGTTCCAAACGAAACGGCGATTCTTGAGTATGGCAACAGCGAGCTCTCAGTTCAGGACCGCTTTGCCATGATGCTGAATTACTCGCTCCCGTTCGGGCGATCCGCCCATGGCGCACGTGCGGCGTTCATTAAGGGATGGCAGCTCAATGCAATTGATGTATGGGAGACGGGGCAGCCCTTCACGGTGACCAACGCAAGCCCGCAGAGCAATACCGGCATCAGCAGCGATCGTCCCAACCAGATCAGCGATCCAAATACTCCCGCATCTGGTCAGCCCATCCACACCGTCAAGCGCTGGTTCAACACTCAGGCTTTTGCAACCCAAAGTGTTGGCATGATCGGAACGGAGCGACGCAACATGCTCTTCGGTCCACACTTCCGGCATTTCGATCCCTCTGTCTACAAGGACTTTGCTCTCAGCGATCGCATCAGCTTGCAGGCGCGGGTAGAGACATTCAACGTCTTCAATACGCCAAACCTCGGACAGCCCGCCGCTGTGTTCCCATCAGCGACGTTCGGCGTCATCTCGAGCACACGCACCAACAGCACACCGCGTCAGATTCAGGGATCACTTCGGTTGTCTTTCTGAGACCGACAGGTCTGCGTGCGGTTGCAGGTGTCTTGAAACCGGTTGCACGAAACATCTTTCTGCTGGAGCGACGCGATGTTGAGGAGTAAATGGCTCTTCGGGGGAATACTGTTGTTCGGTCTCTGCGCTCACGCGCAAGGCGCGACGCCCTCGCCTGTCCTGAACGGAATCGATGTTTTGGAGAGTGACCACTTCGCGGCTCTGAAGACACTTGCCGCGAGACATGGAGGGCACCTTCGCGTTGCGTTGATGACCGATCAAGCCGGCATGGACAGTCATGACCGCAGAACGATCGATGTGCTCTATTCCGATGCGACTTCTGCCGTACCGGGGTTCAAGCTCGTCAATCTTTTCAGCCCGGAACACGGCATCAATGGTGTGTTGGATCAGCACAGCATTGGCAACGATCGCGACGCGGCCACCGGCCTCCAGGTAGTCAGCCTCTTCGGTCCGACGGATGCACAGCGCCGCGCTTCCAAGGAACAGCTCGCGGGCCTGGATGCCGTGCTGATTGATCTGCAGGATGTGGGAGTGCATTACTACACCTATGAATCCGTCGTCGGACGCTTTCTCGAATCAGTTGCAGGGAGCGATGTCGATGTAGTGGTGCTGGATCGTCCGAACCCTATCGGCGGCGTAGCCGTACAGGGAATCGTCTCTTCACCTGGCCGTGAGAGCTACATCAACTTCATCTCGGAGCCTGTGCGTCAGGGAATGACGATGGGTGAGCTCGCCACATATTTTAAAGCCGCCAAGCATCTGGACTCGCATCTCACGGTCGTGCAGATGCGCGGGTGGAAGCGGAGCGACTGGTTTGATGCAACAGGTCAACTCTGGATCGACCCTTCGCCCAACCTGCGCAGTCTCACGCAGGCAATCCTTTATCCGGGCATCGGCATTCTGGAGCGTACGAATCTAAGCGTGGGCCGCGGAACGGACACACCGTTTGAATGGGTGGGCGCTCCGTGGATGGACGCCCGGGCGGCAGCGGCCTATTTGAACGGGCGCCACATTCCCGGCGTGCGCTTCATCCCGGTGCAATTTACTCCCGAGGGCAAGTATCCCTTCCACGGGGAAGTCTGCAAGGGCATCGAGTTCCTGGTCACAGATCGCGATGTGCTTAATTCTCCGGAGCTGGGTCTCGAAGTTGCCTCGGCCCTCTATAAGCTCTTCCCGCAAACCTTCCAGATCGACAAGATCGATCAGCTTCTGCTGAACCAGAAAGCAGTCGAATCGCTAAAAGCTGGCGAAGACCCACGTAAGGTTACCCAAAATGACCGCGGTGCTTTGGAAGAGTTCCAACGAGGTCGCGAGGCCGCGCTTCTGTATAAGTAGGTCGGTGAATCACAAAATGGTCCGAAGCGCGGTCCGCTGTTAGATCTTGCGCTTAGGTCTTGTCTGCATCCTGGATATGGCGGGGTCGCTGGGAGCAGAGGCCCAGCTTCAGAGCGGCTATTCTCTCCTCAATTCAGGCCTCGTCCTAGAGGCGTCGACTTGTTTGCGGAAGCAGATAGCGAGGCAGGAGAAAGCAAATGACACACAGATCTCAGGAGGATCGGAAGAAAGGATTGCGCTGCTTGCGAACGGCTCGGATGAGTGAACCGAAAACAGAATCGACTATCACTGGTTCGAATTTGCTGAATGATGCGTTACTCGGTTTTCAGATCGATAAACGGAGCGGGGTCCCAATCTATTTGCAGATTTCGACTTTCGTACTTGACCTATTGGACAGGACTCCCTTCTCGCCTGGCACGCGGCTGCCCGCCGAGCGAATTGTCTGCGATCGCCTCGGCATCAGCAAGATGACCCTGCGGCAGGCATACAGTGTGCTCATTCAGAAGGGATGTCTCGAGGCGCAGCGGGGCGTTGGCACGTTTGTGCTAGGTTCGCGCATGGAGAAGAAAATCGCGGGAATGCTCAGTTTCAGCGAAGAGGTGCGCGCACGAGGAGGGAATCCTTCTTCACGGGTCCTGAGCCTTGGCGTCCGTCCTGCGAGTCCGGAGGCCGGAGACTTCCTAAAGCTGCACCCTGGCGAATGTGCCTTTGAGATTGTGCGTCTGCGTTATGACAACCAGCTTCCGCTCGCGATCGAAACCGTACAACTTTCGCAGAGACTGTTTCCAGGGCTTGAGAGATTCAACTGGGAGACGGAATCACTTTACTCCGTCATTGAAGGTCGGTACAGATTGAAGTTGGCCCGCTGTCACTCGGAAATTATGGCTGTTACTGCCGGTCGCGAGCAAGCCCACTTGCTCAATGTGAGCATAGCCAGTCCACTGCTGGCAATTAATCGAAAGAGCTATTCGAATGACGGAGTTCCTTTGGAGTTTACGATTACATACTATCCGGGCAATCGTTACATAGCCACCTTCGCCGCTTTCCGAGACTGCTAGAGGTTGGTGATTACCGAACGGCGCCTCAAAACGGTTTCGAAGTTTAGAGCTATCTGCAAAGCCGGTCCGAAGATTGTCACAATGAGCCGTTGTCCCTTACTCGGGACATGAGTCAGGAACATGCGGACCATTACGACGTGAACGCTTCTCAAGGTTGAGCATGATCAGGTCCAACTGGAGCACCGGACCAGACTTCTCGTGATGTCCATGGCTTCGACGGTGCACTCCAGAATTGATCACCAGGGGATAGACCTAAGGGCAGCCAAGCAGCCGAACAGAGATAACAGCTACCCGTTGATATATACGACTCGGCGATGGAGGGCTGGTGACCGTAAAATCCCACGGTGAGCCAACCCTTCTGATCAAAGACGTCAGGTGGGTTCAACATTTTGCGCATCACAGCAGTGAGGGCGGAGCGCACCTGCTCCGGGGCAATGTGCTCAGGTAAGGCTCGGCGCAGGGCCATCTCAGATAAAAGGTGGAATGCTCCGAAGCGATAACTTAGCGACCTGCCAATTGGAGGGAAGCTACCATCCGGAGCGATCATTCGTTCCTGGATCGCCGCATATCTTCTAGCCCGGTCTAACATCCTCGGGTGAAATTGTGTCCATGCGTCGGATGATCGAGAAACGACATCCAGAATATTCAAAAGCATCGGGTGCATCACGAAGCTGTTGTAGTAATCCCAATGAAAGGGAGGCCCGTCTCCGTATACACCGTCACCCTTGTACCACGTGTCAAGGCTCCGAATCGCATAGTCGACCCGCATCGGATCCCACCACACGCCCATTGAAGAGAGCGCCGCTTCTATCATTGCTGAAAAGAGCAGCCAGTTGCTATATCCCGGCCGAATCACGCGTGTAGATTCCAGGGCTTTGATCACATTTTGCTGTGTCGTAGCATCGAGCTTGTGCCATAACTCGGTGGGTGCGCGAACAATGGCGAGCGCCAGAAAAGCGGCGTCAACCACAGGCTGGCTACCAGTCTTGAAGTTCATGAAATCCGGGGACGTGGGGTCCGTTCCCGCATCGATCGCTCTGCGCGCCAGATCCGCGTAGTGGCTTCTGAGCGTCCCCTCGTTGCCTGTGGACGATCCCGATTCGAGCCACGGCGCGATCCCGGTAAGAAGACGCCCCAATGCTTCGAGATGAGTGTATTGGCTCCGCTCGGAAAAATTACCATGTGGAGCTTCCACCGGCATTAGTTCCTTCAACCGTCTCTGACTGGCTGCGGTCAGAACAGGGTACGCCACCTTGGCAAGAGTCTGAAGCCAGAACTTCCGATCCTCCTCGCCGCAGTCGGTACATGTTGTTTGAGCGGAAATATCAAGACCAGCGAGAGCGCCCAATGCGATTCCGCTTTGCAAAAATCTCCTGCGGCCCATACTCGCCAAAGTCTCTGATGACATGCGTTGTCCCCGGAACCGAAATAGAACTCTGCGTAAAAACAGTGGCTATCATTCAATGGAACAGGATGAGTTGCGACTCCTGGAGCCGACCGCAAATTACGCGGCCGGCCGGAGGGTTGCGATGGAACGGTTAATACAAATGGCTTCTTAGAAGTTAATTCGCCCTGAGAAACGAAGTTCGCGGTTCGAGTTGCCTACCGTGGACGTGATGTATCCGAATGACCCGCCGGTTACGCTCGAATTAGGGTTGTTGAATTGTGGCGTATTCGTGAAGTTGAATGCCTCGGCGCGGAACACTGCGCTGAACCGTTCTTTAATCGGGAACGTACGTGCCACGCTAATACTCGGATTAGTGAGTCCGGGTCCGCGAAGCGAGTGGAACCCTGCAGTTCCGAAACGGCAAGCGGCGACATTCGATGTTGAGCAACTCGACCCCGACTGGGACTTTTCGGCGACGGACGGGTCCGCGAAGTTTGCAGGATTGAAGTATGGCCGGGAAGCATTGTGGCCGCCGAGGATCATATTCGTCTTTGAGATTACGTCGGCAAACTGCGAGCTGCCGGAAGTGCTCGGCCCAAGGGAGCTGCCACTTCCGGTAACGGTGAAAGGTGTACCACTTTCACGACTCAGCGAACCGCTCAAAGACCAGCCTCCCAGGATGTATCCTCCGGGTCCGTTCTGGAGAAAGGCCTGACCTTTTCCGAAGGGAAGCACATAATTTCCAAAGATTTCGATGTTATGCGTCCGGTCAAAACCGGCCACCCCTCGGTTGAGACGCCAATAAGCAACCATGTCAGTGAATGGTCCGCCCTCGCCGTCGGACTGATCGCCGTAGTCGTTGATTGCACGAGACCACGTGTAGTTGATCTGAATGAAGCTGTTGGCGGAGAACCTTTTCTTTGCCTGCGCCTGCAGGGCGTTATAGTTTCCGGTGCCCATCGGCGTTAAGGAAGTAATTCCGGCCGTGATGCCATAGCGCGCATTCATAGGCTGCTGGGCGGCAGTTTGGCCCGGAGCCTGGTTTGCATTGATGTTGAAGCCGTTAGGAACTTCGCGTCTGATTTGTTCGCCCACGTATGTGGCGTTCAAAGTAATCGAGTCGCGGAACTCCCGCTCCAACGCCACGTTGTAGCTCTCGTAGTAACCTCGCCGATAATTAAGAGGGAGCGTTGTTGCTCCCAGACTGCCACGGGGTGTGCCGAGACTGCCGAGAGCAACCGAGGGCGAGCTCGGGCTCAGCGTAGGAGGAGTCAAAACCGGAATGCCGTCATAATACGAACTGGCCGGAATAGCCGGCCCTTCGCCTATGGTGTCCGGCAATCCGTTGACTATAGGCGAGACGTTCGCGGTGTTTCCTACGATCGTCTGCGAAACCACCGACGGGTAGGTCGTCAGCACATTGCGAAAGCTATCTGGATTGGTCGATAAACCGAACCCGACGCGGGCTACAGTCTTAGAGTCGATGCGGTAAGCCAGGCCGAGACGCGGCACGATCATGCCTTTTCCTACATGCACGGCAACGCTTGAGGGAACGCCGTCCGATCCCTCCACATAGAGGTTGCCGTCGGCTGGATTGAAGATGTCAAGGCCCGAGTGGTCGCGGGTAGCGATCGGATAATACTCGTACCTGACGCCGTAGTTGACGGTGAGTTTGTCGGTTGCCTGCCACTGGTCTTGCGCGTAAAACGCCCACACGCTTTCGCGGGTGGTGGCGGGATTCAGGTATTGTGTGTCTTTTTGAAGTTGATGCGGCAGACCGAGCAGAAAGTCCGCCCAAGAGTTGAAGACATCCGGAGCCGCGCCGCCGGTGAGCGACGTAAGCCCACCTGTGAATTGGAATCCGCCGCGGGGCCCGTAGGTGTTTTGGGGCTGGAAGTGGTTAATCGCAAAGCGATCGAACTCCATGCCATAGCGAGTCGAGTGCTTTCCCTTGGTCCAGCTAAGGTTGGCGGCTGAGACGTAGGTGTTATCCCGGAACTGGAATGGATTGGAATTCGCTGTATTTCCCATGCCGGAGATGGTGGTGAAGTTAAAGCCGGGCTGGCCTCCACACAGACTGCAAGTGCCGTTGGTTCCGGGAATGCCGAAGTAATCCGTCCCCCAGTTCTTTGCGAGGTCGGTATTTTTGGCCGACATGCCTTGGCGCAGATACCCAATGTTCGCGTCGAGAAGCAGGTTGGGCCGGAACGCATAAGTACCGCCGATTCCCACGGACTGAATCAGGCTCGGCGCATTGCCCGGCTGGGGGTTGGAGCCATTCACGGCGAAGGTGCCGCCGCCTGCCACGCCCAGCGCCTGGGGCGCGAAGATGTTTGTATCTTGAAAGCCATAGCGCCCGAAGAGCGTGCTCTTGGAGGTCAGGTTGAAATCGACGCGGGTATCGACATTGTTTCGCGTGTATTCGCTATCCGCGGAACCATAGAAGTCGTTACCGATTCCGGTGTCGGAAAGGAGATTCGCAGGTGCGACATTGTTGGGTAGGTCCGCATTGTTATTCGACTCAAGCAGCGCGATCATCTGGCTGGCCGCGTGAGAGATGCGGTTCGCTGGAATTACATTGTTCAGAAACGGCTGGCGCCCTGTGCCGTCAGGGTTGCCAGTGAGCGGATCATAAATCGTGACAGGAACATTGGTGGTGACACCGGCGACGGTGGTTGGGTGATAGACGCCGGTAAAGATGCCGTTCAGCATGGCCGCGGATGGAACTGTCTGGTTGCCGCTGGACGCTTGCGATCGCCGCGTCCCTTCAAAGTTTCCGAAGAAGAATGCCCTGTTTCTTCAGGATGGGCCCTCCCAGGTTGGCCCCAAACTGGTTCAGGATATATTTCGGGATCGCGCTCCTCTATGGCGTGAAATAGGGCTTCGCCATCAGCGCGCTGATCATGTTGTATTCCCAGGCCGAGCCGTGGAACTTATTGGTTCCAGATTTCGTTGTCACGTTGACCGCTGCGCCAGAGGCGAATCCCTGCTCAGCGTTCATGCTGTTGGTCGTCACATTGATGGAGCCGATTGCCTCGGTCGAGGGAATATACGCCGTAATTTCCGGCAGCCAGGCATAGATATCGCTGACGCCGTCCACCCGAGTGGTGTTATTACTACCGGAAACGCCGTTTGCATTGAACATCATTGTGTCCGCGGGGTTACCGGCCTCTGAATGCTGTTCTCCTGGCGGCGAGAAACCGGGAAGGACCTGGAAGAGGCTTTGGAAGTTGCGCATATTGAAGCCTGCAGTCGTCACGAGCGTCTGCACTTCTGTGGTATCTAGCTCGGAGGTGACGCTCGCGGTATCAGTTTGGAGCTCCTGAGCTATCGCACTGACCTCGACCGTTTGCCCCACCGAGGCTGGCGGAAGTTTGACGTCGAAGCGCCTCTCGGTATTGGCCTCGAGGAGAACTCCTCGAGAGTTCACTGCCGCGAATGACCTGGCGGCGACCGAAATGGCATATGTACCGGGCGCGAGGTTTGATAAGCGATATCCGCCTGAGCCATCCGTAGTTGCCGTTGCTTTCAGACCAGTCGCAGCGTCAGTGACTGTTACGACGGCACCGGCGACGGCCGCTCCAGTTGAATCGGTGACATTGCCGACCAGTGTGCCATACAGCACCTGAGCCTGGGCTAGTGCCGGAAGCAGCAGCGCAGCCGCCAACAGGAATGCAACCACAGCCGATCCACGTCCACGGGAAGGCTTTGCGAATACCCGGTGAGTCAGTGGAGAGGTTTGTCCATGGATAATGCCACTCCGGATGGTTCGGTTTTCGTGCATAAAGCCTCCTAGTGATCATTGTTCGGAAACATCTGCTTTTTAGTTAGCGACTGCGTGCAGACGGAATCGCGCTCGAGAGAGCGGAAACCGAACCGCCTGGGATGCTGTGAGCGGTCGCTCGCTCTGGGCATCGGCATCCCGGCAGAAAGCTAATTGCATTGGGACTCCTGAAGATAGAACGAAATCAAGGGAGTTGAGTCTTGGCGGCCGACTGGGTGCTCTGACTCACTCATCGTGCGGGTCCTGCTCACTCTTGTCTACGTTGCATAGGGTTGCAAGCGGGGTACCATCGCTAACCCCATGGTTGCGCAAGACATACGGCCGGGTAACAGGTGGGTTACACGGCGGTTTGGCAGTCCGTTTTCACGTGATGTATGCTGATCACCGCATTGACCTCCCTAGAAGCAAGCCGCGAACTTTGCACTCCGATCTCCGAGACGGACCGTCGGGAAGTGCAGCAAGAGCTTGAGCGGATACTAGCGAGTGCTCCGTTTCGAACCAGCCGCCGCTATCCGGCGTTTCTGCGCTATGTGGTCGAGAAGGCACTTGCGGGAGAAGCTGAGGATCTGAAGGAGAGGATCCTAGGGATCGAAGTGTTTCACCGTCCCCCTGACTACGACACCCACTCCGATCCGGTTGTGCGTTTCAGCGCCGGCGAAGTGCGGCGACGAATTGCAAACTATTACTCGGAGTCACGCGATCGAGGCTCATTCGAGATCAGCTTGCCGATCGGGAGTTATGTCCCACACTTTTCGCGAGTGACATCGGTGGATGGCCAGAACTTATTCGCACGCGAAGCTGAGCTCGGACAGCAAGCCTCCGCCGCCGAGCTCGTCCCAGAGAACCCTGCCGTGTTGCCGTCTGTGTGGGAACAGATCCCGACAACAGGGGCGCCTCGATTCAGCAATCTGTCTGGTGTTCTGTTAGGTCTTTTAATTGGTGTCATCGGGTGTGTTGCATGTTTGTTGGCGGCTTCGGCTTTGAAAGCCAAACGTCAGGCGAACGCCCCCATTATGCAGCTCTGGCAACCGCTCCTCAGCCATCCGAATACCGTTCTCATCAGTGCCGGTCGTACCCATCCGCAAGACGATCTAGAGCCGGAACGGCCCGGCGCCACTATTGAGGAGCATATCTTACGTCCGGAGGCTCGAATTTCTTTTCCTACGGTGCAGGCAATATCTCAAGTAGCTGGCTTTCTGGAAGCCGAGCACAAGCAGTTTCGCATTCACGAAGCTTATTCCAACAACCTGGAAGACATGCGTCGACTTCCTATCGTATTCATTGCGGCATACAACAACGTTTGGACCCTCCGATTGCTTGAGCCGTTACGGTTTCACTTCGGTCAGCAGGGCGCACTGCACTATATCGAGGACGCGCGAGACCCGGGAAACCATAAATGGACTGTTGATTTCGCCAATCCCTATATGCAGCAGACGGTCGACTACGCGATCATCGGCCGTTTCTTTGATCAGACGACGAACGGTCCAGTCGTCGTGATCGCTGGCATTAGCTCCAGCGGCACAGATGCCGCTGCGGAATTCATGGTATCGCCGGATGCACTCGACAAACTCGCTCGTTTAGCCCCGGATGGCTCCCTCCATCAGGACTTCGAGGCAGTGATCAGAGTCGAAGTTGTTGGAGGCAGTCCAGGTGCTGCAAGCGTGGTCGCCACTCAATTCTGGTAGATCCGGCGCGGTACGCATCGACCTTCACTTCATATAACTAATCGTGCCCTTCGGGTAAACGCGTGACCGCCAACAACTCCATAGGCGGGATGAAGCTCGGAATGCGTACCGGACGAGCGCGCACAGCCCACCGAGCCATAGTTCCGAGGCGTTGGTTTTCCCGGAGAGAAGAGCCGATCGTATCGGCTGAGAAAAGATGTACAGACTTCAGCTTCTCCCCAACCCTCTTCCGGTTACCTGCGGTTCACCGTGAGTCCATGAGCTCGACATGCTTTCCGAACGTGTCAGTGATATCGCTGAAACCGGGGCTTCCGGCCGCAACGTAGCCGTGGCTCTCACCGCTTGCATCGGGACTTACGCAAAACGAGTAAAGCCGTCCGTTTGTGAGGTAAAAGCGGAACCTTACTGGACGTCATCGGGTAACCAACCGATCGTTCTTCCTTCCATGCGATCGGCTGCCTCGTGTTGTTCGCACGCACAGGAATACAGTTTTCAGCTGAAAACGGCTCGATCACTCTGTTGGCATGGTCCAACACTTTCACTCGAAGTTCTCCGCTGCGTTGCGTCCAAATTCACAAACAAATGCGTGCTCTTGAACCGAATGAGTCGAGTCATCACAGAACCGGCTTCGTTGCTGGCGTCGAGAGAAACAAAGCCATCGCGACACAGCACCGCTAAGCCAGCTCCCGATGCAGGTTTCAGTGAGCGGATCTTTATTACAACTTCATTCGGTGTTCACCGGTAGAGACCCAAATGGGAACGGCTCGAAATCTGCAGCTCTGCTGCCCGCTCACAAGAAGTTTGTTTGTTGTAAGCAGAAGTCCTGCGGAGCCGTGATGAGGATGGAATGGGGAAGAAGTTCAGGCTGGCGCTGGGCGTCGGCGGCATGGCGGTCATCACAGGTCTCGGAGCATGTACCACCGCAATGGCGGAGCAGCCGCTGGCTCCCGCAGCGGGTGCCGGGTATGTGATGCCGGATGGAACGATCCGCGTGGTCGGAGCGGCGAGCATGCAACGAGTGATTGAGAAATTGAATACGATGTTCGCGGAGAAGCACCCGGGCCTGCACTTTCGTTATGCGCCAGCGGACAACAACGGGGCGATAGACGCTCTGATTTTTGATGCCACGCCTTTTGCGCCTGACGGCACCGTGTACTCCGGTGGCATCGCCTATTCGGACATTGTGAAAGCCCCCCCTTTTGGGGTACGAATCGCGCACGGCTCACTTGATCCACAGGCAAAGATCAGTCCTTTGGCTGTGATTGTGAATGCCTCCAATCCGGTGCAGAAGCTCACGGTCGCACAACTAGCTTCCATCTTCAGCAAACCGGCGCGTGCGCCGGTGTTTGCGAAATGGAGCCAGTTGGGAGTTCAGGACGTGGGTGGAAACGGAATCATTGAACCTGGCGGGCTCCCATGGAGCGACCACTATGTCTCCGAAGACCGCAGTTTCGGGGACGATGTTTTTTACCGCGGGTTCGGTGGCGCGGCGCCCGTGGATGACTATCGCATGTTCGAAACCTATGCGCAGGTGGTCGAGTTCGTTGCGCGCGAGCCGGACGCTATCGGCATTGTGCCCATCAATGAGATTTCTGGCGGTGTGAAGATGGTGGCGTTGGTGGACGGTCCGCTGGGAATCGCACGGACAGGGACAACCGACGACATACGCAGCGGACATTATCCGCTGGACCGCTACCTCTATCTCTATCTCCGGGTTCAGACGAACAAGCCCCTGGATCCACTCGTGCGCGAGTACATGCGCATGGTGCTTAGTCCGGAGGGACAAGCGGCTATTACAGCCGAAGGCGAGGGATATATTCCGCTCAATCCGATGGAGCTGGCCGAAGAGCAGAGCAAGTTCGAATAGGACGGCTCTGATAACTCAAAGTACGCAACCTCGGGAGATAAAGCCCTTGGTTCTGCAAGCTTTTGTGGCACGGCTAAAGCGGCGCCCCATGAAAGCGGGATTAGTTCAATGCGGTAGAACGGCGCCAAGAGCAGAGCAAGTTCGAGTGGCTACGAGTCCGATATACCGGGAGAAGTTTGTTATGCAAAGGAAGATTTGCCGCGCATGCGGCAGCGCAGCATTAGCTATTATGCTCGCGGGTTCCGCGATGTGGGCGCAGACAGCAAATCCTGACAGCGACGCGGAACCTGCTCGGCTGCCTCACTACGTTGCTCACCCGCAGAAGGCGCCTCGGTCGGCTGAGTACGTGCTACTCGATGGCTCTATCTATATCGCCGGCAATGACCTGGTCGCCCCGTTGCTCGAGCGCATCAATGCGATCTTCACCGCGAAGCATCCGGGGTTCCGCTTCAAGATGGATCTCATCAGCTCCGGTGTCGCCGTGGCGGGTGTAAGTTCCGGCAAGAGCGCCTTTGGTCCGACCGGCCGGGACGTCACTCCGTTTGAGAAAGAGGCATTCAGCTCACGTTATGGCTATCCCGTGACCGATGTCCTAGTGGGCTGGGACAACAACCCTGATGTTGATCATTACCCGCCGGTGGGCAAGTTTCCGCCGGGCGTATGGGTGAACGCGAGGAACCCTGTCCCGGCAATCTCAATGGACCAACTGGCCAGTATTCTTACGACCGGCTCGCCTAAGGGAGACATCGTGCGCTGGGGAGAGATCAAGTTTCACGAGGCCCCGGTAGGCAATAACGGTGCGGACTATGCCAAACGGGAGATTCACATCTACATGCCGACGCTGCATGGCTTGCCCGTTGTGGCTACGACGCGCGACAGGCTGGGAAGGGACCTTGTGTGGAGTCACCGTGTGGAATACCTTCCGCTGCTAGAGGATGTCATCAATGCGGTGGCGAACGATCCGTTTGGCATCGGCCTGGCAGGCTGGTTCCCAACGGACGAGGGATGGGATCGCAGCAAGGAGCTTATGGGAAAGGTCCGACTGCTGCCGCTGCAGACCGATCCTGAGGCCAGGGTTTCGCATGGCGGCCAAGGCGATCTGTATCCGTTGGCGGGCGGAGTCCATTTCCTGATCAATCGCAAGCCAGGCACTCCCATGGAGCCTTGGATTCGCGAATATATGGAGCTAGTTCTGAGCAAGGAGGGCCAGGATATTCTGGCCGATCTGACGAGGACAGATGGATTTCTGCCTCTGGATCCCGCCGATGTGGCGCGCGAGCGGGCGAAGCTGGAGTGACCCTGTTAATTGGAAATAGACCGGAATTCGTCGAGGGACTCTCGACGTGCTGATGAACTGGATTTCACCGATGCTTCAGACGACCCTCACCGTTGACCTTTCAAATGCAGTGTGCACCTCCAGAGACGTTTAGGCCCGCTGCAAAAACTTAGAAGCGCCCTGCACAGGCATTGGAGAAGTCTTATGTTTCTGAAAGCGAAGTTCCTAAAGTGTCTATGGCTGCTGTTGATTCCGGGCTTTGCTTCCTATGCAGGGTTTGCACAGAGCGCCAGCGGCACGCTGGAAGGAAACATCGTGGATGCGACGGGCGCAGTGATCCCTGGGGCGCACGTGAAGGTGGTCGCGCAGGCAACGGGAGTGTCGCGCGATGTTGTCTCGAATCAAGCCGGCTTCTATTCGGTGACGAACCTAAGCCCTGGGCGGTATGACGTTACGGTGACTGCTTCCGGCTTTGGCTCGCACGTACAGAAGGACCTTGTGTTGAATGTAGGCGCGGTGCGTGACTTGGATACGTCCCTGACCGTTTCGGCGAGTGATGTAAGCATCAATGTCGAAAGCACCGTCAATGGAGTAAACCCCGTGGACACGTCCATTCAGGGAGTGGTGGATGGCAAGCAAACACGCGACCTGCCTCTGAACGGGCGCGATTGGACTTCACTGGCCACACTGAACACGGGAGTCTCGCAGATTCTGACGCAGTATCCGGGGGCTGCCACGGCGACCACACGCCTTTCGCGGGGTCTGGGAGCGCAGTTGACCATAGGTGGCAACCGCCCGCAGCAGAACAGCTACCGGCTGGACGGCGTCAATATCAATGACTATGCGAATGGCGGCCCCGGCTCGGTTACGGGCTATACGCTTGGGGTGGATTCGGTCCAGGAGTTCACGGTGATCACCTCAGACGCGCCGGCGCAGTATGGGCGGATGTCAGGGGGCGTCGTCAATTCGGTTTCGCGCTCGGGAACTAATGATTTCCATGGCTCAGCTTACGATTATCTCCGCAACAGCGTGTTCGATGCGCGCAATTACTTTACGTCCCCCGGCGCGCCCAACTCGCTCCGGCGCAATCAGTTTGGCGGAACGCTCGGCGGCCCCATCCTGCACGACAGGACGTTTTTCTTCTTCAACTATGAAGGTTTCCGCCAGGCGCAGGCTGTGCCGATTGTGTCCGTGGTTCTGTCGCCCAATGCGCGTAAGGGCCTGGTGACTTGCACACAGGCAGCCGCGGGTGCAACCCAGAATAAGAGCTGCCTCACTTCAGCCGGAGGCGTCGTGGCGCCCGCTGGAGCCGCCGGTGTGACGCAGCTCACGGTAGATCCGGCCGTTCCGCCGTTCCTGGCGCTCTATCCATTACCGAATGGCGCGATCAATGGCAACTCAGGACTTTATAACTTCACAACGACGCAGAAGACCAATGAAGATTTCATGATGCTGCACATGGACCACAACTTCAGTCAGAAGGATTCGTTGCATGGCACCCTGCTGTACGATACGGCTTCAGTCGACTCAGCCGACCAGACGAATACGTTGTATGACGAGGCCATTTCGCGGAGGACAACGGCTGCAGTCGAGGAAATCCACATCTTCTCGTCTACGCTGAGCAACTCCTTCCGGCTCGGATATAACCGATCGGTGGCGATCGCGCCAAACCAGAAGGCCGTCATTAACACCGCGGCAGATGACCCAGCTCTGGCGTACTATGCGGGCCGCACCACGGGGCAGCTTATCGTGTCGGGTTTGACGACGGTGCAGGGCGGCTCCGGGGCAGTGGGTACCAACGCGTATCACTTCAATTCCTATCAGATACAAAACGATACGACCTATGTTCATGGCAAGCAATCGATCACCATGGGTCTGGCGATCGAACACGACCAGAACAATGCACTGGGCGGCATTCTCCCGAACGGCGAATGGAATTTCGGTTCGGTGAACGGCTTGCTAACTAACGCACCAACTTTTTTCGAAGGCGGGGTCCCCGGAACGCCGGTAGTTCCGCATGACCTCCGGCAGACCATCTATGCCGGATACGTGCAGGATAGCTGGCGTGGACTGAAGAACGTCACTGTAAACGCCGGAGTGCGGTACGAGATGGCCACCAACAGTACCGAGAGCCGCGGCCGTTTGGGTGCACTACTCACGCCAACGTCGCCGGCCGCGGTGTATGTCAACAGCTTCTTTGACAGTAATCCCACGTTGAAGAACTTCGAACCGCGGCTGGGGATTGCATGGGATGTCTATGGGAACGGCAACACGATCCTGAGCGCCGCGTCGGGCATCTACGACACGCTGCCTCTGAATTACGCGCTTGCCATCCAGGCGAACTCGAGCGCACCTTCCTATGAGGAAGGGCGCGTGACGGGAGTCGCTAAAGGCTCGTTCCCGATCAGTCCGTTCTACACCATCACACCGAAGCTTCGTGTCATCTACACGCCGCGTAACCCGCCGCGCAGCTATGTCATCCAGAGCAATGCCAATCTGCAGCAGCAGATATCGAAGAACACGGTGTTCCAGATTGGATATATCGGCTCTCATGGCGTGCACCAGGTTTTCAATACCAATGACATCAATAATGTCCCTCCGCTGGGCCGAGATCCAAACGGAAATTACTACTTCCCTGATGTAACGAAGGTATCGGGAGCAGCACGCGCCGCTCTCATGCTGAACCCGAATGTGGGAACAGAATCCTATACGGCCTATGTCGGAAGCTCGCTGTATAACTCTATGCAGACATCGCTGAGCTATAACGCGCCTCGTGGTATTGTCGGCAAGATCGCCTATACCTGGTCGCATTCCATTGACGACAGCTCATCGCAGATTTCGGGCGCGAGTTTCTCGAACGCGCTCTCCGGCCTGCCATATTTCGATCTTCGGCTGGGCCGCGGAAATTCCGACTTCGATATCCGCCATGTCTTTTCGGCCAATGCCGTCGCGCCGCTTCCTGACCTGAAGCGTGGCGGTAGGTACACGGCTCCTCTGCGTGGATGGACACTCAACAATATTTTTACGATGCGCTCCGGCATTCCATTTACGCCGATCGTGGGAGGCGATCCTCTGGGCGAGCTCGGCTCACAGACCTTTGATTTTCCGGATCGCATCGTCACGAATAGCTCCTGCACTCGTCCGCACAACCTGAACTACCTGGATACGTCGTGCTTTGCATTCCCCACAACTTATTCCTATGCGCCGGGCTTCAACGGTCCGCGCTTTGGAACCAGCCGGCGAAACACGATCCAAGGGCCCGGGTTGTTCTTGTGGACGACGGGCATCATGAAGGATCAGGTGATCACGGAGCGTGTGCGTGTGCAGTTGCAGGCGCAGGCCTTCAACGTCACGAATCATACGAACTTCGCTAATCCAGCGAGCGCCCAAACTCAGATTTTCAATGCAACGGGTGCTCTTTCCTCCACTGCCGGGCTGCTGACTACAACCGCTGCGGATAATCGGCAGCTGCAGTTCTCGGTGAAGCTGCAGTTCTGAGAGGCCGACGTGGAGTCGGCATGAGGAGCTACATGAAGCCTACGTGGACAGGCGCCGCCGGTTGTGCTCTCGGCGTAACTCTTTCGCTGACCGGAGCACTGACAGCCCAGCAACTGCCTTCTTATAAGCCAGTTCACCAGCTTCCCGGGCCAGCGATTCTGCATAGCTGGGGCAGCGATGAGATGGCCCCGCTCATGCATGTGTGGGAGACCAACTTCACACGGGTGCAGCCAGAGATCCGCTTCGCCGACACACTGAAAGGAACGGAGACAGCACAGGCTGGGCTATTTACTCATGTGGCTGATATGGCCGTGATGAGCAGGCCCATTCTTCCGCTGGAACGTCATGTGATGTTCCGCAGGGAACACCACCTGCCGCTGGAAATCATGGTGGCGATGGGCAGTGCGGATGGCGCAGACCGCAGCTTCGCGCTGGCAATTCTGGTGAATCACAGTAATCCTTTGAGCGCTGTGACGCTTCAGCAACTGGACGGCATCTTTGGCGACCAGCGGACCGGCGCATGGGACGAGAAGTTTATCTGGCATGCCGAAGCCGCGCGGGGCGCGGACCGCAACCTGCGTACCTGGGGCCAACTAGGCCTTACGGGCGTCTGGGCCAACCGGCCGATCCATGTGTACGGCTATCCGGTCACGATCTACTCGCCGACCTCGGGGCCCATGATTTCATTTCGCAAAGAGGTGATGGAGGGTGGCGACATCTGGAATCCGGATCTGCAGGAATTTCCGGACAGCGCGTCCATTGCGGCCGCCTTGGCCAAAGATCCGGACGGCATCGGATATGGCTGCGTCTGCGATCGCGGCAAACAGCTTAAGGCGCTTGCAGTAGCTGCGAAGCCGGGTGAGAAGCCGGTGGCACTGAGCGAAGACAGCGTTGGAACGCGCGATTATCCGCTGAGCCGCCCGGTTTATATCTACATCGATCGTGAACCGGCGCAGCCGGTTGATCCGCGCGTGAAAGAGTTTCTGACCTACGTGCTGAGCCGTGACGGCCAGCAGGCGGTGACCGCGGCTACGGGTTACCTGCCGCTCACTCCACAAGTCGCTCTGGAGCAGCTTCAAAAAATTCAGTAGCTTGACACGATCCAGTAAGCAGGCCGGAGAATCCTCATGCGAATCCTCAAATCAATCGTTCTATTCGCCGCCGCTCTGGCTGCCTCTGTATGCGCAGCTCAGGACCTCACCGGGCTTCCCGAATACCACGGCAACAACGACCAGTTCGGCGAGATTCGGATCTGGGGCAATGAGACGATGCTGAAGATGCTGACCGCCTGGGAACTCGGCATCCACGAGCAGCAGCGGGGACTTCGCTTCGCGGACGTGTTGCCCAGCGGTGCGGCGGCAATCGGAGCTCTCTACACGGGAGTGGCGGACCTCGGCCTGATGGGCCACCACAGTTGGCCTATGGAGACGCTCGCCTTCCGTGAAGTTTATGGATACGATCCGCTGGAGATCATTGTGGCTACGGGCGCCTTCGATCAGCCGGCGAAGATGCCCGCGAATGTGATCTTTGTGAACAAGCGGAATCCGCTGACCCGCCTCACGGTCCAGCAGCTCGATGGAATCTTCGGCTCGCAACGTACAGGCGGGTGGCAGGGAACTGAGTGGACGACAGCGAGTGCCCGCGGCCGTGATAAGAATATCCGCACGTGGGGGCAACTCGGCCTGACCGGTGCATGGGCCAGCGAGGCCATCCATCCGTATGCCTACGACCTGAGCGCCAACAGCTTCTGCCTGTCGATGCAGCGCATGGCGTTCGGGGGAGGCGACCTTTGGAATCCTGACCTGCACGAGGTCGCGCTGAACGAAGTAGGCATGCTGTTCAAGCCTGGACCTCGGCCGCCGCAGGGATGTGAAATGATCATCGACGCGCTGGCGAAAGATCCCGAGGGGATCGCGTATACAGCGCCGCAGTGCGCGCGCAAGAGCAGCGAGGTACGGGCGCTTGCTATTGCGGCCGGCCCCGCAGGCCCTTACGTTCAGCCCACCGAGGCCAATATGGCGAATCGCACCTATCCGCTGGTGGAATCGATCTATGTCTACATCAACCGTCCGCCTGGGCAGCCGGTCGAGCCCAAACTGAAGGCGTTTCTTACCTACATTCTGAGCCGCCAGGGCCAAGAGGGAGTATTGGCCGATGGCGGCTACCTGCCGCTTACGCCTGAGGTTGCCAAGGAGCAGTTGAAGAAGCTCGAGTAGCCGGAGGGCAATGCCAGAACTGTAAGAGTATCGCGGCCGCCGGAAACCGCAGGTCGCTCCAGTTCGCGGACGGTGAAACAGTCCGCGCCAGTCGAGATGGCACTGGATGGCCATGCGAAAGCAGCTAAATATAAGGAGAACATTGTGACATTCAGATCCCTGTTTACCATCGTGTTCGTGACCGGGCTCGGTGCCGCCGCTTTGGGCCAGGATTTCGCGCAGTACCCGCATTATGTGCCGAAGGAGCAGGTGACCGGAACCTTGATCGTATGGGGCAACGACGGGATGGTGAATCTGGAGAAGCGATGGGAAGAGGGCTTCCGCAAAGTGCAGCCAGGCATCACTTTCGATGACCATCTCTACAGTACCGCAACGGGCATCGGCGGACTCTATGCCGGGCATGGTGATCTTGCCTACATGGGGCGGGACAGTTGGCAGGTGGAGAATCTCGGCTTCACTAAGAGTTTTGGCTATCCCCCAACGCGCTTTGTCGCGACGACCGGCGCCTACGATGTCGAGGGCAAGACGTTCCCGATGGTCGTGTTTGTGCACAAGGACAACCCGCTGCAGAAGCTGACTATGGCCCAGCTTGACGGCATTTTTGGGACTGAGCGCAAACTCGGCGCCCCAAAGGACATACGGACATGGGGCGATCTGGGCCTCACGGGTGATTGGGCAGACAAGCCGATCCACCTCTACGCTTATGGAAACGACAGCGGATTCGGCATTTTCTTTTCCGCCGCGGCTCTCGGTGGCAGCACGCTGTGGAACTGCCATATCCAGCAGTTCGATAATGTCCAGGACGCTTCAGGTAAGGTGCTGATGCCGGCGGGGCAGCGCATCCTGAACGCGCTCGCGAAGGACAAGTACGGGATGGCGTACTCAGGGATTCGTTACCTGGTGCCCGAGGTTCGCCCGGTCGCCATTGCCGCGAAGGCTGGCTTGCCGTACGTTGCGCCAACTCGCGAAAACGTAATCAACCGGACATACCCGCTCCTCCGTGACATTCCGATTTACATCAACCAGGCTCCGGGCAAGCCCATGGAGCCGAAGGTCCGCGAGTTCCTCGCCTACATTCTCAGCCGCGAAGGCCAGCAGGACGTCAGCCACGAAGGAGATTACCTGCCGCTCACCCTGGACCTGGTTGAGCATCAGCGCGACATGCTTAAGTAGTCCGCGCATTCTTGGATGTTCAAGCGCAGCACTCTGTTATTTCAGCTTCGTTTTCTGTTGGGCCGCAGTCTCTGTGGTGAGGGGAAGGTAGTCACCTTCTTTGCTCACCTGCTGCTGGCCTTCGCGGCTGAGCACGTAGCTCAAAAACTCTTTGAGCTTGGGGTCGATCGGTTTGCCCGTGCCGTCCGGACCATCGGGCGCATAGTACAGGTAAGCGTAGCGGGCAAGCGGATAACTGTGGTCGGCGACAGTGGCGCGCGTCAGTGGCACGGCTGGCCCCGAATTGGTGGCGCTTACCGGAATGACCTTCAATTCGGCGCGTAGCGCGGGCGTAGCATTTCCTAAGGCCACATAGGCGATCCCCTCAGGATCGTTGGCCACGGCCTGCAGCATCGCGCGACGGTCCTGGAACTCGCGCAGAGTTTCGCTGAAGCGGTCGCTGCCGCCCAGCACTGCCTGCTGAAAGAAGGTCTGGCCGCCAGGGTAGATGCCCGGAGGACCGTACGGATGGATCGGCCGCGCAGCCCATTCCCCGCTCAGGCCCAGCTTGCCCCAAGTGCGGATGTCGCCCTCCGCTCCGCGCGCCACAGACTCGTCCCACACCAGGTCGCGCCAACCGCCGGTACGTTGTGCGCCGAATACGCCGTCGAGCTGCTTCATGGAAATTTTCGTCAACGGGTTTGCTTTGTTCACCACGATGGCGAGCGCCGTCGATTTTCCTACGGCCTCGGTAGCGCCGGTGGCGACCGTGATCTCGACCGGGTAGAGCAGCGAGCGGCGGTACACGCCATAGAACTCATAGGGGTACAGGTGGCGTGCGGAGACCGCGAGGTCAGCCGAGTTCTCAAACAGCCCGAACTGGGCCAGCGCCGTACTGCGCAGGTCATTGTTAAAGACAATGTTCGGCTCGTATTTGTGGAAACCTTCTTCCCACAGCTTCATCAGCGCGAGCATCGAGGGTGATCCGCAGAGGCGAATTTCACCGCTGACCTGCTCGGCCGGCTGGTAGTCGGCAAACTGCGCGGTCTGGGCGAAAGCGGATGGTGCAATCAATCCGACAAAGATCGATCCGACAAACATCGGCGCGGCAAAGGCGGCAGCGGCAAGCGCCAGGCTCTTCATGAAGGCATCTCCTTGACGAGTATTGCGGCGGCTATTGAAGCTTCGCGATTTCGGCGGCTGAAAGTTCCGGATTCAGCGGAATGTACATGCCGTCCTCGATGACCGCCTGTTGCCCTTCGCGTGAAAGGACATAGGTCAGAAAGGCCTTGATGACGGGACGAATTGGCTTGCCCGGAGGATGATTGACATAGAAGACCACCTTATTAACGAACGGATAGGTAAAGTCATAGCAGGTCTGGTCCGAGGCCTCGACGAAAGGCTCTCCTCGTTTGGCCGCGATGGGCAGCGGCCTAACGCGGGGGTTTGCCTGTACGACGCGCGCGAGATTGAAGCCGATCGCATACTTGTCCGCGGCCACATCTGCCACAATCTCGGCGTCTGCGGGCATCTCAACCCCGCCACGAACAATCTCCTGCATCTGCTCGTTCCACTTGTCTCCGCCGTGAAAGGCGATGTCCTGAATCATCTTCGACCAGTTAGACAAGGTGGCATCGAGTCCATACACATGGATGGGCTTGTCAGCCCACTCTCCGGTCAGCCCGGCCTGGCCCCAGGTGCGGATGTTCTTCTCGGGCCCACGCGCGAACGAGGTGTCCCACTTCGTTCCGTTCCAGCCTCCGCTCCGCGCGGCGCCGAAGATGCCGTCGATCTGATCGATGGTGAGCCCATGCAGCGGATTATTGCGGTTCACAAAGAAGATGGTCGCGGGGGTATTACCTTTGCGCAGGTTGAAGCCGCCGGTAGCGAATTGCACCTCCTGCGGATCGTATCCCCATTGAGCTTCGAGCGCTTTCAGATCGGAGTACCAGGCGCCGTGTCCCATGACGTTTACGTCGGCAGTATCCTCGGCCAGACCTGAGAAACCCGTAGGCCACAGCTTATCTTCGAAGCGGGCCAACGGATGCTGCTTGAGGAAGCCATCTTCCCAGAGGTGGATGAGATGCTGGGTCAGCTCGGTTCCATGGATGCGAATTAGGCCGTGAAGATGATCTCCGTCGTCATGGTTGTTGTACTTCGGAAGCTCGGCAACGCGCTTTGCGTTGATGCCGGCAAGTTCCGCCGGCGCCGGGATCACGGGCGCTGCAGAGGCTTTGAGACCGCGCGAGGGCTTTTGCGGAACTCCGGACTGTGCGGCCGCGGGAACAGGCAGCATCCCGCAGCCAATGTACAGCGCGATCACCGTAGCAGCTATTCTCAAGGTCCACTCTCAGGCGAGGATGATGAGCAGCGTAGACCTGGCAAGCGTAAGCCTGTTTGAAGGCGGAGCAGTTGAAGCAGAGGTGAAATTCTATTCAGGTAGATTGTGGACGCGGAAGGAATCGAATCTTCAATCAGTCGATCAACCGTGGCAACTTTGGATGTTTTGCCCGATAGCGCACGGTGTTACAAACCTCGAACGAGCGGCACAAAAGGGTTCTGAAGTCTAACGGGCTGCCGCCGGTTGATGGCTTTTGCCACGTAATAGACATAGAGGTCTTGCGCGCTATCCAAGGGGCGACGGAAGTGCTGATAAATCTGGTGGTGATCCTCAAGGAGCCAACTCGAGCTTTTCCGTGGCCGCCTTCGACCTATTCCGGCTTCCTGCTGATGAATATAGCTGGCCAACTGTCTGTATTCGGCAGTGGTCTGAGCGTTCTTCACAAGATTGTGGACCTCGCTCTGGCTTATTGCCGTCTGAGCGTGTGAGCAGGCCCGTGAATTGATAGTCGCCCTGAAAAATGCGCTGCGTTTCGTCAGATGTAACCAAGCCCTGCAGCAGAGAGCAATTGGCGTCAATCAGCACAGTGAGCGCCGTGGGTCTGTCGTAATCGCGGCGTCCACTTTCCCCGACCTTTCGCAGAATAGTGCGAGCGTCTGCGATCATTTGCAAGAAGTCATTTCTATTGAATTGCGGCAAATAAATGGCTTGTACGTGCGGGCGCGCGGCTGCACTCTGGCGCGAGAAGGCGAAAAACGGACTTAAAACCCGCGGCTGATGGATGATTGGATTACGCAGTCTGTTCCATCCGCATTGCTGACGATAGTCGCGTCTAAGGGGGTCCGAGCTTGATAGGACGCGACCGCGCTCAATGAGTGAGTTGCCCTGAAGCTAACAGTTGACATTCCGAATTGCAAATCACGTGAGGCTAGCCAGCTTATTGCTAGGATTTGTTTGCGGCAAAGATCGACTGGGTTCCGTTTACAAGAGATCAGGCAAACAGTTGTATTATCGAAAGTCACGATAATGTCTCCCGGAAGAATTCGATTTGGTGATCCTCGGTGGCGGGACAGGTTCGACCCTCGCTGCCTGGACATTTGCGGGTGAGGGAAAGCGGGTCGCAGTCGTTGACCGCAAATACATCGGCGGATCGTGTCCGAACATCGCGTGCCTGCCAAGTAAAAACATCATTGATAGTGCAAAGGTCGCATCCTACTTTCGCCGAAGCGAAGAATTTGGCATCGCTCACAGCGGCTTCAGGATTGACATGTCCCGCGTCCGAGAGCGTAAGCGCAGAATGGTAACCGGCCTGAACGAGATGTATCTCGAGAACTAGCGGGCGACGTTGCCGAGGCCATCCTCTTCCTGGCCTCGGACCAGAGTGCGTGGGTCACAGGAACGATATTGCCTGTCGATGGCGGCGTCATGGCTGGCCGCAACTAAGGCTTGCGGTCTCGAAACAGAAGGAGGTAAGCACATGTCGGAATACCGCAAGAATCCGGAAGCTGTATCTCGCCTTTCTCCCGAGCAATACCGCGTGACACAGCATGGCGAAACGGAACACCCCTTCGAGAACGCCTATTGGGATAACAATGAACCGGGCATTTACGTGGACGTCGTGTCGGGCGAACCCCTATTCACGTCGTTGAACAAATTCGACAGCAGCTGCGGTTGGGCGAGCTTTACCAAGCCGGTGGATCCAGAAAACGTGGTCGAGAATCGCGATGTCAGTCACGGCATGATCCGGACCGAAGTCCGTTCAAGTCATGGTGACAGCCACCTTGGCCATGTCTTTCCAGATGGGCCGCGCGAGGAGGGTGGTTTGCGCTACTGCATCAATTCAGCCTCGCTGCGTTTCATCCCACTAGATGAACTCGAAGGCGAAGGCTATGGCAGCTACCGCAAGCTGTTCGGGCCCAAGGAAAAGGAGTAGCAGCATGACCGTATCGACAGAACACGCAATTCTCGCCCGCGGTTGCTTCTGGGGTATGCAGGATCTATTGCGCCGTTATCCTGGCGTGATTTCCACCCGGGTTGGCTATACGGGCGGCGACGTGCTCAACGCGACCTACCGCAATCACGGAACCCATGCCGAAGCGCTCGAAATTGTTTTTTGATCCCAGAATGTATTTCCCCGATGACACCATTTTGCCTAAAGCAATATTCCTTACGTGGAGGCAAGTATGAATTCAAGAACCGCGCAATTCACGGAGAATGAGCCAGAGATTGTCCGTCTATTCGCACGGTTTGCGCTCGGAGCCTCCTTTCTATCCGCTGTGGCTGATCGTTTTGGCTTATGGGGGCCATATGGAGCAAAGAACGTATCGTGGGGAGATTTCGCTCATTTCGTGGAATACACGGGCGCGGTGACGTCTCTCTTCCCCAATTCATAGGCGGCGTCGTTTGCATGGGCAGCTACCGTCGCGGAGACACTCTTTGGGATATTGCTCATCGCCGGCTTCAAAACACGAATGGTTTCCGCGCTCTCCGGTCTTCTCCTTTTGTTATTTGCTGTGGGCATGGCCACAGGTCTTGGCATCAAGACGCCATTCGACTATTCGGTCTTCTCGGCGGCCGCTGCAGCATTCTTACTGGCGTTCTGGTAGCCTGACAGATTCACGTTGGACAAGCTTCTGAATCGATCACGAAACTGAGACAATTTACCAGTGAGACAATTCCGCATCGAGGCGGGCGCGGCCAGGATTTTGATCGATCCGTTTCTCTCCGATAATCCGTCCTGGCACGAAGGTAGAATCGGCGACCGCGCAGGCGAGAACTCGACACAGAGAGGTGACCGATGAAGGCGATTGTTGCGACGGATCAGTCTGCGGGAAGGGCCGGGGTGAAGTTGGCGGAGCGGCCTGAGCCGCAGGCGGCAATCAACGACGTCGTTGTTCAGGTTCACGCGTCGGGATTCACCGGGGATGAGCTGACGTGGCCGTCGACCTGGACCGATCGCGCCGGCCGTGACCGGACCCCTTCTGTCCCCGGACACGAACTGGCCGGAGTGGTCACCGCTCTCGGCTATGGCACGACGGGGCTGTCGATTGGGCAGCGGGTGTTCGGCCTCACCGACTGGTATCGCGACGGCGCACTGGCGGAGTATGTCGCCGTCGAGGCACGCAACCTCGCTCCGCTGCCGGGCGACGTTGACTTCACGGTGGGCGCGGCTCTCGTGATGCCCGGCCTGACCGCGTGGCAGGGGCTGTTCGAGCACGGCCACCTTCAGGCGGGGCAGAGTGTGCTCGTGCACGGTGCGGCCGGCGTGGTCGGTTCGATGGCGAGCCAGCTCGCACGTGAGGCCGGCGCCTTGGTGATCGGCACCGGGCGCGCTGGCGCGCGTCAGACAGCTCTCGACTTCGGCGCACAGGAATTCGTCGACCTCGATCGCGACGCCCTGGAAGATCTCAGCGAAGTCGATCTGGTGTTCGATGTCATCGGCGGCGACATCGCGAAGCGCTCTGCGGGCGTGATTCGCTCCGGAGGAACGCTGGTGACCGTTACCGGTCCGACCCAAGTCCGGCCCGCTGGTGGTCGGACGGTCGACTTCGTCGTCGAACCGGATCGCGCTCAATTGAGTGAGCTCGTCCAGCGGCTCCGCGATGGTCGGCTGCGGACGAACATCGGCAACGTGGCCGCCCTCGACGATGCCGTTGCCGCCTTCAATCGGACCGAGCGGATCAGGGGAAAGACGATCATCCGCGTGTGAGTCTGTTGACGCCAAATCGCCGAGGATCGAATCGATGTGGTCCGGCTGAAAACGTGCATCGCCGTGTTCTCGCCATTTGAGCTTTCGCTGGCCAGAAGTTAAGGGGTGACTTGTACGTTAGGGCAACGGATGAGTGACGGGCCGGGCCCTTCGTTGGGCCTCCGCGACGTGCCTGTAAAAGCTGCCCGCGGAGCGTGTTCCTCATATCGACCACCTGTTTGCGCGCATGCAGCGTCTTAATACATACGAAGCCAAGACGAACGCCATGACGAAAATCGGGTCAAATTTATCCCAGGTACTGCCACCTGTACTCAGTTGTGAATAGAACGCGAGTAAGAGATTGATCGCGAGACCAGCATAAGCCCATTCAGTCAATCGAGGCACATTGGGAATCAGAAGGCCCGCGCCACCAAGGATGTGGGTCACGCCAATCAGAGGGATGATATAGGACGGGTATCCGAGCTGCTGATTGGCGATCCTCCATTCGCCGGGATCGTGAATCAGATATAACCTTCCGAAGTACATCCAGGTGAAGGCGACAAGGCCGGTTATTACCATCGCGGCTATTTGAGTTGTTCGACCCGCTCGCGCGGGTTTATCTGTTGTGTGTTCAGCTTCCATATAAAAAATGGACCTCTTCTTATGGTTTAATCGTTTTTTTTGCCAGGGCGGAACCGGACGATCAGCCGTCCGGTTGCACCCCAAACAAGAACGTTCATGTTGATCTCGGTCCTTCTTCACGTTTGCGCTGCAGTTCCCAGGGAACCGGATTGATTCAGCTTGCCCCGGACTTAAGCCTTGACGGCGTTCTGTGCAGCCGCAAACACATCGCGTGCGGACGTCGTACCCGCTACGTGCTCCGTACCCGCGATTCCGAGGTCCATCCATCCCGCGTTCACGCTCTCAAACATTTCTTCCGCGGGTCCAGTGTGACCCTTCGGGACACCGAACTGCTCGAACGCTTCCGCCCACCCTGCACGAGGGACTGCAAAGGCTTTTACGTCGAGTGCCAGGACTTCACCCAATAGTCTGGCCACTTCATCCGCGCTTACCATGGAACCCAGCTCGATGACGCGATGCCCTGACCACGCCGGCCCGGTCAGAAGCGTTGCCACTTCCGCACCGATGTCGTCTGACGCAACCATTGTCGATTTCCGGTTTGTAGGATTGTAGAAGACCGGTAGTGTTCCGCTTTGAGCGGCCTGTAAGCCGTAAAGAAAGTTTTCGAAAAAGCCGCCTGCACGCACAAATGCGACCGAAGATGGCAAGCTGTGAAAACCTTGCTCCAGGAGCGATAAGGCCGTGATCATCCCCACCCCGCTTGTTCTATTCGCTCCCATCGACGAGAGCGCTACCACCCGCGGGGGCACTACCTTGGACAGCGCCTCCACATAGTTCGCAATCACGCCCTTTGCTTCTCTGTAATCAGGCGAGGGTGCCCATACAGCCGGCAACATAACAAACGCGCCCTCAACACCTTTGAGCGCCGCCGCTATGGCTGTCGCGTCGTTCCAGTCTCCCTCTACCAACTCCACGCCTTGGTCTGCCCATGTCGCCGCTTTTTCGCGATCGCGCACAAGTGCTCGCACCTGTTTGCCTTGCTTCAACAGGTGCCGCGCGGTTGTGCCCCCAACTTTTCCAGTGATTCCCATAACTAAAAACATGCTCGTTTTCTCCTTCTGCCTCGTATTCGGCCGCCCATCCAAATGGGCGACCTGAGGATTAGAGGCTTATGTCAACCATTGGTCGCAAATTAATCATTGGTTAAAAACCAGCGGTCAAAAATTAACGAGCGGCCGTAAAAGCCGTCGAAATGGACTACGCTATTGAAGTGACGTCCATATCACCAAGTCGCCGGATGGAGCGCAAAGAAAGACTGCGCGGCGAAATCCTTGCGGCCGCCAGTAAGATGTTTGCCGATCGCGGTTACGAAGCCGTGACGCTTCGCGCGATCGCTAAAGAGATCGGCTACACGCACGCCGTGATCTACCAGCATTTCCCTGACAAATGGCACATTCTCGCCGAGTTGAGCCGCCAGACGATCGGGCTGCTGATTCAGAACTTCGACGCGATTGCCGCGAAACATCCTTCACCGAAGGAGCGTCTTTTTGCGACTTCACGTGGCTTGATTCACTTCTGCACTGCCCATCCACAGCAGTTCCGCAACATCTTCTTCGGGCCGGAGAACCGCAACGGGATCAGCGCTGGACAATATATCGACGACATTGGCAGGCCTTTGTTCCAACGTTTCGTGCAGCTCTTTTTCGAGGTTGCCAAGCATGAACGGTTGCCAAGCAGGGATGACATAGTGGTAGCCCACACCTGGTGGTACACGATCTTCGGCCTCGCCACGCTTATGGTCATCCAAGGGGTTGTGGCTGACCGGCCTGACCAGACTCTCGTGGTCGAGCAGACGATCGCAACGCTTTGGGCAGGCGTTCAGGTTGTTCCGCGATTGCCGAAGAGCGCAAGCCCTAAGCGATCCGGCCGCTCGAATGCGTCAAAGCGATAACGGCTTCTGACTGTCTCCAAAACCAGGTTTGAGGTATTCACCAGGGTTGGCCCCGACAACTCGCTTGAACGCCTTACTGAACGCAGCGTCGGACTCGTAACCTACCGACCGAGCAACGTCGATGAGCTTCTTATCGCGCCGTTCGAGTAACTGCATCGCCTTCTGCATCCGCCACTCGGTTACATATTCCAGGGGTGTTTGGCCGAGCAGCTCTTTAAAGCGTGCTGCGAATGCGGAGCGGGACATGCCCGCCGCTGTGGCAAGGGACTCGACTGTCCAGGGTGTATTCAGTCTGTCGTGAATGGCACTCAGCGCAGTGCCTATTCGAGGATCGAAAATCGCACGAAGCCAGCCTTTGTTGCGCCATTCCGCTCCCGACGCGATATGCGCCCGGACGCCTGGATGAATAGAACCTCGGCGAGCCGAGTCGCGACGACTTCAAATCCCGGCGCCTGTTCTGCCATCTCTGACGCCAGCGCCTGCATTGTGTTGTGAAGAGCAAGCGTGTGGGCCTGATCGGCCACCAGGAGAGCTGCGGCGTGATTGAACCCTTCAGCACTCCCGTGGATCAGGTCGCTGACGGAACGCTCCCCGGCGCTGGTTTACCGGATAGGTCATGCTTCTGCGGAGGAAGGCATCTCGGCTCGGAGGCTTCCGCCTCTTCTCAGTTGACGGCATTATTCCAGAATTGGGATACCGGGTGACTAAGCCATGTATTAGGCGGGTGCTTCAACTGCGTTATGGCCGGGCTTGGCTTCTCCAGCCGAAGATGGTCAGTCCGCTAGGCTCGAGTTCTCCAAATGATCCTCCTCAGCTGTGCAAATGTTCAGCATCAGCCGAAGTTGCAGCTTAGCTGCGTTCGCCCGCAGGAGAACACGTATAGCCCGAGCTATCCGACCGTTGACCCCAATGAGCTTCCCAGCATCTTTGGGGTGCGCGTAGACGCAAAAAGTTATGACCTCCCCCTCTGAAATAGGCGTAACTCGTATGTTGTCTGGGTGGTCGACGAGCGACCTGGTGACCACTAACAGCATTTCGCGAAGATCATCGATGGGTTGATTCATATGGTTCGATTGTGTCGGTTCACCTGACCTGGCAGCGAATCCAATCCTAGCCGCGCTGTGACGGATACGCAACAAAAACCAGGGAGTCCTACATAACTCGGTGTAATTCAAAGATTCATAGTATTGGCGGCCGCCACATTTGGTTTCTGATACGCAGCAAACATACCGATTCGCTAAAAAGATTGACTCCGGATCCGTAATCTCCGGTCAAGCGGTACTACCCGCTGAAAAGGAGATCATCGTGATTCAGAAGTACATACGCAGCATCGCATTCGGGTTTGTCGCGACATTCGCCTTCGCCTGCATCGGCAGCGACTCGGCTTGCGCCCAGCAGCAATCACCCATCATCCTGGTTCCCCAGGCCCCACAGCCCGGCTCGGTTACGGGAACCGATCCGGTACCACCGCCGCCGCCCAGCTTTCAGTTCTCGCGCGCCACAAGTCTATAATTTGTCCATCTGCGGACGAGGACGGCCGGAAAGGAGAGTCGGAGATGCACCTCTCGCATCTCGGCTCTTTTTTTTGGCTGTCTGGTCTTGCCGGGCACGTGATGCTGCTCTTTGTCCTCCTCTATCGCGGCCGAACGCGAAGTTTCCCTTTGTTTACAGCGCTCATTGCGGCCAACATTCTCAAGACCACAATGTTGTATCTCATCTATCCACGCGCGCAAACGGGATATTCGTACGCCTATTTTTATACGTATTGGGGATTCGCTGTACTGGATGTATTGCTGCAGCTGGCTGTTGCGTACGAAATTGCATCCCATGTCTTCCGGCCGGTGGGTGTTTGGGCTTCAGACCTGCGCACGCATCTAATCTGGCTGATTCTCTTCAGCCTCTGTGTGGCGGCGGCGCTCGCATGGTTGTCGGCGCCACGGACCCACGGGTCGAGAGAGGCGATCGTCATTCGAGGAAGCCTGTTTTCCGCCGCGCTCCTAGCCGAGCTGTTTGTGGGGATGATTGGGCTCTCCGTTACGGCCGGCCTGCCATGGAAGACACATGTAGCTCGTATCGCGCAAGGGCTCGGCACTTATTCACTCTTTTGTATCGTGCTTGAAGCGGGGGATAGCTACTTTGGTATGGCGAACGGCACGACCGCTTCGATGATACTGACTGATACGCGAATGACGGTATATCTGTTATGTCTTAGTTATTGGATCGTCACCTTGTATCGGCAACAGCCACAACAGGAGCGTTTGCCGGTCGAGATCGGATCATACCTGATCCTATTCCGCAAGCAGACTGCCGCGACTCTTGAGACGTTGAGAGGTAGAAGAAGGCCATGAATGAACGGCTCTATCTTTTTCTAACGCTTTTAATGCTAGTTGTCGTGTCCCTCATCGTGGCGTGGATCTACTACCATCTGCGGATTCGTAAGCTCTATGGGCAGAACTGGCAGACGATTCTCGCACGGGTGATTCCGATTAATACGGGAAATCTAAAGATCGTTGCCCTTGATCTCCTGGGAGAAGCGGACAGGCTCGACCGGAGAGATGGCCCCTGTGATCTCGACCCTTCAGAGATAGTGCAGCTCCTGGGCGATCTTGCAGGGCTGCGGACTATTGAAAGAAACTGTGAGGCTCTGATCGACTTGGCATGCTACTGCCAGCGGTCATACCCGGAGGCGTTGGTAGTCGCGGAGGAGTTGAGGTTGAATGCGAGAGAAATCCGGTGGCATCTTGAACGGCTCGATACCGCGGCTCGGAATGGAGGCTCGCGAGCTGCTTTCGGAGAGTACGCGCAGCGCATCGCTACCATCTATTACCTCATGACCCGCCGCCTAATAGCCTTATATGAGATTGCAAATGCGCCCGGGGCAGAGGATCTGCAGCTCTCTTTGGCGTGACTCACGCCACACGGCGGGTGAATACTGCAGCGACTGTCCCGATGACCTCAACCTCTTTCTTATAGCGCCACCGTCTGCTCGACTCATGAGAGAGCAGGTGAGGGATCAGGGTGAGCCACTCCGAGTTGCGGTCGAGTTCGCAAAAGCCGGAGACAAATCCGGTCCTGGTCAAAAGGAAGTAGATAGGCCGATCGAACTCATTGTTCCAGTCCTTTCGCCGAGCGATTGCGCGCTTCTGGGTATCGATGAGCACGATCGATCCGGGTGGAACCATGGGATACATGGTCCGATCACGTTGCCCGATGATGCCACGGCGGAAGTGTTCGGGAAGGGGGTGCAAAGAAGGCGGCAGGAGGGTGGTGTCATCTGGGGGTGGGTCACTGACCAACGTATCCGGGAGCCATTCCTTCGCATGTTCCTCCAGCCGGCCGCTCGACAGGAGAAGTGTCGAATTAGGGCGGGCGACCTCATCGTACTCCGCCGGATTCGAGCTCACATCGGGATAGAAGCTGAGAAGTTGCTGCGCTGTGAGGTCGTAGATGACGGCAAGGACGATGAGCTTCATTGCAGAGAGCCCACCGTTCTCGTTCTCAACGCGAGCAAGCCAACTGGCGGAGACACGATAGGCCGAATTTCCCCATTGTTGAGCTAGACGTGCGGTGCGTTCCTCGACCTCACGCAGGGTCAGTTGCCGGGCCAAACGCGCCGCGCGAAGCTTGCTTCCGATTCCGTACATCGACTCCTTTGAGGCCCACTACGCAGGACCATGTCCGGCTGACGATTAGAATCTCCACAATGTTTCGTAAACGAAACATTGCGCGCTGCGGTCTAATTTACCGCGATTTTGTCCGCCTTTCGAACATGTATTGATAATACAGGAGATGGCCAACGGCGGTGCAATGCTGCAACTGTGTTAGTGAGCCCGTCACCCTGATCTGCAACGAGACCGATAATCCCTTCAGCCACCTCTATCGTCTGGATATCATGGGCACCGATAGGAATCTGGTGTAACAGTTCCTTTCCAACGGCATAGCAGAGTACTAATGGGACGTGACGGTAGGCGACAATTTTGTCTACGGTCACGCCCCGATGCCTGGCGACCGCTTTTCACGAATGACGGTCGATTTGTGCTCTACAGAAGGAAACAATTTGACGCGATTGAAGGCACGTAAGTAACCGCCGGGCATGTCGCCGGCTTCGCACACTGATTGGCTCATTTTCCCAATGCCTATTGGGCGCCTGATATCCAAGGTGATGACGCCATCCTTCATCGCGACCATGACCTTGCTCGCGGTTACACCTCTACGAATGGGCCCGAGTACCCGGACGACGTGAAATTCCATCGTCATAGTGCTGAGGCGATTAATGGCGCCCGCGTGCGAGTGCTCTCCGCGCGATAAGGGCTTCGACTCCCAGCGCAAGACGGCGCAGTTTCGGCTACGGTGCCCAGGAGAGGCCCCGCCCTTTTTAGCAGAACCAGATGCTTATCTTGATGAACTACATCCCATGATCCGGTGTGCTCAAGGAAATAAACCAACGGTGCATCAGGCGGGAAAAGGACGTGCGTGATTCGATAACGATCGAGGAGATCGAGCGTTCGATGAAGGTGGACAATGTCAAGGTAGTCCTTGAGTGTCCCGTTGTACTCGAATATATCTACACGCGAATCGATAAAAACCGGCACGTTGGGCTGGTGAAGAATTAACGCGCCACCCCAAGCGTATTCATTGAGCACGCGCGAGTTCGGCGGGAGGCTCGCAAATGCCGCCGGAAGACTCTCGGGGATCGAATCGCCTACTGATGAGGACGCGGTCGGCGGATGATGGAGGCGTGTGAACACAAGGGCTGCAACGACGAGGATGCAAGCGGCATTCAGCAGCGGTCTCCGAGTGCGCGCCTGGCTCGGTGTAGACGTTGCGAACGTCCCCGCCACGATAGGTGCGGCAAGGATGGCGAACAGAAACAGAAAACGTGAATAAGTGAACCCGGAGTAGAACCCGATCACCATCAGGGCTACGTCAGTGAGAGTCCAGCGGCGTGGCCGTACAACCTGCCACGCGGCGAGGGCGATGACACAACCAAGAGCGAACTTCCCCCGCGCTGTGTGCAGGTCCAGCGTGCGCCACTCCTCCACGTTCGCTATATTGAGCCTCTGGTGGAAGGCAAGGTTAAACGGATACGCTACCAGTCGCCACCCGTAAGGATTGAGAAACAGCGCGGCGACACTCGCCAGACCGCTGCCGATGTATGTTCGGATCTGCGCTGCTGACAGTCCCGACGAAGTGAGCCATGGGCTCTCCCACCAAACAGCATTTGCAGCCACAAAAACCGCGTATACCACCAGGCCGATCATCCATGAGCCATGTGTATTGACCCAAACGGCAAAGAGCAATGGCATCAGCCATACAGCTCGCGGCCTCGAAAGCGCCCGCTGGAGAATCGCGAGTTCCGCCAGAAACAACAGCCATCCGAACAGCAGCGTGCGCGGCCCGAAGGACACGGTGGAAAAAATGGTAGCCACAACGCTGACAGCGAGGGATAGCCGGGCATCGCGAGATCGCGTGAAGCTGAGTCCATAGATGCCGAACATCAATGCGCCGATGACGATCAGCGTGAGCGTATGCACTCCCGCTACGCCTCCATGCCGCCACGCCGCATAGAACGGCAGCTCTGCCATCCACTCATGGTTGATCCATGGAGCGCCTGCCGCTGTGAATGAGAAAACGTCCCGCTGGATCATGTGATGCGAGCTGACGAGAATCTGAGCATCGCGCAAGTGCCAGCCGATATCCGGGTCGGAAAACGTCTGCGGCACGCACATGTACACCACGGCTGCAAGCACACAGCAGAAGAGAGTCGATCGACTGAAGACTCTACTGAGTAGCGACACCGGTTCGGAGGTGATCGCCCGCTCGGTGGCAGATCCAGAAGCAGTCACAGGAATCAACGTCGCGCTCATGGGTAGCTCCACTGTATTGGTGGTTGTCCCTGATAAGCACCGGCAGATAAGTGGGAGATGTTATGGCAGTCTGGCGCGGATTGAACCGTTCTGCTCAACTCTGTCCGCGCGACGTGCTTCAATGTGGCGCATTCGTGGGATTACGAACGATTTGAGGAATCCGCCGCTAATCATTCGCTGCAATCTTCCGATGATTAAGGTGAAGGCTGGCGCAATTGCCGCCAACAGGGGGCAATGGACCGACGCATGATCCTCTCTCACTCGCTTTTATGTTCCAGCGCGTTGTTCGGCTGCTCCGTTCTGGCCGCGATCGCCGACATCCGCGAGCGGCGAATTCCCAACAAGCTGGTCAGCTCAGTATTTGTCGGTGGGATCATGTTGCACCTCGGCTTTGGTGGCGCAGCGCAGGCGGCCTGGTCGGCTCTCGCAGCTCTCATTGGAGGCGCCGCCTTCATGATCTTTTACCTGGCCGGGGGTATGGGGGCGGGCGATGTGAAGCTGATCGCGGCGTTGTCTGCTGTGGCCGGCATCAGTAATGTGAAAGACCTGCTGATCGCGACCGTGTTGGCGGGTGCCGCCTGCGCTCTGGTATTCGCGATCTGGCGAGGTGCATTGCGAAGCACGCTCGCCAACGTAATCGTCCTGCTCATGCATCACGGCAAGCATGGGTTTACGGCTCACCCCCGTCTGAATGTCTCGAACACGTCCACACATCGCCTGCCCTACGCCGTTCCGACCGCCGTGGCTTGTGGATGGTTGCTCAGCATGCAATGCGTTGCGAGAGGCGTGCGATGAACCTCCGCAAGCTGGCAGTGGCGTTTGCGATCGCGCTGGCCGTCTCCGGCCTGTGTACATTGGCGCTCAGCCGCAGAATCTTCGCCAGTGCGACGGAACACAAGCCGGCCCGGCGCTACGTCGCACCTGCGCGGCCGCTGGAGGCGAACGAAGTTCTAAAGCCCGACAGTCTCACCTTGATTGATTGGCCGGGAAAGACGGAAGTGCCTGGCGCGTTCACACGTCCCGCCGATCTGGTCGGTCGCACGGTGCTCTATCCAATTCAGCCGGGTGAACCGCTTACTGACAAGCTCGTGAGCTCCCCCGGTGCCGGCGCCGGACTCGCGGGACGTATCCCTCAAGGCATGCGGGCGATTGCTCTCCGCACGGACGAGGTAATCGGTGTCGCAGGCTTCATGCAGCCCGGTTCACGGCTCGACGTCTTGGCAACCTATCGTTCCGACAAATCGCCGGATCCTGTCACAGTCACGGTTCTGCAGGACGCGGAGGTGCTTGCTGTCGGGCATCAGACGCAGCCCGATCCAGATGGGAAAGCGGAGGCTGCCTCGATTACGGTTGTCACTCTCCTGCTTACGCCGCAGGACGCCGAGAAGGCAGTTATGGCCAGTACTCAGGGAGCCATTCACTTCATCATGAGGAGTGGATCGGACAGCCGACTTAGCAATAGCGCCCCGGTTCAACTCTCCGCCTTGAGCGGAAGCGCGCCGCCACAAATGTCCAGTCCCAGGCACATCGAAGGACGCCCCAGACGATCCGCGACCGCGGCCACCCGGGTATTCACCGTCGACACAATTTTGGGAGATAAAGAGGTCACCAAGACCTTTCGGGTGACAGCGCAGTGAAGAGGAAGATCGCAAGAGGCTTGGTGGTTTTGGAGGTAGTGTTCGGCGGCGCGAGCCTGGTCCTCGCGCAGACATCCCATTCCAGGTCGTCGGCAGCGAGCTCCACTCTGTGGGCGCCTTCCTATACTCACGTGAAGCCTGCACATGTCGAAGAGAAGCTCCACATTGTGGTCGGACAATCGACCATCCTGCGGGGCAAACTCATCCGGCGGATCTACCTCGCTGATCCAGCCATATTGCGAACGTACAGCTCGGCGCCGGATGAAGTGATCGTGACTGCGAAGGCGCCCGGGACAAGCACCCTGATCGTGTGGGACCCCGCCGGCAACTCGGTCATCTATGACGTCTCCGCCGATTTTGATCCCACCATGCTGCGCAGTGCCCTGGACTCTGAGTTCCCGGGAAACCATATCGAAATCCATGGCGGGCAGGAGCTCCTGACCCTCACGGGGACTGTGCCCACGGCGGAGATGGCCGAAGCCGCCACTACTCTCGCGGCCTCCTATGCCAGGAAGGTTGCGAATTCACTTCGGGTGGTGCCGGTCCGCCCCAAGCAAGTGGAGTTGAAGCTTCAGATCCTCGAGGTGGATCGCAGCAAGCTGGAACAGTTTGGATTCAATCTGTTCAGTGCGGCAGGGAACAACGTGGGTGGCGTTTCCACACAGCAGTTCGCTACAACCGCGACGACATCTGCCAGCGGTACGGGCTCAACGATCACGATCAGCAATCCCTTGAATTTCTATTTCTACAACGCGAAAACAAACCTCGGCGTTACAGTACAGGATCTCGAGCAGAAAAACATTGCCCAGATTCTTGCCGAGCCAACGCTGACGACGATGAGTGGAGAAGAAGCCAAGTTCCTCTCCGGCGGTGAATTTCCATTCCCCGTTGTGCAGGCAGGTGCTGGAAACGGAACTGCGATCACCATCCAATTCCGTCAGTACGGTGTGCAGATGGACTTCACGCCGTTTGTCAATGAAGACGGCTCCATCCGTGTGAAAGTCAAGCCGCAGGTGAGCGCCCTCGACTACACCAATGCTGTCACGATTGCGGGCTACACCATCCCGGCCTTGTCCACCCGAAGCGCGGAAACCGAGGTCATGCTCCGCGACGGACAGAGCTTTGCCATCTCCGGTCTCCTGGACCATCGCACAACAGAGGTACTGTCCAAGGTCCCTGGTATCGGAGACATTCCCATCCTCGGCCAGCTCTTCCGTTCCAAAAACATCAGCCATTCGGTCGTGGAACTGGTAGTCATCATTCGCGCGCGAGTCGTTGATCCCACTGCGGAGCCAACTGACATTCACAAACCCGCTCTGGCTGTACCGGACATGAGCCAGGGTGGCTTCGACAAGGCCCTGCACCAGGAGCGCCCGAACGACGTACCTTCGCAGTCCGTCCAGAGGCAACCATGATCATCGCGACCCTGGCTGAAAAACCAATCGCACAGGCAGTATTCAGTGTCTGCGCACCTGCCGATATCCTCGCGAACGCAATGACGGCCGTCGAGACGGTGAATGGCGCACTCTTCGCCGGTGATTTTCAGGAATACATCACGGGCAATCGGCAGCCCCACTTTCCGGCGCTGCTTAAAGACGCCTCCGTCTGCGTCGCACTCGTAGATTGCGATGTGGATCCGGGCGCCGCGCTGGAGACCATGGCCCGGCTGCAGCAACTGCTTCCGCTCAAGTTGCGCCTTGTGGGCCTATCCTCCACGATGAATGCCGACCTTCTGCTTCGTGCCATGCGCGCCGGGTGCGATGAGTTTCTTGGGAAGCCGCTCGTCGCGGACGAGCTCCTGGCGGCATTAGCGCGGTTTAAGCCGGCTTCGGACATGGATTCGCAGAGCGCGACGCCTGCTGGCAAGATCATCGGAATCCTCGGAGCAAAAGGCGGTGTTGGAGCCACCACGCTGGCAGTTCATGCGGCCGTCCACCTCGTTCGCACTCATAAAAAAAAGGTTCTCCTGATCGATCAGAAGAATCACCTTGGGCATGTTGCGCTCTACCTTGGCATCAAGCAGGCGAAATATCACTTCGACGAGCTGCTCCGCAGCGCGGATCGTTTGGACGCTGCTCTGCTGGAAGGCCTGGTGACCCGGCATTCTGACGGCCTGGACGTGATCGCATCGCCCGATGCATACCTGCCACAGAGCAGGATGGACGCTCCCGACGCATCGGCTGTCCTGAACTATCTGCGCCAGCGATATGACTACGTCCTGGTCGACTCTGAGACGGAGAACGCCGCCTGGCTTTCTTCGCTCGTCAGTTGTTCGGATGAGATCGCCTCGGTCTGTACGCCTGACTTAGGAGCGTTGCGCGACCTGGCACGGCAGATTGAACACCTGACGCTGATCGATGGGCTCTCCCCCAAGCTTCGCATTGTCGCGAACCGTTCCGGGTCTGAGGCCGCGGTACCGAAGAATGAAATTGAGACTGCGATCGGTTTTCCGGTAGCGATCGAAGTGCCGAACAACTATATCGAGCTGACCAAGGCAATTAACGCCGGCACGCCAATCGCGCCTCAGACACGCGGCGCGTTCACGCAGGCGATGGCCAGATGGGCACAGATGCTGGCAGCTCTGACAGAAAGCAGCTTTGTGCATACACCGGCAAAACGCAAATTCAAGCTGTGGAGTTAACCGGTGGCAACGGGTCCGACTGAGGACATATCAATGAATCAATCGCCACTTTTCATCACGACGCAGGTGCGTCCGAAAGCTTTCCAGGATGTGCGCGTCATTCCGAATCTCACTGAAGAGTCCAGACACTCGGTGAAGGCCGCAGTCCATCATGAGCTCATTAAGCGGCTCGACCTTGAGAAGCTCGCGGGCATGCAGGATGATGCCGACGGGCGCCGGAACCTGCAATCGACAATTTCTCAGCTTGTCGGTGAGCAGGATATCCCGCTCAGTGCGCTCGACAGAGACAGCCTAGCGAAAGAGGTGATGAACGAGGTCTTTGGCCTTGGGCCGTTGGAGCCGCTGCTGCACGATCCCACGGTCAGCGACATCATGGTGAATACCCATGGCACCGTTTATGTCGAGCGACGGGGCGTGATTGAGAAGACCCCGGTGCTTTTCCGCGACAACACGCACCTGATGCACATCATTGACAAGATCGTTTCGGCTGTAGGGCGCCGCATCGATGAATCATCTCCCATGGTGGACGCACGCCTGCTCGACGGATCGCGAGTCAATATTGTGATTCCGCCGCTCGCCGTGGATGGGCCCCTGATCTCGATCCGCCGGTTTCCGGCCTGTCCCCTTACAGCAGAAGACCTCCTGCGGCATAGGGCCTTGACGCCGCAAATGCTGGAGATTCTCGAGGGTGCTGTTAAGGCGCGCTTGAACATCGTGGTCGCCGGGGGGACGGGCGCCGGTAAAACCACATTGCTTAACGTGCTCTCCGGCTTCATTTCGCCCCGGGAGAGGATTGTCACCATCGAGGACTCCGCCGAACTGCAGATCAAACAGGAACATGTAGCGCGACTCGAGTGCAGGCCTCCGAATGTGGAGGGCAAGGGCGCGATTCGCCAGCGTGAACTCGTGATCAACGCGCTGCGTATGCGCCCTGACCGCATCATTCTCGGCGAGATTCGTGGAGAAGAGGCGCTCGATATGTTGCAGGCGATGAATACCGGCCACGATGGGTCCATCACAACAGTTCACGCGAACAACCCGCGCGACGCCATTGCGCGGCTCGAGACCATGTCGCTGATGGGAAGCGTGGCGCTGCCCGAAAAAGCGATTCGCGCCCAGATCGCCTCCGCGGTTCATCTCATTGTGCAGGCTTCGCGGATGAGTGACGGCTCCCGCCGCATCACTCACATCAGTGAGATCACAGGCGCTACTGCGGAAGTGGTCAGTATGCAGGACATCTTCCTGTTTGAGAAGCAGGGACTTAGCGAAAGCGGCAAGGTAAAGGGACGCTTTTTCGCAACGGGTATCGTTCCTAAGTTCGCCGAGAGGCTCAAAGCTGCGGGCATTCCGGTGCCTCTGGATGCGCTGGATCATTCGGTTGAGGTGTAGCAATGTTCCTGCTCTTCTTCATCCTGCTTGTTGTCACCCTTCCCCTCGTTCTGCTGGTGACTCGGACCAGGCCCGCGGAGAAACTGGTTCGCGAGCGGATTGAGAGTCTCGTCAAGCTGCAGCCAAAGGAAGTGCCTTCGTGGCTCAGCCTCGACCAGGCCAAAGACGATACGTTTGGCGTCAGGCTAACCCAGCGGTTTCAAAGGCTCGACCTCGCTCGTAGACTCGAAAAAAAACTTCTGCATTCAGGGTCGACGACTTCGCTGGCAAGATTCCTGGCCACGGTCGCCGCAACAGGCCTCGGCGCCTCGTTGCTTGTCTATCTGCTCACCTCAGAGTTTGCTTTCGCGATGATTGCCCTCGGAGCCGGCATGCTGGCTCCGTATGCCCTCTTGAACTGGAGATGCGCAAGCCGGCTAAAGAAGTTCAATGAAGCGCTTCCGGATTCGATTGAGCTGATGTCGCGTGCGCTGCGGGCGGGCCACTCGGTCGCTTCTTCAATCGAAGTAGTTGCGCAGCAGTCCCCGGAGCCGCTCAAAAGCGAGTTCACGAAATGCGCGCAGCAGCAACGGGTTGGCATACCCTTCCGCGACGCGATCCTCGGCTTGGCCGACCGCGTTCCCTCCAGTGATCTCCACTTCGTTGTCACTGCGATTCTGGTGCAGAAGGAAACAGGCGGCGATCTGACCGAGATCTTGGATCGCACCACTGAAGTGATTCGCGAACGTATTCGTATCCAGGGGGAAATACGCACATACACGGCACAGGGACGTTTGACCGGCTGGATTCTCAGCGGCCTTCCCGTGGGCTTGCTCGGTGTGATCAGCGTCTCCTCTCCCTCGTACACGCACGTTTTGTTCTACGACCCACTCGGGCAGAAACTCCTCTACACAGCTGCTGGGTTGATTGTGCTCGGGGGCTTGCTCATCCGAAAAATTGTCGACATTAAGGTGTAGGCCTCGATGCATTTCGTCTTCTATCTTTCGGCGTTGCTGACATTCCTTTGCGGCATGGGGTTGCTCGGTGCAGTCATGCTCACGCGCACCAGTCGCGCTACTTGGGGCCGGCTGATTACGGTCGTGAACAAGGATCCGGTGCTCGCAGCGCGGCCTTCGTTGCTGCAGCAGTTTAGAATCGCACTTCTGGCGGGTGCCTCATGGCTGCGTCAAGCGTTGAAGCTCACGTACAAAACGCAATTGTTGGAACGCTTTGAGGCCGCGGGCATCTACAGTCCGAACGTCCGAGATAGCTACAGCGTCGTGCGCGTCATTGTTCCGCTGATCGCAGGAGGATTGGGAATGCTCTGTCCATCCCGGCGATTCTTCTTTACGATGCTCTTTGCCGGAGTTGCATACCTCGGTCGGGACATCATCCTTCAGCGCATTGTCAAACGCAGAAGGCGGAGAATACGGCTCAGCATTCCTGATGCTGTCGACCTGCTCGTGATCTGCGTTGATGCCGGCTTGGGGCTCGATCAGGCAATGATGCGCGTCAGCCATGAACTGGAAACGAGCCACCCTGATATTCACCTCGAATTCCAGATCATCAACCGCGAACAGAGGGCCGGGAAGCCGCGAGTGGAAGCGTGGCAGTCTATGGCGAAGCGTATGAGCTTGGACGAAATCCACGCCTTCGTCAATATGCTGATGCAGACCGAGAGATTCGGGACACCAATCGCGCGGGCACTCAGCAATTTCGCCGCCGGCCTCAGACAGAAACGCCGTCAAAAGGCTGAAGAATTAGCTGCGAAGACGACCGTTAAGATCATCTTCCCGCTTGTGTTGTTTATTTTTCCTAGCCTGTTTGTTGTCTTGGTTGGTCCTGCCGCCATCAGCATCATCCGGGGTCTTTCCAGCAAATAGAATAAACTGTTATTGAACGCGATCGAGTCCCGCCAGCGACCCCATGGCATGGACTGCAGGCCTAGGAACTGGGACCAACGGCTCTGAAGGGCTGGTGCAGCGCTCGGAAACGTCGAGGCGCGGCACGGCCGCCTCCACTGCTTCCAGGAGCAGTTGATGGTGGACGGTAAACAGCGCCAGCTCAAGCCGGTCCGACGTCCCCGTCTTATCGAAGATGGACCGCAAATAGTTCTTGATCACCTGTTCCGTGTTATTGAGTTCTTTTGCTATATCCCTGTTCTTGTAGCCCTGCAGTAGCAGTCGCACGATCTGCAGCTCTTTCGTGGAAAGTCGGCCGCGCACCTTCTCGCCAACAACATCCGTCTCATAGGCAGCCGATGATGCGCCTATCGGCTGCTGTAGGAATGGGCGACCCTTCAAGACACTGCGAAAACACTTCAAAAGATCATCACGTTTTATATCGCGGTAGGTGATCCCTTGCACTCCTAGTTTCAAATATCGTTGCGGGCTCTCGCCGGAATCCAGAACCGCTATCACTGGGTTGTTGCTCTTCCTCGCCAGCGTAACCAGCCGTTCCAAGTCAGACATCAACGAGCTGGAGAAAACAATCACAGCTCTCGTAGTCTCCGCCGCTTTATACAGACGCGTTAGGTCATCACATTGCCCGACGATACTAATGTCGTCTTCTGCGACGAGAATGCGCGCTAAGCCGGCACGAAACACATCCCGATTGTCGGCCAAAAATACTCTACTGCTCATGCAGTTCCCCTGTTGAGATCGGCAGATAGCGAACGCGCGGCTTGGACCCAAGATGACTTCCCGCGACGGAACCTGCTGTCCTAGCTTGTATGAATTATCGGCTGAAGCACATTACTTCTTTATGCTAGGAGAAAAGTCGCTTTGCCCGGTTCATGTCTTGTTCTGAGACATCTGTTCGACCGTAACCCTAAACTCATTACTAGTTCGTGTGCGAAGGACGTCCCGGAATCATGAATAAGATATGACCCATGGCAGACTTACATATATCCGTCCTAGTAGCTCTATTGGGCTTTCTTGCAGTTGTTGTGTGGCGAATTAGAGAGGGTCGTAGACCCGTCAGCGTGCGCGCGATCATCTTCCCGCCGCTTGGCATGTCAACCGGGCTTTCCATGTTCCTCATTCCTGCTTTTCGTTTGCCCTGGACCTGGGCGGCGGTGGCGTTCGGACTCGGAGCGGTTCTGCTCGTGATTCCACTAATGCGAACCTCGCGTTTGACACTCGAAGGGCCTGTCGTTATGGTTCAGCGCTCTTCGTCATTCTTTATAGTGATTATTGCATTGGCTTCTCTCAGGTTTTTCGCACGCCAGTATATCGGCGCTTATGTGTCGCTACCGCAGACCGCGAGTTTGTCGTTCTTGCTTGCATTCGGGATGATCACTCGCTGGCGCACGACAATGTATATGCAATACAAGCGAATTGTGCGGAGCAATTTCCCTCTCATCATCTCTGCTGCGCGGCAGTAGCTAGGCGATGCCGGACTATGGTGCTATTACTTATGTTCCGGCCATTGTGCGCTGCCTATTTCATTTCGAGTGCGCTCTCGTTACTCTACGAACAAGCGAGGAATGAGTGGATCAACCTTGCCACCCAGTACCTCATATCTAGATTTCATGGAGCTGACAATGGCGAGATTTGTGGAAGTTTACAAGCAGTTCGTAAAGGACGAATCCGGGCAGGACCTTATCGAGTATGCGCTGGTTGCAGGCCTGATCGGCCTTGCCGCGGTGACCGCGATGGGCACTCTGGGAAACTCAGTTAGCAGTTTCTTTACCAACATCAATAGCACTCTCACGAGTGCCGCGTAGGCGTTCGACAGAATGGAAGAGAATCAAAAAGAGCGCTCTGCGGGTTTCCGCAGAGCGCTCTTTGTTGCACCGTGAACTCACACTGTCATTCATTGACGGGGCGTACGTAGTGATTGGGACCGTTCGCTATGCCCTATTGCTGGCTGAATCCCTGACTGACGTGTACCAGAACATGGCGAACACAGGAACGATTAGAATCCAGGATGCATGCAGCCAGAGGATCAAGACTGCAAAGGGAGCGACCAACAGAGCCGTGGCTGCATAGGAAAGGTAAATCGTACCCTTTTCTCGGCCGCCGAACTCCTGCCTATGCACGCGTATCCAGTCACCCGCCGCAACGCCGAGCGGAAGAGCCAGGAGCATGAGATCGTATCCCTGCATGTGATAGCTAACTAGCATGGCTGCGGTGAGCGCGAGAGGTACGGACGGCTTCCTGCGTGCCGCCCAGCATAGAACCGCAACTGAGCCGATAGCCGTGAACACTAAGCCAGAGGAGCGGCCGCCGGTCAGCACAAAGAACAGCCCATGTAGATTCGGCATATCTGCTGCGAACATACCGTAAAGGGCCTTCGCACCGGCCGGATCGCTCGCTGTTCGGTTCGCGACCTGCAGCATGTTGTGAATGTACTCGCGCATGCCTGACACGCCGGCTACGCCGACCGAGGCGCAGAAAAGGCCGGCCGCACCAGCAACTGCAAAGCCAACGACTCTCCACATCTTCCAAACCGCGAGCAGGAAGAGTACCGGCAACGCTAGCTGCCACTTTGTAAGTGCTAACGCCAGCAGTAAGCCAGGAACAGCCGCACGGCCACGACAGAGGCCTGCATGAGCCGCCGTATAGAGCATCAGGAGCAGAAGAGAGATCTGGCCCTGCAAGAGTGACATAAGAACCGGAACCATGCAGAGGACGGACAGCGGAACTATCGCATACGGAAATGCGGGCGGTGAGCCGTGTGAAATCCTCAGATACGCGCTTGCTATCAACAGAGCTGTAAGACTTATTAACATGAAAACTGCAAATGCTAAGTTGTAGGGCAGTCGGGCCAAAGGCACAAACAGAAGAGAAGCGAATGGAGGATATAAGAAGGGCAGCGTCTTGTCGGTGGGACTGATGACAAGACGCTGGATCTGTTCCTGTGCGCTGTGGCTGTAAAGACTGCTTCCCCGGCCATCAAGGACCAGCCGTCCCGCGCCGTAGAATGCTCGGAAGTCGGTGCCGCCCTGGAAAGACCGCGAGACGCCTCCAAGAAAAATAGTCAGTTGCAATCCAAGCAGGACAATTAGCAGGGCACGCCGGATCTCAACGCGTCTTTTCGCCGTCGGTGTGAGAAGTTGCGATCCATCGGGAGGTGCAGCCACCAAAGCGCCCAGCTCAGATGACTCTGGATCTCTCGTCATGTGCTGGCCGCTCTTGCGCTTTCCGAACTCTTACCTGGTCGCCCACTGCTACACCGCACAGCCTGATTGTGCCGGGCGGCAACTCTAAAACGCTCTTCGTGCGCAGGCCAACGCCGCGAAGCTTCCACGGGCCAACATTCTCATAGCAGGCCAACACCCGATCCTGGCCGTCGAGCGCCAGAACGTCGATAGACATTCGCATTCCCCACGTGTGGACTCCAGCGGATGGCCGGATCAGCAGACCTCCGTCCTCCGGCAGCGATGTCGTGCCCAGCAGACCAATGAAGCGGCTGATGGAGGTGTCAGCCAGGCATGCCGAACGGCAAACATAACTGCTCTGGGTTTCATTCCATACCTCAATCGTGCTGCATAAGCGCATCTTCTGAATTCCACCTTCCGTGGAAAATAACGACGGCGGCGCTATTGAACCACGCCGCCGCATATTTCTTTCACAACCTACGCAGCCCGCTTCTTACGGCGTGCCACAATGATTCCAATTACGCCTAGACCCATTAGGCCGGCAACAAGTCTAATTACAGTCACGTGATCCATCTGGCTTCTCCTCTTTCTTGGGCTTATACGGCGTTTCTGCTTTGCTGAGTCAAATGTCGGCTCAGACCGGGCGCTGAGTGAGCTACGAACTGCGGCTTAAGGGTAGGTACAACGCGAGCGTTGTAATGAGGGCGGCCACAATGAAGGTACCAAGGATGGTCATACTGCTAGCTCCTTATGGCAGCAATCTCGCAAACGCATACTGGTGTGCTATATCGGCATCGGGCGCTCGCCTCATAGCTTCTGTCGCAATTATGGCTATAATGATGGCCTTTTTTACTTACAGCTGCGCTTGTTTTCATCTGTAAGTAATTCCCCAGACGTGGTACGGTTTCTGTCCCCTGTTTCTCTATCCGCAAAGAAGACAGATAGCAATGCGCAGAGTTACCAGTCAGCGTGGACGGGGAAGCAGTTTAGCTACTGAAGGTTGTTGGGAATCAGCCGGGAAGTAGTAAAGTCGCCGCCGATCTCGGTGAATATCTGGTTCAGGCTGGTAGTAGGACGCGCGGAGGAGATGCAACTGGACCCGCCACTAGCGGCATAGTCGGAGAAAAATGTTGCTGCCGAGCTTGCGCTCTGCTGCATCGTCTGGCACGGTGTGATGGCAATCTTATCCGTGCTGCAACCTGAGGACTGGGCGCCATACGCCACGGTATAGACCGTAGTTCCAGCTGCGGTTGCGGCCTGTGCGGCCGTGACCGCTTGATGGCACTGGTTAATTGTGGACGGGTAGGATCCTGATGTCGTCGAAGCGCCGGGCATGGCCGACGACCTCGCGCTCACATCGCCATCGCTGAGGAGAATGATCACGTTCCGCGAGCCTGGGTTGGCGGCCTGTTCCGCTAACAGCGCCGCCTGGGCCGCATACACTGCGCCGGCTACATAGGTTCCCTCCCCGCCGGGGGCGCCCATTCCAGGACAGCCACTCTCCCCGCCGGAGGCCTTGGTGAGCATCGAAGGCGAATTCAGCGTTGGCGCAGTATCCGAAACTCGGTAGTCGCTGGAGAAGTTCACGATGCGGTATGTTGCCGTCGAGGCTCCGGGCGAGTAGTTTGAAGCACCTGCAGCCGGGAAGGTGTAGCCCTGGGCTGTCGGGTATCTCCCGCTGCAGTTTGAGTCGTATGTGACTGTCGACTGAGTGACATTTGGGAACGCAAACAGGCTCACCACATCAACGGGGTTCGGCACGTTACCGTTGCTGGCGGTACCGCAGGTCGACTGGCTGGAGGCGCAGGGCCAGAGCTCGTCCAACAGCGTCCTGACTCCCGACAAAGCGCAGCTCAGTCGTGTGTTGTTGCAATCGCTGCTGCTATCCGTGTCATTCATTGATGCTGTGGTGTCGACAATGACCACAACATTGTGAGGCGGAGTGACGCCGCCACGCATCGCGGCCGCGGCGCTGGCGACCATGTCTACCGAAGCCAATCCGAACAGCCTAGCGAAGTAGGTTGATACGACCGCCTGCTGCTTTACGAAGATTGCATTCCCGTTTGCGGGCGAAACGCAGGGAATCGACTGATTGGTCAACGCCGTCAGACACCTTACCTGCGGGTAGCCCGAGACCATCGAGACACCGGGAAGGTTTGCGTGGGCGTTCAAGTTGCCTGACACCGCGCTGTAATTTGTCGCGACGGTAACGGCACTCGAACCAGGAAGCGCTTGCGCGCCGGCGAGAGCCGCTGCATTGCTGGAAGCCTGGAGTTCGTTGTAGCAAACATAAAGATGACCGACATCAATCACCATGCCAGTGAACCCGAAAAGGGCGACCACGATGAGAGCGACAGTCGGCACAACCTGCCCGCTTTCATCGGGCAGAAGCCGCCGAAGCTTCGCAGTAACGCCGGCGGTCATTGGACAAGCTCCGTGGTGTGGGACTGGAGCAGGCAGTTGGGAAGGTTGATGCCATAGACCGCCAGGCTGCAAGGGTAGGAGACAGTCACAGTTGCAGATGCGCCCTGCACAAGATTGCCGGCCGCGCCGGTGCCTGTGCTGCCGCTGCTGCACGATGTTCCCTGATAGGTGACGCTATTCAGCACAAACGTGTACGAAAGATTGGTGGCATTCAGCGTCGGCGAAGCTGATTGCACGGCCGACGAGGCGAGCTGACAGGGATCTGTCGTCTGTCCCCGGCTCACCGCCAATTGTTGCGCTCCCACGGTCACGGCATTCGTCAAAATAAGATAGTGAGTCAGGTAAATGCCAAAGGTGCAGATTCCTGTGAGTACCAGCAACAGAACAGGAAGGCAGAGCGCGAACTCCAGCAACGCTTGACCGCTTTCACGGGTCTGATGGGGAGCGCGACGGGAGCTCTGCGCCGGAAAAGCAAGGGCGATTTCATGCGTTGCCCTGCGGGCCGCCTCCAGAGCCGGTACTCCGAGGCCGACTGTTCCTGAAATCTTGCGATGTTTGGACGGGCGCTGAACCATGCCAGGTCTCAATCTGAAACCCGGGAACCTCTGCACTCAACACCGCCGAGGTTGTAGAGGCAGCGAACGGCGTCTCAAAATGGAACAAACGCAAGCCCGAACAGTGTCCGTTTCAAGAAATGCCGCTGCACTGGCGCGAGCGGAAGTGAAGAAGGGCAAGTACAGCTACTATCGTCGCGCTCGATATTATGCAAATTGTATTCAACACCGCAAAGAAATTGCGGTACCTCTGGGGCGGCGCCTCAACAACTCAAATGCTCCGAGATGATCGAGCCGATCATCTTCGAGGAGTTTTTGGGAGGGAAAATGGCGGACCCACGCGGGAAGAGCAGCAGGTCAACTCGGCTTGTAAGGGCCCGACGAACTCCGAAACGGGGGATCCCGCACTAGCCGAAACGGCTCCTCCGCATCCCAATGGACCTGATGCCGGATCGATCAGGGGAGACAAACAAAGTGCTCGAACTTCGGGGCGGCGTCAAGTAAAGCGTAAACCGAATATGCGCGGATACAGTGATGGTTTTCGGTAGATCATGAGCGTCGGCTACCACACCAGCTTAATGCCAAGCTGTATCTGCCGAGAGGGTGTGGTTGTGTTCACGATCTGGCCAGCACCGTTGATGGGAGTTCCCTGAGCATTGAACAGAGCATGATGTTCAAGCGGCGGAGCCAGATTAGGATGATTGAAGATGTTGAAGACCTCTGCCCGAAGCTGCAGGTTTAAATGGCTCCGAATCCGACGTAGTGTGTTGTCCTTAAAGAAAGAAATATCGAACGTCTGCAGACCGGGGCCGATGATCGAGTTCCGGTGGAGATTACCCAACATATTCGCAGGATTTGGAAACGCGAAACATTGGAGCTTTAGATAGTTAGCCGGGTTGTGGTGATTCGTAGCGTTCGCGCACCCAGGTTCGTAGACACGATTCGGAACATCGTATGGCTCAACCGATCCGGCACCGAGAGGATCACCACCTATTGTCGGCGTGAACGGCGAGCCCGCTGACGCGGAGAAGTTTCCGACGGCACGCCAGTCCCGCAGGTACCACCCGCTGTGCTGCGGAGCCGGAAAGGGATAGGTCAGGTGGACAGAAAGTGTTTGGCCGACATTAAAGTCCGAAGGACCATAATCGAGGGTCAGATCGTACCAGGGGAGATCCGCCACTGAGTTCGAGAACTGGTCTCCAGCAATCATCGCAGAGCCGGTATCGAGCGACTTCGACCAGGTATAGGAACTCTGTACCTGCAAGACATAAAGAGAGGCCCGCAGTTGTACTTGCAACGCGTTGTAGTTGGAATCGCCTCGCCACGCCAGATAGTCAATTCGTCCTGCGGTCGGGTTGATGCGAGTGCCAGTGCCGATCTCAGGCCAAACGTAGCCGAGCGCGGTCCGGGCTGGGAGCACGATATTGGCATCATCGGCGCGAAACGCTTGATGGATGCCACGCGAGCCGACGTATGCCACGACGACCGAGGAGGAGCGGGTCGGTTGCACCTCAAACGAGACGTTCCATTGCCCCACGTAATTTCGTTTGGGTTTCGGTTCGATATAGACGTAATGGAGCGACGCCGCACTTAGCGCGAGTTGGACAGCGGACCCGGGGAATGACCCTGCGGGCAAATTTGTGGGGGTCGAGTTCAACAAGAACGGGGCGACGTTCTGAGAGATCAGTTCAAACTCATAGGGAAGCGGTAGTACGTCGAAGATGCCCGCGCCAACTTTCAACAGGTAACGACCGTTACCCGTCAGATCATAGGCTATGCCGAGCCTCGGTTCGAAGTTGTAGCGTGTGGGGTTCGCGAAGTAGGGATTGCCAAGATGAGGCGCAGCATCCGCCAGATTTGACTTGTTGTCCGGAGAACGCATAGTTCCCCGTATCACCATTGCCCGTGGTCCCGCGGTTCGGCAACGGAAAGAACGCGAGGTATCGCTTTGCCTGCGGATCAACAACGACTTGGCCGCTCGAGAGCTGGCCATTGCGCGCCGCCGCTGAGGGCACGATGTCAATACGAGTGATGCCCAAAGATTGGCGCAGCCCCTCGTAGTTCACAAAGAACAAAGGGCGTCCGCCCCCCGCCATAGGTCCGCCCATGGCCGCACCAAACTGGTTCCGAGTAAATGGAGGGATCTGTGTACCGTCAAAGAAGTTCTTGGCATCGAAGGCGGAATTACGGAGGTATTCGTAGACCGACCCATGAAGCTGTTTCGTTCCGGAGTGCGTCACGGCATTGACGATACCTCCGGAGGATCGTCCGAAGTCAGCCAGATAGTTGCTGGTCATCACCGAAAGCCGTTCCACCGCATCGGCACCGAGGTCCAGACCAAGCACGCTGCCAGGAGCTGAGTTTGCATAATCGGAGATGCTTATCCCATTCAGGATGTAGTTATTCTGTTGCGGCCGACCGCCCGAGACGCTGATCTGGGCGCCAAATCCCCGCTCGCCTCTACCGGAGTTGCTGTCCGATGCATCCTGCTGCGTTTTGACCGAACTGACGCCTGCCTGAAGAGTCGCCGCCTGGGTCCAATCACGGCCGTTGGAAGGCAGGTCGCGGACGGTGGAGCTATCCTCTACTCCTCCAGTAGAGGAACTCTGCGACGAAGTCTGCGCACTTGATTTCTGCTCAGGCGGTGCTGCAGCAGTTGGTTTTGGCTGAGCGGCCGTCTGCGCACCAAGTTCAACTGCGATGACAAACACAAGACCGGCACCAACAAGCCGCATGATTTCTCCCAGACTGCTCGCTCGAGGAGCCTAACTGAGCGCCAAGTATCGCAAAATGGTGAACTCCGGTTGCTGATTTGCTGCGTATCTCGCAATCGCAGTTGTACGCGATGAGACAGGGCGCGTCATCGAATACCGGAGGAACTTCAGCAAGGACAGGGCTCCCCGAAAACGATACCGGGAAGCTATGAGCTAGGTCATAGCATATGCCTTTGCAAGAGCCTACTGTGTCAGTAGAAGACGATGGACAGAGTTTCGCAAAAGAGGTATTCCGCAATGCAAAAACACAATCTAAACGTGCTGATCAAACGTGGTGCCGTTTCTCAAGAATCCAACAAGGGTACGGAGCACTAACTTGCGTTCCGTAGGATTCCCCATCCTGATCCAGTCGCCTCAAAGTGATCTGATCGCGACGATATCCTCCATAAGAATAGCTGCCTAACTCTTGTCGAAATACTAATCTCGCTATGCTTGAGTGGTCCTGATTACATAGCTCCGAACGACCGCAAGCGGCACGCAGCATTTTTTAGGACTTTTTGAATTACGAGGCTCCCTTCTATAGCAGCACGGGCTGGATTTGCATATCCGTCAGGGAACTACGACTCGAACGCATCTTTGAAGCCCTTGAACTTTGGGTAGAGTCATTCTTCTCTCGTACGTCTTCATCTTCTTTATTTCCTCATTTCGCGCTGCACACGGCCGATCTTGTAGGCAAGCTCGTGAATGGTTCGTACGAGCACAAACAATCTGGACCGGGACACTGGAGGATAGAGCCGCTGCTAGGCCAACGAATTCCCCAGGGAGAATTCCTGGAAAGGGCCTTCAAGAAGAGGTTTACAGAGAGCATAGACTGTCGTGTTCTGGCGGAAGTACCGAAGAACACGAAGCTCATATACTACGGGCAAGAACTTACGGACGGAGAAGAGTTTTTGTTCAAGGTAGGTCGGTGCCATTTGAGTGAGAAGTTCAGCGACGGCCCTTTTGTTGAAATCATCCGAGAGCCTGAGAAGTGTGATTTGCAATTGCCTGAATTGAGTCTGAAGGGCGCCATCTTGATTCAGTGTGAGGACGGTTCACGTAGAGAATGGCGATTCGACCTGCCCGCGGACTGGATCACACACGAGATTCGAGAAGACGATGCCGAGGAGAGCCAAGCCGTTGCGGTTCCCGTGCAGCGTTGGTGACCGATCACTTTGTAGGTTAGCTCCGTGTCCAATCGGACACGTTTTCAACCGCGCACGGACTCTGCTGTGCGGTACGTCGCGTGCGCCCACTTGCTAAACGGCTTTCAGTAGAGCAGAGCGGGCTGCAGAGCACTTCTGGCGATTCGCCGGAAAACCGGTCGATTCGGTTCGCAGCTTCATCAGGCAAGAGAGTCGGCAGCCCACGTTATCCTGCGGAGATGGTCACTTTGAGGTGGGCGATATAGCGTGGTTCGCGCTTGCGCCCACAGATGTGCCGGAAGTGAAATACTGCTTTCCGCCGCCGCACTCGCCTTGTCAAAGCCATGTTGCTAGCGCTAGACGGAAGTTTGGTCCGGCGACGGTTGCGCGCGACTTTGTACGCCTGACGACGCTCCACACGATTCAATGGATGACGCATGGATGTCCGGCCTCCACTCTGGTATGTCACACCGTCATCAAATCTGCTTTCGAGTGAACGGGCAAGGCATACTCGCTCGTCGCGAGCATACCGCGTTATATGGGGCTTCTCCGGTAGGCTCGCGAAACGGCCGATTTCTCCAATTCGCTGGACCGGAGAATAGAGCAGACGCGGGGCCGAACAGGAGACCGAATGCTATCTCCGCGGAGGAGAAAGAAATCTAGACAATCGCAAGTACCGACAGATCCTGCCTTTTTCAGCGGCTCAAGAAGGTCCAGTCATTTCGCTTGGAAATAAATGGCGGTGGGTACGTCTACGTCGAACGCTTCTCGGCACCGAATTCCCTGGTATCAGGGAAATATAGAGGGAATCAAGGGCAAAATCGCAGGCGTCGTCCGAAGAAACACCGAAAATCCGGCGTTTGGGCAGGAATGGAGAAATTGCGAGCAGGGAATTTAAATGACGGGAGCAGGGAATTGCTGGAACATTGCAGCGAAGAGCAGTGGTTACTTCAGGCGGCGGTTTGCGGGCTGGTGAAGTGCAATATGGCCGGATTGCACCTCCCGAGGAAACGTGGGCGCCGCGGCCTACCAACGCAGGCAGATCGGTTCACTTCTAAAATACGATTGGGCGCCTGCTAGCGTCATGCGGTGACCATGCCGATCTTTATGGCACCGGTAAAGTTGCTGGCGTCGCTCGTATTACCTGAACGACCCGACTCGTCGTACGAGTGAAGCTCGGTTATCAGCCTCAGGCAATCCATGGCATCCGCCTGCGGTTACTGTCCGGCGCGGTAACGGCTTCGCGCCCGTTCTTGCAGATCTATTGAGTGCTAGCGTCAGGAATTCGCACGAGCGCTGTGATCCACGGCGAACTCGATCAGATCGGCCCACAGGCCCGGCCCGAATTCCAACTGATTCAAGACTCCACGACCTCCGGGGCGCCGGTCGTCTTCTTTGCGATCGAAATCCTCATGCTCGGGGTGTGATCTGCGCATATTCGCGCTCAGACGGCGCCAGAGGCTCCTGCGGGATTCCTTGCGCCTCCCGGGCTGACCCAGATTGCCCCGACAATCGACTTGTCGGAAGTGATCGGTAATGAGAAGAGCGTTTGCCAGAACTAATCCTCGGTTGGCACCGCACTCGTGCTCAATGGGCGGATAGCCCTGTTAGCAGTTGAGGATCATTTCCAATTGACTCGGCATCCGCCCTAGAATCGCCGAGCGGCGTCCCAGTCGACCGCTATTTCGGTAGATAGATTCCACTGATGACGTCGCCTCCGTCCGCTTCAACGGTTTTTTAGCAGGGAAAGACCGGCGGGCCGATGCGGCTCGGTTGTACTCAACGTAGCCCTTCACTTCCAAAAGATGATTTCTCCTGTAAGCCGGCGCCCCTCATCGGACGCGAGGAAAGCAGCAATCAAGCCTATGTCTTCTGGCAATCCCGGTGCAAACGAGCGGCGTGATGGCCTTGATTGCGGTGGCAGTTCTGTCGTAATGTGTCCATCGCTCTTGCGCCTGTATCGATGACCCTTGGATTAATCGAGTTCACACGGAACTTCGCGCTCCGAGCTCCTTGGTCGAGCTAGGAATGCCCCGAGGAGCCGAGCGTATCGACGAGCTGCCGGAGAGCCAACTCGGCGGCCGTCAATCGATCTGCTGTAGACGTCGCGCCGTCTACAGCAGCCGCATCTCTGAGTTCCCTATTTGCACGGAGGCGCTGTCGGGCCTGGATCGTGTGGACTGCGTCGAGAGCGCTGCGCGTAAGTTCGGGAAGGCGCTGAACCTCAGCGAACGCGGTTTCAGGGTGATAGGTGATGCGGTCGCCGGTTTGCATCGCCGCCACTAGGTCGTCGATCGCCCAAGAGGAGTTGATGTCGTCGTACGCCCGCCGTAGTGTCGCCATGTTGCCGGCAAAGGCGTCCAGGAGAGCCGTATGAGCGACCCACTGCGGATCGCGCGTGACAACGATGGTGACGCTCGTATTTGCGTTCGCAGCTGGCGTGAGGATGTTCGTGGTGAGCGTGTTTCCGATGAACCACCATCGTTGTTCGTCGGCGCGCTTCGAGTAGGAGAGCGGATCACCGTTCGCTTCGACGCGAGTGGGCGGCCAGTCGCCGGGAAGTTGAACTTCAATAGCGCGACGAGTAGTCATTCCTGGATACGATCCCTTCACCGGGTCGACGGTTATGGTTAGAACATTGCCGGCTCGTGCGGCGTGCAGGGAGGTCGTGGCGAACTCGCCCGTCATGTAGTTGCGGCCCTTGCTGGAGTCTTCATAAAGCGTGTAGCTCGTTTTCTGGCCATCGTTGAGTGGGGCGATACGCAGGATTAGGGGATCGACAGGCTTCGCAGCCGTGTTCAGCATTGGCGGCTGCATGGGGATGATCGTTCCGGGACGTTCGTACAAAGGAACTTGCTGGAGTGCGAAGGAGCGGTCGATGCGCGTGGGGCCCTGGAGATGCGCGCCCGTGGGCAGTTCGATCCACTCGCCTTGCGGCAGCCAGATGTTTTCTGTGCTGAGACCGGTCTTTGCATCGAGAGGACCTACCACCGGCGCGGCGATCACCTGATCGCCGAACATGTATTCGTTGGACGAGCGATAGGCTTCCGCATCGGATGGCCAATCGTAGTAGAGCGGATGAATGAAGGCGACGCCGGTATCGTAAGTGCGGCGAGCCTCGGTATAGATGTAGGGAATCCAGGCATAGCGCAGCCGCATCGTATCGGCCATCACATCCGAGAATGGTTCCGGATAGGCCCACACGCGGCGCTCAGCGTCGGCGTTCTTCGTGGTGTGCGTGCGCAGGATGGGGCTGAACGCGCCAAATTGTACCCACCGCGTATAGAGCTCAGGATCAACGCGACCGGGCATGTGTCCGCCGATATCGTGGCTCCAATACGCATAACCGACATTGGCGGCCTGTGCTGTAAACGGTGGTTGAAACGCCAGCGACTCCCAGCTTGAAATCACGTCGCCCGAGAAGCCGATCTCGTAACGGTGGTTCCCGAGGCCGCCCCAGCGATGAAACAGCAACGGCCGTTTGCCTTCACGCTCCTGGTCAGTGAAGTGGAGGTAGTTGAGCCAGAACGTCGGATTCACGCCCGGAACTGCCGTGTTGTCTTCCTGCTGCCAGTCCAGCCACCAGAAATCGATGCCCTGCTTCTCGAGCGGGTGGTGGAGGATTTTGAGGCACACCGCCTGCGATCCCTCGGCAACGCGGTAGTTCCTCAGATCTCCGAGTTGATCGGACGGGCGATCGTGGCACACGAGTCAACCAAACCCATGATGAACGGAAGAGCAGCATGAGAACCGAAGTAGACATGAACGACCGCGCATGAAGCTGGCCGGGGTGATGCTGGCCAGCCTCATGGCGGGTCGATCTCCAGTAAGGCGGCGCCAGTCTCGATTAGGTTGAGTTCCACATGGCACCCGTAGCGCACTGGCGCATCGGTGCCGCCCGATCCATTGAGGATCGCCAATATCTCGGTAATCGCGACAGGAAGGCCATCGCGGAGGATAACTGCGCCGTCCCCGCACACGCCCTCAGTCCACTTGGCCGTTTGTGCAACCTCGGTCATTCCTGATACTCCTGCCACGAGCGCGCATCGCCATGCTGCGAGAGAACCTCCTCAAACGTCAGGCCGGGCTCCATCACAGCCAAGGTAAGAAGCAGCATAGTCTGCTTGTCGCCACGCTGAATTATGTCGGCTATCATAGCGCGAGCGGCAGGAATGTCGCCGGCCGTATCCGATCGCTCAGTCATTGGTGACGGCCTCCACAAATGGGGCTTCTAACCGGTAGGCTGTCCAGCGGTCCACCAAGGCTTGCAGTTCCGCCACGTGGGCCGATCTACCGCGCTCAGCCTGGGCCACCGGATCTCCCTTCGTCAGCCCGAACACCGCCATGTGTTTGCCAAGCCAAGGTGTGCTGACGAGCCAGCCGGCATCGGTCTCCGGGTCTCCGGCGAGACGCGCGAGTGCGGTTACTGAACGCTCAGCCATCGCCATCCCTCCTCCTGTATGTAACCACCCGCTCCAACCCGAGCGCGGCTAGGACCGGCCCTGACGGCTCGCGCTTCCCGGCCAATACCTGACCGACGAACTGCCAAGACACGCCGGCCTGCCGGGCGAAGGCAGACGTTTTCCGCCCGCCGCCTCGCATTCCCGCCGGAGAAGCCGGCGCACTCTGTTTGTGTCCATGCCTCCCTTATACGGGAAATCGAACACCGACGCAAGTATTCCGTTGCGCCCCGCCGCAATAGCGCCTATAAAGGTGGCTGAGGGACACGGAACCACCGGAGGACGCAGATGGCCCGCGATACCGACCAGATGGATAAGACGGAGTTTGAGGCTTACATGGCCCGTGAGTTCGCCGCCGCGCTGATCGCGCAGGCGAAGGCCCTGGCGGCCGTTTATGGCGCATCTCGCGAAGGCCATTAGGAGCGGCCACTACGACACGATGCTGGACATGGCCGGTAATAGGTCAGCGCGTATCATGGAAGCCATGCATGGGCGACGCGCTGAACGGCATGGACGGCGTTGATGTCGCCGAGGATGCGTGGACTGCTCCTATCTTCCGGTCGGCCCATCTCGCATTTCCGCGCCCCCGCGACCCCGCTACTAACGCCTAAAGGGAGCCCGA
>CAVYTR010000007.1:0-10632 GCA_963771495.1 uncultured Acidobacteriaceae bacterium | reverse complement strand
GTCTGAGTCAGAGCCGGATTTCCGAAGACGCTGACTCGGCCTGCTTCAACACAGCCACGATTTGCTCCACAGAGAAACGCTTCCTCTTCACGGCAGATCCCCCTTCTAGATATTGGATCCTCCCGGAACTAACTCTCCACTTGCATCAGAATTTGGGGGGCCGATCAGTTCTCGCCCGTATTCCAAGTCACGTTTTACGGTGGGTTCAATGCTCTCGCTTAGTCATTGCTTTGAGTCATCGACAAAGAATCTAAACGTCAACAACTTCAGACAGCTCGCGCACCGTTTTCCACGGTCCGTTCCGCGTTGTGAGCGTACTTAGCACTTCCGTTACAGAACAGACCGGAGACATGGTTTACAGCGAAGTGCGACGGCGACTTTACCTCAGCATTGGGCAACGCACGACGATGTTGTATGCCCTGGAAAGAGAGTCGGATCTTGGATCAACGTCTACAGTTTCTGTCGAGTTATCAGAAGGAAGAGATGACGGTAGCGGACCTGTGTCGCGCGTATGGGATCTCGCGTCCAACGGGCTACCGGTGGATCAATCGCTACAACGAGAGGGGGCCGGAAGGACTCGTGGATCGGAGTAGTCGCCCGCATAGTTGCTCTCACGCGACGCTCGAGCCCATCGAGAACACCATTCTCGTACTTCGGGCCAAGCATCCTTCTTGGGGCGCCCGCAAGCTCAAGGCACGGTTAGAGATGCTACAGCCAGACGTGGTGTGGCCTGCAGCTAGTACGTTCGGCAACATCCTGAGCCGTGCGGGCCTGACGAGCCCGCAGAAGAAAAGGAAGCGCACCACGCCATGCTCAGAGCCGTTCTCTATGGTCACAGGTCCGAATCAGCTGTGGTGCATGGATTTCAAGGGCTACTTCGCCACCGGCGACGGCAAGCGATGCGATCCTTTCACCATTACCGACGCGCATAGCCGTTATCTGATTCGTTGCCAGATCGTCTCGCGCATGGACCTCAGCCAAGTCCGAGCGATCTGCGAAGCCGCCATGCGGGAGTATGGGGTTCCAGCTCGGATCAGGACGGACAACGGAGCGCCGTTTGCGGGTACCGGGCTACTGGGGCTGTCGAAGCTATCACTCGGCTGGATGAAGCTCGGAATCGTGCATGAGCGCATTCAGGCAGGCCGACCGCAACAAAACGGTCGCCATGAGCGAATGCATCGGACGCTGAAGGAAGACACGACGAAGCCGCCTGCGCAAACCCTTCGCGCACAGCAGAGCCGATTCGATAACTTTCGATATGTCTTCAATAACGAACGCCCCCATGAGGGCCTAAATAACCAAGTTCCAGCGAGTCTCTACCAACCCAGTTCTGTCCGACTACCGCGTAAAGTGCCGGAGTTCACCTACCCGAGGGGTCTCCTTCTGCGGCGGGTAAACAATAGCGGCGACATCAGCTGGCACAAGAACAGGATCTTCATCAGCGAGGTATTTCGCTTCGAAGAGTTGGGAGTCGAGTTAATCACGCCGGGGCTTTATAGAGTCTTCTTTCGAGACATGGAGATAGGAGAACTCAATTCCGAAGAGCTTCGCTTCAGAGCCGCACGAAGAGTGATTTGAGCCTGTCGATGAGTGCATTGCCCTGTACGCGACAATTGACCGTTGATCTGCGGAAAATGTTGCACACTGCCGACCCACGGAAAGATTCCCGGCTTTCCAGTGTTCAAGAGGAGTGCATCACCACCTGTAGCGCAGTACATTCGCGCAATTGATCTTTGAAATTTAACACTTGTTTCGATGGGATCGCTAAGACCCACAAACAATCTCCAACTTTAGATGGAGGCGTAAATAGGTCCAGAACGGGTAAGCTCATAGACATTTCTTGGAGGTCTCCCAAACTGATGCCACATATTGCCCTACCGGAAAGCCAGCCTGGAATTCGCGGCGCGATGTCGTTCCGCCCTGAAACTGCCCACCCGTTGAATGAACTTGTTGAGGTTCTCTTGCGCGCTCCGAACAGTCTTTCGCCCGGGGAGCGGGAACTGATCGCGACCTACGTGTCCTACCTGAACGATTGTTACTATTGCCAGTCGATCCACGGCGCCATTGCCGCGGCGCATCTAGATGGCGATGAGGAGCTCGTGCGCCGAGTCAAAGCTGATTTTAACTACGCTGGCATTTCTGAAAAGTTGAAGGCGCTGCTCATCATTGCGAGCAAAGTGCAGCGCGGCGGGAAGCATGTCACGGCGGAAGACGTGGCCCATGCACGCAATATGGACGCAACGGATGTGGAGATTCACGATACAGTGCTGATCGCAGCGGCCTTCTGCATGTACAACCGCTATGTGGATGGGTTAGCAACCGTACAGCCGCGCGATGAAGACATGTATAGGGAACGTGGCAAGATGGTGGCGCGCGACGGCTACGTGAACGTGAGCAAAACATATCTTCCGGCAGAGCCGGTGAAACGCTAAGGGGAGAACTGATGGCACATATCGCACTACCTGAAGATTTGCCTGGAATTAGCGGCCCATTCGCCTTTCGTCCGGAGACAGCGAAGGCCATGCGCGAACTGGCGCATGTATTGCTGCATGAGCGCAACAGCCTCACACCTGGCGAGCGCGAACTAATCGCTACGTTTGTCTCGTCGCAGAATGATTGCTATTTTTGCCAGAGCAGCCACGGGGCAGCCGCTGCCAGTCATTTGGGCGGAGACGAGGTGGTGCGCCTGATAAAAACCGACTACGAAAGCGCGCCTGTCTCTCCGAAGCTGAAGGCGTTGTTGGCAATTGCGGGCAAGGTGCAACGCGATGGCAAGCTTGTCACTAAAGAGGACGTGGAGCGAGCGAGACGCGAAGGTGCCACCGATGTGGAGATTCACGATACGGTGCTCATCGCCGCGGCCTTCTGCATGTACAACCGTTACGTGGACGGCCTCGATACCTGGCAGCCGCGCGAAAACGGCATGTATGCGCAAATGGGACAGCACTTGGCCGAGCATGGCTATCTGAAATCATCACGATGATGGCGCAGTCGCTGTTGTCTGGAGCCGGAGGAAGTGTCCATCACTGGAACTCGGGGCTGGTCGCCCAGAATCGAGTGCAATTATGCATTGGCCGATTATGGCTAAACTCCATCGAAGGATTGAGTAAGCTATCCATCGACCAGTCCATGACAGTGCATTGCTTATCTAGTATTGTTCATCCGTGCAGCCCGCCGAGTGATTTTTTTGTTGAGTGTAATCATTCCCGCAACTGGTGTTTTCCCCTTTAATACCCGCTGATTTACGGAGCATAAACGATGTGTCGCATTCTCTGGCACACATGCCATGAGAGCTCCATCAATAAGGTGTCACGCGATCAGAAGCGCGACATGTCTGTAGTGTGTGTCATTTAGGAGACTTGAAACCATGAAGAACGTTCTTAGTTTGCTGATATTTGTAGTGTTTGCGTCCCTCAGTTTGTCTGCTCAGCAAATTACGGGGAACATCCGCGGAACAGTGATCGACCCAAGCGGCGCTGTCATTCCTGGCGCTGCTGTTACAGCACGCGAGATAGAAACGGGTCTGTCGCGCAGTACGACCACCGACCGTACCGGTAGCTATCTTCTTTTGGAGCTTCCTATTGGACACTACCGCCTGCAGGTTGCGGCGAAGGGATTCCAGGAATACGTGCAGGATGGCATTTCGCTCAACGTGAACGAGACGGCTTCGGTCTCGCCACGTCTCGCGATCGGATCGGAAAAAGAGCAAGTGCTGGTGAAGGCCGATACCGATCTGATTGAGCCCACCGTCACCAGCATGGGCAAGGTCGTACAACAGCGCGAGTTGGAGAATTTGCCGCTGAACGGACGTAACTTCTCGCAACTTGGTCTGTTGCAACCTGGAGTCGTTCCCTTGACGCCTGGCATCGCTGAAGCGGGTGGATCGCTGCGTGACGGGCAGGCTTATTCCGTCAATGGGCAGCGACCCGAATCCAACAACTTCCTGATTGACGGCGCGAATAATTTCAACGGCATCGACGGCGGATTCGTCCTGAAGCCACCGGTGGACGCGATTGCCGAGTTCCGCATCATCACGCTAAACGCGAATGCCGAGTTCGGAAACGCTCTGGGATCGACAACCAACATCATTACGCGGTCGGGCACGAACCAGGTCCACGGGACCTTGTGGGAGTTCCTGCGTAATGACGCATTGGACGCCAACAACTATTTCGCCCAAACGAAGGAGCCGCTAAAGCAAAACCAGTTTGGAGCCACGGTCGGTGGGCCTCTCAAACGCGATAAAACGTTCTTTTTCGGCTTTTATGAAGGCTTCCGTAATCGCCAGGGCGAGACAGCGCTGACTACTGTGCCATCAGTGAAGGAGCGTACCGGCGACTTTTCCGAACTCTGTACGGAGGGCTTCACCGTCGGCTTCTGCAACAACCCTGCGCATCAGCTCTTCAACGTCTTCGCAAATGCACCGTACCCGAATAATCAGGTGCCGCAGAATCAGATCAACTCAATTTCACAAACCCTGTTGAGCTTCTTCCCGCTTCCCAATGCCGGTACGAATCTGTTTGCCACGACACAAACATTAAGCAATGACACCAATCAGTTCGGCATCAAGATCGACCATTATCTCGATCCGCGCGACGCGCTGAGCTTTCGTTACATGTTCAATCAGCTTTCCCAGGTCGATCCTCTATCGCCGGGCGGAGCTAGCGTGCCGGGCTTCCCGGTAGGCGAAGACCAGCGCGCGCAGAACTTTGTCGCGCAAGAGACACACACCTTTTCGCCAAGCCTCATTGCTATTGGACGGTTCTCATCTTTGCGCAACAAGTTCCTCTTCGGCGAACACGAGGACCATCAGTCACCCTCAAGTCTTGGGTTCGAGTACACGCCCAGTCTCGATATCGCCGTTGGACCACCATTCATCCAGGTAAATGGCTATTCAACAGTTGGCGATCCGATCACCGGCCCGCGCAACACCTTCGAAAACGTCTTCGATTACTCCGGGGCGCTAACCTGGGTGCGTGGCAAGCACGAGCTGAAATTCGGTGGCGGATACCAGCATCAGCAGATCAATGTGCTGCAAGGGATCGCGACGAACGGCTTCTTTGTATTTTCTCCATTTCCGGTGACGGACGCGTTCGCCAGCTTCCTCACCGGGCAACCGGTAGTTTTCCTGCAAGGCATCGGCGATTTCTCGCGCGGTATTCGGGGAAACGGTGCGAACTTGTACGTGCAGGATACCTATAAGGTCTCATCGCGCTTCACAATCAATGCCGGATTGCGTTACGAGTTGCCCGACCCGTACACCGAAATTCACAACCGGCAATCGTTGTTTGAGCCGGGAAAGAAGTCTCAGGTCCTGCCAAATGCGCCAGTGGGATTGGTGTATCCGGGCGATCCGGGTGTACCGGCAGGCCTGATCCCGAGCGACAGGAAGGCATTTGCGCCGCGCCTTGGTGTCGCGTGGGACCCCGATGGTCAGGGGAAGTTGTTGGTAACCGCGGCGTACGGCTTCTTCTATGAGCCTTATTACACCGGACAGGGCGGACCCTTGCAGGCGCCTATCAGTGCGCCTCCCTACCTTGGCACTCCACAGGTGAGTTTGCCTAATTTCGCAAATCCATTCAACGGCCATTCCCCGGCCGCAGGGACGTTCTCCACGCCACTCACGAACCTGACTCTGTCGCCGACGTTGACACTGCCTTACACGCAGGATTGGGACTTGAACCTACAGCGCTCGTTCGGACAGGATTTGCTCTTCGAGATCGGATATGTGGGCACCAAGGGCACGCACCTTCCGCGCCTGATCGAAGCAAATCCAGCCGTATTCGTTCCCGGAACCGTGAACGGTCAGCCGATTTCGAATTCCAGCAATGCCGATCAACGGCGGCTCTATTCCGGCTGCACACTCGCCGATTCGCCGAGCAGTTGTCAATTCTCCTCGACCGGCGAGATCGCGGGCATCGCCAACTCGTCGTATAACGCATTGGAAGCTTCTATGCGCAAGCGCTTCAGCCACGGGCTCTCCTTCCTCGTGTCCTACACGTGGTCGAAGACGATCGACGACGTTTCGTCGTTCAACATAACGGGATCGGCGGCCAAACCTGTCGCAGGTGAAAACGATCTCGCCCAGGACCCGTTCAATCTCCGGGCAGAGCGTGGGCCCTCGCTGTTCGACGCACGCAACCGATTCGTTGGCAGCTATGAGTGGGCACTTCCCTTCTGGAACCATGCGCAGAACTGGTACCAGTGGGGGCTCGGCGGATGGCAGTTGGATGGCATCGCCACACTGATGAGCGGTACGCCATTCACCGTCTTCGATTCGAACGACGTCGCGGCGCAAGGCACCGCGCCGGAGATCACTGGATTCTCCGCGCAGCGGCCCAATCTCGTGGGCAACCCCAACAATGGACCGCGCGCGGTTAGCGCGTGGCTGAATGCCAGTGCTTTCGAGCGACTCGACCCCACCGCCAATGCGGGTCAATTTGGCACAGAGGGTCGAAACGTGAATGTTGGCCCGGCTTATGCCGACTGGGACTTCGCTGCGCTTAAGAATTTCAAGTTGACGGAGTCGAAACATCTACAATTCCGCGCGGAGCTGTTTGACATTCTGAACCGCACGAACTTCCGGTTGCCCGACAGCGACATCAGTTCGCCGACATTCAACCATATCCTTGCGGCCCAAGCACCGCGCCAGGTGCAGTTTGCGCTGAAGTTCATGTATTAGCAGGCCGGAACGATAGAGGCGGGACTGCCAGCAAAGGACGGCGTGTAGTGGAACAGAAGATGTTTCAAGGTGACATTAGAAGGTTCTCAGGCTTGGCGGTCTGGGGGCCTTCGAGTTCGTCAAGCAAGGAGGGTTTTGAGATATGAGTTCAGAATTCTCATCTGATGTTGCACAGCTGGAGACGCCTGAACGGCGTCGCGTTGCGCCATCTTCCACGAATCTGCCTCTGGTGGATGAAGGCATGGCAAACGGAGAGGTTCGCGCATTGTTCGCGCATTACCGCGAGCGTTTTGCTCGACCTGATCTTCCCGGAATTGTGCTGTGCTTTGCCACGAACTCGGTCCTGCTAAAAGGCATGTTGGAGATCGCTGAGAATTTTTTATTTTGCGAAAGCCTGCTGAGCCGACGGCACAAAGAGATGATTGCCACCTATGTCTCAGAACGGAACGCATGTCCCTACTGTGCCGACAGCCATGGCGCTCTTCTTCGAGCGCAGGGCGGGTCACCCGAAATGGCTTGCGCTCTGCGCCGCGGCGATCTCGACGCTCAACTGTTCACAAGCGCGGAGGTTGCTCTGCTGAAGTTTACTGGGAAGGTAAACGCAAATTCATCGGACGTCACTCCTGCCGATGTGGAAGCCACAATGAGCGCCGGCTGGACGGAGCCGCAAGTGGCCGAAGCGGTACATGTCGTGGCCCTTTACGCAGCGTTCAACCGCATCGCCAGCGGTTTTGGACTACCTTCCCCCTATCCGGACAGCCTGCGAGACCAGCTATGACCGAACCCACCAATCCGAGGCGGCCAAAGCGCGGTTCATGGACTCCACAACCAGAGACCGTTGCGCTCTTGCGCGTCTCTGGCAACTCCATCAATGGAGTAGGTGAAAGCACTCCGCGCCAGCCTTCTCCGTTTTTCTGGCACCCGCCCGATCAGCACCCATGGGGCGAGCTGCAACTCCTGGCGCGCACGAACTCGCGCAAATGCCCTGGATCGATGGAGGCTTTTCATGGGGCGTACACCTATCCTGAATTAGTCCCTGTTAGCGAGACGCGTAATGAATCGTCGTCTCAGGAACTTGCTGAAGCCGCCAAATCGTTCGCCTTGTCTCACGAAGCAGACGATATTGGGATCACTGTGATGGATCCGCTCTATGTATTCGAGGGCTACACAATCAATCAACCGTGGGTGATCGTCCTCGCTCTCGCTCATAACTACGAGCACCTGCGCGAGGTCCCTTCCGACGAGACCAATGGTGTCGGCGTCTGCGATGTGGGCGATCAATATGCCAGGGGTACACGTTCTTCTTATGCCTTGGCGAACTGGATCCGTTCGCAGGGCTATCACGCTGATCCGTATCCCGGTCCGATGGCTGGCGCGCTACTGCTCATTCCACCGGCAATTGCCGCGGGGCTCGGCGAACTTGGCAAGCACGGATCGCTCATCAGCCCTCGCTTCGGCTCCGGTGTCCGGCTCGCAGGGGTAACCACCGACATGCCGCTCGTTCCCAACCGACCCGTTCATTTTGGCGCCGACGAGTTCTGCGCAACCTGCCAGATTTGTACACATGCCTGTCCACCCGGTGCGATCACTCCGCAGAAGCAGATGGTGCGCGGCGTCGAACGGTGGCACGTGGATTTTGATAAGTGCATCCCCTATTTCTCCGAAGCTGCGTCGTGTGGCATTTGCATCGCGGAGTGTCCGTGGACGCGCCCATCGGTGCGGCCGAAGCTGCTTACAATGATGGATCGAAGATTGAGTAAACGATGAAAACGAAGCCGCATCATGTAGACGAAGAGATCTCGCTTCAATATCCCGGATGGGGCGTCCTTGCCGCCGCATTTACCGGAGTCATGGTGAGCTTCGCTCCCATCGTGCCTTACACGTTCAGCTTGTTCCTCGACCCATTGCATGCAGCATTTGGCTGGAAGCGGGGAGCGATGGGCGGTGCTTTCGCGCTTGCCGCCATTACAGTTGCGCTGGTCTCGCCTCTTATTGGAATCCTGCTCGATCGGTTTCCACCGCGCCGCATCATCCTTCCGGGAATTCTTGTCTTCGCCGTAGGACTGGCCATGCTGAGCCGATTGAGCTCACATATCGTTGAGTTCTATGCCACGTTTTTTGTCATCGGGCTGGTTGCCAACGCAACCGCGCAGTTCGCGTACACGCGCACGATCCTCACCTGGTTTACGACCCATAGAGGAATGGCGCTCGCATTGTTACTTACCGGAAGCGGCATCGGATCCATTTTGATTCCACCGCTGACGGAATGGATGATCCAGCATCACGGATGGCGCAGCGGTTTTCTGCTACTGGGCGGCATCGCTCTTCTGGGGCTTCCTCTGACTGCGATGCTGGTGCGCAATCGCCCGGAGGCTGCTGTCGTTCGCGCTGAACACCACACCGACGTTGGCATGACGGTTCGAGCCGCCTTGAGGACTGCAGCATTCTGGATACTCGCTTTCATCACCATCTTCTCCGCATTCAGCGAAAACGGCCTGGTGACTAATCTTGCTTCCATCCTTACCCAACACGGCGTGCTTGCGACCACAGCGGCTCTCGCTCTATCAATTCGAGGCGGAGCAGGCATCATTGGCCGCCTCGGTATCGGGTTCGCCATCGATCGAGTCTCTCCGGAACGTATTCAGAGCTGCGTTCTGGCGTTAGCGGCAGTGGGAACATTTATTCTTGCCTTTGCCAGCAGCGCATGGGTAGCTCTGTTGGGAGCGGCGATTCTCGGAGTTGGACTCGGCAGCGAAGCGGACGTGGGACCATATCTGCTGGCGCGCTACTTCGGTCGTCGGCATTTCTCAGTCCTTTACGGTCTTACCTGGACTGCCTATGCTATCGGTGGTGCAACCGGGCCCCTCTGGATTGGGCATATGTATGATCGTGCCAACGCTTACATGCCTCGATTCATCGTCTATCTTGCGGCAGTGGCATTTGGAGCAGTGATTCTAAGCTTCTTCTTGCCGTCCGACCACGAGAGCATCAAGTCTGAACAGGAAATGAGTGCAAACGCGAGCGTCCCGCTCGAAGGCCAGCGACCGGAAGCAGATCCCGCATGATTCTGGGTTGCTATGCCGAAAGAGCATCTGTGTGGTCGATGCCGCCTGACGTGGCCGGTTTTGCTTAACTGTTCTCACCCTGTCTAGGTAGAGTCCATCTCCAATCAATTCTATTAGGGCAGGGCGCCCATTGAGCCCTGTTACCTGCCCAGGGCAGGGATACGTTTTGGGTGTGAGCAAGGTTGAGTTACCTTCGCATCTGCATGGCGGGCAGGACGAGGCTGGGGCCGCCCAGCGGCCTTACTCATAGCGTGTGGCAACAAAGCTGGCGATGAGTGGACCGATTGTCCCGAGAAAGGCGAACAAAGGGAGATCCGCACGTTGTACCTACTGAGGCGTAGACCCCCAGGACCGAGCAAGAGCGGCAGCCAGAGTGTCCAGGCGATGCCATACGCGAGGACCAGAAAAAGCACTATGGCTTTCCACGGCGCCGTCGCGACTTCCTGCCTCACATCGGTTGTCTGCAGCACGGCAGTTTAGTCGAAGGTTCTGAACGGTGTCGATAACGACAAACGCGATTGTGGTGAGCAATTTTATTTTCACGATGAGAGATAAATCGGCGATGCACTCATTGATACCAACCAGCATAAGAGTTTCGTAGCACATGCTGCGCCTTGCGCCAAGTGGCGCTGCTAATTTCTCCAAGTCGCCGGGCGAAAACAGGCCATGGAAATGTCAGAGTATGGAAAGCATGGAAAGCCATAATGCCGGCTTCCCACCCTTCCCACACTCTTTGGAAATCCCTTCGGGATTCCCACATTTCCCCGGCCTCCGCGACTGGTTATATGTCTTTTGGTGCCCACTCAACTCGAACCATAGCCACCGCAAGGGGCTTGTAACGGATGTCTCAGGTCCACAGCGTAACGCATGTCCCGGTACACTCACTCG
>CAVYTR010000006.1:0-7970 GCA_963771495.1 uncultured Acidobacteriaceae bacterium | reverse complement strand
CAGAACTGCCGCGGATTCGGTACAGCGCGAACGTGTGGCCGTGACTACCGGTACCATGCCCAAGCTCGTTCTGTTGCGGCGCGAATCTGCGACGTTGGCCTCTACCTGCCCTCCGCAATCGAACACGAAATCCAGTTTCCGAACAAGGGAGGGCGCGTTTAGTTTGGGTTTGCAACAGATTGTCCATGGGCTGGAACGTGCAATCATTTCACCCCGTGAAAGCAATATACCCACTCTGCGCGTGTTTACTTGGCCTATTGCCGCTCGCCGGGCAAGATCGCGAACCCGTCATCTCTAAGGAGACACTTTCCGTTCATACAGTCGAGCGTGGCAATATGCCTCTTTTCGAGCAGGCGACCGGATCGCTAACGTCTTTACATCCGCCCCGAGCCGTACTCGCGCTCTCCAGTGCTAATGGCGAGTGTAAATCCGGAAGTAGCGCCAGAATCCAGGTCGAGCCGTTCCCGAGAGGGATTGAAGGAAAGGTGCTAAACGGCTCGAAGGGCGGGTGCGAGATCGAGCTGTCTGATGGCGTCCCGCAGCGCGCGGCCCTGGGTAACAAGGTTCGAGGGCTTGTCCAAACCGGGGAAATGAAAGATATGGTGTACTTTGCCCGTCCGGCAGATTCTGTCGCGAAGGGCGCGGCGACACTGTTCGTTTTGGAGCCGGATTCCGCATTCGCTCGCCGGACGAGGGTACAGTATGGCGAGATTTCCGGTCCCTTCATTCAAATCGTGGAGGGACTCGCACCGGGTGATCGCGTGATTGTAACTGATACGTCTAAGTGGACCGGTTACCCGCGGGTTCGGATCCAGTAGATGCGCGGGTGACGCCGTCGAACGCGAGTTTAATTCCTGGAGGACCAGGAAAGTGGTAACATCGCGTCCGATAACCATGTCGAAACGCGCTACCTTCACCGTAGTCACCACTGTTTTCCTGCTCTCCGATTTGGCGTTCGGCGCTTCAGCGCAATCGCCGGATAGCACTCCACGAGCTACTGTTCTGCATGCGACGCGATTGCTGGATGTTCAGACTGGACGGATGGTAACGCCCGCTGAGGTGCTGGTCGAGGGCGAACGAATTACTGAAGTGGGGCCGAAGGTGACACATCCGGCAGGAGCGGAAATCATTGATTTGGGCGATCGTACTTTATTGCCGGGCTTGATTGATGCGCATGTCCATCTATTTCTCCATCCGGGCGCAGAAGATTTGCAGACGGTTGAAGAATCAGTGCCGCAGCGAACGATTACGGCCACTCTGGCAGCCCGCGCGGACCTGATGGCGGGCTTCACGGCAGAACGCGATATGGGTACGGAAGGCGCAGGCTCGGCCGATACGGCAGTGCGAAACGCAATCAATCACGGGCTGATCCCGGGACCCCGGCTGAGGATCAGCGGCAACGCTATCGACATATTGGGCGGGCATGAAGACGCGATCAAGTTCAACCCCGCGCAGCACGTGCTCTCCAACGCCACGTATGCGAACAGTGCCGAGGAGCTGGTGGCCGCGATTCGCGAGGAACTTAAGCAAGGCGCTGATTTCATCAAGATTTATGAGACCGGCCCGGATTCGATTCGAGATGGCCAGTTTCACACGCCTTATCAATACACGGAAGCTCAACTCAGCGCCGCTGTGCAGGAAGCGGCTCGGGTGGGTAAACGGGTCGGGGTGCATGCGACGGGCGAGCCGGGGACGCTCTATGCGGCCCAAGCCGGAGTGGAGTCGATCGATCATGCCAACCAACTCAGCGAAGAGACCATGCGGCTGATGCGTGAGAAACAGATTCCTGCTGTTCCGACTTTTACGATCTTCGAATATTTTGCGGATCATGCGGCGACGCCGGAAGATGGCGCGCGCGAGCATCGGATGCTCGACATGAAAATTCAGGAGTTTCGGAAACAGCTTGCGGCGGGAGTGCCGATGGCGCTCGGTTCTGACGTCGGTCCTTTCCCGCACGGAACGCAGGGGCGGGAGTTCGTGCTGATGGTCAAATACGGCATGAAACCGCTGGCCGTGCTTCAGGCGGATTTGCTGAATGGAGCCAAAGTGCTGGGGTGGGAAGGCCAGATTGGGGAGTTGAAGCCAAACTATTTGGCTGACGTGATCGCGGTTCCCGGCGATCCGCTGCAGGACATCAGTGCGTTGGAGAAGGTGCAGTTCGTGATGAAAGGCGGGGTGGTGTACCGGAGATGAGAGAGAACGGTCGTATTTACAAATTCGGAACAGCCCCACATTAGGCGCCACGATGTGATAGAGGGCGAGGATCGATGGACAACCGTGGGCGCCACACTCTCGCTTCGGGTCATGGTATTTATCTTCACGATCCGCCATGAGAAACTTCGTGTCATAACCGGCTGGAAGCAGAAAAACGAACGAAGAAAGAATACGTCGCGGGGAGGGAACCTAGTCTGCGTCGAGACGACTCATCATTCCGTCCTTTCGAAACGAGGAGGACGAAGCGGCTTGGTGGGAGAAACACCGGGTCGAGGTCGAAGCAGACCTGCGTCTCGCCATGCGCGAGCGCAAGACTCTCTCCCTCCGAGATGTAATCGCTCACGCGAAACGCAAAAAGGAACTTCAGCCTGTAACCATCCGGCTGGCCGCCGAGGATATAGCCACGGCTCGGCAGCTGGCCGAAGACAAGGGGATCGGGTATCAAACGTATATAAAGCTTCTTTTGCATGAAGCTCTTCATAAAGCAGCGACCCGCCAGAGCAGCGGACACCGGAAATGAACCGCATGAAGAGCAATGCGATGTACCGGCGGTGAGCGGTTCATAATCCTCCGAAATACGCCTTATGGCTGAGAATTTCGACGGTGAGATGTCGAGTCCTGCGGCTGGGTCCCGGGTGACTCCATCGCTGGTGTCGGCTTCTTCATCGCTCGATTGGAAAGGCCTTATATCGTTTTGCGCAATCTGCTTTGGAGTGACTTGGTCCATCGAGTTTGCAGCGCTTGCGTCCGGAATTCGGTTCGACCTTCTAACGCCGAATTTGTCCAGGCCGGCCGATATCGCTGTCGCTGCTGCTGTGGTAGATGGAGTAATGCTCATCCCTGCGCTTTCCGCTTTCATCGTGAGGCGCTGGATAACGAGGGAGGGATTTCGATCAGCGGGCCTAACTTTTGGCCCTTGGTCCGTTTACTTTTGGATCTGGCTCGCTGTTCCCGTCTGCTTTGGGTTCATCTAACATCGCCACGGCAATCACCGGTTTGGGGTTCTTCTCGAGCGCAACCTTGGCTGCCGTGCTCGCCAATCCACGCGCCCAACCGCCGGCGCTTTCGGTCCTTTTGCAGACTTTCCCAGAGCTCACGATTCGAGTTCTGTTGGGGTTGGTCGCATTAGCGTCACTGACTGTAAATCCAGTCGTTAACTGTTTGCTTACCTTCGGCGAGGAATTTGGATGGACCGGTTACCTGCTGCCGAAGCTCCTCCCGCTCGGAAAGTGGAACGCTGCAGTGCTCTATGGAGCGATATGGGGGCTGTGGCATGCTCCTCTGATTCTCGGAGGACTCAATTACCCCAGGCATCCATATGTTGGAGTTTTGCTTATGTACTTCGTGACAACGAGCATTGCCCTGAACCAATCCGCCGTGCGCCTACGAACAGGAAGCGTCTTTTCGACGACCTTCCTGCATGCGTGCTTCGATGCACAGGCGCGCGGTTTTTGGGCGATGGCGTTTGTGGTTTCTTCTCCACTGTTGGGCGGGGCAGTCGGCCTGATGGGCTGTCTTGTTATTGCCTGCGTCGGCTGCTTCTTGCTTGCTAACACTGAGGCAGCGAATCGGCAGGCCGCCAACAGAAAATGAAGGACGTCGTGTACGGCCAGGACATGGGTGACACTTTGGCCCTGGGACAGCGGTAACGATGTTCTCCTTCAGTATCGCGGAAGCGGTGTCGCGGAGCCGGAGGCAAAGCGACGCTGGTTCCTATCCAGACACCGTTCGTAAACACTGGGCCGTCACGGGGGAACTATCCCGGCCGCAGCTCCGCCAGATTCCCAGTTTCCCTATTGCGCATGCCACTTCCATGAGTTCGAGGGCCGTAGAACATCGGTTTCAGCGGGAAACTCGTGTAAATTCGAGCCTCAGCTCGCGTTCTGATGATTAACGGATTCCAACACAGGAGAGTGGCTCGTCGACCGGACATTCCGAACATCTTTCATCGGTGGTCGCCCAAAGAAACGGCTGTATTCCCGATTGAACTGGCTGGCGCTTTCGTATCCCACCGAAAAAGCCGCACCGGCGGCATCGACACCCTCAACAAGCATGCGTTGCCGAGCCGCCTGCAAGCGAAGTTGTTTCTGGTACTGCAGTGGGCTCATGGAAGTCAAAATTCTGAAGTGGTGATGCAGCGTGGACATGCTCATTCCGGCAATGTGCGCGAGATCCTCTACCCTTAGCGTCTTCGTATAGTTTCCCCTGATCCAGGCGGTGACTTTTGCTGTGCGGTAACTCTGGTCCCCAGCGGTGGCGATCGCGCGCAGCCGTTGCCCTCCAGCACCTCTGAGAATGCGGTAGATAATCTCCCGTTGAATCATGGGACTGAAAAACGGAACGTCCTCGGGCGCATTCAGCAGATCGAGCAAGCGGTCGAATGCACCGAACAGTTCAACACTGGTCTCGGCTGTGGTCATGGCCGGAGCGTCCGAGCTCGCCGGAGGCGAGGGGAAGTCTTCGCGGCTCAGAATCTCTCGAACAGCCGTCATTTCGAGCTTCAGCCGCACGCACAGATACGGAGTTTCTGGACTTGCCTCAACCACCTGACTGACGACCGGCAGATCGAGCGCTGTCAGGAGATACCTCGATGAGTCGTACAAGAAAGTATTCGGGCCGAGTTCCACTTGCTTGCGTCCTTGAACGACCAAAGCCACGCTCGGCTCGTAGGTGACGGGAGCCGGCGGCGTAGGCCCTGTGTGCCGGTAAAGTGTCACGCCAGGAAGGTCGGTCGTTCGGCTCTCCGTCGACCCAATGAATAAGGCAACCTTGCGGGCCAGTTCCGCTCGCAATTCACTCCGTCGATCCCCGGCTATGCGGGCCTGCGCGCTAGTGTTTTCCGAAGAGATCGCGTCTGTTCCTCTGCCATAGCATAGCGGGCCCTCGTTGGCTTCGGCCAGATCCGAAACCGATCTTGGCGAGGATTAGGCAATAACTTCGCAGGATCAGGATATCGGTCGAGGCTCGATGGTCCTTAGCATGGAGGTGAGGAACGACAGTCGTGGAAATACGGAAACTCGGGAAAGCGGGCCTGGAGGTGTCGGCAATAGGTCTCGGCTGTATGGGAATGAGTTGGTCTTATGGCCCGCCGAAAGAAAAGCAAGACATGATTGCGCTGCTCCATGCCGCCGTGGAGCGGGGCGTTACGTTCTTCGACACTGCCGAGGTCTACGGACCGTTAACTAACGAAGAGCTCGTCGGCGAGGCTCTCGCTCCCTTCCGTGGGCAAGTCGTGATTGCCACGAAGTTCGGATGGGAGCCGAATTCAGGAGACACCAACAGATGGAGCGCACTCAACAGCCGGCCCGAGCACATCAAGCAGGTTGCTGAAGCGTCGCTCAAGCGCCTGAAAGTTGATGCTATCGATCTCTTTTATCAGCATCGTGTCGATCCAAACGTTCCGATTGAGGATGTCGGGGGTGCGGTGAAGGACCTCATCCAGCAGGGCACGGTGAAGCACTTCGGCCTTTCAGAAGCAGGCGTCGAGACCATCCGCCGCGCAAACTCCGTTCAGCCCGTAACCGCTCTGCAAAGCGAGTACTCCCTGTTTTGGAGGGAACCGGAACGCGAGATCATTCCGGCGCTTGAGGAACTCGGAATCGGGTTCGTTCCATTCAGCCCCTTGGGAAAGGGCTTTTTGACGGGGAAAATCACGCCCGAGACCAAGTTCGACAGCAGCGATTTTCGCAGCACCGTTCCTCGTTTTGAAGAGGAGAATCGGAAAGCAAATCAGGCCCTGGTAGATGTGCTCACTGCATTCGCTGAACAGAAGAAAGCGACTCCGGCGCAGGTCGCGCTCGCGTGGCTGATCGCGCAGAAGCCTTGGATTGTTCCCATTCCTGGCACAACGAAGCTCGACCGGTTGGATGAGAACCTCGGAGCGTTGAACGTTGAACTGACCCCTGAAGATCTGGACGCAATCGAGACTGCTTCCTCGCTGATCAAGCTCGAAGGGGCGCGCTATCCGGCATTTCACGAAAAGCTGGTGGGCCGTTGAACCGCACGGGGCGCGATCTCATGAAAGCGATACAGATTGCAATGATTGCGGCGATTGTGACTTCCGCAGTTGCCCAGAATCATCCTGCTCCGGCTTCTGAACCCGGTCCTACTTCTGACAAGACCAGGTTAATCGGTGCGTGGCACTTGGCCAGTATCACAGGACCCGATGGCAAACCTGTCTCGACGGCTGCCAGCGGGATGCTGATCTACACGCGCGACGGACACATGTCGGTGCAGCTCATGTATCCCAAAAGTGAGAACGCTTTGTCCAACCAGTACCTTCAGGCTGGTTATGAGGCATCCTTCGGCAGCTACGACGTAGATGAAGCAAGACACATGCTGATCCATTATGTGCAGGGCTCTGTAACACGAGATTTGCTTGTCGGAAAGGACCTGCCGCGCATCTATCAATTCACCACCGATGGCCACTTGATCATCAGATCGGCCCGTCAGGATGAACACTGGTCGGTGACTTGGGAGCACTACTGATGGCTGATTGTCAACAACATGAACTGACACAGATCGCCGAGGCTGATGACTTACACATCTCGCCATTTCGCGAAGATGGCGCGACGTATGGCACTCCGACTTGGATCTGGTCCGTCGTCGTTGACGATGCACTTTATGTCCGCGCATACAACGGACAAAAGTCTCGTTGGTATCAGGCTGCTATGCGGCAGAAGGCGGGACGAATCACGGTCGCTGGAATCACTAAAGAAGTCCGTTTCGAACGGGTGGACGGATCGATCAACGACCGTATCGACGATGCATACCGGGCGAAGTATAAAGGCAGCCCGTATCTTGATCCGATGATCGGCACAAGAGCACGCTCGGCCACAGTAAAAATTGATCTTCATTAGAGAATGGGCAGAGATATGAATCCAAATTCCCCGCGCTCCGCTGGAACGCCCGAAGACGTGCGCATGGTTTCTCCGGCACTTGCCAAATACACTCAGGACGCGATTGAAAACGATCTCTGGAAGCGGCCAGCGTTATCGCCTCGCGACCGCAGCATCGTGACCGTAGCGGCATTGATCGCTCGCATTCAGACGGTCGGCATGCTGCATTACTTTAACCTGGCGCTCGATAATGGCGTAACGCCCGGAGAACTGTCTGAGGTCATCACGCATCTGGCGTTTTACTCAGGCTGGTCCAACGCCTTTTCAGCGGTCGCGATCGTCAAAGACATCTTTGTCCAGCGCGGCATAGGAGAAGATCAACTTGCAGAGACTTCACCGAAGCTTCTTCCTAATCAATGGAGAGGGGGAAGCACAACGCGCCACAACAGTCGAGCAGAATTTCGGGGCTGTAGCGGCGGGCGTCGTTCAGTACACGACAGACCTACTGTTCCGCAATCTTTGGCTTCGTCCGGGACTCGCGCCTCGGGATCGAAGTCTCGTCACGGTTAGCGCACTGATCGCTTCGGGGCAAGTGGCGCAGATTCCCTATCATCTCAACCGAGCAATGGACAATGGTTTGACGAAAGAGCAAGCCTCTGAAGTCCTGACGCACTTGGCGTTTTACGCCGGGTGGCCTAATGTCTTTTCCGCGCTGCCGGTTGTGAAGGGCGTTTTCGAAAGCCGTAACTGACGTCAGCTGAGATTCTTGATCCCCTGGCAGTATAGGAGGAAGCGTGTATTGCGCCATAGCACTCGGACAATTGTGAGGACGGCGGCTGAGATCAACCAGGGCTGATGTCATCGATCATTAGTGTTACCAGCTTCCGAGTCCCTACAGTCAGCACCTTGCCTCCCGCT
>CAVYTR010000005.1:0-49529 GCA_963771495.1 uncultured Acidobacteriaceae bacterium | reverse complement strand
CTACGACAACCGACATTATCGTGGGTAACAATCCACACCAGCACGGCTAAGCTATTGCGCGTATGCGCAGCTATTCCCTTCCCTGCTGAAACCTCCGAAACTGAGGCCAACGCTAGGTTTGCGGAAGACCTGAAGCCGGAAGAAGGCTGCCGTTTCGTTGTCACTTTGAGCCTCCTAGACTCTTCGCGAGCATGCCGCTTCGCGGTAATTCAGGCTCTAGGCACCCGAGGATTGCACTTGCAGCCGGAGGGCCTCTCTTTCGATATCCAGATAGCCTTCACTGTGGGCCTGTCTCAGCGTCTTAGACAGATCATGCCGTGCGGTCTGACTGTCGCCCTTCGCCAAAGCCAATCGAGCGTTCTGCAGCAGAGAACGCAACTGGAGCACATGGTTTTGAGTTTTGCTGACGATCGGATCGAGTGCGCTCATTTCTGCGGCTGCCTCGGGCAGCTTTGTTTCTGCGATCAGCGCATCCACAACGACTAGTCCGGCGCCAAGTTCGTCGTCCGCCTGCTGCTCCAAGTGGAACTGCGCCTTGCATCTGCGAGCCCGGACCTCTGCGTCCGTGGGGTTTCCCTCCAAGATCCGGATTTTGGCCAGTTCTACCTCAGTTTCAGCAATTGCTTGCTTCTCCCCGAGGTCTTGTCGCAGCTGCAATGCATTATTGTAGGAAGCTCGTGCGGCACGCACATCCGATTGCTGTAACTGCATCTCGCCAATGCCGGCCAATGCTGCGGCGACTACGTTCTTGTCAGCATTCGAGCCCGCACTCTGAAGCGCGCGATGGAAATTGTAGAGAGCACTGGACAATTCGCCGCGATGCAGGCAGAGCTCCCCAAGATCGACAAGCGCGCCCGCCAATCCGTCTGAATCATTGGTTCGCTGGTAGCTGAGGATGGCCTGACGTAAAAGCTGATCGGCCTGATGCAGCCGACCGCTCACAAGATAGATCTCGCCGAGATTATTGGAGGAGGCAGCCAGGCCCTCCTCCTCATCCACGCGACGAAACTCGGTGATGGCCTGCCGCCACATGGATTCAGCTTCCGACAGCTTACCGTTTTCGTAATACAGGCCCGCCAGATCATTCTGTGTGCGCGCCGCGTTGTTCACATCTCCGGCGGCCAGGTAGCTGCTTCGCGCACGCATGCACTCCTGAAGCGAACGATCGAATGAAACGCCCAGGCCGTCATCCTGCTGGCAGAGAATGCCGTAGCCCCTGGCAATCATCAGTGTCGACCCTTGGCCGGTTGCCTTCGCAATCGCCTGCTGTGCGGCGAGCCGCGCGGCCCGCAGATCGCGCCCAATCAATACGGTGGCGCTCATCAGGTCTATTCGTGGATCGGTGCCAATCGGCGCAGGCAGTCGGCGCAGCGACACAAGCGTTCGTAGCGCATCATCCGGGTTGATATGGAATTGTGCGGTCGTCAGGCGGAGTCCATAGTCCAGGTTGTCAGGAAACAGGCGGAATAGCGCAGCATACGTCTTGCTGGCAGCAGCCCAGTTGAGCACTATTTCTTCATATTGGCCGCGGATGGCAAGAGCGAACTCTTCGGGAAGACTCTGTGACTGATCGACAGCGAGTTTTGCCTCGCTGCGCGCGAGAGCACCGTAACCCAGATGCCAAAGCGTGCTTGCAAGTGCAGAGTGTGCCAGTGCGTAATGCGGGTCTGCATAGATTGCGCGTTTCAAGAGGTCACGGGCCCCCACAAAATCAAAGCTCAGCAGCCGCGCATGTCCTTCGCTGTAAAGCTGAAGTGCTAATTGGTTCGCAGCCAGCGGAGCAGGCCGCGCGCTGCCCGGGGCAAGGTCTCCGGCTGGCCGCAAACCTTCACGCAAACGCTCGCCGGCGCGGCCTGCCAGATCAAACAGCTCATCCTGGTCGCCGGTAAAAGCTTCCTGCGCCATGGTTTCGCCGGCCACTGTATCTTGCATCCGTATATCGAGTCGGAGACGGTTCTTTCCGTTCTCCGGCAGCAGTGCATAGGAGCCGAGGACGATCACGTCCGCGCCAAGAGTTTTGCGCAGCCGCAGTAACGTTGCATGCGACAGCGTGTCCTCTTCCGGCAGTCCCAGGTCCCGCTTTACCTGGGCCACATCTTCGCCCGATGTCAGGCGGAGATCGGGGCTCGCTGCAAGCTCGGTATTGAGCATTTCCGTGAACGCTGCGGACAGCCAGTTCTGGTCGGCCCGGGTTGTGAGATTGCGGAAACCCAGCACCGCGACGGAACGACGCATTCGCGGAGTGGAACTGAGCACGGATGACGAGTTCTCTAAGACCCGCTGCGAGTCCACCGTCGCGGAAGATCGATGAAGCCAAACCATGAGCGACGCAACTGAGGCAGCAATGCAGATGAGCGCAGCGACAGCATAGGTTACAGGCCTGTGGCGTGACGAGCGTGACATTTTGACGGGATGCGGCTCAGCGACCAGCGATGACTCGACCAGTTCTGCCGAGGCAGGTGCAATCCCCAAAGCCGCCGCTTGCGTCGGAAGCGCGATAGCAAATGGCGTCTCTGAACGCTCAACTTCCGTAATCGAAACCGGAGCGATGAAGCGATACCCGCGCCGCGGCACGGTTTCGATGAATCGCGGATTGCTGGCGCTGTCTCGGAGAGCGTCCCGTACCTTCAGTACGACGACGCCCAGGCTCTTATCGAAATCGACGAAGGTGTTGCCTGGCCAGAGCCGTTGCTGGATCTCCTCACGCGCGACGATGCTGCCATGATTTTGCAGGAGCAGCAAAAGGAAGCGGAGGGGCTGTTCCTGGAGATGGACCCGGATCCCGTTCCGCGTCAGCGTACCTGATACACGCTCCAGCGTGTAGAGCCCGAAGTGATAAACGACCTCGGGGTCCCGATCCTGCGTGGCCCCCGCGTCCATCCTCATCTCCAGCACCCTCGTGCTCCGGCGATAACGAGTCTAGCACTGCCGGACACCGGCTAGCTGTTTATCTCTGCTTGTAACTGGGTGAATTGAGAATACTTAGTTGTTAGTAAATGTTTGGTGCGGTCTTAGTTTGACCCGATGCCTTCCTCGGCGCAGATTCATCGCCAGCGTGATGACCGTCATCGCGCAGCGATCAAGGCGTTGAGGAGGCAATGTGGCATCCTTTTGCGGGAAATGCGGATCAGTCGTCGCGGATAGGGCCGGCTTCTGTGGCAAGTGCGGTGCACCAGTACAGGCCGCAGGACAGTCCTCGCAAGCTCAACCCGCTCCGCAAGACGTGACCGTGAGCGCTGTGAATCCGCCGCCTGCCAGCAAATCAAACACGCTCCTGAAGGTGGGCATTGCTCTCGCTGCAATCCTGGCGATCGGCGGGATCCTGGCATTCGCCGCCGCCATGTACGCCGCACACAAGGTGAGCGAAAAGGCACATGCAGTTACGCGAGAGGCGCTGGGACCAGGCAGTCCTTCTGCGGCGGGCGGCCTCGCGACGATGCTGAAAAGCGCGGCTGGCTCGGACGACGACGACACCGGATTTAAGGGCGATCCCTGCCGCTTCCTCAGCAAGCAGGATGTCTCCAGCGCCATTGGCGTGACGATCATCCGCGCCCAGGCGCGGGACGCCGGCTGCAGCTACATCGTGCATGGCGATCCCGCCGATATGACCTCCAGGCACATGACGTCCATGGTCAGCAGCCAGGTTGCCGCGAAGGGCGAAACGGTGGATCCGAAGACGCAGCAGATGATGCAGCAGATCACCGGAGCCTTCTTCAAGCAGCAGGAGTCCTCCAACAAGAGCCTTTCTGCGGAAGCGGCCACCGGAGAAGTACCGGTTCTCAACGTCAGCTTCAGCTCGGGGAATGCCGAGCTCGAGATGAAGATGAACCGCATGGCGTTCAACCACGTAAGCCAGAGCGGCATGGTTTCGACGCAAGGAAAAACAACTGATCAAGTTGCGACCGGTGACCTGAGTGGCATCGGCGACGACGCCTACGAGATGGGCGGGACCGGCCTGATGGTCCGAAAGGGCAAGGTCGTAGCCCACTTCATGTTTCCCTATTGTCCCTGCAGCGCCAACGCCATCAAGCCTCTCGCCGCCAAAGTGGCGAGTCAACTTTAGCTTCCTCAACGATCGCGAAAAGGACCATGTCATGAGCTTTTGTCAAAGCTGCGGTACAGCTCTGGGGGACAGCGGGACAGTATGCGCAGTCTGCACGGGCAGCGCGTCAGCAGCAGGTGCGGTTGCAGCCATGCCTGCCCCTGCTTCCACAGGTCTGCAGAATAATGCCGTGGGGGCGTTGGCCTATCTCGGCGGGTTGATCACCGGCATTCTCTTTCTGGTTATCGATCCTTATAAGACAGACCGGTTCGTTCGATTCCATTCCTTGCAGTCGATCTTCTTCAACATCGCCTGGGCCGGGTTATGGATCGGCTGGATGATCGTTGGCTTCATATTGGGCGCGATGACGAAGGGCATTTTCTTCCTGATCGAAATGCCCATCAATCTCCTGCTCATGATTGGGGGCTTCTGCCTCTGGGCATATCTCATGTACAGCGCTTACCAGAGGAAGACCTTCAAGCTTCCGATCATCGGCGCGCTTGCTGCAAAGCAGGCTGGCTTGTGATGTTGCGGTCTTCGCCTTCCTCACGTGTGACGGTTCCTGGACTCTGCGTGTTGACGCGGAGCCTGCTGGGTACACGGCCCATGCTGCTATTCGCCTTGGTTCTCTGTTTCGCAGCAAGTGGTTGCCGGCATTTCGAATCGCACGAGAGGGGGGCGCAGAAGCAATCGCCGGGGGCGCCAGGCGCGCCTGCGACGTCAACTCTGCCTGCAGGCATGGACATGTTCGACCTGAGGGCTCACCCGAATGCGACCATCCTGCACCCCGTCGATCTCAAGACACTTACGGAGACCGAGCGCAAGTTCGGGATAGCACCCAAGCGCGGGCCGAAGGTGGAGTATCAGCCGGACATCATCCTGATGGAACAGGGCGATAAAGCTATTCGCGCGATCGAAGGCGATGGCATGACTTGGACCTTCGACGCCAACGCTCCGCACGTGAGCGAATTCCAGATGGGCAAGGTTGTCTTCGCGACCGGCCGGGCGGTCGGAAGAATCATCTGGATGCAACGAAACGGCGACGACGTAAAGGTGATCCTGGGCCCAATCCAGCTCACCGATGTCATAAACAAAGGCGAATTCGCAATGAGTTCGCCGATTGACATGAACAATATCCTGGTTTTCACCGCACCTGATTTGCCGGAGCCGCGAGGGGTTGCGCAAAAAGAAAACACGTCTTTGCCGCGCAAACCTTGGGCGGGCTGGAACAAAACCGTCGTGGTTTCCCGCATTTCGAAGAACGGCAAGCGGACCCCCGTCTCAATGGCCAGAACCTTCCCGAACGGTCAGCAGATGACGTTTCGTCGAATCGGCGGCCGCTGGATTCCCGGGAATGCAACGCCGGCGGTCTTTACACGGACGCGCGCTGGATATGGCCCCGCCAATCCGGCATTACAGCGAACCGCGTGGGGCGGCCAGGCGGTGCCTGGAGTTCCGGGCCTTTCAGTCCCTCGTCCGCCGTCTCTCCCTGACTACAAAGTTCCTACAACTTCTGATATTCCGCACGTACAAATCCCTTACGGAGATATTGATGCACAGCCGTTCGCCACCTCAGGCGCCATTGGCGTGCAATACATATACGAGAAGGATGGCGTGAGTTTTACCGCTACGGGTGCGCTCGAACTCAACAACGCGCACGCAAACTTCTTCATGAAATTCGGCGGAGGAAAGGTTCCGATCTCTGCTGGCCTGGAAATCGGTGGGGCCGTGGGGGTGCGGCTTCACCTGAAGGCCCACACCACCAGCGATTTTCACGTCAACATTCAGAAGAAAGTCTGGTTGCCCACACAGATCTCGATTCCGCTTGGCGGCGGTGTCATTCCCTTCTCGCTGACGTTTGATCAGGCGCTCGCGCTCAACACCGGCTTCAGTGCGAAGAATTCGATTCTGAATGCCGACGGTGAGTATGTCTTTGACGGCGGAATCAAAGCCGGAATTTTTGACAGCGACTGGGCGGTAAACAGGCCAAAGATGCCCAAAGCGAATGTCGACATCGGAAAGACGACGGAAGGGCTTTCTGTAGGCATCAACTCTCTGGTCATGAGCGCCGAACTACGAGCCATGGTCGGACTTGGAAACCAGCTCTTCTCCACCGGCGTTTACGCCACTCTCATCTTCACGGGGACCATGCTTCGTGCACCGGATATTGCTCTTCCCTGCAGGCAGGGCACGATCGAGGTCGTGCTTGATTCCGGAGTCGGCTACGCCATCGCGCCTTTCGTCGTCGATGCGGTCAATTACGTGTTGAGCTTTGTCACGGAAGCTCGGGTTGATCGAGTCGGATCGATTCTGAAGGGCCCACATACGGGTCTTTTCCACGGAAGAACCGAGGTCCCCGGCGGCTGCTCCTCACCCAAAGGCGGAGGCTGACCTATATGAACTACTGCACCCATTGTGGCGTACCGCTTGCGGAAGGTGCCCAGTTCTGCACACGGTGCGGAACACAAGCCAATGCTGTGACTCAGGCGGCGGCATCACCCGCTGCACTGCCGCAGTTTGCTCCCGTCACAATGTCGAATACACCACCCGCGCCTGCGACGAGCGGCAGCGGCTGCCGCAACTTGGCAATTGGAGCGGCCGTATTGCTGGTGGTAGTCGGTGCGCTTGGAATCGTTGGGACTTACTACGCGTATCACTCCGTCAAGCAAAAGGCCACGGCTGTGCTTCACGGCGCTGGCGTGGTGAGCAATGCTGTCGCACGTCACGACAGCGATGCACCGGGCGCCGCGCCGCCTCACTCCGCATCGGCAGATAACTCCGCCAGCCCATCGAGTTTCGCCCACTGGAATCCCTCCTCACCTTCAACCGCGCCGGGTGGCTCCGGCCCCGCTCCATTAAAAGAAGGAATGCTGGTCGTGACGGCAGTTGCGGACCAGACCGGCGATTACGAGTCCTACAAGAAGATCACCGGAATCGATAACAAGGGTGTCACCCTGTCATACGCCTCGGAGCATCCCTCCTCAGGGCAGAGCCAGAATAAGCCGGAGACACATATCAGCCGAACCGTGCTGACTCAGGATCTCCAGTCAGCTCATGATTACCACGAGCTCTTTGGAGACACCGATCCGCCGAGCTTTCCTGGAACGACTGCAATCAGCGTTTCCAGCGCGGTCCTCGCGGAGTTGAATAATACCGGCACATCCCAGTTCAGCTTTCAGCCGGATGGGTTGAAAGGCGCTGCCTCTTCTCTGTTGAGCGCCCTCGGCGGGATAGCCGGCGTCGACCCAAAGCAGGCCGGTGGCGGCGCGCTGGGCGGCTTAATGAAGGGCGAGCAATGCACATTACAGCGCGACGGCAATACTACCTTTGCATTTCCGGTTTTGCTGAACAACCAGCCGGCCACGATGCCGGCTGTGCACGCGACATGCGCAACCGACGACGGTGTAGCGGACTTCTACCTTCTGGACCAGGCCGACAATCCGCTGATGCTTTCCTGGAAGCTCGGCAGCGGTTCACACCTCCAGGTGGTAAAGATCACCTATCCCGAAACGCATCCGCAGCAGATGGAAGAGGATCTCGCGCAGAAGAAAAAGGTGCTGATCTATGGCATCTACTTTGACTTTGCGAGCGACCATCTCAAACCAGAATCCACTCCGGTTCTGGATGAAATTGCTCAGGTGATGCAGAAGCATCCCGATTGGAAGCTTTCCGTCAGCGGTCATACGGACAGTATCGGTGGCGACCCCTACGATCTCGATCTCTCGAAGCGTCGTGCCGCCGCGGTAAAACAGGCGCTGGTCACGCGATATCACATTACCCCAGATCGCCTCGCCACGGACGGCTACGGTGCATCGGGTCCGGTCGATACCAACGATACGCTTGAAGGCCGCGCACGCAATCGCCGCGTCGAACTGACGCGTGACTAGACTCACGACACTTACGAGGAGAAACAAAATGAAAACGACATGGATACCGATAGTTATCAGCGGCATGCTGCTGCAACCGCTCGCGTTTGCTGACGTGAGTTATCAGGAAACGACACAGATCACCGGCGGCTCGCTGCAGGGCATGCTCAAACTGGCCGGAGCGTTCAGTTCGCAGGCCAAGCAAGCCAATGCGCCGGTAACCTCCACCGTCGCGCTTCATGGCAACCGCATGGTCCGCTCCAACCCACACGCCACCGAAATTATCGACCTCGACCAGCAGGCGATGACATTCATCGATCATGACAAGCACACCTATACCGTGGTCACATTTCAGCAGATGCAGCAGGCGATGGCGGATGCGGCTGCCAAAGCCAAGACGCAGAGCAAAGGTTCTGCCAATACCAGCAGCGCGAGCGATGCGCAGATGTCGTTCAATGCACACGTCAGCTCCAATGGAACCACGCGAAACATCGACGGCCGTACCGCAAAGGAGGCGCTCCTGAGCGTGACGATGATCGCAAATGCGACTGACGGTTCAAATGCGAAGGGCGGCATGGCGGCGACCAGCGAGATGTGGATGGTTCCCGATGTGCCCGGCGAAGAAGAGCTGCGCGCTTTCAACCAGCGTATGGCAAAAGAGCTGGCAATCGACACCAGCGCGAATCAGATGTCCGGGCTTCTGTCAGCACAACCGGGCGGAGCCCAGGCTTTGTCAGACCTGAAAAAGGAAGCGACAAAGATGAGCGGATTTCCCGTCCTGCAGGTCACGCGGGTAGGTGTTTCAGCGGACGGACAGCCTCTGCCCGCTCCATCCGTAGCTCCCATGGCGCAAACCAAAAGCGGCGGATCTGGCGCAGGCGCAGTAACCGGAGAAGTCGCAACGAACACGGGGACACAAGTAGCGAGCGATCAAATCGGTAAGCTCGGTAGCTTCGGCCGTGCGCTTGGCGGATCCAGCATGGGCGCACTGATGCATCATAGACCGTCCAGCTCCTCTACTCCCGCGCCCGCACCAAGCAACGGGGGAGACCCTGCAACTGCTGGCGTTTTGTTAGAGAGTCAAACCGAAACCGGGAACTTCTCGACTGCTGCGGTGGATCAGAGCAGCTTCGAGATACCCGCAGGATACAAAGAGGTGACTTCGCCGATGGTGCGGTGAAGACCGCTCAAACAGCGGATTTGGAGTGCCTTCCAGACCGCTTGTAATAGAAAGCACGCTGAGGCTCCCACCTGCAAGAAGGAGTCAATCGTGAGTCCTGAATCCGCTTCCCTCAAATTCGCTCCCCTCGCTTCGCTCAACCCTCTCGGCTCGAAACCCATCGATGTAAAGCTTGCAAAACTCGGGGGTATTTCGCTTGCAGGTAACGCGCGGGGAAGTGCTCAGATGTTTAGAGATGGAGTCAGCTATCTGCAAGAGTTTGGCAGCCTCACCATCTTTTATCACCCCGCCTATGGCGCTATTTCGATCAATTCTGACATCTACAAAAAGTGGAAGTCGCCGTCCGTCACAGGCTTCAGGGTAGCTTCAGGCGCTCTTCTTCGGGACTACCTGGGATTCCCGATCGCAGACGCTTTTGTCACTGCAGAGCGGAATGGCAGTGCAGCTTATTTCGAGCGCGGCATGATCATCGTGCGCGCAAATCGGCAGGCTTATGTCGTCTCTGGTCCCATTTATGAACACTATCGCCGCTTAGGAGATGTCGCCAGCTCACAAAAGCCTCCCATTATAGGACTTCCAAACGCGGATGAGCAAAGCGGCACGAATGGCGGGAGATTTTCCACCTTTGACAGCGGCGGTATCTATTGGTCCGCCGACACTGGAGCTCGCGAGGTCCATGGCGCCATTCGACAACGGTGGTTAGCGATGGGAGGTGCCAGTAGCGTGCTCGGTTATCCCGCTTCTGATGAATCTCCGGTAATGAACGGAAGCAACGAAATCGGACGGTTCAATCGTTTTGCGAATGGGGGGTTTATTTACTGGAGCCCTGCCTCTGGCGCCTGGGACATTTACGGCGCAATATTTGCAGAATGGAATAGCAAAGGTGGTCCGCTCGGCCCACTGGGCTTTCCGATTTCGGGTGAGACGAGTACGCCTTTCCTACCCGGCTTCGTTCAAGGTCGATTCAATGATTTTCAGCACGGCGTCATCGTTTGGTATCCCGACGGGGATTATGCCGGCGCACATTCGGTGCTCGGTGTGCAACTCTACCTTGAGCGCTATGAGTGCAACCAAGATTTCAATGTTCAGATCAACATTGAGGCGACCCCAGCCAATCCCCCGAACGTAAACCACGGGCGCATGCCTTCCGGCGGCGAATACGATGGGGGCGGCAAGGAGCTAGATACAGTCCTGATAGCAGTTCCTCTGGTGCAGAGCAGTACCCAAATCAATATATGGATGCTCTGCATTCATGAAAATACCATCGGGAAGGACGACGAAGAAGGGACGGTAACAGAGAACTACAGCATTCTGAATCTCTGGGGGCTCATGGAAAACGACCATGCTCATCAGGATGGAGCATTCACCGCGACGTTTGAGATGCAGCCGTTCCCTCTCCCGCCGGTGTCACTCGATCCGGACCAATTCCGGTATCAACTCTTCTGGCCCTTTCAAAACTTCGATATAAATACCCTCAGCTGGCACACCTACTCGGATACCTTCAGCGACGTTGCCGAGACGGACAAGCACATTGATCTCAATCCGTTTGACTTTAAGCTCCACCTTTGCTGGAACGAGATAACGGCCTAGAAGTGGAGCTGTTTGGAGCGCGCGGAAAAATTGGCCGCTGACCAGAAGACCGCTGACCAGTGTACTGCCGCCGCTGGCGCCGATTTGAAGCTGCGTGTCAGAGGAGGCGAAGACGTCACTGAAGGCCGGGTGGTCGCGCTCAAGATGACGGAAAAGAGGCGCGCAAAAGCCTCCGTGTGCGTCATCGTCCTTGTGGTAATCGAAGATGACGAGTTGCTGCGCATCGGCCACAGGGAGCGGGCGCAGCAGAAGTCCGTTGATGAGTGAGAAGATGGCGGCGTTCGCGCCGATGCCGATGGCGATAGTGACCACAGCGGTGATGGTGAAGCCGGGAGATTTGCGCAAGATGCGTGCAGCGTAAGCGAGATCGCGGAGGATGTTCTCGAAACGCCTGAACTGGTGCAATTCGGTGAGAACTTCTCGCCAGTGGCTTAAGTTGCCGAAGGCATAGCTTGTGGCCGCTTCCAGCTGCTCGGGTGCAATGCCCTCTCGTTCCAGCTTTTCGCGCAGCATAGCGCGATGGAAGGCGAGCTCCTCTTCGTAGTCTTCCTGCTGGTAATGGCGGCGCAGCAATGCTGCGAACCGGATGCGGAAGGCACGGAGCGGATGGCCCATGCTGTTGCTCCTTACGTGGCCTGCATAACGAACGCGACGGCGGCGGAGAGCCTTGCCCAGCGGCTGGACTCGGACTGCAGGCGCTTGCGCCCATCGGCGGTGAGTTGATAGAAACGCGCACGACGATTACTCTCCGATGCACCCCATTTTGCATCGAGGAGACCCCGTAACTCCATGCGATGCAGCGCTGGGTAGAGAGCGCCTTCTTCGACGCGCAGGATCTGCTGAGAGCCTTGATGAATCCACTCGGCGATGGCATAGCCATGCAGCGGGCCGCGGGCCAAGGCCTTCAGCACCAACATCTCCAGCGTGCCCTGAATGAGTTCTCCGGTAGCGTCGCCTCTTGCCATAAGTCCCTTAGGGGAACCGTAGCGCTTTATTGCGGGGCGAGTCAAGGAGTCAGCGAATGGTGAGATAGCCACCGGCATCGGCAAGGATGATAAGGCCTTCGCGTTCTAAAGGCGCCAATCTGGTCGGCCCTTTAAAAGGGCCTGTCCTGATGAGGCCGTTCGCATCCTGTGAGGGGGTTCAAGATAACGGCGGTCGGATCGGCTATCGCGCTTCTGATAGCTCTACCGTTTGAAACGCGGGCCTCACTACCGCGTGCAAGCGTTCGGCGAGTGATGCAAGGCGCACGGTTCCGGGGTGCCAAGTTGTTCTAATTGAGCAGGTGAAAACAAAGATCGCGTGAGTTCTTGACAAGAGGGGGAGCGTCGATGAGAATTTCGGACACCGATGGCATCGTTCCCATACTCATATGGTAACGATGCCAGATCGCTGCACGGCTCTGTACTGTGCAGCGAAATGACGTGGTGTGACACGAATTTTCGGAGGGCCATGATGCGATCCCCCAAGGAAGTGTGCCTGCTCGCGGCACTGTTCTTTCTTCTGTTCCATGCCAATGCACAGGAGTTTCGCGCAGTTCTGACCGGTCAGGTGACGGATCCATCCGGAGACGTAATCAAAAATGGGACGGTCACCGCAGTCAATACTGCGTCGGGAACAACGTACACCGGGAAAACTACGGACAAAGGCGTCTACTACATCCCCTATGTCCTGCCGGGGACGTATAAAGTCACCGCACAGGCAAAGGGCTTCCAGACGGCCGTTCAGGACCAAGTCCTGCTGCTGGCATCGCAGACCTTCAACCAGAACTTCCAGATGCACGTTGGCTCGCTCGCTCAGCAAGTGGTGGTCACGACCGCGCCACCGCAGCTCGAAACCTCCACAGGATCGGGCGGTACGGTGATCGACCAGCGCACGCTGCAGAATGTTCCGCTGAATGGCGGAGCAGCTTACAACCTGATCGGAACCACGCCCGGTTCGCAATTTACGACAACACATTTCGGACAGAGTGGAAACCACGGCACGACCGGCTGGGACGTTACGAGCTCCTACAGCATTGGCGGCGGCATCGTCGGTAATAACCAGTTCACGCTCAATGGAACCAACATCACCAGCCAGTTCAGCTACAACAATCACAGCGCAGGTGAGTGGAACGTCTCGCCGAACATTGACAGCATTGAAGAAGTGAACGTGATGACCTCTACCTACGATGCTCGCTATGGCAGAACCAGCGGGGGCACGGTGAACGTGGTGGGGAGAAGCGGTGATAACCAATATCACGCGAGCGCGCGCTACGCGTATGAAGGCGCGTTCATGAATGCCAACACGTACCAGAACAACTTGACCGGAACACCACGCCAGGGCGAGGTGCAAAATCAGTGGTGGCTTACGGCAGGCGGACCGATCAAGAAAAACAAGCTCTTCTTCTTCTTCGGCTTTGAAGGCTACCGACAGTCTCTCTCGGGCACGACACTGGAGAATGTTCCGCCCGCCTATCTGCGTCCTGGATATAACGGAAACCCCGGCGTGGATTTTGGCCTGGTGCAGCAGATGGACAATGCGGAATTTCCAACCGGCATTCCGATTTATCAGCCGGGCACGACGACCTGCCTTGATGGAGGACCGGCAACTGCCTGCAATAGCGACCACGTAGTGCAGACGCAGTTTCCGAACAATACGATTCCCGGATCGATGATCGATCCTACAACCGCGGCAGTGATGAAATATATCCCGCTGCCGAATATCCCCGGGTCGCAGAATCTGGCGAGAGGGTCGAACTATATCGCCTCCACGCCCAGCCTTTATAACTACAACCAACCCCAGATCCGGGTGGATTACAACCTGACCGATCGGACCAAGCTATATAGCTATTTCCTCTATTGGAAGGGCACGGAGGACCGCAATACGAATGGCCTGCCGGGACTTGCCGCTACGGGAAATATCAGCCATATTCGCCAGAACTATGTTGCGACGCAGGACGTGACGCACGTGTTTTCGCCAACGATGGTCGGCGATTTTAAAGTTTCCTTTGACCGACTCTATGAAGTCTCGCCCGATGGGGACCTATCGACACAGACCAATCCGAGTACCATAGGCCTCAATATGCCGCTGCCTGGCTCGACCTCCTCGAGATACTTACCGGAATTCCAAGTGAACGATGCCTGGGGAACGGGACTCATTGCAAACAATCCAGCCGGCAATTACGTGGTATTTGGCAATCAAAGGAACCCAGACGTTACGAATAACTTCACCTTCGCCGCAGACATCACGAAAACTGCCGGGGCCCACAGTCTTGAATTCGGAGGCGAGATCGACGAATTTCAGTATGGCGGTTTTCCCTACAGCGGCGGACATCCGAATGGCGCTTTCGGCTTCGGATCCAATTACACTCAGCTCAATCCGCACAACCAGAACTGTTATCCAATCATGCCCGCTGCGGGCGACTCGAACACCTGTTCTTCTTCCGGCACCCCGAACGGCTCTGCGCTGGCGTCGTTCTATCTCGGCACGCCTTCACAGACACACAACAACAGCGTAGGTGCCGGTGGCATCGATTGGATCGGATCCATCATGGATGGCTATCCGGTGTTTGCCGGATATTTCCAGGACAACTGGAGGGTGAACCATCGCCTCACGCTGAATTTCGGTATCCGCTATGACGTGCAGCGCGGGATGCGCGAGCGCCATAATAATCTGAACCGCGGGCTTTGCTTTACCTGCGTGAATCCATTAACAAACCAGGCGACTTACCAATCCAACGTCACAAATGGCGCGAACGTCGCGGCGTGGACGGCCGCCGGCATCAATCCAGCTTTACTCTCACAGGTACTGGGTGGCATCGAGTTTGCGGGCACGAATGGTCAGCCGCGCGATGCCTACGACACCGACTGGTCAAACGTGGGACCGAGGTTTGGATTTGCCTTTGCGGTAAATCCGAAGACGGTGATCCGCGGCGGCTACGGAGTGATGTATTCCTATGGCTTGGAGGGCGGCTCCAGCGAAGGTGAGGCGCAGACGACGAACTATACCGATTCCGTCGATGGCGGCAACACGCCTACGAATAATTTCCGGAGCGGAGCGCCATTCGCCAGCGGCTTGCTGAGGCCTACAGGCACCAGCCTGGGGCTGCTGACGGATGTCGGCGGTGGCGGGACGGCGCTTGATTTTCCGGGCCGCAAGATACCGATGGAGCAACTCGTCTCCCTGGGTATCCAGCGCGAGCTTCCATGGCAGACGGTTCTGGATGCAAGATATGCGGGCAATTTCTCCAGTCGCTTGCGTACCTTCCTCTGGGTGAATGGAACGGCCACACTGGCAGAGCAGCAAGCCGCGCAAGCAAATCCGGCGATTTGGGACCAGCAGGTTCCGAACCCCTACTTTAATGTTCCGGGCATCTCCGGTCCGGGACAGTGCGGCACGTCCGCTACTGTACCCGCGATCGAGCTGATTCTGCCGCTATCCCAGTATTGCTCGCCCGGCGGCACGGGATTAGTGGGTGAATATAACTCACCGCAAGGCCGTAACTGGTACGACGGGCTGGAGGTGAAGCTGACCAAGCGAGCCAACCGGGGGTTGACGGTCAACCTGTCCTATACCTACTCAAAGACCATCAACGGTGACGGCTATCAGAATGGATGGCCTTACCAAGATCCGACTCAGGTCCACTTCATTGCAGGCACGGACCGTACGCATATCTTGTCTGCCACCACCGTGTATGATCTGCCGATTGGCAGGAACGGCCTTCTCTGGACTAATCCTTCTCATCCGCTCGGGATACTCATCAACGACTGGCAGCTCAGCGGCGTCTTCAATGCGCAGAGCGGCACACCAGTGGGCCTGAATACCGGTCTGCGGTACAACTGCTGGAGCCAGAGTCTTCGTCCTGCAAGCGGCACTTCGGTGCGGCAGGGCCACTGGTTCAACACTGCAAACTCCTCACAATGCTGGCAGGGCATTCCAAAATATGGGCTAATGAATCTGCCGGACCACACGACCGAAGTGCGGAACCCCACGATTCCCAGCCTTGATCTGTCAATAGCGAAGAGCACAGTGCTTCATGAGAATCTGACCCTGCAGCTTCGGCTGGATGCATTCAACGCGCTCAACTCGGTGCTGTTCGGAAGCCCAGATACCAGTCCATCAGATGGCCCTGCAACCTTCAGTCCTACTTCCGGCTGGAGCGGCTTCGGCACAGTAGGGGCTTCGCAGCAGAACTTCCCGAGAATTTTGCAGATCTCGGGCAAACTCAGCTTCTAGACAACTTAGCCCGGCGCTCAAGACGCACACCCTTGTGCGCCGGGTCATGACATCCAGATTCGATTGGCAGTGTCCACTGTCAGAACTCTTTCGCACCCAAGGGCCTTCGTTCATGATTGCCGTTTTTCGATCTATTCGATGGGCTAGTCTCGTTCTGCTCTCCGGCGCAATCATCGGTGTCTTTACGATGCGCGGGCAAACTGGAAGCAGTGCTCATAAAACACCTGTCGAATATGCCAACGGCCTGATAGGTACCGCGCCCCTAGATAATCAGAAGCTGATCGGAAACGCACCCCCGCCCGGAGAGCAGCTTTATTCCGGCTTTACCTCCCCAGCCGCAGTGTTGCCTCACAGCTCGACCGAATTGGGTCCGATCAATGCGAATCTGGACCTTACCTTTCCCGCTGGAGTAAGAGCGCCTTACTTCTATCCCAATCGCGCGATCTACGGCTTTTCGACTGGCAGCAGATATGGAAGTCCAATCGTGATGCCGACGGTGGGCAACTGGACCGTACCTCCGGAGCGCAGCCGTTCTGGCTACGACAAAGCGCGCGAGAAGTCCTCCCCCGGATACTACAGCGTCTATCTGGACGACTACCGCATCCTTGCGGAAATGACTGCTACGACCTGGACCGGCGTCTTCCGGTTCACATTCCCTCAATCGGAGAAGGCACACATCCTGCTTGATCTGGGCCGACTCGGTGGCGATATCGAGATAATCGGTGACCATACTGTGCGCGGCAAATCCGAGCGCCGGGGCACATATTTTGTCGCGGAATTTTCGCGGCCGTTTACGGAGTTTGGCACCTTTAAAGAGATTCCGCCCACAGGTCCGCATGAATCGCTCCTGGGAGACAATGAAGTTGACCCAGGCGCAAGGACCGTCTCCGGGCATTTTGCGGGCACTTATCTGCGCTTCAGCACAAGAACGGGTGAACAACTTCTCATCAAGGTCGCCACGGGGCTCAGTTATGAGAGAGCACAAGCCAGGCTGCAGGCTGAGGATCCCGGGTGGGATTTTGATGCCATCAGACGGCAGGCAGAGGATGCATGGGCGAAGAAGCTGGACCTAATTGAAGTAAAAGGCGGTACAGAGAAGGAGACGATGTTTTTCTATTCCTGTCTCTATCATTCCTTTTACAGCCCGCGTCTGATGGCCCGAAAAGGGGAAGAATTTATCGGCCCTGCAGGAAAACAGGAGATCGCCACATACGACCGCTACGGACCGGTGCCTTTGTGGGACACCGGACGCAATCAGGTTGTTCTGCTTACGATGTTGGAACCGGATGTGAAGGTGGACATCCTGCGTTCCGAACTCGACGCGGCACGCGAGTCCGGATACATGGAAACCTCTTTCCATGGAGATCACGCCGATCTGATGTATCTCGGCGACTGGGAACGAGGGCTTCCATTCGATTGGGCGAGTGTTTACGAATACCTTCGCAAGAATGCCACGGACCCAAACGGCCCGCGGCCTTATCTCGCGGAATACATGAAGAACGGCTGGATTTCTGATTTCGTTCCCGACAGGAACCCTAGTCCGCCATATGCAGGCGGCAAAGCCGGAGCAGCAACCACTCTGGAGTACAGTTGGGATGATCATGCGCTGGCGCTCTTTGCAAAAAAGCTCGGCAAACAAGAAGACTACGAACTGTTCTTGAAGAGATCGCAGAATTATAGGAATGTCTTCGATGCCTCGACAGGGTTCGTGCGCGGCCGGACGGCGGACGGAAGGTGGATATCTCCGTTCGATCCCAGAGAACCGTACTACAACTTCATGATGAAGGAAGCCTCCGGTTGGTCCACACTGTGGCTGGTTCCGCACGACATCCCGGGGCTGATAGGCCTGCTTGGCGGGCGTGACAAGTTCGCCGCGAAGCTCGACGAGTTTTTCAGCACCCCATATACCGCAAAAGGCATTTGCCGGGATTGCACAGGAGTGATCGGTCAGTATGTTCAGGGCAACCAGCCCGACCAGCAGGTGGCCTACTACTACGATTGGGCTGGCGAGCCATGGAAGGCGCAGAAGCTGACCCGCGAAATCATGGGCCTGCTGTATGGCAGCGATCAATACGCGCTGGGTTTTCCCGGCATGGACGACCAAGGCTCAACTTCGTCCTGGTATGTGATGAGCGCCTTAGGTTTCTATCCGGTGGACCCGTCCAGTCCTTATTACATGCTGGGAAGCCCTCTCTTCAGCCAAGCGGTCATTCACATGGGCCGGGGCCATGACTTTACCATTGTGGCTCGCAATAATTCCACAAAGAACATCTATATTCAATCCGCGACTTTAAACGGAGAACCCTGGAACAAACCATGGTTCAGCCATTCTGAAATCGCTAATGGTGGAAAGCTGGTACTCACCATGGGGCCGGTTCCAAACGTCAGCTGGGGTGCTGCCGCGTCGGAGCCTTAGTGCGGTCGCATGAATCACTGGCAGTACGACCGAAGCGTAATAATGTAGGACCGCCGCCTCTATGCGAGCACAAAATGGGGTTATCATGGCCCATCTTGTTCGTGTGGACGACACAACAACCATCATTATTCATGCATTATACTCCTAGTGCTAATGAGCACTCAGTAGCATTAGGTCAGATAGCGAGCCTTCTGTACGGCAGGAATGTAAGCGCAACGCTGAGATGTCCTATGAGCTCTGAAGGAACGACTCTTGGTAGCCGAAGGAAGTCGTCATTGGCGGATCACCTGTAGGTAAACAAGGAAATCGTTGTCTTTCCTTTTTTGATTCAACGTCGGTCCGTGCTCCGCGCATCCAGATTCATCGCATACAGGTTCACCACTGAAGTCTGTACCGTGACCAGTGGCATATCCCGCTGCGTCAGACCGACCAGCCGATAATCGAGGACGTCGGCGGATCGCACATTCTTGATGGATGCGACAGGTTGCACGATTCCGCTCAGTCCAACGCGATAAACAGGTTTTCCTGGCTCCAGAAAATCCTGGAAGTAGATCCAGAGCCCATCGTGCGACCAGACCGGGTCGGCCGCGCCATGGTTCGTGAGTAGAGTCCATCGCCCGGTCGCGCGGTCAAAGAGCATAAGCGCTCGCTGGTCCAGACGAATTGCTGCAATGTACCGTCCATCTGGGGAAACGCGAGGACTAAACAACCCCACAGAACCGGGTATCTGTTCTACCTTATGCGTATCCACATCCAGCGTGTAAATCGCGCGCGGCTGCGCGTCACCGCTCATCGCGGTGGGCGCACGTCCAAACACCAGCGTCTTTGCATCGGGAAACCAGTCCGGATCCGCTTCGTCTCGTGCCTCCTGAAGCAGCGGCTGCACGTCGCCCCCGGAGGCGTCGATAAGGTATAGCTTCCATGGACTACCCGTCTGCTGTGCCATGACCGCAAGGCGATCGTCTTTCGGCGACCACTTCATAACGAAGATGTGGAAGGGCGGAGACATCAACTGGAGCCGCTCCGTTCCGTCCACGTGGCTGCGCCATAAAGAGCCGTCGGCCGCATTCAACCACGCTACCCACTTTCCGTCGCGGGAGTATTCAACCAGTGCTGCGGAGCCGATGTTGGGATTCAGCGGCGCAAATTCATCACCCGGCGCGCTCAGCGCCTGAACTTCCCAGCGTGAATTTGCTCCGACGAAGTAGACCTCCCGCCCGTTGCGACTGGTCACTGGTGCGGCAAAGTCCAGTGGTCCCGCAGTCACCGGCCGTGGTGCGGAAGACCACGGACGCCACCAGGGTACATGCTCCAACTGCCAGAGATCGCTCGACCCGCCATGGGAGGATTGAAAGATGTAACGTGAACCGTCCGCCGTCCAGCTTCCGCAACACTCGGAGCTCGGGCGCGTCCACCCAGGCAGCAGCGGTTTCAGATGTGTACCATCAGCATTGATCTGCCACAGCGCGGCGCTGCGGTTTTCCGCATCCAGGATGGTGAACCGCAACAGATCGCCCGCCGGCGACCAGCGCAGCCAGAATGCGCGCCCTCCGACAGTCGCGAACCGGTGCTGGTCGGAGCCGTCTTCGTTCACCGTGTATAGATCGTGCCCAACCGCGTACAAAATATGTTGTCCATCCGGCATCCAAGTGGCGTCATGCGCCAACACTCTCGGTACGCGACGAGCCTGGCCGCCCAGCGTGAGCACTACCCACAGTGCCTGCTCGGGCTCCCGGCCCAGATGATTCCGCACCACCAGCTTCGAGCCGTCCGGCGAGATGGAGCCGATCGTCGGCGACTCAATGCCGGACGGCAGATCGAGCAGGCTGGTCTCTCCATCGGCTACCAGAGCCTCAGCCAGCACAGGTGTCCCGTTCACTACCTGCGAGAAGTAGACGCGCGTCCCGTCCGTCGCCATGCTCGACAGAGTCTCGATATCTGCCATGCTGGACAGGACGCGGCCAGAATGCGTCAGTGGCTCGATACGCGCCGGCAGGCGTTCTTCCGGTCGCAGCAGAAACACCGACAGCATCAATAAGCAGAGGAAGGCCGCTGCCCCCAAGAGCATGGGTCCTCTCCAGCTCCGGACGCCACGACTCGACACCGTATCGAGCGTCAGGGGCGGCAAAGGCGCCCGCATTCCCGGCGGAGGTTCAGGCTGTGTTGCTACTGCTCGCTCAGCCTCCGGCGTCTCGTCCAGATAGCGCACCGGAGCGATGAAGCGATATCCACGCCGGGCTAGCGTTTCGATAAAGGTAGGATTCTCTGCCGAATCGCCAAGCGCCTCGCGCAGCTTGTTAATTGCGGTACCGAGGCTGTGGTCAAAGTCGACGTTGGTCTGGGTGCCCCAGAGCCGCTGCTGCAATTCCTCTCGAGTCACTACCTCATTGGGGTGCTCAAGGAGCAACATCAATACGCGAAAGGGCTGCCCCTGAATGCGTACCCGTGTCCCGGATTTGCGCAGCTCGCCAGACTGAGGATCGACGTCGAACAAGCCGAAGCTGATCTTCCCCGGGGGTTTGGATGTGATCACCTGGCAGACGACTCCGCGAGTCAAGACCCGCATTCACTTCGAATTGCTTTCTAGCACCAGGGGAAAGCCCCGGTCAAACCGGATGAACGTATCACCCTCGATCTGGTGATGCGAAACGCTAACTGACACAGTACAAGTGACTTTGCTGATGAGATGAAAAGGGACAAAAATTAAACAAGGGTGCATTGCGTTGAGGCGAGCCGCTGTAAGAAGGTCACGGCGGCTTGAAGGGAAGCAGCACCTCGAATGAGGGCTCCGTCAGCGAAGCCCCGCTGCACCACTTCAGCCCGGTATGTCCCTTTGGGAGGAAAGTGAGCTTATGAAAAACCCTCGGTGCCTTACACTGCGGCGGCTTATCCCCGCGTCTCCGGTCCCGATTCGACTCTGGCTCGCGCCGGTCGCTGTCTGCCTGGTCGCAGCAGTTTCGTGTGTAGCTCAGACGGATACTGGTCGTATCCAGGGTACAACTGTCGATCCCACTGGTGCCGCCGTTCCCAATGTGACGATCACGGTCACCAACGTCGACCAGGGGACCAGCCAAAGCGTCACCTCCGGCCCCACCGGCAACTTCACGGTAAACGCTTTGCCGCGCGGCAATTATCAAATAGAAGCCGCCGCAGCCGGCTTTGCGACGCTCCGCCAGTCCATCACGCTTGAGGTTTCCCAGACGCAGGCGCTCAATTTCAAGCTTCAACCTGGAGCAGTCTCCAACACGGTCACGGTCACCGACGCCGCTCCGCTCGTAAGCCTTGAAACTTCGTCGACCGGTACCGTTATCCAGGGCCGGCAGATCACAGAACTTCCTCTCAACGGTCGCAACTTTACCCAATTGGCTCTCCTGTCTCCTGGGGTGACCCGTGGCGCGTATGGCGACAACGCCGATGGCTCCCAGGGCAACACCGAAACCTACCGTTATTCAGAGAGCGGTGGCGGCGCGCTGAGCGTGAACGGACTTCGGCCGCAGTCGAACGACTTCCAGCTTGACGGCATCGATAACAACGAGTCCTTGGTCAACACGCTGGTCTTTTTTCCGCCGGTCGATGCGACTCAGGAGTTCCGCGTCACCACCAGCGTCGCTCCCCCGGAGTTTGGCCGTGCCGGCGGTGCTATCGTACAAAGCTCCATCAAATCCGGCACCAACTCCATCCACGGCTCTGTCTTTGAGTTCTATCGCAGTCAGAATTTCGACTCGAACCCCAACTACCGCTTCTTCGGCACCAAGGCGGTTGCTCCACTTCCCTTCAATCGCAACCAGTTCGGCGGATCGATCGGTCTGCCCATCTTCAAGAACAAGCTGTTTGCATTTGGCGACTACCAGGGCCTTCGCGAGAAATATCCCACAAATCTCGGCTTCGCGACCGTTCCTACCGCCTTGATGCGGCAAGGCAACTTCTCTGAATTGCTCAACCCGGCACTGAGCGGTGGTAAATACCTAACGACAGTCCCCTCCTGCGCCTACCCGAGCGGAGGGAGCGCGCCCGCCAGCATCGGCCAGATCTACGATCCGATTACCTGTACACCCATTGCCGGCAACATCATTGCTAACGGCCGATATATGAACCAGGCAGCCTTAAGTTATCTCAATGCATTCCCGCTTCCCAACGTGCCCGGCACGATTGAGAACAATTGGGAAGGCACACAGTCCTTCGTCAGCCATTACAACGACTTCGACGTGCGGCTCGACTACGTTCCCTCGTCCAAGGACACCCTCTTCGCCCGCTACAGCTACGCGCACGACTACTCAGACAAGACACCCCTCTTCGCCAATTTGCCTGCCGGATTTGGCCTTGGTAACGGCGAGAACTTCACGCATGCCCAGGGCGTTGCCGTTGGCTACACGCACGTGTTCACCCCGGCGGTGGTGAATGAGTTTCGCCTTGGCTATATACGCGACACCTTTGGTCAGGCTCCGGAGCTGAGCGGCATTCCCGTCTCTGCGAATCTTGGCATCGTGAACGCAAACCGTACGCCCCAGTTGGGCGGCGGCGCGCTCATCGGCGGCTACAACAGCGAGATCGTGTACACCGGCGACTACGGAAACTATCTGGTTCCGGAAAACAGTTACGAGCTCACGGATTCGCTCACCTGGACCCGTGGCAAGCATAGCTTCAAATTTGGGGCGACCGGCATCCGGCGCGAGGTCGCCTTCTTCCGGCCGATCGCGGGAAAGGGCTCTTTCTTCATTGGCCCCGGGACTGGCGATTTCACCGGCTACGAGGTCTCCGAGCTGCTCCTTGGCTTCGTAGACAACTATCAGATCGGCTCACAGAACGGCTTCTTCGGCACGCGCAACTATGAGACCGGCATCTTCGGCCAGGATGACTGGAAGGTTACCAACCGGCTCACCCTGAACCTCGGCCTGCGCTACGACATCCTCACCTGGCCCACCGAGGAGCACAATCGGCAGGCTGTTTTTGACATACCCAGTGGCACCGTTCTGCTCGCCGGCGTCAATGGCGTGTCCCGCTCGATCCTCAACACCGACTACGGCAACGTAGCGCCGCGCGTGGGCTTCGCGTACGACGTCTTTGGCAGCGGCAGAACTGCGCTTCGCGGCGGCTACGGCATCTTCTACTTCGTCGATCGTGGCGGCATCAGCAACCAGCTCGGTCAGCAACCTCCTTATGGCGGCAGCACCACATACTTCGCCAACCAGGGCTATCGCATCACCTTCAGTGGCCAGGGGCCGCAGGGTGCCGGACTTTCTGGAGCCACTAACAACCAATCCGCCACCGCGCCCCTCTTCGCGCCGGGATTCCCGAACTTCGATCCCGCAAAGCCCACCTCGGGCGGCAACTTCCTGGCGGTCGATCGTGACAGCAAGAACTCGCGCATCCAGCAGTGGAACCTTCAACTGCAGCAGCAGATCGGGAATAAGAGCGTGTTCACCATAGCTTACGTGGGCACCAAGGCTGATCATCTTTCAACCTATTACGACTACAACGACAGTCAGTTCGGCACCGGCAAGAAAAACTTCCCCACGCTCGGGGCCATCACATGGCAACGCTACGAAGGCGTGCTCAAGTACAACGGGCTGCAGACATCCATCAACCATCGCTACGGCAACGATCTGGTGCTGACCGGCGCCTATACGTGGGCCCATGCACTCGACAACTCGCCGGGCGCATTTGAGGGCGCCAGCGCGCTGTTTTATTTCGATCCTGCTGCGAACTATGGCAATTCCAATACTGACCAGCGCAATGTATTCAGCAGCAGCATCATTTACGAGCTCCCATTCGGCCGGGGCAAGAGCATCGGCGGCAATGTCTCCCGTCCCATGGACTGGGTCATCGGCGGCTGGCAGACTAATCTGGTTGCTTTCCTGGGAAGCGGCACACCGCTCGATATCTCCGCCAACCAGAACAATCCAAACCGCCCGGATCTGGTGGGCCCCATCTCGTATCCCAAGAGCATCACCGGCACTTGGTTCGATACCTCGTCTTTTTCAACGAACTCGATACCGGTCGTGAACACGCCCAACGGCAATGTGTGGGATCGCATCGGCACATTGCGGCGCAACCAGGTTTACGGACCGAGCAGCCGGACCGTCGATTTCTCGCTCCAGAAGACGATCCATCTCACCGAGCGCTTCAACATGGAGCTGCACGGCGATGGTTTCAACATTTTCAACACGCCGCAGTTCACTAACCCCAGCGCCAGTTTCACCGACTCCAACTTCGGCAAGATCACAGGTACCCGTCAGTTTTCCAATCGTGAGATTCAATTGGCAGCGCGTCTGACCTTTTAGGCCAGGCGGCGCTGTTCATGCCGCACCAAATCCAAGAGGTGTTCTCTCTAACTGGCGGATCTCAGCATGAAAGTAAACTGCGCCCAAAACATCGCAGGATACATTGCCGCAATCGCCCTGCTATGCGTTCTGCTCCCACAGATCAACGCACAAACCGCGCATCCCAGTGGGACTTCGAGCGCCCCGACGATCACTAAGGTGGACCCGCCAGACTGGTGGACTCAATTCCCTGATCCCATGCTGCTTGTGTACGGGGAGCACCTTGATACCGCGCACTTTTCGCTCGGAGGCGGCGCGGCCTCACTCGATCGCACGCAGGTTTCCGCGAACGGCCACTGGGCATTTCTTTGGCTCACCCTTCACGCCACAAAGCCCGATACGATTGCCATTCGCGCGACGAATTCCGTCGGTTCTGCCATCTATCATTTCCCGCTGCGGCAACCCAAGCCTGCCTCCGCCGGTTTTGCCGGCTTTTCTTCCCGCGACACGATGTACCTCATCATGCCGGACCGCTTTGCCGACGGCGATCCCTCGAACGATAGCCCCCAGGGCGCAGATGCAGCCGACCGCGGCAAGCCGCGCGCCTGGCATGGGGGCGATCTGCGCGGGATCGAGCAGCACCTCGATTACCTTCAGAAGCTGGGCATCACGATCATCTGGACCACCCCGGTTTACAACAACACGCCGTCGCCTGAGTCCTACCACGGCTACGGCGCTACCGATGTGTATGCCGTCGATCCCCACTTCGGCACCCTGGCGGACTATGAGCACCTCGTCGCTGCCGCCCATGGCCGCGGCCTCAAGGTGGTCTTCGACGTTGTGCCCAATCATGTCGGCCCGAAGCACCCGTGGGCTACCGATCCGCCCGCCCCGGATTGGTTCCACGGCACCGTCGCCAACCACACTCGCGCTGAAGGCGACTTCGACTCCATCGTTGATCAGCATGCCGCGCCTGCTCTCAGCAGCGACGTGACGCGCGGCTGGTTCGCCAGCCTGCTTCCGGACATGAACGAGCAGAATCCACTGGTCGAGCGCTATCTTATTCAGAACGCCGTCTGGTGGGTCGAGACGGCAGGTCTCGATGGCCTGCGCATTGATACTTTTCCTTACGTGAAGCGCGCCTTCTGGCACGACTTTCATGCGCAATTGCATGCGCTGTTTCCGCGTCTGACCACTGTCGGTGAGATCATGAACCCCGATCCCGTGACCGTTGCTTTCTTCGCCGGTGGCCGCGCGACCCGCGGCTCGGACGGTGACATCGACACAGGCCTTGATACGCCCTTCGACTATCCCACCTGCTTTCGGCTGCGCAGCGTCTTTAGCCACGGTGAGTCCTTGCGTCAGTTGGAGGCAGTACTGCGCGCAGACTGGCTCTATCCTCACCCGGAGCGCCTCGTCCCGTTTGTCGACAACCACGACGTCCCGCGCATGCTCTCCGAGCCGGGTGGAAGCGTCGCGGGGCTGAAGCTCGCTATCGGGGTCCTCGCCACCATGCGGGGAATGCCGGAGTTCTACGCCGGGGACGAGATCGCCATGACCGGTGGAGACGATCCGGATAATCGCCATGACTTCCCCGGCGGATTCCCCGGGGACACACGCAACGCCTTCACCGAGACCGGACGTACCCCGCAACAGCAGGAGGTCTATGCCTGGATGCGTCAGATGCTCACGCTGCGGCAGGGGCACGAGACGCTTCAGACGGGCAAGATGCAGACGGTCTTCGTTGACGACACCGCCATGGCATACGTGCGGGCTGCGGATACAAGCGGTCGCTGTGATGGCGATCAGTTTCTTATTGCCATCAACAACGCCGATCAGCCGCGCACGCTCTCTCTTGAGACAGGGCAGACGGCGCTTGCCCATTGTCGCAACTATGCTCTCGCTGTTTCGGGCGAGCCGGCGGCCGAACTCTCCGGTTCGGCCCTCCGCATCACACTTGGTCCGCGTCAGATGGCCTTCTACCGCGCCACTCCGTAGTTCCTATGTCACAACCTGAGCGACCGACCGAGCGCAGTCCCTGATCGCCACGCGATGCGCTCCGCGTGCGGGCAGCTCTGTGCTGCCCTCGGCAATTTCCGTTGAGAAAGCCCCTTTGGAGAACCCCCATGCCACGTCGCATCTCTCCGCTCGCCATGGCGCTCGCCGCCGTATTGTCGCTCCTTTCCACAACCCACGCGCAGGACTTCAAAAAGCAGGTTATCTATCAGCTCATCACGGACCGCTTCTTCGCCGGAAGCCCCAGTGACAACAATCCACCGCAAAGTCCGGGTCTATATGACGGCACTCAGACCAATTGGCACCTCTACTGGGGCGGCAACTTCGCCGGCATCCAGGCCAAGCTCGCCTATCTCAAAGGTATGGGCGTCACCGCAATCTGGATATCACCGCCGGTCGACAACATCAATGTCAGCATTCCGGACAGCAACGGTAATCCGACAGCGCCTTATCACGGGTACTCCGCACGCGACTTCCAGCAGACCGAAGAACACTTCGGCGACTCCTCCAATAGCTGGGCCGGGTTTGACGCTCTCACTACCGCAGCCCACCAGAACGGAATTAAGGTCATCGTCGACTTCGCGGGCAACCACACCAGTCCCACCGGCACCGGTGAAGACGGGGCACTCTATAACAAAGGCGTCTTCGTCACCAGCTACGGAAGTGACTCCAGCGGCTACTTCCATCACAATCCCGGCATAAGCGATTTCAATGATCGCTACCAGCTCCAGTACTACTCGCTGGAAGGGCTCGCGGACCTCAATCAGGAGAACAACTACATTGATAGCTATCTCAAGGGGGCGATGACCCAGTTGCAGAGCCACGGGGCAGACGCCTTCCGTATCGACGCGGTGAAGCACATCACCTGGGGCTGGGAGTACAGCATGGCCAATACTGCCTTTGCAAATGCCCCCAGCTTCTTCTTCGGCGAATGGTTCCAGAGCGGCACCAGCGACCCGCTCTACCACGACTCCTACAAGTTTGCGAACAAGAGCGGCATTTCCCTGCTCGACTTCCCACTCAACACCGCCGTACGCGACGTCTTCGCAAGTAATCATAACTTCTCAGAGATCGACTCCACCCTCTCGGCTGAAGATACAAACTTTACCTGGCAGAACGACCTAGTCACCTTTGTCGACAATCAGGACATGGCCCGATTCCTGACCGTCAACAATAACCAGAACCGGCTCAACGAGGCGGAGGCCTTTCTACTTACCTGCCGCGGCATTCCCATCATTTATTACGGCGACGAACAGTACTTGCACAACGATACCAATGGCGGCACGGACCCTTACAACCGCAACCCGATGACGTCGTTCAGCACGACGACCGTCGGCTATCAACTCACTTCCAAACTCTCCGCGCTCCGTCAGTCCAATGACGCACTGGCCTATGGCAGCATCCAGCAGCGGTATCTGAACAACGACGTCTACATCTACGAGCGACATTTCTTCAATGACGTCGTGCTGGTCGCAATCAACAAGAACGATTCGAGCTCAGCTCCCATCTCCGGGCTCTACACCGCGCTTCCGGCAGGCAGCTATGGCGACTATCTGGGCGGCCTGATGGGCGGCGTGGGCCTTAGTGTTTCCGGCGGCTCGGGCGGCAATAATCCGGCCGGCGCACTCACCTTGCCCCCGCACTCCGTCTCGGTGTGGCAGGCGCCCGGCGCTGCAGCCGGTCCGCAGGTCGGCTCTATCGGCCCGACGGTTGGGCAGCCCGGCCTTTCCGTGACGATTGCTGGTGAACATTTCGGCTCCACCGCCGGCTCCGTACTTGTAGGCGGCACGGCTGCCCACATTACGTCCTGGTCCAATACAAGTGTCATCTTCACGGTTCCGAATGTAGCCGACGGCATCTCCAGCGTGCAGTTGAAGGATGGCAGCGGCACCGCTGCCAATTCCATCCAGTTCACCGTGCTGGCCGCGAAACTCATTCCTGTCACCTTCACCGTTAACAATGCCACGCCTACGAATCCCGGAGACTACATCTTTTTGAGCGGCAGCACCGTTGAGCTCGGCAACTGGGGCACCACTTTTGATACCGCCGTCGGGCCCCTACTCGATCCCAATTACCCTAACTGGTTCCTCAATGTCTCCGTTCCCGCTGGCGCGAACCTGCAGTTCAAGTTCATGAAGATCGCTGCCAACGGCACCGTCACTTGGGAAAATGGTGGCAACCATACCTATACCGTTCCCACGAGCGGTACGGGGTACGTCAATGTGAACTGGCAGAACTGATCTCTTTTCACGGATGGTGCGAGGCGCCAATCCTGCGAACCTCGCACCTCCGATCTCGTGCTTCGGATATGCAGGCTCAGCGGCTCTCGCCGCCAGCGAGCGCTGTCCGCTATATATAGGTCAGCCCGTTGCTGGCGCCGACGGGCGCAATCGAGCAGAAAGGGCCAGAATGACGTAGTCGCGCTTCCCTTTCAAATTCGAACGATCCGGAACCTGGAGCAGTTCTTTGGCTGCTCGCGGGTCAGCCAGTTGGCCACCCGAGTTCACTTTCGCGCAGGTTGGATGTCGGCGAGATTTGCCGGCTCTTCAGCGCCGCTGCTTCCATTTGCGCTGCGCCTCGCCAACGAGCTTGCAGGCGGCGTGAGCGGATGCTTACCTCTTAGCGATTTCGCAGTAAAGTGTCACGGAAAATATCGACAGAGTATTGCTCAGACGCCGGGACCAAATTGCCACTCCTGCAGTTTGCCCCAGAACCGGACTTAAAACGCGGGGCCAAGAGAGTTGTCAGATTCAAGTTTCCCGAGATATCAGCTATCCTCAAAATCCCAGTGCTTCGCGTGAGTTCTTCAGCGATTCAACTATTGAGGTACTCCCAGTGCCAGCCGATACCGGCGAGGAGGCGGCTTGCCGCGATGTACCGCAACGCCTCCCCCGGGCATATCGCCGTATCGCACGCCGCCGGTAAGACCTACTTCGATTTCGGCGCCTGGCAGAGCGAAGTCGCTTCCCGCCGGAACGACGATGGCTCACTCTCTTTCGTGACCATCTCGCCAGGCGAGGACGGCCTGGACTTCGTAGTTACGAACGACGACAAAGGACGAGGCCTGGTGATCCGCGACGGCCAGCAGGAATACCGCTATGAGGAGGAGAAATAGCGGAGCCGGGCAACCTCTTGCGAGTGCTTTCCACAATTAAGAATTGAAAGACGAGCGGTAGCTGCGGTCTGAAAGCGAATCCTCTTTCAATCTCTTTCTGCCACGGGAGAGGAAGTGGCACACCCTGATTCAGAGTGAAGCCAGTGATCTCACGAATGCCGGCGGAACACTCAGCCACCATTGGCTCTGATCTCGTCAAATGAGGTGCTGAATCGTTCCTCCTGTCACCCGTGAAAGCCTGGCACCCCGGAGCAGTCGAGCGGCACAATGTTGCCGAAAAACACCGCGCAACATTAGCTAGAAAGCGTACTTGGCGGAAAGCTGTACCGTTCTCGGGGAGCTCCCCGGCAATAAGCCTGCGCTCTCCACCGTGCCCGGATCGGCTACGCCGAATAAGGAGCTGTTGATCCGCGCGCTGGCCGGTTGATCGTAGTGCAGTTGATTGAGCGCGTTTTGCATTTCGATTCGCAATTCCAGCGACTGATGCTCGGTTGTCCTCGTGACCTTGCCTAGGCTCAGGTTCAGTACTGAGTAAGGCGCAAGGCGGAAGTAGTTCCGCCCGATGTTGCTGAACTGCCCGGGTGGCGGTGTGGAGAACTTCGCAATTTGTGCGGGCGTAAGGTAATTGAGCGTCTGCGAAGTCCTGTCGAAGTGCACCTTGAACATACCGCGCGAACAGCCTGTGCAGCTGGCAGGCGTGCGAACAATGCTGCTTAGCGTGTTGGCTGGTGAAAACACCGTCGTGGGGTGTCCTGACTCTGCTACCGCGCTTCCACCAATCTCCCAACCGCCGGCCAGACGATCCACGATCGGGCCCTTGCTCCCGAACCGGCTATTCGGTCCGAAAGGAACCTGATAGGTCCATAGACCCTGCAAGACATGGGTGCGGTCCGCATCGGAGGGCGCATAGTTCAGCTTCCGGTTCGCGATATCGAAGGGCGTGCTGGAGGAACCGAAGCTCGAACTCCCGGCTACCACCGTAGAGAAGGTAGGGTCGAACGAGCGCGTGTCCAGTGACTTGGCGTAGCTGTAGTTTGCTTGGAAGTTGAGGTCTTGGAACCGTCCATGGTAAGAGCCCTGAAATGCGTTGTAATTGGACCAGTCTCCGCTATCCAGAACATTGAAACCGCCGGCATACTGCGGATACCGGAAGAAGAACGTCGCAGGCAGCCCAGCGGATATTGGCAGCGGCACACCGTTATTATCCAGCGATTGCCCGATCAGTTGCGCGACCGACGCCACCGATCCCAGACTGGCGCCGGAAGCATATGGACTGTTGTTGTTCGAATCGGTCAGATACGTCGAGCCACTCTCCCCGGCCGGACGGCCAGGATCGTTGCTGAGGAGCTGATCGATCAACGGGCTATCTCCACCGGCAACCGCAGTATTGAATGCCTGAAGAAAGCCGTTCGTTTGCAACTCCGCCTGATTGGAATCATAGGCGCCAATCAGGTGACTGCCGTGGTGGCCAACGTAAGCCAGCTCTACCACCGACGAAGTGCCAATCTGCCGCTGCACGCTCAGGCTCCATTCGGAGACCTGAGGAGGTGTCCAGTTAGGATTCACTGCGGTAATGGCATTGTTCGACACGGGCGGCGGCTGCCGCAGGGAGAGTGGTGTCACGCCGGCAGGCGGAGTCAGCGTAGGCAGCCCATCGGCAACGCGGCCGCCTGCCAGACCGAACGCCTGGTCGTTGACTTGAAGCGCTTCGCCGGGCAGTCCCTGGAAGACAGCAGAGGAGAGGACGAAAGTGTTCATGCGGTCATAAGCCAGGCGATAATTCGCGCGCACTGATGTCTTCCCATCTCCGCTCGGATCCCACGCCACGCCCACGGACGGTCCAAGATTGTGCCACGAATCCTGGTACAGGTGACCCGGAACCCACGCGATGGTATCGCTGGTCGGCGAGCCAACAGAGAACGCCTGGTTGGGACGCAGCAGAAAATTGCTGCTGGTGCGCGGCGACAGCTTGATCTCCCAGCGCAGCCCCAGATCGAGAACCACATTGGGCAGAATCTTCCACGTGTCCTGGGCGTAGAAGTCGTATTCCGGCATGCGGAAGTCAGGCCGGAGATGGGTACCCGCCGGCGCATACTGGTTTGCATTCTGCGCCACGAATCCCTGCTGGATATTGCCCACTCGTCCAAGCAGGCTGTTTACGGCGCCTTGCAGCGTTGGCAGGTCGTACGTGGTGTTGATGTCGCCAGGCAGGTTGAACTCCGGCCCGACGTGGGCGACGCCCGTGTTGAAGTACACCAGCGGCTGCGCGTCGTAATTGCCAATCGAGCCACGATCGTCCACTTCGCGCTGATAGCGCAGATTAGTCCCGAATTTGAGCGCATGCGGACCGTGGATATACGTGAGATTGTCGACCAGTTGAATACTTGTGAGAGCACGCAGGTTTCCCACGTAGTTCTGCAGCGGCGCGGTTGGAATATCTCCAAATGCATCGCCATTCAGGACAAAGGGTGGATTGGTCAGGTAGTTCGGATCCGGATTGATGAAGTTGAAGATGAAGCGATTCATCCCGGCGATGACTTCGTTCGTCACCGTTGCGCTTGGAGTGTATCGCCAGGAGAGCGCCAGGTTGCGCGGCTGCCGCAGCGTGTTCACGATGTTCGGTGCGCTTGGAAATGGCTGCAGGCCCCCGTTCCCAATGTCGCCCACAGTGTTTTGATGGCCGTGAGCCCAACGTCCATAAATCGAATTTCTGGCATTGAATTGATGGTCGATGCGAACCGTAAAATCCACTTGCTTCTCCGCCTCCGGAGCAAGGAATTTATAACCCGCAAAGTTCAGCCCATCGCCGACTCCATAGTAGTTCGGCGTTGGCGTGAGGCCCAGGAACTTCTGAATAGACGGATCCAGTCCCCGATGGGCTGGATCATTTGCCGCTATGTCATAACTATTAACCGGAACGACAGGGTTGCCATTGGCATCGACCGATGCTCCTGACGTGCCCGCAGGATTGTTTCGCGGACAGCCGTTATCGCTCGAACTGCAGCCCGCAGGCTGGGCTACATAACGAAATATTCCCTGCCGTGCTAATGGCGTAAGAACAATGCTGGTTTGCGTGAAATCTTGCGACGTATGGAGAAACTGGGTATTCACGAAGAAGAACGTTTTGTTCTTGATGATGGGGCCTCCCACGCTGAAGCCCAAAATGTTTTGCACAAACTGTGGTCTGTTTATACCGTTCTCCTTGTTGCCCGGATCGTTCGCGTTCAGACCGGGCGTCTGGTAGAACCAGAACACATTTCCGTGAAACGCATTCGTGCCCGAACGCGTATTCAAGATGACCTGCGCGCCGCTGGTCACTCCGTACTCTGCATCCGTGTTGGTGGTTATGACTCGAAAACCCGTAATCGAATCTGGGTTGGTACGCAAGGGAGAAAAATTGCTGCCGGGCGCGCTGGTCTCATTGATGTCGATGCCGTCGAGCGTGTAGTTCCAGGCGCGGTCGCGCGAGCCGTTTACCATCACACCGCCTCCGGTAATATTTGCGCCGGAGCTGTTGAGCGGACCACCATCGACCACTCCAGGAATCAGCTCCAGCAGATCGAGAGGACTTCTTCCGCGTGCCCCTACGATGGGCAGAGTCGTTAGCGCCCGCTGATCGATCAGCGCTCCCAGATCGCCCGAGGTTTCCAATTGCACCAGTTCCGATCCGGCGTTGACCTCAACCTTTGTCGCTGCCGCACCTATCTGGAGTGTGGGGTTATACACCAGCGGCTGAGCAATGGTGACCACATTGCCGCTAGACGTGAGTGTGCTAAACCCCGCCGCGGCGACCGTAATCGAATATGTGCCCGGCACAATACCGTCAAACACATATGTTCCCGCCGAGCTCGAAGTACTGCTCACCGCAACACCTGTAGCCTGGTTGGTAAGCGTCACTTGCGCTCCCTGGACCAGGGCACCGCTTTTGTCATTCACTGTGCCGGTAACGCGGGACGTGGATTGCGCCCACGCCACAACGGCTGCGAACAGAAGCAGGATGGCGAAGAAGTTGCGCAGGAGTCCCTTCATAACGTTTAATCCTCCAGAAAAGCCACAACGCGGCGAAAGAAAAAACTGCGTGCCCCTGATACAGGATGGGCACTGGTCGAGTCAAGGTTTCGCTCTGCGCGACAGCTCGGCGGGTGTGAGCTTACGCCTTGGCGGGACGAGGAGCACCTCTACTCAGCCGTAGATGGCCTAGGACACGAACTCAGACCTTGAGAGGGCGCAGGGGCGCCAAGGCTCACAGACTCCTGGAGCCTTAATGGAAAATCGAAGGTCGCCCTCGTTCGTCCGCAGCGGAGGCTGCGTCACATTGTCGGCCTTCCCTCGTTCCTACCCCACAGCCCACGTCAGACTCATGCTGTGGGGAACCCTCCGGGTCGTGTCCTGCAGCGGTCACGGGGTCTGCACTTCACCGCCGTCGTTGCAGCGTCTCGATCATGGATGTACCCCAGAACTTCTCAGGCAATATCTTGATCTGGATCGCCATCGCGAAGTTTGGACCCCATACTGGGAGGCGTCGAGCCTCATCGAAATTGTTTCGAGTTCATCGACAACAAACTCCGGCATGTATTTGTACTGTTACGATCAATTCGGCCCATTTCGGAGCGATGTGGAGAACCTAGTCATCGCGCGGTGAACTGCAGCAAGACCGGACCGGAAGTCCTTCAATACACATCCAGGAACGGTAGGAGCCATGATCAAGCAGAACCCGGAAACCAATGAATTCGATTCTGAAGCGGACAGACTGGAAGCAGCCAAACAGCGCCAACAGGCGGCAGGCAACGAGCTGCTTTGTACCCAGGGGTGGTTGGAATACGGTGTCATGCTCACCGCGGTCGGCGGCCTCGCGGTGCGCTTTGCCAGTGAAGGGTTTCAATTCATAGAGGATTACGCAATTCGGCTCCGTCAGGTCCAGGCGGTGTTCTCTCCCATGGACCCCAACAACAATCACATCCGAATCCAGTTCGTGGCTGTGACTGACGCAGAAATGCCGGCAGAACTCTCAATGCAGATCGAACTCGAGCTGCAAACATCAGAGGGCAATCTGGCTTGGCGGGTCACTGGCCTGCACGTCAATCACTCGCTGGAAACGTCGATGGAAGTCGCCCACATGATTCTTGTGAAGTTGACGGAAGTCAGTAATCGTTTCGACATCGTGGCGAGCGAACGCGCTTCGTCAGCGAAGGAAATCGGAAATCCGCGCCGAAGCCAAATTGCCGGATAACGCTCGTAATGGTTTCTGTTGGATTTCGCGATCAGCCAGCTTCGCGCCAGGAGACAGAGAGCTATACCGCGACCGCTGCTCCGAGAGTGAGGCTGTCAGCGACGGGCACCGACGGTCAGTCTTTGTCGCGGAGTGCATCGGCGATCTATCGCTCATTGAGAAGGCAGGTAATCATTGGAACTTCGCATACTCCGACTTCGCCTGCTTCAGCACCGGAATGTCGGAGTCGGCGACTTTCCAAATGGTGAGGAATTCCTGATAGGCAGATTTCGCCTTGGTCTTATCTCCCGACAGCGCGTAGGCCCGGCCCAGGCCGAGATGCGCAAGCGCTCCAATGGGCGAGTTCACCACAATCCCGGGATGATCGTGGATTTTCTGAAACTCAGCGGCTGCTTCGTTTCCCTTATGGGCAGCGAGATAAGCTTCCCCACGGACATAAACGGGATAGAGCGCGCCCGAATCACTCAGCTCGTACGGCACCGCAGCCTGAAGAATCTCGATGGCCCTTGAGGGATCGTCGTGGCTCAACGCCAGTTGGGCGCGAATGGTTGGAACGCCATAGGACTGGACAATCGTGTGGTCCGGGAACCGGTTGGCTAAACCATCGGCAAGAGCTTCCGCTCGTACCGCATCACCTGCGAAGGCCAGCGCCAGAGCTGCTCGAGATTGAACAACCCAGCTGTTTGAAACGGCGAGAGCATCTGCCGCTCGCTCACGGGCTTCGGCTGGATTTCCAAGCAGAGCTTCCCGGAGAGCGGCGTCCGCCTCACGCTCCGCTGCCACCTCCGGCTCTTCCGCCCGTTTGGCTGAAACCACTGCCTGACGGGAAAGATCCCGGGCCCGTCCCAGCCTCCCCGAATAAGCAGCTGTATCCGCCTCCAAGGCTAGCAACCGATCTTCTACTCCCGGCTTGCCCGTAGCCCAGGTCACCTGCTGAGACATTCCCGCCGCATCATTCTGCAGGAAGCGAAGCTGATACATAAGGTTGCGTATGGAGGGGGAATCAAACTTTTTTGCCTCCGCCTCTTCGAATGTGGACTGCGCCTCCTTCAGACGATTCAGCCTCAGATAGAAATAGAAGAGGTCGTAATAACCATCGCCGTTGGGGTTGAGACGGAATTCCTCGAGGGATTCGATAAGTCCCTCTTCGTATCGACCCTGCATCGATGAGATAGCAGTCTCGGCGCTTGACCGTCCCCAATCTCGCGGATAGCTCTGTGCCCAGAGTTCGTAGATTTGGCGCGCCTTTTCCACCTCTCCGGTCTGCTGATAATAATGCGACTCGATGTAGAACCTCTCCAACTCACTCACGGGTTCGCGCAGCTCGTAGGCCTTCCGAGTGTTCTCCGCCGCCAAGGTCGGCTCGCCTACCATCCGATAGCAATTCCCGAGCCTGGCATAGGCTATCGAGAAATTCGGATCGAGGCGGATCGCTCGCTGGAAGAATGGGACGGCGGCAGCCCATTCGCTCCCAGCCGACGCCCTCCGGCCCAGGCTGTAAGCCTTAAGCGCCTCAAGCGACGCCGTAGTCGCTTGTTCAAGAGGAGTATCAAATTTCTGAACGGTGCCAAGCGACTCGCCCAGCTTGTTCCGCATCGCGGAAGCTGTCTTTCCCAAAGCATCGAGCACATTGTTCTTGTCGCTGGCCTGAGCTTCCGTGCTTGCCAGCGAATCGCCACTCGTGCAGTTGACCGCCTCGAGGGTCAGCAGATAGCGCGTGCCGATTTGGGCGATGGAACCGTCGAGCACGGCCGCGCTGCCCATCCTCTGGCAAAGTTCCCGCGCGACCGCTGGGGTAAGGTTTGCATCGGCAGGCTGCCCCATCATCTTCAGTGTCTGCTGGATACGTCGCTCGGAGACCATGCTCAGGAAGGGCGACTGCTCCAGTTGTATGGACAATCCCTGACGCAGCGTCCCGTCGAATACAGGATCACCGGTGGTATTCACGAAGTCGGCAAGGACAACCGTGTCTTTCTCTGTGAGCACCTTCGGGTGGCGGAAGGTGCGAAGCGTTATCGCGATGCCGGCGATGACAATGAGCAACAAGACGGATGTAAGCATCCAGCGTCGGGGCGAGTTCGAGCGGTGCACGAGAGGTGCGCCAATGTGGGTGTCGTCAGGCGCGGCGACCTCGGCGGATAACGGGCTCGCGCCGAATTCCCCGACGCCACGGGTGACGAGTTCCGGGTAGATATCCGGAGCGAGGAAGCGATATCCGCGCTTGGGAATGGTCTCGACGTAGCGGGGGTTCTCGGCATCGTCGCCGAGCGCCTCCCTCAGTTTGCCAACGGCAACCCGGAGGCTGCTGTCAAAGTCGACGAAGGTATCGTCGCGCCAGATGCGATGGCGCAGGTCGTCGCGGGTGACCACCTCCCCGGCGTTTTCCAAAAGAATGACCAGAAGCCGGAATGGCTGCTCCTGCAGCTTCACCCGGTTCCCGTTTTTCCGGAGTTCGCCAGAATCGGAATTCACCTGGAACGGGCCGAACCGAAAGAGTGAACCGAGAGGCGTTTGCACGTCTCGCCCCGATCTCACCGCTCAACGCGAGCGGTTCGCACAGAGTGTATCAACCGGTGCGGCAGTTTACGACCTAATTCGAGCTATCTCATTCGCAATGACTTACCTGCTCACACAGGGTTTACGGGGAGTTTCTTTGACCCCCGGTACAAAGAGCGGTTTGATGCGAGGCGAAGGCAATCGAAGAGATGCCCTCGAAAAGGAGAACCACCATGAAACGCATTACGGTACTCGCATTACTTACGGCGGCCTTGATCTCGGTGGGCAGCACCCGCGCACATGCACAGGCACAGGCACTTACGTTCAAGGTTCCGTTCGACTTCACTGTTGGCAACCAGGTGCTTCCCGCGGGAACCTATCAGGTCAGCAAAGTGAGTGGGCACTCGATCCTGATTCGAACCAACGACGGGCGCTTCAGTGCAATGACCACAACCTTTGCGGATGACAAAAGTTCGTACGGTGTCGGTGAGCTCATCTTCGCGAAGTATGGCAACCAGTACTTTCTCGATGAAGTGCTTTGCAGCGACGTCGCCATCAACGAGGAAATTCCCAAGTCCAAGGGAGAGAAACAGGCTCGCATCCAGGAAGCACAGCTTCCGCACAGCGAAACTGTCGCGGTTCTCCGCACCGGAGCGAAGTAATGTCCATCGGTGAGGAAGACCCGGAGAAATCAAACCTCCGGGTCATCCATTTTTGGTTCAGGCCAAAGAAATGAAAGCGCGTGACTCGCGCTACTGAGATCGTTTTGAGACCTGCCAAGCTGCGTGGGCACGGGCGCGCGGGAATTGAACACCTCTACCAAGTCCTCGGAACGGCAGAGTCGAACGGCCCTAAACCCGACGGTGGGGACCGACTATCTTCACAGCTATGCGATCGGCGCCAACGGAGCGGTGGGCAAGCAGGTAGCTCAGATCATTACGCAAAACTACAATGGCTCCGAGTGCGGAAACACCGATAGTTCGGGCGCAATCCTGGACCATACGGGCAGCTATTTCAATGTCCAACTCGCAGGTGCCTCGTACAATGGCGGCGAAGACACCACCTGCGCGGCGTGGCAGACCTACAAGATCGGGTCGAACGGTGAGTTCACCTTCCTGGGTGCGAATGAGCTCGGCTATGGATTCGACAGCACGGCATTGAGCAGCACTGTGCCCACCTTCAGCAGCAATGACAAATTCACTTACGGCGAGTACTTTACCGCCTTCGCTCCGGTGTACGCGGCGTTCCAGCGAGATTCCACTGGCGTGTTGGAAGAAAACCCGAACTTCACCGACAATTCTCCGGCACCCGACCCCAATCCGGCGGGTTCAGACAACAATTATTTCCCCCAAGCGATAGTGGCTGACCCGGACGCTCACTTGGCCATGGCCATGGTCCAGTCTTTTTCGTCGCTGTATCCATTGCCATCGCTGCAACTGGCCAGTTACACGATCAACACCAAAGGCGCGATCACAACGACCCACACATGGGCCAACATGCCTACGCTGCATGGAATCCGGACAATTTTACGGGCATGAATATGTCTCCAGCGGGCAATCTGCTGGTTGTGAGCGGATTAACGGGGCTGCAGATCTTCCACTTCAACGGGAACGCTCCGATCACCTTCTATTCCTCTGTTTTGCTACCGAGTGTTTCGGTGAACGAACTTGCCTGGGATAAGAGCAACCACCTGTACGCGCTGAGCTACTCCAGCGGTCTATGTATTCACGGTGACACCGACGCGCATCAGCGAAGTGTCCGGCTCGCCGTACAAGATTGCCAGTCCTACGGGAGTGAACTATGTGAAGGACCTGATCGTGGTGCCGAAGTGATGCGATCGAGGTCGAGCGCGGACAACCTTACAGGATGCTCAACGCACGATACGGGATAGCAGCCTGGACGAGACTATCGCCACTCAGCATGCAAGGGGCCGCTCGGGTTGAGCGGCCCTTTTGCAGTCATTAAATAAAACACAACCCAGGTTGCGCTTTGGAGATCCGCTCCTTGTGCCCTGAAAATGCTTTAGACCCGGTCGTCTTCTAACTTTACGAAACCGAGCATGACCTGTTCATGCCCTTTCGGGCGCCGCTCCCGGCAGAGCATGAGCGGCAGTGCGTTCATCTCTGGAAGCACCCATCTTCGTCCGCTCTACTTTTGCGTGGCAGCCACGGCAGGGTGAAATCTCCACTCCAGCTTCGATCCCCAGGAATGCGATGGATGAACACGCTGCCGAAGTGCGCCCGTAATCAATAAGTTGCCTTCATGATCGCGTGGTGAGGGAACGGCAAGATGTTTATCTGAAGACGAATTGGAGAAATCCGATACAACTCCGGCACTGATGTAGATCATCCCCCAGCCAGGTTCCTTGTTGGAGGCTTCCATGAAGTTTCGCTGGTGTATGACCCTGCTGAGCGTAGCCGGTTTTTCATTCTCATCCGCCATTGCCGCCACCGCCCCGCCGGTGGCGTTTGTGTACGTCGCCAGCGAGTACAGCGGCTACAACAACCAGATCAGGGGCTACTCCGTCGCGGCCAATGGCCACCTGACCGCGATTGCCGGCTCCCCGTTCTACGCCAATGTGTCGAGCATGGCGGTCAATGGGAAGTATCTGCTGGCAACGGGAAATGGCGCAGTCAGCAACGCGAAGAACGTGTATTCGTATCTGATCAATGCGAACGGCTCGCTGACCTATAAGGGAGCCACCAACGTACAAGACGGGGATTCCACCTTTTCCGCAAGTTACATCACGCTGGATCACACGGGGGCAAGTGCCTATGTCTTTGGAAGCGACGGCCTTAATAGCGCCCTCGCGTCCTACGGCGTGAACAAGTCAACAGGCCTGCTTTACGACCTTCATTCCAGGTATGGCTTTAATAGCTTCTATCTGGACGGGCCGCCTTACTCGGTGTTGGCGAACAATCAGTATGTCTATGGTGCATTTACCGACGGCAACTACTACAACCTGGACGCCTATCTGCGACAGACAGATGGCGCCTTGCTGGCGATTCAGATCACGCGGCCGTCACCGGCAGGATTTGTGGCTCCCGGAGGGACGCTGAATTTTGCCGCGACAGATGCCAGCAATCATCTTTCGATCATCGCAAACTGCGCGACAGGGGGGACAGACCAGGTCGTGACATATGAGGTTGACGTGAAGACAGGGGATTTGTCGACGGATAGCAGCTGCACCACAATGCCGAGTTCGTCCGTTGGGAACACTCAGAGCACGGCGATGGCCTACTCAGGAAAAATCCTGGCGGTGGGTGGCACCACTGGGGTGCAGTTGTTCAACTTCTCCGGCACGGCGGAAGCAACGAAACGCACGGGGCCGCTGCTGGCAGGCGTCAATATCAACCGAGTGATCTGGGATCCCAGCAATCACCTGTATGCCATCAGCCAGGCGTCGAACAAACTTTATGTGCTGAACGTCACTTCCACCGGGGTGACTCAAGCGCCGGGTTCGCCTTACCCGATTGCCTCTCCGATGGAGATCATCGTGCAGCCGAAGTAGCCGGAAATCGGTTGACGGAGGGGACAGAATGCCAGTTCTGTCCCCTAGTTCTGACCTGAGCGCGTCGTATCCGATGCCGTGACACAACTTCGGATATCGCAGCAACGTGCACAAATGCCCAGATAGTATGTTCAGAACGGATAAGTTCCCGATCCGTAGCGGTGATTCTTCCTTAGGACAAAGTGTCGCCTGGAGGAGTCTGTTACGGAATTCCTTTTAACAGCGATAGATGAGAAGATGCCCTCGCGTAAGCGGGGGCATTCTTCGTATGGGCTACATCCGAGGTGAGGGTCGGAACCAGGGGACGCTGTTTCCGGTAGTGCTGGGCGATCTGGTGCCAGCCGACCATGTCTGCCGGGTGATCGATGCGTTCGTCGACCGGCTTGAGATGAAGGAGCTGGCTTTCGAGCGTCCGGAATCGGCCAAGACCGGCCGTCGTGGTTATGATCCGCGGGATCTGCTGAAGCTATATCTGTACGGCTATCTACACCAGCTGCCCTAATCCCACACGCCAAACGCGAGCAGAAGCGCTTCCGTCAGAAGCGCTTCCTTGGACGAGAAGTGATATCCAATGGCGGCCAGACCCTGGAACATCCATAACTGAGCATTGTTCGGTGAGCTCTGAAGGGCGGGCTGCAGCAACTGCAAGGCCTTTTCGAACTCCCCGCCGTGGTTTGCCCAAACAGCAGGGGCTGGAGGACCAGAACCATCGCATACACGCGAACAATCGTATTAGGACCAGGACTGGACTTCATAACCGCGCGAGTCGCTCGGTATCTGCGCATGAAATCGCATCCTTCCCGAGTGGGTAGTAGTCTATCCGCGGTTGGCCTCCGCCTAGATCCAAACCTTCGATGCAATGGGCGGCATGAATCCTGGCGGTAGATCGCTCTCTGCATCTCCGGGATATTCGCGTGGCGGTGGCACTCGATTCATGCGCGCGAAATTCGGGACCGCCACCATTGACGATCCGTCCTTCCATCTTCCGGAGATCACCATCACCCCGCCGAGAAGATCGGGACGCCATTCTGCTTTGAGCGGAGCATCACTGAGTTTACGCCCGATCTTTCCATTGTCCGCCGTCTCCACGTTGTAGATGAGCGGTCCGTATTTCAACGCCACCATGCCGTCATCGGCGTTGACGCGGCTGTCGGCCACGACGCGCTGCGGCGCCATCGGCAGTGCCATATCGATGCGGTCGCCGGCCTTCCATTCGCGCGTCACCACCGCATACCCCTTGCGCATGATTGGCGTTTGCTCCTGCCCGTTGATCGCAAATCGCTTCACGCCCTGCACGCGAGGCGAGTCCTGGTAAAGCTTGCTCGTGGTCCGGTCCGGGACTCGAACGTAGACCGAAAACGTTTTGGTCTCCTCAGGATTGACGGTGATCGAAACCGTTCCGTGCCAGGGATATTCCGTCTTCTGCACGACTTCCACATTGGTGCCCGCAACCTGACCAACATGAATGCGGCTCCCGACGAACATGTTCACATAGAACCCCTCGTTGCTCTTCACGTACGTCCACGTTGGAATCATGAGCAGCGTGCGCGACACGTTGCCCACGCAGCAGGGACACACGTGCCACTTGGCACGCTCCGTATTGATAAGCGGATTCGTGTAACAGTAGCTCTGCCCGTCAAGCGCAAGTCCACCAAGCAGAGCGTTGTACATCGTCTGCTCATAAAGATCGGCGTACTTCGCGTCGTGATAGGCAAGGTTCAGCTTGTATTGGAAGAACACAAGTCCGCAGCTTGAGCACGTCTCACAATAAGCTTCGTTGCGCAGCGAATAGTTCGGCCCGAAGCCCTCGGATGTCTCGCCGCTTCCGATCCCACCGGTCAGGTAATACTTCTTGTTGACCATGTTGTCCCAAAGCGAAATCACGGCGCTTTGGTAGTCAGGGTCGTGGGTTTCTGCCGCTATATCCGCCATGCCGGAGTAGAAATATGTCGCGCGGACGGCGTGGCCCACAGCTTCGTACTGCTGGCCCGGGGGAAGATGACTCTGGTCATACTCATTGCCACCGCGGCGCGAATCAAGCAGGAACTTTGCGAGCGCGATGTACGCGTCGCCACGGTGATTGCCCTCCTCATCGTTCACGAAACGCCCGAAGCGCACCAGCGCCTGCTCCATCTCCTGGTGCCCGTCGAACCATTCCTTCTTGCCTGGCCCTATATTCGCAACCCAGCAGTCCGCCAGCTTCTTCGCGCCGTTGTACAGTCGAAGGTCCTGGCCGTCCGTCAGAGTGTAGTGATTGATCGCCGACTCAATGAAGTAGCCCGAGACATAGCCCTCATGATTGCCGCGATGCTCCGGCGACCAGCGCTCCGGCCAGTCTTTTCGATCCGCCAGCGTGTAAGCGGTTTGTAGATATCCATCCTGCATCTGCGCGGCGAGGATGATCGGAATCCAGCGATCCAGCGTTGTCTGCATCAGCTCCTGAGACTTCATGATCTCGGGATCGCCCTGCGGATCAACCATAAGCGCAATGCACATGGACTCAACCGTCTGGTGCACCCATGCGTTCGAAAAGACATAACCCTTATGCCTTCCGTGCGGTTCTCCGCGGTTCGCCTTGCCCGCCTCGATGAAGTTGTCGATTCCCCCGTCTCCGCGCATCGCGGGAATATCGGTCCGCTCGCACATCGCGATGCAATGCGGAATCCAGTTCACGATCAGAGCCTTTGCCCGCTCCCTCCAGAGCGTCCCGTCAATCGAGTACTTGCGCGTGTAAACCACGTTGAGGCGGTCGGCAGGAGGCGCCGGCTCCACGTGCACGTCAATCGGATGCGCCGGCCCTTGGCTTCCGGAAGCCTCCAGCCCGAGCACGTAGTCGCCGGACTGCGAGAACATCGCAGTCGTTACCGGTGATGCCGCATCAGCAAAGACAACCGCGCCTGGCCCTGCAGCCTTCACCCAACGGGCTCTGTTCCTGCTTGAATCTTCGAGCCAGGTGACTTTGCCGGAGAGATAAGTTCGGCCGTCGCTCACGACCGATCGGTCCACGCCGGCATCCACCACCGGCGGAAGTAGCGGGACGGGACCATAGTTGAAGACCTTCCATTCGAGGATCCCCGCCGGCCGGCCGGTCTGAGGAACCACCTCCAGCCGTAGCCTGTTTGTCTTCACCGGTGTAAAGGTTGTCGCGTTGAACGCGTCCAGTGCGACGCCAAGACCCACCGGCTGAGGAACCGGAACGAAGTCGCTCCCATTCCAGTAAAGAATCCTGTAACTCTCCGGGGCCGCAATCCGGTAGACGTAACTGCCCGGCAATTCACCCGGCCGTGGCCGATCCACCGCCCAGTAGATCTCTACTTTGTTGACGTTGACTGGCTCGCTCCAGTCGTATTGAACCCACGTCGTGCGGCTGCCTGCCGATTTCTCCGCCCACACCGCGTAGTGCGCGTGAGAGCGGTCCAGCGAGTTCGCCGGCGCAAAGCCGTCATTCAGGGCGGAGATCTTGTTCTCGCTCGCCATCGTAAGGCTCGTCGGAACCGCTACCCGCGCGATATTGAGAACACCGTCCGGACCTTGCGCAAACACCCTTCCAGCCGACAGCGCAAGAGCCGCGGCACCTCCGAGCGCGGCGAGAAAGTCGCGACGGCTCAGTTCGAGAGATGGGTCATTCTTGGCCGACGGTCGAACCAAAGCCTCCTGGGTGTCCGAACACTGATTTGGATTCATTAATGACTCCTACAAGTCTCCGCTGTCTTGCGTTCGCGACGATTCTAACGTGCGTAGTAAACGTTTGCTCGCAGATAACGCTAAACTCGTCGTGCGGGGTTGTAAAGCGGAGCACTTACCACTCCGCATTTACTAAAAGCCAGCAGGCAACTGGCTTTTTGCCAGGTTGCGCTGCAGGCCACACCGCCCATTCGCCCACGATCTTGCCGCTCTTCGAAACCGATCGACGCGCCTTTCCTTCCTCGATACCCGCGATGGTGGTCCGGGCATTGATGGCCCGTTTCACCCACATCGGCACCGCCACGGTGCGCACCCGACCGCCCTTACCGCCCAGATCCGCGATCATCCAGTGGCTCTCGCCCAGCTGGAATATAAGCCGGCCTTCTCTACTGTTACTGTTTCTGCTTTGCTATCCAGTCGCTTACACGCGCGTCGAGGACGCTGAGAGGCAACGGACCATCATCGAGGATTGCTTGTGGAATGCGCGGATATCGAATCGCGCACCTAACGCCGCGCGGGCACGATCGCGCAGATTAAGAATTTCCATTTGCCCGATTTTGTATGCGAGCGCTTGACCCGGCCACGCGATATATCGATCGACCTCGGTCTGAATGTTCTGGTCATCCATCGCGGTATGGGCGTGGAAGAAGTCGATCATTTGCTGACGAGACCAGTGCTTATAGTGCACCCCGGTATCGACGACCAGTCGGACAGAGCGCCACATCTCATTTTCCAGACGGCCGTATTCGCTATAGGGGTCTTGATAAAAGCCGGCCTCCTTGCCTAGCCGTTCGGCATAAAAGGCCCAACCTTCGGAATAAGCATCATAGGAAGCGAAGCGGCGGAACGGCGGAACGTTGGGCAGCGCCTGCGCGATCGAGAATTGCACGTGATGCCCCGGCACGCCTTCGTGGTAGGCAATAGCTTCCACATTTAGCAGTAGCCGGTGCGTCGGATCGTATTCGTTCACATTGATCCGCCCCGGCCGGCTCCCATCGCCGGAGCCCGGAGAATAATCAGCCGGTACGGCCGAGGGAGCACGGTAGGCCTCCATGGGAACAACGTCGAGGCGTGTCTTAGGGGTCTGACTAAACAGCTGCGGCAGCTTGGCGTACATCTGGTTGGTGTAATGCTTGTAAAGGTCCAGAACCTGTTGACCAGACTTGCCGTAAAGGTTGGGATCTTTGCGGATGTGCTCATTGAAGCTCTTGAGATCGTGATAGCCGAGCGACTGCGCGAGCTGGAGCATCTGCTCATCGATCTCGTGAACCTGCTTCATCCCCATTTCGAAAATCTGCTCAGCTGTCAGATCGGTCGTGGTTTCTTCGCGGACATCGAAACGGTAGCGCGCCGCGCCGTCTGGTAGCGCCCAAACACCATATTCGGTCCGGCCGTGGGGCGCATACTCGTCGTGAACGAAGGTGGCGAACTTAAGATATGCCGGACTCACTTCATCGCTCACCGCCTCCCGAATGGATTCGGTAAGCCGCCGGCGATCCACAGCGGAAATGCCGGAGGGGAATTTGTTAAGCGGCTGGGTGAACGGGCTGGCGGCGAGCGGCTTGCTACCGATGTCTTGCGACTCCGCTGCAACTTTTTCCAGTAAATATTTTGGCGGCATCAACTTGTCGCGCATGCCCTGTCGAATATTGATCGTCACCTGATCGAAGACGTGAGGGACTTGACGCAGGCGCTCGCAGTAGTTCTCGTAATCCCTGACTGTATGAAATGGCATTTGAGAGGCAAGAGCTGCCAGGTCGAGATGAACACCATTCATCTGATTCACCGGCATCTCCCAATCTTTGAAGCGCGCCGCGTCCAGCTCAATACGCAAACGGCGCAGCATGAGTGTCTTATTCAGAGCCTCCTGGTCGGGAAAGCCTGTGGTGTCGATGGCCGTAAACGTGCGTAGTTCGCGGCGGGCATGCTCAATTTCCTGCTGCTGTGCGGTTGCAGAGCTGTCATCCAGCCGGTTGTTATAGCGTGAATCCCCTATCTCGGTGGCGAATTCCGGGTTGACCTTCAGGCGATACTGCCACTCCTCATCGATAGCTTTTTGCAACTGCGCTCTGCGGACAGCGAGGGAAGCCGGGGTGCTCACCGGTTGCGCGTCCATGACGGGTGCCAGGAGGAAGAACAACGCGAGCAACAAAACAAGGCGAAACGAATGCGACACTTTCAATGCCTTCGTTCGAGAAATATTGATGGACAGGATCTTCCTTCCGCCGCGCGATCTACCTCCTCAATGGTTGAAGAGAGGAATCGCGCCTCCAGCGAATCTCCATTCGCTGGTTTATCCGCGAAAATTCGCCACCTATCTTCCCTATTCACCTGCGATCTGTCAAGGCGCCTGTGAGTTTCACGCATGAGTGCCTAGCCTTTGGGAAATGGTGTACTGCGCTGCAGATGCGGTTCGGCGTCAGCAAGCGCGTGACTGTTCAGGATTTCCGTGGAGACCCCGACGGACGCATAGCAACCCTGTTTGCGCCGGACCTCCCGCATTTCATCTTCATCGCTTGCTACCCACAGTGTTCCGCACCGCTCATACTCCACACTCGCAGGCAAGCGGCTGGGGAGCTCCCGCCAGAGCGCCTGCGAATAGGCGGTGAGTGCGAGCTGAGCAGGAGAGTCGTCCATGACGACGATGTGGCCCATACCAGCAGCTGTGGCGCCGCCGCCAATCACGCCTGCTTCCACGATCGCTGTACGCATTCCACGGACCGAGCAAGCGGCAGCACAGGCCGCGCCGACAATTCCGGCGCCGATGATGACGACGTCCCACTCCTCCTTCATCCGCGAATACCCGCTCGAAAGGGATCATCGGGGTTCAGGATCAACTTGCTTTCCGCAGTCACGTAGGCCAGACCCGTAACCGAGGGGATCACTTTTCCGTTTCGCCGTTCGTATGAACCCTCGAATGCTGTACCAAGAATTCCCTCTTGCAGCCAAACCTGTCCCGGAGCAAGTTCCGCGTCTTCAGCCAAGCAGGCGAGCTTGGCGCTGGTTCCCGTTCCGCAGGGAGAACGGTCATAGGCTTTGCCGGGGCATAGGACGAAATTGCGGCTGTCCATTCCGGGTGTCGGCGATGCCGAGCATAGCTCTATGTGATCGATTTCCTGGCCGTTCGCGCCGGTAATGCCATTCTCGGCTAGCGCTTTGCGAATGGCCCAGCTGAACTCCGTGAGCACCTCGACACTGTCAAAAGCCAGGCGCAGAGGAAAGTCCTCGACTAGAAAGAACCAGTTTCCACCCCAGGCAATATCCCCGCTCAGGCTTCCATGGCCGGGCACCGTGACGGCAACCGACTTCTTATACCGGTAGCTGGCAATGTTCTGGACTGTGATTTTGCAGTCCTCGTGTAGAGTCGCGAGGACGATCCCGACTGGCGTTTCAATTCGATGTTGACCGCAGCCGATGCGCCCGAGGTGCGCCAGCGTAGCGATGAGCCCCATGGTCCCGTGCCCACACATGCCGAGATAGCCGACGTTATTAAAGAAGATGACCGCCGCGGCACATGTCGGATCGTGAGGCTCGCAAAGAAGCGCGCCTACCATCACATCCGAGCCGCGCGGCTCGTTCACCACGGCAGATCGAAAATCGTCGTATTCAGCGGAAAATCGCCGCAGGCGTTCCGGCAGCGAGCCGTCACCTAAGTCCGGGCCTCCCCCAAGAACCACGCGGGTAGGCTCTCCGGCGGTGTGGGAATCGACGACCTGAATGGCGGACGGGAGCACGCTCTTTGTCAGCATTGATTGTCTACAATAATGAATACTAAATTTAGCACATGATGCGAAACCATTGCGTATATTGTTCCCCGAAGGGAAACTCAGGCATGCGGAGGCTGAATGACAAGGTGGCGAACGTGGGCGGTTGCGGCAATCCTGCTGGTCGTTTTTTCTCTGGTTGGAAGTGCGCAATTCACAAAAACCGATTTTGAACGGGCTGTCCAGCTTCAAGAGAACTACAACAAACTGGCGATCGATATTCCGAACGAGCCGGTGTGGCAGGAGGACAGCGACAGCTTTATTTACAGAAGGTCTGTCGAAGGTGGCCACGAGTTCATGCTGGTGGACGCTGCTGCACTGACGAAGAACCCGGCCTTCGATCATGCCCGGCTGGCTGCCGCGCTTTCCGGTGCGGGCGGAAAGAGTTACACGGCGTATGCATTGCCATTCGAGCAAGTCCACTTTGTAGAGAAGCGCTCTGCGATCGAGTTCGTGGCCGATGACGCGCGCTGGCGGTGCGACCTGGCGTCGTATAAATGCGTAAAACAGGAGCCAATACCGCCCGAAAACGACAGCTACGATGACACGCCGAAAGCAGAGAACAGCGAGAAGAAGACCACTGCATCTCCAGATGGGAAATGGCAGGCCTATATTGCGAACTACAACGTATGGTTGCGCTCGGCCGATGGCAAGCAGCGGTTTGCGTTGAGTGAGGACGGTTCGGAGGGCGATTACTACGCTCTAAGCACGTTGGTGTGGTCTCCGGATTCAAAGCATCTCGCGGCCTACCGAATTCGTCCCGGCTATCAACGTTTGGTTCATTATGTCGAGTCTTCGCCGGCGGACCAGGTTCAGCCCAAGTATTTTTCCATGGTGTATCCAAAAGCCGGCGACGTGCTTGCGCTGCAGCAGCCGGTCCTTTTCGAAGTTGCGGAGCGGCAGGAAATCCCGATTGATCATGCGCTGTTTCCCAACCCTTTCAATCTCACGGACATCGTGTGGTGGAAGGACAGCCGCGGCTTCACCTTCGAATACAACCAGCGCGGACACCAAATCTATCGTGTGATTGAAATCGATGCGACAACCGGTCGCGCTCGCGCGCTAATCACGGAGCAGAGCACAACATTTGTCGACTACGAACCGGTGCGCGATGACCAGTACGACTCCGGCAGCGTCTTCCG
>CAVYTR010000004.1:0-622136 GCA_963771495.1 uncultured Acidobacteriaceae bacterium | reverse complement strand
ATGCGGAAATCCACCTGCTCGACGCTGGGCACTTCGCGCTAGACGAAGAGACGGACGAAATTGCTGGCCGGATTCTCCAATTTATGGCCAAGCATCCCGGATGAGGGCCTAGGTTGCCAACTCGAATACAGTCTCAAAATGTGGAGTAATGACAAATGACAAACCCTGCTGAAATTGTTCGCAGCTTTTACGACAAACTGCGGGTAGGAGATGCCCCCGGCGCGCTGGGTCTAATGGCCCACGATATCGAATGGATCACGATGTGGCATTACAAGGTGAACGGCCGTGGTCCGGAGCGTGTCGCTGAGGGCTTATTCAAGCCGCTAATGGCGGAGTGGTCGACTTTCGCACTGGAACCCACCGAATTCATCGTCGACGGAAACATCGTGGTATCCCTCGGTCGCTTCACCGGCGTGCATGGGAAAACCGGTAAGCAGGCCGATGCCGCCTATGCGCATGTCTGGACGGTGAAGGACGGCAAGATTGCGCGCTTCCGGCAATACATCGATACGTTGGCGATCGCCGAGGCGCGCCGGTTATGAGCTTGCAAATCGGCGCGCGAGCTCGGTCTTGATTGGCAGTTCGACGCCGCGGGGCTGATGAAACCGCGCCTCGCGAGCATCAAAGAACATCCATCACCGATGGCTGGACGCAAGTGTCGCGGGCCAAGGCGTCGTCGGCCTGACAATCAGCCGGGGTTGAGCGATTTAATCGCTGAGCAATCCCGGCGCTTTTTCTCGGTCAACCTCTAATTCCAGGAGACGTGTCATGAGTAATTTGCTTTTTGTCCAAGCCTCCCCACGTGGGATGCAATCGAAGTCGATCCAGATCGCGGAGACATACCTCTCCGCCCTGCGCGAGCAGAATCCAGACCTGAACATCGATGTCCTTTCCCTGTGGGATGTGGACCTGCCTGCGTTCGACGGCGATAAGGCTGCCGCCAAAATCAACGTCATGTTGGGCCAGGAGCACAACGCCGTGCAGAAAACAGCTTGGAATCAGATTGTTGAGATCGCCAGCCGGTTCATTGTCGCGGATCGGTACCTATTCGCCGTTCCAATGTGGAATAGCGGTGTTCCCTACCGTTTAAAGCACTACATCGATGTGATCCATCAGCCAGGCCTGCTCTGGGGCCTCAAGCCAGAATCGGGCTACTTTGGCCTGCTTGAGAACAAGCACGCGACCCTAGTGCTTACATCGGGCGCTTATGCACCTTCTTTTCCCTCCCCGGCGTTTGGAGTAGACCATCACTCCACCTATCTGCGTGCTTGGCTGAGCCAGGCCGGAGTGAGAGAAATTGACGAAGTGCGGTTTGAGCCAACGCTACTGACCCAAGATCCGGAGGCGACTTTGAACGAGCTAAGCGTATCGCTTCGGAGCTCGCGCATACACACGGCCGTATATAGAGCCTTGTGACTCGGAGCAAGCATACATGAAAGGTCAGAACATCACACGATTGACCGAGTTTGGCTGTGCATGGTAAGGCGGCCGCAATGGAAGCAAAGCACGGAAGTGACGAACACCTTCGTTTCAGAAAAGGACAGCAGGGAGCGCAAGCTTGGCAGGACTCGTCAGCAGTGTTGCTCAACGGTGTCAAAGACCCAATAGGATCGATGCAGCTCCTTGGCGCTTGATGGCACCCGGCAATCTGCGCAGCCTACAGATATGAACGAGCCTCAAGAGGAACTCACCGCAGCAGCCGAGGCTGTGTCACCTCAACCGTCTACTTCGTCGAGCGCGAACGTTGCGTTTCGCCGTGATCTAGCATTTCCCCGTTTGAACGAAAACATCCTTCACAGACTTGAGGGCTATGGACGAGAGGAGTCCGTTCCGAAAAACACGTGTCTGTACACGTATGGTGATCGTGACACAGACATGCTTGTTGTTCTCTCAGGGGAGGTCGAGAGCCGACTATTAGTCAAAGACGGTGGATCGAAGCTCTTCCGCTTACTGCACACTGGCGATTTCAGTGGCGAGCTGAACCTCCTAAACTCGCAGAGATCTATTGCCGAAGCACGGACGACAACTGCCAGTCGGCTGCTGCGTATCTCACGCAAGAACTTGCGCACGTTGATGCGGGCGGAAGGCGATCTAGCCAACATCATTGTTTCAGCCTGCATATGGCGGCGTATTGGCATGACCGACGATCCTTCAACTGGGGTCGTCCTTCGAGGGTCGGAAAAGAACCCAGATCTACTTGAACTTCGCCGCTTCCTTGTTCGTAACTACTATCCGCATCGAATCGAGAAAGGGGGATTGAACGATGAACGTGACGGGGGTCTGGCTCACGTGCAGACGCCTGCGGTCGAGCTGCTAGATGGTCGTGTATTGGAACGTCCGACCATTTCTGATCTTGCTGACGAATTGGGCATTACCGAATCGCCTGCCCCCGATACGATCTACGACGTCGCTGTTGTCGGAGCTGGTCCGGCAGGGCTTGCTGCCGCAGTCTATGCGGCTTCCGAAGGCTTGTCCACGATTGTGATCGAAGGGATTGCCCCGGGAGGACAAGCGGGTACTAGCTCGAAGATTGAAAACTATCTTGGATTTCCTACAGGAGTCTCAGGAACGCAATTGGCGAGCCGCGGCCATCTCCAGGCTCTCAAGTTTGGTGTTCACTTCGCCATCTCCCGGGAGGTTGTAACTGCAGCACAAGGAAACGGCGTGCACTGGTTGACCCTTGCTGGTGGCGTGATTGTTTGCACTCGTTCCGTTGTGATCGCGAGCGGAGCGCGATACAGACGACTCGAGGTGGAGAATCATTCGGATTTCGAAAACAGGGGGCTCTACTACGCCGCGACAGCCATGGAATCGCTGCTGTGCCGGGATTCAGAGATCATCGTTGTAGGGGGTGGGAATTCCGCTGGGCAGGCTTCGGTCTTCCTTTCGGAGTCTGCAAAGCACGTACATCACATCATCCGAGGTCCTTCTCTGGAGAGCACCATGTCGCAATATTTGATCGCTCGAATCGAGCATTCGCCGCAGATCACTCTCTATACAGATACAGAAATCGTCGGGCTTGAAGGGGAGACGGCACTTGAGTTCGTTTCTTGGAGAAACCGCAACACCGGCGACTCCATTAGAAAGCCACTCTCGAGTGTCTTCGTGATGATCGGAGCGGAGCCGAATACTCGCTGGCTACAAGACACGGCCAAGCTGGACAGCAAGGGATTTGTTCTTACGGGTGGAAGCAATGGATTTGAGGTCACACCCTACGCGACTAGTGTTTCTGGAATCTATGCTGTCGGAGACGTGAGAGCTACTTCGGTTAAACGTATTGCATCGGCCGTCGGAGAAGGTTCTGTGGTCATATCTGACATCCATCGCTACCTGACTCAGAATCGCGTCGACTTGCCGGAGCAGGTTGCACTCGATAGAGGTAAGTCTCGGACTTGAGCTGATCACTTCGGTTAGATCTGCTTTTACGTAACCAAGCATGCCGTCGGGACACGATTTTCCACTCTCGACTGAATCTTGATTGCGACGACTCGTGCCGTCTCTGGGTTCCTCCTTCCGGGGCGGCTCGCCAGAGCATACACCAACAGCTTTTGAACCCGCTCCGCTCTTCGAAGAGCGCACTAAAATGCTGCCACGATTGAGCGTCGACTGGTCCAAACCGGAGTTGCTCCACTCTCATATTGTCTGATGCGCTCTGCTCTTTTAAGAGGATACTCGCGAGTGACGGCGATGTGGAGACCAATAATTTGGGTCTCGCAAGCACGCCGTATGCGGTCAATTCCGAGATGGCAGTGTTCACGCCCAGGATCTTCAAGCGATGATTGGAGAAGCAACGAACACTGGCTTCGATCCTTTGTGCTACGCACGATTGGCTCCGACCATCAGCTGTTGCAACTCGTTACCCGGTGCAAATGCTAGTTGTATGGTCGCTGCGTTTCTCGAGATCGATGTTGCTCAACTAAAACTTTGATTCGAGTAACTGACTGGTCCTATTCTTCTTCTTCCCACCCCGTCGTTTGGCACAGCTTCGGGCGAAAACCCTGCGCCCGACGCCGGCGTCCGTTCTGCTTTCTTTGGAAGCACCCCAACAATTCGCTCTTGGCTCGCACGCTCGCGAAGGCTGGCGGGTGAAATTCTTGCGGTCCCCGGAAGAAAGCACTTACTGGGGTTGGGAGCAGCCGCCACTCGCTTCAGAGTGCCCCGACAAACGGGCAGAAAGAAAGAAATCACATGAACCTCAATCAGCTTACGATCATCGGATTCATCGGTCGCAACGCCGAGATCAAAGACCTTCCAAACGGCACGACGGTTACAAAATTGTCGGTTGCAACCACCCGGTCCTGGAAGGACGATAAAGGTGAGTGGAATGAGAAAACGCAATGGCACAACGTGCTCGCGTTCGGACCGCGCTCCGCCCAAATCGCTCCACGCCTGTTGAAGGGCACTCACGTCTTCGTGCAAGGCGAACTCAGCACCCCGCGAGTACGATTGCACGATCACGATTCCCAACGGTAAGGATTCCATCGAGTACGTCATCCAGCAACTTGCCGTCGAGCTAAAGGCTGATACGATGCGGATTCTGGATCGCTCCGCTAAATTCCGAATCCGACGAAGCGGCTCAACCGGCCGGAGATGAGGACGTCCCCCTCTAAGGGGGCGCCTTCGTCCGATGGTGATTCGGCTATAGCCCTTTGGTGGTGCGTTCTCCTCGGTCGCGATGTGCAGTCCAGCGCGCCTGCGCGTTTTTCCTCGCGCGCTCGCGCTTCTCCTCCGGGCTGACCGTTGCCCAGTAATTACGGGAGACCTGTCCCATGGTTCGGCGAAAGACTTCCGATTGCGCTGGGCTCTTGATGTTTCGGTTCAGGGCAGAGCTGCGCACTTGGTCCTCACGGAGTAATGCATCCAAGCCACGGCTAAGAGCTTCGTAACGGGAAAGCCGGCACTCGCAAGCAATCCGATTCAACTTCTTGTAGAAGGAATCGGTGGCTTCTAGCCAGACGGGCCGTCGCGGATCATCCGTCTCCATGTCACGTTTGGGGACTGTCTTAACAAGAGCGTGATCATTCTTCATCGCCGGGCCTCCCCAACTCGCTCTCGAGTTCCTCGATCGTCGGTAGACTCCCCTTCAAGTCGGTTGGTAGCGATTCCGCCAGTTTGTATTCGGAAATGCCGATGGGAGTGGTGGTGTTCCTAAGCGCATATTCCGCTACGACGCGATCCTTTGTTTTGCAGATGATCAGGCCGACACTCGGCTTGTCATCCGGATGGCGAAGCAGATCGTCGACGGCGGAAAGATAGAAATTCATTTTGCCCACAAACTCTGGCTCGAATGCCTTTACCTTGAGATCAATGACCAGGTAGCAACGGAGCTTCAGGTGATAGAAGAGCAGATCGACAAAGAAGTCGTTTCCCCCCACGTCGAGTCGATACTGGCTGGCGACGAAAGCGAAACCAACGCCGAGTTCCAACAGGAAATCTCTCAAGTGTCCGAGCAAGCCTCGTTCGAGCTCTCGCTCATGAACGTCCTCACCGATCGTGAGGAAGTCGAACGTGTAAGGGTCCTTTGTGATCTGCTGAGCGAGATCGGACTGCGACGGTGGAAGCGTTCGTCCGAAGTTCGTAACGGCGGCACCAGCGCGCTTGTGCGCGCCGCTTTCAATCTGGTGGACTAAAACGTTGCGGCTCCAGCCATGTTCGACGGTGGCCTGGACGTACCACTCCCGGGCGCTGCGGTCCTTTACGTAATCGAGGATGCGCACGTTGTGACCCCAGGGGATTTGTGCAACAGCGTGTTGCACAAATGCCTCTTCCGGCCAAGCCTCCGCAAACGCGCGCATGTACTTGAGGTTTCTGGGCGAGAAGCCCTTCATCTCCGGGAAGGCCGTTTTTAGGTCCGCGGCCAACCTATCGATGATCTTCGCACCCCAGTTCTCTCGTTCTTGCCGAACCAGAATGTCCCGCCCGATCCGCCAAGACAGCATCACCAGCTCGCGGTTGACCGAGAGGGATGCTCGCACCTGCGATTCCCGGATGCGCTCTTTCAACTCCTGCAGAAAAGCCGGATAGCTCTTCGGCAGCGATTCGCGCTCTTGCACCTGTTTTGATTGCTTATCAGTTGGTCTCACGGCAGATCTCCCTTATCCGACCTTCTGCTCGACGAGCACGGCAGTGGCTCGACCGACCTCTAACCCTGTGCCGTCTGGGCTGATTCTCGCCGGGCACTCCGGCCAGAGGATGCGAATCGATTCCAGCCACCCATCGAGCTTCTCGCGGAACTTGCGAGGCCTGGCGTATTCAATCGATCCAATCTGACTGGCCAGGCCGCGCGATCCAAACAGCGGAATCGTTTCTTTGCCCTTTGCGATAAAGCAGCGGTACGAGAGCCACATGAACAAGTCCAGCACGGCCGGTGCGGATGCTAGCACCTTCACAGCTTCCATGTCTGCTGGAATCGGATGCGCAACAGTCTCCCGGTAGAATTCATCGCTGAGCACAATCACATTCTCAAACTGGTCCGAAATGGGGTACTGCTCCGGGTCGCGACTGTACCAGATCTGGGCTTCGCTGAAGAAACTGAACCTCGATCGCTGGACCACCCGCGCTGTGCCCCGCAGGGTATCCGTACCGAAGAAGATAGTCGCCCCGAAGATCCGTTCGAAGGCGGCGACTAACCGTCGATACTCCTTCCCTCCCTTGTGCATTCCGAACGTCTCGAGCATTTCGGCGGCTGTACGGAAGCGAATCGTTTGGCTTTGTTGACGCACGGCCAGTGTGGCTAAGTAGATCGGCACGATTCGATCTTGCCCAAACGGTAGACCATAGTTGGGATGCCCGGTGATCTGGAGGACGAAATCTCCGTTTCGTCGCTCGTACAGCATCTCGCCGGCAGCGGGCTGCCGCACCGGAAGCCCGCACAGAACAAATGGCCGCGAACTAAATCCCACGTTCTGCTTTCCTTCCTCACGCTTCATGCGCACCATGCAACTGCCTTCAGCTTGCCGCAGCCTTTGCTTCGAGACGACCAGCTCCGGCAGCATCCGTTTCAGACCGGCGCCAGCGGACTCCATCTCGCCGTGGCGACTGATGTCATGCCCGAACACACTTCGGGCGTTTCTGTTTTGCAACCCTCACCTCGCGTCTGCGTCGAACCCAAATTCAACGCGCGTTGGGCGAGTGTTTTGGAAGCGATTCTTTGCGATTTTCGAGAGCTCAAAACATTCCCGGCTTCAGGAATGCGTTTAATGCGTTAAGCCGGTGTTCGCAGCAAAATGAGGAAACTCCAGGAATCTCTATGCACAGGGTTGATCTCCATGGACGCCGTTGTCGTTTATTTACAAACGATTCTCGTATTCCCAAGCTGGACGTCGCGGGTTCGATCCCCGTCTCCCGCTCCATGTTTTCAGTGGTTTGCAGGCATTCTTGGTACTGCAGCAAACAGCGCAGTAATCCACGCTGGACGTCGCTGCAACTCGTTGCAAATTCAATGTTTTGGGCGAACGAATGCCAGCGGTTTGCGATACTTCTCCTGCTCCTCTTGCAATGTTCCGATCAAGATCCTGCGATCAAGTATTTGCCGAACCCATTTGCGCAGGCATGAAGCTGTAGGGGTGTTGTTTCGGAATGGCCCAGCGCACTTCGACCGTCGCTACTTTGAGCAAAGTCCAGCAAGCACTCCCCAAGTATCACCGCAACACCCGCGGGCACGTCCACTGAACTATCCGTCGACGACGTCTTCGGCTTGCCGGCTACCCGAGCGCACACATCTGATGTCGCCTGTGTGCATCGAATCTTGAAGAACCTGCGAGTTGTACGGCTTAAGGCACACCGAAGTCTCACCCCAAGTAAGCGTACGAGAAGGCTTGTTGACCGTTCAACACGAGAAAAATAGGACGAATGGACGCAAGCCATCCACTAAGGAAGCCTCCGGCTCGAAGACACTGAGCGAGAGGCACCAGGCCCCAAGAACGCCCGGAATTCAAGCCCAGCAGATATTCCCGAAACCGTGATCACGCTGCACAAGCAAATGCAACTTCACGCCGAATGATGATAATTGGAAGATGAACAGGCGCGAACTCCTTGGCTTGGCGGCAGCCGCAGCCGCCGGAGCGATGCCCAAGGAATCCCACAAGAAGGCGCCGGCCGAGCCGGGCGCGCATACGAACAAACCGCATGTCTTTCTGATTACGGCGGACATGATCAGTCCTGATTTTTATCTGCCGTCCCGGCCAATGTCCCGGCAGCTTCACTTGCCCGCGATTCATTCGTTGATACAGGATGGCGTGTTTTTCTCGAATGCATTTTGCACCGTCCCGCTCTGCGCGCCCTCCCGTGCGTCCTACCTCACGGGCCGCTACAGTTACATCTTGGGGAACGGGGAACGCGCGCCGCTGGGCCTCGATACCGAATTGAAATCGAACGACACGATTTGGCCTGAATACCTGAAAGCAAATGGTTACGTAGCAAGGCACTCGGGGAAGAGCCACCTCGGTACCCAGAAGTTCATCGATGCGTTTGGAGAAAACGATCACGCATGGAATCGCTGGTCACCCCCCATCTATGTCGATGATGGGTATCTCGACTATCAGCGGCGGCTCGGCGTTAAACCGCAGAAATACTCGCGCGAAATCGTTTTCCTGCAGCAGGACCGGAAAACGCCGGGAAATTCCGCGGGCGGATGGATTGTGCAGGAGGACGGGAAACCATTTCCAATCGAGGCGCAGTACAGCTTTTATCTTGCGCAACGCGCCTGTAACGAACTAGACGATCTCGCCAGTAGTCCGGCAACGAAGAACCACGCCATCTACTACCAACTGGATTTGTTTGACCCGCACCAGCCTCTGAGCATTCCAGTGGGGTTCGAGAATCGCGAGAACGAGCTTCGCAAGTCGATGACTCTTCCGGAAACCTACGAACAGGTGAGAACGCATAACTGGAAACGATTCGAAGACCAGCCCGATATCTACGAGATTTACCGCAAATACTGGGGCCTATATGACGCGGCCTCGCTCCGTGAATACCGCATAGCGTATGCCTTGCAGATGGAGTTGGTAGATCAAGTCATCGGTCTCTTTATTCAAAAGCTGAAGGCGCTCGGTTTTTACGAGAACTCCATGATTATCTTCAACAGTGACCATGGAGAAATGAATGGGCGTTGGGCCTTAATCGACAAAGGCGTTTACTTGTACCCCGATGTGCTGCGAGTGCCTCTGGTGATCAAACCTCCGGCCGCGATGGAGATCAAGCCGCATGCCGCTCAGCAGCCGGTCTCGTTGATGGACATTGGCCCTACTGTTTTGTCGCTGGTGGGCATTCATCCGGAAGCTAAGTTTGATGGCCGGTCCTTGCTGCCCGAGCTCAAAGGAACGTCCGCATCCGGCGATCGCAACCTACTGTTCTTCGGCGGCTGGCATGTGGGAGTGAACTTCCCATGCGGCATACAGGAATGGAACTCTGATGGATCGCATTATCTTTATTCCTACAACTGCTCGTCGCCCGTGGATGAGCTCTACGATCTGAATGCCGTGGATGCGGAGAATCTCGTGCACAAACCAGAGCATGCCGTGCTTCGGAAAAGAATGATCGAACGCCTGGGCAGCGTTTTGCAGCAAGACCCGCGTTGGACTGGGTATTGGTCGGAATTTCGGATCGCGCAGTACTTCGAGCTTCCTAAAAGCCGAGGTGACATGCAGCTCTTCGGCGTGCCCGGCTAGGTGCTCATTGACAGCCAAACTCGTGAGTCTTCGAGAGATGCCGACTGCCGGGAGAAGAAGGCCACATCCAACGCGGCGAACCAACGCTGACGATCACGCCGCATCTTCGCAAGACGATTCGCAGAAAAATCGCCGGCCACATTCCTAGCTCTGCTACATGACTCCACGAGAAACCCGATCCAGGTTCAGCTCTTCCGCCCGCTCTGTGTGCGCGCTTCTGTTCTCGGGTGAGGTAATGCTCCGGATGCAGTTTCGCTCCCACCCCAAAGTTCGAGAGCTACGCCTTTCGCAAAACCGGCGAAAACTGGCCTATGAACGCCTTGCCTTCTCCGACGAATCGTAGGCGTGCGGGTAGACCTCTTCATATTTGATTGTTTGCAGATTCGCTCGACGAAGACATTGTCTCTCGATCACGCGCGCCCGTCCATGCACCACGTCCTCCAACGGATCGCTGACCACTTGGCCACAGGGAACCACGAGGAAGGTCGTAACGGCTCCCGAGCAAACAGACCCGGCTCAGAAGTTGAGCGTGGAACCGATCTGGATCTGGCGCGGCGCGTGTTGTGTTGAGCTGATGATTCCAAATGTCGCAGCGTTTACATTCGCATTTGGATTTGCAAACTGCGCGTGATTCCAGGCGTTGAAGAACTCGCCACGAACGGCGAATCTCATCGTTTCGCGAATCTGAAACGTCTTGTGCACACCGATATCCCAGTTGTTGATTCCGGGGCCGGTGAGGACGTCAAAGCCGGAAGTCCCGAAGTACCAGGGTTGACCTGACGTGTTGTGGGGATCGGTAAAAGGGTCAACGAAGCACGGCGAATTTGCGGCCGATACTGTTCCGGTGTAAAGCCAATACATTCCATTCGATCTCAGGTCACGGTTCTGGAGCTCATTTCTGCCATTGCAGTAACGGTCGGCACGGATCTGATCAGCGGGCCAAGCAACGTGATTCGGCGCGACCACCGTGAAGGGATTGCCCTTCTGCATGGAGGTGATGGCGTCCACGCTCCAACCACCAATGACGCCGTCCACAAAGCGATTCATGTTGCTTCCAAACCGCTTTCCGCGACCGACCGGCAGTTCCCAAACTGCACTAATTACCAGGGACAGAGGAACGTTGAAGGGTGCAAGGCCATAATCGCACTGGAGGCAGCTCTTATCCTGGCTGAGCGTGCCGTTGTTAGACTCGTTGCCATTCGAAAGCGCCTTAGAATACGTGAAGTTCGAGAGAAGACTGAGACCGTTTGCAAACTGCTTGTTAAACTTGACGAGCAACGCGTTGTAATTGGAGTAGCCGATCGTGCTCATGTCCTGCATGAACGTAAGGCGAGGATAGAACGGCTCAGTGCTGGTGTTGCAGAACTGAGTTCCGGGCACAGAGCAGTCAAGCGGATTGTACAGCTTGGCGAGGTGTTCTCCATGGTTGCCCATGTAGGCCACATCCAGAAGATACGACTTCCCGAAGGTGTGCTGAACGTCGAGATCCCACTGGGAAACGCGCGGCATTCGCGTATTCGCGTCTTCATATAACATAGAACCCGTGATTGTCGGCACCTGATCTGGGGTAATCTGTCCAACTGTCGCCGGCGGTAGAAGATTGTGGCCGAAATAATAAGTTGGGAACGGCTGATTTGCAGCATTGGCGACCTGATTGTTCACAGTAATGATCTGCGAAACGACCGCGTACTGCAATCCAAAGTGCATGGGCGTTGGGTAATATAACCCCCACCCGGCGCGAATCACAGTGTTAGCAACGAAAGAAGGCTGCCAGCTCAGACCCACGCGCGGCGCGAAACTATTCTTGGTCATTTTGTAGACCTGAGGGTCTGCAGTCCCAAGCGCCGCAAACGTCTCGGAGCCAGTGGTCCAATCAAAGCTGTGGATGAGATTACGGTCGGACTTACTCGACGGATTTGGAGGTGTATCTCCAAACCATGCTAACGCGAGGTTGGCAGTGAGGTTCTTGCTGATCTTCCACGTGTCCTGAAAATACGGCTCAAAGTCGGTCCACCGCACATGGATGAGAGGCATACCCTGCGAGTGTGCATTGGCGGGATCGCCGAGCAGGAAGTCCGCAAACGAATCACCGGTCTTTGCAACCAGAGAAAGGGCACCAGATGCGGAACGCTGAGTCTGCGCCGTGAACTGCGGGTTGAACTGGATGATACCGCGAGCGTTCAGATTGGCGCTCGACTGAATCGACCGCACGTAGTTCAGGCTGAAGCCCATCTTGAACTGATGATTCCCACGGAGCCAATTGAACGTATCGTGGATCTGGTATGAGTTGTCGACGTCGCCCAGCAACCCGGTCGAGTTTCCAAACCCAGTGTAGCCATTCAAGTTGATACTCGGAACACCATTGCCGTCTGATGATCCCGTGATTCCCAACTGATCCTGAATGCCATTGATGGTTTGCCCCTGATTAAAGACGGAGTCGCGCACGAAACCCAGGCTGAGCGTATTTACCTTGCTTGAGCTCATTGTCCAGTTCCAGCCGAGCGCCACGAACTCCGTGTCAAGTGGGTACGCAACTCCCTGGGCTGGAAACAGCCCCGCGCTCGTAACCGGCGAATTGACCCAGGACCCCTGCGCAAAGATCTGATTGGCATCATTGAGGCTGAAGTCCATGCGCCCAGTGAACTGATCCGTATTGAGCGTTGTCTGCGGGTTGCCGCCGTAGTTGTTGGCGGTTCCATTGAAGGGAGAGCCATAGTGGAAGTATTGAAGCAGCTGTTTCGAGATTGGATTGATACGGTCTGACGGAATGATGTTACCGGGAAACTGCTGCCGCTTGCCCGTGGCCGCGTTGTAGGTGTTAGGGTCGTAAATCGGAGTAGAGAGCGCGGAAAAATTGCCATTGAACATGGCCTCAGTAGGCACAAATGCGCTGGAGAACGCATGCTGACTCTGCCGGTAGCCTTCGTAGTTAGCGAAGTAGAAAAGCCTATTGCGCAAAATCGGTCCGCCGACACTGGCGCCAAATTGGTTCTGATGATACGGTCCCGGAGCAGTAGGACTGAAGAAGTCACGCGATTCCATCTGATTCGTGCGCACGTATTCATAGAGCTCACCGTGAATATGGTTGGTTCCTGCCTTCGTGATCACGTCAACCACCCCAGGGCTAGCGCTGAGATCGGGCAGAAAAAAACCGTAATGCACTTCAAACTGGTCAATAGCGGACGTTGAAAGATTGAGCGAGGTATTGTTGGCGCGACTGCCGACCGTCTGGATGCCGTTCACCAAATACATGGTGTAGTCGGGCTCATTTCCGGCGATGTTGATCGACTGGTTTGGATGACCCGTTTGAGCCACAGTGTTATTCGAAGCGCCTGAATTGGGCAAAGCCGCACCAGAGAGGAGACCGAGCTGTAGGAAATTCCTCCCGTTCAAGGGGAGCTGAGCAACACTCTGGGGGCCGATGACCGTGCCTAGGTCACTAGATTGTGTTTCAAGCAAATTGGCCAGACCGTTCGCTTCTACCGTGACGCTCTGCGTGGAAGAAGCTACTCCCACTCGTGCGTTTTCTGTGGCATGCTGGCCGACCACAATGGTGAACCGACTAAGGTTGAATGCGGCGAACCCCTCCTTGGTAATAGAGAGCGAATACTCTCCGGGCTGCACTGTGGGAAACGAATAGGCTCCAGAGGAATCGGATTGGGTTCTGCGCACGACCCCGGTCTGGTCGTTTGTGAGCGCAACATCGGCGGCGGGGATCACAGCGCCGGAGCTATCGGTCACGGTCCCTTGAATCGAGGAATCTACGCTCTGGGCATTAACTATCCAACCCGTACTTATAAGTTGAAGAACGATGAGAGCCCGAATACCCCATCCATTCAGATTCACTCTACGGTTCCACATCACTGTACTCCTGTGGCCGTTTCCCCGCGCATCCCTTTCCGGATCGTCGTTCCCAATACCGATCAGTTCGTACTTTGCCCCTGGACTACCCTCATCGCCAATTCAGCCGTTGCGAACCCTCGGCAGGTGGATCGGAAACTGGCCGAAATGAATTTATCACATTCGTTTCCTATTCACGGGCCGAGTCTATGGGCACACGGAGCACTGTGACGCTCTCATGCGGCAACACAATTGATATGTCGCCGGACCTCGGCGGCTGGATGGTGGATGCCAGCGGAACGATGTGCTCAGGCTCCACTTCGTCGTTGCGCTCGTAACGATCTCCGGCTTTGATTTGCCGCCCCTGCACCGGCCCGGTCGCATGCCATGACCCCAGATCGAAGCGGGCGGGGATATCCTTCTCCAGGCTGCGGTTCACGCACAGCAGGGTAACGGTGTGGCCGTCCGGGCTGCGGGTTGCAACTACATCGATGTAAGGGATGTTCTCTACTTCGTTCAGCGGCCGGTCTCCGCCGGTCACGTTGTAGGCGCCGGAGTCGCTCGTCACCGGAAGCACGGTGTCGCCTTTGACGACGGTGTACATCTGGAACGCGTAGTACGCGGGCACGGCATAGACCTGTTCACGGCGCTTCCAGATGCCGGCGAACTCCATGAGCCCGGTCATGTCGGTGATGTTGATGTCGGCAGTGTGGCGGAGCACGGTATTAAGGAATCCCGCCGACATCACCGCGCCTCCTTCATTCATCCAGCTCGGACTCTCATTGGTGAAATTGCGCTCGCCATAACCCTTGCTGTTGAATAGCCACTCGGTGACGGCAAAGTGTACTTTACCGCGGAGACCAGGATGCTGATCGACCTGCGCCTGAGCTTCGTCGAAGTAGGGTCCGACCGCGTACGGCACAGCGTAGGCCGCCGCGGCGACGAAGTCAGGAGACGCCGGCTCCTTCACCGGGTGATTGGTGCCGACGATGAAATGCAGCGAGAGATCGTGGAAGGTTCCCGGTGGATTAGTAAGCTGGGCCGCGTTCCATTTGCCGTCCGAGATTGGGCCGAGGCCAGTCGCGATGATCTCCGCGTCTGGAGCGATGGAACGTACGGCTTTGCTGAACGCCAGCGTGCGCGCGGCGACCTCATCTAGAGTTGGATAGCCGACCTGCCACTTCCCGTACAGCTCGTTGCCAATCTCATACAGCACGCGCCCGCTGTGGTGCGCGCGAATGTAACGCACCCATTCGGCCGCTTCCTCGGGCGTTCCACTGCCCATATTGAGGTCGAACTGCGGGATGGCGTGAATAAGGTCGCAGAGCTGCAGAAACTCGTCGGTGCCGAAGTTGTTGTACTCCGGAATTCCCCAGGCGATGTTCTTTGTGGTGACCCGCTTGTCGAGGGGACCGATGCCATCGTGCCAGTGGTAGTAGGAACTGAAATTGCCGCCAAAGCGCAGCTCGGTTATCTGCATGGCTTTGGCCATGGCCACGGCGTCCGGGTCGAGCGTGCCGATGGCGTCCTGGGGCAGCAGCGAAATTTGATCGATTTCGGCGCGCTCATTGCCTTCGACGCTGACCGCGAAATTCACCGCCTCGAGACGGCGGACTTGGCCTTGCGAAAGCAGCAGCTTGGCCTCGTACTTGGTCCAGTCGGCGGCGGTCGCGTCCACGTGCGCTTCCGCGAGCACCTTGCCGGATTCGCGGTCGCGAAAGGACAAGGTGAGCGTGGAGGGACCGCTCAGGTGGCGGGCATAGAGCGAGACGTTGTAGCCGAGCTCGCGCTGCACAGGGAGATAAACCTTCTGCATGATGCCGGTCAGCTGCTCCGGCTGACCCATGATTTCGAGCGACTGCCAACTGTTGGCGGCGTGGCCCACGTGCAGCTCATAGCGGTTACCGGCGGCGGGATTCAGAGCCTCCCACGGCAGAGGAATTCCGCTGGAGTTGGAGGACTCGATCAGCTCGGGCTGTTCGCGGTAGAGATTCTCAAGATTCGTGTGATTCCAGAGGCCGGCTTCCAGGCTGGGATTCACCATGATCTGCGCATCGATGCCGTTGTTGATGGAATTCCCGATCGGCTCCAAGAAGCTGCCGAAAATGGTGGGCGGAATTCGCTCGGTGCCGTTCTGGGCAACGTGCACTACGACCGTCGAGGGCATGGGGCGAGCCGCGCTGATCTGGGCCAGAGCGGCGTGAGTCGGCAGGACGAAAAGTGCCGTTCCGAAAAGCAGGTCACGAGCCATCCACCGCACATCGTGCGAACGAGTCATCTTTGTCTTCACCTGTCAATTCTCCATGGGCCATTATGCGAACTCGGGCCCACAGATGTCGAGCGGCGCTGTACTGTCGAGCGTGGGCAGAAGGAATTGCCCTCATCGGTCGTTCCTGCAGTGGAGTACTCCGATCGCTGTGTTGTGGTATGCCAAACTCGGGGCTCGGGACCTCGGAGCAACCAAGACGTCATAGGAGAACATCAGTATGGATCGACGCAATTTCTTGAGGCTTTCGTCGTTATCAGCAGTGGGCGCGGCCATCTCCGCGGAATCCGTTGCGTCCGGCCCGGCCGTTCAGAGTCGCGAAGAGGCACATCGCCCTCCCAACATTCTTTTCATCGTTTCCGACCAGCATCGTACTGGACTGACGAAGCGCTCCGGGTACCCACTGGATACCAGTCCGGCGCTCGACCGGCTCGCGGAGAGCGGAATCGCATTCGATCGGGCTTATTGCACGGCGCCCTTATGCGTGCCCAGCCGCACGAGCATGATCACCGGGCGATGGCCGGACGCGCACCATGTCCGCGGCAACGATATGGTCGATGAAGCAGTCTACCCCAAGCACGTCTACCAGGTGGCCAAGGAGGCGGGCTATCGCACGGGTCTGGCAGGCAAAAACCACACCGTCCTAAAACCCGCCGACCTGGACTTCTGGCGCGAGTACGGCCTGCAGAACGGCTATATGCCACCAGACTCGCCGGAGTCTTACCATGCATTCCAGGAGTGGATGGCGGGCCTGCACGCCAACATTGCGCTCGAGCCAACACCCTTTCCGGTGGAAGTGCAGTTCCCCTATCGCATCGTTTCCGATGCGATGGAGTTCATAGAAGGGGCCGGCTCCCAGCCCTGGATGCTGCAGGTGGGATTCAGTGAACCGCACGATCCGGAGCAGGTGCCCGCGCCCTACTGGAACATGTTTCCTCCCGACCAGGTTCCGCCGCGCTGTGTTGGGCCGGAAGCGCTAAAGCAGCTCGGCTATCGGGCGCAGTGGGAATATGAACATCAACAGGTAGGATTTGCGACCGAGCAGCACTGGCGCCGCTACAAGTCAAATTACTTGGGCATGCTGCGATTGATCGATGACCAACTGGCTCGCATGCTCAAGTTCCTTGACGACCGTGGGATGCGCGAGAATACGGTGATCGTGTACCTCGCCGATCATGGCGACTACCTCATGGATTACGGACTGGCGCGCAAGGGGGTCGGCCTGCCCGAGTGCCTCACGCGCATCCCGATGATATGGTCCGGGCCTGGGATCAAGCCGTCGACGGGAATCGGGTCATCCGTGCATACGTCCATAGCCGATTTCATGCCAACCATCTGCGAAATCCTAGGGGCACCGATTCCGCACGGTGTGCAGGGCAGAAGCCTGTGGCCGCTGCTACAGGGCGAGGACTACCCGCGAGAAGAATTTCGGAGTATATACGCCACGGTCGGCGTGGGCGGACTGTACTACGAAGCCTCCGATCACGTGCCGTTCTTCCTGCCAGATGGACCGCGCGCTTCGGCCGCGGCGCAGGCGCACCCAGAGGGATTCGGCTTCGATGAATTGAACAAGGTGACCATGTCCGGACTCCAGAAGATGGTACGCATGGGGGACTGGAAACTCATCTTCGACATGATGGGTTACGGCCAGATCTACCATCTGCCGTCGGACCCATGTGAGCTCAAAAACCTGTTTGGCCATCCCAGCGCGGCGGCAGTACAGGGCTCCCTGATGGCGGAACTGCTGATGTGGGCGATACGCACCGAAGATTCGCTGCCCACCGGCCCGCAGGGCGTGAAGTACCAGACCAAGTGGTCTAACGTGCACAACTGGTACGCACCGTACCGGAAAGGTACGGCGCCCGAGGCGTTCATTCCGTAAGAAAGGATCGCTTCAGAAGGTGCAGAGCCAGGAGTATGCGCGGGAGCGATTGCGCAGCATCTACGCGGAAAGTTTTTTGCTACGACAGCGCGGATGGCGTTCCAGTAATCCTCTCCTGAGAACCAGGTCCAGCAAAATTTCTGAGTCGCCGATGCCCCCGGTCAAAAATGGGTCGAAGCGGCATTGAAAAATGGTGTGCATGGGGACTGGAAACTGATCTACGACATTATGGGGCAGTTAAATCATCTGCAAATGCGTTGAAACTGCGCGATCAAGGGAGAGACTAAGAATGAATGAAGCTCAGGCGCCTTCAAGACGCAGGTTCCTTCAGTCCGCCGCTGCCGGGTTAGCCGGCCTGACTACATCGCGTGCCGCCGCCGTCGTAGAGAACGAGAAGAAGCCTAACATCCTGTGGATCATGTCGGATGAGCATAATTATCAGATCGCGGGCTGTTATGGGAATGGGGTGGTGCGCACTCCGAATATCGACTCGCTCGCGAGACAAGGCGTCGCGTTCGACAGACACTACTGCAACTCGCCGCTGTGTGTTCCGTCCCGCCTGTCACTCACGTCCGGAAAATATACATCGCGTGTAGACGTATGGGGGCTCACGTGTTGGCTACCGAGCGCGGACATGATGACGCTGCCCCGGTTGCTCAACAGTGCGGGCTATCGATCTTTCCTCTGCGGCAAGCAGCATTACGACTACAGTCGCCGTTACGGGTTTGAACAGGTGGGCGGTGACTTCAACCGTTGGTATAAGACTGGCAAGGGAGCGCGGAAAAGTCCGAACGATTTGACAGAGAAGCGTCTTTCCCCGCGGTTCAGCGAATTCCATCCGGGCGACCACGGCTCCTCTGTCGAGCATGATCGCCGCGTCACGGCGGGGGCGGTTGAGTTTCTGACCACGCGGGCGTACGGCGATAAGCCGTTTTTTCTTTTCGCCGGCTACTTATGTCCTCATTTCCCGCTGATCGTTCCGGAGAGTTTCGTTGACCACTACCGGAACAGAGTGGAGATGCCAGTGATTCCAGCCGGGTTTCTTGAAGCTTTACCGCTTAACTACAAAGTGCAGCGGGCGGCGTTCGAAGAAATTGGCGTGCCGGACGCCACGGTGAAGAACGGCCGCGAGCTTTACTACGGTCTTACCGATTGGGTCGATAACGAGTTCGGCAAAGTATTAGCGGCGCTGCGATCGAATCCCAAGGTGGCGGAAAACACCATCATCATCTACTCGTCCGACCACGGCGAAAACATGGGAGAGCATGGCATGTGGTGGAAGAACTGCATGTTTGAGCAATCGGCGCGCGTTCCGCTGGTTATTTCGTGGCCCCGGCGCTGGGCCCCCGGTCAACGCCGGGCAGGTGCATCGTCGCACGTCGACCTGGTGCAGACCATCGCGGACATCGCTGGCGCGAAGGCTCCAGACGATTGGAACGGCGAGTCTATGCTGCCGTGGCTGGACAACCCGCGGCATTCGTGGAAAGATTATGCGGTTTCCGAGTACTACGCGCACAATACGGCCTCCGGTTACGTGATGGCGCGAAGTGGCGAGTGGAAGTACGTCTACCATACTGTTATCGACAAGGATCATCCGGCGGAACAAGAGTTGTATAACCTTTCGCTGGACCCGCACGAGTTTACAAATCTGGCAGGTCGCCCCGAGCACCGAGAACGTCAGCAGTCAATGCACCGGCGCTTGGTTCAGGAGGTGGGCGGCGATCCGGATGAGACGGAGCAGCGCTCCCGATATCAGCTGGCGCGCGGCTACACTCGGACCGACCCTCGTCCGCCCGGTACCGTGCAGGGTGAGGGATGAGGACTGCTTCTCGAATTCCTGTGACTGCCCTTCACATCAATGTACTCTCAGCGCGCCGGTTTCTTGACAAGAAGTGAAGGAAATTGGAGGGATCTGGTAACAAGACAGCCGCGAGATCAATCGAACATCCCGGCGAGCCGAACGCGGCCTTAGTCGCCAGCGGTTGCGGCGATAAAGCTGCAAGGGGGTGCGTCGTGAACAAAGACCGTTTGTTTGTCCATGCATCGACGTATATGGTTTCGGCGATGTGTGTATTGCTTCTGCTGACTGGTGAGCTTTTTGCTCAGACCGATACGGGAACAATCTTAGGAACCATAAAGGATCAGAGCGGAGCCGTGATCGCCGGCGCCAAAGTCTCTGTTACTAACGAAGCGACCAATGCTGTTGAAACCACTGCGACGAGTCAACAGGGTGTTTACACTGTACCCCTGCTGCCCCCCGGCCAATATGGTCTCAATGTCACGAAGGAAGGCTTCGAGGAATATTCCCGCTCCGGAATCACGTTGCAGGTGAATCAAACAGCGCAGGTAAACGCCGAGTTGGCGTTGGGCAGCGCCAAAGAATCCGTAACGGTTGTAGCGGCCGCGCCGCTGCTTGACACGGAAACATCCTCACTCGGACAGGTGGTCAACGGGACTACGATCGCAAATCTTCCGTTGAATGGGCGGCAGGTGTTCCGCCTGGTGACACTGACGCCCGGGATTCTCACCACTCCTGCTACCGGAGGTCAGTTCCATGACATCTCCGTAAACACAACCTTTGATAGCGATTTTTCCATCAACGGCGGACGAGCCGGGAATAACGAGTTTCTGATTGATGGCGTTCCGTCCACCGCGGGATACTTCGGTCAGATCACCACCATACCGCTGGTGGAGGACACGCAGGAGTTCAAAGTCCAAAGTTCCGATCTTCCAGCCCAATATGGCCGATTTGCCGGCGGAGTTGTTAACGTGATTACGAAATCGGGAGGCAACCAGCTACACGGCAGCTTATTCGAATTCTTGCGGAACGATAAATTCGACGCAAACGATTTCTTCACCAATCAAGCGGGGAAGCCGAAACCGGAATTTCGCATGAATCAGTTTGGTTATGCCGTCGGCGGTCCGGTGGTTATCCCGCATCTCTACAACGGCCGTAACCGGACATTTTTCTTCACCGATTATCAGGGAACGCGGTGGGTCCAAGGGAACGTATTTGTTGGAACTGTGCCTACGCTGGCTCAAAGAGCGGGCGATTTCAGCCAGACGTTCAACAGCAGAGGGCAACTCGTCAACATCTACGATCCCAGCACGACTCGGCTGGATCCAAGCCATCCGGGGCAGTACATTCGCAACGTCTTTCCGAATAACGCAATCCCGGCTACCCGATTAAATTCGGTCGGGTCTAAACTGCTGACCTATTACCCTCTGCCGAATACTCAAGGCGCTCCCTTCACCAACGCGAATAACTTTATCAGCAATGCTCCCAGAACGATCAGCAAGGACCAGTTTGACGTTCGCATTGACCAGAACTTTGGCGAGCGGAATCGTCTTTTCGGACGATATTCTCAGAATCTCACGCCTCTTTGCCAGCCGAACCTTTATGGAAACGCCGCCAGCCCGAATCCGGGTTCGGTGGGGTGCACCGCATTCCACGAGCACTCGGCTACGTTAGGCGATACAATCACCCTCAGTCCCACGTTTCTGCTGAGCTTGCACTACGGGTTTGCGCGTTGGTTTCAATCACGGAACACGCTCAGCTACGGATTTGACCTGAGTACCCTGGGTCTTCCATCCTCTTACGTGGACGCGGTGCAGATTCCAATGTTCCCCGCCATCAGCGCGACTGGCTTTTCTGGTGAAGCAGGGCAGAGCTTTCTGCGGAATGGCAACGACAGTCACGCATTTCTGGCCTCCGCGACCAAAGTTACAGGGAAGCAAATCGTGACCTTCGGCACAGATATCCGGCTTCACCGGATCAACATCATCAACGTCAATAACACGGGCGGAGCATTCAACTTCACGCCGGGGTTCACACAGGGCCCTAACCCGAATATAGTTTCGTCGACAGGCGGATCGGCCATAGCGAGTCTGCTGCTCGGAGATGCCGCATCCGGCTCTGTTCCGATCGGTGCGGGAGCGTCCCTTCAGGACTGGTATTTCGCGGGATATGTGGAGGATGACTGGAGAGTCACAAACAATCTGACTCTGAACTTCGGGCTGCGGTATGAGACTGAGACTCCTTACACCGAACGTCATAATGCCTTGGCGGCGTTCGATGCGAGCCTCCCAAGCCCGGCCGCCAACAGCCAATTCCCGGGCCTTCAGGGCGGGCTGGTGTTCGCGGGCGTGGATGGACAGTCGCGCACTCTCTACAACTGGAACACGAAGAACTTCTCGCCGCGTTTTGGGTTTGCCTACTCACCGGCCTCGAGGACAGTGGTCCGGGGAGGGTTCAATCTCTTCTATCCGCCGTTGGATATCACCAACAATGCTGTGGGCACCGTTCCTAACCCGGGCTACAGTTCTTCTACTTCGTTTGTCAGTTCGATCGATGGCGGTCTGACGCCGTTTGATAGCCTGAGCAATCCATTCCCGAACGGGTTGGTGCAGCCGACCAATAATATGCTGGGAGCGGCAACGTACCTGGGGCAGGCGATAACCGTGTGGGCACCTAACGTGAAATCGCCGTACATGATGCAGTGGAATTTTGACATACAGCAGAGCGTTACCCCCACCATCCTGCTGGACGTCGGGTACTCGGGCAGCCACGGTGTGCATTTGACTCGGGATCTCCAACTCGACCAGTTAAATCCGCAATACCTGTCGCTCGGCACAGACCTTCAGGCTTCCGTCGCGAATCCGTTTGCCGCTTTTGTTGGGGTCGGCCCCCTGTCCCAACAGAAGGTAGCGAAACAACAGTTATTGCTGCCCTATCCCCAATTCACGAGCGTGGATGAGATCAACGACACCAGCGGCAGTTCTATCTATCATTCGCTGCAAGTGAAGGTAGACAAGCGGCTGTCACACGGAACCAGTTTCTTGTTGTCGTACACGACCGGAAAGCTAATTACCGATACGAATACCCAACAGGCGCCCATTGGAGGTAATCAAACGATTGCGAACGCGACGCAGAATTACTACGACTTAAGAGCGGAACGAGGGCTTTCCGAACTTGATGTAGCCCAGTCGCTAGTGTTCAGCTTCGTGGGAAACCTTCCGTTTGGGCCGTCTGAGCCGTTCTTTGCCGGAGTTCACGGCTTGCCGGCAAAACTGATCGGTGGATGGCGGGTCAATGGCATTTTCACGGCCCACAGCGGCTTTCCTCTTGGGATGAGCACTTCCATACCACTGGGCGGAGACCGCCCGAACAGCACCGGAGTGAGCGCAAATCTTCCGACCAGCCGGCCGGATGGAGAGAAAGTAGCGGAGTGGTTTGATATCGCTGCATTTACACAGCCGGGCGCGTTCACATTCGGGAACGTCGGACGAACCTTGGGCGACGTCCGCGGACCGGCTTTCATAAACACCGATTTCTCCTTGATTAAGACGACTCATCTTACCGAGCGATTTGGTTTGGAGTTTAGGGCTGAGGCTTTCAACATCTTTAATAACCCTCACTTTTATTTGCCCGACACCAACCTCCAAGATGCAGGGTTCGGCACGATAACGAGCACCGTTTCGCCTCCCCGTCAAATCCAGTTCGCGCTGCAATTCATATTTTGATGAGTCAAGAGTCTTATGAAACGCCGGGAAATCTTTAAAGGTTTATTAGCCGCACCCGCTACTAGCAAAGGAGGCGCGCGGGCCAAGCCGCGTCAGGCGAGAGCTCCGAAAGTCCGCGATTCCGCTTCCGACCGTTGACATGATGCAGCGGCCAAGGGGAGCGGACGGCCGGGCAATGCCGAACATCCTTTGGATCTGTGCAGACCAAACCCGTTTCGACACCCTCGAAGGGCTGAACAATCCTTATATCCACACGCCGAACCTGAAACGGCTGATGGATGAAGGAGTGACGTTCACGCATTACGCTGTCCAGTGCCCGATCTGTTCTCCTTCACGAGCAGCATTTCTTACCGGGCGGTATCCACACACGACCGGCCTTCGCGCGAACGGGCAAAGAATCCGGCCGAGTGAAAAGCTGGTGACCAGAATCCTGGCCGACTCGGGCTACGAATGCGATCTGGTGGGCAAACTTCACCTGTCGCCGTGCCAGGGCGGACGGATTGAGGATCGTATCGATGACGGCTACGATCTTTTCGTCTGGAGCCACGACATGAGTGATCAATGGCCGAACGGCGAACATGTGGCGCGTATGGCTGCGCGAGCAGAGCGTGACGTGGCCGAAACAGCCTCCTGATACGCCGGCGTGGGGTGCGCCCATCGATCTTAAGTACACGCAGACTGCCTGGTGTGCAGACGAGGCGATCAAGATGATGCGGCAGGACCGCGGCTATCGCCCGTGGTTGATCTCGGTCAACATCTTTCAGCCTCATCATCCCTTTGTACCGACCGAGGAATATTTCAGACGCTACGATCCATCCAAAATACCGTCGCCCGAATACCGCGAGGGAGAACTGCAAACCAAGTCGCCGTACGCGAGAACCGATGATGAAGGAGCTTATGGAGGAAACGACATCTCGTTCGCGAAGACCGACGATCTTACTCATCGCAAGATCACGGCCGCGTATTACGCCATGATCGAGCAAGTAGACACTGCGCTCGGCCGCATGCTTGATGCGCTGAAGGAAACCGCCCAGGACCAGGACACTATCGTCATCTACACCAGCGACCATGGCGAGATGCTAGGCGATCACGGAATTTATCTCAAAGGACCATACTTCTATGAGCCGCTGATCCGCGTGCCCCTGATTATTCGCTGGCCAAAAGGGTACAAGGCGGGCCTGAAAGTGCACGCGCTGGTGGAAGAAGTAGATTTGGCGCCCACTTTGCTCGAGGCGGCCGGTGTTCCCATTCCATTCCGGATGCAGGGACGGCCGCTGACTAAGCTTCTGAAGGGCGAGACGAACACGCATCGTAGTTCAGTTTATAGTGAGTTCTACAATTCCAATTTCAATTATTCTCCTCCGCCGTGGGCGACGATGGTGCGCACGGAACGATACAAATTGTTCATTTATCATTCTCTCGGTGGATGGGGAGAACTTTACGACCTCGAAAAAGATCCCAATGAGTTTAACAACCTCTGGGACGATCGGAGTGCTCGCGAGCATTAAGGCGGAACTGCAGGCGTTGATGATCGCGCGCATGTCCGAAACCGTCGATCCTCATCCTCATGCAGGAGTGCGATTGGTGAGTACGGAAAACCGGGCCAACGAACTGGGGCCGATGCACGGAAAGGACAATTTAATGTCTGAAAAAGATATCTCGCCATCGCGGCGAGCGTTTCTGCAAAAGCCGCGGCCACTCTAGGCATAGCGGCGCTTCCAAGGGCGGCGCTGCGGCCGTCCCGAACTTTTCGAAGCAGCCGAACATCCTGTGGATCATGTCGGACGAGCACAACCCGCATGTCACGGGCTGTTACGGGAATCGGATCGTTCACACGCCTAACATGGATTCGCTTGCGGAGCATGGGGTCACTTTCGATGCGCATTACTGTAATTCACCGCTCTGCGTTCCTTCGCGGCTGTCGCTCACTGCGGGGAAATACACTTCGCGCGTGGATGTGTGGGGGCTGACTTGCCGGCTTCCCAGCGCGGATATCCCGTCCTTGCCCCGCGTCCTGAATGATGTGGGATACGAGTCGTTTCTGTGTGGAAAGCAGCATTACGATTACACCCGCCGTTATGGTTTCACCGATGTCGGGGGGAATTTTAACCAATGGTATAAGACCGGTGAAGGACGCCGGCTCAGTCCGGACCACCTGACCCAGAAACGCCTCTCTCCCCGATTCAGCGAGTTTCATCCGGGCGACCACGGCAGTTCGGTCGAGCATGATCGCTTTGTGACCGCCGGCGCTCGTGGATTTCCTTTCGAAGCGTCAGCCTGGCGGCAAGCCGTTCTTCTTCTTTGTCGGCTATTTAACCCCTCACTTCCCGCTGATCGTGCCGGAGCAATACTGGGACCGCTATCGCGGAAAAGTCGACATGCCGGTAATCCCGCCCGGCTTTCTCGAAAATCTTTCGCTGAATTACAAGGTTCAGCGCGCAGGATTCGAAGAGATCGGCGTGCCCGACGATACCGTGCGGCGCGGCCGCGAACTCTACTATGGACTTACCAGTTGGACGGATAACGAAATCGGGAAGGTTTTGGCTGCTCTCCGCAAGCACCCCGACGTGGCCGAAAACACAGTCATCATTTACTCTTCCGATCATGGCGAAAACATGGGCGAGCATGGAATGTGGTGGAAGAACTGCATGTTCGAGCCGGCTTCCCGCGTGCCGCTCATTATCTCCTGGCCGCAGCGCTGGGCCGGCGGGCAGAGGAGGCCAGGTGCGTCATCGCATGTCGATCTTGTCCAGACCGTCGCGGCTATCGGAGGCGGCCACACGCCCGGGGACTGGAATGGCGAATCCATGCTGCCATGGTTAGATGACTCGCGACATGCGTGGAAGGACCGTGCGGTAAGTGAATACTATGCGCACAACACCGCATCCGGATATGTCATGCTCCGCGAGGGAGATTGGAAGTACACCTATCACACGATCATCGACGAACATCACCCCGCGCACCGTGAACTGTATAACCTCAAGTCGGATCCGCAAGAGTTCACAAACCTGGCGAATCGGCCGGAGTATCGGTCGCGCGTCGAGGCGATGCATGGGCGGCTTGTAAAGGAAGTAGGGGGCGAACCCGACGAGACGGAGCAGCGCTCGCGGCATCAGTTGGCGCGTGGCTATAACCGTACCGATCCACAGCCGCCCTTAACGGGCGTCATGGCGGACATAGGACGCCTAAGTGGGACTGAACTTCCTCAATGATTTCGGAAGAGAGTTGGTCTGTCATTAGCCAGCGAACTGAGGGTCTTAGAGTTGCTGGGAGAAGATCAAGGCCTCCGCACAGGAGATGGAAATGACGAAGACAAGAAGAGAATTCCTACAAAGCGGTGCAACCGCCTCCGCTGGCCTGCTGGTGTCCGCGGCAGGCCGGGCCAATGCTCAAGGCGCAAGTGCCGGCAGATACGCTGGTTCACGGCCGAATATCGTTTTCATTCTGGCCGACGACATGGGGTTTTCGGATATTGGTTGCTATGGGTCGGAGATCGACACGCCCAACTTGGATTCGCTTGCCAAAGGCGGCCTGCAGTTCACTGATTTCCATAACAGTCCACGCTGCTGTCCCTCTCGGGCCGCTCTGCTGACGGGCCTTTACTCGCACCAGGCTGGAATGGGGATGATGACCGCGGACTATGGGCGTTATCCGTATCCGGCCTACCGCGGCGATTTAAGCGAAAACTGCGTCACCATCGCTGAAGCACTAAGGCCCGCCGGTTACAACACCTTGATGGTCGGCAAATGGCACTTGACGCCTCTAACGGTTGGTCAACATAATTACCCCTTCCAACGTGGCTTTAATCGCTATTACGGCATTATCAATGGTGCCGCTAGCTACTTCGACCCCGCCTCGCTCACACAGGACAACACGCCTATCACCGTTCCCAGCGATCAGCATGACTACTACCTGACCGACGCCTTCGGAGACAACGCGGTCCAATACATCGAAGAGGCTGCTGCTAAGCGATCAACCCTTCTTTCTGTACGCAGCGTTTACCGCGGGCCACTGGCCGCTGATGGCGCCGGAAGACACCATTGCAAAGTACAAGGACCGCTACGCGGGCGGCTGGGACAGGCTCCGCGCGGAACGGCATGCGAAGCAACTCGCAGCCGGCATTGTACGCGAAGAATGGGGCATCACGGCGCGCGACCCGCGGGTACCGAAATGGGAACTCGCCTCGTTCCACGACTGGGAGATGCGCCGCATGGCCGTCTACGCCGCGCAGATCGATAAGCTCGATCAGAACGTCGGCAAGATCGTCAACAAATTGCGGCAATTGAACATGCTCGACAATACGCTCGTCTTCTTCATGTCGGATAACGGCGGCAACTTCGAAGAAATGAGCAGAATCGCCCCGGATCAAAAGCGGCCCTCCATACATGCCGTACCGCACGAAGGAAGGAAAGGAAGTCGTGCCCGGCAACGATCCATCGATCGCGCCCGGGCCGGCGACTACTTACGCCAGCTACGGCATTCCGTGGGGCAATGCCAGCAACACACCCTTCCGGCTATACAAGCACTATGCGCACGAAGGCGGTATCTCGACGCCGTTCCTCGTGCATTGGCCCAACGGGCTCAAGAAGAAAGGCCTGTCGAACACCATCGGGCATGAAATCGACGTCATGCCGACTTGCCTCGATGTGGCGGGCGCAACATATCCGAGGACGAGCAAAGCGGGCACGTCACCTCCGCCGCTACAAGGCAACACTCTGGTGTCGGTGTACGAAGGGGGACAAGTAGCGCAGCGTTCACTCTTCTGGGAGCATGAGGGTAACTGCGCCGTGCGCGAAGGCAAATGGAAGCTGGTGTCCCGTTTTCCGGATGCTTGGGAACTCTACGACATGGAGAAGGACCGCACGGAGAGGCACGACATCGCAGACCAGAACACGGATCAAGTACGCAAAATGGCTGCCGACTATGCTAATTGGGCGAAGTATGTAGGCGCGCAGCCCTGGCCCATGCCGGAAACACCTAGCAACGAGCGCGAAGGAGCAATGCCCTCACCTCCCTACCTGCGCAAAGATCGAATCTAGCTATAGCTAGGACAATTGATGCCACCGACCGTGGCAGACACGCAGCGCGCCGCCGTGCTGGAGTCGGGGAACGAACCAATATCGTCTTTATCGTCTCGGATCAGCACCGGGCCGGTCTCACCAAAACCTGTGGTCCGCAATAATCCACTGACAAAGTGAACCCATAGGATAACTGTGGCACCATCCGGCGTGCTGAGCGCGTTCGGCAGCTTTCGAAGCTGACTGTTGTCTGTGAGATGGTGGTTTGACTTCGCCAGCGTCTGCGCTGGATTTTCCGCAACGGCTTCATAGAGCATTTCGGCTATTGGGGCGAACACTCACAGCTATGTCATGTCACCGCGTACAGCGTCTCAGCGCGTTTCCATCTCCGCCCGGCTTTGACGTGCTCGACCGCGATGTCATCGAAGATCTCATCGAACCTCGCCGCAGGCTTCTCACTCAACGGCGGTGAGCAAGTAATCCTTCTTCCCAAATTCGCCGCAGCGACTCTCGCAACGGAAGTCACTTCGAATGCCGGCGGAGTGCGAGCATCGAGCCTTGATCCCTCCGTAGAGAAAAGATTAGTATTGATTCGGGCTTCGGAAACGCTCGACTTCACGCGCAAACGGGGCCGGTCTGGTCAGCTACTACACATCAGGAGAAGGGGATCGAAATGAGCATTTTCAGTAAGTCGAAGCTCACGATGGCTGTTGCGGTCACTTTCGCTCTACTTGGCGCGGTTTCGCTTATGGGCCAAGGCACCACGGCCCAGATCACCGGAGGGGTGACGGATCCCACAGGAGCAAGCGTCGCGGGAGCAGCGATTGTAGTCCGCAATATCAGCACGCAGCGAAATGGGAGACAGTTTCGAACGCGGACGGGCGATACACGGTTCCGCAATTGGATCCCGGAGAATACCAAGTCACGGTCACAAAGGAGGGCTTCAAGAGCTTCGTGCGCACAGGCATCACGGTAGTGGTCGATCAGATCGCACAGGTCGATATCGGTCTTGCTCTAGGTGCTGTCAATCAGACTGTGCAGGTCGCGGCTGAAGCATCTCAGTTGGCGACCTCGAACGCTACGGCAGGGGAAGTAATTGGCACGAGCAAGTTCAGAGCCTTCCGTTGAATGGCCGGAGTCCATTCCGGCTGGTGCTGCTGACGCCTGGGATTCACTCTGTCCCCAGCACTAGCTTAGCTAGCGGCCAGTTTGGCGACATCCCCGTTAACACCACAGACGACACGCTCATCTCCATTGATGGCGGTCCGGCGTCCACGAACGAAGTCATGATCGACGGCATACCTACGACAACAGCTTTCATCAATCAACTAACAACGATTCCCTCTGTCGACGCCACCCAGGAATTCGACGTGCAGAGCGGCCCCCTCAAAGCGGAATGGGGGCGGAGTGGCGGCGGCGTGATCAATGTTTATACGAAGTCCGGCACGAATGATTTGCACGGCGACCTCTACGAATACCTGCGGAACAATGTTCTGGATGAGAATGACTATTTCGATAAGAAGGCCGGCGTACCTACGCCGCCGTTCAAAATGAATCAGTTCGGATTCGCAGCAGGCGGGCCGGTATATGTTCCCAAGCTTTACAACGGCCGCAATCGCGACTTCTTCTTTGTGGATTACCAGGGAACGCGGTGGCGGCAAGGCCAGACGTATATCAGCACCGTTCCCACCCCGGCGCAGCGGAGTGCAACTTCGCGCAGACCTACGATACCCAGGGCCGAGTTATACAGATTTACAACCCGTTCTCAACGGTCGCGAATCCAAACGTTCCCGGACAATACAGCCGGACACCATTGCTGGGAGACATGATCCCCAGCAGTATGATCAATCCGATTTCGGCCGCAGCGCTGAGTTATGTGCCCCTACCTAACCTCGCCGGAAATCCGGTAACGAACACGAACAACTTCATCGGCAAATGCGAGCCGCAACATCAACGAGGCAGAATTCGGCCTAAAGTTCGACCAGAGTTTGGGAAACCGGGAAAAGCTGTTTGAGCGTTTCTCTTTCAACAGGAACACGTTAGGACAGCCCAATACGTTTGGGAATGTCGCCTCTCCGGGTACTGGAGCGCTGGGCATGCTGAATCTTAATAACTATAGCGCGAGAGTAACAGCACAACGACACTGAACCCATCCACAGTCTTGAGTGTGAGCTATGGATTCGCGCGTTTCTTCTGGGCTCGGCCTACGCTAAGCTACGGCTTCAACCAGACGACACTTGGGTTTCCGAGTTCCCTAGTCGCTTCAGAAGCATACCCTCTTTTCCCCAGCTTCAACATTCCGGGGTTCTCCGGGATCGGCAGCCGCGGCAGCTTGCTGTTTACGGGGCAGAATACGCACGCCTTGCTGGCTTCGTTGATCAAAGTAACAGGCCGCCACACGGTTCAGTTCGGTGTCGATATGCGCTTAAACCTCTTCAACCAAGTGCAGGGCGGCGACGCAAACGGGACCTACAACTTCGCCCAGGCGATGACGGCGGGACCAAACCCCAACGTGTTCGCTACCAACTCTGGCAGTGCCTTTGCCAGCTTTCTGTTCGGCACACCGACGTCCGGGAGTATGGGAATTCCCGCGGGCTTTTCGCTCAAGAACCCATACTTTGCCGGCTACATTCAGGACGACTATCATGTGAACTCAAAGCTAACCCTGAATTACGGCCTGCGCTACGCGGCAACGAGTCCGATGACGGAGCGGCGCAACGAGCTCAATCAGTTCAACCCAGGTATTCCAAGCCCGGCAGCAAATCCACAATTTCCAAATCTGCAAGGTGGCCTCGTTTTCGCCTCGCCTTCCAATCACACAGTTTACAACTGGGTCACCAACATGTGGCAGCCCCGGTTCGGGTTCGCGTACAACCCGTTCAGCCATACCGTAATACGTGGCGGCGCCGGATTCATGTACATGCCGCTGAGCCTTAATCCGACAGGCGACGGCATCGGTCAGACTCCGAATCAGGGCTTCAGCGCTGATACTCCCATGGTCGCAACGCTGAACGGGGTTACGCCCTTCAATACCCTGTCGAATCCGTTCCCGAGCGCTCTCAACCAACCGACCGGCGCAAGCCTGGGGGCGACGACATTTCTCGGCCAAGGCCTGAGTTTGTGGGAGCGCAACGTCAGCCAGCCCAGCGTCTGGCAATGGAATTTCGGCATTCAGGAAGAAATTAAGGGACTCCTCTTCGATGTGCTGTATGAGGGAAGCAAGGGGACACACCTGGTGGGACCGCTACAGCAGAATGCGCTTCCAACGGCGGATTATGCTCTGGGCAGCGCTCTTCAGCAGCTTGTGCCGAATCCGTTCTACCACATCATCCAGACAGGGGCGCTCGCGCAACCGACCGTGACGAGACAGCAACTACTGCTCCCTTACCCGCAGTTCACGAGCATCAACCTTCTGGACGACACCTATGGCAACTCAATCTACAACGCCTTGACGGCGAAGGTGAGACTACCGACTCGTCATGGCGTGACCGCTCTCTTCGCTTATACATTCAGCAAAGAGATCGCCGACGTGCCGAATTCACTCACGACGTACAACAACGGCGTGAACTCCGGCCTGAATACGTCTATACAAAATCCCTACAACCTGCAGGCCGAGCGGTCATTGGTGGAACTCGACACGCCAAACTCAGTGTCGGCAAATTTCGTAGTAGATTTGCCCTTCGGCAAGAACAAGCGGTTCTTATCGAATAGCCCGGCCTGGTTAACAGACTCGTCGGCGGCTGGCAGGCAAACGGCATCTTCCAGTATCGAAGCGGGTATCCTCTGGTATTCACTGCTCCAATAGTCGACGGAGAAAACCGTCCGAACAAGGTCTGCGAATGGCGGACTCCCAAGCGGCCGCTCGCAGGCGCAGCAAGTGCAGCAGTGGTTCGATAAAGCGTGCTTTGTTGTGCCCGCAGCATTCACGTTTGGCGACGAGTCGCGAACCGACCCGCATCTGAGGGGTCCCAGGTTCGCGCAGGTCGACTCTGGTCTCGAGAAACACAACCGTTTTGAGGTCATGGACGTCATACTCCGCGCCGAGGCGTTCAACTTGTTCAACACGGTGCACTTCTTCCAGCCTGATACGAACGAGGGTGATCTTACCTTCGGCCAAATCCTAAGCACAACGGGAACGCCCCGTTTAGTTCAATTCAGCTTAAAGCTCATATTTTGACGAGAAGTATGCGGTGGCACCTACTGAATCTCGCATAATATAGCGGAGCTAAATTGACTCCGCGATGTCTAATTCTGCATGGGCAATGCGCGAGGCGTTAGGCGCGATTTTGTGGCTCTTGAGAAGCGTCGCTTGGAAGCGATCAAGTTGTTCGAAAAAGGCTTGAACAACAGCGAGATCGGCCGTAGGCTGAAGGCGAGCAACCAGACCGTCAGCAGATGGCGGAAGGAATATCAGGAAAACGGCAAGGTTGCTTTGCGGCGGGCGGGGCGAGCGGGCCGGCAGCCCTGTTTGGATGAAGTCGACAAAGCCCGTTTGGTGGAGTTGCTCCTCGAAGGTCCCGAGCGCCTGGGTTACGAAACTCCCTTGTGGACGTGTCCACGGGTTGCGCACTTGATCGAAGAGAACTTCGAAGCGGATTATCACCCCGGACACGTTTGGCGCATCCTACGGCAGTTGAATTGGAGTGTGCAACAACCTGTGAGCCGCGCCCTGGAGCGCAACGAAGGTTTGATTGACGAATGGAAACGCAAGCGCTGGCCGGAGATTAAAAAAAGCCGAGAACGAGAGCCGAACGATCGTCTCCATAGACGAAAGCGGTTTGAGTCAACGGCCGCATCGGCGGCGCACTTGGGCGCCTCGCGGGCAGACCCCCGTCCTCCAGTTTCACTTCAACTGGAAAACGCTGTCGGTCATCGCCGGCGTCACCGTCTGGAACTTCTACTTTCAGATCTTCGAAGAAGCCATCAAATCCGAGCAGATCATCGAGTTTCTTAAACACTTGCTGCGCTACATCGAGGGCGACATTCTGCTGATTTGGGACCGGCTTCCGGCTCACCGCAGTAAAATCACGCAGCAATTCATCCGTGACCAGAAAGGCCGTTTGGAAATCGCGTACCTGCCGCCCTACGCCCCGGAACTGAATCCGGTGGAGTACATCTGGGCACACTGCAAGCACCACGAACTGCCGAACGTCTGTGCTAAGAACCTTTGGGACCTGAGCGAAGGAGCCCGCCGCTCCCTCAAGCGCATGCGCCGCCGACCGCGACTGATCACCGCCTTCTGGAAGCAGCCTTCTTTATTTGTTTGACTCCGCTATATTATGCGGGATTCAGTAATGGGATCGAGTTGAATGGGTATAGTTCCACGCCAGCACAATGAAGTGCGCAGGGTCGAAAAGCTTTGTGCGGTATTGCTTTTCGTTCCCTTTTGCAATAGCCTGAAATGGCTCAAACAACTCTCAGGGAACGACAAAGCAATTCTGAGTAACCTTTGAGTTTGGTCCGGTGTTGGCTACGATGCAATTTCCCTTAGCGGCTTGACGCCTCTGCCTCGATTGCTTGAGCAGTTTGGCATGTAGACCAGCATCGCGAGTTGCTCAAAGTTTGCAAGAGCGGCTAAATTCAAACTGACCCAGTACCTCTGTGTCAGGGGTTACGGAAGCAAGCGATCTATGCATCCCGACGCCGTCCGGGCGCAGGCATAAATTTCCCCAGCACGAATCCCAGCGCAACCGCCACCAGCAGGCGTGGTCTCGTCATCGGGCGATGAATCGCCGCCGCTGATTTCGGGAAGCGGAGCGGTCGTTCGTCGACAACAGGCCGCGTCGTCATAGACGGCGACCTTGTGACGACCTCCTCAGAAACACGCGACGATCTGCCGCCCGGCTCAAAACGAATTGGGGCTGTTGACGGCTCGACGTCTCTGGGCCCAGTGATTGCAATTATCGGCAAGGGTGAAGGCGCAATACTTTCTCGCGTTTTGCTTTCGCGTCTTTCAGGCTCATTCCGAATCGGAACTTGGCTCTTTGACACATTCTGTCCCACGCCGATTTGCGAGTAGACATGAGTAAATTCCGCTCCGAAGAAAAGTATCTGAGCCGAGTAATAGATCCAAACGACCACCGCGACGAACGACCCCGCTGCGCCATATGTGGACCCAACGCTCGCTTTTCCCAGATATAAACCCAGCAGAAATTTTCCGATTGTGAAGAGAAAAGCTGTGCCGATAGCGCCCGCAATCGCGTCGCGCCAAGGCACTTTTACTCTCGGGACGTATCGGAACATCAACCCGAAAAGTGCACTGATCACCGCGAAGGACACCACGAAGTTCACGGCTTCCAGCACGATTGCTGGTACCGGCAATAACTGGCCGAAACTCTTGCCCAAGTACGCCAGCACGCTACTCACGATCAGCGACACCAATAGAAGAAACCCGATGGATAGCACCATCCCAAAGGAAAACAGTCGCTGCTTCACCATGCCCAAGAATCCGGCGGAAGTTTGCGGCGGAGCATCCCATATCAAGTTCAATGCGTCCTGCAGTTCGTTGAAGACCCCAGAGGCCCCGAACAGTAATGTGACGAACGCTACTACACTGCTGAAAATGCCGGACGAGGGTTTTTGTGCGCTCTTCAGCAGTGACTGCACGGTTTCGGCCTCGCGGTCCCCCATGAATTGTCTGGCTTGGCTGACCAATGCGCTTTGGGCGCTCACCTGCCCGAAGATGAGAGCGATCACCGCTGTTATCAAAACCAGGATCGGGGCGAAAGACAGCACGCTATAGAACGCTACAGAAGCACCCAGCCTGGGGGCTTCGTGTTCGCTCCACTTAGCGTAGGTCTGTTTGAGTAACGGAACCACTTGCCGGGGTGACATCGTTTTGTAGACAGTCAGCGGATACACTGAAACGCCTCGTATAACTACGCATGTCGGTTTGGTTCTTGCGCTTCACGCAGGCATCACCACGGTATCGGGCCCGTCCGAACCCCTTGCTTTGGCCCTATTCAGAGGCGGACATTTCCGAAGAAGGGGAACCAGTTCGTTTCGCAATTCTCCTATGCTCGGTGGACGCTCGGCAGGGAATTCTGAGACGCAGCGCTGAAGAAGCTCGAGAAGATCTGCTGGAGTTTGCCCCGGAACCTGCCATCTCAGTGCGTCACCCAGCCAGGTTCGAGAAGCACCATACACCGGGGGCCTTCTGTTCGTAAGCACTTCCACAGCCATGATCGCAGTCGAATAGATATCCGTGCGCGCATCCACTGGTGCACCCGACCGCTGCTCCGGCGACATGTACCCGAAAGTTCCTACAACCCCATCCTCGGTCGTCAACTGCGGGCCAATTGCTTCTCGTGCGACATGCAATTTCGCCAATCCGAAGTCAAGTACCGTAATCTTCTCGCCATCGCTGCTTTCGGAGACAAGGACATTTTCAGGCTTCAGATCCCGATGAATCACGCCGCTCGCGTGTGCGCTCGCCATAGCGTCACAAAGCTGGTCGAACCAGACCGATGCTCTCGCCGGGGGGATCTGAGGTACGCTCGCCATCTCGGTTCGCCATGAACGACCGGGTACGAGTTGCATCACCAGATAAGCGCCTTCGCCGGTTAGTGTTCCGAAATCGTAAATAGCAACAATGTTAGGGTGTTCCAGCCGGGCCGCGGCCCGCGCCTCTCTCTCGAAGCGACGCAGTGCAGCATTGTTGCCAAACAGCCGGCCCATCATGATCTTCATCGCCACCAGCCGGTCGAGGCGCAGATCCAAAGCTTCGTAAACAGCACCCATTCCGCCCGCCGCGATCCGCCGCTCCAGCCTGTACTTCCCTTCGATAACTCTTTCCACCGGAAGAGTGAAGCCAAGCGCGCTGCCATCCACCTCGCAGTGTGTAGCCGGGTTTGAGTAGCAACGGCCGCATTCCAGGCACTCGAGAACTAGCTGAATGTTGCCTCGGTCAAGTCGCCCCAGAACCTCCAGACGCACCCGGCCCTCCTCGCGGACCCGATCTTTCAGCACCAGCATTTCTAAGACAAGGGCCGCCTGGGTGGCTACTGCTTGCAGTAATGTCCGATCCCGGTTCGAGTAAGCCTCCTCTGATTTCTTCTCACCCAGAAGCATGACCCCCAACAGCTTGCTCTCGGCACTGTTTATGGGAACCAACACGGTCTTTTCCCAATCCAGGTCTGAAGCCGCTTCGCGGTCCTGAAGCGCGTCCGCTACTTCTGAGAAGGTCCGTGCTGAACGGTGCACCCGGACCAGTTCTTGAACCCGTTCGTTGAGCAGTCCCCGGAATTGCAGAGCGAGCGGAGAACCGACGGGATAGCCGATCGTGAAAGTTCCCGCCGGCTCTCGGCGAAACAATACGCAGACGCTCGACGGCTGCAAACTGCTTTGGATCTGATCCGCAATCACTCGCGCCACGTCGTCCGCGCTTCCAGCGGATTGCATCTGGTCTACCAGTTCAGAAAGAACAACTTCTTCCTCGTAAGCAGAACGGAAAAATTTCTTATCGACCCACTCGCGTAAGGGTTTGCGGTAGCGCAGGCTGATCGCTGCGCTGCAAATAACAAACAGATAGAACCACCACGATTTATGGAGCAGAAAATCACCCATCTGCTGCTGCGGGTGCATCACCAGATCGGCCAAAATTGCAATCAGCGGAAGATATAAAATCACGCGCAGTACGTTTCGCGCCAGAAGGTACTGCACGCCTCTGCGGATCGCGACACGAATGCCCAGAACGCGGTGCTTTAAGATCGCGTACGACATCGTAATCGGCGCGAGCGCTGTCATCGCTGATGTTGTCGGATCGAGGAACGGTATCACCTTCTGAGCCACTGCAGGTAGTCTCATCACGTTCAGCAACGCCAGAGTTAAACCTTCAAACGCAATCGGCAGAACGGCGAAGCTGATCCCGAGAGCAACCCAGCGCAGCCTCCTGCGCGAGACCGGATCAGGTAGTCGACGATAGTTCCAAAAAAGAATAAACGGTACACACAGCAAGACTGCTCCTTGCAGGGAAAGAGATAAGGTCGAGTGCCAGGTGTCGAACAGCGCAAGCGGAAACCAGCCCGGTAGCAGTGCAGAACGATCGTGTAAGTTCAGCAGTTCAGCCAAAATCGGCAATAATCCGATCGTTAGGATCAGCAGTGCCGTTGCATACAGTCCTGTCCGTAGTCCGCGCAGTATTCGAGGCTGCCGTAACGGTTCAGGAAATCTCATCGCAAAATCGAATGCGACTGCTACTTCTAAGGGCCGCCAGGAACGGGATTCAAACAGGCTCATCAGCCATAAGGTGACTCCCGTGGCAGGCGGCCGGAATTCCGACAAAGCCGCCGCGATGTACGTTCTGGCCATCACCAGGAAGAAGAAAAATCCAATCTGCGCGACAGGATAATCGGGTCTTGCGCTGCCAATCCAAACGGCTACGGCCAGATTTATTAAAGCCAACAGTACATAGGAGTAGTCATTCCAAGCCTGCTTCGGCCGCGGCCATACAGGCAGCGAGAAACTGATGGGTGCGCTTACTGCCGATACCGTGATCGAATACATTCGCCCGATCGCGGCAATGGATCTTAAACCAAAACTTGCAATGTGGCTCGAGCCATTCAAAGCTACGATTTGCTCGCCAGCGCGTATTCTCCCGTATGCCGGACCCGCTTTATCGACGCTAGTTACAATCCATTGTTCGCCGTGCGCTGCAAACGTCCAGCCTATCTTTATTGGCACTCCATGATGCAAAACAACGCCATACAGGCACAGAGCGCACATCAGCCCGACAATCAGCGCAGCCGGAATGGCCAACCAGATGAAGCGTTGACTTAGTCTCTTATCGCTGAGAACTGGCGAAAGGCGCCGTACCCAGCCAGTTCCAGACGAAATAGAGGAAGATTTCGCGCGCGCCGGCGAACTCATTGGTCCTTGGGACAAGCCTATCCCATTCACTCAAGATTTGCGCGCCCCATTCCGCCAGACGACCGATAAATTGAAACCGCGCCTCTTCGGTATAGCTGCGCAAAAGGTTGGGTTCGTTCTTTTGCATATCCAATGCGTAATCGACAACATCATCCACGGCCGAAAAAAAACGCCCCAAGCGATATAGCCAAGTCAGATAGCTTCGCCCGGAGCAGGCCGGCAAGCCCATCAACACAAATGGGATAGCCCCTTTGCGAAGCCAGAACCGGAAAGGCAATTCGATATTCAAGTACACCGTTTGCGCTTCTGCCTCAAGGGTGAGCCGAATAGATTTGTTGACCATCAGAAGAAGGTCTTTCCCGATTTCCAGGTCCGCTATCTTCCTACGGTATGCCTCCATCAATACGTCCATCGGAAGTTTCGTTTGGCCGAGACCCGGTTCAAAGGAAGGCAGGACTTCGGTCACACTCGCAGTGTTTTCCAACATCCGGTCGCAAGCTACCAGCGCCAAATTAATCAGCGCACCGGCCGCACACACTCGGTTTTTCATCTCCCCGCCGAGGCGTGCCGCTGCCATCAGGAATTCTGTGACAACGTATCCAGATCCAAGCAGTTTTTGGACTTTTGCGGTCTCCAAACCGGGTAGAGTTACTTCGCCCAGCTCTCTCCACTCCGCGATTCCGTGCTCTTTGATTTGGTCGTGGATGCCAAGCCACAGTGTCTGGTCCGGCAGCAGGCCTCTGGCGATGAAATGGTGCGAAAGCAGTTCGCGGTAATCTGAAGTCGTCCCGCCTGAACCCGGTTCCTCTGAGTCAACCGTCCACACGTCCGCTCTAACTACTCCAAGGGCCCTCGCCGTCGTCAGTTACTATTGGCGTCGTTCCCACCTCCACGGCTTCAGCGGAAATAAGCGCCATCGTACCGGTCTGTGTCACAACTTCCTTGCCTTCCGTATTCACCTTGGTGACGTAAATGGTCGTCGAAATCACGGTTAACCGTCCATCAGATGCCGTGAACGTTCCATCGAAGGTCCCTTCGCCTTTGGCCTCACCTTCTTCGTCCTCCTCCAGATGCAAAGTGCCGAACGGCGACCACCCGCCCTCGTTGAACGGTCCTTTTCGCGGACCTGTCCAGTTCTCCTCCGACTCGTGTACCCGGAAATGGCCGGTTAATCGTCCGCTGTCTTCGGCGATTAGCGTGACCGTTACCTTGCAACCCTTTGTGCCCCCATTCATAAATACGGTTCCATAATACTTACCGCTGATTGGCTTCATGTTCTTTCCTTTCGACGAGCCTCGAATGTACCCGAACGCGTCTGCAATCGTCAAGCCAACCTTGCGCGTTCGGGTGCTTCTCATCGTAAATTAGACATAGGGACTTTCTCCTTTGGCTCACCACCATCACGCGCCCAGCACCGGTTGGATTCTCAAGGCCTCGCTGGTGGCCACCCTCGGCTTCACGGTGCTGGAAGTGTACGCCGGGCTCCGTTCCCACAGCCTTGCCCTGCTATCCGATGCCGGCCACAACTTCACCGACGCCCTGGCGCTCCTGCTCGCCGCCATCGGCCTTTACATCGCAAACAAGCCCGCCGACAAGAAGAAGACCTACGGATACGGCCGCGCTGGCGTCATCACCGCATTTCTGAACGCGTCCACCCTCATCGTTATCTCGCTCGTTATCTTCTGGGAAGCTATTGTCCGCCTGATTCACCCGGAACCTGTCAACGATCGCATCATGCTCTGGGTAGCTGTGATTGGCCTCGCTCTGAATGCTGGAATCGTGATTGCGCTTGCTGGTGGCAAGAAGAACGACCTCAACGTCAAAGCCGCGGTCGTGCACATGGCCGGCGACGCTGTGGGAGCCGTGGCCATTATCCTGGGCGCGATCGCCATCCGCTACACCGGTCTTACCTACGTCGACCCGATCCTGTCGTTCGTTCTCGGGTTGTTTATCGTTTATACCGCTTGGGACATCATCCGTGAATCGCTGAACATCCTCCTCGAAGGACTCCCGCGCGGGCTCGAATTACAGAAGGTAACGGGCGCAATGGGCGGTATCGAAGGTGTACTTGACGTGCACGATCTTCACATCTGGAGCCTCGGATCGAACACCCACGCCCTCAGCTCTCATGTGCTGATCGATGACATGCCGCCCTCCGCGAGCGAACGCATCCTGAAGCGGATTAATGAAGTGCTTCACGAGTTCGGCATTCACCACAGCACCATTCAGTTCGAGCATGTGCCCTGCGATCTGTGTGATAGCGGTTGCCGGATGGCCGCTGATCACGGTCACTCCCACCATCACCATTAGCTCGAAATCAACTCGATCATCTTCGCCCGAAACTGATCCGCTGTACCGTTATCGGACGTAATCACAAGTACCGTATCGTCGCCCGCTACGGTCCCTACTACCTCGTCCAGCGCTTCGTTATCGATCGAAATTGCCAGCGTACTCGCGTTGCCGGGAGACGTCCGTAATACCACAAGATTCTGTGCCACCCGGATGTCACGCAGATACTCGTTCGCCACATCGGCCAGTTCTGGTCCGCTCGTCCCGGCAGGTAAAACCCGGTATCCGTCACCGGTCTTTACCAGCCCGAGTTCTCGCATGTCCCGCGAGAGAGTCACCTGCGTCGTCTGAATTCCCAATTGGGAGAGTTCTCGCGCCAGCTCCTCTTGCGTGTAAATCGCTTTCGCCCGGATTACTTGCAGGATCTGTCCCTGCCGGAAACTCTTGTTCATTCGTTACACGGCGCGGGCGCTGAGTGCAGATAGCCTCATCTCCGCCTCCCCAAGCGCCGCCGCTACGGCGTGTGGCCCCGTTCCGCCCGGCAATTCGCGGCTTTTCATGCCTTCCGCCGGATCCAGCAGGCGCGCCATTTCGGGCGTAAACTCCGGAGCGAACTGTTGAAGCGCTTCGCCGGTCCAGTCTGAAGGTTTTCTTCCAGATTTGACACTCTCGAGAACCAGCTGGCCGACTATCTGATGGGCCCTGTGGAACGGAACTCCTCGCCGCGATAGTTCTTCCGCCAGGTCCGTGGCTACCACCCAGCTTTCCTCTGCTGCTGCCGCGGGCTTGCAGCTGTCCAGCTTTGCGGTTTCCGCCACAAGTTTCGCCATGCCCAGTGACCCCGCTGTTTGATGGAAAGCATCAAACAGCGGCTCCTTGTCTTCCTGCATATCGCGGTTGTACGTCATGGGCAGACCTTTCATCGTGATAAATAGGGATGTCAGGTCCCCGAAAACGCGCCCCGATTTTCCGCGAATCAGTTCGAGCGAATCCGGATTCTTCTTCTGCGGCATCAAACTCGACCCGCTTGTCACTCCGTCGCCCAGAGACAACCACGCGAACTCCTCGCTCGAGTACAGGATCCAGTCCTCGGCCAACCGGCTCAGGTGCAACATGATCATGCTGCAGCTATACAAGAAGTCGAGAGCAAAATCGCGGTCTCCCGAAACGTCCATGCTGTTCCTGGTAATTTCAGCGAATCCCATTTCCCGGGCCAGCGCATCGCGGTCATGCGGAAATCCACTCCCGGCCAGCGCTCCCGAGCCCAGCGGCATGACGTTGATTCTTGCCTGTGCCTGTTCTAACCGCTCAAAATCCCGGAAGAACATTTCGAAGTAGGCCAGCAGATAGTGTGGCCACAGCACGGCTTGCGCCCGCCTCAAATGCGTGTAGCCGGGAACGACTGCGTGTGGGTCCTTGCGGGCAAGTTGCAGCAACTCTGCCATAAACTCCGTAAGAAGTCCGAGCAGAGCTCCGGCCGAGGCCCGCAAGTATAGGCGCAAATCGAGTGAAACTTGCTCATTCCGGCTGCGGCCCGTGTGAATCTTTCCCGCAAGCGCCCCGATCTTCTCGCCTAATTTGCGGATGACGAATGTATGCACATCTTCGTCCGTCGCGCCGTCAAAATACGCCGGGTCGCTTGCTTCTTCCCCTATTTCCCTGAAAGCCGCGACTATCCTTTCGCATTCCTCGTCGTTCAGGATATGTTGTCGCGCAAGAGACCGGGCGAAGGCTTGCGAACCTTCTATATCGGCACGGAAAAGCTTTCGGTCGAAATGCAGCGAACGGGAAAATTCCTCGAAGAACTCCGACGGTCCCGCCTCAAATCTTCCACCCCAAAGTTTCATCGCGGTTTACTGCTTTGACGTGTTCAGCAGAGCCTCGACTTTAATCGGAAGTCCGATCAAGTTGATGAATCCCAGCGCGTCTTTCTGGTCATAGCTCGCTCCCATTGTGAAACTTGCAATGTCCAGGTTGTAGAGCGAATTCGCACTCTTCCTGCTAACCGGCTCCAGATTGCCTTTGTATAGCCGCATCGTGATTTCGCCCGTAACCGGTTCCGATACCTTTGCAAAAAAAGCGTCCAGTGATTCACGTAAGGGCGTAAACCAGAGCCCGTTGTAGACCATTTCGGCATAGTCAAGCGCCAGCTTCTGCTTGTAATGCAAGGTCGACCGGTCAAGCGTGAGTGCTTCGAGCTCCCTCACGGCAGCCATCAGGATTGTTCCCCCGGGAGTCTCGTAGCATCCCCGCGACTTCATTCCCACGAAACGGTTCTCAACCAGATCAATGCGCCCAATGCCGTGCTCGCCGCCAAGTTCATTCAATTTCTCCAGTAACGCCACGCTGCTTAGCTGCACCTCCCCGTTCAGCGACACCGGCGCGCCACTCTCAAAGCCGATTCTTACTTCCGCGGCTTTAGACGGCGCATCTGCCGGACTTTTGGTCAGCATCCAGATGTGTTCCGGGGCTGCATTCGCCGGGTCTTCTAACTCACCGCCTTCATGCGAGATATGCCAGATGTTCCGGTCCCGGCTGTAGATTTTCGTGGTTGACTGTGCGATTGGTATATGGTGCTGCTGAGCGTACTCAATCGCGTCCTCTCGAGAAACAATGTCCCATTCACGCCATGGCGCAATCACGCTTAAATGCGGAGCAATAGCTTTATACGTCAGCTCAAAACGAACCTGGTCATTCCCTTTGCCGGTACAGCCGTGAGCGAGCGCATCACAGCCGGTCTTTAGCGCGACCTCCGCCTGCCGTTTTGCGAGCAGCGGTCGCGCAATGGACGTTCCCAGCAGATACTTGTGTTCGTAAACTCCGCCCGACCGGACCAGTTTCCAAAGGTAATCACGTACGAACTCCTCGCGCATGTCCTCGACGTAGACCTCTGAAGCGCCTGTCTTCAAAGCCTTTTCGCGCAGCCCGTCAAGTTCGTCTCCGCCCTGCCCGATATCTCCGCAAACTGCTATCACCTCGCAGCCGTAATGCTCTTTCAGCCACGGAATGATGATCGACGTATCCAATCCTCCTGAATACGCCAGGGCTACCTTTTTCGCGCTAACTTTATTCACGTTTCCTCCCCGATTTCTGTGGACACACGTCGCCTCCAGCGGCCCGGAGCGGGCCTTAAGGGGCGTTCTTGCTTTTGTTATTGCAGCAGCAGCAGGAGCAGCGCTTTTTGGGCGTGCAGCCGGTTTTCTGCCTGATCGAATACAACCGATTGCTGCGATTCAATGACGTCATCCGTCACTTCTAAACCGCGCTTGGCTGGAAGGCAATGCATGAACAGCGCATCGGGCCGTGCCAGCGCCATCAGGTCGTGATTCACCTGGTACGGCGCGAAGATCCGCTGACGTTCTTCGGCCTCGGTCTCCTGGCCCATGCTCGCCCATACATCGGTATAGATAGCGCTTGCCGATCTAGCTGCCGAATTGGGATCGGTCGTAATCTCAATTGACCCGCCCGATTGCCCGGCCAGCGTTTCCGCTTGGCTTACGATGCTCATGTTTGGTTCGTATCCGGCCGGTGTTGCCACGCAACAATGCATGCCTAATCTCGCCCCGCAAAGCATAAGCGAGTGCGCCACGTTATTCCCGTCACCCAAGTACGCCAGTTTCATGCCTTTCAGTCTTCCGAAGTGTTCTTTCAGCGTTTGCATATCAGCGAGGGCCTGGCACGGATGGTACAGATCGCTCAGAGCATTTATAACTGGAAGGCCGGACCACCGCGCCAGTTCTTCAACGGTCTGCTGAGTGAACGTCCGGGCCACGATCGCATCCGTCCATCGCGCCAGGTTCCGGGCGACATCCCTTAAAGGCTCACGGCCGTCAATCATGCCTTCCTGGCTGACAAAATCGGCACCCAGCTGCTTGACCGCGAGTTCAAATGTCATCCGCGTCCGCAGAGACGGCTTTTCAAACAGGAGACTTACATACCGGCCCTTCAGGGCCGTGGCAAACCGTTGCCTGGACTGCTTCATCTGGCCAGCTAACTCTAAAACGGCGTTTAACTGTTCCGTCGAGAGGTCAAGATCGTGACGAAATGTAGCAGCACTCGCCTGTGGTGCCGGACGGTAACCATACGCTGCCATGAATTCAGCCCCTTGGTGTATTTTTATTCAACAATATGAATAATTACACATTCCGGGCCCGTTGCGCAACTTCTTCGGGGCGCGTGAGGGAGTGCCCTTGGACGCCTTCTGACTCCGGTAGTAGCTCAATTTGAGCGTGTGCGAATTCCTGCCAGTGCGAAGGAGATTACCCAGCCGCTGATCGAGACCGTCGAAATTGCTGTTGGCCCACTTTGGCGACTGCCGCGAAAATCCTTTGGATTGGGCTTTCAACTATGGGGCTGCTGTCCGCCGGCCTGAGTTGATTGGGCTTTACGAAGACTTCGTTAAGCCTTTGTATATTCTGGTTTAGCAATATACGCTCGAACTCGATACCAATCTTAAATCGGGACCCGTTGCAAACAGAATAGCGGACGTTTGCACCCCCTCCAACCGAGATCCCATCTATGGAAACGCCGATGGGAGTATCCGGCCGTATACATACCGGGACGTCAATGCAAAGGCCATAAATCGAAACGTCGATGCTGAAGCCATAACTTGAGGCGAGTTCCCCTGTATTGGCACTCCATCTAATCTCGACAGGCGCCCGGAACGGGAATCGCTCGTGTCGTGGGGTAAATTGCCGACCCATACATAAAATTTATCGAGACTGAACGCGAAAACGTATAACGCGCCCGAATCTTTCCTATTGGTCAGAATTTCTGAGGCAGATTGGCTTTGGGCGGGTCCGGATGAAAATGGCCGTCGCGATCCTCACCATGCATCAGGCTTGCTGGTACTGCGCACCGCGTGCCGGCTGCGCGAAACTCACAATGCTAAGACTTTACTGACCCATCCTCTTCCTCCGGGATCAATCGGCACCATAGAATGTTACTCGTCGAATGAAACGTTTTATTGCACTGATCTGGGCTGCATCCGCCCTCGCGCAAACGCAGCCTACTGCCGGGATGCCCCGGCTGATCCAACACGGCACGCAGCATATTCTCGAGGTCGATGGGCACCCCTCGTTGATACTTGGAGCTCAGGTTAATAATTCGAGCGGTTGGCCCGAAACGCTTCAACACGTGTGGCCAACGCTTCACGCCCTTAACGTAAACACAGCTGAAATCCCGGTCTATTGGGAGAACGTCGAACCTGAAGAGAACCACTTCCACTTCGATACAGTCGATGCCATCCTTCGCCAGGCACGCGAACACCATCTCCATCTTGTTCTGCTCTGGTTTGGCACCTGGAAGAACGGTGCTATGGACTACGCGCCTGATTGGGTGAAGCTGAACCCCTCTCGCTTTCCGCACATGCTGAACCGGGTTGGAGAGCCTATCGGTGTCCTTTCTCCTCATAGCCAGACGAATCTCAATGCCGACCGCGCAGCCTTCACCGCGCTTATGCGCCACCTCAAAGAAGCTGACACCGAAACCCATACTGTGATCCTCGTCCAGGTCGAGAACGAGTCCGGTTCCCTCGGCAGTGTCCGCGATTTCTCTCCCGCAGCGAACAAACTTTTCGCACAGCAGGTGCCTGTCGCACTGACGAAGGCTCTTAACAAGTCGTCCGGTACTTGGTCGGCAGTCTTTGGAGTAGATGCTGACGAGTCATTCGCCGCCTACTCAGTTGCCCATTACGTAAACGAAGTGGCCGCCTCTGGGAAACGTGAATATCCGCTTCCGCTATACGTAAACAACTGGCTTCGCGATCGCAATACGTTCCTGCGCCCCGGTGAAGGCTATCCTTCGGGCGGTCCTACGTCCAACATGCTTTCTATCTGGAAAGCAACAACTCCGTCGGTCGACATCGTCGCCCCGGACATCTACCTCGCTGATTACCCCACTTACCAATCTGTTTGCAGCCAGTACAAGCGAGTTGATAACCCGCTCCTTATTCCCGAAACCGGAGCCTCCCTTGCTTTTGCCAGAGACATGTTTTACGCGATTGGCGATTACAGCGCGCTCGGAGTCGCCCCTTTTGGCGCTGATCACATGGGTGTGGGTGAGAACCTCAACCCTGCTGCCCAACCCGTAGCTGCGAACTTTCGCCTCTTTTCTCGCGTCAGTAGTCAAATCCCGCTTTGGCAGGCTGAAGGGAAAATCCACTCGCTTGTTGAAGAGGAGTTCGTGAGTCAGCGCCTCGTGCGCTTTTCGCAATACCAGGTACTCGCGCTTTTCGGCGAAATCCACTTTGGTATCGGAGGCCTCTCAACAACCGGAACCGTCGACAAAACCGGCCGCGTTCTGGTTGCTGAAAGCGCACCCGAAGAGTTTTACATCCTCGGCTTCGATGCTCGCGTACAGTTCGCGCCAGTGCCCGGAACTGGGAAATCCAACGCACAGATACTTTCCGCCGAAGAAGGTTCCTTCGTCGAAGGCCAATGGCGCACTACACGGCGGCTTAATGGAGACGAGACCGCTATAGGACTGGTTTTCCCGCCCTCCGGCAATGTGGTGCGCGTGAAGCTTACGACTTTCTGACCCGGTCTGTATCTGACAAGCCCTGGCAAATGTTTTCCTCGGGATGGCTTCTGATGTTCTCTCCGGCTGCCGTTGACTATCAGGTGCGGTTTGCTGAATCGAGGAAAGGCAGCTGAGTGCGCTCGCGGGACATTCTCGAATTCGCGAACGCCCCAGGGATCGTGATCTCAACGGTTAAACCAGGTTGCGCGTTGGCTGCGCGAATCCTACCATCGTGTATAGCGATTGCACGCTCTGCAATTGCGAGACCTAAGCCAACACCGCCGCCCCGGTCCCTCCCCCGGTCCGCTTCTACACGGTAGAAAGGTTTGAACAGGTTCGGAAGCTTTTCTTCGGGTACACCCGGTCCAAAATCGCGGATCGAAATTACTGCAATCGAATGGCGCCGCTCCAGCCCCACCTCAATATCGCTCCCTTCGGGAGAGAACCGGATCGCGTTCCGGAGCACGTTCTCCACCGCCCGCCGAAGCAATTCGCGGTCTCCGTGGATGAATGTCTCTTCGCTTTTGATCATCCGCACGCTTCGACCGTTCGCGGCCGCTTCCACCTGGTTGTCGTCAATTAAGTCGATCAGCAGATCAGGCACTGATATCTCTTCCTGCTCACGGCTCCTAGGGTCGCTTTCTGCTCGTGTCACCTGCAGAAGTTCCGAGACAAGTTTGCTCAACCGATCCAATTCTTTGTCAATGCGCCCGAACGATCGTTCGCGATCCGGATTTGTCCTAGCGAGCTCAACCGCAAACTTCAGCCGTGCCAGCGGTGAACGCAGTTCGTGGGACACATCCTGCAGCAGCCGCCGTTGCGCTTTCAGCAGGTTCTCTATCCTGTCCGCCATTACGTTGAATGCGCGAGCAAGCTTCCCTATCTCATCCCCACGCTTGGTCTCTACCCGGCTTGCCAGGTCGCCATGGCCAAAACGAACTACCACCTGTTCCAATGCACGTAGCGGAGAGGCCAAATGGACGGCCAGGATATAACAGAACACTACCGTGGCAGCAACAATCCAAATGTAAAAAGGAATCGGGCTTGGAGGTCCCAACGGATGCAGGCTGTCGATCAGCAGACGGTACTTCCCATCTCGCGAAGGCCAGGCTGTTAACATCCGGCTCTGTGTTCCGGGATTCCACAAAGGAGTCAGGCGCCGTAACTCGGCTCTGCGATCGTTACCGGACAGCAGATCAATGCCGTTCTGATCAACCAGCGAGTGCGTTCCCGGAAAGAAGGTATCCAGGCGCTCGAAGTATTTAGCCAGGGCAGCTTTCCCACCCGCCTCATACTCGTGCTCCGCCTCGCTCGTCTGGAACGACAGCGTTCGGGAAAAGAAATCGCGCCGCCCCGGCGCAAAGCGATTATGGAAACTGTACGTGAAGTTGAACCCTGCCAGACACGCGACCAGTGTTACTGCAAACCAGATCAGGATCTTTGCGAACAGAGACCTCATAGCGTTTCTTGCCCTATCGCCGGTTCGTCGCTAGCCGCAAAAAGGTAACCCACCCCCCTGACCGTGCGGATGAGTTCCCGGCCGCGTTCCAGCTTCTTCCTGAGGTGACTTACGTGAACATCCAGAGCGCGCTCCAACGGATTGGCCTGCCGCCCATACAAAAACCTAGCGAGATCGTCCCTCGACACCACCCGCCCGGCCGACCTGACCAGCACTTCCAAAATGTCGTACTCAATCGAGGTCACGTCGATGGGAGAGCCGTCGCGTAGTACCTGTCGCGTACCAGCGTTCATTCGAACTCCGTTGGCTTCCAGCAATTCCGGTTTGAGAGCCGAACCGCGCCCGGTCCGCCTCAGCACCGCATGAATCCGGGCCAGCAGTTCATCCGGATCGAAGGGCTTGGGTAGGTAATCATCAGCCCCGGCATTCAGGCCGGTAATCCTGTCGCCGTGCTCCGTCCGGGCTGTCAGCATGATCACTGGAACGCTACTCCGTCTTCGCAGGTTTCGGAGTACCTCGAACCCGTCCATCTCTGGAAGCATCACGTCCAGAATCACCATGTCGAAAGCGCCCTCGAGGGCCTTTGCCAGCCCCTCGCTGCCTGTGTGCGCCACCATCAGCGAGAGATCGTGGGGAGACAAAAACTCGTGGATTAAAGCAGCTAACTCTGCGTCATCTTCGATGAGAAGTATGGAAAGGTTTTTCAAGTGTAGTTGCCGCAACCGTTCCGGGCAGTTTAGAGCGCGAGTTGCCCGGAATACTGCATGGCTTTCAGATCGAAGCGTCTCTTAATCTCGATCTGCCCCATCCTCATGCGAAATTCCACTTCCCCATCAGTCGCAGAAAGGGGCAGCTTGGTCTTGAGAAATCGGAAGAAGTACACGTCTGCATTCCCGATCTTGCGGTAATTCGAGTCGCTGGCCAACTCAGGAGGCTTTCCCTTTATCCGCAACGAAGCATTCTTAGCGAGTTCTGTCGGAACCACATCTGCATCGCGAGGTGCTGGCAAGCCGCTTACCGCGATCACATAATGGTCACGAGGCTTTCCAGCATTCTGTACTTCCCCGTCCGTTGGAGTATTTGGGCCGGACCGGATCTTCAGAACAGCCAGCCGCACCGGCGTCGCGCTTGCCCAGATCACTGAAACCGGTGGATGAACGGTCGGTGCTCCCGCCGATGGCGGAACGCCGGAGGGAGTCGGCGTGTTGGGAATATTATGAGTCGCATTCGGGTCCGCTGGCCCGGCGCTACCCGGGTTGCCCGCGACCGTCATGTTCGTGCCAGTTGTGCTGCTTGACGCGTTGCCGAGCGATGCGCTCGGAGGAGCCGCTCCATTGGCGCCAGGTTCCACAATCGTCATCGCCGGCCTGTCACCCGCCGGATACGGAACCTGCTTTACCCAGGGCGAATCCGTCATCAGACTCTGAGCGTCTTTATCAGTCCACTCCCGGTACTCTTTTCGTTGCCAGGATGTATCGGGAGCGCCCAATAACAGAGCCGCGCCAAGCGCGACCGAGAAACCAACTTGCCAGGATCTCATGGTTCCTTCCATCTGGAGATCATTACATCACTACAGCCCTTTCGCTCGCATCCACAGGGCTCGTCCTAGCGGTTCCAGCAGCTCTAGATTGGTTCGCTCAGCTACTTGCTTTAGTCCACCCGCTATGATCAAAATCTGTTCCCAAATCAATGGACAAGTCGCCGCTAATCCTGTCTCTGACACTTTTCGTTGCTTCTGCTGCGCTCGCTCAGGAAACACCCACCGAACGCCAGGCCGCGCGCGAGGTGGTTGCGAAACTAAACAGCCTGGAGCAGTCCATGAACATTCCTGCTCTCGTGGCCAAGCTGACTGCTCCTAATCCGCAGCGCGATAAGGTCGTCGCCCGCGCCAAGCAGCTCATGGATTCCGAGATGCTAGCCCTCGGCGACCAGATCACTCGAGACCCGGAGATTGGCTTCAAAGAGGACCGCGCCGTTCGTGTTCTGACCGAGCGCTTGAAGCAACACGGCTTCGAGCCGGAGATTGGCATTGCCGAACTGCGTACCGCATTCATCGCCAAATATAAGCGCAAAGTCTCGGCGCCTGATTCGGGTCCTCACCTCGGCGTCATCATCGAGTACGACGCGCTCCGGGGCACCAAGGGACCGTTTCACGGCGATCAGCACAGCACTCAGGGACCAATCGGCCTCGCTGCCGCCATCGCCATCGCTGAGTATCTCGATGTCAACCGATTGCCCGGCACCGTAACCGTCTTCGGAACTCCCGGAGAGGAAATGATGCCGCCCGTCGCGAAGACCGCCATGTTTGATTCCGGCGCATTTCGCGGTATCGACGTTCTGATGCGTAGCCACTCTGCAAGCGCCACTACGCGTCCTGCCCCGGGCTTCGGCACTTGTTGCTTGAACATCGACGGCGTGAAGTATACCTTCAGCGGCGCTCCTGCCCACCAAATGACGCCCTGGGAAGGCCGCAACGCTCTCGAAGCTGTTATCCACCTTTTCGACAACGTCGACAGTGCACGAAGCTCGATCCGCCCGGAAGCTCGCATTCAGGGAGTTATCACCGAGGGCGGGGCAGCTCCCAACGTAGTTCCTGATCGTACGGTCGCCGACTTCTATATCCGCTATCCGGATGAAGTCTACCTACGGCAGGTGCGTCAGTTTGTCGATAACGCCGCCAAGGCCGCCGCGCTCTCTACAGGCACCAAAGTCAAAATCGACAATTACGGCCGATTGCGTGACGGAATCTCTGTCGGCACGCTCGCTGAACCCGCATTCGCTTACATGAAAATGTACGGCGCCACTGCGCTCCAGCCCGAGCCTGGAAAGCCACAAGGATATGAAGAGACCGGAAGCGTCTCGCGCGAAATTCCCGGAATCGGCTTTTCTGCCAAAACATCAAACGCTGCCAATCACACCTATGAGATGGAATCGGACTCGCTAACCGACGTCGGCCACAACGGGTTTCTTACCGATGCTCAGGCCATGGCCGCCCTGCTTTTCGATGTAGCCACTCGCCCTGAATACTTGCGACAGGTGAAAACCGAATTTTCTGCTATCCAAGCTCTATTCGGCGAATACCAGGCTGCTCTCGAAAAAACCTATCGCGTCCCGAACGTTCCGGACCCGAACTAAATGTCCCTACGGCTCAATAGGGGGGCTGAAGGCTAAGTACGGGCGTTCTCCGAGGCGGATTCCGCGCCAGCCGGCGTGGGGCGCAGCCGTATCAGGCACCAGGCCGTAATCGTGATCCCGTAAATCAGGTAAACCAGATTCACGATGTCGCCGCCTGTGCCCTTCAAAGGTGGCAGCAGCAGAAGCAGGCAGCTCAGAACCTCGGCCGCGAGCGACAATTCGAAAAACACGAGCCAAACCGACGTATTGTGTGGCCGCGGCACGTTCTGCGCGCGCATTCCCCGGTGCAAGGTCCACAGGAACGCGAGGCTCGCCGTCGAAGAGCCTGCCCACAGAACCAGCCCCACTGTTGACCCTAGCGTCGGTTCGCCATTCGCATCTCCCGTATCGACAAAGGCGGCTAGAATCAGGCAAAACACAGCAGCAAAGAACAGTCCCGAAATCAAACGCCCGGCTGCCGCTCGGCGCAGTTTTGTTATTTGCCCCTTCAATTCCTCAAAGACATCCCATGCCACCAGCGGGTACAAAATCGCATACAGGAACCGCGAGTAGATAAAGACACGAATCTCCGCCGCGGAGGCGGTGCCCAGCCAGAGATCGACTGTGTCAAAAAACACGCTCAAAACGCAGGCGAGCGTAATGTAAAGATATGTCTTCTGCAGCCTCAGAGCGAGTACGCGAAACAAGAGAACTAGGTCTACCCCCGTACCAACGATCTCCATCCAGTGATTGACTTGGTTCAACATCCCTTAATGACCATTTGAGCGCATCCGTCGTAATCATAATGGCTCTTGCCTGCATCTAACAATCGAGGGATAGGAGGAGAGGAGAGGATATGTTGAGGAGAATTAGTCTGCTGGCTGCGATGATGGCCTTCGCTCTTTTGCTGATCGCGCCTGCTCCTGCACAAGGCGGCGTGGTCGGCTTTGGTTTCGGTGTCGGGCCGGCTTACCCGTACGCATACTCTTCGTACGCTTGTGACCCCTACTACAATCCTTACTGCGGGTACGGATATTACCCGTACGGATATGGCTATGGTTGGGGCTACCCGCTCGTCGGCTTCTACGGCGGATGGTATGGACGATATGGCTACGGCTATCGCGGATACGGATACGGCAACCGTGGCTATGGATACGGCAACCGTGGCTACGGATACGGCAACCGTGGCTACGGCTATGGTTATCGCGGGGGCTACGCGGGCAGCTATGGTTACCGAGGTGGCTACGCGGGCGGTACTCGAGCATTCGCCGGAGGCGGCTTCCGTTCAGGCGGAGCAATCCGCGGCGGTGGTGGCGGGTTCCACGGCGGTGGCGGCGGCCGGCGATAACTGAGTAGATACAGGGCCCCTCCCGTCTCGGCGGGTCGGGTCCCGTTTGAATCGCATGGCGAAACGTGTTTGAATAAAGTGATCGCCACGCGATTCACTAAGTTCAGCACACCGGCTCGACCTCTGTGCTCACCTGACCTTTAGGAGCCTAAATAGTTGGAGAAAGCACTTCTGGCCCTGGAAGATGGATCCGTCTTCGAGGGCACTAGCTTTGGTGCGCCTGCACGGCGCACAGGTGAAGTGGTCTTTAATACCGCGATTACCGGATACCAGGAAATATTCACGGACCCCTCCTATTGCGGTCAAATCGTCGTCCTTACAAATCCCCAGATCGGCAACTACGGCGCCAACGGAGCGGATTCCGAAGCAGGACAGCCTTACATCGAAGGCTTGGTTGTTCGCGAAATGTCGCCCAATGCCAGTAATTGGCGTTCGGACGACACAGCGGAGCATTTCCTATCCCGGTACGGCATTCCTGTTATCGCCGATATCGATACTCGTAAGCTAGTCCGGCTCCTTCGTGACCGGGGTGCTATGCGGGGCCTCATCGCTACCGGGGATAGTGACACCGGTGAACTCGTTCGAGCTGCTCGTGAAGCCCCGCCGATGACAGGCCAGAATCTTGTCTCGCGAGTTTCCACTGCCCAAAGCTATACCTGGACGAAGGGAGTCGAGCCCGTCTGCGCCTCCGATAAACTCGCGGAAGCCGAGGCCGGCGAGTTTCATGTAGTCGCTTACGACTACGGCATCAAGCGCAACATTCTTCGTCACTTGGTGCAAATCGGATCCAAAGTAACAGTTGTTTCCTCCGATGCAACCAGCGAGGATGTTCTAGGCCTGCGCCCGGACGGCGTCTTTCTCTCGAACGGTCCCGGGGACCCGGAAACTCTCGAATTTCAGTCGGCGGAAGTCAAAAAGCTGGTAGGCAAAGTTCCCATTTTCGGTATATGCCTCGGACACCAAATACTGGGGCTCGCGCTGGGCGGCAAAACGTACAAGCTGAAGTTCGGCCACCATGGCGCAAATCATCCGGTTCTGAACAAAGCAACCGGAAAAGTCGAAATTACCTCTCAGAATCACGGCTTCTGCGTTGATCCCGATTCACTTCGCGACACCGATGTAGCCATTACGCACTGGAATCTGAACGACCAAACGGTAGAAGGCTTCAGACATCGGACCGAGCCCGTGTTTTGCGTTCAATACCACCCCGAAGCGGCCCCGGGGCCTCACGATTCCCATTATCTTTTCCGGGATTTCGCCGCGCTGATGAGGGAGCACAAACGCTAAACGATGCCCAAACGTACAGATCTGAAGCGCATTCTCATCATCGGTTCCGGCCCAATCGTTATCGGGCAGGCTTGCGAATTCGACTACTCCGGGGTTCAGGCGTGCAAAGCTCTTCGGCAGGAAGGCTATGAGGTCGTTCTCATCAACTCCAATCCGGCCACCATCATGACCGACCCTGAGCTTGCCGACAAGACTTACGTTGAGCCCCTCACTGTCCCCTACGCGACCGAGATCATTCGCCGCGAGCGCCCGGACGCAGTTCTTTCCACTGTTGGCGGCCAGACAGCCTTAAACCTTGCTGTGGACCTCGCCGAAGCCGGAGTTCTTGACGAGTTTGGCGTCGAACTCATCGGGGCCAAAATCGATGCCATCAAGAAGGCCGAAGATCGCCTTCTGTTCAAAGACGCAATGCGCAAAATCGGCCTCGACATGACCCAGTCGCAACTGGTAAACAATGTCGATGACGGCCTCGAATTCGCCAAGCGCATCGGATATCCGCTCATCCTCCGCCCCAGCTTCACTCTGGGCGGCACTGGCGGCGGTATCGCCTACAACAGCGAGGATCTCGTCGAAATTCTCGAACGCGGGATCGATCTCTCGCCTGTCCACGAAGTTCTGGTCGAAGAAAGCGTTCTTGGCTGGAAGGAATACGAACTCGAGGTCATGCGCGACCTGGCGGGCAACGGCATAATCATCTGCTCCATTGAAAACTTCGATCCTATGGGCGTCCACACAGGGGACTCCATTACCGTAGCGCCCGCCCAAACCCTGACGGATCGCGAATATCAGATGATGCGCGATGCCGCGTTACGATGCCTCAATGAAATTGGCGTCGATACCGGCGGGTCGAACGTACAATTTGCTATTAACCCCGAAAACGGACGCATGGTGATCGTCGAAATGAATCCGCGCGTCTCCCGCAGTTCAGCTTTAGCATCGAAAGCGACAGGTTTTCCCATCGCGAAGATAGCCGCGAAGCTTGCTGTCGGCTATCGTCTCGACGAAATCAAGAACGATATCACCCGCGCTACGCCCGCATGCTTCGAACCAACCTTGGATTATGTAGTGGTCAAAGTCCCGCGCTGGCAATTCGAAAAATTTCCCGGCGCTGAGCCCGTCCTCAACACGCAGATGAAGTCCGTCGGCGAAGTCATGGCCATTGGGCGCACGTTCAAACAGGCGCTCGGCAAAGCTCTCCGCAGCCTCGAGACCGGCAAAGCCTCTACTGCCGCCTCGCTCGATCCCAACCTGATCGCTAAACGCCTCATTACCCCCAATCCCGAACGCCTCGAGTACATTCGTTTCGCGTTCGACCGGGGTTACACGGTCGAGCAAATCCACGAGATGACGAGCGTCGACCCCTGGTTCCTCCGGCAGATTTCCGAAACCGTGCAGCTTGAGCATTCCCTCGCCGGCCGGGATCTTGCATCTTTGACCCGAGCCGACTTCCGCAAACTCAAACGCGATGGTCTGGGTGATCGCCAAATCGCTGAGATCATCGGCCGTGAACCGCTGGAAGTGCGACAAGCCCGCAAGGAGCTTGGAGTTGAAGCTGTCTTCAATCGCGTCGATACATGCGCTGCCGAGTTTGAAAGCTTTACGCCTTACATGTACTCGAGCTACGAATCGGAAAACGAAGCTGCGCCTTCCGATCGTAGGAAGGCCGTCATTCTAGGCAGCGGACCCAATCGCATTGGGCAAGGAATTGAATTCGATTACTGCTGCTGCCATGCGTCTTTCGCACTGCAGGACTTTAACTATGAGTCGATCATGGTGAACTGCAACCCCGAAACGGTCTCCACTGATTACGACACAAGTGATCGCCTCTATTTCGAGCCGCTCACCCAGGAAGAAGTTCTCAATATTTGCGATGTCGAGAAACCCGACGGCCTCATCGTCCAGTTCGGCGGACAGACCCCGCTGAATCTTGCCATGCCGCTCAAAGATCTCGGCCTTCCTATCATCGGTACCGATCCCGCCAACATCGACTTGGCCGAGGACCGCAAGCTTTTCGGCAATCTCCTCAGCGAACTTGAAATTCCCTCGCCTGACCACGGCTCGGCGACTAGCATCGAAGAGGCCTGTGAGGTCGCTCGCAGCCTCGGATTCCCCGTTCTCGTGCGTCCCAGCTACGTCCTCGGCGGCCGGGCGATGGTCATCGCCTACAGCGAATCCACCGTACGCCGCTATATGCAGGAAGCTACCAGCTTTTCCGTAAAGCGCCCCGTACTGATTGACCGTTTTCTTGAAGACGCGACCGAAGTGGATGTCGATGCTCTCTGCGACGGCGAGAATGTCCTGATCGCAGGCATCATGGAGCACATCGAAGAAGCCGGTGTGCACTCGGGCGACAGCTCTTGCGTTCTGCCCGCAATCTCGATCCCGCCAGAGACTCTTGCCACCATCGAGGAATACACAACCAAGCTCGCCCGCGCCTTGAACGTCATCGGACTTATGAACGTCCAATACGCGATCAAGGGGGGCGTCGTCTATGTGCTCGAAGTGAATCCGCGTGCTTCGCGCACGGTCCCTTTCGTAAGTAAAGCCACCGGTGTTCCACTTCCTCGTATTGCCGTCGGGTTGATGTTGGGCAAGAAGCTCACCGATATGCAATCGCTTACTCGCGGTGCCGTTAGCGGCACGTTGCCGGTGCCTAACTTCTTTGTGAAGAGTCCCGTTTTCCCCTTTGCCAAATTCCCCGGAGTCGATCCTGCCCTCGGTCCGGAGATGCGCTCCACCGGCGAAGTGATGGGCGTGGGAGAAAGCTTTGGAGAAGCGTTCGCAAAAGCGCAACTCGCGGCCGGTACGCCGTTGCCCGATCAAGGCGCTCTGTTCATCAGCGTCAACGATGCGGACAAGCTGGCTGCAGCGTCTGTAGCTGCCAAATTCCGCGATTTCGGATTTGAGATTTTCGCCACACGCGGCACTGCCTCGGTTCTAAAAGCTGCTGGCGTGCCTTGCAAAACCGTATTCAAGGTGAACGAAGGTCGTCCGAACGCAGTCGACCTCCTCAAAGCCGGGAAGCTGAACCTGGTTATCTACACCACTACCGGCAGCCACTCGTTTCCGGACGAGCAAACCATCCGGCGGAATGCTGTTACATACCGAACCCCCTGCATCACTCGCATGAGCGGCGCCCGCGCCGCGGCGGAAGCGATGGCGTCGCGCCGCCGCGACCCGATTCGCATCTGGAACCTGCAGGAATTGCACGCCCGGCAATCTCTGCAAGCCTCGAGCGTCTGACGATCCCGGTATCGCGTCGCGAAGTTCTGAAATTTACGGGAGCAGCGGCTCTGACTGCGGCGCAAGCGCCCGAAGGAAAAAAACCAAACATCGTTATCGTGATTGCCGACCAGGTCCGCTGGGAGTCAGGCTGGCCTGCTGCGGAAGTGGAACGGAAAGTCATCCAAGAAAGCCGCGGTTTCTTTGCGCAACCCCCGCAGCCGCATCAGCCTGGCACGTTGACGTTTTCTATATCAATATTGCCCGAACGTTTTATTATCTCTGCAGCGTGCTGGATGGGTTCAGCCGCTCTATCATGCACACCTTGGCTGCGGTTTCCGCACCGAAGACGGGAAGGAGCGGGTCACTTAGCAGACCGATTTGCTTCAATACGGAAGCCTGGTCCCAATAGATATGCTCGTGCGCGAGTTTTCCATCGCGGAAGCGGACGATGGCGACCAGAGGCACTTCCACTCTTTTGTTCGTTGGAGCGATGCCGGGTAGCATCCACGGCATTTCTTGCGTATGGGTGAAGGAGAAGATCATCTCGTCAACGAGCTGGTCTTCTCCGACGGTGCGGGAAACGGGCGTAAGCGTCGTGTCGGGCGGCATTCTCGGAATAAAGTCCTCCGAGTAAAAGCGGTGTAATTCCTTCTTGCCCCATCCGCCGGTCATTACCGGGATGTGGTTCACATAAGCGTCTTCGACCATGGTCGCGAGCGTCGCTTCCACATCGCGCGTGACAAACTCGTCTTTGGTGTGCTCTTCCCAAATCTTGTCTAAATTCATGTGCTCACATCCCCTTTGTGTAACGAATTATCGAGACGCCGGAAGCATGATCTGGCTTGCGCTGCAATCCACGCGCACCGGTTCGGCTCGACGCAAAATTTCGTTCGGCGTGTCCTTGCCGACGACGATGAACAGTTGATGCGTACCGCAGGCACGTGCCTGATAAGGAGCTTTTACCTGGTAAGTACCGTTCGCCGCGATGTACGGAGAACGCTCCAGTCCAAAAGCCGTACCACCGGTGTGCGGATCGCCGTCGTAGAAAACCGCAGTGGCGCCCGAAGCGCTAGAGTTAGCGGACAACAGAGCTGACACATCAATCATCTGACCAGGCAGCGCGCGAGACGTTGACAACTGGACTTTTCCTATGTCGATCGTGGCGGGTTCGCCGTCGAGCGTAGCTTCTTCGGCTGCGGAATCTTTTGGGAATACATAAAATTCAGAGTTGTAGAAGCCGACATTGTTGCTATAGTTTTCGGTTTCGACGCCGGTCAGCGATCTCAGTACACCGGGGATCTTCTTCAGGCCGTGGCCCCCGATCTCGGGCACCAGATTGCCGTTAGCGTCCTGCATCCAGACCACAACCCAAAACGTCAGGTACTGCTTTTCATACCCCTTGGTATCGAAAGTAGTGCCAGCCAGCACCCAGTTCAGCGGCGCGCCGTCATCATCGCGGAACGGCGGAACCGGGTCGCTAACCACATCAGCATTGTTGATCAGCACGCTGTCGCCAATCGCCTTATGCGTTGATCGTCCCATCGCTGGACATAGAAGCGGACATGCACGCGTGTATCGGAAGGCATCGCCGCCAAGCTGTAGTTGTAAACGCGAGCTTGGAGCGTGAGCAGATCTCCCGCTTTGGCAGTTGTAAGCTGTGGTCCCTTTCCCGGATCGGACGCATTGGTAATAAAGAATCCGCGCATGATGTGAAACAAGCTCACCCACTGATTGTCCGGGAAACCGGGTTCGAGAACGGCACAGTCCATGGTCGATTCCTTTGATCCGGTCTGCCGGCAGTTAGTCGGGATCGGATTTGCTTGGAGCGGCCCTCTGGTCGCTATCGGAGGCGCTAGCGGCCATTGAGACATCATCCCCACCCATCCTCAACGTAAGCGAGACAGGAAGGCATTATGCAGAATCAACTCATTAAACAAGTTAGCGCCGATGTGGTCCCAACCAATCTTGGCCCGAAAGCCGGGTGATCAGCTCTTCGCCATGACCGACGATATTGCCGAACGCGCACGAAAGCTGGGAGCGAGAACAATTCATTCTGTCGGCGATATAGCGCGGTCTCAACGTCTCAAGGATAACGACGAACAGCAAGTTCCTTCCAGGGCGATGCTGCGGGAGTTGCTGGAGGATAACCGACGGCTCAATGAGTTTATGCGGTCAACTCACTCTGTTTGCGAGGAGCATGGCGACGTTGCGACCGCCAGCCTTCTGGAGAATTGGATAGACAAGACGGATCGACGCGCATGGTTTCTGTCCGAGAGTGTCAGCGGCGAATAGGAGGCCTTGAATGCATTTCAAAGACAAAGTAGCGATCGTTACAGGTGGCAGCTCCGGTATCGGCCAAGAGACGGCAAAAGCGTTTACTTGCGCATGGCGCCTCGGTCGTGATCGGCGGAAAAGACGAGGCCAAACTTCGGTCGGCAGCCGCGGATCTTGGCGCCCCCGACCGCATCGGGATTATGGCGGGAGACATCGCGGACCCGGCAACTGGGATCTCGCTTGTGGAGAGCGCCGAGCGGCAATTTGGCGGCCTCGATATCCTGGTGAGTAATGTCGGCGTTTTCAAGCCGACTCCCTTCCTCGAAGTGACTGAGGAAGAATACGACAAGTTTCTGGACGTGATCTTGAAAGGCAAATTCTTCGTCGCGCAAGCAGCTGCGAAAGCAATGAAAAAACGCGGCGGGGGCTCGATTGTGCACACGGGTTCCATGTGGGCGCTCCAGGCAATCGGGGCCACGCCGTCCAGCGCTTATTCGGCCGCCAATGCCGGGGTTCACGGGTTGGTGCACAATCTTGCGCTCGAACTGGCTCCCCACCACATTAGGATCAACGCCGTCGCTCCTGCCGTTGTCGAGACTCCCATTTACTCGACTTTTCTGAGCAAGGATGAGGTGTCCAAGGTGTTACCCGGTTCGAACGCATTCCATCCATTGGGCCGAATCGGGCAGCCGGCGGATGTCGCCGAGGCGATACTATTTCTTGCTTCGGACCAGAGCTCGTGGATCACGGGAACCATCCTGCCTGTCGACGGCGGAGTCATGGCCGGCCGAAACTAGAAGCTAAGATATATGGCACAGCAATACAACAAAAATCCGGAAGCACTCTCCAGCCTTTCTCCCGAGCAATATCGCGTTACACAGCGCGACGGAACAGAAATACCGTTCGACAACGCTTATTGGAACAACAAAGAGCCTGGAATATATGTCGACGTCGTCTCGGGCGAGCCGCTGTTTGCTTCTATCGACAAGTTTGACAGTGGATCTGGATGGCCGAGCTTCACTAAGCCGATTAAACCTGAAAACGTGACCGAGATCAACGATTCGAGTCATGGGATGGTTCGAACCGAGGTTCGCTCCACTCACGGCGACAGCCACTTAGGGCACATTTTCCCTGACGGGCCCCGCGAAGCTGGTGGCCTACGTTATTGCATCAATTCCGCGTCGCTGCGGTTCATTCATTTGGACGAGCTCGAGAGCGAAGGATATAGCAGCTACCGTAAATTGTTCGAGACTGGAGCATAAGGGTAAACAATATGGCAACATCGACGGAAAAAGCGATACTAGCTGGCGGTTGTTTCTGGGGAATGCAGGACTTGCTGCGCCGGTATCCGGGGGTGATTTCGACTCGCGTCGGCTATACGGGAGGAGAGGTGCCGAACGCAACTTACCGGAATCACAAAGGTCATGCCGAAGCCATCGAAATCATCTTTGATCCTGAAAAGCTGAACTACCGGAAGCTTCTCGAGCTTTTCTTTCAGATTCATGATCCGACCACGCTGAACCGGCAGGGTAACGACGTAGGAAGCAGCTATCGGTCTGCCATCTTCTACACCACCGACGAGCAGAGATTGATCGCGGGCGACACCATAGCTGATGTGAATGCGTCGGGTCTTTGGCCCGGGAAAGTGGTCACGGAGCTAGCCGCGGCCGGCCCCTTCTGGGAAGCCGAGCCAGAACACCAGGACTACCTCGAACGGTACCCTAGCGGCTACACTTGCCATTTCGTTCGCCCGGAATGGAAACTTCCGCACCGGGCGGAGGCACGCCGAGCCAGCTAAGAAAATAGCGGCCATAATCCAAAGCTCAGTCAAACTGGTTCGTGCCCAAAAAAATGCAGCGTGTGCTGATCGTGATAAAGTTTGGCGCACGCGCGCATGGGTGCATGCATTAGCCGTTGGCGAACTTCAACCGCCAGAAGCATTCCAGCGACTGGCCCGACAAAGTAAGCCCATACTCCTTGCCAAAACCAGCCCGGAAGAGCCGACGAAAATGTACGCGCCGGGTTCATGCTCATGCCGGAAAGCGGTGCTTCAAACGTCAGAAATATGGCGACGAGGCAGCCGGTGAAGATTCCTCCGTACCTGGCAAGCGTCGCGGTTCGTCACGGCGAGTATGGTGGACATCAGCACGAATGACATCAGGAATTCAGCCGCCAGTGCCCACTAGATTCCTTTGGGGCCTGAGGTTGTAACCGCAAAGCGCACCGGCGGCAGACGAAACAAATCTCCAATTAGCACCGACGTAAAGAGCACACCGCAAACCCTCCGGCAAATTGTGCGATTGCATAAAGAGCGCATCAATCGTCGAGACTTTTCCGAGACGCCAATAGCTAAATGTAATCGCTGAGTTCGCATGGGCCCCGAGCGACGTCCCCAAGGCGAGTAAACCAGAGCGGTCGAGGCCGCTCCCATGGCACCGCCGTACAAAGCACGAGACAAGAGCGGCGACGCGATCCGGCTACGGAGAGGGGACACTGGCGATCGAAGCAAGACGGCGAAGATGCCGGCCGCCATCATGTAAAGGCCGAGCAGCGCGGCCTCCATCGCTTATTCAGGCCAGTGTTCACGCAGCGCGCGAAGAATGCGCGGGCCTTGCGTCGCACCGATGAGTTTACTGATCTTGTCCGTGTCAACTGTCTGACCACCAGCCCCCAACTACCCTCCGGGATCTCGGCGATTACGCAATGGAGGCGCATCAAGTACGCGGGCGAAATGCGCACGCCTCTCGATCAAGTACGGAGCCATCGTCGCCGAGTACGTCCACGAAAGCCTTGACGAGCATCTGCAGCGCGTCACGCCGAACCTGACTAAAGAAGGACGCGGCAACTAAGGCCTCAACGATCCAAAACCTTTTTTCTGGATGTTGAGTCAGGGGAACGCCGCCCGGAAAACAGTCGTGTTGCTCGATTCATTGAAAAAGAAACCAGTTGCCGCTCGCCCAATCTCCGTCATTGGATCGATCTCCTGGCCCATAACAGCCTCTACCAACAAGGGTGCAAGCTTTGCCTTTTGCTCGGCAGTAAATGCATTCACAGGTGTGGTCACGCGAATAAAGGGCATATTTTGTTTCGGATTCCTTTCCTAATGACAATGCTGTTCCAGATCGGCGCAGCAGGCCCCGTCTAAGACGCGAATATCAAAGCTGTTGTTATCGCCAGGACATCGCAGTTCTTTCGACCTATAGAACAATACAGGCATCCTCCTGGTCGTTGTGATGTCGGGAATGAACCAAAATTGGAGGAGAGTAAAAAAGAACGCCCTGGCGACATCGAGCACCAAGGCAGCGTAGAAAACATGACGACAATCAACACCATTCACGACATCGGCATCGCGAGCCAAATTGGTAGATACAGCGACGGGATGCAGGTCACGAGCCCCCGCCGGCTGTTATTTATTTCGGGGACTCCTGGCCTCACGGCCGACGGGAACTTGCCGGGCACATTTGAAGGGCAAGCTGAGCAGGCCTGGGAAAATGTATTGGCGCTGTTAGACAAGGCTGGCATGGGGCCGCACCATCTTGTCAAGGTCTCGCAATATCTCGTCCGATCGGAAGATATTCCCCGTTACGCGCCGATCCGCGCAAAATGGCTCGGAGACAACCGCCCAGCATCTATGCTGGCGGTGGTTCCCGGTCTTGTGCGGCCAGATTTCCTGATCGAGATTGAGGCCTACGCTGCAGCCGACTGAGCACAGAAGAAAAAATCGTGAGCACGGAAACATATTCCTTCACTCCGTTTCCCCGATAACTCCGAGCCAAGAATGTTGCCTCCAGAGCTCAGCGACAGGGGCTTTCGGCTAGAGAACGATTTCACCGCAAGCGTTGTTTGATGTCGCCGCAATCTTTTGTTGCAGTTGCACGGCTGCCTCCGCGACTGAAGTGGACACATCAAACTCTCGAATTTTGAGGATATGGGCGCAACTTTCAATCGAGTAGCTGAGCAGAATGCGCAGGACGAAGCAAATTCGTGGGACGTGCTCGAACTGCAGAAGCGGTCGCAGACTAGGCTGAAGTAAAGGGCAAACAAGACCCGCGCATCCCATTGGGAAGAGTTGGAAGGCGTGCTGCGACACTCAACTTGACGATAGCCTCCTCCCAGATTTGAAGATCATCAGGCTGAGGCTGTCTTCGAAAGATCAAGCTCGTTCACGCTTGTTGTGAGAGCGGCCTCCGCCTCGTTTGGGTCTGCGGCTATCAGCAGAGCTGTCTGAAATAGGGCTCTTCCATTCTGCTCAACAAAGCACTTCCATTCGTTTTCGAAGCAGTGTTGGTTTAGTTCGACACTCATTTCAATATGCCCTCTTCTGGTTGCTCCATTTCCAGTGTTGGTCACTCTGACCACGACTGCCATGCCCGATCCGGTAGTCTAAATACTGATGTTTTGCTTAGGGGTCACGAGCGCCGTTCTCCAACCCCCACAAGACCGGGCGCCGTCGTGAGGCCGGAGCGAAGATGCCAGAGGAGCGCAAAACGTACAAACAAGGCGATGAGTCCTCTGAGGAGTGTGCAGAGGGCGAGCTGATTAAGCGCATCTGCGCCGGCGAACGCGAGCTGTTTCAAACCCTCATTTAGCCTTATCAGCGTTCGGCCTTTGCCGTCGCTTATTCGTTGCTGAGCAATTCTGCCGACGCGGAAGAAGTTGTGCAAGAGGCGTTCATCGAGGCGTTTCGCAATCTGGCAGGGTTTCGCGCGGAAGCAAAGTTCAGCACATGGGCTGATTCAGATCACTTTGAACCGCGCACGTCGGCGATTGCGTGCTGCCAAGACCGCTTTACATCAACCCCAAGACGAACCTCAAGAGCGCGAAGCCAATGACTACATTCCGAAAGATCTTGCCGATTGGCGCGAGATTTCGAGCGAAGCGCTCGCGCGCAAGGAATTGCGGCAGGCGATTCAGAGGACCATCCACCAATTACCATCAATTTACCGGGAAGTTTTGGTGGTCCGGGATGTGCAGTACTTGAGCACTCAGGATACGGCTGAGATGTTAGGGATCTCAGAGGCTTTGGTAAAGACAAGGCTACGGAGGGCGAGGTTGCAGATGCGCAGATGGCCGCCGCATCATTCGCGTCATTCTTCTGTGACTGCAGGTAGGGTTTCACGAACTGTGGTGCTATCAGCCGAACGGTATGCCCGAACGTTCCCAACACCCGCGCCCAATGGTGCGCTCCCTGAGTGGCTTCCAATCCAATGATGCAAACGGGAAGATTCGCAAAGAAATCAGTCAGCTGGCCTCTGCGTAGGCGCTTCCGCAGTGTGATCTTCCCACTGGAATCCACTCCATGCACCTGAAAAACATTCTTCGCTGTATCGAGACCAACGACACTCGTTGCCGGCATAACTCTCCTTCCGCCCGACACCTTAACAAATACTGATATCCGGGCCGAGTCCATACCATCAGGTCAGTATCAAAGCGGAACTTTGATCTCGAGCACCATGATCGTGATAACGACTGCAATAACTCCGTCGGAAAAGGCTTCGAGCCGTGCAGGACTTGACGCTCTGTCAGACATTCTCTCCGTTCCTAATCTCCATTTCTCAACCTGGTCACACTCAGTTGGATCCGCGAGGGTTCTCTAGTCATATATCCCTTGCACATACCACTGATGAGTTTGTACTTCCAGGTAAATGCGATATAAGGCGCCGTCATCCAAGGCTACGTCCCACTCTTCCCGGTTCCATGCCGTTGCAGCCCACCATTCTCCCGAAGTTTTCCAAGGGCCGGCAACTTGAAGAACATTGCCTCTTACACCCGGTGCGATGATCTTTTTAGGCGTCGATCCCGTTAACCGTACACATGCCTCCAAAGCCGGACGGAATAAGCGAATGGCTAGCCTCAACGTACCCCGATTCGTTTCCGAGTCAAAATTTTCATTGAGCGGTTTGTCAGCGCTTACTTTAGGAGCCCTTAATTCAAATGCATCCGGTCGATATGTGTCGAGCAAAACGGGGGTCCCGACATTTTCTTTCCCTACCAGGCCCGCTATTCGGGCCAACGTCACCTGCAGCTTATCCGGTGACGGTGTGGGCGGTAGAAAAAAGCCGCCTTGTACCCGCCTTGGTGCAACAGGCTCTATAAGAAGTGTGAAAGCAACCACGGCTGCTCCTGGAGGATGCCTCTCCAGATGAAGCTGCAATAGTTTGAGCAAGGTTGCGCTTTCATCGAGTGGCACGGGAAATTCCAGGTCACACCGGCATTCTGTGCCTCCGGCAAGCTCCAATCGGGCATGTAGCAGCCGTGCTGCTCTCGCATGGGTCCGCAACCTTTGACACAGGTCCCCTAATACTCTGCCGAACAAAAACAGTAATGGTTCTAAAAGGTGAATGGGATGTTCGAGCTCCATTCGTTCTGTATAACTGGTCGGAGGAGGTGGAAGGCGAAGTGGCCGCTGCACAGCCCCAGAAGCTAATTGTCGCAAGTGAACGCCTGCAGGTCCGAGTCGTTCGGCTATTCCTTTTTCGGGCAGTTGCACCAGTTCACCACATGTTTTAAGCCCCCACTTGGTTAAAGTTTGGAACAGCTTTGGATCTGCCTGAGGATCCTGAATGAATAATGTCGTAAGCGGAATGGGAGCGATTCGAAAACGCTCCTCGCCCGGACTCACCAGCGTTACTCCACAAAAACTGCGCGCCAGCAAAATCGCGGTATCGGGAGTCGAAGCGATTGCAAGATTGGCCTGCAGTTTTCGCGCGTGCCCAAGTCGTGAAATCTCAGACGCAATCTGATGTGGCGACCCCATTATCTTCCGCAAAGGAGCAATTGAGAAGGTAACCGTGTCTTCTGAAGTCTGCTCTATCGCAGGAGAAAATTCGCATGCTAAGCCCATCAGATCATCCGTGCAATCAATGCAAGCAGGAAGGTGCAAAGCCGCGTACATCTCTATCCGGCTCCCTGAATTTGCAGGAAATGCATACGCGGTACCGAAATCTTCGAAGCTGCTGCTTTAACACCCACTTGCTTCAAAAGCAGGTAAGGATCTGTTCCACTCCACTCAGTGACTGCCTGTTTAAGCTCTAAGTGACTGGAGTTGCAGGATTTGGCCTGTGCGGTATCAGCACAGATCAGCAGGATAGCGGGAGTATTCTCGACCGCTCTTCGAAAGCGGTACCAATACGACAAAGGAATACGGCTCAGTACTGACGGTTTGACTTCACACAAATCTAGCGCCACCACCCCAAATCCACCTGCATGCAGCAGCAGATCGGTAATACGCAAGGCATATTCAGTGTTGCCTTGACAGCGCACCCAGATTACCCGGTCAAGTTTTACGCCTGCAGCAAATGCGGAAAACGGACAAAAGCTTTCATTTGTATCAATTACTGCACAAACTTCACCGTTTGCAGTAGCTTGGGCCAAAATGTACAAACAAACTGAAGCTCTACCTGATGACCGGGGCCCATTCAGTTCGGCAATTGAACCTCGGGGTAACCCGTTAGAAAACAATAGCCGAAGAGCCGGAACCTCAAGCGAGATATGCTCCTCTACATCCCGCAGCGCGGATGCAGGTTGCCAGAATGACTTCTCGTGACGAAGTAGCGCGCTCGATTTCGCCATTTGTTCGCCTAAGGATATTTTGCTTTATCCAGCGGGCGAAAGCAACGGCTTAGTTATCGGGTGCTGTACTGGTGATAGAGAGAATACCTGCTTTGGTGAATTTCTATCCAGTCCGGCACGTCTTTAGCCGGCATGGGCTTGGAATAAAAATATCCTTGAATCTCTTCACATTTCATCGCCGACAAAGCTGTCAATTGCTCCGATGTCTCCACTCCCTCGGCTATCACCAAAAGTCCAAGTGCATGAGCCATAGTGATAACACTGGCCAGCAGCGGCGGCCTTTCTTTTCTATCGACGATCTCTCTAACGAACATCCGGTCAATTTTCAGCCGGTGAGCAGGCAACTGCTGCAAGTAGGCCAGCGAGGAATGTCCAGTACCAAAATCGTCTATGGCGATCAGGACACCCAGGCTGCGAAGCAGTTTCAATTGCCGTACCGCACGATCGAAGTTGGTCATCAGGACGCTTTCTGTGATCTCCAACTCCAGTTCATCCGGTGTGATGCGTGCTCGCCTTATTTTTTGCGCGACCAGCGTTCCGAAATTGCTCCGTGAAAACTGAACGGCGGAAACATTCACCGCCACACGGAATCCCGTAAGGCCTCGATTGTTCCACTCTTCTTTCTGAAGAATTGCTTCATCGAGAACCCAGTTGCCAATTTCTTCAATGATCCCAATCTCTTCAGCCAACGGGATGAAAGTTCCAGGTGAGATAAATCCCAGCGCGGGATGGTTCCAACGAAGGAGCGCTTCCACCCCTACCATCGTGCCAGTCTCGAGCTCTATCTGTGGCTGATAATAAAGCTCAAATTCCCGCTTCTGCAGGGCAAACCGCAGGTGCTGTTCCATAGCCAGCCGTTCCGGAGGAATATTCACCATCGATCGGTGAAACGGAGCCACCCGTCCGGGACTACGTTTTTTTGCGTACCGTAAGGCTGTATGCGCCCGGTTTTGCAATTCTGTTCCTGCACAACTCACGGGCTCCGCAACAGCAGTCCCAATACTGGCGCTAACGACTAATTCGTGATCGCCGATCCAAAAAGCATCGTTAAAGCAACGAATTAGCTTTTCACTTTGTTCGGCTAAGTCCACGGCGGACGAAACGTTCGGAAGTAGGACTGCGAACTCGTCGCCGCCGTCCCGCGCCAGAACATTATTCCGCTCCACGGCATCCCGGAAGCGCCGCGCAATTTGCCGCAGCAATTCGTTGCCGACCTGGCATCCGAGTACGTCATTAATTACGCGCAGCCGGTCAATGCCAATTGCAACTAGACCAACCATTGTTCCGTTCTGACTTGCGGCTGCTAAAACACGTTCAATTTCGCCCTCCATCCAGGTGCGATTCCAAAGATGAGTCAGAGGGTCGTGATGAGCCTGATAGGCAAGTTCCTCTGTCAAATGCTTCTGCTCCACAGCTAAGGTAGCGAGGAGGCATACTTCTTCCAAATCCTGGCCCAGAGAGGCATCTGATACCTGGTCGACGCCGAAGATCACCAGAGCGCCAATCAGTTCGGCCGTCTGTGTCATCAGGGGGCGAACTCCAGCGCCGTGTTGCCAGGCCAGTCCGTTCAGGAAGCTTAGAGTCGAGCAGAGTTGCAGGTTTCGGATTAACTCTTCATCTGACCGCAGCAGATTGCGGCCGGCGGCCTGAACAAATCGCTCATCCTCGAATAACAGAATCGCGCATCGGACCGACGGATTCTTGCTGGAGACAATTCCTGCAATAGCATCAAGAGTTCTATGGAGCGATGCTCCACGAACCACCATCTCTAGTGCTGCTGTTTCTTGCGCTGTGCACCCGATTGAAGGCGACTGACATCCGCTCATGTAAGGGCTCCGCTCATAAATTGGTCCAGATTAGAAACGATCTGATCCAATTTGCCGCGGGCTTCGACCAGCAGAGACCGCACGCTAAGGCTAAAATTAGCGACGCGGGTTCCTACAAAGGCACGATTCTCTAACGGAACGTTAAGGGCATTCCGGACGTGTTCCGAAACGCTTGTAAAATTCTCTTTACTGCGCCATACAACCAGCAACGCATCACTGGACCACTCGAAGGCTTGCGCGTCCGGAACGACTTTACCCAGAAGTTTTCTGCTGATATCACACAGTAGGCCCTCTGAGACTTGGTTCCCATGCCTCAAACGAACTGCGCGCAGCGCGTCCGCGACAAAGAGACCTGCATAGAGAACATTCTCATTTTCCTGGTCGATTTCACCTGCCAGGTAGGCCAGACCATGCTCGCGACTCGCCAGTTTCCCGCCCGCATATTTGACCGCAGCCTGGTGTGCCACCTCGAGCTGCGCTCCAAGTGCCTCGAGCGCACTTCTGGTTTTTTGCGATTCGTCTTCCGACTCCTGGCGAACAAACTGCAACACGTTCGACAGATGAACTTTAAGGCTCCGCAGGTCTTCCATTTTCGAAGCGTCTTGCAAGCTGCGTTCTAGCTGCTTCATACGGACCCCGGAGCGTTCGCCGCCGGAATCAAGGGACGCAAACGCCTCGTTAAGGATGGACAAGATCTTTCGGAAATCGTCGGCTCGCTCCTGATCGGCTTTTTGCAGGCGAGCTTTGAAGCTTTGCAGAAGTTCCTGGAAGCTCTGCGCCAAGGCTCGCAAAGTCTCCCTGTCTTCGTTCGGCTTCAGACTTTCCCGCAGCCTGTCGAGTTCCCGTCCGATATCGCTCAAGGGTTCACCCGAGACCATCGTGCGGCTGATGCTTACAAGAAGGTCGCAGGCCAGATCATAATATCCGTTTGCCTGTGCTTGCAAAACAGGGCTCACACCGGGTGATTTGCCGTTCCCATAGAGATATTTTTCAAGGCTGAGATAGCTCAAGGAGCAAGTCCAATCTAAATTGACTATCGGACGAATCATCCGTGCTCTCTAGGGAAGGTCTATGCAATACGGGGCAGAAAAGACTGAGCGGCTTCTGCTTTACTAGCCGGGCGAAGATTCATCCAGTCGCAAGGAGAGGCACTTGGCCGCTCCTCCCGATCGCATAAATTCGCTCAAGGGCGTTCTTACCACTTCAAAGCCATTGCGCTCGAGCCAAGCGACCGTATCCGGAGAGGCCTCGTTTAGGATCACGTTGTTCCCTATGTTTACAGCGTTGCAGGTGAAACGGACGGCGTCGCTTTCCGGCACTGCAAAGCGCTGTCCCGACGGAATGCGTTCTTCGATTGCGGCGTTGCTCTCGGACGTAAAAGCTCCTGGGAAGTAAAGCAGAAATCCGCGCTCGAGCGGGCAGAAGCAGGTATCGAGATGATAAAAGCGAGGGTCGCACAACTCCAACCCCTGAACTTCCACTCCGATATGCCTCTCGAGGTATGGTTGGGCGCAACTTGAGGAGCGAAGGCCGTTTCCGAACCAAAGCAGCGGGCGGTCTCGATCAAAGAGAGCGTCTCCCGCACCTTCGAAAAGGACCTCGTCGGGCAATGTCTTTACCGAGAAGCCATCTGATTCGAGCCATTCGGCGTAATGACGAGCCTCAGGCTGCCTTTCCGGGTAGCGAAAACTGCTCAGCACAGCTACGTCTCGATGAACCACTGCGGCATTCGCAGTAAACACAAGATCGGGAAGACCTTTGACCGGCGACATGGATGTCACGGTTGCGTACGTACTCAGAATGGAGTGCAGCTGGCACCATTGCTCTAAAGCGCGGGCGCGGTCAGTGGCGGCAATCTGACCTTCCATCCATGGATTAATAATGTATTCCACGCCAAAATGATCCGGCGGACACATCAGAAATCGCGATTGAGACATTCACGCTCCTTTTAAGCCGTCGCGGAGTTTCAACATGGATGCCGCGCGATGCCGGCCTAAGCTTTTAATTGACTGTCGTGGTCTTGCCTTTCAAGTAGAAGGATTGTAACAGCTTTCTCGAAAAATGTTTGAAGGTAGCTGCCGCTGGTAAACTGAAGCTTAATCCTCTGGAGGTTTAATGTCCGCTCTGTCACGCCGTAAATCGGCTGTCGTCAACGTTGGAAATGTGAAGGTTGGCGGCTCGAACCCGATCGTCGTGCAGTCGATGACAAACACCGATACGGCTGATTAGCCTCGGCAACGGTGAATCAGGTCGCGGACTTTGGCCCGGGCTGGTTCGGAATTGGTTCGAGTCACCGTTAATAACGAAGAAGCGGCGCAAGCCGTGGCCCCAGAATCGTTGAGCAGCTCCGCAATTACGGAGTCGACTCCGGTCATTGGCGATTTTCACTACAACGGACATCTTGCTTCTGAAGAAATTTCCCGACTGTGCCCGTTCACTCGCAAAATATCGCATCAATCCAGGTAACGTAAGACATCGGCCGTAAGGACGACAACAATTTCCGAATCATGATTGAAGCTGCCATCGAGTACCAGCAAACCGGTTCGTATCGGAGTGAATTGGGGATCGCTCGATCAGCTCTGCTGACGCACATGATGGACGAGAACTCGCAGGCGCCCGAACCCCTCGATGCCGCCCATGTTACGAAGCGCAGCTATTGTCGAAAGTGCGACTGAAGTCGGATAATTGCAGAGACGCTATGGATTACCGCACGATCGAATTATTTTGAGTGCGAAAGTCAGCTCGGTGCAGGACTTGATTGATGTATATCAAGTGCTCGCCGCGCGCTGCGATTATCCTCTCCATCGTCGGGTTGACCGAAGCGGGCCTGGGTTCTAAGGGTATTGTTGCCACCACTGCTGCGCTTTCGGTTCTTTTGCAGAACGGAATCGGCGACACTATCCGGGCGTCTCTCACTCCATTGCCCAATGGCGACCGCACCGAAGAGGTCATCGTTTGCCAACAGGTGCTGCAGGCTCTTAAACTTCGCAGCTTTACTCCCCAGGTGGCTGCCTGCCCCGGATGCGGCCGAACCACCAGCACCTTTTTTCAGGACATGGCCGACCAGATCCAGACATATCTGCGCGAGCAGATGCCGGGTCTGGCGCGAGAAATACTCCGGCGTGGAGGAAATGAAAGTCGCTGTCATGGGCTGTGTCGTGAATGGGCCCGGTGAATCGAAGCATGCCAACATCGGAATCTCTTTGCCGGGAACCTTCGAGACACCTGTCGCTCCTGTCTATGTGGATGGCAAGTTATCCACCACGCTGCGTGGAGATGCTATCGTAGCTGAATTCCGCGCTATTCTGGACGACTACGTTGCCCAAAGATATGGCGTGGCCGAAGAGTTGGAGCAGGTCGTCGGCGGATAACCGCAATTTCTTCCTATGACTGACGCGGCAGGTGAGATCCGCGAACTGCAGGCCGCAGTTGCCGAACTGCAGGCTCGTGTCGCCGCACTCGAGAAGCGCGCCGTAATCGTTCCGAAGGATCTAGCCGCCCCCCAGCCTCAGCTCGAGTCTCGCTTCGGCCTGACGATTGTTAATCGAGTAGGCGCCCTCACCCTCGCCATCGGTATCCTTTTCTTTTTCAAATACGCGGCGGACAACGAGTGGATTGGCCCTTGGGCTCGCGTGCTGATTGGGCTCGCGGTGGGAGTTGTTTTGCTGGTCGGTGCTGCCTACCTCAACGTGCGGGACCAGCGGGTGTTCTCTCAAGGGCTGGCCGGTTGCGGCATGGCGGCGATCTATGTCGCACTCTACGCTGCGTTTGCTTACTACAAGCTGATTCCGGAACTGCTAGGTTTTGCACTCATCCTCGCAGCTTGCGCGATCGTGATTGGCCTGTCATTCCGTTTCGAAAACTCGGCTGTTGCTACGCTCGGTTTCGCCGGCGCTTTCCTGGCAATCATCCTTTTACGCGGGCTCTCTTCCAGCGCTGTTTTCGCGCTGTTCTATCTTCTTGTAATCGATTGTGCCGCCCTGGCAATTGCGCTACGTCAGCACTGGTCCGTGCTGATGCCGGTAAATGCTCTCTGGGCTACTGTCTGCGCCCTTCTTCTGCTGCGCTCCCCACGTTGGTTCGCCGCCTTCGCGCTGCTCCTTGCCGTTATGCACTTTGGAGCCTGGTTTCGTTCGCGTGCAAGCCAGTCGCCCATAAGCTGGCCCTACATCATTGCGCATGTCGCAACTCTTCTGGCTCTTCTTCGAATCATAAGCACGCTATTCACTCGTATTGAGCTAGCTCTCACAGCAGCATCGGTTGCTTTGGCGCTCTACGGAATCGCGATCCTCGGTTTCGGATTAGCTCGCCGATCCTTCCTTGATCGCGCGCTAGGCTTGATCTTCTTAGGTGCAGTCATAACGAAACTCTACGTCTGGGATGTTTGGCAATTGAACTATGCTGCACGCATCACTGCGTTCGTGCTTCTCGGTTTGCTCCTGCTCGTCGCCTCTTACATCTACTCCCGTTGGCGGTCCCGTACGAGCTCTTGACCGCTTTCTACCGCGCAACCAGCTTTTGTATCTCATCCAGCTCTTTCCCCGCATCTGCAGACTTCCCAGCCGCGGTCAGTTCACGGTACCGCTGTAAATGATCACGGATTTCTTGCAGCTTCTGGAGAGCCTCGGCTGGGGGTTGAGATGCGCCTGAGGTTCGCGCCGGGCTGCCGGGCGGAGCCGTTTGTGGGAGAAGCGGCGCTTGCGCATTTGCTTGTCCGGCTTCGTCGGTGCGTATTTCGTCTATCAACTGTGAAAGCGCCTGCTCATATGTATCCGCGTACGCAAGCCTGTTGCCCATAGCGAGTGCCACCTTTTTCAGTTGCGGCATGCTCGCCTGGCTTGCCTGGATGTAAATAGGCTCGACGTAGAGGAAACTGTTCTCAATCGGCAGCACTAAAGTTTGGCCACGTAACACCTGCGACCCCTGCTGATTCCATAGCGACAAATCCTTCGAGATCGTCTGGTCTTGATTTACTCGAGCATCAATCTGCATCGGACCGTAAATGATGTTCTGTTTGGAAAGTTGCTGAAATACAAGTTCGCCTAAATGCTCGCCATCACAGCGCGCCGACATGAAGCCGATCAGATTGTCTTTATTCGCTGGAGTGAAGGGTGCAATTAACAGAAACTCCGCTTGTGGTTGGCCAGGCAGCGTCGCCACCACGTAAGTGGGCGATGCTGTACCTGTTCCGCCGTCAGACTGTGACCGGTTTCCTACGCGCGCCAAGTCCCACAAATCGGCCCGGTTATAGAACGATTCGGCATCGCGCATATGAAATGTCCGGTAGATCTCGGCCTGTGCACTGAAAAGCGTCTCCGGATATCGTGCATGCGCACGTAAGTCGGCCGGCATAGCCGATACGGGCTTGAATAGTTCCGGAAAGAGCTTTGAGTACGCTTGAATGAGCACATCCCCAGAATCGAAGACATATAAATTTGTCTCACCGGAGTAGGCATCAATCGTGGCCTTCACCGAATTGCGAAGGTAGTTCACCTCTTGCCCGGTTGGTAGCTCGAGCGCCCGCGAATATGGATGAACGTCAGAACTCATATAGCCATCTGCCATCCAGACGAGGTGTCCCTCAGTGGTCACCACTAAATACGGATCACTGTCCCAAGTAAGAAACCCGGCGAGAGTGGACAGTCGCTCCAGAATGGGTCGCCTGATCATCATCCGGCTGCCGCCATTCAAATAGCTCGTTAGCAAAATGTTGATGTCGCCGTACTGAATTGCGGCCGCGAGTCGAATTAGAGGAGACACGGCAAAACCGCCGCCGCCAGAATACCGTGTGTACACCGAATCCGAGCCCGAAGGAAAATTGAATTCCTGCTGTCCTGTGTCGACAAACACGGGTTCGTGCGCAATCTCGCCGTAGTAAATCTCGGGACTCGTCACACGGAGGCTTCGGGTGGTCACTTCAGTTGGTGCGTTCTTGATGAAGAGCACTGGCAGGCCGTCTGGTGTAATCCGGTTCGCCTCGGCCATCACGAGACCATACCCGTGCGTATAGATTAAATGTGGATTGATCCAGCGGTTCCGGGCGTCACCAAGTTGTCTGATGTCGAGTTCACGTGGCGCAACCAGAACTTGCCGGAGTTGTCCGTCGATGGTATAGCGATCTACGTCCGTGTCGGTATAGATATAGGGCCGCAGGGGCTGTATCTGCGACACCGTGTCGTGAAAGGCGCGCCAGTCCCAAAGCCGGACGTTGTCGAGCAGCGACTTGTGCTTCGCGTAATCAATTGGAATCTCGGGCACCGCTTCCAATCGCGTCTCACTAACGTGTTGGTTCAGTCCATATGCGGATCGGGTTGCGGCAATATGATGTTCGATGTAGGGCCGTTCGAGCGCTAGTTCATTCGGCCGCACATACAGGCTTGCCACAATCGGGGGTACCAGATAGCGGATAGGCAATATGAGAAGCAGCACCAGCGCCAGTCGTCCTTTGCGCACCAGGGTTAGCACTGCCGCTGCTATCGCGCCGCCGATCATCAGCCATTGCAAAGGAAGGACAAGGTGCTCAGCCACCCAGTCAACACCCACAAGGTACGATCCGTGATCACGCAGGAGCAAATCGTACCGGTTCAGGTAATACTTCACTGCAAGAGCAGCCAGAACAAGCGCCACCACCAACCGTACAAACTGCGAGTCAAAAGCCTCTCGCAAAGAAGGCGGCTCGAATTCAAAAGAACCGCTGGGCGAGTAGAGGGATGGCATTCGTTTGGCAAAGCTTTCGCCGTGCGCGGCCACCCAGTAGATCAGCAGAGTAAGGATCGCGCCCACCAGAACGATATGGAGCAGCGTGCTATAGAAAGGCAGAGAGAAGAAGTAGAACTGCAGGGGTTTACCGAAAACAGGATCAACGTATTGGTGTGCGGACGGCGCAAGCCGTAGCCCTGCGAAGTAGCGAACCACGGTCCAGCTATCAACAGTCGCATTGGCCACGCCAATCGCTAAAATTGCCAGCGCGAGCGCACCCACTCTTATTCCCAGCCTACGGTTGATCACCCCGAAGAGAGGCGCGTCACGCTCTCCTGCTAATCCCAGCCGGAACGCAAGCAGAAAGGCGAGATAAAAGATCAGGAAAGCAAGAATCAAGGGACCTGTCCCGTAGAGGAGCAGGCTGACCCAAGTCCCGGTCTGCTTCGCCTCCGACCACCAGGCATAGTCGATCAGGGTGGATGCAATAAAGCGAGAGCAAATCAGCAGCAGAACAAGCACCACGAGCGCGAAAATGAGCGGGCTGCGTCTGCGCCGCTCACCAATGTAACGGTCTGCCATGTGAATCTACAGTTCCCGGACCTTGAAGTTCCGGAACCGAACTCTAGACGGGCTTGATTGTGCGAAAGCCGCTCCCGGAAATAAGGCCGGTGTGGGAACAGCAATCGGAGCTGAGCGATGTAGGCGAGGCAAACAGCGAGTATATCGCCCGTTCAGGCAGCGTGCGCTCGCTCCTCTCGGAGCAACGCGAGCAGGGCGCGTCCGGCTTCATTGAAGACCTTTCGCCTTCTATGAACGATTCGGACGGGACGGAAAAGCTCAGGGGGGTCGAGGCGGAGCGCATAAAGGCGTCCCTCGCGTACTTCGTCGCGTATGACTCGAAGCGGCATAATGCTGAAGCCTGCCTCGTGCATCACCGCTTCCTTAATCATGCCGATGTTGTCGAAACGTAACGCCGTTTCCACGGCTACATCGTGATCCCGCAAATATCTCTCAATATCGGCCTCAATAGGAAGATCGTCGTCAAATCCCACAAAAGGCTCGCCGTTCAGTTCGGACGGGCGAATCTCCTTCTGGGGAACGAATCGGTGGCTCGGATTAACCACCACGACCATCTCTTCATCGCGCCAAGGAATTGCCACGATTTCGCGCGACGATTCCGCGTAGCTCATTAGCCCCAGGTCGGCTTCGTCTTGTGCTACCGCTTCCCAAACCCGTTCGGGCCGCTTATAGGATATCTGTAAGTCTGCCTGCGGGTGGGTCTTCTGAAACCGCGCTTCTATTTCCGCCATCTCCGAAAGTCCTACTGAGTAGATTGCGGCTAAGCGGACCTTCGCGTTTGCCTGCTCCCTTAATTGGCCGAGCCCTGCCTCCAGTTCGCTGTGTCTCCTCAGGATGTCTCGGCAGTATTCCAGGTACAGCTTCCCGCCAGCAGTCACCGACAGCGGCCTCGTGCTCCGGTCGAATAAATCGACCGCCAGTTCGCGTTCAATTTCCTGAATCGCCTGACTTGCTGCGGATTGGCTGATCCCATGAAGACGGGCCGCCTTACTAACGCTCCGGTGGTGGGCAACATCGCGGATCAAACGTAGATTCGCTAAGGTCACAAATGACTAGCCTATCATAAGTAATTTCGATACTCACAACGTGCAAATTCGATTTGACGAATATTATCCGGGCCGCTATACTGCCGTTATCTCTCCCCGTTCGCAGAGGAGGTATATGTGTCCCTGCCCGATACTCACAACACTTTCGACCCCTACACGCACTTGACCGGACTGCTGCCCGAACCGCAAGGTCTTTACCATCCATCGTTTGAACACGACGCGTGCGGACTTGGGTTTGTTGTTAACGTCAACGGCGAACCGTCTCACAGCATCATCGAGCGAGGGCTTGAGATTCTTCTCAACCTGACTCATCGCGGAGCATGTGGTTGCGATTCCGAAACAGGTGACGGAGCGGGCATCCTGCTTCAAATTCCTCATCAGTTCTTCGCCAAAGAAGCTCATATGCTGGGTTTCTCGCTACCCGCTCCCGGGGAGTATGCGGTGGCCATGTGCTTCCTGCCTGTGGAGCGCCAACAGCGGCTCATTTGCGAAGGACTCCTCGAAAAAGTCACACGAGAGGAAGGCCTGAGTGTTCTCGGCTGGCGCGACACCCCCGTAGAAGTTGATGCTATCGGGCGCCTGGCGCGCGCATCACAACCTTACATTCAGCAGCTCTTCGTCCGTTGCCCCGGCAGCATCACGGAGGATCAGTTCGAGCGCAAACTGTACGTCATTCGCAAACGCGTCGAGTCGCAAGTTGCTCAATCAGACCTCCGTGACAAAGGCTTCTTTTACATTCCGTCATTCTCGTCGCGAACTGTCATCTACAAAGGCCTGCTGCTCGCGAACCAGATCGGCGAATTTTACACGGAACTGCTTGACCCCGACACCAAAAGCGCGCTTTGCATGGTGCACCAGCGTTTTTCCACCAATACTTTTCCAACTTGGCAGCTTGCGCATCCTTTCCGCTATCTCTGTCACAACGGAGAAATCAATACGGTGCGCGGCAACGTGAACTGGATGAATGCCCGCCAGTCCGTACTTTCTTCCCCGCATTTCGACGATATGTCGAAGCTATTCCCGTTCGTGCAAGGTGGCGGTAGCGACTCGGCTGCACTCGATAATGCGGTCGAACTGCTGACTATGTCGGGCCGCTCCCTCCCGCATGTGATGGCGATGCTAATCCCTGAAGCCTGGGATGCCGATTCCACCATGGCTCCGGAGAAACGCGCTTTTTACGAGTACCACGCTTCCTTGGTCGAACCTTGGGATGGGCCTGCGGCCGTAGCGTTCACAGATGGTCGTGTGATCGGCGCCACTCTCGACCGCAACGGCCTGCGCCCGGCCCGGTATTTGATCACGAAGGACGGCTTGCTGGTTATGGCTTCCGAAACTGGTGTTTTGCCCTTCAAGCCTGAAGAGATCGCTTGCAAAGGCCGCCTGCAGCCCGGAAAGATGTTGCTCGTGGATCTTACGCAAGGCCGTATCGTTCCGGATGAAGAAATCAAGCACGACCTCGCCACGCGCCAGCCTTACGGCGAGTGGCTGAAGAGCAACCAGATCACTCTTGATTCTTTGCCTGAGCCCACACGTGTGCAACCGGTCGATCACGAGACCGTGCTCATGCGCCAGCGCTGTTTCGGTTACACGGACGAGGATGTCCGTACGCTCATCGCCCCTATGGCGGCAAATGGCGAGGAGGCGATTGGCTCGATGGGAACGGATACGCCTCTCGCATGCCTGTCAGATAAGCCGCAATCTCTGTTCAACTACTTTAAGCAGCTCTTTGCCCAGGTGACAAACCCGCCCATTGATCCTATCCGGGAAGAGCTTGTGATGTCGCTGACCAGTTATATCGGCACTGAGCGCAACATGCTTGACGAAACGCCTGAGCATTGCCACACCTTAAAAATGCCGCATCCAGTGCTTACCAACCGCGACCTCGAAAAGCTGCGGCGTGTTTCCCGTGGCGATCTTCTTGCCTCTATGCTGCCTACTATCTTCAGTGTTGACGAAGGCGCAGAAGGATTGAAGCGGTCCCTCGATAGCCTCTGCCGCCGGGCTTCGCTTGCCATTAAGGCCGGGTATACGCTTCTCATCCTTTCCGATCGCGGCGTGGATGAAGGATATGCTCCCATACCGTCTTTGCTCGCGCTAACGGCCGTTCATAATCACCTGGTTCGGGAAGGGACACGCACCGGTGTCGCGTTGATCATCGAGTCCGGCGAGCCGCGCGAAGTCATGCATTTTTGCCTGCTCATCGGTTACGGCGCGAGTGCGATTAACCCGTATCTTGCGCTCGAAACTATCGAGGAACTCGCGGTCTCGGGCGATCTGAGTCAAGCCATAACGCCCGAAGCGGCCATCAAGAATTATATTAAGGCCGTCAACAAGGGCTTGTTAAAGGTCTTCTCGAAAATGGGCATCTCCACGCTTCAAAGCTATCGTGGAGCTCAGGTGTTCGAGGCCATCGGTCTCAACAAGCAGCTGGTTGAACAGTACTTTACCGGAACTGCCTCGCGAATCGAAGGTATTGGGCTCGACGTACTCGCTAAAGAAGCACTCGCGAAGCACAACTTCGCCTTCCGTCCCGTTTCTGATTCGGAACTGGAACTGGCAATCGGGGGTAATTATCAATACCGTCTCAGCGGCGAATATCATCTGCTGAATCCGGAGACCGTCGCCAAGCTGCAGCACTCGATACAGAAGAAAAGTTATGCAACGTTTCAGGAGTACACAACCCTGATCGATCAGCAGAACGAAAAGCTCTGCACACTTCGCGGCTTGATGCGGCTCAAGAAGATTCCCCGTCCCATTCCGCTCGAAGAGGTAGAACCCGCCAGCGAAATCGTGAAACGATTCGCTACCGGCGCCATGTCTTTTGGCTCCATCAGCAAGGAAGCGCACGAGACGCTTGCCATCGCCACGAACCGCATCGGAGCCAGATCGAATACTGGCGAGGGCGGGGAAGACGAGACACGCTTTATTCCCCTGCCGAACGGCGATTCCAGGAGAAGCGCCATCAAACAAGTCGCATCGGGCCGTTTCGGCGTTACAGCAAATTACCTGGTCAATGCGGATGAACTGCAGATCAAGGTTGCGCAAGGCGCCAAACCCGGTGAAGGAGGCCAGCTACCAGGGCACAAGGTGGATGCGGAGATTGCCCGGGTGCGTCACTCGATTCCCGGAGTGGGCTTGATCTCTCCGCCGCCGCACCACGACATCTACTCCATTGAGGATCTCTCTCAACTCATCTACGACCTCAAAAACGTCAATTCAGCCGCGCGCATCTCCGTCAAGCTCGTTGCCGAGGTAGGAGTCGGAACAGTAGCTGCGGGTGTCTCGAAAGCGCATGCCGATCACGTTCTGATCAGCGGGTACGACGGTGGCACGGGCGCTTCTCCGTTGACCTCGATCAAGCATGCGGGAATCCCATGGGAACTGGGACTTGCCGAAACACAGCAGGTTCTCGTCATGAATGATCTTCGCAGCCGCATCCGCGTGCAGGCCGATGGCAAAATGCAAACTGGACGTGATGTTGTTATTGCTGCCCTCCTTGGAGCGGAGGAGTTTGGCTTTTCAACTGCCCCCTTGATAGCAATGGGTTGCATCATGATGCGCAAGTGTCACCTGAACACTTGTCCGGTGGGCATAGCGACACAGAATCCCGAGTTGCGCAAAAAATTTGCGGGTACTCCTGAAAACGTCATCAACTTCTTCTTTTTCGTCGCCGAACAGGTTCGAGAATGGATGTCGGATCTCGGCTTTCGGACGATGGACGAGATGATCGGCCGCGTGGACATGATCGAAATGCGACCCGCAGTCAACCACTGGAAGGCGAGCGGCCTGGACTTCTCGTCGATGCTGAATTACCCGCACGTACCCGGACGCGTCGGACGGCGCTGCGTGATCGCACAGGACCACGGACTGAACGAAGCGCTTGATCACGGTCTGCTTGAAAAGGCTCGAAACTCAATCGAAACCGGCGAGCCAGTCGAGATCGAAAGCCCCATTCGCAATGTGCATCGCGCCGTGGGAGCCATGCTTAGTGGGGAAATTGCCAGACGTTATGGCTCCCAAGGTTTGCCCGACGACACGATCCGCATTCGCCTCGAAGGCTCCGCGGGACAGAGTTTTGGAGCATTCCTGGCCTCGGGAGTCACCCTTTTGCTCGAAGGGGATTCTAACGACTACACGGGGAAAGGCTTATCCGGTGGAAAAATCGCTGTGTTTCCGCCAAAAGCCTCCACCTTCGCTCCTGAAGACAACATCCTCATTGGCAATACCGTCTTGTATGGCGCTACCAGCGGCGAAGCCTACTTCTGCGGAGTGGCGGGAGAGCGTTTTGCTGTTCGGAACTCCGGAGCAACGGCTGTCGTCGAAGGTGTCGGTGATCACGCCTGCGAGTACATGACTAACGGCACCGTTGTGATCTTAGGCCGCACGGGACGTAACTTCGCTGCGGGTATGAGCGGTGGACTAGCTTACGTGTTCGATCCATCCGGCGAGTTCGTACGCGTCCGCTGCAATACGACCGGCATCGATCTGGAACCGTTATTCGAAACGGAGGATCTGCTGCGTCTGGAAACTCTGATTCGGCGTCAGGTCCAGTACACTGGCAGCCCGCTCGGAACACGCATCCTCAGCGATTGGCCCGGTAGCATACGGCACTTTGTAAAAGTCTTCCCGCAGGAGTATAAACGTGCTCTCGCCGGCGCGGCCGACATCCGTCACAAGATTCCGCCCGTTCACGAAACAGTTGCCGCCGCCGCTGCAGGGGAGCGTGCCAGGTAATGGGCAAAATCACCGGGTTTTTGGAGTACCCCCGTGAAACACCTGAGCGCCGTCCCGTGCTCGAACGAGTCAATGACTGGTTTGAGGTGTACCAAGACCTCCCTGAAACCAAACTGAAGCAACAAGCTGGCCGCTGTATGGATTGCGGTGTACCTTTCTGCCACACGGGCTGTCCGCTCGGGAATCTCATTCCTGATTGGAACGACCTTGTGTGGCGCGGACGTTGGCGCGAAGCTTTGCGAGCCCTTCACGCCACCAATAATTTCCCCGAGTTCACCGGCCGCATCTGTCCCGCCCCCTGCGAAGCTGCATGCGTGCTCGGGATTAATGAGCCAGCAGTCACCATCAAGGTGGTCGAACAAAACATTGTGGACCGAGGTTTTGCCGAAAGTTACATTCAGCCCGAACCGCCTCGCCGCCGTACAGGGAAAAATGTGGCGATTGTTGGTTCAGGTCCGGCAGGCTTGGCCGCCGCCCAACAACTAGCGCGCGCCGGCCACAATGTCAGCGTGTTTGAGCGTCACGATCGTGTTGGTGGCTTGCTGCGCTATGGCATACCCGATTTCAAGCTCGAAAAACACGTTGTCGATCGCCGCCTCGATCAGCTTGTCGCCGAAGGTGTCCAGTTCCGTACAAACGTCCATGTCGGAGTTGATATCAAAGGGGACGAACTGCAGCGCGAATTTCAAGCCGTTCTTCTTGCGACCGGTGCGGAGCAACCGCGCGATCTCATCCTCCCGGGCCGCGAACTCAAGGGCATCCATTACGCCATGGACTATCTCGTCCAACAGAATAAGCGCTGCGCTGGGCATCCATTTGCCGGCGCAGAGGAAATTACTGCGGCCGGTAAACGCGTCATCATTATCGGCGGCGGCGATACGGGAGCGGATTGTCTTGGCACCGCTCACCGCCAGAAAGCTGCGTCCGTTCACCAGTTGCAGATTCATCCCATGCCCCCCGAGCGAAGACACGAGGCAACGCCTTGGCCTTTGTGGCCCTTGCAGCTTCGAGTCGAAGCGGCGCATGAGGAAGGTGGCCAGCGCGAGTGGAGCGTTCTTACCACTCATTTCAGCGGCGACGAACACGGCAGCGTCAAGCGCCTGCACTGCGTCCGTGTCGGTCCTAAACCTGCCCTCGAGCGTGTTCCCGAAAGCGGATTCTATCTGGAAGCCGATCTTATCCTGATCGCGATCGGTTTTTCAGGACCGGTGCGCAGCGGTCTTCTCGAACAGCTTCCGCTAGCTCTAGACGCTCGCGGCAACGTCCAGACCGACGACACTTACTCGACCTCAGTCCCCGGAGTCTTTTCGGCCGGTGACGCCCGCCGCGGCCAGTCTCTCGTTGTCTGGGCCATTGCCGAAGGGCGCAAGGCGGCGCGCCACATCGATCGGTACCTTATGGGTGAATCGCAACTAGCCGCGTAAAAGGCCAACCCGCGTCCCGAAACCCGAAGCGCACGTTAGCATGAATTCGTGAAAAGAATCTTGGGCCTGCTCCTGCTCGGGGCAGCCGTCTCGTTCGCAGCCGATAGCCTCAACGTATTTGGTCTGAAGTGGTCCGTTCCGTACGGCGCCGACTGGCAGATTTTGACTGCGAACCCAGCTACCGTTCTCCACATGCGGCAAGGCCGTGAGCCTCTTCCCGGACCACGCAGGCCTTTTCAGTTCGCCATTGCGGATACACCCGAGTTCTCGCGCGTGAGCATCAAACTTGATGCTAAGCCTTTGAAGCGCTCCCTCATCGTCGTCTATGCTTATCGCGATGAGGCGCACTTCGATTACGTTCACTTCTCTACCGACACTGCAACGAAGCAGCCCGTCCACAACGGTGTTTTTCACGTTTTCGGGGGCGAACGCGTTCGTATTAGTTCAACCGCGGGTCCCGCCTCCTTCGAAGCGAAAGACCGCTGGTATCACATAGAAGTTAACTGGAACGGCGAGACGGGCCGGGTGGATGCGACCGTCGACGGCAAGCCGGTTCTCGCCGCCGTTGATATGAGCCTGAACAGCGGCAAGGTCGGCATTGGCTCATTCGACGAAACCGCCGATTTCAAAGAAGTGAATATAGACGGAACGCCGGCGCGTCCGGCGACAGACGTCCCGCCCAGTCTTGCTCAATAACTCACAGAGCAGTAGCCGCCGCTAGCGTTTACCCAGTTTCGCTGAATCAGGTATTGTGCCCCGCCGAGCACCATATTGTATTGCGATCCGTTCGATGCTCGCGAAGTGGCCCCGAATGTCCAGGCGCACTTATCTGCATTCTCTTCACCGCGCGAGTCGTACCAGGCATTCCCATCGGGATCGGTCGTCGCTTCTTCCAACTCATGCGCGACAATCGATGCCATTCCGTCCGCGCCTGCGTTTCCGTTTGGCGACGTTGTCTGGTATTCGCACGCGTTTGGACAACGGTCTGGATTCCCGATGAACGCGTACCTGACGTTGTGACCGTTGATATTCCCAGAGGTGTGCCAGCCACAGTAATTAGTGCAGAAACCGCTGGTTTCATTAACATCCGCCGACGTCAGCACGAAATAAACGCCGTTCGTATCGCTCAGATTCTGGGCCGCGACAATCGCCTGCACGGCCGAGTCGGTCAGCTGTGTTCCCTGCGAATACGAGTCGAATGCCGAACCCTTATACGTTACGGCGTTTGATACGTGAACACCGTTGATATCGTAGTAGGTCGTGTTGATGTTGAAATACGGCGAATTGCCGACACTGCTTGCAAGGTTTTCCAGAATGGTTATGGCGCTGTTGCCGCTCCAGTTTCCGTACCAGATGTAATGCACGTTGGTGCCGTTCAATATGATCGGACCGCCATGATACGAAATACCGTTTGCTCCCCCACGGGAAACACGAGCCGGACCCAGACGTCCACTCTGCGGTCCATAATGATGCCTCGTTCCGATTCCGCGCCCGCTGGGAGCCCAGTCTCGTTCTGTCTCGTTTTCCTGAGACTGCGCGCGGAATAAACCAACCGCGAGCACCAATGACCCGCAGGCAAGCAGGGCCGTATATCTGCTGACTAGATTCTTTGACATCGTCCTCTCAAACCAGTTCTAACTGGAAAATACTAATTCAAGATAGCAGTCTTCCGCCTGCCCGATCGGCTGATGTGCTGGCGCTGTGTTCCAAGCAAAACTGAGCTCATGAGTACAGCACAAACAGCGCTGCGAGGCATCTCCGATGCGCTCGTTCAATCAGTAAACAGCGCCACTTCTGGTGTGGTCGCTGTCCGGGCAGCGGCTTACCGCGTTGCCAGCGGTATTAGTATTGGTCAGGATCTCGTTGCTCTTGCCGACCACACATTGAAGCGTTCAGATCGCGTTCCGGTTCAAGCCGCCGATGGCCGCACCGGAATCGGCACAATCCTTGGGCGCGACCCTACAGTCGATGTCGCGATTCTGAAGGTCCAGGATCTCGCTTTGAATCCGATCCGTGCTACGGATTTCGATGCGCTGAGACCCGGAATGCTGGCCACAATTGTCGGCCTTACGGTCGATGCCGGTCCATCGGTCAGCCTCGGTATCCTGGGCGCAGTAAGCGGGCCTCGCCGCACCTGGCGATCCGGCCTCCTCGATCGCTTCATCCGTCTCGATGTCAATCTTTATCCGTCACAATCAGGCGCGGCTGTCATCGATCCCGATGGTCGCCTCATCGGGCTCGCCACTCCCGGCCTGCTCCGTCACTCTGCCGTTGCCGTTCCGCTGGCTACCATCGAAAAAGTGGCGGAAGAGCTCTTGAAACAGGGCCGCATCCGTCAGGGCTATCTTGGCATTGGCGTGCAGCCCGTCGCAATACCGGAATCGCTTCGCGGTAAAGCCGGCCACGAGTATTCTTCGGGACTCATCATCCTGAGCGTCGAGCTCCATTCCCCAGCCGAGCAGGGCGGCCTGCAAATAGGCGATATCCTCATTCTTCTGGATGGCAAGCCGCTCGCCGATGTCGATGACCTGCAGCACGCGATGCGGGGCGAAGTTGTGGGAAGACGTTCCGAGTTCGTATTGCTGCGAGGCGGCGAAGCGTTGCGACTCGAAATCGATATTACGGAGCGGCCCCGCAGCAACGATAAGAAGTGACCGCACCTGAAGCGAGTAAGCGTTGATCCGTGTCTTCGTTCTGGCTCCGACGTTCTCGCAAGCCCAGAGCCTGGCGGCTCTTCTCGGAGACGACGAGCGCATTGAAGTCATCGGCACAGGGGACACGGCCCGATTTCGCGCGGGCGGAAAAACAGCTCTGGCCGATGTTCTGATCGCGACCGGTATCGCCCCCGAAACGCTCGCCGGTAGCGACATCCCGGCCGTGTTGCTTACCAACCGCGGCTTCGAAGAGGGGCCCCCTTCTCAGCCTCTGCGGGCCTGCCTACCGGAACAAAGCTCCCCGTCGGAGATCGTTGCCGCCATCACAGCCGCAGCCTGTGATCTCATGGTGATGACGGACGCCCAGGCTCGCCGATGGCTCCGCCCCGGTTCCGTCGCACGTCAAAGTGAAGTCTACATCGAACCGCTAACAGCCCGGGAAATGCAGGTTCTCCGAATGCTGGCCGACGGCTTGGCAAACAAAGAAATAGCCGGCCAGCTCAGTATTTCCGATCACACGGCAAAATTCCACGTCGCACAAATTCTTGCCAAGCTCGGAGCAGGGAGCCGGACCGAGGCAGTCCGGCTCGCGATTCGCCGGGGGCTCGTTCCCATCTAGGCTCGACAGCCCCTCACGAGCCTTGCTTCATCAAAGTCTTCCAGCGCTCCCACGCCTGATCTCGGGCCTTCCGGTTGCCCTCTGATGCGTCTGGTGCTTCTCCGGCTCGCATGAATCCATGCCCCGCGCCTTCATAGGTGACCGGTTCGTAAGTCTTGCCCAACTGCTTCATCGCATCCTGCGCACCGGGAATGGTTGCATCGATCCGCGCATCATTGCCCGCGTAAAAACCGAATACCGGAGCCTGAATGCGGGCCATTGCATCCTTGTCCGGCGGAGGACCATAAAAGACAAACGCCGCCGCCAGCTTCGGTCGGTTCGTCGCGAATCGGAAGCTCTGTCCGCCGCCCCAGCAGAATCCGGCCACGAACAGCTTTCCATCGGCGGCTGGAAGCTTCAACCCGTAGTCGGCTACTGCACTCAGGTCGGCCGTCACCTGGTCAGGATTTAAATGGCTGACTGCCTGCGTTGCCTCGCTTTGCGCGAAGCTCGTGGTCCGCCCGCCATTTGCACCCATCCCCGACAGAAGGTCCGGTGCGATCGCAATGTACCCTGCCGCGGCAACCTGGTCAGCCAGATCTTGCACCCAATCGGTCATCCCGAAAATTTCGTGAATGACGAGCACCACCGGAGTCTTTCCTTTCGATTCCGGGTACGCTATGAATGTCTCAACCGAGCGGCCGTCGTGCTTCACCGTGACCCATTCACGATGACGCGGCGACTTCTCCAACTGTTGACGCGCCCAATCCTGGGCGAACACACACGTAGCAGAGAGTGCAAGCAAAGCAGCCAGTCGAATCATTCTATGAACTTACCTTATCTTCGTTATGCATTTGTAATTGCTCTCGCAATTGACCTATCCGCTTCCAGGGCTTTGCCGTCTGACAACGTGCCGCTTCCGCCTGCTCCCGCCCTAAACATCGTCACGATTGCGCCTCCGGGCGGGAACTACACGGAACCCAGTATCGCTGTGAACCCAAAAGATCCTAACCAGGTTGTGGCCGTTTATCAGGGCGGGGAATCAGCCCAAGGTAGCGCCTCCGCTGCTTTCTCGCGCGACGGCGGCAAAAGCTTCGTGATTGCCTCGGGTACCAAGCCGCCGGATTGGAAAGTGGCTGGCGATGTTACGACTACGTTTGACAATCAGGGGCACGCGTTCCTTTGCTATCTCGCCTTCGACAAGCTCGGGACTACCTCCTACTGGGCACACAACGCCGGCCGTAACGGCATCTTCGTGCGTCGCTCGCCAGATGGCGGCAAGACGTGGGACAAAGATGCCACCGCGATCAGAGTTTGGCCCACAGGACATGAGCCCAACATTCAGTTTGAAGATGAACCGAGAATCTTTGCCGATAACGGAGCGCGCAGTCCCTATGCAGGCAATCTCTACGTGGGTTGGGTTGAATGGCAGATCGACAAATCGATCATGCTCTTCTCCCGCTCCATCGATGGAGGGGAAACCTGGTCAAATCCTCTCCAAATCAGCACTCATCCCGGTCTTCCTCGTGACGACAACGGCTCGCTCGGCGGCTTTATGCAAGCGGTTGGCCCCGACGGAACAATTCATGCTATCTGGCAGGACGGCAACTCCATCGTGCTCGCACACTCGAAAGATGGAGGCCGCACCTTCCATCGGCCCCGGCCAACTATTCAAACCGGCCCTATCTACTTCGGCGAGGTTCCTGGGATTAGTCGGGTCGAAGGTTTCCCTCAAATTGCCGTGTTCGGTCGGAGCCTCTACCTGACTTGGAGCGATTACACGAACGGTGATGTAGACGTATTCTTGTCGCGCTCTGATGATGGTGGGAGCACCTGGTCGAAGCCTGTCCGGGTAAACGACGATCCCATTCACGACGGCTGTGATCAGTTTCTGCAATGGCTCGCAGTTGACGATTCGACCGGCGACCTCTACGTCCAGTTTTACGATCGCCGCAGCGACCCTAGCAACAGATTGAGCAAAATGACGATCTCACGCTCGACAGACGGCGGTAGCACGTTCAAGAACTACGCGTGGACTACTAATCCTTTCGAAGGCCGCGGTATCTTCTGGGGCGATTACACCTGGTTAAGCGCACACGCCGGTCGCGTGTACGGTATCTGGACCGAAGTAATTCCGCCGCCCGAGTCGAATCAGCAGACTCTGCACCCCAAGCCAACAACAATCATTCGCGTGGGCACCGCCGACTTCTCAAAGCCGGGTTACTGAACCCGTTCCTTGATGTAATGCGCCGCCGATTCTATGGCACCAGCCGCAATAGCTGTTGTTTGCTTGGCCGCTTTAGCTGCCTCGCCCAGCGGTTGCTGAGCCCTGCTTGCGACCTCGCTCAACCGGTCCGCAGCGCTTTCCAACCCGGACAGAACGCCCTGTTTCCCCTTGTTATACGCCTGCAGCGCCTTCGAGCGCGACCATGAGGTGCATACAGGTACCATCAATGCCACTCCGGCCGCGGCCATACCTGCTCCCAAACCGAGCAAGATCAACCCGTAAACGCCGTTCTTTGCTTGCTTCTCCATCTGTACCTCTTTCCGGCAGCAATGCTGTGGTGCCGCTAACAGTTAACTCCTGCCAACATTGTATCCGTGTCGGTATTGGGTCAGTTTGAAAAGGAAAAAGAAAGGAACAGTGCAGCAAGCGCGCTATATTCCTCAAATGGCAGATGACACAAGTCGAGCGAAACCTGAAGATCTTCGTTTGAGTACACGGCCCTCGTTTCTTACAGTAATCAACTCGTCAATCTGCGCTTCACAATTGCAGGATTGTACGTTGCCGCATCTGGCTTCCTAGTCGGTGCCGCACTGAAAGACGGAGTCAATTGGAAGAACAGCTTATTCATATCTCCTGTCGCTCTATTAATCGCGACCTGTGTGTGAGGAATGGGGTCTTGCACCGTTTTTGAGCTTCGCTAGTCGTCAATTCAGACGCAATGGTCCAGACAGGCCAAGCTTCGGCGTTTTTCGTGACAAACGGCTTCCGGCTAGACAATCAAAATATATATCGCACTGCTTAGCTTTCGATATGCTGTATGGCTTTACCCTATCAGCATGGATGGCGCTTTTACTTTTTTCTATCGTTGCACGTGTTCAACGTTGGCCTTTATTTTCAATGGTTGCCATACGGCAACCCAGATTGCTGTGCAGCAACCTCCCCAGGGGTGACGTGTCTAGATGAAGCCGGTGCGCAGCACCGTTCGGGCTTTACAAGCATTTTCTCACTTGCAAACCGGACGCAAGAACCGTGATGACGAGCTCCGGCGCCACTCCTCCAAAGCTAAGCAATACACCGTCTAAATAGCCTTGCTGGTTGATCATCACCCAACCCCAACCCACCGGTTTGCCGATTAGATCGGACCAAGGCTGAACGTCGTTGACTGTCTCGCCATGGCTTAGGCAGTTATCGCTGTCGATGAAGAGATCGACCGTGTCGTCTTCCTCAACCGCCTTGATAGCAAGAAGCTTCGAGCCGACCTGCAGCCTTATCTCCAGCGTCGTGCCATCGGAGGCAACTGGCGATACACTTCGAGTCGCGCGCCATCGATCTCCTGGAATACTGACAGCAAAGGAAAGAGTGCTTCAGCTGCTCTAAGTTTCACGCTCGATGTCATGGTGTCTTCCTGTTTCATCAGTACTGTTGTCCCCAGTTGGAGGGACAGTCACCACAATTCCCTAACTCTGAATCGGGAACTCGCGGCTCACTGGCGAGCGCTCTCTCATGCAAGTGCGATCCTTGAGCTCTTCTGATTCGGCTACCGACCCTTGAACTCGGTTACCGGATCGCAACGCACAACGTCCTCACTTCAAATGCCGCCTTGCCGTGCATCGTCGGCTTCAAGTGCAAAACGGAAACCGAAAAGACTTCTCAAGAGTTGACATCTCTAAAGACCTGCAACACGGTTCAAGAATACCCTGTTTCGCGTCTTCAGTTCCGCTACACTGATTGACAACCTTTCGGACGATCCCGAATGGAAGCACCTCCTGCAGCACGAGCCTTAGTTGGCCGCCAATTTTTGCACTACAAAGTCGTCCAATTACTAGGCGCAGGCGGAATGGGGGTTGTTTACAAAGCGCTCGATCTCAGATTAGATCGTCCGGTAGCACTGAAGTTCGTTCTGCCGCAATTCTCTTCCTTTGAAGACGCTAGGCGGCGCTTCGAGCAGGAAGCTCGCGCAGCATCCGCACTGGACCACCCTAACATCGCGACCGTCCACGGCATCGAAGAGCTCGAAGATGGCCAGATGTTCATCGTCATGGCGTTCTACGAAGGGGAAACGCTCAGCTCCAAGATCCACCGTGGTCCGCTTTCAGCTCACCACGCGCTTGACATTGCGGAGCAAATTGGCCGAGGTCTCTCCGAAGCGCACCAGAAGCAAATCATACATCGCGACATCAAACCGTCCAACGTTGTAATCACCGATCAAGGTATCGCAAAAATCGTCGACTTCGGGCTTGCGTGTCTTGTCGGCAATCCCGGATTGACTAACACTGAGAACGTTCTCGGAACCCTTTCCTATATGTCTCCGGAGCAATTACAAGGCGATGCCGCCGACCACCGGACTGACATCTGGGCCCTAGCCGTCGTCTTCTACGAAATGCTCACCGGCGCTCTGCCTTTTGTAGGCGACAGCCCACAATCCACTTCGTCCGCCATTCTCCATGGTCCAGTGCCAGATCTGGCTCCGCATTTCTCCGGAAAGCTGAATGCTCTCCTCCACAAGGCTCTTGCGAAGAGACCGGAGCAAAGGTACGCAACGGTTGCCGAAATGGTTCGAGACTTGGCCCATGCGCAATCTCTCATCCGGAACCAGGAGGCGCCCACACTTCTCATCAATGTGAACGCGCAGCATACATCGGGTAAAGTTGGTCCCAAACCCAGCATCTTCTTCCCTGCGAATTGGATATCTGACAATCGGGTTCGAACCGTTTATCTATTGCTGGCCATTCTGCTGCTACTGGGCATCGCCTCATTGATAATGCCGTCAACCCGCAGGATATTGGTCCGATCTCTGAATGTTCACCGAACGGACTCCGTTCGCCGTCTCGCCGTCTTACCTTTCACCAACATCGGCCACGATCCCTCTGACGACGCACTGTGCGACGGATTGATGGAAGTCCTCACCGACAAGCTGTCAGGCCTGGATAACCTCCAGCATGCAGTGTCAATCGTCCCGCCGAGCGAAATTCGAAGAGAAAAGATCAAGACTCCCGAAGAGGCGCGTAGAAAATTCGGCGCTAATCTCGTCCTCGAAGGCAGCGTCCAACGCTTCGCGACGGAAGTTCGGCTTTCCCTAAATCTGATCGATCCCGCAGAACTCCGCCAACTCGGGGCTGTTCTACTCAGTGAGCCCAAGAGCGATCTGCCCGCGATTGAGGATCAAGCAGTAGCCAAGCTGGCTCAGTTCCTCGAAATCGGTGTGCAGCCACAAGCCACAAAAACACGCGTGGAAGCTCCCTCTGTCCCCGCCGCGTACGAAACTTTCCTGCGCGGAGTCGGCCTCGAGCAACACCGCGAAGTCTCTAACAATTTGGACGATGCAATCGTTCTGTTTCAACAGACCATCGAAACCGACCCGAGTTTCGCTCTGGCTTATGCCAAGTTAGGCGAAGCGTTTTGGTTGAAATACCGGGGCGGGGATAAAGACCCGCAACTCTTGGAAAAGGCCCGCAAGAACGCGAGTCGCGCCCTGGCGCTCAGCGATCAGTTACCCACTGCTTACGTAGTACTCGGCAATCTCGATGACGCTGCGGGACAGCACGAACTTGCCGTTCAGGAATTCCAACGTTCGCTCCGATTGGACGAGCGGAGTCCCGAAGCGTATCAAGGACTCGGTCGCGCGTATGAATCGCTAGGTCGGCTCAAGGAAGCCCAGGCGATGCTGCAGAAAGCCATTGACCTGAACCCCAATGCCTGGGAAGGCTATAGCCGTCTCGCTGCATTTCATTTCCGACAGGCTCACTACCAGGAGGCAGTTACTCAATACCGGCACGTTATCCAAATTGCACCGGCAAACGCCATAGCATTTTCCAATTTGGGTGCGGCACTTTCACGAATCGGCAAAGTGGACGAAGCGACGCTCATGTATCAGAAGTCGCTAGGGTTGGCTCCTTCTTATGCAGCATACGCGAATCTTGGAACAATCTACTATCAGGCAATGAGATACTCAGATGCTGCAAGAACTTACAAGAAAGCTCTCGCGCTGAGCACCCACGATTACCGCGTCTGGAGCTTTCTTGCTGTGTGTTATCGAAGAATGAACGGCATGGACCAGGAAGCCAGGTTAGCGTATCAGCAAGCGGTTCGCGCCACAGAGCAGTATCTCGAAGCCAATCCCGAAGATCCAGAGGCGCTTTGCTTTTTGGCTAACGCAAGAGTCTGGTTAGGTGAAACGGAAGAAGCTGAAAGGCTCGCAACCCGCGCCATCACTCTGGCGCCAAACAACCCCGATCTGGAGATCGGCGCTGCCGGCGTCTTCGATGTAGCCGCGGCTCCCGAAAGAAGGCATTAGAACTACTTGCCGGGGCATTACAGCACGGCGCGAGACAGGATTCTATCCTGCACGATCCGGATTTCTCAAACCTTCGCCGCGATCCCCGTTTCCCTGCTATCATGTCAAACCAGATGCAAAAATCCTCACCTCCGTAAAGGTGAAAACTGAAGGACCAAACCATGACGACGATCACCATAAAAAAATGCACCCCCGATGACAAGGAACACCGCGGGTCGGCTACAAATCGAGATGTATTCACGTGGAAAAATGAGGATCCCTACGATCGCCACGTCGTCTTTCACCAGAACACACCAAGTATTTTCGAAGGTTCTTCTGCAGTGCCTCCTCCTCCCTTTACCGTCCCGGCGAAGGCGGCACCCACGAAGAACGGCTCAAAACGAATGCGCGGCCAGGTCTCTACGAATACGATCTGCGCGGTACCGATTGCCCAGTACACGTCGGTCCGGGGTCCATCATTGTCGATCAGTAGTCACTTTGAGAGCGCATGTAAGTTCCTTCGGGGCCTCTCTTAGGTCCCGGAATTGTCCGCTCACTCGTTCCAGCGCCTCTTTCCACCCTCCCCCACCGGCCAGTCACAACTCCCCACAAACAAAAATCCCCCACCCACTCAACCACCTACCCGCGCAACCCGACCCTCCCCGGCACACCCCGCGCTATCCCTCGTGTACGAAATGCAAATCTTCGCTCACGACTCTGCGGAAGGCACGGACCCCGGCATCTCCCCCGCTACCATCTCCCCGGCTCGCCTCGCCGCCAACCGCGCGAACGCACAATTATCCACCGGGCCCTCTACGCCCGACGGCAAACTCAGATCTCGCGTGAACGCCGTCAAGGCCGGCCTAACCGGAGCCACCGTTCTTCTTCCAACCGAAGATGCCGCTGGTTACGAGCGCCACATCCGAGCCTATGAAGACGAACTCCATCCCGTCGGTCCCCGGGAATGCGCCCTCGTCCAATCGCTTGCTGATACCGATTGGCGCTTGAATCGGATCCCGGCGCTCGAAGCTGCATTCTATGCTCGCGGACACATGCAGTTCGCCAAAAGCTTCAGCGATGTCGACGACGCTCTGCGCCCCAGTGTCATCCAACTCGAAACCTACATCGCCTACGAGAAGCAGCTTCGAAATCTTCATCTCCAGGAGTCGCGTCTTCACCGCAGGCGCGCAAAAGACGCCGCCGAACTGACCGAACTGCAAACGGCGCGGCAAGCTGACTGTGAAAAGAAGGCGGAACGTGAAAACGAAATCCAACAGCAGGAGATCGCACAGCCTCAGCACGAGCACCGGGCCGCCGCCACCTCTACCCACTCGTTCGTTTCCGCCGTTGGGTTCGAATTTTCAAGTCCTGAAAGCGCCTGTCCTCCCCTCACGCAGGCTCCCGGCGATACAAAGGACCACGCACATGCCGCTCACGCCTGTGCCCTGCTGCACGCTGAAAAGTCTGTCATCAGTTAGCAACGTACACCCGCTGCTATACTCACTCCCATCATTTCCAAGGGTGGTTTCATCTGAGAATATTCTTTGTCAGCCTTCTCCTCGCCGTTCCGGTGCTCGCGCAGAAAACCGTAACCTACGATGTCGGTTTTCCAAACGCGATCCACCACGAGGCGGAAGTCCGCGCGACTTTTTCTGGTTTCTCCGGTACGTCTCTCAGCATCGTCATGAGCCGCTCTTCTCCGGGACGCTATGCACTGGCTGAGTTCGCCAAGAACGTTTACCATTTCCGTGCCTTCGATTCCGCTGGGAGGCCGGCCGAGATTGAAAGGCCAGATCCCTATACCTGGGTTCTTACTGGTGTTCGCGACAAAGTAACCATTACTTACACGCTCTTCGCCGACTTTGCGGATGGCACTTACGCCGCTGTTGACCAAACGCATGCTCATCTGAATATGCCCGCACTCTTGGCCTGGGCCAAAGGCTTTGAACAAGCCCCCGCTACGCTTCATTTCGAAATTCCGCCCGGCTCCAATTGGAAGATAGCCACCCAACTCATTCCCCACGAAGGCAATGCGTGGACTGCGCCAAATCTCGAATGGCTCATGGACAGCCCGGTAGAGATCAGCGCTCACGACAGCCCCGAGTTTAAGATCGAAAACGCCACCTTCCGCCTCGCCCTTCATCATCGCGGCACGCCCGAACAAGCTGCCGCTTACGCCGAGATGTGTCGAGCCGTCGTCCTCGAAGAAGAAGGAGTCTTCGGCGAATTCCCACACTATGACGGCGGTACTTACACCTTCCTCCTGGACTACCTTCCGTATGTGTCCCCGGACGGTATGGAACACCGGGACTCCACCGGCATAACCGGGCGCACCGACCTGAAGGACTCTGCCGCTCGCGCCATCGGCACCGTTTCTCACGAATTCTTCCACTCCTGGAATGTCAAACGCATCCGCCCCCGCTCGCTTGAGCCCTTTGATTTCGAACGCGTCAACATGTCAGGTGAACTCTGGTTTGCCGAAGGCTTCACCAATTACTACGGCCCACTTACTCTCGAACGCGCCAGCATCTCCACCCAGGACGACTTCTTCAAAACCATCGGTTCGGCTGTCAACTTCGTTTTGAATGCTCCCGGCCGCACGGTTCATAACGTCGTCGACATGAGCCGCCTTGCCCCCTTTGTCGATGCCGCCACTTACATCGACCGCACTAACTTTCCGAACACTTACATTTCTTATTACGTCTATGGCGAAGCGCTTGCCCTCGGTATTGACCTCGCTATTCGTGAGCATTTCCCGGGTAAGTCACTCGACGACTGGATGCGTTCCATGTGGCGCGCTCACCCCGATATCGACAAGCCCTACACCTTAGCTGATCTCCAAAGTACGCTCGCCGAAGCTACCGGAAGCGCTGAATTTGCCTCCACGTTCTTCGATCACCACATCTACGGCCTCGAACCAATGGAGTATCGCGCCCTTCTTGAGCCAGCCGGCCTTCTGCTTCAATTAGCTCATCCAGGCCGCGCTTGGGTCGGATCCTCTCCGCGCGTCATCGGCTTCTCGCTCGACAGTGCCGAGGTAATAGCCAGCACGCTTCGTGATAGCCCCCTCTACCTGGCAGGCCTCGACGTAAACGACCGCATCCTCGAGTGGGATGGCAAAAAACTCGGTTCGCAGCAAGATCTCGATAAACTCCTCTCGTCCCATAAGCCCGGGGACTCGCTTCGGCTCAAGGTAGATACCAGGGCAGGGAACCGGATTGTCACGGTCATCTGCAAAGAAGACCCGGCCCTCGAGATCATTCCTTTTGAGAAAGGCCGGCCCGTGACCCCCGCCATCGAATCCTTCCGCAAATCCTGGCTGCGCTCTAAAGCTCTCCACCCGCTTCCGCAAATTCCCGCTATGCCATAACAGAAAGGGAAGGAAGACATCCGGTGAAAAGAAGACAATTCCTGACGAACTCTCTCGCGACGGCTGCTGCCGCCTCCGCTGCTCAAGCCGCGCCCGCAGCAGGCCGCGAATATTACGAACTCCGCCGCTACCACCTGCAATCCGGTCCGGGGCAAAAACTTACTGACTCTTATGTCGCCGAAGCCCTCATCCCTGCTCTGAACCGGATAGACATCAAACCTGTTGGTGCTTTCAACCTTTATCTCGGTCCCGAAACGCCCTCCCTCTATCTCCTCCTCCCCAGCACTTCTCTCGAGTCGCTCGCCACCTCCGAGTTAACGCTCGCCAATGACGAGACTTATCAGAAGGCAGGCGCTAGCTTCCTTCGTGCACCCGCGAAAGAGCCCGCTTATATTCGTGTCGAAAGCTCACTAATGATTGCTTTTGAAGGCTGGCCGAAACTCGTTCTCCCGCCTGTAACTGCATCCCATGGTTCTCGCGTCTTTCAGCTCCGTACCTATGAAAGCCCCTCCAGCTTCGACCATCGCCGCAAAATCCAAATGTTTCATCACGGGGAATTCGACTATTTCAAGGAGGCCGGGTTCTGGAACGTCTTCTTCGGTGACACTCTGGTCGGCTCTCACCTTCCCAACCTTACTTACATGCTTAGCTTCCCGAACCTCTCGGAACTGAATGCCAAATGGGATGCCTTCGGCGCCGTTCCGGGATGGAAAAAGCTGCGAAGCTCACCAGATTATGCTTTCGAGCCAATCGTTTCCAATATTACGAATCTCGTTCTTAATCCGACCTCTTACTCGCAAATCTAGGATTTATGTCTCTATTTCGTTTGGCAGGTCTGATGACGTTTACCCTCGCGACCTCGATCTTGGCTGCTGATCACCAGACCATGCTGTTGTGGCCGAACGGAGCGCCCGGCCCGAATAACACGGAGGGTCAGGAAAAGGACATCACTGCGCCGTCAGACCGCCTCGTCGCAGGCCGTCCGCTGATGCATTTGACTAACATCGCCGCCCCCGAACTCACGCTCTATCGCGCTCCCGAGTCGAGAAATACCGGTGCAGGCGTAATCGTCTTCCCGGGCGGAGCCTACCGCATACTCGCCTACGATCTCGAAGGCACCGAAATCTGCGAGTGGCTGAATCACATTGGCGTAAACGCCATTCTCGTCAAATATCGCGTTCCGCAGCCGCAGGATCCCTCTTCACGGTTCAAGCAGCCGTTACAGGACGCGCAGCGCGCCATCGGCATCGTGCGGCATCAAGCGAAACAGTGGGGGATCGATCCCGGACGCCTCGGCGTCCTCGGCTTTTCCGCGGGCGGCCATCTCTCGGCCGTGCTCAGCAACAACTTCAATACGCGGACTTACGATCACGTCGATGACGCGGATAACGAGAATTGCCGTCCCGATTTCGTCGTCCTTGTCTACCCCGCTTACCTTTCCTTAAATGGTAAAGGCGAGACAGTCGCTCGGGAAGCGCAGCCGGAGCAAAGCAAAACGCCCCCCACCTTCATCGTGCAGGCCGAAGATGATCATAGCTTTATCGATGGCACTCTACTCTACTTCCGCGCCCTCACCGACGCTCGCGTTCCAGCCGAGCTACATGTTTACACTGCCGGCGGTCACGGCTATGGCTTGCGCCAGACAGGCGATCCCGTCAGTACGTGGCCCCACCTTGTCGAATCCTGGATGCGCGATCGCAAGTTACTCAATGGAAAAAGCTGACGACCATAGCGATGGCAGCCGCCGTAGTCAAGACGAGAATCGTCCAGCCGCAAACGTTCATCCAGGGCTTGTTCACGCGGTCTCCCATAACTTCGGGATTGCGCGTCAATAACAGCACGAGAGCAATGCTTGGTGGCGCCAGCAGTCCATTGAATACAGATGCCCAGAACAACATCTGTATCGGATGTAAGCCCACATAGATAAGTGCCACCCCGGTCAAGCCCGAGAGCACAAGTACGATGTAAAACTTCGGCGCAATCGCTACCTTATCTTCGAGCGATGCTCGCCACCGGAATGCTTCCGAAACCGCGTAAGCACTCGATCCAGCAAGCGTCGGTATAGCGAGGAGTCCCGTTCCAACGATTCCTAGAGCAAACAGCCAGGAAGCCGCGGGCCCGGCAATCGGAGCAAGTGCTGTTGCCGCATCTTTCGCAGTTCCGATTTGTGTCTTGCCATGTGCAAACAGCGTTGCCGCCGTTGTCAAAGTAATGAAGTAAGTAATCAATTTCGATATCGACGACCCAATGAACACGTCCGTCTGCGTTCGCTCCAGCTTCTGATTCGATGTGGGACGCTTCGCGTTTACCGGTTCTTTTCGCCGGCAGAACTCAGACTCCACCTCCTGCGACACTTGCCAGAACAGAAAGTACGGCGACAAAGTCGCTCCCATGATTGCTACCAGAACCGAAAGATACTGATTATTCCAGCGGAACGACGGTATGAACGTATTCCGAACCACCGCGCCCCAATCCGGATGCGCAAGAATGCCCGACCCGACGTAAACAAACAGCGTCAGGCAAAGCCATTTGAATACGCGTTCCAAAACGCGGTACGGAAACCACAGCAGCAGCCCGATAATCAACGCGGCAAAAACCGCCGTCCAGATATACGGCGAGATCCCGCTCACCATCTCCGCCACTTCCGCCATGCCACCCAGATCCGCCCCGATCGTCACTGCATTCGCAACCACCAGTAGCGAGCAGATCGAAAGCAGCACCCACTTCGGGTATTGCATCCGGACGTCGCGTGCCAGACCTCGCTTAGTAACTAAGCCCAGACGCGAACACATCAGTTGGACCGCCGCCAGCAGCGGCAGTGTGAACAGCGATGTCCACAAAGTCAGATATCCGAACATCGCGCCCGCAATCGAGTAGCTGACAATGCACGATGGATCGTCGTTCGCCGCTCCACTGATCACACCGGGTCCGCATTTCTTGTAAAGCGCTACCGGCGAGAAACGGTGCTTATCGACTTTCCTCGGCGGACTTGCGGCTGAGGTACTCACAATTGTGGGACTGACCAACGCAGGAACTGTTACCGTTGATAAACTCGCATAGACTGGAAACGCATGGCCAACGCGTTAGCCGGCGAGAAGAGCCCGTATCTTCAACAGCATGCCGAAAATCCCGTCCATTGGCTCCCTTGGGGACAAGCTGCGTTTCAGAAAGCGCAACGCGAGGATAAGCCGATCTTTCTCTCGATCGGCTACTCCACTTGCCACTGGTGTCATGTCATGGCGCACGAATCCTTCGAGGATGAGTCGATCGCCGCTATATTGAATCGCGACTTCGTCCCCATAAAAGTCGATCGCGAAGAACGCCCCGATGTCGATCGCATCTACATGCTTTTCGTTCAAGCCAGCACCGGCAGTGGAGGTTGGCCTATGTCTGTATGGCTCACGCCTCAGTTGAAGCCCTTCTTTGGCGGAACGTATTTCCCTCCGGGCAGAGGTTACGGCCGGCCCGGATTTCGCGACCTGCTCGCTCATCTCGCTGACGCCTGGAAAAACGATCGCCCGAAGATTGAGGAGTCCAGCCTGAATGTCACCGAGCAGCTCCGCGCCATGGTCTCATCCGGCAAATCCTCTGCGGAGCCCGACCGCGATCTTTTTGAAAGTGGCTTCTGGCACTTCCGGCGAGCGTTCGATTCGCAATTTGGCGGTTTAGGCGGCGCGCCGAAATTTCCGCGCCCCGCCTCACTCAATTACTTGTTGCGCTATTACTCCGTCACTCGTAGCGACGAAGCTCTCGAGATGGTGACAAAAACGCTCTCGGGCATGGCTGCGGGCGGCATGCACGACCAGCTCGGCGGCGGCTTCCATCGCTACTCCGTTGACGAACGCTGGTTCGTTCCGCATTTCGAAAAGATGCTCTACGACCAGGCGCAGCTCGCGGTCTCTTATCTCGAAGCCTTCCAGATCACACGCGACGAACGTTTCGCCGATGTCGCGCGCGGCATCTTCACGTATGTGCTTCGTGATCTGACGGATCCTGCCGGCGGTTTCTACTCGGCTGAAGATGCTGACAGCCCCGATCCGGAAAACACTGGACATTCCGGTGAAGGCGCGTTTTACATCTGGCGCTACGACGAGATCGAGAACTTGCTCGGCGCGGATGCCCCGCCGTTCTGCAAGGCTTTTGGTGTCGAGAAGAACGGGAACGTCGAATCGGACCCGCATGGAGAATTCACCGGGCGCAACATCCTTTACGAGGCCCAAACGGCCGACCCCGCTGTGCTTGCAAGATCGAAACGCACTCTGTTCACGGCACGCGAGAAACGGCCTCGCCCTCACCTTGATCGCAAGATCCTGACTGCCTGGAACGCCCTCATGATCTCCGCGCTTGCAAAAGGGTTCAACGTTCTTTCTGACCATGCGTATCTGGAGGCCGCGGAAAAAGCCGCCGGATTCCTGCTCGCAACCATGTACGACCAGGCAAGCGGCCGCTTGCTCCGGCGCTATTTCGAAGGCGATGCTGCCGTTCCGGGTTTCCTCGACGACTACGCGTTCTTCGCGCAGGCACTGCTCGACCTTTTCGAGGCTACCGGTCAACCTCCCTACCTCGAAACCGCTTTGGATCTAGTCTCTCGCGGCTTTGCGTTATTCCGGGATACCGCCGAGGGCGGATTCTTCAGCACCGCTGCTGATGCGCCCGATCTGATGCTCCGCCTGAAAGACGACTACGACGGCGCAGAACCGGCAGGGAACTCGGTGGCAGCCGACGTCCTGCTTGGCCTGGCGCATCTGACCGGCAACGTTGGCTTCAAGCAGGCGGCCGACGAAGCCGTTCGGTGGTTCGCGCCGCGACTGAAGGCACAACCCACGATGGCTCCACAGATGCTCGCAACGCTCGGCCGCTATTTCACCGAACCGGAACAAATTGTCGTTCGAACCGCGACCGGAGATCCGGACGCGGTTTGCCGCGCATCGGAGTTCCGGTCTCGCTTTGCCCCTTATGCGACAGTCTTGCAGCTCGACGACGAAGCCGCTGCGGCACTCGGAAATATGGCAAGTTTCTTTGCACAGCTGGAAAGAAAAGGGCGGATAACGATTTACGAGTGCCGAAATTTCACCTGTAATCTTCCTCAGATAATAGATTGAATTCTCCTTGCTAAACTGTTGCGGATGGCAAATAGCAACGATTCCGGCCGCACGACTATCCTTCGCGGGAATCCGTTTCCGCTCTCGGGACCGGAACTGAAACAAGGGGACCGGGCTCCCGATTTTGAAGTTGTAGACGATTCGTTACAGAAGGTGAATCTCGCAAAGACCGGGAGCGGTGTCCGGATCTTCAGCGTCATTCCTTCTTTGGATACTCCTGTTTGCGATGCGCAAACCAAACGCTTCAATGAAGAAGCCGGGACACTCTCCGGAGTAAAGATTTACACCATCAGCATGGACTTACCTTTTGCCCAGAAACGCTGGTGCGGCAATTACGGCGTAGACAACGTAAAGATGCTCTCGGATCATCGCTCGGGCGAGTTTGGCACGCACTACGGGACATTGATACCGGACCTGCGAATAGAAAGCCGGGCAATTTTCGTGTTAGACGGCGAAAACAAGCTGCGGCACGTCGAATACGTGAAAGAGGTGGGCGATCACCCGGACTATGACGCAGCACTGACGGCGGCGAAAGAGGCAGCGGCTAAGCGGTAATCAGCGGCCGCTAGCTGCGGCCCGGTACATGGCATCGGGAAGGGTGGCGGTTACAAACCAAAAGTCTTCGATCGCGCGCACCACGTTGACATATTCCTCGAGATCGCCAGGCTTTGTAATATAACAGTTGGCGTTTAGAGCGTATGCCTGTGAAACGTCCTCATCCGCTCGGGAACTGGTCATAATCAGGACTGGAATTCCCTTCAGATTCGGGGACGATTTCACATCTGCAAGAACTTCGCGGCCATTCTTCTTAGGCAGATTCAGATCGAGAAGAATCAAATCCGGCCGCGGGGCCAGTTCCTTTTCCACTTGATGCAGGTAATCGGTGGCTTCCACGCCGTCTTGCGCAACGGTAATCTGGACGGCGAACGGAGTCTGCTTCATAGCTTCCCGAATAAGGCGGACATCACTCGGACTGTCTTCGACCAGCAAGATTTTGACAGGCTTCATGCTTATACCACCCCTAAGCCTATTGCAAATCTCACGCCAAACTCTAAACGACTGCAGTAAAACAGAAAGCAAAATTAATTGTTCATTCATTCGGACGTGAACTGGTAATTATTAGTGTTTCTGAGCCGACAGTCTCGGAAAAAAGTGCGCTGTTGCGAGGCAGCAAGGCCCACCGCAAGCCACTTGACAGTGTGCTAACCTCTTCCATATCATTGCTTTTGCTCGGGGAGGTCCCTTGATAAAGCTAGACATCATCAATGAGGTCGTGAGCCGGACGGGCATCACGAAGACCAAGGCCGAGATGGCCGTCGAAACTGTTTTCGAAACCATGAAAAAAGCTTTGAGCGACGGCGATCGTATCGAGCTACGGGGCTTTGGCATTTTCAATGTGCGGCCCCGGAAAACCGGGATAGGCCGGAATCCGCGTACGGGCGCGGAAGTGGCAATTCCGCCGGGCAAGGCAGTGCGTTTCAAGCCGGGCAAAGAACTTCAGACGCTCCAGTAACCCGGTGCCTGAAAAAGGTTTGACGGGCAGGATTATCCACTCGATCACCAGCGAGCCGCACTCTTTTCCTGAATCCGCGTTCAGGACCGGAATTCCTATCCGGGTCTGGTTTGTTCACCTGGCGCTATTCTTTTTGACCCTTCTCACGACCACGGCGTTTGGCAACGGTCTCGTGGCCAGCTTTGCAACGGGCCGATCCCTGGATGAAGACATCTACCTCGCGAGCGTGCTCCATTTACTGCACGGCGAACTTTCGATGTGGAAGGGACTCATCTACTCGATACCGCTGTTGTTGATTCTGCTGGCCCACGAACTGGGTCATTACCTGACCTGCCGACGCTTGCATGTGAGAGCGACTCTGCCGTATTTCGGTCCGTCTCCCACGCTGCTAGGAACAATAGGCGCAGTAATCTGGATCCGTTCCCCCATATACAGCCGGAGAAATCTGTTTGATATTGGGGTCTGGGGGCCTATAGCCGGATTTGCTGTTCTTCTTCCCTTTCTGATCGTGGGCGTGCTGCTTTCTCACGTCAATCCAGGGCCCGAAGCTTCGATTTCGTTTGGAACGCCGCTGCTGCTCAGGCTAGTGGAGGTGATCCGGTTTCCGCATGTTGCTCCGCAGGCGATTGCCCTTCATCCGATGGCCATTGCGGCTTGGGCGGGACTTCTGGCGACGGCTATGAACTTGCTTCCGATCGGCCAATTAGATGGCGGCCACATACTGTACGCCATGGTTGGTCCGAAAGGTCATGGTGTCGTGTCAATCGTGGCAGTAATTGTACTTGCGTTTCTGGGCGCTGTTTACAAGCCATGGTGGATCTGGGCCATTCTGATGTTCCTGTTCAGGCGGCATCAGCTGATTTACGATGAAGCGCCGCTTGGGCGGGGGCGGGTCGCCATCGGGTTGGGGGCCGCGGTGCTGCTGCTGCTCTCGTTCTGTGTAGTCCCGGTGAACATCAGGTAACGGCCGGATCATGAACATCTCCGCCACGATCATCACTTTCAATGAAGAGCGGAACATCGCGCGCGTGATCGAGAGCCTGCGATGCTGTGAAGAGATCCTGGTGCTTGATAGCGGATCGAATGACCGGACGCGAGATATTGCAACTAAATTCGGTGCGCGGGTGGAGGAAGCTTCGTGGCACGGCTATGCGGCGCAGAAGAATATCGCTGCTCAACTCGCGAAATACGACTGGATTCTGTCTCTTGATGCGGATGAAAGCCTAAGCGAGGCGTTGGAAGCGGAGATCTGGCAAATCAAGAAGAGCGGTCCGTCGCACGATGGCTACACGATGCCGCGTCTTGCTCAATATCTGGGGCGATGGATTTTGCATAGCGGTTGGTATCCGGATCGCAAAGTAAGGCTGTTTAATCGCCAGAAAGCGCAATGGGTTGGGGATTTCGTCCACGAGTCGGTGACTGTAGAGGGCAGCGTTGGACATCTTAAATCCAATCTGCTGCATTTTACTTGCAACTCGCTGTCCGAGCATCTCCGGTCGATGGATACATACACGACTCTGGCCGCGCAGGAGATTGCTTCGAGAGAAAGGCCTCTTCCCTTTAGCAAGCTGCTGCTCGATCCTCCTTGGACATTTTTCCAGACCTACTTTCTTCGGTTGGGGTTCATGGACGGGCCGGAAGGTTTAACGATTGCCTACATGGCTGCGCTGTATAACTTCCTGAAGTACTCGAAGGCGCGCCACATGAGTCCGGGCCGGAAGTCCTGAGTGCGTATTTTGCATGTAGACACCGGGGCGGAGATGCGCGGCGGGCAGCACCAGGTGATGCTGCTGTTGAAATCTCTTCGGGAGGCGGGGCACGAATCGGTGCTGCTGGCGCGACAAGCGGGCCCACTCTGGAATGCGGCTGCAGAATCAGGGTTTGCAGTGGAGGCTGCCGAGGTGAAGGAGTTGTGGCGGCGCTCGCGAGACACAACGTTGGTGCACGCCCATGACGCGCGTGCGCACACTATTGCCGCCATGGCGTCGCGGTGCAAGTTTGTCGTTTCACGAAGAGTGGCATTTCCAGTTGGGCGCTCGGTGGCCTCGCAGTGGAAATATCAGCGCGCCGCTCGCTACCTTGCGGTGTCGCAATTCGTCGCTAACGAGTTGATTGGGGCGGGGGTGAGGAAAGAAAAGATCGATGTCGTTTATGACGGTGTAGAGATACCACGCGAGATCCCGGATTGGCATAGAGACAACCGGGCTATTGCGTTGGACTCGGCAGATCCACAAAAGGGGAAGCCGCTGATTGAGCAGGCGGCCAGGATCGCAGGCATCCCGGTGAAGTTTACAAGCAATCTAGCGGAGGACCTGCGCCAGGCTTCCATGTTCGTCTACGTCAGCCAGATGGAGGGCCTGGGATCGGCTGCCTTGGTGGCCATGAGTACGGGAGTTCCGGTAGTAGCGAGCGCTGTTCCAGGGCTGAATGAGGTGATTACAGATGGAGTTCACGGTCTGCTGGTCCCGAATGAAGCTGGCGAGATAGCGGCTGCGATGCGCAAGTTGCTCGACGTGCCAGAGCTCGCCCAGCGTCTCAGGGCCAAGGGCCTGGAGAGAGTTGCTGACTCTTTCACTCGGAAACACCTGCTCGAGAATACTCTGGCGTCATACGAGAAAGCTCTTGCCGTTCGACATTGAAGCCCGGCTATGCGGCTCTAATCGGGCTGCTTTTTGGAAGCTTCCTGAATGTATGCATCTATCGAATTCCGCGCGATGTCTCGGTTGTGCGGCCACGGTCGTTTTGCCCGGGCTGCAACCGGCAGATCCGGGCTGCTGACAACATCCCGATACTCAGTTATCTGCTGCTGAGGGGGCGTTGCCGGAACTGCGATTACCGAATTGCGATCCGATATCCGTTAGTAGAACTTACTACCGCCATTTTGTTCGCCGCGGTAGCGTTGCATTACCGGACCGTGGGTTCCACATTGAAGTGGGCCTTCTTCGAATCGATTCTGATTGTGCTTTTTTGGACGGACCTGGAAGAGCGCATCCTACCTGATGAGCTGACGCTGGGTGGTACGATTCTCGGGCTTCTGCTTGCACCGGCAATCCGGATCCCCGGCAGCCTGATCGCGATTTTCTTCCCGGATTGGCGTCCTAGTGCCCAATCTCTGGTAAATGCAATTGCAGGAGCGCTGCTCTTTTCTGGCAGTTTGTGGCTATTAAGCGTAATTTACGCGGCGATTCGAAAGAGGGAAGGCGTTGGGCAGGGAGATATCAAATTACTGGCGCTGTTCGGGGCATTCCTAGGTGTGGAGGGTGCATTGGAAGCACTCTTAATCGGGTCCGTCGCAGGGTCGGTAGTGGGTCCTCTGTATCTATGGGCTCGGCGGCGAGATCTTAGAACTTACGAGTTACCGTTCGGCAGTTTTTTGTGTGTGGGAGCCGCGATTGTACCTTTCCTCGGCTGGTTCAGCAGGCAATAGAACGCCCATAACTCATTCAAGCTGCGTGGTTTTTCGATTTGTACGCTGATATATCATAGACATTTACGCAATGAAGGACCTGCTTCAGGCGCTTTCTCCAGGGGAGCGCGACTGGCGAATCGCTTCTCAACTGGATCCGAAGCGTTTACCTGCTCACATCGCCATCATCATGGACGGGAACGGACGATGGGCTCGGCAGCGAAACTATCCCCGCATTCTGGGCCACAAGGCCGGGATGGACCCTGTAAAGACAGTAGTGGAGGCGTGCGCGCAGCTTGGGCTGGAAGCTCTCACGCTGTATGCTTTTTCGGTCGAGAACTGGAAAAGACCACGCCACGAGATTGAAGGTCTGTGGCGGCTTCTGAAGATCTACCTTCGACGCGAGATAGCGGACCTGATGCGGAATGATATACAGCTGGTCGCGATCGGCCGACTGGAATCATTGCCGTCTGGCGTGCAGTCAGAACTGCGCGATGTGATGAAGAAGACCTCCGGCAACAGGGGTATGCGACTGAACCTCGCGATCAACTATGGCGGCCGCACGGAATTGGTAGATGCCGTGAACGCCATAATTGATAACGCAAGACTGGAAGGCAACCTGGACGCGCTGGAGATCTCGGAAGAAGGTATTTCGGCGCACCTATACACCGCGGGGTTGAAAGATCCGGATTTGCTGATCCGAACATCGGGCGAGATGCGAATCAGTAACTTTCTTCTCTGGCAGATTGCGTATTCCGAACTGTATGTTACTGAGACATTGTGGCCGGACTTCACGCGGACAGACTTACTGCAGGCTATCTTCGATTATCAGAACCGGGAGCGCCGGTTCGGCGGGCTGATACGGGATCGAACGCCGTTCCTGGTAGAAGAAGAGCTAGAGCTGCCGCTCAGCTAAGGGGATGTTGAAAAGCTGGTGACAGGAAGGCGTGAAACAGCGAACTAGCAGTTGGGCTGTGCTGCGATGGGAAAAATCGGTGGGACAGGAAGGCGTGAAGTAAACGAACTGGAACTTGGGCATAGTCCGGTTGGGAAAAACCGCTGGGGACAGACAAAGCGTTTCACTCGCGGGAGATTTCTCTCTGTTCTCTGTAGTGGGACGGCGCTCGGAAACGCGAAGTCAGTCCCCGGGTTTTTCGCACTTCGGACGGCTTGAGATGGGAAAGACCGATTGTTTCACAACTTCCAGCTATTGTATTTCAACAAGCTCCTAAGAGCGACAAAAACCAAAGTAAGATGAAGCGCCTGGTTACTGCGGTCGCGCTGATTGCGGTGGCCGCCTACCTCATTTTCCTTGCTCCATACGCCGTTTTCATGGCGGGAGCGCTGGTGATGTCCGTCCTCTGCTATCGCGAGTTTTCAGGGCTTGTAGCAGGGCATGGCTTTCACCGGCCGGGCTTGTTCGGCATGCTGATGGGAATCAATCTCCTATTTTGGCCACAGTATGTGATGCTTGGATTTTCGATATTGCTGATTTTCGCGACGGCCCTATTCCTCAGGCGCGACAATCTGCAGGATGTATTGCCCGACATATCTACCACCACATTTGGCGCGCTTTACACGTTTGCACCCTGGCAGTTCTCTGCGAGACTGCGCGGCGAAAGCGTGCATTTGCTGTTCTTCGCATTAGCTCTGAACTGGGTGGGAGACACTGCTGCGTTCTATGTAGGACGGCAGTTCGGGAGGCATCGTCTTGCTCCAATGGTGAGCCCGAAGAAGAGTTGGGAGGGCGCTGCGGCGTCGGTAGCAGCGTCCTTATTCCTCGGATTGATCTATCTTCATTTTGTTCTCCCGGCTATTCCGATCTGGCACGTTGCTGCAATGGCTGTGCTAGGGAATATTGCAGGACAGTTTGGCGACCTTACTGAGTCGGCTTTCAAACGGGGCGCAAACTTGAAGGATAGCGGAACTCTGCTTCCCGGGCACGGCGGAATGCTGGATAGGGTGGATAGCAGCCTGTTCGCCTTACCGGTCGTTTATGGCACCCATACTCTGCTGAAATTACTAGCTGGTTGATACGATCGAGCTGCGAATTGCCAGTCCTGATTTGGTGAAAGCGTAGCCTGTCCCCGATTTTGTGATATGACAAAACGGAAATGGTAGTTAATTTGGTGTATTGCTGGCTATTAGTTTTCATATTGTGCGCTTGAGCTGATAAATCAGAAACCTCCAAAACAGCGTCTTCATCCCTCAATAGGAGGTCTTGGGAGGAGTACAAAATATGAAAACATTTGTAATTAGGGCGTTCACTTTCGCGGCGCTCTGCGCCGCTGGTTTGCATGCTCAGGAGCATGACTCTATCAAACCGACTTTGGGTTTCAAGGTCGGCATTCCTGTTACTGACATGCTCAGCGTCGGGAACGCAACTGTATTAAGCGGCCAAAACCAGATATTTGTTTCACCGTACAGTGTTGCCGTTCCAAGATACGAGTTCGGTGTCAGTGCGGAGTTTCATCTGCCCTATCATCTCCGATTCGAGGTAGATGGATTAGTTAAGCGCGGCGGTTTTAACAGCTACAACATTCTTGGTCAGGGTGCGTATCGCCCAACGAATTTCACTCAATGGGAAGTTCCCGGCCTGTTCAAGGCAAACTTCGCGAGGGGGCACTTCCGGCCGTTTGTCGATTTCGGGGCTTCCCTGAGGCACATTTCAACGATTCAGCAGACCACGTATTCGGCTGCGTTTCCGGCAGGGATCATTGGTGACAATGCCGTGGAGTTGCATAACAGGAATACGGTAGGCGGAGTTGCCGGGATCGGAGTTACGTTCAAAAAGGGACCGTTCGAATTAAGTCCTGAAGCTCGATATACCCGCTGGGCAAACCAGTCGTTTGTTGGATCGGGACTTAGGACCAATTTGAATCAGGGTGACGTGATACTTGGCATCGGGTTCTAACGGAGTTGTTCCGATATGTGAAGGAAGAACTTGGAAATTCCGAGTTCTTCCTTCTTAGTGTATGGTCCGAGTCTTACGATTCATGTAGTCCATAAGTAAGTAGTTACCCAAAGTGTACGGAGTAGTGAAATAGGCCTTCCCACTGCACATTTGGGTAACTTTCTGGACGAATTGAATCAGGCCGTAGTCACTCGCGAGCATGAACGTGTTGATGAGAATGCCGCGTTTTTTACAACGAGCCACTTCTTCAAGGGTTTGACTGATCACGAGTGGATCGAGGCCGAAGGCGTTCTTGTAGATGCGGCCATCTTCGAGCGTCAGAGCCGACGGCTTTCCGTCGGTAATCATGACGATCTGTTTCATATCCTTTTTTTCCTGCGTAAGAAGCCTTTGCGCGAGGATCAATCCATCCCGTGTATTCGTGTAGTACGGGCCTACCTGGACACGCGCCAGCTCAGATATTCTCAGTTCTTCTGCTGAGTCGTGGAACAAAACACAGCGCAGCGAGTCGCCCGGGTACTGCGTGCGGATGAGATGCGCGAGCGCCATCGCTACTTTCTTGGCCGGCGTGAAGCGGTCTTCGCCGTACAGGATCATGCTGTGGCTGCAATCGAGCATGAGGACGGTGGCGCAGGAACTCTGATATTCGGACTGATGGACGTGAAGGTCGCTGTACTCGAGTTCGAGAGGCAGCTTTATGCCTTCGCGCTGCATGGCCGAGAAGAGTGTGGCGCTCACGTCGAGGTTTAAGGTATCGCCGAACTCATATGTCTTAGCGCCTCCACTGGCGTCGATTCCGGTAGCAAGGTCGCGGGTGTCATGCGATCCAAAGCTGGACTTTCCTAAAGAGCCAAGGAGGTCCTTGAGTGTTTTGAATCCGAGAAAATCGATTGCTTTGTCGGTTACCTCGAAATGCATCTGACTCTCGGGGCCGCCCTGGGAACCGGGTGCAGAAGGGGAATCCGGCGGTGGGCCTTCGGTGTTGATGTAGCCTGCTTCTTCCAGTTTCTGAGTAAGTCTCTCGATGAGTTTCTCGCGCGCCTCGGCCGACATTTGCTGGAGACGCTGGCGCATCTGCTCGGCTTGTTCCGGATCGAACAGTTCGCCGCTTTCGAGAGCTCGTTCAATGGCCTGCTTCAGGTCTTCGAGGGTCTTCTGATTCATCTCCGAGAACTGGAGATAAGGATCCTGATAGCCGCTCTGGAGCAAGTAGTCGGAAAGAGCGCGCAGGAGATCCTCCATCTCGATTCCGAGATCCTCTTCTGAGAACTTGGAGTAGGATATCTTGCGCATGGAAGTCGCTCCCGTCGCGGTTGAAGGTTAGTTCAGGTTGCGACGTCCGCCGCCAGGGCCTCCGCCGCCGCGCCGTGATTCAAATCCCCGGCGGCCGAAGTCGTCGCGCTCATCCCGGTTGCGTTCTTCGCGAGAGGTGCGATCGCCCGCCACGAACTCGAGTTCTTCATTCCGGCTGATCCGCTTGTGCGCATAAAGGCCTTCGAGAATGAACTCGCCGGCGGAGGCGCGCAGGGGGTCGCTTTCACTTTCGGAAAGACCCAATTTCTTTGTAAAAGCCAGCAGATCCTGGATACGGCCCATTTCCTGGATCATGGTGTGAGACGGGGTGTCCTCATCGAGACGGAGAGAGCCTCCGAGTTCGAACCATTGCACGACCTGGCGCAGATTGGTGCCGTCGAAGTAAGCGTTGTAGACCTTGCCGACAGCGCTCCGAATCAGCTCACGAGCGACCGCGTCGCCGCCCTTTAACTCACCTTCATATTCGAGCTCAAGTTTGCCGGTGATGGAAGGCAAGGCGGCGTAAAGGTCCAGAATGCGGGGGACAGCAATGCCCTCCTTGGCCTTCAGGGCGCGGCGTTCGGAATTGGAGATTACGTTTTCGAGCACCGAGATGGGCAAGCGTTGCGAGACTCCGGAGCGTTTGTCGACGCGCTTATCTTCGCGCGCCAGGAAGGCTACCTGTTCGACTACTTCGTGGATGTACGGAGGGACTTCGATTTCGACGGGAGAGCGCCTGCGGGTCCAGGCTTCCTGCCTGGTGATATCCATCCCTTGGGAGACAGTGAGCGGATAGTGGGTGCGAATTTCGCTTCCAATGCGATCTTTTAGCGGTGTGATGATTTTGCCGCGAGCCGTGTAGTCTTCCGGATTGGCAGTGAACACGAGAAGGACATCGAGAGGTAAGCGGACGGGATAGCCTTTGATCTGCACATCGCCTTCCTGCATGATGTTGAACAATCCAACCTGTACTTTGCCGGCGAGATCAGGCAATTCGTTGATGACGAACAAGCCGCGATTCGCGCGCGGCAACAGGCCGTAGTGAATGGTGAGCTCGTTGGAGATGTCCTGTCCGCTGCGGGCGGCTTTGATGGGATCGATGTCGCCGATCATATCTGCGATGGTGACGTCGGGCGTTGCAAGCTTTTCGATATAGCGCTCTTCGGCCGAAATCCATGCGATCGGGGTCTTATCGCCCAAAGAAGCTACCTTATCCCGGCATTGTTTGCAGATGGGCCGCAAGGGATTATCGCGGATTTCGCATCCGGCGACATAGGGCATGTGGGGATCGAGGAGGCGGGTAAGCAGTCTGGCCAGCTTTGTTTTCGCCTGGCCGCGCAGACCTAACAGAATAAAGTTATGACGAGAAAGGACGGCGTTGACTACCTGCGGAACGACGGTATCTTCGTACCCCATGACGCCGGGAAACAGCGTTTCGCCGCGTTCTAATTTGCACATCAAATTAGAACGAAGCTCTTCTTTCAGGGTTCGGTCAGTTCCCAGGTGATCGAAAAATCGGCTGGTGCGGAGCTCGCCCAGCGTCCGTGGCAACTCGGAGTGAGGCATTTAGAAAGGCTCGCGGTCGGAATTCAGACACAAGTCTAGCAGTGAAAGTTTGAGGCCTCTGAAAAGGAGGTTATGGAGTTGCCGTTCGTTGGTGAGACGCGATGAAAGGTTTAGTGGGGTTGATAGCGAGGGGGGACCAGGGGTGCTTCTTTGGCGGCCAGCCTGTCGCGGATTTGCTGCTGCGCCTCATGAACGAAAGACAAGCGCGCTTCGCGGGCCTGCATCGAATCTGAATTGGGAGAAGGCACGGCTCGGCCCACCGCATCGATATCCCGTTGCTCGCCGCATAAGCCCAGGCCACGTATTCCACTCAGACTGCGGTTGGGATTCGAAAGCGCCTGGCGTAAGAGGGTGAGTATTTCTCGGCGCTTCTGCTCGACAGGAACACAGGTTGCGTCCTGCGTCGGGGATGATTGGCAGCGTGCAAGAGCCTCTGCTAGAACGTAGAGTGTGTTGGTCGCGACCGCATCGGCTTTGGGCGAAAGATCACGGGAGGCGTCCAGTAGCGCGGGGAGCGCTTTCGGCTCTGCGGCTAATCTCTTGGCAAAATCAGAATCATCGTTATAATTGGCCGATACGAGTGCCTTCGAGGCACTCGTATCGTTGTACTCGGTGGCAATTTTCTGAACGGTCTCAAGCGCCTGACCGTAGTAGTCCTCGTACTCCTCTCCTTCGTCTAAAGCGTTCCAGTCTGGATCGGAAGTTGCTTGCCGCAGGTTGCCGATCACCATCCGACGAATGACCGGATCGGAACGCAATTGGTCGGAATTGGCGATCCGTTTCAATGCCTCGAAGCGGATTTCGAACGGACCACTCAATTGGTGCGCAATTCCGTTTTCTTCCGGGGTGAGCTGCCGTTGTCCAGCCATGACCAACAGGCAGCCGACAACCAAAAGTCCACATGAGCTTAGAGTGCTTCTGCGCATAGGTCTTCTTTCTCTACCAGTCGTGAAGAGACGCATTCAATTTTAGTAAAAAGCGGACGTTAGCTGCATAACCACGTGCTACGTGCAGCAGGGTCGCAAACCCTCTGCTTTTGGATCTCAGACTGTATTCCCTGTGAGACGAGAGCCAACTCTAACGCGGCCAATTGCGAGGAGGAACGAAGGGTGCTTCTTTGGCGGCCAACCTTTCGCGGATTTGCTGTTGCGCCTCATGAGCCAGATCCGAAAGTTCTTGTCGAGCTCTGGGGGAGTCTCCGATATTAGGAGAAGGCATAACAGCTCGGCTCAGCGCATCGATATCCTGTTCTTCCCCACATAATCCCAGCCCGCGAATTCCACTCAGACTACGGGTGGGATTCGAAAGCGCCTGGCGTAAGAGAGTAAGTATCTCTCCGCGCTTCTGCTCGACGGGAACGCAGGTTGCGTCGTGTGGCGGAGATGGTTCACAGCGCGCGAGAGCCTCTGCTAGGACGTAAAGTGTATTTACTGCTACGCTATCGGCTTTGGACGAAAGATCGTGGGATGCGTTCAGTAAAGCGAGAAGCGCCTTCGGTTCCGCGGCTAATCCTTTGGCAAAATTGGAATCATCGTTATAAAAGGCCGATACGAGGGCCTTCCATGCGCTCTGATCGTTATACTCGGTGGCAATTTTCTGAACGGTCTCGGTCGCCTGATCGTAGTAATTCTCGAAATCCTCTCGCTCTCCGAGCAACGCTCGGTCAGGGTCGCAGTAACCTGTTTCAAATTACCGATCACCATCCGCCGCACGACCGGATCGGAACGCAACTGGTCGGAATTGGCGATCCGTTTCAACACCTCTAAGCGGACTTCAAACGGACCATTCAATTGCCGCGCAATCTTGTTTTCTTCCGGCGTGAGCTGCCGCTGCTGTTCAGCCATGGCCCAGAGGTAACCGATAACAAAAAATGCAGATGAGATTCGAATGCTTCGGCGCATAGTACCTCCTTTGTTTTCCCTTTTGTCTTTGAGGGACAGGTGTGCCGACTCTTTGGGGCAGGCGTGCACTTATGTGAGTAGGGATCCGAACAGTTAGTGACAGTGGCCTGCACCTCAGCCGCCGGATAATGATAGCCGCTTGTGACTCTGAAGCTACCCCAGTTATCAGACATTGAATCCAGATTGATCCTCCGGCTTTCTTAGTACCTGCCTTCCTCTCTCGACAGAAATCCGCGGCTTGCCAGCATTGCTGCTAACAGCGTCTCTAGCCGGCGTGGCAAACCACACTTCGCTGGGCGATAGAAGCGATAACCACGTGATACGTGCAGCAAGGCCGCAAAGCCTCTGCTTTTAGACCTCAGACTGTGATATGTTTCTCGGCGACGTGGCAAGCCGCGACTCGACAACGAACGAATATCAACTGAACTGGCGGAAACTGCAGCAAGTGGGATTGAACGCCTACGAATCGAGATCGTACCTGGTGCTGATGGGGCATCCCCGGTTCAAGGCGTTGGAATTAGCTGCACGCGCACACGTACCGCGGCAGAAGATCTATGAGGTTCTGGACAGCCTGGTGGAAAAGGGGTTTGCCCAGGTGATTCAGGAGAAAACAAAATTGTTCTCGGCAGTCGACCCGAGCCTCGCGATTCCTGGATACCTGGCTCGCCGCACGAAGACGTTGCAGAACGAGCTTTTGGAATATTCGCGTGTTGCGACCGGCTTGATCGAGGACCTTCGGACAGCCTATCAGGACGGTCAGGGCGGGCGGGGAACACTCGATTTTCTGAATCTGGTAAACGATCCGACGCAAACGGCCATTCATTACCGGCGCATGTTAGCGACTGCGAGGAAAGATTATTGCGAGTTTTCGCGGCCTCCGTTTGCAGTGGACCCGCTCGATGAGCAACTGGTGAAAGAAGCGGCTGCACGCAAGATTGATTGCCGGCTGTTGATTGAGGCAGGGCCGATTGACGAGGAGCATCGAGAGCGACTGAACGAATATTGCGAATGCGGGATAAAGGTGCGGTTTCTTGAGCGGCTGCCGCTGAAGCTGGCGCTATTTGACCAGAGATGCGGATTGGTGGCTTTGCTTGATCCGGTTTTAACGCGACCCTCCTGGACGGCAGTTATCTTCGAACACGAAGGTTTCGCCGAAGCGATGTCGGGCCTGTTTGAGAGCTACTGGCAGCGCTCTGACGGAGAACGCAAACTCTACTGAAGCGCGGCGCTGGGGCTGCGGTCAGACCTGCGCAGGAAGACGCGATAGTTCAGGGCGTCGGCGAAGGGCACCATCGTGAAGCGCTGCGGCTCTCTGCTGTACTCGCCTTCCACGGTGTAGGCCTGATCCGAAACCCAATTAGAAAGCAATGCGCCTTCTGTGGGCATGAGGGAAGGAGCGCCCCCGGAGGTAATCAGGGCGGCCTGCGAGAGATCTTTGATACCGGGGTTCAAGGTGGCGCCCAAGGCCATGACCTGAGGTCCGCGCTTGAGGGCGATTTCGCCGGCGTGGTTACCGGATCCGGCAATTATCTGGCGGGTCAAATCGATCTCAATTTTGACCGTGTCGCCGCGCTTCCATTCGCGCGCGATGGTCAGGTATTGACCCGGCTTGCCGGCCAGCCGTGAACCGGCGAACTCCACCATGAAGCTGGAGGTCCAGTCGGGAACCCGGAGCCGCAATGGAAATTGCAGATTGTGGTCGGGTTCGATGTGGAGCAAGATGTGACCGCTCTCCGGGAAAGATGCTTCGGAATAGATCTGGACGGTGCCTCGCCGCCGGAGCCGGACGGTTGCGCGCCCGCCTGTGTACAGATTAATCGAGATTCCGTTTCCATACCGGCCCCAGAAAAGGGCGGGCAACAGCGTGATGGCACGAACCTGGTCCCAATCGCACGCTTTCACATCGGAGGACAAAGTTTTCCTGCCATTCAAGGGAACCGAGGAAAATACTTGACCCGTCCTGGGGTCCTGGCCGGCGAGAAGCTGATTGTAGATCGTTCTCTCGAGTTCGGAGATGTAGTTAGGCGCTCCGGTAATGCGAAATAACTCGAGAGTAAGTTGTATCCAGGCGACCGTGGAGCAGGCTGAGGCTGGGCTACTGGCATCTGCAGGAAAGTCGACCGCTCCAGTCAAGCTGACGTATTTGCTTTGAAGGCTCCTCCACTCGGCAAGTGCCGGGTGCAAGTAAATTTCATCTCCGGTGAGGCGATATAGATCAACAAGAGCCGCTGAAAGTTGTAACCTGCGGGCGAGAGATGCCTGGTCGTCAGTTGCTCCACTCTGAGCGTTGTCGCCCAGAGATCGATTCGCAAGTGATTTCGCAGCCTCCAGGTATCGGCTCTCGCCGGTGTAGCGAAACAGGACTACCAGCGGTTCAACCATGCTGCCGTTCCGTACGGCGGACTTTTTGGAGAGGAACAAATCAGCGATTTGCCTGGAGCGGCTGAGTGCTTGCGGCTGGCCGGTCACACGATAGTAGGCGAGCAGTCCGGGTAAAACATCTGGCGCGTTCCCCGCCTGCGGGACGGAGAAAATGGAAGTAGCGGTTCGATCGAGCAGGACCTTGAGATCCGGATCATGCCGATAATCGTAGGCGTTTGCGGCTGCTTCGAGGAACTGCCCAGCGGTTTCGGGAGTGGGATGCCCGGGGATCTTTTCGAGGAAGCCTTCGCTGTTGGCGCGCATGCGAGCGGCAAACAAACCGATCAATTTTTCGTTCTCGAACGGCAGGGGACGGTACTGATCAACAACGGCGTTGATGATTACAGGCTGGGGCGCAGCCGGCCAAAGCAGGCTTACTGAGAGCGGAACGGCAAAGAGAACAGGTTTCAGGCGCATGGCGCGTCCCTTCCACTGCTGTCAGTGTAACGTTGAAGGCTTGACGACTTAATCCCGGATACGCAGCAGCACTTCATCCCGCGAAGTAAATTGGATGGAACGGATACCCAGCAACTCGGCGCCCTGGACGTTTGCAATCCGGTCATCCAGGAACAGCGTTTCTTCGGGAGCGGTACCAAGCCCTTCCAGGCAGTGTTCGTATATAGCAGGATCGGGCTTGGCAGAGCGGAGCTCGTAAGAGAGACTAACCTGGTTGAATTTATCCAGTTTCTGTGTTTTGGATCGTAGCGCTTCTCCGAGGTCCCGGGGCATATTCGATAACATGGCGACGCGTTTTCCCGCTGCCCTTAGCTGGTCGATCCAATCCCACATCACAGGGTCGTAGCACATCCAGCTCTCGCTATCCGAGTCGGTTAGTTCCTGTATGGTATCGGGCGACAACCGGACGCCGGAAGAAGCGGCGATATTCCGCCAGTACTCGGTATTGGATATCAGTCCTTTGTCGTAATCGAGGCGGTCGGACCAGTAGCGTTGGGTGAACTCGTCTTTAGAGACTCCGGCGAGATGCGCCATGTGCGCCTGATCGGCATCAGTCTGGTGATGAACGAGGACGCCGCCGTAATCGAAGATGAATCCCTCGAAGGTGTCAGCGAGTGCCATCAACGAACTGTTCCCGGCGGGACCGAATCTCGCGCACGGCGTAAATGCGCCGTCCCTGGCTCTCGAAGTAAGTGCGCATAAGGACTTCGCCGATGAGGCCGACGCAGAATAACATGAGCCCGGCGAACCAAAGCAAAGCGCCTGCTATCAGCAAAGGACCGTGTTCGGCGATGATGTCGTGGCCGGCGATCTTCTTGATCAGGATTACTAACAGAACAATACTACCGAGTCCAACACCGCCGAGTCCCCACTTACCGAAGAAGTGCATCGGACGGGTGAGATAGCGAAGTAAGAAGCCGATCGTCAGGATGTCAAAGAAGACGCGAAAGGTGCGGCCCAAGCCATAGTGAGAAGAACCATTCGGGCGTTCGATGTTCTTAATGGGAACCTCGATGACGCGGGCGCCGTAAAAGCTTGCCAGGGCGGGGATGAAACGGTGGAGTTCGCCGTAAAGATTGATGTCCTTCAGGATTTCGGACCGATAGGCTTTGAACGTGGTGCCGAAGTCATGCAGGTCGACACCGGATGCGCGTTTCATCATCCAGTTGGCAATGCGGGAAGGGATCTTGCGAGTGACGGCGTTGTCGACTCGATTTCTGCGCCAGCCGCTCGCGATATCGTAACCGGCGTCAATCTGCTCAAGCAGAAGCGGGATGTCTTCGGGATCATGCTGGAGATCGCCGTCAAGGGAGATGATGATGTCACCCTGGGCTTCATCAAAGCCGGCCGCGAGAGCGGGTGTCTGGCCGAAGTTCCTACGGAGACGCAAGACTTTCAGGTGGCCATCGGTCTCAACCAGGTTAGCGAGGAGATCGAAGCTGCGGTCGGTGGAAGCGTCGTCGACAAAGATAATTTCGTAGGGTCTGCGGAGCGCTTCGAGAACGGCAGTCAAACGATCGTAGAGCGGCAAAATAGCCGGTTCCTCATTGTGAATGGGGATAACGATCGACAGCATTTTATGAGATAGCACCAGTGTAGCTAAGTAACAGGCCAACTATGGGGAGGTTAGACCGCCAAAGGTGTTAGGAACCCAGGGAAAATGCTAGAATAGAGACACAGCTTTGTAACCGGTAAGTGCCCGTGATTGCAATAGGTTGCATTGCGTTTCCCTCAATTAGGAGATCCAGTTGGCTGATCAAGACGGATCGACCACTGGCGGTCTTTTTCCGCCTGGCGATAACAAGAATCTGATTCCCATCAATATCGAGGACGAGATGAAGCGTTCGTACCTCGATTACGCCATGAGCGTAATTGTAGGACGTGCGCTACCGGACGTTCGCGATGGGCTGAAGCCAGTACACAGGCGCATTTTATTCGGCTTGCATGAAATGGGTTTGCATTTCAACCGGCCGACACGTAAGTGCGCGAAGATCGTCGGCGAAGTATTAGGTAAGTACCATCCGCACGGGGACGCTCCTGTTTACGATGCACTGGTTCGCATGGCGCAACCGTTTTCGATGCGCTATCCGCTGATTGACGGGCAGGGCAATTTCGGATCGGTGGATGGAGATCCACCGGCGGCGATGCGGTACACGGAAGCACGGCTTGCGAAGATCTCGGGGAGCCTGCTGGAGGACATCGACAAAGAGACTGTTGATTTCCGTCCGAATTACGATGACAGCGAGCATGAGCCTGAAGTTCTCCCGACGCGAGTTCCGAACCTGCTGATCAATGGGTCATCAGGCATTGCGGTTGGAATGGCGACGAACATTCCGCCACACAATCTGAAAGAGATCATCGACGCGACGATTGCGTTGGTGGAGAATCCAGGGACTCCGCTGGCGAAGGTTCTTGAAATGGTGCCGGGTCCGGACTTTCCGACGGGCGGCTTCATACTGGGGCGGCAAGGAATTCTCGATTACTACACGAGAGGGCGGGGAAGCATTCGTTTGCGCGCGAAAGCGGCGATCGAGAAGCTCGGCAAGGATCGCGAGGCGATCGTAGTTACGGAAATTCCGTTCCAGGTGAATAAGGCTCGGTTAATCGAGCATGTGGCGGGGCTGGTCTCGGAGAAGAAGCTGGAAGGCATTTCGGACGCACGGGACGAGAGCGATCGCGATGGAATGCGGATCGTATTCGATCTGAAGCGCGGGGAGCAGGCAGAGATCATCCTGAACAACCTGTATAAACAGACGCAGATGCAGGTGAACTTCGGCGTGATCATGCTGGCGATTGTGAACGGCCAGCCGCGTGAACTCGGGCTGATCGATGTAATGAAGCGGTTTATCGATCACCGGAGCGACGTGGTGCGCCGCCGGACGGATTACCTGCTCAGAAAGGCGCGCGAAAAGGAGCACGTGCTGCTCGGGTTCCAGAAAGCGCTCGATCATCTGGACGAAGTGATCGCCCTGATCAGGGCGGCCAAGAGTCCCAAGGAAGCGCGTGATGGCCTGATTACAACTTTTGAATTTTCAGAGATTCAGGCGCAGAAGATTATTGAGCTGCAGCTGCAGCGATTGACCGGCATGGAACGGCAGAAGATTCTGGACGACCTGGCCGAGACACAACATCAGATTCTGGAATACCTGGAGATTCTTGGTTCGGAGAAGGTGCTGCGAGCTTTGATTGTGAAAGAGCTCAAAGAAGTCCAGAAGGATTTTGGCGACGAGCGTCGCACGCAGATCATTGAGGATACGGGCGATATTCGCCTGGAAGATCTGGTGCAGATGGAGGATGTCGCGGTAACTGTTTCGCGGGGCGGTTACCTGAAGCGGACCTCTGTGGATACATACCGGCGGCAGTCGCGGGGCGGTAAGGGCCGGATCGGTATGGGCACACGATCGGAGGATGTTGTCGAGCATCTTGTCATCGCTTCGACGCATGCTTACCTGCTGATTTTCACGAACAAGGGCCGTGTTTACTGGTTGAAGATTTACGAGATTCCGGACGCGGCTACTACGGGAAAAGGCAAGCACGTTTCGGGACTGATCAATCTGCAACCGGACGAGAGTGTGAAGGCGTTTCTTCCTGTGAAGGAGTTCGTGCCGGGCAAGTTCATCGTAATGGTGACGCGTCAGGGCGTGATCAAGAAGTGCGAACTGACGGAGTTCGATAATCCGCTTTCACGGGGCATTATTGCTCTGGCGCTCGATGACAGTGATGAACTTCTCGGAGCGACGATCACGCGAGGGGACAATTTCATCTTCCTGGGTTCGCACGAAGGCATGGCGATCCGGTTTAACGAGCACGAAGTGCGGGCGATGGGCCGGCAAGCTCGCGGTGTGCGCGCGATGGACCTGGAAGAGAGTGATTATCTCATTGGTCTCGAGGTAGTGGAGAAAGAAGGACGGATCCTTTCGATTTCCGAGAATGGATTCGGGAAGCGAACTAACCTGGAAGACTACAGGCTAACGGCACGCGGCCGTAAGGGCGTGATCAACATGAAGACCACACCCAAGGTTGGCAAAGTAGTTGCGGTGCTCTCAGTGAAGGAAGACACCGATCTGATGATCATTACCGAGGACGGTAAGATCATACGGCTGGAATCGGGCGAAATCCGGCAGGCGGGGCGCTCGACACAGGGTGTACGCCTGGTTCGAATGGAAGACGGTGACAAGGTAGCGGCTGCCTCTGTAATACCGGAATCCGAAGAAGAAGCGATCAAGAACGGCGACCTTCCGCTGCAATAAGTTGGCGGGCTCCAGGGTGGTTATACTGCAGGTATGGCCACTCTCGTCAGCCTCGAGACAAAGCCGGTCGAACTTGACCGGATTGCGCTGGAGGCAAAGCAGGAGCGGCTTTTCTCATTGCTCCGTTCTCTCGAGCGCGTGATTGTGGCTTACTCGGGCGGAACAGATTCAGCGTATCTCGCATGGGCGGCTCAGCAGGTGCTTGGGGCCGATGCGATCGCGATCACGGCTGATTCGGCGTCGATTCCGGCTTCGCATAAGCGCGATGCAGAGCAGTTTGCGCGCGAGTGCGGTTTTCGTCACTCCTTCATCGATACTTACGAGTTCGAAAATCCGGACTACGTCAAGAACGACAAAGATCGCTGTTTTCACTGTAAAGACGAGCTTTTTGTCAGGCTCGATGAATACGCGAAAATGCGCGGATTCAAGCATATTATTTATGGCGTGAACAAGGACGATCTGGGCGACTACCGGCCGGGGCAGCGGGCGGCGAAGCTCCACGAAGTACAAGCGCCGCTGGTCGAGGCTGATCTGACCAAAGCGGAGATTCGGGAACTTTCGCGAATGGCTGGGCTTTCGACCTGGGACCGACCGGCTGCAGCCTGTCTGAGCTCACGAGTGCCCTACGGCACTGAAGTCACGGTAGAGAAGATCAGGACAATCGAGAGCGGAGAAGAAGCCCTGAAGGCGCTAGGATTCCGGCAGTTTCGGGTGAGATATCACGGTGAACTGGTGCGGATTGAGATTGCGAAAGAAGAGCTTTCAAAAGCCTTGACTCTCGAAGCGGCGACCGCGATGACGCAGATTTTCAAGAAACTTGGATTCCTGTATGTGACCCTTGACCTTGAGGGTTACCGTCAGGGTTCACTGAATGCGGCGTTGAGCGGTGCTACTTCGAATCCGAAGTTGTCGATTTAGATCCCGAAGATTTAGATCCTGAAGCGGGCTCTGAACTCGTGCTGCTGGTCGATCCGGTATCGGATCCAGAGGTAGACTTCGATTCCGAAGAGTCGCCCTTTTTCGTTCCGTTTTCTGGTGAGTTTCCGCCCTTGGCGTAATCGGTGACGTACCAGCCACTTCCTTTGAACTGAAAAGCGGGAGCGGATATCAGACGGCGCACCTTGCCGCCGCACTTCTCGTGTGTGGTTAGGGGTTCGTCAGAGAACTTTTGTATGACTTCGAACAGGTTGCCACACTGTTCACATTCGTACTCGTAAAGAGGCATTGATTGATCAGATTTCGTGTTTACCGGTCGGGCTGCTGAGGGCTCTTTTCGATGATCGGGTGCTGGCCATTGATGATGGGGCCGTTCACCTGATCCTTAAGCTGCGCGATGGTGGTCTTGCCCGTGACGAGATCAATAGATTGCTTCAGGAGATTGTCTTCCGTGTTTTTCGTGGCGGAGCCAGGAATCGGATTGCCGTCCTGATCGAGTTCGGGAGTATTGTCGTTTTCTGCAAGTTGAACGGTCGGAACGACGCCGGTGTCCTGAATTGCTTTGCCAGATGGTGAATAATATTTGGCGACCGAGAGAATCACGGCTCCGCCGTCATCCATCTGGATGGTCTTGCGAACACTTGCGTCGCCGTAGCTGCGTTCGCCGACGACCTGGGCGCGCTTGTCGTCCAGGAGGGCAGCGGCTGCTATTTCGGCTCCGCCAGCAGTCGCACGATCAGTAATCACGACCAGCGGTCCCTTCCAGATATCGTCTGAAGCCGACGCATCGAACTCCTTGCGAGGCATTTTCTGACCTTGTATGTAGGTGATCTCGCCAGTATCGAGAAAGAGATTGGCAAGTGCGATGCCCTTTTCCTGCTCGCCAGTCGAGCAGTGGCGCAGGTCGAGAACCAGATACTTTGCCCCTTGCTTCTTCAGATCTTCGATCTTGCTTTTCACCTCAGAGGTACGATTACCGGCAAGGCTGGCGACATGGATGTAGCCGACCTCTGTGGGCATAACCTTGGCTGTAATTTCCGGATACGGCACATTGGTCCGGGTCAGCGTGACCTTCTGGGGATCAGGCGTTCGCAGACGCAGCACGGTGACTTCGACCGTGGAATTCGGATTGCCGCGCAGCAGCTGCTCAGCATAGGCGAGCGGCATGTCGCGAGTGGCAACATTGTTTATGCTTTCGATGAGGTCGCCCGTAGAGATATTCGCCTTTTCTGCGGGTGAGCCGGGGAGGGCATCGACGACGGCCACGTATCCGTATCGCTTGGCAAGGATCAAACCGACTCCGGCCTTGGCTGAATCCTGACCGTGCTCGTACTGGCGGAATTGGTCGGCATTCATGTAACTGGCAAACGGATCGACTGATTCCAGAAGACCATTGATTGCGCCAAGAGTGACGCTCTTCATGTCCGGGTCCTCGACGTACTCGAGCTTAATCCGCTCGAGAACCTCGGTGTAGACCTTCAAATGGCCATACACGTCATCGGGGCCGACAGCGCGAGCGCGCCCGTTTCTGGCACCGACGAGAAGCAGAACAACAATGCAGGTGGAGCTGCCGACAACCGTCCATTTGAAGCGACTATTCATCAAAATCCAATGTCTGCGAAGATTAACTAAAGTATATCGGAGATCTGCAGCTTCCCCAATTGGAGCGGCAAAATCCTGTCTATTCGACGTTGCGGACTGGATTTGGGGTGCAACGCCAAGCGGCTTAGATTAAACGGCGACTTCCACCGGCAGTTCGGGTGCCATGTAGGACGTGGCGGGCGCGAAAGCGGCGGAAAATTCTGCCGTGAAGTGGAACTGACTTCCCTCGCCGGGTTGGCTCTCGACCCAGATACGGCCACCCATCATTGCTGCGAGCTGGTAAGAAATTGTGAGGCCAAGGCCTGTTCCGCCAAATCGGCGGGTGGAGGAGCTGTCGGCTTGTGAGAACGCCTCAAAAATGGTCTGTTGCTTCTCGTGGGAGATGCCGATTCCGGTGTCAGCGACGACAAAGTGAAACTTCGCCCTATCGCCTTCAAATCCATTGAACTCGACCGTGAGCGAGACGCCGCCTTTGCTGGTGAACTTGATGGCGTTATCGAGCAGGTTCAGCAAAACCTGCCGCAGGCGAAGCGGATCGCCGATCAAGTTCTCCGGCACGGCGCCGGCATATCTTACGTTCAAGTACAGTCCTTTCTGGCGGGTGCGGAGGCCTAATGAACGCACGAGCTCGTCAATACCGGCCCGGAGGTTCAGTTCTGTTTGATCCAAGACCAGCTTTCTTGCTTCGATTTTCGAGAAATCGAGAATGTCGTTGATGATCCCGAGCAAAGAGTCGGCGGAGAACTTTACGATTTCGAGGTATTCGCGCTGATCCTCGTCAAGGTCGGTGCAAAGGGCGACGTCGGTCATCCCGATGATGCCGTTGATCGGCGTCCGTATCTCATGACTCATGTTGGCCAGGAAGTCGCTCTTAGCGCGGCTGGCTTCCTCGGCTGCGTCTCTGGCGAGTGTCAGCGCTTGCTCGGTCCGTTTGCGGACGTTGATTTCCGCTTCCAAAGCTTGATTGGATTCAGTCAGGTCCTGGGTTCTTTCGAGGACCCGGATTTCCAATTCGTCGCGCGACTGTCGCAGACGCTGTTCACTGGCACGAAGAGCGGAAGTCCTTTCATTTACAAGCAAAAGAAGGCGGTGCTCGCGGCTTTTGAGTTGGTCGACGCGGATCCGGTAGATAGCTCCGCAGAGCGAGACCACGCCGATTCCGAAAGCGACATAGAACGTGAAGGTCTCGTAAAAGTGCGGTTTCAGAGTCAGCGGGATATCTAAGCCAGTAGGGCTCCAGCCATCGCCCTTGCTGACCCGAACGCGAAACTGATAATGGCCGGGCGGGATGTTGGTGTAATAGGCGGTGCGGCGTGTGCCGGCGGGGACCCAATCCTTGTCGAAACCTTCGAGCTTGTAGAGAAACTGGAGGCGATCTGGGCTGGTGAAGTCGGCGGCCGTAAATTGAAATTCCAGCCGACCCTTTCCGGGCGGCGCAGTCAGACTGCCCAAGGGGCGATAAAGCTTGTTGTCGACCAATGCTTCTTCGAGAACAACGTGCGGGGGTGGCGAGTTGTTTTTTAATTTCGCTGGCTGGACGACCTGCAGGCCACCCATGGTCGGAAGCAGAAGACGGCCATCGGCCGTGCGCCACCCGGCCGGTTGAAATCCGCCATTGCACTCCCGGCTACTCATACCATCCCGGGTGTCATAGACCTGCGATGTGACACCTGATATCACGCCATCGGCGAACTCATTCAGCTGTTTCTTGTTGAATCTGAAAACACCTTTGTTGGAAGGGATCCAAAACTGACCCAACCCGTCGTCCAGGATCTGAAAAATGGAGCCCTCGTATCCGCCACGATCGACTGGAAACGAAGTGATCCTGCCGTTCCGCATTCTGCTCAGGCCCGCACCAGTAGCAATCCAGATCGTACCGTCGGTATCGCCGGTCAGGCTGTTAACGATGTCGCTCGCCAGGCCGTCGTGGGTTGTGAATGAGGTAAAACGTTTGTCCTGGAGCCGGTTCAGACCGCCACCCGATGTGCCAACCCAGAGAACTCCGCCAGCATCCTGATAGATGGCTTGCACGAAGTTGCTCGACATGCCGTCTCTGGTTGTAAAAGTCGTGAGTTGTCCGTTTGACAGACGGCTTAAGCCGGATCTGGTTCCAATCCAAAGTTGCCCGGCACGGTCCTGATAAAGGGAAGCGATAAATTCCCTGGGGAGGCCGTCGATGTCGACGCGTTCAGCGCTCCCATGCCGAATCCGTGCGAGGCCGCGCAGAGTGCCAACCCAAATTGTGCCGTCCCGATCCTGCAGAAGGGAAGAGATCAGGTTATCGGGCAGACCCTTGGCGGCTGTGTAAATGCCGTTTTGCCCCTTGCTACCCCAGTGCAGAAGACCGTTATCAGAGCCAATCCAGAAGGACCCGTCCGTATCCTCCAGGGTCGCCAGCGTAACTCTCTTGGCGAAGTTACTTTCAGGCGGCAGGCTGGCGAACATATTGGTTCGAAGATGATTGAGACCGCCTCCGACGGTTCCGACCCAGAGATCGCCGGCAGAGTCGCCGGCAATTGAGATGACGTTCTTGCCCGGCAATGCGGAGTTTTCAGAGATGGCAGTGAAGTTTCCGTGTGCGAAGCGGACTAGTCCGGCGTCTACAGTTCCGATCCAGAGGGTTCCCCCTTTGTCTTCGTAGAGGGCCGAGATCAGATTGGAAGGCAACCCATCGGCCGTGGTATAGCTGGATACCCCGGCGGAGGAAATGTGAGCCAGACCGTTGTTTGTGCCAACCCATACCGTCCCATCCTTCCCGGCTTGTACGACACGGACGTAGTCGCTGCCGAGGGCCTTTCCTGCATGGAACGCAACAAACTCGCCGGCGTGGAACCGGCTCAATCCAGCGTGGGTTCCGACCCAGACGTCTCCTGAATCATCGCCCGAGATCGAAAAGATCGAATTATCCGGAAGGCCGTCGGCTTTTGTGAAGATGCGGAAGGCGCCTTTTGAAAGCCGAACTAATCCGCCGCCGTCGGTTCCAATCCATAGCGAACCCTTCTTGTCTTCGTAAAGCGCGCGTACCGAGTTATTCGGGAGTCCATTATCGGTGGTGTAGCGCGAAAACCGGTTGTTCTGAAGGCGAACGAGCCCTCCACCGTTGGTTCCGATCCAAAGATCTTTGCGGTGATCGAAAAGAAGGCTCAGGACAGCATTGTTGCTGAGTCCGGAGGAGCGTTTGTCGAAATTTGCGAAACGAAGTCCGTCGAACCGCGAGAGTCCTTCCTCGGTTCCGATCCAAAGAAAGCCGTCGCTACTTTGTGCGATCGACGTGACCGAATTCTGCGGCAGCCCCTGACTGGTTTGCCATGTTTGAATTAGTATCTGCTCGATTGGCGTATCGGGATCGAGCTTCGCCCGTAGTTCGGATGGACAGAACGCAGCCGTAACGCAGGCGATCAGGACAGGAAATCCTGAGACCAGGCAACTCTTGATCGCTCTTCCGCTCTGGACTACGGCCCGCAGGGACAATGTTTACCTTTCTAAGAGAACCATCGGCCAACCAGGTAGGAATGTATAGGCCTAAGCGGGAAAAATTTTCAGTTAGACCGCATTAATCCCTAAAGGTTCGAGGGAGTTCGCCCGATAAGCGTTCAGGACGCCTAAGCTGCGCTCTCGACTTAGGCTGATCCAAACAAAAATAAGGAGATCTATGAAGAAAGTCGCGGCCCTGCTTGGTTTTGCGGGAATACTGTGTACCGCTGAACCAGCAGCAAATCACAAGGTGTCGGCCGAATTGGCAAAAGTTGGAAGCACTGAGAAAGTACGTGTAATTGTCCAGTGGAAACGGACGGCTAATACTCTCACCGATTCTAAGGTTGTCGGCCTGGGGGGTAAGGTGCACGGCCGATTGAGTTCGATCCACGCGGGTGTTTACACGTTATCTGGGGCCAAAGCGAATGAGCTTGCAAACGACTCGGAAGTCGCGTTCATATCGCTTGACCGGCCATTGCGCGCCAAACTGGACAATACAGCTGCGGCAGTAAACGCGAGTGCGGTGTGGGGGGCCGGGTATGTGGGGACCGGCGTAGGTGTGGCCGTGATCGATAGCGGAATTAATGCTGATCCGAATCTGCAAGACAACGCCGGTGCTTCCCGCATTGTGTATTCCCAGGACTTCACTAATACGGACAGTACAGCATCCGACATGTTCGGGCACGGACAACACGTGGCCGGAATAATCGGATCTAACGGGTTGTCCTCTTCGTGCAACCAGTGCATGAAGTCATTCAAGGGGATTGCTCCTGGTGTGAACCTCCTGGATCTAAAGGCTCTGGATGCAAACGGACAAGGCACGGACAGCGCAGTGATCGCAGCGATCGAGCAGGCCATTGCGCTAAAAGACCAATACAACGTACGAGTGATCAACCTTTCGCTTGGGCGTCCTGTTTTTGAAAGCTACACGCAGGACCCGCTCTGTCAGGCCGTTGAAGCTGCCTGGAATGCGGGAATAGTGGTGGTTGCTGCCGCGGGCAATGACGGACGGGATAACTCCTTTGGGACGCTCGGCTACGGAACGATTGAGGCGCCCGGAAATGATCCATACGTAATCACGGTAGGAGCGATGCGTTCGATGGGCACGCCAGACAGAACGGATGACCTGGTGGCGAGCTACAGTTCCAAGGGCCCATCGCAGGTAGATCATTTTGTGAAGCCGGATGTAGTCGCCCCCGGGAACCTGGTTGTTTCTTTGCTTTCCGCGGGGTCCACGCTGCAGACCGAATATCCGGGTAATTCAGTGCAGTACAGCTACTTCGAATCGGGCCTTCCTGCCATCCAGGCGCGGAAGTATTCGAAGAACTTTTACACATTAAGCGGCAGCAGCATGTCAGCCGCAGTGGTGAGCGGAGCGGCTGCGGATCTGATCCATGCGAATCCTGCCCTTACGCCTGACCAGGTGAAGCTACTGCTGATGGCGACGGCTTATAGGACCTTTCCAACCTCGAGCGTGGCAGTCGATCCCGTGACGGGAACAAGTTACACCTCTTACTACGATGCATTCACTATCGGGGCAGGGTATGTCGATCTTTCGGCAGCCATGGCTCAGGTGAACAACGTTCCGGTAGCAGGAACCACTATGTCCCCAGCAACTGTTTACGATCCGAGTACGGGTATTATCTCTGTTGTATTTGACTCCTCCGCTATCTGGGGCCAGAACACGATCTGGGGTCAAAACACCATCTGGGGCCAGAATACAATTTGGGGCCAGAACACGATTTGGGGCCAGAGTGCCATCTGGGGGCAGAACACGATCTGGGGTCAAAATACGATTTGGGGCCAGAACACCATTTGGGGGCAGAACACGATCTGGGGTCAGAATTCAATCTGGGGCCAAAATACGATTTGGGGCCAGAATACAATCTGGGGCCAGAACGGTGCTTCTGACTCGAATGTGCTGATCAACGGCGACAAGTAGAAGTGAAGAGGTCCCGGAACAACATACCCGGGACCTCCTACCAGATGTAATCGTGAGCCTCTTCGCGGCGGCGGTAGCTGTCGAGAACGTGGACGACTCGAACCTTCTTTAACTTGGTTGGGGAAAGCTGTCCTAAAGGGACATAGATGATTTTGCGATTGACCCGGGCGGCAAGTTGACGGTAAAGGCTTCTGGGCGGTTTGGGGGCGATGTAGACCACATTCCGCTCGACGGAATAATCGAGTGCCGCCATCAGAAGCCGCTCGGACTTGGTGAGGGCGGTGTCGTAATCGGTGTCGCGCCAGACATCGAACAGGCGGCGCGGCGGCAATGTCATCAAGAGTCCGCCATACTCGGCTCGTCCGATGCCCGGCCCGACAAGATGGTCGAAGGGGTAGGTCGAGTAGAACGCCATGTCTGATTCGTTCTGATGTTCACCGAGCCAGGTAGTGAGATAACGATAGCGATCCTGACGATCCTCATCGAAGATGATGACAAGCGCACCCACCTCTCCGGAACTTTTCCCTGAATCGCGCACATACAATCTGCCTTCGTGCCAGTGCCGGATCGTTTCGCGGATATCGATGCCATCCAAAACCGATGTGGTTAAAGGCTCGATTCGGGAATGCTCCTCCGAAATTACCGCTTTGGCATGCCGCTTGAGAAACCGTCCATAGTTCTCAATGACGAGATCTTCCGGAGGGTAGGAACATATGTTCCGGCCATCGGTCTCCCTGGCCCACTCGCCTTTAAACTTCTCGCGCTTTCTGGGTTTGAGGCTCGCCGGCTTAAACATCTGCTTCATTCGGGGGAGCCGCCGCCGTATTCGGATTTTGCGAGTGCGCAACCAGATTTCCTCGCCCGAGATGTTTAACGTCTCGAGCGGCGGATCTTCAGTCTGTTGAACGCTGAAGCGAGCGGCCATCTGCCAGACTTCATAGGCGAAATTGTCGTCCACAATCGAGCGCGCGCCAAGCGTGAGGTCGTAAATACCAGGCAAGAGTTGGTGATCAAGCATTGCCAGATTGCGTGTAAATTTCGCCAAGGCTAACCGTTGCCAGGAGCGCATTTGTTCACCGGTATTGATGGCGTATTCGCGCTCAGCTTCCCGCAGCAAACTGAGTTGCCAGCGATGCCGCTCCAACTTCGAAGGGCTTTCGATGTTGTTGCGATCGGTTTCGTAGAGTTCCTGGTAATACGGAGCTTCGCTCGTGACCTCGCCAAGGCAGTCCGGGTGCAGGTTGAACAACTGGCTACGGCGAAACAGGGAAAGTCGAGGCGCGGGCGGCTCGTCCTGCGGAGTTTGCATGGCATCGAGCACAGGATCGAGCATGTTCAGGGACAGGACGACACAGATGGTTTCCACCGGATTGGCGCCTTGCAGCTTCCAAGCCATAGCTGCGGCATGTGCTTCGATTTCGGGACTGCGCTCCTGGGGATAGACTCGGTATGCCTCGACATACTTCGCCATTCCGATGAACTCGACTGAATAAGGCTCGGGATACAGATCGGGAAGGTGGGGCCTTCCCTGCGTAGGGGGCTCGAGGAATATGGTCTCAGCCCCAATCTCTTTTGCTGTCCGGAGGGCTTCTACAAAAGGGTCCCCGGGTTCCACAGGCAGGTAGGTGGCGGGGGCTTCGTCGTCATCCTTATCGCCGGCAAGAACGATAACGGACATCCGGGGCATCCGGTCTAGGGACTTGGCGTACTCAGGTTCAAGTGAACCGGGGAGTTCGACCGCAACGATGCCGGGCTTTCGGTCCAGCAGGAAACGGCGTACCCGGCGTGCGAATTCGATCCGGCCCGGGACAACTGGGAAGTAGGTAATGTTCCCTCGCTGCAGGGTAGCGGCGCTAGTGACATCCTCGACCATGCTCGTCCACTTAGCGGCGGCCGCTGTAACGAACAGCTTCTTCGCCGAGCACGGCCTTGACAGCAAGTTGAAGAAGCGGCCGGATGGGTCCGCCAGTCTCCCTACCCAGTTTCAAGGCATAACGGGCAATATTGATTCCGTCTCGAACGGTATAAGTTTCATCGGATGCGTGCGCCTGCTGCAGAAAATCGGTGACATATTCCAGAATGTCGGCCGAAGAAAAAGGAAGATTCTCGCGCAGGATGGCGAGCTCTTCTTCGCGTTCGGGGAAGTCGATCAGAATCTGTGGCTGCAGCCTGGAATGGATGTACTCGGGCAGATCGAAGGTTGAAGAGTCGTCGTTCATGGTCGCCACAAGCCGGAAATTCGGGTGAGCTTTGACCTTTATGCCGGCGACGATGGACTCGACATAGCGACGGTTATCGAGCAGAGGCGCGAGGCTCGCCCAGCTTTTCTCGCTCATCCGATTGCCCTCATCGAGAATGGCAATGCCACCTTTGAGCATGGCTGTCACTAAGGGTGAGGCGACGTATTTGATGCGAGAAGCTCCCTCAATGACGGGAGTAATCAGCAGGTCCTCAGGCCGGGTATCGGCCGTGGCCTGGAGTATGAAGACCTCGCGCCCGAGCCGGCGAGCCGCCGCATAGGCCATGGTGGTCTTGCCGACGCCGGGTTTGCCGAGCAGGCGCGGGTTCATGGGTACATCGGCTTCATGAATTACCATCCACGCGGCCATGAGCTGACGCATGGCGTCATCCTGGCCGACCCAGGTAACATTCAGTTCGTCAGGATGGGCAAGATGGAGCTCGATTCCTTCAATACTCGTTTTCATCAGATATGTACGGGGCGCGACTTACTTAATCATCGTAGAATGAGAGTGCTCCGGGGATGACGCCAAGACTACTGCGCCTTTTATACGTTTTGGAGTTCCTCATCGCGTTAGTTGCATTGTTCACGGCGTGGTCCGAGATAGGCGGCCAGGCAGCTCTTGACCTGATGCACTGGGGATGGAAGTTGGGACTGAGTCTCGCGCTGGCAGGCGCGATTGTGGCGTATTCGGCGGCGCTCGTTTCGGCTGACGCGATCTGGACTTTGCGTTCCGCCCGATGGCTGATGATGATTGTTGTGCTGTGTCTCGCGATGGGTGTTGTGACCTACTATTACGCGCTGCAAGTGGACAGCGGGCAATCAGACGAGACGGGAACTACTTCGGCGAATTGGCCGCCGAAGGGGCATGAGTTCTCAATAGCATGAATTCCCCCGATCAACAGATCGATCACGCCTTTTGGACGATACCGGGCAAAGACTTTACAGTCGAATATCCGCTAGGGCTATTTCACGAGATTGATTTTCAAGTGAATGAAGGGTTCCGTCGGATTCCGCACGGCGGCGTTGAGACTGGCGGGGTGCTGTGGGGACATACGTATCCCGAGTCCATCAGGATTGTGACTGTTCGGCCGATAGAGTGCGAACACGCGGCGGGTCCGGCCTTTGTCCTTTCTGAAACCGATCTGTCGCGTTTGGCGGAACAAATGCGGGCTGGAACGACGGATGGCGAACTTGCAGGCTTGACTCCGGTAGGATTTTACGTGGCCCATACGCGAGGCGCGCTGGCGATGAGTGACAGGGATGCGGCGCTGCTGGACCGATTCTTTCCCGAACCGGGCCGGGTGGTTGTGCTGATCAAGCCAGAAAAATTTCAGCCAACTCGATTCGCCTTTGTGGTTCGCGAGCGAGACGGCCAGATGGACAGGAGCACGGCGGAGCATGCACTCATTCTGCCGCTGCCCGGTCGAGCGTCAGGTGGGGGCAGTCATCCGGTGGAGTCGATTCCTGCGCCCGTCCGGGACAGCCGCTCGACACCAAAACCGGAGGGCGAGCCTGTGCCGGGCCCGGAGCCCACACCGCTTGTGGATGCGCCGAAGCTGCCCGTAAAACCGGCATCGACGACGGTACCGGTTGCAAGTCCCTTCATACCAGCACCTGCGCCTGCAATCCCGCGTGCGAGCGAGCTATCGAATTATCAAACTCCTTTGCCGTCGGTTGAAGAGGTCCGGAGAAGACGGGAGAGCAACATTCATCCTGCGCGTTCCCCGGAACCAATGGGTACCGAGCGCGATGCGACCAGGCCGCGGCAATCACAGCGTCGGTCAAACCTTGGGTTCGCGGGCGTGCTGGTCTTAGCTGCGCTGCTGGGATGCGCGGCCGGGTACTGGGCTTATCTGCAGTTGCCGGCTGCGATCATTCCCGTCACGGTGGAGAGACGGTCATCCTCTCTTCTCGTATCGTGGCCGCCACAGCAGACGCGAGATGCAGGGTTCGCAGCGGTCAGGGTCGACGACGGGCAGATCGTAGCACTTACTCGCGAACAGAAAGATCAGGGCAAATTTGAGGTCAAGACCCCGGAAAGCGAAGTGAAGTTAGAGCTGATTGCACAGCACTGGCTGCGCGACTCGCGCGGCATTGTTCGGTATGTCCGTGGTTTTGCGAAGCAATCACCGGCGGAAGTGCAACCTGCCCAGAACGCTCCGGCCACTCCGGTATCTCCTCCGGCCGGCGGACCAGAGCGCTAGGATTGTGGAAACGGCGGTCGGAAGTGTGAAATGCACGGACCGGAATTTGCACGGCGCTCCCTTTTGATCCTTGGACATGGCTGCTGGGCAAAACAAAGTAAGTCACCGTTTTCACCAAGCTGCTAGCGGCCCTCAGCTTTGCGCAAGTCCTCGCCCTTCATCTGTTTTGGTCTCTCGAGACCGAGTATGCCGAGCATAGTGGGTGCGATATCTTTCAACGCACCTCCCTGGCGGAGTGACGGGGCGTCGTTGCCCACATAGATGAGTGGAACCGGGTTTGTCGTGTGGTAAGTATGTGGACCTTCGGTTGCCGGATCAATCATCATCTCGGCGTTTCCGTGGTCAGCGGTGACGATCCAGGACCCCCCGCAACGTTTCAGTGCGCTGTAGATCTGGTTGAGACCGGCATCCACGGCTTCGCAGGCGCGCACAGTCGGTTCGATTTTGCCGGAATGACCCACCATGTCAGCATTCGCGTAATTCATGACGATGACGTCGAAATCCCCGCTCCCAATCGCCGTAACCACCTTGTCTGTTACGCCGGCGGCGCTCATCTCAGGCTTCAGGTCGTAGGTAGCGACTTTAGGAGAAGCAACGAGTTCACGCTCTTCGCCTGTGTACGGCTTTTCATTTCCGCCGTTGAAAAAGTAAGTTACGTGCGCGTACTTCTCTGTTTCAGCGACGCGCAGGTTTTTCCAGCCTGCTTTCTGCATTACGTCGGCGAGGATGTTATCGGGATGCTCGGGTGGAAGGACGAAGGGCAGCGGAAAGCTCTTTTCGTACTGCGTCATCATGGTGTAGGTCAGATTTTTTGGAACCTGCGATCGTGAAGGCTTCTCGAGTTTGAAATCAGTAAATGCCTGTGTTATTTCGCGGGCCCGGTCTGCCCGGTAGTTATACATAACCAAGCTGTCGTCATCGCGAACGAGTCCTACCGGCTCGTTCCGGTGGTCAACGATGGTGATCGGTTCGATGAATTCATCGGTTATCCCACGCTCATAAGACTTACGAATGGCCTCCGATGGCGACTCAAACTGAGCGCCATTGCCAAGTGCCATAGCTCCAAAGGCACGATCAATGCGTTCCCACCTCTTGTCGCGGTCCATTGCGTAATAGCGGCCGGAAACGGAAGCAATCTTTCCTACACCCAATTCGGCGAGTTTGCGCTCAAGCTGCCGGATGAAGCCGAGCCCGCTTTCCGGAGGAGTATCGCGTCCATCGGTGAAACAATGAACGAAAACATCGCGGAGACCTTGCCGCTTAGCCATTTCGAGCAGCGTGTACAGGTGAGTCATTTGGGCGTGAACACCGCCATCGCTCAGTAGCCCGAGCAAATGAAGCCGGTGGCCCTTGGCTTTTTGCATAGCGTTCAACAGGACGGGATTCGAAAAGAACTCGCCTGTGCTAATTAGCATGTCGATGCGGGTCACATCCATATAAATGATGCGACCAGCGCCCATGTTCATATGCCCGACTTCGCTGTTGCCCATTTGACCTTCGGGCAGGCCGACGAAAGGACCCGAGGTATGAATCAGAGTGTTGGGGTAAGTTTCAAGTAAGTGGTCGTAGGTGGGTTTGTGTGCGAGGGCGATCGCGTTACCTTCGGTAACAGGCGAGTAACCCCAACCATCGAGGATGGTCAGTACGAGCGGCTTTAGCTTCGGCATGTCTTAGATTGAGGTTACTGCCGAAATGCTTTCTTGCCCAGGTAGATGGCTGCGCTGCCCAGTTCTTCTTCGATGCGCAAGAGCTGATTGTATTTCGCGATCCGATCGGTGCGGCTTGCCGAACCGGTTTTGATCTGTCCGGAGTTCGTGGCCACAGCGAGATCGGCGATGAAGACGTCTTCTGTTTCGCCGGAGCGATGGGAGACCACGGCGGTGTAGTTTGCACTTGCCGCCAGTCGCATGGCTTCTAGTGTTTCGGTTAATGAACCAATCTGATTCACCTTTACGAGGATGGAGTTGCCGACGCCCTGTTCGATTCCTTGCTGCAACCGATCTGAGTTTGTGACAAACAAGTCATCTCCAACCAGCTGAATCTTTTTGCCGAGCGAATCGGTCAGCTGCTTCCAGCCTTTCCAATCGTTTTCTGCCATTCCGTCTTCGATGGAGATGATCGGATACTGGCGAACCCAATTGGACCAGAAATCTACCAGCTGTTCCGATGTTTTCTCGCTTTTGTCGGACTTTTTGAAGACGTAGCGAGATTTGCTTTTGTCGTAGAACTCGCTGGATGCCGGATCGAGAGCAATCGCGATCTGCTCTCCTGCTTTGTAGCCGGCCTGGCTAATGGCTTCTGCGAGAACTTCGAGCGCTTCTTCGTTGGATTTCAAATTGGGTGCGAAGCCGCCCTCATCTCCGACGGCCGTCGAGTAGCCTCGCTTCTTCAGCACTGCTTTGAGCGTGTGAAATGTTTCTGCTCCCATCCGCAGCGCGTCCGAGAAAGACGATGCGCCCACCGGAGTAAGCATGAATTCCTGGAGATCGACTGAGTTGTCGGCGTGTGCTCCTCCATTAATGACGTTCATCATCGGCACGGGAAGGACGCGGGCATTTACGCCGCCGATGTAGCGGTAAAGCGGGGTGGCTTCGGATTCGGCAGAAGCGCGGGCCGCAGCCATAGAGACTGCAAGAATCGCATTTGCCCCGAGTTTGCCTTTGTTGGGTGTACCGTCGAGTGCGATCATCGTGCGGTCGACAAGCGTCTGGTCGGCTGCATCAAGGCCGGCCAGGGCGGGAGAGATGGTTTTGCTGATGTTCTCGGCTGTTTTCCGGGTGCCTTTCCCGAGGTAGCGTGATTTATCGTTATCGCGAAGCTCTACAGCTTCGTGTTCACCGGTGGAGGCGCCGGAGGGGACGGCTGCGCGTCCGATTGTCCCATCGGCCAGATAGACGTCCGCTTCAACTGTCGGATTGCCGCGCGAATCGAGTATCTCGCGGCCCAAAACCTTTACAATTTCCATGCTTTTGAATTTTCCTTGATGATCGACAAACGGCTGCATGAGCTTGCGTATATTGCTTCGCGACTGCCGTTATTACGATGAAGTTTCAGGGTAGCAAGTAGTTCCGGATCTGTCGAAGAGGAACGGTGCGGCTGCTTGGTACGTGCCCGCACTTGTCAGCATCGGCGGGCCGAAAAAAACGGGTATTCTAAAACCTATGCTTATTCCCAGGTGTTGCGCGGCGCTCCTAATCGCAATGTGCGGATACTCGCAAGAACTGCCGAGAGCGCCTCACGTGGTGCGAGCATCGGGTGAAGCCACGGTAAGTGCGAAGCCCGATCGTGCGGAGATTAGTATCGGAGTTGCGACTCAGGGTGCTACGGCAGCTGCATCCTCACAACTGAATGCGCAACAGACTTCTCAGGTAATGACCGCGCTAAAGCGCGTCGTGGGTGGCGGAGGGGAACTGAAAACCGCCAACTACTCGGTCTCACCCGAATACGAATATCCAAAAGATGGCAAGCCAAAATTGATCGGCTATCGGACGAGTAACACGGTATTAGTTACGTTGAATGATCTGGCTCTGCTCGGCACCGTAATCGATAACAGTGTTTCTTCAGGAGCAAACGAGATTACGGGTATTGCTTTCACGTTGAAGAATGACTCTGCCGTGCGTCAGCAAGCACTGGCTGAAGCGGCAGAAAAAGCCAAGGCAAATGCTGAAGCGATTGCTAGTGCATTGGGAGTGAAGGTGGTCGCTGTGCTTTCGGGAGAGTCGACCGCTACAGGTGGCATTCGGCCCATTCCAATGGCGTTTGCCAAAGCCGACGCCTCAATGGCTCGCATGGCCACGCCTGTGGAAGCGGGAAACCTGGAAATCCAAGCAACAGTGACCGTGACCCTTGTGGTCGAGTAGACAGTTTAGTTCTGAATTCCGTCACGCATGGTAGAAGCCAGTTCGGGATTGCGAACCGCGCGCCTGTTTCTTGAAAAACATTTGGTGGCATCAGTGCTGAGTTCGGTGCTGGTTCTGATTCCGTGTTTCTGGCACAGGCACATTGAAGCCGGAGATCTTGCAAGTCATGTCTACAACGCATGGCTTGTGAGCCTGATTGACCAAGGCCGGGTGCACGACTTGTACGTGACCCCTCGTTCGAATAATGTTTTATTTGATTTTCTGCTCTACCACACGGGCCGGATTACCGGTTTCGAAAATGCCGAGAAGGTGGTTGTGCCTGCCTGCGTACTGATTTTTTTCTGGGGCGCCTTCGCGTTGATTGCGGCCGCAAGCCGTAGAGCGCCGTGGTTTCTAAGTCCGGCTATCGCGATGGTTGCGTATGGCTTCACTTTCGAAATGGGCTTCATGAATTATTACCTCTCGATCGGCCTTGCTTTTCTCGCGCTGGCGCTATTGTGGCGGAAGAGTACTTGGACCGACCGTCTGCTGGCGGCCGTCCTCGCGATTTTCATTTATCTAGCGCACCCGGTTGGCTTAGCGACTTTCGTTGGCATGTTGGTATACGTGAAGCTCTCACAAATGCTTCGAGGCTGGTGGCGTTTACTTCCTTTCGGCTTGGCTATGGCAGCGCTTCTTGCTCTTCACCTTTATCTACTTCGAATCCGCACAGCCGGCTGGGTCGGTGCTTCCTTTTTCCTACTGAATGGGGCCGATCAGTTGATTCTTTTCGGTCTGTGGTATGCCGTCCTCGCCTGGGCTGTGCTTCTGTTGACGCTTGTTGCACTTTTCATTGGATTGCGTAGTCACAGACTGGAAAGCGATTCGTTCCTCGCCATCCAGGCGAGCGCCGGATTATGGCTGGCGCTGTTGATCTCGGCGGCCTTGATTCCTCAAGCGATGTGGCTTCCGCAATACTCAGGCGTGGTGGCGATGTTTACGACACGCGCCACCTGCATATCAGCCATTCTGGTGATTCTGATGCTCGGATGCGTGCGCGCCCAATGGTGGCACGTGGCTGGTTTCGGAATTGTTGCGATAGTTTTCTTCAGTTTTTTATACCGTGACACGGGGCGGATGAACCGCCTCGAGATGCAGGCGCAGAGCTTATTGCAGCGCCTTCCACAGGGTACTCGAGTTCTCTCAACACTGGGTCCGAGTGCCGGTTCCAGGATTTGGTTCGTCCTACACATAGTTGATCGCGCCTGTCTCGGCCATTGCTTCACTTATTCGAACTACGAGCCTTCGACTGGCCAGTTCTGGATTCGTGCCCGTTTGGGGAGCCGTACGGCGGATCCAGTCTCTGCTGACACTGACTTGCAGCAGATTGGTATTTACAAAGTTAAGCCTGAAGACTTGCCCCTGGTGCAGATCTATCAGTGCCGGTTGGAAGATTTCGACCACCTGTGCATGCGCGAACTGAAAGCTGGTGAAAAGAATTGCCCGAACTGCAACAATCCTTTCTACGCGCTGATGCATTCTGGTGGGCAATGGCGCTAGGTTCAGCTGAGCATTTGGCCTTGCGCGTGAGCGTGTTTCTGCACGGGCTGAAGCAGCCGGGCGGCGTTTAGCATCAGCATTACTTCCGAAGTAAAGCGTATGGATAGCGCCCAAGAAACAGGGAGTGCGCCGCACAGCGCAAAACCGATGCCGAGAGAAGCGACGAGGATTGTAGCGAAGGTGTTGAATGCCGCCGTGTGCTTTGCGCTTCTTGCAATTGCTAAGACCTCCGCGAAGTCGCAGAGGCTTTCTCCGCAAAAGGCTATATGATTTTCTGCTTTGAGCGGTCCGATTACGACGGCCACATCAGCTTCGCGGAGTGCGCCTCCATCCCTTAATCCATCGCTCAAGAGCGCAACTGTTGTGTTCGCTCGCTGCAGGGCGGCGATTTTACAGGGCTTATCTTCCGGAAACAGCTCTGCTTCGAAAGCTTTGAAGCCCAGTCTGGCAGCAGCGGCTTGCGCGACGGGCTGCAAGTCTGCCGTGAATAGAATGACTTCGATGTCTAACGTGCCGAGCAACTCAATTGCTTGCTTCGCGCCTGACAAGAAAGGATGAGCGGAGGATAGCTGGACCGAATCTCCGTCGAGCACCACGACGGATATGGACGCAAGCTGGTCAAAGGAGGCGGTTCGTTTCAGGATCAGTCCGCGAGCCGCTGACTGTGACCTGCCCGCTAAGTCCGGCAGGGATGTGCCACAGGTGAGCCCGGCAGCGCCAACGACCACCAGCACCGGAATGGCTGAACCAAGATCCCGCGTGCTAAGCACAGTTAGGAGCGCGGCAGCCAGAGAGAGACAGATCAGAAACCCGAGGAGCCACCGCGCGGTGCACTGCACCGGGGCTGGATACTCCGCAGGTTTGAGTCGAATGAAAGTGGATGAAAAATGCGAGCGCGTTAGCTCGTCAGTCAATCGAGCAGTCCGCGAGACCAGGTAACGCTCTACCGTTTTTGTCAGGAAGGCGAATAACACAATCGTAAGAGCTGTAGATGAACTGCCCACGGCGAGAGCCACCAAAATAGCAAGTGTTAGAGGGAGTTCGATGGTGAGATGCAGGCCGGCGAGTCCTTCCAGCGCTTTCCGGAAAAGCGGGTACCCACCAATACACGTTGCAAGCGGGCCAAGTATTTCCAAAACCGGGTGCTCCGGCCGTGATTGAAACCACCAGGCAAAAATAGCGGCCGCCGCCACACCAACGGTCCTGACGCGTTCCGGTCGCCGCGCTAGAGCAGATGCATGAAAGAACGCAGTGCGGCCGTTGCTCTCGTTCACTGTCAAACCTCATTGTGGAAATGGTGCAACCCGTAGTTGAAGCTATCCTAATCCCATCTGAAGAGTTTGTAAATACGATTACTTTTTGTTGCTGAGGTTTGCGCGGTCGCGACCGTCCTCCCTCGACCGGTTACCGCATTTCGCAGTTCACTGAAAGCCAGATAGAGCCCACACGGCGGCGTCAATTTTTTTGTGCCGATCGGATCGTAAGTGCCAGGGATGCCGGGTTGAAGTATGTTGGAGTCTGCGGTCCTGCATGGTTGAAGGTTTTAGTTTTCAGAATCCGGTCTTTTTAAATACGGCCGGGCATATCTCGGGTCTGGTTATTTTCGGCCTTCTTACCCTTCTGCTTTTAAAAACCAAAGGTACAGCCGCGAGTGTGCAAAGGACCGCATCGATAATCGCCTCCTGTTTAGCGTTCCTTTGGAATTTGGGTTCGCTGGTAGGTTTGGCCTTTCTCCAGCGGGACGGCCAGGTGGCGGACTGGTTAGTCGCAATCAACTTTTCGGTCCTTAGTGTTCTGCCCGCTGTGCTATTTTCAGTTCTTCTAAAAAGCCGCAAGCCGTATCTTACCCGCTTAGGCTACACAATCAGTTTATTTGCAGTTTTCCTGCATTTTGCGGAACTCGACTTTCAATCGGAGAGATTACACGAAACGGCATTGCTGGTTGTAACGGCCGGGTTCGGTGCGCTAGGAGCAGCCGTTCTGGGCTCCTTGGCCATGTCAAAGCGGCAGCGGTCCGATAACCAGACGTCCATCACGGACCTAGTTTGCCTGATTCTCTTTGCATTTTCATTTCTACATTTTGGCTACGGACATTCGAGGACCGCATGGACCAGCGAGGTTGCCTTGCACCATGCGGGCATTCCGCTGGCCCTCATTGTTCTATTGCGAGATTACCGGCTGCTGGTAGCGGAGACGTTCATTCGCTTCGTAGCTAACATCGGCCTGGCAGGGCTATTCGCCGCTGGTCTGTATGTCGCGACCCAAGGCGGGAAACTTGCGATGCGTGCAAACGGCAACGGTTTCGCTGCAGCCCTAATCGCCGCATTGTTCTGCTTCTCGTTGATCTTGTTCTCGTATTCAAGAACGGCAATGCAGAGGACACTCACTTGGTATGTTTTCGGGCGCGGCGACCTTAATCGCTGCTCAACACAAATCTTGCAGGCCTCGTCGGAATGCGAAACCGAAGAGCAGTTCCTGGAGCAAGCGTCTTTAGAGATTTCCCGCTTTGTGGAAGCCGAGCGATTTCAGCTCGTAAAAAGCGCTGCCGACGAATTTATGTGCGCAGCTCGTCCGGTCCGATGGGCGGAGATTGAGTTGCCGCTGCGCTTCTCCCGCGGGGACACGCTTACTCTGCTGTTGGGCCGGCGCAAGGGGAGCCGGCGATATCTGGCTGAAGATATCAGTTCATTACGGTTACTGGCGAGCGTTGTTGTTGAACAGGTGGAACGTGTAAGGGCAAACCAACTGCAGATTCTGGCGCACGAGGCCGAACTTCGTGCGCTGCAGGCACAGGTTAACCCTCACTTCCTGTTCAACGCTTTAAACACCTTGTACGGCATTATCAATCGGGAATCGTTCGAGGCTCGGCGACTGGTGTTAAATCTGGCGGACCTGTTCCGGTATTGCTTGCAGCGCGACCGCGCTCTGATTCCTCTTGGCGAAGAACTGGAGATCGTGCAGGCTTACCTGGAAATTGAGAGCTTACGTCTGCGCGAGCGGCTCAGTTTTCAGATCGAAGCCACGGCTGGCGCCCGGAGTGCGAAGATTCCCGTATTATCAGTGCAGCCGCTAGTAGAAAACTCGATTAAGCACGGGGTCTCGAAGTTAAAGGGGGAAGGACGCGTTCAGGTGATTGCAAAAGAGCAAGACGGAGTGCTGACAATTTCTGTGCGTGACAACGGACCGGGCTTCGACTCCGATAAATCAGCCTCTGGACTTGGCATGGGGCTTGAGAATGTTCGCCAGCGCCTTCGGCTTTCCTGCGCTGCCGGATCAGATCTGTCGATAGATTCCACCCGTGAGGGATGCTCTGTCACGCTCCGGATTGCACAGAACTTTGCGAAGCGATCCGCTTACCTTGGAACAGGGCCCGCTCAGGCGGTTACAGAGCCCGTCCATCGCTTGTGACAAAAGAAAAACGCTCATTCCGGGCAAACTGTTTGCAGTAATGATACGCGTTTTGATCGTTGATGATGAACCGATTGCTCGGCGTGTTCTGAGGCAGGAACTGGAGCTTGTCGACGATCTGGAAATCGTTGGCGAGGCAGAAGATGGCGCAGCGGCCCTGAACAAAATTTCCGCTTGCCAGCCAGATCTGGTCTTCCTTGACCTAGAGATGCCAGTGATGACGGGATTCGAAATGATCAGCCGTCTGCAGGGTACGCCTGCGCCAGTGGTCGTCATCGTGACGGCATATGATCAGCACGCCGTTCGAGCGTTCGAAGCGGGCGCCATCGATTATCTACTGAAGCCGGTGAGTCAGCCGCGGTTGTTGCAAAGCGTTGAGCGGGCACGCAGGCTGGCGAAAAATCCAGGGCAAGTACTGGAGCGAATTGGAGAGATACAGGCTCTTGCTCCACGTGCTGGAGAACTTGGTCAGGCCAGAAAGATAGTTGGAAAGCTGGGTGATGAATATTTCTTATTGAGCGTGGAAGAAGCGCTTGCTTTTCAAGCCGACGGGGATCTTACATGGATCATTACTCCCAAGCAGCGCTATTTAGCGACACAGAACCTAAGCTCACTCGAGGCCAAGCTTCGGAACACTTCATTCCAGCGCATTCACCGGAATGCGGTGGTCAATATCAACCACATTCGTAAGATGAGCATGTTGACAAGCCAGCGCTGGCTGCTGACATTGACGAACGGCCAGGAGTTTATAGTCAGCAAACGTCAGGCAAAGAATATTCGTCCGTTCTTGAATTGGTAAGAGATCCTGAAGTAAGATACTCGAAACTTACTAATCGGTTCAGCACTTCCCGCCTCTAATTGTCTTCTCCGGTCGTTCCTATGATCCGCCCGTATGGGGTCGATTCCAGGTCATTCGTCGAAAACATCTCCTGATACGTAACCAGCCCGCGTAAGCTCAGCATTCAGAGCGGCCCGCTTTGCGGTCGCGATCCGATCAGGAGTCCTAATTCGTGAGAACAGTAGTAATTGCCGGGTGCTGGCTGAGCCTTCTGCTGGTAAGCAGCCCGATCATCGGTTTAGCGCAATCGCTGGGCAACGCAGGGACCATCCAGGGTGAAGTGATCGACCCTTCGGGCGCAATCGTACCAGGCGCCACGATTACTGCCTTAAACCCCGTGACTGGATACCGTCAAAGTGCGAAGTCAGGTGATAACGGCGAGTTTCGCCTGACGAACTTACCTCCGAATCCATATCATTTAGTCGTACTGGCCAGCGGTTTCGGCCCCTACAGCGAGGATGTTACGGTCAGGAACGCTGTTCCGATCGAGATCCGCCCGAGGCTAGCGGTCGCAAGTGCAGAGACGACGGTGAACGTGGAAGCGAACGGTGCCGATCTGGTGGAGAACGATCCCACACCGCATGAGGACGTCGACCGGAGTCTGATCTCAAAACTTCCGTCGTTTGATCCTGGAACTGGCCTGAGTCAGGCGATCACATTCAGTACAGGGGCGGTGGCCGCTGATGCAAACGGCTTTTTTCACCCGCTCGGGGACCACGCCCAGGTTTCCTTCGTGATCGATGGGGAGCCGATCAGCGATCAGCAGAGCAAAGTGTTCTCCACGCAACTGCCGACCAGCGCTATCCAGAGCATGGAGCTCATAACGGGCGCTCCGCAGGCTGAGTTCGGTGACAAAACCAGTCTCGTCGATCAAATCACCACCAGATCGGGACTTGGCGCGGGAAAACAGTTCGGAAGTGTCGAAACGTATTACGGAACGTTCGGTTCAACGGGCGGGGACGTCAGCTACGGATTCGGGAACGAGCACTTCGGGAATTTCATTGCGCTTGACGGCACAAGGAGTAGCCGATTTTTCGATACTCCGGAATTTGACGCCTTTCACGATGTAGGGAATAACGAAACGGTTTTTGATCACTTCGATTTCCAGCCGAACGGCACCGACGCGTATCACCTGAACGTATTTTTGGCTCGGAACTGGAGCCAGATTCCGAACAGCTATGACCAGTTGACACAAGACCAGCGGCAACGGGTTCTCACCTGGAACATAGCGCCGGGATACCAACACACGTTCAGCGGACATACTCTGCTGACGGTAAACCCTTATGCCAGGAAGGACCAATTCAACTACTATCCGAGCCAAGATCCGTTTAACGATACCCCATCCACTCAGAGCCAAAGCCGGCAGCTTTTTGATTACGGTGTGCGTGCGGATCTAGCCGTCAACAAGGGACGTCACAACTTGAAGATCGGCGCCGACCTAAAGCAAACCCGTCTAATCGAGTCGTTCAATTTTGGGATCACCGATCCAACATTTAACGCGGTATGCAACGACCAGAACGGCAATCCGATTGCCGACCCGAGTATCACAAACCCGAATACGTGTGAAAGCCTTGGGTACTCGATAAATCAAAGCCTGCAGCCGGGGCTGATTCCATTTGATCTGTCTCGGGGAGGAGCGCCGTTCCAATATCGCGCTACGCACAATATTAATCAGTATGCGTTCTATGCTCAGGATTCGATCAGTTTCGGAAACCTGCTCTTAAATCTCGGGCTGCGCGGTGATATGTACTACGGCCTCACCTCAGCGTCGGCGGCGGAACCACGAGTCGGGGCAGCATACAACATCAAACGCACCAACACGGTACTGCGTTTTGCATACAGCCGAACCTTCGAAACTCCCTTCAATGAAAATCTGCTGTTGTCGAGTGCTTCGGGCCTCACGAATGGGCAAGCGTTGGCCGTTCTGGGCGTTAATCAAACACCAGCTATCTCTCCGGGAACACGAAACCAGTACAACACCGGCTTTCAGCAGAGTATCGGCAAGTACCTGATCATCGACGCAGATTACTTCTGGAAGTACACGACAAATGCATACGACTTCAGTGTTCTTCAGAACACGACTATTACGTTTCCGATTGCCTGGAACAAGTCGAAGCTCGACGGGGTTACCGGGCGGGTCAGCACAACCAATATCCACGGGTTCATGGTTTATTGGACGACAGGACACACCAGAGCTCGTTACTTCCCGCCGCAGTCCGGCGGATTGCTCAATACGTCAGCGGTGCCGCCGGGCGTTTTCCGAATCGATCACGATCAAGCGTTTCAGTCCACCTTGGTGGCGCGCTATCAGCGCCCACACAACGCCGAATTTGTGAGCTTCATCTGGCGATACGATAGCGGGCTGGTGGTTAGCGGAATACCGGACGTCAGCGCGGCCACTTCGACCCTATCGCCTTCCCAGCAAGTAGATATCGGATTGGCGTGCAACGGGGTTCGTGCCAACCTGGAAGCTCCCTTCAGCTCGAATACTCCATGCGATGTTGGGACGTCCACACTGCTGACGCTTCCTCAAACCGGCACTGAAAATGACGATCATAATCCTGATCGCGTCAAGCCGAGAAATGTTCTTGATCTGGGGATAGGCACTGACAACCTGCTCCATGCAGAGGGGTCACGCCGGATAACAGCATCGATTCAAGTGGAGAACTTAACGGACAAAGTCGCGGTGTACAACTTCCTATCCACGTTCAGCGGCACACATTTTCTGCAGCCGCGAACGGTTGTCGGCCGAGTCGGATTTACGTTCTGAACACCAAAGTTTAATTACGCGAAGTGCGCGTCCGTACCAGAACACCTTAGACGTCTCAGGACAATTTAAAAGGTGAGCTTTTCCAGGCAAACTGGCTTCACTGACTGAGGGCGATGATCGGTTGCCCAAAACCTACGGGCGCTTCCAGAGCGTACCGAGGTTTTCGTCAGGAATCTAAACGATCGCCTGAGGGCTCGCCATGAAAAATATTTTGTGTTCTTTTTTGCTTTGTGCCGCTGTTGCATCCGCCAATCCTGTAAATGTCAGCTTCGTTGATGCCGGCAATTCGACCATGGTCGATCCGGCCAGCGGCTATGATGTAGGCCCCTACGATCTGTCGATCGGTAATACGACCGTAGCAGCGATGTGCATGAATGATTACAATTTCGTCTCGGGATCGTGGACAGCGAACCTCACCTCTGTCAGCGGCTCTGATTTCAGCAATACGTATCTTGGAAATCAAATGTACAATGTGGCCGGTTATCAGTTCTCGAGCGCACAGGTTTATGCGGGCGAAGCGTACCTTTTCAGCGAAATCATCCAGCCTAATGCCGACCGTGTGGATCTGCAAGATGCCGCGTGGACGATCATGGACTACGTAACCGGGCACACGCCTCACTCGACCAGCCAAGCAGTCGCAAATATAATCTCGGATGTTGAAGCGCACGCTGGATCTTTCGACACGTCCGGATACGCGGTGCTTTCGCAAGTGAACCCCGGGTCGCAACCCGAGCAGGAATTTATTGTCGCGACACCAGAGCCCGGAACGTTGCCGCTTCTTGCCGGATGCCTTTTGCTGGCGGGAAGTTCGCGATTCTTCCTGAGGAAGCGCAAACAACCGGCAGTTTAGTTATGGCTAATGCAAACAGGTGTCAGCGAAGTCGGCCGGCACCGAGCAACATAGGGTTCGGGTTCCTTGTTAAGTTTGATGTTTCACCACAGAACGAACATGGAACCCGAAAACGGAATTGTAAGCTTGCCGAGTCCCTATTCTGTTGCGGAGACCGTCGCCCGGCTGCAGCAGAGTTTGCAGATCAAAGGGGTGCAGGTCTTTGCAGTAATTGACCACAGCGGTGAGGCCGAGAAAGCCGGGCTCCAGATGCCGGATACGAAGCTGATCATTTTCGGCAATCCGAAGGCAGGGACACCACTAATGCAGGCGGCACCTACCATTGCCATCGACTTACCTCTCAAGATCCTTGTTTGGGAGGCCGCGGACTCCCGCGTTTGGGTCGCCTACAACAGTCCGGAGTTTATCGGTGAGCGCCACAACGTTCCACCGGGTCTGGTGCAAACACTTGCTGCCGCTGCTTTGGTGGCAAAAGAGATTGTGACCTGAGCGAATCAGTGGGGACACGTTCCCAAGATCAGTATGTTCGTTTCAGCGCTCCTTAATGAACGTTCCCTCTTGCAGGTCGACCATTGCTTGCCTGAGTTCCTCTTTTGTGTTCATCACGATTGGGCCGTACCAAGCCACGGGCTCCTCGATTGGTCTTCCCGATACCAGTAAGAACCGAATTCCTTCAGGTCCGGCTTGCACTGTAATCTCATCGCCACGATCGAACAGAACGAGCGAGTGGTTCTTGACGTCATAGACGGGCGCCACGTCTGGTCGAGCGACCTGCTCGGTGAGAACAGCGCGAGGATCGGAGGCGTCGCGGAACGTGCCGGAACCAGCGAATACATAAGCAAACGCGTTGCGGGTCGTCTCAACCTTGAGCCGCTTCCGCTGGCTAGGCGCGACTGAAATATCCAGATAAGTCGGGGAGGCGGCCACGCCTTCCACAGGCCCTGTTTTACCCCAAAATTGTCCGCAAATCACGCGAACATGGGTGCCGTCGTCGTCCGTCATCTCGGGGATCGCGCTCGACGGAATGTCTTGATATCGGGGATCGGTCATTTTCAGCGATGAGGGCAGATTAGCCCACAATTGAAAACCGTGCATTCGACCCTGCGCATCTCCCTTAGGCATCTCCTGGTGAAGAATGCCGCTGCCAGCTGTCATCCATTGCACGTCGCCAGCTTTCATCTTGCCCTTGTTCCCCAAGCTGTCACCGTGCTCGACCGAGCCGGCGAGGACGTAGGTGATCGTTTCAATCCCGCGATGCGGATGCCAAGGGAATCCTGCGAGGTAGTCATTCGGATTGTCGTTGCGAAAGTCATCGAGCAACAGGAAAGGATCGAAATCTTTCGTTTTGCCGAATCCAAAAGCGCGCTCGAGCTTCACCCCAGCGCCTTCCAAAGTGGGTGTTGTCTGGATGATCTGTTTGACGGGACGTAAAGACATATTTCTCCTGCTTTCCGGCGCTTAAGCCGCGGCTGCCGATTCGGATCTGATGGCGGAAATCTCGAGTTCGATCCTGAGATCGTCACCGACCAGGACGCCACCTGTTTCGACCGCTGCGTTCCAGGTCAAACCGAAATCACTGCGTTTGATCTTGGTGGTAGCGGAAGCGCCTATTCTGATATTTCCAAAGGGGTCTTTCCCCTCGGCCGTCGGGCCCTCGACACTTAACACGGCTTCCTTTGTCGTACCGTGAATCGTCAGGTCGCCCGTGACTTTCCATTCACCGTCACCCGCCGGGGCGACCTTCTTGCTCTTGAAAGTGATGGTTGGGTATTGGCCGGCGTGCAGGAAGTCCGGACTCTTCAGATGTGCGTCCCGCTGCTCGTCGAGTGTGTTGATTTTGCTGACGTCAATTACCGCATCGATGCGGGACTGCTGCGGATTGTCGGAATCGTATTCGATCGTACCTTGAACGCCGCTAAAGCCCCCGCGAACGTTAGTGATCATCATGTGGCGAACAACAAAGTGCGCACTCGAGTGCGCCGGGTCGATTTTGTAGGTTGTTGTCAAGAAGTCTCCTTTTCCCTCCGGTGTTTCCGGAATATATATTGATATCAATATAGATGCGGTACGCGAGAAAACGATTCAGCGCCACTGACGGGCAGAGGACTGCAACTCTGGTTTGGCATTCGGATGCAGTCGGGTAGGTTTGTCCTGGAAAACTGCCGGTGTCCCTTTGCGCTGGCCGCTCTTTCAGCGGGGATGTTTCTTGCTTATTATCGATTAATGGAAAGCTACACGCAAAATCGTGCCCGAATCTGATGTTTTAATGGAAAGCGTTCCGTTTAAGCTTAAACCGAGGACTTGCAATGTGCTTAACAGGTCGAATTGCGCGGGGAAGCAAGCTTGTATTCAACGCTGTTTTGCTATTAGCCGTCCTTGAAGCATTCCATTCGCCAATATTTTTCGGAGCTAGACAGCAGACCGATGCCGCGGCAGGCAGCAATTACCTGGTGACAGGCGGCGAAATCGGCAAACTCGGGGGCACTCTGATCGTCTCGCAGCATTCCGAACCGAAGACCTTCAATCCTCTGATTGCCATGGACCTGGCGTCCAAAGACATCATTGGCCTCATGACGTCGGATCTGATTCACATTAATCGCGATACGCAGCGGACCGAAGCTGCCATCGCAAAATCGTGGACAATCACTCCTGATGGCCGCCGTTATACTTTGTATCTCCGCCATGGCTTACGATTTTCGGACGGTTCTCCGCTCGATGCCGATGATGTCGTGTTCAGTTGGGCCAGCTATCTGGATCAAAAAGTCAATTCTCCGCAACGCGATCTCCTCACGATTTCCGGACAAGCTATCCAGGCGCGAAAGGTTGATCAATATGCCGTGGAGTTCAGACTACCGCGCCCATACGCCGCTGCTGAGCGTCTTTTTGACGGCATAGCGATCCTACCACGGCATCTTCTGCAACGGAGTTACGACTCAGGGAGGCTTGCGAGCGTTTGGGGGCTGAACGCCTCACCTAACCAGATCGCCGGCCTGGGGCCTTTCCGGCTTAAGAGCTATGTTCCCGGGCAACACGTCGAACTCGAGCGTAACCCATACTACTGGAAAAGAGATCTAAAGGGTCAAACTCTTCCCTACCTGGACTCGATCGTGTCGATCTTTGTTGCCAGCGCTCAGGCAGAGACACTTCGGTTCGATGCGGGAGACACTGATGTAATTAGCCGCTTGAGCCCGGGCGACTTTGCTTTTCTTAAGAAGGACGAGCAGATCCGTCACTTTCGCTTGTATGATGTGGGACCCGGTCTGGAATATGACTTCCTGTTTTTCAACGAGAATTCTCTTCGTTCGGACGGCGTGAATTTGCTCAGAGAAAAGCAGGACTGGTTCTTGAGGCTTGAGTTCCGGCAGGCAATTTCAAGCGCAATCGACCGGGCCGACATCGTCCGGTTGGCGTATCGAAATCAGGCTCGTCCACTGTCCGTTCAAGTTACGCCAGGAAACAAGCTATGGGTGGATCCAGACATTCCCTTACCGGTTCACTCTTTGTCGAAGGCGCGCCAATTAATACGGAACTGCGGGTTTCATTGGTCTCCAGATGGCTCCTTGATGGATCTGGAAAATCGCACCGTCAAGTTCTCCATACTAGTCAACGCCGGCAATCCCCAACAGGTCCAGATGGCAACACTGATCCAGCATGATCTGGAGGAACTTGGGATGAGTGTGACCTTGGATGAGGTCGAGTTTCATACCTTTCTCAACCGGATCTTTACAACGTACAAGTATGAAGCGGCCATTATGGCGCTGGCCGATGGAGACGCCGATCCGAATTCAGAGCTAAACGTTTTGAGCTCAAACGGAAGCGCGCACGTCTGGAGTCTCAAGCAGGGCGCCCCCTCACCTGCTTGGCAACGCGAGATTGACCAGCTGATGCAGGAACAGCTAACAGTTATTGACCATCAGCGGCGAAAGCTTATTTACGATCAAGTGCAACACCTTGTACTAGACAATCTACCTGTCATTTATTTGATAAGCCCCGATATTCTGGTCGGGGCAAGAAATCGTATCGGGAATTTTCATCCAGCTATTCTGGACAATTACACGCTGTGGAATGGCGACCAGCTATTTATTCGACAATAGCGGGATATTCTTTACCGCATGAGCTCAGGAGCTAAATCTTCGTACACGCTCGGACGGTTCCGGCAGGACGAGATATTAGTTCGCGAGTGTCTCCTGGGCAGTGAACAAGGTTGGTCGGAGCTTATCGAAAAATACAAAAACCTCATTTATTCGATACCGATTAAGTATGGCTTTCCCAGCGAGGATGCAGCAGATATTTTTCAAACTGTGTGTCTTAGCCTTTTCCGGGAGCTCTCTAACCTGAGAGAACCGCGGGCATTGGCCAGTTGGCTGATCAGGTCAACGGCACGAATATGCCTGCGTTCAAAACGCGAGCGTCACGCGCGTGGCGTAGCAGAAATAGACGAGGCGACTGTTGCCGGGACAGAGGAGCCCCCGGACGAATTGATCCACGAAATTGAGCGCGAACAGATGCTGCGCGAATCAATGGCTGAGATCTCGGCGGAGTGCGCGCAGCTCGTCCATCTCCTTTTTTTAACGACTCCAGCTCTCAGTTACGACGAGGTGGCGCGGACGCTCGGTTTCGCTAAGGGTTCTATCGGCGCCACTCGGATGCGTTGTCTCGAGAAGCTACGGCAATCTCTCGAGAAGAAAGGATTCGGGTAGGAGCTTGGACGAGAGAACAGAAGCGACTTGTGTAGAGCTAGGTCAACTGCCTGACGAACCTAGCCGAAAGAAGTTCCTCGAGGGAACACCAACATTGCGGGATGTTGAGCTCGTGAAGCAATTGGCTGAGGCCGTTCGGATGAAGGTAAGAGTCGATGTCCCGAGAGCTCTGGGGCTCGCGGAAGCCGCACTTGCCATCGCCCAAGAATTGAGGGGAGACGAGGCGATTGGCCTCGCGCTCCGCGCCAAAGCGAACGCGATGTGGTTTATGGGCGACTGTAAGTCCGCGGTCATGCTGTTTGAACAGGCCGCTACTCTATTCGAGCAGGCAGGCCAGATGAATGAGCTAGCCCGCACCCTGAGCAGTTCGATTCAGTCGTTATCTTTGCTGGGCGAATATGACCAAGCATTTGCCTCGGCGGAGCGGGCCAGAAAGATATTCACAGATCTCGGCGAGAGCTGGCGCGTTGCCCGCGTTGATATCAACATCGCCAACATCTATCATCGCCAGACCCGCTACGCGGAAGCTCTTGCCGCATATGAGCGCGCGTACAGTCAACTTCTACCTCATCAAGATATGGAAGGCATCGGGGTCGCCCTCCACAATATGGCTGTCTGCCTCATTGCAATGGATGATTTCGCAGGGGCGCTCGGTACTTATCAGCGTGTTCGAACTTTTTGTGAGGAGCATGGGATGCCTCTTCTGGTAGCTCAGGCCGATTACAACATCGCGTACCTGTACTATCTCCGGGGCGACTACTCGAAAGCTCTCGAGCTCTTGCGCGGTACTCGGGAGAGTTGCCGAAAGAACGGTGACACCTACCATATGGGTCTGTGCGACTTGGATCGATCGGAAATATTTCTCGAGTTGAATCTTATCGATGAAGCCGCGGAGATGGCAGAGAGCAGTGTCGGGCATTTCGAGCGGCTGGGCATGGGATTCGAGTTCGCCAGATCGCTCACGAATCTCGCAATTGCTGTAAATGCCCAGGGAGACTCGAATCGGGCGCTTGAACTATTCGCACGCGCCAGGGATGTAGCACTTGGCGAGAATAATCGCGTTTGGCCACATCTGATAGATCTATATCTGGCGATCGTGCTATTAGGCCAGCAAGAAATTGCCAAGGCGCGCGACCTGGCCGCGTCGGCTGCCGAATTTTTCCAATCCGCGCATATGCCAAGCAAGCATGTGCTTTCTTTGCTTCTTTTGACCCGCACTCATCTCGAAGCGGGTGAGATCGAACAGTCGACTCTCCGCTGTGAACAAGCGCTGAGCGTGTTGGAGCATCTCGATTCTCCGATGCTGCTCTATCAGGCCCGTTTTATACGAGGGCAAATCTTTGAGGCGTTAACTGAGGCTCAGAGCGCGTACGAATCGTATCGGCAAGCCCGAGCAGCGCTTGAGATGCTGCGCAGCAGTCTTCAGCGAGATGAGCTGAAGATGGGATTGATGAAGAACCGGCTTGAGGTTTACAGCCGGCTTATCCAACTCTGTCTGGAGCGCGGTTCAGGTGAGGTTGCTGCGGAGGAGGCGTTTTCCTACATCGAAGCCGCCAAATCCCGCACGCTTCGCGATCTGATTCTTGGAGAAGCCCAACCTGCCGTTGCTCCTCCGGGGAGTGAGGTCGATGACCAAGTCCGCAGCCTCCGGAAGGACCTGAACTGGTACTACCATCGAATCGAGCGAGAACAGTTGTCTCAGGATGGAATTTCCATTCAGAATCTAGAGGCTCTGAAACGCCAGGCGAGCAAGTGCGAACACGATTTACTGCGGCTTCTACTCGAGGCGCCCGCCTCGGCGAGCGTCGCCACAACATTAAGACGTTCGACTGCGCCGACGTTAGATGAGATCCGTAGTGCGTTGGGATCGAATGCAGCGCTTCTCGAATATTTCGCAATAGGGGACCAAGTCTCTGTCGCGGTGGTAACAGCCAAAACAGTGAAGATCGTCTCGGTTGCTCGAACGGCAGCTCTTGCATCCCGGTTGAGAATGCTGCAATTTCAATTTTCGAAGTTCCGCCTCGGCCCCGAATATGTATCCCGATTCAAACAGTCTCTGATCAGAGCCGTACAGGCACATCTTCGCGAGCTTTACGAGAATCTGTTCGCTCCTGTTGCGAATCTGCTGCATGCTCAGGATCTCGTGATCGTTCCCTTCGGACCGCTCCACTCGTTGCCATTTCACGCGCTATTCGACGGGCGGAATTACCTGATCGACAGCTTCACCATCTCTTATGCTCCAAGCGCGAGCATTTTCGTCCACTCTCATCGTGAAATGGAGCCTCGAGCGGGGCGGTCGCTCATTCTCGGAGTAGACAATCCTGAGATGCCGTCTGTCCGGCAGGAAATTCAGGCTGTGGCGGCCGTTACTCCGGAGCCTCATCTTCTCTTCGGACCCGAAGCCACCGAGGGAGCATTGAGGCAATACGGTTATGACAGTCGCCTGATACACATCGCCAGCCATGGACACTTCCGGCAGGATAACCCGATGTTCTCGTCCATTCAGTTGGCGGACTCCTCCGTAAACCTTTATGACCTGTATCACTTGAACCTGCCGGTCGATTTATTGACTCTCAGTGGCTGTGTCACCGGACTGAATGCCGTTGCGGATGGCGATGAGTTGCTTGGACTGACTCGAGGCCTTCTTTACGCAGGAGCGCGTTCACTACTCCTCTCTTTGTGGGATGTTGACGATCGGAGTACGTCCGACTTCATGAAGATCTTCTACACTCAGCTCCAGGTGAGCCGTCGCAAAGCAGATGCTCTGCAAAGGGCCATGCTGAATTTGCGGGAGCACTATGCTCACCCGTTCTATTGGGCTCCCTTCAAATTGACCGGTCGAGCTCTAATTTGAAAACTTTTTCCAAATTACGTATTTTTCCGATCCCAGTAGTCCTCCTGTAGATAGTTGGCAAGACCAGCGCCTCTGAAGGCAAGCGGCGTTAGGAGGGAAGTTTGGAACATTTTTCTGCAGAAGATTGGGCTGACCTGGTTCGAGGCGCGTTGGCATCCCCGAAAGCCGAGCCCATGCGATCGCATTTCGAGCAAGATTGCGCCGAGTGTGTGAAATCCTTCAATACTTGGCGCCTCATTGCAGATTCAGCTACGCGGGAGGCGCGTTACCACCCGCCGGAATCGACGGTTAGAATCGCCAAGGCTGTTTACGTACCAGAGAGGGCGTGGACGTGGCTGAAGGAAGTTGCTGTATTCTCACGGCTGATCTTTGACAGCTTCCGCCACCCCTCACCAGCTCTCCTGCGAGGCTCGAAATCTGCAAGCCGGCAGCTTGTGCATGAGTCCGAGCCATTCGTGATTGATTTGCGACTGGAGGCTGATCCTGCCCGCAAACGGATCTTCCTCATCGGACAGATCTTAAACACTGAAGCTCTGGACGAGACCGTCTCCAATGTGGACGTGGTTCTCTTAGCTGGCGACAAATTGGTCAGAAGAGGGGTGGTCAACGCCTCTGGAGAGTTTGACCTGGAGCTTAACGACGGTGCAAATCTGCAGCTGTTTATAAACATTCGCGGGCAGCGTGCGATTGGAATAGCGCTGCCCGACCTGGAAAGCTAGCGCGAAACGCGCGCCGTCATGAAGGGATACCATGCATTCTGAGCAGATTACCGGAACTCCGCAAAGTTCTTTGTTAGATGGCCTGCTTCGGCAGACTCTGACGTCTCTTTACGAGCGAGAGGTCGAGGTGAACCTTCTTATCGAATACTTACAGGCGGCCAAAAGTGGGGTCCTGTTTCCACAAGACGATCTTCGATGCCGAGACTTTATCCGTGCTGCCGATTCCGCCCTCCGTGCCGGGCGCACGGGCAAAAGCGCATTTGGACCTGGGTTCGCCCTGGCGTTCAGGGAGAGGCTTGCTGAGCGGCATTCGCTCGAGGACGAACTTGGCAAAGCCATCTCGACCAAGGCGTTGTCGCTCGTCTTCGAGCCGATCGTTTCCTCCTCCGGAGATTGCCGGATGGTGGAAGCGTTATTGCGCTGGAATCACCCCAAGCGCGGACCAGTTTCGCCTTCCGAATTCATCTCGGTGGCTGAGCGCACGGGCGACATTTTGCCGATCGGGCGGTGGGCGTTGCGAGAGTCGTGTCACGAAGCCGCAACCTGGCCCGGAAACCCGCCGCCTGCTGTTTCAGTGAACGTATCCCCGGCTCAGATCTTGGCCGGGTCTTTTGTGCCGGACGTTTTCGCTGCGCTTTCAGAATCTGATTTATCTCCGGACCGTTTGCAAATCGAACTCACCGAAAACTTGTTCGCTGGTGACCTGAAATCCTTTAGCTTGGAATTGGCGAAACTGCGGAAATCCGGAGTTCGTATCGCACTTGATGACTTCGGCACCGGATTCTCTTCGCTGTCCTATCTGCGGTCATTGCCTATCGACAGAATCAAGATTGATCAATCATTTGTCCAAACCCGCGATGAGGGATCTCTTTCGATCCTGAGGGCAATCGTAGACATGGCTCAGGCGCTGAAACTGGAAACAATCGCCGAGGGCGTTGAAACAACCTCTCAAGCCCAGACTCTGCTTTCGCTGGGTACGGACCACCTCCAAGGATTTTTGTTTGCAGGCGGTTCCCTAGCGTCTTCTGAAATACGAGGTTGGCTGGCCAGACAGTCGCAGCCAGCGTTCATTAAGAGACGAGGCGCACATTCGTGATCCGGCATGGCTGAAAACTGAATTCGTGAGTTAAACCGGAGGCTCGGCATGAGCAGAGCGAGGTTCTAGCTATATCTAGAACTGGAAAACCAGCATGCCGGGTTGGGAGTGCAGGAGCTGTTGATGAACTTTGGTGCGGATGAGAGGACTTGAACCTCCACAAGATTGCTCTTACTAGAACCTGAATCTAGCGCGTCTGCCAATTCCGCCACATCCGCGAGCGTGGTGAGACTTGACCATTGTAAACCAGCGCAATTTGGGCTAGGCGGCGCCATAATCCTTGCCGGGCGCGGCTGGCCAGAAATTTACACAGTTCCAGGTCGCTAGAATCAAATTAATGGCTGGCAATTCCGCAATCACGAATGCGAACACAGGTGCGCCCTTACGCTCTCCAGCGGCAACCATCATCACAGCTTGGCTCGTGCCGGGGGGCGGACATTTTCTGCTGGGCCGACGCGGCCGCGGCGTCATTATTTTTCTGACCGTGCTGGCGACTTTTGCGATTGGGTTATTGATGCACGGGCCCATGTTCTCTCCCGGTGGCAACGCGCCCGAGTTAAACGGGGTAGGCGCAATCTCAAGCACCATGACCCCAACGAGTCAGGGCGATATGCTATCGAGACTGATTCAGTACGGGGGATTTCTCGGCGATGTTGCTGCCGGACTGCCTTATTTTGTGGCCACATGGTCAGGCTATTCGCAACCCGATCAGCCTGGGCACACTCCCGATTACGGAGCAAAGCTACTGGTTGCGGCTGGCCTGATGAACGTTCTGGCGATGGTGGACGCCTTTGAAATCGCGAAGCGTGAGAAGGAGTAATCCTCGCTGCCATGTTTAACCTAAGTCATTTTGATGTGTCCCTGGTTTTTGCGCTGGTTGCAAGCGTCATTTTGGGTGTCGTGACAAAGCGCACAGATAAAGAACGCGTGCGGTACGGCGTCTACTGCTTCGGCTGTTTTATGGCGGCGCTGTTTGGAATTAGCTGGTTTATGCGCCTTCTTCACGGGTAGCTTCCCGTGGGAGCCGAAGCAGAATGAAAACTTTTTATATTGAGACGTTCGGGTGTCAGATGAATGCCCACGACTCCGAAAAAGTGGTGGGCACGCTGTTAGCGGAAGGCTACACCCAAGTAGATCAGCCGGAGACGGCCGAACTGGTGCTGTATAACACGTGCAGCATCCGCGACAAAGCTGAGCAAAAAGTGTTTCACAGGCTTCAGCAGTTTAAGCGTGCGGCTGGGAAGGGCAAAATCTTCGGCGTGCTGGGATGTGTCGCACAGCAGGAAGGAGAGCGAATTTTCGAACGCGCGCCTCACGTCAGCCTGGTCGCTGGTTCTGCCAGTTACACCAGATTACCGGAAATGCTGGTCCAACTCGAAGCCGGCAACCGGCGCGTGACGGGCCTCAGCCTGGACACGGAAGAAACTTTTGATACGCCCTACACACGACGCGACAATCCGCACCGTGCATATATCACGATTATTGAAGGGTGTGATAAATCTTGCGCCTATTGCGTTGTGCCGTTTACGCGGGGCCCTGAGCGGAGCCGGACGAGCGAGAGCGTCATGCGGGAAGCCCGCTCGCTTGCTGAATTTGGCTATACCGAAATCCAGTTGTTAGGGCAAAACGTGAATAGCTATCGCGACCCGTCGCCCGAAGGTTGGGATTTCGCAAAGCTGTTGGCAAGAACGGGCGAGATTCCCGGTATTCGGCGCGTACGATTCACGACATCGCACCCACGAGACTTTGTAAAAGCGATCGTTGATGCGATAGACGAGAATCCGGCGGTATGCAATCATGTTCACCTGCCCGTGCAGTCGGGGTCAACAGCGGTGCTGGCACGCATGCAGCGTCTCTACACACGTGACGAATATATGCGTCGAATCGAATGGATGAAGAACGCAAAGCGTGATATCGCCATCACGACAGACATCATTGTCGGCTTTCCGGGTGAAACCGAGGAAGATTTCAATGAAACAGTGCGGATGTGCGAAGAAGTCGAGTACGAATCGATGTTCATCTTCAAATATTCAAAACGGCCGAACACACCTGCCCTGCAGTATGACGACCACATTCCTGAAGAGGAAAAAACCCGCCGATTCCTCATCTTGCAGGAACGCCAACGTGCGATCCAGATGCGGCGCAACGGGACGTATGTGGGGCATAGAGAGGAAGTACATGTCGAGGGGTTCAATTTGGCAACTCAGCAGTGGATTGGCCGAACTGCTCAGCACAAGACGCTCAATTTCTGCGATCCCGAGTTTCCGGCGCCATCAGAAGCCCGAACCCTGGTCGGACAATACACAAATGTTTTGGTGACGCGATCGGGCCCAAATAGCTTGGCGGGTGAGCGAGTACAGGACCAGTAATGGAGGAAAACATGGAAGTAGAAATGAAGATCAGGGGTCTGATGATGGACCCGATGACAAACATGCCCATTGTGGTGCTGAAAGATCTGTCGGGTGATTCTGTTTTGCCGATCTGGGTTGGTATATACGAAGCGAACGCGATTGCGCTCGAGATCGAGAAAGTGACGACCCCGCGGCCAATGACGCATGACTTGATCAAAATTCTGCTTATGGGGTTGGAGACTTCGGTCAAGAAGGTGGTGGTTAGCGAGTTGAAAGAAGACACCTTTTACGCGCTGATCTGGCTGGAGAAGGGCGGGGAGTTGATCAGCGTCGATTCCCGTCCGAGCGATGCGCTTGCGCTGGCGCTGCGGCACGATTGCCCAATCTATGTAGATGACAAGGTATTGCAGTCGTCGAAGAATTCAGCCACGGTTTCGGAGAAGGTGAACAACGAAGAACTACGGAAGTGGCTGGAGAACCTAAATGACGAGGACCTTGGCCGCTATAAGATGTGACAGAAGAAGCGCGAGAAGACGAAGAGCCCGGAAGCACGAAGCCTCCGGGCTCTTTTCGCTTTATTGCTCCGGTTTAGCGTCCGCCACGCCGGCGAGAGGTCCCGGTCTTGGGCGGAGCGGTGGTCTGAACTCCGGGGACCGTGGGATCGATGAACGTCAGCATATATGGATCCTTCGTGTAGGTGTCGGCAATGCCTGAGAAGTCGAGCTTGCTTCCGACCTTGATTTTGTCGAGAGCGGCGGTGTTCAGAGGCTTCGAAAAGATGAGTGTGGCGTCCGCCTTAGCCGGATCCTCAACTCCGAGGGTCACCTTCGTGGGGGCGTCAGGAGGATCTATGGTGATCACTGTTCCGGTGAAATTCTTGACACCCTCGGCTCCCCCAGGCACTTCGACCCCCTTCATGCTGCCGTTAAAGAACTGATCGCCGTTCTCGGTCGTCAGGCTCTGCTTGACCGAGTACCACATTTTGAATGCGGGGTCCGAGTCGATCCTACTCTGGAGAGCGCTGGCCTGCTGTTGCGCTTGTGCAGCTTGGCTTGAAATGGCTAAGTTATCCGGCGGTAGAGCTGAGGTTTTTGCTTGATCAAGCAGCTGCTGCGACCCGTCGGCGCTTCCGTGATATTGGGCGTAGGCTTTATTGTAAAAGTCCAGCAGTTTTGTCCGCTGATCGGCCGGAAGAGACGGACCAGGCCCGGCGTATTCACCGGCCCGGGCATACTCAAAGAGCGCCTCAGGGATCTTTTTGTCGGTATACAACATCTGGGCGTATACCGCAGAAATGCCACCCTGGTCTGGATCAGCCTGCAGGCTAGCCTTATATTCGTTCTCAGCCGTTGCAGTGTCTTTCTTAGTAGTGGCCGCCCAAGCGAGAGCGTTGTGGGCAACTCCCATCGCGGCAGTCTTGGCTTTGGAAAAATCAGCCTCGCTCACGTTGGCCGGTTTTTTCGAGGTGTCGAACTGAGTATCTGCGTTTTCGATAACGCCATGAGCAGCGCTTTCAACCGTGCTCACGAGGTCCGGCGAAGGAGCGGTTCCGCCGGCAGCCGGGCCCCTCAGAGTAATAAAATACATCGCCGTGAAATTCTTCGGGTCGGTCTTTAAAATTTCACTGCATTTGTCGACCAGCTTCTGCCGCACAGCGGGATCGGTGGCCGCAAGCTGGTTCAACGTGACCATGAAGAACTGGTTTCGTTCCTGGCTATAATCCGTCTGCGGATACTTGTCCTGCCACGTATTCAGAAGCTCCAGGCGAGCTTTGGGATCGGTCGTCTGAGTGATCTTGACGTACAGATCGTACTCAGCCCGATCCTTCCAATTCTTCTGCTGCCCCCCGGCGGCCTGCTGGCCTGCTGCCGGCTGCTGCTGTGATCCGGCAGCTTGTGCCTGAGCCGCCACTGGTGCTAAGACCAAGCTGGTGATGAGGGCAAATGCGCTGGTGGCAAACAGCGTTTTACCGGCCCCCGTTAAGCAAAACTCCACGACAACCTCCAAGAGGAATTCTACGACTGTTGTTCTCGGAAGCAGCGCCTTCGCCAGCAACTAAAGACTGGCAAGACTGCTACTTTATGACTGCACATCCGACAGACACTGGATGCGTAAAGCCGGAGTATAACGGATAGCTCTCGCACCCGCAAGCTCTCCACGCCTGTTAGATGTCTGGCATTGGCAACTTGTTCCTTCCAACAATGAAGCGTAGGATCACATGTTACTATCCATGTCCAACGGCTCAATGGATCAGATTCATGGACCACCGAACCATCTCGCGGATTTGAGTGTCATCGCCGGTTATTTGGTACTGATTACTTGGTTCGGGGCGCGGTTTAAGAATAACCAGAAATCGCTCAAAGACTATTTTTTGGGCGGCCGCGGCGCGCCGTGGTGGGCGATCGCGTTCTCGATCGTTTCGGCCGAAACCAGCACTCTGACCGTGATCGGCACACCCGCGCTCTCTATCAGCGGAAACTTTGGTTTTCTGCAGCTGATCCTCGGATACTTGCTAGGGCGAATCGTCATTTCGGTACTCTTCCTGCCGCAGTACTTCCGAGGAGAGATGTTTACGGCATATGAACTGATGGGTCGGCGGTTCGGACCGCCCGTGCGGAAGTTTACTGCCGGTACATTTCTACTGCTCCGTGCGCTGGCGGAAGGCGTGCGCGTGTTCGCGGTCTCCATCGTGATCTCGATTGTCCTGAATACGGATGAAATTACTTCCATCGCGGTAATCGTCGCGCTAACCTTGTTCTACACGTTTGAGGGCGGAATGACGGCTGTAATCTGGACCGACGTGGTGCAGATGCTGCTCTATGTGGGGGGCGCAATCGCCAGCTTCTTCGTCATGCTCCATCTGATCCCCGGGGGGTGGCCGCACGTGGTTGCCGTTGGGCAGACTGCACACAAGTTCCAGGTCTTCGATTTTCGGATTTCACTCTCGGCAGAGTTCTTCCAACGAACCTACAGCTTCTGGGGTGGGCTGCTTGGCGGCTGTTTCCTGACAACAGCGAGTCATGGCACGGAACAGCTGCTGGTTCAACGCCTGTTATCGGCCAGAAGCGAGCGCGATAGCCGGCTGGCACTGTTTGCCAGTTGGGCTGTGATTTTCTTTCAGTTTGCCTTGTTCCTGCTCATTGGCGTGCTCCTCTATACCATCTACCGGGACACCGGCCAGACCCCACCGGCAGTGCTGGAGCGCAGCTATCCCCAGTTCGTCTGGAACCATCTGCCTGTCGGGGTAGCAGGCCTGGTGATTGCGGCCATACTCGCAGCGGCGATGTCTAACCTGAGCGCTGCTTTAAATGCGCTTGCGTCTACTTCTGTGATGGACTTCCTCCGGCCGCTTCGGCCCGATCGTGCCGAGGCTCATTACCTTCGACTCGCGCGCTGGGCGACGGTTGTCTGGGGGTGCATCCTTTTTACGGTGGGGCTGGCAGCGCGTCACTGGGGCAGCGTTCTCGAGGCAGGCCTCTCGATCGCCTCGGTGCTTTACGGAGCCCTCCTCGGCGTGTTCCTGCTGGGCGTGCTCACGCGTAGGCCGGGGGGAGCGGCGGCGATTACAGGTATGACCGCCGGGTTCATCGCTACACTACTGCTTCGATCGCACGTGGCATATACGTGGTACGTTCTCGTTGGCTCGCTGGTGACATTCTGCGTGGGGTACGGGGCCAGCCTCGTTCTGCATGAACGGAGACCGGAGCTGGCTAGTGTCTGAGAGTCTGACGGAACGAAAAACGGCTGCGCCTACTCTCCGTCGTGCACTGGGCCTGCCGGGCGCCATTTCGATTGTGATCGGAACGGTAATCGGGAGCGGTGTGTTTCTTGTGCCCTCGACCATGATTCGGAATGTCGGGTCGGTTCACATGCTTTTTTTTGTCTGGGTATTGGCGGGAATGCTGAGCCTTTTCGGCGCCCTGACATACGCGGAACTGGCAGCCGCTATGCCAGAGGCGGGTGGTGAGTACGTTTATCTGACTGCAGCCTACGGGCCGTTCTTGGGATTTCTCTACGGATGGACGCAGTTCTGGGTTGCCAAGAGCGGGTCCATTGCAACCATCGCGGCTGGTTTTTATACGTACCTGGCTGCTTTCTATCCTGCTCTTAGCCGGTCCGCAGCCGTCGTGCCGCTTCACCTCGGGCCTGGAGGGAGCTTATTGGAGATCCACTATGGGCAGCTGGTTGCTATCTGCGTGATTCTGCTGCTGGGAGGAGTGAACTACGCGGGAGTGCGAAGCGGGGGCAACCTGCAGGTGATTGTGACGGCTGTGAAGATGCTTCTCATCGTGGCTGTCATTGCGGCCGGTCTCTTTTCGGGAAAGGGGGATTTCTCGCATTTCGCCCTAAGCGCCCCTGCGGTGGGCGGCATCGCGGGGTTCTTCGCTGCCACGGTAAGCGCTCTTTGGGCTTACGACGGGTGGAATAACGTGAGCATGATCTCGTCCGAGATCTGCGAACCGCAAAGAAATCTGCCGCGATCCCTGATTCTCGGCACCTTGGCCGTGATTGGGACCTACATTCTTATAAATCTTGCGTATTTTTATGTTTTGAGCCCCACCGAAGTGGCGGCGAGCCACCGCGTGGCGTCGGACATGATGGAGCGGATCCACGGAAATTTCGCGGCTTCGGGAGTCACGGTCGCGGTACTAATATCCATGTTCGCGGCTCTGAACGGTTCTATCCTTTCCGGGGCCCGTGTGCCATACGCGATGGCCAGAGATGGACTGTTTTTCAAGATTGCCGCGGTGGTGCATCCGCGCTTTCGAACGCCCGGAAACTCTACCCTGCTGCTGTGCCTTTGGTCTTGCGTGGTAATTCTGAGCGGATGGTTCGATGATCTCTATAATTTCGTGATCTTCGGGAGTTGGATCCTCTATCTTCTGACTGCCGCTTCCGTACTGGTTTTACGCCGAAAAGCTCCAGCTTTGAAGAGACCCTACCGCGTCTTAGGGTATCCTCTCGTGCCAGTACTATTCGTGATTGCGGCAGCGGCGCTGCTCGGCAGCACGCTTCACACGCGTCCGCGGGAATCGCTCATGGGGCTTGGGTTAATGGCGAGCGGTGTTCCCTGTTACTGGTATTGGAAAAGAAATAAAGTCCCAGGGACTAATTCCCATTTTTGATTAAAACCCGCCATTGATGGATCGAAATTCGGTGGTACTACCATTACTACCCTGTCTTTAGCGGTAAATTCCGATATTGAATTCTCCGTCAAACACCAATTAAACTTCACCTAAATCTCCATTCGTGTCGGAGAGCTAGAGCCGTTGATCAAGTGACGCTAGCGGAAGGCATTACGGCTGATTTGCGGAGGAGGGAAATATCTTGGATGTAGATAAGATGCTCGCCGAGTTAAGACTCGAACGCGAGCAAATTGAAGAAGCAATTTTGACTTTAGAACGGCTTGCCAGAGGACGCGGGCGTCGGCGTGGGAGGCCGCCAGGGTGGTTGAAGGACGCGACGAATGCTGCGGCAGCATCCCTTGGAGAAGAAAATTCAGACTCGCTTCCCATGCCCGCCGGGCCACGGCGGAGGGGACGGCCTCCTGGGAGCAAAGCCAAGCAGGCACAGCCGCTCGAAGCCTGAGCTAAGTGCCCGATTCCCTGTAAAGCAGAAATGGTTTGCGCCGGGCGCTGAACGCTTTGGCTTCGGTTTGGGCGGCCATCCAGATCGCGCTGGCGTCGGCGCCATGCTGTAATCTCTCGATTGTTCGCCGGTTCCCAATAAGGAATCGGCATTTCTCCCAATCGATGCGGCCTGGATACAGCTTTTGAAGGGCCGAGGCCACCTCAAGACCGAAACGTGAGCTGTCGAATGATTCACGATCCGTGACGACGAACCGCACACCTTCTACAGTCTGTGCGGCGAAGTTCGATGTGGTTGGCCGAAAACTGGTTGGATAAGCTCGTACTCCAGGAATCAGCCTGGCGTTCAGAAACGAGGCAAGTTCCGAGCCTTTGATCCAATCCGCGCCGATCTGCTCAAAGGGTGAATCCGTTCCCCTCCCAACAGAATAATTGGGACTGGCTTCGAGGATTGCGAGTCCCGGGTACAGCAGGGCCGCATTCAGACTTCGCAGGTTCGGGGAAGGATTCACCCAGGGAAGTGAGGTCGAGTCGAACCAATCTCCTCGTTCCCAGTTTTTCATTTTGATCACGTGAATTTCTGCTCCCCAATGCTGCTCGGCATTCGCCATCGTTCCTAGCTCACCGAAAGTCATACCGTGTCGCACGGGCAGGTCGTAACAGCCGACAAAAGATTCGAGATCCTTGTCCAAAACGGGTCCTTCGATATGTGTCCCCGTGATCGGGTTTGGGCGGTCGAGTATGTAGAAGGGCTTGTGGGCTTTCCCTGCCGCTTCCAGTGCATACAGCAGTGTGCAGGAATAGGTATAGAAGCGGGCGCCTGCATCCTGGATATCGAAGACAACAGCGTCCAGATTTGCCATTTGCGTCGGGGTCAAGTGCTGCGAGTTCGGCTGATAGAGACTGATAACGGGAAGGCCTGTGTGTGAATCCCTGGTATCCTTCACATCAGCATTTTCGGTGCCGGTAAGGCCATGTTCCGGAGAGAAGATAGCGGCTAGCTTGACGCGCGCGGCCAGCATCAGATCTATGTTTCTCTGGCCCGAGTGATCGAGGCCCGAATGGTTCGTTATGAGTCCTATGCGCTTGCCCGCGAGCTCGCGAAAGCCTTCGGATTCGAGAACGTCAAGCCCGGTGAGGGTTTGGGCGTTCCGCGGTACGACTCGATGAACACCTGCGCCACTGATTGTTTCGTTATAGCCGGTGAGTGCCGTCGCGCCTGGGTTATCCAAGCCTATGGCTGCAGCTACGGCTGTGGCGACACGCGAGCGTAGCGAACTGAGCGACTTTATTCCGTGCGGGTGGACAACGTTGGTGAGGAGAATGACGAAGGTATCAGTGCTTGGGTCGATCCACACCGAGGTGCCGGTCCAGCCAGTGTGGCCATAAGAGCCGATGGGAAACAACTCTCCTCGGTTACTCGAATACGGTGAGTCGATATCCCAGCCAAGCGCTCGCAAAATGGGCTGATCAGCCGGGCTAGCAGGCTCAGTGAACTTTTTGACCGTGAGCGGGCTCAGGACGCGTGTTGCGTCCAGCGTCCCCATATTCAGTAGCATCTGCGCGTAACGAGCGAGGTCGTCGCCCGTTGTAAACAGTCCAGCATGCCCTGCGATTCCGCCCATGTATCGGGAACGCGGATCATGCACAATCCCTCGGAACGGAAGTTTCGTGTCGGGATCGATTTCGGTTGGAGCGATACGGGGAAGCAAGCTGTGGGGCGGCAAAAAGCGAGTGTCCTTCATGCCGAGCGGGATATAGATCTGCTGCTCCGCGAATTGGGCGAGGGTCGCACCGGATAGGCGTCGCACGATTTCTCCTAACAGCTGGAAGTTGATGTCGCTATAGATGAATCGTGCGCCCGGGGGCGCAACGGGCACCGTATTGAGGCATTTTTGGATGGCGGCGTCGTAACCTGCCCCGGGAGCGAGTTCGATATCGGGAGGCAGTCCCGAGAAGTGCGTCATCAGAAGACGGATGGTGATGGCGCTCTTGCCTCCCTGGAACTCAGGCAAATAGTGTGTCACGGGATCATCCATCCGGATCTTTCCCGCCTCAAACAACTTCATGATGCAGGGGGTTGTCGCGACGACCTTCGTTAAAGATGCGGCGTCGAAGATGGTGTCGATGGTCATCGGCTCCTTCTGCGGGATCAGGGCGCGTGAACCATAAGCTTTCCGGTATACGATTTGATTGCTATGGCCGACGACTAGAACGGCGCCTGGAATTAGACCGGACGCTACGGCTTCGTTGATGGCTCCATCGACATTGGCCGATAACTGCGGTATTGCGATCGGAGTTTGGGCGAACGCAAACACAGCGGACAAAAGGAGCGCGAAAACTGTGACTTTCATGCAGGAGGCGGCAGGTGCTATCTGGCCATTGTAGTTGTCGACAGGCGTTTGCCCATCAGCAGGTCGAACAAGGATATTTCTAAATGCAACTCTGTAGCTGTGAGTCGAGCAATCGTAACGGGCAGCCGGAACCGCCTCGGACCGGCACTGCCGGGATTAACGTAGAGAATGCCTGCCCTGGATGTTATTTCAGACTTGTGTGAATGGCCGCTTACCACGACCTTGACTTGCTCGAGACCTGAATGCAAATCCAGAGCTTTCAGGTCGTGCAGGACGTAAACCCTCTTACCCTGCCAATCGACTATAGCGGTCTCGGGGAGCGAGGCGGTCCACCCGTCCCGATCGATATTGCCCTTGATGGCAGTAACGGGGGCCAATTCCGAGAGTCTGTCGATAATTTCCTTTTCTCCCACATCTCCGGCGTGAATGATGCGATCGCAGCCCTGCAATGCGTCAAGCGCTTCAGGGCGCAGAAGGCCGTGAGTGTCTGAGATCAATCCGAGAGTGGTGGAACCAGCTTGGGGCGGAAGGTAAAGAGAGGCTCCGATGCCTCACAGTAAAATGACATTCGGCATTGTGTCAAATCGAATCGTCCATCTTGTCTCGGCAATCAGCTTGCTTTGGGGAGCGCTTGCGGCGCCCATCCCCGCACTCGAACCACGAGATATCGAAAAACCGCTCGCCGCGGATTGGCCGACCTTCAACGGCGACTACTCTGGGCGGCGGTACAGCAGTTTGCGGCAGATCGATTCCACTAACGTGAACCACTTGACTTTGGCCTGGGTTTTGCAGGCAAAGTCGGCCACCATTAAATCGACGCCGCTGCTGGTCGATGGGCGGCTTTACTTCACTACCCCCGATAATGTTTGGGCGGCCGATGCCCGCACCGGCCGCATGATTTGGCATTACTTTCGGGAGTCGCAGGGGGACCATATCGGCAACCGTGGAGTAGGCATGTACAAGGATTCGCTCTATTTCGAGACGCCAGACTGCCACCTGATCGCCCTAAACGCAAAAGACGGAACGGTGCTTTGGAACATCGAACTGGCTGACCCGAAGCTTGGATACTTTGCCACGATGTCTCCGCTCATCATTCGAAACCACGTGATTGTCGGCGTGTCGGGCGACGTGACGGATATTCCGGGCTTTCTGGCGTCAGTCGATCCCAATTCCGGAGCGATTCAGTGGAAGTGGAATACGGAGCCGGGTATGAGCGAGCCGGGCGCCGAGACCTGGCCACACGGCACGGACGCGATCACACATGGCGGCGGAATGACATGGATGACAGGCACGTACGATCCAGGCCTGAACCAGTTGTATTGGGGGATCGGTAATCCCAATCCGGTCCTGAACGGGGATGTCCGGAAAGGCGATAACCTCTACACCTGCTCCATCGTGTCGCTTAATCCCGATACCGGGAAACTGAACTGGCATTTCCAACCCTCACCGCATGACACGCATGACTGGGATGCGGTTCAGACGCCGATAGTCTTTGATGATGAATACAAGGGCGTTCATCGCAAGCTTCTGGCGCAGGCCAGCCGCAACGGCTATTTCTTTGTTCTGGACCGGACTACCGGAGAGCACATTCTTACTACGCCGTTCATTCCGACAAATTGGGCGAAAGGCATCGACTCACGGGGCGAGCCGATTCCCAATCCTGAGAAGGAGCCCAAACCCGACGGATCGCTGGTCTCACCGGGCTCAGACGGAGCGGCAAACTGGATGGCGCCGTCGTTTGATCCTGAAACCGGCCTTTTCTACGTCAGCGCACGTCGGCTTTGGAGCATTTTTTATATGACCGCGGAAGGCAAGCCCGAAGGCTGGGCGGGGCGGGATCGCAATCTCTGGGCGAGCTCGGTGCTGGAAGCGCTAGATCACGACACCGGGGCGGTCCGATGGAGATACGAGCTCGGCGACGGGGAAGGGAAGTCGGGAATTCTGACGACCGCTGGCAATCTTCTGTTTACGTCGGACACCTCTGACAATCTGATTGCACTGGACGCCGCATCGGGTAAAGCGCTCTGGCACGTCAACCTGGGCGCGGGGATGGAAACTGGGCCGACCACATTCGAGCTCGATGGCCGGCAGTACCTTTTGACTCCAGCAGGTAATATGCTTTTCGCATGGGTTCTGCCGGATCAGTCCCGGCGGTAACGGCAGTGCGGTTGCGTTCGTCCTGAGAAGCACGGGTTCAGGCGCGTGCTATTCTGGCGCCAGCCAGCTCAGTTATGGCTTTCCGCCGGCTGCTTCTTGCGATTATTCCGAGTCTGGTCCTGCTTAGCGCCTGGAGTGCGACCGTGCCCCTTCCTGATCCGGAAGGTTTGCCGAACGACAGCTCCTCGGTCGGGAGGCGAAGCACACGCGCGCAGCAGAAACCCGGCCCTTTTCGCGAATATCCAGGCTGGGAATACAACAACTTCCCGATTCCTCCCGATGCGGACGTACCCGGCGAATGGGTTTTCGCACGTTTCATGTATCGCGCTGTTTACGGTTGGCGGGGCGGCCGCGGGAACAATTGGACGATCGACTACCCTCGTTCCGACCGTCATCTTTCTGCCGCAATCCGCCGATTAACACGCATCCAGGCTCGGTCTGTTGAGCAGCCAGTAGCTGCCGAGGATGGGGACGACATCTACAACTGGCCATGGCTGTATGCCGTTGAAGTTGGACATTGGGATCTGACCGATCTTCAGGCGGCCAAACTTCGCGATTTCCTCGACCGCGGAGGCTTCTTCATGTGCGACGATTTCCATGGCACAAGAGAATGGGAGACGTTCGAGGCCAGCATGCGAAAGGTGTTTCCCGATCGGGCCATTGTCGATCTGCCGGATAGCGATCCGATTTTTCACTCGGTTTATGATTTAGGCTCGCGCTACCAGGTTCCCGGCGAACAGTTCGTCAACTCACACCGGACCTACGAGTTCGACGGTTACCAGCCCAGGTGGCGCGGTATCTACGATGACAAAGGACGTTTAGTGGTAGCCATCTGCCACAACATGGACCTGGGTGACTCGTGGGAGCACGCGGACAATCCTGAGTACCCGGAACAATATTCGGCCCTAGGTTTCCGCATCGGCGTAAACTACCTCGTTTACGCAATGACACACTAACAGCATCCGCCCCGATGTTCGAATTCTTGTTCAAATATCCGGCCAGCGTCTTCGCCCGGGGCAACCTTGTGTTGCTGGGGTCTTGGCCGCGGTGGGTTCTGTTCGCAGGCATTCTCTGCAGCGCGGGCCTGCTGGGATGGTTTTTCTGGAGCAAGCGAAGCCGCTTGCGTCCATCCGCCAGAGGGCTGAGAGCAGCGGTTCTGTGGGCTCTTCAGTCGGCCATGCTGGCGCTCTTGCTGCTGCTCCTATGGGAACCGGCAATCAGCGTAACAGCGCTGCGCCCGCAACAGAACATCATTGCCGTTGTCGTAGATGACAGCCGCAGCATGGCACTCGTAGAAAGCGGAGAATCGCGCCAAAGTGCTGCGAAAAAGCTGCTTGATAACGGATTGCTCGACAAGCTGCGAAGGCGGTTTCAGGTTCGGCTTTACCGGCTAGGAGCCGGGGTGCAGAGAGCCGGCGATCTGAAGGATTTCGCCGCTACCCAGGCTTCGACGCAGATCGGCAAAGGTCTGAGCCAGCTAGCCGATGAGGCCGCGACATTGCCCATTGGCGCCGTAGTGCTGTTGAGCGATGGTGCCGACAACTCGAGCGGCGTGGATCTTTCTACGCTGTCAGATCTGCGCCGGCGCAGGTTGCCAGTGAATACAGTGGGATTCGGCAGCACCCAACTCACCCGTGATGTCGAGTTGGACGGATTCGATATACCCCCGAAAGCTTTGGCTGGCTCCAGACTTCAAGCTCGTCTGGCGCTCAGGCAGAACGGTTTCGGAGGTAAACACGCAAAACTGACGCTGACGGCTGACGGTGCGGTGCTAGCAAGCACGGATATCACCCTGCGTGACGCGCCGCAGCAGGTGGAGCAGATAGAGTTCAGTGCGGCCAAGAGCGGTGTAAAGAACGTCGTTGCGTCTCTGGAGCCGATCGCGGGGGAGACAAACCTTTCTAATAACCGATTAACGCGGGTGCTATCGGTCGATAGCGGCAAGCGCAAGATTTTATACGTGGAGGGCGAACCGCGCTGGGATTACAAGTTCCTGAGGCGTGCCGTAGAGGACGATCCGGCTCTGCAAATAGTCTCGATGCTCCGCACAACCCAGAACAAGATCTACCGGCAGGGAATCGCGAACCCCAATGATCTGGCCGAAGGATTTCCTAACAAACCAGAGGAACTGGACGAGTACCAGGGAGTGATTCTGGGGAGTGTCGAATCCGGTTTCTTTACGACCACCCAGCGTGAACTGATCAAAGATTTTGTGGACCGGCGAGGCGGCGGCTTGCTCTTTCTCGGAGGACGCTGGGCTCTATCGGACGGTGGTTACAACATTGCACCATTTGCCGAGCTTCTTCCGGTGATTTTGCCAGGCTCGCAAAGATACGTTCCACCGGGATTTTGTCGCAGCTGAACTGACCGATGCCGGTAAAGTAAGCCTGGTCTGCCGGATTGAGGACGACCCGGACAAGAGCAACCAGCACTGGGAAGTGCTGCCGTATCTCGCGAATTATCAGAACCCGGGCACTCCGAAAGCGGGCGCTGTGGTTCTGGCCCGTGTAGATGCGGGCGGCAATCGGATTCCGCTGCTAATAACTGAAAATTACGGCAGAGGGCGCACTGCTGTTTTCGCTACTGGTGGCAGTTGGCGTTGGCGCATGCAGCAGCCGGTTGGCGACACCAGTCAAGTCACCTTCTGGCGGCAGTTGCTTCGATTTGTCGTAAGCGCGACACCTTCGCCGGTGGTAGCGTCGTCTCCTAACGTGGTTCTGCAGGATGACGGCAAAATCCAACTTCGAGCCGAAGTTCGCGATAAGACCTACGTGCCTGCAAACGATGCGGAAGTGGAGGCGAGCATTATCAACCCCAATGGGGAAACGATCAAGGTCCCGTTGCATGCGGAGCCGCTGGCCCCCGGGATGTATTCCACTGAATGGAACGCGCCGACGCCCGGATCCTATATAGCGGAGATCGTAGGATCGCGCAGCAAAGAGCAATTAGGTCGCGACACGCTGACGTTTCGTCGTGAGGACGGTATCGCTGAGAATTTCCATCGTGAACAAAATCGTGATCTGCTGCAGAAACTGGCTAGTGAAACAGGTGGGCAATATTACACGCCTGCCACCGCGAACCGTCTTCCTGAGGAGATTGCATACTCCGAAGCCGGCATCACTTCGCACGAGATGAAGGACCTGTGGAACATGCCTGCGGTATTCTTCCTCATTCTCGGATTACGCTCCACCGAGTGGCTTCTGCGGCGGAAATGGGGAGCGGTTTGAGAGTTTTCCTTCTGCTGTGCGTGGCAGTGATGTGCTGCTCGGGCGCAAACTACTTTGTTACCGTTTCGGGGCTCGGCGGATCGCCCGAGTACGAGACTCAGTTCGTAAAGTGGGCGAACGATCTCGACCGGGCCTACCGGCTGAATGGGCCCGATGCTCACGTCGTGACCTTGAGCGGGAACGGAGCTACCAGACAAAGAATCGAGGAAGCAATCACCACTGCCGGCGCGGAAATGAAGCCTGACGACTCATTTACGCTTTCGCTTATCGGTCACGGAACATTCGATGGTGTGGATTACAAGTTTAATGTGCCCGGACCGGACATAACCGCATCGGAATTTGCCATTTGGCTGAACCGATTGCCTGCGCGGCGGCAACTGGTTGTGAACATGACAAGCTGCAGCGGTGCATCGCTAACGGCTCTGGTAAAGAAGAATCGGATTGTGATTACTGCCACGAAGTCGGGAACGGAGAAGAACGCTCCGGTGTTCGCCCGATATTGGGTGGATGCTTTGCGCGATCCGGCGGCTGATACGGACAAGAACGGCTCGGTCTCCGCTCTGGAGGCTTTCAATTATGCACAGCGCAAGACGGGCGCTTATTTCGAAACGGAGAAACTGCTGGCGACGGAGCATGCGACGCTCTCCGATACAGGGAACACGAAAGCGGTGCGCGACCCGAAGCCCGATAATGGGGAAGGATTGCTCGCGGCTGCATTCCCGGTAATTCGTCCCGAAACTGAGGCGGGGAAAGCGATTTCTCCGGAGAAGCAACGTCTCGTTTCAAAGAAGGAAGACCTGGAAGCGAAGATTGACCGCCTCAAGTACGAAAAAGCAGCGATGCCGCCGGATGAATACAAGCAGCAGTTAAGCGCTCTTCTTTTGGAACTGGCACGCACGCAGGCGGAGATTGACCGGTGAGAGTCTCAGGTGTTTTCGTTTGCTTGGCAGCTGTCGCTTTGAGTGCCCCCGCAAGCACGGGATCAACCGTCAACGACTGCCGTCTGCTCGACCATCACGGCAAGCAGAAGCCTGCGGCAGCGTGCTTCGCTTCACTAGCTCAAAGTCCCGATCCATTTGTGCAGGCCGAAGCGCTATTTGGGCTGAACCGTTACTTCGAAGCCAACGACCGGTTCCGGGAAGCTGTCAAGGCGCAGCCACGGTCAGCTCCGGTGCGAGTGGAATGGGGCCGGTTGTATCTGGCTCACTACCAGCCCGGGGACGCCGCAAAACTTTTCGAAGAGGCCCTGGAAATTGATCCGGGTTTCGCTCCAGCTTACCTGGGTCTGGCCCGAGTAGGTTCCGAGGCTTACGACAAGAAAGCGGTGGAGTTCGCGCAGAAAGCATTGGAGTTGGATCCCAAGCTGGTGGAAGCGCATGAGCTCCTTGCCTATCTTGCGCTCGAAGACTCGAATCCAAAGCTTGCGACCGAGGAGGCAGAAAAAGCGCTGGCCATCTCCGGCGAAGCGCTCGACTCGATGGCTGTCCTAGCGTCGATTGATTGGATCAACGGAAAATCTGATTCTCCCTGGATGGGGCGCATTCTCCAGGTGAATCCGGTATACGGCGAAGCCTACGACACCGGCGCCCATTTTGTCGAAATCAACCATCGGTACGAGGAAGCTATCTCGCTCGACCGAAGGGCACTCGAGCTGAACCCCAGTCTCTGGGCTGCTCGGTCGCAACTTGGAATTAACCTGATGCGGCTGGGGATGGACGACGAAGCAAAAAAAGAGCTCCAAGAGTGCTACGACGCGCACGAATCCAGTCCGCAAACAAGGAACGCTCTTAAGTTCCTGGACACACTTCCGAGCTATGAGACGTTCAAGACGCCTACCACTGAGCTGATTTTGAACAAAAAGGAAGCCGGCCTGCTTCGGCCCTACATGGAAACGGAGTTGCAACGAGCGATAGCGACCTACGATCGGAAGTACAAGATGAAACTGCCGGGTCCGGTGCGGCTGGAAGTTTACCCGAATCACCAGGACTTCGTGGTCCGTACCTTGGGGCTGCCGGGGCAAGGCGGGCTTCTGGGCGTTACTTTCGGGCTGGTCGTGGCAATGGACAGCCCGTCCTCCCGCGCGCCGGGCGACCTGAACTGGGCAAGCACAATGTGGCACGAGCTGAGCCACGTATACATCCTGACGGCAACTCACCACTTAGTTCCACGATGGTTTACGGAGGGGTTGGCTGTACACGAAGAGAGTGCCGCTTCACCCGATTGGGGCGACCGCATGACACCAGAGATCGTGGGAGCCCTGAAAAACAAGAAACTGCTGCCTGTTCTGGAACTAGATCGCGGTTTCGTCCGTCCAGAATACCCAGGCCAAGTGATCGTTTCCTACTTTGAGGCGGGGAAGATTTGCGACTTCATAGCGAATAAGTGGAGTAGCGATGCGATTCTCGGCATGGTCCACTCGTATGCCGCGCGCAAGACGACGGCCGAGGCGATCAGCGACAACTTGCATGAAACTCCTGCGAGTTTCGATAAAGAATTCAGTGCCTGGTTGTATGCACAAACGGACAATACAGTCCATCATTTCGATGATTGGAAGAATGGTTTGAAGAGCGCTTATTCCAATCTGAAGGCAGGCAAGAATGAGGAAGCTTTGCGCGAGGGCCTCGCAGTCCGGGATTACTATCCCGATTACATAGGCGCCAATAGCGATTACCAACTGCTCGCGACGTCTTACCTGAACAAAAATAAGAAGCCCCAGGCGATCGAGCAGCTCGAGCGCTATCGCGATATCGGCGGGACAGATGTTGACACGCTCAAGAAACTTGCACGGCTAGAGCAGGAATCCGGGAAGAATGCGGCGGCCGCAATGACTTTTAGAAAAATTACGTATGTTTATCCCGAGGACGAGGAAGTGCATCGGCGTTTTGGGGCAGTGCTATTGGAGAGCGGGGATGCCAATGGCGCGATTCGAGAATATCGGGCTGCGCTGGAACTCAAGCCTTCCGATACGGCCGAATCACACTACGATCTCGCCAAAGCTTTGAATGCTGCCCATCGCCCTGGTGAAGCAAAAGACCAGGTGCTGCTAGCGCTCGAGGCTGCGCCTGCTTTTAAGCCAGCACAGCAACTTCTTCTTCAGTTGAGCCAATGATGTCCACTATCACAACACCCGAACTCTCTACCGATTCAAGTGACATAAGAGCGCGCGTCCGTCGTTTTCAGGAAGTTCAGTCAGCGATACGCCGGGAAGTGCAAAAGGTGATCGTGGGACAGGATGAAGTCATTGAGAGCGTGATGATTTCGCTCTTTGTCGGCGGACACTGTTTGCTCACGGGCTTGCCCGGGACAGCCAAAACTCTGCTGGTGCGTACGGTTTCACAGGCTTTGGGTCTGAAGTTCAACCGCATTCAGTTTACGCCCGACCTGATGCCCTCCGACATAACAGGCACGGATATCATCGAAGAGGACCCCGCGAGCGGTCACAGGACGTGGACGTTTGTGCCGGGACCAATCTTTTCAAACGTTCTCTTAGCCGACGAGATCAACCGCACGCCGCCCAAGACGCAATCAGCGCTTCTCGAGGCCATGCAGGAGCTTTCCTGCACAGTACGCGGCCATAATTACCGGATTGAGCCGCCGTTCTTCGTGCTGGCTACCCAGAACCCGATTGAACTGGAAGGCACCTATCCGCTTCCTGAAGCTCAGCTCGATCGGTTTCTTTTCAACACTGTTCTGGATTATCTGTCGGCGGAAGACGAACTGAGAGTCATCGACCTGACCACGACAACCCATCTGCCTCAGCCAGAAGTGGTCACCAATGGCGAAGAGATACGGCAGATTCAGCAACTCGTGCGGATGACGCCGGTAGCCGAGTCGGTAGCTCGCTACGCGATTGAACTCGTTCGCGCTACGCGGCCCAAATCGAATGGCGACAGCCCGGATTTCATCAGAAAGTACGTCAATTTCGGCGCCAGCGTGCGTGCAGTTCAATTCCTGATACTCGCCGGTAAGGCAAGAGCGCTGATGCAAGGACGTTTCCATGTTGCCTACGAAGATGTTCGAGCGCTGGCAATCCCTGTGATGCGGCATCGTGTGCTTCTGAATTTCCATGCCGAGTCAGACCGGCAGTCATCGGATGACATACTGAGCAAATTACTGGATGCGAAGCCAGCTCCCCGCGCTTGATTAATGAGTGCAATGGAGGGAAGACATCGATGCCGGCTACCGTCCCCACGAACCGCTTCCTCGATCCCACTGTTCTGGCTGGGATCTCGAATCTCGAGCTCATCGCCAAGACGATAGTCGAAGGATTTATCTCCGGTCTTCATCGGTCCCCCGATTTCGGTTTTAGCCAGGAATTTGCGGAGTATCGTGCCTATACTCCCGGCGACGATCTGCGCCATGTCGACTGGAACGTTTTTGCCCGGACCGAAAAGGCATATTTGAAGCGTTATCGGGGCGAAACCAACACGGCCCTGATGATTCTGCTAGACGCAAGCGCCAGCATGGGTTTCAGTTCTGTTGCGGTGCGGAAGTTCGATTATGCGAAATACCTGGCTTCGGCGCTGGCCTACTTGGCTCACCTGCAGCGGGACAGCGCAGGGCTGATCGTTTTCCATGATGATGTGGTTCAGCTGGTGCAGCCTTCGTCCAGGCAAGGGCAGCTGATGAGACTTCTACATGGAATTGACGAAGCCTCGCTGGGCAAACGGACAAATTATCAAAAGCCTTTCTTCGAGTTGCAACACTTACTGAAACGGAGGGGAATCACGGCGCTGATTTCTGACTTTTTCGAAGATCCGGGAACGATTATCAGCACGGTGGAACCGCTACGGTACCGAGGGAACGAAGTGGTGTTGTTTCATCTGCTCGACCCGGCCGAACTGGAGCCGAAACTCTCCGGGCCCGTTCTTCTCGAAGACATGGAAACCGGGGATTCGCTCGAAGCCTCGCCCGAGTATGCACGCAACGAGTACCAGGTCAAGGTAACGGAGCACGTCCGCAATCTGCGCTCGAGAGCACAAGCCGCGGGTCTGGACTACTTCTTGGTCCGTACGGATGCTCCTTTGGACGTGACTCTGCGAGATTACTTCAGAATCCGGGAAGGGCGTGTCTGAGATGGGCTTTCTTTCGCCTTTGTTCCTTGCCGGTCTGGTCGCCGCGGGGCTGCCTCTGTGGCTTCATCTGTTGCGGCAATTTCAGAGGACGCCGCAACCCTTCAGCTCGCTGATGTTCTTCGAGCGCCGGGTCCAAAGCTCGGTACGCCACCGACGATTGCGGTATTTGGCTCTGCTGTTACTGCGGCTGGCCGTGATAGCGCTGCTGGCGCTGGCGTTCGCGAACCCTTACATCAACCAGACTTCCACGATCGAAGGACGCCGTAGACTCAACGTTATAGCGGTTGATAGGTCTTTTAGTATGCGCAGCGGGAACCGGTTGGCGGCAGCGAAAGCAGAAGCAGAACGGATAGTCGATACTCTCCCGGCCCGCAGCATGACGGAAATAGTTGCTATTGACACGCACTTGGAAGCACTGACGCAGCCGGAGATGGATCACGGCCTGTTGAAAGCGGCCATTCAGACCATTCAGCCAACTGATCGTGCGAGCTCATTTGGAGAGTTCGCCCGAGCTTTGCGGGTGATCGAACAGTCGTCCAGTATGCAATTAAGCGTCTACCTGGTCAGTGACATGCAGCAATCGGGCATGCCGTCGAGCTTTCGAGATCTGCAACTTGGCCCTCACACGGCGCTCGCGTTGCAAAGAATCGGCCCGGCAAATGCACCGAATTGGGCCGTGGAGAGCGTTACGACGGCGGCGCACGTCTACGACACCAAACGCACACGACTGACGGCGACACTCGCAGGTTGGCAAACACCGTCAGTGTCTCGCAAAGTCAGCCTTCTGCTGGACGGAGTAGCTATGGATTCGAAGCTGGTCAATATTCCGGCAAACGGGCGCGGGCAAGTGGAATTTGTAGGTTTCCCGGTAGGATATGGTTCTCACCGTGGCGAGGTGAAAATTGATTCTGAAGACACTTTGCCCCGCGATGATTCATTCGCCTTCTCGGTAGAGCGATCGGATCCCCGGCGAGTCCTCTTTCTGTACGGCCACGGCCGGAGCGAAGGAGCGCTTTATTACAAAGCGGCTCTCGAATCGGCTCCAGACACGGGCCTTGTGGTGCAGACTCAGCCGGTGGAACAGGCCGCTCACACCGAATTTGCACATTACGCCTACGTTGTGCTGAACGACCTGGGAGATCTGGAAGACAATCTGGCGCGCTCGCTCTGCGCTTATGTCAGCCACGGAGGGGCTGTTCTGGTTGTGCTAGGTTCAACCAGCGCGAGTGCCGGCCGTGTTCCGCTTTCGAGTGATCGATTCAGTGATTTCCGCCAGGCCCAGGGCGCAGGTTACGTGGACAATCAAAGCGCAGCACTGCTCGGGGTAGGCCGATTCGACAATGTCCAGTTCCTGCGGGCCGCCCGTCTTGTTCCCAAGCCTGATGCACGCGTGCTTGCCAGATTGGCAGACGGTTCACCTCTTGTTATAGACCAGCCGATGGGAGAAGGGCGGATCCTGATATTCGCTTCGTCTATTGACAACTCGACGAACGACTTTCCCTTACACTCTTCGTATGTTCCGTTCGCGGTTCAGACCGGACATTATCTGGCGGGTACGGAAGGGGTGCCTTCCAGTGTTCCTGTTGGGACACCTGTCACTTTGCGTCAGAATCGTGATCGGGGAACGGCGGCCGACATAATTGGTCCTGATGGGAGGCACGAGTTGTCGCTGGCCGACGCCAGCAGTGCCACCTCTTATGAGTTGAGAGACAGCGGCTTCTACGAGATTCAGCGTCCGAACGGGCAGCGACTCCTGGTTGCCGCTAATGCGGACCGGCGTGAATCAGATCTGAGAACAGTCCCGGATGAAACGCTCGATTTATGGCGCAATACTGGGAGTACAGCGTCCGGCGCCGAAACGGGAACTGTTGAAAAGCGAACGCAACCACGTAGTCTCTGGCAGTTCGTGACCATCCTGCTGCTCGTGACCGCTTTTGCGGAATCGATCTTTGGCAGCCGGTATCTGAAAGAAGAAAGGCAGAGGGCATGACAGCGCTTCAATCTTTGAACCTCTTTTTGCGGAAGCTGGAACTGCGGTCGCGTTTCCTGGCTGCCTCGCGAGGCACCGCGCTGGTTGCTGTACTCGCACTCGTTCTGACGATACTCTTCGTTTACTTAGCGAATAAGAGCCAGTTTGCAACCGGAGTCGTGCTACCGCTGCGAATTCTGCTTTTCGCTTCTCTGGCTGTTTCCATCGCTGTCGGATTAGCCGTTCCGTTTCTGCGAATCAACCGACGCAAGCTAACGAGTATCGTCGAAAGTCGCATTCCTGAACTGAACCAGCGGTTGACAACAATCACAGAGCGCCCCGATGCAGAGAACCCTTTTACCGAACTCCTGGCCGAAGACGCTTTGCAGGTTGCACAGAGCCACCGTGCCACTCAACTGTTTGATATCCGTCATGTTCTTCTTTTCGCTGGCTCCGGCTTGGCGGCCACAATCTGTCTGCTCTTGTTGATTACTATGGCTCCGGGGTTTTGGGGTTATGGGGCTTCATTGCTTTGGACGGGTCGCGCGGCCGCAGGCAGGCGGCCAGTCTACGACATCGTTGTTCAACCTGGCAACAAGACGATACGGCGGCGATCCGATCAAGCGATTTACGCACAGCTGACCGGCTTTTCTGCGCACCGGGTTATCTTGCACGCCAAGTATGGAAGCGCCCTCAAGTGGGAAGCCATCGCGATGCAGTCGAAGTCAGACGGGAGCAAATACCAATTCCTTTTCGCGGGGTTATCTGACCCAGTTGAATACTATGTGCAGGCGGATGGGGCGCAGTCCCGGCATTACACGATTAACGTCAAAGATTTGCCTGCAGTCCGGCGTGTTCGGGTTGGTATTCATTACCCGTCCGGACTCGGGCTCCAGGATGTCATTAACGATCCTGGTGGGGATATCCGGGCTGTGCAGGGCACCGAGGCTAACATTGCCGTGCTAACCGATCGCCCCCTCGATCATGGGCTACTGGTCACTGAGACCGGTGACCGCATTCCGCTCACGCGGACTGAAGGCAACTGGGCCAGCGCACGGCTACATATTCAAAAGGATGGTTCGTATCACATTGCCGCAATCGATAGCGGAGAAACGATTCGTGTTAGCGACGATTACTTCATCGAAGCCAAAAAAGACGAGCCGCCTACGGTGCGGATTGTCAATCCCGGACGCGATCCTCACGTAAGCATCATCGAAGAAGTCCCCGTGACCGTCTCTGCCACCGATGACTTCGGGGTTAACGGCCTGGATCTGCACTATTCGGTAAACGGCGGGCCGGAGCAGGTAATTCCCTTGCTGAAACAGAAAGGCGTACGCGACGCTGAAGGCAAGTCCACGCTCTATTTCGAAAATTTCAAAGTAGTGCCTGGGGACCTGGTCAGCATTTACGCCACAGCTCGGGACGCGAAGACGACATCCCGAAGTGAACTTGTTTTCGCGCAGGCTGAGCCGTTCGATTTCAAATTCAGTCAATCGCAACAGGCTGGCGGCGGCGGAATGGGCGGCATGGGTATGGGCGACTCCAACAACATTTCTGAACGGCAGAAACAGATCATCGCAGCCACGTTCAACGAAATCCGCGATCCTGGGAAGGCCCGAGTGGCGCTGCAAGAAGACGCGCGGTTCCTGTCGGATCTGCAAGGCAAACTGGGCGAACAGGCCAAGACGCTTGCGGAGCGCATGGCTAGCCGCGAACTCGGGGCCAACGGTTCTCAATTCACAGAATTCTCACGACTGATGACGCAAGCCTCCGTGGACATGGGAACTGCCGTGAATCAGTTGAAGCCCGCAAAATGGCAGGACGCTTTACCGCCGGAACAGAAGGCGTTACAAGGGCTGCTTCGTGCAGAAGCGCTGTTCCGCGACATTCAAGTCGCATTCGGTCAGCGATCCGGGGGCGGTGGGGGCGGCGGCGGAGCACAACGCGATCTCGCCCGTATGTTCGATCTGGAATTGGATACGAGCAAAAACCAGTACGAGACCGGACGATCTTCCGATTCGGCTGCTGGCGGAGATCAGCAGAAGGCGATAGACGAAGCTTTCGAGAAGTTGCAGATGCTGGCTAGAAGACAGCAGGAACTTGCGGCGCAAAATTCCCAAAAGCAGGACTTCGAGCAGCGCTGGGAGGAGGAGCAACTCCGGCGCGAAGCAGAAGAATTGCGGCAACAGATGCAGCAGTTAGCCCAAAACAGCCAAAATGGACAGCAAAGCTCCTCGAACCAGCAGAGCGGCGGATCACAAGCCAGCCAAGGCGGTTCATCGTCATCTTCCAGTCGTTCCTCAAGCCGGGCTGGACAAAACGCCGACAACAATCGCATGAACGATGCACTGCGGCAGACCACGAATGCATTGGAGCGAGCCGAAAACGAGATGCGCAAGGCAGTTAGCGAACGCGATGCCACTGCCCAACAGCGTGCGGCCGCCCAGTTGAAAGAAGCCCAAAACACGCTGAACAGAATGCTGCACGACCAGGCAGGCAATTCCGTTTCTGATCTAGCAGGACGAGCACAGGACATAGCGAATCAGCAGAAAGAGCTGGCGAACCGGATTAAGCAGATGTATGGGAACGGGTCTGACGGCCAGCGCGGACGCGACTGGCAATCAGCGCGGAACTCTGGAAACCAACCTTCAGAAGGCGGCGGCGAAGCAATGCCGGAGATGAATGACCCGAATAGTACCCGTTTCGGCTATGGCTTCCGGCGCCGTTACTGGCAGCAGGAAATGCAACCGACTCACACGCCCACGGAGCAGGAGAAAGCAGTAGCTGCCGAGAAGGAGCGGCTTGCGGCTCAGTTGGAACAGCTTGAAAAGCAAATGGGGCAACAAGCGGAGAACATGTCCGGGACTCGCCCCGACGCGTCTTCTAAAATGCGGCGGGCACTTTCGGAAGCCGAACAGAAAGAACTGGCGTTGCGCATGCAAAAGAACGCCGAATGGATCCGTCAGGGCTATGGTGATCGCAATGTCGGAATGGAAGACAGCGTAAGCGCCGGTGTTGATCAGCTCAGCCGTGATCTGCGTGATGTCCAGAGCGCTTTGAATAACAGTCAGCCCGGAAATCAGGGTGCCGGTAAAGACGATCGCACAGCAGAGGCGCTGAACGAGATCAGGCAGCTTCGAGAGCAGCTGGCACGCGGAGATCAATCCAATAACGGAAGCCAGCAAAGCGGGCAGCAAGGCGGAAACGGAGCATTCAGTCCGCGTGGCGGCCCAAGTAATAACCTGGGGCGATCCGATTTGGACCGCGGCCTTGATGCCCGGGACGTTCAGAGCGCAATCCGGCAACTGAACGGTTTACGCGGACAGGTGGACCCGAACGATCATGCCCTATACGGCTATATCGACGGCGTGCTCGGAAATCTTCACCACCTAACTGGCGCTCAAGCAGGGCTTCTCGACGCGCGCATCAGCCAGGATACGGTAACGAGTTTGGAGCGGCTCGAAATGGAGTTGAACAAGCGCATGGCCCAGGGCGGAATCGCGAATGGTGCAAGAACAGGAGCCACCGAACAAACGCCGGAAAGCTATCGCAACGCTGTAGCTGAATATTTCAAACGGCTCAGTCAGCCGAAGTAGCACTTACTTCAAGGTTTCCAGATACGCGAACAGGTTGTGAATGTCCGCATCCGTGTATTTGGTCATAAGTTCGCGATGCGCCTCGAGCGGATCGTGAACCTGCACTTGAACCTCGCTGACCGGCCAGGAGCGGTACCATCCGTCCCGACAGTAAACTGCAATCGTGAATCCATCCTGGTGCATCAGTTTGCCTTCGTATTTGGTGCCATCTTTCAGCGTGATCGACGCGGTTTTTGAGGCGGCTTTCGCTGACGGGTACACCATGTGTTGCTGCAAGTCGATCGGCGAATACTTTCGCGCTACACCCGCCAGGTCGCCGGTCACCGAATGGCAGGTTGCGCACTGCCCCTGGCCTTCAAAGAACGTTTTCCCTTGATCGGCATTTCCGGTGAGCAACTTCGCTAGAGGATAGTCGCCCGGAACGTGAGCGCTATGCAGAGCTGCATAAGCCTGGTGATGAAGGAATGCAATGATATCTGCTATCTGCGTCTGCCGCAAGTTTGAGAAGCTCGGCATGCCCTTGTCCGGACGACCATTCAAAATAACGGGTCCGACAAGGTTTCCATTCACATCATGACTTAGCAGAGTGGATCGAAGCAGGTCCGGAGCTCTAGATCCAGTCGCATCGTTACCGTGGCAAAAGCCGCAGGTTGACTGGAACGTCTTACGGCCGCGATCGACAGCTGCGGCATCTTCGACCGGCGCTTTGGGCTGACCGCCGGCTGCATGAGCCTGACCGGCCCACACTCTGCAGTCCAGAAGCAGGCCAGTGATAATGCACAGACTAATTGTGCAGATCTTCATCAACACTCCATCCTAGCTCGCGGGGCCCGAGCTTTCTCTTGCGTGATATCCTTTAGCAGCGAGGGTGTGAATGGTCATCTCCCTCTCGTCCCTCCACCTTCAGAACCGTGACTCCCGAAGAGATTTCCGTTCACCCCAATGTCATTGCGGCGCTTATCGATCACACTCTTCTGAAGCCTGAAGCGGCCCAGAAAGATGTTGTACAGCTTTGTGCTGAAGCTCGTGAGTACCGTTTTGCGTCAGTGTGCGTGAATCCTTATTGGGTTCCATTCGCGACCGCAGCTTTGTCCGGTTCAAGCATTCGTGTTTGTACGGTGATTGGATTTCCGCTGGGTGCGAATCAACCAAGAGTAAAGTTTTCGGAAGCGGAGCTCGCACTTGTGCAGGGAGCGACGGAGCTCGATCTAGTGCAGAACATAGGAGCGCTGAAGTCCTCGGATCTGGATACGGTTCGGAACGAGATTCGCGCAATCGCGGAACTTACGCACTCGCGAAATGCTCTCCTTAAAGTGATTCTGGAGACTTCGTTACTCTCTCCCGAGGAGATACGTTGTTCGTGCCGACTGGCTGTGGCCGCCCAATCAGATTTCGTCAAGACATCGACCGGGTTCTCCACGGCGGGAGCTACCGCTGAAAGTGTCAGGCTGATGCGTTCCGTGGTGGGTCCCAACGTGGGCGTGAAGGCCTCGGGAGGCGTACGAACCCTAGAGGCTTTGCGGAGTATGGTACAAGCAGGAGCCACTAGGATCGGAACAAGCTCCGGGGTCGCAATTTTGCGCGAGTTGCAGAAGGCCTCAGTGCCAGGTGCGAGTACTCAAGGGAACGTGAGCGACGACTGATGCCGCCGCGGAAGGCCGATATGCGCTTCAAGGAGCGCGCGGAACTGCTCGACTTTCTTCTGGAGGTCAGCACCGTTACCAACGAAACTCTCGATCTCGACCGACTCCTGGCAAATGTCGCAGAGATTGTGAAGGATGTTATCCCGTATGAGCTTTTCGCCATCCTGCTCTATAACGAGCGGACGCGGAGCTTGCGAATGCGATACTCGATCGGGCATCGCGATGAGGTCGCGAAGAATCTTTCGATCCGGCTTGGAGAAGGGATAACGGGCGCTTCTGCTGCGTCGCGCAAGCCTATACTGGCTGGGGATGTCAGAACAGATAACCGTTACTTGAATGCTCTCGACGCAGTTCGCGCGGAATTAGCGGTTCCGATGCTTGTGCGCGGCAAGTTGGTAGGAGTTATCGATCTGCAGGCCACTCGCCTGAACGCATTTACGGAACAAGACCGTGCCCTACTAGTGCTGATCGCAAGCCGTGTTGGTACGTCTATCGATAACGCGCGACTGTATCGCCGCGTAGAACGACAGAACCGGACACTCCGAGTCTTGGCTCATCTTTCTCAGGAGTTCAGCTCCATCCTCGACATCGATGAGCTGCTGACGAAGATTGCCATTACGGTTCGTGCGCTGATCAACTATGACGCATTCAGTATCTTTCTGGTCGATGAGGATCGCCGAATTCTCGACGTGCCGGTTTAGCCAAAGGTACGACGAACAAAATACGGTCGATATCATTCCGATCGGGAAGGGCATTACTGGTCACGCGGCCCAGAGCCGTCAGGTGATTCGCGTCGCGGATGTGCGAGCGGATGTCCGCTACATTCCCACACAGCCGGACGTCCTCTCAGAGGTGGCAGTGCCGTTGGTTTTGCGCGATCGGGTAATCGGTGTGATGGACCTGGAGAGCGTCCGACTGAGCTTCTTCACCGATGACCATCTCCGGGCTCTGAGTCTGCTCGCTCCTCAAATTGCCACCTCGGTTGAGAATGCGCGCCTTTACGAAGAGTTAGCGAAACGCGAGCAGCGCATGGAGGAGGATCTGCGTGCTGCTTATAAATTGCAATCGGTACTGCTGCCCCGAACGGTTTCGGACATCATCGGGTTGGAGGTTGGAATACGTTCCAGGCCCGCGCGTGAGATCAGCGGTGATCTCTACGACTTCTTTGAGCATAGTGACGAGTACACACTCATCGCCTTCGGCGATGTGAGCGGTAAGGGAGCGGCCGCAGCTCTCTACGGCGCTCTGATTTCCGGGCTCCTCAGGATTCTCGCCCCGCGCAGACGTACCCCCGCTCAACTTATGAAGCTGCTGAATGAAGCGCTGCTGGAACGCAAGGTGGATGCACAATATGCAACTCTGTCGCTTGTCCTTTGGGATTCACGAAATTCGAATTTTACTGTAGCCAGTGCGGGTACCCTCCCCCCGATTCTTTCCCGGCGCGGCGAACTCATCGAATCAAAAGTGGAAGGTGTGCCGATCGGCTTACTGGACGACCAGGAATATGACCAAATTCAAATTGCTGCACAGCCCGGCGATCTTGTGCTGCTTTACTCAGATGGAGTCGAAGACCAATTGTCAGGGACAGATGATTACGGTCGGGAGAGGCTTGAAAAATTGCTTATTGAAAACTGGCGGGATACTCCGCAGGAGCTAACCAACCGTATCTTCGACGACATTGACGCATTTCGCGGGATAACTCCGTTGACCGATGATCAGACAGCGATCGCTTTACGGGTTCTCTAACCAGAAGTAATGGGTAGCGAAGAAGGATTTGCTTATCTCAACGGGGAACTCGCATGCGACAACGTTGCCCTCCGAGAAATTGCGAATCGATACGGGACACCGGCTTACGTTTATTCGGCGGGCGAGATCACTCGAAACTTTCGCGCGTATGAGCAGGCTCTGGTGGGGATGCCTCACCGTATTTGCTACTCGGTGAAAGCAAACTCGAATCTCGCAATACTCAAGCTGCTCGCGCGTGAAGGTGCCGGGTTCGACATTGTGTCGGGGGGAGAGCTATATCGCGTGATTGCTGCCGGCGGAGATCCCCGCTCTGTCGTTTTCTCAGGCGTGGGAAAAACGGAAGAAGAGATCCGATTTGCGCTCAAAAGATCAATCCACAGTTTTAATTGCGAATCCGAATGGGAATTGCAGCTCATCTCGCGGTTGGCCGTCGAATCGGGTACGCAAGCTTCCATTGCACTGCGAGTGAATCCCGACGTAGATGCCATCACTCATCCCTACATATCGACGGGATTGCGCGAGCATAAGTTTGGAATTGACATTGAGTCCGCCCCAGAGGTTTACCAGCTCGCAACACAACTGCCGGGCCTGTGCGTTGAAGGCGTGAGCTGCCACATCGGGTCCCAACTGCTCGATGTGGAGCCGCTGGTCGAAGCTGCGGACAAGGCGATCGTCTTGATGCGGCTGCTGCGTGCGCGAGGTATCCCGATCAGACACCTTGATTTAGGAGGCGGGCTGGGAGTATCTTACCGGACCACTGAACACAGTGTCGAAGTCGGCTCCCTGGTCGAAAATCTACGGCCCAAGCTTGACGGTCTCGACCTTACGCTCATGTTAGAGCCGGGCCGGTCGATTGTCGCTGGCGCCGGCATCCTGCTCACAAGGGTTCTGTTGATTAAACATAATGGGGCTAAGAAGTTTGTGATCGTTGATGCAGGTATGAACGATTTGATTCGCCCGGCGCTTTACCAGGCTCATCACGAAATCCAGCCGGTCTCGAGGAAAAAAGGACCTGAGGAGACGGTAGATGTCGTGGGACCGGTCTGTGAAAGCGGTGATTTCTTCGCGCGTAATCGTGGACTCCCTCCTGCAGAGCCGGGCGATCTGCTCGCGATCAGAACCGCGGGCGCGTACGGATTCACACTTGCCTCAAACTATAATTCCCGTCCGCGGCCATGCGAGATCCTGGTTTCTGGTAAGCAAATCCAGGTCGCACGAGAACGCGAGACCTACGAGGATCTAATCCGCCATGAAATGGTCACGGATCCGCTGCTGACTCTCTGAAGAGCTGAACCGAAGTTCCCGGTCTCACAGTTGTTCAGCAGTGATTCCTTTGGCCGACCTCAAGCTATCCCGAATTTTGCCCGACTGATCGGCAAAGCCTGGCCTCTCGTCAAGCCGCGCTCAAACTGCCAAGGCTCATCGTGCATACTGTACTAGAACATGAGCGCTTCGCCGCCTATCTCGGTCCAGGGATTGCACAAAAAATACGCCGATTTCGAGGCGGTCAGAGGTATCGATCTCGAAGTTCAGGAGGGAGAAGTCTTCGGTCTCCTCGGTCCCAACGGGGCAGGGAAGACAACCACCATAGAAATCCTCGAGGGTTTACGCCCTCGCACGAGCGGCAAAGTGTCTGTGCTCGGATTCGACCCTGCCGTCCAGACCCGTGAGGTCAAGAATAATATCGGCGTATGTTTGCAGGCAACAAATCTTCCCGACAAAATGAAGGTTCACGAGGCTCTCGATTTATTTGATGCGTTTTATGATCGGCATACTGATCGGGATAAGCTGCTGAAGCGGCTCCAGCTCTGGGACAAACGCGACGCGCAGTACAAAACCCTTTCGGGCGGTCAGAAACAACGAGTAGCGCTTGCATTGTCCTTGTTAAATGAACCGACACTCCTATTCCTTGACGAGCCCACGACGGGCCTGGATCCCCAGGTGCGTCATGAAATTCATGGCGTCATCCAGGAGCTCAAAGAGAACCGGCGGTCAATTTTGATCACAACGCACTACATCGAAGAAGCCGAGCGCCTATGCGATCGCGTGGCGATCATCGATGCGGGTAAGATCATCGAACTCGGCACTCCACGCGAGATTCAGCAGCGAGTTTTGGGCCAAACGCTGGTTGAGGTCGTAACAAACGAACCGGTACCGGTCGATTTGTTGCCGGAAAAGTTAGCTGATCAGAAATACTCGTTGAAAGACAATGGGTGCACTTTGGCGGTGCAGACTGATTCGCCCGCCGCCCTGATAGTGGAACTTGTGAAGTGGATTGACGCGCAAGGGTTACGTCTGACTGACATCCACATGAAGCGTCCCACCCTGGAAGACGTTTTTATCGAACTTACCGGAAAGAGGCTACGCGAATCATGAGACCCTACATCGCCCAGATTAGAAGTAATTTGCGGTTGATGGGCCGCGACCGCGCAGTTCTCTTTTTCAGCTATATATTTCCTCTAATTTTTTTCTTCATCTTTGCGCAGACGTTCCAAGGCGCCCAGAGTTCCGCTACTATGGCGCAGGTTATCGCGAGCGTTCTGATAATCGGCGTGCTGGGTAACGGATTCTTCGGCGCTGGCATGCGCGCTGTACAGGATCGCGAGACAAATGTCCTCAGGCGCTTCAAGGTTGCCCCCGTCGGCGCGGCGCCCATCATTGTTGCTTCCCTCTTTTCCGGCCTTGTGGCCTTCTTGCCTTCGGTGTTTTTCTTCTTTTTCTTCGCCCACACGATGTACCACATGACTCTGCCGAGCAACATGTTTTCTGTTTTCGTCTTTATCTGCATCGGAGTCGTGGCGTTCCGGGCCATGGGAATGATCATCGCGGCCGTCGTAAACTCAGCTCAGGAAGCCGGTATTCTCACTCAGATTCTGTACCTGCCGATGCTCTTTCTGAGCGGCGCAACATTCCCTACCAGCATCATGCCTATCTGGGTCCAATCGATTGCCCAGTTCATGCCGGCGACTTATCTGTATCAGGGTATGCAATCCGTCATGATCGGAGGCGAGTCACTTTTCACGAACCTGCTGCCAGTAATCGGTCTCATGATCACCTTCTGTGTCGCGCTGGTCGTAGGAACGAAGCTATTCCGCTGGGAAAAGGAAGACAAGATTAGTAACACAGCTAAACTTTGGGTCCTCGGTGTTTTGGCGCCCTTCATTGTTATGGGGGCTTATCAAGTACACACAAAGCAGAACATCTTAAAAGCGAAAGTGCTCGCCAGGAATGCGAACCGTAGCCGGACCGTTCTCTTCCAGGACGCCAGGATTTTCATCGGCGACGGTCGCATCATTGCGCATGGAGCGGTGCTGGTGAGAAATGGCAAAATCGCTGAAGTGTTTGCTGCGCCCCCGGGAAACCCGAAGGCGTTCGACGCCGAAGTGATCAACAGCGCCGGCAAAACTCTCATGCCAGGACTGATTGATATGCACGTGCACATTGGTGCACCTGGCGGAGTTTACAAAGACTTCAAAAAGTACGCTGATCCAAACCTCGGACTTCGCCGCCTTGCGGCCTATCTCTACAGCGGAGTCACTGCGGTTCGCAGTACCGGCGACTGGCTGCACAATGCTCTTAAACTTCGTGAACAGATCAATTCGGGCGAATACCTTGGTGCTGAGTTCTTCTCTTGCGGTCCCCTGTTCACTGCTGAAGGCGGCCATCCGACGGAACTGATTAAGAATTTCCCCGAATCGATGCGCCAGACGGCGGAACGCGAGTTCGTCCGTCTGCCCAAATCTGCCGAAGAAGCGCGCGCCGAGGTGGATGAGTTGAAAACCGCCGGTGTGGATTGCATCAAGGAAGTACTCGAAAGCGGAAGCGCGCAGTGGGAATTGTTCAATCATATGGATCCGTCCATTTACCGTTCCGTGATAGCGGAGGCTCAAAAGGACAATCTGCCCACGGCCACCCACACGGGAAACGCGGCCGACGTTTTGGAGGCTGTCGAAGCAGGAACAAACAGCATTGAACACGGCTCAACGAGAGACCAGATACCGGCTGTCACCTTTGCCCAGATGAAGGAGAAAGGGATCGCTTACGATCCGACGTTAAGTGTTTTCCGCGGAGTTGTTGCGCAAGCCACGGGCGATACCGGACCTCTGGATGAAACGCTCGTTCAACAGGTCGGTCCTTCTGACCTATTGAATGACACGCGTGCAATGATTGCGAAAGGTAAAAAAGCTGATCCTGCCCGATTTCGAAACATGCTCGACATAATCGATCGCAATCTTACTTCTGCTTATCAGGCAGGCGTCACTCTTATTGCGGGAAGTGACGCAGGCAACATGATGGTGATCCACGGGCCGACCGTGCAACGCGAGCTGGAATTGTGGGTAAAAGCGGGCATTCCCGCGACCGTTGCCCTACAGGCTGCCACGCTTAATGCGGCTCGGGTGCTTCGGGTCGAGGACCGGATCGGATCCGTTCAGAAAGGCCGGGATGCAACGCTGATTCTGCTCGAGGGTGACCCCACCCAGGACATATCCAACCTGGAGCGGATCTCGACCGTCATGTTCCGGGGAGAGCGTATCGTCCGGTCGGAGTTGTTTGACCAAGACCGGCCGTGAAGCGCGAACGAAATCTGAAGACCCTCGATCGCGTGATCTCGAAAGCTGGCCTTGGATCTCGGACTGAGGCTCGGAGTTGGATTGGCCGGGGCCGGGTGCAAGTCAACGGAAAGCTTGTTCAAACTCCCGATCTCTGGGTCGACATAGACAGCGACCGGATTACGCTAGACGGCAAAGCAATCCAAAAGGCAGAGCGCCGCTACATCGTGCTCTATAAGCCGAAAGGATACGTCACGACTTATCACGATCCTCAGGGCCGTCCCACTGTTTACTCGCTGATTGAAGATGTCGGGCAGTTTGTTGGGACGGTCGGGCGTCTCGACCTGGATACGACCGGCTTGCTGCTGTTGACCAATGATAACGATCTTTCCGAAGTATTGACCAACCCCGAGCGAAAGATTCCAAAGACGTACATGGTGAAAGCCTCTACTCTGCTTCGAGACGAGCAGATCCAGCGGCTTGCAGACGGCGTCGAACTCAGCGACGGCCCGACGCGTCCCGCCTTTGTGCGAAAGATACGCGATTCCGCGAAATACACTTTCTTCGAAATCACGATTACCGAAGGTCGCAACCGCCAGATAAGGCGAATGCTGGAGGCTGTGGACAGCAAAGTGCTCAAGCTGGTTCGCACGAGGCTGGGTCCCCTTACCCTTGAAGGGCTCAGGATTGGCGAGTGGCGTCCGCTCACCCCAACCGAGGTCCAAGCCTTAAAGCGAGCATCGGGTTCTAAAGAAAAGTCTTGAATTCCATCACGTCCCCGTCCTGCACGACATACTCCTTACCTTCAGTTCTCAGCTTCCCCAACTCGCGTGCCTTCGCAAATGATCCAGCCGCAACGAGATCGTCATAAGCGGTGCATTCAGCAGAAATGAAGCTCTTTTCGAAATCGGAGTGGATCACGCCCGCTGCGACAGGTGCTTTATCGCCTGTGTGGATCGTCCACGCCCGAGTTTCCTTCTCCCCTGTTGTCAGATAAGTGCGAAGTCCTAGTAGGTCGTATGCCTCTCGAATCAGCTGACCAGTTCCCGTGTCAGATACCCCCAGGCCGGCAAGATATTCCCGCCGCTCTTCTTCGGAAAGCGTTACCAGCTCCGACTCGATTTCGGCGGAAACGACAACAGCGCTGGTATCATGATGCTCTTTTACATAGCTGCGTACCTGCCGTACATACTCGTTCTCATCGGCATGCGCAAGATCTTCCTCCGAAACGTTGCAGGCAAAGAGAGTAGGTTTCGACGTGAGCAGGAAAAAGCTCTTGACCGTCGATTTCTCTTCTGGTGTCAGATCAAGAGTTACAACGGTCTTTCCGCTATTCAGGTGCGCTTCTAGCTTATCGAGTAACTCCAGTTCAGCAATCGATTTCTTGTCGCCGCTCTTGGCAGCTTTTTGACTCTTGGCTTTACGCTTCTCAATCGACTCCAAGTCCGCGAGAACCAGTTCCGTATTGATGATTTCTATGTCGCGGACAGGATCAACAGTATCCATTACATGTTCGATGTTCGAGTTCTCAAAGCAGCGAACTACTTGAATGAGCGCATCCACTTCGCGTATGTGCCCCAGAAATTGGTTGCCCAGCCCTTCACCCTTGCTGGCTCCCTTTACAAGTCCGGCGATATCTACAAATTCAAACACGGCGGGGATGGTTTTCTGCGAATTACTCATTCTCGCGAGTACGTCCAGTCGAGCGTCCGGGACGGTTACTACTCCGGTATTCGGCTCGATTGTGCAAAACCGGTAGTTCGCCGCCATGGCTTTCCGCGTTTGTGTAACGGCGTTGAATAAGGTGCTCTTCCCGACGTTCGGAAGACCCACAATGCCAGCTCTTAACATTCACTTTCATCTTCGCGTACTGCCCTAAAAAAGCCCGGTGCAATGATAAATATGTGCAATTCGAACAGGAACTTGCGAGCATTTTGCCGCACGATTTGCCTCACCGCGAGTGCCTGATACAGAAGAGCGCTCGGCACCTGGAGCTTGTGATTGCTGCGAATGAATACATGAACCTGACTCGCATTCTCAGCCCGAAGGAAGCCGCGATCAAACACGTTTTTGACTGCGTCGCACCCTGGAGGCATTTCCAGGATGCGACGCGGATCCTAGACGCAGGAACTGGGGCCGGCTTTCCAGGCGTTCCTCTTGCTATCGTGCTGCCCGAGATTCGCTTTACGCTATCGGAGTCGATCGGCAAAAAAGCCCGGTTTGTCGACTCCGTTATCGATGCTTTGGAATTGCCCAATGTTCACGTTTCTACGGACCGCGCTGAAGACCTGGTGGCCCTCCAACGGGTGGATACGATCACCGCACGCGCCATCGCGCCGACTGAGCGCATCCTCGATCTGTTTGGCCCGGCGCTGAAACGCGGCGCGCGGCTCTTGCTGTTCAAAGGCCCCGATGTCGAGTCTGAATTAGCCGAGGCTCGCAAGCATCGGCTGAAAGCTGAGGTGCTGTGCCGGTATGACCTCCCGGAAGGGCTTGGCACACGGTCTTTACTCGGAATTCAGGCTAGCTCCCTTTCACACGTAGCGTTTCGTACGCGAGCAGGAGCCATCCAAGGACAAACGCGAGGCCTCCGAGAGGCGTGATCGCACCAAGTACGCGAACGCCACTTATCGCGAGGGCATAAAGGCTCCCCGAAAATAGAACAATGCCAATCAAGAGTAGCCAGCCTACCCGGGACTGCCCATCGGGGCTGATAAGCGAAGTGCGCGCCAGCAGTGCAACGATCAGGATTCCGATCGCATGAACGAAATGGTAGAAAACCGCCTTTTCGTAAACCGAAAGTGAGTAGGCGTCAAGTCTGTTCCTGAGGCCATGTGCGCCAAAGGCACCCAATCCCACAGCAAGCCCCATCAGTAGAGATCCAATCGCGGTCCAGTTCATACTCTAACTCGACTTTCGCACGAGTAACTCAGGGCGATGACAGAGCCTTTAGCTCTCTCGCCGCGCTCTCTCCCGCATGACTGTCTGGAGCAACTGAAGCCGCCTTTCTCCACGCCTCCCTTGCGTCGGCGAAATTCGAGTCTTGTTTCCGAAGAACGCCGTAATAGTACAGACTTGCTGCGGCCAACTTCGGATCGAGGCTCCCGTTTCGAGCAGCCTGCACGACCCGACTGGCGAGATACTCGAAATCTTTGCGGCACTGCTGCGTGAGTCCGAAAAAAGCCGGGAGATTGTACTCCGTGGCGGCTCGGACGAATCGAATTTCCAGGTTGTCAGGCGTCTTTGATACGGCTCTGTTCATCCTTGCTACGCCCTCTCGAGAGAGAGCGTTTTTTCGCCACAGCGCCCAGGTGCGTTTGGCCTCCAAAAGCCGAAGACTCCCGTAGTAAACCTCAATCAACGAATCGGACGGTCTCTGTTGGTATAACGAGGTGAACATCGCGTCCGCTTTCTTCTGCGCCGCTGCATTGCCATAAATGCCTTGGTAGTAAAGTGCACGGGCCTCCGAAAGCGCAGTCGCCCCCGCGCCGGAAATGAGTAGCAATGCAACGAGCGGGAAAATCATCCAAAAATTCGAAGCGAACGAAGACTTTCGTCAATATGCGCCTGACTCGAAAGCTGAGAATGCGTTATGTTTGCGATCTTTCTATCTGCTGCGATTACATATGTTGATCGCCCCGGGATCAGGTTGAAAACGTTCGGCACATTGTAAAGGGCCCGGATTCGTCCGCCCGCATCAATCAATAGGGGAAAAGGCAGCCGATACTGGTTACGGAATCGCTGCGTCACACGTAAGGAGTCTGAGCTGACCCCAAGAACAGCTGCGCCCTGCTCGGTGAAGCTGCCGATCCTGTTACGGAAGTTGCAGACCTCGCTGACGCACACGGGAGTGAACGCTTTCAGATAGAAAAACAAGACCACCGATCTCTCTTCGAGTTGAGAATACAGATTGATGCTTTTGCCATCGCTGGACAGGAGCGTGAAGTCAGGTGCAAAATCGCCAACCTTCATGTGGTCTGGTATCTGCGACCTTTCCAAACCGCGGGTGTACCAGCCAAGCTCCGAACAAATGCGTACCACTGCAAAAGCAGGAAGAGACCAACAGAGACGGGATGCAAAGCTGCGCCTAGAATAGATTGCCGAAATCTCCGGATAGCGACGATCCGCGGCAGGTAGGCAAGAGCGGTCGCTACGCCAGCAGCGGCCAGCCATCCTCGCTGTCCCGTTGCTAATGCCCAGACGAAGAGAGCAAACGGTAACATTTGACCTCCCGCTAGCAGAATGGTGAACGGCAGGATCCGCGCCGGCGATGCGATCCCTTCGGTTGCATTCTTCAGCAATCCAGCCAACACCTCCGCCGAGCTTGTGTACATCCGACAACTTGCTACCGTCGTTGCATCACAGAGATCAGTCATGAATCCGGAGCGTCTGAAAGCCTTTGGGAGACTAATACCGTCGTGCCTGGAATTCCGAATGGCGGCATGTCCGCCGGCCAATTCGTACGCCTCTCTGTTTACGACAAACAATTGTCCGCAACCGGCCGCAAAGGCAGGATTTAATGTCCGGCGCATTGCCTGCATCGGCAGGAAACTCAGCAGGAGGAAATGCATCAGCGGAATAAAAACTTTCTCGGCTATTGTTCCTGTCTCCTGAAGGGGAAAACCGCTCACCAGCGAAGCCCCGCTTAGGTTGAGGAAGCTCACACTGCGGAGAAGGCCATCCGGTGTAAGGCGAACATCCGCGTCACAGAAGCAGAGAATCTGGTGGGACGCCAACCTCGACAGCACCGAGCACGCAAACTGCTTCCCGCACCACCCTGAGGGCAGCGGAGGCGCAACCTGAAGGTGCACGCGCGCATCCCGGGTTACGTACTCGCGAACGATCGCAGCAGTTCTGTCGTCCGATCCATCATCGAGCACAATCACTTCCAGCTGCACACGCTCGCTGGCGAGAGCGGCATCGAGAGCAGCGGCAATTGATCTTTCTTCGTTTCGCGCCGGAATCAAGAGTGAGACCGAAGGCTCCGGTCCGGCCGAATACAAATGCGGAGGAGGAACGTAAGCTGAGAGGTTTCGGAGAAAAAGAAGGGCGGGGACGGCTGCCAGAATCAGTGCCGCGATGCCGAGAAGCATCAGCATTTCTAGCTGCCACCTCCATGCTCCGCGCGAAAGCGGCTTCCGGATAGGAAGGACTTGGCCGCCCTCCATCCGTCATACATCAGGCTGACGCCCGCTACCCCGGATAGCAGCGACTCGAATTGTTCCGCTCTGCGCGCGATCACCGCTACGGACAAGATGTCCTGCGCCGAGGCGAGTTCGGAGGTGAAGCAGGCCAGCCACTCGGATGGCGATTTAGAGCGGCCGTCTCTCACGAACACGGGTTCACCACAGTTGATAAACGCTTCTGGTGATCGCTCATTCCAGAAAGCGTATTCGAGTGCGACGGGTAAAATCGCAAAGCGCTCGCTCGCGTGCGCCAGATGTCCTACACCTGGCTGCAGCTCCACCGGCCTCTGCCGGACGTCAGTGAAGTGCCCCTCTGCCGTGACCCATAATACGCCATCCGGTTGCTTCAGAACCTGCCGCCCGAGACGGAAGAATCGGGCGGCCCCTATTGTGCTCCGCGGATCAATTCCAAAGAATCCCAGCTGTTCGAGAAACTGATATTTCTGCAAACCCTCGTTTGCAATAGGCGCGTACTGAAGCCTGTTTTTGAATAGTCGTCGGCTGAGATGGAGAGCAATCAGGGGATCCCACCAGGACGGATGGTTAAGACAAATGAGAACCGGCCAACCCTCAAACGACGCAAGCGGTGAGCTGCGCAGCAGATACACATTGTGGAAGTGACGAGAGAGATAGAAGGAAACATAAGCCGAAAATAGCCGAAGCTGCCATTTGCGGATAGGCGGCAGGTTTTTGCCACTACCTTTCTGTTCTTTCTTCATACTGCGACGGCGGAGCGAGCCATCGAACCGCGTTCAACCACCTTATCCTGATCCAGGCGATCCGCCGCAATCCAGCCGGACATCAGAACCATCGGCATACCCGGCCCTGGATGGGCCGCTCCACCAGAGAAATACAATCCTTTCACATCGCTACTATGGTTTGCTGGTTTGAATCCGCCTTGCAGTCGGCCGTGGCTCGTAATGCCATAGATAGCGCCGTTTAAGACGCCGTAGCGCTCGTGAATATCTTTCGGCGTAAGATACCGTTCGACCCTGATATGGGCATCGAGATCTCTAATGCCTGTGCCCTTTTCGATTTTGTCGAAGATCTTGCGCCGGTATTCCGGATAGAGCTTATCCCAGTCTTGACCAGTCCGTAGATAAGGTGTGTGCACGAGAATATACAGGGCCTCCCCGCCTCCAGGTGCGACGGAAGTCTCCGTGCGGGCCGGTGCGCATAGATAAGCTGTGGGATCGGGCGCCAGTTCACCCTTTTCGTAAATAGCGCGGAACTCCTCGGCGGGGTCTCGCGAAAACGCGAAATTGTGATGTGCCAGCTGTTCGTATTGACGGTCGAGGCCAAGGTAGATGACAACTCCTGAGCATGCCGGCTCATAGGTCCGCCGGCGATCGAACTTCTTGGCTATCTCACCCCCAATGAGTTCGCGATGGGTGCGTACCGCGTCGGAATTTGCGACCACCGCGCCGAGCGGAATCATTTCTCCTGCCGCCGTTTCCACCCCACGCACCGCGTCCTTCTCGACGAGGATCCTCTTCACAGGGCAGTTCCTACGAATCTCGACTCCTAGCTCAAAGGCGAGCCTTCCGAGCGCTTCAGGAATCGCACGCGTGCCGCCGATGGGGTACCAAACACCTTCGCTCGCCTGCATGTGGCCAATGGCACACAAAATGGCAGGTGATTTCTCGGGGGACGATCCCACATACTGAACCAAGTGATCCAGCATCTGGGCGACCCGTTTGTCCTTGATCTCTTTTCGAATTGTCCCCGCGACCGTGTGCCCGAGCCGCATCCGGCTGACATCACGAAGAAGAGTCATTTTCAAAGCCGAGCCCGTCTCGAACGTGTCCCAAATAGAACCAACTGAACGCCAGAAGAAGAAACGGTTCGAAATCCCATGGAGTTCTTCCGACATCGAAGAAAATCGCTCGTACCCTTCCGCTGTTCCCGGCGAGTAGCAATCGAGCTCGTTTTTCATGGAACAAGAGTCGCCATATAGATCGAGCTTGGATTTGTCATCAAAGAAACAACGCCACTGCGGTTCTAGCTCTACCAGCTCGAGGTAATCTGCAAGCTCACGGCCAGCCTCGGAGAAGATCTTTCGGAGAACGGACGGGTAGATCAGGATTGTCGGTCCCATGTCGAACCGGTATCCGCCCTCGCGTAGTACGGCCGCTTTACCCCCGATCCAATCGTTCTTTTCGAGCAGCGTGACCTTGTACCCGCGCGCAGCAAGCACGCAGGCTGCGCTTAAACCTCCCAGGCCAGAACCGATCACGCCGATTTGTTCACTCATTTGCCCAATCCGATCTCGATTACTCGACGAAGTCCGCCCAAACGATTCCGAAAACCCTTCTCATGCATGACCGTGATGTAAGCCGGAAACAACTGTTCTGCCCGAGGATGCGCCGGTTCCAGATGTCGTAAGCGCCTGCCTCGCTGCGTGACGATCACTTTCAGAACCGTCATTTCTCGCAAGCCCTCCGCTCCTCGCGTCTTCCCAAATCCGCTGGCACGTCGGCCCCCGAAAGTTATTCTTGGGTCGGCAGTCGGAACCGTAGCGTCATTCACTACAACAACTCCGGCGAACACTCGCGATGCGAATCGGCTTGCTTGCGGCTCGGGCCCAAACACAGTTGCACCTAAAGCATGGGAAGACTCTTTTGCGAGCTCAAGAGCTTCATCTTCACTGTCCACGGTTCTCCAGGCAAGCGTCGGAAATGGTGATATTCTTCGCGCCAACGCTTCGGAAAAGCGGATCTCCTCGGCTCGGTTTACGAAGAACCGCCGGGGGGCGATACACGTTTCGCCGCCGTTCAGCCTGATGGCGAATGCGGCTGCATCAGCAGCTCTGTCGAGATCTGCACCCTCCAGAACAAAGAACGGGTCGCATCCCGAAAGCTCGACGACCGAGGGCGTCAGAGTTTCCGCCGCCAGCTTGAGAACGGCGCGCCCCGAGGTGCTGGATCCGGTCAGGACAACCTTGTCGACGCCGTCACACACCATCGCGCTCGCGCTTTCGACAGATTCGTCGAGAACCATCAGCAGATCACGCGGAAGATTTGCTTGGGTCGCAAGTTCCGATAAGAGCCGAGCCACGCCTCCGCCGCCCTTCCCGGGCTTCAGCAAGACGGCGTTTCCAGCCACCAGGGCCTGCAGTGACTGCGATCCGGGTAGAAACAGCGGATAATTAGCGGGTCCGATAATCAGCACGACCCCGAAAGGATCGTATCGATGCCGGATGGTCACCTTCCTGAAAAACATCGGACGGCCCTTCGAACTCACGATGTGAGACCGAAGAATCGCTTCCGCATTCTCCTCGAGGAAACGCGCCGCATCGGCCAACGGCAGCACTTCCGAACTTAACGTATCTGCCGTGCTCCGGACCAGATGAGGCGAGACCAACGCAGCGAAACGCAGCGAATTAGCGGCCAGGAGATGGCGTAATTCGCGGATGATTTTCAGGCGGTGCCTGATTCCGACGCCTGCCCACAGCGCCTGCGCAGATCGGGAACGCGATAGCAGTGCTGTTCGTGAACGTATGTCGGCAGCTGCAGCTACACTCACCTCAAGCTACTCCGGCCACTGCGGCGATCTCGGTAAGCTCCTGCGTCCATGGGATCGTGATCCCCAAATCGTCTAGCATTAGCCGTGAACTGATGCGAGCCGACTCGAAGATCACCGGCAGTCCGCTCCCAGGATGAGTGCTTCCCCCCACCAGATAGACGTTTTCCAACTCTTCAAACCGGTTACGCGGACGCAGGTGAAGCATCTGAGACCAGCTATGCGCCAGGCCGAAGACAGAACCTTTGTGCAGCTCGAAACCCGCGTCCCAATCCGCCGGCGTAAGAACGCGTTCGTAAGTAATGCGAGATTCGATATCTTCCATCCCAATATCCGCTAACTTCTTCAGCACAAGATTCCGGTAGCGTTGCTTTTCACGGGTCCAGTCTACTCTCGAATGCTGATGCGTGACAGGCACCAACACATACACTGTGCTCTTGCCGCGGGGTGCCAAACTCCCGTCTGTTACTCCGGCATTCTGGACATAATAGGACGGATCGTCGGAAAGAACATGTTTCGTCGCAATCTCTTCCATATTCCGCTCGTAGTCTTTAGCCACATATATCGTGTGGTGCGGAACGTTCCGGTAAATCCCATCTACGCCTAAGTACAACATGAAAGCGGAGCATGACATCCGCTTCTTCTCTAGCTTGGTATCTGTCCAGCGCCGTCGCAAGCCATTCGGAACCATGCGATGCATGGCTCGGGCGAAATCGGCATTGATGACGATACCATCTCCCTTGTATTCGCGACAGCTCGTCCTGACTCCGATCGCCTTTCTCCCATCAAAAAGGATCTGTTCGACCGGCTCGTTTACGTGGATCTCCGCACCCAGTTGTTGAGCGATTCTGGCAAGTGCAACCGTAACTGACCCACATCCCCCGATTGGGTGGTAAATCCCGTATTCGTATTCCAGGAACGCCAGAATCGTGAACAAGCTCGGGCATTCGAAAGGGGACATACCCAGATACTTTGATTGGAAGGAAAAGGCCAGCCGAACCCGCTCGTCGGAAAAATAAGTTTTGAGCTCGCCATCAAGAGATCGCCAGGGCTTCAGGGTTGGAAGAAGGGTGAGCAGCCTCGGGTGCATTGTGCTCCGCCAGCTTTGAAACGGCGCTTCGAGGAAAGGTTTGAATTTCTCGAGTTTGTGGCGATTATCGATCAGAAAACGACGCAAGCTACCGGAATCCTGGGCACAGACGCGTGCAATCTCCCGCTCCATTCGTTCCACGTCGGGCGTTGCCAACATTTCTCCGCCTCTGCCGAAAACAAGCCGATACTGGGGATCGAGTCGCCGTAGATCCAGTTCCCTCCAGAGGTCGTACCCGAGCCCGCGTAAAATGCTCTCGAGCACCTGCGGATAATGAAAGAAAGTCGGGCCGTGGTCAAACTTAAATCCGTTGTGTTGAAAACAGGATGTGCGTCCGCCTATGTGCGGCAGTCTTTCGAGTACGGTAACGCGCATACCTGCTTTGGCAAGAAGCGCAGCAGCCGTTAAGCCACCGGGGCCAGCGCCGATGACGATCGCGTGACGGGCCAAGTAGTTGTTCTCCCTGGTTAACTCGGACGGTTGAGTTACGCCTGTTTAGATTGCGAGATTGTTTACCGAGGTTTACAGATTTTCGAGGTCTGTAAATATTCGGGTCAGCCCGGCACTCCGGTCTGGCTGAAAACGACTACTCTAATTGGTATGGATAGACGAACGGCGCTGAACGTAATCGCAACGGCTGGAGTGGCAGTGATGGCTAACGCCCAATCAACCGAAACTGCCGATTCCGGTGGCATGATCTATCGCAAGCTGGGAAGCACCAACGAAAGGGTCTCAGCGATTGGACTGGGCGGTGCGCACTTAGGTCGCCCTAGCGAAGAGGAAGCGGTCCGGATCACCCGCTCAGCTCTAGACCGCGGTATCAATTTCCTGGATAACTGCTGGGATTATGCGAACGGCGAGTGTGAGGTCCGTATGGGCAAGGCGCTTCGCGACGGATACAGGCAAAAAGCCTTCCTCATGACGAAGTTCGATGGACGTACTCGGCAAGCCGCGGCTTCGCAAATCGATGAATCGCTGCGACGCCTGCAGACAGATCACATCGATCTGATTCAATTTCACGAGAACATCCGGCTGGATGATCCCGACCGGTTTTTTTCAGCGGGAGGTGCGCTGGAGGCAGTCTCCGCGGCCAAACAAGCCGGAAAAATTCGTTACGTCGGTTTTACCGGGCACAAAGACCCGCTAGTCCATGAACGTATGCTCGAGGTCGCGCGCCTGCACAACTTCCACTTCGATTCCTGCCAGATGCCGCTGAACCCGATGGATGCTCATTTCCGAAGCTTCGCTAACAACGTAGTTCCAAAGCTGGTGGAGCAGGGAATTGCGGTCATCGGCATGAAGCCCATGGGCAGCGGCATCATCCTCAAAAGCAATACAGTGACTCCTGTCGAATGCCTGCATTACGCCTTGAACCTGCCGACTTCGGTCGTCATTACTGGCTGTGACAGCATGAAGATTCTCGACCAGGCGTTTGAGGCTGCGCGAACTTTTAACCCAATGGCGGAATCAGACATCATAGCGCTGCTCGACAAAACGCGCGAAGCCGCTCAGGCAGGCAAATTTGAGCCATTCAAGACAAGCACACAATTCGACGGTACGATCAAGAACCCGCAATGGATGGGATGAACTTACCGCGATACGAGCGCGTGTTTCTCTTTACAGGCTTCCGAACAGTAGAAGAAAGTGTCCCGCCCAGTCTGCCGGCGATAGGCGGTCGATTCCGAGACATACGTCCCGCAAACAGGATCTTTGTGAAGATCTCCTCCAGTGCGAGGACTCGGGTTTGACGAAGAGCCTGAGCGATCTCCTGGAGGTGCGGCACCAGGCTGGTTAGCTGATGAGGCCCTCGAAGCATTGGTTATCCCGCGCATGATGCTAGTAAAAACCGCGCGCGCAAATATAACAATGAAGATCGTTACCAGAAGTTCAAGAACAGCGCGGATCATTGCTTTGAAAAACTTGGGCGACTGAATAGTAGAGGCCGCGTTCGAGCGGCCCTGATCCATCTTACTTCGTTATTTCTTCTTTTTGGTGCCAGGCACAACGGTCTTGGTTTGAACCGTTTCACCAAGCGAGGCAAGCATGTCCTTTGAGGATTGCGCATTGGGACCGTCCGGTTTCAGTTCGAGATACTTCTGGAACTGGTCGGCCGTGCCGGCCGGCGGCGTGATCTTACCCGTCTTGCTGTCGACTTGCGCCTTGCCCATCAGGCAAATACCTAACTGATAGTGCGCGTCCGCATAGTTCGGATCTGCTTCGATCGCCTTCTTGAAGAAGTCGGCTGCCTGCTCAGAGTTTCCCCCATTTACCAGATTCGCGCCCATGTTGTAATACGCCTTCGCCGCCATTTGCGGATCCAGTTGGGCCGCCTTGGTTAATGCTTCAGTGGCCTCGGGCATCTTCTTCTCGGCACCGTAGATGTTGCCCATCTGGTTGTAGATAGCGGCCTCGTTAGGGTTAATGGCCAGAACCTTCTTGTATGCGTCGATGGCTGCATCGAACGACTTCGTGCGGTCGTCTCCGGTCTGAGTGCCGCCCATCCCGTAGTACGCGTCCCCGAGACCCGCCCACACTGCTTCCTGTTTATCGTCGAGTTGAGACGCCTTTTGGAAATTGTCAATCGCGGTCTGGAAATCAGTAGCCTTCTTCGCCTTGTCGGCATCGCCCTGTCCCGCAGTCAACGCGTCTTTGCCGGCGTTGTAGTCATCGTTCAGAGCTTTGTTCTTCTTCATCTGCTCCGAGCGCTGTTTCATTTGGGCTTCATACTGGTCCTTCTGCTCCTTACTCATCCCGCGAGCCTGCTCCTGGGTGAGTTGGCCGCTATTATTAGCCTGAGTAGTAGCCGCCTGCGCCTGCGCCATTTTCCTGAGATCGAAATCGACAGGTACGGATTCGCCGTACTTCGACTGAACGCCGCTGACCTTATCCATCACCTTCCCGTCAACTTCACAGGAAACGTCGTACTTGCCGAATGGGAGACCTGTATAGAGCCAATGTCCTTTTTTGTCTGACTTGACCTGGTAATGGCCCTTGATGTCAGTGCGGTCGAGCTTGATCACCGCTCCTTTCAGAGGTTGACCGCTCTGGTCTTTTACGTCTCCTTCAAGCGTGGTGGTCTGGGCCCATGCACAGCAACTCAGCAGAACAACAAGGCCGCTCAAAGTCAGTAAGCGTCGGAACCCGGCGAACATAATCCTTAACTCTCCTATTACTTGAGATTTCAGCATCAGGATACTACAGCCGCCTGAGCCAAACCGGGGGCAAAGTGCGCGCTCCTCAATAACAAGGGTCACAGTTGCTGCTCTCTACGGATTGCTTGCGACAATGGCAACTTAAGGCCCTAAACATGCATCTGGTGACTGAGGGTTTTGGGTGTATTGAATGAGGTATAAACACGATCTTTGGTTCCGGAGGATAAGCTTGGCGCTGCCTAGCTTGTTTCTGCTAGGAGCACTGGCTGTTGCTGCAGTGCCTCCCGCGGCCGGAACAATGAACAAAGCCGAGGAGTTATATAAGCGCACGGACTATGAATTCTCCCTCGCTCTTCTCGACAAGAAGAGTTCTGAACCCGCCGTGTTGTTTCTGATGGGTCGCGACTACTTCATGACCGGAGATTTCAAGAAGGCGACTGACTTCATTCAGAAAGCTGTGGCTGCGGAACCTACGAATAGCGAGTACATGGATTGGCTCGGTCGGGTCTACGGCAAGCGTGCGGAGACGTCGAATCCGCTAATGGCGCCTGGTTACGCCTCGAAGGCACGGGATGCCTTCGAGAAATCGGTTCAGTTGAACGGGAAGAATAGCGAGGCGCTGAGTGACCTGTTCGACTATTACCTGGAAGCTCCCGGTTTTCTTGGGGGCGGCTATGACAAAGCATATGCCGTGGCGCAGAAAATCTCTGCTATAGATCCGCCTGAAGGCTACTTCTCCCAAGCGAAACTTGCGCAGAAGCGCAAAGAGTTTCAATCGGCAGAACAGCACCTCCGCCAAGCTGTGGCTGTGGCGCCGCACGAGGTTGGACACATGATTGCTCTTGCAAAATTTCTCGCAAGCCAGGGCCGCAATAAGGAAAGCGATGCGGTGTTCCTGGAGGCCGAGAATGTGAACCCAAATGCGCCGGGAGTGTGGTTCGCCCGTGCGGACTTGCTCATCAAACAGAAGCGCGATTTGAGTGAAGCAAAGTCGCTGCTTGTAAAGTACGTGCACTCTCCTATTACGGTTGACGATCCTCCGAAACAGGAAGCCATGCGCCTCCTGAAACAAGTGGACGGCGCTTCGGGAAATTGAACACTTCACTCTAGTTGAGCGAGCGCCCGGGGCCGGGGCTTATTTATCCACATGAAACTGTCCGAAGCGATAAGCTTCAGCCTTCAAGCGCTTCGGGCCAATCGTCTTCGCACATTCCTGACCGCGCTCGGACTCATCATTGGGAACGCCTCAGTAATCCTCGTGGTCACGATCTCGCTTGCCAGCCGTAACCTGATTCTGGATCAGATTCGAGGGATCGGCTCGAATCTAGTCTATGCCGACTATTCTGCCGGTGGGCAGAATACCGCTCAGGTCCAAGCCGACTTCGTCAAGCTCTCAGATGTGCAAGCGATCCGTCAGGATTTGGGGAGTTCAATCGTCGCTGCGTCCGCGGTCATGCAAATCAATGATCGCATCGTAGTGAACGGTAAGGTCCGTGAGGTCAATATCGATGGAGTCGACCAAGACTACGCGCGGGTCCGCAATATTGTACTTCTCCGAGGCCGCAGCTTCGATGAGAGTGACATTACTCTCCGCGAGCGGGTTGCTTTGTTAACGGACAAGCTCGCGATTCGGATCTTCGGGAACCAGGACAGCGCAATCGGGCAGACCATCAAAATAAGCCAGCTGCAGTTCACCGTGATTGGAACCTTCCGGGAAAAAACCAGTACGTTTGGTGAGGGCGAGATTACAGAGGAGACCATCCTGATTCCCATCTCCGTGATCAAGTACTTCATGCAATACGAGCGCGTCGACCCGGTCTATATCCAAGTACGCAACGCCGCTGATGTACCGGTGGTCACGCAGCAGGTAGGAGACCTACTGAAGCGACGGCATCGCGCTGAAGCTACTTATAACGTCCAGAACTTGAAGGCCATTCTCGACACCGCGGATTCGATCGCTACCGTCCTCACGATTGTTCTCATCATTGTCTCAGCTATCGCCTTGATTATCTCGGGCATCGGGATCATGAACATCATGCTTGTGACTGTGACAGAACGCACCCGTGAGATCGGACTTCGAATGGCTGTGGGCGCCTCCCGCCGCGAGGTCCTCCTCCAATTTCTGGTCGAATCGGTCCTGATTAGTTTGGCCGGCGGGGTGGTCGGTATCGCGATCGGTCTGGCGATACCACTCAGTGTAAGAGTGCTTACTAACCAGGTTCGTGTTCCGATATCCCCTGTTTCTATTCTGGTCGCTTTTGCCGTCTCGTTTACCGTTGGCGTAGGATTTGGCCTACTCCCGGCTCGGCGTGCCTCTCAGCTGAATCCGACGGAAGCTCTTCGTTACGAGTAAATCAACGCGTCTGGATAAAAAGTCGTTTGCACTCTATGCGGAATCACACAGAGAGGTACAAACGGAAACTGTACCGCCGACAGAAAAGCTTATAAGGAGAACTGCAATGGATGTAAAGGAACTCACAAGTACCGAACCTCGGACTAGCGCTCGGCAAGAGCATCGGGAGGGTCCCATTGCCAGAAGCATCGAGCAGCAGACCGCAAAGCTGCCCTCAGACGTTTGGCTTTGGGCCGCTTTTGGCTCAATTGCCGCATCGCTGGCTTTCCAGATCAGTGGAGACGAGCGGAAAGCCAATTTCATTGGGCATTGGCCTCCCACATTCTTGTTGCTGGGTCTGTACAACAAGCTTGTAAAACTACACGGGTCCGAGGGAGTCTAACCCAGGGTGAAGATACGGGCGGGGGTGCAGTTTGCCCCTGCTCACCCGATTGCTTCTTCAATTTCGGCTTGAATCTGCCGATGTCAAGGCGCTGACGGATTAGCGAAGATTCGCGGGCGGCATGCGATCGACCAGCTGGCGGATCTCGTTGACCAGATTCTGCACATCTTCGTGCAGTGGGATACTGGATTCGCGCAGGGTTCCTACGGCCTTGATAATGCGATCATGTTCTTCCCAATTGCGAGCGATCGAATCTTCGAGGCGGCGCATCCGTTCCCGCCAGTCGTAGCTTTCATTCTCTTCAGGCATGCGATAGCCCAACCGGGATGCTCTTCCACTGCTTGACATTCGCCGACATACCGGTTTCGGCGCGGTAAAGAGTGGTGTAAAGGTCAATCTCTTGTCCTCAATGCATTCTCCTCAATGCATGAGGCACACCTTAACTCAAGCAGCAACCGCCGGTGATGTCGATTCCGGCTCTCGATTCTTTAGCAGCGCATACGCTCCGAAAACCAGAGCGGAATAAAAGAGATCGCCGAGTATAGTTCTGCCGAAGAACGGGAGTGCCGCGACATAGCAGCTGACCAAACCCGCAGAGCTCCGAGGATACAAGTTGACTGCGTGAAGCCAGACAAAAAAGTTCGTGACCAGGAAGAACTGAAAACTTCCGAGCAAGACTACAAGGCCGATACGAGAAACCCTGCTCGAGTCCGCGATCAGCATGCGCCCCAGAACCACATTTACAAGGAAACAGCCATAGATAACTGGCGTCATGGGCGAATACGCGGGCGCTCCGGCCAGACAGCTCAGAATCGGGTCGGTCACCAGCATGGCCAACACGGGTATAAGGTAAGCTTGCCACCCCCGTAGGCGGGCTCCGCCAAACAGAGCGACGCTACCAACGGGTGCAAAATTGGGTGGATGAGGAACCAGGCGTAATAATGCTGCGAGTACGGTAAGACTAGCTGCGATTGGCTGAAAACCAGACTTCTGGCGCTCCATCTTGAATCTCTAGTATATCGGAGCGTGCCAAACCGCAAATTACCAAGACGATGGCGGATCGCTGGCCGGAAAGCTGTCCTCAATGGTGACGTCGCGAGCTTGATCGACCTGTGCTTTTCGGCCGCCAAGCCTAAAACCGCCCGTTTTCGACCAAAGCACCCAGCCCACTAACGGAAGAGCGATTCCTAACACAAAGTATGCGAGTTTGAGACCACGATCTTGAGTGTCTGTCATCTTGAATAATCCTTCACCATTGACGCAAGAGTGCTCGCGCCTGGTACAGGGTGATCCAGGAACAAACGGCGGGAATCATCCGTTTAGCTCTCCCGAGCTTTTCGGAATAGCTAAAGCTGAGTTGCGTATTGCCGGGCGTGGCCCGGACGCTGAATGCTCGCGGCATTGTGGGTTGGCGTCAGGCAGATTTTGATATCCATCCGGTGCCCGTCTGAGGTGATTGGTACGACTGTCCAGGACTGCGAGCCGATGCTCTTGGTGCTAAAGTTTCGACCGAAGATGACGGTAGGAATACTCAGCCCCAAGGGCCCGAGCAGCGCCTCCAATTCTGTTTTGACGTAACCGAAGATCATGTTAGAGATCTCGCCCATCGCGTCGAGAACGTCGCAGTCGATCGACAAGTATTCCGTCATTAACATGAGCGAGGAGATCCGGCAAGCAAACTCGGGGGAACAACTCAGCATACCTGTTCCCATCCAACTGCCGGCCAATCCGATGAGGGCTACCACGCGCTCGGCTTCGGCAGGAGCAGCCTGCTCTATAAAAGGCTGACCAGCTGAAATGGACAGGCCCAACATGGTCGAGAAGACCTCTCGAGCGGCACCACTCACCAACTTGACGACGGTATCTTGATCCATTCGACTCTCTTTCCTGCGCCTCGGCTAGGAGTTTTCTGAAGCTATTCCGAGGCGTGTTTCCTCACTAATCAGTTATTCGCCGCTTTGACGCAGGCCAGGACCTTTTCTTTAATCTGGTCAGCGGTGAATGGCTTGCGGACGTATCCGTTTGCTCCCAGTTGTACAGCTTCGAGAACTTTGGACTGATTGCCCTCTGTCGTGATCATGATCACCGAAAGATCCTTCCAGTTCGGATTGGCCCGCAAGGTCGTCAGGAACTGCATCCCGTCCATATTCGGCATGTTGATGTCGGACAGCACGAGCGTGACATCGTTGCTGTTCAAAATTTTCAGCGCCTCGACTCCGTCGCTTGCTTCGTGAACGCCGCTTATGGGTAAATCGGTCTGCGCCAGTACTCGCACGAGAATCTTCCGAATTGCTGCGGAGTCATCAACGATTAGAACGTTTAGCTTCACTTGCGCCTCTCCTCGCCAGCTTCTTTATCTGGATGTGGCTTTGAACGGCTCGAGCCATCTGTCAACAGGAACACTGGTTATATCGTTGGTTTCCGAACTTTTCACTAGCTCAAATTTGGTCGAAAACGTCTAGGAAAATGCCACGACATATTAAGAGAAACCAGGCACCCTGGACGAACGGATAGAAGATGGCCGATCAACAGGAGATGTTGCGACCGCCTGTCCAACTGACCGGTATACAGAAAACAGCCATCGTTCTGGTTGCGTTGGGTCCGGGCGAAAGCGCAGCCATCTTGAAGCACATCTCTGAGGATGAAGCTGATAAGGTTGCCAGGGCGATTGCTCAACTGGATCGTGTAACGCCTGAACAGGTCGAATCCACGCTGGAAGAGTTCATCCAATACCAAACCTCCCAACGTCTTTTTGTGAAAGGCGGTCTCGACTACGCCCACAAATTGCTCGTTGAGGCTTACGGGCCGCAAGTCGCTCAAAAATTACTGGACCGTCTGGTCAAGTCCATGGATACAGACGCGCTCAGCTTCGAAAACTTCCGCAAGACCGACCCACAGCAGCTTGCCAAGTTTATACAGGACGAGCATCCCCAGACGATAGCGCTCATTCTGTCGCATCTCGATCCATCCCAGGCGGCTGCTCTCATCAGTTCACTCCCCGCGGAGACGCGAACCGACGTCGCCATTCGCATGGCCGACCTCGACCAGATCTCCCCCGAAATTGTCCGGAATATCGCTTCGGTCATCGATCAGAAATTAAGGAATCTGGGAGAACCCAGCCGCGAAGCTTACGGCGGTGTGCGAGCGGTTGCCAATATCTTCAACCGCCTCGACCCTAACACTTGCTCGCAACTGCTCGAGAAAATCGAGCGCGATACTCCGGCTCTGTTCGAGAACATCAGGCGGTTCATGTTCGTCTTCCGCGATCTTGAGGATCTGGATTCCACCTCGCTTGCAGCATTGATCAGTCGAGTCAACCGAAGCGTTTTAATGATCGCGCTGAAAGGTGCAAACGAATCTCTGCGCCAGAAGTTCCTCGCAACTCAATCACAACGCGGCGCTGCCATGATGAGTGACGATATCGCCGCTCTCGGCCCGGTCAAGCTAAAGGACGTTGACGCAGCGCAGCAGGAGATCATCACTGTTGCCCGCGAGATGGAAAAGGAAGGCGCTATCAGCCTGAAGGGTTCAGGGAGTGATCAATATGTCTATTAAGCACCGGAAATTGTCATGAACGGCCCGGATTCTCCAGCAGCCCAGTTTGTTGGCCCGCCAGAGTTACGCAGCTATGGCGTAATCGCAGACATTCCCGTGACCCTGCGCGCCGAACTCGATCGGCGATGTATTAGAGTGCGCGACCTGCTTAAGCTGGAGATCGACTCCGTTGTTCCGTTGACCCGCCCGGCGGGAGAAAACATAGACCTTTATCTTGGTCGTATTCTTATCGGCAGCGGAGAAATCCTGGTCGTAGAGGGCGTGATGGCTCTCCGCGTAGCCGATCTGAGAGACAAAGGAGCCGAAATGGCGCACTCGATTGCGGCGGAACAGGATCCGCTGTAGTGGATGCCGCCGATTACCAGGAGCGTACTTATGAACACCCCAGACCAGGAAATCGATAGCTTTCTTCAAGTTTGGTCCCAGGAATTTACTCGCGCAGTAGAGATGTTTTCGGGCATCGTCCCGGTTGTCTCCTGTGCGCGCGCTTCGTCGCCTGCCATTGCGAGTCTCGATTCTCCATCACTCTCCTGGTGGAAGCAGTCCTTCGAGGGTTCAGCCATGTTCACGACCTGGATCGCTGCCGAAATTTCTACCTGCTCTGCTTTCGGCGCTGCCGCTGGTTCAGAGGGCGAGGAGGCCCAAAACCTGTTTGTCGAGATGATCGGGCAGGCACAACAAGGTGCCGCCACCGTCACGAGCACCGGATTTCCCAAGCCGATCCGCTGTACCGAGGGACGGGCGGAACATCCGGTGTCCTTCGACGGCTTAGTCGTGTTTGCCATTGCAATCCGGTTCGGTGACAGAGAACTGGAGCCTCTCCTGTACTTCATCGAGCCCTCGGCTGGCACTGTCTTACTCCCCTCCATTCCCGCCAAAGAAACCCATTCAGTCCAGAAGTACGAAGCCGAGCCGGTGGTGGCTTCGCCCATGCTCGACCGGCTAATGAAGCTGGAATTGCCCCTTTCCGTCTCGATGGGCCGCGCCGTGATGCCTATCGGCGACGTGCTTAGAATCACATCCGGCTCAATGATTGAGCTTGACCGGCGCGCGGACGACCTGGTCGAACTCATCGTTCATGGAACAGTTGTTGCCCGTGGTGAGGTCGTCACCGTAAAAGGGAATTATGGTGTTCGGATTAAGGAAATCATTAGCAAGGACGACCGTATGAGCCTGTATGATTCGAACTGAGCAACGGAATCGCCAGCAGGTCTCTAAGGGTAAACGATGAAACGAGTTCTCACCCAGCAGGAAATCGATGCGGTTTTTCACGGTTCGGGAGAAGCGCGGGAGTCTCGCTCGGATGTTCTAGCGTTCGACTTCAATCGCCTGGACCGGCTTCCGAAGTCCCAGCTTCGCGCGCTTCACCTGGTGCATGAAAACTTTGTCCGCAACCTCGCGTCCAGCTTGTCGGCGTATTTGCGTTCATACGTAGCTCTCAATCTCGTCAGCATGGAACAGATGTCTTATGCAGAGTTTCAGGAAGGTTTGGCGAACCCCACCTGCATTGCCTACATCGGCATGGCCCCATACGAAGCGACCTCGGTGATGGAGCTGAATATGAGCCTGGTGTTCCAGCTGATTGAACTTCTCCTTGGCAGCAAAGGCAGTTCTCCAGCACCGGTACAGCGCAAGATTACAGATATCGAAAAGAAACTTGTCCAAACTTTAATGCGAGTTGTGCTTCGCGACTTGAGCGAAGCCTGGAAGTCGGTAGCCGACGTCGCGTTCTCTATTCAATCGCTGGCGAGCGAACCACAGCTGCTATACGTGATCGCGCCGGGCGAAGCCGTAATCGTGATTGCCATAGAGGTTCGTGTCGGTACTACATCCGGATTGATGAATCTCGCCATTCCGTCAATCTTCATCAAGCGTTTGCGCCATAAGTTCGACCAACTGCAAAGAATCCGCCGCGCCGAACCAACAGAGAAGGATCAGGTTCACCTTGCCAAGCTACTCGAAGAGGCTACTCTTACGTTCCAGGCTGAGATGGATGGCGGGACTGTCTCAGCCGAGACACTTTTCAATCTGGAGACTGACCAGATTCTGATCCTCGACCATCCTGATGATCGTCGGGTTCGTGGATTTCTGAACGGAAAACATAAATTGCTGGGAAGTCTCGTGCTCAAGAATGAGAAGTTTGCGTTTCTGGTAGACGAGAACAAAAAGGGGCAAGAAGAGCGCAGCAGCCCAACCCCGGACCGCACGCTCGCGCAAGCCCAATCCTAAATCGATTTGGCGGATCCTTCCCCAATCGGTCCTTCCAGATTCTGATCTTCTCTTTCAGATCTTCCCGGGGCGGAAGACTGTTGACGATGGCTGAAGACTTCCTCTCTGCCGGATCCGTATAGCCTTCGTCTTTCCGCTCTTGATAGACTTCGCCAGAGTACACCTACACAATGCAAAGAAACAAAGCTCCGTGGTCCTCTTGGTCGATAATGCAAAGGTCAGGAATCGCTTTCTCGTCCAAGACAAGGAGAACCTCATGATCAGACTTATTCCAACAATCCTTCTCGGCTGTTTCGTTTTGGGGCCGCCCAGCGCCGTCGCCCAAGTAAAGATGACGAGGGATCAGATGATGTTCTACACCTCCGATTGGAAGGGAGACCGCTTCCCGGATGGACGACCAAAAATTCCGGACGACTTGCTCAAGCGTGCCCTCGACCTCTCGATCGAAGACGTGTGGGACTATCTTCGCGGGCAAGGCTACCGCAATCAGTTCGAGGGTGGATGGCAGGCCCTCCACATCGAGAAGCCGTTTGCGGGACGTGCTCTCACTGCGCAGTACATGCCGGTGCGTCCGGATATGGCAAAGGCGATCGCTCGGGAAGGCAAAGCAGAAGGACGAGTCAGCGGGAACAACAGTTGGCCCATCAATGAACTGCAAATCGGTGATGTTTATGTCGCGGACGGCTTTGGAAAGATTATTCAGGGAACCCTGATCGGATCCAACCTAGGCAATGGGATCGCAGCGCACACGCATACTGGCTTCGTTTTTGACGCGGGCATCCGCGACCAGGAGGAGAATCGCGAGATTCCAAACTTCAACGGATTTTACCGTGGATCCGATCCTTCGGCCTGGGCTGATATGACGCTTACCGCAATCAACTCACCCATTCGAATTGGACGGGCTGTTGTGCTTCCCGGGGATTTGGTCCTGGCGAAAACGGATGGGGTGATATTCATACCGGCCATACTCGCCGAAGCGGCCGTTAGCTCCGCCGAGTTCACTAACTTGAAAGATGCTTTCAATTTCGAACTCAATCAGCAAGGTAGTAACGGCGCCGAATTCGAGGGTGGCTGGACAGCGAGAAAATATGCCGCATTCGAGAAGTGGGTTGATGCACATCCCGAAAAGCTGAAAATGCCGCAGAGCGAATTCAAAGAAATGATGGCTAGGGCGAAGAGAGAGCCCGACGAACACTGAGGATTGCAGACGGAATCGGCGGATTTGAAGAGCCATTAACGTCGCGCTTAACGAATCAGACCGGAGCTGCACGGCCAACTTCCTGCCGCGCTTAACTCCGGTCAACGTGCTCCTGGCCACGCTCGTAGCTTTATCAGTCGAAACTTCCAAACAGTAATGTTGTAGTGACCTCAGCGCCCAGCTTCTGGACCAAGTCGTTCTGAAGAAAGGAATCTGATGCCCTTAGACTCGCAAGCACAACCTCCCTTGGGGAAATTTGGAAAAAGGGAACTGCTGGTTTCCAAAGGATGGCTGCAGGCAGTTGGATTAGTTGTACTGTTCGGCTTTTTCGTGATGGGGTTATTGGCTTATCGTACTTATGCAGGCGAGGCTCCTATCCCTGCAAGAGTCGTAACTCCAGACAACCAAGTCCTGTTTACAAGGCAGCAGATCCTCAGTGGCCAGCAGATATTCCTGAAAAACGGCTTGATGGAGTACGGCTCTATCTTCGGGCATGGTGCCTATCTCGGGCCTGACTACACCGCTGACTATTTGCGAAGGTCCGCAACCAGCGTGCTGGCATCTTATGCAGGCCAGAACTCCGACCGGGCAAAAGCGGCCACAACGGAAGAGTTCAAAACCAATCGCTTTGATGCGCGGAGCGACACGCTGCTGTTCACAGCCGCACAGGCGAACGCATACAGAGAACTTGTCGGCTACTACACGAAATTCTTCGCTGAGCCAAGTACCCGCTACGGCCTCCGACCGGGAGCAATCAGCGACCCGGTACAGGCACGGGAACTTACCTCGTTCTTTGCCTGGTCCGCGTGGGTTTCGGCCGCCTTGCGTCCGGGACACGATTACTCGTATACAAACAACTGGCCTCCTGAACCCCTGGTTCACAACACTGTTACAGCCGACAATGTCGTCTGGAGCATGCTGTCGCTAGCTGTTTTACTCGGCGGTATCGGCGCGCTGTTTACAGCTTTCGGGCGATGGAATGTTCTGGGATGGCACGGACGGGAACAAAACACGCTCACGTTTCGCGCACCGGATCAGGTACTGCTGACTCCAGCACAGCGTGTGACCGCGTGGTTCTTTTTTGTCATGGTGATTCTGTTCTTGATACAGACTCTGGTGGGAGGCGCCTCCCAACACTATCGGGCAGACCTGTCCAACTTTTTCGGCATCGATCTCGCCCGCCTTCTGCCCTTCAACTTGGCGCGCACCTGGCATCTTCAATTAGCGATCTTCTGGGTTTCGACATCTTACCTCGCCGCCGGCATCTTTATCACGCCCATGCTGAGTGGTAGGGAGCCCAAGATTCAGAAATGGCTCGCCGTCGGACTCTTAGCAGCTTTAGCGATTGTGGTATTCGGGAGCCTGTTCGGCGAGTTCGCCGGCATTCACGGTTGGATACAGAACGGCTGGAGTTGGTTTGGTAACCAGGGCTTCGAGTATCTCGATTTGGGCCGCTTCTGGCAAATCCTCTTAACCATCGGACTCTGCTTTTGGGTTGCGATGCTTTTTCTCGGTTTGCGTGGCCGCCTTCGAACAGAACATAAGGGCAATATGCCGTGGCTGTTCTTCTTCTCGGCTTTATCAATCCCGGCGTTTTACGGTATCGGTCTGCTCGCACAACCGGCGGCACACTTTACAACCACCGATTTCTGGCGTTTTTGGGTAGTTCACCTTTGGGTCGAAGATTTCCTGGAACTGTTCACGACGATCATGGTGGCCTGCATTTTCGTTCTGCTCGGAGTGATAGCGGAGCGGGTCGCCCTCACAGTAGTTTATTTGGATATCGTGCTCTATTCCGTCGGTGGCGTTATTGGCACGATGCATCACGTGTACTTCTCAGGAACGCCGGCTGAGCACATGGCCTTAGGCGCCTTCTTTTCGGCCGCTGAAGTGATTCCGCTCACCTTTTTGACGGTGGAAGCATGGAGCTTCCTGCAGCTGGGCGCCCGCCAAGAGGCCCGATCCCGCACGGAATTTCCGCATTACTGGGCGGTTATGTTTCTTGTCTCAGTGGGATTTTGGAACTTCTTGGGCGCGGGTGTTTTCGGATTCTTGATTAACCTTCCCGTGGTCTCGTATTACGAAATCGGAACGGCGTTGACCACGAATCACGGACATGCCGCGATGATGGGAGTTTACGGGATGTTAGCCGTCGGGCTAGCGCTTTTTTGTATCCGTTATATGATTCCCGAGGAGCGGTGGTCGGATCGTGCTGCGAAGATCAGTTTCTGGTGTCTAAACGCGGGACTGGCTTGGATGGTTTTTGCCACGCTTTTCCCACTCGGAATTCTGCAGCTCTACGAGTCTGTCAATCACGGGTATTTTGAAGCACGATCGCTCAAGTTCGTCGGAAATCCTGTGAATGCCTTTATCGAATGGCTGCGCTTCCCCGGTGATTCCGTTTTCATCGTTGGAGGCGTCTTGCCTTTGCTCTATCTCTGCTGGCTAGCGGTACGGCATGGAGTCCGTCGCCGAACCACTCTGGAAGAGCCCGAAACCATTCTGTTTTCAGATGTGACGGAGCCCGTTACAGGCCAGCGATGAAGGGGTTCCATCTGGAGCCAATGCTGGTTGGCGCTTATATCTTATTGCTGATCATCATTGCCTTTTCCTTGGAGTGGATGGCCCGGCATTCGCAAAGGCGAGCGGATCAGTATCACACCGGCGGCTTTCGTTTTCACCCCGATCGCGATGCATGGGAATGTCCCACGGGCATGGCGCTTGTCCGGGCGGAAGTGGATCACGCAGTTCGAGTTATTCGATATCGCGCGCCCGCGCAGACCTGTAATCAGTGTCCAATCAAATCGCGATGCACCCACTCGGATCGGGGTCGGGAGATTCCCGTTCCCATGGACCCCTGGGTTGTTTCGGCTTCCGTGAGGTTTCAAACAGGGTTCTCCCTTGTCTTACTCATTCTTTCGGGCTTCCTTGCTGCCATTGAATTGCTTCGGCACGGTCACGGAGTAGAAGCATGGACAATGGGACTGCTTCTGATGACCGTCATAGCTTTGAGCAAACACGTAGTCAGCCGCCTGCACAAAAAACCGGCTGCAACAGAGATGTACATTCGCCCCGAGCAGATCGTCAAAGCGAAATGAATACACTCGTCTCCGGCACTGGCGCGATTGCTATGGTTCTAATCATCGTTTATCTCGCCTCTTCCATCAAAATTCTCGCCGAGTACGAGCGAGGGGTCATGTTCCGCTTAGGACGTGTAGATCGTAAACCGAAAGGCCCCGGTCTCGCCCTGGTGCTAGCGCCAATTCACCGCATGGTGCGCATCTCACTTCGAATTGAGGCGCTGGAGGTTCCGCCGCAAGACTTGGTGACGCGAGACAACGTAACCGTGAAGGTCAACGCTGTCATTTATTTTCAGGTGGTTGATCCGATAAAGGCGGTGATCGAGGTGACGAATTTCTTATATGCCACAACACAGCTGGCCCAGACCACGCTACGCAGCGTACTGGGGCAGGTCGAGTTGGATGAATTGCTAAGCCAGCGAGATAACATCAACCTTCGGTTGCAAGAAGTCTTGGATCGACATACCGGGCCGTGGGGTGTCAAAGTTATTCTCGTGGAAGTGAAGCAAGTAGATCTGCCCGAGCAAATGATACGTGCCATCGCGCGTCAGGCCGAAGCAGAACGAGAGCGGCGCGCGAAGGTGATCCACGCGGAGGGTGAGTTCATGGCAGCTGAGAAGTTGAGCATGGCGGCGCATCAGATGCAAAAGGAACCGGTTGCTATTCAGCTTCGCTACCTGCAGACACTGGTTGAAATTAGCGCAGACAAAAACTCAACAGTGGTGTTCCCATTGCCCTTGGATGTATTCAGCGCGCTCAGTCGCCTGGCAGATAAACACGTACGGGCAGACTAACCTTCTTCCGGCGAGCTTGGATGTGTCATCGCTGGAGGTTTAGGCGACCTCCTCCCATTGATGCAGCGATCCAGGAGGGCGCACCGTCACCGTGCAGCGTCTGGGGGCACAGCTGCGGGAGCTTCGACGTTTAGAATGGCTTTCTCCACAGCGCGGGCCCACTGTTCCGTGGAATCGTAGCCAATGCTTTTCAGCCGCACAATTCCTTGCCCATCCACAATCCAATTCTGCGGAATTCCTTGCACCTTCAGTGCCTCTGTCGCGTAGTTCGAAGCCGGGATGACGATCATGGAGAGTTGGTGCTCGTCCAGGAAGGACTGGATGAGTCCGGGGTTCTCGTCGATGTTCAGGGTAATGAACTGGAGGTCAGAACGACGCTTGTTCTGGTCGATAAGTTTTGCCAAGTGAGGCAACTCCTCTCGACAGGGCCCGCACCACGATGCCCAAAAATTGATCAATGTCACTTTGCCCTTCAGCGAAGCCAGGTTCCACGCCCTGCCGCTCAAGTCGGCGAGTTCAAACGCAGGCAAGGGCTGATTCGTCTTCTCCCAGTGAAGAGTGACCTGGTTGGCCAAATCGTTGGCAGGGCGCTCATACCAAAGCTGCCAGCCGTGCTCTGTACCGCCCTCGCTGATCCAGAGCCGGCGGGCATTGTCGGTCAGCTCATCCTTGCCTCCGGTGGGGGGTTTCACCTGCGCATCAAGCCGCGTCAGCAACGCCTTCTCATAGAACGCCATTGCATCTAGCGGGTGCCCGCGCAATTGCGCCTCTTGCGCCCTCAAACCCCAGTAGTTCGCACGCAAGTTGGCATAAGCTTGCTCGCGCCCTTTATCGCCACCGGCGAGCGACTTGAAATGTTGGAGCCACTGGTCCATTTGCGCAAGAAGGAGTTCCGATTTGTCGGCTTGCTTCAGTTGTAAATCGCCATCGATCTCGTACCCCAACAGTTGAAGTCGCGAGTAGCTGCCATAAAAGGCATTGTTCGGGTTATCCTTGCTGGCGTAGAGATCGGAAACCGGGCCCTTGGATTCCATTTCGAGTATGGCCAGAGCCTTCTGAGCCATTCCCACCACACGCTGGGGCGCAAGATGCTTTGCGGACAAAATCCCGGCGGCGAAAGAGTAATCATCGGCCCAAGGGCCGTCGCCCATATTTTCGCCGGCAAACTTGAGCATTTGGTCCACTGCCTTTTCCACCTCAGTCGCAGGGATATCGTCGAGTTGCTGCATCGCCTGAAGACGGTATCGCAAAAAGAAGAAACTGCGGAGGATCTCTTTAGCGTGCTCCTGAGACCACTGGCTGGTCTGTACTAGCAGGTCACTATAGAACGCTCGTCTGGTAATGGGGGACGCATCGATGGCCGGCCAGGGGTGGTCTTTAAGCCATTTCGTCATCTCTGGAAACTCCCCCGCAGACGGGAAACGCCTCTGGAGCTGCTCGTCAGCCCAGTCAGCCTGCTTCTGATCGTTCGCGAGTTTGTAGCCGTCCTCGAGCGTCTGGTACCACTCCCGACGGTCCTCGATGTTTCGTTGGCGGATGCGTTCAAGGTCCTGGCGTACCTGTTGCCGCAAGCCCTCATATTCCGATGGGGGACGCGCCTTGAACTCGAGCGCCCAGAGAGTCTGGTACGCCTGCACCGCATCGGCATCGGCGCGGTTTTGCAAAAGGACGCGCAGTTTGGCGGCGTAGGTCCTGAGAAGGTCCTTGTCGCCCAATCCACCTATCTCTTGGTAGCCCCGCAGGGAGGCAGGACAGGCGTTGAGAAACTCCTTCAGGTGAGCTGGCTCTTCGCTCGCCATCCAAAAATGCCGGCGAAGCGTAAATGGTCGCGAGCTCATAGTGGGGCAGAGCGAAGCTCGAATCTTTCTCTAAGGCAGTATCGAACAGCTTGATGGCGTCCGATGTCTGATGGCCCACCAGCGTCAGGCCGTAAAGGTAATCCAACTCGGCGCTGCTGGGATTTTGTTCGTGACGCGATTTGTACTCGGTCTTCACCTTATTCTTTTGGTCGACGCTTGCCTGGTCAACTTGGCGCGGAGTAGCTGCGGAGCGGATATAGGCCTGTTCTACGAAAACGTCGTTGGGGTACCGCCGCAGCAAGGTCTCAAGAGTGGAGAGGCGCTGTTCGTAAACTTGCCAATCTGTTAACGCCGGGTCGTGCCTGTACTGAGGTAACTGGTCGAGGGCCGCCTTCACTGATGCCGGAGGGTCGCACAGGTAGGTCGACTGCGCCCGAGCGTTCTCAGACGTAAAAGAGACTGCCAGGACGAGCGAATAAATCACGAACTTTGCGCGACCTGGGGAGCACGACTCTTGAAACTCCATAAACCCTCCTGATTGCCTTTCAATTTAGCCGGTATGTCGTGATTGTCACACCTGCTCTGGCAGCTTATCAACCGCCGGACGGACGGCTTGTCAGTCCTTTTGGGCGCTCGTTAGCGCGAGCCAAAATGAGACTGAACTTTTTAGCTCCGAATTGCCAATACAGGTGAGACACGCGAATGCAAGACGAGCAGGTGCTGCGGAAGGTCGTCCCTGAGGGCGGCACACAAACATTCGAAGGTTTGTACAATACGCATTTCGCACGGCTGCGTGAATTCCTGAGGCTTTATCTGGGCGACAGCGCCATTGCCGAGGATGTGGCTCAGGACTCCTTACTAGAATTCTGGCGGCGTCCGGACAACTTCAATCCGGAGCGCTCGAGCCTCAAAGCATACTTGTACGGTATTGCGCGAATCAAGGCCGTTAACTGGCGCCGAAAAAAGAAGAATGAGCACGGGTCAGAGAGGGGCGTTCCTCTCAAAACTGAGGAAACGACCGCCCTGATGCGAGACGCATTAACTCACCTCGATCCGGACCATCGAAATCTGCTTTGGCTGCGCGAAGTAGAAGGCCATTCCTATGAAGAATTAGCGCGCATATTCGAGATACCACTGGGCACGGTAAGATCCCGCCTCTATGCCGCGCGTGAGCGCCTTCGTCGTATCTGGAAGGCAACTGTCTGAACGGGGGAAAGCAAGGAGAAAGCAATCGTGACCTGCCAAGATGCACAAGAATTTGCGTCTGCGCTGCATGACAGAGAGTATGTGCCGCGAAAAATCGCGGACCACCTGAGCAACTGTGCCCATTGCCGCCAGGCCCTCGACGCCTACTCGCAAATTGGAGCCGAGCTCCGATTGGCGGCCGCGAGAACGCCCCGAGCGGCAGATCAAGTGCCCGCCTCTCTGGTTGCCAAGGCCAGCGCGGGGCACCCAAGAGCGGGTTACTTAACCCGAAAAATGCTCATTCCGCGGTTCGCCGTTGGGGCGACCGCGGGCCTTCTCCTGATAGTGACCGCCAGCTTCATGACCCTGCGGGGGCAGTCCAGCAACCCGTTATGGTTTTCATTCAACATGCATGTTGAAGGATCAGCCCCCACTGCTGATACCGCGGTCTTGCCTCAACGAGCGGTAAAGGCAGGGTATGACGACGTATGGGTTTGGGGCAATAGTCCGAATAATGTAACGGCCGCTCACTTGGCTATTTTGTCCGTGCAAGAACATCAAGTGCGACTTGCTATCAGAGCGGGACAGTATGCCGATTTTGCCGCGGCAGATTCAATACGAGTAAAGAAAGACTTGGGCGATCTCTCCGGCCACGTTTATAACTACAGCCCTGGCGACCGGCTGCAGATTCCTATTGAAGGCGGCAGGCATTTGCTTGTGCAGGGCGAAGTCCTGGATCACCAGCCTCGGGTTCTATTCAATGGGATTCCGCTCGAGCCAGAAGAGAATCAGATCATTGCTACCAGCCCTGTCTTGCTGAGCGGGAACAAGGTTTTGAGCGACATGAAAGGTGCGAACGCCATCAGGGTGGGCCCGGGCGCCGAGATCGTCATGTATGTTCCCGGAACCGGCCTCCTCAAAATCTGCTTGCAACCTTTCACGGATAGCGTGGAAGGCACTGCTGAGTGGGGGCGTCTAGAGTTTACATGGGACGGGGAAAGCTATTCGTTACTAACTTTGTCGCCGATCACGGGCGGAGAACAGCCGCGTAAAGTTTGGGTGAAGATCGACTCCGACTTCCATCCCGGAAGTGCGGAGCTGAAAAACGGTTTTCTAAGTGCGGATGATCAACTCCACCCCGTATGGTAATCGGAGCGTGCAATGCGTGCCGTTGCTGTTTGGCAAGACCGGAAGCTTTACTCAATCGCGTACGGATGTAACCGATAACCGATCACTTCCGACTGGGTCGCTCCGCCGACGAAAGTGGTGGCCCGAAGGAGAATCTCAAAATAGCGAGGTGGCCCTTTCGGATCGATACCGATCATCTCGAGCGTCTTGGCCAACCTTGATTCGCTCAACAGGAACTCGCCCGCCGCAGCGGTGGATTCCGCCGTTGTTCCGGCCAGCAATAGAACACTCCCGTTGTCCGGAGAAGCGTTTGGGAGGAAAGCCACTTGCGCGTAAGTGCGATTCAGATCGTTGTCTTGCGGACCCGGATACGTGGGCAATTCCCCGCGATGGGGAGATCTGTTCTGAAACTTGATCCCACATTTCTTGTCGAAATCGCATGGAAAGTTTAGCTGGTTGGCATACAGATCCGCCCAGGGATTGCTGACCGCGCTGCCCAGCAGGATCACATTGTGGCCCTTGAAATCGTCCAGCGCAAGTTGGCGTCCGGACCGGAGAAACGTGCGTTGCAAAGAGTTCGCATTCTTTCTCATGATCAGCCCCGCGATAGCCATCTCAGCGCCATCCGTATATTGGGACCGGTTCAGATCCCGCATCAGATTGGGAGGAAAAAGATGCGGAATCCCAGGATAAGCCCGCATCAGATACTCGTTGAGGGTGAGGCGGCGGCCCTCCAATTCCGAGATCTGCAGGAACGCCGTGTCGCTGGTAACGATAAATGTGTCTCGTTTGTTATCGAAGAGCGCTGAAAACGGCAGCATTCCCGCTTTAGCAGGCGTCGTACTCAATCCACCCGCGCTCGCCTGATACCAATGAATCGCAAGAGCGCTGGCTAGGATAACCAAAAGGCTCAGGCATAGGGAGACAACCTTGAAAACGTCTGGAGAAGGCGTAAAGCGGCTCGGCTCGTGAGGCGAGGGAAGCTCTGGGCTAAGAGCCGGAGGAACGTCCAGGACGGCGCCATTCGTCGCGGCTTCCAGGACTGACGCTATCGCTCTCCCGGGTTGGGATTGCTGCGGGCGCGGCTCAAAGGCCAGCGCATACCCTCCCTTCGGCATCGTGATCAGGACCGTCTCGTCCAACCCTTCTGTCTCGAAATACTTTTCCAGCCGCTTGCGCAGATTTCTCGCTTCCGCTCGCACAATGCTGTCCTGCAAATCGTAGTATTCGCCCTTGCGTTGAAACACCTTTTCAGCGATTACATGCTCCCGGACGTCTGCTAGCCGGTTTTCGAGCGTGCACTCGCCCGCGTAAAGCAGGAACTCACGTAACCGGGGAGATTTCCGGAAAAGACCACTGTCTGCCACCCGTGCGATCAGTTCCCGCTTCGCTCCGGTGCTCAATACCTCTGTCGAGATCACCTTTTGACCCTTTGAATCACAGCGATCATATCAAGCCGAGCCTCGAGACCCCTTGTTCCCTTCCGTCGTAATGCTTTTTACCGTAAAAGCTGAAAGAGTGTTTCTTGTTCCCGTTCAGAAAAACTCCAAGGAAACACCCCCGCTTCAAACTATTCACCGTCAATTCACTTCCATCTTTCTTCAGGCTCGGGTAAATTCCGTAACAAAGTTCCACGGTAAGGGTCTTTTGCAAGGAGATTTCCGTCTTGAAACCACAAGTTTGCCGCCTCGTTGCGCTCCTGGGATGCGTCTTTCTGTATTGTTTCGGCCCAGGTTGTTTTGGCTTGGCGGCCCAAGAATTCCGTGCCACAATCACCGGCACCGTATCCGATCCCTCCGGCGCTGTTATTCCAGGCGCAACGGTCGAAGCGGTTAATGACGCTACGAAACAAAGCTATCCCACGCAAACCAGCGGCAAGGGCGTCTATTTCATTCCTTACGTTCTTCCCGGTACCTATACAGTCACCGTAACTGAGCAAGGCTTCAAAACTCAACAGCAGGCCAATGTAGTTGTGCAAGCCGGCAAGTCAACGGGACTGAACTTCTCGCTTCAAGTAGGGGCTGAGTCCCAAACAGTTGACGTCACCGCCGCTCCTCCGTTGATTGAAACCGCCAATGGCTCGGGGGGAACGGTCCTGACTGAGCGCGAACTCGAGAACGTTCCGCTCAACGGGCGCCAGGTTTATACGCTGCTCGGTACGACCCCGGGTTCCCAATTCTTGCAGACGCAGTTCGGTGCCGGAGGCTATTCCGGGACCCGTAGCTGGGATGTCTCGAACAACTACACCATTGGCGGGGGTGTGCAGGGATACCAGCAATTTACTTTGGATGGCTCCAACATCACACTGCAGGCACACGGAAACCAGGGAACCTGGCAGTTCGCTCCCAACGTCGACGCCCTGCAGGAAGTGAATGTCATGACGACAACGTACGACGCGCGTTATGGCAGAACGGGCGGCGGTACGGTCAGCATGGTCACCAAATCCGGAACGAACGGATTTCATGGAGATGCTTACGATTACTTTGAAAACGGCGCGCTGAACGCCAACAATTTTGAAAACAATCTGAACGGGCTACCAAGGCAGAACCTTCACCAGAACCAGTTCGGCGGAACTTTCGGCGGCCCGGTCAAGAAAGACAAGATTTTCTTTTTCGGCAGCTTCGAACAGTACATCGAGGGCATTCCCTTTACCACGGTTACCAGCGTTCCGCCCGCGTACTTACGTCCGACTAGCGGTGGCGGAGTTAATTTTACCCAGACCGGCTATACCATTTATGATCCGTCCACTACGGCGTGTACTGTCGCCGGCGGCACGGTTGGAAACTGTCCCGGAAACGCCTACACCCGGACTCAATTTCCAAACAATACCATCCCGGCCAATCGCATCAGTCCCATCGGCGCGGCGCTTCTGAACCTTTACCCTCTTCCCAATACTGGTAGCGGCGGTCTGCAGAATAACTACACGGCGAATATCCCGGACAAGTACAAATACTGGCAACCCATGGCCCGAGTCGATTACGACACCAGTGACAAAACCCGCTGGTACAGTACATTTGCGTTCCAGCACGGCACCGAATTCCGTAATACGAGCGGCTTTGCTCCTCCAGCTGAAAATGGGAACATCAACACCATGCGGCAGGACTTGGTGGCGAGCCAGGATATGACGCATATCTTTTCGCCGACACTGCTGGCCGATTTCAAACTGTCTTTTTCCAGGTTCCTTGACAATTTTCCCAACGGAGATTTGTCCTCTACCATAACTCCGGCGTCCATAGGGCTGAATATGCCGAATGTACCGACAACGACGCTCAGTCTCCTGCCAGAGATTAATACTGCTTCCGGCAGTTTTTATCCTCAGGTGGTCGGCAACAACGTTGGTACCGATACCTACAACACCACAACCTTCGACAACGATTGGACGAAAACCCTCTCCAACCATACGGTCCATTTCGGCGGTGAAGTGGCTTTCTTTCAATACGGGAATCCGGGATCAGTAGGGCATCCGAATGGTCAGTTCCAGTTTGGAAGTCAGTTCACGCAATATAACCCGCTGCAGCGAAACACGGTGTCTGGAGTCAATGACGGCTTTATCGTCGCCGACATGCTGCTGGGCTACCCGGATAGTGGACACGTCGACTACAACGCCACAACGATACAAGGCTTTCCCTTCTGGGCTCTCTATGTGCAAGACGATTGGAAAATCACCAAGAAGCTAACGCTCAATATCGGGATGCGCTACGATTTGCAGGCTGGGCTTCGCGAAAGGTACAACCGCTTGAATCGGGGTATGTGCTTTACGTGCGTCAACCCGATCACAAACTCTCCTCAATACCAGGCAAATCTAGCGGCGGACGGACCGGCGCTCGCGGCGGCCGGCATCTCGGTTGCATCTCTCCAGACAGTCTACGGCGGTTTGACCTTTCCCGGCGTGAACGGTAGCGGCAAGGATGCTTACGACACTGACTGGACCAATATCCAGCCCAGGCTTGGGTTCGCCTATGCACTCAATCCGAAAACCGTTATTCGCGGGGGCTATGGGATTTTCTACACTGTAGGACTGGAAGGCGGCAGCGACATCGGTTTCAGCATCCCTACTCCTTACACCGCCTCGACCAACGGGAACGTCACTCCCACACCCTACTTCGCAAGCGGCAATCCGTTCCCTGCTGGTTTCCAGACGCCCGTGGGAAGCTCCTTGGGTCTCCTGACGGCTCTTGGCAACGGCGCGTCGCTCGATTTTCCAGGCCGGCGCATTCCGCGATCGCAGGAGTTCTCCCTTGGCTTCCAGCGTGAGTTGCCGGGCCAAATGGTCCTGGATGCGCGCTATGTGGGCAACTACACCAACCGGCTGCGCGTTTTCGTTTGGGACAACGGGACGCTTACCTACTCTCAGTTGCAACAGGGAGTTGCCAATCCCACGCTGTTCAACCAGCGGGTACCGAACCCCTACTACAACGTGCCTGGGATTCCGCCAAGCTCGTCGTGTGGATCGAGTCCAACCATATCGCGGATTACTTTGCTGCTGCCCTTGTCGCAGTACTGCGGCCTGATCGGGCAATACAACGATCCGCTCGGAAACCAGAATTACAACGGTTTGGAAGTCAAGCTCAATAAACGGTACTCCGCAGGCTTGAGCTTCCAAATCGCGTACACGTATTCGAAAACCCTGGGGGCCACCGGCTATCAGAATGGCTGGCCTTACCAGGATGCCAACCTGAAGTACCAGGTTGCGGGCAGTGACCGCACCCACGTCTTTAGCGCCACCACGGAATGGGCCCTCCCAGTCGGCAAGGGATCGAAATTCCTGTTGCCGAATGCCAGCGGTGTCCTGGGCGCATTCGTGAATGGCTGGAACGTCAATTTTATTCTCTCAGCCCAAACCGGCACGCCGGTGGGGCTGAACACGGGCTACTACTATAACTGCAATCACAGTTACACGCCCGACGGTGGTCCCACGTTCACCAACTACATCTACAACAATTACAGCAGTGGAAATCCGCTTGGCTGCTATTCCAGCATTCCGCAATACGGGCTGGCAAATCTACCCAACCGGATATCGACCTTACGGAATCCGTCCATCACAAACGTCGATTTCTCTGTGCATAAGGAGTTCCCGTTGACAGAATCAATGAGACTTCAATTCCGGGCGGAAGCGCTCAACTTGACCAACACCGTGCTGTTTCCCGGGCCGGACAACAATCCCGGCGATGGTCCTCCGAAATTGCAAAAAAACGGCACTTACACGGGCTACGGTACTGTAAACCTCTACCAACAGAACTTTCCTAGAATCGTTCAGTTATCGCTGAAGTTCCTGTTCTAATATGCGCGGGTTTCGGAATGTGTCACTTTGCTGCCTCCTAGCAGCGACTGCCTTCGTCGCAGCGGCTCAAACGGAAAGTAAGGCCGCTGCGCCCGACCTTTTGAAGCAACCCACGCTCTACGTGGTCGGTTACGCGCACTTGGACACCGAGTGGCGCTGGGAGTATCCGCAAGTGATTCGGGAGTTCCTTCCGAAGACCATGCACGATAACTTTGCTCTGATTGAAAAGTACCCGCATTACATTTTCAACTTCAGCGGCGCGAATCGCTATCGTTTGATGAAGGAGTATTATCCGGCGGACTACGAGACGATCAAAAAATACGTTAACGCCAGGCGATGGTTTCTGGCGGGCTCTTCCATGGAAGAAAGCGACGTCAACTCGCCCAGTGCAGAGTCTATTCTTCGCCAGGTACTCTATGGCAACCATTACTTTCGCAAAGATTTCGGAGAAACAAGCGCGGAGTACATGCTTCCCGACTGCTTCGGTTTCCCCGAAACGCTTCCCAGCCTTCTGGCGCATGCAGGCGTAAAAGGTTTCTCCACCCAGAAGCTGACTTGGGGTTCCGCTGCCCCTGTCGGCGGACCGGGATCGCCCGAAGACACGCCCGTCGGCACTCCATTTAACGTGGGCCTCTGGGTCGGTCCGGATGGAAACAGCGTAATCGCCGCTGTCAATCCGGGCAGCTACTCTGGCAGTGTTCGTTTCGATCTCAGCAAAGTACCCGTGCCCCCTTCGGGAATGAAGCTGAACAATAACGGCAATGACCCGGAAGACTGGGTGAAACGCATCGACCTCGATGGGAAAACGAGCGGCTTGTTTGCCGACTACCACTATTACGGAACGGGCGACACGGGCGGCGCGCCCAGTGAGGAATCCGTCAAGTTAGTGGAAGCCATGGTTACGAAAAGCGAAACCGTTCTTCCGCCACCGGAACGCCCTCGGTACCGGATGAGACAACCCGCTCCCGCTCCTTCGGGGCCTGAAGTAGAAGTGGGCAACGGTCCAGTTCATGTAGTCTCCTCCAGCGCCGAACAGATGTTTTTGGATGTAGCGAGCTCCGGGAAAGACGCTGGTCTGCCGAAGTATCAGGGCGATCTCGAACTGACCAACCATTCCGCTGGTTCGCTCACTTCCGAGGCATATCAAAAAAGATGGAACAGGAAAAACGAGCTCCTGGCGGATGCAGCCGAGAAGGCCTCGGTCGCAGCCGCATGGCTCGGCGGCCGTACCTATCCCCAAGACCGATTAAATATGGCCTGGACCCTTGTCATGGGTGGTCAGTTCCATGACATCATGGCCGGCACTGCTACTCCGAAAGCCTATGAGTATTCCTGGAACGACGATGTGATCGCCATGAATCAGTTCGCCGGTGTACTGACGAGTGCAACGGAAGCAGTTGCTTCTCAGTTAGACACTCAGCTCAAGGGCGCACCGCTCGTGATCTATAACCCGCTGGCTGTCGAACGCGAGGACGTGGTGGAGGCGAACCTGCCGGCTGGAGAAACTTCGAAATCCCTGCGTGTCATTGGACCGGATGGACGATCGGAGCCAGCCCAGGTCGAAGGAGAAAAGGTTCTGTTTCTCGCGAAAGCACCGTCGGCCGGCTACGCTGTCTACGGTATTGAGTCCGGGCGTGCTTCGTCCAAGAACTCCGAACTGAAAGTTACCGGCAATTCGCTCGAAAACGCGCGTTATCGAGTCACTCTGGATACGAATGGCGACGTTTCGAGCATCTTCGATAAAAAGCTCGGTAAAGAACTGCTTGCCTCTCCGTTGCGCCTGGCTTTCCAATACGAAAAACCGGAGCAATGGCCGGCCTGGAATATGGATTGGGCCGACCAGCAGAAACCTCCGCGTGCGTACGTATCCGGACCAGCGCAGATCCGAATATCCGAAAACGGTCCTGTGCGCGTCGCGCTCGAGGTATCTCGTGAGTCAGAAGGCTCCAAGTTTGTTCAGACCGTGCGCCTTTCCGCTGGCGATGCTGGTAATCGTGTCGAATTCGGCAACGCGATCGATTGGAAAAGCCGCGAATCTGCACTCAAAGCCACTTTCGCGCTGACTGCCTCGAATCCGGTTGCCACTTACAACTGGGATACCGCCACCATTGAACGAACTAACAACGACGAACGCAAGTTCGAAGTGCCCTCCCACCAATTCATCGATCTCACAGACAAGACCGGAAGCTATGGAGTAACTGTTCTGACCGATTGTAAGAACGGTTCCGACAAGCCCAACGATAATACGCTACGTCTTACTCTTATCTATACCCCAGGAATCAGCGAGAACGGACGCGGCTATAGCGACCAAGCGACTCAGGACTGGGGACACCATGAATTTGTCTATGGACTGGCAGGCCATTCCGGTGATTGGCGGACCGAACAGACCGATTGGCAAGCCTTGCGCCTCAACCAGCCACTCATCGCCTTCGAAACACAGCCGCATCGCGGCGCGTTGGGAAAACAATTCTCTCTAGTCAAAGTGAGTACCAGTCGGGTTCGAGTAATGGCGGTCAAGAAGGCGGAAGATAGCAATGAAGTTGTTGTACGCCTGGTCGAGACCGACGGCAAGCGTCAGTCCGGTGTTCATGTTATCTTCGCCGCACCGGTCACATCGGCTCGCGAACTAAACGGGCAAGAGCAGCCAATTGGCAATGCCCAAGTGGAAAGTGGACAGATCGTCACCGAATTCAAGCCTTATCAGATTCACACTTTCGCGCTCCAATTAGGTCCTCCGCCAGTCCGGGAAGCGCAGCCCCAATCGCAACCTGTAACTCTCGCATTCGACCGGAACGTGGTCAGCACTACCGGTAGTAAGTCGGATGGGGGCTTCGATGCAGAAGGGCGCGCGTTGCCTGCTGAAATGCTGCCCTCGCGAATCGAGTACGGCGGGGTTCCGTTTGCGTTAGGGCCAGCTACCGCGCCGAACGCCGTAACTGCGCAAGGCCAACAAATCCCGCTGCCCGCGGGATCTTTCAATCGCATTTACATTCTAGCCGCGGCTGGCGATGGCGATCGCTCCGCCACCTTTAAACTCGGTGAGAAAAGCGTCACTCTGAACGTGGAAGACTGGGGCGGCTACATTGGGCAATGGGACGATCGAACCTGGACCACAAAGCAGGTGCCAAATAATTGGCGTCCGCTCCCTGCCGGCATATCGCCGGACAGTGATCAAGGTAAAACCATTCTCGCGTATCAGCACGAACATCCCACCCATCAGGAGATGGAGTACACCGGGTTAACTCCGGGGTTCATCAAGCGAGCACCTCTGGCCTGGTGCGCTTCCCACCGGCACACCGCCGCTGGAGAAAACGAGCCGTACTCGTACTCGTATCTATTTGCATACGAGCTCGATCTGCCTTCGGGCGCCAAAACACTGACGCTGCCCAAAGACGACAGTGTACGCGTACTCGCGGTCACAGTGGCCGATAGCGGAGCCAGAGTTAATCCCGCTCAGCCGCTCTACGACACTCTTGGCCGATGAAGCGCCTTCTGCTCTCGCTCTTACTCTCGATCTCCACCATCGGGTTGTCCAAGAGTGCGGGCAGTCTGGCCGATCTTCCCGATCCGCTGGTCGGAACGGATTCGAGCTTCCAACTCTCGCACGGCAACACGTATCCGGGTATATTCCTGCCCTTCGCTATGGCGAACTGGACAGCGCAGACCAGCGAGGGAGGCTGGCCGTACCAATATTCAAAAGACACCATTCGGGGATTTCGCTCTACCCACCGGCCCTCCGCCTGGATGAACGATTACGGCGCTTTCTCGCTGATGCCGGTCACTGGGGACCTGAAACTGCTGCCGGACCAACGCTCCTCCCACTTCCGGCACGACGAAGAGCAAGCGCGGGCCTATGAGTACAGCGTGCTCCTCGATGACTATAAAGTGCGCGTGGAGATGGCGCCGTCCAGGCACGGCGGCATCTTCCGCCTGACGTATCCGGAGGTCGACCGCGCGTACCTGGTTTTGGATGCTAATGATGGCGGCAGCACCGTCCAAATCCATCCGGCAACGCGCACCATCACAGGAACTAATTCACATACTTCCAAGGGCACCGCCTCTAATTTTGCCCTGTATTTCGCGGCTGAATTCGACAAAGATTTTACGAGCTACGGAACGTGGGATGCCGCGGGGGCAAAAGATGACCGGAAGGACCGGTCCGGTCCGCACGTCGGTGCCTACGTAGGTTTCTCGACGAAGGAGGGCGAGAAAGTCACGGTCCGTATCGGGACATCTCTCATCAGCGCCGAACAGGCCGCACGCAATCTGGAAACCGAGCTGGCGAAACAAGACTTCAATACGGTTGTTGCCCGTGGGCGCACTGAGTGGCAACACGAGCTCGCCAAATACGAATTGGAGGGCGGTTCCGAAGATCAGCGCCGCACGTTTTACACCGCCGTGTACCACACCGTTCAGTTTCCAAGAATGCTAGACGAGACGGACGCCAAGGGAGTCCAGGTTCACTACAGCCCCTACGACGGACAGGTCCATGCCGGGCCCATGTTTTCCGACACGGGTTTCTGGGACACGTTCCGGGCCGAGTTTCCGTTGATGACAATTGTCAATCCGGAACAGGACCGAGAAATCATCCGCGCCATGCTCCACGTCTATGACGAGGCGTCCTGGATTCCCAAGTGGCCGAATCCCGCCGAAACAAACGTCATGATCGGTACGCACGCCGACTCCGTGATCACTGACGCCTACATCAAGGGAATGCGTGACTACGACGTTCAAAAGGCGTACAGGGCGTTGCGCAAAGACGGCACAGAGAAGGGAACTGGCATTTTCAATGCACGTGTGGGCATCGAGGATTATCTCCGCCTCGGTTACGTTCCCGCTGACAAGTTCGGCGAATCTGCCGCCCGCACACTCGAATTCGCATACGACGATTTTTGCCTTTCTCAATTCGCACGTGCGCTGGGCAAGGAAGCCGATGCCACTATGTTCCATGACCATTCGAAGAACTACCGCAACATTTTCGACCAGTCCACCGGATTTATGCGCGGACGCAACAGCAATGGTCAGTGGGTCACGCCTTTCGATCCCATCGCCTGGGGCGGTCCATACACCGAAGGCGATGCCTGGCAATGGCTGTGGTCGGTGCAGGGGGATGTTCCCGGGCTCATTCAGTTGCTAGGCGGCAAGGAGGGGTTCATTCACAAGCTCGATGCGCTGTTCACTGCCACTTCGGATTTCAAAGTAGGAGGGTACGGGCAAGTCATTCATGAGATGACCGAAGCGAAGCTCGAACAAATGGGGCAATATGCCCATATCAATGAGCCAGTGCATCACGTTATTTATCTCTACGACTACGTTGGGCAGCCATGGAAGGCCCAGAAGTGGGTACACGAAGTTGAAGATCGTCTGTATAAGCCCGGACCTGCGGGCTGGCTTGGCGATGAAGATACCGGCCAGATGTCCGCCTGGTACATTTTCAGCGCAATGGGCTTTTATCCCGTGACACCCGGCACGGCCGATTATGCCCTCGGTGCCCCGATGTTCAACCGCGTCAAGATTCATCTCGAAAACGGAAAGACGTTCATGGTGGAATCGGATAAACATGGTCCTGATGACGTTTACGTACAATCGGTGACTTTGAACGGGCGCAAACTCGACGACCCCTGGATCACGCACGAAGAAATCTTAAACGGAGGTACGCTTCGCTTCAAAATGGGACCCGCGCCGAATGAGAATTGGGGCACCGCGGGAAGACCCGGGCAGTAACAAACGACGACCATGATGACTCGCCGTCAGCTGCTGAACTCCTCTTTGCTTGCGGGAGCCGGAGCGCTGCTGCCGAAAACAGCCGTCGCGCACGCCCCTGGGGACTTGATTTCGAAAAGACCCGAACCCTCGCAACGTAAGTTCAGAAGCGAAGCAGTAGACGCGACCATCTTGCGTGTGAAAGCGCAAATCGCGGATCCGCAGTTAGCGTGGATGTTCGAGAACTGCTTTCCGAACACGCTCGATACAACAGTGCAGTTTCGCATGGTGGGCGACACACCGGACAGCTTTGTCATCACCGGTGATATTGATGCGATGTGGCTCCGGGATTCCTCGGCGCAAGTCTGGCCTGATCTGCCCCTAGCCAAACAGGACCCCTCGCTCCGGCGCATGATCGAGGGTCTCATCCGCAGGCAAGCCCATTGCATTCTTCTCGATCCCTATGCGAACGCCTTCTTGCCAAACGCCTCGGCGAAGCCTTTGAGCTCAGGCGTAAACGATAAGACCGAACACAAACCAGGCGTAGGTGAGCGCAAGTGGGAAGTCGACTCGCTCTGTTACCCGATTCGCTTGGCCCATGGCTACTGGAAAGCCACCGGTGACAGCACGCCTTTCGACTCCCAATGGCAAGGCGCCATGTCTCTCGTCGTGCAGACCTTTCGCCAGCAACAGCGTAAGCATGACCCGGGGCCGTATCGGTTCCAGCGCCAAACGCTGAGTCCCACTGAGACTTTGGCTCTCGGTGGGTTCGGAAATCCGGCGCGTCCTGTGGGCATGATCTTCTCGATGTTTCGGCCGTCCGATGACGCTTGCATTTTTCCGCTGTTTGTCCCCGCCAATCTCTTCGCCGCCACCAGCCTGCGCCAGCTTTCGGAACTCGCGGCCAGCGTGCTTCGCGATGAAACTCTGGCGCGGGATTCCCATGCGCTCGCGGACGAGGTTTCCGCCGCGGTTCGCCAATACGGGTGCATGAACGGTTCGCAATCGGAAGCAGTCTGGGCCTACGAAGTGGATGGCTATGGCAGCCAGCTGTTCATGGATGACGCCAACGCACCCGGGTTGCTCAGTTTGCCGTACCTCGGATGCTGCGAGATCGCAGATCCCATCTATCAGCGCACACGCTCGCGGGTATTGAGCCCCGCCAATCCCTACTTCTTCGAAGGTAAGGCCGCCAGCGGTATCGGCGGCCCACACGCAGGTCTTAATATGATCTGGCCCATGTCCATCATCATGCGAGCCCTCACAAGCACGAGCGACGCGGAGATTGTCCAGTGTCTGCGGTGGCTTAAGACCACTACGGCTGGGACGGGATTTATCCATGAGTCTTTCGAAAAGGACGATCCACAACACTACACGCGCGCCTGGTTTGCCTGGGCCAACACACTGTTTGGCGAATTGATTCTCAAAGTTGCTGCAAACAAACCCGCTCTATTCAGGCAGACTCTATAGAGATGTCATTCGGAACTCGATAAAATTTAACTCGCAAGCTATATGAAATGCGCATGTACGTTGCTGTTTGTTCTCTGCGCAGCTCTGGCACCTTTGACTGCTGCCGGCTTGAGTTGCGAATCCACTCCGGCGGTCTTAGCTGCACAACGCAGCTTCGACCGAAAGCTCGACAGCGCGACCTTCAAACAATCGATTGCTCTGCAGGAGCAGGCATTTCGCGAAATACGCCAGCTTGACCCGGGCGATTACCGGCCGGTTTACCGTTATATGCGCGGCGTTCGATATGACGTTCCTGAGCAGTGGACGACCCTGCGCGACAGTTTTCTGGCGGACGCTCAGTCCCATCCCCAGGATCCGGAGAAGTTGACCATCGCCGCGCTGACACTGTCGCGCAAAGATACTCCACAAGCCATGCGCTTGCTCGAGCACGCGATCGCTGCCAGCCCCGATTATGCTCCTGCCGACCTCGAGCTTTCCAACTATTATTCCGGTTCGGGCAAGTATATCGACAAAACCAAAGCGGCCACGTACCTTCAAAAGTATTACCAACTCTGCCCTTCCAGCCGTGACAATTCGGCGATGTTTTCGTTGAAAAAAAGCGAATCAAGCCAATTGAAAACTGAAGTGGCCCAGAACCTCCGGAAGCGGCTTTCCACCGCCACGGACGCCTATCTGCTGCGGTCTTATTCGGACGTTTGGTCGCTCGAATTCGCTAATTTGCCTGTGACGGAACATGCGAAAGAAAGGCAGCGTGTCGCAGACGATCTCAGCCGTCTCGAGAAACTGCCAATTCAGCCCACGGCGGAATGGCTCAATTTCCTCAGAGACGGCTACAAGGAAAGCGGCGCGTCCGAAGCCAAGATCAAAGCGATCGAAAATCGGATCTCGACAGAATTTCCTCACTCCGACGAAGCGTTCGGTCTTTGGTTCGAAGCTTGGGGAGACCAGCATCCCAAACCCGTCGCCGAAGCTTCGGCAGCGGACTGGCAGCAGTACCTGCGGGTGGCGCTCGCGCACTATCGAGAGCTGAACCAGCGGTTTCCGAATGAGCACGGCTTCGATTATTATTTGGTCGAATACACGTCGCATCTGACCGAAGCCTCGAATGAGGACATCGTCCGCGAAGGCGAACGATACATCAGAGAGAACGATCTCTATGACGGTCCTTCCTCACGGTCGCGTGAGTACATAGCCGGGTGTGTTTCTCGACCACAATCTTCAGCCTGCTCGCACACTTGAGTTGCTTCAGCAGGCGCGGCGATTGCGAGATTCCCCCCGCGAACAGTTCTTTTTTGATCCCGCTGATTACGACAAATCAAAAGATATTGAGAACCTCGCACAGGAGCATTCCGCCTACGAAGCACTTTTCCGTGTGCTGTACCTCCGGGCCTGCCGCGCGGCAAAAGATAACCGAGCGGCCGAGGCACTCACCGCACAAGTAGAATCTGCGCCGCCGACTCACTCGAAGGTGCCCGCCGCTTACTGGAATGCCCGCGCCATTCTCGCCGAAATGGAAGGCCGCACGCCCGACGCCCTGGCGTTCTATCAGAAGACGCTCTTTCTTCGCGAGCCACCCAAGAAGCATTACGGCGTGCTCGACGATCCTGTGCTTGCAGACGCACGGCATCTGTGGACCGAGTGGGGAGGATCGCAGGCTGCATTTGCCATATGGAGCGAGCCTGACAACGCCAAGAAGCCGGAACTAGCGGAAGGACGCTGGGAGAAGCCAGACAAGAACCTTCCCGCTTTCGAACTTGCGGATCTACAAGGAAAAATCTGGAAACTCAAGTCACTCGAAGGCCAGAAGGTGCTGATCAATATTTGGGCTACCTGGTGCGGACCTTGCCAATCCGAGTTGCCCCACCTTGAAAAGCTCTACGAACAGACCAAGAACCGCTCCGATATCAAGATCATCACACTGAATTTCGATGAGGATGTCGGGATGGTGGAGCCTTTCGTCAAGAAGAAGGGTTATGAGTTCCCCGTATTGCCGGCGTATCCCTTTCTCGCGAATAGGATTGACGTGAATTCCATCCCGCGAAACTGGCTGATCGATGCAGACGGCAAATGGCAATGGGAACAGATTGGCTTCGATTCCTCCCAACCCAATTGGGAGCAAAACATGCTCTCCCGTCTGGACGCTACCAAGTAAAGCTGGATATGAGGAGCGGTGGGCGCGACAGGACTCGAACCTGTGACCTCCTGCGTGTGAATGGGCCGGATGGTGTGTGAAGCGGTGAGCGTCGATGATCGCGAGTGCCGGCGAAGCTCTTGAATTTGAAGGGCTTCGTCGGCAATCGCGGGATTTCTGAACGCGGTCGAGCACTGGCGAACAGCGGCACAAATCGGTCGATCCGGTCTTTTCTGGGTGGCGTTACGTCACAATCTGCGTCGCAAATTCTTCCTTCGCATTGCGCCATACCGGGTGCCGGAATCGGCCCGTAAGCCGAGATTTCGACGTTCCAAGTAAATTCTTCTCCGTTTGGAGTAGGATTAATACATGGACGGATACACACCTGCGCAAGCCGCTGCAGTGACCGGCTTGCCCTTGGCTGCAGTTCACAAAGCGATCGACAGTCGCTTGATACGGCCCCAGTCCGCGCGTTCGGGCACGACGGTTCGACGTCTGCTCACAAAGGAACAGTTGATCTACCTGCAACTCGAAGCGGAGGGACTGCGACTGTTGCCTGTTGGAACCCGACGAGAAATCGCGGAATCGATTCAACGGTCGCCGAAGGCGGACGTGATGGCAATTGGAAACGGGACAGTGCTTTTCGTTGAATTCAAGGCCGCGCGCCGCAGGGTGGAAGGCCAGTTGAAACAGCTTGCCCATATCGAAGAGATGGTGGTCAGCGATCCAGAAATCATGCGCGGAACGCCTGTCTTCAAAGGCGCGCGGGTTCCGGTGGACCTAGTGGCCGGCATGCTCGCCCAGGGCGCAACAGCGGAGGAGATTCTGGAAGGCTATCCAACCCTGAGCAAGGAGAAGATCGCCATCGCACCGCTCTATATGCGGGCGTTCCCACGGCGCGGACGCCCTAGCCGCCGTCCCTGGCAGGGGAAAAAGGTGCGGGGCCGGGAATCGTTTCCACTGAGCACTCTGCTCAAGAGTGCATGAGGTTCCTGATCGATGAATGCTTGCATGAGTCGCTGGTTGGAGTCGCTTATGCCGCTGGTTTTGAGGCGATGCACGTCAACCACCTCGGTTTGAACGGCAAGCCGGACTGGGAATTGGCCGAGCGGATCGTCAAAGACGGGTTCACGTTCGTCACGAACAACCGTGTGGATTTCCTTTAACTCTTCGGAAAAATGGATCTGCGCCCTGGCCTGATTATTCTTGTTCCGAACGTGGTTCCTGCTTTGCAGCGGCACTCTTGGTGAGTGCCCTTCACTACTTGTCGGGAAGGGATCTGGTAAACACCGTGGTCGAGGTGGCTCTAAAGGCCAAGACAGTGCAGTGTGTGGAATACAGTCTGCCGGCTAGTTGAAGACGGCGGGCGACGCTAATGGTTCCCTTGGCGGCCGGGAATGTCGGACTCGGCGTCCGCATATTCGGGTTCCAAGGTGGTCCTCATCTTGATGAAGTTAAAAAGCGCCTGATCGAGCTCAGCTTAAAATCGCTAATATCGGCTGACGACCATCGACGGCCGTCTGCGAAATCGAGAACGATATCAGCCCTTTTGACGAGCTTTCCCTCTCTGTGTCGAATTATAGTCATCCAAATGGCCGAAGCCGGTGCGTACGACGCTACGCTCATGGCCGTCGCCGGACATATGTCGCGCCGGATGCTAGGACAGTACAGCCACGTGCGCATGGCCGCGAAGCGCACGGCGCTGGAAAAACTGGAAAGCGGTCTGATGGGCGTCCTCTGCAACGAGCCAACCCGAGTCGAGGAAAGCGAATTGAGCCCTCACGTCACAACTACTCCCTCCAACTCTTCCCTCTGTTTGTATCTCTTTGAAATGTGTGGTGGGCGCGACAGGACTCGAACCTGTGACCTCCTGCGTGTGAAGCAGGCGCTCTAACCAACTGAGCTACGCGCCCGAAGTGTTCTGCCCTTCCGATTCTAAAACATTCCCGAGGACAAACTCACCGGATGCCGAAGGTTCGCGTCGCGAAGCGTCGCTCGCGATAACCACATTCGATCACCTGGTAGAGATTATTCGCTCGGATTCGCACTTAGCAGCGAGTTAATCGAATTATAGATTCATGCCTCGCAGTTAGGTCCAACCGCCCACCTTTATAAGCGCCCGTACTCCGGTACGCGTGTCCCTCCCGGACTGTACAGCTATCCGGTACGATAAGTGTCAAGTTGCCCGGGCCAATCTCGTCTCGTAATAAGAGAATTGTCACAATTTTCTTTGCCGTATTACTCGCGACGGCAATATCGTTTTGCGTCCACGTCTGGAATGCCGCGCGGATCGCGGTGGCGCATGGAGCGCAAGTTGCATCTTCCTCTGGCCAGGCAAGCGTATCTGTTTTCCCCTTGCGTCCCTCTGCCTCCCGGTTCGAGCGTGTTCTCATTTCCCCCGACTTCCGCTCTGCAGCTCAATTCGGCGGTGACCTATATGTCTGCGGCAGTTCGACTCTCTCCCGATACTCGGAAAACGAATTGAAGCAAACTTGGTCAGTGGGGCGTGAACTTCCCACGGGCCGTTTGGTTTCGGTCGCCGTGCGTACCGGAATCGGTAATCCCGAACTCTGGATTGCAACGGATGGAGCTGGAATTGTCATTTACGACGGCACCGGTTTCCGTCAGTTTCTGCCTGAAAAACTAGCTTTGCGGAAGATCTCGGCATTGCTGCCGCTCGCCAACGGACATGTGTTGTTTGGAACTCCTAGGGCCGGCCTCTACATCTCCGATGGCCAGTCTCTTCGTTCTTTTCATCCTGAATTCTCAAAGACTCAGGTCTCGGCGCTGAGTGGAGATGAAGACCAGTTCTGGGTTGGCACAAGGAATGACGGCGCCTGGTTGTGGCGTGGTGGCGAGGCCATGCATGTTACAGCCGATTTACCTGATTCGCAGGTGCTCTCGTTAGCTTCGAAAGGAGATGATGCCTGGATTGGAACTCCGCTCGGTGTGGCTGCGTTCAAGAACGGCAAATTTATCCGTCGGATTGCAGACGGTGTCTTCGCCCAGACTCTCGCGGCGAACTCGGGCAAGCTCTGGATAGGGACCGTTGATCAGGGGACTATCGCGATTCCTTTAAATACCCAGAAACCGCGCCCGCAGCTATTGGCGACTGTCGGAGAGACAGATTCGGTAGTCTCCTTCGTTCAAATCGGCTCCAGCTTGGCTGCCGTACAGGCGCGGAAACTGACGCTTCTTCCCGGCCTGCAATTGTTGATCTCAGCTCCGGAGAACAGCCTTGCAAACAGCCACATCACCGCAGTTCACAAGGACTCGCGCGGACGCTTGTGGGTCGGGTATTTCGATCGGGGCTTAGATGTTCTGCCTCTATCCCCTTCCACCATCCCCGCCCATTTCGAAGACGATACCCTGTTCTGCATCAACCGGATCAAAGAGAACCAGCAGGACGGTTCGCTCGTTGCCGCTACGGCAAACGGACTTGCCATGTTCGATACCGCAGGAAGACTTCGGCAGGTGCTCACGACTGAAGACGGTCTCATCGCCAATAACATCACCGACATTCTCTTTCGGCCCAGTGAAACGGCAGGGCCGTCGCTCGCTATCGCGACACCGGCAGGACTGAGCTTTCTGGATCACGGCTCCGTCTCCAGCATCTATGCATTTCAGGGTTTGATTAACAATCACGTCTACACGCTCGCGGACTTCAACCAGACCCTTTACGCGGGCACGCTGGGCGGTCTATCCAGCTTGCGCAATGGCCTTGTTCAGGCCAGCTTCAATACTGCCAACTCGCAACTGCATGACAACTGGATCACCGCCTCCGCGGTGTTTGGGCACCGTCTTTATCTCGGAACATACGGCTCCGGCGTTATCCGCTTCGAGGATGCTGGGGTTGTCCAGGCTTTCCCTCCCTTCACCGGTCGCCGAGTCGAGATCAACCTGAATGCGCTGCTTGCGACTGGTCGCGCACTCTACGCCGGAACTGCAGGGCAGGGGCTTGCCATTCTGCGCGCCGGAGAAGAAAAATGGCAAATGGTCTCAGACGGCCTGCCGTCGTTGAACGTCACCGCGCTCGACGGGCGTGACGGTCGTCTCTATATTGGCACTGAGAACGGTCTGGTCAGCATTTCGGAGAACAACCTGCTTCCATGACCAGGGCGCTTACTCTTTTCTCCTTAGCCTTAGTGTGTGCCACGAGGTGCCTGGCAGACACTGGCGTGATAATTCCAACCGGTAAGGACGCGCCGGATAATTCCATGCTTTCCGTCGAATCCATGGACGTCCGGATCGTCATCGACAATGGTCACGCGACAGTTTCGCTGAAAGAGGTGTTTCGAAACAAGACGGCGACGAACCTTGAAGGAACCTACTCACTCGCTCTGCCAGATTCCGCGGCCGTGTCGGATTTCGCAGTTTGGGACGACCTTGTTCGAATCCCTGGAGTCATTCTCGAGCGCAAGCGTGCCCAGGAACTATACGACGAGATTCGAAACCAGATGATCGACCCCGGGCTGCTGCAATCAGGCGAAGTCACGGAGAGCAACGCGCCGGGACAAGCTCGCCACTCCACGGAGTTCACAGTCCAGATTGCCCCGATTCCGGCCTACGGCTATAAGCGAATTGAAGCCGAGTACCGGCAGAACGTGCCAGTCACGCAACTTGCCAGCGACTTTGTTTTTCCTCTCAAGCCTAGCTCGAGTAAAGCCACTGCCATTGCTAATCTTACTCTTTCGATCGAACTGCGCAGCGCACAGTCTATTGCCTCTTTCGCCAACGTCAGCAAGACGTATCCGCTCAAGATCGATCGGCAGACACCACAAGCAGTTAGTGCCTCCTTCACTCAAACCAACATAGACTTCAACAACGACTTCGAAGTCAGATACTCGCTTTCGAACGACAAACAGCCGCGTGTCACTGCCTATCGCGCCGGCGAACCCTCCGAGCCCGGCTACTTTGAGGCATCAGCCATTCTCCAGAAAGCGAAGAGCGCTGCCACTCAGCCCGATGGCGGCCGAAGTGTTCTCGTCTTGTTTGACACCTCCCTTAGCATGCAGTGGGAAAAGCTTGAGCGCAGTTTCCAGGCGCTTGAAGCGACCTTGCGCTCGCTGCAGCCAAGAGACTTGTTCAACGTTATAGTCTTCAACTCGGAGAGCTCTGCATTCATGGCAACACCTCAACCAGCCACATCTGAAGCGGTCGCCAAAGCACTTGATTTTGTTCGTGCCTCTAAATTGCGAGGCGGCACCAATCTCGACGCGGCCTTCAAAGCAGCTTTCGTCCAGTCCGCTGCAAACACATATATTGTGCTGTTAAGCGATGGCGGCATGACCGAAGGAACTATCGCACCCGCGAAATTCACGACTTGGCTCGAGCAATCCTGGGCAGCGCTCGGTGCAGACCGCCGCCCCCGGATTTACGCTTTAGCTATCGGGGATGATGCAAACGTCCGGTTCTTGCGCCGTCTCACCGCTCATGCAGGCGTTTTCCAGCAAGTCAATTCCTCCGAGCCACTTGAATTCAAGCTCGCTAACTTTGTCGGCGAGATCGGTCAGGCGCCGCTCAATCCACTCACGCTGGCCATCACTCCTCCGCAAAATACGGCCCTCGTCTACAAATTACCCGGTGAGAATTTCCCGGGCACGCGCGCATCCTGGGTCGGCCAATATAAGGTGCCCGGTGCAGCGCTATTCACTGTCTCCACAGGCAGCGGTGCTGCTGCTCAAAGCGAGTCCGTTCACGCCGAATTGCCGGGTGTCTCCACGGAACACGTCTATCTTCCAGCCGCGTGGGCTCGCGCACGTGTCGACGCCTTGCTCGAAAAGATCGATCGTGAGGGCGAGGACAAGGCCAGCATCGACGAAATCATCCGGCTATCTCGCAACTATCACTTCGTCACTCCGTATACATCCTTCCTCGCCGCACCGCGCGCGCTACTCCGGCCTCGCCTCATCCGGCCTGGCGACCCAGTGCTGCGCGTACGTACCGACGCAGCGATTACTTCCGTCATCGCCCTTTTTCCGTTCGGCCTTACCAAGCCGCTACGCTACTTGCAGCGCGAAGATATCTGGCAGACCCGTTTTCTCGCTCCTGACGATCTGGCTGATGGCTCCTACATCGTGCGTTTGATTCTTCGCGACCGCGAGGGCCACGTCTTCCGCGAGCAAAAGACCTTCGTAATTTCGAGCCATCCGCCGCTAGTTCGCGTTCATCTGAATTCCACCCGCGTTCGCGCTGGCGACCGCATTACCGTGCGTGTCCAGGCTTCGCAGAGCACGCGCACAATCACCGCACAGTTGTATGGCTCGGAGCCGTTATCGCTTCACTGGACGGAAACAGACAAAGCAAATACAGGCATTCTCACCGTTCCCTCCAGCTTGCCTGCTGGGCGCTACTCCATCCACGTCACAGCGGAGGACATGGCTCACAACGTGACTCATCAGGAGGTGCCGCTTGAAGTTCTTCCGTAAGTCTTGCGTCCTCGCCCTGGCATCTGCGGCTGCCGTTCTCGTTCTCCACGCCGAGCTACCCTTCTGGGCTCAGGAGACCATCGTTTCTACGCCTCTCGAAACCGCTCTCTTCCGCATCATGGGCTTGCCGGACGGAGTAGTGATGCATCTTCGACCGCCCTGGGAATCCCGAGCTCATCTCGGCAAGCTGATTCAGCAGGCGTCGCGCGAGGCCGGCTTGTACGCGATTCGAGCTCGCGAGGAAGAACGGCTGCAGGACTACGCGGCAGCCGAAGCGGATTGGAGGCAAGCCGCTTCAAATTCACGAGACAAACTTACATCTCTCACCGAACTCGTGGATTTTTATCGACGTCGAGTCGATGCTGACAAGGAACTAAGCACACTCCTGGAACTTGCCGCCGCGCCTGAGATTTCTGGCCAACGGTTTCAACCACCCCATGAGCAGCAGCAGTGGATTGCCTTCACGCAGGCGATCAACCTCGCGAATGAAGCCCTTCGGTCCCCTGCGCGTCACGAACAGGTCTACGATGCTTGGATTCACCGGTACCCAAAAGAGATATCGCCTTATCAGTCTTACCTTGATTACGCTATAGAACTCCGCAATCGGCGACTCGCGGCAGCGATTGCCGCTCGGCTGAAAGCCGCGTTTCCAGGTGACATCCAACTTTCTGTAACAACCGACGCCCGTTTGGCCCGGATTGAACGCGGTACCGGCGCTGCCCTTGCAATCTATTCCGGGAATTTTTCGCCCCTTTGGCCGGAGTCGCTCAGAACAGAGTATTTCCAGGAGCTGAGGGCCGCGCACCAACTCCGGAGCTTTCTTGGCAACGTGCAGGCCTCGGTGGAGGCTGACCCTACCAGTCTTGATCCCGCCCTGCGGCTCTTCTTTTATTACGAGCAGGAAGGCCGGAAAGACATCGCTGGACAGCAATTGCTGATGTTGCTATCGCGCAGGGCAGCCCAAAACGTCACTTGGACGCCGCCAGAGCTGAGAACGGTCGGGACACTTCTGCTGCGCGCCGCCGAATATGATGAGTCCGCGCGCATTTACTACACGCTGTACCAATTACCATCCGCTTCCGTCTCAGACAAGCAGCTAGCTCTTTCCTCCTTAATCTCCATCCTGCTTGATGTTCCGGAACAGCCGCTGCACTTCGCGAATCGCGATCTTAGCCTTTACGGGAACATCGCGCAGATGGATCGCCATCCCGGATTTCTGAACGGGATCCTGTCCGTGGTCTTAAACAGCACATCTCCTGACTTCCAGTACCAAAATGCCTCTCAAACGAGCGTCGCTTACTTCCACCGCGCCTCGGCCTCGCTTCTGATCGACAGGCTGAAACAGCAGTTTCCGACAGCGCATCAGATTCCGGAGCTCGAGGCGAAGCTCTTTTCCGCTTACGCGACGTATGGTCAGAACGATGCAGTCGTTCGCTTTGTTCCCGGCTGGCTGGCCCGAAATTCCAAGTCTCCTGAGCATGTCTACACGGCGTTGTTGCTCGCCGACGCTTACCAGTCGCAGCAGAATACGCGAGCGGAACTGGCGCTCTATGACGCTCTTTTGAGCGAACTCGCCGACAAGAGCGAACATGTGCCAATTGGTTCCGGAGGCGTGGTGAAAAATAATTCTCCGCCCAATGCCGAGCGGGAACGGCCGGCTTTAGCGAGTAGCGCAACAGGATTTGTTGCTCCGAACTCAACCGTTGGTGCCCGTTCACCCGATTACTCACGCGTACTCGATCGCTACATCGCACGGCTCGTTCAATTGCGTCGCCTGATCGACGCCGTCGCGTTGTTCCGTAGAGAACTGGATCGCAACCCTGACGATCCTGGTATTTACGAACGCTTTGCTCTTTTTCTCGAACAGAATCAACTTGATAGTCAGGTGGAGCAGACATATCGCGATGCGTTCAACCATTTCAAAGACATGTCTTGGGCAAGCAAGCTGGGCCGTTTTTATCTACGTCGGCGGCAAGATGCCGCATACCAGGCCTTAGCCCATCAGATTACCGACACTTTCCAGGGATCGCAAATCGCGAGCTTCCTGTCAGAAGTCCGACCAAGCTCGGCGATACTTTACCGGCAGGTAAATCTTTACGCTCACCAGCGCTTTCCATATAATCTCGCCTTCGTCAAAAATTTGCTTTCCGCTTACAGCTCTGAGCGAACCCGGGATGACGCCGCATACGAGAGACTACTTCGCGAAAATTGGTTCAACGATTCTGATCTTCGAACTAGATTCTTCGAACGTCTGAGCGCAACTGGTAAGCTTCGCACCGAACTGGCACAATTGCCCAAAGTGGAGACGGCTGTGAAGGACAGTAACCTTGCTGCGCTCGAGTTTCGGGCTTCGGTAGAAGCTTGGCTCACCGGTTACGAAGCCGCGGCGCCGGTCTTCGTCCGGTTAGCCGCCCTGACACCGGGGGACACCGCTGCAAACGATCGCGCCATTTCCATCGAACGTTCTCTCGCATCTCAAATGACCGGAGCCTTCGATTCCGCCGTTCAGCTGGCAAAACAGGACGTCCACGCCGAACCCGATAACCATACTGCCATCACTCGCGTCGGTGAAATCTATGCGGATCGCGAGATTTACTCGCAAGCACGGCCCTGGTGGAACCGCGTGGCCGCCATTCAGCCGGGTCTGCCGAGCGGCTATCTGGAATCAGCCACTGTCTTTTGGGATTACTACCAATTCGACGACGCTCTCCGAATAATCAGCGAGTCCCGAGAGAAGCTCGGCAAACCCGCACTGTTTGCATACGAAGAGGGTGCGATTTACGAAAATCAGAGCAATTACACGCGAGCAATCGCCTCCTATATCCGTGCCGCTGTAGAGGACGGGTCCCAGCCCGCCAAAGGCCGCCTCCTCAAGTTGGCTGGGCGCAAAAACACCGGCCCTTTAGTGGAACGGCTAAGCGCCCGTATCACGACTGGCACTTTCAGTTCGGCCGCGCTGAACCTGCGCTTGGCTTTACTCGAGAAACAGAATCGGCGAAACGAGATCCAGGGCATGCTTTCGTCTTTACTGTCTCGGGCCAGGAATCTGGACGAGATCGAAGAGATCGCCAGCACCGCGAGCCGTCTCGGATTCGATGCGGTCGCAGCCCAAGGCCTCGAGCGCACAGTTGCTGCGACTACGGACCCCATCGAAAGAATTAAGGCCCGGATCGATCTCGCGCGTTTTTACGAAACACACAATGGCGCGGCTGCCGCCGAACGCGAATTCTCATCCCTGCTCAGAGATGAGCCGAATCGACTGGGGGTCATCCGGGCTGCGGTCGATTTTTACTGGCGCCAGAAACAGTCGCATGATGCACTCTCGACGCTCGAAGCTGCCGCCGATCGTGCACAGCCACCCTATCAGAACCAGCTGACGCGCGAGGCAGCTGAGAAGGCCGCCGGCTCCGGTCAATATCAAGAGGCTCGGCGTCTCCTTGATCAATTGCTAACAACTGACCCCTATAACGGTGACCTGCTCGCCCAAAAAGCTTCTACGTATGCCCGCCAGAAGGATAATCACGGGCTGGTCGATTTCTATGCGGCTCAGCTCAAAACTATACAGGCGGCGCCTCTACCTGCCCAAGACAAGACGGCGCGTGTCGCGGCGCTGCGCCGCGGCTATATCCTCACGCTTATAACAGCCGGACAGTTCACTGATGCATTGGAACAATACCAGCTGGTACTCAATGCATTCCCTGAAGACGACTCGCTCGCTTCCGAAGTGGCCCGATTCGCACAAGCCCACCAGCTTGCTCCACGGCTGGTTGCCTACTACGAAAAAGCTGCGACTGAGTCGCCGCGCGATTATCGCTGGCCGCTCGTACTGGCTCGTCTTCAGACGAGTTTGGAACACTACTCGGAAGCAGTCGCCGATTACAACAAAGCGACTTATGTGCGCCCCGACCGGTCCGACCTGTTCATTACCAAAGCGGATCTGGAAACCCGTCTCCTTCGATTCGACGAGGCCCTAAAGAGCTACGGGAAGATCTACGAACTAAGCTTCCACGATACGCAGTATCTGGCTCGCCAAGCCGAAATCTACGCACGTATGGGCAACAAGCCGGAGGCAATTCGCCTCTTACGGGCTGCTTACATAAATCAAAGGCCTCAGGAGTCCAGCGGTTATCTCACCGCAATGCAGCAGCTCACAAGCTGGCGGATGTTCCCCGAAATAGATTCCACTTTCGGTCAGCTGCGTCCTCTGCTATCTGCTGAAGGAGCTTGGAAACAGGAGGCCCTGACGCTCGAGACGCACGCGCTTACTGCCCTGCATCGGCCGTCCGATGCCCTCGCGCTCGTGGCCGCCATGGCTCAGAAGCCGCCAGAAGTTGCGGCGCTCCTGAGAACCATCGGCGAAACCGTGCAGGCTTATCTCACGCCGCAGGAAAAATCGGTTCTCGCAGAGCAGATTGCAAAACCGAATGGCTTACCGCCTCAGTTCGATCGGTACGAATTAGCCAAAGCCGCCGGATTCCGCGACCTCGAAGCTGCCGACCTCTTCCACCGCTTGGAAACCGGACTGGGCCATAACTATTGGTTTACGCTGGACCAGTTGCAATCCTCGCGATTGCTATTCGAGACGCTCGGGCGTCAGCTCGAGGCCGCTGCGCGCGCACATCAGAATCCCATTGAGAATAGGCAGATTCTAGAAGCGGCTTTCAGGGCCTATTCAAAAGGCGGTGATACCGGCTCGCAGTTACGCCTCGCCGAATACAGTGGCAACGAGTTCGCACGCCTGTTCAGCCGAGCTGGGAGCAATCTTAACGAGCGTCTCGCCTCATTAGCCCAGCGTGATCCTAAACGGGCGAACGAGGTGGTCGAGTATCTTATCACTACAGCCTCGCCGGAAACTGCGGTTTCGGCCATCTCTGCTCGCGGTCGCTTACTCACTCCGCTTTGGATTAACAGCTATAGCGCTTTGACTGGTTTGTATTCGCTTTCCTCTGCGGTTTGGGCTAAACGCTCTTTTGACGACGTGCTCGGTGCCCGCTCAGTGGGCGGCGAACTTGCGGCGGCATCTCCAGATACTTCTCTTCGTGGACCGAACTGGTTCTACTACGCCGCGCGCTATGGCGACTATCTCGGTTACCGAAAATTACCCGATGAAGAGGATTATCTTCCTGCTATGGTGGAAGCCAATCCCGCTGCGTCCGACAGCTACGTCGAACTGGGAGACAGTTACAAAGATAAGGCTCAGCCCGCGAGGGCGCTCGTAGTATACAGGTACGCTTTGCAGTTGAGCCCCGAGCGCGCAGATGTCTACGATCGTCTGGCTTCCATTGCTCTCGCAGCCAATCGCCGGGTCGAAGCGATCGCGCAGTGGCGGCAAGCTTTCGAGATCCTCACTGCCCGCGTCGAAAAAGGACCGCTTCCGCCTGATTACTGGGTTACCGCACGCACTGTCCTGGCGCATTTGAATCGTGCGCATGCGATTGGCGAACTGAAACCCGCCGCGGACAACATGCTGCGAACTTACGCTAGGCGAAATGGCGCTTACCAGTTCGAGCCTTTCCTGGCCGGTATATTCGATCATCCGCCCGATCGCGCTGCCACACTGGCCTGGGTGGTCGAATTATCTCGCCTTCCCGGTCTGGCGGACATCGTTTCCGATGTTCTGAACCGTTCTGATTGGATCGATCCCGCCGCAAAAGATCCGCTCTACCGTCTTCAAATCGACCGTGCTCGTAAGGCCGCAAACTTAGTCTCCGGGGAACAAGCGGAGCAGGCTCGCCAGGAAGTGAACCGCCAAATTGTTCTTTATGCCCGTTACCTCTCAGATCAAAAACGCTGGCCCGAAGAATGGACCCTTCTGCAGCAGATCCAGCCTGCATCCGACATTCCTCCAGAACTGCTCCTGACAGCGGGCGCCCTCACCGGACATCTGGATGAACTGATCTCCAGGTTCCGCAGCGATCCTAGTAACGCGCCAGGCGGCCGCGCAGGTGTTGGCTGCTGCCTCTTTAGTTCAGAAAGCCGGAGGTGGCGATCTCGCTCTGCAGATTGAGGAGTTTGAGTACGGACGTGAACTGGACGACCGCGCACCGCCTGCCTCCGCCTGGTTCGGGATGGCGCGCGTTCGCTTGCTGCAAAAACGCAGCGAAGAAGCTCTTTCCCTTATTCGCAACGTGACCGTCGGGGTCGGCGCTCCGTTCGAGAATTTACCCGAAGCCGTCCGCCTGCTCGAAGAGCAAGGGCTGAAAACTCAGGCTGCGCAATACGCTCAGGAGTGGAAAACGGCCGAGCCCTGGAATGAGAATGCACAACTCGCCTTTGCAAGCCTGAGCAAGGATTCAAAGCTCCTCGAATCTATCCGCCTTGCGACATCCGCGCCATACATGTTGCGCGTAGAGGCCGCCAGAGCGATGCGTGATCTCGCTTCGCCTGTAAATGGATCCGACGAGTTGTCGTTGCTTACTCAGAATTTCATCTCTCCCACACAAGCCTCCCAACCGTTCTACGTCCAGGCCCGCCTTGACGCTGCTCGCCAGTCGTCCGATATGGCACAACGGCGAAAGCTATACGGGCAGGCGATTGCTCTCGACCCCACTCTCCGTGACGCGCGCCTTCAGCTTGCACAAGCGGCCTTCGCAACCGGCGATTACACTCTGGGCTTGGCTGCTTTCAACAGTTATCGCAACCCGTACGGATTAGCCGAGTCATATGGCGGCCAGCCGTTCCGATACATGCCCGAGGGTTCGCGCAGAGAGGTGGAACCTGAATCTGAAACCTTCCTTGCCGTTGAACAGCTTGCAGCTCAGGCATACGCAACCCACCAGCAGTGGGCGCCCGCGCTGAGCCTCTATCACGATCTACTTCTCCGGGTACAGGATCCTGCGAAACGCATTACGCTCACGAAAGCCCATGATGCCGCCATGCAAAAACAAGAGCTGGAACTCGCTAACTCCTCGCGGCTGCCTCACGTAACTGACGACGTAGTACAGCGTGGGATTGTGAAACCGAAGCTGAACGCTTTGCCGCCTGACTGGATCTCGACCGCGCAGAGTGCTTCTGGACAGATCGCACCCGGAGAGGAGCAATGATGCGAACACGTTTCAGTCTCAAGCCTTACTGGACAGTGCTCATTTCTGCTGCGCTCGCGATTACCGCAAGCCTCTCGGTCTGGTTGCATGCTCAAACTGTAGACGCAAGGCCCATTCCCTCCCTGATGCCGCCCGGCGCACTGCTGTACCTCGAGGCCAAAGACTTCAGCAGCTTACTCGGATCTTGGAACCGCTCCGCAGAAAAAAGACGCTGGCTCGCCAGCACCAATTATCAAACGCTTTCGCTCTCCCGTTTGGTCCAACGACTCTCTCAGGCAGAGGACGAATTTGCTGCTATTGCCGGTATGCCGATTGGCATGAACCTCGCAGATCAGGTTGCCGGTACCCGCTCTGGATTTGCCTTCTACGGTCTTTCCAGTCTCTCGTTCGTCTACATCACGCAGTTGCCCGCAACTCGGATAGAGACCACCTCGCTGTGGCGCAGCCGCACTCGTTATCAGTCCCGCGAAGTAGCTGGCATTTCTTTTTACGTCAAATCGAACGACGAAGGTAAACGAACTGTAGCTTTTGCCTCATACAAGGACTGGTTTGTGGTCTCAACTGACGAGGGCCGGATGGCGGACACGCTCGTTCTTCTGTCCGGCGTCAAAGCAGCTTCGCTTGCCAATGAACCGTGGTTTGCGCAAGCCGGAGAGCAGGCGCCAACACAAGGAGATCTGCGGCTTGTCTACAACCTCCAATCGCTGCTCCGCACACCCCAGTTTCGAACTTATTGGATTCAGCGCAATGCTTCCGAACTGAAGCCGTTCTCCGCCGGGATCTCAGATCTTTTGGATACCCAGGCGGGTTTTGAGGAGCGCCGCACATTGCTTCGCACCACCGCAACACCGATTCGCACGCCGGAATCCCTGTTGGCCGAGGTGCTCGCATACGCTCCCGTGAATGACGCTTTCTACCGGGCCTGGAGCATGCCAGACACTCCACAGCTGAGTGACACCTTACAGCAAGTGATCTTGGGCGAACGGCCCACCACAAACGTTTACAACGCCCCGGCTCCCGAGATCAATCCCGAAGCAGGAGCCGTCGGAAGTGAGGCCGATCTCGAAATTCGTATCGATGAACCCGGATTCAACCGCTCTCCAGAACCGTCCCTCACCCCTCTCGTGAATGCCCTTGTTGCTATGCAGCCCACTGCTCTGCTGCACCTGCAAACAACTACAGTGCTGCGCGACCAGGTATTCGTGAAGCCCGATAGCTCTGTTGTCGTTATATGCAAAGAGCCGAACCGCGCTGCACTCGATCGAGCGCTCGCTCAGATCCCTGCAATTCGGACCGGCGCCCTCGATAATCTGAGAGTCTCTGCTGATGGCCACGCGATTATCCTCTCTCGTATTTCCTCCAACAGTAACCTTCCGCGCACCGTTAGTGCGCCTTCGCTTGCTCCAGAGGCAACCTATACGGCCGTCTATAACCATCGCGTCGAGTGGCCGCATTACAAGAAGCTTTTCGACGTCCTCAATACGCACGCCGCAAGCCCGGAGATGGCTGAGTCAAGTTCGGCCCCTCCCTTCTTTTCGGGCAACCTGCAGAGCCTCGGCGACACCTTGTCACGCCTGAACAGCGTTTCCCTTATAAGCGCAGATCGCGGCGCTGTCGTAAGGGAAACGGTCCGCTACGAGCTAGCTAAGCCGTGACTCGCCGCGATCTCTTAACCAGCGTTCTCGCGTCATCCGGCGCTTACGCGCTCCCCATTCAAGCACTCCCGAACTGGATCGCTGTCAATCTGTCCGGTGACATTCGTAATGCAAATTGGCCGCAAACCGGGAAGCCCGTCAGCGTAGGCTCGCTTTTAAAACCGTTCCTTGCGCTCGCCACTCTCGCCACGCATCCACAAGCTCCCGTTGTCGAGTGCCACGGCGCGAAAGACGGATGCTGGCTTTTGCAAGGTCATGGACGCCAGGACATCGTGGCTGCAATCGCGAATTCGTGCAACGTCTACTTTCTGCAGACGGCTGCGAGCCTGAACCGCGCTGCTTTAGACCTCGTTTGCCTCTCTTACGGACTCGCGTCCCCGTCACGCAGCTGGCCGCCCGCCCGTCTCATCGGCCTTGGCGACGGATGGCCTCAGGCGCCTCTCCCAATAGCTCGTGCGTTCGCTGGTTTGGCACGTAACTCGCGAGATCCACGCGTTCAAACAGTGCTCGCCGGAATGGCACGTTGCGCCCACTCAGGAACGGCGCGAGCAGTTGGTATTTCTTGCCTGGCGAAGACGGGTACGGCGCGCTGCTCTCACTCTTACGCCGGCTGTGGCGATGGTTACGTACTCGCCATCTATCCTCTGGATCAGCCGCGCTACGTTTTGCTGATGACGCGGCACAATACGACCGGCGCAGCAGCTGCCAAGGATCTCAAACCTCTGATCAACAGTCTCGGGCTCGCCTGACCTAATGAAGCCCGCTCTCACCCGCCGCAACTTACTTAGAGCGGGATCTCTGTGCTTCGGAATAGATCTTCGCGCCGCACCGCTTGCCACACGTTCGTTCTGGGTCTTGAAGCTGCTCCGTCCTGCTTCGCTCATCGTACGCCCGCTCGGAGCCGAACGCCTGCACTGCACCTCTCCTCAAACGAACTGGATCCTGGAAGGCTCAGAATCTCTGTCCATCACGCCGGCTTTGGGCCCGATCCGCATTACAGGTCCGTCGGATGAGCCCGTCAACTGTGTCCTTGAGATCCCAAACCTGATCCGCCGGCATTATTTCGGCCAATTCAACATCACGTGCGATTCAGGTACCCTCATCCCAGTCGTCACCATGGACTGTGAAGTTGCGACGGGAAGCGTCGTCCAGGCGGAGCTGCCTGCGTATGCTGCCCCTGTCGCAGCGCTAGCGGCGCAAGCCGTGGTGGCGCGGTCAGTCATCTGCGCTCCCACCACCGCACGGCATAGCTATGCAGATTTCTGCGACACGACTCATTGTCAGTTCCTCCGTGACCCCGCTAAACCTGACAGCAACGTGGCTGACGCGGTCCGTGTTACTCGAGGAATCGTACTCTGTATTCGCAACGATGTCCTACCTGCCCGTTATTCAGCCGCATGCGGAGGCTCGACGGAGTCCGGATTCGATGGCAATTTCGAATACCTCTCCGTCCCCTGCGACATTTGTCGCGGAAATCGGACCACCCGTCGCGGTCACGGTTGGGGCTTGTGCCAGGAAGGTGCCATGGGCTTGGCCAGACTCGGGTGGACCTGGCGCGCCATTGTGGCCAAATATTACCCGAACGCAAGCATTAGCTGTCAGCCGTCCCGGCCGTTCGCTGCGTAGTCTCGATCCATTTCTTGCAATGTCATGCTTGCCTATCGCGCAGCATCGTTCTAATCTTGAAGCCCTTTCCTTTTCGGAACGGAGACACTTTCCATCTCATCAAGACGCTCGGTAGCGCAACCCGCGGCGAAGGCGATGCGGCAAACTAATCTCGTAGTGGCGTATAACTTAATGGACGGGAAACGGGGTCAGGTCATGACCGCGCTCATTATCATGCAGGTGAACGCATTGGTGATTCGCATTTTCCTTACAAGAGGCTAAATGTAGCAGCCTTTCGTCAGACGCTTCCCTAAGCGGAGGCGACGAATACGCGACACTGGATGCTGACCTGACCCTCGATTATTTATAGCCGCTGCTGCGTTCCCATCAGAAATGAATCCGCAAACCAAATTCAATCTGTCTTGAAAGATTCGTCGTCGACTGTCCGGTCACCACTCCCCAGGTTTGCGGACTGTCAATGTTAAGCGTCGGATTTGCGGGTTGGAAGTGATTGAAGATGTTTGAGAACTGGGCTGTGAAAGTGGCCCCAACACGTTCAGTCACTAGGAAGTCTTTCGAAACCGTCATGTCAAGGTTCCAAGTTGGAAACCCGCGCAGCACACCGGCTCCACCGCCCGTTGTATCGACGCCTAGAATGAGCCTGCGGAAATCGTTATAAGTGGCAGTCGGATTTGCAAACATGTTTATCCCTGATCCGCCCGTCGACGCATTTCCGGAAGTAGCGATCCCGCCCGTACCCGTCACGTTTTGGTGTGCTGAGTTGCCGCCAGTATAGGGAGCAATCAGCACCGCATTTTCGTTCGTTGTGGCTGAGCCGCAGTTCGCCTCACCAAAAGATTGGCAGTCCGAGTTCGCCCCTGATCCCACACTCACTTCAAGAGGTGCGCCGCTTTGCGCAGTAAACAGGGGAGCGATTGACCATCCGCCCAGCAGGCGTCCCACGATCCCTTTTTGCCCGACGAAGAACTTGGGTTGATATAACATGCTGAGGTTGTACACGAAGCGAATATCAAACGCTTGCGGACCATACATCGCATGCAGATTCCAGTCGTCAAGCACGGTGTACCCGCTAGTTGTCTGCTGCACTGCACCCGTTCCCAGCGCCCGGCTCCAGGTAAAGTTGGACTTCGAAGTAAGTCCGTGCCAATCGCGCGCGGTTACTGAGAAAAATGCGGCATTGTAGTTCCCGAAACCATCGCTAGTAGCCATGAGAATAGAAGAAAGCTGTGATGGCGAAGAACTCAGAATCGTGCGGCCCAGTGTCCATGATGAAGCGCTGTTCAGCCCGCTCCACAAGTTAAACACCTGTGTCGATTGAATCGCACTCTTGAAATTTGCCACAACAGCGGCAGTACAGCTGCCGTACCGGGCGCAATAAGACGAGCCTGCTCCGCCCAAGGCCGCCTCAAAGAACGGCTGAGTCGCGGCTGTCTGTCCCGCGGTGAGCGCCGTATAAGTGTTAGCAAAAGCGTTCGCGAAACTTTGCCCGTTCAAGGTCATCATGTACGGCACAGCATCCAGATTAATCGTTTGATACTCGTTCCGGATGATCCGCCCTATATACCCGGCTTCGATCGATAGGTTCGGCGAGAGCGCGCGCTGAATGGTGAAATCGAACTGATCCGATCGGCTCGGCTTGTAATTCGGATCTAAAGCGTAGCCGTCGCCCGCAGCCGCGTTCCCGTTTACTCCCGGATAATAGGGTTGCGGCAGTGTTTGGCCGACAGCCGGTAACGGCGCAACATTGCCATCACTCCCAATGCGGAACGCAGTCGTCGGTGTGACTCCGTTCGGGCCTAAACATTGACCACCGACACTGGCTCCGATGCACTGAACGGCTTGCCCCAGGCCGGTGCCGAGCAGCGGAATCAGAACCAGATCGACACCGTTCAGTCGTCCGTAGATTCGGCTGTATCCGCCGCGAATCACGGTCTTGTTCTGTCCGAAGAGATCTCCGAGAATCCCGCTCCCGAAACTTGGGTTCCACGCCGCCGCGATCCGCGGACTGAATCCGGTGTAGAACGGATTGTACGGATATTTGTGGCTCCCATTCACGTTCTGAATGGTTGCAAATCCGACCGTCGGATTGTAAGCCTGTCCAGCCAAGGCCGCTTGCTTAATAGATGCAAGGTAAGCGTTGGTGCTGATCTGTTTGCCCGAGGAGTCTACTAGTTCCACCTGCTTTCCATTGGCCTCAGTAGGCGGCATCTCAAGCGTATAGCTCAATCCGTAAGTGAATGTGAAATCCTTCCGAGCGTGCCACGTATCACTGAAATAAAAGTCATAGGTGGGAATGGTGCTCTGATCAAACAGCGGTGTTCCAATAGGCTGCAGGCTCAGGTTACTTCCGGCACGCGAGTACAGAACTTGCGGCACCGATACGATGCCAAGCACATCGGAATATAGCTGCGACCAATTGCTCTGCTGGTTTACAGGCAGATTACCCGGATAGCTGCCTGCGAAATTTACGCCAGACCCGGAACCGATCTGGTACACCGTCTGGGTTAACACATTAGTGCCGTTGTCATCCCGTGTGTGGAAATCGTAGTTATGCTCATAAGTGCCACCGAACTGAAACAAGTGATTGCCATGAACCTGACTTAAGTCGTCGCGAAACGTGTGGTCCTGCCCATCCCACGACCGCTGCCGCACGCTCGCAGAATTCACGTTGTAGGGAATCAAAGCGTTTGCGCCCGTTGCGCCGCTACCTGTCTCGCCTCCAATCTCTATTGCACCTCCGAGCCCGGCAAGCTGTGGCGGCGCCAGGGCAGAAAACCATTGCCAGAAATTGCGCAGATAACTCCAGTGAAAGTCATTCGTCAGGTTCGGAGTAATCGTTGTTGTCAGGCCCGCCACATAATACGACGGTTTCTGCACATGTGGACTCACCGCCACCGCTTGTCCCAGTGTGTCACCCGCAAGCACACCTCCAATATCGACCTGGCTCGATGTAAGCTCGTTGAAAGCGTAATACCGGTAGCTTGTCATCAGATGCCACTTCTGGCCGAAATCATGATCGACTCTCACCACTCCGAAATCCGCATTTTGCGGCAGTCGGATCGCAGATAAGTAGCCTTGTGTGTTATAAGTATCTCCGGCCTGCGGATCATTCGGCATGGGCATATACTTCGACCAGATCTGATTCACTACCGGATTTAATCCGAGTCTCCGCGGGTCGCATGTTGTAGTCCCGCACTGCGCCGGCTGATAAGTCACGCCGTTCAAGGTTACCGGGTTAGGATTTAAGTTGTAAGCCTGATACACTCCCGCGCTGTTGGGAAGCTGGATGATTCCGGCTCGCATGAGTGCAGTCGGAACGAGTTTTTCAACAGTCGTGTTTTGGGGAAAGCGCCGGCCTTCGTAATTAGCAAAGAAATACGTTTTCCCACCCAGCCAGTTTGGAGTTAACGGTCCTCCAATGCTTCCGCCAAATCGATTCTGGTGACTAGAAGGGAGCGGCGTATAAGGCAAACCTCCAGAGGGCGTGTGATTGTTCTTCCAACTATTCGCGCCGAAGTTGCTGCCGAGGTAATAGTCGTAAATCGAACCATGGAACTGGTTGGTTCCGCGCTTCGTGACCATCTGTATCTGCCCGCCTGCGGCGCCATTGAAATCTGCCGTTTGGTTGTTCGTTGCTACCTTGAATTCTTCAATGCTCTCGGACGGAGTTGGTATTACGCCCGACGGGTTTCCTCCCGACGCGGATGAGCCGATATACCCACTGCTCTGCGTGTATGACGCCGAGGTTCCATCCATATCGTTCGTATTGTTGCCGCCGTCCAGCTGGAATGTATTCTGATCAGTCACCGCTCCTGCCACATTGCCGGTCGGTGACACTCCGGGTTGCAGCGTGATAAAGGCGTTGGCGTCGCGCCCTAAATTCGGCAATTGCATGATCGACTGCCCAGTGATCGTGTCGCCAACCGTAGCGCTGGCGGTCTGCAACTGGGCTCCTGCCGAGGCCTGGACCTCCACTGTCGTAGCGGTCGAACCAAGCTGCATTGTTACATCGAGCGTAAGAACGAGGCCGACATCTACCTGCTGATTCGGCACCTTCGATACTGCGAATCCCGTCTTATTTACCTCGAGATTGTATTTACCCGGATCGACGTTGATGAAGCTATAACGACCCGTGTCGTTCGTTGTGGTTGTGCGCAGTACGTTCGTTGTCACATCGATCAGCTTCACCTGAGCTCCGGCAATAGAGCCTCCTTGCGGGTCCGACACTTGACCTGAAATCGTGCCCGTAGAAGTAGATTGCGAAAGAGCCGGAGCCGAAGTTAGAGCAGCCACGACTGTGATGAAGAGAATGCGCGAGTAATCAACGGCGCAGACACGGCGGCAAGTAAGTAGCAAGAGTCTCCTCCGAGTGGCATAGGCCGCTCTCTAAACAAACGTAAACCGTAATCTTAAGAAATCCTGCGTTTCAATCAAATTTCCGAGCGTAGCAATCTCGGCACACGGAAATACTCTACTGGTTCCCGCCAGGTGTTTCCGCATTTTCCCGCTTGTGCTCGGCTGCCGGCGGCTTTCCGGTATCCAGGTCATTCCAGTTCAAAATGGCATTAAAAGCCAAAAAGTAGGTCCCTTGCGTCTGCCACCGCCAGAATGGGCGCAAAGCAAACATCACGATGTGGCCTCTTCCGAGAGGAACATCCATTACCAGCGGCTTGTTAGAAAGTGCCTGGCCGCCCGCCAGCATTCCGGACAGCAGCATGTCATTAGGATTGACTGGAAACTGCATGATTACGCGCGGGCGCACCTCTTCAGTCGCCATACCCATTTGACGCATCATCTGGCGCATGCTCTCCGCTTCATCAACTTGGGATTGCTGGTGCTGTTGAGGCGCGGGACTCGCTTCATCTTCCTGCCACGGCGAAATGTGAACCGGAACCGCATTCGGAGTCACATTCTGCCCGAAGTTCACCGCGTTGCGCCCGCCTCCTCCGCCGAATCCACCAAACCCGCCCAATCCCCCGCCGGTTGTAAACACGGGATCCTGGTTGAAATAGATCGGCAGCTCTTTGCTGTCGTAACCATAGGCGATGGGACTCTTGCGGTCAGTAAATACCCCACGCAGAATGGTTCCGCGGGCGGCCAGCCCATCCGGATGGTCAACCGTAACTCCGGAGGCCAATCCGTATTCAGCCATCAGAGCAGCGGTTGACCCTTCGCTTATCAGTGTCCCGCCCTGCTGGACAAACTTCGCCAATTCACCAAGACCCTCCAGGCCCATCCCTCCGCGGATGTCATCGCTCTGGTCGTTGGCTCCCAGGTTCGGAGTCAAATCTGTCTTCTTGTACGGAACCGCGTCTTTCCCGGTTTTCGGAATTCCATTCACTTGCGACTGCGCTGTTCCACCCACATGAGGAAAAATAATCACGTCATACTTGTCGCGCAAGTTACCCTCGCGCAGTTTCTGGTCCGCGAAGTAGGTATAAGGCACGTTATAGTAATCAAGCGCGGCTCGCACCCATCCTTCATCCTGCGTCCGCGACCATGAGTGTATGTACCCAATTCGAGGGACATCCATTTCATGAGTTTTCACCTGCGGAGCTGAGTTGACTGCCCACGCCGAGAGGCCCAGTTCCTTGAGGGAGGGCTCCAGTTTCGCCCGGTCGGCGTCCGGGATGATGAAAGCTCCAGCCCGCAACTTATGGCCGTTTAGCTCAAAATCTTCTTCGGCCGCCAGCATCTTGGTGTCTCGGTTACGGAAACGGAAAGCCATCAGACTGTTATCGGTAGTGTGATCGATCACCAGAACGCTTCCGGGGCCATCGATTCCCCCGGAAGGCTTGGCATCCGCAGTCAGAAGCGTCATCTGTGAATTGAGAATCGATTTGTCCGTAACTGGCATCAATTTCACGTTGCGCATGAATTGCATGGTCCAGCCGGTGTCATCATAAGGCCGCGGATTCGCAACCGGATAGTTCTGCACACTGAAATACATGTCGGCCAGCTCGCGGTAGGGCTGATCTGCCCGAATAACATAATCGCCGCTGTTGACCTGAAGAGTGCCCGCTTTGAAACTAGAATTCGCAGTTTGCACCTCCAGACCCTGGCGTCTTAGTGCGTTCACCATATCAGCAGCATCGTCGCGCCGTCTTTGTGATGCAGGTATCAGCCAGGCGTAAGTCGGACCGTTCTTTCCCTTTTCGATGGATCGCTTCGTCTTCTCCCAATAATTCTCTAAATAAAGATCTCTGTTTTTCCCGACTTGGTTTAAAGCGAACAGGAGCGCTGACTCCTGAATGTTAGTGTTGTTTCTCGGCCCCCACGCAATGCTCGGTAGAGGCGGATTCGGGCGATACCACTCTCGGCTCGTTGTCGTGGCCGGCAGGCGCAGGTTCTTGTTGATGTCAGGGCCGTAACTCTGCACCTCATAGAATCGGCCAAACGAGTTATGCGTGACAGCGATCCAGAAAAGGTAATTCGGAACCCATCCGTCGTAGAATCCGTAGGTCCAAACGCCGGGAACACCGCGTTTGGCCATCTCCATCACTTCTGTTTCCGCTAACAGCCACCACTCATTTACCTGAATTGGATCAAGCGAGTCGTTGTAAGGGCCGGTTCCCGTCGATACATACAGGTACGACTGCGCCTCGTGCAAGTCATGCAAAATCGTCGGGTGCCATTCGAGCAAGTTTCGTGTGATGTTCTGAGTAAGTTTCAGATATTGGCCCATCCCGTCACGATTGTTGTCGTGCTGGACATATTTACCCCAATACATCAGTGGTGGGCGCTGTTTGCCCGTCTTTTTGCCGTAATAATAAGTGTCTACTTCTTTTTCACGGCCATCCACCTCCACAACAGGCGTGATAAACACGATCGTGTTGTTCCGGATCGCCTCCACGAACGGGCTCTCCTCCACAATCAGACGGTAGGCCAACTCAATCAACATCTCGGGACCACCCGTTTCCGGAGAGTGGATGCCGCTCGTTAGCCAATAAATAGGCTTGGCGGTTTTTATTATCCGCTGGGCCTGTTCTTCTGTGGTTTTTCTCGGGTCTCCTAAAGCCGCGAGCATCCCCTTATACTTATCCAGATCTCGAATGGTCCGCTCATCGGCGATTGCGAGCACCACCTGATCCCGGCCTTCCTCTGTCTGCCCGATTTTCCAGAATTTGGCTCGGGGCGAGGCTTTCGCTAACGCCTCGTAATAGCGGTAAATGTCTTTTGCGTATGTAAGCTCACCGGGCGTCCCGGGAATGCGCCCCAAGAATTTGAGTGGGGTGGGCACGGTGGTCGATGCCGGAAGATGATCCACCAATTCGGTCGTCACCCGGGCGTCTTGAAGATATTGCTTGATGAGTTTCGTGTATTCCTCATCGTTCTTCTGCACCGGCTTGGTCGCACTCTGCGCAAGAAGAGGCGTCCCGATAATACTTGCCGCAAGCGTGCACACGAAAACTGCGCTCTTGAAGCGAGCGAGAGGGGCGATGTTCAGCATGTTGATTCGGTAATAGCTTCAAATTATATATCGCTACCGTTCGCATTCCGAAAAGGCCCTGTCTTTATGGCTCATACGAATCTCCAAGCCGCTGTATAAGGGTCTCTCGCAAGGGGCGTCGAGCCAGCCCCCGGATGAACGGTTGCCCGAATGCCAGAAAGGAGCGAAGCGCCCTGGAACGTATCCTCGAGAGCAGTTCATTCGTGACTGCCTTCAGCCGGCCCAGGATCAGATTGATGACATTCTCCAGAGCTGCACTGCTCATCTTCGCCCGCTCGATCGGAGGAATGGGATTCATGAGCGCCTCCGTGCAAAGGGGAATGATGGGCAGCCAGACGTCAGTGCCGCTGACCTGAGCTTTCGGAATCTCGGATCCCATCTGTTGTAGCGTTTCCGCGTCATGCGCATATGTCCCGGGAGCAGGACGCTTGAACTTAGCTACAACGCTCTGTCGGCTCGCGGGGTCCAGGCGGTCGAGTGCTGCCTTAATCAGAACGTTATCCTCCGGAAGCACAAACGAATCAGTTAAGAATTTCTGGCAATTGCGGCGGCCCAGCGCGTAGTCATGAGCCCTGAAGCCACGATTGAAAAAACCTCCGAAAGCGCTCAGCGTTGCGCATTGAAGCGCGGGCGGTTGATTCTGGGGGTCCGCTTTTTCGTACTGTGTCGCCAGCTCATGGTCGGAAGGGGCGATTACGAACCGGTCGAATGTCGCGCCTTTCATAACTTGGTCCAGCGATTCGCCAAAGAAGCGAGATTGAGAAATTAGGGCCGAAGCAAGTTTGCCTAGCACGGAAAAAACGCTCGAATGTTCGGCTGGCTTGTAGCTGACGTCGAATCTGGCCGTCGTTGGAAAAGGGGCTACGCTGATGACGGCACGATCAGCGTCCAATGCCTTAACCGCGGCTTTCCTATCGGAAAGTTGCGGGCGCAGGTTCGCGAGATGATCGTGCGCGTAATTGAAAGGATCGTTATTCGTAATGCCGCCATCCACGTTCAGTGTTTCCAAGTGCTCAGGCGTTTGCTGAGGAAAATTCGGCTTGATCGGCGGCGGCGTGCCAACGAGTGCGGAGGTGATTGGTTCCCACAACGGCGGCGTGTATTCAGCAACGCTGCGATTCAAAATTCGCGGTGCAAGAAAGATGGGGAACGCACCCGTTGCCATGGCGGCTGTCTGCAGAATATCCCAGCCTCCAGCCGCACCCGGTTTGCTGAAGTCAAGCGGATGGGCACAGGAACCCAGAGGCGTCGGCTTCTCAGGTCCTACGGTTTCGAATTGAATGCGATCGCCGAAGAAGAAAGTCGTCTCCTCAATAGAACCAGGGGCTGCCCCATTGAGTGAGTAAGGCGTTCCACGTAGATTGGTAAGCGACAGAAATAGCGTCAGGTTCGATGATACGTAAGGCCGTGGCGAGGGAGACGGATCCCCGGGAGTAAGTGCATACTCGGCGATGTTCTTGATAATTGTCGAATCGAGCAGGGAGGTGACACTCGTCGCACCTATTAAATCGTCGGTCTTGAGCAGTTCCTTGATATCGATCCGGTTCACCCAGCCTTCATAAAAGCGATTCGTTGTGCCCGTCTTCGCCGTATCGTGAATATGATCGAATTGCTCTTGCAGCATTACGGCCGAGATCGCAGCACACATGCCGCCAGCCGATGCGCCGGAGACTACTTCAATGCAAACGTCATGGGGAAGAACTGATTCACCGCGGGCTTTGGCGGCATACCATTCGTCCAGAGCTTCTGTCAGAAAGTCGAGTACTCCGGCAGTGTAGGCGCCTGCGGAGACAGCGCCAGCCATGTTAATGCCGATCCTAAACGGTGCCACCTGTCTGTCCTCCTTGAAGAAACCGTTTCAGATTACTCCCGGAGCGGATCGTGTGCAAGTCCCTTTGACCGGCCAAGCGATGCGATGCTGTCACTGACAGACATCGAGTTTCGCGGAAGCGCGCAGCCGCTATCTGCCCAAGCTGGCCAGGATTTGCGCCCTATAAGTCTCCGCGTGTCTATAAATCTCGGCCGCGTTCAGAGTGAGTGGGTGCCGGTTACTCACAATCTGCCTGCCGTTGATAAAAACATCTTGTACATCGCCTGCCTTTGTCGCATACGCCAACTGAGAGTAAACGTTGTACAACGGTACGGCATTCGGGCCGCCAATCGAAACTGTGATCAGGTCCGCTCTCTTTCCTTCCTCGAGCGATCCGATCTCCTTTTCTAGACCAAGCACTCGAGCCCCACCGATCGTTGCCATCTCTAGCACCTGTTCCGCGGGCAGCACAGTCGGGTCTCTACGAATCACCTTCTGTAGTTTCGCCGCAATATCCATCTCCTGCAGAATGTCTGCAGTATCATTGCTACCCGCAAACCCGTCGGTTCCGAGCCCGACCTGCAAGCCACGCCGTAGCATCTCCACCACCGGGGCCACTCCACTGGCCAATTTCATGTTGCTCGAAGGACAATGCGCTATCCCTGTGCCGTGTGCTTTGAGAATCTCAAAATCGTGGTCCTCCAGCCAGATAGAATGTGCGGCGATCACGCGTCCGTCAAGCACCCCCAGCTTCTCGAGTACCTCCGTCGGAGTGAGATGCCGCTTCTCGACTGAGTCTTGCAGTTCCTTCTCGGTCTCGGCAAGATGAATCGTTAAAGGAACGTTGTACTTCGTCGCAAGCTTGTGTGCCGCAACCAAAGCTTCGTCCGAAGTCGTATAGATCGCATGCGGGGCTACAGCGGGAACGATAAGGTCGTCTTTCTGAAAACGTTGAATGTATGCTTCGGTCCCGGCAATTGCTTCTCGCCAGGTCTTGTAATCGGGGGCAGGGAAGCCAATAATGCTCTGCCCTAACACCCCGCGCACCCCCGCTTGCTTGGCCGCTTCGGCTTCTTCTCCCTCGAAGTAGTACATGTCTGTGTAGGTCGTGATCCCAGCCAGGATCATTTCCAGGCATGCCAGCCGCGTACCCCAACGCACGAAGTCCGCAGTCACATTCTTCGATTCAGCCGGGAAAATGTAATTCTCAAGCCAATCCTGCAGCCTCTTGTCATCCGCGATACCCCTGAACAGCGACATCGGAGCATGCGTGTGCGTATCGATAAGCCCAGGCATAAGAATGCTATCCGATCGATCCAGCGTATGCTGTGGCTTGAAGCGCAAATCCACATCAGACCTTGTCCCGATGCCGACGATTCGAGAACCCTTCAGCGCAACCGCTCCATCGCGTATGACCCGCTGCGCCGCATCCATCGTGATCACGTATTTACCGCGTACAACCCAGTCCGCAGGCTGCGCCGCCTGGCCAAGATGAGCGAGCGAGGTTAAAGTCACCAAAATACTAGAGAAACGATGCATCAAAGGGTCTCGGAAAGATCTGTTTCATCGTAAGACTTTCCTCCTGGCCGGCCAGGTTTGCCAGAATCAACGTCGCGTCCCCGCAAAATTCCCACAAAATCTGGCGGCACGCCCCGCATGGCGGTGTCAGCGTCTCCGTATCGGTTACCAGAGCAATCCTCAGCAACCTGCTTGCTCCTTCCGAAATCGCCTTGAAAACCGCCACTCGCTCGGCACAGATCGTGAGTCCTAAGGTCGCATTCTCGACATTACACCCGGTGTAAATCCGGCCCTCATCGTCCTCGATAGCGGCGCCCACCTTGAAACCGGAAAATGGCGCGTGCGCAAATCCGCGCGCCGTTCGGGCATATTGCAAAAGCGGATCGGAAGAAAACACGTTCTTTCTACCTTACTGCGCACCGAAATTTCGTCCCGGCGACTCTGAACCGGCCATCAGGGCTTCCTGAAAAGTAAATTACTTCGTACTGGGAATACTTCTTCCCACCAGTGCGTGCGATGTTTCCATCGCTTTTCGAATCACTGAGCAATTTGCTCCAAAATAGGTACCGCCCGACCCTCTATTGTCCACTCTGAATGCGCGACTAAGGCGGACTTCATTGCTTGCAAGTTGTTGCATGTACTAGTCGTACGACGTCTTTCCCAATCGCCGTTTCGATCATATCCTGCATTCATGCGATTCGCTAAGGCACGACAATCTAGCGAACGCAAAATTATCTGTTAAACAATTCGGAGGAATTGCGTGAATTTTAAGAAATTGACTCTGGTCGGCGCCGCCCTGCTTCTCTCGGCCCCGATGTTTGCGAATACCTATTATGGCGGCTTTGAAGACACGATCGGAGGCGACTACGACTACAACGACATCGTCTTCTCGCTCTCTGGAACCGGCCTCAACCTGATGACCCAGACCGGCACCTACGTCAACAAACCAGCTCTTGGAACTAACGGGAACCCGTTCTGGAACAACAGCTCGTTCGATGGGCAAAACTACAACGTCGGATATTGCATCTACGGTGGCGGAAACTGCAATGGCGGTAAGGCGCTCGCCCCTAACGCTCTCCCCTTAGTAAATACCTACGACCACAAAAGCTCGGTTGGCGATGTATCCTTCTCTGTGGCCGGGACCGTCACCGCTGACGTGTTCTTGAAGATCACTGCTGATACCGACAATCTCGGCTACTATCTGCTCTCCGACCCCAACCACACTTTCCATCAGCTAACACCGGACTCCAACGGCATGGTCTCCTTCACGCCCACCGGCGATTTCGGCATCGCGGCTAATAACGGTAGCCAGACATTCTACTCACAGGATTGGATCGGCACATGTGATCAGAATGGCTCCCACTTCGCGTTCTTCAGCAGCACTGCCCCCGAGCCGGGCGCGACTGGTCTGATGGCGGGCGGTCTGGTTGCACTGGGACTTTTGTTCCGCCGGAAGAGGGCCGTATCGAATAGCTAAAGTCTCTTCTTCCATCTCATCTCCTTTCCTTTCTTCCGATCTCCTGTGTCCGGCACCCCCAGTCACAGGAGATCTCTTTTCGTTTTTCACGAACCGGCTCGGACGTCCTTCAGCGTCATGCACCAGCTTCCGTATCCGCGCTTCTTCGAGCCCGGATCGTCCTCAATCCCAAACAGCACTTCCACTCGGTTCCCCTTTTGCAGCGCAGCTTGGCGTTCGCCAAAATTCCACGCTTTCACAAACCGCGTTGAACCACCTTGCCGGACAGGAACACTGAAATGCTTCCCCTCCGTTATCGGCCTTAGCGGGCCAGAGATCTCCGCCTCCTGACCACAAAACAACGGCGCAGGATTGCCGAATCCAAATGGCCCGAGCGCAAGAATCTGCTCCACACTTTCGTCATTAAACTCCGACAGAGATGCGACGGCGTCGGCAGCGAACTGCGGGCGCAGATCATCCTGCGTCAGCCGGTTCGCCGCGAAGTCCTGCAAGCGTCTTCGGAAAAACTCTACATGGCCGCAAGGGAGGGTCAGTCCTGCGGCCTGTCTGTGGCCTCCAAACTTCCTAAAGAGCTCGGGCATACTCTCCAGCGCTTCCAAAAGATGAAAGGCGGGAATGCTACGGCCTGAGCCCGTCATGCACGTCTCTTCTCCCGGCAATATAGCCGCCGCATTGCTCAACACAAATACTGGCCGGCTGAATCGCTCAACCAACCGGCTCGCGACAATGCCCAGCACGCCCGCATGCCACCCCGGACCGGAAAAGACGAGCGCGGCTGAATCGGCAGTAACCGGTGCCCCCTCGCACTGTTTCAGGATCGCCTCTACGATCTCCGCTTCCACCTTCTGCCGCTCCCGATTCAAAACGTCCAGTTGCTCGGCGAGCGCTTGCGCCCGGTCGCGATCGTCAGTCAGGAAAAGTTCGATAACATCTCTCGCCGTTGACATGCGCCCCGCTGCGTTGATCCGCGGAGCCAGGCGAAATGCAACCTGGTGTGCCGTCGGACACTCGCCTTCTTCAAATCCTGCCACGGCGAGGAGGGAACGCAGTCCCAAATTCCGCACCTTCCGCAAACCCGACAGGCCCCGCCGTACAATGATGCGGTTCTCTCCTATCAGCGGCACGATATCGGCTACTGTCGCGATTGCGACCGGCTTCAAGAAGGAGTCGAGCAAGGCTTCCTGGCGGGTGGCAGACATCCCGCTCCTGCTCAGTAAAGCTTGCACCAGCTTAAACGCAACACCCGCGCCGCAAAGACTCTTGAAGGGATACCGGCAATCCGGGCGGTTGGGATTCAAAACAGCAATGGCAGGCGGCAGTTCCGCTTCCGGCAGGTGATGATCCGTGACAATCACGTCAATTCCGAGTTCATTCGCTTGCCGGACCACTTCGTTTGCACGAATACCGGTATCCACGCTCACCACCAGCCGTATGCCCGAACCCGCCGCACGCTCCATCACCTCACTCCGCATCCCGTAGCCTTCTGTCAAGCGGTGTGGAATGTGATACTCGGCGCAACCGCCCAGAATCTCGATTGTCTTCTTCAGGACGACAATCGAGGAAGTACCGTCCACGTCATAGTCGCCATAGATCAGGATCCGCTCGCGTTCCTGAATAGCCCGGCCTAGGCGCTCGACGGCTTCCTCCATATCTGCCAAGAGAAATGGATCGCAAAGTGAATCGAGTTCCGGTGACAAGAACGCTCGCGCACATTCAGGATCCTCAAACCCTCGCTGGACAAGCACCGCGGCAGCCAGCCGGTGTAATCCAAGCGCTCGGCGCAAGTCCTCAACGCGACCGTCAGCTTTGGGCGGCAGTATCCAGCGCGCAGCCGGTCGCACCCACCGCTCTGGCGGAATGGTGCTGGACATCAGTTCTTGGAGAAATACCCGCCCAGCGTGCCGTCGTCCTCTTCTTCTTCCTCGGAAGCGGCATCCAGTTCGGCCAGAATGTCGTTCAGCGCCTCGTACCAATCCGTATGTAGCTCAAAACTATAAACCTGACCGTCAACTGAAAACGAAAGTTCCACCGCACATGTGAACCCTTCATATGCCTGCAGCTGCCGCAAGCGCGTCTCGAAGCTCCGTTTTTCTTCCCGCGTCAGGTTGGTGTCTTCTAGTTGGTCGAGCGCACTGTCAATCTGGTCCAGTGAAAAGGAACGGTAGTAAAAGGTAACGATCTTTAGCCGGCCTTCCGCGCACATTCGACAAATTCCCGAAAATCCGGATGTCGCTCCGTATCCCAAACCACCTGGTTCAGTGCGTCTACCACGTTCCCGAAACCATGAAAAACGGAAAGCCCGGAACTCTCGAGGTAAGCCTCGATAGACGTTCTCAGGGTTTCCAAATCGAGAGCCATCGGATTCACCGTATCAGATTCATAATTCTTTACAGGGCTCACCGGCCCTTGCGAATGCGAAATTCCGCCCGAAAACCTCATCGTCATAGGACCAACAGCTGCCGAAGCGCTCCCGAGCACCGTTGGGGCCGGGTAACCTACTTTCGTAGTGGGGCATCGTTACCTTCAGTTCTCTTTGAAAGCGAGCACAACCACTCTTTGGTCCGGTATATACCACTACTGATCCTGTTTCTCTTCGTCTGCCCCTTGTCATGGGCCCAGAGCGGATTCGTGAAATCCGGCGATCAGCCGATTCCCGGTGCAACCATTACCGCCACTCAGGGAGACAAAACCTTCTCTACCGTTACCGATGCAGACGGGCACTACACTTTGCCGCCCTTAAGCTCCGGCACTTGGCAGGTCACAGTCGAGATGTTCGGGTTCGAAACCCTCAAGCAGGATGTCGACTACGCAGCGGCGACTGGGCCCGTAAATTTGACTCTGCAATTGAAGGACTCGCCCGTCGTGCAGCGTTTGCGCCAGTTTGCCGCCCGGCAGAACGGAGGCGCCCGTAGCGGCGGGAACGGAACGGCGGGCGTGAATCCATCCGTTCGCGGGAATCGCCCGGGACAAGCAACGGGCCGCGGCTCCGATACGGGCGAACCACAGCTCGACCAGGAGATACAAAACGAATTGAACTCGCAAGGGCAAAACACCGTCGCCGCTCCCGCCGGCAATGAGAACACTTCCGACTCTTTCCTGCTTGGAGGCAGCCTGAGTCCTGGAATGGCGCAGGGTAGGGAAGCGGACTCGGGTCCGGATATGCGTTTCATCGGCGGCGGACCTGACGGGCAAGGCGGCCCCGGTGCCCCGGGCTTTGGCGGAAATCCCGGAGCATCAGGCGGAGGTGGAGCACCAGGTTTCGGTGGCGGTGGTCCGGGCGGAGGCGGTTTCGGCGGAGGTGGCTTCGGAGGTCGGGGAGGTTTCGGCGGCGGAGGCCCAAGGGGTCAAGGACGAGGACAGCGCCCCGGCCAAGTGGCCGGAGCCACATTCGGAAACCGGCGTCGTCGCAACCAAACGATTCATGGCCAGGCCTCGTTCACCCTCACCAACTCCGCCGTCAACGCCAAGCCATTCTCTATTAACGGGCTTGACGTCCCCCAGGCCGCCTACGCCCAGAGCCGCTTCAGCTTCATCGCCGGTGGCCCTTTAGTCCTCGGAAAGGTCATTAAAGACCCCAAAACTCAGTTCTTCCTCACCTACTTCGGAACACGTGCCCGCAATCCGCAGCTCTTTACGCAGACAGTCCCGACCGCCGCAGAACGTACCGGCGATTTCTCTCAGGCCACTCAGTCGCTCGGGACAACCGCAACCAACGTCCCCATCACGTTATTTGATCCCACTAGCCATCAGCCACTCCCGGGCAACCGAATCCCATCCAGCGCCCTTAGCTCCATCGCTTTGGGCCTCCTCCGGTTTTATCCCCTGCCGAATCAGCCAGGAAACGCCAACAACTATCAATATGAGACCGCTGCCGCTAGCAACTCTGATAACGTCGGCGTCCGTATCCAGCGCAGCGTCACTAGCAAAGATCGTCTCTCTGCTAACGTCCAATATCAGCGGCGCAACGGCAATACGGCCCAGGCCTTCGGTTATTCAGACACTACCAACGGTTATGGCTTGAACACACAGCTCCAGTGGACTCGTAATTTATCGACTACTGCGATCAGCAACACGGGCGTGCGCTTCAATCGCAACTACACCGAAATCACGCCTTTCTTCTCAACCTTGCCAAACGTCGCAGCCATGCTGGGGATTCCGGGGACGTCCACCAATCCCCTCGACTATGGCCCGCCGACTCTAAACTTCACCAACTTCGGCTCGCTCACCGATTCCAATCCGACGTTGAATCGTAATCAATCTCAGGGAGTTACTGAAAGCATCACAATGCTGAAGCACACCCACAGCATCACCGTAGGTTTCGGCTACACGCGGTCAGATCTGAACGCCCGTACCGACCCGAATGCTCGCGGAACCTTTAACTTTACCGGTGTTGGTACCAGCTACCTGACTGTTGACGGCAAGTTGGTCGGGAGCAATGGCCAGGTCCAGCCATACGATCCCACCGGGCAGGCAGTCACCGGCACCGGCTACGATCTCGCGGATTTCCTGTTCGGATACCCTCAATCCAGCACCATCCAGTACAGTTCGAACAATCACTACTTTCGCCAGAATCAGCTCAACGGATACGCGCAGGACGAGTGGAAAGTGCGCAGCAACCTCACCATCATCGCCGGTGTCCGCTATGAATACTTCTCGCCTTTCAGTGAGAAGTACGGGCGTCTCGCAAATCTCGATATCGCCCCGGGTTACACCAACGTTGCCGTCGTAACTGCTGGCGGCGCCGGACCATACAGCGGATCTTTTTCGAGTGGCCTCATCAACCCCGATAGAAACAATTGGTCGCCCCGGACGGCGATTGCCTGGAAGCTGCCCTGGACGAAACGCTCCACTCTCGTTCGTGCCGGCTACGGCATTTACTACAACGGCCAAGCTTACATCCAGTTTGCCAATCTGCTCGCCAATCAACCACCGTTTGCCGTCTCTAACAGCGTGAACACCAGTACGCAACAAGTTCTGACGCTCGCAGGAGGTTTTCTCACCACCACCGCCGCAGATGTCACGAATACCTTCGCTGTCGATAAACACTACCGCACGCCTTACGCGGGCACCTGGAACGTATCGGTTCAACACGATTTCGCAGGCGGCTTCTTTGCCGAACTCGGATATCTCGCCACAAAAGGCACGCGACTGGACGTCAGAACCATTCCGAATCAACAGCCGCCCGGTTCCGTCTCCGGCCGCAACCAGCTTGGCAATGCCGTCGGCTTTACCTACGATCAGTCCATCGGCAACTCCATCTTCCAGTCCGGGCACCTGCGGCTTGTTCGCCGGTTTAATCGCGGAATTTCAATCAACGCTTTCTACCAGTACGCCAAATCCATCGACGACAGCTCCACGTTCGGCGGCGTGGGCAATACCGTTGCTCAAAACTGGCTCAATATTTCAGCCGAGCGTGGTCTTTCCAGCTTCGACGTCCGGCACCAGTTCACGACTCAGTTTGTCTGGACTTCCCCGGTCGGAGGCCGAGGCTCTCGTTTGTCCCCTGATACCAAATGGGGCATGCTCCTCAAAGATTGGCAGCTTAGCGGCGGCATCACTGCCCAAACAGGCAATCCTCTTACCGCTCGCGCTCTAGGAACAACCTCACGACTCGCTCAAACCAACGGAACAGGAAGTGAACGGGCCGAGGCAACTGGCCAGCCGATCGATACCAGCAACGGACTTTTCGATTTAAACGCGTTCACTGCTCCTTTGAGCGGTACTTTTGGGAACGCAGGCCGCAATACCATTCCCGGCCCGGGCTTGTTCAACCTGAATCTCGCCTTTGCCCGATCTTTCAACATCACCGAGCGCAAGCGCATCGAGTTTCGGGTTGAATCAAATAATGTGCTGAATCACGTCCATTACACCAACTACTACACAGTCGTAAACGCAACCAATTACGGCCTGCCTAGCGCAGCGGGCGCCATGCGTACACTCGACGCTGTCTTGAGGTTTCGATTTTGAGAACGATTCGATACATTCTCGCTGCAGCCCTTGCTTTGCAGCCGATTTGGCCGCAGACACAAACGGGTAAAGCTACCTTTTCGACCACCACAAACATCGTTATCGTGAATGTCACAGTGCTCGACAGAAATGGCAAGCCGATCGAGAATCTGACCAAGAATGATTTCCAAATCTACGAAGACGGCAAATTGCAGAAACTGCAGGCGGTCGATCTGCAGCGCTTGAATTCGAAGGCCCTTCCGCCGCTCGACCCCAACGCTCCGCCCCCGGCCGAAGCGAAACCCAAAGGCTATAACCCTGATGCGGAGAAGGCGTCTCTTCAGACCAGCATGCTCTCGAAATATCAGGACCGGCGCTTGATGATCATGCTCTTCGACTTCTCGTCCATGCAGCCCGCCGAACAGATCCGCGCCAAAGAAGCCGCCATTAAATTTCTGAGCACGCAAATGACGGCCAGCGATTCAGTCTCCATCATGACGTATGGAAACGAGCTGAAAACGGTTCTCGATTTCACGTCGGACCGGGATCTGCTCGTCAACAGTATCAAGAAATTCCGAATTGGCGAAAACAGCGAAAACGCGACTACAGCCGACACAGGCGCGGATGCGCAGGATCAGAGCGGTCAATTCGTCGCCGATGAAACCGAGTTCAACATCTTCAACGCCGATTTGAAACTCGCTGCACTTGAAGACGCAGCCCGCAAACTGGGTCAATATCCCGAGAAGAAGGCTTTGATTTATATATCAAGCGGAATTCAGAAAAATGGCGTAGACAATCAGTCGCAACTACGCGCCACGGTCAACACTGCCATCCGCTCCAACGTGGCGTTCTACCCGATCGACGCCCGTGGGCTCTCGGCGCTTGTGCCGGGAGGCGACGCAACCCAGGCAGGTGCCACCGGCAACAATCTTTATAACGGCTCCGGCCAACGCTCACTCAAAGAGAATTTCAACAACCAGCAGGAAACTCTGGCTACTCTGGCCCTCGATACCGGCGGGAAAGCGCTGCTGGACTCGAACGACCTGACCGACGGCATGCGCCAGATTCAGCAGGATTTCACCAGCTATTACGTCCTCTCCTATGTGAGCGCCAACCCCGCGCAGGATGGCCGGTATCGCCGTATCCAGGTAAAGCTGGCAGGGTCAGCGGAGGCGCTCCGCGCCAAACTCGATTACCGGCAAGGCTATTACGCGCCCACGACTTTTGCGCGCATGAGAGGCACAGACAAAGAGGCTCAGCTCTCCCAAGCACTCATGTCGGAAAATCCAGTTACGGATCTTCCAGTCGCGGTGGAGGTCGACTACTTCCGCCTCGACAAGACCAAGTATTTCGTCCCCATCTCGGTGAAGATCCCCGGTTCCGCCCTGGCCTTTCATAGCAAAGGTGCCAAACAGGCCACCGAGCTCGATTTCATCGCCGAGGTCTTCGATGCCCGTAACCGCCCAGCGTCCACCGTCCGCGACACCATCCCGTTCAAGGTGGATGACCAGGTCGCAGGCCAGGTCGTGCGCAAAAGTATCCAATACGATACCGGTGTCACCCTCACACCTGGCACCTATAAACTTCGTATCGTAAGCCGCGAAAACGGAGAAGGGAAGGTGGGCACATTCGAGACGCCCTTCACCGTCCCTGATTTGTCCGCAGAGAAGAAGCTTCGCGTCAGCTCCGTCGTCCTCAGTAGCCAGCGGGACCCGGTTTCCCAGCAACTCGCAGGCGTCAAGAACGATAAGAAACTTGTCACGCTGAACCCCCTCATCGACAACGGCCAAAAACTCACTCCAAATGTCACGCGCGTCTTCCGGCCTGGCCAAACTGTACTTGTTTACCTGGAAGTTTACGACCCCACCATCCCGGACTTTCTTCCTGAAAACTTCCGCCGGGCTGATGTTCAGGCGACCGTCGCTCTCTACAGCGGCGGCAAGAAAGTCTTCGAAAGCAGCCCTGTCCGAGCCAACCGTCTAAATGACAAGCGGGACGGCACTCTCCCCGTCTGGCTGCAGTTCCCGGTCTCCAAGGTCGATCCGGGGAAGTATGAATTCCAGGTGAATCTGATCGACGAGTTTGGCAAGAAGTTCGCTTTTCCTCGCAGCTCCCTCGCTATCCTGCCGGTCGAATCAAACAAGCCCGAGAAGCCCGCTGCCTGACAACAACAACGGCAGCATCACGTTCGCTTAGGACTTGCAGCCCGACACGCACGGCAATATCAGCTCGAGCGCCCGCCAACGAAAACGTCGCCCCGTTCGCCAGCCTCCGCTCTCCTCGGCCACGCCCTCGGCGACGCGCAGATCCAGTTCTACTCGTCTTCTTCAGTAGCTACGCCAGAGCCCGCTCCTGCGGCCCTGGCGATTCTAGAGCTTCTTACGCTTATACTCTTCCGGTGCCGACGCCTCCTCCACTCTCTTCGCATTCCAAGAACGGCTTCCCTGACCGCTTCCAAAACCGGTAGTGTTCACGGCAAGGAACGCCACTCCTTCCAAAAACGGAAGAGCCCGCCATGTATATACCTATAAGTCTGGTAAGATAGGCCTATGCACTTTGGTTATAGCTACATACGAGGAAAGGTCCCGGCGATTACAAAACAGCTAACCATTGCAATCGGCTTGATCGCTCTCCCCATAGCTCTTAGGCTGGAGAAAATCTCCGCTCATTCCAAGCCGGTACCAACCAAACAACCGCTCCCCTCGGCTCCCGATCCAAATCAGGCTGAGTCTGCTGCCGCCGCTCAACTCCCTCAGGCCAATGCTCCTGATCCGAGAACCATCCGGCTGCACAGGTTTTTCGAACGCCTGCATTGCCCCGTTGGGTATCTGTCCGAGGATTTCATTCACGCTGCGGACGACAACCAGCTCGATTGGCGTCTTCTCCCCAGTATTTCGGTCATCGAATCGGGGGGAGGGAAAGCCTACCGAAATAACAACATCTTCGGGTGGGCCAACGGGTTAATGCCGTTCCCGACCATCCGCGCTGGTATCAATCAGGTGGCATTCAAGCTGGGCAAGAGCCCGCTTTACCAGAACCGGGATGTCGCAAGTAAACTTCGGATTTACAACCCTGAGGACGAGAACTATGTTTCCGCCGTGCTCAACGTGATGAATCGTATCTGCCCGGTTGCGAACCTTCGCCCTGTGCGTCGCATCGTTCGCCAGCAGAATCAGTTCGTTTACGCGACCGACTAAGCGGGAGCGAGTGCGGCGCTCTCTCTCAGCGTCTCAATACCCATCCGGTCGCAAAAGTCCCCAAACACCTCGCCCGGATTCCGGCTTTCGCGGTAGCTCTCAAATACAGGCCGGAGTCGGGGCGCAATATCGCGTCGCTTCACGTTGTGTGCAAAAACTTTCCCCATGCGCGTTCCGAGTGGGGAGGCGCCGAGGTAAATAGTGTACATGTCAACGCTCGAGCCCACTATGCCGATCTCTGCCGTATACGGCCGAGCACAACCGTTCGGGCAGCCTGTAATGCGCAAATCCACGGCCTGTCGAGCCAGCCCGGCCGCATCCAGTTCGTTCTGAATTGATCCCACCAATTCCGGCATTACGCGCTCCGCTTCGGTAAGCGCTAATCCACACGTGGGCAAGGCCGGACAGGCGAGCGCATGCCTTAGTACCGGCGGCAGCGTCTCCGGCTCGGCGATACCGTGCTCTCGCAGCAACGTTGCTACTCCGTTTCGGTCAGCGTTCCGGATGCCGGCCAGATATAGATTCTGCTGGCATGTCAGCCTCACTTCAGTCTGGAAGCGTTCCACGATTGTGCGCAGACCCGTGCGGATGCGAAGGTCCTGATCGAAATCCTTTATTCGACCACTTAGCACCCTTACGCCAACAAACCAGGTAGGATCACCACCCGCTTGCGTGCCCTGCCGATGCCAGCCTAGGTAATCGACAGCGCGTGACCAGGTTAAAGGCTCGGGAGCAGCGAGCTCGCGACCTACCCGACGTTCAAGCTCTACTTTAAATTTCTCGACGCCCCACCCGTCTAGAACGTATTTAAGTCGTGCTAGCTTTCGGTTTGTGCGATTGCCGTAATCTCTGTGGATGCTTACAATTGCGGCTGATACGTCAAGCAATTCCTCCTTCGACGGCCCTATCGAACAAATCGGATCCGCCATACGTGGGTGACTCGCTTTAATCCCCGCGCTTTGCCCCATGCCCCCGCCCGCCAGAATTGTGAACCCGGTTAACTCACCTGCCTCGTAATGCGGCACGATACCGATATCATTGGCATAGACGTCGGTCGTATTGTCCCCAGCAAAGCAGAAGCCAATCTTGAACTTACGCGGCAGATATGTTGCGCCGTAAAGAGGTTCCACTTCCTCGGGGCTGGTCTCTTCTTCAGCTGCTTCCACCCGTTCTCCATCCATCCAGACTTCGTAATAGGCGGTGGTCTTAGGCTTCAGATTTCGAGACAAGTACTGAATAACCGGCAACAGTTCGTGTCTTTGCTCGTTCTCGAACGGGGCGGGACAGGCAATCACATTCCGCACAACGTCACCGCACGCCGCCAGCGTGCTCAGATAGCTTTCGTTTACTCCCCGAATCAGCTCGCGAATCCGAAATTTAGGAACGTAATGGTATTGAATATCTTGCCGGGTAGTAATGCGAAGCGTGCCATTGCCGATGTCAGACAGACGGTCCAGCGCAAGATATTGATCCGGCGTTAGAACCCCACCCGGAACGCCCACCCGTACCATCCCGGAAATCTGCTTCGGCCCGGCTTTTCGCAAGTCGCGATCGTCCTGCTGATAAATGCCGTGGAATTTTAGAACCGCAGTAGCAGGTTTCGAGAACGCCGCCTCGTTGTTGCTCAGCTCTTCGGAAAGTGTTCCACGAAGGTAGTTCGCGTCAAGTTTGGCCTGCTCAGGAGCCGGAAGTGCCTTGTCCATCTGTCAATAGGGTATCGCGGAACACAGAATTGCCCGCAAATTCGATTAACAATAGGATGATGCTCAACGCGCAAAGGTGGCAGGACGCCGGCCGGTCATCGCAGGCGGTGGTGGCGCAGGAGGCTCTTCAATAACTACTTTCTTCGGCCGCGCATCCAGCCGCGACGCGATCAACTGGGCCTTCAACTTTTTGAACTTCGGCGTGCCAGGCTCAGCACCTGCTTTCACCACGTCGGCGTCGGTGACCTCCTGGGCCAAGGGCAAATACTTTTGCAGGTAGTTTTTCACCCGGTCAAGCACCACTCGTTGCCCGGACCGCATCAACAGAAACAGAACCGCTTCGCCCGGCGCTTTGGAAAGAACGTTATAGACAGCCGATGGCCTGGGTAGCCGTGCCGCGCCTAACTCTTTTTCAAGCTTTGATGCGCGACTGTCGAGTTTTGTCGCCCATTCCACTTCCTCTTTTGAAAGTTCAAGGCCCTTGATAACCTGTGCCCGCTCTTTCGGAGACAGCTTTTCAAACAGCAGATACCAGAGCAGGGAATTCCAGTCGACCTCTCGCTCCATGCCAAATGGGAGAGATTGCCTCACCTTGGCGAGCTTTTGGAAACTCGCCAGATTTAATTTCGCACCCGCCAGCGCAGGCGAGATCAGATGCAGCAAATTCTCTTCCTCGAGCGCCTTCAGGATGTCTCCCGCATTCGGCTCAATCGCAATCTGGGTTAGTTCGCTGGCCAGCACCGCAGCCGGGATCTTCGTTTCCAGCTTTGCTTCCCGCACATTACGGTATTGACTCAGGGTTCGCTCCTCGATTGAGAATCCAAACCGCGTGCGAAAACGAATCAGTCGCAGCAGGCGTGACGGATCATCGTACAGCGCGTAGTTCGATGTTGCCCGCAGTTCTTTCCGCGCCAAGTCCCCCAGGCCATTCACCGGGTCCAGCAGTAATCCCCGCGAGGCCTGGCCCAGCGACAGAGCAATGGAATTCACTGTGAAGTCGCGTCCGCGCAGATCTTCGTGCATCGGGGCCTGTTGAACAGTGGATTTCCCGCCCGTTTTGGCGTACTTTTGCTGCCGCGCCATCGCGATGCTTCCATTGACGTTCCCCGGAAAGCGCATTTCGACCGCTTTCCCGTGATCGTCCGTGGACAGAACCTCAGCCCCGATGCTTTCAGCTATCGACTTGGCGAACTTTACTGCCGGTCCTTCGACTGCAAAGTCCAGGTCCCGGATAGGGAAACCGCCCATCATGTCGCGCATTGCTCCACCCACCAGGAAAACGTTCAGGTGAGCCTTTTCGGCTGCCTCGCGAACCACCGCCACTGCCTTGCTCTGCTCGCCAGTCAAATGGCTGTCCAGCATGAACATGTAGTCGCTCATGATTGCTCTTTTCCCCTTCGGTCCTGAATGGTTTTACGCGTCGCGTGACTGCGCACGGAAGCACGTGGATGATGCCGTTCAACTGTCTGCCGCAAGTGTGATTGCAGGACGTGCGTATAAATCTGAGTCGTCCCTATATCCACGTGGCCCAGCATGGTTTGCACACTGCGCAGGTCGGCCCCGCCTTCCAGCAGGTGCGTTGCAAAAGTATGGCGCAAAACGTGCGGGCTCACTTTCCGGAGCATTCCCGCAGCCTTCCCGTGCGCTCGCAGCAGTTTCCAGAAACCCTGCCGGGTCATCTTCGTTCCCCGGGCGGTCACGAACAGAAACGGACTGGTCCGCCCCTTAAGTAGCGCAGATCGCGGCGCACCAGAATACTTCTCAATCGCCGCGAGCGCCTGCTTACCCACCGGAATGATACGTTGCTTGTTCCCTTTTCCGACCACGCGAATCGTGCCAGCGTCGGAGTCCAAATCCGCCACCCTCAGCTGTATTAATTCGCTTACGCGAACTCCGGCAGCGTAAGCAAGATCGATCATCGCGCGGTCGCGCAACCCTGTCGCAGTCTCCTCCGACGGTCTTTGGGTCAGCTTGTCCATGCTTCCCCCGTCCAAAAACTTCGGCAAACTTGCGCCAATTTTTGGCGATGCCAGCAGTTCGGCAGGATTTCCAGCCACTTCTTTCTCATCGAGCAAGAAGCCGAAAAACCCGCGCAGAGTAGCAACTTGGCGAGCGATAGACCGGTTCGCCAGTCCGCTTTTGCGCAAAGTATCTAAGTACCCACGCAGATTGTCCAGCCTGACTGTCGACAGCGCTGCGCCCCCGAGAAATGCCCCAAATCGGGTCAGGTCCCGCCGGTAAGACTGCAAGCTGTTCTCCGCCAAGCCTTTCTCGATTCGGCAGAAATGGAGGAAGGATCGCATTCGTCCTTCGAATGAATCCATCTCAGCCATTCTGTCAATGATACAATAATCGCGAAATTGTTTGAAACATCCCGCTAAGCGTTGGCCAACTTGCCATCCAGCACGACGAAACGCGTCCTTCTTTACCGGTTCGACCGCTTACCTGTCGAGGGCATTATCAACCCCGGCGCTTACCTCCTGAGCGAAGGCATCGAGCTGATTACTGCCGCCGGCAATTTGCAAGCCGCCCCATACCGCGAGGTAAAAGCCTTGTGTTTCATTTCTGAAAACGGAAAAGCAAACCTGTTTTCGGAAAACAATTACTTCGAGCGACGGCCGAAAGCGCCTGGCCTTTGGACTCGATTTACTCTCCGCGACGGCGACGAATTGGATGGTATTCTGCCGCACAATTTGCTCGATTGGCCGGAAACCGGATACCTGATCACACCCCCCAAGGCAGGCTCCGCACGCCAGAGAGTATTCATCCCTCGGGCAGCTCTGGTTCGAACTGAGTTGCGCGGAGTGGTGGGAAAATCATCAGCTTCCACCGCACGCGGTCGCGGAATGGCAGCTTCCCCCGAAGAAAGTCAGCTCAGCATCTTCGATACCTGAGCCAAGCTAAAGACCTCGAGGGACTCCCGCCGACGCAGCCCGTGCCCCACTCCGCAACTGCTGCGACCAAAGCCGCTGCCAACCTGCTTCTGGGCTCAACCACAGTCCGACTATTTCCCTCAGAACGAACGTCTTTGATAGTCCAACGTTCGTCCAACTCTCGTGCGCCTGTCTCTCGAGTGCCGGCAGGTCATCCGAGTTGATAAATCCGCTGAGTGTCAGATGCGGCCGAAAGTCGAATTCTTCCTGCTGATCCAGTTGCCCGGTGCTTAGCGCGTCATGAAGGCGATGAATCTGCGAATTCCCCTGCCACAAATCCAAATAGAGAACATTTGTCGACGGGAAACGGCGAACACTTCCGAGCGTTACCTTGAATTCGGAGACATCCGTCAGGACGTCACGACACTGGGCAGTCGCTGCCTCCACCGGTACGCTCAGAGCCCTTGGAGGCAGAACAGTAATGTGCGGCTGGGGATTTTCGTCTCCAGGTAGTGTGTCACGAAAAGCATGCAGGAGCGACCGGAGCGGCTCAGGTATATAACTGACCAGCGCAAAAGAGCCCAAGCGGGCAGTCTGCGAGCTTTCTGTCATCGTCCAGGTATCCCGCTCGGCTCACGAGTTCGCGGGTGCGCTTCTCGGAGGAGGTTCGGCGAGAGGCGGGGTCTCGCCGCCGTCTGCCTCAAGCGCAGCAGAACTCGCCGCCTTCGGTTCCGGCGCCCACCAGGTTGCCGGCTCAAAGCCGATATATTTCGCAATCATCAACTCGCCGGGAGTACCCTCAGGTGTGATGGCTTCGAGCAAATCACCCGTGCGGAGAACGGTGCCGGACGCCGAAAGCAATTTCCAGGCGGCATAAGGGCTGGCTGCTTCAATCTCTCCATTAGAATCGTAATCTTTAGGTCTAACTACCGCCAAGCCGCCTGTGTGGGCGGCCCACCGGAAATTCTCTCGAGGCGTTTCCTTCATTCGATGAATGCGATAACGCGGCATGTAGGTTTCAGTCTACGCAGAATGAGAGCGTAGGCGCAAGGATAATTAAAGTGATTTTATACACAATACCCATCCGCTTTCGGCCGGTGATTTTCCGCGCAAATCGTCCCGAGTTCGCGAAATGAAACGATATTGGCCGGTTTTAATTCTGCCAGTTCTGCTCCTTTTGTGGTGGGGGCTCGATCACCGGGATTCTGCACCGGAAGTGCATTTTGTCACCGTCCGCGCTTCAAAAATCGAAAGCACCATCTCCACAAACGGAAAAGTCGAACCTGCGCAATGGGCTGCTGCGCGAGCGGAAACGGCTGGCGTGGTTTCTTCTATTTCCGTGGCTCGTGGGCAGAACGTAGGTGCGGGCCAGACTCTTGTCATTCTTGATACTGCTGCAGCTCAATCCGACCTGGCTGCCGCTCAGGCCAGAGAGCAGGAAGCCCAGACCGAAGCCGCCACTTTGGCCCAGGGCGGCAAGGCTTCGCAAGTTGCAAACCTCACTAACTCCCTCGCGAGCGCCCGTGCTGCGGTCGATGTGGACCAAAGGAACTACGATGCGCTTCGCCGCCTTGCCGAGCAGCAGGCCGCAACCAAATTACAGGTCCAGGACGCAAAGGATGCGCTCGACCGGGCGAAACTGCAGGTGCACGCACTCGAGGATCAGCGGCGAACACTGGTCACCGGAAGCGATAAGAGCGTGGCTCAGGCGCGCCTCAAAGACGCGCAGGCCGCAGTCACGCTCGCCCAGCATCGCTTAGGCCTCGGCGCTATTAAAGCCCCCATCGCCGGAACGGTTTATCAATTTGATCTCAAAGTCGGTTCCTATTTGCAACCCGGAGACCTGGTCGCGTTAGTCGGTGACCTCGACAAAGTGAAGGTCACGGTCTACGTGGATGAACCGGACCTGGGACGGGTCTCACTGGGTCTTCCCGTCACTATCACCTGGGACGCCCGCCCGGGACAGAAATGGCGTGGCCAAGTTGACAAACTACCCACGGAGGTGACGGCATTGGGAACCCGTACCGTGGGTGAGGTGAGCACAGTCGTAGACAACCAGCAACATGACCTTCTTCCCGGCGTATCGGTCAACGCGCTCATCACCTCGAAGGTCGTGGGTGAGGCCGTAAGCATTCCCAAGGGAGCACTTCGGACCATCAACGGCACGGAAGGCGTTTACAGGCTTGCCGGCAGCACGCTCGCGTGGACGCCAGTCAAAGCCGGGATCAGCGATGTAAATAATGTCCAGATTACGTCTGGTCTCAAGATCGGAGACAAAGTCGCCGATCGCGTTGTTGAGCCGAGCGATGCCGAAATCACCAACGGAATGCGCGTGAAAGCCGCTGTCGACTAACGGGTTCAACCAGGCGTCTAGCTTGCGCGCTTAACCAAGATTCACCAGCGCTTCGTTTCTACTCGCCTCGAGGATCGCGGCCGCCTCCGCTTCCGTGAATTCTTGCGTTTTCGACGAATGATTCATCGAACAGAATTTCGGGCCGCACATCGAGCAGAACGCCGCATCCTTAAATCCTTCTTCCGGAAGCGTTTCATCGTGCATTGCCTCGGCGGTCTCCGGGTCAAGCGAAAGCGCAAACTGTTTCCGCCAATCGAATGTGAATCGGGCACGCGACAGCTCGTCATCGCGATCACGGGCGCCCTTCCGGTGACGCGCCACGTCGGCCGCGTGCGCGGCGATCTTATAAGCGATAATGCCTTGCTTCACATCTTCGCGGTTTGGAAGGCCCAGGTGCTCTTTCGGTGTTACATAGCAAAGCATCGACGCGCCGTGCCAGCCGATCATTGCCGCTCCGATCGCCGAAGTAATGTGGTCGTATCCGGGCGCGATATCCGTCACCAGCGGCCCCAGCGTGTAGAAAGGCGCCTCGTAGCACATCTCCCGTTCTTTCTGCACTTGCAGCGCAATCTGATCGAGCGGTATGTGCCCCGGACCTTCGATCATCACTTGTACGTCGTACTCCCACGCCTTCTTGGTCAGTTCACCCAGCGTCTTCAATTCCGCGAACTGCGCCGCATCGCTTGCATCTGCCACACACCCGGGACGCAGTCCATCGCCGAGCGAAAAACTCACATCGTGCTTCTGGAATATCTTGCAAATGTCGTCAAACCGTTCGTAAAGGAAATTCTGTTTGTGGTTCTTCACCATCCACTCAGCCAGAATTGCGCCGCCTCGGCTGACAATCCCGGTAATGCGATTCCGGGTGAGCGGAACATATTGAACCAGCACGCCGGCATGAATGGTCATGTAATCCACTCCCTGCTCAGCTTGTTCTTCAATCACCTCGAGCATCACGTCGATGTTCAGGTCTTCCACTCGCCGGACCCGGCTCAGCGCCTCGTAGATCGGCACCGTTCCGATCGGAACCGGGGACGCATCGATGATTGCTTTCCGAATGCGCGGAATGTCCCCACCCGTCGACAGATCCATCACCGTATCGGCGCCGTACTTTACCGCATAGCTCAGCTTCGCAAGCTCTTCATCGATATCAGAGGTGGTCGATGAGTTTCCGATGTTCGCATTGATCTTGCACTTTGAAGCAATCCCGATACACATCGGCTCCAGGCTCTTATGATGAATGTTTGCCGGAATGATCAGCCGCCCGCGGGCAATTTCGTCCCGAAGCAATTCCGGACTCAGGTCCTCGCGTCGCGCAACAAACTCCATTTCGCCAGTAACTTGGCCCTGCCGCGCATAGTAAATCTGCGTGCGGACCGGATCGTTCGCGCGCGCCGCTACCCAATCATTCCGATTCATGACTCCGATTATAGGTCGGTCATGAACCGGACCGAGAGCGCGCCTCCCCGGCCATAAGCGCAGCAACAGGCGCTCGTCGAAGTCCGACTCGAAGGCCCCCGCCTCGCACAAGCCATTTCGCTGGCGAGGAGACAAACAGTACTCTATGCTTAGCGGCCAGGTACTAAGCCGCTACGCTATAGGAAAGCAGCTATGGAATAAGCAAACAACTGGGGACCCGCCGCACTGATTGCATTCGGCTACGTTGCCGCGGCATTCTGGCAGTAAGACGCTGTTCGCTTCGACAGGATTGCTGCCGCATTTCGATAAAGCAAGTGCCCGGCTTTCCATCAATTCGAAACCCTCTGTTCATCATTTATTGACGATCGGTTGCCATACTTCGTGTTCCTTATGCGATTTCTGGCATTCTCCCTGCTCGTGACATCCTGTCTGTTCGGACAATCCGGCGAAGTAAATGGAACCATCAAAGGCACAGTGAGTGACCCCACTGGAACGCCGGTCACCAGCGCGGCCGTTCAGGCTGTCAATCTCGATACCGGATTCCAGCGCTCGGCAGCCAGCGACAGCTCAGGCAGGTACCAGGTGCCGCTCTTGCCGCTTGGTCGTTACAAGATCACGGTCAAGATGCCCGGATTTGCCACCTACGAGCAGTCGGGCATCAGTGTGCGCCTCGATAACGTCAGCCTTGTGAACGTGCCTCTTCATCTCGGCTCCTCAAACCAGGAGATAACCGTTCAATCCGACGCGACCATATTGAACACCGAAAGCTTCGACGTCGGGGGCTCATTGAACGCTCGATCAATGGAGAACCTGCCCATCACCTCACGCAATACATTCAACTTGGCTTTGTTAAACCCGGGCTTCAACGGCACCCGTGACGACGAGTTCGGTAACCCGACCTTTGCCTTCGGTGGAATGCAGCGTCGCGCTTTTATGGTGGACGGCGTCGATAACACACAACGTGGAGGTCCGGGGCGTCTCGGTATCTTTTCGCCTGAAGATATCCAGGAAACAAAAGTGATCGCCAATTCTATGGACGCCGAATATGGGCGTACTGTCGGAGGAATTATCAGCATGATCACCAAAAGCGGCACTAACGAGGTACACGGTGAAGGTTTAGTGCTGCTTCGTCGCCCTGGCCTCATCGCGCGTCCTTCCCTGGCCCCGAAGCCGAAGCCGTTCCAGCAATGGGCCACTTACTCGACGAACATCGGCGGCCCGGTGATCAAAGACAAGCTGTTCTATTTCGTCAGCGGCGAATACGAGCCGGAAGACGGAGCGAGGCCGATCACGATAACTCCCCAGAACGCCGCCCTCCTCAACATCCCCGCTTCCGATCTAGGCAACGCGCCGTTCAAGCAGCGTTTCCAATCCTATCTGGGCCGCCTCGACTACCAGCTGAACCAGAACAATAATTTCTACTTCCGTTACAGCGAGTTTCAAACTCCCTCGCAATTCAACACCTCTGGTGGTCTGCTGACTCAGAGCGCTAGCAATAACTTCAACGATCGTAACGACACAGCCTCTTCGCAGTGGACCCGCATCATCAATCCAGACTTGGTTAACGAACTTCGTTTCGGCTTCCTCCGTCGCGTGTTCACCCGCCCCCCTGTCAGCGGAATCATCGGTCCCGTTATCACCATCAGCGGCGTCGCCAACCTAAGCTCGAACACAAGCGCCGGTCAGCACTACGAGGAAGATCAATACAACTTCATCGATCACCTGACTTACCGCATCACCAGTCACGAAACAAAGTTTGGAGTGGATATCGACACCATCGAAGTAAATTCCCTCGATCGCCTGAACTTGAGCTACTCGTTCACGACGCTAAGTCAATATCTGAACACCGTCAATCACGTCATCAATCCTGCTAGCGGCGCTCCCTTCAACTACACGCAGCTCACTCAGCAGTTTGGGAATAACACAGCGAACCATCGAACCACTCCCGTGAACTGGTTCGCCGAAGATCATTGGCGGGTGACGCCCCGGCTAACCGTCGACTACGGCCTGCGCTGGGAGTATCGCTTCTTCCCCTCGCTGAACAGCAACGCGCCACTTCCGTACTCGCGCTCTATTCCGAGCGACACGGGCGACTTCTCACCTCGCTTCGGGTTCGCCTGGCAGCTAAGTCCCACTACGGTTCTCCGCGGAGGATATGGCTTACTGTATGACACACTCAACCTGCGGCTGATCTCGCTGGTCGATCGCTCTAACGGAGCGCAGGTTCAGTCCTATACTGTGCTCGGCACGGCTCCTGGCGCGCCGTTATACCCAAACGCATTCTCGGGCCCCGTGTCCAGCTTCGCCGTGAAGAGCTCTGTATATGGCTTCTCGCCCGATTTCAAAACGGAGCGCGATCACCAGGCGAATCTTCAGGTCGAGCAGCAGCTTGCCAAAAATTGGTCGATGACAATCGGGGCACAGTGGTACGGCGGTCACCACGAGCCGCTTCTGATCGATACCAATCTCGGCGCCATTGCGGGTACGCTGTCTGATGGACGCCCCATTTACGCAGGCCCCCGGCCAAATCCAAGTTTCAATCGAATCTTTGCGCTCGAGTCGGTAGGCAACTCGGTTTACTACGGGGGTTTCGTGGGGGTAACTAAACGCTTCACCAACAATTTCCAGTTCACCGCTTCCTACACTCTCGGTTGGGGTTTCAACGACAATGACGCGTCAGGCGATAACGGCAGCAACGTGACAGATTCCGGGAACTTCCACCGCGATTGGGGATTCTCGTCAAGCGATCAGCGCCATCGTTTCGTTCTCCAGGGCATTTGGCAGCCGCGCGTCCGCCTCGGCGGCATTTCTGGCGCGATACTGGATGGTTGGACCATTGCTCCCGACGCGACCGTCACCTCCGCCTTCCCGTTTACGGCAACTTCGGGGACCGACCTGAACAAAGACGGCGTGGTGAACGACTACCCTCTTTTTGGCTCCCGAAACCGATACCGCGGTCCAGGTTTTCACGAACTCAATCTCCGCCTCAGCCGCACGTTTCCGCTTTACAAAGAAAGGTTGAGCCTCGAGTTCATTGGCGAAGCCGAAAACCTGCTCAATTCCACCAACGCGGCGTGCTCAGCAGGCGGTTGCGGCGGCGCGGTCATCACCCAGTTCGGCGCTGCGAACTTCGGGCAGATCACCTCGGCTTTCAATTCGCGCCAAATCCAAATCGGCGGTAGGCTCCGTTTCTAAGTGCTCCGCAGTTTCGCTTTACTCGTTCTTCTGAGCGCGGCCCCCCATCTGCAGTGGGCCGCAACGCCCCCTCACAAACTGCTGGTCGTCTCCGTTGACGGCCTCGACTGGCGTTACCTGCGCAACCGTGATCAACTGGGCCTCAAAATTCCTAACCTCCGCCATCTACTCGCAAAAGGTCGATCCGCGAATGGCGTCGTCGGCGTTTGGCCCACCATTACGTGGCCTTCCCATACTTCTCTCATCACGGGTTTACGACCCGACCAGCACGGGATCCGCGGAAATCGGCGTCCGAAATCTGAAGGCGGTGACTATTATTGGACAGCCGATCTCCTGAAAACCACCACCCTCTGGCAATGCGCTCACCAAGCTGGTCTGACTACTGCCTCGGTCACCTGGCCCGTGACAGTCGGCGCATCGATTGACTTCAATTTGCCCGAGTACTTCACGCGCCGCAATGGCGGATCCATGGATCTCGCTGGTGTCAACTCAAAAGCAACCCCCGGTCTGGTCGCCGATATCTCTCGCCGCTTCCCTTCCTTTCCCCAGCAATGGGTCGACGATCGTACCCGCACCCAGGCGACCCTTTACCTCCTGGCAGTGAAAGCGCCCGACTTGATTCTCGTCCACCTCGTTGATCTCGATTCGGAGGAACACGACCAAGGCCCGTTCGAACAGAATGCCAATGCCGTCCTCGAGCGCACCGATGAACTGCTCGGCGATCTGCTGCATGCTTTACCAGCGAATTACGATCTCGCGCTTGTATCCGATCACGGTTTCGAACGCGTGGACAAAACGGCGAATTTAGGAGTGTTACTAGCGCAAAACGGCATTAACGGCGACCTCAAATCTCTAGGCGGAATCGCTGTGACCACAACGCCTTCCGTCGCCGAGTTCCTCCGTCTCCAGCAGCACGACCCGGGTAAGGCAATCGGCCGCGAAATCCCGCGCAGTGAACTCCTGCGCTACGCCCCTGAGTTCGCTAACGCCGCCGCTGCATTTGAGCCGGCAGATCACGTCATGTTCGGTCCCGCATCCAAAGACGATTACTTCACACCGCCTTTCGAAAAAGGAAATCACGGATTCTGGCCTCTTCGGCACGATTACCGCAGTGTCTTCCTGCTTTACGGCCCGGGAATCACTCCCGTCGAGCAACCCGAGATCCAGATGCTCGATATCGCGACCCAGTTGGCCGCAGTTTTAGGTCTCTCTTTTCCTCCCCGATAAGCCTGATAAAAATATTGGATGACAGCCCTGAATCCGTGTCGCGGATAATAATCGGTTGGGCTTTGCTCGCTCCAGGTTGTAGCGTCAGCCCCGGTCTGCTTAGACCCTGCCCAAACAACCTGTTAGCCAATCATCTGTTAATCAATCATGTTGAATGAACTACACGATCGCCTGAGCCTTTCTTATTCCGAACTCGAAGAACACAACCTCCACGCAAAGGAGCAGCGCAAAAACCGGACGTCCGCCGGAAAAGTCCAGGAAGAACGGCTCAAGTATCTCCATGACGAGAAGCGCATCAAGGCCGTTAGCGTGCTTTTCAGTGATCTCGAAGGCCGGCTGCACATGCTCGATTACGACAAGGCCTTCCTGGTAAAAAGCTGGGACAATCTAACCTTCGACGGTTCCTCGATTCGCGGCTTCACCGCGCAACGCGAAAGCGATCTCCGCCTCGGTATCGATTGGAGCGCTTTCTACTGGGCTCCTTGCGACGTCTTTGGATCCGGCAAAGTCCTGGTTTTTGGAGAGGTAATCGATAAAGACGGGAAGCCCTACAGCGCAGACGTTCGTGGTGTGCTGAAATCCTTTGCCGGCAAGCTGCATGAGACGAAGGGTTACACCTTGAATGCAGCCAATGAAATTGAAGGCTTCCTGTTCGAAGGGCCGGATGCAGAGCGCCGCTTTCACGAGAGCTGCCGCTTCGATTACGTCAACACGGGCGGCTACTACCACTCTTTGCCCGGAGATCCGCTGCGCAGATTCATCGATACTGCTGCCGAAGTGCAGCGCGCCATGGGCTTCCAGAACGAAAAGGATCACCCGGAGGTGGCGCCGTCACAGTTCGAAATCAACTACAGCTATGCCGAAGTGGTGGCGGCCGCTGACCAGATTCAGCTCTACAAGCTGATCTGCCGCCAGGTAGCCACCAGGATGGGCCTCACCGCCTGCTTCCTGCCCAAGCCCGTTGTCGGTGTTAATGGAAGCGGCATGCACACCAACGTTTCCATAAGCCAGAACGGCAGCAATCTGTTCTGGGATCCCCAAGGCGAAGAAAAGATGAGCAAGTTCGCCTGGGACTTTGTAGACCGTGTCCTAACACACGGCAACGACATCTGCCTGCTGCTGAATGCAAGCGTCAATGCGTACCGCCGCTTGGATCCCCACTTCGAAGCTCCCAACCAGCTCAAAGCGTCGGCAGTCGACCGCGGCTCCATGATTCGCATTCCCATCGGCAACGAGAGAAGTGCCCGGGTTGAGGTCCGTTCAGTAGGACCCGATGCGAATCCGTATCTCGTGCTGCTTTCGGTGTTCCGCACCGGTCTCGAAGGCGATATCGCCGAACTCGATAACCTTCGCGGCGCCAGCCGGTTCCTTCCCGACAACGTTTACGACGCCATCGACAATTTCAGGAAATCCGACTGGACCACGCAGCTGCTCGGAGAAGATGTAAAAGCGCGTTACGCCGATCTCAAACAGATGTCTGCCGACCGCTGCCCGCGCCTTCTTGGCACTTACGTCAAGGCTCCGGAAGTGCAATACCACCACGAAGTCTACAACCAGTTCCTTTGGAACCGGTTCTAAACACTACGGAATCAACAGTACCTTGCCAAGCCCGCCTTCTTCGGCGGCCTTTTGTGCTTCGGCCGCTTGACTGAGCGGAAACTTCTTTCCGACCGGGATTTTGAACCTGCCGGCTGCGATATCTTCCGCTAACCGGTAAAGCCGGTTCGGGTCCGGCTGCGCAAAAATCGCGTTGACGCGTATGTCAAATTTGTCAGCCCCGTCCGGCTTGCCCAGCACTGTACCGAGCACACCGGACTTCCTGATCTTCCCCATCAGTTTTTGCATTAAATCGCCATTCACCGTATCGGCAACGGCATCCACCTGGGGCAATGATGCGAGCTCCCCTTCATCGTCCAACGCCACCACACCATCTGCTCCCAATTGCTCTGCCTCCTCCTTCTGCTCGCGCCGCACGCCCGCCAAGACGCGTACGTCATGCTGTTTGGCTACAAATACCGCCGTCCGGCCCACATTCCCGGCCGCCCCGGTGACAAGGACCGTTTGCCCCGGCCTCGGCTCTACGCCGCGTTCCATCAATTGCGCGCCCGTTGTGACAACCAGAGGAATCGCACCCGCTTCCTCCAGATCTAGTCCCGCAGGAACAGGCGACAGAACAGATGCTTTCGCCACCAGGTACTCGGCATAGCTTTCGTTCACAAAGCCCATCACCTTATCGCCTGGCTTAAAGCTATCCACGCCGGCACCCACCGCTTCTACCACTCCAGCCACATCCCTCCCCAGAATGGCCGGAAACTGCAGCGGCATCTGCTCCTTCATATACCCTTCGCGAATCTTCCAATCCACCGGATTGATGCTTGTTGCCTTTACCCTGACGAGCACCTCGCCGGGGCCTGGCTGCGGAGTCGGAGTGTCCTCATACCGCAATTGATCCACCCCTCCATACCCGTACAGCTTCACCGCCTTCATTTTCTTTTGCCTCCTTTCGTTTGATGATCGGAAATCTATTGAGAGATCCTGTTTGTTCAACCACTAGTAAACGGGTCCATGTTTTATCCCCCGAATCCAAAATGTGAACTCCATTTCGCTTCCCGGTATACTTAGACTTCGGCGCTTCCTATACTTCTGATCCTGCAGATGGGAACCCTTCTGCCGTCCATCGGTTCGCTCGTCGAAGAACTGATGCATCTTTCTCCAGAAAATTTGGAGAAATTGGCAAAATTCGCAGCTCAGCTTCGCCAATCTGACCGGACGGAAGATCCGGAAGTAAAGCCCGCTTCGCTCCCGGCGATTGCGGACCGGCGGAGCGCGCTCGAAAATCTAGACGCTCAGTTGCGGCGATCACGTGGACAAAAGGACGCCTTCGCGATGTCGCAATCTCCGGATCTCGCCCGCGATAACCAATTGCTGTATGAGTTTCTTGAATCTGGATCACTCGACGGCTTCTGGTATGAAAACGCTGGCGACCACGAAATCAGGCATGTCAGTCCACGACTTCAACAAGTACTCGGTTATGGCGTAGAGGAAGTCCCCGACCCTTCTACCTGGCTCAGAGAACACTTGGACGAAGCAGATTTGTCCGCATTGCAACAGGAGATAGAACGCTATTGCACTGACCCGTCGGCCACGGGCGATCGCGTGCTCCGGTATCGCCACAAGAACGGTTCGACAGTGTGGATGCGGTCCCGCCTGCTTTGGCTGCCAGGAAATGCCGGAGTGTCTGACCGAGTTCTCGTTACCCACACAGACGTCACTGCGTTTACACGCGCCGGAGAACGCTCCCGTGCCATCCACGAAGCGTTGCCCGACATGCACATCGTCCTTGAGACGACGGGGTTCAATGTTCTTTCTTGTAATCAGAATTTCCAGGACATCTCTGGCTTTTCCAACGATGAAATTATCGGGCGGCCGTTCCTCGATTTTCTGCATTCTGAAGGCATTTTCCAGTTTCAGGCCGCATTTGCTGCGCTCAGCAAACGAGGCAAATGCTCCAATTACGAACTTTGCTTCCGGAGTAAAGATGGCAGCAAACTTCCCACTCTGGTCACCTCCAGCCTGGGATACGACTGCGAAACCGATGCGCCGTACATCCAGTCCTGGTGTCGCGACATTAGCCATCTCCAGCGGCTCGCCAACTTCGAATTCCTGCTGGAGGCTTTGCCCGATGCCATTCTCTTGATCGATTTCAACGGTCACATCCGGGCCTCGAATGCTATCGCCGAAGAGGCGTTTGGTTACTCGCGCGCTGAGCTGCTCCAGCTTGACGTCGGAACGCTGCTCCCGGAAAAATTCCGCAACGCCTATCGAGATTTACTTCGCAATCTGCTCGAGCGATCTACTAAGCGAAGTTCCAGGACCAGCAGAGATCTTATCGGCGTCCGCAAAAACGGACAGCACTTCCCCGCGCAGATTGGTCTCAGCCGAATTCAAACCTCCGATGGCGTTTTGATCCTGGTCGTCATCGCTGATCGCAGAGAACAAAAACAGATGGAGCACTTGCTCCTCGATCACAAAGAACGCGTCCGCCTGGCCCTGGACTCCGGCGCCATCGGCGTGTGGGACTTTGACGCAACCTCCGGGTCCTCCGTCGGAGATGCTCGCTGCAAAGCTGCTTATGGCATCCCTCCCGACGGCGATTGGTCCGCAGAGATCAGCCTTTCAGGTATTCACCCCGACGATCGGGAGCGCGTTATCCAGGCCGTTCGCGCTGCTTACCAGTCCGAAGGCAACGGCGTTTATCATACGGAGTTCCGCACCATCGGCGTCTCTGACGGTGTGCTGCGTTATGTGCAGGCCGATGGCAAGGTCTATTTCGCAAAATCCGGAAACAAACGTCAACCCACTCGCTTCGTCGGCACCCTCCAGGACATAACATCCCGTAAACACGCCGAAGAAGCCCTCGTGCGCGCCAACCAGGACCTCGAGCAGTTCGCATACGCGGCTGCCCACGATCTGCAGGAACCACTTCGGAACGTGGCAACCACCATGGGGCTCCTGAAGCGGTCGAAGCAAAAAGAACTGGACGAACAGTCTCTTTCACTCATCGAGGAAAGCATCGAAAGCGCAAAGCGGATGCACAGCATGGTAAGAGATCTTCTGACTTTTACCCGAGTGACTGATTTGCGCGGCAAACTTAAGGAGCAGGCCGATTCTGGCAAAGCACTCCAGCAGGCCCTTTCAGATCTCCGCAACATCATCGAGGAAACCGGAGCTAAAATCATTTCCGATTCGCTGCCGCCCGTTTCCATGCACCAAACCCATCTCTCACAGCTATTCACAAATCTCTTGGGCAACGCTATCAAGTACAGAAAACCGGGCGTTCGGCCGCGCATCGAAGTGGCCGCCGTACGCAAAACGCCTGTCTGGCAATTCATGATCGCGGACAACGGCATCGGATTCGACCCAGTCCATGCCGAACACATCTTCGGAGTCTTTAAGCGCCTTCATCATCAGTACGAGTATCCGGGTACCGGAATCGGCCTCGCCATATGCTCCCGCATCGTATCGCTCTACGGAGGACGTATCTGGGCCGAAGGCCAGCCGGACGAGGGCGCGACGTTCTTCTTCACTGTGCCGCTCAAAAAAACGGAGGGTCATGCCGGCAACGAAGCGCTCTGAAAGCAGCGTTGAAGTGCTCGTTGTGGAAGATAATCCCGGTGATGCGCGTATTGTCAGGTACGCTTTGGCGGAAGCAGATGCCTGGCCCGTCAAAATGACTGTTGCTGAAGACGGCGAGAAAGCCATCCATTACTTGCAGGGGAAGGGAGCGTATGCATCCGCCTTGCCTCCCGATCTCGTAATCCTCGATCTAAACCTGCCGAAGTACTCGGGCACCGAGGTGCTGAAGGTGATTCGTGAAAGCGAAGCGCTTCGCCGCACCAGGGTTTTCATCCTCAGTTCTTCCCCTGAAGACGTTATCCGCAACACGGTTCATACTGCCCACGTCGAAGCCGACGGCTACTTCACCAAACCACCAGACTTGGACGAGTTCATCGGATTGGGCAAGAAGATCCGTAGCTGCTTCGAAAACGCGCGACCAAGTTGAAGCCGCCACTCGACTCACGCGAAAATGTCTGGTGATGAAGAAGGTGTTCCACTTCGATGCGCCTCGCGGGCCCTATGTGTGTGATGCGGCCGTCGTGTGGTGCTTCGATCATCGCTTTCAGCTCGGATTCAGCAAGTTCCTGAAACGGCTTGGAATTGTGTACTCGGATCCGATTAAAATCGCCGGCGGCGCCAAAGCTCTCGCATCTCCGGAACACGATGGCGACCGCGAGTTCGTCCTCGATCAGCTTCGCAAATCCATCCGCCTTCACAGCACAAAACTCGTGATTCTCATGGTGCACTCCGATTGCGGCGCTTACGGTGGCTTGCAAGGCCGGTTTGGCGGCAATTCCCGGGCCGAAGCCGAACACCACGAACAGGAGCTGAAGCGCGCGGCGGAATGCGTGCGCACCTCCATCAGTGGCGTCGACATCCAGGCCTACTTCGCCGACTTCGAAGGCGTTTGGGCCGTCGACCTCGACCAGTCCCTTGCGGCCGTAGCCGGCGTCTCCTAGCCAGTACATTATTTCAATGCTCCCTGTCTATGATCTTTCTGCTTGACAAAATGTTCTGCATGCACAAGACCCGGTTATGGGGAAGGGAAACTTCACAATAGGCTAGCGGTACTGAGGGCCGAGCGCAATATGAGTCGGCAAGACTTAGCCGCACGCATCGGCCTGAATCATCAAACGGTCGGCTACTTGGAGGGTGGCGACTACGCTCCAAGTCTCGAGCTGGCCTTCCGCCTTTCCGAGGCGTTTGGCTTACCTGTTGAGATGATTTTCTCCAGGCAACCTTTTGAACCCCTGAGCCTGACACATCTTCGGTCAAATGGAGCGACCAAACCGTGACACTTTTCCTGTCTCGTTCGGCTCGGCGCCTGCTTGTCGTCGCCCACTATCTTGGCTTCCTCGGCTCGCGCTATTTGTGAGCGGAATCGGTTTGTTGCTAATCTCGCGTACTTATAAGCTTGGCGGATTTTTCGTAGGCCTGCTGGAAAGCTCGACGAGCGTCAAGTCCAAGTCCGCGCACACACCCTGGCGACTTCACACTCTTTCATGGCTGTCATGTTTATTGCTCTCCTATGCTGGATGATCGGGGCCAAACAACTACCCTTCGTTTGGCGGCCCCAGAAAAACGATTGGTCCAATATCGTCTGGCTCGGCCTGATGCTGATCACGTTTCTTCCCTCAGCCATTGTGGCCTGGAATGAGCCCGATCTGCCCTCACCTGAGAAGTCGGAGAAAACTCAACGCCCCGCCTCACCAGCCGCAGTCAGTCCGCCCCGGTAAGCCGGGGCTTTTGAGGACAATCCGGATCTGACCTGCGCAAAGTGCCGCAGGAGTCTATGTTGCCGGTGTGCTCACTCCTCTTTGTGAGGGCTACCGTCTGCATTGACGGCGACTTCCTGGTTCTTGCCACTTTTCGTCCTTACGGCAGCTTCGTAGCTGGTTGTGGACCTCTGCGTCACCGACTCGACCTTCTTGATCACGCCGCCGGCGACCTTCTTCTGAATGGCACGCTTCGCGGCGTCCGGGATGCTGGCCAGATCCACTTCCTGCTCTAACTCCAACAGTGAACCATTCTCATCGAAGGTAAGATCTCGGCCTTTCCCGTCCAGCTTTGTCTCAATCTCATAGGTCATTCGCCCACGTTCTCGTTCTTTGCTTGCGCCAAGTATCGTTGCCCCTTGGATGTGCCCCTTCATGGCGGTCTGCACTGCGGGCGGAAGTTCTTCTATTTTGAGCTTAGTTTCGGCGGCGAACGCGGCAAGAGCCAACGAGAATCCCAGGACACACAGGGTGGATGTCTTCATAAATTATTTCCTCGGTAGCAATATGCGCCTCTATTCTGAAGAAGCCATGAAAAAAGCAGGCAGCCAAGGTAAGGAAGGAAAATCGTACAGGCGAATATCGCCCTCCTGCTACAATCCCCATCGATGCGGAAATCCGCTTTAGTCCCTGCCATAGTTCTCACGACAGCCTTATACGGTGCGGCCATTGACAAGAAAGATGTCGAATACGCCAAACCTGGCGGCAGCCCGCTCCTGCTCGACCTTCATGTTCCGGACGGCGCCGGTCCTTTCCCGGCAGCCATCCTCGTCCATGGCGGCGGATTCGATCAGGGCAGCAAGAGCACCAACGTCAGGCCCTTGTTTGAACCGCTCGCCAATGCAGGTTTCGCCTGGTTCAGCATCGATTACCGCCTTGCCCCGGAAGCGCATATGCCGGAGGCAGTTGAGGATGTCCGCAGCGCAATCGAATGGGTGAAGGCGAACGCCGCCAAATACCACGTCGATGTCTCGAAGCTCGCGCTGATCGGGGAATCTGCCGGTGGTTTCCTCGTGAACTATGTCGGCACGCACGAGACCCCGCAAAGTACGATTGCCGCAGTTGTCGATTTCTATGGACCATCCGATTACGGCAAGCTGGCCCTGCTCCGCCGAGATCACCCGGAACGCTTCAACATGGTGAGCATCAACCGGCACGCTGCCAATGGCGGTGGTATTCACTTCTTCGGAGCGCAGGCACTCGATGAAGAAGGTTTGACCAAGCTGCACGCCATTTCCCCCATCGCAGCTGTTCACAAAGGCATGCCGCCGTTTCTATGTATCCACGGAACCAAAGACGATCAGGTCTCTTACGACCAGTCGACTGGCTTCTGCGGCGCCATCCAGGCAGTCGGAACCGATTGCCAGTTGATCACCGTAGACGGAGGCGGACACGGGATGTCCAATTGGCGCGCACCAGAAATGCAGCACTGGAAACCCGAAATGATCGCCTGGCTCACGAAAACGCTGAAAGTGCAATAGGTCACGGCAACTGTCAGCTGCGCAATCGTACCGTTTCGAATTCGCGTCTGGAGTAGTCTCTAGCCACGGGACCCACTCTCTCCCCCTCACGTGCACACCACTCTCCTTGTCATCGCCATCATCGCTATCGCCCTCCAGGGCCTCAGTCTTTATCTCGCGTTTTTCGGGCCCGATCTCCCCTACAGGATCAACGAGCCGCCAGACGTCCCTATCGACAGCCCGCAATTCCGCTCGCTGCTCGCTTTTCTGACTGAAGCCAAACTGCTCCCCGGCAATCACGCCGAGGTGCTGACAAACGGGCCTTGCTTCTACGAAGCAGAGCTTTCCGCAATCAAACATGCCGAGAAAAGTATCAACCTCGAAGCCTATATATTCCATCGCGGCGACATCTCCCGGCGCTTTGTCCAGGCCCTCGCAGAACGTGCCCGCGCCGGGATCGAGGTACGCCTCACACTCGATTACATCGGCAGCTTCTCAACCACTCGGTCGTACCTGAATGAGCTCACTGAGGCCGGCGGCCACTTCCACTGGTATCACTCCCTCCGGCCCGCTCTCCTTCTGCAGCTTAATAATCGTACTCACCGCGAACTCCTTGTCGTCGACGGGAAAGTCGCCTTCATCGGCGGAGCCGGCATCGCAGACTGGTGGTTTCGCGACGGCGTCAAAGGAAATCGATGGCGCGACATGATGATCCGCGTCGAGGGACCTTCGGTCGCTGCTCTCCAGGCCGTCTTCGCACAAAATTGGCTTCGTGTCTCAGGCGAAATCCTCACGGGCCAGGAATATTTCGAATTTCCCGAGAGCGGAGACGGCATTCCCGCACTTGTCGTCGGCAGCACGCCCGCCGCCGGTGCAACACAAGCTCGCATTCTCTTTCAGTTGCTCATAGCCTGTGCCCGCAAATGCGTCTACATCTCCAGTCCCTATTTCCTGCCGGATCGAAGCGCACGCCGCGCCATCATTCGCGCCGCCCGGGAACGCAACGTCGAGGTGAAAATACTCACACCCGGCGACAACAACGACCAGCGTCTCACCCGGGCTTCCAGTCGCGAGTTGTACGGATCCCTCCTGAAACATGGAATAAGAATCTACGAGTACGAGCCATCCATGAATCACACCAAAGCGCTCATGGTGGATGACTGCTGGGTCATTGTCGGCTCAACCAACTTCGATTACCGCTCTTTCGTCATCAATGATGAGGTCAATCTTGCGCTACTCGATCCACGCACGACCCGTCGTATCGCCGACGACTTCGAGCGCGATCTTACGGACAGCAAAGAGATCACGTATCAGGACTGGCGCTCGAAAAGCCGCTTTCGCATTGCCGATCGATTATTGTCTCTTCTGGAACGCCAGGAATGACCCGCCTCCGCATAGCCACTTACAATGTTCACAAGTGCAAAGGTATCGATTGGCGAGTCAGTCCGCAACGAACCGCCGAGGTCATATGCGAACTCAAAGCGGATTTATTGGCCGCGCAGGAAATCCTCTACTCGCAAGCGGAAACAATCTCGGATCATCTGCAACTCCCCTTTACTTTCGGTCCCGCGCGAAAGCACGCAGGCGAATGGTACGGCAACGCCGTGTTCACAAGCCTCCCGGTTATTTCTCACGACTGCTTCGACCTTACGGTTCCCATGCGCGAACCCCGTCAGTGCTTGCGAGTGACGATAAGACACGGCCCCAAGCCAATTCACTTCTTCGCTGTGCATCTGGGAACGTCCTTCCTCGAAAGACGCGAACAGGCTCGGAAATTACTCTCCCACGTTCTCGAGCCTTTGAACTCCGGGCCGAAATTTGTCGCCGGAGATTTCAATGAATGGACCCGTGGTCTCGCCACCCAAATGCTTAGCCGGCAGCTCCGGAGCGCCGATGTCGCCATACATCTGAAGCGCAGGAGCACATACCCCGGCGTGTTTCCTCTCCTGCATCTCGATCACATCTACTACGACCCGGTATTCCAACTCCGCGAAATGCACCTGCACCGCACCCGGCTGGCGCTTCTCGCATCAGATCACTTGCCGCTCCTCGCAGAATTCGAGCTTCCCGATTCTCGATTATCCTGATCGACATTACGGTCATTCGCCGGGTCAGCGCTTCTTGAAGTTCGTTTCGCAAAAAAGCCGTTACCGCACGTAACGGCCGTGTTCCGGTACCGCCAACCGGTCGAAGTCGGCCGCGAGGTGAGCCAGTTGTCCGGCCACCTGGTCGCCCGAAATCGGCAATCCGTGGCCAGGGGCGATCGTGAGAGGTCGGAGTTCTGCCAACTGTTGAACCGACCGGCGGGCGGAATCCCAGTCTGGCGTGTAGTACGAGGGCGGTCCGGTCAGTTCCGGTGTCTGGTGGGCAACCGCCAGGAACGATTCCTGCTTGGTTGTACAAAACGCATCGCCCGGCAACAACAACCGGTCCTCCTTCCGGAAAAGCGAGACATGCCCGGGCGCGTGCCCCGGCGTGGGGAGGTAACGCCAGCCCGGCAACGTGGGAACCGAATAGTCAGAAGGCAAAGCCTGCACGCGCCCACTCAGGTCGGCAGATGAGCGCGGGAACAAAGGCGACATCACCGCCATCAGCCCACCGCCCACGCCAGGATCGGGTGGCGGGTACTTCCGACCGCCAGTCAGGTAGGGAAATTCGTCGGAATGCGCATAGACAGGTACGCTCCAGTCCTTCACCAGTGTTTCAACCGCCCCGACATGGTCAAAATGCCCATGGGTCAGAATGATCGCTTCGGGCCTCGTGCCGGAGCCAAATATACTTTCGGCCCATGATTTAATCTTTCCGGCCGACATCGGAATGCCTGTGTCGATCAACGTCCAGCCCCCGCCAGGCGTGCTGATCGCATACACGTTCACGAACAGGATCCGCATGCCCCGTACGCCAAGTGCTATGTGCTCCAGATCAACCACTTCATATTCGGGAAGGGGAATAACGTCCATGCCCGATCAGACGCAACTGAGGGCTATATGTGATCTAGTAGCTCAGCGGATGCTTCCGCTCCAGCGCAGGCCGATGCGCCACAACCGGGGACTCCCGGTATTTGGACTAGGCGTAAGCGCTACCAGGTAGCTGCGGTCGAGCAGATTTTCAACGCTTGCCAGGGCATACAACTTGCTGGTCAGCTTCTGCTGGGCGTTCAACTCGAGAGCAGCAAAGCCAGGCAGCTTGAACTGGTTCAGGTCGTCGTCAAATTGCAGTCCGAATGCACGGATACCGCCTGAGATCAGCGTTCCTTTGCGGGTGAATGTGAGCTGGGCCGTTCCTTGCTGTTTCGGAACCTGGGGTATGCGCTGGCCGGTGGCCAGGCGCGCATCAGCAAACAGATAGCCTGCTTCGGCACTCCAGTGACGCCAGTTATGTACCGCATTCAATTCAACGCCGCGCGACAATGCGTTCGCGAAGTTGGCACGCTGCCTCAAAATCAGCGTCGGTGACGTGCTGATGGTCGCGTTGTCGACCAAGTTCGAAAGCGCATTGCGGAAAAGAGTAGCTGAAACCCGGTTGGTCTCCGAATGCCAGTCTACGCCCGCTTCCACGCCAGTCAAGCCTTCGGGTACCAGCTCCGGATTTGCGAGCGTCAGAACGTTGCCGACCCGAAAGTTCCGATACAGTTCATTTAAAGTAGGCGCCCGAAAGCTCCTATACGCGGACGTGCGCAACCGGAACTGTCCCACTCCTATCGCGACGCCGCCGTTCGGGCTGACGAAGGTCTCGCCGTGCTGTCCAGTGAACTGGTGCCGGATGCCAGCAAAGAATCGTGCCGGACCAACGCTGATGTCGCCTTGGGCGAAGATTCCATGCTCCAGCAGAGTTCCTCCGCTCGCTGTCAGGATTCGTGTGCTGTAGGAGTAATCGTCACTGATGCCGTGTATATCGTCGACATCTGCGCCGACCACGCTGTTCCACTTGATGCTGCGGCCTTGCCCGTGATGTTGCCAATATCCCGCGCCCCCAAAATCGTATGCGGGAACGGTTTGGCGGGACGTCAGCGTTTCACGGTTCCGATCTGCAGAAACACTCGAATACGTGCTATGAAACTGTTCCTGGCTGTGAAAAGCCAGGAAGGAAAGCGTGTCATTTGACCAGGAATGCGTGTAGTTAGCACCGATCGTTCCAAGGCCCGTTGAATTATGTGTCAGCTCCGTGCCGTTGTGACGTTCTTCGGCGAGTATGTTCAGAATGATCGAAAGCCGGTCGGCAGAGCCGAGGTAATCCAAATGGACATCACCGGTCACGAACCGCACGTTTGCCTTATCATCAACCGCGCCACGGACCGAAGGCGGAGAGATGTAGTAGCCGTCCGTGGTCAAGCCGCGCAGGTGAACCGTCATGCCCCATGGACCCCACAAGTTCGAATACGCGGCCGACACATCCTGGGTCCCTTCGTTGCCAGCCAGGTAGTCCGCCGTCAGGTGTTCGTTCTGGGCAGGGGGAGAAAAAAGCGAAATCGTTCCGCTCAGGGCGCGATCGCCGAAGATACTGGTGGGCGCGCCCCTTTCCACCTCGACTCTGCCAAGAAAGAGGGGATCGACGCGCGTCCAGTAAACCCAGCCGCCAAAGGGATCGTTTATCGGAAGGCTGTCCCACAAAACTAGTGTCCGGCTCGCTCCAGTAGAGCCAGTCGCCCGTAAAGAAACACCCTGAGTGGTCGGATTGGCAACCAGACTCGACGAGCGGCGGAATAGGCTGAACCCTGGTATCTGCCGTAAACGATCGTCCAGATTTGTTCCCGGAATCAGCTCGATGTCTTGCCCCGTTAGCGTAGTGACCGAAGCAGGAGTTTCCGTGGAAAGCGTGCCATTCACTGTCACCGTAGTAGTGACCGGAGGCAGTTGAGGAGGAGGGTCGGACTGCGCCCATGCCGCGGTCGCGAGCGCCAGTATGCCAATAAATCTGCTAAGCCTTGGCATCAGGAACAATTGCGGACATAGTTCGTATCCTAAAGGTACATGAGAGCAGACTACGCCATCGAAACGGCTGGTCTTGAAAAACTTTACAGCTCGCGGTTCCGGGGGCGCAAAATCAAGGCGGTTTCGGATTTGACGATTCAGGTGCCCTCGGGTGTGAAGTATGGACTGCTCGGACCGAATGGGGCAGGGAAGACGACCTTCGTCAAGATGCTGCTTTCGGCTGTTCAGCCGACCGCTGGCACAGCAACGATTTTCGGCAGGGATTCGCGGCTGCCCGAGGCGAGGCGTCCAGTCGGCTACCTTCCCGAGAACCATCGGTTTCCGACTTATTTGACCGGGAGCGGCATGTTGGATTTTTACGCCTCCTTATCCGGTGTGTCTTTGGAAAGCCGTCGCCGGCGCGTCCCGGAGCTGCTGGAACTTGTGGGTCTAAAAGGGTGGGGCGACGTCCGCATCAAGAAATATTCGAAAGGTATGCTGCAACGGCTGGGCCTCGCGCAGGCGCTTATGCACCGGCCAAAGCTTCTGGTTCTCGACGAGCCTACCGACGGAGTTGACCCCGTGGGCCGGCGAGACATTCGGGGCATTCTCGACCGGCTGACCGGCAAAGGCGTAACGGTGTTCATCAATTCACACCTGCTTGCGGAAGTAGAGAGCTTTTGTGAGTACGTCGCGATCTTGCACAAGGGGCGCCTCGCGCTCGAGGGAAAAATCAGTTCGCTTCTATCAGAGCGGGGATACCAGATCTGTGCCCGCGAAGTGCCGGATTCTGTTTTGCTCACTCTGCGACAGTCGGGCGCAGCGGTTTCAATTGAAAATCATCGCGCCGACCTTCGGCTTTCCAGTATCGAAGAAGCCAACAGGGCCATTGACGCGATTCGGGCCTCCGGCGGTCTGGTTGAGAGCTTGGAGAAGTCTACGGGAACTCTGGAGGATGTGTTTATGCGGGTCACTGCCGCAGAGAGAGCAGCATGACGCAGGCGATTGCGCGGCCACATCCGAGCGTACTCGCCGCTCTGATCAGCGATACGTTCCAGGAAGCGCGCGCTCGTTGGCTTTTTTGGGGTTTGTTTGCGCTTTCGACCCTCCTGATTCTGATCTTTCTGTTCGTTTTGAAAATCGATGTTGTCGAAGGCGCCGTTTCGCTCATGGGTTTCGAGCGGACCTCGCACCGCATCGATATTCGGCGATTCGTAAACACGTCGTATTCGTGGGTATCGGTTTTTCTCTACATCTGGGGAACGTTTCTGGCAATTTTCGCTTCTTCGGGCTTGATTCCGAGCGTTCTGGAACCGGGGCGCATCGCGTTGTTACTTTCGAAGCCGGTCGCACGGCCCACGCTTCTTCTGGGCAGATATGCGGGAAACATTCTGGTGGTCGCGCTCAATCACCTGTACCTGATCTGCAGCATCTGGATCGTGATCGGTTTGAAAACCGGAATTTGGGGATGGCGCTTTCTGCTTGCCGTACCGGCGAGCCTCTTTATCTTTGCTGTCCTGTTATGCGTCGTAGTGCTCGTCGGCGTAATTTCCGAGTCTGCGGCTCTGGCGGTGATGGTTCCAGTCGCTTTAATGCTGATCAGTGCATTGCTTGCGCAACGTGAGATCGTGATTAAATTGTTGAGTTCCGAATGGTCACGGAATCTCTGGACCGGCTTGTACTGGGTTTTCCCTAAAGTCTACGATTTGGCACAGGCTATGAAGCTTTACATTGTGTATGACTTAAACGTGGATTGGCTGACTCCGCTGTGGACTTCGGCTGCATTCGGAGCCGTCATCCTCTCAACCGCGATCTACGTATTTCAAAGACGGGATTTTTAGTGCGTAATTACTTGTTTCTTTTTGTCCTGTGCGGGTGGTTTGTCCCGACAGGCTGCTCGAATTCTCAAATCACCGGCATCAGCGTCGATCGAGCGTTTCGCCCCTTGATCTCGCCTGAGACAAAGGCGTTGGCAGGTTTCGACCTTGATCGCCTGAAGACCACACCCCTTTATCAGCGTCACCAGCAGGAGTTAAACTTTCCCTTGCTCGAAGCCTCTTCCGATCGAATCGGTCTGGACCCCCGTCGCGATATTTCGAAAGGGATTGTCACGTGGGATGGCCGCCAGTCGCTTCTCATCGTTCGAGGGACATTCAAGTCTGATGCCGTTCAGAACAAGCTCGTCTCGCTGGGCGCGAAGCGGACCGACTATCGTTCGTACACATTGATTGGAGATGCAAAAGAATCGCTCGTGTTCTTAAAAGGAGCGGTGTTCGCGGCAGGTTCAACCGCTGCGTTGCACACAGCACTCGACTCACAGGAGAGAGGCACGGGCGAGATACCGGAAGAATTCGCCGAACGTTTGCGTACTCTGCCAAAAGACGATCAGATATGGCTGGTCAGCCGCGGAGGGCTCCCCTTTACGGAATTGCCGATGCGTTCTGATATCGGCTCCGCTCTTTCGAACATCGTTCAGTTTATCCGCGGCACAACGGTTGGAGTAGCGGCCTCGGACGGGTTACGGCTCGAGGCGAACCTGACCTGCATTTCCGACGATGGCGCGAGGCGGGTCCGAGACGCCCTAAAAGGCGGCTTAGGTTTGGCGCGGCTTACGACCAAGGACAATGAACTGGAGCTTCTCCGTTTTTGGGACGCATTCCAAATCAATCAAGACGGCGCTCTTGTGCATGTTAGGGCGAATCTGCCGGGCGATTTAGCCGACAAGATGCTAGCAAAGCTCCCGCAACTGGGTGCGCGCGCCGGGCAGGGATGGGAACGGGCGCAGTAGTTTGGCTGTTACAAGGTGGAACCGCCGCCTTCGCTGATGTAGTTGCGATTCCAGGCGGGTATCTCTACCTTCACATCGCCTTTCACAACTGCCTGGCATCCTAGACGCGATCGCAATGTAAGACCGGCAGCCATATCCAGCCGGTCCAACTCGTCGTCTTCGGCTTCTGATAAGTTTTTGTCGCCGTCAACAACGATGACGTGGCAGGTGGTACATGCGCAGCTTCCGCCGCAAGCGTGTTCCAGATGAATGTCGAAATTCATCGCGATGTCAAGGAGAGAACCACGTTTTCCATGATCATGGTAGGGCAGGGCGCCGGATTGGAACTCAACTGTCTTGTTCTCCGGCAGGAACGTTACTTTCGGCACAACCTATTGTATCGACCGGTTACTCCTTTCAAATATCCAGGTTCCGGCATACTGGGGGCGGGATGTTTCAGGAAATTGAAAAGAATCTATCTACTGCGATCGAGCTGCGGTTAACGCAAGCATTTGGGATTAGCGCAGGCGTAACGCTAGAGCAGCCGAAGCAAACCTCATTCGGCGAACTGGCGATACCGGTTGCGTTTCAGCTCGCACGACAGTTGAAGAAAGCACCGAAAGCAATCGCAGCCGAAATTATCAGCGGTCTACCGGCACTGGAGGGTGTTGCCGGATACGAGATCGCCGGAAACGGCTACATCAATGTCCGCCTGCAGCGCGGAACCTATGCGCACGCTCTACTTTCGCGAGAAGAGACGCGTGCTATAGAAGCATCGGGCAAGATAGTTGTTGAGCATACGAACATCAATCCAAACAAAGCGGCTCACATCGGTCACCTGCGAAATGCAATTTTGGGCGACACATTCGTTCGGATGTTGCGTGAACGCGGACGAACTGTGGAGGTCCAGAATTACATCGACAACACCGGCGTTCAGGTAGCGGATGTAGTTGTCGGATTCCACTATCTCGAAAAAAAGAGTCTTAAGGACGTTCAGAGTTACATCAACCATCCCGACCAGCGCTTTGATTATATTTGCTGGGACCTGTATGCACGGATTTCGGCGTACTATGCGGAAAATCCATCCGCACTCGAGTGGCGCGCCGAAACGCTTCACGCCATTGAAGCAGGCGAGGGTGAGATCGCCGAGCTCGGGCATATTATCGCGGACGCGATTGTGGAAGCGCATCTGCGAACCATGTTCCGGCTGAGCATTCAATATGATGTTCTTCCGCGTGAAAGCGAGATCCTGCACCTCCAATTCTGGTCGACAGCATTTGAACTGCTAAAGCAGCGGAAAGCGATCTACTTCGAGGAATCGGGCAAGAACAAAGGTTGCTGGGTAATGCCGTCCTCGGCGTTTCGAGAAGGTACGGAGGAAAGCGAAGAAGATAGCAAGGTAATCGTTCGCTCGAATGGAACCGTCACCTATGTCGGGAAGGACATTGCCTACCAACTGTGGAAGTTTGGCTTGCTCGGGAAGGACTTCTACTATCAGCCCTGGTCGGAGTATCCGGACGGCCGCGAAGTCTGGGTAACAACAGATCAGCCCCGGACGACCGCTTCGCCGGCTTTTGGCCACGCTTCCAGGGTGTTCAACGTGATCGATTCACGGCAATCGTATCTGCAGGATGTGGTTGTGGCGGGGTTGCGAGCCCTGGGTTTCAACGAACAGGCGGATGCTTCGACGCACTTCTCTTACGAAATGGTTGCGCTATCCCCACGCACCTGCCTCGAGATGGGCATTAAGCTACCGGAGGAGGATAAACGCAAGTCTTTCGTCGAGGTTTCGGGCCGCAAAGGCCTTGGTGTGAAAGCAGACGACCTGATCGACAAGCTCATCGAGACGGCGCTCGCTGAAGTCGTAGACCGCCATCCGGATGCCGACGCGGGTGAGCGCCGGCAAGTGGCGGAACACATAGCGATCGGCGCTCTGCGCTATTTCATGCTGAAGATGACCCGCAATTCCGTGATCGCTTTCGATTTTCACGAGGCGCTTAGTTTCGAGGGTGAGACCGGACCTTATGTGCAGTACTCAGCGGTGCGCGCAGGCAACATTCTGCGCAAGTTCCTAGATCGCGGCGAGGTGCTGCCTGACTTTCGCCAGGTATTGACCCCTGATTTGCTGAACCGTTGTTTTGAAGACGAGGGATTGTGGCAAGTTCTGCTGCTTGCTTCGAAATCCGAGAGCGCGGTAGAGCGCGCGATCAGTTCAGGCGAACCAGCTCATGTGGCTAAGTACGCTTTCCAGCTCGCTCAGGCTTTCAATAACTTTTATCATGACTATCCGGTTATTTCGGAAGAGAATCGGGAACGGCGCGCGGTGCTTCTTTGGCTTACGTCATACGTACGAGATGCGCTGGCCGGGACTCTTCGCGTACTCGGAATTCCGCAGCCGATATATATGTGATTGCGTCGCAAAGTCTTACACTGAAATCAGGCGCAGAAGAGAGCAGTCCAGCTTCCGTCAGCGCCGGGAAACTTTAGACTAAAATGGCCAGCAAAAATTCCTTCGGTACCGAAGCACATCTCCGGGTCAACAATCGCGATTATCAAATTTACCGTCTGGATGCTCTCGACAAGATCGCGGGCGTAAAGATTGAGCGGCTGCCTTACTCCATCAAAATTCTGCTCGAGAATCTTCTTCGGTTTGAAGACGATCGCACTGTGAAGACGAGCGACATCGAGTATGTGGCGCAGTGGGATGCAAAGAAAGAAGCACAGGAGATACAGTTTCGGCCGGCACGGATCCTGCTGCAGGACTTTACAGGCGTTCCCTGCGTAGTTGATTTGGCGGCCATGCGCGATGCTCTAAAGCGGCTCGGATCGAATCCCGAGTTGGCGAACCCTCTCATCCCAGCGGACCTGGTGATTGATCACTCGGTCCAGGTTGATGCTTTTGGCAGCGCCCAGGCGTTTCAGGAAAACGCTATCCTTGAATTCTCGCGAAATCAGGAGCGGTACGCTTTCCTGCGCTGGGGCCAGAAGGCGTTCGGGAATTTCCGCGTGGTTCCTCCGGATACGGGTATCGTGCACCAGGTGAATCTGGAGTACCTGGCCAGCGTGGTTTTCAGTGATGAGTCAAAGGGCGTGCTGCAGGCTTATCCGGACACGCTGATGGGGACGGACTCGCACACGACGATGATCAACGGCGTGGGAGTCATCGGATGGGGTGTTGGCGGCATCGAGGCCGAAGCCTGCATGTTAGGACAGCCCATCTCTATGCTGCTTCCGCAAGTGGTGGGTTTCAAGCTTACCGGAAAGCTGGTGGAAGGGGCTACGGCGACCGACTTAGTACTTACGGTGACCCAGATACTTCGCAAGAAGGGTGTTGTAGGTAAGTTTGTGGAATTCTACGGTGCCGGTGTGAGCGCGTTATCGCTCGCGGACCGGGCAACCATCAGCAATATGGCACCTGAGTACGGGGCGACTGTAGGGTTCTTCCCAATCGATAAACACACACTCGATTATCTGCGACTCACAAATCGTCCCGAGGAGCGAATCAATTTGGTCGAAACGTATAGCAAGGAGCAAGGCCTGTTCCTGACTCCCGATTCGCCTGATCCTATCTACTCAGATACCCTCTCGCTCGATTTATCGAAAGTTGTACCGTCGCTTGCCGGGCCCAAACGCCCGCAGGACCGGATTGAGTTACCTGACGTAAAGAGTAACTTCCTTTCCGGGTTGAGCGGCTCTCCCAAGAGCGCGCAGCTTAGCGTAAACAGCCACAAAGAAAAGATCCATGATGGAGCGGTCGTCATAGCAGCTATTACAAGCTGCACTAACACTTCGAACCCGGCGGTACTGATCGGCGCTGGCTTGCTCGCGAAGAAAGCTGTGGAGCACGGGCTAACTGTGAAGCCCTGGGTAAAGACGTCGCTCGCGCCAGGATCAAAGGTGGTATCCGACTATCTGCTGGATGCGGGCTTGATGCAGTATCTCGAGAAGCTCAATTTCCATCTGGTTGGTTATGGTTGTACGACGTGCATCGGGAACAGTGGTCCCTTGCCTGAGAATGTTGCGCACGCTGTGACGGAGGGCAAGCTGAACGTGGCGGCGGTACTCAGTGGAAACCGAAATTTCGAGGGAAGAGTGAATCCGCTCGTCCGCTCAAACTACCTCGCTTCACCGCCGCTGGTGGTCGCTTATGCGATTGCGGGAAGCGTCGACATCGATATCAGCAAGGAACCTCTTGGCAAAGACTCGCACGGCAAGAAGGTCTATCTGAAAGACATCTGGCCAACGTCTGAAGAAGTTGATGCAGTGGTGCGGCAATCTGTACGTCCGGAGTTCTTCCAGAAAGAATACTCCGAGGTGTTCGCGGGTGACCTGAACTGGAGCACATTGAAGGTACCGACAGGCAGCATATACGAGTGGACAGGAGATTCCACTTACATCAAAAGACCGCCCTATTTCGATCAGTTATTCGATCCACTTACTTTTGTGCAAGATCTCAAGTGTCTACGTCCGCTGGCGATTTTAGGTGACTCGGTGACCACCGACCACATTTCGCCGGCGGGATCAATCCCGGTAGATAGCCCGGCTGGCAAGTATCTGATCAGCCTTGGCGTAAAGCCGTCCGATTTCAACAGCTATGGCGCGCGCCGTGGTAATCACGAGGTAATGGTCCGGGGCACGTTTGCAAACATCCGGCTCAAGAACCAAATGGTGCCAGGCGTAGAAGGCGGTTTAACGCGGCACATGCCAGACGGAGAGCAGATGTTTATCTACGACGCATCTGTGAAATACAAGGCAGGCGGTGTTGGCTTGCTTGTCATTGCGGGCAAGGAATACGGATCAGGCAGCTCACGGGATTGGGCGGCTAAGGGCACTCTCCTGTTAGGTGTCCGTGCGGTGATTGCCGAGAGTTTTGAAAGGATCCACCGGTCGAATCTGGTGCAAATGGGAGTACTTCCGCTACAATTTCTGCCTGGCGACGATCGTGACTCGCTTGGGCTTATGGGTGACGAAATTTATGATCTGTGTAACGTGCCGGGAGCAGTTGCGAATCCGTCCACCGAGGTAGAGGTAATCGCAGCGAAGCCAGATGGTACAAAGGTAAAATTCAAGACCAAGGCGCGAATTGACACGCCGCAGGAAGCCGAATATTATCGCAATGGCGGAATTCTGCCTTATGTCTTGCGGCAGCTAATTACAACGGGCAAGTCGGCCGCCTAATTTCAGCGCGGACACGAAGGGGAGCCAATGGTGGCGGTGGCGAGATGAGGAATCGTGCACCACTGCTGGTTGCTGTAGGGATTATTCACCTGGATGGCAGAATTCTGGTTGGCCAGCGCCGACCCAGCGACCGGCATCCGTTGAAATGGGAGTTTCCGGGGGGCAAGGTGGAACCCGGTGAGACCCCTCAGCAGGCTCTGGTGCGAGAACTTCGCGAAGAGTTGCAGATTGATGCCCAGGTGGGCAGCGAACTAGCCCGATACGAGCACGATTATCCAAGCGGCAGCCGGGTTCACTTGCTGTTTTTTTCTGTCCCGAGATTCTCAGGCGAGCCCAAGCCGCACGTTTTCGAACAGATCCACTGGTCAGAGATGCGGGCCCTTCCTGGTTTGGACTTCTTAGACGGAGATCACGATTTTGTCCGCCGCCTGGCACGGGGTGATTATACTCATGTGCTGGGCCGAGAGCAGGCGAGCGGCCATGCTTAATCGAGATCGAACGGACGCTTAGGCGGAGCGCCAGTCTTGTCTTCTTTGGCCTGCTTCAAAAGTTCGTCAAACTTCTTTTCGCGTACCTTCTCACCCGTCAGATGGGAAACAAAACTCTTTTGGAAAATATCGTCACGGCGATCGGCTTCGCCCCTAAGCTGTTGCACGGCCGCGTGCAAATCCTCGATTGCAGGCTTTCGCTCCGGTTCGCGATGGTTAATCACCAACTGTGTTTCCGAGTCAACCTGCAGAGTTGCCTGACAGCAAGGACATTGCACTTCAAAGATCTGGGCGCCCGGTTTGCTCATACCGGAATCGTAGCGCAAGGCGGAAAAAAGAATCCGGACATTTACGGGAACAGATTCATGCAGAGCAGGTAGCCGATGGAGCCGCTTCTCCGGTGGGTTTCACAATACGGCTACGCCGGGCTGTTTGGGCTTCTGGTACTCGGCATCGTGGGCCTGCCGGTTCCCGATGAAACACTGCTTGTTTTCTCTGGATATCTGATCTCTATCGACAGACTACGGCTTATCCCTACGCTGCTTTCCGGATTCGGCGGAACGGCTTGCGGCATATCGCTCAGTTACATGTTGGGTCGTGGCCTTGGCGTTCCGGTGGTCCAGAGATACGGCAAGTACGTCCATTTAACGCCAGAACGTTTAGTGAGGGTGCACCAATGGTTCGAACGCACTGGCGACTGGCTCCTCGCAATTGGTTATTTCATTCCCGGAGTACGGCACTTCACAGCTTTGGTGGCGGGTATGTCGGGACTGGAATACGGAAAGTTTGCGCTCTTTGCCTATTCAGGAGGGGCGACGTGGGTGGCCGTATTTGTCGGTATCGGGTATTTCGTCGGGGAGAAATGGCGCTCAGTTCTGGCTGCAACGCACCGGTACATAGTTATCGCTTTGATCTTAGCTTTCGCAGTTGCGGCGATTGCAATACTGGTCGCACGAAGACGCAGACTGACGGGCCAACCATGATAATTTCTAGACATAACAGAAATGAAAAACATAGCTGCTCTTTATTTGGGTTTGCTGGCGGTTACCGCCGCCGCATTCGGCCAATCAGGCGCGCCGGTGAGCGGGGTCGATCTCAAGTCGATCGACAAATCGGTCGATCCATGCCAAGACTTCTATAGGTATGCGTGCGGGAACTGGATGAAGTCGAACCCAATTCCGCCGCAGTATGCGAGGTGGGGCCGATTCAACGAACTAGCCGAACATAACCAGGAAGTGCTCCGGGACATTATGGAAGATTCGGCCAAGCACCAGGATCGTTCGCCGATCGATCAGAAGATTGGCGCGTTCTACGAATCGTGCATGGATGAGAGGGCGGTGGACAAGGCGGGCTACACGCCCATTAAGCCGGGAATCGCGCGGATCGAAGAGCTTAACAGCAAAAGCGATATAGCCGCCGAAGTCGCAAGACTTCACAACGAAGGTGTCGCAGTGCTATTCCGGCTCGGGGCGGGCCCGGATGCGGATAAGTCGACGATGAATATCGCAAATGCCGACCAGGCCGGCCTGGGGCTGCCGGACAAGAGCTACTACTTCGGACCGAAAGATGAGGAGATTCGAGAGAAGTACGTCAAACACGTATCGCAGATGTTTCGGTTAATCGGCTTTCCAGCTGCGGAGGCGGATGAGAAAGCCAAAGCGGTGATGCAACTGGAAACAACACTGGCGAAGTCACAACTCGACCGCGTGGCGCGGAGAGATCCAAATCTCACGCACCACAAGATGACGGTTGGCGATTTCGAAGCGCTCGCTCCCGACTTCAACTTCAAGCAGTATCTGGGCGACCGGCACGCTGCGGATTTTCAGGCGTTGAATGTGGCGGTGCCCGACTACTTCAAAGCCATCAACGGCGCAATAGAAGGAACCAGCCTGGACGACTTGAAGAGCTACATGCTTTGGCATTACGTGTCGGCAAATGCAACTTTGCTGAGTAAACCTTTCGTGGACGCCAATTTCGATTTCTACGGCCGCACGCTGACCGGCGCGCAGGAGTTGCAGCCACGTTGGAAGCGTTGCGTACAGATGACTGATCGCAGTCTTGGCGATGCAGTCGGGCAGAAGTATGTGGAGAAAGCATTCGGAAGGAACGCCAAAGAAAAAACGCAGCAACTGGTGAACATCATCGAGAAGCAGATGGAGGTAGACATCGACTCATTGACCTGGATGAGCGCTGCCACCAAGCAGCAGGCGCTGGCGAAGCTGAAGGGAGTGACGAACAAGATTGGCTATCCGGATAAATGGAAGGATTACTCGAGCGTAACCGTAAGTGAAGGCGATCTTGCAGGAGACGAACAGCGTGCTCGCGAGTATGAGATTAAAAGGAATCTGGCTAAGATCGGCAAGCCGGTCGATCGCGCAGAGTTTGGCATGACGCCGCCCACTGTGAATGCGTACTACAGCCCGCTCGAGAACAACATCAACTTTCCGGCCGGAATTCTGCAGCCTCCTTTTTACAACAACTCAGCCGATATGGCGGTGAACTTCGGCGGGATTGGAGCAGTGATCGGACACGAATTGACGCATGGCTTCGATGATCAGGGCCGGCGATTCGACGCTGATGGCAATTTGCGGGACTGGTGGACGCAGCAGGACGCAGCCGAGTTCAAGAAGCGCGCCGACTGTATTGTCAATGAGTACTCGAACTTCAGCCCAGTGGAAGGAGCGAATGTGAACGGGCGATTGACGCTAGGGGAAAACGGAGCGGACAACGCAGGCATCCGGCTGGCATACATGGCGCTGCTGGGTGGGCTGGAGAAGGGAACGGTGGATGCGCAGAAGCTGGACGGGTACACTCCGCAGCAGCGATTTTTCCTGGGTTTCGCCCAGATCTGGTGCGGTAACGAGCGGCCGGAAGCATTGCGAAATGGTGTGAGAACAGATCCCCATTCACCCGGTGAGTTTCGGGTGATCGGTACAGTGCAGAACATCCCAGAGTTCGGCAAAGCGTTCGGTTGCTCGACTGGGCAGCCCATGGTATCAGCGAACGCCTGCCGGGTTTGGTAGGCGCGGCGAGACATGAAATTCGGCACTGCCTTATGTTTTGCGATATTGTGCTGCTCTCTCGGGCCTCAAATCCTAGTCGCGCAAGCACCTGACTCAGAGACTTCGCACAGCGGACTGAAGTTAGCGGATCTTGACCGATCCGCGGATCCGTGCGGGGATTTCTATCAGTACGCGTGCGGCAATTGGGTAAAGAGAAACGCGATTCCTCCTGATCAAAGCAGCTGGGGCACTTTCGACGAGCTTCAGGAGCGCAACCAGAAAGCCCTGCGAGCGATTCTGGAAAATTCGGAGCAGCACGAAACCAGTTCGTCTACAGATCAGAAGATAGGCAGCTTTTATCACTCCTGCATGGACGAGCCGGAGATCGAGAAGCGCGGATCCGGGCCGCTGCGATCGGAGCTCGAGCGACTATCGCACCTCAGCAGCCAACAGGATCTGCTCGAAGAAATAGTGCGTCTGCAGGCCGCTGGAATCGACATCTTCTTTTCTTTTGGGTCGACGGCCGACCCAAAGAACGCAAAGATGACGATTGCCCAAATCGACCAAGGCGGCATCGGATTACCTGAGAAGGATTACTATCTCAGAACTGACGCAAAGTCGGAGGAGATCCGGCAGAAGTATGTTGCTCACGTCGGAAAGATGTTTGAGCTGATCGGAGTGACACCGGACGGCGCTTCGAAAAAAGCGGCGTCCGTGATGGCAATCGAGACCGAGCTCGCACGCGGATCGATGGATGTTACTTCGCGGCGTAACCCACAGCTGCTGGTGCATGAAATGCCAACGAGCGAGCTCGCGCAGCTTGCACCCAAGTTCAATTTCGACCGTTTTTTCACGGGCCTGAATACACCGGAGTTCACAAAATTGAACGTTGCCGTTCCGCAGTTCGTGAAAACGTTCAATCAGGTCGTAGCCAACCGAAGCCTGGACGACCTCCGCGATTACATCACCTGGCATTACGTGAGTGCTTCGGCAACCCGGCTCAGTAAGCCGTTCGTGGATGAGAACTTTGACTTCTACGGGAAGGTTCTGTCCGGAACCAAGCAGCTAAGGCCAAGGTGGAAGCGCTGTGTGGGGGCAACGGATGCAGCGCTGGGCGAGGCGCTCGGCAGGCGGTTTGTCGAAAAGACGTTTGGTGAACAAGGAAAAGAACGAACGCTCGAGATGGTGCGAGCCATTGAACGGCAAATGGCGGACGACATCGAGAGCCGCCCGTGGATGAGCGTGCAAACCAAGCAGCAGGCGTTAACCAAACTGCATACAGTAGCGAATAAGATCGGCTATCCGGACAAATGGAGAGACTACTCAGCGCTGCATATCGTGAATGATGATTACTTTGGGAACTGGTACCGTTCGGTGGAGTTCGAGGCGAAGAGGGATCGCGACAAGATCGGGAAACCAGTTGACCGGAGCGAGTGGGATATGACTCCTCCTACGGTGAACGCGTACTACGATCCAACGCAGAACAACATCAACTTCCCGGCGGGCATTCTGCAACCGCCGTTTTATTCAAACCGAGCTGGGGATCCGGTGAACTATGGCGCGGTGGGCGCTGTAATAGGGCATGAGCTTACGCATGGCTTCGATGACCAGGGGCGGCAGTTCGACGCGGAAGGGAATTTGAAAGACTGGTGGCAAAAGAGCGATGAAGCTCAGTTTGAAAAACTGGCCGACTGCTTTGTCAACGAATATGGTGGATTCAGTCCCATACCTGGCGTGGAGCTAAACGGAAAGCTGACGCTCGGGGAAAACACGGCAGACAACGGGGGCGTGCGGCTTGCTTATCTGGCGCTTCTGGACGACTTGGCAAAAAAATCGATTCCTGTAACCGAGAAGGAGGACGGCTACACGCAGGCGCAGCAGTTCTTTTTAGGGTACGCGCAACTATGGTGTGAGAACGTCCGTCCAGAGCAGGCCAGAGTTTGGGCACAAACCGATCCGCATTCTCCCGGCAGATTTCGCGTGGATGGCGTATTGAAGAACATGCCCGAATTTGGACAGGCTTTCGGTTGTAAAGCGACCGACAAGATGTATGCGGCCCGCGCGTGCCGCGTCTGGTAGTTGATTCACCAGCAATCAAGGCGAGCCGCCGCCGGCTGCCTTTCCGCAAGAGAGAATAACAGCAATGGTGCAAGATACGGCGGTTGGTAATCCGCTTTTGACAGAGCGGTTTCCGATACAGTTTGAGGCAATCAAGGCGGAGCACGTCGAGCCAGCAATCGAGATTTTGCTGAAGCAGATGAGGGAACGGGTAAAGGATCTAAGCAAACCTGAGATCCCGCGCACCTATGAAAACGTCCTGCTGACCCTGGACCGTGTGACCGAGCCGCTCGATTTTGCCATGTCAGTCGTGAGACATCTGGAGGCAGTTGCGACGACGTCCGAGCTAAGGGAGGCGCATAACGCGGTGCAAGGGCCGGTTAGCCAGTTCTACAGTTCGATTCCGCTGGATGCCGCGCTTTGGGAGGCGGTCAAGGCAGTGGGTGCAAGCGGAGCTGAGGGGGAACTCGCCCCCGTTCATCAGCGATTCCTAAAAAAAACGATTAGTGGATTTCGGCGCGCAGGAGCGGATCTCGAGCCTGAAGGGAAGCACAGGCTCGAAGAGATCGATGTCGAGCTGACGAAGCTGACCACGAAATTTGCCGAGAACGTTCTGGATGCTACCAATGCGTATGAGCTTCTGATCACGGATGAGACGAAACTGGCGGGGCTCCCGGAGTCGGCGCGAGCGGCGGCGCTGGAGAGTGCGCAGTCCAAGGGAAAGAAAGGGTGGCGGTTAACTCTGCAGGCGCCGAGTTACATCGCTTCCATGACTTACCTGAATGATCGCGCGTTGCGGCAGGAACTCTGGCATGCGTCAAATTCGAAAGCGACATCGGGCGATCTGGATAACCGCGAACTGATTCGGCAGATTCTGCGTCTGAGACGGGACAAGGCGCGCCTGCTTGGATATCGGGATTTCGCTGACCTGGTTTTGGAAGAGCGAATGGCTCACTCGGGGGAGCAGGCGCAGCAGTTTGTAGAGGATCTTGTCTCAAAAACAGAGGAATTTTTCGAGCGTGAGAACCAGAGCCTGCAAGAACTGGCGAGTACGCTCGGGTACGACACCGTGGAGCCCTGGGATGTCTCTTATTTGGCTGAGAAGCAGAGGCAAGCGCTCTATCAATTCGATGAAGAGGAACTGCGCCCCTACTTTCAGCTGGATCGTGTGGTGGCAGGGATGTTCGACATCTTTGAGCGCGTGCTCGAGGTGAAGATCGTCGAAGAGCCGGGGGTGCCCGGGTGGGATGCCGCTGTGAAGTATTACCGCGTGGAAGACGAGACATCGGGACAGCTTCTGGGCGGATTCTACACCGATTGGTTCCCACGGGAGAACAAGCGCGGGGGCGCCTGGATGGATTCTCTAATTACCGGGAATCCTGACCGGGAGGAACCGCACCTGGGTTTGATCTGCGGAAACCTCACTCCGCCTGCCGGAGGAAATCCTTCGCTGCTAACGCACAGGGAAGTGGAGACGATCTTTCATGAGTTCGGCCATCTATTGCACCATACGTTGAGCCGAGTGCCGGTACGGAGTCTAGCGGGTACGAACGTGCCATGGGACTTTGTAGAGCTTCCTTCGCAAATCATGGAGAACTGGTGCATGGAGCGCGACGCATTGCATCTGTTCGCCCGGCACTACAAAACAGGTGACGCGATTCCAGACGAATTGTTTGAGAAGATGAAGCGCGCCCGCACTTTCCGAAACGCGAACATGCAGATGCGCCAGCTTGGATTCGCAATGGTGGACCTGAAGCTGCATCGAGAGTTTGATCCAGACGGTGCGGTGGACCCGGTCTCATTTGCTAGGGAAGTGCTTTCGCGATTCTCGCCGACGCCGTTGCCATCTGATTTCGCAATGCTTGCAAGCTTCACGCACCTGTTTGCGAGCCCTGTGGCCTATGGCGCCGGTTACTACTCTTACAAGTGGGCCGAGGTTTTGGATGCGGATGCATTTACTCGCTTTCAACGCGAGGGCATTTTTAGCACTGAAGTAGGAATGGATTACCGCCGGCATATCCTGGAGCGGGGTGACAGCGAGGATCCGGCTCAGCTCTACCGAGAGTTTATGGGCCGCGATCCGGACGTCAACGCTCTGCTCATCCGCCTCGGGTTGCGCGAAGCTGCATGACAGATGAAATTGAGACACTGCGCAAGGAATTAGCGGAGTGTCAGGAAGCGGGACGGCTGGCGTCTCAGGAATTGCAGGACGTTGTCTATGCAATCGGGCACGACTTGCGCGCGGCTCTGCGCAATGTCATGAGCTATTCGCAGCTTCTGCAGCGACAGTCGGGGCTTTCGGAAGAATCTGTTGAGTTCACTTCGCTGATCCTCGAGGGAGCCAACGAGATGAATGGCTTCATCGAGGATGTGCTTGTGTTTTCTCGCGCGGGAAGCACGGGGCGGCGCACAACTGTGCAGTTGAAAGCCATTGTTCAATGGGCGCAGACGAAGTGGCCGGCCGGGACTTTCGGACCTGGGGCCGCAGAGTTGCGGATTGGCGATCTGCCGGAAGTGGCAGTGAATGAGTCAGAGTTCGTTCTCCTTTTTCAGCACCTGATCGGAAACGCTCTGCGGTTCGCGGGTGCGGAACCGCCGCGAATCGAGATCGAGACCGAAGAGACGGACGACGGCTGGTTGATCTCGGTGAAGGATAACGGACCAGGCATTGCGCCGCAGTTTCACGAGCAGGTATTCACTCCATTCAAACGTTTGCATGGAAAGAACGTTCCGGGCAGGGGACTCGGACTGGCAATCTGCCGGAAGATCGTGAACGCGCAGGGCGGAAAGATCTGGGTGGAAAGCGACGGCGAGCACGGATCCACCTTCAAGCTCCTGGTCCCGTTCTGAGAAATTGGCCCGTTGCGGTGGAATGTGGTCACGCTGGTGCTTTTCAACCAGAGACCGAGCCTTGGAACGACATATTAGGCTTGTGTTTTCTATGGTTTAGCTTTGGCGATTAACGTGTCTATTGAAGTAGCGGCAGTATGTTTCGTAATCGCCCAGCTGCGCTTTTGACATTCGCTTCGGCTCTGCTCGGGCTGACGTTTGGTCTTCAGGCGCAGTTCAGTCCAGCACCGTACCCGGCACAATATCCCCAAACTTCTGATCCGCAAGGATCGTACGCGCCCCAAGCAGCATCGCAGTATCCGCAAGGCGCGTATCCACCAGCGAACGGGGCACCGTATCCGAGTAATTCTCAGACGGGGCTTGATGCGCCTGACCCTGCCAGCGACCAGCAGCACGGGGTGGCGCGGATCAGCGTGGCGCAAGGAGATGTGAACGTAAAGCGGGGCGATTCGGGCCAACTTGTGGCAGCGGCGATGAACGCTCCTCTGGTAGCGTTGGACGACCTGCAGACGTCAGCAGGTTCGCGGGCGGAAGTTGAGTTGGATTCTGGCAATCTGGTCCGCGTTGCACCGGACACAGACATTCGATTAGCCGATTTGGAATATAGGCGGTATCAGATACAGCTAGGCGCCGGGACCATCATCTACAGAGTCCTTCGTAACTCGTCTGCACAGGCCGAAATAGACACGCCGAGCATTGCGGTTCGTCCGACGACCGAGGGCGAGTACAGGATATCGGTTCTGGAAGATGGGACAACGCAGATCACGGTTCGCTCTGGAGAAGTAGAGATCTTTAGTCCGCGCGGGTCGCAGCGCGAGGGGGCAGGGCATTCCACCCTCGTGCGCGGGAATGCTTCGGACCCGGAGTTTCAAAACACGTACGAAATTGGCCGCGACCAGTTTGACGATTGGAGCGTTGGTCGCGACCGCGATCTTCTGCAATCGCAGAGCTACGGCAGGGTAAACCCTGACGTTTACGGAGCTGACGATCTGGATCGTTATGGAAACTGGGTTCCCTCGCAGTACGGAGACGTTTGGGCACCGCAAACGGCGGGAACGGATTGGTCTCCCTACAGCAACGGGTATTGGAGTTGGGTGAACTACTACGGGTGGACCTGGGTCGACTATGCGCCGTGGGGTTGGGCTCCGTATCACTATGGCCGGTGGTTCTGGAATGGCGGACATGGCTGGTGCTGGTGGCCGGGTCCTCGAGTAGGCTTCCAACTTTGGAGTCCCGCTTTAGTGGGCTTCTTTGGTTGGGGAAGCGGATTGGGCTGGGTCGCCCTGGCCCCGTTTGAAAGCATCCATGCCTGGTGGGGCCACGGGTGGCGCGGCGGTTACGGAAATAGCTTTTATGGCCGGGGTGGTTTTGGGTTCGCAGGTGGATTCAACGTGCTGGGCGCGTACCGAAATGCGGCGTTCCGAGGCGGTGCAATGACGGCTCCCTTCGACCATTTCGGCGGGCCTGGCGCCCGGTTCAGCGCGGCATCACGGGTGCAGCTGACGAATGCGAGTCTGGTGCGGGGGCCGGTACCTGTCGGACCAACCCGAAATAGCTTTTTATTTTCCGGAAGGCAAGCGGTGGCGAACCCGCGGTTGTCTTCGGTTGGAGGCCGGCAATTCTTTTCTACTCAGCCGCGCTATGCAGGTGCGGGGAACCGGGCGCAAGGTGGATGGCAGTCAGCAGGGCGAGGCGCGACGCAGAATTACACCGCTGGTTCGCGTGCAAGTTACGCAACTCAGCAGAGGTCCTCGGGCACAAACGGCGGCTGGCAAAGGTTCGGCGATCCGGGCGCAGGCGGATCGACAACTTACCGGCAAGGATTCGTAGGCGGCGGGCAGGAACGAAGCGGTTGGCACGCCTTCGGGCAGCCGCAGCAGACGTCTCCCGCACGTGTTTATGGAAGCGGCAGTTACACTGGCGGTCGTTCGTATGGTTCAGAGAACCGCTACAGTGCGCCTCAACAGCGCTATAGTGCACCTCCGCAGCAACACTACAGTTCACCGCCACAACAGCATTACAGCGCACCGCCGCAGCAGCACTACAGCGGTGGCTCACCCGGGACGGGTAACCGGGGTGGTGGCAGTGGAGATCACGGTTCTCGCGGAGGCGGGGGTGGTGGTCAGGAGCACTCTTCCGGAGGCCATCGCGGCCGTTAAGTAAAACGATTTCCCTCAGCCGCTCCGGCTCACCTGACAGAGCTGGAGCGGCATTTTTTGTATGCGGTGCAGTCCAAAAGGCGTGAGAACACAGCATCAAACTCTGGAACCGAAAATGCGATCCCTACTACTGATTTCTTATCGGTGTGGCGGCCCAGCGAATGCTGTTGTGTCCCATTCAACTTTACCCAGTGAGTTGACATAATATCTGTTATCGGTCAACTAGCATCGTACAGACAAACCGAAAGGCGGCCTTTTGCGCGTGGGCAGCCGCCCTTCCTTTGCGTGGTTTTAGCGAGTGGCTACGGGTTCGCGTTCGCTGGCGCCGAGCTTAGCGAGCCGGTCGGCCAGGAGTTTTTCAAGCGAGACCAGCGCGTCGCTGAATCCTTTGATTCCTTCGGCGAGCTTGTCGGATGCCATACGATCGGCTTTGTGCATCCGCTCGAATGTCGCTTCGTCGATCGTAAGCTTCTCGATATCCAACGTACGTGCTTTCTCGGGATCGAGCTTCCGAGCCAGCTCGCCTTCGGTGGAATCGAGCTCCTTTAGCAACTGCGGCGAGATGGTCAGCAGGTCGCATCCAGCCAGTTCCTCAATTTCGCCGATATTCCGGAAGCTAGCGCCCATAACAACGGTCTTGTACGAGAACTTCTTGAAGTAATTGTAAATTCGCGTTACGGATTGTACGCCGGGGTCATTTGCCCCTTCGTAGTTCTTACCGGTGTCCTTTTTGTACCAGTCGAGGATGCGCCCCACAAATGGCGAGACCAAAGTCACCTGTGCGTCCGCACATGCAATCGCCTGGTGAATGCCGAACAGTAGTGTCAAATTGCAGTGGATGCCCTCCTTCTCAAGCTTCTCGGCGGCTTTTATACCAGCCCAGGTGGAGGCAATCTTGATAAGGATGCGCTCCCTCGACACACCTGCTTTCTCATACTGCTCGATGATGGCGTGCGCTTTCTGCATAGTGGCTTCGGTGTCATACGAGACGCGAGCATCCACCTCGGTGGAAACGCGGCCTTTGATGACCTTTAGGATCTTCTGACCGAAAGCTACTGCCAGACGTTCGAAGGCGAGCGTGGCCACTTCCTGATCCTTGGCATTCTCTCCCAGATCTTTCTTGGCTTTCAGCAGAACGTCATCCACGATCTGCGAGTACTGCGGCATCTGCGCAGCCGCAGTGATCAGTGACGGGTTCGTGGTTGCATCTTGCGGCTGGTACCGCTCAACAGCCTCAATGTCGCCAGTATCGGAAACGACGACGGTCATCTCCCGGAGTTGCTCTAACAAAGTCTTTGCCATTGATTCCTTCTCCAATCGAATACTTCGAACCGTACTCTTTCATTATGAGCGAAGCCGAGGGACATGACAGACACCTCCTGGCTGTTTTTGAAGCGCAATCCGGAGTTGGCGAGAGCGATTACCTCCGCCAAGTCATAGACTTCCGCAGTCGACTCCCGCCCGGAGGTTCGTGTGAGCTCTCTTTATCGACTTACGATACGAAGGCATTGGTGGCTGATCTTAGAGCTAGTGGTCGGGGCGGCGTGCCATGTGGAAGGCGCCACCCTCTATACCGTTACGGACCTGGGCACCTTGCGCGGCAGAATCAGCTTAGCTGCCAGTATTATTAATCTGGGGCAAATAACGGGAATTTCCGATACGCCCAAATTTTTCCGACGCCTATCTTTACAGCAATGGCCAGATGGCGGACTTGTGCAGCTTGGGCGGCGGCTACAGTTTCGGGCACCATCTGAACGATGCTGGGCAAATAACCGGTGAGGCGAATATCTCAGCTGGTCTTGAACATGCGTTTATCTACAGCAACGGGCAGATGACAGACTTAGGGAGTTTTGGCGGCTCTGGAAGCGCAGGCTTTGGTATCAACAACGCGGGACAGGTTGTTGGTTCTGCTTCGACACCCAGTGGCTTTTCACATGCCTTCGTCTACAGCAACGGGCAGATGAAAGATTTAGGCACCTTGCCGGGATACGACATTAGTTATGCCAATGACATCACTAATGCACGACACGTGACGGGCAGATCCAAAGCTCCAGTGTTTATTCTGAACATGTTTTTCTCTACAGCGACGGGCAGATGAAAGACCTCGGTACATTGGGAGGTTCGATCGCGTCTGGGTGGGCCATCAACGAAGCGGGCCAGGTGACCGGTGAGTCCGATACGTTTGCCGGTGCAAGACATGCCTTTCTCTACGGGCAGATGACGGACTTAGGCACATTGGGAGGTTACACCAGCCAGGGCTTCGGTATCAACAACTCGGGGGAAGTGGTGGGAGATGCTGGTACTGCTATTGACTCTTCTCATGCCTTTCTCTACACAGAGGGCCAGATGTACGATCTCAACGATATGATTGACCCTGCACTGGGAATTACACTGACCGACAACCAGGCATTAACGATCGCGGTCAGATAGTGGCGAACGGCGGTAACCGTAGTTATTTACTTACGCCCGTGCCGGAACCGAGCACATCGGCACTGTTCGGGGTCGCGATGACCGGGTTGAGTCTCTGTCCCGCATTTCGCCGCGACCGGCGAACCGAGCGAGACACACTTTGAGCCGAGAGAATTGGTCGTGCCGACCAGTTAGTGCCAGATAAAATCGTTGGAAATCTGACAAAGTTCCGTACATCCTGCTAAGCCCATGGTCATTTCCAATTCAGTTCGCAGGATTTCAATCACACGCGCAACACCATTCCGGCCTGCGATGGCAAGAGCGTAGAGATAAGGTCTGCCGACCAGGACCGCGCTGGCGCCCATCGCCAAAGCCTTAAAAACGTCGATGCCTCGGCGAATACCGCCGTCGACAAGGAGCGGAAGTTCGCCCCGAAGCCGGTCTCGAATTGCCGGAAGGGCATCGATGGTTGCGGGCACCGTGTCGAGGCTGCGGCCGCCATGATTAGAAACAATCAAACCATCACAACCGGCCTTCTGCGCGAGCTCGGCGTCCACCGGATTCAGGATGCCTTTGAGTAGGAGTCTCACGGGCACAATGGAGCGCAACCATTCGATGTCCTTCCAGGTTGCATCGGGTCCATGCACCGCGGAATAAATATTGCGGCCGGCAGGGCGATGACTCGCGGAGGCAACCAGGCTTCCCAGCTTTGCGAGATTGGCTCGCTGGACACCGTGTGGCAAAGCAAACCCTGCTCTGAGTTCCCGGTCACGCGGGCCGTTTACCGGCACATCGACCGTGACGCAGATCGCTTCGCAGCCCGCGGAGACCGCACGTTGAATCAACTCCTTTGTGAACTCACGATCGGTCTGCACATAAACCTGAAACCAGAGCGGACGCTCAGCGAGAGCGCTGAGTTCCTCGACGGTCACATTGGAGAAAGTGGCCGCAACGAGAGTGGCTTCAGCCAGATTAGCGCCCTTCAGCGTCTCGATCTCGCCATCGGGGTGAGCCAGCTTGTGATAGCCGGTTGGGGCGAGAAGGATTGGGAACGGAAATTCGCGGCCGAAGATGGTAACGCGCGTGTCGATGCGGCTGACATCGATCAAAACACGCTGATTCAATCGAATGCGTTCGTAAGCAGCGCGATTCTCAGCTACCGTGACGCCAGCGCCTGCACCGCCGGCTGACGTATTCGTACGCTGAGTGGCTCATGTATCCTGACGCCTCGCGCTCAAAGTCATCGAGTGAGATGAAAGATGCCAGGCGTTCAATGCCGACCGGTTCGACCATCCGAGGTACCGCTTCAATGATAGACAGCGAACTTAGCGGACTTTTCCGAAAGCCTGAAGCAGCCTCGTCCGGAGATGCTTCTAATCTTGGGGAGCAACGTAATGGACTCGCACAAGACAATCTCACAAAGAGAAAAGAGCGCGCCGGATTCCGGCGGGGATCGCCGGGCCGGAAGTGTCGGCGAGCGTCCCGAACTGGCAGCCAATACCACCGGAGGTGATCGTCGTTCAGGCACTCCAGGCGAAAAGCACAAGCACTCACTCGATGATGAACTATCAACACCGGGTGGAGATGACCTGGAAGCAGAAGAATAGGGACGCTTCAGTTGCCTAGACGGAAGCGGGTTGCATTCCTGGATGATGCTCCAGGCAATCGGCGATGACGGACTTAGCGGCCTGAAGTTCCTGCCCGGCCAAGGGAAGACGCGGTGGACGCACGCGTGAATTCCCCATCCCGACTTCCTCCTGAACGAGCTTTACGAGCTGAACGAATTTCGGTACGGTATCCATTCGTAGCAAGGGCAAGAACCAGCGATAGAGGTCAAACGCGAGCTGCACTTCCCCGCCCCTGGCAAGCTCAAACAGTTGCACGGATTCTTTCGGAAGGGCATTTACGAGACCAGCTATCCAGCCGACAGCTCCGGTTGAAACTCCTTCCACAATTGCATCATCGACACCGACCAGAATCCGCAATCTGTCACCGGTTAAGGCGCGCAACGCCGTAACGCGGCGGACATCTGCACTCGATTCTTTGATGGCGTGCAAATTAGGGAATTCGGCTAACAATTCGCAGACATGCGAGGGTAGGAAGTCAGTCGTGTAAGCAATCGGATTGTTATAGAGCATAGAGGAAAGCTCTGTGGCCGAAAGAATGGCAGCGACGTGCGCCTTCATCTCACGCCAATCACCGATGTAGACGTAGGGGGGCAAGACCATCAGCCCATGACAGCCGAGGGATGCGGCATTTCTCGCGATTTCAACAGCCTCACGGGTGCTTAGAGCTGAGATTCCGGCAACTACAGGGGCGCGATCGCCTACCGCGCTGAGGCAGGTTTCCAGAACCCTGTTTTTCTCGACGGAGGTGAGCGTTGCTCCTTCACCCAACGAACCGAGTGCGACGACGCCATTGCAGCCGTTGCTAACCAGCCATTTGCAGTGTTCAGCAAGGAACCCATAGTCAATCGAAAGGTCCGCATTGAACGGCGTAGTGATGGCAGGGATAACCCCGCTCCATTCCATGTTCTTCATGTCGTCACTGTCTCCTCGAGCGTTGTCGAATCAAGCACCAGACTGTCGATTCTTGCAGGGAAAATGGGAGGCCGGATAGAGTCCGTCTTCCATCCGAACAGAAAATCGGTTGCGGCTCCGCAGATACGAGCTTGGCATGGCCCCATCCCGCAACGCGTGTGAAGTTTTGCGGCTCGGAAAGAAGAGACACTTTGGAGCTTTTCGTAGGTGACATCCTCACAACGGCAAACGATCGTATCAGGCTGCGGAAGCCGCTTGAGTTCGGAGCGAAGTTCGAAGGCTCGATTCAGAGCAGCTGCGAAATGCCTACTCGCGTTGCGGCGTGCGAACAGACTTCGAGCGCGGTCAAGGCGTCCTGAAGCTGCATATCCAGCAATTCGGCCTTGAATGAGCGCGGCATCGACCCCGCCAATCCCAGTGCATTCGCCAGCGCCGAAAATGCCTTCAACGGAGGTGCGCTGTAGCTCATCGACGTGAACAGCATCACGGCAAATCGTGCATCCGAACAGTGCGGCGGCTTCGACATTCGGGACAAGACCGTAGGCGATTCCCGCGTAGTCACAGCGCTGCTCCCAAATTTTGTCGCCTTGACGCAGGCGGACACGTTCGAGCCTTCCCTGCCCCTCCGCCAGCTCGACCCAACAGTCGAAACGATAGGGAACGCCAAACAGAGATGCACGAAGCGCTCCCGCCTGAAGGACCTTCGCAGGATAACGCCAGAGACCTGCGGCAAAGTGGTTGACGTCTAGCTGTGATGCCTGTTCCGCGATGACCTTCACCGATGCGCCGTGGTTGCGGAAATAAGAGGCAACCGCGAGCAGCAGAGGTCCAGTGCCCGCCAGCACGATGGACTTGCCGGCTACCGGCATCCCTGACTTAGCCATCGCCTGAATTCCACCGAGACCCATCACCCCGGGCAGGGTCCACCCGGGAAACGGAAGGAACAGTTCACGGGCACCCGTCGTCAGGATCAGCGATTCGAAGCGTAAATTCATCGCGCCGCGCGGGGTTTCGGCGAGAATTGTGCGCGCCTTTGCATTGCCAGAGATCAACTGCGCGTCGTTGAGAATCGGGATTCCCAGTTTTGAGAATCGCTCGAACGACTGGCGCGCCTGCCTCTCTGGGTTGTACTCCGGCCCGCCGCGCCAGATCTGCCCGCCCAGCCCGGGATTGTCGTCGATCACGATTACTTGTTTTCCGGATTCGGCGGCTGCAATCGCCGCAGCGATACCCGCGGGACCACCGCCAATGACGAGAACCTCAGGCGTCATTCGGTTTCGACCCTCATTCCGTTCTGTACGATTAGTTGACAGCTCCGGCTGTGAGGACGACCGTCGATTGTGACGCGGCACTCGAAGCAAATGCCCATTCCGCAGAGGGCGGCCCGAGGTTGGCCTGTTACTGAACGGCGGAACGCCCGCTCGCCGGCGGCAGTAATAGCGGCGGCTACTGAGGTCCCCTTCGCAACCTGGAGCAGACGCCCATTCACCTGCAGGGAGATGGTTTCAGGCATGAACGGCAAAGCTCCGGCTGGGACTATATGGAGCACGCGGAATAGCCGATTGACGGTTCAGAATTTCATCACCGAGTAGTTTGGCTGTAGCAAGCGAAGTCGAGATGCCGAGCCCCTCATGCCCGGTTGCGAGGTATACGTTCTTGAGATCAGGATAGCTGCCAATCAAGGGAAGCTTATCGGGAGTCGCCGCTCGGAAGCCGGTCCAGGCGCGAATCGCATTGAGAGCACCAAGACCGGGCATGTATTCGACCGCCCGAGCCAGCATTCTGCGCAAGATTGCGGCTTCGATAGCCGGATCGTCGACGCCGTATTGCCGCGATGAGCCAATAAGGATCTGGCCCGTTTGTCGCGGTTGAGCATTGAACGCGACCGAGTCGGATGTACTCGAGTGAGCGCTCTTCAAATATCCAAGTTCAATCAATTGATGATGAAGGAAACCAGGGTAGCGATCGGTTATCAGGAGGTGTCCCTTTCGCGGGAAGACATCCAGACCCGGAATGAGTTGAGCCACCGCGGCTCCGGTTGCAATGACCACGACTTCCGATTCATACACAGTTCCAGATGCATCGCGCACAGAGGAATTGGCGACTTGCGCGACTTGCTTTCCAGTTAAAATTTGGCCGCCCAGAGTTTCAGCGGCGTTCGCTAGATAAACAGCTGCGCAAGGCGGATAGCAGACGCTATCTCCCGGCATGAGGAGTCCCCCGGCCATTCCTTCCCGGAGATTCGGTTCGGCTTCTGTCAGCTGCTGGGCATCCAGGATTTCTACCGCGATTCCCCGCTGCGAGTAGAAATGAAACTTGCGAACGACTTCCTCGTATTCCTCTTCATCAGCGGCGACCCAAAGCGATCCACAGGGGAGGTACTCCGCATTAGCGGGCAGTTCTTCAGCCAATTCGCGCCAGAGTTGCTGCGAGTAGCTGGTTAACGCAAACTGCTCATCGGAATCGTCCATGACCGCGAGGTGGCCCATGCCGGCCGCAGTTGCACCGCCGCCGACCGCAGGGCCGGATTCCAACAGCGTGACCCGCATTCCAGCATCCGCAAGTTCTTTCGCGCAGGCCGTTCCAACTATCCCGGCGCCAACAATGATTGCGTCGAATGTACGAGCAGACATTGTATACAATAGCGTATACCATCATTGCCAAACACCAGAACAGTCCACGTTATCGATTCCCACACCGGCGGTGAACCGACGCGCGTTGTGATTGCCGGGGGCCCTGATTTAGGGAGTGGCGCGCTTGATGCTCGTCTACGCACCTTCCGGCAAGAATTTGATCAGTTTCGTTCGGCCGTAGTCAACGAGCCTCGCGGGTCCGATGCAATCGTTGGCGCGCTTCTCTGCGAACCCGTGGACTCTTCGTGCTCGGCGGGCGTTATCTTCTTCAACAATGTCGATTATCTCGGCATGTGCGGCCACGGAACTATCGGCCTCATGGTCACGCTGGCTCACTTAGGCCGAGTTGCTCCTGGCGTCCACCGCCTCGAAACTCCGGTTGGCATAGTCGAGGCGGAGTTGCATGCGACGGGAGAAGTGACCGTGCGGAATGTTCCGAGTTTTCGAAGCGCTTCCAACGTGGAATTACATCTGGAGGGCTTTGGTCGCGTGACGGGCGACATTGCCTGGGGCGGCAACTGGTTCTTCCTCGCAAACGAAAACCCACTTGAACTGCGACTCTCGAATCTCGATGCGCTTACGGATTTCAGCTGGCGCATCCGGCGGGCGCTCAAGGCGTCGGGCTTCAGCGGGTCGGATGGAGCCGAGATAGACCACGTCGAGCTTTACGGGCCCTCTACAGTCGCGGGAGCCCACAGCAAAAACTTTGTCCTGTGCCCCGGAGGCAGCTACGACCGTTCTCCTTGTGGAACCGGCACAAGCGCCAAGCTCGCATGCCTGTACGACTCAGGAAAGTTCCGGCCGGGCCAGGTCTGGGTTCAGGAGAGTATCATTGGCAGCATTTTTGAGGGCTCCATCACCATACGTGAGGGCCTGATTTTCCCTTACATCAAAGGGTCTGCGTATGTCACGGCGGAGGTGTCGCTTATTCTGCAGGACGCCGACCCATTGCAGTGGGGTATTCGCGAAACGTTGCCGGCGAGAGTGCTGCAGTTTACCTGAGCTGCTGCGCCTTGTCCTTTTCTGGATACTGAATGTCATCTGCCACTAAGCAGCACAGAGCTCGAACGAGCAAAACACAGGAGACCGAGAGGGGCAACAGTGTTCCTCTTGTGGTCGATCAGTTACGCGGCATGATCGTGAGCGGCAAACTATCTCCCGGAAGCTGGATGATTGAGGCAGATCTGGCGGAGCGCATCGGCGTCAGCCGGACTCCTATCCGGGGCGCACTGCAATGGTTGGAGCGCGAAGGTTTTCTGATTTCGGTTAATAACGGAAGCAAGAACCGTGTGCTGGTTGCTCCGATGACAAAAGAGGATGCCAGGGAATTGTATTCGATCATCGGTCACGTAGAAGGGCTTGCGGCACGGCTGACCGCGCAGCTTCCTTCCGAAGTCCGCCAGAATGTCGACCGCGAACTGGAACGGTTAAATGCTGGACTGGATGGACTCGCACGGGCGCGCCTGCCTGAGCCGAACCGGATCTTCGAGCTCGACTTCAGCTTCCACCGCGCGATCGTTGCAGCAAGCGGCGGACCACGTTTGATAAGCCTGCATCGCACGACCCAACTGCAGGCCGAGAGATACTGGCGCTTGTACGCAAGCGCGATTGTGGATGAATTGGACCAATCCGTTCTCGAACACGCCTTCATCATCGAGGCGATTCACGCGGGTGATGCTGATGCGGCGGAAGCGGGTAGCCAGCGCAATTGGCGAAATGGTGTGGAGCGGCTCTCACGCGTAATCGACACGCTCGGCGAGCGAGGTAGCTGGTGACTTACATGAACGATGTTGAGCCTGAACTGAGCTGACCCGCCTGTCGGGCGCGAGTTGTATACAATTCGGGATACTGCTTTCGACGCGCAATTTTATTTATGCAACTGACGAAATCTAAGTCTCAATTCTTTCGATTGCGAAGCATCGTAGCCGCAGTGTTCGTGCTGATTCCCGCCATGGTGCTGGCGCAAACGGTTGATCCGCACTGGGCCGCTGAAGCGTTGCGATTTCGATTCTTGGGGCCTCAAAACGGGAACCGGATCGCATCGGTAGCCGGTGTTCCCGGCGACCCGAGTACCTACTATGCAGGAGCGGCCTCAGGCGGAATTTGGAAGAGCACTGACGGCGGAAATCGCTTCACAGCGATCTTCGATGATCAGCCGGTTACAGCCATAGGCGCGTTGGCAGTAGCTCCTTCTGATCCAAGCACAGTCTGGGCAGGGACCGGCGAAGCATGGGCCATCCGCGACAGCGACGTCACCGGGAACGGCGTATACAAGTCGACCGACGCCGGAAAGAACTGGAAGCACGTGGGCCTGGACGAGACGGGCAGAATCGGAAGGATTGTTGTGAACCCGAGCAATCCGGACAACGTTTTCGTGTGTGCTTTGGGCCGCCTCACGGGACCGCAACAGGAGCGCGGTGTTTTCCGCACGAATGATGGCGGCCAGCACTGGGATCGGGTACTTTTCGCTGATGCGAACACCGGCTGCTCGGGTCTCGCTATGGATGCTCGCAACTCGCGCGTGCTGTTCGCAGGCATGTGGCAGGTGGAAATGCATACTTATGGCGAGTTCAGCGGTGGCCCGGGAAGCGGTGTTTTTGTATCGCGAGACGGCGGTTCTTCCTGGACACGCTTGAGCGGCCGCGGATTGCCGAAATCTCCCCTCGGCAAGATCGACGTCGCGATTGCGCCCAGCGACTCTAGCCGTGTGTACGCCTTGATTCAGACGGCCGACCAGGGTTCGCTTTGGCGATCGGACGACGGCGGCGATAGCTGGCGGGCGGTCAGCCATAACCGAGCCCTAATCGGACGCGCCGGCTATTACATTCGGCTTGCTGTATCGCCCCGGGATGAGAACGAAGTGATTGTCGCCAGCAGTTCTGTTCACCATTCCCTGGATGGCGGCGAAAACTTCCAAATTGTTCCATGGGGAGGGGATACCCACGATATCTGGATTGACCCGACTAATGCCGACCGCTTCGTGATTACCGACGATGCAGGTATGAGCATAACGACCGTTCATGGGCGCGGATCGCACAGAGTTCAGTTACCCATCGGCCAGATGTACCACGTTTCGGTGGATAACCAGGTTCCTTACTGGATTTACACCAACATGCAGGACAACAGCACCATGCGCGGACCAAGTACCGTGCGTGGACCTGGGCCTTATGCGGTGGCAGAGCCTGCGGACGAGACTGCAACGGCCGCAGCGCAGCCGACTCGCGCTCCCGTGTCGCAGTCGCAAGGCAGAAGCACCACCTTACCTGCCCCGTCTGAACCTGGTGCGGCAAATAGCACTCCCCCGGCACCGGAAGCGCGAAATACCGCGAGCAGAAATCGTCCTCCTTCCGCGGGAGGCTACTCCTATGGAGCATCTGACAACTGGGAATATCGTTTGGGGGGCTGCGAATCAGGGTTCACGTATCCGGACCCGACAGACACCAATATCGTCTGGGCGACGTGCTATGGGGATGAAGTAACGCGCTATGACGCGCGAACCAAGGAAGCCCGATCGGTAAGCCCTTGGTTGCATACTCTTGACTCTCCCCCGAACGAGACAAAGTACCGGTGCCACTGGACGGCGCCGCTCGCCATTGATCCTTTCGATCACGACACGGTCTATTACGGTTGTCAGGTGATCTTCAAAACCTCGAATGCCGGGAAGAGTTGGAACGTAATTAGTCCTGATCTCTCGACGCAGGATCCGACCCGCATCGTCCCATCCGGCGGTATTGTCGGCGATAACCTCGGGCAGTTTTATGGCGAAGTAGTCTTCGCTATCGCTCCGTCGCCGTTGCAAAAAGGCCTGATCTGGGCAGGCACCAACGACGGGAAAATCTGGAATACCCGTGATGGCGGCGGGCGGTGGAACGATCTGACCAAGAATGTGGCGGGACTCGCGCCCTGGGGTACGATTTCGAAGATCGAGCCTTCCCCGTTTGATCCGGGAACGGCTTATGTTGCGGTCGACTATCACTTGATGGACAACCGGGATCCATTTATCTTCAAAACGACTGATTTCGGTAAAACGTGGACGCAGGTCACTGGCAATTTACCTAAGGGGCCTCTCGCCTACGTGAAGTCCGTGGCCGAGGATCCCAACCGCAAAGGATTGTTATTCGCTGGGACTGGCAATGGCTTCTATTTCTCGCTGAACGATGGCGGCGCTTGGACCCCAATTGAGGGAGGGCTGCCGCACGCTCCCGTCACCTGGATCGCCGTGCAGAAGAATTTCCACGACGTCGTCGTTTCCACCTACGGGCGCGGAATTTACGTGCTGGACGACGTTACTCCGCTGGAACAAATGACGGATAGCAGTCTGGATGCTGCCGTTACCTTGTACAAGCCGCGAACAACTTATCGCCTTGCGGAAGGAGGCCGGGCGTACGTGAACTTTTCCCTCAAAACGGCTGCTCCGGCAGAGGTCCAAATACGCGATGCGGGTGGGAATCTCGTCCGCGAATTCAAGGCGTCTCCTTCTCACGCCGGACTAAACCGAAGGACCTGGGATCTGCACTATGATCCTCCGACTTTGGTAAAGCTGCGAACGAATGCGCCCGGTAATCCGTTCATTTGGGACGAACCTCGCTTTCGGCACGCAGACTCCCGGCCTATTACGCATTGGGGGCTTCAACCCGCGGAGATTGGTCCACTTGTCACGCCAGGCAAGTACACCGCGCGCCTGATCGTAGCCGGCAAAACTTACGACGAGCCACTCGAAATTCTGAAGTCTCCCAAGACAACAGCAACGGACGAAGAATTGGGCGCGTCTCTGAAGCTGCAACTGCGAATCCGCAACGCTATAACCGCTGCTTCTGAAATGGTGAATCGCATCGAATGGATGCGGAAGCAACTGGAAGACGTGAACCGCATGGTACACGCGGAGTCACCAAAAGCCGAGCTTGGGCAGTCTGTGAACAGCATGGAAGCGAAGCTGGAGGACGTTGAATTCAAGCTGATCTCGAAAACTGAAGCGAACAGCGACGACAAGTTCTTCGTGGAGCCATATAAGATCTATTTGAACCTGATCTGGCTGAATGGCGAGGTTGGTACCGGCGCGGGAGACGTTGCAGGCGGCGTAAATTATGGGCCGACAGATACGTCTGTCCAGCTTGTGGACATGCTTGAAAAGCAGCTTGCTACGGTTCGGCAGGAATATCGAACTCTCATGGACAAAGACGTTCCTGCATTTAACCGTACAATGGCTGGAACCGGAGGCAGCCCTCTGGCAGCTCCATAGTTCAACTTTCTACCCCTGTTGAGCACAGGAGTATTGTTTTTAGACGTCAAGCGTCTTCATCATGTAAATACAAGCAAGCACGCTATCCATGTGTCCGCGCTGCCATTCGGAAGACATCAGCCGATCCCGGAAGTGGCACTTTCGGGATCTTTTCATGCGCGTCTGCGGCATGAAACCGTTTCGGTGCCGGGAATGCCAAACCCGGTTTTACCTTCCAGCTCCTATCGATGCAGAGATCGCCGCTAAACGTGAGTGGCTGCATGCGGTGAGAGATCAGCCCGACTCGCCCAACAAAAGACACAGGCGCCGCACAAAATAGATTCGCAGCTCCGTGATTAAGACTGCTGTCTCACTTCCCTGTCTCGTATTGCTGGTCGTCGCATCGGCTGTGCATTCGAGCGCACTTGAGATAAACGATGTGACACCGGAGTGGCTGCCCATGCACGTCGGCGATCGCTGGACGTACGAAGTAGAGGTGCGCGACGGAAACGGCAAAAACCCGGAGACCATCAAGTGGACGCAGCAGGACCGGATCACCGTCATAGAGAAACTTCCGGAGGGATTACTCGTGAGGAGGAAGGTTCAGGTTGTAGCTGGAGCGCCTCCGTCTTATCTTGCGATTGGATCTGAGTCCAACATACTGGTCCATCATGCTTGCCTTTACTTTCTGAACGACTCCGACTCTTACGGTCACGGATACGGTTGGGACAAGTCCCTGCAGGGACTGAGTGCGGATCTTCGACGCGAGCTTGCTAACGGCCAAGCGTTGCCGGACGTCTGTCTTCCTTTGCACGCAGGCAAAACGTGGGGAGATCCGAACCGCGGACGGGATCTTTGGACCGTTGCCGGCCTTGGGAAAAAGAAGCCGGATGACCCGGTTTCGGTAACTCCCTCGTGCTGGCGCCTGGAAGCTCACTTGAGTTCGGGCGATGACAATGATGTTTGGTTCCAAAAGGGCGTTGGCATAACAGCAAAGCGGACGTTTCACAACGGAACCTTCTACGATTACCAGGTTCGCTTGATGCGATTTACACCGGCCGTTTCGAGCGGCCGGACAAACCGATAAACGTTCAAGAATTATCGACGTTTCTCGAAGGCAATCGCCAAGCCGGAGCCAATCAGCACGCCGCCCGTGCTCCGGTCGAGTCCGAGCTTCACGCCAGGGCGCCCCAACCAGTTGCTCATAGGTCGAATAGCAGCAGTCAGGAGCGTTAGCCAGAGCATTCCTTCCGTTACATGAATGAGAGTGAAAGCAAGACTGTACCAGCAGGCATTCCCGCCCCGGGGAACGAACTGGGGCAATAGCGTTAGGTAAAACACGCCCACTTTCGGGTTAAGCAGATTGGTGAGTAGGCCGCGGAAAAACCAGCGATCGCTCTTATGTTGGCCGATTTGAGCAGCGTCCACGTTTCCGTTGGTGGGCGGCAGCTTCTTATGTCTTTGCAGCCAAATCTGAAGTCCGAGAATAATCAAGTAGACTGCTCCCGCCATTCGAACTAACAGGAAGGCAATTCGGGATACCGCAAGCAGAGCAGTTAAGCCCAGTGCAGTAGCAGAGCCCCAGGCCAGACATCCGGTACAGATACCGGCTGCTGCCAAACGGGCAGGGCGAGGGCCCTCCACGGCTGCAGTCCGCAAAATGAGAGCCGTATCTAGCCCGGGCGCAACCGTAAGTAATCCCGCAGCGGCTGCGAAGGCAAGAAGTGGGGCGAGATGGAAGCTCATAAGGGCTAACCAGGACACGTCATTTTATCGTCGCGTAGTCCAGTCACAATGGTTTGAAAATTTCTTGCCCCGGTGCAAACCGGGATCGAAAAGTTCTTAACTGTCGGTAGCAGCAAGGCTAATTGCAAAATCGGGCGAATCGAACGGCGGCAGGTACGGGCCATTTCCATCATTCGGCATGCTCAAGGCGAGCGATCGGGCTCTATGCTGTGAGCGGTGAAAATCCTTTTGTATGTTCTGTTAGTCTGCGCGCCGGTGTGCGCCCAGACGGTATCGCTCAATGTTCCCGCCGTGGATTCTTCGGGCGATTCGGTTCAGACGGGTACCGCATACATCAGTTGGCAGCCGTTCCTCGACAACTCGGGTCACATGACTCAAGGTGGTTCGAAGACTGTTAAAGTCGCAAACGGCATGCTCGCTGTATCACTGACGGCAAGTGACAATGCCGGGTATGTGTACACGGTGCAAATCCAGTCTGGCTCCAAAGTGAGTGTTTATAAATGGCGTATACCCTCGTCCGGTGCGACGAACGTGGACCAGCTCGGTCAAACTCTGCCTTCGCGTGACAACGCTATTCGGCTCGAACTCTTGGATATGCTTTGTTCCACTGATCACACTGGCGTTCTTCGCCGAGTTAAGGGGAACACCTCTGAGTCTCTGCAGGTGTGTCTCGCGTCTGAGAGCGCTTTCTGGCGTTCGTTATCCGCTGCGCTGAAGAATGCTGGCAACCAAGTGGTTCGGTTGCGCGCTTTTGGCGATTCGCTAACCCGTTGCTGGGGTGCTACCGGCAACTCCCAGAGCAGCTGTGCAGGTATCGGCCCGGTGAACCATTCAAATCTCTGGATCGAGCAGCTTCGCTCGTGGCTTAAGTCGAACTATCCTTCGCATGGCACCGGCATTCTGCCCCTTATGGCCGGGATGCCGTCCACGCTTTCTTACGACTACTACACTGTCTCCGGCCCAACCTCCTGGTACAACGTCGGAGTTCCGGTCCAAACGGGTACGCCCGGCGGGACCTTTGATGGAAAAGCCGGCTTGCAAATGGGTTCTGGAAGTGTGATTAACATGTACCCGCAAACCGGCGACAGCCTGATCATTTATTACACGACCTATTCGACAGTTTCTACCGCCGGATTTACGGTCACGATTGATGGCCAGAATATCGGCACGTATGGAACCGAGAACACGGGCAACAACATTGTTCCGCATGCCATTACAGTTCCTGCTCCGGGCGGACTCGGGACTCACACGGCCAACATCTCTTGCAATGCGACTGTGGGTTCGTGCTATGTCTATGCGACGGAATGGACGATTGGAACAACCGGAGTCTCTGTCGACAATCTGGCTATTGGCGCATGTCAGGCCGGGTGTTTCGGAACACCTGGCAACCTGCAAATGATTGACCTTACCGGTGCGGGCGCCAAAACGTTCGACATCATTGCGCTCGGAACCAACGACTACCTTCGCGGCAACGTTGCCGATTATCAGAACCAGATGAGTAATTTGATAGCTCACGAGCAATCCCAGGGCGCAGGATCCATTCTGGTGATGAGCATGCCGTGGACATCGGCCGCAAGCGCGAGCAATCTGTCGCAGACGCTCGTCTTTCAGACTGCGCAGAGCGTTGCGCAGGCGAACGGGTGCGACTATCTTGGTCTCCCATTTACTTCAACATTCTCGAGCGCAGCTGCTGAATCTCCCTGGCTCGAAGACGGTATTCATCTGAATGACGCGGGCCAAACCGCGATCTTCAACGTGCTCCTGCAACATCTGACCACTCCGAGCTACTCCTGGTATCCGGTGCAACTCGGGGCTCCAGCGGCTCAGTAAGCACATACTCAATTGCGTTTGTCGGGCTGCAACATCTCGCTATAATTTGGGCATGTTGCAGCCCACCGAGAAAATCTGGTACAACGGCCGTCTGATCCCGTGGGACGACGCCAAAATTCACGTTCTGTCGCACGTAGTCAGCTACGGCAGCTCGGTTTTTGAGGGCATACGCTGTTATGCCACGGCCAAAGGTCCGGCCATTTTCCGCGCCCAAGATCACGCAAAACGACTGTTGAGGTCCGCAAAAATTTACCGCATGGACCTTCCATTCTCGGTGGAAGAATTGATCGCGTCTTTCGTTGATGTGGTTCGCGCAAACAATCTCGAATCGTGTTACATCCGGCCTATTGCCTTGCGCGGGTACGGCGACATTGGTGTTCTTCCTGGAAAGGACCCGGTCGAAGTCTATGTTGCGTGTTATCCGTGGGGACGATATCTGGGAGAAGAGTGTCTAACCGATGGCGTGGACGTCTGCATATCTTCCTGGAACCGCATTGCACCCAACACCCTGCCTGCATTGGCCAAAGCCGGGGCCAATTACATGAATTCGCAGCTGATTCGGATGGAAGCGTCCGTGAACGGATACGCCGAGGGGATTGCGCTCGATGAAGCCGGATACGTGAGTGAAGGCTCGGGCGAAAACTTATTTGTTATTCAGGATGGAAAGCTGCTGACGCCTCCTCTGGGCGCCTCGGTTCTGCCCGGGATTACGCGGGACACTATTCTCAAAATCGCGAACCAGTTGCGGATTCCTATTGTCGAAACGATCATTCCTCGCGAACTGCTATACATCGCGGACGAGTTGTTTTTTACCGGAACTGCTGCCGAGGTTACTCCCATCCGTTCAGTCGACCGGATTACTGTTGGCCGGGGGCACCGCGGTCCCGTGACGGAGCAGATTCAGAACCGGTACTTTGAAGTGGTGAACGGCCGAGTGAACGATGAGTTTGACTGGCTGACTCTTGTTCCCGCAGGCGCAAGAGAAAATGAGCCGATTGGGGCGGGCGTACTCTAGACCGAAGACCTGGGCAAAACTCGACAGGGCAGGCGGGCGTTCTCTTCCAGGTAGCGGATCCTGACCTGAGAACGCCCCCTGACCTGCCATTTGAACTAATCGTTGCGACTAGCCCAATCTCATTCGATTCCAGACGCGAGTGCCAAATCGCATTGACCTCCCCCGAGATTTCCTGCGTTCAGACCCGCGCCGGATCTACTGCATTCTCGTCCGTTACCCCTTTGCTCCGCTACTGTTTTCGAGCCTAGCGTCGCGCTTTTCAACACCTTTTATCTTTCGAGAGGAAAAGGTGTTATGTAATCTGTGCTGTGTGTAAGCTGTGAAAAAAACAAGGATGGAACGTTATGTCGTCGTTCGATTTAAGCGGAGGGACAGCAAAAACCGTTTTCGGGAAGGTACCAGGCACTTCGTCGGTCCTACAGGTTGATTTCCGAGCCTCAATTCAGGCGGTCGACGAGTTGATTCGTCCGCCGGAAGAGAATTTCTTTGTTTCACCTGGATTTATTGATCTACAAGTGAACGGCTTTGCGGGAGTCGACTACAACGACTCGACTGTTTCCCAAGAAGCGATTGCACAGTCGATACGCCGAGTCTTCACGACTGGCGTAACGCGGTTCTTTCCCACAATTATTACGGGCAGCGAACGGAGCATGCTGCATGCCATGCGCAACATCGCGGACGCGAAGGAGGAGTTCTTGCGTAACGGTCTCCCGGAAGGACACGCGATTGAAGCGCTGCACATCGAGGGCCCGCACATTTCCGCTGAAGACGGGCCACGCGGGGCGCATCCTCTTGAGCACGTGCGCCCCCCAGACAGTAACGAATTCGACCGTTGGCAGGAAGCTGCGCGCGGTCTTATCCGATTGGTGACAGTTTCGCCCGAGTGGGAAGAGACACCCGCCTATGTGCGTCACTTGGTCCGCAGCGGGGTTACCGCAAGCATCGGCCACACAAAGGCCAGCAGCGAACAAATCGCCTCCGCAATCGCCACGGGAGCAACTATGTCGACGCACTTAGGAAACGCCGCTCATCCGCTGCTTCCGAAAACGAGTAATTACATCTGGGATCAAATGGCCGACGACCGTCTCGTTGCGAGTTTCATCGTTGACGGCATTCACGTACCGGCGCCGTTCGTTCGAGCGGCTATCCGCGCCAAGGGGCCGGAGCGTTCCGTCCTGGTGACAGACGCTGTGATGCCGGCTATGTGTGAGCCGGGTCCGTACCGATTGGGTCAGGTGGACGTTGAACTGCGGAAGGATGGCAGCGTCGTTAAGCGGGGCGAGAACCGGTTGGCAGGGTCGGCGCTTCGCATGGATGTAGCAATAGGCAATTGCGTTCGTTTGGGCGGCACAACGTTACGGGAAGCACTGACTATGGCGACTGTGAATCCAGCGCGCGCCGGGAGGATCGCGGGGCGGCAGCGCGGGATGTCTCCGGGCGAGAAGGCTGACCTGGTTCGCTTCGCCTGGGATTCCGAGACACTCTGCCTCACGGTAGAGGAAACGATTCTGGCCGGTATCACTGTCTACAACCGGTAACACTGCACCGCAGTACTCTGGAGAATAGATATGGCATTTACACTTCCCCCACTTCCCTACCCTGCAGATTCGCTGGAGCCGAATATCGACAAGGCGACCATGGAGATCCATCACGACAAGCATCACGGAGCTTACGTAACTAATTTGAACAAGGCTCTCGAGTCCGCGCCGGATCTGCAGAACAAATCAATTGAGGAGCTGTTGTCAAATAATCTTTCCGCAGTTCCTGAATCAATCAAGACTGCCGTCCGCAACAATGGCGGTGGGCATGCAAACCATAGCCTCTTCTGGAATTTGCTTTCCGCCAAAGGCGGCGGATCCCCAAAGGGCGACATAGAAAGCGTTATCTCTTCTAATTTTGGCAGCTTCGACTCATTCAAAGAGAGATTCAATGCGGCCGCGACGACCCGGTTCGGTTCCGGCTGGGCTTGGCTTGTCAAGGACGGAAGCGGCAAGTTCGATATTTTCTCGACTGCGAACCAAGACAGCCCTCTCATGGAAGGTAAGAAACCAGTGCTTGGGCTGGATGTATGGGAGCACGCCTACTACTTGAAGTATCAGAATCGGCGGCCTGAGTATATAGCTGCCTGGTGGAATGTTGTCAACTGGGACGAAGTTAACAAGCAATTAAAATAACGGGTTCTCCGGCTAGCTGGCGGCATTGCCCCGCCAGCTTACAGTTCGGTCTCGAGCCCGAGTTGTGCCAGCTGCAATCTGGTCTTGTCGAGAGACGTGTGATGGATAGCCGTAAAACCGAGATCAGCGGCGGCCCGCACAAACATCTGGCGATCATCTATGTATATCGCTTGCTCTGCAGTGCACCCAGCTAAGTTCAAAGCGAGCATCCAAATCTCCGGATCCGGCTTCCGGAAGTGCACGAAATGCGAGATCACCATGAAATCGGCCAACTCGCTCAGCTTGAACTTATTAATCCGATGTTGCGTGATGCCTGCTCCTTCATTACTGATTAAAGCCAACTTAATTTCGTTCGCTGCTCTAAGCTGGCGCATAAACTCGATATTTTCGACCCAAGCTAGAGATTGGCGATACGTAAACTCTCGAACGGCCTCTAAGGTGAAAGGGCGTTCCTCGTGAAAGACTACGTACGCTAGATAATGTTCAAGACTCATGTAGCCGCGCTCGTAACTGTCGAACATCAGACGGTGGCGGCTTTCGACTTCTTCGGAATCCAAACTGAATTCCGTGCAGAGGCGGCGGCGAACGTTTGAATCCCAGCCGTTCGTTCCCAGGACACCGCCGATATCGCTGTAGAGCACTCGAAACTGGGACCGGACCATGTGGTTAGCGTCTCATAGGCGAGCGGATGAGACGCTGTCAACTCAAGTTCAGATACGTGCTGTAATGCTCATCGGCGATATCGAAGAAAGGCCGGAAAAGCAGAGGTCCCGAAGCCGTTTGTGCTCGCCAGGTCCTCTGCCCGGCAAGCTGCCCCATGGAGAGAAGCTGGTTACGAGTGACGGCGGGCAACTTGTCCGAGATCGCAAACAAAACCAGCGGTCCTCGAAGCACAGCTACAGTTTCGGGGTGCCGCCTATCGACGGCTTCTAAGCGTAACGGCAAGCCCAGTTCAAGTTCAACACGGTCGCCATCTTTCCATTTGCGTTGCAAGATTGCAAATCCGTCTTGAATACTGGCTGCTGCACTCTCTCCATTGATGCGAACCCTGTATCCGACTGCCGGGCACCAAGCGGGAATACGCAGGCGCAGGGCGAACAGCGAAGCACGAGAGGCGCGCAAACGAAAGCTCGTTCTGCCGCTTAACGGATAATCTCCGCTTTGAGTAAGAACGAGTTGCGCCCCATCGACGTTGGTCCAGCGAACAGTAGATGGGAGATACAGATTGACAAATACGCCGCGCGCGTCACGAAAGTAAGTGAGCAGGCGGTAGTCAGAAGCTACTTGCGGCAAAGTGCCGGAGCAACACGGCCATCGATCGGGGAAGTAGACCTTGTTGCAGCATGAATGGTAATCGGAATAGTAGAACGCGTGACCGTCCCCTTCGAGTCTCTTCGCGCCGAGCACCGTGTTGTATAGGACCCGCTCCATGCTGTCGCCATATCGCCCGTCGCGAGTCACTCGCAACAAATACCGGGTGAGTTTGAAATGCGCGTAGCTGCCGCAAGGCGTTTCGAATCCCCGATGGGTGCCGGTAAGGCTGGCAAAAAGCTCGTTACTGTCCGGAGGAACAAAACTTTCGTTCGGTCCCCATCCGCCCGTAGCGAAACTCTGGGTCTTTGTGATCATCTCGAACGCGTTGCTGGCCGCCCGCAGATGCTTATGACTGCCGTCAGCAAGATATGCCTGCATGGCCGAGCTGAGAGCGTTGCAAAAGCTATAGGCGTGATGGTGCGGCAGGACATTCTTGCCTTCCGAAAGCGGGTCGAAGTATGTTTTGTCGAGCAGGAAACGCCTTGCGAGTGTACGGTACCGTTCGCCGGCACCGCGCTCCCACGCTAGATATAGATTTTCCGGTAGTGTGTAGGACTCGTCCCACGTGTAATCGTCCGCGGTGCTGTCGCCAACTGCTTTTCGCCAAAGCCGTTGCGGCTCATCCCTGTCGAGAGCGTGCGGCGGTAAGTGCGGCTCCGCCGCATCCGTGGTTTTCTCAAGCAAGCGGTACGCCTGCGGCAAGCCGGCAAACTGGTGGGCGTCTATGAGCCCGATGACCATCTTGTCGTAGTTGTAAGCAGGAAAACGGAAATTTGTGTAGAATCGGCCGGAGATGGCTGGCTCATAAAGAGTCAGCAGCCGCTCCAGTTTGGCTCGAGTGGAGGGATTGCGAGTTATGGCGTAACCGCGCGCCATTGCCGAAATCCACTGACCGAAAGAGTGGGCCGGCGCGAAACCGTGTCCGCCGCTTTCCGTTTTTTGTAGCGGCACCTCGTCGTACCATCCGCCAAGGTCCGGACCCGGCGCCGGAATGCCTGCACGGAGACGCCAAGGCTTTAATAAGCTGTCCTCATTGAAGGAGAGAAGGACGGATTGCGTCTGCTCGAATTGCGTTTGGGCAAGGCCGGGCGCAAGCTCTACATCGCCATAGCTGAATTCCGATAGTTCTTGTGAACTTTCGCGGCTGGCTGCGGAGACCCGGGAAAGCGCCTCAAGTGTTAACCCGATCGATTGCAGAAAGGAACGCCGGGAGCTCACCCCAAACACCTGCTGGAATCCGGCCGGCGTCTTTGGTGTTTGCTCGCCCTGTATTGCGGGACGTCTGAAACTAACCGGGCTCTATACCTTTTCGGGCACAACGTATGGGGCACGGTACGTTCCATGCAGCAGCTTTGTAGCTTCCGCGTCGTTGAGCACTGATTCGGTATTCGGATCGAAATTGATCGTTCGACCCAGCCTATAAGAGGCGTTCGCAAGGTGCACCAATGTTGCCGATAAGTGTCCTTCGAGAATGGGCGCATGGAGATCTTCCGCTTTCCGGCTGCGCACACAGTCGATGAAGTTCACAAAATGTTCATTCTTCACCGGGGCGTGCTTTCCGGGCCCTGCTTCCGCGTCGGAGCCGAGAAAGGACTTGTAGGAATCGTAGTTAGAGATCGCAAGATAGCCTTTCGGCCCGTAATACAAGTTGCCGATCGTAGAGGGCTTACCAGACGCCGGCCCCAGCGTCTTGTCCGCTTTTGCGGCAGAGTTTGCGGGGGCCTTCAGCCCGGCATCCGGTACGCCGCCTCCGGCGAACTCCGGGGTGCCTATGCCGGCTTCGTGATTTGTCATCCAGCCGCGAACCTCAAACTCCATCATCTTGGCTCTGGCGCCAGGACTCTTGAATTCATACGCCACAGTTATCACATTCGGCGTCTCCTGATCGTCATCAAACAGAAAATGCCCGCCAATCGCCGTCACTTTGGTCGGCAACGTCACTCCCAGCCCCCAGCGCGCCAGGTCGACTTCATGAATGCCCTGATTCCCGAGATCACCGTTTCCCGTGTCCCAGATCCAGTGCCAGTTGTAGTGGAATCGGTTCTTGGTAAATGGCTTCATTGGGGCCGGACCGGTCCAAAGATCGTAATGAACCCCCGCCGGAACAGGCTCCTGCGGCGCATGTCCGATGCTGGGCCGCCACTTGTAACAAAGTCCGCGAGACAGATATACGTTCCCGAGAAGGCCGGAGTTCATCTGATCCATCGCTTCACGAATTGCGGCGCTAGAGCGGCACTGGCTTCCGTGTTGGCAAATCACTTTGTATTTGTCGATTGCGCGAACTAGTTGGCGGCCTTCCCACCAGTTGTGCGAACAAGGCTTCTCGATATAGATGTCCTTGCCCGCCTGCGCTGCCCAAATCCCAATCAGCGAGTGCCAGTGGTTTGGCGTGGCGATCGAAACCGCGTCTACGTTCTTGTCTTCCAGCAATTTCCGAACATCTATGTATGTCTGCGGCTTGGCAATCCCCATCTGTTCGGCATCGCCGAGACGTTGACGAAGTACGTTCTCGTCAATATCGCAGAAGTAAGCAATCTCGACCCCGGGTATCGGCCGGTAGCCTTTGACGTGATCCCATCCCCGTCCCCGCACGCCGACGACGGCTATCCGGATCCGGTCATTTGCGCCTAGAATTTTTTTCGTCGAAGCTGCGGTAGCCAGACCGGCGGCCGCCACCGCGCTCGTTCTCAAGAAAGATCGACGTTCTGGGTTTTTCGGATTATCTTGCATGACGATGACTCCCGGTGGACTTGCTCGAGTCCCCGTTCTGATCATAATCCGTCCGAATCGCAGTTTCGGCCTTTTTTGAGAACCTCAGCCAAATTGGCTATCAATTTGATGTTCGCTTTCGCAAACCAGAACTCGGATCCGAACACATCCGGAACCGCGATTCAGTGGATACAGTTGAGTTTAAAACGGTGGAGCACGGTAACTTGGTTGCCTTGCACTCAGCATGGAATCGCTAACGCACGATTTTCGCTATGCCCTTCGACAGTTGCGCCGAGCCCCAATCTTCACGTTGGCAGCCGTCCTTACCCTTGCAATAGGCATAGGAGCTAATACCGCAATTTTTTCGCTGCTGTATCAGTCGCTGCTCCGCTCGCTACCCGTCCGAAATCCTCAGCAGCTTGTCGAACTCCGGTTTGCGGGAGACGCACCCGGCCATACGCACTCTGAAGGCGGAGACACACCCGAAGCCCGCGCATACTTCTCGTATCCCATTTATCGCGACCTTCGGGATCGATGCTCCGCCTTCGACGGTCTCGTCGCCTTTGCGAGCGCCCAGATCGGGTTCACTTGGAAAAATCGGTCCGAGCTTCTTCCGGCCGAAATGGTCAGCGGAAATTACTTTTCCGTTCTGGGCGTGTCATCCGCTCTCGGCCGCGTGCTCCTGCCGAGCGACGATACGCTTAAGGACGGTAACCCCGTCGCCGTCCTCAGCTATAAGTATTGGTCCGCTCATCTCGGCGGCGATCCCAACATCCTCAACAAAAATGTAGATATCAACGGCAGTCCCTTTACTGTCGTCGGCATTACTGCCAAAGATTTTTCGAGCGCGCTTTGGGGCACCACGCCCGACGTCTTTGTTTCGATGAGCATGAAGCACGAGATTACGCCCGCCTGGGACGACCTCGAAGACCGCCGAGCGCAGTGGCTCAACATTATCGGTCGACTCAAGCCCGGCGAATCTCGCATCACCGCCGAATCATCGATCAATCCAGTTTGGTACTCCATTCGTTCGGAGGAGTTCAAGCAATTGAAGAGTCAAACCTACCGTGCCCGGCAAGGTTTTCTCGGCAAAACCCATCTAATGCTTTGGGACGGGGCAAAAGGCTTCTCTCCGCTTCGGACCCTTATGCGGAGCCCAATGTTGGTCATCATGGGCCTCGTCGTCCTTGTCCTTACAATGGCCTGCGTGAATACCGCGAGCTTGCTGCTTGTCCGCGCTGCCGCTCGTGTTCGCGAGTTCTCGATGCGTTACGCCTTAGGCGCAAGCCGCAGTCGTGTGCTGCGCCAATTGCTGCTCGAAGGTCTACTGCTCGGCTTTATGGGCGCAATACTTGGGGTGTTATCTGCCCCGCAGGTCTTAAAAGTGCTTACGCTGTGGATGTCGAGCGGGAACTCTCAAACTCCTTTTTCCACATCGCTCGATCCTGAGGTCCTCGCGTTCACTCTTGGCGCGACCCTACTTGTCAGCATCCTATTTAGTCTTGCGCCGGCTGCACAATTTTGGAAGCCTGATCTGCTCGAAGCTATACGCAGCCACGGCTCGACAATCGGAGGCGGTTCGCTCACCTTCCGCCGAACTTGCGTCGCTCTGCAGATCGGTTTGAGTCTGCTGCTTCTGGTTGGCGCCGGTCTCTTCGTTCGCACTATTCGCAATCTACGCACCGTGGATACCGGCATGGTGATCGATCACCTGGTCACGTTTTCTATCAACCCGCAGTTTTCGGGCTACGCCTTGCCGCAAGCCGCGGCTGTTCGGCAGCGTATTCTCGATTCTCTAGCGGCTCTTCCGGGAATTCGGTCAGTGGCTGCTACTTCGGACCCAGAGTTGGCCGACGACAACACTTCCGGCGACATCAGAATCGCGGGCTACACGCCCAAAGAAGACGAAGATATGGATGCCGAACTGCCCTTCGTCACTCCCGGCTACTTCTCCACGCTAGGTATTCCGCTGCTCGTAGGCCGCGAATTCACGCTCAGCGATACCGCGACAAGCCAGAAGGTGGCTATCGTTAACGAGTCGTTCGCCCGCCACTACTTCGGTTCGTCCAGAAACGCTTTGGGTCATTACGCCAGCCGGCACGATAAGCAGGCTTTCATCGTCGGTGTGGTGAAGGACTCTCATCACACAAACCCCCGCGATGCGATAGCGCGTACGCTGTTCCGGCCGGCTCTTCAGATCGGCGCTGATGCCGGATCCCCTTCCGGCTTCGCCTTTTACGTGCGCACATTGATGCCGCCAGATGCAGCAATGAATCTGCTTCGACAAACCATTCACAACAACGATCCGAAGCTGGTCGTCGACAATCTCCGTACCATGGGTTCCCAGTTGGACGATACGCTTCTCACGGAACGTGTCATCGCCATGCTTGCCTCAAGCTTCGGAGTGATCGCAACTCTGCTCGCGGCGCTCGGGCTATACGGAGTGCTCGCTTATGTGACCGCTCAGCGCACTCGCGAAATTGGTATTCGCATGGCGTTGGGAGCACGACCTCTGATTGTGGCCAGACTCGTTCTTAGTGAGGTTCTTGTCTTAACAGCTACGAGTCTGATTTTCGCAATACCGGCCTCTTTGCTGCTCGGCCGCCTCCTCCGCCGCCAATTATTCAATGTCTCAACTGCCGACGGGTTCACCTACGCGACTGGCATCGGTATTATAACGGCTGTAGTGCTGCTCGCATCGGCAATTCCTGCACGCCGCGCCGCGACGGTCGATCCGATGCAAGCTCTTCGCGCGGAGTGAATAGGGCGGCGCATCAGGAAATACCGGCGAACGAGTAAGTCTGCGTCAGAGCTTTGGCAAAGGATTGACGTTAGCCCCTCAACGCACCGTTAAAGTTGAACTTGACATTGTGGTCAGACCAATATACCATCCTTTCAGTCCACTTTCGGGCTGAGGAGATCGCCGGGTTGGCCATGTGGAAACCACTTCTCTGCTTTAGCTTTCTCGCTAGTGTTGCCTGGGGGCAATCAGGCTGGTGGATGCGCGAGCCAGGTCGCTGGGTACAGACAAACCTTCGCGAGACCGATGCCACGTTGAACCCGGACCGGTTGGTCACGCAACTCGCCGGCATGCGCGCCAATGTTCTTCTGATGGGCATGGGCGGCATCGTGGCCTACTACCCGACCACAACCGGATTTCACTACCCAAGCCCCTACCTTCCGAAGGGCACGGACCTGTTTGGGGAAGTGCTTGCCAAGGCTCATGCCCGCGGTATTCGCGTGGTGGGCCGGTATGACTTCAGCAAAACCGACAAAGCCGTTTTTGAAGCGCATCCAGAGTGGTTCTTCCGCCAGGCGAATGGCGAACCTGTGCTGTACAACGGCCTTTACGTGACCTGTATCAACGGCGGTTACTACCGCGAGCAAGCTATGAAGATTTTGTCGGAGGGGCTCGAACGGTACGATGTCGACGGTTTATTCTTTAACGCCTTTGGCAATCAGGCGCGCGATTACAGCGGTAGAGAGCTCGGGTTGTGTCATTGCGACGCATGCGAGAGAAAGTATCGGGCGATGTTTCACCGAGATGTGCCAGACAAACCGGATGACGATTATCGCCGCTTCATGTTTATCTCCTCGAGGGAAGTTGCGGCCGCGATTGGCGACCTGATCCACAGTAAACGCCCGAAGGCTGGGTACTTCAATTACATTCAGGAGTCGACGGACGGGATCATGTCGGAGTCGAATACGGCGATCGACCGCCCCTTGCCGCTTTGGCCGTATTCGGCAAGTGACAACGTGAATCGTGCGAGGAACGGCGAGCCCGGAAAAATGGCCGTAAATTTGTGCATGCAGTTCGTGGATTTCCCGTGGCGGTTTGCGACGGTGCCTCCGCAGGAGATCGCGTCACGGCTCTGGGAGAATGTCGCAAATGGCGGGGCGCTGGCTTTCGAAGTAAACGGTACTCTCGATCAACAGGATCGCCAGGCGGTCCAGACGGCCAAACCTATTTTTGAGTGGCTTGCGGCCAACGAAGAATATTACGCGCGGGAACAGAGCGCTGCCAGGGTTCTGTTGCTTGGCGGTCCGGCGAACACCGGACACGCCTACAGCCAGAGTTCGTACCGGGGACTCTTCCGGTTATTAAGTGAAGAGCACATTCCCTTCGCCGTATCCGACAACATGAGTTGGCTCGGCAAGCGGCCGTTCGACTTAGTGATTGCTGCGGACTGGGCGCCTCGGGAGTTGGTCTCTTATATCGAGCGCGGCGGCCACGTCCTGATTGTGAGTCCACGTGAGCCGGACTTTCCTGTTGCCCACGTCGTGAAGACCTGGAACGACATGAAGGGATACTTCCGCGTTCGCGATCACTCGCAATTACCATCGCTCAAGGACACCGAACTGATGATGACCAATGGAGCATATGCCGAGGTGGAACCCCAGCAGAAGCCGTGGTTAACGCTCGTCCCACCGTCCTTTATCGGGCCGCCGGAACTCATTCACATCGATATGAAAGACACAGACAAACCGGGGCTTATCTTCTCAAAGCGAGGTACGGGCGAGGTGGCCTGGATTCCTTGGGACTTGGGCGCGCTCTATTACCGTGAAAGCCTGCCAGCGCATGCTGGGCTGTTCAAAGATGTGATGGACCGGCTAAATCCCCACAGGCAGTTATTGACCGACGCACATCCATTGGTCGAGATGACCTGGATGCAGCAGGACGGCCGCCAGCTTATACACTTCATCAATCTGAGCGGACATTCTGACACTGCTTATTTCCCACCCGTTCCGATGAAAGACATACACGTTCGTATTGCAGGATCGTTCTCAGAGGCGCGGACATTGCGAACACCGGGTCGGCTTCCGATCCGGGTGAGCGGCGGCTACTCGGAGTTCACGGTTCCACGACTATCTGACTACGAACTAGTAGTGGTGAACTAAGCGGAGCTCGTGGATCTTTATTTGCGGCCAGGCTTGCTGCGTGTTTCGACCACCTGGGTAACCAGTTGCGCAGTTTCTTCGAGGTGATCCCACATGGCGCTCCGTGCCTTTGCCCCGTTGCGCTGTTTGATCGCCCGATAAATAGCTTCGTGCTGCTTCAACACCTTCGCAGGAACCTGAGGCATCATTAGCTTCAGCACTAACCACTGTTTCAGCAGATTGCGCAGGAGCTGAACGGCATTGCGCAGAACCTGATTGTGCGCAGCCTGCGCAATACCCAGGTGAAATGCCATGTCCGACTCGATGATGGGTTCACCGCTGTTTATGCATGCCCGCATTCTGCGCAAGCTGGAACCAATGGTTTCGAGTTCTTCTTCGGAAGCGCGTTCGGCGGCGAGCCCCGCCAGGTCCCGCTCCAGAAATTCACGAGCTTCCATAATGTCGCGAAGCTCCGCGCGATCCGTGCCGGTAAAAGCCCAGAGCAGTGGGCGTGACAAAAACTCAGAACGGTCACACACGAACGTTCCGTCGCCGACCCGGCTGTCCAGCATGCCTATCAGCTCCATGGCTTTGAGCGCCTCACGAAGAGAAGTTCTGGCAATCCCAAGCTGCTGACAGAGTTCACGCTCGGCAGGAATGCGATCACCGGCTCTCCAAGTGCCATTCACGACGTGTGAGATGAGCTGTTCAAAAGCGGAGGCGGCCAATGTCGTGCGGGTTATCGGCTCCACAGCCGCCGGCAGTTGTTTGCGTTGAGGCATGCAGTCGGTCTGGCAATCGAAAACTGTTTGGTAAGACCAGTATGCCAGCGACACGAGAATTGCGCCACTAATGATGAGCAGTATCTCTGACAATTAAAAAGCTTGACACACCCGGGATAACGCATGTACCATCGCGGCTAGCGTAAATGGTAAGACCATTAAACCAAGCGGTCGCGGTGCCCGCGTGAGTCCTGCCTGGCAGCAATCGTATCTGGTGTGGGGACATGGCCTCGCGATCTCGTCGCTAATCGCCGCTATTCCGACGCTGCTGCTGTTGTTTCTGCTCGCAGTGCTCCGATGGGCGTCCTGGAAAGCGGCTCTTGCCGGACTGGCAGCCACGCTCCTGCTAGCCACAACCGGTTATGGCATGTCGCTCAGGCACACTCTGAGCGCAGCGGGTTTCGGAGCGGCTTTTGGACTGTTTCCCATCAATTGGATCGTGTTCTGGGCGTTGGTGCTATACCGCATCACGGTCGTAACGGGCAAATTCGAGATCATCAAGGCTTCCATCGGAGCGCTGACCACGGACATGCGAATGCAAATTCTGTTGGTTGCCTTCGCATTTGGAGCCTTTCTCGAAGGCGGTGCGGGTTTTGGAACGCCGGTGGCGGTTGCGGCAGCCATGATGACCGGACTCGGTTTCTCTCCCTTGTATGCATCCAGCATTTGTCTTCTGGCGAATACAGCGCCGGTCGCTTTCGGGGCGATCGGAACTCCTGTGATCACACTAGCGGCGGTGACGGGTTTACCGGCGGACAAGTTGAGTGCGGACGTGGGAAAAATCTGCGCACCCATCTCATTCTTGTTGCCTGCATATCTCATTGTTACGGTCGCTGGAGTGGCCGGTGCCCGGGAGATCTGGCCGGCTCTTCTGGTGTGCGGAGCGACTTTTGCGGGAGTACAATTCCTCATTTCAAATTTTGTCGGGGCGCAACTGACGGACATCATGAGCTCGCTTTCGGCGATAGTGGCGCTCATCATCCTGCTTCGATACTGGGCTCCCCGACGGATCCTGCGCGCTCAAACAGGGTCGCCGTCGCCAAACGGGCATACACCCGTTTTGGCCATTGCGCATGGAGGCGCTCGCGAGGTGACAACCGCGTGGATGCCTTATCTGCTACTAGTCGTCTTTGTGCTTGCGTGGGGCTATAAGCCCGTGCAAACCCTGTTGAACGCGCCGACCTTCAGTTTTTCCTGGCCTTTTCTGCACAACGAAATTCAGCGCATGCCTCCGGTGGTGACCAAGGCGACTGCGTACGCCGCCATTTACAACATGAACTGGCTTGCGGCGGCCGGTACTTCTTGCATGTTTGCGGCGCTACTGTCGGCGTTCCTTCTCCGGCTGAAATTGCGAACGTTTGCCGGCGTGCTCGGTACGGTAACGCGTCAGCTATTTTTGCCGACGGTGACGGTTTCGGCCGTGTTGGCGATCGCATTTGTCATGAACTATTGCGGCGCCACGGGCACGCTTGGACTGGCCTTTGCGGCCACCGGCGTCGCGTTTCCCTTTTTCAGCGCGCTGCTCGGATGGACCGGCGTTTTTCTGACGGGATCTGATACCTCAGCCAACGCCCTTTTCGGAAGCCTGCAGGTGGTCACGGCGAGTAAGCTCGGACTGGGACAATCGCTGATGGCTGCTTCCAATTCAGCCGGCGGCGTGATGGGAAAAATGATCAGCCTTCAGACCATTGCTGTCGCGGCGGCAGCTACCGGGTTATCGGTACCTGAGCAAGCCAAGCTATTCAGATTTACTCTGAAGCATAGTGTGTTGCTGGCCAGCGTAGTCGGGTTGGAAGTGTTGTTTTTCGCGTACGGTCTGCGCCTGCAGTAGAGTGCGCGAAACGTTATCGGGAGAGGAATCTGACATTGGCACGGCTTGGCTTCTGCGGTCTAGGGATTATGGGCGCCCCCATGGCGCAGAACCTGCATAAGGCGGGGCACGAGGTGGCTGTGTGGTCGCACACGGCAGGCAAGGCTCAAGCATTTTCACACGCATACGGCGCAACATCATGCGCTTCTCCGGCGCAAGTGGCGAAGGCGAGCGAATGTGTCTTCCTGTGCGTGGGTGACACAGCCATGGCACGTGAAGTCATTCTGGGCGATAACGGATTGAAAGTAGGCGCCCAGCCAGGCTTCGCAATCGTGGATTGCAGTACTATTGCTCCTGCTGACAGCGTTCGGATCGCAGAAGTTTTGATGCAGAGTCAGATTGGTTTTCTCGATGCGCCTTGCAGCGGTTCGAAAGCCGGCGCTGAGGGCGGGACTCTCACGTTCATGGTCGGTGGCCCCAAACCTCTGTTTGATCGAGCCCAGCCTTTCCTCGAAGCAATGGGCAAATCGTTCTATTACTGCGGTGAACAGGGCATGGGCTTGCGCGCCAAGCTGACTCAGAACCTGATTCTCGGAAATCTTCTACAGGCCTTCAACGAGGGATTCGTGCTAAGCACCAAGGCAGGCGTCGACCCTGAAGTGATGCTCGACATCTTGAACAACAGCGCCGCTCGCTCCGGGTCTGGTAGCGGCCAAGGCGCCCGCTGTGTTCCGGCGCGATTTTGCCACAAATTTTTCCGTCAAGTGGCTGGAGAAAGACATGGATCTGATGGTGCACGCTGCGGCCGAAATGAACGTGCCAGTGCCGCTGACAGCGCTTGTCCCAGCAGTTGCTGCGCACCGCCATTGCAAAAGGTTATGGCGAAGAAGATATTTGCGGATCCATCCGCGTGTTAGAGGACCTGGCGGGTGTCGTCGTTACCAAGTAGGTCCGCCGCTTTGAAGTCGATGTGTCGACCAGTTAGTAAACAGGAGTATTCTTGCCATGTCAGCAGTCCTTCGCGCCGTCGCTCTGACGTTTTTCGTTCTCGAAATCGCCATCGGCGCAAGTTTCAAGCGGAACCATCACAGGCACGGTCCAGGATTCGAGCGGCGCTGTTGTGCAAGGCGCGAAGGTCTCTATCGTGGAACAAGCTACTTCCGAACCGCGTGATCTAATCACCAACGAGCGCGGCGAATTCAATGCACCCAGCTTGCGCGTTGGACAATATTCGGTCACTGTGACCATGGCCGGGTTCAAAACCGAAATTCACAGTGGAATCGTGCTGAAGTCGATCAGGTGCTGTATTTGCCAGTCACGCTGCAACCAGGCGGAGTGACGGAAACAGTGGAAGTAACCGGAGGAGCCCCGCTCGTGGACACCGCGACTTCGTCCCTCGGGCAAGTTATCGATAACAAGAAAATCATAGATCTGCCGCTGAACGGGAGAAATGTCTGGGCTCTGGGCCTTCTGTCGGGGAATTCTGTTCCTGTGAGGGGCATAAATTCCAATCTGCCGTTTATTGCGGGCGGCGGCCGCTATCAGACCAACGACGTCCTGCTGGACGGGATCGACAACAACACGATCGCTACGGGCGGGAGCATTGGCTACAACGGCATTAATTTCTCGCCCTCAGTGGATGCGGTAGCGGAGTTCAAGGTCAAAACGAACAACTACAGCGCAGAATATGGGCGCTCTGCCGGCACGATCGTCAGTGCCGTTACTAAGTCTGGAACCAACGCGCTCCACGGCGATCTATGGGAGTTCCTGCGCAACGACGTTCTGGATGCCAACAACTTCTTCTCTAATGCAGCGGGCAAGCCGAAACAGCCTTACAAGCAGAATCAGTTCGGTTTCACCGTCGGCGGCCCGATCATCCTGCCTAAGCTTTACAACGGCAAAAACAAGACATTTTTCTTTGCGGATTATGAGGGAGTGCGGCGTCGCACTTCGGCTTCTTCGACCATCGAGGATATCCCCCCTGTGGCGTTCCGCACGGGAGACTTCTCCAGTTATCCGTATACGATCTACGACCCTCGCAGCCGCACCTTGAACTCGCGGGGACTCGTGGTGAGCACACCTTTCGCGAACAACAAGATTCCTAACTCGCTCTTGAATCCGGGTGCCTTGGCCGTACTGAATGCGCTGCCCTTACCGAATTACGGCGCGCCGGGCGCACAGGCGGCGAACTATCTCTTCATCGCACAGCAGCCGTTTGACAGCGACCAGTACGACGTGCGAGTGGATCATCAATTTTCAGACAAGAATACGATGTTCGCCCGTTTTTCGCGGAGTCTGCAGAGCAGTACGAATCCCGGCAGCTTTCAGGGATTCCTAGGTGGGGGCACAAATAATATGAATAACTCCATCAACTCGATCCTGAATGACGTTCACATCTTTACGCCGACCCTGGTGAATGAGGCGCGCTTCGGATACACGCGCCACAACGGGAGCCTGGTGGTGCTCGACAACGATGCGGGCGTTACTTTTGCAAACCAGAATGGGATTGCGCTTTACCCATTTCCGGCGCAAGCGTTTCCCCAGATTCTGTTCTCCTATTCGGGTTCGTCCACTGGCGGGTCGCAGGAGTTCAACAGCCTCGGGTCGGGTGGTCCGAATCTGAATATCGAGAATCTCTTCGAGGGAGCGGACGATCTTTCCTGGACGAAAGGCAACCACTCGATGAAAATGGGAGCGGATGTCCGCCGGGATCGCTTTGACACAATTTACGGCGGCGGCGCCACCGTATTCGGGTCCATCTTTACTTCGTCATCAAACGCTCCCAATTCCGGAGCGCCGCTGGCAGATTTTTTGTTGGGAGATCCAGCGCAGTTGACCGGCACGCAATTGCTCGACTGGGCCCGGATGCGTAGTCTTTATGCCGGAGTGTATATGCAGGACGATTGGAAAGTGAATAGCCGGCTGACGGTGAACATGGGACTTCGTTACGAGCTTTATACGCAACCAGTGGACGCGCGCAACAGGGGCGCGCTGTTCGATGCCGCTACGGGCCAGTTTGCGCTGCCGGGACAGAACGGATTTTCGCGAGCGATCGTGGACGGGCACCATTTGAATTTCGCGCCCCGGTTGGGTTTCGCCTATTCGCCTACTAGCCGTTGGACCATACGGGGTGGCTCAGGCATTTTCTACGGACCCCGCGAAGCGAACCAGTCCGCCACAGTATTCGGTGCAAACCCGCCAAACGCGCCGACGGTAGTTTCCCCCTCTGTCAGCGCGACCGCTACGGTTGCTCCTCCAGTGAACATCGGCAGCCCTATCGCCGTAGGCCCAGCTACGGCCAATCTCAGCACCTTCACGCCGCAGAATCCGCTGGGTTTGTTGATCCGCACCGCCGATTTTGCAAACAGCCGTCCGGCCCAGGTTTATCAGTGGAACATGGGTATCCAGTATCAGGCACTCAAAAACCTGGTCCTCGAAGCCGCTTACTCCGGTATGCGGGGCACGCATTTAACGAGTCGTGTGAACCTGAATCAAATTCCTTTCGCCAAAGCAATCGCGGGGCAGAACCTGCAAGCGAATCGTCTCTTTCCGAATGTCGGCAATCAGGTTGTAATGGACTCTTCCACCGGCAACAGCTCTTATAATGCGCTGAACTTGCGTGCGGAGAAGCGGCTGAGCAACGGCTTCAACGTTCTTGCAAACTATACATGGTCCAAGAATCTGGAGAGTAACGGCTCGGGCGGCAACACCGCATTCAGCCAGAGCGGGGGAACGACGAATCCTCTGGATAGCTGGAATCTGCATAAAGAGAAGTCATATGCCCCGCTGGACGTTCCGCACGTATTCGTGGCAAGCGCGGGTTATGAACTGCCCTTCGGCGCTGGCAAGGCTTTTCTCAACCACCGTAGTATCGCGAGTGCGTTGTTCGGAGGCTGGCAACTGAACGGCATCGTGACACTCGAAAAGGGCTTTCCTACCGACATACGAACGAGCCTCATTCCAGCTACTAACCAGTTATTTGCCACTTTCAATGTTCCGAATGCCGTGCCTGGAGTCTCGATGTATCTGCCCAATGCGGGCCCGGACGGCTATTTCAATCCAGCGGCCTTCGCGCAGCCCGGGCAGGTTCTGAATGTCAACGGGACCCCAATCACTCTTTTCGGCAACCTGGCGCGGAGAGCGGCGCGCGGGCCTGGAACTAAGGATCTCGACTTCTCGGTCTTTCGCAACTTTGCCTTTGCTGAAAGGTTCAATCTTCAATTCCGAGCAGAGGCGTTCAACCTGACGAATACTCCTGCCTTCTTTCTTCCCTCAGCAAACAGCCCGGCCCTCACCATTGGAAACTCGAGTTTCGGTAAGCTGAACTCGTCCTCCTCGACTGGTCGCCAAGTACAGTTTGGATTGAAGTTGTACTTCTGATAGTAGGAGCCAGGATGAATCGCCGAGAGTTCATGCAAGCAACGGTTGTGGGCGCTACCCTTCCAGCGGTTGCCCAGCCACAAGCGTCGATCTCCCCCTCGCCGCCCTGGTACAACCGTCCGATGCGATGGGCGCAGGTGGCTTTTGTGGAAGACGATCCGGGCAACTACAGCCGCCAGTTCTGGCTCGATTACCTGAGCCGTCTGCATGTGGATGCAGTTTGCTTGAGTGCCGGTGGATGCGTTGCGTTTTATCCCACTAAAATCCCGCTTCACTATCGAAGTCGCTGGCTGGGCGACAGAGATACATTTGGCGACCTGGTCAAGGGCTGTCGAGAATTGGGGATGAACGTGATCGGCCGGACCGATCCTCACGGCGTTCACCAGGATGTGTACGATGCGCACCCGGATTGGATTATGGTGGATGCCACTGGCAAGAAAGTGCGCCACTGGTCGGACCCGGATTTCTGGGTGACATGCCCGCTGGGGCCCTACAATTTCGAGTTCATGACCAGAGTAACCGAAGAGATCGTCACCCTCTACTCGGTCGACGGCATTTTTTCTAATCGGTGGGCCGGCAGCGGCATGTGCTACTGCGAGCACTGTCAGCAGAATTTTCGCGAGTTCGCACATCTCGATCTGCCGCGGACTCGTGACCCGCAGAATCCCGCGCGCCGCGAGTACATCCTCTGGCGTCAGGGCAGATTGTTCGAACTCTGGCGGCTTTGGGATGCGCGCATCAAAGCGATCAATCCGAACGCGGCCTACATCGCAAACGCGGGTGGCGGCGCACTGAGTGAGTTAGACATGACGGTAGTGGGGCAACTCGCTCCTACGCTCTTCGCGGACCGGCAGGCACGCCACGGTCTGGCGCCCCCGTGGGAGAACGGCAAGAATGGGAAAGAGTACCGGGCCACACTGGGAAGAAAAGCGATCGCCGGCATTTTTAGCGTCGGACTCGAAGATGAATATCGCTGGAAGGACTCGGTGCAAAACGGTGCTGAGATCCGCCTCTGGGTCGCCGACGGTCTCGCTCAAGGTCTGCGGCCCTGGTTCACAAAATTCAACGCCAAACCAATCGACAAACGCTGGATGCCAGTCGTAGAAGAAATATACAAATGGCATTACGCGAGCGAAAAGTATCTGCGGAATATCGATCCCGTAGCGAGTGTGGGATTGGTCTACTCTCAGCAGACTGCTACTTTTTATGGCGGCGAAAAAGCGCACGCCAAGGTCGAAGACCCGGCGTTGGGCCTTTATCAGGCGCTTGTCGAAGCACGAATTCCGTTTGAAATGGTGCATGACCGGCTGCTCGGTCCCGAGCATCTGGGCTCGTTTCGAACGCTCATTCTCCCGAACATTGCTGCGCTTTCCAGCAAGCAATGCGATCAGCTGGAAGCTTTCGTGACGCGGGGCGGCAGCATTGTCGCCACATACGAAACTTCCCTTTACGACGAATGGGGCGTGCAGCGAAAAGACTTTGGTCTGGCCAGCCTTTTCGGCGCTTCGTTCACGGGAAAAACAGAAGGGCCGATGCTGAATTCTTATCTAACGCTCGAAAAAGATCCGGCGACCGGCCGCTTCCACCCTCTGCTAACCGGTTTTGAAGATGCCACGCGCATCATCAATGGAGTAAACCGCGTCAGGGTGGCTTCAACCGATGCACCGGGAGCTGTTGCCTCGCCGCTGACGGTTGTTCCGAGTTATCCGGACCTGCCAATGGAGGAAGTGTTTCCCCGCCCAGCAAAGACGGTCGAGCCTGGCGTTTACCTGCGTGAAGTGGGGCGAGGCCGTGTCGTCTACTTTCCGTGGGACATTGATCGTACGTTTTGGGAAGTGTTGGATGTAGACCACGGCAAATTGCTGCGAAATGCGGTTTTATGGGCGAACCGCGAACCGCAACCGGTAACAGTCGAAGGAGCAGGACTGCTGGACCTTTCTGTTTGGACACAGAAGGACTCCATGACCGTCCACCTGGTAAACCTGTCGAATCCGATGATGATGAAGGGCCCGGTGCGGGAAATCCTACCGGTCGGGCAGCAACGGGTACGGGTGCGTGTACCCGAGGGCAAGCGAATCCAGAAAGCGCATCTGCTGGTAGCAAAGAGCGAAGTCCCGCATCGTGAAAGGGACGGTTTTGTCGAGCTGACAGTGCCGTCCATCGCCGTGCACGAAGTGGTCGCTCTGGATTACTCAATCTAGCAGCGGTTCCCTGACAAGCGGCTTGTTTCGTTACTTCTACTTCGAACCTGTTGGTAGATCGCGATCGCCCCGTCCAAGAGACTTTTGCATCAGTACAGTGTCAACCCATTGGCCTAGTTTGAAGCCAACTGCCTTTAGGGTGCCAACGTGTTCAAAGCCCAACCGTTTATGAAGCGCTACGGATCCGGTATTGCCGCTATCGCCGATCACAGCGACCATCTGCCTCCAATCGCCGGTTTCGCAGCGATCGATCAGGTTCGAAAGAAGTGCCGTTCCGATCCCTTGCGACTGAAGACTATGCAGGACGTAAACGGAGTCCTCGACAGTGTGCCTGTAGGCGGGCCGCGTGCGATACGGCGAGGCGTATGCGTACCCGACCACTTCGTCGTTTATTGTGGCCACCAAGTAAGGCAAGCCACCTCCTAAGATGGTGTTTCTGCGCTTAAGCAAATCGTCCAGAGTGGGAGGCACTTCTTCAAATGTGGCGAGTCCATTCGAGACATAGAAGCTATAAATTTGCTGGACCGCTATCAAATCCACGCTACTCGCGTCGCGCACGACTATAAGCGAAGACTCGGAAATAGCGGACCTATCTGCAAGCACTGTTCTCTTTAGAACCCAGAATTATGACAGAACTGCTTCATTAAAAGCACTCCGCCGGGAAGACGCTCGGGCTTTCCTCTTTCTGCGATCAACACAAATTCTGTAACAGAACATTCACACTTCTCATCTGTGAGTTGACCCGCGGCCCGAGAGTTGTTGTGACGCGATTGGAGGTGCACTTTGAACTTGCTACCCAGAGACGAACAATTCTTTCTGTACTTCCATCAGCAGTCTGCGATTCTTTGTCAGGCATCTCAACTGCTGGCTTCGGGGCTACAGAGTGGCTTCGAAGGCATGACGCAACTATCAAAACGCATGGAAGCTCTTGAAAGAGGCGGCGACGATGTAACACACAAAATCTTTGATCGCCTCCGCGCCACCTTCATTACACCTTTCGATCCCGAGGACATCCAGTCTCTCGCGACGGCACTGGACGACGTTCTGGATTCGATTGAGGACGCTACTTTCCGGATCGTAGCGTACAGAATCGACCCGATCCCTGGCCCAGCTATCGAATTAGGGACTTTAATTTCCGGATCGTGCAATGCCATCGACAGGGCGTTACACGCCTTACACGAGAAGAAGTCTGTTATGGAAGCATGTATCGAGGTAAATCGTTTCGAAGATCAGGCAGATGCGATCGAACGAACGATGTTGATCAATATCTTTGGTTCTCCTACGGATGCGATCAATCTGATAAAGCTAAAAGACCTCTACGAAGCTCTTGAGAGTACGACTGATCGCTGCGAAGATGTTGCCGACGTAATACAGAGCATCGCGGTGAAAAACCTATAAAAGCGCCATGCCAACAAACAGCCTCATTGTCGCCGTCGTTCTGATCGCGATTGCGTTCGATTACGTAAATGGCTTCCATGACGCCGCGAACTCCATAGCAACGGTCGTGGCGACGAGAGTGCTTACTCCACTCCAAGCTGTTACATTGGCCGCGTTCTTCAATTTCGTAGCTGCATTCTTTTTCGGGACCGGTGTTGCCGCCACAATCGGACGGGGGTTCGTCAATACGGAGATCGTCACACCTTACGTGATTCTCGCCGGCCTGAGCGGAGCCATCATTTGGAACTTCCTGACTTGGTATGTGAAGCTTCCTGTTAGCTCGTCGCATGCGCTCATAGGAGGGTACGCGGGAGCTGCGCTGGCCAAGAAGGGAGTGCACGGACTTGTGCTGGGCCGGTGGCCGAGTACAGTCGCGTTTATGGTCCTTGCACCGATCATCGGACTCGTTCTCGGCTACGCGTTTATGTTGATGGTCTACTGGCTGTTCCGAGGCTTTTCACCGGCTCGGATTGACCGCTGGTTCCGGCATCTCCAAATTTTGTCCGCGGCTCTGCTGAGCTGTGCACACGGCACAAACGATGCGCAGAAATCCATGGGAATTATTACTGCTGTTCTTGTCGCGGGCGGAATTGAGACGACCTTTCATGTGCCCGGCTGGGTTATCTTCGTCTGCGCTTCCGCAATGGGCTTAGGTACTCTTAGCGGGGGCTGGCGCGTTGTTCACACCATGGGAACACGCCTCACGCGCCTAAAGCCTCGTAGTGGTTTTTCCGCCGAAAGTGGCGCGGCGCTCTCCATTCTTATCGCAACCTGGCTTGGTCTGCCTGTCTCAACAACCCACGTTGTGACCGGTGCAATTGCCGGAGTTGGGTCTATTCAGCGAGTTCGAGCTGTTAGATGGAACGTCGCGAGCGATATTGTGACTGCTTGGATTCTCACCATTCCCGCCGCTGCTCTAGTATCTGCCTTAGCGTTTTTTTTGATTCGCTTCTTCGAGCCGGGCGCGTAACGGCAATTTTGGACACGCGCTCGCCAGAACAGGGGCCGCGAAACGACCAACCTCGGTCAGTTCGCTGTGCCAACTCTTTAACGGAGCGTCACTGAAGTTGGCCCAACTTGGCCTATTTACACCGAAATTGGAGAACTGGGAGTGAAGGAAGCAGCGTCAGACCGATAACTTTAAAAGATTTACATTCGAGGAATCTTGGTACGCCCGAGAGGATTCGAACCTCTGACCTTTTGCTCCGGAGGCAAACGCTCTATCCAGGCTGAGCTACGGGCGCATGGAGAAAATTAGGACGGCTTCTTTGCCGAAGCTAGATGACCGTTGCTTTGTGTTGATCGTGAGGCCGAAGCACCAGGTGAAAGCAATTCCTCAATATGCTCGCGTACGGCCTCGGGCTTCATCTGCTTGTCCCACTCTTCGTTCTCGAGAGCAGGCGTCTTGTAATGAATGTAGCCTTTACGATCAATCAAAACCAATTGCGGAACAACAAACCGGCCGCTTTCGAAACCCATGAACGAGATCATCTGATCGCGCGGCGTCCAGCCAACCGGAAAGGCGACCTGATAATCTTTGACGAAGTTCTCTACCAGAAGATCCGCGTTCTCATTCACGGCGACATCGATCGCCTGAAAACCGCGAGCACCAAACTCTTGCTGATACTTACTCATCACCTTTGAAGCTGCCTGGCAATGAGGGCACGTTGTAAAGATAAACTCGAGCGCAACAACCTTACCACGATATTGACTGAGCAGCTTCTGCCCCTGTCCCGGAATGTTGAACGCCAATTCCGGGGCCTTGTACGGGTCTGCGCCCGCCAAAGGCAATGCGAGCACGGCAAGAACGGAAAGCGATGCTAAAGCTTTCTTCACAAGTTAAATCTCCAAACTCATAGTCTAGCCTAAACGCTCCCTATTGCAGGTAAGCCGTTACGGGCTGCCTCTGAGCTTCCGTTGTCAGTTGCTCCCACTCGCCCTTTTCTCCGAGGCCTTCGACGCTCGAAACCACGGTTCCCGACCAACGCACCAGGAAGCGCCCGTTATCGCCCGTTCCGGCGAATACATTTGTAGTGGAGACCGACCCGTCGCACCTTTTCCATTTCCGCTGCAGGATCTTTTGATACGCGAGAAAGTACCGGCCCGCGGCCTCTTCTGAGTCCCACTGAGACGCGTACTCGAAAACCGGTTCCCCATGCTTACTCTGCTTCAATATTCTGAATTGGCCTCCGCGCAGGTGAGGCGCCAGCTCCCGTGCGCCATCTTCGCCAACATATTGCCGCAATAAGATCTCGTGATCGAACTCGCCCACCGATCCCTCCGCGACTTCCTTCGTCTGTTTGTTTACCGCTAACGACGGCAACTTCGGAGTAGTCGGCCGTTCATGCGCGAAGTACCGGTCCGGATGAATGATCTGTGCCGAATCGGAGGGAGGGTCTGCGAATACTGCGCTGAATGCCCGCTTTCCCATCTTCTTATAAACTGCGGCAAAAAATTTCGTTCCTTCGGAATAAGGGAACAGCAACGACCGCCGAATGTAGAGAGGAGCATTCTTGAGCACTGGATAATCGGAATCCGGAGAACTGCCCGAATCCTCAACGGCTTTCAAAGCATCCTCGGTCGGAACGGGAGGCCGTCCGGCCTGTTTCAAGTCATACGCGATCATGAGCCAGGATGCCTGCCCTTCCACCACAGCCGAGTGCGCCAGATCCTCGTCGTCATTCGAAGAAGTTCCTTCCATAAACTTATTCAGGTCGAAGTGCTGGTCCGCCAAGGCATGCGAAAGCTCATGGGCAAGGGTAGTCGTTTCTTCCTCTACAGAGGACCCCTCCAGCAGAAACAGTTTTTTTTCGTCGTAATCGTAGAACGCTGCCGCCTGCTCAGTCAGCAGGTCTATCGTCGACTGGCGCAAATTGAAATCCTGCGGCACCAAGCCGAACATCTTCAGCGATAGCTCATCGGCGTAGATTTCTTCAGGCTTCAGAGTTTTTTTAATGCGCTTCGTCAAGAACGACCGCAGTTGCCGTTTCGTCATTCTTCCGTACGGAACAGGATGCTCCTCCGTAAACCCAGTTATGTCCGAAAGTGATTTGACGATGCTGTTAACCTGGCGGAAAACCGCGTCTTCCTGCTTCGTGCCCGCTGCCGAAAGCGCAAAATATGACGCGCTCAAGAGGACCGATACGGACACTAGACGACGAAGCATGTGTGGAAGTTGAGGATTTCTTCCAGAGTAGTAAAACTAGCTTGGCCGTCGTCTCACAACCACTCTAGTGAATGATCGATTGCAACAGAGCCCGAACGCCGTTCCACGTTATCTGAACTCCAATGCATACCAGAATGAACGAGGTTAGCCGTACGAAAACATTCATCGCGGTTTCGCCCAGGAACTCCGCCAACCTCTCCGCAGATTTGTAGGAAAAGTAAATAGTAACGCAGACGAGTGCGGGACCGATTATGGCCGCTAGCAGGCGAACCGGTATCGATCGGTGCAGCGTCTCATTGGCGCCCAGCGTGATTGCTACCGAGATCGAGCCGGGTCCCACCGTGAGCGGAAGGGTCAAAGGATAAAATGCCCGGTTGGCAATATCCTGGCGGCTGATCTTCTTCTCGGGATTCTTGTGAGCTTCGCCTCCGCCGCTCTTTAGCAACGTCCATCCCGTAGACATTACCACCAGTCCACCTCCCACCTGCACCACCGGGATCGAAATCCCGAAGAAATCCAGAATGTGTCCGCCGATTAGCATTGAGCCGGTCAGTAGCCAAAAGCTGTTCAGCGCTATCTTACGCGACAAAATGGATCGCGATTCAGTGGAGTATCCGGGTGTGAGGCTCAGGAAAATGGGGCTTGTCCCAAGCGGATTCACAATCGGGAATAGCGCGGTCAGAATAACCAGGCAGCTTTTGACGACATAAAGAACGGCGGTGAGCGGCATCAAAGTCCAGAGTAATCGGCGTCCTCTGATCCTTCAGATGCGATGTTATTCTGAAATCGCTCCCCCGCCCTTTTTCATGGATTTTCTCGCAGGTCTCAATCCACAACAACGTGAAGCTGTTGCCCACGTCGAAGGCCCGCTATTGCTGCTCGCCGGCGCAGGAAGCGGTAAAACGCGCGTCATTACTCACCGTATTGCCCACCTGGTGAAGACTCAATGTATCCCGGGTCCGGCTGTTCTCGCCGTCACCTTTACCAATAAAGCAGCAGATGAGATGCGGCAGCGAGTCGAAACTCTCATTAGCAGTTCCGCGACCTCGGAAAAGCCGAGCGTTTCCACTTTTCACTCTTTCTGCGTCCGCCTTCTCCGCCGTGACGGTGGAAGCTTGGCCGAAATCCGTACCGGCTTTACGCGGCAGTTCACAATTTACGACGACGATGATCAGGTTGCTCTGCTGAAGTCTATCTACCGCCATCTCGGCCTCGACGACAAGTTCATGCAGTATCGCGCGATGCTCTCGCGAATCAGTCACGGCAAAAGCCATAACGAAACTCCGGAGGACTGGTACAAGGCGGCCACGGATCCGAAACTGACCCGCATGGCCAAGATCTATGAGCAATATCAGGAGCGGCTGCAACAGGCCAACGCACTCGATTTCGATGATCTTTTGCTTGAGTCCGTGCGGCTTCTTAAGCATGACGAAGCTCTGCGCAACCTCTACAATCGCCGCTTCGAGTTCGTCATGATCGACGAGTATCAGGACACCAATCGCAGCCAGTACGAGCTGATGCGCCTGCTCACACAGGTTCGTCACAATGTGTGCGTCGTCGGTGACGAGGATCAATCAATCTACGGATGGCGAGGCGCTGATATCCGCAATATTCTCGACTTCGAACGCGATTATCCGGACGCAGTCGTCATCCGGCTCGAACAGAATTACCGCTCCACCAAAAACATACTCGAAGCGGCAAGCTCCGTAGTCGCGAATAACAAAGAACGCAAAGGCAAGTGGCTCTGGACCAGCTCCGAGCCAGGCGCAAAAATCGGCTACTACGAGGCCCCAGACGGCGAGAACGAAGCGCTTTTTATCGCAGACACGATTGAAAAACTCCTCGCAAAGAATCCGGCCGAGCGTGTCGCGGTCCTGTACCGTACGAATTTCCAGTCGCGCCAAATCGAGGAAGCGCTTCGCCGTTATGGTCGCAAATATCTGGTGGTCGGCGGCTTCAGCTTCTATCAACGAGCCGAAGTGAAAGATCTGCTGTCGTATCTCAAGATCTCCTTGAGCCCGCAGGACTCAGTCGGCCTGCTCCGTATCGTCAATACGCCGGCGCGCGGAATCGGGAAAGGCACGATCGAGCAGATCGAGCAGTATGCTCTCGAGCACGGCATGAGCCTTTGGAATGCGCTGCCGAAGATGATCGAGGAAAAAGTCTTTCCCACCAGGGCTGAGTCTGCAGTCAAAACTTTCGTCGCGCTGATCACCGAGCTCTGCGAATCCGCAGCTTCCATGCCGGTCCACGAGTTGCTTCGTGACATCCTGGCCAAAACCGGTTACGAGGCAATGCTGAAAAGCGATGTATCTCCCGAAGCGGAATCACGCCTAGGCAACGTGGAGGAGCTCGTGAACGCAGCCGTAGAAGCGGCGGAGCGTGGTGAAACTACTGCCGAATTTCTGGATCACGCCGCTCTCGTCGCGGATTCTGATGCGCTCGATGAGCAAGCTGCGGTCTCGCTCCTTACCGCTCACAACGCGAAGGGCCTTGAATTTCCAAACATCTTCGTTGCCGGCCTCGAAGAAGGCATTTTCCCGCATAGCCGGTCTTTGAACGCGGAAGCAGCCATGGAAGAAGAGCGTCGGCTCTGCTACGTCGCCATGACGCGAGCCGAAAAGCGGCTCTACTTGACGTGGGCGCGATATCGCAGACGGTTCGGCGGTTCTCAGCCAGAGGTTTGCTTGCCCTCACGGTTCCTCAATGAAGTGCCCTCGAGTCTACGTGAGAGGCTTTCCCCATATAAAGAGTCACGCGCCGATGAGGTCGATCTGTTTGCGGAACAATCCGATGTTCGCGAATCCGTAAAGCGCAATCTGTATACCGGCCGGACTTACAACTCAGTCGACAACATCGCGCAGTTCTTCGCGGAACGCGGTATGCCGCCTCCTTCCGGATTCACACGCCGCCCGCAGAGTCCAGCGGCTGCCAACCCGGCGAATCCCCAGGCCACGACCGGCCCTGCTCCCGCTGCGCAGTCGACACCGCCTCCCACCAGCCGTCCGGCTTTGAGGCCGCCCCAATCGCAGCCGGCAGTTTCTCGATCACCGGGCAGAAGCGCTCCCCGCCCGCCCTCCGGATTCGGTGCCGGCGTCGTCATCCAACATCCAAAATATGGACGTGGCACCATCCTCCGCCGCGAAGGTGATGGCGAAGATGCGAAACTAACTATAAGTTTCCCAGGATACGGGTTAAAGAAGATAGTTGAGAAGTACGCAGGCATAAAAATCGATCGATGAATACGAAGCATATAGAAGATACCGAAGAACGTAAGAAACTGAAGCGCGCGGCGCGTAAGAAAGCCGCTCCGAAGGCCAAGCGGGCCGCTGGCGAGGCTCGCGGGTCCAACAAACGCAAAGTCAAGAAGCTCGTAAAGGGCCAGCGCAAGCGCTAAGCAATCCCGTAAAGTTCCGACTCCTTAATGCAGAGGCCGCAGTGAGCGAAATCACTCAGCCAGTCGGCCTCTCCCGTAATCTCACCAATTACGGAGATCCCGACTTCGCGCGCTATCTCCGTCTATCCATGGCGAGGTCGATGGGTCTTTCGCAAGACTTGCTGGCGAAACCCGTGGTGGGAATTGCCAACACCTTCAGCGAATTCAATAATTGCCATCGCGGCGTACCGGAATTAGTCGCCGCCGCCAAGCGCGGTGTCCTCGCTGCTGGTGGCTTGCCGCTCGAGTTCCCAACCGTTTCACTCGGCGAAGTCTTTCTAAACCCCACGAGTCTCTTGTTCCGCAACCTGATGTCCATGGATACGGAAGAAATGATCAAGGGGCAGCCCATGGACGCGGTCGTTCTGATTGGCGGCTGCGATAAAACCGTTCCTGCGCAATTGATGGGCGCGGTCTCAGCCGGACTTCCAACAGTGCAGCTCGTAACTGGGCCCATGATGACCGCCCGATGGCGCGGTGAACGGCTGGGTGCGTGTACAGATTGCCGGCGCTTCTGGGCGAAATACCGCGCCGGCGAGATGAACTTCCCCACAATCGAGGAGATCGAAGGCAACCTCGCCACAACTGCCGGAACCTGCGCAGTGATGGGAACCGCCAGCACCATGGCATCCATATCCGAGGCGCTTGGCATCATTCTCCCCGGCACCGCCGCGATCCCGGCCGTTCATGCGGATCGCATTCGTGCAGCGGAAGCCTCAGGCGCGGCTGCGCTCGCGCTGTTCCGGTCAGGCAAGACCATCCATGACATCATCACGCCAAACTCGGTCGAGAATGCACTCCGCGTGCTGCTCGCCATCGGCGGTTCCACCAACGGCATCATTCACCTGACCGCCATCGCCGGACGTGCCGGCATCGAAGTGGACCTTTGTCGTCTGAATGAACTGTCCGAGACTACGCCGGTCCTGGTCGACCTGAAACCGACCGGTCCTTTCTATATGGAGGACCTGCATGCCGCAGGCGGAATCGGTGCGGTCCTTCGCGAGTTAAAGCCTCTGCTGCATCTCGATTGTCTAACCGTCTCGGGCCAGACCCTCGGTGAACGCCTCTCTCATGCCGACGATTACGTCGATCGCGCCGTTATCAAGCCGCTTTCTGATCCGCTTCAGCCCCAAGGCGGCCTCGTGGCGCTTTTCGGGAGCCTTGCACCCAACGGAGCGATCCTGAAGCGCGCTGCAGCCGACCCAAAGCTGTTCGAGATCGAGGGCCGGGCAGTCGTCTTTTCTTCTCTCGAAGACCTCTCGCGCCGCATCGACGACCCCGATCTCGACGTCACACCCAACGACTTTCTCGTTCTCCAGAACGCTGGCCCCTTGAGTGAATCCGGCATGCCTGAATCGGGTTATCTTCCCATCCCGCAAAAGCTCGCACGCGCCGGAGTAAAAGACATGGTCCGTATCTCAGACGCGCGCATGAGCGGTACGGCATACGGCACCGTCGTCCTGCATGTAAGTCCTGATGCTGCTTCAGGCGGTCCGCTCAGCCTCGTTCGAAACGGGGACTTCATTCGCCTTTCTGTGAAAAATCGCCGCCTCGATCTGCTGGTGGACGATGCCGAATTGGCAGTTCGGCGAGAGAATATCCCACCTACGGCAGCCAACCCCCTACGAGGATATGCCCGCCTCTACCGGCGCGAGGTACTGCAGGCCAATCAAGGCTGTGATTTTGACTTCTTGCGCCGCAATCCCCAGCGCGAGTGAGCCTCACGTCTTCTTGAACGCCACTTTCTGCCGAATTCCAAGACCCGGCGTAGCAATGCGGAAACCAACGCGTTCCATCGCCGAAAGAATGTACTCGTTCTTCATGAACCAGCGCCAAACATTGCCGGTCAGGCAGTTCTCAATGCTCAGCACCGAAATGCCAGTATCGATACCGACTACGTCCTGATTCACCCAGAGCTTCTGATCTTTCCAGTTAGGGTTGAATGCGTCCGTAAAACCGTACCGTCCGTAGATCCGGTCGCCGTACACGTTATGCATCTCACGGAGCACAGGCAAACAGATCTCGGGCGCGAACATCAGCGATCCGGCGGCGGCGCACGGCACCAGAGTCCCGTTGATCGGACCCACGTAAGGCGGTCCGCCCCAGGCCACATACCCGGCCGGGCTGTCGGATACCGTAATACCCCACATATTCGGCCCATAGTCGCCATATTTTGATTGCAAGCTGATGCAGAAATCGCGATGCGCATAAGTGGCTATCTGCGAGTTCCGGAAGTAGTTCAGATACGACGGATCGCCGTCCTGTTGGTGCCGGAAGTCCACCCACGCATGTGAATACTGATGAGTGAATAGAGGACCGCCGCTCACAAAGGTCCAGTCGTCATATTGCACTTGTGGGCGGAGCCACGCATACCAGCTCTCCGGTGGAATCGGATGCCGATGCGACCCGATCGCCAAAAGATATAGCACCGAAGCTTCGCTATAGGCGCTCCAGCGGGACGGGAGAAAGCCTGAGCCCGGCCGGACACCATGCGAGAGCAGTAACGGACCACCCCCGAGCATCCAGGTGAAGTCGACCCGGTCCACGATCTGCCGGGCCAGTGTCGCAATTTCCCGATCATTCGAGAAATAGCCCGCTGCCGTCAGTGCGCCGCACAGCAAAAGTGCGGTGTCGACGCTGGAAATTTCAGAACCCAGCCGCCGCGCTCCCGTGCTCGCGTCCATGAAGTGGTAGTACCAGCCGTGATCGTGGAAAGCCCGGCTCCAGAAGTACCGCAGGGTGGTAACCACCCGCAGCCGTACTTGATCCCTCGGCAACCATCCTCGGCTTGCAGCTATACAGAGCGCGGTGAGCCCGAATCCAGTCGCGGCCGAACTGCCGACATTGTTTCCGGAGGGAGAACCGTCATTGTGGGCTCGGTCCCTGACGATTCCGGTATGCGGATCCGCCTGCTCCCAGAAGTAACGTATGCTGTGTTTCGCGAAATCTTCTAAGAACTGCCGCTCGTCCGGCTTAAGCGGAACCGTTACGTCTGGGGGGCTCGCGGCTAGCGCATTCTGGCCGAGTACAGCCGCCCCCGCCGCCGACACTAGAAAGTCGCGGCGGGAGAAGCGGTGAGTTTTGCTTTCCACGGCCATTAGAACGTTAGTAGGAACTGCGGAGAAAAGTCTCCAGCATGTTCGATGCCGGAAAAAGCGCCGCCGTTCCGGCAGACCCCGTTCCTACATCTTACGTTCCGTCTTGGCCCTGCACAATATCGCTAAAAGGTTAAACGTACTTGGAGTTCGATAGACCTACCGGCTAATGCCCCGCTCGGCCGCCCGAAATTGTTGTTCTCAATATGAGTATCAATATCGTTGAACTGAAAAGGTACCAGGTTTAGCTGATTGAATACGTTATAGGCGTACCCGCGAAGCTCAATCCCGGCTCCTTCGCGGAACGGCAGAGTGAACCGTTTCGCCAAACTGGCATCGGTTGAGAACAAACCCGGTCCGCGGAACGAATTCCGTCCGATTCCAGGCGCCCCGGCGTGCGAAATGTTGAAATAATTCGTACCGACGATGCTGACCAGCGGATTTGTCCCTCCAAAGTTACAGGAGTTCATAAAACACCGGTTGCCCGTGTTGTTTCCCGCATTGTTGAAATAGCCGACCGGACGCGTCGGATTGATTGTCGCGGCGCTGGCGACTGGCGCTACGGATTGCTGGAATCCTGTGACCGGCGTCCATGGAAATCCCGTGTAGGCGGTCAACACGCCCCCTAAATTCCAGCCTCCAAGGATGCTATGCAGAATCTTGTGATTCTTCGACACAAGCGGCAGCTCCCAGAGCCCACTACCTACAAATCGATGCCGCGAATCGTAATCTGAAGGGCCGTACTCCGTCTTTTGTGCGTTCACGGGATCCGTCTGGTTCGTCTGTGCCCCGGGCCCTTCGGCCGAGAGCATGTCGATGCTCTTGCTCCAGTTATACGTCGCGTCGAGCGAAAAGCCTTGGGAGAACGTCTTCAGAAGGTGAACGTTAAATGAGTTGAATGAGGCATTCACATCCGGGGTCGGGATGTACACGCTGGAGAAGTATGTGCTGGAAGCAGTCGTACTCTGTGGGAAGAAGAAGTTCTGGTTAACCAACCGGATCAGATGCCGAGACAATGCACCGTTGTAACCAATAGAAAGCACCAGGTTCTTGGCTATCTCGGTCTGCGTCTCAAACGAATAAAGGTAAGTATAAGCATCCGGCGTATTAGGCCAAGCTCCATAAACTTCAATTTGCGGCGGCGTTCCACCATTTAAGCCGTTCGGCGTGCCCGAGAACGCGTTCACCCCTGTTCCCAGTGCCGGATTCAACGGATAGGTGTTCGGAGCCCTCCCGGAGCCTGTTGCGTACAGGATGTTTCCGTTCGCAAACGGCGTACCGAAGCTCACTGGCGCTGGTGCCGTCCCGCAGCACAGGTTGTAGCTAAAGAAATTCGGATTATCCTCCCGGCTGTTGGCAAACAGAACGTCGTCCTGGCGGTTAAAGCTGATGCCGAACCCGCCTCTTACCACAAATTTCCCGGCGGCCTTTGTCGGAGAATACGCAAACCCGAATTTCGGCATAAAATCCTTCCAGTTTGAATTCCAAAGCTGGTTTACCGGTTTTACTTTCGCGTCAATCAGGGGCAGCGGACCGTTCGCTGAAAGAAAGATGTTCTCCAGATTATTCCGCTTCTCCGTCAACGGACTGAAGTATTCCCATCGCACGCCTAGATTCAACGTCAGCCCCGGCGACAAATGCCAGTCATCTTGCACAAACAACGCACTCGAATGGTCGCGGAAGTAACGGGACGAGGTCGGCGGTCCGCCCGTGTTCGCATTGGCACTGATGGATTCAAAAATGGGTGCGCTGTTGAAAAGATTCCAAAGCCCGGAGAATGAGTACAGCGGCCGCGAAGACCCTAGCAGGTTATCGTTGTCCTGCTCCCACCGGAACTGCCCTCCGAAGCGCAGGTTGTGATTGCCGAAAATCTTATTAACCGTGTCTCGTACCTCATACGTGTTCTGCGCAAGAATCGCAGGTGACGTTCCGCCCTGCGGAGCGCCGGCTACCTGAATCGTCCCGATCCCGGGGTAAGCCTCCACCTGCACCCGCGGAATCCCCCAGTTCACACCGGCGGTATCGTTCAATTGATTGTCCGCAAAACGCGTGAAGTTGCCGCGCAACTCGTTGATCGTCGTAGGCGTGAAATTATGAATGTAGATGCCCGTGATTGCCGTATTCAGGGGCTTGAACGGAAGATCTGCGTCCACCTGTCCGGCCGAACCGGAGTCGGAGTTCACCTGGTTCAGTTTCGTGACGTACGCCGAAACTGAGATCAGATCGTTTGCAGTCGCAGCGAAGTCAAATCGCCCGTTGAATTGATTTCCTATCTGCTCGTTCGGCAGATAATACTGCACCAGTTCAAGATCTGGAACTCCGTCGAAGCCGTTGCCCGTTGAACCCGCTGCGGGTGGAATCGGATAATAGGGCGTACCAGCAACTCCAGGCCCCGGCGATCCCACGTCAAGTCGCCCGCCAACTTGCCGGCACAGAGTGTTGGCGTTTGCTCCGAATACTGAGCAACTGGCATTCAGAACCTGCAGAATTCGCGGAGAAGCGTTTACGCTGCTGAAGACCTTTCCTGACACCCCCGGTGCCTGGGCCAGGGCGGCTCGATACTCGGGCGTCGTGACATAGCCTTGCGCGAAAGTCGTCGTCTTGTTCTTCAGGCCTTCATACGAAAGAAAGAAGAACAGCTTGTTCTTGATGATCGGTCCGCCCACGCTGGCCGCGTATTGCCGGTACTTGGTCTCCAATCGCACCGGAGCCGCTCCGTTCGGGCCGCCCCACTTGTTGTAGGCATTAAAATTAGGATCCTGAAAGCGGAATAGCAGACTTCCGTGGAAGTCGTTGGTGCCGCTCTTAGACGTGGTCTTGATCTGCGCTCCGCTGTTCCGCCCGTCTTCGGCTGAGTAGTCGCTCGTCACCACCGTCAAATCCTGCACAGACTCCGAGTTCGGAGTCACCACCGCTGCCCCGCCCCACGTCAAGCTGTTCACCGAAACACCGTCTAACAGATAGACATTCTGAGTAACACGCTGGCCGCTGGCGCTTATCTGGACCTGGTTTTCAGTCGCAAAGATTGAGTTCTGCGACCCGCCGGGACCCGTCGTATTGCCCAACGGCACAGCGTTGCCGGTTCCGCTACGGCCGCCCGTCCCGGTGATTCCCGGCATTGTACGAACCAGCTCGTACACATCACGCCCGAAGCTCGGCAGCGTCTCGATCGAACGGCTCGTGATGGTTCCACTGATGCTTCCATCCGCCGTTTGCAGAGCCGGCACGGCGGAAGCTGTCACCGTGACGCTCGATTGAATGTTGCCGGCCTCCAGTTTGGCATCGGTCGTGGTCGGCACGTCCGCCGCCACTTCAACACCTGAAATCGTTGATTTCTGAAAACCAGTAGCTTCCACCGTCACCGTGTAGTTCCCCGACGGCAGCTTGTTGAAGCGATAAAACCCTTGACCGTTCGCAGTCGCTGTTTGCGTAGCCTGCGTTCCGTTGTTCAGTATCGTGATCTGCGCGTTAGGAACAACGGCGCCGGAAGGATCGGTAATGGTGCCCTGTAAACTCGCGTTGTATTGCGCCAGGATCGGCAGCGGAGCCAGTGGCAACAGAGCCAATAGAAATACCCTAGTGAGCCGAGACATGCAAGATAGACGTTAAACTCTATGAACTGTGACAATCGCTCGTCCGGTTCACTAGCTCGACTAAGCGGATTGCGAATAGAACTTCGTTTCCAGACCCCTCCATAGCGATATGTCCACTGTTGTTCCTTTGCCAGGTTCCGAGACGAATCGGCACGTGGCGCCGATCATGCTGGCGCGCTCCTGCATGCTGATCAGCCCCAGGTGCTTCCCGCAATCCACCTGGTCCAGCCGAAAGCCCGGACCGCTATCCTTCACGCAAAGCTTCATCTCTTCCTCTGAGCCCTTCAGCTCAACCCAGACCGGCACGTCGCCCGCATGCTTCTGGACATTGCGTAGAGCCTCCTCGCAAATTCGGTAGAATGCAGTCGCCTCATCGAGCGGGATCCCCCCGTTACAGAGAGCGCCTTCGAACCGCACCGGAGCGGTTCGGCTACTTCCGTATTCGCGGCACAGACTCTTGATCGCCGCTGCCAGCCCCAAGTGCTCGATGATCGACGGGTGCATCCGATGAGATATGTTCCTGACATCCTCCGACAAGGCTGCCGCCTGTTCCTGCAGCGCCTGAATTCCAGTCCCCAGCAACTCTAAACCGCCAAAAGGACCTTCACGCAAGCGGGCCAGACCCATATCCAACAGCGCGAGTCTCTGTGCGAGATGATCGTGCAGGTCACGCGCAAGTCGACGGCGCTCCTCTTCCTGCACATTCAGCAGCCGCCGAGCCACGTCACGAAGCTCAACCTGCGTGCGATCGAGCGCTGTACTCGCCAACTGTGCTTGCCGCTCGAGTAGATGGGAGGCATGTCGCCGGCGCAAATCGTCCGCGTCCGTAGCGCGCTGCCGGTCCGTTTCATCGCGCAGTACTATCGCAAACCCGACGAGTTTCTCGTCTTGGTCGCGCATAGCGTTCACGATCCACCTGGCATAGAAACGCACTCCGTCCTTGCGACTGAGCCACGATTCCCCTTCGACGCGATCCCTTTCGAGCGCTGCTGCCAGCCCAGTCGCAAAGGCTTCCGCAGAATATCCCGCCACCGCGAAAAACTCCCCTCCATCTACACCCACCGTTTCCGCCTCGGTATAGCCGAACAGTTGCTCCGCCCCGGGATTCCAGCCGCAAATCGCTCCATCCAGGTCGAGATCAAATACCGCGCAATCCCGAAGATTGTCAATCAGCACTCGGAGATGCGCTTCACGGTGCCTGAGCGCTTCATGCAAAAGGCGCTGCTCCGTCCTGTCCCGCATTACTTTTACATATCCTTCGATTTCTCCGGAGGTACTGCTTAGAGCTGTGACAATCCCACTGCCCCAGAACCGCGAGCCATCTTTCCGCATATGGAAGCGCTCGTCCTCCGCTCGCCCCTCGCGCAGCGCTGTCGAGATCTCTAACTCGGGTACGCCCTTCAGATTGTCTTCCGGCGTGAAGAGGATAGTCCCGGACATTCCGAGGACCTCCGACTCCGAATAGCCTAACAACACCTCCGCCCCGTGATTCCAGCCGACGATTTTGAGATTCAGATCCAGGGTGATGAAGCCGTAATCAATTATGCTGTCCGCAAAAGCCGGAAACCGGCTTTCTACCGCGCGGACTTGTTCTACGTATGCCTCGAGATGGCTCCGCTCCTGCCTCTTAAGATCTGCCCCAAAAGAACTTCTTTGCGGTTTCACGCGAGCCTCGCCTCCGGGTGGCAGGGTTTTTACCAGGAGCTTAAGTATGACAGCTTTTGAGCAAGAAAAGGGATCAACCTTCCAAGTAGTTCCTTACAGCCGCTGGTAGTTGTGAACGGTCAGCTCTGTTTCGACATTGCCCGTATGCTTGATTTGCGCCGGTTCAAAAAGCATCACTTCCACCTCTTGTTCTGCGACGGGCCGATGCTCGATCCCGCGTGGAACAATCAGGAAATCACCCTCTTCTAGAGGCATACTGCCATCCCGGAACTCCATCCGAAAACTCCCGCGTAAAACTAGAAAGAGCTCGTCCTCCTCGGCATGATCGTGCCACACAAATTCGCCCTGAAACTTAACGAGTTTTACATGCTGGCCGTTCAGCTCTCCTACAATTCGCGGATTCCAATGGTCGGAGATCTGCGCCAGTTTCTCCCGAATATTTACCTTCACCATCTGTTCAATCTATCCGAGGCCGCTTAAGGACGCGGCCGGTTCTGGAACTGTGGTTGATTGAGCCAGTCACGTACCGGCTGCGATCTGCCGAGCGCTCCGAATTCTGTCGTTTGTTGGCTTGGTGTTGCCGCCGGAGAAACGGCTCCCTCTGTTCGCCCTTTCAAAGCGCAAGGCACAGCAGGCACCGTTCCGGGCTGAGGCAGTGCGGGAACGGTGACGTCGGGAGAAGACAAATTGAACTTCCCAACCGGGTTGCCTATCGCTGGCGAAGCATCCCGCAGGGTCAAGGGCGAGAGTCCCCACCGCCATTCAATCAGCTTCAAAGCCGCCGTATGATCGTAAACACTAGAATCCACCCGGTTGGCGCCTCGGGTGAAGGGTGACGCGATTATCGTCGGGACCCGGAAGCCCAAGAGAGCTTCCCCGTTCACCAGGTTCGTGTCCACCTTGTTCGGTGCAATAACGCGCGGTGGCGCTACGTGCTCGAAGAATCCTCCCCATTCATCAAAGGTCACAACCAGCACCGTCTTGCTCCACTCGGGTCCCGATGACACCGCGTGGAAAACCTGCGCCAGAAAGGCATCGCCATTCCGGATGTCCGAATGCGGGTGGTCATCATTTCCCAGTCCGTCATCAAACTCCGTGAACTTAGGGTCAACAAACGACACACCCGGCAGATTGCCCGATCCCGCATCCGAAAGAAATCTCTCAAATGTCGATGACGAGCCCACGTACTTCAAGCCCCACAGAGCCAGAAACGGAATGTTTCCAAAGTAGTATCGGTGAGAAACTCCCGCCTTCTCAAGCTTGTCGAAAATCGTCGGCAATCCGCTAAGCGAAAGAGTATTGGACAACCGGTCGGTCTGCGCCGTCAGCAGGAACATGCGGTTCGGGAAGGTTTCGGCCTGTATTGGCGCGAACCAGCGATCACACGTTGTGAAAGCTTGGGCGAATGCTGCCAGGAACGGCAAATCTTTCGCCTCGTAATAGCCAATTGCATAGATGTCGTTCCCTGGTACACGCAGGAAGCCATCCATTTTTCCGCCGTCATAAGCAGTGCTGTTCGGAGTTCCGTACGAATTGTCAGGAACGCTGTGACCGCAACCGGTGTAGTCGCCGCTCAGCGAATAAACTGGATGACTTACTCCAGAAGCATCTTTGAAGCTGAGCCCGGCAGGAATTCCTGTCGAGCGCGGCAGCCAACCTAGTAGATGATCGAAGCTTCGGTTCTCCATCGTGACCACCACCACGTGCTCTATGCCTGAATCCTGCGGACGCACCGGCGTCGGATTCGGAAGCGGCCCCGGCGGAGGAGCGGGATGAACGGGTACCCGCGTAGCACAACTGATCGTCATTCCCAACGCGCCAAAACCGCCCGTAAGCAGACTTTGCGTGAATGTGCGCCGATTCATAAGCTGACTGAGATCTCCTCTCCGGGAGAATCGAGTATACAGCTTATCCTCGGTCCCAATCAGACCCAGAGGCGCGCAGCGGCGTTCACCAGCCCGTCTCTACTGCTCTTTTTTAATGATGCTGATGCCGCCGTTGCGCTCAAGAACGGCGTACTTGATCTCGTTCAGAGTGCGGACGCCTTTCGTTCTGGCTGCGGCCATCACGTCGTCATCCTGCATTTTCATCTTCTGCATCGGTTCCAGCTGCCACTCACCGTTTTGAAGCAGTAACAAAGGACTCCCATCCAAAATTGCTCCCAAGCGCGGAAATCGCATCTTTAAGTAAGACGTGATCCGGTGCAAAAGACCAACCGTAAGCACGGCGCAAACAGAATTTGTGACGGACCGGTCATCGCCCATGGTAGCTAGGATGATAATCCCGCCCATCAGAAACACGATCACGAATTCGAAAAGAGTAATTTGCGCGCCAGGACGCCGGGTAAGTACTCGGATGGTAAGTAATAGGTAGAAGTAACCGACGAAGGAATGGACGACCGTGTACATAAACTCTAAGGCATCACGAGAATCTTCAAGCTCACTTCTTCGTGTCCAACGACTCGCATTCTCAATATTGAGATCCCGACATGCGCAGGCTCAAGCGCAAACTCTGCTGAATCCGGGATCGCCGTGGAAGGAAACTTATACCGAATTCCGCCGTCGCCGAGTATTGATTCGCTCGGCTCAGGGACAACCCGTTGCGCGCCGAGCTCTTTGACAAGACTGTCGCTGACCCAAAACTCTATTTGCCCGTTCTGAGGAGCGGATTGGCCGAAGTGCACGGTTATCACGGATGGAGTACTGAAGCGTTCCACCCGCTCATACTCAATATTCATCGAGCCGTCCTGGGTCGGATACCTTGCCTTCGCCATGTACCCACGGCCAAAAAAGCCCAGCAGATCCATCAACACTAAAATTGTGAAGAAAACCCAGAGGCCGAACTCGAAATGCCACCATTTGCGCTGAAAGGGCAGGTCCTCGCCGATCGCAAGCTCATCATTAACTTTGCCGATCGTATCTTCGACTGGTTTCGTTTTTGTGTATGCCATGCGAATCCTTTTGAAGTCGTCCGCTTGTCAACTCGAAACTGCTAGCTCTCCGAACCTGGAACAATACTGATCTCTCCATTGCGCTCCAAAACGGCATAATCGATCTGATCAAGCCGCTCAAGTCCCTGGTCCCGTGCCATTGCCATTACATCTTCTTCCGCTATCCTCATCCGCTGCATCGTTTCCCATTTCCACTCCCCTTTTCCCAGAAGAAGCAGCGGGGTTCCGTCGGCGATCCGCCCAACGACAGGAAATCGCTGTTTCAGCCAGGCAATCGCAGTATGCGTAGCGGCAACGGCCGTAATCTGACAAAGCGCATTTGTCAGTGAGCGGTCATCCCCCACCATGGAAGTTAAGGTGACTCCTCCCATAAAGAACACCAGCACGAACTCGAATGGAGTAATCTGCTTGCCCGGGCGTCTACCCACTGTCCGAACTACCAATACGAGAAAGCAGTAACCAAAAATTGCTCTGAGAACTGCGTTCACACTTTCACTCCTGAACAATTGCAGCGACGCCTGTTCGACACGGGAGCGAGGTCAATTGTTTTACTCGTAGTGAAACGAGCTTACGCTTCCGCTGGCGCTGAATGCATCGCCGCTCACGTGAGCTCTAGCCTTTTTGCCTGTTGCCAAAGCTCTTCCATTCGGTCCAGTGATGCGCCCGCGCCCGCTTCTCGCTCCACGAAGGCGAATCGCCTCCGGAATCTTCCGTTCGCCTGCTTCAGAGCCTGTTCCGGATCCACCTTCAAGAACCGCGCCAGGTTCACCAGCGTGAAAAGCATGTCGCCCAGCTCATGCGCGATGTCCGAGGCGTGGCCGCCCTTGCTGGCCTCGGCGAGTTCTTTTGCTTCCTCCTGCAATTTTTCGAGCACCCCCTCAACCGTAGGCCACTCAAATCCGAATTCAGCGGCTTTCTTACCGATCTTGTCGGCTTCGGCCAAAGCCGGCAAGCTCCTCGGAACGCGGTCCAGTATGGATTGCAGGGTTGCACTTCCCTGCCCCGCCTTCTCCTGTTCCTTAATCGCATCCCATCGCACCTTCACGTCTTCCGCGGTGTCTGCCTTCGCATCCCCGAAAACGTGCGGATGCCGTCGAATCAACTTCTCGTTGATTGCCTGCAATGAATCGGCAATGTCGAAAAAGCCTTGCTCCCGTGCCATCTCCGCAAAAAAAACAGGCTGCAGTAGCAGGTCACCCAGTTCTTCTCTCAGCCCGGGCCAGTCTTCCAGGTCAATCGCGTCCATCACCTCATAGGCTTCTTCCAGCAGATACGATTTGATCGTTTCGAACGTCTGCTTGCGATCCCACGGGCAACCGCCGGGCGCGCGCAATCGCGCCATGACCCTCACCAGTTCCGCGAATCTCTCTCCCGCTTCCTGATATCGATCTCCCACCCGGTTCTCCTCGTCCGAATATAGCCGCTGTGGTCCTTTCCCATGTCCGCACCGGTCTGACAAAATAGACTTGGACAAACGTATGGCGGACAGCGCTGATTTCCCCATCCCCCCGGCAAACTTCGCATTCCTGGTCGAATCTGTACTGATGCAGGCGCAGATGCACCTCGGGTTGCTCAACTTCGGTGATGAAAATGAAAAGAACGAAGCCAACCTGCCCTTGGCTCGCCACTCTATCGACCTGCTCGGCATGCTTCAGGAGAAGACCAGGGGCAACCTGACGGTCGAAGAACAACGCCTGCTCGAAAACGGTCTCACGGAGCTACGGTTCCGCTACGTACAGGTGGCCGACGAAACGAAAAAACCCGCTTCGCCGCCCGCCTCAGACGCCAAAAAAGAGGACGATCGCCCGCTGATCATCACCGCGGACGGCGGCAAAGGATCCAAAACCGAGTAGATGCTCGAACAATTCGAGCATGCATCCATCCTGGTGCTCGGCTCGGGAACTAGCGTCGGCGTTCCCATGATTGGCTGCGGGTGCAAGGTCTGCTCCTCAGACGATCCCCACGACAAGCGTCTTCGTCCCTCCGTTCTCCTGCGGCTCGGCGAGACTCGAATTCTTATCGACACCACGCCCGACTTTCGTTATCAGGCGCTGCGTTTCAAAATCGATCACATCGATGCTATCCTTTACACCCATGCCCACGCCGATCATATTCTCGGTCTCGACGACGTTCGGCCCTTTAACTTCCACCAGCGCCGCGAAATCCCGATCTATGCTTCGGCGGAGACCTGGGCCGCTATCGAGCGCACGTTCAGTTACGTCTTTGACTCCGGTCCCACTGAATCCAGTCGGCCGCGCCTGACCCCCTGCCTGTTTGACGATCAGCCATTTCGCGTCGCCGGGACTGAATTCATCCCTATCCGGGTCTCTCACGGAAAAGGCACCGTACACGGCTTCCGCTTTGGCGATTGTGCCTATCTGACTGACCACAGCGACATACCCGAAGAGAGCCTGGAAAAGCTGGCTGGGCTCGACGTCCTTTTCCTCGATGCTCTCCGGCACAATCCGCACCCTACGCATTCCACGGTCGAAGAATCGCTGAAAACTGTCGCTCTTCTAAAGCCTCGTCGCGCCTACTTTACTCACATCTCACACGATCTGATGCACGCCCGTGTCGAGGCAGTGCTGCCCCCGCACGTTCACGTCGCCTACGACGGTCTCGAAATCCCCATCGGCTACGGCGACTCCCTATGACCGAAGCTCCCTGCGCTCTTGCCATCGGAAACTTCGATGGCGTACATCTTGGCCATCAGAAATTGCTGGCCGAAACAGTCGCTTTCGCGCGCGAGCACGGCGTGGCTCCTGCCACCCTGACATTCCACCCTCATCCCACAGTCATTGTTGCGCCTGATCGTGTGCCGCCTCTGATCTGCTCTCTCGATGAGCGTATCCGCCTCATCGAATCAACCGGTATTCAGCAGGTATTCGTTGTCCCATTCACAAATGAGTTGGCCGCTCTCAGTCCGCGTGAGTTCGTCAGCGAATTTCTGGTGAACCGCTTCTGCGCCCGTGCTCTGTTTGTCGGAGAAAACTTCCGCTTCGGAGTAAAAAAAGGCCGGAACAACCGATACCCTCCGCGCCCTCGCGCCCGAATTCGGTTTCACGCCTCACTTCCTCGCGCCCGTCACATGTCGCGGAGAAATCGTCTCGAGCTCCGCCGTTCGTAACCACCTCGCCGATGGACGAATTCATCGGGCAAACCGTCTGCTCGGCCGCCCATTTTCCATCGCGGGCGATGTCGTCTCCGGTCACGGCATCGGCTCGCGCCAGACCGTCCCCACGCTCAACCTTCGACCTGATCCCGATCGCCTCATTCCTCGCGGCGTGTATGTCACCGAAACGATAGATCCATCTACGGGGCGCCGCTGGGAGTCCATTACCAACGCGGGTACCCGGCCCACCTTTAACGGCCACGAATTCACTGTCGAAACCTTCCTGCTCAGTCCTTTCGAAGCGCCCGCGCCTGTAAATATCGAGGTGCTGTTCCAGCATTTCGTGCGTGCCGAGCGCCACTTCCCCGACCCGCAATCTCTGAAATCCCAGATCTTCTCGGATGTCACGAGAGCCCGCTCCTATTGGCGGCATCTCGCGAATCTGGTAACCCCTACCCCTTCGATATACTGAAGTCGTTTCGAATCCTAATAGTACGGAGCACAACATCTATGCAGCTTTCCGAAGGCAAAATAAAACACCTCAATGCCTTGTCGAACGATCGCGGCATTATCGCTGCCGCTGCCATGGATCAGCGCGGAAGTCTTCGCAAAAGCATCGCCTCAGCCAAGGGCGTGGACCAGGACAAGATCAGTGACGACATGATGTCCGAATTCAAGGTCGCTGTCTCAAAAGTGCTGACCCGCCACGCGAGCGCAATCCTGCTCGATCCTGAGTTCGGTCTCCCCGCTGCTGCCGCGCGCGCCAAGAGTGCCGGTTTACTGCTCGCCTATGAAGAAAGCGGGTACGACAATACCAAGCCCGGCCGGCTCCCCGATCTCCTCCCGCACGAATCCGTCAGACGCATCAAAGAACAGGGTGCGGACGCGGTCAAAATTCTCCTCTACTACTCGCCTTTCGACACCGGCGACATCAACGACATCAAACACGCCTTCATCGAGCGCATCGGCGCCGAGTGCGAAGCGTACGAAATCCCTTTCTTCTGTGAGTTCGTCGGTTACGACCCTAAGGGCGGCGACGAAAAGGGTTTCGAATATGCCAAGAACAAACCCGAGATCGTCATTAAGTCCATGCAGGAATTCGGAAAACCGCAATACAAGATCGACGTTCTGAAAGTAGAGATCCCCATCAACGCGGAGTTCGTCGAGGGTAGCAGCGTCTTCAAAGGAAAAGCCGCATATACTCGCGCCGAAGCGCTCGACCATTTCCGCCAGGCCGCCGATACGGCTCAGAAGCCTTTCATCTATCTCAGCGCCGGCGTCAGCAACCCCCAGTTTGTCGAATCGCTGAACATGGCCGCCGAAGCTGGCACGGATTACTCAGGCGTCCTGTGCGGCCGCGCAACCTGGAAGGACGGCGTCGCCGTTTATGCTAAGCAGGGCGTGAAAGCGCTCGAAGATTGGCTGAACGATGAGGGCGTCCGCAACATCAACGCCGTTAACGAGGCCATCAAGTCCGCCAAGCCCTGGTATGAAAAGTACGGAGTCTCCGCCGCCGCTTGAACGGATGCCTTTTTCGTCCATCTCCGACGCCATCGAGGATTTCCGGCAAGGTAAAATCCTCGTCGTCGTTGATGATGAGGATCGCGAAAACGAAGGCGACCTGACAATCGCCGCCGAAAAGATCACGCCCGAGGCCATCAACTTCATGGCAACGTATGGGCGCGGTCTGATCTGTCTCGCTCTCGACGCCGAGATCTGCGCTTGCCTTGATCTGCAACCGATGTCCCCCGTAAATACCGCCCGCTTCGGGACAGCTTTCTGCGAAGCGATCGATGCCGCCGAAGGCGTTACCACCGGTATCTCTGCTTACGACCGGTCGCACACGATTCGTGTCGCCATCGATCCGCAAGCCCGGCCGCAGGACCTCGCCCGCCCCGGCCATGTCTTCCCGTTGCGCGCCCGCCCCGGCGGCGTTCTGGTTCGCTCCGGGCAAACAGAGGCCGCTGTCGATCTCGCCCGCCTGGCCGGCATGGCGCCGGGAGGCGTCATCTGCGAAATCATGAACGAGGACGGCACCATGGCGCGCGTCCCGCAGTTGGTCGAATTTTGTCGTCAGTACGGGTTCAAGATGATCTCGGTAGCCGACTTAATCCGGTACCGCACGCAAACGGAAAAACTCATCGAGCGCACTGCCTCGGGCCACATCAATACTCCGTTTGGCCGCTTTGAAACCATTCAGTACAGCAGCCGCCTCGATGGAGGACGTCACATGGCATTGGTGTTCGGAGATGTGGCAGGCAGGCATGACGTTCTCACACGCGTCCACTCGCACTGCGTCTACGGTGATGTGTTCCGTTCCACCGATTGCGACTGCAACATGCTCGTCGGGAGCGCTCTGGAGGCGATCGCCAAAGCAGGCTCTGGCGTCCTTATTTATCTTCACCAAAACGGACCCGGCCTGCATACCGTTCAGCGCGACGGCCACCGCGAGATCCTCACCCACGGGCGCACGCCGTCTGCCTTCCTCACGGAGCGGCATCAGCCCGTCCAGCACGATATCGGAGTCGGAGCCCAGATACTCTCGGATCTTGGGCTGTCCACCATTCATCTGCTCACCAACCATCCCCGCAAGGTCGTCGGCCTGGAAGGCTTCGGTATCCAAATCACCCGGCAAATTCCACTCGCTGTGAATCAGAGCGACCTAAACACTCCCGCCGTTCAGTCAATTTAGAAATCCTGCCTAAGTACAATAGTCGGTTTCATGTTCCGACTCCTTGCGGCTCTTCTCTTCCCTGCCATTCTCTTGCCCGCTGAAAGCGTAACCCTCGATCACCTGTTCTCGCGCCCATTCCTTTGGGGTACTTGGCCTTCTCAGATCACCTGGGCCAAGCACGCCCGGGTCCTGGGTTTCCTTTGGAATGCCCACGGTGAAACTTTTCGCGATCTCTACGTGTACAACGCTGCGACAAGTAAGCTCGTTCGCCTCACCGATCTCGAACACCTCCAGGACCCCATCAATGAGACCGAAGCCGAGCGCGATCCGCACCGCAAAGACTACCTTGTTCCGCCGGCCGGCCTCACCTCTTTCGACCTCACTGAGGATGGCAAAAAGGCTGCCTTCTCCTATCACGGCGATCTCTTCACTATTGATACCAACGGAGGCGCGCTCCTGCGCCTGACCAAGACGAAGGCTCCCGAAGTAAACCCCCAGTTCTCGCCCGACGGAACAAGGGTCGCGTTCACGCAAGGCGGACAGATTTATATCCTTCATCTCAGCACCGGCACTCTTGAACAGCGCACCGATGTCCACCCGCCCGCTTCATTGACCGCCTTCCGCTGGTCGCCCGATGGCAAATACTTTACTTACGCTGTTCAGCCCACACCCGGTCGCACCATGCCGCTGCCCATCTACTCCGGGCAATTCGTCGCCGCACCCACTTTCCCGCGCACTGTGGCCGGCGACATCCCGACTGGATGGCAATATTACATCGTCGAGAGCAGCGGTGACGCCCCGCCCCGCCAGGTCGAGATCGGACGAGGAGTCAGCGCTCGTCCTCCCCAATGGTCGGAAGATTCGAAGCATCTCGTCATCCTCTCCCAAACACCGAACTACAAAAGCGAGGAGATCCGAATTGTCGACGTTGATACGGCTAAATCCAGAGTCGTTTTTCAACAGACCGACGAACGTTGGATCGAGCTCTCTGACTTCGGCTGGGACCCTGCCAGCCAGCACATCTGGTTCACCAGCGATCAATCAGGTTTTCAACATCTGTACACACTGAACGTCGACGGCGGCAATCTGAAGCAAATCACCAAAGGCAATTGGGAGATCCACAACGACCCGTTCTCACACAATCCGCAATGGGTCGGCGACTTCATCTACTACTCCTCCACCGCCGAGAGCACAACCGAGCGCCAGTTTTATCGAGTGAAGGCCGACGGATCTGCTGAACCCGAGCGTCTGTCCCACCACGAAGGGATGAACATCGGCTGGGTTTCGGATAGCGCCAAGGATCAGGCCATTCTGCAGGCGGATCTCAAGAATCCATTCGACCTCTATGTGAATGGAAAGCGCGCGACGCAGTCTCCTCTTCCCGAGTTCTACAAGACCCCTTGGGTCGAGAGCCGCTTCTTCACCTACCCGTCCCTGAAAGACGGAAAACCCGTGTCCGCGCGCTTGCTTTTGCCGCCAGGCTGGAATCCCGACGACCCGAATCAGAAGCCCCGGCCTGCCATCCTTTACATTCACGGCTCCGGTTATGCCACCAGCATTCTCAAACAATGGGGCAGTTATCAGGAGCTTCGTTTTGTGTTTAACAACTATCTCGCTCTGCAAGGCTTTCCGATCCTCGAGATGGATTACCGCGGCAGCACAAACTATGGTCGCGAGTGGCGCAGCGGCGTCTACCTCAACATGGGCGGCCCGGATCTCGAAGACGTTCTGGGCGGAGTCGAGTACCTTCGCAAACTGAAGAACGTCGATATGTCGCACATCGGCATCTGGGGCTGGAGCTACGGCGGATTCATGACCGCCATGGCCATGTTCCGCGCCCCCAGCGCCTTTCAGGCCGGCGCCGCATTTTCAGGCGTCTACGACTGGAAGAACTACAACGCCAACTACACCGATGAGCGGTTGACAACTCCGGCTGAAAACCCCGAGGCCTACGTCCGCAGTTCACCAATTCACTTCTCGAGCCAGTTGCAGAACCATCTGCTCATTCTCCACGGTATCGTCGACAACAACGTTCTCTTCCAGGACGCCGTGCAGCTCACGGAAAAGCTGATCCACGAAGGCAAACCTTTCGAAGAGGCCTTTTACCCGGAAGAAAGCCACGCTTACATTCGTGAGGAAACTCTCAAAGACGCTTTTGGCCGCACGGCGCGCTTCTTCAACGAACACCTGAAAGGAACCGGCGAACAATCGGTAGCCGCTCGCTAGTCCGTGCCTCATGCCGATTGCATTCAGGCTGCCTCGCTTCTACCCTATCCTCGACACCGCGTTGCTTTCAGAACGCCAAATACCTCTATGGAAAGCTGCTACGACCCTGATCGAGGCTGACGTCAAAATCTTGCAATATCGTCACAAGGAAGAATGGATGCAGGCTCATTTCGATGAAGCGAAACAGCTTGCAGCTTTTTGCGGCCGGGCCGGCATTTTCTTCGTCATCAACGACCGTGCTGATTTCGCCAGACTCCTGGGAGCCGCCCTTCATCTCGGGCAGCACGATCTTCCGCCGTTGGCAGCCCGCAAAGTGGTCCGCGATGAGGTCGTCGGTTTCTCCACCCACAATCGCTCGCAACTCGTGCTTGGCGATGAAGAGCCGGTGGAATACATCTCTATCGGTCCCATATTTCCCACTACCTCGAAAGCGCAACCCGATCCCGTTGTCGGTCTCGACAATCTTCGGGAACTTCGCGCGCTCACCCGAAAGCCGCTATGCGCTATTGGCGGCATCACACTCGAGAACGCCCGCCAGACTCTCGCTGCGGGAGCCGATTCCCTGGCAATCATCTCCGGCTGGATTCCTAAATCCGCGAATTCGGAACTGTCCCTCAAGCAATATGTGCAGGAGTGGCTGGCTGTAACCCGCGACTCCATCGCATGAGCCTGTTCTGTCGGTTCACGGCTCAAGCCCCGCGTAAACTCCGGCCAGCGGCGTAGCTGTAAGAGAAAACTAGTACTGAACGCCTTTGACACGTACCAGAATCAGCGTAGAATCAGGCTACCGTTACATCATGTTAGGTTGTTAACCTGCCAGTGGGGGGAGGTGCAGGTCCATGCGCTGGCGGCAACGTCCGTTCGCTTCCATCCCACATACGCTGGGACGCGCCCAGTTTGGCGCTAAACCCGGTTGGACTCTGGTCACCGGCAACCCCTCCGATATTCAGCAATTGCTCCGTGCCTTTATCAGTGTGCCGCCCGGTCAGACCAGCGCAATAGCAGGCCAGGAGGGAGCAAGGCATCTTCCAGTAATCGTGATGATCAACGAGCCGCGGGGATTATCGAAAGTGGATTTTTCGCTCAGTGCGGCGTACTGGGTGAACCGCAGCCTCACAACCTGGTTCGCTCCAGTTGCACAGCCTACCCCTTCCCGCACCCACAGGTAATCCCTGTCAGGAGAACTATACGCTCATGATTAAGCAACTCTGCCCCATCTGCCTCTTGCCGCTCTTATTAGTCGTCCCGGCTTGGGCGGATTTCATCGCTGTGGGCTTCAATGGCGGCCGGGTCGCCAGTATTAACGAACTGACAGGAGCCGTTCAATTATCGGTTTTACGTCTCCCAACTCCGGCGTGGTCGCCTCTTTAGCACGCGACCCTCTGACAGATACCTTTTACACGGTCGGCGGCCTGCAGTCGGGTGGTGTCGCGACACTCCTCACCTTGGACCCCGACACGGGCCTCACCACCCCGATTACGCCCTTATCGGAAAACTTGAACATCCAAGCACTGGCCATCCCGCCCACCGGTGGTCTCCTCTATGCCACGAGCAACTCGGATAGTACGCTCTACACAATCGACCCGCGTACCGGCCAAGTCACCCCGGTTGGCTCCATGGGCGTAGGGTTCGGCTACACTTATGGCCTCGCTTTTGCTCCGGATGGTACGCTCTACGGTTACAGCAATATCGGCGGTGAACTGGGCCATGGCGGCCCGGGCCTTTTCCGCGTGGACCCGGCCACGGCAGCAACCACTGTGCTGACACCAAGCGGAGTGAATCCTTTGCTCTTCATTGAGGACATCGCCTTCGCCCCCGATGGCACTTTATGGGCCGGCGGAGGCAGTGCATTCGAACCGCTCAACCTTCAGACAGGCTTGGCTGCAGGCCCCTCCCACGTGGTTTCCTTTGATATCGCGGGCCTGGCTTTCTTGCCCGCTGCCTCCGTACCGGAGCCCGCGTCGCTCCTACTGCTCGGCGCAGGAGTGGCCACTCTCGCGCTGATACGCCGCCGTCGACCCGCATAAACCAAACGTTACGCATTCGCAGCGACGTCCAAGCTGCGAAGCGCCCGTAAACGCCACCAGGATGTCTCTAAGTCTCCAAAAAAAGCGCGCCTCCTGGTATGCATATTCGCGAAGAGAGAGCCCTTCGGGACAGAACCCATCGAACTGCCCGGCGGCCACTTTCCAGATCTGGTCACTTAGCTGGTGTACTCGCTTCCCTGGCTTAGCCCAGCCCGCCTCTTTAAGTCGGTTCGATCCGCCGCGATTCTGGCTACAACCAGCACCCTCTCGGTCCGGCACTTATGCTAGCCTAACCATAAATTCATGAGCCTGACACGCCGGAAGCCGCTCGCTGCCCTCCTGGATCAAGCCGCACATGGCAACCTCAAACGCACTCTGACCGCCAAAAGTCTCATCGCCCTCGGTGTGGGCGCCATCATCGGCGCCGGACTCTTCGTGCGAACCGCCGCCGCCTCAGCCGAAGCCGCCGGCCCGGCCGTCACTTTGTCCTTTATCGTTGCCGCGATTGGTTGTGCGTTTGCCGGACTTTGTTACGCTGAATTCGCCTCCATGATTCCCATCGCGGGAAGTGCGTACACGTACGCTTACACCACCATGGGCGAGTTCGTTGCTTGGGTCATCGGCTGGGCGCTTGTGCTCGAGTATGCGCTTGGCGCTGCAACGGTCGCCATCGCCTGGAGTGAATATCTCAATAACCTTCTAGGCGGCCGGATTCCGTATCAATGGTGCCACTCGCCTTTAGAGACAAACGCTGCCGGCGTGCATGGCCTCTTCAACGCGCCTGCGCTGCTCATCCTGTTCCTGCTGACTCTGCTGCTGATCAAAGGCACGGAAGAATCAGCGACGGTGAACATGATCATCGTGATTGTGAAGCTGTCGATCGTGGTTCTGTTCGTTGTTCTTGGCTGGCGGTTCATCAACCACGCAAACCTGTCGCCTTATCTTGTACCTGCTACCGTTCCGGGCCACGAAGGTTTCTTTAAACATGGATGGGGAGGCGTCGTCGGGGGCGCAGGAATTGTTTTCTTCGCGTTTATCGGCTTCGATGCTGTCTCCACCGCCGCGCAGGAAGCCAAAGATCCGGGCCGCGACATGCCAAAAGGCATACTCGGCTCACTCGTTCTTTGCACCGTCCTCTACATTCTCTTTGGTTATGTCCTTACCGGCATTTGCAACTGGAAGGAATTTCAGACTGCAGGAAAAGAAGCTTCCGTTGCTTACGCAATTCAGCACTACATGCCCGGCTATAATTGGCTGGCAACCGGAGTCACTGTCGCCATTCTCGCAGGTTTCTCCTCCGTCATTCTCGTCATGTTGCTGGGCCAAAGCCGCGTGTTTTACTCGATGGCGAATGATGGTCTTCTTCCGAAGCTGTTCTCCGACGTCCATCCCACCTTCCGCACACCGTATAAGTGCAACATGGTTCTCTTCCTGTTCGTGGGCGCGTTCGCGGGGTTCATTCCTGGCTCGCTAGCGGGTGACCTTACATCGATCGGAACTCTTTTCGCCTTCGTGCTTGTCTGCATCGGGGTTTGGATCATGCGCCGTATACAGCCCGCCCTGCACCGGCCTTTCCGAACTCCCTTCGTGCCTCTCTTTCCCATTCTCGGCGCCATCATCTGCGGCGGCATGATCATTTCGCTCGACATTCACACACAGATGACGGCGCTGGCTTGGATGCTGATTGGTCTGGTTGTATATTTCCTCTACGGCCGCAGCCACAGTAAATTAGCCGAGCCCGCCTTCGAAAACGTAAGAGTTCCCTAATCAGCCGATTTTCCCGTTGCGAAAAGCACGGCTTACGGCATCATATTCTTCGTGAAGATTCTCGGAATCGCCGCTCTCCTCTTCTCGGCACTCCCCGCGTTCGCGCAGATGCCGGGCGGAGGCACGTTCGTACTTTCTGACGTCCGTCTCATTGATGGAACCGGCCAACCACCAGTCGAGCATGCGTCCATCTTGATTCAGGGTGGAAAGATCGCAGGAATCGCCACAGCCGGATCTTCGATTCATGCCCCAACTGGCGCGAGGGTTCTCAAACTTACCGGCAAAACGGTTATTCCCGGCATCATCAATGGTCACGGTCACGTGGGTCTGGTATCCGGAACAACCGTTAACGGATCAAACTACACTGGCGTCAACATTGAGCGGGAACTCGTCCAATATGAGCGCTACGGGGTCACCACCGTTATTTCGCTCGGCATGAATAAGGATCTTCTCTACAAATTCCGTGCGGATCAGGAGAAAGGCGAAGAGGGCGGCGCCACCGTACTCACCGCCGGTCGTGGAATCGGCGTCCCGGGTGGTGTCCCCGCAGTCAAGGTCGGTCCTGACCAGTTGTATCGCCCTGCCACTCCCGAGCAAGCGCGTAAAGCTGTTCGCGAGATGGCGGCTCACGCACCAAACTTAATCAAGATTTGGGTCGATGATAATGGCGGCAAGCTGCCCCGCCCGAACCTTGATGTCGACGCTGCTGCCATCGACGAAGCTCATAAGCTCAACCTGAAAGTGGCAGCGCATGTTTTCTATCTAGCTGACGCAAAACGGCTCATTCAGTCGGGTGTCGACATACTCGCGCACAGCGTTCGTGACAAGCCGCTGGATGCAGATACAGTAAGCCTGATCAAGAACAAGGGTATCTATTACATTCCGACCTTGCAGCTCGAAGAGTCGTTTTATATCTACGCCCAGTCTCCAGCCTGGATCAACTCGCCTTTCTTCACCCGAAGCCTCAGCCCGCAGTTATCAAAAACGCTGGATTCCAGTTCCTATAAGGATCAGGTCCGGAAAGACCCGTCGACTCCCGCTCATGAAAAGGCCTTCGGCATTGCGGTTGAGAATCTGCGCAAGCTGCATTCGGCAACTGCGCCCATCGCGTTTGGAACGGACTCTGGTGCGAATCCTTATCGCATACCGGGATGGGCCGAGCACCGCGAGTTACAGTTGATGGTTCAGGCAGGATTGAAACCGCTCGAAGCACTTCATTGCGCGACGGAGGTAAACGCGAAAATGCTCGGACTCGCTGACACGACCGGCACGCTCCAGAAAGGCAAGCAAGCCGACCTGATCGTCCTTGATGCCGATCCCTTATCGGACATCTCCAACACCGAAAAGATCACCATGATCTTTCACGAGGGCCGGCAAGTGAAGACGACCGAATAGTTCGTCAGGAAAGTATCTTCTTTAGTCCTGGAATCCTTCGTACCACCAAAGCGCTGAGCAGGAAGCTTCCCACGATACTGAAGGCCGTAAGCAGCAGGAACTTCAGTAATGATGGCATCACGAGTTGACGAAAAGCCCGCGAAAAACCAATCAACACCGGCGGATGAATAACGTAAACCGCAAACGCGTTCTCTGATAAGAACTGGGTGAGAAGACTCCGCGTATTGAAGCGCTCGCGAAAGATCGTGAGGAGCCCGAGGCAAACTCCGACACATACAAACGACTCCCATACACTCATCGCGGCACTCTGCCAGGAAAAGCCGCCGTTGAGAGGAGCGGCATTCCCCTTGAGGACGCCGCTTAGAGGAATAATGATGCACCAGAGGATAAGCCCTCCGATCAGGCTCGCCGCCAACCAGCGCGTCCCCGGCGAGCTCGGCATTCCCGTCAGCCAATCGTTCCGATAAGTCAAAATTCCCGCACAGAAGAGCAGAATGTACTGCGAGAAAAAGCAAAGCTGCATGTTGAAAACGGCCGTTCCCATAGGCTGCGCAATTCGAACCAGAAACGTCGCAACCGCCATCACTCCGATGAGAGCGACAATCTGCCGATTGCCGGGAAAGCGCAAACGTGCGGCGACTCGGTAATCGCTCATAACCCGAATGCAGCAATACGCCGCGCAGAAGATCAGGAGCGCGAGGCAGAACCAAAGCGGGCCCGACCCGCTAAAAATCCGGCCGCTAGCGAAATACGCAACCCATTCGCTGACAAAGGACGACTTGCGATCGGGCGCCCACGATTGGGCCACATAGTATTCAGTCAGCGGACCGATAACGAGCATGTAAAGCAGGGACGGCAAACCCAGCCGAATTGCGCGATCGCGAAGGAAAACAGAGGCGCCCTTTTTGTCGAACGAGCCCGGAACAAAGTAGCCCGCGATAAAGAACAGCAGACCCATGAAAAAGGCCTGAAGAAAGGACTGATACGTGGCGAAGACAACACGTATTGGAAGGCTGGGAAGCGGCTGCTCTAGGTAATACCAACGGCCAACGCCGCTGTATGTCACGGCGGCATGCATGCTCACCACCAGGATGATCATCGTCCAGCGAAGATTGTCGATGAAGAAAACCCGTGGTCGCGCAGCGGAGCTGCCTGCGTGGCTCGCTGAGCTCTCTCCAACCCGAAGGTTCTGCGCTGAGGTTTGCGGCATCCGGTCGCCTGTTCGGAATCAGCCCAGGATACCTCGCTGCCGAATCTAGATTTTCAATCTAACGCCTGCCCGAAAACGGGTTCTTTTCCGGCCAGCATCAGCCGCTCGTCAAGCGCTGCTTTCACCAGTTCTTCTTCCATCTCGGACAACCCGTGCGCGTCTTTCTCAATCCGTGCCAGCGTGCCCTTCATACGCCCTCGGGAGAGTTCAACCGGCAGCGCCAGCGCGTACGCAAACAGCGCATCCGAACGCAATTCTTCGTGGTCCAGCAGCTTCCGTATTCGGTCCAGCTCGTTCCGAAGCCCGTAATAGCCGACACCCCAAATGGCCCCGCGCCTCGTCTCCAAATCCGAATCCTCGAGATGCTTGGCAAAATAATCCCGAAAACTGGGGTGTACCGAACGCCACATCGCTTCCAGCGCTTTGGCGCGCGCGTTTGGCAGATCGTAGAGTGCAAGAATTGCTTGACGTACCTCGTTGCGGTCCGCCTCGGGCGCTAGCCCCACCATCAGCCCGGCACGTTCTTCCGTTGGAAGGGATCCGTTTCGTAATGCGGCTAGCATCGCGTCTACCACTTCCGTTTCCGCGGTCGCATTCATCAAGGCTTCCCACGCACGAGCGCGAACGTTTGTCTCCGGATCGCTCTGCGCCAATTTCAGCAGTTTCGCCCGTTCCTCTGGCGCGAGTTCCTGATTGAAGAACGAATTCGCCGCAGCCGCACGGACCGAAGCCAGCGCGTGATCAAGCAAGGCTGTGCGCTGGTCTTCGTCCAGAAGATCAAGCGGAAGATCCGCCGTCTCCGGATAAAGCGACCAGAGGTCGAACTCCTGCCGCCCGCTCTTCTCTGCCGGCGTACCACTCGACAAAGCCTCGAGCGCGTCTGCCACTTCCTTCTTCAGTTCGCCGTCGCCGGGTCCGAGTTCCGCCCCAGCTTGCTCGAGGGCCGGCCTCGCGTCGCGATCGCCGTAGATGCTCAGCAATAAAGCCGTGTCCGAGAGATCGTACGGCAACCGGTCCAGTAGAATGCGGAGGATCCGTTCATCTTTGACTCCTAAGTTCGCCAGAACGAATGCCACTTCGCCGCTTTCGGATTCCTCGAGTTGCTCGTAAAGGGTCAGCAGCGGTTCAACGGCCGCCGGTCCGAAATCCACCAGTGCTTCAATCGCCTCGTCCGGTACGTTTTCCGGATCTTCTCTGATGTACTCAACCAGGAACGGTATTGCCTCAGGCGCATTCCAATGCCGGAAAAGAGCGATAAGTTCCGGGGCGAGATCGACAACGTCCTTTGAACGGTCGCGCTTGGCGAACTCGAGTAAGGCTGCCAGCGCCTCGGCTTTTCGGTCAACCAGCGCATGCAGAAAACGATGGTCCAGTCCGAGGTGCCCGCGCGAAGCCGCGTTCAGCACCTCGGCTGCGGTGTGTTCGTTGAGTTTGTTTGGATCGAGCAACAAGAGCGTTTACTGCTCAGCTTCCACAACCACGCGGATCGGAGTCTCAACATCACGATGAAGCCGCAAACTTACCTGATGTTCACCTACCGTGCGGATAGGTTCACTGAGCTGGATTCTCCGCCGCTCGATGTGGAACTTCTGGGCTTCGAGCGCATCCGCAATGTCCTTCGCCGTAACAGAGCCGAAGAGCTGATTGTTCTCCCCGACTCTGTGACGGAAGGTCACAGTCACGTTTGCAAGCAATTGCGCCAGGCCCTCGGCATCAGATTTGGCCTTTGCCTCGCGACGCAAATACGCCTCGCGCTCCTGCTCGACAATCTTCTTGTTCGATTCCGTTGCCAGGACTGCGAGCCGCTTGGGTAATAAGTAATTCCTCGCGTATCCATCGGCCACTTTGACGACCGCGCCCCGCGAGCCTACTTTTTCCAGATCTTCTCTGAGTATCACTTCCATGCTGGTTCCCCTTACACTCGTGACGAAAACGGAATCAGTGCTATGTTCCGTGCCTGCTTGATCGCCTCGCTCAAACGCTTCTGATGTGGCGTGCACACGCCCGAGATACGGCGAGGCGTAATTTTCCCGCGTTCAGAGATAAAGCTCGAGAGAAGTCTCGAATCCTTGTAGTTGATATCGTCGACCTTGTCGACACAGAACCGGCAAACTTTCTTGCGCCGGAAATACTGCTTCTTGCCTGTAGCAATGGCTTTGTCGCCGCCTGTTGGACGCTGCGAAGCTGCGATGGGACGACCGCCTCTTTGTTCCGCCATAACGATTTCTCCTTTCGCCTCTTCGTTCCTATTCTGTCGTCGCCGGAGCTTCCGGCGGGGGCTGCACAGCCGCTATACCCGGGGTACCGGGTGCGCCAGGAACCGGGGCTGCGGGTTCCGCAGGCAGCAGTGGTGAAGCAATTGCCGGAATGGACGGTGCCGGTGGTGGTTTGCGCGCGGCTCGCTTTTCGCGCGCTTTCCGGCGCTTCTCGATCCGCTTCAGCTTTTCGTCAATCCGCACCGTCAGGAACTTCAGCACCATGTCCGCTACGCGCAGTCGTCGCTCTATTTCCTTTACCGTTCCGGGCTCTGCAGTAAATTGCAGCAAGATGTACTGCCCTTCGTTATGCTTCATGACACGATACGCCAGCTTGCGGACTCCCCATTTTTCGGTTTTGTCCAGCGTGCCGCCCGCATGCGTGATCACGTTCTTCAGTTGTTCGATTACCGGATCGATTTCTTCATCGATCGCATCCGGTCGAACAATGAACAACTCCTCGTAAATCCTCATTCTTCCTCTTCTTGTAAGCCTCGGGCGCGACGATTAAATTTCGTCATGGCCTTTTGGGCGCCTTCAGCAAGTATCGACTCGACGGCGTCCGCTGCATACGACACCACCTCATCGAGTTCTTCCTTCTTCTCGCAGCTTAACCGCGCGAGAAGAAAATCCGCCGCGTCCTCTACCGGAAAGTCCGGCCGGACCCCCACTCTCACTCGGAGAAAGGCGTCCGTCTGCAATGCGGCAATCACCGACTTGACACCGTTGTGTCCAGCCGCAGATCCGTTTGTCTTGATTCGCAGTGCGGTCCAAGGCAAATCCAGCTCGTCCTGCACTACCATCAGGTTCTCATTTGTCAGGTTGCGAAACTTCAGCACGCCGCTCAAGCCCACACCCGAAAGATTCATGAATGTCTGCGGTTTGGCAAGGATGACTGCCCGGTTCCCGATCCTGCCCGAACCAGTTAACGTCTGGCACTCGCTTTTCGAGAACCCGATCCCATGACGCCGGCCCAGTTCGTCCACCACGAGAAACCCGATGTTATGGAGCGTGTTTTCGTACCGCGCTCCCGGGTTTCCAAGTCCGGCGACACAAACCGGCCGGTCCTCTTCAGACATTCGTCGATGCTGGCAGAAGAATTACTTCTTCTTCGGAGCCTCGGCAGCCTCTTCTTCCTTCTTGCCCTTCTTGATCACTTCAGGCTCAGGCGCGGCAGGTGTCCCAACCGTCTCAGCAGCCGTTGTCTCTTCCGCCTTCAGCGAAACGACGTGCGAAATCACCGCCTCGGGAGGACTCACCAGACGCAGCGAACCGCCCAGCGGAATCTCGCCCGCCCGGATATTCTGGCCCACCATCAACTCCGCCACATTCACTGTGAACTGCTCCGGAATCTCGTCAGGCAGGCACTCAATTTCAATTTCACGGGTGACGATTTCATGGATGCCGCCCTGCAGTTTGACGCCTTTCGGATCGCCCTCAGTCACAACCGGAACCTTCACGAAAATCCGTTTCGTCAGATCGATGCGCTTCAAATCAACATGCAGCAGCGAATCCTTGATCGGATCGTACTGCCAGTCGACGATCATCACGGGAGTCCCTTCGGAACCCGGCAGATTCAAATTGAAAATTGTGTTGTGTCCCGTTTTGCTGTGGAGAATGCGCGTCAGTTCTTTGGGACTGACTGCGACAGCAGCAGGGCCGTTCGGACCGCCATACACCACCGCCGGCATGGAGCCTTTGGCTCGTAGCCGCCGCGCTTCGTTTTTTCCGCGTGAGTCGCGCGACTCGGCGGTAACCGTTATATCTTTCCTCACCTTTCACCTCTTCGCCAGGACGGCCGCCGTTATCACAGCCCGAGCTACCGGACCCCAGCCTGAATTAGCTGCTCCGCTGCGTTCGCACCGAAGCCGGACAACTACATGAACAGCGTACTGATCGACCCGCCTTCGTGGATCGACTGAATCGCACGCGCCAGCAAGGCAGCCACGGAAAGCGTCCGAATCTTTCCGCACTTCTCTTTCTGCTCCTCATGAGGAATCGAGTTTGTTACAACCAGTTCCTCGAGCGGTGAAGCGTTGATCCGTTCGACCGCCGGACCTGACAGCACCGCGTGTGTTGCACAAGCCGTAACGCCCTTCGCACCCTGTGCGAGCAGCGCTTCCACACCCTTCACCAAAGTACCTGCGGTGTCCACCAGGTCATCCACCACCAAGCACTGCTTTCCGCGGACATCGCCGATGATATTCATCACCTCGGCTACGTTCGCGTCCGTACGGCGTTTGTCGATAATGGCCAGCGGCACATTCAGCCGCTTGGCAAACGACCGCGCACGCTCCACGCCACCCGCGTCCGGCGACACAACAATCAACTGACTCCGGTCGTAGCGCTTTTCAAAATACTCCACCACCACCGGCGCCGCAAACAAGTGATCTACCGGAATATCGAAGAAACCTTGAATTTGAGCGGCATGGAGATCGAGGGCCAAAACCCTGCTCGCCCCCGCCCTCTCGATCAGGCTGGCGACCAACTTCGCAGATATGGGCATGCGCGGCCGGTCTTTCCGATCCTGTCTCGCGTACCCATAATAGGGTAACACTGCCGTGATGCGTTCTGCACTGGCGCGCTTGAACGCGTCGATCATCAGCAAGAGTTCCATCAGGTGATGATCGACCGGCGTACACGTCGGCTGCACCAGGAAAACATCCGCTCCTCGCACGTTCTCTTGAATCTGCAGATGCGTCTCCCCGTCGGCAAAGCGCTTGATCATCGCCGAACCAAGCGGACACTTCAAAGCTTCGCAGATTTCGCGGGTCAGATCCGGATTGGCTGTGCCGCTAAATACCTTAAAGTCGGTGAACAGCTTTGGGGAGATCGACATCTGTGAATGTGTATTGGCAACCTAAGAAAAACAGCTCACCTCGGCTGCGGGTCCGAGCGCCCGCTGCCACAAAGCCCGATATCTCCGCCGCGAAACGAACCGCGTCACGTACGCCGAACCATCCGGAAAGTTTTCGGCAGCCCTGCGAGCCGCTTTCGCGTCCGGAAAAATCCCAAACACCGCCGAACCGCTGCCTGTCATCAACGCCGGTTGAGCGCCCAGGCGGCGCAGTTTTCGCACACTGGCGGCAAGCTCTCGATGCAGCTCGAAAACCGGCCCTTCGAAGTCGTTTTGCAACGGAAGATCGTGCAGGTTGGAACGGTGCAGATTCCAGGCAATACCCTGAAACTCTCCCAGAATAGGGGAGTCGGGAGGCGAAGTCAACGCGTTCGTAACAATAGAGTTGCGCCCGAGAGCGCGATACGCCTCGGCGGTTGAAACGTGTATGCCGGTTGACACAACCACCACGGCATATTCCGGCTGTTCCGGTAACGGGTACAGTTCCGTTCCCCGGCCCACCCCCAGGGCCGTCCCGCCATGCAAAAAAAACGGGACGTCGCTTCCGAGTGACTCTCCCAAGGCCAGCAACTCGTTAAGCCTGAGCCGCCGGCCGGCTAGCGCCGGAAGAGCGATCAGAACCGCCGCCGCGTTGCTCGAGCCGCCGCCCAGGCCGGCTCCCATCGGGATACGCTTGCGAATTACGAAACGAACTGCCGCCCTTACTTTGAGGTGCTCCAGGACGGCTAAGCCCGCTCGGATCAATAAGTTATCAGCTATCTGGATTGAGCTTTGGAGGTCAAATTGGGTTCGTTTCGCAAAATTGAAGTCAATTGCGAGGTCATCGCCGAGGCTAATTGTCTGGAAAATGGTTCGCAGCTCGTGATAACCGTCGGGGCGCTTATGCAAAACCCGGAGGTCCAAGTTCAACTTGGCCAGCGAGGGCACCTTAACCAGGGCCATCAATATTCAAGAAGGGCGAACAAGTCATATCCGTCGAGCCTTTTGCGGCCATTTAAAAAGCTGAGCTCGATAACGAACCCAAGACCGGCCACCTTGCCGCCCAACAGCTCGACAAGCCGGGCTACGGCGCTCGCCGTACCTCCTGTCGCGAGCACGTCATCGATGATCAATACCTTTTGACCGGGCTCGATCGCATCGGCGTGGATTTCCAGCTGATCGGTGCCGTACTCCAGATCATATTCAATGCTTCGGACAGTAGCAGGCAGTTTCTTCGGCTTTCTTACGGGCACGAACCCGGCCCCGAGCGCGTGCGCCATCGCCGGAGCAAAGAAATATCCACGCGCCTCAATACCCACAACGATGTCCACGGAGCTGCCGCGGTAGTGCGCACCGAGAGCGTCGATGGTTCTTCGAAAACCTTCTTTATCTTTGAGGAGCGTAGTGATGTCGTAAAAGTTGATTCCGGGTTTCGGGAAATCGGGAACTTCTCGAATCAGGCTCTTCAAGAGGGTTGCGTCGGGAAGAACGGAGGCAGCGGCTGAGGACACGTTGCATTTTAGCAAGTCATGGGACTTGTAAACTCTTGAAGGGAGGAGTACATGTTTGGAATTCGACCGACCTCGCTGATCGGAGCCGTCTTGCTCGCATTTGCTATCTGGCTCATCGTCGACAAGCAGGAGCTTTCGGTAACCCGCAGGAGAACCTCGAGAAACCAACCTCACGCTGATGAGTTGGCAGAGCGGCTGCAAAACGCCTGGGCTGATCACCACACGCGTGCGTAAGCTTCGGTGATCATCCGAACTCTGCTGAGCCGTTATGCCGCAGAGTTCGGATTTGCGCTTACTTGGTAATGGTCACTGGTGTTCCGTCGAACTGCCTGAGGAGGTTTTTGGCCAGCCCGATATTGCCGGCCAGCTTGTTGAGTTCTCCGCCGATCGTGAGCGAGTCCCGGTCCGTACCCATGTACGGCTGCAGGTTTGTGCCGTCTGCGGAAGGCTCCATGTCGGAACCTTCAGGCCGGACAACTTAGCGTCCTCGTAGAAGATCGCTTTCAGCACCGTTACACAGGCACCGGCAACGGTCGGGTGGCCGGCCGCATAAGCCGGATGAAGCGGGCAGCCTTCGGGGTACGCCATTGGCAGAAGGTATGACTTATTCCCGTTGGCGGTCAGCACTCGTCCGAGGACGTCTGCCTGCAATTTTCCAAACTCGCCGCTGTCGAACTCGTAGGTGCGTCCGCCCTTCAGCGCGAAAATAGGCGCATTGAACCCGCCACGAGCTAAAGGCGTAATCAGCAGCAAGCAGGCGTTCAAGTAAGCCTGAAACAGTTCGTCGATGTGCACATACTGGGCAAGCTGGCGAGCGTTGTACAAATGAAGCGGGTCTTCGATGGGCGCAGGGTTCACACCCGGGTCCTTTCCGTTCTGCACCTCTAACCAGACGGCGGGATCGGTTAGATAATCCGAAACGCTCGAATATCCGAACTTCACGGTGGCAGGCGTCAGTTGCGATCCATAAGGAACGTCGTGCAGCAGAAACTCGGAGACATAGGGACCGGACGTATCGCCGTCGGTAAACCCGCGGAAAATAGTGGCGGGCGTCACGGCCCCGCCCTGCTTTGGACCTGTGAAAGCAGCGTACTTCGACAGGTCGGCGGCTGCGGCAGCGACGAGCGGGTTGGCTGAGTAATTCACAAATGGGGATGTCTCGCAGGAGAGCCATCCAGTAGTTCTCACCGATTTCGGCTATTTCTTCCGGACTGCGAAAAGCAGGCGCAGTCGCCATCGCATAGCTTTGGAATCGGCGCACTCCAGATCGAAGGCGAGTCCGCACTGCGGATCCACGAGCTTTATCTGCTGGGTTTTATCTGCCCAACCCGAGGGAAATGGCATCGAAGTCGGCCGGCAAGCCGCTCCCGAGCGCTTTCAAGAGCAGGCTATAGGCGGCACGATCGACTTCGCCGGACGAGTCATGCGGCAAACCTTTACTGAAGCTCGCATAGTGATTAGAGGTTGCGTAACGGTCGTCGTCACCGTTGTTGTTTTCGGTTGGAAGCGGTTTCGCCTTGTCAGCGGCGGCTGCTCCAGCGCGAATCGAGTAGGCCTGGTCACGGCGCGCCTCAGGCGTTTGCGTTTGTAACATTTAGATCGTTACACGCCTGAGTCACGAAGGATCGCACTCTCATGAAAGATAACGCGGTATCGCATTGGATTGCGTGCTGAGGATTTCGTCCTCCTCATCGGTGTGTGTATTTGGACCGCCGTTATACTGGCTGCGAAGGACCGTTCCTGTTGCTCTTTGGCCTCGCCTCATTGTGTCCCCAACCGTTCAGATATTTGGCATCAAAGGTTCCCAATCGACTCGAGCAGCGGAGCGGTTTTTCAAGGAACGCGGCATCACCGTTCACCTTGTCGATCTGGAACAGAAGCCGATGTCTGCTGGCGAGATCAGAAGATTCATCGAGCGCTTTGGTTTGGTCGCGCTTCTCGACACTGAAAGCAAGGCTTACGTGAAAGCTGGACTGAAGTATCTGAAGGTCACGGACCAGGAACTGCTGGCCCGTATTGAACGCGAGCCGCGGCTGCTGCGGCTGCCGCTGGTCCGTTCCGCAAAAAGCCTGAGCATGGGTCGGGACGAAAACGCGTGGAAGGAAATGCTGGCCGGCTGAACGGCGGACCCCTGAAGGTGAACGGTCTTGGCCCGCTATACTGGCGCATTGCCTAGAATGAACCAGCTGCTGAAAACCAAGGACATCGATGCGCTTGTAGAAGAGACGCACGTTGAGGGCAAGAGGCTGAAGCGGTCGCTGGGTCCTTGGAGCCTGATTGCATTCGGCATTGGCGCGGTGATCGGCGGGGGCATTTTCACGGTTACGGGAACTGCTGCGGCAGGCCAACGCCTCGCCGTTCCGTCGGTGCTGAATGCGCCGGTGCTCGACCTGATGCTTCACGGTACGGCAGCGACCTCGATGATCGGGCGTCCGGGAGCAGGTCCCGGCTTAACCCTGTCGTTTATCGCGGTGGCCATTACCTGCGGCTTCGCTGCCCTGTGTTACGCCGAGCTAGCCTCGATGATTCCGATCGCCGGCAGCGCTTATACGTACGCCTACACGACGCTCGGCGAAATTTTCGCCTGGATCATCGGTTGGGATTTGATCCTTGAATACGCTGTATCAAATATGTCCGTGGCAGTTGGATTTTCAGCTTATTTCAACGTGATGTGCGATTACCTGTTTGGCGTTCATCTACCTCGATATCTTTCTGAACCGGCCATTGTGGACGGGCGGCTTACCGGGTCTTTTTTCAATGTTCCCTCGCTGCTGATCGTAATGCTTTTGAGCTGGATCTTGGTGCGCGGTGTAAAGGAAAGTGCTGGCGCTAACAATGTGATGGTGGCGATAAAGCTGGCGGCGGTGTTGCTGTTTATATTCGGCGCGGCGAGAGCAGTGCAGGCGGCGCACTTGCATCCATTTCTTCCAAACGGTTTCGGCGGTGTGATCAGCGGAGCAGCGATCGTGTTCTTCACCTTCATTGGTTTCGACTCGGTGTCGACCGCAGCAGAGGAATGCCGCAGCCCGCAACGAAATATGCCGATCGGTATCATCGGCACGCTGATTGTGTGCGCTGTGCTTTATACGTCGGTGGCGCTGGTCCTGACTGGAATCGTCGACTGGCGGACACTCGGTAACGCTTCGCCAGTGGCGAACGCTCTGCAGCAAATAGGCATGGACCGGCTGCGGTTTACGGTGACGGTGGGCGCTTTGCTCGGGATGTTGTCCTCTCTTCTGGTTTATCAATACGGGCAGGCACGAATCTGGTTTGCCATGTCGCGCGACCGCTTATTGCCAGACGTTTTTTCGCATGTGCACCGGCGATTTCGAACACCGGACGTGAGTACGTGGCTGGCAGGCTTGGCTGTTGGTATACCCGCAGGCATTTGGGACATCGGCACATTCGCGGATCTGTCAAACATAGGTACTCTTTTCGCGTTCATTATTGTGTCAGTGGGAGTGGTGATTTTGCGGCGCAGCCAGCCTGGGAGAAGCCGTTCGTTTCGCGTTCCGTTATCGCCGTTCACGCCCGCGCTTTCGGTGCTATGCTGCCTGGGGCTGATGCTTGGCTTGCCGCTTGAAACCTGGATCCGGTTTTTCGTGTGGCTGGTTATAGGACTGTTTATCTATTTTCTGTACAGCCGTAAGCGGAGCCCGCTTTACAGAACCTGACGGATGCCAGGAAGCCAGCTCACGATCCGGCGGTCGGTTTTGGGAGCTCTCCTCCTGTGGGCGCTGCTCGCGCAAGCGGCTTACTCCGGCTATGTGGTCTATCTTCAATCGCAAAAATGGTCGACGCTCCATCTGCCTTTCACAACGACGGAACTGACGCTCCGCATTGACAGGCTCCAGCCAGGGTATGAGGGCAGCGGGCTTAAGCAAGGCGACCAAATTATAGTTCTGGACGGCCAATCCGTCCGCGGCGAGCAGGATTTGGACGATTTGCGGTTTCAGCTCCACGACCGGGAAACGCTGACGGTAACGGTTGATCGTGACAGCAATGGCCGGCATGCCTTTCTAAACATTCCAGTCCAAATCCATCGAACTCCGGAACGGGTTTTCGGTTGGCCCATCGTTATCGGCTTGAGCGTTTTTCTGCCGCTGAGTTGCCTGGCGGTCGGCTTCTGGGTGGCATTTGCGCGGCCGCTGGATCCTCTGGCCTGGATCACGCTGGCGATGCTCCTCTCTTTCGGGCACGTAGCCGGAAGTGGGACCTCCTGGGCGATCTGGTCCCCATGGCGTGAACTTTTGTTCCTGTATCACCCGATTCTGAGCAACACGTGGCCGCTTTGGATGATTTTGTTTGCTTTTTACTTTCCGGTTCCCTTCCCCTGGATACGCAAGTTTCAGTGGCTTATTTGGGTTCTGGCCATACCGAGTGTCGTACTCACGGCGCTGGATATCTACGCCAATTTCGAAGCGGGATCACACATCAGCAAGCTGAGCTGGCTTGCCGCATTCGAGGCCTCCTCTAATCTTCCGGTCACCTTTCTCTTCACAGCGTATATTCTGGCGTTTTTCTGTCTGCTGACCGCAAAGAAGCGAATTCTGCCTAACAACGACGCGAAGCGGCGGCTGCAAGTTATGATCTGGGGCTGCACGCTTTCACTGGTGCCGCTTTTTCCAGTAGCGCTCTCGGACCGGGGTGTATCTCCGGAAATGCCGGTTTGGCTTACCACCATTTGCCTGTTGATGCTGGTTCTTTTTCCTATCACGATGGCGTACGTGATCGTTGTTCAGCGCGCGATGGACGTGCGCATGGTGGTTCGGCTGGGAGTCAAGTACGCGATTGCGAGTACGGGTCTGCGAGTGGCTCGATTGCTCCTGATTCTGGCCGTTGCGGTGATCACCGCAGATCTGGCCAGGCAGAGCGGACATCGCTGGGAAGCGCTGGCGATTGCCGCGTTAGGAACGGGCGTGATTCTGGGATTCGGTCATCTTGCCAGACGCGCGAGCCGCTGGATGGACCGGCGCTTTTTCCGGGAAGCTTACGATGCAGAGCTGGTTCTGTCAGAGTTGAGCAACTCCGTAGCCACGATTCGCGACAAGAACGTTCTGATTGAAACGGTAACCCAGCGAATCGCCGAATCGCTTCACGTGGGACGCATCGCGGTTCTCTTGGAACACGGAGAGCGATATGAACCGGTTTACGCGCGGGGATTCCACGGTTCGGAGCCGCCGGTCGAGTTTAAGCGAGACACGGCGACGGTACGGATGCTGAAACGCCTTCACAGTCCTTCCAAGATTTATTTCGATGATCCGCAGTCGTGGGTGCATGGAACGTCAGCGAAGGAGCAATCGGCTTTGAAAACTCTGGAAAGCCAGGTGTTGTTGCCGGTGAATCTCAATAATCGGATGCTGGGCATTATCAGCCTGGGGCCGAAGCGCTCAGAAGCACCGTATTCCAGGGCGGATTTGCAATTGCTGGGCGCAGTGGCGTCGCAGACCGGCTTAGCGTTAGAGAATGCGGAGCTGACCGAAAGCATCAGACAAGAAATTGTCCAAAGAGAGAGGCTGGATCGGGAACTCGAGATCGCGCGGGAAGTGCAGCAGCGGCTATTCCCGCAGACACTGCCTTGCGTGCAAGGCTTGGACTTTGCGGGTTACTGCAGGCCAGCCTTGGGCGTGGGCGGCGACTACTACGATTTCATCAGGCTTCCCGAGTCCTGCCTGGGGATCGCGATTGGAGACGTCTCCGGCAAAGGAATCGCGGCGGCGCTGATGATGGCGAGCCTGCAGGCTTCCTTGCGCGGCCAAACCATCAAGCCATGCTCCACTCTTTCCGAAATGGTTCAGCACGTAAACAAACTGGTGTACGAAGCCTCGGCAGAGAACCGGTATGCGACGTTTTTTTATGCGCAGTACGATCCCGGGGCACGGCTGTTGCGATACGTGAACGCCGGACACAATGCTCCCATCCTGTATCGGAAAACTGATGGGCATGCAGAAATCATCCGTTTGGAGGAAGGCGGAACCGTGATCGGCCTCTTCGCCGAATATCCCTACCAAGAGGCGCGTTTTTCTATGAGGCCTGGAGACATTCTGGTCGCGTTTACGGATGGCGTGAGTGAGGCCATGAATCGGCGAGAGGATGAGTTCGATGAAGGGCGGCTCATTCAGGCGATCCGGGAATCAGAGTCACGGACGGCTGCTGACACGATCACGCACGTGCTTGACCGGGTGGATGCGTTTACGGCGGGAGCTCAGCAGCATGACGACATGACATTGGTTGTGGTTCGGGTTCAGTAACGCGGTCTAGTATCTCATTTGGATTTCTTCAGCACGTGTTTCTCAAGAGGAAAGAGTTGAGCTCGCGAAGAGACTGGGGGGCGTCGTCATAAGCGATAACTCAACAATTGCGTTTTGTGCTGCTACCCAAGTGTTTTTTGATCAGATGGAGAATGCTGCGGAAGAGGACTGGGATGTGCTGATGAGTTTATTCCCGGATGGCTGGGCAGCAGGAGCCAATACGTACCGGGGCGGTCGAAAGGCTGCGTGAGTTTTCCCCTACTGATATGCTCTTGCGGACGCTGTTGCTGCATGTTGGCAAGGGCTTTTCTTTGCGTGCGATGGCGCTCCGTGCAAAGTTAGCGGATTGGGCCGATGTCTCCGATATCGATAGTGAAGCGCCTTCGAAACAGCGACCCGTGGTTGGAGATACTTTGTGTGCAGTTGATGGCCGAGAGTAGCTTGGGGGTTCTTCCCAGAAGTGCTCCTCGGATCAGGATTGTGGACGTAACGATCGTAATGGAACCGGAAAGATGGGGAGCCAGTGGCGAACTCTTTATCCAATCGGCTGCCCGAGTTGGAATGTGGATTTCTTCGAGGTCACTGTCGCCGAGGGTACCGCCAGTTGAGTCTCTGACGCGAATTCCGGTGAAGAGCGGAGAGTTACTTCTGGGCGACGCGATCTACGGTGGATTACCGGCCTGGTCGCAATGAAAGAGAAAGGGGCCGACGTTTTAATCCGTGTCATCCGGTCACTTTCGCTGCTTACGGCCCGGGGAAATGGCGATTCCCGCTGCTTCAGCAAATCACTCAACTAACGAAAGCTGGCAAGATACGAGAGTGGAACCTCCGGATGCGCGCGGCGCTGGCGAAGAAGTCCCGGGACGCCACCTACGAGCAAGGCTCGGCGGCGCAGGTTCTCCAGTGGTTTCGAACGCGGCGGCAAATCGAGCTTGTTTTCAAGCGGGCTGAACTCTCTGTTGCGTTTGGGCCACCTGCCTAAGTACGACGAACGAAGTTCGCGAGCTTGGCTGTTTGGAAAGCTCCTGACTTCGCTGCTAACGCAAAAACTGATCCGCACCGGCCGTGGTTTCTCCCCTGGGGGTACTCACTGCCGAAGCCCGCAGGCCAGCCCTTGGCGTAAATTCCTCTTTGCCCTTCACCAAATCCAGCGAGCGATAGAACCCTTACTCACCCTTCAAGAAATCTTGGAACGCTGGCCGGAGATCGAACGCGATCTGGCCGAATCAACGAGGAAGCCGAAGCTACAGGGCTTATTATCCTTAGAGTGGAAGGTGTTGTTAGCCTGCAGGGGGCTCGCATGGAGGAGATCCAAACAGAGAGTATTGTCCGGCATTCCTTACGCAGGGCAACGGAAGAGGCGGTTACTATTTGGGCCCTTGCGAGCGCTCAATATCCAGTCGATCATCAGGCAATTCAGGAGAAGGCTACCGTGATGCTGATCGAGGCCGTGAGCAGTTTCGCAATCAATGCCAGACGTGCCCTCGAAAGTGTTTCGGGGCGTTCTGGAATAAATCTCGTGCAGCCCCGTTGGCACTGGGTTCCCGTGAAAAAGGGAGAAGTTGTGAAAGATCTCTGGGACGCTCTCAATCGAGTAATACATGCCAAAAAACTCGACGTAGGTTGGGAAAGAATCCCGAGCAACATCTCCGTTATCGCAGGAGGCGCCGTCGTAGTTCCTTACGTACAAACCGAAACGGACCGGCGAGCGCTCGCTTTTATTGATCCCTTTGCTATGGCACATGCGTTTCTCTACAATGCGCTGCCCGCGTTGGATTCCCGCTTTAACACGGCTGCTCAACTCCAATAGTCTCGATCGAAGAACGGTTGCTGCCGCTCAACCCATTGGGCCGAAAAGATTCAGCGGCGGTCCTGAAGCTGCAAGAACACCTCGATTCCTGATCACCGCACCTTTTAAGCTAGCCCTTATGGGGCAGCGTCTCCGGATGCGGGTACGCCTCTGACCGTTTCACGATGAGCTAAATTATGAGTGCGTTTACCGGGATCACGAAGGAGAAGATGATGGCAGACACGAACAATCCTGCGTTACAAGAGCTGATTCAAGGATTGCAAGAAGACTTGTCGCGGGAGTATCAAGCGATTATCGCTTACACCGTGTATAGCAACGTTCTGAAGGGCGCGAAATGGATGAATATAGCTGGGGAGCTGAAGAAGCACGCTCACGAGGAGCTGCAGCACGCGCTTATTGTGAGCGATCAGCTTGATTATCTGGGGGCCATGCCGAACGGGAGCCCGAAGGAAGTGAAGCTGTCGGACAAACCAGAGGAAATGCTTCGCTTCGACCTGAACAACGAGACGGAAACGATTAAGAATTATCGCAAGCGGGTGAGGCAGGCAGAGGCGCTGGGTCACTACGCGTTAGCGGAGCAGGTCCGGAAAATCATCTCGCAAGAGCAGGAGCATCAACATGACCTGGCCACAGCTTTGGGAATCGATGTGCCGAACATTCTAGAAGAGGGAGCATAAGTCCCTGCGGGCCTAACTGCCGGTCAAACGTGGTCGGCAGTTGTCTTCGTTCGTGAAATTCAACGTTCCCATAACTACAAACCAACACAATATAAATATGAGCTCCCCTATTTCGCTTCTCATCGAAGATGAACAGTTAAAGGAGCTCGACAAGATCGCTTCGGAACTCGACCGCAGCCGCGCCTGGGTCATCCTCGATGCCATTGCGCAGTATGTGGATCACTATCAGTGGCAACTCGATGAGATTGAAAAGGGCATAGTTGACGCCGATGCGGGCCGGGTTTATACGGATGAGCAAGTCGCAGAGCACTTTGCACGTAAGAAGAACTCCCGGAACCGGCTTGCTGGATAAGCCTCAACTATCCCAAACGTGCGCTGCGCCATTTTGAAGTTATTTATTTGTACATTTCGCAGGACAATGAAGACGCCGCATTCCGTGTGGTAGACGGCCTCCGCAGTGCGGCGCGTCTTTTGACGAGTAACCCCAAGCTCGGGCGTCAAGGCCGCTGCAAAGGAACGCGGGAGCTGATTCACGACAAGTACATCCTCGTCTACCGGATCAAGAGTGACGTGGTTAGCATTGTCGCTATTCTTCACGGTAGCCGCAGGCGCCGATAGGCGACCGGATTCCCGGCAAGTTACGATCGGCGGCGGTGGAGCAGCTCGTCAGGATGGGGTCGTCCAGGCCCCCGAATCGGGAAATCATCGAGCGATCTTTTGGTCGAAGGATCGATTTAAGTTCCGCCGACCCCTTCAAACTTCACCGCACGAAACGATTCGCCCCTCGCGTCCTATCGTCAGGGTCCGATGCAGACGCGGTCGAGCCCGAGACAGCCTCGAAGAAATCGTTCAGGTTGGCGGGACGAAACTTCCGCGCCCACGGCGTTCTGATCTTATCCGATCTGCAACCTTCTTGCGCGGCTACGCCCATTAAACGGTGTACGTTCGGATCGTCTCAGCTTTACGGGCCAGGCGCACGCGTCGCACACAACGCCGTCAGGATGGACAATCCCGGCGGAAAGTGAACGGTTAGCGCAGTGGGACATTTCGGGCTGGCGACGCTGAACGCAAACTCCATCTAGTGGAACAAGATGTAGTTCAGAGGTGAACAGAGGAAAATAGAAGAAAGAAATGTTGGCGCGGCTAAGTCATGGCTGGGGCGCGACGTGAAGATTCTCGTTATCGGCGGGACTGGGTTTATCGGCCCTCATCTGGTGCGCCAGCTTGCTGCGGCGGGCCACTCTGTTTCGGTTTTCCATCGCGGCTACACGCAACTGGATTTGCCGGCCGAGCAGATCATCGGTGACCGCCAGGACCTGGCGCGCTTGCGGCCAAAAGCCGACGTGGTGATTGACCTTATCCTCAGCTCGGGAGCCCAGGCGAAGCAGGTGATGAAAGCGTTCCGCGGTGTGGCCGCAAGAGTGGTAGCGGCGAGCAGCATCGACGTATACCGCGCTTGCGGAGTTCTGCATGGGAGTGAGGAAGGGCCTCTCGAGCCAGTCCCGCTGACGGAAGACTCAGCGCTGCGGACCAAACTCGAAACGTATCCGCCGGCGCAACTGAAGATGCTGCAGAAGGCCTTTGGCTGGCTTGATGATCAGTACGACAAGATCCCGGTTGAGCGGGTTATTTTGGGCGATCGTGAGCTGCCTGGCACGGTAGTTCGGTTGCCGATGATTTACGGTCCGGGTGATCGCCTGGGCCGCTTTCATCCGGTTCTCCGGCGCATCGATGATGGCCGACAGGTGATCCTGTTCGATGAAGGTTGGGCAGCTTGGCGATCGCCGCGAGGATACGTGGAGAATGTGGCGGCAGCGCTCGGACTGGCTGCCGTTTCAGAGCGCGCGGCTGGCCGCATCTACAATGTCGCGGAAATGCGAGCTTTTTCAGAATTAGAGTGGGCGTCGAAAATTGCTGCGGCTACGGGTTGGGAGGGCCGGTTTGTGAGTCTGCCGAAGGAGCGCATGCCGGCACACCTGCTCGCGCCAGGAAACAGCGCGCAGCACTGGGTAGCGGATTCAACGCGCATTCGGGAGGAACTCGGTTACGAAGAGCCGGTACCGCTCGAGGAAGCTATTCGGCGGACGATTGGTTGGGAGCGGACCCATCCGCCAACAGAATTCAATGCCTCCAAGTTTGATTATGTTGCAGAAGATGCGGCCATAAACAGCTGATTCAAAGGAGGTAGTTTGTCCAAGTGACTTAAGCCTTACAGATCAGCTATGCTTGAGCGCAGGAATCACTCTGAGAACCAGGACTATCCCTCGGTTACATACCAAAGGCATTTCGTTCGGCGGGGCATTCAGCCGGAGCCGGACGTGCGCTGTCTGTTTGACGTTGAAGATTGTGATCGTGGTCTGCCTGGGTGCGTGCGCGCTAGGAGCGGTTTCGGCGCAAACTGTTCCTGCCGGGACGACCGTTGAGGCCCGGCTATCGATTGCATCGGGTTCGCTGATCTCGCATAAGGGCGACGTCATCGAGGCGACCGTGATCGCACCTGTCTATGCGGACGGAGGCGCGGTTATCCCTCCGGGCGCTGTGATTTCGGGGGCGGTGGGCGAGGTCAACCGTCTCGGTTTAGGACTGAAGCACCTTACGGCAAGTCTGGAGTACAACTTCGAGACTCTTCGGTTGCCAAACAATCAGAGCATACCCGTTCACCTTCAATTGCTCGAGGTGGAAACAGCGAAAGAGCACGTGGACGATAAGGGTATTGTTCGCGGTATTCATCCGATTGCGGGGGTGTCGTCGGCGCTGGCTTTCTTCACCGTCCCTTTGTCGTTTGTCTCCCCTGTGGCCAGCGTACCTGTTTGGCTAGTGAAGTCGATGATAGCTCCTTCTGCCAGTCCTGAGATTTACTTTCCGGGCGGAACGGAGATCTTTCTGCGCTTCACCAGAGGAGTTACCATTCCGATTTCGAGCAGGAGCGGAACCAACCTCGCTGCTATCTCGCCGAGTGAGGTGCGCGAGATAGAAAATTCATTGCACCGCTTTTCGCGCGGTCGCGCTTATCTGGGAAAGCGCCCCTCCGATTGGATCAATGTTGTTTTTGTCGGTAGCCGTAAAGAGCTTGACCGCGCGTTTGAGTCAGCGGGATGGGTGGCGGCCCAGAGGAAATCACCGGTAGCGTTTTGCCGGGTGTATCTTGCCCTTACGAAACGAAAAGGTTATCCGCAAGCACCGATGAATACACTGACGCTCGACGGAAGCCCTTCGGACCTTATGTATCAGAAGAGTCTCGACACGGTGGAGAAGCGGCATCACGTACGTTTGTGGGAGGACCCGGAGCATAGAGACGTGTGGCTGGGGGCGGCGGCTGAAGATGTAGGGTTCGAGTTCAAGTCAGCGCATTGGACGCATTTGTCCAATCCTGGAACCGATGCGGAACGGGCCAAGGTGGTGGATGATCTGGCTTTCACGAAGTGCGTGGCGGCTGCAGGCATGTTACCTGGCTCGCCGCTGGCGGCAGCCCCGAATCTTCGTCTGGCTTCGGCCCGCTGGAGTGACGGAGAGATTGCAACGGTTCGATTGAACAATTGTGATCATCCCGAGGTAATGGCCGGGGCCGGGCAGGCTGGAGTTTCGAGAGAACACGGAAGAACCTACCGGGTCTTGCGCTCATTCCGTGACGATCTGATCCGGTCGAACATCGTCTTCATGGCGTACAACAGCTGGAGGGCGCTGGCCAAGAACCGAGAGAACCGAGCACATGGAACGGCATCGGAGACTGACCTAAGAAATCTGAACTGGGTACCTTCGCTGCATACGGGTTCCGGTAATGCTTCGTCCGCAGCAGCAAGGCAAGAGAACTGACGGTTTTTTTCAAGTCCAAATACCAGCAACAAATTAGCAACCTCTTTCGTCTTGTAGTGTAGTGGCGGCGCACACGACTACAAAACGAATGAGTAGATCGCCGACTGTTCGCCTGCTGCTCGGGCTGCTGGTTACGCTGATCGCGGTAACAGGATTTTCCTCGTTCTCGTTACGGCAGCTGGCCGGATTGCGGCGACTGCAGAATCAGACCATTGACCAGAACCGGCACGATTCCCTGCTCCTTCTGGAAGTGCAAAATGACCTGAATTCGGTGGGTCTAAAGCTGCGCGATATGGTTCAGGACCCTCATGGTACTCGCATTCTGGAGTTTCGTCCCGAATTTGAGCGATTGCGAGCGGATTTGGAGGAATCGATCAAAGAGGAAGCCAGATTGGCGCCCGTAACGCGGCGTGCAGACCGGCAAGCCGAACTGCTGAGTTCGCTACGTGAGTTCCGTGCGACTTCGGAGCTGGTTTTCCAGCAAGCAAGTATGGGACACGAGGCGACGGCTCGCTCAGTGGCTGAGACGCGCTTGTCCGGTCAGCAGTCCGCGCTGGCGGCTTTGGTGTTGCACCTTCTGGAGCGCAACAACGAGGCAGAAGAACTCGCCGACCAGAAGGTCGCCTCCATCTACGGGGCGGGTGAGCGCAACATTTATGCGTTCCAGGCGGGCTGCATGGTGACGATTGTGATCACCAGCTTGTATCTGATTTATTCGAACCGCCGGATCTTTGGGAAGATCGAGTCTTTGTCTAAACAGAGAAGGGTGCTTGCGGCGCGCCTGATCACTGTGCAGGAGGAAGTCCTGCGTTCTGTGTCGCGGGAGCTGCATGATGAGTTCGGCCAGATTTTGACGGCTGTGAGCGCGATGCTCTCAAGAGCCGAACGAAAGGGCGTTCCTGCCGACTCGCCACTGCGGACTGAGTTGAGTGAAATCCGCGAGATTACCCACAATACACTCGAGAAAATGCGGAGCCTTTCGCAGATGCTGCACCCGACGGTGATCGACGACTATGGGCTGGAAAAAGGGATTGAGTGGTACGTCGAAGTGTTTGAGCGGCAGACCGGAATTGAGACCAGAGCCGTTAGCGAAGGGGTACCGATTCGGATTACTGGACAGCCAGCAATCCACGCCTTCCGTATCGTACAGGAGGCGCTAAATAACGCAGCGAAACACTCGGACACCAAGCGAGCGGAAGTGGCCGTGATCTATTCACCACGGCAAGTGACCATCAAAGTGAGGGATTTCGGACGGGGCTTTTCTCCGGACAAACAAGCTAGTAAGCCGGGCCTGGGGCTGGTCGCCATGCGCGAACGGGCGGAACTCCTGCATGGAACGGTAGATATTCAGTCAATCCCGAATAGCGGCACGACTGTTTCATTCAGTATGCCCCTGCAACAAGACGACTTTGTATCCGAGGCCCTGAATGAGGAAAGCATGAGAGAGGTTGCAACACCATAGAGATGAATGGCGAAATAACGGTTCTGCTTGTAGACGACCATAGTCTGGTGCGGCGCGGGTTCCGGCGCATTCTGGAAGACGAAGAAGGCATGAAGATCGCGGGAGAAGCCAGCAATGGCGTGGAAGCGATCCGCATGGCTAACGAACTAAAGCCCAAAGTGGTGGTGATGGATCTCTCGATGCCGGAGCTTGACGGAGTACAAGCCACCAAAGAGATTGTGAAACATCAGCCTGAGACTGAGGTACTGATTCTCAGCATGCATGCCGATGACAACTACGTGCGAAATGCTCTTGATGCGGGAGCTAAAGGGTACCTGCTGAAGAGCGCGATTGATGTCGACCTAGTTGGAGCTATCCGGTCCGTAGCTGAAGGGAAACGCTACATGGGATCGGGGCTAAAGTATGTCGCGCACGAACAGGACGATGAACTGAACAAGCTGACTGCGCGCGAGAAGCAGGTTTTGCAGCTGATTGCACAAGGACGATCGAATAAGGAGATCGCCAGGCTGCTTGACCTGAGTGTCAATACAGTTTCAGTCCACCGCGCCAACTTGATGGAAAAGATGAATATTCACCGAACCGCAGAACTGGTGCTGTTCGCGATCCGGAAAGGGTTGGTGGCGCCGCAGTAAGGCGGACACCACCGCAGCGCGGAATTACTGAACTTTCTTTGCTGCAGCCTTGGTTTCGGCGGCGGCCTTCTTTTGGGCCTGCATTTCGCGAGCTTTGGCAAATTTCTTCTGGAACCGATCAACGCGTCCTTCGGTGTCGACCAGTTTCTGACGACCGGTGAAAAATGGGTGGCAGCTGGAGCAGATTTCAACACGCAGGTCGCCCTTGTGGGTAGACCGCGTGCGGAAAGTAGAACCGCAGGCGCAGACCACGTTCACTGGTTCATAGGCGGGATGAATCCCTGCTTTCATTTCTTTGGAGATCCTTTCGAAAAACGGGCGGGTTTACCCATAATTATAACATCGATTTGGGGCGTTTACGCGTGAAAACCCCGATGCGCACGACTGTGCAACATCGGGGTTTCGAACTACACTCTAGCCACGTTGCGCGCGACGGGGCGGCCGGTCCACAGGATCTTCGGCCTCGTCACTGAAACGAGATCTGAACGTACGAACGGCGACTTTAAGAGTCGGCCACCTCGCGCGTGGATTGTATGCTACAGTCACTACCAGAATTCATTTGTACTGGACCACCTCCTTCCTCAGTGATGATTCGATTGTATAAGTTACGTTTGGAATGTGTCAACGAATCCGACCGAATCTAGTCGAAATTTTTTCCTCAATCGCGAAGAGGGCCGATGGATCAGCGGATTCCTGCTGCTTGGGACGTTGGTCGGTTCGATCGGGTCACTTCTGATCGTCTGGCAGTACCACATTAGTGCGGAACCGCGTTTAATCGGACTCCACTTTCTGAGCTTGAACGCTGGCTACGTGGCCGGGGTGGCGCTCGCTCAAAGCACCGGGCGAAGAGCTTCGGTCCGGGTGGTTGCTTGCTCCGCATGCGTTCTGGCGGTTCTTGCCTGGTCGGCGCTGTTCCTTGCTGCGCCGCCCGCAGCGCCTTTTCTGCGCATCCTTGGGCTTGCCTTGGTTGGGCTGTCGGCCGGCGTTTTAGCTGCGGCTCTTCTCTCCGCACTTGACGACCTCTTCGCAGAGGCGTTTGTTGTCGTAGCGCAACGTGCAGCCGTACTGTTCGGCTGTGGAAATCTGCTCGCGACAGCCATTGTCGGTTCGACGTACTTCGCTGGATCTGTGCAAATCGAGACTCTGGTACTCGCAGTAGTTCCCCTTCTGTATCTGCTGATTTTCGCGAGTAAACCTTCGCCGCGCGCGAAGCGTTCGCCTGAAATCCGGCACAAGGAAAGACAGTCAGCCGAGGCTTCACGGCAACTGCGCAATATTGGCGCCGTGCTTTTCAGTTTGCTGATTTTTCTACAGTTCGGGAATGAATGGGCGATCGCAGGGTGGCTGCCCTTATTTCTGATTCACCGCTTTGGAACGAACCCGGTCTGGGCCATTTGGGCTTTAGCAGCGTTTTTTCTCGTTTTGACTTTCGGTCGTGTTCTGGTCCGAGGCCTTCTCAGTCGTTTCAGCCATCGCAAACTGCTTCTTGGCGGGACAGCTCTGGCGATGACGGGTTGCCTCACTCTGAGTCTCACATCGACGCTCAGTTCGGCTTGGACAGGGATTGTCCTTGCGGCAACCGGGTTTGCACCACTTTATCCGTTGATTGCGGAAAGGCTGGACGACCGGTTCGCCTACCATCCAGGCTTTTACAATAGGATTTTCTCGATCGCGATCACAGGCGCTATGAGTGCTCCGTGGCTGCTTGGGTTCGTTGACAGTGCATTTGGCATTCGTTTCGTCATGCTATTTCCTGCATTTGGGTCGATTGCGGTTCTTGTATGTGCGCTGATGCTTATTTTGGAAGCGCGGCTGATGGGTGACAAGCAGCCTGCGCCTTCTCCACGCGTCCTGCGAGCCAGTGGGGAATAGTGCTCGGGCGAGCCCTGCTGTGCGTTCTTTACCTTTGCTCCCAGCCCGCTCAGGGCCTCACTCAATCTTCCGGAACCATTTCCGAGCAGATTGAGTCGCTGATCGAGCGAACACCAGCGATCAGCCGCGGACATCTCGGTTACTTGTTTGTTGATCTCGATACCGGGGCGATTGTTGCTGAGCAGAACTCGGGCAAGCTTTTTGTTCCGGCGTCCAACACGAAGCTTTTTACGACGGCGCTTGCTCTTGCGCGGCTGGGACCTAATTACACCTTTCACACCAAGGTGGCAACCGAAGGCGCGTGGTCGCCTGGCCAGACTACGCTCACAGGGTTGGAACTGATAGGAGGCGGCGACCCAAACCTATCGGGGCGCGCTCTGCCCTATCAGGTACATGCTGTTTCCGGGGATCCGCTGGCAGCAGTGAAACAACTGGCAAATGCCGTTTTTCAGGCGGGTGTTCGAGAGATCAATGGGGATCTAACCGGCGTGTCGAGCCGTTACTCAAACGAGCTCTATCCCGAGGGTTGGACCATTGACGATGCCACGTACGGATACGGCACTGCGGTTACAGCGCTGGCGTTGAACGACAACACCGAACAGGTCACGTTGCATCCCGGGAAAGCAGGCGAATTGGCGGAGATAGAGATTTCGCCTCCGGTAGACGGTCTCGTGATTCTGAATCAAGTGGTGACAGATGCTACAAATGCAGCGCATGTTCACGTGGAGAGGCCGTTAGGCAGCGATGAAATCGTGCTTTCCGGGAGGCTTGGAAAAAACTCGATTCCCTGGGAACAAGACTTCGCGATCGCTGACCCGGCGCGCTTTGCGGCAGAGGCACTGATCGACGCGTTGCGGGAATGCGGCATCACGGTTCGAGGGAGTGCCGTTTCGAGCTACACCGTGAATGACGCTTCTAATACGGGAGCCAGAGGCACCGCAATTGCGACGCGAGACTCCGTCCCACTTGCGGAGATCGTTCAGATCATCAACAAGGTCAGCCAGAATTTGCATGCTGAGATGTTGCTGCGAGAGGTTGCGTTCGTCACTCGCGGGGCGGGCACACTCGCGGCCGGAGTAGACGAGCGGGAATTGTTTCTGGCAGCAGGCAGGGATAGTGCCGCCAAAGGGCGATCTTCCCTTGCGTGATGGATCCGGTTTGGCACGCCAGGACCTGGCTTCTCCCGAAGCTATTGTCGATCTGTTGCGGTACATGTGGACTCAGCCGTATCGGGATCTCTGGCTGGCTTCGTTGCCCATAGGAGGTCAGGACGGATCCCTCGAACACCGGTTCGGTCACGTAGCCGGAGCCGAGCGGGTCCATGCCAAAACGGGCTCAATCGCGCATGTAAACGCGCTCAGCGGATATATACAAACGGCGGCGGGAAAATGGATCGCGTTTTCTGTTCTGGTGAACGCGACGGACGGCAAGGAATCGGAGATACGCCGGTTTATTGACCAACTCTGCGCTCTATTTCTCTCGCAATGAGCAGGGTTCATGGAAGTTGAGTTTCGGAGTAGCGGCATTTATCTGCCGCAGATCGAGTTATGGCTGGACAACACGGAACCATGCGCGGCGACCTGGATTTCTCACGGGCATAGCGATCACGCGCGGGGCTGCCATGGAGTGGTGATAGGAACTTCGACGACTCTGCAGATTTATCGAATGCGGCTTTGGAAACCGGACGATGCGGCGGAGCCAGAGATGAGAGTTTTGGAGTTCGGCGAATCGGTCGAGTGGAATGGCGCAACGCTCACAGCCTATCCGGCGAGCCATATTCTGGGGGCTGCACAGGTGCTTATCGAATTTGAAGGCGAGCGCCTGGTTTATACCGGTGATATCAAGCTGCGGCCGCCTTTGTGCGGAGACGTCACGGAGCCAATCGCTTGCGACCGTCTGATCATCGAATCGACTTTCGGCTTGCCCATTTACAAGCTGCTGGACCGCGAAAAAGCTGTGGGGCAGATTCTGTCGTTCGCGCGCGAGAGCCTCGAGGATGGAGTCGTTCCTGCTTTTATCGGGTACCCGCTCGGGCGTGGGCAGGAGATTGCGCATGTTTTATGCCAGGCCGGAATCCGGACGGCAGTGCACGGCGCTATTGCGAAATTTATTCCCGTGTATCAGGAGAACGGATACGAATTTCCTGGTTGGGAACCCTACGATGCCCGCGCTATGACAGGCAAAGCGCTTGTCGTGGTACCCGCCCATGGCAATGTACTGGAAGCGAGCGGGAAGAATATCCGCATGGCTTATGTTTCGGGCTGGGCGGCACTCGATAACGCGCGCAGCCGGAGCGGTGCGGAGAAATTGATTCCGTACTCCGACCATGCTGACTTCGATGAGCTTCTCACATTAGTGGACCGTTCGTGTGCCAAGCATGTGGACGTGGTTCACGGTTACACCTTGCCGTTTGCGAAGATCTTGCAGGCGCGCGGAATCTCGTCTGCCGCACCGCAGCGCACGAGCGCCCACGCCAGCATCGAGGCGGAGGGCTAATGGATCAGCTCGCAGCCGTCTGCGAGAGTATTGCAAATCATGGCAGCCGCCTGCGGAAGGTGGCTCTGCTGGCGGATTATCTACGCACGCTTGATGAAAGGAACCTTGCGTTAGCAGTTCAATTCCTAAGCATCGGCCCTGTTCTTGCTGAACCGGCAAATCACAGTTTATTTGAAGTAAGCGAGAAGGCAAAACTTTCCATCGGGACAAGCGTTCTTCGAGATGCACTGCAGATTGCGACGGGCTGGGACAAGGACACGCTGCGAGTTTGCCAGGGCGAAGTAGGCGACTCGGGCGAGACGGCGGGTTTGCTGTTGCGCGGCTCTACGGAAGGCAAGCCACTGACTCTTACAGGCGCGGATGACCTGTACCAACAGCTCTTCCGTGCGCGAACGACGAATCGCAAACTGGAGTTGCTTGCCGCAGCGTACAAGACATATTCTCCGCTTGCTATCAAGTACTTCATCAAAGTGATCACCCGCGGGCTTCGTATCGGGCTTATGGCCAGGCAGGTGGAGGAAGCGGTGGCGGTTGCGTTCGGTGTGCCGAACGAAGCTGTCCGGGACGCAAATAACCGGCTGGGCGATTTGCCTCGGGTGGCGCTGGCCGCATGTAGAGGAGAACTGTCCGCGATCGAGGCCCGGCTGTTTCATCCGATGGAATTCATGTTGGCAAAACCGCTCGAAAGGGTTGAGGATTTACCGAGCCCGGACGACTGGGTCATCGAAGACAAATACGATGGCATTCGGTCACAGGTCCACTTCGAATCCGGTCATGTCCGGATATTTTCTCGCGGCATGGAGGATGTCACGGGCAGTTTCCCTGAGTTGAGCCGGGGGTTCGCAAGCTTACCGGGGAGCGGGTTAGTGGACGGCGAGATTCTAGGCTGGCGCGACAATCGGGCTTTGAATTTCAATCTTCTGCAGCAGCGACTCGCGCGCAAGAATGTGCGGACCACCCTGATGGCCGAGATCCCGGTCGCATTCATGGCTTATGACGTTTTGCTGCACGACGGCGAGGTGCTGTTCGGAAGTGCTATCGAGGAGCGGAAATGCATTCTAGGGCGGCTATTCTCGAGTATTGAACCGCCCTTGTTGTTGTCGCAGCAGTATGCGGCGGATAGTCACTCCGACATTGACCGGCTTTTTGCAGAAGCAAGGGCTCGCGGAAACGAAGGGCTTTTGCTGAAGCGGCGTGGAAGTCTCTACGAACCAGGAAAACGCGGGGGCGCGTGGCAGAAGTTGAAAAGGCCGTACGGCACGCTCGATGTGGTGATTACATCCGCGGAACAAGGGAGTGGGCGGCGGGCGACGGTCCTTTCCGATTACACTTTTGCGGTGCGCTCGCAAAACGGGTTTCTGAATGTCGGGAAAGCCTACTCAGGTTTAACGGACACTGAAGTCAAAGAACTAACGCGCATTCTGCGGAGCGCATCGACGGACCGGTTTGGCCCTGTGACGATCGTTCGTCCGGAAGTGGTGCTGGAAGTCGCTTTCGATGGCGTGCAGAAAAGCTCGCGGCACAAGAGTGGATACGCCTTACGTTTTCCGCGGATTTTGCGATGGCGGCAGGATAAGAAACCAGAGGATTGTGATGATCTCGCCCGAGTTGAAGCGCTCTACCAGGCGTCGCTCCAGTAAGAAGCTGAACCCCGCTCTAAACAACTGGTTCCTTTCTCAGTATCCGGAGCTTAGCGAGATTCAAAAGGCGTCACTGCCACACACCTTGAATCGCGAGAACACACTCATCCTCGCTCCTACGGGCAGCGGCAAGACTTTAGCGGCATTCTTGTCAGTTCTGTCGCGGCTCGCGGATCGCGCAATGGCCAATGATCTTCCGAACGCTGTCTGCGCGATCTACGTTTCTCCCCTGAAGGCGCTGGATAACGACATACACCGCAACCTTGCGCCGGCGCTCGATGCGCTTAACCGAGCTCTTCCGATCTCCAATCAGATCCGGATGGAGGTTCGCACTGGCGATACAGGGCAAGAAGTGCGGAACCGGCAAGGGCGATTGCGCCCTCACCTGCTGTTGACCACGCCTGAAAGTCTCAGTTCCATTCTTTCGCAGGCCAAGTGGCGCGAGACGGGCTTCGATCCGGACACTGTTGTAGCTGACGAAATCCACTCTTTTGCAGAGGGGAAACGCGGATCGCTGCTGGCTCTTTGCCTCGAGCGGCTGGAGCACCGAGCCGGGCGGCCTTTGCAGCGGATTGGTGTTTCTGCAACCGCATGGCCGGTAGAGGCTATTCAGAAACTTCTCTGCGGCGCACGATCCTGCTCGCTTGCTCGTGTGGACGTTCGTAAATCCCATCGGCTCGAGATCGTCGCGCCGGAGCCGGGCGTCTGGCTTCCGCCGGCAGGTTACAACTCTTTTCGAATTGCGCCCACGGTTGCTGCCCTGGTCCAGAATGCGCAATGCAGTCTGATTTTTCTAACCACTCGTTCGGGGGTGGAGCGGTTGGGACTGGCCTTGAATGTACTTCTACCAGAGATGGAGGACCAAATCGCGGTCCATCACGGATCAGTCGATCGAAAGACCCGGGACGAAATTGAAGAAGGACTCAAGCAGGGTCGCTGGCGTGCAGTAGTGGCCTCCAGCAGTCTCGAGATGGGGGTGGACTTTTCTAGCGTCGACCAGGTTCTGCTGATCGGTACTCCGCGGGGCGTCAGCCGCGCCCTGCAGCGGCTCGGACGCAGCGGGCATCGTGTAAATGGCATAGCTTCCGGATCCCTGGTGCCACTAAGCCTTCCCGACCTGATCGAGTGCGTTGCGCTTCGTGAAGCTGCACGCGAGGGCCGGCTGGATGCTTTGCGCGTTCCCGGTGCGCCCCTCGACGTACTCGCTCAGGTACTGCTTGGCATGAGTATAGAGGGCCCGTGGGACCTGAACGAGGCATACGAGCTCGTGAAGCGTTCGGGTCCGTATGCGGATCTTCCCCGGGGAGACTTCGATGACGTGGTCAGTTATCTTTCCGGGCAAGGGAAGGTGCTAGGCCCCTACGGAACATTCGGAAAAATCATGATTGAAGACGGACAGATGCGCGTAGGCGACGCGAAAACAGCGCGCAACTACTACTTGAATGCGGGCGTAATCAGCACTGATTTTGAAATGAGAGTGATTTCAACGCGCAACCGTCAACTGGGGGCGGTTGAAGAATCATTCATTGCGGGCTTACAGCCTAACGAAGCATTTATCATGGGCGGCAAGCCAGTTCGAGTCACGCGCATTCACAGCGATATGGCGGTTGTGGAACCGGCCGCGGGTGAACAGGTAAAAACTCCTCGCTGGATGGGCAACAAGATGCCGCTAACCGCACAGCTCGCAGAGGAGGAACGAAGGCTTCGGCGAGAGTTGAGCAGCGCTTGGCACACTGGCGGAGCGGACGGCTGCTCCCACCACCTGCGGACTACCTACAAGGTGGATGAGAACGTTGCCGCCCGAATCGCGGGTTTCATCGAGCGGCACACGCGCGCAATGCCCGTTCCCACTGATGCGCCAGTGCTTGCCGAGCGAATCACGAGCGGTCGGAATATGATGATTCTGGTCCACGTGGTTGCAGGAAGAGCCGTGAACCGCTCACTGGCTTGGGTCACCGGTGCACGTTTAGCGCAAGGACGTAGCGTAATGGCCAACTTCGATGACCATAGTTTTCTGCTGTCCCTGGACGCCCGTATCGCTGTGGATGCGGAGAGTTTGCATGAGGCGTTTCGTCCAGAGAGGTTTATTGAAGATTTGCGCGCTACGCTCTCAACGACGGAGACGTTGGGCACTTCCTTTCGACATATCGCGGAAATCGGACAGCTTCTACCGCGCAGGACTCTGCGCGGCAACGTCACGGCTCGCACGGCAACGTGGAATGGCAGCCTGCTTTATAAGACGTTGATGGAGCATGAGCCGAATCATCCGCTGGTGCGCGAGGCGGTGCGGGAGGTACTCGAAGATCAGTGCGATGCGGCGCGGGCCGCAGAAGAAGCGCGGCGCATTTACGAGGTTCCGTTAGAGCTTTATGATCTTCCCCGCCCTTCCCCGTTTGCGCTCACCTTTGTTCGCAGCGTTCAATCGCGAAGTATTGCTTTCCTCCGACCCTGATCGCGCTTTGGACGACTTGATTGCAACGCTCTATGGTGAGTGGAGCGAATCCGAAAGGCAAGCCTCGAGCCGAATCTCACGAACGATATACTCCTGACTGACAATGAAACGGCATTATCTTGCACTCGATCTGGGTGCGGAGAGTGGACGCGCAATTCTGTCGCATTTCGGCGACGGCAAGATTGAACTTAACGAACTACACCGGTTTTCGAACACGCCGGTTCAACTTCCGACAGGTCTCTACTGGGACACACTCCGGCTTTTCGATGAAATCTGCGAAGGTATTCGGGCCGGCGCCAAAGCGGCAGACGAGCTGGACGGCATCGCGATCGACACGTGGGGTGTCGATTTCGCTCTGCTGGGAGAAGACGGCGACTTGCTACACGGCCCGCGGCATTATCGCGACGGCCGGACTAGGGGCGTTCCTGACGAAATCTTCGAGATCGTTTTCCGCGAGCCGAAGTGTTCCGTCAAACCGGCATCCAGTTCATGGAGATCAATTCCCTGTACCAGCTTTACGCTCTGCAGCGGAACTCTCCCTGAATTGGTAAAGATTGCGTCGAAGCTGCTGTTCATGCCGGATCTTTTTAATTATTTTCTGACAGGTGCGTATGCAGCAGAACGAACGGTAGCAAGCACGTCGCAGTTTTACGATCCGGTGCGTAAGGGCTTTGCGACCGATATGCTGCGGAAGCTGGGCATTCCCGCTGGATTTTTCGCGGAACTGATCGATCCCGGGGCGGAACTCGGACCAGTGTTGCCCTACGTTGCGGACCGATGCGGGCTCGATCACGAGACCCTGGTGTATACAACGGGTTCACATGACACGGCTTCAGCGGTAGCGGCGGTTCCCGCGGCAGCCAATCAGAATTGGTGTTACATCAGCTCAGGCACATGGTCGCTGATGGGTGTGGAACTCGATGCTCCTGTGATCAACGCCGAGTCACTTGCCGCTAATTTCACAAACGAAGTCGGGGTGGCTGGGACTATTCGGTTCCTGAAGAATATTCCCGGCTTGTGGGTGCTCCAGGAGTGCCGGCGAGCATGGGCAAAGGCTGGCGACGAATATTCGTACTCCGAGTTGATGGAGCGCTCTGCGGCTTCGCCTGCGACGAAGACCATTGTGGATCTTGAGCAATTCGTAACACCGGGAGATCATCCGCGGCGGATATGCGAGTTTTGTGCCAGGTCTGGTCAAGAAGTGCCCGGCGACCCAGGAGCGATTACACGGGTTATCATGCAGAGCCTTGCGGCACGCTACAAGCAGGTGTTGGAATTACTAGAGTCGATCACCGGTAGAAGGATCGATGTGATTCATATTGTAGGCGGAGGATCGCGGAACAGGATTCTGAACCAGCTTGCCGCAGACTACACGGGACGGCGCGTGATAGCCGGCCCGGCGGAAGCTACGGCTGCGGGAAATGCACTTGTGCAGGCGATGGGCAGCGGTGCTGTTGAGTCTCTGGATGAGATCAGGGATGTGGTCCGGCGATCTTTTGAGCTGGAGGAGTTCGTTCCTCAGGCTTCCTCATGAAGAATGCCTGCTTGTCGATTGAAGGATCGACAGCAACATCGAAGAAACCCACCATCATCTCCGCCCAAGTTTGTTCGCCCCAAGTAACTGCGGAATCAGGATCCGGATTGTGGGGATTGTTGCGGGAGTTGTCAAAAGTGGCGACAGCTTGCAACAGTGTTCCGGCTTTGAGCAGAATCGGCTCAGCGAGCTTATAACTAAGCTGCCAATAGAAGTCGTAATGAGGTATGCGGAGGAGGGTCTGCGATGTGTCCGCCTTGCGCTCGCATATTGTATTCGAACGTTTTTCCGCGCAGATGCATGTGAGGGAAGAAGCTCAGGAGCAGAGCGTCGTTGGGTAGCGTTCCATGGACCTCGACACGATGATCAGGATCGCCGGGCGGGATGACGAATCGGTCGTTTGTGAGCTGTAGTGTAAGAACCCGCTTCCCGGGTGAGTGTTTGGCGAATACGAGTCCTACGCTTGTTTGGTCCTGCATAGGGGCGCCGCGCGTTGTGTAGTGCATCTGCAGGACGATATCGGATCCAGCAGGCACGAGCTTCGAGATATTTTTGCGGCCACTGATCGGGCGAGCTTCCGGGAGCGTACACGAGCAGGATGTCACTCGAGGTCCACATCGCGTCGCGGCGAAGAGCGGGATCCGCAAGGTCGTCCGCGCTGAATGCGGTGCCGACGGGAGCGCCCTTCAGCCACTTGGAACCGGGCTCGCGAATGTAAGCAACGGCGTGATGAACCACTATGCGGTTACTGGGTCGGATCTCCGAGATGCGAACCCAACGATCTTGCTTGAAGCCGGTTGGAATGATGATGTATTGATACGGAATATCGCCGGAGGCGGGAATCTGCTTCGGAGCGGGCATACGCAAAACTACATCCGGTGGCGGGATGTTCCAGCCTTCGGCAAAGAAGGGTGCGGGTGGGGCATCATGCGGGTCGCCTTGAGGCGCATGATCTTCCGCCCAAGCTGCGAGCGTAGCCAATTCTTTCGGAGACAGAGTCGGGTCATTTGCGAAATGACCGCAACAAGGATCAGCGAACCAGGGAGGCATCAGCTTCCTTGCCGTGGCTTCGTGGATAGCAGCTGCGTAGGGGCGGGTATCGGCATAGGTCTGCAACGGCATTGGGGCGAGTTGTCCCCTTCTGTGACAAGCCTGGCAACGTGACTGAAGGATCGGGAGGACATCCCGGTAAAAGGTTGGAGTAGCGGCCTGCGAGCTAAGAGCAGCGGCCAAGAACACGAGCAGCTTCACACTTCAATCATGAGGTGGCGTTTCCCGGGCGGAGTAGAACTCGCCTGGAATGCTGGGCCAGCGGGGCTCACGTTTGTGCTTGAACGCCTCATAACCTTCTTTGAAATCGAGTCCAGTGAGGATTTCAGTTCGCAACCGCTGCGCAATCTCGCCCGACTCTATCCACGACTTTCCGCGCGCTTCTTTCACGTACTGCAGGCCCGCACTGATTGCATGAGGACTACTTTTAGCGAGGTCACGAGCCAATACCTTGGAGTGATCGAGGATTTCGCTGCCGGGACCGACGTATTGAACGAGGCCCCATAGTTGCGCCTCCTGTGCGTGGAAAACTCGGCCAGTCAAGCTCAACTCAAGGGTTCGGCGCGGGCCGAGGGCGGCTTCCACAGAACGGTAGACCAGAAAGGGCCAGAGGCCGATGCGCACCTCGGGCAAGGCGAAACCGCATCCCTGGCCAGCCGTAACGATGTGCCCTTGTGCGACCAAGCCAAGGCCCCCGCCCAAGGCGGAGCCATTCACGCATATAACTATAGGTTTCGTAGAATTTGCTCCCAAGGAAAAGAGCCTGTCATGTACGTGCGCGAGCTCTTCTTGCGAAATCGTACCCGCAGCCTGGTCAAGATCCATGCCGGAACAAAAAACAGGACCGAGTGCACTAATCAACACGGCGCCTATGTCATCGCGCGTTTGCGCCCCTTCGACTTCCTTGACAATCCGGGAACACATCTCTGCGTTCAGTGCATTGCGCTTTTCCGGCCGGTTAAGGGTCAGGTGTAAAACGCGAAGTTTACATTCGACGATGACGCTACCGTTGCTCACAAGTCTATTCGACGAGTTGCCGAGCCTCTGAATCTATCAGGAGCTGGAGGGGAAGATGTTCCGTCCTGGTATGTTCGCATGCTGCCGCGAACGCAAAGTCGAGGATGCTGCGGGTGTCTTTCGGGTCGATTATTGCGTCGCAATGGCCGCGTGCAGCCGCATACTTTGCATCGAGCCAGCGCTCATAGTCGGCACGCGTCCCGGCTATTTTGTTTTCGAGCTCGCGCGGAACGGGCTGGCCGGCAGTTTTGAGCCGGTCGAGTTCAGGACCATAAATGGCCTGAATAGCTGAATCGCCTTCCATGACGCCGATGCGCGCTGAAGGCCAACTGAACGTGAAGTTCGGATCAAAGCCCTGGCCGGCCATCGCGTAATAACCCGCTCCGCTGGCGTGGTTGAGCGTGAGTACAATTTTTGGAACGGTAGCGCAAGCCATGGTTTCCACCATGTCCGCTCCGGCGCGAATGATCCCATCTTTCTCTGCGTCTACTCCAACCATGAATCCGGAAACGTCCTGCACGTAGAGGAGTGGCAAATTATGACGGTGAGCATTCTCGACGAAGTAGGCGACCTTGCGCGCTGACTCGGGATACACGATGCCGCCGACACGCGGACCGGACGAAGTTTTGAGGAATCCGCGCCTGTTTGCGATCACACCGATGTTTCTGCCATTCAGTTGTGCAGCGCAGCACAGGAATTCAGGGGCGTGGTCGGGTTGAAACTCGAGGAGTTCGCCGGCGTCGACGAGCCTCTCAGAACGTCTTCCATGCGATAGGGCAATCGGTGATCTGATGGCAGGACGGTGTAAAGGCCGTTCGCATCGAAGCGCGGCGGCTCTCCTTTCGGAACTGCTTTCGGTGACGGTAATTGGCGGAACTGGCGGCGGATGAGCCGAAGGCAGTCCTCGTCATTGGCAGCAAGGTAATGGGCTACGCCGCTGACCGTGGTATGCATCCTGGCGCCGCCCAGAGTTTCGGCATCCGTTATCTGACCGACCGCGCCTTTCACGAGGTTCGGGCCACCCAGACCCATGAAGCTGGTCTTGTCGACCATCAGAACGATATCGCTCAAAGCAGGGAGGTAAGCACCGCCGGCGATGCACGGCCCCATTACGGCGGAAATCTGCGGAATATGAAGACGCCGTCGCATGAGCGAGTTGTAGTAAAAGATCCGGGCGGCGCCATACTGTCCCGGGAAAATGCCATCCTGCAGGGGAAGATTTACGCCGGCAGAATCGACGAGGTACACGATCGGCAGGCGGTTACGGATCGCGATCTCCTGGGCACGGAGGATCTTGGTGATAGTTTCCGGCCACCAGGCACCGGCTTTGACGGTTGCATCGTTGGCAACGATCACGGCGGGACGGCCCTCGATGCGCGCAACACCTGTGACGACACCGGCACCTGGAGCTTGGCCGTCGTATAGGTCATAGGCGATCAAGAGGCCGATCTCGAGGAAGTCGACCCCAGGATCGACGAGTAGGTTGATCCGCTCGCGTGCAGTCAACTTACCGTCTTTATGTTGCTTTTCGATCTTTTTTTCGCCGCCGCCTTCACGGAGGTTGCGTTCGAGTTCGTTCAACTCCGCTGTAAGGCGGCGCATATCGCGCCCGGAAGCCTGCATTCAGTACTCAAATACCAAAACTAGAAATGCGATCGAGAGACTAAGCACCTGATAGTCTAACAATCGTGGGGGGGATCGACATACGCGCGCTGCGTGTAGCCTGGACAGTTTTCCTGTTCGGATTGCTATTGGCGGTGGCTTATTTCATACGGGACACGCTGGTGCTGTTCGCGGTCTCGATCTTCGTTGCCTATATGCTTTCTCCGCTGGTGGACGGCGTCGAGCGTTTTGGGCCAACGAAGAGACGTGGCATGGCACTCGCAATCGTGTACGTAGTTGTGATCGGCGTTTTGGTTCTATTTGGGTTCGAGCTGATTCCCACTGTTGCAGCGCAGGCGATGAGCCTGGTGACCAGGCTGCCTAAATTAGTAAGCGGCGGAACACTGAACAACATTGCGTTACCTCATTTCCTCGAGCCGCTACGAGCGCAGGTAATCGCGGCTTTGAATCGAGAGGCCACGAACCTGGAGACGAGTGTGGTGCCGTTTCTGCAGCGAGCCGGAGCTCAGATTTTATCCGGGCTCAGCATTGCTCTTCCGGTTATTCTGGTGCCGATCCTGGCTTTCTTTTTCCTGAAAGATGCCCGGTCCATTCGGGATTCTCTACTCTGGCTGGTAGGAGGCGAATACCGCAGGACGACAGAGGCGATTTTGGACGACATCCACCTGGTGCTTCGAAACTATATTCGTGCACTCGTATTGCTTGCCGTTGCCTCATTCTGCGCCTGGGCGACCTTCCTGAGTGTGATGCGTTATCCCTACGAGTTGCTTTTAGCGGGGTTAGCTGCCATTCTCGAATTCATCCCCGTAATTGGTCCCGCGGTGGCGCTGGTAATGATGTGTGTGGTGGTTCTGGTGACAGGCTCCGGTGGCCTGGTGTGGATCGTAGTGTTTTGGGGATCCTTCCGAGTAGTTCAGGACTATGTACTCAGTCCTTACCTGATGAGTTCGGGTGTTGAACTCCATCCTCTCCTGGTGCTGTTCGGTGTCTTAGCGGGTGAAGCGCTTGCCGGGGTTCCCGGAATGTTTTTCTCCGTTCCGGTAATTGCCATTCTGCGGGTAATTTATAACCACCTACGCGAGGCAAACAGACGGAAGGAGCTTAGTCCTGCATCGATTCAGTCCGTAAGATCGCATTGATGCTTTCTTCGTCCTCCATTGATTGGTCGCCTTTGTGGCTCAGCCTGCGGGTAGCGACATTGGCGAGCGCCTTGGTGATTTCGGTTGGAACATTTTGCGCTTACACACTTTCTCACAAAGAGTTCCGCGGCAAGAATCTCATCGACACTCTCATTACGCTTCCGTTAGTTCTCCCCCCGACCGTGCTCGGTTATTACTTGCTAGTGCTGCTGGGACGGACGTCGGTACTGGGGCATATCTATGAATCTGTATTTGGCCAGCCACTTGTTTTCACTTGGCAGGCGGCAGTTGTTGCAGCGTTTCTTCACTCGGCTCCGATCTATATCAAGGCCGCGCGGGCGGTGCTGGAGGGAGTCGATTACCGGTATGAGTGGGCTGCACGAAGCCTGGGAGCTTCGGAGTGGCGGACATTCTGGAAAGTTACTCTCCCGCTAGCGCGTAAGGGCCTGGCTTCGCTGGTCGCGCTGAGTTTCGCACGTTCGCTCGGCGATTTCGGGGTGACGATTATGGTTGCCGGAAATATTCCGGGCCGGACACAAACGCTATCTGTTGCAATCTATGATGCGGTGGAATCGGGAAACGGGCGACTGGCACGCATCTTGGTGCTGGTTGTATCAGCTGTCGCAATTGCTCTACTCTGGGCAAGCAGCTATGCTTCACGTACACCCCGGCTCAACACGGCTGCCTGATGCCTGGGACTCACCACGCGGTCGATGCCCGAATTACGAAGCGTTTGCCAGCCGGACGCATGGGAGCGCCCTTCGATTTAGACATTCACCTTCAGCTTTCATCTGGCATTACGGCGCTTTTCGGTCCCAGCGGCGCAGGCAAGTCACTAACGCTAAATTGCCTGGCGGGATTTGCGCAGCCGGATACCGGCCGCATCCTGGTGAATGATGAACTCTACTTCGATGCGTCTACACGTGTTTGCCTTCCGCCCGAGCGGCGGCGCTGCGGTTACGTGTTTCAAGATCACGCCCTGTTTCCGCACATGACGGTGCGCGACAATTTACGGTTCGCCGCGGTCTCAGCAGCATCGGACAAACGCGCGCTGGGCCAACATCGCAGGATTAACGAACTGCTGGAGACATTCGAACTGAAAGATCTGGCGGTCCGTAAACCCGCACAGCTTTCGGGAGGGCAGAAGCAACGTGCCGCGCTGGCTCGCATTCTGGCGAGCGAGCCGCGTCTGCTACTTCTGGATGAACCCACGCGTGGTCTTGACGCCAGACTGCGAAACGGTTTTTATGACGTGCTCGACCGGATGCAAGACCGTTTGCAGGCTCCCATTATTCTCGTAACCCATGATCTGGAGGAATGCTTCCAGCTAGCGCGGACGATTTGCCTGATGGAGGATGGACGACTCCTGCAATCAGGGCCGAAAGACAGTCTTCTTCGTAAACCTGCCAGTGTTCAAGCGGCGCGCGTTCTCGGACTGCATAACCTATTGCCCGCAACGGTCGGGCATTTGGATCCTGGTCGCAACCTGAGCCGGTTACGGGTTCCAGGAACCGAAATTGAAGGACCCTATTTTCCGGGTCACCTGATTGGGGATGCCGGGTTCGTCTGCTTCCGGAAAACAGAAGCTACGATTGGATCGCCTCGAGAGCGGCAGAGGCAAAATGCGCTTTTGCTGCGTGTCAGAAAAAGGACAATTTCGCCGAATGGTGTTCAGATCGAGTTCGAAGGAGAGATCTCGGCGACGGTCAGCGAGGAACAAGGTCGCGAACTTAAAGATTGTGACGAGCTTACTGTCGAGGTTCCGCCTAGTGCTGTGCACTTTATCGGAGGAGTAAGCGGGGGATGAAGCGGTATTACATTACGGATCGAAAGGCGGTCGGCGGTTTTCGTCCACTGCTGGAAGTGATTCGGGATCAAATGCATTTCGGAGTGGATTACGTACAAATTCGCGAAAAGGACGTGAGTGCACGCGAGTTGTTCGAATTCACGCTGGCTGTTTTGGAAGTGCGCGCTTATGAGACCCGAGCAGTGCTACCGGCCAAGGTTTTGGTGAACTCGCGGGCTGATGTAGCAGCAGCGACAGGAGCGGACGGCGTACATCTTCCCGCCTATGCTCCGCAAGAGACTCTGCCCGGTCTGCTGATAGCGCGTTCCTGCCACACGCTGGAGGAGGTTCACTCGGCACATGCAGATATCGTTACGTTCGGACCGGTGTTCGCCAGCCCCGGCAAGGGCCCAGCGGTAGGTCTCGATTTGCTGCGCCACGCTTGTTCACTCGGGAAAAGCGTGTTTGCATTGGGCGGAGTGAACTGGGACAACGCCTCCGAGTGCATGGAAGCAGGCGCGGTGGGGATTGCGGGGATCCGGCTGTTCCAAGAGCCTGAGCTTTGAGTCTGCAGTTCGGGGCAGTTGTCGGGGATGCGTTATACCGTCTCCGCTTGATCGTTCACGAATACGGAAATGCGCCGGGAAGCAGTTGAGCCGGTGCGTCGCCGGACTCGGCGATGCGAGCCTTCAGACGTTCACGCAAAAGTTCTTCCACTTGTCCGTCTCGCGGCGTCCGGCAAGGTTCACCAGCTGATTGGGGTCACCCTGATTATCGTAGAGTTGAAACGCCGAGTAGCGACGCGCGTTAGGCGCGGCTCTATGCTGAACGCCTTCGCGCGGCGCGGCGGCAACATAGGTCCACTCGGGTGTCCGGAGGGCGCGGGCCACCCAGAACTCCGACATCTGGACGAAAACTTCGTTTCTCCACTCGCGGCGCTTGCCGGAAACTAGACCCATTGTGCTTGTGCCCTGCACGGAATCGGGCAGGCGTAAGCCGGCTCCGGCGAGAAGCGTCGGCATCAGGTCGACCATGCTGATGAGCTCATCCACCTTCTGGCCGCCTCCGAAGCCCGGACCTTTCATGACAAGCGGAATGCGCACAGAGGAATCGTGGCCGCTGCGCTTATATTCCGTGTTGCGGGTCATGAAATGGCAGCCGTGATCGCTCGTAAAGACGACGATGGTGTCGCGATCGAGCCCGGTCTCTTGCAGCGTGGAGCGGATTTCGCCAACTGCTTCGTCGATGGTCTTCAGGCAACCGTAATAGTCGGGCAGCTGCGCCTGCCAGGTACCAGGGAATGGGCGCAGATCGTGCGGCGCGAACGGATTCGCATACTTCTCCGCGTATCCTTTGGGCGCGACCATGTGGCCGAGATCGTTCTGCTGGTGCGGCTCGAGATAAGAAACAACCAGCAGGAACGGCGAGGTCTTGCTAGCGTTCTGCAGGAAGCGCTTGGCACGCCCAGTCATGAAATTGACACGATACTCGTTCTCGTAATGGAGTGGGCGGCCATCGCTGTCGTAAAGGTCGCCTTCATAGGGATGAGAAGTGTGTTCGAGTTCATTCGACGCTTCCCACAAATCAAGGAAGCCACCGCGGTCCGCCGGCGTCACTGGTCCCAGCGTGTCCCCCGCTAGATGCCATTTCCCGATGTAGTTGGCCGAGTATCCCGCTTGCGGAACTCCTTCGCGAGCGTAGCCGCATTCCGGGCAAGAGCAACGCCATGTCCGGTATTGCGCCATACGCCTTGCTTTGCCGTATACTGGCCCGTGAACAGGCATGCACGAGAGGGGCTGCATACAGGTTGATTCGTGAACGCGTGGGTGAAGTTAACGCCGCGCTCCGCCATGGCATCAACGTTGGGCGTGAGGTTGCTTTTTCTAGTCCTGCAGCCAAGAGTCACGGGAACCCAAGCGTTGTGCTCGTTCACGCGGCCTTAGCGCTCCCGCAGTTGTAGAGCTTGCTCGTGGTCGCGCCCAATCCCCCCACGAAGCGCCCCCGGCCCCGATCTCGGTCGCCTCCGACCAGCGCCGCACGAAATCCACGATCTGATCCCGAGTATCAAACACGACCCAAGTTAAGAGCTCCCCAAGTTGCTTCTTAAAGTAATATGCTCCCCCCATCAGCTGTGTCAGAACCTGGTCCTTGCACTGAATTTTCTTCTCAAGGTATTCGATGCATTCCTGTTCGGCGTGATGGTCCGGGTGCCCTTTAATCTGGAAAGCGGCGGCGCGCCGTGAGGCGGGACACCTGAAGCGTCGCACTGGAAGGCTGAGGGCCAGTGACGTGTTGAGGTAGCGCTAAGGCGCTACCTCAACACCGGAAACTACAGATTTAACTTGCGAGAGCCAGCGGCCGGACTTTCAGCCCGGGAATCACGAGCGACAGCACTTCCTCTACGCGATCGACGAAATGGAACTGCATCTCTTGGCGAACGTGGTCCGGCAAGTCTCGCAGATCTTTCTTGTTGCCTTGCGGCAGGATCACGCGATGAATTCCCGCGCGCCGCGCCGCCAGCACTTTCTCCTTGACACCGCCGATTGGCAGCACCAGGCCAGCGAGCGTCACCTCGCCAGTCATGGCGATGTCGTTTCGAGCTGGCATTCCCGTGTAGAGGGACGCCATCGCACTCGTCATCGTGACTCCGGCGGAAGGACCATCCTTCGGGATCGCGCCTGCCGGAACGTGTACGTGTACGCCGTTGCTCTTAATCTTGTCGGGATCTACGCCGAGATCATCCGCGTGAGCCCAAATGTAACTCTGAGCAATCTTCGCCGACTCCTGCATCACTTCGCCAAGCTGACCGGTCATGGTCAGCGACTTGCCTTCCGGCAACAGCGCGCTCTCGATGTAGAGGACATCGCCGCCCGTTTCGGTCCAAGCCAAGCCGGTCACAACGCCCGCTGGAACTGTCTTGCGCGCCTGCTCGGGCAAAAAGATTTCGGGCCCCAGCAGATCGCTTAAGACATCCGGCGTGATCGTCACCTTTTCGGTTTCGGCTTCGGCAAACTTCAAGGTCACTTTCCGCGTCACTCGAGCAATAGCCCGCTCCAGCCGCCGCAGGCCGGCCTCTCTCGTATACCCTGCGATGATCGCCTGCAGACCGTCATCAGTGAAGACGATCTGTTCATCCGTCAGACCGGTTGCCTTCAGCTGTTTCGGGATGAGGTATCGACGTGCAATCTGCGCCTTCTCTTCTTCGCTGTAACCCGAGAGCCGCAGGATTTCCATACGGTCGAGCAGCGGTTGAGGAATCGTGTCGAGCGAGTTCGCTGTCGTGATGAACAACACCTTCGACAAATCGAAAGCCATGTCGAGATAGTTATCGCGGAACGTCTTATTCTGCTCCGGATCAAGAACCTCGAGTAGCGCCGCCGCAGGATCACCACGGAAATCGCGCCCCAGCTTATCAACTTCGTCAAGCAGCAGCACCGGGTTTAGCGCTCCCGCGCGCCTCATCGCTTGCAGCAGCCGACCAGCCATAGCGCCGATGTATGTGCGCCGATGTCCACGTAATTCGGCCTCGTCGTGCATACCGCCTAGGCTGAACCGCTCGAATTTGCGTCCGAGCGCTCGCGCGACGGACTGACCGAGCGAGGTTTTGCCGACACCGGGCGCGCCCACCAAGCAGAGGATCGGAGCTTTCGCTTCCGGATTACGCTTGAGTACGCTCAGGTGCTCCAGGATGCGCTCCTTGATTTCCTTCAGACCAAAGTGATCCTCATCGAGAACCTGGCGCGCATGTGGAATATCCAGATTGTCCTCGGTCAACTTGCTCCACGGCAGATCGAGAACAAACTCGAGGTATGTCCGCGTTACGTGGTAATCGGGCGCCCCGGCGGGCAGCCGTTCCAGCCGCACTAATTCCCGCTCGAATTCCTTCTTCGCTTCTTCGGGAAGTACGACTCTTGAGTAACGCTCGCGGATTAAATCGATTTCCGCCTTGTCGGCGTCCTTCTCGCCGAGTTCCTGCTGAATCGCGCGCAATTGCTGTCGTAGCAGGTATTCGCGCTGTTCCTTCGACATCTCGTCGCGAGCTGTCGAAGCAATCTTTTGTCGAAGCTCGAGTACTTGCAATTCGTGCGCTAAATACGAGTGCATCAAGCGCAAAGCATCTGCCCGGGTTTCCGCTTCCAGCAGTTTCTGCTCGCGGTCCAAGTCGAGGCTGAAGATGCTCGCGAGCAGATATGCCAACCGCAGCGGATCTTCGTGACCCGCCAGCATGCGAGTTAGCTCGGCTGCAGATTGAGGCTGCGCTAGCGTAATAGCCTTGGCAGCCATCTCGAGCAGCGCCCCAGAAAGCGCCTCTACCTCGGATCCGCCATCCTGCGGAAGAGGAAACGTACGGAACTTCGCCGCCAGGTACGGAAAATTTGGCTCGACCTTCGCGATCACAACGCGCTCGACGCCGAGTACCAGAATTTCCATCAGGGCATCGGTAGGACGGGACGATTTGCGAATGACCGCTTTGGTTCCGATCGTGTAGAGATCGTCCTGCCCAGGAGATTCCACCTGGGGATCGCGCTGCGCGACCAAAATAATTTCTTTCTCCTCGGTCTTGAGCGCGGCTTCTACTGCTTTCAGCGAGCTCTCTCTTCCAACCGAGAGTGGCAATAACAATCCCGGAAAGAGGATTGTGTTCTTCAAAGGCAGAGCCGGAAGAACCTGATAATCGTTGTTTGCCATTTCTTTTCTCTACTCTTTCGATGCTGGCCTTCGTCCCAAAGCTGCGATTACTTGCGTCCCGGTCGCTCAACTCAAAAAGGGACAAAAAATCCCGGGGCAAGCTTTGGACCTGCCCCGGGTCTGGATTAAGTACCAATCGGAGGAAACTGTTTTACTTGTTATTTGGCTGAACCACGGTGAAGCCAACCGAGCCTTGGTAGTTATAGGTCAGAAGAGCCGGTTTACCCGATGCCTGGCTCATCAGACGTTTAAAATCTTGAACGTTGCCGACAGGCTGCCTGTTCACAGCAGTGATAATCAGTCCTCGTCCCAGCGTAGCGTCTGCTGCCGGGCTGCTCTGGTCGATATCAGAGACCACAACACCCTTAGCATTAGCGGGCGCATTGATCTGCTGCGCCAGTTCCGGAGTCAGGTTCTGGACGGTGATTCCGCGAACAGTCGCACTGCCGTCGCCATTGTCGGTACTTCCTTTGTCGTCGCCGTTATTGTCGTTACCGCCGCGATTGTTGCTATCCCAATCGACGCCGGAAGGCCTCTGTCCCAGCATGACGGTTACCTTTATCGGCTTGCTATCCCGGACGACATCCAGCGTCACGGAGCTGCCCGGAGTGTGAGAAATCACCTCCATTGTCAGGTCGTCGGCGCCTTGCACTTGTTTCCCGTCGATTCCGGTGATCACATCGCCCGCCTTCAAGCCAGCCTTCTCACCTGGGCTCCCCGGCCGCACTTTCCCAACAACCGCGCCGTGTTCATTCTTCAGTCCGAGCAGCGGAGCTTCGTCAGCCGTCAGCTGCCCGAGATCAACACCCATGTAGCCTCGAGAAACTTTACCGTTCTTCTCAATCTGATCCATCACCTGTTTCGCCAGATTGGAGGGAACTGCAAAACCGATTCCAATATTGCCGCCTTCGCCGCCAAATCCGGAGTTCCCGCCCGAAAGAATCGCAGTATTCATGCCGATCAGCTCACCCTTGGCGTTGATTAAAGCGCCACCTGAGTTGCCCGGATTGATCGCAGCGTCGGTCTGAATGAAGTTCTGGATGTAGGTTCCTCGGTCAAGGGTCCGATTCTTGGCACTCACGATACCCATGGTTACCGTGTGTTCCTGGCCGAACGGGTTGCCAATTGCGAAACAGAGATCGCCCACTCTCGCGCCGTCTGAATTTGCAAATGGCAGGGTCGGCAGATCATTCGCGCTGATTTTTACGACCGCTACGTCTGTCTGGGGATCTGTTCCCACCACCTTGCCCGTAAACTCGCGGCCATCAAGGAGAGCTATTTTCAGGCTGCTCGCCTTTTCCACCACGTGATTATTCGTTAGGATGTAGCCCGAAGGCGAAACGATAACACCCGATCCCAAGCCCTGTTCACGCTGATCGTGCGGACGGCCGCCGCCCTGCCCGCCAAAAAACTGGCGAAAGAACGGGTCGGACATGAACGGATTACTGCTCTGCTGCTCCGAAGCTTTGATGATCCGCGTCATGCTGATCTTCACTACCGCAGGCGAAGCTTTCTCAATCACATCCGCAAAAGAGTTCGACAGCTGGTTTACTCTCTGAACGCTGTTGCTCGTATCTGCTCGCGCCGTAACCGCGACCGGCGAGTTGGTGCGAGTCGCCACCGCAAAAGCGGCGATCAGGCCGCCTCCGATTGAAGCCGCTACCAGCGTCAGGATTGCTGTTGTGCGGCGAAATTGGACCACGTTTGACATGTCCTTAGAAAATCCTTTCTTTTCCGGCTCGTCCAGGGACGCCAGCCGCTTTTCTCTTACCATTTGACGTTAGAAATCAATTTTCGATTTACACTCCGCGCCCTTACACGGAGACAGGGATTTCTTCCTGCGATTTCCCTGCTTCCACTCGGAACGCAAGACCCGGTCCACTCGGGTCCGCATCGATCCGGATCGACTGCCCGTCCCGGACCTCTCCACCTACAATTCGTTTCGCGAGCGGAGTCTCGATTTCCCGCTGGATCGCACGCTTTAAAGGACGCGCCCCATAGGCAGGATCGTAACCGGTTCGCACTAGACGCGTTTTTGCTGCGTCTGAGAGTTCCAGAGCGATGTGCCGCTCCTCCAGTCGGGCTCGCAGCCCAGCCAGTTGGATATCCACAATCCGCTTCAAATTTTCTTCACTCAACGCATGGAAGACGATAATTTCGTCCAGACGGTTCAAAAACTCGGGCCGGAACGCCTGCCGCAGCTCGCTCAGCACGGTGTCCTTCATGCGCCGGTATTCTTCGCCTTCAAACCCGCCCCGGTACTCGAGAATACGATGGCTCCCAATATTCGAGGTCATGATAACGATCACGTTCTTAAAATCGACCGTGCGGCCTTGTCCGTCGGTCAGCCTGCCGTCATCAAGCACCTGCAGTAAAGTGTTAAATACGTCGTGATGCGCTTTTTCGATCTCATCGAAGAGCACCACCGAATAGGGTCTCCGCCGGACCGCCTCAGTCAGTTGTCCGCCCTCATCATAACCGACATATCCGGGAGGCGCGCCGATCAGCCGTGATATGGTGTGCTTCTCCTGATATTCGGACATGTCGATGCGAATCATTGCCCTTTCGTCGTCGAACAGGAACTCGGCCAGCGCTCGCGCCAGCTCTGTTTTTCCGACGCCTGTAGGTCCCAAGAAGATGAAGCTGCCGATTGGCCGTTTCGGGTCCTTCAGTCCAGACCGCGCCCTCAGTACAGCTTCCGCCACCGCGAGCACCGCCTCGTCCTGCCCGATCACGCGTTGATGCAGCTCATCTTCGAGCGCAAGCAGCTTCTTCATCTCGCCTTCGAGAAGCTTCGAAACCGGTACGCCCGTCCAGCGGCTCACTATTTCGGCGATATCCTCTTCGTCGACCTCTTCTTTTAAGAGCCGGGTTCCGCCTTCATTCGCAAGGACACGCGCCTGTTCTGCATTGAGTTGGCGTTCGAGCTCGGTGAGTCGCCCGTATTTCAGCTCGGCAGCCTTGTTCAGGTCGTATGCCCGCTCGGCCTTTCCGATCTCAATCTTGATGTTATCGATCTGCTCGCGGAGGGACCGTACACGCTGCACAGCTTCCTTTTCAGTCTGCCACTGTGCCTGCAACGCCGTCGCTTCCGTCTTCAGCTCCGCAATCTCCTTCTCAATGCGTGAGAGCCGATCTTTCGAAGTAGGATCGGTTTCTTTCTTCAATGCCTCGCGTTCGATTTCGAGCTGCATGCTGCGTCGTAAACGCTCATCCAGCTCCGTCGGCATAGAATCGATTTCAGTCCGCAGCTTCGCCGCCGCTTCATCTACCAGGTCGATCGCCTTGTCAGGGAGGAAACGGTCGGTGATGTAGCGATTCGATAAGACAGCCGCCGCTACGAGGCTCGTATCTTTGATCCGTACGCCATGATGAAGTTCGTACCTCTCACGCAGTCCACGCAGGATTGAAATGGTGTCTTCGACTGTCGGCTGATCCACGAACACCGTCTGGAACCGCCGTTCAAGCGCTGCATCTTTTTCGATGTATTTCCGATATTCATCAAGCGTGGTCGCGCCAATGCAATGCAACTCGCCTCGAGCCAGCATGGGCTTCAGCAAGTTGCCCGCGTCCATAGCGCCCTCGGCTTTACCGGCGCCCACCACAGTGTGCAACTCGTCGATGAAGAGAATGATGCGTCCTTCTGACGATTGCACTTCCTTCAGAACTGCCTTCAGGCGCTCCTCAAATTCGCCCCGGAACTTGGCCCCGGCAATCAGCGCGCCCATATCAAGCGCCACCACTTGCCGGTCTTTCAAGCCCTCCGGGACATCGCCCCGAACAATGCGTTGCGCCAGACCTTCCACAATGGCTGTTTTGCCTACGCCGGGCTCGCCGATCAACACCGGATTATTCTTCGTCCGGCGAGACAGCACCTGCACCACGCGTCGAATCTCTTCGTCACGCCCGATGACGGGGTCCAGCTTACTCTTTGAGGCCGCGTCCGTCAGATCGCGTCCGTATTTTTGAAGCGCTTCATAGGTTGTCTCGGGATTTTGTGTAGTTACCCGCTGGTTGCCGCGTACTTCAACAAGCGCCTTCATCAGGCGGTCACGGGTAAGCCCGAAGTCCCGCAAAATGCGCCCGGAAGCCCCTTGATCCTCAGCAATAGCCAGGAGCAGGTGCTCCACAGAAACGTACTCATCTTTGAGCCGCTTCGCCTGGTCCTCTGCGATCGTGAATAACCGGGACAGACGGTTCGTGATATATAGCTGGTCCGCCCCGGTCGCGCCGCCGCTCACCTTCGGCAGTTTGTCTACCTCTTGCTCTACGCGCTTGTGGAGCGCTTCCACGGGGATGTCGGCCCGAAGCAGAATGGACGGAGTAAGTCCGCCCTCCTGTTCGAGGAGAGCAAGAAGCAGATGCTCGACATCTACTTGCTGATTGCCAAACCGGGTTGCCAGTGTTTGCGCCTGCCGAATCGCTTCTTGCGATTTCTCGGTCAGTCGATTGAAGTCCATAGGTTAATACCTTCATCTATATGGATAGCATGTTAGTGCGTTAGGATGCAATAATCTGAGTCTCTTTTGCTCAATTTGACGCTATTCCTGTGCGCTACATTGGAGTTGATGCGCTACCCCTTGTCCCTCCTCGTAGCTGCTTGTCTTTTCAACCCTTCTCAGGCATTTGCCTGGTGGGAAACAGGGCATCAGACTGTCGCTCGAATTGCGGCAGCTCACCTAAACCCGACTGCCCGAACGCGCATCGCCCATATCCTGAGCGTAGAAGACACGCCGACCGCGGTTGCCGACGCTCTGGCCAAAGCTTCGACGTGGGCGGACGAGGTTAGAACCCAAACGAACACCGGCGAGTGGCATTACATCGACCTTACACTTCAGGACAGCGAATCCGACATCTCCGCCCGCTGCAAAGACGACAACTGCGCGCCTGCCCGCATCCGCCTTTTCGCTGCCCAGCTTACGTCCAAAACGACCGATTCACGGTGGAGTGACCTCGATGCGCTGCGGTTTCTAGTGCATTTCACGGGCGACATCCACCAGCCGCTGCACGCCGTTTCCGATGCCGACCTGGGAGGCAACTGCGAGCACCTGGACCCGGCGATCGGTCGCGCCAAGAACCTGCATGCCCTTTGGGACGGCGAAATTGTGAACGCGATCATTCCGGATGACAAAGCGTTAGCCGCCGATCTCGAGAAAGACATTGCTCAACTGAGCCCCGAGGTTCAAAAGCGGATTTCCACCTCTGCCATCAACGCTTGGGTCTGGGAATCACATGAGCTCGCCATTCAAGACGTATATGGCAAGCTTCACATCCCCACCGAGCCTGTCATTTTCCCCAAGAACTGCGATGAAGCTCCGGCCGATATCACGAATCTCAAGCCTCAGGTGGATATGCTGTATATCGATACGATGAAGCCGGTGGTTCGCGAACAGCTGACCAAGGCGGGCTTACGGCTGGCTGCGGTGCTCAACCAATTGTCGTAGCCACACCCAAAGCGAGCCCGTATCAGCCCTGCAGGACCGGGGCCTCGGTCGTGATGCGGACGTTACCGGTCGGGATGGTTACTTCGAACCGTGAACCCTGTCCGGTTTCGCTCTTAACCTGGATCTCGCCCCCGTGCGCCTTTACTATAGCGGCGACGAAACTCAACCCCAGCCCGAGTCCTTTCTCCGGGTTGGGGTCAGGCACTCGATAGAAGCGGTCGAAGATGTGCGGAAGATGGCTCTGCGGAATACCGACCCCGGAATCCTGGACTATCAATCGGACACTGGCGCCCACCGCCTCCGCCCACGCCCGAACCCACCCGCCTCTCGGCGTGTACTTGATGGCGTTCGAAAGCAGATTGGTGATCACCCGTTCCATTTGGGTTCGGTCCACCTCACACCAGACCGGTTCGTCGTGGCTGGTGGTCAATTCTATGCTGCTCGCCTCAGCTGGAATCTGAAACTGATCCACTAAATCCTCCACCAGCTTGCCGAGGTCAATGACTCCTTTATTCATCGGGATCTGCCCCGATTCGGATTGGGAAAGCAGGAGGAGCGCTTTCACCAGATTCGCGAGCCGCTCTACATCCTGTAGCGCATTCTCGATCGCTTCCTGCAGCTGCTCCTTGCGCGTGGCCGTAAACAAAGCGACCTCGAGCTGGCCCTGAATAGCCGTTAGAGGCGTCCGCAGCTCGTGAGACACATCCGTCGAGAACTGTCTCATTTGTTCGAAAGAGGCTTTTAGGCGCCGGCTCATCTCATTGAAAGAGTCAATCAGGCGGTCGAGCTCGTCATCAGCTCCACGCTTCGGAATCTGTAAACCAAGACTCGGACCGGTAATGGTGGCAGCGGCCTTCTCCACCGACTGCAAAGCTTTGAGCGCCGCACCCGCCGAGTACCAGCTGACCAGGGCGCACACGATCAGGGCGACTGGCAGAAAGATGAGGAAGTTTCGCTCAAAATTCACGAGTACTTTGCGATCGTCGGCCAGGCTGCGGCCTTCTGCGAAATACCATCGCCTGCCATGCTTTGAATCCACCAGAATGCTGCTGATTACCTGGTACGGAATCTTGTCAGTACCTCGGATGATCTTCAGCACCGGCTCATGCGTGCGCTGAATCTGCGCCATCTCGGCCAGGATCGTTTTCTGGTTGTATAGCGGAGCGAGCGTCGAGTCGGACGAGCCCTTTTCGATGCGCCCCTGATCGTCTGCGATCACGAAAACGCTTTCCAAAAGCGAGATTTCCGCGTTGGTTTCCGGATCCGTCCGGTCTGCAAACTCGAGCGGCTGACCGGTCTGCTCGTCGAAGTAAAACCAGCCTTTAAGCGCTCCTAGTTGCTCGCGCAACTCGTCTTCGCTCTGAGAGTCGAGGACGCTCCGCAGCGTTGCCGTGGCGGCATAGCCGGCCACAGCAAGAATAAGGGTGAGCAGCAGCAAAAAGGTGCTCGCCAGGCGAAATCGCAGTGTGTGGAAGAGTTTAACCCGCCGCAGTCTCTTCCCCATGTCGTTATCCTTAGGCGCTCAGGCTTTCGGTAACCACTGGCTCCGGAGTTTCGGGAGCGTCCAGCATATAACCAATGCCACGCACCGTGCGGATCATTTTGGCCGCGAATTTGTCATCGATTTTGCTGCGCAGGTGCCGGATATAAACGTCAACGATATTCGTGAGTCCGTCGTAATCCATATCCCAGACGTGTTCCACGATCATGGTGCGGCTGAGCGGCCGGCCCCGGTTGCGCATCATGTACTCGAGAATGCTGAATTCTTTGGGCGCCAGCTCGATGTTCTCGTTCGAGCGGGTCACTTTTCGCCGGATACAGTCGAGGGTCAGGTCACCTACCTGCAACTTCTCGGGAGTCGGCTGTCCGCGTCGGAGCAGAACCCGTGCCCTCGCCAGCAGTTCGACAAAAGCAAATGGTTTTACAAGGTAGTCGTCTGCGCCCTGCTCAAGCCCTTTCACCCGGTCATCCACCGAATCTCTGGCGCTCAAAATCAGGACCGGCGGAATCGTCTTGCGGTTTTTGACTTTCTGCAGGACCTGCAATCCGTCGATATCCGGCAAACCCAGATCAAGAACAATCAGATCGTATTCAGTCGAGTGCACACGGTCGATGGCTTCGTTCCCCGAGTGAACCACATCCACTGCATAACCGGCGCTCTGCAAACCGCGCGATAAGAAGTCCGCGATGCGTTTTTCGTCTTCTACTACCAGAACCCTCATTCAGTTATCTTCCGTACCGCTCAAAACTCTCAGTGTACGCCCGGAACCAGAGCTATAGTTATTCGCCGGATGCGCGCCCCAACTCTGGAACAGCTGGCGGCCTGATGAATTGAACAAACAATTTCCAATGGGTTCGAGCGACAGACAGCACCGTCATCAGCCCTATCAGAATGGCCGTGTAAATCAAAACCTGGGTGACGGTCAGCTTTTCCTTCCAGATTCCGAACCACCTTCCATATACCAGTTCGATGTGGACCCAGTAGACGAGCAGCGAGGTAGTTCCCAGTTGCCTGAACAGACTCCAGCGGATCGCCGCTCCGAGTTGCACCCAAAGAAACGAGGCGGCCAAAATAGCCAGAACCACACCTAATTTGATCAGGATCAAGGCAGGGCTGTTCAACCAGAAGTCGCTCTTTGCGTAGATCGAATAGGACAGGTTCGACATCTGCTCGGCCAGAATCACCAGCGCGATTCCGATGGCAAACGTCCACACCATGGCTTTCCCCAGATCCTGGTGCTTCACCAGTCGGATCACGCTGCCGGCCGCCATCCCAAACGCCAGAAAAGAAGCCCACGGAAAAAAACCAAACGAACGCAGACTGGGGAAGAAATATGAGCGGACCAAGCTGGGTATTCCTTCGCCGTCGATCATGCTCACGACAGGCGCGAGTAAGGCGATGGTCACTCCTAAGATGATGCACAAACGGACCCGCTCGAGAGTTGTAAACACAGCCATGGGGGCCAGTACGAGCATCGCCATCCCCATGCAGTTCAGGATGTCCACTCGCAGCAGTTCGCTCGCCGGACTGGTGGGAAATCCGAACACGAACAATTGAAGCCGGAACAGGAAAGCAATTAGGAACAGGTAGCGCGAACGCTTCAGGGCAGCCACGACTCGCTTCCAGGCGCTTGGCTCAGACCTCTCCTGACTGTCCATTAGGAAAGCAAAGGTAATGCCGGTCAAGAACAGGAAAACGGCAGGAGGCAGTCCGCCCAGGAATTGAGAAAAGATGAACGGGCCTTTTGCCCGCAAATCTGTACGGGTGAAGGAGTCAAAAGTATGGCCCTGCAGCATCACCAGTGCTGCGAACCCACGCGTCCAATCGATGAACGCCAGGCGCCCCGAACTTTTCCCTTTCTCCATTGCGTATCTGACCGGCGAAATCGTGAGAAATTACTGCTTTTGCTTCGACGTTCCCGGGGGCATTTGCAGTTCCAAACGTCCCTTGATGGGTGGGTTAAGATTTGTATTCGTATACTGCACCAGGCGGTAGTTCTTCGAAGGCTCGTAAAACTGTTGCTGTACAGGGTACGCTGCATTTGCTGGAACCCAAATTTCCGCTTTCGCGAGCCGTTCCAGCACCTTGCTGTCTTTCGGAATCAGTAGAAGTTTTGTCGTGTCCGTCCCGGCAACTCTTTCCTGCCCCTCTTCAGAAATGGTGTAACTCTGGGCCAGTTCCCTGCCCGACGAACCGAAGCCCAACAAAAGAAACTGGTTGACAACATCACTGTTTCGCCCCATTGGGAACTCCTGATACTGCTTTAGATTGGGGTAGTAGATCTGAACCACTTTGCCGAAGAACCCGATCACCCGCGCATCGCTGCCCCCGGTAAAGTCGATAACCGCCCTGACGTTATTTGGGGAGAGGCGCTGCATTTTCAGGGTCCCCTTCTCTTCCGTCGTATCGCGAAGGACGTCGGTGTAAGTCTTCATGTCGATGTCCGCCGAAATGGCGTGAAACTTGGGCGCTTCCTGGTCCATCCGCGCGAGAATCTCCGGCAGGCTCTGTGCTCGAGCGACGCAAGCGATCAGACAAAGGCAGAAGGCAACGACGAGGTTGTTCATTCCTGAATCAGACTCATTAACGGGAATTCTTATCGCGCGGTATAAGCGATGAAGCCCTTGATTTCACCAGTGGCTTCATCCTTGATAGCTTCAACACGCTCTACCCGCCAAGGTTTTCCAGTCCGCTTTCGCAACAGTTCGGTCGCACGCTGCGCTCGTGTACCATCCGGTACGTTCAGCAGTAAATCGCTGGTAATGAAAACTCGATTGGCACCGTGTAGAGGCGAGAGAAGAACCACGCTTGACGCCTTTGGCTGGTCCCGGAACCACTCACGAGGCGTTGCAAAAATGAAGAGCAATATGACGGCTACAACTACATCGTATTGCCACGAAGCGCGGGGGAAATCCCAGAAAAGAAGCCGTTTGCCTAAACCGATTTTTGCCTGCTTTTCCCGGACCTCGGCCACTCCAACAAGTTTATCACTCGCGCTAGTATTTCCGCATAATTGCCAGCACTCGACCCTGAATGGCGAGGCTCTCCCGGGCAACGTAAATGGGTTGCATGGAAGCGTTGGCGGGCTGCAAACGAATGCGTCCGTCCGGTTCGGAATAATACCGCTTCAGAGTTGCCTCCGCGCCGTCCACTAGCGCCACCACGATATCCCCATTGCGGACCGTATCTGTCTTCTCTACGAGCACGAAATCGCCGCTACAGATGTGGTCCTCGATCATGGAATCGCCGCGCACTTCCAGTGCGAACGTACCCTCATTGCGAACGAAGTCGGAGAAATGGAGTGTTTCCGGATTTTGAATGGCTTCGACTGGCGAACCTGCAGCGATTCGACCCAGCAAAGGGATCGATTGGCCACCATTCTTCGGGGCCCGTGCGCTCTCTTCCGCGAAGTACCGCTCACCGATTTCAAGGGACCGGCTGTGATTGTAGTTGCGCCGGAGGTACTGTTTCGCCTGGAGCGCCTGGATATGTTTGTGAACAGTTGCCAGCGATGCCAGGCCAAGCGCTGAGGCAATCTCCTCAAAGCTGGGACTGTAGCCTCGCTCATTGATGAACCCACGAAGAAAGTCCATCACTTCTTTCTGCCTTCGAGTTAGCGCCATGACACTCCCTCCTATACTGAATGTAGGCGAAGAAAGAACGAACGTCAAGTGGTTTTCGTACTCTGATGCGCTACATATGCGCGGTCTAGCCTCGCAGCTCGTCTATGAACTCGTGAATGCGTTGCAGCCCTCGCTCGAGCTCCTTCATAGATGTTGCGTACTGAGGGAGTTCGAGGGAGCTCGCCCGTCATCCGCGATGTCCCTCCCACGCTCAGGCCGCCCGTCTCGGAGTTCGGAATCGTGGTGACTCTCCTTCAATTGCTTCAATTGCTCAATTTACAATCGGCTTACGGCACGGGAAGCACAGCGACCCTCTGTGGAGATACGCGCTGGAACATAGGATGCCGAGATATCCGGAATAACGTTTTTGGATCCGAGCAGAAAATCAAGTATCGCTACGGCGGCGGCTGGTAAGACCAACTCGCCCCGTTCGATCTCCGCGGGCATTGGGTGCCGCGCAGGCTCTGTGCTCAAGAGGGCAGCTATCCGCGCAGTTCATCGATGAACTGCTGAATGCGCTCCAGCCCACGCTCCAGTTCCTTCATCGAGGTCGCATACGAGATCCGAACGTGATCTGTCGTCCCGAACGCCTCGCCGGGGACTACGGCCACGAACTTCTTGGCCAATAGCTCGGTTGAAAATTCGAAGGAGTTCTTAACGCGCCGACCCCCGAACGCAACGCTGATATTCGGATAAGCGTAGAATGCGCCTTTCGGCACCACGATCGTCACACCGGGGATATCGCGTAGCCGCTTCACCACAAAATCCCGGCGCCGGCGATATTCGGCGAGCATCTCGGGAACAGAGTCCTGCGAACCGCGGAGCGCCTCCAGAGCGGCTTTTTGCGCGATCGATGTCGGGTTGGAAGTGCTGTGGCTTTGCAGCTTCATCATTGCCCCGATAATGGGCGCGGGCGCAAGAGCGAAACCGACTCGCCATCCGGTCATCGCATACGTTTTCGACAGTGAGCCCGCGACCACCACCGTCTCCTTTGCCCCTGGTAGAGACGCAATTGAGAATGGTTTGTCCTCATAAAGGAACTGACAGTAGCACTCATCCGTCATCAGGAACACTTCGCGTTTCGAGGTCAACTCGAAAATTCTGATGAATTCATCGCGGGAAAGCACAGCTCCACTCGGATTGCAAGGCGAATTGATAATCACCAGCTTGGTATTGGACGTCATCTGCCGTTCAACCATCGCGGCCGTGACCTCGAATCCGGTGCTCTCGTCGGTCTCGACGAACACACATCGGCCGCCGGCGTAGTTGACAACATCTTTATAGGTCACCCAATAAGGAATCGGAATGATCACCTCGTCACCCGGGTTTACGAGCGCCTGGACGAGGTTGAAAATCGCGTGCTTACCGCCGACCGTCGCCATGCACTCGTTCTGGACGTAGTTGGTGCCGAAGTCCTGCCTGTGCCGCTGGCAAATGGCATCCCGGAGCTCCGGCGTGCCCCCAGCGTTCGTGTACTTGGTGAAGTTTGCGTTAATGGCTTCAATCGCCGCTTGTTTGATGTTCGCTGGGGTAGGAAAATCCGGTTCCCCTGCGCCGAAATCAACAACATCGGCCCCTTCGCGCCGCAGCCGGTCCGCATCTGAGGCGACCTTCAGTGTGGACGAAACGCTGATGGTGGAAATTCTCTCGGCAATCTCAGCAGTAGCTTGCATATTCTTTTCAATTTACTCTGCGGAGCTGAACTTTGCCGAAAGGCGCCGCGCAACCGCCCCCGGAACAAAGCTTGAGACGTCGCCGCCGAGCTTGAAGATTTCCTTCACCATCCGCGAGCTGATGAACGAGAATTCTTCGCCCGCCATCAAAAACACGGTTTCGGTCTCCACTCTCAGCCTACGGTTGAGTAGCGCCATTTGCAGTTCCGTCTCGTAATCGGAGATGGCGCGAATCCCTCGCAGAATAATATTCGCGCCCCGCCGCGCCGCGTATTCCACCAGCAAGCCGCTGAAAGAATCGGCGGTAACATTGGGCATTTCTGCGGTCGTTTCCCGAATCATCTCTAACCGCTCAGCCACCGAGAAGAGCGGTTGCTTACCAGTGTTAATCAGCACTGCCACAACTAGCGAGTCGGCCAACTGGCTTCCGCGCGCGATGATATCCAGATGGCCATTCGTCAACGGATCAAATGAACCGGGATAGATCGCCACAAGGCGCCCGTCGCTGTGAAAATCAGTCATCGCGGAATAATCGAAGTGTAACGGACAGGATTAGCACTTGAGCTCCACAATTATGACCTTTAAAAACGTGATCGATTCAGATGACCCGGGAATCTTCAGCATCCGCACCCACGCGCCAGGTCCGTCCGGCTCACTTCCGCTGACGCCGCAGATGCTCCTCGAAGAGCCTTCCGGCAATCTCTTCGGTCTTACTCAAAACGCCGGGATGGGCTGGTCCCCCGCCGCTCTCGGGGGCAAGCAGGTTCTGATTCTCAGCACGCACGGAGGAGTCCGATCGCCGGACGGAACACCGATTGCCCTCGGCTATCACACGGGCCACTGGGAAGTCGGTCTGCTGGTTGCAGAGGCCGCGCGCGAAATCCAGGCACACCGGGGAATCCCTTTCGCCGGAGCCTGCACTGACCCATGCGATGGGCGAACCCAGGGCACGCCCGGGATGTTCGATTCCCTGCCCTATAGGAACGATGCGGCGGTAGTCTTTCGCCGGCTGATTCGCTCGCTTCCCACTCGGCACGGCGTCGTCGGCATAGCCACTTGTGACAAAGGTCTTCCGGCCATGATGATGGCTCTCGCTGGAACGCGCGACTTGCCGTGCGCTCTGGTTCCTGGCGGGGTCACCCTTATGCCGGAAGTGGGCGAGGACGCGGGCAAGATTCAGACTATTGGAGCCCGTTTTGCGCACGGAACGCTGTCGCTCGAAGACGCCTCCTTGGCCGGCTGCCACGCGTGCGCCTCCCCCGGCGGTGGATGCCAGTTTCTCGGTACCGCAGCAACATCTCAGGTGGTTGCCGAAGCACTTGGCCTTACCCTGACTCATGCTGCACTCGCTCCGTCAGGCGAACCGGTATGGCTCGACATGTCTCGCCGCAGCGCGCGGGCGGTTTTGCGGCTTTCCGAATTGGGAATCAATATCCGGGACATCATCACCTCAAGCGCTATCGAAAACGCCATGGTTCTGCACGCCGCCTTCGGCGGTTCGACAAATCTGCTGCTTCACATACCGGCCATTGCCCACGCTGCCGGTTTGCCCCGCCCCACAGTCGCTGACTGGAAACGCGTCAACGCTTCCGTTTTGCGATTAGTGGACGCGCTGCCGAATGGCCCGCGAAATCATCCGACGGTTCAGGTCTTCCTGGCTGGTGGAGTGCCGGAAGTGATGCTTCATCTCCGCCGTGCGGGACTCCTCAATACGAACGCACTTACCGTCTCGGGCGAAACTCTGGACACAGCCCTCGACTGGTGGCAGGAATCCGAGCGCCGCGTCCGCTTCCGCGAGCGTTTGCAGCAACTCGATGGCATCGATCCCGACGATGTGGTCCTTGCGCCAGACAAAGCACGCGCACGCGGCTTCACTTCCACTATCTGCTTCGTGCATGGCAATCTCGCCCCCGAAGGAGCAGTTGTGAAGAGCACATCCATCGACCCGTCGGTCATCGGTCCGGATAATATTTACAGGCACCGCGGCCCTGCGCGGGTTTTTACGGCGGAGCACTCCGCCATCAATGCCATCAAGGACGGATCGATCAAAGCAGGCGAAGTGCTTGTCCTAATCTGCCGCGGACCCATGGGGGCGGGCATGGAAGAGACGTATCAGATCACTTCTGCACTGAAGCATCTTCCGTTTGGAAAATACGTGGCCGTCATCACTGACGCTCGTTTCAGCGGTGTCTCTACCGGCGCTTGCATTGGGCATGTCTCGCCCGAAGCTCTTGCGGGTGGCACAGTCGGCCGCCTCCGCGAAGGAGACACCGTCGAAATCGTGATTGATCGCAACAGGCTCGAGGGATACGCGAACCTGGTCGGAGAAAATGGCGAACTGTTCGATTCCGAAGAGGGCTATCGCCGCCTTACCCTTCGCAACCCGCGCCCGGATCTGCGCCCCGATCCGCTGTTACCCGAAGATACACGTTTGTGGGCGGCGCTCCAGAATGCGAGCGGCGGAATCTGGGGCGGCTGTGTTTACGACAGTGAGGCCATTATCCGCAAACTGGGGATCAACGGGCCGTAGCTATCACAGTGCAGCAGCGGACAAAATTCGCTTTCGTTTTTATTCGCGATAACGGCTTTGGCGCTACGACTTCTTTGCCCGCGACTATGTCGCGGATTCGATCGGCGCAATCAAATCGAGCAGGCGTTTAGCAGTTCCAGCGATATCATCAAGCGGCGACCGACGGCAGCGGCAGCCCGCTGTAGCAAATCGACCTGAATCGCGGTATTGTGAGGATCGAGAAGGCGGTCAACTTGTGTCCGGCTGGTGTGCATCAGCCGAGCCATGTGGTTGTTCGGATTTGGCGTGATCACTTCACAGGACAACGTGTACCGTACAAGGTACCTATCGATCAAGTGAGGTGTTCTTTAAGTACGTTCAGCCCGTAGAAAGCTACGCACGCGGATCCCACGTCCCGTCGCTCTGCCGCTTCTGTTCCTCTTCCTTTTTCTTGCGGTCCTTTTCCTTAGCCGATTCGCCGCCCTTAAAATCCAAGTGCACCACCACATTATGCGTGGACGCATCGGCAGTATAGTCCGACCTTGTATCTGCAAGGTTCTCGAACAACCCTTGCTCCTGAATTCGCTTCAGAAAAAAATCCGGGTAATCGGGATTGAAGGGCTTGCCCGGCTTCTCACCCCACAGCTTGGCCACGGCGGGCTCCGTCTCAACGTCCAAGCCATGGATGTCCAATTTCTCGAACGTGTAAACGGACCCGGGCACGACATTATATGTGACATTCACGGTCCGCTTATCATCTTCTGGAGCGGAATCAGTGGTGATTGAGGCATCGAGTAAACCTCGGCGTCGCATCTTGTGCAAAAGACTCAGCCGGAAGTTATCCACTTGCTCGCCGTTAAACGTCTGACCAGGTTTGAACGGGATTCCAGACCGTATCTCATCTTCGTCCAGACCGTTTCCGCGGAAACGGATGGCTCCGAATTTGAACTGCGGCCCGTCTCGAATCTCGACCTTTACGACCACGCCCAGATCGGTTTTCGAGGGCTCTGTTTCAATTTTTGGGAATGTTACCGCCGCATATCCTTTGGCCGCGTACACCGGCTTGATCGCGCCGTCCAGAATCAACTTGAGCCGAGTATCTGAAAGTGGCACACCGATAGCTACCTGGTTCACAGCCCGCAGAAGCGTACCCGTATCGATGGCCTGATTCCCGCTCACAACTACTTGCGAGATCGTCAGTACGGGAGCATCCGAGGTGAACAGGACCGCCAACTGCTGCGGATCGTCGTTTGAGATCTGTGCCTTGACTTTGAGTGCCGGATTCTTCTCGCGGACAAACTCCTGCACCGCTGCTGTATAACGGCGCAGCACCCCTTCGGTGCCGGGAATTTTGTCCGAGTACAAGGGAACGTGCTGCTTCAAATAGGCGGTGATGTCCGACTCCCCGGCCCCGAGCCTTTCAAACCGCATGGGAAATACCTGTTCATTCTCACTGACCGTGAGAATCACATCGTAGCCGGGCGGCAAGGAGGCGCTGTACTTGTACTGTTCGGAAACGTTGTTGAAAAGTTCTGTCGCCGTGAGCCGCTGGCGTGCCTGTTCGATGACCGGACCGGAAACCGTTTGACCTATCGTGAGCCCCGTTTCCCCCATGATGCCGGAAGCGGAGTACAGGTGATTGCCTTTGACAGTCACAGAGTGCAGAACACCGGGAGGGGGAGTCTTCTTCGCGGTTTGGCTCCATCCAAGTCCGGCGCAAGATAGAAAAAGAACGCTTAAAATCAGCGCGGGTGTACGGCAAACGACCATATCTCTCTCTTCATCATAGAAAGCCCAGAAGCACAATGGAGGGACCATCGGCTTACCTCGCAGAAACCGGGCAGGCGATGAAGAAAGAACGTCGGGACGACGAGGACTTCCGTTTACGCAGCTAAAGCAGGCTTGCCGCTATTGTTTTTGCCGATGTAGAAGGTGTTCCGCCCAAATCGTCAGGTCGGGCTGAAACTCATGAATGAGGGCAGTCCCAACATAGCCGCCGTAAGCCAAACCCGAGCGGGTCAGTCCGTCTCCGAGTCCGTTTCGAGTGCGATACATAGCCATGGTGACCATTCCCGAGCTAAGCGACCCGGCGATCGGTGCGAAAGCCGGACGAGTGCTGCCATTCTCGCCTTGTGCTGTGAGGACATTCAGGAGCGCCCCGCGGGCACGATTCCAAACTCCAGTTTGTTGCGACGGATGAAACCTTGGATCTTCGTGGGCCAGGTAGCCTGCCATCATTTCACTGGTGAACTGTGCGGTGCGGCGAGCATAGTAGACGCCGAACCTCCGGCCAAATTCATCCATGCCGTCGCCGTGATCAAACGGCGCGTTTCTGAGTTGACCATAGGCACTGCTAAACACGGCTCGCATTGCCATCGAAGGCGCAATCAGCTTACGGCCATAAAGGCAGGATCGCTGATGCAGGCTGAGCTCAGCCGCACTCTGCAGTTCCAGCGGTTTGCAGCTCGATTCGTGGCTCGAACCAGCCTGCGAGTCGACGGAAGGAAGGAAGGAGGACGCCGCATTCTGCGCACTGGCCGAACCGGCGAGCAGAAGATACACGACAACTGGAGAGAGGGCAAGGAAAGCCTTCAAAAGTACCGCCTTTGCTGTTGCGATTACCAACCCCGGTAACTGAAAGGTAGTATAGTTGGAGTCGGAAAAATCTACAAGCGGGACTAGGAAAAAAGTACCAGACTATTTTTCGTCCGACGCGCTGTATAAGAAGTCAAATGGTCCGGGTAGCTCGCAAGTGCTTACCTTTGCACTCTCCCCGAGGACTTGACTGCCGAAAACCGCCCGTACGACGCGCCGCTGTGGGCGACCGGCCAGTTGACAGCGAAGCGGAATATCAACAGTGAAATCTTCATCCGTGCCAGTCAGATTCAAAGTAGTAGCATGGGCTCCACGTGTTAGCCTTAGCGTCGGGACGCCTGTTCCGTAAACCCAGGTATCAAAAAAGACACTGAGATCGCGGTCTGGACTGTCTGGGGGCACAAATCGGCTTGCCAAAAGGCGGAAATCTTCGTTGGTAATCGGCTTCGACGCAAACTCCCGAAGCATTTGCACCTGCATCTTCCGGAACGCTTCATTCCCTAACCGTTCACGAAGCATGTGAAGGATCCAGGTGCCTTTCTCATAGATAACCGTGTGCCAAACGAACGTGTCTTCGTTCTCCATCAACCGGAGGCCGAAGTCGACAGGGCCGGCGGATTCCACCGTGCGGCCGTTCCGCAGATCGAGCAAGTCCTGCCGGTATCGTTCCAGGACTTGGTTTACGGCCTCGGGTCCCTCCTGCTTGAGTAAATATTGCAGGGCGGAGTCGTTGGCCATTGCCTCCACCAGCCAAGCGCTACGATAATCCGCCGGGGCGATTGCATTTCCCCACCATTGGTGCGCGACCTCATGCGGCAACAGGAGTTCGGAAAAGAACGTGTCCATCTGAGAACTGCGCAGCTTGGCCGGGCGGTCCTCCTGACGCATGTAGGAGACGGTAGAGAGATAAATAAGGCCGGGAAATCCTTGCCCGAAGTAACCGGGAATAGGTGAAACCGCAATGCTATGGATTGGCAGTGTTCCCCAAAGCCTGGAGTAGAACTCTAGGATCTGTGAAGTTTGTGCCGCAATCGTCTTTAACCCCGATGGGCTCGAAGAAATTGAATAGCATTCCACGTGATACCCGCCATTCTCGACGCTATCCAGGTCGTATGCGCCGAGATTGAAGCCGGCCATCAATTCGGGGACGCTCGTCCGACGGTGGACCACCCGCACGCTACCGTCTTCCGCTTCGCTCACCGGTTCGCCCGTAGAAACCAGACGGAGGTTTGCCGGAAACCGAAAAAGCAGATCGAAGTTGGCAAGGGTCGTGCCGTTTTGGGGATACCAGGCGTTCCGCTGATCGACAAAGTAAGCGCCCGAATCGACTCGCCGGATCAGGGAGCCGTGATAGTGGACGGTGACTTGATGGGCCGTCCCAGGCGTAAGCGGCTCCGGCGTGATGATCAGAAACGATCCTGCGGCTAAGCCTTCGGGACCGAACCCGCCGCGCTGCATGATTTCAGCTGGTTTGCCGTCAACGCTCGCAGAATCAACGGCTAAACGATCAGAGAGAGCAAATGGAAGAATCCGGCCATCCTCGGGGGAACCGTCCATATCGAACCGGGCATTCACATCCATACTGAGGTCGGCCAGGATGCCGGTCTCGATGTGGTAACTGTGAATGCGCGGAGGCGGCAAATTATAAGGGGGCGCACTTCGGGGTCGAAACGAGGCCCAGAGCTTAAAGCGCTCCTCGGGGCTTTCGACGCCGGGCCGGCCGATGGTCACCGGTTCGAATGCAGTGGGCTCATACAGCACGGCGAAGTTGCCCAGATTGGGTGCCCCGATCAGAGAAAAGAAGAAGCCTTGGTCTATGGGATGCCGATCAAGAAGCGCACGCACAAGGCGAATGTCGAGCCGGGCAGTTACGTCCCGAATGATGGGATCGGCTGCGCTTTTGGCGCGGAGGGCGAAGTCAGCAGCCCGACGCACGGGACGATCGTTGATCTGGGCCATGATCTCGCGAGCGGTGTCGTCGGAGAACAGGAATGTAGCGGACTGGAAATGCTCGTCCAGATTGGGGCTTTTTGTGAAAGCAGCGAGAGAGGCGCGCTCACTGCGGCGCGGAGGCATAACGATCACTTCGGCATCCCCTGCTTCAACCTCGGCGGTCGTAAACACAGCGGCCACCCGCCGACCTTCGACAGGCGTCGCGAACGAAAGGATTCCTTCTGTCAAGTAGAACTTGACGCCGCCGCGGCTAAGCTGAAGATCGCGAACGTAGTAACTTTCGTTTGGGTCGATGGAGATGTCGTGGAGTGCCGCGCAAATTCCCGCGGCACTGCCGGTCTCGTTCGCGGCCCCAAAATGAGAGAAAGTCAGCGCGCATAGAATGAGCGAAGCGGGTCTCACATCACTTCAGTTCTTCACTTTTGTCGGTGGCCGGATCGGCCGTCCAGTTCTGCCGGATGATGCCGGATTGATCGGTGTAAAACGTCCGCCGGCCGGTGCTGCCAAATGCTTTTGGAACAGCCGAGACGGTGTAGTTGGTCGGCGTGCCTATGATGGTGTAGTTGTAACCACCGCTTGATCCGCTTGCCAGGCTAGCCGGAATCAGATTTGCGGCATTCGGTCCTTCGGTGGTGCCGCCGCCACCCGCTGGGCCAAGCTGAGTCAGGGACGTGGCAAACTGGCCAAATTGAGACATATACTGCGTTTCAACAGTATTGATGGTTCTTAGGGTTGCAACCGCTGCCATTTCCTGAGCGTTCATACGTGACTTGCTCATCTGCGGTAATGCGATTGACAAGATGATTAGGATGATCGCGATAACGATCAAAAGTTCAATCAGCGAAAATCCGCGCTCTCCTGCGCGGCGTTCGCGTACGCGTCTCACCATACGATTCACATAATACGACGTGGCGGACGGCCCTCTCGTTGTCTCAAACTAACTTTCGCGATCAAAACTCAATCGGCTGACCACCTTCTGGTTAGATAGCGTAAGGATGAGCCGATTGCGCTGGGGGAACTGGTAGCCGCGACGCAATTGAGCGCCAACCCAACTTGGGAACAGACAAGCCTGAACGTGATGAATGACTGTACTGCTCGATTCTTCGATGTCGAAGATTCCAAAGTAGGAGACACAGCCAGTAAGGATCTCGCGCATATCGTTATCTGACATAGTCAGGAGGGCGGCGGCTGTGCCGCCATCCGGACGTCCTCCAATGGCCCGGCGCCTTGGGTCCATCAACTGCGCGGACATTCGTCCAGCCTGGTCGTAAGTGATCCGGCCGACTGGATTGGCGCCGAAGGGATACCGAGCTTCGCCAGTGGTTCGGTCCTTGGATTCGAATTTTACCAACCTCCAGATGCCGGTAAATTGGTCGCGAGCCGTCCCTTTGTTCGTCTGGCCAGAGGCAAGGGGGACGAGAGAAATTGCTGCAATAGCATTTCTCCTGTTCATGGATTCTCCTGATCCCGGTTTTACCTTGGAAGCCCGGTTAATCATGTTCCGGCTAAGCCCCGAACCCTTTCACAAGACCGTCGATTGCGCGGATACGACGAACGAATTCGGGAAACAGGCTAAGTCGCAGCGCATTCGCGCCGTCAGACAAGGCCTGCTCCGGATTGTCGTGAACCTCGACGAACAGACCAGCTAAGCCTACCGCGACAGCTGCGCGCGCCAGCGGCTCAATAAATTGCGGCTGCCCGCCCGAAGCGTGCCCGCTCGCGCCCGGGAGCTGGACGCTGTGGGTAGCGTCGAACACGACCGGATAGCCGGAGGAGGCCAGGATGGGAAGTGCTCGCATATCGACGACCAGATTGTTGTAGCCGAATGACGATCCCCGTTCAGTGAGGATAATGCGATCGTTTCCGGTGCTCGCAACCTTTTCGGCGGCGCGCAAGAAGTCTGCCGGAGCAAGAAACTGTCCTTTCTTGATGTTTACGGCGCGCCCGGTCCTGCCTGCTTCGACAAGAAGATCCGTTTGACGGCAGAGGAAAGCAGGGATTTGCAGGATGTCCGCGCACTCCGCGGCAACGGGGGCCTGGCCCGGTTCGTGGATGTCCGTCAGCACCGGAACGCCACTTTGCCGCACTTCCTTTAGAATCCGGACGCCTTCGGCAAGCCCGGGTCCCCGGTAGGACTGGATACTGCTCCGGTTCGCTTTGTCAAACGAGGCCTTGAACACAAACGGACCAGCAAGCTCGCCAATCGCCCGCGCCATCTTCCAAACGTGGTCTTCGCTTTCGATCACGCAAGGCCCTGCCATCAGGGCGAGAGGCCAGGAGTTACAGAATGTGACCGTATTTGCGCCGGTTCCCACCTGCACGGAAACGCTCATCGGGCGTGTGAGAATTCGGGGAGGTCCAAACGTTCGGCTGTCGATTGCGAACGACTTTCCTTGTGCTTCAGGGCTGCTTCCAAAAACGCGGAAAACAGCGGATGAGGTTCGAGAGGCTTGGACTTGAACTCGGGATGAAACTGGCAGCCTAGGAACCAGGGGTGGCCGGGAACTTCGCAAATCTCCACGTAAGTACCGTCTGGAGTCTGCCCAGTGACTTGCATGCCGTGCGCCTCCAGCGTGGATTGAAACTCTCGATTGAATTCGAACCGGTGCCGATGGCGTTCGCTGATTTCTTCAGCGCCATAAGCTTCGCGGGCGAAGCTGTCGGGCGCCAAGCGGCAAGGATACGCGCCGAGGCGCATGGTTCCACCGAGTTCGTCGACTCCCTTCAACTCGCGAAGCTTGTAGATCACTCGATACGGCGTGTTCGGATTGAATTCCGTCGAATCAGCGTCGGTGAGGCCACAGGCATTGCGGGCAAACTCGATCACCATCGTTTGCATACCGAGGCAAATGCCGAAATAAGGAATCTTGTCTTCTCTCGCGCAGCGGATAGCATTCAACATTCCGCCAATTCCACGCTTACCAAACCCGCCCGGAACCAGAATTCCATCAAAACGGTCGAGGTAGTTGCGGCAGGCTGGCCATTCCATCTGCTCGGATTCGATCCAATCGATTTTGACGCGCGCCTGATGGGCAATGCCGGCGTGTAAGAGAGCTTCTTTAAGGCTCTTATAAGAGTCCTCGTACTCAACGTATTTGCCTACCAGCCCGATGCTGACTTCACGCTGCGGATGATTCATGCGATGAACCATGCCGGTCCAGTCAGACAGATCGCGTGATCCTGCCCTCATGTGTAGCATCCGCAGGACGCTTTCATCAACGCCCTGTTCCGCAAACGTAAGTGGGATTTCGTAGACCGAAGGGACATCTCTGGCAGTGATGACGCCGCTCACGTCGACATCACAAAATAGGGCGATCTTTTCTTTCACTTCTTCCGGCAACTGGCGTTCACTGCGGCACAGAAGAATGTCGGGCTGAATGCCGATTGACCGCAGATCCTTAACGGAATGCTGCGTCGGCTTGGTTTTCAGCTCCTGCGCAGCCGCAATCCAAGGAACAAGCGTCAAGTGGACGAATAATGTATTGTCACGGCCTTCGTCATGCCGCATTTGGCGAATGGCTTCAAGGAACGGCAATGATTCAATGTCTCCCACCGTTCCGCCGATTTCTACAATTGCGACATCGACATCGGCGGCCACCTTGCGGCAGGCTGCCTTGATTTCGTTCGTTACGTGCGGGATGACCTGCACCGTTTTGCCGAGATAATCACCTCGGCGTTCGCGAGTAATGATGTTTTCGTAGATGCGGCCGGAGGTCAGGTTATTGCTTTGCGTAAGGTGTGCGTGCGTGAACCGTTCGTAATGGCCAAGATCGAGATCGGTTTCGGCGCCGTCGTCAGTAACGAATACTTCGCCATGCTGAAAAGGACTCATCGTGCCCGGGTCGATGTTCAGATACGGATCGAACTTCTGCAGGGTGACGCGCAATCCACGGCTTTCGAGAAGACACCCAATAGAAGCGGCCGCTATGCCCTTTCCGAGCGAAGAAACTACACCTCCGGTTACAAATATGTATTTAGCCATCCAACCTCCGCGGAGTACCTTCCTTTATTCGCCAAGCTTAAATGAGTTCGCGACAGCGGAAAACAACTGATTCACCCGATCAAGATCATCCGGCGTGTCTACGCCCAGGGACTCGTAATCGGTCTCTATCACCCGAATTCGAAACCCATTTTCAAGAGCGCGCAACTGCTCCAGCCGTTCGGCTGTTTCAAGCGGACCGACGGTCAGATCCGGATAACGCAGCAAAAGCTCGCTTCGGTATACGTAAAGCCCGATGTGTTTGTAACAGACCGGCAATCCGCTGATGGGGTCGCGCTCATAAGGGATCGGGCAACGCGAGAAATAGATAGCATCGTTCAGCAGATTGGTTACAACCTTGACAACATTCGGGTTGAGGATATCGGTCGGATCAACAATACGCTTCTTGAGCGTTCCCATGAAGACGGCTTCGTCACCTAAGACCGAGAGTACGGCGGCGTCGATGGCTTCCGGATCGATCAAGGGCTCGTCGCCTTGGATGTTCACATAGAGAGCTGCGGGTTCGGCAGAGGCCACCTCGGCGAGGCGGTCCGTCCCAGACGGATGGTCACTGCGAGTCATGCGCACGCGCCCGCCAAACTCACGGACGGCAGAAGCAATGCGGTCGTCGTCGGTCGCAATGAGCAGATCGTCCAAATACCGGGCTCGCGCGGCTCGCTCCCATACGTGCTGCACCATGGGCTTACCGGCGACAGTAGCGAGAGCTTTTCCAGGGAACCGGGAGGAGGCAAATCGGGCGGGGATAACACCCAGTTTCCGCGTCCGCACACCTGAGTGTAGCACCGTCCGGCGACATGCCTTTAGCTCGATTTAGCGAACTAACTTAGCGGAATTGTTGACTGCTGCACTGGTACTCTTTCGTAGTACTTTGCCCCTATTTGACCCGGGCACGACCATTAAAAAGTCAGTACGATCAAGAAGGAGATAACCATGTCATTCCTTGCCTGGATCATTTTGGGCCTAATCGCCGGTTTTATCGGCAGCAAGATCGTAAACAAAAGCGGTGAAGGCGTCCTGCTGGACATTATTCTCGGAATTGTCGGCGCCGTGGTGGGAGGCTGGCTATTCTCGTTGTTCGGCGCTCACGGAGTTACTGGTCTGAACTTATACAGTCTCCTTGTGGCTGTTATTGGCGCGATAATCGTTCTGGTGGTTTACCATGCGCTTTTCAGGAGACGCGTCTAGATCGTCTTCCTCTTCCAGCTACCGCGAAGAAACAGAACTAATCCCGCGGTCGAGATAAAAACCTCCGAGATCGGGATGGCCATAAAAACGCCCCTTACCTGAAGGTGTGCCCGGAAAGCCAGTACGAAGGCAAGTGGTATCTCACAGAGCCAGAAGCCAAAGACATTGATGATCGTCGGCGTGACAGTGTCGCCCGCTCCGTTGAAGGCCTGCACCATCACCATCCCGAAGGCATAAAACAGGTTGCCCCAGGCAATTACGGTGAGGCAATCTACCGCAAATGGGACTATCTGCGGATCTCTGGTGAAGACGTGAACGATGGCTTCCGGCGCCATGACCAGGATTACCGCAATGGCCCCCAGGAAGATCATGTTGTAAACAGAGGTGACATAGACGGCCCGTACGGCACGCTCTGGCTTGTGGGCCCCGAGGTTCTGGCCGACCATAGTCGCTGCCGCACCGCTCAGGCCCCATGAGGGCAGTAGTACGAACATAAAGACTCGGATGCCGATGGCATAACCGGCTACAGCGAAGCTGCCAAAACTGCTTACCATTCGCACTAGAGCGATCCAGCTTGTATGCGCGATGGCAAACTGCAGAACGCCGGTTGATGAAACGCGGATAAGAGTGCCGATCACTCGCGGGTTCAGCCGTATCGTGCTGAGGCGGACAGTGATCCGGCTGCGTCCGCCAGCAAGGATGGCGAGCTGGTACAGGACGCCGCAGCTTCTGCCGATCAAGGTAGACACAGCGGCTCCGGTTACACCCAGTCGGGGGAAGGGTCCGATTCCGAAAATGAAGAGTGGGTCGAGAACCAGGTTAATGAGGTTAGAAAACCAGAGCACTCGCATGGCGACCGCAGCGTCGCCCGCACCGCGGAAAACGGCGTTGTTGATGAATAGGAGCACGACGCTAATAGTGCCGCCGAACGCGATCGACGTGTAGTGATGACCTGTCGCAATCAGGTCGGCTGGGGCGCCCATTAACGCAAGCAGGTGTCGTGCAAAGAAGAAGCCCGGCAGTCCCATCGCGAACGCAATGCCAAGCCCGAGCAGAATGGATTGCGAGGCGGCCGTGCTCGCTCCCTCATGATCGTGTTCCCCCACCCGCCTAGCGACCATAGCCGTAGTCGACATGCTGACTCCCAGCGCAACAGAAAAGACCAGAGTAAGCATGGACTCAGTGAGTCCGACCGTCGCTACGGCGTTAGATCCGAGACGAGTGACCCAGAAGATGTCGACGATCGCGAAGAGCGACTCCATGCACATTTCGAGCACCATGGGTGTTGCAAGGAGGAGGACAGCACGGCTGATGGAGCCTTGGGTGAAATCCTGATGCGTGCCCTGGATGGCCTCTCTCACCGACAGCCAGAAGCCGGTACGGGAAGGCTGAGGTATGGTAAGCGGCACAGGGCTCAAGATCTGTTTGAGCTTACCTTGCCGGGAAGCGGACCGCGAGAAAACAGCGCAACTGAGGCGAGAATAACGAATACGATTCCCACCAGACAGATGCCGTTCAAAGCGCCATGCCCCAGGCCAGCGAGCCGGGCAAGAGACCCGAATGACCCGCCGGTGAAGCAGGAAATCATGTAGATCGTGTTCACGCGGTTCCGGTCTTTGGGCCGCAACCATCAGGACGCGTGCCTGGATCGCTACTTGAGCAGCCTGCGCCCCCCCATCAAGAACAATGATGCCCAGAATGAAACCCGGTATCGTGCTGCCGCCATCCAGAAAACCACCAAAGCGAATAGCACGAGAGCGAGAGCGAGTTTGACTACGAAAGCGCGGTGAGTGCGGATTTGATAATCTGCCGTCGGATCGGTGCGACTCCAGCACCCACCGCGCCGACGAGCCCGAAGAGTCCGGCTGCCTGGGCACCATAGTGCAACGGCGGAGCGCTCAGATGAAGAGGAGCGTGGTCCAGAATACTCTGAAGGCGGCAAAAATCAATCATGAGGTAATCGACACTGGAGCAGTTTGCCTTCTTCACGAACGATGTCCCCCATTGAACGCATAATCTCCGTATACCGCACATTGGAGTGAGCTGGGATATGCGGAAGCGAGCCTGAGCAGGCCAGCGAAAGTGAACGCCATTGCGGCGGCGAGCCAATATATCGCTCTCCATCCGAAGTGCTGCGCAACCACCCGCTGACCGTGCGCGCGAGCAAGATGCCAAGCACACTGGTCATGATGTGCCGATTGTCTTGCCGCGTTCCGCGGACGCAGCCAGCTCAGTGGCGAAGGGGATAAGAATTTGCGCAATGATCGTGGTTAGCCGATCAGGAAACTTGTCACGATCAAGGCCGTGAGAGTCGGCGCAAGAGCCGTTCCCGCCAGCGCATGTTGAGAATGAGAGAGCGCGAGAGGCCTCCTTCAAGTTGCGGGCCGATGATAGCCCCTGGTGTCAGCCATTCGGAGTAACGGTTGGGTTGCGGTCGGGCGCGGACGAACGCTGATGCCAATACGGGTAGGGCAGCTGGACTTTACTGGCCGCGTCCAGGCGGGCGACTTGCTGAGGAGAAAGACTCCAACCTGCTGCTCCGAGGTTCTGCCGCAATTGCTCCTCGTTGCGTGCGCCGATAATCACAGACGAGATAGTAGGACGCTGCAGCAGCCAGTTCAGCGCAATCTGCGGAACGGTTTTACCAGTTTCTTTCTCGATTTCATCCAGTGCGTCGACTACTTTGTAGAGGTGGTCGTCGGAAACCTGCGGACCGGCGTCCGCTGTCTTATGCAAACGACTGGTTTCCGGGAGTGATTGTCCACGGCGAATTTTTCCTGTGAGCCTAGCCCAGCCCAGAGGACTCCAGACGAGAGTCCCAACGTGTTGATCTACGGCAAGCGGCATCAGTTCCCACTCGTAATCGCGTCCGATGAGCGAATAGTAAGCCTGATGCGAAACGAAGGGCGACCAACCGTACCGTTTCGATAAGTCGAGAGACTTCATCAGGTGCCAGCCTGAAAAATTGGAGCAGCCGACGTAACGAACTTTACCGCTTTGCACAAGGTTATCAAGCGCACTCAAGGTTTCTTCAAGTGGGGTAATCGCGTCAAACCCATGCAGTTGATATAGGTCGATGTACTCCGTATTCAGGCGCTTCAAACTCGCCTCACATGCGCGAATCAGATGAAAGCGTGAGTTACCGAGATCATTCGGTCCGCTGCCGGTGGGGAACGACGCTTTTGTCGCGATGAGCAACTGATCACGCTTTCGCTCAACCGCCTTGCCCAGCAGCTCTTCAGAGAGTCCGTTCGAATAAACGTCGGCAGTATCGAACATATTGACTCCTACTTCCAGGCAGATGTCAATCAGGCGACTTGCTTCAGCGACATCGGTTGAGCCCCATGCTTTGAAGAATTCGTTACCGCCGCCGAACGTACCTGTTCCGAAGGTGAGTGCAGGCACTCTTAAGCCCGAATACCCAAGTTGTCGATATTCCATGTAGACAACTCAGGGATGATGACGGGCGGGAAATTGTTGCGCAGGCGGGGACCCTAAAATAGAGGAAGCCCCCGTCATGCGTATTCTTTCGGTGAACGTTGGCGAGCCACGCCAGATCGATGTGGGAGGCCGTCTCGTCCTTACCAGCATCGTTAAGCATCCGGTGAAAGGTCCCGTGACCTTGCGAGGGTACAACCTGGAAGGCGATCGCCAGGCCGACCTTCGCGTACATGGGGGACCTGCGAAGGCGGTTTACCTGTACGCGTCGGAGCACTATGCTTACTGGCGAGATCAGCTCCGGGAAGAACTGGCTGAATACGGCGCCTTTGGAGAAAACCTGACGGCTGAGGGATTAATCGAAGATCAGGTTTCGATTGGCGACCAGTACCGCTTCGGATCGGCAGTGCTTCAGGTTTCCCAGCCCCGCATGCCGTGCTTTAAGCTCGCTCTGCGATTTGGCCGGTCCGACATGGTGAGACGATTTTGGGCGAGCGGATACTCGGGTTTCTACTTCTCGGTTGTGACCGAAGGTGTGATGCAGGCGGGCGACCCGGTTGTGAAGATTGCGGACGGCCCGGAGAAGATTTCCGTCGCAGACGTCGTGCGGCTGTATAAGGGCGAGGAATGGTCCGATGTTCTGCGCCAGAGCGCGTTGCGATCGCCGCTCCGGGGCAGTTGGAAGGAAGAGATCCGGTCGCGATTGACAGCCGCAGACTGACGCACTTTCATTACGGCAGAACGGATGCGCAGTACGCACAACGTCGGGCTGCAATGGGAATCGTGCTGAGGCATTCGGGACAGGCCTTAGTGGTGGGATCGGGTGCAGCCTTACCCGCGCGAACGCGCGCCGTGATCGTATTTACTGGCAACACGACCAGAAAGTAGATTGCCGCACTGATGATCAGGAATGAGAGGACGGCGTTGATGAAGTCACCGATCAGGAATTTGCTCCCATTGACGGTGAAATAGATATTCGAAAAATCGGGTTTGCCACCGATAGCTGCAAAGATCGGCGTTATCAGGTCTTTCACAAGCGCATTTACAATGGCGCCGAACGCGCCACCGATTACCACAGCAACCGCCAAGTCAACTACGTTTCCGCGAAGCAGGAACTGCTGAAATCCTTTAAACATTCAAGTCTCCGGTATGAGGTACGCTCTTCAGACGCAGTTCGGCTAAAGAACTCTGATCAGGATACCGATAAGTTCCTGAGGAGGCGCTTATCCCTGAACTCATCCGACTGTCGGCTACGGCTGCGGTACATTCGACAATTGCGGAAGACGGCGAACCGAACACGGCAAGGAGGGAGCGTAGACTCTACCTCGCGCTAGCTGTTGTCAGCTCACTGAACGTTTTGGCAATCTCAGGCGCAGTGACTTTCTGGGCCTTGCTTCTCTACCGGTAGGCTCCCGCCAAAGCCTGAAGGCGAGCTATGCGTTCTTCTGTAGGAGGGTGGGTAGAGAAGAGCCGCATGAAGCTTTGTCCTACAAACGGCTTGATGATGAAAAGATGAGCCGTTGAAGGGGTTGCATCCATCGGAATACGTTTTGAGTAGGCGTCCAGTTTCTCCAGCGCCGAAATAAGCTTGCGCGGATTCCCGGTGTACTTCGCAGAAGCGGCGTCGGCGCCAAATTCACGGTTTCGGGAGATGGCCATTTGAATCAACATGGCCGCGATCGGAGCGAGGATCACCATCAGAAGACCACTCCATCCGCCACCTTCGTCTTCATCGTCTCGCCGGCCGCCAAAGAAAAATGCCATGCGCGACAGGAACGTAATTGCAGTCGCAATGGTTGCAGCTACGGAGCTGATCAGGATGTCCCGGTGCAGGACGTGACCGAGTTCATGAGCGACAACGCCTTCGATTTCGTCGTCCGACATCGTTTGAAGAATGCCCGAAGTAAACGCAACCGATGCATGTTGCGGGTTTCGGCCTGTAGCAAAGGCATTCGGCGAGTTGTCCGCAATGAGCCAAAGTCGCGGCATCGGGATGTTCATGCGTCCCGCAAGACCACTCACGATCGGAGCTACACGGTTGTAAACCGCGGGATTCGATTCGGGAGTGACCGCTTGAGCGCTATAGGTAGCCAGCGCGATCTTGTCAGAGAAGAAGTAGCTGACAAAGTTCATCGCAACTGCAATGAACAATCCGATATACAGACCGTTGCGGCCGCCGAAGGCCTCCCCGAGAAACAACAGCATGCCGCTCAGCAATCCGAGTAGCAGAACCGTTTTGACCGTATTCATAACTGTCTAGTCGTTAGATGATGCCTAACGATCTTTTGATGGGACGGCGTCGGCCGCGAAACGAGAGAAACTACGATCCTGTGGAAGTTTGAGAGGCGGTCGCCGTATTTTTCTTATGGCGCGTCTTCTTTTTACCGCTCTGCTGGGTTTTAGTCTGGCCGGAACTCGTTCCAGTATCTGTTGACGTAGTGGCGCCCGGTTCTGGGTGGCGCTGCTTGCCGACATCCGGGTTATCGGTGCCGGGTTCCTGATGCGGAACATCGGGATTGTTACGGGTCGGGTCTGAAGTTGGGCTTTGCTTCTGCGCTCCGAGAGCGATCAGCCCAGTGGCGAGGGCGGACGTGAGAAGAAATCTGCTACCGAGTCTCATGGTTACTCCCGTTAACTGGATTGCTTTGGCGCGTATCCGTTTCATTTGAGCCATCCATGGCTCTTGAGGACCTGCCGGAAGCCGGGATGGTCAAGCGAAACGGGAGGAAAGTACGGGCCCGTGAGAGTTCGTTTCCACCATGCGCCTGTTTTCCGGCGCTCTTCCGGGGTGGTGAAGTGATATTCGTAGAGCTGAGCGCGAACGAAGCGAGGAGGGGCGCTTGGGAACGGGTTTTCCCGAAGCAGGCTTAGCACCGGCCGATCGCCTTCGAGCAGTTTGGCTACTAAGTTGACGAACCAGGGATAATCCTGATAGCTGGACATAGCCGCGAACCACATCAGCCAATCGAGACGCAGATGGTAAGGCGCAATCTGATGCGGGTAGTAGCGAAGGTCACCCGGTTTGCCTTTGAACTGGTATTCACGCCAGCGCGTCGCAGACGTAACAACTTTGTCTTGAGTGCCTTCGATGATGACCTCGTAGCGTGGACGGGTGATACTCCCAAAAGCGCCGTACGTTCCCACCAAGTGAAGCGAGTTGAAAGTCGTGTTCATCACCTGGCGGGCAGAGAGCATATTGACTACAACGGGAACGCTGAGAGCTGCAACTAGTATCGCGAGACCGGCGTTGCTGATCGCGATTGCAAAATGAGGGGAGTGCATGGCGGGAGCGCGTAAGAACGCTCCGAATGTTGAAAAAAATCGGCCATCCAGCGTGGAAAAGGCAAGAATGAGGGTTAGCCAGTTGAGCCAGGATAGATTGCCGCTCATGATGATACTGAGTTGAAAGACGATTGTGATCAGTCCCCCGATCCCGGCAATAGGCTGAGGCAGGAAATACGTGAACGGAACAATCAATTCGGAGAAGTGGTTGAACAGGACTCCTGCCTTGCCCAGCCAAGCCGGACCCCAGTGGCAAAACCAGCTGAGCGGGTTAGGCATGGGCTGAGTCTCGTAGTAGTAGGTAAGACAGGTCAGGTCGCGCCAGCAGGGGTCGCCGCGTAGTTTGATCAGACCGGCCCCAAACATAATCCGGAACAGGAGCCATCGGAAAAGCCAGATAGGGATTTGCTGCGGTACAACCTTTGCACCGCCAAGAAAGATTGCGAAGAAGCATGCCTCGAGGAGGATGGATTCCCAACCGAAAGCGTAGAATGTCTGACCAACGTTTACGAAGGACAGGTAAAGCAGGTAAATGAGAGCCCAGGTGCTTACCGAAAGCCAAGTGTAGCGGGCCGACACACCAGAGATTACAAGGCAGGAAAGTACGATTCCCGCCCAGGAGCCTATTAGAAACGCTGTGTCATTCGGGAACAGGTAAAAGACACTCGGCGAATCGCGGAAAGGCACCTGCCGCACGAAGTTCGGTACCGGCAGGAGACCACGCTCACCTAGCAGTGGCCGGAATTGATTCAGAGCAACGATAAAGGCGATCAAGCAGATGACGCCGAGACCACGCTCGAGCAGGACGCGAGTGATCCAAAGCCCCCGGATGTCCTCGGCGGAAAATAGCGCGCCCACAGTCAGGAGACACTAAGACTTACTCTACTGTTGCTTGGGATTATTCGCCTTTGCCGCCGCGCCAATCGAATTCGTGCTGGTTTCTTGTGTAAGCGTTTTGACCGAGACTATCCAAACTCCTAAGGGCGACTGGTCTGTGAATGGAGACGGAGGGCTTCGGGGTTAACACGTCGGCCGATAGCAGACCTTAACATTTTTCGAACTTATCTTGCGTCATTTGATCTACTTCCAGTGGCGTTCGATCAAATAGACGAAAGAGCTTTTCATTTTCGCCCGCAGCGCGCGTTCTCGCATTTAGCTTACGTAGTCATCTCAGCAGAAGCGTTCCGCATCTAGTGTTTCATGAACGCAGAATATCTTGTTCCAGGCCCAAAAATCGAGACGCCCTCTTGTGCCCTCAGTCTCTTGTCCCGTTACCTGCCGGTTAGATGTGCGGTCCGGTTGCGCTGGTATCCGAAAAGCTTCGTGTGGCGCTTGGCTTCTTGCCACAGCCGGTATTCATCAGGAACTCCGTGCTCGCCGTGTTGGTCAGATAGTTATTCATGTGCGATTAGGCCCGAAGATCGACTATTTTAGTTATGGGCGACGACTTGGAATAGTGTTTCAACATCCTGGTCTTCCGTTTCTCAGAGCGAAGCACACCTGACCTCGCTCGTTCCTCCCCGAGATGCCGGCTGCGTGCGAGTAGTAAATCGGCGAGCCTTACGGGCCCAGCACTCGCAAACCTGTTCTATGATCAACGACAGGCGGTTCCGTGAAGCCCGTCTCTCTTATCCGGTAAGCAACGACTCGGAGGAGTCGTTCGGATACGGAAGACATCACCCGAGGGGACGTAGCGGGAGGACGCATGACATCGCGAACAAACAGAATCTTCAGCGGGTTCTTGCTAGCGCTCGCCCGCGACAGTAAATCTCCAGACCGCGGCCGGCGGAACATTGAGCCAGACCCGGCCCAGGCATTCGGCTGTTAAGCCCAGCTTCCGACTGGGAATCGGGCATCCGGAACCGTATGTAAACTGAATCAATTGCCCCTCTTTGGATAGCGTTCCCATCATGGCGCGCACAATTCGCATTTGTTCAATCAAAGAAAAATTGCGAAGAGGAAGGCTTGAAATAACAGTTTGCATTTGCCCAACTTCTTCGGCGGAGAGGCTGCGGATCGCCTGAACAGCTTCTGCGCACCGCACCTGTACTCCGGGGAACTTCTGCTGTAGGAAGGCCGCGAGGGACGGATCACGTTCGATAACGAATAAGCGCTCTGGGCCCAGCCCCCGGCGAAGAAGTGCGCGAGTAATGGAACCGGTTCCAGCCCCAATTTCGAGCACAGACGCAGCATTGGGGTCTACGCTCGATGCCATCAATTCCGACAGCTTTGGAGAACTCGGGGCGAGGGCGCCTACCTTGCCGGGGTTACTTACCAGGGAACGGAAGAACAAGAAAGGCGCGCAAGAGGAGAAGCTCATCTTCTAGTCAGAGAATAACTGGTCCTGACGAGCTCGAACCTCGAACTGCCGGTCAGAAGGCCAGAACACGCCCGATTGAGTGGTGGCCAGGGACGGAATCGAACCGCCGACGCCAGCCTTTTCAGGGCTGCGCTCTACCAACTGAGCTACCTGGCCGCTTTTGGAATGAATTGTTATTTTATCAGACAGAGAAAAGCGCTACACTGCTTTTCAGCACCGGTTATCTACGGAGCTAGGAAACTCCATGTTGAGTTTAAGTTCGCGCGCTCAAGCGCCCCTCGTCGTTGCGCTGCTGGTCGCCTCGTCCGGCTTCGCTGCATCTGCCGCCCCTGTCACTGTGATCCTCGATTTCCAGCAGCCGCGCTCTTCGGTATCAGTCCGGGCGCTGGGAACGGAGTTGCGCCGCCTGCTCTCCAGGGCCGACGTACAGGTGGATGTGATGTTGAAAGATTCCCTGCCCTCGCACGCGGAGTTTCACGACGTCGTTCTTGTAAAGATGAAGGGGCACTGCTCGATGGACGTTTTGCCGGTAAGTGCTCTCTCGGACGAAAGGGGCCCGCTTGCGATGACTTACGCGGTCGAAGGAACCGTTCTTCCGTTCGCCGATGTCGACTGCGATCGGGTGCGGACGTCCGTTCAGCGCGTATGCGGCCGAGCCCACCCGAAAGAACACGAATCGGAGTACAGCGTGGCGCTTGCGCGCGTCATGGCCCATGAGTTGTATCACATTCTGGCTCGATCTCCGGATCATACGCGGGCCGGCATTTCGAAGGAAGCGCTTTCGTCTGCGGAACTCACCCAAAGCACTTTCGACTTTTCTCGACGCGCGCTGGATCGGTTTCGTAAGGCTGAGTCCGCGGCGTCCGCCGGACCCCAGGCTCGTTGAGGTCTTTCCCGTCGCCATCGCTTCCTGTCGCAGCAACGTAGTTCCCACAATCGTGCAATAAGGAGACGGGGTGTTCCAGAAGATTTAGTGCTTTGGCTTTGTGCTTGTTCCTGTGGGAAGGGTCCGCCTGTGCGCAGAACTATTGGGGGAGCCGCCGTGCACCGTAACAGATTCACAGGGCGGGAGTGTACCTGAAGCTAAAACCATGCTTACCGATCAAGGCACGAACGTTTTGGAGCACACTACTTACTCGCTCACCGCCGAAAGTCTAACTTTCAAGAAGTATGTCCGACATGACATCGTGGTCGCTTAGCCTCAGGGCTCCGTGATGCTTGTCGACGAAGCATACATTCACATCTCAAACAACGCGGTTCGGTGCACAGACCTGGTGGCCAGGCATAAGAACGTAAATTTCTGCACACGTTTTCCAAGCTCTACTGGATGGCCGGGCTGCGAGCTGAAGCTGCAACAGACCGTCCCGACATTCTTGAAAAAATCAAATCATCCAGTGCGGGCACTAGCAGCCCGAGGCGGAAATAAGTGAATTTAGGAAATTTGAGAACTAAACAGAGAACTGCGGGCAGCAGGCGCGATGACACATGGACGTTTCATCTTGCCCGGAAGTTGCTTCGAGCGTTGCTATTTCCGCAGAATCGATCACTAAGTACGAATCGAGTATCAAAAACAAAGCGAATACATGTTCGAAGCCGCCATTCTGAAGTCCACGCGGCGTTCCGACCCCGTATAGCTTGCGCATCAGCAAGCCAAGATTCAGACTGCAAGCATGAATGAGCAGCCGTTTGACGATGTTGCCGTGCCCGCGTAGGTGCACTCGCCGCATGCGCCCGGTTTCGTACAGGTGCGCCATGGTGCGCTCCAACTTCTCGCCTCTTTGCCGTTGTAATCGCTTGCCGCGCTCGCCTCGCACCCGCCGCCGATTCGCATATACCGCAGCTTGCTCGGCGCTTTGATCCTGCCAGCGCTGTCGGCCGCGCTCCGGTTCCGAAATATAGCTGCGAATTCCGGCTTCGGCCAATTGCCGCACGACTTCTCGACTGTGATACCCCTTATCGGTGACCAGCTCGGCCGGGCTTTCCACCTCCACCGCCGCGGCATCCGCTTCACTATCGATCACCTCAGCAACGACTGCCATGTTTTCCTGAGCCTCAGCAAGTGTCTGCTGTACAGTGTGTGTATCCCCCGCATCGCCAGCTTGCACCGTGATGGCGACCACGGCGCCACTGTCCATATCCACGGCATGCTCGGTCTTGTGTGCCAGATGCGTGCGCCCGTCCTTCATCTTCGTAATGCGAGCATCCGGATCGTACGGGTGTGTCCAGTCCTCGTTCGATCCTTTGTGGGCACGTTTCTTGTCCAGTTTCGCCAGTTGCGCACGCGTTGGCGTCTCGATGCCGGACTCCTGCGCTAAGCGCCGCAGAAACTCTTCGTATTGCTCCCCGGTATCGCGCCGCACGATCGTTCGCAATGCCGCGTTCGCTTCCAGCGTGGTCGCATCAATCCCGATCGTGTGCCCGCGCAGCAGTCCGTGCTCGGCCAGCACTTCCAGCAACCACACAAACACCAGCCGATGCGTTTCTTCATCTATCAATCGCCGGGTCCGCGAGATGGTCGAATGATCGGACGCCCTCTCGTCGAGCGCGATCCGCAGGAACTTGCGGATGCCCAGCGAATCTGCAGCCCGCCAGGCTATCCCGCGCTCGCTCTCAATGCCCTCGAAATACCCCACCATCAAAAGCCGAAAGTAGATGCCGGGCGTCCGCCGGGTTCTGCTTCACACGCTCAACTTGGCCGACCTGCTTCCCATCACGTCGGTTTGGGCCGGCGAACGCGAAAATCCGTCTCGACTGATGCCAAAGAATAGCCCGCCGCTTCTTTTCGGAGCCACGACGGGTGCAACTCCATTCCGGGTTAACCTGCATGTGTCCGATTTGGGGCACACGCTGATGTGCGGACCATCCGGCGCCGGGAAATCAACTGCTCTGGGCTTGATTGCAGCGCAGTGGTTTCGGTATCCGCGCGCCCAGGTATTCGCCTTCGAGAAAGGGCACTCATTATTCGTACTGACCAAAGCTGCCGACGGTGAGTTCTACGATTTGGCCGGAGAAAACACGGACCTCGCGTTCTGCCCCTTGCGAGATATTGATTCCGATGCGGATCTGACCTGGGCGATTGCCTGGCTGGAAGACTTATGCACCTTAAATGGTCTCGTCGTCACTCCAAAGCATCGGAATGCGCTGACTGCCGCATTGCAGCAACTTCGTCTCTCGCCGTCTCGTACTCTCACAGAACTCAGCGCCAATGTTCAGGACTTGGAGGTTGGGGAGGCACTGCAGTTCTATACGCTGGCCGGTCCTTTGGCCCATCTTTTGGATGCTGACGAAGACCTGCTCAGTGATGGTCGGTTTCTGACGTTTGAGACGGAAAGCTTACTCCAGCTCGATGACAAAGCGGTAATTCCGGTCCTACTGTACCTGTTTCGCCGGATCGAAAAACGCCTGGACGGCGCGCCGACACTGGTGACACTTGACGAAGCGTGGGCCTATCTCCGGCATCCTGTGTTTCGGGAACGGCTGCGCGACTGGCTGAAGACTCTCCGGCGCATGAACGGCATCGTGCTGCTCGCAACTCAGAATCTAAGCGATATCTGCAACTCGGAAATCAGCGACGTGATCCTGGAGATGTGCCCGACAAAGATCCTGCTGCCGAACGCTGAGGCCAAAAATCCTGCCTCGAGGGATTTCTATGACCGGATCGGACTGAATTCGCGCGAGCTCGAAATTATTCAAACAAGCATCCCGAAACAGCATTATTACTTTATTTCTCCGCTGGGGCGGCGGCTCATCTCACTAGGCATTCACAATGTCGCGCTCTCCTTCGTCGGTGTGAATGGCCGCGAAGAACGTGAGCTCGTAGAAGATCTGGTTCAGCAAAGCCCCTTCGGCTGGCAGAGCGCCTGGCTCCGCCACCGTGCGACTGCCCTGAAAGATGAGCAGCTTTTGGACTGGGCCACGTATTACGAACGAGTTCAGAAGGACTCAGAACCTCGCGCGGCATTTGCTGCGGCATGTTGATGTTCCAGAAAGGAATTTATGAAGTTGAACCGCTTTGCTTGTATCGCCTCTCCTCGCACTGTATTGTTCCCTTGACTTGAATGCTCAGTTCGGAGGGGGAGTCTTTGTGTGCGCCAATTGTGCTTCGGAGCCCACGGCAGTGAGCATCAAGATCATGCATGATCTCGAGTACGCAAAGCAGATTCTGCAATATGCGATCCAAGTGCAGCAGCTCGCGGACGCCATCAAGAACAGTACTCATGGCGGTTCAGCGGCTCTGAACAACGCCGCTGGAGATCTTGCTCAGTTAGCCAACGTTGTGCAAGGTGGGCAAGCGTTGGCGTACTCGCTGGGAGGTCAGGACGTAGTCTTCCGCGCGACATTCCCCGGCTACCAGCCGGTGTTAGGCCCTGTCCCAAACGCCGGCACGTACCAGAGCAAATATGCCCAATGGGCGCAGACCAGTCTGGCGACGACGCAGGGCATTCTTCGCGGCGTTGGCTTACAGGGGAAACTGCTTGCGACTGAACAAGGCGTGCTCTCAGTGCTGAGGATTTTGAGCTCTTCGAATCTGTTGAATCGAAACGACGCGATAAACCTGACGAGTCAGATCGCTGCCGAGCAGGTCGGCCAATTACAAAAGCTCCGTGAGCTTCAGCTTGAAGACATGACCGGCAAAGCCGCATATCAGGGTTACGTAATTCAGCGGCAAGCGGCGAGCGAAGCCGCGACTCAACACTTTTTTAATTACACGCCGGAGGTTTCTGATGGGACCACATTCCAATCCGGCTGGAAGTGAGGCGAATGAAAGTAGTCGTTTTTCTGATGACTGTGTTTCTTGTGGGCTGCTCTGTGACGAAAGAGCCCCCAAGCGCCATCGTTCAGAAGGCGCAGTCTTGCGGAGCGGGCGAACTTCCGGAACGTCGGCCTCGGCCGTGCAGGATTGGTTCAGCAAACATAAGGACTGCGCGGTCACGGTGGATCAGATGTGCAAACCGGTTCGAGCAAGCGCTCCAGCGGCGTGGGCCGATTCGACTGAGGGTCGTGTCTGCCTTGCCTCCCGAAACGTAGCGCAATGGGTGCGAAAGCCTTCTCAGGACCACGAGACATTCCAGGGCGGCTGGAAGTAACTCGAGGTTTCCCAGAATTCCGTTGAAAGTTAGCGACTCTCGAAACATAGGCTACGCGATTGCAGCTTTCCTAGCAAGCGGTTTTTGTGAAGCCGCGTTTGCCATAGAAGATAACAACAAAGGAATCTGACGATAGCCAATCACCTTACGAAACTGCTGCTCTGCGACGAGCAAGCCGGAACCCACCCAGCGTTCGATTTGATCGCCGTCGCGCCAATGCTTCACATTGCGGCAGACGGTCTCGACAATGGAGAAGGCCGATTCGATGACGTTGGTGCACGATAGGGTACGACGAAGTTGATCCGGTACCCGCAGCTTATGGACCGTGAGCGTCTCTTCGAGTCCTTCCTCAAGGCTGCGAGCCGCGCTGGGATTCAGATGCATCAGCTCGTGGTGCAAGCGTTCCAGCGCGCCTTTGGCGTCTCCATAATCGGCCATCGAATAAGCGTTTTGCAGTTTTCTTCTGATGTCGGCTTTATGCCCTTCCGGTAAGTGATCGACGACGTTGCGTTTCTTGTGAACCTGGCAGCGCTGAATGAATGCCGCCTCGCCAGCATGCCGGCGCACTGCCGTGTGCAAAGCCTTGCCGCCATCCAACACATACAGCCACGGCGTGCTGAAATCCAATCCGCGCTCCAGCAGATCGCTCAGCAACGCTCCCACTACGGTCGCGTTCTCGGTTGCTCCTTCGCGCCAGCCCAGCACCGTTTTGCGCCCGTCGCAGCCGATACCCAAGGCCACGATCATCTGCCGATCCTTGAAGGGAGTGCCGTCGATCACGGCGCAAAGCCGCAGATCGCCGAGCGGACGCTCCATCAATTGCTTCACTTTCTCGCGGCTGGCCTCGATGAAGTTTTCGCTCACCGCCGACTTCTCGATGCCATAGGCCGTGCTGAAATCTTTTACCACCGCGCCGTAATTCCGGGTTGACAGGCCGCGCCTCATCTTGTCCCAAAGGCCCTGTTGCAAAGGCCCGCTGCGCTGGAACAACTCGTAACTTCCCAGCCGCTGTTCGCGCTTATCCTGGGTTCGCAATCGTGTTCTCTGGAGCGGCACCTTCTGTCCATCGATCACGCAGTAGCCATCCTCTTTGCCCCAGCGGTGCGCTCGCCGCTCTTCATGCTGCTGGTGCCGCTCGCCCGCCACATCGCGCACTTCCTCTTCCATCACAAGGCTCATCAGAGCCAAGCCCGCCTCTCGCAGCAGATGTCCTACGCCTTGCTGCAGCAGACCGACGATGTCGGCCATCGGCAGAATCATCTGAATGTTCGGGTTCTCCTTCCTGGCAAGCTGGCGAAACTCATTTACCGCCCGCTGCTTCTCGATCTGATAGCGTCTCTTCATAGCGACTCTCTCCTTTTCTTGGCAGAAAATTTCCTGAAGACTATCACGCCTTCAGGTTGAGAGTCGCTTTTTTCTACCAACTAACGGGCATCCTCAGTAACTCTCCCGAGCTAGATCTCGACCGCGAGCAACTCAACAGAGGAATCAGTTGAAGTGTGTCATGTCACAAAGAATTCGGAAGTCTAAGCTAATCATCACCATCGGCCTGTTTCTAACGATTGCGCTGCTCTCATCGCATGTTGCATCGGCGGCAAACCTCAAGGCCCCGAGCGCCATTCTGAATCAATATCGCGACCAACGGGTCACTTGGTTCACAAACATTTGGCCATACGCAAACAATCTGTTCGGCATGTTGGCGGTAATTGAGTTTGCCTGGAGTGCAGCGCTCATGCTTCTGGAGAAGACAGATCTCCAGTCATGGGCCGCGGCGCTTGTCCGCAAAGTGATGTGGCTCGGCGCATTCTATGCATTGCTGCTCTACGGCCGCTTCTGGATTCCGGCAATCACTGACAGCTTCGAGATGATCGGACAAAACGCGGCGGGTACAGGCCCGATGTCCCCCAGCGATGTTTTCTCGCGTGGAATCGACTTGGCTGGCGCCCTAATGGCAACGTCCAGCTCTGCAGCGTTCTTCACGAATCTGGGCACCTCACTCGCCATGGTGGTCACCGGCATAATAACCGCGCTCGCGTTCATCGCCATCACGGTTCAGTTTGTCGTAGCCATGGTCGAAAGCTATGTGATCGTTGCAGCGGCCTTTATCTTCGTCGGCTTTGGCGGATCTCGCTGGACGGCTCCGTACGTGGAGCGCTATATCGGTCTGGGCGTTTCGAATGGCGTGAAGATCATGCTGCTTTACCTGCTAATCGGAACAGGCATGAACCTTTCGACTGATTGGATGACGCAAGCCGACAATATCGCTTCCAATTCAAGCCCGGCGATGTCAGCGCTTGAAATTATGGGCGCTTCCATCATCTTCATGATGCTTTGCTGGCAAATCCCGAAATTGTTCTCTGCCGTGCTTGGCGGATCACCCGCGCTTACTGGCGGAGACCTGGTGGGCACCTCGGCATTTCTCGCTGGTAGTGCCGTGGCCGTGGGCTCGATGGCCGCTACCGGCGTTGGTTCAGCCGTTGCCGGCGTTCGAGCGTTGTCTGCGGCGGCCGGCAGCTCCGGGGTATCTGGCGCAGCGGGCTCCAGCGGTGCCGCTTCTGCTGTGAGCGCAACTTCGAAACCTCCGTCGCCTCCATCATCGGGGAACAGTGTGTCTCCACCTTCGTCCTCCTCGTCCAGAACGAGCTCAACAATGCCTGACGTTCGCAGGCATCTGACGACCAGACCGCCTTCAGATTCCGCCCCCAGTGCAGGTCCGCCCCGCATGAATCTCGATCACCACGAATAGGAATTCAAAATGGCAGCAATTACCTCGACTTTTCCGGCCTCGGACTCGCAGATACAAAGCGAGCCAGTGAAAGGCAACCGACCCGAGAATCCGTACCTCGCCGCGCGACGCGAGTGGGACGAACGCTATGGTCACCTCATCACGCGCGAACGCAACTGGAGGCTCATGGCTCTCCTCTGCGCACTCAGCTCACTCCTCACGGTCGGCGGACTTGTTTACCTTTCCGCACGAACGCACATCGTGCCGTTTGTGGTCGCAATGGATTCACTCGGCCGTCCTGTCGCTGCAGGTCCAGCTGAACAAACCACGACGGCGGATGACCGCATCAAGCGTGCAACTCTTTATACCTGGCTGGAGAATCTGCGCTTAGTGACCAGCGACGGTGTTGCCCAGAGGAAAGCCATTGATCGCGTCTACGCGTACGTGGCAAGCGGCTCACAAGCGCAAGCTTTCATCAGCGATTTCTACCGAGGCGATCCACCTCAGAAACGCGCTCAGACGGAAACGGTAAGCATCGAAGTGCAGTCCGTGCTTCCCACGAGCGATCGGACCTTTGAAATCGAGTGGGCCGAAACCACGCGTGATCTGTACGGGACGGTGACGCAAAGAGCACGGTGGAAGGCCGCGTTCACGATTGCCCTCAACCCACCGACCGATGAGGCAACAGCGCGCGTCAATCCGCTCGGCATTTATGTCACGAATGCCAGTTGGGGCAAGCTTCTCTGAAAGGATTTTCCATGCGTCCATCACTATTTGCGGCTTACCTCGCCGTTTTTTTTTCCGCCGTTGCGCAGCAATCGGGCGGCGCGGCTCTACCGCCATTTCAAGCAAAGCGGCTACCGCCGGAGAAAGCGGACCTGAGCATCAGTGCTCCTGGGCAGATGGACGCAGCGAGCTTAGCTGCGCAGCTTTCCGCGATCCAGAACGGCACCGGTATAGCTCAGCAGACCGTCTCGTCTCCCATGCTCGCAGGATCGCCACCTCCGGGCTTTAAGCCCAAGATGGATATTCAACTCAGCAAGACGGCGCTGGATGCGGTGCAAATGAGTGAGAAGTGGATGGCGGAACACAATCAGCCCTTAGCCGGTCAGGACGGCCGTGTCCTGTATTCATACGGAGCGGGACTGCCAACAGTCGTGTGCGCTCCGCTGCGCGTCTGCATCATTGAGTTGCAGTCCGGAGAGAAGTTGGATGGCGAGCCTCACATCGGCGACTCCGTTCGCTGGAATGTTTCTCCGGCTATGTTCGGCCATGGCGACTCTGCAACAACACTCATCGTTCTCAAGCCTCAGATCTCCGGCCTCGATACGAATCTGCTGATCACAACCGACCGCCGCGCCTACTATCTGCGGCTTCTCTCGAAGCCTGAAGACTACGTCGCCCGTGTTGCGTTCGCATATCCCGCCGACGAAGATATTTCGAAATGGCAGAAGCAAATCGAGAACCAGCAAGCGCAGGAACGGAAGAATACAATATCGGAGCTGCCCAACAAGTCCCTCGACGCGCTTTTCTTCGACTATCACGTCAAGGGCAAGAGCGAATCCCTGAAACCGGTTCGCGTGTTTGACGACGGCGAGAAGACCTTTATCCAAATCAGCCGGGAAACGCAAACGCGCGAGGCGCCGGTGCTGGTTGTCCTCGGGCGCGACGGCAAGCAGGAGATGGTCAACTACCGCGTTAAAGGTGATATGTACATCGTGGACCGCCTCTTTGATCGCGCGGAACTGATTCTGGGAACGGGCAAGAAAGCACAGAAAGTGGAGATCGAGCGTGAGCGAAAAAGCTAAGGACAGCGCCACTGAGACCCGGGCTGCAACGTCCTGGGAGTCGCCGAGCGGTCTCGATCTGAATCCGCGCCCACCACAGACCGTACGCATCAGTCGTCGAACCTCGCTGGCTCTCGTCGCGCTGGCCGTAGTTCTTCTGGGCCTGTTCGCATATGGAGGTTGGAAACGTCGGCAGCGCCAAGTTGCGGCGTTAGCCGACGCCAACCTGCCGAAACGTGTTGCCCCAGCAACTGCAGCCGCTGCTGATATCGAAAAAGATGTACCGACAGGCAATGTGCCGACCGCGCGTGTTCGACCTTTCGGTTCTAGCAGTGGTCAACTCCAAGCGCCCGAAGAGGTCCCGGGGTATGCGGTTCCGGGTTCTGCGGCAGCAACTGCGCCGGGAGTCGTCTATGTTCGCCAGAGTCCCCCCGTCCAGGCGACTGCAGTTCCTGTTCAGCAGGTCCACCAGGCCACGCCTGAGGAACAGCGCATTGCTGCGGCATATGAAGCCGAGCAGAGAGCCATGGCCGCTCCCACGGACCTTAGCGGTGGCTTCGGCGCTGCGAACAGTTTCTCCTCGTCCTCACCATCAATCGAACCGAGTGCCCCGGCATATTCGCTCGCTTCCGGAGTGCGACCAGTGTCCAGCAACCGAGTTGATCGAGTTGGCTCCGACGATCGGAGTCCTGTCAGTACAACTCCACAAGAGGCGTTTGTGCAGAACGCCCGAACAGCGCAAAGCGATGACTATCTGAAATCGACCCGCACGGCGCCGGTCTCTCAATACGAGATCAAGGCGGGCTGGGAAATCCCTGCTGTGATGGAGCAAGGTCTCAATTCCGACCTGCCCGGCGAAGTCAAAGCACTCGTCACGTCAAACGTTTACGATACTGCGACGGGCCGCTACGTTCTGATCCCGCAAGGTGCGCGCCTGGTCGGTGGATACAACTCGCAGCTCGGGTACGGACAGGACGGCGTCCAAGTGATCTGGAACCGAGTCATTTACCCGGACGGTTCATCGCTCGATCTCAGCGGAATGCTCGGCCAGGATGAGCGCGGCTTTTCCGGCTTTCGCGACAAGGTTGATCACCACTATAAACGGCTTGTCGGCTTCGCGGTTCTAACGAGTCTGTTTGCTGCCGCCTCAAATATCGCGCAAAATCAGAACCGCTCCGTTTTGACGTACCCGAGCCCGGGCGAAATCGCCGGAAGCGCAGTTGGCCAGCAAGTATCGGACCTTGGCACGCAGGTCACACGGAAAAATCTAAACGTGCAACCGACGATTAAGATCCCTGTCGGCTACCGGTTCAATGTACGAGTGAACCGAGACGTGCTGTTCGAGGCGCCCTACAGGTAGATATTCTAGCTGCACGTCGCGGTGATCCTTGGGATGAATCCGCCTGGACAGAAGTGGCACAATTTTCCAGAGAACCCCAATCTTCCGTCGTCTTCCGGTGCTCTATCCTCGATAGATACGAATGGGTTACTGACGGGCGCATCGATGGATATCATTCTCTTGATGCGAGCCGGCCATACAGACAGCCTTCCTATTCCTGATTTCGGAAATAGCTTTGTGCGAATTTCAAATGCAAGCCAAGAGAACGTCGACCGCGCTATTGTCTTTATCCACGGCTTCGATGGCGGAGCGGACACAACTTGGGGCGCTTTGGTGGACCTTGTTGATGATGCCAATTATTCGAGCACTTGGTGGGATTCCGCGGATCTGTATTTTTACGACTACAACTACGAATCCAAGTTTCGCAAGATCTCGCGCAACAAGCTGCGCATCGCGGCGTTTATTAACTCAATCTTTCCAACGCCGATGGAAGAGATCATGAGCGGTGCTGACCCGTCGCTGCGACAAGATTTTAGCTACAAGTACTTAACTCTGGTAGGACACTCAGAAGGTGGTTTGATCTTGCGGAAAGTTATCGCCGACGCAGCCACCAAGAACACAGACGTTCAACGCTATATTCAACATTTCAAGACGCCGCAGGGAGGTTCTTCAATGGCCGAACCAGAAGTCTATGGAGTGCTTAGGGCGGCGCTCAGGCTCTTCGCTCCGGCAATTGGAGGCGAAGCTGTTACGGGATTACTCGGCGTTCTCGCTAGGCTCCCTTTTATCAAACTTGGTACCGGTTCTGTTGCTGCAAGAGTGAGCATGGCGTCGACCTCTCCTGCTGTTTCAACGGCCCGTCATTTAACCGAGGAGTATACCGACTACTTAACAATGGGATGTTTCCGAGCAGACATTATTTGGGCGGATATCGATCACGTTATCGAGCCCGAAAAGTACAAACAGGATCTTGAATGCCAAGAACCACCTCCGGAAACTGATCACATGAGCATTTGCAAACCGACTGCCTATTATTTAGTGCCAATTTCCTTCATTGAAAGTGGCTTATAACATGCCTAGTCTCGATCGCTCGACTCTTCAGCGGTCGGCTCTTACCAGATTTAACTCCGCACTAGACGACTCCCACGTTTCATTCATGTATCTCAGATATTTGAAGCGGATGGCATTGTCGGGTCCTGACGAGGAAATGTACTTGGAAGATATTTATCTCTTTAGTCATGCCTTAGCCATTGAGAGGCGAGGATTGTTTGATATTGGCAGAGCTATTGGCTATTTCGAGCCAAATTCTCGTTTTGAACAGCCTGGCCTTGATGCCAAGATAATCGAAACGTACTCTCAGGGACCAGAAAAGTGGCCTCTGTGGTTCAGTGATTACGCTCGCACCGCAGAACTGAATCTTAAATTCGATTGTGACGAACTCCTCTCCGAAGTGGATACTCCTTCGATAATCTCTCTGTTTCAGTCAACACTTCTCCTATCTTATAAGTTTTATGATCGATTAATTTTTTACTTACAGCGAGCGCTTCAAGATACTTACTCGCCTTTGGACGAGACCGACATAGTCGTAAAGACCGACGAGTTGTGGGCTCAATTCCAATATCGCGATGGCGACGAGGTCGTGGGTCATACGATTAAGAACGTCTCGCGCTGCGTGGCCGGTCTGATAGAGCTCACAAAGCTGCTCTCTGCGTTTAATGATATATTCTCCCCGTATCTGTCAACAGAAATCCGCAGAGCGTCGACCAACAAACGCGTCCTAATACAAGCCACTTCAAACCTGCTGGCTTGGCGGCTCAACCTGAATGATCAACGAACGAACCAAAGACTGAAGACTGTTACTGAGCTTTTCTGGCAGGTTTGCCGTGATGAGTTTGCTGCTAACCTCCAGTCAAACGTCATATTCGCCGAAGGACCGTCTCGTCAGATTCTCGCAAAAGTGTTTGCCGACTGGAAATCGCGAAGTAATGCTGAAGTTGTAATCAAAACAGAAAAGGATGATCTTCGTCCTTCAGTTCGAAACCAACAGACCAGCTCTGAACGTCAGGAGAAATAGGTGGATGGCTGGAGATCGATGTGGTCTGGAATGGAGCCATTTATCGGTTCGAGTAAACCGAGATGCCCTTTTCGGAAGCGCCCCACAACCCGATGTCATTTAGAACTCCTGCTCGACATCGGCTTCCCGCGCCCGCAGTCACTTCTATGGCTCCAGAATCAATAGCTTGCCGTCTTCAAGCACCCCATAATGCCGCAGATGCGTATCGAGACAAACATCATTCCTTCTGAAGCGAACTTCGGCCCCTGGAGTATGTCCGACAAGCTGGCGAACACTGCGTATTGGCTTTAGTTCCTGCCAGTCGCACCAGAGGATGCCGCCAAATTTCTGAGCACCTCCACGATCTACTCCCGCCAAGAACGCTGGATGTTGTAGTCCGGCTCTCAGCGCTCCTTCGGCATCAGCAACCCATTGCACGATTTCACCAATCGTTTTGCGCTTGCGAAATGATCTGTACAGGTCATTGGAGAGGCCGGCGTGGCTGATCAGCCAGCCCTGGCAATCGCTGAGCCAAGATCCTCGATTCAAGAGCGTGTCTTCGGGGAAATATTCGTGGAACACGTGCTGCTTGTCAACTCGCCATCCCGTGCAAAAGCCCCAACGGACGCCGAGCTCATAGGACAGATATGCGAAGCAGTGATTTCCCAGGATGAACTCGTCATCGTCGTTCTCAAACGCCTGCTTAAGCCACCGGCAGGTCTTCTCCATGTCGTAAACGGAATCGTGGAAATCGTCGAAATAGTCTCCCAAGAAAATAGTCGGCATTCCCGGATGTTTGCTTCGGAGATCGTTCACTATCTGCGCCTTATGGTGAACGTCGGGAATGATTAGGCGTGCTCCGCTCATCGCTTCTTCTTTGATGCGGATAACAAGCACTCATCTGCGCGCTAAGCAAACTTTTCCCGCCGGTGTTGGCGCGCGGATTCGTTTCTGCGGATGAATTCCACAAATCCACAGCCCGACTACAGGATTACTACAGGAACGTCAGGATTATATAGTGCCGCCCCCACAATGCCGAGCTGTCGCCCCTAGAATGCCGGAAAATGGCGCACAAAGCGCCCCGTCTTTGCCGTGGAAGATCTTCGGTGCGACGATCTTCTTCGGGTCCGATCGAATGAAAGGAACAGCGAAGGTAGTTCAGCGTTCGCGCTTCAACTTCCTTCGAGAGGCGCGCATCTGGTACAACCGGAACCCGGATCAGGCTGCGTCGTCGGAGGATTTCGAGAACACGGCTCGATCTCTTCGTGTGGTTGTCGTACCGTTGCCACATCTCAAAGCGGGAAGAACGGATCCCGATTTTTGGACCATTTGGCCTGGCCCAGCAATTGGGTTCTGTTGAATACTCACGCCCCCGCCGGTTTCGAGTAAAGCTTCAGCAAATGGCTTGGTACGATTCGAGCGCTGTGGCCTCAATGTCCTGCGCGCATCGCTTCGGATGGTGAGACGCTTTTGGTCGAAGCCGCGTCTGCCGTGAAAACAGAATGACAATCAGCTCGCGGGTAAGCGTATGTACGTTTAGGTGCGGAGTAAATGGCGGCAAGCAAGAGTGAGGTAAGGGCTTTATGGACCACATGAGGATGAGGTTGACGTGTCCGAGGGACACAGATGTTTTAGACAGGAGAGTGTGGGGGGTATTGTCTGAGAGGGTGTAAAAAGAATTGTGTAAACGCGGTTCTCAAAGGAGAGGAAGATAGGAGAACCGAATGGCAATCAAGAAGGAACTGATCGATGAGTTGATCGCGAGCAGCGAGGGAAGCCTCATTGGTCCGAACGGTCTGGTAAAGGAACTGACGAAGGCGCTGGTGGAGCGGATGCTTAGCGGAGAGTTGACGCATCACCTGGGGTACGAGAAGCACGAAATAGCCGGGTACAACAGCGGCAACTCGCGCAATGGGAAGAGCCGGAAGAAGCTGAAGGGCGATGCCGGCGAGATGGAAATCGAGGTGCCGCGGGATCGCAACGGCACCTTTGAGCCGCAACTGATCGAGAAGCATCAGACACGTTTCACGGGCTTCGATGAAAAGATTCTGTCGATGTACGCGCTGGGCATGACGACGCGCGACATTCAAGGCCATCTGCAGGATCTGTACGGGGTGGAGGTGAGCGCGGCCCTGATTTCAGAGGTCACCGACGGTGTTCTGGAAGAAGTGAAAGCCTGGCAGGACCGGCCGCTGGAAGCGTTGTATCCGATCGTGTATTTGGACGCGCTGATGGTGAAGATGCGGCAGGACGGCAAAGTAGAGAATCGCGCGGTGTACACGGCGATCGGGATCAACCTGGAAGGGCAGAAGTCGGTGCTGGGCTTGTGGGCCAACGGGAACGAGGGCGCCAAGTACTGGATGGCGGTGCTGCAGAACCTGAAGAACCGGGGCATGAAGGACGCTTTCGTGATCTGCACGGATGGGTTGAAAGGCTTTCCCGAGGCTATCGAAGCAGTGTTTCCGAGCACGCTAGTGCAGACCTGCATCGTGCATTTGATTCGAGCGAGTTTGAACTTTGTGAACTGGAAAGAGCGCAAGAGCGTAGCCGCGGATTTGAAGACAATCTACCGGGCGCCCAGCGCGGAGCGGGCCGAAGCGGCCCTGGCTGACTTTCGGCGTAAGTATCCAAAGCATCAGGTGGTGGCCGACGTTTGGCAGCGGAGCTGGCAGCGAGTGATTCCGTTCTTCGAATTGCCCGAAGAGATTCGTAAGATTATTTATACGACCAACGCGGTGGAGTCGCTGCACATGACGTTGCGCAAAGTGACCAAGAACCGGGGCTCGTTTCCGACGCAGGAGGCGGCTATCAAGCTGCTGTACTTAGCGCTGCAGAAGGTGTCAAAGAAATGGCAGACCGTCCAGGGCTGGCGCGAAGCGCTGCGTCAGTTTGCCATCCGCTGGCCGGAGCGGATCGAGCAGGCGCGGACATGAGCGGCGTTGGAAACGAGCCTGCGGCAGCAAGGAGGTATGTCCCCTTTCCCGTTTCCCCAAGGGGAAAGGCCGGAGCGGGAGGGTTCCCCCACGCCGGGCGCACGCTGCACGCCAGCCAAAAACGCTGGCATGCGACGATGCCGCCGGCTCCCCCCCACAAGAGGGCTACCGCCCCTTGTGCATCCCCCGCGAACGGCGGACGCAATTCAGTAGCATCACAGGACCCGTTTACACAAAATACTTGACACCACCATTGTCTGATCGCCAATTGTGCTCCACTAGCAAAACGAGAGAGCCGCTTACGCGGCTCCCTCACAGGCAGGATCATCTGTTCTCTTTCGGTCGAGGAATGTGATGGTTTCCACGACAATCTCCGCCACTGGCCAAGGGACGGTGACTGTACCGTTCTCCGTCTCGATAGTTCGGTTGTACTCGCGATAAATCGGCTCTCCCTCGACGAGTACGTGAGCCCCCTTTACGAGTTTGGCCTTTGACGAAGCGTTACCGCCGTACAGGACACAGTCATGCCACTGCGTTTTCTCCTTCCATTCGGACTGTTGCTGATACCTGCGAGTAGTCGCCACGGAAAAACGAGTCACCTCGCGTCCAGACTGTGCAATCGTCGATACCTTTGGGTCTTGGCCCGTGAATCCGCTGAGCGTAACGCGATTCACAAACATACGTTGTGGGTTCCTTTGCGTTTAGAATTAGTTGGCTGGGTGTTGCGCGCCAACATCCTCGAGGCCTCGCCGGCGAGAGTGGGTTAGCAAGCGTCAAGGTCTGAGAGCAACGCTTTTTGGAGGGTGCCCGCTTGCGGGAGGAACCAAAACCCGTAGGGCTCACGGCCTTGCGCGCTGCGAGGGTGAAACCCTTAAGTGCCTGGAAGGTTTTTCTCTATTCGAAACCGCACTTGCGTTTGTGCGACAAATCCAGTGCTTCGCGGCCTCGCGACCACTTCAATCCGGATAGTAAACCCCTTCCGGACAGGGACGGCGTAATCTGCAATGTTTCCAGCTGTTAACAGAGAAGTGTTCGCTCTTGGAAACTGGATCATACCGGCCCGCTCTGGAACCGCTTACCCCGTCGCAGGAATTTCAATCGCTGCTCATCCCAATTACGCTCGAAGCATGACAACAACACTCTCCGTTTCACTCCTCAGGCGCGTCGGCACGTTCTGGTGCAGACTCCGCCACAACAGCCCCATGTGGCCGAGCCACGGTCGGTATGAGTGCCGAAAGTGTATGCGGAAATACGCGGTGAAGTGGAAATAAAAAAGGGAAGCAGTGCATCAGTACCTTGATCAGGGCCTGCGAACCAGCATATGGACCATGAGCGTAGCTCCCGAGCTGCTATCTGTCTAAGTTGAAGGAGTGGTCACAACGACCGTTCCTCACGAGTGTTTTGGTGATCGAGATTGCTGCGGATGCTGGATGGCATGATTCCCGGAGATGAAGCCGATATCGCATGCAACCAATGCGTGTGCGTGGTTCGGACTGTTCCTGCAATCGATCTGCAGGGAACAGTTTCGGACATAGAACTCACTCTCGATCTGTGCTAGCGCCGCCGTAAACTCCCACTGATATTTCGATGAAAGTGTCGGGAAGATTGGCAAGGTCTCTACAGGCGACTTTCCTTTCGACCGTGCGGAGTGGTTTGGATGACAGCAGAAACGGACGAGCGACTTCGTTCCGGCTTGCCAGCTACCTTCGAGGGTCGTATTCGGAGTTCACAGGTATTCCGAATCGGTCCGAACGCGGAAGTACAGCGAGATGGAGCATTCATGAAGAGATCGGAGGCTGATCGTGGAGGACGTTGCGGATCACAGAGCAATTCTGGCAAGCCGCGCTGCCTCGACATGGGACGACTACTTCGCTTGGGCGACTTCGAAACGATGTCCCGCTATCACCGGTCGGCTGATGATGTGCCCGAGAAGCTCAGTATCCCGCACTGGTCGTGGGACGGCCTCCAGGGCTAACGCTCACGTCTGCGAAAATCCGGATGATGTCGAGGTCCTAGTGGGATTTGGGACCGCTTTCGGGGATCAGTCAGCCGCTACTCCATGGCGTGCAACGACGTTTGACACAATCCCGGGCTCGAGACCAGCTTTCGCGAGAACGCAGTAGACGAGAAAGCTAACGATGAGACTGTACAACGGTGCCGGTTGAGAGTAGTGTCTGATTGCGGGCGAGACGGGCAAATTGGGCAATATCCCGACCACGAAGCCCACCGCCCAGGCACCGTAGCCCGCCCAATTTATTCCCAATCTGGGGCCGACCCACTCGCGTCCGCTCAGGAGATAATCGGCGGCCATAGCGCCGCAGATGGGGCCGAAAGAAGCGCCGACAATTCCGAAGAAGCTGACGAGGTTGCCCGCCGCGCCCGTGACCGCGAGAATAATTCCCAGAGTAGCGCCCACCATGGTGGACGAAAACCGCGAAACCCGGGGGATCATGGTCGCGAAACTGTTGCCGACAATGAAAGAGCAGAAGCAAGTAGCCGGAACGGAGGCCAATGCAAACAGAAAGAACATTGCTGCTGCGATGGGTCCCCCGATCGCGCGAACGACATCGTCGTATTGGTAGCCCGACAAAGAAGGATTCAGGCCATGCGCGCCGGCAACGGCAAGCAGCGCAAGACCGCCGGAAATGATCGAGGCTAGCGAGATACCAACCAAGCCTCCCCATTTCACGTCTTTTCCGCTGCGGCTGTTCATGCCAAAATCTGCGCCGGCAGCACCTCCTGTGGCGAAGAAGCCCAACACAATTGCGAAAACCGCCGTGAAAGCTTCAAAGTCGTTTCTTTCGCCCGGGTTGGGCACATAGCGGCTCACGCCACCAGCCGTCTGAAAGAAGACAACAAGCAGCATGATGAGCGGTATGCAATTTAAAAACAAAGCGACGCGGCCAACATACTTGATCCCCTTCACTCCGATGTACGCCATCGTGTAACCCCAGAGCACTCCTGTGACGACGAAGGGGGTTGAGCCTGGCCCGGAACCGACGCCGAGGCCTTTCAAAATGAAATCAGTGGAGACGAAGGAAGCGACCGCGAACCACCCGATTTGTAGAAAACCCATGAGGAGGCCCGGCATGAGATACCCGCCGGTGGTGCCGAACGTAGAACTTCCGACGACGTAGAGCGGATAGCCTGTTTTCATTCCCAGCATTGCCGGGGAGAAGTAGTACAGGATGTGGCACAGAAGTCCCGCGATCACCAGTGCCGCAAAACAAAGTCCGAGTCCGGCGTGCCGGATTGTATCGCCACCAAGAGACTGGTAAAACGCGATCCACAGAAATATTCCCGCATAACTGGGCGCCGTATTGGTGTACCAAGGCGCTCGATTTTGCCGGGAATTTGGTACTGCGCGACTAATGTAGTCTGGAATCTGTGCCATGGCGGAGTACTCTCCTTTTGATGTAGTTCGGCTGCGCTGAACGAGTTTACACGGTATGTTTACCGCCGGTTCGTGCTGCGTAACCAGCAAGCGTCGGTTTTACACGATGGGATCTCTACTTCCCGCCTGCAAATTCCGACCATGCCTCATTTACCGCGGAAGGGCTAAAGTCACCGGTGTAAGCTAACAACTGGTATCGAAGGACTTCGGAGTTCCCCTTCGCCAGCTTCCACGCACGCCAGGATCTGTCGGGGCCAAAGCCAAATTGGCTATCGACTCGCCAGACCACAGGAAATCCGTGGTTATCCGGATTGTCAAGGATCGCTATGTGAGCGAGGTCTTCACGGCCATCAACCTGGATGCCCATGTCTACCCACTTTGCAGGCTGTGCATCAGTAGCCTGATTGTGTTGCCCAAGGGAATTGACAGCTTCGGCACGAACGCCCGGATACCAAGGCATGCGCACAAACAAGCCGCCAACGTAGTATTGGGCGATCGACAGGTCTTTCTTTGCATCGCCCTTCCATTTCAGGTTTACGACATATTGCCCGCCCGGCGCCTGCAGTGACCAGTCTTGCGTTTCGGTCATGATGGTTTGTCCCGTTCCGTCGAGCATGTCGTAAACGGTTTCCCATTTCACTTGCTGCCCTTGCGCCTGCACTACTGCCGCAGAAACCCTCCGATAGTAATCACCTTGCCACTTCATGAAATAGTCTCGGCCGTTGATATATTTCAAGCCCCAAAAAATTCCCATTTGATGAGGGTGGTGCCAAGGACGAAACTCGGTGAGCAGTCCTTTGCCGTCGGGAGCCACGAGGGGATAGATGTACGGACGCGTATCCTCGTAAGCGTTTTCAACCAGGATCGGAGCGTGGCCCCCGTCACGGTAAACCTGGATAACCCTACAGTGCTCGTCCTGTTCTATATGCAGTCCCGACTTCGATGGAGGTCGCTGCGCTTCGGGCGTCGCTGTTTGCTGTGCCTGAGAGTGCGGCGGCAAAAACAAGACTAAGCCAGCGCAGAGAATGAGCACAAAAGCTGCCGCCTCGAGCGTTTTTTTCATGTAGCATCGTCCATCAAAGTAAGCTGCCAGTCAGCAATGTTTTGCGGCCGAGCCGTCCCTGAAATCTGGCAACCCCACTCTTCTGCCGCCCTGCATCGCCGAGTCATGAGCGCAGATACCGGCGCATGTCCAGTTGACCGATTGGTAGACGTCGGGAAAAGAAGGACGCCCTTCAACGATACTGGATACAAACTCGTGCACCAGGTGCGGATGAGATCCTCCGTGGCCTCCGCCCTGAACAAAGGAAAGGTGCGCATTGGATTCGTCGTAGACGCCCTTCGTCGTGAAACGCTGAATAGGCTGGGGCAGGAGGCGCGCGTAATCGGGTATGGTCACGCGTTCGGGTTTCTCACCGAGGTGAATGACCGGCTGCTCGTTCTCAATTTGGGTCCACTCGAACGCCAGCTTATCTCCGTACACATCGAAGCTCTCGCGGTATTGGCGCGCCGTCTCAAACAACGATCGAGTGACTTCGAAAGCGAGTTGTTGGTTGCGTACCTTAAATAGAGCGCTTTCGACCGCGAACGGAGATCCATACTTTGCAATCAACCGATCTTCAATCCGGCCGGAACCGAAGCAGCAGACGTACTCGGCTTCACCGCGGACCAAGGCGAGGCAAGGACTGACGGCGTGGGTTGCATAATGCATCGGCGGGAGTCCTTCCCAATACCCGGGCCAGCCTGCCATTTCTTGTTGGTGTGAGCCGCGCATGAACTGAATGCGGCCTAGTTTTCCGCTGTCACGCAACTCCCGGACAAACAAAAAATCGCGGCCGTAGATGGCGGTTTCCATCATCATGTAGTTCTTGCCGGAGGCCGTGGCCGCGTTCACGATGGCACGGCAGTCCTCAACGGTAGTAGCTGCGGGAACAGTACATGCGACGTGCTTGCCGGCCCGAAGGGCGGCGATGCTTTGTGGGGCATGCAAGTGGATTGGCGAGTTGATGTGGACCGCGTCAACTTTAGGATCCCGGATCAGGTCGTCGAAATCTTCATAGCGCGTACTGACCTTATACTGGTCGCCAACTTGATCCAGCTTGTTTCTGCTTCGCTGGCATATGGCGTACATATTCGTATCGGGGTGGTTCTGGTAGATAGGAATGAATTCCTTACCAAATCCTAGTCCAACAATCGCAATGTTCAATTTCGCTCGACTCAAAATGTTATTCTCCGTGGAACGCGTGTGAGCGTAACAATCTGAAAGATACTATCACTGAGCAAAGGACCATCTTCTGAGGTCAATTGCGCTTGCTCCTCAATGAGTCCGGCAAAGCGAAGGCAACGTATTTATCCCCTGACTTAGTCATCTGCTTGCCTCCGCCGCCACAAGCGATGACTACATACTCTTTCCCGTTTACCTGATAAATGGCTGGCGTTGCAATGCCGGCCGCCGGCAGATCGGCTTCCCAAAGCAGTTCGCCCGTCAATTTGTTGAACGCTCTGATTTTTTCATCTCGCGTTGCGGCGATAAAAACCACTCCCCCGGCAGTGACGGCTGGAGCACCAAAGTTCTCGCTGCCAGCATGTATCCCTTTTGCCTTCAGTTCGGGATAGTCTCCGATCGTTTGTTTCCAAACAGGCTCGCCTGTGTTTAGGTCAACAGCTACAAGTTGTCCCCATGGCGGCTTGATACCGGGATAGCCTTCTTTGGTCAAGAACTTCGCGCCAATTCCCTTATAGGGGATCGTATAGTATTCAGGCAGTTGCGCCTTGCTCGACTCGACGAAAGCTTTCCCTTGCAACGGTTGCAAGCTAAGCACATACGAAGCGATAGCTGTTCGCTGGGCGTCGGTTAAATAGGGAAAGCGCCGGCATTACACCTCTGCCGGTCTCAACCAAGCTCTTAAACGAAGGCTCGTCAAAGCGTACGTCTGCGCCGATTAGGGACGGATAGATCTTGCCGCCTTTGCGGTCGAGTCCGTGACACGCGGCGCAGTTTCGTTGATACAGACTTGTCCCAACAGCTAAGTTGGTTCCGTGAAGTTGAGCAGTTTCAGTATTCTTGCCGATCTCCGTCCGCGGGCCGATTACCCACGGAGAGTTATTTCCATTGATATATAGGATCTGAGTAGTCGGGTCAAAGGCGGGGCCGCCCCATTCTCCACCGCCGTTCAAGCCCGGATTCTGGATGGTTCCTTTTTCGGAGGGCGGATTCCACATATTGTCGTGTTCCAATGCCCGAAACCTTTCTAAAAGATCCTGATAAGACTCTGCAGAGACCCCATCTTTGAAGAGATCATCCTCCGTCATTACTGAACGCGAAAACGGCTTAAAGAATGTGGGGCGCGGCTGAGTCGGAGCGGTGTACTCGCCTTTGAGTTTCGTTTGCGGCACCGGGACCTCTTCGATGGGATGGATCGGTTTTCCCGTCACCCGGTCGAACATGAAGATGTATCCCATTTTGGTAGTCTGCACAGCAACATCTACTTGCTTGCCGTTCAGAGTGATTGTCGCCAGAATAGGGGGACAAGGATTATCCCGGTCCCAGAGATCGTGGTGAACCTCCTGGAAATACCAGAGCAGTTTGCCAGTCGCCGCGTCAATTGCCAGGGTACAGTTTCCAAAAAGGTCATATCCTCTACGGTGGCCACCATAGAAGTCAGGAGTTGGCGACCCGGTTCCGGCAAAAACGATCCCTCTCTTTTCATCGAGAGTGAATCCTCCCCAGGCGTTATTGCCTCCCACGTATTTGTAGCCGTCTTTATTGTCGTAGGTCTCATAACCTGGTTCACCAGGATGCGGAACTGTATGAAAGGTCCAGCGGAGCCTACCTGTATGGACATCGTATGCGCGGATGTGTCCGGGCGGAGTTTGGGCGCCCTCGGAGAGGCGCGAACCTACGATAATCAGATCCTTGTAGATGATGCCAGGACTTGTCATCGAAATATGCAAATCCTCGGGATGCTCTATCACTTCATCCAGGTCGTCGTGCATGTCGACAATGCCATGGTCGCCAAACGAAGTGATCAGCTTTCCCGTAAGCGCGTCGATACAGTAAAGAGCATGTCCGCCACCCGGAGCATAGATGATGCGCTGATCGGTTTCTGACCCTTTGTAATAAGCGACACCGCGTGAGATCTTGGTGGAGGTAGCGAAATCTCCCCGCCCGATGTTCTTGCCTTTCAGCGGAACGTGAACGGGGTCATACACCCACTTTTCTTTGCCGGTAGCGGCGTCGAGGGCAAATACTCTAAGTTGGGGATTTAGTCCATATAAAGTACCATCCACGATGAGCGGATTGGTCTTCATGTCGGTCCTATTTGTAGGAGACGCCTGTCCGGAGGAGTAAATCCATGCGACTTGAAGGCCTTTTACACTGGCGGGAGTAATCTGATCCAGGGCAGAAAACTTTATATTGTCATCACTTCCCCCATACACTTCCCACCTTTTATAGGTTTGCTCCTCGGCGGGTGAAAGCGGATGGCGAGTATTTGCTGGCGCAGCAAAGCTAACGACGACGGCCAGCGCTCCTGCTATGACCGAACATACGGCGAGAGTCGAATGGAACAAACGTCGAGGGACGGACACTGTCTTCTCCTACGTGAAATCTCTCTTGAGTAGCGCAAATTCAGGCGATTTGACCCGGTGAGCGCCCTGCAGGCATTGGATGCTTTGAGTGTGGAGGAAAAACAAACGTTTGCATTTTACATGGGGAATCGTACGGCATAGGCATCAAATTGTCAAGCAGAAGATCTCACAGCCTGACACGCCCGGTGGAAGAGACTCTGAATCGGCGCAGGAAAAAAAACGGCGGAAGCGATCCAGCGTGAGGTCGCGCAAGAAGTAGCGGCGCTTTTGGAAGTCGTCTTCACCGGGCTGCGCAAAAGCCGCAGTTTTGACCTCGAAGCAGTCGAGATGGCCACACGCGCCAGTGCGCACCAGGTGGGGGCGGTGGTACTGGAGAAACTGCTGCGTACACCCGCTGACTTCGCCCGAGAGGTGGCTTGTTCCTGCGGGCAGCGGGCGCGGTTTCACGAACTGCGGCTGAAACACTTGACTCACGGCTGTGGGGCCAATCACCATCGAGCGGCCTTATTACCTCTGCCCGTGCTGTCACCAGGGGCAGAGTCCGCGCGATGCGGAACTGGACGTGACAGGCACTGGGTATTCACCTGGGGTGCGGCGCATGATGGCGATGGTGGGCAGCGATGCGAGCTTTGAACAGGGTCGTGAACAACTGGAGCTGCTCGCCGGTATTGAAGTCACAGTTAAAGCTGTGGAGCGCAATGCCGAGGCCATCGGCAACGATATCGAAGCCTGTGAGCAGGCCGAGATTCGTCGAGCAAAACAACTGGAACTGCCCGAAGTTTGCGCTCCCGCAGTTCCCCTTCTCTACATCGAAATGGATGGCACAGCCATACCGATAGTGAAAGCTGAATCCGAAGGTCGCATCGGCAGGATCGAGGGCCAGCCAGCGCACACGCGTGAGGTCAAACTCGGTTGCGTGTTCACGCAGACCACCATCGATCAGGACCGACGCCCGGTGCGGGATGAGGAGTCTACCTCCTATGTCGCTGCCATCGAAACGGCCGAGCAGTTCGGTCTCCGGCTGTACACCGAAGCTTGGCGGCGCGGCTGGAGTCGAGCCTCAAAAGAAAGTAGTGATCGGCGATGGCGCGGTCTGGATCTGGAACCTCGCGGCACAGCACTTCCCGGGCGCAATCCAAATCGTCGATCTCTACCACGCTCGTCAGCACCTTTGGGAACTCTCGGCTCAAGTTGTTTCCTCAATTCACGATAAGCCTTCGTAAGCGCTGGCTCGCCTCGCTGTCTTGATCGGCTGGAGCACGGCAAAATCGAGGCCTTGGTGAAGATCCTGCGCGATCTTCAATCCAGCCGATCCGGAACTCGCCAAGATCATAGCTTTTTAACGAAGCTGATTACTTCGAACGCAACGCCTCAGCGGATGCGTTATCCAGCTTTCCGCGCACAGGGCCTCTTTGTTGGCTCTGGTGTCGTCGAAGCCGGATGCAAAACCGTGATCGGTAGCCGCCTGAAACGCTCCGGCATGTTCTGGACCCTTCGCGGCGCCAACCACAGAAGGTCTCACGCTGTTGGCGCAAATGAATCAATCCTGCGGTCGTGCGCGGGGCGGCGAAGTGGATTCTCGAATTGTAAGTTCTCCATGCACCTTCACATTGAATTCACAACGCGATCCGGACAAAAGCTTCAATACGATGTCGGTGGCTAAGCGCCCCATTTGGGCCATTGGTTGTCGAACGGTGGTTATCGGCGGATCCGCATAGGAGGCCATCAACAGATCGTCGAAACCGATCAGAGATATGTCCTCTGGAATTTTCAAGCCCTGCCTACGAACAGCGCGTAGAGCACCGAACGCTGACATGTCGTTGTAGCAGAACACCGCCGTGGGCCAGTCAGCTGCGTCCAGAATTCGCAGCATTGCGTCCTCTCCGCCTTTCGGCGTGCCATCGCCATGAATGACCAAGGAAGGATCAAAGGACAGATCTGCTTGCTGCAAAGCCTGGCGGTAACCACCAAAACGATCGGTATCAGACTGAAAGCCGCCTCGATCGCCTATATAAGCGATCCGGCGATGCCCGAGGCCAACAAGATACGTAACAGCATCCCGGCTGGCGCTGAGGTTGTCGATTCCGACCGAATAAACAAATTCCCCCTGTCCGAAATTGTTGAGCAACACAACTGGCACCCTCATTCTGGACAGGTGGGGCATATAAAGAGCTCCGACCCGAGAAGCCGTCACAATGATGCCGTCGACCCGGCGCTCAGCGAAAGACTCGACTACCCTTGCCTCGCGGACGGGATCCGCGTTGCAATTAGCCAGAAGTACGGAATAGTGTTCATGGTGGGCCCGTTCTTCGATTCCGGCAACGACTTCGGCAATGAAAGGATCGGAGACGGCGGTGACGACGACCCCGATCGTTCGCGTTTTACTGGTTACCAGGCTGCGCGCAACTGCGCTGGCGCGGTAATTGGATTGCCGGGCGATTAACTGGATTTTCTGCCTGGTTTCGAGGCCGACCAAAGGGCTGTCCTGCAGCGCTCTCGAAACGGTTGAGTAGGATACTTGTGCAGCTCTCGCGATGTCTTTGATGGACACCGGCTTCTCCAAACCAGAAAAAGAAGCTGCGCTTGCGCCCTCGCCCGTACCGCGATCACTCACGCCGTATTCACCTCCGCCTGGCTTTCTGGATGACGGTCTGCTTGGCATTCTGGCCTGCGCCCAAGGGTAAGCGGCGCTTATAGGCTCTAGCTCTAGTTAGGGACGGATTTCCTACCTTAAGTTACGGCCTGCTTGCAGCACTGTATCCTAAGCTGCCAAGCGGACGCAAGAAATACTCTCGCGGCCTTTGTTTGACACGTTAACGAATTTATGGTAGAAGTGCAAACGTTTGTTTTTTCCAAAACAGGGTTTGTCCGAGTCGGCCGAGGCTCGGGAAAGGTGTTGTGTCATGACTTTGGGTTCTGTGCGCGCGAACATATTTGCCTGCCGCATTCTGGCGATGGTGGCTCTCGGGGTGTCGAGCTTGTCCGTCCCTCTTTCTGCTCAGGTGGCTACGGCCGATATTGTTGGCAGCGTTAGCGATAGCACAGGCGGCTCGTTAGCAAACGTAAAGGTGACAGCGCAGAACGTCGACACGGAACTAACGCGTACAGTGCAGACGGATAGTACTGGCGGGTATCAAATTACGCTGTTACCTATTGGTCATTACCGAGTTACTGCAGAGGCGGCCGGCTTCAAGACAGCAACGCTCTCCAACATAGCCCTTGCAGAGGGAGACCGAGCCAGAGTCGACGTCCGCATGGAGCTTGGGCAGCTCCAACAGACGGTAGAAGTGGCAGCTCAGACGCCCGCTCTCCAGACGGATAGCTCCACTCTGGGCACCCTTTTTACTCCGCAGACGGTTCAGGACATGCCGCTGAACGGACGAAACTTCATGCAACTCGCGCAATTGTCGGCGGGCGCCAATGCTGGCGCTGCGAACGCTTTGGCAAGCGGAAATCGCCCCGATGACCGACGGGCTACGTCAGCGGTCACGGTGAACGGGCAGATGTCGTACTCAAACAACTTCCTGATCGACGGCATGGACGACAACGAACGCTATATCGGAACGATCGTCATCAAGCCATCGATGGACGCCTTGGCCGAGTTCAAGGTCATCACCAACGGATACGACGCCGAATTGGGCCGAACAGCCGGAGGCGTCATCACGATGGTCACCAAATCCGGAACCGACACTTTCCATGGCTCCTTGTACGAATTTTTCCGGAATCAGCACTTTGATGCCAAGAATTTCTTCGTCGGCGCCGGACCGACGCCCGATTACAAGCAAAATCAATTTGGCGGCAGTCTCGGCGGCCCGATCAAGAAAGGAAAAACGTTTTTCTTTGGAGACTATGAAGGCACGCGAGTGCGGCAGGGATTGACCTACACCAGTTCTGTGCCGTCTTTAGCGATGCGTCAAGGCAACTTTGCCGGTTTGGCAAAGATTTATAATCCGTTGGGTCGTGCTGCGTTCGCGAACAATCAAATCCCCGTAAGTGTGATGAACCCCGCCGGCGTGCATCTTTTGAACCTGTATCCGGCTCCGCAGACCGCCGGCTTGATTAACAATTTCACTTATAGCCCTGATCGCCAAGTACGGGACGACAGATTCGATACTCGAGTGGACCACCAGTTCGGGGAGAAAGGCTCTTTCTTTGCCCGCTATTCATTCAACGATACGTTCAATTTCCTTCCGCCGGAGTTGCCGGCAGCGGGTGATATCCAGGCTGGCAGCGACACAGGCTATTTCGCAGGTCCGGCACGTATACGCGCGCAAAATGCGGCCGCAAGCTATATCTATGCGTTTAGCCCGACATTGATACTGCAACAAACTCTTGCCTATTCGAGGCTGGCCAATCACACCGTACCGCCAAATTATGGAAACAATGTTGACGCACTGTTTGGGATCCCTGGAGCAAACGTGGATGCCGACAGTTCCGGGTTGTCGCCGATCAGTGTTAGCGGTTTCCGCGGCTTGGGTGACGGCACGTCAACGCCGATCATCGACTACAACAACATTTACCAGTACGCAGTTGCGGCGACAAAGACGAAGGGGCAGCACAGCATAAAATTCGGCACGAATCTGATCGAGCGCCGGCTGATGCAGTTTCAAAGTAACCAGGCAAAGGGCATGTTTACCTTCAACTCTGCCGCAACCAGCGACGGCAATGGAAACGGCGGAAACTCGGTTGCGTCGTTGCTTCTCGGCTACCCGGCCAGCACGGTACGCTCGAAAACGCTGTATTGGCCGGACTTTCATGCCGCTGAATACGGCTTTTACATACAAGACGATTGGCGGGTCAGCAAAAAGCTTACCCTCAATCTTGGTTTACGGTACGACATCATCACTCCTCCCGAAGAAGCCCACGGTCAGGGTGCAAACCTGAATCTCGCCACATTCCAGGTTCAGAATGCGTTAGCCAATGGAATCTCCAAAAGCGGCGGAGTAGCGACGGACTACAACGACTTTGGGCCTCGCTTCGGTTTCGCCTATAGTGCCACGCCGCGGACTGTAATCAGGGGCGGCTTTGGAATCAGTTTTTTCCCGCCGGTGATAGGGAACAGTCAGGGGTTGCGTAATGCGCCCTTCGTCAGCACACTGAACATAACCACGACGCCCGCGACCGTGGCAAACCTCTTGTCTGCAGGTTTGCCATACCCGGCGCCGGACAATCCGTTGAATCCCAGTGGATCACTGAATGCCATCGACATGGGCAATCGGGTACCGTACGTAGAGCAGTTCAATGTGACCGTCGAGCGGGAGCTTGCTGCAGGCTTAGTCTGGAGCACAAGTTACGTAGGCGCGCTGGGGAGAAAACTTGGGATCGCCACTGAGATCAATCAAGCGCCACCCGGACCGGGGGCCGTCCAGCCACGCAGGTATTACTATGGTGTGCTGCCCGGCATCTCCTCGATTTCGGAAGCGTACACTTCCGGGACGTCGGATTATCATTCGTTGCAGACGTCTCTGGTACGCCGATTCAATCGGGGATTCAGCCTGTCGACGAACTTTACGTACGGGCACGTGATCGACGATGCACCCTGCCGGGGCGGCTGTAAACCCGGCAGCACCGCGGGCCCTTTCCCACTGCTATCAGCGAACCGTCGCCTAGATCGAGGGAATTCTGATGTCGATCTGCGTCTGCGATGGGTGATGATGGCGACCTACCAACCTACGTTAAACCTCGGAAACACTCGCTTCAATAATGTCTTCGTAAAAGGCTGGACATTTAACGCCATTCTGACGATGCAGAGCGGCCAAACTTTCACCGTCGACAACGCCTCGGCCAGAGACAACACGGGAAGCGGCGATCGGCCCAACTTAGTGGGTGATCCTTACGCTGTAAATCAGACGATCAACGAATGGTTCAATGTCAACGCCTTCGCTCCGCAGGCCCTATATACAGTTGGAGACGTTGGGCGTAACACTCTGTTTGGGCCGCCAATGAAGCAGCTGGACTTTTCGACGTTCAAAGATTTCAGGTTGAAGGAAAACGCGTCACTACAATTTCGGGCGGAGTTTTTCAATATTCTGAATCACCCTAACTTTGGTTTGCCGGGGACGGATCTGGGTACCGCCACATTTGGAGTGATCAGCGATACCGGCAATTTCCTGGCGCGGAATGTCCAATTTGCTCTGAAGTTAGTGTTTTAGAGAGCCTGCGCAGTGTGGACCGGACTTGATGGCTGAGCGGAAGTGACCTTGCCCGACGGAGCCGATCAGACATTGGACATCACGATGTTGAAGGATCTGGTTGGAAAAAAATGGTAGGCCCTTAAGGACAGGAGAGCGGCGGTCGCACATGTACGGCAGGCGCACGGGGCTAGCGAACGACGCGCCTGCGGGCTGGTCAGGACAGCCGCGATCCACGCAACGGTACGAAAGCGAAAACGAAGCCGGACGATCCCTTACCCATGCGCATTGCGGAGTTGGCCGCTGCGCGTCCGCGCTTTGGTGATCGGCGCTTGACAGCATTGCTGAAGCGCGAAGGCGTGTCGGTGTGGCACGGCCGGGTGCATCGGATCACGAAGGAACTGCGGTTGCAAGTGCCGGCGGCGGAAACGAAAGCGGTTTTTACGTTCTCAAAGTCCAGTGCCACAGAGATTACCCGGCCGAATCAACGCTGGGGCATGGACTTCGTGAGCGATAGCCTGACGGATGGTCGCGGCTTTTCGTGCGTTGGCGATCGTGGATCACTACACGCGGGAGTGTCCGGTGATCGAGGTCGATCTGAGTCTGCCTGTGGTGCGTGTACTGGAGCAACTCGCAGATCAACGCGGAGTGCCCGCTGCCATTCGTGTCGATCATGGGCCTGAATTCGATTGCGGTGCGCAGATGGTGCGAGCAGGAAGAATTTGGAACTCGACTTAGTACCTACTTGCAATAGTTAGCGTACTGACGCATACTTGGGTATGCGTCAGCCCACTGCGATTATCGACCTCTCCGAGGAAGAGATCAAGACCCTGCAGGATTGGAGCCGACGTGGCAAGAGCGAGCATCGACTGGTGGAGCGCGCCAGGATCATCTTGCTCGCCGGCGAGAGGCGGACCAATGAGCAAATCGCCCAGGCTCTCAAGACTCGGACCGCTCGCGTATCGAAATGGCGCCAGCGCTTTGGGGCGAAACGGTTGGCGGGTTTGGGCGATGCAGAGCGTTCCGGCAAACCGGCGAAGTATGACCCGAATACCGAGAAGAGAGTATTGGGACTGCTGGATGAAACGCCTCCGAAAGGCTACGCGCAATGGAACGGCCGCTTGCTGGCCGAAGCCTTACCTGATATCAGCCAGGATCAGGTCTGGCGCATTCTGCGGCGGCATGACATCTGCTTGGAGCGGCGGCGCAGTTGGTGCATCAGTACAGATCCGGAGTTCGGTCCCAAGGCGGCCGACATTGTCGGTCTGTATCTAAACCCTCCCGAGAATGCATTGGTCATTGCAGTGGATGAGAAGCCGTCGATTCAAGCTCTAGAACGAGCGCAGGGATACTTGCGTTTGCCAGATGGAAAAGCAGTGAACGGATTCAGCCACTGCTATAAGCGTCACGGCATCACCACGTTGTTTGCCGCGCTCGAGATCACTACTGGACAGGTGAAGACGGCGCACTACACTCGTCGACGCCGACGCGAGTTTCTGGACTTCATGAATGAGATTGTGGCCGAACACCAGAACCGCCAAATCCATGTCGTGCTGGATAACCTGAACACCCATAAGCCGAAAGAGGACCGCTGGCTCAAGCGCCATCCCCACGTCCAGCTTCACTTCACTCCCACCTACTCGTCTTGGCTAGACCAGGTGGAATGCTGGTTCAGCATTCTCGGCCGACAGGCGCTCCGAGGCGCCAGTTTCACTTCGCCTCGCCAACTGCGACAAGCCATTGATGATTTTGTCTCCGTCTATAACGCGACCGCCGCCCCATTCGAGTGGAAAAAGGCTGTCGTCTTCACATCAAAACCAAAAAGACAGTACTCTGACTTATGCAAGTAGGTACTAGATCGAACCGGGAAAGCCCATGCAGAATACAACCAGGTGCGCCCACACAGCGCGTTGGGCTATGCAACACCGAACGAATTCAAGAGTGGGAGCAGCGCTTCCTTCGCCGTTGGAATCCTGAGTAACACGACAGCGAAACCGGGTCAAGGCAACCCTGGCGGGCTCGCCAGGCTCGGCCTTGACCTCCTTCTGAAACGAACCTCTGTCCGACGCCCGACTACTTTCGTCGGACAGAGTCCAACGGCGGCCGTGAGATCCTTTGCGGCGCCGCGACAGAAAGGATCGATTAATTGTCGGTCGTAGCAGAGAGCGGCCGGACTCGGATGTTCCTAAACTTCACCATCAACGGCTGGCTTTTCGTAATGCCCCGGCCGGCGTTTATCGGAAGACTTAGCTCGCGGTCGCTAAGCCCGTGTGCCTGCAGTCCGATGAAACCTCTGGAGTGCGTCTTGTAAAGCTCCTCGTTTGTGTAGTCTTCGATGAGATGACCATTAACCCAGGATTGAATCCGCGGCCCCTTGGCCACAATTCGCAACTTATTCCAGCCGTCATCTATGAAATATGGATGCCCCTCCTCTATTTTCTTCTGTGAGGAGAGCCAGCCGATGCCGAGCGCTTCTCCGTAGAGCATGCCGGTCGTCGGCAAGCCTGGGTAGTGGCGGCGAATTTCCACCTGGGGTCCATTTACTCTCCCGGCGAAGGATTCGTTCGGGTGGCCGGATCCATCGACAGGTCTAACCTTGGTTCGGATCTGGATGCCAGAGTTGATTACGGGGTCGATGTAGGTTTCGAGCTCGAGTTCAAAATCCCCGAACTCCTGGAGCGAGCACAGGAACGAGTTGATGCCTGCGCTGCTCTCGACGGTCCGGCTGACGATAGCTCCGTCTTCGACCGTGAAGTTGTGGGCACCATTCATGTGTACCCAGCCATTGAGTGTTTTGCCATCGAAGAGCTGGATCCACCCGGAAGCGGAAGGCCGTTCGTCCGCGATCGTTGGAGTTTGCGCTTCCTCCTTTTCCGGTAGAGCAAACGCGATGACAGAATCTCCCGACTTCGTGGCGTTCTTGCCTCCACCGCCGGCCGAAATCGCAACATACTCTCTGCCGTTCACCATGTACACGCTCGGAGTCGCATAACCACCGGCAGGCAATTGATATTCCCACAGCTGTCGACCCGAGTAAGTCTCGAAAGCGCGGATCTTGGCGTCGGCGGTGGCGGCGATGAACAGCACTCCTCCCGGAGTAGCGACGGCACCGCCGAAGTTCATCGTACCGGTGTTGTGGATGCCCTTGGCTGCTAGTGCCGGGTACTCACCGAGCGGGACTTTCCACAGGATATTTCCCGTGACCATGTCAACCGCATTGAGCGTACCCCAAGGCGGCGAGATACCAGGGAATCCCTGTCCGTCGTTGAAAGTGATGTAGCCGTCCACGGTGTAGCGGCGGGCCATGGTGGTGCCGATCGGAGCGTCGCTCGGCGGATTACTTACATAAGCTGCCAGCGCCGCCAGTTGAGTGTCGCTGAGTTGGCTGAACGCTGGCATGCCGCTCCGGCCTCCTTTGATAATGGCCTTGTACTCCGGCCGACTAAGATCCAGATGAGCGAGCGCCGGAATCTGGGGCGGGTTGCCGAGCCGGTTCGAGCCATGACAGGCCATGCAGTTGGCCTGGTAAATCTGGAGACCCAGTTGGGCCGGACTCAACTTACCCTGTGCGCCCTCTGCATTGCCGTGGACGGCCGTGCCCGTCACGGGCCGCAGACGGTTGATCGTCGGGATCTCATTGACATTGACGTAAAGCACATTCAATTGCGGGTCGAACGAGCCGCCCTGCCACTCTGCGCCACCCAGGTGCCCGGGCATCGTGATCGTCCCTTGTAGGGTCGGGGGAGTATAGATGGATCCCGAACGGTAGCTGCGGAAGCGCTCGAGTGCGGATGCGTGTGCGTCGGGCGTGATGTTCGTCAGATTCGCCTCGGTGACCGCCTGCCGGGTAAGCGGCGGGGGCTTGAGCGGGAACGGTTGCGTTGGCGACGTCTCCTCTCCCGGGACGTCGGACGACGGCTCGGGAACCTCAGCGACGGGAAAAATCGGCTTGCCGGTATCGCGGTCAAGCACGAACACAAATCCCATCTTCGTGAGCTGGACCACGGCGTCCCGCGAGGTTCCGCCGCTCTTCACAGTTATGAGAATCGGTGCGGGTGGATTATCGTAGTCCCACAGATCGTGATGAACGGTCTGATAGTGCCATTTCAACTGGCCAATGTTTGCGTCTATAGCCAAAACGCAGTTAGCGAACAGATCCTTGCCTTTTCGAAACCCGCCGTAGAAGTCGTCCGTTGCGGATCCCGTTGCGGCAAATACCCATCCGCGCTTTTGATCGATGCTGATCCCGCCCCACGCATTTGCGCCGCCGAAGGTCTCGCCGTTGGGCCACTCCCAGGTTGTATAACCGAATTCACCCGGTTGCGGGATGGTATGAAAGCTCCATTTCAACTTACCGGTGACGGTGTCAAAGGCGCGGATGTAGCCAGGCGAGGCGCCATAGGTCTCGCCGACGCGGGAACCAAGAATGAGGAGATTCTTGTAGACTGCGCCCGGCGAAGTCATTTCCAACTCAACTCCTTTCGGATCGACACCCAAGTCTTCGCGGAGATCGATGTAGCCTCCCCTGCCGAAGGATTGGATCAACTGGCCGGACTTTGCGTCGATCGCGTAGACTCTGTCACGGACAAAATCGAAGATACACTCCCCCTCTGCGCCCTTCCAATACGCCACACCGCGATTGCGCAGCCGTGTGGCCACACCCTTGTTGTATTTCGCAGGATCGAAGACCCATTTCTCGCGGCCCGTTGCGGCATCGAGCGCGACAGCTTTGATACTCGCGGTGCTCAGGTACATGGTGCCGTCGACGACGATGGAGTTGGCGTACATCGTCGATCGCGGCGACGCGTCTCCGGTGTGGTACTCCCAAGCGGGCCGCAACTTGTGCACGTTGGTTGCGTTGATCTCCGCGACAGCAGCGAACTGGGTTCCACCCGGCTGCCCGCGATTGACTGTCCAGTCCACGCTGCCGCGGAAGACGGGCCATTCTCCTCCGAGATCCAGCCGTTCCTCGCCGGTTTGAGCAGCGCACAGAAAAGCAGCTACAATCGCGCCCCCCAGTACCACCGCTCGAAACGGAATACTTCTAACAAGCGAACGCTTGGAGACCATCATGGTTGCTCCTGCCTTTTCATCATTTCCCCGCCGGCATATTTCACAATCAGAAAACAATCTTGAGTCCGGCCTGCATCTTTCGCCCCGCATTGGCGTACGTTAATTGCCCGAAAGTCGGCGTGCCCAGGGCACTGCCGGGAAAGCCGAAATTGGGGTGATTGAAGAGGTTGAAAACCTCCCAGCGGAACTGAACACTGACGGGCTGATCCTTAACGGTGAAGGGCGTTGCCTGTTTCATGAGCGAGCAATCGACATTCTCGAATCCGGGACCAAACATCGCGTTCCGGCCCAGATTGCCGTAGGTGAACGGTTGGTTGGGCGCAAATGCGGCCGTGTTGAAAAACTCGGCTACCCGCTGTCCACCTGGAACCGCGTACGGATCGCCCACGAGATTGGCTCGATCGGTTTGCCCTGAGTTGGCGGGATCGCCGTTCACGGTGATGTTGAACGGGTGTCCGGTTGTCAACGTCAGGATCCCGCCCAGACTCCAGTCGCCGAGCACGGCATTAATCACCGGAGCAACGTTTGAGCCGAATCGCCTTCCGTGTCCAAAGGGCAGATCCCATATCTCGCTGAACACGAAGGAGTGTGTGACCTGCGTGTCTAAGTAACCGCGCTCCTGGCGAAGATCCGCGGGATTCTGAAATGTGGAGCCAGGAGCTGCGCCTTCGGGACTACCGCCTCTGATGTCTCCCAGTCCCTTGGACCATATCCAGGACGCCAAGATCGTATACCCGTTGGAAAATCGGTGTTCCACCTTCGCCTGCATGGAGTGGAATATCGAATTTCCCGTATTCTCCTGACGCAGAATGCTGCCCAGGGGCGAAATTACGACTCCGGAAACCGGTCCGGCCGCACCGGGAACGGACAAAGGAATGAATACACTTGTAAAGCGGCGCCGCTGATTGATGTTCCCCGGGCCCAGCGATGTTACATAATTCGTATCGATCAGGTTTGCGAGATGCGTTCCCCTGTCACCAAAATAGCCGACCTGAAACATCCAGTTACTCGCAAACTCGTACTGCACATTCGCATTCCATTGCTGGGAATACGAATGTGGCGGGTTGCGTTGCAGACGAAGCCAGTGACACCGACGTCGCGTGCTGAAGCGAGAGTTGATCGGCCGGGATTCCGTTTTTCAGCAGTGACGCAGGAGTGATTCCGTCGCTGCTCGTGGTGACCGAAACGTTGAAGGGAGGATTCACAACGATCGAGCTGGAATCGCCGAAGGGAGAAAATCTCTGAAACGGCGAATAGATCCCGTAACCGGCGCGCACAACCATCTTCTGCGGCATCAGCTGATACGCCAAACCTACGCGCGGCTGAAAATCAAACGGGTTGGCTTGTATAAAATTCGATCTCCGACCTGGCTCTCGAGTATCAACTGCGGATTGCAGGGGATCGGTGTCCAGATCGAAATTCGCCAGCTTGTTGTATTTGTCCTGAAACGGGCGCAGAAATTCATAGCGCAGACCCAAATTCAAGGTGAATCGCTGGCTAACCTTCCAGTCGTCTTGAAGTATACCCGCCAAGAGGACCGCGCGCGCTTCCACCCTCGTGCTGGTGCTGTAAGTACTGCTATCCACCTAGCCGAGAAGGAAATCGGCTAACGGGACTTCCTCCCGCATTCGTGAGTGAGTTTCTCGTGTATCTGCCGCTGAAAGAGAAGGTTCCTCCTTCATTTCGAGCATTAACGTTATTGGTTTGGATCCACTGGGACTCGGCCCCGAATTGGATCGTGTGCGCTCCTTTGACCCAGCTGGTATCGTTCTTGAGCTGCCGGTTCTGTCCATCGGACCAAACGGGTTCGAAATTGCCGGCTCCGAGGCTTGAAAAACCGGAAACACTGATGGTCGGGTACGTGACGTTAAGATTCGACGGCGGCACTTGCAGGCCGAACTTCTCAGCGACATTCCCGAGCGCCAGCGCTTCGGGAGAGAAGTCAATTAAGAACTCGTCCTTGAACCATCCCGCTTTGGTGCTAGTCACAATCCCGGGAGAAACAACGTAAGTCCAGGTAAGGCCTGTGCCCTAGCCCTGGACGTTTGTCACGCGCGTGTTGCCGCCAAATGCGGGCGCGGGCAGGGGGGTTGATGCCGGTATGTCGTCTGTCTCGGTATTGAAGATCCACGAAAGTTGGTGTTTCTGGGAGAGCTGGTAATCCTCTCGCGTATTGATTCGGCCGATATCTTCTTGGTTCGGCGGATTGAAGATGAAGTTCTGGGAAACGCTGCCGTTCTGAGGCGTCGGGATAGTAATTGATGAGCTGTTTTGCGATCGGGTCCATCCGGTTCGCGGGGATGATATTTCCAGGGAAAACCTGCCGCGTTCGCGTCGTCGCATTGTATGTCGCAGGATCGTAGATAGGAAGATTGAGCGCCGAGAAATTCCCCTGCCTCATCGCGACTGTCGGAATCGTGTTGTTTACGGTCGAGGACTCTCTTCGCTTCAGCTTCTCCCAGGAGAAAAAGAAGAACGCCTTGTTCTTTATGGCGGGTCCACCGACGGTAAAGCCGAAGTCGTTGCGTTTGAAGGGCGGCGTCTTGGCGGGATCAAAGAAGTTTCTTGCATCGAGCTTCTCGTTGCGGAGAAAGTCGTAGGCAGTGCCGTGAAACAGGTTGGTCCCCGACTTCATGGTGAGGTTTACGACACCGCCGGCAGCTCTCCCGAATTCCGCTGGATACGCGTTAGTTTGCACCTTAAATTCCTCGATCGCGTCGACCGAGGGCTTGACTACCTCCGCTTGATTCGTATCGAACGAGGTATCATCCGTGTTGTTGTCGAATCCGTCGAGCAGGTAGTTATTATCCGTAGTGCGCTGTCCACCCGCGCTAAATCCTCCGGCCCTGCTTCCGACACCGTCGTTGGTTCCGGTTGCGGTACGGCCTTGGCCCGGAGGAGGCAGGGTGCCCTCGGAAAGCAGAGACAGCTGAAGGTAGTCGCGGCCATTCAGCGGGAGGTCCTTGACTCTGCGCTTTTCGATTACGGATCCCTGTGACGCGTCCTCAGTTCGCACCAACTCGGTGGCGGCGGCAACTGTCACCTCCTGGTTGAGGGTGCCCAGTTCCATTTGGAGGTTGATGACAGGGGTTTCCTGAACCTGCAGCATGATATTCTGACGGACCAGACGCTTGAACCCGGGCAGTTCCGCTTCGATCCGGTACTCACCGACACGCAGCGGACCTGAGGCATAGCGGCCGTCCCTGTCCGTAGTAAATGTTTGCTGCTGGTTGGTAGCAACGGCAACGATCGTTACCTTTACGCCTGACAGGACAGCGCCGGCAGGATCGGTTACGGTGCCGCTGATGCTGCCCGTGTCCACCTGACCGAATAATGTTCCTGTGCGCACAAGAAAAAAACAGAGAGCGAGCACACCCAACCTGAGCCAAATCTTGTAAGTGTTGTTTGCAGCTATTGTCATTGCTTAAAAACCTCTCAACCTAAATTGGGCACCGTTTTCTCGGGACTTACTTTCATTTGTGATCGACTTCGGCATGGCCGGATCCGTCGCTTTTTGCCAGCGGTACCGGTTTGTGCGCCGGCCGAAGTGACTTAAAACTGCGCGTCTGCTCCGTGATAGCGACCTCGGTTGCGAGACGCTCGATCGACGAAGCGCCGAAGAAACCATCCAAGCCCAAGGTGTGCTCGATGATGCGGGCCACGTCCTCCGGCTCGGCGATCGGCCCCCCGTGGCAGAGCACGAGCACGTCGCTACGCCCGCTCTTTCCGGCATCGATGATGCGCCGCACGAAGTCTGCGGCTTCTTCCAGCGTCATCACGGTTTTCGCACCGATCGAGCCTTTGGCTGTCAGTCCCGCATGCGCTACCAGCAGATCGGCTCCGGCGGCCGCCATTTCGCGCGCCTGTTGTTCATCGAAGGCGTAAGGGCAGGTCAGCAACCCGAGTTCGTGCGCGCGGGCGATCATTTCGACTTCCGCGGAGAAACCCATGCCGGTTTCCTCCAGGTTCAGCCGGAACATCCCATCGATCAGGCCCACGGTTGGAAAGTTCTGAACACCGGCGAAACCGATGTCGCGCAGTTCCCGCAGAAAACGGTCCATCAACCGGAACGGGTCGGTACCGCAGACACCGGCGAGCACCGGCGTATTGCGCACGATGGGCAGGACCTCGCGCGCCATGTCGAGGACGATCGCATTGGCATCACCGTACGGCATCAGCCCGGCAAGCGAGCCGCGTCCAGCCATGCGGAATCGTCCGGAGTTGTAGATGATGATCAGATCTGCGCCGCCCGCCTCGGCGCATTTGGCCGAAAGGCCCGTACCCGCACCGGCGCCGACAAGGAAATGACCGCGCGGCGGCGGCGGATACAAGCCTGGCCTTCCAATCTGGTTTATCTGTCTTCACTATTCCCCTCGTACGGAAGCACCCTCGAGCCGGGCTCCCTTTGGTCTCACGTACAACGACTCGCTGAGCTCCAAAAACACCTGTGTGGCGCGATCGGCGAAGACCGGGTCGTTGATGTTGGCATCTACTTCGATGACCGGTATTCCCGGCTTCAAGTACGAACGGAGAGCCTCAAAGCAGGCCTGGTCGGCTTCCGGATTCCAAAAAGGCCCGCCGGGTGAATCGAGCATTGAAACTCCACGAACGGGCAGCAGCAGAACTGCCGGTCCAGCAGATCGGTTCGCAGTCTCCGCGATCAAGCGCCCGATTTTGCGGTTCTCTTCCACATTTGTGCGCATCAGCGTCACGTTCGGATTCCATTCGTAGAGCAACCGGGAAGTGTATCTGATCCGGAACCGAAGCGCGGCAACCGAAATTGCACATGTCCACGCAACCTGGCGCCAAGACAACGGGAATGGCGCTTGAGGCTGCGATCTTGACCCGCTCAGGGCCAGCACTGAAAACTCCACCGCACACGTCATCGGCCAACTCCGTGGTTGTCAGATCGAGCATGCCTGACAGGAACCCTTCGGATGCCAGCCGCTGCATCGTTCTGCCGCCGCTTCCGGTGGCGTGGAAGACCAGAACTTCCCACCCGGCGCCGTCCAGCGTTGACCGCGCGCGATCGATGCATGCGGTCGTATTGCCGAACATCGAAGCCGCAATCAGCGGCCTTTCGTCGGCGGAATCCGGACGAACTGCCTTCACCATTCCGGCGACGGCCGCGGCGGCATTTGTATAGATCTGCAGGCTAATGCGGTTTAGCCCCGCCACATCAACAACGGAATGCATCAACATCACATCCGCCGAGCCAACATAAGCGGAGACATCTCCCGCGGCCACGGTCGAAACCAGCAGCTTGGGAACTCCAATGGGCAACCCCCGCATAGCGGCGCTGAGGATGGCCGTGCCGCCTGAGCCCCCCATCCCGCAGACGCCGTCCAACCGTCCCTGTTCGCGCAACAACGAAAAGACACGCGGCAAGCCCTCAGCCATCACGCGCATCGCGAGAGCCTTGTCCTTGGATTGACGCAGCGTATTGAGATCCACTCCGCTGGCGCGCGCCACCTCCGCGCTGGTCACATCAGGCACAAACGGCGGTTCGCCCATTACTCCGAAGTCGACGGTGAGAGCGTTGACCCCGTAAGAACGGAGACGATCTACGAGAAATCTGTAATCCGCGCCCTTGGTATCGAACGCGCCCGCCGCGACAACGGTCTTCATTGCGCTCGACCGTAACGAACCAGATCGGCGCTCCGACAATAAAGCGTCGCCGAGCAGTACAATCGCAATACAATCCGGGCTCGGCTATGTATAGAGCGCTGCAAATCTATGCAGCTAGCGCACGACATTGTGTCCCTAATGTTCTCGAACAATGAGAACGACCAGAACAGCTTATTGCTACTCTGCCGCGGTGTCAAGCGCAGATTTGGACTTTCTTCGCGGCAGAGATCAGGAAATAGTTTGCAACCCGACTGAGAATCGGTGCATAACAATATCAGTACAATGTCTACGCTGGTGAGCATCGCAGGCCTGAGGGCAGAGGGCGCACCGCTCCGGTACGAGCAAATTGCAAATGCCCTGTGTCAAGCCATTCGGTCAGGCCAGCTGAAACCGGGCGACAAGCTGCCCACCGTGCGTGCGCTTGCGTCCGATCTTGGCGTGAGTCTGACGACCGTAACGACAGCATTCAAATCTTTGGCCGAGACGGGATGGACGCGGGGCGAAGTCGGCCGGGGCACTTTCGTGGCCGAGAGGGGGGCATGTGACCCTATCGCGGCGTCCGTCACCATGGCGGGCGCGCATGTGCGACCCCGCATCAAGAGCCCCTGGCGCAGACGAACCCTTGTCGGCTTGATGGAGAGACTGCGTTCGAGTTTTCCGGACGCGATCAACTGCAGCTTCGGCGGTCCCGGGCCATCTTTACTGCCGCTGAAGGTGATCAAACGTCAGTGGCTGGCAGCCTTCGATGACGTTACCAATCGCGATCTGCAGTACAAAACCGTCGACCCGGTGGAGGCCTTGAGGGAGGTCTTGCCGGCCCGGCTGGTGATGGACGGCATCCCTGTCACAGGTGGCGACCTTCTCGTCGGCACCTCCGCCCAGCAGTTCATGATTCTGGCGACGGATGTAATTAGCCGGCTGCAAGGCACGCAGCAAGCCGTAGTCGCTGTGGAGGAGCCCGGGTACTACACGATTTTCGACGCCTGGGATCATGCGGGGGTTCGGATGATCGGCATCGAAACAGATGAAAATGGCGCCCGGCCTGAGTCGCTGGAGTCTGCCATCCGTGACGGCGCGCATGCCGTCCTGCTCACCCCCCGCGCGCACAATCCGACGGGAGTCTCGTGGACTCCTGAACGGCTCCAGGCTTTAGGGGACGTGCTGAGCCGGCACCCGCATGTGGTTGCGATCGAGGATGATCACTTCGCCGATATCGCCGAGGAGCGGGTCGGGTCGTTGCTCGCCGACGCACGAGTTGAAGACCGTGTCATCTATATCCGATCGTTTTCGAAATCAATTGCACCCGATCTACGGTTATCCGTGGCTGCCGCGCGGCCACAATTGAAGACGCTGCTTGAACAAGCAAAGAGCCACGCCGATGGCTGGAGTTCCCGTCTGCTGCAGCGGGTCCTGGCAGGAGTTCTTCAGGATGACGGATTGACTTCGTGGTTAGACCGCGTCCGCAGCACGTATCGGACTCGTCGCGACCGAGTAGCGGAGGTTTTGGCCAACTGCGGCATACCAGGCGTTGTGGTTTGGCCTGCACGTGACGGAGTCAATGTCTGGATCCATCTTCCGTCCGGCTTTGACGCCGGCGAGGTGATTGAACGCGGTGCTGAGCTCGGCGTCCTTGCTGCTCCGGGTGAGGTGTTTTATCTCTCGCCCGGTCACAGCGAGGTGGTGAGATTTAACGTCGGTTCGGTCGAGACCGAACGCGTTTCGGCCTGCGCTGAGTTACTGGTGAAAGCGATTCAACAATCGGGTGGGAGTCGTTCGACGGCGATCTATGTCTGACAATGGTCAGCGCGAGCGCCGCGATCGCACCCGATTGGTTTGCGGACGGACACCTAAGTCTTTTCCGCGATCACGTCCTTGCTCACCTTAGAGACGCCCAGGGCTCCCGACTCGCGACGTCGACCACTTCGTACCCTGCCGGGCCTTTGCACGGTCCCAAAATAGCCAGCACCGTAGCGTTTTGGTCGCTCAAGTTGAATGACGCATGCATAGTGCCGGCAGCGATGAAGGCGAAATCGCCCGCCCGGAGTATTCGCTTCTCTTGATCAACCCACTGCTCGATTTCTCCTGCGATGACGTAAATAACTTCCTCCTGGTGCGGATGCTTGTGAAAGTTGTGTCCACCTGCAGGGCTGAACTGCACCTCAAGAACGGCCAGGTCCTTCGAGTTGGAAGCGGGGGGACTGCTGAACCACGCCAATGATCCCCATTCCAACTGCTCTCGCTTAACCTCTGTCGAGCTAATGAACATACCGCAGATTTCTCTCCCGTGCATGCGTCCGCCTGTCGACGGTCATCATAATCGAAATCTTCCAGTATGACGCCCGCGATCGTAGGACCTTCCCGTTCAACTGCCGGGGCATTCGGCCACGATGAAGTGGATTTGCCCGTCTGGCCAGAATCGGATCTGAAAGCTTCATCTTAGGTGCCAGAATCGATAAGATCAAGGCGATACGTGTGTTGACGAGAGAGGATTTATTAACCGTTTATTTTTCGGATGCATCGCGTTGCTAGAACTCTAATTTTGTGCCTATACGAACCCAACTCACAATTGTCTTCACGGCCCCATTCGGCGCATCGATTCGCAACGATTCAAACTTGCCGCAATTCAGACGACAGATCTGCTGCTCGCAAAGCCTTCGGCGAATCTTTCGTCGTGGGGTATCGATCGGTATTGTGGATCGCGGTAGTCCTGTCGATGCAGGTTCTCTCAGTGGCGTGGTCTTTATAAGCCGAAACCGTGGCGCGGCGTCGTCGAAAAAGTATCTCAGCGGCCGCCGACGGTGAACCAATTTTGTAGTGGACACTGTCTCGCCGCGCAAGATGCATCCGCGGATCACTGCGAGCAGTGTCTAAACAAGTGGCACTTGGACGGTTCGTCGGCGACCGTGAAATGGCGGCTCCAAAAACGGACGTCGCGGAGACGGAGCTCTGCGTCGTCAGAACGGACCGCAGTTCCATGGCAAGACCGGTTTCCATGCCAACCCAATGCCAGCCTGAACGGCTGGGATTCATGCGAGAAAACACCAATGAATTCGCGCCTTTTTCAGCTACGAGGGCACTCGCTTAGTTCATTAACAAGGGCGCGCAAATCGGATCAACAGCCGTAAACTATTGAAAACATGGAGCGGGAGACGGGGGTCGAACCCGCGACGTCCAGCCTGGGAAGCTGTACGTCGGAGATTGTCATGGCCCCGCATACCTGTTCTATTCTGAGACGGTAACGCCCCACTTCGTCCGAACAACCACTGGAAAAGAAAGATTCGACCGAGGCTGGACCAGATCGGGCTTGAGTGGGTAAATTATCAAGTCTTGCGGCGGACGAATGCGAGCCTTTCAAGGAAGGCGAAAATAGGCGACAAAGTATCAGCGGACCAGCGTGGGCTCGGCCTCAGCCTCGGCGTTTACGCTATTACCACGTTGATCAGAAGATTGAGGCCGTAACGAGGCTCCAATCCGCGGTCATCGACGCATCCGATGAAGATGACTTGGAATTCGTGGCTTCAGGCAAAGGGCATGCCGAAGAAGGTTCAGAAGAGGAACGGAGTAAAGGCGTGAATTGCCAAGTCTTCTATGTTGAAGGATGGAGCGGGAGACGAGAATCGAACTCGCAACCAACAGCAAGATTATAGCTCAGTTGAAAACAAACAACAACTGCGGCCATGGCGGTGCATTCTGACAAAGCACAATCGCCCAAAATTCACGCCTCCTTCGAATCCGTGCCTTAAGGGAGTAAACGGAGTAACCGCACAGCTCGTTCGCTGAACGCGGTAAACTTCACCTACCCGCCCCGAAGAATGGGCGATTCCAGGTGGACCGATGGCGGCATCACGATCATTTTCTAACAACTCAGCAGGTCTCGTCAGTGTCGGCTCGATTCTGAGAGAAGAACAAGGCGACCTGCTTGTGTCCAAACAGAAGCTTCGCCAGGCCGAAGCCGTTCGCTTGGTGAGAGTCAATCGAGAGTCAGGCACTCAGACACTAGGGTTTGCCTCCAGGCCGTTCGTTCTCTGCGGTCTTCCAGTCAAGCGGCCGACGCGGGGCACGCTGTTGCATGAGCGGCGGAACGGCCAATTTCTGCTGCAAGTGACGGGGCATCCCACGTATGGATTGCCCTGGGGGCAAGATCGGCTTGTTCCCCTTTTCTTGGCGACTCTCGCCCCTTCGGCAACGGAGGCAGACCATCATTTTCCAAAGCGCCGCGGAAATGCTGGACACCTTCGGCATGCAGCAGGGCGGCTCGCAATACCGCCGCTTGGTTGCGGCCTTTCAGCGCATCTTCGGAGCAACCATTTTCTTCGGAAGCGACACCCAGACGCAAAAAGCGTTGGTCACGCATCACGCGCGCTTTAATTTCATGCGCGAAGCGCGCATCTGGTACTCGCGAGACCCGAATCAGGGCTTGCTTCCGGGCGGGTTCGAAAATGAAATCCTTCTGAGCGACGAATTCTTCCGCGAGGTAACTACGCATTCCATTCCAACCGATCTGGAAGCAGCCAAAGCGCTCTCCTCTGCGCCCGCCGCCTTGGACTGTTCATGTGGCTGTCGTACCGATGCTTCACAGCAAAGCGTCAGGAACGGATCACCGATCTTTGGAGATTTTGGACTGGCTGCCCAACTAGGAAGCGTTGATTATGCACGGCCCCGCAAATTCCGGGAGCGCCTGGAGCGATGGCTCGATCTAGTTCGCTCGCTGTGGCCGGATTGCCCGGCGCAAATTATAAGCGATGGTGACCACGTTTTAATCCGGCCAGCTCTTGCTTTGGCCGCGTCGAAGGGGGCGTAAATGGGAACTCTTGCCTCCGCAACCGCTCTGACCCGCCGAATTTCACTTGGATATTGACAATACTGTTTCCGCGCGCTTGGGTCCCACTCGAGTACCTGGCAACGCGCAACCAGCTTGCTTCAACCGGCAAATCGCGATGTATCTCGCGAGGCACGTTGGCCATTGGAGCACGACCGCGATTGGGCGTTTTTATAACGGTGGAGATCACTCGACAGTGTGTCACAGCATTCAGGGCATTGGAGCGCTGCGCGAGACCGATCCCGAAGTCGATGCCCTTCTTGCGGACCTCAAGTAGCAGATTCTAGAAAACGATGGCATTCAGCAGACAATAGATTTCGGGGAAGGAGCGAAGCGGGAGGGGATCACCCGACACCGACGGCCCCTGTTCTTGCGGAGCTTCTATAGCGCCGGTTTATGTCTTTGGGACAGCCTGCATCAGCGGTTTCTTCCATCTGCCGTTTAAGACGGCCTCCCCAGGCATGTAGACGCGAAATACGGCGTAGAATGGCCCATCGGGCGCAGGCAGCCAGTTGGATTCCTTCTGCTTACCAGGGGAGTCTTTCTGGACGTAGAAGGTTAAAGAACCATCAGGACCGTATTTGTAGGCACTAAGCGTGGTCGAGTTCAGTAGATAACGGTGGATCGGATTCGCCACTAACAGTTGCGATCTTCCGTCGTACATGGTCAGTGACCAAAAGGCATGATACTCGGGGATGCCACCCTTGGCGAAATGAAGTTCGTAGTTCCTGGATGATGCGTCGAGGGGTCGATGGTCGGCATCGACGAAAAAACCGAAGTAAGCGGCGTCGGCTCCGGAGTTGCCGTAGAGCCCGACCTTTGCGCCCATCATGCGATAGAGATAGTTATTCTTGAGAAACTCGCGAGTGCCAAAAAAGTCGGAGCTTTGCACCTCATCGGCATTGATCTTTTTCATGACCATCTCGACATCTGCTTTGGTATCGGCTACTCCGTCCTCGATCGCCTGCTGCGTTGGCGCTGAGAAGCTTCCGAGATCGAACGTTTTACCTGGACCGAGCCCGAGTTTGCCGAAACGGTCCATCAAGCCGGTTTCGGACGGATCCGTGGGGCAGAACTGCAACAGAAAGTTGAGATAAGGAAAGATCGCGGCGGTCTTGAGCATGTCCGGGGACGGTTTAGGCCAGTTAACGGCCGGGGCAGGCTGTGGCGCCGCTTCATGCAGAAAGCTGCTCAGTGGCTCGGCGTGATAGCCAGCCTGTATTTTTCGGACCTTCACGATGTCGGCAGCATTGAACAGTTGAGTGCGAATGAGCAGGTAAGCGAAGTCCGTTTGAGCGTGAAGAACTGCCTTGATGCCTTCCGGCGTAGCGCCATTCCAGTGGGGTCCCGCGATGATGAATTTACCGCCATCGTTGCCGTAGCTACGTGTGCCGAGATACGCGAAGTTAAACGTATACAGATCGACTAGTTGTCCCGTGTAGTAACGGTTCTTCTCGATCTTCGGCATTGTAACGACCATGGGTTCAGCGCGGAGATCCATCCACAGATACGAGTAGGGCGTATCGGAATTAGGTGTGACTACGAATTTATCTTCCGGAGTCGCCACCGTACTGGCATTGGAGAGAACGTTGAAGGGAGCGCGATAGTCATGGCTGGTCGTGTCAACAGCCTGTTTGTAGAGTGTCTCATAGTTGTCGGCCATCGGGAACGCATAAATAAACGCTTCCTTGGCTATGGCGCGGGCGGCAGGGGGATCAACAGAAACCGCGGCATTCGGGCTATCAGGCTTGCTGCAACTCGCGGCGATGACCAATACGGAGAGGACAACCGCTCCTGATATGCGAAGTCTTCTCGACTGAATCGCTCGAAAGTTGTCTTTTGACATCAGTGCTCCTGTCGTGATTACTTTGCTCGGACGATGGCGGGTGATTTCCAACTGCCGTCGATCAGTTGCGGCTTAGGCAGGTAGTAACGGATTGCAATCATGAAGGGCGCTTTCGGGGCAGGAAGCCAATTGGCCTCGTTCTTTTTGCCCGGCGAATTGGCCTGAATATAGAGAGTGAGGCCGCCGTCGCTATCGCGCTTGAGTTGCGGGAGCATCGGAGAGTTGATGAGGTACCGGTGCATAGGATTTTCCACCAGGAGCTGCTGCGGCAGATCGTACATGGTCAGGGACCAGAAGGCGTTTACCGGGGGGAAGTGTCCGGGCGCAAAGCGGAGAGTATAATTCGCTTTGCTGCCGTCGAGCGACTGCCCTTCCGCGTCTTTTTCATACAGCGGATAGAGCGCTTCCTCCTTGGAATTGGCACCGATTCCCATCTGGGCTCCGGTTGCTCGAGCTACGTAATCGTTGTGAAGAAAGGCGCGTGTGCCAAAGAAGTTGCTCATGTCGCCGCCGCTCGCAGCACGCCGGGCATCGATTTCTTTCTGGCCATCGGCCATGCCGGATTCAAAAGCAGCCTTCATCTGAGGAGAGAGGGTTTCGAAGTTTATGGTCTTTCCGGCACTCACGCCGATCGCTGCAAAGCGGGTGCGGAGCGCCGTCTCGCTCGGCACGGTCGGGCAGAATTGCAACAGGAAGTTCATCACGTTGAAGAACTGCAGTGAAGTTTTTATCTGGGCGGGAAGAACGGGTTTTATCCAGTCGATTGCGGGCGCTTGTGGCGGCGCCGGCTTGCCCAGGAATGCTGACAAGGGTTGCGCCTTGTAATTTGCCTGGATCGCCTTGACCTTATCTAAATCAGCTGAGTTGAATAGCTGCGTTCTACCGACGACGTTGATGAACTCGGTCTCGGGATGCAGCACTTTGGTGATACCCGGAGGAATCGTTCCCTTCCACCGTGGGCCTGCGACAAGATACTTGCCTCCCTGGTTGCCGGTGGTGCGCGTGCCCAGGTAGTCGAAGTTGAAGGTGTAAAGGTCCATCATTTGAAAGACCCAGTAGCGATTCTTCTCGATTGCGGGAATGGTCAAAACGATCGGCTCTGTGCGAAGGTCGAGACTCAAAAACGTATACGGAGTATCGGAGTTGGGGGTCACGAAGGCGGTATCAGCCGGCGTGAAAACGCGAGCAAAGCTCAGCGGAGCATTGAAAGGCCCCTTGTACTGCGGATTTTCTTTGTTGATGGAAAAGGCGTACATCGTGAGGTACGCCTGGACCATTGGATAACCATAGACATAGGTCTGCTTAGCAACGGTTCGAGCCTGTTCCGGGGTTGTCTCCGCTTGCGCGCAGCCAACCAGCAGCGCTGCCGTCAATACGGCAAAGCTCACATACTTTCTTCTGTATACCGTCAACGCGTACCTCGCTTGGGGCAAGACATTTACCTCCAGAAAACAGGATGGAATTGCGACGCCGTTTAGACAACAAGATGAAAGACCGGGTTTATTATTTTGAGGTACCTTCGCCATGGGCGGTTTTCATGGGAAGTCGGCTAGGTTGGGTGTCCGATTAGCTCTTGGTTTGTCAGCGATCCGGCAATTGCACCAGGAGGTGCAAGTTGCGACGGATCGAGTTGCGATTAAAAAAATCCGGAGGAGGCTGGCACCCTCTAAGAGCCGCCAAGAGCGAAATATGCCTAGAACTGTCCGCGCGAACCGTCTATTTGCCGCATCCGTGTACTTCTTGCAACCTCCATGGGTCTCTGCACGGGAAAAGCTGGCGCGTAGACCCCAGCAACAGGAGCTCAGCTCCCGTCGCCGCCGGCTCCCTTCACAGGGAGCATCGGACAGACATATAAAGATTCGAAATCTGACTTTCCCCAGCCCCCTAAGCCTGCTGCCGGTGCTCCCAATGTGCTCATGACATGCTGGATGATCTCGGCTTTGGCGGGACGGAGCCGTTTGGTGGACTGATTCCAACGCCGAACATCGACAAATTGGCAAAGCAAAGCTCGCTATACAACCGCTTCCATAACACCGCATTGTGCTCGCCCACTCGCGCCGCTCTGCTTTCCGGGCGCAACCACCACCAGGTGGGAATGGGTGGGCTTACGGAGGGCGCAACCGGGTTTCATGGATACAACAGCGTCTGGGGTGAGGACGCGGCTTCGATCGCACAAATCCTGCGGTTTCATGGATACAACACAGCGGCGATTGGGAAGTGGCACGATACTCCGGTATGGGAGACGAGCCCGGCAGGACCGTTCGATCACTGGCCCACGGGAAAGGCTTCAATTACTTCTACGGATTCCAGGGAGGGTGAAACGGACCAATACCATCCGCAGCTCTTTCGGAATACCAATCCGATTGAGCCACCCTAGGGGCCCGAACAGGGCTATATGCTGAGCAAAGACATCGCGGACCCGTTTGCTTTTACGGGCAGCATCAATCAGGTGAAAATCGATCTTTTGCCACAAGCAACCGCATCTGGTGAGCTACAACAAAAATTAAAAGAACGAAGTGCTGCCATCGCGGCAGCGATTGAATAAACCTGATAAGCCTCATCTCGAATGCCGGCATGCCTGATTGTCGATGGCTTGCCGGCTACTCGGATGCTGGATCATGGCTACGTATGTTTCCGGCATGCTGTTCGTCGAAAATGGTTTTGGACGGTACAGCATTGGCGGCACGACTGAAGGATTGAACAAGGCGCCTGTGGCTCGCTAACGATTGTGGTTCAAACGGATGAACCTGCCGACACATCGGACTGTTTGCCCGCGCCTGCCGCAAACTTAACCTCACAACACGTTTCTACGGCGGAAACGCCTCAGGGGAGTGGCTGAGCCTCGTCCGCGCTCACCTGCCCACCTGAGCCGGACTGAACGGTGCGGGTCTCGTCAGGCTTGCTCCGGTCGAGGTAAGTAAGTTGCGAAGGCAGCGCGATCCTTGTTCCGCTGGCGGCTACGACGTCCATTACTTTCAAGAGAAGGTCTTCCTGGATTTCCAGGAACGCTCCATAGTCCCTTTCTCTGACGTACGCGAAGATCTCAAAATTCAGAGACGAAACCCCAAACCCGACCAGACGAATGCGGGCGCTTTCCGTTTCTACCCTCGGATCGCCGCGCAACATGCCGGTAACCCCATGCAAGACGGACCGCAACTGCTCCGGCGACGTTTCGTAGCGCAGCCCGAAAACGTGGTGGAACCAGATTTTCCGTCGCAAAGAATAGTTTTCGAGATTCATCTGCGACACTTTGGCGTTTGGGATAGTAACGACAGTATCGTCAAGCGTGCGCACGCGCGTGGATCCAAGGCCGATATCCTCGATCGTTCCCGTCTGGTCGGCCAGCTTGCAGAAATCTCCTACGCGAACGGCCTCCCGGGTAATGATGGCAATTCCACCGAACAGGTCTTCTAACGTTTTCTGAGCGGCGAGCGCCAGCGCTATGCCACCGATACCCAAACCCGCCAGCATGGCGCTTACGTTCACGCCTGCGCCGTGAAGCAGCAGCACTAGCGCCGCAAAAACCACAAGAATCTTGAATAGGCGATGAGCCAGGGCCAGCACGGCGATCTGATTCGTTGTTTGGTGTTGGAGCAGTTGCCGCGACCGCAAATTCGAGACGATGTCGCTCAGCTCAATCAGAAGCCAGCTGAAGCCTGAAATCGCAAGTACCTGTGAAAGGTCAATCCAGAACTCGCGCCCCAAAAGAGAAACGGCGTAGTTTGCAAGCAGGCGAACTGTCAGGGCCAGCAGTGTGAGCCGCATGGGCCGCCTCAGGGACAACAGATAACGATCATCTTCCTGTCCCGTCATGCGGTGGACCGGAATGCGAAGCAACAATATGAGCAATCGCGTCAGCAAAGAAGCAGCGAGTAGCGCCAGCCCCATGCTTACCGCGATCGCGAGCCAGCGCCAAAGAGGCAGCGATAAGACTTTGACCTCCCTCAAAGCATGCGGGATAAATCTCTCGATGCCGGGCGCATTGATCTCGCTGAAAGTTCGTGGAACGCCCTGCAGAGTCTCGGAAGAGAAGAGCCAGATCGGTGACCCCGAGGTCCGTTCGACACGGTCGAGGAGAATTTCCAGCTTTCCGGACGTCGTCTCTACGAACCCGGCGCTGTCGCGATTGTTTCGGAGGCTGTCCTTCAGATTGCCTTCCGCGGTTCGAGAAAGTCCGTCGAGAGTTCCGGTGAGCCCGTGGTTGAGCACCACATCAAGTTGCCGCGCGAGGTCCTGCGCCTGCGCAGGGGAGGCGCGCACATCGAGGTATTGAGCCGCTTGGCCGTAGTCTCCGCGTTCGGCGGCTTTCAGAAAACCTAATACACAGCCGCGAGGAGTATCGCGGCCGAACGGATCTTGCTCTATCGGTTTAGCGGGAGCCGGAGCCAGCTGTGTTGCTGGCGCTGTCCCTGCGCCGGGCACTTGCCCGTACAAGGACGACATGAACAGGCAAAGTAAAGACAGATTCAGTAAGCGGTACATGATCCGCCTGCAAGGCTCTTACACGGTATGTGCCAGGGTTTTCTGGTCCTGTGCGTTCAAGGCGTTCCATGAACCCGATTCGAGGAACCTGCTCGCATCGAGATTTCCGAATAGACGGACGAGGGACCCGGCAAGACCGCTCCACCCGGTTTGATGGCTCGCGCCGATACCCGCCCCGTTATCGCCGTGGAAGTACTCGTAGAACAGGAGATAGTCGCGCCAGTGTGGGTCGTTCTGGAACTTATCGGCCCCGCCATACACAGGCCTGATGCCCGATTCATTACGCTCGAATATGCTGGTCAGCCGCCGCGCGATCTCGGCCGCTACCTCGAACAGGTTCATCATGTGCCCTGAGCCGGTTGGGCACTCCACCTTGAAGGTGTCCCCGTAGTACAGATAGAAGTTCAGCAGCCCTCGAATGAGCAGTGCGTTAACGGGCATCCAGATGGGTCCTCGCCAGTTCGAATTGCCTCCGAACATGCCACTGTCCGATTCAGCGGGTAGATAAGAGACTCGGTAGTCCTCCCCGTGCACGTTGAAGACATACGGATGGTCGAGGTGACAACGCGATAGCGCCCGGATTCCGTAGGGGCTCAGGAATTCATTCTCATCGAGCATCCGGCTCAGAATGCGCCGAAGCCGGTCCGGGTGCACCACCGCCATGATTCCACGACCATTATGGCCTCGCGCCCGTTCACCCGTAGGATGAATGCTTTCCCGCAACTCCGGCATTCGCTCGAGACGCTCGCGTGCGTAGGTCGCGACACGTGGTATCCGCTCGCGCTGCCAGGATTCGAAGATGGTCGTGGCGCAAAGCGGCAGCAGTCCGACCATCGAGCGGACTTTCAATCTTGTCGCGTGGCCATCCGGCAGGCGCAGCACGTCGTAGTAAAAGCCATCCTCCTCATCCCACATGCCGCCCTCGCCAACTCGATTTAATGCGTTCGCGATCCATAGAAAGTGATCGACAAACTTGACGGCCAAATCTTCGTAAACAGGATCTTCCGAGGCTATCTCCGTCGCGATCTCGAGCATGTTCTGGCAATATAGCGTCATCCACGCCGTACCGTCGGCTTGTTCCAGAAATCCGCCGGTTGGCAGAGGCGCCGACCGATCGAATACCCCGATGTTATCCAGACCCAGAAAACCGCCTTCAAACACGTTCTTTCCGAAGCGGTCTTTTCGGTTTACCCACCAGGTAAAGTTCGAAATCAGCTTGCCGAACGATCGCTTCAGAAAATCGATGTCGCCTTTCCCTTGCGATGCCTGCTCCATACGATATATGAACAGGCTGGCCCAGGCGTGGACAGGCGGGTTCACGTCGCTAAAGTTCCATTCGTAGGCCGGAATCTGCCCATTCGGATGAATATAGATCTCCTGCAGCATCAGATCGAGTTGGCTCTTGGCAAACGCCACGTCAACATTTGAGAGCACAACCGCGTGGAAGGCAAGATCCCAGGCTGCATACCACGGGTACTCCCACTTATCCGGCATGGAAATTAAATGATTGTTAATCATGTGCGGCCAGTCATGATTCCGCGTATCACGCACGGCCGCGGAGAAAGGACCGGCACCATGTTCCACCAGCCACTCGTTCAAATCAAAGAAGTAGTGCTGCTTGCTCCATAGCATTCCGGCAAGCGCCTGGCGTAGTACCTGCGCTGCGTCCGGAGTGACTTTTTCAGGAGTGATGGAAGCGTAAAACTCATCCGCCTCGCGAATCCGGACTTCGAATGTCTCCGTCTGCTTGTCGGAATGGGGTTTGGAGCTGTTCCGGCGGCAGGGTCGTCAAGCGAAGAGTAATGCGCGATGAACTTCCGGGCTCGACGCGCAGCTTTTGATGCGCCGCAACCTTTGTTCCCCCTGACGAACTCGCCGCGTCTTGTTGTCCGTTTACCACGTATTCATTGATTCCGTCCTTGACGTAAGCCCCGCTGTTCTGGCCTCCGAACAACCGCTGATTATTCGTCTCGTTCTCCGTAAACAGAAGCTTCGCTTCGTTTGGGGCATAAAACCATCGATCGCCCAGCTTTTCATCGTAAGCGTGAACCACCCGAGTGCCGTTTGTACCGGGTGCTGCGCGCAAGGAAGGCTTTTGAGATGCCGGCCACCATTGCCAGGTGTTTCTGAACCAAAGAGTTGGAAGCAAGTGGAGATCCGCCGCTTCGGGTCCTCTATTAAAAACCGTGATGCGGATGTAGAGGTCTTCTGGAGTTTCCTTCGCGTACTCGACAAATACGTCGAAATAACGATTCGTCATTAAAGACGCCTGTGTCGAGGAGTTCATATTCAGGCTGCGTCTTTGAGCGGCCCCGATTGGTATCGATCAAGTCTGCATATGGATAGGCGGCTTGCGGATACTTGTACAGCCACTTCATATACGAATGCGTAGGCGTGGAATCGACGTAGAAGTAATACTCTTTGACATCTTCTCCGTGGTTGCCCTCGGCGTTCGTCAGTCCAAACAGGCGCTCTTTCAAGATCGAGTCGCGGCCATTCCATAGAGCCAGGGCGAAGCACAGCCTCTGCTCGTCGTCGGATATGCCAGCTAATCCGTCTTCGCCCCAGTGGTACGCGCGAGAACGCGCCTGATCGTGGCTGAAGTAGCTCCAAGCGTCGCCGTTGCTGCTGTAGTCTTCACGAACCGTGCCCCACTGGCGTTCGCTGAGGTATGGCCCCCATTTTCTCCATCCAATATTTTGCTGATTCGCTTCGGCAAGACGTCCTGCTTCCGCGCTTGTGTTTGCCGCTGGCATGTGTGCTCTCCTTTTCCTCTGGTCTGTCCGCCAGTGCCGTGGCTATAAATCAGTGCGCGGTCAGACTTGCCGGTCCACGCCTTGGCACGTGCTTGGACATTCGATCGCGAAGATAGAGTTGGGCGCGATGGAGCCGGGATTTCGCCGCAGCGACTGTCAATCCAAGTTCTCTGGCGACATCGAGGACAGGAAGTTCATTGATGTAGTGCAGTTCGATCGGCACACGAAGCAGAGGCGGTATGCTCCTCAGCTCGCGCCTCAACGTCTCGTTAACTTGTCGCCTAGCTAAACTCAGCTCGGGCGTCTCTTTCGTCACTGCCTGAAATGGTGCGCGGCTACCCTCGTCCGTGTATGCGTCCGCCGCAACGAGCGGCGTGCGCCGAAGAATTCGTAATCGCATGTAGCAGCGATTGATCAGAATCCGAATAAGCCAAGTGGAGAACTTCGATTCGTAGGTGAAGAGGTCGATCCGCGAGTAGGCCTGCCAAAAAGCATTCTGTACCTCATCCCGCGCGTCCTCCCGGCTTTTCAGAATACAGGTAGCCACGCGAAGACATAGATCGGTATTTCTTTTTACCAGCTCTTCAAAGGCCGAGCAGTTTCTCATCTTTGCCAGACGTACCAACTCGTGTTCCAGAACACTCTGACCACCGCTCTATGGTCATCTTCCTGCACCGAGCGCAAACCCGAAACCTGTTCAGGGATAGAACGCATTGTGCAGTACTCTTCGCAACAGACAGGCCAATCTCAAAACCCAGACGGCGCAACAACTTGGCTCGGCTTGTTACATGCTCTTCCTGTAACAGGTCGTCGGGCGTGTTACAGCGCTGCTGTTACACGTTGAGGTAGGCGCATGCGAGAGTTCACCCGATTGCACAGGCGTACGGCCAGCTTAGAAGCTCCAACCCACGCTCGAGCTGGCTCCGATACAGTCTTGATCTGGTGCGCCGATCGGAAAGTAGAAGCGCTGCCGCGATTGCGCGGCCGAAGTAAGCACCGGATCGACTACCGCCACATGATCGATTGGCTGGTCCGCAAGCCGGAGCGTTTGAGAACTACCGCTACCGGAGCGATCTGTTCCCGACCAGCTGGTTCCGCTTGGCTTACGATGCCCTGCGCGAAGAGCACGGCCCGAAACGCGGTGCTCAAGAGTACCTGGCGCTCCTGTTGTTGGCAGCTCGTCGCGGAGAGGCACTGGTCGAAGGCGCCATTCGGTTTTTGCTGGGGAGTCAGCAAGCTCTGAACGCGGAAGAAGCGATTCGCTTAACGGAGGACAATGCGCCCGCTCCGCTGACCACCATTGCGGTCGATCCTGTCTCGCTCGCGGTCTTCGACGATCTTCTGACCCGGGAAGACACGGCGGCATGACGACCGATATCGTGGATGTCAAAGCCGCCCTCACCGAGAGTCTGACGGCACTGCACTTGCCCACAGTGCGGCGGACCTCAAGAAGCAGCTCGTTTGGCGGAGCGCGAAACGCTGAGTTATGAACGTTACCTGCTGGATCTGGTCACTCGGGAAAGTCAGGACCGGCAGCAGAAGCGCATCCAAAGATTGCTACGTCAGTCGCGCATTCCGGCAGAGAAAGCTCTCGCGAACTTCAACCTGAAACGGCTGCCACCAAAGGTGGCAATCTTAACCAAGTCGCTCATCGAAGGGGAGGTTCTGGACCGGCGCGAAAACGTGCTCGCGTTCGGGAATCCCGGTAGCGGCAAGACTCATCTTCTCTGTGCCATCGGCCAGAAACTGATTGCGCGCGGCCGGCGCATGTACTTCACCACCTCGGCGCTTCTGGTGCAGGACTTATTGGTTGCCAAACGCGACCTCAAGCTCAGTCGCTTCCTCAAGAAGCTGGCGCACTTCGAAGGACTGATCATCGACGATCTCGGTTACGTGCAACAGAGTCGAGAAGAGATGGAGGTGCTCTTACCCTGCTGGCCGAACGTTACGAACGTGGCTAGCGTCTCATCTCCAGCAATCTTCCGTTTTCGAAATGGGAAGGGATCTTCAAAGACCCTATGACCACGGTGGCAGCGATTGACCGCCTGGTTCATCACTGCGTCATCCTCGAGCTGAACATCCCGAGCTACCGAGTCGAACAGGCCAAGAAGGCCAAAAAGAAGATCGTAAAACCAAACCCTAGCAGGCCGTGGAAATGACGGCCTGATGGAAAGCAAAAACCGCTTCCCACAGTCCTTGGAAAACGCTCCCGCGTTTCTCACATTCCCACCGCACGACTACGACGATGCTCGTTAAAAAAAAGGGAATAATAGTTGACCGCGAACGGGAGAAATACTTGACTCTGATCAATCGGTATTTCTTTTTACCAGCTCTTCAAAGGCCAAGCAGTTTCTCATCTTTGCCAGACGTACCAACTCGTGTTCCAGAACATCCGCCCACGCTCTAGGCTCTTCTTCCTGCACCGTGCGGAAGCTTGAAATTGGTTCAGAGGTAGATTGCATTGTCCAGGGGTCTTCGCAAGGGACGGGCCAACTGCGAACCCCAAGCTGGGCAACAACTTGGCTCAGCCTGTTACATGCCCTTCCTGTAACAGGTCGTTTGGCGTGATACAGCTGCTGTTACATGTTGAGGTTGACACATGCGAGAGTTGAACCGATTGCGCGGGCCCGCGCACAGTTTAGAAGCTCCAACCCACGCTTGAACTGGCTCCGTAGTCAGTCTTGCTAGTCGATCTAGGAGGCTTGCTGTCGTAGTTAGAGTAAAGACTGAAATTTATGTATAGGTTTTTGATGATCTGGTACTTAATCGAAGCTTTGCTGTCGATTCGAATTCGGCCGATATCGCTGAGCCCTGGATAGGCAAAGATCGACGTACTCAAGTTCGTTGTTTTGAATCGAAAATATTCGAGTATCGCTCCCGCTAAGCCTTCCGCGCTGTCGAACGACGGCGTACCTTCCGTTTGGTACTGTTCGTGAGTCCAAACAGCGCCTCCGATCACTATAATCCGGCTTGCATCCGTATTCTTGAATATTTTTCCCGCCCCACCCCCGAGCGCAGCCCGGAGCCCCAATTGCTGTTCATCACTCCGAAGGAAATCGGAGATCCCAACAACAACATAATTCCTGGCACTCAGCGTCCGAAGGGCGTAAGTGCTCAAGTCGTTGTGAAGATCGCTCGGGGCCGAGATGGCGCCATTGAACGAGGATTGCAACTGGCTGCTGGCCAACCAATACTTCTTGATGTAGTCGATATTTGCATTCAGGTTGTACTGCGTCTGGTTGTTGCTTTTTGCAAAATTGAACCCGGAGCTTATCCCGCCATGAAAGTCATGCCAGAAGCTCGGCTCAGTCTCCTGAATCGAGGCGACTCTTGACTTTGGAATCTTCGTCAGCGATGGGCCCGTTTCAACGTCCAGAAAGCCGATCTGATCATGCTCGCCGCTCGAGGTCGAGAGCGATCCAATGTGAACGACGCCGTTTGCGTCCGTTACAACGAACAGCTGCGAGCTCTCGACGCTCGAAATGCTGTTCCAGTCCACGTTGACCGTTCCGTCGACGTAGTCCAGGCCCACATAGAGATATCCCCGATCTAGTTTCTTAATCTCACAGGTCCACTTGTCGCCATTCTTGAAGTGAATGACGTCTTTGGCAGGGCGCGCCATTGCCGGATGCGCTAAGAACGCGAGACATCCCAATACGAGGACCAGAACGCCCACCCTTTGTCCCACGTTGTCACTCATCATGGCGATTCCAAGGACCGCGCTTATGCGACACTTAGAACACAATTCCAAATAGGACTTCGCCTTGGTTTTGAGTCAGACGAACGATTTTGCCCGTGGAAGGGTTGCCCCAACGGAGCCATCGCAGTTCACCCGAGAGCCGAAGTTTTCTGATCCTGAGTTCCAATCCGCCACCCAGCACAAAAGCATTATGGTTAGGAGTTACATTCGATGGCAGGTCAGTAAAGGTCCGGTATGCCCCTCCTGCCGAAACGAACGGTTTCAATAAAGGAATGGGGAACCGAAACTTCGCAAGGTAAGGAAATTCCCAAGCGTTGGCGTTTAAAGCAGTTGTAATGTCGTTCGTGGATAAGTGGGATTCGGCCGAACGATATATGCCATCAACTTCGAACGCGAACCCGAAAGGGATGCGCAGCTCGGCAACCGGACCGATCAGGTATGATTGCGATTGCTTCAGCGATGTGTTGGCGGGGGTGATAACACCTGCCGTCTCGAGAACATCCGTGAAGGGGACTCCGCCTTTTACCCCGAAATCGAACCCGAAATCGAGGTGCTGCGCGAACATCGAAACCCCACACGCAAGCAGGAGAAAGATACCTTTGAAGAGAGCTGTTGACCGCATGAATCGCCTTTACCGATCTTTGGAGTGATCGGTTCGAATAGCGAAGATTTAACGCTTACCTGTACCAGCAAGATTCTTTTTAGTTGTTCCGAAAACCGGCAAACTGCTGGCCGAGCCCCTCAGCCTCAAGCCTGCTTCACGGCCGAGCTGTCCGCTCCGGGATGCAACGCGTAGCGAACCACCTTGCGATGAACCGTCATGCGGGAGCACCGCAGCAGTTCGGCTGCTCTACTCTTATTCCATTTGGTTTTCTCGAGAGCCGTTCTCAGCCGTTCCATCTCCAGGTTCACCGGCAACTTCATTTCGGGGCTCTCGTAAGTCGTGCGGCTCGTCCGGTAAACAGGTACACACGTGGAACTGCTCTTCAACATCGGCTGTTCTCGAGCCGGCTCCTCCACCTGCCAATGAGTGCCCGAGTGGCACATCCGCTCAATGTCATGGCCGGTGATCTCATCTCCTTCTATGAACAGGAAAATTCGCTCGATTACGTTTCGGAGCTCGCGTGCATTTCCAAGCCATGGCTCCCTTTTTAGACGAGCTCGGGCATCCCCGGTCAGATTCGGTGTTGAGCGCCGGTATTGGGCACTCAGGATCTCCAGGAAGTGGTTTGCCGTTACAACGATGTCTGCTTGCCTCTCGCGCAGTGGCGGGATATGGAGTTGAACAACATTCAGGCGGAATAGTAGGTCCTGCCGGAACTTGCCTTCGGCCGCAAGTTGTTCCAGATTGCGATTGGTTGCTGCCACTACCCGGAAGTCTAGGGTCTGGACTACCCGCGATCCGAGCGGCTGTATCTCCTTTAGCTCGACGGCGCGCAAAAGCTTGGCTTGAGCCGTCAGGCTGAGATCGCCAATCTCATCGAGAAACAATGTCCCGCCGTCGGCTTGAGCAAGCCTTCCCTGCTGCCTTGTCGTAGCACCTGTAAACGCACCCTTTTCGAAGCCAAAGAGTTCGCTTTCCATGAGAGCGTCCGGAATCGCTGCGCAGTTTATCGGAACAAAAGAGCAGTCCCGGCGATCGCTCTTACAATGCACTCTCCTGGCAAACAACTCTTTGCCCGTGCCCGTCTCGCCTGTTATAAGGACCGTCGCTCGCCAGCGCGCAACTTGATCTATCGACCGCTTTATAGATCGAATCTGGGCAGAATCGCCCGCGATCTCGTCTCCCGCTGAAGTTTGGGGACCGATGGTGAAACGGTTCATCCAATACCACTCAGACGAAATCCAACCCAGGCCTCCTGCAGAGCCGGGAGGCAAGGAATCGGACCATTCATTTTCAGCCTTGCCACCGCTTGATCCTCCCAAGTTTGACGAGGAAAACAACTGCACATTAAACAATCTGAAGTTGTCTAGGTCTGCCAACGCGACTTCAGTTAATAAAAACTCATACTGGTAATTACGGCAGGTTCTACCAAACCAATGTGGACTAGACCGTCGCCGAGCGATATCCGTAATTCTCCTGCTTTTCTAACGAAAAACTCCGGGCTGATTTCAGGTTTCAGTCAAAATAAAAGGAATTCTCTGACATTCAGCGAAGCCAAACGGGGAATTCATTTGATTGAAATGAGACCCAGTCGAATAGCCCAGTGCACCAGCTCTGCCGTTGTTTGAACACCGAGTACTTCCATAGTCTCGTATTTATGGCTCTCGGCTGTTCTTACCGAAATGCCTAGAACCTCGGCGACTTCCTTCATGGTCCGTCCTTCCGCAACCAGTTGGAGAACTTGTCTCTGACGGGGTGTAAGTTCGGGCTCCAGGTTGGAATACGAAGTTTTATCCTCGAGCATGTTATTGATCACATCTTTAGCGACCAACGGCGTAATGTAAGCCCTGCCTTGAAAGGCGTGATGAATCGCTTCGATCAACTCTTCGCCAGCTGACTGCTTTGAGACAAAACCTAACGCTCCGGCGCGGAAGGCCTCTGCCGCAAGCTTGGGATCCGGATGCATTGTCATCATCACGATCTTCGAATCTAATCCGCGGCTCTTAATTTCCCTGGCCGCGTCAATACCGTTCAGGATCGGCATGAATGCATCTGTCACGATGATGTCCGGTCTAAGGCGGGCCGCCTCTTCCACGAGCGAGCGCCCATCAAGCACCGGCCCAAGAAGATCGAACGAATCCCTCAATAATGAAGCAAGCGCGTCCGCTACTAACCTATGGTCGTCGGCGAGCAGCACTCTGATACGGGCCAATTGTCCCCCGTGGCATTTCAGCTTTCAAGGGGCAGTCTTGACCCTCCAGACCAGTTTGACAGCTATGTTGTAAGCAGTACGGCAAAGAATTATAAAAGCGCTTCCTCCAGCCGTGCATCCAAGCGGGAACTGATGGGGAAGGATGACGAAGCCGAACACATGAGCTCAGAAGAACCACCCAGGCGTCCCATGCGGGCGAAGACTTCCGCTGGCAAAGAAGGTAAATACGCGAACTTCTTCCAGGTGGGATACAACGAGTTTGAATTTCTGATCGAATTCGGGCAACAAGACCAGGGTATTCACACTCGCATCTATGTAAGCCCTCAGTACGCTCATCTGTTGTCTGACCTCCTGGTTCAGACGCTTCAGCAGCACGAGCTCGAAAATCGAAAGGCGCGTTCATCTGGTCCACTTCCATCTTGACCGATGTTGGTGCGGCACTAGCTTAGCTAAGCTAGAAGGAAGGGACGGTGAGAAAGTTTCCTGTGAGCTCTTACCCAGCTCATCCTGTCAGATCGCCTTAAGTGGTCGACCCGCTGACCGCGTCCTCCTTCCCCGTCGTCCTTTCGATTGTCGGACGGTACGGGACGCGAACCAGCAAGCTCGTACCTAATCCTTCCCGGCTCTCAATGCCGAGACTTCCGTTCACTAACCGGATCCGCTCGGAAATGCTAGTTAACCCGAGGCCAGTACCGCGCTTAGCCGCCTCTACATCAAATCCCGTCCCGAAATCTTCAATCAGCAACGCGAGAAAATCGAATTCACGTCGAAGTGTAACTCTCGCATGGCTAGCGAGCGAATGTCGTTCTATGTTCCGCAATGCTTCCTGGGCGACTCGAAAAAGACAAAGTGCTGCATCACTGGTTACTACTTCGCCGGAATCGTCATGGAACTCGACCTTGATCGATGTTCTCTCTCTGAAATCCTCTATGAGATTGGCCAAAGATGCTCCAATCCCAAGCGCTTCGAAAGTTCTCGGATGGAGCTGGTGCGCGATGTTGTGGAGTCCTGAATTTAGCTTGCGTAGATCGTTCTGAAGACGTGGGATCATGTTTTCATCTTCCAGCAGACCTGCAGACTGCCGTTTAAGAGAAGCAACCTGGAACCCGATCAGCGCTAATTGCTGGCCGAAATCGTCGTGCAGTTCACGGGCTATGCGCTTGCGCTCTTCTTCCTCGGCCACAACCAACTTCCCGGCGAGAGCCGCCGTGGCGTTCCGGCTACTCTCAAGTGCACGCTCGGTCACCATCCTGCGGCGGCGCTGGATCCAGAACCCGATTATCAGGGACAGCTGTATCAAAAGCGCGGACGAGGATCCAGTGATTAACCAGGGATGAGTCTCCCACAGAGAAGGAGGTCTGAACAGGACCAGCGAGTGCGCGGGTAAGCGGCGCTCATCGATGCCCCAATGCCGTAACTGGCGCCAGTCGAAGGCCATGGCATACTTTGGAACTGCCATCTGGACCGGAATCTTCTCTGCCGGTTCGCCTCTCAGGATCCGGGAGGCTACATCGGCGGCCAGCAGATATCTTTCTTCCAGGGCCGGTACAGGACCACCCACTAATCCATAGCCCAAATCACGCCCGACAAGCCCGAAAACTGGAACAGACGAGGCCTGCTCAATCAACTTGCGTGCACCGTCATTCGGCAAACTCTGTCCCTGTGAGTCAAACGCAAACGAGATCAGAAGGACTATGCTTTCGCGCTTCAGGTTGCTGACCTGCTCGAGCGTCTTTTCCAGGCTGAGCTCGTCTAAGATGCGGAAACGAACTCGGGAACGATACCGTTCTATTTGTTTGATCACATACTTCAGGTACTCTCTTTCACCTTGGGAGCTCCCGGAAACAATCACGACTTCACGGGTTTCGGGCTGAATGCCAGGATGTGGCCAAGTCCTCCGGCCCAGTCGTCACGATGCACCACTCCCGTCATATTTTGCCCTGGGCTCTTGAGGTTCTCGAGATGTCTCGCTTCGACTGATGTGAAGAGCACTGGAATCCCGGCAAGAAGGCGTACTGCTCCCAAAATTGGAGGGCCGGAAAGCCGAGTACAAGGACCAGACGGATGTCTGCGGATTTGTAGCGGCTCTCAAGTACCCTGGCCAGCTTCAGTTGCTGCTCGGCACTGGGAAACCGCTGTAAAGACAGGTACTCGGTAAAGACGCTGATTCTCCGGCCCAACTCCTTCTCGATACGAGGTTGGGTGCTGGACTCGAGAGGCGAAGGAAATTTTGAATCAGGCAGAGAGGAGTAAAGCGCGAGAACTCGAATCGCATGCGGATCCGGTGGGATTTCCGCTTTGGCCAGCAACGCAGAAAGCGCAGCTATGCAGCGCCAATACTGTTCGCAGACCGTACTTCCACCCAGGCAATTAGCTCACCATTGTAACTCGTCAGGTGTCCTGCCGGAATGAATTCAAAGGGAAGTGCGAGGTGATCGAAAAACAATCGGCCAAGCGCTTGCCGAGCGGTGCACTTTCAACAACGCCAAGATAGTCTGCTCCCGCGATTCCGGAATAAGACAATAAACAAAAAACTAAATCCGGTTCAGATCGGGGTGGCTCTAAGCGGCACGACCTTGTTCAGGTCCTAAGAAACGGAGTTCGCTTCATGTTTAAATCCGTGACGGCTTATGTATGTCTGAGTCTTCGGGATTGCTTCCGCAGGGACGTCAGCCTATTGCGCCCAGACACCAGATCTCGATCCTGACGCACTTGCAGTTCTCAAGAGCACCGTCAACTCGATCACAAGTGCCAAAACATTCTCTTTTCGGGCGCTCGTAAGCCACGACCGGGAAGCAACTAACAATCAGCTAGTCACGTACTTCAATTACCAGACCGTAACCGTTTCACGTCCAGACAAGCTTCGAGTCGACGTGGATGGAGAACATCACGACGTGCAGTTCTATTTCGACGGGAAGAATACGACGCTTTATGAGCCAGAGGGAAAGCTCTATGCTTCCCAACCTGCGCCTAGTACGATCGACGGGATGCTCCAAGCGATCGAGAAGCGAGGCATCTCTTTGCCCATGAGTGACCTGCTTCAAAGCGATCCTTATGATTCGTTGGTAAAAGGGTTGCAGACCGCTTACGTAATTGGACGCGTAAACATCAACAAGAAGACCTTCGTCCATCTGGTGTTCACGGAGGCTTCAGCCGACTGGCAATTATGGGTGGAGCCGGGTGACAAGCCTGTACCCCGGGCGATGACGATCATTTATAAGACGCAGCCGGGTTCTCCCCGCGTCACCATGGATTTCAGCGATTGGAATCTGAATGCGGAGGCGCCGTCAGAGACGTTCGACTTTGCCAAGCCGGATGATGCACATCAAATCCAGTTCTTTCCATCGAAAGGAGCACAGTAGCATGAAGCTCGCACTATCGCTTTGCCTTGGACTTTGCCTGACGTTGATCCCCCTCCAGGCCAGGGTGCACGGTTATGCAAACCAGGGTCGCGTTCAGGTTGGGAATCGCTCGGCTAATGTGAACCGCAACGCGAACGTTAACCGGAACGTAAACGTAAATAACAATGTCAACGTGAACCGGAATGTGAATGTGAACGTTCACGGAGGCTACTACGGAGGCGGGTGCTGCTATATCACGACGATCCCAACTGGGGTGCGGTGGCCGCGGGAGCAGCAATTGGAGTAGCTACCACGGCAGCCGTTGTCGCAGCAACTTCGCATAAGACAACAACTGTGGTCGTTCAAGCTCCGCCGATAGGCTCGACGGTTGGCGTGTTGCCGGGCAGCTGTGCAACTATTTCCGCACCCGGGACAGTGATTTACAACTGCAGCAATGTTTACTACCGACCCTACTACCAAGGAACAACGCTGATTTATCAGGTTGTCACTTATCCGTAGGTTGGCCGAGCGCAACGATTGGAGGAAACATGAGAATCAGACATACGATAGCTTTCGGACTGATCGCAGCATGTGGGATAGCAGCAGCCCAAGACTCGTCGAGTGGCTTGCCCGAAGGGTATATAGCCCTGATGCGATCGGACGTGCAGACGAAGAAGGTTGACATCATTCGCCAGAACCTCACGCTCACGGATGATCAGGGAAAGAACTTCTGGCCCATCCAAAGGAGTTATGACAGCGATTTGTCAAAGCTTGGGGATGACCGTCTGAGCGTTATCCGAGAGTATGCGAAGAACTGGGACAGCTTGTCTGATTCGACGGCCAAAGATCTCGGAAGTCGACTGCTGGACTACCAGAAGAAGCGGGTGGAACTTCGCAAGAAATATTTTGATCGTATCTCCAAACAAATCAGCCCAATCGTTGCAGCTAAATACTTTCAGATAGAATTGCAGCTCGAGGATTTGATTGATTTAGGCATCGCCTCTTCGCTCCCCCTGGTCAAATAAACTTCTTACCTGATGAAGCCGCGCCTTGTATTTACTGCCTTCTTGTGTGTTGCCGCAGTGCGCGGCGAGGTCAAGACAAAGCTCTACAGCGACCCGGAGGGTTGCTTCCGAACCTATCGCTTAGCAGCAGGGCGTGTTTTGACATCCCGCGGCCTCATTGAGGACCCGACGGTAAACGCCATTATGCAAGACGCGGTTTCGGTGCAGATGAACGGGTTGAATATCAGGCAGGTGAAGGAACATCCGGACCTGGAGATCAGGTTTATGGGTGGCAATGGAGCTGGATTGCAGGTAGACGATATGTCCGTGGGCGATGTAGCCATGTGGGATATCGGCGGACCTCCGGGGGTCTCCGGAAAAACATACAAGAAGAGCAACCTGGTGATTGCGGTCGTTGATGATAGATCTGGCCGGACGATTTGGGCAGCGCGCTGCACGGACAAGTTCGGCGACCCCGCTCGCCTTCGAGAGCGAATCGAAAAGGCAGTCTCGAAGGCTTTCACCAAGTTTCCCAAGAAGTCTGCTTGCAGTTAAGTTCCGGGTTTAGAACACGCGGCCGAGTTGGAAGAACCATTTTCGGTGTCCATCGGGTCCGATACCGCCTCCGACCAGAACAGGGCCCAGAATCGTCTCCATAACTACTCCCACGACTCCGTCGTTTGGCAGAGTCGGCGCATTCGGTAGGCCATAGGTCTTTGCCACCTCGTAGTGCGCGTCAAGAAACAGGCCACTACCGAGGAAAGCGGGCATTTCCCCTAACCGGTGAAGGTATCCTGCGCGAAAATAGAAATATTGGTTCGTCAAGAACTGATTCAAGCCATAAGCCGCCAGTCGAGCGGGCCCACCGAGCGAGAACAGAGGTAAACCGCCTGCATGTTGACCGAATGTGGTCCCTCCTGCTGTCGTAAAGTACAGCGATGCCGGTTCACCAAGGCGGTGAAAGGCCTCGAAGTTCAACTCCCCAGAAGGGAATCCACTCTTCGCCCCTGGATAAGAATCCATCCAGCCGCCAGCGACGAGTAGCGCTGTTCCGCTTCTGGGAATTACCGGATTGTCTAACCGGTCCATGGCGTAGGTCGCGCGAGTAAGTCCGGTTCGTCCGGAGACAGAAGGCAGCAGTGGGCTTCCCACCCAGCGGTTTGCGCGTAGATAGCCAGCCTGGTACCCAAGCCGTAGTTCACTGAAACGATCGAACGCGTATCCCAGGTCTGCCCCGCCAACTACGCGGTCTAGCTTGTACTGAGCCAAGAACGTGTCGGCTGAATAGAGGTTTATGGGAGACCTGCTGGCGCTTACGGAAGGTGCTACGAACCAGCGGCTCGTGGCGGTCAAAGGATGATAATACTCGGTGGCTAATAGATAAGTCGAACCGAATTCGAAATCGGTTCGGAGCTCGGAACGATATCCGCCGACATCAAGGAAGTTCAAACGAGCGCCAACGGCAAATTGAACGTTATTGGGATCTGACCCGTCGATCGTAACACCCGGCTTGATCCATGGCGGAGAGTAGTCCTTCTCTTCGGCGCTAATCAACAACCCCTGTTTATCGCCGCGATCGATAAGGCTGTAGCTCAAACTGTTGAGACGCCCGCGACCTATCTGCTGTGTAAGCTTCTCTTGGAGGTCTTGAACATCCACCGGCTCGTTAACGGCTGCCGCCATTTGCTGTTCGATATCTTTGGCGAGATTGGGGCTCGTACCCTTTACTTCGACAAAGGCAGGAGTGGGCGTAGTGTTGACAACGCGGGATTCGCGCGCCGCGAGATACTGTTTCCAGTCCTCTTCGTTCATCGCCAAACGTTCAAGCACGGTTGAGTGCTCCCCAGCCGCGGTGTAGCCCTTCGGGATGATCTCTCGAACCCGCGAAAAGTCGAGAGTCGAGAAACCAGGCAGATTAACCGTAATGAGGATATCGGCGCGCTCCATCCCACGTAGCTCGTTTGCATCGATCATCACATCACTCGATCCTCCGGCGACCTGCAGCAGGGAGCTCATGTTTTGGGGAGCTACCGGTCCGGTGCTTAAATGAACGCCAATCACGACGTCCGCTCCCATCTGCCTCGCAACGTCGGTGGGCAGGTTATTCAGTAAACCTCCATCAGCCAAGATCTTTCCATCTTGTTTTACGGGAGAGAATACGCCCGGAATGGACATCGTGGCTCGAAGCGCGTCGGCCAGGGAGCCGTCATGAAAAACTATGGATTTGCCAGATATAAGATCCGTCGCAACGCAGCGGAAAGGGACCGGTAACTTGTCGAAGCTTCTTCCATCTGAATAGGGCAGGACATAGCGATCGATGATGAACCTTACCGACTGTCCCGAATTCATTCCTCCCGGTGGCTGCACCCCATGCTTTAACCCCAGCTCCAATCCATTCGGAAACGAGCGGAGATCTTCTTTTCGTCGAAAGGCCAGGTCCGGGTAAGGCGTAGCTCCTGACAGGACGCCACCCCAATCGATGGTGCTCACGATCTTCTGAATGTCAGCAGGACTGTGCCCGGTTGCGTACAACCCCCCAACGAGCCCGCCCATGCTGGTGCCGGCAATAAAATCGACTGGAATGTGGTGGTCGTCCAGCCACTTCAGAACGCCTATGTGCGCCAGACCTTTCGCTCCACCACCCTGAAGGGCCACGCCGACCTTTGGACGCGGATTCACCTGCTGAGACCAACCGGTAAGACAACAGATCAGGGCGGAAAAGAACACGCAACGGCATTTCATTTCATCTCTAATGCAAATGGAAGCCGTGAGATCTTTTTTGCTGACTCTGCTGTTCCTCTCGCGAGCCAAGCATAGTCTTCCGTGCGACTTGGGTGTTGAAGATTACGACGAGGATGAGGACGACACGGTGTCCAGCCGGCTGACGTCACTGCCCTAAGTTCTTATAGTCAGCGTTTGTGACTCTCACTTCGATTTTCTTGCCGGTGGCATCCAGAAGACTTTGTTGAACGTAATTGGTGCCATCAGGAAGGCGCGCAAAGTTGACGGCCAGCTTCACACGATCGTCTTTCGGGCTGTCAAGATAGGAATCCACGTTGTAAGTGACGATCTTTTTGGCAACGGTATCGAATCCGACCGTTACTGAGTCGCCCTGTTTCAGATAATTCGTGACGACGATAGCGCTCACAGGTTTGCCAGGACTGACCGAAACGTTGCCAGCTGCTGCGGCTGCCTGAATTTTCTGGGGATCGGGCGGAACATACTCATGGACAAGCGCCCCAACGCGCTCCATGTAATCTTTCATCTCGCCCACTTTCTTTTCGACGATTTGCTTCTTTAGCAAGCCTCCTCGCCGACGCCCGCCACTAGACTGCTCCTGTTGCGGCGGCTGACTCGCGCCTTGTAAGGGGGTCTTTTGCACTTTACCGTCGGGCCCATACTGGCACTCTTTCTGCTCCTGTTTCTTGACTTCTCCCTTGAGACTGATTTGAGTGGTTTCGGTCCAGGCATATTTCTTGAGCGCTGCCTGATTCTTCGCGAGCGATTCTTTCAAAGCAGCGATCTGCGCCTGCTTGCCAGGGCCCGCGCCGGGTTGTTGTGCATACCCCACCGCAAGGAAGAATGCCGCTACGTTCAAGGTTACTGTTCTAAGTCGCATAAGACCTTTCGCGGGGGTCCTCACCTCCGGAACCGGCCTCCTCCGAAGCCGTGGAAATTCTGAAATCGCTGCGTTTGAAATTGGCCGCGCTGCCGCGAACTATCTGAGTTATTGAGTCCTTGCCAGGTGTGAGGTTGAATAGACTCTCTGGATTGTCCGAGACCTTGCGAAGAATTTTGCCTTGCGTTCTGGAATTTCTGTTGCGCTTGTTGCTTCGCACCCGTGGTATCGACCTGATTCCAGCTGCCGTTGTTGTACTTGCTCCAGTTTCCGCCCGTGTCCTTGCGGTAGACGTTTCCATCATTACCGGCATAGGTGTAGTTATTGGTTCGGGCAACGGTGCCGTTTGCGCCGTGAAAACCCGCGCCCGATCCTTCGGAGCCGCGGTATCCAAAAGCAGTTCCGCGGGCGGTGGTTAGGTGGCCGGTCTGCGCCCACTGGTCACCACGGGAAGCCACCGAGTGCCCCCACTGACCGTACGCATTGTGGCCCTGGGAAGTGGCTCCATAGCCGCCGGTCCACGGATTGTATGTACTGGCTGCTGTTCTGCCCCCATACCATCCCTGAACGCTCGCCGAACGTCCGTATCGTCCGGTTCCAGGGTTATACCAAGCCGCCCCGCCGGCTGCACCATAGGGACCATACACCGCACGACCGCCTGCAAAGCCCCCAGTCCATGGATTGTAGACATAGCCTGCGCCGTACGTTGCAGGCCAAGGGCAATAGTACGGATAGCCCATGCCCGGTCCCCAATAATAATAGGGCGGATAATACCAGCCCGTACCATAAGCAATGGCCAGACCGGCGGTTAATCCGATGGCGAACATCCCGAAGTAGCCCGCTGTCGTGCTGCTCTCAACGGTCGTAGTTGTGGGGTTCGTCTGAGTGACGTACGTCACGTTGTACACCGGAGAGCTCGGCGGGATCGTGTAGATCTCTTTCGGCACCGAGTCGGCGGTCTTCCAGGGTCCATTCGGCGTAGTCGACATAAACCAGACACCCTGAAAGCATAGATAGTATAGATCGCCGTCTTTGATTACCTTGTCCTGCGTATTGGCGGCATACTGCAACGAAGTCTGCTCGACCGGCTTAAACTGTGGCGGTCCGCTGTAATGCACACCCTGCTGGTTTACCTTGGCTTCCGCTTCGGTCCTATTCACAATGGCGGTCTGCGGAATCTGCGCCAGCATAACGGCGTCGGAAGCTTCTACCGTACCCGGCACGGAGGCCAGTACGCGCGCCTTCGCGGACTCAGATGGAATCTTTGAGAAATCTTCAGGAAGATCGTTGCCGGCGTAACTCCAGGGACCCGCGAACGCCTTGGAACGGAACCAGCGGCCAGAGAAGAGGACGTAATACCGCTGCTGCGCGTCATCGAGAAAGATGTCGTTTTCCGTATTTGCTACGTACAGCAGATGGGTTTTCGGGATTCGCGAGTAGACCGGCGCGCCCCTGAGCAGGATCAGTTCTGCCGGAGCGTTGCTATAGAAGACCTGGGGCACAGTTCCCGACCGAGGAGGCGGAGGCACCGATTTTTTTACATCGTCGAAGTTCTGTCCCGCGGGCAACTTGCTCATGTCCTTGGGAAGAGCGCGAGTTGGAGTCCATGGCCCTTGTAAGTTTTGCGCCGTGAGCCAGATTCCTTCCGCAAGCAGGTAATAGCTCTTCTTCGATTTCTCAAAAAACAAGTCCCAGTTTGTGTTGACGACGAACTGTAGGTCAGTCTTCTCAATGGGCGCCAGCACAGGCTCGCCCTGGAGCGCCAGCAGTATGGCTGGGGTCGCACTGTAGAAGATCTGGGGCGGATCGTTCTTGACCGCTACAGGTTTAGCTTCAACCTTGCTCTGCTCGAGATCGGCCATAACGCGTTCGACTGAAATGGGTTCACCCTCGGTCGGCATTAACGACCGGAAAAGTTGCTCCATCTGCTTACCGGCGTTCTGGTCAAGGGAAGGAAAGCGAACATCCGTGACGCTGATATCGCGGAAAAAGACCGTATGTGTATCCTTGTCGACCAGGGTTCCGGCCTTCAAATCCGCCACACCAAGAGTCGCTTTGCCAGCTTTTGGAGTCAGCGAAAAGGCAATCCTGCCTGTCAGTTCTTTGTAATTCTTCCACTCCTCTACTTGGGGTTGGTAGTAGACAAGGACTGCACCGTTCTTTGAGACCTGTCTGGGCCAACCGATGTCGCGGGTGGGCGTTGCTAACTGTCCCGGTTTCGGAGGAGAGGTCTGCGGCATCTCGCCTGGCTGCAGCGCGGCCTGAGCGAAATAGACGGGTTGCTGCGCCAGCGCCATCGCAAGAAGACCGGCGACGATCTCTTTCTTCATGCGGCTTAGATTCCAGGCAACAGAGATCGTTTTTTTTAACCGCCTGGAACTAGCCGGCGCGGATCTTCTACTTCTGTAGGTACAGATGGAGATACGCGCCGGCTGCCCGGAATCGCACCTTCTCTTTCTTGTCTTCGAAGAGGGGAACAAGCGATTCGCGCAGCTCACGTTCGTGCCGTGTTGGCTATCAATTGCGCCGCGGAAGCCCTGACTGACCAGTCGTTATCGCTGAGACCTCTCTTTATCAACTCGAGCGCCTCTGGAGTTTGTTGCTTTCCGAGCAGAAGGAGGACGCTCGCCTTTGCCGAGAGATCCGGGTCACTAAGGAGTTCTGTAACCGCAGTGAATCCTTCTCCTACACCGGGTACCGGAACGTAGCCGATTCCTTCGCTCACGACAAACATTGTTGCGGATTCTAGAGAACGGAAGTTTCTGAAGAAGCTTCGGCTCTCCTTTTTGAGAAAGCTCGAATCCGGGTTGACCTTGCCGTTAAAGACGTCCAGAAGAGCCGCAGATCCGGCCGGGTCGTGCAAAATGTACAGAGCTTTGGCCGCGGCAAACGCCACTTCGGGAACAGCATCTTTCTTCAGCGTATTTTCCAAAGCTGGTTTACTTGCCGGAGTTTTTAGATCGGCGAGCGCGTGAATCGCCGACACTCTAACCTGAACATCTTTATCCTCGAGGCACCGCTCCAGTGCAACCAAGACCTTCTCATTGCGCCCGATCATGCTGGCAGCGAAGATCGTCTGAATCCTGATGTCCGGATTCTTGGATTCGAAGCCGTCTTTGAGGATAGAACGTGCGCGCTCCGCATTTTGTGTCGGCAAGTGATCGCCGCTTGGCATTGCTGCCTTGCAGCAAGCCGCTAAAACAGCGGAAGCGAGCAGCGCTTTAGCTATACGGAAAATTGGATGTCACCCACCATTTCTCTTCTGCTGCTACGATTCTGCAGAATCGTAGGTGAGATGAGAACTGGAAGCTGACGATTCTTTAATATTCGACCATAATAAATCGCTTTCCAGGCACGGGCATCTCAGTGCAGTTCCTTCCGGAAAATCAAGTAAAGTAACATGGCCTATCGCTTATCCAAATACTGCAAGATCGTCTGCGCTGCTTTGCTGGCGCTGTCTCCACTGACTTCCGCAAGAGCCCAACAAGTGGGTCATTACCTGCAAGGTGGCGCCGGACTGATGGGGGCAGTGAGGCGCCTCCTGGTTACTACGTCACGTTCATCCCTTACTTCGACGTTGTGGATTCCGTTAAAGGACCTAATGGCGGTTCTTTCGGAGGCAGAAATCACCTTACGGTGGCTGCTTACATGTTGGCGATCAGCGGAGTTACCAAAATCAAGTTCCTCGGCGCCGACTATGGCTTCTCTTTCGTCGTACCTGTCATGAAACAGCGGTTAACAGCGGATCTTCTGCCGAACGTCGGATTTGGGACGTATGGCGTCTCAGATATTTATTTTTCACCCTTGCAGTTGGCTTGGCACAAGTCGAAGGCCGACATCCTGTTCACCTATGGCCTTTACGCGCCTACGGGAGACTACAGTTCCGACCAGTTCTTCAATACGGGTCTGGGTATGTGGACGAACCAGTTTCAGTTGGGAACCACCTATTATCTCGATAAGACAAAGAAATGGAACGCTTCCCTATTGAGTACTTGGGAAGTTCATGGGATGAAGACTGGAACAGCGATTCAGCCCGGCCCGGGGATGACGTTGGAGTATGGTTTCGGACGTCGCTTTTATCATTACCTCGCGAACGTTGGTGTGGCTGGGAGTTACTACCGCAAACTCATCTTAGACACGGGCCCGCACTCGCCTTCCACGACCAGGAAAACAGCATAGGTCCTGAAATTTCGGTCATCGTTCCTCGCGCCCACCTCAGCTTTCTTGTCCGCTACGAACCGCAGTTCGAGGTCCGAGGAAGAACAAGCGGTCAACTCTTCGTCGCCAGCGTCTCATTGCTAGGAATTGAACACTAGGAACGTACCTGTCTCACTGTTTCGCTTCTTGGTCGTTGTAGGGGCGATAGGACTGATCGGCTCTCTTGGCGTCCTCCGGAGAAAGTTCCTGCGCCGAATCAAGAAATTCGCGAACACGACGCGCCCACCCGTCGAAAGCCTCTCGCGCCGCTGCCCATTTTTCCTGCTTTGAGAAATGGACTGTGCCGATCTCGGCTCCATCGCCAAGCTTCTCGCGATCCACCATCGCGGCTATCTGCTCTCCGCTTTCCGAATCGACGAGTTCCATCTCTACGCCGACCTTCCCAATGTTTACGGCCCGGTGAAAGGCGTCTGCGCCATCGGTCGGCTTGTCTGCCGCCGGGATCTCGCGGCCTGCCTCGATGCCAATGATGGCCGAGCGTAAGCGCAGCACCAACGGACCGGGCTGATCCACTATTGGAAATGCACTCGAAACAGCTCCAGCCAGAGCCTTATGAAAGTATGCGGCCGCAGTCCCTGGTGCTTTCTCCGGCAATTTCGAGGAGGGGTCGGCGTCGGAGGCCAAATAGACCTGTACCGGCTCAACAATCATGGCGATGTACTTGTGCAAGTTCTTCTGTTCGTCTGTTCTCACGAACGTCAAAACATCTGTGCCCACATTAGGGTTGGCTTTCAGATTGGAGTAGTTCTGAAGAAAGCCGGAGAACTCCTGATTCGCCGGCATCTTTCTCAGCGCGACTTGCTCATCCGCTCCCTGGGCGGAAACCGGCGCGCTTTCCCCGTGTTGAGCAATTGCCTCCTGCGACGGCTTGCCGCAACCTGCAGCAAATGCAAAGCACAGTACGGCCGCCACTAATCCATGCGGAGCCGACCATGCATTCGTTTCCATATACTTCGAAGCGCGCTGCATAGATCAGCCTTTCTGTCCGCTACCCAAGACTCGTAGAAGATTGAAAACGTGAAAAACCCCTGGTACAGAATTCATCCGAATGCCGGCTATTTCTTTATCGCCGGAGTTGGTCACAACACCCAGGAGAATGACGTCGCCATTCCTGACGATAATCTTGATGTCCGATCCACTTCCCCAGAAGTAACGTGCCAGGTTCGTCTGCAAAGCCCCGCGCGCCATCGCGCGAATCCTCATATCGAAGCCACCTAGCGGCAAAACCTCGATATTGTTAATAACCTCACCGACGCCTTCTATGTTCTTAACAATGTTCTGCGCGTCGTTCCGGTTGGTCTGCCGGACCGTCCAGCCGCTGAGGATCACGTTGTCCCCAACCATCGCAAACGAAATGAAATCGAATTCACTGATGTAGGGCAGCATCGCCAGCTCGTGCCGAACCTTCTCGTAGACTTTGGGAGCATTCGGAGCACGATAAGTTCGCACGTCCAGTAGCTTCCGGGCGGGTCCGGCGGGGATGGAATTGGCCGCGAGAGGGGCAACCGACTCCAGTTTCACTTCGCCGTCCTTCACTTTGAGCTCTCCGGAAATATCGGCGAATTGCCCGACGAGCTTATCGATCATCTTGTCTTTGTTGACGCCGAGAACCATGTTGTTGCTCAGCCGCACCACTACGGGCTCCGCGCCTTCCTTGTGGGTCTCCTGGCTGCAGGCGATCCGTCCCGAAGTAATTGGGCCAAGCATCAGACGTGCGCAGATATCGGAATCCACGTACACCGGAAATCGAGAAATCTCTTTCTCCGCCCCGAAGAGTGCGCCTGCGCCGAGCGAAATGCAAAGCCCGAGAGCTAATGAACCTCTGAAATCGATGTGTTTCTTTGTTCTTCTAAAGTAAGCCATACTCAACGCTTCTTCGGGCCCCGGACAGATGCTGTAATTTCGCAAAGATGATCTTCCAGTCTCGCCTCAGCGTTAGCTTGATCGAGCTGCCGATAATTGATCGGACGGTACGCCGTAGACCTGCTCGGCCCAGGGTCGCATAAAATCGATCCCGCCTCCTGAAGCGATGTAAGTCTTGATCCGTTTGCGCGAAGATACGTCAGCAGTTCGAGCAGTCAGAACGAGGTTGGCGTTTCTTCGCTGGCTGCCGCTGACGCGGGAAGCCTTTTCCATCAAGCTCGTTTTTGCCGGACGCGCTTCGTACTCCTCGCGTGTCATAACGCAGCGGAACCCGAGGTGATTCGTCCCGGTGCTCGGGTCGCCTTTGCCGCGTGTGCCCACGACGTATCGCGAGCAGTATTGATAGGTACAAAGATAAGAGCCGCCGCGATGGACTTTCTTGGGCTGGTTAGGCTCTGATGGATCTAACGAGCTGTCAGGGCCTCGCGGATTGCGAGCGCCGCCCGTTGCCGCAAGCTGTCGATAGTAATCAGGGCGATACCAATCCGTTGTCCATTGCCAGACGTTTCCTGCCATATCGTACAGACCGTAGCCGTTTGCTGGATATTGCTTTACCGCCGCAATCCCTACGTGGCCAGCACATCGAACAAGGACTTACTGAATCTCACATAATATAGCGGAGCTAAATTGACTCCGCGATGTCTAATCCTGCATGGGCAATGCGCGAGGCGTTAGGCGCGACTTTGTGGCTCTTGAGAAGCGTCGCTTGGAAGCGATCAAGTTGTTCGAAAAAGGCTTGAACAACAGCGAGATCGGCCGTAGGCTGAAGGCGAGCAACCAGACCGTCAGCAGATGGCGGAAGGAATATCAGGAAAACGGCAAGGTTGCTTTGCGGCGGGCGGGGCGAGCGGGCCGGCAGCCCTGTTTGGATGAAGTCGACAAAGCCCGTTTGGTGGAGTTGCTCCTCGAAGGTCCCGAGCGCCTGGGTTACGAAACTCCCTTGTGGACGTGTCCACGGGTTGCGCACTTGATCGAAGAGAACTTCGAAGTGGATTATCACCCCGGACACGTTTGGCGCATCCTACGGCAGTTGAATTGGAGCGTGCAACAACCTGTGGGCCGCGCCCTGGAGCGCAACGAAGGTTTGATTGACGAATGGAAACGCAAGCGCTGGCCGGAGATTAAAAAAAAGCCGAGAACGAGAGCCGAACGATCGTCTTCATAGACGAAAGCGGTTTGAGTCAACGGCCGCATCGGCGGCGCACTTGGGCGCCTCGCGGGCAGACCCCCGTCCTCCAGTTTCACTTCAACTGGAAAACGCTGTCGGTCATCGCCGGCGTCACCGTCTGGAACTTCTACTTTCAGATCTTCGAAGAAGCCATCAAATCCGAGCAGATCATCGAGTTTCTTAAACACTTGCTGCGCTACATCGAGGGCGACATTCTGCTGATTTGGGACCGGCTTCCGGCTCACCGCAGTAAAATCACGCAGCAATTCATCCGTGACCAGAAAGGCCGTTTGGAAATCGCGTACCTGCCGCCCTACGCCCCGGAACTGAATCCGGTGGAGTACATCTGGGCACACTGCAAGCACCACGAACTGCCGAACGTCTGCGCTAAGAACCTTTGGGACCTGAGCGAAGGAGCCCGCCGCTCCCTCAAGCGCATGCGCCGCCGACCGCGACTGATCACCGCCTTCTGGAAGCAGCCTTCTTTATTTGTTTGACTCCGCTATATTATGCGGGATTCAGTAAGCTGGAGGGCGATCACCCCGAACTTTGGTCTCAGAAGGGCGTTGTGCTCGCGAAGTTGAAGCGACACTCCGAAGCATTGGATGCCTACACCCGAGCAACCACAATCCGCGATTGGGCGCCGAGTGACCAAATCGCACGAGGATTGAGAGGCCGTGGCGTGCAGCTGGTCGATCTTGGTCGGCTCGATGCAGCGGAACAGGTTCTCCAGAAATCGCTCAAGCTTGAGCCCGACAGCGAAGTTGCCAAGAACGAGCTTGAGTACGTTGCTCAGCAACGATCAAAGGAGGCAGCCAAGCCGCCGGTACCCTGGTTCGTTCACGCCATCTTGCATCCACCTCAGGATTCATTGACCTTCGAACTTTTAAATGAGGTTCGCGGTTTCCCGTCCATTCCGGGTCCTCAGACTATCGGAACAGAAAACTACAATAGGATTTTGCGTGCCTTCCAGATGCGCGGGTATCGCAACGGAAAATCGAGGCGTCACACACGGGCGTTGTAGAAAAAGAATTTCGAAAGCCACATTCAAACTGTTTTGAGGCACTGAAGTAGAAGAGGTGGCAGGAAACGATCTGCATTCCTCGCTACTGTGTGCCGCGAGTTGGCGATTCAGAATTAAGGGGTTTTGGTGACTGGGGTGCACCCTTCCGATGAGACAGCGGAATTAGGGACAGGTTACCATTGGCTGCTGACGAGTAGACAGCAGCGGGAAAGAGAGAGAAGCTGTGGAGGACCCGGCGAAGCGGAGGGGCTCTGCGGGAGCGCAACCACTCAAGGAATAGCCGGTGGAAGACTCATCGCAACGATGACCAGAGGGGGAGCTGAAGACATGGTTCAGTTCCCTCCGTCTGAGATCGGAGCGATAGATCTTCTCATGCCTTAGAAAGCTCACGCCGAAGCCTCCCGGCCGCTGCTATCGAGCGCGCGTTCGTATGCGGCTGGAGCAAGATAGTCGAGCGCCGAATGCAAGCGCTCGCGATTGTAATTGCGTTCGAGGAAGTCCTGGATGTGAAGCAGTGCGTCGTCGCGATCGCGGTAGGTGTGCAGATAAACTTCTTCGCACTTCAGCGTGCGCATGAAGCTTTCCGCTAGGGCTTTGGTCTGCATCGAGAACTGCACCGCAATGTGAGGTTGCGGCGCGAACGTTCCAAGTCACTCATTCGTTTCATCCATGGCACGGTTGCCAGTTGGAACTCGTCGCGTACAAGAGTGCCTGGGGTGAGGATCGGGTCTATTTCTACAACGAAGAACATCAGCTGACCGCATTGCCGGCCGTTTGGACGGATGTCGTTGCTGCCGATCCATTCGTCAGCGCGGCGGCAGGCCGCGCGCTGTTCCGGGCCGAGGATCTGCTTGAGTTGGTGCAACTACTTCGCGGCTTGTCGCTGAGCGGCAGGGCAGATGTGTAAAGGTAATTCCGTCCATACTGTAAACAGAAAGATGTCCGAGCCGGCTGGGTTCGCCTGTGCTTTTACTGCGAATGACCTTGCTACTACATGCCATGCAAGTCATGCAGCACTGGGGACGCAAAAAGAGCTTGACAACTGGCGCAATCGAAACATAATCATATTTACAGCTCATGGCCGACCCACCGCAGTCCAAACGATTATTTCTTCGCCAGACGGGTACGCTGAATCCTCGTCCCCGAGGCGTCCGGCACGAGACTTTTCGGAGCAGCGACTTCTTCGATCCGGAAGACTTGCTGCAGGTGAAGTACGAGATGCTGCGGGAGGTGGAAGTCGACAAGCAACCGGTCAGCCAGGCAGCAAAGGCGTTCGGCGTCTCGCGTCCGTCGTTCTATCAGGCGCAGGCAGCCTTTCAAGAAGCTGGTCTAGCCGGACTGTTGCCACGCAAACGCGGGCCACGGTCCGGGCACAAGCTGACCGAGGAGCTTATGCAGTTTGTGGCACAACTCCGAGCTGCCGAGCCGGGGATCTCCAGTCCTCAGCTGGCCGAGCGAATCGCACAACGCTTCAGCGTCTCGGTTCACCCGCGCAGCATCGACCGTCAACTGCGGCATCAAAAAAAACTCCGGTGAGTCCGGAACCGGCTGCGATTTCTTTAGCAGATCGCCGGCTGGTTGTCGCCTCCGAAGAGCTCCGCTGGCAAGCAGCCGAAGGATGGCGCCGCGGACCGGGTCTCGCACTGCTGATGGCGCGCGGTTTCCACTGTGGGATGAAAGCCTGCAGCCAGCTTCTCGCTAACGAATGCAGTAGAACGCAAGCCCTGGATAGCCCTAAGCCTGCGAGGCCGTCGGGGCTCCGTGGGGAGCTCATCATTCTACTTGCCAGCAGGCTGCTTCACAGAGTTTCGAAGGAGATCGCATGAGAGCGGATGCACACCAGAAAGTGAAACCAACCCATCTGAAACGGACTGCTTATCTCTATATCCGGCAGTCCACGCTACGTCAGGTATTCGAGAACGTCGAAAGTACCAAGCGGCAGTATGCGCTTCGCCAGCATGCTGTCGCTCTTGGCTGGCTTCAGGATCAGATCGTTGTCATCGATTCCGATCTGGGCCCATCGGGAGCTTCGGCTGCTGACCGTGAAGGTTTTCAGCGACTGGTAACGGAGGTGAGCCTGGGGCGTGCCGGCATGGTGCTCGGGCTGGCGGTATCGAGGCTCGCACGAAACTCGATGGACTGGCACCGGTTGCTCGAGATCTGTGCCCTCTCCGATACCCTGATCCTGGATGAGGACGGCGTCTACGATCCCGCTCACTTCCATGACAGGCTGCTACTCGGTTTGAAAGGCACCATGAGCGAAGCCGAACTTCACATCCTGCGGGCACGACTGCAGGGTGGGATTTTGAACAAGGCCCAACGTGGAGAGCTATTCATGCGGCCACCCATTGGTTTCGCGTACGATGCGGCGGAGCAACTGATTCTGGATCCCGACCAGCAGATTCAACGTACGATTCGCTTGCTGTTCGATACTTTTCAGAGAACTGGGTCGGCGATGGCAACGGTTCGAGAGTTTCGCAACACCGGCGTACTTTTTCCACGCCGCATTCATTCCGGACCAGCTAAGGGAGATGTGATCTGGGGCAAACTCGAACACAGCCATGTGCTGCGCGTGCTGCACAACCCTCGATATGCCGAGCCGGACGCGCAAGAGGCTAGATGGCGAGTGCAGAGTAGAACAGTTGCCGCGAGAAGAATGGCATACATTCTTGCCCGAATCTCATGCCGCCTATCTCTGCTGGGAAGACTATGAACGGAACCTCAAGCGCTTACGAGAAAGCGCTCAGGCGATTGGCTCCGATCGCCGGAAGAGCCCGCCGCGAGAAGGACCCGCTTTGCTGCAGGGCTTAATCATCTGTGGCAAGTGCGGCAGGCCGATGACGCTTCGCTATCACTTGCGTCAGGCAGGCTTGTGTCCCGAGTACGTCTGCCAGCGCAAAGGAATCGAGAACGCCGAGCCGCTTTGCCAGCGTATTCCCGGCGCTGAGATTGATCGCGTGCTCGGTGACACTCTGCTGGAACTGGTGAACCCTATCACGCTCGACGTCGCTCTGACTGTGCAACAGGAACTGCAAGAACGCCTCGATGAATCGGATCGCCTCCGCAAGCAGCAAGTCGAACGGGCCCGGTACGAAGCCGAACTCGCGCAGCGCCGGTACATGCGCGTGGACCCAGAAAATAGATTGGTTGCCGATACGCTCGAAGCAGACTGGAATCACAAACTGCGTGCGCTGAGCGAGGCGCAGCAGGAATACGAACACCGACGCGAACAGGACCGTCAGGTTTTCAATGAGGAACAACGAGCCGCGATCCTGGCATTGGCTCAGGACTTTCCACGACTCTGGCGAGATCCGGCCACCGAAGATGATCCGACTACTCGGGAATTCACATGTTCGCGGTGAACAGACATTTTTGGTGGCACTGAAAAGCGGTCGCGCTGCCCAATCCGTTGCGATCGTGGGAACGCTGGATGACCGACTCGACTAGTGAGCGGATGTCCAATTACTCAATACGCAGATCTCCGGTGAGATCGCGGTGACGCTAAACAAAGGCGGGTTCCGCTCCGGCAAGGGTCAGCGCTTCACGTCCCGCTATATCGCCCGCATTCAAAAGCAGTACTCACTTCGCTCGCGCTTTGACCGGCTTCGTACGCTCGGCATGTTGACGCTCAACGAAATGGCGAGCGTTCTCTCCGTCAATCCGAAAACCGTGAAGATCTGGACCGCTCACGGATTGCTCAAGTCTCATGCTTACACGGACAAGCCTGAGCATCTGTACGAACCGCCTGGCGCTGACATGCCGAGAAAGGCGCAGGGCACCAAACTCTTACTTCGCCGGCCCGCGAGCCCGGTCGTATCGGAGTGTCCCAAAAAGGTGCAGTGTGAAGCGTAAGCGTTGTCATAGGGGTTACCGGGGCGGCTCATGCTGATCTGAAAGCCGTAGGCTGTGAGTAAGTCGACATACTCGCGAGCGCAGTACTGCACGCCGCGATTCGGAGTGGTGCACGATGGGCCGCTGCACGGTGCGACCCGCTAAGGCGCGCTGGAGCGCTTTGACGGCCAGTGCGGCTTGGAGCGTTTCTTCGAGCGCCCAGCCGATGACACGACGTGAGTAGGCATCCAGAATCACCGCCAGATAAAGGAACGATTCCCGCAGCCGGACGTAAGTGATGTCAGATACCCAGAGCTGATTGATCGCTGCCGGTTTCCAGTCGCGCGTGAGGTTAGGATAGACCGCATAGGTGTGGCGCGAATCGGTGGTGCACACGAAGCGGCGCTTGCGCAAGCAGAGCAAGTTATCGGCCCGCATAAGGCGCAGCACGCGCTTGCGGTTGACGAGCCGGCCGTGCGCTCGCAGTTGGGCCGTCACGCGGCGGTAGCCGTAGCAGCGACTGTGGAGAACGATTCGTTGGATCGCAGCGCGCAAGTCTGTGTCGGACTGCCGCGGTGCGTGTTCATCAAAGTGCCGGTACAACCCGGCGCGGCTGAGACGTGCCGCATCACACGCTGCCACCGTTGAGAAACCTGCTGTGCCTTCCAGCTGCATCACTTCTCCGTACAACGCACTTCGCCAGGCGCGCTGTTCTTCGAGCGTGCTTCCTTTACTCGCTTGAAGGCTCTTCTTAAAAAATCATTTTCCAGCGCCATCTGCCCCAGGCGCCGCTCCAGTTCTGCTACCTGCCGATCCGATACCGGCACGGCAGCGCTCCTCGTCTTCGGCACAGCCGCCTGAGCCACGCTGCCGCCAGGCCCTGCGGCCGGTTCAGCCCGTCCGCTCCTTCTTTGCGATACGCATCGCGCCAGCGGTAGAGCACACTGCGCTTGATCTTCAACTCATTGTTTACTGCCGAAACGCTCTCGCCGTTCAATAAGCGTATCGCTACCGACACCCGAAACTCCGGCGTGAAAACACGGGCTGCTCCCATTCGAACCTCCGTTCGCTGCAGTTTGTCCCTATTTTCCGTGTCTCAAGTTGGGGGTCCACTCCAGAGTGTCCCTCAAACCCGTCCCGTCCCTCAAACCCTCAAACCCAAATCGTGATAGCATCGCTGCGAATCGACGTGAAGAGGGCGTTTGTCATCTGCTGGACTCTCGCTAGAGTGACGGTTGCGATTCTTTTCGTTGGCTGGTGTGCTCTGTATCTGCGCCGATTTGATTTGTACTTCCCCATTTCAATACCTGCGTGGATCGACGTGCCTGGCCTAATTTTGCTCATATTCGGCGGCTCCCTCGTCTTGATGTGCGGCGGCATTCTGAGCACACGGGGCATTCTAAGATCAGAAGACCCGTTCTTCCCAAAAGAATTCGTCGCTTGGGGTCCCTTTCGCTATCTCCGCAATCCGATGTCTCTTGGGGTTGTGACGTTGATGCTCGGTCTTGGGTTTTACGAGCGATCACCGTTCATGCTCCTATTCGCCGCTGGACTGTTTGTCGTGTTGCATTTGGTCATTGTTTACGTGGAAGAGCCGGGCCTCGAGAGACGGTTTGGAGCAAGTTACCAGGCATACAAGCAGTCCGTAAATCGATGGTTGCCGAAATTCTAAGCTCAGTTATGAAGCGCAAGTCAATCAATTGGCAAAGTGTTCCGGCTGGGGCATCAATGAGCCGGGATGGACCGGTTCGGCGGTAGCCCAGATAAAATTAATGCAGCATATAAAAGAAACCTTGAGTTTACATGTAGCCTATCTCTCAGATTTCGAGTCGTACCACTGGGGGAAATACCCAGGAGCAAGACATGGGCAGAATCAAATTCCGTGACAGGGCGAATGAGTTCCGGGCCACTATCACTGGGAAATTCGCTGGTGAGCTGGTTGGCGAAGTGGAAGGGGCCTTCCGCAGACTCCGACAAGAGCAGGGGGGGCGTCGAATGACAGTTGACATCACTCACCTTACCGGATATGACCTCGGCGGGCGAAAACTATTGCAGGAGCTCCATCAGCATGGGGTCCGATTGGCGGCCGGAACGCCTTTGTCTCTTGTTTTCCTGCAAGAGATCTCCATTCCGATGGATACTGGTGCGCCGCAGGTTGAAGAAACAGCCTCGAAGAAGAGAAACGCTACAGCGAAGCTATCTCAGGCCCACGCGGCTGCCGGCGACTAAAAGAGGTCACTCTCCCGACACAATCCGGGAACCCGATCTGCTGTCTCCACATCCCAACAGTTTGGAAGGTTCCCATCATGTTCTCTACCGAGCTATCAAGGCGCGGGGCGCTCGTCCGCATCTTGAGTGCATGGCCCGCTGCGAAGCTGGTGGCTCGCCAGCAAGCGCCTGAACAACCCACCTTTTCGACCGACGTTAAGGTAGTCAACGTATTCGCCACTGTTCGGAATGCGAAAGGTCAGATCGTTCGTGATTTAACGAAGGACGATTTCACTCTCAGTGAGGACGATCGTCCTCAGACCATACGTTATTTCACGCGGCAAACAGATCTGCCGTTGATTTTGGGCCTGTTGGTGGATACGAGTGGAAGCGAACGGCGGATGATCGGCACCGAACGCGATGCGAGCTTCAAGTTTCTCGAGCAAGTTCTTCGCCCTGAAAAGGATAAGGCTTTCCTCATACATTTCGACCGGCAAGTGGAGTTGCTTCAGGATCTGACGTCGTCTCGTGAGCGTCTGGAGAAGGCGCTCGACCTGCTTGGGTCCAGTGAGAGCTCCTCCTCCGGACAGCCGCAAAATGGGGGAGGCGGTGGATATCCCGGTGGCGGTGGATATCCCGGTGGCGGTGGGTATCCCGGTGGCGGTGGGTATCCCGGTGGCGGTGGTTACGGGCGGCGCGGGGGAGGAGGTCGCGGCTCTGGAGGTCATCGTGGCGGGGGCACGGCGCTGTTTGATGCGATCTATCTTGGCTCAAACGAGATCCTGAAGGGGCAAACCGGTCGGAAAGCGCTGATCCTGCTCACGGATGGAGAAGATAACGGCAGCAAGGTCTCACTCGAGGACTCTGTGACGAGCACTCAACGCGCTGACAGCCTGGCGTACTCGGTGCGGATCGCTGACGAGAGCGAGCCGTTCGGAGGAGGATTCGGCGGCCCAGGCGGATTCGGCCGACACGGGGGCGGCGGACCAATGGGACGCGGTTCCAGTATGCAACGCCCAGACGGCAAAAAGATACTCCAGCAGATATCGCGTGAGACGGGCGGGTCGTATTTTGAGGTTTCGAAGAAGAAATCGGTCAGCGATATCTATGCGGAAATCGAAGAAGAACTGCGAAGCCAGTACAGCATCGGATACGCGCCTGACCGGCCCGAATCGCAGGGTGGCTACCGGCGGATCAAATTGTCGGTGAAGCAAAAGGGAATGGTTGTTCAGGCGCGCGAAGGTTATTACGCGACTTAGAACATCGCCCGGTAGGCTGGGGATGTGGGTCAGGCACGTTCACATCTCGATTCTCTTGTCGACGACTTCGAGCGGCACACCACAGACATCGCCGTGGTTGAACGGTATGGCGTACGGGAGCGGAGAACGACGTACGGTGAACTGGCGCTGCTTGCGCGGCGCTTTGCGGCTGAGCTGTCGCGACGCGGAGTAACCAAGGGCGATCGGGTTGTTCTTTGGGGTGAGAATAGCGCAGGATGGGTGGCCGTCTTCTTCGGTTGCGTGTTGCGGGGTGTGCTGGCTGTACCGATTGACGCAGCCGGTACACGAGACTTCGCCGAGCGGGTCACGCGCGAGGTTGCTCCAAAACTGGTTGTTGGCGACAGCGAGAAGATCGCGGGCTTGGGGCGGGCGGATACGCTAATCGCGCTCGAGCGAGTAAGCGAAATCATCACGCACGAAACCCAGGGCGCCGCAGACGGACTCACCGAATCGGATCCGCTTCAGATCGTTTTCACGTCGGGAACGACGGGAGAACCAAAGGGCGTGGTGCACACGCACGGAAATGTTCTCGCGAGTTTACGGCCCATCGAAACAGAGATGGGCAAGTATCTAAAATACGAGCGGCTGGTTCATCCCATCCGGATACTGCACACCCTTCCCCTGAGCCATGTGTTTGGCCAGTTCATGGGCTTGTGGATTCCTGCGCTGCTGGGTGCAGAATTGCACTTCGAATCCAGGTTAGTTGCGACGGAACTGGTGGAGTACATCAGACGCCATCGTGTTTCGGTGCTCGCCGCTGTGCCGCGCATATTGGACCTGCTGCAGTCGTACGTTATCGCGAAGAACGGAGGCATCAACGCTCGTTTGGACTCTGGGAAACGGCTAGGTGCTGCGGCTCGGTGGTGGCATTTTCGCGACGTGCACCGCCTTTTCGGTTTGAAGTTCTGGGCGTTCGTTTGCGGAGGTGCATCGCTCTCGGCAGCGGGTGAGCAGTTTTGGAACGGACTCGGGTTCGTGGTGATTCAGGGCTATGGGATGACCGAAACGACCGCGCTCGTCAGCTTGAATCACCCGTTTAAACTGGCGCGCGGAACCGTGGGCCAGGTTCTCCCGGGACGTGAAGTCCGTTTGAGCGAAGAGGGTGAAGTGCTGGTGCGGGGTGAAACGATCTCAAACGCGGTCTGGCAGGGTGGCCGCCTTCGACACCAAGCATCAGAGTGGCTTTCGACGGGCGATCTGGCGGAGTTTGACGAAGCGGGCAATCTCCGTTTCCGAGGGCGGAAGAAGGACGTGATCGTCACCTCTTCCGGGCTGAACATTTATCCCGAGGACTTGGAGGCCGCGCTCAACCGGCAACCGGATGTGAAGGTTTCGGCAGTGGTGGAAGTGGCCGCCGACCATGGTCCGGAGCCGATGGCAGCGGTGGTTCTGGCAAACGGCGACGGAGATGCCGCAGCTGCGGTTGCGGGAGCAAATAAGGAGCTGGCGAGCTTCCAGCAGATACAGCGCTGGATGGTATGGCCCGAACCCGACCTGCCGAGAACAACAACGGGCAAGATTTTACGACGCGAGGTGAGCCGTCGAATTCTTGACGCCGAAGCGGGCGGAGATTCCGGAGCCGGACTTCTGCCAACACCGGAGAATCTTGACAGCCTGGGTCGCGTTCAACTACAGGCGCAGTTGGAACAGCAGTTTGGTGTTTCGCTGGACGACTCTGCTTTACAGAGTGCGCAGAGTGGCGAGGACTTACGCAAGTTGATCGCGCAAGCTTCTTCGCGGACGGAGCGAGCAGACCAAAATGCCTCGCCACACATCTATCCGCATTGGCCTTGGAATCCAGTCATGCAGTTCATTCGGGCTGCGTTTCTTGAGCTAATAGCCATGCCACTGGTTCGTTTCTTCGCAAAACCGAAGGTGAGGCGCTCAGTTTTCGAATGGCCGGAAACTCCGATGCTCATCGTGGCGAATCATGTTACCTCCTATGATGTGCCTTTGATACTGTACGCACTGCCCGGAAAGGTGAGACGTCGCGTTGCGGTTGCTATGTCTGGCGAGATGATTTTGGACTGGAGGCGCGCACGCAATCAAGGCAACTGGTTCTTAAACGCCGTTGCTCCGATCGAATACATAGTAGTCACGGCACTCTTTAACATTTTCCCGCTGCCGCAATTTAGCGGATTCCGGCGCAGCTTCCAGCATGCCGGCGAGGCGATCGACGGTGGTTACAGCGTAATTGTTTTTCCAGAGGGACGCCGGGCGGACAACGAGCAATTGCAGGGATTCAAGCCGGGCACGGGTTTGCTGTGGAAGGAGCTCGGGACCGCGGCCCTGCCGGTTCGCCTCACAGGCCTGGGTGACATCAAGGAGGGCCGGAAGCATTGGTTTCGGGCAGGCAATATCGGCATAGCGGTGGGCGGAATCCTGCCTGCTCAGAGCGACAGGTCGCCCGAAGATCTGACGGCAATGTTGCGTGAGGCTATTGTGAATGTCTCAGGGCCCGATGCGGCTGCGGCGAAAAGGATTCAGTAGCTCCTTCCCGATCCCGCCGAAGAATGGACCGCCGAAGATGCCCATTGCGAGTATCCCGCCAAAGAGGGCCATGGCCTCATAGCTTTCGCGGCCCTGACGCTGCCAATAGACGTCGCTCAGATTCAGCCAAAGTGCGAACTCGTCTAACGTGAGAGCGGCGGCCACACCGTACAGCATCGAGGTCAGCTGCCCGAGCCATCGGGAGGAGCCGGCGACGCCGGTACCGACTTGCACCAGCCACAGATATCCAACAAGAAGCAACAGCAGGATGCCCCAGACGAGGTGATGAATGTGACGTCCGTGCATTTCAACGTTATGAAAAGGTCCGATATTGTGGCGGATCGCGATCGTAATGCCGCGCACGACCAGGACGGCGACGAAGAAACCCAGCGAGGCGAGGAACAGCCGCTCACGGCGCGTTTCAGCAATTCGGCGGTTGTAAATGGAACGCAGGCGCGTTCGTGAAACCACGAGCGCGAGCAAGGTGAGAACGGCAGCGATAATCAGCGGGCCGAGCCAAAAGCTTCGATGCAAAGGGAACATGAGTGTTCTCCTTCAGTTTGACTGATGAGTGACCGACTGAACGATGGCCTCAACCAGCCCGGGGATGGTGTGCGGTTCGGCTTCGACCGCTATGGAGAGACCGTACCTGCGGACAGTGGAGGACGTGATGGGGCCGATGGAAGCGATCTTAGTTCCGGTCAGATGTCGCTGCGGCACGACAGACAAAAGGTGATTCACTGCCGAAGAACTGGCAACGGTCACCCAGTCGGGGGGTGGGTCGGCCCGGAACACTTCGGCTGCGCGCTCGACTGTGTCGGACGGGATGATATTGCGATAGGCAGGAACGACGTCGACCAAAGCGCCGCGGGCCTGCAGCCCAGGAGCAATAAGATCACGCGTCATTTCGGCACTTGGGATAAGTACGCGCCTGCCACTCAAATCCTCGACATTGAACGCAGCCAGCAAGGATTCTGCGACGTACTCTTCCGGCATGAGCGCAATCCGGAATCCATGGTGCTCGGCGCACTCGCTGGTAGCCGGTCCGACAGCCGCGACGCGGGCTAAAATTTGATTATTGGTCGAGGGTAGCTCGGCTGCAAAGGCTCGAACGGCATTTGCGCTCGAGAATATGATCCAGTCATATTGATTCGCTTGAGCAGCGGCTTTGTGCAGGGGTCCTCGGTCAGTCGGAGGACCAATGTCGAGCATCGGCATCACGATTACGTTCGCGCCCGTGTCGCGCAGGCGGGCGGCGAGTTCTTCGGCCTGGTGGCGCGCCCGCGTCACAATCACCGTGAGACCCGAGAGCGGTCCGTTCATGCAGTGGCGAGCAGATCAGCCGCACCCTGATTCAGGAGAGACTCGGCGACTGCACGTCCAAGTTCCTCAGGCTCGCGACGAGAACCTCGCCGGTGTTCACGAAGACTCTGGCCTGCGGGCGAAACGACAACGGCCGAGACTTCGAGATCAGTAGGGTCGAGCACCCGGGCGAAGACACCGACCGGCAGCTGGCATCCGCCTCCGAGTGCGGCCAGAGCAGCACGTTCGCAGCGAACAGCCTCCGCAGTGGCCTGGTGATTGAGACGTGAGCAAATCGCATACGCGTCTCCCCCTTTCCGTGTCTGAATTGCAAGCGCACCTTGCCCGGCTGCCGGACATATTTGCATGGGAGCAAAAATCTGGGCAATCTCGTGCTCCAGACCGAGGCGGCGCAACCCGGCAACGGCCAGCGTGATCGCCTGGTATTGGCCGCCCTTCAATTTACGGATGCGCGTATCGACATTGCCTCGAATCGGCTCGATGCAAAGATCGGACCGTAGGAGCTTAAGTTGCGCAGCGCGACGACCTGAACTCGTTCCGACACGGGCACCCGGGGGAAGTTCGTCCAGCGTTGCGCCAAGGAGGGCGTCGCGCGGATCTTCCCGTTCGGCAATGGCGGCAATAGTAAGGCCGGGCGTGTTTTCGGTGGGAAGGTCCTTGAGGCTATGAACTGCCAGATCGATTGAGCCATTCAGCAGAGCTTCCTCGAGTTCCTTTGTAAATAAGCCTTTTCCGCCGGCTTGTACCAGAGAAGCGGTCTGGAGGTGATCACCCGTAGTTTTGATCACTTCGATATCGGTCTCGATACCAAGCGAATGCAAGCACGCTCCTACATGCCGGGCCTGCCAAAGAGCCAAATCGGATCCGCGGGATCCGATTGTCAGAACGGGCATAGACGCGCGTGGCACCAAACCGTCGTCATTCATCGCGCAGGCGGAAAATGCGCTTGACGGCACTAATCAACTCTCCTTCTCGCACGGCGTCACCGGCTGTTTGCTCAGCCGCATGACGGCGCATTTCGGATATGGGGCCATGGGCAATTCTGTTCACAATGCCTCGTGTGAGGCCTTCGAGTGCCTGCTCCTGCTCAAGCGAAAGTGAACCCAGGCGGTTACGGTGGCGATCAAGCACATCACGCCGTATGGCTTCGAGCTGTTCCTGTAAGCTCAGGATGGTCGGCGTTACGTCACGTTCGCGAAGACGTGCTTCGAGGCGCGACACTTCTTCGGAAACGATGTTTTCCGCCTGCTGGGCTACATCGCGACGGGCCTGCAAATTGCGTTCAGCCAGCCGCTGAAGGTCGTCGATATCGTACAGGAAGGCATGTTCGAGGCTATTCACCCGAGGGTCAATATTGCGTGGAACGGCGATGTCGATGAAAAACATCGGCTGGTTTTTTCGGACTTCGATGGCACGGCGAACCATCTCAGGCGTGAGCACGTATTCGGGGGCAGCCGAGGAAGCAATCACGATGTCGATGTCGGACAGCTTCTGGGGGAAGACGTCATACGGCACGACTTCGCCACGAAAAAGTTCCGCCATCTGCAGAGAACGTTCGGGTGTCCGATTTGCGATAACAATCTCAGAAACTCCAGCGCGAAGAAGATTCCGCGCGGCGCCTTCGGACATCTTTCCGGCCCCGATGATCAGTACACGTTTACGCTGGAGTGATCCGAAGATCTCACGCGCGAGTTCCACAGCCGCATAGCTGACCGAAATGGCATTCTGGCCGATCTCTGTCTCGGAACGAATGCGTTTGGCGACGTTGAAAGCCCGCGTCAGAATGGCATCCAGAACCGTACCGATCGTTCCCTGATCGCGCGCCTGCGAATAAGCCTGTTTCAACTGCCCGAGAATCTGAGGCTCCCCGACAATCATGGAATCGAGACTCGAGGCAACCCGGAACAGGTGACGGATGGCGTCGCGTTCCTGAAAGATGTATAGATGGGGCCGAACAGAATCGAGGGTCAAGCCGTCGCGCGCGGTCATCATGCCTTCGAGGACGCCGTCGACAGAAACGTCATCCGAAAGGGTTGCCGTTACCTCCACGCGGTTACAGGTGGAGAGGATCAGGGCCTCCTTCGCGCCCCGGGCCTGCATTTGCAGGAGCGCGGCCGGGATCTCATCGTTGCGGAAAGCGAAGCGTTCGCGCATTTGGACGGGAGCTGTCCGGTGATTGATGCCTGCCAGCGCCAATCTCATCGGAGGAAGAAACTCCGCAACCCGAGATGGGTGGCCCAGGTAATGAGAGAACAGCCAAGCACGCTGACCGCAAGCCACGCAATGCGCCGGCCTCGCCAGCCCGCCGACACCCGGAGAAAAATCATGGCGAGGTAAAACGCCCAGGTGAAGAGAAAGAAGGCAATCTTAGGATCGAGCACCCATCGGGTGCCGCTCTCGATGGAGGCCCAAACGACGCCGGTAATCGTGCCCAGAGTGATAAACACAAAACCTGCGTTCATGAATTGCGTGATCAGCCGGTCGAGGGTGGCCAGCGGAGGCAGGCTATTGGCTGCCGAAACCAAATACTTCTGCTTAAGACGGCGTTCCTGAATCAAGTAATAAACGCTTGCCACGGCTGCAAGGATCAGGGCGGCGTATCCGATCAGAACGGTTGCGATATGGATGACAAGCCAAACATTCCGGATCTGCGGACTGCCCCAAGGAGAGATCGGGAATTCGGTGGCGCCGATGAGGGTCATAAAGAAGACCAGCGGAAAGATGCAAATCCCGAACACAGCCACCCGGTAATAGCTGTAAGCCAACAAGAAGAGCGCGGCGATCAAAAAGGCGCAAGTAGAGCAGCTCTCGTAGAAGTTGTCGATCGGCAAATGGCCGGTCTCAGCGCGCAACTCGACAATTGAGACCAGGTGAAACACTGCACCTGCTGCAAACGCCAGGAGAGCTGGTGTAAAGAGCCGCGTGTTTTTCCGGAACAGAAAGATGAGAGCGTACAGCAGGCCGCAGAAATAGAGCGCCGCAGCCGTCCGCAGCCAGACAACACTCATAGCGGGGACTCTTCTTCAGTATAGGTTGCTGTTATAGGCGATATAGGATAGTGCGATGCGTTCGCTTGTTCTCCTCGCGATAGGGGTGTTACCGGTTTACGGTCAAAGCGTTGTCATCAATGCCGGAACAGTTATCGATGGTAAGGGCGGTATCGCCCACAACCAGAAAGTGATCGTCGAAGGTTCAAAGATAGCTCGGATCGCGGATGGCGTAGACAGAGCGGGTATAGACCTACACGATTGCACACTCATGCCCGGTTGGATAGATACTCATGTCCACCTGGATTGGCATTTTGGAAAAGACGGCAAAATCGCGCGCCAACAGAGCGAAAAACCGGAGGAACTCGTACTATACGACGCCGGCAACTCGTATGAGACGCTGCAAGGCGGGTTCACCACTGTTCAGAGCGTTGGTTCGAAGACGGACGGCCCCGTGCGCGACCGGATCAATGATGGCACGCTTCCCGGACCGCGGATCCTGACCTCACTGAGGCAGATCACGAAAGACTCCGGCGACCCGGACGCGTTACGGCTGCTGGTGCGGCAGACGAAAGCGGAAGGCGCTGATGTCATCAAGCTATTTGCCACCTCCGGCCTCGGGGCTGGCGGAGCGCAGACTATGAGCGATGCGCAAATCGAGGCGGTTTGCAGCGAAGCGAAAGCACAAGGGCTAAGGGCAGTGGTTCACGCGATCAGCGATGCGGGCGCTCGCGCCTCCGTTTTGGCCGGCTGCACCGCAATTGAGCATGGAACATTCGTGAGCGACGAAACCATGGAGCTGATGAGTACTCGCGGAACATATTTTGATCCTAATTTTCTGGTGCTGCACAATTACCTGGAACACCTAGCTAACTTCAACTTCACTCCTGCGACAGAGGCGTCGCTCAGGAGCGCGTTGGCCCCGACGGCTGAAGTCCTGCGCCGGGCACGCAAGCACCACTTAAAGGTGGTACTTGGGACCGACGCAGTAGCGGGTGCGCACGGCCGCAATGCGGAAGAGTTTATCTACCGGGTGCAGGACGGAGGGGACGAGCCCATGGCCGCTCTCATGAGTGGGACCTCAGTTGCCGCTGCTTCGCTCGGGCTCGGGGAGGTGATCGGAGCAGTATCGGCGGGCTACCAAGCAGACCTGGTAGCCGTCGAGGGTGATCCTCTGAACGACATTACGGCTGTCCGCCGAGTTGTATTCGTGATGAAGGGCGGCCAGATATATCGTTCAGTAAAGAGATAAATGGCAGAGCAGGTGCGCGCAGTAAATCATCGAAACGTTATGCGGTGGTGCATGGCAACCGCTAAATCGGTAAAAGCAGGAAGGGGGCTTAAAGAAGTTTCATGAGTGACGTATTGAACGGCAAGCGAGCAGTGATTACGGGAGCTTCGAGAGGGATCGGGTTGGCAGTCGCCAACGCGCTTCTCTCCGGGGGAGCCAAGGTCGTGATTTGCGGACGAGATAAAGGTGCGCTCGACCAGGCTCTTCAAACCTTGAAAAAGGAGAATGCGGAGAGTCATGTGGCGGCGACGGCAGCGGACGTCAGTCGTCCCGAGGATGTGGAGGCTCTCTTTTCCTTTGCAGACCGGGAGCTTGGGGGATTGGACATCCTGATCAACAACGCAGGAATTGGGCGGTTTCGGGCGGTCGGAGAAATGACGGTTGACGAGTGGAATGAGGTGATTGGGACCAACCTCTCAGGGGCTTTTTACTGCAGTCGTGCAGCTTTAGAACGCTTCGCCAGCGCACGCGGTGGGTGGATTATCAACATCAGCAGTCTAGCGGGCAAAAACCCGTTCGCAGGAGGTGCTGCCTACAATGCCTCGAAGTTTGGATTGAATGGCTTGAGCGAAGCGACGATGCTTGATCACCGGTCGGATAACGTCCGGGTGAGCTATATCATGCCGGGCAGCGTGGACACTGAATTTTCCGGTGCCGGCCGAGAGAGTTCAGGCTGGAAGATTGCACCCGAAGATATAGCCGAAATCGTTGTGAGTATCTTGCGAATGCCGAAAAGAACGTTGATCAGTCGAGTTGAAGTGAGACCTTCGCGGCCTTTGAAGAACTAATCAGAAAACCCCGGGAAGAAAAAGTTCTAAACACTCTCCATGGAGCAGGCTGTTCAGACGATAGAGCGGGTAGGGACGAGCGTAATGGCATTTGGCATACGGCTTGCTCCAGTTTGGGTGGAATCCGAACAGAGGTTGGCCCTGGAATCCGGACTGGCTCCGCTCAGCCTGGACACCGAGCCCGTAAGTGGTGGGAAGGGAGAATGATTATGAGCCGGCTGCGAAAGGTGCTCGATCCGAGCAAGACAGGCAAAGATGCCGAGTCGCTGGAACGGACGCTGCTGAAGTTAGTTATCGGGCAGGATGAGGCGATCGAACAGATCGTGAACATCTACCAGATGCACGTGACGGGTCTGACTGCTCCGGGACGCCCGGTGGGGAATTTCCTGTTTCTGGGGCCTACAGGCTCCGGCAAGACCAGGACGGTCGAAGCTACAGCAGAAGCGCTGGTGCACAATCCGCGGGCGGTAATTAAGATCGATTGCGCCGAGTTTCAGCACAGCCACGAAATCGCAAAGCTGATCGGCTCGCCTCCCGGATACCTTGGACACCGCGAGACGCATCCTTTGCTCAGCCAAGAGGTAATAAACCAGCATCACACTGACACAGTAAAGCTGAGCTTTATCCTTTTTGACGAGATTGAGAAGGCGAGCGACGCGTTGTGGAACCTGCTGCTGGGAATCCTCGATAAAGCCACCCTCACGCTGGGCGATAACCGTAAGGTAGATTTCTCCCGGGCTTTGATCTTCATGACCAGCAATCTGGGCGCGAGCGAGATGAGCGCACTCATTGCGCCAAAGCTTGGATTCCAGAAGGCGATCGCGGCACCTGTTTCGAGCGATGAGCAGATATCCAAGAAGATCTCAAAGACCGGTGTAGAAGCTGCACGCAGAAAATTTACACCCGAGTTCATGAATCGGATCGACAAGGTGGTCGTGTTTAAGCCACTGGGCGAGAGCGAATTGCGGCGGATCCTCGATCTCGAGCTGGGACAAGTTCAACAGCGCGTGTTACTTTCGCCTGTGGAAAAGTCCTTCGTGTTTACGGTTTCGGAAGCGGGCAAGAACTTTCTCCTAAGAGAAGGCACCGACGTGAAGTACGGAGCTCGCCACTTGAAGCGCGCCATTGAGCGCTGCCTCGTGCACCCTTTATCGAATTTGATGGCTACCAATCAGGTGAATGCCGGAGACTGGGTGCAAGCGGACTTCGATGAAGAGCGGGGCTGCCTGCTGTTTACGAAAGAGGCGGAAGGGCTGGAAGTGCGTGTCATGGCCAATATGATTGGGGACAATTTCCGCATGCCCTCCTTGACAGCATCGACATCGGCACCCGTTGATATGGTTAAAAGCGTCACTGCGGGCAAATCGTCTAAGAAATAGCATTTTCAATAGCACTAGGCCAAGGCCAGAAGATAATGGGGGCGGCGTTTGCCGCCCCCTTAAGGTTGTCGATTGGAAATCGACTGTCGTCGAAATCTACTCACCCTCTTGTCCCTCGATACTCGCGCATCATCTCCTGCAGCAACGCCCGCGAACTGATCCCCTTCGACCATTGCACGATCTGACTCACACCCTGATTCGGTCAGTAAGAGAGCAGCAGGTGAGCCGGTCACGTGCGACCTTACCGGACGATGCGCGCGCGACCACGTTACACCAGACCGTACTTCGCCTGAAGGCGAGTGGTTTCCACCATCCCCGACGGGGACACTAAACCTGGGCTGCTCGGGCCGTTGCCTAGCCTGCATTTCTCACCAGCGGTTGGCTGCAACGCGCGATAGGCGCGCATCTACTGCGTTGCGCTCGCTCGCCGTCCTCAACATATAGTCAGATATGCCTCCGGGCGTCAACCTTCGCGCGCCTGGTAGCTACGCACCTCTCCCGCGTTTCGCTTCAACCGTGGTGAGAAATGCTGGCTAGCTATGGAATAGTATTTCTGGTCAAGCTCAATGCCGATGTAAGCGCGTCCGAGCGCTTTGCTGCAAGCACGCTCGAACCGGAACCCGCTAAGGGGTCAAGCACTATGCCTTGCACGGGAGAGAAGGCTGGACTAGCGGCAGGAGTACCGAAAACGGCTTTTGCGTGGGGTGTAGCTTTTTGCCACTGTACATCCAGTCGATAACGTCCTCATATGGCGTAGGCGGGCTGCTTCGGGTTTCCCTTAGCCAGCAAATGCGCCCATTCATGCTGATAGCGGGAAAACAAAGTGTTCGACCACCCGGAATCCGGCGTCCCGGTAGGCGCGGATGAGCGGTCTGCCTGGGGGCCATCCGTAGGAGCTCACAGCGAAACGATCGGGGCGAGAACGCGGTACCTTTCGGCAAGGCGGGTTTGAGCCGCGCGGCGTTGTCGTCGTTCGGTACTGTGCGGCTGTCGCGGGATTCGTAGCGGGTGATATAAGACGGGTCGGTGAGGATGAATCGACGCTGTCGGCGGGAAGCTCGGGCAGGGCGGTCACGCAATTCGCGTGGATAACGGTGTTGCGGGTATCATGATTGGCTCCTTTCGTTCGGGAGACCACTCCATGCGGCCTCTTGTGCGGCTCGCCTGCGGGCTGACAGGCGAGCGGAGCAACTGGGAATTTTGTCTATGCGCGAGGAATGCACGAAGGGCGGGGCGAAATTCTCATTTGCCGGAAGCGCCGCCCGCATCGTCCCGGGAGAGACAGGCAGCAGGGTGTCTTGCGTTCGGAAAGGAGCGGGGTCTGTCCCGAGCCCCGGGCAGCGGTGCAGGGCTTGACGCAGTTGCGGATCAACTGTACAGTTCAGATAATTGAAATGAAGAGTTTTCCATGAGAACCGAAAAGAACGAAACCATTGTGATCTCCGCATTGCGCGCCCGCGCCAATTTCGGGAAGCTGCTGCGTCGGGTCGAGGATGAGCGACGGTCGCTTGTCATCGAAAAGCGCGGTACGCCCAAGGCCGTGCTGCTCAGCATCCGGGATTACGTCCGCCTTGCAGCGCCGGAACCGGAAGTGCTGCGTGTCATCGGAGAGGAATCGCGGCGCAAGGGGACGGACAAGCTCACTTCACGGCAGATTGACCAGGAGATCAAGGCCACGCGCGCCGAGAAGCCCAAGCGCGGATGATTTCGCTCCGGCTGGTCGTCGATACGAATATCGTCGTTTCGGCGGCGCTCAAACCGGACGCGCTGCAGCGCACCGTGCTTCTGCTGGCAATCACCAAACCAGCCAGGCTCTATGTCAGCGACGCAATTATGGCCGAATACGGGGCAGTTCTTGCGCGCCCGAAGATGAATATCCGCAAAGGCCTTCGGCAGCAAATGCTGCAGCTCATAGGCAGCCATTCCTATTCGGTCAAACCCGCGCGCCCGCTGCAAGTGACGCGGGACCCGGACGACAACAAATTTCTGGAATGCGCGGATGCCGCACGCGCCGACTATCTGGTGACCGGCAATCAGCGGGATTTTCCGAAATTCTGGAGGAAAACGAAGGTGATCACGTCCCGCGAGTTCATCAGCATCTTAGCGCCGCATCTAATCCCCTAACGAGGCCACCGCCCCGAACGAGCGCAGCCAGGGAAGTCGCGTCTGAGAACTGCTTGACGGGGCGATGAAAGCCGCACCGCGTGGTTAAGGAGTGGACCCCTCCGATGGCCTGTGCACTGTGACTCTAATAATCGTCCAGACGTCCTGTTTGAAAGGAGGTCTTGAAATGGGACCGATTCTCGCCGGAACGGAGTTCCTTGCGTGCAGGCGGGGTCGAGTATCGGCAGGGAATATGCGCGGGTCAATACTGCGAAGACTTCAAAACCCTGAGAGAGGAGTGTAATCGTTCAAATGCCAACATGGGGAACTCCAACAATCGTGCAGTGGAGGAACTCGTCAAGCACCATCCGGAAGCTGTTGCAGCTGCGGAATCGCTTTACGGAAGCTCCCGAAGCAATCGTTGATGCATTTAAACAGGCAATTCGCGGAAGGCGGTATTCGGCGAAGGGATGCGCGGAAATGGGGGCTGAATGAAGGCGTTAGCGGCGTCTTGATAAAGCCAGCGGAGAGTAAGGAGCGTTCAATGGTTCATCCAGGAGCCGGAGGTAGCTGGCGAAGCCGTGGTGACAGGACTTTGGAGCCTATCAATAGCAATGGCCAAGGCCAGAAGGTAATATCCTTCTGGCCTTTTTTTGTCCGAACTTGACCGCAGCACAAGACGCCTCTGGGTTGTGCCCGGGACCGGATCCAGCAGAATGCAGTACAACAAAGAGAAGTGAATCCATCCAGACTTCTGTTTTTTGTTCTGCTTTCATTGATCCCGGCTGTTGCGCAAACACGGCAGCGTAGTGAAGCCGGACCACCTGCACAAAATGAGCCCCGAACAGGTGAGCCCGGCCGCGCCCGCCGACGCTGATCGCTCACCGAAGACGCCCGAACCGCCAGAGGAGAAAGCTTCAGTGACGCACCACAAGGCAAGCGTACGCGGAAGAGTGCTGCAATATACCGCTACCGCAGGGCGACTCCCTATCAAGAACGAGGCAGGTCACACGGAAGCGGAGATGTTTTACGTGGCTTACACGCTTGATGGCAGTCAGTCCAAACGTCCGCTTACGTTTGCCTTCAACGGCGGCCCGGGATCCGCCACTATTTGGCTTCACATGGGCTGCTTCGGGCCAAAGAGAGTGAAGATGCTCCCGAACGGATTCATGCCTGCCCCGCCGTACGAGTGGGAGGATAACGCGAACACGATTCTGGACAAGACAGACCTTGTGTTTGTGGACGCGATCGGGACGGGTTACAGCCGCGCGATGACTCCGGAGCTGGGGAAAAAGTTCTGGAGTCTGAGCGGCGACATCGCGGCTTTTGGTGAGTTCGTGCGGTTATATTTGCAAAGAAATTCCAGGTGGACATCACCGATCTACCTGGCGGGTGAGAGTTACGGAACGACACGCGCGGCGGGGCTCTCCGGTTATCTGGTAGATCACGGCATCGCGCTGAACGGAATTGTTCTGATCTCGACCATTCTGAATTTCGAGACAGCCAGCTTTACGGCCGGCAACGACCTTCCGTACATTTTGTATCTGCCGACGTATTCGCTCACGGCGGCGTATCATCACAAGCTCGCGCCTGAGGTCGCACAGAACACGGAGAAGCTCCGGCAGGACGTAGAAAAATTTGCTGCGACGGATTACACAACCGCTCTGCAGCAGGGGGATGCGCTAGCTCCAGCGCAGCGGCAGTCAGTTGTGGACCGGCTTTCAGCCTTCACTGGTTTAAGTAAGCAGTACATCGAGCGGTGTAATCTGCGCGTGGATCTGTCGCATTTCGATTCGGAGCTTCTCCGTGACCAAGGGAAGATGGTGGGGCGCCTGGACGGGCGCTTCACGGGCGTAGATGCGTCCGGAACGCAGCAGGCGCCTGATTTCGATCCGAGCGAAGCAGCGATACGGCCTCCGTACACGTCTGTTTTCGGAAACTACGTCAAGGAGGAGCTGAACTATCAAAGCGACTTGACGTATTACGTCCTGGGCGGGGGAATCGGGCGCTGGGATTATCAGACAAGTGGATGGTCGGGTTTCGCGGATACGAGCGAAGCGCTCCGGCATGCCTTCGCAAAGAATCCGTTCATGCATGTGTTTGTGGCGGAAGGTTTCTACGACGCGGCTACTCCCTATTTCGCGGCTGAATATACTTTCAACCATATGGGTTTACCGCCAGAGGCGCGCAAAAATGTCACACGAGACCACTTCAACGCCGGCCATATGGTCTACATCGATGAGGAATCGATGACCAAATTGCGATTGGACGTCAGCAAATTACTTGACCAGGGCGCGACGCAGTAGCTGCTTGGGTAGAGCCTGAACGCGGTAAGTCCTGGAACGGCACTGGCGATCTTAGGCCGACGCGTTCGAAACTGTGCGTTCACTGTGCCAGTCTATGCGATAGGCGGCAGCGAACGGAGGAGAGGCGTAGAGCATGGAATGGACCCCGGGCGGCACAAGTAACGATATCGAGGACGAGCGCGACAACAGCGGCGGAGGTGGAGGTTTTGGCGGTTTCGGGTTTGGGCATCTCGGTATCGGCGGCATCTTGCTGGTCGGGCTACTGAGTCTGCTATTTCACCGAAACCTGTTCACTCTCTTTTCGGGCGGAACGCCCACATCTCAAGTGCAACCTGCACCGGACAGACGGCTTGATCAACAGGAGGAGCCGGAAGTTCAATTTATCTCCTTCGTGCTGGACGATGTGCAGAAGAATTGGGATCGCGCACTGCCCGCGATGGAAAATGTGCCCTACCGTCACGCCCGGTTAGTTTTGTTTCGTAACGTATACCCGTCAGCATGCGGAATGGCAAAAGAAGCGATCGGGCCTTTCTACTGCCCGGAAGACGAAAAAGTGTATCTGGATCTCGGTTTTTTCAACGAGCTGCGCACGCGATTTGGAGCGCCGGGTGAGTTTGCTCAGGCATATGTCGTCGCACACGAAATTGGTCATCATGTTCAAAAACTCTTAGGAATCGAGCCCAAGGTGCATGCTCTCCAGGAGCGCCGGCCGGAAATTGGGAATCAATTATCGGTACGCCTGGAACTGCAGGCCGACTGTTTCGCCGGGGTTTGGGGCAATTCCACGGAACAGCGCCGAATCATCAATGCGAGCGACGTGGAATCGGCTCTGGGTGCAGCTGCTGCTGTCGGCGATGATCGTCTCCAGCGCATGGCGACAGGACGGGTGAGTCCGGAAAATTTCACCCACGGTACCTCTGCTCAGCGGGTAGGCTGGTTTAAGCGCGGACTGGAAACCGGGAAGATCTCGGCGTGCAATACTTTCCAGACACACGAATCGCAGTGATCTAGTGCCAGAAACTAGCACGTCAAAAGCTCTGAAATTCGACGAGGCGCGGCAGGTTGTGATTGCTGTTATGCGCGCGGCGGGCGCGCTCGGGCGCACGGAGCAGGTTCCGCTTTTAGAGACGCATGGCCGCATTCTCGACAATGACTTGCAGGCTGATCGCGACTACCCTGCCCTGCGCCGTTCCTTGCGTGATGGCTTCGCCGTACGGGCTAGCGATGTTCCGGGCTCGATCCGCATTCGGGGCGAGGTGCGCGCCGGCCAGGAGGAGCAGGCGCCTATCGGACAAGGTGAGGGCATGGAGATCATGACGGGAGCTCCTGTGCCGGAGGGGGCTGATGCGATCGTGATGGTGGAACACACGTCGCGTCCAGGCGATCGCGAGATGCGGACCGACAGCCAGGCGCAACCAGGGCAGTTTATCAATGGACGCGGAGCGGAAGCGCGAGCGGGATCAGTTCTTATTGCACGCGGTACCCGGATCGACGCAAGTCACATTGCCACGCTAGCAATGACTGGGCACGAAAACGTAAGCGTATACGCGCGCCCCTCGGTCGCCATTCTCGCGACAGGCGACGAACTGGTGGAGGTTTCTGAACAGCCCCAACCACATCAGGTTCGCAATTCGAATGCGTTCATGCTGGCTGCTCTGGTTGCTTCTTCAGGTGGACGCCCGAGTATATTGCCGATTGCCCGAGACACAAGGCAGCTCCTGCGGCCTCGCCTCGAGGAAGGATTAGAGCACGACATGCTGCTGATTAGCGGTGGTGTTTCGGCGGGCAAATACGATCTGGTGAAACCCACGCTGAGCGAACTGGGAGTGGAGTTTCAGTTCGAGCGAGTACGCGTCCAACCCGGCCAGCCTACCGCGTTTGGATGTCACGGACGCAAGCCCGTTTTTGGTCTGCCTGGCAATCCTGGCTCGACACTCATCACGTTTGAGCTCTTCGCACGCGCGGCCCTGGAGATGTTGGCAGGCGATCTTCACCCGATGGTTCCGCTTCTGTGGGCGGAGTTCGAGGCTCCGTTTCGACACAAGCCTGGCCTAACGCGCTTTCTACCGGCGTTGTTGAATGACGATGGCCAGCATCTTCGTCATCTTCCCTGGCAAGGCTCGAGCGATGTGCCGGCGCTCGCAAAGGCGAACGTGTTTCTGGTGGCCGATGAGGACCGTGAGAGTTGGGCTATGGGCGATCTGATTCGCGTAATGCGCAAGCGCTGAAGAGCGAAAGCATGACAAGCAAACTGTCGCACTACAATGCCTCCGGCGAAGTGTCGATGGTGAACGTCGGAAACAAAGAAGTGACTGAGCGTACGGCGACCGCTCGCGCCTTTGTATCTATGCAGCCGGAGGTGATCAAAGCGCTGCCCGGCAACAAGAAGGGGAATCCACTCGAAGTGGCGCGAATTGCGGGCATCAGCGCGGCCAAGAGAACGGCGGATCTGATTCCGCTCTGTCATCAGCTGCCGTTGACTCATGTGGGAATCAGCTTCGAGATGAGGGAGAAAGGTATCGAGATTACCGCGACAGCCGCCACCGTTGCCCGCACCGGTGTGGAGATGGAGGCCATGACGGCGGTGTCCGTAGCCGCGCTTACCATTTACGACATGACGAAAGCGCTTGACAAGGGTATCGAGATTCAGGAGATACATCTGCTTGAGAAGAGCGGCGGGAAATCGGGCACTTACCGGCGGACGACGAAGAGTCACAAATGATAACGGTTGGCATTCTTACCGTTAGTGATTCGGCTTCTGCTGGGCACCGGGAGGACATTTCGGGTCTGGAACTTCGTCTCTACTGCGAAACGCAAGGGTGGCGCGTCACAAAGATGGCCACAGTGCCTGATGAGGAGCCGGCCATCAGCGGCCGCCTGGCGGAATGGGCAGATTCGGATGCAGCATCGCTGATTGTTACGACGGGAGGAACCGGCGTATCGGCCCGCGACGTAACACCCGAAGCAACGCGGAAAATTCTGGACCGCGAAATACCTGGGCTAAGTGAACTGATGAGAGCACGAGGGCTGGAGCAAACGAAGTTTTCTATGCTGTCCCGTGCTCTTGCGGGAAGCCGCAAGCGATCGCTGATTGTGAACACGCCGGGTTCGCCGAAAGGCGCAGTGTTCTCGTTGACGGTCATTCAGGATTTGATTCCGCATGTTCTCCAATTACTTGCCGGACAAACCGAGCATTCCGGAAGTGAGCGAAACTAAGAACGGTACTAGAAACTCGGCATTCGGGAGAGACATCTCAGATTTAGGTATGAACAACCGCTCAAGCAGGTTTCGTGCAGTCTGGTACGGTTTGATGCCACTAGGATTACTGCTGTTGTTCGGAACGGTGTTGGTGGCTCAACTGTTGCCTCCTGGACAGGTGCCTCCCGGCCCTCCTCCGCAGCCAGGTCAATTGGGTCCGGCTCCCAAGAAACCGAATACGGTTGCTCAACCATCAAATGGGCCGACTGAAACAGCATCCACAGAAAGGCTGAATGCGGATGGCACTCGTTTCGGTACAACCATTAAATACGTGCTGGTTCCGACGACGGTACTTGACCCGGATGGGCATGGGTATGTGAACGGCCTCGACGCAAAAGACTTCGAACTGCTGGACAACGACAAGCAACAGAAGATCAGCGCCGAGTTCACCCAGCAATCGATGTCGGTGGTGCTGGTTGTACAAGCCAACGCCGACATTGAGCCTGTTCTGCCTGAACTTCGCAGGACGGGACTGCTAGTGCATGGCCTGGTTACCGGCGTGGACAGCGATCTGGCTGTGCTCGCGTTCGATCATCGCATGCAGCACTTGCAGGACTTTACCAGTAATCCGGACAAAATAGACGATGCTATGCAGAAGCTGAATTCCGGGTCGACCAGCGCGCGCCTGATTGATGCGGTGCTGGAAGCGGACTTTATGCTTCGCCATCACGATCCGCAGAACACCAGACGGCGGGTGATTCTTCTTCTGAGCCGAAATATGGATAAGGGCAGTGAGTCGCACCTGGAAGAGACCGTACGGCGGATGCAATTCGACAATGTAATTGTTTACTGTGTCGACATTTCGAAGGCGTTGACGGCTTTGATGAAAAAGACTCCCTACCCAGCGCCTCAGAACGGACGTATTCCGCCCGAGGCTTTGCCAAACATCACTGGCAACGGCGCCCGGAGCGAGACGAACGTAATCCAGCAGCAAACGGGAAATCTGGCCAATGCGGTCCCGCCGATTCTGCACTCCATTCATGACCTCTTTCGAAAGAGCCCTGCGGAAGCGCTTACCTTCTTCACGGGCGGCCAAACGTATAGCTTCGCGCGTGAACGGGCTCTAGAGAACGCGATTACGGATATTGGTAAAGATCTAAACAGCCAATATTTGCTTAGCTACTCGCCCAATAACAAAAACGAGCCCGGGTTCCACAACATCCGGGTGCTGGTGGATAGACCCGGGCTAAAAATCCGAACGCGGCCGGGCTATTGGTGGGGTGGAGGAAGCGAGCAATAGCTCACCATCTTTTAGGCGGGCCGGTCGAAGCGCATAGCGGCGAATGAAACTACGCTATGCGGATCTATTTGCCACTGATCGTAATGAAGAAGGCTACCAGCTAGCCCCGGATTCACTGCCATAAATGTATACAGCGGTGAAGACCCGCACCATTTCAAGTCATCGTGATTCTGCTGAATCAGTGACCAGTAGGCGCGAATGTCAGCCGCGGTGACTTGTGCAATCCGTTTTCGATCGCGATCTTCCACGGCCTGCATCTCGCCTAGTTTCGCAGTCGCTCGCAAGGAATCTCCGTAGCGCCGTCCCATGTGCGCCATGTCGATTCCGAGAATCCAGAAAAGACGGGCGTCCTCCCGCGCACTCAGGTTTCCGAGGGCACCGAAAAACCGTGCCACCTGTTCGCTCTCCTCGGGCAGTCCGCCTTCGTAGATACTCTTGACAAATGGACCGCAAAGAATGGGCAGAATGCGGACGTCCGGTCCGTACAGATGCTGGAGAAAAACCACCTGGAACTCGATCGAGTGTTCGACAGCGTGGCAGTAATCCTCCATCCGGATCGCGTCCGGAGCGTTGCGTTCCAACTCATCGACCAGCGCGATGTCGGTGCGCGATTCTCCAAATGGTGTGACGAAGCGTTTACGCGTCAACCCGAAGCGTTCTGGCGCGCCATAGTGAGAGGTGCCCAATATCACGAAAGTGCGACCGGCTGCTTCTTCGGGCGACGGCAAAGTTCGATAAGCAGCGCGATAGGTTTCCCAACTTCCATCGGGGCTCGCATGCGGAGCCGCAATCGCTACGGTAGTTGATTCTCCGGTGGGCTTCGACAGTCGACCGTTGAGAACATTGGCGAGTTCCGGTTGTTCTTCGGGATATGCTGATCCGGCGAACGCGGCTTCTCTCAGCGGCTCGCAAGCGAAATTTTCTTCGCGCTTGGCCTTCAACTCGCGGTAGCGGTCATTCTCCAGGAATCCGGCTTCGTTGAGACTGTCAACCAGGTGCTTTTCGAGATCGCCGACCTGAATCTCGCCGGTAATTCGTACAAGTTCGGATCGGAGATCGATGGCCGACTGCTGGCCGTCGAAGCATTCGAGCGCTTGCACGAGAGGCGGTGGAACGAGCAATGTCGCATCCGAATACTGGTAAGGATCGCGAATGAAGAGCCCGGGCCGTGCGGGGTCCGGTGACGGCAAAAAGTCCAGGTTGTAACGAAGTCTTGGAAGAACTTCAGACACGACTCATTTTAGCGGTGACGAACAATCTCATTCCGTCCAGAAACTCACGGGGAACACGGATATTGCGGCGGTGTCCGGTACCAAGCTGAATATCAGGTTTCACCGCTCCGTGAAAATCCGAACCTCCCGTAGGCAGAAGATCGAGTTCTTCCGCGAGCTGCCGGTAGTAAGCCTGCAACTCCGGCGCGTGATCAGAATGGTAAACTTCAAGACCCAGCAGGCCCGCGGTCTTCAGGTCAGCGATTGCTTTTGCCTCTACATCACGGGCGAGCGACAGCCTGACCGGGTGAGCAATAACAGGAATACCGCCACCGGAACGAATCGTTCGAATTGCTTCTTGTGTACTCTGACTTTGGCGCTCGACATAGCTCGGCGCGTTTTCACCCAGGAACCGATGGAACGCGTCATCGAAATTCTTGGCATAGCCCTTTTCAACAAGCACCTGGGCGAAATGAATGCGACCGGCGAGACTTTTTCCGCGCGCTTCTACTTCTGACAACTCGACATCGATGTTACGTCTGCGGAGAGCTTCCGCCAGCTTGCGATTGCGATCGCGCCGCTCTTCGCGCTCTGCGTTCAGCCATGAGATGAACTCGGCCGTGGGTTCTTCGACAGGAAAATACCCCAGCAGATGAGCGTAACGCTGCTCACCGGTTTCAAGGACCAGACGCGAATTCAGCTCTATGCCGCGAACCAGGTCGAGCCCTGCTCGTTGTGCTGTGGGAAGAGCTTGCTGATAACCGGAGAACGTGTCGTGATCAGTTACCGCAAGCGCGTTGAGTCCGGTTTTGACGGCCAGATCTACCAATGCATGGGGCGTTAAAGTGCCGTCTGACTCGGTTGTGTGTGCGTGGAGGTCGATGATTCCGGAAGAGCCGTTATCAGAAGCGGGAGCCACTACCGTATCTTAATCTCCGGGTAGACTTCGAACGTAAAGGTCTGTCCACATGTGCGTGCGATCAATCGACCAGGTCCGAGCGTTTTGTCCTTGGTTTTGTTCTCGAAGAACACAGCCCCATCGGTACTGTCACCGGTTTTTAGCTTCGCTGGTACAAGAGTAATCGCAGATGCGGCCGCTGCGGCCTTGAACTCCCTATTGACAAACTGCGCCATAGCAGCCTCGCGCCTCTGTTCATAACCGTTTGTCGACCGGAAATTAGTCAGAGCGTAGATGCTCTCTTCATAAAGCAATTGAAGCTTAATCACATCTCCGCGAGTAGCTTTTTCGAGCAACGACTCGACCACGGTATCCGCAGATACAGGCTGCAGAACTGTTCCATCATGGCGTATAAACACGAAGTCGGTCGGCTTTACGGTCCACGAAACCAGGGATCCGTTGGTAACGGTAACCTGCACGATGTTGTAGTCCTTGACGTGTGGCGGCAACGTGGCAAACATGACCGTTATCCCGTCCTTGGTTAACGCTTCGTATTGCATACCCTTCGATTCAAACTCGATGGGCGCCGGATCCTGCACAGGCTGCGAGGCCTCATCCGGATTGCGCTGAGAATACGTTGTCACACCAGATGGCGAGGGGTTCGGCGTCTGAGGGGTGGCGCCGGGCTTAGGCGGATTTGCTGCCGGCTTGGTCGCAGTTTGCCCGGGCGTGATGGCGGATTGCGCCACGCATTGAAGAACGACGCACGAGGCTAGGGTCCATACGCGTAACCACCCGCAATTCGTGATAGTTCCAGCCATTCGGAGACCCACCTACATCATAGATGGTAAATGCTGGCGAAATGCTCGGGGATAATGGCCGCGCTGATTCGTTTCTAATCAGCTTTTGCCGCGAGTTTACCGACTAGGTACCAGCGCAAGGTTCCATGTGGCCGGGCGCTGAAGGAGTCGAAATCTACCCGCAAAATAGCGCCTTTTTTAAAATCGACACGGAGTTCACGTGCGCCCAGAAAGTAGCCGGCCAACTCCGCGAATTGAGGATTGTGGCCCACGAGAAGAAGCGCCGTCTCTTGACGGTGGGCCCGGACCTCGTCCCAGACTTGTTCGACCGATCCACCTGGGGCCAGAGCCTTGCAACTGATCAACGCATTCTTACATTTCAAAACGCTGCGTGCGATTTCCGCCGTCTGCATAGCCCGGCGCAAGGGACTGGTCAGGATCAGGCTTGGATCGACATTGACTTCGGACGACAACTCAAGAACATGACGCAGCTTACGTCTACCGTCCGTCGTGAGAGCCCTGTCGGCATCGGGCTTGTCTGGACCGCCGTCCTCCGCAATGCCGTGCCTAAGTAAGTACACCTCCATGAGCCGTCTTCGCCTTTCATTCTGTCATACTGAAGCGGTTTATGCCCCTAAAGGAGGACAAGCGGGAACAACTGCTGCTTTGGGTCGCCGTCGCTGCAGCGGGTTTTATCCACATTTCCATTGCTGCGAGCCAGATTCTGCTGGGAATTGGTATTTTGCTATCGCTCATCCTCCACCAGAAGTTGGAATTCCCTCGCATCTGGATTCCGCTGGCGGCCTTCTTTTTGTGGACGGCGCTCGCTGACGTACTTTCACCCGATCCCTGGGGCGGGCGAGCCCAAATCAAAAAGTTTTTTATATTTTTTTTCATTCCGCTTTTGTACGGCGTTTTTTCCAGGCAATTCGAAAAAGTGTTCTATGTCATCGCCGCGTGGGCTGCCGCGGCGAGTGCGTCAGGAGCATGGGGCCTTCTACAATTTGCCGCAAAATACCAGCACGCAAAGAAAACGGGGGAAGATTTTTACATTACTTACACCGGACACCGGATTACAGGTTTTGAAAGTCACTGGATGACCTTTGGGGCCTTGCAGCTGAGTGTTCTATCGCTCCTCTTGGCGCAATGGTTTTTCTCGAATCGCCGAATGCCGGTTTGGGTTTATGCCGGTGGTGCTGTTATGGCGGCGGCGATACTGCTCGGGTGGACGAGAAGCATCTGGGTTGCCGCGATTCCCTCAGTTCTGTACCTGATTTGGTTCTGGCGCCCGAAGATGATCATCGCCGTTCCAGTGCTCGCAGCGGCGGCCTTTCTGGTCGCCCCGGCAGGAACCCGGGATCGAATGACGTCACTGATTGCTCCTCATGGGGAAACTGACTCGAATCGCCATCGCCTGGTGACCTTCGAAACCGGATGGCAGATGGTGAAAGCGCATCCCTGGTTAGGGATTGGTCCCGAGCAGATTCGAAGACAGTTCGACAGCTATGTGCCTGCCGATGTGCAGCGTCCGTTGCCGGTCGGCTACTACGGCCACCTGCATAACATTTACCTACAGTACGCGGCTGAGCGCGGAATTCCGGGTTTACTTCTGATTCTGTGGCTGATCGGATTGACTGTTTTCGATTGTGCTCAGGCAATACAGCGGCAGGGTGGCGCGCGATCACAGCAGTTGTTTATCCTTCACGGCACCATCGCCGTGACCATTGGCATGCTGGTGGGCGGTATTTTCGAATACAACCTCGGCGACAGCGAGGTGCTGATGATGTTTGTCTCAGTCATTGCACTCGGATACGCTGCCGTTCGCAACACCCCCGGCGCGGCAGTACGCGCCTGATCAGTCGCTGAGTTTATGGCCCGTTCCCAGGAGCGTTTCGAAATGTGGAGGGTCGGGCTCCCGATGAACAACCGCTGAGTAAATTTCCGCAAAACCCGCGCGCTTCAGGAAGGCCCTTAATTCGTGCTCAGTGAAGCCGAGCCAAACATCGGCATACAGGTCCCGCGCCTCTTCGAACTGATGGCGCAGGAGATCAAGAATGACAATTCTTCCGCCTGGCCGTAGAATGCGCGCCGAGTCCAGCACGGCTCGTTCCGGACACGACGCATGGTGCAGAGACTGGCTAAAGAACACAAGGTCCACCTCGCTATCCCCGATGGGTGGCGATTCCAGGTCGCCCAACCGATATTCCAGATTAGTGAGGTGGTGGCTACGGGCCAGATCTGTCCCAACCTCGACCATCCGCTCTGAACTGTCGACCGCGATAACCTTCTTCGCACGACGAGCCATCAGTTGGGCAAATGTGCCTTCTCCTGCTCCCAAATCGGCAACCGTCAGTGGTGGGATCAACGTGAGCAGAGCTTCGGCGAGCCCTTGCCAGGACCGCCCTGGCAGGTACTCGCGGCCAAACCTGCCAGCCAAACTGTCGAAATACAAACGCATTTTGTCACGGCGTTTTGCGAGCACCAGCTTAAGTGCCTCGCGATCGGCTGTCATTTCCGGGATATCTTCGGAAGAATCGGCAAATAGCTTCAGCAGCTTCGAAAAGCCTTCATCTCGTCCGGTTTCGGGCTTTAACTTATAGAAGATGTTTTTTCCGGTGCGCCGGTCCTCCAAAAGTCCCGCCTGCTTCAATTGAGCGAGATGAGTCGAGATCTGGCTTTGTCCTTTAGCCAAGATTTCCTGCAGTTCCGCAACCGAAAGCTCTTCTTTTTCGAGCAATAGCAGCACACGGACCCGCGTGGGATCGCTGAGCAGCCGTATTGACCGGAGAAGCACGGACATGATATATCAACATATCAAGATCATTTGATATATTGGTCAGACGAGGTGATGGATGAGTACAGCAACGCTCAACCGAACTGCGGCCGAGTTTAAGGTCGCAGATATGGCTCTTGCCGATTGGGGCCGCAAAGAAATCAAAGTCGCCGAACATGAAATGCCAGGACTAATGGCTATCCGCGAGAAGTACGCGCCGGAAAAGCCGCTTGCGGGCGTGCGTGTGACCGGATCGCTCCACATGACAATTCAGACGGCAGTGCTTATCGAAACGCTGGTCGATCTGGGAGCCGATGTGCGCTGGGCGAGCTGCAACATCTTCTCGACCCAGGACCATGCCGCTGCTGCCATCGCCGCGGCAGGTGTTCCTGTTTTTGCCTGGAAGGGCGAAACGCTGGAAGAATATTGGTGGTGTACCCACCAAGCTATTAGTCACCCTGGCGGGAAAGGACCGCAATTAGTGGTGGACGACGGCGGCGATGTCACATTGCTGCTTCATAAAGGTCGCGAACTGGAAGAGGGTGGCGACTGGGTAAACACGCCTTCGGCAAGCCACGAAGAAGAAGTAATCAAGGATCTGCTGAAGAAGGTGAACGCCGAAACTCCGGGCCGATGGACGGAGCTAACCAAAGATTGGCGCGGCGTTTCCGAAGAGACCACAACTGGGGTTCACCGCCTTTACAAAATGCAGGAAGCGGGAAAACTGCTTGTTCCTGCCATCAACGTCAACGATTCGGTGACTAAATCGAAATTCGATAACCTCTACGGCTGCCGCGAATCCCTAGCGGACGGCATCAAGCGCGCGACCGACGTCATGGTGGCTGGCAAAGTTGCTGTCATTTGCGGGTATGGGGACGTTGGCAAGGGCTCGGCACAGTCTCTGCGCGGCATGGGCGCCCGAGTGATCGTCACCGAGATCGATCCGATTAATGCGTTGCAGGCGGCCATGGAGGGATTCGAAGTGACCACTATCGAGGACACGCTGGGCCGGGGCGATATTTACGTGACCTGTACCGGCAATCTCGATATCATCACGCTCGAGCACATGCGGTTCATGAAGGATCAGGCCATCGTGTGCAACATTGGCCACTTCGATAACGAGATTCAAGTGGATCGGCTGAACACGGAACAAGGCGTGGTACGCACCAACATCAAGCCGCAAGTGGACATGTATACTTTCCCGGACGGGCACAGCATCTTCATGCTCGCCGAGGGCCGGCTGGTGAATTTGGGCTGCGCGACCGGGCACCCGAGCTTCGTGATGAGCAACAGCTTCTCAAACCAGACGCTCGCGCAAATTGACCTCTGGAAGAACCGCGACAGCTACAGTGTGGGCGTTTACACCTTACCGAAGAAATTGGATGAAGAAGTGGCACGGCTGCACCTGGAAAAGATCGGCGTGAAGCTGACGACGCTCAGCCCGAAACAGGCCGAATATCTCGGTGTCGCGGTCGAAGGACCCTACAAAGCCGATCACTATCGCTATTAGCTGAGAGATGAAGGAACGTTAGCAGTTACACTGTTCCTCAGATGAGACTCGCAACCATTTTGTTAACCGCCCTTTTTGCCGCTCCGGCTATCATGCCCGTAATGCCACTGAACCTTCACTCGGCGTTTCAGACCAGCACGAAATCCCGGACCGGCAAAAAGCACAAAGCCAAAAAGCATCACAAAACCACCACCTAGGGCGAACCAAGTTCGTTAATCAGGATTTCCGAAAGCTTAGAGATCAAAAGGAGCGCTGGGTTGTCGGCGCTCCAATTTGTTTCCGGCAAGTTGTCGACGGTGATCGCCATCGCCACCGGACCTCGCTTGGAGTAGACAATGCCAACGTCGCTTCGGAGGCGGTCGAGCGCTCCGGACTTGCTCGCAATTGTGCAGTCTTTCATGTCGCGCCCGATGCCATCCCGGTCTCGCTGCCGTTTTAGGATGGTGAGCATGTCCTCCGAAGCTGCTTTGCTCACAAGCTCCCCTCGATAGAGCTTCTCGAGTAGGATGACCATTTCCTGCGGGCTGCTCCGTCCAATGCCCCACTTTTTGTTCTCGGGCTTTGCGCCTTCTTCTGTGATGCCGGTAGGAGTTGGTTTTAGGTTCTTGCCATCTCCGAGTATTTTTCGCATTACGCGGGTTTGTTCGAGTCCCAGCTGTTTCATGCGAGCGTTCACAGCATTTCCACCAATACGGTTCAGGAGCATATTCGTGGCGGTGTTGTCGCTCAGCACAATCATCAGGTCCACCAGATCGCGTACCGGCAATTCGTCGCCGGCTGAGAGTTCCTGAACGATACCACTGCCCGAAACCTTCTCGTCATCGCTGACTTTGATGTTTTCTGACAGGTTCAGGGTCTTTTCGGCAGCTTCGGCGAAACACTCGACCATGATGGCGAGTTTGATAGTGCTCGCGGTTCGCACCGGTTCATCGCCCTTGACGCTGAACGCCTTCCCATTCTGCAGGTTTTTGGCAAATATCGAAACGTTGCCGGAAGATTGCCGGATCTGAGAATTGATCAGTTCGTCAAGCTGAGCGCCGGAGAGGGCAGCCGGAATCAGCGCTGACGAAACGAGAAGAGTGAGGATTTTGGGAGGCATCCTCCGGCCATTCTAAACGCCATGGCTCCGTTTGCTGAGGCAGGGATGATTCGCCCAGGTAAATCGTAGCGGCCAATCGACACATTTCGTGATTCCAATACGCGGCGTAGTGTTCACTTCGAACTCTGGTTTGTCGCGCCACAATCGAATTCCGAACCCTTCGCCATCTAATGGAAGCCCGTACTGCGCCCGGGTAATAGCGAGGGCTTCGGTCAGTTTGCCAGGGCCGTTGGCGAGACCAAGAGCAGGGCCGTTCCAATGACGGCGCGTAGACATTTGCGCGAGTCCGCTCAAAGGTTCCAGTGCGCGAATCAAGACGCAGCCCGGGGTACCCTCCCGGTCGGCAACTACGTTCAGGCACTCGTGCATGCCGTAAATGAAATAGACGTAGGCATGGCCGGGCGGCCCGAAGATGACGCGGGTGCGTTCCGTGAGTCCTCGGGCGGAATGCGCCGCAAGATCATCGCCTCCCAGATAGGCCTCGGTCTCGACGATCATCCCTGCAGTTTCGCCGTGCCGCAAAACACATCCAAGCAGATCTCGCGCCACAGTTTCAGTGGGCCTTTCGCAGAAGCTGAGCGGCATTGTCACCGTGTTCCGCAGCAGCTGCAGCAAAAAGTAAGTGTCCCGGATTTGATTGCTGACGCTTTTATCCGAGTTCTTTTTTGATCTCCGTGTGCCTGATCTGTAATAATCAGCCAAAGTAAGCTAGACAGTAGCACGAGCGAACCATCCATGCGCCTTTTCACAGCCATCGAACTGCCGCCGCCAATCCTGATGCGATTGGAGCGGTTATCCATGGCGCTGCGTTCCGAATCGCTGGTTCAATGGAGCCCCCTAGACAATCTTCACGTCACAACAAAATTCATTGGCGAATGGCCTAAGCACCGATTGCAAGAACTGGAAGCGGCTCTCTCTTCAGTAGTGTTGCCAGCGCTGCTGGAATTGGAGATCAAGGGTCTGGGGTGGTTTCCGAATGAGCGCGCACCTCGCGTACTTTGGGCAGGTGTAAACGGCGGGTTTTCTCTTGCTGAACTTGCCAGGCGGACTGAAGATTGCCTGGAGCCACTAGGAATCAAAAGGGAGGAACGCGCCTTTTCGCCGCACCTGACGCTAGCACGCATGAGAAATCCGGTCCCGCTGGCTCGCTTGCGGCAGAAGGTGGCCGAACTGCAACCGGCTAGTATTGGTCGATTTCCGGTCACTGCTTTCGCTCTGTATCTGAGTGAGCGGGGATCGAATGGCAGCGTGTACCGCAAACTGCGAGAATTCGAACTGGAAGCGGCCATCGCCGCCTCTTAAGACTCAGGTGCAAGCCATCGCTTCAGAACTAGCCACTCCCGCAATCAGCATCGTCGCTTACCTGATCGGGGGACTCCCCTTTGGATATTGGTTCGTGCGTCTGTTTACAGGCCGCGATATCCGCACGGTTGGCAGCGGAAACATTGGAGCCACAAACGTTCACCGAGCCGCGGGACGCAAAGCCGGGTTCGTGGTGCTGCTGCTCGACGTCTGTAAGGGATATTTGGCGGTGTTGCTCGCGGCTTATCTTTCCCAAGGCGATCCAGTGGCGATCGCATGCGCGGCCTTAGCCGTGATGCTGGGCCACTGCTATCCAGTTTTCCTCGGCTTTAAAGGCGGCAAAGCAGTGGCTTGCTTTATCGGGGCGTTCCTCTTTATTGCCCCGTTGGCCATTCTAGTTCTGGTTCCTATTTTTTTCACTACGGTCGCGCTTAGCAAGTACATCTCGCTTGGGTCTATTCTGGGTGCCTTGCTGTTCCCGCTAGTGCTTTGGCTCGTGGGGCCGTCCCCGGAGCCAGTGCTGATCGCCGGCGTCTTCGCGTCTCTCCTGATCCTCTTGCGGCACAAGGCGAACATTTCGCGATTGGTGGCAGGCCAGGAGAACGTGTTTTCGGTCAAGGGCGGATCGGCCCGGTAGCGCTCCTTGGCTTTAGCAAGATCGCAGACGCTCCAGAGCCTGACCGTGCTGGGGGCGGGCAGTTGGGGAACCGCTCTGGCAATTGCGCTATCAGATAAATTCGGACGCGTTTCTGTTTGGGCGCGCGATGCCGGGCGCGCCGCAGCGATGGAAACGACACGCGAAAACAGGCGCTATCTCCCTGGGTTCCTGTTGCCCAGGAACATACATGTATCTCCGGATCTTGCGGACACAGTAGCCGGAGCCGATATGCTGCTGAGCGCAATACCGTCGCACTATTTGCGCCCGATCATCTCCCAAGCTGCGACGCACTTATCGCGGCGTACTCAGATCATCAGCACCACCAAAGGCCTGGAAGAAGGAACACTGCTTCGAATGTCCCAGGTTCTCGCGGCCTCGGCGGGTAAGGCAGTCGCGAACCCGATAGCAGTGCTTTCCGGACCGACTTTTGCAAGAGAGGTTGCGGCGGGGGAGCCTGCGGCCGTGGTTATCGCGTGTGAAGATCTCAGCATCTGCGAACGTATTCAGCAAGCGTTCTCGACCTCAAAGCTACGTTTCTATGCGAGCAGTGACGTTGTCGGGACAGAAATCGGCGCGGCCCTGAAAAACGTAATCGCGCTCGGGGCTGGCATTTGCAACGGATTGGGGCTGGGCAGCAACAGCGTCGCCGCGCTGGTCACTCGAGGTCTCGCCGAGATCACGCGTCTGGCTGTTGCAATGGGCGGCCAACCCCGTACGCTGAGTGGTCTCGCCGGTCTGGGCGACTTGGTCCTGACCGCTACAGGAGATCTCTCGCGTAACCGTTTCGTGGGAATCCGATTAGGACAGGGCCATTCGCTCCAGGCGATCCTGCAGGAAATGACCATGGTGGCCGAAGGAGTCGCGACGTGCAAGGCGGCGTATCAGCTTGGCCTCGCGCATCACGTCGACATGCCGATTGTCAGCAATATGCATGCAGTCCTCTACTCGTTCAAAGATCCCCGTGAGGCTATCCGGGAGTTGATGGAACGTCCACTCACAAACGAATAAACGGTTGTAAACCTTCTCTCGAAAAGGCTCGTTTCTGCTGGTGGATGCATATGGGAACGGCGCAGCAGTCTTTACGTCCGCAGTTAAAACCGGGTGGGCGGTTTTCAACTGGCAAAACGTGTTACGCCATCGAATTGGACGCCCACCTGATGTGCCGTGTTCGCGATGGAGATTGGCAGTCCTTCAGCCTGCTCTTGGAGCGCCACAGGAAACCGGTCATCAACTTCATCCAGCGGATGGTGGGTATACAGTGTGTGGCCGAAGAGCTGTCCCAAGAGGTCTTCCTCCGGGTATATCGTTCGCGAGCCAACTATGAGCCCAGTGCAAAATTCAGCACTTGGCTGTTTCGAATCGCAACTCACGTGGCCATCAACTCCATTCGCGACGGACGCCACGAGAAGAATCGCGAAAGTCTCAACGACCACACCGGAGAGGGACTGCTCCGGCAATTCGCAGACAGAAATCCCACAGTTGAGCAAAGCCTGCTAGCTCTTGCGGAAGCTCAGGAAATTCGGAATGCAATCGCCTCGCTGCCGAGTCATCAGCGGGCCGCGGTCATCATGCATAAGTACAAAGAGTTGGAATACTGCCAGATTGCGGGCGTTCTCGGCTGCTCTGAATCGGCTGTAAAGAGCCTGCTTTTCAGGGCATACGAAAGGCTTCGTACTTTGCTCGCTCACTTCGATGTTTGATCGTTTTTACTGTCTCGCCACATGAAGTACCCGATCATGGTTTTCGCGTCGAGTATCTGTCCAGCGCGTATCATATCCCGCAGTTGCGCCCAATCAAACCAGCGAATCTCGATTCGCTCGTCATCCATTGGCTGCTGCTCGCCGGGCTTTAATCCGAGCGCTAGAAACACGTTCATCTTTTCATCCACGTACCCGGGACTTGCCCAGAAAGAAGCCAGCTTGACCCACTTCGTGGCCGAGTACCCGGTTTCTTCGCGCAATTCGCGTTCAGCTGCTTGGAGTTCTGTTTCACCCGGATCGATTCTCCCGGCGGGCAGTTCCCAGAGCTCCTGCTCAGCGGGAAGCCGGAACTGCTTTACCAGTAGTATTCTGTCCTTGTCGTCGACGGCCATCATCACAGCCGAACCGGGATGCCGCACAATAGAGCGCCTGATTTCGAAGCCGTCCGGGTCTTTGGCCACTTCATCAACAACTGTGAATAGTTTGTTCTTGAGTAACTCTCGGGATGAGATTACCTTCATGTTTCTACGGTAGCGTCATGGGGTTCCAGACTGATATTTTGGAGATCGTAACGCAGGAGCAGCCGGATGCTTCATCTTGTTGTAGCTTTCGCCTTCTTGGGGACTAAAACATCCGCCCTTCCCACGAATGACTGGACGATAATCCCGGGAGAACGAGTCGGTCCGATTAGGGCCGGTACAACGCGTTCCGACCTGGCGCGATTCTTCGGCGCAGGGAACGTGATCGATGAGGACGTTACTCTAAGCGATACAGGGCCAGAGCCCGGGACCAGGGTATTCGGAGATCGGTTGGACGAATCTCTCGCCGTCACATGGAATGACGATAAACCCGCCGCCCATGTTCAGACGATTGCCTTCTGTCAGGGAGAGATCGGAATCGCTTCGAAGTGCCGCTGGCACACCACCGAAGGAGTTACCTTCGGTATCAGGCTGAAAGCTCTCGAAATGACTAATGGAAAAGCCTTCAGAATGCTGGGCTTGGGCTGGGATTACGGTGGCGCGGTGACATCGTGGCAAGGGGGTAAATTCGAAAAATGGCAGACCCGTTGCGGACACTTGGCGTTGCGCTTAGAACCGGCGGCTGCCGAGCCCTCTGAAGAGCGCACTTCCTCTATCGAACAGGTGGAGGGCGACCGGGAGTTTGTTTCCAGCGAACCTGGCATGCAAGCGCTGGACCCAGAAGTCTGCTCCATGACGTTCACTTTCGAGAACTGCCCGAATCAACCGAAAGCGGCTGCGCTACGTTGAGGGTTTGAATCAACAGCTCAGTCCATATGCACCGCGCGCTGTCGCAAAACCAGTCATGCTGCAGAGGTGGCGCTACCTCACCTTTCTCCACTGGCGTTTCGAACCAGCCATGATTCGCGGCCTGATTCCAGAGGGATTGAGCCTTGACACCTTCGACGGCTCCGCGTGGCTCGCATTGACTCCGTTCCTTCTGACAGATCTGCGGCTTCCATTCCTGCCTGCGTTCCCCTGGATATCCCATTTTGCCGAGACGAATGTTCGTACCTACGTACGCGGCCCGGATGGCGAGGGCGGAGTATGGTTTTTTACCCTTGAGGCTAGCCGCTTACTTGCAGTTCTGGCCGCCCGCGCATTTTTCCGTTTACCTTATCGCTGGGCTCGCATGTCGGTTCGCAGGGAGCGGAACCAGCTGAGTTACAAGAGCATTCGATGGCTGGGGCCTGGCGCAAACAACCTGGTGATTCAGCCGGGGCAACCTGTCCGGGCAGGAGACTTGGAGAATTTTCTGACGGCTCGCTACCGTTTGTACACCACGTTTCAAGGGCGTCTCGCCTACGGCCAAATTTTCCACGATGTCTGGCCGTTACACCACGCCCAGATCGTCCATTTTGAGCAGGATCTCTTTCGACACTCAGGTGTTCCTCAGCCTCCGGGCGAACCGCATGTGCTTTATTCACCGGATCTCGAAGTACGAATAGATAGACTCCGCTGGCTGTAGTATTCCGAGCGCTTCAGCACGAACTGCGAACGTTTGTGCGGGCTTCGCGCATCCAGAGGTTGGAACAGTTGAATGAAAAAACGCCCTGCCGTCCTCGCATTGTGTGCCTTCGCTGTCCTCGTATCCTGCAATAGCTCAAAGAAAAGCGTGGGATTAGGAGAAGTTCAAAGCGGCGCACGCGTCGACGGGAGTTCCTATTCAACTCGCATTGGAGTTGCAGTGTCGACCGGCGGAAGAACCTGTCTCGCCATTCGTAATTCGAACATAGCGTCGAGCACACCGGTCACCTTAGTTACGCCGACAATACCGCAGAGTTTTACGGCCTCTGAGATAGGCGCCACTTCGGAGAGTGCGTGTCCGGTGACAAAGGATGTGGATACCTCAGTCACAAATTACGAGCTCCATCTTGCGGGCAAGGACCGCCCCCAGAAGCTGGTACCCCTGATCGCTATCGTCGCGCCTGCAGCCAGCTTTCGAGCAGGTGTGGACAATGATGTTCGATCGGACTTCGACGCGAACGGAAAATCCGAATCTTTTCGAGCTTGTAGCGCCGCCGATGGGCTTCATCTGACGGTGTGGCTCGGAGATCCGCTAACAGGCACTCTGCTCTGGCATGGCTTCTACTACCAGCCGCAAAATACTATGGCTGCCCCTCCCTGTACGCCCAAAGAAGCAAGCGCGCCGTGAAAGAGGACGAAGCACATGACAGGGCCTACCGTTCGCAGAGAAATGTGTGCTTCACTATTCCTTCCGCTGCTGCACATAGAGCTTGCGGGTAAACGGAGGCATCCAAGCGTGATAAGTGACGGCTGGGAATGGTGAAGGTGCGAAGCAGCTGAGCGGCGTGAAGACGACGAAATATCGCGGGTTAACGGCCGGGATGAGGGTGGGGGAAAACCATGTACTGCATTCGGACGGAAGAGTTGGCTCGGACACAGCATGGAAGGCGCCCTTAGGAATTCGGATACGGGGGTCATTGATGTATCCGGCGGCTTCAAGCTGGGTCCAGCCGTCGTACTCGAAGCCGCCCTGGATGGCAGTCCGTGGCACTCCGGAACGGCGGATTTCTTCAGCCGCCTGTACGCGCGCGCGGTCGAGCGAGAACCAATCGTGAGTGCCGGCGACGGAGTAATAGGCGAATACGAGTAAAGCCAGATAGCATATGGTTGGGAGACGGCCGATGGTGAATGTAGAAGACGGCTGCTTGCCATCGGACACGACAAAATCCTGGTAATAACGCAATAGAACGATGATGCCGATCGCTTGTGGAACAAGCGAGTACCGGTCAAAGAGAGCGTCGAAAACTGCACGCGTACTGAGAACAGCCATATAACCGAGCGTATAGGGCCCGAGGAGCCAGAAAATGCGATGCCAAGAAGGCATGCGGGCGCTTTGATTGAGGTACCCACGCCGGCGTAGTGGGCTGAACAGGTGCACGAAGAAAATGAGCACCGCACCGAGCACTAACACTGTAACGAAGATCCGCTGCCAAGTATGTATGGGGCCCGGCTTAGGGCCCGGGATATTATCCATTCCTGGCATCCCCATTTGCCCAATGACGTGTGGGAGCCACGGGGCGATCCACTGATCCAGCTTGCCTTGGCTGCTGCAGTAAGCCAGGAAGCCGACCAGCAAAACCGATGAGATTACCGACGTCCACACCAAGGAACGCCGCGGCACAGAGCGGGCAAGTGGCCACCATGCAGCAAGTACCGGGAAGAGCAGCAGCAGTGTGCACAGAGATACTCTGATCTCCCCTTTGACGACATGTCTGAGCACCGCCAAGCTAAAGCCCGGAGGAGCGAGGCTCTCCGGGATGAAGTACGGCTGATGATAGAGCCAGTCCAAGCACGCGAAGACGCCGGCTACACCTGCGAGCCAAATCAACACGCCGCTCAAAAACAAGCCGTGGCGTCTGCGGAACAGCCATACAGTGGATGGCACAAAAAGCAGAGCGCCAAACCAGGCCGTCTGCCGGACCGTGCCGCCCGCGACGTTGGTGACAGTCGCAACAAAGAGCCACGCCAGTGCAGCACGATCCGTAGAAGCGGAGAGGGCACGCTGGCACAAATAGAGGCACAGCAGAGTGACGAAGAGACCAGGCACATCTGTCAAGTAACTGGCAGACATTGCCATAAAGACGGGCGAAAGCCCCAGTGTCAAGGCGCCGAAAATGGCATAGCCGCGCGAAATGCCAAAGCGAACCAGGATTCGATGGAAGAGGTAGATCGTCGCCATCGCTACTGGCACCGTGGACAGACGTATGTGAACGAAAGAAAAACCAAGTAGTTTACTAAATAGCGCTCCCCAAAGAATCTGCCAGCCCAAAGCCGCGGTCGCCCAGCCGTTGTAGGCGAAGTGTCCTGTTTGGGCGAAAACTTGCGCCGTTTTGATGTAGGACCAATCATCGACGAAGCCCATCTCCACAAACGGATGGGCCAAGAGGAGGCACGCGGCCATCAGGAGAGCACAGAGCAGTCCATCGCGCCGGTAGAGAGACTGTTCCGAGCGCACCTGGAGATTGGTAGTTTGCGTTATGGTTTGCGCCATATGGCGAGAATGGATTTGCCGACTGTGTGGAATAAAAGGCGATCGACCAACCTCGAGGGTGGCACCAGCCAGCGATCCCAGAAGAGAATCTGGCCCAGTTTGGGTTGAGACTGATGGAGGAAGAAGTGGTTCGCCATCGAGGCCAACATGCCGAGACTGTCGAGGTAGCGCATGTTGATAAGCTGACAGGCGGCCGGACCACAGGCCTTGAGGGTTGTTTTGCTGTAACGGCGAAAATGGCCGATCGCCTCGTCGAATGGAGTGTAAAGCCACTGATGGGTCGGCGCTAACACCACGATGTGCCCGCCCGGACGCAACAAAGCCGCGGCTTGCTCCAATTCCTGCCGATCTTCTGCAATATGCTCGAGAACGTCAATGTAAAGGAGTGAGTCGAATAGAGGTTCGGCCTTGAACGTATGCGTGGTGCCGACGCGCGGGATGCATCCGGCAGTTGCCGGATCCGCGGAGAGGGTCTTCTCCAGCCGGCCGGCAAGATCCGGATCGGGCTCAAGCGCGGTCCAGGAGCGTACTGGACCAGCAGAGGCCTTGAGGACGGCGGTGTTCGCGCCGATTCCAGCTCCAACCTCAAGTACGTCCCCAGCGATGGACTGAGCCACTTGGCTCGACCAATAGCCCTTCCAGTTCCGGGCGTGAGCAAAAATATCCAGCTCCTCGCCGACATAGTGAAACGAATCCATGGGACTAAATGAGACGCCTTCACTTGGACCGGATTTCGCGGTAATCGGCCACAAAAAACGAGTAATCGCGTAAAGGCAAGAAACCCAGGCTGTTGCGGTTCATCATGACAGAAAAGATGACGCTGAGCGCGGTGGCTAACAGCTCAAAGGCCAGCAATAACAGCAGACCTCCCACGATTGTAGCCCAGCCGGGAATGGCCAAACGAGTGAAGACCCGGATTGAAATGACGCCCAGGATCAGCACAAAGGCCAAGAATGACAGCAGCCCCGCACCCACCAGAAGCCGGGTGCTCACTATTTCATAAGAAGCGAACAGCGCGGACAAACCGTGGATGACGAGGCTGACAAAGTTCATGCGCGACTTTCCGCGAAGTCTGGTTCCCCGGTCGGCACGGATGGTGGAATATGGCAACCGGGACTTAAGCACCGCGGCAGCATAGTGATTCCAAAGCTCTGGGAAGGCGACGATGCTCGCTACATGCTCCGCCGGGATCAGGCTGAAGTTGCCAAAGCGAATGCTCTGCCCGGTAAGCAGGAAGTGAAAGAACCGGTAAATCTGGTAATAGGTCTTGAACATCGCACTTTCCATGCGCCGTCCACGTTCAACGAAAACGGTTACAGGCGAAGTGGAGGCGCGAAACGCTTGGATGAGGCGCGGGACGTCTGCGGGCCGGTCCTCCCCATCAGCGTCCATTACGATTACTGCTTCGCAGGGCACATTTTGCTGAATGTAGGCCAGAGCTACGGCGATGGCGCGCTGATGTCCCAAGTTCCGGCGCAGGCGCAGCACCCAAATTCCTCTGAGGTGGGGGTGATGCACAGCCGCGAAGCCAGTGCCAATCGGCCGAATCGAACCATCATCAATCATCAACACGCTGACCTGTACGTCTGCGAGACGTGCCAGTGCTGCATCGAGGGCTTCACACAGTAGGGCAGCCGATTCCCAGTCTTCATACACGGGCATGATGATGACGATTCGCATCTGGCGAAGAATAGTTCCTTAGCAGGATAGATTGGCGCTGATAACAGCTCTGGTTATAGCAAGTGTAGTGACACGATCGTCAGATGCCCCCGGACATCTTACGAAACTAGGCCGCTCCAATTGCCGTATTCGTGGCAAATGGTGTGACGAGCTTCCGAAGATGATCGTATTCTGCTTCACCAGATGAACGTCTAGAGGAACATTCGAGAGATGCGGGAAACGGGAGGAAACATCGAATGTTCCCGTTTTCTTTTACGGACAACAACGGTAGTTTCCAGCCATTGGAAAAAATCAGGCTGCTCACTTACTGCCCTTAGCTCCTGTTCTTGTTCGTTTTAGCTATCGATTTCGTTTGACCTATCAGAATATCTCGCATACAGTAGAAAGCGGTTGAAAGGAGCTACTTATGTCGAGATACTTTGCTGAATTCGTCGGAACATTTGTTCTTGTTTTTGGCGGATGCGGTGCTGCGGTGCTGGCCGGTGACAAGATCGGATTCGCAGGTGTATCTCTTGCGTTCGGGCTCTCGCTCTTGGCAATGGTCTATACGATCGGCCATATCTCGGGATGCCATATCAACCCGGCTGTCACATTGGGCCTCTTCATAAGTAAAAAGATGGAGCGGCAATACCTGCTTGGATATTGGGCTGCGCAGATTCTGGGTGCGATCGTGGCGGCAGCGTGCCTCCTCGCGATCGCTAAAGGCGGCCCGAACGGGTATGATCCGGGGGCGCTGGGCTTTGCTGCGAATGGGTACGGAGCACATTCGCCGGGGCAGTACGGGTTAGGCGCCGCCCTGCTGACTGAGATCATCCTTACGTTCTTCTTAGTTCTGACAGTGATCGGAGCAACAGATTTGAAGGCGCCGGTTGGGTTCGCAGGTCTTCCAATCGGTTTTGTTCTGGTGCTTATCCATCTGGTCGGAATACCGGTAACCAACACCTCAGTGAATCCAGCACGGAGCATTGGGCCAGCCTTGTTTGTCGGCGGTTGGGCTTTGCAGCAGCTCTGGCTGTTTATCCTGGCCCCGCTAGCGGGCGGAGCGCTCGCGGCGGCCGTCTACCGAGCCATTGCCGTACCGAGACTTACTGCCCGGGAGGCAGAGCGCGCACTTCCGACTCAAGAGGAGGAGCGCCTAAGAAGTAGGAAAGCTGCGCCTTAATTCGAACCGGGCGGGCGCATTGCCCGCGCAAGTATCTCAGACAAGTGGATGAGCCGCTGACAGCGGGCTGTTTTTCGTCCAGCTTCGTAACCGGAAGGCCAGTGCCAGCAAGAGTATCCCGAACACGACCGCATACCCGCCGAACCACAGCGCGATAACGAGGGCGCCGGTAAGAGGGGCCGCAAGCAGCAAGGCCCCAAACAGGATGGACACTACGCCAATCAAGGCTAATAGCCATTCACCTGCGATATGCTTTCGCAGGCGAAATGCGGCTGTAATCTCGAAGATTCCCGTCACAATAGCCCAGGTCGCAATCACAATCACAAGAGCAAAAGCCGTAATGGCAGGCCAAGCGAAGGTGATTATCGCTACGATGACTCCGACCAGACCCTCGATGAGCAGAGCACCCCAGCGCTCGTGCAAGCGCGAGCGACGCCAGGCGCCAGCCAAATTCAAGATTCCATCGACAAGAGCATAAGCTCCGAAGAGCAGTACTAACGCGCTCACAGTGATGCCTGGCAACGCAAAGGTCAATATCCCTAAGAGAATCGCTACCAGACCTCTCAGGGCCAAAGACCACCAATTTTTTGCGATCAAAATCATACGGTTTCTCTTTCTCGCTGAGCTCTTACCTGCAATAATGCTTTTCGCCACTTCCGGGCTGCGAAGAGGTCCTCTGAAATGGATGTTCCGTCGCGACCCGGCGTCTCAGGATGATTTGGCTGGCAGGAAGATGTAGGCTAATTAACTCGCTTCGGGTCGGGTGGCGAGAAACGCATTCTGCGGAAGGCGGTCCAATAAGCAGAAATACTAACTCGGCTTGAGGAAACGAGTTCTGTGTGGGAAGCATGGGCGCTGGGTGGCAGGACGGAACAAGGATTCTTTCAAATCGTGAAGACGCTGGCCGAGATTTCTGCCCAGAAACGCGGGATTACGCTGCCAGATGACCCGGAAGCGGGAAAAAGGGCAGGAGAGTAAATCAAAACGCAGGCGAAGAAGGATCCCGATCAGCTTCTTTATGTGATTGTGGATCAGGCCGTGCAATATAGTGCACGTAAGAAGGCGGCTCAGCAGCAGTAACGGGCTGCCCGACTTCCTGCGGATCAATTTCTCGGAGCCGTCGTTCTAAGAAGCGGCGTTCGCTCTCATTCGTGGCCAGAGCAAGGGCTCGCCGATAGCTGACTGCTGCCTCATGGGCGGCGCCTATGCGACGTAAAAGATCAGCTCGCACCGCGTGCAGTAGGTGATAGTGTTCGAGATTGCGGGTGGCGTCAGAAGCGTCGATGAGGGCGAGTGCCGGTTCAGGGCCTTGTGCCATAGCAACTGCGACTGCGCGGTTCAGCAAGACGACCGGCGAGGGCTGGATGCGTTCGAGAAGCTCATACCAGCGGACGATCTGCGGCCAGTTGGTATCGTCGACGCTAACCGCCTGACAGTGCAGGGCCGCAATAGCGGCCTGGATGGAGAACGGACTCGGTCCGCCTGCGAGCGACTCGGCGACGAGCGGAAGCGCTTCGCTAATCTGTCCTTTGTCCCACAAGGTCCGGTCCTGATCTTCGAGAAGGATCAGATCGCCCGCCTCATTGTGGCGGGCGTGGCGGCGGGAATCATGCAGCAGCATCAGCGCGAGGAGTCCAGTAGCTTCGACCGGAGGCTCAGGCGCCATTAAGGATCGAACCAAGCGTCCCAGGCGTATGGCTTCCACGCATAGATCCGTTCTGATCAGCGAGGAGCCGCGAGTAGCCGAATAACCTTCGTTGAAGACGAGATAAATGGCAGTCAGCACGGCATCGATTCGGCTGGGAAGTTCGCTCTTTTGCGGAATGACATAGGGAATCCGTGCATCGCGGATTTTACGTTTCGCTCGGACAAGTCTCTGCGCGACAGTAGCCTCGGAAAGCAGAAATGCGCGAGCAATTTCCTGGGTCTCGAGGCCACAAAGGGTACGAAGTGTAAGAGCAACCTGCGACTCCAAAGAAAGGGCGGGATGGCAGCAGGTGAAAATCAGGCGCAGCCGGTCGTCGGGGATTTCCTCTGTCGCCAAGTCAATCTCCGGAATGAACGAGGTTGAGTTCACCGATAGACTTTCCAGCTTTTCCGCAAACCGGCGTTGACGACGAATGCGATCGATTGCCTTGTTCCGCGCCGCTTGGATAATCCAGGAGCGGGGGGATTCAGGGACGCCGGAGAGAGGCCATTGCTCGATCGCGGCGAGAAGCGCCTCCTGAGCTGATTCTTCCGCCAAATCGAAATCGCCCACCAATCGTATGAGAGTTGCGACGATTCGTCCCCAATCGGAGCGATACACTGCTTCGACAGCGGTATTGGCATAGCCGATCATGAGCCCATTGTAAAAATTTGCTTCAATGTGTCGATCGGGCTGGGTGCCGTTCGACTTAGTGATGGAGAGCTACGAATGAAGTACATGTTATTGATCTACGGTGACGAGGAAGCCTGGACGGAAGCAGCGAGAGAGGACTGCTACCGGGAATCGATTGAGCTTGCGCACCAGTTAAATACGACCGGACAGTTTCTGGATACATCGCCGCTCCAGCCGACCTCGACTGCGACCAGTGTTCGGGTGCGGAACGGCAAATCATTGGTGACGGACGGCCCATTTGCGGAAACGCGCGAGCAGCTCGGAGGGTATTTCGTGGTAAACGCAAAGGATTTGGACGAGGCGATCAGTATCGCGGGACGAATACCTGCGGCGCGTATGGGCACAGTTGAAATTCGTCCTCTTATCGAGATCCCGGGGCTACCTTCACGCGACCTTCGCAGCGGGGGACGGGAGCAATGACGACCACTCTGCGATCGGAGACTGAAGTGCAAAACAACGGGGCACCGGTCAGCACAGCTGTGCTCTGGATACTTCAAGGGCTGTTAGCGGCTTTGTTTCTGTTTGCGGGCGGGATGAAACTGGCCCTTCCTGTAGCGAAGCTGACTCAGCAGATGGCCGTACCGGGCTGGTTTGTACGGTTCATCGGCGCGGCTGAGGTACTCGGCGGGATCGGGCTGATTCTGCCGGGGCTACTCAGGATCTGCCCGCGTCTGATAGCGCTTGCCGCAGCCGGCTTGGTGATTCTCATGACGGGTGCGACCGTATTCACCGTCGTAACGGTTAATCCGCTGGTGGCGATGTTTCCTTTGGTCGTGGGTGTGCTGTGTGCGGTCGTTGGTTACGGCCGTTCCGATTTGTGGGCAGAACAGAAACTTCACCCGCGTGTCTATCGAAGCGATCGCCGTTCGACTTAGCAGCAGGAGAAGCAAATATGCGATTCATGATATTACTCAAGGCCGATCAGAAAACAGAGTCCGGAGCTCTTCCGGAGGAGAAGGTTCTGACCGAGATGGGGAAGTACAACGAGGAGCTGATAAAGGCAGGCGTTCTGCTTTCGGCGGAAGGATTGCAGCCCAGTTCGAAAGGCTCACGGGTGAAGTTTTCTGGCGCGACGCGCACGGTCACAGATGGTCCGTTTATCGAATCAAGGGAGCTGATCGCGGGTTTCTGGATGTTGCAGGTAGCGTCCAAAGAGGAGGCGATCGATTGGGTGAAGCGCTGCCCGAATCCGCTTGAAGGCGAGGCGACAATTGAGATCCGGCAGGTGTACGAGCCTGCGGATTTCGCAGCGGAATTCACTCCGGAGCAGCAGGATGGAGCGGAGCGAATGCGGGCGCACATCGAGACATACTCAAAGCGTTTGTAAGCCAACTTGTAAATGCGGTAGATAAATCAGGAGGACGACCATGGAACTAATTTCTTATGTACATTTCAACGGGCAGTGCGAAGCAGCGTTTCGCTTTTACGAGGAGTGCCTGCGCGGAAAAATAGAGCTGATGCTGAATCATGAAGGTTCGCCGATGGAGAGCCAAGTGGCGCCTGAGTGGCGCAACAAGATTATGCATGCGCGGCTCAGCGTAGGTGAGGGTATTCTGATGGGCTGTGATGCGCCCTCACAGCACTACGAGAGGCCGCAAGGTTTCTCAGTACAGCTGGGAGTGGAGAATTCTTTCGAAGCAGAGCGCATTTTCAAAGCCTTATCGGAAAACGGTAAGGTGTGTATGCCCATTCAGAAGACATTCTGGGCTGATCGCTTCGGCATGGTTGTGGATCAGTTTGGGACACCCTGGATGATCAACAGCTATACGGGCGGTGGGCAATGAGCGGTGTCCGCGCACTCGTCGGTACGCGCAAGGGCGCATTTGTGCTTACCTCGGATGGCAAGCGGGAAAAATGGGATATCAGCGGGCCTCACTTCGCGGGATGGGAAATTTATCACGTGAAGGGTTCACCTCTCAACCCCGACCGGCTGTATGCATCGCAATCGAATAGCTGGTTCGGACAATTGATTCAGCGTTCTGACGACGGCGGGAAAAGCTGGCAGCCTGTTGGGAACCAATTTACGTACGCGGGCGTTCCAGGCACTCACCAGTGGTACGACGGGACGCCGCATCCGTGGGAGTTCAAGCGGGTATGGCATCTGGAGCCGTCGTTAACCGATCCCGACACAGTGTTCGCGGGCGTGGAAGATGCAGCTTTGTTTAAGTCGACGGACGGCGGGAAAACATGGGAAGAACTCGCCGGGCTGCGCGGCCACGGTTCCGGACCACACTGGCAACCTGGAGCAGGCGGCATGTGCCTGCACACGATCGCTCTCGATCCAAGCAATCGAGCGAGGATGTTCGTCGCGATTTCCGCGGCCGGCGCATTCCGAACCGATGACGGCGGTGAGACCTGGCGACCGATCAACCGAGGACTCAAATCACCAGGCATTCCCGATCCGAACGCTGAGGTAGGCCATTGTGTCCATCGCATCGCACTACACCCCTCGCGTCCAAACGTGCTGTTCATGCAAAAGCATTGGGACGTAATGCGCAGTGATGATGCCGGTGAGTCTTGGCAGGAAGTGAGCGGAAACCTGCCGACGGATTTTGGTTTCCCCATTGATGTGCACGCGCATGAGCCCGAAACGATCTACGTCGTGCCAATCAAGAGTGATTCGGAACATTATCCGCTAGAGGGAAAGCTGCGCGTTTATCGTAGCCGAACCGGTGGGAATGAGTGGGAGGCGCTGACCAGAGGTTTACCGCAACGCGATTGCTACGTCAACGTGCTGCGCGATGCGATGGCGGTGGACTCGCTTGATTCATGTGGGATATATTTCGGCACCACAGGCGGCCAAGTGTACCTGTCGGCCGACGAAGGCGATAACTGGATGCCGATCGTTCGGGACTTGCCGGCGGTGCTGTCGGTAGAAGTGCAGACACTGCCATGATTCGGGTAGTGCTTCCAGCACATCTGAGGACCCTGGCGCACGTTCAAGGCGAGGTCACGCTGGAGGTGCAAGGCGAAGTGACTCAGCGATCCGTGATTGATGCGCTCGAGGCACAGTTTCCGATGCTGCGGGGCACGATTCGCGATCACGTTACCCAGCGGCGTCGACCGTTTGTGCGGTTCTTCGCATGCGAGCAGGATTTATCTCACGAATCACCAGATGCTCCCTTGCCGGAAGCCGTTGTGAACGCAGTTGAGCCGTTTCTGGTTGTCGGCGCGATGGCTGGTGGATAGGTTCGGCGGAGACTAGCGCGGCAGCGCCAGTACTCCGCCTTCCCATTCCCTTACTTTTGCATGGTGTAAGAAGAATAATAATCGGAACGGCCGCTTCCGTCTGTGAAGTGATCAAACGTTTCCAGGACCAGCAATTTACCACTCAAATGAGCAGTCATGATGGTCTGCTTGAAACTGAATTTGTAAGCCGCGGTGAATGCCACCGCTGCGGTTGAGCTGACATTTGCGGCGTAGGCAAGGCCCGTGACAGAGCCCCAATCACAGGGCGTAGGCGTGCAGGCGCCGTAAGCGTGTACTGAGATGGCGGTACCGGACGCGGCAACCACAACCTTCACAATGCCCGGCGTGGCGTGATTGGTGTTCACCCAGGTCCCGATGAGCGGGGCGGGCGCTACTGCGGCCGCCGCTAATGTACGTTCTTCTTCACCCTGCACCATATCCGACGGGGCGAGAAATTTATCTACTGTGGTCATTGAATCCTCCGATTCGCTCCCGCCTTGGCGGGAATATGCGGATTCAGGTTGCAGTTCACTCGCCAGCCGAAGGGCGCAGCTTAAGTTGAACCACCTCAACGTTCTCCGATCAGCAAGTTATCCGAAACGTATAACGGCTCAGCCCACTTTGGCGGATAGTAAGCTGAACTCGATGATTTCGCGCACCAAGGTTCGACCGAACTTATCACGCCAGCTTTTGCGCGAAGCATCCCGTCCGGAAGAGCAGCGTGACGCGGCATTCCGGCGCGTAATTCTCTCGATTCCAAAGGGGAAAGTGGCGACATACGGACAAGTTGCCGCAGCGGCAGGGTATCCGTTGCTCCACCGGGCCGTAGCGCGGCTGTTACGGACGGAAGCTCCGGACCGTTTGCCATGGCAGCGCGTAGTGGGCGCCGGCGGCGTAATCAAGTTGCCCTATGAGGCAGGAGCAGAGCAGCGGTTGCGCCTGCAAATGGAAGGCGTGCAGTTCTCCGGCAGACGCGTGAACATGGCGCAGCATGCGCACCTATTCCGGACGTGGGAACTTTAGCGAGAAGCTTACACGCTGGCTAACTCGTACAGATATTCAACGTGCGAAAGGACCGCACCATTGAGGCCCTTTACTTTCGGATTGCTGGATTCAACTACGTAGTACTCGTTCGGAGCGTGTGCGCCGTTTCCGTGCCCGAGGCCAAAGTGACCGGCGGGCAGATTGAGCGGATCGCCGGTAAAGACATAGCCGGGCCAGGATCCGGCGAGACGAGGCCACATGATCGGGTCGTAGCCAGCACGCTTATAGACAGTCTGCTCGGCACGGATAAGCGCCGAATCCGCGGAGGTGCTGGTGGGATCGTAGCCACCGGTCATATTCACCTCGATATCGCTGAATCCGTGTTTGGACAAATGCGCCTTCAAGGCGGCGAGCGCACCAGCCGCCGTGAGATTGGGCACAAGACGCATGTCGATCTTTGCAACGGCTTTGTGGGGCAGGATAGTTTTGCCGCCCGGCCCGGTGTAGCCGGAGACGAGGCCTTCGATGTTGATGGTGGGCCGTGAAACCAGGAGTTCGAGCGACTCTAAATAATCCACGTCATGCACCCAGTGCTGTACTCCAAGCTGCTGCTTGACTACGGCCTCACTTTGCCGGCGGGAAGCCTCGCGGATCATGGCTTTTTCAGTGGACGTCAGCGGACGTGCTTTCTCAGCGAAGTACGCGATTGCCGGTGTATGGCCATCGGGGCCAACGAGCGTTGCTAAAGCTTCCACGAGCCGCCAGGCGGGGCTATCAACACGCGCCTCGTTACTCGAGTGGAGGTCCTGCTTGGGACCACGGCCCCAATGCTCCGAACTTGATACGAGTTCGAGTTCAACGACGCCTTTCGCGCCCAGGTTGATATCGACGGAGCCATCCAGGGCCTGTCCCGCCATGGGCATGAATACGCCTGTAGAACACTTTTTCATCGCGGCCAGCACTTCAGGCCGGTGAACAATTTGAGGGAAGTGCGGAGACCCAATCTCTTCTTCGCCTTCAGCAACAAAGACCAGATTGACCGGAAGTTTTCGGCCAGCGCCCTTGAAGGCATGCAGCGCCGCGAGAAACGTGCCCTGCGGACCCTTGGTGTTAATAGCACCACGCCCCACGATCACCTTGCCGAGACCGGGCTTGTCCACAAGCGCGGCATCAAACGGCGGTGAGGACCACTCGGAAGGGTCAACCTGCTTCACGTCATACATGAAGTAAATGCCAACGCTACGGGGCGCTCCGGCGTCCAGCGTGGCGAAAACTCCGGGATGACCCTCCGTAGAAATTTTGGTGACCTGGTCGAAGCCGGCATCGCGCAGCAGCTTCATCTGCAGCTCGCAGCCTTCGGTCATGCCGCGGTTCTCCGCTGCAATCGAGGGCTGCTTGATCCATTCCTGGATGCGCGCAACAGATTCGTCGTGTTGCTTGTCGATTTCGGCTTCGAGCGATTTCAAATCGGGACTATCGCTCGCGTGCGCAGCGGGTGCCCAATTAAGCGCCCCTGCTGCAGCAACGGCGCCCTGCAGAAAGGTGCGTCGATTCGTGACTACCTGTTGTCCGCTTTGCGATTCGGTTTGATTTTTCACGAGTTCCTCTCGGATAGAAATTTAGAAGACTAACCTGAGCGCCCCTTCAAGCTCACGGGGGTCAGCGGCTGAGGTGATGGTGCCAAAAGCCGCGCTGTCTGCCGTTGCATTCGGATAGTTAAAATTCGGGTGGTTGAGAGTGTTATAGGACTGGGCCCGGAATTGAATCTGGAAGCGCTCGCTGAGTCTGAACATCCGGACTACAGCCACGTCCACGTTGACGAGCCCGGGACCATTGATGACGTTGCGTCCGGCATTTCCAAAAGTACCGGCGGCGGGTCTGGCGAAAGCCGCCTTATTGAACCACTGTTGGGCAGTATTTGGTCCAGCGTTGGGATCACCAACAACATTGGGGCGATCTTCGTAGTTCAAGGTGCCGCTCACGTTGCCGGAGTAATACGGGGTGAGCGGCGTGCCCGTCTGCGCGCTCAAGAGGGCCGAGACCTGCCAACCCCCGACGATCTTGGACAGAAATCCTTGGCTAGCCCACGGCTTCCCCGCCCCGAATGGCAATTCGTAAACGGGGCTAAACACGAAACGATACTTCACGTCAAAATCAGAACGGGCGCGCTCAGCAGCGAGATCATATGCGTTCTGAGCCAGAGTGCTGGAAGCGGCAGTGCTGGTCGCTATTCCGTTGCCATCATCGATGGAGTGGCCCCATGTGAAAGTGCTCAGCAAGGCCAGGCCAGCGCTGTAACGTTTTTCCACTTTCGTTTGCAGACTGTTGTAAGTGGAAACCCCGACGCTTTCGGCAAATGTGATGTTTTGATAGGCACCGTATGGCCGCGGGAGCGTGGTTCCAGAGACTCCGGACGGCAAAGGTTGATTGATGTTACGGTTGATCGGAAGATGAGTACCTTTCGAACCGAAGTATGTGACGTTAAGGACTAACATGGGCGCTAACTGACGCTGGATATCAAAGGTCCATTCGTCAATCGTAGCCGTCTTGAAGTTCTGCGCTACTCCGAAAGGCGCAGAAGAGTTGCCAGCGTTAGCAGGCGGGAAGGCGTTCGCGATAGAAGTAATCGGCAAGCTGTTTGTCGACGTGAACGTTTGAGGCGTTCGAGTCGGCGGGTTGTAGAAAATCGCCAATATGCCATTACCCGAGGTGAAAGCGTTGTAGAAGATTCCAACGCCGCCGTGAATCACCGTTTTGTTGTCATCCCAAGGCTGCCACGCGAATCCAAACCTGGGGGCGAAGTTATGGTATTGGGTGTGCCAGAGTTGATCTCCGATGGCGTTCTGGCCGGCGACCGACATGCCGCCGATAGCTGGATTGAAACTGGACTCGTGGTTGTACTTTTCCTTCACCGGTGTATACAACTCCCATCGCAGACCGTAGTTCAACGTGAGGTGCGAAGTGACCTTGTAGTCGTCCTGCGCGAACAGGCCGACCGTCGTGGTGGACTGATACCAATTAGCAGGATAGTTCGGGACGCGCTGCGTACTGGCCGGACGTCCGAGCAATACGTCGGCGAGAGCATATCCAGACGAAGGATACGTGGTCGCTCCGCTCGTAAACGAGAGATAGCCGACGCCATATTGCACATAGTACTGGCTTGATCGGAACTGCGACGCGTCGACGCCGAATTTGAAGCTGTGCTTATCATGCGACCAGATGAAGGAGTCGCCGAGTATGTAAGTGGTGTCCCAACGCTTTTGGGGCAGATTGGTCGCGTTGCCGACTGTTGCGTAGCTGGTAACCACGGTAGCCGGTACACCGTTATTGTTTGGTCCTCCAGACACGCCGCCGATAATTCCGTAGGTCTGATCGAAGGCGATGCCCTGATCTTGCATGAAGCGGGGTTGGATCAGCCGGTTCATGCCGACCCGAAATTCGTTGACCGCGGTAGGAGCAAAGACGTGTGTTTCGGTAACCCCGTAGAGCTGAGAATTCTGGTTGGTATTGCAGCCAAATCCGGGAATGACACGCGCGCCACAAAGAGTGTTCGAGGGCTCAAATGAGGGGTCGTTGAAGTAATTGGCGGTGATGCGAAGTGTATCCTTTTCGCTAAACGTATGATCAAGCCGAATACTGCCCTCGTCCATCGTTTCGCGGCGGATTTCGCTGAAAAGATAGTTGTTCGAGGGTGCGACTCCCGCGGGCGTCGCGACGGTTGGAGCCGGATAGTAACCGAGCAAGGCAGCACCAGCGCGATCGATCTGATTCGCAGGAATGATGTTTCCGGGATAAGGATTTTTTGTTCCAGGCTGATAGATGGTTATGGCCGGAAGAAGCGCGCTGAAATTGCCCGTAAGGAACGCGGGTTCGGGGACGGTGGTGCGGGTTTCAATGTCCTGGCGCAGACGGAAACCCTCATAGCTTGCGAAGAAGAAGGTCTTGTTCTTGCGGACAGGTCCGCCAATCGTTGCGCCGAACTGATTACGCTTGAAGGGAGGGGTCGGAATAGTAGGTGTCAGGAAGTAATTCCGCGCATCAACGTCAGCGTTGCGAAGATACTCGAACGCAGTACCGTGAAACTGATTTGATCCGGATTTGATAGTGACCTGGACCTGACCGCCGGAACCATAGCCAAATTCGGCTGGGTAGACCCCGGTAAGAACCTTGAACTCCTGAATGGAATCGATGGAAGGGCGAAAGTTGGGCGCGCTGACGTCCTGATCGTTGTTGTTAAACCCGTTCAGCGTGAAATTGTTCGACACTTCACTGGCGCCTGCGACATTAAAGCCTCCGCGAAAACTGAGGGTGGAATTCTGAACGGGCGGAGTGACTCCGGGTACGAGCGTCGCGAGCGAGTAAAATTGACGGCCGTTCAGCGGCATCTCGACTACATGTTTGTTGTCAACCACTGTTCCCACTGAAGCAGAATCTGTCGTAGTCAGCGGCGCCTCAGCGGTGACCTGCATCACGTCCGAAACTTGGCCAAGTTGGAGCGCAAAATCGACCCGGGCTGTCTGGCCGACCTCCAGTGTTAGTCCGGATTGCACTTCTCGCTTGAAGCCGGGAGCTTCCACACTTATGGTGTATTGACCGATTTCGAGCAAAGGTACTGTGTAATCGCCATTCTTGCTGGTTGTGACCTCATGGCTAAGGTTTGTGCCCTCGTTTCGGATGCTGACTTTGGCATCAGCGACGACTGCGCCGGACGGATCCTTGACGATTCCGGTGATTGTGGCGGTCGGCGTCTGCGCAAGAGCGGCAACTGCCGTGACCAAAAACAGAAAACCTATGTGTTTCATTTGCGACCCCTCTCTTCAACTCGATGGTGCTCGCGGCAACCGGCTACCGACAGACTGCGGGGGATTCGAATGGTGTCAGTGAATCAACCCGCGATCTACAACTTCTGAGCAGGCGCGTTTGCGAAGCAACTTATTCGGCCCGACGTGGGGAGCCCGATTCACGATTTGTCTGAGTGTAACTCGCACCGCTGCTGAAGTCCAGAATCAACCCAGGCGAAATCGTGCTGGAAAGCGCGGCGATATACTTGGCGTCACAGACTACGAGGTCCACGTATATGCTGTTTCGGCAAAACTGGGCGCCATTACTGGTGCTGACGCTGGTGGCAGGTGATTCGTTCGGCGGCACCAACGTACTCACGTTTCATAACGACAACGCCCGAACCGGGCAGAATTTAGCCGAAACAATCCTGGCCCCCGCCAACGTGCAGCAGTCCACTTTCGGGAAACTTTTCGCTGTTCCAGTTGACGGAAAAGTAGATGCGCAGCCTTTGTATGTAGCATCGGTAAATCTTCCGGGACAGGGCTCCAAGCCGGTCGTATACGCCGTGACGGAGCACGATTCTGTGTATGCGTTCGATGCGAGTACCGGATCAATCTACTGGCAGGTTTCGGTGCTTGGGCCGGGCGAGACACCGTCGGATAATCGCGGGTGCTCCCAAGTAACGCCCGAGATCGGGATTACGGGCACGCCGGTGATTGATTTGAATGCGGGCGTGAACGGGACGATGTATCTCGTCGCTATGAGTAAAGACTCGTCCGGAAACTATCATCAGCGGATACACGCGCTGGACATCACGACGGGCGGCGAGCAGTTTGGAGCGCCTCTTGAGGTGCAAGCTACTTACCCGGGCACAGGCGCGAACAGCTCGAACGGGGAGGTAGTGTTCGACCCAAAACAATACAAGAGCCGTCCGGGACTTACCTTGTCGAACGGAATTGTGTATACGGGCTGGGGCTCGCACTGCGACATCGGAGCCTATACGGGATGGCTGATCGGGTATGACGAATCCACGCTCGCGCAAACGAGGATCTTCAATTTGGCTCCGAATGGGCGTGAAAGCGCGCTATGGGGCTCGGGTGGTGGAGTGGCAACGGACGGAGCAGGCACGCTTTTTGTCAGCGTTGCGAACGGAACCTTTGATACCACACTCTCCTCCGACGGGTTTCCGAGCAATGGAGACTTCGGCAATGCGTTTGTAAAGCTCGATCCTTCGAGTGGAGTTTTGCAGGCTGCCGATTACTGGACCATGGACAACACCGTCTCTGAGTCGAGCAGAGATGAGGATCTCGGTTCCGGCGGTCTCCTGATTTTGCCTGACTTGGTCGACGGCAATGGGCAGGTCCGGCATCTGGCGACCGGTGCAGGAAAAGACGCCAACGTCTATGTGTTCGATCGCGACAACATGGGGAAGTTCGATGCGGCGAACAACGGGACATTGTACGAGGAACTGCCTGGCGGTTTACGGGGCGGAGAGTACAGTTCCCCGGCCTGGTTCAACGGAACGGTTTACTACGGAGGTGTTGGGGATGTTATTCGGGGGTTTGCGGTAAACAACGCTCAGCTCAACGCCCAGCCCTCGTCAGTAACTCCAAACGCGTTTGCGTTTCCGGGCGCTACCCCGTCTATTTCCGCCAATGGCACAGCCAACGCGATTCTCTGGGCTGTCGAGAACTCGACCCCGGCGGTGCTTCACGCCTACGATCCGAATAATCTTGCGACGGAGTTCTATAACAGCAATCAAGCTCCGGGTGGCCGCGACCAGTTCGGGCCGGGAAACAAATTTATTGTGCCTACGGTCGCAGATGGGAGAGTAATCGTGGGTACAGGGAACAGCGTTGTCGTTTTCGGGCTTTTGAGCCAATGGCCGATCCCGGACGGAAACTATACTTTGACAAACGTCTTCAGCGGGATGGTGTTGGACGATCCTGCATTTTCAAATACCCCGGGTACTCAACTAATCCAATGGCCTACGAACGGCGGTAGCAATCAGAAGTGGCATTTCGCCGCTCAGCCCGGGAGCGCCTACACGATCCAAAATGTCTCGAGCGGTCTTTTCCTCACCTATCCAGGGGGAGCCTATTTCGACGGCGTCGGACTGCAGCAACAATTCGCAACGAATGACAGTTCTCAGCTTTGGACCCTGGTTAGTTCAGGAACCTCATACGTGTTGCAGAATGTGGCAGGAAACCTAGTGATCGATGACCCCGGATTCAGTCAGCAGCAAGGGCAAGGGATCATCCTTTGGATTGCGAACTCCGGAAGCAATCAAAGCTGGTCAATTCAGTAGATACTCTGAGAGCAGCAGAGATCGGTTGAGAAGCACAGATGAGGTTACGAATCCGTTCCCTCTTCAGTTTGGCGATCGGGCTTTCTGCTGTGGCTACTCGGGCGCTGCAGGCTGATCCGGTAACTTTCAGCGATGTGCATACGTTGCCGACTCTTGCGCCCGATGTTCGCACGACCGGAGTAAGAATCGACGATAACGGTGATGTCGCCGGTGCCTGTGCTCATTATCAGGCGCCGCGGGCTACGGGTTTACTCTGGCACGTTCGCGCCATTTACGGTAGCCGGGGCTAACACATATGGCACGGCTATCAACGAGCGCGGTGATATTGCGGGTTACGCGGACACAGGCAACGGCAGTACTTCAAACTTTCTTCGGGTGAACGGTGCAGTTACAACGTTCACGGTTCCGGGAGCGTTTGAGGGCTTCAGTGAGACAAACGGAATCAACGATTCCGACAAAGTGGTCGGATACTACATCACGGAGCCGCGTTACGCGAATGGGTTTTATCGGACTGCGGACGGGACGCTGACTCCGTTCGGAGTTTCAGACGCACCAGCGAACGGCATACCCGAAGATATCAACGATACGGGACTTATCGTCGGCCGGGACGGCAGTTATGAACCTACAGGTCCGAGCTTCGTTGTGGCGGGAGGTGGTTACACGACCTTCAGCATAGGGAGCAGCGTAATCACGCGCATTACCGGGATCAACAACTACAATCAGTTCATCGGATACACGGTGGACACCAATAGCGGGCCCAAACTATCATCGACGGATCTCTGACCGTTACACCGGAGCCCGGCACCTTAGCTGTCGTGTTGATCGGATTGGCTTCGGTTTCGCTCTTGCTCAGGCGCTGGGGAGCTTAGACGTATCCCAGCCGCCGCCGAGTGCTTTGATGAGCAGGACACTCGCATCCATGCGGCGCCGGAGCAAGTCAGCCTCCGTACGTTCGTTTGTCAGCGCAGTACTCTGCGCCGTGATCACCTCCAGGTACGTGACGAGCCCTCCCTTATAGCGGTTCAGAGCGAGTTGAAGCGAATTTTCAGCAGAAATTGTAGCTTCGTGCTGTTTTGCAGATTCCGCTTCCAGGATGCGAAGAGACGAAAGATTGTCTTCAACCTCCTGAAAAGCGCTGAGAGCTGTCTGGCGATAATTGCCGATTGTTATGTCGTAGCCTGCCTGGGCGCTGGCCAACTCGGCGCGACGGCGGCCCGCGTCGAAGATGGTTTGCGCGACTTGTGGGCCAACCGCCCAGAAACGGCTTGGCCACGAGAACCAACTGGAGATACCGCCGCTCGAGAAACCGGCAGTCGCGCTTATGACGAGGTCGGGGAAGAACGCTGTCCGAGCGATGCCGATCTGTTCGTTCGCAGCCGCCGCGAGCCGTTCCTGGCGGGCGACATCCGGACGCCGCTCGAGCAGCTGTGACGGAATTCCCACGGGAATAGAGGGGGGCGCTTCGGTTAACGGCCGAGTTTCGAGACGGAACTGTTCGGGCGTTTGGCCTACGAGGACGGCAATGGCGTGCTCGTACTCGCGCCGGGCGACGCCAACGTCGATGTCCTGCGCTTCGGTCTGATCGAGTTGCGTTTGGGCCTGAGCTACTTCGGCCTTCGAAGCTACGCCTCCAACGAAGCGATTCTGAGTAAGTTGAAGAGCCTTTTGAAACGCGATGACAGTATCGTCAAGGATCTGCTTCTGCCGGTCGAGACTCCGCGCTTCGAAGTAGTCGACGGCAAGATCCGATTGCAGCTCTAGTTTTACGTTTTCAATATCCGCGGCGGCGGCCTGCGTCTGCTCCTTGGCGGTGGCAATGGTGCGCCGGATGCGGCCCCAGAGATCTGCATCGAAAGAAACATCGACAGGCATCGAGAAAAGCCCGTACTGCAGACCCGTTGCACCGGTCGGATTGTGGCCAGAGATGCGGTTGGCAGTAATCTCGGGTGCAACGCCAAAATTGGGAAAGAGTGCTGATTTGTTGATCTGGATAAGAGCGCGAGCCTGGCGGAAGCTGCCTTCAGCAGCTTGGAGCGTGGGATTGGCGGTGGGCACCTGGACTTCGAGAGCATTGAGTTGCGGGTCGTTGAAGATTTCCCACCAAGCCGGACGGAGCTGCGCATCACCAGGTTGCGCAGGTTTCCAGCCGTTCCCTTCCGTAAAGCTTTGGGGCGGCGATTCGGAGTAAGCGGGTGCGGCCGGCATCGAAGGTTTTGTATATTTCGGGCCGACAGTGCAACTGGCGAGCAGAGCCGAAAGAACAATGGGAGCACCGAGGCTTAGCTTGCGTTTCATTTGCAAATCTTCCTTCTTCAGACTAATTCCCCTAATCCCCAGCTGACTTGGCATCCGACTGCGTAGTTTGAACTTGCTGGCCGGAAACGATGGAGTCGCTCGGATTGACGATGACGCTGTCGGACGGTGTGAGTCCAGAAACAACCTCTACCGAGTCTCCATAATCACGACCGAGGAGCACCGGAATTAGTACAGCGCGACCGTTCCGCACCACCGCTACCCGCAAGCCTTCCGAGCGAAACAACAGAGCATTGGCAGGAATGGTCACGGCCTCCGTTTTAGAGGGTAATTTGACGTGAACGGAAACGTAAGAGCCCGGAAGAAGTTCGCCTGTGGGATTCTTTACGTCGACTTCCACCAACAGGGTGCGGGTAGCCATATCAATCGAGTCGGCATCACGGACCATGACTCCATGGAACTGCCGGCCGGGAAATTCGTTCAAGGTAAGGTAGGCCGAGACACCGGGTTTAGCAGCTCGGGAATAGACTTCGGGAACGTTAATGTAAACGCGGAGTGTAGCGTTCGAGGCGAGGTGAAATAACTCCTTGCCCGGCGTGTTCGCTCCGGCGTCTACGAGTGCGCCAACGTCGATGTTGCGCGCCGTCACCACTCCATCGAAGGGAGCATACACCTTCTCATAAGCGACTAGTTGCTCAAGCCGGGATACGTTGGCCTGAGCGGACTTGACGGTTGCGGTTTTCGCAGCTTGGTCACCAACCGCGTTGTCGACCTCTTGTTTGGCGACAGAGTCGGTTTTGAACAGGTTCATGTAGCGCTCAGCGGTGATCTGGGAAAGTTTCAGATTCGCTTCGCCAGTATTGAGCTCCGCCCGGGCCTGTTGGAGTTGCTGATCGAGTTCGGGCGCTTCAATGTCGGCCAGAAGCTGGCCCTGCTTGACGCGAGAGCCAATATCGACATACCAGTGCGTGAGATAACCGCTGGCGCGAGCCCAGATGGAAGTATCGATGAATGCCTGCATGTTGCCGGGCAGGATGATTTCTTCCGCCCCTGAGGTGACCTTTGGATGAACTACGGCGACCGTTGGCACCGACAGAGAGGCGGTTTCACGGCGGAGCGCGTTTTCCGCATTCGCACGCGAAGCAATTCCAGTGGCGATGGCATATGCCAGCACGGCGGCGCCGAGGAGAACCAGTATCAGCAATATGCGCCAGGCGCCCTTTGATTTGGCAGGCGGGGGCTCACGTTCGGTTGGCTGAGGTTCGATCTTTTGTTCTTCGACTTGCATTCGACTTCTCCGACAAAAACTAGATATGGACGGGACGATCTGTTTCGATGCTCGCGTCCGCCGATCCGCCGGTTCTGCGCCTGCCGTGTAGCAGGCTGAAGACGGACGGAACGAACACAAGCGTGGCAGCCGTAGCGCAGAGCAGCCCACCAATGACGGCGCGGCCGAGCGGCGCATTCTGCTCGCCACCTTCACCCAGACCGAGGGCCATCGGAACCATGCCGATAATCATGGCGAGAGCGGTCATCAGAACGGGGCGGAAGCGCGTAGCGCCCGCCTGAAGCGCAGCTTCCACTGAGCTGCCGTGCCGTGCCAGTTCATCTTTGGCAAAGCTGACGACCAGGATGCTGTTCGCAGTAGCGACACCCATACACATGATGGCTCCCATCAGAGCTGGAACACTCAGCGTGGTGTGAGTAACGAAAAGAAATAGCACGATGCCGGCGAGGGCAGCCGGAAGCGCGGTAATGATAATGAAGGGATCGAGCCACGATTGAAAATTAACGACAATCAACAGATACACCAGGACGATGGCGCCCAGAAGGCCGCCGAGCAGGCCAATAAAGGAGTTCTGCATCGTCTCCACTTGGCCACGGAGCAGCAACTCAGAGCCGCGAGGCAGGTATTTCGCATTCGCGGCCATCAATTTTTGGATGTCCTTGCCGACCCCGCCGAGATCACGTCCCTGAACAGAGCCGTAGATATCGACGGTGCGACGGATGTTGTAGTGCGTCGCGACAGCCAGCTCGTTCTGGCGGCTAATATCGACGATGTCGCTGAGAATCTCGGGAGCTTTCTGATTGGGTCCGCTGATAGGGATGTTGCGCAGATCCTGAAGGGACTGGATTCGATATTGCGGAGTCTGGGTAACCAGGCTGTAGCTGACACCGTTTTGCGGGTTCAGCCAAAACGTTGGCTGGGTCTGGAAACTGCCGCTGAGTGAAGTGAGGAAGTTGCGCGCAAGATCGACCTGCGAGTAGCCGCTTTCTGCAGCTTTGGTTCGATCGATCTGCAAGTGCAGTTTGGGCCCGTCGAAAACTTGATGAACGTGGAGGTCCACGGCGCCGGGAATGCGCTGCAATTCTGGCAGAATCCGATCGGCAAAGGCCCTGCTCGCCTCAATGTTGTTGCCGGTAAGCTGAAGGTCGATCGGCGCGGGCAGGCCGAAATTGAGAATCTGCGTCACGATGTCTGCAGGCAGCATATAGAACGTGGTGCCAGGAAATTGTTTTGGTAGGTTCTGACGCAGAATACGGACGTACTCATCAGTGGGGCGATGTTTCTCGTTCAGCGTTACGAGGATGTCGCCGTCAGCCGTGCCAATCTGGCCCGAGTTGCTGTAGGACAGGTTCATCTGGCTGTATGGCAGGCCGATGTTGTCGAGCACGGTTTCCAGTTCCGTCGATGGAATCATGCTGCGGATAGCGGAGTCGATCTTGTCAGAGAGACGGGCCACTTCTTCGATGCGCGTCCCGGTTTTGGCACGGAAATGCAACTTGAACTGACCTGTATCAGTGCTCGGGAAGAAGTCTTGACCCAGAAACGGCACCAGTGCAAAAGCGCACAAGCAAGCCAGAAGGAAAACGGGGACGAAGAGCTTACGGCGGTAGACGAACGTGGTAAGAGCAGCAAGGTATTGGGTCCGGATGCGCTCAAATACGCGCTCAAAAGCGCGCTGGAACAGCGTGAATGGGTTGCGTGTGCGACCTCCGTGCTGTTTTGCGCGCAGCAAGTACATCGCGAGCGTGGGAACAAGAGTTCGCGATAGGACATAAGAAGCGAGCATGGCGAACACGACCGCTTCGGCCAGCGGAACAAACAGAAACTTTGCAACGCCGCTCAAAAAGAACATGGGCAGGAACACAATACAGATACACAGCGTGGAAACTAATGCGGGAACAGAGATCTGCGCGGCCCCTTCGAGGATGGCGTCGTGCAACGGATGTCCCTCTTCGAGGAAACGCTCGATATTCTCGATCGTTACGGTTGCGTCGTCGACCAGAATGCCAACCGCGAGGGCCAATCCGCCGAGCGTCATGATGTTGATGGTTTCGTGCAGCGCACTTAGTATGCAGACAGAGGTTAGAATCGAGAGCGGAATTGAGATAGCAATGATGAGCGTGCTCCGCCAGCTGCCTAGAAAAAGCAGGATCATGAGCCCGGTGAGACAGGCAGCAATGATCGCTTCGCGAATTACGCCATTGATAGCAGCGCGCACAAATATCGACTGATCAGCAAGCGGCTGAATCCTCAGACTGGGCGGCAGAGTAGCAGCCACGCGCGGCAGAATCTTCTTGATCCCGGCAACGACGTCCAGAGTGGAAGCGCTGCCCGCTTTCAAAATGCTCACGAGAACGCCCCGCTGCCCGTCCCTTCGGATAATGTTCGTCTGGGGAGAAAACCCGTAGCGTACGTTCGCGACGTCGCGAACATAGACGGTAGAGTTCCCGACGACCTTGATCGGGAAATCGTTGATTTCCGCGACCTTCTTGGGACTGTAATTCATGTCCACGTCGTACTCGAACTGGCCGATCTTCGCGGTACCGGAAGGAAGGATGAGATTTTGATTACTGACAGCTGTGACAACCTCGAACGGTGAAAGTGCTTTCGATTGGAGCTGGGCAGGGTTGAGGTCGATCATGATCTGCCGCTGTTTGCCGCCGTATGGATACGGAACTACAGCACCGGGAACGGTGACCAGCTGAGTGCGCAAGAAGTTCATAGCAATGTCATTCAGGTCCTGCTCCTGAAGACCTTTACCAGAGAGGGCGAGCTGGAGAATGGGGACGCTTGAAGCGCTGTAACTGAGAATGATGGGAGGATTGATGCCGGGCGGCATCTGCTTGAGAATCGTCTGCGAAACCGCTGTAACCTGTGCCACTCCGGTTACCGCACTGGCATACGGCTGGAGAAAGATCTTGACCACCGCTGTCCCGTTCAGGGTTGTCGATTCGATATGTTCTATGTCGTTCACGGTTGTGGTGAGGACGCGCTCGTAGACCGAAGTGATCCGGCCTTCGAACTCTTCCGGATTCAGTCCGTTATAGGTCCAAATGGAGGAAATAACCGGAATATTGATGTTAGGGAAGATATCGGTCGGCGTTCGCAGGATGACGATCGGGCTGATCAGCAGGATGAGCAGGGCCAGCACGATGAAGGTGTACGGCCGTGACAGCGCAACTCGGACGATCCACATGCACCTATGTTGATAATTTACGGTACTACAAAGTTTCGAAAATATGCAACGGGATTGGCGAGTAGCGAATCAGAAGAGCAGTGCCGCAAGCTTTGAAGCTGACTGACATACCGAAAGAAAGTTCGGAAGAGACGCTAACGCGGGGCAGAGGGCGGCCTCGTGACGAAGAGGCGAAAGGGCGTATCTTGACGGCCGCGCTCGAGTGCGTCGAGGAGCTTGGGTTTACCGCCGCCACTATCGATGCGATCGCGGAACGGGCGGGCGCCAGTAAAGCCACTATTTACCGGTGGTGGCCGAACAAGGCGGCGCTGCTGATTGAGGCGCTCCGGGATGAGGTGGCGCAAGAGCTGCCGTTTCCAAACACAGGCAATTTGCGCGAAGACGTGCGACTGCAACTCAGGAATTTTATCCGGCTACTGACCGGACGGCGTGGGCGGCTTTTCAAAGCATTCATCTCCGCCGCCCAGAGTGATGAGGAGGTAGCGGCCGCGTTTCGCTCGGTCTGGATCGTGCCGCGTAGAGTGGAAGCAAAACGGGTCCTGGAAAGCCACCGGCGAAACGGGCAGCTTCCGCAGGATGCCGACCTGGATCTGATCCTTGACATGCTCTATGGACCGTTATACTTTCGCCTTCTCGCCGGGCACAGCGGACTGTGCGACAAAGTCGCAGATTCAATTGCAGCTTTGGCGCTTCATGGCATCGGGACTCTTTCTGAAGCGAGCCAAGCGTAATAGACTCGTAAACATTCGCTACGTACCAAAGAGCCTGTAAGAATATTCATCATTACTTCCAGTCGCCAGAAGCAAATTTGAGATGGCAACCAGTACCGCCGTTCAAGCGCCTGTACACGACCTGAAGCGCGGCATCCTTCTTATTACACTGGCGTTCCTGTTCTCTGCGGTGATGAGCGCCTTCGGCAAGGCGGCGGCGGACATCCCTCCGTTGTTGCTTCTGTTTTTTCAGTACTGCATCAGCTTTCTAGTCTTCGTGCCGTCGGGCGTTAGGGCTGGACCGCAGGTTCTGAAAACGAACCACTTCTTCCTGCAAGCGTTCCGCAGCGTAGCAGGTTCGGTTTGTCAGCTTCTGTTTTTTGTATCTGTAAAGTCGCTGCCCCTCATGGATGCTGTTCTGCTTTCGAACGCGGCGCCGCTCTTTATCCCGCTGATTGTGTACGTCTGGTTCCGGAAAACCGTGCAGCCGGTGGTATGGCTCAGCCTTTTCATCGGCCTGATCGGGATTGTGATGATCATCCATCCGGGAGCGCAGATGTTCCGCAGTCCGGCTTCGCTGATAGCGCTAGGAGCAGGCCTCTGCTCGGCGCTGGCTCTGGTTGCGACCAATAGATTATCGGAAACCGAGCCGCCGACCCGGATCCTGATCTACAATTTCGGGATCTCCACAATCTTGCTCGTCCCGGCGTGTATCTGGGCGTGGAAGCCCTTGACCTTGCGAGACTGGGAGCTGCTTCTTGCCGTGGGAGCGTTTTACGCGCTCACGCAATACTTCATCATTCGTGCATACCACTACGCCAGCGCGGTAGAGATTTCGCCGTTCAATTATACAGTCGTCATTTTCTCGGGACTGCTCGGATGGTGGGTCTTCGGAAACATGCCGAGCCCTGCTGCCATTTTAGGGACACTGCTTATCTGCGCTGGCGGAATTTTGAGCACCAGGACGGGCCATCGCGAGGGTTATGGGCACCCGTTCGGGACCGGGCACTGGAGCTTGTGGTGGCCGTGGCGGGCGCGGGCCCAAGTCAGTTCCTAAAAAGCCCGGCAAGCTAAGGAAGCACCCGGATTCGCTAGATCACCTCAGCTTGATAGCCCGTCGAAGATCACCGCGAACGAAGCGAATCCGGCCGGTAAAAAGAAGCGGGCCGCCCGGAAGCCAAAGAAGGCCGCCGCGAGCGAGCGTAAAACCGAGAAGTCTGCCGCGCAGCGTCGCGGACGGCCTCGCAAGCCTAAACTAAATGGGGCTTAAGGACACGTGCGTGATGAAAGCGCTACTCGACAGCCCTGCAGTAAGTGTCTTTCTGGGCACGCTCCCGCTCTTGCTCACGATCGCCTGGGGATTATTCATCAATAACAAACGGCTGGACGCAATCGATAAGCGCCTCGACCGCATCGACTCCCGCCTCGACCGCATCGACACCTGCCTCGATCACATCGAGACCAACTTGCTTTCACTCGATTTGCGCCTCACCCGCGTTGAGACCAGGCTCCCAGGATCAAAGCTCGTTCTGGGGGACTAAAAAGGGTTCACGGCAATATGGACCATGGCAAATAGACGGGCGAGATATACATCGCCCGATGTCTACCGGAAGCGACGGAGAGCTTTCATCTGACGTAGAGCAGGTACAGAGCCGTTTACGGTTCCTATCGACATACGGGCCATGCTCACCATGATTTCCCAAAAGTGCGGCGGTATTGCGATCAGGAACGAGTTACCCGACAGCCATGGAGATGCTGTTGAACATCAGTAGGCGGCCGGTTTAGTTGATAAAATTCGGCCCGTCTTCGCCGATCGGTTGTCCAGGCGGCGGCTCCAAGGGTTTGGGCAAGTCGAGCTTTTCGGGTGTTCTCTGAAAGGTTTCGATCAGGTGGATTGCGAACGCATCGCCATTTCCAGTCGACGCAGCGGCTTTTACCTTTTCAAGGGCACGGGTTGCAATGGAGCGGACAGAAGGCGGCGCGGTCCCGTCGAGCGCGAGGCTCATAAGACGGATGAGTACAACGCTGTTAACGCGGTGCGCGACCTGGCCGTCGAGACCGGGTCCGTAGGGCTTCTGCCAAGTCGCAGCAAGTAAAGTGTCGATGACTTCGTCGAGGCCTGGATTTTCGGTTTGGCGTGCATGGTATTCCACCAGGCGAGCCGCTCGCTGCGGATTGAGCATCAAGCCGACCGTAAGGTTGGCAGCAGCTTCGGCTCCCGCCAAGGGATCGAACGTCAGCCCTGTGCGGGCAGGAAACGTCTCTTCCGTGCGCGGATACGCCGGTGGCCTGGGCGGCATTAAGTTGAGAATGCGCTCGGAGAGCGTCAGGTTCGCGGGGCTGATCGTTTCAAGCAGAGCTTTGAGGGCGCGCCGCTGCTCGGCCGCGGGAACGATTTTCGTAATCTGCTGGCCATCTCCGCGCAACGCGTATGTATACTGATTGCCCCCGACCACTTTGCTAGCTGCTTCAGTCTGGTAGCGATGGAGGAAATACAGTGGCACGAGCACCTCATCGAGCGTCGCCATCGCTGCGCCCACCTGAATATTGTTCTCGCCAAAACGGTCGAGCGCGATTGATCGAATCCTAAGCAGACGCTCGAGCTCATCGACCGCGTTTGGGCCGTTGTCCCACAAGTGCGATTGCGGATGGGCGCTGCCCGGAGGACGGCTGTCGGCATCGGTAATGAAGATGAGGCCTCGGGCGGCTGCATCGGTGATGATCTTGTCGAGTTGTTTCCGATCATCGGAGCCTGACGGAAATTGACGATAGCCCCAATCGATACTGACCTTGTCCCACGCGCCAATACCAACGGCGTAAGCGTTCGAGAGATCGAAGGTGTTATCGGGCCGAAGATCGATCCAGGGTCCCGGATAGTCCATCACGGATGCACGATGCTGGGTGCTCGCAAAATAGTTGTGCTCGAGGCCGAGGGTGTGTCCCACTTCGTGAGCGGCGAGCTGCCGGAGCCGGGCATAGACGACATCCGTAAGAAGCTTCGTTGTGTCGTGCCCCGGGACGTGAGGCGCCATCAATCCTTCGAAAATGAGGTAATCCTGGTGCTCGCGTAAGGAACCAAGCGAGACGATGCCTTTGATGATCTCGCCAGTGCGGGGATCAACAATAGAGTTGCCGTAGGACCAGCCCCGAGTGGAGCGGTGAACCCACTGAATGATGTTGTAGCGGACGTCCATGGGGTCAACATCCGCAGGAAGAACCTTCACCTGGAAGGCATTGTGAAAACCGGCGGCTTCAAATGCCTGGTTCCACCAACTGGCGCCCTCGATGAGAGCAGCGCGAATGGGCGGGGGCGCACCAGGATCGACGTAATAAACGATAGCCTGAACGGGATCGCTCACGGCGGCAGACGGATCCTTCTTCTCCAGGCGGTGGCGGGCGATGTAGCGGGTGACGACCGCTTTGTCAATGGGTGCGGAGAAATCCATGAAGTTAGTCGAAAAATAACCGGCACGAGGATCCTGTAAGCGGGGCTGGTAACCAGCTTCAGGAAGAGCTACGAAGGATTGGTGCTCGCGGACAGTGATGGCTTCGGGAGAAGGCGTGACTTCTCGAACCAGCGTCCCGGTCGGCTCACCGGTAAGCGTGAGAGTGGTTTCGACTTCCGTGTTGCGCGGGAATGCTTTGGTAAGTGGCAGATAAAAAGCCGTCCGCGTTGGATCCACGCGATAAGTGCCCTGTTTTTGGCGAGCTATTCGTTCCGACACGCGGGCTGCATCGCGGAGAAAGAAGTTCGTCGCATCAACCAGGACACGTCCGTTTTCTTCCGCGGCAACCTCAAAGCCCCAAAGTGTGGAGCGGGCGAAGGAATCTTCTTCCGCACGATGCTGCGCGGGTTCGCTTGCGGTGGCGCGGAAGCGGTAGTTGGACTCAATCAGCAGGACCTTGGGACCGGAGCGCTCGAACTGAACGACTGCCGCCGGATTCATGCTGCCGCGATCGAGCCCTAATTCATTGGAGCCGATACCCGCCGACAGAGCAGTGATGTACAGGAATTCGTGGTCGAAGTTTGTGATTTCGAGCCACATCTTGCCCGTATGTTCGTCCCAGTAGAGCGGGAAGAAACCGTCGATTTTGTGCAGCCCGGCGGTTCGGGACGAGAATGTCTGGGCCTCAGGAGCTTGAGGCCTTTGGCCGGCAAAGGCGAGCGGAGCGAGGAGAAGGAGGAGTGAGCTGAGGTATTTCGGCACGAGTTTGATATTTTCGCATCACTCCGATTTTCGATTCTCCTTGCGGTCGAGCCACAGCTTCAGGGGCAGCAAGGCGCGCAGCGTTAAGAAATTCAGCAAGGTGAGCGTGACAGCGATGCCGTAGTGGTTCATCGCCACCGCGCATCCGATGACGCCGGCATTCCAGACGCTCGCTGCTGTCGCTGTTCCTTTGACGTTTGCGCCTTCCTTTAAGATCGCCCCTCCGCCGATAAAACCTATACCCGTGATAAGCCCCTGCAAGAGGCGCGACTGCGCCGCCGGATCAGGCTGATCCCCGAGCAGAAGCAAATAACCGCAGCTCGCCATTCCGACGATGGGGAACGTACGCACGCCGGCGCTGTGGACTTCCTTTTCGCTTTCCCATCCGATGCTGGCCGTCAGTATGTAAGCAATTGCAACGTGCTGGAAGTTATTCCAAATGTCTCGCCAGGTAGAGAGTGCTCCAAGTATGTTTGAATCCAATGAGCCATCTTATTCGAAGCAGGCGGAACTCCCAAAGCGGCCAGATTCTTTCCGGCTTTTGCAACTATTTGGAAAGCACGTTCAGGCGATCCAATGTTAATGTGCCAATCGATAGCTTCTCGATGCGAGCTTCCAGCACACGCAAGCGCCGAATCGACATCCGAATCCAGGACAGCCAATTACGGGTACACTAGGCAGGATCGCATTTACTAGAGCAGGGCCGAGGAAAGCCATTGCCAAACCAGAGGGAAATACTTGTTGTTGAAGACAATCCGGCAGACGTCCGTTTGATTCGCGAGGCATTACGTGAACTACCGCGACCCGTCAATATTCACGTAGCAAACGACGGCGATGAGGCGTTGCAGTTTCTGCGAAGACAAGGAAAGTTCGCCGACGCGCCGCGGCCGAGCCTGATGTTTCTCGACTACAACTTGCCCAAGGCGAACTCGAGAGAGATCCTGGCGACCATCAAGCGGGATCCGAGGATGCGGGTGATACCGGTGGCTGTGTTTACAACCTCCGATTCAGAAAGAGACATCCGGGAAGCCTACGACCTCCACGCAAATTGTTATCTCCGCAAGCCCATCGACCTCGATACCTTTTTCGACACGATTCGGGTGACGGCGCATTTCTGGTTGGATATTGCGTATACCCCGTCGGAGCCTCGGGAAGACGCGCAGGAGGGGTGAGTTCTGTTATGATTCTGGGCGCATGGGCGCGTACTCGATCGGTGTTGATCTAGGCGGCACGAATCTGCGGGTGGCGGCCGTAAAGGCTGACGGACAACTATTGAATCGACTCTCCGTCCCGGCTGTATACAGTGCTGGTCCAGAGCATGTTGTCAGCGACATCGTGGGAGCCATCCAGGATCTTCGATCAGAGTTAGGTACCGGAAATCTGCGCGGCGTTGGAATCGGCGTACCCGGATTTATCGACATGGAAAAGGGTGTCGTTGTGGGAGCGGCGAATCTGCCAGGTTTTGAGGGATTCCCGGTCAGGGCCGAGATTCAGAGGGTACTAGGTACCTCCATAACTCTCGAGAATGACGCGAATGCGGCCGCGCTCGGCGAGATGTGGATGGGCGCCGGCAAAGACGTCAAAGACCTGATTTTGATTACTCTCGGTACCGGTATCGGGGGCGGCATCGTCATCGACGGAAAGATTCTGCACGGATTCCAGGGCATGGCCGGCGAGATAGGACACATGACCGTCTTTCCCGAAGGCAATCCCTGCGGGTGCGGCAACTGCGGTTGCTTGGAAAAACACGCGTCAGCCACGGCTATTGTGGCAATGGGGCGCATGATGCATTTTGGACCCGATATCACAGCGGCCGGAGTCCACAAGCTGGCACTCGAGGGCAATGGGCGGGCGAAACTGGTGTTCCAGTCCGTCGGACGGGCCCTTGGCGTCGCAATTGCAAATCTGGTGAACCTTTTCAACTTTCCCCTTTACCTGCTAAGCGGCGGGCCACTTCCGGCCTGGGATTTTTTTGCGCCTACGATGATGGAGGAAGTGGCACGCCGGTCTTTTACGTTCCAACAGAGTGGAGCCCGCATAGAACGCGCGTTGCTAGGTGCTGATGCGGGTTTATTTGGCGCAGCCTACCTGCCGTTTCAGCACGGATTACTTCGCAAAGCAGCAGTGAGCGCTGTCCGCTAAAGCTCAATTCCGTCGTCATCATCGAGCTCTGCCGGTACGCTTGAGCCAGGTCTTGGCCCTGCTACGGCTCCGATACACTTTTAGCGATGGCCCCCGGCTCAGGCATGTACTGGCTTGGTCTTGATGTGGGAACGGGCGGTTCCCGCGCTCTTCTGGTCGACGCAACGGGACGAGTACGTTCCTCCTTCACCGCTCCTCACGAGGAAATGCAGATGGCGCGTCCCCTCTGGGCGGAGCAGGATCCGAATGACTGGTGGCACGCGTCCCAGGCCGCTATACGCGGCGTTTTAAAGTCTGCCGGTGTGGATGGAGCGTCTGTTGCGGGTGTCGGCCTCACCGGGCAGATGCACGGACTGGTAATGCTGGACGCGAAAAACGAAGTCATTCGTCCGGCACTGATCTGGTGCGATCAGCGAAGCCAGCGCCAGGTGGATTTCATAAACAGGAAAATAGGCTCCGATGAAGTAGTCCGCCATACCGCAAATCCGGTTCTGACCGGGTTCACTCTTCCCAAGCTTTTGTGGGTACGGGAGCATGAGCCGCAGGCCTTCGCAGGGGTCCGCAAAATTCTCCTTCCCAAAGACTACATACGGTTCAAATTGACTGGCGAATTTGCGACCGATGTCTCGGATGCGAGCGGAACTGCCCTGTTCGACGTGGCGCGCCGGAAGTGGTCGGAGGAAATGGTGAGCGGACTGGGACTCGACCGCGCGATCCTACCCCCGGCGCTCGAATCGCAGAGAGGTCTCCGGCGAAGTCACGGGAACCGCGGCCCAGCAGACAGGGTTAGCAGAATCTACCGTGGTAATCGCTGGCGCGGGGGATCAGGCGGCGAGCGCAATCGGAAACGGCATTGTGGCGCCGGGTTTGCTTTCCTGCACCGTTGGAACGTCGGGCGTTGTGTTTGCGTTTTTGGAGAAGCCGGCGTATGACCCGAGGGGACGTGTTCACACGTTCTGCCATGCCATTCCTGGTGCTTGGCACGTCATGGGCGTCACGCAAGGGGCCGGGCTCAGCTCTCCAATGGTTCCGGAATCGGTTAGCGCAGGGTCTCGATTACGACGAGCTGACAGCGGAAGCAACGCTTTCGCCCGCCGGGCGCCACGGCCTTTTCTGGCTGCCTTATCTGATGGGCGAACGGACGCCGCACCTGGACGCGGCAGCACGTGGCAGCCTTCGTCGGCTTGACGGCAAAGCATGTGCGGGCCGACCTGGTGCGCGCAATCTTGGAGGGCGTCTGCTACAGCCTGAAGGACGGACTCGAAATCGTCCGGTCGCTCGGGGTAGAACTGGCCATAACGCGGCTTTCCGGGGGCGGTGCGAGGAGTCCTTTTTGGCATCAGCTGTTTGCAGATATCTTCGCTACGACAGTGTCCACGTTAGAAACAGAAGAAGGCTCGGCTTATGGCGCGGCGCTGCTGGCCATGGTAGGAACTGGCGAATACGGGAGTGCGGCGGAGATTTGTTCGGCGGCGGTACAGGAGAGTGAGCGTAAAGAGCGCAAGCCGAGAAGCGGTCGAGTTTTATGCAGAGCGCTATCGAATCTTTCAATCGCTTTACCCGGCCCTGAAGCCGGCTTTTCAACGCGATCGGGGAGCTCGATGGATGACGATCTCACGATTCTGCGACGTCGCCGTTCCGGTGCCGCTCGACCGGCTATTCACCTACGAGCTTCCACGCACTCTGCGGCATCGCGTAGCGATAGGTTCTCGCGTCTGGGTGCCGTTTGGTGTCCGGCCGCTTGAACGGCATAGTGTTGCGGCTTGCACAATGCGGCGCCGGAACAACTGACGCGAGCGGTGGAAGTCTGTTCGATGAAGAGCCGGTGCTCGACCCTCAACTTCTGGAATTGGGTCGCTGGATCAGTGAGTACTACTGCGCTCCGATCGGTGAGGTGCTGAAAAGCATGCTCCCGCTCAGTGGGGAGACGCGACGGAGCAAAAAGTACTCGCTTACCGAGACGGGGCGAGATGTAGCCCGCCAATTGATCGTCAGAGCAGATAGCGATCCGGCAACTCACGTTCTCGCTCTGCTGGAGCAGAGCCCCCGCTCATCGGAGTATCTGGCCGGGAAAGTGAGAGGGGCGCAAGGAGCGCTGCGAGGACTTCTGAAACGAGGCTGGGTGATAGCGGAGGAAACACAGCAAGAGTCGCGACTTGCTGCGAACTTCCGCAGAGCGGCTACAAATCGAGTTTTCGGGACGGCCCGCACCAGGAACGAAGCTAAACAGAAGTGAGCGGGAACTGCTCGCGTTTCTGGAACTGCATCCCTGGAGCCACAACGTGGCCGAAATAGGAGAGGTCTTGAAGCGGGCCAGCCAGGCGGCTCGGTCACTGGCAAGGCGAAATTTAATCAGGCTCGCTACCGAAGATCTAACTCCGCCCGCGGATTCGCTCGCCCGATACCGGTCCTGAATCCGACATCAGGAAGCTGCCTTTGATCAATTCCGGAAGGCTCTCGAAGCGAAAGAGTTCCGCGCTTTTCTGCTGCAGGGCGTCACGGGTTCGGGCAAAACCGAAGTCTACTTGCGAAGTATAGAAGCGGCGCTTACTACAGGCCAGAGCGCAATGCTGCTGGTCCCTGAAATTGCGTTGACACCTGCCATGGCCGGCCAGTTCTTTCATCGTTTCGGCAAGCAAGTGGCGATCCTGCATTCCGCGTTCGGAGACTGCGGAGCGAGCCGAGCAATGGAGGAGAATTCGGAACGGTCAGGCGCGCGTCGCGGTCGGAACCCGTTCGGCCGTCTTTGCGCCAGTTCAGAATCTCGGCCTGGTAATTGTCGACGAAGAGCACGACGGAAGTTACAAGCAGGGAGAGACTCCGCGATACCATGGACGCGATGTAGCGCTCATGCGAGCGAAACAGGCCGGAGCAGTGGTCGTACTAGGGTCCGCAACCCCTAGTGTCGAGAGCCGGCTACAACGCAGACCTGGGCAAATATACCCATCCTGCGTTTGCCAGAGCGCGTTGCCAAGAGGCGCATGCCGGAAGTGGAAGTGATCGACATGCGGCTGGAGTTTCTCGAGACGAAGCGGCAAAGCACGTTCTCACGAAAGCTGCTGCAAGAAATGGAGCAGCGGCTCGAAGCGGGCGAACAGACCATGCTGCTGCTGAACCGGCGCGGGTTTTCTAGCTTTATGATTTGCCGGGAATGTGGCGAACGCATGACTGTGCACGAACTGTTCAGTAGTGCTGACACAACACCGGCGCGATCGACGGATGCTCTGCCACTACTGCGGGTTTCGCGGACAAAATCCCCTCAAGAGTGTCCGGCTTGCGGCAGCGACTATATCCAGTTTCTCGGAACCGGTTCGGAGCGCGTTGAAGATGAACTGCACCGGGTACTGCCGAAAGCGCGGATTGCACGACTAGACCGGGATAGCGCCAGCGGCAAAGGCGCTTTCGAACGCATTCTTCAAAGTTTTCGCGATGGCGACATCGACATTCTGGTGGGCACACAAATGATTGCGAAAGGCCACGATATTCCGAACGTGACCCTGGTAGGCGTCGTGTTAGCCGACATCGGACTGAGCATGCCGGATTTTCGGGCCGCTGAACGCAGCTTTCAACTGTTGACGCAGGCGGCCGGGCGAGCAGGAAGAGGCGATGCTCCGGGGCGGGTGCTGATTCAGACTCTCAATCCAGACCACTACGCTGTCCGGTTTGCAGCAGCGCAAGATTACGAAGCGTTCTATAAGAAAGAGATAGAATTTCGCAAATGGCTTCGTTAGCCTCCGTTTGCGGCGTGCGCCAACGTGCTGATTCGGGCAGAAAAGCAGGAGGAGGCTCTGCGAATGGCAACAGAGTTGGGTTACGCTGCTGAATGCCCGCAGCAGAAGGCATGCGCATGATGGGACCGGCCGAAGCTCCGGTACTCCGTCTGAAGAATGAATTCCGGTATCAAATCCTGATCAAAGCAGCCAAGCGGTCGGTTCTGCGGGGTTTGCTGAAGAAAATGCGCGCGTTCGCGGAAAATGAGAGATGGAGCGCAACAGCGCTGGTGATTGATGTAGATCCGATCAGCCTGATGTGACCCGAGGAGCGGGTAATTCGAATGATAAACTCGTGTTTATTGCGGCGGCTGTAGCTCAGTTGGTAGTAGCGCCAGATTGTGGTTCTGGATGTCGTGGGTTCAAATCCCACCAGCCGCCCCAAGTGACAAGTTGAACCGTGATTTCGATCCCAGCTCCTAACCCGGAGAGAGGTCGGTTTCGGCGGGTCGCTGTCTTGTAAATCTGCCGCAGTCAACTCTAACGAACCCGCCCGGCCGAGCCTGGCTGATCGCCTCTGCGATTTCGGGAATATGATTCTTCACGAGCGGCCAGTGCGGAGCGGTCAGCGAAATTAATGCGATCTTCCGTCTACGGAAATTTTGTTCGAAGATTACTGACCTGTCGCCCGTAATTAGAATGTCAAAACCGGCGGCTTCAGCTTTATCCCGAAGTTCGCCATTCTTGAGCCCTGCGAATCCCATATAACGAACTGTTGATGAATCAAAGGCAGAGAGGGCGGCACGCAAATCGTCGGGCAGATTCTCGTCCAACAAGTCCTAGCCCCGGTCAACTGACGTGCTGCGGCTTATGTTCTAGCCCGGATATCTCACGAAAGTAGTAGCCAAGAGCCGCCGAATCTGGCATAAACATTTGTGAACGCAGATGTTTTGGCCAAAAAGGAGGCGGCTCTCGCTGTGACAGAGCGTATCCAATCGAGTTTCGAGTTTGCCGGGGCGTGGTCACGATCGGTGATGGCACGTTTCGATGGCGGGCAGATCACGTCGCACGCTGGTGGTTGCTGTTGCGGGAAGTGGATGGGCGCATCGGATTACTAGACAGGCTGAGCGAATGTTTTCTCGACGGCCGCTCGCAGACGCGCGTGCGGCATAGCGTACGGGAGATGCTTGCGCAGCGCGTTTAATGGCTGGCGCTGGGTTATGAGGATCTCAACGATCACGAGCAATTACGTGAAGATCCGCTGCTCATGCTGCTGGCCGGTAGTGCCGATGCGGAGAGCCGCTGGCGGAAAAGAGCACCCTGAACCGCCTGGAGTTGGGCGGAGGAGCAGGCCAGGAAGACCGCTACAAGAAGGTGCATTATGATGCCGAAGCGATCGATAGGGTACTGGTGCATCTGTTCCTGGAAGCGATGCGCAGCCGCCGGAAGAGATCGTCATCGACCTGGATACGACCGATCTGCCGCTACATGGCCATCAGGAGCAACGCTTTTTTCACGGCTTTATTACCACTACTGCTATTTACCGTTGTACATCGTGTGCGGCGAACCCTAGGCGTGCGACTGCGGCCTGCCAATATCGACGCCAGCACGGGTCGCTGGAGGAGTAAAATGCATTGT
>CAVYTR010000003.1:0-10440 GCA_963771495.1 uncultured Acidobacteriaceae bacterium | reverse complement strand
AGGATTCAACAAGACGGGGTGGATTAATTATGTCACCGGAAATAGTAGCCGTCGCAGTGACTCCATCGATGATGTTGGCTTGACCGATCACCTCGACACGGTCGGGACGAGCCGTATACGAACCATCCTGCCCTGCATTCTGCGCATCCTCTATGGGACATGCCGGTTTATCGGCCTCGTGGAGATACCCGTTCACGCCACCAATGTGATCGACATGATTGTGGGTGTAGATAATAGCCCGCAGCGGCAGTTTTTGCGTCGGCCCCAAGGACAGTTTCCTGCGCCATTCGCTGATAAGTTGTTGCTCGACTGTTTCCTGATCGCCTAACGTATCCACGATCACCACACTGTTATCTGGGCCTACTAACATGATGCTGTTCGCAATGTCGTAGCCCACCGCGCTGTAAACTTTGTAAGTCAGTCCGGGCGGAAAGTCGCCCTTTGAATGTACGTCGGATTGAAGATCATAAACACGTGGGGGCTTGAAGAAGTTCGAATGTGCCACCAGCAGGGGGTTCGCCGGTACACGCGGGGATTTGGCGGTATCTTGCCCTTGACCATGAAGAGCGAATAGTGCCCCTACGGACAGAAAAAAGATAGTTCGACGGTTCCGCGCGGCGCGTATCGACATATTAGGCTCCGAGATTGAGATTCGTCAGGTTCGATTTAATTCGGGTTGCTGCCGGGTTGAGAGGCTGGTTGGACCCAGTTTTGGGCTTTCATTGCTTTCATGATCTCTTTTGCGACAGCTTTGGCCATCCGCTTCGTGTCGCCTTCAGCACCTTGCTTGACCTCGGTGACGCCGGATACGGTTGCGGCAGCTTCCGGTGCAGCCCCGACTCCCATCGTTTCAGCAGCGCCCGGTTTCCTTGAGCTCTTCGATGTCGCTTTGAATTCACTCAGCATGACGTTCCTGTCCGGCTGCTTGAGGTAGCACTCGACGTGCGTCACCACTTTCGACGCACCGGCGCCCAGGCCAATCGCCATCCGCCTCGTGCGGTTCCCTTCATCGATCAGCAGGAAATCGCCTTGCACGGCGAGGCTGTTATCGGGCGGCAGCTCACCAGCGACGCCTTTGGAAACGGCAAGTCCCGTCTTCTGCAGATCCTTAATCAGTGAATCGGAGAACTCGTCTACTATCTTGTGCGCCAGCTTGGTTTTGTCGTCTTCTTGCGCACCGCTCACCCGCATCCGGACCCGGTTCAAAGCGGATTTGTTGAGCTCGACTTCTTCTGGAGTCGCGGCGAAGTCATACACCACGATTGCGGTCGGTTTACTTAGCGATGCAGCGCCGGAGTAAGATCGCATGACCCTAGTCTGAACGTGCCCGGTACCGAGTGCCTGGGCGGAGGCAGCATAAGACAGCAGCATTCCCGCGGACATTAGGGACCAGCGATGATACCTCATTGGATCCCTTGCCTGAGACCCGCACTCTGGCGTGCGAAATCGTAGGAATCAACGTTTATGACCAAATTCTTTCGCGGCACCGAAACCTTCATGCTCCTCATTACATTGGGACCACCTGGAACGGGCCCATAGTCCTGGGCAATGGTCATTGGATCGCCTTCGTAGTCAGTGCTGATATCTATGTGCTTTGCAAGGTGAGTTGAGGAGTTCACCAACATAGTCACAGAGTCGGTTGGTTTGATGAGGCCATTAGCTTGAACTCTAGTCGTGCCGATGCCTGGTCCTTGCGAAATCTGCGCCTTCTTGACAGCCTCCATCATCTGTTGGGGTTTGTTGTAACTGGCGGCCAGCTCCATAATTTGCGTCACATCCTCTTTCACGCTCGACGCGACTCTCCCTCGCAAACCGCGCTTTTGCTTCTGTTCTGGAGCGGATAAAGTTGTCCGCTGCATCTTGCCGGCCGAGTCGAAACGAACCTGATTGATTACTGGCTCAGACGGTTGTCCCTTGCGGACGACGGTAATGCGCTGCTTCCATTCGTATTGCATCATACGCTTCGCATTGGCGGTCATTGCAAACAGCAATGTGCGGCTATCCGGAGAGCTTTGGGCGAGGAGGGTTGACATCCAAAGGGCGGCTGTGAGGAGGCGAACTGCCGTTTTAAGTGAAATCTCCATCGTGGGTTTGTAGAGATTAGATTTGCAGATTGCAGGCTTCTGAACGAAGTGTTATACCGTATGATTCCTCCCGCCGGGCGGGTGAGAGACGCTATACTAACGCCGAATCAGCGGTATGTCGAATTCGACCTGCGTGCTACTCGTGTTTCTGTTGTGTGCCGGTTTAAGAGCTGAAGAGTTACCGCTCGACCAGGCCGTTCAACTAGCCCTGGAACACAACGTGAACGTCGCGAACACCGCGCTCGATGTGTCGAAGACGACAGATCGCTCGAAAGCATTCCGTAGCCTGCTGTTTCCCAAACTCTCGTTTTACGCGTTGGGCTCCGAGCAGCTGACGTCATTCGGTTTCACCATTCCTGAGGGCAGCCTCGGAACATTTAAAGGCATCGGCCCGATCCCGGCGAAAGACAAGAAATACAGCACGAAGATGCAGCCCACTGGTTTCCTAGTGGGGCGAGTGGCGCAGCCCCTCTCCGGGGTTTACCGGACGCGACTCAACTTGAAAGCTCTCGAGTTCTCGACGCAATTGGCGCGGGAGAAGGCACGTTCGAAACGCCAGGATATCGTCCGGGACGTCAAGCAACTTTATTACAAAATCGAGCAGGTTCAGAGTTCACTAGTTGCAACGCGAGAAACGGTCCAGCTCTACAAGGAAATCGAGCGCGTGACAGGGGACTATGTCGCAAAACAAGCGGCGCTCCAGTCTGAATTGCTGCAGGCGCAGGCCAGCCTTGCGGACGTCGAGCAGACCGAAATGGCTCTCTCGAACCAGGAGGCCGGCGAAAAGGAGCAGCTGAATGATCTTCTCGGGCGCGACGTGCTGACTGAGTTCACGGTCACCCCCATCGGCGGCGTTCAGGATACCGAGATCGACTTGGTGAGCGCGCGAAAAAAGGCTTTGGCGCAACGGCCAGAGATACAGCAGGCGCACCTAAAAACGCTGCAATCCGAACAGGAGCTGCGCGCCAAACGTGCTGAGTATATTCCGGATATCTCCGCCGAATTCAATAGCCTCACCCTCTTGAATTTCAATTCATTTCTTCCGGGCGGAACATACAGCCTCGGAGTAAGTCTTTCCTGGGAGCCTTTCGACTGGGGACGCAAACGAAACGAAATAGCGGAAAAAAGGGACACTGTTTCACAAGACACCAACACCGAAGCATCCGCCCGGCGCAAGGTGATTATGGATGTCGACGACAGCTATCGCCGGGTGCAACAGAGCTGGTCAAAGCTTCGCGCAGCGGGACTCGGCCAGCAGGCAGCCACCGAGAACCTGCGTGTCAACAAAAACCAATACGAGTTGCAAGCCGCCTTGCTGAAGGTCGTATTCCAGGCACAATCAACTCTTGCCCAGGCAAATTCCGATTACCAGCACGCGCTAGCCGATTATTGGACAGCTAAAGCGGAGTTCGAGCACGCCCTGGGAGATGACCAATGAAACGGCTCGTGTTATCGGTACCGGGCACCGCGCGTAGCTTCAGCTGGGCGGGTCTCAGTCTGATGCTCCTCCTGTGCTCCTGCAACCGCCAGACTCCCGCGCTCGAAAAATCTGTCACACCTGTCCATCTCTCTGCCGTCGAGCTTTACACGGCCGTAGAAGGGCAGCGCTACTCCGCGTCGATTCTTCCCAACCGCCAGGTCAACCTGGCGTTTCGAGTGAGCGGATTCGTGGAATCAATCCATCAGGTCCGTGGGGCGGATGGCAGCAGCCACACGGTGGACATCGGTGATGTCGTAGAAGCCGGTACCACACTCGCACAGGTCCGTTCGAAAGACTACGAATTGCAGGTTTCCCAAGCCCAGGGTCAAGTCAATCAGGCACAAGATGCGGGCCAGACGGCTCGCGCTCAGCTCGAACAGGCGCAAGCTGCCGCATCAAAAGCGGAACAGGATTTTCAGCGAGCTGACGCCCTATATAAAAAAACCTCGCTTACGAAGTCTGATTACGACGCAGCCCGGGCCAATCGTGATGCGACGCGCGCTCAGGTCGACGCCGCGCGTTCTCAGGTCCGGGGTAGCTCAGCAACCCTCAGCTCGGCGCAAGCCATGCTCGGAACCGCGACTCTTGGCTTGCACGATAGCTCGTTGGTTGCACCTTTTAGCGGCGTCATCGTTCAACGATCCGTGGAACTCGGTACGCTGGCAGGCCCTGGAATGGCGGCCTTCGTACTTGCCGATGTCTCGTCAGTAAAAGCGACGTTCGCGGTATCGGATATCTTGATCTCTCATTTCAGGAAGGGCTCGAAACTCACGATCTATGCCGAAGCTTTCCCGAACCACCCGTTTCAAGGCTTCGTCAGCGCGATCGCTGCCGCCGCTGATTCCACGACGCGAGCTTTTCAGGTAGAGGTAACCATACCGAATCGAACCGCTATGCTCAGGCCCGGCATGATCGTGTCGCTCGATGCTGGAGCATCCCCCGCAGCCCAGCGGGTGAGCGTCGTCCCATTGAACGCCATTGTTCGTTCTACCGGCGGGGCGTCTCAATTTGCCGTAGTCGTCGTGAACGGCACAGTGGCTCAGCGAAAGCCGGTAACTCTCGGTGCGACGTATGGCGACCGTATAGCCGTCGCCGGCGTCGAGCCCGGAACAAAGGTTGTAAGCTCCGGCGCCAGCTTTGTAAATGATGGTGAGGCAGTCCAGGTGATTCCGTGAGCAGCACTCACCATCGCTCTGACGCCGAAATCATCAGCACTACTCATAACACGTCGCGCTTCTTCGTCGAAAATCCGCAGATTGCTTGGGTTTTACTGATCGGGACCATAGCCTGGGGGATATACGGCTACTCAAACATGCCTCAGCGGAAAGATCCCGATATCCCCGCGAGGCAAGCAATGGTTATCACGAACTGGCCCGGAGCGAGCGCCGAAAAGGTAGAGCAGCTTGTCACCCGCACGATCGAAGAAACGGCAGCCTCAAACTCCAACATCGCCCGCATCGAATCCATCTCTCGCGCCAACGTTTCTTATGTCACGCTCACACTATCGGATAACGTTTCCGATGCCGGTCAGACGCTGGATGATATCGGCGGCCGACTCGCCTCTATAAACACCCTGCCTCAAGGCGCGGGCCCTATTAACTTTCAGCGTGATTTTGGTGATACTGCGACGCTTTTGCTGACCGTAGCAAGCCCCAAAGCGGACAGCCTGGAAATCGCGCTCCGCAGCCAGGCAATTCTGCGAGCGATTGGCGCTGTTCGTACGGGAAGCACCGGTAACCGGGCTTCGCTGATCCTTTGTCTCCCGATGAGTGTCAACAAACGGCTTATCTTATTGGCGGTCCCTCGGTTCGAGGAAGAATTGCGCAGACTGGGAGGCGCCAAAGATGTGCGACTACTCGATGGGCCGGGTTTCGTCGGAATTGATTTCGCGAGCGATTGGGATGATCGGGCAATTCTCGCTGCACTTGAAAAATTTCGGTTCCAGAATTACGGCGAAAATCCGATCCATCCCGACGCGTGGCCTCCGTTCGTTGTGCGCGACCGGTCGGCGATCTCCGCGCAGTTGAAGCGCGTCGCCGGCGAAAAGTACAGCTATCGTGAGCTGGACGATTTCACGGACGATATGGCTAAGGCCCTGCTCTCGACGGCCCGTACTCCCGATGGACCGCCACTTGTCTCTAAGGTTACGCGCAGCGGAGTCCTGAACGAGAAAATCTATTTGCTCTACTCCCAGGAGCGTCTGGCTTCGTATGGCCTCAAACCATCAAACCTACAGAACATTTTGAATGCTCGCAACATCACGTTGCCAGGTGGGCAGTTAACGGCGGGCGGGAAAAGTGTCGTGCTCAATCCCTCCGGCGAATTTCGCAATGAGGAGGAAATCGGCAATGTAACTATCGGAGTCACCCCTTACGGTGCACCCGTTTACCTCCGCAATGTGGTCGATATCGTGCGGGCATACGACGACCCGCCGCAGTTCCTCAATTTCTACTCCTGGCGCGACGCGAATGGCGAATGGCAGCGCACGCGAGCAATCAGCTTGAGCGTCCTGATGGGAAAGGGCGAAAAAGTAGGGCACTTCGACAAAGCTGTCGGGTCCACGCTAACGAATCTGAAAGGCCGGCTCCCGCAGGACCTCATTATTGCGCGCGCGAGCAACCAAGCCGATCAAGTAGCGGAGAACATCCACCTGTTCATGACAAGTCTCTACGAAGCCATTCTGCTGGTCGTTATCGTGTCCCTAGTCGGATTCTGGGAATGGCGCTCGGCGCTGCTGATGGCTTTCGCTATTCCGATTACACTGCTGATGACTTTCGGAATGATGGATGTGCTCGGGATCGATCTGCAGCAAGTCTCGATCGCAACCCTGATCATCGCGCTTGGCTTGCTGGTCGATGATCCCGTCGTGGCTGGCGACGCGATCAAACGCGACTTGGCGATCGGGCACCCGCCCCGTGTCGCAGCCTGGCTCGGTCCCACCAAGCTGGCGAAAGCAATCATGTACGCAACAGTCACTAACATCGTGGCTTACCTGCCTTTCCTGCTGCTGAGCGGCGATACCGGAAAGTTTCTTCACTCGCTTCCTATCGTGATCGCCTGTTCCCTAATCGCCTCACGTATCGTCTCCATGACCTTTATTCCTCTGCTCGGCGAATACCTGCTGCGGGCGCGGCCCGAACCGAATATACAGGAGCGGCGCTCACGGGGCTTTGGCGCGCTCTACTACCGTGTTGGCCGGTTAGCCATCGATCATCGCTGGGCAGCCCTGCTGCTCTCTTTCGTTGTGCTGGCCGTGGGCGCCTGGATCGGATCCGGCCTCAAGCTCCAATTCTTCCCGAAAGACCTCTCACATCTCGCGTACATCAACATCTATTTGCCCGAAGATGCGCCTTTGGCTCTAAGTGATCGGACAGCATTGGCGGTCGAGCGCATCGTGGCGGAGACGGCTGACGAACAACATCGCACGCTTGATTCTCTCGACACATTCGTGGGCGGCGGCGCGCCGCGCTTCTGGTACTCCCTCGCGCCCGAGACCCGTCATGCCAATTATGCTCAAGTGGTCCTCGCTTTCCGCGATGAGCACGATACTGCACCTCTCCTCCCTCTCCTGCAGGCCCGGCTCTCTCGCGAAATCACAGGCGCGCGCACTGATGTCCGGCAGCTCGAGACGGGCTCCGCCGTGGGCTTGCCGATTCAGGTTCGCGTTTCGGGCGAAAACATCGATGCGCTTCGCGGGACCGCCGATCAGGTTAAGCAGATCATCGCGCGGAATCCCAAAGCGGCACGGACGAGGGATGATTGGGGCGAGGACCGCTTTGCTCTACAGCTCAAAGTAGATCCGGATCGCGCAAATCTCGCGGGTATTACAAACCTGGATGTGGCGCATGCCTCCGCCGGAGGCATCAACGGCGATCAGCTAACAGTTCTCCGTCAGGGAGATAAGCAGATTCCTATCGTGTCCCGGCTCAGGCCGAGTGAGCGCGCCCAACTCGACGACATTCAGAATCTCTATGTCTATTCCAGTTCCGGCACCCAAAAGATTTCACTTGGCCAGATATCTCGCATCGATTACAGGCTTCAGGACGAGGTGATACGGCGCCGCAATCAGTTCCGCACCATCACCGTTTCCGCCTCGCCGCAGGAAGGCGTGCTGCCGTCGGAAATTATGAAAGAGGCGGAACCGCAACTATCCGCGCTCGCTGCACGCTTGCCTGCTGGATCTCGCTTGGAAATCGGAGGCGAACAAGAGAAACAAAAAGACGGCTTTCGGCAACTGGGCATTGTGCTTTTGATCTCTTCAGCGGCCATCTTTCTGGCGCTCGCGTTTCAATTTAATAGCGCCGTAAAGCCGTTCATTGTCTTTGCGGCCGTGCCTTATGGCGCAGTCGGCGCGCTAGTCGCACTCTGGATCATGGGGGCGCCGTTCGGGTTCATGGCGTTTCTCGGCGTGGTCAGCCTCGTCGGAGTGATCGTTAGCCACATCATCGTCCTCTTTGACTTCATTGAGGAAATGCATGCCAGAGGTGAGCCTTTCGAGCAGGCCGTGCTCGATGCCGGTATCATGCGCTTGCGGCCGGTTCTGATCACTGTCGGCGCAACCGTCATCGCCTTGTTTCCGCTCGCCATACACGGCGGACCGCTCTGGGAGCCTATGTGCTATGCGCAGATCGGTGGATTGACGGCAGCCACCTTTATCACCTTGCTGCTCGTTCCCGTGATCTATTCCATCTGTGTGCTTGATTTGAAGATTGTGAAATGGGACGGATTGACGCGGGAGGGCGGTGATTTCTCACTTCAAGATGCAATCCAAAGCACAGTTCCTCAGCCGTCTCGTTAATCTGGAACTCCTGATCGGTTGTCCACACTTCAGTGCCGTCTGCGCGAGTTAACTTGGCACTCAAACGATATCCGTGGCTTACATTCGCTATTTCTGGCCGCGACATACACCTAAAAACCGGAACATAGCCACCTTTTGGAACCTCGATGACCACTCGGTCCTCGTTCCCGCACTGCTGGTGATATTCGAGCAGTTTCTGGCGGAGCCGGCGTGCGTCGTTCCGCACGATCGGATCCAGACCCGGCTCGAAGGAGGCATCCCGTCCAAACACCGAGATCCCGATGCTGTATTCACAGAGTTGGTTCGACCGCCCTGCAAGCGCCTCTTCGACTACAAACTCCAGAAACCGCTGCATCCTCTTGGCATGTAAAAAGCCACCGCTGTTAAGAATCTTAGAGAGCTCGATCCTCACACGGTGAGGCGATGCAAGGACGGGCCCTGTGACTACAGCTGGCGCGGGCAAATGGTAGTCGACGAAGGGCAACACGAGGGCTGGCTTCATATTCAAGCTCCTAGTATTTCTGTCAGTCTACTCCTTTCGGCTCGAAGCTGTTAAGCACGCCTGGGAACGGTCACCTTCGATCCAGCCTATTTTTAAGGCATTGGGAGGGGAGGTGGCCGTCCCCTTTTTGGGGTAAGCGCAATGGCGCACTAAGAACCGTATACTAGAACTCTGCGCCGTACCCCAGCACTTTCGTCAGATCGCCCTTTAACCAGTCGATTAAACTTTTATGCGCGATATATTCCCGATAAAGTAAGTGCGCGATCTTCGATTTTTCCTGTTCTGTTCGTAACGGGGGAGGCAGCGGCTCCTGCAGCTCGTTCGGAATAATCTCCCGCACCAACAGCTCATATTCGGCTTTGGCCCGCGGATCGTTGCCGTTCTTGGCAAGGTTATCCAGTTCCAACCGTCCGCCCTCCGTCGAATAGTCGTAATATTCCAACTCAACACTCTGAGGAATCATTCTGCTAGTTAGCGGGAGCCACTTATCGTAGACGCCCAGCTTCGTTTCCTCCTTCCGGAGACCTAGGACATGAGTGGACGCGCGATTGAAATCGAAAATAAAGACATCTGGGACAATTTCGTCCGTTGCGTACAGAACGTACGGACGCCCGGGCGCATTGGCGGACTTCAGCATCGAAATCATGTCGTGGCGATCACCATAGATCTCTTTGAGATAGCCCGCCATCCAATCCTGAGTTCCCCGGTTCCCGATACTGACTAACAAATTCAACAAGTCTACCGAGGAGGTAAGGCCGGTACGAGTCGTGTCGATGTCTCCGGTGAACCGATAGCTCGGGTCTACTACGATTAACGGAATGTGCCAAGCCTCTTCGTAGACGGTTGCCATTTTGCCTTGCACCATGCCGTGCGCGCCTGAGTACTCGCCATGATCGGCCGCAAAGACGATCACCGTATTCTCGATGACATCCTTAGTCAAAGAATGCAGCGTATCGAGCACGTTTCCGATATCGGTATCTACGATTTGCATAACTTGGGTGTAGCTATCGAGGCCGCGCTTCCAGTAGCTGTACGGCATCTTGGCGATACCATTTTTTAGGTCGATGTGGGGACTCGGATTCGGATATTGCTCGATCCTGGCCTGATCCTCAGACGGATTGTCCGTTATGCCTCCCCAGATGCCCTGCGAAAAATCGTGGATGAAGACGTGAGTGGCGGGCTTGTTTGCTGCAAGCGTGTCGCGGCTTTCCCAATTCGGCGGAATCGCCGGGTAATCAAAGGAGGGCGGCGACTTGAGTTTGTTTTTCTCCCACTGCACAACCGGGCCGTTACCCGGATATTTAACGATCTGGTTGAGTCCGGTATTCGAAGCTTCGAACAGATCAGTAACGGTCTTGAACTCGGTTCCCGCGGGGAAGAACTCGCGATCGTGAGGATTGATCAGGCTGACCGTGAGACACCAAGGCTGAGCTGTGGCCTTTTTTTAGTCAACCAATCAACAGCCTGCCGTGCCGAGTAAGCATCATTGTGATACCCGCGATGTTCATCTCCATACGTGCCCTGTAAATTGTCTCCGGTAGGGTCGTAATAAGTGGGGTAGTAATCGAACCCGTAG
>CAVYTR010000002.1:0-1161030 GCA_963771495.1 uncultured Acidobacteriaceae bacterium | reverse complement strand
GCCTATAAGAGCCCGCTGCATGAGATGTCTCAAACCACACCGACTTGCTTATGGAATGACTCTGCAGCTCTTGCCGAGTTGACCTACTCCATTGAGCACGGCGCAGTCGGGGCCACCTGCAATCCAGTGATTGTTTTGGACGCGCTTGCGAAGGAACCAGATCTCTGGAACCCCCGGATCAAGGCTTTACTGACTGAGATGCCGACTGCTACTGAAGACGAGATCGGATGGAAAATCGTCGAGGAGATCTCGGCAACGCGTGCCAGGTTACTGCAGCCCATTTTCGAGAAACAAAAAGGAAGAAACGGGCGGCTTTCCATTCAGACTGATCCTCGGTTCTATCGCAATCCCGACGCTCTTTTCCAGCAAGCCGTGCATTTCAATTCTCTTGCGCCGAACATGATCGTGAAAATCCCGGCGACCCAGGCCGGGATCACGGCGATCGAGGAAGCTACTTATTCAGGAATTACTATCAACGCTACGGTTTGCTTTACCACGCCGCAGTGCATCGCAGTTGCTGAAGCCGTCGAGAAAGGACTGAGGAGACGAGAACAAGAACACAAAGACACCTCTACAATCAATCCAGTTTGCACGATTATGGTTGGCAGGTTGGATGATTGGCTGAAAGTAGTTGCTGAAAAGCAAGATGTTATCACTGATCCTGGATATCTGGAATGGGCTGGCGTAGCGGTATTTAAAAGCACCTACCAGATTTTTCAGAAACGTGGATATCGATCACGGCTGCTTTCGGCAGCATTTCGTAATCATCTGCACTGGAGTGAACTGATCGGTGGCGACCTCGTCATTTCGCCGCCGTATCGGTGGCAACTCCGCTTTAACACGAGTGACATTCAAATAAGGTCCAGAATCGAAGAGCCGGTTGACAGGAAAATTGTAGAAGAACTTATCGCCAAGTTCCCGGATTTTCGGCGAGCTTACAGCGAGGAAGGCCTGACGTTACCGGAGTTCGATACTTTCGGACCGGCAGTGCGAACGCTGCGACAGTTCTTAGAGGCGTGTGATCAGCTGGCCGTTCGTGTCAGAAACATAATGCTGCCGAATCCGGACTCAGCATCTGCTTAAACGACCATAAGTAACTCGTAACGAATGAAACACTGTCAGCATAAGGCAATTCTTGCGCTCGCCTGTCTAATCATATTGTCAGTGCAGATGCTTGCCGCCCAAACGCGATCACTTCCATCGCAGACCTCGAATCCTTCCGGAAACAGGCTGGTTTTCCAGACAGATCGACCTTGGTCGCCGCGCACCAACATCAACGCGGATGCGGTTATGGTGTACGGTATCGACGACACTACCGCCAGTCGAATTCAGTCTTGGCGTGAACGCGGCTACCATGTCACGGTCATGACCGGAGTTGCCTGGGGACGCTACGCTCCCTACCTGCGAGGAGATTTCGACGGTAAGGAACACTGGAACGAGACGCAACAGGAGAAAGACGGGACGCTTCGTCTGCATGGCGGACGCGAGGTTCCCTACGTCGCACCCAGCCTTTCCTATGGCCGTTACCTCGCGCAAGGAGTGGAAGCCGCCATTGATGCCGGAGCAGAGGCCATCTATCTGGAGGAACCCGAGTTCTGGGCCAACACCGGCTGGAGCGATAGCTTCAAACGGGAATGGCAGGATTTCTATCACGAGCCGTGGCAAGCTCCCGACAGTTCGCCCGATGCCCAGTATCGCGCGTCGAAGCTGAAGTACTTCCTTTACCGCCGCGCTCTCGCGCAAGTTTTCGACGCTGTGAAAGCCTACGGAACCGCCCACCATCGCTCCATTCCGTGTTATGTCGCTACACACTCCCTTATCAACTACGCGCAATGGAATATTGTCAGCCCCGAGTCGTCGCTGCTGAAGGTAGGGGCAGACGGTTACATCGCGCAGGTCTGGACAGGAACAGCACGAGCGGTCAATGTCTACGAAGGAGTCACGCGTGAACGCACTTTCGAGACGGCGTTCCTCGAATATGGAGCGCTCCAGAACATAGCCCGCTCTTCTGGAAAGCCCATTTGGTATCTCAACGATCCCATCGAAGACAATCCCCGTCACTCCTGGAGCGACTACCGTCGAAATTGGGAGAGCACGCTGGTAGCCTCGCTTCTCCAACCCGCCGTCGCTCGGTATGAAGTGCTTCCTTGGCCCGACCGAATTTTCGGACCCCGGGCGATGCATACGTTGACAGATCCGACCGAGTCTAACCCAACTCCGGCGAGAACACTGATTCCCAAAGCCTATGAGACGGAGTTGCAAACCGTGTTTCACGCTCTCGGCGATATGCAGCAGCCGCCCGCGGCAACGCATTGGGAAACCGCAGGCACGCAGGGCATAGGTGTTCTCGTTTCTGACACTCTTATGTTCCAGCGCGCCGCTCCCGAGCCTTCGGATCCACACCTCGGCAACTTCTACGGTTTGGCGCTCCCGCTACTCATGCGGGGTATGCCGGTTGAGCCTGTCCAAATTGAGAGCGCATCGAGCAAAGGCGCATCCACGGATTCGCTGAGCCGCTACCGAGTCCTTTTGCTCACCTATGAAGGGCAGAAGCCACCCTCGCCGGAGTTCCACAATGTCCTGACGCAATGGGTCAGGGCTGGAGGTGCGCTTATCGTGGTGGACGACGACCATGATCCTTACAACTTGGCCAAAGATTGGTGGAACTCGGGTGAGAACCAGTTCGCTACTCCACGTGACCACCTGTTCCGAATCCTCGGACTCGCGCCCAAAGCAACTGGCCTCTATGCGGTCGGTAAAGGGTTCGTTCTTTATGAGGCGCGGAGCCCGGCTGCTCTTACGTACAGCAACGGTGCGGAACTGATTATGAATCTGCTAAAAACAGCCGCCGATGCCATTCATCTGCAACTCAAAGAGACGGACTCGCTCGTACTCCGGCGTGGACCTTACGTGATTGCGGCAGGACTCGATCGAGAGTCTCAAGATTCTTCACGCCCGGCAACTGACACAGCGTCACAAGTTTCCGTTACAGGCGATCTGATTGACCTGTTCGACGCCAACCTGGGGGAAAGCAATGCTGTCGTGATCAAGCCTGGTGCGCGCGCGTTTCTGCTCGATGTTCAGTATTTCAAATCCTCTGTCCCTCGCATCCTTGCAGCTTCAGCTAAGATCCGGGACGAGCACGTTACCGCAAATGAACTCGTATTCCGCGCGGAGGGCATCGATCAGACCGAAGCGGCGGTACGCATTCTGTCTGCACGAGCCCCGCGAGACGTGACGCTCGACGGCAAACCAATCACCGCTGATCATTATCAGCACAGCGGGCGTACACTTCTGCTGAGTTTTCAAAACACCGCTACGCCGCAGCAGGTACGCGTCGACTTCTAGTTCGCTTCATCATCCTTCGCGTCAGTGCATCAGTTCAGAGCGCCGCCCAACCGATAACTCACGTCATTCCAGCGCAGCTCTTTTTGGAATTCCCGAACCGAACTCTTCTCATCGATCAGCAGAAACTCCAGCCCGGCCATATTGGCATAATTCTCCAGATGCTCGGCTATCAATGCTTGGCTGAATCCCGTATGATGCGAGCCCCCTGCAAGTATCCACGCGGTCGCGGCGATCTTCAAATCGGGCTGCGGCGTCCAGAGTGCTCGAGCGACGGGCAGTTTCGGCAAAGGCTCGTCGGGCTCTACCACTTCCACTTTATTCACGATCATCCGAAACCGCTCCCCCAGGTCGACGATCGAGGCGTTCACTGCCGGGCCACTTCGAGCCGTGAAGATGAGCCGGACTGGATCGGCTTTACCACCGATGGAGAGCGGATGAATCTCTATTATTGGCCGGTCGGCCGCAATCGACGGGCAAACTTCCAGCATGTGAGCGCCAAGCACTTTCCCGCCGTCCTTTAGATGATACGTGTAGTCCTCCATAAAAGATGTGCCTCCTGGGAGGCCCGTGCTCATCACCTTCATGGTGCGAACTAACGCTGCAGTTTTCCAATCGCCTTCGCCACCGAAACCGTATCCGTCCGCCATCAGCCGCTGCACAGCGATCCCGGGCAGTTGCTCCAGACCGTGAAGGTCTTCGAAGGTATCCGTGAAAGCAGCAAAACCACCCTCTTCGAGAAAGCGACGCAGCCCGAGTTCAATGCGCGCTGCTTCGCGCAATGAAGCGCGTTGCCTTCCGCCTGGACGCAGGCATTCCGCAACCTTGTAGCTCTCGTCGTATTCCTTTGTGAGCGTGTCGGTCTCAGCGTCGCTTACCTCGTGGACTCGATCTGCGAGATCGCCTATGCCAAAGCCGTGTACCGAGTAACGCAATCGCATCTCGGCTTCCACCTTGTCGCCTTCCGTGACGGCTACTTTGCGCATGTTGTCGCCGAACCGTGCAACCTTTAGCGTCTGAGCGTCATTCCAGGCAAATGCCGCGCGCGTCCAGTTACCTAATTCCGCGTGAACCTCTTCGTCTTGCCAGTGACCGGCAATCACCTTTCGGTTCAAACGCATTCTGCTGGCTAGGAACCCAAACTCCCGATCGCCGTGAGCCGATTGGTTCAGGTTCATGAAATCCATATCAATCGTTGACCAGGGCAGCTCGCGATTGAACTGAGTGTGGAGATGAACGAACGGCTTGCTCAGCGCTTTCAGCGCAGGAATCCACATCTTGGCTGGGGAGAAAGTGTGCATCCAGAAGATCAGGCCAACACAGTTGTCGGCCGTGTTAGCCTCCAAAGCCAACCGGTGCATCGCCTCCGGTGTAGTCATCACCGGCTTCGAAACAATTTTGATCGGAACTTGAGTCGACTCCGAAAGCCCGAGTACGATCTCGCGCGAATGCTCCGCTACCTGGGCGAGAGTCTCTTCACCGTAGAGGTGCTGGCTACCTGTGACAAACCACGCTTCCTGCAGGCTCAGATCGAACATCTCACGAGCGATCCGTTGAATTCAACCCGTAATGCTTTCCCAACTACGGCGTCTGCTCCAGAGCCTGTCGTGAGAACGTTCTTTGTCCCATTCAGGAGTTGGTTCGAAATAGCCCGGTTCCAGCAAGTGCTGCTTCACAACCTCGTCGTTCAGCGTCACTCCGAGGCCCGGACCGTCCGGAACCGTCACAAAGCCATGATTCACAATCGGCTTCTCTACTCCCTCTACCAAATCACTCCACCAAGGCACGTCTACTGAATGATTCTCCAGCACAAGAAAGTTATTGGTAGCTGCAGCGCAGTGAACGTTCGCCATGCACGAGACCGGCGAGCCCGCAAAGTGCATCGCCATCGGAATGCCACATGCCTCAATGGCGTCGCCTATCTTCTTCGTTTCCAGAATTCCGCCGGATGTAGCCAAATCCGGATGAAGAATATCCACCGCGTGCTCTTGCGCGAGGCGAATGAAATCTTCTTTCAGGTAGATGTCTTCCCCGGTACACAGAGGGATGTCGACTGCTTGCTTGATCTCCTTCACCAGCTCAGGATATTGCCATGGAACCATGTCTTCCAGCCACGCCACGTTGTACTTCTCGAGCGCTTTTCCAAGCCGGATACAGGACTTCACACCGATATGCCCGAAGTGATCGCATGACAGCGGAACATCATAGCCCACATAGTCTCGAACCACTCCGACAAAATTCGTCATGGTCTCAATGCCTTTGGGCGTTAACTCAATCCCGGTGAACATGTGGGGCGTGTCGGCGCCCTGGCTCACGGAAACGCCTTGCGGACGTGTAATTGTTCCCGGTACGTTTTGCATCAGATCGATGCCTAAATCCATCTTGAGCCACGTGAAGCCTTGCTCTTTTCGCTTCTTCAGGCGGTCGCCATAGATATGCGGATCATCGGATTCCGTTGTGTCGGCGTAGCATCTGATCTTGTCGCGGAATTTTCCGCCCAGCATCTGGTAAACAGGTACGTTGTAGGCCTTACCCGCCAAGTCCCATAGGGCCATCTCGACGCCGCATACGCCGCCCGCCTGTCGGGAAGGTCCGCCAAACTGCTTCAGTTTACGGAAGACCTTGTCCACGTTGCATGGATTCTCACCGAGAAGGCGGCTCTTCAGCATCAGGGCGTAAGTCTTGCTGGCGCCATCCCGAACCTCTCCCAGACCATAGATGCCTTGGTTCGTATCGATTCGGATGATCGGGTCGGTCATCGGTGCGCCCTTGATCGTCGCAACCCGAAGATCCGTGATCTTCAAGTCGGAAGGCTTCGAAGCCGTATTCACATGCGCTGTGGTGGCATCCAGCGTTTTGTCATCCCAGAAAACGAGTCCGAGAGCCCCTGCTACGGAGGAGAGAAAAGTTCGGCGGTGAACCATGGCTACATACTATAGCGAAACGCAAGCGAGCACTCAATTATGTGCCTAGGACTCCGCGGTTTGTGGCAAATCTAGTAAACTGGTTGTTTACCGGGAAGGTGGTGAAGTTCTAATTGGCAGAAGTGCATCTGCAGGAAGGCGAAACGCTTGAAAGCGCTTTGCGCCGGTTTAAGCGCAAGGTTCAGCAGGAAGATATCGTCAAAGAGATCAAACGTCATTCGTTCTACCTGAAGCCGGGCGAAAAGCGCCGTACAAAGGAAGCCCTCGCTCGCAAACGGAATCGCAAGAAACGACCCAGAGAAATTGAGTAGATCTCTACAGAAAAGGCCCGCAGTCTCGTTAAGAGTTGCGGGCCTTTTCACCGTCGTGAATCATGTTTCCGGGCGAGAATGCTCTACATTTTTCCGTCGGTGGAGGCCAAAACAACTTTACTGTCAGCCGTCAAGGGGTCGCGATCAATAGGAGTGTGCCATGAATCGGTCTGCTTTAGCTCTCCTCAGCATATCTGTATTTGCTGAGCCCATCTTTGCTCAGGCCACAACCCAATTCAATAGTGTGCGCGCTTTACGTGCAAGCATCTATCAACTTATCCAGGAGCATGGTTGGCCGATCACTTATGAAGAGCCCTTGTGGCGCGATCTACCTTCAGTAGCACGCCAGATCCTGGATAGTCAAGGTCGGCTTAGCGCCGACGACACTCTCTATCGATCGATTTGACATTTCGGCTATTCCGACAACTGACAGCAAGAATCCGGGAGCCTTGCTCGACAGCTATGTTCATGCTTATCAAGCACAGGGGAATAAGGGTGCATTTCGCGTCGTTCAGCAGAGCATGTACTTTCACGTCCAACCTGACAGCTCTGCTGGCATGGTTTCGCTTCTGGATACTCCAATCTCCATCCCAACTTCGACAAGGACACCGGAGGATACGATTGGAGCAATCGTTACCGACATCCGTCAAGTCAAGGGTGTAAACGTCGGAGTAGACTTCGGAGGAGCGCTTAAATTTAATGAATTATATTCCGGTAAGAATGGCCCAGCCAGCCAAGTTGTCTGGGGTGCCGATGGTGTCATAGCCAGAGATGCACTGGTCGACTTTCTTTCCAAGTCACGCACCACATTTATCTGGGATTTGACTGTCAGCCGCCCGTCGCGAACGAGGCCGAGTATTGCATCCTATCTCCAAGCTTGATTCGGGTCAAAACTGTCGGTGCGGATGGCAGACCGTTGACTCGCGCGATTCAATTTGATCGGCAACCATCTGAGGGCCCTCATAGACCGATACGGTAACGGATACTCACCTAAAGTTGATCTGGCCAGGGACCCCGTAGACACATAACGCGGTGCGGATCCGTCGTCTTCATTGGAAAGAGTTCCAGCCAGAATCCCGCTCTTAGCAGTTTGCGCTGTCTCTAATCACCGCAGCGTCTTCTAAAGACGTGGCCATATGTCGAGGCGAGTAATCTTCTCCTCCTTGTACTTCATCCCTTGACGCTTGCGGAGCAATCTCCGGGCCACGAGAACGATGTTGATCGCACAAAGAGCTGTAAGTCCAACAGGAAACTACGCACTTACGCTATTCTGCGCAGTTTCGATTGTATGTCGACCCTTCAGCTGAGAGACCGTCCGCAAAGCACTATTGGGAACTCGCAGCGCTATGTTCCAGTTCCGATTCCGGAACTTCCTCGTGATTTACTTCCCACAGATAGATCGGGTTGCCATCGGGATCTTCGAAATGAGTGAAGCTGCCTGGAGAGTCCCGAACGATTCCGCCGACTTTCACCCCTCGCTCGGTCAGCCGGTCGATAACCTTTTCGATGGGCATGCCAATCTCAAGGCCGAGCATTATGCCGCCCTTGGTCCCCGGGGCGGGGTATTTCGCCGAGGCAGGGTGCAGACCGATGGTCAGCCCTTTGCCCGCATCCACTGTTGCCCAGTGGTCGCCGAAGCGGTTCGTCAGCCGTAAACCCAGCGTCTCCGTGTAAAACCGCACTGCGTTGTCCATGTTCGATACAAATACCGTCGCGTTTCCGCCTGTAATCATCCTGTTCTCCTTTAGACCTATGATGGCCAAGATAGGCCAGAATGAAAAGAGCCACTTTATGGAGCCACTTTCAGGAATGATCGCCCTGCCGGGATTCTGCTCGATCAGGCTTCAGGCGAGCCGCTTTACAAGCAGATTTCGCGGCAAATCGCCCAAGCGATTCGCCAAGGTAAGCTCGGCCACGGGGCGCGCCTGCCGTCCACGCGAACAATTGCCCACCTGCTCGGGATTTCTCGTAACACGGTCTTGCTCGCATACGAGACCCTGGAAGCGGAGGACCTGATTCGAAGTCAACGCGGCTCAGGCGCACACGTGAATAACTGGGCGCAGGTGGCGCTGCCCAGCATGGCCATACTGCTCCATGAGGCCCAGTACCCGGAACGTATCACGCTGCTTGCCGATCCCGATGGTAATCCCCTGTACATACGCCACGGTATGCGCTAACAAGGTCCCGGTAGTAAGCATTCGGCAGTGCGAAAGCGAGAGCTGGGCTGTTCGTCAATCGCCACGGGCCGTGAGCGCTGCCTGCCGTTTTCGCGGCGAGATCGCGCCCTACGCCCCGTTTACGAAGCGCGCCGAATCGCGTTGAGCCCCGCTTCCACTGCTTCCAGATCGCAAACCGCAGCCTGCGCCTGGTCCACTCCTCCAGACTTTCCAACACTGAAGGCGTTTGACATTTGCCGAAGTAGCCGATCCAGCCGCGTAAGTACGCCGCCAACTCGTCCGAGATTCGTTCTATGCTCACGTCGCGCGTCCGGCACGTCAGCTTCCGCACCCGCTCCTTGAACCGGTCCACCGCTTTCGGCGCGCTCCGCCGCTTTGGTATGCCTGCTTTCGTAAAGCTGAAGCCCAGAAACTTACGTTCCCACGGCTGCGCCACCGCGCTCTTCTCGCTGTTGACCTTGAGCTTGAGCTTCGCCGTGAGAAATCGCACAACGCTTCCATCACGCGCTCACCGGCCCGGCGGCTCCCGAACATAGATATTGCAACCGTCCGCATACCGCGCGAACCCGTGGCCGCGCCGCTCTAACTCTTGATCCAGCTGATCGAGCACGATGTTTGACAAAAGCGGCGACAACGGACCGCCCTGCGGGGTCCCTTCGTCCACCGGACTCACCAACCAACCCGCCTTCCATTACTCCAGCTTCGAGAAATGCTCGCATCAACTTAGCATCCGCTTGTCGCTAATCCGTTGCGCGATCCTCGCCATCAGCTTGTCGTGGTTGACCCGATCAAAGAACTTCTCTAAATCGAGATCCATCACCCAGCGGTTTCCTTCGGCCATATACTGCTGTGCCGCCGCCACCGCCTGATGGGCCAGCGTCCGGGCGAGCGAAACCCGTAGCTGTGACCGGAAAACGTCCGTCCCATCTGCGCTGCAGAACCTGCATCACCGCCTGCTGGACGAATCGATCCAGCACGTCGGGATGCCAAGCTTTCGCACCCCTCCGTCCGGCTTCGGGATTTCTACCCGTTTCACCGCTTGCGGCTTGTAAGTCCCACTCAGCAACTGTCCCGGATCGCTGGCCAGTGCTGCTTTAGAAAGTCTGCTAATTCATGAACGGTCATCCCGTCCATGCCAGCGCTTCCTTTCGTTAGCCTTGATTCGTTTTAACGCCTACTTGCAGTTTTCCCGCTCGCAGACTTCTTCCATTAACTGTTCGCTAGCCGGGCTTTCGGTCCTGCGCTCCGCCGCAAGCGATTCGGTCTCTTCCGGAAGGCCCTTCGGAGCTTCACTCCTATCCTCCTCCGCGAAGGCCAGCACTAGCTGGTTCTTCTGCCGCTTATCGCTCATCGAGTCGCGCCACCTACTTGCCGCTCCCATTAACCCCTTGCGGGGACCGTTCGGGCCTTCAGCACTTGCGCGCCTAACTGTGCCCTCTGCTGACTTCTGCGGCGCGGTCAGAAACAATCGCTCGCTGCTCAGTCCTGAATCCAGGACACGCCGCAGATCTCCCGAGGTAAGTTCGGACCGCCTTCCGCACGCAACCGCCGAATTTACAACCAGTGCCCTTGATGGATTTGGACTTCGTTGTCATGTGCCAACTCGTCCGGCACCGTATGCCTCTCATCCGGTTCTTGTTCATCCGCTCGTACGTTTGCTCCACGCTTCTTTCACACCCCGCCTCGCGAAGCCGCCCTTGCGCTTCGCTATCACTTCACCTCCTTCAGGTTGTGAAAAGGACTTTCACCTTCGAGCTGTCGAACATGCTCGGCACACACAAAAAAGGCCCGCAGTCTCGTTAAGAGTTGCGGGCCTTTTTGGGGTAGCAGCCACATCCAACCGAAAACCTCCGTCAAGGGTTGTAGCCTTCTGCGGCCCGCACCTGCTGCATGGCGATTTAAGTCGAAGTGATATCGTCCGAACGGGTTCATGTGCTTGCGACGAAGGGAGGACATGGCTCAGCGTTTCGTCCTCGATCTGCTGCCCTTCGGCGCGTCACTCGCTGACGATTCTGCCAATCTGGATGATGTTCCAGGCTATGACGGCGTTATGCCAGGATCGATAAGAAACTGAAGGTACGGAGGGGTCGAAATCAGCCGGGCCTTGGACAGCACGTTACGAATCGAGGACACTGAAACAGTCATTCGAAGCAACCACATGTACTCCTAACGACAAGTGCCTTAGTCGCAGCTATTTCGCTGCAAGCGATCTCCCGCCACTCGCAGCCAGCAGCTTCGGCAAAATGACGGTGCTCATGATCTTATTCGGAGCTGAGCCGCCCGCGTTATAAGAACCTGCAGTGAAGACCGCAACAAAGTCATATTCGGGCAGAACAAATATCTTCTGTCCACCATTGCCCTGTGCCGCACCCATGTAGACGTGTTCAGGTCCCGTCGGCATCTCAACATAGAGCCAAGGACGCCACCAGAAGTACCCGTAGCCCGAATCGTCAACCTGGCTGATAGCGGAGAGTGCGTCGTGAGCATAGCCGCTGGAGAGAACCTGCTTGCCGTGCCACTTGCCTCCATCCTTAAACAGCACGCCGAGCTTCATCATGTCCCGCGGCCGAAGGTGGATTTGTGAGTACTCTTTGTCGGCGTTAGTGAGGTCATAGTTCCACCTGTACTGCGCGGGCGAGATACCCAGTGGACCAAAGAGATTTTTCTGCGCAAAATCAGGTAAGTAGGTGTGCGTTGCGTTTTCGACCATGCGCCCGACTACGGCAACTCCGCCGGAGCAGTAGAAACCTTTCGTGCCAGGCTGGTTGATCAGCGGAAGGTCGAGCGTCGCCTTCACCCAATCGGGCTTCTGGTCGATTACAATTTCATTCCCGGGCGACTTGCTGTCGTGATCGTTGCAGGCCAAGCCAGACTGCATGGTGAGCATGTCGCGCAGGGTTATCTGCGCCTTTCGCGGATCGGGGTTGTCATAGCTCACGTACCCCATGTGCGGCAACACGGGTTCATTGACGCTATGGATAGCATGGTGGTCGATGGCTATGCCTGTAAGCGTCGCGACCACGGACTTCGTGGCCGAACGAAGCTGGTGCGGACGCTGCCAGTCGTAACCATAAAAGTACTCCTCGTAGATTAGCTTGCCGTGCTGATAGAGCAGGACGCTATGCACATCATTCCAGGTTTGATTGAGGATGCCCGTGGCGATTTTGCTTGCCGCATCCGCACCAAGGTCCGACTCTGCAATATCTCCCACCGCTAGTCCGTCGTGACGGTCCACCGGCATTTTGTAAGCGTACGTGGTGTCGCCGTTCAGGCGTGGGTTGGCCAGCGAAAGCGCCTCAACGGATGGTGTTGGCGAGAGGCGTCGATAGATGTGTCCGTGCTCTTCAAATCCTGTAACGGTGCCACTGGCATCGCGATGGAACGTGACTTTTTCTCCCGTACCGTTCAGAAAGACGTCGCCTGCGGCGCGCGGTAGTTTGTATTTTGACTCATCCAGTACGGCGAAGAGATCCTTGCCGGAGATCATGGCAAGCGTGGTTTTGTCTTCGTATTCGTACAGGCCCTGATAGTCGCTAAGGGGCGGGCTAGGAGCATTTTGCGCCGAAACTTTGGAAATGAGTACGGCACAAACGAGAACAGGGAACAGACGGAGCAAAGATAGGTTTGATAGGGCGATCAGAATTATAACTATAACGAGTCGGGATGTTCTACTTGCCTCAGAAAATGGGATTCAAGACTGGACGCCCTTCTAGGCCATACGGAGCGAAACGGACCCTGCATCCTTCACTCCAGCCGTCCCTAAGTCGGCATGTCGGAGAAGTGGGTTGCCGATTACTCCCGGCTAGTCGCGAGGTTTACGTATTTATTAGAGCGGCCTCGTTGGCGAGCAATAAAAAACCCGCCGGTTCGTGCCCGGCGGGATAAGTGAATCAGATCAGGGAGAGAATTAGTCTCCCATCGCCCCAACTTCTTCGCGCTTCTCCGGTGCTGCTGTAGGCGCAGGCTTAATAGCCGAACCCAGCAAACCGTCGAGCGGTACGAAACCTTCCTGCTTTTTCTCGCCGAGAATGTGCTCCTTATAGAGCCGCATCATCTTCTCGTTTTCAATCTTCTGCTTCAGGGCCTCATCGCGTGCCCGCATCTTTTCTTCGCGTGCAGTCTTTGCGATCCCCTTCAGTTCAAGATCGTGCTGGCGGTCCGCCTTGACATGCTCTTCTACCAGAACCAGATGGTGCTCTTTACTCGTGAGCGGTACGTGCTTGTTGCCGGCGAAGATTTCATGACGGCCCTTGTCCTCGTACCACTTGGTCAAGGTTGCAGTCATGTGCATCTTCTCGATGATGTTGCGCCAACCCACGCCAGTGTTGTACGCGCAGAACGAGATCTCACCTTCCTGCGTGGCATAAGGAATGATGCATTGCTCCGTGCGCCTGAAATCGTAATTGAATAGATCCTGGAACCACATTCCGGCGATGAACAGGAAGTTCCACCGGTCGCCGCGGCGCTTTTGGATGTCGCCGATCGTACGGTCGCCAGTCACCTTGCCGTATCCGCCCTCCTGCGCCTTCTTCGACATGCCAAAGCACTTGTCGAACTTGGCCACCAGATCGCTGAGCTTGAAGTGCGTAGGCGATTTGAACGGGTTGTAATTACGGAGTAAGGCCAAGGTCACACCGGCTGCAGACAGAAAACGGCCCCGCGCGGCATCGTTGATGCGCGCCACATCTTTTGCAAGCTGATCGGCGTTCAAGAACGCGGTCACTGGGACCGATTCCCTGGTTTCCTTGTCGCACATAACGGCCATGCCAATACCACAGTTCGGATGACAGCCACAACTCAACTGGCCCCAGTCCGCATTCGGCCCATGCACCAGGTCCGCGAAGTCGGAAAATGTGCTCATGAAGCTAATCGGGAACCAATCGCGAACAGGCTCGCCGATGCCGGTCTGAGTTTTCACATCGTGCGCCAGGTGCGATAACGTGTACCGCTGCGCTTTGCGGCGTTCTTCCGTAACCGCTTCATCGCGTCCCGTAAACGAAACCGGCTGGAACGAAAGGAAGGGGATCTTCTTCGGGTTATCAAGGGCGAACTGAACAACGTGTCCCACCTGCTCGTTATTAACGCCATTGATAATCGTGATAACAGGAACGATATCGACGCCATTCGACCACAGGTTTTCGATTGCGCGCAGCTTCACATCGAATAGGTTGCCGACGGCCCGATGCGAATTTGCTGCGTTCCCAATCCCGTCAAACTGCAGGTATGCGTAGCGAAGCCCTGCTTCTGCCGCCTCCTTGCAGAAGTCAGGACGTTTTGCAAACTCGATGCCGTTCGTGGCCGCCTGTACGCTGTTGTAGCCGACTTTGCGGGCGTAACGAACCGCGTCCAGAAAATACGGCGAAAGGGTCGGCTCTCCGCCCGAAAACTGAACCGACATCTGCCGCCGCGGCTTGATCGAAATGGCGTTGTCGAGAAGGGTCTTGATGTCTTCCCAGCTCAATTCATGCACAAACCCCACCTGATTAGCGTCCATGAAGCAGGGGTCGCACATCATGTTGCAGCGGTTCGTCAGGTCGATTGTTAGAACCGATCCGCGTCCGTGCGTGATCGTGCTAGTGCCGTGATTATGTAGAGTCGTGTCATTGTGAGCGCGAATGTCGCGGCCCGGGAAGACGTCTTCGAGGTGCTTCGAGAAGGCAGGATCGATCGACATCAAGTCTTCGAACTCGCCATGCTTCGGGCACTCCTTCACCATCAGAATCTTGCCATCGCGCTCAACGATCCGGGCCTTTATTTCGCCGACAGGTTCGTTGAGGAGGATTTTGTAATCTACCTCCCCGTCGACGATGCGCTGCCGGATCTCCGGAATGCACTTGGGACACAGGGAGTCCGTCTCGCGCGGCCATCCGAGTGGCGGCTTGGTCTTCTGATAGCTCTTAAGAAGCGGCTTGTCCGACCACTTCGGCGTGAAGGAATGGTTCTGATTTACCTGGTTGAGTCGGTCGAAGACGGTCCAGGCCGCATTCGCGCTTACGGTTACAGCCTTCTCGAAGTACTTGATTGGTTTGGGCATCGCTAATCTGACTTTCTTGGCTCCCTCCAAGAATTACGTCCGGTCGCACCAAGCACCGGAATACCTCCAGTATAGGGTCGGGCTAAGTCACTGATAATCAAAAGCAAGCGAATAGCGCGGATTGCAGGTTGTATGGAATTTAGCTGCGCTGAACTGCACCGCCCTTGAATGGGGAATCCGTTCCCCCTCAATCACTTATCCCCGATTTACTACCAGGCATGGTAAAAACCATTGCGCTCGAAAAGGTCCAATTTGGCCCCGAACAGAGAGCCCAGGTTTTCCGCCGTTAGGACCTTAGCCTTTGACCCGTCAGCGTAAATTCGGCCATCTCGAAGTAGGACGACGCGCCCAATCTCTGGAATGATGTCTTCCAAATGATGTGTTACCAGGACCAAACCCACCCCGGAGCGGGCCAGATTACGGAGATGCTCAGCCATATCACGCATGGCCCAGAGGTCGAGACTGGTGGTTGGCTCGTCCAGCAGAAGCGTCTCTGGATGGTGAATCAAAGCGCGGGCAATCAATAACCGCCGGGCCTCGCCCGAGGAAAGCTCATCGAGCCAGCGACCGGCGAGGTGTTCCGCCTTCAAACGCGCCATCGCCGCCACTGCCGCTTCCTCCATCTCAGGTAGGATCTCCTGGTTAGGCCAGATGCCAATGGAACCGAAAAACCCCGAAATCACCAGTTCACGCCCGGTGATCTCGCGCGTGCACCGCGTCATCAAGTCATTGCTGACTACCCCAAGATGCGAGCGCAGGTCGAAAATGTTCCATGCCTGCTGGCCAAGGATGCTCAACTGTGTCCCGGGGCGAAGCAAGGGATAGCATTCGCGAGTGATCAGCTTGATAAGCGATGATTTCCCGCTCCCATTTGGGCCAAGGATTGCTACATGTTCACCTGATTCGATTTCGAGATTGATACTGTGCAGGGCCGTCCGCTCGCCGCGCTTTAGATAAACATCTTCGAAGTGAATCAGAGGAGTCGGCAAAATAAGTACGAGGGTAACAAGCGGCTTGAACGTTACTGCCGAAGAAGTAAAAATACTCGCGCGTGAATGTGGATTTGATCTCGCTGGGGTGGCCGCAGCGGAACCATCGGAAGACTTTTCTCGTTTTGAAAAGTGGCGGAGCGAGGGGAATGCGGGCGAAATGCGATATCTCACTGACCGCCGTGGAGATCTTCGGAACGATCCGCGCAACCTGCTGCCGTCGGCTAAGAGTATCGTCTGTGTCGGCAAGCTCTATAACACCGGACATCCCCGCTCAACCGAACTCAGAAAGGATGGCAGTGGCTGGATTTCCCGATACGCCTGGGGCGCCGATTATCACGACGTGATGATGAGAAGCCTCAAAGCGTTGGCCGGCCGCATCGCGGAACGCAGTCCTGCGCCATTCGAATGGCGTGTATGCGTCGACACCGCGCCGCTGCTCGAACGCTCCTATGCCCAGCAGGCCGGGCTTGGCTGGATCGGGCGTAACACCTGCTTGATCAATCAAGAGAAGGGTTCGTGGTTCTTCCTGGGTGAATTGTTGATATCCGTTCCGTTAGCGCCCGATGTCCCGCCCCCGAATCGATGCGGAACCTGCCGGCGCTGTATCGACGCCTGTCCGACGGAAGCGATTGTGCCTGGGCCGGATGGCTGGCATCTGGATGCACGTCTCTGCATCTCATACCTGACGATTGAGAAGCGAGGGGCGATCCCGGACGAGTTATGCGGGCAACTCGGCGATCATCTGTTCGGCTGCGACATATGCCAGGACGTCTGTCCTTGGAACGGGCGTGCGCCTTTTACAGCCGATGCGGATTTCGAGCCAAGGACTTACCGGCCTTCGCTCGAAAAAATAGCCGCGCTGACCGAAGACGAATTCCGCACTCTGTTTCGTCATTCCCCCGTTTGGCGAGCGAAATACGCCGGCTTTCTCCGCAACACCGCAGCCGCAATGGGGAACTCAGGGCAGGTAGAATTGCGTCAGCCGCTCGAAAAACTGGCGAATCATCCCGATGAGACTGTGTCGGCAATGGCCAGGCAGGCTCTGCAACGGTTGTCGGCTCGTGACGTATAGAGAGTTAATGAGGTTCGTATGGTGTTGTTGACTCGGTTGACTGTTGCCTTGTTGGCCGGCTGCATTCTCAACGCAATGCCGCCGGAGGCCGGTTTGGAAACCGCTTCCATGAATCCGGGCTTCGTGCGTTTCTACAACAACGATTACGATGCGGCTGTGACGCAGTTCGAATCGCAACTGAAGATGTCGCCTGGCGACCCGGAGAAATACAACCATTTGGCGCAAACCATTCTTTACCGCCAGATGTTTCGCCATGGAACGCTCGGCAGCGAACTGGTCACAGATGCCAACGCGTTCCTGCGGCGTTCGAAGCTGCCCATGGGAGCGGGAGATAAGGCGCGATTCGCACTTTGCATTCAAAAATCCGAGTCGCTCAGCCAGTCAGCGCTCGACAAAGCCCCAAAAGATATTGCTGCTCTGTATTCGCTCGGTGTGGCCCACGGATTACAGGCGAACTACCTTTTTATTGTCGAGAAGGACTGGATCAGTGCGCTACGCGAAGCAACTGCGGCCAGAAAAGCAAATGAGCGAATCCTGGAAATCGATCCGAACTTTGTCGATGCGCGGCTAATCATGGGCTTGAACGAGTACGTGGTCGGATCGCTACCGTTTTATTTTCGCGCCCTTGGATTTCTGGGCGGATTTCACGGAGACAAGGAGGACGGGATTAGGCAACTTGAATCGGTCTCCAAAGGCGGGATGCTGAATCGCTACGACGCCGCTATCCTGCTGGCGGTGATTTATCGTCGCGAGCATCGCCCCCGCCAAGCCATCCCGCTCCTGAAAGAGTTGGCGCAGCGGTTTCCCGAGAATTACCTGCTGCGGTTTGAACAGGTAGAAATGTATGGAGACGCCGGCGACAAGGCCGCTGCCCTGAAAGTTTTGGAAGATGTGGAGTCGCTTCGCTGCTCCGGAGCTGCGGGCTACTCCCGGATTAAACCGGAGAAAATCCTGTATCTTACTGGTAATCTTCAGTTCTGGTACGGAGATCTCACCGCCGCCGAAACAAACCTGAAGAAGGCCGTCAGTCGGGTCGATGAGCTGGATATGGGCACGGCAAATCTTGCGTGGCTCAGGCTGGGACAGGTTTACGATCTCGAAACGCGTCGCGAAGAGGCGAACCGAGCTTATCGGGAAGTGCTGAAAGCCGCGCCCGCTTCCGATACTGCATCGGAAGCGAGAAACTACCTTTCCAGTCCATATCGTCGGAAGAAAGCTAGTCAGGAGGGTCGAGGATGACCGGACATGATGTTGAAAGAAAGAGCGAGTCGGGAGATAAACTGTTCGAAAGTATGGAATCGCTAGCGCGGGCCCAATCCCAAGCCGGGAAGTATGCTTTTTACCAGAATTTATGTGAGCGACTGATCGCGTTGCTCGGGGAAGAAACAAATTTCATTGCTAACGCAGCCAATACTGCCGCGCTTCTGTTCCACTCGTTGGCCGATGTCAACTGGGTAGGCTTTTACCTCGCGCATGGAGAAGAACTCGTCGTGGGACCCTTCCAGGGCAAACCAGCGTGTGTACGAATTCCCTTTGGAAGAGGTGTGTGCGGAGCGGCCGCGGAGTCAGGGAACACCATCGTGGTACCCGATGTGAATCAGTTTCCGGGTCACATCGCTTGCGATCCCGCTTCGCGTTCCGAGATCGTTGTGCCTCTCATGACCTGGGGAAAATTGGTCGGCGTGCTGGATATTGACAGCGCCGTTTTGGACCGTTTTGACGAAGACGATCGCGAAGGTCTGGAATCCATCGCTTCGGTATTGCTTTCCTCCCAATCGAGCTATGAATTTCCCGATTTGGGCGAGGAAGCCGCCGACCTCTGATCGTTTCCCCGTAAACTGAAGTTTGGCTGCTTATTCTTCGCCGCAGGGCAACTACTGCCCAAATTGCGGATCGTCTCTGGATGCGGGCGCGCTGATGTGCCCGAACTGCAAGCGCTTCACGCATGCCCGCGAGCTGGAGGAACTGGCGACTCGAGCGAGGCAACTGGTTGCGCTTGGTCAATTGCAGGCCGCCCGTGAGCAATGGGTGTCGGCACTTCGTCTGTTGCCTCCAGAATCCTCGCAGTACCGCGCAGTGGGGCGAGAAATCCAGAAGATCGATCAGCCGGCTCTCGCCTCAGAAGACGGACTGGAAGAAGCGGCTAGGCCCTTTCGGCGTGCTGATCGCCGCGCTTGTCAAATATAAAACGCTCGCGTTAATCCTGCTGACCAAAGCCAAATTCATTTTCAGCATTCTCGCATTCCTGGGTGTTTACTGGGCGTTCTTCGGATGGTGGTTTGCTGTCGGGCTGACCGGTTCGGTGTTTTTGCACGAGATGGGTCACTACGCGATGGCGCGAAGGTTTGGGTTCGCGGCTGAGCTCCCGATGTTTTTGCCCGGCTTCGGCGCATTCGTAAAGTGGCAGGGCGCTGGTGTTGATCCGAACGTGCGAGCCCAGATCTCGCTCGCCGGACCGTTCTTTGGATTCTTATCGGGGCTGATCGCTTACGGCATCTTTCTATCCACAGGAAAACCGATCTGGTTGGCGTTGGCACAGTTGGCGGGCTGGCTTAACCTGCTGAATCTGATTCCCGTGTTCATCTTCGATGGCGCCTCCGCTATGACGGCGCTCGGCCGACAGGGCCGGCTGGCTGTGCTGCTGGTAAGCGTTTCGATGTTCCTCGTGCTCCACGACTACCTGTTTGTGTTCCTCGCGCTCGCGACAGGGTACCGGATTTACAAGCGCGACTTCCCGGCCAATCCGAAGCAGGGAATCGCCTATGCTTTCGTGGCCTTGGTCGTGGCTAACGGTTTCCTCAGCTGGTTTGCCCTGAATCAGGCAAGATCATTGTTTCCGCGCTGAGAACTCGCGGACATAGTTCGCGTCGAGAGCGGCGGGGTCGCGCCACAACCCGGCCAGCCCATCCTTCTCGGCGCAGGCAGCAACGGCTGCAGCCAGGCGGCTGGGCGCCTCTACTGTCGAGACTCCATCGAACCGAGTGCCTTTCAAGGCCGCTGCCAAGTGACCGTCGGCCGCCGGAAAAATGAACTGGTTTACGGGCGCAGACAGCGCTTCGAGCCAGGAATGAAAGTCGGTTGCGGAGTCTTCCATCAGCGCGCGCCCTTCGGAATCGTAAACCGCGGCGTAGACGTCGCCGCGGTGAGTGTCCATGGCGACCGCCCGAAACTCGGAATTCCCAAACGAACTCAGAGCCCGGAGAGTGGAAGCCCCCGCTGCGGCTTTTCCAAGCGCTTCGGCGAGCCCTTTCACTGCCGAAACGCCCACCCGCACGCCGGTGAAGGAGCCGGGGCCGTTGGCCGCAGCGAAACAGTCGATTTTTGCGAAACGAACTCCCGCCCGGTCGCAAATCTCCTGAATGGCCGGAAAGATCAGGTGGGCGAAGCCGTCGGGCGCATCGAGAGCGAACTCGATTACAAGTCGCCCATCTTGTTGAAGGGCAAGGCTACCGGATGGGGAAGTAGTATCGACGGCGAGAACAATCACGGCGTGAGGCGGTAGACCCGGTCGAGTTCATAAGCCTTGCCGTTTGCGTTGATGGCCTGAACTCGGATGTGGAGATTGCCGCCGGCCGGGATCGCCAGTGACTGCGAGGGGGTGAAATTACCATTCGAACCCAATCCGAGAAGGCGGGCGCCGTCCTCGTTGGCAACGATTTCGCCCCACCAGATGTACTGCATGGAGCGGGTGCCGCGATTCGTTCGAGTGAGCTTGGCGCCGAAAGGCGCAGGGGTCCTGGCACTGAGCTCTTCGCCTTTAGGTGCAATAAGTTCGAAGGGAACCTTTGAAGTATCGGTTTCAATCTCCTGCACGGGTGGGTCCGCCGACTCAAAGCGAACGAACTTGAGCATGTTGGCCTTGTGACCTTCGCGCGGTACCTGGAGGATCCAATCGTGGGAATTGTCTGGAGTCGGACGGCTAAAGACTTCTCCCTTGTAGTCCTTGAGCGGAAGTTCCTCGCCGGTAATGGGGTTTACCCAGACCGGGTTGTACTTATGTTTTGGAAGGGTGATTTCGACGATGCCGGGTTTTTCAGCGTAAGCCAAGAATTCGGCTTCTTCGAGACCGACCGCGCGAGCGCCATCCACGTCGAAATAAGGCTCGAGCTCCCAGTGGCGGGTATCGGCCATCACTCTCGCCCAGGTTTGGACGGCGCGCAAATTGGCTTCGTCTCGCAAAGCTTCGAAGCTGACGCTCGGGTACTCTCCGTTCGTGGTGCAATTCCAGAGTTCATGGCGGAAGGCAGCCGGGCCGGTTGCGTTTACGACGTGAATCTCGGGCATTTCAGTGAACTGGTGTTCCACCGCGCCAAGCTGCGGGTCGGGGGAAGATTCGATCAAGTAATTCATCCAACCGTCGGCCATGAGCGGCGAGGAGGACACGCGGGCATCCGTCGACCGAGGATGTTTAAACGCATCGTTCTTATCGAGCAGAGCGCCAATGGCTTTGAGAAGCGCTCGGGAGTTCGGAGTGTCCTCGAAGTGCTCGATGCCTTGCCAGGTAACATTCAGGCCACCATAGCGAGCGATGAGATAGCGCACCAGGGGATCGAGCGTGTCGTAGTTCTTCAGAACGGAGCCCTGCAGGAAGCTGTCGTCTGCGAGAAGGAGGTCGAGGGTGAAGCCGTGCGCAATCGCGGCAAGGAGCCGGTCATCCAAAGCGCCGAAGTATGGCGGATTCGGTGTTCCGTCCGGGTTCAGCGGTTTGAGCTTGGCGCTGCCGGTGAGCAGCGCACCCCGGATGTGAGTAAACCCGTCGTGCTTGCGAGCATCGAGCCAAGCGCTGAAAGGCGCATCGTCGATGGCGAGGAAGGGAACTGCAGCGGCGAGCCAGAGATGAGGCTGTTTATTCGTCGTCCACCAATGACGAAGGTTGGCGACGCCCACCATTCCGGGGCGTCCTGTTTCGACGGCCTCGAAGTTAGCTTCCATATTATCTAAACGCTTCACCGTGCTGCTGATGCGATAAGTCCATCGCCCCGCTTCCAGTGGAGTGAAACGGACGCGAAGGGTGTGTGGACCGTCGGCAAAGGCGTGGAGCAAATAGGTGGTGGCGCGCGGCGAGCGGAACTCGATGTTGAGTAGTTCCTCCCGATAAAGAGAGGCGGAGGAGAGGAGGTCGTCCGCGCGCAGGTCGAACGAAAGTTCGCACGGTTCAAAGGCCCGAGCGGACTGCGCACAAGAGGGGAGAGCGGCGAAGCTCTTACCTGGAGCCGCGACAAGCGCGAGAAACAGGGCGCAAACGGCTCGGCCCACCAACTGCATACTGATGAGAATACCGTGCCATCGGCGGGAGCTTCGAATGGCACTCAGGAACGCCTGCTGCCAAAATGCGCTCGAGTCAGAACATTTTTCGATTTTTTTGTTACAACTTAGATAGACGACCTAGTTGTCGCATAAGGAAGAGCGGAGCTACTTATGGACATGGTGGGTGAACGGAAATTTGTAGAAGTACCCGGGGGCAAGATGCACGATTTGCCTCCTTTGCTCGTGAAGAGTGTGCCCGACGTGAAGCGGCTGGACAAGTTGATGTGCATTGCAGCCGAGATCATCGAGCAAGAGGACATGGTCCCAACACTTGCGGCGGATGGGCTCGCCGAACCGGAAGCGGTGGAGAGGCGCAAGATGGACCTGGCGCTGAACCTAGTAGACCGCTACCTGGGGCTCCTCAGCCACTGGCAATGGGGCGATTCGGTGATCGAATGGATCCGGCAATGCGAAATTACGTTCGGTTCGCGGCTGGAACTGCGGAATCTACTGAGGAGCGAGGTCTGGCCCCACGCAGGACGGAGCAGCTTTGTCCAACTGCTGGAGGATAAAGCTGTTAAAACGAGCGGCGTACAACTGGAGAAGGCGGTGGGTTTGCGGCTGACGTTCCGTCAGATGCCGCCTATCCGTTGCTGTTCGGACCAGTTTTTGTTTTATCTGAACAACTCGGTCGCAGAATCCGCATACAAGGCCTGGCACGATACCATCCCAAGCCCAATCGCCTCATTGCCGCCGGAGCGATTTCAGTTTGAAGTAGTCAACATGTCTCTCGAAGTTCACTGAAGCGACAATCACGCTGGCGTGGGTGCGGCCCATCCTCCGCCGGTAATCTTCATCATCCAGGGTTCTCAACATGTGAATCCGACTTTTGAACACGGCCGATTTCGGAGAGAGCCCGGTAAACGCTAGAACCTTATCGGAAGTGAACTAGCGAGGATGAGCCGATAGACGGGGCAGAACTGACCGCTAGTACCTACTTGCACAAGTCAGAGTACTGTCTTTTTGGTTTTGATGTGAAGACGACAGCCTTTTTCCACTCGAATGGGGCGGCGGTCGCGTTATAGACGGAGACAAAATCATCAATGGCTTGTCGCAGTTGGCGAGGCGAAGTGAAACTGGCGCCTCGGAGCGCCTGTCGGCCGAGAATGCTGAACCAGCATTCCACCTGGTTTAGCCAAGACGAGTAGGTGGGAGTGAAGTGAAGCTGGACGTGGGGATGGCGCTTGAGCCAGCGGTCCTCTTTCGGCTTATGGGTGTTCAGGTTATCCAGCACGACATGGATTTGGCGGTTCTGGTGTTCGGCCACAATCTCATTCATGAAGTCCAGAAACTCGCGTCGGCGTCGACGAGTGTAGTGCGCCGTCTTCACCTGTCCAGTAGTGATCTCGAGCGCGGCAAACAACGTGGTGGTGCCGTGACGCTTATAGCAGTGGCTGAATCCGTTCACTGCTTTTCCATCTGGCAAACGCAAGTATCCCTGCGCTCGTTCTAGAGCTTGAATCGACGGCTTCTCATCCACTGCAATGACCAATGCATTCTCGGGAGGGTTTAGATACAGACCGACAATGTCGGCCGCCTTGGGACCGAACTCCGGATCTGTACTGATGCACCAACTGCGCCGCCGCTCCAAGCAGATGTCATGCCGCCGCAGAATGCGCCAGACCTGATCCTGGCTGATATCAGGTAAGGCTTCGGCCAGCAAGCGGCCGTTCCATTGCGCGTAGCCTTTCGGAGGCCTTTCATCCAGCAGTCCCAATACTCTCTTCTCGGTATTCGGGTCATACTTAGCCGGTTTGCCGGAACGCTCTGCATCGCCCAAACCCGCCAACCGTTTCGCTCCAAAGCGCTGGCGCCATTTCGATACGCGAGCGGTCCGAGTCTTGAGAGCCTGGGCGATTTGCTCATTGGTCCGCCTCTCGCCGGCGAGCAAGATGATCCTGGCGCGCTCCACCAGTCGATGCTCGCTCTTGCCACGTCGGCTCCAATCCTGCAGGGTCTTGATCTCTTCCTCGGAGAGGTCGATAATCGCAGTGGGCTGACGCATACCCAAGTATGCGTCAGTACGCTAACTATTGCAAGTAGGTACTAGCTCACTTTCGATAAGGCCGTTTGATGGAACTCGCTGACGTTTGCGGGGGATGCGGCCAACTATGGCAACGTACCGCTAGGGGATTTCAATTGACATTTCGCCGTTTGGTCGGCCAGGGAGCCGGAAGGACTTACTGGAGAACTGTGGGAAGCTCAGCACGGCGGCCTTCATTATCGCCCAATTGTACGACCGCGAATAAGGTCCGAACAGCCGATCCGCAGCCCACGCGTAGCGTCCCTCGCGTTAGCGAGTTCGTTGTGTGCTGAGCATATTCAGCAGCTTAAGGGTGAAAGTCCCTGTCCAACCTGATGGAGGTGAAGGACTAGTGATGATGCAAGGGCTACCGCCGCGAGGCGGGGTCTGAAAGAAGCATGGAACAAACGTGCGAGTCGATGGACAAGAACCGGATACACGGCGTTAGCGTCGGACGAGCGGGCAACTTACCGCGAAGTCCATTCCATCAAGGATGCGAAGCGTAGATTCGGCGACTGCGCACCGAAGGCGGCTGAACTTACCTCAGGAGATCTGCTCCGTGTCGCGCAGGCGACTGAGATGGCCGAAAGGCAATCTGAGCACGGGGCAGAAGTCAGCAGAGGGCATATTAGGTCATGTCGTCGGCAAGGCTAGTGGCCTGTCGCGGAGTAACTAATAGCACCGGATAAACGTCTGAAAGATGTGCCGTTTGAAGCGAAGCCAATCGAGGTGAGGGCGCAAGACAGGGACGAGTCACGGCAGATGTCGCTCGCGCGGAGTTTGCCGGCGGGTGAGGTTCTGCGAGCGCGGATGATTCTGATGCTGGCCGAGGGTCGAAGTTATGCCGAGATTGAAAGGCGGCTGCAGAGGACAGCTTCCACCATAAGCCGTAAGCTCATGCGCTACATCCGGGCTTACTCCAAAAACGCAAAGCCATTTCAATGGAAATATTCCGACGCAAAGAAACGGATCAAGCTATGCTAGCGAACTCACTGCGACAGACCACCAGATCCGCTTTGTATGTTGGGGAAAACCTTCGTAAGCATCACATGAACACCATTTGGGCGAGCGGGCGGCGAGTGAATAAGTGTGTTATCCGGCCTGAGCGGCCCGATGCGGCAGCAGTCCATCGAGTTGCTGGATTGAATGCGACGGAATACGTGCGAGCACGTCGCGAAACCAGGCGAAGGGGTCAACGCCGTTCAGCTCGCATGAACTGACAAAGCTGCGCAGAATCGCCATGGTCCTGCCGCCGCGATCGCTGCCGAGGAAGGTCCAGTTGTTGCGTCCGACGGCAATGCCGCGTAACGACCTCTCGGTACGGTTGTTATCAATCGCCTGATCGCCGTCTTCGAGATAGCGCGTAAGCGCCAGCCAGTTCTTCAGAATGTAGGCAACCGCCTGGCCTGCATTGCTCTTAAGCAGCAGTACCGGCTGGATGCGCAGTAAGTACGCATGCAGTTGCATCGCGCAACAAACGCAAGTCTTCGCCACCAATGCGGGACTTGCGTGCACGCTTTTCGACCGCATATAGTTGCCCGATGTAGGCCAAGACAGCGTCCATGCGTGGCGGGTCCGTGTCGCGGGCCTGAAACACATGCCGCCGCGCATGCGCCCAGCAGCCTACTTCGACGAGTTCGCGTTTTGAATCGAGAAAGAACTTGTCATAAGCCGGATAAGCGTCAAGTTGTAAATAGCCCTTGTAAGTGGAAAGGAACTTCTCCGGTCCAGAGCGCTCTCGCGTCGGCGTGTAATCGTAAACCACCGCCGGATGTTCCCGGTCGCCTACATACGGCCAGAACCTGCCTTTGCGCGTATGCGGCAGCACCCGATCAAGAACCTTCACCGGAGTGTCGTCCGTGCCGACGACTTTCGATGACAAAACAAACGCTTTCATTCGGTCATGTAACCGTGCGAGCAGTTCGGCACTCTGCCGCAACCACCCGCACAGCGTCTGATCCGCCAGTTCCACACCGAAGCGCCGGAACATTTCCACTTGCCGGTGTACCGGCAGGTGATCGGCCACTTTGCTGACGATCACGTGTGCGAGCACGCTCGCCGAGGCCGTGCTCTTCTCGATCGGCTGCGGCGCTTAATGGTGCCCACCGTGCAGGAGCAGGCGTACTTCTGGCAAGCGTCCTCGATCACCAGCATCTGTGCCGGAAGGTATTCGTAGCGTTCGCTGACTTCTTCACCGATGTGCCGCAGCGGCTCCTGGTCGCTTCTGCACTGTTTATCGGCTTCTGCAAGGTCGTGCACAATGCGCTCGCGCTTGACATGCTTGGGCAGCGCTTGTCTGCCGCGCGGCTTCGTGCCTTCTTCTGAGCTTGCCGCCGGTGGATCGCCGGAATCTTTATCTTGTTTCTGTTCTTCCGGCTTGCTTTCCCGTGCCGCCTGAATGCCAAGCTCTTGCGCAAACAGCCGCAGTTGATCCGCGCTCAGTTACTCGCTGCGGGTGTCCGATCGTGCGGCAATCAACTGCCGCAGTAAACGGTTGGTCTTATCTAACTGGCATGTCAGGTCGACGATCATGTCGAGCAGCACTTCCGGGTCTCGCGGCAGGCTGCTCTTATCGACTGGCACTAAGCTGATTGTAAGTTGTTGGCCGATCCCCGCCAACAATAACATGCACGCCGTAGACAATATCTATGCGGCTTGGAACGGCTCCCGGCGTCCAGTCCGGCTACCCCGGCGGGTTGAAAGCGCGTATTCTCGTTGTCCACACCCCAACCATTCCAGCTGTTTTGAGATGAACTGGGCCTTTGCGTAGCCGGGCAGGCGCCCGTGGCGCCGAGAGACGCGTCTCTGGTGCTCTTGCCCAGGTAGTGTGCAATCGCGGAACGTTGCGCGGGTGTGAGCGCCGCACCCTGCGCTTTCATCACGCCGGTTTCAAGCGCCTTCGAAATATCTTGCCAAGGCATTTGTGCCAGATCCTCGGGCATGGGAGCGTCCGCTTGGCTAGCCGGCGAGTGGCACGTACTGCAATTGTTCCGGAAGATGGTTGACTCCTGCTGCGCTGCGCAGGTAATCGCGGCGGCCAGTCCCAAGACGAGGGCGTTTTTCACGTTCTACATTATGTCAGCGCCGCGTGCGCGTCATGTTGCTGCCGGTCGGGTGCTATGTCAATGCTGCTTGCGTCTTATGTCAATGCTGCTTGCAGCATGGCCCGGGCATAGCCGACGTTGAACACGTAACCCACGTAGCCGCCTCCGCCGGGATATCCGCGGTGCTCCTTTTCGATGTCGGCATCCATCGCACGAGGGTGCTCGGGAAAGAGGAGCCGCGGATATTTCTGCCGCACCAATTCCTTCATGACGGTGAACATGTTGTTCTCGCCTTCATCGATGAACACTTCCGCGTACTCTTCGTACGGCTTTCTAACGCGCACATTCCTGTAATGCACGTGATTAATCCGGTCCCGGCTCCCGAAGTACCGGCAAACCTCCACCGGATCATGGCCCATCTCGCGCGTGACTCCGCAGTCAAATGTGATGCCGTTCGCTGGACTCTGAACGATGTCGATCAGATGCTTCCAGCCTTCGACGCTTCCCATGATCTGCTGTGATCCACGGCTCATGGGGGCGGGAGGATCATTCGGATGTAAAGCCATTCGCACGCCAGCGTCGTGAGCCACCGGAATCACGGCTTTCAAAAAGTATGTAATGTTCTTCCAGATTTCCTCGGCAGTATGGGCGCCCTCTTCCGGGAGCGGAGGCAAGTTCTTCATCCGCTCGTAATCGAATGAAGTGTACCCGGCGCCCGCTCTCCCGGTCTCGGCATAGTAGCCTTCCATGGCGCGATGCGCGTAGAAGTTGTACTCGACGACCGGCACTCCAGCGCGCCCAGCCGCCCGCAGTGATCTCTTTACGTTTTCAATCTCTTCATCCCGCCCCGGCTTTCCGTAAATCGTATTGGGAAATCCAACGATCATCATGTTTCCAAGGCTTAGCCCGGCAGCCTTCAATTTTTCCGTGTATGACTGGATTTGCGCTTCCTCCCATGGGATTTTGGGGCCGCTCATCAGAACGTGATCCACCCCAAGCTGCTTTATGCGGCGCAGTTCAGAGTCGGTTAGGTTGTTGGCCGAGACCTGCAGCGCAATCTTGGGCGTTTGCGGACCTTCGCCCGGCATGCCGTGAGGGATCGTCTCGGAGTCCGCTCTGGGCGCCATGGCGGGCAGAAAAGCCGCTCCGCCTATACCCTTCAGGACCGTCCTGCGCTGCACTTTGGAATTCATCATTCAGCCTTCCTCTAAATTGGATTTAGTGATTGTCGATCAGAACGTAGCGTAGAAGTCTCAGCCAAGTTCTAGCCCCGATGAGGATATAAACTCGCTATCCATCTGTCAAGCGGATTCACATAGGCGGATTCACATAGGTGTCATTGCAAAGCGGTAATGGCCTATTCGTGCAAAGTAGAAACGTCCCAGTTACAGGGTTAGGCTGGAGGTTGGAATCCAGTCGAACGTATGCGAGCTTCGAGATGAAGCGAGTCATGAACGCGCAAGAAGTGCTTTTGCGGCCCAGGCGGCGGATTTACAAAGCTCGGGCGTCATCGCGGAGAACTGCAAACTCGCATCTGCTATACAGCATGCATGGTCGCGCTCCACTCCGTGCCGCTTTTCCGGTTAACGAAAACGCGCCTCTCCTGTGTTCTGGTATTGCTGTCGATCGCCTTAAGTGACCGTGCGCACCCGCAGCAGGCGCCAAATCCTGACCAGGCTTCGCGGCTCCTAGAGAACGACCGCATTCAGCTCACCGTCTCCCTCGAGGGCGGCAAACTTTCAAGGCTTGTCCTCAAGGGCGCAGATCAAGTCAGTCCATTTCATTCTCTCGGCCACTTCATTGCGCTCGATGGCTTTGGCACACCTTCGGATGAGGAGAAAGCCGCCGGGATGCCTTTTCACGGCGAGGCTGGACGAGAGCGATTCAAAGTTTTATCGGCAACGGGCTCAGGTCCTATCCACTCGCTGGTGTTGCAGGCGTCGCTCCCGCTTGCGGCCGAAACTCTTACCCGAACTCTTGAAACCGTGGACGGGGAAAACATCGTTTCTGTGAGCAATGAACTCCAAAGCGCGCTGGCGATTGATCGCCCGATCTCCTGGGCCGAACACGTTACGGTTGGGCCGCCTTTTCTTGAAGGCGGAAGCCTCGCCGTCGATCTCTCTGGGACCAATTGCCGTGTTCGCGCCAGGAGACCCGGGCAGCGTCCCGGACGCCTGATCCCGCTGCGCGACTTCAAGTGGCCTATGGCGCCGGCTGAAAGCGGTGGCGACATCAATCTTCGCCTCGTCCCTGCGAACACCAGTGCGCTCGATCTTGCAACCTGTCAGATGGACCCAACTCGGAGACTCGCCTTTGTAACCGCTCTCCAACTCGAAACGCGACTTCTCCTCGGGTACGTGTTCCAGCGCGAACAGTATCCGTGGGTGATGAGCTGGATGAACTACACCGGTGACGACCGCGCCGCTCGTGGGATGGAATTTGCTACCCAGCCGTTTGACGTCTCGCACCGCGAAACCGTCGACATGGGACCGTTATTCGGTACTCCGGTGTTTCGTTGGTTGCCTGCGAAATCAAAGATCAGCTCCCGTTTCTTGCTGTTCTACACGGCCGTTCCGGACGGCTTCAGCCGCGTGGATAACGTGACGCTCGAAGCGCACAAACTGATCATCGAAGATGCTGCTTCGGGAAAACGGATTGTGCTCCGGGCGTCGCAAGATTTGTAAACAGCGCGGTTCTCCTGAGTTCTTCTCAGGTTAGGAGTACAATGTCAGTTCCCGATTTCGAGGGGGTCATCATGCGACAAAGTTGTCGTGTCTTTTTCTACTTGGTAGTGCTGGCGTTTGCCTCGCCCGTTTTCGCTCAGGTCGATACTGCCACAATTAGCGGACAAGTGACGGACAGCACAGGCGCCACTGTTGCAAATGTCCAGGTAACGGTGGTCTCAACCGCCACGAACTTCCGGTTTGTAGCCACAACGAACAACGAAGGTCTGTACCGAATCCAGTCGCTGCTGCCCGGGTCATACCAGTTGGCATTTGAGGCTCCGGGATTTAAGAGAACTTTGCGCGAGGGAATCACGCTTCGAGTCGGCGATGTGCTTCCCGTGGATGTTGCGCTCGAACTCGGCACCATCAACGAATCCGTTCAGGTAAAGGCGGAGGGGACGCTGCTCGAGACCGAAACTTCGACGACCGGCACGGTCACGGAAGGCGACACGATCTACAAGCTGCCTCTCTACCAGCGCTACGTTACGAGCTCGATGGAGATTGTGCCCGGCCTGACGGTCCAAACGCAGGGCGGCACTTCCGGCCTCGGCGCCTACACTGTGAATGGCCAGCGCAACACCGGAACCGCTGTGTTCGAAGACGGCGTCTTTGGCAATGATCCGCTCGCGAGCACAACCTCAGTGATCAAGCCGATCGAAAATTCGGTGGAGGAGGTTCAGGTGCTCACGGGCACGCTGCCGGCGGAGTACGGCCATTCGACGAGTGGCGTGATCACGACGGTGAAGAAGAGCGGGACAAATGACTTTCACGGTTCCGCGGGCGTCTATGGCCGTACGCGCATCATGACGCACCGGCAGTACTTCAACCTGTATCGCTCGTCGCAGGCGCAGCCGGGGAACCCGAACGGCGTCCCGGGGTTCTTCCTGCAAGCGGACACGAGCGCCAGTGGTCCGATCACAGTGCCGAAGTTGTACAACGGCCGCAACAAGACGTTTTTCTTCTTCGCGTATCAAAAGTTGATCGAGAAGAAGACGCAGTCTTACACGAGCCAAACGCCGACGCCTGACATGCTGAACGGTAATTTCACGTTTGGAGGTCTGGGACAGCCGCTCTACGATCCGTTGACGACGCGGCAACTTCCGAACGGCGCGTGGACGCGAGACCCGTTCCCGTCACAGATCATCCCGGTGAGCCGGTTCGACCCGGTCTCAGCCAAGATTCTGTCATACAACATCTGGAGACCACCGAATATGCCAGGGTCGTTTAGCAGCACGGGCCCGGTGAGCAACTTCACGTATGATCCACCATCACGAACGTACTATGAAGATTATTCGGGCCGCGTCGATCACCAGTTCAGCCCAAATTTCAAGGTGTACGGCAGCTATACCTACAATTACCAAAATGGGCTGGAGCGGCCGACCAACATCCAGGTCGCAGCGTTCGACGGCACGACCGGAAACAACACGCCCTTTCGGCAGCATGACTCATCCTTTGGCGCCACGTATTTGTTCGGTCCCACGGCGTTGAATGACTTTCGGCTTGGCTTCTTTCGTGCCCGCAACGACACTTTTGTTCCCTCTTACGGCCAGAACTGGGCGGGGAAGCTGGGCATTCCAAATGTCAGCCCTGCGCTGATGCCGTCATTCACGGCCTCAACGCTTGGAATCGGCACATACACGAGCGCTCCGGGTTACTCGCAGCTGTATGGATTGAATATCCCCGGTCCCTCTCGTGATATCCGCCAGGACTATTCGTTCCGTGACGATTTCAGCAAAGTCTCGGGTAAGCACGCCTTCAAGATGGGGTACGAGCTCCTATACTTCACCGCGAATTACTTGCAAGTTGGGCAGCCCAGCGGCATTTTCCAATTCGACAATATGACGGCCGCTTTGCAGGCTAACGGTCAGCCGGTTCCAAATACTGGCAACACCTTCGCCGGGTTCGAGCTCGGAGCCGTGCGGCAAGTGAACTTCACCAGTTATACGAACACATGGTTGCCACGCGACAACATCAACAGCTTGTATTTTCAGGATGACTGGAAGTTCTCGAAGACTCTGACGCTGAATCTTGGGATACGCTGGTCGACGGAGTCTCCGTACCACACAGCCCACGGCTTTGAGAGCAACTTCAGCCCGACGACGGTCGATCCGCTTACGGGCATGATAGGCGCAGTGCTGCATCCAACCGGTGGCCTGAACCGTCGCGACTGGAAGAACTTTCAACCGCGTATCGGCTTAGCGTGGCACCCGTTGAACAGGTGGGTGTTCCGCGGCGGTTTTGGAATCAACACTGTCGACATCCGATTCCCGAATGCTCTTCAGCAGTTCGATGAGTATCAGGCAATCACCGTCGAGCAACGTGCGCCCGGAGATCCGCGTCCGCTGTTCCAGTTGAGCCAAGGGCCGCAGCCGGTTCGGTTCAACATTCTGTCGAATGGCTCGACGCCATATGTCGGAACTAACTACGCATCGCGCAACGTGTATTGGATGGATCCGAATCTTCATCCTGGCTATGTGATGAATTGGAACGCCACGGTCGAATACCAGATGAGCGTTAACAATCTTCTGAAGTTATTCTATTCGGGATCGTCCGGTGTGGATCTGGTGAACACGTGGAACGTCAACACCATTCCTTATAATTTTGGCGCGGGCAATGCAGCGCTGCAACAGGCTGTGTTCACGAACCCGGTGCCTTACTTGCCGTATCCTCAGTTCGGCGCGGTCAATCAAATGTCGAACACGGGCCACTCGAGTTACCATTCGGGAACGGTTCAGTTCGTCAAGCGGTACTCGCACGGTTTGGTGTTAGACAGCTTTTACACGTTCTCGAAAGCATTAGATAACTGCGATACCGATTACGGTGTTTGTACGGGTGTCGCGCCGACAGTGGACCGGAACCTGAATAAAGGCCGGGCCAGTTACGACCAAACTCACCGAGCCGTGACCAGTTTCAACTACGAGATCCCGGCTGGTAAAGGCCGCCGGTTCTTGAACCGGGGCGGCGTCCTGAACAGTATGTTTGGCGGATACGAGCTCGCATGGATCGAAACGGTAGCCAGCGGCAATCCATTTACTGTCTACTATGCCAATAGTTCAGCCAACTACATCACGACCGCCCTTACCAACTTGGGTTACTCCAACGTGGGCAACCTGCTTCCGAATCTACTGGCCAAGCCGACGATGCCTCAATTCGGATTAGGGTCGCTGATTGGGGGGAACCGCTTCAATCAAGCGCTGGAAAACGCGGTCATCGTTCCTCAAGGGACGGCCGCCGGTACTTCGAACATAAACACGGCCGCATTCGCCGCTCCGGCTGCGTTTACGATCGGAAATGAGGGACGCAACATCATCACCGGTCCCGGTTCATTCTTCGCTCAGTTCTCCGCAAAGAAGAATTTCCGGATAAGGGAACGAATGAACTTGCAAGTCCGCTATGACTTCCAAAATCCCTTTCATCAGTTTGCCTTCGCTGCGCCGAGCAACACGCTGGACTTTAAGAATCCGCAATTGTTCGGCAAAATTACAGGCGAGACTGCGACAGCCAACATACAAGGGGAACCGCTGATGAACCTGATGTTTCGGCTTACCTGGTAGTAGCGCGCACGCCGATGGCCGCGCGGAGAATATTGCTCAGCGACGAGTCTGCGAAGAAGTTGTGCTCGGACCGGTGACAACGGACATCTGGAGGAATTCTGTCTTAAGATCAACGTAGTGACTCACTGCCTTTGGCGAACAGGCGTTGTTCTGGATGTTCTCGTGGAACCGAAGCGGAATCGGTTTGCTGCCACAAGCTGTTGCGAGCGACCGGGCGTCGACCTCGCATGATCAGCAGAGACCAAGCTCCGAAGCTAAGCCGCCGCGGGAGCGGAAGGGGCGAATGCGACGGTTCAGGTCCGCTCGGCACGCTCAGTGTTTTGTCGAGGTGACCTGCCAGTCAAAACTGGGCCATTCATAACTAGGAATTCCGGTATTGCTCGATGTCTCCATTGCCGATAACGAGTGGCCGAGAGATCGCAGCTATTATAGGCCTGCTTTCCGGCAAAGCGGACTCGCTCAATAAGCAAGCCGGCACCGTCAACACTCATGTCATTGCGGAATTGTATTCATCTCTAATGTTATAAATCCTTTTTTGGAGGTTGCCCAGAATTCCGTTGAAAGTTAGCGACTCTCGAAACATAGGCTACGCGATTGCAGCTTTCCTAGCAAGCGGTTTTTGTGAAGCCGCGTTTGCCATAGAAGATAACAACAAAGGAATCTGACGATAGCCAATCACCTTACGAAACTGCTGCTCTGCGACGAGCAAGCCGGAACCCACCCAGCGTTCGATTTGATCGCCGTCGCGCCAATGCTTCACATTGCGGCAGACGGTCTCGACAATGGAGAAGGCCGATTCGATGACGTTGGTGCACGATAGGGTACGACGAAGTTGATCCGGTACCCGCAGCTTATGGACCGTGAGCGTCTCTTCGAGTCCTTCCTCAAGGCTGCGAGCCGCGCTGGGATTCAGATGCATCAGCTCGTGGTGCAAGCGTTCCAGCGCGCCTTTGGCGTCTCCATAATCGGCCATCGAATAAGCGTTTTGCAGTTTTCTTCTGACGTCGGCTTTATGCCCTTCCGGTAAGTGATCGACGACGTTGTGTTTCTTGTGAACCTGGCAGCGCTGAATGAATGCCTCATTTACCGCCCGCTGCTTCTCGATCTGATAGCGTCTCTTCATAGCGACTCTCTCCTTTTCTTGGCAGAAAATTTCCTGAAGACTATCACGCCTTCAGGTTGAGAGTCGCTTTTTTCTACGAACTAACGGGCATCCTCCACTTTTTTGGCAAGCCAGGATAGAGCATCCTAAGCTTCGATCGAACCTTTCACTAAGTCGCACCATCTTTGGTCTGAGGTTCCCATCCTTCTCAGTAGGTCGCGACAGACCTCATGGAGCCTGTCGGCCATCACGCCTGCAAGAAGATCAAAATACTTCATCGCACAAACGTCTACGCGGCAAATGCTATCGTCGGAAATTGACGCCGTCGCATAGTGATCGAAAATATTAGACAGGTCGCCCCAACCGGCGCTTGCCAAAGGCTCCGAGGACAGCTTCCGGAACCTGTGCAGTTGCTCGTCCCATACTTGAGAAATGCTTCTGACCGCGCGCTCCAGGAGTACTCTTGCACTGCCACTTGCCTGCCCGCGGCCCCACAGCGAAGCCGAAGGCCACGATTGGTCATGAGTTCTGTCAGTTGTTTTCGAAGTGCATCTACATCAATGATGATTCGAGCTGCCAGATACTCGGCCTTCTCAGTCGGTTCAAGAAGTGCATCAATTGGAGAAATAGCTTCTGCGTATTCCTGCCGCTGGTATGTTGGAACCAAAAATCCGTTTGTTTGGGAATCGATGCCTCAGACTTCTCTGTCAATTCAAGTCGCGAGGTAGGCAGACTGGGCAAGTATAGTACCCTTCGTGGCCGAGGCAAACGATACCTACATCAGAGTGCCCGCCGCATTTCGGCCCCGGAGTGTGGCTCTATGAGACCCGACACGAAGCGGCGAGGCGTCCCGAAACGCTATTGCCGAGCTGAGATCCGGTCGTAAGGTGTTAAGACGTAGTGCTAGTCCCGCGTTGATAAGTACCGAAATGCACAACGCGGACGCTTGTAAAGTATTTCTGGCCCACACTTAAATCGCTCTCTATCATCCCTGCGGGCCACACCGGTTGGCGCAATAATTAGGCTGATTCTGATTACAATTGGCCATTCCGGTCATCGGGGTGCGACAGTAACACCGGTGCAATCCACTGAATAATTGCAGCACCTCCACTCATTACTCTTGTGCCTTTACGGGAGCGCAGTTCACCAGTTCCCAAACAGACACCCCAATAATCGAGGTGTAGCTCCTAATTCGGAAGATATGCCGAGGTCAATGCCGTTGTGTGGGCTAGATCTCTCATTCGCACAGGGAAAATTACACTCCGGCGCACTATCAGCAACTAAAAAATGTACCTGGCGGCGATACTCGCCTGAACACTCATCATCGGGTAATTCCAACACCCCCGGACTGAGGCGGCCCGTGACGTACTCGCCGGTCTTTTTGCCGGATTCCGAAGTTGTACGCGGCCACCACTTCCGATCTATCAAACTACGCCCAAGAAGAAACGCAGGTTCAACGCGCCCGCGCTGCCCGAGAACATTCAGCCAGTTAACTCTTCCGTACAGTTATGGTAGGTATAGAAAACTTTCTGTACCCAAGCCAAAATTTGATTGAGCAACCGCTACCGAAGCGACTTAATCTAGGAGTAGATGAGAAGAGCCATATCTGCCTTTCGCATCGAGAAATGCCCCAAATGCGGATCGCAAGAGGTGGGGAGGTCACACCGCAAGAACCCCGCCGAAGCGCTGATCGGTCTGGTGTTGCTTCCTTGGCGATGCCGCATTTGCTACAGCCGGTTCTTCAAACCTCGTTGGTATCGTGTGCCCGAAAACACGGCCGCCGGATCAACGGGCGCAAATCAGACTCCGGGGACGCCCGACGATCAATTACGGAGTAAAAAGGCGACGCCAGGAGTCGTCTAGCGAGATCCAGTGTTCGGACTCATCGTCCCAACTGGGCGCAAGCAGCGGGACGTGCAAAACTCCGTGTCCTTCCGAACATATTAGTTCCGTACCCGACCAGGCAAGGAAGAACGAGCCGGGCGATCCCAGGCGCACGGGGAATGCGAGCAGCCGGAGGCATTGGCGGCACCGGGTTCTTTGATCGGCAATTGACCAGAAGAACACCGCCATGGCGCCCGCGATGTAACACCAGACGAGGAAAGGTCCGTTCGCCGGATCTTTTGAAGCAAATAGTACAGATGCTTCCGAGCGGCTCCACTCCAGCCCGACCGTAAACACAACGGCCAGCGCCAGAAGAGTTTTCGCCGCAATAAAACCTCCCCGACGCAGCGACGCACCATCCGCAGTGCTCCAAGCCGCTATCAGCGTCAGCGGTCGCACTTTCAGCACAAGCGCCGACAACAGGGCCGACACAAAAACCGCGACGCTAAAGAAAACGAACGGGGTCAGCAGCGAAGCTCGAAGCGATCGGATGCGAAGCTGCCCGTTGTAGAAGTAATAGCAGGAGTCTTCAGCAATTTTGGTCAATTCTCGGTCAATCTGAGCGGCTTGTACGCCTTGTTTTGCGCGGGCAACCACCATCACCGGAGAAGCCGTAATCTGCTTCTGCACCAGGTACATGGAAGGCCGGCGCGAGATGAAAGTGAAATCCGGACCCAGCACAGCCAGAATTCGATAGAAGTGCCGGTCCACCTCCACCCGAGAGCCAACCACATTTGGGTTCGAATGGAAATACGCCTTCCACGTTTTCCAGTCAAGAACAATCCCATTATCGGTCGGAGCCCCCTGGGGTAGCCGCCCGAGTACAGCATGCGACCGTAGGACGCTGAACAAACCCGCTTCCGTCTGAATCAGGAAAGGCGTCACCGATCCCGAATACCCGGAAATCGGCGCCCGGCTGATCTGAAACGGCGCCACATTCTCCAGTTTTTGGCTAAGCCGGGCCCAGGCGGGGACCACGTCGGAGGGAAAACCGCGATCTCCCCCACCGATAACCGGGTGCCGCCAGATGAAGAGCACTCGGTCGGCGCCGCGAACTGAACTGGCGCTCAGCAGTTCGCGTGTTGCACTCAATCCTCCAGTCAACACGGCCGCAGCAAGAAGGCAGCCCACGAGAAACCCGAGGCAAGTCCAGGGCGATCGGGCCACTTTCTGAACCCGCCAACGAACAGGGTCCTGCCACAAGAGCAGCACGAGCGCCTGCGGAATAGCGTAAAGGCAGTGCAGCGTCATCCTGAGTTCCTCGCGGCTGTTCCAAAACCCGGAATATTGCAGGAAGCTCCACCGCCGGTGAATATCCAGTAACCATCGGTTCCGCCATTCGCTGCGCTGTTCGGCAGGTATAATCTTCGCTACTGTCCGGACAAGCGTCTGGCAAAAGCGGATCGGTAGCGGGGCTTGGCCGTCCGGCTGCATGGATTGTAGATGCCTTGATCTGATGCTACACCCAATTCAGGGAGGAGTCAGCGGAGAGCTTCTTTACCGTTCGAAGTTCGTTCTCTCACTATTTTCAACACCACATCTTCCACCTGCTCGAGCGACATGCCCGTGGTATCCACCAGTTCCGCATCGGGAGCCTGAACCAGCGGAGCCTCTCGGCGTGTGCGGTCACGCTTATCGCGCTCCAGAATCTCGCCTGCCACAGTAGTCACCTCGGCTTCTTGCCCGGCCTCCTGTAATTCAATTGCGCGCCGGCGCGCACGCTCTTCCGGATGCGCGTCCAGAAAGATTTTTACTTGTGCTCCGGGAAAAACCACCGAGCCGATATCGCGGCCTTCCATCACTACGCTGTTCTGCTCGGCGATAGAGCGCTGCCTTTTGAGAAGGGCACGCCGAACGCCGGGGACGGCGGAAACTTTGGATGCTGCGTCCGAGATGGCAGGATCCGCAATCGCCTCCGTCACATCTTCATCGTTCAAAAAAACGCGGCCGTCGGTGCTCTGTAGATCGATTTTCGCCGCGATCGCTAACTGCTCGAGTCGGTGCATATCACTTAGTGCGACGTTCAGGCGAAGAGCCCACAGCGCAATGGCACGGTACATGGCGCCTGAGTTGATGTACACGAAGCCCAGCTTCTCGGCAACGCGCTTCGCGAGTGTACTTTTGCCTGCGCCCGCAGGGCCGTCAATCGCGACAATCACTCGCTTGTGGCTCATTCAGGTTGATTTCAACGTAGAGTTCCTTCGATCTCCCGAAGCCAATCCGGCCTCTTTAAAACATCGCGAGGCTTGCTGCCGTCCGGGGGCCCGATAATGCCATCTCGCTGCATCACGTCGAGGATCCGGGCAGCACGCCCATAGCCAAGCCGCAATCGCCTCTGCAAAGTAGAAGTAGATGCTTTGCCCATCTCGACGACGACGCGAACGGCATCCTCGTACATCGGATCCTGCTCGCCTTCGAATACTTCGGCATCTCCTTCCTCGTCCTCGGACGGAGGTGTCAGAAGGAAGCTCTCGTCATACTCGGGCGTGGCTTGTTCTTTCCAGAAATCGACCACCCGCATCGTTTCCGTTTCCGTAACGAACGCGCCGTGAACACGGGTGAGGCGCGACGAACCGGGAGGCAGAAACAGCATGTCGCCTCTACCTAGCAAATGCTCCGCGCCCATCGAGTCGAGTACAGTTCTCGAATCCACTCGAGTGGCTACACGGAAGCTGATCCGCGACGGGAAGTTCGCCTTAATCAGTCCGGTGATGACGTCAACACTCGGCCGTTGCGTTGCAAGAACCAGATGCATACCGACTGCTCGCGCCATCTGCGCCAGACGCGTAATGCATTCTTCCACATTGGCGCGTTCCAGCATCATCAGGTCGGCAAGCTCGTCGATCAGAATGAGCACGTACGGAAGTGGCTTTAGACTCTCGTCTTCATCCGGTTCATCGAACAACCCGCGCGGTTCCTGGCGCAATTGAGCCATTTTGCGGTTGTACTGATCAATATTTCGAACTCCCTGGGACGCGAGCAATTTGAGCCGGCGTTCCATCTCGATTACCGCATTCCGGAGCGCGTTTGTGGCTTTCTTGGGCTCCGTGATCACAGGCGTCAGAAGGTGCGGAATACCCTCGTACATCCCCATCTCAACTCGTTTCGGATCCACCATGATCATCCGCACCTCATCGGGAGTCGCCTTGTAAAGGAACGACATGATCATTGCGTTCAGCATCACACTTTTGCCCGAGCCCGTTGAACCCGCAATCAGCAGGTGAGGCATCGTTTCGAGAGAGGCGACTTTGATGCGGCCGTTAATGTCTTTTCCGAGAGCGATCGTCATCTTCGATGGGGAATCGTGAAACTCGTCCGATTCGAGAATGGCGCGGAGACTGATTACTTCGCGTCTGGTGTTGGGAACTTCGATGCCAACGGTCGGCTTTCCCGGCAGCCGCTCAATCAGAACGGATTCGGCCTGCAAGCCCAGACAAAGATCTTCGCTTAGAGTGGTGATGCGGCTGTATTTGACCCCCGCCTCAGGCTTGAACTCGAAGGTGGTTACAACCGGACCGGGGTTGATCTGTACAACCGAGCCGCGGACGTTGAACTCTTCAAGTTTCGATTTAATGCGGCTGGCGATTTCCTTCAGTTCCTGGCTGTCAAAGCCCGAGCCGGCAGGAACTTCGTTCAGAAGTTCGCTTGAAGGCAATTGATAGGGGCGTCTCCGTTTGGCCTGCTGCCGCCGGCGAGAAGGAGTTTCCTCCAGGTCGAACGGAGGCTCGTCGTCCTCCTCCTCAGCAATCGGCGCGACCGGCGCAGGTTCCACCTGATTTCGGGTAATCGGCTGGTATTCCAATGTGCGAATCGGGATCTCGTCATGCGCGGATTCAGATTCAGCAGCGCCGGCGGGAACCGGAACAGTGAGCGGCGTCTGCGTAGGTTCAGCTACCACTGGGGGCGCTTGAGCACCGCGGACATTCGGCGGGGGCTGTTGTGATGAGCGGCGAGCAGCACGCTCCTCTGCCCTTGCGCGTGCACGTTCGACGGCTTGGTGGCGGCGTTCCTCGCGAGAAGCACGCCAGCGCGCTACCCAGTCGTTCCACTTAGCGATCGGCCCGCGCAGCAGGTTCACGAGCGTCGATACCTCAAACGTCGAGGCGAAGTACAAAGCCACGATGCCCGCCGCTACGGTAGTTATGGCCGCTCCAGCAACTTCGAACCGCGCTAAAAGGAAATCGGCGATGACCATGCCGACGATTCCGCTCGGCCGAATCGAACCGCTGATCAACCAGGGACGCGGAATGAGCCCGCAAGCAGTGGAGATGGCGAACCACAGAGCAAAACTGCCCAACACGCGAACTCCAGGGCTCTCGATTGCTGAGGAGCGAACCCATTTCCATCCGAGCGCCCAGATGTGAACCGGCAGCAGGAAAACGCTGATCCCGAAAATCTGGAAGAACAGATCGGCCCAGCGCGCACCGAACAGCCCGAGGAGGTTATGCGTGCGCGTGAGTCCGGTTGCCGTGTTCCAGGACGGGTCGGAAGACGAATAGGAAACGAGGCTTAACGATACCGCTAAGCCAAGAAGAAACAACAGAAGCCCGACCGCCTCATTGAGCCGGGTGTGGCGAGACGGTGAAAGTAGCCTCATCCGCCGTTACGGAAGAAAACTGCCAGAGCGATTAATATTATGCCAAAGATCACGCGATACCACACGAACACCCTAAGACTGTTGTGTCGAAGGTACCGGAGCAGGAAGGCTATTACTAACAGGCCCACGATCGCGCTCACCAGAATCCCGACCGGATAAGCGACCCTCATGTCTGGCGGGATGCCTCCGCTCTTGCGCATTTCGAGATAGTCGGAGGCCGCTGCCGCCGCAATGGCCGGAGTAGAGAGCAGGAAGGAAAATCTGGCTGCTGATTCACGGTCGAGATGCCGGAACCGCGCAGCCGTGATCGTGATGCCACTCCTCGAAACTCCCGGGATCACGGCGAAAGCTTGAGCTACGCCCACGAAAAGAGCATCCACCCAACTCATCTGGTCGAGGCCTGTCTTTTGCTGGCGCACACGGTCAGCCGCCCCCATAATAAGGCCGACGATGATAAGTGAAAATCCGATGACAAAGAAGTTTCGCCACGGCCCTTCCGCATAGTGTTTCAGGGCTTTGCCTGCGATGCCGACAGGAATGGTGGCCAAAACCAGATACCAGAGCAGCGATCGGCTGTTTTCATCGGGATGCGAGCCGCGGTAAGAGAATCCCAGCCCATTCGCAATGACCTGTACCCAATCGCCGAAAAAGTAGATGAGCACAGCGGCTAGAGTGCCCGCGTGCAGAGCAACATCGAAATCGAGACCTCGATCGGTCCACCCAAGAAGCCTCGGAACGATGGCAAGATGGGCCGTGCTGCTGATTGGTAAAAACTCGGTTAATCCTTGAACAATGGCGAGAAGGATCGCCTGGTAAAGCGGCATAATCAGAAGGAAGTCTTCGTTATCGTAGCGTAAGCGTTCATCAAGCCCAATTCATGAGAGCTACTAAGATTGTCGCTACGCTTGGCCCTTCCACAGACTCGCCGGAAGTGCTTGAGCATATGTTCGACACCGGTGTGGATGTGTACCGGCTGAATGCATCCCACGGATCGCAGGCCGATCTCGCGCGCCGCATCAGCGAGGTGCGCAAATTGGCGTCGGAACGCAAGTCATACGCGGGCATTCTGCTCGACCTGCAAGGCCCGAAAATTCGTCTCGGCACGTTCAAGGAAGGTCCGCAACTGCTCGAGGAAGGTGCAACCTTCACCATCACCACACAAGCCGTGGAAGGCACCGCGGAGATTGCATCAACAAACTATCCCGACCTGGCGCGCGATGTAAAGCCCGGAGACCCGGTACTGCTCGCCGACGGCTCCGTTCAACTGCGCGTACTTGCAACCGACGGTGTAGCCGTTCGCTGCACGGTGATGAGTGGCGGACAGATCAGTGACCGCAAGGGGATCAACTTGCCGGGCGTGGCCATAAGTACGCCTTCACTCTCGAAGAAAGACATCGCGGATGCTCACTTTGGGATCGAGCAAGAGGTCGATTTTTTCGCGCTCTCGTTTGTAAGAAGCGCGCGCGACGTGCTGAGGTTACGCCATTTGCTGGAAGAGCAGGATGCGAAACAGCCGATCATCGCCAAAATTGAGAAACCCGAAGCCTGGGAAAACCTGGACGCGATTCTGGATGAATGCGAAGGCGTAATGGTCGCCAGAGGCGATCTGGGAGTCGAAATGGCGCCTGAGAAGGTGCCGGCTATTCAGAAAGCAATGATTGAGCGCGCCAGGAATTGCGGCAAGTTTGTGATCACGGCGACCCAGATGCTCGAGTCGATGATTACGAATCCGCTGCCGACGCGAGCGGAAGTCAGCGACGTCGCTAACGCGATTTATGACGGAACAAGTGCGGTCATGCTTTCGGCAGAGACGTCAGCCGGCAAACATCCGGTCGAAGCAGTAAAGGTCATGTCGCGCATTGCTATCGAGACAGAAACCTCGATGAACAAAGTATTTCCCGATACCTGGCATAAGCAGCAAATGACGATTCCTGAGATCATCGCGGACGCCGCGTATCACTCGGCGCGTTCCGCCGGCGTAGTTGCTTTGGCAGTTGGCACCACGAGCGGCGGCTCAGCCAAGCTCCTCGCGCGCAACCGACCTCCCGTTCCGATATACGCCTTCACGTTGAGTGAAGTGGTGGCCCGGCAGCTGTCGATCGTGTATGGAGTGCAGCCAATCATCATGCCCCCATGCGAATCCACTGACCAGATGCTGCATGATATGGAGCGGATTTTGATTGAAACGCGCCGGGTCCGGGCGGGCGACAGCATCGTGTTCGTTGCGGGACAGCCAGTGGGGCTGCGAGGCTCAACAAACATGTTGAAGCTGCACCGCATAACAGGAATCTAAAGAGTAGCGTGTACGATGCTCTGCTGATCGTCTCGTTCGGAGGTCCGGAGAGACAGGAAGACGTCCTTCCTTTTCTTGAGAATGTAACGGGCGGCCGCGGCGTCCCGCGCGACCGTTTGCTCGAAGTCGCTGAGCATTACCGCCATTTCGGCGGACGAAGTCCGATCAATGACCAAAACCGCGCATTGATCGCGGCGCTGCAAGAGGAACTAGAAAAGCACGGCCCGAAGCTACCGATCTACTGGGGCAACCGTAACTGGCACCCTCTATTGCCGGACACGCTACGGCAAATGCGCAGTGACGGGATCAAGCGGGCACTGGCCTTTATGACATCCGCATACAGCTCCTATTCCGGCTGCAGGCAGTACCGCGAAGACATTGCCGCAGCGCAGGCGGATCTCGGTGCGGGAGCACCGCAGATTGACAAGCTGCGCGTCTTCTACAACCATCCCGGATTCATTGAAGCTTCGGCCGATCGGGTCCGGGAAGCTCTCGCTCGCTTTTCGGAACCCGGAAGGCGTGAGGTTCGCCTGGTTGTAACTGCGCACAGTATTCCCTGTTCAATGGCGGAGACCAGCAACTATGAAATGCAGCTCAAGGAAACCTCGCGATTGGTAGCTGAAGCAGCCGGTTTCGATACCTGGGACCTGGTGTTCCAGAGTCGCAGCGGGCCGCCAACGCAGACATGGCTGGGTCCTGATATCCTCGATCACTTCCGGCGCCTCCACGGCCAAGGGCTGCAGAACATCCTGGTAGCGCCGCTCGGATTCCTATCCGATCACATGGAAGTGCTCTACGATTTGGACACAGAAGCGGCGGATCTGGCGACTGAATTGGGCATCAACCTGGTCCGGGCAGCAACGGTCGGAACGCATCCGGCTTTTATTCGAATGATCAGGCAACTTGTCGCGGAGCGCATTTTGCGAAACGAACCCAAATTAGCCGTCGGACGGTTTGGCCCTAACCACGACGTTTGTCCTCCGGATTGCTGCCCGGCTCCGAAAACAAGCGGTAGACCTCCCGTTTTGGCAATCCCGACCGTTTCGCAACAACCTTAATCGCGTCCATGCGGCTAATCCCCTCGGCTTCCTGAACTCGCAGCACTTCAGCGTAGGGGTCGTCGACTTGGATACTGGTCTCTGACCGGCCGATCACCAGCGTGATTTCGCCCTTGATGGCTGAGCGCTGGGCGAGTGTTTCGCGTATCGATAAGGCCGTTCCGCGGAGGAATTCCTCGTGTATTTTCGTGAGTTCTCTGGCGAGGACGATCGGCCGATCTCCCAAAATCTCAGCGATGTCGCTAAGGCTTTCGAGAATCCGATGCGGGCTCTCGTAAGCCACCACTGTGGCGGTTTCTTTCGAGATCTGCGCGAGTAGTTTTCGGCGACCCACAGACTTCGCCGGCAAGAATCCGACAAACCGGAACTCGTCAGTCGGCAAACCGGAGGCGGAGAGCGCGGCGAGCAGTGCGGACGCGCCGGGGAGCGGCACCACGAAGAATCCGTTTGCAACCGCAGCGGTCACGACACGGTACCCAGGGTCAGAGATCAGCGGGGTTCCGGCGTCGCTGACCAGAGCGACAGACTCACCCCGTTTCAGCACCTCAAGAATCTGTGCCGACCGGGAGTTTTCGTTATGTTCGTGATAGCTCAGCAGAGGTTTGCGGATGTCGAAGCGTTCCAGCAGTTTCTGCGTTTGCCGCGTGTCCTCGCAAGCTATGGCTGAAACCTCTTCGCGAAGGACCCGTAATGCCCGGAGAGTAATGTCCTCGAGATTCCCAATGGGAGTGGACACCAGATAGAGGGTGGCAGCCAACGCAATAGCAGTGTATCGTTGGAGTTTTGCTGATGAACCGCCAACCAGAGCAGCCTCCGGTAAGTGAGGGGCCTCTTTACATCCGATGGGGACAAGAGCGAGCGCCGTTCGCGGTTGAATTGCGTTTCGATCTGGTTAGCAGAATCAAAGAGGAACTAGCAAGAGCTGACGAGAACGGCGTTGAAATCGGAGGCCTGCTGATCGGAGCCGTTCCCGCAGGCCTATCGCCCACAATCCGCATTGACGACATAGATATAATTCGGCGGCGACCAGAGGACGGTCCGATTTATACCATCGATCCCCGGCAGCATGGCCGGTTCGCTGAGGTCCGCCGGCGTGCGCAGGGCAGAGACCGCACGGCAATCGGGTTCTTTCGGAGCCACCTTCGTCCAGGCCTTCTCCGGCCCGCGATTGCGGATCGGACTCTGCTGTCGAATGAATTCAAAGATGGAATCTACGTGCTTCTGCTAATTGAAGCAAAGCAGCCGCACTCAGCTGCTTTTTTTATTGCCACCCACGGCGAACTGCCAACCGAGCCATCGGCGCAGGAGTTTCGTTTCGATGCGGCGGAATTTCAGAATCTTCCGGAAATCGAGCCACAGAACGTTCCGCCGCCTCCGCTGAAATCGAAGGACAAGATGCGACGGGCACCGTGGGGCACGATCTCCGCCATCCTGCTGATCGGTGTCTGTGCATGCTTTGCGATCTGGTATCTTGCGGGCGGTCCGGAACCCGCCTTCTTGCAGCCATCCTCGAAAGGTTTGGAGCTGGCAGTCACCGATCAAGGCAACCTTTTGCGAATTTCTTGGAATCACGCAGCCCACGAGCTAACACAGACTTCGGGTGCGACTCTCACCATCAACGACGGAGGGAAGGAGCACGAAGTCAAACTGGGCATGGATGAACTTCGGCTTGGCTCCGTGGAGTATGAGAAAGGCGGAAACCGGGTGGCTGTGACGATAACGCTTAAGTCACCCGGTTTGCCCTCTGCGAGCCAGTCGGTTCAGTGGCCGTAGGGCTTTAGTGCCGCAGGAGGATGGTGAAGTCGCCGGCCTTGGCGTCGAGGATTACGGTCGAGCCGGGCGGAACCTTACCTTGAGCCACGAGAGCAGCAAGCGGCTGAATGAAATTTCGCTGCACCGTGCGCTTCAGCTCGCGCGCTCCAAACTCCACGCTGATTCCGACATCAAGTAGCAGATTCCGACCAGCTGGCGTGCATTGGAGCCGGAATCCGCGCAGCCCCAGACGGGTTTGGATCATGCGCGTGAAGTTCGAGAATATATGCTCTAATATCGATTCGCACGCGGCACGATCGAGCGGCTTGTACGTGATTACGGAGTCGATGCGATTAACGAACTCCGGAGAGAACTTACGCCGTACAGCAGCCATTCCGATGTTCTGAACCCTGCTTGAATCTTCGACGGGGGCGGTGGGCAGCATGGCTTCGAAACCGAAATCAGGCTTGTTGATCCGGCTAATCGCTTTCGCGCCCAGGTTGCTGGTGAGGAAGATCAGGGTGTTCTCAAAACTCACAGTCGAGTTATCGCCGAGCCGTAGTGTGGCTTTATCCAGGATTCCGAGCAGCAGGCGAGTCATCGAGGGAGCGGCTTTCTCGATTTCATCGAAGAGCACAAGTGAAACATCGCTGTTGTCGGATGTAGCGCCGTTTATCTTGGCTTGAGTCAGCATGGGCTGCGTCTCGCGGTGACCTAGGTAGCCCGGAGGCGCGCCGATCAATTTCGCCACTTCGTGTTCCATCTGGAACTCGCCGCAGTCCACCTTCAGCATATTCTTGCTGCTGCCGTGGAGTGCCTCAGCGAGTGCTTCCACTGTACGGGTTTTCCCAGTACCGGTGGGTCCCAGCAGCATGACGACACCGATCGGCCGTCCTTCGGGTGACAGGCCAGCCTGATGCATCTGAATGAATGGAATGATGGTTTCGATGGCTTCGGGTTGGCCGACCAGCCGTTTTCGAAGCTGGGCGCTTAGGCTGTCTGGCTCTTCTATATCTTGCGGCCGTTTGGAACGTACCGAATTCGTTTGAGATCGCATCCGCCTCCAGAGGTTTTGCGACCACAAATGTAATAGCGGAATAGAGGTCGATTTATCTCGGGCGACAGCTCAGCTGACCGCCTACACCGGCTACAAAGTCTCGTAAGTCTTTTGTTATCAAAAGATTGGGAAGAAGACCTTTGACTTAGAAATTTAAAGTGCTGCGTTGTGATCCGGTTCTTCGTTCTCGGTTTTTTCCCCATGCTGGAACTTTTCGGGCCGCTCGCGACATTACACCTGTGAGAGACGCCGCGGATGACGAGCGATGAAGAACTAATGCAGCAATTCCAACGCGGATCTCGCGAAGCTTTTGAAGTTCTTTTTTCGCGATACCGGAGTGTTTTATTTGGTTTTTTCTTCCGCCGGCTGCACAACTCCAGCCGCGCGGATGACCTGACTCAGGAGACGTTCATAGCGGTGATTCGGAGCGTAGCGAAATGGAAGCCGCAAGCCTCCACACGCGCTTATCGTTTCAGCATCGCCGTTCGCATAGTCGCTGCAGAACGGCGAAAGCAAAAGCGGGAATTTGATGATCGCGCGCCAGAAGCCAAGGATCCCAGCGAGGCAGAACTGGTATTCGCGGTGCGTCACGCGCTCGGCAAGTTGGAAACAGGAGAACGCGAGATTCTGATGCTGCGTGAGTACGAGCAACTCAGCTACGCCGAGATCGCCCAGGCGCTGCAGATTCCAGTAAACACGGTTCGATCGCGGCTGTTCCGCGCTCGAATGGCTCTCAAAGATGTTTTTGAACCCGCGAAGAGGGAAGCATGCAACTGAGCAATCATCCAATCTCGGCGGAAGAACTGATGGCATATCTGGATGGCGAACTGCCGCCAGGCAGAGCGGCGGAAGCGGGAAGACACCTGGTTGAATGCCATGAGTGCCAGACGGTTGCGGCGGAGTTACAGAGCGTCAGTCGTCATCTGGCCGCTTGGCAAACGCACGCGCAAGAGCGGCCTATGCCCACTGAGCTAAGCGATGCGCTCGAGCTGACCTGCACGAGAAAACGAAACGGTTTACGCGGGTTGTTCGCAAGGCAAAGAGTCCGCCCCTGGATGTGGGCATGCGCGGCTGCGGCGGTATTGGCGATAATGCTTCCGGTCTGGCAACCAGTCGCCAATCGGACTCGTATGTATCGGGCTAACAGCAGCCGTCTCGAAGCTTTGAGCCCCCTCCGGATGGGGGCTGTCTCGCGGCACGACGAGATGCAGAGCCTCGCTCAAGAACCTGCGGCAGCGGACTCAGGCGTAGTCGGCGGTACCGGTCCTCCTCTGCCGCCGGCCCCGAACTCCGCGAATCGGGCGACAAACGGCCCGAGCGGTCCCCTGGTCGTACGGACGGCGGCGCTCACGCTGGCAGCGCACGATTTCTCAACCATTCGCGACAGCATCACGCGCCTGCTTACGAGGCGGCAGGGCTACGTCGCCCAGCTAGAGATGAGCACACCCAGCGGCGAGCCGCGGTCATTAACGGCTACCTTGCGCGTCCCCGCGCAGCAACTGGATGCTCTAGTGATTGATTTGAGGCAGCTTGGGCTGGTTGAAAGCGAATCGCAACGCGGCGAAGAAGCGACGCAGCAGGTTGTCGATATCGAAGCGCGGATCGCTAACCTCCGCGTAACAGAAACGCGGTTGGTTGAGATTCTCCGGAATCGCACCGGGCGGTTAGCGGACGTCCTCCAGGTGGAAGAGCAAGTCGACCAGACGCGAGGCCAAATCGAACTCGCGGAAGCGGAACAAAAAAGTCTTCGAGACCGCATCGCCTTTGCGACACTGAAGCTGAAAATATCCGAGGTATACAAAGCGGCCCTGGATATCGATCATCCCTCCGTTTTGGCCCGGATCCAAAATGCGGCAGTGGAGGGCGTCGAAACACTGGCTCACGGACTGATCAACGTCCTGCTATGGGCCTTGGCGACTGGCCCCAGTCTACTGATGCTTGCCGCGGTTCTTTTCTGGCCAGTGCGCTGGCTGTGGGGGAAGAGGAGGCCAGCGCAAGAGCGCGACTCTGCCTGAGATCACGCCGTGCAAGCGGGCGATATCGGCGCCCTTTGTAACTGACTAACCTGACCAGCGCCACCCAGACCCCGCGAAAAAAGCATTATCCTGTCGAAATTGAACTCAAATCTCCATTCAGCCAAATCGTCAGGATCCACATAAACCTCACCGGCTCCCCGACCGGGCCCGTGAAATTCGTCACTAACAATGAGCAACCAAACCGTAGGCGTGGATTTCCGGTACGCGGGCAGCTTCCTATTCTTGCCAGCGATTACTTGATCGAGCAGTTCTTGAGACGCAATCTCTCTTGAGCAGGGACTTCCGCTGCGCCATTTGCCTTGTGGATCGATGTCGGGCAGCGGGTCATCAATGTCGATCGAAGCGTAGCCATCCGGGAGTTCCGATACATCGAAATGTGATCCCCTACTTTTCCGACGCTCCCACACAAACTCTACTAGCGATTTCGTCAGTTGTTCAGTCCTCATATCCGAGGCGTCCGGCCCAAATGCGACAGATACATCTAAGGGTGGAGCGTTGACCAATGCATCGAAGCGTTTCTTTGCCGCCGGTGGTACCCGTGTCAGCCGCTCCGCTTGTTGAATCTTTTCCTGCAACCCAATTCGCGTCACTTCGATTCCGATAACCTCACCGGCCGCATGCAGCAGAAAATCGGGCTGCTCATGACACGTAAGCTCACCCGCAGGGAAAAGAGAGCACAAACCGCGAGCCTCCTCGACCAGCTGCCGTTCAAGCTTTTTCTTCTCCTCATTTACACAAGTTGGGCTCATTCTCGGCGGAGTTTTCCTCTATAGCTGACCATAAAACATTTCCGCAGGCGAGAGTGGATCTTCAGCCAATGAAAGAGATCGCTCTGAAGTGTGTCACCTTAGGCTCGTGAATTGGTTGTAGCGGACCAGAAACCAGTCCGGAAATCATGGACATTGCCCGGAGACAGTAAATGGCACCCAGGGCGGTTAATGCCCAACCAGCTCCGGATCGCCCTGCCACGCCTCGTGCTGGCTGATACCGGAGACGGCCCGCCGGCCTTTGCGCCGATGCACGAAGCGGTCGAGATAAATGTAAATGACCGGAGTGATGTACAGCGTCAGCAGTTGCGAAACCACGAGGCCGCCGACCACGGCGATACCGAGCGGGCGGCGAGCTTCTCCGCCCGCACCAGTTCCGAACGCAACCGGCAGAGTCCCGAGAAGCGCCGCCATCGTGGTCATCATGATCGGCCGGAAACGCTGTAAACAGCCTTCGAAAATGGCTTCTTCCGGTGATTTGCCGCCTTTGCGCTGGGCTTCGATCGCGAAATCGATCATCATGATGGCGTTCTTCTTCACAATGCCGAGCAGCAGGATGATTCCGACAAAGGAGTAGAGATTCAGGTCCTCGCCGAACAGTAGCAAGGTGAGCAGAGCTCCGAGTCCGGCAGCCGGCAAACCGGAAAGAATCGTGATGGGATGGATAAAGCTTTCGTACAGAATCCCAAGCACGAGATAGATAACCACCACGGCAATGATCAGGAGTATTCCCAATCCGCTGATGGAATCCTGGAATGCGGCAGCGGTTCCTTGATAGCTGAAACTGACGGTGGGCGGTAGGTTGATCGACCGGGCAGCCTGGTCGACAAGTGCAGTCGCCTGGCTGAGGGAAACGCCCGGCTTTACATTGAATTGGAAGTTAACAGCGGGAAGCTGCCCTATGTGATTTACAGTAAGCGGCGCAACGGTTTGGTGGAGTTCAGCGACCGCAGAGAGTGGCACCATTTTCCCGCTGCTCGACCGCAAATAAAGATCACGCAGAGCAGAAGGATCGCGCTGATACTGGGGCAGGACTTCGAGCAAGACGTCGTACAGGTTGGCGGCAGTGGTGATGGTGGTGACGCGACGATTCCCGTACGCGTCGTAGAGGGTATTAGCAATCGCATCCGGCGTGACCCCAAAAGCGAGCGCGCGGTTTCGGTCGATTTGCACATCGAGCCGCGGACTGCCCAAACGTAGATCACTGAAAATGTCGGTCAGCTGAGGAATGCTGCGCAGCTTCATCTCGAGGATCGGCGCCCAGTGATAAAGCTCCGCGGTGTCTGCGTCCTTCAAAGCTACCGAGTACTCGCTTCGGCCTTCGTTCTGGCCGAGCGTAAGAAGCGGCGGAACCTGCAGAAAGACCATCAAGCCCGGGATGGAGGCGAATTGCTGTTCCAGCTGCCCGATGATGACACCCGGCTTCGGGCGGTGCGGGTCGTTCTTTAGACCAATGAAGAGGAAGCCGCTGTTCTGATCGCTCATCGGGGTGCCTGAACCAAACGTTTCGACCCAGGGATTTTTGCTGACGATCGCGTTGACCTGCTTGGTCAGCCGTTCCATCTCCTGAAAAGAAGTGTCCTGCGCGGCTTCGCTTCCGCCAAACATGAATCCCTGGTCGACGGTTGGCATGAAGCCCTTCGGCATAGTGATGAACAGAAAGACCGTAGCAACGGTGAGAACCAGGCTGGCAATTAGCGTGATCAGCCGGTACCGCAGAACGCGTTGCAGCGTGTGCCGGTACAGGTTGTTCATGCCGGTGAAAAAGCGTTCCGACGTAACGTAGAACCAGCCAGTGGGATGGCTTTCGTGGCGCAGGAACCGGCTGCAGAGCATGGGAGTGAGAGTCAGTGAAATCGCGCCGGAGATGAGAACAGCGACCGCAATGGTGATGGAGAACTCACGCAGGAGGCGCCCGATGATTCCGCCGAGGAAAAGAACAGGAATGAATACGGCGACGAGAGAAACCGTCATCGAAACAATGGTGAAGCCGACCTCGCGCGCGCCGTCTATAGCTGCCTGCATGCGCGGTTTTCCCATTTCCACGTGGCGGACGATGTTTTCCAGCATGACGATGGCGTCGTCGACGACGAATCCCACCGAAAGCGTCATGGCCATCATCGAGAGCATGTCGATGGTGAAGCCGAGCAGCTTCATTGCGGCAAAAGTTCCAAGCAGCGATAACGGCACGGCAAGGCTCGGGATGAGGGTGGCGGAAAAATTTCGCAGGAAAACAAAAATTACCAGTATGACCAGGCATATGGTCAGAATGAGCGTGAATTTGACGTCGGCAATGGACTCGCGGATGTTATCGGAGGCGTCAAAGGCGCGGCCAATCACGACACCGGCCGGCATGGACTGTTTCATCACCGGGAGCAGAGCTTTCACCGCATCCGCAACCTCAACAGTATTCGAACCGGGCTGCTTCTGAACAGCCAGAATCATGCTGATCTTGTTGTTGATCCAGAACCGGGACCGCTCACTGCTGACGCTGTCGAGAACGTTGCCGAGTTCATCGAGGTAAACCGGACTGCCATTGCGGTAAGTGACGATCAAGCGCGAGAACTGCGCAGCAGAAGTGAGCTGGCTGTTCGACTGGACGGTGTAGGCTTTCGAGGTACCGTAGAGTGATCCTGCTGGAAGGGTGACACTGCCGGAGGCGAGAGCATTGCGAACCTCTTCCAGGTCAATCTGCCGAGAAGCAAGCTTTTCCGGATCTGCCTGCACCCGAACAGCATATTTTTTCGAACCGTAAACCTGCACGCGCGCGACGCCGCTGACCATCGAGATGCGCCGTGCCATGGTGGTTTCCGCGTACTCGTCGAGTTGCGAAAGCGACATGGTGTCGGAGGAAACAGCAATATAAAGAATCGGCTGCTCCGCCGGATTCACTTTGGAATACGAGGGGGGCGAGGGCATATTGGTGGGCAGATTGCCTTGGGCACGGGCAATTGCCGCCTGCACGTCCTGGCCAGCGGCATCAATGTTACGGCTGAGATCGAATTGGAGCGTGATGGACGTATTGCCCAGCGAACTCGACGACGACATGCTATTGATGCCGGCGATGGTGGCGAACTCGGCCTCGAGCGGAGTGGCGACCGAGGCCGCCATCGTGTCTGGATTCGCGCCCGGCAGACCGGCAGAGACCTGGATCGTCGGGTACTCGACGGCGGGTAGATTGCTGACCGGAAGGGTCGTGTAGCTGAGTATTCCGAAAACGAGAATACCGGCCATCAGCAAAGTGGTGGTGATGGCGCGGCGAATAAAAAGATCTGTGAAATGCATGTAGCGCCCTAAGATTGCCCCGCTTTCTTCCCGTTCCCGGAGTCGCCTAACTGCGTTTCCGCTTTCAGCAATCGCACCTTGCTTCCGGGAGCGAGCAACATCTGTCCTTCGGAAACCACCATTTCTCCAGGTTGGAGACCGCTGCCGATGACAGCGCTTTCCACAGCCTTCGAATTCTGGTATGTGCGCAGAACGTTTACCGGCCGGATTGCGACAGTTCCGTCATGTTGATTCAGCACCCATACATATCGTCCTTGCGGACCGGTTTGAACCGTGCGGCTGGGGACCAGGATGCGATTGTGTTCGAGTTCGAGCTCTGCGTTCACATTCACGAACTGCCCGGGCCACAACGTATGATTTTCGTTATCGAAACGCGCCTTCAACTTTATGGTTCCGGTAGTGTTGTCGACGGTGTTGTCGATGAAGCGGAGAGTGCCCGAGACTGGGCGTGCGCCCTCGCTGGAAGCGGTCACTACGAGCGGGCGCTGAGCATTGAACTTCTGCACCTCCGGAAGAATCTGCTCCGGCACTCCGAAACTGACGTAGATCGGCGAGAGTTGCAGAAGGGTCACTAAAGCTGCGTCGTTGTCCTTGATCAGGTTGCCCGCTTTGACCGCAATCGAGCCCGCCCGGCCACTGATCGGAGCGGTGATTTTCGTATATGTGAGCTGCAGCTCTGTTTGGGCCAGGCGTGCGCGGTCGGCCTTGATGGAAGCGGTTGCGCTTTCCACCGCCGCCCTGTCCGCATCGAGTGAAGCTTTCGCTGAATCCGCCGTGGCCACCACCTGCTCGGTCTGTTCTTTCGAGAAGATACCGTCTTTCGAGAGTTGAAGGCCCCGGTCGGCAGCGGCCTGCGACTGTTTCAGCATGGCCTCGTCTTTAGCAACGTTGGCTCGTGCTTGCTGCTCGAGCGCCGCATCTTTCACCAGATCCGCCTGGATCTCCGCAATTTGCCGCTGCAGCGGCTCGGGATCGATCTCGAAGAGGAGCTGTCCTTTTACTACGCTTTGGCCATCCTGGAAATCCACTCGCGTAACCTGACCGGCGACGCGGGATTTAACATCGACGGTCGCCATGGCTTCCACAGTTCCAATGGCAGATATGTTCAGCGGGACATCACTAGCGACGGCCGGAACCGCGCGTACGGAGGCCACTGGCATCATCATTCCGGGACCGCCCGCGGACTGCTTCTTTCCACACGACAACGGCGTGAAAAGGCAAATAATAAACAGCAAACAACCCAAAAGCTTCAACGGAGAGACGGAGGGATACACGAAACCTGCTCTGATTGATGTCTTTCTATGGTCACACACGTTGACGGTGATTTCGCCAGCATAGAGAATACGTACGAAAGACGAAACAGTTCCGCCCGAGGCCCCAAATATTGATTTCCGGCAAACAATTCTTCTGGAATACGTTCGGGCCGGGGTCCAGTATCTCGCTTCTGTCAGCTCCCGGACGCGTGAACCTGATAGGCGAGCACATTGATTATCAAAGGCTCCCGGTGCTCCCGATGGCGATTCAACGCCGAGTCACGATTGCTTACCGGCTTCGGGATGACAGATATGTTCGAGCTGCCAGCCAGAATCATGCGGGAGTGCGGGAATTCACTCTCTCGCGAGTTTCCGAACCCGAAGCAGCAGGGGACTGGGTGAACTATCTGAAAGCTGCAGCCGTGGCAGTGCTGGGCAAGTGGCCGATCCGTAAGGGAATTGACGCTGCGGTGGTTTCTGACCTGCCCGAGGCCGCAGGCCTGTCCTCTTCCTCGGCTCTTCTCACCGCCTTTGCGCTTGCAATCCTCGATGCGAACGGCATTCGGCCAACCTTCGCGGAGCTGTTTTCGGTTCTTCCGGAAGCGGAGCAGTTCGTGGGGACGCGTGGCGGCGGGATGGATCACGCAGCCATTCTGGCCGCGAGACCGGGCTGCGCACTGCTGGTTGGGTTCGATCCCCCCGCGACAGCGCCGATACCGATTCCGCAGGGATGGAATTTCCTGGCGGCCCACAGCATGGGCGAGGCGGAAAAGTCAGGTGACCTGCGGCGGGAGTTCAATAGCCGGAGGGAGGCGGGAAGCCGAGCTCTGGCGAAACTCGGGTTGCCGTCGTACGGCGCAGCGCTCGGCGAAACCGAAAGTTTGCCGCTTCCCACGCTTGCGGAAGACGAACGGATGGCATTCCTGCACGTGACAGGCGAGGGGACGCGCGTCGCTCAGGCCGTTCAAGCGATGCACGAAGGCAACGCAGCACCATTCGGAGCGCTTCTCACTGCTTCTCACCAGAGCCTGCGCGACCAGCTTCGGGTCAGTACTCCGGAACTTGACGAGTTGGTCGACACGGCGCTCGCGGCAGGCGCATGCGGAGCGCGGCTCACAGGCGCAGGCTTTGGAGGCTTTGCTGTGGTCTTCTGCCTGGATCGCCAAATGGACACGGTCAGGAAGGCTTTATTGAATCACTACTACTCCAAGCAGCCCGGATTTGATGAAGCTAATCATCTGTTTATCGCGAAGCCGTCCGCGGGAGCCTTGGGAATGGAAATCAGGAAGTTCCAATGACAATTCCGGCAATGAATACAAGCACTCCGCCGAAAACCACCTGGAAAGCCGCTCGCAAGAGGGGCGTCTCCAGATAGTGTTGGCGGATCCAACTGATAACGGCTAGTTCGATAGCGACCACAACGATGGCCACGGAGGTAGCGGCGCGGAAGTCGGGGATCATATAAGGAAGCGTATGGCCGATTCCGCCCAAGGTGGTCATGGCTCCGGTCACCAGCCCGCGAATGACAGGCTTCCCCCGCCCCGTTAGCGACCCGTCGTCTGAAAGCGCTTCAGCGAAGGCCATGGAAATTCCGGCGCCGACCGAGGCCGCTAATCCGACGCGAAAAGCATCCCAGCTTTGGTGAGTGGCAAAAGCTGCAGCAAACAGGGGCGCAAGCGTGGAAACCGAGCCATCCATTAATCCGGCAAGTCCTGGTTGCACGAACTGGAGAACAAAGGCTCGCCGGTACGCTTCGTCCTCCCCGCGTCGCACATCGGGCGTGATCTGCTGCCGCCCGACCTCTTCCGCAGTGGCCGTATGTTTTGTTTCGGCGGCGGCCAGATCTCCGAGCAGTTTTCGGGTAGAGGCATCCGACACACGCTCGAGGGCTAAATGGTAGAAGCGGCCCGTTTCGCTCTCCATGGATTCGATGGCCTTGCGGACGGCGCCGGGCCCAATTTGTTCGATAAGCCACAGAGCAGGACGGGAAACAAACCCTTTAACATCCTGCCGGCGAATGAGGGGAATGTGCTCCCCGAAGCGCGATCGATAAAGATCGATCAGACTGGAGCGGTGCTCGGACTCTTCTTCGCGCATCTGATCTAACAGAACTGCAGTTGCGGGATAATCGGATCGCAGGCGCTCGGCAAATTCGCCGTAGATGCGTCCGTCTTCCTCTTCGAGTGAAATTGCGAGGCCGAGGATCTCGCGTTCGGTCAAGTCTTTGAATGCTTTCGCCATGCCCCAATACTGTTATGCCATTACGGACGCGCGGTCTTCCGGCGGCACCCGGTAACGGAGAATAGAAGAAGAAAACACATGTTGGACCGTATCTCCGTGCATGGTGCGCGGCAGCACAATCTGAAGAATGTCAGCGTGGAAATACCGCGCAATACATTCACGGTGATTACCGGTTTGAGCGGCTCCGGGAAGAGTTCGCTTGCGTTCGACACGATTTATGCCGAAGGGCAGCGCCGTTATGTGGAAACGCTCTCGCCCTACGCCCGCCAGTTTCTCGATCAAATGGAACGTCCGGAGGTGGACTCCATAGACGGACTGAGCCCTGCGATTTCGATCGAACAGAAGACGACGACTCGTAGTCCGAGGTCCACAGTCGGCACAGTGACCGAGATTTACGATTATCTGCGCTTGCTATATGCCTCGGTTGGCGTGCCGCATTGCCCGGTCTGCGGCGCAGAGATCGCACGGCAGTCGCCCGCCCAAATTCTGGAGCAGGTGTTCGGGCAGCACCAGGGCGAGCGGATCATGATTCTCGCGCCTATCGCGCGCGGCCGGAAAGGCGAGTACAAGAAGGAACTGGAAGCGATTGCGAAAGCTGGTTTCCGCGCTCGAATCGACGGCGAACTGAAATCACTGGACGAGGGCGTCAAGCTCGAGAAGCGCAAGAATCACACGATCGAGGTGGTGATCGATCGCCTGGTGGTGAAACCCGGTATCGAGTCGAGACTCGAGACTTCCATTCAAACTGCACTGAAGTGGGCCGACGGCCTGGTGATTGTGGCTGTGATTGACGGGGAAGAAAAGCTCTACTCGGAAAAGCTGGCTTGCCCGAATGACGGAACCAGTATTTCGCAACTGGAGCCGCGCTCGTTCTCCTTCAACAGCCCTTACGGAGCATGCGAGACCTGCAAAGGCGTCGGCAGTACGTACGCTTTCGACCCGGCAAAGGTGATCGCTGATCCTTCGAAGCCGCTACTGGACGGCGGGCTTGGGCCCGGGTCCAGCTCTTCCTACATGGCTTCCGCCCTGAACGAGGCAGCCGAACATCACTCGATCGACCTTTCGATTCCATTCGAAGAACTGCCGAAGAAAACCCGGCAGTTGCTCGTGTACGGGAATGCGCAGTTTCCCGGGATACTCAAGACTCTCGACGAAAATTACAGCCGGGCAAGCGAAGGCTATCGTGAGTGGCTGATGGACTACATGTCGGCAACAGCGTGCCCGGATTGCGGCGGCCGCCGGCTACGACCGTCGAGCCTTGCCGTGCAAGTGAAGGGAATTTCCATCGCGGACTTTACCGGGATGTCGATCGCGCGGGCGATGCCGCTGATCAGGAAGTGGCAGTTCAGCGAGCGTGAGCTTCAGATTGTCGCCCGGGTGGTGGAGGAAATTCAGAACCGGCTGCAATTCCTGTGCGCGGTCGGGCTCGATTATCTTAGTCTTGACCGTTCGTCAGCGACCCTGTCGGGAGGCGAGGCGCAGCGGATTCGCTTAGCGACCCAGATCGGTTCGAAGCTGCGCGGTGTGCTGTATGTACTCGACGAACCGTCGATCGGTCTTCATCCACGCGATAACGGGCGACTGATTGATACTCTGCATGAGCTGCGCGACTTAGGCAATACAGTGCTGGTGGTGGAGCATGATGCGGAAACGATCGAGCGCGCTGATTTTGTAATCGATTTAGGGCCGAAAGCGGGACGGTTGGGCGGCGAATTGATCGCACAGGGCAGTCCCACTCAAATTATGCGTGCGCCGCGCTCACTGACCGGCGAGTACTTGTCGGGGCATACAGTTATCCCTACCCCGCCGGTGCGCCGGCTTGGGAACGGGCTGAAGGTGTCGATCAAAGGCGCCCGCGAGCATAATTTGAAGAACGTTGACGTGGACTTTCCGCTGGGAACCCTGACCGTGGTGACGGGCGTATCGGGAAGCGGCAAGTCCACACTTATACATGACATTCTTTACCGTGCGCTGGCGCGCGAGATCTACGGCTCGAGCGGCACGCCAGGCGAACACGACGCGATAGCGGGCTTGGGGAACATCGACAAGGTGATTGAGATCGACCAATCGCCGATCGGGCGGACACCGCGATCGAATCCCGCCACTTACACCGGTCTGTTTACAGCTATTCGCGAAATTTACGCCATGCTGCCTGAATCGCGCGAGCGCGGATACAAAGCCGGGCGGTTCAGCTTCAACGTGAAAGGCGGCCGATGCGAGGCTTGCCAGGGTGACGGCTTGAAACGCATCGAGATGAATTTCCTGCCCGACGTTTACGTCACCTGCGATGTGTGCCGGGGGCGTCGCTACAACCTGGAAACGCTCCAGGTGAAGTACAAAGGCAAGAGCATTGCCGATTTGCTGGAGTCGAGCGTCGAAGAGGCGACGGACCTGCTCGAGAACATTCCTCAGATTCAGGCCAAGCTGAAGACGCTGTGCGAAGTCGGGCTTGGATACATTCATCTGGGCCAGTCGTCGACGACGCTCTCGGGCGGCGAAGCGCAGCGCATCAAGTTAGCCAAAGAATTAAGTAAGCGGCAAACAGGCAAAACCTTTTATCTGTTGGACGAGCCGACAACAGGATTGCACTTTGAGGACGTGCGCCACTTGCTTGACGTTCTGCAGAGGCTAGTGGATCTGGGGAATACGGTGCTCGTGATCGAGCACAATCTTGACGTCATTAAGAGCGCGGATTATTTAATTGATCTCGGCCCGGAAGGCGGTGAAGGCGGCGGGCAGATTGTGGCCGTCGGCACGCCGGAACAGGTCACGATGAACGAGCGCAGCCATACGGCGGAAGCTCTCCGGAAGGTAATGAAGGCGGAACATGCTGCCTGAAGAGCCGGAGGAGATTACACCCGGGCCTGTCGCCGACCCCGTAATCGATAACGAACCCGCGAGGCTCGGGCTGGAGGCCGCACCGCGAGCCGAACCTTTCTGGAACTACGCCGATTTGGGGCTGGTGGCCGGGCTGGTGATCGCCTCGATTGTGCTGATCTTACTGGCGGTGGGCGCGCTGGCCATGCTGAAACCAGCGCTTCGTGAAGATCCCACGCCCTTGTTGCTGCCCACGCAATTCGTGCTCTACGGATTCATTTATCTTTGCTTCCGCCTCGTATTCGGCCTGCGGTACGGCAAGCCGGTATTCACTTCGCTGGGTTGGCGCAGCAGTGGGTTGAAGCTGTGGATGGTGGCTTTGGGAGGCCCCGTACTGGCCCTCGCAGTTTCCGGGCTCGCTGCCCTGCTGCACACTCCGAAGGTGGATTCACCCATGGACAGGTTGACGGACACGCCGTGGTCGCTGGCCATTTTCGGATTGATGGCGGTCACGATCGCGCCGTTGTTTGAGGAAATGATCTTTCGCGGATTTCTTCAACCTTTGCTCTCGCGAAGTTTTGGAGTTGTGGCTGGAATCCTGCTCACGGCTGCGCTCTTCGGGGGCCTGCATGCCCCCGAGTATTCCTGGGCCTGGCAATACGCAGTAGCTGTGGCACTTGCCGGCGCAATATTCGGATGGCTACGCGCTCGAACGAACTCCATCATCCCTTCTACCGTGATGCACGGCTGTTACAACGCGCTATTCGTCGTTGTGCTGGCGGTCCAGAAACATACATAAGCGAATGACTTCACCTGCTCTTCTGAAACAAACTGTTGAAACGATCGAATGGACCGACAACGCGGTCGTGATGATCGATCAGACACGCCTGCCCCATGAAATGGTCTTCGTGACTTGCCGCAGTTACCGCGAAGTAGCCGATGCCATCCGAAACATGATCATCCGCGGGGCGCCGGCGATTGGAGTTGCAGCAGCCATGGGCGTTGCATTGGGTGCGCTGGAATCCGAGGACCTGGATACGGACATGCCTGTCATTTGCGAGACGCTGGCGCGTACGCGTCCGACCGCGGTCAATCTTTTCTGGGGAATCGATCGTATGAAGGCCGTATACTCGTCGGTCCGGCACATGAGTGTTTCGGACATCAGGGCGCGTCTGGTGACCGAAGCCCAGCTGGTGCGGGAAGAAGACATAGCGATCAACAAAGCCATCGGGGCAAATGGCGCGCCTCTGGTTCCGGATGGAAAGACGGTGCTGACGCATTGCAATGCCGGAGCACTGGCAACCGCCGGTTTTGGTACGGCGCTGGGGGTAATTCGGGCGGCGGTGCGCGGGGGAAAGAAGATCGATGTATTCGCTGACGAGACGAGGCCATTTCTGCAGGGCGCGCGCTTGACGGCCTGGGAGCTGCAGCGCGATGGTATTCAGACCACGATCATCACCGATAACATGGCCGGGCACTTTCTGAAAAGCGGACGGATCGGCTGCGTGGTGGTTGGTGCAGATCGAATTGCGGCCAATGGCGATGTCGCGAACAAGGTGGGAACGTACAGTGTTGCCGTTCTAGCGAAAGAGAATGGCGTGCCGTTTTATGTCGCCGCACCCGTTTCTACACTGGACCTGACCCTCGCTTCCGGAGAGCAGATCCCGATCGAAGAGCGACCGGAAAGAGAAGTGACGCATGTGGGCGGCGTACATCTTGCGCCGGAGGGGATATCTGTTGCGAATCCGGCGTTCGATGTCACGCCGAACCGCTATGTATCGGCGATTATCACCGAAAAGGGCGTGGCGCGGGCGCCTTTTATTGACACTTTGCGCGCGCTTTGCGGTCAAGGTTGATCGAATCTCATCGTTCAGCTCAGGCATCGGGCATCTGAATGGGTGTGAAGTGCAGCTCTGGGCCAAAGCCGCATGCCGAGTTATTGCGGACGAGCCAGAGCCGAAGGAGCGCGTCTTTGTTTATGTACCAAACATGCATTCGCCATCGTGAACGTGAGGATCCCGGGAGCAGAACGTAAGGGAAATCGGCCCCTGTCAAAGCCGGATCCGATTCCCCAATTATCCTGCCGTCGCCTGTCGTCGCAAGCACACGGAAGTTTCCAGAAACCGGCGTTGTGCCCGTGATCACCCAATCCAACCATGAGCCTACTTCGCCTCCGTGAATAGATGCGGGGCATGGCTGGTTCGGCACTTCAGTGAACAGGTTAGATAGGTTTTTCCCAACGAGTGCCGATTCTGGGAAGTAATAGTGGTTAAGAGTTCGAACGGTGAAGTAAGTGGATACCATCAGACAGCCGATGCTCGATACGCCCAGAACAATTCTTGACGGTCTGCTAAGCCGAGAAAAGGGCGGAGCTATAAGCGCAAGAATCGGGATTATCGGCAGGAAATATCTCCCTTGCAGCCGAATTATGGTGCTGGATCCCGGTGGAGTCCAGAGTACGTAGGCGGCCAGCAGAACGCCGAGCGCTACACCAAGCGCAGCGATGCTACCTAGAATTGCACTAGAGAGGGTGACTTTCGTGCGATTGCGAAGAATGACAAGACAGACCGCTGCTCCGAAACAGGTAATCAATAGATAAACCCAAATCGGAAGCGGCAGCTCTTCCCATCCAAAGAGACCGATCACTTCCTTGCACAAGAATGCTGTGTCGTGCTTAAGCGTGGCGAGTAACACTCTCATTAACAAATTTGGATAAGCGATGATAAACCGTATCTGCGCAGACGGGTTCTGGCCATGAGACTCTCCTGCCAGCGCTATGCATCTCCTGACAAGCGATGACCAAATTGCGTAAGAGGTAGCCGCGATGCCCATTGCGGTCGAGCAAAACGAACTCGCACGGCGCCAACCCAAACGCTTGTGCGCTGATAACAGCAGCAAGCCGAGAGCGAGATGAACTGGCTTGCCCAGAACCAAAAGAAAGAGACAGAGAACCAGACCGAGACGAATCAGGGCACTATCCTGGCCCAGAAACCGAATACAGAGTGCGACGAACAAGACCGACAACCCGATGATGCTGGCATCACTTGAAATGGAAGCGATCTGGGACAAGCTCATGGGCAGAACGGCCGGAAGCAGTAGCAGCATCTGATGCTGCGGTGCAATTCGAAGCGCGAGGAAAATCAACAGAACAGAGCTAATAGCATTCCAAACCCGCGCGCTATAGAACCAAACGTAAATCTTAGTCGAGAAAAACCGGGCTGTGCTAATGCCAGCGCTCTGCGGGAGATAAAGAGCTGGCGGGTAGATTCCGGCACTTGGAAACTCTACGAATTTCTCACGGTAGATCGGCGCCTGGGCTTGAGAATCGTGTTCAAGGGCGCTCATCCGCTCCCGAATCGTATGGAGTGCATCCTCCGAGCGCAAAAATTCAGTATTCATCCAGTGCCGTACGAACTCTGCTACCGCAGTTGGAATAATGCCGCCAACCCGACCTGTTTTTGCATCGATCTCGGGCAGCCATCCGCCCTGGGCGATTTGAACAGCGCGCACAAAGTGCCGGCTCTCATCGACCGACTGCATAGGCGGCACGAGAAAGCAGAGTAGCAGGACAGCGGGAAGAGCTACACACAGAAAGAGGTACGGGATGCTGCGGTCTGTACAAAGACACAGGCATAGATTGCGCAACGAACTCCAGATACTGCCCTTGCGCTTCTCGATGATCCCGGCCGGACCAGTGCCGGGTATCACAACGCTGAGTTCAGTCAGTACGCGTTCCCGAGGGCCCGGCGCGCCTTCATGAGTTAGATGTTGTTCAGGCATAAACCAGCCCAGATCGACGACTTACTCAGGCCTAAAACGATTACTCGCGCCGATTGTTTTTCTACAATCATCCAGTATTGAAGTGCGGCACGAACGGTGATCCTCTAATTGAATCTCCTAGTCAACGGGAGTAGGCCAGCTCCAGCGGGTGTATGCCGAGTAAAGATGAGCACTTGATATTGGTTTGGACTTTGGATCTCTGCCGTGAATCCGGCCTCCCTCATCCGACCAATGAGCCAGCCAGTCCAGGATTCCTCGCCGCTAAAGCTATGAAACACAACTATGACCTCGGGGATTTCTGCCAACTCACATTTAATGAGTTCTGCAATATGCACTTTTACCGCCTGCGTGTCCAGGCTATACGGGAGGGGCAAAAGTCTGTTCTTCATCGGGTAAGCGACAAACGGGGCATATAAGTAGCTGTCATTAACAAGACCGGCTTTCCAATCGTAAAAGTTTGACTCGGGCAGTGGGCTGCTATAGAGAACCGGAGGGAGACGCTTTACAGAATGTGCCTGGATTGTCCGCATGACAGGCCCCAACTCTTCGGGACCGCTCTGGAGGGTTGTTTTGAGGGCCCAAGGACTCGCGGTGGATAGAAGGACGGCACACAATACCCAGAAGCGGGAGGTTAGCGCCTGAAAAACGGAATAGCCGGCATACGCTAACAATAGAGTTTGGCCGGGAATCGCAGATGCTATGTAGCGGGGTAGGAAGATACGAATCGGTGTCGCTACTGATGCAGCAAAGAACAAGACAGGCGTAACCAACCACCAAGAGACCAGTAGGACCAATAGAGAGCGGTTGGGCAACTGGGGTTTTCGGAACGAGTTAGGGAATAGAAACTGAATCAGGAATGCGGAGATAAAGAGACCTAGCGAGAGCATTGGGTTAAGTAGTGACTCGCATAGCTCATTCGGACTTGGAGCGGGCGCAAACGGAAGTGTATGTGCTTCATGCAGCAGCAGGCGCATGTGCGGAACCAGCGGAGTCGCCAGAATGCCGATCAGGACGTAACCGCTCAGAAGGTAAGGCCAGCGATGCATACGGCGCTCGACGAGAAAAACGTAGGCTATGTACAGAGCCTGGCACACAAAGATGATGGAAAAGAAATAGTGCAGGTAAACGACTAGCGTAGAAGCAGCAACAAAGCAGAGGACATGGCGGAGTTCACGGCGTTCCATCCATTCGAACAACGCGAGACAGGAGCCTATCACGGCTGCAAGCGCCAAACTATAGGGACGCGCCTGAGTGCCTAACGAGATTGAGTTGGGGTGAAACAGAAGGAGTACGGCGGCTATAAAGCCCGCGCCTTTGCCAAAAGCTCTTTCGGCCAAGCGATAGAGAAACCAAGCGGCTACGAGAACTCCAGCAACGGACGGAAGGCGAAGGATGAAATCACGAAGTGAACCTGTGCCCCAAACGAAGAATGATTCGAGGGCGGCGTATAAGATTGACTGACCCGGCCAGTGGGACGTGACTTGGATGGCTGCAAGTGGGCCACGGTGAGCCATCAGAAACGTCCCGGCCTCGTCTACCCATAGGCTGCGAAAAAGCCGCGGTAACCAGATCGATGTAAAGATCAGCCCCGCGGCAATCCATAGTGCAATTGCACGTTGAGCAGCCAACATCTCTCTACCGCTCACCTGCCCCAAGTGCAGCGATTCATGAGAGCTGCCTACTTTTACTTGCATGTTGGTCCTTAATAGCCCTGTGTTCGGGTGTCCAGGTCGAGACTAGTCGCTTGCCGGATTGCAAGAGCGCGAATCGCATCAGTCAGCTTGCGTTCCAATTTCCGGGTTCGCATGTAGAGCAACAGAAACGTATGAACGCCAGCGAAGAAAACGATATACAGGAGAAGGTCCGTGCCACGGCCGACTCCCAGTGCTCGCGCCATATCCGTTGTGAGATCAGGCAGCATCACCAGAAGAACGGCTAAGCAGAATAGGAAGGCGGTAATCAGGCGGCAAGTGACCTTGGAACGAAAAACGATATTCCCCAGGCTCCCGGCCACTAAGCTGAGGATTACAAGAAGGACTTGAATGGATTTCATTGGACCAACTTCCGAAGTAGAAGATCGAGAAGCACGTTGACGCTATTCCAGGCGCTCTGCCCCTTGGCGAGCGAGTATTCGGTATAGCGGATGGTCGTCGGAACTTCCTTAATGCGAAGGCTTGCTTTGCGAATCAGCTCGAGTATTTCGGTCGCGTGTGCGTAACCGTTTTCGGTCAAGCTGATGCGCCGGGCTGCTTCACCAGAGAGAGCACGGAACCCATTATGGGTATCTGTCAGCCATAGCCCCGCAAAAATCCACGAGACGACAACGCCGCCTTTCAAAAGAATCTGCTTGACACGGGGAACGCCGTCGCGATCCTTTGGATCTATGAAGCGCGAACCCATAACGATGTCGTAATCACCACGCCGTATCGGTTCGAGCAAGCTGCGTATAAGAGATGGACAATGCTGGCCGTCGGCGTCGAAGTGAACGATCGCTCTTGCTCCTAGCGAAAGCGCATACTCCGTTCCGGTTTGTAGCGCGGCGCCTTGCCCCAGATTGGCTATGTGACGAACATAACGAACCGGCCTTGTGTGAAGATGGGCCGTCGCCGGGGTGGACGAGCCATCGTCAACAACGACGACCTGATACCCGTAGGGCAGGAGCTCGTCCACAGTCTGGGCCAAGACTGTGCCTTCGTTGTAAGCCGGGATCACAACGAAGACATCATGATCGAGGAACTCGTTCTGAGTGTATTTCTGATTCATATCCGCCTCAAGCGTCATATCGGCAGTGAAGGATGTCTTTCCACCACATTCCGCTTGGGCGGGGGTACCAGTTCGCTCGGAATAACACCCGTACGCGTAAGTGCCGGTGTCTCACCTAATAAGGGATGATTTGCATCCCGTTGACGGCGGCGCGCAGGATTGAGTCCGAAGCCTGCTTCGGAGTTGCAGTTAAGGTAAATGTTGTGGACTGGGTCGTGAACAGGATGCAATTGCCAGCCGTTCCGTTGGCCCGAGTGAATGTTCCGTTGAAGTTCTGGTTAGCGGCGTCAATGCCTACCACGGTCGACTGTGTAACGCCAGCCGAAATGAGAGAGAACTTCATCGTCTTGGCCGCAGACCCGTTATCGGCATCAAAGTATACGTAGACCTTGTAGCCCGTAGTGGGTTTGGGCAGATTGGAGACAGTGATCGTCACAGGATTACCGTCCGCAGTATCAAGATAGCCCTTCATCATGCGTACGTTCCCTGGGGCATCTGTGATGGGTGTACTCCACACGTTATCGGCGGACCAGGTTAAGCCGGCTGGCGTTACGGTGTTCGTTTCATCCACAATCTGCACGGCGGCACTGCTCCTACTGCCAACCGCATTGTTCCAATACGACTTTGGGATCACGCCCGCCGATTCTGTGCTACCCATTGCGGCGCCACTCCCTACGAATTTGATGCTAATACCGTGTGCTGTCACGATGGCCGCGGATGCAGAGAAGTTTGCGGTCTGGTTGGAAGCGAGAGTTGAGAACGTCTGGCTAGGCGGGCTGAAAACAAATCCGGAGAGAGCTGCGCTAACCGTGTAAGTTCCAGAAATGAGGCCGGTCACGGAATATCCACCTGTACTGGTTGTGGTTGCCGCAGTTGCACCGTTCAGTGAGATAGCGACTCCGGCCAAGCCGACTCCGGACTGGGTTACTTGTCCGGAGATTGTGTAAGTCTGAGCGATAGTCACCTGGAGATTTTGCGTAGCGCTATGTGATGAGCTGTCCGCCGCCTGAACCGTGAAGCTGAACACGCCTGCTGTGGTTGGTGTTCCTGACAATTGCCCGCCTGCGGCCAGTGTCAGACCAGGAGGCAAGGCGCCCCTTGTCACCGCCCAGTGATAAGGAGCAATCCCACCATTACAGGCTAAGGTCTGGGTATAGGCAGCGTTCAGAGTTCCGCTCGGGAGCGAGCTGGTAGAGATGGAAATCGGAGAGCCCGGATTTACGGTGAGTTGGAAATTCTGGATGGCCGAAAGGGCATTATTGTCAGTTACCTCGGCGGTGAAAGTGAATGTTCCGGAGGTTGAGGGTACGCCAGAAAGGGCACCCCCGGAGCTGAGCGTCAAACCAGCAGGAAGGCTACCGCTAGCGAGCGACCACTGGTACGGCGAGGCGCCCGAGACTGCGCTCAGCTGGCCCGCATAGGCGGATCCCGGCGTTCCGCTACTCAGCGAGCCAGGGCTGATGTAGGGCAGGGCTGGACCACTATTTTGCTCCCAACGCAAGTTGGCGAAGACGGCTTGGCCCGTGTTTTGGTCCAGACCCCATGTGCCTGCGTCTAGATCGACGAACAGGGAGCTGACAGGTACAACAGCGGAGGTCTGCCATTGAGTTGTCCAGGACGCACCGGTATCGCTCGTTTCAAAGAACAATTGGCTTGAGACCGAACTGTGGCGAAAGCGCCAGTATCGGTAAGCCGTGGCGTCATAAGGAACCGCAATCCCTGATTTAAGGCCGTTGACCATAGCCTGGAAGTACAGGTTCCCGCCCTCGACGATAAAGCGGTACCAATTCCGAGTATCGAGAGCCAGAGCGAAAGCGGTATCCGTGTAACCGGTGCCAGCAGCCGCCTGAACCACCTGCGCAGTGAGTGCAGCATCGGTCATATTCAAGGCGGCGAGCGATGCGTAACCGTTGTAGTTCATACCCGACAAGCCAGATTGCGGCGTGATCGAGAGCTCGCCTTGCTGCTGGCTAACAGAGACCTGCGGGTTCTGACTTCCCGAGGCCTCATCGAGCACGCACAAACACCATTTGCCGGTATCCATCGTAGTCGAAAGAAACGAATCCAAAGGTCCGAGCGAGACGATTTCGAGTGCAGCCGTTACCGTGTTCGAAGCCGTGTCGGCGAGTTCAATAGTAAATGGAAATACACCGGCATTGGTCGGCGTTCCGGTGATCTGACCTGCACTGCTCAAGCTCAACCCGGCGGGCAGCGTCCCTGTCGCCAGCGACCAAGTGTAAGGCGGCGCTCCGCCACTGGCGGCGAGAGACTGGGTAAACGGATTGCCGGCCACCGCATACGGAAGCGTAGCGGTCGTTATGGAAGGAGAACCGCTACCATTCCCCGAGCCGCTGCTTCCGTTCGATTGAACAGTCAACGACAAGGAACCGGTATTTGCGTGACCGGCGCTATCCTTCACCGAAAAAATGATCGAGAAAGCGCCTGCTGTTGTTGGCGTCCCACTGAGAACTCCCGAGGTACTTAAAGCGATCCCCGCCGGAAGGTTCGTAGCTGACCAGGTATATGGAGCTTTTCCGCCCGCCACGCCGATGGAGTAAGAGCCATAGGAACTGCCCACGACAGCGCTCGGCAGGTTAGCGGTCGTGATGACAACCGAGTTGATCAGCGCACTCAGTACGTTTTCGGTTATTTGTTGAGCCGGAGTGCTCAAATAGGAAGGCCGGAGCGCGGGGGCATTGAAGTCATCGAGACCCCAACTCCAGAACATCGAGCCACTTGCAAAAACGGAATAGTTGGATGTTGAATACCAAGTGACATTCGAGTTGCATTCGACCGAGTGACAATCGAAACCAGGCGGATTATCCACATCCTCAGGGGAGCCGATCGGCGAGCTTGCCAGGACGACTGTGTTGGCGGGTGATACTCCCGGAACGTAGCTATCCACCTCGTATCCGAGCAATCCCTTCAGATGGTCTCCGTTTTGTAAACCAGTGCCGTTCATCAGCCAATGTGAGGCGTTGCTGACAACGATATCGCCGGTAACTGGATCACCTACGTACTCGACACCGACGATTGCAGCTTCAGGCATATTCACCGGCGCTGAACGAAAGTTAAGCGTGGTCAATACAGGATTTGTCGAGTACATGGGATCGTTGGCGATGGCGTCAGTTTTGTAGCAGACGATAATCCGGTCCGGATTTCCATGAGAATCCGCCTGCAGGCGTACTTGCCAGTACATCGTGTTCGCACCTAAGAATCCGGCATTGACGCCAGCGTTCATTGCGCTTTGGAGGTTTTGCACCATCGGCATGGACCAGTATTCGTTGTGCCCTACTGAGAGGTATGCCTTGTGGTTCTGAAGCAGCGCGCCGTTCTCATGGAGGTCGATGTTTGTGATGTATGTGACGTCGTAACCATTTTTTTCGAGCCACCGCACCATGTTGTATTCAAACCCGGCAGCAGGAATCGGGTAGCCCTCCGCAGGTCCGGGCTGCAAATTAGCCAGGTATTCACCGGCCCCTACACCCGACGCGGCCCCGGGGGTTTGAGCTGAGTAGCTGGCTCCGAGGACGTAAGGCCGGTTGAAGGATACATTCCAGGCGCGTCCTCCAGGCGCCCAATCGTACAGCGACTTACCGTTGCTTCCGCCAGGCCAGAAATTGTAGGCCTCAAAAGTCGTGAAGCTCGATTGGAAGACTAGGTCAGAGGAGCGTCCGTCGTTACGCACGACGAAGATGATGTAGCTCTGCCTTCCGCTGACGTCGCCGGTCAGGCGCGCGAGAAAGATGCCGCTAGTCCAGCTGGTGGGTATACTGAGTCGGTAAGAACTCTGCCAATTGCAGTCGATCATTCCAGTAATCGGATCGGGGTCAGGTGTCGGTTGCAGAGTGCCGGGCACACCGGTGATGGTGGTCATCAAGCGCGCGCCTAAACCGCCGTACCAACCGGTCCGAAAAACGTCAATGTGAAAGGTCGGGTCGCTGGTGCTAACGAAAAAGCTGATAGGGGAACCGATGTTCACGCTGGTGAGCGAGGCATATCCCTCGATTTCCCGGTTCGTGGCGGGATTCGAGAGTTGCCAACCGGAACTGCCGAGTTGTGCATTCTCAATCTGAATCGCGTTGTTTGCAAAAGCAGAGATACACCCCAGGAAACCGAGGGCCAGCGTTTTCCAGATCGCAGGGAAGCGAATATTGTTCATCGATATAGTCCCGAAGAATAGTTGAGCGAATTCCTCGGAACGAAGAAAGAGGCCTTAGGGCCGTGGAGGTTAGATATAGGTACGGAGTGTACTGCTCATGGTCATAGGGCGGACAGCGGCGGCCCAATCCGCGTCGTGCCCCTACAAAAGCGCCCTTTCGCGAATGCTTCTTACGCCCTTACGTCAGCAATCCTCGTATTTGCCTGGTGATCGAAGCCCGAGCAGTCGCGCCGGGAATCAGGCGTCCGAGCATCCCGAGATCCAGGTCAATGGTGAGGTCCCTGTCAGTAACTTCGATTGTGCCTTTAATCGGCGTACTGAGGAAACCCATCTTCGCCGACATCGAGAAAGTGAGCACCGATCCTTGCCAGCTCCTCCGCTCCTGAACGAATCGAACCGGAATGATGGCAATGTCTCGAAACAAATCATCGAATGCGCGATCGACCGAGGCCATGACTTGTTCCTTTGATTGCGTGTGCGACACAGTGATCCGCATTGTGTTTCCAAATCCTATCCAGACTCACCCATTTCAACACCCTCGTGAGGAGCTCGCGCATCCTCAGGTTCAGATAAACGTATTCGGAGAGAAGCTAAGGTCGAGTTAATACCGTGGCAGAGAATTCGGAAGCATGTCAGGTATTCTTCCGCTAGAGATGTCGGAGATCCATCGCTCGAGTTGGGGCTTGTCCCAAAACCTCTGACACGAGCGCAAAAAAGTGAGGACCTCGTCCTTGTAACCAAGTTCCAGGAGTTTATGCGCCAAACAAAGGTTCGGGCCGGAAATCCTGAGGTGAAGGTTCGACGGTGCGTTCGATGCGGTCATGAGGTACTGCTCGGCAGCCTTTACATCGCCTCTGTTCAACGCCGCTCTTCCCAGTGCGTCATTTGCTTTATAGAACGCAATTCCGTGCAAGTCTTGCAGATGATCGCGGAAAACATCCATGTTATTGAGTAACTGAGCCGCTGTAGCCGCAGCTTCCGGAATTTCGCCCGATCTGATCTCATCGAGAAGGACTTTGAGTTGCCGGATAGCGATATCAGCAGGTTGCTGTCCGCCATTGTCCCGGTTGGCGATTGTGTGGATCTCCGCCGCATACTGCTGGGCCATGTCGCGGGTTAACGGAGCTAGCGATGTTCGAAGGAGAGCGACTTGATCTGCCTTAGCAGACCGAACCAACTGTTCGGCGACCGGAACGTAGCTGAGCATTGAAGCTTGTATTGGCTGTGTTCCTGTTGTCAGCCACATCCTTCCGGAGGACGCCAGATCCAGCCTGATGGCATCAAGTTGCGCTGCCTCTATATCGCCGCTTTGAATGTTGGCCAACAGCGAGCGAGTCACTGAGATTAAAGTCTGCTGATCAAATGGAATGCTCTGATCCTGCCCGTAGAGATATCCCGTCATTAGCCCTGCTGAGACCAGAATCCACAAAAGAACCCCTCTGATCTTTAGCAAAATTTGTCGTGGCTGAGGTGAAAGCACGGCAGATTCATAGAAACAAAAAATGCAGACGAAGGCAAGGCGGCTGTTAGGCTACCCCACCCGGCATCTGTAATGACCTTCTTAGAAACGGCGCTGGGGCACGGCCAACTCGGCCAGCCAATAGCCCGACATAGCAGCGACCTGGGCAGCTTGCTGGCGACCCGCATCATCCATAGCCTTCAGGGCGGCTTCGCGCCGCTGCTCAAAAACTTTCTCCAGATGCGCGCCGTAATAGCTGCCATCCTGGCGCATGGCGTATCGTTTGACTGATTCGGGGATGCCGATCTTCAGCGTCTCGCCCAATTCCAACCCGGTTTCGAGGAAGAACTCCCGATCCTGCCCATCGGGCACGCCGAACACAAAAGGCTCTCCCCAATCGAAGGCATTCTTGATCATCCCCATGGGGTACTTTCTGACCAATTCGAGCCCGCCCCGGTTGAGATATTCCAGCAACAGCGTGCTTCCCGGAGCGGATTCCGCAGCGATCGCGCGCAGGGTTTCCTTCATCCCTTTTTCCGGGACGTACATGCTGACGCCCTCGCAAATGTAGTAGGTCTTGCGGCCGGGCTGGAAACCGGCACGGCGGAGTACCTCCCCGAGGCTTTCCCGGGCGAAATCGATCGGGGCATATACCAAGTTGGCGGGCGCGCCACCCAAAACCGCTTCGACGCGCCGCTTTTTGTACTCCTGGGTGGCGCCGTAATCGATCTCGATGATCGCGGTGTCCTTCAACAGCTCGGTGAAGCGGTGGGCTCGCGTATCAAATCCGGCGCCGAGGATCACCAACTGCGTTGCCCCGCTGCGGACGGCAAGCTGCATCCGCTCGTCGATGAAGCGCGTCCGCACCAGCATCAGCCAGGTGAAGCCGAAGACATCGGGATCGTCAATCGCCTCCGGAAAGTCCTCGTCGAGAACCTTGCTGAGGGGATGGCCGGCGATCAGAGCCAACTCAGGCGGGCCGATCAACCGGTCGGCGATCCAGTCGGGATTGCGCACGCTGACATCGGGCTCGCGCGACCCAAACGCTCGCGCCGCGGCGGTCAGAATTGCGGTGCGGGAGGGTAATCCGTTGGCTTCCATTCAGAAATTATCAGATATTTCCGGACCGCGCCGCACGATAAAGAACCTGCCCAGAAGCCCGCATAAGACGACCAACGCGGGCGTTTCCGGACAGTGAGTTAACTTGGAAGGCCCTAGTTGATATTCTTGGATTTGCTCCCGTTTTCATCCCTTAGGGCACCCCTGTGCGGTTACGTTGCGGGCGCGCTCTCAACCCGCTGGATTTCCTTTGTCATCCTCGCCTGCGTGGCGTGCGCCGGTCAGTCCGGACTGCGGGCTGCCAGTGTTCCCTCGTTGATGGACATCCTTTCGGGCGAGCTGTCGCGCGAATTCGGCGTTCTAAAGGTAAAGGGCGACCCGAAGCCTTACTACATGGCTTATGAGGTGACTGAGGATCAGACCGATACCGTATCTGCTTCTCTGGGGGCTTTGACACAGAATGTTCGTGCGCACCGTCGAGGCGTCGACACCACGATTCGCGTCGGATCTCCGGCGTTTGACAACTACCACCCGTTCAAGGGCAACCGTATTCGCTTCACATCCTTCAGCTCCATTAGCCTGGACGACAACCAGAACCAGATCAGCCGTGAATTATGGTCCGAATCGGATCGCGTTTACCGGTTGGCATCACGCCGTTTGCTGCAGTTGAAAACCGACCAGCAGTTGCTCGCCGAGCAGAAGGACCAGGACGCCGATTTTTCAGCCGAGCCGCGCGCGACCTACTCGCGGCTTCCCGAAACTTATTCGTACGACATGAATGCGTGGGCGAAGAAACTTCGTTCCTGGTCAACCGAATTTAAAGGACACCCGAAGATCCTAGGTTCTCAGGTGGGTCTGGTCGTCCAGCGCGAGGTCCGCTCGTTTGTGAACACCGAGGGGTCGTCCATCCAACTCGGTAACAATCTGTTCAGAATCGAAGTGAATGGTTTCGGGTTGGCGCCCGACGGCATGGATGTGGCCGATTTCGAGACGATAGAGGCTTCGGCTCCAAATCATCTTCCGGACGATGCAAAGGTGGCGCAAAAGGTTCGGAACGTGGCCGACAAGCTGGACGCCCTCATCAATGCGCCTCCGGCTGAACCCATCGTCTGCCCCGCGATTCTCTCCGGGCGGGCTTCAGCTGTCTTTTTCCACGAAATCTTCGGGCATCGCATTGAAGGTCACCGGCAGAAAGATGTAACCGAAGGACAAACGTTCACCAAGATGCTGGGCAAACAGGTATTGCCCTCGTTCATCAGTGTCGAATCAGACGCCACTCGGGAGGATTTCGGCGGAAGCGATTTGATCGGCCACTACGAATATGACGACGAAGGCGTGAAAGCGCGGCCGGTGAAGGTAGTTGACGATGGAATCCTGAAGACATTCCTCCTGTCACGCTCTCCCGTAGGCGAATTCAAAGAATCAAATGGACACGGCCGGCGCCAGCCTGGGTTCGAGATCGTCTCGCGTCAATCCAACCTCATTATCGAGTCGTCGAAACAGGTTTCAGACGCGGAACTGCGCAGCCAGCTCATTGAGGAGATCAAACGTCAAGGGAAGCCTTACGGCCTCTACTTCGAGCAAGTTTCGAGCGGCTACACGACTACGGGTCGCTCGGGCCTGCAGGCGTTTACCGTTGTGCCGCTCGTGGTCTATCGTGTTTTCCCGGACGGCCGCCCCGACGAACTCATACGGGGCGTGGACATCGTGGGTACGCCGCTTGCCAGCTTCCAGAAGATCCTGGCAACGTCCAACCGCTCAGAGGTCTTCAACGGGTATTGCGGCGCGGAATCGGGCAGTATCCCGGTTTCGGCCGTCTCCCCTGCCATTCTGGTATCCGAAATCGAGACGCAGAAAAAACAAAACGGGCAGCAGAGACCGCCTCTACTCCCCCGCCCCGAGGTGACGCGATGAAACGGATCGCGCCCGTTTGCACGGCTCTTGGGTGTCTCGCGTTCAGCAGTATGGTGTTCGTCAGCGCCGCAGATGCCCCCTCAGCGTTTCGCGACGATGCGCAGCTGCGCGCTATGGTCGACGAAATCGCGCGCGCGAAGACCCTGAAGCTGAACGATCTGGATAAGCCGTATTTCATCCAGTACGCAAGCAGCGACGCTGAGATCACGGAAGTCTCGGCCAGCCTGGGAGGATTAATCTCTTCCAATCACGTGCGCTTCCGGAGGCCATCCATTCAGGTCCGGGTAGGGGACTACGGATTCGATAATACAAATTCGATTTATTCCGGGACAAGTCGCTTGGGTATGCTGCCGCTCGACGACGATTACGCGGTGATGCGGTCGCAGTTCTGGCTGTCCACAGACGGGCTGTATAAGGCGGCTACGGACCAGATAACCCGAAAACGGAACGCGCTGAGAGACATGGCAGATCCGGACAAGACGCCCGACTTTGCGCCTGCGCAGCCCGTGCAAGTGATTGAGAAGGTCCGGCTCGACAAACCGGATGAAAAGCATTGGGAGGATTCGGTCCGCGAACTTTCCGATTACTTTACCAGGCATCCTTCTGTGACGGGCTCCGTAGTCCAGCTACGAGCGATTTCCTCCGCTTACCGAGTGGTCAACAGCGAAGGAACCGTGGTTCGGATCCCTCAAGACCTGACGGAGTTGGCCATTCTGGCAAGCGGGCTTGCTTCGGACGGCAGCCGCGTTTGGAACCACGACTTTCTCACCGGGTTGAAGATTGGCGACCTGCCGGATGCCGCTCAAATCAAGACGCATGTCGAACGGATTGCCTCTGAAACGGAAGCGCTGGCGAAGGCTCCGCTAGCGGAAGATTACAGCGGACCGATACTCTTCGAAGGCGAGGCAGCGGCGCAGATGATGGCTCAAGTGCTGGCGGATGCCATTCGGTTGGAGCGCAAGCCGGTTGCTCCTCCCGGGGGAAATAATCCAGGCGCGCAGGTGGTGGAGAGCGTCTGGTCCGGACGGATGGGACAGAAAGTTGTTCCGGAGTGGATGACACTTGTGGACGACCCGCATGAAAGCAAGTTCGAATCGTCAGTGCTGGCGGGAGCCTATGAGGTGGACGATGAAGGCGTACCGGGCGCCCGTGTGGCACTGGTCGAGAAGGGAGTGCTGAAGAGCTTTCTTTCCAGCCGCCGTCCGGTGAGGAGCATCCGAAGCTCAAATGGCCACGGCCGCCTCCCGGGAGCATTCAGCGGAGAAGCCGCGGTAATCGGCAACCTGTTTGTGCAAGTGGACCATCCTGCCGCCGAAGCCGAAATGAAGGCGAAGCTGATGGAGAAAGTCAAAAATGCTGGTTTGAAGTACGGGATTGTGATCCGGCGGCTGGATTTTCCGGCCACAGCAAATTTCCAGGAATTGAAAGCGATCGCTATGATGGCCCAGAAGAACGGATATGCCCGGACTCTGAATCCTCCCATCCTGATCTATCGCGCCTACCCTGACGGGCACGAGGAATTAGTCCGAGGGCTGCGCTTCAAAGAGTTCAGTGCAAAGAACCTGCGGGACATTGACGCTGCTTCCGACCGGCCGTACGTCTTGAATTACGTGAACAATGGCAGCGCCTTTAACCTGGTCGCCGCATCTGGCGAAGCGACCACTTCGTCTGTGATCTGCCCTTCCCTGTTGCTCGACAGCGCCGATCTGGCGCGCACTGAGGACGATGAAGCAGGCAAGCTTCCACTGGTGCCTCCGCCGGCGCTCATTTCCCATCAGTAGCTTAGCGTTGTAGTCACTGATGCGAATACTCAGTAGAGCAGTTTTCCGGGAGGTTCTTACAAGCGCCTTCCTGGGAACGCTGCTCTTCATCTTCGTTTTATTTCTCCGCACGATCGAGCGTCTCTCGGTTCTGCTGGTGAAGACTTCCGCGCCGCCTCCGGTCGTGGCCAAGCTGTTGCTCTACGCCTTACCGGCGACGATTCCCTTTGCCTTGCCTCTCGGCGTGCTTGTCGGAATTCTTATCGGGCTCAGCCGGATGTCCGCAGATAGCGAAATCGTTGCTATGCGGGCATCCGGCGTTTCTAGTGCGAGCGTTGCCCGCCCTGTGCTGCTTTTCTCGTTCTGTGCTTTTGTTCTAACCGCGCTCGCTTCGCTTTGGCTGACTCCTCTCTCGCTTCATCTCGAGTCGAAAGTCGCCCGCAACTTCGCAGCCGCACAGTTGACGGGGAATATCGAATCCCGCATCTTCGACGAGCAGTTTCCGAATACTGTGCTCTACGTTGGCGATGTCAAAGCCGAAGGCAAGCAGGTCATCTGGAACCAGGTGTTTATCGCGGACACCACGCCTCCTGAAGAACTGCAGCATGCTGGAAAGAATCGCGGAGAAGGTCCTCGGGTCATCATCGCCCAACAAGCCATTCCGCACGCAGATGCGGCCAACAACCGCATCATTCTCGATACCAGGAATTTCCGTTCCATTGAGCGCGACAAAGAGGGCAATTTCATTACTACTGCTTCGCCTACGCAGACCCAAACGCTGCAGGCTCAGAAGCAGGAAGAGCTGCAGCTGAATAAAACCGTGCAGGAGATGGACACAGGGCCGCTCTATAAGCGTGTCTATCGCCGCCATGATCTGTCAAAGCAGGACTACGTCGACGCGGCGATCGAGCTGCACCAGCGTTTCGCGTTGCCGCTCGCCTGCATCCTGTTGGCGCTAGTTGGAATTCCGCTCGGAGTTTCCTCCCGCAAGGGCGGCAAATCGGCTGCATTTGTTCTCACCGTGGTGCTCGCTTTCCTGTATTATCTGGGGTTCATTACGCTCATCGGTCTTGCCCGGAAGGGCAGTCTTCCGGTGCCGGTGGCGGTTTGGACCCCTGACATCGTCTTCGCTATCACAGGGACTTATCTGTTATCGCGGCTCGAAAAACCCGGTGATCGAGATCTGGCCGGCTGGTTCCGTCAAGTTACGAAACGAAGTGCCGCGCGTCTGGCCTCGCTACGCCCCGTCGAAGCGCAAACCGTTCGTCTAAGAAGCGGCCGGCGTCCCGCGCTGCGCCCGCTGCTGATCGACGGGTACGTCCTGAACGGTTTCGTCTTCTATTTTGCGGTGTTGATTGCCGCGCTAGTCACCCTCATCGAGGTCTTCACGTTCTTCGAGCTGCTCGGCGACATGATCAAGAACGACATCACCATGTCGACCATGATCGACTATCTTTGGAATCTGGCGCCCAGTCTGATCTATCAACTGACGCCGATCGGCACTCTGGTCGCTTCGTTGATCTGCTTTGGCATTCTGACCAAGTACAACGAGGTAACGGCATTCAAGGCCGGTGGAGTGAGTCTCCATCGTCTGGCCACGCCTGTTCTGGCTATCAGCCTTCTGATCAGCGGGCTGCTGTTCGCATTTGACCATTACTACATACCCGAGGCGAACCGCAGGCAGGAGATGCTGCGGGCCCAGATTAAGAAGAAGCCGGCCGCTACGTATCTCCGCAAAGACCGCCACTGGATCTTCGGTCAAGGGTCCAGAGTCTACAATTATCAACTCATCGACCCACATAACGCGGTAATGACTCATGTGAACGTGTACGAGTTGGACCCAGGCACGTTCCAGATCACCCGACAGATCTCGGCTGAGCGCGCTCATTGGGACCCAGAACGCAAGACCTGGGTCTTTCAAAACGGAATGAGCCACGACACAGACAAGTTATTCGCTCCTTATCGATTCTTCCGGGGCGCAGCAATTTTCCCCGAGCTAATAGAAGCTCCGACGTGGTTTGTGAAAGAAGAAAAAGAGTATAAGGAGATGAATTTCGAGGAACTGGGCCGCTACATCCGCGACTCACAGGCAAGCGGGCTCGAGACTACGCCTCTACGTGTTCAGTACTACAAGAAATTCTCTGTTCCTCTGTTTGCGTTCATCATGGCTCTTTTAAGTGTTCCGTTCGCGTTCGTCGCCGGGAATAGGGGCGCGATGACGGGCGTTGGCGTCAGCTTCGGGATCGCCATCGCGTACTGGACCATAGGCACTATCTTCGAACAGATTGGAGATTTGAATCAGTTGCCCGCCGCCATGGCCGCCTGGTCTCCGGATCTGATCTTCTCTCTGGCAGGGTGCTACTTCATGGCCAAAATGAAAACTTAATTGGCCTAAGCGGTACTGGAACGCGGATCTTACGTCGACGCCTAAGATTTCGCCCAGCTCCTGCCGATAACCAAAACAGTTATCGCGGAGCTCATGCAGAAAGAATCAGTCCCTGACAACCCTCTCAAAATAGACGTCGTCATACCGACTTACAACCGGGCTGAACGCCTTGAGAAAACGATTACGAGTTTGCTCCAGGCCAAGTGCCCTGAGTGTGTCGAACTGAATATCTACGCCGTTGATAACAACTCCAAGGACAACACTGCCGAGATCGTCAGGTCGTTTGGCGGGAACGTTCATTACATCTTTGAAGCCACTCAAGGACGATCTCACGCCCTGAATGCCGGAATCAGCTCTGGCGCAGGCGAAATTATCGGCTTCATTGATGATGACGAGGAAGTGCGGCACGACTGGCTTACCGTGATTGCCGAGTGGATGATAAAGCAGGATGTAGATTTCATCGGAGGCCCTTACCTCAGCTACCCCGATTTCTCAATGCCATCGTGGTTCCCTGTAAGCTACTGCGGGGTGATCGGCATAACACCTGCCGGCGAGTCCCCTCAGCTTTTCGCTGACGACGGCGGTCCGATGTTGCTGGGTGGGAACACAGTCATTCGAAGATCAACACTGCTGGCGGCAGGGGGATACAACGGGCTATTAGGCCGAACCGACAAAAACTTGCTGTCGTGTGAGGACGAGGATCTTTTCTTCCGATTGATTAACGCGCGAGCCAAAGGCTTTTACGTTCCCGACCTGGCAATCTTTCATTTCGTTCCACAACATAGGCTGAGTAAATCGTATTGCCGTAAATGGTGCTTCTGGCGGGGCGTTTCTCAGGCGACGCTCGCCGCCATGCGTCCGTGCACGATGCCCAGCGTGTTTGGCGTGCCTCGATTCATGTTCGGCCGGTGTTTACGGGAGATCTCGCAGCTTCTCACGATCTGGAATGCTCGGAAGGCCTTTCAGGCAGAACTTCGCTGGTGGGATGCAGCCGGCTGGTCGTATGGCAGTTATCTGCAACGCCGTTCCGCAGCGAGGGCAGCGGCGCCGCGCGAGGCAGAAGCTACACACTAGCTTAGTTTCGAGAAAAACCGGGCCGGAATCGCACCTTTCCGTGAATCCCGCGGATGATGACAGCACGCTTGTACCTTTCCGGCATTCTCAGGAACGAGCGTTTTCGGTGGACCTGCGCATTGCTGGCGCTGGTCTCCCTCTTGTTTCCAGGCTATTGGACAGCTCTACGACATCCTGTAGCGGGCACTTACCACGATGACGGCATTTACGTCATCACGGCTAAAGCGCTCGCAACTGGTCAGGGCTACAACATCATCAGCCTACCCCGCCCACAGCCGCAGACGAAATATCCGCCTTTCTATCCCTGGCTGCTCTCGTTGATCTGGCGATGTTTCCCGACGTTTCCAACCAATCTGCCCGCGATGGTGACCCTATCGTTCGCCTCGCTTCTGGCATGGCTCGGGGCCGTGTACTTACTGGGACGGGAGGAGAAGCTGTCGCGCGCAGTGCTGTTATTTGTTGTTGGAATCATCGCCGCATCGACCTGGGTATTCGGCTTAGGGACGATGGCGCTGTCGGACACCACTTTTGCGGCCCTGTGCACGGGTTCTATCACACTGTTGCGCATAGAGCAAAACAGAACGGAGCGGAGTCTTCGGCTACTTTCAGCTGCGGCGGTCCTAGCCGCGCTGGCCTGCCTCACGCGATCAGCAGGACTGGCCCTCCCCGCAGCAGCGATCGCTTGGTTTTTCTACAAACGCCAGCACCAGAAAGCTCTCCTCTTTGCCGGGATCGTGCTGGTCCTTATGGGCCCGTGGATATGGTACGGGATAACGCACTCCGCCCACTCGGAATTTGCCGAGGCTTATTACTCATCCCAAAGCTACAAGGCGAATAGTGCAGTCTCGTTCTTCTCGATGCCGCAAAAAGTGGCCATTGCTTGTTTAAATCTGCTGAACTTCGCTTTCAACTCGGCACACCTCCTGAACCTTACAGGTGAGCCGTCCCCGTTTATATTCGCTGCCGACCTCGCCATCGCCGTGGGCTTCGCAATCGGCGTTTTCCGCCGTTTCGACCTGCTGGTTATTTTCGTATTCGCCTACCTGGGATTGCTGATGCTGGTGTGCGGAGGACTGGGGCCGCGATATACCGTTCCAGTCTTTCCTCTCATGTTGCTGATTGCCTGCCGCGCCGTACCCGCGCCCAGGCCCGTGGCCCGAGTTGCCTTATCTCTCTTCGCCTTGCTTCTGCTGGGCCACTCCGTGGCGGTCTTCTACTCGGCCAGGGGACGAGTCGCACATGGCCGGAAAGCGTGGGCTTCTCGCGGCGACCAGGATTCCGAGGAGCTATTTCGGATGGCTAGGTGGATTGAAAAGAACACAGATACGAAGGCGATTCTGTCCGCGAACATTGATCCGTTCTTTTATCTCTATACCGGGCGGCAAGGAATCCGGAGCTTCAATCCTGATTTTTACGAAATGTTTTACAGTCCTCGGGCAGCAGATCGCAAGCCGATCGGCACACCGGCCCATTTCTGCGAGGAGTTGCGGGTTCACAACGCTGACTACATCGTCCTAACCGCGGATAAAGACTATATGGAAGCTCCCTATCTACATTCAATGGTCCATCGGATAGCATCCGAGGAGCCAAGTTATCTAAGACTTGTGTACCAGGGGAAGACAGACGACTACCAGATATATTCGGTGAATCGGAGATAGGCTTTCAGGGGAGACTGGTGCGCCCGGACAGATTCGAACTGCCGACCTTCTGGTTCGTAGCCAGACGCTCTATCCAACTGAGCTACGGGCGCAACAACGTTCAGTATAGCAGCGGGTTTCAGCTATTCCGGTGCGCCGATTCGTCTACGGTTAAACTTGTTACGCAGTTTCGTCCGGCTGCTTTTGCCTTGTAAAGAGCTTCATCGGCCACGCGTACGAAAATCTCCGAGCTTCTTTCGGAGCCGTCCGAAACTGTAACCCCAAAACTCGCCGAAACTTGCATTTCCGCACCATCCACCCGCATCGTGCTCGCCTGAAGCTTGCTACGCATTCGTTCCGCTTGCATTTTCGCCTGCTCCAAATCACAGTTGGGCAGAACCACCAGGAATTCTTCACCGCCGTAGCGGCCGACCTGATCGTAAGGCCGCATGTTTCCGCGCAGCCGTGAAGCCGTCTCGCGCAGTACGGCGTCGCCCGTGAAATGCCCGTAGGTGTCGTTGATCCTCTTGAAATGATCGATATCGAGCAGGATTACGCCGACGGTCCGGCTCTCGCGATGGCAGCGCGCCAACTCGGTTTCCAGGGCAGCCGAAATGGCTGGCCGATTGGGAAGCATGGTCAGAAGATCCTTATTGGCCCGTTCACGCAACTCCTCCCGCGCTCTCAACAGGTCCACCTGCAGGTCTACAATGCGCTTACCGGCGCGGAGCCGCACTTTCAGCTCTTGTTCATCGAAAGGTTTGACGAGGTAGTCGTCGGCGCCCGCTTCCAACCCCTCAATAGTCTCTGTCTTCGAGCTCTTTGAGGTAAGAAGAATGATATAGGTGTAAGGTTCGCGATGAGTAGCGCGGACGTTCCGGCAAACCTCGGGCCCTGTCAGGCCAGGCATCACCCAGTCCAGAATCACCATGGTCGGAGCCTCCGGAGCGGCCAGGATTTCCCAGGCGCGTGTTCCGTTTTCAGCTTCGACCACCTCGTAGCCCCACCGGAGGAGCGCGCTGCGCAACAACACACGTGATGTCGCGCTGTCGTCGGCAATCAGAACCTTCATTACTAGCGCGGACTCTCCATTCTACAGACCTCATCGTCTGCGGGCCCGCAAAACATTAGACTAAAATCTTCCGGTGACGTAAGCTCCTGCATTTGCCAGGCTGGATAGACGCTCGCAGTATGAGCTCCGCTAGTATGGATGCTAATCGTACGCGGCCCGTGTCCCTGTAAGTCAGTACTCTGGGACTGCCGGTACAAGCAACATCCTATATCATGGGGGTGCCGATCAAGTTTTCGCAAGACGCGGAAAACTTAGCAGTTATAGGAGCTTAGATGAACAACTCGGTTTTGGTGCCTATGGTGGTTGAGCAGACGTCAAGGGGCGAGCGCGCCTATGACATCTACTCCCGCCTCCTGAAGGAAAATATCATTTTCCTCGGCACTCCTATTGACGATAACGTCGCCAATCTCGTAATCGCCCAGATGCTATTCTTGGCGGCCGAGGATCCCGAACGGGACATATCTCTATACTTGAACTCGCCCGGGGGTTCGATTACGGCCGGACTCGCCATTCTCGATACTATGCGCCTGGTAGAGCCTGATATCGTGACATACTGCGTCGGACAGGCAGCCTCGATGGCGGCCGTGCTTCTCGCTTGCGGCACCAAGGGCAAGCGTTTCAGCCTACCCCACTCCCGTATTTTGATCCATCAGCCTTCGATGAGCGGCTTAGGCGGACAGGCCGCCGACATCGATATCTACGCTCGCGAGATCCTCCGTATGCGTCAGAATCTGAACGAGATCCTAGCGAATGCGACGGGCCAGCAGGTGGAGAAAATCGCGCGTGATGTGGACCGCGACTACATCCTGGAACCGGAAGCCGCCCTGGAATATGGAATGATCGACCGCGTTATCTCCAGCCGGGAGCTGCAACCGGTACCGACCCGTTAGGCGTCTATCGCCTGGGCAGCATTTACTGACACTATCAAGGAATAAAGATACATAGGGTCCGTGGGCGCCACTATGAGAATTGGAATCGGGTATAGACTTTGGGATTCTTAGCCAGAAATGCCTTGACGCGTCCCCGACCCTAGGGTAGAGTGATGATTCTGTTACAGAATCGGTATTTGATAAGGTTTACTTATCGGATGATCTTCACCTTACGCCCGAGTCTACTGAAAGCGGTACTTCTCGCAGCCGGCTCTGCAGCTTTCTGTTCAGCGGCTGCGCTTCCGACCGGGGCGCTCACGGGCAACTCGGCCGAGGCTTTTACACTCCCAGAAGCCAGCCGGGCGACTGCAGACGACAGCGGCCCTCATTCGGCTGATGCTGATGATCGTCTGAAGCGCGCCGACGCTCATTTCCAAACCGGTAAACAGATGTACTTCCAGGGCAATCTTCCTGGAGCGAGACGCGAATTCGATGCGGCAGTGGACGTTCTGCTGGCAGCTCCGGATTCACTGCCCGATCATCGCCGAATTGAGCGCCGTATCGATGAGATTTGTGATGTGATCTACCGCTTCGACGTGGAAAAGCTCGGTGCCGGTCAGGCGGAAGAAGCCGAGAATTTCGACAAAGCGCCCATCGATGAGATCAGTCACATGACTTTTCCGGTCGATGAGAACCTTGCCCCCAAGCTGAAAGCAGAGTTGAACCAGACGTCATCGGGTATCCCGCTGGAGTTGTCTGATCCGGTTCTCAGTTTCGTTCACTATTTCTCGACGGATCGCGGCCGCAATATTCTTCTCGCAGGACTGCGGCGCTCCGGCCGCTATCGGGCGCTGATCCAAAGGGTTTTTGCCGAAGAAGGCGTCCCCGAAGAGCTGATCTATCTAGCGCAAGCCGAATCGGGATTCCTTCCTCGTGCAGTCTCAAACAAACAGGCGGTCGGCATGTGGCAGTTCATTTCGGGAACTGGCGCCGACTATTCACTGGTCCGAACGCCGGTTCTGGATGAACGCTTCGACCCGGAGAAGGCAACGCATGCGGCAGCGAAGTACCTCAAAGATCTGCAAGCTCATTACGGCGACTGGTATCTCGCAATGGCCGCGTATAACTGTGGCGCAGGCGCTGTAGATAGGGCAATCGAGCGTACCGGGTACGCCGATTACTGGGAGTTGCTGAAGCGTCATGCTCTTCCGAAAGAGACAGCGAGTTACGTACCGATCATCGTTGCCATGACGATTATGGCGAAGAATCCAAAAGATTACGGGCTGGAGGGTGTCGCCTTCGACGAACCGGAAGAGTACGATTCGATTCAGCTCACATCACCGACGAATTTAAATCTAGTGGCTGACGCCACCATGCAGCCGCTTTCTGTCGTTCGAGACTTAAATCCTTCTTTGCTGAACACGTTCGCGCCTTCGGGTTTCGCGGTGCACGTTCCAAAGGGCTCGGCCGAGATTGCTCGTGCCGCTCTAGAGACTGTTCCCGCGCAGAACCGCCTCGCTTGGCGTTTACATCACGTTGAAGCAGGGGATACGCTTAATGCCATTGCGCGAACGTACCACCTTGCCGCCAATCGGATCGCTGAAGTGAATCCGGGCGAAGGCTTGCTACAGGCCGGCAGCTTGCTTCTGATTCCCGCGGTTTATCACGAGCCAGTTCAGGCACGTGCCCGCACGCGCTCTTATCGCGGCAGGACATCGATTGCTGCCAGCTTGAGATCAGGTAAGTCTTCGGCATCGCGTTCGGCGACGCATCTCGCCGCCTCCCACCATGTTTCGACAGCCTCTCTGCACCGTAAAGTTGCTGTGCGGGGCGCTGACTAAGCGTTCGCAATCTCGTTCGAATAGATCGAGCCCGGGCCGCAAAGGCTCGGGCTTTTTGTATTTGAGGCTTGCGCTTCCGCGCAGCTTGTGAAATCATTTGGCTGCTTGCATCATCTGGATGCGTAGTGATCAGATTTGCGATAGGAGGAGTGCGTGAGGTTAGATTACTGGCTAAGGCCAGATGACGAAGATGATGACTTCGACTACGAAGACGAGCACGTGGAGATGGAGTCGGACAAAAAGGAATATGACGACGATGAGGACGATGAGGATGAGGAGCCGGCGAAACAAGCTCCTGCGGCCCGAGGCGTAGAGTCTTCGCATACCCACGCGCGCAACGGCCATGCTCAGGAGGGTGGAAGCGAAAAGGTCACCCCGGAGGATACCCAAAGCACGAGGGAAGGCGCCGAAAGGGGAGAAGCGTCCGCGGACGAGATCTTAAAGGAGGCGCAGCCAGCGAAGAGGAAGAGCTCTGCGAAGAAATCCTCCGGCGGAACGAAAAAGACGGCGTCGAAGGCGCCTGCAAAGAGCGCATCGACAGGTCAGCGAACCGGCGGTCCGGTGAAATCAGCGACCCCGGCCAAGAAGTCATCTTCCGCAACGAAGTCCTCGGGCGCGAGCAAGACCCCGTCCAAGTCTGTGAAGCGACCGGGAACGAAATCAGCCTCCAAAAGCTCCGGCAGGACAGCTCCGAGTTCGCCGGCGAAGAAGAGCGCAAAGAAGACGGCTCCAGCTGCTAAGAAAAAGAGCGCGCCCCCGAAGAAGTCCGCTACGAAGAAGGTAGCTGCAAAGAAAACGGCCGCGAAGAAATCGGCTCCGGCCAAGAAGTCTGCGGCTAAAAAGAGTAGACGCTAGCGCATTGCGCCTTCTGGACGTGTTCGCTCCCCTATTAGAGTTACGAACACGTCCGTACGTGGTTTACTTCGTTTTGCGAACCACGGCTCGGCAACGCTCAAACAGCTCAATCAGAGAGTCGGCATACTCTTCGTTTGTGCGAGGGCCTTTTCCGCCAAAACCCGTTGTAGGAACACCCTTTCCGTAGCCGGTAGTTACCGCGATAAACTTCATCAGTTCAAGCGCTACCTCATCCGTATTCCTCAGCTCTTTCTTGTCAGACGTATCCTCAGGCATAGTGTTCTTGTTATCCTCCTTTAGGCCCAAGAGTTAGGCTACCAATAGCCCACGGTGGAACTGCCTCAGCAGCCTCCCGAAACCGACTCGGCCAACGCAAGCAGATGCCGATACGTGCGCGCCGATTCATACGCAAGATGCGGGGTGGCGCGCAGGCCCACCTCGTAGAAGCAGAAAATGGCGGCTTCTACATAGTCAAATTCACAAATAATCCGCAGGGACGGCGCATTCTTATCAATGAATGGCTTGCGTGCGCGTTTCTCCGCTATCTGCAGGTGCACGTCCCGGACACCGCCGTGGTTGAACTGACGCCACAGTTTCTTGCCGCAAATCCTGACGTTTATCTGTCAATTGGCCCCAAGCGGGAGTTCATCCCGCCAGGGCTCCATTTCGGATCCCGCATGTCGGTGCATCCAGACCGGGTCGCTGTATTCGATTTTCTGCCGGATAAGCTGCTTGGCAAGATCGAAAACCGGGTGGACTTCCTGGGCGTGCTGGCGTTCGACAAATGGATTGGCAATGCCGACTCGCGTCAGGCTGTTTTCTTTCGAGCTAAGGCAAAAACCTGGACTCCGCTGAAGGGCGAAGCACCCGCTCGTGTCGGCTTCTTTGCACAGATGATTGATCACGGTTATGCCTTCAACGGCCTTCATTGGCAGTTCCAGGATTCTCCCATTCACGGGCTCTACTTTCGAACCTCCGTTTACGATGAGGTCCGCTCGCTCGATTCGTTTCAGCCGTGGCTCGCAATGATTGAGAACTTCCCGGCCGAAGTAATCGATTCTGCGCTGAAGGAGATCCCGGGCGCGTGGATGGACGGAGATGAAGCCCCACTCGAAGACATGCTGACCGCCCTCCTGAAACGTCGTACGCGGGTTCCGGAGCTTATCGAGGAGGTTCGCCAGAAGCGAACGAGCGCATTTGCAAATTGGCGTTGAGCTCGCTCGCGATGCGCTCGGCGGTGATCGGCGCGAGAAGGATGCCGTTTCGAAGATGCCCATACGCCAGATACAAATGGCGCGAATGCCAGGCCCCGAGCTGGAGTTTGTCGCTTCCGGGGCGGAAGCCGGTCCAGACTTCCGTCGGGCTCGTTTCGGAAAGATGAGGAAGCACCTTCCCGGCCTCAATGACCAGCTCCGCCACACGCTCAGGCCTCACCTCGCGATCGAACCCGACATGCTCCATAGACGCCCCGACGATAAGCAGTCCGTTCGCTCGCTGGAGAAAGTAAGTGTGCTGATGCCGGATGATGGTGTTGCACGTTTGCTCCGGCTGCAGGTAGCCGATGAGATGTCCCTTAACGGGCTCGGATTCGGGTAGGGGCGGCGCTCCTTCCAGAGCGATCCTGCTACTCCAGGCGCCAGCCGCAATCACGGCAGCAAGGAACGGCTCAGGGTCAGCCGGTGCAGCAACGGACACACCCCAGCCCGAGGCGTCAATCCTTTCGACCCGGCAGTTCTCACGGACCGAAACGCCGTGGTTTTGGCACGCGAGCTTTAGAGCCGTAATCAGCTCGCGTGGATTCACCAGGCCATCACCCGGGTAGAACAACCCGCCAACCAGACGCTCGGTCTGCACTCGCGGCCAGAAGGTCCGGATCTGCTGGGGAGTCAGAATACGGTGCGCCAAGCCAAACTCGGACTGGTTTTGCAAACGTGTCTGCAAAGCCTGCCAGTCTCGCTGTGAGTAGGCCAGATCAATCGCGCCGCACTCCTGGTAATCGACGGAAAGCCCGGAGGCACCCTCGAGATCACGAACAAAATCGCCGTACAGCGCTCGGGATTCAACGGCGAGAAGGGCGAGCTCAGACCGCGCATCGATTTCACCCCCGGGCGCCAGCATTCCTGCACCGGCCCAACTCGCTTCCCTTCCCGCCCGACCAGCCTCGAAGACCGTGACGCGCCACCCGGAGCGTGTTAGGCGCCAGGCGATCGAAAGCCCGATTATGCCTGCGCCAACGATGGCTACTGAGTCCGGACGAGGTGTCCCGGCGTTCAAACCGTTTCTGGCACAGGCTCGACCTGCTCTGCGCTCGACCGTTTTACAAGTTCCACAAAGGCTTTGGCCGCGTGGCTCAACGCGCGTCGAGCCGGATAAACCAGACGGATCTTTCGTTCCAGGTTGAGCTCTTTCACCGGAATTTCACAGAGCAGGTTCTGCTTTAATTCCTGCTCAACACACATCCGGGGCACGAACGCGACGCCTTCGTTGTGCTGCACCAGCCGGCGGATGGTTTCCACTGTGGGCATTTCCACATCCATGTTGAGCGGCACCTTCTGCCTCTGGAATTCCCGGATCACGGCTTCGCGATACGGCGAGAGAACGTTATGCGCAATAAACGTCTCCATATCGAGTTCCGCGATTGAGACCTCTTCCCGGCGCGCAAAGCGGTGCTGCGGAGAAACGATGAGTGTTAGCCGGTCCTTGTAGATGACCTGAGTTGCGAGATGGTCATCGCCCGGATCATAGCTGATGACGCCCAGTTCCAGCTCGCCATCCAGCAACTGCGAAGGGATCTTGCTCGATTCCGCACGCCGGACCTGGATCTTGATTTTCGGGAACAGGCGCCGATACTGCTCGATGTGCTGAATCAGGTAAAGCGTTGTCGACTCATTTGCCCCGATCGACAACCTTCCCGCATAGTTGTCCTTCAGCTCACGCAGGGCATTTTCTAGATCGGCTTCCAGGTTTTGAAATCGCCGGGCATACTCCAGAACTACTCGTCCGGCATCGGTCAGCAGAAGTTCCCTTCCCGACCTGTCGATTAATTTCTCCTTTAGATCGCTTTCGAGACGCTGAATGGCGATAGAAATAGCGGGCTGGGTACGCAACAGCTTCTCGCCAGCCCTCGAGAAACTGCGCTCTGTTGCTACTGTGAGAAAGACTTTTAAGGGATATAGTTCCATAACGCCCACCGGCTTAGGCGTTTATTCCATCATTATATCTAATACTAGAATTCCAATGTATAAATTTGCATAATCCAGTTTGACACTTTAGGATGGATTTAAGCCTACGACAGGAGTGATGCATCTTGAGCCGGATCTATATCTTCGATACTACCCTCCGCGATGGGGAACAATCGCCCGGATGCAGCATGAGCCGATCCGAAAAACTCGCTATGGCTGCTCAACTGGTCGATTTGGGGGTCGATATCCTCGAGGCTGGATTCCCTATTTCCTCCGAGGGTGATTTCGAAGCAGTAGACGCAGTGAGCCGGCAGTTTCCGTGGATCCAGGTAGCGGCGCTCGCACGCGCCTGCACCGGGGATGTCCAGTTTGCTGCGCGAGCATTAGAACATGCTAAGCGGCCGAGGATTCACACTTTCATTGCAACAAGCGACATCCACCTAAAGCACAAGTTACGGAAAACAAGAAAACAGGTCCTCGAGGATGCGGTTGCGGCGGTCACCTTGGCCCGGAACTACACCGATGACGTCGAATTTTCAGCCGAAGATGCGACCCGCACTGATCCGGAGTACCTGGAACAAATCTGCGAGGCCGTTGTCGAAGCCGGCGCCAGAACAGTAAATCTTCCGGATACTGTCGGCTTCTCGGTCCCGGAGGAATACGGGGAACTGATCGGGCGGATCGTGAGGTGTCTGGGTGATCGCGCGACCGTAAGCGTGCATTGCCATGACGATCTCGGATTGGCTGTGGCGAACTCGCTCGCAGCCGTACAAGCGGGCGCGCGGCAGGTGGAGTGCACGGTAAATGGTATCGGTGAACGCGCCGGGAATGCCGCGCTTGAAGAAGTGGTGATGGCGCTGAAGACGCGCCACGACCGGCTCCCGTTCGAAACGAAGATCAACGCGGAGAAGCTCTACGCAAGCAGCCAGATGCTGACCAGCTTCATCACGTTCGGGCCGCAGCCCAACAAAGCAATTGTGGGCGAGAATGCATTCGCTCATGAAGCCGGCATTCATCAGGACGGCTACCTCAAAGAGCCGACCACCTACGAGATCATGACTCCCGCAAGCGTGGGGGTTCCCGAAACCCGTCTGGTGCTAGGCAAGCACAGCGGACGGCACGCGTTGAGGAAGCGGGCTGAGGACCTGGGATTCAAGCTGTCGCACAGCGAACTCGACCGGGTTTATATGCGATTCACTTCGGCGGCTGACAAGAAGAAGGGCCTGCGCAATGAAGAGATCGCCGCGCTGGTTCGCGACGTCCTGGAGGCTGCTCCGGCTTCTGAGACAGTTTCAGCATTGCCAGCGTGAACCGTTAGCACCCGATGAATCTAAACATTCTGGTTCTGCCCGGCGATGGAATAGGCGTCGAGGTCACGCGCGAAGCGGTGAGGGTTCTGGAACTCGTCGCTAAGACTTTCGGGCACACGCTGTCGCTGAGCGAGGGGTTGCTAGGTGGAATTGCGATCAAGAAGGCCGGCACACCATTTCCTGACCAGACTCGCGATCTTGCATTGAAAGCAGACGCCACGCTTCTGGGTGCGGTCGGTCTGCCCGAATTTGATAACGCGCCGCCTGAGAAGAGGCCGGAGCGCGGGCTCCTTGGAATCCGGAAAGCATTGGGGGTATACGCCAATTTGCGGCCCGTACGTTCCTATCCCTCCATGCTCGATTCCTCCCCCCTCAAAAACCACTTGGTAGCAGGCGTTGACATGATCATCGTCCGGGAACTGACGGGCGGACTGTATTACGGAACACCGCGCGGTATCTCTGGAACGGGAGCAGCCGAGCGCGCGGTCAACACTATGACATACACGCGCGAAGAGATCGAGCGGGTCACGCGTATGGCTTTCCAATTGGCCGGGAAGCGCCGCAAGAAGGTCACAAGCGTTGATAAATCGAACGTTCTCGAGAATTCACAGCTCTGGCGTCGGGTGGTCAGTGAAATAGCCGCTCAGTATCCAGATGTTGCGCTAGATCATTTGCTGGTGGACAACTGCGCGATGCAGCTGGTGCTTGGGCCCAAGCATTTCGACGTGTTGCTAACAGAGAATCTCTTTGGCGATATCCTGAGCGATGAAGGCGCCGTGCTGGCCGGATCTATCGGAATGCTGCCGTCAGCATCGATAGGACCAAAGCGGCCCTCGGGCGCCAGGATTGGTTTATATGAGCCCGTGCACGGGTCGGCGCCGGACATCGCGGGCCAGAACAAGGCCAATCCGCTGGGCGCAGTGGGATCGGTCGCCGCCATGTTCGAATATAGTTTTGGATTAATAGACGAAGCGCGGGCCGTCAACATGGCAATCGAAGAAGTTTTGAATGGCGGGCATGTTCCGGCAGACTTGAAAGCCGGCCGGAAAGCCGGCAAGCACGAGCGAAGTGGGCGATGCAATCTGCGGGTACATAACCGAAGGCAAAGTTCCCGCGTAGCTCTTATCGAGTTTAGACAGGATAAAAGTATGTCGCAAGATCACGGCGCTGGCGTTCAGCCGCGCACCATCATCGAGAAGGTCTGGGACAGCCACGTAGTTGCGGAGCGTCCAGGCGCTCCGGCTCTGCTTTACATCGATCTTCATCTGGTGCATGAGGTCACCTCGCCGCAGGCATTCGCTGGGCTGCGTGAGCGAGGTCTAAGAGTGCGGCGTCCCGACCTGACTCTGGGCACCACAGACCACAGCATTCCTACGCACGACCGCTCGCTTCCGATCCTCGACAAAGTTGCCGAATCACAGCTTGTCCAGTTTGAGAAGAACTGCCGTGAGTTCGGCATTCCCTTCTACGGGCCGCATAGCAACAAGCAGGGCATCGTGCACATCATCGGCCCGGAACAGGGCTTCACACAGCCTGGCATGACAGTAGTTTGCGGCGACAGCCACACGGCCACACATGGCGCGTTCGGCGCACTGGCATTCGGTATTGGAACCAGTCAAGTGGAACACGTACTCGCCAGCCAGTGTTTGCTGCAGAGCCCCTCAAAAACATACCAAGTCCGGGTGGAAGGCACGCTGAAACAGGGCGTGGGTGCGAAAGATATCATTCTGAATCTGATTTCGCGAATCGGAATCGGGGGAGGCACTGGCTCGGTATTCGAGTACGCTGGTTCGGCGATTCGTTCGCTCTCCATGGAAGAGCGAATGACCATATGCAACATGTCGATCGAGGGCGGCGCTCGCGCAGGACTGGTGGCGCCCGACGAAGTTACTTACCAGTACTTATCCAAACGCCCGCACGCACCCAAGGGCGCGGATTGGGAACGGGCGCTCGCCCTCTGGCGGCAGTTGCCGAGTGATGAAGGCGCCGTTTTCGACAAGCGCATCGACATTGACGCTAGCGCTTTGGAGCCGATGATCACGTTCGGCACCAATCCGGGCATGGGCATTCCCATCACTGCCGCTGTTCCCGACCCCTCCTCCGTAAGCGACCCGCTCGAACGGGACTCGCTGGGCAAAGCTTTGCGGTACATGGATCTGCCCGCCGGCAAGCCGCTGCTGGGGCATCCGGTGAATGTAGTTTTCATCGGAAGCTGTACGAATTCCCGCATCTCCGACCTGCGCGCCGCTGCACAGATCCTAAAAGGCCGCAAGGTAAACCCGAATGTTCGCGTGATGGTGGTTCCGGGTTCACAGGAAGTCAAGCAGCAGGCGCAGGATGAAGGTCTGGACCGCGTATTCAAGGAAGCCGGGGCCGATTGGCGCGAAGCCGGCTGTTCCATGTGCATTGCGATGAATGGTGATCAGTTGCAACCAGGCGAATACAGCGTATCGACGAGCAACCGCAACTTCGAAGGGCGGCAGGGCAAGGGCGGACGGACGTTTCTGGCGAGTCCTTTGACCGCTGCGGCGACAGCTGTCACCGGAGTCGTCACAGACGTCAGGACAATGCTCTGAGAGCGGATAACGATGGAAAAGTTCACAACCTTCACCAGCCGTCTGGCGCCTCTTGGAATCGACAACATCGATACCGACCAGATCATCCCGGCACGTTTTCTGAAAACAACTTCAAAAGCCGGTCTGGGCGACAATCTCTTTTGCGACTGGCGTTATGACGAATCAGGTCAGCCCAAAGCGGACTTCATCCTGAACCGGCCGGAGGGACGAGCCGCGCGGGTACTACTCGCCGGCGACAACTTCGGTTGCGGTAGTTCCCGCGAACATGCTCCCTGGGCACTGATGCAATATGGCTTTCGGGCCGTCATCAGCACATCCTTTGCCGATATCTTTCGAGGCAATTCGCTCAAGAATTCGCTCCTGCCTATCGTCGTTTCGCCTGAGGCACACAAGGCGCTCTTCGCGGCGGTATCCCAAGACCCGGCGGCCATGGTCACGGTGAATCTCGAGGCTAAGACATTAACGCTGCCCGACGGCTCGGCCGTGACGTTTCCTATCGACGAATTCGCGCGCCAATGCATGCTCGAGGGCGTTGACGAATTAGGCTACATCCTGGGGCAGGAAGCTGCTATTGCCGCATTTGAAGCCCGCCGCCCGCTGACGATCAATACATTAACGGAACTGTGAATCGCTGCGCTCGGAGCCTTAGAAGCATCCGAACTCAGCGGGCATTTTCTCCGGCATGTCAATCGGCGGAAACCGGTCAACAGATCTGCACCGCTTCGAGCCGTAACAGCGCTGCCAAGCACTTCAGCTTATGCGCGATATGGCCGATTCCGATAGCGCAGTGGTGCGCAGGACCCTGCGCATTCCAGTCGTTAATGAATCGCCGGGCGCCGACGGGGAACCGGTAGCGGCTGTTGGTGTTTCCAATCTCGAGGATCGGCCCGGCCACGGACTCGCCTTCCGCTATGAGCAGCTTCAATGCTCCACCCCCGGTCTGAACGACCGAGAGAAGAGTGACCGGACCATTCTTCACCGACATTTCGACCGAAAGCCCGCGCCCCACTTTGCCGTGGTACACGCCTAGGGGCCTGACCTTAACTTTTCCTTCAGCAATAGACAGGTGCCCTGGACCGTCGTGTCCGAGTAGCACAACGTCATCGTTGAAGTCGAGGGCGTAGTACTCGGAAAACGATCCGCCCGCGCCAAACGAGTCGAGGATTTTCATTGCTTGCACGTTGTTCACTTCATACTCGCCGGCAACGGGAATGCCGCGAGTGGTCAGAAGACTGGTGCCCAAGATGATGGAGCTGATGGTGTCCTCGTTCGCCGGATTTCCGGCTCCTCTGTAGTAATACGCGAGGGAGCCAAGAGAGTGGCGTTCGACAAGCTCGTCCAGGGCGACAGACGTACGCGCCGCGCGCTCGAGTTCCTCGGGAGGACAATCAGATTGGATATCGAACGCGTCCGCAAATTCGTGGACGCGCAGTTGTGCATCCGTTGCACTAACACGGTCGCGCATAGCAGCCAGCTCGTCTACTTCAAGAAGCTGAATGTCGCCGCCGAACGAAACGCAGTGCCGGGTGAGGTCCGTGTAAATATCCAGCATGCCCGTGTAGTAATGGCCCATGAGCCCGAGCCGGTTGTGTTCCATGACATGAGCGACACGCACGGCCTCCAGCCAGCAATCGATTTCGGCCCAGGCCGCTGGATCGTTGTCCAGCATTCCGGTGACCGAAAACCAGGGCACGCCCGCTCGCGCAAAGACGTTTGCCACTTCGGGTACCGCGCACGATTGGCACCAGGCGAGCCACTCGCCCGTCATCCTGCCGCGATCTGCCGACCGGTTGAATGCGGCATATTCAATTGCCGCGCCTGGAGCCAGATTCAGTACGACAACCGGACACTTTGCGCGGCGCACAACGGGCAACACAGTCGAGGAGAGAGCATAGGTTGCGACATGCAGGAACAGGAGATCGACATCGGACTGCCGAAAATTGTGGCCGGCAGCCATCCCCTTCTCCGGCGTGTCCACAAGTCCGAGATTGACCACGTCGATACCAGGACGTTCCAGTTTGTGGAGGATGGCCTCGTTCTGTCCGAGCAGGCGTTCGCGCAGACCCTCGAATTGCAGCCAATATGCTTCGAGGCCGACGCTAAACAGACCGACCCGGGGTTCGCCAATTTGCATGCGGCGCTTATCTGCTTTCAACGAAGCGAGCCTCGATCTCCGATACCAGCTCCACCGGGCCGAGTAAGCCGGACGGTAACAGCGGTGAATCAGCTTTGAATTTCGTGATGTTTGTCCGAGTGAACCTCTCAGCTATCGGCAGCTGCTGATCGCCGATTAGGCGGTTTGGCCAAAGATTGACGATCGATACTTCGAGCGTATTCTTCCCGGGTTTCGCTGCGCCGTTCAGTGCGATTCGGAAGGGCTTTTTCCACGTAATACCCAAGTCCTGCCCGTTCAGCTTCACACGCGCGAGTTCTCTCACATCCCCAAGGCTCAGCCATAGAGGAGCATTCTGCTGGACGAACTCAGCGGGAATATCCAAAATCCGCGTGTAGGTGGCCGTCCCGGAGAAAAACCGGACGCCGGGATTGGCATTTTCCGTCCAGGAGGAAAGTTTGTCGATGGTAATTGCCTCAGGCGCTCCCCAACCGGCTGGGAAGTGAATCGTCCAATTGCCTTCGACAGGCTGGACCTTTGCTGGCGTGGACACCTCGACCGTCAGCGTTCTGCGACTGCTCGTTCCTGCGCGATAATGCCCAGGCTGTTCGCCACGCAGCACCCAGCCTTCGGCAGCACGCGGATCCCTGGAAACAAAATTGGAACTAACCGGCTGTCCGTCACGCGTTAGTTCAACCAGATGTTCCTCGGTTCCCGGGCGAAACACAACGATTAGAGAGCCGAATGGCTCAAAGGAAATCTCGACATCGGTGCGCCCGTCCGCTGTTTCGCGGTAAAGCGCCGCGGGTTCGATCGTTCCCGAATCAGAGTGCCAAAACTCGACGTGTTTACCGCTGACCCGGAATGTGGCAGTAGTCTGAATCGGGTTAGGCGACGAACTTCTGACAAAGTAGATGTCCGAACCATTCGCCATGCGGTGGACATAATCGAACTTCGTGTCGCTTTCGCCGCTCGTTTCGAAATCCGGCGGGAGGTGATTCGCTGTAAGCACGGCACGGGCGCTTTGCGTGCAGAAGACCCGACCCTTCCCAAAAGAGTGTTCGGCTGTTCCAGCGGCGCCGCAATCGCCCCAGATTTCCTGCGCGAGCGTTTGCACTTCCCGGTCGTCTGCAGCTCCGTTGACGAGTCCCGTCGCGCGAGTGGGTTTCTCGCCCACGATGCTCGCGCCGTCCGCGACCAGTTGCTTCAGTTTCCGCAGTACCGGAATCGATATACTGCCGCGGTGCTCGAGCGCCAGCAAGGCGTAAGAGCACACCGCCGGGAAGCATGACGCGTCCCCCTTCCACCGTAGCGGCCGATAGAAGGACGTATTCGTCAACAACGTCATAATCGTATCCCGGAAGCACCTTCGCCGGATCAGAAGCCTTCAGCTGCACGAAATTGGGGACGCGGTCGCCGTAATAGTAGAGAACATCGGATACGGGTGTCCCCTGCTGAAGCACTGCCTGCGTCCGGCTGATATAAGACAGGAACGGGACGGCGAAGTTGAACCAGGTAACGTTCGGATTGAGATGCGTGCCGGCGAAGTATTCCTGCCCTGGCAAACCGAGGCGCGGCGGCGAAGAAGTGAAGGTATGCCAGAACATCAGGTTCAGCCCTGCGCATACCGCCTGATCGAAAGTCGGCTTCAGGTCGTTCCAGATGCTTTCTTCCCATTGAGGGCCGATGCTGGTCAGCCCTTCACCAGCAACGATGGTCTTTCCATATGTATGCGCGGCGCTGGATGCCTCCTTGACAAAGAAGCGGTCTGCATCGGTAGAGCGATGCGTTTTCGATTGAGCCCAAAACTCCGTTTGGGGGAAGGTACTGACTCCGAGAGTACGCAGTGCGTCGATCGGCGCGCCGTGCGGGCCGCCGGACTCGGGATGTATACCAAGGCCTTCGCGCTCCGCCATGCGGGCGAAGACCCGGTAGTGTTCATCGCGAATAAGATCCCCAATCGTTTTCCGAAAGTCATTCAGAAAACGATCGCTGACTTCACGACTGGTTACGATACGCCCGGATACGACGGGCAGATAAGGAAGCAGGTCGTATCCACGGCGCTTCTGAAACTCATCACGGAACCGCGCTGTCCAATTAGTGCCCCCGAGTTCCCAACTATCGGTTACCAGGTACCGCAAACTCTTCCCCAAGCCGGGACCCGCATCGGACAGCAGAGGACGAACGTTAGTGTTCCAGTAGCTTTCGAACGCGGTGTGATCCATATGGTCTATCGCAAGGCCTTGCCAGTTTCCGCTGGAGGTGGAGACGCGCGCATCGGAATCCGTGTAGCCGATGCGCAGGATCTCCCATAAGCCCCCTGGCGCATCCCACGCCAGTTCTCCCGAGCCGTTCATTTTTGGCGTAAGATCAACCACGTCGCCTGCGTTTGTGTCGGCTTCACCTGACTGCGGCGGATCATCTTCGAGCAACGGCGCGGTGTTCGGCATGGACCATCCATACTCTTTGAATGCGGCTTTCGCCTCTAGCAGGCGTACCGGCTTCCGGTGGTCGCCCGCCTCGCCTGCTAGCAATTTGCCCGCGTGGAGCGGGTATGCAAGTACCGCGATATCCCTGTAGAAGCCATTCTTGGATGGAGGTTGAGCCAGCGCGCGCCGAATGCGACCGTGCGATTCCGTCACGACTCGCGAAAAAGTCAGCAGTTTCGAAGCTTCGGCGGGTTTAACCGTGGGGCCTCCCAGATTCCACCCGCTTTGAATGGTAAGGCTGATTTCCAGGTTCAGGCGGGCTGCTTCGCTGAGAGCATGGCGATAGAGTCTGCGCCACTCGGGACTGCCGAACATCGGCCCCGCGGGAACCTGAGAATTCCCAAATTGATTCGATCCGTTGGCGTCGATGAGAATCGCCCCTCCATAGCCCTTCGCCTTCATCTGCTCCAGGTCACGAGTCAAGGTTGCTTCGTCAGTGTTGCCGTTCAGCCACCACCAGTAACAGTGAACACGAGCTTGTCTTGGAGGATTTCGAAATGCTTCGAGTAAGGAATCCGAGTTCTGCGCATGAGCCGATTGCATCAGAGAAAGGCTCAACGCGAGCGCGCAATAAACTGTGAGTTTGCGTTTTGGATGGCACATGGGCAGCGTGGCACGCGGAGGTAGGCCCACCCGCGCAGGAGACTCGCTCAAAAATTCAACTTCAAGGCGAGTTGCAGAATCCTCGGATCGTTCGCTTGTGAGAGTGTGACCACCCCAAAGCTGGAAGACGTGACACTTGTGTTGGGCGCTCCGAAAGCAGGTGTATTGGAGAGGTTGAATGCCTCAGCACGAAACTCCAGATTTGCGGCCTCACGGATAGCGAAACTCTTGAACAGGGATAGATCCAGGTCTGGCGGGATGTGAGTCCGGATTCCCGGCAAGGTCGAGCTGCCGTTGTACTGACTCAGAGTGAACGCAGGCTGGATCGTCCATGCAACCGGTTCGCTGGCGCTTGCGCAATTGGTCCGAACACCCGAAGCGTTCAAGGTACACGTATCGAACCAATGGGAGGTCGTCGGGTTAGGAAGTTTCGGATTTACACCCGTCGAAAACGCGCCTGTGGGAGCGCTGATGAGGTAGCCGGCCTGAACACGAAAGATCGCGTTGAGATTCCAGCCGCCCAACACGGAATGGAGAACGCCGCTATTCTTCGCGAACAGCGGGAGAGCATAAGAACCGCTCAGGACAAATACTTTGTTCGGCTCATTCGACTGAATGCGAGCGAGGTTGCTGAAAGCATCCTGGTTATTGAGATAGCTGGTCCGCGTCATGATTTTGTCCCAGGTGAAACTGGCTCGCATCTGCAGCCCGGCGCTCAGCCGCTTTTGCCCATTTACCTGCAGAGAGTTGTAGGAACTGGTCCCATAAGAGTTATTGGCCTCCGTGATGCTGCCAAACTCCGGAAAGGGAACGAGAAGGTTCTGGTAAGAGATGGTTCTTCCATTCAGAGCTGAATTACTCGGTATCAAACCGGCCAGGGGGTTCGATACGTTCTGAGTAAGAACGGTGCTGCCAAGTGCAAAATCACTCACAGGCAGCGCGTTGATCCCCTTACTAACCTCGATATCCTGGGCGTAATTTCCCGCGTAGAAGACATCGAGCACTACTTGCCAGGGCAGTTGCTGCTCTACTCCGAACGAGTAGTTGTATACCTTCGGAATCTTTCGTCCGGGGTTCGAAAACGTGAAGCTTTGCCCGAGGAGCGTGGACAATCCTGCGGCGCGGCCGGTGGGCGCCACGATTGTGGGGTACGGGTTCGACAATGTGACCGCGGGCGTCAGTCCGCCATCGAGAGACGAAACAAGGGAAGTGGAACTGCTGAAGCCGCTTGACTGTCCCGTGTCGAACGTCGGCTCGAAGAAGGTTCCGAATCCGCCGCGCAGAACGGTAGAGTTTGTCAGGCGAAAAGCCGCGCCCACCCGAGGCTGCCAGTTATTTCTGTCCGGCACGAACGGCAGCTTGTTCACTCCATCGGTAAACAGCAATCCGCCATTCAGCGTGAGGCTGGGAACTTGTGCTTGCAACGGGTTGGGAGCATTGAAAGCGAAGCCGCGATTCTGGCGGTAATAGCGTTCGCTCATCGGACTCTCATAATCCCATCGCAGGCCGAGATTCAGCGTCAGGCGGGAAGTAACGCGCCAATCGTCATGGACGAAAAAGCCATAGTAGATCTGCTCAAAGGCGGACGCGATGTTGTAGTTCACATTACCGCCCGACGGATAACCGAGAAGGAGAGAGGCGATAGGACTTCCGGAGGCAGCGCTGCCAAGTAGAGCATTCTGTTGAGTGAATCCGCTGGTGAAACTGAATGTTCCGAAGTTCGACACAGGAACAGTGTTATTCGCGCGCAGCAAATACCATTCCGCGCCTGTTTTGATTGTGTGGCCTCCGGCGCTCTTGCTCAAAACGCCCGTTGCATCGTGGACGTTACTGGTGCTGTATTGGCTGGCGGTATTGGAGGAGCTATTCGAAACAATGGACGAATAGTTGTTGGACAGCGCCACGCCCGGGAACGTCTGATGCGGCAGCTGAGCAATCAGCGAGGGGGAGAAGCCGAGCGACGCGACATTGAAATTGTCGCCATAGTAAGCAAGCGCGAAGGGATGGTAGATCATACCGTAGCGCAGATCCAACACAAGCGTTGGCGACAGAACATCAGTGAAATCCAGGCTTCCGCCATAGTTATTCCGCTCGACGTTGTACCCGCTGCCGAGGCTCGTATAAGGGGTCGCCGGGAAGGGATAACCAGCAGCGGGATTGACCTGATTGCGCACATTGCGGAACCATACGCCCGCAAGCTTCTGATTGTCGTTCAGCTGGTGATCGATTCGGACCGACGTGGAATTGTATTGGTCTACCTGCGAATTCGGCGTGTTGACGTAATTGTTGAAGCCGCCGGCAGCCCCCGCGACGTTGGGCAACGGGTAGTAGTTCATCAGCGCCTGACCGACCGGATTGATACGCGCAGCCGGAATCCGATTCCCAGCAAAAGGCGTACGAACATATTGTCCGTTCACCAATTGTGTCGTTAAGGGATCGTAGATGGTGATTGGCTGACCGTTCGATTGCGTCAGGCCCGAGAAGTCGCCTCCGCGTTCGGCCGCGGTGGGAACGGAGCCGATATAAGTGTAAGGATTCACGTTCCAAACCCGCTCCCAGGACACCATGAAGAAAGTCTTGTTTTTTCCGTTGTAGACCTTGGGGAGAAATACCGGGCCGGAGAAAAGCACGCCCGGTTGGTTCCAGTGAACGACCGAAACGGGTGTACCGGCGGCATTCGAATCGAACGTATTCGCATTCAGGACGGTGTTGCGGAAGTACTCGTACAGGCTGCCATGGTAGGTATTGGTTCCGCTTCTGAGCACTGTGTTGACGACAGCTCCAGAAGTATGACCGTATTGCGCGTCGTAAATGTTTGTCTGGACGTTGACTTCCTCCACGGCCTCAGGCGAGGGAGCGAACCCAAGGTAAATAGCCGCAGATGCGCGTTCGGGCGGATCATTCGGGACACCGTCGAGCAGGATCAGGTATCGCGAACCGAGACCGCCAATTGAAAGCTGTGCCGCGGCGCCATCGAAAGGGCGCCCAAGCTGGCTGACTTTGCCGTTGTATAGACCGGAACTCACGCCGCTCGCCAACGCCGCCAGCATGAAGGGGTTGCGTCCCAGGACCGGCAGGTCGCGCGTTTGCCGCGAATCGATTACTTGGCCGACGGAAGCGGTCGCCGTTTGCAGCAGTTCGCCGCTGGCCTGTACAGTCACTGCCTGGCTCGATTGCCCAAGCTGGAGCGGGATATCGACCTGCGTTTTGTCGCCCGCATGCAGTTCGATTCCAGAACGAACGCCGGAACTGAACCCGCTCGCGGTGACCTTCACCTCATATGTACCGGGCGCCAGAAAGGGAACCGAGTAGTTGCCCGAGGCATCGGACTTGCCTCGAGTCACGAAATCCGTTCCCGTGCCGGTGACCGTAACATCGGCGTTCGGGACCGCGGAGCCCGTCGGGTCCGTTATTTTGCCGGTGATGGTGGCCCGGTATTCCTGGGCAGCCAGACGGGTTGCGCACGGAAGCGCAGCTGTGAGCAGTAAAAGACACAAAGCAACGAAGCATTCGCGAGTAAATCGCTGACGTGCGAACATGGCGACCTCCAAGAAGTAGACCTTGTCTATCCGGATACGACGGACGTTGCATCCGGTACAAGGCTTTCCAACGTTTGCTGACGGTTGCAAACCCGTTTGGAGCCGCGGAAGCTCTATAATCAGATCACTCACGCGCGATGGTCACCGACACCGATGTCACACCGGCTGAACGCCGCCAGGCGCTCGAGGCGGTTGTTAACAGTCAGGTGTTCGCTCGTTCGGCCCAACTGCGTTCACTATTGCGCTATATCTGCGAGCGGGAAATCGAAGGCCACCCGGAACAGCTGACCGAATATCAGATCGCGGTGAATGTACTCGGACGCTCAAAGGACTACAACCTCTCCGACGACTCGGCGGTAAGAAACCGTGCTTACGAGCTGCGGCAGCGCTTGGAGAAGTTTTACCAGCAGGAACAACCTTCCGCCAAGGTTCGGATCGAGATTCCCCGAGGCAGTTATGTCCCGCAATTTTTACGGCGGCACGCGCCACCGCTTCCCCCGGCGGCTTCGAATCCAAGAGAATCGGCCTTCGTGCAAACTGAACGAAAGCTTTCGCGCCGCCCGCTGCCGATATGGATTGTGGCCGCTCTTGCTATCTCGACCGGAGTCCTGGGCCTTGCGATTGGCCTGGGCCTGAATCGGCCGCAGGTTGCCGGTATTGTTCGAGACGCATGGGGGCCGCTGGCGGAAGCGGGTCGCGACCTCACCATCTGCGTTGCCACCAACCTGCACATGATTGTTCGTCCGCACATTGAACCCCAGCGGCTGCGCTTCGCCGCGCCCGCGGAAATTCGTGATGTCTATGGCTCCGTCCGGCCGCTGGAACCCGGAGTGCCTTTATTTATGGAACCCGCGCAACTTTCCGTTCCCCTGGCAGAAATGATCGGCGTGACGCAGCTTTGCAATGTGCGGGTGAAGTTCGGCGGCGCCTATCAGATACTGCCCGAGTCAGAAGCGCCCGTCTCGGCGCTACGGGGCCGCGATGCTTTCCTGATCGGTTCGGGCACGAACAGCCAAGCCGCCACTATTCTGCTCCGTAACCTGCCGTTCACGATTGACTATACGTCGAATGATCAATTCGCAGTGTTCGACCGGCGGAAGCAGTCCGGGAAACAGGCCGTATTCGTGTGTCAGCCCTTCCGTGAACCTGTTGCCGCAATCCAGTACGGACTCATTTCTGTTATCAGCGGAACCAGCAGTTCGGGGAAGCCCACACGGACTGTCGTGCTGTCGGGCGTTGGATCCGCAAGCATTCAAGCGGCAGTCGAATTCTTCTGCTCTCCACTCAGACTGGGCGACATGAAGCGGCTGTTTGAAGCCGAGGGCGGAAAAGGGTTCCCCGCGATCTATCAGATTGTGGTGCGCTCTCACACCGCCAGTTCGCGCCTCATGTCTTACGAGTACGTAACACACGCCGTCGTCCAGAAGAATTAGGGCGGATGTCAGCCCTGACCGTGTCCGCCATATCGCGGCGCGAATGCCCGGCAAAGGCCACAAAACGGCACCCGGAGAGTTTTATTTTGCATGTTATGGTGTAGCTAGTGTCGTCGGCCTTGAACTTTCATCTGGAGCAATATGAGGGCCCTCTCGACCTGCTTCTCGACCTGATTCGCAAGCAGCAGATCAACATCTACGACATTCCGATCGCGCAGATAACGGCGCAATATCTCGACTACATGCAGAAAGCTCGGGATCTCGACATTGAGCTCAGCTCGGAGTTCGTCTTTACAGCTGCGACGCTCATCCACATCAAGAGCAGGTTGCTGCTGCCTCGTGATCCGGAGCTTGAAAGGATCGCACCCGAGGAAGATCCGCGCAAGGAACTCGTCGAAAAGCTTATTGAGCACGAGCGTTTTAAGAATGCCGCTGAAATGCTGCAAGCTAAGCGCGTGGTTGAGGAAGCAACATGGTCGAATTCGCAAATCGAGCAATTCCTCAGTGAAGAGGAAGGGCCCGGGCTCGCAGTCACCATTTTCGATCTCGTCAAAACGTTCCAGAGCGTTCTGGAGCGCGTGAAAGATCGCCCTGTCTATGAGCTGGACAACAACGATGTAAGCGTCCCGGAGATGATTTCATTCTTGCGCCAACAGCTCGGGCGTAGCCAACGGCAGCGCGATCTGTCTGTCACTCATTTGTTTGAACGGCAGCGCAGCCGGCGCGCGATCATCTGCCTGTTCCTCGCCATTCTGGAACTCGTGAAAACACAGGCGGTCGAGCTTACGCAGGGGGAAGCTTTTGGCGACATCAGGCTGCGCAAGGGAATCGGATTTGACGAAGCCGGCGAATCCGCTGAAGACTTAGCCGTTGTGGACGGGGAGTACAACTGACGCGGCGCATGGACCGAGAAACACCCGCAGCCGAAACAACGCAAGAGCAGCCGGATACCCCAGAATCCGAATCAACGACGAGTTCTGATCGATCGCCATCTGATCCGCCGCTTTCCGATCTATCGCCCGCAGAATCGGAGATGCCCGAAGAGCAGGAAAGCTTGTTCATCGCGGAGGCCATTCAACCGGCTGCGCCTTCACCCGAGTCGTCCGTTGCGCTCAAGGCTATCATCGAAGCGGCAATCTACATTACGGACGAGCCATTAAGCGCGGAGCAGATCGCAAGTGCTGTGGGCCAACCGCTCGAAAGCGTACAGGCAATTCTGGCGCAACTGGTCGCCGAATATGGTGCCCCGGACCGCGGGTTATCAATCCGCGAAATTGCCGGCGGTTACCGGATGTCCACCAAGCCGGAACACCACGAATCGATTCGTCTCTTCGTAAAACGACTACAGCCGCCTCTTAAGCTCTCGCTGGCCGCTCTCGAGACACTTGCGGTTATCGCATACAAGCAACCCGTCACTGCTCCGGAGATCATGGAAATTCGCGGCGTACAAGGCGCGAGCGTTCTGAAGACGCTTTTAGATAGAAAACTCGTGGCCACCGCCGGGCGCAAGAATGTTCTCGGCAAGCCCATCATGTACAAGACCACCCGCGAGTTTCTGATTCAGTTTGGGCTGAGTTCACTTGCCGAGCTTCCGACGCTGAAGGAGTTTGAGGAGCTAGGTCGTTTAGCATTGACTGACACAGACGAACCAGCTTCGTCAGCGTTGGAGCCGTCGGTCGCCCAAACTGAAGACTCTGAGACTATAAACGAACACGAGCTGATGGAAGAGCTCTCTCCGGAAGACTCGCCCCAAGCCGATGCCTGAAGAGCGCCTTCAAAAAATTCTTGCGCATGCGGGTTTTGCGAGCCGGCGAAAAGCCGAAGAGCTGATAGTAGCTGGACGCGTTTCGGTGAACGGCAAGACAATCACCGAGCTAGGATCGAAAGCTGACCTGGCAATCGATCGGGTGAAAGTCGATGGACAGGTGATTCGCGAGCCCGAGCACCACGTCTATTACGCTCTCAACAAGCCCAAGAACGTAGTTAGTACGGTCCGGGATCCACAAGGCCGGCAGACGGTGATGTCGTTCTTTAAGGGAATGAGCGAGCGCATTTACCCGGTTGGCCGCCTCGATTATGCGAGCGAAGGGCTGATGCTCTTAACTAACGACGGCGAGTTCGCAAACCGGCTGATCACGCCCGCGAGTCACATTACGAAAACATACCTCGTCAAAATAAAGGGCGCACTCACGACGGAGCAGGAAGAGGAATTCCGCCGCGGCATTCCCATGCATGGCCGTCGAACTGCCGCTTCTGGTTTGAAGCTCATCCGTAAAGGCGAGAATCCCTGGTACGAAGTTCGCCTGATTGAGGGACGACAGAACCAGATCCGCATCATGTTTAAGCACTTCGGGCACCTGGTCGAAAAACTCAAGCGTGTAAAGATCGGATTTCTCGATCTCGGCGATCTGAAACCTGGTGCTTATCGCACGCTGACCCGTTCGGAAGTGGCCAGGTTTAGGAAGGCCCTTCGCTTGGATGGACAGGGAGAGAATGAGGTGAGGGCTCACACGCATGATGAATGACGCCGAGATCACCGATCTCCTGAAGAAAACCAAGACTATCGCAGTGGTCGGATTATCAAACGATCCAATGCGCCCCAGCTTCGGCGTTTCCCGTTTTCTGCAGCGGCAAGGTTACCGCATCATACCGGTCAATCCGAAGGAGACCGAAGTTCTCGGCGAGCGCGCCTATCCGTCCGTCAGAGACGTACCCGATCACATTGATCTCGTCGACATTTTCCGGCGCCCAGCGCGTGTGCCGGACGTAATTGACGATGCCTTGGCCAAAGGCGTTCGGCATATCTGGATGCAGGAAGGGGTGGTTAATCAAGAGGCGGCCAAGAAAGCCGAAGAGGCGGGAATGTCCGTTGTCATGGATCGCTGCATCCTGAAGGAAATGGCCCGCCTGCTCTAGTCTCCGTCGTCCTCGCGACCCGGCATGCAAGCGTCCTCCTCGCGCCTGACAGTGCTCGCGCTGTTAGTCTGTTCGGCGTTGTCCCTCTTCTGTTCCTGCAATACCGTTTCGCCCGCCGATGTAATCGGTACCGCTTACGTGGCGCCTGCCACTCTGAACCTCCGCCGCGACCTGAGACAGAAGAATTCAGCCGGAACTCTGTTGAAGCACGGTGAGCGTGTCGACATTCTGGAGGTGCGGCGGCGCTTCGTCCGGATCCGGGATGCCAAGGGCCAGGTCGGGTGGGTCGATTCGCTGCAGTTACTCAGCCCCGATCAGATGAAGGACATCGAGCGGGCGGCAGATCGCGCGCGCAGACTTCCGTCCGAAGGAACTGCTTCCGTTTATGAGCCTCTGAACGTTCACATCGATCCGAGCCGCCAGTCACCGGCTTTCGTCACCATTCCGCAAGGCGGAGTGGTAACCGTTCTGGCCCATCGGGCCGAGCCGAAAACAAATGAGCTGCCGAAGCCTCCGAACCTGATTGCGGATCGGCCCCAGCAACCCGCACGCCGCGGGAAGAAGGAAAAAGCCACACGCCCCAGCCTGCATCTGCCTCCTATGCCGCCTGCTCCCAAGCCGCCGCCGAATTGGCAGGAACTGTCGGCTGAGCGCATAGAAGGATCCTCCTCAACTGCCGACCGAAAAGCGGAGCGTGACGAGAAGGCTGCGGAAAGCAAAGCAGCAGCTCTGAAGAAACCAGTCGTCCTCGAGGATTGGACTCTCATCCGCACCAAAGACAACAACTGCGGATGGGTTCTTTCCCGTAATCTCGTCATGCTGATCCCCGACGAAGTTGCTCAGTACGCAGAAGGCAGGAGAATCAGCTCGTTCTTCGATCTCGGCCAGGTCAACGATGACCAAAAAGGAGCGAAGCACAACTGGCTTTGGACGACTCTGTCCGGAACAGAATCGTACGACTTCGACGGATGGCGTGTTTTTCTTTGGAACCGGAGACGTCATCGCTACGAAACGTCTTACCGGCAGCGGGATCTGGAAGGCTACTTCCCTGTTCACGTCGACCCGCCTGACGCATCGGCGTTTGGTCGCAGCTTTCAATTGATCACGAAGGACGATGACGGAAGATTCCGGCGGCGCACGTATTTGTTTGACGGTACCCGCATTCACCTCACCGGAACAGAGGAGTACCATCCCGGTACGCTTTCTCCGACAAAGTCTGCAGGTGGTCTCGACACGTCACAGGTTCAAGCCAAGGCGGCAGGCGAAAGCTGGTGGAAGAGCAGATGGGCGGCGCTCAAAGCGCGCCTGGGCGGCCGCGCACACTAAGTTTCTTCGATCGGTCCTTGCATTTCTACGCGATCCATCGCGAGGAACTGGCGTACGTGCGGATGCGAGCACTCATCAAGTTTCGAAACCGGGCCGAAGTAGATGGCTTCGCCCTTGTAGAGGAACATTACCGTGTCCGCCACTTTGCGCATCAGGTCAAGATCATGCGTCACCACAATGGAAGTTAGTCCGAGTTGCTTCTTCAGGCGCAGCATCAGGTTTCCGAGATCATCCGACATGATGGGATCGACCATCGTTGTGGGCTCATCGTAGAGAATGCATTCGGGCTGCGCAGCCAGAGCGCGTGCAATCGCGACGGCGCGCTTGAATCCGGTAGACAGGTCGGACGGGAATGAGTTCTTGTGATCCAGCAGATCCACCATTTTGAGCAAGCCATCGACTACATCTTCCTTGTTCTGTTGGTTATAGTCCTCGCGCAGTTCGAGCGAAAACAGAATATTCTCGCCCACGGTTAAAGAGTCAAAAAGCGCGCCAGATTGGAAGACCATCGTCACTTTGCGCCTCACGTGCCGCAGCTCAGTCTCGGGCATGTTGGTAATGTCCTCGAAAGCAACGATCACTTCGCCTTTATCGGGCTTGAGAAATCCCATGATGTGCGCCAGACTGACCGATTTGCCAACACCGCTCCTGCCGATAATTGCCAAGGTCTGCCCTATGTCTACATGGAAGCTGACGTCTTTTAGAACCGGGCGATCAAAGGTTTTGTAAACGTCGCGGAACTCGATGTAGTGCTGGTTCTCGTCGGGCTGGTTCTCGTCGGGCTGGTTCTCGTCAAGCTGGTTCTCGTCAAGCTGGTTCTCGTCACCCGTCATCGCGCCAGCGCTCCCACTCCAAGGGCGTATTCACGTTGGGAAGATCGCGGTCCCATTCGAAGGGCACAGCACGCAGCTCTGTGATCAGGTTGAGCAGCCGGAGCCGACGTTTTGCGATAGCTTCCCGGATCAAAGGTAAACATTCGATTCGATAAACGGCGCATAGAGGATGGGTGCGGCCCTGCCCGTCCTTTGCAAATGTACAGAGGGCGCCGTTCTCCTCTGCTGCTTGAAGAAGCGCTGCCAACACATCCCTGCTAAGCCCAGGCATGTCACAGGCCACTATTAAATTCAGTTCACCAATTCCTGTGTGCAGCGCGGTTTCAATTCCCCCGATCGGGCCCAAATCCGTTCGCAGATCTCGCATCACCTGAAGGCCTAACGAAAAATATCGTTGCGGTTCACCGATAAGAGTCACATTACCGGCAGCGTTTTTCACCGCTTCCGCCACACTTTCGACGAGAGGACGCGACCGCCAGGGCAACATTGCTTTGTCGCGCCCCATACGAGAACTCTGCCCGCCAGTAAGGACGAAACCGGCGGAACGCATGCCCAGATAGTAGCACCCGGAAAGGGAGTTTCCGGTTATAATGCGAACAAACAAAGTTTGTCTCTTTTGTTATGTCTTACTTTTGCCGGTCAGCCGTTTCACCGAAAGAAGGTTCTGGCCCGAGAGCGGACAGCGAGTTCCGAAACCGCTAGATCACGTTATGCTTCGGCTTTCCCCTGCGGCCTCGATTCCAGCAACGCTCGCTCTTCTCGGCCTGTGTAGCGCCGCTCCCGCTGGCGGTCCACCGCGGGTAGAAGCAATCCGGTACTGGTCGTTTGGGGATGTCACGCGTGTAGCGATTCAAACTCAGGGCGAATATCGGCTCACCTCCGATCAGGTCGAGAACCCTTCCCGCGTATACTTCGATCTCTCGGGCTTGCGGCCGCCCGCCAATGCACGGCGCGGTTCGGAGAGCATTCAGGTAAACGATCGCCGTATCAAGCAGATCCGGCTGGCAGAAGTGAACCCGGGCCGGACGCGGATCGTGTTCGATCTGGAAGGACCCGCGGAGGTAATCTCGTCCCAGCTGGTCAACCCGGATCGTCTGATGATTGAGATTCGTCCGAAGGGCACCAGCCTACCCGCTTTGTCGGTCACTCGAAGCTCGACGGGTTCACAGCGCCTTCCCTGGCCCTCGACGCCGCCAAACCCTAACTCCGGGCTCAATTCGGCCGTCGCGGCAACTGCCAGACCTGAATCGGCGAGCGTGCCTCAACCAACTCCGGGTTTGCATGTCGACCCGCCGGAATCCCTTTCAGAGCAGGCCCGAAGTAACAGCGCCAGCCGTAAACTCGCTCCGTACCCCACTACGGTACAGAACTCCGGTGGACTTGTGATTCAGCAGCCCGCTCCCGCCCCCAGAATGACGGCTTCTGCGGCGCGGCCATCATCACCTGCCCGGGAAGTCGTGGGTGTGGCGTCTCCCGCTAAACGCGACAGTTCAGGTGATCGCTCTCTGGTTCGGGTCTTCGGCCTCAAGCTTGGCCGGGTGGTGATCGATCCCGGTCATGGAGGACACGACACCGGCACCATCGGTCCCAACGGATTGATGGAGAAAGAATTGGTTCTGGACGTTGCGTTGCGATTGGGGAAATTGATCTCGCAACAACTCGGCGCTCAAGTCGTGTATACCCGCCCCGACGATACTTTTATTCCTCTGGAAGACCGGACGAAGCTAGCCAATACGGAAAAAGCAGACCTCTTCATTTCTATCCACGCCAATTCCTCGCCCGAGCCGACCGCGACCGGTGTAGAAACTTATTTCTTCAATCTCAACTCGGATAAGAGCGGCCTCGACCTTGCGATGCGCGAGAACGCAGCATCGAACAGCTCCATCTCCGATCTGAACGATATTTTGCACAAGGCCGTCTTGCAGACTAAGCTCGAGGAATCCCGCGAATTTGCCCAGCGGGTGCAAGCTTCGCTATGGGCATCTTCTCTGAAGATGAACACCCATTCGAAAGACCGCGGTGTGCGCCAAGCCCCTTTTGTGGTTCTGATCGGAGCGACAATGCCGTCGATACTAGCTGAAATTGGCTTCGTTTCGAATCCGCACGATGCCAAGCTGCTGCGCAAAGAAGACGAACGGCAGGCCATCGCTCAGGCGCTGTTCAAAGGCATTTCGCAGTATGCGGAAACGCTTAGCCATGTGCAAATGGCACGCGCGGGCGAAGAGTAGCACTACTCACGACAGATCCCGCGCTTACTGGAGCGAATGAATGTGGCCAGGTGTCGAGCGTGCTCGGAGGGCATCGCTTCGATTCGTACAAGTGCCTCTTCCTGCCTCAATCCGGACCGGTACAGGACTCGGTACGCTTCTTTCAGCACACGTACTTCAGCTCTCGCGAAGCCGGCGCGTTTTAGTCCTACAAGGTTCAGCCCTTTAGGAGCTACATTAAAGTCTGAATATAGAAAATATGGAGGCAAATCGCTGTTCACGCGCGTGTTTCCGCCCACCATTGCCATCCGGCCCACACGCGAGAACTGATGAATCACGACGCCTCCTGAGATGAAGGCATCGCTCTCGATCTCGACATAGCCAGCTACCAGCGCACAGCTCGCGACAACGATCCGGTCAGCCAGAATGCTGTTATGAGCGATGTGTCCAGACGTCATGATGTAGTTGCCGTTCCCGATTCGCGTTTCGGATTCGGGCTTCGTACCTCGCGAAATCGTATAGTGCTCTCGGATTTTGTTGCAGCTACCGATTACCAGGTAGCTGCGTTCCCCCGTAAACGCCCTGTCCAGCGGATCGGTCCCGAGCGCCGTCGCTGCAGAGATTTCGTTATCGTCTCCGATGGTGGTCCAGCGCTTCACATACACGTAAGGTTCCAGCTTGCAGCGGGCACCAATAGAGACGTCGGCTTCGATCACGCAGTACTCCCCGACGTGCGTACCAGAACCAATCTGTGCCTGTTCCGATACACGCGCTGTGGGTGCGACATAGGCAGAGGGATCAACCATGCAAGCTTATTATCAAATTGCTAAGTTCATGCCCATAATCCTCCTTAGCTTCTTGCGCCCGACGAAGTGTTACCTATGAGGAATGCCCGCCCTTACCGTCACTCAAATAGCCAATCTTTGCAGCGGAACATTCGAAGGTGACGGCGAGCGCTGGCTGTCCGGCGCAAACACGATTGAGAATGCGTCCAGCGACGATCTCTCATTCGCTGCCAACCAGAAAGCAGTGGAAGCGGCGCTCAGTTCGCAGGCTGGATGCATTATCGTGTCACCTTCCTTTTCGGCGAGCGGCTCGTGGAGTTTGGTTCGCACAGCCGACCCGCGCCGCGCCTTCGCACGCGCTATCGCACATATGTTTCCAACTGAGGAACTTCCGCCCTCGATTCACCCCACAGCCATCATTCATCCTGAGGCGCGTATTGCCGCTACCTGTCACATCGGCGCTTACGTGACGATTGGCAGCGGAACATCGATCGCAGGCGGCTGCGTGATAGGCAATGGCTGTCACATCGGCAGGGAGGTTTGGCTTGACGAAGGAGCGATCCTGAAACCGCACGTCACCATCTACGATCGCGTCCGCATCGGACAAAGGACACTGGTCCACTCGGGCTGCATTATAGGCGCAGACGGCTTCGGATTTGCGCTTGCCGGGGAACGCTACGAAAAATTTCCACAGATCGGAACTGTGGAAATCGGCGATGACGTCGAGATCGGCGCAAATTGCTGCATCGACCGCGCTGCTCTTGGTGTTACTCGGATCGGCGATGGAACTAAACTTGACAATCTGGTCCACGTGGCACACAACTGCGACATCGGACGCCACGTTGTTATCGCGGCACAAACAGGTTTTTCCGGCAGCGTGACGGTCGGTGATTACGCAGTATTCGGGGGACAAGTCGGAATAGGCGAAAAGGCAAAGATCTCTGCGCGCGCCGTCGTGGGCGGCAAAAGCGGAATCCTCACCGGCCAGACCGTCTCTGGAGGCGAGCCCGTTTGGGGCATCCCGGCCCGACCACTCCGCCAGCATCTCAAGGGCTTGGCAAGCGTAGCGCGGCTACCCAAATGGCGGGAGGAACTAGATCAGATTCGCAGCAGGATCGCGGCACTCGAGACGTCCGAAAGCGAACGCCCCGAATGAATAGGGATCCATAGTCAGGCTAAACTTACAGCCGAATGGTGATTGCGCTCGAGAATGGAATGAGCTTGCGACACCATCGCCTGAATTTTCTGCAGGTGTGCGCAGACCTTCTGGTCAGCCGACGTGATTTCGAGATAGTAGGCAAGAGTTTCAATCACGCTGAGCGGCTGTCTTAAATCATGCGCAAGTTCATCCATCAACGTGGGGCTATCAATTGCGGCACGGCGGCCTCGCAATTCTCGTTCAGCAAGAGACGCTTCCTGCTGAGGAACCGGATGTTTTAACAGTCCTTCGCTCATTAAATTTTCTGGATCTGACGCAGGTCACGAGCACTGCATGAGACTCTGATTTTGCGTCCGAATTGTCCGTCAGTCAATAGCTGGCTGATAAAAATTCTGAGGCCTGGGAGGAGTTCGTAACAGGTGCAGTCCCAGTACTCACGCTGTGATATTCTCTTGACAGAATCAACACATCGAAGTGGGCCTGTGGCGCAGTTGGGAGCGCGCTTCCATGGCATGGAAGAGGTACCGGGAATTTTAAGCAATCATTGAGCATCGTTGGCAACGAAAGCTCCTCAAACCACTCGAATTCACCAAAAAGTCGCATTTCTGGACCCGCGTTTGGACCCCTGACTGAGTGCCCGGCTGCTAGATGAGCAATCCTGAAAAATATTGAGCGACCGGACTGGACCGGTTGCGATCTCGTTGGAATGTGTTCCGGGAAAAGTTTCTGGCGCACCAGTTCTGAAAGACACGCGACTGACGGCAGATACGCTCGCCGAGAACGTAGAGGCGTTTATGGAGTTGGAACGTCTGTCGTTCGACGAGGCCTGTGCCGCTACGCTAGATTCGCTACCGGACCAAGAAACTGCTCGATACGCTCCATCGCCGTATTCTGGTCCTTCAATTCGCATTCCCAAATAATGATGCTTTCCCAGCCCTGCGCGGCTAAGGCCCTCAATGCTGCCTGGTCACGCTGCTGATTCCTCTCGAGCTTAGGGCGCCAATACTCCTGCCAGGTGCCTGGGAGCCGTCCCTCCCTGCAGCCGGGATGCTGATGCCAAAAACAGCCGTGTACGAAAATGACCTTTTTACGTGATGGAAAGACCAAATCTGGCTTGCCTGGCAGGCCTTTGCCATGCAGACGGTAGCGGTATCCGCGCGAGTGAAGCAGGCGGCGGACAAGCAATTCGGGTTTCATTCCCTTGGACCGGATCGCGCTCATGTTGGCTGAGCGGCGCTCAACTGAAATGCTGTCTACCATCTGGGTACTTGACTCTAGCCTCGACGATACGGACCCTCGCGCTGTGACTGATAGCGACGATACGCCAAAATTAGGCGCAGTGGCAGCCAAAGTCCTCGCCCTCCTGCGTGAGCATCCCGAGGGCCTGACGATGAAGGCCATGCGTGAGATGACGGGCTTCACAGCCGAAAGCCAAGAGCATTTCAACCGGCGCGTCCGCACGATTCGCGATTTGTATGTACTCGACCGGCGCAAGGTTGACGGCCAGGATGTTTACGTTCTCGGCGCGCGCAAAACGGCGAAAGACTCGGGCGAACGGTTATCCATATCGGAAAAGGTGCGGGCGCAGCTGCTCCATGCCGCTCAGGGCCGCTGCCAGATGTGCGGGGCGACAATCGCGGAAGACGGCGTGAGCCTGCAGATCGACCATAAGATTCCGGTGAGCTGGGGCGGCAAAACCGAGATAGATAACCTGTGGACGATCTGCGTTCCGTGCAATCACGGCAAGCGGGATTATTTCTCGTCGTTCAATGACGCGGAGATGCGGGCCGTTCTACAGTACAAGTCTGTCCATGAGCGGATTGCCCATTTATTGCGGATGCACATGGGGAAGCCGGTTCCGGCCTATTTGATCGAGTTTGTAGCCAATGCCACGGAGTATCAGGAGGACTGGCATAAGCGGCTGCGAGAGCTCAGATACCCCGTTATTGGATTATCGATCGAGGTGAGCAAGAAGAAAGTGAACGGGCGCGTGCGGGCGTTTTACACCCTGCACAACTGGAAGGATATTCCCGCCGACCATAAGAGGAAGATCAGGGATTACGAGAACCGGAACCGCAGCTGACTTTAGCCGGCAACCCGGAACAGCTTTCGCGCTGTCAGACATTCCATCATTTGAGTTGCGACGGCCGCAGCTACCGGCGGGGGAAAGGCATTGCCGACTTGGCGGTACGCTGCTGTCTTGCGGCCGGCGAATTGCCACCCTTTGGGGAAGCCTTGCAGCCTCGCGACCATTTCTACAGTCAATCGCGGCATGCCCACAAAATCCGGGTTTGGAGCACGGTCGGCAACTCCTAAACCATCAACGCCTAGCGAGGCCCAGGCCCGTCTTGCGCGCGTCGGACCAAGATCAGGGCCTCCATGCTTTTTCGATCCGCCCACAATGGTGGGCGCGATTTCGTCTGCTCTCGCAGCCCATGCTCTTGCACCAAGCCACCTGTTAGCCTCCATTAGTTCCCCCAACGCTTGACCAACGGTAGTTGGACTATGGCCAGTTCCTGTCGGCCATGAAAAATGAGGGAATAAATCTTTCTTTAGCGCCACAATGATAACGCGCGGGCGTAGCTGAGGGACGCCGAAATCGGATGCGTTCAGCAGGTGCCAGTCACACTCGTAGTCCATTGCTCTAAGGCGGTTCCGGAGCTGGTGCCGGTAATCCTTGAAAACGGCATCCAGGAAGCCGCGAACGTTCTCGATCATAACGGCGCGCGGTCGTAACATGTCGATCATGTCCAGGGCAACGGGAAAGAGGTTCCGCTCATCCTTGTCTCCAAGTTGTTTGCCGGCAACGGAAAAGGGCGGGCATGGAAGGCCACCCGCCAGAAGGTCGATGCCTTTGTGAGCGGCGGCGTCTTCGTTCAGGAACAGCGCTAAATCTTTCTCAAAAATTTTCCACTTAGGGCGGTTGAGTCGGAGGGTGTCGCAACAATGGCGATCGATTTCGACGAGACCAGTATGAGCAAATCCCGCCTGTTCAAGCCCGAGGGCTTGGCCGCCGGCTCCGGCGCACAATTCTAGCGAGCTTAGACTTGTATCAATCAGGCGGCCTTTCGGACGAACCGCTTGCAAGGGAGCCATTGATAATTTCAGTTGCATGATGCCGCTCGATTCCAACCTTACATTTAAGGATGAAATTGTTTTTTTCCAAAGTCAACCGGGCTGTATCGGCGAGTAAGGTTTGGCGACGACAAACCTAGCTAGGTGACACATCGACACCGGTCAAGAAGAGGGCCATCAGGGCCTGCTATTCCCTCTCCCGAGAACATGCCTATATACCGATCACGGGCCGCTTTGCGGTAAGGGGTGTCACTTGCTTGTGCCGCTTATTCCAGCGATTAACCAGATCGGCGTAGTTACTCCAATCGGAGCAAATGTAGCCGATAAGCTCGCAATCGTGCGTCAGCCGCGCCCCATCTTTGGGGACGGCGATATAAACGGTGATGTCGGGTCGCTTTCCGCAAAAAGGACATCCCTTGACTGGTATAGCTTGCGAAGGTATCTGAGGGTCAGCCTTCATGGGTTACTCCATGTGGTTAGGGCGGCGGTGCTTTCCGGGAAGTCAGCACCGTCGGACCGCCTTTTCTGTGCCAAACGCAAGGACTTCTCAAGTCCGTCTCGCGACCAAGTCTCCGACTACTTCTTACGCTGCGCTCCGGAGTAAAAGAAGCCCGCCGACAAAGGCGGTTCTCCGGCTTGGTTAGCCATGGACAGCGAACTTACAGAGCGTAAAAGCGAACGGGGTCAAATCGGCCTGGAGCGCGCCTGTTAGAAGGACTAAGAATGACCACTATTCGCTGTAGCCGCTTCCACGATAGGAAAGCGTCCAGAGCCAAGTTGTTGAGAACAAGGCGGGGCATTTCAGCGTAGAGGCGTTTTGCGAAAATCAGGCCCTCTGATTGGACCCTCTGCAGTGATCTTCGTGTTAAACTAGCCCTGTAGTTGCAATGAGTTGGGCCTGTGGCGCAGTTGGGAGCGCGCTTCCATGGCATGGAAGAGGTCGAGAGTTCGAATCTCTCCAGGTCCACCAACGTAGCTTCGATCTTCACTCGGTAAGCGTGAAAGTTCAATTCCCGCTCCCCGTGCTAGATTCAGTTCGTGAGAGATCCGCAAGTGGTCGAAGCTGAGCTCGTCGAGATCAGCGCCATTGGCGATGACGCTGTCAAGCTGGAGCGCTTGATTGCCTGGTCGGCCGTGCATCCGGATGAACTGGCGTTCGCAATTCGGTTCCTCGCTGGCCGTTCTAAGGGCATAGGCGAGTGGATTCGGCATCATCAATCTGTCGATCCCCAGGACGCTTAGCGGCGGAAAAAGCTCTGCTCCACATTTAGAACGAGACGACCCTTCTCTACCCTGACGGACGCGAACCGGCGCGGGAATATGGAACCGATCGTATTTTCCTCTTCCGATACATCTGCTGGAGGGAGCCATATATCGACCAGACAGCGGTCTTGGAGCTCTCGCAGAACCGACTCCGCTTGCAGGAGCAGCTCGCGATCGTGGAGTTCCTTGTAGAACCGAGACATATCTGTTTTCAGTTTGTCATCCGTCTGTAAAGCCTGTCCGGGATGCTGACTAAGTCCTACGAAATGTGATCTACTGTACGTATGTCGCTACTGGCGCATCGGTCTGAATCTGCAGTTCAGGAGCTGAAAACCTCTGCCGAACTGGATTCCCTGCTGATACGGGATCTCGTCGTTATCTTCAAGCACAGTCCTACTTGCCCGGTCAGTTGGATGGCTCACCATCAAGTCTCCAATTTCCGGCTCTCCCGTCCTGAAATACCTGTGTATTTGCTTTTGGTGAGGAAACATCGAGACGTTTCGGACGAACTTGCGCGCAGAACGGGAGTAAGACACGAATCCCCGCAGGTACTGGTCTTCAAGAAAGGCAGTCTGCTTGGCTCTGCCTCTCACGACCAGGTCACATCGGAGTTGCTGGAAGAGTTGATTAGTACGCTCGCATCCTAAAAGGACAAAGCAAAAACGAAAATAGCCGGAGAGCAAAGCCGCTCTCCGGCTATTTTCATGTAAGGCGACGGTACGACTACTTCGCCGTAACCAGTTCTTCTTCGTTTACCTCGATACCGAGTCCTTGGGCCACACGACGGCCGTATTCCGGATCGGCTTTCGTGAAATGGCTGATCTGCAGGCACTTGATTCGCTCCGGAACTTGCTCCATGTGCGTGACGATGTTGTGAATCAGGTGAGATTTCTCGTCAGGTTTCAATAGTCTCGGTCGGCCTTTAGCTCAGCTCCCGGAAGCGCACGTCTTGCACCGGTCCGAAGCTGTTTGGCTCATGATTCGGCCCCCCATTGTTGTCGTCAAAGCGCATGAGCCCGTCGACGTTGTAGTTGCGAACAGGGCAGCGCGGTCGATTGACCGGCAGCGCCGCCCGCACCGAATCAGTTCGCGAGCCATCTTCGCGACTATGAGTACAAACGCCTCGGCACAGTCTCGCTGCTGGCCGGTCTGGATCTTCACACGGGCCGGGTTACCGAAATTGTCAGGGACCGGCACGCCAGCGCAGACTTCGTCGTGTTGCTGGGAAAACTGGACGAGATCTACCCGCTCCAAACCCGCATTCGCCTCCTGCTCGACAATCACTCCGCGCATATTTCCAAAGAGACGCAGGGCTGGCTCAGTCTTCACCCGAACCGATTCGAATTCGTCTTCACGCCAAAACATGGCTCGTGGCTCAATATCGTTGAAACCATGTTCAGCAAAATGGCGCGCAGCATGTTGCGGGGCATCCGGGTCGCTAGCAAACAGGAACTCGTCGACCGCATCCACCTCTACTTCAAACAGATCAATGCAGATCCCGTGATCTATCGCTGGCGGTTCAAAATGGACGAAATCGACGTTGGATAGCTTTCAACAGAACGATCATCTAGTATCCGTTCGCGATCAAGGCAGCCATCTTCTCGAACAGAAGATAATCTTCCATCAATACAGGCCCGCGCGGGCCGACGCTTACGGAGTTTTGGTTTCCCCAACCGGTCGACCGGAATTGGTCGTCATTACAGGGCACTCCTGCTTCTCAGCTTTGTCAGTTGCCATGAAGTGTGTTTCCTTTACTGAATCCTTGCCGCAATCGGGCCTCGTTTGGACGATACCCGCCTTAGGGAGGGCGCAGCTATTTCAGTAATTTACTCGCAAAAACCGATAAAACTGGCCAGGGCACGTTGTTTTTGTATGACTTCATCGTAACGCCAACCACCTTCGGCTCTTTCCGTGATGGGCCGGTCTCAGGCCATACTCGCCTGCTTGCACCCATCCTGATATTTTTAGAAGATGCTCAGCACCGCGACAAAGCGCATTGCGCCACCCAAAAGACTGCTCTATGGCCCAGGGCCCTCAATGGTCGAGCCGAGAGCGTACGAAGCGATGAGTGAGCCGGTATTAGGTATCCGCGATCCATACTTTCTCGAAATCGTAGGTGAGATCCGGACCGGGCTGCGCGAGCTCTTCGGCACTTCGAATCGGATGACTTTCACAGTTCCAGCAAGCGGAAGCGGCGCTATGGAAGCAGCCGTGGCAAATTTTGTCCGTCCCGGTTCTAAGCTCGCGGTGTTTGCTGCCGGTATCTTTGCTGACCGGATTAGCATCATGGCAGGCCGCCAACGCGCCACGGTGGTTCGCCTCGAAAAGCCCTGGGGCGAAGTTTTCACGGCAGCGGAGGCAGAGGAGTTTATCGGCCGTGAAAGACCAGATGCGATCGCCTTTGTGCAAGCTGAGACTTCCACAGGGGCTTACCAATCAGGACGCGCCATTGTACCGGCTGCGCGTACTGCGGGAGCACTGGTGATTGCAGATTGCGTCACATCTCTCGGCGCCATGCCGGTCGAACTGGATGCGCTCGGCATAGACGTGGCATTTAGCTGCTCTCAAAAGGGCTTGAGTTGCCCTGCCGGATTGTCACCCGTTTCGCTTTCGCCAAAAGCGTGGGAACATCTCGAAGCCCGCACGGAGGAACTCTTTACCTGGTATCTCGACCTGCGGCTCATGTCGAAGTACTTTGAACCACCTCACATTTATCAGCACACACCGTCGCCTCCCCTGTATTACGCGATGCATGAAGCTCTGGCCGCGATTGAGGAAGAGGGTCTGCGAAACCGCTGGACGCGTCACCAACGGGCAGGCGAACGATTACTGAAGGGCTTGGCTGCGATTGGTTTCGAGCCCCTCGTCCGAGACGCCGAACATCGCATCTGGCACCTGACGACGGTTAAGCCGCCCGCCGGAATGGATGAAGCCGGATTGCGGAACCGGCTGCTCGAGAAATACAATATCGAGATCGCTTCGGGACTGGGGCAGCTTGCGGGTAAAATTCTGCGCATCGGGACCATGGGCCCGCTGGCAACTGACGACAACGTCGATTTCCTGCTCGAGGCTATCCGCACCTGCTTCTAACGCCGCATGTCTTCGGATATTGTCATCCAGCTGGGCCACAGTCGACTGCAGTTGCTGAAAGGCGATATCACCACGCTTGCGGTTGATGCGATCGTTAACGCGGCTAACTCTCAACTTGCAGGCGGCGGCGGCGTGGACGGCGCAATTCACCGCGCAGGCGGCCCGCAGCTTATGGCCGAATTGGACGCCATACGTGCCCGAATCGGTCGCTGCGAAACTGGGAACGCAGTCGTGACCTCCGCCGGGGAGTTACCCGCCAAATACGTCTTTCACGCGGTTGGACCTGTGTACCGGAACGGAAAGCAGGGAGAGCCGGATTTGCTTGCTTCCTGTTATCGCGTGTGCCTCGATTTGGCAGCCGAACGGGACCTCAAGAGCATCAGTTTCCCTTCCATCAGTACGGGCGTTTATGGTTACCCTGTGGACGAAGCGGCTGAAATTGCGGTGAGAACCGTTGCGGCCTGGTTATTGGATCACCGGGGCTCCATTCGAACCGTGAAACTAGTCCAGTTCAGCGATTTCGATCACCAGGTCTATCGCAAACACGCCAACGCCGTACGCGGACACCTCGCTGACGGCAACCCCGCCTGAACTTCATTCGCAATAAATAGGACAATGTAAGTTCTCCCATGCAAGTTCTCGAAGCGGGACCAAACAAGTATCTACTCCTTGAACTCGATCCCGAGTCCGTAACCAGCATTGCCAAACAAGCCGGATTCGAGTGCAAAATCGATGACCAGGCCCGGGTGCTCTCGGTTGAACTCTCGGCCACGGACCGTCAGGCTCCGTTGCTGCTCTTCGACGCTGCCGATCCGGGCAACCTCGGATGGTTCTCGCGCTGTCAGTTCTACGTTGATGGAAAATCCGGCAGCGTTCTGCAAACACCGCTCTCGCTAGCCAACCAGAAAGATCGGCTGGGAAGGACGCTTCCGCACGCTGTGCGCCTCCAAATCACCAAGGAGTTACCGGGCAACTTTCGTATGCCCGGGCGTCAGCCTGTCAGCGAACAGGTGATCTACGCCGTACTCTTCAACCTGCTGAATGCACTCCTCAATACTGGTGTCGGCGTCTGCGGCGGCCCGATCGTCAAGCCATTAGCCGGCAGGACAGAAACGGTTGGAACCAAGAACTGAGGCGGCTAAGCCCCTAAGGCCTTCTTAGCCTCCTCCACGTTCGCCTCGAACTCGGCCTGATACTTCTTCAGCAGCTCTTCGCTCGTCGCCTCGAAGCGCATCACCAGTACCGGCTGAGTATTTGAGGCGCGAACCAGACCCCATCCGTTGGGAAATGGTACTCGCACTCCGTCAACATCCACCACCTGGTGCTGGCGTCGAATCATTTCTCCGACTTTTGATATTACTTTGAACTTGATATCGTCCGGGCAGTCGATACGAAGTTCGGGCGTGGATACCAGTTTCGGGATACCCGTCATCTGTCTGGACAACGGCTGGCCGGAGTTGGACACGATCTCAAGCAGGCGGCAGGCTGCATACAGAGCGTCATCATATCCGTAATAGCGGTCGGCGAAGAACATGTGGCCCGACATTTCCCCCGCCAGTTCGGCATTCGCTTCCTTCATCTTGGCCTTGATGAGCGAATGGCCGGTCTTGTACATGATCGGGCTTCCGCCCAGCTCTTTCAATTTGTCGTACATCACCTGAGAGCACTTGACTTCACCGATGAACGTCGACCCCGGCTTGCGCGAGAGGATTTCGCGGCCAAAGATTAACAGGAGCATGTCGCCATAAACTACATCGCCGTTTTCATCCACGGCTCCGATGCGGTCCGAATCTCCGTCAAAGGCGATCCCCAGTTCGGCCTTGCCCTTGCGAACGGATTCCTGTAAGTGCTTCAGGTTCGACAGAACAGTTGGATCGGGATGGTGGTTCGGGAAGTGGCCGTCCATTTCAAAAAACAGCTCGGTTGCATCCACGTTCAGCTTCTTCACGATGCGGTGCAACACCGGACCTGCCGTGCCGTTACCAGCGTCGAACACGACTTTCACTTTGCGCCCAAAAGTAAATTGGCCGGCGATTTCGTCGACGTACGGCGACACTGCATCCAGATGCTTGACCGTTCCTTCACCTGATTCGAAATCGCCATTCGCGATCAGCTTATGAACGTCTTGAATGGCTTCGCCGTGCAGCGTTCCGCTCCCGCAGACTGTCTTGAAACCGTTGTATTCCGGCGGATTGTGGCTGCCGGTGATCATAACTGCGCCGTCCGCCCGAAAATGCACTGCGGAGTAATAAAGAACCGGGGTCGGCACTACTCCGATGTCGAGTACATGCGCTCCCGTTGCAACCAGGCCTTTGCGCAGGGCACGATGAAGTCGCTCACCGCTCAATCGACAGTCCCTGCCCAGACAAATATTGGTGCCGCTATGCCGAATTAGGTACGTGCCTAAGCCGCGACCCAGAGCCTCCACATCGTCATCCAGCAGTTCTTCATCGGCAATTCCACGTATATCGTATTCGCGGAAGATACTCGGCTTCAGCATAAGTATTTAGAATAGCGATAAATGCCTTGCTTTCCGCAATATACAACCGCAACTTATACCGTCAGGTGAGTACTTCCCGCCGCACGACTAGACTTTCCAGAAAATCGTGGTCAATTTCGTATCCCAACCCTGAGCGGTCACTTACAGTTATCGTTCCTGCCGGGCTCACCTCAATTGCCGGCTGAATGATGTCCCTTGCCCAGTACCGCTTACTGCTCGATACGTCGCCCGGGAGCACGAAATTCGGCAAAGTGGATAAAGCAATATTGTGAGCGCGCCCGATTCCTGATTCCAGCATCCCCCCACACCATACCGGGATGTTACTGGCCCGGCAGATGTCGTGTACGCGTTTGGCGGCGGCAAAACCTCCCACTCGGCCCAGTTTGATGTTGATGATGCGGGCAGCTTTTAATCGTATGGCTTGCTCCGCATGATGTGGAGTGCGTATACATTCGTCCAAGCAAACAGGAGTATCCAGCGCACTTTGCAATTCTGCGTGGTCGATGATGTCATCGTGAGCTAGTGGCTGCTCAATCATCATCAGGTAGAACTCGTCCAGACGCTTCAAGTGATCGCGGTCCGCGAGTGTATAAGCAGAATTCGCGTCCACCATCAGCTTGATCTGCGGCAAAGTCTCGCGTACCCGGCGAACCACGTCCACGTCCCATCCCGGCTTGATCTTCATCTTGATCCGCTGATATCCGGCTGCAAGTTCGGTCGTGATCTTCCCAATCAGCTGATCTACCGTGTCCTGAATGCCGATTGAGACGCCGCAGGGAATTTCTTTCCGCGCACCCCCGCCGATCGTCTTCCACAGCGGCTCATTGTTCATGCGCGCTTGCAGGTCCCACACTGCAGTCTCGAGTCCGCCTCGCGCCATGAAGTGCCCGCGAATGTGCGAGGTCCGGCCGCCTACCTGTTCGGGACTTTCGAAGCTCTGGTGCAACACCCGCGGAACGATATAGTTAACCAGCAGCGGCCATATGGAGCCGGTCCATTCTTCGTTATAAAACGGGTTCTCTCCCGCGGTCACTTCTCCCCAACCGGAGATCCCGTCACTAACTACCTCCACCAGAATGATGTCGCGTTCGTAGGTACGGCCGAAGCTGGTCTCAAAGAAGTGTACAAGCGGCATCCGAATGTGCCGCAAAACGATTTTCTCGATCTTCATTTCCACTCGCTCAGAAGGTAAATGCCCGCTTCTTGGTTTCTTTCGAAGCCGACGACGGCGAGCCCTTTCGAGAAATACTGATCGAACTGGCCTGCAATCGAAGCTTGTATCTCGATGGCTTCCGCCTGCCGCTGCCGCCGTAATTCGTCTATGTGCGTCGGCACTGCGATACGAGCGATCGGCTCCGGTCTAACCAGCGGATTGTCTTTGCTAAGAGCCACGACGCGATCTGAAGCCAGCCACCACTCGGCGATCAGGCGGTCCGTCGGTAGCCCGCCATGCAAATGACTCGATGTTCGCCCGTATTGGTCGTGCACGTAGCGCCGAACGACCGCACCCAGCCGCTCGATGTTGAAGAACGCGTTCTTGATCTCGAGCGGATCAAAGGTCCATTCAATCAGGTCAACACCGTTTTCGAAAGCGTACTCGCGCTGCTTCCACTTGAGCAGTCTTCCCAAGCCATAGTTGCGGTAGGGGGCCATCACCCCCATCATGTGGCTGTGCAGATAGGGCTTCCCGCCAGGTTTCAGTCCCGGAATGCACAGACAGAACGCCACCATCTTCGATCCGTCAAACGCTCCCAGCACCTGACCCCCAATCTTGCTGGCAACCACGAACAAGCGAAGCGGTAGCAGGTCGACATCCTGGAAGCCCCATATCTCTCGTTGCAAGCGAACGGCCTCAGCGAATTCATCGAGCTTCGCTAATTGTCGGAGCTGCACGGAAGTAGCGGGATGCATGCGCAGGCCCTCATTGTAAAGCAGGCCCAAAACCTATCACCAGGAGTACACTGAGGTCTCACCGAGATATCACCATGGCTTTTCAAAATCGAACAGAACTGAAGGGAAGCGAGAAACAGCCTCTCCCTGATTCCACGGCTACCGGTCCGGTGCAGCCGGGCGAAACCATCCAAGTAACGCTCTACTTGCGCCGGAAGAGTGCTGAGCCTTCAGTTCAGGAAAGCACAAGCATCGGGTCTCAGATGTCCCGCCAGGAGTTTGCGGACCGGCACGGCGCAAACCAGGCCGATATCGATCTGGTGGAGCGTTTTGCGCACGAGTATCAACTAACGGTCGTCAGCACGAGCACCGCGAAAAGGCGTGTGATTCTGCAGGGGACCGCGGAAGCGATGATGAAGGCGTTTGGCGCTCAGCTTTCGTGCTATACATTGCCTGGCACTAGCCGCCAGTTTCGCGGACGAACCGGTTCCTTGAGTTTGCCTGCGGATTTGTCCGGCGTCGTCACCGCTGTTCTCGGACTCGATAACCGGCCCGTTGCGAAACCTCATTTCCGGCCCAGGCAGGCGTCCGATATCAGCTTCACACCGCCGCAGGTGGCGGCCCTGTATAACTATCCTTCTGGACTGACCGGCAAGGGCCAGACCGTCGCAATCATCGAGTTGGGTGGCGGCTATCAAACTTCCGACCTCACGGCTTACTTCAATTCTCTGGGGACGCCTGGCTCCCACCGTCACGTCCGTGAGCGTCGACGGCGGCTCCAACACCCCCGGTGGCGACGCAGATGGTGAAGTGCTGCTCGATATCGAGATTGTGGGCGCAATTGCTACAGGAGCGAACATCGCCGTGTATTTTGCGCCAAACACGGATCAGGGCTTCATCGACGCCATAACGGACGCGGTGCACGACACGACGCGCAAGCCGTCCGTAGTCTCCATCAGTTGGGGTGGCCCCGAGGATTCCTGGACGCAGCAGTCGCAAAACGCCATGAACGCCGCCTTGCAGGATGCCGCCACTCTGGGCGTAACGGTGACGGTTGCTGCGGGTGATGACGGATCGAGCGATGGTGTCACCGATGGGAAGCTGCATGTAGACTTTCCTGCTTCCAGCCCGTATGCGCTCGCATGCGGCGGCACCACCCTCAACGGATCCGGGAACACGATCTCTTCCGAAGTTGTCTGGAACGAGACGGCAAGCAATGAAGGCGCCACCGGCGGTGGCGTCAGTACCGTTTTTGCAATTCCCAGTTATCAAAGTGCTGCCGGAGTGCCTGTCCAACCGCAGACAAACGTCGCAGGACGCGGGGTGCCCGATGTGGCGGGAGATGCGGACCCGACCACCGGCTACCAGGTTCGCGTCGATGGCAAAAACCAGGTTGTCGGCGGCACCAGTGCAGTCGCGCCTCTTTGGGCTGCGCTAGCCGCCCTGATGAACGAAAAACTCGGCCAGCCCGTTGGATTCCTGAACCCCAAGCTGTATGCGCTCACCGGCTCGGCGCTTCACGATGTTATTAGCGGCAACAATGATGACAGCGGCTTGGGCTACTATCAGGCTCGGGCGGGTTGGGATCCCTGCACAGGATTGGGAAGTCCCGATGGCACTGCTCTTTTGAGTGCGTTGTCCTCTTCGACCAGCAGCACTCCTGGCGCTACGCAATCGGGGACGGAGCGCACGCAGATCTCTGGAGACGAACCCAAGCACGGCGCTTCCGACAATTGGTCGGCTTTGAGCAATCCGGAAGCGGAAACCATCACGGTCACGCTTATCCTTCGGCGTAACAGCCAGGACATCGGGGAAGAGTTGTTTTCGGGAACCGCACCTCACGTCACCTATGAGCAAGCCGCGGCAACGCTCGGAGCGACGCCCGAAGATATGGACGAGGCTCGCAACTTCGCCGCGCAGTACGGGCTCACCGTGGCAGAGGACAACCCGACGGCCCGAACCTTGAAACTGCGCGGGACAGCAAGCCAGATGGCGAACGCCTTCGGTGTTCAGATCGGCTGGGTCTCGGACGCAAGCGGCTCCCGCTATCTGAGCCATAAAGGACGGATTTCCGTGCCCGCCGCCTTGGCTGGAAAAGTCACCGCAGTGCTCGGCCTGGATCAGCGACCCATCGCACGGCACCACAGCAGCAGAGGATAGCCGCCCGAAAAACGTGCTTAACCTGGCTTCAAAACTCAACAAATCGGGTCGAAAATGCTTTCGCTTACCGGAGAAAAAGAGCATATAATCCTCTGGTCTGAATTCAGGGAATGCTCCATCAATGCTCCCTGATCGAAAGGAGTCCGAGATGAACAAGGGTGATGATCTAACTGGCCGTCCAGAAAACGAGCCGGAAAACAGTAAGACTGTCAAAGAATCTGGCGATCATAATAATGTAAATCGCCGTGCATTCCTAGGTGTGGGTTCACTTGGCGCGGCCGCAGGCTTCGCGATCCTAAGCAGCAAGCCTGCCCCTGCATTCGCGAACATTGACTCGAATCTTGACTCGAACCTGGACAGTCTGAATGAAGCCACAATTGCGCAGTTACAGGCAGCGATGGCTTCAGGACAACTTACCTCCGTTGATCTTGTTGACAGGTATCTTGCCCGGATTCAGCAGTACGACAAACAGAATCCTCAGGTCAATGCGATTTTGGAGATCAACCCCGATGCACGGAATATCGCCAAGGCGCTGGACCGGGAACGTGCTCTCCGGGGGCCGCGTGGCCCTCTGCACGGAATTCCAGTCACTTTGAAGGGCAACATTGATACCGCCGACAAAATGCAGACCACGGCAGGCTCGCTGGCTCTGGTCGGACCAGCGCCCTCGCAAGACGGCACAGTAGCAGCCAGGCTTCGTGCCGCGGGCGCTGTCATCCTTGCCAAAACAAACCTGAGCGAATGGGCCAATTTCCGTTCCTCTCATTCCACAAGCGGTTGGAGCGGTGTCGGAGGGCAAACCAATAATCCCTACTACCTCGATCGCAACCCGAGCGGCTCCAGTTCAGGCTCTGCTGCAGGAACCTCCGCGAACTTCTGTGCCGCTTCCCTGGGAACAGAAACCGATGGCTCCATTGTGAGTCCCGCTAATAATTGCGGAGTGGTCGGAATTAAGCCAACAGTTGGCCTGACGAGTCGCGCCGGCGTGGTGCCGATCTCGCATAACCAGGATACTGTCGGCCCTCACGGACGCACTGTCGCGGATGCGGCGACTATGCTTGGCGCGCTGGTTGGGGTTGATCCCCGCGACCCGTTCACTCAGGCCAGCGCAGGAAAGTTCTACACGGATTACACGCAGTTCCTGAACGCAAACGGCCTGAGTGGAGCACGCATCGGAGTCCTTCGGAAATACGTTACCGGTTACAGCTACTCGACTGACGCCATCTATGCTGCTGCCATTCAAACGATCCAGAACGCCGGTGCAACGATCGTCGATCCGGCCGATCCTCCGAGCGCCGATCAGATCGCCAACAATTCTCCCGAGACTACCGTTTTGCTGTATGACTTCAAGAACGACATAAATGCTTATCTCGCGACGCGAACTGGTGTGTCGGTTCACACCTTAGCCGACCTGATCGCCTTCAATATCCAGAACGCCGCTCAAGAGATGCCGTACTTCATGCAAGAAACGTTCATTGCTGCCGAAGCCACGACCAACCTGCTGGATCCCACCTATCTGGAAGCTCTCGCCCTGAACCACAGCCTCTCGCGGGAGCAAGGTATCGATGCGGTCTTACAGCAATATAACCTCGACGCTTTGATCGCGCCCACCGGATCGCCGGCTTGGACCACTGATCTTGTGAACGGCGATCATTTCCTGGGAGCCAGTTCCAGCTACGCCGCTATGGCGGGCTATCCCATCGTGAATGTGCCGGCAGGATTCGCATTCGGACTTCCCGTTGGTCTCTCGTTCATTGGAACTGCTTTCAGCGAGCCAGTCTTGATCAAGCTGGCTTTCGCATTCGAGCAGCTCACCAAAGCTCGAAAGGCGCCGAAATTCCTTAGAACTTTGAAGCTTCCCTACACTACCGACACCGAGGACAGCGCAAGTTCCCAGAGCCTGAGCGCCATACCGGCTACCGCCGCCTCAAACGCCAGCACCGCATCGGTTTCGCAACCGCAACCACGCTAGAGAACAACGCAGCTACTCAGGTCCTTTTCCGGGACACTCCGGGTTGAACTCCGAAACCTGCCAACGTCCGATCGCAGGAGTGTCCCGCCCTCATGGCAACCGCTTCAATACAGCGGCGGTTCGCCTGCAGGGCGCGTTTTCCAACGGCGATGAATCCACATCCATTGTTCGGGATACTTGCGGATCGTCTCTTCTAAAGCCGTGTGGATGCGCGTCGTGTCCTCGACCACATCCCCGGTCATCTCAATCACGGGACCAAATCGCAACGTATACCGACCGTTCGCTTCGTTCCAAAGCGCAAAACCGGGAATCACCGCGGCCCCCGACCGCTGTGCAAGTTTAACGAATCCGGAATTCGCGCACGCGGGCTTGCCGAAAAACGGAACAAAAACTCCTTCGCTCGCGCTCGTGTTTTGATCGATCAGAATTCCAACAGCCTCATTGTTCCGCAAAGCCTTGAGCACCGATCGCGCGGCGTCCCGCTTATCAATCAGCCTATTGCCGGAGAGCGCCCGTCGTCTTTCAACAAGCTGATCGATCAGGGGATTGTCGAGCGGCCGAATCATTACGTTCATCGGCTCAGTGAGCAGCGCATGAGCGAACGCGCTGAGTTCCCAGTTCCCGAGATGCGCCGTCGCAACCAGCACGCCGCGGCCTTTTTGCTTCGCACCGATGTAGTTTTCAAGCCCTTCATAGGCGATCCAGTCCGCAACGTTGCCCTTATTTATGTCCGGGAATCTGGCGAGCGCAACCAGCATTCGTCCTATCGACTGGAACACACCGTTCGTAATGCGATCCTGTTCTGCGCGATTTGATTCGGGGAAAGCGAACGAGAGATTTTTTCGAGCAACGCGACGCAGTTTCGGCGCCAACAGGTCGAGCAGCCCAGCCGCGCCTCGTCCTACCGCGTTAGCCATTGGCAGAGGCAGCCTGCGCATAGTGCTGACCAACGTTACTGCAATCGCGTACTCTGCCCGAATTTGGGCCCAACGTTTCTTCTGAGACAATCGCGAGTCAGTTAATCCAGCCGCCACCCAACACCAGGTCGCCGTCATAGAAAACAGCTGCCTGGCCTGGCGTGATCGCACGCTGCGGTTCGTCGAACCGGACCTCGACCGTTCCGTCAGCGCCGGACGGAGAAATCGTAGCCCTTGCCGGAACGTGTTTATTTCGGATCTTTACTTGCGCCCTCACAGGCTCCCGGGGCGCGTCGATCGAAATCCAATTCACCTCGCGCGCTACCAACCTGGAGCGACTCAGCTCCTCATTACGTCCCACCACTACGCGCTGGCTCGCAGGCTCCGTAGCGATGACGTACAGTGGTTCTGCCGCCGCGATCCGCAACCCTCGCCTTTGCCCCACCGTGAAGTGATGAGTGCCGGAATGCTGCCCCAGCACTCGGCCCTCCTTATCTACGATCTGGCCTTCCGTCGTTTGCGGAGCAACACCTTTTTCACGAAAATATGCATCGATGAACGCTGCGTAATCTCCGTTCGGCACGAAACAGATTTCCTGCGAATCATGCTTATCCGCCACTAGTAGCCCAAGTTCTCTCGCGAGTTGCCGAACCTGCGCCTTCACCATTTCTCCGAGAGGAAACAGAGTCCTGGCAAGCTGGGGCTGAGTCAGCCCGAAAAGAAAATACGTCTGGTCCTTGCCGGAATCCATACCGGTGCGCATCTCATACCGCCCATTGCTTTCGTTCCATCTCAGGCGGGCATAATGCCCGGTCGCTATCTTGTCGGCGCCGACACCATCCGCCATCTCCAGGAACTGATCGAACTTGATGAAGTTGTTGCACAGCGTGCAAGGAATCGGCGTGCGCCCCGCGAGGTAATCGTCTACAAACGGCTTCACCACCTGCTGCTCGAAACGTTCCTCGAAGTTCACCACATAGTAAGGAATCCCGAGAGCTCCAGCCACGGCGCGCGCGTCGTACACATCGTCAAGCGAACAGCAACGGCCCGCTGCCCCGCCCTCCCGCATTAAGTCAGGCAAGCGCCGCTGGTTCCACAACTGCATCGTGAGTCCGACTATCGGGAAGCCGTCACGCTGCAACAACCCGGCAACAACGGAGCTGTCAACTCCTCCGGACATGGCCACTGCGATCGGTGCGGTTCCATTAGACGGCAAGCAACGACTCCTTTCCCGCGCTCTTTCGCAATCTCGCCACGGACGCTGAAACAGCCTCGACCAAAGCATTCAACTCTCTCGTCGTGTTGTATCGGCCAAAAGAAAACCGCACGCTTGAGCGCGCTTCCTGCCGGCTCCGCCCCATAGCAAGCAAAACATGCGACGGCTCAACCGATCCGCTGCTGCAAGCTGAGCCGCTTGATACCGCCATACCGGCCATATCGAGCGCAATAACCAGACTTTCTCCTGACACGCCCCGAAACAGCAAGTTGCTTGTATTTGGGAGCCGCTGCACTCCCGCGGCATTCACCTCTACCTCGTGAATTGCGCTTTTGATCTCGCGCTCGAACGAATCTCGTAATCCGGCAACGTCCATTTGCGAATCTCGCTCGCAAAGTTCAATGGCGCGCGCGAACGCCACCGCGCCAGGCACATTCTCGGTTCCTGCACGGCGCTCGCGCTCATGTCTGCCGCCCAACTGAATGCCTCGCAGCGGCACGCCCTTGCGCACATACAGTGCCCCGACACCCTTGGGTCCGAAAATTTTATGCGCGCTCACAGCGTACAGGTCAAGGCCCAAATCCGCCACGTGCACGGGAAGTTTGCCGAAAGCCTGCACACCATCACTGTGCAGGTAGATACACTGCCCGGCCTTCCGACGCTCCTCAACCACCGGCGCCACTTCAGCTACAGGCTGGATCGCGCCCGTTTCGTTGTTCGCGTGCATCAATGAGACCAGCACCGTCTCCTGACGAATATGACGCGCGATTTCCGCAACGTTCACCGCCCCATCTGGTCCCACCGCCGCGTAAGTTATGCTTACGCCTTCTCGCTCCAGTTGCCGGCACGACTCGAGAACACAAGGGTGTTCAATGGCGCTCGTGACGACATGCTTTCGCTCACCCGGCAGATTGCGAACAAGCCCCAGAATCGCAAGATTATTTGCTTCCGTGCCGCCGCTCGTGAATACAACTTCACCGGCAGACCCGCCCAGGAATTTGGCGATCGTGTTGCGAGCCTGCTCCAGTTGCTGCCGCGCACGCTGACCTTCGCGGTGAATGCTCGAAGCGTTTCCGTAGCACTCCCGCACTGCGGCGGAAAGCGTTTCGGCCACCTCCGGTGCAAGAAACGTAGTCGCGTTGTGATCGAAATAGTACAAGTTGTGCGGCGGTCAGAGTAGATTTCACTACAATTTTAGCAATCCATGGCGCCCACCCTCTTCCCACCCGTCATCACGCTGACAACGGATTTCGGCTTGGCCGACCATTACGTCGGAACCATGAAAGGGGTGCTCGTCAGCCGGTGCCCCGGGGCGCAACTTGTGGATATCACTCACGATGTGCCAGCCTTTTCCATATGGGCGGGTGCCTATGCCATCGATCAAAGTGCGCCCTATTTCCCGCACGGAACAGTTCACCTCGTCGTAATCGATCCGGGTGTCGGCACAGACCGGCGGCCGCTGGTGGTCGAGGCGCTCGAACAGCGATTCGTCGGCCCGGACAACGGCGTCTTCAGCCTTATCTTGGAACGGGATCCAAACGCCCGGATCTACGAAATCACGAACGACGACCTGCTTCTCCCTTCGCCCTCAGCCACTTTCCACGGTCGGGACATCTTTGCTCCCGTTGCCGCAGCTCTAGCGAGCGGATCGACTTCACCGAGCGCTGTTGGCCCACTCATCACGAATGTCGAACGGCTGGCGGACACTCAACCGGTACAGCAAAGTGACGGTCTATGGCACGGCAAAATCCTGAGCATCGATCATTTCGGCAACGTCATCACTAACCTCAGCGCCCACCGTTTCCTGCCAATTCTGACGCCCCGCTTTTCGTTGCAACTTCGAAAAAGAGAGATCTTCACTCTGGGGAACACCTTTGGAGAGATGGAGGACGGAGAATTATTCGTTTATGCAGGCAGTTCCGGATATCTTGAGATCGGAGCGAGCAGGGATAAGGCGGCCGAAATCATCGGAGTCGAACCGGGCCAACTCGTTACTTTGCGTCTGTAAGCGCTACAATCGAAAGATCCGAATCGGGACACCCGGCCCTTGGTGTATGCCTACGCCGCCCCTGGAGTCTCGATAAATCTCGCTCATGATCGTCGCCGAACCAACAACTCTTAGCCGCGCCGCCGAGTTCCGCAGCAAACTGCAATCGAAGATTGTCGTGGCTGACGGGGCGATGGGCACGATGCTCTATGCAAAGGGCATTTTCATCAATCGATGCTTCGACGAGCTGAACCTCTCCGCCCCGCAGCTCGTGCGCGAGATCCACTCCGAATACGTCCGGTCGGGAGCCGAGGTGCTCGAAACCAACACCTTCGGCAGCAATCGGGTCCGGCTCGGGGCATTTGGATTCGCCGAGAAGCTTCGATCCATTAATGAAGCCGGCGTTCGCCTGGCTCGCGAAGCTGCCGGCAGCCAAGCCTTTGTGGCCGGCGCCATGGGCCCGCTAGGTGCGCAAATCGAACCACTTGGCCCCATTTCGTTTGCAGAAGCGCGCGACATCTTCCGCGAACAGGCTGCCGCGCTTGTCGCCGCTGGAATTGACCTCATTGTTCTCGAGACCTTTTATGAACTGAGCGAGCTTCGAGAAGCCATTTTCGCCGCCCGCGAGGCGTCGGGACCGGAGATGGTCATCGTTGCGCAAGTCACAGTCGAAGATGACGGCAGTCTGCGCGATGGAACCAGCACCGAAACGTTTGCGAGCAAGCTCAACGAATTGCCGGTCGATGTCATAGGAGTAAACTGTTCCGCCGGACCGAAGGTCGCACTCGAAACCATCGAGAAGATAGCGTCGCTTACATCGAAATCGCTGAGTGCGATGCCAAACGCCGGTCTTCCCGCCATGGTGGAAGGGCGAAACATCTATCTCTGCTCCCCGGAATACATGGCCCAGTATGCCCGCCGTTTTCTGCAGGCCGGCGTGCGTCTGATTGGCGGATGCTGCGGAACGACCCCGGAGCACATCAAGCAAATTTGCAGTGAAGTTCGCTCTCTTCAGCCAGTCCGGCAGCAAGGCACTACCGCCACGACCTCTGAACCCGGCAAAGGCGAAGTGAAGCGTCTTGAGAAACTGCCGGTTGCCGAGAAATCGCAGCTCGGTGCAAAACTCGCAGCCGGCAAGTTTGTCGCCTTCGTCGAAATTCTTCCCCCACGCGGCGTAAACGCAAGCAAGGAAATAGCAGGAGCGCGCCTGTGCCGCGAAAACGGCATCGATTGCATCAACGTGCCCGACGGTCCTCGCGCTAGTGCGAGACTAAGCGCCCAGGTCACTTGCCAGCTGATCCAGGAAAACGCCGGCATCGAAGCCGTTCTTCACTTCTGCTGCCGCGATCGCAACATCCTTAGCATTCAATCGGAGTTGCTAGGAGCCCACACCACCGGCGTGCGAAATCTCATCTGCATCACAGGTGACCCGCCGCGCATGGGTACTTATCCAGACGCGAGCGCCGTCTTCGACGTCGATTCCATCGGGCTCACGAATATCGTCAACAATCTCAATCACGGGCTCGATATTGGCGGCAATCCTATCGGCTCGCAAACTTCGCTGCTGATCGGTGTCGGCGCGAATCCGGGCGCTTTAAACATGGATGAAGAGCTTCGCCGCTTCGCGTGGAAGGTGGAAGCAGGTGCGGAATACGTGGTCACGCAACCCGTGTTCGACCTCGACCTGCTCGAATCTTTTATGCGCAATACAGAACAGTACGGGCTGCCCATCATCGCAGGCATCTGGCCCTTAACCAGCTTCCGCAATGCCGAGTTCATGGTAAACGAGCTCCGCGTTCCCGTCCCCGACGAGTATATGGACCGCATGCGAAAAGCCGATAGCGCCGAAAAAGCCCGGGCGGAAGGCATCCTTATCGCGCAGGAAATGTCGAGCCGCGTTCGTAAACTGGTGCAGGGTGCGCAACTAAGTGCTCCATTCGGCCGCTACGAAATGGCGATCGAGGTTGCCCAGGCTCTCGGGGAACGCTAAACTGACAGAATATCTACGGTCCGGCGCTCCTGCGACCCGGCCCGTCCTCGCCAGTGGCTACAGATTTAATCGAAATCAAATGCGAATCGCCGGACAGTGCTGCCATTGACCGTGCGGTGCGCGAGGTCCGTAAAGGCGGTGTCGTCGGAGTCCCAACCGACGCCCTGTATGTGCTGGTCGCCGACCCGTTTAATTTAGCGGCGGTCGGCCGGGTTTTCGCCGCGAAAGGCCGCGAAAGCGTCCGCTCCCTGCCGTTGGCCATCTCCGATACCCTGATGGCCGAGGACCTCGCCAAAGAACTGAACAGCCGCTTCTACATCTTGGCGCGGCACTTTTGGCCCGGCGCGCTCACCATGATCGTCCCAGCCGCCGCCAAGGTCCCGCTCAAAGTGACGGGAAACACGGGACGTCTCGCGATGCGTCACCCCGATTCCAATCCCCTCAACCTGATGATCGAAAAGATCGGCCATGCTCTCATCGCAACCAGTGCCAACATCTCCGGCAATCCGACAGCCTCGAGCGGCATCGACCTGTTCGCGCAAATGGATGGACGGCTAAACCTGGTGCTCGACGGTGGACTATGCACTGGGCCCGGCTCTACCACCGTGGATATTACCGAACCGTATTGGCGCGTCATCAAAGAAGGCGCGGTCTCGGAAAAAGACATCGCCGAGCGCTTGCAAACCAGCTAAATTTCCAGTCGAAATCTTCCGATTTTCTGTTATTCTGTGTGTACGTTCCCTGCGAGAGCGTCCCTTCTGGCCTCCTATAAATTGATCCGATAGTCAATGTCATGGAGTCCAGCTCGAGTTAAGCGCCGTTGTGCAAGCTCCGGTTTCGAAAAGATTCCATGGAGAAGCCTGAAGGCGCTCGGCGGATTCCCCCCTTTGCTCTCTTAGGGGTCAATGACGGAGGCTGGCGGAAGCTCTCGCTGGGAACGTACCTCCTCATTTGCGGTTGATGAATATTCTCTTTATCGGCGATATCTTCGCCTCGGGTGGGCGTGGTATCGTCGCAGAGAATTTAAATCAGCTCATTTCAGAACGCAAAGTCGATCTCGCGATCGCGAATGCAGAAAATAGCGCCGGCGGTTTCGGAATTACGCCTTCCATCGCCGAGGAACTTCTTTCTCTTGGGCTTGACGTCCTCACCGGCGGCAATCACAGCTTTGACAAGCGCGAAATCCACGATTACTACCCGCATCAGCCTCGTTTGCTGAGGCCTGCGAACTACCCGGGCATATTGCCGGGAAGCGGCGTAATGACGGCAGTCGCTCGCAATGGCGTGCCATACGCAGTCATCAATCTGCAAGGACGCGCCCATATGACCAGCATCGACGATCCTTTCCGCAAAGCCGACGAGATTCTCAGCGCCCTCGATCCGGCTATTAAAATCCGCTTCGTCGATTTTCACGCGGAACTGACCAGCGAAAAAGTTGCCATGGGCTGGTATCTCGACGGCCGGGCCACTGCTATCGTAGGCACCCACACGCATATCCCGACTGCAGATTCCCGGATCCTGCCGGGCGGCACCGCGTATCAGACCGACTCCGGCATGACCGGCCCGTACCACTCCGTGATTGGCGTCGATAAAGACATGATCATCCGCCGGTTTCTAACGGGACTCAACGGCAGGATGGAAGCAGCTAAGCACGGCATTGAACTTCACGGTGTGCTCATCGGTGCCGACGAGACAACCGGTCATGCTCACGCGATCGAGCGAATTCACATCGCCAAGTAACAAAGATGTATAGTAGGAGGCACTATCAACCAGCGCCCCCGTCTGCCCCTGGGTCGAATATCAAAACTTCAAGGGGAAAACAATGCGCAAACTACTCCGGGCTTTTTCGTTCGCAGCGCTGATTTTTGTTGGCACTGCAAGCGTTTCTGCTTCGCCCGTCGGCGGCATCTCTGGAACCGTTAAGGATCCGAGTGGTGCGCTCGTTCCTGGCGTAAAGATCCAGCTAATAAATTCCTCAACCAATGCCCGGTTATCAACCACCACTAATGCCAATGGCGAATTTCAGTTTGTGCAGCTTGCGCCCGCTTCCTATTCGCTCGAAGCAGAAAGCTCCGGGTTCAAGAAGACTGCCGTCGCTTCTGTGTTAGTCGAAGTCGATCAGGTAACTCACCTCGAACTGCAACTGGAACTGGGCAGCCTCTCCGAATCGGTGAAGGTAGAAGCCGTAGCGCCATTATTGGAGAACGACAAGAGCACGCTCAGCAGCGTCGTCGATAACCGAACCATCGCCAGCATGCCGCTCAACGCACGCCAGTATCTCGATCTCGCTCTGCTCACCCCTGGCGCCATTCCCTCGCAACCCGGGCAGCAAGGCGGCGGTTTCAATATGGCCGGTGCCCGCTCGCAGTCGAATCTGTTTCTTCTCGATGGCGTCAGCAGCATGGACACGCAGATCGGTTCTGCGCTGGGTAATTTTCGCATCACAGATGCTGTACAGGAATTCGCAGTCCAGACGAGTGTGCCCACCGCAGAGTTTGGACGCGGGCAGGGCGCTCAGGTCAGCATCGTTACCAAAAGCGGCACCAATCAATTTCACGGCTCTGCATTCGAATACTTCCGGAACTCCGATCTGGATGCCGCAGACTTCTTCACAAATAGACTCGGCGGGGTCAAGAATACTCTTCATCGAAACCAGTACGGCGCTACACTCGGCGGTCCCATCCGAAAAGATCAAACCTTCTTCTTCGTATCGTGGGAAGGGTTCAGACAGGTGAACCCGACCGTAAGTTCCACGCGCGTCCCCACGCCAGCCGAGCGCGCGCAGGTCACCGATCCTATCTCGCAAGCTCTTTTACAGTTCTGGCCTACCGCGAATGCAACCCGGCCCGGTTCCACCATCAACTACATTGCAAACGTGAGCGCTTCGACGTTCGACAATACCGGCGTGGTTAAGATCGATCAGAACCTCGGCGAAAAGGATCATCTCACCGTGCGCTGGGCTGAATATCAGGGCACTGGCGTTACTGCTGGCGTTATCCCTGGGCTAGGAGGCACAAGCAATGCTCCCGTTAGCCGTTCCGGAGTTATTACTGAGACGCATACCTTCTCGCCTACTTTGTTGAATGAATTTCGTTTCGGCTTCTCACGTAACCAGACGTTTCTTACGGTGACGGACTCGGGATTCGATGCTTCCACCATCTTCAAAGATGCCAACGGCGCGCCGCTACCCGGCGTCGTCAATGGGAAGCAGAACATCCTCGATTCCGGCCTGCCAACCATCGCGGTTTCCGGCGGCTATGCCACCCTCGGCACTGCCAGCAACTACCCGCAAGGACGCATCACCAATACCTATGAGCTCTTCGACAACATGTCCTGGATCTCGCCCCTTGGGGCTTCCAAGCACTCCTTCCGGTGGGGCTTCCACATCCGGCGCGAAGAAGCCCGCCGCTTTCTAGATGGCTCTTTCCGGGGCGCCTTCAACTTCCAGACGTGGTCTGATTTCGCCGCCGGACTGGTTAACACGTCCACCTTCCACACCGGTTCCACGCTTGCATACTGGCGCCGCTACCCGTTTGACATGTACTGGCAGGACACTTACAAGGTCAAAGACAATCTCACAGTGAATTACGGTATTCGGTACGAATATCCGTCCGCGATCTACCAGACCAGGCTGGAGGCCACTAACTTCATTCCCGGCGTTGGACCTATGCTGCTAAGCACCAATCAGGTGCTCGCCGTCGATCCAACGAAGACAGGACCATCGGCTTTGTATACGACCCAGGGACCTTTCAATCTTTCTAACAGCGGCGTGAACTCCGATAAGAATAACGTAGCTCCGGTTCTCGGCATCGCCTACACGCCGCGCTTTGCTCCAGCTATCTTCGGCAAGGACGATACTGTGATTCGTACAGGCTTCCGGGTCGGCTACGACGAGGTCTTCAATAACATCCCGGCAAACATGGGATTAAACGCTCCTTATAGCCTGACTACTAACCAGACAGCGTTCGTCACTCAGCCAGGCAAATTCAATTGGGCCACCGGCTACAACCAGAATGTTCCATTAGTGTCCAATTACGGAAAACAGGGACCTGGTCTCCCTACTAGCGGCCTGGTTAGCATCAGTGCGGAAGACCCCAATCTGCGCAGCGCCTATATCTATCAATACAACTTCGGAATCCAACGCCGCATTGGACAGAACTTCTCAATCGAAGCTGATTACCAGGGCTCCAGCGGCCACAAACTGCTGCTCAACATCGATCTCAACGAGCCTTATGTAACCGTCGTCAACCCGGCCAGGCGCGGCAACCAGTCACCGAACGTACAGCTTTTTCCATACCAGACATTTGCGGGCATCAACATGGGCAAAGACATTGCCAGTTCCAACTACAACGGTCTTGTGTTGACCGGTAAATATCAAGGGCGTCACGGCATCTTTCTTCAGGCCTCGTACACCTATGGCAAGTCCCTCGACGATAGTTCTTCCTGGTCCGTCCCGACAGGTCAGCCTGGCGGCGTTGCCGATCCGCGCAACTTAAGGCTGGAGTACGGGCCGTCCAACTTCGATATACGCCATCGCGCGGTTATCACCTATGTGGTTGACCTGCCCGTCGGGCCGGGTCACCGGCTTTTTGGCTGGAACAATGTGCTCAATCGCCAGTTGCTCGGGGGCTGGCAGGTTTCCGGCATCACCACCTTTCAGAGTGGCGCCCCGTTTACCGTCTACAACAGCTCAGCGGATTTCAGCGGCTTCAACCAGTTCTCCGATCGGCCGGATGTAGTCGGCTCCGGCAAGATCACTCAAGACAATCGCAACCCCGACGCAGCCTTCGACACGACATTCTTCTCGAAAACGCCGCCCACTGGGCGTGTTGGCACCTCCGGCCGCGATCAATACTACGGTCCGGGATTAGCCAACTACGACTTCTCCGCCGCAAAAAGCTTTCCGCTCGGGCTCGAACGCCTCCACCTGCAATTGCGCGGCGATCTGTTCAACATCTTCAACCACACCAACTTTTCGAATCCAGTAGCGAATCAAAGCAGCTCCAGCTTTGGGCAGATTACGTCAACAGTTGGCAGCTCTGTAGCCACTGCCGTCGGCACAACAGCAGGACTGGTCGGCGGAGGCCCGCGCGTGGTCCAACTCGCGCTGCGGCTGACGTTCTGAAAGTTTCGGAAGAGCACGGCAAGGCCGTGAATGCCACCTTTCGCGATTCAGCAACATCAAATCGGAAGAGATGGCTAAGTTTGGCGAGACCCGATATTCCGTCCTAGACCTTGCACCTGTGAAGGCGGATGGCGATATCGCCGCCGCCTTTCGCAATACATTGGATCTGGCGCAGCACGCGGAGCAATGGGGATTCAAGCGGTTTTGGCTGGCGGAACACCACAACATGCCGGGAATCGCAAGCGCCGCCACCTCTGTTCTTATAGGCTACGTAGCCGGTGGCACCTCCACTCTCCGAGTGGGCTCGGGCGGTATTATGCTTCCGAATCACGCTCCCCTGGTCATCGCGGAACAGTTTGGAACACTCGAAACTCTTTATCCGGGCCGCATCGACCTGGGCTTGGGCCGGGCTCCCGGCAGCGATCAACTAACTGCCCGGGCATTACGCCGAGGATTAAGCGCGGAAGACGACTTTCCCCGGCAGGTCGCCGAGCTTCTCGCTTATCTCGCACCGGCTCAGCCCGGCCAAAAATTACAAGCTTTTCCTGGCGCGGGAACAAAAATCCCGGTTTGGCTTCTCGGTTCCAGCACGTACAGCGCTCAATTGGCCGCCCTGATGGGCCTTCCATTCGCGTTTGCCAGCCATTTCGCGCCGGAGCTGCTCTTCCAGGCCATTGCGCTTTACCGGTCTCAGTTCACCCCATCGGAATTTCTTCGAGAACCATATATCATGGCCGGCGTTCCTGTGATTGCCGCGGAAACAGATGAAGAAGCCATTTTTCTCGCCACCTCACCCGCTCTTCGATTTCTCAATTTGATTCGCGGAGAACCGATCTTCACGCCTCCTCCCGTTGCGTCGCTCGCCGGACTCTGGAGCGAGGCCGAAAGGCATCTTGTCCAGTCGAAGCTGAAGATCGCCGTCGTTGGCGGACCCGAAACGGTCGAGCGAAAACTGTCGAAGTTCGTCGCCGATACTCAGGCGGATGAGCTGATGATCACGTCCGACATCTATGACCACAATGCTCGCCTGAGGTCGTTTGAAATCGCCGCGCAAACAATGAAGAATACGACGGTTTCCTCACACGAACTGCAGCACGCTTGAAAGCGGCGGATTGAGCTGCTACGCAACCACTTCGATATCGCCGGCCCGAATAGCGGAGCGTTCCAGCGCCACACCTTCCCATCTCGCAACCACCGCCGTTGCCACACAGTTCCCGAGTAAATTCACCGATGTTCGGCACATGTCCATCAACGCATCCACACCGAGTATCAGTGTGATTCCTTCGAGTGGCAAATTAAACGTACCCAGCGTTCCCGCCAAAATGACGAGCGACGCACGAGGGACCGCCGCCACGCCTTTGCTCGTCAGCATCAGCGTCAACATCATTGTGATCTGCGTAGCTACAGGCATGTGAACGCCGGCAGCCTGCGCGATGAAAAGAGATGCCAACGAGAGATACAGAGTCGATCCGTCTAAATTGAAGCTGTAGCCGGTTGGCAGCACAAAACCAACGATATGTTTCGGAATACCCATCCGCTCCATATTTTCGAGCGCGAGTGGTAGTGCCGCCTCGCTCGAGGCAGTCGAGAACGCCAGCAGGAAAGGCTGCCTGACCGCTAGCGCAAACCGGCCAACAGGAACTCTCGCGAGAGCCAGCGCCGAACCAAGCACCAGGACAACGAAAAGAGCCTGTGCCAGATACAGCGTTCCAACCAGCTTTCCGAGACCAAACAGCACGCCCAGTCCCTTGGATCCAATCGTTACGGCAATCGCCGCGCCGACACCGAACGGCGCTGTGTACATCACATACTTCGTATACCGGAACATGACTTCTGCGACTGAGCTCGCGAAATCCACTACTGGCTGCGCTTTCGCGCCAATCGCAGAGCAGGCTGCTCCGAACAGAAAAAAGAAAACCACCATCTGCAGCACGTCATTCTGAGCAAGCGACTCGAAAATGTTTGCCGGGACTGCATGCTCCAAGACCTGCGACAGCGAGACTGGTTTAGCAAGTGCCGGTAGAGCGGGGCCGCTGGCGCCGGCGTTCAACGTTACTCCCGAACCTGGGTGCATCACGTTAGCGATCAGTAACCCGATGACCAGCGCGAGAGTGGTAGCAATCTCAAAATACGTGACTGCCTTCAATGCGATGCGGCCCATTGTTTTCAGTTCGCCCGCAGACGCGATCCCGCTTACCAGCGTTCCAAACAGCAGAGGGCCCACAATCGACCGGATCAGCCGGAGAAAGATGTTACTGATCGGAGCTAAATTCCTCGCGAACTCAGGAAACAACGCCCCGATGAAAATGCCCAAGACCAAAGCAATAAAGATCCAGGACGTGAGCGTCAGCCGCTTCATACTTACCGTTCTCCCCATTTCAATTTTTCCCGGAGCACATCAAAAAACAGCATTTTGGGCGGACGTATCAGTTGAATGCTCTTCGGGGAGGAACGGCACACCACGCGGTCGCCTTTATGGATCGGCTCACCTACTTGCCCATCTACGGTGAGGAACGTCCCGTCTTCCGCACGGCTCAGAATGCGAATGACGCTCGTGTCGGGAACAATCACCGGCCGATTAGTCAGCATGTGCGGACAAATGGGCGTGATACAGAAAGCTGCCACGGACGGGAAAATAACCGGACCGCCCGCGGACAGCGAATAGGCGGTGGAACCCGTCGGCGTTGCCACAATCAAACCGTCAGCTTTGTAAGCCGCGACGAAATGATCGTCCACGTACGTATCCAGATCGATCATGCGGGCCAGTTCCGACTTGGAGATCACAATATCGTTAAGCGCGGAATACGTGCCGATACTCTGGTCATCGCGCACCAGTTCGCAGTCGAGCATGCGCCGCCGTCCGATGCGGTAAGCGCCCTTCACAACCTGCTCGAGTCCTTCAAATAGGTCGTCTAGTTTTGTCGCGGTCAGGAAACCGAGATGGCCCAGGTTGACAGCGAAGAGAGGAATGTCGAGCCCGGCAACGAAGCGAGCCGCGGCCAAAAGCGTGCCATCGCCTCCCAGAACAATCACCAGGTCCGCTCCATGAGGAATGTCCTCACGCGGATAGTATTCCGACAAATTTGCGTAAGCAGCAGTCTGCTCATCGCAGCGATATTTAATTTCTTGTCGCTGCAGCCACTCCAGTAATCCACAAACAATCTCAGCCGCGCCGGCAATCTTCGGCTTGGCCATGATGCCGACTGTGGCAATCCTTCGCATTCTTTGTCAGGTTAAAGGATAGATTAACCCGGCGTCCGAAGGCGCGCATGGAGCAAAAATTCGCGATTTCCTTCCGCGCCGAGGATAGGGCTCCCGGTGATCGCGGTCGTGAACCCCATCTTCTCCAAGGCATCGCTCACGCGGTCGCACGCAAACTGATGTGACTCCGGATCGCGGACAATTCCGCCCTTCCCTACCCTCTCGCGTCCTACTTCGAACTGCGGTTTCACTAAAATAATCCAGTCGCCTCCGGGCTGAAGCAGCATTGCCAAGGGCGAAATCAGAAGCGTGACCGAGATAAAACTAACATCGCAAACGATTACATCGGCTCTCTCACCGGTTTCGTCAAGCGTCAGATAGCGGGCATTAACGCCCTCGTGCAGAACCACCCGTGGATCCGTGCGGAGCTTCCAGTCAATCTGCCCAGAGCCTGTATCGATGGCGTGAACCCGCAGCGCTCCGTTCTGTAGAAGACAATCCGTGAAGCCGCCCGTCGAAGTCCCAACGTCGAAGCAAACCCGGCCGGCAACGGAAACTTTGAACTGATCGAGAGCGAATTCCAGCTTCAGTCCGCCGCGGCTGACGTACCGAAGCGGCTGTTCCACTTCGATATGAACGAGCGCGGACACACTACGGCCAGGCTTGTCGGCCTTCTGACCGTCCACTTTTACTTTGCCCGCCAGAATAAGTGCTTGCGCTTTCTCGCGCGACGGGGCCAGGTTCCGCTCAACTATCGCCGCGTCCAGACGCGACTTGAAAGGCCCGGACATAGGAGCCCTGACGTCTCAAGCCTTGCGGTAAACCACGAAATCCGCAAGCTGCCCAAGCATTCCGGCTCGATCGCCGAACGGCCGCAGTGCATCGTGTGCGGCCCGGCGCTCTTCTTCGGCCATTTCGCGTGAACGCTCACGGCCATACACAGCGGGGAAAGTAATCTTCTGCTGTGCCTGATCTTTTCCCGCCGTCTTTCCCAAAGCTTCGGAAGACTCCTCCACATCCAATACGTCATCAACGATCTGAAACGCAAGGCCGACATGCTTTCCATACCGCGAGAGGGCCGTCAGTTCCGCAGGGGATGCGCCCGCATAGATTGCGCCCATCCGCACGCTCGATCTAAGCAGCGCGCCGGTCTTGGCGCTGTGAATGGCTTCGAGTAACTCAGGAGTTGCCGGTCTTCGCTCTCCTTCAATATCGTTCACCTGCCCGCCAATCATTCCGCCTACTGTACCGGCTGCGCGCGCCAGCTCTTCTACCAGCAAGTTCTTCCGCTCTGCCGGAATGCCCTTCAACCGGCTGAGAACCTCAAACGCCAGCGTCAGGAGTGCATCCCCGGCAAGAATGGCCATGGCCTCGCCGAACACCTTGTGGCAGGTCGGATTGCCTCGCCGCAGATCGTCGTTATCGAGCGCCGGCAAGTCATCGTGGATCAGTGAATAGGTGTGAATCAGTTCCAGAGTTATCGCGGCATCCACAACCCCGTCGGGAGCGCTCGGGATCGCATCTGCTGCCGCAATCGCAAGAATAGGTCTGATTCGTTTGCCCCCTGCGAAAAGGCTGTACCGCATCGCCTTATGAATCGACGAGGGCTCCGCCCCTTCATCCGGTACCCATGTGTCCAGAACCTTCTCTACTAAGGGAATCTTCTCTGCGAAGTATGTCTTGACTGTCTCCAGATCCGTTCCTGTCATCTGGTGGCCGGCTTGTCGGGATTAAAAGGAACGGCAACCATTTCCGTCCCTCTTTTCATAAGAATTTCTACCCTGCTCTCAGCGTCTTCTAACTGCCGCTTGCAATCGGCGCTGAGCTTCATGCCTGTTTCGAAAAGTGCAAGGCTCTGCTCTAAAGGAAGATCGCCCTTCTCCAATTCCTTGACGACGCGCTCTAATTCGTCAAGGCTTGCTTCGAAACTAGGGGAGGCTTTTTCCTCTGCCATCCGACCATTGTAGCGGCGCGCTTCTCCGTGTTCTTGCCGAAGGGACCATATCGTCGAACGCAGCGTTATACAATTTCACCCAGCTTCAATATTTGTCGCTTTTTCGGAAAAGGTTAGATATTCCCCTGGAGGATCCTTAATGCGCGCTACCTCGATCGTACTCGCCTTCCTCTTCATTGCAGCCACGCTGTCGGCTCAATCAAGTTCCAATCAGTCCATCCTGGGAGCCGTGCAAGACTCCAGCGGCGCCTTTGTTCCTCGCGCAACGGTCACGGCTGTGAACGCTGACACCAACCTCACTCGTTCCGCCGCTTCGAATGAAAGCGGGAACTATGTCATCTCCGACCTGCCGATCGGGTTTTACGATGTCTCCGCCGTTGCGCCGGGGTTCAAGAAAGTCACGTTGACCAGAGTCGAGGTGACCGTCGACGCCAAAGTATCGCTGAACATCAGGCTCGAAGTCGGCAGCCTGAGCGAAACGGTCACTGTCCAGGCAGACGCAGCTCGGGTGGAAACAACCACCGGGGAGGTCAGCAATTTGATTACGGGAACCCAGGCAAGCCAGATCCAGCTGAACGGCCGTAACTTTCCTCAGCTTCTGCAACTCCTTCCCGGCGTCTCGACAACGTTCAGCAGCGGCTTCAGCCTCTTTGGTGGCTATGGAGTCAGCGCTAGCTCTCAGTCGATCAATGGCAGCCGGACCGACACCTTCTCCTGGAACTTGGACGGCGCCGATAACAAGGACAATGGCGGCGGCGGGAACAATTTCATCAACATCAATCCGGATGCTCTGGCCGAGTTCCGAGTTCTGACCGCTAACTACGGAGCCGAATATGGGCAGAATGCCGGGGCGGTCGTGAACATGGCCGTGAAGAGCGGCACAACAGAGTTTCACGGCCTGGCCTACGAATACTTCCGCAACGATGCCATCCAGGCCAGAGCATTCAATGCTCCGACTATTCCGGAGCTTCGTTACAACAACTTCGGTTGGAACCTGGGCGGCCCGATTTTCATTCCGCGCGTCTTCAACAAAGATAGAAGCAAATTATTCTTCTTTATCGGAGAAGACTTCAAGCGTTTAAGGCAAGGTGCAGGCAACACGTGGACAGTACCTACCCTCGCTCAGCGGAATGGGAACTTCTCATCTTTGCCGGTTTCTCAATGGCCGAAAAACCCGGCAACCGGCGCGGCTTTCACCGGAGGCACCATACCGCAATCGAGTTGGAGCCCCAACTCTGCCAAGCTTCTTGATCTCTACCCGCTGCCCAATTTCAGTGGATCAGGAGGCAATTTCGTGTTCAACACCGTCCAGCCGCTCAATGCCAACGAGTATCTTTACAAAGTCGATTACAACATCAGCAGCAAGAACCAGCTCGATGTTCACTATTTCCGCGATTACTACACTTCCACCCAGGATCTTACTCAGCTCATCCTGTTCAACCGTAACATTCCAGGCACTAACTTCAGCGTTCAGTGGACCTGGGTGCCCAATCCGACGACGGTCAATGTGGCTCAATTCACCTTTACTGGAAACGTGATTTTCGAAAAGACCGGTATCGCTGCGAATCCGATCTTCATCAATAACTACACGAGGGCCGGGCAGGGCCTGACATACCCAACCCTCTACAACGCGTCTCCGGATATTCCAACCGTTCAAGTTTCGGGACTTACGAGCCTGACGGCAACGCCGCTCAATTTTAATAACTTCAACCGCATCTTCGACTGGAAGGACGATTTATCGAAGATCATCGGAAACCACAATCTCAAGACGGGCATTCTGGTTATGCGGAGCCGCAAAAATCAGGATAACGTTCCCGCGATCAACGGAACCTTCGTGTTCAACACTTCCGGACCGAACAGTACCGGTAATTCGATTGCGAACGCTCTGCTCGGAAACTTCAATAACTACACCGAAGCCAGTTCCCTGCGCCAGGGCTGGTATAGGTTCTCTCAAGTAGAACCCTACATCCAGGACGACTGGAAAGCAAGCAGCCGGCTCACTCTGAATATCGGGTTCCGCTGGGCCTACATGCAGCCCCAATACAGCGCTCTGAACAACACGTCTGCTTTCCTGCCTCAATATTTCAATCGAGCACAGACAGTCCAAATTCTCCCGTCCACCGGAGCCATTGTTGCTAATTCAGGAAACCTGTACAACGGTCTCGTCCTTGGCGGCAACGGCTTTCCTCCTGCTACCCAGTTGCGCTTCCCTGATATTACGAGCGATCCAGCCATCCTAAGCCTTTTCCACAACCTGCCCAAGGGGACCGCCCGAACCGATTGGGGGACATGGCAGCCGCGCTTCGGGTTTGCATATGACCTGACCGGCAAACAGAGTACCGTGCTCCGTGGAGGCTTCGGTGTCTTCTACGAGCGCGTCGAAGGGAATTTCATCTTCAGCGCGGTGAATAATCCGCCCTTCATCCAGCAGCAGACAGTTTATTACGGGAACGTTGAAAACCCCGGTGGCGGAACTCTCCAGAATTTCCCGAACACCATTAACAACTCGCATTATCTCGATATGAAAGTCCCACGCGTTTTGAACTGGAGCATGGGAATAGAACAGAAACTGAGCGGGAGTTCAATTCTTACTGTTGAGTACGTCGGTTCGAGTTCAGCGAATCTTGCATACCAGGACAACATCAACCAGCTGCCGCTGGGTACGCTGCAGGCCCATCCTGGGGTAAATGTAAATGCGCTGCGTCCATTTGTGGGTTATTCCGAAATCTATGAATACAACACCGGCGGTAACTTCATTTACAACTCGCTCCAGGTGCAATTGCGAAAGCAGTTTCGCCAGGGAGGCTTGCTGAATGTGGCGTATACGTGGTCGAAGGCTCGCACCGATGCGAATGCTTATAACTATCAGCCGATGGACAGCTACAATCTCCGGGGCGATTGGGGACCCTCGAATTACAACCGGAATCAGATCCTGACCGTAAGCTATGTCTACCCGCTTCCGTTCTGGCTTAACGGACGGACTTGGTATCAGAAAGTACTTGGTGGTTGGCAGATTTCCGGTGTTACCAGCATTCAATCCGGCCTACCGTTTAACACCATCGTGCAGGGTGATCCGGCAGGCATCGGCCTGAGCGCTAATCTGAACGAACGCCCGGTCTTACTGAATACGAACTGGCGAGGTCCAACCCGAACGCAATACCTGAATCCTGCCGCCTTCGGTGTCCCTGCCGCGGGTACCTTCGGGAATCTCGGCGCTTACGCGCTCTATTATCCGATATTCAATAACTGGGACGTTTCGGTAACAAAGGGATTTCCCATCGGTGAAAAAGTGAATGCCCGGCTTCGTGCCGAGCTCTACAACTTCCCGAATCATCTCTCATACACAAGCATCTCGAACACCGTCGGAAGCTCCAATTTCGGACAGATAACCGGGGCAACTGACCCGCGAACCATGCAACTCGCCCTTCGAGTCACCTTCTAAATCGGGGACAGCTACGCTTTCACCAATTCGCGATTGCTTGATCACCGATCATTGCAGACCGACCTTCTCAACCGTAAGTGCCGCGCTTGCCACCCTGTGAAGAACGGTCCATCCCCCGTCTAGCTGAGAGAAGACTAAGTCATCGCCATCGGTCCCGACCAGCGTGCCTCTTGGATAGCCAGCAACCTTGCGCCACATCCCCGTGGATCTATCGAGAACCGCATATCCTTCGAATCTGCGGTACTGCTCAACTCTGGCGCAGACTTGCCCGCTCGATGTCATAGCCGTGGGTAGAAAACCCGGCTCCGTGCTTCCATACGAACCCAGATCATATTGCCCGAGTAGGGTACCCGCAAAGCTTACTTCGATCCACTTCGATCTTCCCCGATTTACCTGGGCGATAAACCCGATGCGGTCGTTCGCGGAGAACAGGGATCTGCCACCCTCGATCAATTGGAGTGCCGTGTAACGATTGTTTTCCCCGGCGATCTGAGACCACGGGAGCGCCTCCCCGAGTTGTTCGCCCGTTCGCGCATAATGACGTAAAACTTTGAATTCTTCGTCTTTCGCTCCGTTGTCGTACACAATACCCAGAGTCCAGATGGTATGGTCCCAGGCAAATGTCACGTGCGTGGGGATGTAAGATCCTGTATCGACAGTCCGCGTGACCTTACCTGAAACCTCGAGAAGATCGACTTTTCCTCGCCGCTGTGAATCGCGATAGGCCCGCGCCGCAGCGCCGTCCGCATCGGCCGCCCAAGCCCCGTAAAGAGTCCGCTCCGCTGTGATCGGCAGAGAATACACCGATTTCGTATTCGGTCCATATAAAGTGACCTTGCTGTACGTGGGAGCATCCCAATCCAGCACATATCCGCCCTCATATTTCGGTACGGTAAGCGATCCTTCGAATTGAGGCTCTGGAACGGTTTGGCCGCCACACAAGGAAGCGATGCTCAGAACACTCGAAAGCAACAAACCCGGGCGCAACATCGGTCCTCCTGGCCAATATTGTATAGTTTCCGCGCCATACCAGGGGTGTTCGCCTCACGCATCATTGCGCATTCCCTCGCGACTGCACAATGTTCCGCACCAGAGACCCCAGGCGCTGGAATTCCTGCAGATTCGATGGCTTTCGAAAATAACGGTCTGCACCTAATTCAGTCACTTTGGCCCGATCCTGAGGCGAGTCGGACGAGGTCACAACAATGACAGGTAAACCCCTTAGTCGATCACTCTGGCGAACACGCGCCAGCAACCGATCGCCGCTGATCTTAGGCAGGTTTAAATCTAGTAATAGTAGGTCGTAGGTCGATGCACCATTCTCGGCTTCGTTGAGCAACTGTAACGCACGCTCACCGTCAGCGGCTGTACTCAACGTGTAATTCAAATCATGTGCGGAGAGTGCATCTTCCACCAGGAACACGTCACCGGCGTTGTCCTCGGCCAGAAGAATACGGATGGTAGAAGTCACACATAGCCCTTAAGACGGAAGTGAAAAAAAGAAGGTCGATCCTTCTCCGCGACGCGACTCGGCCCAAATCCGGCCGCCATATCGCTCGATAATGCGGCGACAAATCGCTAGTCCTAACCCGGTTCCGGGTACATCTTTCTCGCTCAACCGCTTGAAGAGCCCAAAAATCTGGTCAGCGTATTGTTGATCGAATCCGATGCCATTGTCCTCTATCCGGACGATCCATTCGCCATCAACGAGATTCACCGAGATGGCAATGCGAGGCACAACGCCTTCTCTAGAATATTTCAAAGCATTCGAGAGGAGATTTTGAAACACCAGGTACAACTGACTCTCATCCGCCGAAACGGTTGGCAACTCAGAATACTCCACCAGTGCTCCTGTGCTTCCAATCTCGCCAGATAGAGTTTGCATTACCTGTTGTAGAACGTGGTCGAGATTGACTGCAGCTGCAACGCGCTCCGTTTCACGGTGAATTGCCCGCGAGTACAGGAGAAGATCGCGAATTAGCATCTCTAGGCGGCTTACTCCATCGCGAATCCGCTGCGCAAATAACTTTGCATTTTCGTTCGACTCATCCAGGTGCCGCTGCAAAAGAAGCTGTGTATAGATACTCACCATTCGTAATGGCTCCTGCAAGTCGTGGCTGGCTGCGAATGCGAATTCTTCGAGATTGCGATTGACCTGCTCCAATTCTTGACGAGAACGCACCTGTGCCGTCACTTCGTTACTGATGGCCACGATCCCAGAAACGTAGCCATCTGCTTCTCGCAGCGGATGATAGACGACGTTAAACCAGTGATCCTCCACCGCCCCGTCTCCATCCTGGTCATACGGTATGTAGAAGTCGTTCGCCAGGAACGGTTCGCCCGTGTCCAGGACGCGGCGAAACGCATCCCAAACATCCGTTCCAAGTTCTGGAACGACGTCGGCAAATCGGCGGCCTATCAACTCGCGACCTTGGAGTAGAGCTTGATAGAACGGGTTGGCCAATTCAATCAGGAAATCACAGCCTCGCAACACAACAATTGCTACCGGGGCTTGCTGAAATACCTGCTGCAATCGTTCCTGGCTTTCGCGCAGTGCATCCTGTGCGCGTTTGCGTTCGGAAATGTCACGCACTTCGATTACAGTGCCGATAACCCCGCCGTGCTCGCGAATAGGGCTGGCCGTATACGCCACCGGATAGAAATTTCCAGCCTTGTGGACGAACACCTCCTCTCCCTGCATCCGGTTGTCTTCTGGCAATGCTCGGTCGATCGGGCATTCCGAAAGCGGATAGTGACTGCCATCGGGCCGAGTGTGATGAATCACGTCGTGCAGCGCATGTCCGCGAAGTTCGTCCAGTGTGTAACCGGTCAGCTTCTCAGCGGCAGGGTTCATAAAAAGACAGTGCTGCTGGCCATCCATGATGAACAGCGCTACGGAGGCATTGTTCGTGATCGCCTCCGTCAGCCGGTGTTGCTCATGTAAGGCCTGTTGGGCCCGCTTTGATCCGGTTATATCAATGATGAATTCGACGCCCTCGTGGTCGCTTAAACTCTTGGCAGCAAAGAGTCCCCACCATCGCGACCCGTCTTTCCGATAGTATTCTTTCTCGTAAGGCGTCGTGCTGCCGAGTATCTTGAGTTCTTCGATCGCTCGCAACGAAGCGGGTATCCACTCGGGTGGAGTGAGAGTGTCCCACCTTAGACGCCGGCGGTGCAGATCGTCTCGCGTATATCCGCCCATCCGGAGAAACGCGTCGTTAGCGGAAGTTATATCTCCGGCTGGATCGAAAAAAATCACGCCCACCGTATCTATCTCCAGAGCACGCCTGAATCGGTCTTCCAATCCGTCCGCACGTACGCGTTCAGTACGGGCCAGTTGCGCTTGTTCCCCTTCCTTATGTTCCAGCAGCACGTAGGCAGTCACATCCTCAACACGATTCATGATGAACTGCACTGTCCCGTCCGCTCCTAACACGGGCGTGTTGACAACACTCCAGTAGCGCTCCTCTAGCTGGTCGAACTCAAGACTTCGCAGGTCATAACGCTGCAAAGGCAGAGTATCTTTCTTTCGAGTGGCGATCACTCGACGGAACGAATCGCGCAACTTCCCGAGATTGGTGGCGTGCTCGGTCTCACGCATTTCAGGAAATGCTTCGAAAACACCGAGACCCAGAATCTCGTCTCGTTCCTTGCCTACCGTCTGCAGGTAGCAGTCAGTCGCAGCGACAATCGTAAAGCGCGGCTCATCCACTCCGACGACGAGCAGATTGCCTGGAACGGAATCGAACACTGCATGGAAGTCCACTGTAAGCGGATCCGTTTGCTGTTTCCTTCGAAACACGCCTTGCATTTTGCCTGTAACCGGCTGTTCGACATCCATCTAGGGGACGGGCGACACGACTTCGCTGGCGTCCGGCTCTATCGCGCAACTACTCTCGTCTTCATGGCCAAATTGCGGCAATGTGAAATAGAAAGTGGACCCCTTACCAAGGTTCGATTCGACCCAAATACGTCCGCCATGCCGCTCGACGATGCCGCGACAAGCAGCCAAACCCATGCCTGTTCCTGAGATCTCGCGTCCATGCAAGCGCTTCAAAGGCTCGAAGATGCGGCGGTGATATTGCGGCTCAACGCCAATACCGTTGTCCGAGACGGAAAAAACCCAGCAGTTTCGTTCAGGTCTCGCATCTATGACAACTCTCGGCGGTCGATCGGGATCGCGGTACTTCACCGCGTTTTCAATTAAATTCTGGAGTAGCTGCTTCAGGAGAACTTTATTTCCAGGAACACACGGCAGGTCGCCCGTTGTCGAAATCTCGGCTTGCTCTGTACGGATGAGCGAATCAAGAGAAGCAGTAGCCAGCGCAAGAATATCGCTCAGGCAGACCGGCTCCCGAGCGATCTCGTGCTCGCCGAGGGTAGCGTACTCCAGGAGGGTTCGAATCAGTTCCCCCATGGAGACTGCCGCATCCTTGATCGAAGAAAAAAGGCCCTCTGTTTTTTCGTCCAACTTCCCCGTTAGCCTCTGCCGCAACAGTTCAGTCAAGGCGCTTACCGTGCGAACGGGAGTCTGTAAATCGTGACTCACCAGGTGTGCAAACCGGCTCAACTCTGCATTCGACGACCGCAAATGCTCGATCATCCGCTCACGCTCGTGTTCTACTTCCCGTTTGCTGGTTACGTCCTCCAGCGCCACCAGGATAAGATCTAACTCGCTGTCCTCTGTCCACAATTTCCGGGCATTGAGCAGCACGGTTCTTCTGCCAATTTTGGGAAACTCGATTTCTATCAGCAAATCTTCAACTGCGCCGTTGACGACTACCGCCTTCAGCGATTCCCGTAAACCCCCTTCGTCCCACTGCCGCTTCCCTAATTGATAGAAAAGTGATCCTTCAACTCTGGACTTTTGAACGGCGAAATGCTGCAGAAACGCTCGATTCGCGTTCACAATGCGCAGGTCGGAATCGAGAACCAGAAGCGGTTCCCTCAGCGTGTCGATGATCGCTTCGGCATTCCGCAACCCGCTGAGTAACTGCTGCTCGGCTACGTGCTCCTTCGTTGCGTCCCGCAGGATCTTGGCGAACCCGACAACTTGGCCGTCCTTGGTAAGCGCTGAGAGCGTTCCATCTGCGAAAAGCCGGGTCCCGTCCTTCCGTACATGCCACCGCTTATCGAGAGCTACCCCGTCCCGTAAAGCGGTCCGCATCTCTCGTTCCGGCACACCGCCCGCACGGTCTTCTTCGGTGAAGATAAGGTGAACAGGTCGGCCCACAAATTCGTGCTCCGTGTACCCGAGATTCTTCTCAACGCCCTTATTCCACGTCTTGATTGTTCCCTCAAGGTCGCTAGCAAACATCGCAACACTGGGAACATCCAGAATGAGCGTGTCGAATAACTTTCCTTCCTCAGGTAACTCTGGGCCAGCCGACCCGGGGGTTTTTGTCATGCGGATAAGTACTCTCTGTGCACGGCGTACGAACAAAGCCGCTTTTTCATATTGAAAATGCTGATAAATGTCTTTGGTTATGAGGCGAGAGGCGCCGAATGGTTACCGTTCCCCTAGAAAACTCTAAGGGCGCGCCATTCTGTAGAACACACAGCGGTGCGTCCTCCCGGAGGCAAATCGTGTATGCTGCTTCCGGCCCTTTCGCCCGATACGCGGGACAGGGCGGACTTTTATCGGATTACGTAACGAACCCAACTGTTACATTATCTAACGCCGAAAAGAGCACACGCATGCTGCTGGGAAAGAAATCTCTGAGCCGCTTTTCAGAACCTCGGCAGCTGACCGTGTTCCCGTTTTACGCTTTTTTCGAGTACAGTAAAGCTATGGCGATCCCCGCCGCCACACGACCGTCGCTCTTCGGTTCTGACTAGCCTCGCTCGTCCGAGCGACCCCTCCATCACTGTCCTGTTACAAATTTGAGGTGAATTTATGGCGACCGAAGTGTCCGTGCATCCGCAGCTACCGAATGTGGTGACATCGCTGCCTGGTCCCGAGGCGAAGAAGATCATCGAGCGAGACAACGCCGTGTTGTCCCCCTCTTACACGCGATGCTACCCGCTCGTCGTAAAAAGGGGCGAAGGGGCCATCATCGAGGATGTCGATGGCAATCGATTTCTTGACTTCAGCGCCGGGATCGCCGTGGTGGCAACCGGTCACTCTCATCCTCGTGTGGTGCGCGCCATTCAGCAGCAGGCCTCAGAGTTCCTGCACATGTCGGGAACAGATTTCTATTACGAAGGAATGGTGCGGCTGGCTGAGACACTTGCCAGAATCACCCCAGGGAAACACGCGAAACGCGTCTACTTCGGCAACTCGGGAGCCGAGGCAGTAGAAGCGGCGATCAAAATGGCCCGCTACCATACCGGCCGCGACAAATTTGTCGCCTTCTTAGGCTCGTTCCATGGCCGCACGATGGGGGCTCTCAGCCTAACGGGCAGCAAAGTGGTGCAGCGGCGCGGATTCCATCCGAGTATTCCGGTGCAACACATTCCTTATCCGAACTGCTACCGCTGCCCCTATGGCCAGGAGCCTTCCACCTGCCATCTCGAGTGCGTCAAAGTTCTCGAAGACACCCTTTTCAAAACGATTCTTCCCCCGGAAGAAGTGGCCGCCATTTTTGTAGAGCCAATCCAGGGCGAAGGCGGGTACCTGGTGCCATCAGCCCGATTCCATCAGGAACTCCGGCGCATCGCAGACCAATACGGCATACTTCTGGTCCACGACGAAGTTCAATCCGGCATGGGGCGAACAGGACGCATGTTTGCCTCAGAACATTTTGATGTCACGCCCGACATTGTCACCATCGCCAAAGGCATTGCGAGCGGCATGCCGCTGTCCGCTACCGTTGCCCGAGCTGATGTCATGAACTGGGGACCGGGCGCTCACGCCTCCACTTTCGGCGGCAATCCCGTATCGATCGCCGCTGCGCTGACCACCATCGAATTGCTCGAAGAGAGCCTGGTGGCGAATGCGGCAACTATGGGCGCCCACATTCTGGACCGCCTCCGGCGCTGGCCGGAGAAATTTCGCTCTGTCGGTGACGTTCGCGGTAAAGGCTTGATGATCGGCTTCGAAATGGTGAAGGACAAGCAAACCAAAGAGCGCGCTCCCGACCTGCGCGACCGGCTGGAAACCCTGGCCTTCGAGCGCGGACTGCTGATTCTCGGATGCGGCCCGAACAGCATCCGCCTCTGCCCCCCTCTCACCATCACCCGCGATCAGGCGGACTTCGCGGTCGATACCTTGGAGCAGTGTCTAGAGAGCTTCTGAGTTACTCGGCCAAACTTTACCCCTGATTGGCCTTGACACTGCCCAGTGTAGACGGCTCAGGTTACAGCCAAGCACGATCGCGAAGCCCTTCAGTTGCGTATAGAAGCAATGTGCACGTTGTGGGCGCAATTCGGTTTTCTAGCACTCGAGTGGATACAAATGTATATATTAAGTGAGGAGATGAGTCGTGGGCGCAGACAGAAAAGTTGCGAAGTGGGGAAACGCACCCGCCATTCGTATTCCGAAAACGGTGATGGTAAAGGCTGATCTCCACGAAGGCGATGCAGTTGATTTCGAAGTAGAGGCTCCCGGCGTAATCATCGTCCGGGCGGCGCGAGTGCGGCTTACCTTGGAAGATTTGGTCGCGGGAATAACGCCCAAAAACCGGCATGCCGAAACCGAGTGGGGCAAGCCCTTGGGTAATGAGGTGTGGTGAGTAGATCTAGAGTCCCTGAGCCTGGCGACCTCATTAAGATCAACTTTGATCCGCAAGCAGGCCACGAGCAGGCAGGGTGGCGACCTGCGATTGGATATCTGAGGCGCTATACAACGCGCGCTCGGGGCTCGCACTTATCTGTCCGATAACGAGCCAAGTAAAAGGTCACCCGTTCGAAGTCGCACTCCCGAATGGATGCGTTATTCAGGGCGTCGTCTTAGCGGATCACGTGAGATCCACCGACCTTAAAGCTCGTGGCGCAAAGCACGTGGGGCCGCTCCACGGGCTGTTTTAGATATCGTTCGTGGTCACGTGGCTCTCCTTGTCGGATGTAAGTAAGGCGACGCATCGCGCCGCACCATAAACCTCGAGGTTGTCTGCTCACTGCTCGATACACTGGAGCAGTGTCTGCAGGCTCAGGAACAATAAGCGCCATTTCTGAAGCCTCCGTAACCGCCAGCTATTCCAGAACCCTGCCGGTTCTTGACGTTGGTTGCGGCATTAACAAGTACCCCGGATCCATCGGCCTGGACCGAAACCCGCACACCCGGGCCGACGTGATTGCGGATCTCGATCACTATCCCTTTCCATTCCGCGACAGTTCGTTTCGCGAAATCCGAGCCACGCACGTGATCGAGCATGTCAGCAACGTCATTCAAACCATGGAGGAATTTCACCGTTTGCTCGCGCCCGGTGGCAAAGCCGTCATCGTCACGCCGCACTATACCGATTTCAGTTCCTTCTGCGATCCAACCCACCGCTGGCACCTGAACAGCTTTTCCTTACGCTATTTCGGTGAAGACAACGGAGGCTACGGATACTACTCTGCCGCCCGTTTTCGTGAGATTTCCACCCGCGTTCGGTTACTTGCCTTGTGGAGATATCTGGGCTTCGAAGCGCTCGTAAACGTCTCCCGGCGATTCCGGCGCTTCTGGGAATACTATCTCTGCTATCTCGTGCGGGGCAAGGTAATCGAATGGCAGCTAGAAGCGTTGAAGGATCACCCTGGGCATTCTCGCCCAGGCAGCTACTCTGGAAATTAAGCGATACTGCCAGGCAATTACGGGAACGAAAGCTCCTCACGGCTGAGGCTGCACTCGGTAAGCGCGGCGAAGATCTTGCACACCGCTATCTGAGGAGCAGCGGACTCGCGATTCTGGCCCGCAACTACCGGCCGGGAGGCGGCGAAGCCGAAGTCGACATCGTCGCCCGGGATAAGGAAACTGTCGTCTTCGTCGAAGTAAAATCCCGCCGTACCGCCGAATTCGGCAGCCCCGACCGGGCCATCGACGAACAGAAGCGCAAACACATCCTCCGTGCCGCGCGAGCCTTCGCCACTCGGGCAGGCCTAGGCTGGGATAAGGTCCGTTTCGATACCGTTTCCATTGTCTTCTCGAATCCGCCGGCGATTGTGCATCACCAGGATGTCTTCTTCGACGGACGCGCCCTGCCTGACGCGCTCAACGCTGACTGAGTCCGCCATCCACGGCGAGAATCTGTCCGGTTATAAAATCAGGCGCCGTCAAAAAGAAACGAACAGTCTCCGCCACTTCCTCCGGCTTCCCTGCCCGTTTCAAAGGCGTGGCGTTGATCATCGCCCTCACCTCCGGCTGCGCATCGGAAGCCAGGATGACACCGGGAGCAACTGAATTCACCGTGATTCGAGGGGCGAACGCTTTGGCCAAGGCTTTTGTGAGCATAATCACGCCAGCTTTGGAAGCGCAGTAGTGCGCGTGATCGGCCCACGGCCGAATGCCGCCCAAAGAGCTGATGTTCACGATCCGTCCGCCCTCGTCGTCCATCATTTGTCTTGCCGCTTCCTGACAGCAGAAGAAAACACCCTTCAGATTCACCGAGTGAATCTCATCCCAATCGGCTTCTTCAATCTCGAGCGGATGGAAGCGCGTGAACCGCGCGGCATTGTTGACCAGAAACTGCAGCGGACCGAATTCCCGCCGAACTTCAGCGAATAGCCGCCGTATCTCCGCTACTTGCGAAAGATCCGCTTGAAACACCGGAGCGTTGCCGCATTCACCGGCTACCGCCTCCGCTTCGCTCCGCGATTCGTTGAAGTGAATGGCAACCTGAAATCCGCTACGGAAAAGATCAATCGCGATAGCCCGGCCGATTCGTTTCGCAGCCCCGGTGACTAATACGCGCTTCGGTCGGCCTGGCTCAGGCGGAGGCACAAAATTCGCTTATAGCCCGGGCTGCGGCTGCGATCTCCCCAGGTGTATGAGCGGCGCATACAAACCCGGCTTCAAATTGTGAAGGCGGAAGATAAATGCCGCGTTCCAAAAGGAAATGGAAGAGTCTGCCGAACTTCGCCGTATCCGAACGCTTCGCGCTTTCGTAATTACAGACGCATCCTTCTTGGAAGAAGAACGTGAACATAGACCCGACCCGGTTCACAGTCACTCCTGCCAGTTTCCGCTCCGTCAACTCAGCCGTTAACTGGTCCAATACGCCGTAAACCTCGGGGTGAGCCTCCAGATAAGTCAGCATTGCGATCCCGGCCGTAACCGCCAGCGGGTTGCCCGAAAGCGTACCGGCTTGATATACCGGCCCTGCGGGCGCCACCTTCTTCATAATTTCAGCGCGGCCGCCATAAGCCGCAATAGGAAGCCCGCCGCCGATTATCTTGCCCAAAGTTGTCAGATCCGGAGTCACTCCGTACAGCGCCTGTGCGCCCCCGCGACACAAACGGAACCCGGTCATTACCTCGTCGAAGATAAGCAGGCTTCCGTACCGGCGAGTGATGTCCCTCAACCCTTGCAGGAATCCGGGCTGAGGAGGGATACAGCCCATATTGCCCGCCACCGGTTCCACGATGACGGCGGCCACCCGGTCACCTTCCTGTCGAAAGGCGGTCTCCACCGCTTCCAGATCATTGAAAGGCAGCGCCAAGGTCGTTTCGGAAAACGCGCGCGGCACACCCGCTGTGTCAGGCAGGCTCAGCGTCGCGACTCCGGAACCCGCTTTCACCAGAAGCGAATCCACGTGCCCGTGATAACAACCCTCGAACTTGACGGTAAGCTCCCGGCCTGTGAATCCCCGAGCCAGACGGATGGCACTCATGCATGCCTCGGTCCCCGAATTGACTAAACGCACCATCTCAATCGAAGGAACGGCATCGATGATCAGTTCGGCGAGTTCCACTTCCCTGCCTGTTGGCGCACCGAAGCTGGTACCCATCTCCAGAGCATTCGCCAGAGCATCGATCACCGGTTTCGGCCGGTGTCCCAGCAGAAGCGGCCCCCAGGAGCCAATGAAATCGATGTAGTCGTTTCCGTCCACATCGAACATGTGCGATCCTTCGCCCCTGGCAATGAACCGCGGTGTTCCACCCACCGCACGAAACGCGCGGACAGGCGAATTCACGCCTCCCGGTATGTACTGTTGCGCGCGCGCAAACAGAGCCTCCGATTGGCTGACGTTCATACGCGGGTTTCGCCGAGCAGCAGTTTGCGGAACAGAAAGCTCATCAGAATCTCGTGCAGTGTGGTGTTCACGTTTCGCAGCAAACGGTTCTTCAGGTCAAGATAAGGTTGCGTGCCCGCGAAAAGATCCTGCATGATTTCGCAGAACTTTGGACTGCGGTTCATAAACTCAATCATCCGCGTCGGGACCGCACGGAAACAGATGGCACCGCAAAACAGACGTTTAGCTAGACCTGAGCCATAAGTGAGATCAAGAGCAAAGTCGCGTGCGATCAGCTGCCGGTAGGTCTCCGCTTTCCGTTCCGGCTCTTGTTCGTTCAGCAGAACCTGACTGGCCAAATCGCCCGAGCGGACTGCATAGTAAAGCCCTTCGCCGGTAATTGGGTCGACGAGTCCTCCCGCATCACCTACTGCGATCCAACCGTCGCCCGCCAAGCGATTGTTGCGCCAACCACGGGAATCGAGCGCCGGCAGCATGTGGCCGTAAAATGTTGCTTCTTTGCGCGCGATACCCTTTTCGTCCATGTAGCGCTCCAACCGGGTCCGTAGGCATTGCGCAGATTCGCTCTTACCGCAAATGCCAACTGAGAGATGATTCGCGCGCGGAAAAACCCAGATGTAGCCCTCGAGATTCGGGAGGAACTGTATATCTACGTGCCCCTGGTCCGCGGGGACCCAGTAGCCGAGCGCGTACATCGTGTCCTGAGCCGTATATTGTGTTCCAACATCCCGGAGCGGATTGCGTGCGCCCGTCGCGATCACGCAGTAATCAGCATCGAATCGCCCGGAACGCGTCCGGATAGCCCAACCCGAGGAGTTTCGATCGAGCCCTAAAACCCGCGTCTTTTCGAGTTCGGCGCCGCTCGCTTCCGCCCGCCGCAGCAGCATTTGATTCAGATCGAACCGTGAGTAGATGATCAGAGGCTGCTTCAGGACCATTTTGAAGGCGCCCGCTTTCGGCGCTGCCAGAAGCGTGTCGCTAACGTACTTCTTGGGACTGTCGTTATCAATCAAATAAGGGTATTGAGAATAGGCCTTATAGGTAATTCCGCCACCGCACGGCTTCTCCCAGGCCAACTTCTCGTCAAAGATGACCGTTCGCAGACCGGCACTCGCAAGCCTCTCCGCAGCGGAAGCGCCAGCGGGGCCTCCGCCCAAAACTGCGACTGTCTTCATTGCGGATTCCCACCCGGACTTTCTCCGCCCGGTCTCAAGGGCGGATGACCCGGCGGGAGTTGGCTGCTGCCGCCCGAAGCATGGCCGCCCAAGCTGCGGCCTTGTGAATCACCCACGCTCACTACAACCCACTTACCGTCACGCTGTTCCAACGTGTATTTCATTACCATTCCGCTGTTCAGATTGGTGTCGCCCTTAGGATGAAACGCCACCGTGGCGTAAGCCATATTCTTGTTGAATGACACGGAACTGGTAGTAACGTCCAGGTCTTTCAGGTCTAGACCCGAATGCGTCTGAAGCCTGGTTATGATCGCCTGCTGAACTTGTTCCTTGCTTCGGTTTCCGGAACAACCGGAAATAAAGGCAAATGCCAAGAAAAAGGCGACGGATGCACGCCGTGACACGATTCGAGTATAACGAACAACTTACGCGCGACTGCCTTTCATCACTAAGGATGTGAGTGACTCAGGGGTATTCGTCTCGCCTCAGGAAGCGCAGCCCGGAGACAATAGAACTGAGGATCAGATCATTGTTGTCAGTCCTGATAGCTGCGCTCGCCGGCGTCACCCTTCCAGTCGGGACCGAGCTTCCAGTGCGCTTAACCAGCCAGGTAACGAGCAATGCGCATTCAGGAGAGCCGGTCACAGCGGAACTACTCGCTCCCGTCTATGTCGGCAGCCGGGCCGCTCTTCCGCCGGGCACACGGCTCGCCGGCAACGTAGCCGACGTTGTGCCCTACGGCGCCGCAAAGGACGGGTCTCCCGAACAGCCAGCCAGTCTCCGGCTGCTGTTTACTCGTTTATCGGACACAACGGGTCACTCCCAGGAAATCTACTGCGTACTCGAAGCTGTAGACAACGCGCGGGAAACGGTCGACAGCTCAGGCTTGATCACGGGCATCCTCAGCTCCCAAACTTATGAAGCGCAGATCGACCGGGGAATCTCAAAGCTCGAGTCGAGGTCTCAGCAGTTTGCGCAGATCCTCAACAGCATCAAGGGCGCATTTCTCAAAGATGTCGACGCGTCCATCGACTACAAGCCCGGAACAGATCTTACTCTTCGGCTCACCAGAGCTCTCGACTGGACTGGCGCGGTGGGAAATCCCGATCCTGTTGCCGCTGTCAGCCCTGCAGGCACGCTGTTGTCAATGGTCGCCGCGGAACCGGTTCGAACCGTTGCTCAAAGTCCGCCCAACCCCTCAGACATCATCAACCTGATGTTCATCGGGTCTCAAGCTGCTATTGAGGGTGCCTTCCGCCAGGCTGGATGGTTTCCAGCCGAGGCTTTGAGCCAGGCATCTAAAATGGAAACCGCCCGCGCCATCATTGAGAACCGCGGCTACAACGAAGCGCCCATGTCCATTCTTCTCATCAATGGTCAACCGCCCGAGCTCACTTTTCAGAAGCAGAACAACACGTTCGCAAAGCGGCACCATATCCGGATTTGGCCGCGTCCGGACACGTTCAATGGCAAGCCTGTCTGGCTGGCAGCTGCCACCCACGACATCAGCATCTCTTTCTCACCTGTGAGCAAGACCTTCACGCACGCGATCGACTCCAACATCGATGCGGAACGGGCCAAAGTCGTCGCTGACCTGCTTTATACAAAACGCGTTCAAGGCATCTCACTTGTCCAGCGCTCCTCCGTGCCGCAGAACGTGACGAATGCAACCGGCGACAAATTGATTACGGACGGCCGAATAGCCGTTCTCGAGCTGCAATGAAATCTCTCGCAGAGCACGGGCCAGCCGAAAATTCCAGCTTCGCCGCCCTGTTTCACAGCGACAGACGATATCGATTCCTGGATTCCTTGATTACACTTTTCGTCGTCGTTCTGCTGGTGTCGAACATCGTAGCTGCCAAATTCTTTGCCATTGGCTCTCTCAGAGTCAGCGCAGCGCAAATCCTGTTCCCGATCACCTACATCTTTGGCGACATCTTTACCGAGGTGTACGGCTACGGCGCCTCGCGCCGCGCTATCTGGTTTGGATTCTTCGGGTCATTCATCCTGGTTGCTCTTACCTACATTGCGGTCGTGATCCCGCCTGCTCCTGAATACAAGGACCAGACCGCCTTCGAAACCATCTTCAAGCCGGTCGGCCGGATCGTAGTGGCATCGTTGCTTGCCTACTGGTGCGGGGAGTTTGCGAACTCCTTCACGCTTGCAAAGCTGAAGCTCGTCACGAACGGCCGGTATCTCTGGACCAGAACCATCGGCTCTACCGTGGTCGGACAGGCGGTGGACACTACAGTCGTGATGTTTGCCGCATTCTACGGAACCCGTCCGCTCGGAGTCATCCTGAAGCTGATCGTGAGCGGGTACGTGATCAAAGTGCTGTACGAGACGCTGATGACGCCCCTGACCTACGCGATTGTCAACTTCCTGAAGCGGACGGAAGGCGTCGATTACTTCGATTACGAAACCAACTTCAATCCTTTCGCGACTGCCGAAGAACCTAGCCAAGATCAGCCGGAGCACGTAATAACTTCACCGGCAGAGTGACCGTTCTGCCATTGCGCAGGATGGTGAGGGTGACCACGTCACCAACCCTCTTGCGACTGATCGCCCGGACCAAAGCGTCCTGGCGGTCCGCCGGTTGTCCGTCAACTGCGACAATCAGGTCGCCTCCAATCCCGAGTTCCACGTTGCCGATGGCTACCACCTCGCGCGCGCCCCGGAGTCCCGCCTCCTCTTCGGACGAACCGCGAACGACCGTCTGCACCAGCAACCCTCCGTGCCTCGGCAGTCCCAGCGCTTCGGCAAGGTCACCCGCTACGTATTCCGATGTGCTGCCTATTTTCGGCCGTTCCGTCACGCGCCCGGCCTGATAATCCGCCAGCAGCGCCTTCGCGCGATTAATCGGCAAGGCAAATCCGATTCCTATGTTGGTTTGCCCGAGAATCGCCGTGTTGATCCCGACGACCGTGCCGTTCGAATCGAGCAGAGGTCCGCCGCTGTTCCCTCCATTGATGGCCGCATCGGTTTGAATCATGCCTTCCAATCGCTGCTCATTCTCGCCCTCAATGGCTCTGCCGATGGAGCTAACCACTCCTACAGTCAGGGTGCCCTCCAGCCCGAACGGATTCCCGATCGCGAGCACCTTCTGCCCGACCTGCAGGTGTTCGGAATCGCCCAACCGCAGGGAATCCACTTTTCGCTTCGGGTTGATCTTGATCAAAGCGAGATCATCCGACCGATCCGTGTCAAGTGCGGTCGCGTAATACTGGCTCTGGTCAGAAAGTGTCACCTGAATACGGCTGCTACCGGAGACGACGTGGAAGTTCGTCATGATGAAACCGTTCTCGTTAATGAGAAAGCCGGAGCCCAGGCTCTGCGATGCTACCGGCTGATAGAAAAAATCGCGCCGGACAGCTGTACTGGTGATATAAACGGTGGCAAGGCGCGCAGCCTTGTAGATGTCGATATTGTTCTGTTCGTCAGGAGTGAACCCGGCGCCATGAACGGAGGAAGATTCGGACCAACCCGATGCGGCTCGCAGCAGCGGTGCAGCCATACCCTGCACGCTCCAGTTCGCCCGTGACGTCAACCAGAGGCACGCGAGCGTGAAAACAAGCGCCAGCAGAAATATGCGCGTTCTCATCGATCGCCCATCCGCGACTCGTCTCAGATCCGCATAGATCGTCTCAATCTGCTGCTTTGTTTTGTCTTTAGGCGCATCGGTATTCACAATGTAATGCGCGTACCTCCTCTTGTCTTCTGACGACATCTGCTTGTCAAGCCGAGACCGGACCTGCTCTCGAGTGAGCCCATCACGCTTCATCCCCCGGAGGATCTGCGTTTCTTCGCTGCAGACCGTAAGAACTAACCGGTCGAATACCGCATAGCGTCCCGTTTCTATCAGGATAGCGGCTTCAATGACCGCGATCCCATCCGGCTGCCGATCCGCAAACCCGCCGAGTAGCTGCGCTTCCAGCTCAAAGACCGCCGGATGCACGATCGCCTCGAGCTGCTTCAGAAGCTTGGGAGACTGAAACACTAACCCAGCTACCTTTTTCCGATCGATTCTCCCATCCTCGCCGATGATTCCGGTACCGAAAAGCGCGACAGTCGAGACGTAAGCCGGGCCTCCGGGTTCGAGGACCTGGTGACCAAGACGGTCCGCAGAGATGACATAGCATCCGCGGCGCTCCAGTTCGCCCGCGACGAAAGACTTCCCGGTTGCATAGCCGCCTGTCAGGCCGACCTTCAGCATGGGCAGCTTTTTCTATGCCCGCAGGCTTAGCCGTCTCTCCGCGATCTCGACTGTGTTGGCCATCAGCATGGCGATGGTCAAAGGCCCGACGCCTCCCGGCACGGGTGTATAGGCCGAGGAAATCTCTCGCATTGCGGCAGGGTCAACATCGCCCACCAGGACACTGCCGTTTTTGCGAAACGAACCCAATCGCACGGGATCATCCCCGAACATCCTCTGCACCTCAGCCTCGTCCGTGACGCGGTTCATGCCCACATCGATGACCACCGCACCCGGTTTTATGTGCTCGGCACGGATAGAGCCGGGCTTTCCTATCGCCGCCACAAGTATGTCGGCCGTCCGGCACTCTTCCTCGAGATTGTGAGTGCGCGAATGACAGATCTCTATGGTTGCGTTCGCATGCAGGAGCATAAGCGCCATCGGCTTACCGACAATATCACTGCGTCCGATAACAACCGCTTTCTTTCCGGCGATGGAAATCTGATACCGCTTCAGCATCTCCATAATTCCGGCAGGGGTGCAGGCGCGCGGCGCTGGTTTATTTTGGACCAGGCAGCCCAGCGAATGAGCTCCAAACCCGTCCACATCCCGAATCGGATCAATGGCATACGAGAGGATTTCTTCGGCATCGATCTGTTTCGGCAGCGGCATCTGGATCAAGATGCCGTCGACGGATTGGTCGTTTACGAGTGGTGAGAGACGTTCGCGGAGTTGTGCTGTAGAAATATCCTGCGGCGCTGTGACTTCCACATTCCGAATGCCCAATTCCTGGCACGTTTTGACCTTGCTGCGAACATAGATGTGAGAAGCCGGATTGTCGCCCACCAGCACAACGGCCAGGGCCGGCGGAGCTTGTTTTTTTGCCGTGACAGCTGCGATTCGAGGCTTCAGTTCTTCAAGTATTTCGTCCCTGATTTTCTTCCCATCGAGTACAACCCCGCTCATGCACCCGTGAGAATAACAGACGCAGGACGCCGGTCGACCAAGCGCGTGGCGAGCAACAGCCGCCGCACCAGACCGACTGTCACGGGCGCCCACACGGAGGCAAACGGAACCGGAGCGGCGGTTTCGGAGTCGCGATAAAAGACCCGGTCTCCCCAGGTTCGGCGGCCTTCGAAGTTTTCAGGGTAATCGCGCAGTACGTCAACTATCGCGTGAAGGACCCGCACAGCGTGCGGTTGCCGGTACTGCGGCATGAAAACGATGTGACTGAAGCGGCGGTAACGAACCTCATGGACGAACTCAGGGAATGTCGAAGCCAGGGAAAGATTGAGCAGTGCGTTCGGCTCGAGCCCGTGACGGTCACCGCCCGCTACGGCTGCGAGATTCCAGTCGCGCGCCAGCTGGGCAACTCGCTCGTTCTCAGCCGCAGACCGAAATCCGTTCAGCTCTAGAGCGTGAAAACGGTCTTGGTGTTCGGCAAGCAGACGGGCGAGTACGGCTTCATGTTGAGCCTGACCGATATGCTTTTCATCCCAAAGCGGATGATTCAGCACGACCAGCAGATCAGGGTCCTTCAAAAGCCAGGTGAGCAGCTCGCCGAGTTGTCCCTTTCCGGGAGCGGAAGTGTAGGCCGCCAGGTCGGCGGCGATGTCCCGGGCAGCTCCTGCGTTCAGGTTGTGAATGCCCAGGTGGAAGAAAGTCGGACCGTATGGGATGGTCCACTCGATCGACACAGGTATCCGGTTGAACCTGCTAAGGACGCGCAACATCGATCCTGCCCGGATATCGTCATGGTCGGTGAGCGAAACCAGACCGGGAAGCTGAAACTGCCGCTCGATCTGCTTTTCCTCCAAGCGATAGGCCTGCCGCGGCGATAGGGGAGGGGTCCAGAAACCGCGTCGGAACTCAAACCGCGGATCGAACTTCCCTGGGGCCCGCAGTTCCCCAAGCTTGACTACCCAGTCCGGGATGATTTCAAACCCCTCCTCGGAATACATGGTGTGACTGTGGAGCGAGACACCAGAGCGCATATCTCTCGGAACAGTAGAGTCGCGCCAGAACAACTGCAACCGCGTCGTGGCTGTAACAGACATGAAGTTTCAACTCCGATACCAATGTCGCCGTGTCCTGTTGCTGAAAAATGTGGAGTCTATGAATGTCTGGTGAAAACATTTGCCCCTCAGATTGTTCTGAGGCAGGGTGGGATGACTCGTATTTACGGGTATCCTGTTGATGTGGCGGCTACTCTTGGTACGCCGCATTACAAACCAGGCACTCTCTTGAAAACTCGTTGTTTCGTGTTGCCCATAGGCGCAGCCCTGTTATTGGGCACAAGCGCCTTCGCGCAAAGTGTGTTGACACCAGCGCTGAGCGAGAATCCGGAAGCGTTCCGGCTAGAAGTCACAGGTTCAGCATGGATCCTGAATTCAGGCGGCCAGATTCAGGCGAACGGTGCGCCCATCGACCTGGTCAGCGACTTGGGCGTCGAGCAGCATAAGCCCACGTTTTACGGGCAACTGGTGTTTAAACCCGGACGAAAACACCGGATCGTCGTGGAAGGAACTCCCTTCGCACTCAATGGTTTACAGACAGTAAACAGAAGTATCACTTATCGTGGTCAGGTATTTAGTGTCAGCCAGACTGTTCGCTCTTCAGCCGACATGTCCTATGTGTTCGGCGGGTATCAATATGACCTGCTGAGCGGCCCGAAAGGGCATTTGGGACTCTCTGCTGGCGGCGCATACTTAAGCGCAACCGGCACAATCTACGGCGTGCAGACCGGAATTACCAGCTCAAAAACGGAAACGGTAGGACTCCCACTCGCCGGAGCCGAGTTCCGCGTTTTTCCGATTCCACGCCATAAAATTTTCGAAATCGATGGCGGACTGCGCGGCATGGCGTTCGGGTCGTACGGTCATTACGCCGAAGCAGATGGGAATGGCGGGATCTGTCTGGGGCCGGTCATATTTCAGGCCGGTTACCGCGCGGTTAATGCCGATCTGCACGAGAGTTCCGCAAGCGAGAGCGGCGTGAACGCCCGCTTCAAGGGCCCGATCTTTTCGGTCGTCGGGCGCTTCTAGCGAACCGAACGGATCGCCGCGGACTTGTGTTGCAATCTTCTACACAACATGTTTTGGGCGGCCAAAGCGGCAGAATTGCTTCACGCGTTCCCTTTCAGCTTCAGGGTTGGCGATCAACTCGCGGTACCGTGCTGACCATTTCAAGCTCGGATAGCGATATTCTGGCTTTCAAGGCACTTGTGAGACTTTTCTATATAGCACGTCTCTGACCACCGCACCCAATTGCATGAATTCGTCAAACTCCGATCTCTTTCTCTGCGGCCGGGGAACTAACGACGATCACCGGGATAGGAGCGTGTTCCGGCTGCAGTCGCAATTGCTTCAAGACCTCGATTCCGTGCGCCTTACGAAGATTTAGATCAAGCAGCACGATGTGCGCAGGGGGGCTGATCAAGCTTACCCATTCGCAAGACGAATTCTACGGCTTCAGATCCGTCTCTGGCCACATGCACTTCACATTCGATTTGATGCTGCTCGAGCGCTTGACTAACAAGTAGGCCGTCGCCCTTGTTGTCTTCCGCGAGCAAGATATATAGCAACTTCAATTCACCTCTGCCGCCGGTAAGGTAAAGAAGAACTCTGCGCCTTCACCTGGTCGGCCCTCGGCCCAGATGCGTCCACCATACCGTTCGACGATGCGCTGGCAAATAGCCAATCCCAAGCCCGTGCCCGGGTATTCGTCATCGTGCAAACGTTGAAAAAGACCGAAGATCTTTTGAGCGTATCGTGGCTCAAAGCCGATGCCGTTGTCACGTACCCGGATTGTCCAATCGCTATTTTCATTCTCCGCCGAAATGTGGATTTCGGGCGCGGTTCCCTTCTTCCGGTACTTCAGTGCATTTGACAGCAGGTTCTGGAACACATGGGCTAACTGTTTTGTGTCGCCACGAACCATGGGCAGTGACGTCGAGTGAATAGTCGCCGCATACTCTTCAATCCGATTTTGGAGCACAACGAGGGTCTCGCTCAGCGCAACCGAAAGGTCTGCTTTACCAACGGCAAACTCCTGCGTTTTGACGGCCCGAGAATAAGTGAGGAGGTCGCGGATGAGCATCTCCATGCGCGCCACCCCTTGTCGAACGAAGCCAGCGTATTCGCGCGCCGTATCGTTCTCAACGGGAGTGCCTCTAAGAAGGAGTTGGGTATAGATGTTGACCATACGCAGTGGTTCCTGCAGATCATGGCTGGCGACAAAAGCAAACTCTTCCAGCTCACGATTGATCCTCCGCAGTTCCTGTTCGTTCCTTTGCTGGTCGGTGATGTCAGTGTTTGTGCCAAACCACCTCACCACCTGTCCACGATTGTCACGAACAGGCTCAACTCGCGTTAAGAACGAACGAAAATGGCCATCAGCACCCTTCAGAGGAAATACCATTTCAAAGGGCTGTCCCGCTGCTAGAGAGCTGTTCCAGCGATCCAATACTTCGGGCAAGACCTTAGGATCGTGAACGGAGCGCCAAGCCCAGCCCTCCATGTCTGCGAACGACGTGCCAGTGTAGTCGTACCAGCGTTGGTTGTACCAGAAGATGTGGCCATCTGCATGCGCCATCCAAGCGAGGTTTGGAATGCTCTCCGCCAGCGTTCGAAATTGCCGCTCCCTTTCTTCTGATTGCTGGCGGCCAACGACCATGTCGGTCACGTCAGTGACGTGAACGAAGATGCCGTTTATGTCTCCCCTGATATCTCTTATTGGCAGGTAGACAAAGTTGATGTAGAGTTCTTTTAACTTATGGGGATCTGGGCCCAACCGGGCTAATTGCTCGGTCCCATGAAATGCTTTTCCGTTCTGGTAAACGTCGTTGAGAAGGTCAATGTAAATCTGAGAGGCGACTTCAGGTAGTGCTTGGTCGACCGGCTTGTCAAGGATCGCTTCCGCAGAGCGGCCTACCAGACGTTCATAGTCCGAATTCACCCAAGCAATTCGATGCTCCGGGCCTCTTAGCAATGCGATACCGGCGGGAGTTTGAGCAAGCAGTGCCTGCCACTGACGCCGGTCTTCCTCGATCAGTTCCTCCGCCAGTTTTTGTTCCGTGATGTCGCGGGTGGAGCCGGCAACCGCCTCCATCTGTCCGCCGTCACCGAGCACTGGCGCGAATATGTATTCGTAGTGACGTGTTTGTCCGTCAGGCCCGGTAAACGGCGTTCGATCCCGTATTGGTTTATGGTTGTCGATAACCTGCTGAATCTGGTGCTGAAGCTTCCGGGCCAGATCCGGAGGATACCCAAGCTCAAAGAAGTTCCTGCCCCGCGCTTCTTCGAGCGGCTTCTGCCAAAGCGAAAGCAAGGCGCGGTTCACATAGGTGAAGCGGCCCTCGAGGTCGAACGTGTAGATGAAATCCGGCGTGTGGGAAAGAGCGGTGTCAAAGAGGTGCCACTGTTGCCGCAACCGTTCGCTTTCCCGGCGTTCGGTCAAGTCCACCACAAAGGCCGCCACCTCCGTCCGCTTATTTGGAGCGTCCAGGAGCGATGCTCCTATAAGAATGGGGACACGCCGACCGTCTTTGGTGACGTATACCTTTTCATAGGGGGCACATCTACCCGTAGCAAGGACTTCCTGCCACGCCTGGGCATCCCTGGCCGCGAATTCGGGCGGGGTGAGATAATCCCAGCGAACAAGTCCCGCCGCAACCTCGTCCGCGGTGTACCCGAAGAGTTGACACGCTGTGGGATTGGCGTAGGAAAGTCCGCCATCGAACTCAGCGATGATAACGCCGATTCCCGTCGTCTCAGCCAGTTGTCGAAAGCGCTTCTCACTTGTTTGAAGCTGCAGCCGGACTGCTTGTTCCTTTTCTTCCGCAAGTACCTTGTCCGTAACTTCTTCTACTGACTGCAGAAGGTACTCTATGCGGCCATTTGCGCCAAAAATTGGGGTGATGCGTGCACTCCAATAACGCTCTTCAAATCCGCCGCCATGCTTCTGAGGGCGTTCGACATCATAGCGATAAGGCGGCATCAGATTCGGCGCGCGCGATTCGATGGCGGCTCTGTATGAGCCTCGCAATCTCTGGACGCCGGTCGAATCTCGTTCGGCCGGGTTATCCGGAAAAGCCTGGAACACGCTCCGGCCGACTAGATTCTCCCGTTCGACTCCGCTGATCAATGCAAAGGCATCGTTGGCGGCAGCGATAGTAAATGCAGGATCATCAGGAACAACCATCAGGAGCGGGACGGGGGCACAATCAAAGGCGGCCTGGAAGTTCGGAACGGCTACGCCGGTCCTCTGCTCTTTGTCGGTCTGCGGTAAGGCAGCGTTCGTCCTCAGACCTACTCCCTGGCGCCCGCACAGTGATTTGCCTTGTCCTTCCGCAGGGTGCGAAGGAACTCTAAGGTGCGGCGCTTGTAATCGCTTAATGGATGAACATTCTTCATGTTCAGGCCTGGCATACTCCTCGGCACTATATTTGCACAACCAGAGATGCTCGATTCGGCCCTTCGGGACTATGATGTGCAGGTGTTCTGACGGCGCCGAGGATCAAAGATTGCCTTCTGCTTGAGCAGTGAAATCAACGTCTGCATGAGTCTGTCCCTCCCCGGCCCCGCGTAGAGCCCGCGCGGTTTCAGCCCATGTCGCTTTTTCCTGGGCCCAGGCTTCTGCTTGGTGAGCGGCCGCTGGACGATTTGCTCACACGAGCGGACATAATCGGCGTTCCCGAGCGGGCGCCCGGTGGACCTAGCCGCGTGCAGGCGAGATCGGAGCTCGGCTTTTACCAAACCCTCCTGCCAAAAAAAAACACGCTACAGAGCGGGACTCCACCATTCGCTCCAGTCGGTCAGGTCGACGGCTCCGGCATCGAATGCTTGCTGGAACAGCTGAACTCGCGCGCTGCTCCAAGCCCACTGTTCGGGAGAGTCGACCAAACCGGCGCGTACCGGATTGCGGTCAACGTACGCTAAGGCCGCCCCTACGTGACGTTCGTCGAGGGGACACGAGAAGTAGCAGTTTTGCCAGAGGTGCCGGATTCGCGGCGTCGGATGTGAAGCCAGCGCGCATACTCGCGGTGGACGCGGCGCAGTACTTTTCCCAACGCAAACAGGGCAAGGTAGAGTTCCCGGTCCTGATCGGAAAAGAATATGTCGCGGCGATTGTTGCCCCGCTGCGTAATACGGTAACGGACATCCGGGATAACGACTCGAGGTTTCCGTGGCATATCGCTTGGGAAGTGCCGGTTGGCGTCGTAGACTGTCAATCGGGTTATGGTGACTGTCCCGCGAACCCATATTCAGACCGAAACAGCAATGACTTCTGTAGCGTTTCGCGCTTATTGACAGCCGCGGGCGGACCATCGACTTCTATTTGTCGCAACGCCGTGATGCCGGTGCAGCACGGCGGTTCCTGGCGAAAGCCCTGCGAGTCCGGCGCGACTGGGCACCCTCGGTGATCAACACGGATCGCAATCCGGCGTACGGGGAAGCGATCCGCAAGTTGAAAGCGTCGAAGCTGCTGGACGACTGCGTTGATCACCGGCAAGTGAAGTACCTCAATAACCAGCTCGAGGCCGATCACGGCGCGATCAAGCGCCGCATCCGTTCCATGCTCAGCTTCAAATCAGCCAGGACCGCGTACGCCACACTCAAGGGAATCGAAGTCATGCGCATGATCCGCAAATTGCAATGCATCCTGCTACGGCCCGGCGTCGCAGACGAAGTACGATTCTTCAACAAATTGTTCGGCGTGTACGCCTGACCGCTTGTACCGGCTGTTTGCAACAGAGCCGCCCAGTTTGAGGACGTTTTTGAAGACAGTCTCGAAGTACTGGTTATCGGGCGCGGCCCCGGGCAGGCGCTGGCCCGCTACCTATATGTTGGTGCGGGTACGGCGGCGTCCGGATCTGGAAGCCGCTGGGCTTCGTGCGCCGCCCGCAAAGCCACCTGGCCTCGCCGAGGCTAAGCCATCGCGACAGCTCACATGGGAGTACTAGGTATTGTACGGGGTAGCTTTTAGTAGTAATTCAATGCTAAATACAGCCATGAAACGAATCACAAGCGCTTTTCTGGGGATTGCAACTCTATTCTTGCTTTCAGCTCCATCGTTCGCCGACGTGATTTACACCTTCGGGGCTAATTACTCATCCCCGTCCGGCCCGCGCTTCACTTTTTCGTACACCTATCCCGCTTTCTTCCCATTTAGCGACTTATCTCTCGTTCCAGGAACACCCGGGTTTGTCTGCCCGAACCTGAGTAACAACATCATCTGCGCCGGTGCCGGCTTCTCAGACTCTGTCACCATCACCTCGTATTTCGATTTACTTGACCCGAGCGGCGTGTCCACGACGGTCTCGGCGAGCGGCACGTTCCCGTTTTCGGATCTCGTCACCTTCGGCTCATATACAGCCGTCGACAACCCTACCGCCACCCTCACTGTCGCGCCAGTAATTCCCGAGCCGGCAACTGTTGCCCTGTTCGGGTTATCAATACCCTTTTTGCTTAGCTGGTTTAAAAACCGCCGACCCCGGGAGTAAGCAGCCCGTTAGCCGGAATTAAACGCCTTTTGCCGGAAATGAACGTAGTGCGAAAAAGCTTTGGAGTTGAAGGACAGTTGAAGGGACGGTCACCACAACCTCCTAATTCCGAGAGAGAACGAACGGCCACGCTTTTCCCAGCGCGTAGGGAGATTAGAGTTCCCAGTCCTGATCGGAAAAGAATACCCGCAGCTATTATCGCCGTTCACCGCTGCGTATATGGTGAGGGACACCAGGAATGACGACTCGCGCTTTCTGTGGCATGTCGCTTCGGAACTCATGGTTTGAGTTGTAGGCTCGCAATCGGGAGTTATGGTGACTGTCCCTCGAAAGGGCGCGGCGCGATTGCAACCGGAAACACTGGATCGTATTGGTCAATTGGCGACTTATCTGCTGGCTTTATGATCGCCTATGGATCTACCCCGCTAGCCAACAGAAATCCGCCCGCTTCGAAACATAAGTTTCCGAATCTACGTAATACCTCCCATGGGCTGGCTTTGGCAGGACCTTCGATACGGCTTCCGCACGCTCCTGAAAGACCGCGGATTCCTTCTCACTTCGATCGTTGCCTTAGCCTTGGGCATCGGCTCGACAACGGCGATCTTCAGCGTCATCGATAACGTGCTGCTGGAGCCGTTCCCGTACACCGATGGACAGCGGCTGATGGCGATCGACATTCACGATTCCGGCAGCACGGATCAATACGGACGGGAAGCATTCTCACAACCAGAGTTCCTGGATTTCGAGGAACAGAACCATGTCTTCGATGGCGTGGTGGGCGTCCGCCAGGACCGCGTTTTGATGACAAACGACGCTTCCCGGCCCGAATCACTCGATGGAGCTACCGTCACCGGCAACACATTTGCATTTCTCGGTGTACCGCCGCTGCTTGGGCGTGGCCTGACACCCCACGATGCAAAGCCCGGTGCACCGCCTGTCACTGTCCTCAGCTACAAGCTTTGGAAGAGGAGATTCGATACCAACCGGAACGTGCTCGGGACTAACCTGATACTCAACGGCAAGCCAACCACGGTTGTCGGAGTGATGCCGCCGCGCTTCGCATTCTGGGGCTCGGATCTTTGGACAGCAGCCACCCTCGACCGCGGGGAAACGGACCCGAACGCTTCCTTCTTCTTCCTACTGGGGCATTTGCGCCCCGGTCTGACCGCACAAGCCGGGGAGCCGGACATGAGAGCTCTGGCAGAGCGGCTTTCCAAGGTGTACCCGAAGAACTATCCGAAACGTTTCGACGTTCATTTGCGGTCCCTGGTAGACAACGTAGTCGGCAAATTTCGGGAGACACTTTACACCCTGCTCGCGGCTGTGGCGCTTTTGCTGCTGATCGCGTGCGCCAACGTGGCGAACCTTCTGCTAGCCCGGGCAACCGCGCGAGAAAAAGAGTTCGCCATTCGCAATTCACTGGGCGCGAGCAGGCTGGTGGTCATCCGGCAGCTGCTTGTCGAAAGCGTGCTGCTGGCGCTGATGGGAGCGGCGGCAGGCTGCTGCCTCGCGTGGGGCGGGTTGAAACTCCTGGTTTCGGCCATCCCGAAATACACGTTTCCGGACGAAGCGAATATTACTCTGAACGGGCGAGCGCTGGCCGCCACGATTGCGGTTGCTATCCTTACGGCGCTGATTTTCGGGCTCATCCCCGCCGTCGGTTCGTTCACGCGAAATGTAAGTGAACCGCTGAAAGCAGGCGGCCGCGGGAACAGCGGGTTCCGTCGCGGGCGACTCCGAAATCTATTAATCGTCAGCGAAGTGGCGCTTTCCCTTATCCTGCTGACCGGCGCCGGGCTGATGATGCGCAGCTTTGTACGGGAACGCGAGGCCGAACTCGGCATGCGGACGGAAAAGCTGCTCACTACCCAGATCTGGTTTGGGAAAAAATATAAGACTGCCGATGACCAGTCTCGTTTTCTGACAGAACTGAAACCGCGATTGCAGGCGTTACCGGGTGTAATCAGCGTTTCCGGAGCGGTCGATTTCCCTCCCTTCGGGGGAATCAACACAGATTTCGAAGCGGCGGGCCAGACACACTCAGAAAAGTGGAAAGGACAGATGGCGTTCTGCGATCCGGAGTTCTTCTCGACAGTGGGAACCAGGCTTCTGCGTGGGCGCACTTTGACGGAGACGGACATCAGCGGCAAACGCAAAGTGGCAGTGGTGAATCAGACGCTCGCTGCCAAGTTTTTCCCCGGGCAAGATCCGATAGGAAAGCAAATCGAGCTCCTGGGACTGGCGCGGGCGCCCACGCCAGTTCCCAATCCCTGGTTCGAGATCATCGGCGTCACCTCCGATATGAAAAATCATGGCATTCGCGATGCAGTTCTGCCGGAAGCCTATGCTCCTTACACGCTTTCCAGTTTCGGCGGCTTCATTGTCTACCTGCGAACGGCAGGCAATCCCAACACGTTATCCAAGGCGCTCGACGGAGAGGTGATGGCGATGGACAAAACACTCTTGCCGCAGCAAACGAGCAGCATGGAGGACGCGCTTGAGCTGTTCGAGTTCGCCAAGCCGCGCTTTGGGATGCAGATTTTTGGCGTGTTCGCAGCCATCGGGCTGATACTCGTCAGCGTCGGCGTTTACAGTGTGGTTTCCTATACGGTCTCTCAGCAGAACCGCGAAATTGGGATCCGGATGGCGCTCGGAGCGACAACCGGGAACGTGCGCGGATACGTTATGGGCTCTGGACTCCGGTATATCGGGGCCGGCGTTGTGGTTGGTTTGATCGCGGCGCTCATTCTCATGCGACTCATCGCCAGCCAGATCTGGGGTATTTCCTCCTACGATCCGTTGACTCTGATCGGCGTTGTTTGTCTGCTGACCGTCGTGGGTCTGGCGGCGTGCCTGCTCCCATCCCATCGGGCCACGCGCGTAGATCCGCTGGTTTCGCTCCGTTATGAATAGCGAATCGCCTGTCGGCTCTGCTCCGCCTGCGAACGAGCGCCAAATTCCTTATTTGTTTGTCTATGGCACACTGATGACCGGCGAGATACGGCACCGGCTTCTCGCGCCAGCCCGCATCCGAAGCATCGTCACTGCGAGTGTGGCTGGTGAACTGCTGAATTTGGGCGGCTATCCCGGGCTGCAAAGAAGTTCCAACGGTCATGGACGAGTTCGCGGTGAACTCATCGAGTTTCAAGAGCTTGATGAAATCCTGTCAGCCCTCGACGCCGAAGAGGGACCGGAGTATCGCCGGGAGATTCTGACCGTCACGCCCGATAACGGCCCGCCTTGCCGGGCTTACGCCTACCTGCTCACCGGGGAAGGCCTGGAGTTCCCGGCCATCCACTCAGGAGATTGGCGGGTCAGATAAATCCGAAGAAAACAAACCCTCTCTCGCACCACCCTGTTCCAGGAAAGATGTCGAACCGCAGGGTATTGGTTGTCATCGGGACTCGACCCGAGGCCATCAAAATGGCTCCTGTTATCCTCGCCTTGCAAAGTCGGGGATGCGGACTCACTCCCCTCATCTGCCTTACCGGTCAACACCGCCAATTGCTCGATCCCGTTTTGCACTGGTTCAAAATCCGATGCGATTATGACCTGAATCTGATGCAGCCCAACCAGAGCCTGCCCGAATTTGCAGGCCGGGCTCTAATTCAGATGGACCGTCTTCTTCAAGAAGTGTCGCCCGATACTGTTCTCGTTCAGGGAGATACCACGACCGCCATGGTGGGCGCCCTGGCGTCTTTCTACCGGGCTATTCCGGTAGGACATGTGGAGGCCGGACTGCGCACCCGCGACCTCGCCAGCCCTTTTCCGGAAGAGATGAACCGGCGTGTCGCCGGAGTGATGGCAACGCTTCATTTCGCACCGACCGAAACAGCCGCTACTGCTCTACGGGAGGAACGAGTAGATCCCCGTACCATCTATACCGTAGGGAACACGGTTGTCGATGCACTCCGCAACACGCTCGGCAGACTGCCCAGAAACCGATGGTGCGCGATCTCCGGTAACAAGCGGATTGTGCTCGTAACGGCCCACCGGAGAGAAAATTTTGGCCGGCCCCTCCAATCCATCTGTGGCGCGGTAAAAACCTTGGCCGACCGTCACAAGGACTGCAAGTTTATTTACCCCTTGCACCTCAATCCGAACGCCCGTGCGACGGCTGAGGGAACCCTGCACGGTCACCCGAGAATACACCTGACCGAACCCCTCCGGTATCAGGACTTCGTGCGCGTGCTCTCCAGAAGCGAACTGGTTCTGACCGATTCGGGCGGCGTGCAGGAGGAAGCCGCTGTCCTCGGGAAACGGACCCTCGTTCTTCGGGACACTACAGAACGGCCGGAGGCGGTTTCCTTCGGGACGGCGCAAGTGATTGGAACCGCGGCCGAGCAAATCGTACACGCAGCCGATCGAGCCCTCGCACAAGCCTTTCCGCAACACGGGCTGGACCTGGACCGCTGTCCTTTTGGAGACGGATTTGCCGCGGAAAGAATCGTAAAAGTGCTCTCTGCCGCGCTCGGTCGCTCCGAGGCAAAAGCCGTGGCCTGAGAAATTGGGTTCGAATCGCAAAATCGGCTGAAGCCTAAAGCTGCCGGCAAATTTAGCCGAATACTGCATCAGGTCAATGAAGTGTCCGCGATGCGGTAGTTATCAGCTCCGCCGATCACAACGAAAAGGAATTCTCGATCAGCTTTGGGCGATGGTCGGCCACTGGCCGTATCGCTGTTCGCGATGTGGATACCGCTTTCGGGGCTATGGCCGATATGTCAAGCCGGCACCTGCCGACAGTTCGTTTCGCAAACATCCCAATCAACCGAAAGCGGCGATCGTAGTGGAAGCGGAAACGCACGAGCAGTTGGACCGCATGTTGCTGGCAATGAACAAAGCTTTGGAGAGTTACCGTCCCAGTGCCCCAACGCCGGAACATGCTAAGCGTTAGGCTTAAAAGGACGAACAGATGAGCGATCACGAAGCGCGAATTACTGCACTCGAACAAGCTCGCAGGCAACTCGAAGACGCCTTCATCGTGATGACACACCTCGATGTAGTCTCCGCCATCGGCGAATGGACCAGACGCCACGAACACAACAGAAAATAGGTGGGCCCACGTAGCAACCCGGTTTTTGTGGACGACTCAGGCCCAGCTGAATCCGCTTTTCGCAAGCGGGAGTGAGCGGACGCGGTTTCCCGTCGCGGCAAAAATGGCATTCGTGACAGCTGGAATGACGGGCGGCAAAGCGGGTTCACCCAAGCCGGTCGGCGGGTGGTCGCTCCGGAGGAAATGCACGTCAATTTGAGGAGCCTGCCGCAAACGCAGCATCTGGTGCGTGTCGTAGTTCTGCTGGACGACACGGCCCGCTTCGAGAGTAATTTCCTGGTGCATCAATTCGCTCAGGCCATCGATGACGCCGCCTTGCACCTGCGCTTCCGCACCACTCGGGTTGATGATCTGGCTTCCGACATCGCCGCATACCCAGATCTTGTTCACCTTTAGCTTGTTTCCTGCCGCCACGCTCACTTCTGCTACGTGCGCGAAGTAGCCCTGAAAACTGTAATGAAAGGCGACTCCCATGGCTGTTCCCGAAGGCAGTTTCCGTTTGCCCCAACCCGATCTGTCGGCCACCATGGTCACTACGCCGCGCATGCGCGCGACATCATAGGCTTGCTGCTGAGCACCGTTGCGCGTCGGGCTCGGCTCATTTTCAACTTTTGGTTTCCGGGCCGCGGCAACCATGTCATGCCCCGGTTCGCCAAGCAAATCGAGGCGGAACTGCAGCGGATCTTTGCCCGCAGCATGCGCCAATTCGTCGATGAAAGACTGCATGACGAAGGCCTGCGAGTTCGCACCCGGCGCTCGCAGCGCTCCGGTCTTCAGCATCAACGGCATTACTGATGCATGCATCGCAAAGTTCGGGACAAAACCCGACGGGAACTCGGTCGGTGCAATAGCGGCCGAAGGCGAGAACTGGTCACCCTCGCCGAAGCTGACGAAATGATTGCTCCACGCGATCAGCTTACCCGAATTGTCAACAGCGCCTTTCAAATAATGGAAGCCGCCCGGACGATAGTAGTCGTGCGACATATCGTCCTCGCGCGACCATAGCAGCTTTACAGGCACGCCGGTTTGCTTGGCGATGTAAGCAGCTTCGGCCATGTAGTCGTTGGTAAGTCCCCGTCCGAAAGAACCGCCCGCGCGCAGCAGGTGTACAGTGATGTCTTCTTCAGGAATGCCGAGCGTCTTCGCGACCAGCGACCGTCCGCGCGCAGGAGTCTGGCTGGTCGTCCAGATTTCCAGTTTCCCGTCTTTGAAGTGAGCCGATGTATTTCGCGGTTCGAGCGGCGCGTGCGAGATAAACGGATACGAATACGCAGCCTCGATTACTTTGGCGCCGCTTCCAAACGCTTCGTCGACATTGCCTTCATTCCGAAGCGTGCGGCCGGGCTGTTTGGATAGCTCTTCCGCTTGTTTGGCGAATGCCGCGCTGTTCTGCGTTGCGGCCGGTCCTTCGTCCCACTTCACGGTCAGCTTCTTGCGCGCCGATTGCGCCGCCCACCAGGTATCGGCAACAATGGCGATGCCCGGCTCAAGCCCAGGTTCGCCTTCCATCACCGGCGCGACCTTAACCGTCCGGTCGACGACGAAAACGTGGCGAACGCCCGGCAAATTCTTGATTTCATCCACATTGGCGCTCACCACCTTGCCACCCAAAACGGGGCACTTCTGGTAGGCCGCGTAGAGCATTCCCGGCGCGGTGAAATCAATTCCAAAAATCGGCTTGCCAGACGTGATGTCCGGAATATCGACGCCAGGCGTAGGCTGGCCAATGATCTTATAGTCGCGAGCTTCTTTAAGCTTGAGCGATTTGAGGTCGGGCGGCGGAAGAGAGGCCGCCTTCGATGCGAGCTCGCCATACCCGAGGGAGCGATCCGTTGCGCGATGGTAAACACGCCCATTCGATGCGTAGCACTCCGACTCAGGCACACCCCAGGTCTGGGCCGCTGCCGCAATCAGCATCTGGCGTCCGGCGGCGCCCACCTGACGCATCGGCACCCAGTTGTTGGAGGCAGCACGGCTCCCGCCGGTGGTCTGCATGCCGTACTTGGAATCGAGATCCGCCTGTTCAATCTTGATGGTTTTCCAGTCGACATCCAGTTCTTCGGCAATCAGCATCGGCAACATCGTCTTGATATTCTGGCCAATTTCGGGATTGCGACTGATCAATGTGACGGTGCCGTCGGGAGCAATCTTGATGAAGGCGTTTGGCGAGAGGGGCGGTTGATTTTGCTGTTGCGCAGAGGCTCTGGGCTGAAGGTAGGTGCCGAGCAGCATCCCGCCCCCTGAAAGCGCAGTGACTTGAAAGAAGGAACGACGACTGATACGCATGGCTTATTAACCCCTCTCTCCGTTGCTAGCCGGAACGGGTTCGAGCGCAGCAACTTTCTCGGCCCGGTTCGGCGCTCCTCCAGCGGCTTTGTGAATGGCTGCGCGTATTCGCAAGTAGGTACCGCAGCGGCAGAGATTGCCGTTCATAGCGCCGTCAATATCTGCGTCGGTTGGCTTCGGGCGCTTAGCCAGCAACGCCGCGGCGGCCATGATCTGGCCGGCTTGACAGTAACCGCACTGCGGGACGTCGATTTCTCGCCACGCTGCCTGGAGCGGATGCGCAACATGGGGAGCAAGGCCCTCTATCGTCGTGATCTGCGCGTTCGCGGCGGCGGACACCGGGATCATGCACGACTTGATCGGCTGGCCGCCCATGTGAACGGTGCATGCCCCGCACTGACCAATACCGCAGCCAAATTTCGTGCCATGGAGATTCAGCACATCGCGGATGACCCACAACAAAGGGGTGTCCGCAGGCACATCCACTGAGGACGAATGCCCGTTCACTGTCAGCTTGATAGCCATAAGTCTTACCTTCTAAAGATAGCCCAGATCAGTAATCAGTAAACGAGGGGACGGAGCCTAACGGGCTGTAGTTACTCCGGTCGCGCGATCGTAGACGAGTTTCGCCGCCGCGACGTCTTCAATACCGATTCCTAACGACTTATAAACGGTGCGGAGCGTATCGGGGAGGGGTTTGACGCCTGCCAGAAGTTCTCCCAGCTCGCCGTATACCGGGGCGCCGGCCAAGAGGATGTCGCCCGCTTCCTGTGCGGCTGCCTCGGCAGATTCAACGACCACGCCGGCGCGGTCGAAGACGGAGGTGTCCAATTCACGGCGCGACGGGCCGACAGCGCCAATCGCGTTGATGTGAACATCGGGTTTCAGCCAGGCACCAGATAGCACGGGTTCTGAAGAGTGAGTAACTGTGACAATTACGTCCGCATCACACACGGCGGCTTGCGCCGAAGTTGCTACCACGCCCGTTTCGTCCGCAAATCGCGCTGCGTGCTCCGGATTGCGACTCCAGACGTACACCTGCTCGTAGCTTCGTTTGAGCGACAGAACTTTTAGATGGGCTCTGGCTTGAACGCCGCTGCCGAGAATCGCCAAAACGCGAGCGGCCGGTTTCGCAAGCAGCTCAGTGGCGATGGCCGAAACGGCTGCCGTGCGCATCTCTGTGATGAGCCGCGCATCCATGATGGCAATCGGCTCGCCTGTTTCCACCCGGAAGAGGTGAATGGTGCCCAGGTGGGTCGGCAGCTGGTGCGCCGCGTTGTCCGGGTACACCGTGACGAGCTTCGCGCCCACAACATCGCCGTAGACAGCCGGCATCAAACCGAAGAAAGCCCCGTAGGCCGGAACAGGGACAATTTGCCGAACAGGACTTGCTGCGCGCCGGGCGGAGTATGCGACGAGTGCCGATTCGAGCGCGGCGATCAGCGAGGGCCAGTCGAGAAGCGGCGCTATCTGCTCCTCATTAAGGGTGAGGATTGTGCCCATGGCCGCGATCTTGTCTCCCCTCGCGACGGCTCACGACATCCACTTAAGAACGCGGATGACGCCCATCTTGGCACTCTTTTTATGGGCCGACACGTTCTTGCGATTCTCGATCTCCAGTCGATTTTGATCGTAATATTGGTAAGCACGCCATAACATTTCTTCGTTTGAAAGGGTAGGCCGCCAATTGAGCTTCCGCTTTATCTTAGATGTGTCGAAGGTGAAATTTTCGGCGATCATCTTGTAGTGATATGGTCCCAACGGGGAAACACGCAAACGATGTGCGAGCCTCATTCCAGAAAGGGTCAATCCTTTCGGTAGCGATGCAACCTTCGAGCGGCTCTTAGCACAGCGAATTACATACTCGTAAACAGCCCGCAGCGAGTGTACGTTATCAGAACCAATATTGAATACATCTGAACTTTCGTAATCGATTGCGCGGAGGCAGGCGTCTGCGAGATCACCTGCATAAATAAATTGATACTTGTTCTCGCCCGACCCAACCACCCACACTTTTCGATTTTCGTGGATAAATTCAAATAGGATCGACAGAAGCCCCAGCCGTCCGAAATCGATAATCGTAGGGCACCGAATAATGATGGAGTGAAAAGAGTCCGAGTACTCCTGCAGAATCTTCTCCCCCTCGAGCTTTGATCTCCCATAGACCTCAATCGGATTAGGCGTTTTCTCTTCTGTGATGGCGTGCGAGACGCCCTCGCCCCAGAGGCAATTAGAGGATGTGAAGATTACGCGCGGCACCCTGTGCTGCTTGGCAAACTCAGCCAGATTACGCGTGCCGTCTACATTTGATGTCCACAGAAACTGTTCATCGATATCGCCATGGGCCAGAATAGCTGCGATATGGAGAATCGCATCGAAGGAATGTTCGGAGAAGACGCGAGCCAGTAGAGTTTTATCTCGGATATCTCCCTGGATTGAAGTCAGGTTCGGATGGGCCACTTCATCGGAGTGCAGGTCTAAATTCACGCATGCATATCCCGATTCGAGTAAACGCTCCTTTAACAAACCTCCGAAGAAGCCGGATCCACCGGTTAGAAGAACCTTTTTCATTAATAAGTGACCTGCACTATAGAAACAACCCGCTTGCTATTTGTGACCCGTCGAAAACTCGCGAGTCGTACTGAAACCTAATTACGTTCCACCACTTGACGCGGAGTACCTAAAGACTTATCTTTCTCAAATTGGGAGAACGGATACAGCCGTGGTGGATCGGCATCGGCATCGAGAATCCACGCCCGGTGGTCTGCGAAGTAAGCTGCCAGAGCGGAGTCACTCTGGCGACCCTCCTGGCGTGCCCAAATGATCCGGGATCCGGGAATATCGGCTCCGTTATAAACCCACTCATGATGAGAGTTGTGGTCGGGCCTGTAATGTACAAAGATCAGGTGCTTGCCCCCCATTTCCTCTAACTTCCGTATGATTTGATCCCGGGGACTGTCGGTAAGGAATTGTGGCTGCCACAATATCTGAATACGCTTCATGGATGCCGGCAAATAGGGTTCGGTGGTTTTAGCCGCGACAGGAATGACAAGACCTATAAAGCCGCAAACCGGAAGAAGTTCAGTGAAGGCGCGTCCTACCGGGGTGCCGCGGAATTGCCACAACCGGACGCGACGCCAGCATTGCACGAGAATCAAACCAAGCAGGACAACTTCTGGCGCCGAATGCTGTGGATACCAACGATGGTACGTAAGGTGATCAAAAGCAAAAAGGGCGATGGCGATGATCCAAGGCCGTATACGCTGATCCCTCCACAACAGTGGCAACCAGAAGAAAGGAATCAGCAATACTGGTCCGATGTAGAACAGCCAGGAGTCGATTACGCGGCGGGCCCAACCGTGAGCTAGTCCGATCAGCGAGTATCTCTGGTCGTAAAATTTACGCTGGTACTTATAGATATCCTGGAACTCGGGATAGCGAAAGTTAGTTATTGTTACTGGCCGCTGCCAAAAATAGGGCTGTGGCGTTCCGTAGAGCCTTAGATTGTGAAGATACGGAGGCTCCAATGCATGCCCAGTTACTCTCCAGTTATACCAGAGTAATCCACTTACGCCAGCAATCAGGACCAGGGCCGCAGGGGCGAGCGCCCGAGCCGGGGGGATTCGAGGAAGTAGAAACAAAACTCCGGCCACGCCCCACAATAATGCTTCCGCGGGGCGGCTGGCAGCCACAATAATGAATCCAAGGGCAGTAACCGCCAGAGCCCAGTTATCCCGTCTTTTGCGGGCGCGGATTAAACCGCCGAAGATGAGCGCACCTCCGGTTGCCGATATTCCGCCTCCGAAATAGCTATTCATCCAATATCCGAACACCCCAAATTGCATCGCCAGGAGCAACGATCCTGCAAGAGCCCATCGCCAGGGCACGCACTGGCCCAATGCCCAGCAGACAGTGCCGAACAGGAGTCCCATGCCCACGTAGACTCCCCACCAGGGTTGCCCGGTGATGACTTTCGCGGCGGCCAGGAATAAAGCTTGCGCAGGTTCGTATTGCGAGTTGTAGGTCGGAGTGCAAAAGATGAAGAGCGATTCGAAGTGGTGCCAAAAGGGCGGGGTTGGATTTGTCACTCTACCCAATGCGAAAGTATCTGCCTGTAGCAGGTAGCTGAAATCGTCGTGCACGATTGGGGACGGCGGCGGATACATCGACAGCAGTAGCAATCTGAGCGCGAGTGGCGCAGCGGCAGCGATCGAAATCGCTAACCAGGGCCGCTGGGCCGCTTTGCTCAGAGATCGTTCAATCGGGGAAGAGAGTTTCCCAATGATGCCCGGAGCCAAGGCGGCAAAGCAGAGGGCAGTGACGACAAGCAACAGTTCTATCCAAACGAGCGGCCATGTTTGACCGAAAATTGCGTATGTCATCTCGAAAATGGCGAAGGGTTGGCGGTCTTTTCCTGCTTCAGTAATGTGAACTTATTGAGCAGTTCCGGCAATACAGGCCGGCGCTTTCTAACGGGGAGAATTCCGTTTCCTACAATCATCTCAGGTCAAATTGGCGGTCGATGCGCTTCGCGCCGTTACAATCTGCTTACAGCAACAAAGCCGTCAGAACAAGTTAATATTCGCTGACAGGCTCCTAAGGACTCTCTGCTTCAAACAGTAAGGCGTCTTCGTGTTCAGCCACAGTTTTGTCGATCAGGTGTTGCTGGATAAGCCAAGGCGTAATTGTGTCGGTTGACTCACTCGTATGGAACACATAAAAGTGCGGATGCTCGGCAAAAAAGTCGGTTGCTTTTACAACTTTCAAGTCTGGCTTGATCAGACGCCATCTGTCCACAAGATGCTCATTCGTTGGATCAGGGTTAATTGCTCCTGCAGGAGCGTCAACATAAACGAGCCTGTCTTTCAACTCCCTGGGCAAAGCTTCCTCTAATTCGAAATACAAACGGCCCTCGCCGATCACGATCGGATCAGGCCCTGATGCTTTTTGCAAGACGGCTACCTCGTCCGGAACGGAGGCGCTCAACTGTGGCGAACTCAGGAGCGCGAACGGGCAAGCGGCCAACAGGATTGCGCCAGCTGCCGGTTTGAAGGCCGGCACCCGGTCAAGCACATAGGCGAGCAAGCACGGGAGACCAAAGGTCGCAATCAGGCAGTAACGCCAGTTGAAGGTCTTGGTGACGACAACCGCGAATACGAACACCAGGAGCGGAAAGGCCAAAGTACAAACCGCTATGACATACAGGTTACCGACGTTTCTGCTGAGTGACGTGGCACGTAAGCTCTCAAATCGAAGCTTGGCCGGCACCGATAAAGTCCCGATCATCGCAATTGTGCAGATGAGGAGGATGCTGGCCGCAAGAAACAAGATCTGTTTCTTGTCGTATATCAGTAAGTCCGAATACGCATGGGTCAGTTTGCCAAGTGTCGGCTTAGCGTAATAATCGAGACCGCCCGTATCGCTTGCATTGAATCGAGTGTCGATTCGCATAAGCGGAAGCCAAACAAAAGAGCACGCACCGGCTAGAACCAAGCCGGCCCAGACTGCAAGTCGAAGGCGGCGATGGAGAGCGGACCAAAGCAGCTCCATAAACGCGATACACGGTACGAGGAGAGTTGCATAGAAGTGTAAGAATATGGCGCAGGCCAGTAGGACTGACATCGCACACACACGCCAAAGCCTGAGCGGTTCGGAGTCGATCGCGTCCCAAAGCAGGATTGCGCCCGCGAAACAGGCAGCGACAAGCGCGTACGGTCGAGCTTGAACTGCAAACCAGGAAAGAGCTCCCAGCAAACTGAAAACGGTGCCGTAGGCCGCGGCCGAACTGTCGACATATCGACGGAGAAGAGCAAACAAGCACCACCCGGCCGTCAGGGCGGCCAGAATGGAGGGCAATCGAAGCAGTAAATAGCTGCCTCCAAAGGCGCCGGTTAAAACATGTAAGAAGAGGTGATAAGTCGGAGGCGATGTTTCAGATCCATGAAAGAGCGCAGACCACACGAGATGATAAGAAGGCAATCTGCCTACCCATACAGCCAGGACTTCGTCCATCCACAGAGCGTTTTTGGTAGCCGCGCGGAGTGCTCCGGCAAGAAAGCAGAGACAGAATAACCCAAGTAACAGCCGTATAGCGCGCGAACTGAAGGTATTGCTCTGCGAGGTCTCACTGGTGGCGCTCTCCGGTTCTGTGCGGGAAATCATAAGAGTTTAGGATTCTTCGCTCCCGCGCTGTGTTGCTGAAGAACGACGAAGTGATGCGCGGAGTGATGTACGAATTTGTATTGGCAGATGAAACCGACTGCTCACATAATTGCAGCAGATCGTGAAAGGTGAGGTCTACAGTATTGATTACTGGTTGAGTACTGGTATTTGCTGTCCGCTGAAATCGGCTGTTTCTTCATGCTCTTCGGCAAGAGTGAGAATAGTACCATGGCCCTGGCCGCACCCTCTGTCGCCTACTCTGCCGAAACGCCGGCTCAGAATCTTCTGCCCGAGACATTGCTCGACATTCTCAGAAGGGTGTTCCACGCGCGGAGGTCTGAGTGGATATTTCTTCGCGAACTGCGCGTGGGGACGGGACACAGCCACAAGTTCGCCCAGCGGCTGGATGCCTTCGCTTTGAACTGTCTTCCCCACCTCGCGATGCGGCGCATCTGTTATGAAGTAAAGGTCTCACGAGCCGATTTCCTGAGCGAGTTGAAGCATCCTTTGAAACGGCGAATTGGAATGCGGTATTCGAACGAATTCTATTTCGTCGCACCGCAGGGTCTCTTGTCAGCTTTAGAAATTCCGATCGATTGCGGATTGATGGAGATCGGGCCAGGGCCAGTGAGGGATGGAGTGCCTTATTTCGATCTCGAGACAAGGATGTACTGCCGCGTGACCATTCCGGCATGCTGGCGGGACACGCCGGCTCCCACCTGGCAATTTACGGCGGCAATGCTGCGGAATCAACGGCGTGAGTGCGAGGAGAAGCCCGCGCCCCCTCCGAAACAAGGGCGTCTGGAATTGGCCTGAAAGCTGGCCGTTAAGCTCGGCACCTCCAGAGCACGCCAAGATAGTCAACAAGAGTTCCTGCGTTTTTCATAGCTTGGAAAGCGACCCACCGTTGGAGCACAATAAGAGTAGCAATGAAAACCCCAACACGTCGTGGGTTCCTGGCAGCTGCAGGCGGCGCCGCAGCCGGGACGCTACTGACCCGCAAAGCCGCCTTAGCCGCGGCAATCGGAGAGTCTCCTTTCCGGATTGCTGTCATCAATGACGAGATATCGCAGGACCTGGACCACGCCTGTCACGTAGCCGCGAACGAATTTGGGCTTGCCTGGATTGAGCTGCGCAGCTTCTCGGATAAAAACATCCTCATGCTCGATGACAACGAACTAGCCGAGGCGAAACGCACCATCGAGAAATATAAGCTGCGCGTCACCGACATCGCGAGCCCTCTGTTCAAGGTCGACTGGAAAGGCGCTCCCAAATCGAAGTTCAGTCCTAAACGGGATGAGTTCAAGGCAAGCTTCGGATTTGACCAGCAGGACGAAGTATTCGATCGCGCGATCCGTCTCGCAAAAGGATTCAACACCGAGCGCATTCGCTGCTTTGATTTCTGGCGTCTCGACAACCCCGAGCCGTATCGGGCTGAGATCAACTCGACTTTGCGAAACGCGGCGGAAAAGGCTGGGAAGCACAATCTATTGCTGGTGCTGGAGAACGAGATGGCTTGCAATACCGCCACCGCTCCGGAGGCGGCGAAAACCATGGCAGCTGTCCAGTCGCCGCATTTCATGCTGAATTGGGATCCGGGTAATGCCGCCGCCGCAGGTGAAAAGTCGCCCTACCCTGACGGATATGCGCTGCTGCCGAAGGCGCGGATTGGCCACTGCCACGTGAAGAGCGCCGTTACTGAGCCTGATGGTAAATATAAGTGGGCTCCGGTCGGAGAAGGAGCGGTCGATTGGGTGGGCCAATTTCGGGCTCTGAAGACGGATGGTTACAAGTACGCCGTGAGTCTGGAAACGCATTGGCGGGGTGCGGGAACGCCGGAAGCGTCCACGCGCATCAGCTTTGCGGGGATGAAGAGCTGTTTGCAAAAGGCAGGCTGCCTCACGCAAAGCGAAGCAAAGTCTTAAGACCGGCGTAGATCTAACATCCTTCGGCTCGAGATGCTTCGCTTCGAGCAAAACCTTGCATCGCAAGTACTAGCCACAATTCGCTAACGAATTCACCTACTCTTCGCATATAATTCATTCAATTGCTCAGTTTTGAGCGTTGCTGTCTTCTTTAGGGTGTCTTACGGTTCTTTGCCGCGCATGCGGAAGGCGCCGGACATATTCGCGAAAGGGTTGGTCATGAAACATCTTCGTTGGATGCTCGCCTTGTTGGCGTTATTCCTGCTCGTACGTATTCCGCTCTTTGCTCAAGCTGTTACGGGCACAATACTCGGCACGGTTCAGGACTCCTCGGGTGCGGTTGTTGCAACTGCAAAGGTCACCTTGACTGAGGTGAACACAAATGTGTCCCGCTCGGTCCAGACAAACGCGAGCGGCAACTATACCTTCCCGGATCTGCCGGAGGGTTCTTACGCCGTGACTGTAGAGGCGAGCGGATTTAAGAAGGAAGTCAGACAGGATATACGGGTCGAGGTAAACACGAGCGCCCGTGTGGACGTAGCGCTGCAGCCGGGCAATCTCACGCAGACAGTTGAGGTTACCGGGGCGCCCCCTGCTCTGCAAACGGACCGCGCCGATACCGGCATCACGCTTTCGACGGTACAAACGGCTCAACTACCGCTGGGTGTTAACCGTAACTTTCAAAGTCTTCTCAATCTGGTTCCGGGAACTACTCCGGCCACGTTCCAGCACTCGCAATTCTTTAACGCATCAAGCTCATTGCAAACGGAAGTGAATGGCCAGATGCGCATGGGCAACGAGTACCAGATCGAGGGCATTGACGACGATGAGCGCACCGGGCTGCTGCAGATCCTGATTCCTCCTGTCGAGTCGATCCAGACTGTTGACGTTTCGACCAGCAATTACGACGCCGAGTTGGGCCGCGCGTCTGGCGGCGTTGCCAACGTGATCCTGAAATCCGGCAGCAACAGCTTTCACGGAGCCGCCTACGAGTACCTGCAAAACAGCGCCTTTGACGCTCGGGCTTTCTTCAATCCGACAGTCAGCCATGTTGCTTACAACTACTTCGGCGGGAACGTCGGTGGTCCGATCATCAAAAACAAGCTGTTCTTTTTCGCCGACGTTCTGCGCGTTAACGACCACGAGGCTACCTCAACACTCGAGACCATCCCCTCGCTGATGCACCCGGACCGGCAATTTATCCGTTTCACCGACGACCATCTACGACCCGGCAACGCCCGGCAGCAATCCGACATCGGGAACGGGGCGAGCGGCGTTTCCCGGTAACATCATCCCGATCAACAGAATCAATCCGGTCTCGCTGGCGATCCTCGGCCTGATTCCTGCGCCGAATCAGCCCTTTGCTGAGAGCAGCCCGAATAACAATTATTTCGGGGCGCCTCCGTTTACGAAAACCACAACTTCATTCGATACGAAGGTGGATTACAACATCACGGAAAAGGACCGTTTGAGTGGCCGCTTGAGCTATGCCCTGCCAATCGTTTACCAAGCTCCTCTTTTTGGACCGGAAGGCAGGCGGCAATGCCAATGGTGCATTTCAAGGCACAGGCACGCAGAATACATACAGCAGCGGTCTGAACTATAACCACATCTTTTCTCCCACACTTTTAACCGAGTTTCGGGCGGGAGTCGCTTATTATCACAGCTCGGCGACGCCAGCGGATTACGGCAGCAACGATGCCGCGAAGATTGGCATACCCGGTGTAAACATCAACCAATTTACGAGTGGACAAGCGCAAATCACTATCAACGGCGGGTATACGAGTCCCGTTGATCGGATATTCCGCGAGCATGCCGTGGGTGCGGGCGGAAGCGAATATCGACGCTGGTAAACGCCTGGACGAAAATCGTAGGCAATCACACCTTCAAGTGGGGTGTTGACGTACGGCGCGTGCGCGACGACTTGCTGCAGGACCAGACCTTCGGTCCACGCGGTGTTTATACATTCGGCGCAAATCAAACCTCCATTCCCGGAGCGACGACTTCGTTTGCGAACGATCTTGCCAGTTTTCTGCTGGATCTGCCGAGCCAAGCTGGGACGGGACGTGAATACCTACTTTCCCGCTTACCGGGATTGGTGGTTTTTTGCCTACGGCGGAGATCGCTGGGTGGCTACTCCGAAACTGACCATTGATATGGGTTTGCGCTGGGAATTCTATCCGCCAGCAACTCCCGCATTTCCCCGGTGGCTTCTCAAATTACAATCCGTCCAACAACACGCTGGTAATTGCCGGTGTGGGTGAAAATCCGGATAACTTGGGCATGAAGACTCGCTACCGGTATTTCGCGCCGCGCCTCGGTGTGGCGTATCGTGTGACCGATTCCACCGTGATCCGCACAGGGTTCGGCATCAGCTACACTCCGTTCCCGGATAACACGTATGCATACAACTACCCTGTCAGAGCGAACAACGCTTACAATCCGGCAGGCAACGGCTACGGACCGGCTGTATTGGCGGATGGTGTGAGCCCCGCTACTTTCCAGGCAGGATTTCCGGCGCCCGTTCCAGTTGTCATTCCTTCAAACGGAATCATTCCGTCGACCGGCTCCCTCAACAGCCAAAACTACTTCGTGGTTCCACTGGATTATTTGAATCCGTATGTGGAGTCCTGGAACTTCGCCATCCAGCAGTCTCTTCCGTGGCACTTCAACTTGGACGCGGCTTACGTCGGAAATCATGGAGTGCGCATACCGGGGCAGTACAACCTCAATGCTGGTCTTATACCCGGTGCTGGCACGGCAGGCCAGCCGGAGTATTCGATGATCGACCCGAACACGGGACTACAGGAGAAGCGCACAGCTTCCAGTACCGAGTTTTGGCAAGGCTTCTCCTCCAGCTACAATGCGCTGCAAGTCAAGCTGAACCGCCAATTCAGCAAGGCCTTCTGATCACGACGTCATTCACTTGGGGCAAAGGAATGGATTATCAAACGGGCGATGACGGCACATATGACTTCTACGGCTCGACTTCCAGCGCAACTACGCGCGGACCGATTTCGACCGCAAATACACGTATGTGCAAAGCTTCGTCTACGATCTGCCGTTCGGCAAGGGCGACACGTGGATGAATGACGGTCCGATGTCGACAATCTTCGGCAACTGGCAGGTGTCCGGTATTATCAGCGCCTATAGCGGAACTGCCGTTCACAATTACGGCCAACGGCGGCACGCTTAACCTGCCGGCGGTCAACTGGCCAGACCGCCGACCAGGTCGCTCCGGTACAGATTCTCGGCGGCATCGGTGTCGGGAATCCCTGGTTCAGCACGTCCAGCTTCGCTCAACCCACCGGTGCGCGCTATGGCACATACCGGACGGAATATTTTCGATGGGCCCGGCCTGTTTTCAGCTGAATCTCTCGCTTTCTAAGAATTTCCAGTTCACGGAGCGATACGGATTGGAGTTACGTTGCGACACGTTCAACTTCACGAATACTCCGGAATTCGCAACCCGACAAGCGGACCAGAATTCGATCACCAGTTCCAGTTATGGCGTTATTACGAGTACGCTGGGCAGCGGAACAGGCGTGAATGGCACGGGCGGCGGCCGCGCCATTCAGCTGGCGGCGAAATTTAGCTTTTAGCTAATTGGCAATAGAAAGCAGAACGCACGCGATCACCTGACGCACTCGTAGCTTACGTGCTCGTAGGATAGATACGTGCGTTCCTTCTTCCCGGTCGCAACTAGCGATTCAAGTAGTCTGTAGTGCCGAAAAGAAGTTCAAGGAAGAAACACGGAGGAACAAAACTCCGGCGTGAAGCTCCGGCGGCTCCGGCACTCTCGCGAGCACCAGGGCTCGAAATCTGGATCTGTCTTTTTCTGTTCATGGCCGTTCTCGTCGTTTATGAGAGAGTGTGGCATTTCGAGTTCGTCAATTACGACGATCCCGATTACGTCATCAACAATCTCATTTGCGCAATGGCATCACGCCTCAAACGTTTCCTGGGCGCTCACGTCTGGGGAAGCTGCAAACTGGTTTCCGTTGACACGGTTTTCCGAATTGCTGGATTACCAGTTGTTCGGCCCTCAAAGCGGCTGGCATCACTTCAGCAATGTCTTCATTCATGCATTCGCCACCACTGATGCTTTTCGCGTTTCTTAATCGCGCTACACGCGCTCGGTGGCCGAGCGCATTTGTCGCTTTCCTGTTCGGATTGCATCCTCTGCATGTTGAGTCCGTGGCCTGGGTCTCGGAACGTAAGGACGTGCTCAGCGCGTTCTTCTGGTTTCTGAGTTTGTGGGCGTATGTGCGGTATACGGAGCGCCCGAGTGGGCTCCGGTACGGCTTGCGCTGGCTGTCTTTTTGCCTCGGGCTGATATCGAAACCGATGATCGTTACTTGCCGCTGCTGCTACTCCTTCTGGATTTCTGGCCTTTGAGGAGATGCCCCTTTGAAAAAAGGCATTCGGGAGAAACTTCCGTTTTTTGTGTTGTCAGCTGCAGTCGCTGTGATCACGTATGCGGTTCAGCGCAGCAGCGGCGCCGTCAAGGCATTCACTACGTTTCCACCCATCTCGGATCGAGAACGCGCTGGTCTCGTACGGGGTCTATATAGTGAAAACATTCTGGCCCAGCGGATTGGCCGTCTTTTATCCCTACCCGGCGGAGATTCCGATCTGGCGGCCGCTTTAGCCGCTCTGGTATTGGCCGGAATTTCGGTCCTGGTTTGGCGTTCCACGCGGACGCGCCCGTATTTGTCTAGTGGGATGGATCTGGTACTTGGTAACACTGTTGCCCGTCATCGGACTTGTTCAGGTGGGAGCACAAGCGAGAGCCGACCGGTATACGTATGTCCCGATGACTCGGCTTGGCCATCATGCTGGCCTGGCTAGGGGCCGACGCCGTGAAACGTTTTCCGCAATGAAGCCAGCCTTGATTGTCTGCACTGCGCTGACATGCTGCTTATACGCAGCTGGCGCTTCCGCTCAACTTGAGTATTGGAGAACCAGCGGCACTTGTTCGAGCACGCCTTGACGTCACGAATGCAGAACTACGTAGCCGAGCATAACTTGGGAACATACTTGCTCGATGTTCCGGTCAACTTCCAATCGCTGCGATCCCTCACTTAGAGGCTGCGCTTCGCATCAATCCGGATTCGGTTGAAGCGCACACCGATTTGGGGAACGCGTTTTGCCAGAATCCCGGGGCGGCAAACAGAGGCGTTGCGCAATACGAGGCGGCACTTCGGCTTGCTCCCGACTCGTCCATTACGCACAACGACCTGGGAAATACTCTGTCGAGATCCCCGGGCGGCTTGGCGAAGCTATCACGGAGTATCAAACGGCCTTAGACTGAATCCCGACTTCGCCGAAGCGCATAATAATCTGGGAGTGCGTTTTACCGGGAAAATCGGTTTTCGGAGGCCGTCGCCGAATATGGTGAAGCTCTGCGATTGAAGCCGAATTATGCCAAGGCGCACAATAATCTCGGCAGTGCCCTGTTACAGATGCCGGGCCGCTCGCAGGACGCGGTCTCTGAATATCAGACGGCTCTCGAGATCGATCCGAATTACGCTGAGGCGCGCGACAATTTGGCGGTTGCGCTGTCGCACAGCCCTGACCGCCAGCAAGAAGGCATCTCGCAACTCGAAGCCGAATTGCGAGAACGACCGAATTCGGCAGAGTTGCATTACAACCTCGGCGTCGCGCTGTCAAAGCTGAACGGGCGGCAAACTGAGGCGATCGAGCAATTTCGAGCAACGTTGCGAATCAAGCCCGATTACGCGGAGGCGCACAATAACCTCGGGGTGCGATCTACTCCGGGCTTTCGGATCACTTTCCGGAGGCACTTCAGCATTTTGAAACGGCGGTTCGGCTCAATCCCGATTATGTTGATGCTCAGTACAACCTGGGGGTCGCGTTGTCGCAGGTGCCGGGCCGCTTGCCTGAAGCGATCAGTCACCTGGAATCAGCCAATCGGCTTCAAGCCGATCCTGAGGTGCAGCGATTGATTGACCGGTTGCGCTCCGCCGAGAAGCAAAACCACGGCAGCTAAGCGGTTCTCGTGCTAGGTTTGGGCGATGAAAGTGGCAACTATTCTCCTGGCAGTGACCTGCTCCGTGCTAGCGCAAACGCCCGATCTGAAATCGGCTAGCGGGTATCCAAAGATGGTCCAGAAACAGGTCAGTGCCTGGATTCAGGGTGCCGCCGAGAAAATGCCCGAAGAGGAATACGCGTTCAAGCCCGATCCCGCCTCGCGAACTTTCGGTCAGATCCTTGGCCACGTCGCTGATGCCGACTACCTCTTCTGTTCGGCCGTTCTGGGCGAAAAGAACCCGTCGCCGGAGATTGAGAAAACCAAGGCGACGAAAGCCGAATTGGCCTTCGCCTTGCAAGGTGCCTTCGCGTACTGCGGTAAAGCCTACAATACGCTCACTGACGCCAACGCCAATGAGACGGTCAAGGCGTTTGGGCAGGAGCGAAACAAGCTCGGCGTGCTGTGGTTCAACGCCTCACACAACTTGGAACACTACGGCAACCTGGTGGTCTACATGCGGCTGAAAGGGATTGTGCCACCCTCCAGCGACACTAAGCCGCGATGACCGTCCCGAAGACTTTGGATTTTGGTCGGGGCGAGAGGATTCGAACCTCCGACCTCCTGGTCCCGAACCAGATGATGACGAGGAATCAGAGGGTTAGCGGGATTGCGAGGGCTTGCTCATTCTCGCTCCGCATTATTGAAAGCGGGCGGCTTATCATCGCGCCTAGCCGCGAATCGCTTAACGCGTAGCAACTCATAGCTGCAGGGGATAGCCATAGTATCGGCCATAGTTGAAGCCGCTCATCGAGCGTCCTTCAAGACGTCCTCGACACTCTCCGGATGTTTTGCAATCACGGCCAACAGCACTCGTGTCGGGGTATCGGGACGAACGCGTCCCTGTTCCCAATTTCGGAGCGTGGCGGGCGGAAAGCCGAACTTCAGCGGCGAACTGCGTCTGGCTCAGGCCCATTCGACGACGGACCTTCGAAACGTCAACGTCCGGCACCTGTACATGCGTGACTCGGACCGGAAGCTCTTCGCCTTTCGACCAGGCGAGCGCCTCTTCAAGACCTTCGATGATTCTTTCGCCGACCGTGGCAGCCTTCTTCGCCACGGGCGGCCAGACCGGTTCTTCGTCTTCGTCATTTTGCTCCTCGACCTTTCGCATAGCCCTGAACAATTGCGGGCACGATCTTGGCCATCGCGTTCCGTTCAGCCTTGCTGAGATTTGCTTTTTCGTTCTTGCCGTATATGGCAAGCAGGAACACGGGCAGCCGCTCGTTGTGGAAGAGTAGATCACCCGAGCACCTCCCCGTTTACCGCCGCCCGGCAGAGCCCAACGCAGCTTTCTGACGCCGCCGGTCGCCGGAATCAAATCGCCGGCCTCTGGATTTGCACCGACGAACTCCACCAATCGCGCCCGCTCCAATTCCGGCATCATCAGGTCACTGGCATCCTTGAGAAACCGGACGGTTTCGACGACCGTCATCGGCGGGGACTGCACGTTTTCAGTATACGCTAAATGCGTACTGGCGAAAGCCGGTCAACCTCCCGAGTCACGCTCTTACGGCGCTCTGCGATCTAAGAACGAACGAGCCAAGCCAGAAGCAGCGTCGGGTTCCCCGCTCTCCTCTAACGGAGGTGTCTTCTCAGCTACAGCGAAATCTCTCCGGAGACGAAGTTATATGTCACTACTGCGTTCGTTCCAAAGATGCCCTACCTTTTGCCTTCGAACAATAACGAGAAGGGCCAACCCGCCCAGAAATAACACCGCCGATGCCGGCTCAGGAGCGATCGCCGGAGCGTTAAGTGTTCCGCTCCCCGACACTGCAAAATCCGCCGGTATCGAACACCACACTTTGGCCCGAAAACAATCCAGTGGCGCCGGCAAATTCGCCGGTCCCGCCGGTAAAAGTGAGTGTCTCCGGAAAGTCTGGGTTAGAAAAGTCTACGAACTGATGCCCGAACAGCGTGCTGCCATCGGCAAATGTGATTGTTGAGTCCCCGTTGAGCGTTAAAGCCGCAAAATCAACTACGTCATGGCTGAGGAGCGTAAAGGGATTCAAAATAGCGTTCAGACTCGGGCTACTCGAAAGAACAGAACCGGTTGAAAGGTGGTCAACGGTCTCAATCGTGCCTGATATAACCGGAGTTCCGACCGGCATCTCCCGTGAAACTGTAGGTGACAGCGATTGTGGCGGCATTTGCTCGAATGCCAAGGCTGCAAGCGAGCGCCAAAATAGAGACTTGAATCGTATTCATATTTGCTCCTATCGCCTTTGATAAGGAAAACGCGGGCGTAGAGTTACACGATAAGATTGAACGTTCGCCATGGCAGTATGACGATCTGTCCGCAGTGCAATACCGAGTTGAGGGCTGGAGATCCCGAGGCCTTGTGCCCCGTCTGTCTGCTCGCTGGCGCGGCCGGCCCAGGTTTCACATTCCGCGAACCGGGAACTGAAACCTTAACCACACCTGCGCGGGAAACGGCCGAGCGGGACAACTTCGGCCCCTATCGCATACTGAGAGTCCTCGGCGAAGGAGGCATGGGGACGGTCTACCTCGCCGAGCAGACCGAACCGATCCGCCGGCGCGTAGCTCTGAAGGTGGTGAAGCTGGGCATGGACACGAAGCAGGTGCTGGCCCGATTCAATCATGAACGCCAGGCTCTGGCGCGCATGGAGCATTCCGGCATCGCCCGGATCCTCGATGCAGGGGCCTCCTCGCGGGGCCGGCCGTTCTTCGTGATGGACTACATTGAGGGTACCTGTATTACGATTTATTGCGACCGGTATCGACTGACGACGGCGCAGCGGCTCGAACTGTTCCTTCCGGTCTGCCGCGCAGTCCAGCACGCTCATAATAAGGGGATCGTTCACCGCGATCTCAAACCTTCGAATGTACTGGTTGCGGTCGAAGACGGTAAGCCGGTTCCGAAGGTGATCGACTTCGGGATCGCCAGAGCCACAGACACAACCGATACCGGGAACACGTTTTCCACGCAATTTGGCCAGATGGTGGGAACGCCGGAGTATGCCAGTCCTGAACAGGCGGACACCGTCGCCGGTGAAATCGGCGCGGCTACCGATGTTTACTCGTTGGGGGTCCTGCTTTACGAAATGTTGATCGGGGCCGTCCCTTTCGATGGCGCATTGTTGCGGAAGGCGGCTTCGCCGAGATGCTCCGGATTATCCGTGAAGAAGAAGCGCCCTCGCTGGTTCAGAGACTCGGCGGCTTCGGGCCTGACACCGATGAGATCGCTGCGCGGCGGGGAACGAGTACCGCAGGGCTGCGAAAGCTCCTGGGCGGCGATTTAAACCGCATCGTCGGGAAAGCGCTGGAAAAATCTCCGCGAAAGCGCTACGCCTCGCCATTGGAACTGGCAGCCGATATCGAACGGCACGTGAAGGGCGAACCGGTGCTCGCCGGTCCTTCTCGCCGGACCGGGCGCGTTCGGGGGAGCATCGAACCGCGATCGAATTCAAGCGGCACGATCATTCTGAGCGACCTGGTCAATGATACCGGCGACCCCTCTTTTGACAGCCTCTTTCGTCAGAGCATCAGTTTTGAACTCCAACGCTCCGCGAATATTCAGGTGCTACCGGAGGGGCGCATCTCGGAAACCTTGAGCGAGATGCGTAGAACTGCCCAGACCCGTGTGACTCCGGAAATCGCGCGCGAGATCGGCCAGCGCACCGCGAGCGCCGCTTTCATCGAAAGCTCGCTTGCCAACGCCGGTTCCGGTCTTTTAATTACCATTCGCATCCGTAACTGCACCGACGGAAGTCTGTTGAACCAGGAACAGTCGCGAGCTGGCGGGAAGGATGATGTCCTCAAACAACTACGCCGGCTTACTCTGCGGCTCCAGTCGAAATCGGCTGCGGCCTTCGATGCGCTGCAAGGGGCTGTGGTCCCGCTGGATGCGGCTACCACGTCCTCTCTCGAGGCGCTGAAATCCTTCAGCGCGGCACGGCAGCGCTACTATGAAAACCCTGCCGGGGGTTTTCTGCTTTTTCAAAGAGCGATCGAACTGGACCCCGAATTTGCCCTTGCGTACGCCTGGTTGGGGCGGAGCTACTCTGATTCCGGTGAACAAACTCTGGCTATGGAAAACATGCGCCACGCCTACAATCTGCGCAGCGGCGTGAGTGACAAAGAAAACTTCTTCATCACCTACAATTACTACCGCGACGTGCTACGAAATTTCGAGCTGTGCCGCCAGCTTTGCGAATCCTGGATTGAGAAATACCCACAGGAGCTGACGCCTCACGGTTTTCTGTCCGGATTGATTTCCACAGGCACAGCTCAGTACGAAAAAGCAATCGAAGAGGGAGAAAAGGCGATTGCCATGAACCCGGACTTCACGATCGGCTATCACAGTATTGCCTTGGCCTATCTTGCTCTCAACCAGCCAGAAAAAGTGAATGCCACCATGTTGCGGGCCGCTCAGCGAAAACTCCCGACCAAGGACCCCTTCGCGACGCCAGTTTTTCGCAGCCTTCCTGAATAGGGACCGGACCGCAATGGATAAAGCGGGGGCGCAACTGGCCTCGGATATTCCTGCTGGCGATTTCCAGCACTACGAATCTCTGGTATCGGTTTACGAAGGCCGATTGCAGCAGTCCAGGCAAGCATCCATTCAGGCGGTTACTCTGGCTCGCCAGGCCCACTTGGCGCAGCGCGCCGCACTCTTCGAGGGAGCGGCGGCCGTGACGGAGGCGCTCTACGGATATCCGGACGAAGCCTCGCGGCACGCTTTCGCCGCGGAACACCTGGCGAACGGCCGGGATGCGGACTTTGCCCCGGCTTTTGCGCTCGCGCTTTCCGGCAATTCGTCGTCAGCCCTCTCGACTGTCACGCGCCTGGAAGAGCAATACCCTGAAGATACCTGCGTTCACTTCAGCTACTCGCCGGCGTTGCGCGCCCTGCTCGCCATGAGTCAGGGCAGCCCAGCGAAAGCCATCGAACTCCTCACCGTTTCCAAAGCTTACGAACTCGCACAAACGGGATTTAGCTCTCTGGCACGCTACGGGGCGATGTACCCTACTTATGTCCGCGGTTTGGCCTACCGGCAACTCCATAAACCACGCGAAGCCGCCGCCGAGTTCCGGAGAATGCTCGATCATCCCGGCCTCCTGCTGGCCGATCCCATTGGCCCAGTCGCCCGCCTGCAACTGGCTCGCTCGCTTCATGACGCCGGTGAAACGGCCAGAGCCAAAGCGGTCTACAGCGAGTTTCTCACTCTCTGGGAAGATGCCGATCCCGACATTCCGCTTCTCCAGCAAGCGAAGGCCGAGTTTGCCCGCCTGTGACATCCCACATACTCATGGGACGCAACGAATTTCCCACCACAAGTTGGTCACTCGTCGTCGCAGCCGGCAATCCGGTGGATCCGGATTGCCGTGACGCCCTGCTGCGCCTCTGCGAGTGCTACTGGTATCCCGTTTACGTGTATGTACGACGGCGCGGCTACCCGGAGCAAGACGCCCAGGACCTCACGCAGGACTTCTTCGTCCGCATTCTCGAAGGACGATATCTGGACCGCGCCGATCCCAATCGCGGGCGATTCCGTTCATTCCTCTTGAACTCGTGCAAATTCTTCCTGGCGGATCAGGCGGATCGCGCGCGGGCTCAGAAACGAGGTGCGGGCGCCATTCTACCGTTTGAGGTCGCCTCCGGAGAGCAACAATACCGGTTCGAACCGCTCGACAACGAAACGCCGGAACATATCTTCGAACGCAATTGGGCCATTGTGTTGCTCGACCGTGTGGTCGCGTGCCTCAGGGATGAGTTCGTCCAGCACGGCAGCCTTGCCGATTTCGAAAAGCTGAAGATTTTTCTTCTCGGCCAGGCCGAAATTCCTTACGGCGAACTTGCGCGTGACATGGGCGCGACTGAAGGGAGCACAAAAGTCGTCATCCACCGGCTTCGCAAACGTTATCGAATCCTCTTCAGGAGAGAGATCGAGGAGACCGTGGCAGACCCGGCGGAGGTCGATTCCGAAATTCGCTTTCTCATTGAGTCGCTCCGGCGAAAAAACTGACTTGCGGTTGCACGGAGTGCTGCGCCTTTACAGCGAGCGACTATGCCCAAAACCAAACCGAATTTTTGACTACTCGTTCTGAATGTGCGCGATACGCGCATGGCTCACGCCTTCAGAAGATTTCTCTAATTGTGCACGTTCAGGTGTACTATGGCTACCTGAAACTTCGGTGAAGTAGCTGGGAAAGTAGCGAATCCATTGTGACTGAGGCATTTGGCTCTGCCGCCAACAATGGAACTCCCGGTGTTTAGCCGTCGCGCTCTGGAGCGATTAGAATGTAAGTTACTGAAGAACTTGGTCGGGGCGAGTGGATTCGAACCACCGACCTCCTGGTCCCGAACCAGGCGCTCTAGCCAGGCTGAGCCACGCCCCGAACATTTCTAGTGTATCGGGTCGCTTTCCGGAGTGGCAACGAGGCGTGGAGTTTTCTTTCGTTAGTTTGTATTTCGGAGTGCTTCCGCCAGGCCGGTGATTCCTTTGCGGCGATAAATCTCGGCGAGCCTTTGCTGCTCAGGCGAAGTCGCCAGCGCACGGCGCAAGACCGGGTCTGGCGTTGCCGCCTGGATGTCGGTCCGGCTTGGGATCCAGAGCTTTCCGTCGGCGAATTCGACATCGTTGACGAACGCGGTCAGCCCTTCGATTGACATGGGCTGCCCAAGGGGGTGGGAGAAGCGGAGAGTTCCCGTTTCTGTCATAGTGCCCGTTTGGACGGGAGCAAGTTGTATCAGAGATGAGACCGAGCCCGCCAGGAAGTCTCTGCCCCTTTCGTCCCGGACAATCCAACCCATGGCTATGCTTCGCACAGCTTTTTGCGATGTGTTCCTGACCTCGATGCGCGGCGACCTCACTTGATTACCGATTACGTTGGCAGCGCCGCCGATCGGCTGCACGGGTGAACTGGCGAAGGAGACCGCTTGCACGCTGAGCGCCTGTTCCCGTCTGACATCCGAAAGCGGATCACGAAGCAGTTCCAAACCGAGTTGCTGCGGCGTTGGATCCTGCAGACCAAAATTCAACTCCTCGCGGAGTTGCGGGATTCTCCCTGTGTGCAGCAATTCAGCGAGGTATCGCCGGTCGCGGCGTGCTTCGAGCTCGTAGACCATGAGTGTTCGCTTCGAACCAAGCTTGTCCGGGCCGTAGGAAGTCATGTCGCCGAAAAGAGCGCAATCGAGGGACACCTGAAACACCGCACCGTCGCTCTTCATCACAGTGAAGGGCCGCAACAGCTCCATGTCGATGCGAACGGGAAACACCTCGCCGGGTGCTACCTGCAAGCTGGGAACGGTGACGGATCCTTTTCCGGATGGCGTTAAATCTTTGGCTTCGACGCGCAGCGTCAATCCGGAGATTGGCTTGACGCCGGTATTGCGCAGCAGCAGAGAAGCATGCAGCTCAACCGCCATCGAAGTGCCGCGAACTCCGGCGGTAGTTCCGGGTCCCAGGCTGAAAGAGACCGGCAGGACAGGAGAATCGCGCGAGAACTCAACATCCAGCCATCGAGCTCCACTGTCGTCGGCGGTTGCTACTGCCGGGAAAAGGCACACAAGTGCGATCACGCACCCGACCAGCAAGCGCGTGCAACTACTGTCCATATACCTTGGTGATGGTTACCTGGCCGGTCTCGCCATCGATGTACCGCGCCGAGACGGCAGACGTGCCCGATAGTGAGATCACGGCCGAAGGCGGATGCAAGATAGTGAGCGTGGCGCCCTGCGCTCTGACTGCTATTCCATCGGCAGTTGTCCTGATCACGGTGCCAAGAGGCCGACGCGGTTCGAGACCCATCATCTGCCGGAAGGAGGCGGTCACATGCTCGGTCTGCTCACGGGGGATGTGGGTGGCCCACCCGGCCATGAAGAGAGCAACAAGACCCGCGGCGAACGCGGTTCGCAGAAACCAGCTTCGTCCTCGCCCAACGTGATCAATACAGCGCGCGGCGGCGACACCGACGGCGATATTGCCGAGCATCTCGCGTTCCAGCCGCGACCAGTCTGCGATGGCTTCGAAGCCGGTGAGCGTTTCCGTTTGCGCTTCATGCCTCAATTCCGTTTTAGCGATACGGAACGATTGCAGCCGCGCTTCGCAGAAAACGCATTGCGAGAGGTGACGCCGCAACCGGAGGCGGTTGATGCGGGGCAAATCTTTTCCGGCATACAGTGCAAGGAGCTGCTCATTCGGGTGGGTCTTTTCCGGAATGTTGTTGCGATTCATGCCGGCTTCCTCCCGTCGAGATATTTCTTAAACTTGATACGTGCGTTCGCGATATGGGAGCGCACGGTTGCCATTGAGCAGTTCATGTGGACCGCGACCTGTTCCGCGGGGATTTCTTCGACATCTCGCAATAAGAGCGCAGTCCGTTCACGCTCGGTCAAGGAAGCGAGCCCACCATCGAGATGGAGTTTACGTTCACCACGCAGCAGCAGCTGTTCCGGGCTATCGGTCGACGACGACCGGGTTTCCGCGAGCTCAGCAACATCAGTGAAGGAAAACTTTTTGTTGCGGCGGAGATGATCGATAGCGGTGTTTGCGGCAATGCGCGACAACCATTGCGCAGATTTTTCGAGGTCCTTGAGTTGACGCTGGCGCTGGAGCGCTTTTATAAATGTTTCCTGGGTCAGATCCTGCGCATCGTCCACGTTGCCTACCATGCGATAGATCAAAAGGAAAACCCGCCGCAGATTCTGCTGAACGAACTGCGATTGCGCTTCGGACTCAGCCTGTACGTGCGCAGCTGGTATCGGCGGAAAAGGCTCGCTCACAGGGTCCTCTTCAGTTACGGGAGACGGCGAGAGGCACACCACCCTTGTTTTTGCCCCGCCGCTGTGATTTCGACTCTGCATCCCCTATAGAAGATTGACGAGCCGAACCAAAGGAACGTTGGAGGCAAAATGCCCATCGACGTATCTTAAGTGTATATGAGACCTGTGGCCGTAATCGGTATCGGAAAGACCGCTTTCGGCGCGTTCCCGGAGCGCGATCTTCGCTCGCTCGCGGTGGAATCCATTCACAACGCCCTGGCCGACGCGAATATTGCAGCGCCAGCGGTGGAAGCCTTATATCTGGGCAATTTTGCGGGGCCATCCTTTGCCGGCCAGAATCATCTGGCGCCGTATATAGGAACCGCCGCCGGATTTCAAGGCATTCCGTGTACACGTATTGAGGATGCCTGCGCGTCGAGCGGGTCGGCATTTTTTCACGCGTGGCTCAGCGTGGCGGCCGGGGTTTACGACACAGTGGTAGCTGCCGGGGTCGAGAAGATGACGAACCAGAGCACGCCAAGGGTAACGGAGATTCTGGCCGGCGCTGGCGATATGTCCGGAGAGGGCCGAGCGGGTGCTACATTTCCAGCGCTCTTCGCGATGATTGCGAGGCGGCACATGCATCAATATGGCACGACGCGGGAACAACTGGCGGCTGTGGCGGTGAAGAATCACGCGAACGGAGCGAAGAACCCGCTGGCGCATATGCGAAAGGTGATTACGCTCGAACAGGCGCTTGCGGGCAAACCGGTTGCCGAGCCCTTGACCGTCTATGATTGCTCGCTGATCAGCGATGGTGCGGCGGCAGTGGTCCTTGTTCCTGCTTATCAGGCCCGCCGGCATACGTCGCGATTCGCTCGCGTGCTCAGCGTGGCGCAGACCTCGGATCCTGTTGCGCTTGACCAAAAGGCCGATATCACCGTGTTTCCTGCCGTCCAACTTGCGGGACGGAAGGCGTACGAAATGGCTGGCGTTGCACCTGAGGAAATCAATTTCGCCGAGGTCCACGACTGCTTCACGATCGCGGAGATTGTCGCAAGCGAAGACCTCTGTTTCGTTCCGAAGGGGGAAGGCGGTCCCTTCGCGGCGGCCGGGCATACAGCAATAACGGGCAAAATCCCCATAAACACCAGTGGCGGCCTGAAATCGAAAGGGCATCCTGTCGGGGCAACGGGCGTCGGTCAGATCTGTGATGTGGTGATGCAGCTTCGAGGAGACGCAGGCGAGCGGCAGGTGGAAGCTCATCAGACCGGCCTTGCACAAAACCTTGGCGGCTCCGGTGCGACGTGTGTGGTCAGCATACTCGCAGCGGCATAGAACTGAGACATCATGGGGAAATTCGAACAACCGGACGGCATTGTGTACACGGAGACAATCGTGTATGCTCCGCCCGAACAGTACGCGGCGGATGCGCCGTACCAGCTGGCGATCATCGACCTGGAAAACGGCAAGCGAATCACGGTTCGCATTCTCGGAAAAGAGCGCCACGAACGGGCGGCCGTAGGAGATCTCGTTGTTTTTGCTGAAGAGCAAGGCGGTGTTCTTTTCTACCGCAAAGCGGACGCGCAATCTTCCGGCAGCGAGTCCACTGCGGCGCGCCCACTCGTCTGATTTTCAGAAATCTTGGAGAGCACCCGGCAGTTTCAAAGCAGCTTTTGGGGATTTGCGGGTGAGGATGCCGGCGAGGGCGTGGCTGCGGCCTCCGCGGACCAGCTCAAGATACTCCAGACGCTGCTCGATCTCCTCGATTGAAAATTCGAACCCAAATTCGGCGGGGTCGAAGGATTCCTCGTTCTCGAGCGCTTCTTCATAAAGCTGGGTGGCCTGGGTCAACGCAGCGTTGCGGGCGTGGCGACGTTCTTTCTGCAGTTGTTGGAGATCGGCGAGATCGCGATCGCGCTGGTTGCGCAGACGGTTTTCCTGAATGCTCAGATTGTTGAGCTGGCGGCCGTAAGTGAGGAAGATCTTGGCATCGACCAGGGCGTTGCGAATGCCGGGGTCTTCTTCGAAGGCGAACTGCTCGGTGAGTTCGAGGCGGCCGAGAGCGTAGATGCCGGCTTCGAGCGAGGGAATGCGGAGCAGACGCCATGCGGTGCCGGCGAGCGATTGCACGAGCGTGCGTTCGGCATCGGTAGCGGGCTGGTGTTCGGTGACGAACCGATCGAGATGCGCTTGATAGGCAGCAGCATCGTCAGACGGCAGCAGGACGGTGCGGCCGGTGAGACCGGTTTTGACGGCGTTCAGGGACGATGTGGCTTTGCCTTCCGGGGATCGCGGACCGGTGGAAAGCTGGGCATTGGCCTGATTGGCATTGAGCTGGGCGGGGGTGGACATAGGTGGCGGTTCGCTCCGGACAAGACAGTAGCATGCCGGCGCAAGCGTTTGCAGCTAAGTTGTTGGGGGCGTAGGGAGAGATGGTTGTGATCGTATGAGGGAGCTGCCGTCGATCCGGGGCCGATACGGTAAATATCGGGTAGACGCGCTCGTTTAGTCGCAAAGGAGAAACGGCAGCTGTGAAAGAGACTATATCGCGAATCGTGTCGCGGGAAGAGCCGGTGCGGTCTTTTATCGGTTGCGATGCACACCGGAAGTATTCGGTGTTCGTCGCGATGGACGAACAGGGGAAAACGACGGCGCCCCTGCGGGTGGAGCATCAGCTGAAGGAACTGCGTTCGTTTCTGCGGCATGTGCCGCCCGGGACGGATGTGGCGGTGGAGGCCACGGGTAGTTGGTATTGGCTGGTGGATGAGATCGAAGCCGCGGGACTGGTGCCTCACTTGGCGCAACCGTTTGCGGCCAAGCGCATGCTCGGCGTGGGCGGCAAAAAGACCGACAGCGTGGATGCGCGCTGCCTGGCGACGCTGCTGCGCAACGGGACGTTGCCCGGAGACCTGGATTCCGGATAGCGCCCAGCGAGACTTGCGCAACCTGCTGCGTACTCGTTTGGCGATGCGGGAGTATCAGACCGGTGTGAAGAGCCGCATCCTGGCGGCGATCCATGCATATGGTTTGCGGGATCCAGAGGAAGACGGCGATTTGTTTCGCGGCAAGGGACGGGTGCAGTTATCGATATACAAAGGCAAGTTACCCAAGCACACGCAGGAGGCGGTCATTCAGCAATGGACGTTGGTGGATGAATTCGAGAAGCAAATTGAAGATCTAGAACGACAGATCAAACTCGCACTCAAGCCCATAACGGATGCCCAACGGCTCAAATCACTGCCGGGAGTGGGTACGGTGCTGGGTGCCACGATCTATCTGGAAATCGGCGATGTCACACGGTTTACCTGTGCGGAGCGATTGGCCAGTTACTCCGGCTTAGTACCGGTGGTGCACGCCAGTGGCGGGCGCACGTTCTACGGTCCGACCAGTAATCGATCGAACTCTTATCTTCGTTGGGCTTTTGTGGAGGCCGCGAACTTAGCAGCCGCTCGACGGAAAGCGCATCCCGAGCGGCATGTCAGCCGGCTGTATGAACGGCTGCGGCCCGGCAAGGGACATCCAAAAGCAGCGGTGGCGGTGGCGCGCCATTTGACTGAATCGGCTTAGTGGATTTTAACCAAACAACAGGATTTCCGTGAGCCGCAGCGGGCGGTGGCCGCGGTGTCTTCGTCCAAGAACGGGTAAGCGCGTAATGCCGGTCTAGCCCGCAATAAAGGCTGTGTTTGTGATTGCGAGACCCGTGGCGAAGAAGCTCCTGCTCCTGAGAGAGCGAATAGATGACTTGTGGGACGAAACCCAACCCAACGAGGAGAAAGGCTTAACGCACTGAATGAAGAAGAGCGTTTATCCAGAAGGGGCTTCTCACCCTTTGTCAACCGGCTGGGTGGCCTGGAGCCGCCCAGCCACCGTCCGGCCGAATTGCCGCGCGGATAGTAAACGGTACGCCGTTTTGCGCGACCGAATCAATAATGGCTCGCAAACCGACTTTCGCCCGATGACGGGCCGAAAACAACAAGTCGACGTGAGCGTATAGTCTCTGTATGTTTCCTGCGCTACTTCTCCGATTTGAAGGCGCTGCTCTACTGTTCTGCGCTTTGTTTTTCTATCATTCGCTGAGATTCAGGTGGATCTTGTTTATCGCGCTCTTCCTCTGGCCAGACATCTTGGTGGTGGGCTACCTGCTGAATCCGAAACTAGGCTCGCGCCTCTACAACCTGGTGCCCGATGAGGCGCGTTACCTGAGCCCGGCTAATCCAGTTAGCTGGGCTATATGGCTACGCAGCAATCCGCGGTTTGCCCGATTCTGTCGCTCGTAGCTCTCGCCATAGATCTCCTCTCGCTTGTCCCCTTCAAACTTGACTCTTCACTGGCCTCCAGAAATGCTCGGATCTGTTCCGGGCTCAACTTCTCCGCCTGCTGCACGCTGATGTCAGTCCTCAGCTTGCCGAAGACCCTCTTCAGGCTCATTCTGTGTTGGAAACGAACCCTTCCTCCAGGCTCGTTTTGCATTGAACAAGACCTTTAGGTGCGAGCCTAAATACCTGTGATATGATACTGCCTCGAGTTCGCAACTCGAAAAGGAGTGCCCCATGGCTGATAAAGATGATTCTTTGAGTTTCGAGCTGACACCTGAACAAGCTGCAGCACTGCGCGCCGTAGCGGGTGGAAAGGGCGTTCGCATATCAGGCTACGTCGATGGCACTACAGTCAAAGTCGACAGCATCGCCATCAACGCCGGCGTGATTGGGATTGCCAGCAGCCCCTTCGGAGAAGGCATGGCACCTTTCATAGCTTGCAATGGACCGCATTCTGCGGTTACGCCGAAAAAAGAAAAGTAGCTTGATCGGGCCGCACCACTCCTGAGGTCGCAGTGTCGGCTTTATGAATTGCATTAATCGCTACGTAGTTCCCGCCCTCGCAGGTGCGGAACAATCGGAGGACATTGACCGGTATTTAGCGCTATTCGAGACTGCTATTAAGCGCGAGATGCCTCCGTATTTCCAAAGATATTATGGGGAGAGTTTTCGGCTACACATTGAAAACCCAATCTGGATTATTCAATCCCTAGTGTCTAATGCGGTTAAGGAAGGCGAAGGTTCCAGAGACCTCGCTAGGATTGCAGATCAATGTGATAGCGCTTCGCTAACTTCTGACCTTTCAATTCACGTTGACGATGAAGCCAGACATTGCCGAATGTATCTCGGACTGATCAACATAGTCTTTCCGGACGCTCTCCCGAACGATGCAAGCAACGCGATCAAACGGACCTTTCCTGACGTGCATCATCGCGCGGAGGATTCACATCCAAAACTGACGCACTGGAAAATACTCGATTGTCTTATTCAGATTAACCTCGGGGAAGTTCGGACGCGAATTCATCAAAAGTTGCTGGAGCCTGTACTCGAGAGCTATTGCCCTACCAGAAATCAAGAAGCGCTTTGTAAAACGCTGTGCAAACTATCTGGTGACGAATGTTGTCATATCAAATACACGGCCTCGCGGATCGGTGCACTCTCACGTGACTTTTCTGCTGCAGATGTAGTCGAACTGTTTTGTCAACGCTTCATCGAATTCAATCGATATACAGACACCGAACTGGGAAAGCAACGCTATGGGCTGTCAGCTGCCCCATTGATCCGTGAACGTTAGGACTTTGTGAGAGGCGTTTCAGCCGAGCATACTCTCCAATCTGCATTCCGCGCATTCTCGCCTACTGAATTCTTGCCAGCATCTCATCGCGAGTTGACCACCCAGGTTGACGAGGATGAACCGTTGGAGACGTACCGCCGTCAGGATGGACTTGTCCTGTCGGCTATTTCCAATAGAAACTTTCTGAAAGAGATCCTCTCTGGAGTTATGCCCCTGCGCGGCAAGAGAGTATTCGAAATTGGCACGGGAACCGGCTATTTGGCGGCTTTGCTCGGCTTACTCTGTGGGCCTGATGGCCACGTAGTTGGTTGTGAAATTATCCCGGAGCTGTTTTCCCTATCCGTAGCCAATATTGAGCGGACCGGCCTTAAAAACGTAACGCTGATAGGCGGTGATTTCACCCAGGCTCTTGTGGCAAACGACGCGTTTGACGTGTTAATTGCCACCTCCTCTATGTCATCGATACATCCGTCAGTAGTAGGCGCTTGCAAGAAATCGGGCGGTAACATTCTCATGCCGATCGAGATCCCCGGCGGAGGTGATTGCTTTACAACCTTCAAACGTACCGATGACCACCTTGAGGTGCTGCAAAGTAAGCTCTCAATTTCGGTTCCTACAACTGGGCGCTATTCCGATCAATCCATTTGGGCGCATCCTGTGCGACACCTGTTTCCGGATTGGGATTCTGAACGCGCTTTAGTGCTTCCACTTCAAAGGCGGTCCCGGCATTTTATACACGAGACCCTTCCCTTCCGGAGTTTTCTTTTCTATCGAGAACCAGCCTATTTAGCCGTAAATCTCGGCACCGGGCATCTGGGCTATGCCAATGACATGGCGTATGGCTTGATGTGTGAGCAAACACTCTCATGTTTCCTGGAAGCGGAAACCAACGCGCTCATGCGCGGGCCAAAGCGTATCGAACTGGCTGGCAAATGGGAAAGGCTGAAACAACTCTGGAACTACGAATCCAATCCGACACTAGCCGACTATAGGTATCAGCTGTATCTCAGCGATAAAAATGGCTTCCAATTCAAAAGCGGATTCAGGGAAACAGTCGCGGAAAGATAGCCGAAATGGAGCACTCTGCCGAACAGGTGATCAGTCACTTGTTTTCTGAAACCGCCAGTTCCGAAATACCCACCATCCAGGAGGTCGAGGCAATAGATGCACTGAGGCATCTCTCCTATGATCAGCCATTCTTACTCAGACAAAACGCCTTGGCTGTCGCGGCTCTTCCCGCCTATTCAATCCAGAATCTTGCGCGGAAGATTGCGTCTAGAAAGATTCTTGTGGAGCACAAACACAGATGGCAGAACTCCACTATGAGAACGAGTGCCGCAGAGTTTTTTGAAAACCTGAATACTACAGACTACTACTGGAGACAAGTGAACCTGGTTGACCTTCCAATACAAGCTCCTGATCTGCCTGTGTTCGCTCAACGTCCAGATACCGTCTTCTTCGATCATCTTTGGGTCGGCCCCGCAGGAACAATTCAGACATTTCATCAGGATAACCATGACGACGTTATCGTAAACTCAAACGTCTTCGTGCAGATGTACGGGATTAAGTATGTTGCGGTGGCATCGGCCAGCGAATCGGAATTTTTTCAAGATAACACTCGCCAACCTGGGCACAGCAGACATTCGTCGGCTTCTCCTTTCGATCCAGCTACTAGAAAGAACGTCCCGAGCTTAGCTCATGGTGTCCTTATGCCCGGGGATCTATTGTTCATTCCTCCCAGTGCGTGGCACTATGTCGAATCGCTCAGCCCGAGCGTTTCGCTATCCCGCTGGTGGTTCAACAATCGCATCGTAGAGACCCTGTATCTTACGGGGAAGAAGGCCAATCCAGAATCTGAGATTTCATCTGCAACAGGACTTTGGTCAGCAGATCTTGCGCAACTAGGCGGTTTTGGAGTGCTTCTGGAGTTCTTGAACCGGCTTACTCCGTCACAGAAATACGTCAGTGTTCTCGCTCTTCTAAAACGCTATGGATCCATACCTGAATTCACATAGTCACACCTGCTGCGGCATCCTACGGGGATGTGATCGTCGCCGGCATCGGCGATAGGCCACCAGCAACGCGACAATGATCGGACCCCCGACGAGCATGAGTTCGAATACGCCGGAGCCCCCGTCAGGACAAATGCCGAAAATGCGTTCGATAAAATCCATGGCTCTCCTCAATTCGTGGACTTTGTTCGCTCATATAGGTTTGGAAGCAACTCAGTTTAGGTCCGCTTTCCAGGCGGAGCGTCCATACGTGAACAGATACACTTGACCGCTGCCGTCCGGGTTCGCCGCAAATCGTAATGTGGATGGATGACAGCGAACCGGCAAGCCCCGGCTCACTGGAAGCCAGTTTGCTCCCGCGTCCCACGAAGCGTGGACAGCGTTGTCCGTTCCGGTGTAAAGAATACCGGGTGTCCTTGTCGGATCGACTGCCATGGACTGTAGTGTGCCCTCGTCTGTGGGAAGGCCATTGCCCTCAATGACTGTCCAGAAATTCCTCTGGCGCTCGAAGCGGAGAAGCGCGTTTTGAAAACGCGCGATCGCCACGCCGTCATTTAGAAATGAAAACTGGAACACTTGCCCCGCCGGCGCTGCGATTATAGGATCGATGTTCATGGTTTTCAGAACGCTGGATACCGAATCATACGAAAAGATAAGCCCGCTCGCAGTGCCGATAAGCAGCGTACGTCCATCATCGGAACCGACCGCGGTCGCCGAACCATTAACCGCAGGATTGATGGCTGTCAAAAAGTCCCAGACCGGATTACCGCCATCCGGATCAGCAAAAAGGCCCCAGATCTCGCCATAAGTGCCACTCGCATCATAGGCTGCCATTGCGTACATCGGCTGGTTGCTGCCGGCCCGCCGAAAGGCCGGGCGCAGGACTGGTTCGCCAAATGGATTGGAAAGGAATCGCCCTGCCGGCACACTTGGACTTGGCGACCTTACAGGTACGTTGACCGCGGCATCAAATTGAGTTCCGTTCCATTTAGCAATGCGCGCGGTAGGCGGGTCAGTGTTCGACCAAAATAAGAGCCGGTCATTCTGAAGAACTACTGACACTATTCCGTCGCCGCCAATGATTCTCGTCCAAGGTCTTTGTACGCCGTTTGCGAGGGACGAAAAGACTACTCCATTGTCTTGAAGCGCCCCTACCATGAGACCCGGAGTATGTGGGCTCACACCCGAAGCTCCGTTCGAACCACCGGACTGACCAGGGTAACTTTGAAACTGCAGATTGGGCAGGCGTTGGTTGACGATGCTGACGAAGGTGGCGCACAGATCTTTGGTAAAAATGACGCCTCCGTCGCTACACACCAGCAATGTCTTTCCTAGCGGGTCGTGCGGGTCGAAATGCAGGCCGTGACTATCGGAATGGATGTGAGGGCTAAATCCCGGCCTATTTGGCAAATCCCCATGCTCTTCCCACTGGAATGCCTGCGGAGAGTTTCTGCCAATCCACGGACCGATACGCCATCCTAAAGCGATAGTGTTCAAATCAGTGTGTGACACGGCGATGCTTAAATTCCACCCCTCCTGTGTTTGGCCCGGGTCTCGGGGTAACTTGATAGATTCCTCTACTCTCTGGTTGGGGCCAACCGGGGACCATGTTGCACCGCCATCAGCAGACGAAAGCACGGCATAAATCAAGTCATGACCCTGCGGGGGATTAACCTTTCGGATGAGCGCAGCGAGAGAAGTGGGAAGCTGTACCCCAAGAACCTGTGCCAGTATCGAGACCTTGAAAGGAGGAATCTTCATGGACGTTTTCCTGAAAGTCTCTTTCAGGCTTAACGTGGCGGTACCGCTCGCTGAGACTGCCGCGTACAAGGTAGATCGGTTTCCTGCGCTAGAAGCCACAACAGCATACTGCCATTGCACAAAATCCACATTGCCGCGATGGGTGGCGCGTCCCATCACCAGGTTGCCCCCTTGCCACGTACCGAAATACATTCCGTTGGATTGCGGAGTCGCCAGGCTGCCGGTCGGCGAACAAACAACAAACTGAGTTTGCCCCGCTACCCGCGAAGACAATGCCACGGCCAGACACTGGTTCGCTGGCATACCGAGCGCGCTGGAGAAGCGATAATCGTGCCCGTAAGCTGGCACATCTGACCAAAATACTCCTTGATCCGTTGCCAGCACCAGCTTGGGGGGCTGCATGTCGGTTACCACGACGAGCTTCCGAATATTGAGGGTGAGGACCGCCCCTGCGGTATCAACCATCGGAATGGGCAGCCAGTCGAAGAGCGGCGCATCGGCGCCAAGCTGCATCAACTTGCGCAAACCCACGGGAAGACTCTGACCGAACTTGGCGGCGATCGCCTTGACGCTATTTGACTGTTCGAAGTTTGCCAGTGCTCGTAGGCTATTTGCGCCCGTTTCAAACAGCGCACTGTTTCCGCCGGCGTAGATATGCCTGGCACTCCGTGAGCCTGCCCCGAGACAATGCATATCCACGTTGCGCCAGAGATTACTCAGCGGCAGAGGGCCGAACGATCCATCGGTTGGCGCCAGCCAGACCCCGCCGGTATGGCTCGCAATCAGCAAGCGAGCGCCATCCAGCGGAAACACATCTTCAACGTGCCCCGCGTGCCAGACGGCATTCTGCTCGTCAACAGCAATTGCCTCTGTCGTTACCAAATCCCAACCAGCAAGGAGGTTGAATGACGCTTGGTCAATCAGTCTTCTGGCCGAAATCGGAACGGCTAGGGAGACCGCCGCTGCCATGGACTTAAGGCGCTGCTGCTTGAGCAGGCGCGCGATAGAAAGCAGACTTGACGTAGGCACTCGTGAGCCTCAGTTCATGGAGCTCTATTGCAGCGTTATTAGGATCGGAATCAGTCCGCGTCCGTCGGTTAGATTGCCCAGGGCCTTACCAATCACGGCGCCAAAAGCCCTGACCGGATCACACGCCTTCATGGCATGCCCTACCGTATCGGACGTGGTCAACAAATCGCCAACCTCGATGGGCGCATACTGCGCGTCCACTTTACAATAGACCTTCCCGAACAACGCCACAGGAAGCCGCCCTTCATCGGAAGGCTGTTTATCCAAAACGATGGCGGGAACGAAGCTTCCTGCACCCGAGACAACACCCGCGACTTTCTTGTCATACGCCTCAGCGCTCGCGTCCAGTGCACCGTCAGTGCTGATTCTCATAACGGTGCCCGGCTCACAAACGGCATCTTGCACCAACGCAAAATGCTCTGCGCAATCGGCACCAGTTAGGATTACGTCCTTAGCTACCGATAGCGTTCCGGCCATGAACACGTCCCCGTTGCTTTGTACGACAACGCGGTCCTGATCGACCGTTCGGAGCACTAACGGATGATTTGAAGTAGTGCCGATGAAAGCACCCGCTCCAGATGCCTGCAAGAGAACGTTTACGCCGCTATTTTGTGCAATCGCTATCCCGGCGTCCGGAGCAGCGCTTGCGATAACTGCATTGACGCGAGTGCTCACTATGGAACTGGTACCCGGCCCCACGTGAAGTAAGTTTTGCGGACTAGGCGTACCAATCCCAACGTCGCCGGCTGAATCTATATGCACGGCCTCCTTCGAATTGGTCCGAATTATAAGTGGTTGTAAATCCGTTGTTCCAACAAAATCGGTCGTTGGGTTGGTACCGGCATTGCCGTTCGTGTTCCACGCCATAGGTGGTCACCTCTCTTTCATTCGTCAGTTGGGAAACGAGTGTTCCGCAATTATATACCCGATGTGCCTCGATTTACTCAGCCAGTCATCATTGAGGATTTCAACACTTCGGCGAACTCGTTAGGCGAGGCTGAAGCGGAAAAGGCCGCGCACGACATTCCTTTCACACTTTGGTGTCCGAGGGTTGTTCAACACTCGGCGCCTATCAAAGGGCGCACAGGATAGTTTCGCGAATACCCATTTATGCTGGAAGTTCGCGACAGCCGCTGGATGGGGGCAGACGTTCTCGACTTGCTGCCAGATCTGGGGAGCACACCAAAAAGGGCGATGTATTTACTTTTCTGAGTAGCTCCTGGATTGTCGGCGGTACGGAACTGGATTACGACTGAGTAGTCGTTAGCCTTCTTCGGGAGTGACTCGGCGACAAAAGTCGAAGCAAGACGAGCAACTTGATGCCGAGTCACTTTCGAAAAGGAGACTAGAAGGAAGCCGCTGGCGGGGCGGGACGAGTATGGAGGTTCAAACGTGTTTTGGTACTGTTCCAGCTCGCAGCCAGGTTCGGTGTACGCCGGAACGCGGCTTGACAGGGCCGCAGTAGCCTCGGAATGACCGATAGGAGACGGGATGAAGCGGCAGTTGGGCGGTTCAAGAAGTAGAGATTATTACAAGAGACACACGACTGCGACCGCGCGTGAACGCACGGTATCGCGCGGATTGCGATCGACTGTTTCAAGAAGTATCGAGTCGTTCGCATAATGCATAGACCTCGCGGGCAGTCAATCTGCAGCCGATCTGCATCAAGTTTCCACAGCGAGGACATTGCCACTTCGCCTCGCAAGAAGTGACCGAGGACGGTTCCTGCGATTGCGCCTCGGAAGCAAGCAGATGGCGAATCGCAGCAATGCTTTTTGAACGGTGCCGGTTGGCGAGGAAGCCGAACTGACGAATGCGGACGAAGCCGTGTGGAAGAACATGTTGCACGTAGCGCCGCAAGAACTCCGTTGCCGAGAGCGTCATCAGGCGCTGCTTGTTTCCGTGCGCATAGTCCTTCCAGCGGAAAGTGACTTGCTCCCCATTGAAAGAAACGAGCCGGTGATTGCTGATGGCAACGCGATGCGTATAGCGGCCCAGATAGCGGAGCACAGGTTTTGGGCCTGCCATCGCCGGTTTAACATAGACGACCCAGTTTTTCCGATGCAGAGATTGAAGCAGAGCCCGGAAGGCTTTGGGATCTTTCAGTGGGGCGGTTGCACCGCCGAGACTGAGCTTACGCCTACGATACGCCCGCTTCAATCCATCGAGAAACTTGCCTCGAAAGACCTTCTTCAGAACACCGAGCGGAAGAAAGAGGCGATACCGCGGTTGTATCCAATGGCCGCGATCTGGTGAAAGACCGCCGACCGGCACGAGGCAGTGGATGTGTGGATGGAGAAGCAGGTTCTGGCCCCAACTGTGCAGGATGGCGAAGGAATCCGATCTCTGCGCCGAGGTGCTGCGGATCGGCCGCTACTTCCAGCAGCGTTTCTGCAACGCAACGAAACAGCAAGTTGTACAGCAGAGCGGGATTGCGCTGACATAATCTGTTCAACTCATGAGGCAGGGTGAACACCACATGAAAGTAAGACAGACCGAGCAACTCTTGTTCCCGGCAAGCGAGCCATCGCTGGCGTGCTTGCGCCTGACACTTCGGGCAGTGTCTGTTCCGGCAGGAGTTAAATGAGATGGCCGAATGACCGCAACCGGAACACTGATCGAGATGGCCGCCCAAAGCTAGCGTACGGCAGCGCTGAATGGCGCGCAACACTTTCAACTGCTGATAGCTGAGCCAGGAGCGGTTCTCTCGAACGAAGCGATCACCCTGCGTGCGAAGTAAGTCGGCCACCTCGACGGTGGGCCGGCTCATTCCGGCTTGTGTAACTTCCGCGACCGCTGTAGGCGTGCCGTGCCGGAGACAGGAATCCGTTCCAGCGGATTGGTAGCTGCCTGCAAACGCTTCGTCGACACATGTAGGTAGCGAGTCGTTGCTTCGATGTCCTTATGGCCCAGCAACACCTGAATGGTTCGCAGGTCCGCCCCCTCTTCGAGCATGTGCGTGGCAAAACAGTGCCGGAGAGTGTGAGGTGTGACGTGTTTCTGGATTCCAGCATTCCGTGCCGCTTCTTGCACGGCTTCCCAGATTACCTTCGGCGTGATCGGCTTATCGGCGCGCCAACCGTTACTCGTACCGGGGAACAGATAGGTCTTGGGACGCATCCAACGCCAGTACTCCCGCAACGTCGTGAGTAACTTCGGATTGAGCGGAACTTCTCGATCCACGCCGCCTTTGCCACGCTCTATACGAATGACCATGCGTCCGCTATCGATGTTGCTCACCTTCAGCTTGCACAACTCGCTTCGTCGCAGTCCCGCCGAATACATCGTCAACAGCATGGCGTAAATGAAACAGGTTGCGTGCCGAATCGATCAGTCGCGAAACTTCTTCCGGTGTCAGAATCGTCGGAAGCCTGCGGGTATGCCTCGGAGCGTTTGGATACGGCAGATCCTCTTTCATGGCCGGGCGCTTGAGTGTCCTCACGTAGAAGAATCGGAGGGCGGCTACACGGTAGGCCACAGTGCCCACGCTCAGCTTCTTTTCCTCCAGCAGATGGACTTGATACTTCCGTATCTCGTCAGGACCGAGACGGTCGAGACGTTTGTCAGCAAAGCGCCGAAACTCCTCCATTGTCTGTGCGCGTGTTGGTCCCGCTGCATGCTCACGCGAGCCCAGTGGTAACAAGCCTCGCGTACGCGCCGATTACAACCATTGCGCATCTGAACCCGCTTTGTTTTCCCGCTTTGCTTCGTCACGGGCGCAACACCGGAATACGAGCGCAGCCCGGCACAATCTCTGGCCGCAAGCAAATGTCCGGCTTCGGCCAGCAGCGTGGTCGCGGTTAGGACGCCCAGACCAGGCAAGGAGAGCATGGCGCGTACAATCGAGTGCGTTTGGATGCTCCGGACAGGCCTGGATCTCCTTCATCACAGCGGAAAGAGCAATGCAAGACTTTCTTCCGCTGTGCGTTGAGACATTGCAAGACCGGCAACAACGAGAGAACATGTTCGGCACAACTCTCGGTCGACCCCGCCGCTAGCGGAAGCGGTTTCTGTCGGAGTACCTCACAAACCTGCAAGGCCGTGAACCGGCGGATGTGGTGCGTCTTCAACACGCGAAGCGATTTCTTCTTCCGATAACCTCGCCGCCTCTGCCGGAAGTGCAGCCAGTTGCAGTAGATCCCATACCCACTGATCGTCCGCCGCTGGAGACAAACGAAGCACGGCGGGAAAGTAGCGCACGAGAAGATCGTATAGCTGATTGCTCCAGCGGCGTTGGTCACGGGTGATGGCCTCCAGTGTTCGTGAGAGTTCCCGAATGTGGACCGTCAAGGCATCCGGTGCTTGCAGCTTTCGAAAAGCTGCTAAATCCGTTCGCATCGACACAGCCAGTACATAGGCATCCCGCCGATCATCCTTCGCTCCGGCGACGGTAAAACGATCGCGGAAGCGGTCGAGTTGCTTCGGATTCAAACGCAAACACGCTCGCCCCCTGATCCAACAGAGCTTCGACTAATGCACCGTGCGGACTCTCAAGAGAAGCGGCTACGCCGTCGAGGGAATCGCCGATTAGGCGCTTCAACCACAAGAGAAGAAGGGCCAATCCATCTCCCGTGTGATCGATCATTGTTTCTTCGATCAAATCGTCCGTGTGCATCCAGCAAACAGACCCTGATGCTTGCTAAAGCCGCAGTCTATGCCCAAGAAACCACTGATAATCACTTTCCAAGAACAGCTCCTGAGGTGAAGTGGACCATCGCCGTGACCAGGATCGCCCCTGTACTGGCGTTCAAATGACGCGACTTCTCACGGGATATGTCACGGACTGCTGTGTTTTGCTGAGGCGCAGTTCCCTAGAAGGTGCTCGAAACGCAGGCTTCGCCCGGCACTCTCAGCAAAACGTGGCCGAGTTGTCTTTCTCAAGACAACCTAAGCGAAATGGTACAGGGCTCCGCCCCAACCCCCGGAGTTTAACGCTTTGGGCCAGGATGGCGTATTGACATTTTGACCGATGCGTAGGAGCCCGCAGACTCCCACGCCATCCCGGCAACCGATACCGCTCAAGTCGCTCTCCAGTGTGGCTCTATCCTGTATCCGGCTGCTGCAAGTGCATCCAAGAACGGTGTCTGGCGGCACCGTGAAGGTTTGAAACTCGTCGTTGACAGGGGGCAGCTCCCTCCTAGATGACTCACGGGGCCTGGGAGACACAATTCTGGTTCGGCACATGGATTCGTGCGAGATCAGTGTTGGCGATACTGGTTGGGACGGGGTGTAGTTTGCGGGGACTCTCTACGGGGTTTGCAAGTGGATTCTTGGGGGGTTTCGTCGTTACCGATGTGGCCGTTCAGGCTCGTATCCCGTTCAGGCTCGTATCTAAGAGGGGATGTTCGTTATGCGGCAACAATTAACGACGGAAGTGGGAATGTCACTTGGATAAAGACAACTGGCCGTCACACATGATCTACCCGAAGCCGAGCCCAAGATTTACGGCTGGGCGTTTTGCAGTCTCGACGGTAAACGCTGAATGACTGATCGGGTGAGATTCCGGACGCGGTCTGCAACGCGGAGCCCAGACCGTCAGTCGCGTGGAATTGACGGACGGTAGGCACCGGGGTTTTCGAATACCCATTTTTTCCTTGACTATTTAGATTCGGTCCCTTTACATTATGAGCATGCTCATATTGAGATCGGGCATCGTTTATGCGGATCACTGCGGAAGCGAAGACCGAGACTCGCCAGCGCATTCTACAGGCGGCAGCGAGACTCTTCAAGAGCGAGGGGTGGCACGAAACTACTACCCGCGGTATCGCGGTTGGGGCGGGAATCGCCACCGGGACGCTGTTCAACTACTTCCGGACGAAGGAAGCCATCGCCGCGGAGCTGATCGGTGCGGGGCTGCTGCGCGCGCGCGAATCGTTTTCAGCCGAAGGCGATGCAAACGGCGCACTCGAAGCCGACCTCTTTACGCTCATTTGGTCCGGCTTCCTGAATCTTCGGGAGTTTCGCGGCTTTCTCGCGCCGGCGGCGGAAACCATTTTCAGTCCGCTGGCGCGTTCATCTCCGGAGAGTCCGGGGGATGCGATCCGCGTCGATCATCTGGAGCAGGTGGAGGCCATAATCCGAATGCATGGCTTTCCCGGTCCGAGGTCGGCGGTCACGATGCAGCTGTATTGGACGCTTTACCGTGGGGTGTTCGCATTTTGGGCGTCGGACGAGTCGCCGGGACAGGAAGATACGCTCGCTCTGCTGGATCAGTCACTGAAGCTTTTTGTCACGTTGCTCAGCACGCATCCATAAGCGCCGGGGGAGGAAGGAAATCGCATGAACGTTACTGAAATACTCGCGGCGCTTCCCGAAGACGATCCGTCGTCCCTGGAGAATGCCGATTGGGCAAGGGTGCAACTTCAGGCGATTATCTCGGACCTGGCGCAGCACCCGGTTCCGACTGGCTCGCTCCACCGGCTCTGGACACTTTCCGAACTATCGGCCCAGGTGGCATTGGGTTATCTTGCCTGGTGGATTCGCCAGTGGTTCTCAGACGCTGAAACCTCCCAGCGCCGCCAGATGGAAGTCAACCTCAGGGTGTCACTCAAAATGTTTCATCGCCTGGGTTACCTGCGCGGTGCGGCGGCGAAGCTCGGCCAGACGCTCGGCAACCTGCCGTTGCTGATTCCCGAACAGGTGGCAGATACGCTCGATCGCCTCCACAGCGAAGCGCCGCCGATGCATTTCCCGCTTATCCGCGAGGTGGTGCGGAACGAGTTTGGCAAAGGCGTTGAAGAGCTGTTTGCAGAGTTCGACAAAGAGGCGTTCGCCGCAGCGTCGCTCGGCCAGGTGCACCGCGCCCGTTTGAAGACGGGCGAATCGGTCGCGGTAAAGATTCAGTATCCGGGGATCGCGCGGACGATCGACGCCGATTTTCGCAATCTTTCCGCGCTTCTGCTGCCGCTGCGACTTGGCAGAGATTGGGAGAACGTGAAGGCGCAATTCGAAGAAATTCGCCGGATGATGAATCAGGAGGTGGATTACGCTCAGGAAACCGAATCGACGCGCAGTGCAAGGGAATTGTTCGGGCCCGAGGATGAGATCGTGGTTCCGCGCGTTTACTCAGAGTATTCCGGCAAACGGGTTCTGACCACCGAATTTGTGGAAGGCCTTAAGCTTCGGGATTACTTGGCGACTAATCCGACGCAGGAATCGCGCAACGCTTTTGGGACCAAGATGTACGTTGCGTGGATGCGAATGTATTTCGCCGATACGCCGTATGCCGATCCTCATTCCGGCAACTATCTCTTCCTGCCCGATGGGCGTCTGGGGCTGATCGACTTCGGCTGCGTGCAGCATTATGGCCCCGAAGAGCGGGAGATCGCGCGGCTGGCGGACAGTATGACCCGCGACGATTCGTCGCTCCTGACAGAAGTGGTGCGGCGTGTTTGCGGCGTGACAGCGGACGATCCTGCGCTGCCGGATTATATCCGGATGATGGAGACGTCGCGCAACTGGATGCTGGAGCCGGACGAACATCCGGGCCCATTCGACTTTGGCGATGAGGGGCACTTTCAGCGCGGGCTGGAGATATTTGCCGGTATCATGCGCCGGCGGACGACACATACCAATCCGATGTACGTCTACTTCAACCGGAGTGTGTTTGGGCTTGAAGGCGCTGCTGCTCCGGCTGCGGGCGCAGGTGGATGTTCGCGAGATCGTGCGGCGGGAACGGCCTGCGATGGATCGTACAAGGTCTTAAACTTTCGGTACAGGATTTCGTTACCAAGAGCACGAGGAGCAAATATGAAGTTCACTGCTTCTCGTCACGTTGTTCCACTTCTCGCTGCCGTAGCAGCGATACAAATTCGATCGAGGCTTACATGAAAACGAGAATCCGTTCGCTGTTCCTTTCGTCCCTGAAGCTCATGGCATTACGAGGCAGTTACACTGCCTGTCTGTTCATGATCGCTTCTGTCGCGGGCGTTTCAGCTCAGGCTGCGACCATCGACATTTCCTACAGTCTTACCGGCGGGCCCACCGGGCCTCCGGTTGTGTCCGGCACGAACCTGATCCTCGACGGCTTCTTCAGCGGTTCCATTCTTTCCGGGAATCCGGCGCTGAATGCTGAGTGGAATCCCGTTACGTACAGTGATCACAGTGTGGTGGACACCATCACCGGACTGCTCAACGGGACGTTTGTGATGACATTCGCCAGCGGTGACATGTTATCGGGAATGCTCTTTGAAGATGTCTCCGCGCTCTTGGCGAGTGGCGGCACCGTCCCGGCTCCCTACACACAGGCATTCACGTTCACAGCGGGAACCGGCAAGTTCGCGGGCGCTACCGGATCGGCTTCGGGCGCCGGCTTTTGGAGCCTCGGTATCGGGGAGCGGCACAATCAACGCGCCGGCGATTGCGCCCGAGCCGGGGTCGGTTGCGCTGATCATCGGGGGACTGTTCGTTATGGCCGGAAGCCGGAAGCTGGTCCGGAAACGGCGTTGATGTTGTGTTGCGCGGCGGTGGCGCCTCTTACAACGGACTGTTGAGTGCGACACCGCGCGATCAAGCGGATAACTCACGGCAAACGGCGAAGTGACTGGTTTCCAGTACTCCGTATGTGAAGCACAGGAGCAAATATGAAATTCACGGCTACGATTTTGACGCTTGAAGGCAACAGTATCGGATGGAATCGATGCGCGCGGCTCGCCCCCGGGCTCCGGAAGGTGCCTGCAGCCCGACGCATCCTGGGTAGGTGACCGTATGCGCCTCCATTTGTTCGAATGGCACGATCAGGTCTGGTTTCCGGCGTCGCTGAGAAGCGCGATGACGTCTTATCTGGGCGCCGCGTACGGGGCCACCTCGCTCCCAAAGCTTTGGGCTGAGCGTCTCTCCGCGTTCATGATGCCAAATCAGACGACGGACATAGTGGACCTCGGCTCCGGATCGGGCGGACCCATCCCGCGCATTGTGGAGGAACTCGGGAAGGCCGGTTTCGCGGTCCGCGTGACGCTGACAGATCTCTTTCCGAAGTCGAAGTCCGGGCTGTTCCTTCAGGACGAACAGAACTGCATACGCTATTGGCCGGAGCCGGTGGACGCCGCCAGCGTCCCGCCCAATCTGCGCGGCATCCGCACGATGTTTGCGTCATTTCACCATCTCCCTCCCCGGATGGCGCATGAAGTATTGCGGGACGCGTTTGAGCGACGGCAAACGATCTGCATCTTCGAAGGTTCTTCCCGGGCTGCTGGCTCTGTGGCGTCGATGCTGCTCGTCCCTCTGATGGTTCTTCTGCTCACGCCGAAGGTCAGGCCTGTTTCCTGGGTACAGATTGTGTTCACTTATGTTGTGCCAGTCCTGCCTTTGCTGATTTTCTGGGATGGTCTTGTTTCTCAGCTTCGAACCTATTCGGTGAACGAACTGAAGCAGCTTACACAGGGGCTTCACTCTTCGAATTATGGTTGGGAAACAGGGCTGATGCAGATCCCGCGCATACCTGCGGGCCTGCCGTACGTCATTGGCCGAGCGATACAATAACAAGAGCTAGTCTGGATCAACCTCAACTGGGTTAGGCGCGCAGCGTCTGCTCATCTCCCTGATGATCGGACGCGAGACCTTGCCGGCGGGCGAAATGTGAACGATACCCGCGCGGAAGTCCGGATGAAAACAGCTCTTCGCACCGGGAACAGCGTTAGATCGCACAGAACGGAGTGACGTAGCGTTTACCGTCCAGTTGACGGTTTGCCGGCGATACGTTCCCGTGCCGAACTGAATTACGGTTCAATGCCGATGTTGTCGTTCACAGCCCCACGAATCCGCTGTTTGCAGCCGAGATAACGCCCGGTGGTTTGCACGGAAACATGTCCGAGGAGGAATTGAATCTGCTCTACAAGCAGAATGGCACAGCTTCGTGCACGAGCGCCTCAAGTCGTGAGGAGCGAGACTAGCGGAGCCGACTTTGGCGGCGTAGACTTTGACAACGTGCCACACCAATCGCTCGGTCACACCGTCACCCCAGCACTCAACGTGTTTGGATCAGGCGTCTGCCAGAAATGGCGGCCTTCCTCTGCAGTAAGCCAATTTCCAAGCCTTAGTTAGGCCCAGCTTCTTCACGCCTTTCACACGCCGGATACTTGCGGCGAGCTCGGGACCGAGCAAGCCAGCGTCGGCGGCCTCATACGCCAGTTGACGCACAGCGGCGAGACGGCCGTTGATCGTGCCCGCCGCCGGGCCACGGTTCTCTAGGGAAACTCGATAACGCGTGACCACGATTTTGTTAAACGAAAGTTCTTGGCTCCGAGCAATACCACTGAATGAATTCGTCGATGGCGTGTCGGTATCCCCGTTTTGACTCTGGTGAACGTAGGCTGTCCAGTACGGCCGCCTTACTGTGGTCCAGATCCGGAAGGCCGAGCTTCTCTAGGCTGTACTTCTTTTCCCGCTTGGGCACACGCCGCTCCTTTCACCTAGCATGTGTCCCCTTCTCTTGTGTTCCAGTTTTGGGGTTCATTCCACAGATCGGAGTTTAGCCCGGGGTGTCCCGGAGGAGGCCTTAGTGGCTGATGATTCGAGTTGTGCTTGTCAAGTTCTGCAAATTCAGAGTGGGTTTGAACTAGGCCGTTTGAGCCTGGATGGGGTCCAGGGCAAGGGCGGCAAGTGAGCGCCTTGCCCTGGTCAGTACTGTAGAAACCGCTACGCCGCATCGCCCAGCTTCCGTAGAGCATCCTTCTTCTGTTCCCGCAATGGATCCATGTTGAGATACTGCATGGCTTCGATCCAGTTCTCATGGATCTCGACGGCCAGAGCGCGCACGAGACGCAAACAGGCGGCCGCATTGGGGAAGATCCGCACCACCAGCGTGCGCCGTTTCAGTTCTTCCATTAAGCGCTCCAGCATGTTGGTGGATTTTAAGTTCTTATGATGCTGCCGTGGCAAGCGGTAGAAGCTCAACGTCTCTTCGATGTTTTCCTCCACCCAGGCACACAGTTTGGCGTAGCGTTTGCCCCACTTCAGCAACCACGCCGCCAGATCCTGACGCGCTTCCTGGGCATCGCGCCGGTCGTAGATCCAGCGCAACTCTTGCAGGCAGTCATCATCCGCTTTGCGGGGCAGATAATCGAGAGCATTGCGCAGAAAATGCACATAGCAGCGCTGCCACACTGCCTCCGGCAGCACTTCCTGAATGGCCCGCCGCAGCCCGGCATGATCATCGCTGACGACAAACTCCACACCCTGCAACGACCGTTGCCTTAAACTAACCAGTAGTTCTCTCCAACTGGAAGCGCTTTCCCGCTGCGCCAGTTCTACGGCCAGCACATTGCGCCGGCCTTCCCAGTTGATGCCGATCGCTACCAGCACCGCCTGGCTCCGTACCGCACCGTCTTCCCGCACCTTCTCGTAACGTGCGTCCAAGATCAGATACGGATACGGTTCTTCCAGCCGTCTCTGCGCAAAGTTCTCCAGTTCCTCATCCAGCGTCTTCACAATACGGCTGACTGTGGAAGAGCTGAACTCGTGCCCGCATAGCTCTTCGGTGATGGTCTTCACCTTGCGCGTCGAGACGCCTTGCACATACATCTCCAGCATGGCTGCCACCAGCGCTTTCTCGCTCCGCTGATAGCGTTCGAATACTTCGGTGCGAAACCGCCCTTGCCGGTCCTGTGGCACGCGCAGCTCGATCTTGCCCACCCGCGTCACTAACATCCGGCCGTAATAGCCGGAACGGTATCCCAGCCGATTCTCGCTGCGTTCGCTCTTGCCAGCCTGCAGCGCTTCCTCCATCTCCGCCTCGAGCACCTGCTGCACCGTCTGCTCAATGATGGCCTTCAGCAGATCTCTATCTTCGGCCAACATCTGCCTTACTTCCTCTGCCGTGATCCGCGCTTTCGCGCTATCCTTCTTTCGGGTCAACTCGTCCTTTCCTTTCTTCAGCCGTTAACTGAATTCGAAAGGTCTAGTCTGACCCACTCCCTTTTGCAGAACTATTGAAGCTTAACCGATGTCAGACCATCTTTCTTGCCCTGCTGCATCTTTTAACCATCGCTCGCAGCGCGACCATTGCTAAGATTAGCCGGTTCCCGTGTTTAGTGGGGCCGGATACAAAAAATGTCGTCTTTTTGGCAGACGGTCACATTCGTCTTAATGATCCTCGTTGCAATCGGCTTCTATATTTTCTCGCTTTATGCAACCGCTGAGGAGCGAAAGCAGATACGGCAAACGGCATGGAATGAAGGACTTCTCGAAGCATATGACTGCGAACTAAACCGGCTTCTGGAACGGCAGCGGGAAATTGAAATGTTACGGGCAAAAGATTCTCCGCCGCTTTCGCATGAAGACCCATATCGACAGGCATTAACGAACGTCCGACTTGAGAAACGTAAGCGGGACAAACTCGATAGTGAGCGCGCGCACCCTGTGACACAAAACAACTACATTTCAAACAATACAATCGCAAACTTGAACCTAGGCACTGTCCTCGGAGATTTAAACGCCTCGGTGCAAAGCCTCCAAAATAACGGAGCGCCGCAGATCGCGGACATCATACAAAAGCTGACTAGCGGAATTAGCAACTCGACAGCGATAAAAGATGCAGACCGAAAGGACCTTCTGGAAAATCTCGCGTTGGTATCGAATGAGGTTTCATCTGAACCCGACAAGTGCAAACCGGGCCTGTTAAAAGCCTCCCTCAGCTTTATCACTGCTGGTTTAGCAGCGGCCATTGAGCTTGTCCCGTTTGTGCCATGACCTTCACGAAAAACTGAAAGCCGCAGGATTTATTAGCTGGTAAGGTTCCTTTTGTGGCCGTTGGAAGTGCTGGTTATTAGATGGGTCTAAAGGCTCGTAGGAAATCAGCCCTCCTTGCAAACGGGAATTTACGCAGGAGATTTACGAAGCGTGGCGACGGCGGGAATGACCTCTGGCGTCCGTGATGCTGCGTCAATTCTCTAGGTCAAAATGGACCCTTTGTGGAACGTGGACCGCGACAATAGAGCATGGACACCGAAGCGCGAAAGATCACCCGCAACGCGGTACGTTGTAAACACTGTGAGGATGTGATTGAAAGCAAGTCCACTCACGATTGCGTCAAATGCTCCTGCGGCGCATGTACTGTGGACGGCGGGCGGGAATATCTGCGGCGGGTCGGTTCTGCGGAAGACTGCGAAGAACTGAGCGAGTTTGAAAATTAGGCTCGTCTCAAATTCTACCCTTTGTGGAACGTTAAGCCAGTTCAAGCTTTTTCAGCTTGATGCGGTCGCGGCGGACTTGTGCGAGGTCGTACTGAGCCTGTTGCACAAGCCAACCTTCCTCCGTGCCGCCAAAAACCTTAGACAGGCGCACGGCCATTTCAGGCGATATACCGCGCTTGCCATTGACCAACTCCGAAAGCGTGTTGCGCGTCACGCCCAGAGCGGCGGCGGCATCCGTAATGCTCAAGTCTAAAGGCTCAATGCACTGGCGCAAGACAACGCCTCCGGGGTGCGGTGGGTTTTTCATGGTCATGGGTCGTTCTCCCCGTCTAGTGGTAATCGACATAATCAACGTCCTCCGCGTGGCCTTCCGCGAAACGAAAGATCACGCGCCAATTGGCGCGTACCGTAACAGACCAGAAGCCTTTCCTCTGGCCTTTGAGCGGATGCAGCCGGAAACCCGGTAAATCCATATGGGCAACTGTTGGCGCTGCGTGAAGGGTCGCCAGAATATCCCGCAGCTTGTCCACATGTTCCGGGTTTACCCCGCTCGGGTCGTCCTGCTCAAAAAGCCGTTTCAGTCCCTTGTGGCGTATCGACTTAATCATCCGCAACCGTAACCCGTAACGTGGCAGATGTCAAGTTGTTGTTTTAGTGTGTCGCAAAGGACCCCTTTTGGCACTTGGGCAAGTTGCATGGTGTAGGGCCATGCTGTATGTCGTCGCCCATGCAAAGAACACCTAAATGGCTCCTGTTCGTTCTTTTGATACTCGGGCAAGTCCTGTTTGTCGTCGGGCTTTTTCGAGGCGAAAATGACGATCAATTAAGTGAAGTATTTCGGTGAGCTCCTGACGGGCAAAGAGGTCAGCGACAGTATCCACCACTGGTCAGAGAGCGGGACACTCCTGCGGATCGGATCTTGGACGTTTACGAGTTCAGCCCGGGGTGTCCCGGAGGAGGCCTTAGTGGCTGATTGCTCTACTTCTTCGGCGCCAGGTCGGATAATTCCCCGATTGCGGCGGTAAGGCTGGGCAGGGCGCGCGGCGTATCGCTCAGATCGATAGCTCTTGAATAGGCCGCCAGGGCTTCAACGCGATGCCCTGCCGCAGCCTGCACTCGACCCATCAGCGTGAAGACGGCAGCAGATTTCGGCGCAACCACTTCTGCCGCTGTGGTGACTTCCAATGCATCGGCAGTTTTTTGTTTCGCTAGCATCGTTTGAGACAGACGTATCAATTGGCCTTCGCCCGTATCGTAAACCGAGCCGGCCTGCATGGACTTTAACTGGTCCAGCACCGCTGCGATCCCGGAGGACTCCCAGGTCTTGTAGAGGACGGGGGCCGCTGGTGTCTTCGGGCTCGGTGCATCCTTGCCGTCAAGAATTGCCCGGAGCCCGGCCACCATCTCTCGTAGCGGAGCGCCACCAGTATTATTTAAAAGCACATACAGCCGCTTTGAGTCAATGTCCCTTTCGATCTGGCTATTGAAGCCAGGGATACTACCGCCGTGCTCAATTGTCGTCACCGCGCCTGTGTGGATAAAGAACCCGTATCCATAGTCAGCCAGGCCGGGCGTGAACATTTTCCGCTTGGTGGCTTCGCTCAGTATCTTGTTCCCGTACAGAGCCTGATCCCACCGCAATAAATCGTCCACGGAAGAATAAAGCGAACCCGCCGCATAGGGCTGGCTCATGTCCAGATAAGAAGCGTTGACATAGCCATCGAGCGTCGAATCGTAACCTGCTGCGCGCTTTTCAATCAGAGGTGTTGTGGAATCGTAACCCGACTCCGTCATCCCGAGAGGATCCAGAATTCGTTCGCGCAGCAGTTGCTCGTACGGTTTGCCGCAGACTTTTTCGAGAATGACGCCAAGCAGGAAATAGCCTGAGTTGCTGTAACTGAATTTCGAGCCGGGCTCGAACAGAAGTTGAAGCCCGGAGAAAATCTTCATGAACTCCGTGGGCTTGCGTGACTCGCGAGCGGTACGCGCGAACTCCGGAAGCTCGGTATAGCCCGGAATGCCGGAAGTGTGATTCAGAAGCTCGCGAATAGACACGAGGTCGCCATTGGGCTTCGGATATTCGGGCAGGTAATGGGTTATGGGCGCATCAAGATCCATCTGCCCTTTTTCGACCAGTTGCATGACGAGCGTGGCGGTGAACTGCTTGGTCATGGAGCCGATGCGGAAGCGCGTGTCCGGCGTGTTCAGGATGTTCCACTCCTTGTTGGCCTCGCCATAGCCTTTACGCAGGATGGGAACTCCGTTCTCTGCAAGTAAAACTGAGCCGTTGAATAATCCCAAGTCGTGATAGCGCGTGATGAGAGCATCCAGGCGTGACGCTTTGCTGCCACCGAAAGTGGGTAGCGTGAGCATCAGGATGACCAATAAACGCAGCATGGGTCTCAGTTTACCCGTTTTGCGGACCGACAAACTGAAGCATAGTGGGGGCGTCCCAGGCCCATGACCAAGCGTGCGGCTGGTAGTTGTTTGCAGCCGTCCCAGTTAACCTGGCGTAGAATGATGCGCGATGGATTCACTGTTCGATGACCGTCCGGCCCTACGCACCTCCGAATCGCTCGAAGAAGGCGCCGTGGTCTTACGCGGCTTCGCCACCTCGCAAGCGCCGGGGCTGGTAGAAGAAGTCGGGCGGATTGCACGGTCCGCACCGTTTCGCCACATGGTCACACCCGGCGGTTACACCATGTCTGTTGCAATGACCAATTGCGGCCGTGCCGGTTGGGTCTCTGACGGCAATGGGTATCGCTACGACCCAGTCGATCCCGACACCTTCGCACCGTGGCCCCCAATCCCCACTGCTTTCCTCGAATTGGCGGCCAACGGGGCTGCTGCTGCCAGCTTCGCTAACTACGATCCAGACGCTTGCCTCATCAATCGCTACGTCGCGGGCGCCAAATTAAGTCTTCATCAGGACCGTGATGAAAAAGATGCTTGGGCGCCAATCGTCTCCGTGTCGCTGGGGCTTCCTGTCATGTTCTTATGGGGTGGTAAGAGTCGCTCCGACCCGGTGCGTCGGCTACGCCTTGAAAATGGCGACGTTGTTGTGTGGGGTGGGCCTGCGCGCTTTGTGTATCACGGGGTGGCTCCGCTCAAGCAAGGAGAGCATCCGCTCACCGGTGCTACTCGCATTAACCTTACCTTCCGAAAAGTGTACTGACCCGAGCGTAATGGTGCTCACGGCGGACCATTCAGTTAGACGTCCCAGGTCGGAGAATTCCTAGCCGAGTCATAAATGGTACGCGTATTTCTGAGGGCCGATCAGAACGTCGAACTCAGGGCTGAAGCCATTAATTTCACCAACACGAAGATTCTCGCCGGGCCAAACAGCAGCCTCGTGGTGTTCGGTGATTGAGAACAATTTCGAGACACCCACGTTCGGAGTTCAGCCCGGAATGTCCCGGAGAGGGGTTCCGGGTGAGGGCGGGATTTATCGGCTGGCCTCGTCAAGAACACGAAGCGCCGCGTCCGGACCCTCCACACTCTTCACCTGATCACGCTTCTCTGAGTCTTTGTTGTAGAGTGCGAAAAAATCAGTCAATTGCTTCAACATGCTCGGCCGAATCTCGGAGATGTCTTTGATGTCCTTGAATTCATCCGACTGCACCGACACGGCGATAAGTCTGTCGTTCTCCGTTTGCTTCTCGTCTTCGGTCTGCTGAACCTTCACGACCCCGATGAGGCGTACGTCGAGAACACAGCCGACATGGGCTGGCTCCTCCATGAGAACAACTACGTCAAGCGGGTCTCCGTCAGGAGCTTTCGTGCCCGGAATGAAACCAAAATCGAACGGAAACACAAAGCCTTGGGGCAAGACTCTCGATAGCGAGAAGATCTGATTCTCAGGCTCGTATTTGAACTTGTTGCGTCTTCCCTTCGGAGTTTCGATGACAGCCTTTAACTCGCGCTTTTTCCTGTTCAATTCCTGCGGCAGTCTGCTTAGCTCGGGCATTCTACTGGCCCATAGACTCTCCATTTGTGACTCTTGAAACAGGAATAGCGAAGCCAGGATCGTACGTGTGTAGCCGTGCAAGTAACCACCAAGAACTCAACACCTAGAAAAACTCCAAGTGGGAGCAGCAGCAGCAAGCAAGCAGCAACCAGAAAGAAGATTTTTGAGGTCGCGAAAAAATCGTTCGGATATGACGACCTGCGTCCAGGCCAAGAGGAAGCGATTACTGCAATCTTGTCAAAAAAAGACACTCTGGTAGTGATGCCGACCGGCTCGGGTAAATCGGCCATTTACCAAATAGGGGGCATGATGAAGCAAGGAGCCGTGCTGGTCGTATCGCCCCTGATTGCGCTCCAGAAAGACCAGGTTGACTCCATCAACGAGCGTGCCGAAGCCGGAGACGCGCTGGTCATCAACTCGGTTCTGCACACGCACGAACTGCGCGAGAGTTTCGCAAAGATAGAAGGAGGCGAGGGCAAGTTCATCTTTCTAGCGCCCGAACAGCTTCGAAAAGAGGAAACAATCGAGGCTCTTGAAAACGCCAAGGTCAAACTCTTCGTGGTTGACGAGGCCCACTGCATCAGCGAGTGGGGCCACGATTTTCGACCCGATTACCTTCAGCTCGGGGCTGTCATCGAGCGTCTGAACCATCCTGTTGTCCTGGCGATGACGGCCACCGCTTCCGCGCAGGTTCGGGAGGAAATCATCAGCCGGCTGCGGCTCGAAAAGCCGAAAGTTCTCGTTCAGGGCTTCGACCGGCCGAATCTCTTTCTGCGTGTCGACCATTTTGCGGATGCGCAAAAGAAGTTGGACGCTCTGGTGCACCGCGTTCGCTGGGCTGATAAGCCGGGCCTGGTGTATGTATCTACCCGCAAATCAGCGGAACAGATTATGCGCATGCTGGAAGAAGAAGGAGTGAACGCGCTCCACTATCATGGCGGCCTAAAAGCTTCCGAGCGCACGGAGTATCAGGAGCGATTCATGAGCGGCGAGGCCGAAGTGATCGTTGCTACCAATGCGTTCGGAATGGGAGTGGACAAGGCCGATATCCGGTTTGTCTATCACTTCGATATACCCGACTCGCTTGATTCTTACTATCAAGAGATAGGACGTGCAGGGCGGGACGGCTTGAGAGCGGAAGCATGTCTGTTCTTTCGCGAACAGGATCTCGGTCAGGCAGCCTTTCGCAGCGGCGAAGGAAGAGTAGAGGAAGAGCAGATTGAACACGTGGTGGAGGTTCTGGCCGATCAGGAAGGGCCGGTTGAGCCCGAAGAGATCGCTGAGCAGGCAAACATGCCCGAGAGGAAACTGAATACAGTTATCCACCGGCTGGAAGATGTGGGCGCGGTGGAAGTGTTGCCGTCCGGCGAGGTGAAGGCGGCGGAAGAGGTCAACATCCCGGCGGCAGCGGAAGCCGCAGTCCGCGAGCAGGAACTCCGCAAAGAGATGCGGAAGGAAAGACTGCAGCGCATGCGGGAGTACGCAGATATCAACGGGTGCCGCCGGGAGCATCTACTCGGTTATTTCGGGGATGGATTTCGAGGGCCCTGCAACAATTGCGATAATTGTCAGGCGGCGCGCCCGGATCTGGTGATTGACCCGGCAGTGGGTACCCGCCGCGAGGTGGTGGCTTAGCCGCCGCGAGGTGGTGGCTTAGCCGCCGTGGGCCAACGCTTTCAATCAGTTAACACAGACTTTGCGCGTTTGTTATACTTTGGGTTTGTGTCTGCCGGCGTAGTCGGCCGTCCGCCGTTGGCCGTAAGCGAGGATGTGTGTTTATAAGCCTGCAGCAGTTAGAGCAGCGTCCCGTCGGGTTCAAAATTGATCTTCCAGCGGGCGACATCGAGTTTGACAGCAAGATCACGCAGTCCTCGGTTCTTCATGCAGAAGGAACTGCCAACCTGCTCAATCACGCTTTGGGCGAGATCAGAATTCAGGGAAAACTGAACGTTTCCGTGAGCGCGACTTGTGATCGCTGCCTGGAAGGTGCGAGTTTTCCCATCGAAAACCAGTTCGATCTCGTCTACATGCCCGCCGGCGAATCCGAGGGCGGCGAAGACGAAATCGATCAGGGAGCGATCGAGGTCGGCTTTTACGAAGGTAATGGCCTCGAGTTGAACGATGTTTTTCGGGAAGTGGTGCTTCTGGCCTTGCCGATGCGGCTGGTCTGCAGTGAAACTTGCAAGGGAATCTGCCCCGTTTGCGGAAGAAACCGGAATCAGGAAGAGTGCGGTTGTCAGGTTAACGCGATGGACGACCGCTGGAGCAAGTTACGAAGTTTGCGGACCGAAGCCGGCCGCCAAAACTAACCGGATCCCGGATTACAGCGAAATACGAATTCATTAGCCTTTTTGAGGAAGTAGAAGAGAGTCATGCCGAATCCAAAACGACGCCATTCCAAGCGCCGCACGTCCACCCGCCGGGCGCACGATGCTTTGCGCATCCCGCAGCTCGCCGAGTGTCCGAACTGCCACGAGAAGATCCGCTCTCATAGAGCCTGTCCGCATTGCGGAAAGTATAAGGGTCGCGAGGTTATCGAAGTTGTCGAAGGATAGCCCAACGAAGCCGGTCGAGTAAGCGAAGAATAGATTTCGATACATGCTCACCATAGCCCTCGATGCAATGGGAGGGGATCGATTTCCGGAACCTGAGGTGGAGGGCGCCATCCAAGCGGCTAGAGACCTGGAGGTTAAAGTAATCCTGGTCGGCCGCGAAGAGGTGATTAGCAAAGAGCTCGCAAAGCACAGCGACTGGAAATCGCTTGCTATCGAAATCAAGCACGCCTCCGAGCAGATCACGATGGAGGACAGCGCCGGAAAGGCTGTCCGTTCCAAGAAAGACAGCTCCATACGCGTTGCCTCGCGGCTTGTTCGGGAGGGCGTCGCGCAAGGCGTAGTCTCGGCGGGGAACACTGGCGCGGTGATGGCCACGTGCAAGATGGTGCAGGGAATGCTTCCCGGTGTGGACCGTCCTGCCCTGGCGTCTGCCTTGCCCACTCTGAGCGGGAGGCCGGCCATCATGCTGGACGTCGGCGCGAACGTAGACTCCTCGCCCAAAATGCTGGCTCAATTTGCGGTTATGGGTAATGCCTACTCCCGGGTTATTTTTCACACGGAAAAGCCCAAAGTCGGTCTGCTCTCGATCGGCGAAGAGGAGCACAAGGGTAATGCGCTGACCCATGAAGCATGGCCGCTGCTAAAGGGGTTGGACCACATCAACTTCACCGGAAATGTCGAAGGGCAGGACGTGTATAAGGGCGAGGTCGACGTCGTGGTTTGTGATGGTTTTGTCGGCAACGTTGCTTTGAAGGTGAGCGAAGGGCTGGTCGAAGTAATCGGCAAGATGCTGAAGGAGTACCTCACAGCCGATCTGACGTGCAAGGTGGGAGCTTTCCTCGCCAAAGGCGCCTTCGAGAATTTCAAGCGGCGTGTGGATTATGCCGAGTATGGCGGGGCACCGCTGCTCGGTCTTCATGGAATCTGCATTATTTGCCACGGACGATCGAACGCCAAGGCGATCAGGAACGCTCTCCGAGTAGCGAAGGAATTCGCCGAGGGCCGCATTGATGAGCGGATTGCAACGGAGCTCGCGATTTCATCCGGCCAGCCTGTTACCTCGTGAGCGATAGGATGTTACGCTAAAAGCGTTTTTGCCGCACGCGCGGATGTGGCGGAATTGGCAGACGCACTGGATTTAGGTTCCAGCGCTCGCGAGGGCGTGGGAGTTCAAGTCTCCCCATCCGCACCACACAAGTCCCGCTTGAGCGTATTGAGATCTACCGACCCTTTCTCCTCTCCGCGTCCGTGGCTTTCACCAAATTGATTGGCTCCTAGGGTCCGCTAGGTTCGGTTTGGGCGCTGGCTGAACATTTTTACTAATCGTGCTATATACGTTTGCAATGTTTCGGGGTGGTGATAATATATCCATTGCTTTTAAGGACCCCATTGAAACAGTCGCGAAATTTAGCCGTACGGCGATGCCGTGTTGGATTTTTCCTTATTTTTGCGCTCGCACCAGTCATAAGCGCAACCAGCGCAGCCTCGGGTGGAGGCCAGGTGAAGAGCGCAAGTTCGAGGTCCGGAATCTACGTGCAAGGAGCTTCGGCGGAGAACGACGCGTACTTGCCGGACCTGCCGGCCTCCTTCCCGGCCGATACGAGCGCCGGCAATTTGATCGTGGTCGCAGTTTCGTGGGATACCAGCGGCGGCGCCCAGCCGGAGGTTTCGGACTCTCAAGGAAATAGCTATGCGCTAGCCACTACCGGCAACAACACCGCTCTGCAACAGGGGCTGGCGATTTTTTACGCCGCCAATATCAAAGGAGGAGCGGACCAGGTGACCCTCGGGCTGAGCGTATCCGCCTCCTATTTACGGCTCGACATTCAGGAATATGCCGGTGTGGCGACCAGCAATCCGGTGGATGCCACGGCCCAGAACATCGATACGACAGGCACCTCGGCGGTCGACGGCGTGAGCAGCGGCAACACTCTCACGGTCTCCAACGGAGACTTGATCGTGGGCGCGGTGATGGGGGATTCCGGAAACAATACCACCGTTACTGCCGGAACCGGATTTACGGAGCGAGTGGTGGCCAACAACGGGTCTGACAACCCCTTAGCGGTGGAAGACCTGGTGCAAGTGAATGCGGGGACGGCAGCAGCCACTTTCACTTTCTCGATGGCGGGAAGTTATCAAGCCCAGGCGGTCGCTTTCAAGCAGGCAGGGGGAACACCGGCAGCACCGGTGATCACCAGTGCGACCTCCGGAATCGGCCAAACCGGGACTGCTTTCAGTTATCAGATCACGGCTACTAACGGCCCCACCAGCTTCAACGCTAGCGAGCTGCCCGCCGGCCTGTCTATCAACACAGCGACGGGTCTCATTTCAGGTACTCCCACAACCGCCGGAAACTCCTCAGTGACTGTAAGTGCTACCAACGCCAGCGGGACGGGCGATGCGACATTAGCCTTGACCGTTACGACCGCTGAGAGTTCCGGGGGCAATCTGACGCCGTCCGGGCCTATTTCGATTAACGGTCAAAGCGGCACTGTGATCTCCGGTCTGAAGATCACTTCCGCTTTCGGCGACTGCATCTCGGTCACTAATGCCAGTAACATCACGATCGAGAACTCTGAGATCGGTCCTTGCGGCGGCAATGGCATTCGCATCACCGGCGGTAATCAGATCGATGTGTACGACAGCTACATCCATCCCGAAATGACTAATTCTACGGACCGCAGTTGCTGTGACCATCATGACGGAATCTATGCGGACGGAACAAATAACCTAACAATTCAGGGAAATGTAATCGCATACGGGGAAACTAATATCGAAGTCACGCATGTAGATTTCGTAACAGTAACTGGCAATTTTCTACTTAACCCAATCGACTCCGACCCATCGCAGCCAGCGAATCAACAGAGCCGGGGCCAGAACTTCCAAGCCTATTACGGCGTGCAGAACGTGTTGTTGAAAAACAACTATGCCTTATCGAGCCTGGACACCGCCAAATACCTTTTTCCGGAGAACCAGGAGGACTCTATTAATTTTGGTCAGAGCAGGAACCTGGTGGTGCGAGACAGCTATATCCGGGGAGGACACAGCGATTCAGGCTGCGGGCTGATAGCCGACGATAGCGCCAGTAATGCACAGTTTGTCAACAATACTTTAATTGACACCGGTCAATGCGGCATCGCCATTGCAGATGGAAAGACGCAACTGGTCGATAGCAACCGCGTGCTCAACAGGACACCGGTTTCCGGCGGCGGCAATGTGGCGATCTACGTTTGGAAGCAATATAGCGGAGCATGTGGGCCGGTGACAATCTCCAACAACACGGCAACTGAGGTGTTATCGGCTTTCAACTATAACTCGTATTGGAATGGCGGCGGATGCTCTCCAGTAACATTAAGGAACAATGTTTGGGACGCTGCTGCGCAAACGGCACTCGAACCAATTGACACGAGCTACCCGGCTCCCTTAGTTCCGCCGCAGCCGTTTGCCTGCACAGTGGCATCGCCGTACACGACGCAGACTAACTTGCCGGGGTGCACCGGCTCGGCTCATTGAAACGGTGGGAAGTACCCAGCGCTCTAGGACTGAATTGAACTTTCGAGACACTAAACCGCACTTACAGAATGGCATACCTATTGACGTTGTAAATCTCCGGGTGATACGATCCCCATTCGTAACTTATATCAACCGATAGATTGTATAAATTGATGGGCGAACCGATGATTCGCTAAGTAAGCGGAGCGACATCACTACGGGCTCTATCTGAAGAATTGAACAACTGGGAGGTGCAACATGCTGGGTAGAGTTCCTGGATTATTATTATCGTCGGCAGTTATAGCTGCGACTTGCGCGCTGTGGGCGACAGGGCAGGTGGCCGAGCAGGGAGAGAAACAGACTCAGCTCCGCAGCCCAGCGTCGACCGCAGGCGTGAAGAGCGCAAATGCGAGTTCCGGAAGCTCGACCGTCTACGTGCAAGGAGCTTCGGCGGAGAACGACGCGTACTTGCCGGATTTATCGGCCTCCTTCCCGGCCGATACGAGCGCCGGCAATTTGATCGTGGTCGCGGTTTCGTGGGATACCAGCGGCGGCGCCCAGCCGGAGGTTTCGGACTCTCAAGGGAATAGCTATGCGCTAGCCACTACCGGCAACAACACCGCTCTGCAACAGGGGCTGGCGATTTTTTACGCCGCCAATATCAAAGGGGGGGCGGACCAGGTGACCCTCGGGCTGAGCGTATCCGCCTCCTATTTACGGCTCGACATTCAGGAATATGCCGGGGTGGCGACCAGCAATCCGGTGGATGCCACGGCCCAGAACATCGATACGACAGGCACCTCGGCGGTCGACGGCGTGAGCAGCGGCAACACTCTCACGGTCTCCAACGGAGACTTGATCGTGGGCGCGGTGATGGGGGATTCCGGAAACAATACCACCGTTACTGCCGGAACCGGATTTACGGAGCGAGTGGTGGCCAACAACGGGTCTGACAACCCCTTAGCGGTGGAAGACCTGGTGCAAGTGAATGCGGGGACGGCAGCAGCCACTTTCACTTTCTCGATGGCGGGAAGTTATCAAGCCCAGGCGGTCGCTTTCAAGCAGGCAGGGGGAACACCGGCAGCACCGGTGATCACCAGTGCGACCTCCGGAATCGGCCAAACCGGGACTGCTTTCAGTTATCAGATCACGGCCACTAACGGCCCCACCAGCTTCAACGCTAGCGAGCTGCCCGCCGGCCTGTCTATCAACACAGCGACGGGTCTCATTTCAGGTACTCCCACAACCGCCGGAAACTCCTCAGTGACTGTAAGTGCTACCAACGCCGGCGGGACGGGAAGCGCAAGTTTAGCACTCACGATCAGTACAGGAAGCCCCGTCTTAGGGAGCCCGATCACGTTCATTCAAAAAGGTTCGGCTGCGAATGACGGTTACCTCTCGAGTCTGCCGGTATCTTTCCCGGCAAACACTCAGGCTGGCGATCTGATTGTTGTGGCTCTCTCCTGGGACACCAGTGGTGGTGCGCAACCGAGCGTGTCGGATTCGCAAGGAAACAAATATTTGATAGCCACCAGTGGCAACAACACCGCTCTCCAACAGGGAACGGCAATCTTCTACGCGCCCGCCGTCAAAGGGGGAGGAGACACGGTGAAAGCCAGCTTCAGCGTCTCTGCCTCGTACTTGCGGCTGGTCATTCAGGAATATGCCGGAGTGGCAGCAACTAATCCTGTCGATGTGACGGCGCAAAGTATTGAGACGCGCGGCACGTCGGCAGCTGATGGGGTGACGAGTGGCAGCGCCCTGACCACTGCAAGCGGCGATCTTGTTTTTGGCACAGCGATGGCGTATTCGGGAAAAACTACGAGAATCGCCGCTGGAACGGGATTCACGGAGCGGGCGGTGGCCCATAACGGGGCGGACAATCCTCTTGCAACTGAAGACCGGATCCAGAGCGAGGCTGGGACGATAGCGGCCACTTTCACCTTTTCCGCACCACGAAGCTATCAAGCTCAGATGGTGGCTTTCAAGGAGGCTGGAGGAGGACTTCCCATAGCACCTGTGATCACAAGTGCGACGTCGGCCACAGGTCAAGTGGGAACCGCGTTCAACTACCAGATCACGGCCACTAACAACCCCACCAGTTACAACGCTACCGGACTACCGGCCGGGCTGGTTATCGATACCGCGACGGGGCTCATCTCAGGCACTCCCACAGCGGCCGGGAACGCTTCCGTGACTTTGAGTGCTGCCAATACGAGCGGTACCGGTACATCGACAGTAGACTTGAGTATTGTTAGCGCGTCGACGCCGGCGCCTGTAGTCACGAGTGCGACGACGGCTGCCGGCCAAATAGGGGTCGCGTTCAATTACCAGATCACAGCCACGAACAACCCCACGAGCTTTAACGCTACTGGGCTGCCCACCGGACTTTCCCTGAACACAGGGACCGGACTCATTTCAGGAACTCCGACAGTGGCTGGGAGCACACCGGTGACGTTGAGCGCTGCTAACGCGGGCGGTACAGGGACGGCAACGCTGACCTTGACTGTGACCGGGAATCAGAATTCGCCGGTTCAGACGGTGTTCGTGATTCTTATGGAGAACCACAACTGGTCGAGTATCATCGGAAGCTCGTCTGCTCCGTACATCAATAATCAGTTGCTCCCAATCGCTTCGCACGCTGAACAGTACTACAACCCTCCCGGCCTGCACCCGAGCCTTCCAAATTATCTCTGGCTCGAAGCCGGAACCAACTTCGGGATCACGGATGATGGAGACCCGTTTAGCCATAGCGAAAGCACAAGTCAACACCTGGTGACTCAGCTGACACTTGCGGGTAAGACCTGGAAAGCCTATCAGGAAGACATTCCAGGAACGGCATGTCCTTTGAGCGACGTGAACGATTATGCGGTTCACCACGATCCGTTTGTTTACTTTACGGATGTGACGAACAACAACAGCTCAAGTTCTCAAACCTGCATCACGCATGTTCGGCCGTACAGTGAACTCTCTGCCGACTTACAAAATAACCAGATCGCGAATTACAACTTCATCACTCCCAATATGTGCAATGACATGCACGACTGCGACGTCAGTGTGGGTGACTCATGGCTGTCGACTGAGATTCCAAAGATCATGAACTCGGCCGCCTATCGCAATGGAGGCGCTATCTTCATCACCTGGGATGAAGGCGAAAACAACAGCGATGGCCCGATTGGGATGATTGTTGTATCGCCTCAGGCGAAGGGTAACGGCTATTCGAACAGCATTCACTATACCCATAGCTCCACTCTTCTGACGATGGAAGAGATCTTTGGCTTATCGGTGAGGCTTGGTGGGAGTGGAACCGCTACGGATCTGAGTGACCTTTTCAAATGAGGGTTCCGCTTGGCCGTGCGCTGCCGGGTTGAAGCTCGTGGGTCAGATATGCGGCGAGTACTGACGATGAGCCGGTCTCAACGTCCAACTCCGGCCTTCCCCCGCATGAACGGTACCGGGTGTAAGCTCCACTGCGCTGGTGGATCGTTCTGTTTTCCGCGACGGGGGAGCCGCCGGAAATCCTGATCGGTTGGATTTTTTCCGAAAATGCAGTACCGTAGCGACAGGCTACTCCTGTCATGGATTCGTCACAACGGGTTACGGTCATCTGCCCCGAAAAGCCGGACGATATCTTCGCGTTTGCTACCAGGTGTCTGGAGAATCAACGCACAGCTATCCTGGTTCGGTGTCCCGAGAATTTCAGCGAAATTGGTAATCTCGCGCGCGGCTTAGATTCAGCTACATTACTGAGCACTATAGGATTTTTGGGTGAATTGCCGCGTGAGAGGATGCGCAGCCTTTCAGCCGGAAAGCTTCGAGTAGTGGCGGTACTACAGACAAAAAAGGACGATGAGCGCGCTATTCCGTGCCTTTTAGGAGGTTGCAGTGGGTTTCTTCATCTGGACGATCCGCCGGAGTTGTGGGAAAGGGCGATTTCTGCTATCTCGATGGGCGAATTATGGGCCCCGAGAAGGATGTTGAGTCAGCTTTTTCGGGAGATGCTCCAGATCCACGGTGATTCTGCGCCTAAAATTACTCGCAGGGAATCGGAGATTCTCCAGATGATCGGGTTAGGTTATGATAATCGGCGGATTGCGACTGAGCTATTCATCAGCAAAGAGACCGTACGCTGGCATCTGCGTAGTCTGTACTCGAAGATCGGCGCCGCAGATCGCGAGGGAGCGATGCGCTTCTGGCGTCTGAACCGTTGAGAAAAGGTCACCCTTTGCGCAGGAACTCCCCGGCAGATTCGAGCCTAGACTGATTTACTCTCGCGGGGGCCAAGTCACAGGGCTACTGTACCGGCGGATGGAACTCAAACACGATCACGTGATCGGCGCCAACGGTTTTACCACCCATTGTTGCCGGTTTGAATATCCACTGCCTAGCAGCAGAAAGTGCTGCTTGGGTGAGCAAGGAGTCGCCATTCTTGGCATAGCTTCCCGGGCGAGCTTCCACCACTCGGCCCGCTGTATCGACGTGGACTTGAATTTCAATTTCGACCGGCCGATAAATGGAATCGAGTTTCAGCAGCCTGGTGTCGGGCATGACTTGCTTCTTCGGTTGGGGGGGCACGTAAGTGGGCCGGTTCGAAAGGGTTGAATCGAGAGCAGCACGACTCGTCAGCGCTCTCGACGAGTTGACTGCCGGCGGTGCATTGTCAGACCGGGCCGGCGGTGCAATAGACGGCCATGCCGGTGGAGGGGGCAAGAGAAGCAACGGCAGGTTCAGATTCTGGTGAGCTTGGGCAGTTTCATACTGTATTTCCGGTGGGGGGAACGGCAGAGGTGTCTTCTTAAATGATGTGAGCCGAGGCTGAGGGGCCACGAATGCCCGGAGATGAATCGGCGCCTTCTCGCCCCCGATTGAAGATGTTTGCACCGGATCCGTCTCCTTGCGGGGGATTCGTTGAACGGGTAAGGGAATTGGGGCGCTATCAAGAGGCTCAGACGTAGCCGGCGGTCCAGCTGAGCTTGCCTCAGCTCGGGGCAACAGAACCCGGACAGACTCCGCCATAGAACGACCATTATCGAGGTACACCTCCAGTCGAAACTGGACATCTGAGCCAGAGGGAAAATAACTGATACTTCCAACCCGCAACTGCGAATTGTCCAGTTCTATTTCACGATTGAGTGCACCATCGAGGATTGTCAGTTTAGCCTCGTGCGCTGCCGCAAGTCTGGGAGTATTTCGGTTCCAGCTCAGGTTAAGCTGTCCATTTGCAGTGCGAATGACCTGAAGTCCCACTTGACCGCTGGAGGCGTAATTGATGAGATTCTCCACTTTTGGTTGAAGAGCTCGCGATGCCCAATAGGCGCCAGTCGGAAGGACGAAAACCAACCCGCATACGAGAATCACCCGCAGTAAGTAGTCTGTCAGACGCTTCACCGGGACCGGAGGGAGTAGCGTTTTCGGACCTATGTTAGATTTTTCGCCGGCCTGATTATTCCGAGTCGATAATCCTTCCTTTTCAACTGCATTCGCAGTAACGTTCTCCACATCGAAGCGAATCGGCTCCGATAGGCTCAAATGTCTCCAATCGTTGTTACTTCGGCTCGCTTCCGGGCGGGGAATCTCTGTTGTTCGCAAGAACGGGACTTCGAGGTCACTCGCATCAGTTTGCAGCCGCTCGCCATCCCAGAAAAAAAACCCGGCCAAGCACACCCCGATATCGAAAGGGCGAACAATCAGGAAGAGAGAAGAAGGATCGCGCATATAGCGCTGAATTAAATTTTGGTCGTCACGACTAAGAGAAAGGCCTTCCCGGACCTGACTCCTGAAATAGCCCACCAAGGCTAATCCACTTCCAGACTCAGAACGCCTGATGGCCTCCACAATCTTCGCGGCATCTGCGGCAGTCGTGTTATAGAGTGACGCTTCGGATTTTACAAATTCTGCATGCAGGATTACCGTAGCGTCACCAGTGGAGCGATGATCCGTGCAACCCCAGAGGAGTCCACCCACCTCTGAACACGGATTCTCCTTGAGCGCACTCAGGGCACGGGCCGAGACAGAGCGCATCGCTTCAGGATGCATATAAATCTGCGTCGCTTTAAGCGGATGTTGCCAGCAAGGATAATGTTCTAATTCCAAACCGGTTAACCGGTCAGTTATGGAAGAATTGGGAAGGCGAGGTGACATATGACTTTAACGAGCAATTCCGGACCCCGGAGTCATCGTGCAACTATACACCGAACGGCAGAGAATTAATAACTTTCTTGCAAGAGGTATCTTCTTGCGCTGACGCATAAGTCCTAGGACCCCCCACCCACCCATTCCCCTCTTCCAACTTTCGATTTGGAAAGGTATAGTTCTTTCAACGAATCCTTGGCACAAGAAGCCGTGAACCGGGCGTATTGCTGCCGAGGGAGCAGTCTGTACGGAGGGTCTCTCAAAGTGCGCCCACTATTTTTTGATTATTGCGACATTCGCAAACCAGTTCGGGGCAATAACGCCAGTTGCTGGATTCACTTCAATCAGCAAGACCCAGTTTGCCCGGCTGACTTGCCTGTCTGCGATTACAAGGCGGCAATCCTGCCGGACACACTTGTTAGCGGCGCGATATCCGCTCCAATAGTCTTGATAGTAGGGGTAGTACCACCCGAAGAGAAAAAGCCTTTTCACAAACTCCGCAGGTCATCTATTTTGGGGCAGAGAACGTATCTGTACTCTGTGACCAGCTTTCAGGCAGGTTCGATCGTGCGGGGACGTGTTTCTCCAATCGGGATCGCCGCTTCGGCCAAATGGAATAACGGCTGATATGTACCTTCAGCACTTCGGTCTCGAGAAATCTCCGTTCTCGTTGACGCCCGATCCCCGCTTTCTGTTCTTAACCAGTAATCACCGAGAGGCGCTGGCGGCACTTCTCTTCGCTGTAACGGAGCGCAAGGGATTTATGGTGATGACTGGCGATGCAGGAACCGGAAAAACCACGCTTGTCAAGAAACTGCTTTCGTCTATTCCGCTGACGTGTGCACAATTCAGTGTCATCGTGAATCCTGCGCTTACGCGTTCCGAGCTCCTCGAATCTGTATTGATGGATTTCGGCGAGACAGAGATTCCCTCCAGTAAGGCTGTGAGGCTTGCGCTTTTTAACAAGCTTCTTCTTCGCGCGTACAGACAAGGAAAAACATCGGTGCTCGTCATAGATGAAGCCCACTTATTGACGGGAGAACTGATCGACGAAGTACGCCTGCTTTCCAATTTTGAAACGCCCGAGCATAAGCTTTTGCAGATCATCCTGGTTGGCCAAACCGAGCTGAATGCGCTTCTGGCTCTAGAGTCGCTGAGGCAGGTGAAGCAACGTGTGGCAATCCGTATGCACATTGATGCTCTTTCAGAGCCCGACGTGAGGCGCTATCTTCAGACACGCTGGACGCGGGCCTCCACGCGACATCTACTCCCATTTTCAGAGGATGCGATGGGATTCATCGCCCGTTGCTCGGCAGGAATTCCACGGATCATCAATGTTATTTGTGACGCCGCGCTGCTGAATGCGTTCGGAAGCGGCGCAACGGTGATTGGCGTCCCTCAAATCTACGAAGTGGTTCAAGATCTCGGTATCGGAGTAGATGAATACTCCCTGCTGCCTTCCCAATCCACTGCATCAGTTTTCTCAAGGTCGAGAGCGCCCCGCGTTGACTCAATTGCAGGGACTTCGCCGGACATCAATTGAAGATTCGACCGAAGTTCGGATGAAAGCAGCGAGACGGTGATCGTGCATTTTGAAAGCAAATGGTGAATAGAGTTGACAGTGTGATGCAACGGGGTCCCCGACATTTGAAAGCTGTGCGCCGCGATGGTTTCGGGGTGTTATGTATCGGCACCGTCGACGGCGGCGAACGTAGTGTTGCAGAAAAGGGAAGGTAAAGAAATGAGCGCAAATCATTACGAAATACCAAAGCGCCCTTCCGACGCTGCGATTCAAAGTCAGGTCAATAAGATACTGACCAGCGATCGTTTCGCAGGCTCGACCAAATTGAATGAGTTACTGGTGTTTCTGGTGAACCACACTCTCGAAGGCCGCTCCCTCGATGAATACTCAATTGCGATGGACGTTTTTCAAAAGGACGACAGCTTCGATCCACGTATTGACCCCCTTGTGCGCGTGTACGTCGGCCGGTTACGGAACAAGCTGAAGCAGTATCGGGCGACTACCGGTCTGCATGATCCAATCGAAATTGAGTTGCCGCCCAGGACATATGTGCCCAGGATTCGAGTGCGACCAAGCCCGACGCCATTCGGACTGCCGGACGCAGCAAATGCGGCGCGCAATATCGCCGTCCGGTCGTTTCGCTGCCTCAGTCCCGAGGGACCAGACGAGTATTTTTGCGAAGGTTTGGTTGAGGAAATCATCCATGCAATGGCCAAATTAAAATACTTGCGGATAATCCCGATCGAAGCTGTTCAGGGGGGCAGGAATGCAAGTGTGAACACTCGAGAGCTATGCGAGAAATTGCGTATTGAGGCCATTCTTGACGGGAATGTACGGAAACGCGCTCACACATTGCGAGTGGCAGCTCACCTGACCAATGCAGTGGACGGCTCAGTAATCTGGTCAGAAATGTATGAGTATGGCACTGCGGACTTGTTTGCTGTCCAAGAGGAGATCGCACGTGCAATTGTGAACGCATTGTGGACGCCAGGAGAACTGTCCCCGTCAGGGCATCCGCTACATCCACTCGCAGACATTTCCCAGAACATCGGCCCTCCCTTGCCGCCTTCCCCGCTGAAAGAACGTGGACCGGAGTTGGCTCACACAAATACAACCGGGACGTGATAGGGAGATTTTCGCGCGCCGTGGCGGCTGACTGTCTCTACTGTGTACGCGTGCTACTCTTGTGAATATTTTTCTCTCTCTTCTGTGCGCCGCGAAATCTCCCAAAGGTCGTAAACTGGCGCCGTCTCTGCAATGGCACGCGCAATCTCTCCCCGTGTCGCGAGCGCAGTGTCGAAGCGCCGTTCGTACATTCCCGACCACAGTACGGAGCCATCTGGCAAACTCGTCAACTGAACAGAAATTCGAAGTCGTCCGTGAGTTTTTCGTACTTTGCCCAGAAACACGGTGTTCAACTTGAATTTTCCACAAAGGCCGGCAAAGGTCAAGCCTGGCTGAGTAAGCGGAGGAATCTCGGCTATCTGTAATCCCGTTCTGTCTCGCAGAGCACTGGTCAGTTCTTTCGTCAGGTCCTCGCAAAAAAGCTGATCTGCGGGGTCGGAGCTCAGGCCACGAAATTGGCAAATTCCAATGCAGCATGTTGCACCTTCTGCCGACAGGAGATCGCGCGACTTGCCCAATGATTTCCATCGAGCGAGGCGGCCATCTTTATTCCGTGTTCCTTCATTCTCCATGCGAGTATTTATATGACTAGCATCGTGCTGTTGTTTTGGTGCGTTCGGGATTTCCACAAGCGAGTTAATGCATTCCCCGTCATTTTCCGCTCATGCCGATTTCCGTCTTAGGGGCCCGACACATGCAAAGATTTCGCGCGGCGTGCTTGTTCCCATTTCTGATAAGCCTGTGCTTCGGCGCAGATCATTCGGCTTCTGGCCCGGTCGTTATCGATAGCCAGAACCACAGGGTGATTCGCAACGTTCACATTACCTCAATCACCGGGAACTGCCTTACTATTACGAACTCGACCGATATCACAATCGAGAACTCTGAGATTGGTCCTTGTGGAACTGAGGGCGGAACCAGCCGCGGAAACGGCATCAGTATTAGCAGCAGCAATGGTGTGTATATCTACGACAATTACATCCACGTCGAAACCGCGACCAGCAAGTGCTGTGATCGTCACGACGGGATTATTGGCAAAGATGGGAATCAGAATGTCACAATTCAAGGGAATGTAATTGCCTATGGAGAGTCGAATATAGAATTCACTGGGCGCAACTCCTCGATGACTATAACCGGCAATTTTCTACTTAATCCGCGCGGGCCACAACCGCGAGGCCAAAACTTTCAATGTTGGGGGGTGGATGCCGACCACGCTTGCAGCGCGGTCACCGTGAAGGACAATTACGCATTGTCCAGCATAGACAAGAGATACCTTTACCCGGAAAGCCAGGAAGACAGTATTAATTTCGGAAATACGAACGGGGCTTTTGTCGAGAATAACTACATCACTGGAGGACATAGCCACAGTGGGTGTGGGCTAATTGCCGACGATGGTGCTAACAATATGCGATTCGAGGGCAACCTCCTCCTGGATACTGGCCAATGTGGAATTGGCATTGCCGGCGGGACAAATCAGGTCGTGAGCAGCAATAAGATCTACAACAGTACGCCAGTTCCCCGGGGCGGGAACACCGCAATTTATGCTTGGAAGCAATATCACGGGTTATGCGGACCGACGGTGATCTCGAACAATATAGCGGACATGAGACTCAGTAACGGACGCCACAATGCGTATTGGGATGGCGGAGGCTGTGGTGTTAGCTTATTGGACAACAAATTTGGCGCCTCAGCTGAAATACTGCTAACACCTATAAGCACGGTGTTCCCAGTTCCGTTGGTACCTCCGTACCCGAGGAAGTGTATCGCGACCTCGCCTTACACCACGAATACGACGATTACCAGTGGCCTACCACTTTGTGCCGAATTAGGTTCCGTCCAGGATCAGAATAAGTGAGTAAGTGATTCCGAGCCAGCGATTCGCTGAACCGATATCGAGTGCCAAAGTTGTTTGAGAGAACCCTTGCAACGCCCGTCGCGTTCAATTTCCTGTGAAGTTGACTGCGGTGACGTTCGCCCCGTTGACGATTGTAGATTGATTCGGCGGGGTGAAGGTATGACCCGGCTTGCTGGGCGTGATGGTATAGGCGCCGTTACTCACGTTACTGAAAGAGTAATTTCCATTCACGTCCGCAGTGGCTGTCTGGGAGCTGGCCGGAGTGAGCGCAATTAACTGGATCGCCCAGTCGTCCACCTCCGGCGCTGAGAGAGTTGTGGCCTTCCAAGTTCCCGGGGCAGCGGCCGTACTATCTTCGGTCAGGTTGGCCCATCCAGGACCTCCCGTAAGACTGGCGGCTCCGGCCGCGGTATCGGTCGTGTATCCGGTTCCATTTCCCGTTGAGGCATACGATTCGTTGGAGTCCCAGCTGCTGGCTACCAATTTCGAATTCGCCACGGTGGTGGTCAGATTACTGGTAGTAGGAGCACCATTTTGCGAAACCTTCCCGGTTCCTATTGCCGTTGCATTGACTGGATTGACGGGATCAACGCCCGAGTATTCCAGAGCGGCCAGATAGACGGGATGTGTAGAGCCTCCGGCCAGCGTGACCGTGATGGTGAGGATACTGCCACCTGTGATGTTTTTGGCGACGAAAACCTGGGCCCAGCGGTCGGTCGGATTCGGAGAGACACCCCACTGAGTAGGACCCAGCACAGAAGTGTAGGTGTTCGTCCCTCCTGACTGATTGTCGGTCACGCTCGAGATGGTGCTGCCGCCCATCCGCGAGAAGAGAACGATGGTATGCCCCGCCCCTGCTGTTGCGCCGAAAGACACTGTCGCCGAGCTACTTCCAGTTACGCTGGAGCCGTGGGCGCTCTGCAGCAAGACCGGAACCGCCCCGCTCAACGCCAATGACGTTCCGCTGCCAACCGATGCCGGGCTGATGGTGCCTGAAATCGAGTAAGTCGCAGGCCCCGCTGTCGATCCGGAGAAGTTAATGCCCGTAACGTTCGCCCCGTTGACGGTTGCAGATTGATTCGGCGGCGTGAAGCTAGCGCCCGACTTGCTGGGGGTGACCATATAAGTACCGTTGCTCACACTAGCGAAAGAGTAGTTCCCATTCACGTCCGCAGTAAGTGTCTGGGAAGCGGCCGGAGTGAGCGCGACCAACTGGATCGCCCATTCATCAACCTCCGGCGCTGAGCTGGTTGTGGCGTTCCACGTGCCGGCGCTCGCAGCCGTATTATCCTCGGTCAGGTTGGCCCATCCAGGACCTCCCGTAAGACTGGCGGCGCCCGCCGCGGTATTGCTCGTGTACCCGGTTCCATTTCCCGTTGCCGCATACGATTCGTTAGAATCCCAGCTTGTCGCAACCAATTTCGAATTCGGCACCGTGGTGGTCAGGTTACCGGTTGCCGGAGCACCATTTTGCGAAACCTTCCCGGTTCCTACCGCCGTTGCATTGACCGGATTGACGGGATCGACGCCGGAGTATTCCAAGGCGGCCACATAGATTGGGTGCGTTGAGCTTCCCGCCAGCGTCACCGTGATAGTGAGGATACTGCCACCTGTGATGTTCTTCGCGACGAAGACCTGGGCCCAGCGGTCGGTCGGATTGGGAGAGACACCCCACTGAGTAGGACCCAGCACAGAAGTGTAGGTATTCGTCCCCCCTGACTGACTGTCAGTCACGCTCGAAATGGTCGCGCCACCTACCCGCGTGAACAGAACAAGAGTATGCCCCGCCCCGGCTGCTGCCCCGAAAGACACCGTCGCCGAGCTACTCCCGGTTGCGCTGGAGCCGTGTGCGCTCTGCACCAAGACCGGAACCGCCCCGCTCAACGCCAATGACGTTCCGCTGCCAACCGACGCCGGGCTGATGGTGCCTGAGATCGAGTAAGTCGTCGCAACCGGCGGTGATAACGTGAAGTTCAGTGTCGTCGTGGTATTCGCGGTGACGGTTGCGCTTTGAGCTGAGTTCTGGTAGCCGATCGCAGCCGCCGTGACGGTAAGCGTACCCACTTGCACGTTGGCAAGCGTGTAGCTGCCGTTACTCGCGGAGGTAGTCGAGCCACCGCTGTAAGAAACGGTGGCGCCGGAGATTGGAGTTCCCCCGGAGTTCGTGACCGTACCCGTGATCGTTCCTGCGCCGGTCGACATTGTGAAATTCAGTGTCGTGGTGGCATTGGCCGTCACCGTTGCGCTTTGAGCTGAGTTCTGATAACCCGCGGCAGTTGCCGTGACGGTGACGGTGCCGACGGGAACATTCGGGAGCGTGTAGGTCCCGTTGCTGGCGGAGGTAGTCGAACCACCGGTATAGGAGAGGGTAGCTCCTGCAATGACGGTCCCGCTCGAGTTCGTGACCGTACCGGCAATGGCGCCGGCCGCCGCAGTGGCGGTGAAGTTAGTTCCCGTAATGTTCCCGCCGTTGACGGTCACAGATTGATTCGCCGGCGTGAAGATCGAGCCGGATTTTGCCGGCGTGACCGCATAGACCCCGTTACTAAGATTGGGGAAAACGAAATTCCCACTCGCGTCGGCAGTTACTGTTCGGGAATGTCCCGCTGCCAACGCGACTAACTGGATGGCCCAATCGTCAACCTCCGGCGCAGAGCCGGTGGCAGCATTCCAAGTTCCCGGAGTGCCAGCCGTACGATCCTCCGTCAGATTGGCCCATCCGGGACCTCCGGTGAGACTGGGCGCCCCGGCCACAGCATCAGTTGTGTACCCGGTCCCATTCCCGGTTGAAGCATATGATTCATTGGAATCCCAGCCGGTAGCGACTAACTGCGCAATCGGCACGGTAGTGTTCAGGTTGGCTGTCGCCGGCGCCCCATTTTGCGAAACCTTTCCGGTTCCTACAGCCGTTGCATTGACGGGATTCGCTGGATCAGCCCCAGAGTATTCCACGGCAGCCAGGTAGATGGGGTGCGTTGAGCTTCCCGCCAGGGTGACTGTGATAGTGAGGACACTGCCTCCTGTGACGTTCTTGGCGACGAAGACCTGTGCCCAGCGATCGGTCGGATTCGGAGAGACGCCCCACGGTGTGGGACCGGCCGCAGAGGTGTAACTGTTGCTTCCTCCCGCCTGGTTGTCGCTGATGCTCGATACGGTGGCGCCTCCGAAGCGTCCGAAAACCACGATCGTGTTCCCCGCCCCGGATGCTGCTCCGAACGACACCACAGCGGAACTGTTTCCGGTCGCGGCTGATCCGTGAGCACTCTGCACCAACACGGGAGCAGGCCCGGTCAAGGTGACGGAAGCTCCGCCACCGTTTGTTGCGGGGCTGATCGAACCCGAAATCGAGTAGGTCTGGCTTCCCGCGCCGGTCAAGGTGAAAGTCACCGTGGTGGTGGTATTCGCCGTGACAGTGACGTTCGCTTGTGTCGAATTCTGGTAACCGGCGGCACTCGCCGTTACGTTCTGCGTGCCTACCGGCACATTCAAAAGCGTGTAGGTTCCGTTGCCGGCAGTAGTAGTCGAACCACCTCCGTAAGAGACAGACGCGCCAGCGATGGCTACACCTGACGAATTCAAAACCGTTCCTGAAATGGTGCCTGTGGCCGTCGAGGTAAGGGTCAGGTTGGCTCTTGTTGTCACTCCAGCATTAACGGCGACATTTTGTGTGTTAGCGGTGGAATAGCCGGTCGCCCAGGCCGTCACCGTGTAGGACCCCACAAGAACATCTAGGAAGCTGTAACTGCCATTCGATCCCGTCGTGGTAGTGCCACCGCTGAACGAGACTGTCGCACCGGAAATCGCCTGACCCGATGGATCCGATACCGTTCCGGATATCGAACCCGGCTGCTGGGTCGACAAGAAATACTTACTAAATTCGGGATAGCCCGTCCAGGCCTGCAAACTCTGAGTCGTTGCGAAGTGACCACTTGCCTGGGCGTTTACGGTGTACTGCCGAGGCGTCGGCACGCTGAGACTGAAGTTGCCGTTGGACTGAGTCGATTGAGAGGCGCCAGTGGTTGAGACTGTAGCCCCGGAAATCACGTTGCATGTGGACACATCCTTGACAACTCCGGATATCACTCCAGTGCCGTTGGAGTTCGAGCCCGTGCTGTGCCACTGCAGTGTGAACTGATTCTTGGAGTTGGTAAGGTAAGCATTCAGTGTCGGCGAATACGTTTTAACAGATATCTTGTTTTGTGACGGGCTGAAATTCAAGATCCTGAGATAGCCATTCCCGCCATTCGTCATTTCCTGGTAGTCGGACAACATTTGATTGACGATGTTGCCATTGACGCCGAGATCGGTCCGCGTGCCTACTCCTTCGGCGGTTGAATCGGTCCAGGCGAAATGTCCACTCAGAACGACACTGATGTTACTGTGCTGGCTAATGAATTTGCTCCATAAGCTATCTCCGTTATTATCAGCGCCCACATTGTAAGTTTGAGCATTGATTTGATCGCAACGGGATACCAGACTGTTGTCGATGTAGACATAAGCGTGCGTGACAACAATGACCTCCGCCGAGGGGTAGGCGGCCAGAACGGAATCTGCCCACGCGAGCGCCGAGTCCCTAGGATAGAACTCCAACATCAAGAACAAATAGGTTTTGCCATTGATGGTTGTAACGCCATAGAAATTCTCGTTACTGCCGGCTGGATATTGGCCCTTGTACCACGAGTAGTTCCTGTAACGGGAAGGGCCGAAATACGTATTGAAATTGGTAGTTTCCGAAGTACGCCCGGTGACGTCGTTGCTATTCGAATAGTCGTGGTTGCCGATTGCTAACAAGTACGGAATATTTGCGTTATCGAGCAAATTGACGGATGTATTCGCATTTTGATATTCCCATACGTTAGTGGCCGTGTTAACAACATCTCCCAGACCCAAAACCATCTGCACGTTCAGGGTTGAGGCATTATTCACAATCCACTGAGTCTGCGCAGTAAACGTCTGCGGGTACGATTCCGAGTAGTACTGCGTATCCGGTAAGGCGATGATTGTGAAATCGGTGGTCTGCGAATGGGCGCAGGGAGGCAGGACCGCCAAGCTAAGCAGCGCTGTGATCGCCAAGGTTGACGTTTTCGAGGCCAGCTTGTTGAGATTTTGCCTATTTACTACATCCGTGCAAGCCGGATACAAAGAGAAACGCGTAGACGGAACTTTGCCAAGGCCGATGCGGGAAGGACTCGATAACAACATTGACAAGCTCCGTCTCAAGAATCAGTTGGCGGTCGTTGGAAGCCTGGCTTCAAGAAGAGTTTCGCTTCGGTAATGTGGGGAAACTCATATGGGCAAGGTGGTCAGCTTACTTTTATCTCAAGAAGTTGATGAATGCAAGAGTTACTTTCGCAGACTGGTTTCGCTGGACCTTGTTTAAACGAAGGTTTCTGCAAACCGGTTACGTCAGGTCAGCGACACTTGGTAATTTTCCTCGACAAGAGCTCTCGACGACGGCTGCAGCGAAGGCCGCCTGCACGTCCGGGAAAATAGTGCGGTAAGAGCTCGGTGATCGCGCACAATCAGCGGATGTTCCATGAGCTCACGCATGCTTGGGTGCTCTGGCTTCACGAATTTCCACCGGACGGCGTAATCCCTCTCCTGTTCAAAAACGAAGTCAGGAGCATAGCCCAGATCGTCGAGCGTACGCAAATATTCAACTATGGCGTCGGGTCCTACAACATCCGGATGGAGCTCAACGAGAAGGTAAGGGTTGTACTGGCCCAGGACCTGTCGCATTCCTTTGATGATTTCGATTTCGTACCCTTCGACATCCATCCGAATCAAGTCCACGGAGTCAGGCGCTGCGCTGGCAATAAAGTCGTCGAGCGTGGAAACCGGCACCATACAGATTCGCGAAGAAGGTGTTGGCAGAAGCGAATGCCAATTCGACCGGGCGGACAGATACATGGGGAGCGTACCGTTGCGATCAGCAATGGCGAGTTGGTGCACCTCGATATTGGTTCGCCCATTCGCGTTTACATTTCGTCGTAGCTGATCCACATTCTGCGGGACAGGTTCGATCGCGATCACCTTGCCGGTGGGTCCAACCAGGCGAGATTCAAGCAGGGCGTAATATCCAATGTTGCCCCCTACGTCCACTGCCGTCATGCCCGGCCGCAAGTGCTGCTGAAGTAAGAGCGTGGCCAGCGGCTCGTGAATGCGGTGAACGGCAAGTTCCCGTGAGACGCCCTCGTCAACTCTCAACACAGTGATATGGCTGCCGAGCACGTGGAAGGAATTACGGCGTCGTTTCAAATACCAGTGCCAGACCGACCACTCATAAACGCGAAGAAACGGTTTGAACATCTGAAATAAAAATTCCCAGATGACCGCCAGGAAGCCGTCGTGGCGATGAACCCGAAATACATGTCTGACCCGCCTACCAATTTGCACTGATTACCCCCGGATAAAGGCAAAATAGATTCAACATTAAGACTTTCTTTGATCGACTTGCACTTGGGCAGTCGATGCAGGACGGAGCGCTACCAGATCCGGAGGCCTCGGCCGAAGAGCGCTTGAGCGGCCGAGGACGCCGAAACAAGTGGCGGAACCATCATCAGCCGCATACTTGCCGCGACCGAACCGCTGCGAGCAGTCTGGGCCCATTGGCGGCCGTAAAGCCGTGACGCCTCCGACAGCATGGGTATTTTCATAAACCTGCCGCGCACGGAGAGCTTATCCATGCCAAACAGCGCAGCTGCCGACACGTTCCGCGGGAGGGGCAGCGCGGTTTCCGCAAACCTGCGATAGAAATCGGAAACGATCGTGAGATAGGTGGCGACCCCGCTCCAAATTCCACCTAATTCCGCGGCCGCCCGGAGCTCATCGTAATCCACAACGCCCTGCTGGATCAGCTTTCCTGTATTCAAAATGTCGCAAATCCGAATGTGCAGGTGGCGGTACATGCGCATCAGCGCAGCCACAATAATCCGTTCCTCAGCGGCAGGGATCAGGAAGGTAAAGCCATTTACGGCAATCTTTTGCGCACGATCAACGAACCGGTGTGCGACTGGAACCTGTTCCCCTACCTGCCCGAGCCGCTGGACGTGAGTTTCGAAATGCGTTTTCACGCCCGGAACGATATAGGTCTGCTTGCCCGCTAAACGGTCGCCCAAGGTACGAGGTTTTCGGGCTGCACGAAATTTTGCGATGAAAATGTTTTCGACTGTTTTGTGTTTTGCGTCCGTATACACGTCTGCATCATCGCCAAAGTCCGGCCAATGATCGAGCGACTTGATCACAATCAGCGGAGGGCCAGCCTCCGCGCAGGCTCGGCAGATACGGTCAAGGACCGGCAAGACCTCGCCAATCCGCGCATGTTCGGCTTCTATGACAGGCCGGATCCAACCGGAAACGCGATTCAATACCGAGTTAGAAGAAAACCTCAAAAGAGGCTCGAACGCGCGCAACGTTACATGGTGGGCTTCGGCTAAGTCGAGCAGCTCCGGCCACTGAGTTTCCTCTAACTTGGACAGGCGTGACGTTCCGGCATTACTGCCCGGAGCAAGCGTTAGCAGGAGCAGTGACTCGATGTGATCTGTTGCTGTTTTCATATAACGAATTTCTTCGGCGGGCGGCTTGCCCAGTCAGGCCGCGCAGCGCCGCGCCGCGATGACCGCTCCATAGATATCCATCATCATGGCGTAATTCCGGGCTGCGGTGTAATCGGCTTCGTACCTGGCTCGGCCTGCTTTGCCCAGGGTGGTCATGTTATCCGGATGATCCCAGGCCCAGGCGATCTTTTCGGCGAGGTCGGTCGGGTCGCCGGGGCGGCAGCACAGGCCAGTGTGACCGTCCTCGACGATTTCTCCGATCGAACCGAGAGCAGACGCAATCACCGGTACGCCGCAGGCGTACGCCTCGGCAACCGCAATGCCGAAAGTCTCATAACATTCGCTGGGCATCAGCAGAAAACGCGCGCCCTTCACCAAAGCTAGCGCCTGCTGCCGCTCCAGCCAGCCACAGAACTGGACCGAAGAAAGGCCCTCGGCATCGGCTCGGGCCTGCAGAGTTTGGCGCAGTGGTCCGTCTCCGATAATGACCAATGGCACACGACCGCGCAACAGCTTGAAAGCTGAGAGGAGCGTTGTCACGCCTTTCTCCTCAGATAGCCTCCCCAGATAGACCGCGTACTCGCCCGCTTGTGTCCGGCAGCCTGGGTCCGGGTGAACGAAATTGGGTTTGACAACGATCTTTTCCGCGGGCAGGCCCGCGGCAACAAACTGGTCCCGCGCAAAGTTGCTGAGTGCGATGTAGCGATCCACACACGTTCTCCAAGTGCCAAACCAGCGGTGAGTCATGAGCATCAACGCAACGGTGGCGGTGGCAGGCCGGGAGCCACGATAGCACGCGTGACGAACTCCCTGCCAAATCCCGTGGTCGACGCACTCACGACAGACATGCGAATCCCGCACAAAATTTGCGGATGAGCAAAACAGACGGTAATTATGCAGAGTCTGGATGACGGGGACGCCGGCCTCGCGGCAAGCCCAATGGATCGAAGGCGAGATCTGCATGAAGGTGTTGTGGACATGCACTATGTCAAATCGTTCGCGTTGCAGCAGGGCACGGAAATCGCGATGAGAGTCGCTCGCCCACACAGTCGCTTTGGCGGTCGCGATCTTGCCTAACACTGTTAGCTGATGTAACTTGTCATTGCTGCGGCAATACTCCACAACTTCGTGGCCTTCGCTTCGCAGCAGATCGCGCTCGAGTTCAAAGACGACGTCTTCACCGCCGCGGTGTTGATAGTAGTTGTGAACGAAAAGAATCCTCACCTATGTTTCTTTCTAACTCGAACGTACGGCCTCAAGAAGACCTGAGTTCGAGGTATACAAAACGTTGTCCCTACCGGCAACGTAAGCGAGAAGGTCGTTCAGATCGTCCCAGAGATGCAAGCTTTCCAGCTCCCAAGAGTGCCCATAGAGGTGCCAGACTCCACCCTGTCGCAGTACGTGGTCGAACAGATATTTGCCGAGTTCGACCCAGTTGTCCTTCTTATGGAGCTTTGTGCAGTAAGAATACAGGCTTCCGAATGCCATTCGCCTGGTAAGATTCCGAACGTAACCCACTGCTTGCGTAGGGAAGGCCTGAATCGTGGTGGGCATCTCGTACGGACGAAACTTCCCGTTTGTCGCAAGAACCCTGGTAGTACGCGCTCCATGGTAACCCGCCTCCCGTACGCACGCGAGCGTACGCCGGTCAAACCTGCCCTTGGGGTAGCAAAACATGCTGATCGTTTCACCGAGCGCATCCTCCAGCACCGCCTTCGACCCAAAAACCTCGTTCCTCAATCGAGACGGCTCAATATGAGCCAAGGTCGTATGCGAAAGTGTGTGCGCTCCTATTTCAAAACCGGCCTGGCGCAGCAGACGGATCTCACTTGGCGGGAGGGTAGACCTGCCTTCGCGGTTATGCTTTGGAATGTAGAACGTTCCTTGCAATTTATGCCGTCTCAGTATTCCCGCCAGGCGCAAGTCGGCAGGATGTCCATCGTCCCAACTTGTGGTCACAATGACGCGGGGCATTCTTACGCCCACTTATTCACCGCAGGGTTGAACATAGGAACGCGCGATCGATCGACCCGCGCTTTTTCTAACGTGATTTGCATGATTTTCAACGCAAAGCCGACGATGAAATACAGAGGCACCGCATAATGCGAGAACTCCAGAGCCGGTTGCACCATTGACAAGACGAAAGCAAGAACGTAGAACACCAGCAGCCAGAGGATCAGATCATGAGTCTCCCGGTCATGCGCCGCCTTCAGTGCGCGCAAGAACCGTTTGAGCAGAAGGATCTGAAAAAGGAGCCATATGGCAAGACCTGAGAGTCCCAGACGTCCAAAAACTCCCATGGCGGCGTTGTGTGGCTGTCGCACGGGTATGCCGGACTCCGTTTCAAAGTCAATGAGTGGTTGTCCGAATCCCTGACCAAGCAGCAAAGTGGCGGGCGTGGCGGTGGTGTTCTGCCAGACTTGCTGAAGCCAGTCGATCCGATCTTCATCTTGGGCGAGCCGGTTGTTTGAACTGTCTAGAGAGAGGACACTGAGTGCATACTGCCGCAGGAAGTCTGCATTGATCTCGCCCACCCGGCCGTGAAGGCTGATTCCAAATAGCGAAATGACGACGAGCAGAACCGCCATGGCGATAACACCGCCCCCGAGCGCTCGTAAGGAGCGCCGCAGTTTGGCTCGCTCGCCTAATAGGAATAGCAATGCCAAGACGACAAATACACCGACATACATCGATCGGTTCTGCTGCACTGCCAATCCGCAGAGCTGGGTGGCAACCATAGTCCACAAGATCCAGCGGGGCCAACCCGTCGTGTACTCAGTCATCCAGGCACAGAAGAGCGCCCCGGCCACAAGATACATCCCGACATGTTGATACTGCCCGAAGAGTGCGATCGGCTGGAACACGCCGGTGGTCGGAGATATGGCTTGCAAGCTCTCGCCCAAGGGCAAAGTGAAGGAATAGAGCAGGTTCAGCGTGAATACGACAATGAGCCATTGAACGAAGGTTCTGATACCGCTTTTTTCGCTGGCCCAGAGATAGCCCGCAATCAAAAATACTGTTTCGAAATAGAGTGATGCGTCGCGAAGCGCATACAGCCCGAACCGAGGGATATCTACCATCAGATGCGCAATTGCAGATAGCAGCAGGCATACGAGACAGAGCACGATTGGATCACGCAACACTTTGGTTACTTGACTAAAGCCATGCTTACGGATGGCCAGGAGCAAACCTCCCAACATCATCAACTCGCCGACCAGCAGAGGTGCACCTGCAATGCGGCCGATGACCAGGTTTTCGAAGCCGTAGTTGAGGATGATGAAGCCGGCCAGGCTTATTGCTATCAGTGCCTGCCATAGCTGCAGTCGTACGCGGATAAGCCATAAGGCGGCGATTAAGGCTACGGAAACAGCCATCGCTATGAGCACCACCCAGGTGTAAGCGACGAAAGCCATCCCCGCGAGGATGCACATCAGTCCGAAAACCGCTGTGCTGCTATGGAGAAGCCTACTATCGGAAGACGAAGTGTAGGAAGTCATTGCGCCACCGGGTCGCTCATTTCTGGTGCGCCAGTGGATGCTTCCGCCGTTTTAGCCCGTCTTACTATGAAAGCCGCAATCCCCAGGGCCAAGAAGCTGGACGCTAAGATCCCGCCAATCGCCCCAGCAACGCCATAAGCACGTGTTGCGGGAATGCCGATGCACAAGCCGATGAGGCTAGAAAGAAAGAAGGTCAGGCAAACGGATGCAGGCGTCTGGAGGGCCCGCAACGAACTCACGGGGCCGATCACGGTTGCGGAAGCGATCGACGCCAGCGCTAACCATGGCAAATACCTGGCCGTATCGCTGTACCGCCCTGTATAGAGGAAAGCAATCAGCGGAGCACGGCAGATGAGGACGACGGCCCAATACAGCGTAGCGCCAGCCGTAAACAGGGACGCCACAACCTTCGCCTGGCGTTTCGCTCCCGCCCAGCCTTCGGCGTGAACAACCTGCGCGGTATGGGGCAAGACCAATAGCGACAAAGCCGCACAGGATTGTGTGACCGGCATGGCGAGATTTAGTAGCGCCTTAAGAGCGCCTGCCGCCGCCAGGCCGGACGAGCCGCTTACAATCGTGTACCACAGGTTCCAGGAAATCCAGGTGAACAGCGAACTCCCCAAGGCCCATCTGCCATAGTGCCAATGTTCCTGAGCGACCGCCATCTTCCCTCTGGGGCCACTGACCTTCAGCGTGGGGCGGACATAAATCAGTAGCAGCATCGAAGTTGCCATGGCCGCTACGCCCATATCGAGGAAGGCTGTTAATACAGAGACCAGGCCGGCGCGGTTAAGAAGCAACAGCCCTGAAAACAGGAGGCCGCCGTATAGGACAGATCCTGCCGCCGCGATATTAGAGCGGTATTCCAGATACAGCGCTCTGCGGGTGAAAGCGAAGAGCAATATGAAGGGCGTGGCAATGCCGACACCGAGCAAAGACTGCGCTAATTCACTGGATTGGCGGCCGAGATAGACGCCCAGGGCAGCTACTAGCAGTGCGCCCAAGCAGACAGCGCCGCTCACCGTCTGCAATCCCATCAACTGGCCCAGGTATCGCTGCAGCGAGCCTCTGTATTTTGACCCGCCAAAGACGCTCAACGGCTCCAGAACGACTGCCTGGTGCAGCATCGACAAAAGGGAGAACATCGAGAATGCCAGTGCATAGGCGCCGTAGCCCGCCGGGTGCACGTAGCGAGCTAGCTCTATACCCAGGACAAAGTGGGAGCCCGAGATGAAACCTTGGTCGGCCACGGCGAACAAGGCCCGCGAGGCCCATTTGCGCCGGTGCGACCACCGTGGTGTTACTTGCTCGGGAAGCGCGATAGTGATCGAGGAACTCATGGGCGCCTAAGTAGCCGGGCAAAGCTCGTATTGCTGTACACCCAGCAATTCGCCGGCGATCGGCTCAAACCAGCTCGCCATGCTGTTTATAACCAGCGAGAGCACTTGTTCGAGACAACAGACAAACTCGCCGTTGTTTCTGATGACATGAGTCCCCGGCAGACGTGCGGCAAGACGCCGGTATGCCGATCGCTGCCGCTGGAGTTCGCGCAGAGGAAGCTCGCGTTTGCGGTCCAGGATTATGTCGTCATCGGCGTCCAGAACAATGCCGAGGAAGTGCTTGGGGGTGGGCAACGACCGCAGTAACAGGTCTGAGTACCAGGAGGGTCCTCGATACCGATAGCGCTTTGCATCGACGGCTAAGTCAGGCAGATAGCGATCCCATGCAATCAGTGAACACCCGCGGAGCTGATTTCGAGATATCGTCGCATGATCAAGGAGAAAGTCAAAGAACGTGCCCGTAAGCTTCACCATTGACAAGGCGCGCCCGTGCATCGAAACATCGTGCGGCAACTTGAATTTGTGTGGTTGCTTGGCAATCCTGCTGGTGATGAGCTGAGGTCTCCAGCAGGCAGTTCGTTGGTGGTCAAAGAAGGGGCTCAGAGCGCCGATGGTGGCGGAGACGACTGAGGATTTTCCCACGCCATCGGGCCCGAATATGGCCAAAAAAAGGCTGCGAGGACAGCGCAGGAGAGCATCGGTCGAGGCTGTGAGCGGCACGGGAAGAACAATGCTTTGCAGTTCTCCCTCTGCGCATCGGGCGAAGACAACAGAAACTTCGTCTCCCACTTGCCGCGCGGTGATGGTGCGATAGCCACATGAGCGCAGCACCGCGGCCGCGCTTCTGGTTTGGGCAAGGCCGGAACTTCCGAAATCCAGCTTCCAATGCGTGGCTGGAAACGGAACCCCCGTCCGCTTATAGGAACAGGCCGCGATAGAGCGCAATTCGTCGATCGTTTGGAGCATACAATCGTTGACGCACGACGTTTTCTGGATCATTTTCCTCGGATACAAAGGGTCGGGGAATCGCAAGCAACTACCCCGTCACCCAACTAAGATTTCGCGATGCGGCTGGACGCCTTCACAATCAAACCGAAAGCGCAGCCGTTGCAAAAGCAGCAAAAACAGGTAGGCCGGGTTGAAGAGCACGTAGCGTCTCCATAACCTCCTCGGTTCATGCAAGAGCCGGTACAACCATTCCAAGCCGCGATCTTGCATCCACGGCGGGGCTTGGGGCAGAGTGCCCGCGAGAAAGGGGAAGGCTGCTCCGATGGCTAGGACCGGCATGGTGAGCAAACTGCGCATCTCATAGGCAAAGATTTCCTGCCGGGGACACCCGAGCCCGGCCAACAGCAGTTGTGCTCCGGAAGCTTGCACGCGCTCTACCAGTTGGTTCCGCTCTTCAGCGGTAAGCGAACGGAATCGTGATGGTTCGGCGCCTGCAATCTGCAATTGCGGATAGCGCCGGCGAAGCGCATCGCGAAGCTTGCCGATTACTTCCCCGCTACTCCCATACAGGTAGACCGGAAGCCCCTCGTCGGCCGCCTTCGCCAAGACTTGCAGGGTCAGCTTCGGGCCGTATACCCGATCTCGCAGTTCCGTTGCGTGCAACCAGTTCAGCGCCCATCGTACGGGCTGTCCGTCGGGAACGATTAGATCGTAACTGTTCAGCCGGTATCGGTGTTGCGCGTCCAGCAGGCCCATCATCGTCCCATGCACGGCCAATGCGGAAACTGCATACGGCCGCCGTTCGCGGGCTGCCCGCGTGATCTCTTCCGCGGCGACACTGTAATTGACCGGGTCAATCAGGATTCCCAGGATGGCGCGCTTTCGACTCGCGTTCATGCCCGCGCCACCGGAACAAGCGTCGACCAGCGAGAACAATTATTTTCGTAGATCTCACGCAGAATGGTTGGAACGTTGTAGGTGAGGCTCCAGTCTGGGAAGTGAGATTGGAATCGCGAGACATCGCTGATCCACCAGATGTGGTCGCCTTGGCGGTTCTCATCGAAATATTCCCAATTGAGCTTTCTTCGAGTGATCTCTTCACACAAAGCAATCGCCTCCAGCATGGAGCAATTACTAAATCGGCCACCTCCGATGTTATAGATTTCGCCGGAGCGCGGTTTCCGAAAGAAATGCTCAAAGGCGCTGACTAAGTCGGCGGAATGGATGTTATCGCGGACCTGCTTTCCTTTGTACCCAAACACGCGGTATGGCATCCCAGTCGCGCAACACTTCATCAGATAGGACAGGAATCCGTGCAGTTCGGCGCCCGAGTGCGAAGGACCAGTGAGGCAGCCGCCGCGGAAGCACGCAGTCTTCATACCGAAATATCGACCATATTCCTGCACCATGACGTCCGCGGCTGCCTTCGAGGCGCCAAAAATGCTGTGCATTGTCGAATCGATCGACATGGCTTCGCTGATGCCGTTATGGAACGGGTGGTTCGGTTCAATTTCCCAGCGATCTTCTAACTCGACCAGAGGCAACGAGTTTGGCGTGTCGCCATACACTTTGTTCGTGGAAGTGAAAATAAACACGGCCTCGGGACAGAATTGGCGTGTAGCTTCCAGCATCGTCAAGGTGCCCAGGGCATTGATTCCGAAGTCAGTAAACGGCTCGCGGGCGGCCCAATCATGGGACGGTTGAGCGGCCGTATGTATCACCAGGCAAATGTCCCGGCCGTAGCGTTGAAATAAGTTGAAGACAGCTTCGCGATCGCGAACGTCGATATTCTCGTGCCGGTACCCGGAGAATTCGCGCTGCAGATGATCGCGCATCCATTGGGTCGAAGCGTCCGCCCCGAAGAAATAAGCCCTCATATTATTGTCGACGCCGATTACGTCGTAACCTTGGGCGGCGAACCATTTCGTTGTCTCGGACCCGATCAGACCTGCCGACCCCGTGACGAGGACTACGCTCATCTCACTCTCCCCTCTTGATCAAATTGACGATAACTGGATATATTCTCAGAAACTCGCAGGCCGCGTTTGCGGCTTCGCACGGCGCTTCCACAAGGAACTGTATCTTTATGCATCGACCGATTGAATCCTGGGCAGGTTTAACGACCTTCGCCTCTGACAATGGCCGGCACCGTTCGGGCGATAATTTTCAGATCCTTCCGAAAATTCCAGTTCCGAATGTATTCCAGATCCAAAGCCATGTTCCGCTCGAAGGATGGATCCATACGAGCTTCCACTTGCCAGAGCCCTGTCAGCCCGGGAGTTACTTTCAAACGTAAGCGGTGATCCAACCCATACTGGTTATAGTCATCGAGCGGATGAGGGCGCGGCCCTACCAGGCTCATGTCACCACGAAGTACGTTCAGTAGCTGGGGCAACTCGTCAACGCTGTACTTTCGCATCCATCGCCCCATCCGCGTGATACGCGGATCGTCGGCAATTTTGAAAGTTGGTCCGACGCGCTGGTTGAGAGCGCGGAGTTTGTCTTTGATTGCGTCTGCGTTGACAGCCATTGTGCGGAATTTAAAGCACTTGAATCTCGTTCCCTTCTTGCCAACACGCCAGGACTTATAAAGAGCCGGCCCTGGTGAATCGATCCGGATGAGAACTGCAATCGCAACCAGCAGCGGTAATAAAACGAGTAATCCAATGGATGCGCTTACGATATCGAGGGTACGTTTCAGAAATAGTGCGGTCTTCGGAATAGGTTCAGAACGAATTACCATGACGGGCAAGTCGCCAACGCACTGCCAGGAGGTGGCATAACGACAGATATCCGGGACCAGCTTCACATCGATTCCGCACTGCTGGGCCTGATCAGCAAGGCACTGGATCAACTCCGCATCGACACTATCTGTAATAAAAACTTCATCAATAAATTCAGACCGAATGACTTTCGAAAACTGGCTGATCGGCCCCAACACGTTAAGGCCGTCAGAGGTTTGGTGATCGTCGAGGAACCCCTTCACCACATAGCCCAGCACGGGGTGGTGTTCGAGATAACCTGCCAATCGCTTGCCCGCGTTGCCGGCACCGATGATCAACGCTCGCCGGCAACTACTTCTACTGGTGTCTCGTGACGCTGCAAACTTACAATGCAACACCCGCCAGCCTGCCATACCTGTAAGGTCCAATATGGCCATGGCGACCACTAGCAGCCAGTACAATCTGTTCACATTCAGGGACAGCAGGAAGGCGGTAAACAGAACTGTCGCGAGCACCACCGGTTTCGTGACCGCAAGCCACGAGAATCCGTGCAGTGTCTTTCGCCGGTCGTAAAGCTCCATGCTGGCGCAAGCGAGCACAGTGAGGCCGGCATACGCGAGTAATCCGCCGAAATGGTGCAGGAGGCTGTTGCCGGGCACCCAAGCGGTCCGAGCATTCAGGACGCGGCTGCCGGGATTGAGCTTTGCCCCAAAAAGGAGAAAAAGAAAAATGCCATTCGCCAGGACTACAGCAGTATCACAAAGAATACCGGGAAATTTCTCGCCAGATTGACCGCTCCACTTTGCGTTGTCCCAGCCCAAAGAGGTTATCGATGAAAGGGCTTGACGCAGTTTGGGAGCGGCTTCTACACGTGAAGCGGCGCTTGCCATGATCTCATTTCCCCCGAATGTAAATGAATCTCGAGTTTCTAGACAGCGAAGAACTGTGGTTGAAGATTGTTTGGTTCTTAAAACGCAGGATTTCGATTAGGTGTGTTACTAACCGGGCAGAGGAAAATGCCCGGTTGATGCAGAGCCGTGCTGCTGACTGGGAGCGGTTTCGTGAATACTACAAAAGAAGAACGGGCGAAGTCACAGCCATTTTTCTATTGCGACTGGAATGGGCGACGCATAATCGTTCAGGACTGCCCCGATGAGCTTAACGCCGGAGGCGCAGAGTTCGGCTGTCAGGCGACAAGCCGAATCCCGGCGGGTGGAACCGGCGCGCAGGACTAGCAACACCCCATCGGACGATTGCCCCAATGCGAGTGCATCATTGCAGAGGTTGACCGCAGGCGCATCGATCAGGACGAACTCGAAAGCGGAACGCAGTTCGGTAAGGCGATCGCGCATTCTGTCCGACTGAACTAAACACTCGGCCTCTTCGGACGAAGCGGAGCCGCCAGTCAGCAGCCGCAACTCACTTCCGGGCAGCTTCGACACGACACTGCTGATTTTCAGCGTAGGATCCCTGAGAAGATCCGCGAGCCCGCTATGGTTGGAAACACCCATCTGCGCATGGAGAGTGGGGGTGCGCAGATTGGCATCGACGAGGCACACGGAAGCATTCGTGCTGGCCGCCAACAAGTCGGCGCTATGAGCGCAAACCCAACTACAACCACTCGCGGGTTCCAGTGCCGTAAACACCACAGTCTTGGATGTCGCCGGGTTGGAGCCACGATATAGTCGATTGGCTACTTTCTCGATCTCAGTTCGCGAACGGCCTTGTATCGGTAGAACGGGGCGCCGGGGACCTGTCTGCACGTCGACCGACGCTGCCGTTCCGGGTAAGCCGCCGTCTTGGGCGGCGCGATCATACCACTCAGAGTATCTGCTCATAAGGTTGCTGCTGACCTACGTCGCCATTGTCTTCCCGCTCTCCCATGGGGAGTGAAGCAATGACGGGAATCTCAAGATATCTGTGGACGTCATCAGGAGTTCGAAAAGAGTTGTCCATGTATTGGGAAACAAAACCTGTCCCCGCACTCAACACTAAGGCGAAGAAAATGGCTCCAACAGCTATGCCTCCTGGCGCATGCGTGGGAAGTACAGGCAGACTTGGTAACTGCGCCATCGAGACATTTAGAATTTGATTCTGATCAAGGACATCGCTGATTCGAGCCTCTTCACGCTTTCGAAGATAAAGTTGGTAAGAGGTTTCTAATGCCTTTTCGGTGCTTACCCACTGTTGCTGCTGCAGGCCGTCCTCGCTAAGAGTGCGAGCCCGCTCGGTATACTGCGCCGTGTATCTGGCTATCGATGATGCTCGAGACTGAAGGGAAATCAACTCGGTGCGCGTCTTCGCCAATTCCGATCTCATCCACTCGTAAGTCGGATCGCGGTCGGTCGTCCGGTCTATGACGGGCGCGCTCTCAGCCGCCGTTATCGCTGCTTGGGTTTGCTTAATCTGATCTTCCACTTCTTGGACGTTGCGATGAACCGGCTGGAACTTCTGTAACAGGTCGGTTCGCTTCAGTTCGAGCTGCAGCAAGGTAGCCTTGAGTTGGACCATCAATTCAGGATTGTCGGCCGTTCTGACCGAGGTTGTCATTCGTTCGGGCATGGAGGTCAGTTGTTCCTCGAGCGCTCCAATGCGCTTTTTCGTCTCCCCAATGGCCGTGTAAGTTTGCTGCAAAGCCAGCCGTTGATCTGCGAGATTTTTCACAGCCAAATCCAGTTCTACTGGGCCTGAATAGACCGACGCTTTTCTTGACGAGGCGCTTAACTTTTCTTGTACTTCAGACAATTTCTCGCGAGTTCGCTCAACTTGTTGATCAAAAAATTGGAATTGACCGCGAGGGCGGTGTACGGCCATGTGCTTCTCAAGATAGAATTTCGAAACCGCGCTCAACACTGCTGCACTCTGTTTACCGTCCTTGGAACGGTAGCTCACGGTGATGATATTGCTCTTTTTCGGGAGAGTAATCGTGAGTGCACTGGCCAGTTCGCGCACGGCCCTTGCGGTCCGGATTTCTTCCGAGCTTGCAAACCGGCGGTCTAAGAAATCAAACCCCAGTTTAGGCTTTACCTTATTCTGCAGGCCGGTCGCCGCGACCACCTTCCGCAAAACGTCGTCGTTCTTTATCAGCTCGACTTCGGAGTTTAGTTCCTCTTCACTGATGTCTCGTGGAGCGGCCGCCGGAATCTGGTCGGCTGCGATCAATGGGTCAAGACGCTCACGGCTCACCAGGATCTTCATTGCCGACTCATAATCCGGAGGCGCATAAAACGCCACGAGCGCTCCGGTCAAAGCGGTGACCGCGAAGACAAACAACAGGCGTCGCCGCCACCGAAAACCAATGGCTACGTATTCCCTTATGCCCGGAGGGCGCAAAGGGCCCATGCTGCCGGCAATTGTCAGGTTTGTATTTTCCATTCCCAGCTCCACTTAGAACACGCCTGGACCCAAATAGCTGCTTAAGCCATAGGTCGGCAGGAACGGTTTGATTTTGGAAATTCGATTCTGCGGCACAAACAACATGTCGCCCGGACGCAGGTCGACGTCTTCTTCGAACCGTCCTTTATAGATCGCTTTCATATCCAGCAGCTTGGCCTCTACCCAGTCATCCGACACTCGCCGGAACAGCAAAACTTGCGAGTCCTTGGCTTTCTCTGTAAACCCGCCCGCAATCGCGAGTGCCTCGCTAACCCGAGTCCCAGCCCTTAGATCGTATTTGCCTGGGTGCCCCACCTGTCCAGTCGCGGTGAAGTGCGGTTTATCAAACTCCTTCAGAAGAATAGTGATCTCGGGGTCGTGCAGGATCTTGCTATAGGCCGCGCTGATTACTTCGCGCAACTCGGGAACTGTTTTGCCTTGAACAAACAGATCTCCGACTTCGCGGAGCGTGATGTACCCGTCGGGTTGCACGGAAACGGTCTGGTTGTACTCGGCCGTGAGCAAGAACGAGAGCTCGATCGAATCTCCTGCTGCCAATTGATACCGTGGCTGCCGTGTCTGGAAATGTGGCGAAGCGTCTGATTTTGCAATCGGATGCTCATCACGGAAAGCTGACGTCCCTGCATGCCCGGGCGGAGCAGCCGCTTGCTGCCCCAACATTGCCGAACAAGCGAAAAGCAAAACAATTCGTGAATTCATGTTTACACTCCCACACACGCCATGTCTGCGCTCTGACTTGACTCGCCTCCGCGACCCTCGCAATCCGGCAAGAAGCCGCGGGCGCGATCCGCAGGCGCCTGCTCGCAACGTTGCACCCAGCTGGGATCGATTTCGACAGCGATGGACCGTTGCAAAAGAGTCAGGGATGCGACCAATTGATATTTGCTATTCAAGCCCACGATTACGCCTTGCGCGCCTGTTAGGGGGCCCGCAACGACCCGTACGTGTTCGCCGACATTGACGAACGGCCAAGCCTCGGTGTAAAACGGCGAATCAACAATCAGGCGGATCGACGCGATCTCTGCGCTGTCGATTGGCTCCGGTTCTTTTCCGATACCGACCACATGAACGACACTCGGAAGCATCAGGATGGGGAGCCGATGATCTTTATCGAAACGGCAAAAAACGTACCCGGGAAATAGTGGCGATTCAACTGTCTTCGTGCGCCCCGAAGATCGCCGCAAACGGCGACACATGGGCAGGAACTCCTCAAACCCCTGATTTCGCAACGCGCTCGCGGTTATCTTCTCGCGATTCGATTTCACCCGGATAGCGAACCAAAGTGGCTCCCCACAACTCCCTATCGCGCGTGGGCTGGCGGTGCTTCTGCCTTTTGACTCTGTGCTTAGTTCCCCCACGCTACCCTCTTTCTCAGCCGGCGTTTTGAGCAGGCTACCGCCCTTTCCCGTACATGTTCGGTTTCAACAACAACCCGCTCACACTTATCACGAGGTCACCGAAGGCAGAGGCTACGAAACGAGGCCGGTTCCCTGCGAAACTTGTAAGAAGAATGTAATATCTAAACTACGGAAGAGTGCCGGGTGAGCCAAGTGTCAGGATGTAACGCGATGTTACAGTATCAGTACTCGCGTGTTATACACGATCGTAGAGTTATTGGGCCGAAGCCAGTAGCTCCGCTGTAACATGCAGTCGACGACTCACTGCGGATTCAGCAAACTTTTGGGTCAGTACAGCTGCCTACACTCGCTCCGGCGAGTTCAGATCCGACGACCGTTCCGCATGCCGCTTCTTGCGGCACTGCTGCACGTGCTTTCGCCATTTCGGCTTTCTAATCGCGGGCGCAGCGCCTGGTTGTGATCTTGGCACGAAAACCGCCGCCTGATTCTTGCTCTTGATAGCTCGTAACGGTACTGCAACGGCGGCTCTTCGGCGTGGTGAAGAGCACGGATTCCACGGCATACTGCCGTCCTTCAGTTCTACCCGGATCAAAGCGGCATTCCGCAACCTATAAGTCGCAGGTGCCAAAATGGCGCGCAGCTTTTTGCGGCTCAGTCGCGCGTTATCTCCTCCGCGGACGATGGTCGAGGTCAAGGCTGAGAGCGGTCGCGACCGCGTCAGTGAAGGTGAATACCAGATATGACTGGTGTAGTGGGTCGGCAACAAGCTGAGATAGGCTGCAGTCGCTGGCACGGAGGAGTACCGGGTCTTCATTGGCTGATCGACGAGCAGCTTCAATTTATGCCCGTGCTTCGCCTTTGATCTATTAAGACATCAGTTGCCTGGAGGTCAACGCGGCACCGCCCGCGACAATTGCACCCACCAGGACCGGAAGCACAACAAAACTCGACCGACCCGCGCGAATGATCAGGCTGGCGCCGTCCGTACCCACCGGCAGTTTCCTACCACTGATGACGCGTCAGCGTGCCGTCCATATTGACCTTTAGGAACTTCACAACTCCTCCCGATTTGCGTATTCTCATACCGACGAATCGGGCCTCCCTTAGAGTACGGACGAACTCAATTCTTGAAAAGCCACTCTTTGGCCGAATATTAAGACGGTATTTATATCCATATTCCAGGGCGAGCAGATTGAGGCGTCTTTCTGCCAGAATCTCCTGGCGATCAACTCCCTCCCAACTGGTTTTGTGAGCGCCGTATCTGATAATCAGGGCCATTCAATTTACGTCTTCTGCGGACTTGAACGATGCAGGACACCTCGGAGTCTCGTTTGCAACAAAGGCAACTTCGACCAAGAGCGACGTCACACAATGGCGCGTTTGGTACCCGAGCCCAGGGGAGGGCCGCTCGAATCACATTATAGATCGCTCCGGTTTCACAGTTGTTACAATTCAGGATCATTAAATGACGAAATATAGCACATTTACTGGAACGGAGAAGTTTTCCAGCAATCATTAACGCGTGCACCGGTTTGCGACTCAGATTTGATGTATTTTATTTCCCGAAAGGAAGCTCTTTATAGCTGAAGTGCAAAGTACATGCGTGTGTGACCGAGAAAGGAAAAGGATTAACAGAGATGAGGAATCGGTTGCTGTTGGGTCTGCTTCTCGTAGGTGGATTGGGGATTCCACAAGTCCGGGCAGCTGGGCGATTAATCGTTCACGTAAATGGAGGACTTTCGGCCATCCAGGTCGATTGCCAAGCCGCCGGCTGTAACGTCGGAGAAAACATCGACGGAGCTCCAGGCCAGGTTTATCTGGTTACCACTCCTGATTCTGTTGACGTCAATGCCGTCCAGGGTTTGCTGGCCGTGATGAGTGGAGTCTCGAACGTAGAACCGGATCTCGTGGCACACGCGGCCGGAGCTTATACGGTCCCTTCCGCACTGTCGGACAACACACCCGTCTCGTATTACGGGTCCACGGTTCCGGACGGCTACATCAATCAGCCCGCGACCAGCATTGTTCGTATCTCCGAAATGAGGGCGGCGCAGCCACAGGGAACCGGCACCGGCGTGGTGGCCGTAATCGATACCGGCGTCGACCCGAATCATCCGGCCCTCCGGGGCGTTCTCCTTCCGGGCTACGACTTCACCCGTAACCAAAACGGGGCCGATGAAACATTGGATCTTACCTTGAGCAGCGCTCCGGTTGTAAATGGCGCCCAGCCACAGTGGGTATCAGGTGGCGGATCCGGACAGGTGTCCCAATCGACTGCGGCGGTGGTGGATCAATCGACAGCGGCAGTTGTGGACGGCAATCCGCAGTACAGCGATTTTGGACACGGCACGATGGTAGCCGGAATTGTACACTTGGTCGCCCCGACGGTCAAAATACTGCCGCTGAAGGCCTTTCGCTCTGACGGAACGGGTTACACGTCAGACATCCTGCGAGCCATTTACATGGCTATTGAGTCACACGCGAATGTTCTTAACATGAGTTTCAATCTGGCTTCCTACTCGCGAGAGGTAGCGACCGCGCTTACCCTGGCCACGCTGGACGGAACTATCTCAGTAGCAGCGGCAGGCAATAGCGGAGAAGATACGCTGGTGTATCCCGCAGCGTTATCGAATGTCATGGGCGTCGCTTCTACAACCAATGATGATCACTTATCCTCTTTCTCAAATTACGGATCAGCGCTTGTCTGGGTTGGTGCGCCAGGAGAAGGTATTGTCACAACCTATCCCTTTTCCACTTATGCTGCGGGCTGGGGCACCTCATTCAGTACACCGTTTGTAGCGGGCGCGGCCGCAGTCATGATGAGCCTCGATACCCTCTTTTGTGACCAATATTCGAGTTCGCAATCGGTTGCGCACGCACAACCAATCGATTCCAACGTCGGGAACGGCCGGCTGGATTTGTACCAAGCGATTCAATCTTGGAGCCAAACAACAGGCGGGCATTAAAGACAGCTCGTTCGGCTTGCGAGGGAAGTGGCGAACCGTCTCGAGCCCCTGCTCGAATCGGCCGGAGACAATGGTTCAATTCGCCACTTTCGCTGGTAGATGAACCACATGCAAGAGCCTCTGCTACAAGTTCGGGATCTAACGCTCGGATACCGTTCAGGGCTCGCGCCAGTTCTCGATCATGTGAGTTTCGATCTGGCGCGTGGTGAAACTGCTGGTTTACTCGGAGAGTCGGGCGCGGGAAAGACGACTCTGGCGCGCGCACTGATGGCGCTTCTACCTACAGACTGTCAGGTGCTCGGCGGTTCAATCCGCCTTTCGCGAACGGAGATACTGGGCGCTCGTGAGAAGGAGCTACAGAGGGTCCGGGGAGCGCAGATTTCCGTTATCTCTCAAGAACCTGAGCTGGCGCTCAATCCCGTCATCCGGGTCGGCAAACAGATCGATGAAGTTTTGCGCGCACATTCACGGCAGGATAGCGGGCGACGCAAAGAAGCAGTTCAGGAAATGCTCACCGGGGTCGGCCTTGCTGATTCAAACATCTGCTCTGCTTACCCGCATGAGTTGAGTGGAGGCCAGCGGCAGCGAATTGTGATAGCTCAAGCGCTGATCTCGAAGCCTCTGCTGTTGATCGCTGATGAGCCGACGAGTTCGCTGGACACGGTGACCCAAGCGGAGGTGCTGCAGCTTCTCAGGAGGCTTGTAGAACAGCTTCAATTGACGCTCCTCTTCATCACGCACAACCCGGCCCTCCTGAGCGGCCTCGCTGAACGCGTGATGGTAATGTGCAGAGGCCGCATTGTGGATTCGGGAACCCTACAGCAGCTCTACCGGACGCCTAAGCATGCCTTTTCGGAGGCGCTTTTCAAGGCGACTTTGGCTCTCAGGAAGGCAACCCTGTTTGACCGGTAACGTGCCAGGTGGAGTTCCGCTGGTTGAGGCGCGCCATGTCCGGAAGTCTTATGGGACAGGGCTGTGGCCATCAGACAGACGCCGGGTTGTGGCGGTTGACGACGTCAGTTTGAGCTTTCCCCGGCAGTCCACATTGGCACTTGTCGGCAGATCGGGTTCCGGCAAATCGACGCTGGCCAGGTGCATCGCTGGGCTGGAAACGCCGGATTCGGGTGAGATATGGTTTCGGGGCAGAAATTTCCAGACCCTGCACCGGCGTGAACTCAGGCGAGCGCGCCGTGAACTACAGCTTATTTTCCAGCACTCTGCCGCAGCAATGAATCCGGCTTTCACGGGTTTAGAGGCAGTGGCAGAGCCGCTCAGAATTGAGGGACATCCCAGACAGGAGTGCTATGAACGAGCGTTGGCAGTTATGGAACAACTCGGCATATCGAGCGAATGGATGAATCGTCCCTCGCTTACATTCAGCGGAGGTCAGAGGCAGCGCCTGGCTCTTGCACGTGCACTGGTGCTGAAGCCAAAGCTCCTGATTCTCGATGAAGCACTTGCCGGCTTGGATATCCCGACGCAAGCGCAGATCGTGCGGCTACTGTTAGAGCTCAGACGTTCACTCGCGCTCTCCTATCTCTTCATAACGCATGACCTCTGCATGGCGGCCTGCGTGAGCGACTCAATCGCGGTACTCGATCACGGGACAATTGTCGAGATGGGAAGCGCCAAAGACCTATATATGAATCCGCAATGCGAGGAAACCCGCGAGCTTGTCGCCGCCATTCCTGAGCTGCCAAAGAATGTAGGCGAGTTCAGCGATCCAGTGTGACGAAATGCATTTCCTGATGCGCCGGATTCAGCGCAGTTTCTTTCTCTTAGCTGGAGCGTCTATACTTTCCTTCTCTCTGGCAGGTCTTGCTCCAGGCGACTTCTTTGAAAGCTTGCGGCTGGATCCCGAGATCTCGCCATCTACTGTCGCCACGCTGCGCCGCCAATACGGGCTGGAAGATCCGCTGCCTCTTAGATACTTGCACTGGCTGAAATCGGGCTTGCGAGGCGAATGGGGATATTCGCTCGCGTATCGCAGTCCCGCGGGTCCTATTTTGAGTTCCCGGGCTGCCAACACACTCTTCTTAGCGGTGTCGGCGACGTTCTGTGCGTGGATGATCGCGCTGCCGCTTGGCACTTGGGCCGCGACCCGGCCCCTAGGCTGGGCTGATTGGCTGGCGACCGCGGCTACGTCCATACTGCTGGCCACTCCCGAACTGGTGTTGGGGTTGCTGTTGCTGCTTCTAGCCGTGCGCACGCGGCGCTTTCCCGTGGGCGGGCTGCTTTCGCCCGGCACTACGGCATTCAGCTCTTCCGGCGCTCTCTGGGCGGCAAGCAGGGATATGGCGAGTCACATCGTTCTGCCGACCATCTGTTTGACAGCGGGCCTGTTGCCTCTCCTGCTTTCACACGTACGATCGACTGTGAAGAATACGCTGGAGTCCCCTTTTGTGACTGCGGCCCGCGGATATGGTATTCCGTTTCGGCGCGTTCTGCTCCGGCATGTTCTGCCGGCAGCGGCCAACCCGCTTATCTCACTGCTTGGGCTCTCGATAGGAATGCTGATGAGTTCCTCGCTCCTGATTGAAGTTATTTTCAGTTGGCCCGGTCTTGGCCAGCTTATGGTGGAAGCGATCCTGCAGCGAGACTCTTTTCTTGTTATCGATGCCGGGATGTTGGCAACAGTATTTCTAGTGGCAGGAAATCTGTTGGCCGATGTGCTGCTGTACCTGGCTGATCCTCGAATCAGGGCAAATTGAGTGGCAGCTGGGAAGACACCCCGACTTGCGATAGCCGTGCTGGCGACCGTGCATTTTGTCATGCTGCTGCCAGGCTTCTTCGCGCCTTATGGCGCCAATTCGCAGGACAGGGCGTTCGCATTGGCTCCTCCTACTGAAGTTCACTTCCTCGACCCACAACACAGGATTCACTATCGCCCGTTTGTCTATCGATTGGTTCCGGTCTCTGGTGCTCTCAGCACGTACCGAGAAGATCACACTGCGAGCGCTCCGGTCCGGTTCTTTGTATACGGTGCTTCCTACCGGATTTTCGGTCTTATCGTTTCACACAGGCATCTTTTCGGGGTGCAGGGCCAGGACCGAATCTTTGTGGCTGGAACGGACGCGTACGGACGCGACGAATTTTCCCGGCTGCTGTATGGGGGTCAGATTTCTTTGTTTGCAGGTCTGCTAGCCACGGCAATTTCCGTTGCAATCGGCATCATTCTCGGCGGACTATCCGGCTATTACGCAGGCTGGCTTGACGAGTTCCTTATGGGGGCGGGAGAGATTTTCATGACTGTTCCCTGGCTCTACCTGCTGCTTTCGGTTCGGGCCTTTCTTCCCCTCCATGTCACTGCGAACCAAGTTTTTCTTTTGCTCACGGCAACTCTGGGAGTCATTGGGTGGGCCAGGCCGGCGCGTTTGGTGCGCGGTGTGGTTTTAAGCACGAAACATCGGGATTACGTGCTTGCCGCAAAAGGCTTCGGCGCTTCGGATGCCTATATTCTGCGCCGCCACATTTTGCCGACCGTTTCGGGAGTCGTAGCTACACAGGCATTGCTTTACATTCCGCAATTCATACTGGCTGAAGCTACGCTCTCTTTCTTCGGGCTGGGCGTCAGCGAGCCTGACCCAAGCTGGGGCAATATGTTGGCCGGATTGCAACAGCCACTTGTCCTGGAAAACTGTTGGTGGCTCTTTGCTCCGGCGGCTCTATTGGCGGGGATCTTTCTCGCTTATTACCGATTAATGGCGAGCTTCACGCAAACTCATGCACGAATTTGATGTTTTCCTGAACCGGGTTGGGCTCTGAGGCGCTGCTTGACTCATAATCGATGTAGAGTCGCAGAAATCAATTGCACACGACCGAGCGGGAAGGTTGCATTTGAGGGTGGAGAACTCGGCCGTGCCTCGCTGCTTGCTCTTGAGACGATTACCTTTTGCGCCTCAGGTGCACGAGAATTGTGAGCTTTTGTAATCTGTGCCGGGACTCAGGCGGCTATTCGGACGAACTGATAAACATGGTGCGCTTGTTGAAGCGAGAACAACTGTGACGAGCCTATGCTTATCTACTTGCCTTGCTCTCGCCCTTTGCATGGCTGCTTCACCGGCTGAACTCGAGATCGAACAGAGTTACAACGATATGTACAACCTGCAGTTCGATCAGGCTCACAAGGCACTTGCCCGGTATCACACAGAACGGCCGGATGATCCTCTCGGCCCTGTTTCCGATGCCGCCGCATGCCTGTTTTCAGAGTTTCATCGGTTGCACATTCTACAATCCGAGTTTTTTGTGGACGACTCCTCCGTATTGGAACAAAAAAAACTTAAACCAGACCCTGCAGTGAAGGCTCGCTTCGACCGGGACTTGAGCGAGACGGAGCGGCTCGCAACTCCACAGATGTCCGCACCCAGCGAACGCGCGAACGCCATGTTTGCTGAAACGCTGCGCCTGGGGCTTCAGGCCGATTACCTGGCGCTGATTGAAAAGCGCGATTTCGCGGCATTATCGGAAGTCAAGCAGGCGCGCGCAGTGGCCGAGCAGCTTCTGTCGCAGTATCCGAAATACTATGACGCGTACATCGCGATCGGAGTCGAAAACTACCTTCTGAGTCTCAAACCAGCCCCGCTTCGATGGGCTTTGCGGATCGGCGGCGCCAGGACGGACAAGCAAGAGGGCCTGGAAAAACTTCAACTAACCGCCGAGCACGGGCACTACTTGCTGCCGTATGCGCGGCTGCTTCTTGCAGTGGCAGCACTTCGCGACGGCAACCGGAACAAGGCACGCGAATTGCTGGGTTGGTTAGCCGCGCACTACCCTCACAACAGCCTCTATCAAGAGGAACTCGCAAAACTTCACTGACCGGATTTCGTTCCGTCGTTTGCCGCTTATGCGACAGCGCTCCCCTGCTTTGCTGAAGCATCGCGCAGCTCTCTGATTTTGTTATGCGCTACTTGCACCTGTTGATACTGGCGCTCCACGATCGACCGAAGCTCTCCGGGTAGTTGACGTGACAAGGCATCGCGATATCTGCTCAGCGAAAGGTCCTCGCCGCGTTCGGTTTCTTCGAGAATCTGGTGTTCGCTATGTCCTGTTAGAACGCCTTTCAGCGCGATCCAACCGTGGTGCAGCTTCCCAAGTACGCCGGAAGAATCTTCCGGTTCGCCGCCTGCATTCTTGACCTCCGAACGCAGCTCGTCAGCGAATCTTGCACGTTGCGCCGAATACTCCTCGAATGTCGATTTCAGCGCCGGATTTTTCACCGCGTTTGCCGCGCCCCGAAAACCCTCTTCGGCATCCTTGCACACGCCGATCACATCATTCACTGCGGACAGGTAGTCGTTCGAACCATCAGCCATTTGGAAAACCTCAGTCTGTTGGACTAATCATCGACTAGAGGCGTTTCCGGAACTCCCGCGAAAAATCGCTAAACCGGCGATAAATATGCCGGATTGAACCATGCATTACGGCCGTGCGACTTCCCCGCGTCTAATATGTCCTACCGCCGTAAGGTCGATTTCGACTTTGTCACTAACTTTCAGGAAGAAGTTACTCGGGTTCTTCATGCCCCACGCGACGTATGGGACCACGAACTTGCCGGTCGCAATCACGTCCGTTCCAGACATTTGGATGTGCATTGGAATGGTCATACTGTGTGCCTGTCCATGGATCAAGAATGGGCCCGTTACCTCAACATCCGACGGGCCGCTTGGGGCAACTGACCCGGCCTTGTTTGAAGGCGCGAAGCGTATCTCTGGAAAGCGCTGAGCCTCCAGAATGTCGTGGGTCATTCTTTTGTCGCGGGCCTGGCTGCCGCTGTCCCCGCTGGCAGCATCCACGACGATGTTACCCGACATGACGCTTGTGCTCGGATCAAATGAGAAATGGCCTCTTTTGAGCAAAAAACGGCCATGCACCGTGTGTAAAACATCGCTTAAAGTGAAGGTGACCTGCGTTTTGGCGTCGTCAAGATCCACCAGGAGCTCTTCAGCCTTGAGGACTGGCACGGCAGCGCCGAGCATTAGAGTCGCCGCTAAGAGCAACAGAACTCCGACGCCCTTATGACCAGTTCTAAGCCGCAAGAAACGCCCGCCCGAAATGCAGCAGCCGCAGTGAGAACAGATCGCTGAAGTTCCCCGCCCCCACATGGATTGCGAGCAACGATTGAAACAGCGCCGGATTTTGGGACAGAGCTGCCAATGCGCGCCGCTGCAATTGCCCGTTGCGTTCCAACGTGAGCATGAGCGAGGCCATGGTTTGCGGACGTTGCATCAATTGGCCATGGAGCCGCCGGTAGGATGAGAGATCACCACTCTTGAGGGCCACCCCTAGCGCACGGGCTTGTTTAAGACTCACGCAGATGCCTTCCCCGGTGATGGCATCAACCGAGCCAGACGCATCGCCGACTAACGCTACGTTGCCGCGATACACGTGCCGTAAGCTTCGCGAAACGGAAAGCGCTCCCATCTCAGGGGATGCCGGCTCAGCGCTCCTCACTCGTTGGGTCAATTCCGGGAACTCTCCAAGCGCCTCTTCCAATCGCAATTTGGAATTGCGGGAAATCGCGGCGACGCATACTTCGTCTTCTGCAACGGGAGTGACGTAGATCTGTGAACGAGTGCCCCAATACAATTCCATGTAGGATGACCATGGCGCCATCCGGTAATGCCGGCGGAAGCCATACCGGCGCTTCTCACGCCTGACTGCATCTAGACCCGCCTGCCGCCGCATCAGCGAGTTCTGACCATCGGCGCCAACCACCAAATCAGCGTCTAACAAGCGATCGTCGACCGATAAACATCCCTCTTTCAGATGAACGTGCTTGGCATTCCAGACGAACGAGACACCTACGTTCGCCGCCCGCTGAATCAAAAGTTGGTGCAGGACCGTTCGACGCAAGCCTTTGGCCAACCCGTTAGGAAAATCAGCGACGACGGAGGAGCGACGATCTGCAAAGCGAACACCCCGAAATGGAAAGCCAATGTGGGGCGGGATTTCGATCCCGAGTTCGCGCAAAGCAGTGATGCTGTCGGGCATCAGTCCTTCACCGCATGCCTTATCGATAGGCGGCACGGCGCAGTCTACAACGGTCACCTCGCAATCGGTGCGCTTCAGCGCAATTGCGACGGCGAGCCCGGCGGGCCCCCCGCCTACCACCACTACTTTGCGACCGGAACTAAACATTCACTACCCTTCGGACAAGCCCCAACGCTTCACTCCAAAACACCGTGGGAGAGTGAGCCAGTTTCACAACTTCGCAGACAGCTTCTACGGCTTCGTCAATCTGCTCTCGGCTGACAATCAGCGGAGGAACGAGTTTCAAAACCATAAAGTTATTACCGCAGATTTGCGCGAGGATACCGTGATCGCGGAACAGCCGCATGACGAGAACCTGCCCAAACATTGCTGGATGTATCTTAACGAAGGCCTCATAGGCGAGGCGTAGCGCGAGGCTGCGGGGACGTCGGAACACGATTCCGGTGAACAGTCCTTCGCCGCGAACCTCTGCGAACATTTCAAACCCGGCTAGCGCTTCCCGCAGACGGCGGCGCATGTACGTGCCTAACACCGCCGAATGGACGCCGGCGTCTTCCTTTTCGAGAGCGTCTAGGACAGCAAGCCCCACTCGCATGGCAAGCCCGTTCTCAGAGAAGGTTGAGGTGTGAATCAGCGATCTTTTGAGCGATCCATAAACGGAATCGTAGACGGCATCGGTCATCAGGACTGCGCCACTTGGAACCAAACCCCCGCTCAGCGCTTTTGCGAGAACGATCATGTCCGCCTCAACCGAGTAGTGATGAGCGGCCAGGAACTTGCCCGTTCTGAAGAAACCCGTCTGCACCTCATCCAGCACAAGGAGCGTTCCATACTTTTCGCAAAGCAGTTGCGCGGATTTCAGATAATCGGATTTGGGAACGCGTATGCCACCCTCGCCCTGAATGGGCTCGAGGAACAAAGCCGCGTACCGCCTGGTTCGCAATTGCTGCTCCAATGCAGGCAGATCATTGAACGGAATTTGCTGCGTGTCACTGAGCAGAGTGCCGAAGCCCTGCTTCCAAAACGAATCGCCCATTAACGAAAGCGCACCGCACGTCAGGCCGTGAAATGCGCCTTCAGCATAGAGAAGTCCCTCTCGCTTTGTATGAGCTTTTGCGAACTTGATCGCCGCTTCGATCCCTTCACTGCCGGAACTGCAAAAGAACGCTTTTTCAACCTGGCCGCCCGAGAGTGAACATAGCCGCTGGGCGAGTTCGCCGGCCCGCTCAGGAACATGGCTCTGCAGCATGGCGGGCCCGCGATGGTCCAGTTCGTCTTTGATCGCGTCGATGATCGCCGGGTGATTATGGCCAAGATTGTGAACGCAGTAGCCGGAGAGAAAATCTAGGACGCGCCGGCCTTCCGTAGTGAACAGCTCGGCTCCAACGCACCTCTCGTACCGAACATTCATCTGCAGCAGTTTCAGCAAGCGTGTCCACTGCGGGTTCACGGAATGCGCGTATTGTTGCTCGAAGCGCGTCTCGCGAAGATCGGTAAGCAGATGATTGTTTCTCTGCGGAAGTGCGGACATGTTCAAATTCTCTCCTGCTGCGATGGCGACGGCCACCCTCGCTCGCTCTAAAAGAAATTGGACGTCGTTCCAGTTTGGTCGGTTCCTAAAGAGGAGATAAATGGAAGCCAGAAAGGCTCGGGATTCTGATCACACGGAGGCCACGCTACAGGTCGACCGCGGCGAGAAAGTTCGCGTTTCGCTGCAGTTTACCGACGACGCTAAAACCCTTCCCACACCAGCGCCGGAAAAACAGAAGTCGAGCGGAACCCGACGGACTCGTACAGCCGGATGGCATCAACGTTTGAGCAGGTGACGGTCAGACTCACAGTAATGCATCCCGCTTCTCTCAGCCGGATGAGAGCCTGTCGAAGTAGTTCATATCCGAGTCCCGATCCCCGCACTGCCGGAAGAACGCACAACTGCGTCACATGACCCGAGTTTTCTGAAACCAGGCTCGTGAGACACGCTCCGCAGATTCGCCCGGTCCGGTCGTCTATGGCTACTAGAGAACAGAAGGGTGAAAAGACTCCACACCCCGGAAAGCGGATGATGTTCGTCAGAAAATGGCGCGCGCCCGGGATGGTCCGGTATTGATCGTTTATGTCGCTGTCCACGTGACCACGGTAAGCGGCTGCGACGAGATGCGCGATCTCTTCTCCGAAACGCTCCTCCCAGACGTGGAACTTTGCTCCCGTCCGGTCCGCCCGCGACGTGAGCGTCGCACTCAAACTCGCCGGCACTTCCATAAAGAGACGATCATGGCGAGTCAGGAAGCGCTGAAACGGAATCGGCGCTAGAGCGCCGCTCAGCATCATCAGTTGCGATTCAATTCGCCGTACACCCGATGTGAGCATCAGGCCTTGCACGACAGCGCCCAGCAACATCGCCTCATTCGTGGGGGTCGCACGCGCCGACGACACATAGAAGTCGCCAATCAAGCCTTTGCGGCCTTCAACTACAAAGTACGCGTAGCCGATAACCTCACGGCGTGAGTAAAGCGCGTAGCCATTCAGTGCATGTACCTGAACAAAGCGTCGAAGCAGATCAGCCGAAGGCCGAAAGTCCCAGGCAAAGCGCTCTCTCCAGACGGCAATCTCTTCCGCTAATAGGGGATCGAGGTCGCTGACACTGACCTGCGGCAACTCGACAACTTCAGGCAGGGGAGCATCGGACAGCGCTGCCATGTCCAGGATTATACGTGGACCGAAACCGGCTGTGAATCTTTCAGAACGCCGGCGGCTGCGAAGAACTCGGCAATCTGGTCTGTCGCCTGGCGGGTCCGTGCCTCATCCTCAATCAGACTGAATCGCACGAAGCCCTCACCCATCGGACCGAATCCGATCCCCGGCGACACCGCCACATGAGTCTCCTTCATCAGTAACTTCGCGAACTCGAGTGATCCCATTTGGACGAACGCTTCCGGAATGCGAGCCCAAACGAACATGGATCCCTTCGGCGTTTCCACAAGCCAGCCCGCATTGCGAAGTCCCTCTATCAGCCAATCGCGGCGCGCCTGATAGATTTCGCAGATCTGCGCAGGAGCATCCATGCACTCCTGAAGCGCGACCACGGATGCGATCTGAATTGGTTGAAAAATCCCGTAATCGAGATAGCTCTTAACCCGCGCGAGCGCCGCAATCAGCTTGCGATTACCAAGACAGAACCCAACCCGCCAGCCAGCCATGTTAAAGCTTTTCGTCATCGAGTAGATTTCCACCGCGTACTCCGATGCACCCTCCACCTGGAGAATGCTGGGCGGCCGGTATCCGTCGAACCCAAGCTCCGCATAAGCAAAATCGTGAATGATGTACGTGCCATGCTCTCGGGCAAGCTCGACAATCTCACGCATGAATGGAAGATCCACGCAGATGGTCGTCGGGTTATGTGGAAACGAGATCAGGATCAATTTCGGCTTCTTCGTCTCGGACCGGTAGAGTGCCTTGAGTCCGCTGAGGAAGGTGCCCGAATCCGGCATCGGCAGCATCTTTGCTTCGCCCTCAGCCATGATCACGCCGTACTGGTGAATCGGATACGCGGGGTTGGGCGAAACGACAACGTCACCAGGACCTATGGTGGCGAACAGCAGGTTTGCCAGCGCGTCCTTCGCACCAATCGTAACTATCGCCTCGCTGTCTACATCGCAATGCACGCCGTATTGTTCGGCATAGCGCTCCACAATCGCTTCCCGCAGCGCAGGGATTCCACGAGACACGGAATAACGATGGTTAGCCGGATTCTGCACAGCCTCAATCACTTTGTCCACTACGGGCCGCGGCGTGGCGCCGTCGGGATTTCCCATCCCCATATCGATGATGTCCTGTCCGGCGGCACGAGCCTTATCCCGCATTTCGTTGATTACCGCGAAAACGTAGGGTGGAAGCTTCTTGATCCGGTAGAACTCGTCGGCGGGCAGCGATGAGCTTGCGGCGGGCGGCATATTCACTTAGTGTAGCCGCGCGCAAAAGCTAAGGCATCGAAATGGTGACCTTACCAGTCAGCGCGCAGAATGTCGAAGTAAATGTGCAGTCCTACGCGGAACTGGTCGAGCGGAATGTGTTCGCTGTCGCTGTGCATTGTCCCGAGTGTCGCGGCATCAACTACCATCGGCATGATTCCATACCCGATCGATCCGCGCAGTCTGAATTTCTGGTTATCAGTGCCGTACGGAATAATAGTCGGCACCACCGTCGCATTCGGATGATGGTTCAAAATTGCCTGCTTGATCGCGCCAAACAAAGGTGTATCCGTCCTGCTCGGGCCCGGATCTGCAGGATGCGAAAGTTGCTCGAAGGTGACTCGTGGATCATTCACTCGCGCCTTGATTTCTGACAGAAACTCTTCGGCATTCTGGCCCGGCAGAAGGCGGCAGTCGAGCGTAGCCTCGGCTGCCGACGGAATCACGTTCACCTTTGGCGGATCACCGACGCCGCTCCGCAGAGTGGTCAGCGAAATCGTATTCTGCTGAACCGCATTCATAAATTTGTTTGCAGCAAATGTGCCTAATTGCCGATGCAGTTCCTCGATGACAGGCTGCGGCTTGCTCGAGGGTGGAAACGCCTTCGCCTTCGCAATCGCCTGCAGAAGAATGTCGTTGGCGTTGTCAGCAATCGGCTGCGATGCATGGCCGGATGTTCCCGTCGCATGAAGCTTGATCCAGAGCACCTGCTTATCACCGACCGAAATGCCGAACACCAATTTCCCCGGCGCGTAAAGATCGCGTGACCCCACGCCGCCCTCATCGAGCACATACTCCGGGTTGAGTTCGTCCCAGTGGTGCTGAATCATCCAAGCCGCGCCATAAACCCCATCTGATTCTTCGTCGCAGGTAGCCAGAAACACGACGTCTCGCGCGGGCAGAATGCCGAGGCGTTTTAGCAGGATAAGAGCAGTTAACTCCTGAACGCCCGTGCTTTTCATATCCAGCGAGCCCCGCCCCCACAGCACGCCATTCTCAATCTGTGCTCCAAACGGATCCTGCTTCCATCGCGCGGGATCAACCGGCACTACATCCATGTGATTCAACAGCAAGAGCGGACGCTTAGTACGGTCTCGCCCTGGCAATCGCGCAATCAGATTGGTCCGCCCGCCGGAACCGCTCTCGTAAAGTTTCGCTTCCAGCCCAACCGTTGCGAGTTCGTTGGCCAGAAGCTTCGCCGTTTCCCGCGTGTCCGCCGGCGGATTGACGCTCCGAATTCTCACGTAATTTGATAGAACTTCTACCGCATGCTGCTCCACTCGCGGCCAGTCCGGTTCCGCCGCAAAAGCGAGCGCACAGCTACAAATCAGAAGCGCCGGCAGCCGGCGGGAAGTCATCACTCCCAGGATTCTTGCACAAGCCCCTCAGGCGATTGCCCGAATCAGACGCACGGGAAGCAGAATTACTTCTTTCACCAGGGCGAGAACGCCATGCACCGTGATCCCTATGAGCCGGAATGGTAGCAACAACAGCCACACGATTGGGTAAAGCAACAGAGCAGCCAGGGCCAGAGGCCACGAAAAAACGAGTAGCAGGCACCAGAGTATGAAAGTGAGCAATTCCGACTCCAGATAAATTACGAATTCGAGCCGCCCGATGTTCCGCCTCTATCTCGTCGCCGCGAGTTTCTTCTGCGCCTCCCTAAAGGGAGCGGTGCTCGGATTGCTTGCGTTCCATTGCGGTGCGATCGTATGATTCGCCACGCGCCACACGCCTAACGCGATCATGCGATCGACCCGGGCCATATTGTCGTAGTCGATCTTTTGCCATTCGTCGCCGAGACCGTGATAATCGGGGTAGTCGAAAGCGACCGTGAGCGTATGCGCAGGCACACCTTGTTCGGCAAGCGCCGCGTTATCACTCCGCACAAAATATGCGTCGCTCGCCTCTTTGTCCAAATACACTTTGATCCCTGTTTCGCGCCCGGCATTGATGAAGTACTTCGTCACATCCGAATAGTCGAATCCGGTCAGGCTTGCGCTATTCACTTGCGGGCCGTTTGTAGAATCTGTGCGGCCCACCTGCTCCAGGTTTACATCTGCTACCGTTTTGGAAATCGGAAATACCGGGTGTTTGCCGTAATACTGCGACCCAAGCTCACCACGCTCCTCCCCAAAAAAAGTCATAAAGACAATCGAGCGCTTCGGATGCCGCTTCAATTTCGCCAGCGCCCTCGCGATCTCGATCACCGAAACTGTTCCGCTACCGTCATCATTGGCGCCGTTGAAGATACGATCTTTTGTATTCTGACCCTTTGTGGCAAGTGCCGAATGTCCCGCTGTATCGACCGTTCCGATGTGATCGTAGTGAGCAGTCACCAGGACACAGGTATCTTTCAACACGGGATCGGAGCCGCGCATGATTCCGATCACATTCTTCACCGAAACTTTGCGGTCCTCCGGAGCTGGGATATCCAGCGTCACAGTTCGACCTTCCGCGGGATGATCAATCCACTTCCGCAGCTCTTCGCTATTCGCCTTCAGAACCGGCGCCCGATTCCCCTCCGCCTCTTCCGCCGGGATCAGGCGTCCATCGGAATATCTGCCCCTGCCCTGCCCCACGGTAATCTCCAACGCGGCCTGAGAAGATCCAACCTCTGCATCAAAGTCGCGGAGCTTGTCGTATACAGACATCACTTGGTCTTTTGGAAGCTTTTGAAAATCCGGCTCCGGAACGACAACGGCCTTACCGGCCAGATCTTTTCCCTTCAGAAGCTCGGGATCGCGCGCAGGAAAAACCAGAACAGAAGCATGCTCAATATGAGCCGCATGATTGACGCTGACCACCGTCATTGCATTCGCAGCAACACTCGCTTTGGAGTCGCCATCCGCAATCACCATCTCCGTTTGCAGCCGCGGCAGCCTGCGGTCTACCATTTCGGCTATTTGAAAGAAATCCGGACCGCCGGGCTCGAGACCTGCAGCCCGAAACTGCGAGGCGATGAATTCGGCCGCGACGTCGAGACCCGGCGAAGGCGTGTACCGCCCCTGCAGCGTGTCCGAAGCAAGAAACGACAAATCACCCCGGAGATTGCCAGCCGTGATTGCATTTAGTACGCTTTGTATCTCCGGTGGCAAGGGGGTTTCTTTGTGGCCGGCCGGTTTTGAATGAGGCTGTGGTTGCCCCCAACAGGCGAATGCCCAGAGGAAAACCATGGGGGGGACAAGCTTGCGAACACTCATCGAAACCGGAGTATAGCGAAGCCCGCGAAAGGAGAACGCGACCTGTGTTTGGTTCTGAGATTCTGGATGTTGCGATCGGCTTAACGTTGATGTTCTTGCTGTTAAGTCTGGTGTCTTCCTCCATCAAGGAAGCGCTCGAGACCGTCATGAAGTACCGCGCCCGCGACCTCGAACGCGGCATCCACGAGATGTTCGGCACGGTAGAAGGAAAAAATCTGGTTGCGTTGTTTTACAACCATCCGCTCATCAACGGGCTGTTCCAGGGCACGTACAACCCGAAGGACGCGCGCAATTTACCGTCTTACATTCCGTCTAAAACGTTCTCTCTCGCGGTGATGGACCTGATCTGGCTCTCTGGCAAACGAGACCCGAAGGGAGGGCCTCCGAGCGATCCGGTTGCCGATTTCAAGCAAGCCGTCACTCAGATGGCGGGAGATTCGAACTTAGCCGGCGCCCTGCTGCCGCTCATCGAATCCGCGGGGAACGACATCGAGAAGGTTCGCGCGAATATCGAGCACTGGTACGACAGCGCGATGGATCGCGTTTCCGGCTGGTACAAACGGCGTACCCAGGTCATCATTGCCATCATCGGGCTCCTGCTTGCCGCCTTTATGAACATCGATACGCTCGGCATTGCCCGGTACCTCAACACCGATCAAACCAGCCGGTCCGTGCTGATTGAGCGCGCGCAAAAATTACGGGACGCCGGTCTACCCGCTGACAAGGGAAGCATGACTGATCTCAGCGATCCGCTCGGGTGGATTGAAAGGCAGGGCGGCTTGCCTCTTGGCTGGGCTCTCGAAAGGGAAGCTGGGCAAAGCGACGCCGACTACGACCGCGATTGGCGCAGACCACCCAAGACCATCACTGGCTGGATCTACAAAATCGGGGGTCTGCTCTTCACGGTCTTCGCGATCTCGCTCGGCGCACCATTCTGGTTCGATGTTCTGAATCGCATCATGGTGATCCGCTCTACCGTCAAACCGGAAGAAAAGAGTCCTGAGGAAAAAAGCAAGGCCTGAGGCTTACTGTTCCGTGAAGTGGATGATCTGATTGCTGCTGGTTGCGAGCCGCCGAGGATCGTTCTAATCAGGCCAATCAACGAGTTCACGGTGGGGTATACAACTCCCGTTCCGTGTAATGATCCGGGCTTCGATAACCACGTCCAGGTTGTTCGAACTAACGACGGCAAATTGTATTTTTTGGAAAACCGGCATCTTCTCGCAGCATCTGAATTCGTCAGAAAGCTAATTAGTTTGGTCGCCGGGGAATGACCCGAGTTTACTGTTCCGCGACGGCCGATCGCGCAGGCACCACGCGAACAACCTCATTCTCCACCAGCGAATCAGGCGGATTCGCCACAATGTTGGCACCGTCTGAAAGCCCGGCCAGCACTTCTACCGTGTTTCCAAAGTCGCGGCCCACTATCACATTCACAAAGTGAACACGGTTTCCGTCGACGACAATCGGCACCCGCAGGCCTTCGGACCGGAATACCAGCGACGTGGACGGGACCATCAGCGATGTGGCATTTGCCTTTATGTTGAAGTGAACCTCCGCATATGCGCCGGGGAACAACAACCCTGTACTATTCACCACGTCTACTTCTACCAGCAGCGTACGCGTTGCCGGATCCATTGCGTCTGCCGTGCGAACCAGCGTGCCTGTGAACCGGCGTCCCGGCAGTTCCGGCAGGGTCAGATCCGCCTTCATGCCGGGCTTCGCTGCGTGCGAGTAAACTTGCGGCACGTTCGCAAACACCCGGAGCCTGTCCACCGCGGCGATATGAAACAACTCGCGCCCCGGACCGCCCGACGACCCGGACTCAATCAACTGCCCGACATCGGTGTTTCGCGCTGTGATCACTCCATCGAACGGAGCTGTGATCTGCTCGAATGAGACCATCTCCTGCAACCGCCGGACGTTCGCTTGCGCCGATTTCACGTTTGCCGCTTTCGCCGCCTGGTCCTGAACCGCGTTATCGACTTCCTGCTTTGCCACCGAATCCGACCTCAATAGGTCCACATAGCGCGAGGCGGTAATCTGCGCCAGCTTCAGATTCGCTTCCGCGGTCGTCAAATCCTCCTTGGCCTGTTGTAGCTGTTGATCCACTTCCGGACTCTCGATAACTGCCAGCAGCGCACCTTGCTTCACGTGCGAGCCGATATCGAAGTACCACTTCTTCAAATATCCGTTCGTGCGCGCGTAGATCGGAGCGTCGATGAAGGCTTGGATGTTTCCGGGCAGAACTACTTCCTCGCCTGGCTTTTCCCGTTTGGCGTGAAACACAAGGATGGCCGGTTCAGCGGTAATATCTGTTTGCTTTCGCAGCGCTTGCCGGGCGCGCAAGCGCGGAACAATACCAGAGACCACAAGAAATGCCGCCCCGGCCAGCACAACCAGCAGCACAAACGCAGACCGGATGCGGCGCATGCTCATCTACGCTCTGCTCCGTCTGCCATGCAGGAGGCTGAAGAATACAGGAACAAAGAACAAAGTAGCACCAGTGGCAAACAGCAAGCCGCCAATCACAGCTCGGCCGAGTGGGGCGTTCTGCTCACTGCCCTCTCCCAACCCGAGAGCCATCGGCATCATGCCAATGATCATCGCGAGAGCGGTCATAAGGACGGGGCGGAATCGCGTGAATCCTGCCAGCAGAGCTGCCTCATCCGCCGTCTCGCTGTCGGGCAACTGCTCTTTCGCAAAGCTCACTACAAGAATGCTATTGGCCGTTGCCACACCCATGCACATGATCGATCCCGTTAAGGCAGGCACGCTCAGAGTTGTGTGTGTCACAAAGAGAAACCATACGATCCCAGCCAGAGCCGCGGGCAGGGCGGAGATGATGATGAACGGATCAACCCACGACTGAAAGTTGATCACGATTAGCATGTAAACAAGAATGATGGAGAACGCCAACCCTGCAATCAGCCCGGTAAACGACGTCCGCATCGTTTGAATCTGTCCTCTTACTGCGATTCTGGAACCGCGAACCAGTTTTTTCGTGTTGCGGGCCACAATGCCGTCTATTGATCGGGCCACGCTGCCCAGGTCCGTGCCGCGGACCGAACCGTAGATATCAATCACCGGGGCGATCCCGTAATGCGACACGTTAGCGAGTCCCGTTCCCCTCTGTAATGAAGCCACGTTCGCCAGTATCTGAGGAGAGCTGCCGCCGGCTGTCATCGGGATATTACGCAAATCCTGCAGCGAGTCCATTTGATACTGAGGAGATTGGGCAGCAATGTTGTAACTCACGCCTGTTCGCGGATTCAGCCAGAATGTCGGCGTGGTCTGGAAACTGCCGCTCAGAGCTACCAGCACGTTACCTGCGACATCGCGAGCGGTGTAGCCAATCTGCTGAGCCTTGGTCCGGTCAATGTTTATGAAAAGCTTTGGCTGGTTGAACGGCTGCTGGATCCGCAGATCCGTTACGCCGGGAATGAACTTTACCTGCTGAATCAGCTGGTCCGCAAAATCACGATTGGCCTCCACGTTCGAGCCAAGCACCTGGATATCGATCGGCGCGGGTAATCCGAAATTCAAAATCTGGCTCACGAGATCTGCAGGAAGGAAGTAGAACAGCACACCCGGAAACTGATCGTAAAGCCGCGCTCGCAACTCCTGCACATACTCGCCGGACGGACGATGTTTCTCTGTCAGGGAAATCAGAATGTCGGCATCAGCGGGTCCAATCGTGCCCGTGTTCTGGTACGAAGTGTTCAATCCGCTGTAGGGTAGCCCGATGTTGTCGAGGATGTTCAGCAGCTCTTGCTGTGGAATGATGTGGCGGATTCGCGTCTCCACGTCATCGCAGAGCTTGGCTGTTTCTTCTATACGAGTACCGGTTCGCGCCCGCAGATGGAGCGCAATCTGGCCGCTGTCAGAGGCGGGAAAGAAGTCCTGACCCAACCATGGCGCAAGCCCGAAGGAGGCAATACATACCAGGAAAAAGCACACCGTGAAGAAGCGTTTATGCCGGATAGAAGTGGCAAGAACGTTGCGATAGCCGCCTCGAACTTTCTCAAAGCCATGCTCGAACAGTTGCTGTGCGCGCACAAACGGATTGCGGCGGTCAGCGTGCGCGATCGCCTCATGATGCGAATGCCCCTGCAGCAGGTATTTCGCCAGCGTTGGAACGATGGTGCGGGAGAGCAAATACGACGCAAGCATCGCGAACGATACTGCTTCGGCCAACGGAACAAAGAGGTATCGCGCAACCCCAGTCAGGAAGAACATCGGGACGAAAACAATACAGATGCTTATGGTCGAAACGAATGCGGGGATGGCAATCTGTGCAGCGCCGTCGAGAATAGCTTGCTCAATCTCCTTACCCATTTCGAAGTTGCGATTGATGTTCTCGATCTCGACCGTCGCGTCATCCACCAGGATCCCTACTGCCAGCGCCAGCCCTCCCAGAGTCATGATGTTGATGGTTTCGCCTAGGGCGCTGAGCGCGAAGAGTGAGCAGAGAATCGAGAGCGGTATGGAGATGGCGATGATAATCGTGCTCCGCCAACTTCCCAGGAAGACCAGAATCATGATGGCGGTGAGGCAAGCCGCAATCACGGCTTCCCGCACCACCGCGCTGATCGAAGCCCTTACAAATACCGACTGATCGGCAATCGGTGTGATTCTTAGTTCCGGCGGCAGCGTGGCCGCTATCTGCGGTAGCAGCTTCTTGATTCCAGCGATGATGTCGAGGGTAGAAACATCGCCATTCTTCAGGATCGTCATGAGCGATCCGCGCTGGCCGTCCGAACGCACAATGTTCGTTTGCGGCGGCGACCCGTCTCGCACATGGGCTACATCGTGGATGTAGATGGTGGCTCCGTTCAGAGTCTTAATAGGCAGATCATTGAGGTCCGCAACGGAACGCGGGCTGCCGTTCACTTCTACTTGGTATTCGAGCGAGCCAATCTTGGATGTTCCGCCCGGCAGAATGAGATTCTGATTGCCGATCGCGTTCACTACGTCGGATGGTCCAAGCCTTTTCGATTGCAAGGCCTGTGTGTTGAGGTCGACCATGATCTCTCGCTGTTTTCCGCCATACAAGTTCGGAATGGCCGTGCCGGGTACCGTAATCAGCTGCACGCGAATGAAGTTCGCACCCAGATCATTTAATTGCTGTTCGCTTAATCCATGTCCCGACAAAGCGAGCTGCAGGATGGGAACAGTCGACGCATTGTAGGTAATAATCAGCGGTGGAGTCGTTCCCGGCGGCAATTGTCTAAGCTGCGTCTGCGAACCGGCAGTTACTTGTGCAAGCGCATTGCTGATCTGGGCGTGCGGTTGAAAGAACAGTTTCTCGACCGCGATCCCCTCCATCGACTGAGACTCGATGTGTTCGATGTTGTTGACCGTGGTCGTGAGCATCCGCTCTGAAAAGTACACGATTCGGTCCGAGATCTCCTCGGCTGACAATCCGCCGTACTGCCAGATGATGCTTATGACCGGAATATCAATATTCGGAAAGATGTCTGTCGGCGTTCGCGAGATGACCACGGGCGCCACAATGAACAGCATCAACGACAACACTACAAAGGTGTAGGGTCGCCTCAAGGCAAGGCGAACGATCCACATACTTGTCTCCCCAAAGACCCTGCCTGCAAACTACGAATCGACGTGGAGATTCGAGTCTCGCATCGCCGCACACTGCGGCCTAGAGTCACTTTCGGCGTGATTGTCCGAAACTTGATTATCGGATATGACGCAGCTGATTGCCTCCGTGTAACGATTCCGAGTCCACCGGAATCCACAATTCGTTATCAGACGAATAGGAGAACTCTCGTGAAAGCTGCGTTTTTGCTAGGACGGCTCGCCTTTGGCGGTTTCTTTCTGTACAACGGGATCAATCATTTGAAGCAGCAAAAAGCCCTCGCACCGTACGCGGCCTCTAAGAACATCCCGAACCCGGAGCTCGCGGTTCAGGCGTCAGGCATCGTTCTGACTTTAGCCGGCGCCAGCCTGGTCTTGGGCATCAAACCTCGCCTGGGAACGCTTCTGACTATCGGATTCCTGGGTACCGTCTCGCCTCTCATGCACGATTTCTGGAATGTCGAAGATCCTGGCCAACGGCAAGGCGACATGATCCACTTCAGCAAGAACATGGCGCTTCTCGGCGCAGCTCTCACCTTGCTTCAGGTCGAGGAGCCCTGGCCCGTAAGCCTGGGCGTATAAATTCCGGCATCCGCTCGCCATCGCCGGCCCGTTCGGCATAAAATGTGCAACGAGACCGGTAAACAGGAGGCCAAACGTGTTCCGGGTGGTGACAATCGAGCGCGAATATGGTTCGGGCGGTGGCGGAATAGCCAAAAAATTGAGCAAACGGCTCGGGTGGAAGCTTTGGGACCACGAATTCACCTGTGAAATAGCCAAGCGCTTGAAATGCGACGTTAACGCCGTGGAACAGCGGGAAGAGAGGCTGGATCCCACCTACTACCGGCTCGTAAAGTACTTCATGCGGGGCAGCTATGAAGACCGAACCGGCAGTAATTTGGAGCTCCTTGATGCGGAGAACCTGGCTCTTATGTTTGAGAATACGCTCAAGGACATCGCCAATGGCGGAAACGCGGTGACTGTGGGCCGCGGGGGTGCGTGGTTCCTTCGTGACCGCTCAGACGCGTTCCACGTTTTCATCTACGCTTCGCACAATGAAAAGATTCGCCGTTTGACCGCACTCGGAAAGACCCTCGTTGAATCGGAAACGCTGATCGATACCGTCGATCAGGAAAGAGCTGCGTTCGTCAAGAGGTATTACGGCAAGATCTGGCCGCAGCGAGACCTGTACGATCTTATGATCAACTCCAAAATAGGAGACGACGCCGTGGTAGACACCATCTTTTCTCAGATGGAACGAGTGAGTGCGGCTTCGCCGGTAGCGGCCACCGGTTGAGATCTTACTTCGATCCCGCTTTCTCTTTTTGCTTCAGATCCTCTTCCACTGTCTCGCGATCGCCCTCCGCCTGCGAAGGTCTGGGGTGCTCTTCGGCCGCCAGATTCTTATCCGGTTGCGAGCCGGTCTTCTTCTGTTCGTCACTCATACTTCATAGGCGTCCCTCGCCACGCCCGCGTTTCACCTCTCGGCAGCGAACCGGAAGATTGTGGTTTGGCGATACTCTTCGCCCGGTCGAAGCTCAGTCGAGGGAAAGCTCGGTTGGTTCGGCGAATCTGGAAAGTGTTGAGTCTCCACGCAAAATCCGTATCGAAATCCGTAGGTCACTCCGCCCTTGCCTTTCACGCTTCCATCCAGATGGTTGCCGGTGTAAAACTGCAGTCCAGGCTGCGTTGTCAGAACTTCGAGCACCCGCCCGTTCATTGGTTCAACCACGCGAGCCGCCAGAGAAGGTTTACCTGCGATTCCATTCAATACGAAATTGTGGTCGTACCCAATCGCGAGTTTTAGCTGTTCATTTTGCTCTCCGATACGCTCACCGATGGGTTTTGGTTGCCTGAAATCGAACGGCGTACCGCTTACCGGCCTCAGTTCTCCGGTCGGTATCAAGTGACTGTTAATCGGCGTGAACTTGTCCGCGTTGATGGTTACGACATGGCCCAATATTTTGCCTGCCGCCTGTCCAGTGAGGTCGAAATACGAATGATTCGTCAGGTTTATAACGGTCGCCTTGTCCGTCGTCGCAAAGTAATCGATGCGCAATTCATCCGCTTCGGTCAGCGTATAGGTGACTTCCGCGTGCAAGTTCCCGGGATACCCTTCTTCCCCGTCTTTGCTGAAGTAACTAAGCGCTAAGGAGCCTTGATCCGGGTGTTCCACTGCCTTCCAAACCACCTTGTCGAAGCCCTTGAGTCCGCCATGGAGGGCATTCTCGCCATTGTTTCGGGCAAGTTCGTACGTCTTCCCTTCGAGCTGAAAACGCGCGTTGGCGATCCGATTCGCGTAACGGCCAACTAGCGCGCCAAAATACGGATTTTTTTGCAGATACCCGCCAAGGTCGTCGAACCCAAGCACGACGTCCTCAAACCGGCCTTTGCGATCGGCTGTCTTGAGCGTCACCAAACGTCCGCCGTAGGTGGTCACACTCGCTTCCGTGCCGCGGCTGTTTCGGAACGTGAAAAGATCAACAGGCTCCCCGGACGGACCACTTCCCCACTGCCGTTTCATAATCGTGCTCATCCAGAAGTAAGGTATCAGGCGGGGATCTTCACTCGGCGCACAAGCTGAAGCACCAGAGCACTTAGAAGCAAAGGAACCGTTGCCAGCCAGACTACCTGGTTGTACAGCTTGTGATCTCCCAGATAGCCAATGATAGGCGAGATCACGGTTTGCAGCAGGCCAAACGCACACGTTAGCGCTGCGACCGCGAGTCCTGCGTGACGAGCCCCGAACAGATCGATCGGCAATGCGTAAATGTTTACGCTTCCCGAAAGCGCAAAGAAGAAGCTCCCGGAAATGATCGCTGTTGCCCACCCTGGGCCTGGAGCCATCGGCAGAACGAGTGCGACTAGAGACCCTGCCGCGCTTACCCAAACCGCTCTTCGCCGCGCCGACACGGGATCTACGGAACGCCGAATCGAGCGCAGTGAGAGCCATCCGCCGAAAAACCCTCCTAAATTCGAGATGAGCGGCGGAATCCAAACGTATTCTGCGGATTGCCGCAAAGTCAAGCCATGAACGTGGACCAGGTACAAGGTTGTCCAGTTCGTCCAGAGTGAGTAACCTCCCATCCAAAGAACATTCGCGGCCACCAGCAGCAGCAGATCGCGGTTTTTCAACAGTGCGAAGTCGCTGTTTTCACTAGGGCTCGAAGCGAGTGATAGCTGCGGAGGAACGGCCCGACTAACGGCCAGCCACGCAGGAATCCACAAGAATCCGAGCATCCCGGTAATCGCAAACGGCAATCGCCAGGAGTAAAGAAGCGCCAAGGGAACAAACAGCGGGGCACACACCGCTCCCAGGCTGAGCCCAATCTGATTTACGGCCGCTCCCAGGGCGCGCTCGTCAGGTTTCAAATAGAGAGCGTTCAGTTTCCCGAAGCCGGGCACACCAGCCGATTCTCCGCACCCGAGCGCCGCGCGGCAGAATGCCAGCCCGGGAACATTTCTAACCAACGATGTCCCGAGCCCCGCCAAGGACCACCAGCCCACTGCAACGGAGATCCCGCGATTCAACCCCATTTTGTCCAGGAACCAGCCGGCGACAGGGCTACTCACGGCATACACGAGAGAAAAGACGGAAATCAGGTATCCGAATCCGGTTTGAGTTAAGTGAAGCTCGGCCAGGATCAGCGGAGCCAGCACATTGATCAACGTGCGATCCATGTAGTTAAGGGTTGAAGAGATGGTGAATACGCCGGTCGCGAACCAGCGCCAGCGTGACGAGGCGGCCATGGAAACGAACTATGATCGTAGCGAGATGCCGAAAAGTCCCGGTTCCGTCAGCCAGCAAAGACGAGTGTTCCTGAAGGCCCTCGGCTCGCTAGCCCCTGTGTTGGCGACCGCGTCTCCGAGACAACTGTCCGCCCCGACCGGGAATATCGCGGATGTTCCCGGGTTGCAAGTCGGTCACTTCACGGATAAACGCAGACCCACCGGTTGCACGGTCATGATCTTCGAAGGTGGAGCTGTGGCGGGCGTCGATGTCCGCGGCAGCGCCCCTGGCACGCGGGAAACCGATCTCCTGCAGCCCGTCAACACTGTCCAGAAGGTGAATGCGATTTTGTTGTCGGGCGGAAGTGCATTTGGCCTGGCCGCAGCAACCGGGGTCATGCGCTTCCTCGCCGAACGCGGACAAGGCTTTGCTGCCGGACCAACGGTGGTGCCGATTGTTCCTGCCGCGGTCCTGTTCGACCTTGAGTTGGGTGATCCCAAAATTTTTCCCGACGGACAATCCGGATACCTGGCGTGCCAAGCAGCGTCGAATTCACTTTCGGCGGAAGGAAATGTCGGGGCTGGCGCCGGAGCGACGGTCGGCAAACTTTTTGGCGTTCATTCTGCGATGAAGTCGGGTCTCGGGACGGCTAGCGTCAAGATCGAAGGAACAGATCTTGTGATCGGAGCGGTTGTCGCTGTAAACGCAGTAGGCGACGTTCGTGATCACGAAACCGGCGTCATACTCGCGGGCGCTCGGAATGGAAATGGCGGTTTCACGGACAGCACGTCCCGATTGATCAAGGGCGCGTTGATCAAGGCCCGAAGCGGCGCCAACACGACGTTGGGTATTGTGGCGACAAATGCCTCTCTCACCAAAACGGAAGCGACAAAAATCGCTCAGATGGCTCACGATGGTTTGGCGAGAACCATTAACCCGGTACATACCGCCTACGATGGCGACACGCTGTTTGCGGCAGGAACCGGTCTTTCAGCAAGCAAGGCCGACGTAACCACACTGGGGGCGGCGGGCGCCCATGTCATCGCACGAGCTGTCAATCGTGCGGTGCTGACTGCAACGGGAATACCCGGTTATCCCGCCTGTCGAGACCTGAATTTACATAGGTAGGCTGTTGCCAGCTTTCCCTGTTACACCACCGTACGTACGGGTCCGTATACGGCGGTTCGGTTGGTTGAGCATTTTACGACACAGCCAATCTCGGAATCCCGAGCGAGTCGAAGTAAGCATTCGGCAACGCGATGCTTAGAGCCGGACTGTTCGCTAAGCGCCAGGGACCGTGAGCGCTCGCCACCGTTTGGGCGGCGAGTTCGGAGCCCACACCCCGCTGGTGTAACTCGGTGAATCGCACCGGATTTCGCTTCCACTGTTTCCAGATCGCAGAACGAAGTCTGCGTCGGAGCCAGCTGTCAAGCTCCTGCAACACATAACGGGTGTCACATTTCCCGAAATAGCCGATCCATCCCCGTAAATAGCGGGATAGATCCTCGGCCCTTCGTTCGATGCTCACCCCTCTTGTCCGGCTTGTCAGTTCCCGAATCCGCTCTTTGAACCGGTCCACTGCTTGCGGCGCGATCCGCCGTTTTGGTATGCCTGCGTTCGTGAAGCTGAAGCCCAGGAACTTTCTAACCCAGGGCCGTGCCACCGCACTCTTCTGCTCGTTGACCTTGAGCTTAAGCTTGACAGTCAAGAATCGCCTGATGCTTCCCATCACTCGTTCTCCCGCTCGTCGGCTGCGAACGTAGATATTACTATCATCCGCATACCGCGTAAAGCGCAGACCGCGCCGCTCCAGCTCCCGGTCGAACTCGTCGAGCACAATGTTCGACAACAAGGGCGACAAAGGACCGCCTTGCGGCGTCCCTTCATCCACCGGGCTCACCAGCCCGCCTTCCATCACTCCGGCTCGCAGGAAACAGCGGATCAGCTTCAATAACTTCTTGTCGCTGACCCGCGTTGCGATCTGTGCCATCAGCTTGTCGTGATTGACTCGGTCGAAAAACTTCTCCAAATCGAGGTCCACTACCCAGCGATGGCCGGCGGCGATGTATTGCTGCGCCGCTGCGACCGCCTGGTGCGCCGAGCGCCCGGGTCGAAACCCGTAGCTGTGATCGGAAAACGTCCGGTCCCACTTGCGTTGCAGTACCTGCATCACCGCTTGCTGGATAAAACGATCCAGCACCGTCGGAATGCCAAGCTTTCGCACCCCACCGTCCGGCTTCGGGATTTCCACCCGTTTCACCGGTTGCGGCATATAAGTACCACTCAACAACTGTTCCCGGATGGCTGGCCAGTGCTGCCCCAGAAACTCTGGCAACTCGTGAACGGTCATCCCGTCCACGCCAGCGCTCCCTCTGTTGGCCTTGACTCGTGCCAATGCCTGCTTGCAGTTTTCCCGCTCGCAGACTTCCTCCATCGACTGTTCGCCATAAGCCAGGCTTTCTGTCCCACGCTTTCCCGCAAGCGATTCGGTCCCTTCAGACAGGCCCTTCGGGGCTTCACCCCTATACTCCTGCTCGAAGGCCAACTCTAGCTGGTTCTTCTGCCGCTTGTCGCTCATGAGTCGCGTTGCTTACTTGCCTTCCTATTAACCCCTTGCGGGGACCGTTCGGGCCTTCAGCACTGACGTGCCTACTACGCCCTCTGCTGACTTCTGCCGCCCGGTCAGGATCGATTGCTCGACCCTCAGTCCTGAATCCAGGACAAACGGCAGATCTCCCGAGGTAAGTTCGACCGCCTTCCATACACGACCGCCGGATTTACAACCAGTGCCTTTGATGGATGTGGACTTCGTTGTCAATCGCCAACTCGTCCGGCACCGTATGCCTCGTATCCGGTTCTTGTTCATCGGCCCGTACGTTTGCTCCACGCTTCTTTCAGACCCCGCCTCGCGACGACGCCCTTGCGCTTCGCTATCACTTCACCTCCATCAGGTTGTGAAAAGGACTTTCCCCTTCGAGCTGTCGAACATGCTCGGCACACGATAAAAAGAGCCCGGACGTGGAATCCACATCCGGGCGAAAGATTTGAGAGCTTCAGGTACGTTTATTGCTCTCCCCTGATGGAGACGCTTTCAGAGGCGCTCATGCTGCTGGTACCCCAGATTGCTTTGTTCGACCAAATTGCGCTGGTACCCCAGAGCGCCTTCTGGCCATAGTCGGACGAAGTGCCCCAGAGCGCCTTTTCGCCAGAGTCGCTTGCAGCTCCCCAGATGGCCGATGTTCCCCAGAGGGCCTTGTTGCCGGTTAGCACCGATTGTCCCCAGATGGAGTTCGTTCCCCATAGGGCTTTGTTCGCGAACAGTGAGCTTGGATCGAACGAGAGTTCCACGTCGCCGGTGGTTCCGTCGTAGTTGGCTACGGGTGAGATTGCAGTCATGCCGGGAGGCACCTGGCTGACCTCAGCCATCGCGGCACTTAAGTCAATGTAGCCCGCGCCGACAGTGAAGATGTCGTAGTGGTCGGTGTAGATCTGACCCGATGCCTGGTCAACAACGGTGCTCGAAACGGGGAATGTCTTCGACGCAGTCTGCATAAGCAGCAGCTTAATTTGATCAGGTGTGAGTGCAGGAGCAGCCTGGATCAGATCAGCCGCGGCCCCGCTGACCACAGCGGCCGCCATACTCGTTCCACTGAGGATGAAGTAGGTATGCGAATAACCACCGGAGATGTGAACCCCAGCCGGTTGCTGGTCCGAGTTGGCCGGCATCTGCGGCTGATTAGTAATGCTGCCGGCGGGTGGCGCATTGGTTTGGTAAGTATTCAACGTCACAACGTTCTGAGGTTCGCTCATGGCCAGCGTTCCGTGTTGGGCTAGCAATGAAACGATTTGGTTCCCCGGCGCCACGATGTCCGGCTTGACAATATGATCGACCGCGGTCGGCCCCTTCGAGCTATAGCTCGCGATGAGATCATCCGCTCGAGTGGCTGTACCTTCCGTCTTCATCGCGCCGACAGTAATTACGTAGGGATCGTTGCCCGGCGCGGTGATGGTTCCGTATCCATTGTTTCCGAAACTATCGTCTCGACCGTCATTACCGGCGGCAACTACTACGGTGATGCCCGCCTTCCATGCAGCCTCGACTGCCTGACAAAGCGGGTCGAGCGTATAACTCTCAAATATCGGACGACCCAGCGAAAGATTCATCACCCGGATGTTGTACGTCTTTTGCAGTTGAATTGCGCGATTGATGGCGGTAATGACGGCACTGTCAGAGCCCTGTCCGTTGGTATCAAGAACTTTGAGATTGATCAGATTAGCGCCGGGAGCGATACCGACGAAGGTTTTGTCACAGCTTCCGCAGCTTGAATCTTTGCCGTTCGAAGCGATGATGCCGGCAATGTGTTGTCCGTGCCCGTACCAGTCCAGTCCGTAGCTAGCTGGCTTCGGTCCGGGCTTGCCATCTGCCTGCACCGTGATCGGATTGACAAAGTCCTCCGTGTAAACGAGATTGTTATTGTTTGCGGCCAGGTTCGGATCCGGGTTCATACCGCTATCGACTACTGCCACACCGACGCCCGTTCCGACAAACCCCGATTTCCAGACGGCGGGAGCGTTGATCGCAGCTGCCGCCGCAGCGAGCTTTTTCTGAATCCGACGGTCTGGGGAGACATATTTCACGTCGGGATCTGACTGCAAACTCGAGAGTCCCGATGGAGGCACGACATAGGTGCCGAGATGCATTCCAGCAAACTCGGAAATAACTGTGCCCCCGACATTCACAATCTTCTGTGAGGTCACAGAACCGATTGCGATGTTCCATTGAATAATCACTTGAACCGAATTTGTACTCGCTGATTTTGATAGATCTGGCGAGAGCTTCGGCTTTGGCCCCGCGAAACAGAGGGCGGTGGCTACCAGCATTAACGAAGCAACTTTTCTCATACTTCTGCCTTTCTGCAGAACCGGCCGGGCCTTTCGGAAGCCTTCCGGTTACAACTTATTTATCGGCAGGTCAGGCGGGAGCTTTAGACCGTGAGCAGCAGACGGTCGGGTCAAAGTACCTGTACGAAAGTTTCCAAGCCGGGCGCTACGCTTGATTCGACTTCGTTGGTTGCAAAAGCTGCAAGAAAATGGAAAGTGCTGCCCTGGCCTGGTTCACTTTCCACCCAGATGCGGCCGTTCATCAATTCCACAAGCCGGGAACAAATCGTCAGGCCGAGCCCGGTTCCACCAAACTTACGAGTTGATGAGTTGTCCGCCTGAGAAAAGGCATCAAAGATCACGGCCTGCTTTGGCTTCGAAATGCCGATCCCGGTATCGGCCACGGCGAAGTGTAATACGATATCGGCGCCGGACATATAGTCCACCTCGACGGATAGAAGCACCGAGCCTTGCTTCGTAAACTTGATGCTATTGTCCAAAAGATGCAGTAGTATCTGTCGCAGCCGGAGAGGATCGCCGGTTATCTTTTCCGGCAAGTTACGGGGCAACTTGAGCTGAAGCTGAAGGCTTTTTTCATGGGCGCGACTGGAAGCAAGTTCGAATGTTTCTCGCACGCAGTCACCCGGTGAAAAGGGGACGAGATCCAGTTCCAATTTGCGGGCTTCGATCTTCGAAAAATCGAGGATGTCATCGACAATGCGGAGAAGAGAATCCGAGGAGGTTTTGATAATGTCAAGACATTCAGCCTGATCGGGGTCCAGATCTGTCGCAAGAGCGAGGTAAGCAGCACCCATGATGCCGTTGATGGGAGTGCGGATTTCGTGACTCATATTGGTCAGGAACTCAGACTTCGCTCGACTGGCTGCCTCTGCCTTTTCCTCGGCTTCTCTGCGGACGCCGATTTCGGCCTCGAGCAGCCGATTGGCTCTCGACAGATCCTCGGTACGTTCCTGGACGCGAACTTCCAGTTGATCGCGCGATTCACGCAGTTCCCGGGTACGCTCGTCCACCAGTTCCCGAAGCTTTTGTTGCTTCCGCCTCAGATGCGAGACGTGCATACGATGAAGGCCGAAGGCAGCGGTTCCGATGGTGAGAGATAACAGCCAAAGGAAGATCCGCGTCTCGTAGAAGGCCGGTTCTAAATGAAGTGTGCGGGGGTTGCTGGTTACGCAGTGCCCGTCCATGCAGGCGGCGGCACGGAAGCTGTACTTCCCGGGCGGAAGATTGGTGTAGTAGGCGATCCGGCGAGTACCCGCGGCGATCCATTCCTTGTCAAATCCTTCGAGCTGATACTTGAACTCGAGTCTGCCCGGTGTTCCCGCTCCCGGAGCGGCGAACTCGAATTCCACCTGCTTCTTCCCCGGAGGAATCTCAATTTGGTCATAAAGCGAGAAAGGCACTCCTCCGGCTGAGACATGCTCTAACAGAACGGATCCCGGGAGCGCGCTGGCCGCAAATCCCGAGCCAGTCACGACTGCTGCCCCCTTCAAAGTCGGGAACCACAGCCGTCCGTCCCGCGTCCGCCAGCCGGCAGGCTGGAAGCCCCCGTTGCACTCCGGGCTCTTCATGCCATCGTTAAGGCCTAGTGTCACGGAGGGAATCGCCTGCAGCTTTCCGTGGGCGAAGTCATCCAGAGCTTTTCGCGAGACGGCCGCCACACCGCGGTTGGAACTCATCCAAAGCTGTCCCTTACCATCGTCCAGAATCTGAAAGATCGCGTCGTCAATCAGGCCATTCGCCTTGGTGTAATTCGTAAACTTTGCCTTTGAGAACCGGCTCAGTCCGCCGCCGTTCGTACCTAGCCAGAGGGTTCCGTCCGCATCACCTTTGATGCAATAGATTACGTCACTCGATAAGCCGTCATGAGTGGTAAAGCCGGTGACTCTGCCGTTCTTCCGGCGCAGCAGACCACCGCCGTCAGTACCGATCCAGAGCCCGTCTTCGGAATCCTGGTAGATCGACAGAATCGGTTTATCTCCCATTCCATCGCTGCTCGAATAGGTCAGAAAGCGGTGGCCATCGAAGCGGCTCAGACCACCGCGGGTTCCCACCCAGAGTGAACCGTGGCGGTCGGTATAAGTGCAAAGAATAGACTGCGCGTCCGGGAGACCATCTGCGGAGGTAAAACGCTGAAAACGCCCCTTGTGCAAGCGGGCAAGCCCATTTCTCGTCCCGACCCAGAGGTCGTCCTGCCCATCTTCGGAGATCGACAGAACCAAGTTGTCCGGCAGCCCATCGCGATTGGTGTATCGCACGACTCCTTTCTCCGTCCATTGAGATAAGCCGGCGTCAGAGCCGATCCAAACAGCGCCTTTGTGATCCTCGTAGATCGAAAGCGTTGTATCGCTGGCGAGCCCTTGCCGGGCAGTGATGGGGGTAACAAGACCTTCCCGCAACGAGCTTAAGCCGCCCTCGGTAGTGCCGACCCAAAGAGTTCCCGCACGGTCCTCGAAGATGCTCCAGACGCCGGCGCTTGAGAGACCGTCTTTCTTGGTGAAAGCGTCGAGGCGGCCATTCGGACCCAACCGGTTCAGACCGGCGGCTAAAGTGCCAACCCACAGTGATCCTTTGGCGTCCTCAAAGATTGATGAAATCGAATGGCCAGAGAAGCCAAGGACTCGATGAAAAGCGCCTGCTTCGTATCGGAAAAGTCCGGTCCCGTGGGTGCCGACCCAGACGGCCCCGCTGCGATCTATGTGCAGCGATCGAATTTCGTTACTGCCCAGCCCGTCTTTTATGGTGTAAGTTTTCCCGTGCCCTGCGACGAAGTGGACGAGCCCGTTCTGAGTGCCGATCCATAAAGCGTCTTGGCCGTCGCCCGCGATGGCGAACACAGAATTGTCCGGCATTCCCTGCTTGGTTGTGAATCTCCGAAGCACGTTGCCGTGCAGGGAGAGCAGTCCGTTACCTTGCGTACCAATCCAAAGTGTGCCTTGCGCGTCTTCATACAACGAAAGAACCGCATACGAGGCAAGGTCATTCGCAAATGGGAACGCCTGAAACCGCCCTTCGCGATAGCATGCCAGGCCTCCGCCTTGCATTCCAATCCACAGGTTCCCGTGACGATCGACGAGGAGCGAGGTGATGAAGTTGTTGCGAATCTCAGGAGTGTTGCTTTTCTCGAAAGTCGTGAAGCGAAAACCATCGAACCGGGCCAGACCGCCTTCGGTGCCGAACCAAAGATAGCCATCAGTGGTCTGGGCAATCGAGACTACGGAGTTTTCCGGTAACCCTTGTTCCGTCTGCCAGGACTGCTGCATGTATTGGGAGATAGCTTTGCCCGGATCAAGAGCTGCCAGTTTCCCGGGCCCGATCAGCAGCGCAAATGCGGCCAGGACGATACTGAGACGCCGTTTGCGCCTGCTGCTTTCGATACGCCTTTCGCTGATTCCGTACACGGGCCTGTAGTTCTTGTCGACCTTTTTTCCGGAAGTTCTCGGCAAATTACGGGGCGCAGCCTAATCCCAGCGGATGGTGCGGGCGACGAAGCCGTCGTTCTGGATCAGGATGGTCTCTTCATGCTGGCGGTTTCCATTGACGAGCACGAGCTGATGCGAACCCGGCGTGAGGTGCAGGCTGGCGGGGGTTCGCCCATAATCTTTCCCGTCCACGAGAATTTCCGCGCTACCGGGCTCCGAAGTTACGAGCAGAACGCCCAAGCTTCTGGTCAAGGAGACAAATACGCTGTCATCTTCGGGCACGTTGAAGATACGCCGCGCCAGGTTAAAGCCCTCGAGCTCCGCGGAGAGGGTATGCCGTCCACCCGACAACTGCACGGTGCACGGGGTGGTGCAGCCGGTTCTGCCGTCGACAACAAGTTTGGCTCCGGGAGGTTCGGTCAACATCTCAACCTCCCCGGTTACGGGGGTTGCGGGCGCCAGCTTCGCGCTCGGAACCGCAGTTGAGCTCCGTTTTTCGAGACCCGGCTGCTGGGCTGAGTTTCGCTTCGCCAAGTTAGCCTTTAGATTCTCCTGTACCTTTTTATCTGCTTCCAGATCCTCGGGCGCCTTCGGAATGGGGGTTGATCCCGTATCGACTGCCTGCGACGGAACGCTCGCCGTGGAGTTCCACCGAATCAAGACCAGGATGGCTGCTCCAATCGCCAAGCACATCGCCAGTATCAAACCGATTTTGCGGCCGGACGATCTCGGCCGGTTGTTCCCGCCGGCGGTGTCGTCGTGATGCCGGGGCGGCCTGTGAAGAGGCGGCAACTCCGGATAACTTTCAGTGCTTGCAACTGCCGCTACGACGGGTTCGGGAACAGACGGAGCCGCTTCGCCGAAGGCCGCTTCTACGAATTCCATACAGGATGCGAACCTGGCTTCGGGATCCTTGGCCAGGGCTCGCGCGAGAGCCTCGGATGCGGCGCGATCCACATGTGCATTGATCTCATCGGCCGGTTTGGGGCTCTCTTTACAGATCTGGTAGAACAAGCTCGGCAGACCTTCCGCCGCGAAAGGTTTTGCTCCGGTTAGCAACTCATAAACGACGACCGCGAATGAGAACTGATCGGAACGTCCGTCTACGGTCAATCCCTGAATCTGTTCCGGGGACATGTAGTTGGGAGTGCCCATCATGGTTCCGCTGTGAGTCATTTCTTGCGAGACGAACTTAGCGACACCGAAATCCGCAATTTTTGCGAGCGGGATTCCGCCGGCCGATTCGTCGGAGATGATGATGTTCGCCGGTTTGATGTCCCGGTGGACGACTCCTTTCCGATGAGCGTAATCGAGCGCCTCGGCAACCTGCCGAAGGTAATTCATCAGCAGGGTTCGTTCCGGCAACCTGCCGTTGTGCAGCATGCGGCCAAGCGAAGCGCCGCTCACATACTCCATAAAGATGTGAGCGGCATCCGGCTCTTCTAAGACGTCGTAAATGGTGACGATATTGGGATGCGAGAGAACGCCTGCCGATTGCGCCTCGCGAAGGAGACGATCGTGGACGCGTTTACGTTCAGCAGGATCGTGGAACTCGCTCAGCCGGATTGTCTTGATCGCGACTGTTCTCCCGATAGCGGGGTCGAGAGCTTTATACACGACGCCCATTGCACCGCGGCCCAGTTCTTCGAGGATCTGATAGCGGCCGACCTGCTTCACGCAACTTAAGTATAGCCACGGTTTCGGACCTGGAATATTGCGCCGAGAGGCCCTCCAGACGGGTTTTCCGGCCCTGTTACGATGGGTCTATCCCCGATGATTCCAGAGGTGATTCAAGAAGGGCTTACCTTCGATGACGTCCTTCTGCAGCCGGCGCACAGCCAAGTGACTCCTGCCGAAGCAAACACGAATTCGTACGTCACTCCACAAATTGAACTGAAAATCCCGATTGTCAGCGCCGCGATGGACACCGTGACGGAGTCCCACATGGCCATTGCGTTGGCCCAGCAAGGCGGAATCGGAATTATTCACCGCAATATGTCGATCGACAAGCAGGCCGAAGAAGTCGATCGCGTGAAGCGTAGTGAAAGCGGGATGATCGTCGACCCGGTTACGATCGAGCCTGAGCGCAAAATCTCCGAGGCTCTCGAGCTGATGAAGCGCTTTCGCATATCGGGTGTGCCGGTGACGAAGAATAACCGGCTGGTGGGCATTCTCACGAATCGGGACCTGCGATTCGAAACGCGCTACGAGCTGCCGATTTCGGAGGTGATGACCAAAGAAGACCTGATCACAGTTCCGGTGGGCACAACGCTCGAGGAAGCGCAGCAGATTCTGCACAAGCACCGGGTAGAGAAGCTGCTGGTGGTGGACGAAGATTACGCGCTGAAGGGCCTTATCACGGTTAAGGACATCCAGAAGAAGCTGAAATACCCGAATGCGGCGAAAGATGCGCAGGGCCGGCTTCGCGCCGCCGCTGCGATCGGAGCGACGGGCGATTTTCTGGAGCGCGCGCAAGAACTGGGCCGCAAGAAAGTGGATGTGATCGCGATCGACTCGGCGCATGGGCACAGCCAGCGAGTGATGGACGCCATCAAAGCGGTGAAGCAAGCCGTTCCAGAAGTGCAGGTTCTGGCGGGCAACGTGGCGTCGTACGAAGGCGCCCGCGATCTGATCCGGTTGGGCGCTGACGGAGTGAAAGTCGGGATCGGACCGGGATCGATCTGTACAACGCGGGTAGTTAGCGGTGCGGGAGTGCCGCAGATCACGGCTATCGCCGAATGCTCGAGAGCCACTCGCGATGCGGGGGTCCCGCTGATTGCAGACGGCGGGGTGAAATATTCGGGCGACATCACGAAAGCCATCGCGGCCGGGGCCGATTCTGTGATGATCGGCAGTTTGCTGGCCGGCACCGACGAGAGTCCCGGCGAGACAATCCTTTATCAAGGGCGGACTTTCAAGAGCTACCGCGGGATGGGATCGATGGGCGCTATGCCCCAAGGAAGCGCCGACCGGTATGCGCAACCGGAAAGCGGCAAGATGGTCCCCGAAGGCATTGAAGGCCGCGTACCTTATAAAGGTCCGCTGTCGGACTTGGTTTACCAGCTGGTAGGAGGTTTGCGTGCCGGCATGGGTTATTGCGGGTGCGCGACGATCCCCGAACTGCAGCAACGCGCGAAATTCTTGCGGGTAACGGTGGCCGGTCTGCGTGAGAGTCATGTGCACGACGTGATCATTACGAAAGAAGCTCCGAATTATCGTTTGGAGTAGCCGAGGATCTCGTGTTTCGAGCGGCTCCGGGAGGTGCGGTCTAGGCCACCTTCCTTCTTTTGGCGAGTTTTCGCTCGTATTCGGCGAACAAATTGGGTTGGAGGTCCATGGCCCGGACCTCAATCTGGTCGATTGAAAATTCGAAGCCAAGTTGGGCGGGATCGAACTCGTCGTGGCGGCCTTCGTGAACGGCGACGATGTACTCGCGCGCTGCGCTGTCGAGAGCAGCCTGAGCTTGACGTTTCCGCTGGCCCTGCAGCTCGCGCAGGGCGGCTGCATCCTTTTCAAACTGGCGGCGCAGGCGGGATTCCTGGATGCTCAGGTTGTTGAGCTGACGCCCATAGGCCAGGTAAATTTTGGCTTCGATGAGTCCGTAGCGCACGGCGGGGTCTTCCTGAGGGAAGAGTTCGGCAAATTCAAGACGACCCATGGCGTAGATGCCCAGCTCGAGGGCGGGAATGCGCTCGAGACGCCATTGGGTGTCGGCGAGAGATTGCACCAGGTGGCTTTCCTCCGGGCCGACCGGCTGATAACGGTCCGTGAACCCGGAGACGTGGGTCTGATAGAGCGCGACATCGTCATCGGGGAGCAGAACGGTGCGTCCGGTGAGACCCGTTTTGACGGCGTTCAGGCTGGACCTGGATTTGCCGTCTTCGGAGGCGGGTCCTGTGGAGAGCTGCGCGTTGCGTTGATTGGCGGCGATTTGAGCAGGGGTGGACATGGAAGCTCCTCAAAAAGGAAACGGCCCACTGGCGTTTGGCGCGCGGTGAGCCTGTGTGACGGTAGCACGGGTATCGGGAAAACCGATGGCGGGGTTGGTGGTGGGTGGGCCTAAGTGTAGTGGGGAGTGAGGGATGGAATTATTTTTGTGAGTTGTGAACGGCGGTGGCGGGTTTCCTGCGCGATAGCCCGCGAGCGAGAGACGGCAGTTCGCGGCGCCCTAGGTGCGAACCGCGCAAAGCTTCTCCGCCCATGGCTGATTGAAATTCTGCTTGTCACGTTTCTTGGCGGTTGTGCCGGCGTGCTAATTGCCTACTCTGGCATGCGCGTGCTCTCTGCCATGGCTCCAGCGTTGCAATGTTCGCGCTGGGATTGTACTCAAATGTCAACTTTGGGCAACACTAATGAACGCCGACAGTCGCCAACAGGGTTATTGCTGGACGAGGTGCCGCAGGGTCATTTGTCAAGCATGAAAAGATCCCGATATATTGACCGCCGCCACCGCTGACCGAAAATTTCAATATGAGTATCTTTGTCTCTCCAGGCAGCACATCAAAGTCGGTGGTCGACGCATAAAAGCGCGAATCTGACACCCCAATTTTGCTAACCGTTAGCGTCGAGCCTCCGGTATTCTGAAACTCTAAAACCGCCGTGCTCGCGCGTAGCGTCATAGGGAAAATGACTGGGTTTGGGGTGAGTACAAGACGCGGGGTGTTACCGGCGACCACGGGCACAGCAACTTGTGCGACCGCCAAAGTAGAAATGGATGCGAGAGTGGAATCAATGACACTAACAACTTTTGATCCCGATGTGAAATCCAGGAGAGCCACACGTGTTCCATTGATTTCGCCGCACGCTCCGATAGAATTATCCACCGCCGTGATCAGCCCGCCACTAAGTCCAGGGGAGAACGAAGTGGATGTCAGAGTGTTCTCCTCGATCTTGTCAATCGTGAAGCTATAGGAACCCGTCGCCAATGCAAAACCTGCCGACGATAAGCTGAGCGAGTTGATTGAAGCCTGCGACGTTGCCACGGAAGCAATTTGCGAAGAGTCAAGAGCGTTGAAGAACTTTACCATTCGCCCGCCGCTATCTCCTGCCGCGATCAGGTTCTTAGCGCCGTCCACATCCGTGACGGGAGCATTTCCAGTTTTAGCGAAGAAGCTGGAGAGAACCGGGCTCGCAACGTTCGCGAAATCGATTTCGAAAATTCGAAAATCGCTCTGCCCCGAGATGACAATCTTCCGGTCCGAGACAAAAGCAATGTTTGAAATCGCACTACTCGTGTTGCTGGGGAGTTGGTCGTTGTTGGGAAGCGTCACAGAGATGAGCGGGGTTTGCACCGTCGCCAGCAGCGTAGGCGTAGCCGGCTGAGAAAAGTCGATTAAACTCACACGAGCTTTAAAAAGATTCACCGATTCGCCGACGGCAACCAAGCCGCCTCGAACAGCTATAGAACCAATTCCAGAGAGACTGGTTAACAAGGAGCCCTGTAAAACTGGCACCGGTCCTGACAAGTCTGCCAACCGCACTAGGCCGCTCAATCCGCTTCCGGTTGCAGCCGTTGTTCCATCGAGGGCGACTTTCACCCCAGCGTTGAAACCGGGATTGACTAACGTCATCTGTGGCGACGACACGTTCGTAAAGTCGATAACTGCGAATGAAGTCCGGTTGTCGGAGCCCGCAACAACCAAAGTGCGATAGCTGGATGTTGGTAGTGGCAGGGCTTGAGCAAGCACTGCCGCCGCTGATAGCTGTTTCAGTAACTCGCGGCGCGAGCTAAGCCTAGAGTTTCCCGGTTGATTGCTCATTGCTGAACCGTATTGGTGGCCCAAACCACGGAGTGATCCGGCCGGTAAATGACAACGTTTCCATCATCTTGAACGGTTAAATGGCTGCCGGCGTTCTTTGAGGTGTGGCTAGCCCAAATTGGCTTCAGGCCACCTGCGTAAAGCACCAGGTTCCCATCTTGTACGTCGGCGAATACCGTCACCTGACTTGCAGTATGGGATGACCAGAGCGCTCTTCCAGACTCATACAACACTAGATTTCCATCATCCTGGAGGACCAAGCTATAGCGTCCGCTGCGAGACTGGATGGCTTGTCCAGGATAAAGCGCTTCATTGTCATTGATGGTGTCGCCATGAGCCGGATTTCCGAGATTGAGAGCGCAATAGCCCGTTTTTGCATTAACCCAGAGCTGTTGAATTAGGAAATCCCGGCTTCCGAGGCGCACATTCGCGAGGGCACCATTCGACGTGTTATACGTTGCGCCGAAGTTCCACGCGCATTTGTCGCCGTCTTCGTCTCCGTTGACGTCGTACCAGGCATTTAGGTCCGGGTCGGTCAAGGCTTCGCTGATCTCATGGGCGATTATTGTTGCCATGGCGTCGGCCGTTGGGTCTTCATTCGGCGAAACGGCTGACTGGAATGAGCAACCAGAAATTTGATCTGGATTACCAATGAAGCCAAACTTGATATCACGGAAAAATAAGAATTGAAACGAATGATCATGCCACCCGCAGTAGCCTTTCTCATCGTCCTCAACTTGATCTACGTCGCGCGCTCCGATCACCAGATATAAGCCGTATGGATCAAAGGGCTGCTTAGCCATCACAACATTGAGAACATCAGACTCATGCAGTCTACGCCCAAGCGAGTACCTGTCATAGATCGATCCGCCGAACGTGATTGAATTGGCGACCGGCATACCAAATAAGTTGGTATAGGTTGTGTTGATGCTGAAGTAAGGAGTCGAACCGAGTGAATTGGCAAAATCGGTTAACACTTGAACGGTCTTATCAGTAGGGTTCCAATCTCCATACCAGATGTAGTAGAGATGGGTCGTTCCCAACATGACTGGTCCCCCATGAAACTGAATTGGAGGAGGTGTTCCCGACGGCTGAGCATTCAGTAAAGGTTCCGTGTTTTTCGGCATCGGTTTAACGACCTTGCCGACCGGAACCGGAACCTGACATATCGCCAGGCACTCACCGAATAAGCAGAGAGCGACTATGCCGCTAATTATCCTTAAATTTCCAAAAATTGTCTTCATACATTCCTTTCTTCCTGTTGTGCTGTGAACGGTTTCACTCCGATACACTCCTCGGGGCAGATTTGAGAACTCGGACATACGGACATAGCTCCGCCATACAGCTAAAAAGCGACTATCGCGATGGCTGATGGATTAAGCTTCGGGACGAAAGTGCTTTCGACCCTGTTGCGCTAGAGAGTGAGTGCTGAGGCCGGGTATTTCCGGCAGGTCGGCCACGCCCACCGCCGGCGTCTCAACCGGCTACATCCTTGTCGAATGGGCGTGTTTCTACTTCCGAACCTGCCCTACCGCACTTTGCGAAACTTGCTCAGGTCATGCGAATACGGCGGCCAGTTTCCGTCGCCCGATAGATACACAACGCTCCCCTTCGCCTTCCAAGTGCCAGAATGCGAACCTCCATAGCCGCTATGGCTGCCATCCGCATTGTTGGTCTTGGCAGTTAAAGTCTTCTTGTACGTTCCATCGGCGTGCAGTTCCAATTCCACAACATACGCGGCCCCGCCGTCCCCCGCGCCGCCTACCCAGCTGCCAACCAAGTCCTGCGTATCGCCCGTAGCAACGAATATCGGGTTCGGGCCGGTAGTCACGTTTACCGGCTGCCCGACTCCAACCGTGTTAGAGAGCAGCAGCGCTAACGGCGCTGTGGCCAGAAAGAGAAGCTTCTCCATTTTATTTACCTTTCCTTTCTAACTTCCGACGCCCTTGTCAGACAAGAGCAGAACGGAAGCAACCTCAATGTAAGCCATCAACGGGCTGGATGTCCCTTTGCAAATTCCTAGCAAATTATTCGGCACCTGAGCACATAAGTCACTAGAAATCAGTCACTTATTTGGCGAATCTGAGCAACCTTAGTATCAGGCGAGCGGCGTTTGTTATAGTTTCCTGGTACCCGCTCTCTCGTCCTCAGGCGTAATGGCGCAGGAAATCCGAATATTTGGACCGTTTACGCTCTATCCAGAAAGGCGATTGCTATTACGCGGGAAATCGCAGGTTTCCCTACAGCCCAAGCAGCGCGACCTGCTGATTCTCCTAACTAGCCACCCGCATCAGGTACTGACACGCGAAGTAATTAAAAAAGAAATTTGGCCGGATGTCCACGTGCAGTTTCCGGGCGCACTCCAATTCGCAATAAGGGAACTCCGGCGCAAGCTGGGTGATTCCGTCGACAGACCTATCTATATAAGGACGGCTCGCAATGTCGGCTATGAATTCATTCATCGGTTAACGGTCGAATCGGAGGCCGCGGTCGTTCAAACTGAAACACAAACAGAAAAAGTGCGCAGCATGGCTGCACCGCAGGAAATCCTGCCAACTCCCCACGGACCACCGGAAATATTTCCAACCGAGCCGTCGAATTTAACCGGAGCTGCCGTGGAAGCGGTTCCGCCCAATCAATCTCCGGAAGAAAAGGAAGAACCAGCGAAGCGGGAGGGGCCTTCCAGAAGAGTGATGGAAGCATGCGCGATCGCCGCAGCCCTACTGATAGTCATCACTTACATCGCCTTCAGAGATCACTCGCCTGCAAAGCCCCTGTCGCTGGCCGTCTTGCCGGTTCTGAATATCACCGGAATTTCGGCAAACAATCCGCTCAGTGACAGCATCACCGACGCACTGATCAACGAAATCACGATGATGACGAAAAAATCCGTGCGGTTAGTAGGCGCGAATTCCGCAAGATTATTGTTAGGAACAGCACATGGAAGCGGGCGAGGCGGGCAAAGCGCTGGGCGCCGCCTATGTTCTGAAATGTGCCGTACAGAGAAGTGAAAGCGGCCCCGCCCTGAACTTCACCATGCAACTGTTCCGTACAGCGGATGACACTCTGATCTGGACCCGCTGGTTCAGCGGCGACGGGAAAGACATACTCGCCTCGGCCAGTCGCCTGTCAACCGAGATGCTGGCGGAATTGCCCTTACCGGCAAAGCCGGATCCGAAACCGCCTTCCCACCTCGCCCCGGCCGCCGCTGAGGACGACTATCGGCGCGGCAAACAGGCGCAGTGGGAACGAACAGAGGAAAGCCTAAATGAAGCCCTCGATGATTTCAAGGCCGCCACAGAAGCCGACCCGAACTATGCCGAAGCCTTTGCCCAACTCGGCATCACCTACGGACTCTTGGGCCAGTACGGCTGGATGAGCCAGGCAGACGCGGTAGCCAAGGGCGACGATTCGGTCGACAGCGCGCTGCGGCTGAATCCCTTGCTCCCGGACGGCTTGGCCGCTCGCGGCTTCTCTCGCTGGTTCTATCACTGGGATTGGGACCGCGGCGAAGAAGATTACAAACAGGCTATTAAGTTGGATGGATCGAACATCAACGCGTTGCATTGGTACTCGCTTGCCTTGGCGACCGCGGGGCACAGCGCCGAGGCAGAGGAACAAATGGAACGCGCGCTGGCGCTCGAACCGAAATCGAAAATCCTGCGAACCAATCGTGGTTGGCTCGATTACATGAGCGGCCACCTCGACTCGGCGGCCGAAGCCATGGAAGCGGTTCTCCGCGAGGACCCCTATTTCCTGAGCGCGAGATTCAAGCTATGGGCTGTTTATTCATTGGAGAAACGATACGACGACGCCTACCGCCAACTCAACTTTCTATTGCTCGGAACGTTGCCTGCTGACGATCGAGAACACCTGAACCGGGTCTACCACGAACGAGGCTATCAAAACGCTCTACAAGAATGGCGCAGACACGCGGCTCAATCGATCGAGGGAAACACGCTCTTCACAATTCAAATCGCCGTTTTTGCGGGAGATCGAGACGGGGCGGTAAAGCTTCTGACACAGGGCTTACGCACCCACGATGGCTGGATGGTATTCCTGTTGAACGACCCCGCACTGCAGCCGGTCAGAACCGATTCAAGATTAGAAACCCTAATCCACGAGCTGACGGAAAAGCGTCGCTAAAGCTGAGCAAAACGCGTTCGTTTAGCTTTCGGCCCCAGAAACTCGCCATCGTCATCTCGGCTGTGTTAGAAAAAGTCTGCGAGAAATGTTTCTTTGAAATCATTCCATAGGGCATCTTTCGTAAAGACAAATCGAAGAATGAAATTAAGAACCTCAAAAAGGGAATACTACCGATAAACGATAGATCAAACGCTCTTGTGGGAACTTACCAACCGTCAGCTTCCGGTTGCCGATGGCCATGAACATCTTTCTAAGTCGCTGGACGATTTCCCCAAGTTCATCACTATGGCTGGTCAACCGACACACATCGACTTCGCTTTGGTGCGCTAGATCTTACAAGAGAGCGCTACAAGCCGGCGCGCACACCGTCAACTCACCGACAAAATAAAACGACTGATCAGTTCCTGAACCGAAGCGAAGAGTCAAAAGTAGAGATGGCCTAACCGGGGGCCATCTCGCGGCACTCACCCGAGTTCTGTCGCGCACTGCGCTGGATCACACTCGGGCAGCCTTCAGCGCGGCCAGCACACGGTCGTCCCGGAACGGAACCCTCCGAATCCGAACGCCCGTAGCGTCGTAGATGGCGTTCCCGATGGCCGCCAACATCGGTTTAAGCGAAGCCTCACCGGCCCCGTAGGGCGGCAGATCGGGACGGTTCGGATTTGGGTCGCCGTTCACCAGGACGATATCAATGCGCTCCGGAATGTCAGTGTGACGGAGAGTCTGGTATGAGAACCAGTCCCGGCTGGTCACCTTCTCGGTATCAAATCGGACTTCTTCGTGGAGGGCGCGGCTCAGGCCGTGAAGCGTAGCGCATTCGACCGTGTGCCGCAGGCTCGCAGGATTGACGACCAGACCGCAGTCATGTGCGCACACGAGCCGTTTCGCCCATACATGACCCGTCTGGCGATTCACTTCGACCTCGGCGATCTGCGCGACAACGGTCTGGCCGCGGAACGAATAGGCGATGCCGCGTCCGGTGAGGATGTTTCCCTTGCCGATCGGTTTGGACGAAGGCCGCGAATCCCAACCATAGGCTTCCGCGGCAGCTTTGAGAACCGCAATGGAACGTGCGCGGCGGAATCCACTGTCCTCGTGCGTGCCGGCCTGGAGCATCTTCATGCGGAATTCCAGCGGATCAGTCTTGGCGGCTGCCGCTGCTTCGTCGATGAACGATTCCGCGGCGAACGCCGGTTGCGGGCCGTTCGGATCACGCAGGTTGCCGGTGCGAAGCGGCGTTTCCCACAGGGCCGGCAGGCCCACCACCTCCCCAACCATTTTGCGATTGGGAATAGCGTACATATCAGAAGGCATGGCGGCACTGCCGGCGGCGGGTTTTGCCCGCCTGGATCCCATTAGTTGTGCAATCAGCACGGTATCCGGCTCGTTGTATCCGACGTGATTGTAGTCGCAGGAACGGGCGTGAAAATCATACGCAACGAGACTCCCGTTGGCATCAAGAGCACCGCGCATTTTCACGAGAAATGCGGGGCTCTTTGTATCCCACGCGGTCTCCTCCTCTCGCATCCACTGCATGCGCACGGGCCGGCCGATCTCGCGGGCAATCCAGGCCGCCTCAAACGCGGCGTCCTCCGCCGCGGAACGACCGAAGCCCTGCGGACCCATCATCCAGATGACACGCACGCTGTCGTGCGGCATGCCCAGAAATGTAGCCAGACCTCGCCGCATGCTGTACGACTTCATATCGTTCGTATAGACGGTCATCTGACCGTTCGATGGGTCGGCTAAAGCATTAGCCCCCGAAAACGCCACGTGCCCTTGGAACGGTATCTCGTATTCCGCCTCGATGATCTTGGCCGCGCCCGAAAAGGCCGTATCGGGATTTCCCACCACCATGGGTCCAAAGACTGGGGCGCGCATTTCGGGATTTCCTGCCGCAGGCGGCCTTGATGGCGGAACGTGTATCCCTGAATCTCCCGGCGCAGCGGGTTTTGATCTTTGATTGCGTAATTCAGAATCTCCCTCGACACCGGGTCTGGATCCCGGAGTGGGTTCGGACTCTCCCGCCCCACCGGGTCTGAAGCCCGGGGCAGACATCGGAGCCGGCGTCGCGGCCCGCATGTAGTTAAAAAGATCTTCCGATGCGGGGAACGGCGCCGTCGACGGTTTCTCCCAGGTCGTCTTGAGTTGGCGCGCTGCGCGGATCGCCTGCTCTTCGCGTTCGCACACGACAGCCACGTAGTTGCCTTTGCTCACCACCCTAATGAAGCCCGGCAGGCTTTTCACCGACGACTCGTCGATGCCCATCAGCTTCGCGCACGCGAACGGAGGCTTGACGTTTCGCGCGTGAACCATGCCCGGCAGCTTGACGTCGACTGCCCATTTCAGAGAACCATCCACTTTCGGCGGAATGTCGTCACGCTGAAGAGACTGGCCTGTGTATTTGAGCTCAGGGATCGATTTGGTTTTGGCTTTACCGGTAACTGAGTAGACATTGTTCCCGGTCAAGGTGACATTGAATTTCTTTCCTGCGACCAGTTCGCCATACGTGACGCGCTTCGACGAATCGGCTTTGACCGTAATGACGGCGTCGTTGACGGTTAATTGATCGACGGGCACTCCGAGGTGCGCCGACCCCATTTCCAGCAAGACACGGCGCGCTTCCGCCGCGACGCGGCGCATCGGCCATGAGTCTCTTTCTATGGCTGTCGAACCGCCCGATCCTACCTGGTCGACAGTAATGTCGGTGCTCCCCATAATGCACGTGGTTTTGTCGAAGGCGATGTCCAGCTCATCCGACATTAGCTGACGGAAGCATGTCCCCGTACCTTGCCCTGGGTCCGTCTTGCCGACATAAAACGTGGCTGTGTTGTTCTCATGAATTACAATCCAGGAGTCGATTTGATGGAAATCGGGATCGTGATAGGGGCCGGGTCCGCCAGCCGCCCCGTTGGTTTGCGGATCTGCCTGTTCGATTGCGGTTGAGCCGAACACACCGAAGCTCACCGCCAGCAGTCCCGCGGTTTTGAGAAAGCCCCGGCGATGCGTGGCCCCATAATGTTGAACAAGGACGTCTTCAATGTCTTCCGGGATCTTGTCAGACGAACTCATGCCAGTACCTTCTTCCCGGCAGACGAAGCCTCGGCTATAGTCTTGATGGCGCGTTGGATGGCGCTCTGAACCCGGAAGTAACTCATGCAGCGGCACAAGGTTCCGTTCATCGCTTCACGGATCTGCGCATCGGTCGGATGCGGATGCTTGTCGAGCATCGCCTTCGCCGTCATGATCTGCCCGTTCTGACAGAAGCCGCACTGTGGCGCCTGCTCATCGATCCAGGCCTGCTGCACGGGATCCAACCTGCCGTTCGAGGAAAGTCCTTCGAGTGTGGTGATTTCACCTTTGACTGAAGAAACAGGCGTGATGCAGGAAAAAACCGCCGCGCCGTTGATGATTACTTTGCATGCACCACATTGTCCGAGTCCGCACCCAAAACGCGGTCCTCGCAGGTCGAGGTCATTGCGAAGGATGTACAGCAGCGGCGTGGACGGGTCCACCTCCAGCGTGTGTGAACGGCCGTTTACCTTAAGTTCGATCTTGCTCACCATCCGACTCCTTGTTCAGCTGAACGAAACTCGGTTGCCCTCATCCTATCGCCTGCGCGGCGATCCCGGGACAGTCTCGTAGCGATTCGATCGGGCTCTCTCAACTTCGTCCTGTGCGCTGGGCAGCAGTGGCGCTGAGCTTCGCTTCGAGTACTCTGTAAACCGTCAGAATCCAAAACGGAACCACAAGCGAGAATAAGTATTCTTCAATGGGCAGGACGCCTATCCAGACTCCGATCAGCCCATTGCCTGGATACACCCAGGTCTTTTCGATCGTCGATATCGAATCCCACGCCACGCCGATCACAAAGAAAATCAGGGTTATCAGGATCCGCTCTTTGCGTGTTTGGTAAAGGTGGACCCGAAATTTCACCTCAAGCCATACTGCCAACGCAAAAAACACAACCAGAGTCACCAGGTACATGGCGTAAGTATCCCGCGTGAACACCGAAATGGGAGTTGAAGGGACAGCCGTGACAACAACTCCCGAGACACGCTTTATTACGCATGCGCAGTATCAGACGCGAAAGTGGGCTCGCTTCTCCCTAGCCCGACTTCCATGCAGTAGACTGGGCACGGCCTGGGGATGCGAATCGATCTGTGTTGCTTTCCCGTAGCGAGGAGTTGAAATGCGAAGTGACGTCACCCGTCGCACGCTGCTGCGCACTGCTGCCATCGGGACCGTCGCGCTTACATCACCCCTCGACAATGTCTTCGGCCAGACCCGGTCGGGGCCTCCAAACATCCTCTTCATAATGGCTGACGATCTCGGTTACGCCGATGTGTCGTGCTACGGACGACCGGACATCAGCACACCGAACATCGATAGCTTGGCTGCGAAGGGCATACGGTTCCTGCAGGCATACGCCAACTCCGCCGTCTGTTCAGCTACGCGCACGGCGCTGATCACGGGCCGTTATCAGGACCGCCTGCCGGTCGGTCTCGATGAGCCGCTCACGACTCGCAACGTTGGGCTGCCGCCGGAACACCCGACGCTTCCATCGCTACTGAAGAAGGCCGGCTACGGCACCACACTCGTGGGGAAATGGCATTTGGGCCAACTCCCAAAATTCGGTCCACTTAGAAGCGGTTATGACCACTTCTACGGCTTTCGAGGCGGTGCTCTTGATTACTACAATCACCAAACCAGTGCGGGGACGGACGATCTCTGGGAAGAGGACGTTCAGGTACGCCAAATGGGCTACTTAACGGATCTGCTTGGCAGTCGCGCCGTCGACGTAGTCAATGCATATGCGAAATCCGGTGGTCCGTTTCTTTTGAGTTTGCATTTCAATGCGCCGCACTGGCCCTGGGAAGTGCCCGGGGATCAAACGGAGTCAAACCGGCTTAAGGCTGCAGGAGCAGGACTTGTTGATTTCGACGGCGGATCGCAGAAGACCTATGAGCGGATGATCCAAGATCTCGATCTGCAGGTCGGCCGTGTGCTCGAAGCTCTGCATGCGAACGGGCTTGCGGAGAACACGATCGTCATTTTCACGAGCGATAACGGTGGCGAAAGATTCGCCGATACCTGGCCGTTCACAGGCCGGAAGACCGAGCTGCTCGAAGGCGGACTCCGCATCCCGGCGATCATCTCCTGGCCGGCGCGCATCCCACAGGGGCGAACAACGGATCAAGTCGCTATCAGCATGGATTGGCTCCCGACTCTGCTCGCGGCCACCGGCGAATCGCCCGATCCAGCATATCCCTCTGACGGCATCAACTTACTGCCGATGCTGGCGCAAGTTGCTCCGCTTATGAGTCGCAAGCTGTTCTGGCGCTACAAAGCGAACGCACAGCGAGCCGCCCGGGACGGCGATTACAAATATTTGAAGATTCTTGACAACACCTTCCTCTTCAATGTTGTGGAGGATCCGATGGAGCGCGCGAATCTCAAGCATCGCGATAAGGACATCTACGAACACGTGGTAGCGGAGTGGTTGGAATGGAATGCCATGATGCTGCCGGAAATCGACGAAAGTTACACTGACAATTTCACAGGCGACCAGCTCGCAGATCATATCGGCACGCCGAAAGCGCCTGGCAGGGCCGACAATCCGTTGCCATCCAAGAGTCCATCGGCGAGACGTCACTGAGATCTCGCCAGGCAAAAGGCGACCAGGGGCCAATCGGCCGCGCTGTTAAGAAATTTGCCTGAATACTTGGGCAGAGCCTTGTGGACCAGGCACGCTCATTACCAATCCACCTTTACGGGATCGGGATAGTGGCTCGGCGACGGCACTCTATTATCGAGAATGTTGCGGAGCGCCCAGCAAACCGCACTAATCAGAAAGAAGATTGGGGCAACCCAGAGGGCGCGATGTGCAACGTTATCCACCACTGCGTCCACCGAGTTATGGACGTTCAGCAGACGCTCAGCCAGCCATCCCGCAGATGCGAACATCGCAAAAAGCGCGCCGCCGATTCTCAAGAACGAATAGGCATTCGTGCGACTCAGTAAGACGAGAGACGGCATAAGAGCGGAGACCACCATCAACTGCATGGTCTCGATACCTAGGTTGAATCCCAGAATGCTAACCACACGCTCCCCCCAACCCAGCCCTAGGTTCTGCAGTGTTGCGGCGAACGCCAATCCATGCATCAGGCCGAAACCCGCGGCGATTCCGGCTTCGCGTCCTGGGAAAAGCGGACGGAGAGCGTGAGCAGCAGAAACGAGAATTGAGAAAGCAATGAAGACTTCAATCGGACGACTGGGCACGCGAACCAGTCCCAAAGCCGCTAACGCCAGTGTGATCGAGTGGCCGAGGGTAAACGCCGTAACAACTTTCAAAATCTGCATGACGGCGTGTCGCCCGCCGGCAAATCCCGCCCAATGTGAACCAGATACCAGCAGCGGTGCGGGAAGTAGCAGCGCTAGCAGGAACAGAAGGTGGTCAGTACCTTCCGCAATGTGCCGCATACCGAGGCGAAACATGCTCGGAAAGCCGCCGAAGTTGCCAAGCCACGCGCGCAAGCTGGAACAGCATCGCAAAGCCAACGCATCGGAACGGCCGCCGGCCTGCACGTACTCCAATTGATAGAACGACTGATTGCCGTTTCGATTCTGGGCGACGATTCGAATATCCCGGTCCCGCGGGACTAAACAATTCACCAGGTAGGCCGACATCCGGCGTTGGTGATGGTTTTCAAAGACGATCTTCCGGTGCAAGCCGCCAGGCATCAGCTTTGCGGCGAACTCAATTTTAATCTCTCCGAGCCCTTCTTTCATCTCCTCGACTCTTGGAAAATCGACCGAGAGCAGTTGAGGCTTCAGGACCTGACCGTCTACGCTGAGCGACAGGTCGCGCAAGACCCGCTCTGCGTAGGCGTGTTGCTCGGTGTCTGAGAGGACACCGTCCGCATTGGAGTCGATGCTCGCTAGTACGGCTGAAGACACTGCCACACCCGGAACGAGGCGAATGAACGCATCGAGACGATCTTTCTCTACAGAGAGAATGGTGGCCTGCAGGTATTCATCCAGCCGATGCGCAGCGGCAGGCACTCGGAACCACAAAGCAATCGCGACGGCGGCAAGCAATTTTGTTTTCATTTGGCCGCGAAACTCCGGCCATAGTCGTTCGTGGGGTCGCGGTACATGGTGTGGACGTGCATGGCGGGATCGCCACCCAATTCCTGAGGCGCGTATTCGATCACAAGGTGCGGACCCTGAATGCGGTAATACGCTGTGATGTTTTTGCCCGGAGTGACTGTGATCGGACCGCTCCAGGCGAACCAGGTCTCGTCCAGTTCGGCTTTAATCTCGGCCATGCGGGCCGCAGCCGCGCTTTCGTGGATTATGCCCGCCCATTCGGAAACTACATCGAGCAGCATGGCGCGTTGCCGCTGGTTCATAGCGGAAGCCTTCAGCCCTTCCGGCACAATCGTCTTGCCATCCTGCCCTGGACCGAGTACAAGATCAGCCAGACGGTAACTCAAAATCGCTTGCTTCCGCTGACTTTCGTCCAGAGCTTGCAGCAAAGCGAACGCTTTATCGCTTTCCTGGCCGAGAGGCCGCACGGTTTTCCCGTTCATCGTATAGAGCGCAGGTTGAGCGCCCGTCAAAGTCGGAGTGAGAACGCCACGTTCCCCGGCGACGGTGATGTTGAGGGCCAGATGATGACCGCCGAACTGCAACATCCATGGATCTTTCTCAGAGGGCTTGCCGAGAATGGAGATGTAATACAGATCTTTGCCGAAGATTGGACCGTTCCAGGACGGCCGACGATTACCTCCACCGCCAAATGACGGCGGCGGCCCTCCGTTACTCGATCGCGGGCGGGGTCCCCCATTACCGGGCGGCCCCTGGTCAGTATTCTTGTTGACCTCGTCACCCTCCATAATTTGCTGAACTTTCTCGAAGCCCCTCGGACTGAGCGCAGACGCGACGAGAGTCATGGCGGCCGAACGCTGAGCACTATTCATTTCTTTCAGGCTGATGCCGCCGCGGGGAACGAACGATACCGGGAGATTCGACCAGCGTTTACGCTGCTCTTGATCGTCGAACGAAAAAAGCACAGCCTGGCGCTGCTTCTCATCGAGCGTCGAAAGAAAACCGTTAGCGGCGCTCACCATGCGAGAGGTCGCTGTCTGGGCTGTGGCGATGGTCAGCGACATGCAAATTAAGGGCAATAAACGGATGCCTCGGGGTCTTCTTATCAAGGCTGTACTCATCTCTGCTCTCCTGTGTAACTCTTCATCGCCGTGAATTTCCGGTCTTCCCAGAGAAGATTATTTCCGCTCAGCGCCCGGTCATTTGCTCCAGCTTTTCGGGGTACCGAGCTCCTTGGACCGTGATCTTGGAGGCGGCTTCATCAATGTCACGTAGATCGCCGGGTGTGAGTTCAACCGATACTGCCCCGATGTTCTCGTCCAACCGATTTAGCTTCGTCGTCCCCGGTATCGGAACCATCCACGGCTTCTGGGCAAGCAGCCAGGCGAGCGCGATCTGAGCCGGCGTCGCCCTCTTGCGTCCCGCGATACTGCCGAGCAGATCAATCAGGGCCTGGTTTGCCTTGAGAGCTTCCGGCGTGAAGCGAGGTAGCGTGCTGCGGAAATCGGAACTGTCGAACGTCCCATTCTCGTCGATTTTGCCTGTGAGAAAGCCCTTGCCGAGCGGACTGTATGGCACCAAGCCAATGCCGAGTTCCTCCAGGGCCGGTATCACTTCTTTTTCAGGAGTCCTGGTCCACAGCGAGTACTCGCTCTGGAGAGCAGTCACCGGCTGGACGGCGTGTGCGCGACGAATGGTTTGCACTCCTGCTTCGGAAAGACCGAAGTGCTTAACTTTGCCTTGTTGGATCAGATCTTTCACTACGCCTGCTACATCTTCGATCGGCACATTCGGGTCGACGCGGTGCTGATAAAGCAGGTCGATCGTCTCGACCTTAAGTCGGTTCAGCGAGCCCTCGACGGCCTCCTTGATGTGCTCCGGCCGGCTATTCAATCCCAGGCAAACCCTTCATGCCTCTGGGATCGGAGTTCGGACTCAGATCGAAGCCGAATTTAGTGGCAATCACCACTTCTCGACGGAAGGCGGCGAGTGCTTCGCCTAGAAGTTCTTCGTTCAAGTACGGCCCGTACACCTCCGCGGTGTCAAAGAACGTGATGCCGCGTTCAACGGCTGTCCTGAGAAGAGAGGTCATCTCCTGCTTGTTCTTGGGCGGCCCGTAAGAAAAGCTCATTCCCATGCAGCCTAATCCGAGAGCCGAAACCTCCAGGTTGCTCTTTCCTAATTTGCGTTTCTGCATTTGTTCTCTTCTTCTGAGCGGTGCGGTATCCAGATACTCCCGAGTTGTTGACTATTCCTCTCGGCGCGCCGTTCATCGATGTACCCAAAGCTTTAGCATGCCTTCGGGCGAACCACTTTCATCAGCCGTTTGTCCGGGCCAACACCGATGAGGGATACGACTTATGCCTTTAACTCTTCCCTGATCTCCCTCGCAGCCTGGCGCGCCTCGTCAAGCGCTCCAATCGGAAAGCTGATCGCGCCCACTTTGGGGTGCCCGCCCCCGCCGTATCGTTCGCAGATCGTCGCCAGGTTGTGACGCAGAGGCTCGCGCACCCAAGGGTTCGAGCCCACGGAAACTTTCGTACGAAAACTCGAGGTCGATACGGAAACGGTATACGCGGAATCGGGAAACAAGTAATAGGGAATGAATTTGTTGTAGCCCTCGATTCCGTAATTCACCAGGTCAAAATAAATTACGCCGTTATCGCAAGAACCGGTTCGACCAATAATGTCGATATTCCGCAAGTGAGTCTGATGCAGCTTCTCGTAGGTAGCTCTAATCTCCTCATTTGCGATGATTTCCGTCAGACTCCGATGCTGCATTAGCCGAATAACCTTTTGCACCAGATACGGGCCCTGGCTCCCCTCAATGACAAGCGTCAGCTTCATCGCCGGAGCTCTCATCTCGACAGCAGCCTCGGCGCTGTCATACAATGCGCCGTCCACAATATCGGCCCACGTCACGAGTTCTTCCAGATCCGGAGCCTCAAACCCGTACTGCTGTTTCACTTCGGTTGAAATGAACTTCGTACACGACCGGTAGCTCGGATTCAGCAGCTTGCGCCCCGACTTGTCGTGCCGAAAATGCTCTGCGTCCTCAGGACTCAGAAACGCGCTCTGATGATGATCAAACCACCAGGTCAGGTTCGGATGGGTCGCGTACTTGAAGTCCACGATGACGTTTACGTCGCCGTCAAATAGACTGTCTTCAAACAGTTGATCGGCCCGATGAGCCAGGCCCGTATAGTCGAAGCTTGCATCCGGGTAGAATTTGTTTTGTAAAAACCGCGTGACAAATGCTGCGGACGCCGCTCCATCAAAGCAGTGGTCATGATAGAGGACTCGCACCTTCATTAATTAGTGTTGTTCTCCGAAAACCTTTTAGATTGCCTGACCTTCCAAGGAAAAGCAAGCGATGGGCGATAATTAAGTCATTACACTCTGAGGTCGCCTCGCGCTTCTTCACGCCGGTCTGAGTTCGAGCGGATAAGTGATTGCACGGGGCCGGTCGGACGACGTATTGTGAAACTTACCTCCTAGAAATGCTGAAAACGAAAGAAGAACGCGAAACGGATCTCAACGCTCAGGAGACCTCCGAATGGCTTGAGGCTCTTGATCAGGTTATCGACGAAGCCGGGAACGATCGTGCCGCTTACCTGCTGGACAGATTGCTCGCGCGTGCTGCAGATTTCGGAGTTTCCGCTCAGCGTACGCTGAACACACCCTACCTGAATACAATTCCTGCGCACGAGGAGGTCCCTTACCCCGGGGACCGCGCCCTGGAACGCCGAATCAAGAGCCTTGTGCGTTGGAACGCCGCAGCCATGGTCGTTCGTGCCAACAAATACGATCCTAATATCGGCGGACATATTTCTACCTACGCATCGCTTGCCACGGTCAGCGAAGTAGGTTTCAATCATTTCTTTCGGGGTAGCTACGACGGGCAGCCAGGCGATCTGGTTTACTACCAGGGACACGCCTCTCCGGGCGTGTATTCCCGCGCCTTCCTCGAAGGGCGCCTGACCGAGCAGCACCTGTTCAACTTTCGTCACGAACTGCGGGACACTCCCGGGCTCTCGTCCTACCCGCACCCCTGGCTGATGCCGGAATTCTGGCAGTTCCCGACCGTATCCATGGGAATCGGGCCCATAAACGCAATCTATAACGCTCGGTTCCTTCGCTATCTGGAGAACCGCGGAATCCTGGAACCGACCGGCCGCAAAGTCTACGCCTTTCTTGGTGACGGGGAAATGGACGAGCCCGAGTCCACCGGAGCCCTGCACATTGCCTCCCGAGAGAAGCTCGACAATCTGGTCTTTATTATTAATTGCAATCTCCAGCGTCTCGACGGTCCTGTCCGCGGTAACAGCAGCGTCGTCCAGGAATACGAACGCGTGTTCCGCGGCGGAGGATGGAACGTGATCAAGGTCCTCTGGGGCAGCGATTGGGACGAGCTCTTCGCCCGGGACCAGTCCGGTCTGCTGCTCAAGCGCATGGAAGAGTGCGTCGATGGCGAATACCAGAACTTCAAAGCGCGGGGAGGCGCCTACGTTCGCAAGGAATTCTTCGGTAAGTATCCCGAACTTCTCAAGCTCGTCGAAGATAAGTCAGACGAACAGCTAGGCCGTTTACGCCGCGGGGGCCACGATCCTGTTAAGGTTTACAACGCCTTCAAACGTGCTACGGAACATAAGGGTCAGCCCACCCTCATCCTCGTCAAAACCGTTAAGGGCTACGGACTCGGTGAAGCCGGCGAGGGCAAGAACATCACTCACCAGCAGAAGAAGCTGAATGAAGACGAGTTGTTCTATCTCGCGAATCGGTTCGATCTCGAGCTGACCCGTGAGCAGATCTCTGCTATTTCCTTCGTGCGTCCCACCGATGAAAGCCCCGAGATCGCTTACTTGAAAGCCCGTCGTGAAGCGCTCGGCGGCTACTTGCCACAGCGGGCGCCTCGCAAGATCGAGCTCAAAGCTCCGGATCTCGAAATCTTTCACGAATCCCTCGGCGGATCGCGAGGCCGTGAAGCTTCTACGACCAGCGCCTTCGTCTCGGTCCTTAAGACGCTTCTCAAGCTGCCCGATATCGGCAAATACATCGTGCCCATCATTCCCGATGAGGCGCGCACGTTCGGCATGGAGTCCATGTTCCGCGAACGCGGCATCTACGCCGCCGGCGGGCAGCTTTATAAGCCGGTCGACAGTGATGTTCTGATGTACTACAAAGAAGCTCAGAACGGCCAGATACTCGAAGAAGGCATCACCGAAGCCGGATCCATGGCTTCGTTCACTGCTGCAGGCACTGCTTATGCCAATGTCGGTGTGCCGGCCATCCCGTTCTTCATCTACTACTCCATGTTCGGCTTCCAGCGGGTCGGCGATCTTATTTGGGCCTTTGCTGATTCGCGCGGCAAGGGCTTCCTCGTCGGAGGCACCGCCGGTCGCACCACTCTGCTAGGCGAAGGCCTGCAGCACGACGACGGGCACAGTCACGTTCTCTCCAGCGTGATTCCCACCTGCCGGAGTTACGATCCCGCGTTTGCTTACGAAATCGCAGTTATCGTGCAAGACGGTATCCGCACGATGTACGAAAACAACGAAGATCACTTCTACTACCTGACCGTCTGTAACGAAAATTATGTGCAGCCGCCCATGCCTGAGAACAGTGACATCCGGGAAGGCATTCTCCGCGGCATCTATCTCTACAAACCTTCCGAACAAGGCCGCGCACAGATCAACCTCTTCGGCAGCGGTCCCATCCTCAATGAAGCATTGCGCGCCCAGAAATTACTCGCTGAGAAATACGGTGTGAACTCCGATGTCTGGAGCGTCACCAGCTACACCGAGTTACGCCGGGATGCACTCCTCACGGATCGTTGGAATCGTCTGCACCCGGACCAGCAGCCCCGCAAACCGTATCTTTCCCAGGTACTTGCCAATACCGACGCTCCAATCATTGCCGCTACCGATTACATGAAGATCGTCGCCGATCAGGTCTCTCCCTGGCTCCCCGGACGGCTCACCGCGCTCGGAACCGACGGATTCGGCCGCAGTGAAAACCGCCAGCACCTGCGCAGGTTTTTCGAGGTCGATGCAGAAAGCATTGCCGGAGCCGCGCTTTCCAAACTCGTCCACTCGGGTGAATACGATGCTGCACAAGCAAAGAATGCAATTCGCGACCTCGGTCTGAACCCTGAAGGAATTGATCCGTCACTCGCGTAATCGTACAATTTCGTATTTATTCACTTCGGTGAAACCGCGATCTTACTGGCTTACGTCGTCTAAATCGTAAGTAAGTGCAGCACGTGATCTCAATACCGGATCGCGATAATCAAATCTAGTTAGTCTCGAATCTCAAAACAAGCTGCACTTTGCTTAGAACAGAGGAGAATTGCAGCTTTGAAACTACGTACCATTTTCGGACTAGCCGCGGCACTTGCCTTCAGCACGACAGCGGCGCACGCTCAGAACGGACTTGATGTCTTTTTCGGTGTCGGAACGGCCACCGATAGCGCAAGTTCCACCCCCATAGACCCGTTCGGCACGGGCACCTTCACCAGCACACCCAAACTCGGCGGAGCCTTCGGCCGCGTCGGCGCCGATTTCATGTTCACGCCGCATTTCGGCGTGGGCGGGGAGACCGATTTCCGCTTTACACAAGCCAATTACAACAGCGGAATCAGTTATCGCCCGAATTTCTACGACTTCAATTTCATCTACATGCCTACCGCCCGGCGCTACAAGCGCGTCGTGCCTGAACTTCAGGCCGGGCTCGGCGCAGCGAACTTGAGGTTCTATTATCCATCTACTTCCTGCGATTCACTCGTAGGATGCAGCTCGAGCAACACTTTCCTGGAAAGCTCAAACCACTTGCAGGTGCATTTGGAAGCCGGTGTGCGCTTCTACGTGACGCCTCATTTATTTGTCCGGCCTCAGGTTGATGCGCATTACATCAACAACTTCTTCCAATTCGGCAGTAACTGGGTTCCGGAATACGGCGGCTCCGTAGGGTGGACCTTCGGCGAACGCTAAAAAATCGAAAACATCTCAACCTTACACCCGGGGCACAGCCGCTCCGGGTTTTTCTTTTTTGGACGGCCTACTATCGATCGGCTAGAATGCTCCCAATGCCCTCGATCACGCCGCTTCGCATCGTGATACCGGGAGGAACGGGCCACATAGGACACATACTCGCCCGCCATTTCCACGAGCGCGGGCATCGGGTCACTGTCGTCACACGCCACCCGGTGCCTTCCGAGTGGCAGTGCGTGGCTTGGGACGGGCAGGAACTGGGCGATTGGATCGGCTGCATCGACGGCGCGGATGTCGTCATCAATCTCGCCGGGCGAAGCGTAAATTGCCGCTACACGCCTGCCAATCGCCGCGAAATTAAGAACTCCCGCACCATCACCACAGGGCTGATTGGGCAAGCTATTCATCGCGCCTCACACCCTCCCGCTGTCTGGCTGAACGCGAGCACGGCTACCATCTATCGTCACAGCCTCGACCGTCCCATGGATGAATCAAAGGGCGAAATCGGCGGCAATGAGCCGGGCGCGCCGGACACATGGGCCTTCAGCATCGACGTCGCCACCAGTTGGGAGCGCGCCTTTTTTGCCGCCGACACGCCTCTTACCCGCAAAGTCGCTCTCCGAACCGCCATGGTGATGGCTCCGGAGGGTGGCGGCGTTTTTGACACTCTGCTGAAGCTCGTCCGCTTCGGACTCGGAGGCAAAGCCGGATCGGGCCGGCAGTACGTTTCTTGGATCCACGACGTCGACTATATCCGGGCCATCGATTGCCTCATCGAAAAACCAGAATTCAGCGGGCCTGTAAACATTGCCTCTCCCTGCCCGGTGACAAATCGGGAATTTATGTGCTGTCTCCGTCGCGCCTGGTGTACCAGCTACGTCGGCGTCCCTTCTCCTGGCTGGATGCTCAGTCTCGGCGCCTTCCTTATGGGCACCGAAACCGAACTTGTCCTCAAGAGCCGCCGTGTCGTTCCCACGCGGCTCCTGAATAGCAATTTCGAGTTCCATTTCCCCAACTGGCGCGGCGCCTGCCAGGATTTAGTGCATCGCTGGCGCGACCTGAACGGCGACTAAAAACTTCTCTTCTCCCGCTGCCTTTGCTTGCACCTCTCTTCTTTCCCGCACTCCAGGTGAATTCCAACGAGTTATATAGAATCGTAGCGGGAGAACATTCATTTCATGGCGAGTCCAGGCGCAGGTCTTGAGGGCATCGTTGCCACTACTTCGAAGATCTGTTATATCGACGGCAATCAGGGTGTCCTCAGCTACAACGGCTACAACATTCACACCTTGGCGGACAGCGCCACGTTTGAGGAAGTTATTTATCTACTCTGGAACGGCAAGCTCCCCAACAAGGCGGAACTTTCAGAGCTCAAGCAGTCACTAGTCGCCGAACGCGATCTCTCCCCTGAAGTCACCGCCTTTTTAAAGAGCGCTCCGAAAGACGGGCTTCCCATGGACATCCTACGCACAGCGGTTTCCATGCTCAGCCTCTATGACCCTCTCGCGCGCGACAACTCCATCGATGCGAACGTCAAGAAGGCCGTCAAGTTGATGGCGCGCGTGGCCACTCTCGTCACCAGTCTCGACCGGTTGCGTAATGGCCAGCCCGTCGTCCCCGGCGATCCCCATCTCGGCTATGCGGCGAATTTCTTGTATACGCTCACCGGCAAAAAGCCGGACGAAGTAATGGAACGAGTCTTCGACATTGCCCTGATCCTTCACGCCGATCACGAGCTGAACGCTTCCACCTTTGCCGCACGGGTCACCGCCGCCACGCTCTCCGACATCTACTCGGCCGTGACGTCCGCTATCGGCGCATTGAAAGGCCCTCTTCATGGTGGCGCGAACGAAGATGTCATCCGCCTGCTGCTGGCTACTACTTCGCCCGACGATGCAGTCCAGACCGTCAAGCACAAGCTCGACAATAAGGAAAAAATCGCCGGCTTCGGTCATCGTGTCTATCGCGTTCTGGATCCGCGCGCCATTCACCTCAAAAAGTTGAGCGAAGAACTCGGCAAACGTACCGGACACACTGATCTTTTCGACAAATCCTCTCGCGTCGAGCAGACCGTACACGATCTCAAAGGCTTGAATGCGAATGTCGATTTCTATTCCGCATCCACTTACTATTCACTTGGCATCCCGGTCGATCTCTTCACTCCCATATTCGCTGTCAGCCGTATGTCCGGATGGACCGCTCACATTCTCGAGCAGTACAGAAACAACCGCCTGATTCGTCCCCGCGCCGATTACAAGGGCGCTCCCGACGGTCAGCAGTGGACGCCCATCGAAAACCGTTCTTAAACGAGAACGGTTCAGAATGCACGATCTCAATTTCTTTCGCAACAATCTGGAACAGATTCGGGAACGCCTTTCAACCAGAGGTTTCGAACTGAACATCGATGCCTTCCGCGCACTCGACTCGCAGCGCCGTCATTGCGTCACCGAAAGCGAACAGCTCAAGGCAGAACGAAATGCCGCCACCGCAGACATAGGCAAGCTCCGGAAACAAGGGCTCGATACCTCTGAACAGCAGGCGCGCGTTCGCGCCCTGGGGGACCGTGTCTCAACCCTCGATGAAGACGTTCGCAAGCTCGACGAAGAATTCAAAGATTTCCTCGCGCGTGTACCCAATCTTCCCAACGAAACTGTGCCTGTCGGGCGTACCGAGCACGACAATCAGGAAGTTCACCGATGGGGAAAGCCGCGCGAATTCTCGTTCACGCCGAAACCTCACTGGGACCTTGGGCCCGAACTCGGGATTCTCGACACCGAACGAGCCGCTAAGATCACCGGAGCGCGCTTCGCGGTTTACCTCGGTCAAGGCGCAAAGCTCGAACGGGCGCTCGTCAACTTCATGCTCGATCTTCACACCCGTGAGCACGGCTATCGCGAGGTTCTCCCACCCTTTCTGGTAAATTCCGCGAGTCTTTACGGCACCGGTCAACTGCCCAAGTTCGCGGACGATCTTTTTCGCTGCGAAGCGCACGATCTCTGGCTCATTCCCACCGCCGAGGTGCCGGTTACTAATCTGTTTCGCGACGAAATTATGAGCACCGCTACCCTACCTCTTTCGCTTTGCGCCTTCACTGCATGTTTTCGCAGCGAAGCGGGATCGTACGGCCGTGACGTCCGCGGCATCATCCGTCAGCATCAATTCCAGAAAGTTGAACTCGTCAAATTTTCTCGCCCCGAGCAAAGCTACGAACAGCTCGAGAACCTGACCCGCAACGCCGAGGTCGTCCTCGAGAAATTGGAACTGCCTTACCGGCGCGTCGCACTGTGCACCGGCGATCTGGGCTTCGGCTCCGCCAAAACGTACGATCTGGAGGTCTGGCTGCCCGGTCAGAACGCCTTCAAAGAAATTTCGTCCTGCTCGAATTTCGAAGCCTTCCAGGCGCGCCGCGCCCAGATCCGTTTCAAAAACGAAAAGAACAAATCAGAATTTGTCCACACCCTAAATGGCAGCGGTTTGGCGATCGGACGTACCTGGCTGGCCATTCTGGAAAACCATCAGCAGGAAGATGGCACCGTCCTCATTCCCGAAGCGCTTCGCCCTTATTTCGGAGCCGACCGGATCACTCGCGAGCACTTGTAAACCGTCAATTGCGCACATGGAAATCCACGCGCCCGAGCACCCTGTCAGATCGGTACGGGAATTTGTCATCCATTTAGCGATCGTGACGATCGGCATTCTGATCGCCCTGTCTCTTGAGGGCCTGGTCGAATGGAATCATCACACACACCTCATTCGCGAAGCTCGCGAGAATGTCCACAGCGAAATCGCAGATAACCAGCGTGAACTGTCCGGGCATCTTGCCGAGACCGCGCGGCTCGAGCAGGAACACCAACGAGTCCTTCAATGGATCGCAGACATGCTGAAATCACGCGCCAGCTCCATTCACGCTTTCCACCTTGGCTTTAACCTGGCGGATCTGAGCAATGCGAGTTGGACAACGGCGCAGGCTGTTGGAGCCCTGGGCTTGATGGACTACTCCGAGGTGAAACGGAGCGCTGCTGTTTACGCCTTGCAAGACGAGTTTGTCCGGCTCCAGACGCGCGCCGAAGACACCACGATTTCCGCCATGACCCTGTTCACAGGTTCGGACGACCCCACCAAGACCTCCGAAAGCGGACTGAAAGAGGAGAGATCCAAAATCCAGGCCAGTCTCGCCGCCCTGACCGCCCAAGATCAGATCGGTCGCGAACTCGCGAAACGCTACACGGCGTTCCTTGACGCAAAGTAACCTCCGGCCGAGCAGCTCCAAAATTCGCGTAACATTCTGTTTCTGTATTGTTTCCTATCGTCGGGTGACGAGATGGGCAATTTCTTTCAATTCGTAGGACCGACACACGTCGTCCAGTTATTCGGCGTCAAGCTCGTCGGGGTAAACGCCGTCACAGGAAAGAAACTCCTGTTTTCTGTCGTATTTCTCGCAATTGTCTATTTCGTAGGCCTCTTCCTCCGTTGGCTGGCAAATCGGGGCGCCTCCGATCACCGAAGCAAACGCCTTCGCTTCTGGACGCGGCAGGGCATTTCCATAACTGTCGGCTTCGTCATGCTCGTCGGTTTGGTGTCCGTATGGTTCGATAATCCCGGAACTCTGACCACCGCCGCCGGGTTGGTAACCGCCGGATTAGCATTCGCTCTCCAACGGGTTGTAACTGCTTTCGCGGGTTACTTGGTTATTCTTCGCGGTAATACGTTCAGCGTCGGCGACCGCATCACCATGGGCGGCATTCGCGGCGACGTCATCGAGCTCAACTTCTTGCAAACGGTAATCATGGAGATGGGACAGCCAGCCGAGGGTGATAGCGGCGACCCCATGTGGGTCCAAGCCCGTCAGTACACTGGCAGGCTGGTACGAGTCACGAACGCCAACATCTTTGACGACCCGGTCTACAACTACAGCCGCGAATTCCCGTACATCTGGGAGGAGATCCGATTGCCCGTCCCCTATACTGCGGATCGCCACCGGGCCGAACAGATATTGCTGGATGTCGCTGCAGCACACACGGTCAAAATCGCCGAACTGAGTCAAGGCGCTCTCGAAGCACTCGAAAAACGTTATGCGCTTAGACCCTCCGAACTCAAACCGCAAGTATTCTGGCGTCTCACCGACAACTGGCTCGAAATGACTATCAGGTTTATCGTTCCCGATTGGGGCATACGACCTATTAAGAGCGACATGAGCCGGGAAATCTTACAGCGTTTCGATGAGGCCGGTATCGGCATAGCATCCGGCACCTATGAGGTAGTTGGAATGCCGCCGATCAAGGTCCAGATGATTCCCACGGGCCAACCCTAAAGACTTCCCGCAGCAGGAAGAACAAACTTCATTGCACGTCTTGAAATCCGCTGCTCACAACGGAATAGCGAGTCAGCTTGGGCGGAACTTGATCCGGTTCGAGCAGCCATGGCGTTCGATTCGGGTAATACCGTAGCAGCTGGTCGTTCTTGCCTGGTCCCAAATCGTGTGCCCAAACGACGTCTGACGCGTCGATATCTGCGCCATTGTGCACCCACTCTTGAAACATGTGACCCGGCGCATAGTGAACGAAAACAAGCTTCTTGCCCGGCTGCTCGGAAAGCTGATGGGCAACGGCGACGCGTCTTTGAGGATCGCCGTAGTTGATGTAATCCCAGCTTTCAAACGGACCAAGCGTGGACAACAATCTCGGCCCGCCCACGGCGTGCACACCAAACCAGAAGAAGAAGTGCACCACGCATAGCAGCAGAATCAAACTGCCGAACTGAATCGGCAGCTCGCGGCCCGCAACTCGAAGCTCATTGAGCTTCTCGAGCCCTATGATCGCGGCCAAAACAAACAGGCTTGCAAGCGCCGCCACGTAATGCGGGTAGAAGTATGGAAAGAAATTACTGCCGAGCGCGAAAATCGCAATGGTCCCCGCCACCCATAAGAAGCGGAACTCCCGGATACTTACCAGAAAGGCCAGTGCGGCTATATATAGCGGAGGCAGCAGGAAAAAGCGCATGAACCGTAAACGGAAAACCAAGCGCTCCACATAACTCGCGAGCGTTTCGGGATCGGTTCCATGAATGACGGATTGAGCCCTGTACGCAAGCTCCTGTTCATCATTCAGTTGCCGGTGAGGTACCGGATTTGGCTGCACCGTGAAACTCGGTGGAACACCATACTGGTAAACCGAAAGCATGTACGGCAAAGTGGTCCAGCTGCCGGTCACTCGCTTGTTCTGCAGACTCATCAGGGCAATGGACGCTAACAGGATCCCGCCTGCTACTGCCGTGAGTCGCCCTGCATTTTTTAGATTGAAACTGCTCCTCCGTGCCGGCAACAGAAACAGCGCCGCGCTCAGAAGGAGAAAAACAAACTCGAATGGACGCGTCAGCAGTTGCAAAGCTAGCCCCAGGCCCAGAAGAACGCCGTCCCGCGTTCGATAGCTATTGCGAATCCGCGGCAAAGCTCCAAACACCAGGCACCCCGCGGTCGCTGATACCGCCCCGCCCCAGTAGCTGTTCGTCCAATAACTAAGCGGGCCGAATTGAAGAACTGCCAGCAGTCCACCCGCGAGCGCCCAACCGGGAGACGTCCAGCCTCGCAGCATCCAATAACATCCGCCGCACAGTGCACCTACAGACAGCAGGACGCCCGCCCAGGGATGTCCGAATATCAACCAGCCCGCCGCCAGCACCAGTCCCTGGCCTAACGCGTACATCGAGCTGTGCGTAGGCTGCTGCATCACGAAAATTTGTTCAAAGAATTCAGGCAGAGCGTGAGGTGGATTCGCCAAGCGAAAATGCCGGAGAGTGTCCGCCAGAAGCAGGTAGCTGAAATCATCCGCTCCGCTCGGAATAGGGACCGGACATTGCGGTAAGAGAAGAAGCCGTAACGCAATCGGCAAGCCCGTTACGAAGATCAACGGCCACACGCGGCTTCTCCGCACTAAATCCGGCGACCAAGTCATCATGCCCCAAAGGAGAATTAAGGCAAAGAGCAGCAGCGTTGCGAATAACTCGATAGAATCGCCGGTACCAAAGCCGAGCGGGTTGTCCGGCGACAAAAACGTACGAACCGGGAACATGCGAACCACTTAGGGTCCCTCCGGGACTCCGGGCTGAACTCGGAAATCGGCCAACGTCCGACCGCAGAAGTGTCCCGCCCTCACGCCCCGCCTTCTATGGCTGTTCGAAGCGATCATCCAGCGCAGCCAGCTTCGGTACCTTGGTATCGGGCCGAATCGGCGGTTGCCGTTTGTGCCAGTCCGTCGCTTGCTGATACGCGCGAGCCAAAGCTAAAACCTTGCCTTCCGCAAAGCGCGGGCCTGCAATCATCAATCCAATCGGCAAGCCTGCATTCGTGAAGCCACACGGAACTGAGATCGCCGGAATTCCGTAGTAATCGAACGCTTGCGTATTCTCTAATTCCGGATTACGCGGTTTCGTTTCCTCCTCGCGTTTCAGCGCTGCGTCGATCGTACGGGGCGTGTGACGCCGTGTAGGCAGCACCACTAGATCGAACAAAGCGAAACTATCATCAATCGTGCGCCGCAACTCTTCCAGCTTCCACTTCGAACGTACGTACTCTCCAACTTTGGCGTTTCCGCCTTCTTGCAGCGCTCGTCGTGTCGGCAGCATGTACCGGTTCGCCTCTTTCGTGATGTACTCTTCGTGATACGCATACGTTTCACCAACCAGGCGGATCTCGCTCACGGACGGTAAGGTCACGTCTTTTGCACCTTTCGTCAATTTGCACAACACGTTGATCGCCTCCTCCACCGCCTTGTTAATGTCCGGATCGCACCAATCAAAAAACGGCGCGCGCGGAATGCCCAGCCGCAAACTCCCCACTGGCTGGTTCATGCTGGCCACGTAATCCTCCTTCGCGTGCTCAACGCTCGTAATGTCCAGTTTGTCGTATCCGGCCAGGTAGTTCAGCAGTAACGCCGCGTCCTCTACGCTTCTCGCAATCGGCCCGCAATGGTCCAGTGACAAAGTGAGCGGCACGATACCCCGAATCGGAACCAGTCCGTACGTCGGTTTCAACCCAACCACGCCGCAGTACGACGAAGGAGTACGAATGGAACCGCCCGTATCTGTGCCCAACGCTCCGAAACATAAATCAGTAGATACTGCTGCAGCCGAGCCGCCGCTCGATCCGCCTGTCGTTCTGTCCAGCGCCCACGGATTTCGAACAGGACCAAAATAGCTCGTTGCGGAAGTTCCACCCATCGCAAATTCATGCAGATTCGTTTTGCCGATTGCGATCGCTCCTGCAGCCTTCAGACGCCGCACTACCGTCGCGTCTTCGGCTGGCACGCGGTCATCGAAAACGGCGCTCCCTGCCGTCGTTCTTATCCCCGCAGTATCGATGTTGTCTTTCAACGCTAGCGGGATTCCGTGTAGTGCGCTCCTGAATCGGCCCGCTTTCTGTTCGGCGTCCAATTGCCTCGCTTCAGTGAGTGCCTGTTCATGCAGAACCGTAATGAACGCGTTGATCTTAGGATTGTAAGTATCGATGCGTTTCAGACAAGCCGCCGCCAGCTGCGACGGGGTCACCGACCGGGACCTGATGCGAGCCGAGGTCTCGGTCAACGTAAGAGAGGTCAATTCATCCGTATCTTGAGCGAACAGAGCCGCAGCTCCCGCCAGTGAGGCTGCAAACTCGCGTCTGGAAATCGCAATCATCAAGCTGTATCCCGCCTTTTCTCAATTTAGAATTGCGCGACGGGGCGTGAATGATCAGAGTGAATGTAACAGGGGTGCCGTGTTTTACACACCCTTGAAAATCGTATGATTCCCCCGAGTATGACATGCGCCGCTCGAACAACTGTTTGCTGAGTTGAGCCTCTGTGCAATGCTTGTCAGATCACTAACGGAATGCGACGAGTGCGATACTTAGTGGCTGCAAGCCTGGATGGCTATATCGCCGGGCCGAATGGTGAAATCGATTGGATTACAACGGATCCCGAGATCGACTTCGCCGCCATCTCCAATCAGTTCGACACAATTTTACTGGGGCGCCGCACTTTTGAATTGGTGCTGAGCTCCGGTAGAGGCTTATTCCCCGGGAAGGTCACATACGTTTTCTCTCGAACTCTCAACCGGCCTGATCACCCGAATGTCAGTCTTGTAGCTGAAAAACCCGAGGAGGTTGTCTCCGGTTTACGGGCAACGCCGGGCAAAGACATTTGGCTATTCGGTGGAGGAGTCCTGTTCCGCAGCCTTGCGGCAGCGAAACTTGTCGATTCCGTTGAGGTATCCGTGATGCCAGTCCTTCTTGGAGGAGGTACATCGCTACTGCCCATTCCGGCACAGCGAATTCAACTTACGTTGACAACACACAAAATTTACAAGTCAGGAATCGTTCGTCTGGAATACGCGGTCCGGTGATTTGGTGACAATCAATTTGTCTTCCAGCACTAGTTTTGCTACCGATGCGGAGCGGCAGGCCGGGATACAATCAATAGAGTCAAACCGATCGGCTTCCACTCCCAGGTGGACATCTGGCCTTCTCAAACATGTCCCGCACTGAGCCAAACGCAGCCAATATTTCCCTGGGTGGAGATCATGACGGCGATGCGCTTGGCTCTGAGCAGTCAGGTTGGGATGCCAACCGCCCTCTGGGGTTTGAATTACCTCTACTCGATCCCCCTTCGCACATCCCGGATTCCCGGCGTGAGCGTCGACGGCCTCCTGCTCAAGTTCCCCCAGTTCAGAGCTCGGAGACGCTTCATACCGTTCTCCAGACCAAGCCTGCTTCGATACCAAATTCATTGGTCGACGATGAACCTCTGACCGGTCTCGGCCCGATCTCAGTTTGGTTCACAAGTATATATATATTCCTGCGCTTTAGCTTTCTGCATGAATTCATTACGGTTGAAGTGCGTAGAGAAACGTATATGTTGGTGCTGGTCGGGGCATTGGCGTATACGGGGCTCTTAAGGGGTGAAACCTGGCGCGCCGTGAAGAATACGCGCTTGTACCGCGCTTGGTTGATCTTTTGTGTGTTCCTGTTAGTCAGCGTACCCTTCAGCCTGTGGCCCGGCGGATCCTTCGGCGTAACTGTACCGTTCGTGAAGGACAACTTTTTTATCGTTCCGCTAATTGGAGGTCTGTTCGGCAGTTGGCGCCTGGTTCGAAGGTTACTGCTTATGCTCGGGGTTGCCGGCGCAATCGTAACTTTCTTGAGCCTTACCCGTCACTTCGATGTTGACGGCCGTTTAGGTGTCTATTGGTCTGGCAGTATCGCCAATCCAAACGATGTGGCAGCTCATCTGATCTTTGTTCTGCCTTTCGTGCTTTTCGCCGCCTTCGCAAGGAGTGCCCATTTTCTGGTGCGTTTACTTGCGTTCAGCTCTATTCTCCCGGCGTTCTACCTGATGCTAAGAACCGGCTCGAGAGGCGCCGCCATCGGCCTTGCCGCCGGCCTCGTCTTTACTGTGGTAATTGGGAATGCGAGGGTGCGAGCAGTTTTCCTGGTCGGTTTTCCGATTTTGGCCATTCTGACGATGGTCGTACTGCCCAAAGCGGATCTAACCCGCATTCTTACGTTTTCGAGTGGGGACAGCGGCCATGCGGAGGCAGTGGACTCCTATAATGCACGCCGCGGTCTTTTGATCAACAGCCTCGTAGCCACCCTTCATCATCCCCTCTTAGGAGTGGGGAGCGGTCAATTCAGTGTTTACGAAGGTGACAAAGCCATTCAAGAAGGACATCCACACAACAACTGGCAAGAGGCGCACAACACTTACACTCAGATATCCAGCGAGGACGGGATTCCCGCAGCACTTTGCATGATTTATGCAATGGTCGCAAGTTTTCGTATCTTTTTCCGATTGCAAAAAGCTACCAAGAATAACCCGCAGCTCCGTGAAGTTTGGTTGGGTTCATTTCTGATCACCACTTGGATGGTTGCGTTTTGTACTGCGCAGTCGTTCGTCAATTTCGGGTATCGACCCTACCTGCTGGTTCTGAGTGGCCTTGCGATTGCGATGCAACGGGCCACGTCCGGCCTGGCCTTGGCCCAGTCTGAAAGTCGCCCGATCACTCTTTCAGCAAAGCAGAGTCCATTCATTCCTGATCGTGCCCCCATTTTGGAACCGCAGCTGAAGTCTCCGCGGCCGAAGAGTCGGGCAAGAGCAACTTCTTGACAAATATCCGCGGTCTGTTCGTGCGAGTCCCGCTCATCCTTCTTTTCGTACTGCTTTCGTTGGCGCCCTCCGCACCGCCGGATCAGAAGAGCTTACAACTTTGGTGCTTCTATCACAACGAATTGGATTCCGATGATGCCCTCAAATCAGGCAAAGTCTTGATTGATAGAGCGCTGGAGTCGGGTTACACAGGAATCGTCCTCTGGTGTGGGAGCATCGACCTGCTGGGTGATGCGTGGACACCGTTCGAGACTGAGGATCGCATCCGTGACCTGTTGAAATATGCCGCCTCGAAGCATCTCAAAGTTGTTGTCGAGGCCGGACCCTTTTCTAACTCGGTAAACGCTTTACGAACCAATCCGAACTGGGCGGAGTCACAAAGGATTGTCGGTGCCCAGTTCCAGGTAGATTCGTCCCGAACACATTTGGAGCTGGTTAACAGTTTCCCCGGCTTAGTAAATCCCGGATTCGAATCCGAAGACGAGTGGTTTCAACTACACGATTCGAATACATCCCTGGATCCACATACATCGCACGGAGGCAGGTCCGCAGCCGCCATTGAAAACGCCCGGGGCAATGCCAGGTTCCGGCAGCGGATCATGCTTAAGCCATGGCGCCAATATCATATTCGGGTGTTTTTTAAATCCCAGAACTTCGGCGGCTTTTCGCAGCTTGAAATCTTGTCCGCGTCAGACAGCACTAAGATTCCGTTCAACGCAGCCATACGTGCAAACGGCAGCCATGATTGGACTGAGTTGAATTACGCTTTCGACAGCCAGGATACGACTGACGCATATCTTTATTTCGGAGTTTGGGGAGGAAACTCCGGAACGATCTGGTTTGACGACGTGCAACTCGAAGAGACTTCCCTGATCTACGTCACACGACGGCCCGGTACACCTCTCACCGTCTACGATCCGAAAAATCCCAACCTGGTCTACCGGGAGAAAAGCGACTTCAATCAGGTAATGGACCCGCGAATGGCGGAGACCCATCCATTTACAGATTCGTACCACCAGCCGCCCACAATTACGCTTCCTCGTAATACCCACCTCTCTGCGCATCAGATCGTCGCGATCGACTACTATTCCGCTTTTCCGATTCCACAGACCGATTCGGTCAGCATGTGTTTAACCGACCCCGGCGTTGCTGAATGGCTCAAACGCAATGCGCATGGCATCAAGAAAGTTTTGCCGCCCGGGGCTGGTGTGCTCGTGGGATATGACGAGATCAGGCAGATGAATTCGTGCGGAAGTTGTAGGGCAAAGAAGATGTCTGCAGGAGAGCTTTTGGCCTGGAACGTAGGACAGACCTCCACAACCTTCCACTCCGCCATTCCCGGCGCTCAGCTATTCACCTGGAGCGACATGTTCGATCCGTATCACAATGCGGTGGACAAATATTATTACGTCGAGGGCACTCTCGCAGGCTCCTGGAAAGGTTTGCCGCCGGATATGACGATCATGAACTGGAATCTTGACCATTTGAAAGAATCGCTCAACTTCTTTTCCGGCAGCGATCGTCGTCAAGGCAACAGATATCAGCAAATTATCGCCGGATACTACGACAACGGAAATGGTGCGTCGGATGCGCGCGACGAACTGGCAAAGGCCGCAGCCATTCCGGGCATCAACGGCCTCATGTACACCACATGGGACGGCAATTACTCGCAACTCGAGAGTTACGCAAGTGGCGCAAAAGCAGCATGGCCCGCATATATAGCTAGCCAAGGGAGATCGCAAAGCGGGCTGCTCAACTCTCCACAATGGACTGTCTCTTCCTTTCTTCTGGCAGCAATCGGCCTGGTTATTTGGAAGACTTCCGGACGCCGCGCTCCCTCCTAGGTGCTCGTCGAAAAGCCTAGCCCGCTGTTGCCGATTTCCAAAATCCTGCAATAACCATTACAAAGTCGTTATTGATCACCTCGACCGCAGATCATTCCGCAGCCGAATCAGTCGTGCTATCATCCACAGCACCCGGCCATGACTAACGGATTTAGGCTAACTCCCTCGCAAAGCTTCGTACCTTCTCTGCGCCGCGCAATTTGTTCCTGGGCACCCTGTCTGGTTCTTTTGGCTCGCCTTACTTTGCCGGACCACGGACTCGCTCAGACGGCGACCGCCGGCGCCATTGTCGGCATCGTCACCGACCCCCAGGGGGCCGTTGTTGCCCGCGCCGACGTGAAGATTCAAAACACGGAAACCAATGCGACTTTCTCACAAGTGACAAACAACGGCGGCGAGTACACGTTTACGAATGTCACGCCGGGCGTCTATACATTGACCGTCAGCATGGCGGGCTTTCGCACCAGTTCTGTGCAAAATCTGAAAATCGACGTAAATAAGTCCGCCTCAGTGCCGGTCCAGCTCGAAATTGGCGGCGCCAATCAGATCGTCGAAGTAACTGCGACAGCCGCTGCACAACTACAAACCACCGACGCCCAAATCGGGAACGTTCTTGCCACCGATACACTTCTTCGATTGCCCACCTTGCAGCGAAACGTCACCGAGCTGATGGGGTTGCAGCCAGGAGTTGTTCCAACAACCGGGGGTAGCACGACTGGCCTGCAATTGCGAACTACGGGCGCCATCGAAGATCAAAACACCGTTACAGTTGACGGTATCGACGTCACCCAAAGCGTGGTCGCTTCGGGAACAGTGATCCCCACGCCCGCCGACAGCATGGAAGAGCTGCAAGTAAACGTAGCGAATCCGAACGCCGCTTACGATCGTGCATCGGGTGGTCAGATGACCCTCGTAGGCCGTCACGGAACCAACACCTTTCACGGAGCGTTGTATGAATACCTGCAAAACTCGGTTCTTAACTCAAATACCTGGGACAACAACTTCGCCCATATCGCTAAGCCGAGTATCAAGGATAATCGCTTCGGCGGCCGGTTGGGCGGTCCGATATTTAGAAACAAAACCTTCTTCTTTGCTAATTATGAAGGGCGAAGATTTCAATCGGTCACACAGGTTACTCGCACTGTCCCCACAGCGACTTTGAAGCAAGGTATTCTGCGTTTCGTAGACGCCGCCGGGAATGTTGACAGCTACAATCTGGCTGCCGCCCAGGTCTGCGGTACATCAGGTAATCTCGCCTGCGACCCCCGAGGTTTGGGCATCAGTCCAGCCGTGCAGTCGCAGTGGGCGAAGATGCCTGCCGGCAACATCACCGGAGGTGACGGCTTGAATACGACGGGATATCTCGCCAACATCCCTACGCCGGTCAACGATAACTACGGTGTCATCCGGCTTGACCATAACTTTACTGATCGCATTCAGTTCAGCGGTAGCTATACCTATTACCGCCACATCCTCGTTAATTCTACCGATATCTCAATTTTGAATAATTCTCCGCAATCGGCCGTCAGTTCTCCGCAACGCGGTGCGGTTCTTAGTGGGGCGCTAACCTGGCAGATCACCCCATCCCTCCTGAATGTGTTCCACTTCGGCTGGGTTCGTGATACAAATGCCGCCCAGGCAACCCCGCCTTCCGTTGCGGCCGGAATCCTGAACACGCCCGGTAGCCAGACGGGCGCGGGCAATGTCGCTCTGTTGATTGGCAGCGGTGTCAGTTCGTTTATCGATTCCCCAATCGATATGGATACACAACGAGCGCGCTACCAGGCAAATTATAACGAGGACTTTCAATGGCTTGACGACCTCACATTGATCCGGGGCAGCCACACCATGCAATTCGGCGGACAATTTCACGCGCTTCCTTACACGCACGTGCGCGCCGACAAAGTAGTTGGATCGCTTTCCTCGCTCGCGGCAACGCTCGACGCTTCCACTTTTCTTACCGCATTGCCTGCTGTGAACCGGCCTATCACTTGTGGTAACGGAATTACCACTAATTGCCTCAAATCCGCTGACGCTACAAACTGGGATCGTTTTTACGCATCCACCCTGGGTCTGGTAGATAACGTTGGCATCCTAGCCGTACGTGACGCTAGCCTCAATCCATTGCCGTTTGGAACAAATCTGGTAAATCGAACCAATGAGTTCGCCACTTACTTCTATTGGCAGGACACTTGGCGCGCCACCAAGTCGCTTACGTTCACTTACGGCCTATCCTATGGCTGGCAGACTGCGCCTACCGAAGCGCAAGGGCGGCAGACCGTCGAGATCGATACCAGCACCGGTCAACTGGTAAATGCCCAGCAATTCCTGAACAATAAGTTGCAGGCTGCACTTCAGGGCCAGATTTATAATCCAACGCTGGGTTGGGTTCCTGTCGGAAAAGCCAATCATCCGGTCTACAACATCGATTGGGGCGATGTCGCGCCACGTGCCTCGTTCGCCTGGAATCCCTCGTACGACGGCGGTTTTCTCGGGCGTTTAGTCGGTGACAAAAAATCGGTTATACGCGGCGGCTTTTCCATCGTTTATGACCGCTCGAATACCGTCCAGTCGGTCGAGATCCCGATGCTCGGCGTCGGTTTCGGCCAAAGTATCAATGTGCAGACGCCCGCCTGTAATGCCTCCGGCACACCAGGTCCAGGTTGCAGCAGTAGCCTCGGCGCCACAAATTACGGAGCATCCCTGTTCAGAGTCGGCGTCGATGGCACAATCCCGCTACCCACCTTCGGCCCCGCGACCTCACCTGTCGTACCGCAGAACTTTAGCGAAGTTCTCTCCTTCCAGGTCGATCCAAATACCAAAGTCGGCCGTAGTTACAACTTCGATTTAAGCCTGCAACGTGAACTCCCGGGCGGTGTCCTTGCTGAAGCCGCCTACGTGGGCAGATTCTCCCGCGACCTGCCGCAAGCCGTCAATTTCACGCAATCACCTTATATGTTTGTGGATGCGGCTTCGAAACAGTCATTTGCTCAGGCCTTTGATGCCGTTGCCACCTCGCTGCGAGCAGGACAGACGCCAGCCGCTCAGCCTTGGTTTGAAAACCAGCTTGCCGGCTTGACTGCGCTTCAGCATTTCAGCGGCACCGCAACCGCTTACGTAACGCAACAGTTAGCTGCTAACTTCCGAAATGGAAATATCAGTAGTATCTTCCAAACACTCGGTACTTACCGGCGCGCACTGGGCCTCCAACCCTATAACAACGACCAGGCCCAGATGGAATTCATGCGAACCTACATCGGCAGGTCTAACTACAACGGCTTGTTGATCTCGGCCCGAAAGCGCTTCACCCGTGGGCTCGATATCAGCGCCAATTACACCTTCTCGCGTGCTCTCGACGATGGTTTGCAGTGGCAGAATAACGCCAGCTACTACGTCAACAGTTTCTATCCAGGCGTTGACTATGGTCCTTCGCTTTACGATCGGACCCATGTCTTTAATGCCTACTACGTCTACGATCTCCCTGCCGGTAAAGGACACACGTTCAGCACCGGGAATTGGATCGATCGAGTTATCGGGGGTTGGTACACATCCGGCATTATCACAGCTTGGACTGGCTTGCCAATCACGGTCCTGGAGAGCACACAAGCTTTCGGCGACGGAGTAGTGCTGGGCGCCAATACTGCTGCCCTGCCAGTGAACGGACTACCCGCAACTGGCATGAACAACAATGTCGGGGGCACGAACGGCTATGGAACTACCGGAGGTGGGCCAAACGGGACAGGAAAGAATCTGTTCGCCGATCCCCAAGCCGCATTCCAGGATTTTCGTCCCATCCTCTTGAGCGAGGACGGACGAACAGGACGAGCCAACCCCTTGCGCGGGCTACCCTTCAGGAACTTCGATATGAGTCTCGGCAAAAGTACGGCGGTTACAGAACGCGTGAATGTGCGGTTTTCGGCTGATTTTTTCAATATCTTCAATCATGCGAATTTCGCGAACCCGACCAGCTCTCAGTTAAGCCTGCAAAGCCCCCAATCCTTCGGGGTTATCACCAGCACCTTCGTTCCGCCCAACCGCACGAACAGCGCGCGCTGGATTGAGTTCGGTTTGCGGGTCGAATTTTAGCAGCCAGCCCAGCCAATTCATTCCTCGCGCAGCAGTGTCACAGGATCCAGCGACAGCGCGCGCTGTGCGGGAATCCACGTGGCCACCAACCCCAACAGCAACATCGCCAGAACCACACCAGTCAATACCAGCGGATCGCGGGGAGTTGCCTGATACACGATCGAAGCGAGCACCCGGCTCGCCAGGATGCCAAGCAACAGTCCTGCTGCCGAGCCAAAAGCCAGCAGTTTAAAAGCTCGTCCCAATGCTGCCTGCAATACTTCCTTCCGCTGCGCTCCGAGCGCTACCCGAATTCCCAATTCCTTCAGCCGCTTGCTCACCGAATACGCAGCCATACCGAAGATGCCCGTGATGGAGAGCATGGCGCCCATCAGGCCCATCACACCGAGCGACATCGTGGCCGCGCGCGACGGAAACAGAACCACCTCGAGCATGCCGTTCCACGTCTGGATATCGGAAGGTAGTCCGCCATCCAGTTCGCGCACTTTATTCCGCAGTGCCGCGGCAAGCTGTTGCGGATCGCGCGTTGAACGCACCACCAAAGCGGCCGCGCTGGATGGCGATCGGAGAAACGCGAGAAACATCGCCGGCTGTTGCTCTTCTGTGAGGCTCAAGTATTTTCCGTTTTCGACAATACCCACCACCTGGACACGCGTTCCATCTTGCAACTTGAAATAACGACCCACCGCGTTTGTCACAGAGCCAAAGATTCTGCTGGCAAAATCCCGATTCACTACCGCGACAGGCGGCGCGTCCTTGTCGTCATGCCAGGTAAAGTCTCTGCCCGCCAACAAGGTGGTGCCGGCCGCTTGAAAATATTGAGGAGATATGTCGTATCTGTAAGGCGCTAGAGCGACATTCGCTGGCCTCAGATCGGTGGTTTCTTCCTTGAAAATATTCGCCCGGAAAGCGGCGGTGTAGACCAGGGGTGGATAGTTATTCACCAATCCCACTCGCTCAATTCCAGGCATCGTTCCGATCGCGTTGATCATGCGCCTTTGCATTGCCGGAACCCGGTCGCCGTTGTAACCGGCCATGGCGAGCGTTGTATTGACCACCATCGTGTTGCGCGGCTCAAAGCCGAAGTTGCTACCGAGCGAGCGCATCAGTCCGCGCACCGCAACCAGCGAAGAAGTCACCAGCACCGCACAGATCGCAATTTGCACGCCGAGCAACAGATCTCGAAAAGTGATCCGACGCCCGCCGGTAGTTCTCGATCCGGACTTGACGATTTCGTAAGGATCGGTCCTGAGCACCTGGCGCACCGGAACAATACCGAAAAGGAATGCGCTGGCTAACGCCAAAAACAAAGCGATCACGTATACTTTGGCGTCCGGGGTGACAGGCAGATGAATGGGAGCTGTGGGAAACGGCTGCCACGCACTAAGCCACCGGAGCAGCGCAATGCTGCCCAGGAGTCCGACGGCGCCCCCAGCTAGCGAGATCAGAACTGCTTCGGTAAGAAGTCCCCGCAAAATGCGATTGCGGCTGGAGCCAAGCGCGAGCCGCAGAGCTACTTCGCGGGAGCGGTCTGTGGCGCGCGCGGCAAACAGACTACCTAGATTGGCGCATGCCGCCAGCAGAATCAATCCGGCGAGCAGCATCAATCCCCCAACAAACGCCCGCACCGGACCGGCAAAGGAAGTGAGGCCTTCATGTATCAGCGAAGAGTGCTTATGACTAACTTCTTTTGGATACGTCTTCTCCAAAGACGCCCCGATCGCGTTCATATCGGCGACAGCCTGAGCGGGAGTCACTCCCGGCTTCAAGTGTCCAAACGCCTCGAAAACCCCAAGAATGCTGCCGCGCGCATCCAGGAGATTTTCTCCATCCACCTGCTGCTGGTCCACGATCGGCATGAAAAAATCGGGAGAGGCAAACAACAAAGTCCCGCGGAACTCCGCCGGCGTCACACCGACAACGGTGAAAGGATGCTTATCGATTTGAACAACACGGCCCACCACGCCGCGATCGTCCTGAAAATGGCTGTGCCAATATGCGTAGCTGAGCACCAGATACGGGGCGCTGTTCGGGCCATGCTCATCCGAGCCGTGGAAGAAATGGCCAAGATACGGCTGAACCCTGAGCACATCGAAGTAGTTTCCAGACGTTGCGAATCCCGTGGCGGGGGACGGATCGTTGCCCCTGTTCAGTCCTACAAAGACGAATTTCCAAGCCGCCAGAGCATCAAAGCTGCGGTTGCGATCGCGAAGATCGACATAGTTCGGATAAGACTGAAATGCAGAACCGTCCCCATACTCAGTCCCCCAAAGGCTCTCCGCTTGGGGCACATTCAGCGGGCGCAGGATCAGTCCATTCAAAATGCCAAACACCACAGCGTTCGCGCCTATCGCCAGCGCGAGCGTCAATATCGCGACGATCGCGAATCCGGGAGCCTTGCGCAACACCCGTAGACTGAAGCGTGCATCCTGTATCAGGATCTCGATAAAATTCCCGCCAAGCGCTTCCCGGCATTCTTCTTCAATACGCACCCGGCCGCCAAACTCGACCTGAGCGCGGCGTTCTGCCTCAGGTCGAGAGACGCCGGAACGCTCCAGATCATCGGCCCGGTGCTCGATGTGCGAGCGAATTTCTTCCTCCATCTCATCGTCCACCTGCGAACGGCGAAAAAACTTAGCGCCTAGGCAACGAAGATATGCCAGGAGCTTCATAATTCCTCCGGTTGGGCAGCAAGGGCAGACGCAATGGCTGTAGCCAGACGATTCCATCCCTCCGTCTCTTCGCGCAGGCGCTTCCGCCCCAGCGCCCTCAATTCGTAGAACTTAGCGCGGCGATTGTTCTCGGATGTACCCCAGCTTGCTTTCAGAAGCCCCTGACGCACCAGCCGGAACAATGCCGGATAGAGCGCTCCCTGCTCAATGAGCAGCGCCTGCTCGGAGATTTGTCCAATGCGCAAAAGAATCCCGTAGCCATGCAGAGGCCCAAGCGAGACCGCTTTGAGAATGAGCAGATCGAGAGTTCCTGGAAGAAGCTGGGCCTGGCCGGACATTTACACTCCTAAATCACTTAGGAATATACTGCAGACTCCCCTAAGCTGTCAAGGAGAGAATGAATCTAAGAGGCTCCCGGATTCAGCCACCTTCTTAGTCCCAGTTTCCAAGAACGCCACGCTTCTAAGCTATGCCTGGTTCATCCCAAGATCCGAATCCCTGCCGCCGCCCTCTGCAATAGTAAACGTAAGTACAACAGTGCTGGCATTTACTAGGAAAGGTCGGTTGAAACTGTCACTCCGAACTGTGCTCCTTGTGATCGGCTTTCAAATAGCGTTCGGCCCGATTCTGCACGCCAGCGAATTGCCAACCATCCGAAATCAGAACGGTTTGGGACAACTGATTGTTCACGGCAAACCGTTCCTCATTCTTGGAGCGGAGCTGGGAAACTCTTCAGCAGGTACAGCCGGTCAGGCCGATAGCATCCTTCCAAAGCTGGCGGGAATGCATATCAACACTGTGCTGATGCCGGTCGCCTGGCAGGAAATCGAACCGGAAGAAGGTCATTTCGACTTTTCAATCGTTGATCACTGGATTGAAGTGGCACGGCGACAGCGCATTCACCTCGTGCTGCTTTGGTTCGGAAGCTGGAAAAATGCGTTCTCGAACTACGCGCCGGAGTGGGTAAGATCAGACGCCAAACGTTTTCCCCGTGCAATATCCGCGGATGGATTGCCGCTCGAGATTCTCTCTACGTTCGGTGCAGACACGCTTCGCTTAGATTCCCGGGCGTTCTCCTCTCTTATGCGCCACGTGCGTGAGGTCGACGCAGACCAGCAGACGGTCCTGATGGTACAGGTAGAGAACGAAATTGGATACCTCGGCCGTGGAAGGGATCGCTCGGATGCGGCGAACAAACTGTTTCAGGGCAGCGTCCCTCCCGATCTGAGGCGCGGCCTCGAAGAACGCCGGCTACACATGTCGCCGGAGCTCGCTGCGCATTTCAACTCCGCAGGCCGCACCTGGAAGGAGATCTTCTCTGATGCTTCGGACGAGGTCTTCATGGCATGGCACTATGCTCTCTTCGTAAACAAAGTCGCTCAAGCAGGTAAAGAAGAGTATCCGTTGCCGATGTACCTCAACGCCCAGCTTCCCTCTCCCTTCGAACGAGCCGGCGAATATCCAAGCGGTGGACCGCATCCTTACTATCAGGATGTATACCGTATCGGCGCACCTTCGATAGATTTCTATTCGCCTGATATCTATTGGCCCGACTTCGAATATTGGGTCAAGCGCTATCAGATGGCTGGAAATCCCATCTTTGTTCCCGAAGCCCGCATCGACTCCAGTCCCTACAATGCGCTGTATACATATGGTGAGGCACGGGGATTTGGGTTTTCGCCGTTCGGGGTAGACTCGCTCGTACGGTCGGACTCGTCGCCGGCATCGCAGCCTGCGCTCGCTGATGTGTACAAAATTCTTGACGAGATCAGCACTAATATCCTGGACGCACAGCAGAAGAACCAGATCCGTGGATTAGTGCTACATGCATCAAGCCCTCGCTCTACGCAGACGGTTTCTTTGGGAGGATATCTTTTTCAAGCCGCTCTTTCGCGATCCTGGCCAGCGAGAACTCTTCTTACCGATCATGGCGCCATGATGATCTTAGAAACGAAATCGAACGAGTTCTATATAGTAGGCAGCGGACTAACCGTGGACTTCTTCCGCGATCCGGATTTCGATAATCGATTGGCTGGAATCGCAAAAGTTGAGCAAATCTCAAAGGCTGGAGCCAATTGGATGACGGATCGCGAACTGACCGGCGATCAAACGAATCAAGGCCGCCAGCTCTTAATGTCCCCACATGACTTACATGTGTATCGCGTAAGCCTCTATTCTTACGCCCGGAGCACAGCGCAATAAAGCTGCCCTCCTTCAAATGCAAGCGATCCGGCAAAGGTGAGAACAGATCGCCATGAACCCTGAAAGCGCAGCCCGCATCGCCGCGGCATGTATCGCGGCCATCACCTGGACCGGCCTGGCCGTGCAGTTCATTGCTTCTTATCATCGAACCACGTCGGCGCTGCTTGCACTCTGGACCGTGTTCGCATATTTCACCATAACCACCAATGTTCTCGTCGCCGTAGTTTTCACCGGTATTGCCGTAAACCGCAGGGCGCTTCGTTCGGCCGGGATGATTGCAGGAACGATGCTCTCGATCGTACTTGTCGGAGTAATCTACGCTCTTCTGTTACACGGTTCGACAGAGCTTTCGGGCGGCTCGGCAGTGGCAAATGTACTTCTGCACATGGTCACGCCGATACTTGTTCCACTCTTCTGGGCGTTCTTCGCTCCGAAGGGTGACCTCACATGGCGAGACCCGCTGAGATGGGCAACTTATCCGCTTGCCTATCTGGCTTATGCGCTCCTGCGGGGAGCGGCAACCGGTAGCTACGCCTATCCATTTATCAACGTCCTCCGGCTCGGCTACGGCCAGACGGCTCTGAATTCGATCGTGATCGCAGTTGCCTTTCTGCTCTCCGGGTTCGCGCTCGTCTGGATCGACCACCGGACTCGCCCTCGTCCAGCTGCCTTCTAGCTTTGGCCTGCAGACAATTATCCGAAGTTTGGGGAATGGATTTTCACTCTACCCCACTCCACATGGATATCAGAATGGCTCGATACTGTTATCGAGAACGAAAGCCGCAAGCCAGGGCGACATGCCATGAATGCAGATGAGAAATCGAGTACCGAAGTACTTTCCACTTATGAAGAAGCCCTGAACCAATCCGCCGCATGACTAGAGGAATGAATCGATGAACATGATGAAAGCAGCAGTAATGTACCAGCCGGGCGGGCCGGAGGTGCTGAAGATCGAAAGCCGTCCGGTTCCCAAGCCGGGAATCGGCGAAGTGTTGATTCGAGTAAAAGCATTCGGACTGAATCGTTCTGAACTGTTCACCCGGCAAGGCCATTCGCCCAGCGTGAAGTTGCCGCGAGTTCTCGGGATTGAGGCAGTCGGTGTTATAGAAGCAGCACCCGGAAATGAGTTCCGCGAAGGTGATATTGTCGCAACCGCGATGGGCGGCTTGGGTCGTCAGTTCGACGGCGGCTACGCCGAATATACATGCGTGCCCGCAAGCCAGGTGCAGGCAGTCAAAACGAAACTGCCGTGGGAAATACTCGGCGCGATGCCGGAGATGATGCAAACGGCCTGGGGTTCGCTGTACAAATCTCTTCGTGTTGAAAAAGGCGAACGTCTCTTGATTGGCGGAGGCACGACTTCGGTTGGATTAGCCGCTGCTGCCATCGCCAGGAACAACGGAGCGCTCGTGGCCGCCACCACTCGAAACGCCGATCGCGAGCAACTTCTGAAGGCGAACGGCGCTGACGAGGTTTTCATCGATACCGGCTCCATCGCCACAGATGTGAAACCAGGCTTTCGGACGGTGTCGATAAGGTGCTGGAAATTGGTCGGCGTCACAACGCTGAAGGACTCGCTGCGGTGCGCGAAACAGGGTGGGATCGTTTGCATGACAGGAATTGTGGGCAACAAATGGTCTTTCGACGAGTTTGCTCTTGATGGAGGCGATTCCGACTGCTGTCTGTGTAACGACATATGCGGGCGAATCTGATGATTTCATGCGGACCCCGCTCAATCGAACTGGCTGCGTAAGCCGCCGCGCAAACCCTCAAGGTTCAGGTTGGGAAAACATTTCGTCTGGACGACATCGTCGAGGCCCATCGGTGCATGGAAGAGAACAAAGCCGGCGGCAAGATCGTCGTGTTGACCTAGCGCTCCCAGATCCTTGTTTCGCTTTTCAACTCAATGGCAAGCAGCGTTGTGTGCTTCCCGTACAGCCAGAAACGTAATACTTGCAGGCGGTAAGCTGATCGGTCCGGAAGCCGTCGGCACGCCCGTAAGTCGAGGCATCGAATCGTCAGCTCCCAGCTTCAGTTCCTTTCCGTTCAGTTCCACGCTGGTGTCCTCCAGCCTTGGGGCGGTCATCGTGTAGCGCTCGGACGGAGCCGAAACAGCGAGCCTTTGCGGGTCGTTGCGACTTGTATTTATCGCAAGCAGTGTCACCCCCCCTGGCGCACCGCTCATGCAGTGTGCATAGAGATGAAGATTTTCCTTCGGCGATGCATTGGGCTTCAGTACCGTTGTGCCCATTAGCTTGTGCCACAACAGAGCCGCCCAGTAATTAGGGCGAGGAGCGAATGTAGTCTCATCCAGAAGCCCATAATCGCTCGCCGCAAGCGTGTTGTGTGCGATGACACGAACACCCTGCTGCGCCAAGCGCGCATGCTGGTCGAGATAACGAAACACATCCAGGAATGTAGAGGCCCAGGGATTTCCTCCGCAAGCTGCATCGGCCGTTTCGGTAATCCAGAGCGGTTTGCCAGGGTCGAAACGATCGCGAAGACTCTTGTAGAACTCGTTGATCGCGTCGGGGCGAGACAACCAGTCTTCCGAAAGTGCCGCCGCCGCTGTCGTTCCAAATGTGGTGCTGTTGCCGGCGCATCTCTCTGAAGCGGCAGCATAAAGGTGATAAGAGAACACGTCGTACTCCGCTCTGGTGGCCTGCAGCAAGTCCTCCGAACGAAGTCTGCCAGCGCTCGGTGTAGTGGCCAGTGGACCACCTTCGGCTGCGGAACCCGGTCCGAGGAACAAAACGTCCGGTGCAGTCTGCTTCAGAAAGGGACGGAAAACGGCGATGTCGCGCCCGTACGCTGCTGCATCGTAACCCTTCGGCGCTCCCCCAACCTGCGAAAAATTTGGTTCGTTCATGAACTCAGCAGCGGCAATCTTTCCGCCAACCGATTTCGTGTAGGAAAGAAAAGCGCGCGCTTGATCTGGCGTCCACACGCCTTCTGCATTGCGGGTTCCAGCACTCGTCGCGAACGATGTAATGATCTCGGCATTCACAGCCTTCGCGAAATCGACAACTCCCTTCCATTGCTCGCGTGTAAGTACACCGTTGAAGCCCTTCGGCGGAGTTGCTGGCGCCGGACCCTCAGCGCCAGGAAAATACGTACTGTTCGCCCACGTTCCGCTCACCCGTACATAGGTCGGTCCCAGAGCCGCGGCCAGCTTACGTAACCGCGCGTTACTGAGGTCGATCGGCCCTCGGTATTCGAAAAGACTCGAACTCATGCCTGCCGGAGTTGGACCGTTCCGGTCGGCCTCGGACTTTCCCGCCGAGCTCGTTCGGAGATCTTTGTAAGGCTTCCAAAACCGTCCGCCCGTCACTTCCAACATCTCGATGTTGTATGCCTGAAACCGTTCGTCGATTTCGCCGCTTACAGCCAAATTCGCCGGGTTTACGGGCCCTGACAAATCAGCCGAAAACGCCCGCGGCAAGCAGCTGACGCCAAGTACAGCAACCCGAAGGATTGTGCGCAAGTAGATTTGTGTTTTCACCTGAGTTGTCCTCACAAGAACATTCTCACCTGCTGCAATTGACTTCTTGAAATGCAATTGTGTAACACCAAGTTGATCAACCGCGTGGGATAACCACGGTGCAGCAATATCGGCAAGTCTGGGAAGAGCGAGCAACGGGCTTCTCGGTTCCGGTTCGTGAAATCGATTTCCGCCTCGATGGCAGATGGCGGTCCGCTAATCGCCATCGTCACGGAGATGCCGCTTTCAGCGCGGCGGCTGAATGGCGTTGGCTATTCGGGAAGTGATCGATCGTTGCAATGGAAGTGTCACGTTTATCATGAAGCGAGTCTGCTCCGAGCTACAACTCAAGCAATCGAAACTAGGTCAGGAGTTCGAGAGTGCTTAATGGCACGAGCATTCTCGATTACTGGGAACCAGTTCGCCTTAGACGCGCCTGCGCTCTATCATTTGAACTTCCGCCTCGATCTATAACTTCAATACCGGAGCACGAACGGCGGCCGGAGCCGCATTCCTCAAAAATTTCGAGCAAGATCAAGCAGACCACATCAGATTTCTTGTACGATTCTTCTTCTGGTGCAAAAACGCCGTTCCAGTATGCCGTAACGCATAACGATGTCGGCCAAAGCGAGGAGGAACTATGTTACGCAGCGTAGGAAATGCAAGCGGACGAACTGTAACCTTACACGTGGTTTCCAGTCTGGATGGTTTCATCGCGAAGAAGGACAACAGTCTCTCCTGGCTAGATGGCACTGGAAGCGTCTACGAAGCCGGGATTTCCATTTCCGAGGAAGAAGCTGCGAGCTTCGTCAAAGCGATCGACTGTTATGTGCTTGGCTCCCGCACGTATGAACACGCGCTGGAACTGGGCTGGCCATATGGCGATACTCCGACCGTAGTGGTGACTTCGAGAGAATGGCCGACTGCGCGGAAGAGCGTCGAGTTCTATTCGGGTGATCTCAAGACATTAGTTGACGGGAAACTCGCGACCCGGTATCGAAACATCTGGCTCGTGGGCGGGGCGATGTTGTGCCAGCGTTTTCTCGAACTCCGCCTGGTGGACGAAATCAGGTTAACCATAGCGCCTGTGCTGTTGGGTGAAGGACTCCGGCTATTCGGCGGTTCCCCAACCGAGGAGCGATGGAATCTGAAGAACGTGGTCGCTTACAAGAACGGCTTTGTTGAGCTGTCGTACTCCGCTCCTACCGAGTGAAAAGCTTTTGCGAAGAGCTCTTACTGGACAACTTACCGTCGCTCGAAACCCGCTTGCGCCAAGGGCACCCGGGAGGCCATCGCGCCCATCGATTTGATTTCGTGTCTGGTGCCGGATGAACTCACACGCCGGACAAACCCCGGCCACTTGCGATCCAGAAAAGACGCTCGATAACTTCGGCTTCACCTTCAACCCGAAAATAAATCCCAGTTCAGCACGCCGTTGACTTCGAACCGCCCAGTCGGGAACGGGGGCAAACTCCCCGGCCGTTCGGGATGTCCTTGGCGCTTAATCGATTCCGCTGGTGACCTAGCGGGTAAGTCGATTCGCGATTCGTTTGCACTTCGGTATAACCCGGAGCGTGTTGCCGCGAGCGATTAATCAGTGCTATGGTTTGGACGTGGCGTCCGGGGCGCCTCCTGTCCGCGGAAAGGACCGAGTCCACTCGACATCAGCTTAACGACAAACGAACTTTCTTTCGGCCTGCAAAAGCGGACATCAGGCGTAACGAAAGGATGTTCGCCAATGAATAAGTACCTACCGGCTCGACCGAGCCTCACGCACTTGAAGCACCAGGCAAAGGATCTTCTGAAGAACTTCCGCGCCGGCACTCAAGCCGCGATTCTGCGCTTCCAGGAGCATCACCCTGATTCAACCGATCGCAATGCCATTACTCTAAGCGATGCACAACTTGTGGTCGCACGCGAATACCGGTTCGCGAGCTGGCCGAAGCTGAAACGACACGTCGAGCTTCTCACGAATGTAGACAACCGCGTCGAGAAGTTGCGGGCCGCGTTTGCCGCCGGCGACCGCGAAAGCAGGCTGCGTCTGCTTAGTCCGGCGCACACGAAGGTGCGATTCGAAAACTACGATCCCGACGCTGCGGAAATCTCCGAGGCAGATGCGAGGCTGCTGGTCGCCAACGAGGAGGGGTACGCGTTCTGGAGCAAGTACGAAAGCTTCCTCCATTTGGACCCGGCCGTCCAGGCAGTGATTGGCGCGGTTCGAACAGGCGATCTGGCGAAGCTGCGCGAGATCCTGCGTTCCGATCCCTCGGCGGCGAATCCGCACTGGGTTCCGGGGTATACGCCCGCGAAGGGGCCGGTCCCGAATGACTCGATTCCTCTCTTCTGCATATCCGAAGCTGTATGGCGCGAAACCAACACGAGAGGGAACGATTACGAACTCGCACGCGAACTCCTGGCCGCGGGCGCCGAGGCTGATATTGAGGGCGGCCTGCCGATGTTAGGGGCTGTCAGCTTCAACGTAATCGGCATTCTCCGGGCTCTACTCGACGCCGGTGCCGCTGTGAACGGGGTTGACGACGATGGCTTGCCCATGGCTTACGCAGTCCATTTCGGATTTGGTGCAGTCGCCGAATTGCTGGCTGAGCGCGGCGCGCGACTCGACCTGCGCTTCGCAGCCGGTTTGGGACGGCTCGATGTCGTCAGGAATTGGTTCAGTCCGGATCGTTCATTGAAATCGGGAGCGGGCGCGCTCGCGGACCCGTACGGGTTCGAGCGTAAGATCAGGGGGCAGTCGCCGTTTCGTTGCGAGCGGACACGGCCGAACATCCTTAGCCAAGCGTTCTATTTCGCCTGCATTAACGGCAAGCTCGATGTCGCCGGTTTTCTCCTGTCCCAAGGAGCCGAAATCAATGCGATTGTTCCGGGCTTGGACGTGAAGGCGACGGTTCTTCACCGGATCGCCACGATGGATGCGGCGGCGGAGCATGTCGTCCGGTTTCTGCTCGCACGCGGAGCAGATCCGTCCATCCGCGATCCAGACTTCGACGCTACGCCAGAAGGCTGGGCGCGCTACCACAAGCGAGACACGATAGCGGATCTGTTGGGATCACACAACGGATCGGATCGAGTTGGCACCCAAGGCAATGGTTGAGTACTGAGCGCTCCAAGATTTCTGTGTGCTGAGGCGGGGACAAAGGCTGCCAGCCCTTTCCCCTGTCGCAGCATCCTTCCTCCGCTACGCTCCGGACAGGTTTCTCTTGACGAAGCCGAACGGCGTTGACTTTGAACCGCCCAGTCGAGGACGGGGGCAAACTCCCCGGCGACGTGGCCGCCGTCAGTGCTATGCTCGATCGCCTTCTCCACCACGGACACGTCTTGAACTGTGGTCCACCCGAGCGAATCCCGTGCATTCAAGCGCTAACGCTGAATTCTGCTGGCACTCAGAGCGACTCGAGAGGCAGTGCGTGCAGATTCCAAGCAGACCGCCTCCTGCGCAGAGGATGACAAACATGACGCACCACCACCCTCCCATTCCAATGACGACGTTGCCATTCAAAACTCCCAATACGTAAAGCGCGGGCGGAAGCAGAAAAAGTAATGCAACCGAGAGTAAGCGCTTGGTTCGTCCAAATTCGAAGGCAAGAAGCAACAGGGCGGTCGTTACAGCAAAGGCCGGAACGATTGTTCTCATCGGCAGGCAATTGGCCGCATGGGGCCCCTGCCTTATATATGCCTTGACAGGCATATGCACTGTGGAGTATATTCAAGCGAGTGGAATCTGTGTTCGAAATCATTGCGGAGCCGAACCGCCGCGCGATATTGAGCCTCCTTGTCTCGTCACAACAGTCGGTGGGAGAGATCGAGCGTCAACTTCGTATGCCGCAGCCGACCGTGTCAAAGCACCTGCGTGTGCTGCGCGAGGCCGGCTTCGTGGAATCTACCGTGGACGCACAGCGCCGTCTCTACCGGCTGAAACCTGAACCACTTCAGGAGATCGATGCCTGGCTGGCTCCGTTCCGTCGGTTTTGGTCTGCTCACGTGGATGCTCTCGAACGCCACCTGGACCGCATGGATCAATCAACACCAAAGAAAAGGAAGAGAAGGAGAAGATAGATGGCCGATCGCGAGCAGTATGCACCGGGTCCCGCCGGCGGGGCGGAGGTGAGAAAGGACGGAGAGAACTGGACGCTCATTCTGGTCAGAGAGCTGCGCCACCCGCCGGAAAAAGTCTGGCAGGCGCTTACCGACCCGGCGCATCTGCGCGAGTGGGCTCCCTTTGATGCTGATGGCACTCTGGGTACGGTTGGAAAAGTAAATCTCACCTGGGCGGGAACGCCCGCGCCCCTGGAAACAACAGTGACGCAAGCCGACGCTCCCAAGGTGCTTGAGTACGGCGACCTCCGGTGGGAGCTCGAGCCGCTCGGCAGCGGCACGCGGCTTACGCTGTTGCACAAGATCGATCGCCGCTTCATCTCGTGGGGTGCCGCGGGTTGGCATATCTGCTTCGATGTGCTCGATCGGCTCCTCGGGAGCGAGCCGATTGGGCGTATCGTCGGCCCAGAGGCCGTGAAGTTCGGCTGGCAGCAACTGAACGCCGAGTACGCCAAGCAGTTCGGCGTTGAAACGCCCGCTTGGCCGCCTAAGGAGACCCAAAAGTCATGAACAACTGGGTTCGGCAGACACACCGCTGGCTGTCTGTTGCCTTTACGCTGGCCGTGATCATCAACGGCATCGCTGTAGGACTGAAAAAGTATACCGGCTGGGTGGGCCTCTTGGCGCTGCTCCCGCTCGCCTTGCTCCTGTTTACCGGTCTGTACTTGTTCGTGCTGCCATATGCCGCCAAGTGGCGCAGTCCGCGATGCACAGGCTGAACCGGCGGCCGGAGCACGACCAAACGCCGCCGGCACACGATGGCATGCAAGTTACCCTGACCGTAGCTAAATTAAATGCGAGAGTTGGAGCTAAATATGAAAAGGCCCGTCACGATGGAATCTCCGTCTGCATCGATTGACCACAGAATCAAGGAACTTGGGGACTGGCGCGGGAAGATGCTCGCGAAAGTGCGCAAAATCATACACGAGGCAGACCCTGAGATCGTCGAAGAGTGGAAGTGGGTCAAACCGACATCGCCGGGGACTCCCGTCTGGTCTCACGGCGGCATCGTCTGCACGGGAGAGACGTACAAGAACAGCGTCAAGATGACCTTTGCCAAAGGAGCTGCGTTGAAGGACCCTTCCGGTCTTTTCAACTCCAGCCTCGACGGAAATGTCAGGCGCGCCATCGACATCCACGAAGGCGAGAAGGTCGATGAGGCGGCCTTAAAGGATCTCATCCGCGCTGCAGTGGCGCTCAATCTCAAGGGCAAGAGCAAGCCGAAGCCCCGAGCGGGCAGCAAGGGGCCGGCTAGCTCAAACAACGATACGAAGGCCAACGTGCTTTACGAAGGCATCGAAATCCCTGTCATTGTGAAGCAGTGCGCACCGGCTCTCGATACACCAGGTAGCGATAATGGTGTCGATGGTTTTGCGGATGGTAACGCCGGCTCGGCGAAGCGCCCTGAAATTGCGAGCGGCCTGAATCGCAATCTCCTGTCCGCCTAGACGTACAACCGTTAGTGAGGTCAACATCTCTCGCGCCTTATGGGAGGCCCTTTCGTCGGCGAAGCCTTGCAGGACTTCCGTCAGGATCAAGTCGCCCACCGCCAACAATTCGCGGCCAAGCAACTCGTCCAGTTTGTCTGTCGGTTCGTTGATTACTCCGTTGAAATAGTCGATCCAGACGCTCGAATCGACCAGGATCAACGATCGCTCCTCATTGCGTCTAGATCGCCCTGCCAGCGTAGCTTGCCACGCACCTCTCGGAGCTCTAATTGCCTGCTCAGGCGCAATAAGGTGCGCAAGCCAAGGTCCACCGCCTCTCGCTTAGTCTTCACGCCACTTGCGCGGAGCACTTCCCGCATCAGCTTGTCATCGATAACAACGTTCGTCCGCACGATGTGTACCCTTCCTAAACATTATACACATCCTATCATCCCCTTTCCCACCTTTTCCTCCCCGCAACAGCGGCGTCACTTTGTGCGAGCTAAACTCCAACCAGCCGCCAACGTCCGGCCCGCAGGAGTGTCCCGTTCTGAGACCGGGGTAGAGCCCCCGCTCTCAAGGTTTCAGTCGAGCCGCACAAACCGGGAGGGCACAAGAAGGCTTCTAGAAACGATCAACCTTACGCTTGGCGAACAAACTCTACCAGAGCGACGGCTCGACGACATTTTTGACGTTTGGTGGCCGAAGCTTGAAGAACGGTTGAAGGCAGTGCCGCCCCCCGAAGCGTATGCAAAATCGCGGACTGACCGCGACTTGCTGGAAGAAATGTTAACGCTCCTTCGATCATTGACTCACGAACGTGGCCGCGCCTTTTACGAAGAGATTGGTCGAAAAAGTGGAGACACTTTAAGACGGCTCTATAGTCACACAGACCCCGACGGACGCAGATATCGCCTCGAAGACCTCACTACACCAACTTCGCGCGGGAGTGCAATGTTCGAATGGCGTGGTTTCATGCCCGCCGAAGGCCGGAGTTGGCGATACAACGCGGCTCAGATGGATCAACTCTATGCGGAAGGCCGCATCGTTGTTCCAAAAACCAAGACGGGAACGCCAGGTATTATGCGATACCTCGACGAAGGATAGCCGCCAACAGCCGTGTCCGAAACTCACAAAATGCCTGGTCCAGGAATAGTCTCCACAAAGGGCTCATTTTGTCGAGGGATCTCGCCTCGTAAGACACCATTCTGCTATCGTTTCCAATTCTGCTCTTTCACATGAAAGACAGAATTGGTTGCTATGGAACGGATCGAGAAAACCATTCGACCTCGCCAAGCACGCGCTGGATCATGGACGCTGCGCAAAGCGCATCTCTTGCTGCAAACGCGGACCAAGGTCTTGAACAACAAACTGGAGGAAGTGTTCCGCCGCTGGTACCCGCAATTCAGATCGCACCCACAAGAACTCGAATCGACAAAGAGCGGCCTGACCCCCGCCTTTCTGACGCTCTCCGCAATGGTCTGGGGACAACGGCAGCCAAGCTGAGGCCCTTTGCTGAACTGCTTTAGTGTCGCATCAACTGAATAAGCTGCCGGAATCCTACTGATCGCGTAATGCTGCAGAATCTCCCTTGTTGTATTTCTCCCCAGTGTTATTGGCAGCTTTCTTTCGGCGTCTCAGGCAATCGAACCCGCCTGAGAAGTAGCAGCAACCCAGTCACTCCCCACTGAAGGACAGCAGTAACGATGACGGCTCCGGGACCGGAGAATCATAGACCTCAACCACGCTGCCGCTGGAGTGTACTGGAACGAAGCCAACAAGGTTCCCGACCGGGTAGGCATCCCCAAGAATTTCCAATCCCCAAAAGCCGGAATCAGCATTATCGTTTGGCGGGGGGAACGTTGTTCCGATATTCACGAAATACGTGAGTGTCTGGTTTGGATTGATTACGGGTAAAGGCGATGGGCCGCAACAGATCACCGTAAGCCCGTCTGAAGTATCACCGAGTTCGAAAAAGCTTTGCACACCGAATTCATCCACCTGAATTGGAAAGCTACTGGTGTTAGTAGCCTGAATCGACAGCAGTCCGATCTGCCCCTCTTGGATCCGCAGGAATGGGTCTGCAGTCAGGATGTAGTCGGCCCTGGCGACGTGGACAGAGAGAAACATCACAAACAGCACTCCCAGAACTCGAGATGCACGGTGGATACCTCCAACGCGCGCGCGTCTCGAAGCTGATCCTTTCACTTCCGTTTTGATATTGGTCTCGCGATCATTTCGAATCAGGGCATCTGTTGGAAGTACCTGCCTTACCTGCATAAGCTTGACCTCGAGAAGGGACTGGCACCCACTAGTGTAGATTCCGCCCGATGAGTTCGCCAAGTTATCCCTCAGCATGGTTGCTTCCCAGCAGAGCCCGCTTCTGTTTCGCTTGACAAAGCGATTGTAGCTCGTGAAGGACTTTGCTGGACCTCGTGATGATACGTGAGTTTTCGGTAGCGTGTATAGCGATCTGGCTCCGCGCGGCAAATCAGAGTGGAAAGAGTGACGCCGTGAATGGTTACTGCCGAGTCCAACAAAGCGATAGCTCGAGTGAACGCGGTGATCGAATGGGAAGCGGCGTTGGCTAGTGTGTGAATGATGCCGGCCAAGGCAACCCGGCAGATGCGCATGCTGCTTGATGGCGGCTTTCTGGAGCGAGTCGAAAATGCGTTGGTGTTCGGAATCCCGGCAGCGGAAAGGAGCGAACGAAAACGAGCCTGCGGCAGCTAGGACTTGCAATCCCCTTTCCCGTTTCCTAAGGGAAAAGCCGGGGCGGGCGGGTTCCCCCCACGCCGCAAAATTACGCGGCTCCCCCCACAAGAGGGCGCGGCCCCCTTGTGCATCCCCCCTGGCTTTGAACATCCATCAAAACGTATGGGCAAGCGAAAACTGAAATTCAAACTTTAACTCAGTCAAAATAACGAGACGCGTTTACACAAAACGCTTGACACTACCTTCTGTTCTGTGAGGATAGGCCCTGGAAAGGGCCGATCTCGTCAGTTTGGGCTTAGCGTACGATTTTTTACATTTGGTGTAGTGACTCTATACGGCACTCAGCAGCACATCAATGGGTTTCTAGAAGGAATCCTTACCGCTACCCTATACCGCCCTCTCACTCCCGCTTCTCATAGTCCGCTTGCGCCCGTCCGTGGCCCATACGATCACAACCTTCATCTCCATTCCCTTCATCCACTTACACCGAATCATTTGGTTCGCTCCCCTACACTAGAACTAAGGAGCTCTTGCGCTCCTGTCGCACAACAACTAACCCGGAAAGCCGGACGAGCCCAAACATGCTCGCTCCGGCTTTTCTCTTTCCTGAGGACCAATGAAAATCACCTCGACCGCTGCCCAAATCGCGGCCAACACAGAAAACGCACAGCACTCGACCGGCCCGCGAACCGGCGAAGGGAAATCCACCGCCGCGCGCAACAACTTCCGCCACGGCCTCACCGGCGATTTCGCCGTGCTCGACTGGGAAGACGAGGACGCCTTTTCTCGCCTCCAGACGCGCATGCTCTGCGAACATGCCCCGCAAGGGCCCACAGAGACGGTTCTCGTTGACAACATAGTGCGCCACCAGTGGCTGCTCCAGCGTGCCTTTCGGCTTCAGGAAAACTGTTTCGACTCCCAAACAGGCGACTGCCACCGGCCCGACCGCCTGGCCCTCTACATCCGATACCAGACCACCAACGAGCGCGCCTTCCACAAGTGCCTTGCCGAACTGAAGAAACTGCAAAACGAACGCCGCAAACTGCAGACCAGCCAGGTGATCGAAGAAATTGGCTTCGAATCGCAAAATCGCTCTATCGCTGCTGCTGCGGCCGAAAAACGCCGCAGCGAACTGCATGAAATCCGTCTTGAACTTCTGAAAACGAAACTCGCCGGAGTCCAAACCGCCGCATCCGTGCCCCCGAATCGCCACCATCCTCGTCCCGAGGCACCCCCAAGCCGCAGCCGCAACTCTGTCGTCGTGCTAAATGCAAGTTGTATCCTGCGCACTGGCTCACTTTTTCACCAAATTCTTGAATCTCCCCCCAGTAATAGCGCTTTTATGGCCGGAAAACAGGACAAAACTTAGAAGCAAAATAACTGACTTCCGTTGGAAAGTAGTAAACACCTGCGCCCTAGGTGCTCGTTCACAAAATTATGCAAAAAACTCTTCTCGCTCTTTTTTTGGCCGTATCCTCCATCGGTCACGCGGCGAATATCTTCTCGTTCACCTTCGACAACGACCTGCAAGGTTGGGGCGGTTCCAGATCCGGCGCGCCAGCCACCCCGGCTTGGCAATCGTCCAATGGAAATCCGGGTGGCTATTACAGTCTTTCCGATAACTTCTTTTCAGGCGGCACGAACTCCGGTACCGCACAAGCCTCCACCGCTATCTCGCTAGCCGGCGCCACTCCCGCTTCTGTTCTCTCGCTCGATGTTCGCGTCTCCGATCTCGTGAATATCAGCAGTTACAACCTGACGGCCTATCTAACTGGTTACGATACCCATACCGGCGCTTTTGCGTGGACTTCCAGTACGTTCGCTTCCCCGCTCTCAGTCTGGCAGACCCTCTCAGTCCCGATCACCACTCTTTCTTGCAGTCCCGCCCCCGGTTCCTGCGGAGCTTTCAGCGAAGTAACCGGCCTCTGGATTGATCTCGCCTTCAGTGGGCTCAATAACAACAATCCCGCATCCATTTCGCTCGATCTCGATAACGTCATCCTTGCTACGAACACACCGGAACCCGCCATCGCCGGCCTGATAGGGGCCGGACTCATCGCCATGGCCATCCCCTGCCTGCGCAAGTCCCGCTCCAGTCACATCCAATCTGTCGAGCTTAAACGAAACACTCCCTAGCAGTTGCCGTCTTCCACTGTGGCGTCTGAGCCACGCCATACTAGAGTCAGGTCATGCTGAAGGACGATCTTGCCGACTCGCGCGGGTTCTCCCTGCCCGAAGTCCACGGGACCGTCACCACCGCTCACGACACGTTCTGGCGGCGCCTGTTCTCCTTTGCAGGTCCCGCCTACCTGGTCAGTGTCGGCTACATGGACCCCGGCAATTGGGCCACCGACCTCGAAGGAGGCGCTCGCTTCGGCTACCGCCTTCTCTGGGTCCTGGTCCTCTCGAGCGTCATGGCCCTGCTCCTTCAGACCCTCAGTTCCCGGCTCGGAATCGTTACCCGCCGCGATCTCGCCCAAGCCTGCCGCGATGAGTACCCGCGCGCCGTTTCCTTTGTCCTTTGGATCTTCTGCGAACTCGCCATCGTTGCCTGTGACCTCGCCGAGGTTCTCGGAGCCGCTATCGGTCTCAACCTTCTTTTTCACTTGCCTTTGCTCATCGGCGTTCTCCTTACCGCCGCCGATACCCTGCTCGTCCTCTGGTTCACTCGCCTTGGCATCCGCGTCATCGAAGCCTTCGTGCTCGCCCTCATCGCCACCATCGCCGCCTGTTTCGCGATCGAGATATTTTTTGCGCGGCCAGATGTGCCCACCCTTCTCACCGGCCTGCTCCCTCGCGTCAACAGTCAAAGCCTCTACGTAGCTGTTGGCATACTCGGCGCAACCGTGATGCCGCATAACCTGTATCTCCATTCGGCCCTCGTACAGACCCGCCGCATCGGCGAAACTCCGGACGAGAAGCGTCGAGCTTGCCGCTTCAACTTCATCGATTCTGCGGTCGCGCTGAATGGCGCGCTCTTCGTCAATGCCGCGATCCTCGTCATGGCAGCCGCTGTCTTCTTTACCCGCGGTGTAACTGTCACAGACATCGGCAAGGCCTATCAACTGCTGGCCCCCCTGCTCGGCACCGGTATCGCCAGCCTCGTGTTCGGTCTTGCCCTTCTCTGCTCCGGGCAATCCTCCACTCTTACGGGAACCATGGCCGGACAAATCGTCATGGAGGGTTTCCTGCAGCTCCGCATGCGGCCCTGGCTCCGGCGCGGCGTCACGCGCATGCTCGCCGTGGCTCCGGCTGCCGCCACCATCTATATCGCCGGCGATTCCGCTACCACCCGGCTCATCATTCTCAGCCAGGTCATTCTCAGCCTTCAGCTGCCCTTCGCCGTCATACCGCTCATCCACCTCACCAGTGATCGCCGCCTCATGGGTTCCTTTTCGAACGGCCGCTGGCTCAAGATCGCGTCCTGGTCCTGCGCCTTCTTCATCCTCGCCCTGAATATTTGGCTCGTCTGGAACCAGCTCGGCGACTGGATTCGGGCCAGCGGAGAATGGCGGCCACTCGTCCTCGGGCTCTCCGTTCTCAGCTCGCTTGCCTTGTGCGCCCTGCTTGGGCTCATTAGCTTCTGGCCTTTCCTTCGCCAACGTCCCCGGGCAGCAGGAAGGGTCGCGGTCACTGTGCCCGAAGAAGCAGCGCCGCTGTTCCCTTCCCGCGCTTATACCCGAATCCTTGTTCCTCTCGACCACAGCGACGCCGATCAGGAAGCCCTCGGTAACGCCCTCGCGCTTGCCCGCCTGCACGGCGCTTCCATCATCCTTCTACACGTCGAGGAAGGAGTCACCAGCCAACTCTTTGGCGCGCAGTCCTCCACCGCCGAGATCGCCGAAGGACAGACCTACCTCGACAACATCGTCGGCTCCCTCCACGACCAGCACTTGGATGTCGACGTGCTCGTCCGGCACGGAAACCCTACTCGGGAAATCGTTTCTGCCGTCCGCGAGATCCGCCCCGACCTGCTCGTCATGGCCTCCCATGGCCACCGGGGACTCAAAGACTTAATTTTCGGGACAACAATTAACGCCGTCCGCCATCAAGTAAACGTACCGTTGCTCATCGTGAGCCGGGGCCGCCAAAAATGATCGATCTTGCTAAAGGACGTATCCTGGTGACGGGCGGAGCGGGATTCATCGGCAGCGCGCTGATTTGGGAACTCAACCGCCGCGGTCTGAAGAATATCTTGGTCGCCGACATGCTCGGCCAGGACGACAAGTGGAAAAATCTCGTCCCGCTCGAATTCGCTGACTACATAGAAGGCGATAGTCTTCTCCTGCGTCTCGAGGTCTCGAGTGGCCAGTTTAGCGATATACAAACCATCTTTCATCTTGGGGCCTGCTCGGCTACCACCGAGACGGATGCCGCCTACCTTATTCAGAACAACTTCGAATTCACCAAAGCGCTGGCTACTTTCGCTCTCACCGAAGGAGTTCGTTTCGTATACGCCTCCTCTGCAGCCACCTATGGCTGTCTTGAAGAGCGGGTCTCGGAAACGATTCCGCTCCGCAATCTCCGGCCGCTCAATATGTACGGCTACTCGAAACACCTGTTTGATTGCTATGCCGAGCGTGCCGGCATCCTCGACGACATCACCGGACTCAAATACTTCAACATCTTCGGTCCGAACGAGTACCACAAGGGCGACATGCGCAGCGTCGTTCACAAGTCCTTTTACCAGATCCTCGAAACCGCCCAGGTCTCGCTTTTTAAGAGCTACCGCGCCGAATTCCAGCATGGCGAGCAACGCCGCGATTTCCTCTATGTGAAAGACGCCGTCGCGGCGACCATCTTCCTGGCCGAGCACGTCAACGGCGGCGGTCTCTTCAACATCGGTTCTGGCGAAGCTAACACCTGGCTGTCCTTGGCCACTGCTATCTTCAATTCGCTCGGCCAACCGCCCAAGGTGAAATACATCGAGATGCCCGAAACTTTGCAGGACAAGTATCAGTACTTCACTTGCGCCGACATCTCAAAGCTCCGCGCCGCCGGATTCAATCAGCCGATGACGCCGCTTGCGGACGCAGTCCGCGATTACGTCGTGAATTACCTGATACCAGGCCGCCGCCTCGGTGATGAATCCGCTTCCCCGAGCAGCGCGCCGGCCGCGACCGAGAGAAGGTCCAGCTAGCCGCGTGCCAGATTTACAGCGCCGCCAGGCCCCGCAGGTTCCAACCGCAGATGCGGCTGGCTTCCAGCTTGTCTCCATTGGGACCCGGCCAGTGAGTCTCCAGACTGATGTAACCCTTGTACCCGTCCTCGAGCAGCGCGGCAATCTGCTCCTTCCAGGGCACTTTCCGTGTACCCAAAGGCCCCCACACCGGCTTCTCGCCTTCCATGTGCAAATCTTTGGCGTGTACGTGCACCACCCTGTTTTTGGCGAGTACAGAGTATCCTCCAGGAAACGCAATCTCACCCGCCGCCATCGCGTTTGCCGGATCCCAAACTACCATCACGTTCGGGTTCGGAATGAAATCCAATATGCGCATCGTCTCAGCCGCCGTCCCCACATTGCACGCGTGCTCGTTTTCCAGGCCGATGATCACGTCTTCCCGCTCGCCGAGCTTACCCAACTGGCTCAGAGCCTGCACTACAGCATCCGCGCACAGCTCCGGTTTCACTGTTCTCCAATACGAAAAGACACGTACAATACGCGCTCCGAAGAACTTCGCCACCCGAAATGCCTGCTCGGTCAGCCGCGGCTGATCCTCAAACGTGTGCTTCGAGGCAAAGACATCGTGCTCGAATCGCCTGTCCAGATCCGGGCCGTTCGGAACAACGCATTTCAGCAGCGGCGACGCGATCGAAATCACCGGCAGCCCGGCTTCGTCCAGTTGGTCCTTGGCCCTCTCCAGTTCGTCATCGGTCAGGTCCAGAATGTTCTTGCCGTCAACCACCCGCAGTTCCGCCGCCGTCATGCCGATCTCTTTCATCACCGGAATCGCTTCGGCGAGCGAAGGAGAAAACTCATCAGTGATTGCGGCTATCGGGATCTTCGGTTCTAACATGTTCTCGCTTCTATACTAAAGGCATGTTCTTTCGTCGTGACCGCCCGAAGAAGCTCACCTTTGCCGAACGTCTCGACCTTCTCCGCAAAGCCGGGTTTGCCGAACAGAAGCTGCCCGACAGCCGGACCAGAATCATCAAGCATGGCGTGGGGGCAGTCATCGGCGATGAAGGCGCAGGCCAACCCGAGATCGAGAAGGCCGGTATCTTGCTAGGCTCCGAAATTGCGACCCTGCTCAACTGCGGCTATCAGATGTTTCTCGAAACCCCGAGCGGCAAGCGCATCCCCGCCATGGCCGAGCAACTGCGCGCTCTGCACGAGTTCGAAGACGACGTCAAAGCCGCGCTCGATCTCACGAACCTCTACAACACCTCACTCGGTACAACCACGCCGAAGCACATGTACGATCGTGTCTTCCATCGCGACACCGGCGATCAGCCGAAACCCTGGGAGAAGAAAGACAATCGCATTGTCCCGCCCGACACCAAGGGCTCAATGCACCTGTAACCCGAGCAACCGCCGCATTTCGCCGAACGAGACCGCCGCGTACAGATCGTTGAACTCCGGAACGAAAGGCTCGACCAGAACCTTCTTCGCATCGGCTGCCCGCCCCGCCCGATCCAACGAAGCGGCCAGCATCGCGCGAGACCTCAAATCCGTTCCGCCGGACTCCGTCACCACCTTCTGCCATACCTCGGCCGCTTCCGGGTAGTGCTTCGCCAGAAAGAAACCGTACCCGAGCACGGCCTGTCTCGAGGCCAGGTTTGCTCCGAGGGGCGATGCCTCCACCAGCTTGCGCCACGTTGCCGGGTCCTGATCTGCTCCGGCAAGCAACGCAACAAAAAGTACCGTCGGGGATTGCCGGGTGGCTGCCGCAGCCTGCGCAACCGATTTTTTCGCTTCCTCTCGGCTGCCCGTCGCAAGTTGCCAGATCGCAACTTGGCTCAACAGCGCCGCGCGTACGTTCGGATCGGTGGCATTCATCGTCTGCAGCACTGCGATCGCTCCGTTCAGTTGTCCGCCGAGCGCTAGCCAGGTGCCGCGCAGCAACGTCGCGAGCGGGTCGTTCGGCGGCCGCAGCGCCAGAAATTGTTCGAACGTGCGGTTCGCCCGGGCCGCATCTCCGTTCAGCAGAATCGTGATTGCCAGTTCGGGCAAAAGATTCTGGTTCGTCTTCGCGAGCGGACCCAGGATCTTCTCCGCTTCGCTGAACTTCTTCGACTCGATCAATCCAATCGCCAGCTGTCTGCGAAAAGCAACATTGCCGGGATTCAGTTCCACCGCCTTAGTCAGTGACCGGGTTCCTCCCGTCAGATCGCCGCTGAGGAATTGCAGTGACCCGAGCATCGCGTTCGAATCGGCGTCGTTAGGCAAATAGCGCAGAACATCGGCCGTGGTCTTCTCTTGATCTGCTAACGGCGCATGCGTCAGGCGGCTCACCAGCGCATCGAAGCGCGCGCGGTCCACTGGCCTAAACCCGGCACGATCTCTTGTTCCTTCCGCGATGAAAGGCGCAGGATCGGCGGTACCGCTCGCAGCCGCAATCTCGAGCCGTGCAACATGCGCGAGGCCGAAACGAGGATCAGCAGCAATGGCAGCCGTGACAGATGCCATTCTGGTCTTCACATCCGGAGCATCGAGCGATTTGCTGAAAGCCTGCAGCGCAGCGTCACTCGCCGTCGAGAAGGGCGAGGACTGAACATCGAGGCGCTTGGCCAGATCGTCAGCAGCGGCGATGAAGGTTTCGTCCTCCACGTCGATCACGCGCCGATTTAGCTGGGCCGCCAGATCAGTAATTGTGCCGTGCATCTGAACCTTCCCGTTTCGGTTCTCGACTGTGATCCGCAGCACCTGATCTGCATTGAGTTGATAAGCGGCGGACTCGTCCTTTCCGAACGCAGGCAGGACTCGGCGGGCGCTCGCCAGGTCCGTTTGAAACACGAACGGAACTGCAAGCCGCAGCCACTTCGAAGACGGATCGTCGATCAGAACATTAGCCGGAAGCAGTGCAAGACGGTGAACTGTGTTGTCAGGAGCCTTCGAACAGGAAGACGCGAGAACGAGCAGAGTGATGGTGAGAGCGTAGAGAGTAACGGATCGGATGTCCCAATTATAAGGGCTTGGGATTCTCGAGCCACAACTGCTTGAAAGCAGCGCTGGTCTTCAACACGGCAAACTCGGGCATGCTCGGAATCTTGTCGCGATCCTTTACGCCCTCTTCGAGCGCTTTGCGCAGGCATATGATTGCGCGGTCCGAAGCGCCGGATTTCGCATACATCTTGGCAAGGTACAGGTGATACATCGCGCGGTCGCCGATGGTCCGTTCCTGCATTAGCGTGCCGAAGGTACTGTGATGCTCAAACACGTCCGGGTCAAGCTTTAACGCCTTCTCGTAGTACTCGGTCGCTTCCTTGTAGTTCTTGCGACCGAAATAAGCTGCGCCAAGGTTAGCGTCGATGGACGCGCTCGGAGCCGAATAACGAAGAGCCTTCTTGTAGCAGCCGATAGCTCGGCGGTAGCTCTTGCCGGCGTAATAGACCGTGCCGAGATTGTTGATAGCTTCGGAGTACTTCGGGTTCAACTTGATCGCGCGCTCGTAATTGCTTTTTGCGAGATTCAGCTGCAACATCTGATGGAACGCGATGCCGATCTTATTGGCAATCACGGGAGAGTCTCGCGGCTCCAGCCGGTACATATCGATGGCTTCCCGATACATCTTCCGGGCCATGTAGATATCGCCGCGCAGTTCGTTTGTCAACTGCGGGCGCGGAGTGGCGGCGGGCACCGTAACCGGCGCATCGCGAAGTCCTTTATCAACGAAGCCGTTTTGCGCGTGGAGGCAGGAACCGGACAGGACGATGCTGACAGCACAGCAGGCGAGTAGCGAGCTTGAAAAAGAGACCATAAGGTGCGATCCCCCTTGGTTCCCTACTATATACCCTTTCCGGCGAGACAGCGTACCCGAAATTACTTAAAGATACTTTTCAGCTTGTCCAAGAAGCCCTTCTTGTCTTTGGGCTTGTTGTCCTGGGTTTGCGCGGTCTCGTCCGGCGCGCCCACAGCAGGCGGCATTTGGCCCGGTGCAGGCGGAATATTCGGAAGGGCTTTCGGGGCAACTGGCCCCGTATCCCAACCGGCTATTTCAGTAGAACCGCCCTGGTGAAGCGGACAGAACTGTACGGGTTGTGTCCCCAGGATGTAGTACTCGGTCTGTGCTGTCGGGCAGGCGCTCGTCGCTAGTTGACCGCTCAACGGATCAATCTGCGCACTCACGACGCCATCGGGCACGTCGAATTGCGCAACATCCCGGTAGTCCCTGTGCTTGTGGGCGCGACGCATGAACTCTGCCCAGATCGGAAGAGCCGCCTTCGCGCCTTCCATTTTGAGGTCCTGATAATCATCGAGACCCACCCAGACGATACACAACAGCTTCGTTGTAAAGCCAGCGAACCAGGCGTCGTGGGAGGTTCCGGTTTTGCCAGCAGCCGGAAGGGTAAAACCGCGCGATCGAACGCCCGCTCCGGTTCCGCTCCGCAACACTTCCTGCATGAGGCTAATCATCAGGAAGTTCACGCGCGGATCGAGAATCTTCTTTGTCTCCGGATGCGAGGCCCAGACATCCTGTCCGTTCTTGTCGGCGATCCTGGCAATGAATCTTGGTTTCACCAGGATGCCGCCATTCGCGAATAACGTGTAGGCGCCGGCCATTTCGAGCGGAGTGACGTCGTAAGCTCCGAGTGCCATCGCAGGCGTTGCGCGAATATCTTCGAGACCCGCCTTGTGCGCCAGGTCGGCCACCGCTGAATAGCCAGCAGACTCTGCCACTTCAACTGCGGGTACGTTCAAGGATTTGGCAAAAGCCGTCCTCAGAGTGATGTCTCCGAGCCAGTCGCCCTTGTGATAGTCGACCGGCTCATAGGACTTCCCACCGAAGAAAAACGTGCGCGCCTCATCTTGCACCATGCTCGAGGCTGTGATCGGGTCGGGATGATCCCACAAGCCGGTATTCAGAGCCGCTGCGTAGACGAAAGGTTTGAAAATACTGCCTGACGGACGTTTTGCGACCACATGGTCAAGCTGGCTTACACCATAATTCTTACCCCCGATAAGCGCCTTTACTTCTCCGGTGTGAGGATCGAGGCAAATCAGCGCGACTTGGGGCTCATCAATAGGACCGCCCTTGGCTCGTTTGGCGAGAACAGCGTCGATCTCACGCATGCCGAGCGCCACAGATTCGGCTGCATCCCGCTGCAGATTGGGGTCGAGAGTTGTGTAGATGCGAGAGCCGGAGTCCTGAAAATCGTGGTCCTGAAAATCACCGGCGAGCCGCTCGTTTACCAGGTCAACAAAGTACGGCGCGTCTGCAGACTCAATGCCCTGCCTCGCTGTCGTCACCGGAGTTTGCACGGCGCTTTCGTATTGGCTCTGCGAGACGTAGCCGTTATCGAGCATCTGCTTGAGCACGACATTCCTTCGGGCCTCGGCCCGCTTCGGCCAGCGAACCGGGTTACGGAAACTCGGCTCCTGGATGAGGCTGGCGAAGTAGCGGCTTCCGGCAGCGTCAGGCTGCGAATGTCTTTTCCGAAGTAAGCCTGGGCAGCTTCGCCGAAGCCGCGAATGGCAAAGGATCCACGACGCCCCAAATCGACCTGGTTCGCGTAATACTCAAAGATCTGCTGCTTACTGAGCTTCTGCTCCAGATGGATGGTAATTAGCAGTTCATCAAATTTGCGAGACCACGTTTTTCGTGCATCGAGCCAGAGATTGCGAGCAAGCTGCTGGGTCAAAGTGGATGCGCCCTGCGCGTGCCGGCGCTCCCGCAAATCGATGAACATGGCTTTGACGATTCGTATGGGATCGAAGCCCGAATGCTGAAAGAAGCGTTTGTCCTCGATAGAGATAACAGCGTGCACCAAAACGGGAGGGATCTGGTCGTACTTTACGAGCCGTCGCTTCTCACGGTTTTTGTCGAAAAGATTGCTGAGGAGTTGGGGCTCCAGAGCATACTGCGTTCGGGCGCTGTTGTCTGTGAGCGCGATAATCGATTGAATTTTTCCACCCTGAAATTTCAGAACACCGGGTTCTGAGTCGGTGTTAGCCCGGCCGCCAGGAAAAATCTCAATAGCATTTGGACGCAGGTGATACCAGCCGGCCGTATTGGCGCGCACATCTTCGGCGTAACCGCTCTCGCGTAAACGCGCGGCAAATTGCAATGCTGTGCCCGGGTCGCCAAGGCCGACTGTCTCCGGTGCAGAGTAAAGCAGAGACGAGTTCGGAAAAGGGCCTTGCGTCAGCTTTTCGTCGGTGAGGCGGGCGTATTTCCTGTACGCAAAACCGACGAAGATAGCAGCGACCGCGACCACCAACAAAATACCGGCCAGGGCAATTTTAAGAAACGGCAACAAGCGGCTTCTGGAAGAGTCGCGGGTGGGGGCGGGCTTGGAAGGTACTTTTATGCGAACGGGCAAATTTCCTGGCCTGACTGAAGCGCTCTCAACCTTTGACGCCCTCAGGTTACCTAGGTTACTTCTCGGCTTGGTAGTACGATTCTAACTCTTTCCAGATATCGTCATCATGCGGCTGCCAGTCCGGGGGGTGCTTACCGGTTATCTGTAAGTGCTCGATACTGAGCGTTCCGTGACCAAACGGACAGATGAACTCCGTGCGAGGGCGGCCAAAGATCACCATGTTGCCCCAGGACCCGCTATGAACAGGCATGATGAGCGGACGCAGGCACGTCCGGCAGCGGCGGCGTTGATCGCGCATAGTGAGAGAGAAGAAACCAGCGCCCATCAGCCATATGCCAAAGGTCAGAAACGTGAACAACAGATCGTGCAGGAACAGCGGCGGAGGCGGGCCGAAGCGTGGAAGAGGCGGAGGCGGAGCCGGATAAAAACGCGTCAGCGCAGACATGCTTGCGAACACAATCGCGGCAACAGAGATGCACTTGGCGGCGAGATAGGCCCAGTACCTCATTTACCCTATTAGACTCCTTCCGTTCTGCTGGAGTTGCGAGACAACCAGGATTAATTACGGAGCAAGTTCTTCGCCAAAAACAGCACGTTGGCAGGACGCTCGGCCAAACGCCTCATGAAATACGGATACCAAGCGTCCCCGTATGGAACGTAGAGGCGAAGATTGTATCCTTCCGCCACAATTTGCCGCTGGAGGTCGCGCCGGATACCATACAGCATTTGAAATTCAAAACGCTCGCGAGCAACCTTGTGCTGCTTAACGTAAGAAAGCGCCTCGCGGATGATTTTCTCATCGTGGCTGGCAATGGCGGGGAAAGTCCCGGCTTCGAGGAGAATCTTCATCAGCTTGACGTAATTGGCATCTACGTCGGCTTTGCGAGGGAACGCTACCTCTGCGGACTCCCGGTAAGCACCTTTGCAAAGACGAACGGGGATTTGCTGCTCCGAGAGCTTTTCGATATCTTTCTCGCTTCGATATAGATAAGCCTGGATAACGGCCCGTACACAACCCTGATAACGGGTTTGAATTCCGCCAACGATTGCGAGTGTGCGATCGGTATACTCGCTCGACTCCATGTCGACTTCGACGCGGCTGTTCATGGCGCGGGCGCGCTCGACGAGCGAGGAGACGTTATTCGAGCAGCCTTCCGGCGAGAAATCGAGTCCGAACTGAGTCAGCTTAATAGAAACGGTGGAAGGCAACCCGGCTTCCCGTATCTGGTCGAGGGCTGACATGTAGCAATCGCGCGAATGGGCGGCAGCTTCAAGCGAGGTGACGTTCTCGCCGAGAAAATCGAGAGTGGCCGAAATCCGTTCGGCCGAAAGCTGCTTCAGTACATCGATCCCCTCTTCGAGGGTGGGACCGGCTACGAATCGCGACGTCAGCTTGCGGGAGACGGGTGAGTTTTCCATCCACTGCCGAAGCCAGTGATTTTGGGAAAGATGGAGGAGGGTTTGGCGCAGCATCCGGCCTTAAGCCTCTTCCAATATAGCGAGGCAGCCGATGCGAGCCTGACCAACGATCAAGTAAAAAGCGAATGACTCGTCATGGCCAAACCGATACCAAGCATTGCGCCTACAACTACATCACTCAAGAAATGCATGCCGAGCAGGATGCGCGAAGTTGCAATGGCAATGGCACAGAGCAGCAGAATGGCAAAGAACGGAAGGTAAAACTCGCCGATGGTCACTGCAACCGCAAAGGCAGTGATGGTATGGCCGGAAGGGAACGAGAACTGATCGGGCGGAAGCAAATGCGCCCAGCAATGAGGCTCAATCTCACAGGGACGCTTGCGCCCGGAGATTTTTTTCAATGCAATGAAGATGCCTACACCGACCAGCGCGGCAGAACCGGCTGCGGCGATTATTGTCAGGCGGTCAGCACCGCCAAACAGCAGGATGCATAAACCGGCGAGGTACCAGAGCCAGCCATCGCCGGCGCGAGTGGCAGCAATCGCAGACAAGCGGACCCACTTGGGGGCAGGCCACTTATTCACCTTCCGCATCAACTTGTGATCGCGGGTGGCAATAAACTGAAGCATGGCGTGGTGGGCCGTCATAACGGCCGCGCCTCTACAACCAAGTCTACGCGATAAAGCATGACCGCTGCTTCCTCTGTCTTCTTTGTAAAGCGAAGAGTGTTACTGGCCGGTGACAGCTTCAAAAAACGTCCGTGAAATTGCCGTTTTCGCCCAGATTGAACCGGAAACCGGGGAATTGAAGGGTTACGCCCACGCGAAAGTAGGATAGGAGTTGCGAAAACAACCGACACTGGATTTTGTCTACTTCGAAGCCGGAGGCGGACATCGAAGCGCTGCTACCGCGCTCGAATCAGTGATTGCTGCCGAAGGATACGACTGGAACATTCGTCTGGTGAACCTGCAAGAAGTTCTTGACCCGCTGGATGTGTTCCGGAAGTTAACCGGACTCCGCTCGCAGGACATCTATAACCATCTGCTGGCCAAAGGCTGGACTCTAGGCTCAGCGCAGCTGCTGTTTGGTCTGCAGCAGGTTATCCGGATTTATCACTCTTCGAGTGTCAAACTGTTGACGCGGTTCTGGAGCGAGCGGAAACCGGACATGGTGGTATCGCTGATACCGAATCTGAACCGCGCGGTTTTCGAAAGTCTCCAGCAAGCCTGCCCCGGCACTCCGTACGTGACAGTTCTGACCGATTTAGCCGATTATCCTCCGCATTTCTGGATGGAAGACCAGGATCAATACTTCATCTGCGGGACGGAGCGTGCCACAGAACAGGCCAAAGGCATGAGGCATCCAGACCACCGCGTCATCCGCGTGAGCGGGATGATTTTGCGGCCTCAGTTTTACAGAAACTGGACGGAAGATCGTGGCGCAGAGAGACAGCGGCTGGGGCTTCATCCGAATTTGCCGACGGGAGTGGTGCTCTTCGGAGGCGAGGGTTCGAACACGATGTACTCCATTGCGAAGCGACTCGGAAACTCGAAGCAGGATTTGCAACTGATCCTGATCTGCGGCAGGAATGCGCGCCTGAAAGAGCGTTTGCAGGCGTTGAAGCTGCGGAACAAGATCTTCGTGGAAGGCTTTACGAAGGACATTCCGCATTACATGTACCTGGGCGATTTCTTTATCGGAAAGCCAGGACCGGGCAGCATTTCGGAGGCGCTGCAGATGGGATTACCGGTGATTGTGGAATCGAACTTGTGGACACTGCCGCAAGAACGGTATAACGCCGAGTGGGTTAAAGAGAATGGAGTCGGCGTTGTACTTCAGAATTTCCGCGACATCGAGGGCGCGGTGGAACGGATGCTAGCGGGACCGAACTATACGCGAATGAAGGAAAACATCGAGCGGATGAGCAATCGGGCAGCGTTCGAAATTCCTCCGATCCTGGCGAACATCCTGGCGGCGCATGGGGTGGCAACAGGGGCTGCTGCGGATGGAATCAGAGAGGACGTTCAGGCCAGGCGCGGCGGATTGTTGAACGGCTAACGTGTAGTGATTTTATTGTCGCTGATAGAGATCGACGTGAGCCTTGATCTGCTTTTGTCGTTCTCTTTCGCCTCCAGTTCTGTTCCTTTGCTTTGAAGCTGAGTCACAGCCAGGGGCGATCCCGCGCCGCGATGCGTATGTTCACATCCGACATCTCCTGACGGGAACCGTTAAGGATCCTGGTTAAATCGTCACACTCTTTTTACTCTTTTCTGGTTGTGGGGGATGATCTACTGCTTTCTTGCACCCTCGATTCCTGATACATCATATGTTCCCTGTTCCAGTCGATGGGTCCGTCGCTGAAACGCTTCTCTAAGCGTTTCAGCAGATCGCCCCACCCATGCTCGAAATGTGCAAATGCCAGGTCCCACTCCGAGCCTTCTTTCCAGCCCAAATGCGTTATGGTGAGATGCGTGCGGTCTGCTCCTTCTGAACGCATTTGAACAACAACCCAAGTTCCGCCATTGCGCACCTCCGGATATTGGGGCGGTGCGTTCCACTGAAACGAAATCATTTCGTTCGGCGCATAACTTAGGATTCTCAACCCCTTGGTCCCCGACCGCTGATCCTTAGGGTCGAATTGAATCTCATAAGGTCCGCCGATTGCCAGCCGGATGTTCACCTTCTCTGCAAAGAACTCCTCGGCGCCCTCTGATGTAGTCCAGACACGCCACACCTCCGCTACCGGCGCATTGACGGTTCCCTCAACGCGGACTGCTCGTGCAGCACCGGTTCCCGCTGGTGCCGCTTGATGTTTTTTATCTGCGGCGGTACCAGCGCTCAGTCCCGCACCCAAAACCAGCGTGCCCAATGTTTGTCTCATGATTCTTCCTTGCAAGAAAAACGGATCAGTCCGATGTAGCTCTCAGGCTTGCGCAGCTGTATCGAGATAATTGCGAACTAGTTTGAGGATCAGAGGCCAGCCGCTGTTTCGGCGGCGAAGATCGTCCGTGACTAAGCCAGTGTGAGAGACACGAATGGCCGTTGTCCCATCGCTTTCGTCCAGTTCCCATATGACGAGAGTCTCGCGCTCATTCTCGCCTTCGCCGAACCGTTGCCATGTGTAGGACAGACGCCGTGGATATTCAATTACCCGGTACTCGCCCTTCACAACGGATGACGTGCCGGTCGCAGCCCCCGCGACACGAATCATCCACTTGCCTCCGACGCGCAAATCGCTTTCGAAATGGGTGATCTGAAACCTGCCTTCCGCTCTCCACCAGTTAAGGATTTCCGAAGGGCGTGTCAACGCGCGGAATATGCGTTCGGCTGGCGCTTCAATTGCGATCTCCTCGACAATTGAATCAGTCGTGATCGTTGTACTCACTTTTCTCCTCCACATACGCCTTTAGGCTTTGAAGAGAGCTTCGCCAGAACTCCTGGTATTTACTAAGCCAGTCGTCCACTGACCGGAGTGGCGTCGGGTTTAAACTGCAGACCGTCGCTGTGCCTTGCTTCTCATCCATCACTAGACCCGCAGATCGCAATAACCGAAGGTGTTTGGAAATGGCCGGCCGAGATGTATGGAAATTGCTGGCAATCTCGTTTACGGTTCGCCGCTTTTGCCGAAGAAGGTCCAAGATTCCACGACGGGTGGGGTCCGCGAGCACATGGAAAACAGCATCTCGTTTTGATCTGCGAGCAAGCGCGCCCATTGGTAACCATATGGTTACACATAATCGCGCTGGACGCAAGTCGAAAGTGATCTTTGCGAGCATGATCTGTTCACAAATAGAAGTGAACAGAATCCGGGAGGCACAGTCACTCGTTTTCGCAAGTACGCTGGACGCCGCGGTTTGACCCGGCGGCGTTCGGCATCGCCGCTGACGCTGTCGACATACGTGGCCTGTCGTGAACTAATGAATGATGCCGCTCGCCGGGAATTCGATCGTGTCCTGGTTTGGAAGTACGATCGGTTCGCCCGCTCTTTGAGCATTCTCGTTGCGGCGCTTCAGCAGTTCTCGGCTCTCGGCATACATTTCATCAGTCACACCCAGAACATCGATACGACAAAAAAGGGCTGAGCCTTCGTGCCACCGCACACTGCGAACATCGCTCCGCTTCGGGAGTACTAAAGCTTCTCCGGCGCGTCGAAGCTCGGAAAGGACCGAAGTAGAGATGCCCGGCATTAGCGATATGGCGTGTCCGCGGCACAAACCCAATCCATCTGCACAGCATCGATTCTGCAGCGTATTGCGCAGTGTGACGGCTACGAATCTGCTCCCAATGGATGGGACGCCTACGATGCGAGTTTCGTGAGACGGCGGCACATGATGCTGGTTCTCGATTATGCCGGCGTCACCGTCTTGTGCGAATCCTCTCAGAGCGTCATGGAGATTACTTGCCACGACGCGGCTCGAATTGATAAGGTTGCCGCGGATGAAATCAGAGAGGACGTTCAGGCCAAGCATGTTTCGGGTATCGGCGGCCCAACTCACGGCGAAGCTGCGGGTATAGATTCGTCCAAAAGCTGAGGAGATCGGTGGTGACCTGTACGGGTCTCTGATTGGGAGCGAGGAGTTTTACCGTGAGCGGGACGGCTCCGCCGGCCACCGTTGGAGTTTCCTTCATACCGAAGAAGTCTTGAAGACGCGAAGAGACGGAGGGAGATTGGTCATCGTGATACTCGATACGCGCACGCCGACCACTCGGGAGTTTGATGAACGCCGGAGCTATGGCGTCGACAGCGCGCATGTCGAGCATGGATTCGAGAGTAGTAACCAGGCCGCCATTCCTGGCAGCTTCGCGGAGTTCGGTAAAGCTCGTCAAGCCACCGGCGAGACGCCGAAGGGCCGCTTCCACCAGATTTTCTGGCAGGTTAAGACCCGGCATATGCTCAGCAGCGAACTGGATGCGCCGAAGGAAACGCCCGAGTTCTTCCGCATCCGTGAACCGCTCGATTCCTGCCTCCATGGCGCGGGAGACCAGCAGCATTGTTACCTCGGCGGAAGCAGGAGGCACATTGCGGGAGTCGTCGATAACAAGGCTGTCGTACAACAGAGAGTTCACGCTTTCGACGCGTTCCGCTTCACGGTTCCACCGCAGTTCCTCACGAGCTTCGATGTGGTTCGGGAGGAGATCGAGCAGCCAATCCGGTTCGATTGGGATAGCGATGCGAACAAGCGGAGCACTTTGCGAGCTGCGGTCCTCGATCTCGACAGCGACCATGAATTCGGAGTGCGTGAGGCTCTGCCGATCGAGGCGCGCCGAACCACCGTTTGAGAGCAGCAGGACTTCACCACGCTTGCGAGCCACGCGATCGGGGAAGGCGGCGAGGAACGCTTTTTCGAGCGCGTGAGGATCATCCGAGCGAGCGCGAGTCTGCGGCAAAGCTTTCCCCAATTGCGCTTTCACCTGGCGGCCGCTATACGGCAGATCAGCGGCAAGAAGTGCATCGAGATCGGAGCTAAAGCTTGCACGCCCTTCGGAGATGAGGCGCGCGCGGCCATTCCGAGAGGAGCGCGGCGATTCGGAGGGCTTCCTCATTTTGCCCAGTTAGCGCTAAGCACGCGAGTCGCGGATGAACTGCCAGCCCTGCCATGTGTCGTCCGCGTTCAGAGATTTCGCCTGTTGCGGTGAAGGCTCCCAGGCGATACAGAACCAGTTTGGCAGCGGTGACGGACGGCTCGGAAGGCTGATCCAACCAAGGCAACTCGTCGAATTTCCAGCCTGAGGCGGCGAGTTGAAGTAGCATTTCGGACGGGTCGACCCGAAGAATCTCAGGCGGAGCTTCGTCGGGCCGACGGTAAAAGTCGCTCTCAAGAAACAGGCGTATTGCGATTCCAGGGCGGGTACGGCCGGCTCTTCCGGCGCGTTGAATGGCCGATGATTGGCTGATTTTCGAAAGTTCCAGCCGTGAGATCCCGCTCCAATGAGAATGGTTCACCATGCGGGCGAGCCCGGAATCGACGACTGCTTCGACGCCGTCAATGGTAATTGAACTCTCCGCGACGTTGGTGGAACAAATGATTTTGCGGAACTCACTGGGCGCGATAGCGGCGTCCTGCTCCTCAGCGCTGAGACTTCCGTGCAAGGGCAGGACCTTAGCGAATGCCTGACGTGCGAGAGGCTCGCAGGTTCGAAGCGCATTGCGAATTTCAGCCGCGCCGGGCAGGAACACAAGAACGTGACCCGTAGTTTGCTGCAGCGCCAGTTCGACTGCGGATGCGACTTGATCTTCGAGCGGTGCGGACGAGGAAGCGCTGTAACGAAGGCCAACGGGATGAGCGCGGCCTTCACTACGGATGACGGGAACCTGGCCCAACTTCTGCCGAAGAGCTTCGCTGCTGAGCGTGGCGGACATGAGGAGAAGCCGCAAGTCGGGCCGGGATTCCTGGATGCGGCGAAGGAGGGCTAATGCGAGATCTGTTTCAAGATGCCGTTCATGAAACTCGTCGAGGACAATGGCCGTGCGTTGCGGCAAGGGCCGACCCGAGAGGAGGCGCCGGGTAAGCACCCCCTCCGTAAGGTACCAGAGTTTTGTTGCATCGCTGCCTACGCGTTCGAAACGGATTTGGAAGCCGACGGCGCCTCCCGGACGCTGGCCAAGTTCTTCGGCGACGCGATGGGCAGCGAGACGCGCTGCCAGACGGCGCGGCTCAAGTACAAGGACGGTAGAGAAACCGGCATGCAGAAGCGCGGGGGGAACTCTCGTCGTTTTCCCTGACCCGGGCGCGGCTTCGAGCAGCGTGATCATGTTACGCTCGATAGATCGAACAATCTCGGGCAGTAATGTATCTATGGGAAGCTGCAACTTACTTATTTTGCCCGACTTCTTACGAATTTGTGGAGTTTCTGAACCGTGTGCGGAATAGCCGGGTTCACGCACTACGGCCGTCCCCCAGTAAACAACGTCTTGCGTAGGGCTCTGGACGGCATTCGCCATCGCGGCCCAAATCAGAAGGGTGTTTTCGAGTCGAGCGACATCTCGATGGGCGCTGTCCGGCTAAAGATCATTGACCTCGAAGGCGGCGACCAGCCGATGAAGACGGAAGATGGACGGACAGCCATTGTCTTCAACGGCGAAATTTACAACCATGCGGAGTTGCGGCGTGAACTGGAGTCACTCGGGCACAGGTTTGAATCGCATTGCGATACCGAGGTGGCGCTGCGGGCGTTTGCGCAATGGGACACTGACTGCTTCCGGCGCTTTCGCGGAATGTTTGCTGCCGCTTACTGGCAGCCTGCGACGCGGAGGCTGGTGCTGGTACGCGACCGGGTCGGAATCAAGCCGCTGTATTACTTCGTGCGTGAAGGCAATCTGCATTTCGGCTCGGAAGTAAAGGCAATTTTTGAACATCCGGAGGTTCCACGGCGCATTTCCGAGGCAGGGCTCGGATATTTTCTGCGTTTGAACTATGTGCCGACGCCGTACACGCTGGCTGATGGAATCGAAAAGATCTGGCCGGGCGAGTGGCTCGAATTCCGGCAAGGCAAAATCCGCCGGGAGCGTTATTGGACGAATCGATTTGAGCCGCAAGAACAAAGCCCCGAGCAGGCTTGTGCGGAATTGGACGAACTGCTGAGAAACTCGATTGCTGAGCACCTGGTAGCGGATGTGCCGGTCGGCATCTGGGCGAGCGGCGGTCTGGATTCCTCGACGATTCTGCATTATGCGGCGGAGGTTTCTTCGCGCAAGTTAGAAACGTTTTCGATTTCTTTTGCTGGGCGCAGTTTCGACGAAAGCGAATATTTCCGGTTGATGGCGGCGCGCTACAACACGACGCATCACGAGTTTGACCTAAGCCGGGATCTAGATCTTACGGACGCTATTCATGAGATGGCGTACTACTCGGACGAGCCGAGCGCAGATGCGGGTGCGTTACCGGTTTGGTTTTTGTCGCGCATGACCGCGCAGCATGTGACGGTGGCGCTGAGCGGCGAAGGTGCAGATGAGATTTTCGGCGGGTATCAAACCTACCTCGCCGACCGGTATGCGGGGGTGGCGCGCAAAGTGCCTCGACGGCTTCTCAGGACGGCGCTGGGGCTGGCGAACAGGCTTCCCGTTTCAGATGAGAAGATCGGGATCGAGTATAAGTTGAAGCGGTTCCTGCGCGGGGCGCTGCTGCCTGGTGACGACGCACATTTTTATTGGAACGGCACTTTTAGCGAGCAGGAACAGGGTGCGCTCGGGTTTCGCGGCTCAGCGCAAGGATTGGCGACGCTCACGGGCGCTTTGGGCCGATTGCCTGCTGAATCTGAAATTGTCAATCGCTATTTGTTTGTCGATCAGCATTATTATTTGCCGGACGACATCCTGTATAAGTGCGATCGCATGAGCATGGCGCATTCACTCGAGGTGAGACCGCCGTTTCTGGACCATCGCATTGTGGAGTTTGCGGGGCGGCTGCCCGAGCGGCTGAAGATCAAAGGAAAACAGACCAAGTATCTGCTTCGGGAACTGGTGCGCAGCAAACTCCCCGCTTCGATCTTGCAACGTAGGAAAGAGGGGCTGGATATTCCGGCGCACGACTGGCTGCGGGGTCCACTGCGGCCGCTGGTGGAAGATACACTCGCGCCGGAACGCGTGCGGCAGGCGGGACTGTTTGCGCCTGATGCGGTGAGCGCGATTGTTCAGAGACATATGTCGCGGAAGGAAAATCTCGGGTATCACCTTTGGGGCTTGCTGACTTTGCATCTATGGATGCGGCGCTGGAATGTGGACAGCGGCGCCGCAGGGGAGTTGAGCGCTTCGCAGATGTCGCTCGCGACTACTCCGAGGTAGGAGGAGATGTGGAGCGCGGTGAACTTACCCAATATGGTGGAAGCGTAGCCTTTCCCCGATTTGAGTGAGCTAGATGTATTCGTTGCGGGTGACGTGTCCGATCGGGGAGTGCGAATCCGTTTCGGCTGAATTGTGGGATGTGGGGACGGTTGCGATCGGCGAAGTGGAAAACGGCGACTCTGTCACTCTGATCGCGGGCTTTGAGGCAAATGATGCGCGCGAACGACTGCTAGAAAGATTCAGCGCTTATTCGCCGGAGTGGCAAGCTGAATCGACCGACTGGGTCCGGCACACGCAGGAGGCTTGGCCCGGGCGTGTGGTGGGTGAGCGAATCTTTCTCGCGCCCCCCTGGTTTGATGAAGCGATTCCGGCGGGACGGCTGCGGATAGTTCACAATCCTGGTTTAGCGTGCGGAACAGGCGAGCATCCATGCACACAGCTGGCGCTCGAAGCGTTAGGACGCGACGTCACTGAGGGTGCAGGCGTTGCGGATATCGGGACAGGATCCGGCTTACTGGCGATTGCGGCGCTCCGGCTGGGTGCAGGCGCAGCCATTGGCATCGATCCGGATTTTGCGGCGCTCACTGCCGCACGAGAGAATTTTCAACTGAATGGATTGGCTGCCTCATTGATAAACGGAACGGCCGGCTGCATCGCGAGCGGGTGGGCGGATGTGACGGTTGCGAACATTAGCGGAACAGTGCTGCTGGCGATTTTTGACGACCTGCGCAGAATCACCAAAGCCGGTGGCAGGCTGATCGTGACGGGGTTCCCTGAATCGGAAGCGGCTGTTTTGCGAAACGAACTCGGAGCGAGTGAGATGTACGTACGCGACGGATGGTGCTGCCTGACGGCTACCGTTTCTTCGGCATACGCTTCTTAGCGGGCTTGACTTCCTCGTCGCCGGATTGAAGGCGAGCCAGTGCGTCTTCAATGCGCTGGCCGCCTGCGAGCACGGGCGCGAACAGATCGCCCAGGCGGCGGAATCGGTCGACGGTGTTGTTCATCAGAAAATCATGGGGGCGGAGTCCGTGCTTGACCTCTTTCCACTCGAGAGGAGTTGCGACGGGCGCTCCGTCGTAAGCGCGAACAACGTAAGGAGCGGAAATGGTTTTGCCGGTGCCGATCTGTAAATAATCGAAATAGACGCGACCCTTTTTTCGCTTTTCGACGCTGCGAGGCGTAGTAAAGAGGTTGGGCTCGCGATCAACGGACATCTGGGCCAGAAGTTCCGCCAGACCGCGAACCTGGTCGTAGCTGTAGACGGGCTCGAGCGGGACGTAAATATGCATCCCATCGCCGCCCGTGGTTTTGGGATAACCTTTCAGACCGAGTTCGTCCAGTAATGTGCGAATCAGAAGCGCCGCTTCTACGATCTGGTCGTAGGTAGTTTCGACCGGGTCGATATCGAGCAGCATCCAATCCGGGTGTTCGAGCGAGCCGATGCGGCTCATCCAGGGGTTTTGATCGATGCAGCCGAGGTTCACAAGATAAAGAAGGCTGGCGCGATCGTTGGCAACCGGATAGTGATTGATTTTACGAGGATGGCCTTCTTCGATGGGCTCGCAATGCATCCAATCCGGAAAATGGCTGCTGGCGTTCTTCTGGAAAAAGAATTCGGAAGCGATGCCGTTGGGGTAACGCTTCAGGGATAATGGGCGACCTGCCAGATGGGGCACGAGGTATGGTGCGACAGCGTCGTAAAAGGCGAGAAGGTCGCGCTTGGTCCAGCCATCTTTTGGAAAGAAGACTTTCTGCAGATTCGTGAACTTGAGGGAATGACCGTCGACGGCGACGGTCGCCTCCTTCCCGCTTAGATTGATACCTGCGGGTTCCTCCTCCGGTGCCGGCTGTGGTTCGGCATCAGCAGGCGGCGGCCCGGCGGAAACGGGCTCCTGTGCTGGTTCACGGACGACCTCGGAGGCGGGCTTATCCTGGCGAAGAGCGACAAATACGGGGGCGCGTAGAATGCCCTCGGCGGTCCACTCCAGAAAGCGGATCTGGCAGACGAGCTCGGGCTTGATCCACGTAACGTTCCGAAGGCCGGTTCTGATGTTGGGCTTGGTTTTGAAGGGACTGCTCTTGATGATCAGCGGCTCCATCCGTTCGTAGATGGCCTTCATTTTTTTGGCGTCGAAGCCGGTGCCGACCTGACCGCAATGGCGCAGATCGCCGTTGTCGTAAACGCCCAGCACGAGTGAGCCGAAATAATCGCGTTCGCCTTTCGTAAAGCCGGCGATAACGAACTCCTGCTCATTGAGTACTTTCAACTTCTGCCAACGGGTGGAGCGGCCTGATTCGTATTTGCTCGCGGGATCTTTGGCGAGGATGCCTTCGAGGCCCATCTGCCGGGCGGCCTCAAACATCTGCTCGCCATCGGTATGGAACATTTCCGAGACGCGGATATGCTCGTCGGGAGTGACCAGGCTTTCGAGCAGACGCTTGCGTTCTTCGAGCGAAACGCCGCGAAGATCATATCCGTCGGCGTACAAGACATCAAAGAGGAAGAGCGTAACGGGTGTGGTCTCAACCAGACGGGGAACGGAGGCGAGGTTTGCGCCAATTCGCGGCTGGATCATCTCGAAACGGGCGCGGCCGTTTTCGTCGAGCACACAGATCTCGCCGTCAAGCCAGGCGGTTTTGGCGCTTACGTGATCGGGTAAGGAGGCAAGCTCCGGATATTGCTGATCGCACCGGTTGCCACGCCGCGAATGGATTTCGAGCTTTCCGTCCTTGATGCGGCAGAGAGCGCGAATGCCGTCCCACTTTATCTCGTAGGTCCAGTGCGAACCAGCGGGCGGCCGGGTCACTGCGGTGGCGAGCATGGGCTCGGGTAGGGACAGCAGAGCGGCTTTACGGGCACCGGGCAGGTCTGCCGCAACCACAGAAGTCTCGTTGGCGGCGATCTCATCCTGGCTGCGATGGGTCGCGACACTCCAGGCAAACTGGTCGATGTCGTACCCGGGAACAACGTGTTCGTCTTTCTTCTTAATCAGCAGCCATTCGTTGCCCTTGCCGGCGTGCTTCATATGAACGATGGCGAAGGAGCCTTTCAGCTTCAGGCCGTGTAATTCGAACTTGAAATCGCCGCGATCGAGCTGCTGCTGAGCAGAGGCGTCACCGAGGACTTCGTAGGTGCCCTTATCCCACAGCATGACGCTACCGCCGCCGTAGTTACCGGCCGGGATGTTGCCTTCGAATGTTCCGTAATCGAGCGGGTGGTCTTCGACTTTCATGGCGAGAGCTTTGCGGGCGGGATCGAGACTGGGCCCTTTGGGAACGGCCCAACTGACGAGCACACCGTTCACTTCCAAGCGGAAATCGTAGTGGAGGCGGGTAGCATCGTGGCGCTGTACGCAAAAGAATCCGCCGCGCCCGGTGCCTTTGTCTTTCGGCTCAGAAGGCTTGGGTTCGGGTGTTTTGTCGAAGTGCCGTTTGCGTTCGTATTCCTTCAGAGCCATAGCATGCGGTCATTATGGCAATCGAGGAGCAGGGATCGGATGGCGCTGATAATCTGAAAGAACTCCCCCGAGTTGCGCGTCGGTCTTCCACTATGTTTTCAGAGCAGCTCAAAGGCCAGCTCAACATTGTTGATGTTGTTGGCCAGTACGTTCGGTTAAAGAGGCAAGGCGCGGGGCCCCGTTACGTGGGGCTGTGCCCGTTCCACTCGGACAAGACTCCATCGTTTAACGTTCATAGCGGGCTCCAGATCTACAAGTGCTTTGCGTGTGATGTAAGCGGAGATGTGTTTCAGTTCATCATGGAACGCGAAAACCTGACCTTTCCGGAAACATTGAAATTTTTGGCAGACCGTTACGGGATTCCCATGCCCGAGCGGCAGCGTACCGACGATCCCGAAGCACAGCGGCGGGCGGCGCTGTTTGAGATGCACGAAATTGCTGCCGAGCTGTTTCAGCAGAATCTGCGAGGTTCTGGAGGGGCAAAAGCACGCGAGTATCTGGAATCGCGTGGGGTATCGCGAGGGGCGGCGGATGAGTTTCGGCTCGGGCTATCGGACTCGTCGGGTCAACAATTGGCACAGCGGCTGCAGAAGTTCGGAACGGCTTTGCTGGAGGAATCGGGACTGGTGGTGAAGCGGCAGGAGGGAAGCGGGTATTTTGATCGGTTCCGCGGGCGCTTGCTGTTTCCGATCCATACCGAGAGCGGACAGGTGATCGGGTTTGGCGGGCGAGCGATGCGGCCGGGCGATGAACCGAAGTATCTGAATTCTCCGGAAACGAAGCTGTACAAGAAATCGACGGTCCTTTATAACCTGCATCGAGCCAAGATTGATGCGCGAAAAAACGATCGGATGGTGCTGGTAGAAGGCTACATGGACGTGATCGGCGTGTACTCGGCCGGTGTCCGCGAGGTAGTGGCGAGCAGCGGTACGGCGCTCGGGAATGAACAGGTCCGTTCCATTAAGAGGCAAGTGGCGCAGCAGCATGCGGGAGCGGGTCAAATTGTCTTGAATTTCGACGGCGACTCGGCAGGCATGAAGTCGACCGAGAAATATATAGGAGCGCTGCTGGCCGAAGGGCTGCGGGTGAAGGTACTGGAGATTCCGGGTGGCCTTGATCCGGACGAATACATCCGGGAAGCGGGGGCGGACGCATACCGCAAGCTGCTCGAAAACGCGACGTCTTACTTTCACTGGCTGGCAGACCGTATGCGAAAACGATTTGACCTGCACAGCGCCGAAGGGCGGGCAGATGCACTGAAGGCGATGGCTCCGGTGCTGCAACTGGTGACGGACAAGGTGGAGCGCGGGGCAATTCTCAGCGAGCTGGCAGAGTATCTGAACATGGACCGGGACGTTGTGCGAGACAGCCTGCGACCGGCGAAACGATCGGAAGCTGCAGCGAAACCCCACGCGCTCAGTTCTTCCCTTCCCTCGCATGAGAAGATTTTGCTCGCTTGCCTGCTGCTGAGCGAGGAAGCGCGGTCAACGATCAAGCAGTATCTGCGGCACACGGATGCGCTTCGATTGCTGGAGCTTCGCAATGTATTTGAGGCATTTCTGGCGCTAGATGACGAGGGCGTAGTCTTTTCTGTGGCGGCGATCTCAGGCCGTTTGGACGGTCGATTGCAGAAAATCCTGCAAGAAGTGAGCTTTGCAGAGCTAGATGTCAGCGAGGAAAATGCCGTGACTCACACTCTTAATTGTCTGAGAGTTTTGGAAACGAAGGCCACGGAGAGGCGGCGGGAGGACCTGAAGAAGCAAATTCGGGAGTTGGAACAGGCCGGAAAATTCGAAGCGGCTCTGCAGCTCATGAATGAATTGGACAACTTAAAACGCCCGGGCCCCGGACCGTAAAACGTGTTGTACTATGAGGAGTCGAGAGCACAGGGGCTTTCACTAGGAAGTTTTTTCGAACGGAATATCGTACTTCGTTCGCGCTAGATTGACAAAGGCAGTTGATGCAAGAAGGCAATAACAAAGGCTTCGCTCTTTACGATGAGGTGAGCGGAGTCGTGCGCGACGATCTGGCGACGGATACAGATCTCAACGACCTGTTTGCCGACCTGGAGAGCGGCGTCGAACTGCTGGACGAGGGAAAAGAGTTCGACAAGAAAGACGGAGAGGTCGACGACCTCAATGAACTCGATCTCGCAGCTGGAGCCCTCGACAAGAGCAACGATTCGGTGCGGGTGTATCTGCGGGAAATGGGCATGGTCCCGCTGCTTACACGCGAAGGCGAAATTGAGCTCGCAAAGCGGATAGAGCGCGGCCAGAAAGCCGTTTTGAAAGCCCTCTCGCGCTCGCGGCTGGTTATTCAGCTGCTATTTGATACAAAGCACAAGGTCGAGCTGGACGATATTTCGATTGTTGACGTCCTGCAGGCTCCCGATGCGCACGCACTAGGCGAAGAGGAGGGTTGGGAAAATTCGCTTCGTGAACAGTTCATCAGGTTAATTTCAGAAGTCGAGAAATCGTACAAGAAGGCCCAACAGGTTCAGCAAAAACTGCTGGGAATGTCGCGCACAATGAAACCGAAGAACTATCGGAAGTTGCGGTTCGAGTATGCGCGCATGGTGGTCGGCATTTCGCGGCAGATTCGAGAGCTACCATTCACCGGGCGTTTCCAGCGGTCGTTGAGTAAGGCGCTGCGCAAGATTGTGGACCAGGTAAGGCCGCTCGAGCACGAGATCGCCAGGCTTCAACGCAAGCTGGAGCAGCCGGCCGATACCGCAGGTTCCGCAGTCGCCATTCGAAAAGAACTTCGCGCGCTTTCTTCGCAACTGCTGGTGCTGGAAGAACGTTGCGGCACTACGGCCACAGATTTAAGGCGAACGCTGCAGATTGTGGAGCGCGGCGAAGTAGAGACGGAATTCGCCAAGAAACGCCTGATTGAGGCGAATCTGCGCCTGGTGGTCTCGGTGGCTAAGCGCTACACAAACCGCGGCATGCAATTTCTGGATCTGATCCAGGAGGGCAACATCGGGCTGATGAGAGCTGTCGATAAGTTCGACTACAAACGCGGCTATAAGTTCTCGACATATGCGACCTGGTGGGTGCGGCAGGCGGTGACGCGGGCAATCGCGGACCAGGCGCGTACGATTCGCATTCCTGTGCACATGATCGAGACGATCAACAAACTAGTGCGGCTGCAGCGGCTGATGCAGCAGGAACTCGGGCGCGAACCAACTACGGAGGAACTCTCGGCGCGGCTCGAGCTTTCGGCTAGCAAGGTTCGGCGTGTGCTGCGCATTGCTCAAGAGCCAATTTCGCTGCAAACACCCGTCGGCGAAGAAGAAGAATCGAACTTGGGCGATTTTCTGGTAGACAGCAGGATGGTTTCGCCGTCAGAAGCGGTTATCAATCTCAACTTGCGTGAGCAGACCGCGGAAGTGCTAAAGACTCTGAGCCCGCGGGAAGAAAAGATTGTAAAAATGCGCTTCGGGCTGCAGGACGGAAGCGAGCACACGCTCGAAGAAGTCGGCCAGAATTTCGCGGTGACACGAGAGCGAATCCGGCAGATTGAGGCGAAAGCCTTACGCAAGCTAAGGCATCCCAGCCGTAGCCACCGACTGCGGAACTTCCTTGAAAACGGCGTTTCCTAGCGTACTTCCTTAGCTCGCGACTGCAGGCGGAATCGTTTCCCTGGTTTTGCCGTTGAAGGCCTTGCTGAGTTCCTGCTGGCGGTAGCGGAAGATTTCTTCCAACTGCCTGCGGACCATAACTGAGTGCGCCAACCGGCCGAGCAGGCCGAACGGGAGAGCGTACTCCACGTAATCATTCACTTTCACCCCTTCCCCGGTCTCTTCGAATGTGTGCCGATGACGCCAGAGGCGGTACGGGCCTTTCTCCTGCTCGTCTATGAATAGCCGGGGCGGGTGATATTCGGTGATCAGCGTCTTCCAGCGCACCGGAAATCCAAGCCACCGTATGGTGTAGTGAATCTCCGCGCCTTTGCGCATCGAGACATGCTCGCTCGAAGTCACCTGGAAGCTCAGCCAAGGCGGCGTGATGCGGGCCAGATTGTATGGATCTTCAAAAAAGGCAAAGACGTCCGTGATCGGTTTCTGAACGAGCATTTCACAATGTAGCGAGTAGACATGCATGGCAGCTACTTATAGGATGATGGGCGAATGGAGATCGACTTACTGCGGGGAGCAATCAGCTTCGAGACTTTCGGCCATCTCTAACAGCTTGAGAACAGTGTTCCAGTTCCTCAAGGTACCCGGTACACCGATAAGCTTATCGACGCGGGGTATTGAGAGCTTTGATTTCCCCATGCCGTTCGGGAAATGAATGTACAGTTCGCGGGCACTAACCTGAATTTCCTCGGGATCGGTTTGCATCTGCCGAACGGCCTTGCGAGCCTGAGCTCCGGGATCGCGGGCGAGAAAGTCAACCAGAAGTTTGTTGGGGCTCAGGCCGGTACGACCTGAGAAAGGATTGTGTTCGATAACTTTGCGCATCTCGGCCGTCGTTCGCAAGATAACGGCTGGGCGGAAGCCGAAGCGCGCTTCGATAGCGGCCTCAATGCGAGTGGCCAGCTCTGCCAAATCAAGATTTTCGGTACTAAATAGAACGTTGCCGCTTTGTAAGTAGGTCCGCGGCTCTCCGAGATGCAGGGTTCGATACAAGTCCCGCACTGCGTCCATCTTCAGCATTTTGTGACCGCCGACGTTGATACCCCGGAGCAGTGAGATCAGTACGGCCATGATTGTTCAGGATAACTGCGCAGCCGTGCGATATGTTGGGATTTCCGATGGACCAGACTCCTATAGCTGAACCCACGCCTGTGCATGCGGTTACGCCTCCGAAGAAGGTGGCGAAGCCTAAGAACGCAGCCGAGCGAAAGGCGCGGGCGGCACGAATTCTCTCGGAGTTGGACAAGATCTTTCCATCGGCGACGTGCGCTCTTCAGCACGAGAATCCTTGGCAGCTACTGGTTGCGACGATTCTATCGGCCCAGTGTACGGACGAACGGGTAAACAAAGTGACACCCGGGCTGTTTCGGAAGTATCCGACGGTAGAGGATTTCGCGAACGCGTCACAGGACGAGCTGGCGGATGACATTCGCTCAACCGGTTTTTTTAACAACAAGGCGAGATCGGTGATTGGGGCTGCGAAGAAAGTTCTGGCCGACTATGGTGGCGAAGTTCCGCAAACGATGGAACAGCTGCTTTTAGTACCGGGCGCGGCGAGGAAGACAGCTAACGTGGTGCTCGGCACTGCATACGGCATTCCGGTTGGCGTGGTAGTCGATACGCACGTTTCCCGGATTTCGCAGCGGCTAGACCTGACCAAGAATGCGGATCCGGTGAAGATCGAAGCCGACCTGATGAAGGTGATTCCACAGGATAAGTGGATTCTGTTTGCGCACCAGGTAATCCATTTCGGCAGGCAGATTTGCGTCGCGCGGAAGCCGCGGTGCGCATCGTGTCCGCTCGATGCTGTGTGCTATGCGAAAGACAAAACGCTCGCGTAAAGAGCCGCGATGGCACGTTTCTACCTGGGCGTAGATGGTGGGCAATCGAGCACGACGGCTCTGATTGCGAATGAAACGGGCCAGGTTGTCGGACGGGGACGAGCCGGACCCTGCAATCACGTGAGTGGCCCGGATGCGAAGGCCAGATTTGGGGCTGCAATCAGTGGATGCGTAGCAGAAGCGTGCCGTCAAGGTGGTCTCGATAGCGGATCCGTTGTGTTTGCGTCCGCTTGTCTGGGCTTCAGTGGCGGAGCGGAGGACAAAGAGGCTTACTCGCGCGAGCTGGTCCGGAGCGCCCGCTACAAGATCACGCATGATGCGGAGATCGCGCTCTCGGGAGCAACAGGCGATGAGCCGGGCATCGTCGTGATCGCCGGAACGGGTTCCGTCGCTTACGGACGGAATTCCGCAGGGAAGACCGCCAGAGCCGGAGGCTGGGGCTACATCTTCGGTGATGAAGGCGGAGCTTTCGATCTGACGCGCCGTGCGCTACGGGCAGCTCTACGAAATGAGGAGGGATGGGGTCCGCCGACGAGTTTGCTGGGAATGCTGCTGGAGGCAACAGGTTCGACGAGCGCGAACAAGCTGCTGCATCAGTTCTATGCGGGTGTGCCCAGAGCCGAGATTGCGGCGCTTTCAAAGTTGGTTACCCAAGCAGCTGAGGAGGGCGATCCGATCGCGCGCGGCATTTTGATCGAAGGGGCAACGGAACTTGTCACGCTGGTGGCCGGACTGTTCAAGCTTCTGTTCTCGCCTGAAGAGGAAGTAGCTGTCGCGTACATCGGCGGCGTGTTCCGCGGCGACATCCTGCGGGAGAACTTCATCCGAGGGGTGCTGGACAAGCTCGGCTGTCCGGCAGTGCCGCCCCGGTTCGGTCCCGCTGCAGGAGCTCTGCTCGAGGCGCTGAGGGCGGACGGGAACCGAAGTTTATTGCGCTCCATTCCGGAAGAAAAATAGGTCCGCGCAACTGAGTGCCGATAGACGATGCATTTCAAAAGCAAACACTGATCTCTGCGAGACTGTTGCCGTGCTTCACGCCGTATTGTATTGCACTCTTCTCACAAGCCAGGCGGCTCCTTCAGGCGTGGCCCTTGGTCCCGCTATCTCGGGAAAGTGGGTATCGACCCTCTCCGGAGTCGTGTTCTCGGTGCTTGAGCTTGATTGGCGGAATAACGGACTCATCGGCGTGATGGTCGCACCGGAGCGCTTCGTTTTCGATCAAGATCAGGAGCTGACTGAAATCAGCTCGGAGCACCGCAAGGTATCGCTCTCTCTAAAGAGCGTCAAGGGCGCGGACCTTCGCCTCACAGACAAGAGTGGTGAGCATATTGTTGTAATCCGTCAGCTCGATCGCAACAGGATTGAACTGAGCATTGAAGGCTCCCAAATGCCGTCTCTCCTGTTTCATCGTGTGGACACATCAGAAAAAGTTGAAGTTGCGTCCAGCCTGCCCGAACCGAAAACACCAGAACTCCGTGAGCTGCAAAGAAAGCTGAAGGAGATGGTTACCGAGGACCAGTCTGTCCGAATGACACGGCCGATCCTTGCATCTCGCATGCAGGAAGTAGATGACAAACACCGCCCGATTCTATTGCGGATTTTCAGACAATATGGTTGGCCACGTATAAGTCTTGCCGGCAGGCGTACGGCGAACGATTACTGGCTCCTTGTTCAACATCAGGATCTTAGCGTTCAAAAGATGGTCCTGCCTGCCATGAAACGTGCCGTCGATCAAGGAGAGGCTTCAAAGGCGAATTTCGCTTATCTTTACGATCGGGTGATGGTAGGTGAGGGACGCGCACAGCACTGGGGTACTCAGACGAGATGTCAGGATCACCTTCCTGTTCTGGATCCGGTGGATGACCCATCTACGTTGGACAAGCGCAGGGCGGAGTTACACCTTATGCCTGTTGCGCAGTATCTTGAATTGCCGGCTATAGTTGACTTCTGCACGTCTTTCCGAGACGACCGGCGAAGATAGAACGGCGAGTTTAGGATTCTGCAAAGTTTACGCCAGATGATTTGCAACGTGACAAATGACCCGCTGAAACAACATGCCGTATCACTCGATCCGAGATCGGGTTGCAGCAGTATCCAACCTCCAAGAGCGCCCGAGATACACTGCCTTTAAAGGCAGGAATCAAACAATTTGCGTTATCGCGTCACCTCGTTTGCTGCCGCTCTCGCTATCTGTGCGGCAGTAATCATCAATGTGCAGGGTCAAAGTAACACGCCCACTCCGGCCCAGCAAAACAAGCCGGCAACACCCGCCGATCAGAACACTCCGCCGCCGGCCGGCGGAGCGCAGGATACCCGCGCACCTGGCAGACGTGGCCCTGAGTTGCTGGGTGGAAGTACAAAGGTCTATGATGCTGCTACGGTTGAGCACGGACAGAAGCTGTACCAATCAAGCTGCTCGTTTTGCCATGGCGCCAATGCGAAGGGCGGCGAAACGGGTCCCAATCTGGTGCGCTCCGATGTTGTTCTCCACGATGAAGACGGGAATCTGATCGGCCAGGTAGTCCACAACGGACGTCCCGACAAAGGAATGCCGAAATTTCCGTTCACGAATGACCAGATCTATCAGATCTCCGCTTTTCTTCATGAACGCGTGCGCGCCGCGGCTGAGCGCGGAAACTATCAGGTACTGAATATCGTCACCGGCGATCCCAAAAAGGGAGAGGCCTATTTCAACGGAGCAGGCCGTTGCGCCACCTGTCATTCCGTTACTGGAGATCTGGCGCACATCGCATCTCGTTTTCAGCCCCTCGATCTTCAGCAGCACATTGTGATGCCTCGCGAAGGAAAAGGTGAAGCAGGAAGCGGGCCATCCGCGAAGAGTCAGCAGCGCACAGTTTCCGTCACATTGCCGTCCGGTCAATCCATCAAGGGTCGGTTAGTCAGCATCGACGATTTCACGGTCTCGCTGATCGACGATGGCGGCGATTACCGTTCTTTCCCGCGACAAGGCGACCTGCCGAAGATCGAAGTGCATGACCCTCTGCAGGCGCACACCGATTTACTGAGGAAGTATACGGACGCTGATATCCATAACCTGACCGCCTACCTGGTGACCCTGAAATGAAGATCCGATCTCTTGTTCTTGCTCTGGCAACTCTCGTGTCAGCACTCGCGGCCGCTGCACAAATGCTGAATCCGACGGCGCTGCTGAAGCCTCCCACTGATTGTTGGCCCACCTTTAACGGCGATTACTCCGGGAGGCGGTTCAGCGATCTGAAGGAGATCAATCAGGGAAATATAAAAACGTTGAACCTCGCCTGGGTTCACCACATTGCAACCGGCGACACGCCGGGCTCGATTGTCGGCGGAGAGGCAACTGCACAGGAAGCGGCGCAGTTCGGCTCTGGCGGTTGGGCCACCTCAATCAAGTCGCAGCCGCTGCTGGTGAACGGCGTTCTGTATTTCACGACTCCGGACAACGCCTGGGCGGTCGACGCGCTCTCCGGGCGCCAGCTTTGGCATTATTTTTGGCGAACCAAGGGCGGGATTCACATTGGAAATCGAGGCGCCGGCATGTACGGCAACTGGCTGTTTTTCGAAACTCCGGACAACTATCTCGTTTCTCTCGAAGCCAAAACAGGCAAGGAGCGCTGGCACGTACAAATTGCGGATGTGAAGCGGGAATATTTCTCGTCGCCTGCGCCCGTCGTCATTGGCAATCACATCATTGTTGGCACCGGCGGCGACTCTCTCGATAACCCCGGATTCCTGGAGGCGCGCGATCCGGAAACGGGAGCATTGCAATGGCGCTGGTGGACGGAGCCGCAGAAGAAGGGTGATCCCGGGTCGGAAACCTGGCCGGACGAAGGCGCCATGCGTCATGGCGGCGGCATGACCTGGATGCCCGGCACCTACGATCCCGATCTGCACCTTTACTATCTCGGCACGGGAAATCCGAATCCTGTCATGGCCGGACAGAGCCGCAAGGGTGACGATCTTTGGACGTGCTCCATTGTTGCTCTCAACGTGGATACAGGCAAAATGGCCTGGTATTTCCAGGCCTCTCCGCATGACACTCACGACTGGGATGCCGTGCAGACACCTGTCCTGATCGATGGCGAATTCAAGGGAAAGCCGCGGAAAATGGTCGCCCAGGCAAGCCGGAACGGATTCTACTTTTTACTGGATCGAGTTACCGGCGAGCACCTGGTAACCGAGCCGTACCTGGAGACGCTAAACTGGGTGGACCATATTGACGAGCGAGGAGAGCCGCGCCGCAATCCGGCGAAAGACGCCACCATCGACGGAGTTTTGGTCTCGCCGCCTTCGGGCGGAGCCACCAACTGGCCCGCGCCGAGTTTTGATCCCGAGACGAAGCTCTTCTATTTCGGATCGTCTGAATCGTACAGCATGTTCTATCTGACGGATACGGATCCGCATCCGGAAGGCTACGGGGCGGCTGAGAAGAATTCAGGCGGCTTAGGCCACACACTACGCGCTCTCGATTACCAGACCGGCAAGACAGTTTGGAAGCACCACTATCCGGGCGGCGGCGGCATTTCGGGAATGCTGACCACGGCAGGCAAGCTGCTGTTTACGGGTGACGGGTCCCAGCATCTGGTGGCCTTCGATCCGGCGAACGGTAAAATTCTGTGGCATGCAGGGCTCGAGACGAATATCAGCAACGGGCCTGAAACCTACATGATCGAAGGCAAGCAGTACTTGGTCGTCGCGGCGGGAGAGTCGCTGTACGCATTCACGCCGGCCGAATAGCCGCCAACGCATTTCGATCCCGTATGCCAGATGCTTACACGTTGATCGGTTGGGCATGGGGAGTGGTCCTTGTAATTTGGATCGCAGGCAGCCTCACGTCGAAACGAACAATCCGGAAGCAGTCCATTGGCTCCCGGGTGGTGCAACTTGTTTTAGGTTTAGCCGCAGGCCTGTTGATCTGGGGCAAGGGACCCGGGAGAAGCTTTCTTTCCTTGCGACTGATCCCGCGAACTCCGCTAAGCGCAAACGCGGGTCTTCTCCTGACACTCGCTGGGCTCGCGCTCGCCTGCTGGGCGAGGTTTATACTTGGCAGGAATTGGAGTGGAACGGTGACGCTCAAGCAGGATCATGAACTGGTTCGATCCGGCCCTTACGGCGTTGTTCGTCATCCAATCTATTCCGGATTCCTGTTAGCTCTGCTGGGCACTATCATCGCCGGACATGGCAACGTTGGTGGATTTCTCGGTCTCGCGCTGGCGGCGTTTGCTCTCCGGTTGAAAAGTTTCACCGAGGAGAGTTTTATGGAAGATCGCTTTGGCACGCAATACACGGTGTACAAAAGGGATGTGAAAGCGCTGATCCCGTTTGTCTGGTAGACCGATTCGTGGACACGGCAGATTTTCGACGCATCGCGCTGAGTTTCGAAGGTGCCGAAGAAGGTTCGCACATGGGAGCACCCGATTTCCGTGTGGGCGGCAGAATCTTCGCCACTCTTGCATCGCAAAGCCAAGGTTACGGCAATCTGATGCTGACGTTAGAACAACAAGCGGCATTTGTAGAGGAACTGCCCGACGTGTTTTTGCCTATTCCGGGTGGATGGGGCCGGATGGGAATGACGCATATCCGGCTGGCTAACGCGAATGAGGATGTCCTGACCGGCGCTCTTCATTCAGCATGGAAGCTGCGTGTAGAGAAGAATGCCAAGGCTGCTAATAAGAAGCGTGGAACTGGGAAACAAGGAAGACGCAACATCAACAATAACGAGCGATGATCTTGTAACCTAAGTGGGCCCGCGGCTGTGGTTTGAGGCCGCAACCGCGGACTGCAGGAACGAACCAGACGCCTGCGAAGCTACTGAATCTTGCCTATGTAAGTTCCCCAGTTAACTACCTTCGGACGCGGAGTATCGGGTATCCATTCGGCTGCCATCCAGATGGAGCCGTCGGTATCCGCCACCGCCGCCGAATAATCGCCCCAGCGCCCCACGCCCGGTCCCGCTCCCTTGGATGGATATCCGGAAAATCCATCATCTGGGTTAAGGCCTGCTGCCGCGAGCTGAATGTTTCCGGCGCCATTGCTCAAATTCACCTTTGTGAAGGCCATGCTCGGGTAAAAACCGCCGCTGAAAAGCGTGTTTGGCGTAGGACCCACGAGAGTGAACGCCATGGCTGCGTTCCCCGAGGGCGTCACGCCAATGGACGGGAAGATCACGCTATCCGAACCAGGGCCCGCAACATAGCCCTGACTCGCGACTGTCGCGCTTACTGCGCCGGTCGCGTCGACGCTGGGGGTTACCACAAAATACGCGATTCCGGCCCTGGCGACATTCTTTGATCCGTCCGGGTTCGTTCCAATTCCCCCGACCACGGTGTTAACGCCCGACCATAGTTTGCCATCTTCGAAGACCACCTGGTTCATCCGGTCGTCATTCGAATCGATGAGTTCCAGCTTCTTGCCGAGAGACATTCCGTAGGGGTACGGACCCGGATTCTGCACCGCGGGAGGAGGCTGGCCGTAGACTTCACTCGTGATTACTTTCTTCTTAAGTTTTACATTCGGATGAAGATTGGCGAGCGAAGCAGTATTGGTCATCGCCCAGACGGCGACGCGGTTATCGAGCGTACCGTTAAAATCGAGCGAGCTCAGGAAGTATTCGAGGCCGGTCGCCGGCTCCCCGTTGAAACCGAGTGAGATGGCGGGTTGAACTGAGTATGCTACCCCCTCGGCCAAAGGCAGAGCACTGAAATGCACCACGGTGGGCAATCCGCCTTCTGCCAGGAAGTTTTTCGACAAGGCATAGATCTGGGTTCCGTTGAAGCCGTTTCCGAAAAGCGAAAACTCATTCGTGCTGATATAAAACCCGTTCTTGTCGGCTCCCATGAGAGGCTGGTCAGGCAGGCAAGGACAGCCCGGGTGGGCGGGAGTACCCAAAGTTCCATCGTCCGTCGTGTCGATCGAGAACACCGCGAAGTTGATTGGCAAGTTGCTTGTACTCACGGCGATGTAGACGTGGGTGCGGCCGGTCAAGTCTCCCGACATCGGATCTACATCCAGTTCAAGGATGGTGAGGAACCAGCGTTGCAGAACCTGATCGTAATACGCTCTGGGATCGCTCAGGGAAGGACCGTAAAGCCCAGTAACGCGGTCAATGGCGGGAGCGAGCCCGAAGAAAGCGTTGGCCGATACGGGTCCTGCGAACCGGTTTCCGGACGTGTCATAGATCGCAAACACAAGATTGATCGCTTCAAAGACGAAGCCGCTGCCGACTGCGAGTCCCTGGTCAGGCGGCTCCAGGTTGAACGAATTGGCGTTCTGATTGTCTAGTGCCGTCAGGCCAGCAAAGCCGTAGAACTTCGGGCCAGTGCCAACGATTTTGTTAGGCGTGGGATTCGGGTTGATCAAGGCGGCCGCTGCCGCGGGCAACGATAGATCCTCAGCAGTGCGCTGGAGACCCATTGATGCCTGGGTGCTTGCCTTACGGGCTGAAACCAGATCCGGTTTGGGCATCACGATCGCGGGGAGATCACCGGCAGCACTTGAATCAGTGACGCCTGGCTGGGCCAAGCTGAACTGGCTGGCGGCGGTAAAAGAAGCGGGCCCCAAGGCTGTAAGAGACTGTTCGTTGACGGCCTGGGCACTTGCGACTGCGAGCGGCCAGGCTGCGAGACAGAAAAACGTGAGATGCAAACGGCGCATAATCCTCCGGAGCGGATGCGAGAAGTTTAAGTACTGGGGTACATGTTACTCCGGGCGGTGTGCTTTTAAGAATATGCGGAAAGTACTCCCCGTACCGGAATTCGAGAGGACGAGTTCGGCGAAGGGCGGCAAATCCGGGCAATCCGGGCATCAGAACCGGGCGTGACTGACCACGATCACACACGTGCTTCAGCGGGGGGAATGCGTTTACGGCTGGGCTCAGCAGCATGAGGATGGAATCGCCGCTAAAGCTAAACGCTGCGTTTTACGCTCGACGGCGGCGCATAAGCGCGAGAGTGGCCAGTCCTGCGCCGAGCAGCAGGAACGACGAAGGCTCCGGCACGGTTGCAGCGGGCAAGAAAGCCATGCCGTAAATCTGGTAAGGCGCTGTGAACCCCGGACCTGCGGGCAAGCCTGTCTGAAGGTTGAGCGGTTCGAATGCACTGCCTCCGCCTGCCCATAAAGTGCCATCGGGGGCAAAGGCGATGTCCTCAATGAAGAGCAAAGGATTCACTCCGCTTGGTGTCAGCACAGTGGTTGCTGCCGTGGCCGGGTCCACGCGGAAAAAGCCCGGGCCGCCATGGCCCAGTTCACCGCCGATATTGCTGTAACCGTAGAGCGTACCATCCGGAGCAAAAGCGAGGCCATAAGTGTAGCCGAACCCTACGCCCATGGAGCCAACCGGGGTGACTTGGCCGGTACGCGGGTCGATTGTGTAGAGCGTACATCCGAGTTGCTCGTGGCATAGAGGAGACCACCGGTGGGCGGGATGGCCAGTGCTTGGATGTTCAAGTTTTCCGATAAGGGCGCAATCGGGGTGGTGAGGCCCGTGTCGGGGTCCAAGGTGAGGAGTGTCGCGACACCACCCGGGTCGCGTGCTAAAGAGGCGACCACGCCGGCGTTGAGAGACGTAAAACCGATAATTTGAACGGCTCCTGTCAGTTCGTTAATACTGGCGACCCGGCCGCCATTGAAGCCTACAGCGATGAGAAGCGCATCGACCTGCACCCGGTCCGGCATGTTAACGACCTAACATGCTGGTTAGCAGTAGCCTGATTGTACGCTGTTGCTGGTCCCGCGTCAGCTTGAATTTGCGCCCCAGCTTCACGCCTCTTGCTTCGCCCTGGCGCGGCCTTCGCCGGTGCGGGTGTGTATCAGCTCGCGCTCGAACTCGGCCAGCCCTGCCAGGATGGTCAGCATCAGGCGGCCGTGGGCGGTTGTTGTGTCTGCCCAGCTATCACCCAGGGAGCGGAAACCGGCTTTTTTCGCCGCAATGAGGGCCAGCGTATTTAACAGGTCGCGAGTGCTGCGGGCCAGGCGGTCAAGCCGCGTGACTAGCAGCACGTCGCCTTCACCAAGGGCATCGAGCGCCCGTGCGAGCTGCTGCCGGCGAGTCACGGCTCCGCTGACCTTCTCCCTGAAAACTTTCCCAGCTCCGGCGTGGGTCAGCTGCTCCACCTGCGCCGTAACGCTCTGGCCGTCTGTGGATACCCGCGCATAGCCGTATTTCATGCGGTTTTCCTCTGCTGTTTATCACGACCATTATGCACAACGCAAGCCCAATAAAACCGGCCCTTGCATTTTTGTGCATAAATCATAATTTGTGCGCAGGACCGGCAAGTGGGCGCTCCCGGCCTTATTTCTGTTAGAGTCTAAAAATGACACGAACGCCTAGCCGTCGACGAAATACTAGTCAGGATAAAACGTATAAACTTCTGTCAGGATTTTTGGGGAAGACTGCTGCTGCGCTCGCCGTTCTTGCTCTTCCAAGTTGGGCTGCGACCATCACTATAACGGTACCTGGCATAGCTGATGTGTGGTTAGCCGGGCAGCCGAACGGGGCGACTCTGGGGAACGACATCGCCCCGACGAACAGCCCGGTTTTGGCTTCCAGCAGTCTAACACTCACAGCCGGAGGGGTTCTGTCCTTTTCAGCGACGGGCACCACAAATACTGGAGGGGGTCAGACTGCGACATCACCGGACGGCACGGGAAGCGCTGGCACAATACCAGCGAATAGCCTCAGTGGCTATGGCGGGCCAGGCGAAGCGCTCATTGGGGTCTTTATCGGCAGCGGACTTCCCAGTGGTTCCTCCCCAGCAACGCTGGATTTTTCGACTGCCGCCGCACAGAGTGCGGGCATAATATCCCCGTTGTTGCAGCAGGTATTTTTTATCGGCGACGGGTTGACAGGAACAGGCAGCGGGAGTTCACAACAGTTCACAACTCCTGCCGGAGCAACGCGCCTCTTTCTAGGAACGGCGGATACGGTCGGCAACAGTTTCAATAACACTGGGTCTTTCAACGTCACGGTGTCGGATAACGTCCCTGTGTCAGGAACGCCGGAGCCGGGTACTGCTCTTCTCTTGGTCACTCCGGCAGTGGTGCTGTTTGCACTGCGGCGGAGGCTGCAAGCGAACCGTTAAAGAAGGATAACGTGATACAAAACGGCTCTCGCTCTTGCAAACGCGATGATGCCGCCTTTCCTTGTGTGCATAAATTTTAATTGGCGCACAGCGGTCGTTTATTATGCCATGCCAATGACCAGACTCTCCCGCGCGGCATCGACGACGGGCGCGGTGAAGCTGGCAAGGGCGTTGATTTCGAGGATGCGGCCGATTTGCGAAAGCAGCCGGTTCAGCAGGCGGAAGTTGCCGCCGGTGATGCGCACGATGGCGACCAGACTTTCGTCATCGAACGTCTCCATCGGTAGATGGACTCCCTCGGGTCGCCAGGATGTTTGCAGCACCTTGTAAATCTGTACTTTCGTAAGCGGTCGGAACTCATGTACGAACCCCACGCGCGAATATAGCTGTGGATACCGCGCCAGCCGCTTCTCAATTCCCGGCATGCCGATGAGTATAATACCGACTTCGGAACGGTCGAACTCGTCCCTCACCTGTTCCAGACTTGCCATCTTCAACCGATCGGCTTCATCAACGATAACGAGCGAGGTCGGAGGCTTCGGCAGGCAGTTTATTTTATACTGCTGATCTCAAGTGCCTGATAAAATGCCCGGGTCAGCGCCTCCTGACCCTTGCGGTCATCCGGCGCATTAACCCGTGAGGGCGAGACCGTTATCCTGCTCCTGCTGCATGACATGATGCTTTCACAAGTGCTATTGGTTGGGCACTTTACGGCGGCTACAAACAGTCGTTAACGTAAAGGTGCAAAATAGCAAACAAGAAACGGTGCAATTTATCGGATCAAGATGACACGCTCTCTATCGGCGTAATTCGTGCACCGGGGCATGGTCCGAACCGTCTGATCCCCCTACGTGCTGGGACAACACGGCTGGACCTGCGCCGGGCAACCATGGATCTTGCGAAAACGTGAAGTTCTCCTGGAAAGGTACCGTGAAACCTACTCCCAATGAATTTGCAGTCTCCAGAATGCTAAGAAGCAATTCGGATTGAGTCCGGAGGTACTCGTCAAAATCCGGCGTCTCGACATAAGCGAAGATCTCGAGAGTGTACGAATCATTGTTGATCTTCGTGAAGCGAAGCGGATAGCCGCCGATGCTGACCTTCGGATGATCCGTCAGCAGCCTCTTAAGCGCTTCCATCATGGCGCGGATCTGGTCGGGGGTCGTATCGCGACGCAACGAGAGCGTGGGATGAAACCACATGCGGTCGCGCTTGGAAAAGTTCTCGAGCGTCATGGTCGAAAACACAGAATTAGGGATGGTGACGACGGTTCGATCTAAAGTGCGGATGCGTGTGGAACGGAGACCGATGTCTTCGACAGTTCCGACCTGTCCGCCAAACTGACAGAAGTCGCCGACAAGTACAGGGCGATCACTGATGACGGAAATTCCGCCAAACAGATTCTCGATTGTTTTCTGAGCAGCAAGAGCGACTGCTAAACCACCGACACCAACACCGGCGAGAATCGCATTCGTGTTATAGCCCCACTCACTCAACACGAAGAGCACGCCGATGCAGAAGATGCAAATCTTCACGAACCGCACGAAAAGTGGAATGGCAGAAGAGGACAGAACGCGTTCCGTAGCGCTCAGACGCGAGATGATTGTGTCGGAGATGACATCGACGATTCGCATCAGCAGAGATGCAACTCCCAACGCGAATAGCAATGTAAGAAGCTTCAGCAGAAGATCACGGAATAGGGCGGAAGTCGGCAGCAGTTCAAGGAAAGCCCGGAACAACATGATCGAGAGCAGCAGGCGGATGGGCTCTGCGATCGCCTCCAGCCGATGCTCGTGCAGAACAGTCGAAAAGCGCGCGAATACCGGCCTGATAATCCGCAGCAGCACTCTCATCAAGAGTCTCGAGGCGGCAGACAATATCAGCGCCGCCAGTACCAACGCGAGCCAGACGTACAGCGGCGTTCCGATCAGCTTAGTTGTCACGAGTGGAGCCGGCAGCTTCTTCTCCATGGGCGACTCTCCGACAAGCGCGACCAACTGAGGTATTCGAGCCACGCTTTCAGAGGTGACCAGCCAGATGTTCAACTCCTCCCTCGAGACGCGGTCCATTTCAAGAGTGATGGTTTGGCCATTCAAGTCGAAGGACGCGAGTTTATCTGTAAACGCCGGCAGCCCGTCGGTCAAGTTGCCGGACGGATCATTGCTCAATTTGCCCACCTCGAACTGAGAATTGCCGTTGAGCAGCTCAGCAAGTTCACGAGCCAGTTCGGGTCCTCGGGTCTCCCGCTGGCTGGCGGGGATTCGTCGCAAATCGAGGTATTCTGCGGCCAAACTGAGATTTCCCGCACGTGCAGCCTGCAGAAACGCATAGATGGCGCTGCGCGGTGAAGTACGCTTCAGCGGGTCCTCCGGAGCGACGGCAGTTGCGGCGGTTTTCGATTGCCCACCGGATAACAGACTACTCAGCACCTGCGCAGACGCAGCGTCAGGATTGGCGCCCGCGAGAGCAATCACCGTTAACAAAATCCAAGTGGCGCGTTTCGAGATCAGATGTAAGGCACTCACTAAAACTCCAGATCGATGGTGTCGTGTGTAGGTATCGCTAGCCGCGAAAACGGTTCACAATGATTCCGGCGTCGCGGGAAACGGCTGTTTGTCCAATCTCTTCAGACATTTGAAGGCCCGGACTACAACTCGCTTCACGCAATCCACTGATTCTTGTCACTAGCATCTTGGCGGGGGCAAGAACTCAATGTCTTCTCATACCATTTTACGGGGCAGCCGCCGCGAGCACTCGCTGAATTCAGTGCCGGCCGGCAAGCCCGATTCTGATACACCCATTCAAATTACAATCGTGCTGCGGCGCAAGGCGGAAGCTGCCGAGCCGCCCGCAGACTCACACTTTTCACATGACCAACTGGCCGGCCTGCATGGAGCCGAGCTCACCGATATCGAAGCGGTAGAGCAGTTTGCTTTTGAGAATGGCTTCTCCGTAGTGAAGGCGGATGCCGGATCGCGGTCCGTCACGCTGAGCGGCCCGTTCAGCGCCATGGCTGCCGCGTTTGGAGCAGACGTGGAACTTCGAAGGGTTAACGGGCAGCTTCTCAGGAGCCGCCAGGGAGACCTGCTGATACCCAAAACGTTGGCGAACCGTGTAGTTGCCGTTCTGGGGTTTGATGAACGGCCGGCCGCGAGTACATATCACAAAACTCGCGCAGCGTCGGCGCAATCGCAGTCGTACACGCCGCGCCAAGTGGCACAGGCTTATAACTTCCCGGCAAACACCGGGAAAAATCAAACCATCGCTCTGATCGAGCTGGGTGGCGGATTTCGCAACTCAGACCTGACCAAGTACTGGAAGGAACTGGGCGTCGGACCGGTCGCAACCACTGCCGTCTCTGTGGACGGAGCGCAAAACCGGCCGACCGGCGATGCGAACGGCCCCGATGGCGAGGTAGTGCTCGACATCCAGGTGGCCGGTGGAGTAGCGCCGGGTGCAAAGATCGCGGTCTACTTCGCCCCGAACACGGATCAAGGTTTCCTGGATGCGATTAATGCGGCGATTCATGACAAGGTTCGCAAACCTTCCGTGATTTCGATCAGTTGGGGATCCGCGGAGAGCGCGTGGACACCACAAGCACTGAACGCATTCAACGCGGCCTTTCATGATGCGGCTCTGCTCGGCATTACTGTTTGCGCGGCGGCGGGTGACAACGGATCTTCCGATGGCGTGGACGACGGTGCGGATCACGTCGACTTTCCTGCTTCGAGTCCTTGGGTGCTCGCATGCGGCGGAACCAATCTCGTCGCGAGTGGAGGAAAAATCCAGTCGGAAACCGTGTGGAACGACGGCGACAACGGCGGTGCAACGGGAGGCGGCGTGAGCACTCACTTTTCGACGCCGGCTTACCAGGCGAACTTAAGCGTGACTTCCGTAAACGGGACACGCAAGCTGACCGGGCGCGGCGTGCCTGACGTGGCAGGCGTGGCGGACCCGGAAACGGGTTTCCAGGTGCTACTTGATGGCGAACAGAGCATCGTGGGCGGAACAAGCGCGGTGGCTCCGCTCTGGGCTGGTCTGATCGCGCTAGTGAATGAGCAGGCTGGCAAGAACCTGGGCTGGTTTCATCCGCAGCTCTACAGCACGTTTGCTCAGCATAAGACTCTGCACGATATTGTTTCGGGCACCAACGGAGACTACCAAGCGACCGCGGGTTGGGACGCTTGCACGGGTCTTGGCACCCCGAACGGGCAGGCTATTCTCGCGCTGGTAAAGTAGTGATCAGGCGGGACGCTCCTCATGCGTCCCGCTTTCTTGAATTTCGGCGAGAATCGATTCGCACGCCGCGCGAGGATCGTCCGCGCGAGTAACCTGACGTCCGATCACCAGGTAATCGGCGCCATTTTCAATCGCTTCTTTTGGAGTGGCGACGCGTTTCTGGTCGCCGGCGGAAGAACCAGAAGAGCGAACTCCCGGAGTCACCAGCTTCAAGGAAGGCCCGGCAATCTCCCGCACTCGGCGTACTTCGAGCGGCGAGCAAACGATGCCGTTCATCCCGCTTTCAACCGCTTTTCGGACGCGCAGTTCAACCAGCTGAGAAACTGCCACGGGGTAGCCGAGATCAAGAAGATCCTGTTCGTCAAAGCTGGTGAGCACGGTGACGGCAAGCAGTTTTGTCGGCGCGCTTCCCCGGCCTTCCGCTGCCGCCTTCATCACCGCCGTGCTGCCGTGAACGGTTAGGAATTGCACCGCGCCAGATTCACAAATGCGACCAGTAGCGCGCTTCACGGTTTCACCGATGTCATAGAGTTTGAGATCGAGAAAAACCTGCTTCCCGTGAGCATGGACCTGACGAACGAAGTCCATACCTGCGACGGCATACAGCTCCATGCCGATTTTGTAGAAGCCGGCAGCAGGTCCGATGAGCCCGATCAGTTTTTCTGCTTCGGCGATACTGTCGACGTCCAGGGCGATGATCAGCGGATTCAAATGAGCGGTCAGTTTCGCCGGCATCACTCACCAGTCTAGTGAGCAGTAACGTACGCTTCGACAAACTGCCATTCGGTCCATGCATCAAGCAGAGGGAAATACAGCCCGAGCCAAATGGGCCCTTCGTTGAAACGGCTGACCAGCGTAGCGTAGCTTTCCAGTTGCTCACGATAACGGCGGCTCTCTTCTCTTAAGAATCGCTCGAGATTGGCGCCTTCATGTTCGCTGGTTTTGAAATCGATGATCCACAATTTGCCATCTTCGTCCCGAAACATGCGATCGATAGTTCCCGAGATCAGTTGATCGCCGATGATGCCCGCTACCGGCCATTCGGAACGAGCTTCGTTGTGCCGCTCGAAAATCCAGCGCCCGCGCGTGCTGCCGCAGGCAGTGTCTACAGCTTCAGCAACCCGCTGGGAGGCGGCGGCGAGATCGGATTCCGCCACCCCGAGCCGCATCAACTCCGAGCGAATGGTTTCTCCCATCGCGGAGATCCGCGCCGAACTCCACTCTTCAGTGCCTTGTTGAGCCACGCGTTTGAGAATCTCGTGAACTATGGTTCCGGCGTGACGGCCGGTACCGCTTACCCACTCGTAAGTAATTTGCCGGGCAGAGGCTGTCGCTCGCCGCAAACCGGGCTGCCACGCAACGGAATTCGCCAACGACGGCGCATGCCAGCTCGCGGGCAAACGGCGTAGCAACGTTCCTGGTTTCGCTAGATCGATGTTGAAGAGGTTCGCCTGAACGAGTTGTATTCGGCGGGCCAGACTCTCGAACTCTTCTTTGACATTAGGCCAAATCATCCCGAGAAAGGTGGTCTCAGTGGCTTTACAGCATCCGCCGCCGCGCTTTCGTTTGACCGATCCGAGCAGGAAAAGATGATTCCGGGCGCGCGTGCAGGCGACATAAAAAAGCCGCTTCGCCTCGTGACGGTTCTTCTCTTTCAGCTCATCGCGAACCCGGCGATAATCGACATCTTCTTCGCCTTTTTGTGGCTGAGCCGCGATATCGAGCTGAACAGTGCCATCCGGATGTGTGATCTCCGTCCAGATCAGGAGCTCAGTGGCATCCCGTTTGGGCGGGCTTCCCAATTTAGGAATGATGACGGTGTCGAACTCCAGCCCCTTTGCTTCGTGGATGGTCATTACGCGCACCCTGTTTTCACCAGCGCTGGGCTTCGCGTAGAGCCGCTGCAGACGATCGGTCAGAAGACTGAGATCGCGAATGGAACCGCCCTGTTCGAAAGCTTCGAGCTGCTCGAAAAACGTGTTTGCATCCTCGCGATGATTGACCTCCGTCAGGATGACAGGGCCGCCCAGAGCGAGCCACGTCTGTTCAACGACGTCGCGCAGCGGCATGCGGCTAACTGCGCGGACGGCATCGGTTAAGATCTCACCGGCGCGCACGGCGCGTGCCCGTCCATCAGACGAAAGACGAGCGATCTTGTCCGGATCGGCAAGCAAATCGATGACCGTCCGCTGCGGTTCGTCCTCGGCAAGTACGGAAAGATCATTAAGTGTGAGACCACACCAGGGAGCGCGCAAGCAAGCGAGCCACGAGATGCGGTCTGCCAGGTGAAGCAGCGCTCGAGTCAGCGAGAGCAAATCCAGGATATGCTGCTGATCCTTCAGTTCATCGATCTCGACGGCTTCGTATGAAATCCCGGCGCTGCGCAGAGCGGGCAAGATGGACACAATATGCGATCGGCTACGGACGAGAATCGCAATGCCGGCCGACTTTGGACACTTCTGAATGACACGGACGATCTCGCGGGCTTCCTCCGCACCTTTGTCGTCGAGAAATGCTGTCAGTTTCGGCTGGGCTCCCCCGGCATTTCTCGCCGCCACTGCCGGCCGCAGTTTGACAGCTCCTTGCTCTGGATCATCTTGCGACAACACGGGAGCAAGCTGCGTTTGCGTCCAGCTGATGATTTCGGGCGTGGACCGGAAGTTCGTTTTGAGCGCAAGCGGTTGCAGGCGCACGGAGCCGAGTTGCTGCGTCTGCCAAGCGCGCAGAAAAAGAGCCACCTCAGCAGCACGGAACCGGTAAATGCTCTGTACCGGGTCACCCACCAGGAACAGCGTGCGGCCATCTCCATCGGACCATTGCGCTGTTAAACCAGCAAGCAGTTCGTACTGCGCTTGAGATGTGTCCTGAAATTCATCGACTAGCAAATGCTCAATGCGGTAATCGAGCGAGTATAGGAGATCGCTCGGCGATTCCGGCCCGCCAAGAGCAGTAATAGCGGCTCGTGTGACTTCGGTGAAATCGACAGCAGAGTGCTGGCGAAAAACTTCCTTCAACTCCGTGACGGCGCGGTGGAGGAGGACAGTGAAATCGGCTACCAGGGGAGACGATTTAAACAGAGGCCGCGACAACCACTGATCGCGTTTCGCGAGCATATCGGCCACTTGGCTTTCCAGGCGAGCAATATCGTTATCGAAGTGCAGCGCCACTCGCCGAAATAACGCTTGGTTCCCCTCGCCGCTTTCCGTCAGGGTCTGGAGCATGCGCCTGGCCGCCAGACGGTACAGCTCAGTAGCATCCTCGATCACCGCGCCCAGCCCGCCCGCTTCTGAGACAATCGGCATCTGGCGAACCAGGCTGGCGCAGAGCGAGTCGATGGTCTGAATCTGCATGCGGCTGGGATCCTCGAGCAGGCCCCAGTCGTGAGCGCCATCGTTCTCGAGAGCAGCACGCGCCAGCTCCCGGGTGCGCCGTCCGAAGCTTTCGAGCAGCCGAGTGTCTTCCGTAGCGCCTGCCAGTGCGTCAATAACACGCTCTTTCATTTCGCCAGCGGCCTTCCGTGTGAAAGTCATCGCGACGATTGCTTCCGGCCGTTGAACAACGGAAAGGAGCCGCAGGTATCGCTGCACAAGGAGTCCCGTCTTCCCCGATCCCGCAGGCGCCTGAACAATGTAAGAACGGTCGGGCGTGAGAGCTTCTTCCCGCTCGCGCCAGTCATGCAGGAGCTCGCTAGTCGCCATCTTCCTCTTCTTCCGGTGAGGACTGTTCCAAGACACGGCACAAGGGCTTCTGATTACAGAAGGTGCACGCGTCCGGAAGCGGGTCGACAGCGGCATGGCCCGCCACGAAGTCAGACGCCAGCTTTTCGACGGCCGCGCGCGATTGCGCGATGTATTCGTCCCAATCAGAACGAGCGCTTCCGGACGCTCTTGTTTTAGCTGGAAAGTGCTCGCTGCGAGAGAATCCGATAGCCTTCAGGTCGCGAGGTTTCACCTGAGCGAAGAATATGCCCTCCACTCGCTCCTCCAATGCGGCCGCGTACACAAGAAGCTGCGGTTCTACAGGGCGATCGCCCGCAAGATTTTTCGCTTTCTGCTCACCACTTTTGTAATCGATCAGCACGACACTGCCGTCGTCCAAGCGATCGATCCGATCAACCCGCAATCGTAAATGCAATCCTGCGATCTCAAAAGAGCGGCGCTCTTCCACGTGTTCGGCGGTGAATGGCTGCTTTCTGCTTTTTTCCAAATCGAGCCATTCGAGAATCAGGCTCTCGAGCCTCGCGCGCTCTGTTTCGGTGGCTAGCTGATGCAACGGGCTGCTCTCGTCGTCTTTGACAGCGACCGCAACCGCATCTCGCACCAGTTGCTGCATCTCGTCCCGCTCGAGTGACCGAAGATTTTTCAGGCTGCGCAACTCCCTCCAAACCTGTTCCATGGCGGCGTGTAGAAAACTACCGCGGTCACGGGCATCGAATCCGAAACAAGCATCTTCAGGACGCACCGCGCGCAGCCGATTCTCCGCAAAGGAGCGAAATGGACACAGAGATTGCGCCTTGAGAATCCCCGTGCCGCCATAAGCGGCTTCGGTCGCGCGAAAAGCAGGCGCGCGGCTGTCTTCTGTGGTATCGAGCGAAACCACCGGATACGAGTCGCGTGGCAGGGCGCCCGACCAGACGGTCACTTCACGCTTACTGACCCGCACGAATTTCCGCGCAATCGGCGCGAGCCGGTCAGAAAAGGTGGCCACCATTTCAGGCGCACTGCGAAAGAGCGACTCGGTTTTCTGATGGTATTCCCGGCGGATCTTTTGCGGATCACTTCCTGGAAACTGGCTGTTTCGCTGCAGCGCAAGCGGAATAAAGGGTAACGGCCCGACGAGTGGCGGCCACTCTTCTTCTGAAAGTCCTGTAGCAGCGGCAAAATCAAAGTGCAGTCCGAATGCGTCCGCAGCATCGAGAATTTGAACGGGGGAGAACCAGTCGCCGCGTTCCCAACCACGATTCGAGAGCACCTCGTCCAATTGAGAAAGGGCGACCTCGAGCGAGACTTGGCCCGCAACAAGTGCGAGGCTGGCGAGATCAGAAAGAGATTCTTTCCACGCTTCAATGATTTGCTGTTCTTCCGCAGTCAGATTCAAGCTGCCGGGCCAACCTGCGGCTGCAAGGAGGTCACCAAACAGTTCGCTCCAGGCGGACAGCTCGAGCCGTTGACGAACATCCCGCAGCGTTTTCCGGATACGGGTCCAAACCGGGCCGAGGAGAAGACAGTTTCGCGAAGCGTATTCGAGATCGTGCAGCGTAACATCAAGGTCCCGGTGTCTGCGAAGTTCGGCATCGGCGAGAGCGCGAGCACTACGCTCCTCATCGGCCCCAGCGATCCACGGGCAGCGCAGAATAGCGCTTGCGTCCGCGGTTCGAATGCGGGGGCGAACAAGTTCCAGAATTAAACGCGCATTCGCAATCAGTGGATGTGTGTCAAGGCGCTTAGGATCTGCGACATGAAAAACGGAATCGGCGCTGGCCGGGGTCGTGCGGCCAAACCGGTTGTGGATTCCTGCGGATGGATGAAAGACCTGCTCGAATGTCCGCTCGACCAGAGCCCGGTTCCCTGCAAGCTCTGGAACGAATATCCCGATCGACCGTCCTCCCGCATTTTCGAACACTTCGCGCGCCCAGCGGGCCGCAAATTCCACCTCCGCTGAGAAGTTCGTGAAAGCTCGCGCCGTAATGTTTTTTCCGGGCAGGCCAGGTGGGATAGGCTCAAACGAAGCGTCGAGCTTTGGAGCGTCCACAATTCGACGAAGTGCCGCAGGTATCGTTGCAAAGCCCGCGAATATAGTTTTCGCAGGCCGGCTACCAGAGGCTGCGATCCACTTCGGCAAAAAAGACCATATCTCAGCCCGTGTCATCCAGTTCTCGGCTCGGCACCTTTGCCGGAAAAGGTCCAGCAGCATGTAGAATTGCTGCGAGTCGCCGCTAAACTGCCAATCGCTGTCTTCGGTCGAGATGTCCCATTCCGCGATCGCCTTGGAAGCCTCGCTTGCAAGCCGGGCTGCTGCATTGGCGTCAAAAAGTTCAGGATGTTCTTTGGCGATGAGGCTTTTCCAGAGAAGCCGTTCCTGAGACGGTGACAACAGAACGGGAACGTTCCCGCGAGTGTAACGAGCCTCGACCCAACAACTCGTTAGCCATGCATCCAGGCTGTAGACGGCGGGTCGCGGCCAGCTTGCCAGGCCTGATTCCAGCTGTTGTTGAGCGAACTGGTGAGTCAGGACCGAGGCGAGCAGGCGCGAAGGCGTGACAACCGTCGCACCTTCACGCAGGCGCTCCAATAGCCCGGCAGAACCGAATTGCATGAACGGGCAGCCGGAGTCTAGGACTCTAGCAGCGGCGCCTCTTTCTCTTCCCGGTCATGTTTTTCCTGGTCTTCCAAGCAGTACGGAGTCCAGGGAATCGCATCCAGCCGTGCCTCGCCAATAGGCCGTCCGCAGTCGATGCAAGCCCCGTAAGTTCCATCGTCAACACGCTGCATCGCCGTTCGCACCTGCCCGAGCATGTCGGATTCGATGCTGCCAACCTGGAACTTTTCCATAGCCTGCTCGGACGAGTTCACAAAGTCGATCGGATCCTCCACCTCCGCGCTGCGCGCTTGGCGGCCCTCATTCCGCAAGCGCGCAATTTCGTCAACCAGTTCCCGCTCGCGGTTCTCGAGCAGACTCCTATATCGATGTAGGTCCATCAATGTAACGACTATACGATGGACGGGCCGTTACACCGAAGCGTTCGCAGTTCGGGGGCGGCTGACACTCTCCCCCTGTTCGATGTCCTCAAACCTCTGGGCCCGATGCAGATAGTAGTAAACGCAAAGCAGCGTCAGCATGAACAGACCCAGGATTACCATCACGGTTGCGAAACGTTCTAGTTGCCGGATCGGCGCAGCGGCCGTATGCTCCTCCTGAACCACTAACACCGACCAACCGAGGTTATCGAAATTCTGCTTCAGGCCCGTCGCCGAGTAACCCACGATTGAAGGGCCGTTTCTCAAACTGGCGAGCTGCCAACCCGCCTGCTGCCCTTGTAGCGCACCGAGCGAGTCGCGGATGGAATCGTACTCTCGCGATTTCACGCGCGCAAAGACGTCAGCGTTCGGACCGCTAATGATGTCACCGTTCTCGTCAACAAGGTACGCGCGGGCGCCGTTGCCGATTTGATTCTGTTGAAAGCGAGCGAGCAGCGGCGTAACACTGACAGCGGCAGTCAGCACGCCGGCAAGATGCCCGGATGCGGGGTCGCCGATGGGCACGCCGATATTCACGTAATAGGCTTTAGATCCCTCGTCAGCCAGAATGTTGCTGATTCGTACCGCGCCTTGTCCCTTGTTGTAGATGTTTTGCCAAGCTTCGTCTTCAGCGTACGAGGTGCGAGTAGTTGGTTGGGCCGCCGCTACCACGTCGCCATTCGCGTCTGTGGCTACTAAGCGCAGATAGCGCGGGTCCAGATTTCGGCGCTGCTGAAGAGCCTGAGAAGCATCCGAAGCCAGGAGACCCTTTGCGCTCCCTCCTGCTGCTGCCGTCGAGCCCGTCGTTGCGGCTGTGGCTGTATGGGCAGTGCCTTTGCTGGCCGCCGCCATCACGTGCAGATCCGCTGCCATCGCGTTTACATCCGCTATGCGGTCACGAACGTACTCGGAAACTTCGTTGCTGTACGTCTGGGCTAAGGTCTTGAAGTCGTTTCCGATAGCGTTATCGAGCGACTTATCGCTTCTTTCCGTTAGCACCAAGCCGATAACGCTGAGCGGAACAAGGACGACGATCAGGACAAGCAAAACCTTGGTAATGGAAACTCGTACTTCGAACCGGTCCATGTCACACCTCCTGCAGTCCCTCTAAGTGAAGGCAGGCCATGGCCGGGTCGCGGCTGGCGTCGGAGCCAGTCGAAATGCCGGATGCCCGCTTCCCGCTTTAGATAATACTCCAATCGAAAACTGCCGGGAAGCTGATTCTTCCGAAATCTATACCCAGTCGCCGCGACGCATCAGCGGCTCGGAGTTGCCATCCGGCCTGATTCCATCGACATTCATGGCATCAGAACCGATCATCCAATCGACATGGATCAGACTCTCATTCGCGCCCCGCTCTGCTAATTGCTCAGGCGTGAGAGCATCTCCATTCTCAATGCAAGTGCTATACGCTTGGCCGAGCGCGATATGACTCGCGGCGTTCTCATCAAACAGCGTGTTCCAGAAGAGCAAACCGCTTTTCGCGATCGGTGAAGAATGAGGCACGAGCGCGATTTCGCCGAGCCGCCGTGCGCCCTCGTCGGATTCGAGCATGCGCTGCAGGGTCGACTCGCCGGCCGTGGCCGTAGCTTCTGCGATGAGGCCTCCTTCGAACCGAACTGCAATGTTTTCGATCAGCGTGCCCTGATACGAGAGCGGTTTGCTGCTGCGCACACTTCCGTCAACGCGATCTTTGTGCGGGGTCGTGAAGATCTCCTCCGTGGGCAGATTCGGGATGCAATCAATACCGTTCGCCGCAGTTGTGCCTCCGCCCATCCAGCGATGACCGTCAGCGAGTCCGACGCGGAGATCGGTTCCCGGCCCTTGAAAATGGAGCGCTGCAAAGCGCTTCGCATTCATCACGCTGGCACGTTTGCGAAGCTCGGCATCGTGAGCACGCCAGGATGCAACAGGATCTGGTTGATCGCAGCGGCTTGCCGCAAAAATAGCGTCCCAGAGCCGCTCGACTGCCACGGACTCCGGGTCATCAGGAAAGACCAGTCGCGCCCAGGCAGGAGTGGCACTGGCGACGATCGTCCAATTGATTTCATGCCGGGTGATCAGCTCGAGCGCGGGACGGTACGCTTTTGAGGTCGCCAGATTGGCCCGCGCCACTTTCGATGAGTCTTCGTTCGAGAGAAGCGCAGGATCTGCCCCGCTAATCGCCAGCCGGGCAGCACCGCCGCGAAACGCCGCCGCAATCCCGTCATATAGCCAGGCCGGAGCCCGGTCGAAGCTTTCATCAGCAGCGTAGCGGAAACGCATCAGCGTCGCCTCTTCGTCGGTAAATAGCGCGGTGACAACCGGCGCGCCCGCCCGGTATGCATGTTCGGTGATGCGACGGGCAAGAGGCAGGGCCTCGAGTGGCGCCGTCATCACCAACTCTTGTCCCCGGGCGAGTCCCAGGCCAACATGCACCGCGACCTGCGCTAAACGATCCAGTTTGTCTTCGTGAGTCATATTCAAAAAGAAAGGGCGACTCAAAAGAGCCGCCCTTGTTTTATTTGTGATCCTTGTGTTTGGAATTAGACTTCGTCCGCTGCCCCGAGCGCAGCTTCTTCCGCGCCAAGATCCTCAGAAAGTCCGCCTGTGTAAATGCCGGGCGTCTCATCTGAGTAGTCGCCGAGCCCACCGTCGAGCGTAACTTCCTGCTCGGGCAGCGGCTCTTCTTCCACCACATCTTCGCCCGCGATCTTCACGCGACGGTAGTATTCCATCCCGGTTCCGGCCGGAATTAACCGTCCCATGATGACGTTTTCTTTGAGGCCGCGGAGGTAATCGACCTTGCCGTTGATGGCGGCTTCCGTCAGGACACGCGTTGTCTCCTGGAAGCTGGCCGCCGAAATAAACGAGTCGGTTGAAAGAGAAGCCTTCGTGATACCGAGCAGAATCGGCTTGCCCATAGCAGGCTTGCCGCCGGCATCGATCACACGGGTATTCTCTTCACGGAATTTGAATTTGTCCACCACTTCTTCGGGCAGGAATTCCGTGTCGCCGATATCTTCAATGCGAACCCAGCGCATCATCTGGCGCGAGATCACTTCCAGATGCTTGTCATTGATATTCACACCCTGCAGCCGGTAGACTTCCTGGATCTCATTGACAAGGTACTTCTGCAATTCCTTCTCGCCGAGCACCGCAAGAATATCGTGCGGATTGCGGGGACCGTCCATCAGCGGGTCGCCCGAACGGACGCGCTCGCCTTCCTGAACGTTGATGTGAACACCGCGCGGGATAGCGTATTCCTTTTGTATGCCGTCGTCACCAACAATGTAGAGCTTGCGCATACCCTTGGTGACTTCGCCGTACTTTACGACGCCGTTGATTTCCGCAATGATCGCCGTCTCGCGAGGCTTACGAGCTTCGAACAGCTCAACCACGCGCGGCAGACCACCGGTAATGTCCTTGGTCTTGGTAGTGGCACGCGGAATTTTGGCGATGACATCGCCCGCGTGCAGTTGTTCCCCATCCGCCACCATGAGGTGAGCGTGCGTCGGCATCAGGTAGCGCTTTTCTTCCGACCGGCCGCCGCCCTCAGGGCGCACAACCACAGTTGGGAAACGCTTTTCGTCAGAGGATTCGGTCACCACCACCTGCATATTGCCGGTGATCTCATCAACCTGCTCCTGCGTTGTGACGCCGTCGATCAGGTCTTTGAAATGAATGGTCCCGCTGACCTCCGTAAGAATTGAGAACGTGTAAGGATCCCACTCGAGCAGGATCTGGTTTGCCTTCACAGGCGCGCCGTCTGCCACGTTGATCTTCGCTCCGTACACCACCGGGTAGCGTTCGCGTTCACGCTGCTTTTCGTCTACGATGATCAGGATGCCGTTGCGGTTCATCGCGATTAGCTCGCCCTTGTTGTTGCGAACCGTGTTGACGTTGCTGAACCGAACGTAGCCGTCGCTCTTCGCGTCTTGCGTCGATTGCTCACTGATTCGGGTAGCCGCTCCACCGATGTGGAACGTACGCATGGTTAGCTGCGTACCGGGCTCGCCGATCGACTGAGCGGAGATGATACCCACCGCTTCGCCGCGCTCCACCATGCGACCGGTTGCGAGGTTGCGGCCATAGCAGAGACGGCACACGCCGCGTTTCGATTCGCACGTCAGCACCGACCGGATCTTCACGCGCTCGATACCCGCGGCCTGAATGGCGGTCGCGAGTTCTTCCGTGATCTCCTGGTTCACGCTGACAATGACATTGTTCTCGTAGTCGCGTTGATCTTCGAGCGCCACGCGCCCTACAATGCGGTCGCGCAACGGTTCAATGATCTCGCCCGACTCGATAATCGGCTCGACGTAAATACCGTCAGCCGTACTGCAATCGTCTTCGGTGATGATGACATCCTGAGCCACGTCGCAAAGGCGTCGAGTCAGGTAACCGGAATCGGCGGTCTTGAGAGCGGTATCCGCCAGACCCTTACGTGCACCGTGCGTTGAGATGAAGTATTGCAGCACGTTCAGGCCTTCGCGGAAGTTCGCCGTGATAGGCGTTTCGATAATTTCGCCCGAGGGCTTTGCCATCAGGCCGCGCATCCCGGAAAGCTGACGGATCTGTTGCTTCGATCCGCGGGCGCCAGAATCAGCCATGATGTAGATCGGGTTGAGAATGCGTCCGGTACGATCGTCCTCTTCCATGCCCTTGAACATCTTGTCAGACACAGCTTCGGTTACCTTCGACCAGATTTCGATGATCTTGTTGTAGCGTTCGGAAGTGGTAATTGCCCCCTCCTGATATTGTTGCTGAACTTCGATCACCTGGCGTTCGGCTTCCTTCACCAGGTTCCCCTTGTCTTCCGGCACTACCATATCGTCGATACCGATCGAGATACCGGCGCGTGTTGCGTAGAGGAAGCCCAGCTTCTTCACTTCGTCGAGCATGCCGACCGTAACCTGCAGGCCGAATTTCAGATAACAATATTGAACGAGTTGCGCCAGGCCCTTCTTTTTCAGAAGACCGTTGATGAACGGCATCTCCTTCGGAAGAACGTCGTTCAGGATGACGCGGCCAACCGTCGTGTCCATGTACTGCTTGTTGAACTCAATCGGCTCCGTGTGAAGGATGTTCTGGTTATCGAACGCCTTCGTCAAATCGATAACTCTGCCTGTATGGCGCAGCTTGATAGCGGTGAGCGTTTCCACTTCACCCATCTCGAGCGCAATCAGGACGTCATCAATAGAAGCGAACGTACGGCCCGAACCTTTGGAGTTCGGACGCATCTTCGTGAGGTAATAGAGGCCAAGCACCATGTCCTGCGTCGGGATTGTGATAGGCGAGCCATGCGCGGGCGACAGGACGTTGTTCGAAGCGAGCATCAGCGTCGATGCTTCGATCTGAGCTTCAGGCGAGAGCGGGATGTGAACCGCCATTTGATCGCCGTCGAAGTCAGCGTTGAATGCCGTACAGGTCAGCGGGTGCAGTTTGATGGCTTTGCCTTCGACTAGCACAGGCTCAAACGCCTGGATGCCAAGCCGGTGCAGCGTAGGAGCGCGATTCAGCAGAATCGGGTGATCCTTGATGACTTCTTCGAGGATGTCCCAAACCACCGGATCCTGCTGCTCGACCAGTTCTTTCGCCTGCTTGATCGTGGTGCAGTGCCCGCGCTGCTCCAGCCGGTGATAAATGAACGGCTTGAACAGCTCCAGAGCCATCTTCTTCGGCAGACCGCACTGATGCAGCTTGAGTTCGGGACCGACAACGATGACGGAACGGCCGGAGTAGTCGACGCGCTTGCCCAGCAGGTTCTGACGGAAGCGGCCCTGCTTTCCTTTGAGCGTGTCGGAAAGAGATTTCAGCGGGCGATTGTTCGCGCCGCGCAGTACCCGTCCGCGGCGGCCGTTGTCAAACAGCGCATCCACGGCTTCCTGCAGCATGCGTTTCTCGTTCCGCACGATCACGTCCGGAGCATGTAGCTCCATCAGCTTCTTCAGACGATTATTGCGGTTGATAACGCGACGGTAAAGGTCATTCAGGTCAGAGGTTGCGAAGCGTCCGCCGTCGAGCGGCACCAGCGGGCGCAGTTCAGGCGGAATCACCGGAATCACGTCGAGAATCATCCACTCGGGCTTGTTGCCCGATTTGCGGAAGCTCTCGACCACCCGCAGCCGCTTCGCGTACTTCAGCTTCTTCTGCGCTGAAGTTTCGGTGCGCATCTTCTCGCGAATTTCCTGGCTCAGCGATTCGATATCGATGCGCTTTAGCAGTTCCTTCACGCCCTCGGCGCCCATCATGGCGACGAACTTGCCCGGAAACTCCTGATCGAGTTGACGTTTGCGCTCGTCGCTGATCACCTCGCCCATCGACAGGCCCGTGCCTTCACCGCCATCGATGACCACGAAAGCTTCGTAATAGAGAACGCGCTCGAGCTCACGTAGCGTGATGTCGAGCAGGTAGCCGATTCGGCTCGGCAACCCTTTGAAGAACCATACATGCGAACTGGAGCTTGCCAGCTCGATGTGGCCCAGACGCTCGCGGCGAACCCGAGACAGTGTCACTTCGACGCCGCACTTATCGCAGATCACTCCGCGATGCTTCATGCGCTTGTATTTCCCGCACAGGCATTCCCAATCGGCAACCGGACCGAAAATGCGCGCGCAGAAAAGACCGTCACGCTCCGGTTTGAACGTGCGGTAGTTGATGGTTTCCGGCTTGGTGACTTCGCCATGAGACCAGCTCCGGATCTTTTCCGGAGAGGCCAGACTGATTCGAATCGAATCGAAGTCTGCTATCAGATTGGCTCTATCGTACGGAGAGGAACGATACATGAATTGTCCTTAGATGCCTTTCCAGTCTTAAACCGCAAAACGCAGGGGAAAACCTGTCGCTTCGCTCACCGGCCCGTTTCGAACAATCGCGAAGGGATCGTGGGGCACGGATGTGACGCCCCCTTCACAACAGATATTTTCCGGTCCACGCCAACGAAGCAAGGGTTCAACCGCTCCCGCTCCGCGCGTGTCCGCTTGCAGCTTAATCGGCGGCATGAGCCAGATCCTGCATCTCACGCGGCTTCTTCATCAGTTCCACGTCAAGGCACAGGCTCTGCAGTTCCCGAATCAGCACGTTGAACGACTCCGGCACACCGGGTTCGGCAGCGGCTTCACCCTTAACGATGGCTTCGTAGATCTTGGCGCGCCCGTAGACGTCGTCCGATTTCGCAGTCAGCAACTCCTGCAAAATGTAAGCGGCGCCATAAGCTTCAAGCGCCCAGACTTCCATTTCGCCGAAGCGCTGTCCGCCGAACTGCGCCTTTCCGCCGAGCGGCTGCTGCGTGATCAGCGAGTACGGTCCGATCGAACGAGCGTGAATCTTGTCGTCAACCAGGTGGCTCAATTTCAGCATGTAAATGTAGCCCACCGTGACGGGCTGTTCAAACTGGACGCCGGTCATCCCGTCGTAGAGGTCGATCTTGCCCGAGGTCGGCAGCCCGGCCTTCGTCAGTTGCGCTTTGATATCGCGTTCCGCCGCGCCGTCGAACACCGGCGTAGCGAAATGTACACCGAGTTTCTGTGCGGCCCAGCCGAGGTGCGTTTCGAGAATCTGCCCGACGTTCATACGAGACGGAACGCCCAGCGGATTCAGAACGATCTCGACCGGAGTGCCATCCGGCAAGTACGGCATGTCTTCTTCCGGAACGATGCGGGCAATTACGCCCTTATTACCGTGGCGTCCGGCCATCTTGTCACCAACCGACAGCTTGCGCTTCATGGCGATGTAGACTTTCACGAGCTTGATTACGCCAGGAGGCAACTCGTCGCCCTTGCGGAGCTTGGCAATCTTCTCTTCCGTGATCTTTTCGAGAACGGCGATCTGACGCGAGGTCATTTCTTCGATCTCATCGATCTGCTCGTTAATGCGAACGTCTTTGGTCGAAAGCCGCATGCGTTTCAGATCCCGCGCGCGCAGCTTTTCCAATACGTCACGCGTCAGCGGAGCTTCCTTCGCGAGCAGTTTCTTGTTGGTCTTTTCGTCGTGTAAATCGGCCTGCAGCTCTTTCCCTCTCAGCAGGCTTTCGAGGCGCTTGGCGCGTTCATCACTTAGAATGCGCTTTTCGTCTTCGAGGTTGCGATGGAGACGCTCTTCCTGCAATTGCAGAATTTGCTTCGAGCGCTCGTCGAGTTCGGCGCCTTTACGCGAAAACACCTTGCAATCGACAATGGTGCCTTCGATACCGGGCGGACAGTACAGGGAAGCGTCTTTCACATCGCCGGCTTTTTCGCCGAAGATCGCACGAAGCAGTTTCTCTTCCGGGGTCAATTGCGTTTCGCCCTTGGGAGTCACTTTGCCGACCAGGATGTCGCCCGGCTTAACCGTCGCGCCGATGCGAATGATCCCGCTTTCGTCCAGGTTCCGGAGGAAGCTTTCCGCGATGTTTGGAATATCGCGCGTGATCTCCTCAGGCCCCAGCTTGGTGTCGCGAGCTTCGATTTCGAACTCTTCAATGTGAATCGAAGTGTAGTAGTCGTCCTTGACCAGCTTCTCGCTGACTACGATGGCGTCCTCAAAGTTGTAACCGCGCCATGGCATGAACGCCACCAGCACGTTGCGTCCGAGAGCGAGCTCACCGACTTCGGTGCAAGGACCGTCCGCCAGCACGTCACCCTTTCTCACCTTTTGACCCTGGTGAACAATGGGCTTCTGGCTGATACAGGTGTTCTGGTTGGAACGTTTGAACTTCGTCAGCTGATAAATGTCAGCACCAACTTCGCGCGACATCTGGCCTTCGTGAGCGCCCGCTTCGACACGAACGATAATGCGTTCGCTATCGACCGAGTCGACCACGCCGGCGCGCTTACAGATCACCACCGCTCCCGAATCGCGAGCCGTCACCTGCTCCATACCGGTACCCACGTACGGAGCTTCGGCCCGTAGCAGCGGAACAGCCTGGCGTTGCATGTTCGACCCCATCAAGGCGCGATTCGCATCGTCGTTCTCGAGGAACGGAATCAGGCTGGCGGCCACCGAGACCAGCTGCTTCGGACTGACGTCCATGTACTCGATCTCGTCACGATGCTTCAGCACGAAATTGCCCGCCTGCCGCGCGTTGACAAGGTCGTCTACAATGCGGCCGGTATCATCAATGGAAACGTTCGCCTGGGCAATGATGTATTTGTCTTCTTCCCAGGCCGAGAGGTAATCAGAGTGCGCTTCGAACTCGGCATGCTGCCGGTTCTCGCCGAGCTTATTGTTAGCCGACGTGATCTCGTCGCGTGCCACTACTTGGCCGACCTTCAAAGGCGTCTCACCCGGATTTAGGATCCGGACTTCGTCCACCAGAATGCCCTCGCGAACGCGGCGATACGGGCTCTCGATGAATCCGTACTCGTTAATGCGCGCAAAGCAGGATAGCGACGAGATAAGACCGATGTTCGGCCCTTCCGGCGTCTCAATCGGACAAATTCGGCCGTAGTGCGTCGGGTGGACGTCGCGAACTTCGAATCCGGCGCGCTCACGCGAGAGGCCGCCCGGTCCAAGCGCTGACAAACGACGCTTATGCGTGATTTCCGAAAGCGGGTTCGTCTGGTCCATGAACTGCGACAACTGGCTCGAACCAAAGAACTCGCGGATGGCAGCCATAACCGGCTTCGCATTTACCAGGTCGTGCGGCATAGCCGTCGACATTTCCTGGTACACCGACATCTTTTCCTTGATGGCGCGTTCCATACGCACCAAGCCGATCCGGAACTGGTTTTCCAGCAGTTCGCCTACAGCGCGGACGCGGCGATTACCCAGATGATCGATATCGTCCACGGTTCCAATGCCCTTGCGCAGCTTCAGCAGGTAAAGGATCGTGTCCTTGAAGTCTTTGTGGTCAAGCGTCCGCTTATCAAGCGGAGTCGCGTCCGCTTTGTCGTACAGCTTGATATTGAATTTCATGCGACCGACGCGCGAGAAATCGTACTTGCGCGGATCGAAGAACATGCCCTGAAATAGCTGTGTGGCTGTATCGAGAGTCGGCGGATCGCCGGGGCGAAGCTTGCGGTAAATCTCGAGAAGAGCGTCGTTCTGGCTCTTCACCGCGTCTTTACGCAGCGTCGCGGATATCACGTTGCCCGCATCGTCGCGATCGGGGAAGAAAATGTCGATATTCTCGATGCCGGCATCGGTGAGCTTCGCAATCGAGGTAGAGGTCAGCTCATGATTCGCTTCGATCAGAACCTCTCCCGTGGACATATCGATCACATCCGAGGCGACATAAGCTCCTTCCAGATCGTTCGTCGCGACTTCCACCTGCTCGATCTTGGCTTTCTGGATTTCGCGGTAAACCGAGTTGGTGATCTTGCGTCCTTGCGGAACTACCTGCTCGCCGCCTTTGCCGAGAATCGCATGCGAAAGCTTCATCCCGACCAGGCTGTCGTTTACACCCCAGAACAGTTTGTTGTCTTTCAGCGAAATCGTAGAGAGCTTATAGAAGGCCCGGATGATGTCCGAATCGGTCTTCAGGCCGAGAGCGCGGAGAAACACGGTGCCGTAGAATTTGCGTTTGCGGTCGATCCGAACATACAAAAGGTTCTTGTTGTCGTACTCGAATTCGACCCAACTGCCGCGGTACGGGATAATTTTGCCGAGGAAATAGCCTTGCGTCTGAACGCGCTCGAAGAAGACGCCGGGAGATCGGTGCAGCTGCGATACGATGACGCGCTCGGTTCCGTTGATGATGAAGGTTCCGTTGTCGGTCATCAGCGGAATTTCACCAAAGAAGACTTCCTGCTCCTTGATGTCCCTTACTGTCTTGTTGCCCGTCTCGGCATCTTTGTCATAGACAGTGAGCCGGATCGTTACTTTTAGAGGCGCCGCATAAGTCATGCCGCGCTCCTCGCATTCAGGAACGTCATACTTCAGTTGCAATGCCACGGGGTCGCCGCAGCGATTGCAGAAGGTGACGATATTTTTGTTGAAGGTGCCGCACTTGTGACAGAGGACGTCACCCGCGTGGAAGGGATCCGTGCGGATTTCGGCCCCACAGTTCGGGTTGCGGCAAATGGTGCGCAGGTGGTGAAGCCCTTTCAGGTTCCCGCACTTACACTCCCAGTTGCCGATCGAGTAATCGACAAATTCGAGTTGGCTAAGCCCACGAAAATCGGAAATGGGGAAAACGGAGCTGAAAACACTCTGCAGACCGGCATCCTCGCGCTCCTTCGGCAGCAGGTCCATCTGCAGAAAACGCTCGTACGAGCGCTTCTGCACCTCGATAAGGTTAGGAATGGGTATCGAAGTTTTGATCTTCGAAAAATCAACTCTCTGACGGAGAGTTCCGTTTGACACGTTGGGCATCTACGCTTGTCCTTTAGGAAACCAGTGACACTGACACAAATGACGACATTCAACAATCGCTACAACTAGCCGGGCTGCCTTGATCAAGCAGCAGCAGCCATGACCGGCGAACCGGACGGTCGACCGGCAAATGCTTGCGGAATGGCTTGACCGCCACCCGCGCGACCGGAAAAATGGTTGAGAAAGATCAAGAAAGATAAGAACTCAATACTTGACCGCAGAAATAGTTCTAGAAGGCCTTGGACTGAAAAATAGGGGAACCAGAATAAAAGTCTGAATCTGGGCATGCAAAAGCTCCGCCGACCCTAATGGGTCCGCGGAAGATATTTCTTAGATGACAGAGACTGCAATTTTGATGCTGACCGTCCCGGGCCTAACGTCTATCCAAGAGTAACACAAACGTAAGCCAGCCGCCCCGAGGGGTGGCTGGCCCAGAGATTTCTGAAAAAAGAAATCGAGCTTACTTTACTTCAACAGTCGCGCCGGCGTCGGTGAACTTCTTGCGGATCGTTTCCGCCTCGTCCTTGTTCACGCCCTCTTTGATCGGCTTCGGAGCGCCATCTACCAGGTCCTTCGCTTCTTTCAGACCCAGGCTGGTGACTTCACGTACAGCCTTAATAACGTTGATCTTATTAGCACCAGCCGCGGTCAGGACCACAGTGAACTCGGTCTTCTCTTCTACCGGAGCAGCCGCTGCCGCCGCGCCGCCCGCCGCCGGAGCCGCCGCAGCCACACTGGCCGCTGCCGCCGATACGCCTAGCTTCTCTTCGAGCAACTTGACCAGCTGTGAAGCCTCCAGCAGGGTCAGACCCTGAATCTGTTCTGCAATTGCGTTGATATCCGCCATTTTTTCTTCCTACTCCCTAAAAAGTTCTATTTGACTATTCCCGGTTTGCCAGCGGATATCCCGCCCAACTACTCGGTTTGCTCTACTGCTGAAACTTGTTTTCCTTTGCAGCCTGGTCCAGCACGACAGCCAGATTGCGCCCTACGCCATTAATCGAAGTAACCAGCCGGGTTGCCGTTGCATTTACCAGGTACAACAGCTTGGCGTAAATCTCTTCTTTCGGAGGCATCGACGCCAGATCACTAATCGCCTTGATGTCAATGACCCGGCCTTCCACCATGCCAGCCTTGAAGGTGAAAACCGGATTGTCCTTCGAATATTTGGTCAGCGCTTTCGCCAGCGCCACTGGGTCTTTCGCCGTGTACGCGAGCGAGGTCATCCCCTTGAGATCACCCAGCAGATCGCTCGCCGGAGTACTCTCGGAAGCCTTCGCCGCGATATTGTTCTTGACGACTTTATAGTTCCCGCCAGCGTCCCGGATCGTCTTGCGCAGTTGAAAGTCCTGACTGACCGTCATCTTCTCGTAGCTGGTGACGAAGATATTCTTGTTTTCCTCAATGGTCTTCTTGAGGTCTTCAAAATCTTTATTCTTTTCGTTCTTGTCTTTCATGACCAGTTTCCTAAGCAGTCTTCGCGTTGAACGCTGTTACGTCCAGGTGAACACCGGGCCCCATCGTCGAACACAGAGTGGCAGACTTGACGTACTTACCTTTCGCGGCCGACGGCTTGGCCTTAATCACGGCCTGAATCAGGCTATTTGTATTCTCCAGAAGCTTGTCGCTCGCGAAGCTGACTTTGCCCACCGGCGCATGGATCACGCCTGTTTTGTCCACGCGAAACTCAACCTTACCGGCCTTGATCTCGCCCACGGCGGTTCGGACATCCGTCGTCACGGTCCCCGTTTTCGGATTCGGCATCAAACCGCGCGGCCCAAGAACCTTCCCAAGACGGCCGACAGAGCGCATCATGTCCGGCGTGGCGATGACGGCGTCATAGTCGATCCAGTTCTCGGTCTGAATTCGATTCACCACGTCCTCGCCGCCTACGAAATCGGCGCCCGCCTCCTGGGCCTCGCGAACCTTGTCTCCGGAGGCAATCACCAGCACCCGCTTCGACTTGCCCAGCCCATTCGGCAGAACAACAGTGCCCCGGACCATTTGGTCAGCATGTTTCGGATCCACACCAAGGCGCATGTGCACCTCGACGGTCTCATCGAACTTTGTAAACTTGATTTTTTGAACGAGAGTAACGGCCTCGGCAAGCTGGTACGGCTTTACATCCACCTGCTTGGCCGCGGCTTCGTACTTCTTACCGGGCTTTTGACTCATAATGTGACTGGTACAAACGGCTCAGGCAGACAAATGCGCCCTTGCCTCCCAAAGTGTATTGGAACCTTCGCCTAGGATAGCAAACTCGCCAAAGCCTTACAACTGAAAGTCTTGTCCAGTTGTTCGATCGTGAGTTGACCGCTCGGATTCATCGATAGTTCCAGCAAAGCTTCTTGGATCACAAATTGCAAGATAACACTTGTGACGAACGGATTCAGCTATTTACATCGACTTCCGGGACTGGCAGTTCCTATCATCCGGTTAACTTGCTCACATGCGATGTCCCGCATCCGTCGTTGCCGCATTTAATTACCTGACGAACGAGTCAAAGAACTCGACGATTTGATGCGAACTGTTGGTATTACATCAACAACTGACTTGTTGAATGAGGCGCTAACGCTATTCCACTGGGCAGTTCGTGAGCGGAGTTCAGGCAGAACGATCGCGTCTGTTGATGCCCAAAATAATAGGTACAAAGTAGTGGAAATCCCGTCCCTGGAAAAGGCAGCCAACCCGACCAGAGCCGTTGCCGCAGCATTCTGAGCCAAACTGTGGGTTCCAACGAACCGTCGGTCATCGAAGGCCTCTAAGAATATTTCTGCCGTTTTCAACATCTGGGTTCCGGTTATTTCAAGCCTCGTTAGTGCAGCCGTGACGTGGTTCTTCACTCGACAGAAATAGAGGAGGCGAGACAGTCCTGCGCAAACTTGATAACAACGAATGCTGACGAAAAACAAACACCGGCGACACTTGGCCGGAAAACGATGCCGTCAGCGAATTGCCGAAAACGCTAGCGGGCGGAGTATCACGTTGCTTATATTGGCGACGATTTCAGGGTCTGTTAAGCCCGGTTGAACCCTCAGTTTTTGCCACTCGGGATCGGAACCAAAGGCACGCCACAAACGGTCCCGCGCGTCCAGGCTGTCGTAAGACAGCATGTACATCAGATTGGGTTGCCGCGGACCGGCAACCGTTTCACCGAAGAACACGGGACGCATCTGCAGCCTCTCGAAAATCTGCATCTCACCGTTGTTGAACATGCCCACCTTGCGGGCAAGCGTAGTAAACGATTGCGATTCGTAAGTGCGCAGTTCAAATACCCGGGTTTTGCCGGACGCGGCTTCGATCGCAGGCTGCGGCATCTTGTCGAAGCACCGCAGCAAGCTGCTATCCACGCGTACAAAAGGAAGGCCGGGACCCGCTGCGAGTTTACCGGACTGCTCTTGATATTTACTATCGGAACGCAGTGCGGTGAGTGAATCTTCAAAGGCTCCCAGCGATTTGAACTGAGCGATGGTGACATAATAGGGCCCGTCGGAACTAATCACGTTCGCGAACGCTCCGGCGAGTCTTGCTCCGGTCCGGCTAAGCGCAGGACCGAGGCCTGCCTCCAGAAACTCCGCAACCCGAGCCGGTTGATTTTCAGCGCTGTTGTGCAGGCGCCAAGTCTTTACTTCAAGGTAGGCAACTGCTGAATCCACGTCCGCTCCCTGAGAGCTCGCGAGCGCCGACCCGGTCAGTGCCGCGAGCATATGTCTGCGTTCCATAGTCCGACTGTAAACCAAAAGTTTAGAAGCCGAAGCGAATGCCGGCAACGGCCCATCTTCCCGGAGTCTGGAAGCCGTCTTCGAAGTAGTTCTGATTTAACGCGTTTGAGACTCGAACGTAGTAGCGAGCTGAGAACCGGTCAGACAAGGTGTGCGAGAAGCCTGCCGACAACCCGAGTTGGCGCGGTCCGTTTAAGCGGTAAGCCTGAGGCTCGAATCCGAAATAGGCGTAAAGAGGATACAAGTAGCTGCTGCCTCCTTCGAAATCAAGCCCGAGGTCGATGTGCTTATCAATTTGCTGAGTCGCAACGATGGTCACGGTATGAGGCAGGATGCGTGGAGTTTGCAATGGTGATACGAAACTGCCGGTGTAATATTGCGACGTTCTGTCCATGGCATTCGTATATGTATACGACGCAAGCACGGAAGTATTTCGCGCGGGATGGAGTTCACCGCTGAGTTCGATGCCCCTGGAAATTCCCCCCGACGTGTTGTAGTAGCCTCCGAAACGGCCGTATGGGTCGACATAACCGGGCGGGAAATCGAGAAAAGCGATCACGGCCTGCAAATGAGAGTAGAAATAAGAAGCGCTGATCTTCAGGCGGTCGTGAGCGAGGTACTGATCGAATCCAAAATCTCCTGCGACAGCTCGCTCGGGAGCCAGGCGTGGATCACCGCTCGGGATATAAAAGCCGCCGTAAAAGTAGCCGCCGAAGCGTTCGTATAAGGACGGAAGGCGATAGCTGTTTCCAACGTGGGCGCGGGCTTTGGTGTTAGTGTTGCGAAAGAAGTAAGCGACGGACGCGTCGCCAGTGTAAGCAGCGGGGGGCGCGGGAAGAGGCACGTACGGTGACAGAGATCCCGAAAAGCTGGGCTGAGAGAGCGAAGCCTGCGTGAACCGGCCCGAAAGCAGCACGACGAGCCGATCACTCAGAAATCTCAATTCATCTTGCGCGAACGCTGCATTCGTCTGCTGGCGAGCTTGCGTCCGGTTGTCGATTCTCCCGACGGGATTGGGATTGAGATCGGTTGTCAGATTGAAATAATGCTCGCGCTGAAACTCATATCCGGCAGTCAGGAGTTGGTGCTGACCGGCGAGGTAGTTCACTTGGCCGCGGGCAATATCGATGCGCCCGCTGTATTGGTCCGACGTGTTGTACGCGGGTTGGTAGAAAGGTCCCGCAGGTCCGTTGGTGTTGTTCCGCAGGGCGTCGACGATGCTGTATCCAGCCCGAACGGAGAGGCGCGAACTCAGCTCATCATCAAAACGGAAGAGCGAGTTGATGAAATGGGAGTAGCGGCAGGCGTCCGGATCGGCCGGCGATGGGATAAAAGTTGTAGACGGTATTGCTGGGATGATGCCGATTACCGGTGCGCTCGGTGAGGTCAAAGGACTGACGTTCTCCTGCAGATATCCTGTGTTGGCGAAGACGTCAGCAGAGATCCGGATCTTGGATGTCAACGTGTAACCGACGTATGCCTGGCCGTTCCAGTCCCGGACAGCGCCGGCGGCGTTCACGCCTTCGGTTACGTTCAAGTGTCCCAGCGCCGCGGAGTAAGTGAACCGATTATTGAGAGCCCCTCCAGCGATCTTGGCGACACCGTGGAACAGACCCAGCCCCCCGCCCTGTACGTCGAGTTCGCCGTGAGGAGGACCGCCTCCGGAGTCGGTAATCAAGTTGATGGTTCCTGACATGGCATTCGTGCCGTAGAGAGATGATCCAGAGCCGCGGAGGACTTCGATACGCGAGGCATCGGTCAGGAGCATGTCCCCGAGGTATGCGCTGGCCTCGTCCTGAATGCTGGTTGGGTCGCGGAACGGATAGCCGTCAATCAGGATGGCGGTATCGGTGACGCGCAACCCGCGTGTCTGGATGGTAGTGAAGGTTCCTGGACTCCCGCGTGTGCTTACACGAAGACCGGGGACGAAGCGAACGGCATCGGAAACCGAAAAGATCCCGCGACGTTCCGCATCGGGCACGCTGACGATATCGAGTGCTTTCGTGACTTGGTCGGGAGACTGCGGCTCGCCTGCAGCGGTGACGCTGACTTGTGTGCGAACGACGGCAACGTCCAGCCGGAGATGCAATTCTTGTGACTCACTGGCGGAGACGCTGACCGTCCGAGGCTTGGCCAGCGCCAGCCCCGGAGCTGAGGCGTCGAGAAGATATCTGCCGGGAGCGATGTCCTGAAATCGGAAGTGCCCGGAGGCGTCGGCGACGGCTTTGAGAGACGCTGAGCCTGCCACCTGCTGCAGGCTGATGGAAGCACCTGGGACGGCCGAGCCGGAGGCGTCTGAAACCGAGCCGGTCACCGCCGCCGGCGGCGCTGCGCGAAGCAGGCATATGGAAAAGAGAAATACGGCAGGCGTAAAGCGGCCCGACGTGGTCAACATGTGCAGCCCTCCCTCGAGGCGCGATTTATTAATCCGCTCGTGTCGATGCGGGCTGTGGCAGGTCTTCGGACTTGCAGGCGGGGCTGTTTTTCCAGCTTCCTACGGCCCTGCTTCCCGCCTCAGTTGAGGCAGTGCATAGTGGGCTTTCGTTCCTGCTTACCGCTGCGGGGCAGTCCTGGATTTGCACCAGGTTCCCTTTTGAACACTCGAGGCTCGGCTACATGTAGTCGAGCTTTTGCGTACCTACAGCTTTATCAATGTACCAGAAGAAAGAGGGAGGATACGCTTCCGGCTGGCGACTTGGCCAGGCGGAAGTCCGCAAGGAGTAAACTAACGGCTTTGAGAGATCGTTAGTTTGCGACCCGCTTCTGAAGGCAACGGAATGACGCGGTCGACTTCTCCTTTAACGCCCACGAGGTATTCGCGGGCCTCGCTGGAGGTAAACTGCAGGCCCGGAGTAGCGCCGGGTTTGCCAAGACTGGCGGGAATGCTCAGAGTGACTGCGGCTTGACCGCCGCCCTGGAGCAGGATGATGCCGTTATCGCTCTGCTCGACGCGATAGTCTCCAGGGGCGAACTCTTTGCCTGCCATAACGAAAGCGAACGGAACATGCACGAGCAGTGTCTGGCCGGTCGAAGCAGCCGACAGGATAGAAGGAAGTCCAAGAGCAAGGACGGTTCCGACAGTTTGAAAGAATTTCATAGGTCTGTTTTCTCCTCGAAGTGATTGAAGTTTCACAGGGGGAGCGAACGTGGGCCCAGGGGCGAGAAAGGTGTGAATCGACACAACGATCCCGGTAGCGAAGACTGCGACTTGACTCGTTCTTACAGGCGGGGGAAGAGAGAAGCTAGATGGTCATCAAGGCCGCTCCAGCGTTTACTATACCTACAGAGTACCTGACTCAAACGCGTATTTCAATAAGCGGAAAGGACTACAACATCAGGAACTTACTGTAGATACAATCGGATCGGATATGCCGCAATTCGACGTTATCATTGAGCGCGATCAAGAAGGGATGTACGTGGGCTCTGTTCCGCAGTTAGCGGGATGCCACACGCAGGGGCGCTCGCTCGACGAATTGATGGAACGCATCCGTGAAGCAGTGGAACTCTGCCTCGAGGTAGGAGGAAGCCCGGCGCAATCGTTAGACTTCATCGGAATCCAGCGAATTACTGTGGCGGCGTGAGCAAGACGCCGCGGGTTACTGGAAGACAGTTGATCACTGCTTTGGAACGAGCCGGATTCACAGCTGTGCGAGTACGCGGCAGTCATCACTTCCTGCGTCACGGAGACGGTCGAGTGACTGTTGTCCCGATGCACTCGGGCGAAACGATCGGACCTGGACTCTTACATAAAATCCTGAGGGATTGCAGTGTTTCAGTTGAGTCTCTAGAGGATCTGCTCAGGAGCTAATGCCGCTAAGCGGTGACTTCGACGCCCATGCTGCGGCAGGCCCCACGGACTTGTTCCATGGCGGCTTCGACGGTGAAGCAGTTGAGGTCGGGCATTTTGATTTTGGCGATTTCCTCGATCTGCTTTTCGGTGATTTTGCCGACCTTGTTCTTGTTAGGTTCGGCTGAGCCCTTGGCCAGATTGACGGCGCGTTTGACAAGGATCGCGACAGGCGGCGTCTTGGTGATGAAGGTGAACGAGCGGTCGGAGAAGATGGTGATAACGACCGGGATGATGAGGCCTTCCTGATCCTTCGCCGATGTTTTCGCGTTGAAGGCCTTGCAGAATTCCATGATGTTGACGCCCTGGGGACCGAGCGCGGTGCCGACAGGCGGCGCCGGGGTGGCTTTGCCGGCCGGTATTTGAAGCTTTACTTCAGCAGTAACTTTCTTTGCCATTTTCTAATTCCTCAATTACAGCTAAATTTTTTCGACCTGCAGGAAGTCGAGTTCGACCGGAGTGGAGCGGCCAAAGATGGTGACCATCACGCGCAGGGTGTTGCGCTCGAAGTTGATCTCGTCCACTTTGCCGGAGAAGTTCGTGAATGGTCCATCGACGATCTTGACCGTTTCGTTCTTCTCGAAGGTCATCTTCGGGCGAGGACGTTCAGCGCTCGAGGCCTGACGGTACAGGACCGAGTTCACCTCGTCGGCGGTTAAAGGGACAGGCTTGGTACCACCGCCAACAAAGCCGGTCACACGCGGGGTGTTTTTGACCGCATGCCAGAGTTCGTCGTCCATTTCCATTTCGACGAGCACGTAGCCGGGATAGAGCAATCTCTTGCTGGTAACCTTCTTGCCGTTCCGTAGTTCGACTACTTCTTCGGTGGGGATCAGGATTTGGCCCAGGCGATCCGCAAAACCAAACGCCTGGGATCGAGAGCGGAGCGACTCCGCGACTTTGTTTTCGAAACCCGAATAGGCGTGAATGATGTACCAGTTCTTGAGCGGCCCGGTTTGTTCCGCCGGAAGGGGCTCAACCTCTTCGGCGTCGTGTTCGGCACCGTGGACACCATCGGCGGCTTCAGGATGAATCTCTTCTTCCGGTACACCCTCGTCGTGCTCGAGCGAATCGTTGTCGTAATCCGCGAGCTCGGGGTCGTGTTCTTCGGGGGCTTGCTCGTCCGTGCGTTCGTTGCCCAGAGCGTTCAGGGCAGCATCATCATTTAACTTCTCGTCGATCATTTTCGTTATTTACCGGCGGACGAAGGCATCGATGACGTGATTGATGGCCCAGTTGACGACGCCATCAACGACCGCGAAGTAAGCAGCGAATAAGAAGACTGCTGCAATCACAACGCCGGTGGTGGCGCGCACCTGGGGCCAGCTAGGCCAGGACACGCGCTTCATTTCGGCCTTTACTTCTTCGATGTATGACTTTGTCTGTTCAGGCCAGCTTCCTGCCTTCGTTAATTCCATAAAGAGTCCACCAAAATCTATTTGCTTTCGTTTCCGTCAGGCAGGTCGCTTGGCAGGGGCAGAGGGATTCGAACCCCCAAAGGCGGTTTTGGAGACCGCTGGTTTACCGTTAGCCTATGCCCCTTTAAGGAAAACAACTCTACAGTAACAGAATTATTTGGTTTCCCGATGCGGCTGATGCTTGCGGCAGTACGGGCAGAACTTCTTGAGCTCAATCCGCTCGGTTGTGGTTCTTTTATTCTTGGTCTTGCTGTAGTTCCGGTTTTTGCATTCGCCGCACTGGAACTGAATGATTTCTCGTGGCATGTTTGCCTAATCCCTTCTTCTGCAACTACTCGATGATGTCCGTGACGGTGCCGGCGCCGACGGTGCGTCCGCCTTCGCGGATGGCGAACCGCAGCCCCTTGTCCATGGCGATCGGCGTGATCAGCTCGACTTCGATCGAGACGTTATCGCCCGGCATCACCATCTCCATGCCTTCGGGTAGCTTCGCCACTCCCGTCACGTCCGTGGTCCGGAAATAAAACTGCGGCCGGTAGCCGTTGAAAAACGGCGTATGCCGTCCGCCTTCTTCCTTCGACAGCACGTACACTTCGCCCTTAAATCGCTTGAAGCCCTTGATCGAGCCGGGTTTCGCCAACACCTGCCCGCGCTCTACATCGTTCTTTTCAATGCCGCGCAGCAGCAGGCCCACGTTGTCGCCCGCCCGGCCCTCATCGAGCAGCTTCTTGAACATCTCAACCCCGGTGACCACCGTCTTGCGCGTGTCCGCGAACCCGACGATCTCCATTTCCTCTCCGACCTTGCAAATGCCCCGCTCGATGCGGCCTGTCACCACCGTTCCGCGGCCCTGGATCGAGAAGATATCTTCGATCGGCATAATGAACGGCTTGTCGATCGCTCGCTCCGGGAGCGGAATGTAGGCGTCTACCTTCGCCATCAGCTCATCGACCGTCGCTTCCCATTTCGAGTCGCCGTTCAAGGCGCCGAGCGCGCTCACACGAACCACCGGAACATCGTCGCCCGGAAACTGGTAGCTTGACAGCAGTTCGCGTACTTCAAGTTCGACCAGCTCGAGCAGCTCGGGGTCGTCCACCATGTCGACCTTGTTCAGAGCGACTACGATGTACGGCACACCGACCTGGCGGGCCAGCAGAATGTGCTCGCGTGTTTGCGGCATCGGGCCGTCAGTCGCCGCGACCACCAGGATCGCGCCATCCATCTGGGCTGCGCCCGTGATCATGTTCTTGATGTAGTCGGCGTGACCCGGGCAGTCCACGTGCGCGTAGTGACGGTTGGCCGTCTCGTACTCGACGTGCGCCACCGCGATCGTGATGCCGCGCGCCTTCTCTTCCGGCGCATTGTCAATCGAATCGAAGCTCCGGAACTTGTTCTTCGGATTGTGCTTCGACAGCGTCTTCGTGATGGCCGCCGTCAACGTCGTCTTGCCGTGATCGATGTGCCCGATCGTCCCAATGTTTACGTGCGGCTTGCTGCGGTCAAATTTCTCTTTCGCCATTCGTGCTCTCTCAGGATTTTAAGTCTGGTCCCTACAGGAAGGAAGATAGACGGGTGGGCGCGCACAACGGCCGTCGTGCACCCATCGCAAATGATACCACGGAAACCAGTTAAACGGGGGTGGCGTGAGGGCGGGACGCGGCTTCGAATCGGACCTCAGCAGTTTCGCTGGGGCAGATGGAGCCGTTGACCGGGATTGAACCGGTGACCTCTTCCTTACCAAGGAAGTGCTCTACCAACTGAGCTACAACGGCCGAAGCGATCGACGATTCTATGGTGGACAGGGAAGGATTCGAACCTTCGTACCTCGCAAGGAGGGACAGATTTACAGTCTGTTGGCTTTAACCACTCACCCACCTGTCCGAATCTTACGAAATGAGAATAACACGGCGAGTTGCCGTCAGGCGGTGGTCCTTTCGGCCGCCAAGGTGCGTTCGATTCCGGCTGCGATGGAGTACTCGGGAGGGGCGAGCTTGAGATTTTGCAGATGCTGGTGGTCGGCTTTGGCCTGAGCGAGCAGAAGGGCCCATGGATGGCGTTCCTGGCGGCGAATTTCGCTGGCCTGGCGGCGTGTTTCTTCGGCTTTCTTGCGTTCCTGCGATTCGAACCCAATTTCGAGCTTTCTCTGTTCGGCTCTGAGCCTTAGCAACTGATCGAGGCATTTGTGAAAGGCACGGTCGTTGGTGGTTTGATAGCGGAGGTAGAGCGTGAGCTGCTTTTCGTCTGGTTCCGGGAGCCCGTTTTGAAGACGGAGGGCGCGCTGCTTGAGCCAGTAGTGCTGGGCCATGCCTTCGACGAGTAAGGATTCGGTGGCAGTGGAGGGCTGGTGCTCGGCGCGGAGGGCGTCGAGGAGCTGATCGAAGCCGGATTGGTCTTCGTGGGGCAGGACGGAGAAGGCGCCCGTGAAGCCGTGACGGAAGTTGTTGCGAGCAGACGCGGCTTTGCCTGCGGTGGTTTTGGGACCGGTGCTTTTTTGAGCGTTGGCCTGGTTGGCGGCGATTTGGGCGCGTGTGGACATGAAGTCGTGATCCTCAAAAGCGAAAACGCCGGTCGAGGGAGGGCTCGGGCCGGCGTTTTCGTGGAACTTTGGAGCGTGTGGCTCCACTGATTCAAGTCTACGGGGCTGTGTCAAGGGTTTTGGCGCGAAAAAGCCGGATTTTGGGGGTTTTGGGGCTGTGACTGGGGCTTTGGACGCACGGGAACTCAACGGGTAATAATGCTTTGAGTTGCAGAATGCGATATCGTCATACTCAACCTTGGGTCATGTCCAAGGAACGGCCACCGCGGGCTCACCAGGGGTTTTATGGGTGGCAAAGGAACGTCATTAAGAGCCACGCGCAGGCGTTACTGCTGTACTCTCGTACACGCCCGAGATCTTTGCCGAAGACGAGAAGCATTGCTGACTGGTACTGCTCCGAAGATCGACGGAAGGCAATCCAGCTTCTGGAGGTCGAGCTGGTATCTATTGCACTCGTTGCCGTTGCGATCGGCTCGCAGAGGCTTAATTTCAATGACGGCTAAGTTCCGGTCCATTTTGCCCGGGACGTGAACGAGAAGATCAGGCTTGGAATTGTCGAGATATGAAATACGACCCAGCTATCGGGGCGGTTGCGCAAGCCAGGAGACGTTTAAACTGCTGAAGTGGTGGATCCATGATCGTCAGAGTATCGTGGAGCGAACGGGAGAGCCGATCGAGCTTCCAGACGACAAGCACATCACCCTTGCGGAGTTGATCCAGAAGCCGGTGAAGGTCCGGGCGGTCCCAACGCCCGCCAGAAGCTTTCTATCAAATAGATGCGCTCGCATTCTGCAGCGTTGAGCGCCCTCACCTGGGCGGCGGTGTCCTGGCCACCGATGGAGACTCTGGCGTAGCCGATCAGCAGTGCACAAATCTATCGCCACTCGATCGGTAATGCATTGCCTTTTTGCAACCCAAAAAGCTCGGTAGACCACTGCGCCTCGATTTATTGCAGCATCGCTGGTTTGGGCAATGGTAGTTTGAACGCCGCTCCAACTCTGTGACTATGACTTTTCGATAACCGTGGCTTGCGTTCCGAGAACCAGGGTTACTTGAGGCCAGCCCGGAAGAAGTTGACATGGACAGTCGGAGTCCGTTATAACAAGAAGCGACTGTGAAACAAGATTGTGAGCGCTTCTTACCGCTCTCCCCAGCGGCGTTGCACATTTTGCTCTCTTTGGCTGCCGAAGAGCGGCACGGATACGGAATCATGCAAGATATCGCTCGTCAATCGGATGGGCGCTATAAGCTCGGTCCCGGCACGCTTTATGACAACCTCCAGAAGCTGATGAAGGAGCGCCTGGTCGAAGAAACTGAGAATTCCTCCACGGGCGCCGAGTCCAGACGTCGGTACTACCGGTTAAGTAAGCTCGGGCGGCGGGTCCTTTCGACAGAGATCGCGCGTTTAGAACAAGCAATTCGCAAGGCAAAGCCGCATTTGGGATTTCAAAGGAGCGCAAGGTGATCCGAGCTGTTTATCGCGGTTTGGTCTGGATGCACCCGAGTTCGTTTGAGGAGCGATTTGGCGAAGAGCTGATGTGGATCTTCGATTTGCGGCGGGAATCGGAGACGGGCACAGCGCTTGTGTTCGATTGCTTTGTCTCTCTTGGCTCGGCAGTGGCTTCTGCGCTCGGGTTTGTGGAAGTTTGCAATAGGCGCCGCGGTGAACCTGATCCTTGGTCACCGTCTGATTTTGTTTTGTTTGGGCTTAGGCAGGTAGAAATCTCGAATGTGTGCGAAAGACAATGGCTCGAACGGGTGAAATCGTAAGCGCATCAGGCAAGCCTGCCCTGTTTCGGGTAATTCTCGGTTGGGTTCTTTGCCTACTGCTCGCGTTTGTTTTTCTGATGGCCGGTGGCATGAAGCTACTGAGCAAACCCCTCATGGTGCGGGAATTCGAGCAAGTCGGACTCGGGCAGTGGTTCCGATACTTCACCGGCAGTCTCGAAGTAACCGGGGCCGTCGGTCTCCTTATTCCGAAGTTAAGTCGTTGGGCGGCATTGCTGCTCGCCGTCGTGATGGTTGGCGCAATTATGGCCCATTTCACGGTCTTGCGCAGTTCTCCCGCTTTAGCGGCTATCTTGCTGGCGGTGGCGGCTTTAACTGCGTGGCTTCGCCGTTGACGAGTTTCTTGGATCGCAATTAGTACAGAAGGCATTCAATGCTCGAACTTCGTGGCGTAACAAAGCTGTACTCCAGCATTCCGGCCGTGAACGACGTCAGTTTCGTGGCGCGCGCCGGAGAGATTACCGGTTACCTGGGGCCCAACGGTTCGGGCAAGTCAACCACGCTAAAGATGATCACCGGGTTGATGCAACCTACGCGGGGAGCCATTCTGTTTGATGGCGAACCGGTGGAGCGCAACCGGTTTGAATTCAAACAGCGCACCGGCTATGTGCCCGAAGAGCCGCACCTCTACTCGCATTTGACGGGGCTGGAATATCTGACGATGGTGGGGCAGTTGCGAGGTCTTCCGCGGAAGCCGTCAGCTGAAAAGATCGACGGACTGCTGCGGCTGTTTGCTCTTCGCGGCGATCGAGACCTGCCTCTTTCTTCTTATTCGAAAGGTATGCGGCAGAAGGTGCTGCTTTCGGCGGCGCTGCTGCATAATCCCGACCTGATCCTGCTAGACGAGCCTTTTTCCGGGCTTGATGTGACTTCCGGGCTGGTGGTGCGCAGCCTGATTCGGGAGTTCGCCGCGCGCGGGAAGGTGGTGCTGTTCAGCTCGCATGAACTCGAGACGGTGGAGCGCGTCTGCTCTCACGTGGTGATTCTGCATCGCGGAAAGATTGTTGCCGACGACTCGATTGAATCGCTGCGGACGCTAATGGCGCTGCCGACGCTGGAAGAAATTTTTGCGCAGTTGGCGGTGGAGCAGGACACAGAAGCCGTTTCGCGCGAGATCGCAGATCTGATTCTGGCGTGAGGCGCGCGGCATGATGAAACTTCAGTTCCGGGTGCTGTATCGCGAGTTTCTTTTCCGCATGATCGACCTGGAACTGCTTGCGCCACAGGGCGACATCAGGAAGCTGCTGGGGCAGTTTGCGGCGCTGCTGGTAGTTTTCAGTTTCTGGGTGTTGCTTCCCGCGGTGATCATGACCGGCAGTACATCGTCCGAAGTGGGGCTGCTGTTCGCCTGGGCCACGGAACACTTCATTATTGCGACAACGATGCTGGTGGTCGGCCTGTTCTCGGTTTTGAGTTGGGAGTCCATGTTTCCGGACCGGCGCGACGTGATGGTGCTGAGTCCGTTGCCGGTGCGGGCGCGCACGCTGTTTCTGGCCAAAGTTGCGGCAGTGGCAACAGCGTTGAGCATCACGGTGCTGTGCCTTAATTTTCTGCCGGGTGTGGCTGCGCCGTTTGCTTTCTCCGCCGCGCCGACGCTGCCGCCGCCTAAGTACGACCGGGCGCTGGCTCCCGTGCATGTAACCGGCTTACAAGCGGTGCTGGATCGCGATATGACAGAGGCGCGGGAACCAGGAAGCGGCAAGCTGGCGTTGGGGAACGAACGCAGGGATTGCGATTGGTGTGGTGGAGCATGGCGTGCGCCGCGTGTTCACGTATGGAACCGCTACGCCCGATTCGATCTTCGAGATAGGTTCCGTGACGAAGACGTTTACGGGACTGCTGCTGGCGCAGATGGCAGCGCAAAAAAAGGTCAGCTTGGATGAGCCGGTGCGCGAGCTGTTACCGCAAGGGACCGTTGCTAAGCCCAAAGGTAACGAAATTACTTTGCTTGATCTGGCGACGCAACACTCCGGGCTGCCGGGAATGCCCGATAACTTCAATCCAGCGGACAAGACGAACCCGTATGCCGATTACGGTGCGGCGAAGTTATATGCGTACATCGCGAAACGGGGCGTCGCGAGGCCGGCACATCCTTCGTACTTATACAGCAATCTTGGGTTGGGACTGCTGGGACAGGCGCTCGCAAACAGAGCGGGAGTAACGTATCCGAGCCTTCTGAAGCAGGAGATTACGGGGCCGCTCGGCATGCGCGATACCGTCGTGTGGCTTTCACCGGAAGAATGGGAGCGCTTGATTCAAGGGCACAGCGGCAATCCGCCGCACAAGCCCGTCCATGTGTGGGATTTGGATGCGCTGGCAGGGGCCGGAGGGATTCGCTCGACGGCGGGCGACATGCTCACCTACCTCGAAGCGCAACTAAACCCTCGAAGGTTCCCAACGCTTGCGGCGGCGCTGGCGGAATCGCACCGGCTTCGCGCGGGCGTAGGAGATGACCGCCGCATTGCGCTCGCGTGGTTTCATCACGCCAGTTCGGGAGTGTTTGAGCATAGCGGCGCAACCGAAGGATACACCAGCTATGCGTTCTTTCATCCGCAGGGCGGCTACGCCGCCGTGGTGCTGATCAATACCGGACCAAACCTGATTCTCAATCCCGAGCAAGTGGGCGAGCACATCCGGCAGAGGTTGACGGGCGAGCCGGCGGTTTCGCTTGCGAAGTGGCTCAATGCCGGAAGAGCCGGTCTTGTGAACACGCTGCGATCGTTCGCCGCTTACTGGATTACATTATTTGCCGGCGGCGCTTTTGTCTTCTGTTGCGTACTGACTGTGCAGGGCATAGCGCAGCTGCTGCCTCGGCAGATATTCCTGCGCGTCTCACCGTTTTTGCAACTGGTTTGTTTTTGTCTGCTTCTGACGGTCTACTTTCTGCAAGCGCCGTTTGCCGGGCCGGAGGTGCTGCTTAATAATCGAGGACTGCTGTCGTGGTTGCCGTCGTATTGGTTTTTCGGGTTGTTTCAAGCACTCAATGGTCCTTTGCCATTCATGCTTGCTCCATGGGCGCAGCGGGCGTGGATGGGTCTCCCGATCTCGGTGTGCGGGGCGGCCGGAGCATACACGATCTGCTATTTCCGTACGCTGCACAAGATTGCCGAGCAACCCGACATACTGCCCGCGTCGCGACGCCTACGGTGGCTCCCGCGATTCGGGAATTCGCCGGAAACGGCGATCGGCCAATTTGCGGTACGGACGTTGTTACGCAGCCGGCAGCACCGGGTGATTCTGATTTTCTATCTGGGCACGGCGCTCGGGTTGGGAATCTTCATATCGAAAGCGCCTGTTTTCGGTCAGCACGTAGGCTCGTCAGGCGAGGTTTGGTATCAGGCGAATGCGCCGCTGCTGGTATCGAGCATTCTGATGATGTGCGCCGCAGCGATGGGAACGCGCGTTGTGTTCTCGATGCCGCTGGAGCTTCGCGCGAACTGGATTTTTCGAATTGTGCCGGTTCCCGGAGTGCCGGAATGCGTCGCGGCAACCCGGCGGGCGATTTATGGGCTTGCGCTGATGCCTGTCTTGACGGCGATGGCGGCGCTGTTTTTCTCCATCTGGCCATGGCGAGCCGCGGCGGCCCAGCTGGTAATTGTCGGGCTTATCGGAATCATCGTGACGGAACTCTCACTTGTTGGCTTTCAGAAGATTCCGTTCACCTGTTCGTATCTGCCCGGCAGGTCGTATTTCCACATGGCTGTTCTGGCGTTCATTGGATTTGCGTACCGGCTGAATAAAGGCGCGGCGTTCGAACGCAGCGTGCTGGAGAATTCTGCGCGATTCGTTGCACTCGTGGCCGTTCTCGCGATAGCCGCCGGCGCAATTCGTTGGCGAACGGCAATGCGGGCCAGATCGCAAGAAGCCGCAGTGCAATTTGCGGATGAGCCCGAGCCTGCGATTCTCGGATTAGGACTGCAGCATCGCGATGGAGTGCTTCCGATGGAACCCTCGGGCGCGCACTAATTAAGGCTCTGCTGCGTGGTCTGGGTACTAGATGCAGACGTGTCCTGGACAATGAACCCGTTGCATAAACCTTCGATGCTGTTGAAAAACTCGCTGTGTCGAGTGGATAGAGAGTCGGGGTTTTCCGCGCCGGCCGTCCTTGACTCTTGAGTGACGGCCGCTTCAGGCCATCACTGATTCCGGTTCTTTGCGTTGGTTTATGAACCGGACCAGTCGTTTGATGTTTTGAACCGTTGCCGCCAGGATAAACTGCTCTCCGGCTCTTGGCAGACCGCGCAACCGCAGTTTACGAAGATGAATTTGATTGCGTAGCTCGGAGAACAACGCCTCGATCTTGTTTCGAGCGCGGCGAGCATTCGCATATTCCGGTGTTTGGCTGAGCTTTCGAACATGCTCGCGCACGTCTTCATACGAATTGACTCTCAACGTACGGTGAGTCGACCACGGAGTGCACGCGGGTTTATGGGAACAGTTTCGGCATTGCGACGGCTTTGCTCCGCCCGCGATGATGCAGCTTCGATTGTCAATCAGGTAGTTGTCGTAGTAAGCAAACTCGGACGTTCCTTGCTTGCTCGACAGGGCTGCTTCCGGATCGGTCGTTGAGATCTTCATGGGGGGCGAGTTCCGATACGTGCGACGCAATTCGGGTTTACCTTCCGCTTCGGAGTCAGAAGGGTCAGAAGTCTGCTCCGGCTCCGGAATTACGTTCTCGCGCTCGACCTGCTCCACGTATTCGCGCACGGTGCGATTGACTTTAGCGATCTCCGGCAGTTGTTCACGAGTGACCGTCCGGTCAGGACTCGCGTCGGCGCGAATCTGCGTGCTGTCTACTGAGAGATCGACACCTCTTAACAGTCCGACGCTCATACACTGCTGGACGATGCGCTCGAAGAGTTCAAGGAAGAGTGACGATTCCTGAAAACGGCCGTGCCGATTTTTGGAGAATGTCGAGTGATGCGGAACCTCTTGATCGAAGCCCAGGCCGGTGAATCAGCGATACGCGAGATGCATCCCGACGTCCTCGATCAGACGGCGTTCACTGGTAATTCCGTACAAGTAGCCAATCAAGAGAATGCGGAGCAGGACTTCGGGATCAATCGAAGGACGACCCGTGTGGCTGTAGCTCGCCTTCAAGGTCTCGCGCACGAACGCGAAATCGACGTGTCGGTCCACGAGCCGTAGCAGATGATCGTCAGGAATATGGTCTTGGATCCGAAAGTAGTAAAACAGCGATTCAGAACGGTTTGTTGACCCATCATGGTGAGCAGCGCGGCTCCCCCATAGCTTTTTAAAATCACTTTCCAGGTTGCCGACCGTTCGAAAAGTGGTCTCGTTTTTCGGCTAATGACCCGTCATTCGATGTCGCCTCAAAGCTAACCGAATTCCGGGCGAGCCGGGTGATCTACAACAATCATGCGCCCATCCGTCAATGCTCTGACGGAATGGCGGCTGTTCGCGGGCACAATCGCCACCACGCCCGGCTTCGCAGTCTGACAACTCCCGTCGATCGTCACTTCTAGCTCACCTTCGATCACTTCGTAAACCTCTTCCTCGGGATGGAAGTGCTCGTGAATCGATGAACCGGCTGCGAAGTCGTAATGTGCGAACGTCATACTCGCAGAGTGGAAATAGCGCCCCCTCCATCCTGGTAGGCGTTCGATGATCGTAAGCCCATTCGTATCCACAAAGGGCATGGAAACTCCCCTCTTGTCGCACGGCGCGGGACAAACCCACAGTGCGGCTGCTGAACATTCTAGCCCGCACCGCTGCAGTTGCTGCCGGATCACGGGTTGGCCGAAAGTTGGCCGCCCAACGACTCCAGATGCCAAGCGTAGATCGGAGTTTTTTCAACAGCATCCCTGGTTTGCTCACTAGCCTTGACGCTTTTCCGGTAACGCGCTTTTCTGGCCCGAGCATGTCATATATCGACTCATGAGCCAGAACGTCGGACTTTGTCATCTACCAGAGATGACCGGATCCCGCGGTTTGGTCGAGAGATCAACCCAATGAGTTTGGCCGACCCAATTACCACTGGTTTTTGGGGGCCGGGATGGTGGACGGTGTGCGGCTGCGGGACGGGCGGGCGGAGTGCTATCGAAACCGCTGGGTTCGTTCCAAAGATGTCGCGGAATCATTGGGCGAGAAATGGAAGTCAGGACCGATCCACAACGAGATAGATTTCCCCGCCAATACACACATCATTTCTCACGCCGGCCACACACTCGCTACGGTCGAGGCCGGTCCGCTGCCGTATGAGCTCACAAGTGAACTTGACACCATCGGCCCGTGCCGTCAGAATCGCGTGGCTTCTCTATATTCCGATATCGCTGTTTATGTCAAGGCGGATCTGTTTCCGGGCCTCGGCCACGCGACTCTCCTTATACGACCAAACCCGTCCTCGAAGTTTTCGGAGGCATGGGTTCAGTACCTCTGGCCACGCGCTAGGACTCGGCGAGACGCCGGTGGATTTCTTCTACGGAGATCTGCTCGATGCGCGAGGCGATCGTCCACTGGTTACCGAACGGATCAATTACTGTCGCCATTCGATCGCCATGAACTACATCGCTTGGTTGTTGGACCGATTGTGCGCCAGCACTCACGGCGCGCCGGTGAACGATATCGACATCGGGAACGTATACATAGAACGCGCTGCGAGTGGGTTGGCCTCCTTCGAGGGGCCTCATCAGAGAAAGGATTGAGTCGCCGATACGGACTGTGATGTAGGCCGGCTCGCCGCCCGGGGTGTCGTGCCGATCCAGCAGCTTAGCGTCGAACGCCTGTTCCAAAAACGCGTACAGATGGTTTCCCTGAGTGGTCGCGAGAATCGGGATTGTTGGGAAGCCATCGGGTACCGTATCAATTGCCATAATTTATCCAGTGTTCCGTCGAGCACACATTCTAACGAACAGTCCAGCCAAAATACACCTCAACGACGCGGATCTTTTCGCCGCTGAAGGTGAAGATTTCGGTGTTTCGTCCCCCGCCGCCACCAACTTCGTAGGTCACGATCACTTCGTCCCCGGACTCGACCATCCGAACGAAGTTGAACTCTTGGCCCTGCCCGGCACCTGGCCAGCAGCGATCAAAGTAGCCCACGCGATCCAGTCCGACATCGAGCGGACTGGAAAACGAGAACTCGTCGGCGAAGACCCGCTCGATCAAATGGCGGTCGCCTGACGCGAAGGCACGGTAGACGTCGCGTACGATTTGCGTTCGGCTCACGTCAGCCTCGCCGCGCTGCCTCGATGGCGGCGATATCGATCTTCTTCATCGTCATCATCGCCTCGAACGCACGTTTGGCTTCATCGCCGCCAGCCGCAAGCGCATCGGTTAGCGCGCGCGGGGTGATCTGCCAGGAGAGGCCCCAGCGGTCCTTGCACCAACCGCACTGGCTTTCTGTACCGCCGTTGCCGACGATCGCGTTCCAGTAACGCTCCGTCTCCTCCTGATTGTCCGTCGCGATCTGGAAGGAAAAGGCTTCGCTGTGCTTAAACGCCGCGCCGCCGTTGAGACCGAGACAGGGAATGCCGAGGACCGTGAACTCCACCGTCAGCACGTCGCCCTCCTTTCCACCCGGATAGTCAGCGGGGGCCTGGTGAACAGCGGTTATTTCACTGTCCGGAAAGGTGGCCGCGTAGAAGCGCGCCGCCTCACCCGCGTCTTTGTCGAACCAGAGGCAGATCGTGTTCTTTGGTTTCATGTTCATGTGGATGATTTTTCGTCCTTTATTGCCTCAGATAGAGCCTGAGAATTTTGGGGTCATTCGTTTCGAAATGCAGATTGTATTTTGATGCGCAAGGCGCAGAGTTCGATCAAGGCGCACTCGGCTTTTCTGCCTATCTTTCCTGGATGTATTGGAAATTCCGCACGCCGCAAAACGCAAGGATAAGCAGGCGCGCTTCGCGGCATTCTACAAGAGGCTGCTAGGGCTGGTAAGTTCGCAAACGCGCACAAAGGGTCTGAGTTGACAGCGTGTAAAGGCGCCGTCTTGTTGCATTCGGTGTGGATAACATCACAAGTTTTCTCCTGTTGGTGTAAGTGTTTGTTTTTAGCAAAAAAGAATTCAGAGTTGACTACGGACGGCCTTGGACGGCTTTGAGGCGCAACAAACTCTGTTCCAGCCACTCGGCAAATTGGCTATCCCCGCTTTCGTCCAGGAAGTCGACTTCTGGATCACTGGAAGCCGAATTGATTGGCGAGAGATCAATCGATAGGCCATCATCGCAGAGGCCCAGACCGGCCGCAATGTGAGCGCCCGCAGTTCGCACTGGTTCAGATGGAATTCCGCGAGCACCCAGCTCAACGCTCGGCGTAGCGTGCCACGCCTCCAGCGTTGGTCGTGACATATCAGGGCCGAGCTTCGTAAACGATGTTGAAAGGTGTCTCTGTAGCACGGCGGAAACGAGTGAACCCGGCGGAGTTCACAACCTCCCGAATGCGCGTTTCTCCGGCCTGGGCGCCTAAGCACAGTCCGACATCCTGCGATCGTGAGCAGGGCGTACACAACAACGTTGAAAAAGAATAATACATTCGCCCCAAAGGGTTCAGATTATCTTTTAAGCGGTCGTTGGCAAAAGGTTCGACAATCAACCACGTGCCGTCCTTCGCCAAGGACTGCCGGACGTGCGCAGCCGCCCCGACCGGGTCGCCCAGGTCATGCAAGCTGTCAAAGACCGCGATCAGGTCGTAGTCTTTGCCAGGAAAAGCGTTTGCCTTTGACACCTCGAACGTCACGCGGTCAGCGATGCCGTTACGCTCGGCGGATTCGCGTGCTGCTTCAATCGACTTGTCGTGGTAATCGAACCCGAAAAATCGAGAGTTGGGAAACGCTTTGGCCATCAACAAGGTGGAAGCCCCTTTTCCGCAGCCAATGTCGGCCACTCGCGCCCCTGCTTCCAACTTCTCTTTGACGCCGCTCAAGGCGGGAACCCATGAACTCACGAGATTTGCGGCGTAGCCGGGGCGAAAGAACCTTTCACATCCGTGAAAGACACCATCCACATGTTCGTGCCACCCCATGCCAGCGCCGCTTCGAAAGGACTCGGCAATCCGCGGCACCGCCGCGAGCGAGCCCAGAGCGAGTTCGAATGCTCCGGGCAGATAGGCGGGACTGTCTTCGTCTGCCAGGGTAAACGCCTGTTCTTCGGTCAAGCTGAACTTTTCGTTCTGCGCGTCGTAGGTGATGTATCCTCCCGCAGCTTGTGAAGCCAGCCACTCGCGTACGTAGCGCTCATCGGTGTTCGTCTTGGCAGCAAGTTGTGCGGAAGTCATTGGGTCGCCTGCGAGGGCCTTATAGAGCCCCAACTTATCCCCGATTACGACCATGCCGGCATGAACTGCGGCGCCGAGATCGGTCACGAATTGGCCGATAAAGGTGTTTAATTTATTCATGTCAAGAGTGGGAGTCTGTGTTGTACTCATTGGATTAGTTTCCTTTTGACCATCGGTTCGATTCATCGGTTTTGGCCTGCGAACGACTGACACGACACGTGTGGATGCCAGTTTACGAACGCGCCGTTGGGATTATCCTTCCATGCCCAGACATGCAGCGTGTAGAATGCCGGGAGGCCGAAGCGATTGGGGCTTTCCCAGTAATGAAAAAGCTGCCCCATCAGCTCTGGGGGTGTCTTGTGCGTCGCATCCCAGACAGCGGCGATGAGCAGATAATCGGCGCCGATCAACTTTAAGCCGCCGCCTGCCGTCGGCTCGTAGATCACGATCTGGGGGCGAGTGGCGTCCAGCAGACCCTGGTTCACCAGGTCTGAGTTGACATAGTGCAGACCCATTGCGCCTGCATCGGGACCTGTGACGCACCCGAATTGAAGGGCATACCCCTCCGCCTCGGCCGCCGCCACATCCTTGAAGCGCTCGGTCGATTCCCGGACGATTCTGATAAGGGCGCCCGCTTTGCCCCTCTGCTCCGGCGTCATGTCGTGTTGTTCTGCTGTTGGTGTGTGCGAATGGTCATCTTGCGCCAGGGCGCGAGAAGAGCAAACGCACATGCAAACGAGAGCGATGGTGGAATACTGCAATTGCATCGCGAATCGTCTGACTCTCATGTTGATAGTGGAAACCTGCGTACTCATTGGAACTCCTTCTGCGAATTGGGATTGATCTTCTATACGTAATTGCCGACGACGTCTGCGGGTGTCCGCATTTTGCTAGAACCCGCTCTGTGGAGAGCGGCTCATCGCCGGTTGCTGTCGAGGCGCGAAAGACGCTGCTCTAGCGTCTTTCGGCCGCCTCCCACAGTGGTTGTTATGGATGGCAGCTAGCCGGGGATGTCGATAGGTCTGGATCCGTACAAAGGGGACCCAGGCCGGTTGTGGCATCGGGGACACTGATCATGGCCATCGGTCCGGCTTTATGCTCGCCGTTGAATGGCGTGGGCTTAGTCGCGTCAAAGCCGCAGGCGGCGGCGTCTTCGGGATTGTTGAACCAGAATCCAACGTGAAACGTGTTGGTGGGTTTTAGCGCGACATCCGGATCAAATCCGAAAATCTGGTCAAGCAGAATGGTCTTGATTCGGACTCGGCCGTCGTCAGTTCCTTTGCCGATCTCGATATCAGACTGGTACCAGGCGAGTCCAAAATTCTTAAAGTTCAAATCGGGGTCACCGCCCGCCAACAACTGACTGCGTTCTACCGTGAACAGGTCAAATGCTAACCCTGGCTTGATCCCGTCGAGGTCCAAGATTAGGGTGTCATTCAGTTTGCCGCGAACCACCGTCGCTCGCGCCGTCGGTTCCTCCCATGGCGATCGGCGTAAACAATCGACAAATTTTGGATTGGGGGTGAGTTTAAAACTGACCTCGTCCGCTTTATTCTGCGCAGAAGCTGCCGCTGGGGTAAACACCAGTCCGCAGACGACCGCTTGAGCTGACAAACCGGCAATCAGAGCCACTGACTTCCGGAAATTCACTGAGCAATTCATCTTCATTTCTCCTTAGAGTTCGCAGCCTTCAATCGGGCGACGACCTAGACCAGTCGCCAAAAGCTTTCTTTTGCCAGCGTGCGGCCACGAAGGCAAACCGTTAGAATTAGGTGGTGGATCTGGGGGCTCTACCTGTCTTGATAGGCTGTGTGACCAACTTACGGAGTCTGGGCAGAAGAGTCATTTGATTGCCCTAAAGATTTTCTTAATTCTTTCCTAGCGTTGCAGGATTATGTCTAAGTCTCCTGAACTCAGCAAACTGTATAGTTTCGGAGACTTTCGGCTCGATGCCTCCGAGCGCAGGCTTTTCCGGGGAGAGACACCTGTTGCCTTGGCCCCAAAGACTTTTGACCTGCTCTTGTTTCTGGTGGAAAACGAAGGACGGTTGCTCCGCAAGGACGATTTGCTGACCGCCGTTTGGCCCGATGCCACGGTAGAGGAGAACAACCTCACGGTGGCTGTTTCGGCGCTACGCAAGGCTTTTGGAGAGTCGGAAGGCAAGCGCTATATCGAAACGATTCCTAAATCGGGCTATCGTTTCGTAGCTCCGGTTGCAAAGTTCCAGTCCGACAAGCAGGATTTGGACGATGGGCTGGGGTCTGCATCAGATGCCCTACTCTCACCGGGGCCGACTCGAACAACTATCGCCAGAAACTATGGCCTCCTGGCCCTCACCGTATTGATTGTCGTCCTGAGTACCTTCGGGTATTTCGCGGTACAAAAACGCAACGCCCCAAAGCGAAGTGCCGGCTCCCCCCGGCGTCTGGCAATTCTTCCCTTTCGTGATTTGCGTGGGGATGCCGAAGACCGGTTTCTCTCTCTTTCGCTTGCTGATGCTGTTATTGCCAGGCTCGGCAATATACGTGAGCTAACAGTTCGTCCTTTGTACGATGTCCAGAAGTATGCCGCCCAAAACGCAAGCCAGGCGGTAGACCTACCGAAGGTTGCCGCCGATTTGGACGTCGATACTGTCCTTACCGGAACTTACATTCATGAAGAAGACAATTTGCGCATCGCTGGCCAGTTAGTTGACGTGAGGACGCGGGACATCCTGTGGAAGGGTCTTTTCGATCTCAAATACAATAAGCTTCTCACGGTGCAAGAGAAAGTAGCTCAGCAGATTGTACGCGGTCTGGAGCTTAGCCTGTCTCCATCGGAGGCGGCGCGATTGAAGGCCACAGAGGCCATTGATCCACTGGCTTACGAGTATTACCTGCGCGGAGTTGACCTTTACGCTAAGAACGACTTTCTAGTGGCCGCTAGAGTTTTGGAGAAGTCGCTTGAACTCGCTCCGAACTACGCACCTTCGTGGGCAAATCTTGGGAGGGCGTACACCGCTGGCGCCTCGTTTCAATTCGGTGGCGACGAGGTGTATCGGAAGGCGGAGGCGGCTTTCGCACGCGCCGTTGCTCTGCAACCGGATGCCATTGACGCTCGCGTTTACATGGCCAACATGTTTACTGATACCGGCAGGGTGGAGAAAGCCGTGCCCCTGTTGAGAGCAGCCGTCAAGGCAAACCCCAGCCATGCCGAGAGTCATTGGGAACTGGGCTATGCCTATCGATTTGCCGGAATGCTGGAAGCATCCGTTTCCGAGTGTGAGCGCGCTCGCAGACTCGACCCGGGAGTAAAACTGAACAGCTCCACTCTGAACAGCTATCTATATCTCGGTCTTTACAATCGGTTCCTTGAAAGCCTTCCAAGTAACGACGACTTCGCCCTAATCTTGTTCTACCGAGGTTTCGGCGAGTACTACCGGAAAAATAATCAAGAAGCGATGCGGAACTTCGACCGTGCCTTCGCACTCGACCACTCCCTGTTTCAGACGAGAGTGGGAAAGGCGTTGAGCTTTGCCATCGGGCAAAAACGCTCTGAAGCGATTTCTGTTCTTCGAACCTTAGAGAGCAAGGTCAACAGCCGGGGAGCGTACGATCCTGAAGCCGTTTACAAAATTGCCCAGGCGTATGCAGTTTTAGGTGACAAAGCCTCCGCACTCCGCGTTATGAGGCACAGCATCGAAAACGGATTTTTCCCGTATCCCTATCTATTGACCGATCCGCTGCTCGACAATGTTCGCAGTGGAGCGGAATTTCCGGCATTGCTAGACATTGCTCGCCGCCGTCACGAGGCATTCAAAAATCTGTTCTTCTGATTATTGATGCCGCGCGCTGATCCAACCCCCGGAAACTGAGCCCGGTACCATGCGGTTGCGGAAGAGGGAATTGCGTTGCGAGATATTGCTGAGTTTATCGGAAGACGCCTGAACATTCCGGTTGAAGCCAGACGACCCGAGCGGGCAGGTGATGATCTCGAGCGCCCGAGCTATTTCGAAGCCTAAACAGACCGCGCACCTACCTGCGAACAGCGGGGTTGCGGACGCGGTCATGGAACAGAGTAAGGGGGAAATTGTCATGCGTGTTTTCGTTACCGGTGCAACCGGTTTTATCGGTTCGGCCATTGTTGAGGAGCTCGTTCATGCGGGCCATCAGGTGGTCGGACTGGCACGCTCAGAAGCGGGGGCCAAGTCTCTGATCGCCGCCGGCGCCGAGGTGCATCGGGGCGATCTGGAAGACCTGGAAAGCCTGCGCAAAGGAGCAGCGATGTCGGATGGGGTGATCCACACGGCCTTTATCCATGACTTTACGAAATTGGAGGCTAGTTGTCAGATCGATCAGCACGCCATCGAGGCCCTCGGCCCGGCGCTCGCTGGGTCTGAGCGTTGCTTGATCGTCACCTCCGGGACGGCGCTGCTTTCTCCAGGTCGGCTTGCGACCGAAGAAACCGTGCGGGATGCCAATTCCCCCCGGTTTCCCCGAGTTTCGGAAGAGGCAGCAGCTTCGGTAGCGGGGCGTGGCGTGCGGGTATCGGTGGTACGCCTTCCTCCATCGGTGCATGGCGACGGCGATCACGGCTTCGTTCCGATTCTGATTGGGATTGCGCGTGAAAAGGGTGTTTCGGCGTACGTGGGCGACGGGCTTAATCGCTGGCCCGCGGTGCACCGGCTCGATGCCGCGCATCTCTACAGCCTTGCGCTTGAGAAGGGTTCCGCAGGAGCGCGGTATCACGGGGTCGCCGACCAGGGTGTGCCGTTCCGAGACATCGCTGGGGTGATCGGCCGCCGTCTGAACGTGCCGGTGGTCAGCAAGACCCCCGACGAAGCAGGCAACCACTTTGGCTGGTTCGCGCAGTTCGCAGCGATCGACTGTCCGGCTTCCAGCGAGCAAACGCAGGAACGGCTGGGATGGCACCCCACACAGCCTGGGCTGATTGCTGATCTCGACCATGCGCGTTATTTCGAAGCTTGAACGGAATACGTGCGAAGAGGAGTCCTGGGAGTCGTTGAGGCCGAGCTAGGGCCGGATCGCCCAGGCTAAACCGTCCGGCTCGCCGCCAACGTCGACGTGGCTCGTGACATCTAAGGTTTTCAGGTCGAGTACGGCAACATAGTTGTCAGGCCCACAAGAGATAAAGGCACGATTGCCTTCCGGGTCCATCAGAATGCCGGCTGCTCCGCGGCCGATTTTCACACGCTTGAATTCCTTGCGCGAAGCTGCGTCGTAGATGACCAGATCGCCATCGCGAAGGCTTGAAATCAACACCAGCTTTCCGTCGGGAGTGAATTTCAGCCGGTTTGCACCGAAGGTTTTCGCGTCTATGGTGCCCGTCACCCGAATGTTGATGAGGTCAATCACGGAGAGAGTGCCGTCCTGCGCATTTGCAGTCCATAGCTCGCGTCCATCGGGCGATACATCAAAACCTTCATCGCCTTTGCCGACCGGAATGACAGTTTCATTCCAATCCATGCGCGGCTGATTTCCCCCTGGCGGAGGAGGGGGAGGCTGTACGCCCTGTGGCGGACGCATTCCCGGAGGAGGTCCCATGGGTGGCAGGGCGATCTTTTCCAGGATGCTAACCGTCGCGGAGCTCACGTTGGTGGTGTAGATTTTTTTCTCGTCCGGGGTGACGTAGATCATGTGGGTCCGGTTCTGGCCGGTGCCCATAATCCAATCGATCTTGGCGGATGCGGGATCGTAGCTCGCTACGGCCTTCGCGCCTTCGGCCGTGAACCAGAGCTTTCCTCCAACAAACGTGAGACCGTGTGGGCCATTCAAGGCTCCGGTATCGATGTCGGGTAGGGCCTTCTGGCTGACCAGGTCGATAACCGAAAGAGCATGGTAGCGGCCGCCGCCGTAGATGGACACATAGGCCGTCTTTCCATCGGAAGACGCGATCACCTCGTGAGGGTCCGGACCGACCGGAGCGAGCGCGATGACCCGCAGCGATTTCGCGTCAACGATTGCGAGGGTGTGGTTACGCTTCGAAAGCGCCAACAGGGACCGAGCCGGCGTCGCCTGAGGAACGACGACTGCGCGGGCGCAGAGGACGAGCGTTAATGTGGCGTTGACGAAAAGCAATAGGGGAATTTTGGATTGCATGATTCACCGTTGGACTTTGGTTTTTGAGGAGCGGCGCGATTCACTGCAGTGTTTGTTGAGAGGCATTCATTCTCGCATGCCTTAGCAGGCTTATGGCGATTGCGCGTAACGATTATCCAGCAACTCACATGATGTATGCGGATCTGGCAATCGCGCAGGTCTAAGATGACAAGCATGCGCCTTGTCACGTTCGAATCGAATGGCCAGGCACGCCCCGGGTTGATCACCGCCCCCGGTACCGTGCTTGACCTGTCCTCGCTTGGCTTCAGCGGGATCTTGCCTTTGATCGAAGCCGGACCGGAAGCTCTCGCGAAAATCTCCAGTCTGCCGAGCGATGTCGCTTTCGGCGCGCAACATAGTTTGGATAGTGTGAAACTGCTTGCGCCCATTCCAAAACCGCGCAAGCTGATCTGCGTTGGGCTGAACTACCGTGATCACGCGGCGGAAACCGGGGCCGAAATTCCGAAGGTGCCAACCATCTTCAACAAATTTGCTACTGCGGTGATCGGCCCGGGGGCTAACATTGTGCTTCCGAAAGTCTCCAAAGCTCCCGATTACGAAGCCGAATTCGCTTTCGTGATTGGTCGCGGCGGCCGCCACATTGCACCTGAAACCTGGCGCGATCACGTTTTCGGATACACCATCGTGAACGACGTCACCGGCCGTGATTACCAGCGCGCCACTACTCAATGGCTGATGGGCAAAACCTTCGATACCTTCGCGCCGATGGGGCCGTGGATCGTGACTGCCGACGAAATCGCCGATCCGCATAATCTCGACATCTCCATCGATGTGAGCGGAGAAACCTTGCAGGACTCGAACACTCGCGAACTGATTTTCAAGATTCCCGACCTGATCACGTTTTTGTCAAGCGTTTTTACGCTCGAACCCGGCGACATTGTTTCGACCGGTACGCCCGCCGGAGTTGGGTTTGCGCGCAGGCCGCCGCGTTATCTCCGTCCCGGTGACCAGGTGACGGTGAAGATCCAGAACATCGGCGAGCTAAGCAACCCCGTGGTCGCAGAAACGTAAATGTCCGCAGCACGTAACTTTACTCTTGGCGAACTCGCAGAGAAACTCGGATGCGAGTTGTCCGGCGGTGATTCCGAAACACTCATCACGGGCGTGTCGACGATTGAGCGCGCCCAGCCTGGCGAGGTCACGTTTCTAGCCAACCTGAAGTACGCACCGAGAGTAAGATCCACGCGCGCTTCAGCCGTCATCGCAGCCGGGGAAATTAAGGACGTCCCGGCGGCGACTCTCATTTCTGCCAATCCCTACTACGATTACGCACGCACACTTGCTTTCTATTACAGTGCCCTTAAACCCGCTAACGGTATTCACCCGACTGCGTGCATCGCCGAAACTGCGAGGGTCGGCCTAAACCCTGCCATCGGGCCTTACGTTGTCATCGGTCAGAACACGATCGTGGGCGCGAATGCAGTTTTGCATGCTCACGCCGTCATTTATGAAGGATGCACGATCGGTGACGATTTCACCGCGCACTCTCACGTCTCGGTGCGCGAATTTTCGCATATCGGCAATCGGGTAACTCTTCACAATGGAGTGGTGATCGGCGGCGATGGCTTCGGCTTCGCGAAGGGAAATGACGGCCGCCAGCATAAGATTGTCCAAACCGGGATCACCGTTCTTGAAGACGACGTCGAGATTCAGACCCTCAGTTCTGTCGATCGCGCCTCCATCGGAGAAACACGTGTCAAGCGCGGGGCCAAGATCGACAGCCTTTGCCAGATCGGCCATTCGTGCGTAGTGGGCGAAGAGAACATCATCTGTGGCCAGACCGGACTTGCGGGCAGCACGGTTCTCGAGGAAAACGTGATCATGGCGGGCCAAACCGGCTCGTCCGGCCACCTCACCATCCACAAGAACGCGATTGTGTGGGCTCAATCAGGGGTTGGAGGAGACGTCCCAGCCGGGGCTATTGTCAGCGGTTCCCCTGCTTTCGACTCGCGCGAATGGCTTCGCGCTTCAGCTGCCTACTCCCGCTTGCCTGAACTCCTCCGCACTGTTCGCGGGCTGGAACGTCGTGTGGCTGAACTCGAAGCGGAGAACGCTCTCAAAAAAGAGACTTAGCGAACCGGGACGTTTACGCGTCCCGGTTGGGCATTGCACCTTTATGGTTGACCCTGCGCTTGTTTCACAGAACTGCTCAGCCCGCTTCCGACCCCGTTGTACCAGTTCGTCACGAGTTGGTTCACGTCAACGGTTCCGATGCCAGTTGCGAAATCCCATCCTACGGTCGCCGGGTATGCGGGCTGATACGAATTATTGCCGGTCGAAAGCACTCCGTATTGCCCGGACGGTACAAAACAATTATTTGCGCCGGTGCAGTTGACGGTCATATCACCAAGCGTGACATCGTGGAAAATGCAACTGCTGTCGATAGCATTGCCGAGGGTAGAGTCACACCCCGAGTTGCCGTTCGCACCATACTGATTCGACGCCAAGGCGTAGTAAACCGTGTTCGGGTTGCCCCAGCGGCTTCCCGTGTACTGATTCACAAGCGCCTGGATGCCGGCCATAATGGGCGTCGACACAGATGTTCCACCGAATCCAGACCAGCGGCTGGGCGAACCGAGGCACGAACTTCCTCCGCGATGAGTATCGGAGTAACACACCACGTAGTAGTGGCCCCAAAGGCCATTGGCGGCAAAGAGGGAAACGTCCGGAGTATCTCGAACTCCATCGTTCGGATTTCCAGCGATGTTCTGCCAGGACGGTTTTTCATAGCCCTGACAGGTTCCGCTCACCACCTGGTCGATTGAGGGGGCTCCAATTGCGCATCCACTCGGGCCGCCACTGCCTGCTGCGGTGGTCACGAAGTTTGATCCTAATGAGCTATTGCAGAATCCGTCTGTTCCGTAAGGAGTTGCGTATCCCGCATAGCCCGAGAGGAGAGCGCCGGCGCAGGAGTTGTTCCAGGGGATTTCCGGAATATACGAGAGGGCCGATCCGTAAACAACGGTGTTCGTACTGTTCCAGTAGGGTCCGGGTATGGGAGCCCCAAAATATGTGTCGGCAAAATCTGTTCCGCCCACGGCCACATTGAATGGCGTTGAGGCGAGCCCATTTGCCCCAATGCCGTGGGTGGCATTGGCCGCGTCTTCATCCGAAGCAGCCGCCCCCCAGTCGCCGGAAGCTGCGAACACGGAAACACCTTCCACCACCGCCAGCTCATAAAGCGAGTACACGTAGAGGTTGCCGCCTTCGCCATTCTGTGCTTCCGAGCCCGCGTAGCTCAGGCTGAAGACCTGAGGGACCGCTCCTCCGTTGGTGAGCATGTTCTCCATTGCGATAAACGCACCGAAATTGGCGTTGGTGTTGGCGCAGGATGCCAGAACGATAGCTGAATCCGGCGCTGAGGCGCTCGCCCACTCGGCATCGAGAATCGCTTCGCCATCGTCGACCGTTTACTCCCGGGCTATCGCAGGCGCCAGCCGTTCCCGTTAACCCAGGTCCGGGATGCACCTGTGTAAAACTACCGCTTCGATACCGTCGCGCCAGACCGAAAGTCTTACGAAACACGTTCCAGTCGTTGGTGCTATACACGTCCGTGTCTTCCAAGACCACAATGGTCTGACCCTTTCCCGTGTATCGCGAGCTGTAGACCGGATTGAAATCGTAGATGGTCGCGAGATCTGCTGGCGTAATCGCCTGATAATCGGCAGAAATGGTGTAGCTCGGCACTGGGTGACTCATCCGGTGCGGTCTGAAATTGTTTAGAGCAGCGATTCCACCGACTACTGGTGCAAGCGCCGCAGGAATCTGCGGATCGCTCATATTGGCGACATGCTGTTCGCCACTTACAGAGAGATAGTGAATTTCCGTTTGAAAGGCGGCACTTATTTGAGCGGCAGTCCCTGAGAAATCAACGACGAGATTTGGGTAAACGTGGTTGATGGTGAAACCGAACGAATCGAGCCACTGCGTCACGGCATTCAGGTCCTCCTGCGCTAACCCGAACTGCTGCCCGAATTGTTCCGCTGTAAGCCAATGGTGAAAATTGGCCGACTGCGGATCGTGCAATTGCGAAATCAGGTTTTTCAGCGCGGCTTCGGACTCGGGGGAACGCTTCAATTGCATGTAGACATGATCCATGCGAAAGCCCGAAGGGACCTTACCGCGGTCATGCGCGGCGGTTGCCTCAGGGCGAGTATTGCCCCGAAGCGTCACCCGGGTCTTAGCGTCGATGGCGTGAGTCAGTAACGTGCCAGCTCCCGGGTTGGCCTGCCCGAGAGCGACGTGCCCTGCTGAAAGGATCAGCAGGGCGACCGCGAAACGTCCGGTTTTTTGGATCATTCATTCTCCGTGGTGGATTTATTTGCTGGTAAGGCGCCGGCGCAAGAGGAAGGCTGCCGCCAACGCCGGAGTTACTAAAAGAAAACTGGCCGGCTCGGGTGTCCCCGCAGTAACCGAAACGTCGTCGAGCGAGAAATAACCCCCGTCGTTCCGAAGATTGAATCGCAGGGGACTTGCTGACGAAGAGGACGAGCCGTACACCGTGTATAAGGTGTAATCTTCTGCCGGAATATTTGTTGCGCTGTACGCTGTACTGGTTCCCAGTTGTACGCTCAGGGAGTTCAGATACCCAGGGCTGGGATCGGTATCCTGACGAAGCGCGAAGGTAATGGTGTATCCGGCGCCGGGGGTAGTAGCTAAAGTTTGCGCCAAGGTCAAGACGCCACCCACAGGACCGAAAAATGCGCCATAGGCTCCGGTGTTCGCGTCGACATCGTCCACGCCGTAGTAGATGCCGTTCAAACTCGGCGAAGAGTCGGTACCGGAAAGCGTCCAGCCGGAGAAATCACCGGTCTCGAATCCACCGTTTGTAACCAGATTTGCTGCCTGAGCCGGGACCGCATTCACGACGCCCAATGCTATAAGTACGAAAAACAGGATTTTTTTCATAAGGTTTTCAGAAAAACAAGACACTTAAGCTTAAATCGGATTCGGATCGACCTCAACTGTCATCGCGACTGAAGCGTACCCCCTAATACGGTGCGGCGGATGGGGCGGTTTGGCCTTACTCCGCAGACCTAGCAGGGTATCAGCATCTCTTCAAGTTATTTGATAATAAGCGGTCGAATAGAAACCGTGTTTAAACCGGCCTTTCACTCTTGATTCCGGTTTATAAGAAAAGTAATTTGGATCAATTCGGTTGGGACAAAAATGTCCCACCAGGCTGCGCCGGGTCAGCGCCCGGTCTTTGACGAGGCTGCCACCATGCGCCAGGTCAGCAGCCCAGATTAAGGCATCTCCTTTTCGGGGCCGGAAGACTTCCGGCTTCAGGCCCATGGTTTCTGCCTTCGGCCGCAGAGACGACGACCACTCGTCGTGCTGTTCCTTTGGATCGCGCTGCGGATTCCAGTGCTTAAAGTTGCCGCTGAAGTGATACTCGGGCAAGCGATGGCTTCCCGGGATATAGGTCAGCTCCCCTGACCCTTCTCGCACGTCTTCGAGCGCAATCCAGGCAGCCGCGAGTTCGAGCGGTGAACTCACGACTACATAGGCCGTATCCTGATGCAGGCCCTGTTCTGAACCCATATCGAAGCTCAGGCTCTGAAAGAGAAGCGGATCGTCTTCGAATACGATGCGCAGGAAACTGGTAATCGAGTCACTCAGCAACAACTCGAGCGCTGAGTGAAAGTAGACATAACTGTCGACCACACGGGCTTGTACGCGAGGGCTCCCCGCCGTCAAGGGCCTGCTCGAGCCCTCGCCCGACAGATGCACCAGCAAACGTTCATCGCCTTTTTGCCAAGCCTCGGTGATATCGTTGCTGAACCGATCACAGGCTTCGGCTGAAACCGCGCCGCGAATAATCAGGAACCCGCTCTCTGCGAAGGCGCGAACCTGCGCTGCCTGTTCCTTCGTTAAGCGTCCGGACCGTTCCCGTTTCGCTAATTGCTGAGCGAAGTCGGTTCGGTCAATCCACAACCCACCGTACCGGCTGAAGTAAGCAGGCGGCGGCTCGGCGACGGGCGCACTCTTTCCGAACAGGCTGCGAATCCACAACGGCATCGATGATCAGACCCCGATAAGAACGTTCCCGAATTATCTCACGACACGAAGGCTGCTCCGGCGCGCATGCACGCTGCAAGTTGAGCCGGCATCGACTTCCCGTGATAAACTCCTCGACACGAATTTATGAAGCTGGCACCGGCACTGATTTTCGCAGTTACCTTGGGTTTACTCGCCGCGACGGGAAGCTCTCCCGATGAACGAACGATTACGGATCCTAAAACTATTCAATCGATTGCAAAGCCGGGGGCAAAGATCGTGCCGCTTGACGATCTCTTTTACACCCGAACGGTGATGACGCCTTCCTGGTCGCCGGATGGCAAACAGATCGCTTTCACGACGAACCTGACAGGCCGGTTAAATCTGTGGAGAGTAGGGGCGGACAGCGGTTGGCCCATCCAACTGTCGCAGTCGGATGACCGGCAGCTTGGGGCCGCATGGTCGCCGGACGGGAAATGGATCGCTTATGAGCAGGACCATGGCGGCGCGGAAACCTACGATCTATACGCTGTCCCGGCGTCTGGAGGGGCGCCAGTAAATCTAACCAACACTCCGGAGATCTCGGAGACGAACGCATTATGGTCTCCGGACGCGCGCATGGTCGCTTTCGCATCGAAGCCCAAGAGCTCGCCGATTACGAACGTCGCTATTCTAACGGCTGACACTCGTTCGACGCGCGTGCTCACCCACGAGAGCTCTGCTGACCAGGGTTGGTCGGCAGCAGCATGGAGCCACGATAGCCGTTTTCTCTTTGCTACGCGCGCCGATGTCGGCTATAACAACGCCGACATCTACCGCATCAATGTTGCTACCGGAGAAACAGAAAACCTCACGCCACACAAAGGCAACGTCCGCTATCAGGTGAGCGACGTTTCGGCGGATGGAAGAACGCTGCTGATCGGCTCGAACGAGAAGGGTGGGTTTGAGAACGTTGCTTTTCTAGACATTGGCACCAAGAAGGTAGCCTGGGTAACGAACCTCCAATGGGAGGCCGTCCCCGGCAACTTTTCTCCTGACGGGCGGCGATTTACGTACCTGGTCAATCAGGATGGCCGCACTGCGCTTTATTTGGGGGACCGCGACTCCTTACAGGCCAGCCAGCTTGATTTTCCGGAGGGCGTGTCCTCCTTTGCCGGCAATCCTTCCCCGTTTTCTCCTGCTGGTGATCGGCTGCTGGTATCACATCAAAGCTCGCAGCGGCCCAGTGATTTTTGGGTCTACGATCTCCGGGGCCGCGCCGCCAAGCAAATCACGTTTTCCGCGATCGCCGATCTGGATCCCGCTTCGCTCCCGCCGTCTCACCTGGTTCACTACCGGAGCTTCGATGGCAAGATCATTAGCGCGTTTCTTTGGATTCCTTACAATTTGGAGCGAAACGGGCAGAATCCTGGCGTGGTGCTTCCGCACGGAGGTCCGACCGGCCAAACCGTCGATTCTTTCAATCGGACAGCAGCCGCGCTTGCCTCACGCGGGTACGTCTGTATTGCGCCGAATCCTCGCGGTTCCACCGGGTATGGCCTAGCATTCCAGAAAGCGAACTATCAGGACCTTGGCGGCGGCGATCTGCAGGACGAGGTTTATGCAGCAAAGTTCCTGACGTCAACCGGATACGTCGATGAGAAAAAGATTGGTATTACCGGCGGTTCTTATGGCGGCTACATGACACTGATGGCGGTCGGCAAAACTCCCGATGTCTGGGCGGCAGCGGTCGAAGAGTACGGAATCATAGACTGGCTGACCATGCTCCAGCACGAAGATCCGCGCCTTCAGCAGTACGAGAAGTCGCTTTTGGGCGATCCCGAGAAAGATCGCAAGATATACGAGCAGGACTCACCCATTACATACATCCGGAACACTCGTGCTCCTCTGCTGGTGTTGCAAGGCGATAACGACATACGCGTGCCCAAAGAGGAAGCTCAGCAAGTTGTGCAGATACTGGACAGCACGGGGAAAACGGTCGATTCTCACTATTATTCGAATGAGGGGCACGGCTTCGCCAAACGGGAAAACCAGGTCGACGCCATCCGGCGCACCGTCGACTGGTTTGACAAATACCTCAAGCACGCGAGCCAGTAGCCGCGCCACCATACGGCCGCGGGCACAAGTTTTGGAAGATCACGTGCATCCAAACATGCTGCAACTCGATGCACGCTTTGCAAGATAAGGCCTCCGATTCCCGGAACGACGCGACGCCCGCAGCTCTGCAGGAGCCGTTTGCGCAAACGCTAAAGTGGATCGGCGCCATCACTGCTTTGCTCACCCTTATCTTCGGGGTTCATCAACTCTCCAATCTGTTCACTGAAAATCACGAGAAAAAGCTAAAAATCGAGCGAACTCTTGCAGTCGCCAACGCTCAGGAACACGCCGGCAACTTCGACGAGGCTTGGAAAACACTTGCTTCGAGCGATCTCACTCCCACGAGCGCCAAATTGCAGGCTGCGGAGTTGAATCTCGCGATGCGCTGGCTCGAAACGCGTCTCGGCCCGGATCAGAGCCGCTTCGATTCCACGCAGCTGATGCCGGTTTTACAAGCCGCCACTGCTAATTCGAAAGGACAGCGTGCGGCCGACCTCTTAGCCCATCTCTGTTGGGCTGAATTCCTTCGGACAGATAACGGGAACTGGGAGCCGCAAGCGCAAAGCTACTACGTGCAAGCTTTGCAGCTCGATCCGGGGAACGTTTACGCGCATGCGATGCATGCTTACTGGAACATGTGGACGCTTGAAGACGCAACGGATGCCCTGCCCCGCACGCTGACAAAGTTCGCGGATGCGAAGCGCGAGTTCGCACAAGCTCTCGCTACCGGGCGCGAGCGCTTATACGTGCGGCGGCTACAGCTAAACGGGTTCGAGTATCTTCGTACGGCTGAAGGCGCAAAAGCGCTTATGGTAACACTCAACGAGATGCGGAACGCTCACGAGCAATTGCCTCCGGAGAGCCGTTCCTCGCTGTTCCGCTTTTACTCCGATCATCTGCACCCCTGGTTCGCTTTGTACTCGAACAAACCACTCCCTGTAATCGAGATTCGTCAGGCGGATCGCGAAATGCTGCTCAACGCCCTGACGCCTGCTGATCAACTCGCAGTCTTCACCTGGCTTTTCGATGATCCTGATTTTGATCAAAGCCGAGTGCAAACCAGAGAATACTTTCGGTCTGTACTCGAAGAATCGGCAGGCCGGCCGAAAGATGCAACCGCTACCCTGATGCGTGCGGAATCGAGCTTTCCGAGCAGCGACGATCCACATATGCCGGAGATGATCGCGCACGAACTGAAACGCTTGACCAGGCCCGAGCCTGCCAAGTAAAAACCGAACCACGTTCGGCAGCGTCACGCAAAGCGGGATAGAGTGCGCCTCCGCAAACATTCGGGCGTTACGCGGTCGAGCTGAGGGCATCTACTTATCGAATCTACATAGGTGACTTCTGCCGACACATTTCAGGTGTAACGGCCCGCGGGGAGAACAACGATGAGTATCAAGGAAGCATTAGGCTTCGGATCCGATAAAAAGGTGCGCTACGCGATTGTGGCGCTGGGGGATATTGCACAGGAAGCCATGCTGCCGGGGATAAAACACACCGGCAATTCTGAAGTCACAGCACTGGTCACTTCAGATCCGGTGAAAGCGCGCGAGGTGGGTAAGCAGTACGACGTTTCGAACACTTACACCTACGAACAGTTCGAGGAGCTGCTGAGATCCGGTACGATCGACGCCATCTACCTGGCGACACCGAATTGGCGGCATGCCGAATTCATCATTCCTGCGCTCAAAGCCGGCATTCACGTTCTTGCTGAAAAGCCGCTAGAGGTCAGCACGGCTAAATGCAAAGAAATCCTGGAAGCGCAGAAAGGATCGGGGGCGAAACTGATGGTGGCGTACCGGCTGCATTTTGAGCCGTCGACGCTTTCGCTTATTGAAACGATCCGCTCCGGGGAACTCGGTACAGTTCACCTCTTTAGCTCCGTGTTCGCGCAAATGGTCGACCCCGCTAACCATCGCGCCCAAAGTGGCGATCTTGCGGGTCCCGTGCTTGACATGGGTCCTTACCCGGTCAACGCTGCCCGGTACGTCTTCGGTGCGGAGCCGACGGAAGTGGTTTCGGCGGCCGGAACGCGTCACGCCGAATCTGGTCTGGGCGATTTCGATGACACGGTTGCCGTTACGCTGCGCTTTCCGGAGGACCGGATTGCCCAGTTCACGGTCTCCTACTACGGCAACTCGATTGACTGTTATTCAGTTGTTGGCACAAAGGGAAACGTAGTGATGAGCCCGGGCTTCACGTATGGCAAGCCGCTGGAGCAGGAGATCACACTGGGGCAGAAGAAGAGCGAGAAAACCTTCAAGAACACCGATCACTTCGGCGGCGAAATGAAGTATTTCTCCGACTGCATTCTGAACGGAACCGATCCGGAACCGGATGGCGAAGAAGGCTACGCTGACGTCCGCGTGCTCGAAGGAATTCTGCGTGCGCTCAAGGAAGGCACGCCCCAAAAGCTGGAGCCGTTCACACGCTCCAGACGCATCGATGCCTCAGCCCAAAAGGAGACTCTGCCGGCGCAGAGTTCCCCTGAACTTGTCCACACATCCAGTCCGGGAAAAGGGCAAGAGAAGGTGCCCAAGAATTAATCGGTGGTCTCCGGAATGGGCAAGAGCAAAGATGGAGCCGGCAGAGGGACTTGAACCCCCGACCCGCAGTTTACAAAACTGCCGCTCTGCCAACTGAGCTATGCCGGCACTCAACAAAAAGGTGCGCCGGTGATGCGCGCACTCTCTCAAGTTTATACCGGAGACCTGTGCTTCACAAGAAGGGTTCCGGCAAGTTGGAGGCAAATTCCCGCGATGGCGGAACTGGTAGCCTGCTTAGGACAGTGAATACGCTCGCGGATCGCTGGTTGCTTTGGGTGTACGAGAGGCTAAGCTTAAACGATTCACCAGAACCCGCCGACCTGATCGTCGTGCTGGCGGGCCGGATGGAGCGGAAACAGTATGGACTCGAGCTCTATCGAGCAGGAATGGCCGCGCGGCTCTTAATCAGCGTTGGGCGCTTCGAAGTCAGCAGGATGTCTAAGCTGAACTTAGAAGGGTTGCAAGAGTTGACGGCCACACGTGACCAGACTCGGCCGGATGAACGGCATTTCTTCGTTGAGCTTGATGACGCGGGCACTCGCATCGAGAACGTCAGGCTGCCGAGGTGGAGCACGTACGGTGAAGCTCTCGGGTTTCGGGAATTTCTAAACCGAAAGAAAGTACGCAAGGTGCTCGTCATCAGCACAGAGATTCACCTCCGGCGAGTACGGTTGACATTCACGAAAGTCTTTGGCGATTCCCCGATCGAATTCCTTTACTGTCCAGTTCCTTCGAGCCTTGAATCTCTGCGAAAGGATGCCTGGTGGACGCGGATAATCGACCGTCAGTTCGTGATGCACGAGACGATGAAACTGGCCGGCTATCGGGCGATCTTATCGATGCCGACCTGGACTACATCGCGGTTGATGAGGTTGAAGCAACTCCGGCCCGAATTAAGGCAACCGGAAGCGGGAAACTAAAGCCAAGCGGAGCGGCCACCGCAAAGTAGAGATGTCGCGCCCAAACGCGCTTACCACCCCTGCTCAGCAGGTGGAAGGTTCGGATCCTGCTTCAAGGCATTCTTTAACAATCCCTGCGCTGGTTCAAGGTGCCCCGACTTGAGGTAGGTCATCGCAAGATGGTACTTGCGGCTGGGAGTGGGACCCGGTCCACCGCCAATTTCAGATGATCAACGACGGCGTCGAACAAGCCTTTTCGATAGTAGGCCCATCCGAGAGTGTCCTGAACTGCAGTGTCATCCGGAGGAAGCTCGACGGCCCGGCCGGCCAGCAGGAGCAAGGCAGGGACATTTCCTGGATGGCCGGTCAGCAGTGTCGAAGAGCACTTTTCCGCATCTGCTCTCGCGCCTGCGTAATCCTTTTCTTCCATCCTGAGCAGCCCGTCCTGAAGCACCAGTTCGAGGCTCGTGGCTGCCCGAAGCGTGTCGTTGAGCACCGAACGCAGTTCTTTCGTGTCTCCTGCCTGGAGCAACGCCCAATTACGCCACACGATCGCGCCAATATTTTTCTTCTGCGATTCGGGAGCTTCGTTCAGAAGGCTCAGAGCGACTTGGGATTGATTTGCGAGAATGAAGCTTTTCGCGAAGGCTAATCTGGCCGGGAGAAAGCTGGGGTCGAACCGCAACGCCTCACGCCTTATGAAACTCCTGCCGACTGGTGTTGGCGTAAACGCGCGCAAGCCCAAAATGAGCGCGCGGCGGATAATTTCCGGTTCTGCCATTTGCAGAAATTCAAGATAGAGATAGAGCTGTCCGAGGGCTAATCGGGCCGCGGAAGAATCCGGCTCCGCAGCCACGGTTTTTTCAATACTTCCTTGGCTCCGTTTCAGGTCGTTGTCGATTCACAAAATCCGTGCGAGTGCCTTAGAGGATTTCAGGCGGGAAGGAAACTTCTCCAGAGACTCTGCCAAGCGCCGGGTTGACTCCTTGCCCTTGCCCATCTGAAACTCCGTAATCGCTAGCTGCGCATCGGTTGCTTCCTCGTCGTCGGGCGAAGCAAGAAGGATACTGCTAACGCGGCTTGCAGGGTCAGGAAGTAAGTGGTCGTTTTGGGTGAGGTTGAGCAGTTCAGCGACTTTAAGCTGTGCTCGTGAGTGGGTGGGATCGAGCTCCGCAGCTTGATGAAACGCTCGAAACGCATCGAAAACATCGCCCGCCTGCAGGCAGGCTTTGCGGAGCTGGTAGTACGGCTCCGCCTCCTTCCGCATCGCTGTAATCGCGTTTCTGAATTGCAGAATCGCTCGCGAATACTGCTTCGCGGCGATTAGCGCCTCTCTCCTCTTCAGAAAGGCTGCTCTTTTCTCCCGGGGAGATCGGCTACAGCCTTGCAGGATGCTCGCGACCAGGACGACCGAAGCTGCGAAATGAAGCAGAATCATTGCCGGAACTCAGCAGATTTCGCGAATGCGCCCTTTGTCATGCCGGCGGGCTAACACGAAAACGCCAGCGATCAGGGATCCGAGCAGGACGACAGATACAGGCTCGGGACTGCATCAGGAATGTCTAAGCGAACGAGATACGTTTGAATACCTGGGGACTGGAGAACACCGCTTGAATTGGCTCCTCCGCTGACAAGGGCGTAGTTGTTGAAGAAAGATGTGGTTGGCGGGGTTGTTGACGAAATTCTGCGCCGCCGTGATGTCGCTTCGCAATGGTGGCCTGATCCGCGCTGCTACTCAGTGCTCCGCCGTTGTGGATGGCGCTCCATGTTAGCCGCTTTGGGCCGTTACGCTACTGTTTCACATGATTTCCCAAATAGCGGTCTGGATCTCTTAATGCGCTACAGTGTACGGCTGGGTGGGACCGGCTGCGACGCCCCGGAATTAGCGCGACTCCTCGGGGCTAGATGAGGTGACAATCCATTGAATCGGCGGTACTTACGGGATTCACTCATTACCATCAGAGAGCTCGAAAGCCCGTCATACCGCCATCCGAGACCCGGGGTTCTCCCTTGAGATTTGTCGTGATGAAGGTACACCAAATTGGCGAAGAGTGTAGGAATCAACGTTTTAACAATTGTTTATCTTTGCATCATTAGAGCTTATGAGAGAATCGGTTTTGGTTAGCACGATTAGTACGAATATGATAACCATGCCGATGAGAATACCTGGAGAGGTTTTGCTGAGTAGTGCAAAACACCTTGAGTAATCACTGGGTAGCGATGCACACCGGCGTAGTAGACTGCCTCGCATCCGGACCTGTCGTTGTACCTAGGTCGCTGAGAGTGTTCCAAAGCACGACCCAGGGATAACGAATCACGGAAATCCCGGTCAGGTTTAGAGCTCCGTTCCAGTTTAGTTAAGAGTCACGCATAGCTGGGCCATTTTATTGGCTTGGTTTCTCCGTGCGCCTGCGTAGCGCTGCCTTGGAGAAGGCGCGCCCCTGCTGTCCGGCGGTGACAGCGCCAGCACTATTTACGAAAAGAGATGAGGTTAATGTCCAGACGATACAGTTGCGTCTTCGCGCCCCGGTGCGCGTTTGCCTTCGGGTTTTGGGGGTTGATGATCTGGTTTTGCACTGCCGGAAGTGCTTTCGGAGCTGGTTCATCAGTTTTGAGCGTTGGACCGGGATCTGTTACGGGGGCGACGGCCATGATGCCACTCTCTTTCACATCTGGGACAGGGAATACTGCGGGACTGGAATGGACCATCAACGTTCCAGGAGCGACAATCAGCGCTCAAGCCTCCCCGGCAGCCACTTCTGCCGGAAAAACGCTTTATTGCAATGGAAACACTTGCCTGCTGATCGGCCTGGATACAAACACACTTCCGAATGGAGTTATCGCGAATGTATCGGTAGCTCTTCCCGCAACGGCTACGGGCACCTTGCCTGTGCAACTTACCAATGCGGTAGAGAGTTTGGCGGACGGAACAGCAGGTGTTATCACGATGGTGAACGGAAGCATTGCTGTAGGAAACTCTCCGGTTTTGCCGGTCCCGTCGAATCTGCAGTGTACGCCTAGTAATGTAGGCAGCGGGCAGGCAACAAATTGTTCGGTGACTTTGAGCGCGCCGGCACCGGTCTCGGGGGCGACGATCTCTCTTTCCAGCAGTTCGGGTACGGTAAGCGTGCCGGCCACGGTGGCCATTCCGGCAAATAGCTCGTCCGTTTCGTTTGCGGCTGCCGCGGGCACTGTCACGGCAGTTCAGAATGCGACCGTGACAGCATCTCTCAACGGCTCCTCGCAAACGGCGACGTTGTCTTTGTCACCGGGAGTGAGCCTCTCATCACTTCAATGCGCAAACGCAGTCGTGGCATCAAATGGAAGCACTACGTGCACGGTGGCTCTCACCGCCGCCGCCGCGAGTGACACATCTGTGAGTCTATCTGCTCAGAATTCGTTCCTGACGGTACCTGCGAGGATTTCTATTCCGGCGGGAGCTGCAAGCACCAGCTTTGCAATCAACGCTGGATCGGCATCGACAGCAGAGAGCGCCATCGTCACGGCAACCTTAGCTAACGGAGTTTCCACTGCGTTTGCGGTTACAGTGATGCCCTCCTCGGTCCTTCTGATCCAAGGCAGCCAGTCAGAGTTGAGCGGAGTATCGAATGGATCGACTATCACGCCAACGATGGGGCCGGCAGGATTCACGGGGACAGTCGTCGCGAACGGCAATGGTTCGGTGAACTTCAGTCCGGTCGAGGCAGCCAACGGAGTGTACTTCCTGAACTGTTGTAATAACGACAACAACGCTTATTACAAGTTTACGGGCGCAGGGGTGGGGAATGTTTTCAATGCTAATCAAGGCCAGATCTCATTCTTTCTGAAATCGCGGTACAGCTTTGCGCAGCGACAGGCGAACGCAGCAGCACCACGATATGCCTTCGATGTCCGGGACGGTAATAATAATCACTTATTCGGTTTTCTAACAGGGATCGGAACAAGCTCTGATGGCGCATATCTCGTATTCAACTACCTTGCTGCTGGATCCGGTTCTTACTACTGCGTACCGATTGGCACTGAGGACACACTTTTAGGCAACGGGGTCACGCTGCAAGTAACTATTAGCTGGAACGGCAGCGAAGTCGACCTTTACCTGAATAACAACCTGGTGAAATCGACGCCCTACACCGCACCGACGGCGAACTGGAACAGTGATTCCAATTTTGATCTAGGGGCCTACGAATATCTGACCTTTGGCGGGTACAACGTTTCTGATGATATTGTCAGTGACTTCAATGTCAAGACAACGGCCTCAGCAACTACTCCACCGAGTGCTCCCAGTCCGACGGCGCCTGTGATTTCAGCCGTCAGTGTCACATCAATGACATCATCCGGGGCAACCATAACCTGGACAACGGACAAAGGTTCCAGCTCGCAGGTGGCTTACGGACCCACAACTGCACAGGAAATCACGAGCACGCTGGATCCCACGTTAGTTACTTCGCATTCGGTTGCATTGACCGGACTTCAACCAGCAACCACTTACCACTTCCACGCCCAATCAGTAGACGCGAACGGGAATGTGGCGACATCGCTGGACTCAACGTTCACGACGTCGGCCGGGTCGGCCGGATCCGGGGTTCTGTTGCAGCTCCATGCGGACGCTTCCGAGTTGAGTGGAACGTCAAACGGCTCGATTGTAACTCCGGCCACGGCGCCGCCGGGATTCTCAGGCACAGTTGTCGTCAACGGTTCTGGCTCGGTCAACTTTGCTCCGGCGCAGAGTGGGAACGGAGTGTACTTCCTGAATTGTTGCAATAACACAGACGACGCCTATTACAAGTTCACTGGCGCAAGCGTAGGAGATATCTTTAACGTCGACCAAGGCAAGATCTCGTTCTACCTCAAGTCGCGCTATAGCTTTGCCCAACGCGCGGCAAGCGCGGCAGCTCCGCGATTTGCGTTCGATGTCCGCGATGGCAGTAACAGTGATCTCTTCGGGTTCCTGACGCAGGTCGGGACGAGTTCGACCGGCGCATATCTGGCATTCAGCTATCGCGCGGCGGGCTCTGGTTCATACTACTTTGTTCCTGTGGGCACGGAAGACCAACTTTTCGGCAATGGAGTGACGTTGAAAGTGACGATCACCTGGGATGGCAGCACCACCAATCTGTATCTGAACGACGCATTGGTCAAGTCATCGCCATACACCCGACCAACGCCTAATTGGACGGCGGCGTCTCTCTTCGATCTGGGAGCGTACGAGTATCAAACGTTGGGAGGTTTCAATGTATCCGACGACATCATCGATGAATTTACCGTTTCGCCTCTCCCACAGGAATAGCTCTAATTCGCGTTTCATGAAAGATATGAAAAAGATTTTTTTGATCCTCACGGCTCTCTCCAGCTTCCCCGCCTGGGCGCAGCTGAACGTGCCTCTGACCCTGCAGGAGGCACTCTACCCTGGCAGTGTGGCCGGGGTTGCGCGAACGAATGAACCTTTTTGCATGGGTGTCCCGATTGCTGACTCGGCGCATGTAAGCGGCACCGATTTGAGTAGCCTCGGACTGACCGGGTCTACCGCAGGCCAGTTCCGGGTTCTCGGAACATGGCCGGACGGATACGCGAAATGGGTCGAGGTGTGCGGAATTGTTCCAACGTTGGCCGCGGGCAGTTCGGCGACAGTTACCCTCACGAGCAACGGAAGCGGCAACTTCGGCGGTCCGAGTTTAGCGACGGATAACGGGTCCACGATCACGGTGGCAACCGGGGCCGCGACCTTCACGGTTAAGAAAGCGAATTTCAACGGGATCGACCAGGTGGTGATGGGCAGCACAACAGTGGTGGCGAGTGGCGCCTCACAGGGATTCGTTGTGACGGGCCCGTCAGCATCCAACCCGTATCCAGGGAACGCGACGTGCGGAACATCGACACCGTGCAACGTTCCCTACTCGAGCGCCAACGATCCCCACTCGACCTGCTCGATTGAGAAAAACGGTCCGGTAGCGGCCGTGCTGAAGTGCTCGTTCGATCACGTGGATGGGAGCGGAAACGTTTACATGCACGGTACGGCGCGAATGTACTTCTATCTGAATAAGAGCTCCGTAAAGGTCACCTCCATTTTGAGGAACGCGGATTACGGAACGTCGAACACCTTTGCGACAGCTTACAAGGGCCATCAGGGATACGAGCTTCGAATTACACCGAACATCAGCGGACCTGCAAACTATGCAATTGCTAATGACACCAGTTCCCCGTCAACCGGAAGCGTGAGTGGCACAGACAGTGTGTATTTGTATCAGGGTGAGTCTCAATTGATGACCCTGGCTGGAAGCTGGTGCGGTTATCAGTGCGTACCCTACACGAACGACAAAGGTTACTCGATTGTCAAGAACGGGTCCACTGTGCTCGCCGGTGCTGACACCCAATATCCACAGGGATGGGCCGATATCACCGACGGGAATGGAGTGGGCGTCGAGACCGGGGTATATCAGTTATCAGCATACTGGCCGAAGTCGCTCGAATTTAACAACGGCGGGAAAGATGTACGCATCGGGATCTGGGCGCGCGAGAATAGCCAGGCGTATTACCAGTCTTGGCCAGGATGGAGCATCCATGATCTTTTCTTGAATTTTCACGCTGCACCCGTCAGCGCACCAGCAAACGAGTTTCTCAAATTTCAACATTATCTAGTCGGAAGGGCGGATCGGACCCAATACAACAATGCCGGGGTATTCCCGTACAGTCTGGTCGACCCCACGCAAGAGAACAACTTCTATAATTCGATGCTTTCTGGCGGACAACCCTCAGTAACTCAGTATTACAACTTCAACTTTCAAGACCGAGGACTCGTCAACACGTATACGAATCCACTCTCGATTTATCGGTTTTACGGTTGGGGTAACGGTGGCGGCGGTAACCAAATGGAATTTCATTGGTCCGACTTACTGAATTTTCTCAGGCGCGGGATGTCAGGACGTTATTTAGAGGCCGCACACTTCTATCGGATGGTTGCGGAAGGATCGTTCCCTCATTCTGACGGCTTTAACTGGAGGGATCGGCCAGCGAGCGAGACTGACGCGTGGGGATTTCCGACTGCGGTTTCCGATAATTCGACGCTCTCTTTCCGGAACTGGGTTGATCAGGAGCACGCACATTGGTACGGGATGGGCGATTACTACTTCATGACGGGTGACGAAACCATAAAGGATGCCCTTCTCGATGGGCCAAAGGACCGCTACCTTAACCAGAACGCCGCTCTCAACCTGGGTCACCTCTGGAATTCACGGGCGATTGGTGGTGAGCTGATGGCCACAGCGAGATATTCGCAGTTTCTGCAAAGCGTCGGTGATTCAGATTCCGCCGCAATGCTTACCCAGGGCGTCCAGACCTATGGCTTACAAGTGAAGCCGCAGATGTGCATATCCGGCTATCCGGCCGGATGCAGTGCGGGCACGGCCGACAATCCAGGGCCGGGGACCACGGGCGTGAGTCGTACACGAGGGGTTCCTTACGGTTGGCAGGGAGGCGGCCCGAGCTGCGCCTCCGGAGGAGTGGATGGCAGGCTTAATGCAGCGTTCCAATCTTCAATCCTTTTAGAAGGAATTTGGGAACTTCGCCAAACCGCCGGGCCAACCTGGGCAGACTATAACAACTCTTTGGACCTTGCCTACGGAATCAGCAAATGGGCTCTGACAGAAATGTACGTTGACGATGGAACCGGTGGCTGGGTCAACAATGGTTTCCGATACTATGAAGCGCTCGATTATCCCAATAACTGCGGAGACGAGGCTTTTTCCGTCCGGCCTAACCAGACCGTTTGGTTCCCATTCTTTATCCAGCACGTGTATACGGGCGCTACCGATTGGCAGCAAAAGTTTAACATGGCGCTGCAGAAGGATGCGGCCGCGACAGCGACAGACGAATTCGGGCATTTCACGATTGCCGCGGTTATTAACGAGATCAACAATTCGACAGTCCCGGTGCTTGTGAACGTGCCCGTCACGGTCACGCCCAATGCGAACGGATCCTATACTTTGTCGTGGACTGTTCCACAAAATGCGCAAAGCTATCGGATAAAGACCGGGCCGCAGCAGATTGTAGACTGGATCGGCTTCGATCCGACGTCGAATACCTTCACAGGCGATCCGGCGCATACCATGGCGTGGTTTGCCGCGACGGACGTGGCGAATGTACCGGCTCCAGCGGCGGCCGGGAGTACGCAGCAGTTTACTGTAACAGGGTTGCCCGCCTCGCAATTCTTTGCTGTCAAAGCCTATGTAGGTGGTGGTTCTGCGCCAGTAGCACCGCCCGTGGCACCTCCCGCCTGCCCAGTAATTTCGTCGGTTTCGGCGAGCTCCATCACATCCTCAGGAGTTATGGTTAGCTGGACAACAGACGAAGCTTCTAACTCACAGGTCGCATATGGTGGAACTAGTGCCTACGGATCACTCAGCGGACTAACATCGACGGCGACCACTGCGCATTCAGTCGCGCTATCGGGTCTCACGGCGTCGACTACCTACCACTATCAAGTGATATCTCAAGATAGCCAAGGTAATCTCACCCGTTCAGGGGATTACACATTTACTACCGCGAATGTAACAGCTCCATCAGCCGGAGGCACTTCATTACCGGTCAATAGCTGGACGATGATTGCTACGCACGGGATGCCGGTTCAGAAAGTAGGCTGGGAAAAACTAGTCTATGCCCGGGCAATGAAGAAGTCCATTATGCTGGGCAACTATCACGAGATCAGCTCCGAACCGAATCGCGGCTTGAGTGCGTACGATTTCACGAATAATCGCTGGGATCTGGTGGATGTGGGAGATTCTTTCCATACCGAAAATATGCCCGAAGCGGGTCACCCAGGCGGCGCATTTGCTTGGGACCCGAATGACAATGTCATACTCTCCTATTGCTGCGCTTCGGGATCGAACCAACCGGAGAACGTTAACCACACCTGGTGGTTTGATCCAGTAGGCCAGGTCGGGCGCGATAAGTTTACCGCTCCGAAGCCTGGTATCCCTCTGGAAGCCAGCGCTGCATTTGACTCAGCGGATAACAAGTTGATTCTTCACGGATCGGGTTTCGGAACCTGGTCATACGATCCCACGGGCAATGCCTGGACGCAATTGCAAACTAACAATATCGTTCAAGGCACTCAAACGTTCAACGCGGGATTCGATGCAATTGCCGAGCAATCCATGACTTACGATAGCGCCAACAATAAAGTCTACTTGTTTGGTGGAAGACTTGGTTATGGAACAGGAGAAGTGTTCCTGAATGACATTTACAGCTACGATGTGGCGACAAATACCTGGACGTTACTGAATCCAGCAGGTGCGAAACCGGCACCTCGCCAAATGGCAGGCTTCGCTTATGACTCTACGAACAACGTGATCTTACTATTCGGAGGGTACACTGATTCTTCACTGTCCAACCCTGCTTTTAGTGATACATGGATCTATGACCCGGTTGCTAACAGTTGGACGCAATTGAATCCGGCGCAGTCCCCTCCTCCAGCAGCGCCGTTTGAGAGTTTGACCTATGACTCGGATGACAATGCATTCGTCATGGCGATTCCTGGGACTAGCGGGTACGCTGACGGGACTTGGGCCGGGTATCCGATGCAAACATGGCTGTTTCGTTACAACGGGAGTGGGCCGAATCCCGGCGCCGGTCAAGCTGTAATCCCGTCATCTCCAGGAAGTATCAATCGGAACGCGACCGGCTGGGCGGAGGAACCCATATTGGCGACTTCGGGATCAAACCTATATGCCGGATGGGTTGAAACAGGAACTCCGTTCGACGCTACGGAAACTGCGTGGTCTCACGTAATGGTCAACCAACAATCTGCGGGCGGCGCCTGGACTCCTTTGGGTTCGTCTCAGCTCGCCATAAACTCTGATTTTAGCGGCAACATCGAGAGCTTCTCGCCGGCGCTTACCTTCTCCGGCCAGCAGTTATGGGTTGCCTACTACCAATCGAATAACGCTGGACAGATGGCACAGATTTATGCCAAAAACTGGAACGGAACGAGCTGGCAAGGCGGCCCGATCGGCGTTACGGCCAGCCCTGGCTTTCAAGGTGCGTCTCAGCTCATAGATGTTTCAGGTACACCTTACATCGCGTATCTCGAGATCGACAAATCGGCTTATCCACAGAAGACGTTTGCTCGCGTGAAGTATTGGAACGGAACACAGTGGGTGGTGCAGGGCTCCGGCGCTCTGAATCGTAGTAGCGCGACTACCGTTGCTGGTTCTGTCTCTATCACGAGCGATGGAACAAACCCGTATGTGGCCTGGACGGAGTACACTACGCTCGATGGCGCTTCTGAAAACCAGACAAATCCGCAAGTATACGTAGCTCACTGGACTGGGAGCCAATGGGTACCAGTCGGAGGCAGTCTGAATATAAACCCGGGAAGTGGTTGGGCGTTCGATGCCTCGGTCGCGTTTGTGGCTGGACAGCCATACGTGGCCTGGACTGAAAGAACAATGACCGGGACCTCCCAGCTATACGTTAAGACTTACAACGGCACCAACTGGGTGACAGTTGGCTCGGGAACTCTGAACAAGAACAGCAATACGGGATGGGCGTTCCATCCTTCGCTAGCCGCTGATTCCGTTAACGGCGCTCTGTATTTGGGATGGATTGAGCAACAAGCGATAGGGCAACATGCGCAGGCTTACGTTTCCAAGCTCGCGGGTAGCACCTGGACTGCTCTGGGCAGTTCGCTGAATACCAACCCCACTTCGGGCAGCGCTCAAAGAATCGGGCTTGCGGTTCTGGCAGGTAATCCCGTGGCGTCGTGGGGCGAGGTAAGCTTCGGCTCCACGCGTCAGGTTTTTGTTAAGCAATGGAACGGTTCAGCCTGGACAGGTGCAGGTAGAACAGCTACTGCACAGCCTACGTGTGATCTCAATGCCGATGGTGTTGTGAACGCGGTGGACGTTCAGATCGCGATCAATCAAGCGTTGGGCATCACTGCTTGTGGAACCGCCGATCTGCAGCAGAGCGGTAGCTGTAGCATCGTGGACGTTCAGCGGGTGATTACTGCCGCACTGGGTGGTGCGTGTGTGACAGGAAATTAGGAACGCTCAAAAAACACCACGTCAGCTTCGTTCAAGCAGGCCGCCATACAATTCCTCGTAGTTTCGGACCATGGCGGCCATTGAAAAGTGTTCACGTACTCGGAGCAGCCCCTGCTGCGCGATCTGCCGGCGCAGATCCGGTTGATGCCGCAGTAGGCGCAACTGCTCCGACAATTTCTGAAAGTCGCGCACGGGAAACAGCAGTCCGGAGATTCCGTCCAGAACAACTTCCGGATTGCCACCCGTGGAGGTAACAAGTACGGGGAGGCAAGTTGCCATAGCCTCCAATAACGAATTACAGATTCCTTCTGTGAGAGACGTCAGGACGTACAAGTCCAAAGCATTTAGAATTTCCGGGATGCGATTGCTTAGTCCTAGGAAAGAAACGCGCGGTGACCATTCAGGATGAGCTTGGACGAAGGCTTCCAGATCGGAACGTTCCGGACCGATTCCCCAAAAGATCAACCGCCAATCCCGGCACTCCGTAGCAAACCTGTTGATGGCCCGCAACAGGGTCATTTGATCTTTAACCGGCGTCAGGTTTCCTATCGAACCAATACAGAATTCCGAGTCGAGGATCCCCAGTTCATTACGGAGCCGAGCGCGCGCCGCAGGATCGGGGAAGAAACGTCCTGTGTCTACGCCGTTATGTATGACGCTGATCCGGTTCGGCGGAAAGCCGATGCGGCTTGCGTGGGCTTGGCGCAGTTGGTTCGAAACACACAAGATTGTGTCCGCAAGTTCGAATGCCAGTCTCCGAAAGCAGATCCGACGCCAAGGCTCCTTTGCATTCTCATCGGCATCGAATCCATGCTCACTATGGACTATGGCACGGGTACCTGTCAGACGTGCCGCCAGCACAGCCTCAATAGCAGCCCAGTTTCTAGAGTGGACGATATCGGGTTTATATTCACGGATGGCTCGCACCATGTTCAAGAGTTGAGATTTCGCACCAGTGTCTTTCTTGCCCAGGCAAATCACCTCTACGTGTTCTCGGGGCAGCCGGTCTGCGTTATGACCCAAGTGCCGCATCGCATATACAATGTGATGGAACCGGTGGGGATCAAAGCGCTCGATCAGGTTCGCAAGGCCATTCTCGAGGCCGCCTTTACCCATACTGTCAACAACGTGCATTATGCGAATCGGCACGCAGTTACTTGACTTACTCACAAAAGACGCGCCACCTATTTGAGCTGCATTCACTTACTCGTTGAAAAACGAGTGACCGGAACAAGATCCAGTCCGTCAGCGTTCGGCATGGCCGGAAGCCAGCCGCAACCGCACCTCTGATCGAGACAGTATTCTCGGCTGTAATATAGAGCACGACACGCTTAAAACCTAATTTGTGCAGCCACCTAAGCTGCTCATTCAGTACTCTACTATGCAGACCTCTCAAGAGGCCCTTCACAGCGGGTGCTGGAATGAAGTTACTCATTTGGGCGGACCGAATCTCCGGAAGACCCTGCCATTCTCCGAAGAAAACCGAATTGCGAAGTCCCGGCCTTTCCACAGTGCAGGCATAACTGCGATAAAGACAGTGGGTCTCATAAGCGACGACAAAGAGTAAGTTGCCTTTACGAATGCCTTGAAAATCCTCCAAATGCTTCTCTGGTTCCAAGGACGCCAAAAGTTCAGGAGACACGTCGTCGATATTGTCCGGACCGATCACAACCAGCCTCTCGCTCGGACCCCAGACACTGGATTCGCGCGGAGCTTCGAGGGGTGCGTACATGACCAGCCGGCACCGCCCGCGGATAAGGGGCCTAAAAAGAATTTCAGCAACAGCCAAGGCAATCAGACCTGGGCCCTTCTTTTTCCACTGCCGCTTCACTCTTACGATCGCTTGATCTACAGTCAACATAAGATTTCAGGCAGCACGTTAGAAGTCGTTTCCGTTTTCCAGAGTCTTTGGCTCAGAGTGACGGAGGGACTTCGCCGATCGTTTGATGAATTTCAATAGCGGCATAGCTGAAACAACTAGACCGCTAAGGCCTTTGCCGGCAGGTATCAGCAGTGACTGGATGGTCCGCCGATGCAAGTAGAGACGATTCAGCATTTCATTCTGCGGTGAGGTGCAGGAATCCATCCAGTCGATATCCGGCGCGCTATGAAGATACCGGACCAGCTCACATTCCAAATGAAATCCAGGAGAGAACCTCCCATACTCTTCGTCAAATGCGGTTTTGAAGTGGAAGACGCCGCGACCAGCACGGAAATAGCAATTTTGTGCAATGGGATTTCCGTTCAGAAGTATGGCCGGCATCAGCAGGCGATTGCGATGAAACGCCTCGGAGACCGTCTGCACGAAAAATGTTCGGGACATTTCGCGGCATAACAAAGCGGAGCCTTGCTGCCCTTTCCATCCGCTAGCTTCAAGCTTCAGGAAGGAATTGGTCCAACCGACGATGTTTGCACCGGGCTCAGGTAGAGCAAATTCTATTGGCCCCAGTTCGGCTAACAGCGCCGTCCTCCGCCGCCACTGTTTACGGTGCTTTCCCGATAGTGCCGCTGAGAAGTATCGATCGGCATCATTACCAGGCTTGAAAAACGCTCGGGTGAACCACTCGCGTACGAACGGACTGATGTCACGCTTTTGGAGTTGCTCGACGAGTAATTGTTGGAAAGGCCCGTCTCCTGGCATGTATCTCCACTCAATGAGATTGGCTTCGCGATTCGTGAGTAACCAATCGAAGAGTGCAGAAATGCACTCGCGAGCGTATTCCTTGCGGAGTAACGGCGTAGTTAGAAAGCAGTGTGCGTGTCGAAAGAGGCTCCATGCAGGAACGGGAAATCCGTTATAGCGCTGATGACGCTCCAAGGGGAAAACGCCACAAAGAAGCGGCTTGTCCGAATTGCGAGCAGGGTCAGTGCGAAGCAGCAGGACGATCCGTATATCGTTCGTGGACCGAAGAGCCTCAAACATGGGAAGGAGCATCCAATGCTCATAGAATGGGTTCGGCTCTAAAGCCGCCTCTGCCAACTCTTCCCAGGCCGGGACGTAGCTCAGCAACTCATCCGGCTCGGAAACGACTCGCAGTTCCATATCATCCCGCTCCACAACCTAGCTGGCGGCAGGAGTTGTCTTGAGATTGACGATGAAGCTGATGGGGTGGATGTCACGCCAATACTCGGTCAATTTTATATGCGGATTGCGTTCCAACCATTCCCGGCACGCCCGCTGCTCGCCGAGATCCTCGCGGGCCTGGTTGTAGAACCAATCATCGAAAATCAGAACTGATCCCTGCGTCAACAGATCCGTCACAAAGTCGAGAACCAAAGTGGTGGACTCATAGAGATCACAATCAATGTGCACGATCGCGGCCTTGCGCAGTCCGAGTTTTTGCTTGGTTTCCGGGGTCAAGGTTTTGTCATAGAATCCGGGAACTAAGGCTACATTTTTAAGATCGACGCCCTCGCTAGTCAAGTTCTTCTTAAATTGTTCTTCTGAACACGCGTACGCTCCTTCGACCCACTCCTCCTCTATCTGGTGTTCGGACGGGTTCGGCAGCCCAGCGAATGAATCGAAAGCAAAGAACCGCTGCCCTGCTTCTTTCCAGAGAGCGTGTTCCGAAGTAGAGTTGCCGAACTGGGATTGGTGCGTAGGACGGCTGGCCAGCCAAGCGGTGTGCTCGCGCCTGAGCCGGGAAAGCGCGTGATAGGCCTTTATAAAGGAATCACCTTTCCAGACTCCGAATTCCAGGTAGTCGCCGGGCACATAATTCCGTGTGGTGAACTGCGCGGCGGTGTAGAGGCATCCACGAAGCCCAACGAACTGTTGCTCTTCCATGCTGGGCAGCAAGAAAAATCGTCTGCCCATCAGACGAACCGGCTGCATTAATCGCTTTATCTTGTATCGGAGCATATGGCTTCACTCTTTTGGTGGTCGGCAGTTGAGCGTCGGTCGTCGCTCGGTTCTCCTGTTGTATCCGCGCCTAAGTCGGCCGAGTGGCGATTTCCGTTCATTCCAATCCCTAGATGCTGCTTGACAAGGTCTTTCATTCGGGCGACTCTGAGATACTCTTTTCCGAAAAAGCTTCTTGCGACCAGGACTGTGGTTGTCGTTCTGAATGTCTTAGTCCAACGCGACTTGTAGACTTCGTCGCCGCGGAGGAACTCGTAATAGACGAGCTTGTTAGCAATCGCATCACGGATACTGTGCGCCATTAAGACCACGCCCGGGCTCAGCGCTGCGAATGACGAATCAGGATCCCACCCGGCTTGATAGTAAAGAGCGCTTTCCCCGAAATAGAATGTCAAAAGTGCCCCGAGAGTTGCGCCTTGGTGGACGAGCAAGTACAAGCGAGCAGCAGAATGCGCTGGCGGATTGGTGCAGATTTCCCGCAGAAAAGCAATAAAGCCTGGGCGCCCAAAAGTTCCCGGGAGGTTGTCTCGATGCCAGCGGGCAAGGTGTAGCCGAACGAGAGTAGGCAGGTGCTCTGCAATTTCCTGCGGGTCCGAATAAACTTCAACTCGAGCGCCCTTCTTTTCTACGTCGCGAGAGCGGCGCCTTACGTGATAGCGGGTCGAACTGCCTAAGCTGTTGAGATACTCTTCGAAACTGCTCGGGAGGATGATATACGGGCAGAGCCGTTGTTCTTGCCTGCGGAAGGGCAACTTATTTCGCTCTGCCAGTCTCTGCAGTTCGCAATCGGAATGTCCGCGTTCGATGAGCTCACCGAGAATAAGCAAACTCCACTTAGCTCGTAGGGTCCAAAGAAAATTGAGGATCGCCTGAAGTATCTCGGAACTGGATCCAGTTTCGGCGACGAAGTCCAAGAAATCACCGGAGACGAGGTCACGGCCAGCCCAGGCGACACCAGGTAAGCGGAAACCCAGATCACGGTAATCGAAACGGCACAGGGGAGCTAATCCCACCACGTGACCTTGAACGTTTCGGACCACGATTACGAAGGGCTGCGCATCCGGCCGAATATGCCGCATCCAGGCCATGTACCAGCCCGAGGTTCGAAAGAAACCGTCGCGAGGGTCATTGAGGGCGAGCTCGTCCCATCGCGAGACCAGAGGGGCGAGGTCCTCACGCCGGGTTATCAGTTCGACTTTCATCGACTCGCGCTCCCCGCGACCGAGCGCAACACACTTCGGAAGCCAGTAAGTTCGGCGCAGAAACTCGATTCATCATCGTGGAAGATTCCAATTGGATAACGCCTGAGCGCTAGTGGGTCGATACGACTGCTATTCGCTCCCGCAGTGCCGGTAACGGCCACATCGACGCCTTCTCGGCGCAGTATCTGCTTGTCTGATTCGTCGAAGTCACCGCGCTGTCCGTTGGGGTACGAGAACAAGCGAACCGGCTGTCCACCCCACGCTGCGACCATGCGAACCGAGGTCCGAATCTCCTCACTCCGTCTTTCGGAACGTTCATTGCTGAGGATGCAATGCGTATGGGTGTGCGCGCCCAGGGAAATCAGCCGCGTATCCAGCGTTTTGACCTCTTGAATCGTAAGGGGCCGCAAGGCGGCGTGTTGATCGTCAGTGAGCTGCGTCTTTACCTTCGCCCACCAAGGCTCGGCGCGTTCCGTAACGACGTCTAACGGCACCGTCTTGTAATCGGGGAGAGCGCCTTCAGGTAAGTCCCTACCAGCTATGTGGCGGATCAGCTTCAATCGCAGAAAAGGAAACAGTTCGCCCGATTCGATGTACGCCGACGAAAGGAATATCACTGCCGACATTCCGTATTTCTGAAGCAGAGGAGAAGCGAGATGCAGGTTGTTCGCATACCCATCGTCGAAGGTGAGGCTAACGCATCGCGGCGGAAGAGATCCGTTGCGTAGGCGTACGGAGGCTTCTTCAAGCGGCAACACGCAAGCATGGCGTTGCAAGTACTGCAGATGACTTTCGAACACGGACTCGGTCACAAAGAAGTGAGGCATCCAGGCCGCGTTCGCCAGCCGATCCTCACAAACTCCGTGGTAACAAAGAATACGCAGCCGGCTCGAATCCAGCCTCCACACAAGCCTGTCAGCACGCATTTTTGAAAACGACTTGTAGTGAAGCTGTCTCACTCACCGGCCTCGGTAATTGCGCCGCTCGGACAGAAATACCTCAGAGATGTTAAGCTCGAACTTGATTGAGTTACTACATCGTCTTCGGACAGCACTGTACCAGCCCAAGGTCGGACCTCCTCCAATCGAGAAATATCTAGCAACAATTATCGAAACCTGAGCATTCCTACTGCCGCGAGTAACAGTCGCGCTTCACAACCAAGCCAATCGGTTCACCCCTTGCACGAGTTTGCGAATTGGAGGTCGTAGCCACCCCACGGAGGGCACCGTTTGCGTTTGCGGAACCGGGATAGAAGAAAGATCGATATCCCCAAGAACCGCGACTTCGACTTCTGCGCTGAGCTTGGTTAGAGCGGCACAAAAGCTGCGGAGCCTCTGAATGACGATCCTGTCGGGCCGATACTGTTCATAGCGCAGCCCTAGATTTTTGAGCAGGCTGAACGAGTGCAATACAAGTACAACATCCCGGCAGCCAGCACTGTAGAGGCAACGAATCGTTGTCAGCATTTCGCCGACCGACACCGCCGAAATCTCCAGAGGTTTATAACCTGACCCGGGAACTCGGAAGACCGTCACTGGAAACTCGTGAATCCCACAAATCACGGTCGGCGCATTTAACGGGCGGACCTCAAATCCGCAGTTACCTCCCAAATAGGCAAGATTGTAGCTGGAGTCGATTTCGAGACCATTCTCACGGAGAGCCTGCAACGTAACCTCGGATGCGCCGTAACAGCCTGCCCGATAAGCCCTGGCAGACTTGCCGCTCAAGGTTCTGAAAAGCTCAGCACCTTCGCGAATCAATTCTTGCTGTTCCCCGGCCGATAATCGGAACATCAGATCAGCTTCGCGCCGCTCCCCACCGGCTAGCGCATCTCGATAGAAACGATAAACGGGGTGCAGGTGAAGCTGAGCATCGTGCCCGCTCTCCTCGATACAGCGGAACACCTTTGCGACTTCATCCTGCCCCATCACATAGGTGCAGAACACCTCGACGAAAAAGGTCGCGCGGAATCCATATTCACCAAGAATCTGCATAATGAGTGGAATGCCATAAAATTGGGAGCCATATTTTCCAAAGACGGAACGCTCCAGCGGCACGGGCTTATAAGCGGGGTTTCTCCAAGCGCCGCCCATGGAGGTCTCCGTATCTACCGTGATATAAATTCGCAATTTGTCTGCTGGCATAAAAGGGCAACCGTCGAAAGTCAGATGAAGAAGGTCCTCCATTTGGGTCCCGACGGCTCGAGCGCTCGCAGGCAAACAAACCAATTCAGCAATATCCAGACACGCGCTTCGCGGCAAAAGCGAAATCCTGCTGCTTCGATCCCCTTTCTGGATGCGATATTCTGAGGGTCAGTCTCGATTACGGCACGGGTATACCCTTGTTGGTGTAAATAGCAGAGCTCGGCCTGCAGTGCCCTCCGATAGATACCCTTTCCTTGTGCTTTGTCGAGCGTCTGACAACACGCGATCAGGGGTGGATTGTTCGGTTCTCCGATGATTTTGGTCTGCCGACTGTGCAGCAGAATGTATCCGCAATGTAGGAATTCGCTTCCATTTGAGACAACAAAAAGCCGGTTACCCTGACGCACTCCTTCCAGATTTTCTAAAGCCTCGTGCCCTAAGAAAGAGTGGAGATCGGGAGTTACCTCAGAGTCGATGTTCTCGGGTCCAATTACCTGAAGCCCTTCCCCGGCCAGCCACTGCGGACACGGACGGGCGCAAGTCAAACCAGCCTCAAATACGAGGCATCGGCGGTGACGCAGTATTCTGCTGGATAGAAATCGGGCAGTTCTGCGCGCTCCTTGCTGTCGCCAAAGGCGGTGAACTCTGTTGGCAAATGTTCGAACGTTCAAAGCCGGCTACTCCACATTCGAACGATCTTCTTCAACGGCTTCTTCCATCCAAAGCGGTCAAGAAGAGCGGAAGCGGCAGTCGTGCTTGCGGCTCCTGCCCGGTGACCAGCTCGTACGATACCTGGATAGATTCGTCGCCGGAATAGAAACAGTTTTCCTTGGAGATGGCTTTCCGTGCCGAATTCTTCTTTGTGGGCGCCGTATTCGCCGAGATCATATACTGCCGGTCTGTCAAATTTGAAAAGATCCTCGATGAGCATCAACTGAAGAATTTTTCCCACCGAAAAATCGCGCCATGCCGGGTCGTAGCCCATATCGTTCAGATAGTAGTGCGATCGATACTGGAACCCGACCACAAATGCACAGGCTGAGCCTTTGCACTTCAGAAGGTACGCACGTAACCAACCCTGATGAGCCATGAAAGTCAGATATTGGTTGATGGCTTCTGGCGAGCGCAAGCCTAAACCCAAGAGTTTCCACTGATAGGTCTTCCGTGAAATCTCAACTGCCTGCTCAATGAATGAACTTACCTCATCCGGCCGCTTAATTCGGACGAGCTCAATCTCCCCCGGCGCCTGCTCCTCGAAAAGGCGAACCGTTCGCTTCAGATTTTTTCGATGTTTCGAAGAAAACTTCGTTATGTAATCTTCGAAGTCACCCTCAAGACGCAGCAAAATGCGAGGCGCCGGAGCATCTGGTACGTAATGCCAGAAGGAGTTTGTCATCGATGGGCTGCTTTGCGAAAACTTCCACAGAAAGGAATCGACCGGGGTGTCTTCTAAGTAGAGAGCATCGAAATCCTCTGTTAACAGCAGCTCGCGAAAGAGTAACTCATACGCATTTTGATCGTCCGGAAGAAGGACCGCTCCGCCCAAAACACACAATCTCCGCAGGGGTAAGTTCGCGACCGTGATTTCGCCGATTTGACATTTTACAGGCCAATTCTTGAAGACAAACGGAGCAAGTCCCTGCAGCAAATCTCCGTGATAGAGGAAGTAAACGAAGACTGTGCCTTTCTCCTCGCCGAAATGCTCGCGCAGCCAATCCGGATTATGTACCAGCGAACTGGACCGATTTCGCTCTAGGAATTGTTCCCATTCTCGAGTTAGAGTGCTGCTGACGTCGGTCAATGGGATTCGCTGGCAGCGAAGCGCAGCCGTTTCCCGAGATGCCTGCAGTGTCGTTGCAGTTTCCATTGCGGGGGTCACACAAACTTAGCTTCTGCGCGCCGAGCGGCTGGAAGCTCGGAAATCACGTGTCGAAACTTGCCTGATTTCTCAGCAGGAACAACAGGCAGGTACTCGAATGTCACGTGCACAGCCGAGCGCATGAGCTGTTCCCAGCCGTCTCGGATCCGCTGCTCCCCGTCTACCCCGAAGTCCTTGTTCCGAACGATCTGTATGTGAAAAGAATCAACGGTCTTCTGACAGATTCGGAAATGCTCGATTCCCTGAACCTCACGAATGGAATAGACCAGTGCCAAAGAGTTTATGATTCTTCCGTCGGGGGTCACAACCGAGTCGTTTGATCGCCCTTCGATTCTTTCCAGCAACGGCAAAGCTCGCCCACACCGGCAATTACGATTTGATAGCACGCCGATATCCCCCGTTGCGTAGCGAATAAACGGCGCCTCGTGCGAATAGAGATCGGTTATTACGATTTCACCGCTCTCACCGGGTGCAACTGGCTGCCCGGCTGAATCGAGAATTTCTAAAATGACGGCATCTGCCAATACGTGCATTCCGCCCTGCGGGCACTCGTGTGCGATAAACCCGCTATCGCGCCCACCATATCCGTTAGCCACCGGGCAATTGAGCGTTTGGGCAATCAACTCCCTTTGATGCGGCAAAAGAACCTCGCCGGTGACGAAAGCCGCTTTGATTCCGAGTCCCCTCAAATGCCTTCGCTGTTGTTGGGCCTGCATACAGAGCAGGTAGAGTGCACTCGGATATCCAAAGATCTGCCGACAGCCTCGTGTTTGCAGAAGATCCAGGTACCGAGACATCGTAGGTTCATTCATTTCGAAAGCAGGAAGGAGTCTCGTTGCGAGAAGCCTGTCTCGGAGCCCGCGAATCCAGTCCTGAGAGGTCAACTCAATCGGGGATCCCCAAAGTGCGAACTCCGGATCACCGACCGACAGTCCCCACCAACGAGCGACCCGCTGGCGGCAAGCAACACGGGAAGCAATCCGGCGTTTGGCCAGATCGAAAATGAGCGGCTCTCCAGTCGATCCGCCGGTAGAGAATGAGGCCAGCCGGCCAGCCAATTTGGAACGCAAATTTTGGCGGTGGTTTCGGATATCCGTCTTGCGCATCACATGGAATCCACGCAAATCAGCCGGTCGACGGATGTGCAAAGGCTTCAAGCCGAGCTCGTCCATCTGCGCTTGTACATAGGGCACATTTGCATAGCAATAGTCGATGAACTCCCGCAACTTATTGCTCTGGAGCTGGTCCAGTTCGGCTGTTGACAGCCGATCCGCGGCTTCCATTTCACTCAGAATCTTGAATGTCGGGTGTTTCTTGGCCCACTCGTGAAGGCGGAAAGCGATGTTCCAGGCTACCCAGCGACGCATTTACTCCTCGCGGGTTCTATCTCGCTATCTGTAGGCTCGTCCTCTCTGTCTAAAGCAAACCCGTAACACCTGTACAGCGCTTTGCGCACTTGTCCCCATTCGCAAGCCCGGACTGCAATGGCCGCCGCTTTCGTCAGATCAATCACCAAAGATTGAGACTGGAGCAATTTGATTACCGCATTCCCCAATCCTCTCCAGTTGCCAGGCTCTACGAGCAATGCGCTTACTTCATGACGATAAATGTACGGAATGCCACCTGGGCAAGTGGACACGATTGGCAAACCAGCCGCCGACGCCTCAAGGAGAGCTCCCGGAAAATTATCAACTAGCGATGCATTCAGGAAAACGTCGCATTGCTCGTATATTGCTGGAAGATCCTTATGGGGGACATGTCCGAGAAACTGAACGTGCTGCAGATTCCACTCGGATACCAGACTGCGGAGGCGCATCTCCTGACTGCCGGTACCCGCAATGGTTAAGCTCGCTTCGGGATGGTGCTCCTGGATCAATCGAAAGGCTCGGAGCACCGACTCGACGTCGTACATTTTCTCCAAATGACGCGCTACAAGGATGTTGGGGCGGATGGACAGCCTTTCGCGATATGGGAAGAGAGAAAAATCCAAAATATTAGGAACAATTTCGACAGAGACTTGAAAGTGTGTTCGTATCAGCTCTCCCAGGAACTCGGAAGGAGCCATGACAACGTCTGCGATCCGAAAAGCTGGTCTCAGAAGCCAGCTGAAGCGGCGGAAAAACAGCTTTGCTTCGCCGCCGCGGTAATTCAAAACAATCCGTTTCCTGTTCAAGTGAGTGATCAAGACTGCCGGGTAGACAACGAGGAAGAAGTACAACCAGGAACAGGCGAACACATGCACAACGTTCGTGCGCGGCAGCACCCGCCAGAGCTGTGCGCAAAACAGAGCGCTACGGACCAATCCCCGTATTCCGCGAACACGTTTTAAGAATCTCAGCTCGTATGGAAAGTCAGGATTGGCGGGCACCAGAATAGCGGAAACAGCATCCCGGCTCAAGCGTTCTTGCAGTGACTGAGCCTGCAACGCCATACCGCCATACGGCGGCGCCTGGGGAGCGACCAGCAACACCGTGTTGGACCGCGACCTCGATCCGATTCTCATCCTTGGCTCGTTCGGCTCTGCTTGCGAAGCAGGCTTTTGCTCTTTTCAATCCAGTCTTTCGGCGTCGATTGCCAACAATAGTTCAGCAGTTGTGTCCATCGCTGATTCTGAAATAGGGGCCGCGTATACGGATTTCCGGGCCATGCCTTTCTTCCCGGTCCTGCTTTGGAAAGGGTTTCCTGCAAGGAGGCTTCAATCACCTGAGTGGCAAAATCAATCTCCCGAGCGGTAATGACCAAGGGAGGAATGATTCGAAAGTTAACGCCCCCGTAGCCAAACGTAAGGTGAACACCCCTGCTGCGGCAGCCGAACATGAAGTCATTCACTGCCTCGGCGGCACCTTGCTCATCGGGCGGCACAAAATCGAAGCCGATCATCAGTCCTTGCCCGCGCACATTTGTGAGGGCCGGCTGTCGAGCGCTCAGGTCCCGCAATCGCTGCATGAAGTAATCGCCCATTTCCTGGGCCCGATTGACCAGGTTCTCCTCAAGGACGACATCGATGACTGCACTCACGGCGGTCGATGCTACCGGGTCGGACTGATGGCTGGAGAGGTTCCAAAGACCTGCAGATACCGTTTTGTCGGCGATCTCAGGCGTCGCAATTACCACGGCTACAGGAAAGCCATTGCCGGCGGATTTGGAGAGCGTAAGAATGTCGGGCTCAGCGTCGTGATGCTCTATCGCAAACCACTTCCCCGTCCGTCCAAAACCTGTCTGGGCCTCGTCCACGATAAACAAAGCTCCCCGTTCATGCGCCAATTGCCTCAAGCGACTTAAGTATCCGGGAGGAGGCACTAACATCCCACCAGCCGACAATACCGGCTCTACGATAACCGCTGCAACATTGCTCCAGTCTCCAATCCAACTCTCGACTGACTGCAAACATGGAAAGCCGCAAGGCGGCTGAGCCGCATCCGAGAAGCAGCCAACGCATTGGGGCGTAATCGGCAACCGATAGGTGTCCGGGACGGTGGGAAGAGAATCTTTCAAACGATGGGAGGAAAGACTAGAGCAGCTCTTGGTTGCGAGGGATGTGCCGTAATAGCCGCGGGATAGCCCTACGATTCCAGTTCTTCCGGTATATGCTTTAGCCATACGGAAGGCAAACTCGTTGGCTTCAGTTCCGGTCGAAAGAAATATTGATTTCTGCAGACGTCCGGGCGCCACCTGGGCGAGTTTGTAGCTGGCTTCGAGAACGGCCGGTGTGAGGAACTGGGTTCCTGTGTGAAGCAACTCTCCGGTCTGCTGAACCAGTCTGTTGATGAACTTGGGATGATTGTGTCCTAGAACACAACAAAACATCCCGGATGCCAAGTCCAAAATTTCTTTTCCATCGGCGTCACGAACGATACAACCCCTACCCTCAACCAGAACTTCGTCTGCATAGGGCATCGCCATCAGGACGTAATCGCCGTAGCGCTGCCAGTAATCCGCGTTTGTCGAATTAGTCGCCGCCATTTTGCTCAATGGGAAATTCCGGAAGGAGTGGGCGTTTTTTCGGCGACTTCCGGACCATTAGCGGGCAACAAAATGCGAGCACACTTCAGGATTGAGCCACCTTCGTCACCGTAGACTACGAAGATCTTTTCTCGATCTACTTGGATAGAACTTGTAAATCCGGCAGAGTTTTGGTCGACGGTATCGGTGGACCATTTCTGGTTTTTCTTATAAGCGACTTTGAGGGCGCCGAGGCCCGCATCGTAGTAACTGATGTACGGCTTTCCTTCCTGACTCAGGGCAATGCCGTTCCGGTCCGGGTAAGCCTCTTTGACTATCGTGTTCACAATCTCAAGCTTCCAGACTCCATTCTGCCGCGTGGCATACTTGACCAGATGATTTGCCACATCCGTGTAAACGATATGGGGATTATCTTCCTTATCAATCACCATGGCTACCGAGAACACATAGAAGGTGTGATCTGAACCTTCTAGAACTTCGACCTGCCAAGACTTCCCATCCCAGCTCGCGTACCGTAGGCTTGCATTTTCATCTTTGACGTTGGCATACGCGATGTGCGGGTTGCCCTTCGAATCGGCGGACATGGAGTTGAACTTGCCACTTCCCGGTGTTGGATCCACGATCCGCTCCTCCCAGTAACTGCCATTCCAGGAAACTACACGGAGCCGGAGCACGAAACCCACGCCTCCCGGACCTTCGTATTCATAGAAGGAGATGATCGGATTGTCCTTCGTATCAAGGGCAATGGAGGTGTAATATCCGATGACGTCGGACCGCAGCGGGATAGCCTCGGTTTTCCATGTTGCGCCATTCCAAAACGCGTATCGGAGCCTCGCGCCTTTCGCAGTACCCGCGTCCACAAATGAAATCCGGGGCCGCTGGTTCGAGTCCAGAACCATCGAACAAAACGCGGCATTCGCAGCGACTGGCATGGTGAACCAGCGATTAAGAGTGTGATCCCAAAACCCGTACTTCAGAGTCAACTGGCCGTCTTCGGTCACATAAGCTACATGAGCATTGCCGTTGACATCGAATTTCAAAGAAGCGAAACGACCTGTCCCACCAGTGTCCATGGCTGCAACCTCCCAGGAGGCGGCTGCTCCAAACCGCGGGCAAAAAGCCAAAATAGCTAACAGAGAAACGCTAGCCAAGGCTTTTTCGTGTGTCAAGATTCTCATGAACCAAACCTTTTCCTTCCCGGCGTAGATCGGTGGCCTTCCTGCCGTCAAATTTCGCCCAGATGTAGCGCACACCCGCAGTGATCAATCCGGGAATGTACACCGTGACCAGATATGCGAGTAACGGAAGTGGATCCTTGGCGGACCAAATCGCATACGTTCGCTTGCCCCTTGCCAGCCGCATCAGTGAGGAAAGGTTGGAGCGATCCTTCCAGAGCAACCGGACAATCACTGTGAAGAGTGCGTCCTCAGCGATCCACTTCTGACCCACCGTTCGCCTAGTGAAAACGGGTCTTTTCAGCCCGGCGTGTTCGCAATATGCCAAATACATCAGATCCACGCCGCCACTCTTACCTAAGGCGTGCTGATCCCAAGGCCGGGGATTGATCTCGATAAGCTTCAACTTGCCGTCGACGACGTCGCGCTTATACTCCACTTCGGCAATCCCGCTAAAGTGCATTTTCTGCAGCAGCTGGAGGGTAAGCGCGCAAGCTTCAGGAGAATCGACGGTCTCTACAATGCAGCCGGTTCCGAAGCCCTCCGGAACCTGGAGAAGCTTTCGAATATTGAATCCTGCTACCCACTTCGATTCGGCGTCGAGATAGCATCCCGCAGTAACAATGCCATCGTCCGAGCCGGCAACCATCTCTTGCAGCAATGCACGCTCATCGGCGCGCGAAACAGCGGCATACTCTTTTAACAGGTCCGCTGCCGAAGCAATCCCGATTGCTTTGCGGGCTCCGACGATGTCCCAATTTCGGCCGCGGCGCCAATGATGGGAAGCGAGGGGTTTCAGAACGCAGGGGAAAGTAACATTCGGAAGAACTCGGGTCAAGCTTTCCGGGCCACGAAGAAACCAGGATTTCGGAGTGGGGATGCCCGCCCGTTCCGCCCATTGATACGTCTCCCATTTGTCGAGGCACGCAGCGAGAACTGCGGCGTCCGGGATTACGAGACTGAAGTAGGGCATCAACTCGTCCCTGAAGCGGTCGAGGAATACGAGATCGTCATCCCGGGTCGGAAATAAAACCGCTCGCCTAGTCAGGCTTTGCCCCATCCGGATGAGAAAGGATAGCAATGCCTCCGGTTCTCTTCGGGAATCAGGGCAAAAGAGCGTCTTCGCACACCGGGTGAAATTCCCATACACTCCATGCTGTGCCGTCAATCCAATCACGGGAATACGTCTTTCGCCGAGGCAACGAGCAATACCTAAGCCCGTGTAAAACATGTTCATAACGACGGCGGTCGCCGGCATTGCAGACTGATTACTCACCAGCGATTCCTCTTGCACCTGTATCCCGGCGCTCGGAATAATTCTTTAGGTAAATGAAAATGGCCTTTATATGGTTCGCCAGAGAATTTCGGGGACTCTTAAACAAAGGCCTGTGGTAAACGGTCTGAAGATCCTCAACTGTGAGTCCTGCCTGTAGAAAACTGTTCAGTTGGTCAATGGCCTTGATAGGACTAAGAATAAGTTCTTCGTATCGCAAGTGTAAATAGGACAGCGCGTTTTCGTTCAAGAAGTCTGTTAGCGAACGCTGAATGTTTATTTCGTAATCCCTAGAGTATCGAAACGTGGTGATCTGACGCCTGAGGGTCGAGGAGATCCACGACTGTACGAGGCCGCGGGTCAGAAGAAGGAACTTGCAATTCTCCAATTCCACCAGATTTTTCCAGAATCGGATCGTAAGCCACAGCCGAGGGTCCTTCCATATCCAGGGTTGATGCTGGTCACACGCGGCCACAAATGACCGGTAAACGCCAGTATCAATTTTGGTATACAAAGAAGCGATCTTCGCGAGGACCTCCGGAGGAAACTCGAGAAGATAATTTCCGCAATAGTTAACCTCCTCGAAGAGCTTTAAATTAAGCTTGATCAGATCCTTATTTTCATAAGTGTCATAGTCCGTCTTCTTGTGCGTTTCTCCCGTCCAGTACCCCGCCCTGGTAAGCAAGCCTGCCAGAATGGAACTGCCCGTTAGACCCGATGTAAGAATGATAATGTTCTGCTTCATACTTTTCTCACCTACTAATTTTCGCGGACCCAAAGCCGAGATATTGCGACATTCTCAGGACGAACCGATCCTTGGCAAAAACAATGGTTTCGACTTCTGACGAGGCGAGCAATCGGGTTTTCCACACCAAAATCGGAAATGCGGCTAATATCAGCAGCTTAACGAGCAGCGCCGCCGCGACTGAACTCATGTGTACGTCCAGGGAAAGCAAAAACAGCGCCACTCCCAAGGCCATTGGAGGCAGTATGCGGCGCGCCTCCAGCGAGAGTTGCAATACTCGCCGCGAGCACAGGTAATTCGCTCCTGCAATCATTGCGAAGCTAATTAGGGTAGCCCAAGCAGCACCCATCATTCCGAAACGAGAAATCAGGAAGTAGTTCAAAGCCAAGTTAAGACCGGCTGCTCCTGCACCAATCACCCCGACCCAGTTTGTCTTGTTTGTCAGCATCATGCCGAGTTGTGCAAAGTCGCCGAGGCCGTAAAAGATGTAAGACAGCACGATGACCGGCACGACATTTTGACTGGCAGAGAATCTCGGACCTACCATGATCCGCACGATCTCGGGGCTGAGAATTGACATTGTCAGTCCCGCGAAAGTCAGCAGGAGGGAGTAGAACATAAAGAGCTGGCGAAAAATCTTGGGATGTTGCGGCTGGGCATGAACAATATACAGCCGGGATTGCCACATTACGAAGAAGGGCTGAACAAACAGGTAATTCATCATGAACCCAAATTTGTACCCAACAGCGTATATACCTACGACTTCGAGCGATTGATAATGCTTCAAGAAGAAACGGTCGGAGAAGTTGAGAACAAAAAGTCCTAAATTCGCGAAAATGAGCGGCGCGCCGAACCTAAGCATTTGTTCTAAAGGCCGCCGGTCGAATCGCACCTGAACCTTATAAAACGCCCAGGCTCCGAGCAGCAGCAGTTGAAGAACTCCAACAACTACGGAGCTCAAGAGAATTCCAACTAAGCCAAGCTTAAGCACGGCGATGAAAAATACATTCAAGATCAACAGCAACAGAACAGTCGCTGTGTCCACCACGACATAGGTTCCAGAAGCCTCGAGGGCTCGGAGGTAAGTACGTGGCAGGTTAGCCATATAACTAAGCACGAGTGAGCTGAACGAAAGCAGAACGTAGGTAGAGGCGACTTTGGGTCCAAAGATCAGGCCAGAGACAGGTCGAACCAATCCGATTCCCAGTAGAAATACAAACACACCGGTGACAACACCGAACAAGCACCCTGTACTGATTACCGTTAGCTTATCTTCAGGTGACTTTGCTGCGGCATAGCAGCGTAGGAATGCAGGAGTAAGCCCCATGTTCAGAAGCATTCCAAACAGGGCCATACTGAGGTCGAGGATTTCGAGGATTCCATAGTCGGTTGGGTTGAGGTAATGCGTATAGAAGGGCAGCATGAAAAACCCTAAGGCTTTAATTGCTACATTTCCCAAACCGTAAATGGCCGTATGCCGGATCGCCGCGTGAATTTCTCCCGAAACTGTTCCTGGTTCTTCGACGTTTTCCATTCAGGTTATGACACTCGCAATCGCTCCGGTAAGCCGGGATCTTCGTTTTCCGTTACCAAGTATTCCCGAGAATCCTGCTCCGCCCAGTGGGCATGACAGCATCGTTTCAGAATCACGAGACATGCCACGATCGTAAAAAAGTAGTCAAAATAAGCTCGGCCAAGAAACATTCCTGAAGTCAGGAATCCAACTAAACTAAACCGAAACATGTTCGCGTATTTAGCGGCCGTGTGGTCTCCGTAATAGCGTGACTCTTTGATCAGCTTGTGCGCCGTAGCAAAGCAAGAGAACACCAAGCTTAGATAAAGAAACAAACCGAAAAAGCCGTGCTCAGCTAAAATGCCGAAGTAGACACTGTGCGGCCCGTGAATATCCAAGGGGTTTGGTGCATACTTGTCGAATAACTCTGGCGTGAATGTATCGAATCCACCCCCAAAGACGGGAAAATCCGAAACCAGGCGCCAAGAGTACGTCCAGGCGTTGAGTCGCGATTCCGCAGAAGCGTCCAGGGCTCCTTCGTGAGTGGGGTCCATGCGCTCTTTCCAGGCAGTCGGAGCGAATAATATAGCGACCAAAAGGCCCAGCGCAACTACCGGTATTAGAATCAACCGCTGTTTGCCTTGGACAAACATGGCTAGCAGAACCGCGATCAGCCCGATCAGGGCTCCGCGTGAATAGGTAAAGAAAACAGCTGGAATTGTAATCAGAAACAAGCCCAAGAAAAGTCTCCTCGTCCAGCGTTTCGATTCGGTCTGGGCAAGGAAAAAGAACAGGGGAATGGTCATGTTCAAGGCCAACCCGAAGTCGTTGTTATCTGCAACCATCGAGCGTGCCGGCCCGTATAGCCGGTAGGATCCGCCGGTAATGATGACGAACGGAAGCGCCTTTGCGACGAAAACCCCGAAGCAACTGCTAATGACCAAAACGAGCGTCCTAAGTTGGGAAAGCGTAGTCACGGCAGCCATCGTTACAAAAGTCATCAAGAGGACCTTGGACACAAAACTCCAGCGCTGCCAGGTATCATCTGCGTGATGCACAAATAAAGGTGTGTTAACACTGACGATTGACGTGATAGTAAACCAGATCCACAATGCTACGAGTAAGTAAGACTCTCGCGAAAATAGGCGTTTGATCGACCCTCGACGGAATACAGCCAGGCCGAGGATAGTCGCAATCGCAACTGATGTAGCCCAGGGAAACGCACTGCCAGCGCTCCATACATAGGACTGTGGGTTCAGAAACGCGACAATCGTCCACAACAAAATCCCATAGAACGGTCGGACGAAGCACACCGGTAAGCTAAGAACGAAAAACGCTATTAGCACGGTGCCGCGCAGGGGCATCAGGAGACCTCTACCTCGGCGCTGTGGATCGCTTTAGGAAAGGATACCGGCTTGCCTCGCTTTTCGAATAAGCACAAAATCGAACCACGGAGGGATTTGAGCAGTTCGAGAGAAGTGAGACGTTCGTAAAGGACACCTACCCGGAACAGCAGTGGTGAAAACATCAGGTAAGCCGGATAGTGATTTAGGGTCCGGAGTTCAACTTCGACCAGACCCGCCGAGCGGAGAGAATTCCGGATCGATGAAATGGTGTTGGCTCGGTACAGGGTCGGAAACACGTCCTCTTCCGGAACCTGGAAGATTTTACTCACAAGGATCCTATGCAGACGGTACGGAGTCAGGGCTGCGATTAGTGAGACGTAATCGTACTTATTGGGAGTTATGATCACGAGTTTGCCGTTCGGCCGGAGAACTCGAGAAAACTCGCGAAACACGTGGTGTGGGTTTTCCAGATGCTCCACCACACTGCGAGAAATGATCATATCGAAGTAATTCGATTGAAAGGGAAGTCGACTCAAATCTCCGCGAATCCCGAAGGGAGCCTGTTGATTACCGGTATCCAGTTCTGACTCAAGGTCGATTCCTACCAGCTGAGCAATGCTCGAAAGTTCGTTGCAAAAGGTCATATGACGGCCGCATCCGGCGTCGAGGACGCGCTGCCCAGGCAGGAGATACTTTCGGATGAGATCGCGATACAGGGCATCGTGAAACTTACGGCCGCCGTAATACTTCTCATAAAGCTGACGGCACCTCTGCCGGTCTTTTGCCGCGAACATAGCGTTATCCTTGGAGAACCTTCCGTCTAGTCATTCACCAGTTCGTACCAATCCAGCTTGTAGGCGAACATCGCCAAGTTTTGTTCCCACGGCTGCCCTCTCCTAAGTTCCATCGGATCCGTGGATCGGTAATTCACGCCCCAGACGGTGGTCAGCGCAGCAGAATACCCAGCATTGCGAAGCGAATCTTTATTGCATGTTCCAAAGTCCTCTTCGCGCCCGTTGGGATATGCGAAGTAGAGCGCAGAGAATTGTAGTTCCTCCTCGATTCGTCGCTTGCATTCGGAAATCTCCCAGCCTACTTGTTCTGGTGTAATTTTCGAAAGGAATGGGTGCGTGACGGTATGGCCGCCGAAATCGATGCTGTTAGCTTTCATCAGGCGGATTTGATCCCAAGTCAGCATTCTTCCGTTCCGGTCCTGGCCGGGCTCAGCAATCAGATTTTCAACGATCTGGAATAGTTGGCTCCGGCGATCGGAATCCGGTAAGCGCCGCAAAAGCTGAAAAATGGACGTGTTCGCTTGAAGACGTTCATGCCGGGTACGCAACCAAAACCGGCGCGGCAGATCAATCTCGACGTCGATAAACTCCTGCGTAGTTGTTTTGAGTGCCCCAGCAAGTTGCTCGAACCATAACGGTTCACGTGAGTCGATACTTCCAGTAGTCAGGAAAATAGTCGCGGGTAGACGATACCGTTGGAGAATAGGGAACGCATTCAGATAATTGTCTTCATAACCGTCATCAAAGGTAAGCGCCAGTACTGTTTCCGGCGAACCCGAATGTAGGTGGTCCTGCAATTCGCCCAAGCCGACCACCTTGTAATGCTCCGCCAAGAACCTCATCTGCTGCTCGAACACCGCAGTTGGAGTGGCGGGGTAGAAGGGATCGCGATCATCGTTCACCCTGTGGTAGTAAAGAATCCGGGCCGCTGGCTCCGTTCTTTTTTTGAGCGAGAATCGCGGACGGATTGAAAGTTGGTACTTTTCGCGCAGGCCTCGCGCCAGCATCGGGGCTTTCAGGCGGAAGTAGCAGGTTGCTGCAGCTTGGCGGCTCCATTCCCGTATTGACCAAGAGTTTGCTTGCAGGTCGTCATTCCGGTCGAGATTGGGGATGACTTTTTCTTGAAGGAAAGCACGACGGGTTGCCAGAATTCTTTCCGGAATCATCTTTTTGACGGATTCGCGGGATCTCGCCTGCCATTCCGGACCGCAGCAAAACAGGACGTTCTTAAAGCTGAGATTGGCTAACACGATTTGCTTGCTTTCCGTTGTTTGTGCGCCCCAATCGGTTTTGTGTCTCCCGACTCCGCCGAGAAAGTCGTATTCGCGAACTCCCTGTTTTAGGAACTCGCGGAATGTCCAAGCCCTTAGGCCTATGCCAACGTGCCAGTGTAGTGAAGCAGGCTCATAGCCTTCCTGTAAATGGAAGTATGTGCGGCGGTACAGAAAGCCGTACTGCGTGGCCAGAACACGCCCGTGGTGTCTGAGCCAGCTAAAGCGAAGCCATCCGCGCTGGAGCAGCAAAGCCGAAAGAGCGAAGTAGAAATTGCGCTTCGCTTTTCCGCCGAAAACTCCTGGTTTTCCGTCCAGAGCCCATCTGCGCAGGTGCAAATCGAACAGAACAGGCAGCATCCCGTTCACTTGCTCAGAGTTCTCACAAAATCCAAATTGCACTTCCGAACGGCTTTCGAGATTGCGGAGAACAGAGCGGACCTTCGTCCGGAATCTCGGCCGCAGAGCGCTGAGGTACTGCTCCCAAGTCTCCGGTAGCTGAACGGCGCCGCAAGGAGCCTCATTCTCTTTCCACAAGAGCTGGTGGGCTTCGGCCCATTCCTTTAAAAAAGCGAGATTGGGAGAATTTGCCGGAACTTCATTCAAAAGAAGGACGGTACCCTGATTCAATTCTGTCGCTAAGTGGGCCGCGAACGCTTCGAGCACATTTTGCTCATAGCTCGAAGCAACGATAAAGTCCAAATAGTCAGAGTCATTCGAGCCATCGCCAATGAAGGACAGGGCTCTCACGGTCTGGCCATACTGTCGCAGATTGTGACGACGCAAAGGTGCGATTCCTCGCAGCACGCCGCCGGCATCGTACGCCATGAGGATCCGCAGTTCTCCTGACGTCCCATAGCTTCGCCACCAAGAAGTCACCCATTCCCAGGTCAAAAAAATCGTATCTGAAGCGGACTCGCGCAGGAGCGTATTCCAGTCGGATTGGATTTGATCCAGTCCCGCCTCCTGTTGAACTTCAATTACCCTCATGCGGCGATCCTCACGAAGTTACGCGAACCTGAACAACGCTACAAGTGCAAGTCGCTGCACGGAAACGCGACTGGCACGGCTTACATTGGCGATCTTTTCCCGAAAGTAGATCCTGCTCATGTCACCGTGCAGCTCTCCTGCCACGTTCTGAACATCAGGACACACCACAACAATGCCGACCAATCACGCTGACGCCGTTGGTGCTGACCCCAACAATGGGTTAGAAACCTGGCATTTAGCAGTCCGTCATCGCGGCCGAAAAGAGCCTGATAGGCGAAATCTTTCAACTCTCGTCGGAACCATTCCGCAACGGGAACCGCAAACCCTTTCTTGGGCCTATTGAGGACCTCGCCAGGCACGAGACCCTCGAGTGCCTTCTTGAAGATGTACTTTCCTTGTCCGTTGTGGAGCTTCAGGCTAGACGGTATCTGAGCAATCAGTTCCATCAATTTGTGATCGAGAAGCGGGCACCGAACCTCGAGCGAATTGGCCATGCTGGCGCGATCCACTTTCACAAGAATGTCGTCCACCAGATACGTCTTGATATCCACATACTGGATACGGGAAAGAAAATCGGAAGCAGGCGCACGATCGTAGTGAAAGCGAACCACCTCGACCGAGTCGTATCCGTTGAGAGTTTCCAAGACGTCCCGGTTGAATAGCCGCTCCTTCAATCCTGGAGGACAGCACGAACCGCCGTAAAAGTATCCTTGAAGCGGGTCACGAGCGAGACTCTGAAAAGTCGATTTAGCCCGGAACACGCGAGGAGCCCAGCCTAGCTTCGGATACCACTCGCCAAGTGGGCCGAAGATACTCCTTCGCATTCCGGCTGGAAAACGCGAACGGAGGCGGTCTTCCCACAAGCCAAGTTTGTAGCGGCGATAGCCAGCGAAGTTCTCATCCCCTCCGTCACCGGACAGTGCAACTGTCACATGCTGGCGTGCGATCTGTGACACGTAGTAGGTAGGGACAGCCGAGGAGTCTGCGAACGGCTCATCGTAATGCCAAGCCAGTTTGGGCAGGAGTTCCACGGCATGTGGCTGCACCGTATGTTCGTGGTGATGGGCACCAAGCGCATCTGCAAAGCTACGCGCTTCAGCCGCCTCGTTGTAGGTCTCCTCAGGAAACCCGATCGAGCAGGTTGTGACCGGCGATTGAAATTGATTCATGACCGCCACAACCGACGACGAGTCCACCCCCCCACTTAGAAACGCGCCAAGGGGAACATCACTAATCAGCCGAGACTTGACGGCCGTCTTAAACTCCTCGAGGAAGCTCTCGCACCAATCAGATTCGGACAGTTGGCGCGGCTCATCGAAGCGGAGGTCCCAGTACGGGACCTCTCTGATATGCGAGTCTTCGACAACGAGGTAATGGGCGGCCTGCAGTTTTCTTACATTGCGGTAAATCGTTTTGGGAGCAGGAACGTATTGAAATGAAAAGTAGTCGGAAAGCGCCTGCAGATCCATTTCCGAGGAAAGGCCGCCCGCAGCCCAAATCGCTTTGATCTCGGATGCAAAGACAAGGCGTCCGCCAGTCCAGGAATAAAACAAAGGCTTTTTGCCGACTCGGTCGCGCGCGAGAACAAGCCTTCTTCGGCGGGAGTCCCAGAGAGCGAGAGCAAACATTCCCCGCAACTCGGCAAAACAGGCTGTGCCGAGTTCCTCATAGAGGTGAACGATGGTCTCGGTGTCTGACCTCGTTTTGAATTGATGTCCCGCCGAGAGATACTGCTGATTGAGTGCCTCGAAATTGTAAATCTCGCCGTTGAAGACGATCCAGACGGTACCATCTTCATTGGAAAGTGGCTGGTGACCGCCCTCAAGATCGATGATGGAGAGTCGCCGATGCGCAAGACCGATACCGCCGCTGGTATAGACTCCTGAATCGTCGGGTCCCCTGTGGCGAAGCGTATCGCTCATGCGTTTCAGAACCGCTGGCTCGAACGCGGTCTTCCGCGCCGGTTCGAAAATTCCGGAGATGCCACACATCTTTATGCTCCGGTCACTGCTCGTGTCGGATCAGGAAGGCACGGTCTGGAGAAACGAACATACCCAAAGAGAGACGGTTTGAGCCATTCGAACGCCGACTCGCTGAAATTGTCAATCGTGTGAGTTTCCATCGGTGCCCGCATCGCTATATCAATTTGTTCTTGCGGGATAGCCGACTAACTTGCTTAACCAAATCACTAATGCAGTTCGACGAAATTCAAAAGAAGTAAAGCACAGACTTAGATTTGGTTCACTGGCTATCGACACGTCCACGTTTTCGTTAGAGCAATCGTTCTTCCACGCTTATGCGCCGGGACATGCAATCGCCGGTGTTTTGCACTACCAGCAGATTCGGGTCAAAACATCCGGTACCCGGTGACCAAAAGCAATGCGGCGAGACCTGTGCGGAGGGGCCTGGCGGGTATTCGGCAAGCGAAGCGGCTGCCCAGTAGAACACCAGGAATCGAACCCATCAGAAGAATCGGGACGAGATTCCACTCGACACCTCCTGAAGCTGCGTGGGCAAGGCCCGTGACTGACACTAAAACCGCTGCGTGGCAGACATCGGTGCCAACGACCCTCGACGTTTTTGCCGGATACAACAGCATCAAGAAGGGGGCCAGGAGAGAGCCGCTTCCGACGGAAGTCGCGCCGACACATAACCCGACGATCGCGCCCCAAATCACTGTCCCGGGGCCCTCCAAGTAGCTACGCGTTTCAACCGAGAGTGCCGCTTCCCAGCTTGAGCTCAGCAAGCGAGCCAGCAATATCACGGCAACCAAGACTAGCAGCGCTCCGATCGACTTTTGCACATACTGTTCAGCCTGTTGCGTAAACCTGGGCAGCAAAATTACAATCAGAGCGCCTAGGAGGCCCCCTGGAACACTTCCGATTGCAAGCTTTCTCACGACAGCTAAATCAACAGTGTTTTGGGTGTAGTGGACCCAAGCGCCGATGATCTTTGTCACAGCGCCGTAAATCAAGTCCGTACCTACAGCTGTGCCGGGCTTCACTCCGACAACCAAGATCAGAAATGGCGCCATCAGCGCGGCCCCACCCATACTGGTAAGCCCAATCAGCAGGCCGACGCAGAAACTCATTAACACTAAGGGGAAATTCATGCCCTGCCGATCCGGGCAAGGTACGAATTGCTGAGATTGCGCTGGCCACCTCTCACCACAGAGCGCCAGGGGACTACCGGACGAGTGGACTGGTAAACCGAAGCGCAAATCATTCTTGATTGCCCATTGCCGCAGTTGAGGCACTTTGACTGCCACCGTAAAGGCAAGCGCCGTTCGGGCCCATTCGTTCGAGATCGAAAGTCTGGGACTAAATCCTGCTTTTTCGGGCCGAGGCTCACGGTAGGGGCGTACTGTCCGGTCGCCGCCGCGCTTTTCGGCGTGCAGTTTCTACCCGCCCGATCAGCTCGGCGAGGGTCGTTTTGTCTAAAACGGCAGCTATTGCATCGCGCACATCCCGCATGATCATGCGGGTTCCGCAAGTCTCGACTTCCGGGCACTCGGAGCAAGGAAAGAACGCGGTTTCACTCGCGCAGGGCAGAGGCGCTAAAGGCCCTTCCACCATTCGAATGACGGATCCGATCGTAATTGTCGAGGGTGGCCGGCTGAGACGGTATCCCCCGCCCTTTCCCTTTTTGCTCTCCAGCAGACCATGACTCTTCAAATCCCGAAGAATCGCTTCCAGGAATTTGAGGGGGATCGATTCTTCTTGCGAAAGATCCGCGATGAGGACCGGTTTCTCGCAATACCTGCGGCCTAACGCGACCAGAGCCTTCAGCCCATATTGTGTCTTCTTAGAGATAGTGCGCATTGCAGAATATCCGACAAAGTTGGAAAATCTCTTGTATTTTAGTTCGACAGTCTACTTCAGCTATAGACTTCACAAACCAGAAACTCCTCTTCGTTGAGAATATTGACCCCCCTTCTCGGGCTTTTGGTCGATCAAATGCCTACTAGATTAGTAGACTATTTAACTTGCCATGGGAAAACTGCCTGCTCGGTTGGAGTTCTTGCTGGCCTTTGCTGCTGTGATAAGCGCACAGGTCGTTGGGGGTTCAATCTCCGGGACCGTCAGGGATGAAACAGGAGCAGGCATGCCGACAGCCACTGTCCTAATCAAGAATCTCGAGACGGGCGCAGAAAGAAAATTGACGACCGATTCCGTCGGCCGGTACGCGGCTGCGTCGATCGCTGTCGGGCGGTACAAGCTCAGTGCCTCGAAAGAAGGTTTTCAGTCTCAAGTGAAAACGGGCGTGAACATGGTAGTCGGACAGAGCACGCAAATTGATTTTAGTTTGCCCGTTGGGGAACTACGGCAAGTCACGACCGTAGAGGAAAAACCGTCACCTGTTAGCCTCTCTACGCAGCAGACCTCGGGTGTTGTGAATGAACGGCAAGTGAAAGAGCTGCCATTGAACGGCCGCAGTTATGACGAACTGATGACGCTCAACCCGGCCGTCGTGAACTATTCGTCACAAAGGTCGGGCGGCATCGGCACGTCGAATTCGGCTGTCGGGAACATGTTCGCCGTCTCCGGCCACCGGCCTCAGGAAAACTTGTTCCTCCTGAATGGGATCGAATACACCGGTGCCTCGGAGATAAACAACACGCCCGGCGGAACAAGCGGACAACTCTTGGGAGTCGATGCAGTCCGCGAGTTCAACGTGGTTACCGATACGTATGGCGCTGAATATGGGAAGCGCCCCGGGGCACAGATCAGCATCGTGACGGCATCAGGAAGCAACGCGCTGCATGGAAGCCTGTATGAATTCTTCAGGAACAGTTCACTAGACGCACGCAACTTCTTCGACCAGGGAAAGACTCCCCGATTTCAGCGCAACCAATTCGGCGGGGCCCTTGGCGGTCCCATAAGGAAGGACAAGCTGTTCTTATTCGGAAACTATGAAGGCTTCCGTCAACACCTCGGCTTGAGCGACATTACACTCGTGCCTGACAACGCTGCACGCGCGGGATATCTCCCCGATGCACACGGAGCTTTGTCGCGCATCGGAGTGTCTCAGAGTGCTGCGCAGTTGCTCTCACTGTGGCCCGTTCAGAATGGGCCGGACCTGGGAGGCGGTATTGCCGAAGCGTTCAGCCATCCGCTACAAACCATTCACGAAGACTTCGCCACCTCGCGCTTGGACTACAACCCATCGGACAAAGATTCAATCTTTGGGGTCTATACAATCGATGACAGCGCGGCCAACACGCCTTCCGTAAATCCGCTGAGCGGCGTGACGGAAGCTCTTCGTGAACAGGTTGCGAGTTTGCAAGATCAACACGTCTTTCTCCCCAGCATTCTCAACACAGCACGCGTCGGGTTTTCGCGCGCGAGCTATGTTTTTAGTGGTGTTACTTCCATCAACCTTCCGGGCTGGGTCGAGGGAGATCCCATTGGCGCCGTCGTGATCGGCGGCGGGACCGCGCTTAATGGGGCATCTCAAATCAGCTCAGCTGGCACCAATGCCGGAAGCAATCTCGGGGCTGTGCGGAATCTCTTCACCTACGACGATCACGTAGCAATCTCCCATGGAATTCACCAATTCGAGGCTGGTATCTGGTTCCAGCGCATTCAGGCAAACGACAATCTTGCGCAATACCAGTACGGTCAAGCTTCCTTTGGTAGCTTGACCGGTTTTCTGCAGGGCACGGTCTCAACTTTTACCGTCGTTCCGAAGCCCACGGCCCTGGGCTGGCGATCGCTGGAGAGTGCTGGATTTGTTCAGGATGCCATGCACCTGACCCGGCATCTGGAATTGCGTATCGGGCTGCGGTTTGAGTCGACGAACGGCTGGAACGAGGCGAAGGGGCGAGCCTCGAATTACCTGTTTAGTTACGGGGGTGTGATCGACACGAATCCGCGGATTGGCAATTCCGTGTTCACTGTAAACCGCGCGAAGTTTCTCCCTGAGCCGCGTGTAGGGCTCGCTTGGGATCCGTTCGGCAAAGGCAAAACCGTGATTCACGCGGGATTCGGTGTCTATCGAGCACTGCTAGATAATCTCGATTATCGGCTCGACCAGACCGCTCCATTCAACGCCACCGAATCACTCAAAAACGTGCCGCTGTCCAGCCTTCATATAGTGCCCGGTTCCCAGGCTTCGGTCGGCAGCCTGGTTTCACCGAGTGGTATTCAGCCTGACGCTTACACGCCGACGATCCTCGCCTACACATTTCAGATCGAGCAGAAAATTGGGCCTAATACCTCGTTCAGCATAGGATATACCGGTTCTCACGGCTATCACGAAATGTTGTCGCTGGATGCGAATGAGCCTTTCCCAACGGTATGCCCAGCTGCGCCCTGTCCGGCAGATATTCCCGCGGGAACCATTTACTATCCAACGAACGCTCGCTTCGCAAATCCTAATCTCACGAATACAACTACGTGGTTTTCGGAAGGAGAGAGCTCATATAATGCTCTTGAACTGGATTTGAAGAAGCGGTTCAGCGGCGGCTTTGACTTTCGTGGAGTTTTTACATTTTCCAAGAGCCTTGATGACGGAAGCGCCTGGAATAGCAGCGTAGCGGCCAACGCGCCAGGTTTCGTCATGTTTCCACTAAATCCCAAGTGGGATTGGGGGCTGTCGACAACGGACGTCCGGAACCTGGCGGTCGTCAGCGGAAGCTATGATTTACCCATTGGACGTGGCAAAACGATACTTGGCGGTCTGAGCGGGTGGCGCGATAAAATCGCAAGCAATTGGTCAGTCAGCGGCATCGGAACATTTCAATCGGGTCTTCCTTTCACGCCACAGCTAGGATTCAACCCGACGAATAACGGTGATAGCCGAAACCCGATTCGCCCCTCTCTGAATACTGCATTCAGCGGCCCGATAATTCTGGGGAATCCGAACAAATATTTCGATCCGAATGCGTTCGTTCTTCCGGAGTCAGGAACATACGGAAATTTGGGCCGTGATACGCTGATCGCGCCAGGGCTGGCTGAACTCGATCTTTCTGCAACCAAGAACACTTTCATCGCGGAAAGGTTCAAGCTCCAGTTTCGGGCTGAATTCTTCAACGTCTTGAATCACTCGAACTTCGGGACGCCAAACCCAGTCGTATACACCTCGGCTTCGTCCACAGTGGCGCCCACCGCAGGAGTGATTACATCCACCGCGACGACATCCAGGCAAATACAGTTCGGGTTAAAGCTCTCGTGGTAGGTGCGATTACTCGAATTGCGACGATTTAGATAGGTAGCCCTGTTCCTCGAGCAGCTCATGAATCCTGTGCACCAACTCCTCGCGGCTCTCGTTAGGGCCAAAAGCTTCGATCTGCAGAAAATGGTCCTCACCTATTTTTTCTCTGACACGCTCTCGCATATCAGCCTGGGGTTCCACAATAATTGCGATCACGCCGGCATCATTCAGAGCACGAGACACTTCGGCGAGAGAGTTTCCTGCTTCTGAGGCGGATACCGCGTGCACCAGGCAACCGGAGTCGAAAAGTATTCTTTCAACCTGGTATGCCACATCAGCACTGGTTTCCATCCAGAGAGTTACAGATCGATGGCCAGCGCGCGATTGCTGCTCGAGTGCGCTGATGCGTTCGCCTCCCGCGTACGACTTCTCGGTATCCCGGCCGCCTGCGGTTCTCACGACTGGCTCACGGCCTGTGATCATTCCCGCCGCGACAGTCGCATTCGTCATAGGATCAACCAGGATGAAGCTGCCGGTCGCACGATTTCTCCGGTAAGGGTCGCAAAACAACGGCTTATGGCAGTCGATTACTACAGCGCCCATGTCGTTCATCTCAAGCAGCGGCGAGTTTTCTTTTTCGAGAGTGTTTACATTGATGCGATATCGTACGACCCGGACTGCGGCACGCACCACCTGGGTGGTATGCCGCAACAGATAATTCCGTCCAATCTCTAATGGCTGCTCGTGCATCCACACGATACGGGCATCAATCTGACGCGAAACATGTGGCGGGTGAGAGGGCGGGACAAGCATGTCGCCGCGGCTGATATCGAGTTCGTCCTCAAGGCAGATCGTAACCGACATGGGAGAGAATGCATGCTCGAGATCTCCATCAAAAGTTGAGATCGACCGCACCCGGCTGGTACGTCCGGAAGGAAGCACCATGACGGGATCACCCGGCTTGATGATTCCAGAGGCTATCTGGCCTGCGTAGCCGCGAAAGCGAAGGTCCGGGCGAATGACATACTGGACCGGGATCCGCAGCTCAGTCAGGTTGCGATCGCTTGCAATATGAACGGTCTCGAGATAGTGAAGCAGGCTTGAGCCATCAAACCAAGGCATCCTGGTGCTTTTTTCTACAACGTTGTCGCCATTCAAAGCACTAATGGGAATGAAGTGAAGATCTGGCACCTGAAGGCGCGAAGCATAATTTGCGAACTCGGAGCGAATCTGCTCAAATACTTCTTCGCTGAAATTGACCAGATCCATCTTGTTTACTGCAATCACCATATGCTGGATGCCCAACATGGAGGCGATGAACGCGTGGCGCCGCGATTGCGGCAGAACGCCCTTGCGCGCATCAACTAAAATGATTGCCAGATTTGCGGTCGATGCACCGGTGGCCATGTTCCGCGTGTACTGCTCATGTCCCGGAGTGTCCGCAACAATGAACTTGCGCTTCGGAGTCGAGAAATAGCGGTATGCGACATCAATGGTGATCCCTTGCTCGCGCTCGGCACGCAGTCCGTCGGTAAGAAGAGCTAGGTCGAAAGCGCCCGAGGAGCGGTTCACCCTGGCGTTACGTATGGAGGCAATCTGGTCTTCATACGCGCCGTCGGAATCGTACAACAACCGGCCAATCAGTGTTGATTTTCCATCATCGACGCTACCTGCCGTAGATAGCCGTACGAGGTCCTTCTCTTCGTTCTGTTTGATGAACGGTTCGATATGGGAGATCGGAGCTGGTTGAACCTCCGCCTGCATTAAAAGTATCCTTCCCTCTTCTTCAACTCCATCGAACCGTCCTGATCGTGATCTATGACGCGATTTTCGCGCTCCGATCGGCGGAATAGCATCATTTCCTCTATGATCTTGGGCACTGTATCAGCATCCGACCGGATCGCGCCAGTGCAGTGCGTACATCCGAGCGATCGCATGCGGCATCGAATCGTTTGTATTCGCTCGCCGGGCATGAGAGGCGGATCGTGCTCGAGCGAAAGCAGCGCATTATTCCTGACGACCACCGGGCGTTCCTTCGCAAAATACAGCGGCACGACGGGAATGTTCTCCATGTGAATGTATTGCCAAACATCGAGTTCGGTCCAGTTCGAAAGCGGAAAAACACGAATACTCTCTCCTTTGTCAACACGCCCGTTGTAGAGACTCCATAACTCCGGCCGTTGATTCTTTGGATCCCACTGACCGTAGCGATCACGGAATGAGAAGATGCGTTCCTTTGCGCGAGACTTTTCTTCGTCCCGGCGGGCACCCCCGAACGCAGCGTCGAACCCGCCCAGTGCCAATGCGTCGAGCAAGGCACGGGTTTTCAGAAGACCACAGCACTTTTGGGTACCGAGACGATAGGGGTTTGCTCCCTCCTCAATTGCCTGACGATTCGTATGCACAATCAGGCGTGCACCGATTTCGGCAGCGAAACGATCTCGGAATTCGATCATTTCCCGGAATTTATAGGTCGTATCAATATGAAGCAGGGGAAACGGAATCTTGCCCGGATAGAAAGCTTTTTGGGCCAGTCGGACCATAACAGAAGAATCCTTCCCAATCGAGTACAACATCACGGGCCGCGCAAATTCGGCCGCCACTTCTCGCATGATATGGATGCTCTCGGCTTCAAGAGCACGCAGATGGGACAGGATTAATCGACTCACGGCTTAACGATCAAGCGTGCAAGTGACTGACCATTTCGCTTTAAAGTGTAGAATGTCCGCCGGGGAGAAACACCTGAAGCTGATCCGACTCAAGACTGCAAGCTCACGAGCCGCGACTGACAAGTGAGCCGACCCTTAATTGCTCGATCAGGCACTCAGGTATAACGGGTGCATCACCGTAACCGGTTCCCAGTTTGAGTCCTGGTTTTGCCGCGCCGTGGAAGTCTGACCCACCTGTCACCAACAGACCATAGCGCCTTGCAAGGCTGAGGTAACGGTCAGCATCTGCGGGGCCGTGGTCGCTATGATAAACCTCTATGCCGCTCAAGCCGGCACTACAGAGTTCTGGCATGATAGCCGGAATGTCAGCCTTGACACGCACTGGGTGCGCCAACGATGCAATTCCTCCGGCGTCCCGAATTCTCTGGACACATTCAGCGAATTTCGGTTCCTCCCGATGGACATGGCCTTTTGCAGATTCATCTAGATAGTCATCAAACGCCTGCTGGAAGTTGGAAACGTAGCCCTTTTCCAACATAATTTGTGCAAAATGTGGCCGCCCGGTCATTCCGCGACCCCGCGCTTCTGCTTCCTCCAGCGTGACATCTAGGCCCAAGGCCCGTAATCGCGCGACTAAGCGAATGTTGCGGTCCCGCCGCGTGGTCTGCAACCCTGTCACCCACGAACGAAATCCCGCGAGGCCGTTAGTCTGAAGGAAATAGCCTAAAAGGTGTACTGAACTGCCGTGAAGCTTGGTAGAAAGCTCAACGCCGCAGACCAGTTCTATCTTGGCCTCGCGCGCATAGGCCACTGCCTCGTCGTAGCCGGCAAAGGTGTCATGATCAGTGATGCCGAGGGTACTAACACCGGCTCGACACGCTTCGCAGATCAGTTCCGCAGGCGAGCAGGTGCCGTCCGAGGCGTTCGTATGCGAATGCAGATCAATCAAACGAAATCAGACCCAAGTCTTTCAATGTGGACCAAATTCTATTCACTGCGTCTTCGGGTGCTTCCCGCGACGAATCTATCACCACTTCAGGTGTGAGGGGCCGTTCGTACGGATCCGAGATGCCGGTGAAATGTGGAATTTCGCCCGCCAGCGCTCGGTTATAGAGACCTTTCACGTCCCGCTGGACCAGGACCTCAAGTGGACATTCGAGGTAAATCTCAACAAAATTCGGAATTTGGGATCGCAACTTCTGGCGAGCTGCCCGATAGGGCGAAATGGCCGCTGCAATCGCGATTACACCGTTTCTCGAAAGTAACTCGCAGACGAAACCGATCCGCCGCACATTCTCGTCCCGATCTTCTTTGCTGAAGCCCAATCCTTTGGACAGATGTCTTCGAATCACGTCGCCGTCCAGCAATTCTACTTTCGCGCCGAACTGCTGCAACCGCCGATGCAGCAGCAGCGAAACAGTCGTTTTTCCCGCCCCCGACAGGCCGGTCAACCATACTGTGAATCCCTTGTGAGGCGCCTTTGACGGCCCTCGCGGAAGGGTCTCAACTGTACTTTCAGCTTCAATAACCTCCACCACGCTTCATCTCCCTCTCGGTTGAAATCTGAACCACCTTCACTTATGTGCCCGCGAGTTCGGGCCGCCCTCACACCATCATTTCCGCCGGCTGATCCACAAATTGGCGGTGCCACAACTCCAAAGTAAGAAAACACCAAATTGTGTCCCCGTAATAGCTGGAATCGTCCGCCTCATGCTTGCGGAAGAGTTCTTCGATAAACTCGCGCCGGAAGTATCCGCGCTCAAAGGCCCGACGGGAGAACAGAGTGTCGTGGGAGAGTTCTCGCATACGCCGGTCTGATTTCAGCCAAGTTGCGACGGGAATGCCGAAGCCGTGTTTCTTCTTCCTGAGAATCTCTGGTGGCAGTAAATCCCGGAACGCCCGCTTGAACAGGTATCTCTTCTGAAAGCCTTTCACTTTCAAATTCACCGGAATGCGACCTGAGAATTCGGCCACAGGTGGATCCAGGAACGGAAATCTCGCCTGGATTCCGGCCAGCTCGCACATGCAAGTTACCTTCGGAAGGTCGCTGTCACCCAGTGTGATTTTCACATCCGCATAGAGCAGGCGGTCCAGGTGGTCACGAGCGTCAGCCTGCGAATAATAGCGGGAGGGAATCTCGAGAATGGTATAGCCCGCTAGCGTCTCCAAAAAGTCGCTTTCAAATACTTCTTCTGGCGGGTGGGCGGAGAGAAACTGAAATGAAAGTAGCCGTTCGACTCCCGGCATCTTGGCGCGTCGAACGTAGCCGCGCGCTTTCCTGAGAAGACCGCCCTGGATTGGTAACAGAGCCAATAGCGGCTCGACCAATCCATACCGGACGGGGCGTGGAACTGCCCGGTACATATCGAAAATCTTCTCGGTGAGATACCGCTCATTGCCGCCGAAAAGTTCATCGCCGCCATCTCCGGCCAGCAACGTTTTCACTCCGTTCTGGGCCGCAAGCCGGGCGCAGAAGTAAGTCGGGATCGCGGACGAGTTGCCGAAAGGTTCGTCAAAGCCTCGGATCATGTCGGGCAATGCTTGGAAGCAATCGTCGGGCCCGACCAGATACTTGTAATGGTCCGCATGGAAGCTCTTGGCGGCGATCTCTGCATATTCCAGTTCATTAAACGTTTGCTCCTGGAAACCGATCGAGAACGCCTTTACAGGACCGTTGTTGGTCCTGCTCATCATGCCCACAACTGTGCTGCTATCAGTTCCCCCGCTGAGAAATGCTCCAATTTCTTGTGCGGTGTCAGCTTTGCAATGCGTCGAGACAGCTCCTGCAACGAGCGACTCCAACTGGCGGCTCAGCCGGGCTTCACTGCGTTCGCTTCCGGCGCCGTATCGCATATCCCAGTACCTATCGATACGCGTCTGCCGCTCGGATGCAATCAGGAGGGTGCCGGGCGGAAGTCGATGAACGTTTGTAAGGATCGTCTCCGGCCCTAAAACAGCACTGAAATTTAAGACGTTGGCTACGGAACGCGAATTGATCTTCGGGTCGATATAACCGGATTGCATCAGCGCATCAATTCGCGACGCGATCAAAAGGGCTTTCCCGTCCTCGTAATAGGCGAGCCGGCTTATACCAAATCGATCTACCGCTGCGAACAGCCTTCTCTCGAGGCGATCCCAGAGGACAATGGAGAAACTGCCTCGCAGTTTTCCGACAAAATCAGATCCGAACCGTTCATAGAGCGCTGCGATTAGCGCGGCTGGACCTGTGTGGGCGGCGAACCGTTCTTTATCCTCTAGGGATCGGACAAGCTCGTCCGCGTTGTAGAGTTCGGCATCGCACGCTACCAAGACCTGAGCAGTTCGATACACTTGCTGTGTTCCAAAATGTGCTGCGACTGCCACACCTGCGTTCGCGGCTGAGTGTCGTTCGGCCGCCCCCGTCCTGACCGAAAGCCCGTTCGATACCGCCGTCAGCGTCTCAAGCGCTTGGGCCGACCTATCTTTGAGCCACACCCCACAGATTCCGCTCATGCAGTCCTCAGACACTCCGGAGGAAAATCCACAGCAATGTTCGGTGCATTCGAGTTCTCTTCGCAAGAAGATGACCACGTCAAGGAGCTCGAAGGGAGGATCTTTGAATACTCCTCATACAGGATTTGCTCCGCCTTTTCCCAATTCATAAGCTGGCGTCCAAATCGTCTGGCCTTATCCGCCATCGACCTGCGCAAATCTACATCGCACATTGCTGCTAACGCCTTCCGGATCTCGTCCACACTGTATTTGGGAAGGATCACCCCACACGACGCGCTGCGCACCACCTCCGCAATTTCTCCAAAATCGCCGGTGATTAGCGGTCGGCCGGCCGCCAGTGCCTCGAATAGTTTATTGGGTGCGCTATAACGGGCGTTGGGATTGTCAGGGTCAAATCCGTAATAAACCAGATCTCCGGCGCAGGTATACGCTGGAATCTCGGACACCTGAACAAAGCCGACATAATGTATGCGCGGATTATTTGCCGCGCGCTGTGCCACCTGATTCTCGAGTACTCCCTTGCCACCGATCACTAAATGGCAATCGGGACATGTCTCAATCGCATCGAGTAACTCCTCGATTTTTCTATCTGTGAGTAGCTGGGTGATACAAACAATGACGATAGCCTTGTCCGCGATTCCGAGCCGGCGGCGAACCTGCAGGTTCTGCTCATCGCTCCGGGAGTAATCCTCTAAACGCTTCCAGTTCCCGACAACAACAGAGCGGCGGGCACCTCGCTCTGCAAAGTGTCGGCGCAGCTTTTCACCTACGGTGATGAGCAAATCTGTACGACGGATCAGGAAGTTTTCGATCCAAACTAATCCGCGCCGCACTAGCCTATTGACATTGCTCCCGAGCATATCGGGAAAGCTCTCGTGCGCGTCGTATACGATCGGCTTACGTTTGAGCTTTCCCACTATGAAACCAAGAGGCAGGGTATCGAGATCATGGCAATGAATAGCGTCGAAAGAGACTTTCGCCGCCATCCAAAACATCTTGAGGTAGAGCGCAGCGTAGAAGACTAGTTGAGTGCTGCCTCGCCCATGCGAGGAACGAAGGAAGACTCGCTCCACCTCTATACCCTCCGTCAACTCGGAGCGTGAGGCCTTGATATCTCGGTCCCAAGCGATGAGCCGCACGCGACAGCCCATGCCAATCAAGGCCAGCGCTTCCTGACGGACTCGAGGGTCAGGATCATATGCGTTCGTGAGCAGCATTAGTATCGTAGGCGGATTTACGGTGCTCTTCACCCCCGATTCTCTTCGCTCAGCGTGGCCCGCTTTCAGAGGAGTCATACAGCAGGAATAAACGCTTCTTCCCTAGGCGCCGTCGCATCTGCACGCACCTCGAGCAACTCGAGCAAGCGGTCCATTGAGCGGTCCCAGTTGTATTCGGCGGCGACACGTTGCCGCCCTTCTGCGCCCTTATCTTGGGAAAGACGAGGGTTCCGCAGCAGATCTACGACGAGTGCTGCCAGCTCCTCTGGCGTGCGCCCTGTCTCAACAATCTCAGCTACAGACTTCGAAAGTCCTTGCACCGCGCGCGGGGTAGCCACTACGGGAAGTGCGTAAGCCATGGCTTCCAGGATTTTGTTCTGAATCCCCGTAGCGATGGAAAAGGGTGCAACCGAAACTTGCGCTTTCGCGAGGTAAGGTCGGACATCCGGAACACTGCCGGTGACTGTTACACCCCTGATCTTCTGTAAATGACGGACACTCCGGCTGGGATCGCGCCCGACAATCAGGAATAGAACATTAGGAACGGAAATTCGAACCAGCGGAAGAACCTTGAGCGCAAAGAATGTGACAGCCTCTTCATTTGGGAAATACGCCATGTCTCCCACAAAAATGATCGTGGGCTGGCCCGCCGCTGTCCTCGCTCCCGTTGGATCGAAATAAGTGGTGTCGACTCCATTCGGAACGACATGTACGGTGGCCTCGTTCCAAGCCTTCCGTACCACCTGGGCTTCGCGCTCTGTGGTCACTAAGACGGGGAATTTTCGGTACAGCCTTCGTTCGTATTCCTCCAATGTGCGACCTTCTCTTCGGTAAACCATTGAAAATGGAAATTCTTTGAAAGTTGCGTACTGCAGCCACTTGTCCGAATCGACGTCCACAATGTCAATAAGAGTTGGAATGTGATCGACCCAATCCACGTATTGAGCCATCGAAGAACAGTACACAAAAATCCGGTCGTAGGAGCGCTGCAGCAATGCTTTTCGGATCTGCAGTTCTAATTCTGATGAATAGAAGTAACCCAGCGAAAGCGGTTTGCGGCTTAAGAGCTGAGGAAATAAACGCAACCGCGCTAAAGCCGGCGTGACCTCGGCGATCATCTTCCGACGGCAGTACTGATCGAGTATAGAGCTCCCGGCCAGATCGATAGTCTTGTCCGCCAGAGTAAATAAATCTACCTCGTGTCGCGCCGCTATCGCCTGCAGCTGATGAAAGGCGCGAATCTTATCACCTTTGTTCGGTGGATACGGAACCCTGTGGCAAATGTAAAGAACTCTCATGATCAGATTTGGTAGGCGCAGCAGGAGTCGAACCTACGACCTCCCCCACGTAAAAGGGGCGCTCTGGCCGCTGAGCTATACGCCTATGTTGCTTTGCTTTCCGGCTCAAATCGACGGTATGCGCCGGATCACCAGCGGGCCGACAATTTTGGTTAACGAGAGTGGTAGCTGCTTCCATAACGAAACAGACAAGCGAAACTTCTGGTCAATGGGACTCATTTGAGGAACCTGGTTCGTTTGGATCAGCTTGTACCGATAGGGCAGCTCAGTTTCCTTCATGTTCCAAGAAGACTTAAATTTGCAAGCGCCCGTCCCTCGTTTACTGCGCCCGAAATCAAAGCAACGGTACCCTTCGAGCCAACTCTGCGTCATCAGATTCCAATACATGAAGTTGTTGGGACAGTCGTGGTTGTATTCCTCTAGTGATCCCGAATAGTATGGGATGACCTCCTTCTTGAAGTAAAAGCAAAGCACGCCGGCAATTGCCTTTTTCCCTTTACGTACACCGAATAGCCTGCACTGTTTTGGAAAGACACTTCTCAAACAATTGAACAAAGCTTTGGAAAAAACCGGAGTTCCAAGCCGATGGACATTGCGAGCGTAAAGGTCGTAGAATTCCTCCATTTTCAGGTCTTCGGTCCATTCGAGACCTGCCTTCTGAGCTTTACGAATCATGTAACGCGTATCACGAGGGAGCGCCTTCAACAACTTGTCCGGTCCAGGAGATAAATCTTGAGTGAATGTCACGTATAGATCTCTGCCGGGTAGTGACGTGGGAAACGGTTCTGTTCGATTCCGCATCTCGAGGTACTTAACCCGCATCCGCTGACCTAAATCGCTGCCAGACCTTAGCAGGCCGAAATAAGAATCCTCATCATCCGCACAGATACCGCCATACACAGCCAGCGGCAAAGAAACGAGGCAGTCACCGAAGAGTACGCTACGGACCGAACTCATTGGGAACACGCCAGTAATGCGCCGCTCGCGGCAGGCGACCAGATAGAAACACCGGCGCCCCAGCATTCTTTCAATTACCGTCTTCCATCCAGTGAGATGAAAATATGTACCCGAAGGTGAAGACATCACGAAGCGGTCCCAATCGTCTTCTTCTCCGGGTTGCAGCTGGCGGACTTCTGTGGAGCTAGTCGAAACAGGAGTTAACGTGAAAGTGGAATCGTTCGGATCGACTAAGCTTCCTTTGTGCATCGTCACCTTAGTAGTAACCTCGATACCGGCGATACGGTTGAGTTCTTGCTGCGCCGTTCAGTACGGTTCCGATCACGCGGAACGAGGAGACATCTTGAAGCGCCTTCTCAAAAGCCTTTCTCGTTGTGGAGAAAGCACGAGCTATCAATAGGACAGCATCACAGCTCCCTGCAAGTAGTTGCACGTCGCCGATCAGGTTGGCGGGCGGAGAGTCTACCAACACCAACGAAAAATGCTCTGCCAGTTCATTGAATCTGGCCTTTAGCTCGCACGATTGCAGGAGTTCGGCCGCGGGCACTTTGGAACTTCCGCGACTAACAAAGTGGAGCGGAATGTCATCGCATTGCAAGACGACGTCGTCCAATTTGGCCGAGCCATCGATAAAGTCGCTGAGCCCGGGACGCTGATCCACACCAAGATTCGTTCCCAAGCTGCCCCTTCGCAGGTCGCCGTCTACCAACAGGATCTTGAATGAAGGCAGCATGGCAAAGCTCCACCCCAGATTCAGAACTGTGAGACTTTTGCCCTCCTCAGGACCGGGGCTCGTCACCACCAACGTTCGAAAGGTCTTAGCTGCTTGCTGTTGCAGGATTTTCGTGCGGAGCCGTCGATAGTGTTCGAGGACGGCAGAATCCACGACGTTCGAGAGCGTCGGCATTCTGCGGTCGAAATGCAACTTGCCTGCACTTCCAAAGCGGCCGTTCTGCGGGACAGGAACGATGGACTCTTGCTCTGGCTTATCTGAGAAAGTGGCCAAATGCGCGTCACCATTCAGCGGCGCATCTCCATTTCCGCTCGCGGTCGCGGTCAAACCAGGTGTGGCGTTCAAAGCGTCATAAATCCGACTCATACAGTGCTGGCTGTTTCTGCAGAGTTAGGCATGTAGGGGGCCACAACCTTGAAAACGATTACTTTCTGACTCTGCGGCTGTTAGCGCCTTACTGCTCCCCGGTCCAGTTTCTGGGCGACGCGCGTGAACACTACGATCGGTGAGATTACCGCACCGGCATTTAGTATTTGGGCAAATTACAATTTTTCGGGAATGTTCCCATATCTTGGTCTAGATACGGGACTGCTCGAGCCAAGTTCAAGATCGAGTCGTATGCACTTACATTCTCGAAGCCAATCAAAAAGGCAGCTTGTGGTAGTAATAGATGACACAGCAAACCAGCACAACTGCCACTCCGGATGCTGCCGCCAAGAGCATTTTCCTTTTCTGGAGAACGCGCCCGGTCTCGGTATGGATCACCGGAATGACTTCCAAAACAGGCAATCCGCCGCTCACTGCCGTAAGTTGCTCAGGTGCGGTAATGGACGTTCCCAGAAACTCCGTAGAGAGGGCAAGCAGCAATCCAAGGACTAGGCCAGCCAAAGTCCCAGCAGAGTTGATAAGTGTCCGATTTGGCCGCGAGGGTCGTTCCGCAGGTTGCGCGGGATCAAGAATGGAGAATTTTTCTCCTTTTTGGCGAATTTCAAGTTGCGTGGCCGTTTCGGCAGAAAGCTGCTTCTCGAGTAGCTGACTGTAATGAGCCTTTGAGATCTCATAATCCCTTACCAGTTCATTTATCTCCTGCTCTCGAACAGGAATCGCTTCCAGCTTCGCTTGATAGCCGCCAGCCAGTTTGGACAAACGGTCCTGTTCGGCTTTGTGCTTCACGATTTCGGCATCCAGCAGTTGCAACTGTGACTGAAGTACTGGATTGCTGTGATTCACAGGTGTCGGCCGCCTCTTCACGACCGGCTCGGAAGGGGCTGGCTGAGCATTAGCGGCGGCGGAAACTTCCGCCTCTTTCTTTTCTTCTTGTTCAATCTGCGTCTTGGTCTTCTGTACGTCAGGATAATTTTCCGAGTAGCGAGTCCGGAGCTGTGCAAGCTTAGCTTTCAAAGCACTCAGAGCCGACTGGGTTGCATGTGACTCCGGGTTCGCAGGTCCTCTTTGGTCTCCTTCATCCAAATCAATCACCGGTGCCGATGATTGGGTCATCATTGATTGAACATAGCTTCTTTGCTGCTCCGCTCGGCTCAGCGCATCGCCTTCTAACTGCAGTTGAGACTGCAGCTGCCCAAGAATCTGAAGGTCCGCAGTCTGCTGTTCCGGCATTTCACCGATATGCTTCAGCTTGAAGTCCTTCAGCTTCGCTTCCTGCTCCTCCAGTTGTTTCCGAGTCTCCTGGAGCTGGTTCTGGAGAAAGTCCGTGGTCCCTTCGGCCTGTTGCTCCCGGGCCTTTAAATTCTCCTCAATAAACAGCGAAGCAAGTTCATTGGTAACTTGCGCGACTAGCCGGGGTTCTGAACCGCTGTATGTGATCCGAAAGGCTTGTAAATCCTGACTCCCCCCGAATTGGCTTAGAACGTTCACCGCGATGTGCGCCCGCATCCGGAGAATGACGTCTTCCCGCGCTGAGGTCTTTTTTTCTTCTGGATAGAGATTGAACCTATCGATAATCTTCTGGAGACGTGTGGCGCTCAGGATTTGCTGGGACAAGGTCCCAAGCCGGTCGCGAACATCCCCCGTAACCGTAGCTTTGACATAGCTGTCCGGAACTTTTTGGGGATCAACGAGAATGAGGGTCTCGGATGTATAGACGTTCGGCAGACGGTAGGAAACAAGGCAGGTTCCGAGGGAGACGGGAATAAAGACCGCCAACACCCACCATTTGCGGTGGAGGATCACTCGTAAATAGTGCTCTAACGATAGATCTGGCCCCGCAGAACGTGTCCCCCTGGCTGCTGACCGCCCTCCGAACACTCCGCCGGCGTGGTTTTCCATTCCGTTGAAAGTCAGCAAACTGACGACCAAAGTCCGAGCTTGCTCCGGAGCCTTTGGCCGACTGAGGAGAAAATCTTCGAAGGGAATTACGAGGCCCGATTAGTCGGCGCTCGCTTCATTTAAACCCTCGTTCGAGCAGTTCAATAAGGAGTTTCTCCGCCGTCAACACCCAAGCGATTCTACGTCCTTCAAAGGCTACAGCTGGCCTGGGGCGCTTGACAATCATGCTGCCACGTTCGCGCATGACCGTTATGGCTTGCTGACACTCTTCCACTTCGTAACATAAATGGTGCAGACCGCCCCCTTTTTCCGAAAAGGCTCGAACGGCGGAATCTTGATCCGCGGGCTCTATCAGCTCCATTTGCACATCTGTACCGGGCATCGACAAAAAGGTCACCTTCACTTTTTGGATGGGATCGTGAAATACCTCCCCGTCCCACAGCCCATCTAACGAATGTGCGAAGGGTCTCACAGTATGATCTATGCTGCTGACCACGAATCCGAGGTGGTGCAAGCGCAGCAGACTTCCGTTCATCCCGGCCTCTTCAGGCGGCAGTATCAGAAACCTTTCCTTTCAGGGTGTCCAAGATGATGGAAAAGGATGTCATCTCGACGATGTCGTCGAGTTCCATCTCGATTCCGAATTCCTCTTCGATCAGGTTCATCAATGTGATCGAGGCCACTGAGTCCCAGTTTTCGACCGTATTCTGTGAAGCTGTTCTTATTTTTCCGGGAGGTATATCTGGAAAAACGATTCCGAACACACGTTCTAACCGCTGCTCAATGTCACCCATTGATCTCTGTAACTTCATGGTACAAGCTCGGACATCTTGCCTGGAACGCATCGCGCCCGAGCGAAGTCTCGCAAGCCGGGGACTCGGTCAGAAAACCGGACAGGAAATCCTGCAGGGGCCGGTTCTTCGCTGTCGACCTAAATTCGAAGACCAACGTTTCTATCGCAAAGCGGCGAAACAGATGTGCCAGACATTGATGCTCAATTCGGCGCGAGAATGCCCGGCAGCTCATCACCCAGGTGGCAATTCGCAGGCAAGTCCCTTGCCTCCAGCCTCGCAGAAGCGCGATTTTCCCGAGCGGTCCAAATCGGTCCTGATACGATACCGCAATCGCAAAGCTATCCGGCTCGCGCAGCGCTGCCTGCCAGTTTGCTTCGGTGTATCGAATCCCATTCAGGTTAAATTGATTAGTTTTATTCACCAAGTCCAGCAGTCTCCGATCGGACGCCGGAGGGTCGTATTCCAGAACAATACTAGCCTCCGCCCGGGACAGGAATTGCTCTGCTGAAGCTTCCACGCCGTTGGTCGCTACGAACTGCTCGTAATGGCGAATGCTCCGGAGACGATACCCATCTTCTTCCGAGAGTACGGGTTTGCCGAAGAGGTCACGCAAATGGTTAAGAAAGCTGATACCGCCCGCGTAATCGCCGTTTGGAAACGCAATACAGTCGATTCCGGGGTGTGCCGCGTGTACTTCTTCCAACTCCGCAAGGCTGTCATCGACAAACACGACATGATCGGCGGTTATATTCCAGGCTTTCAGGATACGGCTCACCGAGCCTGATTTGGCTTCCCAATTCACTGCAACAGGGAAAAGCTTGTCACTCGCAATTACGAGATCCGATCGCGCGAGAGCCCGGTTAACCTCCTCGGGCGAATTCTTGCTTGCGACCGCAATCAGGACTCCCTGCTCAGCTAGCGCGTTCAGCATCTGTTGATATAACCCATGTAACTGGGCTTTACCCGCCAGGTCCCACGACACGTTTTGATGCCCAACCTCTCCCACCAGCCCCGACCAAAGCGTGTCGTCCAGATCTGTTATGAGACCTCTTTTCGGTTCCGGGGATTGCATCAACCCGGACAACGCCCCCGCCAGTACGTCGGCGTGAGGCAGCGTGTAAGGAAATCCGGTGTGCAGGTCCGAGCGGAAGTCGTAGCGCGACCCGGGCGGCGAGCATGCATCGAGTGTTTGCTTATTGACCAGCAAAACTGACGGGCAATCGACAACGCGCCGAGCAAACTTTGCGATTAGTTCATTGAGGATCACTTCGGCCCGACTCGCTTGCCAGCTCGCGGTGTGAAATGCGGGAGGAAGCGGAAGAGTCGGAAGAGACATTGCAAGTTTCCAAGACCAAGGCACTGCTCGCACCGCGGCTTCGAGACGCATGAGTCGTTCTTCGACGCACTCGATGATCTTTTTTACGGTTTGGTGACTCCAACCACCCAAGTGACGGTATCCAAGCCGTGGGTCGAGATCGGCCCATTCGAGTGCCATGATGCCGCTCTCGGTGCCGCCCTCCTCGTAACGTTCTAAAGTACCTGCAATATCGTCGTGGAGCCCTGTTTTTACGATGACTTTGCGGCTCGGCATGGCTTTTTGAAGGTGAGCCGCTACGTAATGCTCCAAGTGAAGCGGCGTGAAACCGCAGGAGAGCAGCACGGAAAACGGCGGCGCTTCCTTTGACGCAGTCCGGCTGATCGACAGCGCTTCCGCGAGCCTCACGTGGTAGTTAGCCTTCTCAGTATCCGCTGGCTTTGCTCGGGGCCCTGGCCACTGCCCGAAAATTCCATGCAGCGGAGCAAGTTGCAAACTGAGAACCAAAGTTCCGGGTACGAGCCAATCGACCGGGCGATTCAATTCTGAGAAAAACCCTTGACCGCTGGCAAAGGCACCCAATAGCAACAAACACGCAGTCATGCCTCTGAAAACGAGAGAGCGGTGGGTCTAAATTCAGACCCACCGCAGAAACCACCTTGGAGGAACTCAGAGCTTTCGCTCCTGTTTATGAGATAAGAACTATTAGCGTGTGGAATGCATCTTCCGGCGGAAGAGCAGACCTGCACCGAGTAGGCCGCTGCCGAGGAGCAGGAGGCTTGTCGGCTCGGGAACAGGCGTTAAGATCTGGCTTGTAATGACATTCAGGTTCGACCCTGCTGCCAGTGTAAGCGTGAGCTCCTGAGAGAGCGAGTAGGGAGTTGCCGTTAAAGACGCGATAGTCTCTCCCACAGTGTTTGCCTGCGAATCGACGCCGGTGTAGTGCAACGTGGTATTGGTGAGTGTCGCGTCGGGAGTGGCGCAGAACGTTCCACTGGGAGGCGCTAAACCATTGGCCCCGTCGACACAGCTCATCAAGGCCACTGTGCCCGTGCCGGTGGTGGAAGTCAGCGAAACGCTGCTTGCGTAGTTGATCGAGGGGGGCGTCGTGGGCGATGTAAAGCCCTGCGCCGCGAACCAGACATTTAGTGTGACGGCTGAAGTCGTAGTAATCTGCAGCGTTGAGCCAAACTGCTGCGCTATACCTGGAGTTCCTGGAGAATTGGAACTGGCTGAAAGAACGTTGATGGTTACCCCCGGCGCAGCGGCCGCACATACGACCGGGCCATCGTTTCCGCCGGTGCCGCATATAACTGGACCAAAAGCGCTGGGACTGGTCTCTTGATAACTGATTTGAAGGGCACCTTGCATCAGCGCAGACGAACCGCTGAGGAGCAATGCCGCCAAAATACCCGCAATTTGCTTCATCGGAAATTTCCTCCTTGGGGATCTATCGGACCGTTTACTTGCAATGCAAGGCCCACTGAATAGGCCGTTTGTTTTGTAGGGGTTACTTCAGGCTATTATCGGATCTTTGCGAAACTTTCGGAAGATTCCCTGCTTTTAGGGAGAGCACACCCCTTTCGACCCGGTTATTGCCTCCGGTTTGCGACACTCACTTTGCCTGCGAGAGTAGCTCTTGGGCCTGTTTCGCTTCAGGCAAGTTCGGGTTCCGTTTCAGGGCACTGTCGAGGTTCAAACGACCGCGATTGAGATCACCTGCTTTGATGTAGGCCATCGCGAGATGATACTTCCAAACCGTGCTATCGCCCTGGGCAGCCGCGCGCTCCAATTCCGCAACGGCCAGTGGATAGAGTCCTTTGCGGTACAGAACCCATCCTAAAGTGTCCCGGTATTCCGGTTTGTCCGGTGCAAGCTCGACCGCCTTTTGCGCGTATTTCAGTGCGTCGTCCGGGTGCTGGCCGTAATCCCCCAGCAGGTAGGCGTAGTCATTTAAGGCCTCGGCGTTATCGGGGTTGGCTTCAACCGCCTTACGGTATTGTGCAAGAGCAGGACTGTAATCCCCCTTCATTGCCTCGGCGTTCGCCAACCACAAGGACGCGGTCTTATTGCTGCTGTCAGCCGACAGGATCTGCTCGAGCTTTTTTCGCGCGTCATCTATTTTGCCGTCGAGAACATCTACTTGTACTAACGAAAGATCCGCGTCCACAAAATGCGGGTCCGCGGCTTTAGCTGCGGCAAACGCCGCCCGCGCCTCCTCACGATCTCCATGAGATAGCAGCATCGTACCCAGAAACTGCTGCACGGGAGCGGATTTCGGCTGGCGCGAAGCATACTCCTTTACTTTTTCGAGCGCCATTGCAGGCTGTTTTTGGGCCAAATAGCTCTGACCCAGTCCGGAGAGGGCCTTGACATTCTCAGGACTTATCTTTAAAGCCTCTTCGAGAGCGGACCGCGCGCCCGAAGGATCACCAGTCCGCAATCTCAATAAGCCGTCCTGGACAACCAGATCCGGCGATCTCTCGTGGGAGAGCCCTTCGTTTATTCCTTTCCGCATCTGCGCCAGGTCCCCGGAGGTCCAAAGCGCCCAATTGCGCTGAACGATCACGGGAGTCAATTGACGCTGGTCGGCTGGCGTAGCATCGAGAATTTCCAAAGCTGCAGGCGCTTGCTTATTCTCCGTGAGGTTCTGTGCAAGCTCCAGGCGAATACGCAAAAAATATGGATTCAGTCGCAAAGCTTCCGAAAGCTCCTGCCGATAGGTGAGACTTTGCTCTTGGGCCCTGTATAGCTGCGCGCGTATGTAATGTGCTTCAGCGGAGTTTGGGCGCAGGCGAAGGACTTCGTTTAAATCTGTGTCGGCCTGCCCGTATTTTCGGAGAGCGAGGAATATCTCGGCCCGTTGCAGCAGAGCATCCAAATCTTTTGGATTCTTTCCTAAAGCTGCATCCAGAACCTTTTGAGCATCGGCGGTCCGGTCAACTGCCCGGTACGCTGCGACCAGGTCCGTACGCGCGAGACGATTGCCGGGATTTTGTTTTGCAACTCGTTCGAATTCTTGAACTGCCTCGCTGCGTCTTCCCTCCTCAAAGAGAAATTGAGCGAACACCGGCTGGAAACGTTCTTCGCCGGACTCAGCTAAGCGCCTGAAGGTTTGCTCCGCTTCCTGCTTTCGTCCAAGAGAGCGTTCCAGATTAGCAAGATCTGTTAACGCCGGCCCGTTCTTCGGATCGATTGCGAGGGCACGCTGAAACTCCGCTTCCGCTTCGGGTGTCCTTCTTTGAATAACGTAGAACTCTCCCAGAACGACGCGCGGTTCCGCCGATCTTGGAGCGGCTTCGCAAGCCTTTCGCAAGATTTCCTCAGCGCCCTTCCCATCATGCTGCCAGAGCCGTGCCTGCGCCAGTAAAATCGACGATTTCAGCCCGGTCGGAGCAGTTGCCAAAGATTGTTGGAGATCTTCGACCGCTCTATCCGTCTTGCCGAGCTTTAACTCTGTCAAAGCCAATGAGTAGAGAACGTCCGGAGAGGCTGCGGCGGTTTGTTTCAGCGTGTTCAACCGGCTTTCCGCATCTTGCAGCAACGGCCTGTCATTTGTAATCGCCATCAGCTGAGCCAATTTCAACTGAGCGCCAGGATGCTTCGGATTTTCGTCGAGCGTTTTCTTAAAGAAAGCTACCGCGGTCCGGATATCTCCTGCACCTTCAGACGCAACACCAATCTCGTAGTACGGCTCGGCGTCCTTCGGCATCGCTTTCGCAGCATTCCGGAATTCGAGAATGGCACGCGAGTAGTCGTGCTTCTGAAGTAAGGCTTTTCCTCGCGCGAGATATTTGTCCCGGCGAGCTTGGGGAGAAATTGAACAGCCGCCCAAAACGGCAAGCACGAGCATTACGCTGCATACACGCGTTTGAAATCGAGTCATAACCAGAAACTTCCCGTTCGCTGCAGCCGCCATTTGGTTGCCGTAACCTCCCTCTTCACTTATCGCCTGGTCGACGGCGACCAACTTAACCCCACCATTACGCCGCTCAGTGCCAGGTTCGGCGCCTGCAGGCTCACTCTCTCGGGATACTGCGCGTAACTGTAACTGGCGCTGATGTTCAGCTGCGGCGTAAGTTTCTTGGTGAAATTGGCGTTAGCCGTCCAACTCGTCGTATTTGGAAACGACGGCCCAGTCAGGCGAGAATAACCAAAACCGCCGGAGAGCATAATGGTTGAGCCGGGCCGGTTCCAGGTCCACGCACCGTTGCTACTGTCTGTCGCAGAAGCTCCGAGGCCATACGAATCAGACACGGTCCTGGTATAAGAACCGAGCAGTGTTTGCGCCTTGAATTTATAGCCTACGGTGAAGCCGAATACCGGCTCGCCATTATTCGGGGTCGCAAACTTCTCGCGCGAAGGCATGAAGTACCCCGCTCCCGCCATTGCTTGCACAAACCAGCGGGTGCTCAGTGTTCGTCCGATTGAAGCCGTAGCTTGGGTCGCATACCCATCCTCAAATATGGAGACGGACCGACTCGACGACACGTTAACACTCGCCGTAGTTCGCGGGTTTAGCGAGTAAGACCACCCCATGGTCGCGCTTCCCATGGTGGTCGATGGTATCAAGGTGGCTGGCCCAATGTTCATGCCGCTACTGCCAGCGTTCAGGAATTGTGTCCGCATTCCTTGCACAGAAAAATGGAAGGACGAACGCGTGGACTGAGTGTAAAGCAGAGAAACGCTTGCAGAGGCGCTCAACTCCCGCCCACCGTAAAGAAAAGCAGTACTCGGCGAACCGTTCGCGGGCGCTGCCCCAAGCAGTTGTGCCAACCCCGGATTAGCGGATTGTCCGGTGAGTATTCCCGACGCAAATTCATCGAAACTAGACCCGGTTCCAGTTAGATTGCCATATAACGTGGGCGCGAAGAGGAGCTGCGTGAAATCCGTAAAGAGGCCTTGAAAAGAAGCCGCCAAGCCCCATCTCGAAGTCAGTCTTCTGCTAGCGGACAGGCCGAGCGACTGATTGATCGAGTGGTAGTTCGTGGCCTGAAGGCCCCGCACGTAAGACGGAGAATAAGTAACCGAAAAATTGGATTTGTCGGTCAACTTTGACCAGCCGAACGAAGCCGATGCCTGCAGCATGGAAGACGAACCGCTCGTGACGGCCAACGGATAACCCGCCTGACCGCCAAATAGGCCCGGGTAGTATTGCGAAAAGTAGGAAGACGAGACGCTGACGCCGTACAAGCGCAAGCCTGTGGCGTTTGGATTTAACGGGTTTACTTGGTCAAAGACGGAGGTTTGCCCCAAAATAGTGTACGGGAACAGCCCGCCAATGAACAGAATTCCCGATACCGCTTGCCACGTTTTCATGCCGTTCCTGGGAAGCAACTGAGACGCACGTTTTGGTCCACGTTCTGCCGGCGCGCGTTTTCAATTACTTCACTGGCAAAGCAAACTACCGACCCAAACTTTTTGTGTTTAGGGAGAATCTTTGTCTTTAAGACCAGCCTGGGTGCGGATTCTCGATCGTGGATTATTGAGAGGCCGATTCCCGAGCGGTTGACCTCGCCATCTGGGCCTCTGGCAAGTTGGCATCGGACTTCACGGCCTGAAGCAGCGTCTTGCGCCCGAGATCTGGTTGCTTGAGTTTGAAGTAGGCCATCGCAAGGTGATAGTTTCGGATTGCAGCGTTGTGCGACGATGCATTCTGCTCAATTTTCACTGCCTTCTCCAGATATTCAAGAGCACTCCTGTACAGGCCCTTGTGGTAAAAGACCCAGCCGAGAGTACCAAGAGCATCCGGACTATTGGGGGCGGCTTCGACAGCTTTTTGTGCGTAGGACAGGGCCGCGTCTGGATTGTGTTCGGCATCGACCAGAAGATAAGCGAGATTGTTCAAGGTCGCTACGTCATGCGGGTCTAAGGCCAAGGCTTGGTGATACTGAGCCAGAGCCTCCGGGTAATTTCCCTGCCTGTTTTGAAGATTGCCTAGCAAAAGATGAGCGGTGGGGTTGTCCGCGTGACTTGCAACAACCGAATCGAGGGTTGTCTGGGCAGCGCCTAGTTTTCCCTGGGCTAAATCGGCACTCGCCAGGGAAAGTTTGGACTGGAGGTTATCCGGATTCGCCGCGTTCGCGGCTGCATAGAAAGCACGCGCCTCGGTCTTGTCTCCGGCCTGCCAAAGCCAATCACCCACGAATTGCTGAACGATAACTGAGTTCGGATGCTGAGCTGCATCTTGCTTCAAAAAATCTATCGCCCCTCGCGGCTGGTTCTGCGACACAAAGCTGAACGCTGCCGCTTCGAGCGCTCGTACGTGCTCGGGATTCTGCACCAAAATTTCCTGCAACGATCGTCTCGCTCCCGAGTAATCGCGATCCAAGAGCTTCACCACCGCGTCCTGCAGTAACAGCTCAGGGACTCGTGCAATTTTGAGGGCGGCTTCGACGCCGTCTCGAAACCCCGCCCTATTTCCAGAAGCGAGCAGCGCCAAGTTTCGTTGAACGATCACCGGAACGGTATTCTTCTGAACGGTGGGAGCTGAATTTAATAGATCTAGCGCGGACCTTGGGGATCTTGCGACAGTTAGCGCCTGGGCTAATTCGATGCGCGCAGGCAACATGCGAGGGTCACATCGTAGCGCCTCAGTCAGCTCCGATCTGTATCGCTCAGCTTGTCCGGAACGGGAGTATACATGCGCGAGTTGATAATGAGCTTCCGCTGAATCAGGCCTAAAATGGAGCACTTCGTTGAGGTCCGCTTCCGCCTTCGCAGTTTTTCCCGAACTCAGCAGCAGTTGGCTGCGCTGTAGAAGTGCATCGACGTCTCGGGGATTTGCTTTCAGCGCAGAGTCAAGGATCCGTTGGCCATCACCGACACGCCCCGAAACGAAGTACGCCGCTACCAGCCGGCTCCTGCTGTCACGATCTTCCGGGTAACGCCGGGCCAACAATTCGAATTGCTTTATGGCCGTTTCGCGTTTCCCCTCTGAGAACAGAAACGTTGCATATAAGTGCTGGTATTCCTTGTCAGGCAAGGACGAGATGATTTGATAAGTCTGCTCTGCCTCCTCGCGATGCCCCAACTGCACCTGCGCCCGAGCAAGGCCCAGCAGCGCTCTCGGTTCTCGCCCGTTCAATTGGAGAGTGCGGCGGAACTCCGCGCTTGCATCGCTCCAGCGGCTCATGAGAGTGTAGATTTCTCCGAGCGCTATAGAAGCATCCACGGAAAGAGGATGCGTGTTCACAGCGGATTTCAGAGTTTGCTCAGAAGCCTGCAACTTGCCCTGAGTCAGATAAAGCGTGGCCAACTCGACTGAGCTTTGCAAGCTATTCGGAAGCTTCGCGAGGGCTTCCCGGAGATGCCGTTCAGCATCCTGGGGTTTCCGGAGTTCGAGTTCCGACAGTGCGAGAGCATTCAGGGCATCCACGTTTTCCGGAGATGTCGCGAGGATGTCTTGCACGCGCTTCTGACCCTCTCGGATCAGTTCAGCATTCCCGCTGCGAACCATCATTTCCGCCAGCTTTGTCTGAGCTTCGGCGTTTTTGGGATCAAGCTGCGTGACTCTGGTCAGAGCACTGACGCTTTCCGGGAGCTTCCCCTCCGCTAAATAGGCCAAGGCAAGCTGGTACTCCGCTTGGGAGTTTTTCGGCTGCAGCCGCACGGCGTTCTTGAATTGCAAGGCGGCGCGGGAAAAGTCTTTTTGCGCCATGTATGCTTGGCCGCGCGCCATGTACCGTGCCTCGGTCTGCTCCCGGCTACAGCCAAGGAAGACAAGGCACGCAACGAGAGCCACGCTTGCGACATTTCTCCTCACGCTAAATGAAACAGGCAGGCCCTTGGAGGCCTGCCTGTTTTCACAAGAATTCACTGAGAGCAGCTTATGAACAGCCAATTACGCAGTTCGCTTTCTCCACAGGCCGACGCCCACACCCGCGACCATAGTGCCCAGAAGCAACCAAGAGCTTGGCTCGGGAACCGGGGGCGTAACAGGAGTACCTTCCTCAAATATCGCCCCGCTATCTGCAGTAGCGATCCAGCTAGGCGAACTGGTCGTACCGGTGTTTAGGAAACCAACAATGAACGAATATGCTGGGAGAGAACTGCCGCTTATATTGAGCTCCGGGCCAGCAGTTATCGGACCCGAAGTGCTTGCGAGCGCAAGAGTGCCGAGATTCGCCTGGTACACGGAAAACCCGGTGGCAGTAGGGTCTCCAGCACCAGTGTCCCCGCATGATGTCGGATTCTGAGTGCAGGGCAAATAGGCCCCTATCGGGTTATTAGGCGAGGCATTGATGCCCAAAAAGCTGTCAAGAGACCCGCTGGACCATTCTCCCGATATTGCCGTCGTGGTTGCGCTCACCGTTGGGCGTGTCAGATTTAGCGTCCCGCCGGTCCCGCTGATTGTAAAGCTTGTGATTCCGGACTGCCTGTTGTCTGGCACCAGCACGTCAACCAGAAAATCTCCCGTTTGCGGACCCGGCGAAACTTCAAAACCGAATTGGGGAGGATTGGTCGAAGTTGGTGTGTTGGTCCCGTTATCTGAACAACTACTGGTCCCGTAGCAGAACCCGTGAAGCGGGTCTTCCACCGTTTGTCCCAGACACGCGGACGCGCCTGCCATACAAAAAATGAAAGCCCATTGAGCACAACTTCTGTTCACGTAGTGGTCCCCTTCGTGGCAATGCCGCTGTTTCTCTTAGCAGTTCGGCAACCACACCGAAATACTCTCGATTGACCGCACACAGAAGCACTTACTGCAAATCTCGAGAGGGTCGAAACCCGAAACAGTAGGAATAAGGCAAATCTTTCGACCATGTTCGGCCTCCCATGATCGGATTACCGGGCGTCCCAAGTTTGCCGACCGCAGATCGTAAACACTGGAAGCGAAAGTGCACTCGCAGCCCTTTCAGATTATGGCAACAGGTCTTACCAGTGCGCGGGAACGCCAGAGCCAATTCGCTTTGGGGGGCTCCTATCGCTATCTGTTTTGGCTGCAGATCGCCGTAGTATCCACGCTCATCCTCATTTTGTTCTCGAGCGCCCTGATCGACATGGCTCACGATTGGTGGAACGAGCCGGAGCTGTCCCAAGGAATGCTGCTCCCGCCGCTCGCGCTTTTTGTCGCTTGGATTGAGCGAGAACGCATCTTCGGCTACGCTGCGGCTCCGGATCGGCGCGGTCTGCTTTTGGTCGCCTTGGCCTGTTCCATGTTTGTGCTTGGAAAACTTGCATCCGAGTTTTTCCTGATGCGCTTCTCGTTCGTTGTCCTGCTTACTGGCCTGGTTTGGACGTTCTGGGGCGTCAAGCGCCTTCGCGCACTCGCATTCCCGTTGCTTTTGCTGGCTGTCATGGTGCCTCTGCCGGTAATCGTTTACAACTCGATAGCTGCGCCTCTGCAACTATTCGCCTCCGATGCTGCTTCCCAAATTGCACAAGCGCTCGGTGTTTCGGTATTCCGCGATGGGAATATCATTCAGCTTGCCGGAACTTCACTTGGCGTAGCGGAGGCTTGCAGCGGCCTCAGCTGTCTATCTGCTCTGGTGGTTGGCAGCTTGTTGCTGGGGTATCTCGTCTGTACGCGTCACCTGAGCCGGATTCTACTGCTCGTCCTGGCTATTCCGTTGGCAATTGCGGTCAACGTGGTTCGGGTGGCCGGCACGGCGCTGCTGGCCGACTACAATCAGGCGTTTGCTATGGGGTTTTATCACGCGTTTTCCGGATGGCTGGTGTTTTTGGCTGGGATAGCCGCTCTGTATGCGGCGGCGCAACTACTGCATTCTGTGCTTGATTCAAAGGAATCGGAATGAGAAAATCCATTTCTCTTTCGTTTGTTGCAACGACCGGGCTCTTACTGGGCGCGCTGGTCCTCGGTGGCATGACAGAACGTCGCATTCCGGAATCGCTTGCGCTTCCGCTCGATAAGATCGACCCGCATCTTACAGGGTGGACCGAAAGCGGCCATCGGGAATTAGACCCCAGAACTCTAAAGGCGCTTGATCCGACGAGCTATCTTTCCAGGACTTACCGCAAAGGCGCTTGGCAGCTGGATCTTTTCGTTGCTTATTACGCACAGCAGCGTGCCGGAGAAAGCATGCATTCCCCGAAGCACTGTCTTCCGGGATCAGGCTGGGAGATCATGCGCCGGGGCTCAATCACTGTCCCCGTCATGGGGAATCGCACAGAGATTAATCAGTTCGTGATTGAAAACCTTGGAACAAAGATGGTGATGCTTTACTGGTACCAATCGCCGGGCCGCATCGTCGCGAGTGAGTATCGGGCTAAACTTCTGTTGGCCAGGGACACAGCCTTTACAGGGCATACCGGCGGTTCTATCGTTCGAATTTTATTGCCGGACGATACTGCAGCCATCAATGCGGGGAGCGCCTTCGCTTCGGATCTCATTCCCGAAGTGCAACGTTGTCTAGGCTCTGAGCGGTCGGGAGCCAAGAGCTAAGCATACAAAGGCAAAGCTGAGCCTCTTGTGTCGGCGTGAAGCTGTCGATCCATCAAGTCCCTGACGATAATCTCTCCGGCATTTCCCTCGCCGTAGTGAGTTCCCCAAGGACCTGCCGAGCAAGTCTGCCGCGCAGCCTCGACAATTCGATTTGCATCATCGGCGCCCGCCAGAACGTTGCAGGAATTCTCGAGCGTTTCGATCCATTCCGTTTCATCCCGTAGTGTGACGCAAGGAACACGAACAAAGTACGCCTCCTTTTGAACACCGCCGGAATCCGTCAGGATCATCCGGGCACGTTTCTCAAAAAGGAGCATGTCTGGGTAGGACAGTGGAGGAATGATTGAGACATGTCGAGGCGTCCAGGCCATCATCTCTACTGCCTTGCGGGTCCTTGGATGAATGGCCATGATGATGGGACAGATCTCGCAAGCGATTCGCTCAAAGGCGTGCAATATGGAGCTTAACCGATCAGCATCGTCCGTGTTTTCTGCGCGATGTACCGTTGCGAGAGCATAGGAGCGCTCTTGCCACGCGTATGCGGGTGAATTCCTTTGACACTCTGAACCTTGCAGGTTCGCGAGCACCGCATCGTACATCACATCTCCGCATAGAACCGCTCGCGATGCAAGACCTTCCTGTCGAAGATTCTCTATGCTGGCGGCTGTGGGACAGAAGAGCAAATCGCTCAGGTGGTCCGTTACAACACGATTGATTTCCTCCGCCATCTGGCGGTTGAAACTGCGGAGTCCCGCCTCAATATGCGCCAGTCGAAAGTGCATCTTTGCAGCTGTCAGGGCGCCCGCGGCGGTCGAGTTCGTATCTCCATAAAGGAGCACCCAATCCGGACGGATCGATTCCAGAACGGGTTCCAGCCGGCTAATCATCTCGCCTGTTTGCTGACCATGAGTCCCGGACCCAACTTCGAGGTTGTGGTGAGGTTCAGGTATGCTGAGGTCCCGGAAAAACGAACCACTCATCGCATGATCGTAGTGTTGACCGGTATGCACAATGTGATGTTGCACCTCCGGATGCGCTCCGAAGGCGCGGGACAGCATCGCCAGCTTTACAAACTGCGGTCGTGCACCCACGATGGAAACAATTTGCATACAACGAATCGATTGCCGGATATCGGCTCAGGAATAGAACGCCTTCACTGTCCGGCAGATGTACTCGATATCTTCCCGCGCCAGTTCGGGGTAAACCGGCAAAGCTAGAGATTCGTTTGCGAGCCGCTCGCTGACGGGCAGATCCCCGGCGCGATATCCCAAATGGGAGAAGCACTTCTGCAGGTGCATCGGAACCGGATAGTAGATTTCCGTTCCGATTCCCTGGGCTCTTACATACGCCTGCAACTCGTCCCGACGCTGTCCAACGATGACGAATTGATTGTAAATGTGCCGGTTCTGGTATGTCTTCTCGACCGGCACACTGACGGGAACCCCAAGCTCGCGAATGCTGCGACGATAAAGATCGGCGTTCTGGCGGCGGCGCTCGGTCCAGTCATCGAGATGCGGCAACTTCACTCGCAGCACCGCTGCTTGAAGTGCATCCAATCGTGAATTGAGACCAACCGATTCGTGATAATACTTCTTCCGAGCTCCGTGTATCCGGAGCGTCCTCAGTCTCTCGGCCAATACATCATCGCTCGTCGTCAACATGCCGCCGTCGCCGAACGCGCCGAGATTTTTGCTGGGGAAGAAACTGAGGCATCCAATGTCTCCCATGCTGCCAGCCCGGCGTCCTTTATATTCCGACCCAATGGACTGAGCCGCATCTTCAATGATGCATATCCCTCGTTCGGCGGCTAACGAACTGAGCGCGTCCATATCGGCGCACGCACCGAACAGATGAACCGGAATGATCGCGCGTACTTCGGGATGCTGCGCGAGCACCGCGGCAGCTTTCGCCACGTCTAGATTGAACGTGTCGGGTTCGATATCGGCAAAAACGGGTGTAGCTCCCACACGGCAGATTGCGCTGACGGTTGCGAAGAAAGTATATGGCGTAGTCAGGACTTTGTCGCCGGTTCCAATTCTCAATGCCATGAGCGCCAGCAAGAGCGCATCTGATCCGGAGGCACAACCGACAGCGTGCTTTACACGGCAGTAGGCCGCAATTTCTTTCTCGAGTGCACTAACCTCCTCCCCAAGTACAAAATGCTGGGAGTCGACGACGCGCATGAGCGCCCCGAGCACTTCGCTGCGGATCGTTTGATGTTGAGCTTTGAGATCGAGAAGGGGGACGGTTCGCTGGTCTGTGGTGACTACGCTCATCGCTTTCTTATTATGAGAGTACGAGAACCTGCTCAACGACCCGCGTGCCGCTGCGGACATAATCTTTGCCGCAAGCCTGACAGCGGGAAGTCTCATGAGCAGTGTTTACACCGAGGCCAAGTTTCACGCCACACGCACACATCCATGCGCGAATCCGCGCCGGATTACCGTAAATCAGCGCGAAATCAGGGACATCACGCGTCACGACACTGCCGGCGCCCACGAAAGCATAGCAGCCAATCGTAACTCCGCAAACAACAGTGCAGTTCGCACCGAGAGATGCCCCTCGGCGGACATGCGTCTGTTTGTACTCGTCTCGCCGACTTACCTGGCTGCGAGGGTTGATTACATTTGTGAACACCATTGAAGGGCCGCAGAACACATCGTCTTCTAAGATACAGCCGGTATACAGTGAGACATTGTTTTGGATCTTGACGTTCCGCCCCAGCTCGACCTGCGGAGAAATGACTACATTTTGGCCGATGTTGCAGTTCTCTCCAATCCTGGCGTCCCTCATAACATGAGAAAAGTGCCAAATCTTGGTACCTGCCCCAATTTCGCACGGCTCGTCAATGTAACAAGATTCATGCACGAAGTAGGAGGGCTCTGCGGCAGGGGGCATAATGAGTTGTCTCACCGTCTACATGGCCATCACTTTATGGGGAATCTGTGAGACTTGAACCGCCTCGCCATTCAGCTGCAATGACAATTGGCAGGCTTGCAAAACTTTGAGCACCTGAACCCCTTCCTCACCAGGCGTCCTTGGCTGCTTCCCTTCCTCAATGCAATCCACAAAATGGCTACACTCGAGAAGCAGCGGCTCGGTCGACTCGAACTCCACAATGGTCGCCTCCGGTTTCATTGCTTCCAGAGAGCCGTTCTTCAGTTCAATCTGTTTATTGAAGAGCATCAATTTGCGATCCGCCCGTGTATCCTCAAAAACCGCCATTTTCTTGTTTCCTATCACCACCAGGCGCTGTTCCTTATAGGGATGCAGCCAGCTCACAAAGATGTGAGCGCGAGTACCTCGGTCAAAAAGCAGATTCGACATGGTTACGTCTGCAATGTTGGGTTGCAGGTACGCCCCGCCGGTCGCAATCACCTGGCAGGGCGTTTGGCCGACCAGGGACAGAATGACAGATATATCGTGGGGGGCGAAACTCCACAAAGCGTTCTCTTCCCGCCGAATCTTGCCCATACTCAGTCGATTGGAATAGATGTATTCGATACGCCCCAGAACTCCAGAGCTTACGAGCTGTTTGAGGCGGGTCACGGCCGGGTGATATTGCAGCAGATGACCCACCATCAGAACGCGATTCCGATCGTGTGCCATCGCGGTCATTTCCACGCCATCCTGCCAGTCGAGAGCAAGCGGTTTCTCGACAAAAACGTGCTTACCTGCTCTCAGAGCGGCGAGGGCGAGCTCATAGTGAGATTCAGCCGGCGTCGCCAGAGCAATAGCGGTCACATCGACATCTTTCAAGGCCTCTTCATAGTCAGCGAACAACTTCACTCCGGGGAAGCCGCCGGAAAGTACATTCAGCCGATCAGTATCGGCATCGCACAAGCCGTATAGGCGATGGATCGAAGAAAAGGTCCTAACGAGATTCCTTCCCCAGTAACCACACCCGACGACGCAGATTCTTGCTGAACCCATATTTATTCGTGAGCCGAGGGACTGAAATGCGCAGATATCATCGGCGCACGACAAGTCAGCCTGAACTGAGCTAATCTCGGATCGCGTATACGTGATTGCAATCTCAAGTCCAGAGCTCTGCATTGGCGTACGCGGGCTTTAAAGCGAACTAAAGTCGATGTTTAAGCCGTCGAGGTCAGAAACTCTGAGGAGGAAAGCAACGGTGACGAAAAAAAGAGACAGAGTCCCAATATTTCGTCAGGTTGGATTTAGAGTTGCGGTAACAATATGATTCTACTGCCAAAAAACGTATCTACGTTAACGGTCCAGGAAGTGCAAACTCGAAAAAATCCGATTCACGTATGCATACACTTAGGTTCGTGTTCCGTTTCGGTGTCCTCAGTTGTTTACTGATCTCCGGTTATGCGACTATGCGTGGCGGGCAACAGCCTCCGCCAGCTGGCGATCCGAAGACCAATGCACTCGCGGCCAATCATGCTGAGACATCGGCCGCGGCGAACGATGTAAGCAAGACCGGATTACCCTCAAGCCTTCCGTCTGCCAACAAAGCCGCAATCGAAGAAGACTATCGGATTGGAGCTGGCGATGTTCTTCAGGTCTCGGTTTGGAAAGAGCCGGAGGCATCTATCCCCAACATCGTCGTTCGTCCCGATGGAAAGATAACTGTGCCTTTGCTCAAAGATATCGAAGTAGCCGGCCTGACGCCGCGGGAAGCCGAAAAACTCATCACGCGCGGGCTTGCCGGTTTCATAACAGATGCCAACGTCACAGTTATCGTCACCGGGATAAACAGCAAGAAAATCTACATTATTGGCGCCGTCAAAAGAGAAGGCCCTCTTGCTTACACTTATAGGATGACAATCATGCAAGCGTTAACCGAAGCCGGCGGACTTACCGATTATGCTAAGCGCAAGAAGATCTATGTACTTCGGGCCAGAAACGGCAAAGAAACCAAAATCGGCTTCGACTACGATGCTGTCCTAAAAGGCAACGACGTTGAGCGCGTCTTGTTACTGCCTAACGATACTCTCGTTATACCGCACTGATGGAGTAGTGAAAAAGGATAACCCCTCGAAGCCGCTTGGGCCTCAGGCCCTAGCAACATCGAAATCGGGGACAGCTGCTGGGACGTGCTGTTCGGCAACCGGAGAGAAATGCCAAACCGGGGCATCCGCCGCTTCGCTCCATTGGCAGAAGGGATGGAAGTCTCCCATAGCTAAAAGCCTGCTAAGTCGTTCTCTGGTCTTTGTAAGGTTGGTGTAATGACGGAATCGAGATTTAATAGAAGCGGCGACTCTTGGCTGCTCTGGATCGACCTCCCAGGGATGAATGTAGGCAACGACAGTCATGCCCTCGTGCCACGCTCGCTGAATGCCCAATCGCGTGTACCAGGAAGGCATCAGTCGCAGGTATCCACCGCCTCCAACAGGTAGATTTGGCGTGCGTCTGAGCCGGAATGTTGCAATCGGATATTCGGTCAGCATTCCCGAACGGGTCGATATCTTAAATGGTTTGCGGGGGGCGTTAGCGATCCCATACCATTCGTGCCTGATCGGGAAAATGCTCGAATCGTAGCGAAAGCCTAGCTCAGCGAGAATCTCTATTGCCCATGGGCATCGATTTGTGATTGAGAAGCATGGGGCCCGATATCCGGCGATCTCCCGTCCGGCTGCTTGCTCGATACAATCCTTGGCGCGAATTGTATCGCTACGGAATTCATCTGGAGTTAGGCAGTACACCAGGCGGTGCCAGTAAGAGTGGCACGCGGGTTCGTGCCCACGGCTCACTATCTCTCGGACAATTTGAGGATGCTTATCGGCGACCCACCCAAGGATGAAAAAAGTAGCCTTGACGCCGCTTTCATCGAAAAGATCCATGAGCCGGCGTGTGTTCACTTCGACGCGCGAAGGATAGTCGCCCCACTTGTCGCGTTTAACGGTACTCGAGAACGCCTCAACCTGAAAATAGTCTTCGACGTCGACTGAAATGACGCTCTGTTTTTGCAACGTACACTTCCTCATGGTCATCCGCCTTCCTCACTCACACGCGACTGCGTTAACCGGCGTTCTACGCAGCGGAATTACCTCAGCTGATGCTTGCGAATCACCACGTCTTGCAATCTTCTATCCATCGCGGCCGGTCTGTAACAAACGATCGATTTTCTGGGGCATGCTGGCAGATGCGCGAATGGGAACGGTCAGCGCTCGCCGGCATTCAGCGCTGAATATTGGAAAAGAGTCTTAAATTCTTTCGCAAAGTGCCGGCATGTGCTGGGGTACCGTCAACGGCGGCGTGAAAGAGAGACCAGTTTCCCGTGTCAGCTTCCTCCGTCCCCACTGCCGCACCTGTGGGCCTGAGCACCGAGTAATTCATGATCCGACACGCAACCCCAAATTGAGAGTTATCGGCTAAAGTCTCGACGCGGAGTACCAGAATTTCGCAACGCAGCATCAGCTTCGGACGCTCTCGATCCGCACTCGATCCTGGAATCTCGAGTATTGCGATGAGAGTGTCTCCGGGTGAAAGCGGCCCTGGACAAATACAATAAAGGCCCCCACTGCTGATGTTTACTGTGCACGCATCAAGAACATGTTCGTTCCGCCTCCATATGCGCACCGGCCATTGCACGATAACGCGCTGCCTCTTTCTCCTGTCGGCAATTCGCCCCATGAGTGGTTCTTCAGAACTCATGGGCGCGTCTGTAACCATTTATGAACCGATAACTCTGCATTTTCTCGGCCACCCTTTGAGAATGACGCAAGGTTGCAAGCTTGATCAATGTCGCGTAAGTAAGTTACAGAACGTCATTCGAGAACGCTTATTTATCGATGCATAAGAGCGAATCCCAAAAACTACACTTAGTACCAAACCTTTTTCCTACGGGTTGGGTAAATGGCTTGACAAACTTTTGAACTGAGCTATTCTTCTCCTATACGTAACAGTATCAACGCGGTTGTGGATTACTAACCATTGCTGCCCACAGTGTCGGAGGACACCCAATGAGAGTGGAAGTTGTGTCGGAGGACGGTTCGCTTCTGACGCTTTGCCGGGAGATCGCCAGAGAATTCCCTGCAATCAAATGGATACTAAACCCACAATCTGCTTGTTCGGGTGCCGAGGACGTTGACCTTTGTCTTTTGGACTATAGGCCCGGCCTCCTCGTTCCAGGGAACACAAAATGGGCCTCCAGATGTTTCGCCTTGGTGGCGTCTCGTGATCTCACCTCTTTTCGTCAGCTTTATCCTCACGCTGAGGCTGGAATCGTCCTGAAGCCTGCAACACGTGCGGTTGTGCTTGCGCTTATGGCACAAGCTAATGCAAGTACTACTCAGCGGGTCCAACCTGACACCGAATCGATTCGATCTGATCGAGATGACATCCTGCAATGCCTAATGGAAGCTAATTTGCGACTGCAGCAATGTGATGCGGAACGAACAAATTTCCTCGGACGGGCCTTGCATGACTTTCACGCGCCGCTCACGGCCCTCAGCGGCTACTGCGGGCTCCTGGTCGAAGAAAAGGTCGGATTGCTCAACGAACACCAGAAGCTCATTCTCAATCGTATGCACCACAGCGTGCGCAGGCTTTCCCGCATGAGTCGCGCGATGTTCCTGCTGAGCATCGGACGCCACGTAGCCTTGAAACCGGTCCTCCGTGAGGCCGATATTCGCGACTGCGTCGAGCAAGCTCTTTACGAGATTCAACAGCTCGCGGGAGAAAAGGAGCTCCAACTCGACATTGAGCTCGAGCCATCCTGTGCGCCGTTGCAGGTCGACTCGGGTCAGATCGAGCAGGTTCTCGTTAACTTGCTAGAGAACGCTTGTAAGTTCAGTCCTCGCGCTGGGTCGATTGCGGTCAAAGGTTACTCCTATTTCTATGAACGTCGAGCAACGAATGTATTCTGTCCCGCAGAGTCCGACCGCCGTGCCCGGCAGGTGAGAGTACCGAATGCGTATCGAATTGATATCGAAGATTCGGGGCCGGGTATTTCCCCAGAGCATATCAGGTCAATCTTCGAGGAATACGTATCCTACTCAGGCGGACAGGACCGTTCGAGAGGCGGTCTCGGCCTCGCAATCTGCCGCATGATCTTGAATCAACATGAAGGCCGAATCTGGGCCGACAATAGCCGGTCGGGCGCTGTGTTCTCGCTCGTTCTACCGTTACATCGGGCCGGCAGCGGCCGACAGCCTGCCGACATGCATCACGATGCGACTCGGATCGAATTGTCAGCGGTGTAGACTGACATGACCACGACAAAGAAGACGGTCTTAATCGGCGAAGATGATTCCGAAGTTCGTGGCTATCTTGAAATGGCCACTAAATGCATGGGATACGATGTCATCCTCGCCCAGGATGGAGAGGAGGTCTTAAGCTACCTTCAGCAAAATCACGGCGTACACCTGGTTTTGTTGGATATCATCATGCCTCGAAGAGATGGCATCGAGACGCTTAGAGAAATCCGCAAATTGAGTTGTTCGCTGCCGGTGATTATGATCTCTGACGCATCGTCGACGATGAACGTAGTACAGGCGATGAGGCTCGGAGCGACAGACTTCCTTTCAAAGCCGGTAAGTCATGAGGAGTTGCGAGCGGCCGTCCAAAGAGAAATGGAACTCGTGCCTCAATCTCCCTCGGTGGAAGAAAAGAGCGATCCTATCGGGGCTTCCGGGAAGCTATTTTTCGGAACAAATCGGCGGATGTACGACATTCGTCAAATGTTACGAGATGTTGCCCCATCAGAGGCTCCGGTCTTGATTCGGGGCGAAACCGGAGTCGGCAAGGAAGTCGTTGCACGAGAACTGCACGCTCTCTCTTTACGATCCAAGAAATCGTTTTTGAAGCTGAATTGCGCCGCCCTCCCCTCAGAGCTGGTTGAAAGCGAACTATTCGGATACGAGCGTGGAGCGTTTACTGGCGCGTTCCAAAGGAAGCCCGGCATGTTCGAACTCGCTGACGGCGGAACCATCCTTCTGGATGAAATCGGCGACATGGATTTCAAACTCCAGGCGAAACTACTTCAAGTGCTGCAGGACCACGAATTCCAGCGGATCGGCGGGAAAGAGCCAATTCGCGTGAACGTCCGGGTAATGGCAGCAACGCATCAGGATCTCGAACACGCGATTGCGAACCGTCAATTTCGCGAAGATCTGTATTACCGCCTGAACGTAATTGCAATCGAAATTCCGGCATTGCGGGAGCGAAAAGAGGATGTCGTCCCCATGGCAGAGTTCCTCATTCGTAAAAACTGTCCTTCTTCGCCGCCTTCGTTAACCCCTGCGATGAAGCAAGCTTTTTCAGAGTACAGCTGGCCAGGCAATATTCGTGAACTGGAAAACGTTATCCGTCGCTTCACCATTTTGCGCGACTCTGACAATATCGTGCGGGAATTAAAAACTAAACTGTCACGAAAAGAAATTGGGGGTCAGCGCCTCGAACCTTCCAATGGCACATCTGAGAGTTCACCAATCCTTGCGCAGGTGACTAGGGCAAAGCAAGAAGCCGAGACCGCAGCAATTTTAGGCGCGCTGAGCAGCACGCGATGGAATCGAAAACAGGCTGCTGCCTTATTGAAGATCGATTACAAAGCGCTCCTTTATAAGATGAAAACGCTGTCTATAAGTGATGAGAAGGGCCGACTATCACCAGATCCGTCCATGTCCGGAAGACAACCGGCCGCTGAGCTCAGCTGATCAGTAACGTACGTCGCCTGACCTTAATATCGGTCCCGAACTGACCGCAGCTCTTCCAAGTCACGCATCAATGCGTCCCGACTGCTCGCTTGCAGGACGTTCTTGTCAAGAATCGACTTGATACTATCGATCGCTTTCCCGAGCTCCCCCTTGTCGAAGTGGCCCTTCACCAAGTGGCGATCAAACGTCGATAGATGTCCTTGCGCGTCGTTATAGCGCTTGTGCTGATCTCCACCCCGATGCTCCAACTGAAGGGCCGCCGTCAGATCACTTTGTGTTCTGTCCACCAGACCCCGTAGGTTCTCATACGGCGCGGGATATGCTTGGTAGCCGTACGGGTGCTCGGGAACGCCAGCTTTCAGGGCCACTGGAACGGCAGCGGTCATTCCCAAACTAAGTACGAACGCAGTTGCTGTTTTTCTGAATGTTGTCATGGTTGCCTCCTTCAGCAAATCTGCTAGTAAGACGCTGCTAAGCGTCAGCCGATTATGGGCAATTTACACGACGATCGATTAAGTTTCCTCAAGCCCCGAAGCGAGTACTAGAGCCCCGTACAGCACGCTATCATCACCCAGATCTGCTGGAACGACATCGAGCCGTGCTCGGGACCAGGATGTGATCTGATGGCGCAGTTCGGCCCTCAATGGCACAAACAATTGGCTCCCGCTCTTGCTGAGTCCGCCGCCTATGACGATGCGCGCTGGATTCAACAGCATAATTGCGGCTTTCAAGCCCCGCGCCAAAAGTACGACATAACGGCTGACGAAATCTGCTTCGGCGAGGAGTTCTCGCGCACTGCGGCCATAGTCCCTTTCAAGCCACAATCCGCAGCACATTCGCTCGAAGCAGCCGCTAGACCCGCAAAGACAAGCCGGCCCGTCCGGAACAACATTTAGATGTCCAATTTCACCCGCGAAAGAATCTGCTCCGCGGCGGACGCGCCCTCCGTCGACGATGCCTCCGCCGATGCCGGTCGAAAGTGTCATGTAAAATAGCGGGTCAAAGCCTACGCCAGCCCCATACCGAGCCTCGCCCAAGGCGCCGACATTCGCATCATTATCTACTAGGGCTCGAACGCCGATCAGTCTCTCAACCTCAGAGACCAGCGGGTATCCGGCCCATCCTTGGACGTGGGTTGAGAGCGTAATAGTCTGGCCGTGAAAGTCTACCGGACCTCCAAAACCAATTCCGCAACGGTCAGGAGTAAAGTCTTGCGTGTCACGCCAGTCGCGAACGATGCGCCGGATACCGTTCATTATGGCATCGGGTCCCCCGTTCCGATCAGTCGGATGAGAGGCCCTAAGCACCAGATCTGAGCCCTCGAAACCTGCTACGGTGAACTTGGTTCCGCCGATGTCGATCGCCAGAGTTTTCATCGCCCCGTCATCACATGTGCCGGGGCGAGAAACACAGTCCAGAAGGAGTTAGGCGTGTTGAGCCTGATGCCTTCCTTCGGCAAACTCTTCGATGATTTTCTGGTTGAATGCGGGAATGTCGTCGGGTTTGCGGCTTGTAACGAGTCCCTGGTCCGTCACGACTTGCTGATCGGTCCATTGGCCGCCCGCATTACGAATGTCGGTCTTCAGAGAAGGCCATGATGTCAATTTCCGCCCTTTCACCACGTCAGCTTCCACCAGCAGCCAAGGACCATGGCAGATCGCCCCCACTGGCTTATGCGCTTCAAAGAACGACTTCACAAACTTAACAGCTTCGGGATCTTGGCGAAGGAAATCCGGGTTCATCACTCCGCCCGGCAGCAGAAGCGCATCGAAGTTGCTCGAATTAGCTGATGAAAGTGGAACATCCACCGGGATCTCCTGACCCCAGTCGGTATGGTTCCAGCCTCTGATCTTTCCCTGTTTCGGCGACACAACCTGCACTATGGCCCCGGCTTGCTCCAAAGCCTTCTTCGGCTCCAGCAATTCCACCTGTTCCACGCCATCTGTTGCGAGGATCGCCACCCGTTTATTGTTTAAGGCGCTACTCATATTACTTCGACTGACGAGATCTGCCGCCTGTTTCGAGCAGGCGGCAGCTGAGAATCTTACGGGAGCGTTCCTCCGCGACGCCCGACTAGCGCGACCACGATCAGGATTATGAGAAGCAATCCCAATCCGCCGCTTGGGTAATATCCCCATCCTGTGCTGTACGGCCACGTCGGAAGGGAACCCAACAGAAGCAGAAATAGAATGATGATGAGAAGCAACCGGAGCATGTTTATCCTTCCTACAACTTAAGTAGGATACACCGAAACTCGTTTCAGCCGGACGTTCCGGGTCGCACAACCATTCTGAGTTGCTCCGCTACATAGAAGAACCGGTACCCATTTTCGACTGGATACCTTTGATTTTGTCGAGATGGCCTTGGAGAACAGGAAGGGTCTGGGAAGCGAATGATTTAATCTGCGGGTCCTTACCGCTGGTTGATTCCTTCTGGAACTCCTTCACGTCTTCCTCGTGATCTTTCACCATATCCTTTACGTAAGCCTTATCGAATTCCGCCCCGGACAGCTTAGAAAGCTTGTCGTACATCATCTGCTGTTTAGCATTGACATCCGTTGGAAGCGTCATGTTTTCGTTCTGTGCAACCGATTTCAACTGATCGTTGGCCTTTGAGTGATCATCAACCATCTGCTGCCCAAACGCTTTAACGTCCGCGCTGCCTGCCTTCTCACTCGCCAACTGGCCCAGCTTCACCTCTGCAAGGCCTCCCTGGGCAGCTTTAATGGCAAAAGCGGTATCGGGGCTTTTCATCATCTTGCGGGCCCCCGTGTCCATTTGCTTGCTGGACGTGTCTTGAGCTTGCAGTGAAGTGCCTGGATTTACCAGGAGCCCTGCCATCCCCAGCAGGAAAAATGTCCCGGAAATTTTCTTCATAAGTAGATTTGTCTCCCGCAGATAAGAGCGTGGCCCGGGTTCGCCTGTTACACCCAGCGCCATCTGGAGATTTGCTATGTGGAGACCTGGAAAATAGCCGATTTTTGTCTCCAAGAATGAAAGTTCAACTCAGCTTAAGGAGGACGCCAAACGAGAAATGCTCGCCGGCCGCCGATTATGTCAGCCCAGATTGTTAGCGAGAGCGTAACGGGTCATCTGGGCGGTTGAATGGAGTCCCAGACGCTGCATAATCGCGGCACGATGAAATTCTGCGGTTCGCACCGAGATGTTCAGCTCGTTAGCTATGTCTTTGGCGCTACACCCCAGGGCGATGAGACGGAGAACCTCGCGCTGCCGAGAGGTTAGATCCGGCTTATTCGGAGAGCTGCCGTCCTGTTTCGGAGAGCCAGCCGGCAGCAGGGTCTCTCCCTCGAGAACAGCGTGAATTGCGGACATCAACTCCTGAGCAGGTACACGCTTAGAGAGGTAGGCCTTCGCTCCGACGTGAGCCGCTTGATCTATATAGCTGGAATCGCCGTGCATCGAAAGAAACACAATCGGCAGATTAGGTTTGCGCTCTAGAACCGTCCGTGCGGTGCTGAACCCGTCCCCACCTGGCATGCTTACATCCAGAATTGCGACGTGAGGTTCAAAGCTTTCAGCCGCGCTAATGAAAGACTGGCTATTATCGACGGCAAGAACGTTGAATTCGCTCCTCATCATGGCCTGTAAAGCGTCTAGTATGAGGTGATGATCGTCTGCTAACAGGAGCCGGGGCAATGCCGGATTGACACTCTCAGATGTGATTGTTGTAGGGGAAGTCACCAACTGTGCCTCGAATGTTAGGATGCTCTCAGACCATCGAAAGTAACTTTATTATTCCGCTTCAGTCTAGACTATTACGCTCGCAACTTGATCTCTGGCTATTTCAGCTCAATTTTGGCGGCTCCCAATCGCCTCCGAAATAGGTACGTCAAACAGAGTTGCGCTGATTTCCTCGAAATTCAAGAAATTAGGAATGATAAAGTTCGCGCCAACATTTATTAGGCGGCGACGCTTCCAATCATCAACCACCAGGCACTCGGGTTCAGCGCTGGCCACACCTACCGCGATTCCACCAACCTTCTTCACTTCCTCAATCTCCACGTACCCGTCGCCAAAAACCAGGAGTTCCCGGCCCAGAAATCCCGTCTGTGACACGATCTTCTGCACCAGAAGAGCCTTCGAGAAGCTGGACAAATCATCCTTTGCCCCGAAGATCCGTCCTTCAAAGTATCCCGCGACCCCGAGTAATCCCGCCTCCTCCTTAACATTCGCATCGTCCGTTCCGCTCGCCAAGTACAAGCGGACTCCACGCGAGGCCAGAAGCTCTAGAATCCGCCGGGCGCCAGGAACCAAATATGCTTCGGATGATACGCTGCCTTGCCGCAGAGCCTGCAGCCGATGCCCGATGCGGGCGTGCAGCAGGTTCAGGTACATTCTCTTATAAGCAAGCGGTTCGAGCGGCGTCCCTCCTCGCTCCTGAACTGCATCTGCAAGCGCCATCATCTGGTAGATCGTCTCCTTGCCAGTCAAGCGCCAGACAAACTCCTGCACAACCTCCGTAAGCTGTTCAGTCGTTTCCTGGGTTGAGGTCCGCCGAAGCTCGCCGACGCATAGGGGAACCATGACGTCTATCCAACCCGAACGGATTAGCGACAGGGTGCCGTCGAAATCGAATATAACTACCTTTGCCTGTGCGGCCGAGACCTGACTGCCGATGGCCTCAATCACGTTCGCATCGTCCCACGCAACCGGCTCAGAACTTGTAGCTCGGGGGCGTAATCCCCTTCAGCCTGAGATAGACCTCAGTCTGGCCGCGATGATGCGCGGCGTGGGTAAAGGCGCCCCAGAAAAGGTCAAATTTCGAAACGGACGAGCCCCGCATGCTGACGGAAGTTTGCAGGTCCGCGTCCGAGAGCTTCTTTAATCCGTCGGTACAAAAGTCATACGAATCCTGAAGATTTTTGATGGCCGTTGCCTTTGAATTGTCCGTCCCCTTCGTCATTGAAGATTTCGTCCCCAGCGCCACAGAGCAGTAGGCCGCGTTTGCAAGTGCAATGTGATTGATCTGCTCGCCAAAGCTCATTTCACCTTCAGAAGCTTTGAAAGAGTAGGCATCTTCAGGCATCGCCTGGGCGACGGCCACGGAAAGATCCTTTGATGTTTGCCAATGTTTTGCCAAATCGTCCACCAAGGCTTGGGAGCCCTCGGCTGCGATAACGGCGGGAGCAAAAGCGACGGGTAAGAGTGCGAGTAACGCCAGGAGCCTCATCTCCCTATACTGTAGCTTGGCCAGCCAAGAAGGTATCAGCCAGGATCAAACCGTCACTGCGGACGTAAACGAGAAGCTCGGTACCCACAATTTAGCGGAGACGCTTTCCGGTTTGAGCGAATGCTCGGATTTCGCGCATCTGGTTCAGAAAGCTGGGTTGGACCAAATGCTGCGCCACAGCGGCATGCATACTCTGCTGGCCGCGACGAATGCCGCCATGCAGAATTACTCTGCGTCGGATGCTGAGGACTTCCTCAATCGGCATTTATTGAGGGGAGGCATGGAAATTTCGGATCTTCGCCTCTGTTACACAGTGGAGACGGTTTCAGGGCGAGTGCTCAGGATCGAAAGTACGGACGGCACTTTCCGCATTGAGAATGCCGCGGTTGTTAGGTCCGACCTACCCTGCACAAACGGGTTCATTCACATCGTGGATGGCGTAATTTCTTAAAAAACTTTTCTAGCTGACCGGAAAAATCGCTGCTTCGTTTGTTTCATAGACACCTAGCATGCGAGACGGCAGGCCACAGAGGGCTTTTCCCCAACCCCAAGTGCAACTCCCCACAAAGGTCCTCTGTGGTCCTGACCTGAGAAGCCGCCTGCACCATACTTGGGTCTAGGGGTCATGGCGCAGTCAGAGTTCGCGGCATTCGCAGCAGTGGGTTGGAAAGCGGAGTTCTTGGAAGACACCGGGCTTCGCCGGCTTATTCTTGATCATTACGATCAGGACGCCGTCCAGATCCTGCGTTATTTGATGTTTCTGGGACTGGACAACGAAACGGCTCAGGACATTGTTCAAGAGAGCTTTCTGAAACTTCATAACCACCTGCTTTCGGGCGGTGAACGAAAAGATTTGAGAGCTTGGCTGTACCGGGTGGGCCACAATCTGGCGCGCTCGGCCCAGAGCTCTTTTCGCGCAACCCGCGTCGAGCAATTGAGCGACGCGGCTATCAACGGGGATTTCGCGGCGGATACAGCGTCACCGGAAGAAGAACTGCTCGCTCAAGAGCGTCAGCGCTGGTTGCGAAACGGACTGGCTCAGTTGAGTAAGCCCCAGAGAGAATGTTTACTGCTGCGAAGCCAGGGTCTAAAGTACCGCGAAATCGCCGAAATTCTGGACATCTCCGTGTCAACCGCCGGAGAGAACATTCAGCGGGGGCTCGAGAAATTGAAGGAACTGGTATGACGAATCCTGAAGCTGTTGACCGCGATCATGTCACGGACGATTTGCTGATTCGATTCAGCGATGACGAGGTTTCCCAATTGGAAGCGAGCCGCGTAAGCACGCATCTTTCCCACTGCAGCAACTGCAAGGCTCGGTTGCAGGCGGTTATGGCCTTGTCAGCCGAGTTGGAGTCTTTGGTAGCTGAATTCTCGCCGCTGACCGGAACCGAACGGCGTGATTCGCTGGTTTCGCAACTTGATCGTAAGGAAAATACCTTTGCTTCGCGGCCGCTTGGGAACTGGTTCGCCGTTTCAGCTGGGGCATGGGTTTGGCCGCAACGCTGGCGATCGCGCTTTTACTTTTGCCGCACGTGGACCAGGTCAGCCGCCAAACTCGTGCGCCTGGCACTGCAGGTATAGCAGCGAACCTGATCGAGGTTGACGGCGAGACCTTTGTACCCCTTCCTTTCTCGAATCCAGATCTGGTGTCGAGCGGTCCGCACGTGGTGCAGATGGAAGTGCCCGCTTCGTCTCTGGCGGAGGCTGGTGTCGTGTTTGAGCCCCTTTCCAGCCAAACGCTTGCACCGGACCGCTCGGTTTTGGCCGACGTTCTGCTTGGTGTGGATGGTCAGCTGTTGGGTGTACACGTTCTGAACTCAGAGTAAGTATCGTGTGAGCTTTGTGAGGGTCGTAATAGGAGAAGAAGAGCAATGACGAAAACAATTTACGCGGTGGCAGCCGTGCTGCTCGCCGCAGCCGGCAGTTACGGGCAGGGCCCAGGGGGCCCGCACCCGCACCCTGGATTTGGCCCTGCGGGCTTCGGCCCGGGTGGCGGGTTCGGCGGGCATTGGGGGAAGGTGGTAGCAGGAGCGCCATATTCAGCAACCGCGACCAGCCAATTCACCCAGACCTTAGCGGGCGGCAATACTATTCAGCGCACTAATACGGCTCAGGTGGCAAGAGACAGCCAGGGTAGAACTTACGAGCAGCAAACGATTACCACGGGTCCGCTGGCTGAAAATGGTCCGGTAACGCTGACCTTCATCTTCGATCCCGTTGCTGGATTCAGCTATTCACTGAACCCGCAAACGAAGATCGCAACCCGTCACGCGATCCGGACACCGCCGGCAGGCGCGGGCCAGCACGCATCCCGCGGTGCCGATGCAAGTGCCGGTAGTTCGGCGCCTAATCGGGTGGTCACGGATTTGGGAACCCAGACAATGAATGGGGTGACGGTACAAGGAAAAACTATCACGCATACGACGGCGGCCGGCGTGGTCGGAAATGCCCAGCCTCTTGTCTCGACGAACGAGACATGGTATTCGCCTGATCTGCAAGTCGTAGTTATGGCAAAGCGAACTGACCCGGTCGCCGGTCAATCCATTTATGCCCTCACGAACATTCAGAAGACCGAACCCTCGGCAACGCTTTTCCAGGTGCCTTCGGACTACACCGTTCAAGATGCGGCAAACAATCGCCCCTTCCGCGCTGGGCATGGCCCGGGCGCACCACCTCCGCCGCAAGAATAGAAATCTTAATACCTCCAGCGACTTCAAAGCGCTGTAGTACCATCCTCCTGACACCCTCAATCAGGAGGATTTTTTTGGTCCCTAAACCTTTTCTCGCTGGCGTACCAGCCATTCTTCTTTTCGGTGCGGCCGTATGTTTCGGAGGTCCGCTGCCTCCCTCCCATCTGAGATGCGAATATTTGAAGAACCCTGAAGCTGTGGACGTTACCTCTCCTCGCTTTGCGTGGGTCCTGAACCATACCGAGCGCTCTCAGAACCAGAGCGCTTATCAGATCCAAGTGGGCAGAAATGCCAGATTCCAGGGCGATCTGGTATGGGACTCAGGCCGTGTCACCTCAAACGATTCTATTCAGGTAGCATTTGGGGGCAAACCGCTGATTTCCGACACCGATTATTTCTGGCGAGTACGGTATTGGGATAAGTCCAGCTCCGAAAGTCCCTGGAGCGAGATCGCGAGTTTCAGCACTGGACTTTTCACGCCCGCAGACTGGACTGCGAAGTGGATCACCGGCGGCCGGCTGCTTCGGAATAGCTTTGAGGTAGCAAAACCCGTCCGGCGAGCGCGGCTGTTCATCGCGGCGGCCGGTTACTACGAATTGCACGTCAATGGACAGAGGATCGGGGATCGCGTTCTGGATCCTGCCTGGACCGACTACCCGAAACGAACCTTATATTCGACATACGATCTATCTCACGCGCTCGCCAAAGGCCGGAACACCGTTGCCGTACTGCTCGGCAACAGCTGGTACAGCAAATCGACGGGGATTGAGCCGAAACTTATCTGCGAGTTGCGAGGTACATACGAGGACGGAAAAGCGTTTTCCGTCACTTCGGATGGACACTGGGAGGCGCTGAGAAGTCCAATTACTCTCGACGATATCTACAATGGCGAGACCTATGATGCACAGCTTGCAATCCCAGGTTGGGACACGAACGACTGCACAGATCATGGTGTGCCTGTGAAACTGGCCGACTCCTGGTCACCGGTCCTCTCCTCGCAAATGATGCCGCCGGTGGAGGTAGTGGATACGCTCGCTCCTCACAAGATGATTGAAGCCGCGCCGAATGTCTATGTATATGACTTCGAGCAAAATCTAAGCGGTTGGGTGCAGATCAGAGTACGGGGTGCGGCGGGGACGAAGCTACGCATCCGTTACGCGGAGCTCGCGGATGCAGGAGGCGGGATACGTGTTGACAATCTCCGGTCTGCGCGTTCGACGGACACCTACATCTTGCGTGGTGATCCAAACGGCGAGGAATACGAAGCGCATTTCACCTACCATGGCTTTCGCTATGCAGAGGTCAGTGGCTTTCCCGGAGTTCCTACGCTCGACTCGGTTCGGGCTCGCGAAGTTCACAGCGCTCTGGAAGCAACCGGCAATTTCTCTTCGTCGCTGCCACTCCTGAATGGCATTCAACATATGTTTGTCTGGAGCATCAAAACAAATCTAGTCAGCATCCCGACCGACTGCGATCAGCGCGACGAGCGTCTCGGCTGGATGGGCGATGCCCACCTCTCTTCCGAAACGGCCATGATGAACTTTGACATGGCTGCGTTTTACACGAATTTCCTCCGTGACATAAGGGATGCTCAAGGCGATGGGGGCGAAGTCCCCGATATTGTGCCGTTCATTCACAAATTCAACCTGCCCAGGCAGGGTGATCCTTCGTGGGGCGTGGCGTACCCGCTAATCACCGAGTTTATGTACGAGAATTATGGCGATAAACGCATTGTCGAAGAGCACTACGAAGGCATCAAAGCCTGGACGGAATCTTTGCATCGCCATGCGCCTTCAGGCATCGTCGACTACTCGCGCTACGGAGATTGGGTGGCAATCGATCCCACTTCAAAAATCCTGGCTGGAACCTGGGCGTACATCAAAAGCCTGAACGCCGTGACACTTGCGGCCACGGTACTGGGAAAGACAGAGGACGCGGCCCATTACCGCGACCTGACCAATTCGGTTCGAGAAGCGTTCGCTAAGCGTTTCGGCAATCCCGGAGGCGTGTACGACACCGGATCCCAGGCGGCCCAGGTCCTCGCGCTCGATGCCCATGTCATGTCACCGGACGCCGAAGGCGGGACAATGAGTCACTTGCTCGATGACCTGAACTACTATCACAACGTTCACCTGACGACGGGCATTCTTGGGACGAAATACTTATTCCCCGTGCTTGCTTCGCGCGGACACGCTGATCTGGCATATGAAGTTTTGACCCAGCCCGACTACCCTGGATACGGCTACATGCTGGCTCACGGAGCGACCACCCTTTGGGAGCTGTGGCAAGAGCGTACAGGCCCGGAAATGAACTCTCACGACCACCACATGTTTGCCAGCGCCGGTACGTTCTTATACAACGTCTTGGCAGGTATCGCCCGCGGCGAGGAACCTGCATATGAAACAGTGCGGATCCAACCGCAGCTTGTACACGGGCTGAATTGGGCTTCGGCCTCGACCGGAACCATCCGGGGCCAAGTCGTTAGTTCGTGGAACCGCGTCGGCTCTGGATACGAGCTGAAGGTCGAAGTCCCGGTTGGCAGCACAGCGAGCGTACACTTACCCTTGCTCAAACTGGAAGACCCGGCGCTTATGGAAGGTGGGAAGCCAGTGTGGATCAATCGAAATACTGTCCAGAATGGAATTCCAGGAATCGCGTCGATCAGACGACGGGGCGACAACCTCATTTGCCAGATCGGCTCGGGAACATACGTGTTCACAGTGGGCGAGCGCGAACAGCTACCGGCTAAATAATTTCAGCGCAAATAGATCCTGCGCATACGCCGCACCCAGAGCAGATACTGTAGTAGCGATCTCCTTTCCCACCAGAGAAAGTGGAAGAAAGAACGCGCGGTGATCGTTTCGGCCGGAATCCCAGAGTACGTTTCGATGCGCCATCTAAGGTAGGGAGACTGCCAGGGACGCAGGCGATAGCCGCGACAAGCCGTCCACAAAAAACGAAGCATCAGTGGCGGACGGAAGCCGCCGCAGTCGGAACCGGATTCGCAGCCGTCTGCTTCTGACCGCCCAGTTCCGGGGTAGCATAATAGCCGGAACGAGTACGAACTACGGGCTTGCCCGGCGCGTCCACTGTTACCTTGATTTGCCGGTAGCTGCCATCGAGCGCCTGAATACTGGGTGTATAAGCGATTGTGTACTGGTTGCGGATATCGCGCGCAATCTCTACCGCCAGGGACTGTACTTCATTTACATCCTTAGGGTAAAAGGAGAGGCCGCCAGTGGCGGCGGTAAGTTCATTAAGAGCTCTCTTCGCCCTGGTAGCTTCGTGCTTCTCTTCCTCGGTAAACAATCCAATCGCGTACACAAGCGTGTCGCTTTGATTCGATCGGGCTACAACCTTTTCCAGGCTGATGTTGCTCGCGTTATCGTTTCCGTCCGTAATGACGAGAAGGACTTTTTTGTCCTTCTTGGCATCGGACTTCATGTAATCGAGCGACATGTTAATAGCATCCCGCATGGCAGTACCTCCTCGCGAGTCAATGCGAGCAAGCCCTTGTTCCATTTTCTTTACATCACTGGTGAACGGGACATCGAGAAAGGCGTCGTCGTTGAAGTTTACGATAAAAACTTCGTCCTGACGATTTGAGGCTTGCACCATGGCGAGCGCAGCCGCCTCGACGCGGGCGCGTTTTGTCATCATGCTTCCGCTGTCATCGATAATGATGCCCAGCGACACAGGAACGTCCTCGCGCCGGAAAATCTTCACCTGCTGTGGTTCGCCGTTCTCAAAAATCTTGAAAGCGTTTCCGTTCAGGTTTGTGAGCAGCTTGCCCTTTTTGTCGGTGACACTCGCGTGAAGAACTACCAGGCGGGTATCGGACCGAAACTGGGCGCGAAGAGACAGCGCCGCGCACAGCAAAGAAAGATAGCCAGGAACGTTCGAAAACTACTGAGTCGGGGCATAGTAGCCAAGTCGGAAATAAGCTTTAAGCGGGGGCAATCCGCGCGGCTGGTTAAGTTTGACCTGCACTCGCCGGTACTTACCGTCACGCTCCCTATTTTTGGGCGTATAGCCCAGGATATATTCATTGCGAAGCTCGATTCCGATCTTAGCGGCGATATCAGGGAGTTCTGCAATGTTCTCAACCGCGTACTCCCGGCCTCCGGTCTGCTCAGAGAGTTCGTTTAGCAATCCCGGCCCTGCAGCCTCTTCAGGCGTCCGTCCTCGATTTCCCATCGATTCGAAGATGCCGATCGCAAAGATCTGAACGTCGGCCTCTCGAACCGCATTTTTGATCTCAGTTTCGGTGTACCGGCTGCTGTTATCGCCGCCGTCGGAGATAATCAGCAGGGCCTTACGCGGATTCTTTGCTTTTTTCATCTCGTGCATGGCAAGGTATACGCTATCGAGCAGGGCTGTCCGCCCCCGGGATTGCGTGAACGTCAAAGTGCTTTGAATCTTGTCCGTGTCGGTCGTAAAGGGCACGACCAGGTCAGGCCGGTCATTAAACTGAACTAGAAAAAACTCGTCCGAGGGGTTGGAAGTTTTGAAGAACTCTGCCGCTGCTTGCCTCGATTTCTGAAGTTTGGAGCCCATGCTGCCGCTTGTATCAAAAACAAGGCCGATCGAAATGGGTGCGTCTTCGCTTGAGAACTCGGTAATGTCTTGTTCGACCTTGTCTTCAAAAATCCGGAAATGCTCCTTTTCCAGACCGGTTACAAAACGATTCAACGGGTCAGTGACGGTAACGTTAATAAGAACCAGGGTCTTATTGACACGAATATCAACGGGCCTGGAATCAGCAGGCGCTGCGGAGCTCAATGAAGGCCAGAGAGCCGTACCGGCAGCGAAAAGTGCATACAGCGAGATACCGCCCAGCAGGAGGTTGCGGAACAACCCGAAGCAGGATCGGACGCCGAGAGAAATGCGAGGCAGAGTGCGCGTCCGCATGTAAATAGATGCTTTCTGCCTCGATCATAACACCCGTTTTAGAGCGTCGATATTGTTCTTAACAGAAAGGGGGTTAACGCTGAATGCGAGCGGAGCCGCCCTTCGCGACATTCAGAACTTGATCTAGCGACGCCATAGTTGTATCGCCAGGGAAAGTGGTCAGTAAAGCGCCATGAGCCCAGCCGAGACGAACCGCTTCGTCTTCAGAAGCTCCCGTAAGAAGGCCGTAGATGAATCCAGCCGCGAAGCCATCGCCGCCGCCCACCCGGTCGTAGACGTCAAGTTCAGCGGTCGGCGCCTGGTGCGTAGTCCCATTGATCCAGGCGACAGCGCTCCAACTGTGGCGGTTGGTTGAGTGCACCTCACGCAAGGTGGTGGCGACGATTTTTACCTGGGGATGTTTCGAGCGGACCTGGTCCATCATCGAAAAAAAGGCCGACGGATCCAGCTTCGATTTGGCGGCAACCTCCGGCCCGGGAATACCCAATCCCATCTGGAGGTCTTCTTCGTTGCCGACCAGAACGTCAACGTTTTGGACGATCCGATTAATTACCTCGACCGCGCGGTCATGACCGCCTATCACCCCCCACAGCTTAGCCCGGTAATTGAGATCAAACGAGATGATGGCGCCCGCCGCCTTGGCAGCCTGCATTCCCTCGATGATGACGTCCGAGGTGGTGTCAGACAGGGCTGCAAAGATGCCCCCGCTGTGGAACCAGCGAACGCCGTTCGCGAAGATGGCGCTCCAATTGAAATCACCCGGTTTCAGCCGCGCGGCAGCTTCGTTGGAACGGTTATAGAACACAACCGGGGCGCGCACACCCTGCCCGCGGTCGCTATATACGGTGGCAATGTTCGGACCTGCCACTCCGTCGTGCTTGAAATGCTTGTAGAAAGGCTGCACGCCCATAGCACGCACCCGTTCCGCCACAAGATCCCCGATCGGGTAATCCACCATAGCGGATGCAATGCCGGTCTTCAGATTGAAGCAGTCAGCGAGATTTGCCGCCACGTTAAATTCTCCGCCGCTGACGTGGATCCGACACTCACTCGCTTTCCTGAATGGAATGATGCCCGGATCTAGCCGATAAACGAGAGCTCCAATTGAAACGAAATCCAACCCGCTCCCTTGCGGCCGGATATCGAGGCCGTAACTCATGTTCTTCTCCAGTTTCTTTGACTTGCTTGGTTGCTGCCGCAACTATAGACCCGCAGGCCTTCTAAAGATTACTTTCGTTCCTGTACCTATCCCTGATCAAGCATTGTAGGAACCTGAAGAGACTCTGCCCCCGCGGCCTGTCCAGTTTGTATGGAAAAACTGGCCCCTCGGCTTGTCGACGCGCTCAAAGGTATGCGCCCCGAAGAAATCGCGCTGGGCCTGCAACAGATTTGCCGGGAGCCGCTCGGTCCGGTAGCCATCAAAGAATGCGAGCGCGGTCGAGAATGCAGGTGTTGGCACTCCGAAACCGATCGCATGAATGATCGCATTCCGCCACGCTCCTTCGTATTCATTCAGAATTTTGCTGAAGAACGCATCGAGCAGAAGGTTATTCAAACGCGGATTCTCGTCAAAGGCGGCTTTGATCTTGCCGAGGAATTGGCTTCGAATGATGCATCCGCCGCGCCACATCAAAGCGATGCCACCCATGTTCAGGTTCCAGCCTTGCTCCTTCGCTGCTTCACGCAGCAGCATGTAACCTTGCGCATAGGAGATAACTTTCGAGCAGTACAGGGCCCTGCGTACATCTTCGATAAAAGCTTCGCGGCCGTGTGCATCCTGATCGTGGCGGGGCCCGCGAAGAATCTTCGAAGCTGCCACGCGCTCATCTTTGATGGCTGACAGGCAGCGCGCGAATACGGCCTCTCCAATTAGCGTTACGGGCATGCCTAGGTCCAGAGCGCTGATGGCCGTCCATTTCCCTGTGCCTTTTTGTCCGGCGGTATCCAGAATCTTGTCCACCATCGGCTTGCCATCCTCATCTTTTTTGGCAAAGATCTGGGCGGTGATGTCAATCAGGAAACTGTCCAGTTCACCTTCGTTCCACTTTGCGAAGACATCGTGAAGCTCGTCCGCCGTTAGCTCAAGACCGTCTTTGAGCAGTTGGTAGGCTTCGCAGATCAGCTGCATGTCGCCGTATTCGATGCCGTTGTGGACCATCTTTACGTAGTGGCCGGCGCCATCCTCGCCTACCCAATCACAACAGGGAGTGCCATCCTCCACCTTGGCGGCAATGGACTGGAAAATGTCTTTTACATGGGGCCACGCTTCCGGGTTCCCCCCAGGCATGATGGACGGACCCTGCCGCGCACCTTCCTCGCCGCCCGACACGCCTGTCCCTATGAAGAGAATGCCTTTCTCGTTCAAAGTCTTTGTCCGGCGGTTTGAGTCCGGGAAATGGGAGTTGCCTCCGTCGATGATAATGTCACCTTTCTCGAGGTAAGGAACAATCTGCTCGATCATCTGATCAACTGTGTCGCCCGCCTTGACCATCAGCATTACGCGTCGGGGCTTTTTGAGCGATTGCACGAGCTCCTGTATCGAATGCGCCCCGACAACCTGCGTACCTTTGGCTTCATCCTGAATGAACTCATCTACTTTCGATACCGTTCGGTTGAAAACGGCGACCTTAAACCCGTGGTCATTCATGTTGAGGACCAGATTCTGTCCCATTACTGCCAGGCCGATCAGTCCGATATCGCAGCTTGCGTTTGACATACCCCTCTCTTATAGCGAATCGGTTCAAGCGTTTCGCGGCGCAAAACGAGGCCGCTGACCTAGCTCAGCGATTGATGCAAAGGGTTTGCTTGGGTGTCCGGCTGATAACCGCTCAGGAATTCACAGGATCTCTCAATGAAACGTCGCCCCCCGGTAGAGGCACTATAAAGGAAAATCTTCCGTATCAGAATTAGCGTCTGCCGGCGGAGGCGATTTCCTCCCTGGGGGGCAAGGTGACGATCGAACCCCAGAAATCGAAGCAAACTTTGACGAAGTGAAGGAATTTTTCCAGATCGTCAGGCTTCCGGATATAACAACTTGCGTGAAGTTCGTAAGCTTCCCGGACCTCATGCGGGTCGTCCGAACCTGAAACGACAACCACGGGCGTGACTTTGAGACGCGGATTGCTCTTAATTTCCCGCAGAACCTCCAGGCCGGACTTTCTCGGTAAATGGAGGTCGAGGAAAATGATGTCTGGATGAGGATGTTTGGCGTGCTCGCCCTCGCGACGCAAACATGCAAGAGCTTCGTCACCATCCGCCACGGCGTGAACGTTCTTGTGGAGTCCGGCTTCGAGGAAAGCCTCCTTCGTCAGACGGGCCGTAGCAGGATCATTCTCGATTACCAGGATGTCGAGGTCGCTGTTCGCCTGGAAGTTGCTGTCCCACGGGCTTGTCATGCAAAGGTCCCCGCCAAGTTCGCCATACCGACTATTATGCTTCGGAAAGACCGCCGCCATTTGCTTCGGTCAAATGGACCTCTTCGTTATGGTTTTGGTTACTTAAGCCAATATTGAAAAGGCGGCCTCCACAAACGGTTTGTGCCAGACCAGCCGATGAGTCCATCAGTCATAGAGCTTATCAGCCCACCAGAACGCCGCAACTTTAAAACGGAACATCATCATCAGTGATTCCCATCCCGCCGAAGGCATCGTCATCTTGGGCGGCAGCAGGTGCTGACCCACCACGCGCACGGGAAGCTGCGGGACGAGATTGCTGAAAGCCTCCTTCACCGGGCGCCGCTTCGCCCCGGCCGCCTAACAGAAGAACATCGTCCGCAACCACCTCAGTGGTGTAGACCTTCTTGCCGTCCTTATCGTCGTAGCTGCGGGTTTGCAGCCGGCCCTCCACGTAGACCTGCTTCCCCTTGGTGAGATAGTTCGCTAAATTTTCCTGTCGCCAAAGGACCACATTGGTCCAGTTCGTCTCTTCCTTCCACTCGTTGGACGCCTGGTCTTTCCAGCTGCGGGTCGTCGCGACGGAAAAGCGTGTGACGGAGGCACCGGAGGGAGTGAACTTCGTTTCGGCATCACGGCCCAGATTGCCGACCAGGATTACCTTATTAACACTGCGCGAGGCCATAATCTTTACGAAACTGTAGCACATGGTTGGTGTTAGAGAGGTAGTCTGAGATTTATACTGTCCGGGGGTAACCACCTTGCATCTGAGGGAACGAGGCGGTACTTTTCAGTGACCTTATCCGGTGGAAGTTCGTGTAGTTCGCTTCCGATTGAGGCATAATAATGACTCCAGAGGACCCCGAAGGTCGCTGGAATTGGGCGCACTGACACCGTGGGTTGGGGAAACATGGCATCGCGGGTTTTTGAACTGTGTTCAACTAGTTGCAAACTAGCGAGGTACTCGCTTCTATTAGGGGGCGCGCCTTGGCTCCTCTGCTTGCTGGCCGTGACGGTTTATTTGCCGAGGGCGAAATCGCAAGTCTTACTGAAACCGACTCAGCCCGGAGAAACGGTTACCCTCATGCCGTCGGATATCGCAATTCTTGAAGCAGACGAAAACCGGAAGGACCTACCTTGCACGGTGACCCAACGCAAAGTGGAACTCGGTTTCGACTTGCGATTTCATAGCGGGTACGATGTCGCCATCCCTGTGCAGGAATTAACGGGCATCGGAGAGGTACTTACGGTGGTCTTCCGGGTCTACCCGGGAACAGATAAGAGCCGTGCCGCCAATTTTGTCCAGCATTTTCGAGTACCAGCAATTGACGAAGAGGCAAAAGGCGATGCAGTACTCGAGGGAGCCATCGATCTCGGTGAAGGCAAGTACCATGTCGATTGGCTCGCGAGAGACCGGTCTGAGCGGATCTGTTCGTCCAGTTGGGATCTCGATGCTTCCTTGGCATCCAAGGACAGGGTTATGCCTCTTTTCATCGACCCGGAACAGGTTGCCGAGTCTCTTTCCGAACCGTTTATTAACCAGCCGATTGAACGCGGGAACCAGCCGTCTTCCGAAACCCTGAATGTAAAGTTGCTAGTCAACTTCGCGCCCCAGAACGCGCAGTCCGCCAGCCTGCAGCGCTCAGATACTGACGCGCTGGTTACGATTTTGAGAGAGATCGAACGCGATCCCCACATTGGCAAGGTCTCTCTTGTAGCTTTCAACATGGAGGAGAGCCGGGTTATCTACCGGCAGGAAGCGGCGCAGCAGATCGATTTCGCCGCTCTGGGGAAAGCTCTCCAAACAATGAAGCTCGGGACCGTTAATATCACGAAGCTTGGCCAGAAACATGCGGAGACCGATTTCTTACAGGAGTTGATCGAAAAGGAAGTCGGTTCTGCGGTCCATCCGGACGCGGTAATCTTTGCCGGACCGAAAGCCATGCTTGATGCGGATGTACCCCAAACCGATCTGCGGCGCATCGGAGACATTGAGTGCCCTGTATTCTACATGAACTACAATCTCAATCCTCAGGCGGTCCCCTGGAAGGACTCGATCAGCCACGCCATCAAAGCGTTTAGAGGTACGGAATACACCATTTCCCGACCGCGCGATCTTTGGTACTCAACAACTGAGATGGTTTCCCGCATTGTACGTGCGAAACGGCAGCATCTGCTAGAAGGTGCGTCGGCGGCTGCGGGAATGAAGTGACCCGCGCGCATCTTGCTTAAGGTAAGCTGGAAGAACTCAGGGGAGAACCTCTATGGCAAACCAGGTACTTGGGCGCTGCTTTATAGGCCTGACGTCTCTGTTCGTTATCCCGATCAGCGTAGCTGGGCAACAGCCAAATGTCGACGATTTCCGCAATAATCTTGCGCCGTACGTTGTCGCTCCGGAACACGCAGTCGACAAAATGCTCGACATGGCTGGCCTGAAGCCGGGCGAGACATTGTATGACCTTGGCTGTGGCGACGGTAGAATCCTGATCGCCGCCGCTGAAAGGTTCAAGATAAAAGCCGTCGGAATCGAAATCTCCGATCATCTCGCCAGATCAGCCGCTGAGAATGTACGAAAAAAGGGTCTGCAGAGTCAGATTAAGGTGATCCACGGCGACTTCATGCGTACCGATCTGAGCCCGGCCAACGTGATAACGCTTTATTTGGCCACGACGGCCAACGATACTCTCCGGCCTAACCTCGAGAAATATCTTCACGCGAACACGCGAGTGGTCTCGTACGACTATCCAATTCCCGGGTGGAAGCCCATCGATACAGCCATCAGCGGCGGCAGACACGGAACTACGCACATGATCTATCTCTACGAAGTTCCTGATTCCGAGAAGAAATAAGCTCAGTTGAATCCAAAGTTCGACCTTTTAGGCATCGGTCTAAATGCGACCGACACCCTTCTGCTTCTGGAAAAATTTCCTCCGTACGCGGGCAAGATTCCCTTCAGCCGGGAACTATTGAGCCCCGGCGGGCAAGTCGCAACCGCGGTAGTGGCATGCGCGCGCTTCGGCCTATCTACAAAATATGTGGGAACGATCGGAGACGATCATCGCGGCTGCATTCAGCGAGAGAGCCTGGAAGGGACCGGAGTGGATACGTCGGGATTGATCGTCCGCGAAGGGTGCCCGAATCAGACGGCATATATCTTGGTCGATAAGAGTACGGGAGAGCGCACCGTACTATGGCATCGGGCCGACTCCCTCCGGCTTCGACCGGAAGAAATTAATGGACATGAGATCGCCTCGTGCAAGCTTCTCCATATTGACGGATTTGACATAGATGCAGCGGCGTACGCTGCGAGAGTAGCCAGACGGAACGGTGTTCCGGTCTCGCTGGACGTCGACACCGTCTATCCTGGTTTTGAGGCGGTCTTAAGAGTTGTAGATTACCTGGTTGCGGGCTCGGGGTGGCCCGCCAAGTGGACCGGCGAAACGGACCCCTTTCAGGCTCTGACTCGTTTACAGCACGAATATGGGATGCGCGTTGCAGCAATGACGTTAGGAGATTCCGGCGCGCTGGCGCTCAAGGATGGGCTATGGTTTTATTCTCCTGCACTCGAAATAGGTTGCGTAGATACAACCGGTGCAGGCGACGTATTTCACGGTGCTTTCTGCTATTCGGTTATTCGCGAAATGGGCATGCAGGAGGCGCTCGCTTTTGCAAATGCCGCTGCCGCCTTGAACTGCACCGCAATCGGAGCCCGTGGGCACCTGCCGGAACTTGACGAAATCTGGTCTCTCCTGGCTGAGGCAGAAATGGGTAAACGGCGCAAACTCGTCGACCGGGAAGTAGAGGAAGCTGCAGCGTTCAGAAATGCCCGAACGCTTGCGATCGAGAAATGATCCCACTTCGTGCCCTTCTGAATCGCCGGGGAACGCCCGTAATGACGCTGTTCCTCATCGCCGTGAATGTCTTTTGTTTTCTGATCGAAACATCTCAGCCCCGCTACCTGCAGAGCGCCTTTATTGCGCATTACGCACTTGTACCGGATCACCTGCATCCGACCGCACTCATCACCTCGATGTTTCTTCATGGCGGCTGGCTACACCTCATCGGAAACATGTGGTTTCTCTGGGTTTTCGGGTCGCACCTTGAAGGAGCGCTGGGCTCAGGACGTTACCTCATCTTCTATTTGCTTTGTGGGGTAGCTTCGGCGATCGTACAACTGATGCTAAATCTCGGAAGTCCGGTGCCTACACTCGGCGCTAGCGGCGCAATCGCCGGCGTGATGGGCGCGTTCGTCCTGATCTACCCTCGGGTCCGCGTCGTGACGCTGGTGTTTATTATCGTTTTCATCACTACCATCGAGATACCCGCGTCTTTCATGCTTCTGTATTGGTTTGCTATTCAGCTAATCAGCGGGCTCGCTTCCTTCAGCAGCTTTACAGATCAGGGCGGTGTAGCATGGTTTGCGCATGTGGGGGGATTCCTTGCAGGACTGCTTCTCGTTCGCCTGTTCTCGATAAACCGCCCGAGATATTCCTATTAAGCGCGATGCACGATCCGAACGAGCCTTTCGAGAACCTGCGCCCGCTCGATGTGCTGGCTTTGGCTGCACACCCCGACGACATCGAACAAACTTGCGGAGGAACACTCATCGGCAGTGCAGAGCTTGGCTACCGCACAGGTGTTCTGGATCTGACGGCAGGCGACATGGGAAGCCGGGGAAGCCCCGAGATTCGCATCCGCGAGTCACAGATTGCAGGGCTGCAGCTGATGCTTTCCTGGCGGCAGAACCTGCGTTGGCCGGACGCACGACTCGAGAATACAGTGACCGCCCGTATGACGTTAGCCGGAGTCATACGGCGCATTCAGCCGAGGCTCGTGATCCTGCCGTACTGGGAGGCCCGGCATCCGGACCATTACCGCACGTCCGAAATCGGCTATGAAGCGTGCTTTCTTTCCGGGCTTCGACGGCTGGAAGAAGAGACGCCTCCGCACCGGCCTTTTAAGATTCTGTACGCCTCTTCCTACGCAAATGTAACGCCTTCCTTCGTGGTGGACATTTCGCGGCAGTTCGAGCGCCGGATGGCTGCGCTCCTCAGTTACGAGTCACAGTACGGAACTGAGAACGACTTGGCTTCGAACCTCTTTCCGAGCCATGCTGAGGTTCGCGACCGCTTGTCGGCCATCGCACGCTTCTACGGAAATCTCATTGGTGTCAAATACGGAGAGCCGTTTGTCACCAAAGAATCAATGCGGGTTGACGATATCGTCGGCATGCCCGTTCGCAGCCTCTGAAGGTGCGGCTGGCGTCCATTCTGGTTACCACCCGGTTCGTATACTTGAGTGCGAATGAATGAGGGCACAAACGGCATAAGCCACTGCTCTACTTGTTTAGTCGTTCCGTGTTACAACGAAGCTCTCAGACTGAACCCCGCTGCTTTTCGCAATTTTTTGGCGGAAGGTGACCGGACGCGGATTCTCTTTGTCGATGACGGCAGCCGGGATCAAACAGTTGGCGTTCTGAATCGTTTGTGCCACGGCTTTGACGCAAGAACCACGATTCTCCGCAATTCAGAAAACAAGGGCAAAGCCGAGGCCGTTAGGACCGGGATTAATCATGCTCTCGTGCATTTATCCCCGAGTGTTGTCGGTTATTGGGACGCTGATCTGGCAACTCCGCTCGATTCAGTTGCTCCGTTGAGGCTGGTGCTCGACGAACATCCAACCGCTGAAATGGTATTTGGCTCTCGCATAAAATTATTGGGGCGACACGTACAAAGAAGGGCAGTTCGGCACTACCTTGGCAGGATTTTCGCGACAGTAGTGTCCACTATGCTTCGTTTGCCCATTTACGACAGCCAGTGCGGCGCGAAGCTCTTTCGTGTTGACCAAACCACGGAGAAGGTTTTTGAGAGGCCATTTCTCTCCCGCTGGGTCTTCGACGTCGAGATTCTCGCCCGCTATTTGAAGATATATGGAGGTGATCCTAAGCGCCTCGAGGATATCATCTTCGAATACCCTCTTGAAACCTGGGTTGACGTCGAAGGATCGAAGGTGAAACCGATCGATTTTGTGAGAGCGTCCGTCGACCTGCTCCGAATCTGGCGTTGCTATCTATAGATTTGGTTGAAAACTTACAATCATGGATCAAATGCTCGTGCGAATCGCCGCGGTATCTCTAGCCTGCTTCCTTCTGCGCAGTCAAGTAGGGGCCCAGAGCACCGTCCAACTCTGGGAGAATGGCGCGCCTGGCGCCCAGGGCACAACAGAAACGGACATTCCGACTCTGACGATTTTTCCCGCAAATGGATCTACTCGCACGACAACCGGGATCGTGATATGCCCGGGAGGCGGATATCAGCACCTCTCGATGGTCAAGGAGGGCTCCGATGTTGCGAAATGGCTAAACGAACGAGGCATTTCCGGCTTTGTATTAAGATACCGGCTCGGACCGAAGTACCATTATCCGGTAGAACTTTGGGATGCGCAGCGCGCCCTGAGATATGTACGAGCGCACGCAGCGGAATTCCGCGTCTCACCTGACCGGATAGGAATGTGGGGATTCTCGGCCGGAGGACATCTCGCCTCTACCGCCGGCACTCATTTCGACAAAGGCGATGTTTCGGCAACAGATCTAATCACCCGCCAGAGTGCCCGGCCCGACTTTCTAATCCTGGCCTACCCGGTCATATCGCTCGAAGATCCCTATGCGCATGTGGGATCCAGGACCAACCTGCTCGGCGAAAAACCTGATCCGGCTCTAGTGCAATTTCTTTCTAATGAGCGGCAGGTATCAGCCGAAACTCCGCCTACTTTCCTGTTTCACACGACCGAGGACCAGACTGTGCCGGTCGAGAACAGCGTCTTCTTCTACCTGGCACTGAGGAAAGCTGGGGTGCCGGCCGAAATGCACATCTACTTAAAAGGTCACCACGGAGTAGGATTAGCTCCCGGCGATGACGTCCTGCGAAGCTGGCCGGACAGGCTCTACGATTGGCTAAGGGTGCAAGGATTGACTCAGACGAGTACAACGCCTGCTAACAGGTAGCTATTCCTGCGCGGCGATTTGCGGGTCCGACTCGCGCCACGCGCTGATCTTCAGCCGGCGGCAAACCCAACACAGGTCTTCCGCCGATTGGGGACCGGACACAGGATTGGAAAGCGCTCCACACACAGCACACGGCTTTGGCGGGGACACCCGCTCCGGCTGCATCGACTGTTTCGCAAACTCCAGAATCTCAGGCGATACAATCGGTTCGTTAACCGGCTTCTTCTTCATGTTTGTTTTCACTATAGAACAATCTACGAAAATCAGAACCTTGCTACTTGTCTGACGCAAGCCGACCCCAGCAAGCTTCTCAAAAAGGCGGGCTCGCTCTCATAGGCTTGTAAAAGTTTTGGTACTTACAATAATCTCTGGAGAATATCTTCTGTGAACCCAGGTGTCGCTTTTCTGTTCCCCGGGCAAGGTTCGCAGTATGTGGGAATGGGTAAGGGCCTCGCCGACCAGTACCCAGCCGCGCGCCGCGCATTCGAGGAAGCGGACGATGAGTTGCAAATGTCCATCTCGCGGCTCTGTTTCGACGGTCCGGAGGAAGATCTCCGCAACACCGAAAATACTCAGCCGGCTCTGCTGACGGTCTCCATTGCCGCTTTTCGGGTTCTTTCTATAGAGGGACTAGTTCCAGGAATTGTCGCAGGCCACAGCCTGGGCGAGTACTCTGCCCTGGTGGCCGCGGGTTCGCTCCAATTTAGAGACGCAGTCCGCCTCGTGCGGAAACGGGGGCAGTATATGCAGCAGGCCGTGCCACAAGGCCTTGGAGCCATGGCCGCCATTCTGAAGCTGCCACTAGGCGCGATCGACGGAGTCTTGCGCGAGGCAGCTCAAGGAGAGGTAGTCTCGGCAGCAAACTTAAATTCGCCCGACCAGATTGTAATCGCGGGTCACGCGAACGCTGTCCAGAGGGCTATTGAGCTCGCGAAAGCCGCAGGAGCAAGGCGGGCTGTCTTGTTACCCGTAAGCGCTCCGTTCCATTGTTCGCTTATGGCGCCAGCGCAACAGAAGTTGCGGGCCGATCTGAACGCCTTCACGTTCCGGGATCTCTCAATGCCGCTTGTTAACAATTGGCAGGCCCGTGTCATTCAATCGGCTGATGATGCCCGCCAAGGGCTTTATGAGCAGATCCCAAATCCTGTGCGTTGGACTGAGTCCGTACGCCTGCTTGCACACCTAGGCGTGACGAAATTCGTCGAAGTCGGGGCCGGAACGGTACTGCAAGGGCTCTGTCGAAGCATTGAACCGTCTCTGGCTGGCGCGAAGTTTGGAGATCCAGGAGATGTTGAGAGCGTAAAGCAGTTGCTCGGCTGAAGTATCTAAACGGATCGTGCGATATCAACCAAGTCGCTGAAGAGGCCGTAAGCGGTCTGATCAACGCCAGGGTTGATAGAAACAGTACCAATTGTTCCCATCAAGTCTGTATGTAGCAGGAGGATGTTCGACGTTCCCGTAGCCGTGGCAAGCAAGTCCGTATCACTGATCACTTCCGGCCGGACTTGCAGCCGTATACCAGCCGCTGTTCTCTCACCACGGGCGACCAGCATCGCGGTCTGACCTTTTCGAGCCAGGTCGATGATACCGCCGGTTGTGAGATCTCCGATGCCCTTGCGCTCCACGTCCTGCGGCGTCACCCGGGCGTCCATGAGTACGTTCGCAAGCACGGCAGCTTTGGCCGAGGAATCCCAACCTTCGAGATCGTAAGAAACGTCAGCTTCCGCTATGCCCAGGGTTTGCGCTTCCTTTACACCGTCCTCCATGGTCAGCCCTCGTTTCATCGCAGCAAGAACAATTTTCGATGTAGAATTCAGAACACCAGTAAAACCGAGAATGGTGGTTCCGGGCAGATTATTCCGTATGTTGTTAAAAACTGGCGTACCATCCATCACCGTGGACTCAAAGCGAAACTCAACTTGAGCAAGTCTCGTCTCTGAAAAAAGTTCAGCGTAGGCGTTAGCAATGGGTCCCTTGTTGGCCGTGATCACGTGCATGTGCCGGGTTATCGCGGCTCGTATGTGAGAAACTGCGGGCTCGCCGCCTTCCGGGTTTAAAGTGGTGATCTCGACCACGACATCCGGCCGGGCTCGGTCGAGAAATTCGCCGACGGACGGTGCAGCAGCCGCAAATTCAGGTTCGAGGGCCAAGCCTCGGGTATCATAAGCAGTTCCATGATGGGCCGTATGAATGCCCACGATACGAAAAGGGTAGGCCGAACGTTTTTGGTGGAGAAGCCGAGCGAAAGCTTTGCCGACATTCCCATACCCGATCAGTGCAACACGCAAGCTCTGAGATTAGCAACATGTAGGCGCTACTTCTTTACTTGACACCATTCGCCGGCTTCGGCAGACTGAGAGGTTCGTCGAGAAAAACCGCCGGACCGGCTCTGAAGGCAACCGCTCGGAACACAATCCCTTTTTGCCGATTCGTGTGTGGGCCAAAATCGCAGGGCCAGGAGCATGGCGGGACGGAGGTTACGTGAAAATTCGTGTTCTTCTTTTTTCAGTTTTGTTAGCTGTCGGCGCATCGGCGCAACAAGCACCTATGCAGCCGAGTGTCTTCAACCCGGTCTCGTTTGCCGAGCAATTTCTGGAGCACAACTATTTCAACGTATATGGCTACGCAAATGGGGTTTTCGACAGCTACGCACCGGTTGTACAGACGAACGGACAGACCGTAAACAATGGCGGATTCGGGTACTCGGTCGGTGGAGGCCTCAGCGGTTATCGCGCCTTCAAGGATGGCTTCTTTTCAGTTGGTTATAGCGGCGACTGGCGAGATTATCTTAGCTACTTATATGGCAGTGGAACCGATCAGAATCTTTCAATGTCGTACCTGAAGAGGATCAATCGCCGCTGGACCTTCAACGCAGGCGTCAGCGGCGGAATCTACTATTACGGAACTAGCCAAAACAGCTATCAGCCTTCCGGAAACACCTTCGTACAGAGCAACCCTTTCAGTACTGAGGTTAAATTTCTCGGAGGCGGAGTTACACTCTCCTATCGGCAAACCCGACGGCTCAGCTACGTAGTGAGTGGAAACATGTTTTTGCAAAGGTTTAACTTCCCGGGGTCGATCGGCAGCACTGGCGGTTCTGGCACCGGTTCTATTCTCTATCAGGCGACGCCACGGTTGACTGTGGGCGGAAGCTACTCGCACAGCTATTATGGCTATCAGCTCAATGCCGGAAATGCTGTTGTCGACGGTTATTACGGCAATGTATCGTATGCTTTTCCAAATCACTGGTTTGTGAATGCTTCCGCTGGCGTGAACCACAGTGACAGTGTCGGCGTTGCATCCCTGCCCGTTTCCCTCATTATTCAGACGCCGAACGGGCCGGAGACCGTGGGCGGTTACGTACTGGGGCGTTTTGATTCGAAAGCTAATCTGCCTGCCTTTTCAGCTACCGTCACCCACGTGTATCGCAGGTCATCCTTCTCTGTCAGTGGCGGCCAGGCGATCGTGTCTGGCAATGGGTACTATTTGGCGTCGAACTCTCAGTTTTTTTCGGGCTACTTCTCTCGCACCATCAGGAGCAAGAGGGCAAACATCAGTGCCGGCGCGAATTACAATCGATATCACAGCGAAGCGAATAACATCGCGGCTGATTACTCCACTGTCAGCTTCGGCGGATCGTACGGGTACAACATATTTCAGCACGTAAACGCGAACTTCCGATATGATTTCATCCGATACGGTAATCTCGCGCCCTATAGTGCTGTTTCAGATAATCGGCTGAGCTTCGGCTTTTCGTTCAGTTCTCAAAGAATTCCGCTCACGTTTTACTAGAGTTATTGAAGACTGCCGCTCGCTGTCAGGCTCTGCTGCAAACGGTCGGCGAAGTTCTCTCCCGACTCCGTCTCAAGCCGGCGAATTTCGACTGGCATCGCGGAATCAATCTCATGGACCAATCGCAGCAAGCTTTTGATATTCGACTCGGTCAGCTTTGCGCCACCCGGTATTTCAAGTTGTGGCAGGTAGTTGCTATCGAGCCCGAAGTCAAGGCGCAAGTCCTCTTGCTCGATCGCTCTGCGATCGGTTCCGTTGTCGAACTCGGGGCCAAAGCAGGAGAGCAGCACCCGTGAGGGTCGCAGAGCCCAATCCGAATCGAATTGCCACAGGTCCCACCAGCTCTCATATCGATACGCCACGTCATCGCCCTTGAATTCGCTAACGATCGCCAATATCTCAGAGACGTCCAAGGGTCCATTGAAGGGCCGCTCGAGAAGAGGAGGTTCGGTCGAATCGACAGCCAGAACAGAAAAAGTGGACTGAGGCTGTTCGCGTTGCGAAAACGGAAAGACCCGCAACAAGGTTTCGAAGTGACGCAACCGGTTTGGCTTTGCGTTCCGGTCTAGCCAAATGGAGAGAAAAAGTTGATCGGTCACGCCTTCATTATCGGTCCGTGCAGAGCTAGTTCGGGGCGAGAACAAACAAAAGTGAAACGGATTGTTTGATCGTCCAGATTACTTGAGATACTGAAGACGTGGTAACGGACCTCGTGCAAATCAGGCGCTTGGGAGAAAAAGGGCGCGAGGAGAACAAAACTTTCCGTCTCTGGATGAAGCGTCACAATTTTGTAGAGAAGCACTTCAAAGCAGTGGCGCAAAAGATCGAGGACTCGATTGATTGTAAGAGCTGCGCGAATTGCTGCCGTGTCGCCACTACGCAAATTTCGGAGCGCGACGTTGATCACCTTTCCCGTTTTCTGGGCATCAGGGTCAAAGACTTTCTCCGCGACTACACCACAGATACAGCCGACGAAGGCAGGATTTTGAAGCGAAATGAACACGGCTGTGTGTTTTTGGACGGAAATCTCTGTTCGGTGTACGACGCACGCCCAAAAACCTGCCAGGTATTTCCTCATCTGGTAAAGGGAAATGGTTCGTTGGTCAGCAGAATGTGGCATATGCCGGACCGAGCTGTCTACTGTCCCATTGTTTTCAATACCCTCGAGCAACTCAAGACCGAAACCGGGTTTAAGAAGTGACTACGTCTATATTCAGTGTGCTGTTACTTGCCCTTTTAGGGGCCGTGGGCGTGGCAGCATATCAACTTGGGGAAGCGCGGCGCTGGCGGAAAAGTGCCGAGACAGCTCGCCAGGAAAGTGAACGAAAGCATGGCGAATTGGAGACTGCGAAGTTGGCGCTGGTGCAAAAGGAAGGCCAGGTAGACCGCGCTCGCGAAATCGCAGAGGTGCAGATGAAACTGCTGACCCAAACACAACAGCAGCTGGAAGACAGGTTCCGGGCACTCGCATCCGACGTTCTCCAAGGCAATAGCCAGATGTTTCTCGATCGCAGCCGGGACCAGATAGCGCAACTGACGGAACCAGTGAATCAAACGCTGCGACGATTTGAAGAACATGTCGGAGTGATTGAGCGTTCCCGGATCGGAGCCTATGCTGAGCTGACGTCGCAAGTTGAGGCTCTAACCTCATTACAGGAGCGGGTTCGGCAATCAGCAGATGAATTGAAGGCCGCGATGCGATCGCCGCTGCAGCGCGGGCGCTGGGGGGAGATCCAGCTCAGGCGGGTTGTGGAGCTCGCCGGCATGCTGGAGCACTGTGATTTCGCCGAGCAGAAAACGCTTTTTGGCGAAAACAATCAGCGCCCGGACCTGATTGTCCGCTTGCCGAACAACTGCCAGGTAGCTGTTGACGCGAAAGTCTCCTTGGAAGGGTACCTTCGCGCGATCGAGTGTCATGACGAGGCTGAGCGGAGCCGTCATCTGACGGACCATGCGCGCCAGGTGAAGGCTCACCTCAAAACGCTAGGGGAGAAGGCGTATTGGGAAAGGCTCTCGCCTTCACCCGAATTCGTGGTTGCTTTTCTGCCACTTGAATCACTGTTCAGCGCCGCTCTGGAGCACGATGCCAGCCTGCTCGAGTTTGGTGTAGAACGGAGAGTTTTGATTGCTACTCCGCTCACGTTGATATCACTTTTGCTCACTGTTGCACATGGCTGGCGCCAACAGGTTCTGGCCGAGAATGTCGAGAAAATTCGCGATACAGGCATGGAGCTCTATACCCGCTTAATTAAGATGAACGAGCATTTCACGAAGCTGGGGGCCGCGATTGAGAGAACAGTGGAAAGCTACAACCAGACTGTCGGATCACTTGAACGAAATGTGCTGACCTCGGCAAGACGCTTCAAAGATCTTCGCCCCGCGACCGCTGTGGAACTGGAACAGATTGAAATTGTCGAATCTTCACCGCGTCGGCTCGACGCTTCTAAGTGGCCGGCATTGCAGCCTGTCAAGAATGGTTAAGTTCGCAGAGCTTAGGCCCAGCGACGTAGGACAGACCCTCAGTTCAGCCAATTATCAAGGAGATTCTGCAACATTGACCACGCGAGCGCATCTGAAAGGTCAGACTATCTAAGATGCCTGGTTTCCGATGAACGTGAGAACACTCAGTCTTGTTGCCGCCAAACTCGTATTTCTTAGCTGCACTTTGACGCAATTCTCTCTCTTAGCACAGGACTCGAAGGTACCGCGTCAGCCTAGCTCTACCAAGCCCGATGTAGCCGCCCCCTGTGGAGAGAATCCACGAGACGAATCGAAGCGTCTTTTCGGAATCGTTCCAAATTACAGGACTTCGCCGTGTCTTGCGAACTATAAGCCGCTCTCTACCAGAGAAAAATTTACGATCGCAAGGCAAGACTCCTTCGATCGGGGAACAGTAATTCTTGCGGCCGCCTTTGCAGGCGAAGGACAACTTACTAATGCGAATCGATCGTTCGGGCAAGGCGCTGCCGGATATGGACGCTACTTTGGAACTTCGTACGCCGATTTCGTGATCGGCGATTACATGACCGAAGCGATATTCCCGTCCCTACTGCATCAGGATCCAAGATACTTCCGACGCGGCCGGGGCACTGGTTGGTCGCGACTGGGTTATGCGGCCGGCCAAGTCATTTGGACTCACAATGACTCGGGCACAACTGGTTTCAACTTGTCCGAAATTCTTGGAAACTCAACCGCAGTTGCGATCTCGAGTTCTTATTACGAGAATAACCGCGATGCTCGGGACGCGAGCATCAAACTTGTGAGTCAAATCGGAGTTGACGCTGCGGCGAACATTCTGAAAGAGTTCTGGCCGGAGATCTCAAGACATCTCCCGGGCGGGAAAAAGCGCTAAGCCTGCACTCAAAACGCTTGCCGTTTTGACTCTGCTCCTTTGCTGGCCTCTTTTTCCTGGCGCGACTCGACAACCTTACGCAGAGTCCCGGACCGCCCCTTCTGCGATCCGGCTCGGAGATACTCGAGCGCCTCGTCAAGAACTTCGTCACGACCGGCTCGGATCCCACTCGCAGTGGGGCTAACAGTCACGACTGGTTGTAAACCAAGCCGCTGTAGCTGGCCACCGTTCGCGTGACGCACGTCCTGGCCTGAGAACTCAATCGTTATTCCGCCGGGAACAATAAAGCTGGATACACCTCCATCGGCACCGGCGCTTGGCGTTCCGATAAAGTCAGTTTTATTTGCTGCTTCTAACAGCAGTCCTGCGTGCTCGGCTTCGCCCATAGTGCTTTCGTCGATGAGCATAACGGTTTTGCCTTTGTATGTGGGCTTATCTCCTAGCGAAATCGTTTGCACAAAGAAGTAGCTCGCGGTTTGCGAAACGGCATCGCCTTGCGATATGTCAGGAGTCAATGCCAGAGGTCCGTTGAAAATTGCTGCCGGAACATCTGTCGAATTTACAAGCCGTGATGCGACCGACCAGGCCGTTACGCTTGAATGACCGCGCATATCGAACACGATTGCTTCGGTTCCCCACAGCTTTTCAAACATTGCGTCAACGTCCGCCGGCATCAAACGATCGAGATCGGCGTAACCGATGTTTCCAGGAAGCACTCGGTAGACTTCACCAGCACGTGGATTTCGCAAGGATGACGAATAAGTGCTGCTTCGGTCGAATGAAATCTCTTTAGCGACTCCGTCCTTTCCAACGATGGTCAGAACCGCCCTCGAGCCGTCCACGCCATTTAGAACCCGGGTCACGACCATGTGCCGCAGAGACTGCTGAGTGGAAGCTGCCATATACCGAGCTTCACGATTAATGCGCTCAGCCATGTTCTCTCTATCGACCTTCGTGACCATGTCTCCTGGCGCAACACCGGCTTTGCGCGCTTCCGCATCCAACACTTCCGTAACGATCGGCTTCTTGTCAATAAGGCGGAGCCGAAGCCCGATAGGAGCTCTTCCGAAGTAATCAGCTAATTCTTCGCTATGTACCTCGGCGTTTGAATCGGCGAGGTGAGTAATCATCTCGGCCACCGTGAGGTTGTAATCTCGGGCGGAATCGGCGCCGGCTAACTTGGGCAGGTACTCCTCGAATACCTGATCCCAATCCTCGTCCATCTGGTCACGATAGGCAAAGAAATAGTGGATGGCACCCCAAATTTTGTAAGCCGCGAGAATCCGGTACTCAGTTGCCGGATACCTCATTTCTGAGTAGGACGACTCCGGACGTGAACTTGGAAATGCCGGAAGAGCTTTGTGCGTGTTTGATAGCGAAAAGCCCGTTCCATCAAGAAACACAGGCTCGGATAGTGCGATTGAGACGCTTATTCCTGAGCCCATCGAAACGATCACTTCGCGTCCAACGCGGTAATGTACGCCTTCCGCTCGCACCGAAGCTTGGCCCGCAGCAATCAGACTACAGGCGACCGCCGGGAGCCGGGATCCTTCCGCGAGGAGGAACTCCATTCTACGGTTGACTTTTGACTCGCCCTCAATGTGAACATCAGCTTTGGTGGCGAAAGTTGAAGAGTAGAAGGAGGAGATCGGCTGTGTTGCAGACGGTATGGCGCCATGCACCCAGGTACGCTCGCCGGGCAAATCAAGCCCCCCAGCTATCAGCATGCGAGCGACTGGAGGCTGATCGAGCATCTGGGAGAGCATATCGCTCGACGCTCTCAAATCAAACACGACGTTCCGCGTCTTCTCGAGAGCGCTCACGAGTTCCGCTGTTTGATCGACTGCTGAGGACGAGACTCCACTCGAATCGGACGAGACCCTGAGGGTTCCGTCTGTCCCGCGCTCAATTCGAATAGCTGCAGCCTTGGGCGGCGTATCGGGGTGAGCATAAGTACCGGGATCACCCAACATTCCCAGCATTCCATTCAAGGCAGTTTCGTACTCGGAAGTGCTGCTAGCGGCTCGTATCGCGGGAAGCGCACGAACCAGGGCCTGGTCCCAATCTATATCTCGATAAGCAAGGTAAGGATGGAAGTACTTGATTGTGACCCAAAGTTTACCGACTGCAACTAGCTTTTCCTGCTCTGAAGTTTGCGGCGCTTGCGCGAGTAGGAGAGAATTCGCTAGCAATACGAGAGAGTAATTAAGAGCGCATCGCAAGCGGATTTACTTGGGGGGTCCAACGACAAGTTCGTTGTCGACGTCCTTGACGCCTTTCACTTTCTTGGCGAGTTTGGTTGCGCGATCCCGTCCTTTCTCTGTATCTACTCGTCCTTTGATGGTGACAACGCCATTCTTCACTGTCACGTCCAGTGCGCCACCCTTAACATCAGCATCGGTCGCTAATCGCATTCGAACCTGATCGGATATGCGGTCGTCCGGATTGGAAGCCTTCTGGCCAGCTAATGCAAAGTGGCTTGCGCCTAAACCCGCGGCGAATGCAAGAACAAGGAGCCCTCTTCTCATCTATCTTCTGAGCCTATCATCGCTCTCCAGTCAATAGCATTTACAAAAGCGGGATCCTCCCGCCAGTTCGCCTGCACTTTCACAAAGAGCGACAGGTAAACCTTGCGTTCCAGCATGCGCTCGAGTTGCTGCCGGGCCTCGGTCCCGATCTTTTTCAGCATCGCACCATTTTGGCCGACCAGGATTGCCTTCTGCCCCTGGCGCTCGACATGTATTGTCGCCGCGATCTTTGTCAACCGGGCACTCTCCTCCCACTTCTCAATCAGGATCGCCACGGCATGGGGGACCTCCTGTCGTACAGCTCGGAGAATCCTCTCGCGGATGATTTCCGCAGCCAGAAAACGCATTGGCTGGTCTGTCAAGTAGTCATCTGGAAACAGCGCTGGCCCTTCAGGCAGATAACGGACGATCTCTTCCCTTCAGCAGATCGATACCGTCGCCCTTGAGTGCTGAGACTGGAATCGTTTCTGCAAATGGAAGCAGTTCACTGTACCGGGTAGTAAGCGGCAACAGAAGACGTTTGTCCTCTAAGCGATCCACTTTATTGAGCACCAGTAGGGCTCTGGCTTGGCTCGGAACAGCACTCAGCGCATGCTCATCTTCGGTTGTGACGGGCCTGGACGAATCCGCCACATACAAGAGCAAATCGCGCTCAGTCAAGGCGGCTCGAACGGTCTCCATCATACGCTTGTTGAAGTACGTGTCTGATTTATGAATGCCTGGAGTGTCGATAAAGACAATTTGCGCGTCCGGGGTGGTGAGTACTCCCTGATCGAAGTGCGTGTAGTTTGTGCCTGGTGGGCCGTGATAGCAACCTTTTCGCCTACTAAGGCATTCAATAGCGTGGATTTCCCGGCGTTTGGCCGTCCCGCAATGCCGACGAACCCGGCCCGGTGCCCGACACTCATGAATGAGCTCCAACCGGGGTAGGTGTCTCGGCACGGGATATGCGTACCTGGCCAACACGACGTTCATCTCCGGCAAGAATCTCCACCCGGAGCCCATCGTGCTCCACCGTCTCTCCGACCTGTGGCACGTGCCCCACCCACTCTGCCACGAGCCCGCCAATGGTTGTCGATTCCGTGTCTTCTTTTGGACGGAAGTTAAACAGATCCTGCAAACGGTCGAGATCCAGGCTTCCCGGAGCCACAAACACACTCTCCGATTCCTGGCGAACATCTCGGTCAGGCTCGTGTTCGTCGCGAATTTCGCCCAGGATCTCCTCTACCAAATCCTCCATCGTCGCCAGGCCCGCCGTATTCCCGTATTCATCTACAACGATGACCAGGTGCGAACCATCCCGCTGCATTTCGCGAAATAAGTCGCTAACGCGCTTGGTCTCAGGGACGAGTGGGACGGGGCGCATCAGGCCCCGTAATGATTTCGATTGCCGCTCTTCGGGATCGAGTTCAAACATGTCCCGGACGTGAACAAAACCGATGATGTTGTCTATACCTTCTTCATAGACAGGAATGCGAGAGAACTGTTCATGGATGACTAATTGCCGGAGATCTTCGAGAGACTTATCGACCGAGATTGCGACAATATTCGGTCGCGCAGTCATCACTTCACGGACGCTCTTATCGCCGAACGCTACCACTGAATGGATCAGCTTACGGTCTTCTTCCTCGAGAATGCCTTCTTCGGCCCCTGCTGTTATCAGGGCCTCTATGTGCTCTACCGTATCAGTCGCGGAAACGTCACCCTGGGTGTCTTTGCCGAACTCGAGTAGAGACTGAAAGCCTCTGACCAGATTCGTCATCGGCAGGGCAAGAAAAGCGATCACCCGGATGAATGGAAGCGTCTTTAGCATCCAGGCGCCATTGGTTCGCCGAAACAAAAACATCGGAACCAGATAAGTGGAGAAAAGCATCGCGGCCAGGGAGAGGATCACCGCCTCGAGCACACTTTGCCAGTGCGGGACACTCGGCCGGTCTAGCGTGCAGAGGTAAAAGACTCCAATGAGAAATAGCGAGACGTGTTTGACCAGGGAGAACGCAAGCGAGCCGCGCTCTGTTTCGAGCCCGATCTTTTCGGCCAGAGTTTCCCGGAAAAATTCCAGCGACGGGAGTTCCCGTCGAAGCAAACGTAGCGACTCGAGATAGAGTAGCTGCACGTAGGAAACGAATGTGAGCAGGAGCGTCAGAATTAAGGCGAAGCTCAGACAAGCGAAGCTCAAAATTGAGATCTCCTCGTCCGTCTCGCGGAAGGCGAGGTGCGCTCGATCAAGGTTGCAGGAAGTTGCAGAGCTTCTCGCCACTTCAGCTCTGCACGGGCCATCTCACCGTGGTCTGTTTCGTGATCCATTCCGCATAGATGCAGTACTCCATGTAACATCAGAATGCGCAGTTCATCTGCCTGACTATGACCGAATTCGTTCGCTTGCGATTTGGCCCGTTCAGCGGAGATGGCAATATCACCCAGTGTGGTGTCTTCGTCCGCGGAAGGAAAAGACAGCACGTCAGTTGCATAATCATGCTTCAGGAAGTGGTTGTTCAGACGAAGAAGCTCACGATCGCTAGTAATCAGGCAGGCAAACGGACGTCCGTTGGCAAGCTCCTCGGATAACTTGCGAGCAAAGTCTCTCAGCAGGCGTCTTTCCGAAGGCTGAAGACTTATCCTCTCAGGTAGGGCTCTGAAGAGCACCGTACTGTCACCGGGTGACATAGCAAGTATCAGGAAACGGCCGAGTAAGCGGGAATTTCCACTGTTGTGTCCGAAGGCGGCTCGACCGAGGCCTCAGCCGCCTGATCGCTTCCAAGCTTAAGGGCAAGCTGTCGACCCGCCCCGATCATTTCGTTATAGCGATCGTAGGCCCGAACGATGCGCTGCACCAGTACATGCCGCACCACATCTTTTTCGTCGAAGTTGACGAAAGCAATACCCTCAACACCTCGCAAGACGTCGACCGCATTCAGAAGCCCGCTTTTCTTCCCATTCGGAAGATCAATCTGGGTCTGGTCACCCGTGACAACCATCTTGGAATTGAAACCTTGCCGGGTCAGAATCATTTTCATCTGCTCGATAGTCGTGTTTTGCGCTTCGTCGAGAATGATGAAGCAATCGTTCAAGGTTCGCCCGCGCATGAAAGCTAGCGGCGCGATTTCGATGGTGTTTCGCTCGACCAGCTTCTCCACTCGCTCAGAATCGATCATGTCAAAAAGAGCATCGTACAGCGGACGAAGGTAGGGATCTACTTTCTCCTGCAGGGTGCCTGGCAAGAATCCGAGATGCTCTCCAGCCTCGACTGCGGGCCGCGTGAGCACGATCCGGCTCACGCGCTTATTCAAAAGCTCCGAAACAGCCATGGCGACCGCCAAGTACGTTTTACCCGTCCCAGCGGGACCGATACCGAAGGTAAGATCATGATTTTCGATGGCATCTACGTACCGGCGTTGATTCACCGTCTTGGGCGCAAGAACCTTTTTCCCAAAGGCCCGTGAACGCCCACTTTCGACCAGACGCCGCAGAGATACGTTCGGGTCCGCGGTGACCACACGCATATAGCTGTTCAAATCGCCATTTGAGAAGGCGTGACCCTCTTTAACGAGACTTACGTAGTCGTCCAGGATTTGTTCAGCCCGGCGGACTTGCGGCTCATCGCCCTCGATTTCTAGAGAATCGCCGTCAAGAAGCCTTGTGCGGAGATTAAGGCAGTTTTCCAATAGCCTGATATTTTCATCGCGAGTTCCAAACAGAGGTTCAATGCCGCGCGAGATCTGAACAGAAGACTTCATTAATGGAAAGAATGGAGCAATTCGGAAGGACTGAGCTGGAAACGACGGATCGGATAATCCGAGCGGAAGAAGACGGGTTGTCCCAGACGGATTTGTTGAACCACCGGGCGCGGACGCCAGAAGCTCATCTATGCCGATTATACCAGCAAAGAGAGCCTATGGGTGAGATTCCACCACGGGCTCGAGCCCAACTAGGTAAGAAATACCTTACCTGTTCAGAAATGCGCAGTTTTTACCTGCTCACAGCGAGTAGTCACAACGGTAAAGGAAAAATCTCGAAATCTTTTCTCTCAGAAAAATCAGCATCTTACGGGGATTTTTTACATTTCTGAGCTTTTACGAAAGTGAATTGGCTTTTCCCGGCGTGCTATTTTCGAGTCGCCCTCGAGAGTGCTCGAGAGTGAAGAAATTACACACTAGCCTAGGCCCGGGTACCGGGGTCCGGCTTTATCAGGGGGAGATCACATGGGCGTACTGATCATGATGCCGTCGCGAAACACAGAAGCACAGGCGGAAATTGAACAGAAGAACACAGCGACGACGTCGGCGAACGTTGACACCGCGGGTATCGATTTTTCGGTCTGGAAAAATGCGCCTCGAGAGCGCACCGCCGGCTATTTCCCTACCTACTCCGCCGTTTCAAAGGCCATGCAGACAGCAATGCGCGGCTGGGTTCGTGAATGGCTCGCCGCGAACCCTGAGGTGCTGCTTCGCCCACACACTGCTTACCCGATCCTGGTGTACCAATGCACAAACCCCTTTTCGGGCAGGCCGACGAATATGTTCACGTATGACGTTCAGCAGACTGAGGCTCTGGGGCGGGCATTCGCTTCGGCCGCCAACAGGCTCGGGCGCGAACTGAAGACGCTGGACACCAACCAATACCCCTGGTTCACTCGGGAGCATTACTTCGCCTACCGCAGCGCCGAAGTGGTGAAGTACGTGATGAAGAATCGCCGTGCGATTTACAAGATGCTGAACGTGGAGACGGTGTTGATGGACAGCATCCTTAAATTCGCCCTGATCGACCTTCCCAAGATGGGACTTGAAGGAGCGCTGGTCATTCTCCGCAGAGCTTTCAACACCCAACTGCGCCGCTTCTCCGATGAGATCGATCTGACCGGCCGGGCGGAAGAATTGCTAAAAGTAGCGACGGACGCTCTGATCGCAAAAATCGCAGCCGATAACGTAGTTGAAATGCCGATGGCGGCTTAAGCACTTCCTCCTGATTTCCCCCAAGGTGAGAAGGAGCAGGCGTATCTGCCTGCTCCTATTTTTCTCTACAGCTTGACCGTAACAGTCTTGATTTCTGAATACTGCTGCAACCCGTACTCCCCAAGTTCACGGCCGATGCCCGACTGCTTGAAACCTCCGAAAGGAGCACCGGCGTCGAAAACGTCATAACAATTCACCCATACGGTACCTGCACGAACATCATTCGCAATTTGATGAGCTTTGCCGATGTCACGGGTCCAAACGGCGGCTGCGAGACCGTAGATCGTCTTATTGGCGCGCTCAATTAGCTCGTCCATATCGCCAAACTTCATGATGCTCATCACGGGTCCGAAAATTTCTTCCTGGGCAATCTTCATCTCGTCTTTGACCTCAGTGAAGATCGTTGGAGCAACGAAGTAGCCGCGATCCCCGACGCGCTCCCCACCGCACATCAGCTTTGCGCCTTCCTTTTTTCCCGCATCGACGTAGCTCAGTATTTTTTGGAATTGATCGTTGTCGACCTGCGGGCCCTGTTCGGTTTTTCGATCGAGCGGATCGCCTACGGTCCGGCGCTTTGCCCGATCCGTGCTCCGTTCGACAAACTCGTCGTACGCTTTTTCTTCCACGAAGACACGCGATCCGGCGCAGCAGCACTGCCCCTGATTGAAGAAGAGTCCGAAGTGTGAACCTTCCACCGCCTCGGCCATATCAGCATCCGCGAAAACAATGTTGGGGCTCTTGCCACCGAGCTCGAGCGTCACGCGCTTCAGATTGCTTTCCGCTGCCGCACGCATGATCAAGTGGCCGACCTCGGTAGAACCGGTGAATGCGACCTTGTCGACATCCATGTGATTCGCGATTGCCGCTCCGGCCGTAGGACCGTAGCCCGGCAGGATGTTAACCACGCCTTGAGGGAAGCCGGCTTCCAGAATCAGTTCTCCGACACGCAAGGCGCTGAGCGGCGTTTGCTCGGCGGTCTTCAGGACCACTGTGTTGCCGCAGGCTAGGGCAGGCGCAAGTTTCCAGGCCTGCATTAGAAGCGGAAAGTTCCACGGAATGATTTGCCCAACCACTCCAACCGGCTCGTGACGGGTGTAGCAGAAGTAGTTGCCGTTTACCGGTATTGTTTTGCCTTGAATTTTGTCGGCCCAGCCAGCGTAATAGCGGTAACAGGCGATTACAAGCGGAAGGTCAGCGGTGCGTGCAACTTGGCGAGGTTTTCCGTTGTCGAGCGATTCGAGCGTGGCAAGTTCGTCCATGTTTTGCTCGATCAGATCAGCCAGCCGGTTCAGAAGCTTGCCACGCTCGGAGGCCGACATGCGCCGCCACGGCGCTTTAGAATGAAACGCCCTGCGCGCAGCTTTTACCGCCAGATCCACGTCTGGAGCATCAGCTTCTGCGACTTTCGCTAAAACGTCGCCTGTGGCCGGATTTATGGTTTCGAAGGTCTTCCCGGAAACACTGTCGACCCACTTGTTGTCAATCAGAATCTTGGTTTGCTTAATCAGGGTTTGGGTACTGCTCGGTTCGGTAAGAACGGTGGCCATGGTTCTCCTTTTACTTACGGTCAGATGGAGGGCTGACCGGGTACGGAGACATCATACGCCATGTATTCGAGCGCTTAGGAAATGCGAACCCTTTTCCACTTCTTACCGACTCGCACAACGATCACTCCCGACGGCTTTGATAGCAACAAATCCTTATGGATCGCACCATCGATTTCAACGGCGCCTGCTTTGATCTTCCGGGTGGCGTCGGTCACGCTGTCCGCGAGACCAGTTTGCGGTAGCAGCTTGTCGATTCGAACTCCTTTGTCGGTTGCTGCACCGGCCGGCAAGTCGACTGTGTCGGTGTCGCTCGGTTCGAGACCTTGCCGGACCTCACGGTCGAAAGCATCTCTCGCTGCTGCGGCCTCGGAGGCGGAGTGAAAATCGGCAACGATTCGCCGCCCCAACTCCATTTTCGCCTCCATCGGGTCGCGCACTCCAGCGGCGACATCAGCGCGCAGATGTTCAATCTCGCTCACCGGCATATCGGTCAACAGTTCGTAGTAGCGATACATCAGGTCGTCACTGATCCGCATAACTTTCGCGAACATCACCTTAGACGGCTCGGCAATCCCTATGAAATTGCCTTTAGACTTCGACATCTTGTCGACGCCATCGATGCCTTCGAGAATCGGCACGGTTGCGACGATCTGTGGAGCCTGACCCGAATTTCGTTGCAGATCACGTCCCACAAGCAGATTGAACTTTTGATCGGTGCCTCCCATCTCCACATCACACTGGAGAGCCACGGAATCATACCCTTGAGCTAACGGGTACAGCAGTTCGTGCAATGAAATCGGGCTATTCTCACGAAAACGGGTATTGAAATCGTCGCGCTCCAGCAGGCGTGCAACCGTGTACTTCGAGCAGAGGCGAATTATATCCTCGAAACGCATCGGCTCCAGCCATCTGCTGTTGAAGTCGACGACCGTCTTCTCGGGATCAAGAATTTTGAAAACCTGCGCTCGATATGTTTCGGCGTTACGCTCGATATCCTCGCGTGTCATGGGCGGACGGGTTATATTGCGTCCGGTGGGATCGCCGATCAGCCCGGTCATGTCGCCGATCAGAAAGATGACCGTGTGGCCCAGGTCCTGAAAGTGGCGCATGTTCCGGAGAAGAACCGTGTGGCCCAGGTGCAGGTCAGGTGCTGTCGGATCAAATCCGGCCTTCACGCGGAGCGGGCGTCCAGTCTTAATGGATTCAGTCAAGCGCTCGCGGAGTTCTTCCTCACGGATCAGTTCGGCCAAACCCTTTTTCAGGTAAGTGAGTTGTTCATCAACGGGCGGAAATGACGGGTGACTCAAGTGTCCATTGTAGAAAGCAGTCAAGTCTTCACCCAATTGGAAATCTCGTTGATGATCGCCAGGTCGACATTGCCCGGCTTCTGATACTCGGCAATAGAGCCGTTCCCGGTCCCCGGGACAAGAAAGTGATTGAGCGCTGGGTAGAAAAGCACGGTTGCATTTCGATCGCTGGCCAGTCCTGATTTCCAGCGATTGTAGTCTTCGAGCGAAAGCTGAAAATCGCGCCCACCCTGCAAAACGAGCAGTCGGCAACGCAGGGCCCGGGCTTGCGCAACGGGATCGTAGCCCTTGAGGTCGAGCCAGTAACTAGCGGGAAGACCAAAATAGGAATTCGTATCTCCTGGCTCGACCGCCTTCACACTCGCTACCTGATGCTCGATATCTTGCAGTTGCTGAGCATTTGCCCCTGCGTACTGATTTTGCTCGAGCAGGACATCCTCGAGTGGCCGCGAGTTGCCGGACATGATAACGATCCCGGCTAATCTGCCGTCTTTTTGTGCAATCCGCGGCGCCAGGTAGCCGCCGAAGCTGTGACCAAGCAAGAAGACTCTGTTGGCGTCCACTTCCGGCTGATTACGAAGTAAGCCGAGAGCAGAAAGTGCATCGTCTACCGTCTCGGCCTCCGCGGTAAAACCCTGCAGACTAGGTGGCGGCTGATATGCAAAGGTCCGCTTATCGTACCGGAGCACGACGATTCCGCGCGATGCGAGGCCTTCCGCGAGATCACGAAAAGGCTTATAGGCAAACGCGCTCTCGTCGCGATCGCTCGGTCCGGAACCCTGAACTAGAACTACAGCCGGATGCCGGCAGGCAGTAACCGGAACGGTGAGCACCCCAGGCAAATTGAAGCTGCCGCTCACAACGGTGACATTTCTTTCTCGGAAATTTGCAGGGATGCTGTACGCCGGCGGCTTCCACGCAGGTCGCGGCAGCGCCAAGGCCGGCCCCTGAGCAGTTCCCTGCCCCGGTCGCAGGAAGAGTCCGGCCACTTTCCCCGCATTGTCGACGCTAACAACTATGTTGAAGTTCCCGGCAGGGAACTTGCCGGGGAAAATGACTGCCGATACGTTCTGAACCTTCTGCACCAGCGGGGAGCCAAAACTCGCCGGCTTCCCTAATGCTTCGAATTGCGGTCCTACTTTCTGGCGCAGTGTGTCTTCACTGACAGCAGACAACATCTGCGAATTGAACATGGCCCTCAGTTCCGTGTACTTTCCCGCGAGCAGCAGATTCAAAGCTGTCCGGGCAATCGGAACTGGATCCTGCATTCCCTGCCCGCAAGCGATCGAGATAGTCAATCCGAGTAAGACAAGGATTCGAAAGCCCGGCATCCTTCAGTCTTAGCACCCGAGCGAAAGCTTCGGTAGGATATCCTGCTTGCACCAGAATGGTTCTGCACCCAATTGACTGGATCATTGCGACGGCTTGCGTTCTGATCTGTTTTCTTCCGGCGCTCGCATTTGGAAGGCGGGCGAGCAAAAATACCTCTGAATTTTTCGCCTCCGGGCGTTCTGTCCCTTGGTGGTTGACAGGCATTTCGCTCGTCGCAACTACCTTTTCGAGCGATACGCCAAATCTGGTCGCAAACATCGTGCGCACACAGGGAGTGGCCGGCAACTGGCAGTGGTGGGCATTTACTCTGACGGGTATCGCGACCGTTTTCTTCTACGCCCGGCTTTGGAGACGCTCGGGAGTTTTAACGGATCTGGAGTTTTACGAAATACGCTATTCCGGCAAGTCTGCGACAGTAGTGCGCGGGTTCCGGGCCATTTACCTTGGTCTGCTGTTTAACTGCATAATTATGGCGACGGTCGATCTGGCAGCTTGCAAGATCGCAAGCGTGCTTTTCGGACTCAGCCGCTGGGAGACTCTGCTGGCGGTCGGCCTCCTTAACGTAGTCTTCGCTGCTCATTCCGGCCTTTGGGGAGTACTGGTCATCGACATGTTCCAGTTCTTTATCAAAATGGCCGCGGTGATTGCGGCTGCGTATTTCGCTGTGGAGTTGCCGCAAGTCGGCGGTTTGAGCGGTCTGGTTAGCAAGCTATCCGCTGTGCATGGTCCGGGAGGTCTGAACTATCTTTCAATCCTCCCTGACTTTCGAAACAATTGGGAGCTTTCGGTTGCCGTATTCATCATGCCGCTTGCGGTTCAATGGTGGGCTGTCTGGTATCCGGGCGCCGAGCCCGGCGGCGGAAGCTACGTCGCGCAACGGATGCTGGCTTCCAAATCAGAAAAAGATTCCCTCGGGGGAACGCTTTTCTTCAACCTGGCACATTACATACTTCGGCCATGGCCGTGGATTCTGGTGGGGCTCGCTTCCTTGATCATTTACCCCACTACTCAGGACATACACAAAGCATTTCCGAATGTGGATGCTTCACTTGTCGGCCCGGACATAGCCTTTCCGGCCATGTTGAAGTTCCTGCCTACCGGGTGGATAGGCCTGATGCTCGGAGGATTGATCGCCGCCAATTCGTCCACCATCCTGAGCCATCTGAATTGGGGCGCATCATACCTGGTGCACGACTTTTATCGCCGCTTTCTACGCCCTTCGGAATCGGAGAAACATTACGTCCGTGCCGGCAGGCTAGCAACCGTGCTCTTGTTCGTCCTTTCCTCCGCCCTGGTTTTCGTTTTGCAGACAGCCCAACAAAGTTTCTATTTGATCTTGCAGGTGGGCGCGGGAACCGGATTGATTTACTTGCTCCGTTGGTTTTGGTGGCGAATAACGGCCTGGTGCGAGATAGTTGCGATGATCAGTTCTTTCGGCATCTCGGTAATTTTTCTCTTTCTAAACAGGTGGGGCTTGGCGATCAGTGCCGATCAACAGCTCCTGATTACGGTGATCTTGACAACGATTTGCTGGATCACAACCGCGTACCTGGGTCCTCGAACAGATACGCAGACGTTAATTGGCTTTTATCATAAGGTTCGGCCCTTCGGCCCGGGATGGCGGCCCGTTCGCGTCGCGGCCGGAGTGTCGGAAGCCGAAGCAGCAAACTGGGCCAGGACAGAAAATATCCCACTGGCTCTGCTGGGATGGCTGACGGGCAGTGTGCTAATTTGGGCCGCACTCTTTACGGTCGGGAATTATCTTTACGGGCGGATGGGCTACGCGGCAGCCCTGCTCGCGATCAGCATCGTCTCCGGTGCGATCCTCATCGGAGTCATCCGCCGGCTATGGATATAAATGTGTCGCATTCTGGTAAAACGAGGCATGTCCAAGTCTGCTCTGATTGAATACAACCATGCAAACCCGGATGTTCGGGCTGTTTACGACGACATCATGTTCACCCGGAAAGTGGACACAGTGAATAACTTCTGGAAGGCGCTCGCCCGGAACCCGGAGACTCTTCGCAAGACCTGGGAATCGGTAAAAACTATCATGGCCCCGGGCGGATTAGACGGTTTAACGAAAGAGCTGATCTACCTCGCCGTAAGCGCCACTAATCAGTGTTCCTATTGTCTTGCTTCGCATTCCGCCTCGGCTCGGCAAAAGGGTATGACGGACGAAATTTTCGGGGAATTTATTGCTGTAGTGGGTCTCGCCAACCAGAACAACGCTCTCGCGGCCGCATATCAGGTGCCGGTGGACGACCAGTTCAAACCTTGAGCGAACTTGCCGCTTATGGCATCATGAACGGATCTTGGCGACCACCGGCACGGACACTCTGGGCGAACCTTCCGTCTCGCACGGATTGCGCAAAGAACTTGGGCTGCGTGACCTTGTACTCGCGCAAATCTTGTGTGTTGTCGGGTCCAGTTGGGTTGGAGTCGCGGCAAAACTCGGTCGCGCTCACCTCGTTTTCTGGATTGCGGCCATGCTGCTTTTCTATCTTCCCCTTGCGGCTGTTGTCATTTACTTAAATGCGATGATGCCGCTTGAAGGCGGCCTATACCAGTGGGCGAAAGCCGGTTTCGGGCAGTTCCTCGGCTTCCTGACCGCCTGGAATCTCTGGATTTACGCAGTGATGTGCGTTCCCGCGATTCTGTTTGTAATTCCGACCGATATCTCATACATCTGGGGACAAGGGGCCGAGTGGATTCCAGCCAGTAGAACCGCAACTTTCTGCATCGTTGGCCTCGTTCTGGCTGCCATTGCTGCTGTGGCGATTCGAGGTCTTCGAATCGCAAAGTGGTTACACAACGCGGGAAGCGCGATGCTCGTGACTGCATACGTCATTCTCCTCGGCCTACCCATTGCATTGATGCTGGCAGGCAGACGTGTGGCGTACACTCCGTTCCCTTGGCAGGCGCCACAGTTGAGTTGGTTGAGCCTGGCAGTGTTCGGCCAAATGACAATTGGCGGTCTCAGCGGCTTCGAGTATGTTGCCATCATGGCGGGCGAATGCAAGAGTGCCGCCAGAACGGTAGGCCAATCCGTATTTCTTTCTGCTCCAGTGATTGCCTGCATGTTCATCCTTGGCACCAGTTCCGTGCTGGCATTTGTAGGCGACCGTCCTATCAATCTGATCGGGCCAATTCCGCAGACATTTCGTCTTGCCTTGGGCGAGACGGGCCCGGGAGCGTTGATTGCTCCATTTGCGATTTTGCTGGTGATCGGACGCGCAGTGGCGGCTGCAAGCTTGATCTTCACTGGGCTCACCAGGCTTCCTATGACGGCGGGATGGGATCACTTACTTCCCAGCTGGTTTACGTCTCTGCATCCGCGCTCAAAAACTCCTGTGAACTCAATACTGTTCGTGGCAGTAGTGGTGATGCTGCTGATCGCTGCCAGCATGCTCGGTGTACATGAACAAGAAGCCATGCAGCTGCTTCAGAACGCCTCGACTGCTCACTACGGAATTACTTACGTTTCCCTTTTCGCCTTGCCCTTGCTTGCAGCCGGCCACATCCGGCGCGCGCTTCCCTGGTGGTTACAGCTGGTCGCGTTCGCCGGTTTGGTCTCGAGTGTAATCGCGGTATCGATCGCTATCTACCCGATCATCGATGTGGAAAACCGCCTCAGCTACGCAGCTAAGATCGGTTGCGCGGTAGTTGGCAGTAACATTCTCGGCATCTTGATCTATCGCGGTCGCAACCACAGGGCACGCACGCTGAACCCAAACATTTCCGATTAAAATGTTTTTATGATATCCCGTCGCACAATGCCGGGCGGGCGTGTTGATCGCGGAACGCTTCCCAAGGGTGAAAACGGCCGCTGTCTGTGCCGGTGGTGTGAACTCGAAGTCCCTGCCGGGCGGTTCACATTCTGCTCGGACTGGTGTGTCGAAGAATGGAAGCTGCGAACCGACCCCGGCCACTTGCGGGAACGTGTATTTCAGAGGGACCGCGGAATTTGCGCATCATGCGGTATCGACTGCGTTGCTCAATACAGGCATTTGAAACGCCTGCGTGGCACAGCTCGCAAGAAAGCTCGGACCGATTGGGGTTGGTCTGGTAGAAAGACCCTCTGGGATGCTGACCACATTATCCCCGTGGCGGAAGGCGGCGGAGAGTGCGATCTCTCGAATATGCGCACGCTCTGCCTGAAGTGTCACCGGACCCATACCGCGGAGCTCAGGAACCGACTGCGCAGCCGGCTAGTCCGGATATCTCACAAGTGACGAATTGCAACCAGTGAGCGGAAGGCAGCGGTGGGTCTGCGTAGGTCGGAGTGCGGCGGTCTGGGTCAAGAGCATTTTGGGGCAAGCTTCGCCATCAACTGCTGTTTGGAGAGGCGAGATTGTCAAAGAACTGTGGTGCTCGTTTGGTTCAGCAGCATAGTTGCTGATAGGCGTGATCGAAAGTGCGCCAGTGCGGATAACTGCTGGCAATCGAGATCCAGACCTTGCGGACCGTGATCCGCACCTGAGCACCGATCCGAAGCAAGTGCAACCGGATAGTTTCACATTGCGCCCGCGCCCAGACCGTGCCCGAAAGTGCGAGTCGACGAAAGGCGCTCATCAATACGTAGGCAGCAACCGACAGATACAGCCGCAGTTGATTGGCGCGCAGGGTGGCGGCGCTCACTCGTCCCGCAAATAACGAATACTGTTCTTTGATGCGGTTCTCCATGTCGCCACGCGCGCAGTACAGTTGCTCATACAGCTTGCGGGCGGGCCAGTTCGGCAACTCCCAGCGATGTGACCAGGTAACGTGGATTCTCCTTGCCTTCGATCTGCTCGGCTTTGGCAATCACCCGCCGTCGCCGGCTTCCAGCTATCGTTGGTTTGGTAGGTAAACTCGGTAAACACGCGCGCTGCTTGGCCAGTTTCGCGATGTAGCGCGGCGGCTGCTTGCATCTGTGGCTCAATGATTCGGCGTAAACGCTCATTGCGTGCAAAGCCGAATACATACTCGCTTTGATGGGCTTCGCACCAGCTCATCAGTGATTCGCGGCAGAAGCCGGAATCGGCACGCAAAATGATCTTTACCTCCGGCCAATGCTGGCGAATCTGTTTGACAATGCGTTCTACTTCCTCCAGCGCACCCGTGCTGGCGTCGATGTTGGCAGGCCGCAGCCGCACACCTAACAAGTGTTCGCCGCACACGATGTACAACGGTAAATAGCAGTAGTGGTAATAAAAGCCGTGAAAAAAGCGCTGCTCCTGATGGCCATGTAGCGGCAGATCGGTCGTATCCAGGTCGATGACGATCTCTTCCGGCGGCTGCGCATGCGCTTCCAGGAACAGATGCACCAGTACCCTATCGATCGCTTCGGCATCATAATGCACCTTCTTGTAGCGGTCTTCCTCGCCTGCTCCTCCGCCCAACTCCAGGCGGTTCAGGGTGCTCTTTCCCGCCAGCGGGCTCTCCGCATCGGCACTACCGGCCAGCAGCATGAGCAGCGGATCTTCACGTAATTGCTCGTGATCGTTGAGATCCTCATAACCCAGCGCCAGCCCGTAAACGCGCTGCGCAAGCATCTCCCGTACGCTATGCCGCACGCGCGTCTGCGAGCGGCCGTCGAGAAAACATTCGCTCAGCCTGTCTAGTAATCCGATGCGCCCATCCACTTCCCGCAACAGCAAACCACCAGCATGCGACGTGATCTGCCCGCCATCGAAACGTGCCATCACCGATCGTGACCACGCCCCGGCAAACTCGAAACTCGATTGGATACACTCTGTCACAGCGAGAGCCGCCTCCTTTTTGGCCAAAACATCTGCGTTCACAAATGTTTATGCCAGATTCGGCGGCTCTTGGCTACTACTTTCGTGAGATATCCGGGTTAGATGTTTAAGCCCGCTGTCCACGCGCTCGCTCGAACGAAATCGGTTTCCCGTAGACTTCTCGAAAGGTCTTTGTGGATTCGTTGGCAGCCCAAAGCTCCAGATCGACATCGTCCTCCGCGTTGACCAGGATGCTGACCGTCCCGTTCCGGAGGGTGCTGCTGACGTCTTTGACCTTCTGTTCATGCCCGCGGTCGAGATTGTCGGCCAACCTCAACAACGGCGTTAATGCGAGCACTAACCGCTTCGATTCGGAGTCGAGCGCCTGATAATGCGAATGACGCTGCTGAGGCATGGATTTCCGATGGAAACGGCAGAGCGCAGCGATGGTTAATCGTTCTTTGTCGGTGAACCCCGGCATATCAGAGTTGGCGACCAGGTACGCCGAATGTTTGTGGTGCCCGGTCCCGCTAACGAAATGTCCGATGTCGTGCAGAATACCTGCGGCTTCCAGCAGTTTGCCCGCGGCGGGCGCCAATTGATGTAACGGTTGAAGCACTTCAAACAGCCGAAGGGCAAGAGAGGCAACGTGTCTCACATGCTTCCCAGACACGTTGTACCGCCTTGCCATCGACTCCACCATTTGCCGCTGCTCCTTCGACAGTCTGGCCAATTCGCTTCCGACGCGGCGAGCCACAAGATCGGCAATGATTCCATCGCGCACTCCGGCCGAGCAGTAATAAAGCGATCTATGCTCAAACAATTCCAATGCGCGCAGAAACACAGCCACCCCGCCGATCACAATTTCTGCCCGTCGTGGGCCGATTCCGGTGATCTTTCGGCGCGCCGAGAGATCGCTCTTGCTTAAAACCTCAAACAGGTCACGAATCTGCGGCAGAGCAGCCTTCGTGCGATCGGCTTCGTCACGCTTGATGCGAGGCAGCTGATTCGCGACCGATACAATGGCGGCCGCTGTAGCCGAGGTCGCGATCGCACGGTCGAACTTCTCGGCCCCGTGCTGCTTGTGAAAGGGAGCCAACTTCTCTTCGACATAGCTTGTCATTCGATGCAGCTCGTCAAATCGCGGCGGATCGCTCTTCAGAAACATCTCAGTTAAGCGCACAGCTCCCAGCGGCTTCGAAACTGCATCGATCAATTGGCCGCCCTGGCTGATGATCAATTCGGCGCTTCCACCGCCGACGTCGACAATCAGCGTGCGCTCTTTCGGCCGCGGCCAGCGCGCTTCGACACCCAAATGGATCAGTCTGGCCTCCTCCGGTCCAGAGATGATCTCGACGTTCGTGCCAAGCGCCTCGCTCGTGCGCTGAATGAACTCATCCTGGTTCTCGGTATCGCGAACTGCGCTGGTTGCAACGGCGCGAACCCCTACAACGTTAAGAGCCTTATACGCGGCAGACATGCGCTGCAGGTTCGCCGTCAGAAAGTCCAGGGCATCCTTACTGATCCGTCCGGTTTGAAATACGCTCGAGCCGAGCCGGGTGACTTGCCTGTCCTCAGCGAGAATCTTCGTCTCCCCGTGACTCACCTCAGCGGCCATCATGCGTACCGAATTACTTCCGATATCGACGGCAGCGTATCGTCCCATACCCGTTTATAACAATTGAGGACGAACACCTGATTACGAGCTTGTTAATTTTCCTGCAAACGATGGAACGCTAACCTGAACGCAGCCAGTCTGCTTATGAATCGTCGTGACCTGTTGAAGCTCTTTCCGGGTGTTGTGGGTACTCGCGCAGCGGTCCGGAAGGGAAGCGAAGGAGGCAAGATCGATCGGAGAGCCCTGGTCCGGCGCCATAACGTGAGAATCAGTCGATTTGATAATAAAAATCCGCTCTCCGTTGGCAATGGAGAGTTTGCGTTCACAGCGGATGCGACCGGTTTGCAAACGTTTCCTGCTGCCTTTGAGAGCTACCTTCCCTTGTGCACGCAATCGCAATGGGGCTGGCATACTTTCTCGAATCCGCATGGGTTCAGTTATGAGCAGTTCCGCTTGACTCCGCTCGAAACACACGGTCGCGAAGTCGCATACCCGATTGACAACAAAACGCAGGGCGAGCTCTACAACTGGCTTCGCATGAACCCACACCGCCTGAACCTGGGGCGCATCGGATTGAATTTGCATAAGCGGAACGGTGGGATGGCAACACCTGATGATTTGGCCGAGATAGAGCAGGAGCTGGACCTTTGGACCGGCATCCTCAAAAGTGAGTTCACTTTCGACTCACAACCCGTTGTAGTTGAGACATGCTGCCATCCGGAGCAAGATGCGCTGAGTTTCCGAATTCGTTCGCCTTTTTCCGTTGTCTTTGAATTTCCGTACGGCTCGGCAGGAATGAGCGGTGCTGACTGGCAGCAGCCTGCGCTTCACAAAAGTACTTTGACGAGTCGCGATAAACAGCGCGCGACCATATCCCGCGAGTTGGACCGCGATCGGTATTCCGTGGAGATCGGCTGGGCAACACCTGCCCGTTTTCAGCAGGAGAAAAAACATACATTTACACTCGAGCCAGCCCGCAGCGCGACAACTCTAGAATTTACTTGCTGTTTTTCGCCCCAATCTGACTCAGGAACTCTTCCGAGCGCTGCGGAAACGGCAACCGCGTGTTCACAATGCTGGAGCAACTTCTGGACGAACGGCGCAGCCGTCGAGTTGTCAAATGCACCTGATGCGCGTGCGAAGGAATTGGAGCGCAGAATCATTCTGTCCCGGTATCTAACAGCCATTCAGTGCGCAGGATCATTGCCTCCCCAGGAGACCGGCCTTACCTGCAATAGCTGGTACGGCAAATTCCACACCGAGATGCACCTGTGGCACGCTGGACATTTCGCAAGGTGGGGACATGCCGCCTTGCTTGAAAGAAGCCTCGCCTATTATCGCCGCATTCTGCCGGAAGCCCGGCGAATTGCAGAGCAGCAGGGCTACACAGGCGTACGGTGGCCCAAGATGACAGGCCCGGACGGTATGCAATCCCCTTCCCCCATTGCTCCGCTCCTGATTTGGGAGCAGCCGCATATCATCGCAATGGCCGAACTCTGTTATCGGGAGAAACCGGATCAGTCTTTACTCGAAAGCTACGCTGACCTCGTCTTCGCGACAGCCGACTTTATGACTTCGTTCGCCTGGTTCGACCACGCCAAAAGCCGGTACATGTTAGGGCCGCCTGTCATCCCTGTGCAGGAAAACCATCCAGCGAAGGACACTTGGAATCCCACCTTCGAACTTGAGTACTGGGCAGAGATGCTCCAGGTGGCGCAGACCTGGCGAGCGCGGATGGGACTCCCTCCTCAGCCAAAATGGACAGCGGTGCGACAGCAGCTTTCCGCCTTGCCGGTAGCAAACGGACTCTACCTCGCGCATGAGAACTGCCCACAGACTTTCACAGAGCGGAATCGCGACCACCCTTCGATGCTGATGGCACTCGGCCTGCTGGACGGCACAAAGGTAGACAGGGAAATCATGCGGCGGACTTTGCACAAAGTGCTTTCCTGCTGGCAGTGGCCGGATACCTGGGGTTGGGATTACGGCAGTATGGCAATGACTGCTGCCCGCCTCGGCGAGCCGGAGACGGCGATTGAAGTCCTGCTAATGGACACGCCGAAGAACAAGTGGTCTGCCAACGGCCACACGTGGCAGCGGCCAAACCTACCCGTATATCTTCCTTCAAACGGAGCTTTGCTGCTCGCCACCGCCAGCATGAGCGCTGACAACGCGCGTGGATTTCCTTCCTCGTGGAATGTAAGCACGGAAGGTTTTCATCCCCTTCGCTGGACGAAGTAGAGTTCTCAAGGCGCGGGGCCAAGGTTCTGGAAGTTTCATAATGGAGCTATATGGACGAGACTTTAACCATCGCCGGACGGGCATTCCGATCCCGTTTGTTTGTCGGAACGGGCAAGTACCGGAGCAAAGCGCTTATGGCGCGATGCCACGAAGCTGCAGGTACGGAGATGGTAACCCTCGCCGTACGCCGCGTCAATTTATCTGACCGTACAAAAGAGTCGGAACTGGATTACATCGACCGCTCAAAGATACAGATCCTTCCTAATACTGCTGCGTGTTACACGGCGGAAGAAGCGATACGAACAGCACGCCTGGCACAGGAAGCAGGGCTTTCAAATTGGATCAAGTTGGAAGTTATCGGCGATCAGAAGACACTCTTCCCGGACAATGAAGGCTTGCTCGAAGCGACCCGGGTGCTTGTAAAAGAAGGTTTCGTGGTGCTCCCGTATACCTCAGACGATCTGGTCAATGCGCGTAAGCTGATCGATGCTGGCGCGGCCGCAGTAATGCCATTAGCGGCACCTATCGGATCTGGATTGGGCATTCAGAACGTGACGAATCTGAAGATTTTGCGGGAAGCGATCACCAAAGTTCCACTAATAGTTGACGCAGGGGTCGGGACGGCTTCCGATGCTGCAATCGCGATGGAGTTGGGCTACGACGGAGTGCTGCTAAATACCGCCATAGCAGAAGCGGAGGACTCGGAGCGTATGGCTCGAGCGATGAAGCTGGCCGTCGAGGCAGGCCGGTACGCCTTCCTCTCGGGCCGGATGCCCAGACGCGAATACGCCGCCGCAAGTAGCCCGCCGATCGGAATGATTGCTTAAACAAGTCAACTGCCAGCGAACGGCGCCTTACAAGCCAGGATTCAACACGCTCCGCTTAATCCCCTTGTACATCTCATCACCAAACGCAAAATCCTTCAATAAAGACGAATTGACATATCTCAAAAAAGATATACTCTGGTGATGCGGTGGGAGGTTAAGTTTCTTGATGAAGAGGTCCAGACAGCACTTAATGCCTTCCCTTTTGATATCCGGGCGAGCTTCCAACGCATTGTGGAGTTGATTCAGTCATATGGTCTAGAACGGGTTCGGGAGCTTTACGTCAAGCATCTGGAAGGACCACTCTGGGAAATCCGGATGAAGGGCAAAAGCGGTATCGCCCGTGCGGCTTACGTCACCGCGACAGGGAGCGCATCGTCGTTGTGCATGTCTTTGCCAAGAAGACCCAGAAGACACCAGGCCGCGAAATCATGACCGCCATGAGACGGGCCAAGGAGGTGCATTGAAACGTAAATTCATTCCAGTTAGAGAAAGCTTTCAGCAATGGAAGAAAGACCCACAGTATATTGCCGCCTACAATGCGCTGACACAAGAATATGCTGTGGCCTCTGCTCTGATCAAGGCGCGAAGCGAGGCGGATATGACACAGGAACAAGTAGCCGAGGTTATGGGAACGACACAGGCGGTGTGGCCCGGTTAGAAAGCGGCAAGGTCCTGCCGTCTACGCGCACGTTGGAGCGGTTTCGCCAAAGCCACGCATACTCGTCTGCGCATTAGTTTCGAGCGCCAAAACTCGCAGCGGGAGACACGGTGATAATCCAGCGAGGCCGTTGCGCCGTGCCCAATCCGAGGAACGTACACGTTCGGTTTATCGAACGGTTTCGCCCGAACCTTTCGGCGGCGCACGATGAGAAGCAGAATGATGGACAAGCCAGCACGATTGCGATGATTCGAAGGGCGCCGTCATATACGCCTGTTGACTGACGCATGCGGGCCACCAAGACCGGTCCAAAAACGCTCGCGAAACTCCACGAGGTGAGCATCAGGCCATAGATCGGCCCCACGTTCTTCGATCCGAAGTAGTCAGCCGCGAACGCGGGCATGATTCCAAATCCGCCCCCATAACACATCAAAATGTTATCGCGATAGTGGTGACAGGTACTACAGAGTGAAGGTGTGGAAGCAGTAAGAAGAGGCCGGCTTGCAGCGCATACATGATGACGAAGTCATACGGCGCGTTACCAGGTCGGAGAGAACCAGGCCCAGAATACTCTTCCGAACGCATTCCCGATGGAAACGATCCCCACCATGCCGGCCGCCACGATAACCGAGACTTTGGCGAATTCCTGGAACATCGGGGCTTCCTGCGAAATAACTGAGATACCGGCCGAAGTGTTCAGAAAAAAGTAGCAGCCAAAGCGCCCACGGCGATCAGGAAACCACTTGAACAGCACGGCGCCTGGAACGATGTATCCGAATCAAGGCCGATGCCGCCAATAATCCCGTAACTGAAATACAGACATCCAAGACTTCCATTTGAGAAGCTGGCGAGGAATATACCGGGTCCGTAAAGGACACCGCCGCAATTGCCCAGCGGTTTGTAACGGCCGTTCCCAGATCAAGGCCCGTGTCAGCACCAAACTGTGGTGGAGTAGAGTGGACTCGAGCTCGTTCACAATTTTCGTACCCGGTAGCTAGGAACAGCCTATTAGACGCACTCCGCACCTACATCTGCTCACGATTTTCGTTCTGTTGGTACTGCCGATTAAGCGGTCCGGAAAACTACTTGTTCCTAACCATCAACACTCTGGGCCACTATGGAAAAGGACAGCGATATGAAGCGTATGCCGAAGATCAGTAATTGGCCAGTCATCAAACAATTTCAGAGAAGCGATCCTCATGCATTGGGTGACACGGCTGCGTCGGACCGATCGAAGACGTTAGCTCCGAGAACTCGGAGCGCGGACCGTGTTGTCCGGTCGGTTTGCCCGTATTGCGCAGTAGGTTGTGGGCAGTTGATTTATGTCAAAGGCGACCGCATCGTCGACATCGAGGGCGATCCAGAATCGCCAATTTCTGAAGGTTGCCTGTGTCCGAAGGGCTCGGCGACGTTCCAACTTGTCACCAGCGAGCATCGCGTTCAGCAGGTGCTTTACCGCAAGCCTTATAGCACGAGTTGGGAAGCCATTCCGCTTCAGCAGGCGATGGAGATGGTGGCAGATCGCGTGAGGGACGCGCGTGATCAAAACTGGCAGGCAGAGACAGAGAGTGGAGATGTGGTCAACCGCACTCTGAGCATGGCTCACCTGGGCGGTGCAACGCTTGACAATGAAGAGAACTACCTTCTCAAGAAGCTCTTCAATTCGCTTGGTATCGTACAGATCGAAAATCAGGCCCGTATTTGACACTCTTCCACGGTCCCCGGTCTGGGGGCCTCGTTCGGAAGAGGCGGTGCGACCACTTCGCTGCAGGATTTGGCGAACGCGGATTGCATTGTAATCGAGGGCTCAAACATGGCCGAGAACCACCCGGTGGGTTATCGCTGGGTGATGCTTGCCAAACAGCGTGGTGCAACGATAATTCATGTCGACCCAAGGTTTACTCGAACGAGCGCCACTGCGGATATTCACGCGCCCATCCGGGCCGGCACAGACATCGCATTCCTCGGCGGCCTGATCTCGTACGTAATCGAGAATGAACGTTATTTCAAAGAGTACATGGTCGCTTACACGAACGCGGCGATGCTTGTTTCAGAGAAATTTCAAGACACCGAAGATCTTGATGGCCTGTTTAGCGGGTGGGAGCCGGATCAGTCGCAGTACGGCACCACGAGCTGGGGATATCAGCGCGACGCCGCCAGTGATATGGAAAAGGGCGGACGCGTTCCTGAATCGCATGCGGAACGCGCAGCGAACTTCCAGCAGAAGGACGCGAAATCGTTCCATCAGGACCATACGCTGCAGGATCCCCGATGTGTCTTCCAGATTCTGAAACGACACTTTTCGCGCTACACGCCTGAGATGGTAGAACAGGTCTGCGGCGTTCCTAAGGATCAGTTCTCGAAGATCGCGGAGACGATCTCGAACAACTCCGGGCGCGAGCGAACGACCGCATTCTGCTACGCCGTAGGCTGGACGCATCACTCGATCGGTGCACAGATGATCCGCGCTGCCGGAATCCTGCAGCTTCTGCTCGGGAACATCGGCCGTCCTGGCGGCGGAATCCTCGCTCTTCGAGGACACGCGACAATCCAGGGTTCAACCGACATCCCGACCCTTTACAACCTCCTGCCCGGCTATCTTTCGATGCCTAAGGCGAAGCATGATCCAACTCTGAAGAAATATCTGGAGAACTACACGCCTCGTTCCGGCTGGTGGACGGAGACACCCAAGTACATGATCTCTTTCCTCAAAGCCTGGTACGGTGATGCAGCGAGCTCCGAGAACGAATACTGCTATCAGTATCTGCCCAAAATGACGGGCGATCACTCCCACATGACCACGGTCAGCTATATGGCCGACGGCAACCTGACCGGTTATTTCGTCATGGGTGAAAATGCGGTGGTCGGCTCACCCAATGCTGGGCTCCAGCGGAAGGGCTTGCGCAACCTGAAGTGGCTTGTGGTTCGCGATTTTTCGTTGATCGAAACTGCCGAGTTCTGGAAGGCTTCCCCCGAGCACGAAACTGGCGAAGTTCGAACCGAGGATATCGGAACCGAGGTCTTCTTTTTTCCGGCTGCCTGCCACACCGAGAAGGACGGCAGCTTTACTCAAACACAGCGCATTGCGCAATGGCATCACATGGCTGTGGAACCGCCCGGTGACGCCCGAAGTGAGCTTCACTTTGCCTTTCATCTGGGAAAGCGCCTGAAGGAACTCTACGCAAACTCGACAGATCCGAAAGATCGCCCGATTCAGGACATGACCTGGGACTATCCCACTCACGGCAGAATTGAGGAGCCGAGTGCCGAAGCTGTTGTCGCTGAGATAAACGGCTACACAGTGGCTGACCGGAAGCCCGTGGACGGATTCAAGCACTTGAAGGACGATGGCTCTACCGCGTGCGGCTGCTGGATCTACTCGGGCATGTATGCCGGAGGCATCAATCGTGCAGCGAAGCGTGAGAGAGCAACGGACAAGTATCACTACGGCCACGAGTGGGGGTTTGCGTGGCCCTCAAACCGGCGCATTCTCTATAACCGCGCGGCAGCCGATCCGGAAGGCAAACCCTGGTCAGAGCGGAAGGCGCTCGTGTGGTGGGACGAAGCTCAACAGAAGTGGACTGGCTACGATGAGCCTGATTTTCAAAAACCGAAGCCCCCCAGCTACCGTCCTTCTCCCGATGCGCAAGGCCTGGACACAATCGCCGGTGACGACCCGTTCATTCTTCAGCCCGATGGGAAGGGCTGGCTCTTCGCCTCAAACGGACTTCAGGAAGGACCCCTGCCGACGCACTACGAGCCGCTGGAGTCTCCCGTCAAGAACGCGCTATACGGTCAGCAGTGTAATCCCGTCCGCATCGAGTACCCCCGCACAGAAAACAAGTTCGCGCGACCCTATGATGATCCGGAGTTTCCGCACGTTATCACCACATACCGCCTGACCGAACATCACACTTCAGGAGCGATGTCCCGCTGGCTGACCTGGCTTTCTGAACTGCAGCCAGAAATGTTTTGTGAAGTTTCTCCGGAACTAGCGTCCGAGAAGGGCTTGCAGAATGGCGGTTGGGCTACTATCTCCTCGGCGCGTGCAGAGATCGAAGCGCGCGTTCTGGTGACTGAGCGTATGAAGCCGCTCAAGCTGGGCGGACGCTGGATCCATCAAATTGGCGTCCCATATCACTGGGGCAATCGCGGCCTGATCGTAGGTGATTCGGCGAACGAGCTGCTCGCCTTCCAGGCCGACTCAAATACCAGCATTATGGAATCAAAAGCCCTGACTGGAAACATCAGAGCAGGGCGGCGCGACCACAGCAAACCTCATTGGATGAGGGCGGGCGTGATGCCGGGCGAAAAATTGCGCGATCTGCCGCAAGCGCAGCACCGTCCTGTAGGCAAGCATAATATTCATGCGCCAATGTCAAAGCAGGGCGACCAAACCTAGAAAGATCCAGAATCATGGCTAACGGCTTTTTTACCGACACTACGTTGTGCATTGGCTGTAAGGCTTGTGAGGTTGCCTGTAAACAGTGGAACCAGCTTCCCGACGATGGCTACCATTTCACGGGAATGTCATATGACAACACGGTTCACTTGGGCAGTACCACCTGGCGCCATGTCAGCTTCATTGAGCGGCCGGTTCCAATCTCCGGGCAGGACAATGGCGGCCTCTCGTGGCTGATGTCTTCTGATGTTTGCAAGCACTGCGCCCGGGCCGGATGTCTCGAGAACTGCCCCACGGGCGCTATTATTCGAACCGAGTTCGGATCGGTTTATGTGCAGCCGGATATTTGCAACGGTTGCGGATATTGTGTCGTCGGCTGTCCCTTCGGAGTCATCGACCGGAACCCGGATGACGGGCGCGCATGGAAGTGTACGCTTTGCTACGACCGCCAGAAAGATGGGATGCAACCCGCTTGCGCCAAGGCTTGTCCTACTGCATCGATCCAATTCGGCGATGTCGATGAGCTGCGCGAGCATGCTCGGGAGCGCGTTAAAAAGCTTCATGAAGACGGTGTAAAGGAGGCCTACCTTTACGGCGAAGATGCAGCAGCGCAACCGGGTACGGGCGGGCTGAATGCATTCTTTCTGCTCCTTGATAAACCGGAGGTTTACAATCTCCCACCAAACCCGGAAGTGCCCACCCACAAGGGGAAAAAGAGTTGGATGGCAACGGGTCTAGCCGCAATCGGCGTTTCCGCTTTAGCGCTAGCCTCCGTCATGCTCGGCGGGAATGGTAACGAGACGCACGCGCGATGACACATGACACGCCGAAAGTATCGGATTCTCGCGCCATTGATTGGATAGCCAAAACGCAAGATGATGGTCGCAACATAAATACTGAGATCGGCGTTCTCTCAGGAGAAGCCGCGAACGAAACGACTCTTCGCAGCAAGTACGATACCGCCCTTCACTCGCAGTCGTACCCTTACGTACCGAGCAAGCAGTCTCAAACAAGTCCAAGTTATTACGACGTTCCGATGTTAAAGCAGCCAGTATGGATCTGGTCCATACCGACTTACTTCTACGTCGGCGGCGTGGCAGGAGTGGGAGCCACGTTCGGGGCGGCCGCGCAACTTGTGGCGCCAGTGGCCATGCGATCACTGGTCCTTAAAGCAAGATGGGTGGGAACAGTTGGCGGCGCAGTTAGCGCTGCGCTGCTGATTCACGATCTCGGACGGCCATCGCGATTTCTGAACATGCTTCGCGTGTTCAGAGTATCGTCGCCGATGAGCATGGGTTCGTGGATTCTCTCGATCTTCTCGACGGCAGCGGCAGGTGCTGCTGTCTTGCCATTCGGCCCTCGAATTTTCCGGCCTTTGGCGGACCTCCTCGGAGTCGTTGCGGGCGTCCTCGGGTTAGGACTCTCCGGATACACCGGGGTTCTTATCTCTCAAAGCGCAGTGCCCGTGTGGCAACAGGCGTACCGGACCATGCCCGTTCTGTTCCTCGCCTCAGGTACAGCTGCGGCGGCTTCGTTTCTTGAGTTCTTCAGCCTTAACGAGGCCGAGCATCGGGCCGTTCAGAGGTTCGCTCTGGCGGGCAAAATCGTCGAGTTGCTTGCAACCCGGACCCTCGAAGCCGATGCGAGCAGAGTGGAGCGCGTCGGTAAGCCTCTAAGGCAGGGATTCAGCGGCTTTCTCTGGCAATCTGCGAAAGTGTTGACGATCGCGAGTGCAGTCATCTCCGCCCTGCCGGGAAAGTCTCGGAAGAAGCATATCGCGGCTGCAATCTTGGGTTCACTGGCAAGCCTCAGCTTGCGTTTCGGCATCTTTCACGCAGGTAAAGCGTCCGCCCGCGATCCTCGGGCAAGCTTCGAAGTTCAGCGCAAGCTGCCTCCGCCGGAAGCCGGAGACCTTGCTTTCGAAGCTCAGTCGAACTAGCTGCCTTATTCTGGATTTTGCAGGGAAACAACCAGCAACCCGACTTTCGTTTTCATCTCGATACGCCTGAAGCAAAGCGCCTGCAAGGTGACGAGTATTATTTGGCGGGGTGGTTTCTTCCTCTTTTAGATGAACATGCGAAATTAATCCTGGAAATCGACGGCCGCGATCAGGATATCGAAGGAGGTTTTCCACGCCCGGATGTTGCCCGGCACTTCCCGAGGGCCGAAGCCCGTCATTGCGGATTCGTTGTCAGGTTTCCCGCGCCTAAGTTCCATCGAGTGGTTCACGTCAAGGTGCGATCAAGGACAGGCGACGTCAACGTAGCTTCAGTCGTACAGGTTCCGGCTTACCCGCTCTGGAACACTCCTGGTACGCAGCCCCTTGCTGCCAGCTACACAGAGTGGCTGGAATCAACGGAGCCAACTTTATTTTGGCCGGCGGCAGAGATTCCGAGTCGCTTATCCAAGCTGTCTTACCTGCCTACTGTCGATGTGCTGCTCGGGCTCAATTTTGCGGACGCTTATTTTGTCGAGGCATCGCTGCGCTCGGTACTGGAACAGCATTATCAGAAATGGACGGTAACAGTCCTCGATTTTCGATCAGCAGACCTGCGAACCCGCGCATTTCTGGAGAAAGTGGCCGCCGAGGACTCCAGGATTCGTTTGTCTCCTGGCGACTACAGAGTCTTTTCTGAAGCATTCCATTCAGCGATCGGGAATACGACTGCTGAGTTCGTAACTGTGCTGGAGCCGCCCGATGAATTGCATCGCTTTGCTTTGCTGGAGGTAGTGAACCATCTGAATGAAGCCGGTCACGTGGACCTGCTTTACACGGACGAGGATCGAATTGATCCCTATGGACGGCGGTCGTTTCCGAATTTTAAACCGGATTTCGATTGGGAAATCTTCTGTTCATTCAATTACTTGAGCCGGCTGACGGTTCTCCGCGCAGCATTGGCAAAACGGCTGCTAAGGAATGCAGCGCTGATTCCGGAGACTGATGCTGCGGCTTACGAATGGGATTTCCTGCTCAGTGCAGCTGAAGAAACAGGATCCGCCAACATAGGGCACATCGAAAAGGTGCTGTATCATCAGCGGATATTCGGTGAAAAGCCCGAGGAAGACCGGCATGGAGGAGCAAGGGAACGCAAAATGATGATGAGGGTCGCCTCAGCGCACAATCACAGACATGGGTTCAACGCGATTGTCGAGCCCGGCTTGCTGTTTCCGCTGATTCGCACGACGCCGCTGTTTGCCCATGCTGCGAAAACAGCGGTGATCACGCGATGCGAAGATGGCATGTTCCAGCAGTCGACGCTTGCATTGAATCTCAATGAGGAAACGGCCAGAGTTTATGAATTGGTGAGCTGTCTCCTATATCGGGACGATCCCAAGTTTGGGCGGCAATTGATCCGCAGTCTTGAAGAAATCGAAGACGAAGTAATTGTATTCGTGAACGGCCCACTTGAAACCGTGAGCCAGCGCTTCTGTGAAGAACTTACTGCGCAGGCCAGGCGCAGCGATTGCGGTATCGTAAGCGGCATCTCGCTCAACACTGACCTCCGGATAGTGTCAAGCGGGTTCGTCTGGAACGATGCTGGAGAGCTCTCAGATCCCTATGCCGGGACTCCGTTTTCCGACCTAACTCGATTCGCCCATTTAAATACAGTCCGTAGTGTCGAGGCAGTCTCGAGCCACTTTTTCGCCGTTAGTAAGGCGGCGATCGCCGAAGTTGGCGGAGTTGGCTCCATCTCTGGGACTGACATGCCCGGGCTTGTTGCGCGATTGACTAATCGGGCTCACTCGCAATCGCGGCGCGTACTCGTAACCCCGTTCGCGGTCGCCACTTTTGAGAATCCCGCAACTCTGGTTCCGGAAGGCCTCTGCGAGTGCCGCCAAAGGTCCCCTTTGAAGTCCAACCGGAATCTCGCCGCCTTCGAATCCATACCAGCAACGCTCAGGATCGCTGACGGTCCAGCAGCGGAAACGTGATCGGCTCTGAATGTTACATTGTTGATGCTAGTGCAGTCACTTCTTACGACGGGCAAATCAGATGTTACTCTGAGTTTCCCGACCTTTGTTCCTCGCCGTTATCGCCCGGGCAATCTGGGCACGTGGTCAGGGCACCTGCCTTTTGCCGCCGATCTTGTAGCCGCGCTTAAGCCCACTGTGCTCGTCGAGTTAGGCACGCACTTTGGAGAATCGTACTTCACCTTTTGCCAGAGCGTAGTTGAAAACCAGATTCCTTGTGCATGCTATGCAGTCGACCACTGGCTTGGTGAGACACATGCTGGATTCTATGGTGAGGATGTCTTCGAAGAAGTGCGTGTGCATAACGAAGCTCATTACGCTTGGTTCTCACACCTTTTGCGAATGAGTTTCGACGAGGCTCGGGAACAGTTCGCCGACTCGTCTATCGATCTTCTGCACATCGACGGCCTCCACACCTACGATGCCGTGCGTCACGACTTCAGGAACTGGTATCCGAAAGTAGGCGAAGGCGGTATCGTGCTCTTACACGATATCGCTGCCAGACACGCAGACTTCGGGGTTTGGCGATTCTGGAAAGAGCTTTCGGCCGAGTTTCCGGAGACCTTTGCATTTCAACACTCGTCAGGCTTGGGGGTTTTTCGTAAGCCGGGACCAAGGCGTGAATGGAACGAGCTTCTCGACACGCTTTTCGAGGGGGACGCGGAGGTACAGGAACAGCTTCGACGACGTTATGTCATCTACTCTTCGCACCTGGAGAACAGGTTCGAGTCGGAGTTGCGCGACAGCAAGTCTGCCTGGACTGCTGTTCAGGTATACACGTCTATAGCCGGCACTTACTCTGAAGCAGCCAGCACAAAACGAGCTGCCAGCTTTCAGCATCCTGAGACGTTGACCTTCATTCTTCCCGAAGGCACGGGCGATGGTCCGCTCCGCATTGACCCGGCGGACTGCCCTTGCGTGATCGAATTGACCTCGCTAAACGTCACGGACGAAAAAACCGGCGACGTGCTGTGGCAAGGGTCAGCGCAAGACTTTCCCCAACTCAAGTTCGGAGGATCGGCTATACCTCTCGCGAGTCTCGACACCTTTGCGATCTTCAGCTACGGTGACGACCCTCAGATGTTCCTTCCCTGCTTACCGGGCCGACACGGGCGCGCACTTGTGAAAGTTCAGCTTCAGTTTCGCCGCACCTTTGAAGCTGTGGCAGAGTGTCTCGGCCGGATGGCCGATGGCTCCGCAATTACACCCCGGCGTAAGGAAAACACCTTCGTGCAGGTCTTCATTCGGCATGACGCGTCCTACTCAGAAGAGTGGAGCGTCAAGCAGGAAATCCCGCTGGGAGATTGGCAAACTCTGGCCCTCACTTTGCCTTACCAAGCGAGCATCGAGACTCTTCGGATTGACCCCAGCGCGACTCCGTGCGCGATCGAGATCGCTGCCATCGAGGCCCGGAAGAGCGGTCGCGTCGTATGGGCTGCTCGTGATCCGAAAGCCTTACGAAGCCTCGAGATTTCTAATCTGGTCGTTGGCCCCCGTGCCGACAAGTACGTTCTTCTGAGTCCCGGTCACGACCCTCAGCTCCGGTTGCCTCGCGTTCCTTTTGAGGACGGAGCAGATTCAGTTCAGATAACACTTCGATTGGACTCATCTCCGGAAGCACTGATCGGCATCCTGGCCGACGTGGCCGAAAGTGACGGCTGCACGACGAGCGCCTTTTGTAGCAGTATCCAGAGCGTGGCCGCTGAAAGGTCCACAACTGCAGCTCAAATATCCCAGATCGCTACCGAGCGAAACGACTTGCGACGTGAGCTTCACAATTTGACTGAATCGGCGCGCGCTCGTGAAGAAGCATTTCGAGCAGACATTGCCTTGGTTCAGAGCTTAAAGCACTCTAAGATCTCCTTAGAAGAACAGCTGCTACTCGAGCGGACGACCCGCCACGAACTTGAGCACTCACATTCCTGGCGATTAACAAAGCCGCTTAGAGCTCTCAATCGCTTGATAAGCAGGCGATGAACCGGTCAGACACTCGGGCTCCCGTCTCGGTTGTGATTCCGGCTTACGGAGCAGCTGATAGGCTCAGTGTCTGCCTGAAGAGCCTCCGCCTACATCTGCGTGCCGATTGTCCGGTCTACATTCTTGATGATGCTACGCCCAACCGAGGCGTCCGAGAAGCGTGGGAACAAGCCTGCGACGACTTTCCGAATCTCAAATACGTCAGAAACGACCAAAATCGGGGCTTCGTCGCAAGCTGCAATTGGGCTGCCGATCATCTGCGCGAAACCGGTAATGATTTACTTCTCCTAAACTCCGACACGGAAGTGACCGAACGCTTCCTCGAGGAGATGCAGGACGTTCTTCACCTGCACGAAAAACATGGGGCTGTTACTCCACGCAGTAACACCGCGACGATTTTTTCGGTTCCATCCGGTTCGTGCGACGATGTGACTCCTGAAGAATCTTTCAGGTTATGGCGAGAAATCCATCCGTTGTTGCCGAAATACCAAGTGATGCCCACGGCCGTTGGATTTTGCCTTCTGATCAAGAGCGAGGTCTTGGAACGATTTGGCCTGTTCGACGAGATCTACAGTCCGGGATACAACGAAGAGAACGATTTTGTCTGCCGCATCAACCGTTACGGATACTCTGCGGTCGCCGCAAATCACGCCTTTGTCTACCACTACGAGTCGTCTTCATTCGGAACAACGCGCATCGCTCTGGAACATAGAAACCGGGAAATCCTACTCAGCCGATATCCCGAATACGAGCGGATTGTATACGAGCATGAGCGCTACCGGACAGATCCAGTTGAGAAGTTCGCAGCCCTTCGGATTCCGCACCGGCCAAGGTTACTGTATGATCTTTTCCATCTGCCCGACGCTTACACAGGAACTTCAGATTTTGGATTAAATCTACTCCGGGCACTCCGGTTCTTCGTGGAAAACGACTGGGATCTTCACGTGGGCCTTCGCGTTAACCAAAATTATTTCGACCACGAACTCATGGGTTACAAAATATACCGCGACCGTGGCGACGAACCTATGCTGTTCGACCTCGTATTCAAGCCTTGTCAGGTATTCTCTTGGCCTGAATTCTACCGGATGAACCGTCTGGCTCCACGCGTCAGCTATGTCTTGCAGGACATAATTGCGATCCGCTGCGAATACCTCAACTCGCCACATCGCGACACACTATTTAAGAATGCAGCTGAATTGTCCGATGCCGTCTTCGCCATCAGTCAGTTTTCCCGGAGCGATTTCAAAGCTTACTACGGAGTAGAACAGTCGATGAAGATTATTCACCATGGCACGAACGCAGGGACAACAGCACGGGAATTTGTGGAAGGCGATTACCTGCTTATAATGGGCAATTACTTCGTTCACAAAGGGGTAGCTGAAGCTCTGAGATACCTCGATGGGGCACGCCCGACTGTAGTTCTGGGCGGTGAGGAACCAGACGCAAGCCGGCCGGGTTTCAAGTGGCTGCAAAGTGGAGGGCTCAGCCGGAGTGCTATGCGAAGCCTGCTAGCAAACGCCCGCGTGTTAGTTTACCCGAGCCACTACGAAGGCTTCGGATTGCCCGTAGCGGACGCTCTGGCTTTGGGAAAGCCCGTGATAGTTCTCGAAAGCACAGTCAACCGTGAACTCGAAGCGCTAACACGTGATCCGAATCTGCACCTCGTTCGTACGCTAAGCGAACTGCCCGAAGTCGTTTCCAAATTGTACGAAAGAGAAGCCCCTCGCAGCAAGGTTACTCACGTAAGGCGCTGGCGAGATGCTGCTGCTGAATACGCCGAACACTTCAGAAATCTCTTGTCTAAAGATATAGACGTCAAGCTGCTTCGAAGACGGTGGGACATCCTTCGGATGCTCGATGCTGCAGAGCCTCTCGAGCCCGTTCCGTTCGGCCTTGCCGCTGACAGTTGAACTCCGGCGCGCTCAACGGCGCGCCGGATTCTAATTTATTCGGGATTGGCTGCGCCGGTCTTCAGCTTTTCCCTCTGTTCTTTAAGAATGGCCTTCCGGCTCAGCTTGATCTTATTGCCTTCCAGCGCAAGAACCTTCACCAGGATCTGATCGCCTTCCTTAAGCTCATCGCGGACATTCTTGATGCGGCTTTCCGAGATCTCGCTGATATGGAGCAATCCGTCAGTACCGGGGAAAATCTCTACGAACGCACCAAAGTCGGCGATTCGAACCACTTTCCCGAGATAGGTCTTTCCGACTTCAGCAACCGCAGCAATGTCGCTGACCATCTGTAAGGCCCGGCTTGCCGACGTCCCATCTGAAGCAAAAATGTTCACCGTCCCGTCATCAGACACATCAATCTTGACGCCAGTCTGATCGATGATGCCCTTGATCACCTTGCCGCCAGGTCCGATGAGCTCGCGAATCTTGTCGGTTGGGATCTTTGTGGTGTAAATGCGCGGAGCGTATTGCGAAAGCTGCGTACGAGGTGTCGCGATCGTCGCGACCATCTTCTCGAGGATCTCTAGCCGGCCTCTACGCGCCTGCTCCAGAGCCTCTGCCATGATCTTGGTCGTGACGTTCGGAACTTTAATATCCATCTGCAGGGCGGTGATTCCTCCCTTCGTCCCGGCCACTTTGAAATCCATGTCGCCGTAATGATCTTCCGCGCCGGCGATGTCAGTGAGGACGGCGTAGCTTTCGCCCTCCAGCACCAGCCCCATCGCTATTCCAGCCACGGGAGCCGCTAAAGGAACACCGGCGTCCATCATGGAGAGAGTTCCCCCGCAAACACTGGCCATCGAACTCGAGCCGTTCGATTCGAGAATGTCACTCACCACGCGAAGCGTATACGGGAAATCTTTCTCGTCGGGAATGACCGGGGAAAGCGAACGCTCGGCGAGAGCGCCGTGCCCAATTTCGCGCCGCCCTGGTCCGCGCATAAATCCAACCTCGCCGACACTAAATGGCGGGAAGTTGTAGTGAAGCATGAAGCGTTTCGAGGTTTCACTCAGATCGAAGAGTTCGATTCGTTGCTCATCGTCCTTCGTGCCGAGAGTTGTCGTTACCAAAGCCTGCGTTTCGCCTCGTGTGAAGATAGCGGAACCGTGTGTGCGTGGCAAAACGCCTACTTCGCAGGTGATCGGCCGGATCTGGTCAAAAGCACGGCCATCCGGGCGTCGCCGATCCTTCAACATCTCGTCCCGGAAGATGCGCTCTTTCAGAGTGTCGAAAACCTTGCCAGCCTCGGCCTTCTCGGTCTCCTCGGTGAAAAGCCCCACGGCCTTGGCCTTCGCCACATCGATACGGCTGTAGCTCTCGAGCTTGCCGTACTTTTGAGTATTTAGGGCATCGCTCAATTCAGTGCGTACCGTCTCGGAAATTCTGGCGAGCATCGGCTCGTTCGCGACAGGCAGTGCGTACTCGCGCTTGGGTTTTCCGGCGCCGCTCACCAGCTCGCGGATTCCGGCAACGATCTTCTTGCAGCAGTTATGGCCGAATTCGATCGCCTCCAATACCTGCGACTCCGAGGCTTCGTTCGCACCGGCCTCAACCATCACAATGCCTTGCTCGGTGCCCGCCACGATGATGCTGAGACGTGCATCCTTCGTCTCGTCATAGCTTGGATTCGCCTGGTAGACTCCGTTGATTAAACCTACCCGTACGCCGCCCAGCACATGATGGAAGGGGATGTCCGATATGGCAAGAGCTGCTCCCGCCCCCACAATCGCGAGAACGCCCGGATCGTGCTGCGGATCGGCCGACAGGACCATTGCAATAATCTGCGTCTCGCAACTGAACCCTTCCGGGAAGAGCGGCCGGACCGGGCGGTCTATCAGCCTGCTCGTCAGGATCTCCTTTTCAGACGGACGGCCTTCCCGCTTGATAAACCCGCCCGGGAACTTTCCGGCGGCGTAAGTGTACTCTCGATAATCCACCGTGAGCGGGAAAAAGGTTGCCCCAGGCTTGGGCTTCTCGGCGGAACAGGCGGTCACCAGAACCACCGAATCTCCGGACGACACTACAACTGATCCGCTGGCCTGTTTGGCTATCTTGCCAGTCTCAATTGAGACCTGTGACCCATATAGGTCAATTTCAACTTTATGCGACATTTAAAAACTTCCTGATGCGTAGTCCGCATCCCAAACTCCTGCATACGCAGCCGAGCCGGATCACCGGCTCGGAAATGCTTCGGATTAGGTTGGGACTTAGAGTGGAAGGGAAGGGTTCGCTGCATTCAGGGCAACAGAATCAATTTCTGCACCTCAGCGAGCAGTAACAGGCGGGCAACGCTGAACGAGCAATTTGCCGTTCACCCGCCAGACCCGAGAAACGTCTTCTACTTACGAATTCCAAGACTCTGAATCAGAGTCTTGTACCGCTCCGGATTGCGATCCTTCAGATAGTTAAGCAGCTTCCGGCGTTGGGCAACCATAGTCAGCAAGCCTCGCCGGGAGTGATGGTCCTTTTGATGGGACTTGAAATGCTCGTTCAACTGAAGAATACGCTGACTCAACAAAGCGACCTGGACCTCTGGCGAACCCGAATCCGACTTGTGGATCTTGTATTTGCTGATTACTTGCGACTTCTGTTCTACCGCCAGGGCCATGCTAGAAAACGATACTCCTCGTCTTTTCCTTAATCTCGATTTATACCTATTTAGGGTAACACAATACTCACGGTAAGGCGGCGATCCTCCGCTGACTTGAGCCTGCGCAGCTTCAACTGTGTGTCCGCTTGCACAAGAGTACTGATTCGCCTATTGATCGAGTACTCTACAAGGTTAAAGCTGGCGAATGAGACCATCCGCAACGCTCGATTTTGATCTAATGCCGATGGAGGCTACATGAAAACGAATCACCTCGTTTGCCTGCTCGCGTTTATCGCCGCGTCGTTAAACCGTCCACTAGCTGCTGACACGTTCGCCCAAAATAACTTGGTATCCGATCTCCCAGGAATGGCTGCCGTTACGGACTCGAATCTTAAAAATCCCTGGGGCATGTCTTTCAGCCCGACCAGTCCTATCTGGGTTTCCAATCAAGGGTCGAACACTTCCACCCTATACAGCGGGACCGGAACCCCGGCGGCCCTCGTCGTCTCAGTTCCGCCAACTAGTCCACCTCCTACGGGGCCGACCGGTCAAGTATTCAATTCCACTGCTTCTGACTTTGTGCTTGCAAATGGAACCAAGGCCACTTTCCTTTTCGACACGCTGGCAGGCACGGTGAACGGCTGGAATGGTGGAAGCGGCACGACAGCTTCCGTCGTCCTCACGACAGCCGGTGCTTCTTACACAGGACTTGCGCTCGGTAACAACGGATCGGCCAACTATCTCTACGCCGCTAATTTTGTGTCTGGCGGCGGTATCACCGTTCTGAACTCTTCATTTTCCACAGCAACGCTGCCCGGCACCTTCACCGATCCGAATCTTCCATCGGGTTATGAGCCGTACAACATTCAGAACGTCAACGGCAAGCTCTACGTTGAATACGCCCAGATTAATCCAGCGACCGGCCGGGCCGTCACCGGTCTAGGGCTCGGATATGTGGACGTGTTCGATACAAATGGGAATTTGTTGCAACGTCTGGTTTCCGGCGGCCAGTTGGATGCGCCGTGGGGAGTAGCTATTGCGCCATCGGGCTTTGGGAGCTTTGGAAACGATGTTCTGATCGGTAATTTCGGGAATGGCGAAATCAATGTCTACGACCCAACCAGCGGAACCTATATCGGCACCTTGAGCAATGCGACTGGCGCCCCACTGGTAAACAGCGGATTGTGGGGGATCGCCTTCGGCAACAGTGCTGCCAATCCGAATGCTCTGTATTTCGCCGCCGGCATCAACAATGAAGCAGACGGTCTGTTCGGAGACATCGTGGCGGTGCCAGAACCAGCAGGTTGGGGATTGATTATCGCCGGCTTCGCAATCTTAGGTGGTGTGCGGTCCGCGACACGCCGGAAACGGGTAAGCCCTTAGCGCACCCGATCTTCCCACCGGAGATCGCGACCTTCCGCCGAAGAGCTCAGAAGATGCTTCACATCTTCGAGCTCTTTTCTCAGGCGTGCTCCTCGACGCGCGAGGCTGATCACATACAAAAGCACGATCAGCCACGCCGCCAGGAAACCGTAAAACATGAATGTAAAGTTGCGTGCGTCCATTTGGTTTTCTTTCGCCACCTACGCGGCATTTGCCAGCCGCCGAAGAGAATCGATCTCCCGGGCAGTTCCTTCCTGACGGGTGCGGACAAGTACAAGGGTTGTAGCAATCATCAGGATCGCCAGAAAGTTCAGGTAAAAAATCTTTTCCATCGCGGGATCCATCGTGCCCCCGCCGGTGCGGAAACTCAAAACGGGCCCCGGATGCTGATTGCGGAACCACTCAATGGATTTATAGACGATCACCACGTCGACACAACCGAAAATACACAGCGCCGAGGACAAGCGCGCGCGCTGTGTCGGCTCGTCGATGGCGCGGCGCAGCATCAGGTACCCGGCGAAAATCAAAATGCATACCAGCGCCGAAGTAAGACGGTAATCCCACGCCCACCAGATCCCCCAGATGATTCGAGCCCAGATGCTCCCGGTAACGATGTTCACAAGTGAGAAAACGAGCGAAACCTCGATTACAGAAGCAGCCAGCGAGTCGTACCTGAAATTTCCCGAGCTCAGGTACATCACACTCAGCACGAGCGCGGCGAAGTAGCCGATCATGCCGGTCATGGCTGCCGGCGCGTGAAAGAAAAGGATTCGATAGATGGCGCCCTGCAGAGCTTCATCGGGCAACACCATAAACATTTGATACAGGTTGTAGGCCAGGAGAACGGCGGCCGCACCTGCGAGCCCGATAGCGATTCTCTCTCGCATAAATTTAGTTAGCTGCTCCTTCCACTTCTAGTTCACCAAAATCGTTTCGGCCAGCGCGAGCGCCAACGCCGTAAAAACAATGTCAAAAACAACTAATACGCGTGCCCATACGAATTGGTCTGCCGTAAATGCCTGGTTCGAAAGCGCGGAAGTCGTTAGTTCAATTGCCGCGATCAGAAGCGGAACCATCAGCGGATAAACAATCACCGGGAGCATCAGTTCACGAAGACGCAGGTTCACAGTAAGCGCTCCAAACACAGCACCCACCGTAGCGATACCCCAAGTGGCCAGGACAAACACGGAACTCAGTTCAATCGGGCGTAGCCACCAACGGACGTTATAGAAGAGACCGAAAACGAGTAATGAGACAACCTCGATTGCAAGCAGCATCACCAGGTTTGCGATCGCTTTCCCCAGCAGAAGGCTCGAGGAAGCAAGCGGCGAAGCAAGTAATGCGTCCAGACATTCATTCGGGAGCTCACGCGCGAAACCTCGGTTGAAAACAAGTGCTCCGGCAAATGCAAATACCAGCCAGAGCAGTCCGCCGGCAATGTCCCGCGTCATCTCAGGCGAGGGATCGAACGCGAAACTGAACAACAGCAAAATCACAATGGCAAACGCACCCGCTGCGTTGAGCGATTCTTTTGTGCGAAGCTCCACAGCAAGGTCCTTGCGGGCAACCGAAAGCGCCTGGGTGAGGGATCTCATCGAAGAACTGCCCGCTTTAGGCCGTTCCAAGATTGGTATACGTTCGGTAAAGCAATCCAGTGTCGTCGAGCATCTCCTGCGTGCGCTCGCCGGAATAGCGAAGCCGCCCGTTTTCAATCAAAGCCACATGCGATGCGATGGCTAGCGCCTCGCGAAGCTGGTGAGTGGAAAGAATGATGGTCGCACCGCGGCCTCGAGCATCAACGAGCAGTTCGCTCAGAGTGCCGATGGCCCGATCGTCCAACGAGGTGAACGGCTCATCGAGCAGCAGTACTTCCGGCCCATGAAGAAAGGCCCGGGACAACGCGAGCCGCTGCCGCATGCCACGCGAGAACTGCCGGACCGGAATACCAGATACCCGAGTCAGCCCCACCCGGTTCAGCCATTGCTCCACAACTTCTTCCGGATCGTGCGTTCCGGTGATTCGGGCAAAGAAAAGGAGGTTCTCCCGCGCGGACAGGTCCTCATACACACCAATGCCATGGCCAAGAAACCCGATTTGCCGCCTCGCAGCGTCCGTTCTTGGAGCATTCCCAAATACCTGAACAGAACCTCGCTGAAAAGGCGAAAGTCCGGCCAGAATACGAAGCAAAGTTGTCTTTCCGGCCCCGTTTCGACCGAGCAGCGCCCAGCAGGAGCCTTTTCCCGCACGAAGATTGAAATCGCGTAGAGCAGGGAAATCGCCGTAGAACTTCCAAATTCCCGCCAAGTCAAGAGCGTTTAGCATCGGGCGAGCTTTGGAACAGGATTACCAAACCAACGGCAAGTACAGAAAACGCGAGAATGACCAGCGAGACAAGGTGTTTGTAGATCTGCGGATTGGCCTGGGTCACCTGAGGAGAATCGTTGTCCTGCCCGCCGCCCGAATCATCCTGATGAAGAGAACCGATTCCAGCAACGTCCACTGAGAATAAATCCGGAACAGCTACATTGTAAATGCTGGCCTGCGTTTTCGGCTCTGTTCCCAATGCTTGAATATCGCTGCCCGAAAGAGTAACGCCAGGCGGTGCAATCAGTCGCAGAGGCCCCGTGGCCATTCCTTGCACGCTGACCACCCGGCCTCGAAATTTGAACGGAGAGCCCACGGGCAGAACGTAGTTGACTTGAAACTGAGTCTCGCCCGGCTTAACGGGGAAATTGACTTTGAATATATCGTTCTCTCGGGTCTTTTCGCGGCCTGGGCAGAGGCATGCCTCCCGGGCCTTGCACGCTTACTTGTACTTGTCCGTTTGCCGCCGGAGGAAGAAAAAACCGCAACCCACCCAGATCTTCATTGTTATAGGTGTGGTCGGAGTCGTTCGCAAGAACTACCGTTTCGTTCACCGCCAGCCGTGATGCATTTGGCTCGAAGATCATCATCTGCTGCGCGATTCGCGCAACCGCAGGAGACTTCGTTTCTTCGTAGACATCGAGCTCTACTTTCGAAGTCGGAATGTCGGGCGTCATCAGCTTGTTGTAATTGACCCCGCCATAGCTTGCTTGTAGAAGCTGAGGACCGCCGCCGGGCTGATCTTTTTCAAATCGAAACCGCCCACTTGCGTCTGAAACCGTCGTCCCGAGGGTTCTCATTCCGCCTTGCCCTGGCTTCACGAGTGTGATGCTCACGTTGGCCTGCGGTTTGCCGCTCGTCCGATTGATAACCGTGCCGTCAATCGAAGCCAGCAGCGGCACTGACAGGGCTAAAAGCAGCCAAACGCAACGCATTTGTCCCGTTACACCATAGCCTTTCCACATTCGCCGCAGAATTTCAGAGGTTGCGCAAATCTGGCCCCGCAGTGCGGACACAGAGTACCGGCCATCTCTTTCTTTGGCGTGGGCTGTCCGGCCCTGTCCGAAGAATCAGCGCCCGCAATTTCTTCCATCTGCTTCAGCACGCCAGCGAGTTCACGCTGCAACGCTTGCTTGGTTTGGGCATAATCGCTGTCTGAAAGCTTTCCCAGGCGATACTCAAACTGCAGATCCCGCAAATTATCGTAGATCGCCTGCTTACGATCTTCCAGGTGCGCGACGGGAGATACAGGTATGGGCTCTGGGATATCCTTGCCACGCACGAACAGAGTGAAAAAGAGAGCAGCCAGAGTCAGAATGGCCGCTACCGTGAGAGTCACGAGCAATCCTCCAGCTCGCGATCCATCTCCTCGCGATAGCGCCCGATCAGTTCCTCGTCAGCCTTTGACAAACCTGCCGGTTGCTGCCGGTTCCTCCGCACATATGCGGACCAAACGACGAAGCCGATCAGCAGAGCGACGCCCGGACCGATCCAGGCAATGATCCCGCCCCAAGCATCCGAAGGAGGTGAAGACAGGGCAACTACGCCTTGCTCGCGCACGATCGTATTCACTACCTGGTCATCACCGAGTCCCTGCTTCTTCATCTCGTAAATGCGCCGGCGCAGTGGATCCGCTGAGCTGCAGTGAAGCATGGGACAGTTCCCTACCGTGTTCCGGCAACCACCGCAGCGGCAGGCGAGACGATCACCGACTCGCGCCACATCCGGGGTCAAATAGGAGGTTGGATCCTGTGCAATCAGCGCGGCGATGGCGAGAAAGAAAACGGCAAATAACTTCTTCTTGGACGAGATGCGGACCCGGTTAGGACCGTACCGTCGCAGGTGTGCTAGCAATTCCAATTACCTCTGTGCGCGCATACTGCAGCCGCACCTTCCCCGGAGCCAGACAGATCAGCGTACCGAACAGCAGCACCCAGTACCCGATCCATATCCAAGACACGAGCGGGAAAACATACATCTGAAACGTGCCCTTACTGTTATCAGGAGTGACGCCCGAGAAATTTACGTACAAATCTTCATTCAAACGCCTGCGAATGCCTACGATCGAACTCTGCTGCTGGCTCGCTTTGTAGAGCCTCACTTCGGGCTCAAGCTGATCGATTTCCCTGCCATTCCGGATACCTGAATTACCGCATGGCTGAACTGGTAATCGCCGGTCTCCCCATCGTTGACCGACAGCAGTTTCAGGTCATACCGGCCAAACCGCAACGATTCACCGAGACCGAAGATTCCGGGTCTCATGCAGATTGAAAGCACTCCCTGTAAAGCCGATGAACATGAACACGATGCCCATGTGCACCAAGTACCCTCCATAACGGCGCGTGTTTCGCCAGGTGAGCTCGAATGCGGCTCTTGGAAGAGCTAGATTTTCTTTGAGCTGAATCGCTCGCGAACCCTTCCAGAACTCCCTCAAAATTGTGGCCGTAACGAAGGCGCACAGTCCGAAAGAAATATCCGCCGCAAAGTTCCGCACGCCAGCAGCAAACAGTGCGAGTGAGATGAAGCAACCAGTAACGATCGGGTATCAGAAAAGCCCGCCTGAGACTGCTGAGCGAGCTCCTTCGCCAGGCAATCAGCGGTCCGACACCGGTCAGAAATAACAAGAAGAGCGCGATCGGAATGTTCACGCGGTTGTAGTACGGAGCATCAATGGTCTCCTTCTCGCCTGTCAGCGCTTCCATCACCACCGGAAACAAGGTGCCCCAGAGAACAGCGAAACAGCTCGCCAGCAGAATCAGATTGTTGAACAGGAAACTTGACTCACGCGAAATAACGCTCTCCAGTTTTACTTCGCTCTTCAGATAGGGAATGTTCCGAATAATTGCAATCGCGGTGAGAACCGTGGCGGTGATCAGGAAAGTCGTGAAGTACGGCTTCACTGGCGATTGTGCAAAGGCGTGAACAGAAGACACCAGCCCTGTGCGCGTAAGAGTAGTCCCGAGAATGCTCAAAAGGAACGTAGCCGAGACCAGCACCATGTTCCAGACCTTCATCATTCCCTTCTTCTCCTGCATCATCACGGAATGCAGAAAAGCGGTGGCGGTAATCCAAGGCATCAAGGAAGCATTCTCCACAGGATCCCAACCCCAGTAACCACCCCACCCGAGCACTGTGTATGCCCAGCCCATGCCAAGCAGGACTCCGGTACTTTGAAACAACCACGTAACAATGGCCCAGCGGCGAGTTGTATGGATCCACGCTTCACCTGGTTGCCGCGTAATGAGTGAAGCCATCGCAAACGCGAAAGGCACCGTGAAGCCCACATACCCGAGGTAAAGGAACGGCGGGTGAATGGCCATGGTCCACCACTGCAGCAAGGGGCTGAGCCCATTGCCGTCGCCCACGTCGATGATCCCCCGCCCCGCAACCAGAACCTGAAAGGGGCTAGCCACAAACGTGATCATGCCGACAAAGAACGCGAGCACGGTCATCATCACCCCGATGACAATCGGCATCATGTCCCGGAATTTCCGGCGATTCGTCCAAACTACTAGCGCTGAGTACGTGGAAAGCAGCCAGCTCCAAAGCAACAGTGAGCCTTCCTGGCCTCCCCACCAAGCGGTGAACTTGTAAACGGCCGGCATCGCTTTGTCGGTATGGGATGCGACGTAAGCCAACCGAAAATCACCCGAAAGAAGAAGCGTGATGAGAATTCCTGAAGCCGCTGTCAGCAGAATCCAGGCAGCGTATACCGCTCGTTCGGCACTCACCGCCAGGAATGGCCTGCGCGCGTATTTTCCGACAACCGCGGCTACCACTGCGAAGACGGAAATGCAAAATGCGAGAAGTACAGAAAGCGCGCCGATATTTTCCACGTAGTACAGCCCTTTGCTATCGAAACGGAACTAGGATTGCCCTTTGACTCCGGCGCGCGCCAAACCTGTAATCTTCGAAGACGAGGGAGTTTGGTGCGACAAATTGCGATCGCCAGGCTTCGCTTCATACTTCGAAGCACACTTCGCCTGAATCTTGCTAGCGGTGAATACTCCATCAGGGCCAAGGCGGCCGTCCGCCAGAGCCTGAGCATTATCATTGAATGTGTCAGGCAGCGGATCGCTTCCGGAATAGATCACGTTCAGCGTCTGAGCGCCCTGATGAAGCACAAACGAGACCTGCGCGCCATTCTTGAGAATCGAGCCGGGTTGCACATCCCCGCCGACTCGGACCCGTTGCCCGTTCGCGCCTTTCCCCATCTGCTCGAGCTCCGGAATGGTCTTGTAATAGGTCTTGGTCTCGCTTACGCCCCCAACAGCGAGCCAGACCAAGGACCCGACAATCAAAACCATCAAGGTCCCAAACTTCAAGTACGTATGCATATGGGGGGTTTTCTTCAGTATAGCCGCCCCTCGCCGTCGCAATACCAAGCCGCCACGCTAAACTTTAGACACCGGAAGTCCTCTTGGCGACGGAATTCAAAACGTTTCCGCACTTAGGGCGGAGCACACCTGAAGCCCGCCGTGTTGCGCAACTCGCTGACGAAACAGCGTTGTTTAATGCCCAACGGTGGTTCGCGCGCGAACGCGCCTGGATCAACGAGCAGCAGCTTCAGCTTTGCCGGATCCCGGCGCCCACTTTCTTTGAAGCTGCTCGTGCAGAGTGGTTCCAGTTTCAGCTCGAGACCCTGGGCTGGAAAGCGAAGATGGACCGGGCCGGTAACGTACTTGCCGTTTTTGGCTCTGAAGCCGAGCAAAGACCGTTTATCGTTTCTGCCCATCTGGATACAGTTTTCGCTCCGGGACGTCCCGAGGAGGTCTACTACGCACCTGATGGCAGATTAGTCGGGCCCGGAGTCTCAGACAATGGGGCGGGCCTGGCGGCAGTTCTCGCGCTCGCGAATATGTTTTCTGCTTTACCGGATCTGTACAGCTTGGCCAGATCAATCCAACTAATCGCCAACGTCGGAGAGGAAGGTGAAGGCAATCTTAGCGGCATGCGGTTCATCTGCCGGCAACTGGACCGACCCGCAGACGTAAAGGCCTTCGTCGTCCTGGACGGGCCATCCACGGAGCACATCACTGTTCAGGCGCTTGCCAGCCGCCGCTATGAAGTGATCTTCTCCGGCGCTGGCGGCCACAGCTGGAACGATTCGGGAACACCGAATCCGGTGCACGCAATCGGAGATGTTATCAGCTCTTTCGTTCAGGCTGCAGACGCACGCACGGCGGCCGATCGGCGAAATCGTTGTTCTTATAACTTCGGCATTGTCGAGGGGGGCAGCAGCATTAACTCCATCCCCTCTACCGCCCGCGCAAAACTCGATCTTAGGTCGGAGGACCCGGGCACTCTCGACGAGCTCGCCAGCCTGCTAAGCTTTTCAGTCGAGCGCGGCATTGAACGCGAGAACCGGTCAGCCCGTACTAGTCGCCTCACCGCGAAGATCAAGGAGCTTGGCTCGCGCCCGGGCGGGAAACTCCCGGAAAGCGCTCCACTCCTCAAAATGATCGGAGGGGTCGACGCGTATTTGAACATACGCTCCCGAATTGATTGCGCATCCACCGACGCGAATGTCCCGCTTTCCCTGGGCCTTCCTGCCATTTCAATCGGCGCAGGAGGGCAAGGCGGTGGGGCTCACACGCGCGACGAATGGTACCAACCGGATGGCCGCGAGCTCGGGCTGCGACGGATTCTGCTGCTTCTCGCCGCACTTGAGCGTCCTTCGGCGCAGCAAAACGAAGCGCTGTCGTGAGCGCTGCTGCTCCGGTCGATGTAAACCGGGAAACTGTCCCGCGCTGGCGGGCCGATCTCGCACTAGCCTTTGTGGCCCTTGTCTGGGGCTCCACTTTCGTAATCGTCAAGAGTGTCCTGAACGACCTCTCCACTCTTTATTTCCTTGCTCTACGCTTCACTGTCGCCAGCGGTTGCCTGTTCCTCCTCTTTCTTCCCGCGTTTCGCCGCATGCGTTGGCAAGCCGCCATACGCGGCTTGCGGGGAGGCCTTCTCACAGGCATTCTCCTTTGGTCCGGCTATGTACTCCAGACCTTCGGACTCAAGTACACAAGCGCCGGAAACTCCGGATTCATAACCGGGTTCTATATCGTTCTCGTTCCAATTCTCAGCGCCCTCATCTACAGGCGATTGCCCCAGCTTTTGGAAGTGTTTGGAATCGGCATTGCAACCGCAGGTCTGGTGCTCCTGACAATTCCGGGCGCTCTTCACGGCGGGTTCGCAATCAATCGCGGAGACCTGCTGACCGCCGGATGCGCCGTCGCTTACGCTTTCCACTTGCTCGTCCTCGGCTACTTCTCGCAGCGTGAGGCCTTTGAGGCCGTTGCTTTAGGCCAGATCCTCTGCACGGCGCTCCTTTCCTGGGTTTCCCTTCTGGTCGAACCTCCCGTAGCGCGCTGGACTTCCGGTAGCGTAATGGCGGTCCTGGTCACGGCCGTTTTTGCCACAGCACTTGCGTTCGCTCTGCAAACGTGGGGGCAGCGGTACACGAGTGCAACGCGTACGGCCTTAATATTCGCGCTCGAGCCGGTTTTTGCGCTGCTTACCGCCATCCTCGCCGGCGGCGAATCGCTAACTGTCGCGCGGCTCATTGGTTGCGCATTGATTCTCGGCGGCATTCTGGCCGTAGAATTGAAACCCGCGCGCAGCACCTGACATCCGAATAGTGCGCGAACTCTCTATACTGGTAGCTACTTCCCGAAGAGGGCCCCTTAATGCCGTTTCTTAACAAAATGAAGGAGCAAAAGCTTCTCAGTTTTACTTTGCTGCTCCTTACGCTTTCGGTTGGGATTATCATCGGAACCGTAATGAATACGGGTGTTCGAGCCGATCACCCGAGCGGTCCAGTGGCCCCGGACGCAACTCCGCTGAGTGTCCCCGAGGCCGTTCCGATTGCAAGCGACTTCACGAAGTTGACGAAACGCGTGGAGCCTTCGGTCGTTTATATTCAATCGGATTATCTGCCTAAGCCCGGCAAACGGGTTCGCCCGAATAGCAAGGGTGACAGCGAAGACGACGATCCCAATGCCGGAGCCGAGACTCCCCGGGGTCAGGACCCTTCTGACATCTTCAAACGCTTCTTTGGCGGAAACGACTCCCGCTCCCTCCGCACGGAGGGCTCGGGCACCGGATTTATCGTTGATAAGAACGGCTATATTCTCACCAATAACCACGTCATCGAAAAGGCCGATCGGATCAAGGTGAAACTGAGCGGCGAAGGCGAGACGATCGAATTTCGCGCACGCGTAATTGGCTTCGATTCGGAAACTGATCTCGCCGTACTCAAAATCGACGCGAAGCAGCCGCTCAGCCCCGTTCAGATTGGAAACTCCGATAGTGTGCAGGTGGGCGATTGGGTTATAGCAATAGGCTCACCGTTCGGCTTGCAGGCCACGGTAACAGCCGGCATCATTAGCGCCGAGCGCACGCCTAGGGATCTCCCCGGCGCCGGCACCTTCCAGAGCTTTCTGCAAACTGACGCGGCCATCAATCCGGGAAACAGCGGCGGACCGTTGCTCAACGTTCGCGGTGAAGTGATTGGGGTCAATACCATGATTGCCACCCGCAGCGGCTCTTACGAAGGAATCGGTTTTGCCCTTCCCTCAAAGACAGCTGTGAAGGTGTACAACGACATCATTCGTGAAGGCCGGGTAGTACGTGGCTCTATAGGGATCAAGTGGACCAGAACCGGAAGTCAATCCGATACGCTGCGGGCCTTTGGTCTTGATCACGGAGTGCTGATCGAGAATGTTTCTCCGACAGGCCCAGCCGGCAAGGCGGGAATCAAGGCGGACGACGTTATTGTCGCGTTGAATGAGAAACCCGTGAGAGATGGCGAGGAGCTGGTCAACAAGGTAGCTGACATGCCCATTGGCTCTTCGGCGCAATTCACAATCGACCGTGACGGCAAGCGGATGGATTTCCGCGTCAACGTAGAAGAGCGCTCGGTTGTATGGAAAGATGAACCGCAAATCGCCGAAAGTCACCCCGATATACCTGCTCCCGCTGTGAAGCCGCTCACCCCAGCCAAGTTCGGCATCACGATCATGCGCCTGACTCAAAAAGAACGCCGCGACTTGCTGATCGACAGTAAAGATGGTGTGAAGGTTGTGTCGGTTGATCCGGGGTCTTTCGCAGACGACATCGGAGTCGTCGAAGGCGACGCGATCTTATCGATAAACCGGCAAATCGTCGGTTCGCCTGACGATGTCATGCGTGTGCAGTCCAGCCTCAAACCAGGGCAGGCCGTTGCCGTTCACATCGTGCGCGGTGGTGCGAACGGCGGCAGGCGCTCGCAGGAACCGCAGCGCTACTACCTGTCGGGCAGATTGCCGGAAGACTAGATCAACTGAGAAGGCGCGCGGCCTCCTTCGCGAAGTAAGTCAGTGTAAAATCGGCGCCGGCCCGCCGGATACTGGTTAACGATTCGATGATCGTCCGATCCAGATCCAGCCACCCCTTGCCGGCAGCCGCCATGATCATACTGAATTCTCCGCTTACCTGGTACGCACCGAGCGGGACCTCAAACTGCACCCGCGCCTCGCGTATGACGTCCAGATACGGCATCGCCGGCTTCACCATGATCATGTCCGCCCCCTCCTCCAGGTCGAGGCTGATCTCGAGGAGTGCCTCCCTGGCGTTCGCAGGATCCATCTGATAAGTCCGGCGATCGCCGAACTGGGGCGTAGATTCCGCTGCCTCGCGAAAAGGACCGTAGAAAACCGACGCATATTTCGCAGCATACGAGAGGATGGGAGTTCCCATGTATCCGGCTTCGTCCAGGGCGGTCCGGATCGCGTCTACGCGGCCGTCCATCATGTCACTCGGAGCAACGATATCTGCTCCCGCTTCTGCGTGAGACACCGCCGTCTTTGCCAGCCAATCGAGCGTTCGATCGTTGTGAACGTCACCGTTCTCCACCCACCCGCAATGCCCATGGCTGGTGTACTCGCAGTTGCAGACGTCGGTGATTACCAGCAGACCGGTAACTTCCTTTTTGAGCGCTCGAATAGCGCGCTGCGTAATCCCGTCGGCCGCATATGCTCCGGAAGCCAGTTCGTCTTTCTCCTCCGGGATGCCAAAAAGTATCACGCCGCCGATGCCGAGGCGCTTGCACTCCTCGGCCTCCCGCACCAGATTGTCTACTGATAACTGTGCGTTGCCTGGCATGGAACTGATTTCTCTGCGAACACCCTCTCCGGGACATACGAACAGCGGAAGAATAAACTGCGAGGGGGTTAAATACGTTTCCCGAACGAGCCGGCGTATCGGTTCGGAAGCGCGAAGGCGTCTCGGACGCTGCTGGGGAAAGGCCATGTTTCTACCTTGAGCATCGCAAAATGAGCTATGGGAGATCGCACCGCAAAACGGTGGTTCATAAGCGGCAGTGTGCAAGGAGTCGGATTCCGCTACTTTGTTCAGCACAAGGCCACTTCGCTCGGACTTATTGGATGGGCGCGCAATCTGGAGGATGGACGTGTCGAAGTCTACGCCAGCGGCACCCCGGATCGACTTGATGATCTTGCGGGAGCGCTCCACATGGGTCCGCGCGGCGCTGAGGTTCGCGGCGTACACGAAAGCGATGCTCCCGTCGAGAGTTTCTCCGGCTTCTCCATCCGGTAAGTCCGGCTTACTTCCAGCTCAACGCTTCAGCTAAAGCCCGGAGACGTCGTTCAGCGCCTCGGCAGCCACTTGGTTCAGCCGTACAAGACATTGCTCGACCACTCCCGTTTCCTTCCGCGCAAGTTCCCAGTTCTTACTGTCGACAGCTTCGCGGATTCCAGGCAACGTCTTTACCCCATAACCGGTATAGAAGCCGGGAGCGTAGATCTGATGCTTGTACCAGTTCCGATGAGGCAAACCATCAGGATTAGTGAGCACCCGCTCGGTGTGCATCAAGTCAACGTTGAGCTTTTCCAGACGGCTCGCATCAAGATCTCCCTTAGCCATCGCGGTTCGGAGGGCCGCGTTATACTTCTCGCCCGTTTGCCGCAGGGTCGCTAGTTGTTGCCGCAGACCGGAGAAATCAAGCTTCGTTCCGCTCTTGTCCGCCTGCTTTCCAATATCATCGAGATAACCAGATACAGTATCTGCAAAATGGTTGAATTCGAACGGCAGCACAGCACTGTCGCCCAGCCTCAGCAGAGCGGTGGCTGTGTATTGGGCAAGAGCGCGGCCATCAACGAAGTCACCGTCGGAGAAATGCTCGTACCAGTAAATGGAATCGTAAATAGAATGATAGATTCCACTCTTCGTCAGGCCGCCAAATCCCTCGTTCATGCTGGCAATCCCGAGGTAATCCAGGAAGGCGACGTAATCTGAGCCTGCCCCCAAAGCACCGATCTTGAACGATTTGGCCGCGTGTTCGTCGCCTGCTTCCTCAGAGTTGTCGGTTGCGGGATGATGCAGATTTGCATCCACCAGGTTCGTCTCTTGCCCCGGTTGTGCAACCGAACTCGCCACATCGGTAGCAAACTGCTCCAGAGTATGAGACCCGCTGACGTGAATCCACCCTTTCCCGGTGCTATCCGAATTCAGGTAAACCACCGCTTTCTCTTTCAACTCATCCTGGTGTTTCTCGGCCCATTCCGTCGAGCCGAGCAGACCGAATTCTTCTCCGTCCCAGAAAGCGATCTTGATCGTTCGTTTCGGCTTCCAGCCATTCTTCTGCATAGCAGCCAGACTGCGTGCGGTCTCAAGAAGCGCAACCGCACCCGAAACAGGGTCATCAGCGCCATTCACCCAGGCGTCGTGGTGATTCCCGGCCAGAACCCACTCGTTCGGAAACTGAGAACCAGGAATGGTTGCAATCACGTCAAATAGCGGCTTCGTGGTCCAGTCATAATCCGTTTTGATGTGCACGCGAGCTCCGCCCGGCCCCGCATGATAAGTCAAAGGAAGTGCTCCTCGCCAGGCACGGGGCACTACCGGACCTGTCATTTGCTCGAGAATCGGCTGGGCGTCTCCGTAGGAAATCGGCAGCACCGGAATCGTCATCAACGATTTCGCTTCGGCCCGGGTAAGCCGGCGGGAACCTTTTTCAGATGCCCAACCGGGCGATAGCGGATCGCCCGGATACAGCGGCATGTCCATCACACTGCCGCGTTGAACCCCTTGCGCCGGCCGCATCGGTCCCTTTGGAAAAACATCTCCTTCGAAGTAACCGTCCTCATGCGGATCGGAGTAAATCAGGCATGCAATTGCTCCATGTTCGGCGGCTACTTTCGGCTTGATGCCGCGCCAGCTCTGCCCATAGCGCGTGATCACAATCTTGCCTTTTACATCGATTCCCTGTTTCGCCAGCCAATCGTAATCCGCAGGCACGCCAAAATTGGCATACACAACGTCGCCGGTCACGTCCCCGGTTGCTCCGTAAGCGTTGTACGTGGGCAACTGGTTAGGGTCGCTGCTGTTGCGATCCTCCGGCACAACTGGCTCCTTCAACTTCGCGACATAACGCTTGGGGCTGACCACCTCCACCTGCCGAACCGTCGGATACGGCATTAAGGCTTCAAACTGCTCAATCTGAGCGTCCAATCCCCAACCCTTGAGCATTTGCTGAATATGCTCAGCCACGGCCCGGGAACGCGGCGAGCCCGCATGGTGCGGCGCCGACGCGATGTATTCAAGATATTGGCGGATTTTCGTCGAATCAGGTACGGCTTGCGCCTGCCCTTCCAGCTTCTTTTCGTTCGCACTCTCCGTATCGCCGAAGCCGTGCATGGCTGAAGTATTACTCTGTGCGAAACTCGCCACTGGCAGCGCAGCACAGATCAGGAATGCAAGCAGGGATCTCATAAAGACCCCTATTCTAACTTGCGCAGCTCACCTTGTGGCGACGGAAGCGCTGGCAGCTTGCGCACTGCTCTTCTGGTCGGCCTGTTCTTCTAGCATTGGTGAGTTGTTGAAGCTGTATCCGAAGCCCCGGACCGAACGAATCAGATTGGGATTCGCAGGGTCGGCCTCCACTTTCTGGCGCAGGCGAAGTATGTAAACATCAACGGTCCGGTCTGTGACGGCCCGGTCATGACCCCAAACCGCATCCAGCAACTGCTCACGGCTGAAAACCACGCCGGGCCTGCTCATCAGGAATTCCAACAGGCGGAACTCCGTGGCAGTCAATGTCAGCAGGTTTCCCTCCAGGCGAGCTTCGCATCGACTCCGGTCCAGTTCGAGTGAGGCTGCTTTAAGAACTCGGGTTGCGCTTGTCTGACCCCGAAATTGAATTTTGATTCGCGCAATCAATTCGCGTACAAAGAACGGTTTCACGATGTAATCGTTAGCGCCCAACTCGAGCCCGACGATACGGTCCGTCTCCGATGCGCGCGCTGTTAGAAAAATCACTGGAATATGGGCGAGCTCGGGGTGCTGCCGGATACCCTTGCAAGCTTCCAGTCCGTCGGAATCCGGAAGCATGATGTCCAAAAGGATCAGGTCAGGCCGTTCACGCCGGAATAGCTCCACCACGCCTCTTCCGGTTTGCGCCCCGACAACCGTGAAGCCTTCTTTCTCCAAGTTGTATTTCACGAGCGCGTACAGATCGGCATCATCTTCGATCAGGGCTATCTTTCTCATACGGTTTCGAGGACTGTCAAAGCCAGAGTAACCGAACCACAATTACAATTTGGTTACGACTCAATGAATTGAATCTGAATTCAAGTTTGCAACCAACCCGTACTGTACACCCGAGCCGGCCTCGTCTGATGTAATCTGAAATCGGCAGTACTGGCGTGAATAAGTACGAAAAGCGAGCCGACACGCAGCGGCGGGCGACTACCCGCTCGGCCATGAACATGGGCACAGCAGCAGTTGCCCTCCTGGTAGTCGCGTTTCTGATCTATGGCCTGAACAGTTCCGTTCCTCCCCGATTCTTCTCCGGCGTGGCCATAACTGCGGCTATTTTACTGCTCATCTTGCGCCAGCTTTCCCGGCGATCCCGCGGGGGGACTTCCCGAGCTGCACAACCCGATCCGCGCTCCCGATTGAACCTTTAACCGCTACCTTTCCGGGCCGGTATCAAGCTGCCGCGGACTTGCGGACGATCCAGCATGCCCGTGACCTACCGGTGTTAACCTCGCCTGTTACCATCGAGGTTTTATGAAAGGTATTGTATTGGCGGGAGGTACCGGCAGCCGCCTTTTTCCGCTAACAAAGATCACCAACAAGCATTTGCTCCCGATTTTCGACAAGCCGATGATTTATTATCCGATCGAAACGCTGGTCGAGGCCGGAATACGGGATCTGCTTGTAGTCACGGGTGGCCGGAATTCAGGAGATTTTCTGCGATTGCTGGCCAATGGCAAAGAATTCGGCCTCAAGCACATAAACTATACGTACCAGGAAGGTGAAGGCGGCATCGCTGAAGCGCTCGCACTTGCCGAACACTTTGCGGAAGGCAGCAGGATCTGCGTCATTCTTGGCGACAACATCATTGAGGGTTCCATCGCTCAAGCCGTTCGCGATTTCGAACAGCAGGACCGTGGAGCGAAAATCCTCCTTAAAGAAGTGCATGACGCCGAGCGCTTCGGGGTGGCGGAGATCAAGGGCGACCGGATTGTTGCTATCGAAGAAAAACCTAAGAAGCCTCGGTCTAATTATGCCGTTACCGGCATATATATGTATGACGAAACGGTTTTCGAAAAGACCAACACCTTGAAGCCGTCCGAGCGGGGAGAGCTCGAAATTACCGATGTGAATAACGCTTATATCCGCGAAGGCACCATGACATTCAATTATCTGGAGGGCTGGTGGACTGACGCCGGAACCTTCGATTCTCTGCTGCGCGCCGCCAACTTGGTCCACGAAACTCGGCAGCAGAACGGTGAAATTGCTCCGGGTCAGATGAACGGAGGCGATCACGAATGAGTCTTGCCGCTCTGGGAACTCTCGAATCGGGAATGCAGATTGAGGTACCCACCTGCAGCTCTGGCATTGGCAAGGTGATTCTCGCACCCGCTTCGCCTGACCTGATCGCCGACATAGAGATCAAAGCGTTTCCGCTATGGCCGGACGATCGCGGCTATTTCTTAGAAGTCGCTCGCACTGGGCAAGGGCTCATCTCTGCCTTCCCGACCTCTTCTACTCAGGTTTCGGCGGCGCTCAACTATCCCGGAATCATCAAAGCATTTCACTACCATAAATTTCAGACTGATTTCTGGGTCCCGGCCGTCGGCCTGCTGCAGGTCGCTCTGGTTGACCTCCGCCGCCAGTCGCGAACCTTCGGAGTAAAGAATACTCTGTACGTCGGCGCTTTGCGGGCTTGGCAGATCCTGATTCCGCCCGGTGTAGCTCACGGGTACAAAGTGATCGGCGAGCAGCCCTCCGTGCTCGTCTACGTTACTAATCGCACCTACGATCCTTCCGATGAAGGGCGGATACCTTACAACGACACAGGCATCGCTTACGATTGGGAGCTTCAACACAAATGAAGTTGATCGTAACGGGAGGCGCCGGTTTTATCGGTTCCTGCTTCGTGAGAATGGCGCTTCGGGAAAAATGGGCGGAGCATGTCATCAATGTCGACAAATTGACCTATGCTGGCAATCTTGAAAATGTCGAGCCGGTCGCGAATCAACCCGGATATCGTTTCGTTCAGGCCGATATCTGCGACGGCGTAGCAATGGGAGAACTCCTGGACCGGGAATCGCCCGATGCGGTGATTCATTTTGCTGCGGAATCGCATGTAGACAGAAGTATCCACTCCCCTGCCGCGGCCATACACACTAACTTCAATGGTACCTTCTCACTTCTCGAAGCGGCTCGACGAAACAACATAGCCCGCTTCGTTCACGTGTCAACCGACGAAGTCTACGGCAGCATCCCGGAACCGTACGAGGCCGACGAAAACTACCCTTTGCAGGCAAGCAGCCCCTACTCGGCATCCAAGGCTGGATCGGACCTGCTCGCACTTTCCTACTTCACTACTTACAAACTGAACGTCTCGGTAACACGAGCTTCGAATAATTACGGACCCTATCAGTTTCCCGAGAAGCTGATTCCGCTGATGATTTCTAACGCACTCGAAGACAAGCCTCTTCCCGTATACGGAGATGGCCAGCAGGTACGCGATTGGCTGTACGTAGAAGACCACTGCCGCGCGGTACATGCTGTCCTTGAGCAGGGTGAACCGGGCCAGATATATAACGTCGGCGGCAGTTGTTCGTTGCCGAATCTGGAAGTGATCCGTCGAATTTTAAAGGCGACGGGGAAGCCCGAGTCCCTGCTCGTTCGGGTAGAGGACCGTCCCGGCCACGATCGCCGGTATGCCCTCACGAATGAGAAGCTGACGAGAGCGACCGGATGGCTGCCTCAAGTAGACTTTGACAGCGGTTTGAGCGCGACTATCGATTGGTACTGTACGAATCGCAGCTGGATTGACCGGGTGAAGAGCGGTGAATATCGTCACTTCTATGAGCTCAATTACGCTCACCGGACCAAGTGATTAGTTCTTTCTCGTTATAATTCCACTAAAGAGAGCACTCAATCTTCGGTGGATCGTTCTCAAAATACACGCACGCCTCTCGACGAGTTGAGACAGATCCAATACGGAGCTCGTCAGACGCATTCTCTCGACGATCTCCGGCACTTCTACGAACGGATCCAAAGCCTTCGCCGCGCTCACGCCGACGACTTCGATATGCAATTGGCCGTTGCCGAGGTCCAGGAAGAAATCATTGAGCGTGGCCGTTCTCTCCGGGAGGAAGCCGATCTCGCAATCCCTCCCAATGGCAGCGGGAAAACAGTCAATCCGATACCGCAAGCAACTCACGCGACTGCGAGCGAACTGCCCGCTGAGGCGGTTGAACTCCCCCCCGATGTCCATCATCTGGACACGAAGACTTGGCAGCGGGCTACGTATCTCGCCCTGTTCTTCACGCTGATCATCTGCGCAGCTTTCTTTTATCTGATCCAGACGGCGCGCAAACTCAATCTCTCGCAGCCGGAAAGTGCGGCAGCCGCGAAATCTTCAGTACCCGGACAGCCGGGCAACACGACGAAACCGCCAACCCAAAATTCAAACGGTTCTGCATCCATTTCTGCTCCAACTGGCCCGACTTTGCGGCTTTACACTGACCTCATACCTGGAACACTCTCTCTCGATGATGGCGAGCCTCAGGACCTGAAAGACGGCGAACTCACCCTGGACAACCTGCAGCCCGGCCGCCATTCCATTAAAGTAGCTGGACGTAACGGGACCGCAGAATTCAGCTTCGACGTCTCAGAAAAAGCCGCTCCGCGGGTAATCGGGCTCCCAACCGCCTCGAACGCCATGGCAGTTCTTGTCTCATCGCAGGATGGAGAAGGACGACTTGTCACCAACCTCGAACATCCCGCCGTCCTCCTGGATGGCAACGCGGCCGGAGATGTTGGCAGTGAAGGCCTCGAACTCGCAAACCTTGGCAAAACGGATCACGACATACAGGTGGCCCAGAATAAGGATCGCCAGCGATTCGTGTTGACCTACACCGCCGCTCCGGCACTGACTGTGTACGTCAAATCGGATCCGAATGCAGGAACAGCTGTCATCATGACCGGACAAGATGGCGTAGATGTTTATATCGACGACAAGCTATGGCGGAGGAAGACGGATCGCGGGCAATTGCGGATTCCGTTGAAGGTCGGCTCCTACACAGTGCGTGTACACAAAATCGGCTTCATCGACCCGCCGGCTGAGTCGATAGACATCAAGAAGGCTGAGGAATCCCCTGTAGAGTTCAAGCTGCAACCCGTGCCTGAGATCGCTACTCTGCAAATTAAGGGCGCCCTACCCGGAACAATGGTTTACATCGATAAAGACGTAGCCGCCTCCATTGGACCCGATGGAAATGCCACTGTGTCCAATGTTGTGCCAGGCGACCACACGGTTGAGCTTCGTCGTGATCAAGCGGTCGCCAAAAGGTTCGTACGGACATTTCGAACAGGCGAGCCGGTTGTATTATCCGGACCAGATGTAACGCTGGAGAAGGTTATCGTGCCCGAAAACAAGCCTGTACCTGCTTTGGCCGCTCCCGTCCCGGCCCCCGAAAGCCGGCCCAGCTCTATGGAAATGGAAGGTGAGCAGGTCAGAAAGGGCGGCGGGTTCGTCTCGTACCACGTCCCGCATGCTGCTGGACGTTATACATTTCAGGCACAGGCCCGAAAAGGCGGCCTTTTCAAACACGGCAAAATCGAATGGTTTGCGGGCTACCAGGATTCAGAGAACTACGTTCTCTTCACGGTGGATGGCAAGCACGCCACTGTGAAGGAAGTACAGGACGGTAAGTCCACCGACTTGGGCCGAGTGCCGTTCAATGTCGATAACAATGAATGGGTACAGGTGGATCTCTCTGTTCACCCCAACTCCATCAACGCCAGGGTTAAGACACAGCAGACCGGGTGGAGCGAACTTGCCCCGGTTTCCGGTGCTGGCCGCGACTTCACACAAGGCAGAGTCGGCTTTTACATCCCCGGTAATGACGAAATCGCGGTGGCGAACTTCCGGTTCTCAGGGCGCTGAAGCAAATGGACGAGCGCGCATTTTACCGTGAATCACAGGTCAGCAAGCCAGCAGTCCTGAACTGTCCTTATTGCCGGACACAGGATTCTTACGATCTTCGCTGGCTCTTACGCCGCAAGGTCGAGCGTTTGCCCCGGAACGCCGACGAGCGCGACCGCGCGAAGTTTGCGAAGGCCGCAAGCTATATGGTTCTCCTCGACGACAAGACTGCCTGCAAAAATGCTCGCTGTCGCAAAACGTTCGAAGTTTCGGGTATTAAGACAACAGCTTTCTTGACCGACTGATATCCGAAGCTCTAAGAGGCCTTCCGCTTCTCGTCCGCAGCATTCACGAGCAGCGTGGTTCCCGGAAGAGGATGATTAGTAAGCAGGAACTTGCCGCCGCGGATAGCAACCACGTTCAAATCCTTGCGGTCCACCAGCTTCTCTAAGCGCTGCACTCCGGGAAGCTCAGCCACAACGTAGTAACGGCCCGACCTCGACCAGCGCTGCTGAAATTCGGCATCGTCTATGAACACATCGGGCGCACCTGGAGCATAAGAGCCGTAAACCAGGTTATTAAATCGGCCGTTCAGCAGCAGCGCTCGGCGATTCGTATAGAAAAATACGGAAGAAAACTCGTAATAGTGGTGGTCCACAATTAACTGACCCTCAGGGGAATGCAGCAGCACTTCGGCTAAAGGCCGCGAGGACATGTAAGGATCGAACACCACCAGCGCTAAGCGTGCCGCGTGGAAGAAGAGCACCATCATGACCCCGGACACAACGAAAGCGCGCCGGCCTTTAGTCACAACCGCCGTCCCGATACAACCAATCAGAAAGGCAACAGCCGCTATCGCGAGTGGAGTACGCAAGTAGGCGAACGAGGCGAGCGTGAGATCCTCCATATGCCCGAGCGACAGCGTGTAGGCGCTCGGATGCTCGGATAAAGCGCTCGCAATGTCACCAGGCGCAGGCAGGTTGCGAACAAGAAAGAGGAGAGTGACGCAGACCGCGGCTGCCAGCCCAGTGACGACGGTAAGAACGCGAGTCCCGCGGGATACCCACTTATTCTTCATCGTAAGAGCCGATCCGATTAAAAGTGCGAAAGCGGGATAACACGGCATCGAGTAATATTCCTGCGTCGTAGAAAACGTGAAGAACACCAGCACGAAACCCAACCAGCACAAAGCTAAAAGCCGAGCTCGACCCGCCCGATCGAGAGGTTTAAACGAAAGCTTAAATACCGCAGGCAGGTAGACACTCCACGGAAAGAGCCAGAGGAGGTGAAACAACCAGAAATAAAGCCTTGGAACTGTGTTGTAGTCCCGCGGATAGCGCATATTCAAAAACCGCAGAAGCTGCTCGTTGATGAAGTAGAACCAGAAGAAGCCGTGATACTCACCGGGAGCGCTGCGCATAGTGAATGCAAAATAAGGGGGATTCCGCAGTGTCGCCAGCACGTGCCACGGACCAGCCAGCGCAAGAACAATCAGCAAACCAGTGAACGGTCGCAGACGTTTCCATGTACGTGCCTCAAACAGTTGGCGCGTCACAGCGAGATAGAGCAGGCCGGCGGCAATCGGGAACAGCGCCCCGATCAAGCTCTTCAGCAGCAAACCTGCCGCAATACTTGCCGCCAAAACAGCAGCCCAAACACGCGGATGCTGTTCCGCTTCATCCAGCGCCCGCAAAAAAGCCCACATCGCCAGAGTGACAGTGCAGGTGAGCGCAACATCAGGGATGAGTATGCGCGTGAAGAGAAACAAACCAACGCAAGTTGAAATCACCAGCCCGGCGAAGAATCCGGCGCGCTTGCCGAACGCCCAAATGCCAAACCCCGCTGTGACAAGTGCAAGCGAGATTGCAGCAAAAGCGATAGGCAGACGAGCTGCCCAGTCATGAACCCCGAATAGTTTGTAGCTTCCAGCAATCGCCCAATAAATCAGGGGAGACTTCTCCAGGTAAAGCACTCCATCCAGCCGCGCCGAAACCCAATCTCCCGATTCGAGCATATTGCGCGCTATCTGCGCCTGTACTGAGTCCACATCGTCCATGAGAGACGGCGGAGAAATGATGCAGCCGACGTAGACGCCCGAGACAAACAGAAACACCGCAAGAAGAATGAGGGCAGTCTTGCCCCGCGGTCTAACTTTGGGCTTTTCCTGTGTGAGTACGGTGCCGAATTGACGCTGAGACTTAAAGGCGATGGTAGACAAAAACGGACCTTGGCAACACGCGCGCGCTTAACAGTCAGAATAGCAACTTAGTGACACCCGAAGCTCTTACGTGACTGGCGATCTGTTATATTTCGATTGGGGCGGTGCTCTCGGGCATCGGTATTTGGGATGAATTTGGTTCGAGAGAGGTTAGCTGTTCTTGACAATCCTTGCGCATTCCCTGCCCCAAATACTGCTAACCCTGGCAATAGCTCCTTTCATCTACTATTTATTAGCTATATTTAGCTCCTTCCGTTTTTTCCGGCGTACCGGCGAGCACGAGGCACAGCATCCCGACTTTACTCCACCGGTCAGTAACTTAAAGCCTGTAAGAGGTCTTGATCCCGACGCCTACGAAAATTTCGCAAGTTTCTGTCGGCAGGATTATCCCGATTACGAGATTGTCTTCTGCGTCGGAACCATGGACGACCCCGTTCTGCCCGTCATTGAGAGACTGCAAACCGATTTCCCCGATCGGCGCATCCGCATACTCTTCGGTTCCGGACGTACGGCTACCAATGACAAGGTTGCTAAGCTTGCGCGGTTAGCGAGCGAGGCCGAGCACGAACACTTAGTTATCAGCGACAGTGACGTGCGCGTGAGGCCCGATTATCTTCGTCGCATCATTGCGCCCTTGGCTGACCGAAAAGTGGGCGCTGTCACCTGTCTCTACGTCTCCACAGGCGAACAGAGCTTTGTTGAGAAATTGCAATCTATCGGAATGATTTCGGATTTCTATCCGGGTTTACTGGTGGCTCGGCAACTGGATGGAGTCAAGTTCGCTCTCGGCCCGACTATCGCCACCACCCGCGCCAGACTTGCCGATTTCGGCGGTTACCAGACGATAGAGAACCGGCCCGCCGACGACCTCCTCGTTGGGAGGCTCATCGCCGAGCAGGGTTACGAAATTGAACTCTCGTCTTACACGATCGAGACCGTCGCCGATTACCAGTCGCTCCGCGATCTCGTTCACAAACGTCTGCGATGGTTGGTTGTCATGCGTCATATGCGGCCGTGGGGGCACTTAGGATTGCTGCTTACTCAGGGCCTGCCGTGGTCGCTGGCTGCCTTTCTTCTGCATCCCTCTCGCGCTGTCGCGATCGGCTACTTAGGCGCTTATCTTACGTTGCGCGCAACCCTTACGTACACGGTAGGTGTCTGGGGTCTTAACCAGAGCGGCGTTTGGAAGCGGCTGCTGTTGGTTCCCACCTGGGACGCCGTAGCATTCGCAATGTGGCTTATGAGCTTTGCCAGACGAACAGTACGCTGGAGAGGCGGGAACTACTATATTCGAAACGGGAAGCTGGTGCCTGCGGCTTCAACCTCGTCCGGAGATTAAGCCTGAGTTTATTCGCGTCAGCTACGAACTTATACCTGACTTGCGACAAACGACGCAACCGCGGCGGCACTCGGTTGCAGCTTCCGTTCATTAGTTGCTTTGCGCCAGTTCACCTGCGGGAGGAACATAGACGTATCGATCCGATCTCGATAGCGGACAGCAATGTTCATCAGCGAATCGAGTAGTGAGTCCGAAAGAAAATGCGGGTTCAATCCAAGATCAATCAGCTTCGAGTGCCGCGCATTGTAATAATGCTCCTCTTTCTCCACACGAGGATCGGGCAGGTGTTCCAACTCAGCCCCGAACCCGAGCTTACCGGCCGCGGTCTTCACCAGTTCCGCCAGTTCAAGCACCGAAAACTGCTCCGTGAACTGGTTATATACTCGGCATTCCCCGCGATCGGCAGGGTTCAAGCAAGCTAGTTCAATGCACCGCACGGTGTCGCGGATATCAAGAAATCCGCGCGTTTGGCCGCCTTGTCCGTAAATCGTGAGCGGATGTCCAACCGCCGCTTGGGCACAAAAGCGATTCAGTACCGTACCGAACACTTCGTCATAATCAAACCGGTTAATAAGTGCTTCGTCGTACGCCACCTCGTCCGTCACAGTCCCGTAAACGACGCCCTGATTGAGATCGGTCGCACGCAGTCCCCAAATGCGGCACGCAAACATCATGTTGTGGCTGTCGTGCACTTTCGAAAGGTGGTAAAACGAGCCTGGCTGTTTCGGAAAAGGAAGCACATCGCGTCTGCCATTATGCTCGATGGTGATGTAGCCCTCCTCGATATCGATGTTCGGAGTGCCGTATTCGCCCATCGTTCCAAGCTTCACTAGGTGACAATCAGGCTGTAATTCCCGAAGAGCGAATAGTAGGTTCAGTGTGCCCGTAACATTATTCACCTGAGTGAAAACCGCATGCTTACGGTCGATCATCGAGTACGGTGCCGACCGCTGTTCCGCGAAGTGCACGACAGCTTCGGGTTCCATGGCCCGGACTGTTGCGGCAAGAAAGTCGTAGTCCGTTACATCGCCTACGAACAGCTCAATGGTTCTTCCGGTGAGTTCATTCCAAACGCGAAGACGTTCCGCAAGAGGACGGATCGGTGTCAGTGTCTGAACGGATAATTCGTGGTCCCACTGCCGGCGAGCGAAATTATCGACAATGGCCACATCATGGCCCTTTGCAGATAAATAAAGCGCGGTTGCCCAGCCACAATATCCGTCACCACCGAGAACGCCGATCTTCATGCGCGAACGAATGCTCCTCTTCAACTAACCGAAATCAGGTACTACGCGCTCGTTAGTGCTACCTCATTCTCACAAACCGGCTTTTGATCTTTTCTGCCGGCGGTAGATCCCACAACCGCCGTGCCCGCGAAAATGAGGAAGGTGCCTAGCCAGCGGCCAACGCTGACATGCTCATGGAGTACCGCCTTGCCCAAAAATGTCGAGATAATATAGCCGGCAGCCGTAAGTGGCAATACGAAACTTAGGTCCGCCACGCTCAACAGAGCCATCCGCATCAGGAGGCCGAGAACCAGCATGACGATCCCGGCAGCCACAAACGGATTGAGCATTGCCTGCAAGTAACCGAGCGGATTAATCGAAACAGCCTCTCCAACATGCTTCATGCCGAAAGCGAGCGACAGATTTCCAAGGGGACGGAGGATCAGCACGAACACCAGAATTCGATAGGCCCGCAGTGTTCGAGAACGGGGCTCGGAGTTGACCCGTTCGCGATCACGAACAACCGCGCCCTGAAAAAACTCTTCTTCTCCCACCTCTTTCTATTCTAAGCAACCCTCCTTCTGGTTTAAGAACGGTTTCATGACTTACTCGTCCTGCTGCACCGCGATTTATGCGCCTTTCGCAATTTCAGAACGAGAGATTCACTTACACTCGCGTCGCCTGGTACGGGCATCATCACGAGCAAAAGCAGAACGGTACGTGTCCTCCCGGGCTAAGGCTCGTGTCGCGCCACAGAACAAAATGCCCCCCATTCCGCGGACCTTTCGCTATGCCACTCAGAAAACGGAGAAAGAAATAACCCGTTTGGCTTAAGGGTTTGCTCCGCCGCTTTTTGTCGTTTCTGAGCGCCCCTTACTCCGGGTACGGTTAGCTCTTCTGTGCCTTGTTCAAAATTCCGAATGAGCCGAAACTGCACTTGTGGCAAATGCATTCCGCAAGTGCCCAAAAAAGACTTGGAGGTCTAGTTCTCGTGCGAATTAATAAAACTCTTCTTTTCGCGGCGGTCGCGTTTCTGGCGCCCATCGCTCTCCCGGCTGCAACGATCACATCGAATCCCACACTCTCGGTGGGCGGTTTGACGTTCAGCAATTTCGGATGCACCGTCAGCAGAGGTGGTGTTTACTCCACCCCTGATATGTGCAACCAGGTTAATGTCAACACAATCTCGAATCCCGGAATCGAGATCACCAGCGGCTTTTTTGCGGCGCCGTTGTCATTCGATGACGTTTCTCTGAGCTATAACGTGTCATCGAACAGCGGCATCGGTTCCGTTGGACTGTCGTTCAACGGTTCTATCTTCGGGCTCGCCATCTCGTCTGTTACCGAAAGTGTGTACAGCGGAAACACGCTGGTTGGTATCGCCAGGGTAAGCTGTGGCTCTGCTGCTCTGGGTGCAGATTGCGACCTGGATGACCTGAGCGACACCGTCGTTCTCAATGGCAGCTACAACAGTTTGACCATCAAGAAGGACATCCAAACGACTGGCGTTCTGGGAACGGCTGAAGCCAGCATCATCGATCAGACCTTTGCCCCAGAGCCTTCCTCGATGGCGATGATGGGATTGGGAATGTTGGGCGCTCTTGGAGTGCTGCGCCGTCGCAACTCCAAAGCCTCCGAAGTAAAGGCCTAGTAGCTCGCTAAGCTGCAACAACCTGTCCGATGCTCTCCCTCCGGGGAGCATCGGATTTTGGCTTTTTACGGCCAACTGCACTATTTCTCGGGCATACGGCCCGCGGACATTCCCAGCTACGATGCGAATACTCGGCCAAGCACCTGCTCACGGCCTCTCCCTTGCTAGCTGTCCTCTTCTTGACGATTCCCGTCAAAGTCTCGGAATCACATAATTCCCCCTCTGATCTGCAGCAAGCAACGCTCGCGCTTTTATCAGAGCTAAATCGCGCAGGAGGGTCCTGATTGCGAAAGCGTACAGGGCCAGCAACGCTTGAAAATGTGCACCAATAGATTCAGCCAGGGTCGAGAACACTGGACGTTTCCGAGGCAAATTGGACGAAGTATCGCAACCAGATCTGGGAAATTGCATACAACGAGTTTGCAGGAGGAACCGGAGCACCCGCAGCGGGAGCTGTGTGCAAATAACAGCCAACCCGGGCCCACATGAAGACTCTCGACGCCGTATTCCAACTCAGGCAAGTTCCCATAGGGGCGAAGAAAGAGGGAAACAAAGCCGCTCGACTGTCGTCTTAAGGACGGAGGCTACAGAATGGCGACAGACGATTTACGGCAGAACCCGATGATGTCTCACTTGCTCGACTCGCTCGACCGTGGCGCTGACATCGGGCACTATGGGCGCCTCGTGTTTACGATGGTTGCTCGACATTTCCTGTCCGACGATGAAGTCGTGACAGAATTGACCAAAGACCCCGACTGCGACGAGTCGAAAGCGCGCGGCTTGCTCCGTCAGGTCGAGGCGAAAGGATATAATCCTCCGAAACCCGACCGCGTCATCCAGTGGATGAATCAACAGGATTTCCCCATCTGCCAATCCGCCGACAGCGATCCTGATTCGTGCAACGTTTACAAAAGCCTTAATTTTCCGACCGAAGTATACGACAAGATCTCATCGTATTACGAACACGGGCACTAGGCGGAATCAGCTGAGCCCGACTCAGCCAGGTACGTGCGACGATCGAGCCTGTGCTCTTGGTTCGAGTTCATTCCGGAGCCAAGCCACTATCTTCTGCTTGTATGCCGTGCTGTATTGCGGCGACGACTCCCACCAGCGGATACCGTGGCCGGCCCCGTCCACCCTGTAGACCTCGCAGCTTGCTCCAACTTCGCGCATCCGGTCGCACATTTCTACCGACTGTGAAAGGGGCACCAGCTGGTCCGCGGTCCCGTGAATGAAGAGGAAGGGTGGCATGTCTCTTCGAACGTTGTCAATCGGGGATAACTTTGTGAGGGCCGCAAGAATGAATGGCTCCCAAGGCGTCCCTCGCACACCGTCACGTATCTGCGCCGGAATATACTGCGAGTTCTTCAGAAGCGCCGCGAGATCTGTGGGCGTATAAAGCGCTACCACAGCCCTCACCGGCGTACCCGCTCCGCCCCGGAGAGCGGCCATCGCAGCCAACTGACCACCTGCCGATTCTCCAACCAGCGCAATTCGATCCGGGTCAACGTTGAACTCAGCGGCATGGGTGCGTACGTAACTGATGGCCGAGCTAACATCGTCGATTGCTACGCCGAACTGCGTTACGTCCGAAGCAAGGCGGTAACTAATGGAGAACCAGCTGAATCCAGCATCCTCCAGTGGTTTAAAAAGCGGCTGCACCTCCCGGCGGCGGTCGCCAGCTACCCAACCCCCGCCATGTACGAGGATCACGGCGGGGACGGACCGCGAACCGGGCTGAACATACGCATCCATTCGTAGGCTGATACCGTCAGGCCGGGCATATTCGATATCGTTGATTAGACCGGCTGATCGCGGAGCCGTCGCGGTCGCGGAACAAAAATTGCCCATCGTCAGAAGAAAAATCAGAGAGAGAGCCCGGGGGTGGGCAGACATTCTAATTTGTTCGATGCCTCGCATTGTGACCAGGTTGCTAGCGGCCGCTTTCGTTCTATCCACAATCGCGTTTGCTGGACGAGAGGTCTCCGCACTCGGCGGCCTGGCAGCAGACTCTGCTTTCACTTTCGATATTCTAGGTGACCGCACAGGAAGCGCCGTACCCGGTGTTTACGAGGAAGTTTGGCGCGAAGTGAATGCCGACCACCCCGAGTTCGTTTTGACTCTCGGGGACACCATCGAAGGCGGGAACGAGTCGACCATGGATGCCGAATGGGAGGAGGCCCTGAGACTTCTTCAGCCCTATCGCCGCTATACAATTTTATCTACGCCAGGCAATCACGATGTCTGGTCCCTAGCCTCCGCACTCGCTTACGTGAAATATACCGGACGTCCGCTTCACTACTCCTTCGACTTCAAACAAACCCACTTTACTGTCCTCGATAACAGCAGGAGCGATACCCTGCCCGCCTCCGAATACACTTTCCTGCAAAAAGACCTTGAGGAACACGCCGCTCAGCCTCTGAAATTCATAGTTTCTCATCGTCCCTCCTGGATCTACTACGTGGCGCTCGGGAATCCCAATTTCGGCCTCCATCAGCTCGCAAAGAAGTACGGCGTAAAATATGTCATCGCGGGCCATATTCACGAAATGCTGCATTACGAACTCGACGGAGTAACGTACATTTCCGAGGCAAGTTCCGGAGGGCATCTCCGGCTTGATAAAGCGTACGCCAAGGGTTGGTTTTTCCAGCACACAGCTGTACAAGTCAACGGAGATTCTGTGAATTTCAAAATCAAGGAAGTCTCACCACCTCTCGGCGAATCCAGAACGACAACTCTCGATGATTGGGGGCCTACTGGGCTGGTAGATAGCGGCAGAGGTTGACCCGTGCAATTAACAATTTACGCGTTCCACTTTTGCAGATATACTTGAACTACTCTTAAAATCCTGAATCAAAATATCCATGCACTGTGAAGAGCATGCAGCGGACGTATGTGGGGCTGGTGCGCCTCGTCTGGCGCGCCAATCAGAGGAAGCGAAAATCCAAACCACTACTCGCTGGCGCCGATCAACTCGATGGCAGTTCATCGCCGGTGGCTCAGTCGTGCTCGCCGCTTCCTTGTTTGTAGCCTGGCACGCTGGCCGCGAGTCGGAAGGTCTGGAAGGCCAACGGCTAAGCGCCGAGGTAAACCGAGTAGCGCAAAAGCTGAGCGCGACCGAGTGGGATCTGGAACAGCAGCGGCTCAAAGCAGATCAACTTGAAAAAGCTTTGCGAACTCAAGGAAAGGCCGCCAATTTCAAGCAGCAGGTTCAGACCCGGCAGGAACTGCTCAAAGCACAGGCGGAAGCGAACGAATACAAACAGCTACTCGCACGCCAAGAGGATTCCGTTACAAAGAAGGATCCGTTGATCGGTTTGCTTTCCGAACCGGGAGTGAAACTCATACAGTTACAGGCCAACGAGGCGGCCGCCGGCTCAACGGCTTACGCCCTCGTGGTCGAGGACGAAAGGCTCATATTTGTAGCTTCGAATCTGCCGCCCTCGGAAGCCGGAAAAACATATCAACTCTGGCTCCTTCGAAATCACAGTTCCGAAATCGTCAGCGCTGGCCAGTTCCGCCCGAATGACTCCAAGCGGGTTGTACTAGAATTCGCCGGCGGCTCGGTGGTCGATGACATCTCCGGGTTGGAAGTCACGGAAGAACCTGAGAGCGGCACCACGTCGCCGACCGGGGCGAAAATCTTCGAAAGCGTTCAGTCGCCGCAAGCCGCAGAGTCGCCGAACAAACGGCCTACCTGAGTAGATCCTCAAGTTGGATCTTTGCCTCTGTTCCCGCGTCACGGTATTTCACGATGATCGGCGTATACAGAGACAAACCCCAGTCCTTCCCCGGCCCCGAAGTGATGGCGCGTGACCCGGCAACCACCACCGCTTCTTCTGGAATAACAAGAGGCGCATTCTCATTGGCGCAATGCACCGTTTCCCTCACCAGATCGTATATAGGTGTCGAACGGGTCAGCACGGTTCCGCTTCCCAGAACAGCTCTGTGGCCCACAACCGTACCTTCGTAAACCCCGCAATTACCGCCCACCAGCACCTCGTCTTCGATGATCACCGGCAAAGCCCCGATTGGCTCCAGCACGCCTCCGATTTGGGACGCCGCCGAAATATGGCAATTCCGGCCAATCTGGGCGCAGCTGCCGATCAACGCGTGAGAATCCACCATCGTCCCCGAGTCGACGTATGCGCCGGCGTTGATATACATCGGCGGCATGCAAGTTACCCCCGCTGCCACGTAGCAACCGTCGCGCACGCTCGATCCGCCCGGTACAATCCGAACCGCATCCGCGGTCGTGAACTCCTTCAACGGATACGTGTGCTTGTCAAAAAATTGAGTAGAGCCTTCCGTAGCCATCGAAATCAGGCGTCCCATGCGAAACCCGAGCAAAATCCCCTTCTTCACCCAGCCATTTACCCGCCATCCAGTCGGTTGCAATTCGTCCGGTTCGGCGGCACGAATCTCGCCCCGGTTGAGCTGTGTTCGAAAAGCAAAGAAAACTTCCATTTGCTCCTCGGAGTAGCTGCCGCTCCTCTCCTCGAACAGCGCCTCAATTTCAGCTTGCAGATTGCCAATCCTTGGCGTACGACTCAAACGCGCGCTCCTGAGAGCAGGCCGGTCGCCTCCAGCACCGCTTCGATCTTCGCCTGAGAGGCAGCTTGCGGAGGCACCAGTGGCAGACGCCAAACCGGTTCCAGCAGCCCCATGCGAGCAAGCGCAAACTTCACCGGTCCCGGGCTGGTCTCAACGAAATTGATCTCCATCAACTCTTGATATTTCCGCTGCAGCTTGCGGGCTGTCGCAAAATCGCCGTTGAGGGCTGCTCGTGTAAGTCTCGTGAACTCCCCTGGAATCTGGTTCGATACGACCGAAATAACTCCTCGCCCGCCGAGCGCGATCAGCGGCAGCGCGATCGAATCATCTCCCGACAGCACGAGAAAGTGCTCCGGAACCCGCGCCAGAATGCTGGCCATTTGTCCAATGACACCGGAGGCTTCCTTCACGCCCACAATATTTGGAATCTGCGCGAGCCGGATGACTGTTGCCGTCTCCACGTTGACCGCAGTACGCGATTGAACGCTGTAAACGACGATAGGAAGATCCGTCGATTCCGCCAGCGCCCGATAGTGCTGGTAAAGGCCTTCCTGCGTCGGTTTATTGTAATAGGGAGTGACGGAGAGAATGCCGGAGGCCCCGGCATTCTTCAGTTCCGCGATGAGCCCGATCACCTCAGCTGTGTTGTAGCCCCCGGCGCCCGCTAGCACTGGCACCCGTCCGCGCGACTCTTCTACAGTCACCGCAACCACTCGGACATGCTCCTCATGCTTGAGGGTCGGACTCTCTCCAGTCGTGCCACAAGGACACAAAAAATCGATGCCCGCTTCGATCTGACGATTCACCAGAGCCCGGTAGGTAGGCTCATCGAACGTGCGGTCTTCGCGGAATGGAGTGACAAGGGCTGTTCCACATCCGGTAAACATAAAAACTCCTTGTGCGCTACGGCTCGCCGGGAGAACCGAAGAGAACCTCTTCAAAGGTATGAACGCCTTGGCGGGATGCGATCCATTTCGCAGCTTTCAAAGCACCCAAAGCAAATCCTTCGCGGCTGCGCGCAACGTGCCGCAACGTAATGGTATCAGCCACCGAATCGAATCCAACCTCGTGTGTCCCGGGATGCTTGCCTGCTCGGCTCGCACTCACATCCACATTCCTGGCGTATCCGGCCGCCTTCATCGCTTCCACCAGGTGAAGCAGCGTGCCGGACGGAGCATCTTTCTTCGCGTCGTGATGTATTTCCCAAGCCCACGCGCCATAGTCTGCTTCGTTCTTCAACATCTCGGCTGCCTCGGAAACAAGCTTCCGGAAAACAGCCACCCCGATTGAAAAATTCGGACCGTAAACCAGCCCAGTACCTGCCTTTTCGAATGCGCTTCGCACATCCGCCAGATGGCTAAACCACCCGGTGGTTCCCGTAACAGTCGGAATTCCGGCTGCCGCAAGCTTTTTCAAATTACCCGGAGCGGATGCGGGATGAGTAAACTCGATCGCCACGTCGATCGCGGATAGCGCATTCGAATCTAAGCTCCGGGCGCCTTCGTTGCTCTTCGAGTCCAAACGGAGTGTAACTTCACAGTCATGATTGGCCGCGAGTTGTTCAATCAAGTGGCCCATCTTCCCGTATCCGACCAGCGCAATCTTCAACACAGTTGGCATTTCAATCGAAAACGGCAGGATCGAGATCAACGAAAAACTCTTTGTGGAGCGCTGCTACAGCCTCCCGCAGATCCTGCTCAGCAATCACGAACCCCAGATTCAGCAGTGACGCGCCTTGTGAAATCATTCGAATGTTTTTGTCTCGGAGTACTTCAAAGGCACGCCCGGCAATCCCAGGCGTATGACGAATATTCTCGCCGACCAGGCACACGATCGCCTGTTCATCCTCGTAGCTGATTTGGGCGAACTCTTTCAACTCTTCGCAGATCGCGTCCAGGTTTTCCCGGTCCTCGATGGTCAGCGAAACGCTGACTTCAGCCGTCGAGACCATATCGACGCTCGTCCTGTAACGATCAAAAACTTCGAAGATCCGGTGCAGGAATCCGTGCGCCATCAGCATACGCGTGGAATGAATATTCAACACGGTCACTCCCTGCTTGCAGGAAATAGACTTCACTGGGTTCCGACAGGGCGCAGGCGTCGATGTGATCCGGGTTCCTCCCGCTTCCGGGCGGCGCGAGTTCAGGATCAAAACCGGAATGTCTTTCTCTATGGCAGGCAGAACAGTGGCCGGGTGCAGCACCTTCGCTCCAAAATACGCCATCTCGGCGGCTTCCGCAAAAGAGATACTCTTCACTCGATGGCCGCCGGGAATGATGCGCGGATCCGCAGTCAGCATACCGTCGACATCGGTCCAGATCTGAATCTCTTCGGCATCAAGTCCTGCCCCGATAATCGACGCAGAAAAATCGGATCCTCCCCGGCCCAGCGTAGTAGTCTGCCCGTCTCTGGTTCCTCCGATGAAGCCTCCCATCACGACTACTGCGCTTTCGATCCTGCTGCAAAGGCCGTCCAGCAGAGCCGCATAGGTTTCCCCCCACTGCGGCTGAGCCTGCGTAAATCGATCGTCGGTGATGATGAAACGGCGCGAATCAGCATGTTGCGCCCGGATTCCCGCTGCTTGCAGAGCGTAGGTCACAATCAAACTCGAGAGCCGTTCACCAACGCTGGCTACCGCATCGGTCGAACGCGCGGAGAGTTCGCCCACAACGGACAGTCCCACCATGAGCTCGTCCAGCCACTCGAAATGCGTCCGCACAAAACGGTCGAGTTCCGCAGCAGCTGCGCCGGCGAGCGGTAATCCATGCGTCAGGTGGTAGGCTCGCAATTCGTCGACAATCGTGAGAGCCTGTTCCCGGCGTCCCACAGCGGCTTCACTCGCTGCCTGCAGAAGCTTGTTAGTGGTCTTGCCCATCGCCGAAACCACCACAATGGGCCGGCGATGCTCGTGCGTTCGAACAATATTGGTAACGCGCTCGATGGCTTCCCGGGATTCGACGGATGAGCCGCCGAATTTCATAACAATCATTCGAGAATCAGCTGACCAACCCTTCGGTAACCATCAATTCAGCGTTCAGGACAGCCGCTCCAGCCGCGCCACGGATGGTATTGTGCCCGCACGCAACGAACTTCCAGTCGAAAATCGGACACGGACGCAGCCGCCCGACAAATACGCTCATTCCGTTCTCACGAGCAGCATCACGCCTCGGCTGCGGGCGATCTGCTTGCTGCATGTAAATCACAGGCCGCGGCGGAGCACTCGGCAGTTGCCGCTCCTGAGGTAGTGCGCGGAAATTCTCAATCGCCGCTTGAACTTCGCGCAGCTCGGGCTTCTGGTAAAGCTGGACAGAAGTAGCAACCGTGTGTCCGTCCACCACCGCCACCCGATGACACTGAGCGCTGACCCGGGTTTCGAGTGGAAGCACACGGCCATTATGAACCGTACCGAGGATCTTTTGTGTCTCGACCTCTATCTTTTCTTCTTCGTTTGCGATAAACGGAACCACGTTGGCGAGCACGTCCATCGAAGCCGCTCCCGGATACCCCGCACCGGAAACCGCCTGCAGCGTTGCCGCAAAGATATTCTGTATTCCGAACGGCGCTAGCGGAGCGAGTGCCATCGTGAGTGTTATTGTCGAGCAGTTTGGATTGGTAACAATCGCGCCCTTCCAACCGCGATTACTCCGCTGCGCCGGCAGCAGAGACAGATGATCGGGATTGATCTCCGGCACAATCAGCGGAACGTCCGGTTCCATCCGGTGATTGCGCGAATTAGAAACTACGATGTGCCCAGCTTCCGCGAACGCACGCTCAATCTCCGTAGCGACGGAGGCATCCATCGCAGAGAACACAAGCTGCGGTGCGTTGCCGGGTCTTGAATCGGACACCACCAGTTCGGATACGGCTTTCGGCATCTCGCCCTCAAGGCGCCACGCGGTAGCCTCGCCATATCTCTTTCCGGCTGATCGGTCGCTCGCTCCAAGCCAGGTGAGTTTAAACCACGGGTGCCCTTCCAGAAAGCGAATGAAGTGCTGCCCTACCATTCCAGTCGCTCCGAGGATTCCAACTTCAATCGTCTTCATCTCTTCTTTTTCATGCCTCGTGCGCTAGCTGCGCTACCAGGCTCTTGTATAACCGGATCGCCTCTACCAATTGCGCCTTCGGAACGTGTTCTTCCGCCGTATGAGCAACGTGAATGCTGCCCGGACCTATCAGAAACGGTTTACCCCAAGCATCCCCAAACTCCGGGATATCGGTCGTAAAAGCAACGACCGTAGTCTCAAAACCATTGAGAGCCCCGAGGTGGATGGAAGGAATAAATAGAACCTCTTTCGCTTCCGCATCCGGACGGGCCGCGGCCTGTATCTTCCCACGCAGCGCACTAACATCGCCTACCACTCGAATGAAGATTTCAGCTTGTGCCTCGTCAGGAATCACATTAGGCGCACGCCCACCGGCAAGAGTCCCTATGTTCAGCGTGCTCCTGCCCAGCAGCTTGTCGATCGGCATTTCAACCTTCTGAACCCTGCCCAGGGCCGCCAGCAGCTTCTCGATCGCCGATTCGCCTAACTCAGGATAGGCCGAGTGAGCCATACGCCCGGTCGCTCGAATTTCATAACGAAGAGCACCTTTCGACCCAAGCGCAAGCTTGTTCTCTGTCGGTTCTCCGTTAATAAGGAATCTGCTGCCTCTCGGATTTTGCGCTGCCACTTGCGCTCCAGCGCTGTTTCGTTCTTCTCCAACAACAAACAGCAACGCGAAGTTCCGGACGCCTTCGTTCAGCAGCTCTTCTGCTGCGACGATCATGGACGCAATGATGCCCTTGGTATCACATGCTCCGCGGCCCCATATCAAATCAGAATCGTCCGCCGACGGAATGAACGGCGGAACCGTATCCATATGTGTCGACAGCACGGTCACCGGTTCACCAAAAGCGGCGAAAATGTTATCTCGGCCCTTCTCGACAGGCATCCGCTCGATTCGGCCGCCGAAGCGAGTCGCAAGCTCGTCGAGCACACGCCATAGGTAGTCTCCGATTTCGCGCTCGTTCGGCGTAATCGATTCAATGTCGATCAGGCGACGAGTTAGTTCAAAAACGTCCATGCTGATGTTTTGTCAATCGCGAGCTGTGCGGCAGCCGTGAGAATGAGGAGGCAGGGCGAACGCGTTTACACAACAGAATAACAAAGCATAGCCCCCGCTCGACACAACTTCACTGTCCAGGGCAAGTTATCATCACAACCAAGGGATCGCGGTGAGACCGGAGAGCCTTGGAGCAAGTGCGGCAGCTGGCGGAAGTCAAATCCAACCTCGTTTCATCATTATCGAGCCCGGCTTTTTTCCGCGCAATGTCTGGCTTCTGAGGCGGGCTTTCGTCGCCGCTTATGAGGACAACTGCTTCGGCATAGCCAAAGGCGCGGCCTACTCGTTCCTACTCTCTCTTTTCCCGGTTCTCACAACCTTAACGGCCGTACTCATCCAGGCGAATGCCGAGTCCGTAGTGCATGTAATCGCCACTTTCGTCCGCGAGGTAGTCCCCCCAGGAACGGAGGATCTGGTCCTTTCGCGCCTGCGTGAGCGGGGTGCGAAACCGATCTCTGTTCCCGTCATCTCAATCCTGCTTTCGTTGTGGGCTGGTTCAGGCGCCATGATTAGCCTCATGGAGGGCTTTCAGGCGGCGTATCGAATCCCGTCCGGAAGACCTTTTCTCAAGCAGCGCGGGATGGCAATCCTGCTCGTCCTTATTGCAGCTTTCCCCGCTGTCGGCGCATCCGGCCTCATCATCTTTGGAGATCGCGGCGAAGCCGCATTCATCCGCTGGATCGGATATGCCGACATCAATGCGCCGCTCCACCTGCTGTGGCGTCTCGCGCGTTACTTCCTCGCATTTTGCACCACCATCCTGGTAACGGGGCTGGTGTACTATTTCGGACCAAATCATCGTCCGGAACCTGAAAACGCGCAGCCGGTTATGGGCTCCCGGTTCGCCCGGGTCTGGCCCGGCGCTTTTGTCGCAACCGTGCTTTGGCTGCTTGCTACGGGCGGCTTCGCCTGGTATGTAGCTCACGTCGCGCACTACAACATCTTTTACGGCAGTATTTGGACAGTGATTGTGCTTCTCATATGGCTTTATTTGATTGCATGCATAACGCTAGTGGGCTGCGAATTCAACGCTGAGCGCGAACGCATCGCGTGCCTGCCTGTTGCGAGTGGAGCCTGACCCGGCACGGTCTCATTTTCAGTACCAACCCATTTCTCTATACTTGTTGAGTGCCATTCCGATTAGGCATCGACTACCAGCCCCGCGGAGATCAGGCAAACGCCATTGAGCAGCTGACACGCGGCGCTTCCGACGGCGAGAAACATCAGGTGCTCCTCGGGGTTACCGGGTCCGGCAAAACCTTTACCATGGCAAAGATCATTGAGGCTTGCGAACGGCCGGCCCTCGTTCTTGCTCATAACAAAACTCTCGCCGCTCAGCTTTATCACGAATTTAAGACGTTCTTTCCATCGAATGCAGTCGAGTACTTCGTCAGCTATTACGACTACTATCAGCCGGAAGCCTACATACCATCAGGCGACATCTATATCGAGAAGGAAGCCACTATCAACGACGAACTCGATAAGCTGAGGCTTTCCGCAACTAGGTCGTTGTTCGAGCGCCGCGACTGCGTTATCATCGCGAGCGTCAGCTGCATTTACGGCCTGGGATCTCCCGAAGCGTATTACGGTATGCTGCTGATGCTCGAAAAAGGCCAGCACATCACGCGCAAGGAACTCACCCAGCGTCTCGTCGAAATTCTTTATGACCGCAATGATCACGATTTCCGACGTGGCACCTTCCGTGTTCGCGGCGATGTCATTGAGCTCTACCCCACTTACGACGACAATGCTTACCGCATCGAACTGTGGGGTGACGAGATCGAATCGCTCAGCCAGATCGACCCGCTGCTCGGCCAGGTAAAACAGACCTACCTGCGCCTGCCCATCTATCCGAAAACTCACTACGTGATGGATGCCCCGACCCGGCAGCAAGCCATGCAAAGCATCGAGAACGAGCTCCAGTGGTGGCACAAGGAACTCGAAGCAAATGGCAAGCTGATCGAGGCTCAAAGACTGTATCAACGCACCATGTTCGATCTCGAAATGATCAAGCAGATCGGATTCTGCCACGGAATCGAAAATTACTCGCGTCACTTTTCGGGACGGCTCCCGGGAGAAGCACCGCCCACCCTTCTCGACTACCTGCCCAACGATGCCCTGCTGTTCATCGACGAAAGTCATCAAACTGTCCCCCAACTGCAAGGGATGTTTCATGGCGACCGTTCCCGTAAGAACATCCTTGTGGATTATGGATTCCGGCTGCCTAGCGCGCGTGATAATCGCCCGCTCACGTTCGAAGAATTCGAAAACCGTGTCAACCAGATTGTTTATGTCTCTGCCACGCCGGGTCCCTATGAACTTACTAAATCTGCTGGCATTGTTGTTGAGCAGGTGATTCGCCCGACGGGGTTACTCGATCCTGAAATCGATATTCGTCCCATAAAAGGACAGGTCGATAACCTACTCCACGAAATCCGTCTGCGGACGGAACGCAATGAGCGTGTGCTGGTAACGACTCTGACCAAGCGCATGTCCGAAGATCTGGCCGAGTATTACTCGGAAGTGGGCGTGAAGTGTGCCTATCTGCATTCCGAAATCAGCACTCTGGACCGCATCAAAATCTTGCGCGATCTCCGCCGCGGGGCTTACGATGCACTCATCGGCGTGAACCTGCTTCGCGAAGGACTCGACCTTCCGGAAGTTTCTCTGGTAGCCGTTCTAGACGCGGACAAAGAAGGTTTCTTGCGCTCCAGCGGCTCCCTGATTCAGACCATCGGGCGGGCAGCGCGCAATGTGTACGGACGCGCGATTCTTTTCGCCGACGTCATTACGCAAAGCATGCAAAGGGCTATCGACGAAACGAATCGCCGCCGCGCCTTGCAACAGGCTTATAACGAAGAGAATCACATCACTCCGCAAACCATCCTGAAGCCGATCGATATGAGTCTCGTCGCGATTGCCGAAGCCGACTATGTAACTGTGCCGCTCGACCTCGAACCAGAATCCGAAAAGGAGTTGACCCCGGACGAACGGGATGCCTTGATCGCCGAATTGGAACTGAAGATGCGAGAGGCAGCCAAGATTTTCGAATTTGGAAAAGCCGCGCAGTTTCGCGATCGAATCAAATCACTAAGGACAAGCGGAATCTATGAGGAGGCTGCCGCAAGTAGGGCTGGTAGTCGAGGGTAACTCCACAGGCTCAACCATCTTGCGCCTGCCGGCGCTGGAACAGGAATTGGGTCCTGTGAAGTCAGTTGCTCTTCGCGTGGCCCGTCGCCAGTCGAATATCTTGCGCGCCGGTTACGCGGTGTCTGAATATGAAGAACTCCAGGCAGCGCACTTAGTGTTCATACGCGTACCCGATGCCTCGGTGTCCCGCGTCGTGAACGAGATCCGCAACTCCGAACTCGTTTTCAAAAGTCTCTCCTTTGTTCTTTGCGAAACCTGGCTTTGTTCGGATGTTCTGGAACCTCTGCGGGACCGGGGCGCCTCGGTTGCTACCGTTGTGGCAGTCCCTAGCTCACAACGCGACTGGTTCATTGTCGAAGGACAGATTGCCGCCGCTCGCCAGGTCCGGCGTTTTCTCGACCGCAACGATGTGCTCGCGTCCGAGTTGCGCCCAGGCAGCAAACACTTGTTATACGCTGCTGCGATCCTCGCATCCTCATTGCCTGTGATGCTCTTTTCCACTGCTCAGCTTGCCATGCGCGCAGCCGGAATCTCTGGCAACAATATGTCCCTGTTGCTCGAGCTTATGGCAAACAAGGTCTTGAAGGACACGTTAAAGGGCGGCCCGCGAGCCAACTGGGCTGGTCCGTTGCACAACTGCAGCGAAAAGACTGCGCAGGACTACCTGAACCGAGTTCGTAGTACGCACCCGGAAATCGGCGAGATTCTTGACGACATGCTGGCCACTGCTCGTCGGTGGATGCCTACTTCGAAACTGCCAAACCACTCACTCAGGAGCCCCTCTATTCGAGCATCGCCCGCGCAAGAATAAGCTGAGCAACACTCCACAGTTGCGCCGGACAACCTCCGGGGTTTTGTGGCGCCTGCGCGTCATAGACTTCGCTGAGGGATCCGAGGCAGCAGGCCGACAACTCAGCTTCGAGTTGCCGGACTACTTCCCGGCAACTCTCCGTTTTCGTGCCATCGTCATAGGCATAGAGACAAGCTGAAATAAACGGCCCCACAAGCCAGGGCCATACTGTGCCCTGATGATAAGCGCGATCTCGCTCCCGCATGCTGCCCACGAATCGTGGACAAAACTGAGGGTCTTCGGGGGCAAGTGTTCGCAACCCCACCGGCGTCAGTAGATGGCGCTCGGCCGCTTCTATGACTCTGCCCGCCCGTTTCCGGTCGATACAGGGATGCGGTAAGGACGCCGCGAACAGCTGATTCGGACGAATGCTGGCATCCCTAAAATCCGGCCTGCACACATCATACAGGTAGCCCTTCTCTTCATCCCAGAACAGTTCGTTGAAAGAAGCCAGCGCTCGATCCGCTTCCCCATTCAGCTTCTCGCAGTTCTCCTCATCGCCAACTTGGCCAGACCACTCAGCGGTAATCCGGAGGGCGTTGTACCAGAGCGCGTTGATCTCGACGGGCTTGCCAAACCGCGGCGTCACCGCGACTCCGTCCACCCGTGCATCCATCCACGTAAGCTGAGTCGCCGGCGTGCCCGCCCACAGCAGACCATCGCTTTCGTCAACGTGGATGTTGTGGTGTGTACCGCGATTATGCCAGTCGAGCATATCGAGAGCAGCCGGAAAGATCGTGTCGCGCAAGAAGCTCATGTGCGGATGCCGCGAAAGCAGTTCACGAGTTGCCACGAAGAACCACAAGCTCGCGTCCGCGGTGTTGAACTCCGGCTCCGACTTCGCGTCGAGAAACCGGTTTGGCAGGATGCCTTGAGAGCGCTGCTCGAGAAGCATAGTTATGATTTGTCTCGCTTCGGCATCTGAAAATCCGGCCACGGTCAAAGCAGGAAGGCTGATCAGAATGTCACGGCTCCAGTCTGTAAACCACGGATATCCGGCGAGCAGCGAAGGTTGCCCGTCTGCTCGCGTAACACGAAACTGATCGAAGGCCCGGTGCAGAACCGAACTGGCAGATTGGGGACTTACATTCTCCCGGCGCTTTCTTTCCCCGTCCGGCAGGCGGTCTGGCTCGAGCGTGGCCACAAACCAAACCGGCGTGTCTGGTTGAAGCTCAAACCAAAGTCCGCCCGGCGAAAAGAGATCCTCCCGGAAGTCGAGTCCTCGCTCCAACTCCCGGAGATACTCGTGATTCAAAAACCACTGGGCATCTGGCTGAAACTCTCCCGAATGACGGATGGTCAGAGCCGGTAGAGAAGAGTAAGGCTGCAACTCAATCTCGTGAGCCTGAACGCGTACGCCAGTCTGAAGATCCTGATTGGCATGACTCAGTCCGTGATAATCACGAAAAGCGACAAGAATTCGCACATCAAGCCGGCAGGACTGGCCAGCCACATACTGCACCAGGACAGATTGCTGGCCATCCAATAATGAAACAGTCTTTGTGATCCATCCCTCGCCCAGCCTGTAACGCCATTCAGGAATCGACTCGTTTGTAAAGCTCTCCAGCAGTTCGAACCCTCGCGGATGCACAGTCCCGGGGTACTGTACGGTAGCCAGTTCAAATCGATCGTCATTCAGCGTAACCCGCTCTTCCACTCGCGACAGAATCATGTACCGGTCGGCCGGGGGCCGAAGCGATGCGGTGAGCAAGCCATGATACCGGCGTGTATTCACGCCCGCCACCGTACCCATCGCGAACCCGCCGGTGTGATTGGTATCGAGCCACTCGAGTCTCGAAGAGCGCTCAAAATCTCGGCATACCTCGGCGGGTACGTTCGTCACGGTCCAGCTCCCGGCGTCTGCCACACTCGTATTTTAGAAATGGACAAGCGCTATCAATGGAAGCTGAAGCACCGTGAAATTTTACTGGGCGATCGAACGCTCATCATGGGTATTCTGAATGTCACTCCCGATTCATTTTCGGACGGAGGTGCTTACGCGGATCCTGATCGTGCTTTCGCTCGAGCAAACGAGCTCGAAGATGCGGGCGCCGACATCCTCGACATCGGGGCTGAGTCGACCCGGCCCGGATCGCAACGCATCTCCGAAGCCGAAGAACTCCGACGCCTCATCCCGGTACTGAAGCGGATTCGTGGAAAGCTGGGCATCCCTGTCTCGGTTGACACTTACAAGTCCGGAGTCGCCGAAAAGGCTCTCGAGCACGGCGCTGAAATCATCAACGACCCGAGCGGCGTACTCCTCGATCTTCAACTGCCCAAAGTGGTCACTAAGTACGATGCGGGGCTGATTGTTAACCATATGCGCGGGACGCCGGAGACTTGGGCCAAGCTCCCGCCCATTAAGGATCTGATGCGGTCGATCACGATCGACCTGGAAGCAGCGCTGAACCGGGCGCGGCAGAGCGGACTCCAGAAGCATCAGGTCATCATCGATCCAGGGCTCGGATTTGGGAAGCGGCGCGAACAGAACTCGCAAATCATCGCGCAACTCGGGCTCCTGAAATCTTTTGATCTGCCCATCCTGATCGGCCCTTCCCGAAAACTGTTCCTAAGAAAGGAAGGCGAGCAGGAAACAGAATTCGCAACAGCCGCGGCTGTCACGGCGAGTATTTTGAACGGAGCCCATATCGTACGCGTGCACGACGTGAAAGCCATGCGCAGCGTCGTAGAAGTCGTGGATGCAATCCGGCACTCGGTACCCCCGGAACCCGATCCGCAGCAGCCTCAGACTCGCTGGCAGCGCGCACAATAGTGCGTACTGCGCTGAGCGACAACAATCCGCCGAATCGTTGACCCGCAGCGTGGGCAAGGCTTTCCTTCTCTTCCGTAAACGTGATGAAACTGTTGAAAACTTCCTCGCTCACCGGCTCCGTCCACGTAGTCAGATATCGAGGAGCCTCGATGCTCGATTGCCAGCGCGAGCACTTCTGTTAAGCTCTCGAAGAGAACTCGCGCCCGAGTTCTTGAAAGACGCCACGGCTTCGCGAGCGGATGTATGCGCGCTGCGAATAGCGACTCGTCCGCATAAATGTTTCCTACTCCGGCAACAAAACTCTGATTCAGAAGGAGCGCCTTCACTGCGCCCCGGCGCGCCTTCATCCGTGAAAAGAAGTCCTCGAACTCTATCGCGAGCGCATCAGGCCCGACCTTGGATACGTTTTGCGGAACCGTGCTGAAGAACTCCACTCGGCCGAACATGCGGATGTCATCAAAAATCAGCAGACCGTTCTCCAGTTCCAGCACAGCGCGTGTATACTTGCTGGGCGTCCCGTTCCATAGCAATTTCCCCGTCATTCCGAGATGAATGTACAGCAGACCTCGATCAAGATCTATCAGAATCTGCTTGCCGCGACGCCGCACCGCAAGAATGCGCGAATTTGCGAGTTGCGACGCGGTTTCCGAGTGATCGCCGCGTGTTACGCGGACGGATAGAAGCGAAGCTCCGCGTATGATTTGTCCAGTAATGTGCGGCGCGATAGAACGGACAACGGTCTCTACTTCGGGAAGTTCAGGCAACGCTTTGCGGGGGTCACTTCCATGATAGCTACGCCACTACCGTGAGCTAAAATGGAAACGTCTTAGGCCACCCTAGCTCAGCTGGTAGAGCAACGGTTTCGGTAAACCGTAGTCTGGTAAATTATCTCTAGCACTTTCAATGGTTTCCAGCTAGCAAAAGTGGCCTGTGTCAAAGTTGTGCCAATCCTGGGAGGGCCATTTTGCCACTGTGTCAATGCGGTTGCGGGAAGTTCAGGAGACCAAAGAGACGATATGCCACATGGGAGTGCTATTTGTCTCTGGTGCAAAAGCAGCCGTTCTGCAAGTGCGGATGCGGCAAGCGCTGCAAGAAAACGGATGCCGTATTCTACGGCCTCAACTGCTGGCGCAAGTTTATGCAGGCTACCATTCCGATGTGCAAGTGTGGATGCGGCAAGCCGTGCAAACGAAGACGCTATCAATACGCATCACTCAAGTGTCAGCAACAAGCGGAACACACCGCCTATATCGAGCGATGGCTAGCCGGGCTCGAAACCGGAATCGGAGCATTCGGTAAGACCTCTCGCTACGTAAGGCGATGGGTGTTTGAGCGGGACGGCAAGCGATGCGTCTTGTGTGGATGGACGGGATTAAGCCCGGCTGGGACACTTGCTCTACACTGCGATCACAAGGATGGCAATCCAGAGAATACGACGCCTAACAACATGCGCTCATTATGCCCGACTTGCCACGCTCTCACACCTACGTTTGCCGGTGCAAATCGAGGCAATGGAAGAATCGAGAGGCGGGAGCGCTACATGAGGGCGCATGCCTGATAAGATGCAAACTGAAGCCGGGGTAGCTCAGTTGGTAGAGCATGCGATTCGTAATCGCAAGGTCGTGAGTTCGAGTCTCACCCTCGGCTCCAGGAGGGAAATATCTCAGAGCAAACATGGGAAGCGGCCATGGAATTTTTAAACGAGATGACATCGGACGAACCACCAGGAGAATAGCAACTCACATGCCTGAGATTATTTGTTCCACCTGTCAAGCTAAGCCCGAATCGAAGCTGATCAAAATCGGCAGACCACGAATCCCGCGCGGCTGGAAACAAATCGCAGAAAAGATTTACTGCCCGAAGTGCAAACAGGCACATTTCGGGCTACGCTCAGTTTCTATTCCGGTCGCAAAGTGCGACTGGAAGACACTCGATCCCCTGATACGCGCAGCTAGGCGACAGTGTGTTCTGTGTAGCAACTGGCTCATGTGACTCGATATTACGTTCAGGACAGCCTAGCCACAGATAGTCCAAAGCTCCCTACCTGGCAAATGCCCTATCTTTACCCTGAGGCGCGTGTCAAATTCCCAGACATCGAACCAACGGTCCTGGTCTCGGTGATCAACACCATCTCGGCAAAATATAGAGCTGCCAGATTCGATATGTGGCGAGGAGTAGCTAGTCTGCCCGTACAACGGGAGATGCCACTGCCGATCAACCCGCAGTCCTATGAGATCACGAAGGATTCTCAGTCATTCCTTTTTCGCTTTCGGATCAGCGGCGCTTGGCACGATCTCATCTTGCGCGGCGGTGGACAATTCCATCGACAGCATCATAAACTAGGTCAGATCATGGCGGGCGAGTTGGAGGTGGGTGAGGCAGCGTTGTACGAAGAGGGTAACGCGCTCATGCTGAAGATTGCTTCATGGTTTCCACGCGAGGCAGGGACCGAAGGGCAACGCACGATCAAAGCCCGCACTTGTATCGATGGCCTCCTGATTGCGGTCGATGGTGAATCAATGTGGCGTTTGAATGGTCATCACATGCAACGGCTGCTAGCGGCGTCAGCGCGGCAGCAACAGTCGCTCCGGGAAGACCTTAAGGCTGAACGCCGGTTTCCAGGGAAGATGAGGGAAGGAATTATAGCACGCATGAGAGAGGTTTCCGAGCGCCGCGCGGGACGGCTGAATTCTTGGGGCGATCCAATCAAGAGCCCTTTCCACTTTGCGTGATTTAGTAGTGGTCATTTCTTGTTTGATTGCCTTTCAACACGATTGGTATTCCACCACCCGAAAATACCTATGACAAGCGCCACGAGGCTGATAATGGGTGACAGATATACATGACTCACATGATCTCCGTGCTTTATTGCGGCTCTGGCCCAGACAAAGGTAGTCCCGCCATAGAAAATGGCGCAGACAATGCCGACCAACAGAAGATACCTAGTATTTTGATACATTCTCTGTTCTTTTGTCACTTGAACCCACCTTTTCTATGATGTCGATGACGGAGGGTTACACATTCCCAGACATGGAGTAAAGCTAAAATCCACTTGCTCCATAAAAGTCTCTGCCCATCCCAAGATAAAAGCGCCTATTGCGCCCACAATGAATGCAACCCCTACACCCATTATGGCGTCAGCCGCAAACCCAGCAGCAGCGATAAGCCCTGCTGAAACCAAGGCTGGAGATAGAGCAACGAGCGCGACCCCAATGCCTAATGCAAGAGCGCCAGCGGCTAGGATATTTGTGACGTGAGAAGAGAGGCTAGTGACTCGAACAACACGGGGCAAATTACGCTTGGCGTTAGGGCTCCAATATCGTCGTCGCGCAGCGGGTTGAAGCGATAAATCAGACCAGCAATCGCGAAATGCACTCACCAGATTGGCGTGCGCGGAGTACACGTCATTCATTTGAGGAACTACCGAATTGGGGTCAATCGGCAAGACGTTACAAACCCCGCGCATATCAATCCCCAAGTTGGCAGCCGCAATGTAGGGGCTTGGCTGGGCTATCGGGTCGAGAAACATTTGTTGTCGAAAAGCCAAACATTGCGGCAGAATCGAGTTTATTTGGTCGCCAGTGCCGCCGCCAATAGCCCCCTGGAGTGTGGTGTCCTTCTCTACTCAAGTACCAGAAGTAGCATCATCCATCAATAAAACTTTAGTACTGCCGGATTCAGGAGAAAACAGTCGGGCTTGACAACACCAAAAGGAAGACCAAGCGTGAATATCACTTTAACCGCCGAACAGCAGGCCCAATGCCGTGAATATGCCCGGAAGCGACAGCAGGTAGTAAAGGACGCCAATAAGCGGCCTGAGCCCGGCTGGAGTGGCAATCGCAGCGAAGATCCGATGGATCGTGAGCTGCATGGTATCGGCGCAGAGTGTCTTGCCATACCTGAAATAGTAAGCGCTCACAGAAGGCTTTCTCAAGCCTTGTGACACTTTTCCCGTAGGTGTTTCGTACTGTGACAATTGTGCCAATTCGGGTCCGGATAGGTGCGGATGGATGAGGTTGGTATCGTTGCTTCTACGAAGAATCAATGAGTTACTGGTAGGAAACTGCATGCTACCGCCCACGTCCGGCCAGTGCTGGACCTTCGGTAAACCGTAGGTCGCCGGTTCGATTCCGGCGGGTGGCTCCAGATTTTACGATTTATCCCTATTAAAAATTCGATCCTCGATCACCGACATACGTCGATCGAGCTCGTGCGTCGAACGTGTCAGCACCCCTAGGACTTCCGTCGATCTTATCCAGCTTGGTCTCAAGCCGGTCGATACGCTTGTTTTGCAGCACGAGCGCAGTAATCACTGCTCCCGACGTGCTGGCAGCGGTCGCGATTGACCTTACGATAGCGGCCAGTAGGTTGTTATCCATTTGGGCCTATCTTGTATGATCCCTTTGCTCCGAATTATTTTCCTCCTAGCGGATTCACCCAGCCGCGTGTCATATAGTCGCTGAGCGTAAGGCTAAGCATTATCAAGACCCAGATGATACCGGCAGAGAGAATCACTTGTATCACCTTCGATCCGTAGATCGCATTCATGAAAAACGCAGCAATCAGAACCGCCTTCATCGAAGCGATGATCACCGCAGTTGGCATGCTGAATGGGCCAAGGTCGACCATGCCGATCAGGCTTGTCGCGAGCGCCAGCGCAAGCAAACCCGCAAACGTCAGAGTATAGGTTCTGATTGAGGCTGAGTTTTGCTTCATTTCACATGCAACCCCGGGATGTAAAAAATGGCATATAGGAAGACCCATACGATGTCGATAAAGTGCCAGTAAAGACCGCCTATTTCGATCGGCGTGTAATAAGCAGCGGAAAAACGCCCGAGCAGAGTTCGAAAGAACAGCACGCCCAATATGCCGAGTCCGATCGTCATATGAAGCGCGTGCAGGCCCGTCATTATGAAGTAAAAGACGAAAAACATCTGGACCTGCGGCGCATGAGGCCCGGCGTATTCAAACCAGAACCCGGGGAATTTGTGTTCCTGGAAGTGGAGGTAATACTCAGTGAATTTCAGAACAAGGAAGACAGCGCCTAAGATCATGGTGAGCGCCAAGAAAAGGAGAATTAGTCTCTCTTTCCCATGTTCCGAGTTATGAACAGCCAAGGCCATCGTGAAACTGCTGCAGATCAATATTCCGGTATTGATGCCGCCGATCAAAAACTCCATGTGTCCGCTGCCGGCGTCAAACGCCATCGGGTGTGAAAGCCGATAAACTGTAAACGCCATAAAGAGCGCGCCAAAAAGCAGAACCTCACTGCTGAGAAACACCCACATTCCGATGCTCGCGGTCTCGCGCTGCTGCGGAGGCGTCGCGAACTGCTCGCGCAGTTCTAAAACCGTTTCGCCCACGGTCGTCACGCTGTGCTCAGTCGCGGATTTGGACAAGGCCAAGTTCCTCCTGCATTGCTTCGTAATCGTAAGCGCGGTAGTTTACGACGGGCGTAACTTCGAAATTGTGTTTTGGTGGAGGTGATTTTGTTTTCCACTCTAATCCTGTAGCAAGCCACGGATTTGGACCTGCTTCTTTGCCATACTTCCACGACCACAGAAGGTAAAGCAGCGGCATCATGTAGCCGGCGCCAAGAATAGTCGCGCCTGCTGTCGACAGCACATTCAGCATCTGAAACTCATCCGGATAGGCCGCGTACCGCCGGGGCATTCCCAGATACCCGAGCACAAATTGCGGAAAAAATGTCAGATTGAATCCGAGGAACACGGTCACCGCCGAGAGTCTCGCGAGTCCTTCCGGGTACAACTTACCGCTTATTTTGGGCCACCAGTAATGGACACCACCAAGAAAGGCCATTACCGTTCCGCCCACCATGATGTAGTGAAAGTGGGCGATGACAAAGTAAGTGTCCGTCACGTGTACGTCGAGCCCTAAAGCGGCGAGAAACAGGCCCGTCATCCCGCCAATCGTAAATAGTCCGACGAATCCGATCGAATACAACATCGGCGTGTCCCACGACACCGAACCCTTATAGATCGTCGCGGTCCAGTTGAAGACCTTAATGGCGGAGGGCACCGCTACGAAGTAACTCAGTAGAGAAAAGGCCATAGCGGAGTAAACGGAAGTACCCGCGACAAACATGTGATGGCCCCAAACAAGGAACCCAAGCACGGCAATTCCCATACTCGAGAAGGCCACAGCCTTGTACCCGAACAGCGGCTTACGAGCAAACGCCGGAATGATTTCGCTCACTACTGCCATTGCGGGCAGCACCATAATGTAGACCGCCGGATGCGAGTAAAACCAGAACATATGTTGAAACAGAACGGGATCGCCCCCTAGCGCCGGATCGAATATCCCTATCTGAAATATGCGTTCCACAGCGACCATCAAAAGCGTAACAGCCAGTACCGGAGTGGCAAGAACGAATATGATGCTGGTGGCGTACATCGACCAGATGAAAATCGGCAGCCGGAACCATGTCAGACCAGGAGCCCGCATGCGGTGAATGGTGGCGATGAAATTGACCCCGGTCATGATCGTTGAGAATCCGTTGACAAAAATTCCCAGCGCCGCGGCTGTTACATAGGTCGTCGAGTAAGTGGTGCTGAACGGAGTGTAAAATGTCCACCCACTATCCACGCCTCCCCGAACAAGTGCATAAACGGTAATGCAACCGCCCAGCATGAATACATACCAGCTAAGTAAATTCAACTTGGGGAATGCCAGGTCCTTAGCGCCAATCGCCATCGGAATAACAAAATTACCGATGGTGTTCGGAATGGACGGAATCAAAAAGAACCAGACCATGATGATGCCGTGCATTGTGAAAAGCTTGTTGTACGTTTCGGGACTGACAAGCTGGTCACGGGGCGACAGCAAATTCAGGCGCATCAGCAGGGCGAAGAAGCCGCCGAGAAAAAAGAAAGCTGTCACTGAGGCAGTGTAGAGGATGGCGATTCGCTTGTGATCGGTGGTGAAGAGCCACGAGAGAATGCCCTGCTTTTCCGTCAGGTAGTTCTTTTCGACTTGGATACCGGCAGTGTCTATCATTAGCGTGCCTCTACGTGGGATCCGGAAATAGACGTCGCTCCCGGACCGGCAATGCCCTTCTCTGTTCCGTAGTTCTTTGGAGTGGTCCCGGAACTGGAGGGTTGCTGAGTTCCGGGCTCTGGCCCGAGTGCTTTGACATAGGAAACTAACGCGATCAATTGTTCTTCCGAAATCTGTCCCGTAAAGTTCGGCATGATGTTCGGGGCGAATCCGTATACAATTTTGGCGTTGGGATTAACAATGGATTCGCGAATATAAGCGTCGTTTGCGATCACCGTGTCCCCTCCGGCAATCTGCACAGGCCGGTTATATAGATTGCGCAGATCTGGGCATCGTCCCTGACTGTCGAAGCGGTGACAGTTAGAACACCCGAACTGGTGAAAAAACTTCTCACCCTGTGAAGCGAGTGAGCCTTCAGCGGCACCCTCCGTCAACCAACGCTGGTAATCGTCCGGCGACATCGCGTAAATCCAACCGATCATCCCCGAGTGTTTGGTCCCGCAGTATTCGGCACAGAATAAGTGATATTTGCCAGGAGTGATCGCTTTAAACCAGGTTGTCTCGTAGCGGTCCGGAAGCACATCCTGTTTCGTCCGGAAAGCTGGTACGAAAAAGCTGTGAATTACATCTTCAGAGGTCATGATCAGCTTCACAGGACGACCGACGGGTATGTGGAGTGTATTGATTTCGCGCTGGCCCTCCGGATGCTGGAACTTCCACATCCACTGCCTGCCCACAACGTACATGTTGAGCGTGTTGTCCGGCGGGCGCTCGATTTCAAAATATAACTTCGCTCCCCAGGCGAACATGCCCATGAAGAACAAAAACGGCAGGGCGATCCACGCAATTTCTGCCGGTATATAGTTACGGCGCTGACTGCCCATCTCGTTCTGGTCTCTCCGCCGGTACCGAATGGCGGAGTAAATCAGAAAAATCGCAATCCCGGAGGCCACGACGGAACATAGCAGCACCATCAACCCGAAGAACAGGTTGACTTCATGTGAGACCGAGGATGCCGAATCGGGAATAAATTGAATGCGCGGAATCATCGAGGCCCGATTCCCTTCAACGGAATGCTGTCTCGCCTGAGATCGCGCCGCCACAGCCAGATCAGACTGCCTGCAAGGACGATCAAGGTCAGAACCGAGGCGAGTTTTAGCATATTGATCACCACGGCTCCGTATTTGCCCGTTTTCGGATCGTAGTGATAGCAAAACAGCAGAACCTGGTCAACAGGAGAGCCGATGCGGTCACTGGACGCCTCTATCAGGCCGAGTTTCAGATCTTTCGGTTCGTAGTCGACGCCGTACAGGTAGCGGGATACATGTCCGTCCGGAGTCAAAAGCGTAATCCCGCTTGCGTGCACAAACATTTTCGTTGCCGCATCGTACCGGTAGTGAAAACCAATTGCGTTTGTAACGGCGTTAATCGACGGCTCGCTTCCCACCAGGAAATGCCAGCCGGCGCCGTTGGTGTTACGTGCGTAACTGTGTGAATACTGTTGCTGCTTCGCAGCCGCGTCTTGCGGCGTCTCCTCCGGATTGATGCTGATGGCGACGATTTCAAAGTCGCGGCCCGGCTTTAGCGAAAGCGGTCGCAGCCCGCGAACAATACCGCTCATGATTTGGCTGCAAAGCATTGGACAGCGATAGTAGACCGTCGCGAGCATGACCGGCTTGCCTGGAAAGTATTTCTTCAGAGTGACCGTTGCGCCGTTCTCGTCGCGAAACGTTTCGTCTAACGGCACAGGGGCATCGAGTTTCTGATCGAAGCCTACGCCGCAGTTGGCGCGGCAATTGGGCGCCCGCTGCCGAATCGAGCGCCAGCGCCAGAAGAACCCAGCCAGCCATAATCGAGCGTGTCATCGCGGTTCGGGCTCCACTTTCCCTTCGAAACCCGTCAGCCGCGTCCCTTCCTGCGGCGGCGTGAGTGTCGCGTTAGGAGCTTGTTTCTCGGCCGGAATACCGCGTTGAGCTACTAAGCTTCATCGCCTCGGTAATCGGGATCGCCACTTCTCCCTTCGCTTGGTCGATCCAGTGATAGTGGTTCAACTCCCAATCTTCCGCGGCGCGCATGGCTTTCAGATCGCGAGGCGGTGATTGCTGCAATCGCGGCTGCGGGGGAACAGCTTCCGCTGTTCCGGCGATGGGTAAAGGCGGCGGGCTGGTCTTTTCATAATGCTTCGCAAGAAACGCAAAATAGAAATACAGAATCCCGGAAAAAACCCATACGCCTACCAGCACGCCGACGCCGGTTAAGAAAACATTGCGTCCGCTGACATCGGTTTTTTCGAATCGGGTGTCGATCGTGTCCGTGGTGTTTCAGTCGTCATCGTGATGCAGAGCCCTTTCGAGATTCGGAGCATGAATCGGCAGGAGAGGGCGATTCTTTAACTGCCACAGGAAAGTTGCAATCCACAGTCCGCCGAGCGCCAGAGGGACGGAGAAATTGAGCCAATGAATGCGCAAGCCGTGAATGTAATATCCCGGCATCACGATCCACATCAGGTCAACAAAGCGCATCACCAGGATCAACCCCACCACACAACAAAGCGCAGTGACATTGCGTTTCAGCGGCTTCGAAAGGAGCAGCAGAAAGGGCACGATAAATTCGAACACGATGAGCGCAACGCCAAGCCAGCCCCAGGAAGTAGCGAAACGGCGCAGGTACCACGGAATCTCATCGGTCAGGTTCCCTGCCCAGACAATCAGCAGTTGAGAGAAAGCAAAGTAGGCCCAAACCATCACGAACGTGAGCAGGAGTTTTCCCAAATCGTGTAAGTGAGAAGGTTTGAACCGGCTGGCGAGCGGCTCGCGACGGGAGAGCAGCGCCATGGCGATGATCACGAAAGCAAAAGCACTCAGTCCCTGACGAGCAACAAACAGAAAGCCCCACATCGTGGAATACCAATCCGTTTCGAGAGACTCCGCCCAATCGACCGCGGAGAACGTGACAGTGAACACGTACAAGATCAGTCCCGGTGCACTGATCGCTGCCAGCCGCTTCTCTAATCCGCCGTGCTCGTCCTGCTCCTTCGACCACCTGTTCAGGAAATAAGCCAGAACGCCCCAGATGGCAAAGTAAACGACAGCGCGCCCGATGAACATGCTGGGATTCATGTACGAAGCCCGATGGTTCAAAACATACTCGCGCGTGACCAGGTCTCGATGCGCCCAATCGTAAAGATGCGGAATGCCAAACGCGATCGGGATGAACAGGAGCGCGACAACCGGGAGAGTTCGCGTCGCTGATTCCAGGGTCCGGCGCGTAATGACACCCCATGCTCCTCCGGTTAGATACTGCATCATCACAATGGCAAGGGAGCCAAGAGTCAACCCGAGCCAGAACAGGTAGCCCATCAAGTACGACCGGTAAAAGTCTCCGGGACTGAAGAAACAACCGACAAGAGAGATCACAAAGAGCAGGATGCCTGTCCCCAAAGCGGGCCTGAACCATCGCCGCAGATCACGGTCCAGTTCCGGTGAAGGAAGGAACGAAGACGTCATTTCGATCCACCTCCGCCGGACGGAACCTGTGCAGAAAGCTGAGTCCGTGCGTTGCCGGGGACGTCGTTGATACTTGCGTGCCGGCTCAATTGCAACGCGCGCAGGTAAGCAACAATGGCCCAACGATCATGAACATTGATTTGACTGCGATAGTCGGGCATCGCGCCATACCCGTTAGAGACCACCTGATAAATGTAGCCCGGCGGAACCGAGCGCAAGCGGTCGGTGTGCAAGTTGGGAGGAATCCAGAAACCGCGTTGATGAATCATTCCGTTTCCATCGCCGACGCGTCCATGGCAAGGACTGCAGTAAATGTCGAACCGGTCCCGGCCGCGGGCAAGCAGGGCTTCATTGATCGGCTCGGGAATGATTTCGAGAAACGCGCCATTTCTTGCGCCCGTGTGGGTCGGGTCGTCTTCGTCGAGTTCGTCGCGCGCGACCACACCTTCAGGAAGCGGCCGGGAATTGCGGCCGTCAGCAAAAAAACGATTCTGGCCCAGGGGCTTGTATTTGGGCTGGTCTTGCATGTCTTGCCGGCAAGCCGTTGCAAAGAGAAAAGCGCAGGCGACAGCCACGATAGAGCTAGTCCTTTTCAACTTCCCAGACTCCCATCGGATGAAAGGTTTGGAGCAACTCTGCTGTGGCGCTCGTTTTGTAATACGGATCAGCGCGTTCGATACAGAGGAAAAAGCGGCGGCTGGTAACTTCCGCAAATTGCGGGAGGTTAAACAGCGGAAAATTCGGCCGCGGAAAACCGCACAGGCCGAGCGTGCCGAAGAACGCTCCACAGGCAGCAAGCAAGACTGTGAGCTCAAACAAAATAGGAACAAAAGCAGGCCAACTGTATAGGGGACGTCCGCCTACGTTGATCGGATAGTCGATGGCTGCGATGTAATACTGCATCGCCCAGGCGATCGCCGCTCCGGCAAATCCGGAAAGGAGGACGATCAGGGGAACGTAATTGGGACCGGGCACAATCTCGTCCAGATCCTTGATCGGATACGGGCTGTATGCTTCGAATCGCCGATAGCCTTCCTCTCGCACTTTCCGAGCTGCCTCAACCAGATCGTGCGGGTTATCGAACTCAGCTACCAGGCCATAAGCTGTCGCTGAACCGCTCATTTTTCTGTTCCTCCGTCCGGCTTGGAGAACGGAAGCAGTTCCCGCACTTCGGCCATCGAGATCATCGGCAGAAAGCGTATGAACAATACGAAGAGCACAACGAAGAGGCCGACAGATCCGTACAGGGTTGAGTTATCCCACCCGGTGGCAACAAAATTAGACCAGGAGGACGGCAGAAAATCCCGATCGAGGCTGGTGATGATGATCATGTATCGCTCGACCCACATGCCGATCAGCACATCCAGCGAGACTAAGAACAACAGTTTGGGGTTCAAGCGCACCTTGGGAAACCAGAGCGCCTGAGGAATCAGAACGTTCAGCGTAATCACGAGCCAAAATGCCCACGACTGCGGACCGACGGCGCGGTTATGAACTGTATACATCTCAAATCCGTTTCCCCCATACCAGGCCGTGAACGGTTCGATCACGTACGTGTACGCAAGTATCAGTCCTGTCGCGAGCATCAGCTTTGCGCAGTTGTTGAGGTGCCGCTCGGTAATCAGGTTCTTCAGTCCGTAGACCGCACGGATAGGAATGCAGAGCACCAGCACCATAGCGAAACCGGAATAAATTGCGCCTGCGACGAAGTAAGGCGGGAAAATGGTGGAATGCCAGCCGGGCAAGATGGCGATGGTGAAGTCGAAGCTCACCACCGTGTGGACGGAAAGCACGAGGGGGGTGGCCAGTCCAGCGAGCAGCAGAGAAGCCGATTGGTGCATGCGCCAGTGCCGACTCGATCCGCGCCATCCGAGCGCCAGCACACCGTAAAAGCCATATTGCAACTTGTTTTTCGAACGGTCCCGGAGCGTGCCGAGATCGGGCAACATTCCGAGATACCAAAACAGGATCGACACAGTGGCGTAAGTCGAGACCGCGAAAACGTCCCAAACGAGTGGGCTGCGGAATTGCGGTTGGACGGTCAGCGTGTTGGGATACGGCAACAGCCAATAGAACAGCCAGGGACGCCCGAGATGAAGCAGTGGAAACATGCCCGCGCACGCCACAGCAAAAATCGTCATGGCTTCGGCGAATCGATTGATGGAATTGCGCCAGCTTTGGCGAAGCAACAAAAGAATCGCCGAGATCAGTGTTCCGGCGTGACCGATCCCGATCCACCAGACGAAATTCGTGATCGCAAAGCCCCAGGCGACCGGGATTTCGACGCCCCAAATCCCGACGCCCTTCGTTACCAGGTAAGTGACGGAAACCGCGAAAGCTCCCAGGAGCAAAAGCCCGACGGCGAACACGCACCACCATGCGACGGGCGTCTTGCGCTTCAGAACGATGTCGCTGATCTGTTCACTTACGGTTTCGAATGTCTGGCTCGGCGCGATGACCGGCAGATCGTTGTTCGGATCCGGTTCTCGCGCGGTATGGCGCTGCCGCTCTTCCACCGTCATACGGCAGCGTTCCCTAATGCACCGTCGGGGTTTTTTAGTTCGGCGAGGTACGTAGTGCGCGGGCGAGTGTTCAACTCAGCAAGCAGCGCATAGTCGAGCTTTTCGGCTTTCAGCTTCGCCACGCGGTTGCCTCTGTTGTTAATGTCTCCGAAGATGATCGCTTCTGTGGGACAGGCCTGCTGGCAGGCGGTCTGAATTTCTCCGTCGCGAACCGGGCGATTCTCAATCTCCGCGGTAATCTCCGCTTCTCTTATGCGCTGCACACAATACGTGCACTTTTCCATCACGCCACGGCTCCGGACCGTCACATCGGGGTTGCGCTGCATTTTGAGGGTCTCGGTGGTCCAATCCTGATAAAGCAGGAAATTGAAGCGCCGCACCTTGTACGGGCAGTTATTGGAACAGTAGCGCGTACCGACGCAGCGGTTGTAGATCATGTCATTTAAGCCTTCTTCACTGTGATTCGTCGCCTGGACCGGGCAGACCAGTTCACAGGGAGCGTTCTCGCAGTGCATGCACGGCACAGGCTGATAGAAAGCTTCCGGCACTCGGGGATCGCCCTTGTAGTATGTGTCAATCCGTAGCCAGTGCATGGCGCGACGGGCCAACACCTGGTCCTTGCCGACGACCGGGATGTTGTTCTCAGCCTGGCAAGCGACGACGCATGCATTACAGTTGACGCAGGCAGTGAGATCGATCGACATACCCCACTTGTAGCCGCGATACTGCCAGTGCGGATAAAGCGTCAGATTCGCCTCCGGTTCGTGCTTCTTGTGTTTAAGGAAGTCCGGCTCGCGTTTGTATGCTTCGACAGAATTGGCGACTACGACGTCGCGGCCTGCCATCGACTGCTGCATCTGGGTGGTGGCTAGAGGATATTTGGAATCGAGCTTACGCACAGAGACGCCATTACCTGCCCAGAGGGTGTCTGAAGTTCGCAAGAGATAAGCGTTGAATCCGGCGCCGTTTCCAGCGCGCCCCGATTGCGTGCGGCCAAACCCGAGATCCACACAAATGGAATCGTCCGGCTGACCGGGCAAAATCCATACCGAGCCGCGCACCTTACGGCCGCCAAGTTCGAGCTCGACGTGCTGCTGGTTATCACATCCGAGACGCCGGGCAGTGGCCAGACTCAGCACGACCGCGTTATCCCAGGTGAGCTTCGTCATCGGTCGAGGCAGTTCCTGCAGCCAAATATTGTTGGCGTAGCGCCCGTCGTGGATGTAGATGTCGGGTCGAAAGGTGATTTCGAGTTTGCCTGTTGCCGCTGGCGGCAAAGCCAGGTTTGCTACGGGTGCGTAATTCACGGCCGCAGTTACGGGCGGAAGCGCCGTGTTCTGGATTACGCCGTCGTGGACCGATTTGCGCCACCAGCTTTCAAAATCAGCGGTGCCGGCCTTGGCGCTCCAATAGGAGCGGACGATTTCGTATGACTTGCGACCAGGGGACGCAAGGATCACGTCGAGAACCTCCGGGTGCGAGTGCGAATCGTATAGCGGAGAAATCAAGGGCTGAATGATGCTCGCGGTTCCGTCGAACGCAATTGCGTCGCCCCAATCCTCTAAGAAATGTGACTCCGGTATATGCCACGTAGTCTTCAGTGAGGTTTCGTTGAAATCGAGTCCGACGTGTATTGAGGCCTTCACTTTCTGAACAGCGCGTCCGAATGCAAAATCTGCCGGGGCACTGTAGACGGGATTGCCGCCCAATATCAGCAGCAAGCTCACTCGGCCCGCGTTCATATCTGTTATGAGCTGGCGCAGAGAAGCGATTTGGTCTACCGCATTTACTTCGATCGGCTCACTGTGAATTACGGTTTTGCCGGCATTGCCCAGGGCTGCGTTGATCGCGTGCGCATAGGCGTGAACGGCCGCAGATTGCGTGTCGCCCGGGATTACAGCGCAAGCGCCCCTGTGAGATTTGAGTTCGCCGGCGATGCTCTCAACCCAAGCGGAGTGTTGCGAATTTGGATTTGGCAGCAGGCCGTTCACACCCACTGCGGCCGCGAGCTCGCGTGCGAAGGACTCAACCTCGGCATAACGCATAGGAAGACGGTTGTCCGCTTTTCCGCCGGTGCTTGTCATCGTACTTTCGACGACGTAGAGCCGGTTCATGTCCATCCTGTCGCCGCGCCTGCGCCGTGTTGCGAAATCTCGGGCATAGCGAGTAGAGGCAGCGCCGCAAGCCAGAAAGTCCGCATCAAGCGAGACGACTACATCGGCATCGGCGAGCTTGTAATACGTATTCAGAGGCCGGCCGAAGCAGATTTGGGATGCTCCCCGTGCCGAATGCGCACCTGCAGGATCGTATTGGTGCCAGACCGCATTAGGGAACGCCTGCAGCACCGCTTTGAGCTGAGCACCAAAGCTGGGGGAGGTCACCGTTTCGGTAAGGATGCGCAGGCCAAAACCTTTGTTTGTGCGAAACGGCTGCAGCGCTTCCTCGATCGCAATGAGAAAGGAATCCCAACTGGACGGCACACCCAGGCGAAGGATCTCTTTTGCCCGATCGGGATCATAGAGGTCCATCAGACATGCCTGCGAATGGACGCTAGATGCGCCTAAGCTTGCCGGATGATCCGGATTTCCTTCCACTTTCGTCGGGCGACCCAGGTGGCTTTCGACGATGACGCCCTGCGCGGATCCTTGGGATGGTACAGCGGTGGCGTAATATTTGGGCTTGCCGGGCACAACGTTTTCCGGCGGATCCACATACGGCATGATGGTTTCCGTCGGCTGCCGGGTACAGGCGCTAAGACCCGCCAGGGCCAGCGATCCGGCCATCAGCGATAAGAAGCGGCGGCGGCTCCCGTCAGAAATCGCAATCCCTTCTTCATCGAACTGCTCCGGCGCTGTTTCATCTTCGGATCCGTTGTACTCATCCACGCTGCGCCAATATTGTTGGCTGGGCTGATTGGCCGCCGTGAGCGATTCCAACGGAATGAAGCCGGGCTTTGAAGAAGAATTCATCGGTGACAAGTAGAGCAACTCACGAGACTTCGAATGCGGTACTGGGCCACCAGTTGCCGCCCAAGGACTTCGTTATTGCGGGGCGGAGCGTAATCCATCGCGAAAACATCTTCGCGGGGCCGAACGTATCGTTCGGGATGGCGATGACAATCGAGACACCATTCCATAGTTAACGGCTGCGCTTGCCAGGTAAGATTCATTTTGTCGACTCGGCCGTGGCAGGTGGTGCAACCTATTCCTTTTGCGACGTGGATGCTGTGGTTGAAATAGACGAAATCGGGCAGATCGTTCACTCGCGTCCATTCAATTGACTTGCCTGTTCGATAACTCTCGCGGACAGGCTCGAGAGTCGGACTCGACGCCCACATTTCGGAGTGGCAATTCATGCAGATCTTTGTGGATGGGATGTTCGCAAATGCGGAGTATTCAACGCTCGTGTGGCAATAACGGCAATCGATTCCGAGGCCGCCAACGTGATGCGCGTGACTGAACGGAACGGGCTGCTCGCGTGGAACGTTCTGCATCGTTTCGTAAGGCGAGCGCACGATCAGATAGGATACGCCCAAAACCACCACAACTGTGAGAACCAGGGCCAGAAGACTCATGCGCGCAAACGTGTTTGCGCTCGGTGAGAAGAATTGGGGCATCCCGCGCGATCAGCTCCGGACAGGCGACACAGGAGCCTGACTTCCTGTTCCCTCGATTCGTAGATCAGGACTCACGTAAGTTCCCTAAAGTTTCGGAAACCGCGGGTCAGGCGTGCCCGGAAAAATTACTCAGATCCGCGCGATATAATTGCGATCGCTCCATCGACCGAATCAGTTTTCAAGGCCCGGAGAGCATCATTGATATCCGCGAGCGCGACCCCAATCACTTTGGGGCGTAATCCGATATCAGAAGCAATCTGCAGGAACTCTCGCGCATCTGTACGAGTCATGTTCGCAACGCTCCGCAACTGCCGCTCACCCCACAGTAAGGTGTCGTAATCAAACTCGGGCATGCGGTCGAGATGTATCGCGTTAATGGCAACCACCCCGCCTTTCCGCAGGCTGGCCAAAGCGCTTACGACAACCTTTCCGCTGGGAGCAAACGTGATCGCCCGGTCCAATTGCACAGGCGGTTTCTCCTCTTCGGAGCCCACCCAGGTTGCGCCGAGCGAAGCTGCAAGGTCACGATGAGAGCGGCCCCGCGTGGAAACGTAAACGTCACATTTCCAGGCACGCAGAACCGAGATAGTCAGGTGAGCGGAAGCGCCGAATCCAAAGAGTCCGACGCGCTCGCCGGGTTCTACCCCCGCTACCTTCAGGCTGCGATAACCGATGATCCCGGCGCAGAGCAAAGGCGCGGCATGGAGATCATCGAGCGGATCCGGTAATGGGAAAACGAAATCAGAGCGAACGAGCGCGTACTCCGCGTAGCCGCCATTCACCGAGTACCCGGTGAAAGTGGGATCGTCACACAGGTTCTCAAGACCCTTGCTGCAGTACCAGCAGGTTCCGTCCACACCGCCGACCCACGAAACGCCTACACGCGTTCCCGCGGGCAACTCAGACGATTCACTCCCCTGAGTCACCTTACCGACAATCTGGTGTCCCGGAATGAGGGCCGGCAGTTTGGGTTCGAGTTCGCCTTCAACAATATGCAGATCGGTCCGGCAGACTCCGCAGGCTTGCACGGCAAGCAGTACGTGGCCCGGGGTGACCGCGGGAACGGGAAGGTCCTCGATCCTTAGAGGACCGGAGGTGACAGGCTGCGGAGCACGCAAAACGGCAGCTTTCATACAAGGGGCACTCCTACTTGGATAGCTTTGCCGAGTTTGGGACAGATATCAAGAAGATGCCGCTACCAAATGGCGGAGAGCATCTTACGCCATGCTGGAGGGCAGCTTGGGCTGCCTTCAAAGGGCAATCATAACTGGTGTCGTCAAAGCACCGGCCGCGGCACTCAGGGAGGAGGAGCACGATTGACACACTCACGTCTTGAGACTGTAAAGTAATGGAGTGAGCGCCACGAAGTCCTCCGTTTCCGCTATTCCCCTCAGCACCAACAAACACCTCATTCGCTGGGTAGAAAAAATGGCCGATCTCACTCGACCGGCCGCTATCCATTGGGTCGACGGTTCGCAGGAGGAAAACGATGCTCTCTGCGCCGAAATGGTCGACAGCGGCACCTTCACCAAGCTGAATGACGAACTTTGGCCTGGTTGCTATTACGCACGTTCCGATCCGAGCGATGTCGCGCGCGTCGAGGACCGTACCTTCATCTGCTCGCTCTCGAAAGAAAGCGCCGGCCCCACCAACAACTGGGTCAACCCGTTTGAGATGCGGCGCACCTTGAAGTCGCTCTTCAAAGGCTGTATGCGCGGACGCACTATGTACGTGCTCGCCTTCAGCATGGGACCAATTGACTCGCCAATGTCGCAGATCGCGGTCGAGCTGACCGATTCACCCTACGTCGTTGTCAATATGCGCATCATGGCGCGCATCGGCCTCCCTGTGCTGCGCGAGATCGACAAAGACGTGAAACGCGTCGTCCCCTGCATGCACAGCGTGGGAGCCCCGCTCGGTCCGGGTCAACGCGACGTCCCTTGGCCCTGCAACAACGAGAAGTACATCGTCCATTTTCCCGAGACGCGCGAAATCTGGTCCTACGGATCCGGTTACGGCGGAAACGCACTGCTCGGGAAAAAATGCTTCGCATTGCGTATCGCCTCGAACATCGCCCGCGATGAAGGCTGGATGGCGGAGCACATGCTAATCGTCGGCGTGGAGAATCCCATGGGCGAAAAGACCTACGTCGCAGCCGCTTTTCCAAGCGCTTGCGGCAAAACCAATTTCGCCATGATGATTCCTCCCCAAGGCTTCGAGGGTTGGAAGGTCTGGACCGTCGGCGATGACATCGCCTGGATTAAGCCCGACGCGAATGGTGAGTTGCGCGCCATCAATCCGGAGGCTGGCTTCTTCGGCGTTGCGCCCGGCACATCGCCTAAAACCAATCCGAACGCGATCGCGACGCTATCGCGCAACACCATCTTTACAAACGTCGCGCTGACTCCCGACGGTGGCGTCTGGTGGGAAGGTCTCACCGAGGAACCCCCCGCCGAGTGCCTCGATTGGCAAGGAAACCGCTGGACGCCCGAAATCGGCAAGCAAACCGGAAAGAAAGCTGCGCACCCCAACTCGCGCTTCACCGCCCCCGCTTCCCAATGTCCTTCCATTGATCCCGAGTGGGAAAACCCGAACGGCGTTCCTATTAGCGCCTTCATCTTCGGCGGCCGTCGGGCCGCGACGATTCCGCTCGTCTATCAAGCGTTCAACTGGAGCGCGGGTGTCTACGTGGGCGCCACGATGGGCTCGGAAACTACCGCCGCTGCCACCGGCGCTGTCGGACGCGTGCGCCGCGATCCAATGGCCATGCTACCGTTCTGCGGCTATCATATGGGCGATTACTTCCGCCACTGGCTCACCATGCAGCGCTCGCTCAGCATCACGCCTCGCATCTTCCACGTCAACTGGTTCCGCAAAGACGAGAACGGAAACTTTATCTGGCCGGGCTTCAGCCAGAACATGCGAGTACTCAAGTGGGTCGTCGAACGTGCCCACAGCCGCGTCGGAGGCAAGGAAACGCCCATCGGCTGGATGCCGCGCTACGAAGAAATCGATTGGAACGGCCTCGATTTTCCGCGTGAAGATTTCGTCCATCTGCAATCCTTCGACCACGCTGCGTGGCGCTCCGAAGTGATCGGTCACGAAGAACTCTTCATCGATCTGCACGATCATCTGCCGCCGGAGATGGTCTATGAACGCGAACTGCTGATCTGCCGCTTATAGCGAGCAGGCTCCGCCATTTATTGCCTGTCTGCACTGACCAAATGAAAACAATAGACATCAACTCCTGACTCGGACCCAAATCCGAAGTCTTATCTTTGTCACCTGGTACTTCGGCTCCTCAAAATGGCCTCCTGTTACCTCCTGATTTTCCCGCTTGAATGCGAAAATGACCGAAGAAAAGCATGGCGGGTGAGATCACTATCCTGCTCAACCGATGGAGGGATGGCGATGCAGACGCCTACCAGCAACTGGTCCCCTACGTTTACCCGCATTTACGAGGTGTTGCGGCGACTTACCTGAACCGCGAGTCGCCAGGGCACACCCTGCAAGCCACCGCACTCGTGCACGAGTTGTACCTGCGGCTCCTGCAGCAGCGCAAGGCGGAGTGGCAGGATCGTGCTCACTTCTATACCTTCGCTGCGAAAATGATGCGTCTGATCTTGACCGACTATGCCCGAGCCGCGGGAGTCGCAAAACGAGGCGGACACTTCGAACACGTTCCGCTCGATCGGGATCTCCCTTTCGTCGAGTTGACCGGCGGTGAAGTCATCGATCTGAACCGCGGGTTGGAAGAACTCGAAGCGGTGGACCCGCGTAAGGTAAGGCTGGTCGAGCTCCGCTACTTCTTAGGCTGCACCACTCTGGAGGCTGCCGAAGTACTCGAGATTTCCACCGCTACCGCGGAGCGCGATCTTGCACTGGCGCGCAGTTGGCTGCACGCGCGGCTCACCGAAGAACGCGGGGCAATCGAGGGATCGACTGCCCCTTACGGCCCCTTCAGGCCTTACGATGGAAGCGGAGGAAACCTCCTAGCGTGGCGAGACCGCCGGCAACGAATAGAAAGCTCGCGGGTTCGGGTACTGTCGGCGTGGTACCGCCAGCCAGCGAGTACCTGACGGTGAAGTTGCCAAGATTATCCCCGTACCCTCCCGGACTGCCGCTAAAAAAACTCGCATCACTGATCCCTACATAAAGGTCTGCGGCTCCGGTCGGAATGTTGAAGGTCTGTCCAGTTCCAGAACCATTTCCAGTCAGCCCGTCGCCAATGAAAAAAACCTGATCCAACAGCGGAGAGTAAGATGTGGCAGATTCGCTGGCATTGCCGCCTGTTGTGTAATTCAGGGCAGTAGCCGCAGCTCCCGACGGACCGCCGGCCGAGACAAAAACGCCCACCAGGTATCCCGCTCCCGGAGCCGTAATCCCGGATATGCTGCTGTTGCCGGTGTTGGATGAAGTCACAGGAGCTGCCCCGACGCCGTCAGCATTACTGTAATTACCGCCCCCGTCCAACGTGATGCAGCCCGCGGTGGAGGCACAGTTGAAGGCTGGCGACGTGTAGGAACCAGTGACGCTGCTGACTGCGAATGATGTTTGTCCGGCCGACACTGCGACAAAACCCGGCACATTGCCGCCCCCGTAGTTGCCAGTCGACGTCTGTCCGGCGGCATAGATATTGTCAGCCGCGTTCACCACGATCGAAGCCGCCCCGGCTGGAGCAACAAGAATGGTTCCCAGTGCCAGGGCGGCCGTGGCGCAAAAGCAGAAAGTTCGCGTAAGATAGCTTTGATTCCGGTCTGTTAAATGTCTCATTTGCGGTCCTAAATAGAATTAGTCAGGCCAGCCGGGTCTGGCTGGTTACAGGGACAGCGTGAACGGCCGCAGAAACCCATCACGCCGCGACGAATTTCTTTTCCACGACTGTGATGGGTTACAGGCCTGGTTTACGCTAACCAGAAGGACACTCTCGAAAATCTCTGCCATCACTTTGCCCCGCCATGGCAATAGGCTGCACCAGACCTGAATGACTCCGCTGACTGCTGAGCGTTGGAAGCTAATCGAAGCCATCTTCACCGAAGCCTCGCAACAGGAGGAGCCGGCCAGAAGCGAAACCATCAAGCGGCTGAGCGGCCACGACGCGGAACTCTGCCGCGAAGTTGAGAAAATATTCGCCTCATACCAGATCCTGTACGGCCGTAATCCTTTAACACCCGCCAGCGCTGGGGCACTAACCGGCTCGAAGATCAGCCATTACCGGATCGACCGTTTGCTGGGACAAGGCGGCATGGGTTCGGTATACCTGGCGCATCGCGACGACGGCCAGTTCCAGCAAAGCGTTGCCATCAAGTTGATGAGCCCGCACCTGGCCGACGAGTTCTTCTCGGATCGTTTCCGGCGCGAGCGGCAGATACTCGCCGACCTGGATCATCCCAACATTACTCGCTTATGCGATGGCGGCGTCAGCGATCATGGCGAGCCGTACCTCGTGATGGAGTATGTCGACGGGCAGCGCTTCGACGAGTACTGCGATCAGCGACGGCTCACGGTGAGGGAGCGCATTCAGCTCTTTCTTCAGATCTGTTCGGCCATGCAGTACACACATGCGAAGCACATTCTGCATCGTGATTTAAAGCCGAGCAACATTCTTGTAACGGCGAACGGATTCCCAAAACTTTTGGATTTCGGTACAGCGAAATTACTGGCGTCAACGAAATCCGAATCAACCACCACGCGCTTCGGCATGATGACGCTGCGCTATGCGAGTCCAGAGCAGTTACGCGGGGAGTTGCCCACCGCCGCAACAGATATCTACTCGCTCGGCGTAGTCTTGTACGAATCCCTGACGGGCGCTTGGCCTTTTGGCGATCCTCAATCCATCATTGCCGGGTTGGACCGGGCTGTGCACGACGTCAAGCCCGCCAGGATGACAGACATGATCACGGAGAAATCCGCGGAGGATCGCTCCAACATCAGGCCGCAACTCGCGAGCCCGCTCAGAGGCGGCCTGGAGAGCATCGCAACCAAGGCCTTGCAATCAAAGCCAGAGGACCGTTATGCGTCGATGGAGGAATTTGCCTTCGATCTACAACGTTTTCTGGATGGGAAGGCTGTCGCAACGGGCACTCGCACCGGTTGGTTGTCGCGCCGCAGTACCCAAGCAGCGCTGCTGACCGTTGTGGTGGCCCTCCTTTGCGTCTTTGCGTATTACGTCATTCAGAAGAAGGGTGCATCCGCTTCGGCAACGCAGTCCCTCGTGGTGCTGCCGTTTGTCAATTCCGGGGTCGATGCCGCAATTGGTACGAGAGATCAGTACCTCGCCGATGGCTTAACCGACGACATCACAGAAGAGCTGGCGCGGATTCCTCCTCTGCGCGTGAAGATCAGGCAAAAAGCCGGAACGGCAAATCCTCCGCCTGTTAAGGATGAGGCTTCTGACCTGACCTTGCGCGCCAGTCACGAACTTCGGCAAAATTCGCCCGCTAGTTACGCGCAGGCAGAACAGTACCTTCGACAAGCCATTGAAATCGATCCTCAGGACGCTCGAGCCTATCTCTTACTCGGCACCATAAGAGCGAACATCAGCATTGCACGCGGCGATCAGGTCCGCACGCAACAGGGGCGCGACCAGGCCGTGGCGATGTGGCGCAAAGCCTTGGCAATTGCGCCCGGCTTGGGCTCAGCACGCGTTGCGCTAGCTGGCTTCGCAATCCAGTATGACTGGGATTGGGCAGGAGCGGAGCGGGAACTGCGACAAGTATTGGAGAACGAAAGAAACGCCAGCGCTGAAAATGCCTATTCGTTCTTGCTCCTCTATAAGCGGCGCTTTGCCGAGGCAGAATTGCATCGGCGCCGGTCAGAGGAGCTGGATCCTATTTCGGTGGCAAGTGTAAGTAACAGTGCCTTGTTTTGGTTCCAAGCCGGCAAATTCGAGCGCTCATTGGAGGCTGCCAACCGACTCGGCGGTCCCAATCAGCTAATCATGCAAACGCAAAATTTCATCGCGCAAGGAGAGCTGAATTTGGCTCAGACCGCTCTCCAGAAAGCAGACAAGCGATCGTCGTGGGTTCCGTTTTGTAAAGCAATGGTGGAAGCGGCGAGTGGGCACAAACAGGAAGCGCTCAACCTCATCCGGCCGATTGAAGCCACTTATCCGGATCTGCAAGTGCCGCGGCAATGGTTCGCGTTGGTGTATTCGCAACTCGGCGACGAAGCCAACACCGTGAAGTGGCTGCAGCGGTCCGCCGATGCACGCGAATATATGGTCTTGAATCTCGCGGTGCACCCGTTTTACAAGAACATGGAGAAGAGCCTCGGCTTTATAAGTTTGAAACGGCGTATCGGCTTGGAGCCCTAGCTAAATCCTCGGTCTCTCAGATCGCTAATCCTTCAACTTCCCTTGCCGCTCTTCACTCTCCACGCCCGGGCGTAACAGTCGGACCCGTGTCCGCCGCCCAATCGTCCGGCCCCTTATCGCCGCGGTTCGTCAGTCCCAGACTCGGATCATCGGCTGAGACGATCGTCAGATCGTCGATTCCGCCGGAGCCCTCGTCCGCAACCCCTTCAGCTTCATCTGCCGTCAGATAAGGCCTGCTTGGCCCCATGCCGTCTGCGCTTGGGTCCGCCGTTTCTTGTCCACCCGGCCCATCGTCCCCCGCCCGTCTGCCCGAGCCGCCTTGCGTCAGACCGTCCGACTCGTCGATCTCATCTGGCGCTCTCGAATCCGCGTCGTCCAGATCGACTGAGACCGCTTCCTCCGGATCGGTGCTCGTTTCATCAATAACGGAAAACTCTAGCACCGTCTCAGAGTTCCGCATCGCGTCCACAAATTCCTGCTCGCGGCCGTCTACAACGTCGTACTCCCAAATCTCCGGAGCGGCAAGCCCGAGCCAGGCATCGTCTTCATCCAGAACTTCCTGGCTGTGTTTTGCCTCCGGTTCAAATCTCTCGACAAAGACTTTGTCAGCCACCACTCCATCGGGAAGGTCGATGTCCACCTCTGCCGTGGGATTTAAAGCCGACGCATTGCCGTCAGATTGAAACCTTTTCGCGAAAGCTACGCGGTATCTCATGCTGTATAGACTCCGTCTCTGGGCGCTCCATTGCGAAAATACCCTGCTGCTTTTCCGGGCGCCGTTATAATCACGCCGGCACCATCTCCGTCTGTCGCTCAAAATTACGATGCTGCGACAAAGCCTCTACGAACTGACGAATCACGTCCTTCAAATCCGTCCCCATCACCACAGCTTTGTCGCTGCCGTTTCCAGCCGCCTGGTGAAACGGCATCTTTTTCAGGAAGTCGGCGCCCTCAGCTATCCCGCCAATCGCCTTCCCGTGCGCAAACGCTTCATGGATGACATGCTGAGCCGGCCCGAACTGCGTCATCGCTGCGATGCTCTGCGCGCCCCCCGGAACAAAGATCGCGTCATAGATAACCGAAGGAGCATTTGGCGCTGCGCGATCAACGGCAATCTCGTTGCCCTTAGCATCCTTAATAGTTCCCGCAAAGCGGGCAACTACCTCGCCCATCGCGCCGCCTTCCGTAAGCGCGGCCTTCAAAGCCGTCACCTGCTCGCCCGTCACGCCGTCGGCAGCCAGAATCGCAACTTTTCTTCCCTTGATCGACGGCTTCGCCAGGTTCACCAGGCTCAAAGCCGGTGAAGATTTGCCAGTGCCTTTGTTCGGCGCGCTCTTCGCCTTTAGCCCAACGCCCACCTTCTTGGCCACTCGCGTCGCCAACTGCTCATCCACGTTCGCGAGCAGCTCGTTCACTACACGCTCCTGCACCATCTTCGTTTCCACCTGGTTGAGTTCGAATGAGAAAGCATCCACAATGTGGCTCTTCTCCCAATCGCTCATGCTGTTCCAGAACAACGTAGCCTGGCTGAAGTGATCCGCAAAACTGGCGCTTCGTTCACGAATCTTGCGCCCTTCCACCTTTTCCGCATAGCTCGAAAAGGAGGCCAGTGCCTCCGGCGAATGCATCGGGCAACCATTTCCCAATGAGTTCGGAAAGTAAGAAACGCGTCCTTTCGTAATGGTTTGCCGAGCGAATCCATCCCGCTGGTTGTTGCGCACCGGATTCAGAGGTCGGTTAATCGGGAGTTCGGCAAAATTCGGCCCCACTCGGCGCAGTTGTGTATCGACATACGAGAAGTTACGGCCTTGCAGTAACGGGTCATTCGTGAAATCGATTCCGGAGACAATGTGGCCCGTGTGGAAAGCTACTTGCTCCGTCTCAGCGAAATAGTTATCCGGATTGCGATTCAAGGTCATCTTGCCCACGCGGCGCACCGGAACAAGTTCCTCCGGAATGATCTTTGTCGCATCCAGCAAATCGAAGTCAAACTTAAACTCGTCTGCTTCCTCTACAATCTGCAGTGCCAGTTCATATTCGGGATAGTTACCCTTTTCAATTGCTTCCCACAGGTCGCGCCGATGATAATCGGGATCTCTGCCGCCTAATTGCTGCGCTTCGTCCCAGACCAACGACTGTACTCCCAGCACAGGCTTCCAGTGAAACTTCACAAACCGAGCTTTGCCCTGCGCATTTACTAGCCGGAACGTGTGCACGCCAAAACCTTCCATTTGGGCGAAACTGCGAGGAATCGCCCGATCCGACATCACCCACATCAGCATGTGCGTGCTCTCGGGCGTAAGCGAAACAAAGTCCCAGAAGGTGTCATGCGCTGACTGCGCTTGCGGGATCTCATTGTGCGGTTCCGGTTTTACCGAATGGACAAAATCGGGAAACTTGATCGCATCCTGAATGAAGAACACCGGAATGTTGTTTCCCACAATGTCCCACACCCCTTCATCTGTGTAGAACTTGGTTGCGAAGCCACGTACATCCCGAGCCGTATCTGCCGAACCGCGCGAACCCGCAACAGTCGAGAAGCGTACAAACACCGGCGTCTTCTTGGAAGGATTCTGAAAGATCGCTGCTTTCGTCAGGTCAGTGAGCGGCTCGTATACCTGAAAATATCCGTGAGCCCCCGCGCCCCGCGCATGCACCACTCGCTCTGGAATCCGCTCGTGATCGAAATGCGTGATCTTCTCACGGAAATGCATGTCCTCCATCAGCGTCGGGCCGCGTGCACCGGCTCTCAAAGAGTTTTGATCGTCACTGACCGGAACACCCTGATTTGTAGTCAGTTGCTCGCCCAAATCAACCGTATTGTTTGCAAGATCCCGGTCCTTCTCAGTGAGCTCGACTTGCGCGTTCTGCTTACCCGATTCCGACATTGTTTATGCGTTCCGAACAGAAGACCATGCGCTCTTCCGAACGGTTCCTCTGTAATACGGAAGTTAGTAATTTCCCGAGGCCCCTCACCAGTGCCTATTGCGATACATTAAGCCAAGTTTAATGTGAACTTCAGGACCGTTTCACCTGTTTATGGGACTATACTCAGTGAGAGCACTTAGTGCTATCACTCAAGTAAGAAGGAGATACCCCTCAATGAAGAAGATCATGATCGCCACCCTAGGCCTTTCGCTCCTCTCTGGTACTGCCGTTTTCGCTCAGAATACGTCCACCAGCAGCACCGATACCGGTAGCATGAAGAGCACCCATAGCAAGAAGAAGAGGAAGAGCAAGGGCAGCGACACCACGATGACCGGCTCCACTTCAACTTCGACCAGCAAGTAAGTTTACAGAAGTTTACAAGCCGGCTTTTCGGCGAAGTTCGACGCGGCTCTGGGCCTTTTTTGGGCTTAGAGCCGCGTTTCTATTTGTCAGCCAACTGTCAATCTCCAAGCTTCCAAGCCGTCCGAAACCCGAACAACAATGCGAAATCTCTCGCGAGCGAAACGCGTTGTCTCTCCCAACGGTTTTTCCCAACAGAGCACTCCCCAAGTTCCGGTTCGTTTATCCCACACCTTCCTGTCAGCTGTGTTCCAACCTCTTCCTACAGTTTCTTTCCTCTGTTTCGGCGCATATATAGTTCTCGCTGTCGCTCTCGTCGAAATGAAACCTCTGTGGCTCGACGAGATTGTTCAGCAATTGCATACGCGCAGCGTGCCGTTTGCAACCATGCTGGCCGGCGCCCGCAACCCTGGTGCGAGCTTTCTTCCCGATTTCTTCCAATGGCTCGTTTTCAAACTGAACGACAGCCGCGCAATTTCGCGCTTACCGGCTTTTTTGTTCGGAACCGGATCGGTGTTCCTGTTTTGGAAGCTTGCGCACACGGCGGGCATCCGGTATCCACTCGCCGCAGCCGCAGTCTTCGCGCTTCTGCCTATCAATCTCCGCTATGTAAGTGAGGCTCGCCCGTACTCGCAAGGATTATTCTTCACCATTTCGGCTGTTCTGCTGATTCTTAAAATTGCGACGCGGCCGGCGCTCCCTCTCAGCATCGGGCTGCTGCTGGCAATCACCGCGGCTTTGTATTCCCACCCGTTCACAATTTTCCCGATCGCGATGACTGCTCTCTTCTTCACAACACGTTCGCGCCCGAGCTCCTGGGCATTCAATATGCTGCCGCTGCTGGGGGCCTGCCTGCTATTTGTTCCATGGTGGCTCACCGCGGTCAGAACCTGGAACGGCGCGCCGAGTACGAACATCGCCGATCAGTCGAGCACAGTTTTCGATCTCAAATTACCGCTGCGCGTTCTCAGAGAATGCACCGGCGGAGGTTATGCCGCCGGCATTTGCCTCTTTTTGCTGGTGCTGTTAGCGATCTTCCGAGTAAAGACTCGGACGGCCGGTTTACTCGCAGCCAGCGGAGCTGCCGGGTTGCTACTCACTCTCATTGCCGATGATCGGCTCGACTACTACTTTGCCGCGCGCCATCTGAGCTTTTCACTACTCTTGATCGTCCTCGCAGCGAGTTTCGCATTTCAAGCCGACTCAAAACCATTGCGCACCGTAGCCTCCGCGCTAGCGATTAGCTTGTTCATAGCCTCCGCGGGAGCAATCGCCTGGACAGAAACAAGCCGAACCGAAAATTGGGAGTTAGTAGCCGCACGGCTGTCTACACTTTCACAGCAAGGTGATTGCGTTTCTTCCGTCGTCTCTGATCATCTTCAGTTCTTCGAATTTTTCCGACCGGAGTTGCACAATTATCCATGCAGCCTTCCAGGCACAACCAAAATGGCCTTGGTGCTCGATCCCTATGTTCCTGCCAATGCAAAGATCGCAGCACCGAAACAGCTAACGGATGCAGGATGGACGCAGACCGGAACCGAGGCAATCGGCAAGTTTGAGATTTTACAGTTCCGCCGCGAGTAGCTCTAGCGGCGCGCACCGGCAAGAATGAAAAAGCAAAGTCGCCGAAACGGCGGGACTCGCTTCGTTTCCCCTGGCGACCTTGACGCGGCCGAGCTCGAGTGAAACCGTAACGTGTTCACCGCCTGCATCACAGAAGCAACGCTCTGCCGGTGAGTTCTCGTATTATCCTTTTCCGGTCCTACTGGTAGTTGTTGTCAGGACGCCAAACGCCGGGTGATGCGTTCTTACCTCCTGGCAACCGCGCGCAATCTGGTTTTCAAGAGAGGGCGCACGGAGCAAACGCTGAAATCCTTTAGAAGCGAACAGTTCACCGTCGCGGCCTTACCGCCGCTGCAGCGCGAAACCCTCATTTTGCACGCCTACGAAGGTCCTATAGCGACCCGGGCACCATAAAAGCGCGCCTGCGGCGCGCGCGAGAGAACATGAAACGCATGCTGGGAGCCTTAAGCGAACACGCGAAGGGAGTTCAATGAAATGGAACCGCTCCCCGATAACGAACTCGACGAATAACTGGCGCAATGGCGCGTGCCGCCTGCGCCCGAAGTCACTCGAACGCAAAGTGTCCGCTGCCTTTCATCGGAATGCCTGGTGGCAATGGCTCGCGGTTGGATCAATCCCCGTCCCGGTGCCAATAGGTTTGGCAGTGGTCTTACTCGTTGCGCTGCTGGGTGGCCGTTCTGGCGGGAGCACGATTCATTCATCTGCCCGGCTGAGAACAGAGCGGCGCACCTTTCCGGTTTTCAGCCGGTGAAGCAGTTACAACCAAAGATCATCAGAAGCAATTATGAAACTCGGTAGCCTGGGTTTGCTCGTTCTTGCTGCGCAAGGCGCATGGGCCTCTAGCTTCAGCGCTGACTTGCCGGCAATCAAGGTCAAGGTAATTGTCGAAGAGAAACTCGAGCCGGAAAAGCCAAATACGGACCTCGGCTTCTCCTCAGGGATCGGAGGCGGAGCGCCGGGAACACAAGCTCGCCACACCTTGACCGATTCGTCGCAGCATTTGTATTCCGGCTACGACGTGCAGGTTCTGCGGCAACTGGGCGACAACTTTCAGGTCACATTTGCTGCGCTGACTGCCACTCCGGAAGAGTTGAAGCTGCCCGATCCTTCTCTGTGGAGGCGTCTGCCGCCCCCGAACTCGCCGCCTCCGCAAGTCATCCGCGCCGGTGACACGTTGGTCTTCGAGCTCTTCGAAAATTCCACCACCGGGCAAAAGATAGTTGACTCTGTGCGGATCGAGGACGACATCCCCTGCAACGGCCCAGGAGATTGTCTTGCGAAACTCGTCGCCCATGAAGCGCAATTGCTGGTTGGGCGTATTGCGGATCTCGAAAGTAGACTGAGCAGCCCGCAAGCAGCGGCTCTGGCGCAATCACAGCAGACCTGGGAGCAGTACAAACAGGATGCCTGCGGCGCAATGACGATAATGAACAGCGACTCGGGTGCAAACTGATCCTGACACGCAGCCGCACGCAGGACCTGACGAAATTTACTGATTCAAGTCGCTTCTCGGTCAAGCGATAGAACAGCGTTCCGCTTCGAAGCTGGGGTTAATCAACCGGGGCTCGTCGCAACGCACAGCCCGTCCATCAGCAACTGCCACACGTCGTCGTACGCCGCGTCGATGGCCGGGTCGGCCCACTCGGCGGCGTGGGCCGGGTGGTGGAACTTGGACGTGGCGACCAGCACCGCCCGGCCGGCGGCCACGGGATCGACGGTGCGGAACGTGCCTTCCTCCACGCCGGAGCGGATGACCGTCGCGGCCAGCCCGACCATCTCGTCGACATGGGCGGCGACGACGGACTTGGCGTCGGCCGCCAGCGTCCGATAGGCGGCGAACAGCTCCGGGTCGTCGGTGGCCCGGCGGCGTTTGACGGCGATCAGGGCGTCGATCAGCCTCCGTAACCGCTCCGGGGCCGGGCCCGGCTGGGCGGCGATGGCCCGCAGCGGGGGCATGGTCGCCTCCACCCACCGGCCGACGACCAGGTCCCGCAGCTCGGCCTTGCGTCGCCACGTGCCGGTAGACGGCCGTGTGGCTCACGCCCAGCGCCCGGGCCACGTCCACGACGGTCGCCTTGGCCGGGCCGAACCGCCGGATGACGTCCTCGGCCGTGGCCAGGATCCGATCGCGGGTGAGCGGGGCGTCAGGGGGGGCATGTGGACCTCTCGACCTGTTGACCCCGCTCGCGAGATCAGTGCTTCGCCGCCGACTGCCGCTGCCGCCGGCGGCGATCCCGTCCAACTCCGCCAAGGTTTGCGGCGACAGCGTCAACTGCCCGGCGGCCAGGTTCTCGCGGAGGTGGGCGAGCGACGACGTGCCGGGGATCAGCAGGATGTTGGGCGACCGGTGCAGCAGCCACGCCAGCGCGACCTGCATCGGCGTGGCCCCGAGCCGGCCCGCGACGTCCGACAGCGTGGACGACTGCAGCGGCGTGAACCCGCCGAGCGGGAAGAACGGCACGTAGGCGATGCCCTGCCGGGCCAGGTCGTCGATCAGGGCGTCGTCGTGGCGGTGGGCCAGGTTGTAGTGGTTCTGCACGCACACGATGTCGGTGATCGCCTGCGCCTCGGCCACCTGGGCGGCCGTGACGTTGCTCAGGCCGATGTGGCGGATCAGCCCCTTGCGCTGGAGGTCGGCCAGCACCGTCACCTGCTCGGCGATGGACCCCTCCTCGGGGCCGTGGCCCGACCCCATCACGCGGTAGTTGACGATGTCGAGCGCGTCCAGGCCGAGGTTGCGGAGGTTGTCGTGGACGCCGGCGGTCAGGTCTTGGGGCGAGATGGCCGGCTGCCACGACCCGTCCGGCGGGCGGCGGGCCCCGAGCTTGGTGACGATCACCAGCCCCGCCGGGTACGGGTGCAGGGCCTGCCGGATGATCTGGTTGGTGACGTGCGGGCCGTAGTAAGTCGGACGTGTCGATGTGGTTCACGCCGGCCGCGACGGCCTCGCGGAGGACGGCGACGGCCCCGTCCGGGTCCTTGGGCGGCCCCCACACGCCGGGGCCGGCCAGCTGCATCGCGCCGTAGCCGATCCGGTGGACCGTCAATGACGTGCCGGGGAACGTGAACCGGCCGCCGAGCGTGTGCTTCACTCATTGTGTTGCTCCTTTCCAGTGCTGACAGAAACCAAGTGTACCGGGTTGGATTACAAAAGTCAAACAGTGAAACTTGTAACACCAACCCGCCCCCGCTCTTCGCGTCAAGGACCAGGTTGCCAAGCAGCAATCCAGGGTGATCGTATGAAAGCGCTGTTCGCGGCAGCAGTGGGCAGCAGTGTATGACGTCGGCTGTTAAGAGATGTCGATCGCGGCGGCGCGACTCCTGACCGCACGATCAATCGTGGCAACCCAGCACGCCCCAGCCAAGAAATCAGATGAAGCCGTACATACCCGTATTGGATCAATCAGCTGCTTCACTACTTCGGACTGAGTCGAGGTGAACAGGCTTCACGTACGCCGCGAAGCCATCGCAGCCCGAAACTGTTCCCATAAACCCGCGTGCACTCAGGTCGTCGACTCACCAGACGCTGAGAGTCAATTCGTATGAGGGCGTGCGCGAGCACGTTCGGAAGTTCAGCCGAACTCCGGATTCGCTGATGGTCGGCGCGCTCGACATCGATTGAGGCGTTGTTCTCCGAATTTGGGTGTTGGGGATCAACGGAACGTAAAACCGGGTTAAGAACGTGGGCCGCATCACATGCAGTAAAGTTATGGTTACGGGGAATTGTGCAATGCAGGGCGTTTTCTTCTTTCTTCAAAGGGCCCCTTATCCAAACTACCCTTCGCGGATTGCGGGGAGAACGAAGCTATTAGCGGGATTCTAGTCTCATGCTTTTGCGAGTACCTGCTCTTTCACCTCAACGGGACAGTCCGGCTGTAGCCAGGCGACCATCGCTGCGGGATGAATACTTACGACCCATAGCCCGCTCCAAGCCAGCCATCCGTGATTACCGAGTAAGCATAAATCCAAGATGACCGCTAAGGCTATCCAGTAGGAATGTACGTAAGCTTTGGCCCGCAATCTTTCCTGACGCTCATCGAGGTGATGACGGCGGATCGGACGAAGCTGGAGCCAGGCCGCCCGAATTACCAAAGCAGCACTCAACGCCCAAGCCAGCCCGAGGCCGACAAACGGCCCAATCGAAGGGTTGGCGAATGGGCGCAGCTGAAATAGAACCGCGCACGCCATGAAGAGCAAATAGTGCAGAATGACCAGCATGCGCCGGTACAGTCGTGTGCTGAACAACATCTCAATCCATTCCTTCTATGCTTTTGTTTTCGCGACGCGCATACGCGAGGCTTAGCGGTTCCAGCGGCTTTCGCGAGAAGATCATCTCGATCGGAAGACTGAACAATTCCCCTAGCTTGAGCCCAAGATCCAGACTGGGAACGTACTCGCCTCGCTCGATAAAACCAACCGTCTGAAAATTCACGCCGATGGTTTCCGCCACTTGCTGCCGGCTCAAACCGCGCTCCGCCCGCAGCGCTCCAAGCCGGTTGTAGAGAACCGGTTTCGGTTTTGGCTGAACCTCACGCGCGCGCATAAACGCATCATTGCGTATACGAAATACTTTGTCAACGGGGCGTTGTATATTGGGACTGCCGTAAACTTTCGCAAAAGTTGCCGCAAAAGGGCAGACTTTTGCCTCTACGTTTTGCAACTCAAAAGAGCCAATGAATCGAGATCCGGTCGAACACTTGCAAAACTCCTAAGTTTTGCAATTCTTCCCCCGAGTCTGAGGGAGGCCTATGCCCATCAGTTTCCTGACCGATGACCAACGCTTCGATACGCCCGCTTCAACGGCGAGCCGACGCCGGAGCAGTTGGCGCGATACTTCCTCCTGGATGATCGGGATCGAAAACTGATCAACTCTCATCGCGGCGATCACTCCCGCTTAGGCTTTGCCGCTCAGCTCTGCACGGCAAGGTTCCTTGGTGCGTTCTTGGAAGACTTGGCGGACATACCTTCCGGAGTGCAGACTCGGCGACCCAGGCCCGATTGGAAGCTTTGCTCGCTTTTCCCGAAGGTGGCCATCAAACATTTCTCGACCGGCTGCGCAAAGGGCCATTCCGCCGGAGTGCTCCTGTACTGGTGCGAGCGCTGCAGCGCGGTCAGGAAGTACGGCGACTTGGCATCGACCTCACAGGATCACATCGACTGCCACCCGGTAGGCTCCAAGCAATGGCTCGGTTTGCATGTACCGCAAAGGCGGCGGTTATCCAACGATTACCGGACTCGCGCCGGTTGGCCACATTGGTTGCCTTTGTGATGAATCTGGAGGCCTCCGCGCTCGACGATTCCCTCGACTTGCTCGACATCCTTATCACAGAGATGTTTGCCAACGCTGAGCGAGCTAGCGACCGCGCTCGTTTACGAACTATCAAAGATCTGGATTTTGCCGCGATCCAACTTTCGCAGGTTGGCCGCTTGATTCTGAACGACGGTGCACCGGATTCAGAGTTGCGGGCGGTCATCTTCGATGGGTTGAAGCATGAAGACCTGGAATCGGCCTTGAATCAGATTGATTCCATCGTCCGCCCACCTGAAGACGTGTATTACAAGGAGCTTCAGGATAGTTACCCGCGCATTCGGAGATTTCTTCCTTCGCTGCTGCGCACCTTACAGTTCGGCAGCACGCCAGCCGGTCAGCCTGTGATCGAGGCACTGAATCATCTGGCGCACGTTGAAGAACAGGGTCGCGTGAAAGCCTTCGATGCACCGCTTCAAATCGTCACACGTGGATGGCGGCGGTATGTTCTTGGTACGGACGGATTCGACAATAAGGCCTATGTGTTCTGCTGTCTCGATCGCCTCCGCTTAGCGCCACGGAGGCGAGATGTGTTTGTGGCTCCGAGCATACGGTACGCGGACGCCCGACTTGGCTTGTTGAATGAGTCGGCCTGGCAGAAGGCACGTCCAACGATTGCCCGATCTCTCGGCCACTCCTTGTCGGCAAGCGAAACGTTGAACAAGCTTGCTGGTCAGCTCAATGCAACATACACGTCAGTAGCCCGCAACTTGCCTTCGAATCCGCTCGCTCGAGTGGAAGAGGTTGACGGCAAGCCAGAGCTGGTTGTCACAGCCATTGACAAGGCGGAAGAGCCGGGAAGTCTGATCAAACTCAGGGAAGAGGTGAATGCTCGACTCCCGCGCGTCGATCTCCCCGAACTCTTGTTGGAGATTGCGGCGAGGACGAACTTCACATCGAAGTTCACACACATCAGCGAACGTGAATCGCGCATGAGCGATCTCCCGACAAGCTTATGCGCGTGTCTGATTGCAGATGCCTGCAATATCGGGCCGGAACCCTTAATTCGTTCCGGCGTCCCGGCTCTGCGGCGGGCCAGGCTGTCATGGGTCAGTCAGAACTTCATTCGAAACGAAACCTTAACGGAAGCGAATGTGTGCCTTGTTGCCGAGCAGAATCGGATTCCGCTCGTACGGTGAAGTTGCTTCAGCGGACGGTCTGCGATTTGTTGTTCCAGTCCGCACGTTGCATGCAGGGCCGAATCCGAAGTACTTTGGCTACGAACATGGCGCGACCTATTACAACCTTGTTTCGAACCAATTCACAGGGCTGAATGCCATTGTGGTTCCAGGCACATTGAGAGACAGCCTTTCGCTCTTGGCCGTCGTCCTCGAGCAGCAAACTGAACTTCAACCGACAGAGATCATGACCGACACCGGCGCATACACGGACGTTGTGTTTGGGCTCTTCTGGTTGCTCGGATATCGGTTCTCACCGCGAATAGCTGATATCGCAGGTGCGCGGTTCTGGCGAATCGATACAGGAGCGGACTACAGCGTTCTCAACGGTGTTGCGCGCCACAAGATCAATCCCAAACTGGTCGAGGAAAATTGGGACGATGCGCTACGGCTTGCTGGTTCTTTGAAGATGGGCGTTGTGCAAGCAACAGCAGTCATGCGATGAAAAGAAGCGCCGCCGAACGCTGATCCAACTCAATCGTCACGAAGACAGACACAAGCTGGCCCGCGCTGTTTTTCATGGTCGTCGCGGAGAACTGCGGCAGCGTTATAGGGAAGGCCAGGAGGACCAACTCGGAGCACTCGGGCTCGTGGTCAACATCATCATTCTTTGGAATACGCTCTACATCAACGCAGCGCTGGAGCAATTGCAAGCTGAAGCTACGTAATTCAACCGGACGATGTCGCCCGATTATCACCACTGGTCTTCGAACACATCAACGTTCTTGGCCGGTACGCGTTTTTAGTGCCGTACGCGGTTGGCCGCGGTGAGTTGAGGCCTTGCGTGGCCCAGGAGATGCAATGGAGGATGTCGCGTGAGCGGGGAATCGGCGAGGGTGAGCTGTGCCACGTTCTTAACCCGGTTTTCCGTTCCGTTGATACTCAACACCCAATTTCAGCTGATCACATTCCGGTAACGCTGCCCCACCTTATGGATCGCCTTGATTCCCCTAAACCGTTCGCGACTATACGAGATCTATGCTGGGACTTGAGGCGGTTTTGTGAATCGGTGACCGGAAGGAATTATAGGTTTGCACCGAAGGCGAGAAGACGACCATCACAATCCTTCACGACAAACTCGCGCGATTCCCACGACATATTGGCGAGATGCCGAGTGAACTCCACGCCTCGCGCTGTGTACTCGGAATAAAGCGCGTCCGCATCTTCGACGGATAAATAAGCATCGAGCAGTTCGTCCGAATATTTATCGGGATTGGCTGTGGGCGGCTCGGCGCAGCGGAAATGAATTGCGTGCTGGTCGCGCACAACCATGGCGTAGACAGGCGGATCTTGCCACGTGCCCCGACATTCGAAGCCGAGCTTATTTTTGTAATAGGCGAGAGTGGCGGGAATGTCCGTGGTGAAAAATTGAGGCGCGATCTGACGGATCATGAATCAAGTCTAGTGCAGCTACAAGCCGGCGCTTCTTAAGATAGGACCGGGGTTCGGCTCGTAAAACGGCGTCGATGGAATGTGGCGATGCGGACACCGCGAGTCACCGCGAAGGGGCGATCAGGACGCTTCCGGCCGCCCACTGGCATACCCGCTAATTGTCGACTGTGCGCGATGCGTAGTTCTCTTACATGTCGCCCCGGAAATCATAAAAAACGCGAATGAGGTTCCCATCAAGATCGGCGGCCATAAACTCGCGCAGCTTCCACGCTTTGTCCTCGGGCTCGGAAACAATCTTCGCTTGCGCGGCCTTCCACTGTACGAAAAGTTCGTCCACCTCAGCCTTGCTGTCGAGGTTGAGCCAGAAAAGGACAGGGCCCATATTGCCGTGCGATTGTCGGAAGCAGCGATTGGTGATAAAGAGTCTGCAACTCCCCCTCGAGATGCCTGCAATGCCGCCCTGGTCTTCTCCTCAATCGAAGGTGAAGCCTAAAGCGTCGACATAGCAGGCTGCGGCTTTATCCACGTTGGCCGCGGGGATTTCCGGGACAGGAGCGGGGAACCTCATCAAGTTGTTGGGTTCATCGTAGCGCGCTCTGACTGCCCTAACCTCTCCCGCCAACTTCATTTCCGCCGCGGGCGCGCCACTCTCTCCGGAAGCACTCGTCTCTCCCCGGTCCTCGCCATTTCCGCTTTACGCACCTCGCGCCGCAGCTCGAGGATCAGCTGCATCACCAACATCTCTATCTGGTCACGCACGCTGATGTAGACTTCTTCGGTCTTGCCAATCGGATCTTCCATCTTCCACTCGCGGACCTCGATCGGCAGTCGCATGGGGAAAGGGCGATTGCTCATATTGACAATCAAGTCAAAGGCTGCAACGTCGAGCGATCCCAGTTCTTTCGGAGATAGGTCATCAATATTGATGTTTTTCGCCTCCATCACTTTCTTGGTCAAAGGTTGGATGATGGGCGCGGGCGCCAGTCCCGCAGACGAAGGTTTCATCACATCTGACCCGTAACAGCGTGCAAATCCTTCTGCCATCGGACTGCGGCAGGAGTTACCTATGCACAGAAACAACACCCGCTTCACGTCGCTTCAGTGTAGCGAACGGCCGCCCTCTGACACTCCCGCACTTTCCTCACAAAGACTCGTGTAGGTGGACGTCCCGGCCCAGTTCAGGATGGAACGTCGCCGCCACGTGAAAGCCGTTATCCAGCAGCACCGGATGGTCCAGATAAGACGCCAGCACCTGAATCGCCGGCCCCGCCTCCCGGATAATCGGCGCGCGAACGAAGACGGCCTCCGCAGGTCCCCCGTTCAATTCGCCATTCAGGTCGATCAGCGCGATGCGGCTGTCGATCTGCCGTCCGTAGCCATTCCGCTCCACCGCTCGCGTGATGCTTGCCATGCACGCGCAAGGATTGGCGCAGACGTATTACGACCCGCTCTTCCATGAAACCCACGATTTGGCAGGAGCTTTCGAATACTTACTGTCAGGTCACACTGGCCCGAACTCGGCGGTTGCCGCACAGGCTTACCTGAAGACCAATCCCATTTCATTCCCATTAGCAGTTCCTGGCTCAATATAAACTTGCGAAAGTGCTGGTTTGGTCCGAGCTATTGCGTGGCATCGGATGCCACAGGTTGCAGAGACAATCTTTCAGAAATCCAAACCAGGCTTTCTGATGCATAAGTAAACGACAGGCAAGCTCCGAGTTTAGAGGTCCATTCCGACTGAAACCGCCCGCTCTTCTCCGAGAAGACCACGGCGGATATCACGTTTTGATGATTGAAGTCTTCAATCTTTAAATCGTCGACATCGTCAAAACCAACCCTAAATTGCTGCCGATACCTGAGATGCCTAAACTCGTAAGCCGAAACCTCCACAATCAAGGATGGGGATTGCCGTTTCCGAGGCCTGCAAAGTGATTGGTTACTCGCGCGACAGTTTCTATCGTTTCTAAGGAACTGTATGAAAAGGGCGGCGAACTGGCGCTGAAGGAGATCAGTCGGCGCAAACCCTGTTTGAAGAATCGAATCGAAGCGCATATCGAGCAGGCCATCGTTGAGAGGGCCACTGCCCAGCCGGCTTATGGTCAGGTGCGAGTGGCGAACGAGCTGACCAAACGCGGACTGTTCGCTTCGCCGCCGGCGTGCGAAGCGTTTGGCTGCGCCATGACCTGGAGACGTTCGCCAAACGCCTCAAGGCGCTGGAAGCGAAGCTGGCGCAAGAACCCGGGCATGTCTTGACAGAATCGCAAGTGCGGGCCATGGAAAAAGCCAAGCAGGAAAAAGAAGCGCACGGTGAAATCGAGACCGCACATCCCGGGTATCTGGCGCGCAGGATACCTACTACGTGGGCACGATCAAGAGCATCGGTCGCATCTATCAGCAGACCTTCATCGACACCTATACCAAGGTGGCGTTTGCCAAGTTGTACGACCGTAAGAACGCGCTGGTCGCGGCCGACATGCTGAACGATCGCGTTTTACCTTTCTTTGAAGAGAATGACGTTCCGTTGTTGCGTATTCTCACGGATCGCGGAACCGAGTACTGCGGGCAGCGTGAGCATCACGAATATCAGCTCTACCTGGCGGTGGAGAATATCGATCACAGCCGGACTCGTGCAAAATCTCCGCAGACCAACGGGATCTGCGAACCATTCCATCGCACCATGCAGGAGGAGTTTTACAGCGTGGCGTTTCGCAAAAAGCTGTATTCCTCGCTCGAGCAATTGCAAACTGATCTGGATGGTTGGCTCGAGGAGTACAATCAACAGCGTCCGCATTCTGGTAAATACTGCTTCGGGAAGACGCCCATGCAGACGTTCTTAGATTCTCGCCAGCTGGCGCACGAAAAAGAACTTGACCGCTTGGCTGTTGTAACTTCACCGGACGCCTTTTCTCCGCGCTCTGCGCGCGCGGCGGCAACTGTGTCCTAAACCCTTGTCAGATCGAGTCTGAACTACTACAAGGGGGATCCAGGGACGGCAGGACTTGCCGATGCACAGAAACAACACCCGCTTCACGTCGTTCCAGTGTAGCGGTGGTCAGCGTTCTCACACTCCCACACTTTCTTCACAAAGAATTCGTGAACGTGATCGTCTCTACCCAACTCGGGATGGAAAGTCGCCGCCATGTGAAAGCCGTTATCCACCAGCACCGGATGATCCAGATACGAAGCCAACACGCGAATCGCCGGACCTACCTCGCGAATGATCGGCGCGCGAATGAACACCGCCTCCGCCGTCTTCCCTTCCAACTCGATCGCCGCAATCCTGCTGTCGATCTGCCGTCCGTACCCATTCCGCTCGACGGTAATGTCCAGCAACCCCAAGGACCGCTGTTCCGGATTTTGTACTCGCTTGGCCAGCAGGATCGCCCCCGCGCACGTCCCGAAGATCGGTTTCTTTTCTCCAAACCGGCGTAGCGGCTTGAAAAGCTCTTCCGCGTCCAGCAGCTTCAGCATCGTGGTGCTCTCGCCCCCCGGTATCACCAGCCCGTCCACGGACTCGAGGTCAGCCCGCGTGCGCACCGGCAATACCTCAGCCCCCGCACGCTCCAGAGCCCTCTTGTGCGCGTCGAAATCGCCCTGCAAGGCGAGAACGCCGATTTTCACTTTCATGCAGTCAGCTCGGCCCCGTCCCCTACCAGCCGCGCACCTGCATCAACTCCCCTTCCGACATCTTCGAAATCTCGAGCCCGGGCATCGCTTCGCCCAGCTCTTCACTCGCCTCCAGAAGCTTTACCGGATCCTGGTAATACGTCGCGGCCTTCACAATCGCCTTGGCACGCGTCTCTGGATCGGACGATTTGAAAATCCCCGATCCAACAAAAACGGCCTCCGCACCCAACTGCATCACCAGCGCCGCGTCCGCCGGAGTCGCAATTCCTCCCGCCGAAAAGTTAGGCACCGGCAACTTGCCATTCGCGGCAACAGACTGAACTAGTTCCAGTGGCGCTTGCAGATTTTTCGCCTCATGCACCAGCTCTTCCTTTCCCAGCACCGTGAGCTGCTTCATCTCTTTCACAATCGTGCGAATGTGCCGTACCGCTTCGACAATGTTTCCGGACCCTGCTTCGCCCTTGGTGCGAATCATCGCGGCGCCTTCTGCAATCCGCCGGAGCGCCTCACCCAGATTGCGCGCTCCGCACACAAACGGAACCTTGTAATCGTGCTTGTCGACGTGATGCTCTTCGTCGGCTGGCGTCAGCACCTCGCTCTCGTCGATATAGTCCACGCCGAGTGCTTCGAGGATCCGTGCCTCGGTGAAATGGCCGATGCGAACCTTCGCCATCACCGGGATCGAAACCGCCGACATAATCTCCCGGATAATCCGGATTTGCGACATTCGCGCCACGCCGCCTTCTTTCCGGATGTCCGCCGGCACGCGCTCGAGCGCCATCACCGCGGCCGCCCCTGCCCGCTCCGCGATCACCGCCTGTTCAGCGTTCACCACGTCCATGATCACGCCGCCTTTCAACATCTCCGCCAGCCCGACCTTTAGCCGGAAACTCTCAGTCTCGAAGTTCATACGTTCTTCCTTTCCTCGCCCTACACCCAAACGACCCTACACCAAAGCCGAAGCCGGTTCTTCACTCTCGACGGCCCTGCCCCTTTGCAGCTCTACACTCGCCAGCTCGCCGATGATCCTTAATCCGCGCCGGATGTTTTCCGGAGAAAGCCCTCCGAAACTGATGCGGAGCCCTCGTGGGTGTCCTGACCTCGCCGAAAAATATCTGCCCGGCAGGAAATCCACTCCGTTTGCCACTGCCCGGCTCAGAAGTCGATCGGCGCTAAGTGGTGCCGGCAGCTCGACCCAAAGACTCATGCCGCCTTCCGGCCTGCTCCAGGCCGTGCCCCTTGGCAAAAACTCCCGGCAGGCCTCGAGCGCAGCCCGTAACTTCAGTCCGCCGAGAGAACGAGTCCTCTCGAGATGCTTCGCCAGTTCTCCGGACTCCGCGAACCGCAGCAGCACCGCCTGCGAAAGCTGATCGGAATGTAAATCGCTTGTCTGTTTCTCTTCCGCCAAACGAGCAATCAGCGGCCGCGGACCAATTACCCATCCCACGCGCAGTCCAGGAAACGCGATCTTGGAATAACTGCGCAGTAAAACCGTATTCCCGGTTTCGTCCAGATATTTCAATCGCGGCAGCGCAGCCCCGGCATATCGAAGCTCGCTGTAAACATCGCTTTCGATCAGCAGACATCGCGCGCGCCGCACCAGCTTCACAATCTTCTGCCGTCTTTCCAATGACAGACTCACCCCCGTGGGGTTCTGGAAGCTTGGTGTCACCACGACCAGCTTCGGCCGATCTCTTTCGAGCACCTCTTCGAGTGCCTCGGGGATCATCCCCGAAGCATCCACCGCAACCGGCAGCAGTTCGCCGCCTGCCCGCCTGAAAACTTTCAGCAAGCCGTGGTAAACGGGATCCTCCACCACCACTCCCGTCCCCGGCCGTACCAGCGATCGGGCCAGAAGATCCAAACCCTGCTGGCAGCCGTTCGTGATCATCAAGTCATCCTGCGGACCGGCAACGCCCTCCGCTGCCGCTTCAGCAAGCAGGAAGCGCCGCAACGGCGCGTACCCATGGGGCGACCCCAACTGAAGAATCTCCCCCGCCCCGTCGCTTTCAATAACCTGCTTTGCCAGACGCCGGAATTCTTCCAGCGGGAACCCATCCCGCGCCGGCCGGGAATTCGCAAAGCTGATCTCAATCTTTTGCGCGTCGCGCTCCTCGCCCGAATCGGAAGTGGGCAGAAAGGCGTGCCAGTCAAGATTTCCCCGATGACTTTCGGCCTTAGCGGCCACGAAACTACCCCGCCCTACATGGCCAGTAATCAGACCCGCCTGTTCCAGCGCCGCATAGGCCGCCGAAATGGTTGTACGATTTACACCAATGGACCCAGCCAATTGCCGAGTGGCCGGCAAGCGCGCCCCCGTACGCAACACTCCCTGCGAGATCAATCCCGCGATGCTATCCGCCAACTGGCGGTACATTGGCTGAGATGATTCAGGATCAATCCGGATCCGGCCAGCGTAGTCCAAGGAAGCTTAAGAATACCAAATTGGACTGCCAGAGGCCAGCCAATACGGCCTACGAAATGAGTTCGTTTCGCAAAAAGAAGCCCACGGTAGCCTTAAAGCGTAGCCCTATGCACCGGCAAGCCATCGCTCTCGCCTGCGTGACATTCTGTTGCCTTCTCGTTTTGCCCTCGTTTGGGCAAAGGAAAAAGAAGAAGGACGAGGAACCGCTTCCGCTCCCGCCCGAACTCCCGATGGTTCTGGCTGCCGACACGGCTACGCTCGACTTTCATATTTCGCCGCTCTTGAAAACCGGGCGGCTCTCGGCGCAGATCCGGCAGAGCTTGAATGACCTGCTCCGGGACACCAGGGGCGAGACCATCGTCAAGCTGCGCGCCTTCGTCTCCGGAGTGGGCGACGCTCGCCGCGTCTCCGCCCAAGTGGCTTCTCTATTTACCGAGCGCAAGCTGCCTCTGCCCGTCGTAACCGTGCTGCAAGTAGGCGCTTTGGGCGACGAATCGGCCCAGGTGGTGATCGAAGCCGTCGTCGCGACGCGTCGCACGGTAAATCCGAATGGTCTTGCCTTCTTCGGAGGGCAAACCGGGCCTTCCTTCGAACGAGCGCTGAGTCATTTACAGGAAAGCGCACACGCGGCGGGAATCGCACCCGGCGCATTGCTTACCTGCACCTGCTTTACCTCGCGAGTTGACGAGTACGCCGCCTTCCGTGATGCCATCCAGGCAGCCTTTCCCAAAGCTGAAATCGACGTCGTACAGGCGCTCAGGGCCCCCGCAGACGAATCGGCCACCTGCGAAGCGATCGGCCAGTTGAGTGCTTCGCCGAAGCAGGCCTTGGTACTGCTCCAGAACTCGCGAGCTGCGCTCGTAAACTCGCACCAGCTCGTCTTCACTGGCCTGCAGCTCACCTTCGGCAGCTTCCTCGATGATGCGCGCGAAGCATTTTCCCGCCTCGGTCGCGCCGCCTCCAGCGTCGGAGCGAATGCGCATGATCCGGTTGAGATCGATGCCTTCTCCCTCGATCCGTATTCCGGTTCGGCGGTTCGGAAAATAGCCGGTGTTCCACCAAGCACGCTCAGCATACAAACGGTGGAAGGTCTTCCCTCGCTCGATGCTTCGGCCGGCATTGAGGCCGTTTTCGCTCCCAACGTCAGCAGCCCTGTCACCGTTTCTCAATAATCCCGTAACGCTAAAATTGCGTGGATGCCCCAACCGCTTATCGCAAGTTTCGGCGAGGTGATGCTGCGCCTCTCACCTCCCGGTTTTGAACGCCTTCTGCAATCACCTCAGTTGCTTGCAACCTTCGGTGGCGGAGAAGCTAATGTCGCCGTCGCTGTCTCACAGTTCGGCGCAGACGCCCGTTACATAACGGTACTGCCACGGGACAACGCCCTCGCCGAGGCGTTCGTAGGCGAAATGCGCCGCTTCGGAGTCGATATGAAGCGCATCACCTACGGACCTGGGCGGATGGGCGTTTACTTTGTCGAAACGGGGGCCAACCAACGTCCCTCAAAAGTTCTCTACGACCGCGCAGGAAGCGCAATCGCCGTGGCCCGCCCGGGCTCCATCAATTGGTCAAACGCGCTCGAAGGCGCGACTTGGTTTCATATCACCGGCATCACTCCGGCCATCAGTGCCAGTGCCGCGGAACTGGCGCTCGAAGCTCTTCGTCATGCCCGGGCACAAGGCGTCAAAATATCCTGCGACCTCAATTTTCGAAAGAATCTATGGAAGTGGGGAAAAACAGCGGGCGAAGTCATGCCGGAACTGGTGAAGCTTACTGATGTCTGCATCGCCAACGAGGAAGATTGCCAGAAGTGCATCAACGTGCATGTAGACATCGATGTCGAATCAGGCAGCCTCGAGCGCGAGAAGTACGAAGAGCTGACTGACCGCGTTCTAGCCACCTTTCCCAATCTCGAGATGATCGCCGTGACATTGCGCGAGTCGAAAAGCGCATCGCACAACGGCTGGTCTGCGTGCCTGCACACCAGGGAAAAGTTTCTGCTTAGCCGCCGTTATGAGATCACCCATATCGTTGATCGCGTGGGAGGTGGCGACAGCTTTGCCGCCGGTTTGATCTACGGCTTGACCCATCTGACATCGCCTGCGGAGGCGCTTGAGTTTGCGGTCGCCGCTTCGTGCTTGAAACACGCTGTCCCGGGTGACTTCAATCGTTTCAGCGCCGCAGAGGTACAGGCGTTGGTGGCGGGCGGAGGTTCCGGCCGGGTGCAGCGTTAACTTAAGTGAGGCAGCTCTGGAACTTCTGATCCTTGCCCGACGTCTCATCAGCAATCTATACTGAGTACCCGAGCAGGGTATCCGCATGCGCTCCGAATCTCCTTTGCTTACGTCTCTCCTGCTGGCACTGCCGTTACTTCTTTCGGGACAGATCAGCTTTGATGCTGCCCAGTCCCAGATCACGCCGCCTGCAGGTAACACGCCTCCGGACCAGCGATGTGTTCTGGCGGGCCGGGTGGCCAATGCGCAAACCGGCGAGCCCGTAAAAAGGGCAACCGTCCGTCTCATGAGGCGGTCTGGAGGCCAGCCTCAAGCGGGTGGAAGGGTGCCTGTAAATCAGGGTTATTCGTCGACGAGCGATGCCGAAGGAAACTTCCGGGTCGAAAATGTTGAGCCCGGTGACTACTCCCTGTCGGGTTCCCGCAACGGTTTTCTCGAAAGCCAATACGGAGCCAAAAAGCCAATGGGACCCGGGACCACGCTGACGCTGAGGCCGGGTCAGCAAATGACTGATGTTGCGCTCGCTCTGACACCTCAAGCAGTGATTACCGGGAAAGTAGTCGATGAAGACGGCGATCCGGTCAACGGCGCTGCAATTCAGGTACTGGCCCAGCAATGGATGCGGGGCAAACTTGGGTACATGCCGCGCAACGGATCAAACACCAACGATCTCGGGGAGTACCGGATCGCCAATCTGGGGCCGGGCAAGTATTACCTATCCGTTCAGAAGCAGCCCAACGGTTATTCCGGACCGAATGGCCCGGAAGTCACTACGGAGGGAAAGCCGGATATCCGTCCAGTTCGCACGTTCTATCCCGGCGCGTTGACGCTCGAGAGTGCAACGCCCATTGAAGTCAAACCAGGCCAGGATCTTTCGGGAATGGATGTCAGGCTCCACTCAGCGCAGACTTATCACGTTCGGGGCAAGCTTGCAGGCGCCGCCCCTGACATAAACGGGGACCGAATAAACCTGAACCTCAGCAGCCGCGAGGATAATTTCCCGATGTTCGGCAATCGGGCCGCTGTCTCGAAAGATCGTTCGTTCGATATTCCCGGTGTGGCGCCAGGCTCGTACAACCTGAACGTGTTCGTCATGAACGGCCCGGTCCGCGTGATGGCAAGTCAGCCTGTCGAGGTTGGTGCGGCCGATGTAAATGACCTTCTCGTGACAATGGTCCCGCCCGGCACCATCACGGGCCAAGTCAGGTTGGAAGGCACCGCTCCCGCCGGATCGCCCGCCGTGAACCTTCAGTCATCCCACGTCGGCCTTACGCCGGCTGAACCTACACAAATGTTCTTCGGCGGCGGGCGCAACCAAGTCAACGCGGATGGAACATTCACAATTCAAAACATCAGCCCGGGCAAATACTTCGTATCTGTAAATCCTCCGCCAGGCACCTACACGAAAGCGGTTCTTTACGGGCAGGCGGACGCGAACGGGAAGGAACTCGACTTGAGCCAAGGCGCGTCGGGAGAACTGCAGATAGTTTTCCGGTATGGCACCGCGGAGGTGGACGGCACGGTTCAGACAACTGCCGCCACAGGCAGCGACCCGTCAGCTTCCATTCCGTCGGCGATTGCTATTTATCTGATTCCCGAGCCCGTGAATGCGGATGGATCCGGCATACGGTTTGGAAGCACAACCACTGGTGGGGGATTTACGATCAAGAATGTCCCGCCTGGCCGCTACCGCGCCTACGCTTTCGAACAGGCCAACTACGGTGCGATGCAAAGCCCGGACGTTCTGAAAGAAATCGAATCTCGCGGGGTCGAAGTCGATGCGAAGGAGAACGACAAGAAGCAGATCCAACTGCCGCTTATTTCGGCGGACGATTTCCAGCAGATCCTGACCAAGCTGGGCATGGATGTCCAGTAGCTTTGCTACTGAACGAATCCGAGTCTCTCCAAGTCGGGAGCAGGAAGCGGCGCATTGAACTGTGCCTGCCCGAAGCTCTGCTTGATGCGTCCATTCTCCAAAGCAACTCCAAACGGAGGATCGACAAACGAAAAAGCTTTGCGCAGCTTGGCCGTCTCCAGGCTTGTTCCGGCTTTCAAATGCGTATCGTGCAGAAAGTCGGCTGCAAACTGCGGGTCGTGCGTCGGAATTGCCACGATTTCCGTTGTCCCCCAGTTCAGCTTCGAAAGAAACTTCGATGCGGCATCGCAATGCGAGCATTCCGGGTCATAAAAGAATAGGAATACCTTGCCGTGGGTCAAGTCGCGGGGTTTGCCGTCGACGATTACCGGGTTCGGCACTTGCGCCTTCACTCGGATCGACGCATTTACGCCAAAACTCACGGCGGCAAGACCAGCGAGCGACGCTAACAACAGCGCAGGAACGCGAAGGCTGGCGACGCGGCGCGACCACGCGAATGCTGCCAGTCCAAAAAGCAAAAATACTCCGTCGCTGACGAAGAATCCCGGGCCAACTGTTCGTTTGACGATCGGAAAGCAGCTACACTCGTGGCCGACAAGCTTCGAATAATAGTAACCGATCCAGGCAATGAAGAAGAGCATCAAGGCAGAGCCAAGCAATCCGCCCCAGCGCCGGAATTGTGGGAGAAAGAGTAGAATCGCGGTCAATATCTCCAGCGTTCCGAGAGATGCCGCACCGATAGCACCCCACCCTCCCGGAACTTGCATCTGCTCGAGCAATTCCCCGGTTTGGAACGGACTGAAGACTTTCCATGCACCCGAGACCAGGAAGATAATCCCTAACAGAATCGCCGAGATTGCAGCCGTACGACTTTGCCAGCCTGCCACCGACCGGATCTCCGCCGCCGGCGTTGAACTCGCTACCGCTTCGCTCATCGCTAAACCTGATTGTATTCTTAACTGTTGCGACCCGTCATCTTTCTCCTTGTTCTCCTGGCTACTGAACTCTCCGTGCATGCTGGATCTCCCACTGACTCCCGCAAGCTCGATCGCGAGGTGGCACGGATTACCCGCTCTGCCATCCTGATCGACACGCACAACGATATTCCAAGTTTCACGGTGGATGGCGCAGACATCAACAATGCGCCAAAAAACCACACCGACATTCCCCGGCTGCGCGAAGGCGGGGTGGGCGCCATCTTCCTCTCAGTTTTTGTCGACGCGAAATACGTGGACGGCAATCACTCGGCAAATCGGGCGTTGCAGATGATCGACACCGCTCAACACGACATCATTGATCGCTACCCGAACGTATTCAGTCGCGCACTGACCGCGGATGATATCGTCAAGGCCCATCGGAAAGGCAAGATCGCTGCTTTGATGGGACTGGAAGGCGGCCACGCGATCGAAGACAGCCCGCGATTGCTCCGCGACTATTATCGCCTTGGCATCCGGTACATGACGCTCACGCATTTCAACACGAACAATTGGGCTGACTCGTCCGGCGACATAGACAAGCCCGGCGTCACGCACCATAACGGGCTTACGCCTTTGGGCAAGGAAATCGTCGCTGAGATGAACCGGCTGGGGATGATGGTCGATATCTCGCATGTAGCCGATAAAACGTTCTACGACGCGCTCGAGGCCAGCAAGGCCCCTCTGATTGCTTCTCATTCCGCTTGCCGCGCGATCACGAACGTACCTCGTAACATGACCGACGATATGATACGGGCTCTTGCCGCAAAAGGGGGAGTGATTCAGATCAACATCTACTGCGCATTCATCTCCCAAAAAGCAGCGGATGCAGCACAAGCGGCTCGCAGTAACCCTGGTCCGGATAAGCCGGCTCCCGTTCGCGCTACCCTCGACGACGTGGTCGCCCATATCGATCGCGTCCGGCAGATCGCGGGCATCGGAGCAATCGGCATCGGCACGGATTTCGATGGGATTGATTGTGCTCCGATCGGGCTTGACGATGTCTCGAAGTTCCCCAACCTGACTCGCGCACTGCTCGAAAAGGGCTATTCACGGTCGGATATCGAAAAGATTTACGGCGGCAACACGCTGCGCCTGATGCGTCAGGTGGAGAAAGTCGCGGCAGAAGCGGGACAACCACGCGAGCGTAGTAAATGAAACGCGAGGGGCGGGACTGGATCTCATAGTTTTGATTTCTTTTTCAATGAGAGGGACGGAATGCATATCGGGCTGGTAGGTTTGGGGCGCATGGGCGCCAACATGGTGCGACGGTTACAGAACGGCGGGCATAAGTGTACGGTGTTTGACTTGAACGCCGAAAACGTCAAGAAGCTTGCGGGAGAGGGCGCCGAGGCGTCCACATCTCTCGATGACCTGGTGAAGAAGCTGCCGAAGCCCCGCGCGGTCTGGGTGATGGTGCCTTCGGGCAAACCAACCGAGAGCACGGTTCAAAGCATCGCGGCCGGCATGGAGAGTGGAGACAGCATCATCGACGGCGGCAACAGCTTTTACAAGGACGACATTCGCCGGGCAGCTGAGCTGAAAAAGCGTGGCATTCATTACCTCGATGCAGGAACAAGCGGGGGCGTATGGGGCGTTGAGCGAGGCTACTGCCTGATGGTCGGCGGCGAAGAGGAGGCGTTTCGCACGGTGGAGCCGATCTTCAAAACGCTTGCTCCCGGCCTGGGCACGATTGAACGCACTCCAGGGTACGACAAAGTCCCAGGAACGGCCGAGCAAGGTTATCTACGGGTCGGACCGCCGGGCGCCGGGCATTTCGTGAAGATGGTGCATAACGGCATTGAGTACGGCGTTATGCAGGCGTACGCCGAAGGCTTCGACGTGATGCTGAACAAGTGCTCGAAGGATCTACCCGAAAACGAGCGTTTCGATCTCAATATCCGCGACATCGCAGAGCTTTGGAGACGCGGAAGCGTAATCGGATCGTGGCTGCTCGACTTGACGGCTATGGCGCTGGTCGAGAATCCGAGCCTTTCTGAGTTCACAGGGCACGTAGAAGATTCGGGCGAAGGGCGTTGGACCATCAATGCGGCTATTGAAGAAGCGGTGTCTGTAGAGGTTCTCGCCTCAGCGCTGTTTACCCGTTTCCGATCGCGGAAAGAACACACGTTCGCGGAGAAGGTTTTGTCGGCTATGCGGTCAAAATTCGGCGGTCACGTCGAGCTCCCGACCGGCGGCTGACTTCATTCGAGTTCCGGACCTGTCGGGGTTATCCGCACGTGCAGAACATGCTCGGCCAGGATGTTCTTACCGAGGAATGCTATTTGGACCACCTCGCCGTGCTGTGTTGCTTCTCGCTGATATTGGTCGAAAACGAAGTTGCCGAGTGAATAGAAGATCAGTCCGGAATGATAGTGCTCTTCCGGCTGAATGACGTGCGGATGGTGTCCGATAACCAATGTGGCACCGCTATCAATGGCAGCGTGCGCAAACTCAACCTGCTTCTGCGAAGGGCGAGGCATGTACTCAATTCCACTGTGCATGGAAACGATGACGACATCCGCTCGTTTCTTTAGCGAAGAAACGTCTCGAATCACGGCAGCAGGTTCGGCAAGCGCGATACGGCGGTCGATGTCGCGCCAGTTGCCATTCTGCTGATCGAAGGTGTAGGCAAGAAATCCAAAGCGAACGCCGTGCCGCGTGATGATGACACCCTGGTGAGTGGTGTTTTCTGATTCGCTGCTGCCTACGGGCAGAACGCAGTGCGAGCGCAGCCAGGCGATGGTGTAATCAACTCCATGAGGGCCGCAATCGCGCGAGTGATTGTTGGCTGTGGACGCGATGGTGATCCCCGCCAACTGAAGGCCGGCAATCATGTCCGGAGCTGCGTGAAAGATCAACCCGCTTTGGCGATAAGGCCCGGAATCAGAGAACGGTGTCTCCAGATTCAGAAAGGCGATGTCGGCTGCTGACGTAAGGGGCGCAATTTTTCGAAAGGGCAGGGCCGGGTCGTGCGCGGCGAGGATGGCTTTTCTTACGCCGCGCGAGAACATTACATCTCCGGCGAAGATCAGCCTGTTGTAGCCGGCAGGCTCGGCGGTAGGAGTTGCCTTTTTGGGCAGGACGGGAGGTCCGGGCGGCTCGGTCGAGCACGCGAGGGAGGACAGGACAGCGGCACTAAGGACCGCAAGCGCGCTAAATCTTAGCCGCTGCGGCTTTGTCGAGGAACCAAACCGCGCCATCGGACTCACGCGTCGCAATCTGACAAGGATACTGAAGCGGATCGTCCGGCCCCTTCAGCACCTTTTTAAGCACATCCGCTTTATCGGCCCCCGACACCTGCAAGATAGTCTGCGCCGCTTTTTTCAGAACAGCGGGGAGTAGCGTTACGCGATGACTGTGAAGCTTCTCGACCCAAACCGCGGCATCGATTCCGGTTTCATTTTGAATGAGCGGCTCGCCCGGAAAGAGGCTGGCAGTGTGACCGTCCGGTCCCATTCCGCGATGGAGAAGATCGAAAGTAGGGATTTCATCTTCATTCAGGGAAAAGAAGGCTCGAATCTCCTCGATGTAGCGAATGGCAGCCTCATCCGGAGTCAGTTCACCGTGGATTCGATGAACATTGACGTGAGGAATTTTCGCCGGTGTGAGAAGAGCATCATTCGCCAGTTTGAAGTTGCTCTCATCATTGCCGGGAGGAACACATCTTTCGTCTACCCAGAAGAAATGCACTTTAGACCAGTCGAATGGAAGAGAGGCTAAGCGGGAGAAAAGCAGCTTTGGAGTATGTCCGCCGGACAGAGCAAACGTTGCCCGGCCGTGAGCCTTGAGGGCCGAAGACAATGTGGAGATAGCAAAATCAGCGCACTCGTGTGCGGACGCGAGCGCGTCTTTGGCGATGCGAACGTTACTCATGGGAGTTGAGCAACTCCATCGCACGGTGGAAGGCAGCATCGAAGGCGGGATCCCTCCCAAAGACGGAGAGCTCTTCGTTCATCAACGCGTAAAGACTGGGCTCCGAGTAATTGTAAGCGCGCTGGCGTCCGTTGGTGCTCTGCAAGCTCATGCAGTCGGGCCCGGTGCGCTCAAACGTGATAGTTTCATCTGGCGAGCGCAGCACAATGCTATGTAGTCCCGGACCAAATCCTTCGACTTTGGTAAACGTAACTTTTCCTTTCCCGAACGAGGACAACCAAGCGCCGGCGTACAACTCGGACGGGCCGGGCTTTTCGCCGGTGTGAGCGATCTCAAAATCCTGAAAATCCGCAAACTTATTTGTTCGGGCTGGATTATCGAAGATCTGGGCAATGGGCTGACGCCAGCGTGTAAGCCGAGTCCATTCAAGATCGGCAACCGTCCTGCTGGCGGTACGAAGACGTGAAATGGATTCGAGCGCCTGTCTGGTTTCGACCTGGTTGGTGTCGATCACGATCTTCGTTGAGAGATTGACAATAGCCTGGAGTCCAGCCTTTTCGGCGTCGGAGGCATCCGGGTCGAGCGCAGCCTTGTGGCGACACCAGAAGACCACCGGAAGATCGGCGGCTGTCAGGCCAATGAGAGTTGGACCCACATTCGGCCAGCTATCCCGCCGCGCCGTGATCTCGATCTGCTCGCAGCAAATTTGCTGAGCCTTGCCAAACGGCTTCCAACATTGCGCCAGCACACGCGCTTGCAACCCTTGGTCCGCATCGGGCACAACAGTCAGCACGATCCCGCGACTTGGATGCTCACGCATGAGATCGGAGATAGTCTGCGACTCAGAGAATCCGCCGTCCGCATCGTCGGTCGCCACGATCAGTGTCATGGCGCAGGCGCGTAGGACCGTAGGTTTCCCAAGCTGCTTTTCTTCTTGGCCCAGCGACGTCCACAGCTTGCCGAGGCCTTTCAAAATCTGTTCGGGCTGTGCGGGAGAAATGATGCTGCTGCTCATGGAATTCTCCAGACGTGACCCTGGCGGGCCAGCATGTCATCAGACGCTTTCGGCCCCCACGATCCTGCCGGGTAATTCGGGAAGTCGAATTTTGTATTCGCCCAGGCGTCGAGAATAGGTTGCACAATCTGCCAACTGGCGTCTACCATGTCCTGGCGAGTGTACAACGTCGGATCACCAGCCATGGCGTCAAGGAGCAGCGTTTCGTAGGCGGTTGGCGAGCGCTCACCGAAACTCGATCCATAGTTGAAGTCCATCGATACGGGCCGCACACGCATGCCGCTACCTGGGCTTTTGGACAGGAACCGAAGCGAGATCCCCTCTTCGGGCTGAATGCGGAGGACGAGCAGGTTAGGCCGTGCCTCTCTGGGCCCTGTCTTTGTTTCCTGTGTGAATAATCCGAGCGGGGCGGCGTGGAACTGAATCGCGATGTCGGTCACGCGCTTCGGCATGCGTTTGCCTGTCCGAATGTAGAAAGGGACACCTGCCCACCGCCAGTTATCGACAAAGAAGGTGACCGCAGCATAGGTATCGGTCTGCGCGTCTTTATCTACGCTGGGTTCTTCCCGGAACCCTAGAAGATCCTGCCCGCCGACTTTCGCCGGACCGTACTGGCCCGCTACTGCGTACTGCGGAACATCCTCCGGCTTCATGATCCGGACGGAACGCAGAAGCTTTGCGCGCTCGTCACGGACGTTGTTCGCGTCGAACACAGTAGGCGGCTCCATAGCGACTGTTGCCATCACTTGGCTCAAGTGATTCTGGATCATGTCGCGCAGCGCTCCTGCCTCCTGATAGTAGCCGCCACGCCCTTCGACGCCGATCGACTCGGCGGCGGTGATCTGCAGGTAATCGATGTAGCGCCGGTTCCAAAGCGGCTCAAAGATACCGTTTCCGAAGCGAAAAGCCAGGATGTTCTGAACGGTCTCTTTTCCCAGATAGTGATCAATCCGGTAAATAGCCGACTCGTCGAAAACCTTATGAATTTCTTCGTTTAACTTGCGCGCGCTGTTCAGATCGTGGCCGAAGGGTTTTTCGATAATGACGCGCCGCCAGCCATTTCCCTTCTGAAGGCCATGCTTGCCAAGCTCCAGGATGGCTTCTGCGTAGTAGCTGGGCTGAGTGGAAAGGTAAAACAGCGCGTTACCGGCGGTCTCGTGTGATTTCTCAACCTGGTCGAGCTTACGCTTGATGTCTTCGTACGACTCGGGATTGCTCAGGTCGCCCGGGACATAGAACAGGCATTGCGCGAAGGATTGCCAGACATCCTCATCAAAGGGAGCGTCTTCGAGGAACTTAGAAACCGATTCCTTCATTTTTTCGCGAAAGGCGTCATCCGACATAGGCGTTCGGGAACTTCCAATCACGGCGAAGCTGGAGGAAATACGGCGCTCAAAGAACAGCCGGTAGAGGGAGGGCAGCAGCTTCCTTTTCGAAAGATCGCCGCTGGCGCCGAAGATAACGATTGCACAAGGCGGCACCCGGCGGTCGAATCGCAGGGGATCCTGGAGCGGATTTACTTCCGGTAGAGGCGGGGCAACGACGCTCATTCTCTATTGATGATATGACTCGAGGAGCGTGTCGCGGGAAGTTCGGGTGAGAAACTTCAATCGTGAGCTGTGACCGGAAGATTCTGGCTGTGTTAACCGACCTGATGTTCCGAGTGAAGATCGCGGATGCGGCGAAACGTGCTGGCTGTCAACTAACGTTCGTGCAGGACCGGGCGGGCATTCTGCGTGAATCTGGAAACCGACCGGACCTGATTGTACTTGACCTGGACTGCGGAGCCGCCCAGCCGATGGAAGCCATCGCGGAGCTTAAGCGCAGTCCCGATCGCTCGGGAATCCCAATTATCGGGTACGTTTCACATGTGCGAGCAGACCTTATCGCGGCCGCACGAGACGCAGGTTGTGACAAAATCCTGGCAAGATCCGCATTTGTACAGAACCTGCCAGAGATCCTGACCGGTGACTTTGGAACAGTATCCGAGCAGTCTGTCTAGGCTGCTTTCCTGGCTCGAGCGGCTGTTTTCTTGGCGCGTGTTTTCTTTGCCGGTGATTTGCGGGCAGTGGTTTTCTTTGCAGCGGTGGTTTTCTTGGCAGTGGTCGTTTTGCGCTTGGTGGTTTTCTTGGCGCCAGTCTTGGATAAGGACTTTTTGCTGCCGGGCGCGCTCAAACCTTGCGCTGCCGACTTCCTGGTTCCCGGGTGCTCGCTTTGCCACTGATCGAGTTGCTGTCTCCTCTTCGCTCGAAAACTTTTCTCGGAAGAGGTAGTCTTCGATTCTGCTTTCGGCCTGCAACTGCCCTGGCTGTGAGGCTTCTTGCCTTTGACCGGTTCATAGCCGGGCCAGCATCTGTTCTGTTTATTTTCTGCCATGCTTTTCCTCAACAGGTAGACCGAGTGAGATGGCTGGTTATTACAGATACTGCAGGCAGCCGGAGAAGTGGGTTAATTGGTGCTGAATTTTTGAGGGGCGGGGTTTCGTGTGCGGGCCGGAAGACCGGTGATTGTTTGGTCCCAGTATCGAGCTTGCCCAACCGCCTCATCGACACCATCACGGATCGTTTCTCCTTCGTTGCCAGCTTCCCTTATATCGGACGTTCGCGCGCCGTGGGCAAATATGTGATTGTGTACTGCGTCGAAAACGAGAACGCGCTCATCCTTCGCCTGGCGCATGGCCGGCGCGACCTGGAGGCGCTCTTCGAGCATTCATGATGGTCACAAATGGTCCTTTGTGACCCGTTAACCCTAGCGGTTTAGCTGTTTACCGGACGGGGTCGATCATGGTAAAAGGAAACGCTATGAATGACGCGCCACCCGAACCGGAAAATTTCGCCAGCCTGTACCGCCTTGCGTTTGCGGAGTACGGGACGCAGGCGCTTTGGAACATGCGGCCCATTGAAGACCCTGGCCCTTCCGATGCTCTGGCGATTACCAAGGCCCTGCGTACCCATGGCGGGATGGAAGGCAGACGCCTTGCCGAACGGATAGAAAAGGTCTGCCGTGCCCCTCACTAAACTTCAATCGCATGTGCTGCGCGTGCTGGCGGCGGAACGCAGCCCCGACAGCTACATAGCGGGCGGTGTCGCCATTAACCGCGAAGGCCCGCGCTTTTCCGACGATATCGATATTTTTCAGGATACGGAGCAACGGCTTGAAGCCGCCGCGCAAACAGACGCGAAGGCCCTCAACGACGCTGGATTCAAACTCACATGGAAAAAGATCGTGACCGGCAAGCGTGAGGCCGAGGTTGAAGGGCTTGGCGACCGAATGCGGCTTGAATGGGTTCACGACAGCGCCTTTCGCTTTTTTCCGACGCAACGGGATGAGCTTTTCGGTTACGTGCTGCACCCGGTTGACCTTGCGACCAACAAGACATCCGCCGCTGCCGACCGGCGCGAACCGCGCGACATCGTTGACCTTGTGACCATCCACGAAACCATCCTTCCACTCGGGGCCGCGATTTGCGCTGCCGTAGGCCGCTTCCCCGGCCAGTCGCCGGAAGAAATGCTTGCCGACATCACGCGGCACGGCCGGTTTACGGCGGAGGAGTTTCGCGTGCTGGCGACTGAACGGCCCATTGACGTACCGGATCTTCACCGGCGCATACGCAGCATGATCGACGACGCCGAGCGCTTTATCAGTCGTATTCCGAGCGATGCTGTAGCGGTTGTTTTTCTGGAGAGAGGGAAAGCCGTTCAGCCCGATCTTGACGCGCTTGAGAAATATCAGCTCCACGCCGGCGCGCCGGGCGGCGTGTGGCCGTCATCGCCTGAAATATCAAGCGCAATGCTGGAGCGCTACAAAAAACAGAACGGGAACGGCAGCGAGCCGAAACCGTAACGCCTCACTTTTGTTTCAATACGGTCCTTCGTGCGACATTGCGCCAGTTCGTAAATGCCACTTCGCATGACAATCGGACATATGCAGAGTCTACTTGAGCGCTCGGTATTTTCGGAGTATGGTTAGCGTTTGGTCGATGGGCAGTGCGTTTACGGTATGTCCATTTCCTGTGGTCGTAGTGGCTCTGAACAGAGAGTTGTAGATCGCCTCCTCGGTGGCCTCGATTGCCGCCAGAAACAGGGGCGACATACCATCATTTGTTATGACTTCGACGTGCCGGGTTGATGATTGGTCAGCTGTGTTGATACGTACTTGGGGCGCGGTCGAGAAGGCGATCGTATAGTCGCCGCTGCCATTCGATGCGGCACTTCCTGTGCGAGCGAGGCCGAGCAGCGCCCGTGCTGCGAGTCGCTTCAGGTTGCGAGCATCCATCGGCGCATCGGTTGCCACCACGATCATGCACGATCCATTTCCGCGGTCTGTGCCACTGCCGGCCTGTTGCAATTGCTGGCGGAGATAATACTGGCCTAACTCCATGCCGACCGGCGCGCCCGCTATGGTTAGGATTCCACCGAAATTCGTTTGGACCAGAACACCGACGGCGTAGCCTCCAAGGTTCTGTGGAAGACGGCGAGACGAGGTTCCGATTCCGCCCTTCCAGCCGAACGCAACTGTTCCCGTGCCTGCCCCAACCGCGCCCTCTTCAACCGGCCCGGCTTTGGCATCATTGATCGCAGCAAACACATCCTCAGGCGTGATGTAGCGTCCGCGAATATCGTTGAGGTATCCATCGTTTGTCTCGCCGACGACGGGATTCACAGATAGAACATCCTCATTTCCCGGCAGTTGAAGCACGTATGTTATGAGCGCATCGGCGACACGAGGCACGCTGGTCGTTGAAGTGAGGAGAATAGGAGTCTCGATGTCGCCCATTTCCTCAACCTGAGTTGAGCCGGTTAGCTTTCCGAAGCCGTTACCGACGAAGACTGCGCCCGGCACTTTCTCGCGATAGAGATTGCCTGAGTGGGGCAAGACTGCCGTTACTCCTGTGCGGATGTTATCTCCCCGAATGATGGTCGATTGCCCGACCTTTACGCCAGCGACGTCCGTGATTGCATTGAGCGGACCGACGGGTAAGATGCCGACCTTTAGACCAAGATCAGACGTGCGGGGACGCGCGATAGAGGTCCTTTCCTGGGCTGAGCCGGATGCCACTACGAGCGTGAATAAGATCGATGAAATCTTTCCCATTCGGGGCGATTATATCCGCCGTATGTTTGCTGCTCCTCTCCGAATCGCCAGATAGACCGGCACTCCCAAGAGGACGATGACAAGCCCTGGCCAAGTGCTCGAAGCGCGATAAAGAAAGAGCGCCACTAGTATGGCGCAGGCCCCCAGAATGTAGAGACCTGGAACAACCGGGTAGCCGAGAGTGCGATATAGGCGCGTCTCATTCGGACGTGTAACTCGCAAGCGGATGACACCGGCGATGGTCAGGATGTAAAAGATCAGAGCGGCCGAAATGACGTAATCGAGTAAGTTGCTGTAGAGATTCCCGTATTGGTGAGTTTCAAAGTTGAAGGTGCGGGGCAATACCAAAGCGGATGCCCAAATGCCCTGAACGAGCAGCGAATTACCCGGCACGTGGGCCTTATTCAATCTAGCTGCGCCTTTCAGGAAAAGACCGTCATTTGCCATGGCGTAATAGACGCGCGGACCTGCGAGCACGAGACTGTTCACACACCCGAAAGTGGAAATCATAATCGCGGCCGCCATGATGAGGGTGCCCCATCCCGGCGCAATCACATCGAGCATGGCCGTCGCTACGCGGTCAGAGGGCGCCGTCTGAATGGCCGCGAGCGGAAGAGTAACCAGGTAACTGACATTGGCAAGAAGGTAAAGGCCGATTACAACTGCCGTGCCGATGATGAGTGATTTCGGCAGGGTGCGGCGGGGGTCTTTCACCTCGCCGGCAGCAAACGTGATGTCGTGCCAGGAGTCAGCGGAAAAGAGTGAACCCGATTGAGAAACGAGTATCGCGACGAGTAATCCCGCAGCCGTGGCCGCAGTTAGTCCTGCTGATACCGGCGTTGTGCTTACACCGCTCCACATATGAGAGAAGTTGGCCGTCACCGCAGCGGCATTCCGTCCCACGAACACTCCGACCAGAATCAAACCGATGAGTGCTCCGGTTTTGGCCACTGTAAACAGGTTTTGCACGATCTTTCCGTAGCGGATGCCGAGAGTATTCGTCCAGGTCAGCAGTACGATGACGGCGATGGCCAGCAACTGAGTCGTCGATAGCGAGACGGCGTATCCAGAGCTAAGATGAATCGGCGGGATGATGTACGCGGTTTCTGAGATCCCAGGGAACAGAGTTCCGGCATAGCGCGCGAAGGCAACCGCAACGGCCGCGATGGTTCCGGTTTGGATTACGGTAAACAGAGTCCAGCCGTAGAGGAATCCCCACAAAGGGGAGAACGCCTCCCGGAGATAGACGTACATGCCGCCTGCTTCCGGGATCATCGAAGCGAGCTCACCGTATGAAACGGCAGCAGCCAGTGTCAGCACACCGGTTAAGACCCAGGCCATCAGCAACCATCCGGAACTGCCGATTACGCGGGCCATCTCGGAGGGGACGATAAAAATGCCGGAACCGATCATGGTTCCAATCACGATCATCACAGAATCGAAAGTCCCCAGTTCGCGAATGAATCCGGGGCTCTTACGGTCGGCGATGAGGTCGGTAGGTTGATTATTCATCTGCTGATTGCACTCAGTTTGGGCTACTCAAAAGCGAATGAACTATAAATGGGTGGAATAGAATGCACCAATGATTGCAGCCGTGCAGCCTTCACAAAAGCTTCTTTCGCTCAGCCCAGTCGATCTGATCGTCATTGGATTGTATTTTGTCATGGTGCTTGGGATCGGATTCTATCTGAAGCGGTTCACCAAGACAGGGGAAGATTTCTTTCTCGCGGGACGTGACATGAGCTCGTGGATTGCCGGGCTGAGTTTTGTGGCTGCAAATCTGGGTTCATTGGAACTGATGGGTTGGGCGGCGTCAGCTTATCAATACGGCATTCTCGCTACCCATTGGTATTGGATCGGCGCCATACCGGCGATGCTTTTCCTGGCAATCGTAATGATGCCGTTCTACTACATATCGAGGACGCATTCGGTGCCGGGTTATCTGCAACTGCGCTTCGGAGAGTCTGCGCGCGCGCTTTCGGCCATCAGCTTCGGACTGATGACGATATTGATGAGCGGGATCAATATGTACTCGATGGCGCTGGTGATGCGGATCATCCTCGGATGGGACATAAACTTCAGCATCTGGGTGTCGTCGATTACCGTGGCGGCATATGTGTTTTTGGGAGGTCTTCTTTCCGCGATTTTCAACGAAGTGCTCCAGTTCTTTCTCATTTGGCTGGGCGCTATTGTGATTTCTATCCTTGGACTGGTGGAAGCCGGAGGATGGAGCGGCATGGTGCGCCGCATTCATGCTAATTTTCCGGGACAGGATTACACGCATCTCTGGAGCGGACTTGGCTCGTTTACGACCAATCCAATGGGTATTCACTGGACGGGGATCGTTCTGGGCCTGGGTTTCGTTATCTCATTCGGCTACTGGACGACGGACTTCCTGGTTGTGCAGCGCGTTCTTTCAGCCAAAGATCTCCGGAGTGCAAAGATGGCGCCGGTTATCGGCGCGGCGTTCAAGATGGCAGTGCCTTTCATCGTGATCCTGCCTGGATTGCTGGCGCTGGCGGTTCTGCCGGAGAAACTGGTAGGGGAATCGCAGGCTGGTGCGGGCGCGCATACGTACAACGAGGTTCTTCCGCTGATGCTCGCCCGATACTGCGGACCTGGTCTGCTCGGACTTGGAATAACTGCGCTCATAGCGGGATTCATGTCCGGCATGGCAGGAAATGTCAGCGCCTTCGCGACAGTGTGGACCTACGATATTTATCGCGCCGGGATCCGGAAGAATGCGAGTGATGCTCATTATGTGGCGGTCGGCCGCTGGTGCACGGTGTTAGGCGTATTGGTGAGTATTGGAACGGCGTACCTGGTGATGCAGTTTCTCAGCATCATGGATTACGTACAGGCGCTCTTCAGTTTTTTTATTGCGCCCCTGTTCGGCACGGTCATTCTCGGGATGCTGTGGATGCGCGCTACACCCGCCGGCGGATTTTGGGGTCTGCTCGCCGGCACAGTTTCCTCCATCGGCATGTTCATTTGGGTACAACTCGATCCATCGGCGCTTCGCTATATCGCGCTTTCACCAAACGCTAAGAGCATGGCGGAGAACATGTACCGCGCGCTCTGGTCCTGGATCATCTGCGTCTTGGTGACCGTGATCGTGAGTCTGGTGACCAAACCGAGACCGGCTTCCGAGTTGACCGGCTTGGTATACGGGGCGACGGAAATCCCTGGCGAGGGCGATTTGAGGATGTATCAAAGGCCGATTTTCTGGGCTGTAATCGTTTCTCTAGTGTTTGTGGTGCTGAACATCATTTTCTGGTAGCGAGAGGAGCGCGACAATGCACGGACCCGGTTTTCTTTCGATATGGTTTTTCATCGGAATCCTTTTAACGGCATACGGAGTTCTCATCACGGCCACCGGATTATATGAGTTGGTGTCGCCGCCCCTGAACCCACCGGTTCTGGCCAATCTGCATGCCAATTTGTGGTGGGGCATCGTGCTGCTGCTGATTGGCCTCTTTTACTTCATTCGTTTCTTTCCGAAGAAGAAGGCATGAGCACGATCGTTGCAGGAGTAGACTTCGGCACGCTCAGCGTTCGGGTGTCTCTCTTCGATGGTGAGCGTGGGAGAGTCGGCGCCGCCGTAGCAGAGTACCCGTTGCATCGGAAGCGGACGGATCCAGACTTCGCTACCCAGAGTCATGCCGATCACATGAGTGCACTGGTTAATGCGACGCGAGGGGCGCTCGAGAACTCTGGCGTTGCGGGCGGTGAGGTGAAAGCGATCGCACTCGATACTACGGGTTCAAGCGTGATACCGGTAGGCGAGAACCTGGAGCCGCTCGACGAATACTATCTCTGGTGCGACCACCGCGCGTGGCGTGAGGCAGCGGAGATCACGCAGAAGGCTCACGAGCGCGGCCTTGAGGCGATCGACTGGTGCGGCGGGATTTACTCATCTGAGTGGGGCTTCTCGAAGCTACTGCATTGGCTGCGGAACAATCCGGAGAGGCGTGAACAGTTCGTTTCCGCATTCGAGCATTGCGACTACGTGGCTGCTGTATTGTGCGGGATCCGCGATGTGGCGAGCGCTCCCCGAAGTATTTGCGCGATGGGGCACAAGTGGATGTGGAACGAACATCTCGGCGGATTGCCGTCAGAGGAGTTTTTGTCGGCGGTTGATCCCTTGCTTTCCGGTGTCCGTGAGAAATTAGGCGGGCGGTATCTTGCCTCCGACCAGCACGCCGGAACGTTAAGCGAGGAATGGGCCTCGAAGCTTGGCCTGCATACGGGCGTAGTTGTTCCGGTGGGCGCGTTCGATGCGCATTGGGATGCGATCGGAGCGGGCGCGAAAATCGGCGAAGTCGTCAACGTGATCGGCACCTCCACCTGCATCATCGGACTGAGCGATAGCACGACCCTGGTTCCTGGAGTTTGCGGAGTGGTTCCGGGCTCCGTGCATCCTCAGTTCACGGGGATTGAGGCCGGACTTTCTGCGGTCGGCGACATATTCGAAGCGATTTCCCGGCGCGCCGGATCCACGGCTGCCTCGCTTTCGCAAGAGATCATCTCATATAGCGCAGGGCAGACCGGATTGTTAAGGATGACTTGGGATAACGGGGACAGGACCGTTCTTGTGAATCCCGAGCTGGGCGGTGTGACTCTCGGCTGGCACCTAACCAGCACTGCGGCCGACGAGCTGTTCGCGGCTATCGAAGGAACAGCCTTTCACACGCGCATCATTCTAGAGCGAATGGAAGAACATGGCGCGCCAGTGGACCGCATCATCAATGGCGGCGGAATCCCGCAGCGCAGTGCGACGCTGAACCAGGTTTATGCAAACGTATTGAACAAGCCGATTCTGGTGCCGCAAGGAGATGTGACGAGCCTCGGGTCGGCTATCTTCGCCTTCCTGTCGGTCGGCGCATTCGCCTCTATCGAAGAAGCGCAGGATGCGCTATGTCCGAAGCATCAGGTTTTTGAACCGGACTCGCGGAGCGCGGCCATTTACGAGGAGCTGTACCAGCTTTACAAGCGTTTGTACTTCTCGCTTGGAAGCGCGAAGTCGCCGCCATCGGAGATGGGGGACGTCTTGCCAACGCTTCGGAAGATTGCAGCGGCTGTGAGGCAGATGAGATGAGCCTAAATTCGCTACGCGATGAGGTATTTGAGGCCAACCAGGAATTGGTGCGGCGCGGGCTCGTGGTCTTCACGTTTGGTAACGCCAGCGGCCTCGATCGTGCTTCGGGGAAAGTCGTGATCAAGCCAAGCGGCGTTCCTTACGACGTGCTGACCCCGAAAGACCTGGTGGTAACGGATATCGAGGGACACGTGATCGATGGCAGCCTGCGCCCTTCGTCTGATCTGCCCACACACATAGCCCTGTATAGGGCTTTCGAGGGCGTCAACGGCGTGGTTCACACACATTCCCGATACGCGACAGCCTGGGCGCAGGCACACACCGAGATCCCGTGCCTGGGGACGACTCACGCCGACTACTTTCAAGGACCAATTCCTGTGACACCAACGATGACGCCGGACGAGATCGAGTCCGAGTATGAGTGGAATACGGGGGCGGTGATCATCCGTCGCCTTGCGGGCATCGATCCTCTGAAGACCTCCGCAGTTCTGGTTGCCGGCCATGCGCCGTTCTGCTGGGGAACGTCGCCCACAGCCGCCGCTCATACGGCGGTCGTAGTGGAAGAACTGGCGCACATGGCTTTTTTGACAATCACCATCAACGCCGATATTCGAGAGATTTCGCAAACTCTGCGGGACAAACACTTTCTTCGAAAGCACGGCCCGAAAGCGTACTACGGGCAAACCGGTTGAATGGAGCGGCGGGCCAGTTTCCGGATCTGCGGTTCACGGGCTATTGAGGAACTTCCGCGTCCGCACGATCCTGCTTGCCGGGTTGCAGGCGCATGGTTTGATAAATGTCTTGCAGATTGTTCTTCATCTTCTTGAGCTTTTCAAACTCCGCCAGCTCGCGCTTGGATTCAGCGGTTTTGCCGAGTTCGCGGTAGACCACGCCCAAGCGGTAATGCGTTATGGCGTCGTACGGCTCTACCTGCACAGCCCTTTGCAAGTGCAATTCAGCTTGCTGCGGCTGGTGCATCGCCATCAGAAGCTTGGCGAGTCCAAGGTTCGCATCCACATTATTCGGCTGCAGCTGATATGCGCGTGAGTAGTACTCCAGAGCGGCTTTGGAATCGGACCGCTTTCCGGCTAAATCGCCTAAACGGCAAAGGGATTTCTCGTCGAAGGGATTAAGCTGCAGCGCTCGCTTATATTCTTTTTCGGCTTCCGCCTGATCGACCGGGGAGGAGGAACCGTATAACATGTCAGCAAGCTCAAAGTGGAGATCGGACAGGTTGGGATCAAGCGCGATCGCGGCCCGGTAGTTAGCGATGGCGCCCGCGTTATCGGCGCGACGGGCCAGTTCATGCGCCATCAACTGCTTCATGCGGGCCGACTGCGGAGCTGTCATGGCGAGACTCAGCGTAGTTTCATCCGCTAGATCGGAATAGATCCGGTGAGCGGTAAAGAGAATGTCGGGGTCGGCAGGCTCGAGTTGCCGCAAAATGTTTACGACCTCGGCGGCCTTGCCCAAGTCGTTCAAGGCGTAATCGACTTCGATCAGTTCCATTCCGGTCCGTACACGGAGCTTCTGCTGCCCCTCGAAACCGGCGAACGCGGACTGGAGATCGGCTTGCGCCGTGCGGGTTTCGCCGAGCCGCTTTTCACTCATGCCAAGCAGCGCCCGGATTTTGACGACATCGGGTTGGATGTTAAGAGCGGCGCGAAGATGCTCCGTGGCATCCGCGAAATCACCACCGAAGAATTCGACTGCACCAAGATTGGCGAGAGCATCGAGGTTTTTGGGATCGAGCTCCAGGATCTTTTCGAACTCTTTGATTGCGTCCGCCGTGTTGTTGGCTTGGAGATCCTGCTGAGCCAATTTGGCGTGATTCTGGATCTCTGTTTGATGTTCCAGCTGCGTCTGACTCAGGGCGGCGGAACAAAACAACAAGGGGATGATCGCGATTCTGATCATGCAACTTCATCTTCCAACAGTAGAAGCACAAATCGGATTAGGCAATTTACATAGGTAGGCTGTTGCCAGCTTTCCCTGTTACACCACCGTACGTACGGGTCCGTATACGGCGGTTCGGTTGGTTGAGCATTTTACGACACAGCCAATCTCGGAATCCCGAGCGAGTCGAAGTAAGCATTCGGCAACGCGATGCTTAGAGCCGGACTGTTCGCTAAGCGCCAGGGACCGTGAGCGCTCGCCACCGTTTGGGCGGCGAGTTCGGAGCCCACACCCCGCTGGTGTAACTCGGTGAATCGCACCGGATTTCGCTTCCACTGTTTCCAGATCGCAGAACGAAGTCTGCGTCGGAGCCAGCTGTCAAGCTCCTGCAACACATAACGGGTGTCACATTTCCCGAAATAGCCGATCCATCCCCGTAAATAGCGGGATAGATCCTCGGCCCTTCGTTCGATGCTCACCCCTCTTGTCCGGCTTGTCAGTTCCCGAATCCGCTCTTTGAACCGGTCCACTGCTTGCGGCGCGATCCGCCGTTTTGGTATGCCTGCGTTCGTGAAGCTGAAGCCCAGGAACTTTCTAACCCAGGGCCGTGCCACCGCACTCTTCTGCTCGTTGACCTTGAGCTTAAGCTTGACAGTCAAGAATCGCCTGATGCTTCCCATCACTCGTTCTCCCGCTCGTCGGCTGCGAACGTAGATATTACTATCATCCGCATACCGCGTAAAGCGCAGACCGCGCCGCTCCAGCTCCCGGTCGAACTCGTCGAGCACAATGTTCGACAACAAGGGCGACAAAGGACCGCCTTGCGGCGTCCCTTCATCCACCGGGCTCACCAGCCCGCCTTCCATCACTCCGGCTCGCAGGAAACAGCGGATCAGCTTCAATAACTTCTTGTCGCTGACCCGCGTTGCGATCTGTGCCATCAGCTTGTCGTGATTGACTCGGTCGAAAAACTTCTCCAAATCGAGGTCCACTACCCAGCGATGGCCGGCGGCGATGTATTGCTGCGCCGCTGCGACCGCCTGGTGCGCCGAGCGCCCGGGTCGAAACCCGTAGCTGTGATCGGAAAACGTCCGGTCCCACTTGCGTTGCAGTACCTGCATCACCGCTTGCTGGATAAAACGATCCAGCACCGTCGGAATGCCAAGCTTTCGCACCCCACCGTCCGGCTTCGGGATTTCCACCCGTTTCACCGGTTGCGGCATATAAGTACCACTCAACAACTGTTCCCGGATGGCTGGCCAGTGCTGCTCCAAGAAACTCTGGCAACTCGTGAACGGTCATCCCGTCCACGCCAGCGCTCCCTCTGTTGGCCTTGACTCGTGCCAATGCCTGCTTGCAGTTTTCCCGCTCGCAGACTTCCTCCATCCGACTGTTCGCCATAAGCCAGGCTTTCTGTCCCACGCTTTCCCGCAAGCGATTCGGTCCCTTCAGACAGGCCCTTCGGGGCTTCACCCCTATACTCCTGCTCGAAGGCCAACTCTAGCTGGTTCTTCTGCCGCTTGTCGCTCATGAGTCGCGTTGCTTACTTGCCTTCCTATTAACCCCTTGCGGGGACCGTTCGGGCCTTCAGCACTGACGTGCCTACTACGCCCTCTGCTGACTTCTGCCGCCCGGTCAGGATCGATTGCTCGACCCTCAGTCCTGAATCCAGGACAAACGGCAGATCTCCCGAGGTAAGTTCGACCGCCTTCCATACACGACCGCCGGATTTACAACCAGTGCCTTTGATGGATGTGGACTTCGTTGTCAATCGCCAACTCGTCCGGCACCGTATGCCTCGTATCCGGTTCTTGTTCATCGGCCCGTACGTTTGCTCCACGCTTCTTTCAGACCCCGCCTCGCGACGACGCCCTTGCGCTTCGCTATCACTTCACCTCCATCAGGTTGTGAAAAGGACTTTCCCCTTCGAGCTGTCGAACATGCTCGGCACACAACAAAAAGGCGGCTGGACGAGCGATACTCATCCAGCCGTAGTACCGATTCGCCACTTCCGGCAACTAGAACGAAAAGCGAGCTCCCAGCTGCAACTGCCGCGGACCGAAGGGATTCAGGTTGGAGTTATAGCTGTTGGTAATCGCGGTAATCGTGCCCGCGTTGGAAGTTCCAATTCCAGCATTCGGGACGTCGAAGTTCGGATGATTCAGCGCGTTTACAGCATCAAAACGAATCTGCAGATTGCCGGTCTCACGAGGCAGCGGGAAGCTGAAGTTCTTGCCTATGGAGAAGTCGACACTAATGATGCCAGGGCCGCGCAGCGTGTTACGGCCGGAATTCCCGAATGTTCCCGAGGCGGGTATGGCGTAGGCGAGGGGATTGAACCATTGCTGTGGAGACGGGTTCGCCACATAGGGATTGCCGACCAAATTGGGGTACCATTTATACCCGTTCCCGGCGAGCGAACCGCTATTGTCGGCAGTTCCAACCACAACCGTGTAGGGGCGTCCCGATTCCAGAGCGTAAACGGTGGAGAACTGCCAACCGCCCAGAACGGCATCCAACACCCGGTTCTGATTCATAAACGTTCTTCCCCGCCCGAAGGGCAATTGATAGGTCAAGTCTCCTTTGAACATCTGAGGAATATCAAAATTGGACGGGCCGTAATTGGCGCGCCGGTTGTAAGCGTTCTGGTAGACCTGACCCCCGTCGCGGCTTCCCCAACCGGAGGAGTCCTGGTCATCGAGCATCCTCGACCAGGTATAGTTCAAGTCAAACTGCAACCCATAGCTCATGCGTTTAGAGAACGTCAATTGAGCGGAGTTGTAATTGGAAATGCCGTTGAACAAATTGCCATTGATGGTCTTGAACGCCGAATAAGGCCGCAAGGATTGGCTGTTCGATGCGGCGACGCTCTGTTGTAACAGGTTTGGCGGAATTGCATTCAGGTCGATCGGGAATGATAAACCGGTACCGTGACTCCCGACGTAAGCGGCCTGGACCATCATGCCGCGGCCCAACTGCTGCTCCACGCTCAGAGACCATTGGTAATTTCTGGCCACAGGCGTGTGATACGGAAAGTAGGGAACGTTCTGACCGTTGAAGGCCGCGGGGCTGGTGTTAGGCCCAACGTAATTCAAGGTTGAGTAAGAAGCCTGGGAGAGGAGGAAGACCGGGGCGGTGTTCCCGGTCTGGCTCAGGGCGCCGTGACTGTTGGTGCCCAAGCCTTCCGCTGCGCCTGCATACGTATCGATGCTCCATCCATAGCTGTAGATTCCGGCTCCTCCGCGGACGACTGTGTTCTTGGTAGGTGCATACGCAAAGCCGAGCCGAGGCAGGAAGATCTTGTAGTCATTAGCCTGCAGGTTCCCGCCGAAACGCATCGCCCCGAGGGTTCCGGTAGCCGGATTCATGATCGTGGGATCGAAGGTCCCAATGCGACTCGCCACTTCATTCCAACCTCGTTGAATCTGATAGCGCAGCCCGAGATTGAGGGTGAGATTTGCAGTGACTTTCCAGTCGTCCTGCACGAAAAATTGCGGGACTTTCTGGCGTAAGCCCACAATTGGCGTATTGCTGGCGTTCCAATTATCGGTATAGCCGAGCAGGAAATCAGCCAAGCCGAGGCCGCCGGTGCCGTGCGGACCGGATTGAGTGAAGACACCGCTAAATCCGAAAGTCCCACCGTTGATATTTCCCCAGGGCGTGGAATTGTCCTGGTACATGAGAACTTCGCCGCCGAACTTCAGAATGTGCTTGCCGCGAATCAGAGTGACAACGTCCGACGGGTCGAAACTGTTTTCGTTATAGATTGCGTTTGTGCCGGCCGCCAGTTGGCTGCAGCATGTTCCGGTGATGTTGATGGTAGGAGCGATGTTAGCGAACGCATAATTCCAGCCAAGCTTCCCGGGAAGCCCCTGGTTGAGAGTCGCTGGAGCAAAGTTGTTCGCTTGCCGGGTGAACCCGATGCGGAATTCGTTTACGGTGTTTGCGGTGGGCGTCCAGACGTCAGAAATTTGGGCATTGTAGCTGCCGATATCCGAGTTGGTGGTGCCGACCGGGGAAGCGGGCGTGGGGCTGTAACCTGGGTTGTCGCGCTCTGTGACCGACATGGTCAGCCGGTTCTTATCCGTAAGGTTGTAGTCCAAGCGGCCGAAATAGCGCATGAACGGCGACTGCGATGGGAGATTGCCCACCCAATTGTTGGCTGTGCCGGGACGGTTCGGCGCCGGGTAAAGCGACAGAAAACTCAGCGCCAACCGGTCAAGCTGGCTGGTCGGAATGGTCGCGTTCGGATAAGGAGCACGCGTGACCGGATTGTATATCGTTGCGCCGTACTCAGAGAGATTTCCGGTTCGGGCAAGAGCGGTGGGGTAACTGTTGCTGAAGAACGTGCTGCCATTATTAATGATCTTATCGGCGTTAAAGAAAAAGAACATCTTGTTCTTGATTACCGGGCCTCCAATCGCTCCGCCGAAGTTGTGATAGCGCAAGAAGGGCACAGTGTGCGAAAAGAAGTTCGTTGCATTTAGCGCGTCATTTTGGAAGTACTCGTAGAGGGAACCGTGAAACTGGTTGGTTCCACTTTTGCTGATCTGGTTGTAAACGGCGCCGCCGACTCCGTATTGAGCAGAAAAACTCGAGGTCGCCATCTGCACTTCGGAAAGGGTTTCGAACACCGCCGAATCAAAGTTCGCGCTGTGCGGGAGCGACACATTGGCGCCGTCAGCCAGGAAGTTCGAATAATACGGCATGTTGCCGTTGACGGCCACTCCATTCCCGGAGCCCGCCGCGCCTGGAAGAATGCGGGTAAAGTTCGCCCAGTTCTGCCCCACGTTCGGCAGAGTCTGCATTGTTTTGTATTCGAGGGTAGTCGACTGTTCGCCCGATTCGGTCTGCAGGAGCGGAGCTTGTTCCGTCACCGAAATCTCCTGAGTTGACGTTCCAACCGTTAACTGTATGTCGACGGCGACGGGATTGACGGTGATCTCAATGCCGCTGCGGACGATCTTATTGAAGCCTTCCTTGGTCAAGGTGATGCTGTAAATTCCCGGGAGCACCGAGACAGCGTCGTAGATTCCCGAAGTATTCGTGACGAGATCTCTTCTCACGCCTGTTTGCGTATTGAGAATGGTGACGTTCACTCCAGGGATAATCGCACCGGTCGGGTCAGTAACCGTCCCGCGGATCTCACCCGAGTTGGTGTTCTGACCGAAGGCATTAAAACTAACAGCCATCGCCAGAAGCATCGGCACTGCGATATATTGAGCAATTCTGAGAGTTAAGAGAGAAAATGACTTGTGGGGCGCACGAGGGCACAATTCCCTGCGCGGAACAAGGCGCTTGAGAAGCGTAGACATGGTTGACTCCTGAGACAACGACCTTTGTTGAGTCTGTCACCGCTTCACGGGTTTGTCAGTTCCGCTGAAGTATAAACTGCACGTAAACTATTGGTAGTTGGTTTTCGCTATACGAAAGTATTGTGGGGTTGCGCTTGCGCGTCTGTTTTCTGGTTTTTATTGGCTTGTTAAACGGGGCCTTGTGCGCCCAAACACTTCCGCGGCTAACGCGGGCTTCCGACATTCGGATGTTAACACCGGAGCAGGCGGCCCTGGGATACCCGGTCCGGCTAGAGGGTGTTATTACGGACGACGTTCCGGCGCCGGATTTCTTCGTGCAGGATAAGAGCGCGGGCATTTACGTGGAGGGCGACCGCCAGCATGCATTCCAGCACCATATCTACGACTTCGTGGAGTTGACCGGAGTTACCGGACCTGGCCGTTTTGCTCCGGTGGTGAAGGAGATCAGCTACAGAGTCTTGCGAACGGGCGCGCCACTACCCACAACTCGCATCTACGAGTTCGCCGAACTGGCTAACGGCGGCATGGATAGCCAATGGATCCAGATCAGGGGCATCATTCGGTCAGCATCTATCGACCGCATCACCTGGCCGGAAACCACGATTGCCCTTACCGTGGATTCTGGGGGAGGCCAATTGAAGGCGCGGATCCCCTTATCGAAGAGCGGGAACCTCGCGCCCTGGATTGGACGCGAAGCTCTTTTCAGCGGTGTTTGCGGCAGCCTTTTCAACCAGGAGCGACAATTCATCGGCGTGCTGCTGTACGTTCCCGCCATCGAATTCGTCTCTATCGAAACCAGCGCGGAAGCTGTGCCCATTCCGGAGTTGCTCCGTTTTTCTCCCCAGCAAAAGGACAGCCGTGTCCGCGTGTCCGGGGTTGTTTCGTACCAGGACCCCGGCAGGTTCTTTTGTATTCAAGCAGGGAATCGGGGATTACGTGTAATGACGCAGGACAGCACGGCGCTGTCGGTGGGGGATCAGGTGGATGTTTTGGGTTGGCCGACATTGGGGGAATCGGCACCCGTACTGACGAGCTCCGCGATTCAAATGATCCGCCGCGGGCCACCTCCTGAACCGGTCCGCTTCGATTTTCGATCCGATTGGCAGCATTATGACGGCGCGTTGGTGACGGTAGAGGCAGACCTGCTGGACTCCGCGTTGAAAAACGGAGAAAGGATGTTACGGCTTCGGCAGGATAACACCGTTTTCACGGCTCTGCTTAAGAGCGCCTTCTTCCCGGTTTCACAAAGGTCACTTCCGCTCGCCGGCAGCCGGTTACGGCTAACTGGAGTGTGCCTGGTTCGAAACGGGGGACTGTGGCGTGTTCCCCAATCGTTTGAAATCCTTCTGCGCTCACCAAGGGACTTGAAAGTTCTTAGCGCGCCCGCTTTATGGAACCCCCGCTCAGCAGGACTGGTGCTAGGAGCAATGGTGGGAGTGCTGTTGATAGTGGTGATTTGGACCTTAGTGGTGCAGCAGAAGTTTAAGGCCCAAGTGCGGACACTGCGCGAGAAACTACAGCGAGGAGCCGTGCTGGAGGAGCGAAACCGGATTGCTCGAGAGCTGCACGACACCCTCGAACAGGATCTGGCCGGCATCACTCTTCACCTTGACTTGGCCGCAGATTGTTTTACCCAGGCGCCAGAACAGGCTCGCCACGCTTTGGACACAGCCCGCCGCATGAGCCGGCGCAGCATGGTGGAAGCGCGCCGGTCAGTGTGGGATCTGCGCTCCCATTTGCTGGAAGAGGGCAACCTTGCCTCGGCACTCGCCCATGCTGTTGAGCCGCTCTCCAGCAGCGATCGGGTCAAAGTAGAAGTTCAGGTGAAGGGGAAATTGAGACGGCTGGAGCCTGCTGTCGAGATGAACGTCTTGCGCATCGGCCAGGAGGCCATTACGAATGCGATGAAGCACGCCAGTGCTAATCATATTCAGGTGGTGCTTACGTACGGAATCAATCGTCTTACGCTCTCTATCGCAGACGACGGCTGCGGATTTGACGAACAGAGGGCAGCGGGTTTGAACGGAGGCCATTTCGGCCTGCTAGATATGAGAGAGCGGGCTCACCTGCTCGGTTCAAAACTAAGAATTCGTAGTGCGCCTGGTCGTGGCACCTCGGTCGAAGTTGAAATCCCAATCGAGTTATCCAAACCAACCGATGAACTCTCCGAAGCCCATTCGAATTCTGGTCGTTGACGATCATTTCATGGTCCGCATGGGCCTTTCTGCATCCTTGAACGTTGAATCCGATATGGAAGTAATCGCGGAAGCGAGCAACGGCGAAGATGCGATTCCGCTCTATCGAGAACACAGTCCGGAGCTCGTCATCATGGATGGACGCCTGCCAGGGCTAAGCGGCAGCCAAACCGCGCTGGCGATTTTGAAAGAGTTTCCGCAAGCGAAGATCCTGATGCTTTCTACGCATTCCGGCGAAGAGGAGATCTATCGAGCGCTGCAGGCAGGAGCTCGCGGTTATGTTCTGAAGAGCGCGGCCCGGCAGGAACTATTGGGCGCGATCCGAGCCGTACATGGCGGCAAGATGCATGTGGATCCGATGGCAGCACAGTCGTTGGCGGAGCGCATGACTCATCAGGCACTCACCTCTCGCGAATTCGAAGTATTGGGAATGCTGGCCAGGGGTTTGACTAACAAAGAGATTGGCGCTCATTTGCATGTGGCTGAGGTGACGGTCAAACAGCATGTCAGCCACCTGTTTCAGAAACTAAACGTGAGTGACCGCACCCAGGCCGTAACCGTAGCTTTGCAACGTGGAATCGTGCAAATAGGGTAAGTAAGTTGTGAGTGGCGGTTACCAGGCGAGAGTCAAAACGGAGTTGGACGGAATTTCGGCCGTCGTGATGTGATCGGCGAGGCGAAGAACACAGTTCTGGTTTTTTCCGGTGTTTGTCAAAACCATAACGTGCTGACCGTCAGGATTGCGAAACGCTACGTGGGAGACGCCGTCCAGTTCGCCTTCGGACCCGAGCACTCTAGCGCCGCGCTTTACCACTTTCGAGAAATGGGCGAATCCCCAGTATTGGCCGCTCGGAATGATTTCCTGCGTGCCGGAATGGATGGTGACCAGGCCGCCGCAGCTAAATGGCCCGATGTTTGGTTTTCCGTGCTCATCCAGCGCCAGATTCCAGCCGATTATGCAGCGAGCCCAGTTTCGCAGGATGCCGGTGTAAGTCGCGGACCACTTCGCCCAATCAGTAAGATAATCGGAGTCGCGGTAGTCGGGCCCACCTTCGGTCCAATACATGTGCTTGTCCGGGAACGCCTCCTGCACGCGGCTCATGGCATCTGGTTTGCCCATATATCCATGCCATGCGACACCATCGACGTACTTCCAGACGTCCCGATCCTCCAGTTCATCGACGGCTCGGCCCCAGAGATTGTAATTGTGATCGATAATCCAGATCAGCGTATCCAGACTGGCCTGCTTCAGTGCGGGTCCCAGATGCTGCTTCACGAAGTCGATTTCGTATTCCTGCCCCCAGAGGCAGGCCGGCATAGCTCCATTCTGGTCGGCATCGAGTTCGTTCTGGACCGTAACTGAGTTGATCCTCACTCCTTCTGCTGCATAGGCTTTCAAGAACTTGACGAAGTATTGAGCATAGGGAGCGAAATACTCCTTACGCATGGAGCCGCCCAGCATGGAGTTGTTGGCTTTCATCCAGCCCGGAGGACTCCACGGGGTAGATAACAGAAACAGGTCTGGATTCGCTTTGCGAGCTTCGCGCAGAACAGGCAGGATATAAGCTTTGTCGTGATCAATGCTGAAGTGGCTCAGCGTAGGGTCGGGCTGTGGGGAATCGTCGAAGCTGTAGACCGAGCGTGAATAATCACTTGAACCGATACAGGTACGGCAAACATTGAAATTGAGACCGGAGGCGGTGAAGTAATCGGCGAGGAGCTTTGTTTGCGCAGGCTCGGGCAATTGGCTGATGAGATAACAGGATGCGTCGGTAAAAGCAGCTCCGAATCCCAGTATTTGCTGCTTTACGTGAGTGGTCTCAATCACGATGGCGGGCTCTGCTGCTGCGCTGCCGGTTTTCTGCCAAGCCGGGACTGGCGTCGATTGGAATTTCCGGCGGTCATCCGTAAGCCAGGCCTGGATCGTCCGTCCCCCGGATGTGACGTCCTCTTGCCGGGCCGATGCTCTTGTCGACGAGATTGCGGTCGGCAGTACAGCAGCGGCGGAGAGCGCAGATTGCAGGAACGAGCGGCGGTGTTTCAGGATACGACGATCAGGCAACGGAGCCTCTGGCCTGGACATGATTTTGGGCTGACCTCAAAGGAGTGTCTCATCTTTTTGCAGCAAGATCAGTAGGCCAAAGGTATCGAGATCGCAAGGACGAAAGGCGATCCGGGAAGGCATACGAAGGTATAGCTCGCGAGACCGCAGTCTCTAAAGGACGAATTGGCTAGCTCAGCTGGAACTCAGGCTGAGCGGATCGTTTTCGGTCTCTTCCGCCACAAATTCCACTCCGGCGTGATGCGCGCGCGCGTCGGAGAGATGAACCTGCCGCCAGGTGTGCGGCATGTAGAAAGCCCCGCGAAGCTTTTGAGTAGCGTGCACATGGATAGAGGCGCATTGGCTCTGATACTCGAATTCGAGGTTCGTTCCCATCTGCTCAATCGTAACGTCCAAATGGTAAACGCCGGGTTGCAACCCGAGTTGCGCACACGAAAACTCTACGCTTGACGTGCCTGTCTCGAGGTCCATTGGGATCCCTTCCAGAGCGGTCGTCCATTGCGCTGCCATTTGCCTGTCACTCCCGTAAAAATAGAGAGAGATAGAAACGTTGGGAGTCGGTTGGTGAACCACGTAGTCGACTCGTGCCGTGAGCGGTTCGCCGGTAAGGAAGCTGCCCGTCTTCTTCCCTTCGCTGTCATAGAAGGAAACGTCCGTGATTTCAGCAACCCGGGATTCGGCCGGCACTTCCGACCGCTTCTGGAAAATCGCACCCTTCGTATACTCGCGGATGACGTCGTCGGCTGAACCGTCTGCCTTGATCTGGCCTTTTTCGAGCAGAATGACACGTCCGCAAAGGTCCCGAACAGCTGTCAGGTCATGTGAGATAAAAACGAGAGTCGTGCCCGCTTCGTGAAGCTCTGCGATTCGCTTCTTACATTTTTCCTGGAACGCCAGATCGCCTACCGCAAGAACTTCGTCGAGCAATAGGATCTCCGGCTCCAGGTGCGCAGCAATGGAGAAGCCTAGACGCACAAACATTCCCGACGAATACCGCTTTGCCGGTATATCGATGAACTGCCGGACGCCCGCGAAATCGATAATGCTGTCGAGCTTTTCGGCGATCTCGGCCCGGCGCATTCCTAGAATCGAGCCGCTGAGGAAGGTATTTTCCCGCCCTGTAAGCTCAGGGTGAAAGCCGGAACCGACCTCGAGAAGCGCCGACAATCTTCCGTTGATGATCATTTCGCCCTTGGTAGGCGTGGCAATTCCGGAAAGCAGCTTGAGCAGCGTACTCTTGCCGGCTCCGTTATGCCCGATGATCCCCAATGCCTGACCACGAGGCACTTCAAAGCTGATGTCCTTGACCGCCCAGAAATCCTTGTTGGTGCTGAAGCGCCGAAGCTTTCCGAGCAAACCGGACGACGGTGTTTCAGACTCTGTCTGGATGCGGTATCGCTTCGAAACAGATTTTAACTGCAGATCGATCATTTCGCCTTGCGTTCGAAGAGCCGCCTTCAAATGATGTCCGCCATAGTGGCTTCCCGGTACTTGAAATACAAATACGAAGCCAAAAGAATGACGAGCGCTGCCGCGCCGGAATAGGCAAGTGTTGGAAGGTCCACTCCCAGCCCCTGTATCAATACGCGCCGGAAATTCTCGACGATCCCGACCACCGGGTTCAATTCGTAGATCCCTCGCAGCCGTTTCGGAACGTCCGCAAAGGAATACACCACCGGCGACCCGAACATCCAAAGCTGAAGAATCAAGGGCATCGCGATACCAATGTCACGAAACTTCACCTGCACCGCACTGAGTACGAGTGCGAAGCCGGTGGCGAGCAGGAACTCGATGATCAGAATCGGGATCAGATTGAGAGCCAACGGTCCCACTCCCACCTTGTAGATCAACATCATAGTGGCCAGAATCAGGGACGCAATCAGAAAATCGACCAGCGCGGCGAGCACATAGGTGATCGGCAAAATCTCGCGCGGGAAGTAAACCTTCGTAATTAATTGCGTGTGGGTGACCAGTCCTGTGGACGCAGTCGAGAGCGATGTTTGGAAAAAGGTCCAAGGCAGAATGCCGGCCAGCACAAAAAGCGAGTAGTGGTCGCCATGTTTAGGCATTCGAGTGAGGGAGAAAACGGCCGTGTACACGAGCATCAGTGCCAAGGGCTGCAGAAGCGCCCAACTGAGCCCGAGAGCCGATTGCTTATACCGCACGCTGATCCGATGCAGGGTCAGCGTGTACAGTAAGTCCCGATACCAGTACAGTTCTCTCAACCCATCTACCAGAATTCGTGGAGAGAATGAAACGGGACGGATGACCTTTACCCGCCGCGGGGGCACACCGCCGAGGCCCGCCGGCGCGGATAGTAGTTCTTGCTCAAATTGCATGAATGCAGTTACCCTTAGTTTGGCACGGACAGCCGGCCCCTGATGTTCTTTTCGGCCAGAAGTGCCTGATTTTAGAGCAAAACCAGTACTGCCGGACACTTACAAACTTGGCAGGCCGGTTACAGTTTGCTTCGTCGCTCCCGTTCGGGCCCGGACGCTGAATTTCTACTCTCATGCGGATCCTATTTCTATCGCCTCGTCAGTGCTGGCCTCCGCAGACGGGCGCCAAGCTCAGGGAGTTTTATCTTGCTCGTGCGTTGGGCCGAAAAGCTGAGGTTACGCACGTCTCATTTCATGAACGAGGGGCGGCTCCGCTCAGCGCGAGCGATTTGCCCTTTTGCCGGAAGGTCCTCTCACTGCCAAAACCCAAAGGCTACAGCCCGGTTAAGGTCTTGCGAGGCATCCTCGGACGCTGGCCTTTGCCCGTTGTGAATTACACCACGCCTGAGATGGCGCGGCAGCTAGGATCGCTTGTCACTGGCGCGCAGTTCGACATCATTCACCTTGACAGCATCCACATGGCTGCTTACGTACCGAGGCTGCGGCGGCAAACCAAGGCCCTATTTGTATACGACTGGCATAACATCGAATCCGAACTGATGTTTCGGTATGGGCAGAACGTCTCGTCCAGCTTGCGGAAAGTCTACGCGAAACTTACAGGGAAGCGCCTGGAGCGCCTGGAAAGGATGATCCTTCATGACGGTTCGAACCATATCGTATGCAGCAGGCGAGAGCAGATTCAGTTGGCGGCGATCGCGCCGGAAGCGCGTATCGAGGTGATCGGGAACGGGGTCGATGCTGAGTCGTTTGCCTCCCTGACTGGCGATGCAACCCGCCGGGATCGGATTTTGTTTGTCGGATCGATGAATTACCACGCTAACGTGGAAGGCGCGCAGTACTTCGTCCGAGCGATTTGGCCAGCGATGCATGCGCAATTCCCGCAGTGGCGTCTTACACTCGTGGGTTCGAATCCCGCGCCGGGCGTGCTGGCCTTAGCTGAAGCTCCGGGAGTCGAGGTGACGGGAACCGTTCCGGACGTCCGGCCCTACTATCAGGAAGCGATTGCTTCGATTGTTCCTTTGCACACCGGCGGCGGCACGCGCCTGAAAATCTTAGAAGCAATGGCAGCCGGGGTTCCTGTCGTTTCAACCTCGATTGGGGCGGAAGGTCTTTTGGTGAACCCGGGAGCCGACATTCTGATTGCCGACAGCGATGAAGACTGGACAAAAAAACTGTCAGGTCTTTTGACGAGCCCGGACCTTCAGACAAAACTGATTCAAAACGCGAAAGAATTGATCCGCGCTCGGTACGACTGGGAAATCCTGGGGGAAAGTCTGTATCGGACGTACCGCGATTGGCGTGGTGAGGCTGCATGAAAACCATACGTCTGCTGGCCATCATTGAAGCAACCAGCATCACGGGTCCGGCTAAGAATCTGCTCCGTTTTGCCAAAGCTGCAGACAGCAACCGCTTCGGGACACGGGTAGAGCTTTCGATCATCACCTTCCAGCGTGGCGAAAAAGCTAATCTATTTTTGGAGACCGCCCAGAGGGCTGGTATTGAGACGTTCCCCGTCGCGGAGACGGGTGCGTTCGATCGCGCAGTAGTGGACCGTCTGGTCACCACGGCACGCGCGATTGCGCCCGACCTGATCCAGACTCATGCGGTCAAATCTCACTTCCTGGCAGCTTTCGGCGGCCTCTCACGGATAGCTCCCTGGATCGCCTTTCATCACGGCTACACGTGGCCTAACCTCAAGGCACGCGCATACAACGAGCTCGATCGCTGGTCGGTCCGGAGAGCCAACCGCGTATTGACCGTCAGTTTGCCATTCCGGCAGCAGATGATTTCCAGGGGAGTGCGTCCGGAGAACATTGAAGTGATTCACAACGCCATCGATCCGGATTGGGGTCAGAGGATCTCAACCCCGCAGACCCGGGCGGAGCTCCGCGCTCAGTTGAATATTCCTGAAGACAACAAGGTCATCCTGATCGTCGGCCGGCTCTCAAAAGAGAAGGATCACGAGACGCTGATCAACGCTTTCGGGCGGCTGCAGGCGGATGTGCGCGGGCACTTGCTGATCGTCGGAGATGGTACAGAGCGGACCAACCTGGAGCGACAGATCCAGCGGCTGCACCTCGAAGGGCACGTAACGATAACGGGACAAGTTCCATCTGCCGAGCCCTACTATGCGATTTCCGACGTGTGCGTCCTTTCTTCATTGAGTGAAGGCTCGCCTAATGCCCTGTTGGAAGCTATGGCGGCCAGGGTGCCAGTAGTAGCTACACGAGTGGGAGGCATTCCCGAGATAGTGACTGACAGAGAAAGCGCACTGTTATTGACGCCGCGAGATGAAAAGGGAATGGTATCGGCGATCCGAGAACTTCTTTCCAACTCGCGCGTTCGACAGACTCTGGTTGCGCACGCACACTCTCAAGTGACTGAGCGGTACACGCCGGACCGCAGGACCGAAAGATTGCTGGAAGTTTACAGCAGAGTACTCGCGTCTACCGAAGCAGGGATCGAATCAGCGCTTCATACTCGCCCGTAACGGTCTCGATGGAGTAGCGTTGCACGACCGTGCTCCGCGCAGATTTACCCATCTGTTCGCGTTCTGCAGGATTATCGACCAGCCGGATCAATCCGCCTGCAAGATCCTTAATGTCACGCAACCGGGTGATGTAGCCTTGAACTCCTGTTTCGATCAGTTGAATATTGGCAGCAATGTCGCTGACCACGGACGGCAATCCGGCGGACATGGCTTCAACCAGCGAGCAGGAGAACCCTTCGAGCGAGGAAACCAGCGTGAAGATATCTGCCGCGCGCAGCCAGTCGCTGATCGCAGCATGCGGCTGTATACCGGCGAAGCTTACGTGAGATTCGATTCCGAGCTCGCTGACAAGATCTTCGGACGAGCTACGCTCGGGTCCGTTCCCGATCAGTACCAGACGAGCTTTGGGATTTGCTTCGGCAACCAGCTTGAATGCTCGCAGCAGAGTGGGCAGTTCTTTTTCTGGTGCTAATCGCCCGACGAACAGGACCACGACGTGTTCCTGGCTCATACCAAAACGGGCGCGCAAACTTTCCCGCTCTTCGGTGGCAGCGGGGCAGAATCTCTCCGTGTCGACGGGATTGGGCATCCAGTCAAACAGATTTGCAGGCAGACCTACGCTTTGCGCCTCTTCCTTCATTGCGTCATTGAGGAGAAGGATCTTGTCAGCCCAACGCGAGAGCATCTTCAACTCGAATCGCCCGACCAAAGACTTTGAGAGGGGCAGAATCGTGTTCGGACCCGAAAACTTCATCAGAATAGGCAAGCCGAGAGCCCTGGCTACCGGAAGCCCGATGAATAGCTGAAAACCAGTCATCAGGAAGTACACGCATTTGTAACGGCGCCCGTAGCGAAGCAGGTGGAACCCGGTGGCGAGGCCAAACATATATCCGCGCAACTTCGCTGACCAACGGCGCGCCGAGACATACACCGTCGTCCCGAAAGGGTCTAAAAATTCCGCGAGGTCCGGCATCGGACCGCCACCCATGGTAAGGACATCTACCCGGCATCCTCGTGCCCTTAAAGCGGCAGCTATCTGCTGAGCTTCAACCTCGGACCCGCCAAGTACCGGGGGATAGGTAGGCGTGACCAGCAAAACAGGACCGAACTGATCGACCCCCGGGGAAACGGCCTTGCCCCGGCCCGCCTGCCGCGCAGTTTGTTCCGGAGCTTCAACGAATCTCTGCATTCACCTTTGTAGACGGAGGTTATCCTTCTGAAGCGTTTTGGATGTTACTCTGGGTTCGTTCACTTCTGAGAACATCATCGACGTCCGCCGACAAGGATAGATTAAACGGAAACCGGCTTGGTCTCCCCTTCACCATTAAATGGCTGCTGCTGCACCCAAAGTTAGTGTAATCATTCCGGCTTACAATGTCACCGCGTACATTGCCGATGCGCTTGAGTCGTTGCGTGCGCAGACCTTCCGGAACTTCGAAACAATTGTTGTCAACGATGGCTGCCCCGATACGGAAAACCTGGAACAGGTCCTTCAGCCATATCGCAGTGAAATCGTTTATCTGAAAAAGGAAAACGGCGGAGTTTCGAGTGCCCGCAACATGGCGCTCCGGGCGTCCCGCGGTGAACTGATCGCCCTTCTTGATCCCGACGACATCTGGGAGCCGGAGTATTTGGAAGTTCAGACTGGGATTCTCGCATCCAGACCTGACCTGGACTTGATTTATCCGGATGCAGTATTCTTCGGAGACACCCCATGGGAAGGCCGGACCATCATGGAAATGTTTCCCAGTTCCGGGGAAATCACGTTCCAGAAGCTCGCAGCTCTAGAATGCCGGGTATTTGTGGGGGTCACCGTTCGGCGCGAACCGCTTTTCCGCGCTAATCTCTTCGATACGAACCTGCCGGCAGCGGAAGATTTTGACCTCTGGCTGAGGCTTGCGCGCATGGGAGCAAAACTGGATTTCCACACGCGAAAACTAGTTCGCTACCGTTCGCGTCAGGGGAGTCTTAGCCATGACTCCGTATCCCTTGCTCGATCAGTGCTTCATGTATACCGTAAGTTCTTGCAAATGCCAGACCTCACGGCGGACGAGAAGAAACTCCTGAAGCGTCTGGAACGAGAGCAGCAGGCGGAATTAGATTTCTATGTCGGGCGGAAAGCATTGTATGCCGGCCGCCACAAAGAAGCGCGAGAAGCCTTGGGCCGAGCCAACGTTGTGAAGAGAAACAAGAAAGTGAGCGTTCTCCTGATCGCTCTCCAGCTAACGCCCAGCTTGGTCGACCGGCTGATCCATCGCAAGTTCCCGACCGAATCAGCGTTTATGCATTAGGCAGTCCGGAAGGGCGGCCTTGCAGACAGCCCTTCCTTATTTGGATTACTTCTATTGCGTAGCGCAGGTGCTGCATGGCGCTGCAATGCGGTATGCAAGGTAATTCGCTCCAGCCCCCACGTATCCTGAGCCCACTCCGAAGTCCTTGCCCCAGTGATGCCCGATTGGACCGCCCATTCCTCCACAGGGCGGAGCGCTTCCTCCGCAGGTTGGAAGCGCACTGATGTAGCCGTACGGGCTGGTGGTGTTGCCATTGGCGCCTGGACCTGCCGGCGGTCCGGAAGTTCCCGGTCCTCCCGCGGATCCTCCGTAAGACGCGGAGAACCAGTCGTCACCCCAAACTTTGAACTGGGCGTTTCCGGTGACGTTGTAGTACCAGCCGTAGATGGCCGGCAACACGGTTGCGTCGTCCAGGCTGCCGCCTCCGAAGCAGACCGACGATTTAGAGGGCTGACAGTTCGTCGAAGTATCTACGGGTGAAATCTCATATCCGCTATTTGAGAAACCATTGCCGATGGTATCCGCAATGGTGAGGTTGGTTGCGCTCTGACACGACACCACCTGGTGCAACTCACCAGCGGAACCGATGGCGATGTAGTCGTTGCCGTTGCATTGGAACTGTTGCGGGAAGTTGGTTCCGTTGCCGGTCACGGTATTTTGTCCAGCCGCAGCGCTCACTGAGCCCCAACCATTGGTGGGATTCTCGCCGCTAGCGACGTACCCGATCATGTAATAGATCCCGTTCACGCCTGTTCCGCCGCCATTCGCCGCAGGAATCGTACGGCTGCCGCCGCCTCCGTACTCATAGATAAACGTCAGCAGTTTGCCCGTCATGCTCAGCGCCTGGTTTGCCACGGTGGGGTTGTTGCAAGCCGTCGGATCGCTAAGCACCCGATAGGCGTCTTTGAACCCCGTAGCCGATATGGCAAGCTGCCAGGGTTCAACACCTTGGCCGACCGAAGGGTACCCCTGATTGATGGCAAACATGTTGGTCCAGAACCCACCGTTCGGTAATTGCTGAGGAGCCCAAAACGATTGGATTGCGTTCACCGTAGAAGAACAGAAATTCGCCCGGCTACTGGCATCCGGGTCAAGTTTTGCAGCCAGCGCAACGTACGAGGTGGCATAGCCGACCTCACGTGGGTCGAAATCCCCTGGCGGGGGTGTGCCTACCCCGAACGGCCCGATTTTCTGGCGAATGCCATTCCAATACTCGGGATGTCCATCTAAGGCCCGCGCCATCAGGCCCGGCAAGCCCAGGAGGCGGGGCGCATTCACATTTGAGTACCCGTGATCGAGAGCGTAGACGTACCAGGCATCAGCCAAACGCCGTGCATAGTTGAGGAATGCCGTCACACCCGTCCGATAATAAATTCGGTAAAAGCCCACGACGTTGTCGTAGTAGTTCCAGTTGTACGAACCACCTTGGCCGTTCACAGCCAGGGCAAACGGGGTATAGAAGTCGTTTGGGTCGACTACTGAATACTGGAGTCCAGCGTATGGCGCAGGCGGGTAATACTTATAGCCACCGTACAGCCACGCATGTGTGTCATCTACAACCGTTTGGATAGTTTGAAGCGCTCGGCCGGAACCAGCTACTCCATCCGCGTTCCAGCGAATCGAAATCATGGCTCCCTGGCAACTCGGAGCGCTCGGCGCGAGATTGGACGGCATGCCGGCGCAGTCTGTCGTAAAGTGTGTTCCAGAGCCGGTTATTGACACGCCAGGCCCGGGCAGTCCGCCCCCGACGGTTACTGTTCCGGGATTGGTTATCTGCCCTGATGGCGGCAAAGAGAACTGACTAGAGAGCTCAACGGCGTTGGCAGCTTCTGCTACATCGAACCAGGGCCAGGGATCACACCTACTTGAGCCCCAAGGGGTCAGTGGCCCAAGAACATAGCTTATCTGGGAGGGCACGTTTGTGACCAGGCAGTTGTTTCCAGCACTGACGTTAACTGCACCGATGGCGAGATTTGCAGAGGTTGCGTTCCCTTCGCTATCAGTTACCGTGAGCTGATAGTCGTATTCTCCGAAGGTGCTCAATCCGGCAGTTGTCGCGTTGGCGCTGCTGCTGTTGGAAATGGTTGTAGTGACCGGCCCCGAGACTTGTTTCCAGGCATAAGTTAACCGGTCATTTAAGTTTGGCGAATAGGAAGTTGAGACCAGGCCTGCATTAGCTCCTATGACGACGGTGCAGAAGTTGAGTTGGTATCCTGAGCTGATGAAGCAGTTGCCTGCCGGCGAGAAGGAAACCACAGGAGCGTAGAGAGGCGTACCGGCAAACGAGGCAGAATCGTTTATCGCATTTATGTGGTAACTGCTCGAGTCGTTGAAGTTCCCATCAAACTCCCAGTCGCCCAGATCACCGCCGGGATTCGAGGAAGGAAGCGTCCCGAGCGGAACGTTTTGCGAGAAAAGCCGGAAATAATCGCAACTCCAGGTCGTGATGTATCCCCACCAGAACATGTCACTGCTGAAGTTGAGATGCGAAGTCAGCGGTTGATCTGTGCTGACAGAGGAATAATAGCCGCCTCCCGCGGCATTCCACACTTCAAGCGCCAGCTGGTGTGTTGCCGGGATCCGTTGGGCACGCACAACCACATCCGTAGCACCAGGCGCGAAGCCGACGCCGACCGTCTGAGAATTATCCGGCCATGAAGTGAGGCCGACTGAGTGACAGTCACTTGTCACTTTCAGCTGAGAGCCTTGGAACAGGATCCCTCCCGCAGTGCAGGAATGCATCCGGAATTCTATGCGCCAGGATGTCATGTTGTTCCACGGCGCTGTATTCGGAAACTGAACCTTAGCCCCGGTATTGCCCGTTGTCACATTTAAACCCTGAGAGGCCGTCGCGTGGGCAGGCAGAACCTGTAGAAAGAGAGCGCTTAGAAGAATGAGATATTTCATGGTCTAGCTGTACGGGATAGAACGCTAAAAGAGAGAAGTTGGCTGCTGCCAGCATTCTTCTCGGCGGAGCCGCCTTTCGACTTTATGGTTCGGCCGAAAACCGCTCCGATACGGACAAATCTGATGGCTAATTACACGCCGTTCACTCCTGCTCGCCGCGAATTTCTGCCGAAAGGCGAGGCAGAAAAATCCGTCCTTGGCTGCTGATTGGAAGCCGTAGGAAAATGAAGGGACATGAAACCTGACGTTTCCGTGATCGTTTCAACGTACAACCGATCGAAGACGTTAGGTGTCACAATCGACAGTCTCCTTGCTCAGGATCAATCGCCAAATTATGAAATCCTTATCGTGGATAATAATTGCACCGATAATACGCGCGAATTGGTGGCGAGCTACGCCGCCAAAAGCCAACGAATCCGTTATGTATTCGAGAAAAAGCAAGGGCTTTCACATGGTCGCAATGCCGGCATCGCTGCCGCCGGTTCCGACCTTTTGGCGTTCACGGATGACGACGTTTGCGTAGACCGAAACTGGATACACAATGTGATGACAGCAGCCGCCGAACGTCCAGGCTATGGAATTTTCGGTGGCAAGGTCCTCCCCATGTGGCCCGAGGCTCCACCTTCCTGGCTGACCCAGGCGCACTGGGCTCCGCTTGCCCTGGTCGATTACGGCAAGCCGCAGACCATCAGTTCCGAGCACCGTAGAACTTTGATCGGGGCCAACATGATCATTCGGAGGAGAGTTTTCGACGATGTCGGGCTTTTCTCGATTGTTTATCAACGCGTAAAAGAGGGTATCGGGTCTACGGAGGACCAGGAACTTCAAGACAGGTACTGGAAAGCCGGTGGTCTCGGCTGGTTCGATCCGTCCATTGTAGTTAACGCAGATATTCAACAGGAACGCCTCGCAAAAGGCTATCACCGCCGATGGCATTTCGCTCATGGAAGAATGATGGCCCGCATGCGGGATCCTATCGTTGAGCATTCTGCTCGTTCCATCTTCGGTGTTCCCCAATACATTTTCCGCGAATTCGTATCAGGGAGTTCCAGGTGGCTTGGCGCGACCGTCACCGGTAAGCAGGATCTTGCATTCCTGCACGAGATCAATCTGCTTTTTTACGCTGGTTTCGTCCGGGAGCGCATTGCGGAAAATCCAGGCAAACCCGTGGGCGCATCCGAGATCAAGGATATCGGATAGCGTTTAGCCGGACTGCACTCCTTCAGCCTGCGAACATTAAGCAATGCAAGCTCCACGCTCAAAACGCGGCTTGATCGCTCATATCCTTCCCTTTGAAGAGATTGGAGGCACCGAGTTACAAGCGCTCCGGCTTGCGCAGGCAGCGGAATCGGCTGGTTTCGGCAATATCATGTACTGTCCGAAGAACGCGAGCGGAGTAGCTGAACTCTTTCGGGCTGAATCCTTTCGTACCGAATTTTACGAACAAATAGAACCGAGCTACACCAAACCGGCTCCTTTTTGGCGTGCTTCCCGCGCCCTCGCTGAGCGCTTCGAGGCGGAAGGTGTAGCTGTCGTGCATGCCGCCGATCTCAAAGGGGCGCATCACACAGGTTTAGCGGGACGATTGGCGGGGGCTCGCGTGCTGTCCCATGTTCGGAATTCTTATCCTAAGATCAGCCTTCGAGAACGGGGTTTTCTCTTGACTGTGCACGAGTTTATTTTTGTATCTCAAGCCGTAAAGAAAACCTTGGACATGCCCCGGACCCGCAAAAACGGTCCGGTGATTTATGACGTCCCTGCCGCGAACGGAACTTCGATTTTCCGGAACAGATCGGATGCTCGCCAGCACTTTGGCCTGCCCCAAAACGCTTTAGTTATTGGCACCGCAGCTCGACTTGCACCTCAAAAGGATTACGAAACTCTCATCCGCGCTGCCCGGTTCGTGCTCGAGAAGCTACCAGGGACCAAGTTTCTGGTTGCGGGAGACATTGATAGCGGGGAACATCGGAACCACTACAATGCTCTGCTTCCGCTGCTCGCTGAAACGGGTACTCGAGACGCCTTTCATTTTGCCGGATTTCAAGGCGACATGAGCTGGTTCTACGGGGCGTGCGACGCGGTTGTTGTTTCCTCCCATTGGGAGGGTCTTGGAACCGTTCTTCTCGAGGCAATGCTCAACAGGAAACCTGTCGTTGCGACCGAGATCGACGGGTTCACGGAGATTATTTCGCACGGGAGAACGGGCCTGCTGGCGCCCCCGAAATCTCCGCAGATCATGGCGGATCATCTTGTGCAAGTTTTGACTGACCAGGGAAGGACGCAGGCGATGGTCAAAGAAGCCACGCGCTACTTCGAGATCAACTTCAGTACACAGCGTTTTCTACGACAAATCGAGGCGCTCTATTCGGAGCAGATGCCACAAGATCGGAAAACTCCTGCCGCGGAGCTTTCAAGACAGTGACCCAATAGCACCGTTGATGGTCATTTTAACGAACTTCCAAGACTTCCCCTCCCCTTGGTCTGCCAGCAACGGACTTCATGGAGAAAGCCGGATGGTAACGTCCGCAGCGGAAGCACTCGAGTCTGGAGTAAGCGACCGCGACGCATTGGCTGTCATCAACTGCAATCCCGCGCTCACCTACAGCCTCGCTGCGAAATGCCTCCTAAAGCAGAGGAGAATCCCGATTGTCGCTGTCGATCTGGTTCTGCGGCGGCCGAAATCCTTGCGGAGCCCGCTCTTTCAGCCAATTCGGCGGATTTTACTGAACAGAGTTGATCACTTCATCCACTACTTCAAAGACATGTCGGGGTATCAGCAAACCTTCGGGATTGGCCCCGATAGAAGCTCCTTCGTTCCTTTCAAGGCCAACCTGTTTTCCGTTTTGCCCCAGCATTTTCCTGAAGGGATGTACGTCACGTGCTTAGGACGTACACTTCGGGACTTCGACACTTTCTTTGCCGCTATGGCAGCACTGCCCTACCCCGGAGCAATCTCAACCCCCGATTTCAAGGCGATGAAACAGCACGGGTCACGATTCAGCAGCTCGCTGGGTACCTTGCCGAAGAACGTTCACATCCTTGAAGATGACGGCTCGAGAGAAGCTATGGCGAATGTGCTGCAAGCTTCAAAACTAGTGGTTTTGCCGATATTGAAAGAAAGCATGGCCGCAAGCGGAAGCAGTACGTGTCTGAATGCGATGCTCTTCCGCCGATGTGTGATTGGGACCGAAGGACCGGGCTTCTCGGATATTTTTCAGAATGGAGAGCTTGTGTGGGTTCGACCGGAGGATCCTGTCGAGTTGGCAAAAGCCATTCAAGAGATCTGGTTGGATGACGATAAGAGAGAACGTATCGCTGCAGCGGGACATCGCTATGCGCTCGAGGCAGGTGACAATCAGGCGCTCTTCCAGCGAGTAATCGAAGCCGTGGCGAGCTGGTACTGCTCGTCACGTCCATCTCAAAAATAGGTGCGGACTTGAGTTCAAACGGAAAAAATAGATGTGCGGAATAGCGGGAGTTATCGGCTTTGAGCCCAAACAGACTCCCTGTAAAGAGATTCGGGCCATGTTGTCCTCTTTATCCAGGCGCGGTCCGGATGACGAAGGCAGACACGCTTGGGAAACAGCTCTGTTTGCGCACCGACGGCTGGCAATCATCGATTTGAGTCAGGCGGGGCACCAACCAATGTTGTCCGATGATGCGGAAGTCGGGCTTGTTTTTAATGGATGTGTTTACAACTTTGAGGAGCTGAGGCGTGAACTCGAGAGCGAGGGCCAGGTCTTCCGGTCACACTGCGATACCGAAGTAATCCTGAGAGGTTATCTCGCCTGGGGCGGCGAAAAGATGGTCAAGCGGCTGCGCGGCATGTTCGCTTTCGCGATCTGGGACAACCGGTCACGCAAGTTTCTCATGGCTCGCGACCGCCTTGGCGTGAAACCACTCTGCTACGCGGTCGACGGAAAGAAATTGGCCTTTGCCTCGACTCCAGCCGCGTTGCACGCCGCTGGCTTCGGTGGCGAGGTTAGCTCGGATGCCGTTCTCGAATTTCTTGAGTTTGGATTCGTAACCGAAGAGCACTGCATCTATGAGGGGATTCGGAAAGTAGCTCCAGCAACCTTCGTCGAGTGGGAAGACGGAAAACTGAAAACAACCGTCTACTGGAAGGACCAAGTTGCCGGTGACAGCGGCATGAGTTTCGAAGATGCCCTCGCGCATGCGGAATGCGAGTTGCTCGAAGCTGTACAACTGCGGCTTTGTGCCGATGTTCCGATCAGTGCCCTGCTCAGCGGCGGAATCGATTCGACGCTCGTCTGTTGGGCGCTCGCAAAGCTGGGAGCGAACGTGCGCTCGTTTACCGTGAGCCTTCCTGGAGAACCGGAAGACGAAGCCTTGCAAGCTGGAATCACTGCCTCGAAAATCGGCATCCCTCACGAAAAGATCACGATCCCTGAGATGGGCGACAACAGCGTCGACGTGGCGGTAGCCGCTTTCAGCGAGCCTTTCTCGGCTTACTCAACGCTCGCCATGCTGGAGCTATCGCAGGCTATCAAGGCTTACGCCACCGTGATGATCACTGGCGATGGCGGTGATGAAGCCTTTCTGGGTTACCCAGTGCACCGCCATGCCTTCATGGCACAAAAGATCGCGAATCGCCTCCCCGGAGCGACGCCCGGTTTGTGGAACTTGATTCGACCCGCAGTAGACAGAATTGGTCCTTTCCGCCGCCCGAAACACTTTCTGGATTATGCGACCGGTGGTCTGGGCGCGATCACCCGGGTTCATGACGGGCTGCCCTTCTATACTTCGCGTGGTTTGCTTGGACCAAGACTGGAGGCAGGAGGCATTCGTCATCGGACGATTACTCCGTCTTTAGCTTCCGCCCGGCAACTCCTTCCCGAAGTCCTCGAATACAATCGGAACACTGAATTTGTCGGCGAGTTCCTCACCAAGGTGGACGGGACGACGATGTACTATGCGATGGAGGCACGTTCGCCATTCCTCGATCACAAGTTGTGGGAATTCGCGAGCTCAATTGACTTCGCGGTGCGCCTCAAAGACGGTCGCCTCAAAAGCATTTTGCGCGAGCTAGTCTCCCGGCACGTCGGCCCCGAAGTAGCGAACCGCCCGAAACAAGGGTTCCATTTGCCGATCGAAAAATGGCTGGTGACCCGCTGGAGAGGCAAGGTCGACGAATTGTTGGAAGAAAGTTCGGTCAGTAAGCAGGGCTGGATCCGCCGCAAGGCGCTAGCTCCGGTCATCCAACAAGCTATGGAAGGCGGACGGGCTAACATCCACCTCTGGCGAATGGTACTGCTTAATACATGGTTAAAGAGGCAAGAAGCCTGAAAGGGCGTTCCAGTTGAGTGGGCTGCTGAAAGGCTACCAGAGCATCCTGCGAGTTTTTGGATGCAAGATGCAGTAATGAAGCTGGAATGGGGCCGGGATAGTTGTTTGCAAAAGCCTTGTGGGCACGACACCGGCGGGTTCAAGCAAGCTGAAAAGACTGTGCCGTGGCGACAATGCAGTGTTGGCAGCATGGTTGACAGAACATGATTTTCTAGGATAGCATTGTGCCCTACAAGGAGAAATCATGGCCAGCCAAACGAACGCAATACCCGAAAAGCAGGAATCAAAGATTACGCTTGATCTCGCGGACGTGGACTTGAAGAATATCGAAGACACAGCGCTCGGTCTCGTTATGAATGATATGAGCCAGGAAAGCGACAGTGCGGCCGATCATTACTCGCACGCTCAACACAACTCAAACATCCGCGGCTAGCTGATATTCGTTATTAAGAGTTTGTAGCAGTGTTCCTCCGCGAGTTTATCGTAAAGGTCGCCTCGCGTTGCAATTTAGATTGTGACTATTGCTACATGTACAGGCTGGCCGACCAATCATGGAGAAGACAGCCACGTTTCATGTCGCTTGAGACAGCACGGCAACTCGGGCTGCGCATCTCTGAGCATCTGCAGAGCCACGGGGGTCAGGTTGCATGTTTGAGCTTCCATGGCGGTGAACCACTGCTAGCCGGGCCAGAGTTTCTCGACCTCTTCTGTCAGACCGTGTCAGAAGCGTCGAGGGGAATAACGCTGCGCTTTTCGATGCAGACGAACGGCACCTTGTTCGACGCTTCGGCCCTAGAGTTCTGCGCAAAGTGGAAGGTAAATGTTGGCCTAAGCTTCGACGGGCCACGTACAGCTAACGATCGGCATCGATTAGATTTTGCCGGCAGAAGCTCATTTGCGGCAACTGAACGTGCGCTCCAGTTGTTAAGCAGTGACGAAGGGAAGCGTATTTGGGGCGGCATACTAAGCGTCATAGATCTTCGCAATCCTCCGCTTGAGGTCTATTCGTATCTGAAAACTTTTTCCCCACCTAATATAGATTTTCTGCTGCCGCTCGGAAATCACGATGCCAAGCCTCCCTTCAAGGCGCCAGAGGGGGACGCAACGCCCTATGCTGACTGGCTGATACCGATATTCCAAGAGTGGTTCAACGAGCGCCCCCAGTCAACGAAGATCAGAAAGTTCTGCGACCTCATCAAGCTCATGGGTGGTGGTGAACGTACGTCAGAGGAATGGGGGTTAGGTCCCAAATCCCTGATTGTCATCGAAACGAACGGTTCCATCGAAGCGGTCGATACTTTGAAAAGCACCTTCGATGGAGCCGCGTGGCTTGGCCTCGACGTATATCGAAATAGTTTCGACGAGGTTCTATCGATGTCTACTGTGCAGGAACGGCTAAGAGGGAGCGAATCCTTATGCGACAAGTGTAAAAGTTGCGAGTTGGTTTCTGTTTGCGGGGGAGGCTACCTGCCGCACAGGTACTCCACAGTCAACGGCTTCCAAAACCCGTCGGTATATTGCGACGATTTGACGAAACTAATTAAGGAAATACATAGAGTGGTTTCGTCGTACGTTCATTCCATCACCCCTGTTCCCGCCTTGTCAGAGTAGCCGTGACCTTCACCATCGATGAGATCAATATCGGAGAGATCCTTTCTGTAAGTGGCAACCTGACGTTGACCGAGGCTCTATCGCGCCAAGCATACAAATTGCGCTTGTTGAGGTTTGTCTCTGTCAGTCGACGCCTTAGTGAACTTCAGCCAGATGTAGCAGCCAGAACAAAGTTTGTGACTTACAGGGACTTCTTGAGCACGCTCGCACCCGACACGCAGGCGAAGGTCATAGGTTATCCTTCATTTGTCCACTGGATTAGATCGGCCGAGGCCGTGCTCGCAAAACTTGCAAAAGGCCTGGAAGTACCGCTGGTGGATTTCGAGGCCATTTGTTTTAATTTTGCAAGATTTGCTCTTGCTGGAGCCGTGATCGAGGATGTCGATTTCCCCAATGGACCCCCTTTGAATGTCAAGTCTGCAGGCCGAGTTTTCCTCCCGGGGTCGAGCGCTTGGCTTGAGCTAAGTTCTTTACATGACGAGGCCCAGCTGTTTGCATACGTGGGCCGAACAGGGATGCTATCGTTTCGGCAAGCGTCTGAAGAAATGCTCTGCCAACGAGTAACCGTTACGCGGCTCCCTCGGCTCAGAAACGGCATAGAAGTTAACTGCTGGGATCCCGAGTTGAGGTTATTAGCTCAACGTGTTCACGCCGATCCCGAGATTGGCTCACCGCTAGTGGAAGAGTGGCTTGATTCTTTGAACGAGGCCTGTGAACTGATTTCGGCTTGCCATCCTACCATCTATGAGGAAATATCGCGCTACGTAAGAGTTTTGATACCGATCGTCCCGCCGGATCCGACGACGTCCGTCAGCTCAAGCTCACCGATTGCTTTAGGATTGCTTTGGATGTCTCTGAATGCCGATATCCCGACTATCGCTGAAACCATCGTTCACGAATATCATCACCAGAAGCTAAACGCCCTGCTCTTGGTCGAACCGGTCATCGCTGGTCCGACAAAGGAAGCGATCTTTTACTCCCCGTGGCGTAATGATCCGCGACCGCTTCTGGGAATTTTACACGGAGCTTTTGCATTTGGCGGAGTTCTGGACTTTTATCGTCGACTCGCCGTTTGTAAGAATCCGACGATCAGCCGTGAGCAGGTGGGAGAGCGTCTACACCTCTTGCGAAATCAGGTTCTCAATGCTCTTGATACTCTCCGAGATAGGGCCGACTTTACTTCGATAGGCCAGGGACTTTACGCTGCGATGCGGCGACATGCTCAAGATGTTCCTCAATATCCGATTTCTTTATCGGCCAAACACCGGGTTGAGGAGCGTCTTACGGAGCACTGGCAGCGCTGGTCTGCTGCTAACGGCGACGCTTTTTCTTCGCCGGCATCGGTGAGAATGCACGGGTAGACCGCATTGCCACGCAAGCGCAGCGTCAACCGCATTGATGGAATCGAGGAGTTTCTGTCGAGTTGGGAGGACCCAAAACATCCTCACAACTCGACCTTCGTTCAAACTCGTCTATCCGAGTACGGCAATATCAACGAAACTGGTGTGCCTGGCGATTATCGCAGTCAGACACTCTCGCCGTGGCATCGGGGTTTTGTTAGTTCCTTAGAGCCTGAAGTCAGAGATCTGGTCATGCTCGTCATCTCGCGCTTCGGATGGATTACTTACACAAGTTGTCAGGGTCATTTCTATGACAATCGGGAAGTGGCGCCAGTCGAGCGGCACATCGGGATCCTGCCGCGCTGCCAACAGGAACGCCTTGCGATCAGAAGAGTTCTTACGCCAGTAATCGAGACGACTAACACGCGGTTTGCATTTGCAGCTGTACAGCTCGATTTGGTCTCGCAAGATTTGATCGCTGAAGGTGATTCTCTCCCCGCGCTCGATCTCGTTTTTTGTCGGCGCAAAGGTGCTCCTTGGGAGAGCTATTTTCATGATCTGCCGTCGACGTATAGAGATTTCGTTCTTAGCCTCGGACATATCCCAAAGCCGGCTTAACCAATCGTGAATGCCAGGTTGAAAGTGGTCGATCTTAGACGCATTGCGAGCATCGCGATTGCGGACCTTTGCTGGGCTCTGACCCGTACGGGATCTCTGATCCTACACGGGAGCAATTTTCCGGAGCCGCTCAGCCGGTTAGAGCCTCGAAAAGCGAACGATTCGATTAAAGCATCCGGAAATCAGGTTGCCCTTTATGCGACGACTGACGCCGATGAAGCGCTCATGTGCTCGGTGCTCAACAGGAGTTACTTGCAGTCAAAACTGAAGTCGTTTGGATTTGGCAACAATTTCTCTACCGGGAAGCGCGTCTTTAAAGTGACTGAGAATCTGTATCAGCTGTTCGAGGAAGGCGACCCGAACGTTTGCACAGACGGGTACATTTACGTGCTTGATAAGAGCCGCTTTAGCAAAGCAAATGACACGTTGACCGAGTATTATTCCCTCGTGAGTCAAACGCCGCTACTAATTCTACAAGTTCCGCAAAAACTCAGTAAATACTTATTTGTCATTAAAAGCAACGCGGGTGCAGACACCGTCATAAAATTTGCTCCCTCCGAACTCGCTCTTGTCGAACGGAGGCATGTAAGTGGCAGGGATGACACCCCGGAAGAGAGGACAGTCCGATGACTTTGCACTCCTTCCGCAAGGGACCCTTGTGCCGAGTAGCTGAGGCCTCGTTGCAGCAGTCGAAGCAGCGCGCCCGGGTGTGACCGCTTTGGCGGCCGCTTGCTAACACTGTCGGCGTAACCGCGCTACTGTGTTCTCGTCAGCGATCAAAAGTGACTTAAGCCGCGGATTCTGCGGGAATATTCGATTTAGCGTCCTTGTGATTGTCATGCTGGCCGCGAATTCAATCAGAGCTTCTTCTTTGTGATTGGTCTTTATCAAAGCGCCTTTTCGCTCCCACAGTCTTCCCAATCTACGGTGGACTTCCGCCAAATCTTCCTGGCAGTCGGCATTTTCGGGCGTACGCCTGGCTAGATCTAATAGCACACGTTTACTGGATTCGTATTCATTTAGAGCATCTGCCAAATGCCCTTCCTCAGTTTCATAGATACCTGCCACGCGTGCCCGATAGTCTGACCAGTTTCGCTGGAACTGTGGATTGGCTGGATCCTTTTGGGCGAGCTCCTGTGCGATGGTTTTGGCAATCTCATATTCGTCCAGCGCCTTCTTAAGTAGGGCATCTTTAGGACTGATTTCGATCTCCGCATCGCTCTCAGTTTCGTAAATCATTCCAGAACTGCAGTGGGCCGCTGCGAGTCCGGTCTGCCAATCAGTGTTGCTTGGGTCTTCACAAGTGAGCTTCTGCATGATGCTTAGAAAAGCTCCGCATTCCTCGCGAGCAGACTTCAAACGCCCTAACCTGCGATAAACGCTCGCCAAGTTGTTGTGGTAAGCGGCTAGATTGCGCCGCCAGCCGGTATTCGAAGGATAGATGTCAACGAGCCCCCGCATGATCTTTGCAGCTACTACATAGTTTTCTAGTGCAGCCGTCAGCGTTTCCTGACAATCCGAAGCCTCTTGGACTCGCCCTATGTTGGAGTGAGAGGCGGCCAGCCCAGCATGATAACTTGTGTTGACTTCTCCGTGGTCAACGAGATACTGAAAGATGTCCTTAGCTCTTTTTGAACTGCTCCAATGCAGATTTCGAGCTGTCAGGGCTGCGTTCGTAGATCCTTCCTATCCTGTGGTACAGGACCGCTAAAGATCGGCGCTTTTCTAAGTCTCCTGGATCCTCCGTCACCAACTCACTTCGAATCTTTTCGCCTTCGTGATACTCCGCTAAAGCATCTTGCCTTAGCCCGCGTTCTGAGAGCAAGTCGCCTAGCAGCGTGTGTGCACTGGCCTGACCTGCGCGATCTCGGCAGTGTCGGAACAAATGAAAGCTTTGCCGCGCCCTGTACTCGCATTGCGCAAGAGGCAGCCAGCGAGGATCAGCAGAACAAAGCAACACTCGCGCCTCAGCAACGGGATTCAAGGGGGTGGTTTGAACGAGCTCCTCAACTACGACGCTCAGTGCCCGTAATGGCTCGTGCAGTCCAGCATCAACCCAGTCTCTCCAGAGAGTGCTTAGTTCCTTTTGGCCTTCGTCAGGTACCGCCACAAGTTTGTGAAAGACTCGCTCGATACAAAGATGTGCTTCTTCACCTTCGAAACACTGTATTGCGCGTTTGGACAACTCCTGAAGCCGCTCAGGACTTTTGATTGCTAATCGCTGCCGGAGAGCACGTCGGGTATTCTCATGTACACTCCAGCCATCCCGGGCGGCGAAACGTTCGACCTTTGGGAGCCGCTCCACTCCTTGACACCGCTCATCAATCTCAACCGTTCCTAGGAGTCTGGCGAGTATCGATTCCGTGAACCAATGGGGGACAGCAGCCGCTTCTATCACGTCTCGAACCGACGGATCACGGGACCCCAATGCCACATCCAGCAAAACGAGATCGAGCTTTTTCGGATCGCTTTGGACGGCCTGAAGAGATCTCGTAATAGCTGGAGCGCTGACGCTCAGCACCTCGCGACGGGGCCCTTCCGTTCGAAAGCCCTCCGAGCTTTGCGGTTTTTCAAGCACCATGGCAATGCGGCCGGGTATTCCGTCCGTGAACCATGTCAAATTCTCAATGAATTCGAAAGTGGCGCCTGTCTTGTGCCGCTGACTGTGCTGATACCATTCATCGGCATCGCGTATCGCATGCAGATCCAGGCATTCCGTAAGATGTCTCCAGGGCTTTCCTTCGTGTTCTGGAACAGACTCCCCTGCGATTGTTACCGCTAGCGCGTTCAGATAGCCCATGCTCGGTAGTAGCTTGCTTTCCACCCACTCTTTCATACACCGCGGTCCCTTTTCGTAATCATCTAGCATCAATAGAACTGGGACCTTCAGTTCCCGCAAATCGCGAAGTACTGCTTCGTCTCTTTTTGCCCGTTCATTCTTGGTTGCGGGCAAAAAGACGTTCGGCATAGCAACAAATAAGTCTCGGAACAAATCGTCGAGTTTGGACAAATTTCTGCACTCACTTCGTGAAAATGCAACCTTAACTTTCCTCAGGTATTCTTCAACCCTCTCCAGTAAATAGGACTTGCCCATTTGACTTCGCCCGCGGATCAGGAATATGCGGGTACTCGATTGTCCGCTCAGCAAGTCCGCCAGCCGGCTTGTCTCCCTTTTCCGATCGACCAAATCCCAAACGTGCTCCGGCACTGGGTCCGGCCAAACAACGGTTAGGTCTGAACTATGCGGCGCCGCTGTGCTTCTAAAGGATGTCGATCCCTTTGCGTAACTTGACTGAATATGCTGACAAAGCTTCGTCCACCCGCTTTTGTCATGTGGGTCTTGCGTAAGGTCATACCCCGCCAACCTTGCAAACCAGATAGGCGCGCTGCCTTCCCACGAGCCTTTGCGCAGAAGGGGGACAAATTTCCTCTGCATTCGATTAGTATCTTGCTCCAGCACAGTCCTGATGAGGTCCGCCTCCTGGCTTACGCCGCCACGTCCAAGATCGATCTTCCGCTTATAATCTGGCGTGTATATCATGAGAACGAATTGCGAGTTTACAATTCCGTCTTCCATAAAGAAGTGCCTGTCCACGCCTCCGGACAACAGCCACGCATCAAGACGCACATCCAGACCCAGCTCAGCCTTAAGACGTGTGGCCAAATCACAAACCCATTCCTTATGCCGGTCGTCGTCCCACGAATATGTGATAAAGACTCGGGTACCTAGGCTCAACTCCGAAGACGGGCTTTCAGGCGTTTGAAGCATGGCATACATTTTAACGATTTTTCGGCCTTCCGATTTGTCGCTCTAGACCAGCGCTACCGCGCAGATCAGTTGGCCTGTCGGCGCTGTTTGACAGTGCTGAGACCTCGTGGAGGATCCATACGTAGTCAGTCCCAAGCGCATGAAACAACTCGTCAGCTTGAGACCCTCGGATCTATGTGCTAGATAGTAGCTGAAAGCGCTCTGCTGCCCTGCTCTAGCGAGCGCGCACGCCAAAATACATTCGCGGCTGATCTTCAGAGAGATCCAGACTAGCCGGGGCGGTGGCGTGCTTCTCGGTCCGGGTTGCATCCGCGGCCCCAAGTGCAACCGCCGCATTCTCCGATTTTGACTGCAGAAAAATGGCGACGTATCGCCGAGGGGACTTAAACCACGGAATGAGAGACGAGGTTTATCAAGCTTTTAGCCGCCACGCTGCACCGATATGCCCGCCATTCAGTGCCTGAGCTGCAATGAGCCGCTCCTCTTGAATTCTTAGCGTAAGCGGCAAAGTACTCCAGAGCCGTCCGTAAAAGCCATAGGAACGCTGGGAGATGAGCTGGTAATCCGGTAACCAGCCTTTCATGTTCTCGATCGAGATCCCCGCGCCATCCTGAACATGAATGTCGGTGATCTGGAAGACCCCCACCTTATTTTTTTTTTTTTTTTTTTTTTTTTTTTTCTCCGCCACGGTTAGAGGAGAGGTGATCACGCCGGAGTTCAGCAGGTCGCGATTGGTTTTGGACAGGTAATCCTGCCCCTGCCGCCCCGTCACTTCGCGCAGTAGACGTCCTAGAACCCGCTGGGGCGCCAGACGAGCGGCCCATTCAGGAAGATTGTTTTTGGACAGTTGGGCTACGCGCCTTTGGAATTCAGGATCGTTGCTGAAATCGCCGTTCGGGTCTTGCAGGTGCAGGAAAATCCCGCCTCTTCGTTGCAGCCTGCGAACGCTTTTCAGAAATGAAACCAGGTCCGGAACATGATGCAGAACCGAACAGGTGACGATCAGATCGTATTGCTCGCTTGCGTCGACGGTCTCAACAATGCCCTCGAGGCTCCGCACCGGAACGTTCCAATTCGTTGCACGTTGAGAAGCGCGGCGAAGCATCGCGGCCGACGTATCGAGCAGATCGATGCGGCTTATTCGTGGTCCGAACCAGGACTTCATGATTGAGTCAGACGCGAGTCCGGTTCCGCAGCCGATATCCAGCATCGTCCATTTGGCAGTGTCGGCTGAGCCTCGCAGCGAGTCCTGGGCCAATAATGCAAACTGCTGCGGCACGCTCTGCCACATGTCTTTATGAAGGTCGTCGTAAACCTCCGATTCGAACTTGTGGAACGTTACGTTGACCGCCGCGTGGAACTGTTCCGGCGAACAGTTGGCTCCGTGCAGGCGCGCGATTGCCGCAACCGGCTCGAACGGGTTTGTTTCGATCTGTTCAGCAATTGTGATTTGCATGTGTGCGTGATTAAGCTCTTACTGCGTTCTCTTGCCGCCAACGAACCTGGCGCAGTAATACAGTTCTGTTGTCTACATCGGTTGGCTCCCGAGACGGATCCTCCGTCTGAAGATTCGCTGTTGTTCTCTCGAGCGCAATCGCCAACCCGGTCAGGAAAGGCAGATACATCTTGTAACCAAAGTTCAGAAAGAATATGCAAACGCAGAAAGCGGCCGCTCCGACAAACAGAAATTGGGCAGCGGAAGCGATCTCCTGCGCCCGCGAGTTTTTGCTTGCCAGTTTGCGAGTTCGCCAGAAGATGCGAATGCTTCCGAAAGTTGCGTACAGCATGCACAGCAGAGCCGGAATCCCCGTCTCGCTGGAGACTTGAGTAAAACTGTTGTGAGCCTCCTGCCAGTTGTTGTGCGGATGACCCTCTTCGATGGCCTTATTCCCCTCGTACGAGCCAAATTGGCCCGCTCCGACTCCCAAAATCGGATGTTCGAGAGTTGCCGCAATACTCATTCGCAGGAGATTCTGGCGCGCTTCATAAGACTCGATTGCCTCTTCATGGTTCGGGCTACCACTGGTGAACGTAAACAGGCGGTCGAAGGAACTCTTAGGAAGAAATGCAAACAGACCGCAGAAGACGATGGGAGCGCAAAGAACAAATCCGATTCGGATCCTGGCGTTTCCAGTTAAGAACAGGAACAAAACGAGCGCGGCAAGGCCGATAAATGCTCCTCGGGACCCGGTCTTCAGGAGCAGAAACATCGCAAAGGGAATCGAAAGCAGGTACAGCGGACGAAGCACACCTTTGACATAGCTCGAGAACCCGGCGATGAACAGGAACGGAATCAGAAAGAGCAGATGCCCGGCTACATCGTTCGGATTGGCTACGCTTCCGTTCCAGCCCACGCCCATTCGACCGCCCACGTCCGTTGGATAAAGGCAACTAAGCCCAACGACCACAACGCCGGCTGACGCGATTACCAGCAGGATTCGGCGGAGGAGAGTCCAGGAACCAAACAAAGCTCCTATCAGCGGAATGCAGAGCACATTGTCCTTCACGAACGGCATTACGATCGCGTAAGACCCACCGGGCCAGAGGCCGAAAGGAACACCGATAGCGAGTAGGGCGGAAAAGAAGAGCCAGGCCCGGAAAACCTTCGCGTTCTTAACCCGCCGCCAGACCTCACCCCGCAGGAGTGCCGTATAAGCAATCCCGCCAACTACCACAAGAATGTAGAGATTCGCATGCAGCTTGATCGCAATGTATTCATGCAGCAAGCTGAATCGCAGAAATAGAAAGAGCGTGACGAATTTTAGCGTCAGGCCGCCTACCGGGACAACCTCACAAGAGACAAATTCCTTGAGACGACTCGCTTGAGGCTGCTCCCCTGTCGGGCTGCCGGCAAGTTGAGGTAGTGGACTTCGTCGCGGAGGAGGACGGCGCATTCGGCGTGCCTTGCTGGAACTCCTGCCCGGGGTGGGTGGGTCGAGTTCGAACCCGAGAGCCCGATTAGGATCCCACGAAGACGCCGTTGGCGTCGTAGCGGACCCGGCTCCAGCCAAACCTGTCGTAGACCGTTGCCGGTTTTCAAGAGATGATGACATGAGTTCGGACAGTTTGGGCTACCGAGTATGTAGTTGGCCCAATGCCCCTGTTTCTCTCTGCTGATCTGTTTCAGAGTGTATTGGCCGGCTCGACTGCTTTGTAAGTTGGAGAGGACCCAATATGATTTACATATCGGCTGTTTCTGCGGCTCCGAGAACTAAATTCGTGTGCTATTCAACGCTCGCGGCTCCTGTTTCGCGAAGATCCAACCGATAAGTTATTAAGAATGACCACGGGAAATAAGCCCCTCCGAGTCGCGTTCCTGGTCGGCTCCAATTCAGAGTCGACTCGCGGAACGATCGAAGCTATCCGCGCCCTATCCTGCGTGGTTGTCGTTGCCATCCTGCAGGATACGGCTCAAGTGCCACTCTCCCGACGTCTGCGGAGTCTTTGGCGGAACATTCGGCGCGAAGGAGTCGGGTATGCTTCTCAGCGTTTTCTGAACGCGGTAAGCGCTCTGCTGGACAAAATGGCGGGTACCGTGATACCTCAATCGGAGGTTCAGGAATTACTCCGTAAGGCCTTCCCTGAAAAGAACTTTTCTCTCGCAGAACTTGCGGCCCGTAGCGGCTGCGCGTTAGTCGAGGTAGGGAACCTGAACAGTCCTGAGGCAGCCTCAGCTCTACGCGAATGCCAAGCTGACCTCGGATTAGTGGCCGGTACCCGGATCCTAAAACGCAGCACTTTCTCGGTCCCTCGCCTGGGCTGCCTTAACCTTCACAAGGGGAAAGTGCCTGAATACCGCGGCATGCCGCCCGGGTTCTGGGAACTGTTTGAAGGCGCGGAATCGGCCGGCATCACGGTGCATTTTGTTGACGATGGACTCGACACCGGTGACATTGTGGGAACCTGTGAAATCCCGATTCACCAACACGAAACTGAACTCTCACTGCGCAAGAAGCTTGATCTCGAGGGCGCGCGATTGCTTGCTAAGAGCGTGGAAGAGATCCAAGCGGGCACGGCGAAGCGAATTCCGCAGTCCCCGACCAGCAGGCGGCCGAAGACGCGTCCTACAAGGGCCCAAAAGCTGGAACTCGCCCGCAGGCGTCCTGGCACGATTCAGAGTTCAAATCCCGGGAAAAACATATTCAAGACGGCGCTCTATCTGGGGATCTATTTCAGTGGAATCTACACTGGCGTCAGATGGCTTCGCCGAATGAGAAAGACCTCCCGGGCAGCGATCCTCCTGTATCATCGCGTCAACGACTTCTCGGTTGACCCTCTGACTACCAGCACCCGTGTATTCGCCGAGCATCTGGTACTGCTTCGACACCTTTACTCGGTCCGGGACTCGGACTGGCTTGTTGAACGCCTCCGGGAAGGCGATCGGATTCCTCCCGACACGGTTGCAGTCCACTTCGATGATTGCTATCGTGACGTTTACTCAGCCGCGGCTAAACTCCTGAAAACCGCGGGGATGCCGGGTACGGCTTTTGTTTCTTCGGGTTTTATTGACACTGATCGAGCCTTCAAGCATGATGAAGATCAATATCCATTCCGCTACGAGAACCTGAACGCCAGCGAAGTGAGACTCCTACCTACGGAAGGTGTCGGAGTTGCCGCCCATACGGTGAATCATGCCGATCTGGGCCAAGTAAGCTTGCTTGAGGCCGAACATGAAGTACTCGAAAATCGAAAGGACTTGGAAGCGCTCCTTGGAAGCCCGGTGACCCTCTTTTCCTTTCCGTTCGGGAAAAAGAAGAATATACGGGAGGATGTTCGCCAACTGATCCGCGAAACCGGCTTCAAAGCCCTCTTTTCGGCTTACGGCGGTTTTGTGTCCCGCAAAACAGATCTGTTTGACGTTCCTCGCCTGGCAGCCAGCAGTGCTCATCGCCCGCTGGACCTCATGATGGAGTTGGAAGGGATCTCTCTGAATGATTTCAGGGCCTGATCGCATCCCGGTTAAGGAAGAGCTTTCGTGATGAGGGTAGCTGTCGATCTATTTGCGCTCAGTGTTGGCTTCCTTCTTTACGTATTGTTCGCCTATCCGCTGTTATTAGCCGCTTACGCCAGGCTTGCGCCGCGTCCTATCCGCAAACAACTTATCCCCCGAAGCCTGTCGATTGTCATTCCGGTCCGAAATGGGGCTCTGTGGATAGAGCGTAAACTCAATTCTCTGCTAGCGTCCGACTACCCGCCGGAACTGACCCGAATCATGGTCATTTCAGATGGATCCACAGATGGCACCGACGAGTTGGTCGCTCAGTATCCCGACCAGCGCGTGACACTTGTCACATTACCTCCGGGCGGTAAAGCAACCGCCGTTAATCACGGCCTGAAAATGGCAACGGGCGAAATCGTCGTCCTTACAGATGTCCGCCAGGAGTTCGACAGCGAAGCGTTGGCTCATCTCGTCTCCTGCTTCGCGGATCCTACTGTAGGGGTCGTCACAGGCGAGCTCGTCATCCGCGAAGGTCTGAGCAAAGAGGAATTCAACACCGGTCTCTACTGGCGGTATGAAAAGTGGATTCGACGGAATCTGAATCGAGTAGACGCTATGCTGGGCGCCACTGGGTCGATATATGCCATCCGGCGCGAATTGGCCAGTCCAATGCCATCGAACACACTCCTTGATGACGTGTATATCCCATTCGCGGTTGTCTCGCGAGGCTACCGAATCTACTTCGAGAGTGAGGCAAAGGCCTACGATTTGCCTACCTCGCTGCAATCCGAGTTTTGGCGGAAAGTGCGGACGCAGGCGGGTGTCTACCAAATCACGTTTTCCTTTCCGACTCTACTTTCGCCCGGGAATCCGCGTTCCATTTATTGGATTTCTCACAAGATCGGCCGATTGCTGCTCCCGTTTGCCCTGATAGCAATTGCGGTTACGAGCTTCTGGCTTCCGGAACCGATGCGATCGACCGTCCTCGCCGGGCAAGCGATCTTCTACTTGCTGGCCGGCCTTGATCGCTTTATACCTGAGAAAAGTCTATTCAAACGTTTGACCGGAGTTGCACGGACTTTTATCGTCCTGGTCGCAGCAGCGCTGTGCGCGCTTGCAGTTTTTCTGCTGCCCGCTCAGCGTCTGTGGAAAGAAACGCGAGTCAATCTCCCGCGCCCCTCGGCTAAGCCGGACGAAGTCGTCCGTTAGAACGGCTGTTGCTAAAACTCGGCGGCCGAAAGCAATACGTAACACTAAGCCGCTGTCAGCATCCTTCCGACGGAGGATGACTCGTGTCTCACGGGAAAGCGGAAATCGTGGTGATCACCGGCGCCACTGCCGGGGTAGGAAGAGCAGTAGTCCAGGAGTTCGCTCGGCGTAAAGCGCACATTGGATTGATCGCTCGTGATGCCGGCAGGCTGGAGAGCACAAAACGAGAAGTGGAGCAGGCTGGTGGAAAGGCGCTCGTTCTTCCCGTCGACGTAGCCGATCACGCGGCAGTCTACGGGGCTGCGGAAGAGGTTGAGCGCCAACTGGGCCCGATAGACATATGGGTAAACAATGCGATGACGACCATCTTTGCGCCCCTGGTCGAAATCGAGCCAGACGAATTCAAACGTGCGACCGAAGTGACCTATCTCGGATGCGTGTATGGCACATTAGCAGCGTTGAAACGAATGCTACCGAGAAATGCCGGAACGATTGTCCAGGTTGGATCAGCACTTGCGTACCGGTCGATTCCCTTGCAGGCTCCCTACTGCGGCGCAAAGCATGCGATTGTCGGCTTTACTGACTCCCTGCGCTGTGAGTTGATCCACGGCAAGAGCAAAGTGCGGGTCACGGTTGTCCATCTTCCCGCCATGAACACGCCCCAGTTCAGCTGGTGCCGCACGCGGCTGCCACGCCATCCCCAACCGGTTCCACCGATATTTGACCCGGACGTAGCAGCAAGAGCAATCTACTACGCCGCTCACCACCACCGGCGTGAAGTCTTCGTCGGGTTTCCCACCGTGAAGGCGATCTACGGACAGGACCTCGCCCCGGGCTTTGCTGACTGGTACCTGGGGAAGAATGGTTTCAGTGCTCAGCAAACATCGCAGCCTGTTTCCCCCGATCGGCCCAACAACCTGTTCCATCCTGTCCCGGGAGATTTCGGCGCCCGCGGTATTTTCAGTGAGAGAGCATCCAATTTCAGCTTGCAGAATTGGGCTAATCTGCGGCGCGCGCCACTAGCCATAGCGGCGGGCGCATTAGGAATCGGCGCCTTCCTGTGGCAACGAGCCCAATGCAGTGAGGGAACAGATACATGAAACTGACACGACGCTCCTTTGGACAGACGCTTGCGATCGGCTCGGCTGCATCGCATTTAAGAATCAGCGCTCAGGAGCCTTCCCAGACAGCTTCGGGCCGAACACTGGGTTATTGCATCGTGGGGCTTGGCCGAATTTCGCTCGGGCACTTCATGCCGGGCTGCAAAGCTTCCAAGTCATCGCGGGTGGTTGCGCTGGTAAGCGGACACCGCGATAAGGCAGACAAAACGGCGCAAGAATATGGCGTGCCGTCCAGAAACATCTACGATTACGGGAACTATAACGAAATCGCGAACAACAAAGATATCGACGCGGTTTACATCGCGCTTCCCAACAGCATGCACGCGGAATACACGATCCGTGCTGCCAACGCAGGCAAACACGTGTTTTGTGAGAAGCCGATGGCCACCTCGGTGAAGGACAGTCAGGCGATGATCGACGCTTGTAAGGCTGCCGCCAAGAAGCTGATGATTGCTTATCGGTGCCAGTACGAACCCACCAATCTCCGAGCTATCAGTCTGATCCGGGCCGGCACGCTGGGCACGGTACAAGCGATAGAAAGCGCCAACGGATTCGTTGAGCACGCGGGCGAATGGAGGCTTAACAGAAAACTGGCGGGAGGCGGTCCCCTGATGGATGTAGGTATCTATTCCCTCAATGCCTGCCGGTATCTGACGGGCGAAGAGCCCGCCCAAGTAGAGGGGTTTTGCTCGGTTATTGACAAGGACGGGCGCTTCAATGAAGTGGAAGAGAACGTAGGGTGGACTATGCGGTTTCCTTCCGGCATCGTGGCCAGTTGCAACACCACTTATGGCGCGAATATGAACGGCTATTTCCGTGTGCACGGTTCGAAGGGCAGCCTTCACGTCGAACCAGCGTTTGCCTACGAGGGTTTGCATCTCAGGGCGCAGATCAAAGGGCAGCCGGACCTCGATGAGCCCAATCCAGAGAAAGATCCAGCTCAATTCACCCGGGAAGCTGACTACTTCGCCAATTGCGTTTTCGAAAATAAAGAGCCCAAGAGCGATGGGGAAGAAGGATTGCGCGACATGCAACTCATGGCAGAGATATACAGGAGTTGCAAGAGATCGCTGGGCTGATCGAACGCGCGCTCGCCACGCCTGAAAAATTTTTAACTGCAGGTCCGATAAACCTTGCGTGAACCGGTTCGTCTTGTGGTGTAGAGACCGCGAGTCTCGAGAAGAGTAAAAACAATGACCAAACGAATCAGTTCATTTGCCCTTTGCACACTTTTTGGGCTTGGGATCGCCATGGCGGAGCCACAATCGGTTCAACCGGCTCCGGAATCCGCACAGGCTCAGAATGGTATGCGGCGCCAGCCGCCCAGCCCTGAGCACCAGGTGAAAATGCTTACCAAGCGACTGGGGCTTAATACCGATCAACAAAATCAGTTGCTCCCGATCCTGTCGGATCGAGACCAGGCCATCCAGAGTGTTCGAAATGACAGCTCACTTTCGCCTCAGGATCGCCGCGCAAAGATTCGCTCCGCTCGTGAGGCGGCCGATTCGAAAATTCAGTCGCTTCTTACGGATGCTCAAAAGGATCAGTATCGACAACTGAAGCAGCAGATGCAACACCGAGCGCATGGGCGAGATGATGCGGGAGCTTCCAATCAGACGGAATCCAAAAGCTAATTCGTAGCCGACTGCTCGGAGCAAATAGCATGTCCTCAAAGATGATCCTCAATGCGGCACTCGGGTTAGCACTTTCACTGGGAGCGGCAAATGCCCAGGTTTACGTCAGAATCGGTCCACCAGCGCCGGTACGAGAGTACGCGCCTCCGCGGCCTGGCCCCCGCTACATCTGGGTTGCCGGTTACCAGCGATGGGACGGACGCCGCTACGCATGGGTACCGGGCTATTGGGCCATGCCGCCACGGCCTAATTACCACGCCTGGGTTCCCGGACACTGGCGCCAAACGCGCCGCGGCTGGTTCTGGGTCGAAGGCCACTGGCGCTAAGCTCTGCAGGGTGGGGTCGAACTGATCCTTCGTAAGCCTGTTTTGCCCTGGAACCAATGTGGGCGGCATCTTCGCGCAAAGCCGCGGCGTAGACACCGAGCTTTACGACCCGCGCTGCGGCTTGCCGCGCCAGTGCCTCCTCGAGCTCGGGCTTGATTTTGCCCGACAGAATCCCGATATTGCAAGGAGTTCACATTGGCGCTACCTCTACTTGACCGCCTTAAGTCGCCACTTATGTTTACTTCGACAAATTCAATGTGGTGAACTGCCAAGAAGGCACCTCCTCAAACTCGAGGCTGCCGGCTTCTCCATCCGCAGATCGTGATGTTAGCCAGGCAGCGGACGCACCGAGAGCGGCTAAAACGAGCGCGATGATGGCGTAATGAGCGGGATGCTTCAGCTCACGTCGTTCCAGTTCCGCTATGCGCAGAACGATCTCCAAGATCAACAGGATGCACAGCCAGAAAGAAATGTGAAAGTTTGCTTTGCCTGGCAGCCAGGAACAAGTAAAGGGAATCTTCTGACTGCCTGACAGACAGATTTCAGCTATGGTGGCTCCGAAAACTCCGAGCAGGAGGAGATGTCCGACGGCAGCCCGCCAAGGCCAAAGTGTTAGCAGCACAACCGCTGAACTTGTCCAGGCAGGCGCTACAGAGAGCATCCACAGTGAACGTCGCATGGCCGCTACGCAGTTCGATCCGGCACGGACCGGTGTTATGCGGAAGATCCAGTTGGCAGGCAGATCGAGAGGCAGTGAGAAAACGGATCGCATGCCGACTACCCAAAAGCCCATTAGAATAATGCTCGCGGCTAGCAACGGCACACTTGCTTGATGCCAAGCATCTATTGCAGTTGTCTCCGAGAGTTCCTTCGCAATTGGGCTTCTTAGCAGAAAGACCGTTGCGGCGAATCCGACACCCAGATAGAAAGCGAAAATCACGCGGTGCTGCCGGCTACGAACCAGTGTCCGCATGCTGAATTGAACAATGGCTGTTTCGAGTGACCAGCCAAAGCCCGGGAGCCAACTTTTCTCTACAGCGCGGCCAGTGCCCGGCAGAATATCCGGCTCTTCAATAGTTTTGCGCAATGAGCGGAAGTAAGACAATGCGTAGACTGCTGCTGTCACGCTTGACGCAATTGCCAAACTGATCCAAGCCCGGGTAGCGAGGGGCCCCAGCGCCGGAGAACCGTTCAACTGCTGAAAGAGGCCCAGGAACCAGTACGACGGTGACCAGCCCGGCAGCCCAGCACTGTGTACGTCGAAAGGGTTCGGCGCCGCCAGCAGTGGCTGAAGAAAGTACACGCTCATAATCAGGCAGAAAGCTGCTAATTGCAGGAAAGACGAGACGCGCAGGAACCATTGCCTAGGCAGTAGTTGCGCCGCGAGCCCTTGTTAGATCCAAAACGCAGCAATAAATGAAGGCACCGGCCGCCAGCATGGTCGTCCAATAAACTGCGAAAAGGCGAATCAAACCCAAACCGCCACCGCTGGAGGGAATCGCGACGTTGGAAAGCGAAAGCGCCGGTAGTCCGGCTAGTCTCTGGCGAATGTGTGCGCCCACCAACTGAGCGGATAGCAAGCCGTTCGAGAGAATAACAGCAGCATAGTCTTCTTTTGGATGAAGAATGCAAAGGCTGTGTGTCCCACACTCCCGCCATCGTGCAGATAGTAGCCATCGGGGCTACATGAATAGTAGCAGGCTACATAGGACAGCTATACTATTCGACATGGATGTCGAACCAAAGCTCACCCACACGGCAACCATGATTCTTCAGTCAATTGACGCTGGTCATATATATGGACTGCGCATCATGGAAGCGACTGGACTCCCGAGCGGTACGGTTTATCCAGCCTTACGGCGACTGGAACGTGATCTCCTGATCCGCTCTTCGTGGGAACAGCAGAAGGTTGCCGATTCTGAGCAGCGGCCTGCGAGGAAATATTACAAGCTCACTCGGTCCGGAAGAATCAGGCTGGAAGCGGCGCAAAAGCGATATCCGCTGCTCGCAGGGTTATTGAGCAATCAAAAAGTGGAGCTCTGAGAACTCATCGCGTCCCGCGAGTCGCAATCATCAATAACTCGCGATTACATAAGGAGGAGCGCCGTTCCTCTTCTGTGGCGGATTACATCTTATTGTGCGGGATCCTGCAGAGGGTTCCAACGGCTATACTCTGAGAGATTTATGAGTGATCCTGTCGGAGTCGCGGTGGCCGGTCTCGGCCGCATGGGTGCCATACATGCCCTTCACGTGAGCGAACTAGCCCGTGATACGAGAGCCTGTCAACTTGCAGCAGTAGCCGAACCGGACAGCGGCCGCGCCCACCAGGTCCTGTCTGAGATCGGCGTAGACGTACCCGTTTTTCGGTCAGTCGAAGAACTTGCCGGCGCGGGCATCTGTCGTGCCGCGGTTGTCGTCACGCCGACAGACAAGCATCGCGACCACGCCGAAATTCTCATTTCCGCTGGTTGCCGTATTTTGCTCGAGAAGCCTCTCACCGGAACGCTTGAAGCCGATCGCGCGTTTGCAGCCGAACTCGACCGGGATCACCCACGCTCACTCATGCTCGCTTTCCAGAGGCGATTTGACGAGCCGCTGCAACACGCGAAGAAGCTTATGGAGAGCGGCGTTATAGGCAGAGTCTTCAAGATCTATTCTGCACTGGAGGATTCAAATCCCGCGCCTAACGGATATAAGAGTGGTGGAATACTGCCTGATATGTCAGTGCACAACGTCGATGAGATTCTCTGGCTCACCGGACGCACTCCTACCAAAGCGCTAGCTATTGGCTCACGAATCTATAGCCACGCACTGACCACAAGCATGGAAGATTTCGATGACGCCCTTCTCTGCCTGTGGTTCGAGGATGATCTGCTGGCGCAAGTGCAAGTGAGCCGGAACCACGTCTCTGGATATCGCGTTGAAACCATTATCTTCGGAGAAGAAGGGCACATTCATGTGGGCCACTTCGATCAGAAATTAACTGAGATCACGGTCGAAGCGTACGGCCGCCGCGGTAGTAGCAAACCACTTGCTGTTAAGGGGTTCCCAATGCGCAATTACGAGCGGCCGCTGCCCGAGTTTGTCGACCGCTTCGGCGCAGCATACAAAGCCGAACTTTCGGCTTTCATTGAGTGCTGCCGTACGGGAGCGGCGTTTCCAACTACCCACCGTGACGGGGTTCGCGCGCAAGAGGCGATCTCGGCGGCAATGAGTGCGATGCTGGACCTCGGGCAGGCGGTGAACGTCAGGTAAATTTCGTTACGCGCCAAAGCGCAAAACCAGCGGCGCCGAGTACCGCTAGTAGCGCGATCGCGAGCAGAATCAGCCAGCCCGTCTGGATCTCCATCTGCGGTACACGCGCCAGAGTCCCCAATGCTACGAAGACCAGCGTCGCAACTGTAATCAGCAGCCAATCTATCCACGTTCGACGAACACGGTCTGAAGTTACGTCTCGACCTTCCATGCGGGCCGACACATATTCTCTATTGATCGCGTACATTTCGGTTTCGCGGTGCGCGGCTTCTTCCCAACTGCTGTATTCACTTTCGGAGGCCGAGCTGGAAGAAATTGCGACCGCGCCCAATGCCATTAGTGTCGAGCCAGCTATCACTTCGATATACGTGCCCACCCCCAATCCACGCAACTCGCGAAAGACCAGCACACCCAACAGCAATCCCCAGAGTTGGTTTGTATTCGACAGAGGAATTGCGCGGCTGATGCCCACATACTTCGTCGCATAGTTCTGGAAGAGATCGCCCACCACCCACATGAAGCCGCCCACCATCGGCCAGAACAAAATGGCGCGATTGTTCACTAGCTCGCGCCAGAATGGGCCAACACCGCCCGTGAACACAAGCGCGACCACGGTTATCATGGTCATCTCGCCAAAAGTGAAGAACGTCAGGAATGTGAGCGGGTTCATGCCGCTGATATAAGCCTTGCGATAGGGGATGTACATGGAGCCGAACAGCAGGCCGGCGCCCAGCGCGGCAGCTATCCCCCGCACTGCATTTCCATGTGCCGTCTGTGAGGTCGACGCCTCCGACAGGAGTATGGCCCCGAAGAAGATGACCAGCGCGCCGCCAACGACACCCACCTTCCGTGTCCAGCCTGCCCCATGCAGTTCTTTGAACAGCACGGTACCCCACAGTATGCCGATTATGCTGTTCGAATTCCATAGTGGAAATGCGAGACTCAAGCCGATGTCCCGCACGGCAAAGATTGTCAGCGTGTTGCCCACGGCCCACAGGCAGCCGGCCATGACGCCCCATAAGACGAGATGCGGCACGTGGCGAATATCCCGGAAAATGTCGTCGGTCCCACGAATCAACGCCGGCAGACTCCAGCGGGACAGGAACGCGCCGAACACCATCATGAAAGAAATCACCAGGGGGGAAACGGCTATCGTCACCAGCTTGGTGGGAGCTTCGGCTCCTGCTAACCAAAGCGCAGCCGCAAAACCACAAAAGATTCCGAGCCTGTTCAGGACATGCTGTCGCGATCGGTCCGGCAGCACGTTACCTGTACCGCTCAAGACAGTTTTTCCAGTATTCATTTCGCTATCGAGAGGAGCAGCAATCCGATAAGAAGAACGACGAGCGGCACCCAGAAGTGAACGTCTCGGAACACCGCTCTCCAGTGAACTGATGTCATATTTTTTGGAGATCCTTCTCGCAGTGTTCTTGCATGGTGGAGATTATATTCTGAAGCCGACATTGACACGTGCCACGAGCCGGCTGCGTGACCCGAAAATGCGGAAAACACGCCGCGCCATATACCAGAACATGTGCTCATAATGGATGAGGCAGGTTTCAAATGCGCGCTGTGTTGGACAATGTACCTCTTCAACAACTGGACGAATGGGATGACTTCGTCGCTGCACGTTACCGGCAAGGAAAATCGGAAGAAGAGTTCCGAAATTATGAGGCGGATGCGAATCCCCGGGTTACCGAGTTTTACCGCCAGAACCACGCCAACCAAAACCTTGACTTTGTGCTGGCGAAGAAGCAGGAGTATTGTGGGCTGACCCGCGGCAAGAAGAGTATCTGGGAAATGGCCGAGTATCTGAATACTCTGGTCGACAACAGTGATCCCGATACGGATCTGACGCAGATTGAACACCTGCTGCAAACGGCGGAAGCGATTCGCAAGGACGGACATCCGCGGTGGTTCGTGCTGGCCGGGTTCGTACACGATCTCGGCAAGGTGCTGTGTCTGTATGGCGAGCCCCAGTGGGCGGTGGTGGGGGACACTTTCCCAGTGGGCTGTGCCTACTCTGACCAGATCGTTTTTCCGGAATTTTTCCCAGCCAACCCTGACAGCAGGGTGCCCGAGTATCAGACGAAATACGGCATTTATAGACCGAATTGCGGGCTCGAGAACGTGCATCTTTCGTGGGGGCACGACGAGTACATTTACACAGTGACGCGGAACTACCTTCCGGAAGAAGCGCAGTACATGTTGCGCTATCACTCGTTCTATCCGGCACACAAACACGGCGCTTACCGGCACTTGATGAACCAGCAAGATGAACGCGCGTTTGAATGGGTTCGCAAATTCAATCCTTATGACCTGTACTCAAAAGGGCGTGAGCGGCCGAACCTCCAAGAGATTATGCCCTACTATCGGGATCTGGTTGCCGAGTTTTTCGCTGACGAGATCGATTGGTAAGTGACGTGGCGCCGGTCAAAGCCTGTTGTCCCGATGCTGAGTCGTGCGTCGGGAGATGGGGTATTCATTATCGCCTGTTGCGGCGTTTTCGAGAAGGCGCAGCAGACACGTCAGTGGACACCTTCTGGAATAAGTGGTCCAAATGTGCCCGCATCATCGCTTCCAAGTTCAAGCGATCAAAGCGATCGAACAGTCCGGACCATAAGACGCCCGTGACAAGCGGCGCGATCAGCAACTGAGGGTAGCGGATCAGCGCGGGGCTTGACAGTTCGCCATTCTGAAGCGCGCGCCGCATTAGCAGTTCTATTCGTCTCATCGCGGGTTTGACAATGGCCCGGAAGTACATCTCGGCCAATTGCGGAAAGCGGCCGGCTTCGGCAAATAACAGTCGCATAACAGCGCCGCGTGGAGATTCGTTGAGATCACGCAAGAACGGAACAATCGTACGCTCGAGGAAGGCGCGGACAGACTCTCCGGGCTGGAGTTCCGTAGCCAACGCTTGGACGACAGGCGAAACTTGCTGCCGAATGATGGCCTCAAACAACGCTTCTTTGTCCTTGAATCGGAGGTATATGGTTCCCTTGGCGACGCCTGGCGCGGCGGGCAATATCCTCGACGCGAGCGATAGCAAATCCGCTAAGACTGAACTCTTTGAGGGCGGCGTTCAGAATGTCCGCATCTCTCTTGGCAGCCCCGAAGGCACGCTTATCCTGAGATGAGGGCGGCTGGCTCTGCCATCGCGAGCTCGGCACAGGTGCAACGGAGTTTGCGCGCATACGACTTGATGATAAGCTGGAGCCGCTAACTGACTGGTCAACCAGTCAGCCGGTCCAAAGAAGGTTCGGACGAGCAACAGGCAAGCAGCAAGATATTACTGCGGAGTTTTCGCGAAACACAAACGAAACCGAGCCACGTAAGACTGAAGTTGACTCACATCCTGCTCTGCAGATGCGAGCGCCACATATCCGTCGGGCCTAACCAGATACAGAGCATCGCGTTTGATTCCGGCTTCTTTTGCACCGTCGCTCCAGGCAAAATGATGCAACGGCAGATTGAGCTCGCGACAAGCTGTTTCAAGACCTGCTTGCACTTCGCCGTATACGTGCACTTGCCAGTCGAGCGATCCCAAAAGTTTGAAGTTGTCGTTTCCGTCAGAGCCAGTCCAGGGCAGGCGGTCGCCCCCATGAACATCGCCGGCTTTGCCTTCGCTGAGCGGACTATCCGGATAATGAATGCGCGTTTGAGAAACGGTGCGGAATATCGCGTGACGGCTCAGACTGAAACGAGTGGCGATGGCAAAAACCAGAGGTGCGGCAATCCTTCTTGTAAACTCGCCCACAACTCCTTCCGCGACAATTCCTGTAAAAGCGCGATCGGTAGTTGACACTAACGAACGTGCAAATCCGATCCGCTCGGGCTCATAGGTGTCAAGCAACGACGGGTCAGCACGCTCCTGCAACACGTGCGCAAGCTTCCAGCCGAGGTTGATGGCATCACCGATTCCAGTGTTCATGCCCTGACCGCCTGCGGGACTGTGAATGTGGCCGGCGTCTCCAACAAGAAAAGCTCGCCCAACTCGGAACTTGTCGGCAACGCGATGGTGGACGCGATAGGTAGAGAACCAATTCACCTCCGTTACTTTCACATCGAGGAGCGGTTCGACGTGGCTGCGGATGTCTTCGAAGGTGAGCATCTGGCGACGCGAGAGTTCGGGAGGTACAAGACCGATTAATCGCTGCATCCCGCTTGACCGCACCGGGAACATCAACGACAAAATGTGCTTGCCCAGATTAATATAGAGGTCACTGACGAAGCCACGAGCGATTTTCACGTCTGCGACATAGAAGAGTTGTTCATAGGTGCCCCCAGGAAAACCGACGTTGAGACTTTCGCGGACACAGCTACGCGCGCCGTCACAACCGCAAATGTAGGCGGCTGCCGCCTCCTCAATGCGTCCGTCAGAGTGCTCGATGATAGCGTTTACTTCATTGGGGGCCTCGCTAAAGCCCGTCAGCTTCGCGCCCCACTCGATCTCAACTCCTATCTCTTTGAGCTTCTTTATCAAAAACCGTTCGTGATCATCCTGTGGATAAGCCAAGGCAAATGGAAAAGGGCTCAGGCCACCTCCCAATGTTTGAAAGCTAATCGACAGAACTTCCCGACCGCTATCGAAATCCCCGCCCTCTCTCACATGGGCCGTTTTCGCGATTACACCTTGCTTGACCACTTCTTCGGCAAAACCGAACTGGTCGTAGAACTCAAGCGTGCGCGCCTGCACGACCATGGCGCGTGATTGCTCGCCTGGTCCGTTCATATCCGAGATAACGCGATGAGGAACATTCCGGCGGCCCAGCGACATCGATAAATTCAAGCCGCTTGGACCGGCGCCTACGATCAGAAGTGGGAGTCTTGACATACATTAATCTCAGTTCTGTGTTGTTGACTGACGGGTCAGTCACCCCACGATAACACTTTGGGTAGGCCACGGAACAACGACATCACAAACCGTTCACTAAGATCGCAGTCGGATGACGAGATGCCGGCGTAGGAAACAGCCCTTGATGCTGCCATCTCCGCAGGTGAGAGTTTCCTGTTCATGGCTGCGATTTGAAAGAGCTTAAATGGAACGGAGTCCAGAAATGAAGGTACTGGTGTTGGGCGCAACTGGGAAAACGGGCAGTCTGGTGGTTGAACGCGCGCTTGCGAAAGGACACGAAGTAACTGTCCTGGTGCGCGATGGAAGCAAGCTGGAGCGCCAAGCAAACGTGCACGTTGTAGTGGGAGATGCGACTCGCTCAGGAGATGTGAGGAGGGCGCTAGAAGGCAACGATGCGGTTATCGATACGATCGGCGGTTCGACGCCTTACAAAGACACTACGCTCGAGCGCACAGCGGCACAAAATGTCATAGAGGCAATGCAGGCCCAAGGCGCACGACGGTTGGTCGTCATATCAATGATGGGCTTGGGGAGTAGCCGGCAGCAAACACCATTTTGGTATGAGCATTTGCTGATGCCGACATTCCTGCGCGGGTCGACCAAAGATAAGGCCGCGCTAGAGCAAGAGGTGAGCGCGAGCGGACTGGATTTCGTGATCGCACGGCCTCCACTGCTGAAAGACGACCCGGTGAAGGGGAGCGTGACCGTGCTCGAGAACGAAGGAACCGGACATGAAATCACGCGAGCGGATCTGGCGTAATTTCTGGTGGATCAACTCGAAAGTGACGATTACGTGGGCCGTGCTGTTACCGTAGTGAACCGGTAGCCGCTTTGTATGCGGACTCAGCGAATCTGTATTGCTGATCGCCCTCGCTGTCTGACGAACGGATTGCTCGATCTTTATCGACAGGAGCGGAGGAGCTTGAGAGATGTTGGATACCGCTTAGAGATGACCCGGCGTTCCGCCCCAATCTCTTGGGTCAATATCGGCAATGGATTGCGAAAAGCACCAATGGTGACCAGCACAATCTTCTACATTGTATTGACGTTCGCCGTAAGGATAATCCATTGGCCCGCGAAGGATTTGCATGCCATTCCGGCGAGCGCGTTCATAGTGAGCATCGACATTCTCCACTCGGACCATCACCGACGTTTTCAGCGAGATCTTGCGATCGGCCTCGATGAGGATCACCGCACCATCACCAACGTTTAATTGGGCTCGATGATTCGCGATCCGAATGCGCAGGGTGAACCCAAACGCTTCGCATAAGCGGTTGATGGCTTCTTCAATGTTCGGGTATGCGAGCTCTGGAAGTACTGTGCTTTGAGGGATCGACCGGTTCGATAGCATGCGCCGATTGTATGACGGGTGGGCGGCTCGAGATAGTTCACTCCTGACCGCAGTCGCGGGAAACGGTGAGTGGACGGGAGCCGAGAGGTCGGATCGGGTATCAGGAGATCAGCCTGTTATTGTCGACTGGTGCGCGCCTTCGGGCAGTTAGAAAACCCTAAATGCGAGGTCGAGTCCTAGGGCGATAGCCCGACCATACTTTCCGGGAGGTAATGACGATCATGCAAAAGTGGTCTGTACGCGTTGGAAGTAGCTCAAAAACGGCTACCGTGAAGCAGCGCCCGACATTGCTATACGTCGGGTTAGCCGCGCTACTTCTTATCGCGGTCGCTTACCAAGCCCGCACTCTCGAGGAACGGTTCCCGCAGTGGTTCGGCGCCTCCTTCGTTCAGTGGCCTTTTCTACTCGATGCAGAAGATCGGCCGCATTTCGACCTGCAGTTCCTTCAACAGAACGCGCGAGACGCCGGTCTGCGCGAAGGCGACACACTGATCGCGCTCAACGGTGTTCCGGTCACTTCGCGATCAGTTTACGCCGATACGCTGTCCGCCTCACATGCGAATGAGGTGATGGACGTGAAATTTCAGAGGCAGGGAAAACGTCTCGCCGAGCATGCTCGGGTACGGCTCACGCCGTTACGCGGCAATACGCATCCATTGGCACTGTTGCTTTTTGCAGGTATGCCGGCGCTTTGCCTCGCGCTGGGCTTCTGGGTGGGTATTGCTCGGCCGCAAGACGTCCGCGCGTGGTTGCTGCTAGCCCTGATGTTGAGTATCGCGGCGCTTTTTAATTCCTTCACCGACTTCTGGGGCCCTCGGTTTAGAACGCCGGCAAGCATTTACTTTCAATTCGAGGCCAACAGTTGGCTGGGCTGGCTGCTGCTTCTAGGGATCTATTTTCCGGAACCATTTCCCGAGACGCTTCGTTGGAAATGGTGGAAGCGGCTGCTGTGGATAGTGGTGCCATTATGGGCGGTTTTCGCGTTAGCCAATGTGTTTAGCGTGACCGAACTTTACAGCGTCCGGGCTGCGATACCAATCAACCGATTCCTAGCGCGCACACACCTTGTACGACAGCTTCTCAACTTTCTGATGGTTTGGGGTTTTCTTGCTTGTATCGGGGCGAAATACCGGTTGGCTCTTTCCGCCGACGCCAAACGGCGGTTACGCGTGCTGTACGCGGGAGCAGCGGTTAGTCTCTTACCACTGATTGTATTGTTCACTATTGGGGGCCTAAAGGGGGTTTCTCCAGAGCAGTACTTCCCGGAGTGGGTGACAATTTCGGCGTATTTGGCATTCCTCCTCTTGCCTCTGACACTCGCCTACGTGATCGTGGTGCAGCGCGCGATGGATGTGCGGGTCGTCATCCGGCAAGGTTTGCAGTACACGCTGGCACGGCGCGGAGTGCTGATTCTACAGATTCTACTCAGCGCGTCCCTATTTATCTCCATCGTCTTTCTGCTAACATCGCACGCCATGCGGCCGGTAAGTACGGTGGCGGTTCTCGCCGCGGGCTTATGGGGAATTTTCCTGCTCAATGGTGCAACGCAGAGATTGGCAGTGTGGGTGGATCGCCGGTTTTTCCGGGATGCTTATAACGCCGAACAGATCTTGAGCGATCTGGCTGAAGAAGTTCGTACGATTGTCGAAACGCAGCCGCTGCTCGAGATCGTCACGCAACGCATCGCGGACTCGCTGCACGTCAGGAGGATTGCTGTCCTGCTTGACCGAAGCGGACCATATCTCACGGCACATACCTTCGGCTACAGTACATTACCGGAAATGGCTTTCGCCAGAGATGCGGCAACTGTGCAGTTGCTGAAAACAGAAAAGCAGCCACTTCGTGTTTATTTCGACGATACAGATTCGTGGATCTATCGGCGATCGGAGATGAGCGATCACGAGCGGGACCAGTTAGCGACATTGGAATCCGAACTTTTGCTGCCGCTTTCGGTGAGAGACGATCTGATCGGATTCATGAGCTTAGGCCAGAAGCGTTCAGAGGCGCCGTATTCCGGCACCGATCTGCGACTCTTGAGTTCGGTGGTAGTACAGACAGGCTTGGCGCTAGAAGTGGCCCGGTTGACGACGGCTATCAGTAGCGAAATTGCGCAGCGGGAACGCGTGAATCGTGAGCTCGAGATTGCGCGGGAGGTACAAGAACATCTGTTCCCTCAATACTTTCCTTCCGTCTTCGGATTGGAGTACGGCGGACAATGCCAACCTGCTCGTACGGTCGGGGGTGACTATTACGATTTTCTGGAGTTACGGGATGGCAAACTTGGTGTCGCGATTGGAGACGTCTCGGGTAAGGGCGTGGGCGCAGCGCTCATGATGGCCGGCCTGCAAGCTTCGCTGCGAGGTCAAGCCTTGGTGGTGCAGGATATGGCGGAGCTGATTCAGCGAGTAAGCAATATGGTCTACCGCGCTTCTTCTTCGAACCGTTACGCCACTTTTTTCTATGCTGAGTACGAGCCCAGAAAGCGCCAGCTTGTGTATGTGAATGCGGGTCATAACTCGCCTGTTGTGCTCCGGCAGTGCACCGCTGGATTGCACACGAGAGATCCAAATGGAGCCTCGAGCCCGGAGAACGGCCAGCATGTTTACCGTTTAGATGCTGGAGGTGGTCCGGTGATTGGACTCCTTCGGGATTCCCGGTATGAGCAAGGCTCTTTCACTCTTGAAGTTGGAGACTTAGTGGTTTTGTTCACCGACGGAATTTCCGAATCGATGAACAACGACGACGAAGAGTGGGGAGAGGAGAGGCTAATCGAGCTCGCAAAAACCTGTTGTGGACTAACCGCGGCGGAAGCGATGAGTCGAATCATGGCCGCTGCCGAAGCGTTTGCTGCTGGTGCGCCGCAGCACGACGATATGACGGTAGTTGTACTTCGTGTGTTGGCCTGACAGTTGATGTGGGTGAAAGCCGTGTCGGCGCTACTCAGCAGCGACGCGGAAGCGGGTAGGCGGGCTTGAAAGCTCGTCGGTAATACAATACCCGCTGGTTAATAAGATATGTTCACTGCGACCGCTGATCTAGTCTTGCCTGGCACAACGACCGGCTCATTCCCGCGCCCGCGCTGGTTTGACGAGAGCATGTGGGGACGCCCTCTGGACACCTGCATGCTTGATATACGATTCCGCGAGAAGTTTCAGGATGCACTGGCGGTAGTGATCAGTGATCAGGAACGGGCTGGGCTCGATATTGTCACGCCTGGTGATTTTCATCTGGATGAGGATCTGGCCGGGCGCTCGTGGCATCACTATCCGATTCAACGATGGCGCGGTTTTCGCGGGGATGAGCTTCAGCCGGAGTCGAGCACTGCGCCCTGGCTGCATTACCCACCTGGAACGCTTCTAAACGAGATCTACACCGGTTGGCGGTGGCCGCATGTAGTCGACAAAATCGAACACCGGCCGCTCGATTATGCGAAGATCTGGCGCATCGCCCAGAGCAAGACGCAAAGACCGGTGAAGTTCGGTACCTGTTGCTCGCAGGTGATGGCGCTGTTTCTCGACATTCATACCGAGAAATACACGGACAAGCGTCAAGTGATCTGGGACATGGCGGAAGCGATGAACAAGGAGCTGCTTGCATTGCAGGCCGCCGGTTGCCGGGTGATTCAGATTGAAGAACCAACATTCCACTTTATGGCGAATACTTATGGCAAGGATCACGACGAGGTTCAGTTCATGATCGACGCCTTCAATCGTGAGGTGCAAGGCCTGGACGAAGTGGAACTCTGGATTCATACCTGCTGGGGAAATCCAAATATGCAGCGCGTTATGGAGGATACCAGTTACGCAAATTCAATCGAAATTTATCTGGAGCGGTGCCGCGGGGATGTCTGGACGCTCGAAATGAAGGATCGGAACCAGAGGGATCTGGATTTGTTCGAGCCGTTCAAGAATGATTTGAACAAAAAGATCTGTATTGGCGTGGTAAGCCATCGCACACTGCAAGCTGATCGTCCGGAGGAAGTAGCTACGGAAATCAGGAAAGCACTGAAGTACATCCCGGCCGAGAAGTTGATCGTCTCGAGCGATTGTGGCTTCGGGCGACAGGGCTGCAATCGCGAGATCGCGTTCTACAAGGCCAGTTCAATCGCGCAGGGAAGTAACATTGTGCGGAAAGAACTGGGGCTTCCAACCACATCGGTTCCGGTTACGAATCCCAAGCTACAGATTGATGTTGTTCCGGGCCGAGACGCGTAGTCAGGTTACTGAGCCGGCAGTCTAAAAGCGATGATGTTCGAGCCGGCAGCAATTGCCACATACTGGCGTCCTGCAGCTATATAAGTCATCGGCGATGCCTTGATTGTTGTATTGGTATCGAAATGCCAAAGAGCCTGTCCGGTGTTGTCGGCGGCGGCAACAAATGCTCCGCTCGCGTCTCCGTAGAAAACAAGTCCGCCCTCAGTCGCAAGAACACCTGCCCAACGCTTTCCGTCAGCTGGTCCGAGCTGAGAAACGCTCCAAACCCGGGATCCCGTTTCGATGTTGTAAGCGCGGAGGTACTTCTGTCCGGCCTCCTTTTGTGCTTTGCTGCCGGGATTGCAGTCCTCGAGAACGCTGACGTAATACAGGTTCGTCTTCGGACTGAATGCAGTGGACATCCAATTGGTGGCGCTTACGGGGCAGACAACGTCGTTTTTTGGCAGCATCTGGGGCCGGTCATCTGCGCCGATCCCGCTGGCCCAGGTTAGCTTGTCGACTAACTTGGACGTTAGAAGCAGTTGACCGTTGACGCGGTCGAAAACGTACAAGAATCCGTTGCGATCGGCATGCAGCAGCAGTTTGCGGATATGCCCCCGAAACGAGTATCGACGAGAACGGACGGCTCGTTAGCGTCCCAATCGTGAACATCGTGGGGTGTGAACTGGTAGTGCCACCTCAGTCTTCCGGTTTGCGCATCGAGTGCGAGGATTGAGTCGGTATAGAGGTTGTCACCGCTGCGCTCACGATCGTTGGAATCCGGGTAAGGGTTGCCGGTCGGCCAATAGACGGTGCCTGTGGCTGGATCGTAACTCCCCGTAAGCCATGTTGAGCCGCCGCCGAAAAGCGGCTCTTTCTCCTTCCATGCCTCGGATCCGGGCTCGCCCTTCAGAGGAAGCGTCCAATGACGCCAAACGAGTTTTCCGGTGGCAGCGTCGACGCAGATGATAAAACCGCGAATGCCCCAGTCGCCTCCAGACACTCCTGCGATGATCTTGTCTTCACAACCAATGGCGAGACGGTTGAGCCATAGTGCCCGAGCGGCTGCCAAGCGACCTTCCAGTTACCCGAACTGTCCTTGCGCCAAATGAAATCTTTTACAGCAAGGCCTTTCAGGTAAGGTCCGGTGATATGAAAGCTGTCGATCCACCCTCCCAAGCCTCCTTCCACGGTTGCATGGCCCACGTCATAGTTAACGGCAACTGACTTCGGGTCGAAATCCTGCAAGAGAATGTGGAGATCCCAGATGGGCGCACCCACGACGCTGATACCGGAATGGGTGTGATACATCGCGCAGGCGCCGTATTTGTTGTTCAGGGCTGCGAGCCTTGCGGCCAGTGGCTTCATGGCGGAAAGCTGCGAGGTGTAGGATCCTTCGTCGCTGTACTTGAAACCGCCCCAACGGTAGTTGTATATGCCCAGTTCCGCGGCGCTACGAAGGATGTCTTCAGCGAAAGGCGTCGTGTCGTCAACGATGTCAGTGGTGATCATCGGCACTTTCAGGCCATTTGCCCGAATAATTGAGACCAGTTTGGGAAGGTCCCGAGTTACGGCTTGAGGCTCGACGTGGCCACCCTTGCGGACTGCGATGTCAATACCGTCGAATCCGATCTCGGCTGCTCCCTTCGCCAGGTCCTCACCTTCGAGAAAGCGAAGGTGCTTCGAGAAGATCGAAATTTTGAGAGGCTGCGCCGGGGATTCAGCGCGCACATGAGGCGGAGTGAACGCGGCGCTTGCAACGGCGGCGGTCGCAAGTAAGTGACGCCTCGAAATGGCTGCCCCTGTATTTGAATCCGCAGAAGCCATAATACGATTCCTCCCGAATGACTATCTTTCGCTTCGGCTAAGAGCTACATCAGATTGGTCCTGGCCTTCACCGTCGATCCGCTTCAAGCGCCAGCCGTTCAGGTTGGTCTGTAAGCTTCCAATCCGCGTCTTGACCTGGTCCAACCCATGCCGGATGTGACGTCTCATCTCTGCATCGGCCTGCTCCGGTTTGCCGCCGGCTAAAGTGCGCGTCAGCGTGGCATGGAAATTCGGCGGCAGAATGCGCTGCTGAGCAGCCGTATCGTAGAGCCAATTAAAGATGAGAACCTGCTGGCTTTCGATGGCATCCCGAAGCGTTTGACAGCCGGCGGATTCCGCAATCTTCATGTGCAGATTCATGTGGTAGGTGTGCACGGAGTACAGGAATTCGGTGTCAGCGGAGATGGAGTCGCAAGCTTCATATAAGTTGTCGAGATGCTTGCCCATGCGGCAGAGTTCTTCTTTCTGCTCTTTAGACGCGCGCTCTGCGAAGAGCCGGGCTGCTTGCGTTTCGAGCGCCTCTCGCATAATGTACCGGTCTTCGATGTCTTGACCGCTCGGGATTCGGACGCGCGTGCCCACACGAGGCTTACTTTCGACCAGCCCTTCGCGTTCGAGTCGCTGTAAGGCTTCGGAGATGGGAAGGAAGCTCATGTGCAACTCCAGCGCGAGCTTCCGGCGCGACAGCGCAGCTCCCAGCGTGAATTCACCGCTGAGGATTTTTGCGCGCAGTTCGAGGTATGCCTTCTGCGAAAGGCTGGCGGCGGCAGAGAGATCACGCCCGTGCGCTCTCATGTGAGATACCAGATCAAGTTACCAGATTTGAGGATTTTGCGACTCCAAGAACGGATTCCGGTCCATATGCTGCCATTCGGTGCTCCGTCAGGTTCGGTCTGCACCTTGGATGCGAAATGCCCAGGCGAACTCACAGGGTCGTTTTGCCGGATCCTGCAAACCTGGAGGCAAACTGATAACGAGACCGCGACTGCCGTCTTCGCGCCACTCCAAGGGTTGAGACATTCCGAACATAGTTATCGAGGAGTGCGGTTTCGGGCGCACGGTCTGGAGTGCAAATTCATTTCCGGGCCAGGAGAGTGCGAATGCAAAGATATTCTGACCATCTTTGCTTCTGGTGTATCGGACGTTATCGCCCTCACGCCACTGATCGCCTGATCGCGGGCGAGTCGCATAAATCGCATCTCCGTTTACCTTTAACCAGCGTCCTCCTTCACGGAGTTGGCTGACGGCCGCCGGGTGGAACTCGCCATTTCCATTCGGACCAATCCCGATCTGGAAGCTGCCGCCTTTGGCAGCTGTATCCACTATGTTGCGGACAATCCAGCCAGCGCCTTTGTAGTTTTTCGCGTCATCGTCGTAAGAGAAAGAAGTCGCGAGCGGGTAGATTACCATCCAAGGCACGTCCGTATTTTCTTTGCTTCCCGGAACGAACCCTTCCGGGGTGTAGTAATCGCCGTAGTTGCCAATGCCGCGAGCGCGCAGCATGACGTCGGGTTGGAGTTTGCGTAAGTGCAGGATAGTTTGCCGCATCTCCGGCCAGACAGGGGGGCCCAGCCACATGTCGAGCGACAGCATATCGATACAACCGTAATTCGTCAGAAGCTCCGAAAGCTGTGCCCGGTGGCGTTCCATCATGCGTTTGACTTCGGGTGGCGTGGGGTCGGGCACGGTGATCGAGAGTTCCCCTTTCCGCTGATTCGCAGCTACCGTCACCCCAGTCAATTTCTCCGACGAGGGCACTTGCAGCGGGTGGAAACAGTTGGGCCGGAAATCGGCGTCGTACCAGTCAGGATGGGAAAAATAGAGGGCGACTTTGAGATTGCGTCTATGCGCAGCCGAGCAAAGTTCCTTTACGATATCGCGCCGAAAAGGGGTCTCCATCGTGCTGTAGGCAAAGATCGCACGGTTCGATTTTCGGCCCTCCGGGCGCAACCCAATTTACACGAGAGCGGACTCGAGTACGGGTATCAAACAACGAAAACCCTTCGTGGTGCTTGCTTGTGGAGGCGAACATTTTGCAGCTGGCATCGGAGAACAGATTGGTCCATTTGTCCGCATCGAATCCTACCGGGTTCCAGGTTTTGTATAGCTGGTTGTACCGGTCGCGCTCCGGGAAAGACATGGAGAGATATGGCCACGACTCGTGCGATTGACGCGTGATGGAATAGATACCCAGTGAACCCGCACACCTACTTTCATGTCGCGGAAAGCCTCGTATGCTTGCGGAGACGCCCACCGGTACTCAGGAACGGGGACATCTTCGACGTAATCCTTTGTGTGCTTATACTGACTTTCGGTCGCAGGCAGCCGGTGTGTTCCCGCATTTGTATTCTGGCCTCGGAGAATCGCCGCTGCTGAGAGTGTTTGAACACTGCTTTTAAGGAAATTGCGCCTGTCCATAAGTTTTCGGTCCAGACTATAATACTGCAATATCAATGCGCTTGCCAACGCAAATATCGTCATCCCGTGCAGGCTTGTCTTTGCGATGGATGATCCTTACGTTAGCGTTCTTCGCGACGGTGATCAATTATCTCGATCGTCAGACACTGTCGGTAATCGTTCCCGTACTGCGTATGCAGTTGCATTTTGGGGATGTCGAATACTCGCGGATCGTGTCGACATTCCTGTTCGCTTACACGGTGGCCAATGCTTTTTCGGGCTGGCTGATTGACAGAGCGGGGACGCGGCGGGGCTACGCGATTTGCATGCTGTGGTGGTCTGCGGCGAGCGTGCTACACGTTTTTGCGAGGTCAGCGATGTCGCTCGGAGTATGCCGGTTCTTGCTGGGCCTCGGCGAAGCCGGAAATTGGCCCGCAGCGGTGAAGGCGGTTTCAGAATGGTTCCCGCAGAAAGACCGTGCACTTGCGTCGGGCATCTTTAATAGCGGATCATCCGTCGGAGCATTGCTGGCTCCTCCGCTCGTAACGGCGATCACCTTACGCTTTGGCTGGCGGAGCGCGTTCTTTTCGATAGGCACACTTGGATTTGTGTGGGCACTTGTGTGGCTGAAGCTATACCGCACGCCCGCCAACTCAAAGGCCAGAACAGAAAATGCCAGGCCGCCCAGCTTTGGATTGTTCCGCGACCGCTCCGTGTGGAGCTTGACGCTTGCGAAGGTGTTCTTCGACCCGGCGTGGTACTTCTACATTTTCTGGTTTCCGCAATATTTGAGCTCCGTGTGGCACTTTGATCTCGCGAAGATCGGCCTCTACGCCTGGATCCCTTACCTCACCGCGGACTTGGGGAACCTTGCGGGTGGAGGCTGTTATGTCGCCTTGCTACGGCTCGGAGTAGGTACGGCGGTCGCTCGCAAGGTGGCGCTCAGTTTATTCACCGGACTGATGATTGCGGCGATTCCCGCCGTTCTTGCACAGAGTGCGTCACTATCGATTGCGTTTGTATCTGTCGCAACGTTCGGATACACGGGCTGTCTCGCGAATCTTCTCGCGCTTCCGGGAGATTACTTCGTTCCCGAAGTGCTGGGGTCCATTTGGGGTTTGGCCAGCACCGGCGCAGGGTTCGGGGGCATGCTTTTCAGCCTGATAACGGGTTTGGTTGTGCACCGCTTCGGGTACACACCAGTGTTTGCGGGATTTGGCCTGATGCCGCTGGTGTGCCTGATGATTCTGCTGACGACCACTATGCGCGGAGCAACCAAGACCTTCAGTGAATATGCAACTACATGACAGAGTATGCCTGATTACGGGGGGCACCAGCGGGATTGGCGCAGCGGTCTGTCACGACTTGCTGGCGAACGGCGCCGACGTCGTTGCTGTTGGACGTACAGAGCGGGTGCAAGAAGAGCGGCAACTCCAGCAAACGGCCGGGCAACTTCAACGCAGATTCGAAGTGGTGCATGCCGACATTTCAAATCAGGCGGGATGCATCCGAGCGGCTCAACATGCATTCGATCTCTTCGGGCGGGTGGATGTATTGGTGCATTCCGCCGGGGGCGCATGGCCCGGTTCCGTTTTGGAGGTCAGCGTAGAGGATTGGATGGCAGCATTTGCGGTCCACGTACACGCGATTTTTCACCTGGTTCGTTCGATTGCACCATTTATGCAGGAACACAACGAAGGCGCCGTGGTGTGATTTCGTCAGCAGCAGGCCAGCGTGGCGTGCTCGGCGCCGCCGCTTACGGGGTGGCAAAGGGTGCTCTGCCGCAGTTCGCCCGCATTCTGGCCCGGGAACTAGCGCGATTTAACATCCGGGTGAACTGCATTTCACCTGGTGTGATCCGGACACCGTTTCAGGACTATTTGACACCCGCCCAGGTGGAAAACAACAACAAGAATCGCATTCCACTTGGTCGGGAGGGCACACCGCAGGATGTGGCGGCTGCGATTACGATGCTGATAAAGAACGACTACATAACGGGTGCGGACCTAGTTATTGACGGCGGACTTACAATGCGGATCGTCTGATATTTGTCTGTTATTGCAGTATGGGTGTGCGATGAGGTTTTGCGAGCTGATGTTGAGCTCGCGGCGTCCGGACCTGCAGCAGCGGCTTAGCAGGCAGATGTGGCTATGGAATATCGGAGTCTCGGAGCAGGCTTGGGGGCTAGCGCAACCGTGACGGGAAGCGTTTTATTGCGAGGGCTCATCCTGCCGTGCTGCTCACAATTCCGCAAGCACAATCGGGGCCAGCCGCTCTGACGGGCACGATATCATCTCCGGAGCGGCGCTTCTCCGGAGCGGAGCTTCTAACGACCGTACATGGGACTTGATCCTGACGAATAACGGATCCGGGGCTGCCGTCCGTGACGCCAGTCCTTCCGTGTGGCCAACCAGACAGGCATCGGAAGTTTACAGATTTCCAATACGGCGCTACCCTGCTGTGACCGAACCATCTACCGTGGGGCTTGCGGGATTCGGGTTGGTATTATTTTTTCCGCCTTCAAAGAGGAAACCGTTACGTTCCCAAAGTTCGGAAACCAGCATTCCTGAACCGCTGATCCTCTGTTCGACCAGTCTGAAACCATTGGCTGTCAAAGCCGGCGAGTAATCCGGGAGAGTGTTGGTTTGAAGACCTGTTGCAATACGAAAGAAGAAATAACTTGCCCGTATCCAGAATGAAGCCCACAGACGGGCCGCACCGTGCCCCGGAATGCGGAACTCGGAGATGAGCCATTGTGCCCGCGGCGTGGCAGCAAGTGAGGCGGTGGTGATCAGCCTTGAGCAGTCCTCTTCGTTGAAGCAATCCAGAAAGAAGTGAGTTGCAATCAGATCGTAGCTGGAGGGCGGAAGAACGCAAGATCTGGCATCTGCGTTTTGAAAGTGTACCCGGTCCGAACCTTGCCCCAATGATTTTCGGAGTCGTCGCTGCGCTAAGGAGAGCATCTTCCGGCTGCTATCGACGTAGTGCACCTTGGATGTCTGATTCCGTTCGCAGAAGGCAGCCAGGAAACGGCCGTCTCCGTCGCCCAAGAGAAGTGTGGATCGCGCACTCTCAAGTTCGTCCAGGTATTCGAGTCTTCTGCGCTGTAAAGCTGAGCCAAAAACCAGGTACTCCAAGCAGCGGTAATAGCCGGAGATTCCGTCTACGTTCATCGAAATCGGCTGAGCAGAAAAATGAGAGCAGGACTGCAGAGCGCGATATCCGAAACGGCTCGCAGAACGGTTGCCGGGAAGTCGTCGACTCGGGCGGCCACAACAAACAGGGCGAGGTTGCTGACCAATGCGGCAGCGGACAAAGGAGGCGGCAGAGCTGTTAAGAAAGTAAGCACAAGCACAGAGCCGCCGAGGAAAACCGTACCCGTTTTAACGTTTCTTCCCAGCCAGATGGCAGACACCGAGGGCCGGAGCTCCGCACTGGATTTGCTTTTCTGCCATTCCCAATACTGGGTGCCTGCACAGTTGATCCAGCACAGGGCGTCGAAGACAAGCGCCGGAGCGACGATACGGAAGTGCTTCGGTCCCGAACCAGACCAAACGAAGATAATCGTTCCAAGCGTGAATAGCGTTGCGACCGCGAACTCACGGGGCCAGCGAGACCTCGAGGCGGGCGGCATGAGATGGATGGCGACCAGATAAGCCGCGACACATACAGCCGCTATGCTTCCTTCCCGAAAGGTGGCCGGGGTCAGAAACAGGAGCGCCAGAAAAGCAACCGTTATGGCTACAAACATGAGAAGTATGAGCAGCGGCTTCGCATACAGACGAAAGAACTGATGACGATACGCGAGGATTATATTCGGACCGGCTCTCACGCTATCGAGCAGGTAGTCGAAGGCGTAAACAAACCAGCCGAGCAGTCCCAGAATTATAATCTCTGCCCAACTTAGTGGAACGTGTAAACACCTGGCGAGCATTGTCTGCCAGAGGATTGCAATCAGCGGCGCATCCAGTGCGAGGGTATTCAGCCACAACCACCAGGGGATCTTGTCTGCGATGATCAGCGGCCCTGAGAATCGAGCAGCAAGGGTTGGGGTTATCTCAGTTGAGAGACCTGGTTTCACTTTCAGGTGTGGGGCCCGGAATGGGAACGAATGAAATTGAGAGCCTGCTTACGGCTCTACCTTTATCGTATGACGCACAAAGAGGCGCTGAAACGCAGTTTGGAGTTCGGGCTCGGATCTGTTTGCTATCAGCGTGGCGATGTGACCCTTGATCTCGGTTGATTCACGGTAGAGTGCGAGGGCTTCGAGCGCGGCGATTACTTCTCTTGGCCGGCGTCTTCGAAGAACATCGTAGAGAAAGGCGAGCGCATCCTGGTGCCGCGAAATACTGAGCGCGCGGAAAATCGTCTCGGGATCGAACAGAGAATGCTTCCGGGTGAGTTCTTCTTTTAGAGAAGCGACCGCTTGCTCCAGGCGCGAGCCTCCGAGAGCGAGCGCTGCCTCTTCTCTTACTTCGGCTGCGGTTGATTTCAAGAAATCTGCTATGAACGAAACGGCGGATACACCTTCGACTCGCAGCAGGGATTCAAGAACCTGGCCGGTGACGGTGGAATCAACATCACCCATTCGAGCTTTGATACGCAATAAGAGCGCTGCTTCGCGACCCTCGAGTAACTCCAATGCAAGAGCGCCATCTTTACGGAGGGAAGGCGAAGCCTCTGTGAGGAGGCGCATAACAGCCCATAATTTGTCCTCGCGAGTAAGATCCGTGCAGCCAAGCAGTGCGAGGGTGCAGGCGCCGCGAACTGTGGCGGCCGTGTCCTCTTCCCGCCCCACACCGGCTCCAGTTGAATATGCCGAGCACCTTTCAGGAAGATTGCCGATTCAGCATGCCCGAGATCCTTCAAAGCCTTTGCGATGCTTTCTTTCGCCCAGCATTTGGGATCGGTTTTGAGCGGATCCTGCAACAAACGCTCAAATGCTGCGCAGAGGTCAGGGATCAGCCCGCGCAATTGCATTTGGGCTGTGAGAGCAGCAGCTCTAGCAACGATTACGCTGACCTTCTCGCGGAGAGCCCTTCGAATAGCACAAGTGCTTTTCTCGCATGGTTCGCTGAAACGAAGTTGTTTCAGTGTTTCCAATTCGCGCTCAATGTTGCGGACGGGCATGCGCGGAAACATGCTAACACTGCGGCGACTCGCGAGCTGGACTAATCTGGTGGCAAGCTTTGTTGTTAGAGCACTAGCGGGTGATGCCAGCGAAGTGAGTGATAAGCTTTCTCTAAAATGAGGGAACTTGTGCCACTTAGACGCAGAATCGCGATTGCGGTAATAGTGGGGCTGATCGGTCTCATTCCACTCATGAGAAATACACGATTCCAAGCAATGCACACTGTAGACGTGCTCCAACTTCTTGCCTCCGGAGCATGCTTCGGCGCGGCCCTGACGATGTCGCTGGCAAATAGGCGGAGCGCGTCAAGAGGGCCCGGCCAGTAAACACGTTTGCCATAATGCCCGTGAATGGACTCGATACCGAGCTTTGATGCAGGCGAAGTCGAGCTATTGATTAGCGCGGTTGAGAAGACGCTTGAGCACCTGCGCGAAGCTAACGAGCGGGTCGGCGGGAACGATGCGGAATTATTGGCGACCGGGCGACGCTACGCGATGATTCTGCAAAAGCTCGAGGCGATTGCACATCACTGAAATTGAGCAACGCGAGCGTCTGATGCTGAACAGAATCACTTGTTCATCTTCCGCGACGCAGCAAGAGGATCAACAGCAGCACCATAACCAGAAGACCGAATCCACCTGGCCATAGAAACCACCCGCCCCGGCTGCTATATCCGCCAACCATAATGCAGGCTGATTGCGTTGTGGCCAGAAAGAAAGCCAGTGGAACGATTCGTTTCATTTCGTTTCTCTTCATATGCTCGCAACGAGAGGTCAAGGGGTCGGCTGGTCCGCGGAAACGAGCGGCTTACCGCAAAGGCGCTCCAGAATAGAAACCGGCGCGTGCTCCGAATTTTGCATGGATCTGCGCGCGATGATAAAAGTCTGCTCGAGGGCATGCTGGCCGGAAAGAACAGAATGCGGCAGCACATCGGTAAAGGTCAACCACGTGGATCCGGCGGGGAAATCGAACCGATACTTGGCCGTATTCTTCTGGAACTCCTCATTGCGCTTTAAGTACTCGTGGAACTGCAGCATGAACTGATCGTAGGCAGAACGAGCAGTAAAGGGGAGGCCAATGCTGTGAAGAAGGCGCGCGGAACTGCTTCTTGCTCGCCCTAGGGCCGAGAAGGCAGAACGCGCGATGTTTTCAAGCCCAGCGTCCCTGGCATATTTCTCGGCCACCACGGGAAAGGGGTCGGTGGTGATCCAGTTACGAGTCTTCGCGGGATGAATATTTGTAAAAACGCGCAGTATGAGATCGCCGTTCGTGGGCCGGGATGGAAAGGCGTCGGTATGGATGAGATCATTCCGTTTGTTCAACGGCAGGTCGCGCCCGTTTTCCTCAACTGGCCGGAAGCTAGCGTAATCGAGCTTCCAATGAGGAGCGTATTGAGGCAGCAGAGCGCTGGTGAACTCGACCACAGTACGCGAGTAGCTGCGCATGATTTCGTGTAACTGGCGGAGGCGATCTCCTTCCCTATCGACACCCGTGACGCGATCGAGCGAGGGCTTGTAGGCAACGTTTTTGTGCATGGCGCCTCCGGCGAAGTTCAGATTGCGAAGGAATTCCTTGGAATTTTCAGGCAATGCGAACGGTGTGGCCGGGAAGAACAGGACGTTGCCGCGTTCGAGCTCCGGACGGTAATCGAAGGGCGGCTGCACGGGCCAGCGGTCGATGGTCACGAACTGCATTCAAAGCAACTATAGCGCTGAGGATAGGCTCTTTAACTTGTGCTTCCTGCTTCCGGCTGTGATTTTACTTCGGACATATAATCAAAACAATTTGTCCGTTGTTTCAGAAAGGGAAGTCATGTCATTCTTTCGCATCAGCCTCCTTGCGCTGCTTAGCTTGATTGCTCTGCCGGGATGGGCGCAGCTCAACACTTCAGCAACTATCACCGGGACGGTAACGGATGCGAGCGGAGCAGTGATACCGGACGCAACGGTTGTCGTGCTCGACGAAGATACGAAGACCAGCACGACCACGCAGACGAACAGCAGCGGTACATTTGTGATGCCGAACCTGGCCGTTGGCACGTACACAGTCGCCATTTCGAGATCAGGGTTCCAGACGTTTAAGGAGTCGGGAATCATTCTGCATCCGGCTACGGTGGCGACAGTAAACGCCACAATGCAGCTTGGTGCGGTCGGGACCGAAGTATCGGTGCAGGCCAGCGCTGCACAAGTGCAGACCAGTACGAGCGAAATTTCGCATGCGGTTTCGCAAACGCAGGTGAGCACGTTACCGCTGAATGGACGAAACTACCAGGCGCTGGCGGTAGTGATGCCCGGTGTGGTGAACACCAGTTCGGGGAGCGCATTGGGGACAGGCGGGCGCGCGACGAATAACGTGCTTTCCATCAATGGCCTCAGTCAGAACACGACGTTCTACGCGCTGGACGGGATCTGGAACGAGAACACGGGAAACATGGCGCAGACCACGGTGGTGCCGAACCCAGACACCATTGAGGAAGTACGCGTGCTGCAGAACAATTACAGCCCGAAGTACAGCCTCATGGGTGCTTCGGTGGTACTGCTGCAGACGCGCAGCGGAACAACGGATTTTCACGGGACGGCCTTCGAGTACTTTCGCAATGACGACCTGAATGCACGGAATTTTTTTAGCGCGGGCGTGCCCACCTTAAAACAGAACATTTTCGGTTACACGCTGGCCGGCCCATTATTCATTCCGAAGCTGTACAACACCAACCGGCAGAAGACGTTTTTCTTTCTAAGCGAGCAATGGGTGATTTCGCATGCGGGATCGGTGTTGCGAGGACAAGACCCGACGGCGGACCAGCGCAATGGAATCTTCACGACGCTGATTAAGGATCCGAGCGGGAATCCGTACCCGAGGAACGCCGCGGGCGCATACCAGATTCCAGCGAGCCAGCTGAATCCGAGTTCGCTGGCCTTTCTGAACGCGCTGTATCCGTTGCCGAACAACCCGGCGGGTGGGACGCTGAATTACCTGAATTCCCAACCGCAGATTACCGATCAGCGCGACGACGAGTTGAAGGTGGATCACAACTTCACGGACCGTTTCCGATTGACGGCGGAGTATCTGGACGAACGCCAGACCCTCCGGCAGAGTTCACTGAATTCGTCGAATAGCGGGTCAATTTTTCCGACGAACTATGAGCGCGACTTGACGAAGAATACGCTGGCGCAGATCCAGTTCGTAGCGACTATCACGCCGACAATGGTAAACACGGCCAGCGTTTCGACGAACGTCTTTGATCTGGACCTAAACCTGGAGGGAACGGTCTACCGAAATCAGGTGCCTGGGTTCAGTCAGAATTTGCCACTGAACGGAGCGCTTACGAGCCGGTTGCCACTTGTCACCATTTCGCAGGGCTGGGCGCCCGAGGGGATTGCGGCGGCACGCCCGCTGTTCCATGCCGCGGATCTCGACAACACTGCGTCCGATAACTGGAGCTGGCTCCGGGGCAAGCACTATATCGAAGCGGGCTTGAGCGTAGTGCTAAGCACGAAGCGGCAGAACGTAGCGACGGCGGACAACGGGCAGTTTACGTTTACTGGGCAGTTTACCGGAAATGCGCTGGCGGATTTTCTGCTGGGCGACGCGGCGACGTTCACGCAGCAGAGCACGGAACGGCGGGTGTACGTGCACGGTCCGATTGTTTCTCCGTACGTGCAGGACAGAATTCAGGTAAATAAGAAGTTGACGTGGACGATCGGAACGCGGATCAGCTATATGCCCCTACCGCATGCGCCATCCAATTTCGAGAACCTCTTCGATCCAACGGTTTACAACGTTGCGCAGGCTCCCATCGTGAATACGAACGGAACATTGACCGCGACTGCGAACTATAACCCGCTGAACGGACTGATCCGAAACGGCGTGGGCGGCGTGCCGGTTAACTTTTCGGGACGAAATAACTGGTACTGGTCGCCGATGACAGGTTTTGCGTGGGACATTTTCGGCGACGGGAAGACGGCCTTGCGGGGTGGCTACGGTTTGACGTACACCCGCATTTTTACGAACCAGGATTGCTCCTTTAATTGTGCAAGCAATCCGCCGGACGTGACTTCAACGAACCTGATAAACACGAATTTCGCGAATCCGGCTGGCACCGGAACGGCCAGGGCGGCGAGCGCATTGAGCTTGACAACCGCCGACCTGAACATCCAGTCGACTCAGGTGCATAGCTACAGCCTGAGTCTGGAACGGCAGTTTGGGAAAAATTGGATTGTGGCCGTGACGGGGGCAGGTGCGCTGGCGCGTCACCTGAACGGAACCTTCAACATGAACCAGCCAACGCCTTTCGGCAATTACGATTTCAATCCGCTGATCAACACCGGAAAGTTCTTTACGAATCAGTTCAGCCCATTCTTGGGGTACGCCACGATTAACGATTACACGACGCAGCTCAATTCGAACTGGAATGCGCTGGAAGTGACGGCCACACATCCGGTGAGCTCGAGCCTGTTTCTGACGGGCTCCTATACGTGGTCGCACAACCTGACGGGCGCGGCGTTTAGCGGATACGACTACTACAATCCGAAGCGCTATTACGGCAATTCGGCCTTGAATGTGCCGCAGGTGTTTACCTTCAGCGCGGTGTGGAATTTGCCGTGGCTGAAGAATGCGACTGGCTGGAAGGGGCTGCTGGGCGGGTGGAGATATTCGGATATCACCACGATTCGCAGCGGCCTTTCATTCAGCCCTGCTCTGAGCATTGCCAATCAGGGTATTGCCGTGCGGCCAGACGCAACGGGCGCGAATATTGGAGGCCCGCAAACGGTGGCAGCCTGGTTCAACACGCAGGACTTCACGGCGCCGGCTCCTGGTTACTTTGGCAATGCGGGGTCAGGAACGATCTTGGGACCCGGCCTGGTGAACTTCGACATGGCATTGTACAAGGACTTCCATATCACCGAGCGGAATGTGGTTGAGTTCCGCGGCGAAATCTTCAACATTTTCAACCATGCGAATTTCACGACGTTGTCGCTGAACTATGGAGCTCCTAACTTCGGACAGGTGACGGGTGCGGCTGATCCAAGAATCGTGGAGTTCGCCTTGCGCTATCACTTCTGATAGAGAGCAATCCCAGACTGGAACGTGCCGGGTGTCGACCGAGAAGTAAGTCGAGTGACAACCTTGCGCAATCCGTACGGACCCTGAGCTGCCACCGGCCGCCTCGATTCAATCAGCCATTGTGGCCTAATTACTCGGCCGTTTTAACTGGAGCATGGCTGGCAAGAGGCTTCAGAATATCATCCAGGAATGCCGTCCCCTGCCCGACCTTGACGAGGTGCGGATAACGTTCGCCCCCGTGGTAATCGATGCTCACCACTTTGAAAAATCCGGCGTTATCCACGATGAATTGGATCGGCTCACGGCTCGTCTTAGCATCGTGAATGGCGGCACGGAGTATCTCGTCGCTCGCGCGGCGACCATTTACGGCCACAATCTTCATGGTGGGACCAAGGCCCGCCCTGTAGGCAGGAGAGCCAACCAGGACATCACTGATCGAGTTATCCGCGATGTGGATGCCGAGCGAATACCACGCATTCAAGCCTCGCTCACGACTTTCGTCCGCGCGCGTTACTTCATTAGGTTTATCGGTGTAGTCGATCTTATAGCCGCCCATCGTGATTCCTCCTAGGGGCGCGTGATCTGCTTTCGAGGTAAGCCGATTTTCGAGGAAACCGGACCAGTCGTAACGCTGGATCGAGTTCAGATTAGAGACGATGTCTTCAAAGGTATAGGGAACGACTCGCGGCGGCGTATTTCCACCAAGACCAAGAAAGCGCTTGCAGAAATCGTCTAGCGATTTCTTTCCGCCGGAGAGTTTGCGGATGTTAGTATCGACATCCAGCCAAATCAACTCGCCTTCCGGATAGTAATCGACCGAGCGCCGCCAGTTGTCCCACTGGTCACTCGTACCATAGAGGATTTGTGCTGCGATCGCAGTATCCTGCAAATCGCGCCAAGTGCGCCCGGGACGGCAGTCGAGCGAAGCGGCGGAGGCGGCAAGATAGGCTCGATACTGATCAGCGGTCCAGATGCCGCTGCGGGCCGCTAGAACATCGCCGAGATACTGTGTAAGACCTTCATAGACCCACAGCAGTTCGCCTTTCATCGGCTGATGGTAATTGCCCGTTGCGAGACCGGCAGGCCGCCTGTACTTACCGTTCCAGGAATGCGTGAATTCGTGCGGCAGAAGATCGCCGGAGAGGAGCTTTAAATCATCGTCGAGAAACGTGCGTGCGTCTACGCGGTCGTCGCTCGACTGATGATGTTCAAGGCCGAAATGTGCAACGCTGTCGCTGAGCGTCAGCAAGAAATGATAACTGCTGTAGTGACGCGAGGCGTAGAGAGCGCCGGTTTCGCGGACAAGATTGCTGAAGCCGTTGACGTCGGAATCCGAGAGCTTCAGATCTTCTGGGCCGTCGCCGGCCATGTCGAGGTAGTGCTTAGGAGTGACCTCGGGGGCGAGCGGAACCTCTTTGAAGAATTTGCCGGCCAGAAGCGGGGAATCCACCAGCGCCTCGAGAGTGACAGGTTCAAAGCGGGTGGTTTCGCCTATTGGTGAAGACGGGGTGAGGGCGGTACCAAACTTCCAGCCATCAGGTATACGGATGGAAGGCTCGAAGGTGACTTGGGAGGCGGCTGCCCCGGCCGGATAGAGGACAACTTCATTCCAACTGACTAAACACAGGTTCGCGCTGGTGGACGCGCCGGCAGAGAAACCGGAGGCGGCTGCAGTGGCGAGGAAGTCGACTTTCGCCTCGAGCGTGCTTGTTCCTGTCGGGACATTCAGGTGAAAAGCGAACATATTGACGTCGTCGCGTTTCCAGGGGATCACCTCACCGTTAGCTGAAAAAACGATTCCGGCAAGATTGTCGACTGGACCTGTGGGCCCATGCTCGCCGGGAATCCATTGCGGGTAAACAAGAGTCAAGGGACCCGGCTTTACAGGTATCGAAAGCTGTGCGCGAAGAATCTTACGAGGTGCATCCGTGATGTCGAGGTTTATGCGGATGGCTCGAATTTCCTGCGAGAAGGTGCATACCGAAAACCCGATGCCGAGGGTCAAAAAGCGGAGCAGATTAGTTTTTTTCAGCAACTTACATGATAAGGGCCTGCTATTCCGAGCATTTTCTAATCGAAGAATGAGCCTGAAGGCGGGAGCGTGGCTCCGCGCTTCAGGCCTCCTTGTTTTGGTTTTAGAATTTCGACGAGTAGGAATTTGGGCTGCGGTGGGAAAGTGGGAAGGCTGGTTTTGCTTTCCACTTTTCCACCGTTCGTCGCGGCTGCGGGAATGTGGGAATCGCCTGGCGATTTCCAAAGGTTGTGGGCGCGGAGGGAAACCTGGTTTTGGTTTTCCTCCGCGTCCACACCTGTCATTTCCGCGGCCGTCTTCATGCTCTCCGTTTCTGCCGCAGGCCGGCGAAGAGCTTCTGTTTGGCCTCCTGGATGGCCCGCGCGGCATGGGTATCGCTGCGTGCATCGGCCAGTCGTTCGAGGTCTTCCTTCGTGGTTCGGGGTTTGAGATAAGCCGCGAACTCCGGCACGTCCTGTAACAGCTCCCACGGTGTCCCGTACCGGCGATAAAGCCGGCGTTGCTTTCCTTTGTTGTCCGTGATCGTTTCCGGCACGCCACACGGCCGATGAAAATTCAGATACGGGTTGAAATGCTCCTGGTAAAACGTAGTGATGGCTTCGGCGTGTCCGGAAGCGATGTAGCCGTAGCCGATGTGTTTTCGAATCACCGCGCCATTTTTCGCCTCCACCAGGCCGTTGTCATGGAATGCCGCGGCCGCGATTTCGTCTGTTCCGCCAACAGCTTGTTCAATAGCCCGGCGACTGTGCCGTTGATAAACTCGCTCCCGTTATCGGAATGAAAGCCCAGTATGCGGAACGGACACTGCGCCAAGATCGCTTCCAGCACCGGCATCAGCCCTTTCACGCCGTCCAGATCCCCTTGATGAACCGTGTTTACGCGCAGATAACCCGGCCTGCCTTTCGGATCGGGCCGGCGGCGTTCTCCAATCGCAATCGGAACAGGTCTCGTCTTCTCATAACGCAGGCGCTTTTCGCGATATCTCCGGCTCTTCCCCAGATTGTAGAGAGGGGCCGCCGAGATCCCGGCCAGGCGTTCATAGTGTGAGTCGCCGTAATGCTCGAACTCCCGTTGTAAGATCTTCCGCGTAGCCGGTCCGCTCAGCGTTTCGTGTGCTTCGTCCACCTCCGCCAGCCAGACAACATCGGTGGCGCTGTAATGATTCGCGAACCGGTTGCGCCGATAGCTGCGTTCCTTCCCCGTCCCCGTCGCGATGTACCCAGCGATGAGCCGCGTGACCTGAGACCGGCTCAGGCCTGTCATCTTCTGAACGTATGGCCGCAACAATCCCTTGGCTGCCTTGCTTTGCTTCCAGTACTCCTGCCCGCACAATGTCCGGCTTATCCAGCCGTACACTTCCTCACGATTGGCTGCTTCAAAATGGACCTCCCCCGCCGCTTCCAAAAATGCCCGGATTTGCTCCAGGCTCAACCGCTCTCCCTTCTCCACGCTGATGTTCAATCCTCAGCATGCGAAACTCAACTCTTCCTTCAGGCTCATTCTGCATTAGAAACAAACCCCCGCTTCAGGCTCATCCTGCATTGGACAAGACTAAGACCGTCGATTTACCCGACGTACAGGCTACTATATAGACTTGTTGTGTCTGATTGCCAATCTGCTGTTGTTTGTCTTCAGCTTTGGCACAGCAACGCCCTTCTTAACCGCTCCTTCTGACTCCTCCCCCTTACCGGCCTGCTGCCGTCGCGATGGTAAGCACCATTGCGCTCTGATCGCTGCTTCTGAGCACGAGGGCAGCGGAGTAGGAATTAGTTCTGTCCGTCAAACTTGCCCGGCTTACTTCAAAGCGACGAATGCAACGGGAGGATCTCTAGCGTTCTCGTTGCCCATTCAGACTGAAATCGAATTTTGCCGGCTCTGCGGGATTGAGTTTTCAAATCAAACTCCACCGCTCCAAGCCGGCGGATTGCCCGGAGAACGCGGTCCGCCCAGCCTTTCCTACTCGTTCCCAAGCTAAAGACAACTTTCGGACGCCTCAGGGGCGCTGCCTTTTTGTGGGCCTTTGCTCCTGCTGTCAACGGTTAGCTTTGTTTTCTCAGGAAAGGAAAACATGAATCGACGTAACTTCACCCCCGAGCTGAAACATCAGCGAGAGCCACGCGCCGGTGTGCTTTCCGGTGACCCTCAGAAACTCGCGAAACGTGTCGTGTGCATACTCGCGATGATCCTGGCAGTCGCTCCGTTTGCCTGGGCGGTCGTACTGAGCTCCATTCGGGGGATTGTTCACGATCCAGACCACCGTCCAGTTGCGGAAGCGCGCATTACCGTGAAGTCGACAAGCTCGGATTTTGTTCAAACGCTGACCACCGGTAAAGACGGCGCCTTCGAAACTGTGACGGTACCGGTCGGCGAATACGAAGTGACAGTCAGCCGTGACGGTTTCGAGACTTCGGCGCAACAAGTTGTGGTCTCGTCAAGGGAAGCTCCCATCCTGCACTTTCAACTGACAATTGGCACAAAGGCAGAGGTTGTCAACGTCGAAGATAAAGCGCTTGCCGCCAGTCCGGACACCATGACGCCGACCACGATTGTAAGCCGCAGCGAGATCCGCGACACTCCGGGCGCAGATCTTACTAACAGTATGAACATGATCACTGACTATGTTCCGGGCGCCTGGATGACCCATGACCAACTGCATGTTCGCGGCGGCCACCAGGTGACGTGGGCCATCGACGGAGTACCCATTCCGAACACAAATATAGCGAGCAACGTCGGCCCTCAGGTAGATCCCAAAGACATCGACTACTTAGAAGTGGAGCGCGGCGGCTACTCATCTGCTTATGGCGATCGCACCTATGGCTTGTTCAATGTTGTGCCTCGCACCGGCTTTGAGCGAAATAACGAAGGGGAGTTTTACTCGACATACGGTTCCTTCCATCAAACAAATGACCAGATTAACTTCGGCAGTCACACCGAGAAACTGGCGTACTTTGCGAGCTTAAATGGAAATCGGAGTGATTATGGCCTATCAACTCCTGGTCCGGACGTTCTACACGATCGGGTCTGGGGATTGGGCGGCATGGCGAATCTCATTTACAACGTGGACCCGAACGATCAACTCCGGTTTGTTACGACTCTGCGGCGCGATGATTTTCAGATTCCGAATGACCCCAGCGCGGAGCCGGCGGGCGTACGGGATGTGGAACGAGAGCGGGATGCAATCGTTAGTTTGTCCTGGGTACACACAGTTGCGCCTGGTGTTCTTTTGACAGTCTCGCCCTTTTATCATTTCAACCATGCCAACTATGACGGAGGCCCGAACGATTTCCCTATCAGCACGACCCAGCATCAGGCTTCGCAGTACGGGGGCGCTCAGGCCACGATCTCGGCTGTTAGAAAGAAGCACAACCTAGTAGCGGGCGTTTACGGTTTTGGGCAGCATGACAACGAGTTCGTCGCGCTACTGGCCAACGATGGCTCGGGACAATTTATTCGACAAACTAACCGAGCAACAGGACAGCTTGAATCGGCGTTTTTGGAGGATCAATACAAGGCTTTCTCCTGGCTGACACTCATCGGCGGTGTGCGGCTGACTCACTTTGGAGGATCGATATCCGAAAATGCAGCCGATCCACGGCTGGGCGGATCGATTCGGATTCCGTACTTGCATTGGGTGCTCCGTGGATTCTGGGGCGAGTACTATCAAGCGCCTCCTTTGTCTACCGTAAGTGGACCTCTGCTTGAATACGCGATATCTCAGGGTCTTGGTTTCATTCCTCTACGGGGTGAGCGCGACCAGGAACATCAGTTCGGTTTAACGATTCCCCTGCGTGGCTGGTCGTTTGACATCAACAATTATCACCAGCGAGCCCGCAACTATTTCGATCACAATGCAATCGGTAACTCGAACGTGTTCTTTCCGCTTACCGTGGATCGCGCGCGGTTGTACGGTTGGGAATTCTCGATGCGCTCCCCTCAGCTTTTCCATCGGGGCGAGGTTTATATCACTTATGCCTACGCACACGCGGAAGGCGCCGGGGCCGTCTCTGGCGGATTAACGGACTTCTCACCGCCCGCCAATGGCTACTTCCTGTTAGATCACGATCAGCGTCATACCCTGCACGCCGGCTTCAATGCCAACTTGCCTCACCAGGTAACCGCAGGCGGCAATCTTTATTACGGCTCGGGCTTTACGGACGGCTCGCTCGATTACGCTGGACACCTGCAGGAACATACAACTTTCGATCTTTCGATAGGAAAGTCGTTCGCGGAACGATTTACGATCTCGCTTACCGCTTTGAACCTGACGAATAGAAGATTCCTGCTGGACAATAGTTCCACATTCGGTGGTACGCATTATGCCGATCCACGGCAGATTTATGCGCAACTCCGGTATCGATTTCATATTTAGGAAAGCACGGGGACTGTCGGCCGATTGCTACCTGACCATTCTTTGATCGACGGATCAACTGATCCTGCCCTCGGTGATGGAGCATCCCAAATGAAGTGTCTACGGGTGACCACGGATTTGTGAATTACTCGGATGTGCTGCGAGGACTTGAAGAAGAATTATTGAAAGCTTCGACGAGGAAGAATGCCGATCGGATATCGGCGCTGCTGGCGGAGGGGTTTCAGGAATTCGGGAGTTCGGGACGGATTTATTCGAAGGCGGAAGTTATCGCCTCACTGCAAGCCGAACTGCCGGTCAAGACTTCGATAGCCGATTTTCGGGCCGAGATGCTGGCGAACGGTATAGTGCTGGTGACTTATCGATCGTTTCAAGGCACGGCGGATGAACTCTTCACGCAATCTCTGAGAAGCTCAATCTGGGTTTTGCGATTGGGAGAATGGAAACTGTTGTTCCATCAGGGGACAGCGATCAGGCTGTAACGTCCTGATCTTTTTCCGCGCAGACTCGCTCCATCCATTGGATAATTTCTGTCATTCCCTGGCCTGATTTGGCGGAAACCGGAAACATTGGCATGCCCGGGCGGACGCTTTGGATGTTGCGCTGCGCTTCTTCCCAGGAGAACTCTACCGCTGCCGCAAGATCGCTCTTGGTAATGATTGCGATGTCGGCGCCGTGAAAGATCGTTGGGTATTTCAGCGGTTTGTCTTCACCTTCTGTCACCGAGAGGAGCACGATGCGAGCTTGTTCACCGAGGTCGTAACTAGACGGGCAGACAAGATTGCCCACATTCTCAATGAAGAGAATGTCGAGGTCGTCGAGATTCCAGTCTTCGAGGGCCGTGGTGACCATACTCGCGTCGAGGTGACAGACAGTGCCGGTGCAGATTTGTTTGACGGGAACCTGGCTGCGCGCCAAGCGCATGGCGTCATTCTCGGTTGCGAGATCGCCTACCAGGGCGGCCACACGGTACTTCGGGCGAAGCGAAGAGAGGATGCGCTCGAGGAACGCGGTTTTTCCTGATCCGGGGCTGGAAACAAGGCTAATAACGGTGACGTGCGCGTCCTCAAAACGCTGGCGCAACGCACGGGCGATAACGTCGTTCTTGCTTAGAACTTTCTGGCGAACTTCGACGAGACGGGTTGCCATCAGGTTTCGAGCTCCAGAGCAGAGACCTCAAGCTCCGTTCCACGCAGAACTTCGGCAGCGGGCGTGCCGCAATGGGCACATTCGAGACGCTGGAGTGAGAGGGGAAAGCGTTCGGCTGCGCATTGGGGGCATTGGATCAGAATAGGGACATCCTCAATCTCGAGGGTCGAACCTTCGAGTGAAGTGCCTTCGCATGCCAGCTCGTAAGAAAAGAGCAGGGCCTCTTTGACCACACCAGAGAGCGGGCCGAGACGCAGATGTACAGAGCATACGCGTCCCCCGCCCTGCCGCACAGCCTCTTCCTCGACTCCTTCGATGATGCTCAATGCTATCGAAAGTTCGTGCACGCGTGTAATTACATGGTGCTGATACGAATGTAGCGCTTGATATCGGGAATCGAGACTACAAGCATCGCCATGGCGAGAGCGACCGCTATTCCGCTAAACAATTTTTTCATACGACTTCCTTCTCCTGACATTCTTTTGAGATAAGAGATGCGACAACATCGGCGGCGACCTGGACGGCATCGGCTACGGGCGCAGTCAGACCCATGCGACCATCTTCTCCGCCCAGGTCCGCGGGTTCACAACCGACGAGCAAGACACGACCGATTTCCCCGCCCATTGCTTGCACCATGCGAAACACGTTGGCCGGATTCATGGCGTGAGCATTTACCGCAACAGTCTGATTTGCACCTGCAGTTTCGATTGTGGGCTCGATGGTGTAGACCGATCCAGGCGGACCTCCACGCGAAGTGGCGTCGATCAAAATCGTGAGATCGGGCTTGTTCATCAACGCGTAGGACAGATCGAGACCGCGGATCCCGAAATCGACGACGTGGACGTTGTCGGGGAGTGACCGATTGCTGAGTACTCGCGTGACTTCGCAACCGAATGCGTCATCACCTTGAAAGATGTTGCCGATTCCTGCGACGAGGATGTTCATAGGAGCTCGACTTCGTCCGAGGAAAAGAAAAACCGGTGGCCGATCTGCCGGGCCACGCCCAAGTCACGGCCGGGATCGTCCTCGATGGTGACGGCAATGTGGACACGATCTTCGAAATCGCGCTCGACGGATTCGATGATGGCGATTTTGCCATTCAGAGCGATGTCGAACACGTCACCCCTCTTGCGGGGCCGCAAGCGTACGCGATCTCCTTCGCGGAACTCCAATTTAGACGCATTGCGCAGAGAGCGGATGACTCCGTGGAGTTTGGCGGCGTGCTCGGGCGGAAGGGCTTCTGTGCGCTCGAGGATTTCGCGCCCGTGATCGCCGCTGTCCCTCACCTGCTGTTTCTCTTCATCGGTGAGCGTGAGGACCCGCAGCGTCAGCATCTCGTCCATTTCGGTGCTGTCGTAAAAATCGCCGTGGCTTTCGGGCGCGATTTGGGGGTAGTCATACAGAATGATGGGCGAGGAGAGCATCAGCCTGCGCTCTCCTTCGGGCCCCGCGAGGACTGGCCAGGTACCGATGTTGCGGCAGGTCGCCGCGGCTGCGCGCCAAGTCTCGGGAGGATCCATTAAGGAGAGGAATGCACCCTCTTGCACGCCCAGCAGGGTGTGGCAGGAGAGCATGTGTACAGGGGACGGCTGGGTGCGGGGTTCGTTGCCGGTGCTAGGACTCAGGTTTTCAATGTGGATGGACAGGCGAATGAGACTGTCGGTCAGGGGAGTGATGGTTATCTGGACCGCGGCAATTAGTTCGCCGAAAGAAAACGTGTGAACTTCGGGAGGCGCTGAAAGCGGAGTGTATGTAGTTGTCCACTCGCGCTCGGTCCGATCCTGAAGAAAACGGATTTTGATCTCGACAGTGGTTTGAAAATCTGCTTCGAGAAGCACCTCGGTTTGCATCTCGACCGGGTAACTGCCACCCGCTGGTCCGATGGTTCCGAAGTGCCAGCGGCCCTGATTTTTGACGGCTGTCGTACGATACGGGTAGAGGAGAAAGCCTTCGTAGAGAACGGCGTTCGCGATCTTTTCCAGAGGCTGAAAATTCACGACGCGGCTTGCCTTTCTTCCGGCAGAAGACGCTCGAGGGCTTCTTCCCACGTGGCAACGCCCTGTGACCGTTTGTATTCGTACAGGCGGTTGAAGACGTGCCGCTGGAGGCGAAGCCAAACGCTATCGGGATAATACAGGTCCATCATTTCGTGCCAGACTTGCGCCGGCAGACGGAATTTAGCTTCTTTGTCCCAACCAATCTGCGCGATTTGCAACGTGCCGTCCGCGGCAGGATAGAACACGGTTCCATTGAACTGGAAATTCAGCGGAACCTCACCTGCCTCCAGAGCATGGAAATATTTTGCAGCGGCGACATTGAAATCGAAGGTGCAGGCGATGGGAACGAAAACGTTGGTTGTGCCCAGGAATTCAGTTACGGTGATGCTCGCGTGGGTCCAGAGCAAAGGACGCAGCGTACGGCTCCAGCGCTCCGGTTCACCGAAGAGGTCGCCGAGCAAGTGGCGTTCTTCAGGCGAGTAGTGACGCCGGTGCGCTTCGATCTGAATCTGACAACGCAGCGCGATGCTGTGAATGGGTTCATCCGGGACCGCGTTTGCGACGCGAAGCTGAAATGCGATCGTCGGGGCAGCGGCGAACGAAACGGCCTGAGCATTCTCGACGACGAAGTTCAGGTTCGGCAAGGGCTGCTTTCCTTTCGAAGTTGTTCGAAAAAGCGAGCGATTTCACCCCAGACGGCGGCGCCTCCCGAGAATCCACTCCAGCGCATGCGGATGATGCCGACCAGTTTGTAGCATTTATCGATGGGCACGATGAAGTACTCGCGCGAGGTCCCGACGCGATTGACGAGCAGCGCTTCCACATCAGGGTGTAAGCGGATAAGTTCAGGGTTCGCGGCTTCGATTTCGGACCAGGCGTCAAGCCGGAGCGAAGATTCCGACGCGCCTGCAGGGCCGGGATAGAGTGCGACGACTCGCCCCGCGGCTGAGCTATATGTGAAAAAGGCGAGCGAAATGGGGATGAGAAGGTCGTCCCATTGCGCATCCGTGATGCTGAAATTCGGGAGCGCACGTGCCTGCGTCGGAATTTCTAAATACAGGCCGCGATCGAGTTCGACGCAAGAACTACAGGCACATCGGATAAGTCGTGTTCTGGGGTCGAACTGATGGGCGTGCTCACTCGGGAGTCCTGCGCCACAGCGATCACACCGTTCTTTGCTTTGGCGCACCGGCACAAAGCGGCGCAGTGCTGCAACCGGAGCCGGCGCCACGTTAACCCGCCCTCGAGGAGATGTTGTTGATGCTGAGCAAAGGCACAAAGCCGTTCATAGCAGGGCTTTGTTCGACGACAATTCCGGAAAGGTCGGGGACCGCTTCGCGAAGGACAGCTTTGAGGGATTCTTCTTCACTTGACCCGCAGCCTCCGCCTGAAATCCGCACGCGAAGAACGCCATCGAGAATACTCAAGACTTCCACATGGCCTGGCACCTTGGCCACAACCTGGCGCACTCTGGTCTCAAGGTCGTCGGGGTGAAGCCCGTGAAGGACCAAGAGGCTCGAAACCAGACCATCGTTCGCAAACTTTCGAATGATCGCTTCACCGGCCGCGCCGGATTCGAAGGCGATATCCAGCATTTTCTCGAGGCCGGCACCGTGAAGATCGAGAACAGCCTGCATTAACTGTTCGCCGATTTCCCGGCTTTCGGGGTCGGCGATTTGCTCAAGCCGGCGTACCAAATTTTCGATACGCCGCACTCGTTCTTCGTCGGCGTTGGCGCATGGATCAACGGCCATGAGCGCCTGAACCTTTTAACCCACAGCCATTCAGGTCATGCGTATCGACACCAAACATGGACGAGTGTCGAACATCCAGCGTTTTGCCCTCACCAAGATACATGTGCACACCGCATGGGAGACAGGGATCGAAGCTGCGCACGGCGCGCATGATGTCTATACCCTTGAACTGGTCTGGTCCGTTCTCCTCAAAAATGGGCGTGTTCTGCACGGCATCTTCGTAAGGACCAGGAGTTCCGTACTCGTCACGAGGACTGGCATTCCAGGGTGTCGGCGGATAGGGGTGATAATTGGCGATCTTTCCTTCGCGAATGACAACGTGATGGGAGAGGACGCCCCGGACGGCTTCATGGAAACCGCAGCCAATAGCTTCATCGGGCACCTTGAACTCACTCCAAGTTTGGGTTTTGCCGCGATGCAGGTCTCGCATGGCCTGTTCCACAAAGTGCAACGCGCAAGCAGCGGCATAAGCCTGAAAGTAAGTGCGAGCGCGGTTACGTTCGAGAGCGTTGCTCCACTTCGGAATTTTCCATTCGAACTCTGCTTCGGGCATAGTCGCGGTCTTAGGCAGATAGATTTTGACGCTATGTCCGGTCGCTTTAACGTAGCCGATATCGACAAGACCAGCGAGCGCTGTCGCCCAGAAGCGAGCGATAGGGCCGCCACCGGTGTCGAGTGCCAGATAATCGCCCGTGCGCTTGTCGTACCAGCGCGGAGACATGACCCAGGTGTAATTTCCTTTGAAATCGCGTTTCTGCGGACGCGGGGTGGTGGTCTGATTCCAGGGATGACGCTTGTCTACGGGATTCCCTAGTGGGTCGTGGCTGACGAACGTCTCACCGTTTTGCCAATCATCGTAGTAAGAACTTCCGAGCAGGATCCGAATGCCGAGATTGATGTCGACTAAGTTGTTGGTAACTAACTCGCCATCGACAACGACACCGGGGGTAACATACATCGCTTTACCCCACTTATCCATGTTCTGATACTGGTAGTCACAAACTTCGGGATTGTTGAACGAACCCCAACACCCGAGGAGAATGCGCCTTTGGCCTACTTTTTCATAGCCGGGAAGCGCCTCATAGAAGAAGTCAAACAGATCGTCATGCAGCGGGACGACTTTCTTCATGAACTCGACGTATTTCATGAGGCGGACTAGATAGTCGGTAAAGAGCTGCACGGTAGGCACCGTTCCGACGCCGCCGGGATAGAGAGTGGACGGATGGACATGGCGTCCCTCCATTTGACAGAACATCTCGCGGGTCATACGGCTCATTTGCAGAGTTTCGCGGTAGAACTCGCCGGTAAAGGGATTCAGGGCCCGCATAATATCAGCAATGGTCTTGTACCCGTGCGCGCTCGCATGGGGAGAGGGTGTATTCTCTGCTTTCGCTAGAACACCCGGATTAGTCTCTTTGACCATTTGCTCGCAATAGTCGACGCCGACTAGGTTGTCCTGGTAGAGGTTGTGGTCGAACATATACTCGGCGGCTTCGCCGAGATTCGTGATCCACTCGCCCATATCCGGAGGCCGAACTCCGAAGGCCATATTCTGGGCATAGCAGGCGCAGGTGGCGTGGTTGTCGCCGCAGATACCACAGATGCGGCTCGTGATGAAGTGGGCATCGCGGGGATCCTTGCCCTTCATGAAGATGCTGTAACCGCGGAAGATGGACGAAGTGCTGTAGCACTCGGCAACTTCTTTATTGGCGAAATCGATTTTGGTGTAAATCCCGAGGCTACCGACGATCCGAGTGATCGGATCCCAGTTCATTTCGACGAGACGCCGCTGCGAACTTTCAATCGCTGATGCCGGTTCGGATATAGTGGCCATGTTGTATTTTTCCCTGAGACCTAGTAAGTGAGAGGCGTGTAGCCGGTAGTGAGCCTTCGGCCGGTATGACGCCACTTCGGTTCTTTATTAACTGTGTGGTTAGTAATACTACGCAGAGCACGGATGGCCGTACCATATGGACTGATCATCATGGACGAGACTCTCGCGCCGGGCGGCTCGTCCATGAAGGGCATGAACTTGTCGGGGAAGCCGGGCATGGTGCAGCCGATGCAAATGCCGCCTACGTTGGGACAGCCGCCGATGCCGGCCATCCAACCGCGCTTCGGTACATTGCAGTTGACGACGGGACCCCAGCAGCCTAGTTTTACCAGACACTTTGGCGAGTTGTAGCTGTCGGCGAAATCTGCTTGCTCGTAAAAAGCAGCGCGGTCACAGCCGTCGTGAACCGTTTGACCGAATAGCCACTTCGGCCGCAACTGATCATCGAGCGGGATCATGGGAGCGCGACCGGCAAGCTGGTAGAGCAAATACAGTAGCGTCTCCATAAAATTGTCCGGCTGGACAGGACATCCTGGCACGTTGACGATAGGTAGGCCGGCTTTGGATTTCCAGCCCCAGCCGAGGTAATCGGCAAGGCCCATGCAGCCTGTCGGGTTGCCTTGCATGGCGTGGATACCGCCGTAAGTGGCGCACGTTCCGGCCGCTACGACCGCCGTCGCCTTGGGCGCAAGACGATCGATCCATTCGCAGGTGGTGATCGGCTGACCGGTATCGGGATCGGTGCCGAGAGCGGCCCAATAGCCTTCCTGTTTAATTTTCTCGTTGGGAATGGAGCCTTCGATGACCAGGACAAAAGGCTCGAGCTTTCCTTCCTGCGCGAGAAACCAATGCTTCATGAAATCGTCGCCGACTTCGTATGCGAGCACCGGGTTGTGCAGGTGAACTTTGGGAAGTCCGGGAATGGCGCCGAGCAGAACATCTTCGATGCTGGGCTGGGACGCGGCCGTGATGGAGATGGTATCGCCATCGCAGCTTAGACCCGCAGTGATCCAGAGCACATGGACTTCATTTACGGCGGGCGGACGTTGCGTTTTCCGGCCGTACGGAGCGACTTCTGCCGACTCGGGCATGAGCACTTCCTCCGCAATCGAGTCTATGCCTTCAACACGGGGGCGTCAAGTACTTGTTACAGCAACTTCTTACAGCAGTATCGTTTCGCGGGTTGATTATTCGGTCTTTTATGGTCAATTATCTAGTCGTTATTGGTTTCGAAAAGCGCGCGGAGACAGTTGCTTTTGAAAATAAGGGCGAGCAATCTCGAAGAGAGCCCGGTTGATCGTGAGAATATCGGACACGATATAGAAAAGCCAAGCTATGTTTGGCTTAAACAACACGTCCGCAGAGTTCACCTAAACAGATGAAGCCATAACCGAGGTAATCAGGGACCAAATCTCATCTGGTTTGGTCCACCAGAGGACCTTCACGCCTAACTCCTCAAGAACAGCGCATTGCACAGGTTCGTCACGTTGCCTGAGATCCGAAATAATTTGGGCAACTTCAGTTGGCAGCCATGTTGCTGGAGAAGGGTGCTGAAGAATTCGCGCGCGAGGCCGCACTCTAAGGCGGCAACCCGCTGATCGATTCCCGGGTGGAGGTGACGCCTGCTATAGACGGCCTTCGAAACTGCGCAGAGCGTTCAGAAGCGGGTCACGTCATCCCCATGAATATCGATGCGGCTTCAATGAACAGGATTGCTTTCACTCAGTGAGAGCCGATCGGCGTCGTAGTTGCCGTGAGCGAGCGCTTTCAATCACCCACTCAATTTGATCGTGCACCAGGTTGGGCCCGCGCTAGCTGCAGGTTGTCCGGTCATTGTTAAGCCAGCCGAGGACACACCAATTTCTTGTTTTCGCTTGGTAAGCCTCCTTCGGGAGGCTGGTTTGCCCGATGAATGGTGTCAACCTCTTTTGACGGAAAATACCGCTGTCAGCGCGCAACTCGTAGTGGACCGTCGCGTAGCATTCGTTAGCTTTATTGGGAGTGCAGCGGTCGGTTGGATGCTGCGCTCACGGCTTGCGCCCGGTGCACGTTGCGCTGTCGAGCACGGCGGAGCAGCTCCGGCGATCATTGCCGAAGATGCGGACTTGGACGCAGCATTGCCCAAAATCGCGAAGGGTGGTTTTCATCACCCGGACAAGTTTGTGTGTCAGTACAAAGGGTATTTGTCCACTCCTCAATCGTGCAGGCTGCATCAGAAGGATTGGCCGAAATCGCCCGCTACTTGCGAGTGGGCGATCCCCTCGACCCCGAAACCCAAGTGGGTCCGCTGATTCGAGATCGAGAAGTAGCGCGTGTAGATAGATGGGTCAAGGAAGCAGTCGAGGCAGGTGCGAAATTACTCTGCGGAGGCCGCGCTCTTTCGAACTCGTGAGGCCGCAAGGTACGTGCACTGGGGTGCAACCAGCCAGGATGTAATTGATACGGGCCTCGTGCTGCAGCTTTGCGATGCCCTCAAGCTCATCGCGAATGATCTTGTCCGCCTTTGCTAAGAGTTGGCAGCATTGGCGGAAAGGCATCGGGCGACCCCGATTGTTGCTCGCACCTGGATGCAGCATGCCGTGCCGACCGTGCTCGGGTTGGAGTTCGCTGGTTGGCTGGATATTTCGCATCGTCACCTCATGCGGGTGCGAGCATTACGGCAGGAGATCCGGGTAATTCAGTTTGGCGGTGCAGCAGGTACTCTTGCCGCACTCGGAGAAAAAGCGTTACAGGTCGCGACCCATTTTGCAGATGAGCTGGGCCTGCAGGCGCCCGAAGTTCCCTGGCACGCCCATCGGGATCGCTTCGCGGAGGTAGCCACAAAACTTGCGCTTTGCACGGGAACGTTTGGCAAGATTGGTCGCGATCTATCGCTGCTAAGTCAAACGGAAGTCGCGGAAGTTTTTGAGCCCGCTGCGGACGGGCGAGTGGCTCGTCAACCATGTTGTCCGCCATGGTGCAAGAGCATGAGCGCGGTCTGGGCGGCTGGCATGCCGAGTGGGACACCTTGCCGGAAATTGTACGGCTTACAGCAGGAGCATTGCGCCATTTGGTGGAGACTGCCGGCGCGTTGAGAGATCGACGCCGCACAAGCGGCACGCAATCTGGATAAGACCTTGGGACTCGTCTTTGCAGAAGCTGCCATGATGGCGTTAGCAAAGCACATCGGGCGTTCGGAAGCGCACGAACTCATCGAGCGTGCGAGCAAGCAAGCAATCGCTGAGAATAAGCACTTCCGCGAAATACTTAAGCAGAATCAAGAAGTCCGTTCGCACTTGAGTTCGGAGGAGATCGATCGTCTATTCGAGCCGCTGACGTATATTGGAGTCGCAGAGCAACTTGTTGACCGGGCCATAGCCGCATATCGGCTGACTTTGAAACGTTCGGAAGAGTAGCAAATGTCTTTTGCTGATCTGGGCGATTGCCGCATCTACTACCGGCTCAATGACGTGAACGGCGGTCCCTTGCTTGTGCTTTCGAACTCCCTGGGAACCGACATGAGCATGTGGGATGCACAAGCGCATGTGTTTTCGCAATCGTATCGAGTACTCCAATACGATACACGCGGCCACGGCAAGTCTTCCGTGCCCCGTGGGCCGTACTCTGTTCAGCAATTAGCAGAAGACGTGATCCGACTACTCAATTTTTTGAAGGAACCCGACGCATTCTTTTGCGGATTGTCGCTAGGAGGACTAACCGGCATGTGGCTCGGATTGCATTACCCGGATCGGTTCCGCAAGCTTGTTCTTTGCAATACAGCTGCTCGTATCGGCACCCGGGAGTTATGGAACTCGCGAATTGAAGCGGTTCGCAACGGCGGCATGCAAGCGATTGCCGCTTCCGTTGTGGCACGATGGTTTACTTCCGACTTTGGTTCTGCACAGCCGGAAATTGTGCACTCGTTCGAACAGTTGTTGTCGATGACATCGTCTGACGGGTACATTGGCTGCTGCGAGGCCATACGCGACGCGGACCTGCGCTCTTCGATTTCTGCCATTCGCGTGCCAACTGTGATCGTCGCCGGCACCTATGATCCCGCTACGATACCCGTCGAGGCGCATTATTTGGCGGAGAACATCTTCGGATCACAGTACATCGAATTGCCTGCTGCGCACCTTTCAAATGTGGAGTGTTCTGCCACCTTTACTCAAGAGGTCTCGAGATTCCTTACGGCATCATAGGAGCTGCATGACTGATCGCGAGAGATATGAGCAGGGTATGGAAGTGCGGCGCGCGGTGCTGGGCGAACCCCATGTGGAACGTAGCGTTGCCCGTCTAAATGGTTTCAATGAAGAGTTTCAAGACCTGATCACCCGCTATGCCTGGGGAGAGATCTGGACGCGCCCGGGACTGCCACGCCACACTCGCAGTCTGCTGAGTCTGGCGATCATGGTCGCGCTCAATCGGGCGGAGGAGTTCCGCATGCATATTCGCGCTGCATTCAACAACGGAGTCACGCGCGAGGAGATCAAAGAAGTACTGCTGCAAACAGCCATTTATTGTGGCGTTCCAGCCGCAAACGGCGCCTTTCACGCTGCCGAAGACGTGTTTGCCCAAATGGAAGGCAACGGGGAAACATGACGTTAGTTCATCCACTGCGGTGCATCCAATCGCAGAAGTTAAATCAACCGTACCGCACCAGATCCAAGAGACGGGCCGTGTTTTCCGCGGGTCAGGCATAACCTGATCCTCTCCACAGCTCATTTGTCATTTGTGACGACACGTGTCAAGAACGAAGAGTAACGCCCCTGGTCGAACGTGCACGACGTGATCATTACGAAAGAAGCTCCGAACTATCGTTTGGAGTAGCCGAGGATCTCGTGTTTCGAGGCGGCTCCGGCAGGTGCGGTCTAGGCCACCTTTCTCTTTTTGGCGAGTTTTCGCTCGTATTCGGCGAACAAATTGGGTTGGAGGTCCATGGCCCGGATCTCAATCTGGTCGATTGAAAATTCGAAGCCAAGTTGGGCGGGATCGAACTCGTCGTGGCGGCCTTCGTGAACAGCGACGATGTACTCGCGCGCGGCGCTGTCGAGAGCAGCTTGGGCTTGACGTTTCCTCTGGCCCTGCAGTTCGCGCAGGACGGCTGCATCCTTTTCAAACTGGCGGCGGAGGCGGGATTCCTGGATGCCCAGGTTGTTGAGCTGACGCCCATAGGCCAGGTAGGTTTTGGCTTCGATGAGTCCGTAGCGCACGGCAGGGTCTTCCTGAGGGAAGAGTTCGGCAAATTCGAGACGACCCATGGCGTAGATGCCCAGCTCGAGGGCGGGAATGCGCTCGAGACGCCATTGGGTGTCGGCGAGAGATTGCACCAGGTGGCTTTCCTCCGGGCCGACCGGCTGATAGCGGTCCGTGAACCCGGAGACGTGGGTCTGATAGAGCGCGACATCGTCCTCGGGGAGCAGAACGGTGCGTCCGGTGAGACCCGTTTTGACGGCGTTCAGGCTGGACCTGGATTTGCCGTCTTCGGAGGTGGGTCCTGTCGAGAGTTGCGCGTTGCGTTGATTGGCAGCGATTTGAGCAGGGGTGGACATGGAGGCTCCTCAAAAAGGAAACGGCCCACCGGCGTTTGGCGCGCGGTGAGCCTGTGTGACGGTAGCACGGGTGGTCGGGAAAACGGAGGGCGGGGTGAGTGGTGGGTGGGCCTAAGTGTAATGGGAAGTGAGGGATGGAATTATTTTTGTGAGTTGTGAACGGAGGTGGCGGGTGGGAAGCGGTCGATGTAAAGCTTTGGAAAGATGATGGGCCGAGAACGCTCGCAGTGCCTGCTCAGTTCAAAGATGCCATGGAGAAGGAAGGCGTGGTCACGCTTTTCGACCGCCTCAGTTACATTCACCGCAAGGAGTACTGCCGCTGGGTTACCGAAGCGAACAAGGGAGAAACGCGGTTGCGGAGATTGGAGAAAGCCGTTGAGATGCTTAAGAAAGGAGTACTCACCCCGGTGGTGTCAAGTATTTTATGTAAACGGGTCCTGTGATGCTACTGAATTGCGTCCGCCGTTCGCGGGGGATGCACAAGGGGCGGTAGCCCTCTTGTGGGGGGAGCCGGCGGCATCGTCGCATGCCAGCGTTTTTGGCTGGCGTGCAGCGTGCGCCCGGCGTGGGGGGAACCCTCCCGCCCCGTCCTTTCCCCTTGGGGAAACGGGAAAGGGGACATACCTCCTTGCTGCCGCAGGCTCGTTTCCAACGCCGCTCATGTCCGCGCCTGCTCGATCCGCTCCGGCCAGCGGATGGCAAACTGACGCAGCGCTTCGCGCCAGCCCTGGACGGTCTGCCATTTCTTTGATACCTTCTGCAGCGCTAAGTACAGCAGTTTGATAGCCGCCTCCTGCGTCGGAAACGAGCCCCGGTTCTTGGTCACTTTGCGCAACGTCATGTGCAGCGACTCCACCGCGTTGGTCGTATAAATAATCTTACGGATCTCTTCGGGAAATTCGAAGAACGGAATCACTCGCTGCCAATTCCGCTGCCAAACGTCGGCCACTACCTGGTGCTTTGGATACTTACGCCGAAACTCAGCCAGCGCCGCTTCGGCCTGCTCCGCGCTGGCCGCCCGGTAAATTGTCTTCAAATCCGCGGCTACGCTCTTGCGCTCTTTCCAGTTCACAAAATTCAAACTCGCTCGAATCAAATGCACGATGCAGGTCTGCACTAGCGTGCTCGGAAACACTGCTTCGATCGCCTCCGGAAAGCCTTTCAATCCATCCGTGCAGATCACGAAAGCGTCCTTCATGCCTCGGTTCTTCAGGTTCTGCAGCACCGCCATCCAGTACTTGGCGCCCTCGTTCCCGTTGGCCCACAAGCCCAGCACCGATTTCTGCCCTTCCAGGTTGATCCCGATCGCGGTGTACACCGCGCGATTCTCTACTTTGCCGTCCTGCCGCATCTTCACCATCAGCGCGTCCAAATACACGATCGGATACAACGCTTCCAGCGGCCGGTCCTGCCAGGCTTTCACTTCTTCCAGAACGCTGTCGGTGACCTCTGAAATCAGGGCCGCGCTCACGTCCACACCGTACAGATCCTGCAGATGACCCTGAATGTCGCGCGTAGTCATGCCCAGCGCGTACATCGACAGAATCTTCTCATCGAAGCCCGTGAAACGTGTCTGATGCTTCTCGATCAGTTGCGGCTCAAAGGTGCCGTTGCGATCCCGCGGCACCTCGATCTCCATCTCGCCGGCATCGCCCTTCAGCTTCTTCCGGCTCTTCCCATTGCGCGAGTTGCCGCTGTTGTACCCGGCTATTTCGTGCTTCTCGTACCCCAGGTGATGATTCAACTCTCCGCCAAGCATCCGCTCCACCAGCGCCTTCGTCAGTTCCTTTACCAGACCGTTCGGACCAATGAGGCTTCCCTCGCTGCTTGCGATCAACTCATCTATCAGTTCCTTCTTGATTGCCATTCGGTTCTCTTATCTTCCTCTCCTTTGAGAACCGCGTTTACACAATTCTTTTTACACCCTCCTCACCCCTGGATAAACCGATTCCGCCTGAATTGATCTGCGAAGGTGCACTACTCACAGCTTTCGGCACGGGTTCGAATCCGCGCCGCCCAGAGGCAGGCAAACGCCGGGGCAGCGGCCCAAATTGCACAACGTTTTCAACAGCATCTAAGGTTTGGGCAATTGCTAGACGAGTCGCCTTCCGTCGTGCCACCCACCACGATAGCTTCCGCTAATGCGAACTTCCCAGGACTGATGATCTCTCAGGAAGCGCTTATGCACTGCCCGTCACTGCACGAGGAACGAGTGGCAACCAAGGGAACTGCATCGACCCGATTTGAAGTTGCGGGCTCCCGGTTAATCGGCTATGATCTTCTGCCATGACAGCAGGGTACTCAGGAACGCCGCTCGGCAAAAAGCTCGGGGTCTTCAACGGTCAGCGAACATGGCGGATCGGGATGCCGGCGACTGTGGCTGCTGAGATTGCGTCGGAGAACCTGTCGCCGGAGATCCTGGAGAACGCGGCAGCAGACCTGCAGATGATCCATATGTTTGTGACCGTCCGCAGCGATCTTACGCGCAACCTGGCCCAAGCCCGGCGGGTTCTTGCGCAAGGCGGTATGATCTGGGTGTCCTGGCCGAAGAGGGCTGCAGGATTGCCGACGGACATTACTGAAAGCGCTGTGCGCGAAGAGGCCTTCCCCCTTGGGCTGGTCGACGTGAAGGTGTGCGCCGTGGATGAGGTCTGGTCTGGACTGAAGCTCATGATCCGTAGGAGTAACCGAGTTTGAAGACACGCGGCGCGACGGCAACGGCCGCCTGACAACTCCAGTGCAATGACCTTATGACGTCAGACTTGGGCCGTTCCTATTGGTTGCCGGAAGTTGACTGTGCTCAGCCCCGGGGGCGTTAGCGCACGATTTTTGTCGTTTGGTGTAATGACCCACTTCGTCGCGAGAAGAAGAACGGACCGTCTTCGTTTACTTTAGGATGGTGCTCGCGGGCATCATGGGCGAGTAGCTCGAGACTGCGGTCCCTTCGAACAGAAGATTTGCCGTGCAACAAGGGTAGCTGCCGGGACCTTAATTGGCAAATCAGGGAGGCTGTTGAAAAACTCTTTTGCGATTGCCCGACCCGTTCCGGAGGGGATGATAAATGCCCGGCATCGACCAGTCAATCGCTTATAGCGCGTCTAATCGCGTCATTTTCTCGAAGCAAATTCGCGTTCGAGTGCTGACTGGCCAACACGCTGTCAGGAGGGGAGAGGTCGACGATTACTTGTCGACTTGCTTAGTCGAGCCGATAGGCTCAGGCGAAATTGATGTGGACCGCCACCCCGAAGTCTAATCTGGTTCAGGAATTTACGCCGGAGGCCAGATAACCGCCATCCACGGCTATACATTGACCAGTGATGAAGCTTGCGCCGTCAGAAGCGAGGAGAATTGAGGCGCCGATCAATTCCTGAGCATTTCCAAATCTGCCCATCGGCGTTCGCATCAGGATCTCGTTTCCACGCTTGGTTCCCTCCAATAGCTTGGAGTTCAGGTCCGTAGGGAAAACTCCTGGCGCTATGGCGTTCACACAAATTCCATCGGGCGCCCACTCGCACGCCAAGCTACGGGTCAAGGAGAGTACGGCGGATTTCGATGCACAATACGGCGCAACTTCGTGGAACGCCAAGTACGACCCGAGTGACGCAATATTGATGATACGACCGACGCCGTTGGCTTTTAACGGCAGGTAAAAAGCCTGACAGGCGTGGAGAACACCCGTAAGATTCGTATCAAACAACGCAGACCACTCTGCGTCAGTAACACTTACTGTAGGTTTGCGAAACGTTGTGCCCGCAGCATTGACCAGGATGTCGATGCGGCCTAGCTCGTTTAGCACTAAGTCCCGGAACCTCTCAATGCTGGCCCTCTTTGTGACGTCTACTGAACAGCGAAGGCTTCTCCGGCCAAGGTTTTCGACCTTCGTGCATATCTCTGGGAGCAGATCCTCACGGCGGCCGCCCGGCACGACGTCTGCGCCGTGTTCCGCTAATCCGATGGCGATCTCTCTTCCGAGTCCTGAGGTGCCGCCGAAAACGACCGCGACACGGCCTTCCAAATCCAGACAGCTCCTTTTCATGATTGGTAAACTACGCGGGCGCACGTCCTTTGGTGAGGGTATTTTCGCAGCGGGATCATATTTAATTCGAGTAGACAACATTAGTATAGAGAGGTGATTCAGGTCAGCACTAGGCAGGACTCGAGATGAATCGCCGGAACTTTTCAAAACGGCTTTTAGCAACTGCCGGCCTGAATGGCGCTCGACTTTTGCCTGCCGAGGACTCATCGAAAACGTTGCGGGGCGTGGCCGCCCGAAAGGGCTTACTCGTGGGCACGGCTGTATCGAATGCCGAGTTGCAGGAGCCGGCCTTCACTCGCTTGCTTTCTTCGGAAGCAAATATCGTCGTCGCAGAAAACGATATGAAATGGGAGCGGATTCACCCCGAACCGGATCGATTCGATTTCGCGCGGGGCGACGCACTGGTAGCGTTTGCACAGGGCCACAACCAGCAGGTTCGCGGGCATAATCTCTGCTGGCATAACCAACTTCCCGCATGGTTCAAGCAAGTCGCGAGTCCACAAAATACAGCGGACTTACTGGGCCAGCACATTGCTCAGGTTGCCGGGCACTTTGCCGGGCAAATACAATCTTGGGACGTGGTGAACGAGGCTGTAAATGTTGAGGATGGCCGCCCGGATGGTCTGCGGAACTCAATTTGGCTGCGATTTGCCGGTCCAGAGTATATTGACCTCGCGTTTCGTGTAGCTTTTACGGCTGACCCGAAGGCCGTGCTCACTTACAACGACTATGATCTCGAGCAAGACGGCCCAAAACACGATGCGAAGCGCAGGGCCGTTCTCGAATTGCTTTCCTCTTTGCGTAATCGGAAAGTACCAATTCATGCGTTGGGACTTCAATCTCATCTTCGTGCAGGAACTAAGCTGCCGGACTGGGCTAACTTACACAGGTTCCTGGAAGAACTGGAAGCTCTGGATCTGCAAGTCTATATCACTGAGCTGGACGTGAACGATGAGGATTTAGCCGGGAGTATCGAGGATCGGGATCGGATGGTTGCGGAAGTTTACCAGGGATACCTGACCAACGTCTTGCAGCACTCTTCTGTAAGAGCTGTACTTACTTGGGGGCTTACGGATCGCGACACCTGGTTGAACTTTCGCACCCGGCAGAGTGACAAGCGGCTCAGGCGTCCGCTTCCGTTCGATTCTGAACTGCGGCCGAAACCGGCGTTCTATGCCATGTTGAATGCAATTACAGGGACCTCGAGGCGAGGTTAGGCGCTGAGGGATGCAGGGAGCGAAACACCAAAATGCTTGTATAAGACGAGCGCTACACTCCCTCTCAGGCGGGTAAGTTCGCCGTCGCGAGACGGGATGAGTGAAACCGGAACGGCAGACAATTTTTGTTGCTGTACCTCGTTTTTGATATGAGGCTCAAACCGGCTCCATGCGGCAGTAAATTCGCCAATAAACAAAATGGCTTCCGGATCGAGTCCGGCGATGACCATGCGAACACCACGCGCCAGCTCGATGGCCATTTTATCGAGGGCCTTTATAGCGAGCGTGTCGCCCTGGTCGGCCATAGACAACAGAGCTTTGAACTCCAGATCTGTCTGGCGCGGGCGCGTGGAGCGACCGGCAGATTCGAAGTAGTAACGTATCGCGGCCTGGTCAGAGGCGAGAACTTCCCAACAGCCGCGTTTTCCGCAGCCGCAGGAGGGGCCATTATGATCGACAGGAAAATGCCCAAACTCGCCCGCCATGCCATTGGCACCGCGCAGGAGCCGCCCATCAGTAACGATGCCGGTCCCGATGCCTTCCGAGACGGTCACGGTGACGAAATTTCGAATAATATTCGCGCGGTTGAACCACATCTCGGCCAGAGCGCACGCATTGGCTGCATTTTCAAGAGCGACTTCCAAGCCGGTCTCTCGCTCAATGGGCGTCTTGAGGTCAACGGTAGGCCACTTCAGGTTGGGCGCAAAGATGAGCTGTCCGGTGGAGGTATCAATCCGGCCAGGAAGACTGATTCCAATACCCTCAAACGGGTCTTCGGTACGAGTTTTCAAGAGTGGACGCAGGCGGCCGATGAGTTGACGAATGGCACGGTGGGGGTCAGGAGCAGTGGGGATGCTTTCCTGGAAACTGAATACGCCGTTGACATCGCTGATACCCAGAAATGTTCGCTTGGGCCGGATATCAATACAAAGGATTCTGCGGCGCTGGTTCAGAAGAAGCAACGTTGGCCGGCGGCCGCGGGGCAAGCGTCCGGTAGTACCTTCAACGACCCAACGATCCTCAATCAGCTCTTCGGTGATGAGTGAGACCGTGCTTCTTTGCAGCCCGGAAAGGCGGGCGAGATCGGCGCGAGAGATAGGTTGCTTGTCGCGTATGAGGTTCAGAATCACCCGGCGGTTGAGATGACGCGCGGTTTCGCTCGACGCCACCGGTAGGTCGCTGAGATCGATTCGCAGCATTAATGATCTGATCAAACTATACCGACAGGGGCCGATTCTAATGAGAAGGCAGCGCCATTTGCAGGTAACGACCTCCAGTAAAGTTCGGTAATGGTTGACCCCCACCGACATTGATCATCTTTCTCTGCCCGGGGTCAGCTTGTGAAACGGTGAAGTGCAGAGTTTGCTTTCCGCCGGGAGCGAGATGAATTCTCTGGAAGCCTCTCAATTCGGGATCAGATCCACCGGCCTGGCTCAAGTACAGCTGGACAACTTCGTCCCCTTCGCGAGATGACTTATTGGTCACTGAAACTGTAACTTCATACCCTCCGGTAGTGGAGTGGACGGAAAGATCGGAGTATTGGAATTCCGAGTAACTCAGCCCGTAGCCAAACGGATATAAAACCGGTCCGGTGAAGTATCGATAGGTACGTCCTCGGGTCGAATAATCAGTAAAAGGGGGCAGCTGGTCGACTGAGTCATAGAAGGTTACGGGCAGTCGTCCTGCGGGGTTATTGTCCCCTGATAACGTTTCGGCTATAGCAGTGCCACCTTCTTGTCCTGGATACCAGGCTTCGAGAATGGCTCGGGCCTGTTCCTTTGCGGTTTTCACTGCTAAAGCGCTGCCATTAATTAGCAGGACGACGGTTGGCTTGCCGGTAGCGAGCACGCTTTGGAGTAATTTTGTCTGAGGCTCCGGCAAATCGATGTTGGTGCGGTCTCCTCCGCTAAAACCTGGAATCTCGATTTTGGACTCTTCGCCTTCGAGCCTGGAGTTCAGACCAACGCAGACGATAGCAACATCGGACTGGTTAACAGCCTCCATAGCATCGGCCAGTGCCGCCTCAGCGGGCGGTTTCCAGAGCAGTTCGAGCCCACCACCACCGCCAGTTTCGCTGTATTCGACGCGTAAGTTTGTTGGCTTTCCTGCTTGCAGATGCACCGTGGAAAGCTTCGGCGACATGGACTCACGAACCTGCTGGGCGTCGTCAAAGACTAGTTGATCGTCAATGTAGACACGGGCTGAGTCGTTGCGCCCGCAGTTGTGGCACTCGGCCCTGACTACGCCGATCTGGTAATTACCCGTTTGATTGACCTCGATGGTTCCGCTCCATCGAAGTGAAAAGCTCGCTCGCGGAACGGCTTTTACAATAGCTGGGTCCTGCATATCCCAGTTGAAGTATCCGCGTGATTCGACACGCGACAAAACGGGAGTGCCGGAAAATGTATCATTCGCAAAGTATTCCGCTTTCAGCCCACGTTGGTTGCTTCCGCCTCCCTTGGGCCGAAGCACATTTTGCGGGAGCAGTGCTAGGGAAGATTCGACGTAAGTGCTGCCCAGAGCAAAACGAACGCTACCTTGTTTGCCGAATCGCTGCTCTATTCCTTGAAGCGGCGTAATGATGTGCGACGGTATGCCGTTATAGTTTGCGAGCAGCGCATCTGGGTTGTCAGCAGCGGGTCCGACCACGGCGATTCGTTTGAGGTTTGACCGCAGCGGCAAAATCTTCTCTTTATTCTTAAGTAGGACGATGGATTTCCGCGCCGCTTCTAAGGCAAGCTTCTGGTGAGCTGGAGACTGTACCTGGTCCATGCCGATATTAGAGAACGGCACCTGGGCTGGAGGATCAAACATGCCCAAGCGGAAACGAGCGACTAACAATCGCTCGAGCGAACGGTTAATCTCTTCTTCTGAGATGTAGCCGTTCCGGACGGCTTCCACCAGAGTGCGATAGGACTTTCCACAGTCCAGATCGGTTCCAGCCTGCACTGCTTTGGCAGACGCTTCGGCAAGCGATTGAGTGTAGTGGTGTCCCGTGTAGATGTCGTCAATGGCATCACAATCGCTGACTACGTAACCACGAAATTTCCAGGCGTCGCGCAGTTTATCTTTCAACAGGAATGTGCTCGCGCATGCCGGAGCCCCATTCACACGGTTGTAGGCACACATAAAAGAATCCACGCCGCCCTCTTCGACGGTAGCTTTGAAGGCGTAGAGGTAAGTATCCTCCAGTTCCTCATCGGTCACCTTGGCGTCGAATTGATGCCTCGAATTCTCCGGCCCACTGTGTACCGCGAAATGCTTGGAGGTGGCGATGGTCTTGAAATAGTGCTGATCGCTGCCTTGCATGGCTTTAACAAATGCAACGGCCATGCGTGACGTCAGGTAAGGATCTTCACCGTACGTTTCCTGTCCGCGGCCCCAGCGCGGATCCCGGAAGATGTTTATGTTTGGAGACCAGAACGTCAATCCGTAGTAGCGTCCGTGGTTATCGTGCTTGATGGCGTCGTTATACTTTGCGCGAGCTTCCGTGGAGATTGCCTCGGCGATGCGGGACTCAAGCGTCGTGTCCCAGGTGGCGGCGAGACCAATGGCTTGTGGGAAGACGGTAGCTAAACCGGCACGCGCCACGCCATGGAGCGCCTCGTTCCACCAGTCATAAGCAGGGACGCCAAGGCGGGGGATGGCGGGGGCAGAGTTCTGCATTTGCAGAACCTTTTCTTCGAGTGTCATGCGCGAGGCCAGATCAGCCGCGCGCTCTTCCGGCGATAATCCAGGGTCCTGGTATTTCGGTTTGGATTGGTCCTGCGAAGGTGCTGTTACACCTGCCATGATGAGCAGAAAGACAAAGAGAGTTAGTGTGGATGCGCGTTTCATGGCCGCTTTTTCTAATCCGGCAGGCCCGGCAACTCGGCCTTGTATCGACCGGATCCGCGCGATGCGATCGGCTTAGTAAGTCGATTAGAAGAATACACGCGTGGCGAATCGGAATTCGCGAGGATTCGCGTTTGTGGCTGTGGCCGTAACGAAACCGTAAGCTCCGGCTCCGGCGGTTACATCAGAGTTGGGATTGGCGAAATTGGGATGGTTCAGGATGTTCAGAGCCTCCGCACGGAACTGAATGTTAAACCGCTCCCGGATGGCGAAGGTGCGGAACAGGCCGGTGTCCATATTTAGAAATCCCGGGCCGCGGATATTGTTCCGGCCCGAGTTTCCGAATCTTTGTGGCTGGTTGGCAGGAATATTGACGGGCGCGTACGCCGTCGTGTCGAAGTACGGATGCCCGAGACCTATGCCGCCGTAAATCGCTACATTCGACTTCACCAGATCCGGTACTTGCGAACTGCCAGCAGCATTGAGATTGTTCGCGGAGCCCTGAGTGACATAGATGGGTGCTCCGCTCAGCGCACTGAAGATACCGTTCAGTGACCAGCCGCTCAGGATATGGCTCGCTATTCCGGAATGGACCCAACGCCGTCCTGCTCCGAATGGCGATTCGAGAGTGTAGAAAGTCTGGAGGTTGTGAGTGTGATCGTAGCCTGCCGGACCGCGATTCAAGGTCCAGGCGCCAGGCCACTGGATGCGCGGGTTAGCATCGTTATCGGCCCAATTGATTGCTTTCGACCAAGTGTAAACAGCCCCGATTTGTGAAGTACCGAAGCGATGCGTAAGCTGGCTTTGCATACTGTCGTACGTGGTTGTCTTGAAGGGTTCGATTTCGTTGATATCAGATAACAGTCCCAGCGTGCCCGCGAGTAGCCGGGCTGCGTTGCCGGAAGGAAGCCCGGGAGTGGCAGGAGGCCCCGGATTGATATTGACGAATTGCATCTGGCCGACCGCTCGGGTCGCCACATATCCGGCTTGTGCGGTGGTATTGGTACCGAACTCGTGCTGGACGATGAAATTCCACGATTCGATATATTTGCGCCGAACATTTTTCGGCCAGGTAGTTGTTCCGGTGTTTGCCGGGAGCGGGATGACACCATTGCCGAGGCTCGGGAACTGGCCGTAAGTGGCTTCATCCAGGCCCGCCCGAAGAGTCGTCACGGGTATGAAGGGATTGCTGGGAATTGGCATTTGCCAGGCGTTGATGTTCGGGTACGCATTGCGGAAATCGATGTAGGGCTTAGGATCGGCTGAAAGGCCGAATCCACTCCGGATGACGGTCTTCTCCGTGATCCGATACGCGATGCCGACACGCGGGAGGAACTGGCCAGTTCCGACGTTAGCGCCAGTGTCTGTTGGAACATTCCCGACGCCGCCGATATAAACGTCGCCATTAGAAGGATCAAATCGGGGAACGCCGCCGTGATCGGTATACGGCCAAGGGTAAAGTTCATAACGCAGCCCGTAGTTAATGGTCAGCTTCGGATTGACCTGCCATTGGTCCTGAGCGTAGCCTGCGTAGGCGAGCATTCGGAGTGAGTTTGGATTTACGCGCTGCATTACTTTTCCGGCAGCCGAAGGGAGTCCGAGGAGAAACGCTGCCCAGGCGTTATACATGTTCGCTGAGAGCCCATTTTGTAAAGCTGTCGCCTGACCATTGAACTGGAAACTGCCTCGTACGGTTTGGAAAGTTCCGCCCTGGGCCTGGAAGTGGTTCAACTGCTGGTCCTGGAACTCAAAGCCAAAGCGCAGCGTGTGCGGTCCCTTAACCCAGCTAAGGTTGATGTTGGAAACGTACTGATTGTCGCGGAACAGAAACGGACTGCCCGTGTTCGAATTGCCGAGATTGGCGAAACCGGTAATGGCGAAAAATGGAATGCCGCCCTGCAAAGGATTTGATCCGTTGGTGCCCGGAATGTGAAGCACATCCAAGCCATAGTTTGTGCCGATATCGACATTTTCGGCACCCAATCGCTGCCGCGTATATCCGACGTTAGCGTCGAGAAGAAGAGTCGGAGTGATGGTGTAAGTCACACCAGCGCCCCCGATGCGGATCTTAGCTGTCGCGTTTCCGAGTTGGCCGCCGTTCAAGGCATCTCCACCCGCTGCTCCTAGCTGAGGCGGGTCGAAGATGGTGGACGGACCGTAGCTGTACCGCCCGAAGTAGGCCAGGTTATCGGTGACGTGATGGTTGATCTTGATATCGATGTTGTCGCGGTCGGTGGTTCCCTTCCCGCTGGGGACGTAATTGTTCACGGCACCGCTTCCAAGGTTCGGTTGCGGGATGAGAGATACCATCGTCGCGGATGCAGGATCGATCCTGGTTAGTGGAATAACATTGCCGGGGAAAGCGGTCCGCAGCGCCGGATTCGCATTCGAAGCCGGGTCATAGATCGTGGTGCCGCTGGCTGTGAAATCACCGCCGCGCAAAGCTGCCGTCGGGACGGTCAGGAATTTCGGCGGGGAGCCGGTGCGAATCGTTGTACGCTCCCAGTCCACGAAAAAGAAGAGTTTATCTTTGCCGTTGAAAACTTTTGGAATCCATACCGGACCGCCAAATGTGAGGCCGAACTGATTCAGTATGAATTTGTTGTTCTGGGGTGTTTGGTGAAAAAAGTTTTGTGCAAAGAAGTGGCTGTCTGTATTGAAGATCCAGCCAGAGCCGTGGTACCCGTTAGTGCCTGACTTAATAGTGACATTGACCTCAGCGCCACCCGCCAATCCCTGTTCGGCGTTGAAAGCATTCGTCACAACGTTAACGGTATCGATCGCTTCGGTCGGTGGCTGGTAAACGATGTTCGTCGGGAGCCAGGGATAGGTGATGCTCGAGCCGTCGATTCTCGTATTGTTCTGAAGGCGGGAGACGCCGTTCACATTGATAGCGAAGGAGCGACCAGGATCAGCGGCGGCCGAGTTTGCGGGGGCTCCCAGCGTGGTGCCGGGTACGATCGTCAGAAGGCTTTGAAAGTTGCGGCCGCCCGACCCGGTAACGGGTAGATTCGCGACCTCCTGGCGACTGATGTTGGTATTGACATCGGCCCGGTCGGTTTGGAGGGCTGGAGTTGCCGCAGTTACTTCTACGGTCTGATTCACTTGCGCGACCTGCAAAGAGGCATCTACTCGCCTGACCTGGTTTGCGCTGACTGCGGCGCCGTTGATCACTGCCTTCGCGAAAGCGGAGCTGGTGACAGTGACTGTATATGTTCCCGGCGGAAGATCGCTCAGGAGATAAATGCCCTCGTTGTTGGTTGTCGTTTCCCTCTGAAGCCCGGTATCTGTGCTTTGAACCTGGACTGTTGCTCCAGGAACCGCGGCGCCACTAGGGTCCGAAACTGTTCCTGTAATAGACCCATATAGAACCTGGCTAAAACTCGTGCTGCAAGTTGACCACAGTGCAATGGCCAGAACTAAGCAGCGCACCACACTCGGGTGCTTTATCGACATAGAACGCCTCCCTGAAAGCCGAAGACCGCGAATTCGTTCGCGACTTGGATTATATATACTATGGATCGCGAACAAGTTTCAAGGTTCGAGGCACGGCGACTGCATATTGCCAAAGTATCTGCTAGTTAGAGGCTTACTAGTTGCTGCGATTGTCTTCGCTACGACCATCGTGGCTGTTGGATTGCCTAAACGTGCACCAGCGGACCAAGGCACGCATTGGGTAGGGACCTGGGCGGCATCTCCTCAATTGGGGGACGCAACGAACGGACCGCCCGCGCCCGGATTTGCGGGCAGCACGCTGCGCCAGATCGTTCACGTCTCTGTCGGTGGAAAGCGAATCCGGTTACGAATCTCGAATGAGTTTGGCAGCCGCGATTTAACCATCCCCGCAGTGCACATCGCAGCCGCTGCAGGGGGTAGCAAGATCAAACCCGAAACGGATAAAGCCCTGGTTTTCGACAACAAACGGGAAGTGACCATTCCGGCCGGGGCGTCGATGTTATCAGATCCTATCGATTTCGAACTTCCCGCGTTGTCGGATCTAGCAATAACGATTCAGTTTCAATCGGCCCCTAATGAAATAACCACCCATCCTGGTGCTAGAACAACTTCGTATCTCAGGGCCGGCGATGCGGTTGCTGCTATGGACATTCCCGGTGCCGCCCAAATTGAACACTGGTATTTCATCAGCGGCGTGGACGTGTTGACTCCTGCGACCGAATTTGCTGTTGCGGCCCTTGGAGACTCGATTACTGACGGCAGGAATTCGGGAACGAGCAATGGACGTTGGACCGACAACTTGGCACGACGACTGCAAGGTATGCGAAATAGTTCGGGTGTCGGAGTATTGAACGAAGGGATTGGCGGCAACCGCCTGCTTCACGACGGCTTAGGGCCCAACGCATTGGCTCGGCTGGACCGCGATGTGATCGCGCAGAGCGGAGTCCGCTGGTTGATTGTGCTCGAGGGAATTAACGATCTGGGAACCCGCGCAAGTGGCCAGGCTGGAGCTGAGGAATCGGCAACCGCGGACCGAATTATTGCCGCATATCGGCAGATCATATCTCGCGCTCATACTCACGGGATCCGGGTGTATGGCGCCACAATCATGCCTTACGGAGGCTCGTCTTACTTTCGTGCAGATGGTGAGCGGGATCGACAGACGATCAATAACTGGATCCGGAGAAGCAAGGAATTTGACGCGGTGATTGATTTTGATGCGGCGACGCGCGACCCGCAACTGCCTTCCCGGTTGGCGACCGCCGTCGACAGCGGTGATCACTTGCATCCCGGTGTTGAGGGTTACAAGATCATGGCCAATTCAATAGATCCCGCGTTGTTTGGGAATAAATAAACCAGATCAGAGCGTAGGCCCGCGTGGTCGACCAAGATGTCACTATCCAACTGATTGGAACGGTCGCGTCGATTGATGCTCCTTAATTCGACACACGAACAATGTATCTGCGAGCGGGTGGCCGTCAAATGAAATTCGCGGTTACGTGCTCAATGTCTTGCTGTTTACCTGCAGCGGAGGCGAGCGTCAGTTATTGCAGGAAACGAATTGAGGCTTATAGATCTCGCTCGCAGCGCGCGTTATATAGTTTGAAACTGGGAAAAGCTTCGAGCTGTCCACAGTAGCAATGCGAATCAGGGACATTCGGGCGTCGACGGTAACCGTTCCTCTTCACGCTCCTTTGCGGCACGCGAATGGCTGCCACTGGGGCCGATTCGTTCGAACAATCATTGAAGTCGAAGCGGACAACGGGATAGTTGGTTTGGGAGAAATGGGCGGCGGAGGTGAATCCGCCGAAGCTGCCATCGGGTCCCTAAAATCCTACTTACTAGGACATGATCCAGCCCGCCTGGAAGAGATGCGGTTTCGGATTGCGAACCCGACCGCCTCCCTGTATAACAACCGAACGCAGTTGTTGGCGGCTCTGGAATTCGCCTGCCTCGACATATTGGGACAGGCCTGGGGTGTACCCGTGCATGCGATTTTGGGGGGGAAGCTGCGTAACCGAGTGCCGTTTGCATCCTATTGCTTCTGGCGTTATGCGAACGAAGATACAGGGGAAGGGGAAGTACGAACAGCTGACCAATTGGTTGCGCTTGCGCGCGAATTGAAGCAGACCTACGGATTTACCAGCCACAAACTGAAGGCGGGCGTCTTCCCTCCTGACTATGAAATTGAGGCTTTCAGGGCATTGGCCGACGCGTTTCCGGATGATAACGTGCGCATCGATCCAAACGGGGCCTGGTCAACGGAGCAGGCCATCCGGGTTGGTCAAGCTATCGAAGATCTGCGAAACGACTATTTGGAAGATCCTGTTTACGGATTGAACGGGCTGCGTCGCGTGCGCCAGATGGTTCGGATTCCACTCGCAACGAACACGGTGGTCGTGAACTTTGAGCAGCTGGCAGCGAACGTCTTGGACGTCGGCGTGGATGTCATTCTGCTCGACACCACGTTTTGGGGCGGGATCCGTCCGTGCATTAAGGCGGCTGGCGTATGCGAGACGTTCCAGCTTGGCGTCGCCGTACACTCGTCAGGTGAACTGGGAATCCAACTTGCAACCATGTTGCACCTGGGCGCAGTGATCCCGAACCTCTCTTATGCGGCCGACGCGCATTATCACCACTTGACGGATGACATCATCGCAGGGGGATTGATGCGCTACGAAGGTGGGTCGATTGCAGTTCCGGACGGACCTGGACTGGGTGTAGGGCTCGATCGCGAGAAGCTGCGGGAGTATCAGGAGCTCTACCGAGAACTTGGCGGCTATCCCTATGATCAGGACCCACTGCGGCCAGATTGGGCTCCGATCATTCCTAACGACCGATGGGCAGATCCAACAGACGACCGGCGCCCAAGTCTACGTACACCGGCTACGAGCAAATGAAAGCACTTCGATGAACCGATTCTTACTTCTCCTCTGGGTCGCTTCATTTATAAGTCCCCTGCGCGCGGAAACCGGTTACGCCGCGTGGCTGCGCTACGCAGCCATTGACGATCCGAACAGCCGTCGAATCTACGATCGACTTCCGGCAGCGACTGTCGCTCTGGATGCTTCCGTCGTGGAGCAGACGGCACAGCGCGAGCTGATTCGAGGAGTTCAAAGCATGCTGGACCGAACTTTGAGGATTGACGAGAAGCTGCCGGCCGAAGACTGCATTCTGCTGGGAACCATCAACTCTGTTCGACGTGTAGCACCCGCGATATCTTTACCCGAGCACCTGGCGGATGACGGATATATTCTCAAGGCAACTGCCGCAAATGGTCACTCGATACTTCTGATCACGGCCTCCAATGAGCGCGGGGTTCTGTACGGAATTTTCGCTCTTTTGCGGAAGATGGCACTTCACGAGGAATTAGATAACTTGGATGAGCGGCACATGCCGTATGCTCCCATCCGCTGGACAAACGAATGGGACAACCTGGACGGAAGCATTGAACGCGGCTACGGAGGCCGGTCTATTTTCTTTGAGGCCGGCAAGGTGGTGCCAGACCTGACCCGTGCGAGTGATTACGCAAGGTTACTGGCATCCATCGGCCTCGATGGTTGCACAGTCAACAACGTGAACGCGAACCCGCTGGTGCTGTCATCCGACTTTCTACCTCAAATTGCAGGCATTGCTGATGCTTTCCGGCCTTGGGGTGTGCGGCTCTCCATCTCTGTCGACTTCAGCAGCCCAAAGACGATCGGACACTTGGATACATTTGATCCACTTGATCCAAAAGTTGCGGCATGGTGGAAGGAGAAAGCGGACGAGATTTACCGACTCGTTCCGGACCTGGGCGGCATTCTTTTGAAGGCGGATTCAGAAGGCCGCGTGGGCCCATCCACATACGGACGTACCCATGCGGATGCAGCGAATGTCATCGCCAGAGCTTTGAAGCCGCACGGCGGAGTTCTAGTTTATCGGGGATTTGTCTACAACCACAAAATGGATTGGCGCGACCTGAAGAATGATCGCGCGCGAGCTGCGTTCGACAACTTTGCGCAGCTCGACGGCAAGTTCGACGACAACGTTCTGGTTCAAATCAAATACGGGCCAATCGATTTCCAGGTGAGAGAACCGGTCTCGCCTTTGTTTGCAGCCCTCAAGCAAACCAACGAGACGCTTGAATTCCAAGTGACCCAGGAATATACAGGGCAACAGAGGCAACTTTGTTTTCTACTGCCCATGTGGAAGGAAGTGCTTGATTTCGACATGCGCGTTGGAAATCGGCCGACGTTGATTAAGAGCATTGTTTCAGGAAGAACATTTAACCGCCCGCTGGGCGGCTTCGTGGCCGTAACCAACGTGGGCCGCGATCAGAATTGGCTTGGTTACGACTTGGCCATGGCAAATCTTTATGCGTTCGGGCGAATCGCTTGGGATGCAGATTTATCGGCAGCGCAAATTGTGGACGAGTGGACACGTCTCACTTTCAGCTCGGACGATCGTGTGGTGCAGACTATCAATGATCTTCAACTCGAATCCTGGCGGGTGTACGAGCAATACACTGGACCGCTTGGGGTGGGCGGCTTGACCGACATTGCCGGGGACCCGGAACACAAGTACATTGGGAGCCACTACGGACCCGGTATTGAATCTTCGGAGCGTAACGGTTGGGGGCAATGGCATCGAGCTGACGAAAACGGAATCGGCATGGACCGAACCGTAGGCACCGGAACAGGCTACATCGGACAGTATCCGCCCGAAGTCGCACGCGTGTACGAGTCCAATTGTCCCGACAATCTGTTGTTGTTTATGCATCACGTCTCGTACAAGCACGTTCTGCATTCCGGCAAAACGGTGATTCAGCACGTTTACGATTCACACTATGACGGAGCGGCGCAGGCGCAGACCTTTCCCGAGCGTTGGCGGTTATTACAGGGGCTTGTGGACGAGGAACGGTATCAAGCCATATCGAAGAAGCTGCAGTACCAGGCCGGCTGATGCAGTTGTCTGGCGAGACACAGTTTGCAACTGGTTTCTCCATGAATCAAGAATTCCCGACGCACAGGAACGCGTTGGTCATCACCCGTTTCGAATCGAGGCGGAAGCGATGACGTTGGACGGCTACACGGTGACGGATGTTAGTCCTTGGGAAGACGCATCGGGCAGCAAAGGTATCACCTGTGCCGGCGCGAATTGCAGCGCGACTACTAGGTTCGACGGCAAATCAGGATGGTATGAGCTCGTCGTTCAGTATTTCGATCAGAACAACGGCGTGTCTCATTTCGAAGCCAGGGTTAACGGCGAGAGTCTAGGAACGTGGGTGGCTGATGATTGGGCGCCAACACGGAAACCAGACTCTAACTCCAGCACGCGGCATGTTTTCTCGGATATTCCGTTGCGTCCTGGTGACGAAATCAGAATCATCGGCACTCCTGACGCGGGTGAACGCGCGCCGCTCGACTATATAGAGATGAGACCTACGCGGCTCAACTGAACATGTAGGGCGCTCTTTGGGCCGGCTTAGCATCCCATTCGCCTCATCATCGTTCTTGAAGCGCTCCTTCTGGGGATCCCAATACAATTTGCGCTTCGTCTTCATTGCAACATGGTGAAGCAGGCAGGTAGAGCAAGCCCGGTGCCCAATTTCGACGGGAGCGATAGGCGCTTTGCGGCTCCGGACGCAGTCCAGCCAGTTTCCGTGCTGGTCTTCGCTCTTATAGAGGTGAATTTCGTTCGGCCCGATAACAGAGTCGAGGATCTTCGGGTCACTTGCGGTCAGAGGTTTTACGGCGGCTTGTGAGGCACCCGGATCGCTGGCAGTCACCAGCTCATCGCGCGTTACAAAAATCCAGCCGTCGGTTCCGAAGAATTTAATTCCGTTCGGGTAATCGCCGGATATCGACATGGTTACACCATTTGCGTACACAGCTTCGGTCTTGAACTTACCGTGGACATTCCAGAGGCCATGCGTTGGAAACTCGGCGGTCCCCCAAATTTCGAGTGGCCCCGTATACTCGGTGTTCATGCCCCAGTGGGCCGTATCTACGTGATGCGCTCCCCAGCCGGTAATCATCCCGGCGCCAAACTGCTCGCAACGCAGCCAGCCGGGCCGGTCGAACCCGGACTGAGGATGCACGCGCATTTCGGTGTAGTAGACGACAGGAGTCGATCCCAGCCATGCATCGTAATTCAGGTTGGGTGGAACCGGCATTTCCGGCGCTTCCGGTCCGGATGGGTCGCCCGGCAAGCCGATTTCAACATGCTTAACGTCGCCGATGCGACCGTTGCGAACCAGCTCACATGCCCGGTGGAACTGTTTCCATGAACGCTGCTGCGAGCCGATCTGCAGAATTCGTCCTGAGGCCTGGACCGCGTTGCTCAGATAGCGGCCCTCCGCAATGGTCAGCGAAGCGGGCTTCTGCAAGTACACGTCCTTGCCCGCACGGACCGCATCAACAGCCACGATCGCGTGCTGATGGTCAGGCGTAGAGATCACCACAGCATCGATCTCCTTGTTTGCCAGGAGCTCGTGATAATTGTGATAAACGGTCACACCATCGTAGGCCTTGCCTGTCTGCTTCGCGTAATAGCCGTTCACCAGAATCCTGGCTTGCTCAGCGCGCTTCGAATCGAGATCACAAACAGCTATGACGCGCGCGGAATCGTACTTCAATATCCCAGGCAGGTCGTGTCCGCGCGAGATGCGGCCGACACCGATCGCGCCAATGTTGATCCGCTTGCTCGGCGGCATCTGTCCAAAAACTGTTCCGGGAACAATCGCTGGAAACCCCGCTGCTGCTCCTGCTCCGAGCGATGTCTTCAAGAATGATCGTCGAGATAGCCGCTCTTCCTTGGCCATTTGAATTCCTTACTGCTACAGATCTGTCACACAAAACACGCGCTACGAAGAGAAATGCAACTTCTTGGCATTCTTCTGCGCCTTTAGGACCAACTCAGCGGCCAACAGTGCCTGGGCCTGATCCTGGGCTACGTGCGTGCGGTTCACAACATCGCCGACGAACTGCATCCCGAACGGCAGGACGACACTGTTGCAGTCCATATACCGGGTGTTCTTTTGATCAACAATCAGCAGGTGATTGCCGCCTTTGCGACCGGCGATGTCCACGTATTTACGAAGTTCGATGTAGCCTTCAGTTCCGAGTATGAACAATCGTCCGTCGCCCCACACGCCTAGCCCATTCGGAGTGAACCAGTCCACCCGGACATATCCGGCGCCGCCGTTGCCGTGTAACATCATGTCGCCAAAGTCCTGAAACTCCGGCTTATCCGGATGATTCACATTTGCGATTTGCGAGGCAGTGACATCAGCGACGGTTGATCCGGTGTAATACACGAATTGATCGGCCTGATGGGATCCAAGATCGCAGAGGATGCCGCCGTACCGGGCCGGCTCCCAGAACCAATCGGGCCGGCCGGAGCTGTTTGGCTGATTGATCTGATGCGGAGCCAGGTTCACGGTCTGGATTACTCGGCCAATTGCGCCTGCTTTCACCAACTCACCCGCTTCGACCGCGGCCTTCACCTCCAGCCGCTCGGAGTACATGATGGCGTAAATGCGACCTGTTTCCTTGATCGCTTGACGAACTTCGCCAAGTTGATCGAGCGTAACGATCCCCGGCTTGTCGCACAGATAATCTTTGCCATGGTGCATAACGCGGATGCCCAGCGGCGCGCGCTGATCGGGGATGGGCGCTGCAGCGACCAGCTGGATGGAAGCATCGTTCAGAATCTCGTCTTCACTCCCCGCAACCTTGACGTCTCCAAAGCGTTTCCGGAACTCGGCCAGGGCTTGCGGATTCGTCGAATAGACGGACACCAGGTTGCCGCCACCACGCTGTACCGCGGCGGTGATGCTGAATATGTGGTTGTGGTCCAGACCAATGACCGCGAAACGAATGGAGTATTTTGGTTTCGCGTCTGGCTGGATCCGAGGGCTTGCCACATCTTGCAAAACGTGGCTCGCATCTATCGGTGATGCGAATGCGGCTTCCGGCATCGACGAAATCACTCCGGCGGACGCCATCCTCTTCAGAAGTGATCGCCGGTTTACGGCGTCATCCATCCCAACGCTCCTTTTGGCCTGAGTCAGGCAGAAAGCTATGTCTTCTGGCCGTCCAATTCCAGGATGAAGTACATGGCAGGAGTGTCCCCAACGTTCTTGGTTCCATGCATCTCATCTGAATGGATATACGCGACAGAACCTGGCCCCAATCGTGTCGTATTACCTGCGATGGTTATCTCGACGGTTCCTTCGTGCATGAAAAGCACTTCTTCATTCGTGTGCTTGTGAGGGGGATGTGACATTACGCCTGGCGCAAGCCTGGTGATGTGACATGCTACTTCAAATCTGTCATGCGTCTCACCCCGGAAAACCTGCCAGGATTCATTGTGAGTCTCCGGGTTTGTCTTACCTTGGAGGCTTCCAAAGGGATAACCCTTGGACGGCAGTTCAGGGCTGGACGCACCCTGAGCGGCAGCTTGGGACGCCATTAATGTGGACAGCAGAAAACCGATATCTCTTCGCGAAACATCCATAACTTCTCCTTCGCTGGTTTGCCGGTACTGATTAGGAAATAACTTTCTAATGTTCGACGCTCGAATTATATACTGTGAGGTTCAAGAATGTTACGCATCCGGTTGGAGAGCAGTGTGCGTTCTAGAACATCATTCGTCACCATCTTTTTCGTAGCGTTTATCTCGGTCTTGCTTGGCCAGACGACCGAACAGCGCAGCCAGCAAACGCCGAGCGGTCTGTCTCCGCCGGTCGAGTTGACTGCACAGGAAGACCACCAGAGAATATTGAATCTCCTGCATATCACAGCACTCCGGCCCGGAGCAGATGGGAGTCACCCCGAGACTCCGAATGCCGCGAACTACGACGAATCCAAGGCCAATCCTTATTCGCATTTACCAGATCCGCTGATCCTGAAAAACGGGCAAAAGGTAACTACTGCCAGCATGTGGTGGAATCGACGCCGCCCGGAAATTATCGAAGACTTTGACAGAGAGATCTATGGGCGAGTTCCGGCGAACACGCCCGGCGTCAATTGGGAAATCACAAGCACGCAAAAAGAAATGAAGGGAGCGGCGCCCGTAATCACGAAGCACCTTGTCGGGCACGTCGATAATTCTTCGTACCCGCTTATCAGCGTAGACATTCAGCTAACACTGACCACACCAGCCAACGCAACTGGCCCGGTACCGGTCATAATGGAGCTCAGTTTTGTTCCTCCGCCTGGTTCCAGACGGCCTATTACAACTCCACCGAACCAGACCGGGCCGACCTGGCAAGAGCAAGTTCTTGATCGAGGTTGGGGTTACGCCAGCATCATCCCTACGAGCATTCAGGCTGACAACGGCGCGGGACTGACACACGGCATCATCGGCCTGGTCAACAAAGGACAACCGCGCAGCTTAGATGCATGGGGAGCGTTACGCGCCTGGGCGTGGGGCGCTAGCCGCGCTTTAGATTACTTCGCAACAGACAAGGCGGTAGATGCGAAGCAAGTCGGGATTGAAGGCCACTCGCGTTACGGCAAGGCAGCCTTGATAGCCATGGCATACGACCAGCGTTTTGCAATCGCTTATATCAGCTCTTCAGGCGAAGGCGGAGCTAAACTCCATCGCCGGAACTGGGGTGAGTTGGTGGAAAATCTTGCCGGTACTGGCGAGTATCATTGGATGGCCGGAAACTTCCTGAAATACGCGGGCCCACTGACCTGGGACGACTTGCCGGTGGACTCTCACGAATTGATCGCTCTTTGCGCGCCGCGGCCCGTATTCATCGGTGGCGGAGCTACCCACGGAGACGGGTGGGCGGACGCGAAGGGGATGTTCCTGGCCGCAGCGGCTGCGGGGCCGGTGTACAGATTGTTAGGCAAGAAGGATTTGGGAACCACGGAGTTCCCACAGATCGACACTCCGCTGATCGACGGTGACTTGGCGTTCCGCCAGCACGCTGACGGGCACACTCCGGCTCCGAACTGGCCGACCTTCCTGACTTTCGCCAGCCGTTATATTCATGGCCCTCCCCTTCGGGCCGGTGACTTAATGAGTAAATAAAATGAAAAACAGGTCCGATGTGAGAGCCGTGAAGAGCGCTTTGGTTGGGTTTGCAGCTCTCGCCCTCGCGGCGTTCGTCTTCAGGTTGTGGGTTCAGTATGAGGTCACGACCCGTGGACCTTCGGGGCCTTCCTATTACGTCGAGATCCACTGGCACGTTTGGCGCATCGCTGGTTTGTCACTTCTGGTTTTCGCAACCAGCTTTTGGTGGCAGTACAGAAAGACACGCTAGGTCAGTTCAGGCCATGTAGGCAAAGCCGATATACTGCCGCCCAACAACGCGGCGATTTTGAAGCGCGTAATGTAGTTCGAACCCAGAAATGATCACAACTGCCGGCCCCAGGCGAACTTCCGTACTGGAAAGGATGGCTTTTTACTCGTACACTTCGCGCCGGTGAGCGATGCGCGTAACGCTTACACTTGCGAGCATCATCAATGATGTAGACCATACCCAAATCACCTACCCGCATCCACCATTGATCTGTGTAGCCTTTGAGTTTCTTGCACCCTGCGGGCCGGGGCGTTTGTCGCAATGTTTCCAGTTTTGCCACCACTCGCGCCAGCAGACTATCCGGCAGCTTTTCGAGTTCCTTCCGGGCAGACAGCTTTATCTCGACGGTGTAATTACCCACGCAGCCGACCGCGTTTGATGAGGCTTGCCTTTACCTTTTCCAGCGCAATGCTCTGTTCTTTGCGCCGGGATTCTGGAATCAGCCCGTCCCAAAAATCTTCTAGTCTAGCGCCGTTTTTTTCTATCTGTACGGCGACTTCGCGACCTTTCTCATCGGCAACGAACTGTACTCCGTTCAAATCTTTTGTTTTCCTGCAGGCAAACGCCATTGGCCCATTCCACTCATCTCGACACACCTTCGGTATCAGGACATGCTGTGGGCTATATGATTTAGGAACCGTTGCACTCCACTCATCGACGCAGCTTTCTCGAAAAGACGATTGCGGCAGCGGCCGCCCTGGTGCCGGAATCGCAAGCCCAAGCTTCGCCTTTGACCGACCGCACTTACTTCCTCTATACACTGACACGAATTGCGAAACCTGTTCTCGAGGCGTGCAGCGAGCGCAAGCTGAAACAGCTAATGCCCGTCGAAGCTCCACACGGAAACGCGGCGGAACGGGCACAATTCACTCATTTGGAAGCTCTGGGACGGTTGCTGGCCGGCATGGGCCCGTGGCTCGAAGCTGATGAATACACCGGAACGGAAGGCGATCTGCGCCTCCATTACCGTGAACTCGCTCGCGCCTCCATCGCCGCTGCTGTCGATCCCGCCTCGCCCGATTTCATGAACTTCAATCGTGGATCGCAGCCCGTTGTCGATGCGGCCTTCCTCGCTCTTGGGATTCTGCGGGCTCCGAAAGAACTATTTCAGAAGCTTTCTGATCGAACGAAGTCGCACCTGATCGGGGCGCTTCGTTCCTCGCGCGCCATTCGGCCGGGTTTCAATAACTGGCTCCTCTTCAGCGCGATCATCGAAGCCTTTTTCGCGCATGCGGGCGAGCCCTGGGACACTATGCGTGTCGACTACGCCATTCGCCAGCACGAAGAGTGGTACAAGGGCGACGGTTTCTATGGTGACGGCCCCCAGTTTCACTGCGACTACTACAACAGCTTCGTCATACATCCCATGCTGTTGGCGGTGATCGAAACTACGTCGCTCTTGTCGGATGTTTGGAAGCCGCTGTATGCCGATATCTTGGCGCGATCAAGGCGGTACGCCGCTATTCAGGAGCGCTCCATCAGTCCCGAAGGCGCATTTCCGGTTTTCGGCCGCTCGCTCGCCTATCGTTTCGGCGCGTTTCATCTTCTCGCCGACATGGCTCTTCGCAGGCAACTACCGGCTGATCTCGCGCCGGAGCAGGTCCGCTCAGCGATGCTCGCGGTGATTCGACGGATGATTGAAGTGTCCGGCACATTCGACGCAAATGGGTGGCTGACGATCGGTTTCTGCGGACATCAGCCGCAAATCGCAGAACCGTACATCTCCACTGGAAGTCTTTACCTCTGCGCAACCGCATTCCTTCCGCTTGGTCTTCCTTCGGCTGATTCGTTTTGGAGCAATCCCTCGAAACCCTGGACCTCACAACGTGCCTGGAGCGGCATGCAACTTTCGCCCGACCATGCCCTCTGATGGCACTTCGAAGTTAGTGATAGACTGCTCTTAATCTGCTCCGACGATAATCGGAAATACTGGGTCTTAATCTCAAACTTACGAGGTGCATTGTGTTTTGGAACCGTGTTCGATTCCGGCTGCTCGGATGCAGCTTATTTTTATGCGCATTCGGAATCTACTCCTCAGCGCAAACCAGTTTCGGCCGAATCTCCGGAACCGTTACTGATCCCGGCGGCGCAGTGATCACTGGTGCCCACATCACCATTCGCAATCAGGACACCCAGTTAACACGTACCGTAGTAACTGACGGCAACGGATTCTATAGCGCCACCGAACTTCCCATCGGAACTTACTCCGTACAAGCGACGCAGCAGGGCTTTCGCCCTCAGGAACGTGCGGGGCTTGCCATTGTCGCAGACGCCCGCCTAACGGTCGACTTGCAACTGCAAATTGGCAGCATCACGGAATCAGTCGACGTCGTCGCCCAAAGTACGGAGACGTTGAACACGACCTCGGGGGAACTCGCGCGTGTCATCGATACCAAACAAGTCGCCAATCTTGCGCTGAACGGGCGCAATTATGTTCAGCTGATGACCATGGTTCCGGGCGCCGTGGTTACCAACCCCGATCAGTTTTCGATCACAACCAGCCTGTCTTCGACGGCCCAAAACATCAATGGCAATCGCTCGGACACTAATAACCTGACCGTTGACGGCGCTTTCAATCAAGTTGCGGGAAGCAACGGCAGCCTGATGAACAACGTGAGCTCCGAGTTCATCCAGGAAGTGAAGCTGCAAACCTCGAACTTCTCCGCTGAATACGGCCGCATGTCCGGGCCCGCTTTCAACATCGTTACAAAGAATGGCACAAACGAAATACACGGCTCAGCGTTCGAGTATTTTCGCAACGATCTTCTGGACGCTCGCAATTACTTTTCGGCCAAAAAAACCGAACTGCGGTTCAATGATTTCGGGTACGACCTCGGCGGACCGATCATTAAAAACAAACTATTCTTCTTTGTGGGTGAAGAGTGGAAGCGTTTGCGTCAGCAGCAGACGCCGACCCGCCTGACTGTCCCTGACACAGCAGAGTTGAACGGCGACTTTACTGGTCAGAAGCAACTGTTCTACCCGGGCACAACAACTCCCATCCCTGGCAATAACATCAGTTCTCTTATTACTTCCGATGGCCGTGCGATCGCAAATGTATATAGAACTATGTCGGGCTTGGGAACCACTTTTATAAACACCGCAACTGCGAACAATTTGACCCTCGCGCCATCGAATCCCTTCAATTTCCGGGAAGATCTGGTCCGGCTTGATTACACGATCAACGAGAAAAACACTGTTTACGGCCGTTGGATCCAGGACCGCAACCAGTTAATCGATCCATTCGGCACTTTTTCGAACTCGAACATCCTTCCGACCACGCCCACTAATCGTATGCGGCCAGGTGAAAGTTACCTGATCGCGGAGACCTGGCTTCCGACGCCGCACATTGTGAACGAAGTGCGCGCCAACGGTAGTTGGGCTTCGCAGCACATTCCACCCTACGGCAACTATTGGCAGCGGAGTGCGTACGGATTCCAATTTCAGCAACTGTTTAGTGGCGGCGAATACGACAACGGTATCCCTAACGTCACCATCACAGGGCTCGCCGGATTCCAAGGGCCGAATTTTGCGCTCTTGTCGCCCAGCACCGACATTCAGTTTTCGGATACGGTATCGCTCACTCTGGGAAACCATCTTCTGAAGGCCGGCGCCGTATTCATTCGCGATCGCGTAGATCAGAATGGCCGCCCGTACTACACCGGCAACATTGCTTTTAATGCAAGCGGCACGCCGACCAGCACCGGCAACGCTTTAGCCGATGCTCTCCTCGGCAATTTCAAGAGTTACAGCGAAGCGAGCGCAGATCCAGTCGGATTCTTCCGCTTCTCTCAACCAGAAGCTTTCGTCCAGGATAGCTGGCGTGTAAATCAAAGGCTCAGTTTCGAAATCGGCGTTCGCTACCAGTACATGCAGCCGATGTACACACAGGCGAATAATATGGCGAACTTCGTCGCCTCCCTCTACAATCCAGCACAGGCTGTGACGGTGACCTCAAAAGGAACCATCGTTCCCGGATCTGGGAATCCCTACAACGGAATAATCACCGCTGGGAATGGCGTTCCTACCGATCAACAGGGACGTGTCCCCGGTTCGACAACCAATCCGCTCTTCAAGCAGATTCCAAGCGGCGCTCCGCGAGGTTTGTATGGCACTGCTAACCTTTTCGCACCGCGCTTTGGCTTCGCCTTTTCCGCAGATAGTAAGACGGTGGTGCGGGGAGGATTCGGCATTTTCTACGACCGTCCTGAGGGCAATCTCACTTTTTCGCAGGTGAATCTGCCGCCATTCCTGCAAACGCCCGAATATGATAACGGAAACCTGTCGAACATCACTGGCGGTGCTCCCGGAGCGGGCGTGCAGTCTCTGGGAAGCGCGATTAATCCAAACCTGAAATACACGTCTACTTACCAGTACAGCTTCAGCATTCAGCGAGAGCTTCCCGACTCCATATTTTGGGAAACGTCATACGTCGGCAACCTCGGACGGCACCTGCTTCGCGAACCCAACATTAACTATCCCGATATAACCGCTGTGGCTGCCAACCCCTCATTCTCGACAAACGCTTTCAATCCATACCAGGGCTACGGCAGTATCCAGCAGTATCAAAGCGACTCTACTTCGAATTACAACGCTCTACAGGTTTACGTGTCAAAGCGCGCCGGCAATGTTGTCGCTACGGCCGGCTATACGTGGTCAAAAGCCCTAGGTGATTCGAGCGGTGAAGGAGACAATATCGAAGATTGGCAAAACCGCCATTTCAACTACGGTCCGCTCAGCTTCGATCGCCGGCACACTTTTTCAGGCACTTTCGTTTGGCAGCTTGCCGCATTACGCAATCAGAATGCCGTGATTCACCAGGCGCTCGGAGGTTGGCAGCTTAGCGGTGTGATTCGCTTACAGACGGGCGGATATAACTCGGTTGTGGTCACAACACCTACGGGCACACGTCGCGCCAATTATGTTAGCGGGCCTATCCTGGTCAGCAATGCCGGGCCAAATGCATGGGTCAACTCGGCGGCTTTCGCAGCTCCTGCGACCGCGCAGTGGGGGACGTCAGGCACAGGAATCGTTGAAGGACCGGGACTGCAGTCTTACGATTTCTCGCTCGCCAAACACTTCCCTATTCGGGAGCGCTTTGACCTGAAATTCCAAGGCGACTTCTTCAACCTTTTCAACATCACCAATTTCCAGAATTTCAGTAACTCGAATCTGACGTTAGGAAATTCCAACTTCGGCACGATCTCGACTGCCTATCCGCCGCGAAACGTGCAGCTAAGCCTGAAGCTTTCGTTCTAATTGCAATTCTCGAGTTCGATCCGCTCACACCGTCTGAGCGGATCGAACTCTCCACATCTAAGCCACGCCGTCCGGCTTGAGCACTACCTTGATGCAGCCGTCTTCCTTGTCCCGGAAAGTTTTGTACATGGCAGGCGCATCTTCCAGACTCACTTCATGCGTGATCACGAAGGACGGATCAATCTGGCCGTCCTGAATCTTCTCGAGTAGGGGGCCCAGGTAGTGCTGCACATGCGTTTGGCCCATCTTGAACGTAAGCGCCTTATTCATCGCCGCACCAAATGGAATCTTGTCCACAATAGAGATGTAAACACCGGGAACAGAGATCGTCCCGCCTTTGCGGCAGCACATAATCGCTTCGCGCAACACGTGAGGCCGATCAGTCTCGAGCATTACGGCTGTCTTCACCTTGTCCATGATCGTATCGATCGAACTACCCACGTGCGATTCAGTACCCACAGCGTCGATACACCGGTCTGGTCCGCGGCCATTCGTCATCTCCATTAAGCGGTCATACACCTTCTCCTTTTCGAAGTTGATTGTTTCCGCTTTGCCCTTCTCTTCGGCCATACGCAGCCGCTCCGGCACTCGATCAATTGCAATCACGCGTCCTGCGCCGAGCATCCACGCGCTCTGGATGGCAAACTGCGCCACCGGGCCGCATCCCCAAACCGCAACCGTGTCGCCTTTCTCTATGTCGGCGTTTTCCGCACCCATGTAACCGGTCGGGAAAATGTCGGAGAGAAACAGCACCTTTTCATCCGGCAGCCCCTCCGGAATCTTTATGGGCCCTACGTCGGCGTAAGGCACTCTGAGATATTCGGCCTGGCCACCCGGAAAGCCGCCCAGCATATGCGAGTACCCGAAGAGTCCCGCCGGTGACTGGCCCATGGCTTTCCTCGCCACCTCGGCATTTGGATTCGAGGTGTCGCACAGCGAGAACATACCCCGGCTGCAGAAAAAACACTGTCCGCATGAAATCGTGAACGGTACCACTACCCGGTCGCCCACCTTCAACTTCTTAACTTCACTTCCGACTTCGACCACCACACCCATCGGCTCGTGCCCCAACACATCTCCCTTCTCCATCGTCGGCATGAAGCCGTCGTAGAGGTGAAGATCCGACCCGCATATGGCGGTTGACGTGATCTTTATGATTACGTCTCCAGGGTTCAGAATCTGCGGATCGGGGACCGTATCGACACGAACGTCCTCCTTACCGTGCCAGCAAAGTGCTCTCATAAAAAATTCTCCTTTCGTTCACAACGTCCATCCCGCATCTGCTATCCTTCCGCCCATGCGGATATACCGTATTTGCATTGCCGTGCTGCTTTTGGCGCTGATATCGCCCGCCATCTACGCTCGCGTACTTCGAGTCGAAATCTCCTCCCGTCGCGATGTCCTGAACGGTCGGACTTTCGGCACATCCGGAGCCTACGAACGCATAACCGGACGCGTCTACTTCACCGTTGAAACTGCCAATCCCCACAATCGCCGCATTGTTGACCTTCAAAACGCCATCAATCTAAAGAACGGCGCGGTTGAGTTCTCTTCCGATTTCACGGCCATCCGGCCTAAAGATCCTGCTCGTGGAAATGGGTCCCTGCTGTTAGAAGTACCGAACCGGGGACGTGCCCGCATCATCTCGCTCGTTGATGGTGGCGACTGGGATCTCTCGCGCAGCGCTGGTGATGAGTGGCTTCTTCGGAACGGATACACGGTTGCAAGTCTAGGCTGGCAATGGGACGCTACCGGAGACGATGCGCTACATTTTTATGCGCCGGTAGCGAAAGAAAATGGCCAAACCATCCATGGCTTGTTGCGAGGCGACTTCATGCTGGCTCACCCGGCGCATGAAGTGCCGCTTGGTCATTTGATACTCGGCAACATTGGGGGCTCAGAATATCCGGTCAGCGATCCCGGTAATGCCCGCAATGTTTTGACAGTCCGCGATGCTCCAGACGCGACCCGCACTGTTATTCCTCGTTCCGATTGGCAATTCGCTCACAGCGTCGATGGCCAACTTCATCAAAGCGACCGCTTCCTTCACCTGAACACCGGATTCCAACCCGGGAAAATTTACGAATACGTGTATGTAGTAGCCGACCCGGTTGTGGCCGGGCTGGGCTTCGCGGCCGTTCGAGATTTCGCCGCGTATGCGAAAACTACGAGCAGCCTTTTGCCAGTTCGCCGAGTTTATGGCGAAGGCATCTCTCAAAACGGGCGATTCCTGCGCGACTTCCTCTACGAAGGATTCAACGCCGACGAGACCGGCCGCATCGCACTCGACGGCGTGCTCGCCCATGTAGCGGGCGCTGGAAGAGGTAGCTTCAACTATCGCTTTGCACAGCCTTCCCGTGACGCTCAACCCACTTCTTCGCTGTTCTTTCCGACCGACATCTTTCCGTTCACTGATGAGGATGAAACGGATTCGCTCACCGGCGAAAAAGGCGGCTTGCTCGACCGTGCCGAGTTGGACCATGTAACACCGAAGATCTTTCTCTCAAATACCTCTTATGAATACTGGGGCCGCGCCGCGTCATTGATTCACACGTCGCCTGATGGCGTACGAGACGCGCCTATCGGACCTGACGTTCGCGTTTACCACTTCACAGGTTTGCAGCATTTTCCCGGTCCCTTCCCGCCGGCCAAAGGCGCGGGCGATCTTGTCGGGCAGCAGCCCGAGTCTCCGCTGCCAGTGAGATTCTTCTGGCGCGCCATGATTACGAACATGGACGCCTGGGTTCGCAACAACACAGCGCCTCCCGAGAGCAGTTATCCGAAGATTGCAAAGGGCACGTTGGTTCCGCTCGGCACTTACGCGTTTCCGGCCCTCGCAGACATTCACGTACCGCGCAACACAACGGAAGCTTGGCGCCTCGATTTTGGGCCCAATTGGCGTAATGGCATTCTGACCCGTCAACCACCCGCGATTGGCAAGGTGTATCCGGTTCTGGTGCCGCAAGTGGATGCGGATGGAAACGAAATGGATGGCGTCCGGCTACCCGAAATAACAGTCCCGCTTGCAACCTACACCGGTTGGAACTTGCGTGATCCCTCAATTGGCGCACCCGATCAGCGCGTTTCTTTCGAGGGCTCTTACATCCCGTTCGCGAGGACGCTCGCAGACCGAACGAAAGCTCACGATCCGCGAAAATCTGTTGCCGAGAGATACTCCAGCCGCGACGACTATCTCGAACGTGTCAACCGCGCTCTCGATCGACTAGTAAATCAGCATTGGATTCTCGAAGAGGACCGCGCTGCCCTACTCAGCCGCTGCGAATCAGAATGGAATGCAGCGATCGCAGTCACTCCGTCCGCAGCGCTTGGATCGGGTCCACAGAAGCAGCGCGGGCGGCCGGAATGATCGCAGCGAGGAAAGCGCATGACGCCAGCGCCGCTATCGCCAGCAACAAGGCAGCCGGATCCCACGCGACAACGTTGTAAAGCTTCGACGAGATCAGCCGCCCCGCACCAATAGCCAGGGGAATGCCCAGCAACAGTCCGATCAATACCTTCTGGAAAGCTCCGCGCAGCACCAGTCGCATAACGCCCAAGCGGTCGGACCCCAGAGCCATACGGACGCCGATTTCGCTCGTCCGCTGCGCCACCGCGTACGCTGTCACGCCGTATAGTCCTACGGCCGCGAGCAGCAACGCTACAGCTCCGAACAGGCCAGCCAGCCTCGCGACGGCACGCTGCTGATCAAAGGTGAGTTCCACTTCCTGCTGTAACGTCCGCACGTTGATGATAGTCAGGTTCGGGTCCGCTTCGCTGACTGCTTTCTTGATCAGCGGCTCCAGAGTTCCGAGCGGCAAACGAGAAACCAGCATCGCTCCGCCGAGAAAATGCGAGCGCAATTCCAGTTTCTGCATCAGCTCGTTTTGATATTGCTCGTGTTGTGCGAGCGGCACGAAAAACATCGGGCGAACGGGACCTTGTGGATCCGTGTACTTAGCGTTTCCCACGACGCCCACGATCCGGAACATGCCCGCGTACTCCGGCAAATCAAGTCCAAAACGTCTGTCGATCACATCACCATCGTGCGGCATAAATTTATGGACAAACGCCTCATTGACTACTGCTATCGGGGCGTTCGAGCCGCCATCGGCTTCGGTAAATCCTCGGCCTCGTACTAACTTGTGACCGAGTGTCTGAAAATAGCTGGCGTTAACCCGATCCCAGGAAGCAGTGGGATTGTCAGTGAAATTCGGCGCGCGATGGCCTGCAACAAAAATAAGTTCGCCCCAGTTATCCTCTAGCGGATTGTACATTGCCAATCCGGCCCGCTCCACACCGGGTATCTGCTCCAGCCGAGACTGAAGCTCCCGATAGAGCGCAACCAGCCGGGGCTGCGGATACGTTGCCGGCGGCGACTTGAGGTTCACAGCGATGCGGTCCCGCGTCTCGAATCCGAATTTTTGCCGCTCCAGATTATTCAAGCTGCGCGTCAACATCGTCGCTCCGGCAATTAGCACGACCGAAAGAGTGGCTTGTACGATCAGCAGCGCCTGACGGGAAAACGACGATCCATCGCGTGTCGAGCGATTCGCGCCGCGCAAAGCTTCCACCGGATCAGCGCGTGTAGCGAACCAGGCTGGGGCCGTACCGAACAGAATGCCTGTGACGATCGAAAGTCCGATTGCGAAAGCTAGCACTGGCAGCGAGGGGTTGGAATCAATCGCAACGAGGTGATCACTGTGAAACGCGAGAAGCATCAGCAGCCGTCCCGCGCCTTTCGCCACGAGTAATCCTGCGATTCCGCCGCCTAGCGCAAGCAGAACGCATTCAGTTAGCGATTGTATGATGATGCGCCGGCTTGATGCGCCGACAGCAATCCGCAGCGACGTCTGCGTGCGCCTGGCCATGGCACGCGCCAGAATCAGGTTTGCCACGTTCGCGCATGCGATCAGCAAGACCAGGCAGCAAACCACCAGCAGGATGCGAAGGCTGGTACCGTAATTTTCTTTCATGGCGGCCACACCGCTACCCGCCGGCACAACGTTGATGACCTGTTTTGGCATCATGCGATTAATCTCGCCCATCCATACGGACGGATAGCCCGCGTCATTCCGCATCCAAGTCCGCAGAATGCCTGTCAATCGGGCTGACATGCCGTCCACCGTGGCTCCGGGCCGGAGCCGCCCGATAACTCGCAGCCAGGACGAGACCGACTGCCGCAGCAGCGAAGACTGAGCGCTGATCAGCGGCTCCTGTTGCAGTGGCAGCCAAAGATCAGGAGGGTTGCTGCGCAGAGTCTCGCCGAAAAATCCGGGAGGCGCAATTCCGATAACTGTGAACGGATGGTCGTCCACAATGAACACGCTTCCCACGACCGAGGGATCTGCGCCGTAAAAGTTCTGCCAGGCGTGATAACTCAGCACGGCTCCAGGCGGAGCGTCCGGCCGGTCGTCGGCAGGCGAAATCAAGCGTCCAGCGAAGGAATGAATTCCGAAGGTGTCGAAATAGTTGCCGCTGATGAACTCGCCGCGGACGGCTCGCCCGGCACGCTCTACCTTCGAACGGCGAACACTGAACTGCGCACCGGATGCCTGGAAAGCAGCGAGTTCTTCAAACTCCGGCAGCGCAGTTTTCAACCTTTCATAGAAGGGATACGGGAACATCCCCCAGTTATCCTGCGGGCCGCCTTCCACGCAACATTCGGTTCCGTCGCCGATTCGGTATAGGCTTGCTGGATCGGCGACGGGCAGCGATCGCAACATCACGGTGTGAATCAACGAGAATATGGCCGTCGTACCGCCTATACCCAACGCAAGGGTCAGGATGGCAGTAATCGTGAAAACAGGTGAAAGGCGGAACTGCCGCAGCGCGTACCGCACATCCGAGAGCAGGTTCTGCATGTGGACAACAGAGGAACGCATATATATGCGTGGTTGTTCCGTTGTTCTCTCTGCAGAAAACCTCTAGCCGCGCTTAACGCTGCCCATCCGCGTTCGCCACGGCCGGCGCGCGCAGAATCAGCACCCCAAATTTGTCCGCCTGCGCCGTTTGCTGAAACCTCGGGATATCCGACGACACAATAGCCGACCAGCGCTTGGCATAGCCATCCACTTCGCTCTTGACCTTTGCAAACTGCTGGACTGACGCATCCGTAGGAACTGCATCCGCATCCCCGCCGACTATGATCGACAGGTCAGCAAGACTACCATCCACCCCCATGCCGAACTTCAGCGAATCTTCATTCGCGCGAACGCGTGTATTCACCAACCGGTCCTGCAAAGCCGCCAGACGTTCATCCAATCCCTGCGCATCGGTCAGCAGCGCCCTAGACTTCACCGGATCCACCCGCGTCTTCATGTCCGCAATCTGCTTGCGCAAGTCAATGACTTGGTTCGCCAGGTCATACACGCGGGTGAGCTGCCCTCGAATATCCATCAGCAGCGCGAACTGCTTCCCAAGATCTTCCGCCGAGACTGTCAGCCGCGGATCCATTTTGAGCGTCAGCGGCTCAGTGCGCGTCTGTCCATCCACCGTGAGCCGTACCTGATACCGCCCCGGCAAAGCCATCGGCCCTTTGGCGCCTTCTTGGTATTCATACAGCCAGTAATCTTTCACCCGCGGTGCACCTTCGTACCGCAGATCCCAAACCATCCGGTTCATACCTGGCTTTAATTCCAGCTGCTTCTTTGGCTTCTCGTCTTCCGGATCGAGCTGCTCATCGGTCTCTTTCGTCACAGCAGACGAGTAAGTCCGTATTACTTTGCCCGAAGAATCTAGAATCTCGAGCCGCGCTTCCTTGGGCTTCGTCTTCACATAGGCGTACAAAATGGCACCGGCGGGCGGATTCTCGCCTGCAATTGCTGAGGGCCGTGGATTCGGCGCATGCATACGTATTGCATCCGCAGGCTCATACAGGCGCAGAGTTGCATCCGCCGCACTCTTCTCCGGCTGCCGCAAGGGCGAGATGTCGTCGAGAATCCAGAACGCACGTCCATGTGTCGCCAGCAGCAGGTCGTTCCCCTTCACCACCAAGTCATGCACGGGAACTGTTGGCAGATTCAGCTGCAAAGAGGTCCAGTTCGCACCCGAATCCTTCGAGACAAAAACGCCCGTTTCCGTCGCGGCAAAAAGCAGATCTTTCCGTTTCGGATCCTCGCGTACTGCGCGCACGAACGATCCTTCCGGGATCCCGTTACCGAGCTTTCGCCAGGTCTGGCCGTAATCCGAGGTTGCGTAGATGTACGGCTTCATGTCGTCGTTCGCGTGCCGGTCAACTGCCACCCACGCTGTTCCGGGATTGTGGGGTGAAGCATCAATCTGGCTGATCTTGCTCCACTCCGGCAGGTCTTTCGGCGTGATATTCGTCCAGTGCCCGCCGCCGTCTCGCGTGATTTGAATCAGTCCATCGTCCGTGCCCGCCCAGATCAGGCCCTTGGTAATCGGCGACTCGGCCACAGCGAACACCGTATCGTAATACTCGGTTCCAGTGTCATCAATTGTGATCGGTCCCCCGGACGGCTGCTGCTTGCTCTTATCGTTACGGGTCAGGTCCGGACTAATCGCTTCCCACTGCGTCCCGCCATCTGTGGTCTTGAAGATGCGTTCGCCCGCATGATAAAGCGTGTTTGGGTCGTGGGGAGACAAAAATAATGGCGCAGTCCATTGGAAGCGGTGGTCCAGCACAGCCGCACCCTTGCCGTCGCTCAGCACCGGGTGAACCGTTATGTTGCGCAACTGATCATTGTGTTTGTCGAATCGCGTGATGTTGCCCTGGTAATCGCCGGCGTACACGATCAGAGGATCGCGGGGATCGGGTGCAATGTAACCCGCTTCCCCGCCGCCTACGGGATACCAGTCCTCACGGCCAATAGGGCCCTCTGCATCTCGGCTTGCAATTCCAACGGTCGTATTGTCTTGTTGGGCTCCATAGACCCAATACGGAAACCGGGTATCTGCAATTACGTGATAGAACTGCGCCGTCGGCTGGTTGTTCTCCTCCGTCCAGTGCTGCCCGCCGTCAAAGGTGACCGTCGCGCCCCCGTCATCCGTTTGAATCATGCGCCGCGTGTCGGTGGGGTCTATCCAGAGTCCGTGATTGTCGCCATGCGGCACTTTGATTTTGTTGAATGTGTGGCCGCCATCAGTCGAACGATGGAAATCCACATTCAGAATGTACACAGTGTTCGGATCTTTCGGATCTGCAACCACGTGCATGTAATACCAGGCGCGCTGTGTGAAACGATCGTCCCCATTGACCAACTGCCAGGTGCTGCCGCCGTCATCCGAGCGATACAGCCCACCCTCTTTGGCCTCAATCAGCGCGTACACGCGGTCGGAGTTTGCAGCCACCGCGACACCGATTTTTCCCCAGGGACCAGCCGGCAGCCCGTCGCCATCCAGCTTCTTCCAGGTATCTCCGCCATCGCCTGAACGATACAACCCGCTGCCCGGACCGCCGCTCGACAAAATCCAGGGCTGGCGGCGCACTTGCCACATCGATGCGAACAAGATGTGAGCGTTATGCGGATCGAACGTAACATCCACCGCCCCCGTATCGTTGTTCACGAACAGCACCTTGGCCCAGGTCTTGCCGCCATCTGTCGTGCGAAACACACCGCGTTCGGCATTAGGTCCATACGGATGCCCCAGCGCCGCGACATAAACGATGTCGGGGTTCGTCGGATTGATGACGATCTTCCCGATCGCGCGCGAGTCTTTCAGTCCGACATTTTTCCAGGTCTTCCCGGCATCGACGGATTTATAAATGCCATCGCCTTGCGCGAGATTTCCGCGTACGCACGTCTCGCCAGTCCCCACATAGATCGTGTTCCGGTCCGAAGGAGCAATCGCGAGAGCGCCGATATCGGACACCTTCTCGTGGTCGAATACTGACTTCCACGTCAGCGCGCCATCCGTCGATTTCCAAACCCCGCCTCCCACAGAGCCGAAATACCACGTATTCGGATCACCTGCTACGCCCGAAGCCGTCAGCGAGCGGCCGCCTCGAAACGGCCCGATGTTCCGGTATTGAAGACCTTGCTCTTCTTTTTTCTCTTTGTCCTCGGACTTCGCTTCAGGTGGGTTTTGCTGTTGGCGTTTCTCGCCAGGGATCTCTGGTTTTGTAGCTTGCGCCGGAAGACACGCGGGCACACAGACGGACAGCAAAGCCGAAGCGATAATGACAATTCGCATGAAAGAAGTCATTTTAGCGAGAACGCGTTTCGAACAGGCTGCGATGACCGACTCTCAGCGCGCTAATTGGCGCTTCAACCAGCAGAAGCGCCGGAATTCAGATGCGTTATCCAGTAATACGCATTCGATAAAACGAGCGCCAAACGAAGTACATCGAAATGAGCAGGAACACTGCCGCGAGAACATGACTCAAACCCGCGCCTTCGCCTGAGGACAAAGAAACCGCCAACTCGACGGCAAGCAGCCCAAACAAGGTGGTGAATTTGATAATGGGATTCAAGGCGACGGAGGATGTGTCTTTGAATGGGTCGCCCACCGTGTCACCCACTACGGTGGCATCGTGCAGGACGGTGCCTTTCTGCTTGAGTTCCGTCTCGACGATCTTTTTTGCGTTGTCCCATGCGCCGCCGGCGTTCGCCATGAAAATAGCCTGGTACAGGCCGAACAAGGCAATCGAGATCAGATAGCCGATGAAGAAGTATGGTTCAACAAATGCGAATGCGAGAGTCACAAAAAACACGGTCAGGAAGATGTTGAACATTCCGCGCTGCGCATAACGAGTGCAGATTTCAACAACGCGCTTGCTATCGGCTACTGATGCCTTCGTAACGCCCTCGAGCTGAATATGCGCCTTGATGAACTCGACGGCGCGATAAGCACCCGTGGTGACTGCCTGCGTGGATGCGCCCGTAAACCAGTAGATAATAGCTCCCCCGGCAATCAATCCCAGCAAAAAAGGTGGGTGGAGGATCGACAGGTTGGAAAGCAGGTCCGGACGGAGGCCATTTGTCAACGCGACCACAATGGAGAAGATCATGGTGGTGGCGCCGACCACCGCGGTCCCGATCAATACCGGCTTAGCTGTAGCCTTGAAAGTATTGCCTGCCCCGTCATTCTCTTCCAGGTTTTCCTTGGCTCTTTCGAAATCGACATCGAAGCCATATCTGCTCTTCAGTTCGGACTCGATGCCCGGGATCTGCTCTATTGTCGATAACTCATAAACGGATTGTGCATTGTCGGTGACGGGACCGTACGAATCGACCGCGATCGTCACAGGGCCCATACCCAGAAACCCGAATGCAACCAAGCCGAATGCAAACACAGAGGGAGCAAGCATCAGGCCGCCCAACCCGAAGGTACTAACCTCGTATGCCGCGCTCATCAGGAGCAGGATGGCGAGACCGAGCCAGAAAGCGCTCATATTCCCCGCGACAAGTCCCGAAAGAATGTTCAGGGATGCGCCGCCCTCCCTCGATGACGAGACAATTTCGCGGACGTGCGTAGACTCCATCGACGTGAAGACTTTGACAAGTTCGGGAATAACGGCACCTGCCAGAGTTCCGCAGGTGATCACGGTGGAAAGCTTCCACCACAGCGACGTATCGCCGCCGAGATCAGGAATCATAGCGTAGGAAACGATGTAGGTAAGGATGATGGAAACAATGGAAGTGAGCCAGACAAGGGAAGTCAGCGGCGCTTCGAAATTCATCTTATCCACGTTCCCGAATCTGGCCTTGGCATAAGCGGAGTTGATCAGATACGAGAGGCCGGACGATACCACCATCATGATGCGCATAACGAAGATCCAAACCAGCAACTGACTCTGCACAAGCGGGTCACGTACCGCGAGCACGATGAACGAGATGAGAGCGACGCCTGTGACACCGTACGTTTCGAAGCCGTCAGCACTGGGCCCGACAGAATCCCCTGCATTGTCGCCCGTGCAATCTGCGATCACCCCGGGATTTCGAGCATCGTCTTCCTTGATTTTGAAGACAATCTTCATCAGGTCAGCACCGATATCAGCGATCTTCGTAAAAATTCCGCCCGCGACACGCAATACTGCCGCGCCGAGCGATTCCCCGATAGCGAAACCGATAAAACAAGGGCCGGAGTAGTCGCGAGGTATGAAAAGCAGGATGAACAACATCATCAGGAGTTCCACGCTGATCAGCAGCATCCCGATGCTCATGCCCGCTTTCAGCGGCATGTCGTAGCAGGGATATGGCTTGCCGCGAAGGCTTGCGAACGCCGTCCGCGAATTCGCAAATGTATTTACGCGGATCCCAAACCATGCAACGCCGAAGCTCCCGCAGATCCCGATAACGCTGAACATCAGAATAATGAGCACCTTCAGAGCCGCAAAATGCTGTAGAACGCCAAAATAGAAAACGATAATCACGCCGATGAAGATTTCGAGAATAAGAAGAAATTTACCCTGCGTCGTGAGGTACGTCTTGCAAGTCTCGTAGATCAGCTCGGAGATCTCGAGCATGGATTTGTGCACCGGCAGGTTTTTAAGCTGCTGGTAAATCACCAGCCCGAAGAGAAGGCCCAGCGCGACTACGACGAGTCCGCTCAGCAGCAACGAACGTCCATTGATTCCGCCAAAAAAGATCGCCTGTGATAAATCGGGCAGAATCAGGTTCGCTTCGCCCGCGGTTTCCGGGTTGCGATTCTGAGCGAATAAAGACACGGGCTGAACGAGAGTAGCGGCTACAACGAACAAAGAGCCCAGGAGGGGGCTGACAATACGTTTGATCGCAGACATATGAGTTCCCTTTGAGAGCAACAAATCGAATGCAAAGATACCACGCTCATTATGGAGAACTCGCGTTCGCGTCCGTTAGATGACACATCTCAGAACGGATTCCCCGGATACCCGGCACGTGAAGTGTTGTCAACGCCAAGTAGAAATGTCCTACTCTGTGCAAAGTAGAAATGTCCGGTTTGGAAAGTGGGGCGGGGAGTTCAGGGTTAGAGTGGGAATGATTTCCGGCGGGGTCGCGCCCGTTGGGAAGAAGCAAGGCCGAGGCGAGGGAGTTGGCTCCGGAGCAATCGGCAAGGAGCCCTTGGGGGATGCGATGACCTGCCGAGGGCTTTCCTTTTCGCGCCAGAATTACTTGGGTGAAACTCTGGAGCGGAGGCCTTGCGTAGAGTGAGCGCGACGACCGCCGGGCGGTAGTTGCCCGGCGCTCCGCTTTTGCTTTTATTGGGTGCGTGTACGGTTGATCTGGGCGGCCTTCCACACTGGCAGACCGCCGGAACGCGCAATGCCGCTGAGGCTGCGCTGGCTGGCTTCGCTTGGTTTGCGATGTGGTTTGGTTTTCGGCAGCGCCTTTCTGGGCCGCGGCAAAGCGTTGGGCCGTGGCGCACATTCGCTGACCGTCAGATAGTGAGCGCGAAAGCGCACTGCCAAGGTGCCGTCTAGTCGTTTTTCGACGCGTATACCGCCACGCAGCCCGGCACAGATGTCGGCACGGGCAATCTGGTATACCCGGTTCGCGAGGCGCATCGTGTAATCGTTGGCGACCCGCCGCGTCTCAATCTGACTGAGACTGGCCGCCAAAGAGTGTTCTTTCGCCAACGGCCGATGTGCGTTGCCGGCAGCTGGCACCACCGTCAGCGTCTGATTCCACCACGGCAGAAACTCGTTTTCCAGATACGCATTGGCTTCTGCCAGCGTTTGCACGTTGGCCACTCGCAGGCCCTTCACTAGTCGATCCTGGGCAGTGGCAAACGCACGCTCGATGCGGCCTTTGGCTTGCATCGAATGCGCTGCGATCCACTCGATCCCCAGTTCTTCGAGTGCGCGCCCAATCTGCGTCCGGCGGGATTTCTTTCGGCGCTTTCAGGCGTGGCAAGTCCAGTACCGAGAACACGGGCTCTGCTACCCGGGCGGGCATGGTCAGCACCAGGTCTGTCGTTTCGAGCATTCGGATAGCGGCAGCAAATAGGGCACGTGGACAGTCACGCGACGCTGTAGGCCAGCCTCAGCAAGCGAACGGTCAATCAGGTTCTGCTGGTTCGGTTGTGTTTCTACCGAGATATGGCGGAAGCTGAGGTACTCCTTCATCGTGACCGACGCTTTTCCATATTTGAGCCGCCGGCCGAGAGCGCAGAGGAAAACGTCCTCGAAAAGAGGTTCCGCGCGAAATGTTGAGGGGACGGCCAGTGGGCTCAGGATCAGATGCGTTGCCACGATTCCACTTTCTTCATGAGCTCGCTCATGCCAAGGGACCACCTCAAGCATGATGCCAAGCGCAAGCTGTCCGCACATCGCTACAAGCGGCGCTAGAACTTGGCCGCCTTGACGTGCTCGTCAATAACGCGGCGATCTCGAATACGCGTAAGACACCGGGTATGTCCATCCAGGAGTACACGAAGGCAACCCGGCCGAGCAACGTGTCCCTTGACGAAGTGCGCGCGGTGTGGGAGACCAACGTGTTCGGCGTCGTCGCCGTTACTCAGGCGATGCTGCCGCTCCTCCGCGAGGCGCCGGGCAGCCCGCATCGTCAATGTGTCAGCGGCGTTGGCTCGCTTACGGCAAACGCGGACCCGGCCTTCCCCTGGCGCTCGATCTTCGGCCCTGTCTACCCCGCGTCCAAGGCGGCTCTCAACACTATCACGCTCGCCTTTGCGATCGAACTGGAGCCGACCGGGATCAAAGTCAACGCCGTCTCCCCGGGCTTCACTAAGACGAACCTCAACGGCTATGAGGGCACGGAGAGTGTCGAGCAGGGTGCCGCCGAGGCGGTACGCATTGCGCTGCTCGGGCCGGATGGTCCGACGGGCACCTTCACCCGCACAGGAGGCGTGATCCCGTGGTGATGTAGTCACGAGCGCGTGATCGAAGGGATCGCCAAGAGATTCAGGTCGACGTTTCGCAATTGCGCAGGACGCATAGGTTCCATTCCAACAATGCATGGGCCGACTACATCGCCAGCATACTGCAATCAGTAAAGGAGCAATACCATGCCACTCAATTCGTACCTGACACTCGGCCGATCCGGTCTCCGAGTGAGTCCATTTTGCCTTGGAGCCATGACCTTTGGAGAAGACCTCGGCGGAGGCTTCGGAGCGAGCGTGAAGGACTCGGAAGCGATGCTTTCGCACTACCTGGAACAGGGTGGGAACTTCATCGATACGGCCAACGCCTCTACTTCGGGCCACTCCGAAAAGATCATCGGGGACCTCTTCCGGCAGGGCAAGGGCAAGCGCGATCGTGTAGTAATCGCGACCAAGTTCTTTGTGAATCTCTTCGCCGGGGACCCAAACGGGGGCGGGGCAGGAAGAAAGGCCATCGTAGCGCAGTGCGAAGAATCGCTGGGGCGCTTGCAGACCGACTATATCGACCTGTACTACATCCATAACTGGGACTGCTTTACGCCCATCGAGGAGACCACGAGCGCCATGGACGATTTGGTCAAGTCGGGCAAGGTGCGTTACCTCGGCATCTCCGATGCTCCGGCGTGGAAAGTGGCACAGGCGCAGGTAATGGCTCACTTCCGCGAGGTGGAATCACCCGCCGGATATCATGTATTTCGACCAGTGGCCCGTTCGCGAACAGAGCTTGCCGTTCGCCGGGCTCGTTCTCAGCAAACCCGAATATCTCGAACTTAGGCTGAATCCCGACCCCACGGTCGAAGAAGCAATTCGCAATTACCCCATCCGGCAGCCTCTTCTGTGGATGAATCGGGACGTCGACAGGAACGTCACCATAAAGCCGGTTTCGGATCACACGATTCGTACTAAGCTTTGCTGCCCTTCACCGGCCCGACAATTCCCCGCGTATGCCCGAAGGGGTCCCGCAGCTTTCCCGAACGGCCGTAAAACTGATCCGTCAATGGCTGGACCAATTCCGCTCCCGCAGCCCGGGCGCGCGCTCAAACCATGCGTCCGCGTCATCCACGGCCAACGAAACCGTGCACGTTGTCCCGCCCAATGACTTCGGAGTGCGTACCCCGATGATGGATTCCGGAAATTCGTCCGACAGCATCAGTTCGCCGCCATTAATCCGGAGTGTCGCGTGGCCCAGCTTGCCTTGATATGGATACGTCTCGCTCACATCTGCCGCGAAAGCGCGCCGGTAAAACTCCAGAGCTGCTTCCCCATCGTGAACCATCAAGTACACGCCGACTGGCGCGTATTTCTGTGTGTTCTGAGCCAACTCTCCGCCGAATCGAATCTCTTGCCTTGTTCGATCGACTACGCTATCACAACCACTGCCGGCTGGCTCGCTCCGATGCTTGCAGAAACCTTTCGCCCCGGCCTGATCGACTTGAGCTAGGCCGCTGCACCCTTGGCCGAATCGGTCGCAGGTCGACCCGCAGAACTCGGTTCTTGGTTCGACGCTGCTTCGGCCACAATTTCCAGCAGCCGTTGTCCTTCCGGAGTAAGCCTCAGAAACACTTTTCGGCGGTCCGCATTGTCCCGAATGCGCTCAACGGCCCCGCGCTCCACCGAGCGGTCAATAAGTTCGACAGTCGTGTTGTGCCGAATACGAAGCGCTTCCGCGACATTCCGAACCGTTGGACCGTTCGTGGTTTTCCACTGACTTACAGTAACCAGAAGTTCATACTGCCTTGGTCCCACGCCGACGCGTCTGGATGCTGAGTGCAACCTGTGTACGAAGTTTCGGCTGTCAATATAAGACGCAGCTACTGCTTGCTGCGAGTCTAAGTTAGAAATCATAAGCCTCGGCGATCAACGGGCAGCAACGGAATCTGCCTTGTTGAACACCAGCGTTTCCTTCTTGTCCCCAGGGTCCATAATTTCGCGGCTGACCGACAACGTCTTGCCTTGATCGTCTAAACGTAAATACCATTCCACCGTGCTGTCTTGTTTCTCACCGTTCGTCTTAAGAACAACCAAGGACGGCCCGTCATACCAGAGCGACACTTTCGCCTTATGTCCGTTCTCGTCGAACTCACAATCCTTACCCCCGATCGTGCATTTGAACTGTGCCTTCAGCTCCTTGTCATGTTCCCCGCGATACGTTCGCACCATCGTGAAACTGTCGGCATTCTGCTTAATATCGAGCGACAGTGTTTGCTCGTCGGCTGCTTTGCTCCTTGCCGTATCAAGCTGCCAGTGTCCGGATAAGTCGGCCTGTGCAGCATTCAGGTTCACACCTGCAATCAAAAAAAGAACAACATTCATCCCCAACGAATAACCCGACATCGTTCACCCTCCGCCATAGCGGCTAGTTCAAATGTATGGCAAATCGGGAGCAAACGCTCTCGGGTAAACACCCTAGATAGTCCCCATTTTGTGCTTAGTTACCTGTCTAACGCCGGTTGCTACTGTCACTGGCCTTCAACAGCCTCTTAGTTAGATCACGAACTCACAATCTTCTTGCGCACGGCATACAGCACGATCTCCGCCGTATTGTGCAAGTTCAGCTTCTTCATCAGCGCGGTCCGGTGACTCTCAATTGTATTTGTGCTCACCTCGAGCGCCGCTGCCGCTTCTTTGTTACTTTTCCCGTGCGCAAGTAACTGCAGGACTTCCTTCTCCCGGTCCGTCAGCAATTCATAGGAGTCCTGCAACCGCTTCTGGTGAAGCGATCTCATGTAATCTTCCAGCAGCACTTGTGCGATTTCCGGGCTGAAAAAGGGCTTTCCGCGACAAACCGAGTGAACTGCTCTGACCAGGTCGACTTCAGCCGAGTCTTTCAGCAGATATCCCTTGGCCCCAGCATTTAAAGCCCTTAAAAGGTATGTCTCGTCCGAATGCATGCTGAGGATGATCACCCGCGCTTCCGGATTATCCTTGACAATCCGAGCGGTTGCTTCAATGCCGCTCAGTTCGGGCATTGCAATGTCCATGATCACCACACGAGGTGCTAGCCTGTCCGCCAGCGCCACGGCTTCAAGCCCGTCAACCGCTTCACCTACGATTTCGAACTTCTCATCGCGGGCCAGCACCGACCGGAGGCCCTCCCTCACAATGCCGTGATCGTCCGCCAGCAGAATGCGAATCGGTCCGTTCATGCCGCCGTTTGTACTAAGGGCAGCGCTACCGAAATGCGGGTTCCTCGATTAGCGCTGGACTCGATAACCAGTTTCCCGCCGAGTTGCGCCACTCGTTCTCTCATTCCTAGCAGCCCTAAACCTCGTCCATGCCCGTTCGACGTATCAAATCCTCTCCCATTGTCCGTGATCTCAACAAAAAGAAACTCGTCTGAAGACGAGACATCGACGGAAACATTGCGCGCCTGTGCGTATTTGGCGGAGTTATTCAACGCTTCCTGAACAATCCGATAGATACACGTGCGCTGCTGATCCGATAATTGTCCCAAAGGCGCATGCACTTTCAGTGACACCGGGACGCCATACAACTTCGCATGCTGGCGTGCATACCACTCCAACGCCGCTTCCAATCCCAGGTCATCAAGCATCGTCGGACGGAGTCCCATCGCCAGATCTCGCGTCGATCGCAGGGCTTGAGTCACCAGGCGTTTCGCCACGTCCAGTTCTTGTGTCGCCCGCCCATCCCCTCCCTCCGCCAATAAGGCAAGATTTCCCACCGACATACTTAATGCTGTAAGCATTTGGCCCACCTGATCGTGCAAGTCCCTTGAGAGAGCGCGGCGCTCTTCCTCTTGCGTCCGCACCAATTGCTGAGACAGTCTCCGTAGCTGATCTTCGGCAGCTTGCACTTTCTTGTGTTGCAAATCCGCGGAACGCTCTAGCGAATGCATGCGCCAGATACTGATTGCTGCGACAAAGATTGCAATCACAAGCGTTACTCCCACCATTCGTCCTAAATAGAAGGCGAGCCCGGCATTTCTCGAATCGATGTCGCTCTTGTGCTGCCGGAAAGCCTCCGAACTGAATTGCTCAATCTGCGTCAGCACTCTGAGGGCAGCTTGCCGTCTCGGAACTATGTCCTTCTGAACAAATGAAAATCGCAGCCGTGAACGTTCCGATGCGTCCGCCTTCACCAACGGCTCGAGCGACGCCCAATACACGTCAACCTCCTTGCGCAGACTCGCGAGCTGCCCCGATTGCTGTTTCGGAATCACTTGTTCCAAACGCGCAAGTTCCTGCGCCGCTTTCATTCGGACCTGGTCCATCTCCGAACTCGCACTGCCGCTCGAGAGATTAGGGTCTAATAGGAAATCCCGAACCAGAATAGCCGAAAACGCAATATCTGAACGGATCGCGGTCAACGCTTTCTGGGCATCGTGCTCGGCCTGATAAAGATCGGAGATCCCTGCATAGGTACTCGTTGCGCGTACGTACGCCAGCCATCCCGACAGCGCCACCAATGCGATCAGGGTGCCAAACCCGATGCTCAAAATGGACCAGATCCGAATCCTCACCGTGTCGCCACTCTGGACTATACCCGATTGAGCCATCAGGCATTCGCATGAAAAGTCACGCCAACCCACCTGAGTCGCTGGTTGGCTCCTCACTTCAATGCTTCGAGGTACCCTCGACATTATGGCGTGGCTTGAGGGAGCGAAATACATCATCGAGAGCATCGCTCGTGCTGTCGAATTTTGCGCGGCCGTGATCATCGCTCTCGCCGCGCTAGAGGCGACGCTCAAAGCTGGACTTATCTTCATCCGCCGCGGCACTCCCGCCAGCGCAAAAAACGAAGTGCGGCTGACGCTCGGGCGATGGCTGGCTGTTGCACTGGAATTTGAACTGGCAGCCGACATCTTGAATACCGCTGTCACGCCCACCTGGAGCGATATCGAAAAGCTGGCAGCGATCGCCGCTCTGCGGACCGCCCTCAATTATTTTCTGGAGCGTGAAATCCGGCAGGAAGCGACTCCCGCGCAAAGATCCGCCAACCATACCGTCTCAGACGAAGGGGTTGCCGGCTAACGAACAAGTGCCGCTCTGTCGAAGTCTGAACGTTCGAACTCCCGCTACAATTCGCCTATGGAAAAACCCGCAGAACAGGATCCACGCGTCTACTTCGCAGCGGAGAGAACATTTCTTGCTTGGCTTCGGACGGGTCTCGGCTTACTTGGCGTCGGCTTTGCGGTGAGTCGTTTCGGCCTGTTCCTGCGCCAACTCAGCGCCAGCAGGTCCAGTCTTCCAACCCACACCACGAGTCTTTCCGTCTGGTCCGGTGTTGCGCTGGTGGGCTTAGGCGTAATCGTAAACGTCGGCGCTGTTGTCGGCCACTTTCGCTTGATGCGTCAATTAAGTTCCGGAACGTGGGTGCCGGGACGGATCTCAATCCAGGCTGTTGTCCTTGGAATCCTCCTCGCTGCGGTCGGCATTGCCATGGCTGCATACCTCGTCGTTATCCGGTAGCATCTTGCCGAGGCCCTGAAAATGTCAGATAAAGAAGTCACCCAATCAGATCGAATGCCGTTTGAAGGCGTGAACCCCATCCTGCGCGTCCGGAACGTCTCCCTAAGCGTCGATCATTACCTGAACGTGCTCGGATTCAAGCTCGACTAGCATGTGAAGGAATCTGGATTCGCCGCAGTCTCACGCGGCCGTTGCCATCTTTTTCTGTGCTAGGGTGACCAGGGTCATTTCGGAACCTGGGTGTGGATCGGTGTTGAAGACGTGAAAACAGTATTTGATGAATACCGCCGTCAGCGTGCAACAGTTCGTCACCCGCCCACTAACTACCCCTGGGCGCTCGAAATGCAAATTGAAGATCCGGATGGCAACGTCTTGCGCATTGGCTCCGATCCGAAACCCGGCGAACCTTGGGGAGAATGGCTCGACATGAGCGGCCACCGCTGGGCCATGTCTTCTACCGGCGAATGGACACGCTTCGAATCCTGACGAGCTTCAAATCGGGGACAGGCTTCAAATCGAAGCTTCAAATCGGGGACAGGCTACGCTTTCACCAAATCACGTCTACCCAACCCATCACCGTCCAAACTTCCAGTCCGTGCATTTAAAAACCTTCCTCTCACCAACTCTTCAACATCCGCCTCAGGTGTACTATCCATGATTGTGGATCGTTCCCACGGCATGAAGTTCCCCCGCTCCCGCGCTCTCTTTATCTTCCTGTTCCTCTATATTGCGGTCAGCCTCATGTACCAAATCGTGGCCTCCGTATCTCTGATAACCGGCTATTTCGATTTACGGCATCAAATCCAAACGCCCTTCGAGGTGGACTTCGAGCGACCGATCGTTACCACCGTTACCGACTCGGCCAAACGCGCCGGACTAAACGCTGGAGACGTTATCGAGTCTTTGGACGGCGAGTCTTATTGGGGCCGCGCGTTGTGGCAACGCGTACGCTGGTACGCGCATGTTGGCGAGGTCATGCAACTGAGCACTCGCCGTCCCGACGGCACACACGCCACCGTGACCCTTCCGCTAACCGGCTATTCACACGGTGCGACGGCCAATCCAATACTCAACCGCGCCGCGCTTGGCGAAGCGATTTTCGTGATCTTCCTGCAGATCGTTGTCCCACTGTTCTGCCTCTCCCTGGGATATTGGGTTGCGCTGGCACGCCCCGCAGATCCCAACGCCTGGTTCATCCTGCTTCTGCTCAGTTTTCCTGAAGCCTTCATTTCGGTTTCTACCTACAACTGGTGGCCCGGAATCTGGCTTCCGCTGCGTTTGGCCTGGCATCTGATTCTGGAATCAATGACCCCGGCCGCTCTCCTTTGGCTCGGCTTACTTTTCCCTGAGCGATCGCGAATAGATGTTCGCTTTCCCTGGCTGAAATGGCTGGTCGCTATCGTGCTCACTGTTTGCCTCGCCGTGGGTCTCATAACCGACTACAACGCCTGGTACGATTTGCCGCTCCTCTCGAACTCACCAGCCATCGATCGCCTCAACGATAAATTCATCAACTGGACGGTTCTCTTATGCCTGATCGTCTATTGGATCGCGATCTTCGATAAACTCCGCACGACTTCCGCACCCGACTCGAAACGCCGGTTGCGCGTGCTTTGCGCTGGTTCCGTAATCGGCCTCGGCAGTCTGCTCGTTATCTGGGGCGTCTTGCCAAAATTTATCATCGTTGATCCCGCGAGCATTCAGTGGCTCGGTTATCTCAGTGCCCTCCTCATGCTTGCCTATCCTCTCAGCCTCGCGTACGTTGTGGTTGTTCAGCGCGCCATGAACGTTCGAATCCTGCTCCGCATGGGAACTAAGTATGCCCTCGCTCGAGGCACCGTCTGGACTTTGCGAATCGCGCTCCTCGTCTGGATTGGTATCTTCTTCTGGCAGACCGTCAGTGCTCCCCACATCAACACAACGGCCTTAATTGGAGTTGCCATATTGGGTGCGCTCGTACTGCTGATCAGCCCTCGTATCTTCGAGCCGATCTCGAAATCGATCGACCGTCACTTCTTTCGCGAGGCCTACAACGCGGATCTCGTCCTCAGCGAGCTGTCCGAAGAAGTGCGCCACTTTACCGAAACGGCTCCGCTGATTAAAACAGTATCTGAGCGGATCTCTGGGGTCTTGCACGTTCCGGAGATCGCAGTCTTGTTGCGCAATAGCGATGCGTTCCAACTTCGCCATGCGCTCGGCCTGACTATCACTGACCCGCTTTTACTGCCTGAAAAATCGACGGCTATTCAACACGTCATCGAAAATGGTCGCCCGGCCGTTCTGTACCGTGAAGATCCCGACGGCTGGTTCGTCAACGCCGACCCTCGCGAAAAGCACACACTCGAGCAACTGCAGGCGGAAGTCTTGCTCGCCCTTCCAGGACGTGAGCGACTCATGGGCGTGATTATACTTGGTCCAAAAAAGTCGGAAGAGCCTTATTCGGTCTCCGATCTGCGGGTCTTGCAATCCGTAAGTATCCAGACGGGACTCGCACTCGAAGTAAGTGAGCTCGCACACTCGCTCGCCCAGGAGGCCTCACAACGTGCACGAATTAATCGTGAGCTCGAAATCGCGAGAGACGTGCAGCAGCGTTTCTTCCCCCAGCGCATGCCGGCCATCCAGGGGCTCAATTTGGCAGGTGCTTGTCGTCCAGCACAGGGTGTCGGCGGCGACTATTACGACGTCATCGAATTGGAAGACGGGCGGCTTGGCTTGGCTATAGGCGACGTCTCCGGTAAAGGAATTTCAGCGGCCTTATTGATGGCCAGTCTGCGGGCATGCCTGCGAACCATCACTTTGGTGACACAAACTGCAAACTCTCAATCTCGTTCCGGCATAAGGGCAGACCTCCCCAGCCTGATGGAGAAAATGAATCAGCTGGTCTATGATTCGTCAGAGATAAATCGATACGCGACCTTCTTCTTTGGAATTTACGATCCGTCCACTCGAGCATCCCAATACGTAAACGCGGGCCACAATCCTCCTGTCCTCCTCCGCGCTTCCGCGAACAGTCAGGTCAAACGCATTCGACTCGAAGCAGGCGGACCCGTCATCGGCTTACTCCCAAACGTTCCGTACTCGGGCGACGTCTTGACGCTCGCAGCAGGCGACCTCCTGCTTGCCTACACTGACGGCATCAGCGAGGCCATGACCGAGGCCGATGAGGAATGGGGAGAGGAGCGAATGCTTGCGGCAGCCGAAGACGGACGGCAACGTTCTGCGCAGGAAGTTGTTCTCGCCATCTTCGCCGCCGCTGACCAGTTCACGGGAGGTGCCCCGCAGCACGATGACATGACACTGCTCGTCCTCAAAATCGAAGCAGCCGTCTGACCGGCCATCACCCCACGACGGTACAGACTTCACGCTCGAGCCACACGGCTGCCGCCTCACGCCAGTCTCTGACACCATAGACACATGAACGTTCACGTATTCAGAGGCAGAGGCCGGGTATTCGGCTTTACAGCGGATCTCGCAGGCACAAATCTGCCGACCGATTACGGACCTTGGGTTCAACAGAAAATGCTGGATATGAGCAAAGGGGAAGAGCCACGGGCCGCTGTGAAAACGAATGAGTGTTTAGATGATATCGACAACTACGGATTTCACATAACAGAGGCCCACGTTCGCATCACGGAGAGCGCAATCAAGAAAGGATAGGCGCAGTATTCGCATCTCTAAGTCGCGCCTGGGAAGGCCCGCTGCAGGATAACGTGAGTCGTTCTTCGCCTGCAATGGTTTGGACAAGCTGAAAGCCGAGCTTCGGCAAGTGAATACCGGCGAAAAAGGTTTTCTCCTTCGCCGAGCAGGACGGGTGAAAACGCCGGATGCATTTCGTCAACTTGGCCAGCCGTCAAGTATTGGCGAATCGTCGAAATACCACCCCCAATGCGCACGTCCTGGCCTTCGGCCGCAGTATTGGCTTGCTTTAATGCGGACTCCGGTCCGTCGGTTACGAAGTAAAACGTGGTTCCGCCTTTCATCGGTAATGGCGCGCGCGCATGATGCGTGAGGACAAAGACGGGCACATGATACGGTGGCTCGTCTCCCCACCAGCCTTTCCAAGAATCGTCTTCCCAGCGGCCTCGGATTGGCCCGAACATATTGCGGCCCAAAATCCAGGCGCCTACATTCTCAAAAGATCGAACCGCAAATTCATTGTCTACGCCTTCGCGGCCATCGAATAGTTGGTGCACGTTGTGAAACACCGCTGTCTTCTGAAACCACGCAAGCAGCTCTAAGCCACGAACTCCCACCGGAGTTTCGCGGTCTGCCGAGGCCCTGCGCCAAATCACCCAAGGAAACCGAAAACGCACTGATTTTGACTTTGCTCATTTGTGAAATTCATTCTTGTACGGTTGCCTTGGGATACGGCACGCTTTCCGCTTTGGAGGTATCGCTTAAGGCTCGCTAGTATCTTTTTCGAACGCGCTCACTCCCAGCTCAACACAGCTGCGCTTCCTGCAGGCACATGAATCGTGTTAGTACCGCCTTCTCGGCCGTCAATAGATTCGGTCGCACGAACCGTCCATGTCCCGTCCGCCGCCACAGATGAACCGCCGAAAGTCACTCCAGCTTTGCTTTCGAGAGACGGTCCGCTTAACCGGAGCACTCTTCCGCGGCCTGGCTGTCCAGGGATAGAGAGCCTTACCTCCGCATCAAGCGATGGCTCTTTGTTGATGATTGTGACGGACAAACCCCGCGGCTCACGAACCACCGCATAGGCTGTGACATTTGCGCCTCCGGTGTTGCACTCCGCACCAACGGCTCGCCCACGGCTGGCCTGCGCAAACGCCAACATTCCATAGTAGGGAGGAGCAGCGAAAGACAAGTGATTTTCGTTCTGAAGGATCGGAGAATACGAACTCACAAAACCAAGATGATTAACGCCCGTCTCAATGTTCACACCCGCGCAACCGGCATAAGCAAGCGTGAACATAAAATCGAGTACCCAAAGAGCCGCTCCGAACGTATCGCTTACACCCGGCTTTCCCCCTCCACAGAACGAATTAGTCTCACAAATGCGGTAGGGAACCTTTGAAGCCGAGGACGATGCTCGCAATGTGGCCAGCTTCGGCGCAAGCTTCGGATCGGCATGTAGCAACTTATCGAGCGAGCTGGTTGGATTGACGCATTCGCGGTAATAGTGGTGAGTCAGCAGCTTCAAATCGTTCCCTTCATCCGCCGCGAACCGGCTTACCCAGTCCGTGGCGCTCGCGGCGTCCGGTCCGGCGAATGCTGCTTTGGGAAGCTCTGCACGAATCGCATGTTTAAACAGCCGGTATTCCTGGAGAAAAGCTTCATAGTTATAGTTCGCCGCACGATGCTTGGTTCCTCGGCCAAATAGGTCCGGTTCATTTCCAATTTCAAACGCGAGCAGCTTATCCTTAGTTGCAGCCGTCACTGCCTCAGCTTCTGCAACCGCTTGCTGCGCGTCTGTGCTGCCCAGGTTCAAACCCCAAATCAATTGCCAGTTAGTTGCCTCGAGGAAGCTTCCTAATTGTTCGAGACCAGTTTTGTTAACAACCGTGCCCTTCGGTGCCGCAACAGCTTGGTCGGCAGGTGCGAACCGAGCATCATCGGACGTGTTTCCGCCCACCCGAATCACGCCTTCAGGTGATAGCGTCTTCACTAATTGCACATAGATACGATCTTGGGCACTTAGTAGATCGGGAATCGCCACTGACGAAATCTCGTACCCGAGACCCACAAAATCCCGCGGGATGACTCCCAGCCTGTTACCGACATCGACGCTCACTTGAACAGGATGACTTGGGCTCGAAGGCTGATTGTCTGAAGCGTACGCGCGCCACGAACCAGCAAGAGCCGCTGCGGAACCGGCAAGAAACGTTCTTCGATGCACGTACCGTTTATATCGCAGCTCCAAACCGGAATCGGACTACGATGCCGGGAATCACTTGGGCTGAACATCGTATCTGGAGAGCCCGCAATAGGCCTGCCTTTTCGACCCTTCTAGCAGGCTCAGTTACATGGCAGCAGCACGAGTTCTAAACACCAGTCGATAACCGGCTTGCAAAGCCGTTGTACTGATCTATCCGGAAACTTGGCTACGAACATTCGTAGATCCTCCCGCAATTGCGAGCGGCGGAGAAAGCGGCTGCTCGAGGAAGATCGCGAGTAGAGATTTATAATCTCCGGCATAAGAACGTCGTATGCGTTCAAATGGATCTCCACATGGATTCAACGTGAAGCGCACGGATTAGTCGGCACGGAGGGCTTCGATTGGGTTCAAGGATGCGGCTCTTCGCGCTGGTACGTAACTAGCGCCCAAGGCGGCAGTCAGGATGACCAAACCTGAAATCGCATACGTTAACGGATCAAATGGCTTAATACCAAAAAGTAAAGTAGCCATCCAGGGAGACAGTGCTCGTGCTGCGAATAATCCAATCGCTCCGCCAATACACAGCAGTATCAGGCCCTGCCGCAAAAAAAGTGCTTTGATCGTCCGGGGCTCGGCGCCTACCGTGAGACGGATGCTTATCTCTCGGCGACGTTGTGCAACGGCGTAGGCAAGAACGCCGTAGACTCCAACGATCGAAAGCATCACTGCCATTGCGGCCGCGATCCCAAGCAGAACGAGAGCAAAGGACCGGCGCGCCATCGTGAACTTAAAAAGGTCGCTCAGAGTTCGAACTTGCGCCAGTGGCACGCTGGGGTCCACAGCGTGGATCTTCGCCGTGATTTCCTTGAGCAGACTTTCCGTGCCGGCGCGACTGCTTCGTATCGCGAAGGTGACGCCGCGCCGAAAATCTGGAAAGTAGACTAACCCCGGAGGCTGTTGATCGACACCATCGTCATAGACATTTTCGGCAACGCCCATCACCACACTCCATGGCCCGTCTCCGTTGATCCGGATGCGTTTCCCAAGGGCGTTTCGTGGCTCACCCCAATTTTCGCGAGCCATGTTCTCCGACACAATTGCTACACGGCGTCGAGTGAGAAAATCGTCCCAGGTGAAATCCTGCCCGGCGATCAGGCGCGTGCCAAGCACGGCAAAGAGACCCGGCGAAATCTGCTTGATTGTTCGGTTTGGAGGGATTCGGCCAACTGGCGTCTTGCCCTCGATAGAGACAGGATTGCCGTTATGGTATTCGGATTCAAGCGGTAAAGCAGTAGCGAACGCCGCGGACGCAACCCCGGGAATAGCGGCAAGGTTGTGAAGAAGATCAGCTTGCATTTGAGCCACTTGCTCTGGCTCTCGTATCTGAGCTTCGGGAATAAACAGGCGGATCGTCTGAATCTGCTCGGGGCGAGTAAAGCCCGGTCTCACTGCGCTCAAGGCGACGAAGCTGCGAACCAGTAAACCCGCCCCGACTAACAACACCAAAGCGAGCGCTATTTGTGCGACCACCAGCGCGCTTTGCGCGCGCAACTGCTCCACACTCTGTGTGATACCTCGCGTGCTTCGCAGTCTGCTACCAAAGCTAAATTTCAGGGCCGCTATCAATCCATACAAGATGCCTGATAGAAAGGAGCAGGACAACGCAAACCAGATACTCGTTGAGTCAAGCGATATCTCCCCTACTCTAGGCAGATCAGTCGGTCCATGGGTGATTAGAAGTCGAAGTTCCGCGTACGCGAAAGCCAGACCGGCAGCCCCGCCAAGAACAGCTAGGACGAGGCTCTCTATCATTATTTGACGCGCGATGCGTTCCCAACCAGCGCCAAGCGCGGCCCGGATTGCAAACTCGTCACGCCGGGCTTGCGCCCTCAATTGCACCAGGTTTGCAACGTTCGCGCAGACGAGCAACAGCACTATGGCCAGCGCCCCCACCAGAATCTTGAGAACGGCTCCAACGTCTCCAACAACGTCCTGCTTCAGCGGATGAATGTTGGGTTGGACCTGGAGCTGCTCGAGCGCTTGCCGCCATACGCGGTTCCCCGCTCCCCAAATGCTCAACACGCGCGCTACGTCTTGATTGGCTTGTGCCAGGCTGATACCGGGCTTCAGCCTCGCGACGCCGGAGTAATCGGCGTCTTCGGATCCTGGCGCTCCCCTGGCAACGCTTTGTGCAAGGAACACGTCAGGAGCGAGGTTGAGGAATTCGAAGCTCCGAGGCATCACTCCAATCGCTTGATACGGGACGAAATCGATCAGGATCAACCGGCCCATTACGCGCCCGTCGCCGCCGAACCTTCGCTGCCAATACTTATAAGAAAGGATCACAGTTTTCTGCGCGCCCGGCATCTCATCTGGGGTTGAGAACCGCCGGCCCAAATAGGGCTTCACCCCGAGCGCACGAAGGACTCCGTGCGTCATCACCACGGTCGCAACCTGTTCGGGGTCGCCCGCGCCAGTAACCGCTGCGGTACCGGGAGTCCAAACACCGAATTCCTCGAAACTCCGTGCGTTTTCCTTGTAGGCCCCGTACATTTCCAGCGAGAGCGGCCAGTTCTGTATGACCTGGCCCGAAAACAGCGCGGAATTAAAAACGCCTACCAGCTTCTCCGGATCAGCATAGGGCAACGGGCGAATTAGTATGGCGTTGACCACGCTGAAGATCGCGACGTTGGCGCCGATCCCGAGGGCCAGCGAAAGCAACGCAGGAACGCTGAAGCCCGGTTTGGTCCGAATCATCCGTAGCGCATACCGCACGTCGCGCAGAAAGTTCTCGATCAGGGTTACCCGTCTCATCTCGCGACACTCTTCCTTCGTCTTTTCAACTGGCCCGAACTGGCGGCTCGCCATCATGCGAGCCTCGGACTCGCTCATACCGGAAGCCACGGCCTCTTTCACCAGTTCTTCAAAATGAAGCTCGATTTCCTGGTGCAGATCTGTATCGGCGCTGGACCGTCGAAACAGTGAATGAAGGCGATGCATGATCACACGGCTGAATCGCACAGGCTTCTTCCTCTTATGCCGTTTCAATTAGAAGTTGGACAGCGGAGGAGAGTCTGCTCCAGCTAGTAAGTTCACGTTCGAGTTGTTTCCTACCCTGCCGCGTTAATGAATAAACTTTTGCAGGACGCCCCAGATCGGAGTCCTTCCACTCGGCTCCAAGCCAGCCCTGCTGTTCGAGTCGATGCAGCGCAGGATACAATGAACCCTGGCCGACCGCGAGAACATCGCCGGAAAGCATCTGGATGCGCTTAGCAATCGCCCATCCATGAAGCGGCTCCTTCGCAATTGTCTTGAGGATCAGGAGATCTAATGTCCCCTGCAATAAGTCTGATGGTTTTGGCATTTGTACGATACCACGACTATCGACATCATACCTCGATCATCGACAACTCAGTAGGTCCAGCGATTTTCCGTACCCGTGCGATTACTTCTGCGCTGGTTGATATCAGCCCGTTCGGGAGCCGTACGAGATCAAGGCTCTCGCTCTCGAATTGTCAAATACGAATCGGCTGCGACGTTAGTTAGTGTCTGTCGCGCCCCAGAAGGCCACTCAATATGGATGCTATCTGCACGAACCGCGTGCCCCAACCCGAAATGCACTGTTAACTCGCTCGAGCTCGCATATCCAACGGAAGTGGTGACATGGTTTACCTGCATTAGACTTCCTGCCCGCATGACTACTCGTGTGCCAATGGCGTCGCGGTTGCTCGATGCACCCACCAAACGCAGCGCGATCCAGTGATTGCCCGCACCCATTGTGTTTCGCAGTAACAGGGGCGGCGCGTTGAGACGCGTGACGACCGCGTCCACCCGGCCATCGCGATCGAAATCTCCGAATGCGACTCCACGGTTTTGTGCGGGCGGCCCGATGAACGTTGGACGAAACCCTCCCCGGCCATCGTTAACCATCAGTAAATTTTGCTGTCGTGACTTGCCGCTCGAGAGCATCTCCGTGTTGTTCTGCACATCGCCCGCAGCCACGAAGACGTCCTTCCAGCCGTCGTTGTCGAAGTCAAAGATGCCCATGCCCCAGCCGCTCAGAGGCATGCTAATAACTCCCACTCGACTCTGGTAAGTTACATCCGTAAATAAACCACCTCTTAGATTGCGGAAAACCGGGAAGGTCTGATTGCTGAGCGCCGTAATCACCAGATCCTCCCAACCGTCGTTATCCAGATCGCGGAAGTCGACACCCATCGATGAGAGCGCTTTACCGTCATCATTCAAGCCCACACCTGCCTCTAGCGCCGATTCGCGGAAGCGGCCATTATGCTCGTTATGGAACAGGAAATTCGGGACGGTATCATTCGCTACGAATATGTCCATCCAGCCGTCGTGGTCGTAATCGGCGATAGCGATGCCCATGCCCTTCCCGGGATGGGCGCCGATTCCGGCAGCTACGGAAACATCGGTGAATGTTCCGTCACCGTTGTTGTGATACAAGCGGTTGGAGAGCGGCTCGTAATACCGCGGGTGGCAGTAAGTGCGGATTCCGCGCCCAACATCGCCGCAGAACAACTCGGTAGCCGGGTCCCATCTCACGTAGTTGACCACGAACAAATCAAGCCGGCCATCGTTGTCGTAGTCGACCCAGGCAGCCGCCACCGCCCAGTCGTGGCTCTCCAGGCCGGCTGCGTGAGTCACATCCTCGAAGGTGCCGTCTCCCCGATTGCGGAATAATGTGTTGCCTTTGACACCGGTGACAAACAGATCTTCGTGTCCATCATTGTCGTAATCGCCCGCGGCGACCCCAATGTTGTATCCGGAGCCACCCACTCCGGCTTTGTCGGTCACGTCCTCGAATGTCCAGTCGTGTTTGTTGCGGTAAAGTCGGTTGCGGTATTGCGGACCGCTCTTTTCGAGCGACGGCTGCTCAGCACCGTTCGTGAAGTAGATATCCGGGTAGCCGTCATTGTCATAGTCAAACACCGCCACGCCTCCCGCCATGGTTTCGATCTGGTGTTTCTCCGCGGAAGGCGAATTGCGGAGTACGAACGTAATCCCGGAACTCGCAGTGCGATCCTCGAAGCAAACGGCGAGATCTCCGGCAGAGGCCGTAAGCACGGCAACGGCGGTCAGCAGCGCTCCCGCACCCAGAATCCCGGCCTTCACTGCGATTCCGGCATCTCTTTGCAGACTTCAATAGCCTGGATTTCCGCTTCGGCCAGAAGCTTCCTGCCGCCCGCGGAGTAGATGCGGGCTAGGAGGTTGTGAATGCGGCACTCGTTCGACCCCCGAGCGGGCTCGAGCACCTGTGCCGCTTCCTCCAAATTGTTTTCGTGATAAAGCACGCGTGCCAGTTCGAAGCGAACGTCCTCTGCGCCAGGCGCCAGGGACAGAGCCTCCCGCAACGCATGCAGGCTCTCGGAAGAGCGGCCCTGCCGGAACAGAAACGCACCGTACGAGAGATAGGGCCGCCACGCTCCGTCAGCTAACTTCACTGCTTTAGTAAAGGATGTCTCTGCCTTGTCAAACTGTCCTAGAGCATCCTGCGCCAAGCCCATACTCTCGTAGATACGGGACTGTTCCGCACCGCCTCTTAGGGCCTGTTCGAAGGCCGCTATTGCTTGCTCCATTCGGTTTGCGTCGTAAAAGGCGCGGCCGGAGAAATACCAAGCATCGGAATCATGGTTGTCCACACGCTCAGCTGTCTCGAAGAAGCTTTGCGCGCGTTCCCATTGCCTCTGCGCCGCGCAAACCCGGCCCGCTAGTATGTACCCTTTCGCGTAACTACCGTCGAGCGCGATGGCGCGATTAGCTTCTTCAAACGCAGGCTGCCACTGACTCAGGTTCAATAATGCACCCCCGAGGAATGCATGAACGTCGGCACGATCGGGATTCAAGGCTAGGTACTGGCGATAAAGACTAATCGCTTCGCTGGCGTGGAGAGAACGATATGCAGCGTTGGCCTCAACCAGTAACTGGTCCGAGGAAGTTTGTGCTGTCATCATTCGCACAACACCCAATATCATTCCGAGCGTGAGTTGAAACTTTCGCAACACTGGATCGGGTGAGCGGTGCCTACCGGCTCTTCGCCGTTGAGCGTTTGGCTACAACGTAATCGAATGCCCCTAATTGACAATTGAGTTTATCAGTGTTCGAAGAGGCGGGTAGAGGTGCGTTCTTCAGTAGATCTCGAGCTCCGGCATAATCCGATGATGGAACGTCCACCTGAAATTTTGTTATGCGGTTGCTAAGATTGATCAACACAAGAATCTCCTCCTCCTTTGTTTTCCGGATGAAACTAACCACGCCATTTAGGTTGCTGTTGTTAACCCAGGTTAAATCACCAGAAGTGAGCGCCGGTTCGTCCTTGCGCATCTGTATAATCTGCTTGTAGACGCGCAGCTTCGCGTTCTGTTGCCCGGCAATGCTGGTGCGGCGTTGGCTTTCCGGTTTTAAGATATCCCAGCGGATAGCCACATGTGACTGCTGTTGAGGTGGCGTGGTATCGCCCACTTCTTCGCCGTTGTAGAGGAATGGGATCCCATCTAATGTGAAGTCCAGGACCGACGTGGCGAGCGCTCCCTTTTCGCCGAATACCACTGCCGCACGGTTCCTGTCGTGGTTATCGTTCAGATGCAGGAAGCGCGATCCCCGCGGAAACGCGGCCTTCGCTTTCTCCCACTGTTGCCGAATGCGCTCTGCCGATTCGCCGTTGACCAACACGGCAGTTAGAGCCGAATAGTAAGCAAAGTTGTAACTGATGTCGAACGCCTTGAGTTGCTGTTCCGGAACATCAGCTTCGGCCAGCATGATCACATTAGGGTTGACTTTGTTCAGCGCTTCCCGCGCCTGGTCCCAAAAGTCAACGGGCACGCTCCCCGCCCAATCGCAGCGAAATCCGTCCACACCCACGTCTCGAACCCAATGAACCATGTTGTTACTGAAGTACTCGCGCACTTGCGGGTTTGTGAAGTCGGGTAGAAGAGTTTTCCACCTGGAAATTACGAGATTCCCGTCCGCTGTTCGACGCAGGAAACCTGGTCTAAGTAGCAGGACGGAATCGTTGGCGCTATGTCCGTAGACGAGATCCATCAGGATCTTGAGATTCAGTCTGTGGGCCTGCTCGACAAGTGCTTTTAAATCGGCTTCCGATCCATACTCGGGGTCGATTCTGTCGTAATCCTTGATCTCGTAAGGCGTCGTCGGCCCGAACGCAGAAGGATAGCCATGCACGTTGATGGGACTGAGATAGATAATGTTGGGACCAAGGTCGGCTATGTACTGCAGCCGCCCCTGCACAGCGTTCAGAGTTCCTTCCGGAGTAAAAGAACGCATCCAAACTTGATAAATGATCGAGCGGTCCAAAAACTCGGGCGCCTTACGCGCGTTTTGCGATGCGACTTGGCTGGACTGTCCAAAAACGGCAATGCCGCCCGTCAGAACTAGACTCAGAACCGGGCAGATAAATCGAATGATCTTCCGTCTTTTCATATGGCTTCCTCGAATCGTCACGCTCAGAATTGAACGGATAGATAAACCTGTATCTTTCTGCCGTCGGCGGCCGAGGTTACCTGCCCGTAGCTCGCGCTCGTTATAGAAGTGTTGGGATCACCCCAGCGAACCGCATTCAGGGGATTATTGATATCTGCTCGGAATTGGGCCCGGAATCGCTCGTTGATCGGGATGCTTTTGCCCAGCGAAATCGATTCAGCTTTCTGCGTCCATCCGCGGACGCTATCAAGGGTCGGAGCCAAATTGCCAAACGTAAAGGAGGGAGGCACGACAAACGCCCCTGCTGGAGCGAAATAGCGGTTGACAGCCGGATTGAAATTGCGAGGGTCGGTAGTGCCGAATATCGGGGCACCAGGCACGTAGTTGGGGAACAGCACTCCATATCCGAGCGGTGACAGAGTGTTCGGAACCGTAAAGCTAAGAGCGTCACCATCGCTATAACGCAAATACCCCGCCACATTCCAGCCGCTTATAAACGCCGACAGGACGTGATTTCTTGTGTTGCCAAACTTTTTCCCCGGGCCGAACGGCAACTCATAACTCCAGTTGAAGACAAAAGTAGACGCCGGAGTATCTCCGCTGTAACTGATTGGCCGGTAAGCCGGGTACTGATAAAGCTGCGTTGTAGTCGCACCCGGGTACTGATCGTTTTGCAGCGTATTCATGTCCTTCATCCAGGTCCAGAAGGTCAGCAGCGTGAGGCCATTCGAGTAGCGCTTTTTTAAGCTGATCTGCAGTGAGTTGTAACGTGCACTACCCACCGGATCGTTCTCCGATCCAGTTGTCACCGTCGTGTACTGCGGATATGGCATCAGTGCTTGAGCCACCGTGTGAACAGGGAAACTAGGGAAGGTTGGGAAAGGCACCGGGACGTTAGCTGCTGCCCCAGCTGCTGAGCCCGCGGGCTGAAAAAGAAGATTCCCGAGCGACAGGTAGTTCGAATTCACATAATTGAAAACAGATCCCTGCGGCAGGTGTGTCGAATGGCTGCCGATGTAAGCGACGTTCAGGAGAAGGTTCTGCATCAGTTCGTGCTGAATGCCGAACGTCCAGGAAAGAATCTGCGGAAGGCGCGTCCCAAATGGCAGCAGCCATACCACGCTTTGACCGTTTTGGAACCCCGGTATCAGCTGCGGAGGCCGATTGTAGTTTTGGGGAAAACCGGCTGTGCTCCAGTTGTAAACCGGCGTATAGTTGTCTGGCGAGCTGAAGCTGGGCGATGACGTGAAACCTGCCGTGTAACCTCCGGAACTCGACTCGTCTGCATAGTAGATCCCCGACGAAGCTCGAATGATTGTTTTGGGTGTGACTGAGTATGCCAGGCCCAAGCGGGGCCCGAATCCGCCCAGCCACGTTTTTTGGAGCTGTTGCCCGGAGCGGCCCGGTCCATTTCCGGCAAAGATCAGCGCTCCCAAAACGCCCACCGGGTTCACCGCCGTGGGACTGAAGGAACTCGTCTGGTTGTGAACTTCATAAGGCGCCGGAGCAACGTCCCAACGAAGCCCGTAAGACAGAGTTAAGTTGGGACGCAGTCGCCAGTCGTCCTGTGCAAATGCGGAAAGATGCTGGAAACGGTAGCCGATCTCGTACGGCAATGTCGTGCTTGCGGTCTGTAGGTTTCCCAGCAGAAAGCTTGCAAAAGAACTGCCCCAAGTTGTGAGATTCGGTGAGTCCGGCTGGCTCGTCATCTGGTTGCTGAAAGTGAAGGAGCCTGCGGTGGACGATAGGGTTACATTGTTGCTCAGGTATTTCCAATAAGAGAATCCGAATTTGAAAATATGCTTTTCGTGCGTCCACGTCAGGCTATCGCTAACGGAATACCGTGTCTGCGCTCCCAATCCGTTGGCGGTGTTCCCCATCGTGGTGGGCACCGCCGTGCCCCCGGTGAAACTGATTTGTGGAAACGCGCCGAGATCGTTCGGCAGTCCCGTGATACCGAGTGCGCTGTCCCAGCCTTTCCCCACGCTGGTGTTAGTGTACGGATTCACATACCGGTCGGCGCCCAGAGTGAGGTGATTAAGAAGCGTCGGGCTAATGATCGAGTCCTGATTCACGCGCCACATCTGGCTGGTCACTGTCTGCAGCTGGAATCCCTCGAGTACGTCCGGCTCAGCTGGAAGACCCGCGACCGTCTTCGCGCTGTATCCCCATCCGGTGTCGTTGATCAAGCGCGGCCGCCACTCATTCTGGTACGTGACGGCTATCTTCTCCTTATCGGAGAAACTGTGATCGACCTTCGCATCATAAGTGAAACTGTTGAAGTAAGGGTAAGCGCCAGTGCGGTTGTACCAGTTGTTGGATTCGGTTGAAAGGTCCGGGTTTGGCAGCAAGGCCGTGATTTTGGCCGAAACCGGGCTGATTCGTGATGCGGGAATAGTGTTTCCCGGAAACTGAGTTCGCACGAAACCGCCTCTGCCATCGGGCACCGTACTATTCGGATCGAAGATTGGAATCTGGGCGCCCGATGCACTCACGAGACTGGAAAAGTTGCCGCTTTGAAAGGCCGGAGTGGGAGCCGTTTCAAGTCCTCCCACACCGCCTTGACGAGAATAGAAGAGGTCTCCAGCAAAGAACAGGAACGTCTTATTTCGGCCGTTGTAAATTTTGGGAATGTAAACCGGGCCGCCGAATTGGAAACCACCCTCGTTAAGCCGGAGCTTCGGTTGAACAGAACCTTGAAAGAAATTGCGAGCGTCCAGCGCATTATTCGCAAACTTGTCGTACACCTTGCCATGCAGGTCGTTCGTCCCGGACTTCAGATTTACGGTCGTGTACCAACTTCCAAAACCGCCATATTCGGCGTTGAACGAGTTGGCAACAACGGTATACTCGGCGACTGCCTCAACTGCCGGGCCATTCTCCAAGATCGCGCCGCGCCGAGTCGTCCACTCGCTTGCCGGGGCGCCGTCCAGGAAGACCTCGCTTTCGCCCTGCTGAGCAGAATTGACACGCCCTGACCACGACTCTGCAGGTTCGCCGCTGTTCAGCGAACCGTTGCTGGAAGTGTCCCCAGGCAGCAGTCGCAGCTCATCTGTGATGTTTCCCTTTTCAGCGAAGTTGAGCAATGGCATCTCGTTGATGAATTTCGACGTCAGATTGTTCGGGATGGTGGTGGCCGAAATATCTAACAGCGGTGCTTCCGCGCTGACGCTGACGGTTTGTGAAGCCGAGCCCAGCTGAAGAGCGAAATCCACCCGAAAACTACTCTGCGCGAGCACCGAAACCGGCTCTCGAACGAGAGTCGTGAAACCCTCTTTTTGAACAGTGACTCGGTAAGACCCAATCGGCAGATTCGCAGCCAGATAATACCCGCTATCATTAGTTGTAAAATTCAACGCGCTGTTCGTGTCGATATTGATTACCAGAACTTTTGCGCTGGCAACCGCCGCACCACTCGGGTCCGTCACCGTGCCTTCGATTAAACCGCGGTCGGCTTGCCCGAACAGGATGCCCGCTGTCGCGATACACGCCAGCGCCCGGAGCACTCGTTTGACTCCCACAATCTGGCCCAAGGATTGAAGCTTTCCGTTAATCATATTGTTCTCCTGATTGATGACGCTTACTGCTGTGAGGGCAGGCGCGGCGCTGCAAGTTGCTGCGAACACGCCAAACCGAATACGAGTCGGAAGTCGCATCTTCATTGCTCAGCCGGCCTCTGGAGGCCAACTAACCTATCACACTGCTGCCTTGAAGTCGCAATCGCGTCAAGAACGCGGTGCATGGAATGAGCCGTGATCTGCCAATTTACAACGTTCGCACCATGCGCGATCTTGTTCCGGGCTCAATGTCGAACCAGCGCTTTGCAACTGTCCTCTTGTCTGCATTTGCCATCCTGGCTTTGCTGCTGGCTGCCATCGGAATTTACGGCGTGATCTCTTACTTAACATTCCAGCGAATACCGGAGATTGGAATTCGCATGGCGCTTGGGGCCACAAAATGGGACGTTTTGCAGATGTTACTTGGACACGGTCTCAAACTCGGCGTCGCCGGTGTCGCGACGGGAGCTGTGGCAGCTTTGATTCTCACCAGAATCCTATCGAGCTTTTCGCGTTTACTCTACGGCGTCCAAGAGACAGATCCGTTGACCTTTGTGGCAGTCTCAGCCTGTCTTATGCTCGCTGTTCTTTTGGCCTGCTATATCCCAGCCCGCCGAGCAGCACACTTAGATCCGATGATCGCGCTGCGTCACGAATAACTCAGGATCAAACCCAAGTAAAACGAGCATCCCGCACGGGTTCCGAGTCCGCTACCAAGCCATGTATTCAGCACCGCTTCGTACGCACCTGTGTCTACCGCCCGGGGCATCTTCCTTCAAAGGCCGTTGTACTGATTCGCTCAGCCATTCTTCCCTATCTCCGGTTTACGCGTCACTTGAGGGCGCACCTTCGCAGCTGTCATGCTGACCGGGCGAGTGCCGACGATCAGATGGGCATCGAACTCAGCGCCTGTATGGAGAACGCATACCGCCTTTGGGCTGCTCTGATATTTAGTAGGAAATTGCCCGCGCAACGGGTCTTTTGGATAATGCCAGCGGCCTCGAACATCAAGACGTAGTACGTCTCCTTTAAGAAAACGCGTGGCATGGGGCCGCAGAGCGATGTCGACACGTACAATCTCGCCGCGACGCAAGGGCTGCGCAAGCCTATGCCTATGCACCGGCTGTGCTGGGCACGAAAGCTCTTGGTCCAGCTCGCGATGCGCCGCGCGTTGCCAGCCCTTTGAAACCATGTCGCCGGAAAAACCGAACGAACCTTCGAATTGCATTTCAACGCCGGCGCGGATCTTACGCGCGCCCGCAAAAATAAAGACGTCATCCGCGCCGCGCATCTCGACGTACAGACGCAGCGCCATCGGACCAATGATGTCGATGTCCTCCGGCACTGCCCAGATAAATTTCACGGTGTCCCGATGAGTTTTGAATGACGCCGACGCCGCAGGCCCCGGCTCCGATTCCTCAACGATGATTTTCCGACCAGCGTTCAATGTAAGCGTCCGCCAATGGAGATCGTTTGGCGGCCAGTTCTCCTCGCCCACTATGGCTACCGGTTCAGGGCCGGCATCATAAAGCGCCAGCCGCACCGCCGGTTCCTTCTCCCAACCGTTGTCGAGACCCTTCAGCGTGTGATCGAAGAACCGGCCACGTACCGCAGTGGCTTCTTTACTGTAAAAAGCGCACCACTTTCCATCGCGGTGGGTGTAGAGCCATTTGCGGAGGGAACCCGCGCGGCGGAATACCTCGAACGACCCTTGTGAATGCAGGCAATGGTCGGAAAAGCTGCCGCAAACGAGGATAGGAACCTCAATGCGCTCCAGGTCCGGCGTGACCGACTCATACCATTCATCTCGTTCTGGACGATCGACAATCTCCTTACGGAACTGGGTATGAACCCGGACTCCCTTCCTGATCCCCATGTCCCAAATGACCGTGAAGCCATCCTCGCGAATCCCACCCGGGCGGGCGAAATCGCGATAAAGGTCGCTGAACCCCTCCCAGGGACAGATTGCAGCAAGATGCGGCGGCCGCAAAGCAGCTACTTTGTATTCGCTGATCGCCAAGTAGGAGACGCCGTTAAGTCCTACTCGCCCGGAACACCAGCTTTGGGTTCCAGCCCACTCGATGACATCGTAGTAGTCCAGCGCTTCCTGATCCGAGAACAGGTCGCCGATGCCCTCCGCTGTTCCTCCACCGCGCAGATCCACATTCACTACCGCGTAGCCTTGCGGCACCCAAATTCCAGGGTCGGGCGCCTCCCAGCTCGTCCACTCAGAAATTTCAATTGGGTGTGGTTGCGGAAACAAACGATACTGGAAATCTCGACCACGCCCGCTTCGAGTGCGTGCGGGAATCTTATCCTTACCGTACGGATGTGCCGACATAATCACTGGTACCGGCGCATCGCTTTCCGGGCGGAACACATTGACGCGCAGCGTTGTACCGTCACGAACCTTCACCGGGACATCCCAGTCCACATGGATGCCGAGAGGCGCCTTGGATACGTTGACTCGCGGCCGAATCGCGTTCCGTATGCGGCGAAACGCTAGCGTCATCGGCCCAATCCTTTGTCGCCCACTGTGAAGAGTCATCGTTCTCGTCGCTATTTGAATGTCAAATGCATAAGTCGCCTATATAAGTTACAGCTCGCACGCTAGCTCTGTAAGAGCATAATTAGGTTGAATACCGAAAGCTTATGAATCGCTCAAGCGCGTTCCTGGGAGCGCGTGATGCACAAGCAGCTGAACTCAACGGAGACCTTCATTCAGAGAACCCCGCTGAGCCTCCTCAACAGAGATCGCCCAACATTTCTCGAATCAGCGCCTTGTTGAATCGCGCTCGATCAAGAGCAGCGTGAATGTTCCAGGCAGCACTGGTCCTCTCCGTTTGCTTCCCGCCGGCGGTGGTCCAAACTTTCCTGAGACAACAAAGATGCGGTGATTTGTAGGATCCAATCCCATGTTTCGAGAGCCTTCCGGAGTCTGCACGTTCTCTATCACGTGATACTGGTCCGGAGCGTCTTGGTGAATGACCGTCAACGTACCATTCGCATTCGAGGCGAACACATTTCCTGACGCCTCATCGTATCCCGCTCCGTCGACGCCCGTGCCGATTGGCAGAGTAGCGACCACTTTGCCCGCTTGATAATCCGATACGGCCATCACGCCGCTGCGGCAGCCGCTGAAAAGCCGGTTATGGGTAGTGTCGATGGACATGGAAACGGGCTGTTTGCACGGAGCCGTGGACCAGCGACGCGTCACAGTCGCCGCTTTGCCGTCGATCTCTACCACCTCGCTTGTGTCGGTGAGATTGGCGTAAACCTTGCCGTCACCGGCGGAAGCGCCGTATTCCGGTTTTCCGCCGAGCGGAATGTTTGTGATGAGAGTTCCGTCCCGAGGCTCGATGACTGTCGAGGAATGCGCATCGCCATTGAGAGTGAACACCCGCTTCGAGGCGCCATCGTAGAGGATTGCATCAGCGTCCTCCGCCGCCGGGATCCGCCCCAGGGCTTTCAAGGTCTTCAAATCGAACATCACCACGGATTGATCATTACCGGAGGTAGCAAATCCGTGCCCGGTGTCACTCGCCACCGCGGTTCCATGTGCGCCGTTGATGCCGGTGACTTCACCGAGCAGCTTCCCATTGTCTTCATCGACCACCATCACGCGATTCTGCCGGGCGATGAACAGACGGTGATTGGGTGGATCCGGAACAATATAATCCCATCCGCCATCTCCGCCCAATAAATAAGTATGAGTAACGCTATATATCGCTGCGGACTGTGCGAGCAGGAGCACCGCGCTCGAGAGTGTCAAGGCGACTGTTTTAGTGAGCATATTATTTGACCGCCATATATCCCTTTTAGCAATCATGTGAATTTAAACTTGAGGATTCCTCTTCTCGCCGCAAACACGGAGGCCATCACACGACGCAACGCTCACCTGAGTCGCACCGAAGGACCCGAGCCTTGGATGAGAAGGGGCTCAATTCCCCGTAGTGTGGTCGAATCGGCGCTGCGTTCCAATCTTCCATTCTTTGGGATTGCATGTATCGCTCTCGCGGTCGGCATGTGGTTTTTTTTCTGGCCCGACTCAGGTCGCGAGACCGTGTTTGCGGAAATTGCGTTCGCGGTGATCGCGACGCCGGCCGCCCTGTTCGCTCATGCCGCGCGACCGGCCGATTTCGTGAATGGACTGCTGATTATCGCCGGAACCATGCTGATGTTATTGCACGTAGTTGCAAGAAGAAAAGACTCCGTTGCTGGTTCTCTTAAGTGGCCGCTGACTGTTTTTGGGGTGCTCGCAGTCCTGACCAACAGAGGATTCAGACTGGCCGGAATGGACATGGAACCAGTTGGTTTTCTAATCCTACTGGGCGGGACTGATAACGACAGCAACTCGTCGCGCTTTGGCGAGGGAGCGGAAGCTGATTGACGTAGAGTAAGAACTCGCAACAGCGAGGCGAATCCAGCACTCGATTGTTCCTCATTCCACACCCGACCTCCGCGGCTTGAGTCTGGTGGCGCGATACGAACCGATGACTTTCGTGGCAGTTAGCCGAGCACGGCCTGCTTATCGGGCCATTTCCGCAAGCAACTTACGCAAACATCTCGGTTCCTTTTTAAGCGGGTGACAAGCTGATTCTTTACACAGACGGCATCACTGAGGCGACCGGACCAGACGGCCAAGAGTTCGGTCGCGAGAGGCTGGAGGAAGTTCTTCGGGAAACGAATGAACTGCAGCCGAGTACTGTCATTGAACGTATCTTCAGCCTGATCTCTGGCCGGGCACAACAAGATGACCTGATCCTGGTGCAGCATAGTTGTATGACGGCGCGGGATGAGCGATTCTTTGTTCGAGTAGTTTCTAGTTTCGACTTACACTCTGGAGCTTGCTAGCCTTCCGACCCCGCTCACCATTTCAATTCGCCTGGCCGGCCCTGAAAATACCAACACTCGATTGGTGCTGACACAGGTATTCAATACGTGGACGCGATCTCCCCATCACTCGCCGAAATGGCGGATCAGCGCCAACCACAGCGCGATTGTCTCAGCGTCAACTTGAGGATCTATCGCCTTCTCCATAACTGCCGTCTGCACCAGGATTAATTTCGACTGGGGATCCACGAAAATTCGCTGACCGTTCGCTCCTAGCAGGCCGAACATTCGCCGCACTCCTGGAAAGATCCACACCTGATAACCGTATCCAAAAAATCGCGCGGACTTGCCCGGCACAAGTTGAGGATCAGAGAGGCTCACAGTAGTCGCATCTAAAAGCCACTGATGTGGAATCAGTTGTTTTCCATTCCAAGCGCCATCGAAAGCCAGAAGCCTTGCGAACCTCGCATAATCGCGGAGAACTGCGTTGAAACAGCAGAATGGGGTTTCGTGATCGGAAGCGTCGATCGTCCATGTTGCATTCGCTTCTGTGCCAATAGGCTGCCAGATCCTTTCATCCAGATAGGTTGCCAAAGGTTTCTGTGCGGCACGTGTGAGAATTAAGCCCAACAACTCCGAGTCCGCCGCGGAGTATAGGAAGCGCGAACCCCCGGGAGCCACTTGTTTGCAGTTGCGGATCAAGGTCTCTAAACCGATGGTCCCCATTGGTGATTGTGGAGACTCACAAGACATTCCAGAAGACATATGGAGCAGGTCTCGAATGGACACCTTACCGTATCCGGAGTTTTTCAATTCAGGTATGTACTTTTCAGCGGTATCCGTCACTGAAGCAATGGCCCGTTCAGAAAGCGCTACCCCGATTAACATGCCGACAATCGACTTTGCCATGGACTGAGATGTGAGGCGATCTCGATCAGTGCGTCCGTATTGGTAGCCTTCGAACAAGATATTGTCATCTTTGGCGATTAAGAGCCCGGTTACCGGCAAGCGTGAGAGATAATCCTGCACGGAAAAGTGGCTCCCGGCGTGAACGTACCTTATCTCCGGAAACGTGATGGGACGTTGAAATTTCCAGACCGTAGCTGCTGCTGAGACTGCGCGGGCAGGGAAGAGCAGATCGAAATGGCTGAATGACCCGACCATATATTTCTTTTCGAAGAAGGTGGTGGGAGAACCGACGGGAAAGTGTTCAGCTTCGCCGTAGGCAGCAGCATCAGGTCCACTGGCTGAAAAGACCGGGGATTGCTCTGAATGGCCAGCGACGCCTAGAAGCAGTAAGAGTCCGGGGATGAAAGAGCCGTAAATCTTTATATTCATTTTATGCTGTCACGTTCCTAACATCATTGTTGCTGTCGCAAGTTGGATTCGCACCTGCTTCGGTATTTTGTTACGCCTGCCGAACTGGAACGCATTGGTAAGACAGCGGAACGCCTGCATATTTCGCAATCACCATTGAGCCGCCGGATGCGCCAACTCGAGACGGAATTTGGTTAGAACTATTCTTACGCTAACGGCAACGGTCACGGAATCGAACACGCTGCCAGGGTTTGGTGGAAGACCGAGTTGGCATGGGTCTGATGGCGTGCAGTGTTCGCCGCCGTCGAGGAAATGTTCGTTGCGCAAGCGCGGCTCAATAGGGATTCAGTATCATCACTAAATTGCATGCCGGGAAAGCTTAAGGAGTCAAATCATGAGCCAATCAGAACAGAGCCGTAGACTCGTCAATCTACGAGCATTCTGCGCAGTGCTATTTTCGGCGGTACTTGTCCTTGTTCTGGAGCCTCAAGTACAAGCCCAGTCCGTCGCGACGCGTCACATTCGTCAACAAGTAGCAACTGGGGAGGCGGTGCGATTGAACCGGCTGCCCGCAAATCAGTCTTTGCGCCTGAGTATCACTCTGCCGCTACGGAACGAGTCACAACTAGATTCACTGATACAAAATCTCAGTGACCCGAAGAGTCCGTTGTACCATCATTTTCTCAGCGTGCAGGAATTTACTGCGCGATTTGGCCCAACGGAGCAGGATTACGCCGAACTGCTTCGATTCGCGCAAGATAACGGCTTAACGGTGACGGGCACTTTCCCAAATCGTTTGGTGCTGAACGTCACCGGGTCGGTGGAAAAGATCGAGAACGCTTTCCACGTGAGCATGGCCTCTTATCAACATCCGACTGAACCGCGAACCTTCTATTCACCGGACCGGGAGCCGGCACCGAATTTAAGAGTGCCGCTGTGGCACATTTCGGGATTGGACAATTACTCGATTCCGCAGCCTGCGAGTCTGCTGAGAGACACGGCGGCAAGGGGCAGCGTAACCGGCTCGGGACCGAACGGATACTTTATCGGGAGTGATCTGAGAGCGGCTTACTATGGCGGAGGAAATCTCACCGGTTCGGGCCAGTCAGTCGGGCTGGTCGAATTTGCGGGTTACAACTTGGCCGACGTCACTAATTATTTCACCAAAGTCGGGCAATCGCTCAACGTGGCTGTGAACGGCTTTTCGCCGGATGGATCGAGCCTGAACTGCACAGGACGTTGCGACGATACCGAGCAAGTGTTGGATATCGAGGTGGCGATTTCCATGGCGCCCGGTTTGGACCAAGTTCGCGTTTACGTATCTGATACCAGCGACGTAAGCATTTTCAACGCGATGGCTACGGAGAACATTGCTAAGTCGTTGAGTTGCTCCTGGGGCTGGAGTCCTGCGGACCCCGCTAGTGATGATCCATTCTTCAAGGAGTTTGCCGCGCAAGGACAGAACCTGTTTGCCGCCTCCGGCGATAGTGGGGCGTATAAGACCAGGTCCAGAGATGTTTTTCCGGCGGACGATCCGTATGTCACGTCGGTAGGCGGCACCGACTTAGTTACCTCTGGCTCGGGCGGCTCCTGGCAATCGGAAACCGCGTGGGTCGACAGCAGCGGCGGGATTTCTCCCAACAGAATCGCGATTCCGAGTTATCAGCAGAGTCCGGGAGTTATCACCAGAGCCAACCAAGGATCGACCATTTATCGGAACGCTCCCGATGTAGCCGCGGAGGCAAACACGGACAATTACATCTGTTACAACGGAACCTGCGCTGGAGGATGGGGAGGAACCAGCTTTGCGGCACCTCGGTGGGCGGGCTATCTGGCGTTGGTCAACCAACAATCGGTCGCGAACCACGGGTCGACACTCGGCTTTATCAACCCTACTATTTACGCAATTGGCTTGGGGTCGGGTTATTTCAGCGACTTTCATGACATTACGAGCGGCAATAACGGCAGTTATTTTGCAGAGAAAGGTTACGATCTCGTAACTGGATGGGGGAGTCCGAACGGCACTGGCCTAATCAACGCTCTCGCGCCTAATCAGTAGGCGCTTATTGAATCCGGATAGCGGGCAGGAGGACTCTCATGCTGTGGTCGAAAGTCCTTTCTTCCTGCCTGGCGGTCATTGGCGGGCGCGCGCGCGTGTTATCAACCAAAAGCCGACGAGTGCCGTGAGGGCGAGCAGCGCAGACGCGGGCTCCGGAACCGGTTCAAGAATGGCCCGGATCTCGCCACTGGGGAACGTTGTCGTATGGAGGTTCAGGTAAGCCATGCCATTCTCCAGCCCAGTTGCTAGAGCGGCCTCGGCGTCAGCTACGGTTCCTCCGCTCGAAGTAACGAATGCCGGGTTGAAACTGGCGGCCGAAGTTAGATCAAGCGTGCTCATGAAAGTTCCAGAGGTCACGCCCAATGGAAAACCAGTGAAGCTGGGCACTGTTGTGGCGATTGCAGCGTTTCCGTTTGGAAGGATACAGCAATGAATGTGCGCAGCCGTAGAATCTGCTTCGAGACCTGAAAAAAAGACGTCCACCGACAACAGGTGAGTTGTCGAGTCGTAAGTTACAGTTGCGCTGCCTGTCCCTGGCGAGCCAGTTGCCGGGTTTTCATTTGCGCCAGAAAGCAAGCCGGCAAATGTAATGGGCGCAGCATAACTGGCACCAGCGATCGTCAAAACAAGAGCCGGAAGACAAAGGAATCTATTCATGCGTACCTCCTCAAGATCAGTAACAAGCCTATCGCGTTTTTGTCGACGCGCTTAGCCCTTTGTTTCACACTCGCGTTTGTCCAAACGTACTAAACCGACTTTGGAATGAATCACAGCCTCCGAAAACTGCGTAACAGTGCGATCGTCTTCCGATTTGCCAGGCGGCTCCGATGGCGTTCGTCGTCGCCGGGAAACCGGGAGGCATACTCGACCGGAGTGGATTCAACAAATTGGTCAGGAGCGTCATACGGACCTGGAATTCTCGCGCGAACTGATAAATCCGCTCCATGGGCAAGGAGCAGGCGTGTGACCTCCAGTCCCTTATCTTCGAACTGAGACGCCGAATGGAAGATGGGAGTCTGTCCACCGACTCCAGCGCCATCGACGTCTGTGCGAGCGTTTACTTCTGCACCGCGATGCAGCAGAAGGGCCGCAGCTTCAAGGTTGCAATACTCGGCAGCGACGTGGAGCAGCGTCCCTCCCTGAAGCGTTAGCCGGCGCATGGCCGTCGCGCCGAAATCGAGCTCGGTAAAGCGTTTATTTACGATTGCGGGTTCTGCATCGATGCGTGCTGCGAGGTGATCCAGACGACCTCGCAGCAAATCCAGGACTGGAGGCACGTTGTATCGCGTCGTTCCTCCCGCCCTCAGCAGTATCCCAATGCAGCTCGCAAGCTCCGGCGTTCGCGAATAAGAGTGGATCACATAATCGAGCGCTGTTCCTGGATAGTTGCGGCTGGCCCTGGCGCAATTCGGATTTGCACCGTGGTCGATCAACCATTGGAGTGCGACCGGATCGACCGTTTCGCACGGGCTGAAAATGATTGGGAACTCGCTATTCCATTCTGCGTTCACATCGGCGCCATTCGAGACCAGCAACTTCATCATCGGAACGCGATAGCCGGCTAGCGCGGCTCGCATCAATGGACCGTCATGGCCCTGGTGCACATCGGATCCGTTATCGATCATCCACTGCGCCATTGCGAGCTAACCGGCCCCGGCGGCTCCCACGGAATGCGGCATTCGGCGACCCAAGCCAGAGGGCCGTTCTTCGCGTATCCGATTGGCGCTCTATGGAGAGACGGATTGCTGATCATGAGAGCCCTCACGCGATTTAGATCGTTGCTGTCGATTGCCTGCTTCAGTTCGCCCAGTTCAAGAAGGGAATCGACATGGCTCTTGAGCTTTGGCCAACTTGGGAAGCCATACTCCCTAGCGATCTTGAATTGTGCTTCCGTTATCGATTCCGCAGCGCCGCCGTGCAGCAGATCTTTAGCTTGATCTTTGAGCTGCCTCAGATTCGGACGCGCAGGCAGCGAACGCCGTGCGCCTGAAGATTCATTCAGCATGCGAACTCCTTTCCAGTGCCCGTCGTCCGCACATCGGGCTGAAAGAAGTTTCGCGAAAGCGAATCGAGCAGGCTGAGCTTCTACTCTTTCCGCGGACCGGATGCGCGCCTTTACGCTCTTCTTTTTATCACGGCGCTTGAACGCTTTTGCGCCGGACCGCTACGCAGCGGATTTGCTGCAGCCGCACTGCTTATTAGCTCAGATCGTGCACTGAGGTTACACTCTCCTGAGCATGTTTTAAGGTGCTCCAGACAAAAACCCCAAGTAAGCAGGCGGCGCACAGAACAGCGAAGGCTGAAAAAGACCCTCGCCAAGTACTGTCAATGGAAAAGAAATTGAGCGGCGGATAACAAACCCAAACCACAATGAAGTTGAATAGCTGTAATCCCAGCACAATAAACAGAACGAGGGTGGGTAATCCCAAAACCCACCCCGCCAAGCCAACTTCGAGCAATAGGATGTCGGTATACGAGCTGTGCGTTGTGAGTGTGCCGCCCGGACCAAAGTCGATCAGACACCAAAAGAGAAAGTTTACAACCGCGATAACTAGCAGCAAACCGGAATACGGAATTACTGGATGAAAGAGCCCTTTCCGGCTCATCGCGAACATGATTAATGCGATCCATCCCAAGTTTAGCCATCCGACGGCATTCCAGATATATTCGCGTTGTACGAAGCGCGACTGCTCAACCACTGATCGATCTAAGTTGAGTCCCTGACTTGCTCGAACAGCGGACAGGCCCAAGCCGTCGAAGGGTTCAGAGCCAAAGAGGGTAAGGAAATTCTTGGCTTTGAACTCTACAATGTCAGAAATTGGATGTTGTCGATACGAGTCGAGAAGAGCTTTGCTGAATGACCGTTGATCAATTCCGAAAACTCCTGCCAGATGCATTTTGAGCAGGCGGTTTCCGGGTGGATCGACAAAACGTTGATAAACTCCCCATGGCAGGAGTAAGACTGCGATCAGCATTACGGCTAGGCCGATGTGGCGGATTCTAAAAACGCGCCAGCGTGCCAATGAGAGCAACGCAAACGCGAACAGGCTGAATACGCTCCCGGGGTGGGCCAGCATAGCCAAAGCCAGGCTGATTCCGCCCAGGATCATGTCGATGTGAGTCGAGCGCCCGGAGCGAATTACATTTAATAAGCAAGTAATCGCAAAAAGCATGTAGGTAGCAGCTAAAAGTTTGGGCCAAACATAAACGCTGTTATACAAGAGAAATCCCGAGAAAGCGAGTAACACAATCACCTGTATTAGTCGGCGCCGCGGGGTGTTCAATACGGCCAAAACACACCAGACGCCGACCATCCAGAGGCACTGAAGCGCGGCACTCAAGAGTTGGTATTGAAGGCCCGCAGAACCGGCGACACGTAGCGGTCGGAGCAGAAGAAAAATACCGGACTGCAAAGGGGGCCGGTCGCTACTGAGCCAATCGCCACAGCAAAACGGGTGGAGCGGCTCGTGTCCATAGACCTTATCGGCGAAGATCTCGGGAATCAGGTTATCTCCGGGGCGAACCGTTTCAAAGAAGCGAACATCTGCAAAGCTCACGCCGGGATCCTGCGCATCGAGAAAAAGATAAAAGCAGGACAAATAGCAAATACCCGATATCAGTACGAGCAGGACTGGGACTGCCGCTTGGCGGGCCAGCCTGATAGTAGATGTCCTTTGCCGGTAAACAGCTTTCGTGAGAAAACTCACCGCGACTGCGTAAGCCAGAAGCGTAAAGGACTTCCCTAGCAACTTATTTGCGAAGAAACACCAGAAGCTTACATAACCCAGAGCGCCTCCCGTTACGACGATGCAGATGATCGCCTGGACTTCGGTCAAAGCTTGACGAGCGGCGATATTGGCAGCGAGGGAAAAGCCCGGCAACAAGAAGAGGAACAGGTACAACCCAAACGAAACAGCTATGAAGAGTGCTCCCGTGCCGGGCGGTTGAGCAGACATGGAACATCAAGTCTAGCTTGTCGCCTCAGCTTCAATTCTGAATCGCGCTTTGACCGGAGAAACAGATATTGGTGCAGCTTTAATCCGAGAACTGGCTGATTCCGGCCAAATCAAACGCACGCTGCGCCTCTGAATTTTGCATGAACCATTTCCAGACATTCCCCGTTCGGAGGTTTTCAATACTTAGAAGAGTGATACCTATATCAATCCCGATGACATCGGACGCTTGCCAGCCGGTGGTGGGATTGAACGCGTCGACAAAGCCATACCGCTGGTAAATACGATCGCCGAAGCGGCGCTTCATGGCGCGCACGGCAGGCAGACAGATATCCGGCGTAAACATGAGAGAGCCGGCGGCGGCACAAGGCACTACGGATCCGTCGATATTTCGCGTGGCCGGTGGACCGCCCCAAGCTTTGTAACCGTGTGGACTTGCGGAACTGGTTATGCCCCAGATCTCGTCCGAGTAGCCGGGAAACTCCTTCGCGAGATCGATACAGAAGGCCCGGTGTGCACGGGTTGCGGTCTCCGAGTTTGCGAACCAATTCACGTTGAGCCCGCGAGACTCCCTGCGCTTGCGGAAGTCCCACCAAGCAAATGGATACTGGTAAGTCCACAATAAGCTGCGGCCGTAATAATGGAATCCCTCGTATTCAAAGGGGTCGCGATCCCAGGCATACCAAGCCTCGGGGTTGAGAGCATGAGTGCGGGAACCGATGCCAAGCAGGTACATGCAAGCGAGTTGGCAGTATTTCGCGTAACGGAAGCGAATGAAGCCGGTTTCCGGTCTCCACCCGTGCGACAGAAGGAACGGGTCTCCGTTGAGCATCCATCCGTAATCGACCCGATCGTAGATGCGGGTGGCGAGCTGCTGAATTTCCCTGTCTTCGTTGAAATACTGCCGGGCAGTCAAAGCGCCGGCAGCAAGCCAGGTTGAATCGCTGGTTGATACTTCACTGTTCGTGTGTCGTTCGCCGGTCCGGATATCGATGAAGTGGTAGAACCATCCATGCTCGTTTGCGACAGCTCCTAATAAATAGGAACGGAGGGCCGCCCTGACGCGATCACGCGCTTCCCGGTGCGATACCCAGCCGCGGTGCGCACCGACGCATAGTGCAGTTAACGCAAATCCGGTAGCTCCCGTACTGCCCACGTAGCGCCCTTCGGGCGCGTATTCGCTTGCGTCGGCATGAGCACGATCACGCGCGATACCAGTATGTGGATCCGACTGTTCCCAGAAGTAGCGGAAACAACGGTGCGCCAGGTCATCGAGCAGTTGGCTATCCGCCGCGTCGAGGGACTGATTACCGGCGCGGGCGCGCGAAGAGCTCAGGAGAGCGGCAATAGCGGTATGAGCCGAGGCAGTGGCAAATTTTCGCCGGGAAAGCTGGAACGTGCTCACTGTAATTTCTCCAGAGATGATCGCAAATAAGCGGAATTAGCATCACAATTGTGAGTCATAGAACACAGATCGCGATTTCAACCAACGCAGTTATCGATCGAGAAGATGCCAGAGCGCATCGGTTCATTTGAAATGCGACATGAAAACCGGATATAATCGAGCGCATTTACCCGAGGAGGATGGATGTCCACTTCTCTGTTCGCGCCTGACTTTCTGGCAATCTTCAACGGCAGCCGCGATACCGGCGGTCCGCTTAAGGCTTTTGCGTCTCCCGCCGACTGGCGCGACCAATGGATCTACTTTCTCATGGTGGATCGATTTAACAATTCGATGGCGCCACCCCGGCACACGCCATTTGACGACCGGAATTACGCTGATTTTCAGGGCGGCAATCTCGCGAGCATTCAGGATCGGCTCTCTTATATCAAACAACTCGGCGCGGGCGCTATCTGGCTCAGTCCTATTTTGACGAACGCACCCCTTCAAGGCGGCACGTATCACGGTTACGGCATCCGTGATTTTCTCCACGTGGATCCCCGTTTTGCCCGAGATCCGAACAATGCCGACAACGAACTCCGGTCTTTGGTGGACGCTGCCCACAACATTGGACTGTACGTCATTCTCGATATTGTCCTGAACCACACAGGAGACGTGTTCGCTTACGTATGCGATGCCGGCGAGACCAACTGCATCAGCAACGCGGGTGCGCAAGCTGATTTCCGGGAGTCCGCTCGTCCCATACAATGGCGCGACTCGCAGAATCAGGCACGCTCCGACTGGCCGGATATTGCAAAGATTCAAAATCCCTCGCCTGGGGCGCTCGTGTGGCCCTCCGAATTGCAAAACAATGGCTATTTTCGCCGCCAGGGAATGCCAGGCGCGAATGATGACACGGTCGGCGATTTCGACTCGCTGAAGCAGTTTCGCACCGATCTGCCCGATCTCCAGCAGTTTCTCATTCGCTGTTATCAGTATGTAATCGCCCGCTTCGACATCGATGGCTATCGTATCGATACACTTCGATATCTCAAGAACAACCTTCCTCTGCTGTTTGGAAACGCTATTCGCGAGTATGCGCTTAGTGCCGGCAAGAAGAACTTCTTCACCTTCGGCGAAGTATTTTCCGGCGATGCTGAAGAAGAAATCGCCCGGTTTATTGGGCGCAGCACGGTAGAGGCTACGGATATGGTCGGGGTTGACGCCGCTCTCGACTATCCGTTGTTTTTCAATCTAAAACCTGTCGTCAAAGGCTTCGCGCCGCCTTCCGCACTCGTGAGCATGTATGTGCTCCGGAAGCAAGTCGAAGCGAATGTGCTGAGCTCCCATGGGGACGCCACCCGGTATTTCGTCACTTTTCTAGACAACCACGATGTCAAGGAGCGGATCCGTTACGTCGATCCGGCGAACCCAACGAAGTACGACGACCAAGTCACCCTCGGTCTCGCGTGCCTGTACAGCTTGCCTGGCATTCCCTGTCTTTATTACGGCACCGAGGAAGGGCTGCACGGATCCGGTTCCGATCCCGCAGTTCGCGAAGCACTTTGGGGCGGACCGGGGTTCGACCAGAACAGCGCTTACTACCAGCACATCTCACAAATCGCCGCGGTGCGGCGCGGAACGCCGGCTCTGCGCTATGGCCGGTTTTACTTTCGGCCTATCTCCGGTGACAAGCAGCATTTCGGCGTTTCCACTTTCCTCAACGGCACGCTCGTTTTCTCTCGTATTTTGATGGATCAGGAAATTGTTGTAGCTGCTAACAGCGATTCGGTGAATGCTTGTTCTGTGTACGTCATTATCGATAACACGCTTAATAATTCGGGCGATCAGTTCCGCATTCTTTACAGCAACAAAGAAAATCCGCAAGCACCGTCTGCTGTGCTCGAGCTGAGTGCGGGCACTGTTCAGGTTCAGGAAACCGATGGCAGCACCGGGACCGGACCGCTGAATTGCGTGCAGGTCACCCTGGCTCCGCTCGAAGTGCAGATTCTGGGGCGTTGAAGGAGCAGTTTCGAGAAATCCACAGAATCGTCACTTGCTGGATTTTTCACGAACTTCGAGGGGCCGGACTTGACTGTAAATGTTGGGGATACCACCCCGTGAATTTCACCGCACCCACAAGGGCCAGAACAATCGCGATAATGCCAGTGCGCGGCGGGAGGCCACGCACATAAAGCAAAGCGAGTTCGGCCGCAACCATCACCGCAAAGGCGAGGGCCCAGACCCAGCTAATGATGTAATTCGTCCGCCGAAATTCAGGACTGCTCCAGACCTCCGGTGCAGTCTGCTCACGTGCATACTGCATGGTAAAGGGACGACCAACCACGATGGACATCAGAACAATCAGCAACAAGCCAGCGTCAACCCGAAGTCTGACGCCGATGACGGACCATGCCCCCAGTTTCAGGAACGAATAAACAGCAAGGCCGGTAAACAGCAGCGCTGTGCCAATCTCAAGGATCTTCAGGGAACGGCGAGGGTTCATCCAATCGCGTATGAGCAGCGCCGCCGAGACGAGCGCACCTGTAACAAGCCCCTGCTCAGGCCCCCACAATCTATCGATCAGGGCAAAAGCAATAAAAGGCGCAAAGGCTAACAGAATACCCATAGTTATTTCTCCTCTGTGAGGTCCGCAAGGTAGAATTCTACGCCAACTTTGACCTGCTGAATTCATACGGCGACGAACGGCTGGTAATTCGTTTACTAATAAACTGGTGACGGATCTCGCGCAAGACGGCGTTTGCCTAATTTGCTGGCTTCATGCTGTTGAGCTTGGTAAGAGAGAAAGTCGGACCTTCCCACATAACCGCGAATCGGTCAGGTCCTGCAGAATGAGTCATGGAGACGTGGACGGCGTGTTTACCTGCTTTTAGGCCGACGTTGCCGGTTGCGAGTTGAGTCATGTTGCCAGTCATCCCACAGACTTGCGTTTTGGGCGAGGGACTGCGGGCAATCTCGCGGGAGTCGATCTCCACCTCGCCGGTATCGTTTCCTATAAGAACGAAGCTGTATCCGCCGTCGACCGGTACATCGATGACGCCATCAAAGACAAATCCATAGTCTTCCGCTCGCTTCCGGTTCGAGACATTCAGGAACGCGGTAGCACCAGTCGCCACGGGAGTTAGGCGAGAAAAGTCTCCAAGATTCAGACTCGCTCCTTCGTAGTATTTATATTGAAATTCGGCAACGTTCGCGTTAGCGGGCGAGCCCGGGAGATAGAAATTTTTCACTATCACGGGGCGAGCGAACCAATCTTCGCGGCCGCTTGCATCACTTACTTTCAAAATAACGCGAAAGCGACCGGAGCCGTCCAAGAGCGTGCCGTTTTCGTCTGGAAATGCGTGGCGAACGACGCGGCCGCGGGCGAAGCGGCCATCGCCGAAGCTCCACTCATACTGCTTGATTGATCCGGCCGAGCGGGATGCATCAAATCGTACTTTTGCTCCCGGCCTGATGGCGTACGGCTTGATAGCAAAGCTCGCGTGCGGTCCTTCGCCTTTGCTGTAGGAGGGAGGTGCTGCTCCGGAATCAATACGAATCGGAAGATCGCGGTTGCGGCTTATCATCTCGGCGGCAACATTTACGTTTTCGAGGACCACCTTACTTACCTGGCCCGATAACACCGATTCCACCAGCGAAGGTGTCTCGAGGGCCCAAATGTTTTTGAGGGTTACACCCTCGATTCTCGGAGAGTGTTGCCGCAGTTGCAGCAGGGAATACCAATCTTCCAGTCGTATGTTTTCGAATGAGTAATCGGTGTGATCTCCCTTGCCGTCCGGATCGTCCCAGATTTCGAGCAGACCGAAAGGGATCTTGCAGCCGCCCCTGCCCATGTGAATAATGTCCGAGTTCGTCATCTTGAAGTGACGACTATCGAAGACCTTTTGGGGCCAGCTTACGCGGACGACATTGGAGATGCTGGTGGACACGACCGAGTTCTGAATCCGTATGTTCTCGACCGTCTCGCCCGGTGTCGTTAACGCCTGCGGATCGTAGCCTAGCCAATTTCCGTAGAGCGCAAAAACGTCGTCGGAAGCACGGAAGAAGCAGTCGTTGATGATCGCATCGCCTCCGCCTAACCAGTCCATGCCATCCTGATTGGCATTGCCTGGACAGCCACCAATGACTTTGACGTTGTCGAACCCTATATGATGCGACCCAAGCATCTGAATCATCCAGGTGCGACTGCGTACGATGCAGGTGATTCCGCTGATCTGGACGTTGTTGGCATGATCCATGCCGATGACATGCCAATCCGGGTTGTGCATCCAGCCCTGGTCGTGGTCGGGGTCCTGCGGTCCGTCGTAGACAATCGTGCCGCGGCCGAACACTTTCACGTTCTCAACGCCCCAGAGATTGAGTGCACCGAACACGAGCGCGCCCGGAGCTAAATAGATACTGTCTCCGCTCTTCGGATCCAGGTTTTCGTGGTATGTACCAGGGCCGTAGTAACGGAGTCGAGGAGAGCCCATCTTCGGAACGAGCGTCTCGGGCGCGTTCGCGAACAGAAATAGCATTTCCGAATTGGCGGCGTGGTCGCCCGGGCGGGAGATGGAGAGTTTTGCTGGACCGGCAATGCTGAACGTGATGGTTCGACCGTCTATCGTGGGGCGAATGCCCCAACGCCAGGGCTGTACTTCCACTCCCCTGCCCCAGAAACCTTCAGATTCAGCAGTAATGGAAATTGCCGCCTTGCCCTTGACGGCGAAGTTCAGGAAATAGTAATTGCTTGCAGCGTGGGCAACCGGAGCTTCTTTGCCGTCAATTGTTACGCGAAAATGATCGGAGCGGATCTCGGGAGGGACCGGGTAAATTACGGTTTTGCCCTGCATGGCAGGTATCCAGAGAAACAGAGCCAAGCAGAGACAGAGGGAGATTCGCATGAGAATGCGAGTATGGGGGGCGACTCCATGCGGGAGAGAAAACAGTACCCGAACGGTGAGTGAGCTAGATGAGTGGCGGAGGAAGAGGGATTCGAACCCCCGGACGAGTTTCCCCGTCAACGGTTTTCAAGACCGCCGCGATCAACCGCTCTGCCATTCCTCCGTTACCAAAGTAGCCGATTCCCCGCGGTCTTATCAACACCGTAGTTACTTACGAAGCGCGGGTTTTTGTGAGTGTCACCATTTTCACTACCGCTGAACTTCGGGACCGGTCGCCGCTTACCCTCAGCGCTGGAATGCGCGTAGCCCATCGTCACGACGGCAGTCGAATGCCCAAGCAGATCTTTCACGGTCACGACGTCCGCCCCATGCTGCACGAGACGGGACGCAAACGTATGCCGGAAAGTGTGCCAGTGATTCCTTTCAGCCCAAAGCAACTTGACAAAGCCGAACGAAACGCGATGCCAGACTGATTCCAACTCTTATCACGGGTGATTCGACTGGATCTGGGAGGAAGAGATGAGAAACAGCAAAAACGGAGAAGCTGTTGCTCCCTTGAAGGTTCGCCTTCTTGCCGACACCAACTTCAACAAAAGATCGTAACGGGTATATTGGCGCGAGAGCCGCAGAATCGATTTTCGGCTTGCCCAGGACTTGATTCCTGCTAGGAAGAAGGACCCGAAAATATTGGACCCGTCGCGACGGTTGGCCGGTTCGTTTCTCACCATTTCAGAACGATGCCGACCCACTTCAATGCAGTCATTTAACCTGCACGGTGACCGATTCGGATTTGGTGTCGCCCTTTCCGTTGGAAGCGGTGATGGTGTAGGTAGTGGTCTGCTTGGGAGAGATCTCGACGCAGTGATGAGCCGTGACCTTGCCCGGCTCCGAAAGGGGAGGGTCAATCTTGACGCTCGTGGCGTTGAGGACTCCATAGCACAGCTCCGTCGACTGGCCGCGCGGAACGACAGCTTCATCCGCACCGAACGTCGTGAATCTGACTTCGCCCGAACCATAGATCTGTTCGACCTGGCGTTTGCGGGCGTCCTCCTGCTGGGCTGCAATGGCTTCCTGCGCCTTGCGATTACTCTCGTGACGCGAATAGAGTGTGTACGCCACGTATAAAGTTGCCAGGATGACAGCGACGCTCGTGTAGGGCAGGATTGACTCGAGCGCCGTCTTCTTTCGGGGACCACGCCCTTTAGGGCTGTTGTCCGGTGCCTCAGGAGCGTCCATTAACGCCATAATTTGTTAGTTAGATCCTTCCTCTCCCCTTAGGGTTCCACGTTCAGTTCGATGAAGGAGGGACGATCGGCCGACCTATAGATACGCTCGGTGGCTTTGACGAACTCGGATGGCTTCGCAAACGGAATATCGGTGAAGGTTTGCGGGTTGCGGTCGACCAGCGGGAACCAGGAGCTTTGAATCTGAATCATGATCCGATGGCCCCGGCGGAAGCAGTGATAGATATCCGGCATCGAGTATCGGATTGCATCCACTTCGCCGGGAAGGAAAGGCTGAGGATGTTCAAAGCTGTTGCGAAATTTTCCCCGGAACGGTTCGCCGCGCACGAGCTGTTCGTACCCGGTCAGAGGTGTGTTCCCGGTTTCGGGATAAACGTCGATCAGCTTGACTACGAAATCGGAATCAGTACCTGTACTGGAAACGGTGAGCGCAGGGGACACAGGACCTGCGACCGTGATGTCGCGTTCGAGCGGCGCCGTCTGGTAGGTGAGCACGTCCCGACGCTTTTCGACAAAACGCTGGTCCGCATTCATGTATTCAACCTGCATCTGCAGTGTCGGTTTGCTAAAAAAAGGAACTGGATTTTGGGGATCGCTAACGTATTCGTCGAATGCGATGGGATCTCGCGGCGGTACGAAGCTGAGCCCGCCGGCCGCCTGCAAATAGAGCCGTTGCTGCGCGACGTCAGGGGGAGGCCAGGATGCTTTCTTCTGCCACACGTTTTTGCCGGTTTCAAAAACATAGGCCGCAGGAAGGTTAGGATCGGGCGCTCCCTTGAGGTAATGCAGAAAGAATGGCAGCTCGATTTCTTCCTGAAAGAACTGAGCTGTATCGGAACCAAAGTCCACGTCGCCCAGCTTGTCGAACTTCATGCGCGACCAGCCGCCATGAGTCCACGGACCCATGACCAGGCGATCGCTCGTTTCGGGAGATTGCGTCTGAATCGCCCGGTAGCTTTTCAATGTGCCGGACAGATCTTCCGCATCGAACCAGCCGCCCACAATGAGCACCGCCGGCCGGACATCTTTTAAGTGCGGCAGCACGTCCCGGGCTTGCCAGAAGCCATCGTAATTTGGATGGTTCACCATGTCAGTCCAGTACGGGTTCTTGTACTCGAAATATTTTTCATTGGCGTTGCCGATCGCGCCCATCTGCAAATAAAACTGATAGCCGTCATTCGTTCCATAGGGAAATGGCTTCGAAGGAACCGGCAGAACAGGATTGTCCTGCTTGTTGAACTCGGTATAAAAACTGAAATTGGCAAGCAGGAAAAATGCTCCGTTGTGAAATGCATCGTCCCCCATGTAGAGATCACTTACGGGCGCTTGCGGCGAAGCTGCAACGAGTGCCTGATGTGAGTGGATCAGTCCGGTGTCCGTGTAGAAGCCGGGGTATGAGATGCCGAGTAATCCCACCTTGCCGTTGTTATTCGGGATGTTCTTAATCAGCCAGTCGATAGAGTCGTAGGTATCTGTGCTTTCGTCTGTGTCGGTCGGGCCAGATAGCACGTCCTTCTCCGGCCGCATCTCGGCCCACTCTCCCTCCGACATGTAGCGGCCTCGAACGTCCTGATAAACGAAGATGAAACCCTCCTCGGCAAAACGCGGAGAAGGCCCGATGCGCTCCGGGTAGGCATCGGCGCCGTAAGGGCGAACGCTGTACGGAGTGCGAGTGAGCAGAATGGGATATTTCGCCGAGGCGGCTTTGGGCGAATAGACAGCCGTGAAAAGATGAACGCCATCCCGCATTGGAATGCGGTATTCATACTTTTGATAATTTGCCCGGACGTCTAAATTCGCTGCACCAAGGAGGGGCAGTAAGACGGCGAGTAGAAGAGGAATCATGTTCTTCCAGACAGGAGGAGATGGTTGCGCGGTTACACAAAGCCGTCTGTCGCCGCGAGAATTAAAGAGAGCAGCGGCGACAAACTATACGTCCGCTTCCGTCCGTGTGAGGTGGTCCGTCTGAGAGTAAGCGGGAGTTGCTGGGAGCACCAAGAGCTCCATATAAGGCAAAGCCCGCTGTCTCAACCAGCGGGCCGCCAATCTCATTCGGAGCGGAAAGGAGGCTCCTATGAGTCTCTCGGTGATACTCGTCGTCTTAGTGCTTCTACTGCGGCGTCGGAGGACCAAGGTTCAGTTCATCATCGAACTGTAGCCCAAGCCCTAGGGGAGGTGGTTCACGCCATCTCTCCTACGATCACCATATCACAATTTCGGCGTTTGCAGGCCCGGAAAATACTGACCAGCACGAGCGCTATAATGGCAAAGAAACGGCGAACGTTGGTGGCGGAAGAGTGCTCGACACTGAGGGACAACTAGCTCGATTGAAGCAGCGCATCGCCGCGATTGATCGAAAGTACGTTGCGGCCAAACGATTTCCGAGCACTCCGCCGGTAACCGACGTCAAGCCTGCCCGGTGGTTTATAGAAGAATGGGCGGAAGGCCAGGTAGTTGGGAACGAGTTCGGCGAGCATTTCGAAACGGAGCGGCTGTTCGCGGCTCACAAACAACATGGGTCAGCAGACATTGGCGCTCTCCTCGAGATGCCTCACGATCTGCTGGATGTGCTCGGCGAAGGACAGATTGCCTCGTGTAATCCTTGCCGCTGGGCATTTCTCGATACGGAAACAACGGGCCTTGCTGGGGGGTCGGGCACGTATGCATTCCTGATCGGAGTCGGCCGGATTACGCCCGAAGGGTTTCGGGTGCGCCAGTTTTTTATGCGTGAGTATGCGGAGGAGCGCAGCGTGTTATCAGCTCTCGAAGCGCATCTGAAGGATTTTGAAATTCTCGTGACATACAACGGTAGAAGCTATGATCAGCCGCTGCTCGAAACCCGTTACCGGATGACCCGTCATAAGCCTCCCTTCGCGAGGTTGGGCCATCTCGACCTTCTCTATGGCGCACGGAGGCTCTGGAAGCTGCGGCTTGACAGCTGCCGTCTTATGCAACTCGAAAGCCAGATTCTGGGCGTCTGCCGCGAGGGTGATCTTCCGGGCGAGATGATCCCGTACGTCTACTTCGAATATCTGCGTTCGGGCGAGGCGCAGCGTTTGGTGCCGATCTTCCATCACAACGCGATCGATATCCTGACTCTAGCCTGTCTAACCGCGATTGTGCCGGCCGCGTTCCGCGATACAGCACATGATTCGTTGCGGCGCCTGGGATTACAGCGGGGTGAAGAACTCGCGGGCATTGCCCGCTGGCTGGTGACAGCCGGAGAAGAGGAGAAAGGACTGGAACTGCTGAAGCGTGCGGTGGATGCAGGGCTGCCCGATCGCCACCTGTTCCCTGCCCTTTGGAATGTGGGGCTGCTCGAGAAGAAACTCGATCGGCCGCATGCAGCTCTGCAGGTCTTCACCGAGCTTGCCGGATGCCGCAACGAGTATCGTGTGCCGGCGCTTAAAGAGCTTGCGAAATATTACGAACACGAAGAACGCAACTTTGCGATCGCGCTCGAGTTTACGCATCAAGCACTGTTGTATGGCGAGACACCGGAACTGATGCATCGCAAGACGCGTCTCGAGCGCCGGCTGGCTAAGCCCAGGGCGCGCCGGCTGATTTAGCATCAGGCGGATTTTATCTCCGTCCAGTATCGATCCCGGAGTCTCTGCGCAGGGGCTGATAGAGCTCTAAACCATTCGCCGCGCCGCAGGATTTGCGCATCGGGGTACAAGACTGGATCGCTGCGAAGAGAGTTCGGCAGGAGCGCACGTGCGGCTGCATTGGCGGTCGCGCCTCGAATAGCGATGGAGACGTCTGCGGCAACGCGCGCATCGAGCAGGTAATTCAAGAACTCGAATGCCAGATCCTTGTGTTTGCTTTCGCGGAGGACGCATGCGTTATCGGCATATAGGGCGAAACCCTCTTCTGGGAACGCGAACGCGAGGTGGGGCGAAGCTTCCATCGCGACAGCCGCAACCTGTGCCCACATCTGGGCTACCAGCACCTCGCCCGCAACCACCTGGTCTCGAACTTCCTCGCTCATATAAGCGCGCAGCAAAGGTTTTTGCTGCTCTGCTAGGTCTCGCGCCTGCTTGAGCTCGTGTTCGTTGCCCGAGTTGATGGAACAATCTAAGCGGCGTAGACAAGCCGCGAACACTTCCGCCGGGTCGTCCAGCATGGTCATGCGGCGACGGTAGGTATTGCTCCAGAGATCAGACCATGCCGAGGGGTGGGGCGAAACGTTTTTTGCGTAAAGGATCCCGGTCGCGCTATGCATATACGGCACGCACCACTCGAGATTCCGGTCCCACTCAGGCGACTGAAATTTGTTCGCCAGGTTCGAGAGCAGAGGCAAACGGCGATGGTCGAGAGGACACAAGAGGCCGAGTGAGCGCATCGGCTCAATGAATGAGTTCGAAGGGAAGACAACGTCCCACCCAGAGTTACCGCTCATCACCTTGGCAAGCATTTCTTCTGCGCTCGCGTAAGTGGCGTATCTGACTCTGGACCGGAAGCTGCGCTCGAACCCAGGTATCGTAGACGGCGCGATGTAGTTGTCCCAGTTGAATACGTTGAGCCGGGGCAGGCTCCCGGAGGTGCAACCTGCGGCCGCGGCGGCGCCAGAAAGCAAGAATACGCGACGGTTCACTTTGTGCTCTCAAGCCGCCCGGCTAAGAGAATGAGAGCCCCGATACCGACGGTGATGATGGCCGAAAGAGCGTTCACTTCCGGGCTGATCCCTTTTCGGGCCATGGCATAGATCATCATCGGCAAAGTCTCTGAGTTGACGCCGGCGACCAAGCTGGTAATCACGTAATCGTCGAATGAAACAGCGAAGCCAAGGAGAGCCGCTGCAATAATAGCGGGGCCTAACAAGGGCAGCGTCACGCGCAAAAAGGCACTCCACGGGGTTGCGCCTAAGTCCAGGGCTGCTTCTTCCAGCGTGCGATCAAAGGTCCGCAGTCGGGCCAAAATCACAATCACTATGTAGGCGATCGAAAAAGAAATGTGAGCCAGGATTACGGTATGCATTCCCAGTTGAACATGCAGATATCGGAAAATCCATTCGAAAAACACCAGCAATGAGACTCCGGTGACGATCTCCGGAGTGAGGAGCGATAGGTAGAGAGAAGCGGTCAAAAAGCACGCTCGGCGCTTCCAAATGGCATATGCGGCAAGAGTACCGATGGCTGTTGAGATGAGAGTCGCGGTGACAGCGATGATCAGGCTATTCGCCGTACCTTCCAGCAACACATCATTCGAGAGGACGCGCCGGTACCAATCGAGTGTAAAGCCTCCCCAAACGGAAAACTTCGACGCATTAAAACTGAACACGCCCAACACAAGCAATGGAAGATACAGGAACAAGTACCCGGAAACGGCGTAGACGGCGAGCCAGCGCCTCATAGCAGTTGTGCAGAGCGCTTCAGCAGTGTCCGGCTCACGCCGAGAACAAGCAGCATCAGCAGAAGCGATAACGCGGCGCCGAAAGGCCAGTTGCGCGACGCGGTGAACTGGTTCTGGACCAGGTTGCCAATCATTACGGTTCGTCCACCGCCCATCAAGTCAGGGGTCAAGTAGGCTCCCAGGCAAGGGACAAAGACAAGCAGACAGCCGCCACGATCCCGGGTTTAGCTAACGGGATCAGGATTCGCCAAACTGCCGCGAGAGGTCCAGCGCCCAGATCCGCTGCGGCTTCGAGGAGGGTTGGATCGAGCTCGGCTACCGTCGCGTAGAGCGGCAGAATCATGAATGGAAGGTATCCGTACACGAGTCCAAGCAGAACGGCTCCGGTGTTAAACAGCAGTGGAAGCGGCTCATGAATGACGTGGAGGTCGATTAATAAAGTATTTACGAGTCCTGTATCCCGCAGCAGAAACATCCATGCGTAAATCCGGATCAGGAAACTCGTCCAGAACGGCAGGGCAACTAAGTTCAGAAGGAGTGTTTTTCGTTTCGAACGGGCAATGAAAATCGCTATCGGGAAGCCGAGAACCAGGCACAACAAGGTTGACGCGGAAGCGACCCAGATCGAGCGCCAGAGAATCTGAAGGTAGAGAACGTCGAAGACTTGCCTGTAGCTTTCGAAGGTCCAGGGAAGCGTTACGCCGCCGTAAGAGCCACGGCTGAGCAGACTGTAGGCGACCACAATCAGCAGCGGAACGAAAAAGAACACAACCATGACGGTGGCGGCGGGCAGCAAAAACCAGCGACGAAGAGTCTGCATTCGCTCTTAGACAGGGACCGGCAGTTCATGGGAACGATGCCACCAGATGTGGACCTCATCTCCGGGCGCGAACTCACAGCAGATGCTTTCTACCTCGGCGATGCACTGGCCACCGTCAGCAAGAGCGGCGCGCAGGTGAGTGCGACTGCCGAAGAATGTGGCGCTTTCAACGACCGCCTGCAAGCTTTTTCTATGGTTGCCTGGCTCTCCCTTCGTCACGCGGGTATTTTCCGGACGGACACCGACGCGTCCCAGCCAGTTGACGTCTCCGAGAAACTCAGCCGCGAACCTTGAACGGGGCTGCTCATACAGCTCGCGCGGAGTTCCCACCTGCTCGAGGACACCGCCGTTCATCAATGCCATTCGATCAGAGAGCGAAAGCGCCTCTTCGGCATCGTGCGTAATAAAAAGGAAGGCGATTTTCACTCTGCGCTGGATCTCCTTCAGCTCGGAACGCATCTGTTTTCTGAGCTGCGGGTCGAGCGCCGATAAGGGCTCATCCAGCAGCAGCAGATCGGGTTCCAGAACAAGCGCTCGAGCAAGTGCGACGCGTTGCCGTTCGCCACCTGAAAGCTGATGAGGTAATCGCGTTCCTTTTCCGCTGAGCTGAACCAGCGATAAGATTTCAGCTACTTTTTCCTTGCGCGCGGACCGAGGGAGGGCATGGCGCGCCTGTTCGAGACCGAACAAGATGTTCTTCTCGACTGTCAGGTGGGGAAAGAGAGCGTAGCTCTGAAAAACGGTGTTCACATCGCGACGATAGGGCGGCAGGTGATCCACCTGTTCACCGTTGAGCAGAACCTGCCCGGTTGTTGGCTCTTCGAATCCCGCTATCAGGCGCAAGGTGGTCGTCTTGCCGCATCCGGAGGGGCCGAGCAAGCCGAAGAACTCTCCGCGCTCAATCGTTAACGAAATATCGTCAACAGCTTTGTGGGTCTGGAAATGCTTCGATATGCCGCGAAGCTCCAGGACGATACTCTTGCTCACCTGAGAAAGACCAATGCTACCGCAGCTTTGCGGTGGGAAACCAATGTCGCGCGACCGTCATCCCACCCCAGAGTGCCAGGAAGTATTACCAGCGCCTTCCTAATCCCGATCTGTCTCGCCCTCTTGAGTCCTCCAGAAACGGGGCCACCAAAGGCAATGACGAAGATCGTAGTGCGCCTCAGCGGTCCAGGCATCAAACCGTCGTCCTCCTCTGCGCAACCGAAAACAATTTACCGGGCGGGACCTCATTATGCGCGGATCGAAGATGCACCGGATCCGAAGCAGCAGATGCGGAAGGTAACCGTCATCGTGGAGCCTGATGCATACAGCTTTAATTTGGTTAATAAGAAGGGGACCCATGCGATTGATCAAGGAGGCACGGGAGATCTACATCTTCCAATTGTGCTTGCGTTTGACCCAAAGCATAAGCTCGGCGCGTTAGATCGGCTCGAATTCGGAGACGAACTTTCGTTTTTCGAAGAAGCTGGGGCGACGAAGAAATCCGGGCCTGCGATCTCGGGTAAGGGAACCGACGCCTATACGCTGAAAACTCCTGCGGCCGAGGCGATTCTGCTGGTCGAGGCAGGCTCACAAACCCCACTCAGCATCTCCTGGGAGAGTCGGGAGGGCAAGTACAAATACGACTATCAAAGCTATGTCGAGTTACCCTTCGATGTATCGAAATTCTCCAAGCCTGCTGGAATAACTTTCCGAGAGATGCCGCCGGACACAACTGGTGAACGTTAACGCTCTTACGCGGCATCTAGAGTAAGTGGAGCAAGGGCCAAAAACAAATCGACGCGAGGTAATGCTGGCAATGGGTGCAGGATTTATTTCTTCTGGAATCAGTTCGTCCGCGGACGCCGGCGAACGCAATGGAGTGCCGTACCGGGTGCTAGGCCATACGAGAGAAAAGGTGTCGTGCATCGGCATGGGTGGTTTTCACCTGGGCAAGTCGAGTCTCAGTGAGAATGAAGCAATTCAACTGGTGCACTCCGGCGTGGATCGCGGGCTCAATTTTCTCGACAACTCCTGGGACTACAACGACGGCGAGAGTGAAAAGCGGGTCGGCAAAGCGGTGAAAGACGGGAATCTTCGCAAGCAGGTATTCATGATGACGAAGATCGACGGCCGCACCAAGGACGAGGCGAATAAACAGATAGATGAGTCACTGAAACGGCTTCAGACCGATCACGTAGACCTGCTGCAATTCCACGAGATCATCCGTTTCGACGATGCCGATCGCATTTTTGCGGAAGGAGGCGCGATCGAGGCGTTTGCCGCTGCCAAGAAAGCAGGCAAAACTCGCTTTATCGGTTTCACCGGTCACAAGGATCCGCATATTCACCTTTATATGCTCGAAGTCGCAGACCGGCACGGATTTCTGTTCGATACCTGCCAATTGCCGATCAACGTCATGGATGCACATTTCCGGAGCTTCGAGAAAAATGTCGTGCCGAAACTGGTAGCGAAGAACATCGGCGTGCTTGGGATGAAGAGCATGGGCGACACCACGATTCTGAAGAGTCAGAAAGCGACTGGGATGGAGTGCCTGCATTATTCACTCACGCGTCCGACCTCGGTTGTGATCACGGGAATTGACAGTCCTAAAATCCTCGACCAGGCGATCCAGGCCGCCAAGACTTACAAGAGCGTCACGGAAGAACAGATACAGGCGGTTTTGAAACGAACGGCCCCGGCAGCAGCCGATGGACGTTGGGAACTATTTAAGACCAGTGCGCATTTTGACAGCACCGCCACTCACCCGCAATGGCTGGGAGGCGAGAGCATTCACGTCAAACAGGTTGCGCCGACTACTAGCTGAATTTCACGGCAAGCGCCCCTCGACGGAGCTAGTCTGTTGGCGAGAACGGCCGGCAAATTCGCAATTACCCGATACACGCTTATCGCCTAGAAAGGTTCCGTTACCAAGCGGCCAGCTAGTTTTGTTACTCTGATGCCGAATGTCCGTTTGTATCGGCAGATTCGCCACTCTCTTCCTTCCGCTTGTATTCTTCTGTCCGCCTTTCCTTAGAGCTGCTCCCGCAGCAAAGCCGAAGCTGGTCGTCGGGATCATCGTCGACCAGTTCCGTTACGACTATCTGACACGCTTCCGCACCGAATATCACGGCGGCTTCAATCAGCTTCTGACCCAAGGCGCTGTCTTCACGAACGCGTACTACGACCAGATTCCGACTGTTACCGCCGTAGGTCACAGCATCTTTTTGTCAGGCGCGATGCCGGCGGTAAGCGGAATTGTGGGGAATAGCTGGTACGACCGCGACGAGAAGAAAATCGTCACCAGCGTCTGCGATTGGGATGAAAAGACCGTGGGCGGGCATCAGGAAGAAAAAGGCCCCAAGTGTACGGACTCCGATCCCGCCTCTCCGCGCCGTTTGCTGGTCAGCACGCTGGGAGACGAGATGCGCAATGCCGACGGCAATTCGAAAGTAGTCGGCCTTTCTATCAAAGCTCGAGGTGCGATCCTTCCCTCGGGCCATCGGGCGGCCGGAGCTTACTGGTTCGACGACGTGACCGGCAACTTCGTCAGCAGTTCGTTCTACATGGACAAGCTGCCGTCCTGGGCGGAAAAATTCAACAATCAGAAGCTGGCGAGCGAATATGTAGCGCGCACATGGGACGGTTTTCCGAACTGGAAATTTCGTGCTGCTCCGGACAGCCCAACACCTTACGCAGCCATTCCGGCGAGCCCTTGGGGCAACGAGTTGATTGAGCGTTTTGCCGAAGAAGCGCTCGGAGGCGAGAAGCTGGGCCAGCGAGGTGTGACGGACCTTTTAACAGTCTCGTTTTCATCCAACGACTATGTAGGGCACCGCGTTGGCCCGGATGCGCCGGAAGTGCGAGATATGGCGATCCGCACTGACCAATTGCTTGCAAGATTGTTTCGTCGCATCGACGCTTCCGTCGGGCTGAAAAACGTGATCATTGTGCTATCAGCCGATCATGGGGTGGCTGCGACACCAGCACAGGATGAGAAGAACAAAATGCCGGGCGGCTATATTACTGGTCACGTTGAACAGGCTGTTACAAACGCCTTGAACAAACACTTCGGCAAGGCAGACTGGCTGATTCCTGGAGCAGGAGAAAGCGGGCTGTACTTCGACCGGGAGACCATCGAAAAGGCCAAAACGGCAGATGGCAAACACGTCGAAGAAGAAGAGATCTACGAAACGGCCTCAGCAGCTCTCCTGACTATTCCGCAACTGCACGTATCGCGTGTCTACAGCAGTAAGCAGCTTGAGACGGGAGTGACAGCTGACTTCATTGCGCGAGCACAGACGAACGGATTCTATCTCCGCAGAAGCGGTGACCTGAACCTCATCTTCGAACCGGGCTACATACCTGGTTCGAGCGGAACCTCGCATTTCTCTCCATATGATTACGACCGCCACGTTCCTGTCCTCTTTATGGGGCCCGGTATTCAGGCCGGCCACTACGACGGAAAAATTGAAGTCAACGACATCGCACCGACGTTGGCAACGATGTTGAGCATCGAAACTCCCAGTGGGTCTTCGGGACGAGTCTTGACTGAAATGCTGTCCAAGTAACTGCAGGCCTCCGGGCAGCCAAGCTGGAAGTTTTTCGATGTCATTCGCAGTCTCGCGAAATGGTCATTCCATAGATGCTCAAGCCCGTGCTCGTCCTGCTGACCGTGGGAATACTATGCGGGTGCCACAAACCGACAAGCGGCGCGAACACGGATCAGCAACAGGGGAACCCCCAAGCCCACCCGGAGAAAAGTGCAAGCGCCGATAGCGGAAAGCAGCCTCAAGACGACCAAGCCGGCAAAGACGCGCATACAGGCCGGCCTGACGGAGCTCGAAGGCAGTAGCAATCCCGGTACAAGTCTGCCGCTAGCTTCCGCTCGCTGCACGGCGCGTTTTGGACGCGCCCATGGAAGTCAGAATGGCGACCGCATCGGGGGGCATCTCTATATTTCCGGGGCGCAGTTTCCAGCCCTCTGCCGAACAGAGGACATCCGCCGAATTAGCGCTTACGGCAATAGCCTGCGGACTGGGTTTGAAGTTGTAGATCACTTCCATCTCGCCGCGTCTCATGGTCAGCCACTGACCCTCTTCGTCGCATTTGACATGAACTCGTTCCAAACGGTCGTCGGTAAGAGCAGCCGAGGAACGCCGGAGCGCGATCAATTCCTTGTGCCACGCAAGCAGTTCGGCGTGAGCCCCCGACCCGGCTTCTTCCCAGCGAAGTTTCGAGTTCTCAAAAGTTTGTGGGTCTTGCGGATCGGGGACGTCCGACGGGTCCCAACCGAACGCTTTAAATTCGTTCTTGCGGCCTTCCGATACGCTATGGGCGAGTTCCGGGTCGGCGTGATTGGAAAAATACTGGAAGGGTGAAGAAGCGCAAAACTCCTCGCCTTGGAAGAGCATGGGCACAAAGGGAGACGTAAGAACAGCAGCGGCCGCTATCTTCTGCCGTCCCACGCTGGTCAGGCCGCAAAGCCGTTCTCCGCGCGCGCGATTGCCGATCTGATCGTGATTCTGCGCAAACACCACAAAATGACGCCCTGAAAGTCCGCGGATAGGCCGCCCGTGCATGCGGTCGCGATGTGGCGAATATGTACCGGCGTAGACATAAGCGTTTTCGAGTGCCTGCGCGAGGTGCTGAACCTTGCCGTAGTCTTCGTAATAGCCGTTCACTTCGCCGGTTAATACACTGTGAAGCGCGTGGTGGAACTCATCGTTCCAATGCGCATCGATTCCGTATCCGCCCGCTTCACGGCTCATCACAATGCGAGGATCGTTGAGGTCGCTTTCAGCAACAAGAACAAGAAATCTGCCGAGATGCGCTGATAACGCGTCGACCTCGGAAGAGAGCAATTCCAGAAAGTGAATCGCGGAGCTGTCTACAAATGCATGCACCGCGTCCAGCCTGAGTCCGTCAAAGTGGTAGTCACGCAGCCACATGAGCGCGTTCGCGACAAAGAAGCGGCGCACCTCATGACTACCCTTGTGGTCGAGATTGACGGCTTCGCCCCAAGGAGTTTTGTAGGCGCCAGTGAAGTATGGGCCAAACTGGCTCAAATAATTTCCGGCTGGGCCGAGGTGGTTATAAACCACGTCGAGCAGCACCGCAAGACCTTTTGCGTGACACGCATCGACGAGTGCCTTCAGATCGTCCGGAGTGCCGTAAGCATGATGCGGGGCGAAGAGATCGACGCCGTCATAGCCCCACCCCCACTCGCCTGAGAATTCGGCAATTGGCATCAGTTCCACATGCGTTATGCCAAGGTCGACCAAGTAGTCGAGCTTGGCAATTGCACTCTGAAACGTTCCCTCCCGAGTGAAGGTGCCGATGTGCATTTCGTAAATTACTGCGCTCGCCAGCGGAGGGGCTTGCCAGTGTTTGTCGGTCCAGTGAAACGCCGAATGGTCGATAAGGCGCGACGGGCCATTTACTCCGCAAGGCTGGTAAGCGGAACGTGGGTCCGGGACAGGATCTCCTTCGTCGATGACAAATGAATAATCGGTGCCTGGGCTGGCATCACTTACTTGCGCTCTCCACCAGCCGTGCTCGAGCTGTTGGAATGAGTGAAGCGCGTTGCCGATTTTGACTGACAACTTCTGCGCACGCGGCGCCCAGACTTCGAAAATGTGCATACGATTACTGTTTGATGAGGAGCGCCACGGGGAAGCGCCCCAAAAGTTTGTTCATACTCAGAGACGCTTCGGCCTCAACATCTCCCGTAAGACGGTTTTGCCACGCGCCCTGCGGAAGATCCAGGGTAGTGTCCCCCCAGTTCCCGCCCAATCCGATCACAAGTCTCGGCACAACAACGATTACGTTCCCGCCGCGCATGTAGGCGATCACGTGAGCGGCCTTCGCGCCTCGTGCTGCAAGCGGGTGGTACTCGCCTGATTCACCAAAGCTCTGCGCGCGATCATAACGCGCTTGTAGTGCGTGCCGGACAGTCCAAAGTTTTGGCAAGCCGTGGTCACTGCGACTCGTAACCTGTTCGACATCCAGCCGCGGGAACTCTGCGAGAAGACGTCTGCGGAGCTGATAATCGACGGGCCTGCGGTTATCCGGGTCCACCAAGCTAAGATCCCACAGTTCCGTTCCTTGATATATGTCCGGAATACCTGGTGAAGTAAGTTTCAGCAGCACGCAGGCCAGAGAGTTGATACGTCCGGGTGCAATGAGCGGCTTCACGAAGCGGTCCAAAGCACTGATGAACGCACTGTTCTGACACAGCCCCTCGATGAATTTCTGGAGAGCCTCTTCGAAGGTCTTATTAGGCGCCAGCCAGGAAGTTTGCTGCTTTGCTTCACGAACCGCTTTCTGCATATAGGCAAGCAGCCGATCTTTGTCGATAGGCCACGCACCGATCAATGTCTGGTAAATAAGGTACTCAGTATTCGGATCGGGCATGCCGTCTGATTTGCTGGCCGCGTTCATTTTCGACCAGCAATCCAAAGCTTCTGCCCACTGTTGCGGGATTTCGGACAGCAGGCTAATACGGGCGCGGACATCTTCACTGCGTTTCGTGTCATGTGTCGACGAAGCAAGCATCGTCTTAGGGAAGTTTTTCTGAGTTTCCTGGCAGAAACGGTGAAAGTCTTCCGGCGACACCCCGAAGCGCCCAGGGTCGCCTCCTACTTCGTTCAGCGAAGTAAGGCGGTTATAAGAATAGAAGACGGTGTCTTCCACGCCTTTCGCCATAGCCGGACCGGTGAACTGCTGGAAGCGCAGGACGAAGCCGGCTTCTTTCTCGCCACGAACTTTCATCAGAAGAATGTCGCGGATGAAATCAAAAAGCTCGGCGTCGAGATCAGGGCGATTGTTCTTTGCGGCGTTTACCGCCTCATTCACGTAACGGACATCATCTTCGTCGATCTCTTCGCGGGCAGGCACGACATAGGTCCGATAAACAGGGAAGCAGGCCACAAGCTCGCGTATAGCGCGGTTCAAATCCTGCCGCGTGTAGTCGCGATGATCACGATGAGCCTCGCAGATCTCCTTTAACGCATTGGTCAGGCGGTTGACATCGCTGCCGAGGAGGTCACGGAGTACTTTGTGTTTCCTTTCACGGCAAATCGCAGCGTAGTCAGTCGACTCTCCCGTAAAATCGGCATAAATCTTTGTGATCTCCTCTTGGTTGCGCGAATCGATAAACAGCCCGCCCGCTTCGTTCAGGTAATCGTATCCGGTGGTGCCATCAATAGGCCAATCTCTGCGCAGTTTCTCGCCCGGTTCCAGAATTTTTTCACCCAAAATCCACACGTCCGGCGCCTGCTCACGCAAGCGGTCGAAATATTGACGCGGGTCCAGTAATCCGTCCGGATGATCGACGCGAATGCCATCCAAAACGCCTTCGCGCAGCCAGCGCAGAATCAGCGCGTGAGTATCAGCAAATACCTGCGGATCCTCCATCCGCAGGCCTACCAGTGTATTTACGTCAAAGAAGCGCCGGTATCCGAGATCCTGTTCAGCAGCGCGCCAATAGGCGAGCCGATAGTTCTGCGCTTCCAGAATTTCGCTCAGCCTGTCGGGCTGTTTGTTCACCGCTTTCAGAGTCTGGTCGACGGCATCAGCGATAAAAGGCACCTCAGAGAACAACCGTCCCAACAACGTGCGGATCACTTCTTTATCGCGATGCCGTTGCGTCAGGCGTGAGTAGTCGGCGGTCGTGGTGCCCGGAAGCTCAACCAGCGCATCGGCTAGAAAGGCCAGGTAATCGGAACCACTTTGCTCGGCTCCATCGGTCAGCAGCGCCGGTATCGATCGTGGGGAAACAGGCAATTCGTTCTCGAAATACTTGACCGAGAATTCTCCACCATTTCTTTGAATCTGTATCTCTCCGCGGGCAAGCACGCGACCGTAGTGATCACCTAGAATCGGAACCAGCAGCTTATTGCGGAGGCTTTCTTCAGATGGCTGCCAGTCGATATCGAAATAGGATGCATAGCGGCTTGCTGGCCCATTTTCGAGTACGTCCCACCAGTACCGGTTCCGCCTGCCACTGATTGCCATGTGGTTGGGCACGATGTCGAGCACCTGCCCTAGTTGAACTTCGGACAGACGTTTCGAGAAGCGGTCGTGTGCCTCCGATCCACCCAGTTCTTCGTTCAGCTTGTGATGATCCACAACGTCGTAGCCGTGCTTGCTCCCCGGAGCCGCTTGCAGGTACGGCGAACTATAAATATGCGAGATCCCTAATGACTTGAGGTAATCCGCGATCTCCGCGGCGGCGTCAAACCCGAACTCTTTGTGGAGCTGCAGCCGGTAGGTCGCGGTTGGAATTCGGGCCATTCTCAATTAAGAGACGATAATAGGCGAGATGGTTTCGCCGGTACAAACTCTTGCCGTGCTCGAAAACTTATGAGAGGAGCAATGGTTGATCAACGCGGAGCGATGTAGAAGAAATATCCGGTCATCGCCAAGCCGACCGCGATTACGACACTTCTGAGGAGCGCTGGTTTCAAGCGCCTCGCAAGCAGCGGTCCGGCGTACCCGCCTGAAATCGCCGCGATGATCATCACCAGGGTTGGCGGCCAGTCAATCTGGTGGGCAGCGATAAAAATGATGGAAGCAATCGCGTTCAGCAAGGCGCTCAAGATTGCTTTGATTCCGTTCATGCCGTGAATATCTGTAAACCCATACAGCCGGAACGCGGCCAGGATCATGATTCCGATCCCTCCTCCGAAATAACCGCCGTAAATGGCAATCGGTAGGAGCAGCATCAACATGGCAATCTGATTCGAGTGGAGCCGGCCTCGCAAAGCCATGCTCACCTGGCCCCCGAATGCAAACAGGACTGTAGCGAAGAGCAGAAGCCAGGGAGCAATCTGGCGAAAGGTCCGATCCGAAGTAAACAGCAGCAGTAAAGCGCCGATAGCTCCGCCGAGCATACAAATGAGCAACCATGCCTTTAGGCGCGATTCCCCCAAACGGCGAATGTCTCCGCGGTATGCGATACCACTGGCCACCGACCCAGGGACGAGGGCGACAGTATTTGAAGCGTTTGCAACTACCGCGGGAACGCCGACGAGCACGAGCGCCGGGAAGGTCAGGAAGCTACCACCGCCTGCGATGGAGTTGATAACACCCGCCGCAAAGGCTGCTGCGAGCAGCAAAACGTAATGAGATAGCACGCCCGGTCAGCTCGCCTTCCGTCGAATCAAACTGCTCTGATGCATGTCAGTCTCTAGCCGGGTGCGAACGGGTCGTGGCATTATCTGCTTCGACACACGTTAGCACGCTCCCTCGTTGCCGTTAATCTTCCGGGCCCAAATGGACCAAACCGTATGCTGACTCACTCACGAGATGGCTGCAGAAATATGAGGATATCCTCGCATATACTAATATGAGCATGGCCTCGCATTTGAACGGTAACCAACGCCGCACGCCGAAGCAGGAGCGGGGCCGCCTGCGTGTGGCGTCGATCCTTGAGGCCGCGGCCGGTCTTTTTGCTGAGCAAGGTTACGACCGCGTGACGATGAGCGCAATAGCGGAGCAAGCCGGGTCGCCGATCGGGTCTCTTTATCAGTTTTTTATCAACAAGGAGGCTGTAGCGGAAGCCCTCCTCGCCTGCTATGAAGAAGAATGCGGAAATCTTTGGGCGCATCTCGAAGCCAAGGCTGAGCATCTGAGTATCCAGCAGCTCGCGGACCGCCTCATCGATCTGCAGGTAGACTTTATGGAACAGCATCCTGCACTCCTCTCACTTTTGGACAACCCCGGGCACACGCGTCCGCCCCATTCCCTGAAAGAGGTACTGCATCGACGCATCAGCAGTCTGCTTCTCGCAGGGCGGCGGACCTTGTCGCGAGCGGCAGCGAATGAGATCGCCGTGGTGGTCCTCAAAGTGACGGAAGGGCTGTTCAGGCTTTTCGGGGAGCTTAAGCCGACACAGAGAAAGCGCTTCGCCTCCGAATTTAAATTACTGTTGGTCTGTTATTTGAGCACCCGCTTACGCAAGAAGTCTGGGGCGCATTGGGAGAAGAATCGATGAAGAGCAGCATATATTTTGGGGGAGTTTTGGCTGGGTGTGCTCTCCTGTCCAGCGCGTGCGCAAGCAAGCAAAGCACAGCGGCACAGCAGCAGGCCGCCCCCCGCCCACAGACGTATCCGTGGTTCAGGTTGTGCAACGCGACGTCCAGATTTACGGCGATTGGGTTGCCACCCTGGATGGATTTGTAAACGCGGTAATACAACCGCAGGTCTCCGGGTATCTGATCAAACAGGATTATCGGGAAGGATCTTTGGTTCACAAAGATGACGTTCTCTTCGAGATCGATCCGCGACCCTTCCAGGCGATTGTTGATCAGGCGAAGGGTCAAGTCTCGCAAGCCAAAGGTCAGCTTGCCCAGTCTCAGGCGCAACTCGGGCTCGCCATTATTAATGTGAAACGCGACACCCCGCTGGCTTCGGCGCGAGCTATTGCGCAAAGCCAGCTCGATAACGATCTGCAGACGCAAAAGCAGTACGAGGCCTCCATCGCATCGGGCAAAGCAAGTATCGAGACGGCGCAGGCGGCTCTACAACAGGCTGAATTGAACCTGGGATTCACGAAAGTACGATCCCTGGTGGATGGGATCGCAGGCATCGCGGCCACACAGATCGGCAATCTGGTCAGTCAGACAACTACCTTAACTACTGTCTCCCAAGTGAACCCGATCAAAGCCTATTTTCCGATCAGCGAGCAGGAGTACCTGTTGCTTTCGAAAGGAGTGAAATCGGCTGACCTGCTGCGCAACAATCGCACACCGCTCGAGCTCACGCTCGCGAACGGCCAGAAATATAAGTACTCGGGACACATCGTGTTCGCAGATCGGCAGGTGGATCCGCAAACCGGGACGATCCGAATCGTGGGAGCTTTCGCCAATCCTGGCAATCTCTTGCGGCCGGGACAATTCGGCCGGATACGCGCCGTGACTGCGCTGAAACGCGGGGCTCTCCTGATCCCGCAGCGTGCTGTGACGGAACTGCAGGGCCGCTATCAGGTTGCGCTTGTGGAACCGGGAAACAAGATCAAAGTGCAAGAGGTGTCGGTAGGCGATCGCATCGGCGAAATGTGGTTGATTTCGCAGGGATTGAAACCCGGAGAGATGGTCGTGACAGAAGGCGTTTCGAAGGTGAGGGAAGGCGCATTGGTTAATCCCAAGCCGGACACAGCTAGCCGTCAGGAAACGCAATCAGCAGAGCAGGGGCAATAACGGATGTCTAGATTTTTTATCAACAGACCGATTGTCGCGATGGTCATTGCCATCGTCACTGTCATTGTGGGGGCGGTTTGCGCCCTTAGTTTGCCAATCGCGCAATACCCCGACATCGTTCCGCCGGAAATCATCGTGCAGGCCACCTATCCCGGTGCTGATGCGCAAACCCTGGAACAGTCTGTCGCTACACCACTCGAAGAACAGATCAGCGGGGTCGACAACATGAACTACATGTACTCGATCAACGCGAATAATGGGCAGACCCAGATCACTGTTGACTTCGATCCCAAGACCGATCCGAATATCGACCAGGTACTAACGCAGCTCCGCACTTCCCAGGCGCAATCGCAACTTCCGGCGCAGGTCAACACGGCCGGCCTGATTGTCCAGAAGTCATTAACCTCACCCCTGATGTTGATTTCCGTTTACTCCCCGCGTCACAGTTACGACAGCATTTTTCTCGCGAATTACTCCTATATCAATCTCGTGGATGAACTGACGCGCGTCCCGGGTGTCGGGCGTGTGCAGGTATTCGGCGCGGGGCAGTACGCGATGCGGGCCTGGGTGAAGCCTGACCAAATAGCCAAGCTGCAAATCACGGTTCCGCAAATCATAGGGGCAATTCAAAGTCAGAACACCGTTAACCCCGCGGGACAGATTGGCGGCGAGCCAGTGCCGCAGGGACAGCAGTTTACGTACGCAGTTCGCGCGCAAGGCCGCCTGCAATCGCCTGCTGAGTTCGGGAATATTATTCTGCGCGCAAATCCTGACGGTTCCAATCTTCGCTTGAAGGATGTCGCCCGCCTGGAACTCGGCGCGCAGACTTACAATCTGACGGGCCGCTACAACGGTGAGCCGACCGCCATACTCGCGTGCTATCAATTACCCGGATCGAATGCGGTGAATGCGGCCAACTCCGTGCGCGCGCGTATGGCGCAATTGGCACAGCGCTTTCCGCAAGATCTTGCCTACCGGGTCAGCCTCGACACCACGGCCGCGGTTACCGCTGGTATGAAGGAGATCCTTTTCACCCTGCTACAAGCGCTCGGCCTGGTGGTTCTGGTGGTCTATATCTTCCTGCAGGGCTGGCGAGCTACGCTCATCCCGCTGCTGGCCGTACCCGTTTCGCTTATCGGAACATTTGCTCTATTTCCGCTGCTCGGGTTTTCGATCAACACGCTTTCGCTCTTCGGCCTCGTGTTAGCCATTGGTCTCGTCGTGGATGACGCCATTGTCGTGGTCGAGGCGGTCGAACGCCACATCGACGAAGGGATGACCCCACGCGATGCTGCGCTCAAAGCCATGGAGGAGGTTTCGGGTCCCGTAGTCGCGATCGCTCTAATCCTGTCCGCCGTGTTCATCCCCACAATCTTCATTCCCGGAATTACGGGACGACTGTATCAGCAGTTCGCAATCACTATCGCGATCTCAGTCATCTTCTCGGCCTTCAATGCTCTTTCTCTCAGCCCGGCGCTCGCCGCATTGCTGCTGAAACCGAAGAAGGAAACTCGCGGCCCGCTTGGGCGCTTCTTCGACGGCTTCAACCGCCTTTTCGGCAAAGTGACTTCGGGGTATGTCGGATTTTCAGCGATCCTGATACGCAAGGCCGCGATCGCATTGATTCTGCTTGCGGTCATCACAGGAGCCGCCGTTTCGATTGGCAAACGATTGCCAACCTCATTCCTCCCCGAAGAAGATCAAGGCTATATTTTCGTGGCGATGCAGTTGCCGGATGCGGCCTCTCTTCAAAGAACATCCGATGCCGCCAGAAAGGTGGAACAAATCATCTCACACACTCCGGGTGTGGAGGGTGTTACTTCGGTGGTTGGATTCAGCCTGCTGAGCTTCGTGCAGAACACTTACAGTGCATTCTTCTTTGTGACGGAAAAGCCCTGGAGTGAGCGGACGAAACCGGAAGAGCAGTATGATGCCATTCGCGCACATATAGGCCAGGCGCTGTATGGCCTGCCGGAGGGCATCGCATTCTCGTTTTCCCCGCCGTCGATTCCCGGCATCGGAACTTCCGGAGGCGCGACCTTCATCCTCGAAGACCGGTCCGGTAAGGATTTGTCGTTCCTGACACAAAATCTTGATAAATTTTTGGCAGCGGCGCGAAAGAGGCCGGAACTAGGCACCGTCGTGACTACTTATCTGCCCAACGTCCCGCAAAGTTTCGTGGACGTAGACCGCATCAAAGTGGAGAGGCAGGGCGTTAAGATCTCCGATGTCTATCAAACCTTGCAAGCCTTCATGGGCGGTTATCTTGTGAACTATTTCAATCGCTTCGGACGGCAATGGCAGGTGTACGTTGAAGCCGAAGGCGATTACCGCACCAGAGCGCAAGACATCAATCAGTTCTACGTTGCCAATGACAAGAATCAGATGGTGCCGCTTAGCGCCGTAACCAGCCTGAAGCCGATTGCAGGGCCCGAGTTCACGATGCGGTACAACGAATACCACGCCGCCGAAATCATCGCGGCAGGAGGGCCGGGCTACAGTTCCGGACAGGTGACGCACGCCTTGGAGGAGGTATTCGCTCAAACCATGCCGCATGAGATGGGCTTCGATTACATGGGCATGTCTTACCAGGAACAGAAAGCGAACCAGGGAGTGTCGCCGTACGCCATCTTCGGATTGTCGCTGCTTTTCGTTTTCCTGATTCTGGCGGCGCAATATGAAAGCTGGTCGCTGCCTTTCAGCGTTCTGCTGGGCACGCCGGTGGCAGTTTTCGGCGCGTATCTGTTTCTCTGGACGCGGCATTACGACAACGACGTGTTCGCGCAGATCGGTCTGATCATGCTGATCGGGCTGGCAGCCAAGAACGCGATCCTGATTGTCGAATTCGCTAAGGCTGAGTATGAACGCGGCAAGAGTATCGAAGATGCAGCCTTAACCGGGGCACGCATTCGGTTCCGGCCCATTATCATGACCGCCTTCGCGTTCATCCTGGGTTGTGTCCCGCTATGGATGGCGACAGGATCAGGCGCCGTTTCACGCCGGATCATGGGCACCGCCGTTATCGGGGGAATGCTGGCCGCGACGCTCATCGCGATCTTCCTCATTCCCGTCACCTTCGATGTGGTCGAGAAACTCTCGCATCGCGTAAAGAAAGGCAAGCGCGTGAAAACCGCGCGAGTCTCCGAGCAGGAGGAGGTTGTCCGGTGAAAGCGGTCGGCTATCTCGCAATTGCTTCAATCATTCTTCTGACGGGATGCACGGTGGGCCCGAATTACAGCCGGCCGCCCGTCAATGTCCCCCCGGCTTATCGCAACCAAACGCCTGACTCCCAGGCCGCCGACGCGACCGTGAAATCGTTGGGTGACGAGAAGTGGTGGACAGTTTTCAACGATGAAGAGCTGCAGAAACTGATTCGTCAGGCGCAGCGGTCTAACTACAACGTTCAGATCGCGGCATCCCGAATAGTGCAGGCGCAGGAGCAGCTAGGCATCACGCGCGCGGACCAGTTTCCTTCTCTAAGCGGAGGCTTAGGTTTTCAGGGCGAAAAAGTTCCGGGATTTTCGTTTAAGTATTGGTCGCTGGGCCCCAGCTTGTCCTGGGAACCCGATTTCTGGGGACGGTATCGGCGCGCGACTGAGTCGGCTCGCGCCAACCTGCTGGCCACCCAGTGGAACCGGCAAGAAGTGCTCCTGACACTCGTCTCAAATCTCGCCGCAGCGTACTTTCAACTTCGTGAACTGGATCTTGAACTCGACATTTCAAAACGAAGTCTCGAATCAAGAAAGCAGTCACTCCAGTTGACCCAGACTTTGCTGAACGGAGGATCAGTTGGCCTGCTCGATGTCCGCCAGGCCGAGCAATTGGTCGAGACCGCCGCTGCCCAGATTCCAGCGACCGAGCAGGCCATCGCGCAACAGGAGGATCTGATCAGCACCTTGATCGGGGACAATCCGCACGACATTCCGCGTGGAAAAACGCTTGTCGAAGAAGAGCTCCCGTCAGATATTCCGGCAGGCTTGCCTTCGCGTCTGCTCGAGCGGCGGCCCGATATTCGCCAGTCGGAGCAGCAGTTGGTTGCGGCCAACGCCCAAATTGGCGTCGCTCGCGCGCAGCTGTTTCCTAGTCTGCCTCTGACTGGCTCTTATGGCGCTCTGAACACCGCCATCGCTAGTTTGTTCACGAGTACCGGCTGGACCGCTTCGGCTCCGCTGACGCAACCCATCTTCGAAGGTGGCCGCCTCCGCGCCAATGTTCGTCTAACCGAAGCGGAACAGCAGCAAGCCGTTCTGCAATATAGGCAAACTATTCAGCAGGCGTTTCAGCAGGTATCCGATGCTTTGATTGCTTTCAGGAAGTATCGGGAGTTCCGCCAACACGAACAGGTGCTCGAAGACGCCGCCAAAAGCGCGTCAGATCTAAGCCATATGCGGTACAACGCAGGAGCTACCAGTTACCTGGAAGTGCTGACAAATGAAACGAACTATTTCGCGTCCGAGCTGAGTGTGGCTCGCGCACAGTTGAATGAGAGACTTTCGCTGGTTCAGGTTTACACCGCGCTCGGCGGCGGATGGGAGATGTAGGCTAACTCATCGGCTTCACAACGGGCGGGATGATCAGACGAGCCTCGGTCAGATCCTGCACCTGCTCTGGCGTGAAACCCGCCGCTACTTCTTCCAGCACCAAACCGCCCGGCGAAACACGCATCACCGCTAACTCCGTGATGATGGTATCCACAACCTTTAATCCGGTAATCGGCAGCGTGCATTGCTTGAGTATTTTGGGCGCTCCGGCTTTGGTGGTGTGTTCCATCGCGACGATCACGCGCCGTGCGCTCGCAACCAGGTCCATGGCGCCGCCCATACCTTTCACAACTTTGCCCGGAACCATCCAGTTCGCCAGATTCCCTTCCTCATCCACCTCCATCGCACCCAGAATGCTGAGGTCGATGTGCCCGCCGCGAATCATCGCAAAAGAATCGGCGCTCGAGAAGTAAACGCTTCCCGGCAATTCGGTCACAGTTTCCTTGCCGGCGTTAATTAAATCGGGATCTTCGCAGCCCGCCAGCGGGTAAGGCCCCACACCCAGCATTCCGTTCTCCGATTGCAGAATTACCTCGATCCGTTCCGGAACGCAGTTCGCCACCAGCGTCGGCACGCCGATCCCAAGGTTCACGTAAAACCCGTCCTGCAACTCCCGGGCAGCACGTCTTACGATGCGTTCGCGTTTTTCGACATCGCTCACGCGCGGCGCTAACGTCGTCATGCCCGGGCCTCGCGAAGAGTTCTGCGTTCGATGCGCCGCTCGTAATTCGCACCCTGCACAACGCGCTTCACATAGACGCCCGGTGTCATCACCGCGTCCGGATCAATCTCTCCCGGTTCCACTAGTTGCTCCACTTCCGCAATCGTCACGCGCGCAGCCGTCGCCATCATCGGATTAAAATTGCGCGCCGTTTTGCGGTACAGCAGGTTGCCCATACGATCACCTTTCCACGCTTTCACCAGGGCAAAATCTGCCGTCAGCGCCCGCTCGAGCACATACATCCGTCCGTCGAACTCACGTACCTCTTTGCCTTCAGCTACCACAGTGCCCACGCCGGTCGGCGTGTAGAAGGCCGGTATGCCGGCGCCTCCTGCTCGAATCCGTTCGGCCAGCGTGCCTTGCGGTATCAGCGTCACTTTCAGCTTGCCCCCGATCACCATCGATTCCAACAGTTTGTTCTCGCCGACATAACTGCCGATGTGCGACGCGATTAAACCCGATTCGAGCATCAGCCCCATGCCGAATCCGTCCACGCCCATATTGTTACTGATGGTATGCAGGCCCTTAATGCCTTTGCGCACCAGGGCAGCGATCAGGTTCTCTGGAATGCCGCACAGCCCGAAGCCCCCCAGCATTACCGTCGCTCCCTCGAAGACGTTCGCTACCGCCTCGTCCGCGCTAGCCACAATCTTGTTCACGAACGGACCTCCGCACGCGATGATAGCAGCGGCGGCGGAGCCCTCCCGAGTTACTCCCAGGGCCCCGACCCAATTGGCGCTTGAGTGCTGGCATCGAGCGCAATAGCGGCCTTCGAAGCAGGCCTCCTGCCAAGTTCCCGGCAAATGGTCCGGCCAGCCCGCGCCACCTTCTGCAGGTCCACGCCAGTCGGAATCCCCATGCCGTCCAGCATGTAAATCACGTCTTCAGTGGCCACATTCCCAGCCGCTCCCGGCGCATATGGGCATCCGCCCAGACCCGCTACGGAGCTGTCGATTACTGCAACCCCAAGTTCGAGCGAAGCAAGGATGTTCGCCAAAGCCTGCCCCCATGTGTCGTGGTAATGCACCGCCAGTTGCCGCACAGGCACGTGCTCCGTAACAGCCGCTATCATGCGCTGGGCCTTCAAAGGTGTGCCCACGCCGATGGTGTCGCCCAAAGACACCTCGTAGCACCCGATGTCGTGAAGTTTTCCCGCAACCTCAGCCACTGCCGCCAGATCGACCGAGCCTTCGTAGGGACACCCGAGAACGCACGAGACATATCCACGCACCTTCATCCCCACGTCATGAGCCGCACGTGCAACTGCCCGCAGACGCTCTATGCTTTCGCCGATCGAAGAATTGATGTTCTTTTGCGAGAACGTCTCTGACGCCGAAGCGAAAACTGCAATCTCCTCTACTTGTGAAGCAACCGCCGCTTCCAGCCCCTTGAGATTGGGCACAAGTACCGGATACGAAACACCGGCCGTTCGCTTCAGACTGCGCAAGACATCTGCCGTGCCGGCCATTTGCGGCACCCATCTGGGCGAAACGAAGCTGCCGCTTTCTACTGTCCGGAGCCCCGCTTCCACCAGGTCCTCAATCAGCTTCACCTTGGCGCCGACTGAAACTGCTCCGGATTCGTTCTGCAGTCCGTCGCGCGGCCCCACCTCCACAATGCGCACAGCCTCCGGGTAGGTCATTCCTCGGTCAGCCATGATTTCTTATGTTTTGGTCCTCTCAGCTTGTCGCGTTCGTCGAGCGGACGCGCAGGCGGCGGAGCACCAATGCGCTTCCGCGCCAAGTCCTTCACCGTCTTGTTCTTACTGTATTTTTTGGGTTTCTTAGCCATACCGGCTAAGCGCTAGAGGATGGGATTGTCCTGCACGCGAGTCTCGACCGCAGGATCGATCTCGCCCGCCGTCAGGACGTTGTAAGCAATCTTTGCGCGGGTTGGAATGAAATGCCACACTTTGTCCGCCGTGGCTTTTTCCTGCGCCTGAATGTCTCGCGCCAGAACTTCCGTCGCTGTGTCGCCTGCGTGTCTCGCCACAGCTATCAAGGCCTCGTACATGGCGTATTCACTGTTCTCAACAGAAAACGCGACAATCAGGTTCTGCGCCAAGCGTTCGTCCACCTGATGTGCAGCCTGCATCACGCGCGGCGTAAAACTGAAAACGTGAGCCAGAGCGCTTTTGGAACCAGACGGGCTGCCGCCTAACTCCTGCAACCTCGCCGTCAGCCTTTGATATTGCTGCTGTGTTTCGTCTGCGTGTTGCGCAAAAAGGCCCTGGACTTCCGCATCGTCGCCTTCGCCAGCGAACGATCGAAGTTGCGATTCAAAACTCTTTTCAACTGCGATCGCGTCGTCCAGGTATCTTTTGATTACTTCACTGGCCGTTTCTGGCATTAACTCAGGTTAACCCGCACTCTAAGCTGCGAGCCTCTGAGCGCTGGCGGGCCATATGCCGAGTTCAACGAACTCCGCCTCGAATCGTGCCTGTTCTTTCGCGTCGGTGGAAGGCCGAAGAATGCGGCAACACTCGCGCAGCGCTTCTTCAAGCGACTGCTTCAACGCGTCCTCCCCGAGCACAACCCGGATCAACTCCCGGGCGGCCTGTCTCCCAGCCTCCGGAGTCTTGGCAAACATCAACGTCTCGTACTTATCGTTGATCATCTGGGTGTGTTTATTCATGACTACTCCCTCACATATTTGATGCAATTACACAAATTTTTGCTGCTGCCCAAAGTGGCCCGACGCGCCAAATCAGGAATTTGATGCCGAAAGAACGGCCGGCTTTTCGCCAGCATCCCCGGCATTTCCCGAGCCGCCGCGCGCTCGGTCCAGCAATGTCCGGACCTCCTCATCGCTGACTTGGGGGAAATCCTTGTACCAGATGCCCACCGAGCCAAATCGGTGAGGAGTAGCAGCACAGATTATCTCGTCCACTTCGGCCCGGAGCTCGTCGCAGGTCTCGCGGGCCGCCACCGGGACAGCCACCAGAATCTTCTTTGCTTTTTGGGCTCGGACGGCGCGAACTGCCGCAAGCATGCTGGCACCCGTGGCCAGCCCATCGTCAGTTAAAATGATGACCCTTCCGGACAACGGCAGAGCAGGCTGATTTTCACGATACAGGCTCTCGCGGATCTCCAATATCCGTGTTTCCCGAGCCGCAACCTCGTCGAGCAGCTTCTCTGGGACACGAAGATATTGAATTAAATCGCGATTAAGGACCTTTAAGCCGCCGCTGGCGACTGCCCCCAGAGCCAATTCTTCTTCCCCGGGCAGTCCTAACTTTCTGACGACAAATACATCCAGCGGCAACCCTAACGAAGCAGCAAGCTCAAAACCGACCGGTACACCACCCCTCGGTAGTGCAAGCACGAGCCCGTATTCCCTGTTCTTTAGCAGTTTGACGTGCTCTGCTAGGACCCGTCCCGCCTCACTCCGATCTTGAAACAGCGCCACGCCAGAAAAATAGATGTTGTCTGACCTCCGATGGTTACAGTAACGAATCGCAAGTACCTGAGGCATACTTCTGTACCGAGCCGTTAGGGCAGCGGCACTGCTTTCAGCCGACTACTTACCGCCACAAAGCCACTTAGGATGTTGGGCTCCGGTCCTGGGTTTCAGAGCCGGTCTTCGATATCCCTGCATTCGCAAGTTTCCACCAGTACAGCGAGGCAGCCGTTTGGAAACCGGGTTTTATGATCCGCTATATGGATGAAGCAAGCAAAGATCCGGTCGTTCTGAGTGATATGCGATTAGGTCCGGGAAACCGATGTATCATCGCGCAGTTTGGGCGCGCTATCTACATCCCGGCTTCGGTAATGAGTTTCAGTCTTGGCACTCCAAGGTAGTCATTCGCATTGTGCGTGATAAGTGGTGCGCCGTACAAAACGGCCGTAGCAGCGATCCAAGCGTCCGCTGTTTCCAGACGCCGACCGTTCTTTCGAGCCGCTACCATGACTTCGGCCCATTTAAGAACCAGATCATGAGAGGATGGCACAATCACGAACCGCGCGAGAAAAATCCGAAGCTACTCAACGCGTTTCGCATTCCAGTTCGACAGAAGCGCCCACTGTTCCAATTCGGCTTCGGTCATAAATGATGCAACCCAATCTCGATCTTGGAGATGTGGAAGATATCTTTGCGCGCGGCTGTCACTCTTGAAAAGAAATGAGACGATGTCCGTATCAAGGACAACGGGGGTCATGCCGCCGGGTCAGTCTTGGTATGCCCTCGCCATTCGCGCACAGCAGCAAGGAAATCGTCAATGGATTCTTCTTCAGGCCAGAAGTCGCCGAGGAGATCGTGCGGATCCCTCGGGAATACCGCACCCTGCTCAGCGATCAGCTTTTAAATCGTTGGATGCCCCTCGCGGATGTACTTCCCGGTCTCGGCCATAGCTGACCAAAGTCTAACTCATCTGGGTGAAGGTATGGTTCGACCCTGAGGTTCGCGTCTCGAATCATAGAGCGCAGTGTATGGCATCCAGGGAGAGATGGAACGAAAGCCACGAAGCCTCCTTCGGAATCCTGTCCACAGAACACCGGATAAGAGGTGTCTTGGGAACAGTCGTCTGCATGACTTCATTGTCTTCCGCCGATTAGATCTATCACCTGGGTCTTTAGGCCCTGCTTACAGCCTTCCCATAACGGAACTCCCTACTTCTGCCGATATGTACGTCAGCAAAAGAAATGCCAGCGACACTGCACTTCGCCTACTTAGTCTCTATCCTGGCTATCGTAGTCGGATTCAGCATCCGCCTCCGCCGGATAAAGACCGAAGCCGATGCGCGTGTGCTGGCATCGGACGCCGAACGTAAACGGCTGGAAGCAGCAAATACCGCCAAAGCCGACTTCCTGGTCAACATCAGCCATGAGATCCGGACCCCCATGAACTCCATCATCGGATTCACTGACCTGGCGCTCAAGAGCGAATTAAGTAACGAACTGCGGGAAGACCTCGATACCGTACGAACTTCGGCCGAATGGCTCCTGCATATCGTAAACGATGTTCTCGAGTTCTCCCGCATGGAAGGCGGCATTCTACAACTCGAGAAGGCGCCCTTCTCTGTCGCGGACTGCGTCAGATCAACGCTGAAGATCGTTCAACCCGAGATTAAAGCCAAAGGCTTATCGCTCCATTGCCGCATCGATCCTGCAGTACCGGGCACGCTTCGCGGCGATCAGACTCGGCTCCGGCATGTACTTTTCAATCTGCTCGACAATGCGGTTAAGTTCACCACCAGCGGCGGCATCGATGTAATCGTCAGCGCCGAAACAAACACGCAAAACTCGGTTCAGCTCAAGGTCAGTGTCGCGGATACAGGCATCGGCGTTCCACTTCAGCAGCAGCCATTTGTCTTCGAGCCCTTCCGGCCTGTTGACGCTACAGGCGGACACAGCTTCAGCAGATACGGACTTGGACTTGCGATCGCTCATCGCATCGTCCGGCTGATGGGCGGGACCATCGACTTTCAAAGCCAGCTCGGGGCCGGCAGTACGTTTGCATTTACAGCCCAGCTCGAACGCCTCAAGGAGGCGGTCGGAGCGGGTCCGGCCACGGCCCCTTCCAGCCGCCGCGTGTCGGTTCTGGTAGCGGAAGATAATGCTGTGAATCGGCGCTTGTTAACGAAACTGCTCGAATCCGCCGGGCACGCCGTTACACCGGTTCCGGACGGCAAAGAAGCCGTGCGCATGTTTGCGGCGGAAGAATTCGATTTTGTCTTTATGGACTTGGAGATGCCCGAGATAGACGGGCTTGAGGCTACTCGTCAGATACGCGCGCTAGAAGAGGACGAGCCGCATACCAGAATTTACGCACTAACTGCATACGCCTTGCCCGCCGACCGGCAGCGCTGTTTTGAGGCCGGAATGGACGGCTTTCTCTCGAAGCCGATTCGTCTGGACGAAGTCCTCAAGATCATCTCCGATACTAAAGCTCAAGCCGGCCCCCGTACACCATATCTTTCAGCCTGAACTTCTTCGCCACCGTAAGAGATCCGAAGCGCGTTGAGAAAACAACTTCTTTGTTGGACAGCGTTATGTTCGCGGATCGCGGAAAGAAGATGTGAAGGTCGCCGGTCCCCGCATCCAGCTTTACGTCGCTCGACGCAATCGAACCTTTGCCCCTTACCCGCAGCTTGGAATCCGCCATTAAGCCTTCCAGCATCCGCTCCGGATCCTGGATCTCGACGCCCGATGAGCTCAGCTCGCCGCTGCTCTCAGACTTCGTTTGCAAGCTTCCCTGCTGCCGGTAACGCCCGGCTGGAACCAGTCCTTTGACGGTCACGATATAGTTCTTCACATCCACAGCCACCGGCTTGTTGGACAGCGATAATGCTTCGCGCATAGGTAACGCGGAATCCCATCGCACGATCACCGTCAACGTGGGCAGTTGCGCCGAGACATTCCTCCCCACGCCGCCATCCCAGCGGCTATCCGGCGTACTTCGTGCACCGGCCACCCCTGCTTGCGCGGCGCCCGGAAGAGGACCGTCGGGGGGCCGCGTCTTTTCTTCCGGATCGGCGAAGATCGCGCTGGCAGGTTGTGCCCACGGCGAATCGGACAGCATTCGCTCGACATCCTGCGCCGTCCAGTCTCGTGAGTCTTTCTTAGCCGGCGAACTCGCCGCTACCAATAACATCGCAGAGAGCAAGACGAGGCCGATACACCTGATCATTGTTCTTAGATGCCGAGCTCCTGCTTGGAAGCCGCAAACTGCTCTGCCGCGAAGTTCAGTTCTTCCGAAGTATGCGCCGCCGAGACCTGCACTCGAATCCGAGCCTTGCCCTGCGGCACCACCGGATACGAGAACCCCACCACGTAAATGCCGCGTTTCAGCAGCAGATCCGCCATTCGCGTAGCAAGTGACGCGTCGCCCACCATCACGGGTACAATCGGATGCTCACCGGGGAGAATATGAAATCCGTTCGCCGTCATGCGCTCACGAAACAAGTGCGTATTCGCGAACAGCCGCTCGCGCAGCTCGAAACTGCCCGTCAACAGATCCAGCACCTTCACCGAAGCTGCCACAATCGGCGGAGCCACTGAGTTCGAAAAAAGGTAAGGCCGCGAACGCTGCCTCAGTAAATCGACGACCTCCTTGCGGCCGCTCGTGTAACCACCGCTTGCGCCTCCGAGTGCTTTGCCCAGCGTCCCAGTCAAAATATCTACCCGGCCCATCACGTTGTGAAACTCGTGTGTGCCCCGCCCGGACTTCCCCATGAACCCCACGGCGTGTGAATCGTCTACCATGACCATGGCTTCGTACTTCTCCGCCAGGTCACAGATTTCGGGCAGGCGAGCTATATAACCGTCCATCGAGAAAACGCCATCGGTCGCGATCAAGCGATTCCGCGCACCGCTCGACTCCTTCAGCTTCGTTTCCAGGTCCGCCATGTCACCGTTTTTGTAGCGAAAGCGTGCCGCTTTCGAAAGGCGAATCCCGTCGATGATGCTGGCGTGATTCAGCTCGTCCGAGATAATCGCATCTTCCGCGTCCAGCAGGGTTTCGAACAGGCCGCCGTTCGCATCAAAGCAGGATCCATACAGAATCGTGTCTTCGGTTCCCAGGAACTCGGTCAGCCGCTCTTCTAACACTTTGTGAATCGATTGCGTTCCGCAAATGAAACGGACACTCGCCAGTCCGTACCCCCATCGATCGAGCGCATCCCGAGCCGCAGCGACCACCTCCGGATGATTCGCCAGCCCCAGGTAATTGTTGGCGCAGAGATTCAGTACGGGCTGCCCGTTTCCAACTCGCACCTCGGCCTGCTGCGGACTATCGATCAGCCGCTCTCGCTTGAAAAGGCAGGCGCCCTCGATCTCTCGAATCCGCCCGCTCAGTTGCGGCTGTACATTTCCATACATATTTGATTTGCTTCCTCAACAATCCTTCACATTCACCGCCAGCCCTGCCAGCGCGGTCTCTTTGTAGCGCGACTGCATGTCGAGTCCTGTCTGGAACATGGTTCGAATCACCTGATCTAGCGACACCACATGACCACTCGTTTCTTGAGTTGCCATTTGGCAGGCATTGATTGCCTTGACAGCCCCGATCGCGTTTCGCTCGATGCACGGAATCTGCACCAGCCCGCCGATCGGGTCGCAGGTCATCCCGAGATGATGCTCCATGCCGATTTCTGCGGCGTGTTCTACTTCATCGTTCGGAGCTTCCATCGCACCTGCAAGCCCAGCCGCCGCCATGGAACACGCGACACCAACCTCGCCCTGGCACCCGACCTCCGCGCCCGAAATGGAAGCGTTTTCCTTGTACAGAATTCCCACTGCGCCCGCCGTCAGGAAGAATCGCAACAGTCCTTCATCCGACGCACCTGGAACGAACTGCAGGTAATAGCGAATCACTGCGGGGATCAGCCCGGCTGCGCCATTCGTCGGCGCAGTCACGACCCGCCCGCCTGCTGCATTCTCCTCATTCACGGCCATGGCAAATGCATTCACCCAACGCATCGCTTGTAAAGGATCCGTTGCGCTCTGCGCCTGCAGTTTTTTGTACAGCGAAGGAGCTCTCCGGCGCACCCGCAATCCGCCGGGCAAGATACCTTCTTGACGTAAGCCCCGCTCGATACAGGCATCCATCACGGACCAGATCTTGCGCACCCCCGCCCGCACGGCTTCTTCCCCAATCAACGCAGACTCGTTCGCAAGCATCACTTGCCAGATCGTCATCCCGTTCTCATTGGCTTGGGCGAGCAGCTCAGCTCCATTTGAGAATGGGTAGGGTACCGGCAGCGGCGGTGTGTCTCCCGCGGAAGCGCTGCCTTCCTTGACAATGAAGCCTCCGCCGACCGAGTAGTAGACCTCACCCGCGAGCAAGTTGCCTGACTCGTCAAAGGCGGAGAAGCGCATTCCATTCGAGTGTCCCGGCAAGCGCTCGCCCGAATGAAACAACAGGTCGCGAGAATCATCGAAGCCGACGGGTTTCCTGCCGAGCACCTCCAGGATTCTGGTGGAGCGAATACCTTCCAGCATGGATTCGACGCTGTCCGGGTTCACCTCTTCCGGTTTTTCTCCGGACAAGCCAAGAATCACTGCCTTGTCCGTTCCGTGACCCACGCCGGTTAATGCAAGCGATCCGAACAGCTCCGCCTGCACTCGACTGCAGCGTTCCAGTTTCGAACTCTCGGCGAGCCCTGCTGCAAACTGCCGGGCGGCTCTCATGGGACCGACCGTGTGCGAGCTCGAGGGCCCGATGCCGATCTTAAACAGGTCGAAAATACTCGTCTTCATTGGTCAGCCCGTTAACAGCCGCTGCTCCAGTCCAGCAGGACCTTGCCCGATTTGCCTGTATGCATCACCTCAAATCCCTTCTCGAAATCACAGGCTGAGAAGCGATGCGTGATCACAGGCCGAATATCCAGCCCCGACTCAAGCATCACCGTCATCTTGTACCAGGTCTCGTACATTTCGCGCCCGTAGATTCCTTTGACAGTGAGCATGTTAAAGATCACCTGCCGCCAGTCGAATTCCATCTCCTTAGCCGGTATGCCAAGCATCGCGATCTTTGCTCCGTGGCTCATGTTGGCGACCATGTCACGAAACGCAACCGGGTTGCCGGACATCTCGAGACCAACATCGAAGCCTTCCTGCATACCGAGCTGGCTCTGCACTTCCGCAAGAGACGTCTCAGCGGGACTAACCGCGACCGTTGCACCCATCTTGCGCGCCAGGTCCAGCCGGTAAGGGTTCAGGTCTGTTACGACCACAAATCTTGCGCCGGCATGGCGGACCACTGGAATCGCCATCAGGCCGATAGGCCCTGCTCCGGTAATCAGGACATCTTCGCCGAGCACCGGGAAGGAAAGCGCAGTGTGGACCGCGTTTCCAAACGGATCAAAAATCGCGGCAACTTCCCGATCAACTTCCGGCTTATGCCGCCAGATGTTACTCATCGGGAGCGCGACGTATTCGGCAAAAGCGCCCGGCCGATTTACTCCGACTCCCCTGGTGTGAGCGCACAAGTGTCTGCGCCCGGCCAAACAGTTTCGGCAGCGGCCACAGACGACATGGCCTTCGCCGCTCACGATCTCTCCGGGATGGAAGTCGTTCACATTCGAGCCAACTTCGACGATTTCGCCGACGAACTCGTGACCAATTACCATCGGGACAGGGATGGTCGCCCGGGCCCATTCGTCCCAGTCGTAGATATGTAGATCCGTTCCGCAGATTCCAGTCTTCAGAACCCGGATCAGGACATCGTTGATGCCGGTTTCCGGCACCGGTACATATTCGAGCGATAGCCCAGGGGCGTTCTTGGCTTTAACGAGAGCCTTCAAGCGCCCGCTCCCACGTGGTGTGCATTCATCTTCATGGTAGATCCCGGCAAAGCGGGTGAGACATTTGCGGCCCTCCGGCACTTATCTCAAGTGGTGATCTCGGTATGGCTGTAATCCGAAGAAACCGGCGGCAGCGCGGATCTTCGCTCATCGAATTCACGCTCGTGCTGTTGCCTCTGATGGCGATGCTGCTGATCACCATCGATCTTGGCTGGCTGCTATTCGCCTGGGCGAGCATTCAGGAGGCCGTCCGCGAAGGCGTACGGTTTGCAGTCACTGGCCAGACGGGAACTTTCGCCTGTCAGGATGCCGCTATCCAGTCGATTGTCGAGCAGTATTCTTTCGGATTTGTAAACTCCGGAAATGTAAATTCCATCGTTTCCATTCAGTACTTTTCGCCCGCAAACCTGAGCACGCCGCTAACCGGCGCTGGCAGCAACGCGGGAGGAAATGTGGTCAAAATCAGCATCAGCAATTTGCCCATTCAACCGCTTGCCCCGCTTTGGCGCAGCGCTTCGCCGCTCATATTATCCGCTAGTTCGTCCGACATTATGGAAGGATCTCCCAACGGTACACCGCCTTGCCGATGAGTTCAAAACGCATTGCTCCCGCCCGGAAAAGAGGAGAACAAGGCACTGCGCTCATTGAGTTCATGCTTTGTTTTGGGCTGTTTTGGGTTCCACTTTTCTTCGGTACCCTCTTGTTTGGATTCAATCTGATTCGGGCAATTCAAGTTACTCAGGTATGTCGTGATGCGGGTCACATGTATGCTTTTAACACCGACTTCACCCAGCCCGGATCACAGCACTTGTTGGTCACTTTGGCGCCGAGTCTGAATATGACGCCTACGGGCGGGAACGGTGTCGTTGTTCTGTCCACCTTAACTTATGCTGATAGCAATCTCTGTCAAGGCGCCGGATTGCAACCCGACTCAGCGCATTGCCCGAACTTAGGGCAGATTGTTTTTACCAATCGCATTGTTGTTGGATCGTCGGCCTTGCATGTCAGTGCATTCGGCACGCCTGCCGCTAGCATTATAGGGACCGGCGGAAATATCCTCGCCTCGAACTACCTAACAGACCCGAGCGCGGTCGCAAGTAATTTCTCGAGCGTTATCAATCTCCAGTCATCCAGCCAGTTTGCCTATGTCTCGGAGATGTGGGTAACCTCTCCGGACTTCAACTTCTGGAATGCATTTGGGCCTGTCATGATCGGTGCCCGCTCCGTCTTCTAAACGACCGCAACATTCCTTTCTTACTTAAACCCCCCACCAACAGGATGCCCGGCGTTGCGGGGGAAAACATTCCATGGCGCCCAATGGAAAATACGGCATAATCAAGCTCAGTGATCTTTCGGAATCCAAGAATGCCATCTGAAGCTCACAAATGTCATAACCTTGCTGAACTCACGAAGCGTCTCGTGTCCTGGCCGCTTGCCAGATTTTTGGCTACCGCTCTTCTGCTGCAGAGCGGCCGGCTTTCCGCTGATCCGATACGCGTACGGCACATGGAGGGATCCGTCCACGGCTTCCTAGCCTTGCGCACTATGGAGGGCAAACTCCTGGCGCAGGGTGATCTCATCCAGGTCACGGACGGCGATCGAGTAACATCCCAATTAATCTTCCATTTCAGGGACGGCTCAGTAGACAGCGATACCGCCGTGTTTTCTCAACACGTTTACTTTCGGCTGATAAGCGACCACCACATTCAGAAAGGCCCGGTATTTCCACATCCTACGGATACGATGATCAACGCCTCTACAGGGCAAGTGACGGTTCGTTTTAAAGATAAGGGTGAGGAGAAGGTCGAGACCGATCATCTCGATCTTCCGCCTGACCTGGCGAACGGCATCATTCTCGACGTGCTGAAAAACATTTCGCCCGAAACAAACGATACAAAACTTTCTTACTTGGTGGCGACGCCGAAGCCCCGGCTTGTCAAGCTCTCGATCTCCCCACAAGGCGAAGAAACGTTCTCGGTTGCTGGCGTACGTCAAAAAGCTATGCGTTTCGCCGTGAAGGTCGAGCTTGGCGGGCTGGAAGGGCTTCTTGCGCCGCTCGTGGGCAAACAACCGAAAGATACTAACGTGTGGATAGCCGGAGGGAAGGCTCCGGCCTTCGTCAGATCAGACGGACCTTCGTACCTCGGAGCTCCTGTGTGGAGCATTCAGATGACGAGTCCCGATTGGGGACAATCGCAGCGATCTGGACGCTGAGGTCGCGCTTAACAACCCATTTCGCTGATCTGAACAATAATCACGCAAAGGTACGTTAGTGTGATAACCGAAGGATCTGCGATGCCACCTGCTGAAAGGCAGCATTGAGCGCACTCGGGTCGCTAGCATAAGCAAAGAATCCCGTAGGCTTTGTCGAGTCGTAAATTGGGCTTCTCGAATCGTTGGCAATCCGCTCCAGCAAAGTTGCATCGATGGGCATATCGGGCGCGCCGCCAAGCCCGATGGTATAGATCACCGTGCTGTAGCTTGGGTCGTTGCGAATGGTAGCAGCCTGATTGTCCGCTGCATTCGTCGATGCAGCTATTACGCCGTTTATCTGTTCGTCCACCCGAATCTGTCCGGCGTAAGTGCCGCTCGGAAAGGTGTCGGTGGACTTGTACCCGGTGGTCGCATTTCCATACATATCATTTTGGGGTACGTACGCGATGTCAAGCCGGGCGTAAGCCGTCGTCGGATTAATCCAATTGTTCGGCGGGTTCGTGACGTAACAGCCCGGCGGGTTCAATGCCGCAGCTGAACTGTTGAGCGGAACAGCAGTGTCCGGATCATAGAGTCCTCCAGTGAAACCTTGGACCTGCGGGGTTTGTCCGCTTGCGAGCAAGGTTGTCAGAACTCCCGTCGGTAATGCTGAACTACACGTACTTGGAGGATTGTTTTGAACCTGCGAGAGAGTATAAGAAGTGTAAACGGGATCATAGCGGATGTTATTGTCGTCCGAAGCCGCTCTCAGCGGCCATTGATCACTTGTCATCGCATTCGGCTGACCATCGGTGAAAAGAACGATCACATTAAGTCCGCTCGCCAGCCCGTTGTTCTTGATCGCGCGATAAGCCATCTGCAAAGCCATGCTCATGTTGGTTGCGCCGGTGCAGTTGATCTGGCCGATGACGGAGATCAGCGACGGAGTGCCGGAAAGAAATGTCGACGAAGGCGGATAGTCAATTGGGTCGTGGTTCGCGTTAGTGGAATAGGTAACCAGTCCCAGGGTGTCGAAGTTCTCCGTGAAGAGGCGCACGAAATTCTCTGCAGATTGCTGCATAGTTGCACACGCGTTACTCCCGTTCGGCCCCATCGATCCGGAACGGTCAAGCACCAGAATCACGTTGACGTTCCGGCGGGAGGCTTCGGCCGTCGCAGTCACCGTAGCCGCGTTTTGATTGATGATCCGCATGAAATACAGCGGCACCGTTGCGGTCGCCTGCACAGAAACTTTCTGAGTGGAAAGAGTTGTTTTTGCAAGCGTGATCGTCGGCTGTCCGCCCACGATGGTTACGCCCATCCAGCCCGGCGGGAAATTAGCTGAAAACCATTGTTGAGCTGCAGTAGCCGCCAAGCCTGTATTCTGCGCCTGGTTCTCGTACACGTTGATCGAGCGGCCTCCGGCTAACGCGGCTGCATCCACCGCTGCCGATAGCTTGGCCTTCGTCCAAAAAACGACCGCCCCGTCGATCGCCAGGCCCACCATCGGCACGACCACCAGGAATGTCATAAACGTAAATAAGATCAGCGACGCCCCGCGCTCGCCTTTGCGCTTCCGGGCAGCCGTATTCAGCCGTCTTAACGTTTCCATACACAGAGAATTCTTCTCTGTATAAGTGAGTCGTATCGGCTACGGTTCTCACTCATCCGCGCGGGCGCTTGCGGTTTGTCACGAAATCATCTCACCCCCATCTACAGTCTGTAAGGATTTGATATCAACCGGTGGCCGGCAATTTGCCTGTTCAGGAATGCTGTGCCCGGACAACAAACGAGATGAAAGCGCTAACTATTATCCCGGGGACGCCCAATTCCGCAACTGTTCAGGACGTTCCGCCACCCGCATCCAGCTATGGAAGCATTCTTGTCAAGGCTTTGGAGTTGGGCATTTGCGGCACCGATTTCGAGCTTATTTCGGCCGAATACGGATGGCCTCCGCCAAACAGCAACCACCTGATTATCGGGCATGAATCTCTCGGTCTGGTGGAGGAGGCGCCGGAGAATAGCGCATTCAAAAAGGGCGATCTGGTTGTCGGTATCGTACGCCGGCCGGACCCCGTTCCGTGTATCGCTTGTGGAGCGGGAGAGTTTGACATGTGCCGCAACGGAAGGTACACAGAGCGGGGTATCAAAGAGAGAAACGGATTCGGCTCGGAGCTTTGGCGGATTGAGCCGGATTACGCCATTCGCCTTGACCCAGGCTTGCGTGATGTCGGCGTGTTGATGGAGCCGTCGAGCGTTTTAGCGAAAGCCTGGGATCACATCACGCGCATCGGAGAGCGAGCCATCTGGAAACCCAGAACGGTTCTGATTACCGGTGCTGGGCCCATCGGACTTTTAGGAGCGCTGATGGGTCATCAGCGCGGGCTCGAAGTCCACGTTTTAGATCGTGTGACCGGCGGACAGAAACCAAAGCTGGTCGAAGATCTGGGCGGGAAGTATCACACGGGGCCGGTCAAAAACATCGGTTTCTCGCCCGACGTTGTGATCGAGTGTACCGGCGTCGCATCCGTTATTGCCGAAACGATCGAGCAACTCGGGAACGATGGCATTCTGTGTCTTGCAGGAGTCTCGTCCCACCATCAAAACGTGGAACTCGATCTCGGGACCATCAATCGAACGATGGTTTTGGAGAACAGCGCCATCTTCGGGTCCGTTAACGCCAACAAGCGTCACTGGCAGATGGCCGGGGAGGCGCTGACCAAGGCAGACCGGAGCTGGTTGGCCGGCTTGATTTCCCGGAAGGAACCGCTCAACAACTGGCAGGAAGCTCTCAAGCGCCGGCCGGATGACATCAAGGTAGTTATTCAGTTCGCACAAAACTGAGCCGCACTCGTAGCCATGCCTCAACTCATCGAAGACTATGCGCTGATCGGTAACAATGTCACGACGGCATTAGTCGGCCGGAACGGATCGATCGATTGGCTTTGTCTCCCCCGCTTCGATTCTGCCACGTGCTTTGCCAAATTGCTGGGCACGGATGAGAACGGCTACTGGACTATTTGCCCGAAAGCCGAAAACCCGAAAGTAACCCGGCGTTACAGGCCCGGAACACTTGTGCTTGAAACGGAGTTCACCACCGCCGAGGGCACAGTGATTCTGACCGACTGCATGGATCATCGCGGCGACCACCAGGATCTGATACGCCTCGTCCGAGGTGTGCAGGGTCGCGTGCCAATGTTACTGCAATTTGTGATTCGGTTCGATTACGGAACCGTAGTGCCCTGGGTTGTCCGCCTGGAAGACGGACGATTGCAGGCCACCGGCGGGCCTAATCGAATCGTGCTCGCCACGCCCGTACCTCTTCGCGGCGAAGACCAAAGGACCGTGGGGGAGTTTGATGTCGTAGAAGGGCAGGAAGTACCGTTCGTTATGTCCTGGTCAAGTTCCTATGTCCCGCTCAGCGCCCAACCCGCCGCGAGTTCGGCTATTCACAATGTGACTCACTCGTGGGAAAAGTGGTCGAACAGGCACAAAGCGCAAGGGCCATATGCTGAAGCGGTTCTGCGATCCCTCCTTACGCTGAAGGCGCTCACACATTACCGGACCGGCGGCATTGTGGCAGCAGCCACTACTTCGCTCCCCGAAGATATCGGGGGCGAACGTAATTGGGACTATCGCTACTGCTGGCTCCGCGACTCCACCTTTACGCTGTACGCTCTGATGCAGTCTGGTTTCTTGGATGAAGCCAAGGCGTGGCGCGATTGGCTGCTGCGAGCGATAGCGGGCAACCAGGACCAGATGCAGATCATGTACGGTGTCGCCGGTGAACGCCGCTTGACTGAATTCGAGCTGCCCGAATTGCAAGGCTATGAGGGTTCGCGACCTGTCCGAATTGGCAATGCCGCCTCCGAGCAATTGCAGCTCGATGTATACGGAGAAGTTCTGGACGCTCTTTATCAGGCGAGACGGAAAGGTCTAGCGGAATTGGAAGCGAGCTGGAGTTTGCAGAAGGCTCTCGTCTGCCGCTTGGAGCAGCTATGGCCCGAGCCGGACGACGGAATCTGGGAAATTCGCGGGCCGCGACGCCACTTTGTCCATTCGAAGGTAATGGCCTGGGTGGGCGTAGACCGCGCTGTTCGGACCATACAGGAGTTCGGAGAGAAGGGGCCGCTGGAACGTTGGATTCGACTGCGTGCGGAGATCCACGACGAAGTCTGCCGGTTCGGTTTCAGCCGTGACCTGAACTCATTTGTCCAGTACTTTGGCAGCAAACAACTAGACGCGAGTCTGCTGTTATTACCGACCGTTGGATTTCTTCCGCCGGATGACCCGCGCATTATCGGCACTGTAGCCGCGATCGAGAAGAACTTATTACGAGATGGTTTCGTGGCCCGCTACGACACACGCACTTCGGTGGACGGTGTCTCCGGTGAGGAAGGCGCCTTTCTGGCCTGCAGTTATTGGCTCGTCGACAACTATGTTCTGCAGAATCGTATGGAGGAAGCGCGCGCCCTGTTCGAACGCCTTCTGGCAGTGAGGAACGATGTAGGTTTACTATCGGAAGAATACGATCCGAAAGAACGGCGGCAACTGGGGAATTTTCCTCAAGCCTTCTCTCATCTGGCGCTCGTCATTAGCGCATACAATCTCCGTCCCGCTGAGGATAAGCCAGTGCGGCACCGCTCAGATTGCAAGACGAAAGATTGTTAGGCGGACTTGGGCCAACGTTCCCGCTCGCGCAGATTGTTGATGTGGGCAAGATGATGACGGCTGTGCCAGGCGTACAAGCCGAGATTCCAGTCCAGGTGCTTCTCGCCGAGCGAAGGATGCCTGAAGGTTCGCTTCCATTGCGCCTCGTCAAGTGAGCGAAGCAGGAGTGTCCACCGGGAATGCAGGGCCGCCAGCAGCGCAAGAGACGAGGCCACCGGTGCAGTCTTTGCGTCCGGCAATTCGGCCCAAGCCGATTCTTCGTATGCTTTGATCACCGGCGTATCTTCCGTCAACGCGAGCCGGAACCTTACGTAGCTGTTGAGGTGGCTGTCCGGGACGTGATGCACCACCTGCCGAACGGTCCAGCCCCCAGGACGATAAGGAGTGTCGAGCTGCGCATCCGAGAATCCCCGAACAGCTTCCCGCATCTTTTCGGGAAGCCCATCCAGGATACGAATCCATTCTGCCCTGTCAGCCGAAGTTATGGAGCTGGGCGGTTCGTATCGCCCGACCGGATAGCGCAAGTCTTCCATTGGTCAATCAAAGCGTCGATCAATCGAGGGATTCAGGCTTGATCTCGGCAGTCTGCCCGGCAGCTTTTTTCTCCCAATATTTCCGCACCCACGCTTCCCAACTTTTGCCGGCTGCGGGGTCGCGGTCGCTGAACTTGAGAGCAGCTATTTCTGAGTAGGAAACGTTAGTACGGGAGCTGCCGTCCGCCGGAAGCATACGGACCAGGGAGCCGGCGAGAGTGCGGCCGTTGCGGCAATCGTAGATGTAGCCTTCCAGTAGGCGGCCGTTCTTGCACGTGATTGTGACGTCGCCGCGATAGTCAAGCGCCTTTTCGAGAGCCATGCGAAGTTCGTCTTCGCTCGCCAGATCGGGAACCCATCCTTGCAGCCGTTCGTGCGCAGCCCCCGGAGCAACTTCAAGCGTGTCCGGATCCAATGCTGGCTCGGTCATGCTTGCGTTCCCTCCGTCGATTTGATTTGGACGAGTGGGTTGTAGGAGTGAACAGGCTCCACGTGTTCGTTGAGAAGTGCAGCGGCATCAGAGTCTTTATAGCGGCTGAACAACGATGCTTTTGCCATGGCGAAGAACCCTCCGAGCGAACCGAATCCGTAGTCGACCGAGGAAGCTTCATAACCACTGTGAACCATGCAGTTCGCGCACTTGGGATTTCCCGATTCGGTCCCGTATTTCGCCCACTCGGTCTCGGCGATCAACTCGGCGAAAGTGTCGGCATAGCCTTCCTGCAGAAGATAACAGGGTTTTTGCCAACCGAACACATTGTAGGTCGGCATGCCCCAGGGCGTACAAGCGAAGTTGCGCTGTCCCATGAGGAACTCTCCGAATAGCGGCGACATGTTGAATTTCCAGGACGGACGGCGGTTCGAAAGAATCGCTTTGAAAAGCCTGCGGGTGCGGGCACGCCCCAGAAAGTGCTGCTGATCGGGGGCTTTGTCGTACGAGTAGCCGGGCGAGAGCATCATGCCCTCAACCCCAAGCTCCATCATCTCGTCGAAGAAGCGCCGGACACTGATGGGGTCGGCGCCGTCAAAGAGGGTCGTGTTTGTCGTAACGCGGAAACCGCGCGCCAGCGCGGCTTTGATCCCTCGGACCGCGATATCGTAACCTCCCTCGCGGCAAACAGAGAAGTCGTGGTGTTCACGTTCGCCGTCGACATGAACAGAAAAGCTGAGATACTTGCTTGGCGTGAACAGGTCGAGCTTCTCTTCAAGCAGCAGAGCGTTCGTGCAGAGATATATGTACTTCTTGCGTGCGACCAGCCCTTCGACGATCTCCTTGATCTGGGGATGCATGAGCGGCTCGCCACCAGGGATAGCGACCGTGGGAGCGCCGCATTCGTCAACGGCTCGAAAGCACTCCTCGGGTGTGAGTTGGCGTTTCAGAACATGTGCGGGGTACTGGATCTTGCCACATCCGGCGCAGGCCAAATTACACCGGAAAAGAGGCTCGAGCATCAGCACGAGCGGGTACTGCTTTCGTCCGGCGAGCTTCTGCTTAAGGACGTAGGACGTTACAGCCCACATCTGGGAGGCGGGAACACTCATGAACTACAATTATCTAACAGCCTAGGCGATTTTCTCAGGCGTGCTGCGATTTACCCTGCCCGATGATGCCGGCGAGCGCCTTTCGATCGGCTTCGACGGCGTCACGCTGCTGCTCTACCAGGCTTCGCTCCTCGGGTGTAAGTTCCTGATCGAGAGCATGCGCATAGTGCTTTAGCGTGGCTTCATCCCCCAGGAGGCACTCGCGAACGATCTCCACTTCGGCTTTGGGGCGGATGCGCGTCTCGAGATCGACCCAACCGGCGTGCAGAATGCCGCCGTAATGCGCATCACTAGCGGCTTTTCCGCCCTCCTTGAAGACCTCCGCGCTCAGTTCGGCGGCAAACCGCGCGCGCTCGCCTGAAATACTGCTGAGGCGATCGCTAAGAGCCGTGTCGTGGACGCCCTTTGCTGCTTTCGCGTATCCCTCTTCCGCGTCGTGGCAGGTGGCGATCAGATCGTTCAGCGCTTTGATTTTCGAGTCTTCTTTTGACATCTCAGGGTGAGATGTTCGTGCCGCGGAACGCTGCATCTCGTGGAAGTTGCAGTACCGCACGGACGGGGCTATTTCCCTGAATCGGGCGTGTTCGTGGGTTATCATACGACAGAAAAGCCGAGACTTGAATGCGTAAAGCCATATGCGTGTAGCGATTATCGGGACCGGATACGTCGGTCTTACAACCGGGGTTTGCCTGTCCTTTATTGGGCATGAAGTTTACTGCCTGGATAGCGACGAGTCAAAAATCAAGGCGCTTCGGGAAGGAAGGGTTCCGATATTTGAGCCCTATTTGGCCGAATTACTCGAGGAAGCTCTTCCGAACCTTACTTTCACTTCGAGCTATGAAGAGGCAATTCCAGGTTCGGAGGTTGTCTTCATCGCGGTCGGGACGCCGCCGACGCCTTCCGGAGCACCAAACCTGGAGTTTCTATCGCAGGCTGCCCGGTCTATCGGGCAACATATGGACAGCGATCTGACCGTGGTCGTGAACAAATCGACGGTGCCGATCGGAAGCGGCAACTGGGTTGGCTCCTTGTTGCGAGAGGCGGCAGAAACGCGGCAGAACGGGGGAGCGAGCGCCGGGTTTGCCGTCGCGTCGAATCCGGAGTTTTTGCGCGAGGGCTCGGCCCTGCATGACAGCCTCTATCCGGACAGAATTGTGATCGGTGCGGATGAACCGAGAGCGCTGGAAGTGCTGTTTACGCTTTACCGTCCGATTCTGGACCAGACGTTTTCAGCGCCAACATACTTGCCCCGCCCGGAGACCGTGGGGGCTGTTCCGATCCTTTCAACAGACCTGGCTTCAGCCGAACTCATCAAGTATGCCGCCAACGCATTCCTCGCGCTCAAAATCAGCTTTATCAACGAAATCGGGCTGGTGTCGGAGCGCGTGGGAGCGAACATTTCCGAGGTCGGGCGCGGCATTGGCCTGGATTCGCGAATCGGACCTCGATTCTTAAGCGCAGGTATTGGCTGGGGCGGGTCGTGCTTCGGCAAGGACACGGCCGCCCTGATTGCTACGGCCGGTGAATACGGACTTCATTTGCCGATTGTGGAAGCGGCGCGGAAGATCAACTCACGGCAGAGGGATCGGGTGGTGGAGAAATTGCTCCATGAGCTCAAGATTCTGAAGGGCCGGACGATTGGATTGCTGGGCTTGGCGTTCAAGCCAAATACAGATGACCTGCGCGAGGCGCCGGCGATTGAAATCGCGCAGAAGTTGATTGACCGCGGCGTTCGGGTGAAGGCTCATGATCCGGTAGCGATGGAGCGCTTTGAGCGCGAGCACAAAGGCATGGGAGTGCAGCTGTGCGGGAGTGCGTGCGAAGTGGCCGACGGATGCGATGCGCTCGTGCTGATTACGGAATGGAGCGAATACCGGGAACTCGACTGGGAGCGGATCGCCAAGAAGATGCGCAGTCCGATTGTGCTGGACGGACGTCATTCGCTCGAGGCGGAGAAATTGGACCGCGCTGGGCTGCGCGTACTCAGTATCAGCTGAGGCCTTGCGGCTTCTTGGGGCGCGACGAGGACATAGGTTGCCCTCTGGTTTCGAGATTTCCGGATGATTTGGGAGCGAGATCCTTACGCCAGTTAGGAGGGCGTCCGCGACTACGAGTGGTGGCAGAAAGCCGCTCGAGAGCGAGAATGGCTTCATCGAGACGATCGCGCTCGTCTTCCAACTCACTGATCATCTTCTGAATATCCACGGGGTCTCAGGGATAAGAACGAAAAACCCCGGACAGCGTTTCCGCTTCCGGGGGTATTTTTGTAATAATCGGGCGACTTCCTACTCTCCCACACACTTGCGCGTGCAGTACCATCGGGGCTGAGAGGCTTGGGCCATTTTGAGTCTTCGGCTAGCTGATAAAACGCTGCCTCATCCTCTGGCAGTTACGCCTCTCTGTGGCCTAACGAATTTAATCGGGCGACTTCCTACTCTCCCACACACTTGCGCGTGCAGTACCATCGGGGCTGAGAGGCTTGGGCATTTTGAGTCTTCGGCTAGCTGATAAAACGCTGCCTCATCCTCTGGCAGTTCAGCCTCTCTGTGGCCTAACGAATTTAATCGGGCGACTTCCTACTCTCCCACACACTTGCGCGTGCAGTACCATCGGGGCTGAGAGGCTTGGGCATTTTGAGTCTTCGGCTAGCTGATAAAACGCTGCCTCATCCTCTGGCAGTTCAGCCTCTCTGTGGCCTAACGAAGTTAATCGGGCGACTTCCTACTCTCCCACACACTTGCGCGTGCAGTACCATCGGGGCTGAGAGGCTTAACTGCCGTGTTCGGGATGGGAACGGGTGGGACCCTCTCGCTCGGATCACCCGAAAGTGGGCCGGAGCGGATGTTGGTCTACGCTCCGGGCTTAAAACTTTCGTGCATAGGTATTGGCGGGCAACTACGGAAGCTCTTTGAAGAAAAGAGCTGAGTTCATTTTATGGTCAAGCCGAACGAGCTATTAGTAACGGTTAGCTCAACGCATTACTGCGCTTACACATCCGTCCTATCCACGTGATCGTCTATCACGGCTCTTCAGGGAGATCTCATCTTGGGGAAGGTTTCGTACTTATATGCATTCAGCACTTATCCTGACCAGACTTCGCTACGCAGCGATGCCGCGGGTGCGACAACTGCATCACAAGAGGTCTGTTCACCCCGGTCCTCTCGTACTAAGGGCAAGCCCCCTCAAATCTCCTCCGCCCACCACAGATAGGGACCGAACTGTCTCGCGACGTTCTGAACCCAGTTCACGTACCGCTTTAATAGGCGAACAGCCTAACCCTTGGGAGCTTCTACACCCCCAGGATGCGATGAACCGACATCGAGGTGCCAAACCGGAGCGTCGATATGAACTCTTGACTCCGATCAGCCTGTTATCCCCGGCGTACCTTTTATCCGTTGAGCGATGGCCCTTCCATGCAGAACCACCGGATCACTAAGTCCTGGTTTCCCACCTGCTTGACTTGTTGGTCTCGCAGTCAACCTGGTTTATGCCTTTGCACTCGACCGCTGATTTCCAAACAGCGTGAACCAAGCTTCGAGCGCCTCCGTTACCGTTTAGGAGGCGACCGCCCCAGTCAAACTACCCGCCTTGCCATGTCCCTTCTCCGGATTACGGAGATAGGTTAGAACCACAGTACGATCAGGGTGGTATCTCACCGTTGGCTCCCCGAAGCCCAAAAGCCTCGGTTCCAAGCCTCCCACCTATGCTGCGCAGACCGCACCATAGTTCAGGGCAAAGGTATAGTAAAGGTGCACGGGGTCTTTCCGTCTAGTGGCGGGCATCCGGCGTCTTCACCGGAACCACAAGTTCGCCGGGCGGAGCGCGCCGACAGTCATCAGATCGTTACGCCATTCGTGCAGGTCGGAACTTACCCGACAAGGAATTTCGCTACCTTAGGACCGTTATAGTTACGGCCGCCGTTCACCGGGGCTTCAGTTCAAAGCTTCGCTTGCGCTAACCTCTCCCTTTAACCTTCCGGCACCGGGCAGGCGTCAGCCCCTATACGTCGTTTTCGACTTTGCAGAGACCTGTGTTTTTGTTAAACAGTCGCCTGATGCGTTTCACTGCGGCCCACCGAAGTGGGCACCCCTTCTCCCGAAGTTACGGGGTTAATTTGCCTAGTTCCTTCGCAACTCCATCACCCGAGCGCCTTAGAATACTCATCTCGTCCACCTGTGTCGGTTTGTGGTACAGGTACGTAAACTCTCCTTAGAGGATTTTCCTGGCACGCGACCCGGCGGATTTGCCTGTCCGGATCTCACTCAACCTATCTTTGACCCTTCTCGCAGATAGGCCTCTGTGGTGCGTCCCCCCTTCGGTCTTGATCGAATTCACGTAGTCACGGAATATTAACCGTCGTGTCCATCAGTTACGCCTTGCGGCCTCACCTTAGGCCCTGACTAACCCTGAGCGGATTAACCTTTCTCAGGAATCCTTAGACTTTCGGCGGCCAGGGTTCTCACCTGGCTTTTCGCTACTTATGCTGGCAGAGTCACTTCCTTCCACTCCAGTACTCCTCTCGGTATACCTTCTCTGCTGAAGGAACGCTCTCCTACCACTCCCATGGGTTGCCCCATGGCTTTCGAGTCCATAACTTCGGTGACATGCTTGAGCCCCGTTGGATTGTCGGCACCGAATCCCTCGACCAGTGAGCTATTACGCTTTCTTTAAAGGATGGCTGCTTCTAAGCCAACCTCCTGGCTGTCTGAGGAACTCGACTTCCTTTCCCACTGAGCATGTACTTGGGGACCTTAGTTGATGGTCTGGGCTCTTTCCCTTTTGACGATCAAGCTTAGCCCTGACCGTCTGACTCCCGCGCTACTCGTGCTTGGCATTCGCAGTTTGGCTGAATTCGGTAAGCTGGAAAGCCCCCTAGTTCAATCAGTTCTCTACCACCAAGACGGACCACGCGAGGCTAGCCCTAAAGCTATTTCGGAGAGAACGAGCTATCACGGAATTTGATTAGCCTTTCACCCCTACCCTCAGCTCATCCAAGCTGTTTTCAACCAACACTGGTTCGGACCTCCATCCGCTGTTACACGGATTTCATCCTGGCCAAGGGTAGATCATCCCGCTTCGCGTCTAATCCCAGCGACTGTACGCCCTCTTCAGACTCGCTTTCGCTTCGGCTCGCTTTACGCTTAACCTTGCCACTGAGACTAACTAGCCAGCTCATTATTCAATAGGCACGAGGTCAGGCATCCACCTTGCGGCGTATAGCCCTCCCACTGCTTGTAAGCATGCGGTTTCAGGTACTATTTCACTCCCCTCACAGGGGTTCTTTTCACCTTTCCCTCACGGTACTAGTTCACTATCGGTCGCAAGTGAGTATTTAGCCTTGCCGGATGGTCCCGGCAGATTCCCACAGGGTTTCTCGTGTCCCGCGGTACTTAGGAACCACTCGAAAGGATCAGTGCATTTTCAGATACGGGGCTGTCACCCTCTTTGGCCGGCCTTTCCATGCCGTTCTCCTAACATCCCGATCTCTCTCTTTTCCAGCCGTTTCGTTTTCACCCACAGGCTATCCGCTTCAGAAACAATCATCGTTCCCTCGCAGCTCATCACCTATGACTGATAACAAAACGGCTGGATTGTGGTCCTGCAACCCCCAGCTCTCCTTTCGAATCACCGGGTTTAGGCTGTTCCGCGTTCGCTCGCCACTACTAGCGGAATCACTGTTGTTTTCTCTTCCTAGGGGTACTGAGATGGTTCACTTCCCCCCGTTCGCTCTCAGCAGCTATGTATTCACTGCTGAGTAAGCCCGTTACCGGACTTGGGTTTCCCCATTCGGACATCCCCGGATTATCGATTGCTTGCATCTCCCCGAGGCTTTTCGCAGCTAGCCACGTCCTTCTTCGCCTACTTGCGCCAAGGCATCCACACGCATGCTCTTAGTAGCTTGACCATAAAATTAACTCAACTCTTTTCCATCCTCTTGTTCCCAAGAAGACTTCCAAAAGCCTTGTGTGAGTTCTTCTCTTCCTGCCTGTCAGTCGCCTTCGTTCCACCGCGTTTCGAACACCGAACCCCATTTCTGCGATTCGAACCCAATGCGCGGCTTCCCAGAAGGAAACTCCAGGCGGCGCCGCTGCCGAATATTTGCTTTCTCGGCAGCTTTGCAACTTGTAGTTGCCCGTCAATACCTATTCTGTTTTCAAAGACCTGGCGGACTCGAACCGCGTTCTTGCGATTCGAACCCAATTTGTTATCCAACTTAAACTTTCGAGTCGAACAACAGAAGAAAAGACTCGCTTGCGCCAAGTGCTTTCTTCTGTTTTGCGAAACGAACCCAATTTGGTGGGCCTGGGTAGACTTGAACTACCGACCTCACCGTCACCTTGAAGCGCTCTGGCCTGCGGCCAACGCGCGGGGTGCTCATTCTGCGAAACGAACCCAATTTGGTGGGCCTGGGTAGACTTGAACTACCGACCTCACCCTTATCAGGGGTGCGCTCTAGCCACCTGAGCTACAGGCCCGTTAACTATTCAGGTGGGCCTGGGTAGACTTGAACTACCACGCCTCACCCTTACCAGCGGTGCAGTCCATATGGATTCGCCTTGCGGCGAGGCCACCTGAGCTACAGGTCCGTCAACTATTCAGGTGGGCCTGGGTAGACTTGAACTACCACGCCTCACCCTTACCAGCGGTGCAGTCCATATGGATTCGCCTTAGCGGCGAGGCCACCTGAGCTACAGGCTCGTCAACTATTCAGGTGGGCCTGGGTAGACTTGAACTACCACGCCTCACCCTTACCAGCGGTGCAGTCCATATGGATTCGCCTTGCGGCGAGGCCACCTGAGCTACAGGCCCGTCAACTATTCAGGTGGGCCTGGGTAGACTTGAACTACCACGCCTCACCCTTACCAGCGGTGCAGTCCATATGGATTCGCCTTGCGGCGAGGCCACCTGGCTACAGGCCCGGTCGGGCACAACTGGTGGAGCTGGTCGGGATCGAACCGGCGACCTCCTGAATGCAAATCAGGCGCTCTCCCAGCTGAGCTACAGCCCCGTTGGATAAATGTAATCGAGGCCGATTGGACGCGGCCCACTGCCGACCAGCAGCAGTAAGCAAAGAAGCGGATCAGAAATTTGAGTGGAGGTCCAGAGCGGGATATGGACTGGAAAGGCTGCTACTTACTAGCACCTGGTTACAAGTGCGTCTTCGGTAGCTCCAGCCACTGTCTCTCTTAGAAAGGAGGTGATCCAGCCGCAGGTTCTCCTACGGCTACCTTGTTACGACTTCACCCCAATCATGAATCATACCTTGGACCGCTGCCTCCCTTGCGGGTTAGCACGCAGGCTTCTAGTACAATCCACTTTCGTGATGTGACGGGCGGTGTGTACAAGGCCCGGGAACGTATTCACGGCATCGTTCTGATATGCCATTACTAGCGATTCCAGCTTCATGCAGGCGAGTTGCAGCCTGCAATCCGAACTGAGAACGGTTTTTGGCGATTAGCTCCCCCTCGCGGGTTGGCTGCGCTTTGTACCGCCCATTGTAGCACGTGTGTAGCCCTGGACATAAAGGCCATGATGACTTGACGTCATCCCCACCTTCCTCCAACTTATCGCTGGCGGTCTCCTGAGAGTGCCCCCCTTGCGGAGGTTGCAACACAGGACAAGGGTTGCGCTCGTTGCGGGACTTAACCCAACATCTCACGACACGAGCTGACGACAGCCATGCAGCACCTCGACTCAAGCCCCTTGCGGGGAAACCTCTGTTTCCAAAGGCGGTCTTAAGCCGTTCGAGCCCAGGTAAGGTTCTTCGCGTTGCGTCGAATTAAACCACATGCTCCACCGCTTGTGCGGGCCCCCGTCAATTCCTTTGAGTTTCAGCCTTGCGACCGTACTCCCCAGGCGGCATACTTAACGCGTTAGCTCCGGCACCGACCAACTGAATGGCCGACACCAAGTATGCATCGTTTAGGGCGTGGACTACCAGGGTATCTAATCCTGTTTGCTACCCACGCTTTCGTGTCTCAGCGTCAGCTATGGTCCAGAAAGCCGTCTACACCGCAGGTGTTCCTCCTGATATCTACGCATTTCACCGCTACACCAGGAATTCCGCTTTCCTCTCCCACGCTCAAGCACTCCAGTTTCCGGCGCACCCTCCCAGTTAAGCCGGGAGATTTCACACCGAACTTAGAGCACCGCCTACACACTCTTTACGCCCAGTAATTCCGAACAACGCTCGCTGCCTACGTATTACCGCGGCTGCTGGCACGTAGTTAGCCGCAGCTTCTTCTTCAGGTACCGTCATTATCGTCCCTGCCGAAAGAGCTTTACACCCCGAAGGGCTTCATCGCTCACGCGGCGTCGCTGCATCAGAGTTGCCTCCATTGTGCAAGATTCCCCACTGCTGCCTCCCGTAGGAGTCTGGCCCGTGTTTCAGTGCCAGTGTGGCCGTGTGCCCTCTCAGGCCGGCTACCGATCACCGCCTTGGTGAGCCTTTACCTCACCAACTAGCTAATCGGCCGCGGGCTCCTCTCTCAGCGCAATTACTCGCTTTCCCTTCTCAGGCTTATGCGGTATTAGCCCCGGTTTCCCAGGGTTATTCCCCACTCAGAGGTAGATTACCCACGTGTTACTCACCCGTACGCCGCTGTACTCAGGGATTGCTCCCCTTTCTCGCTCGACTTGCATGTGTTAAGCGCGCCGCCAGCGTTGATTCTGAGCCGGGATCAAACTCTCGTTTGATCTTGTGATTACTTCGCTCCTATCTACCCTTGCCCCCATCCCTCGGAGACTCCGATAAACAGGAACGGCTGATCGCTCCGGTTTTTACTCAAATAATCTGACGTTTTACTTCTTTTGCGTCCAACCAGATTGTCAATGATCTGCGCAGCCGAATGAACTATTACGGATCGCTCCGTAAAGATCCACCGGCTACCGGCCTCGAAAGCCGTTCGGGTCCGCTACGTTTGCCTCGCGACCTGCGAAAAGCAAAGTGCGCTCCCCAGAAATTTTCGGGAACCTAAAAGATAAAAATCGGTAGCTTGGAGTTGCTTCGGGACTGCTTGAGAACTGCTATGGAGTCCTTCGGGAAACTGCAGCCTTTCAGGCCGCTTTGACTTCCTACCTACTTCCCGTACGGCGACACCGTCGCCATTAACTACTCTATCAAACCTTCTTCGGCTCTTGCAAGCCCCGCGGGATTGTTTCCCGGCGGCCAACTCAACACCGATTCGTCGCCATTGCTACGTTGGCGACGACTTCCCGAGAATAACAAAGAGCAAGCCAGGCTGCAAGGCTTATCTTTCTCTCATTTGTGGAAATCGCAAGGCTATCAAATAGGGCCGTGTTTCGGTTAAAACCACAGGATTTACTCTCGATTTCCACAATTTATTCTTCAATGCACGGCTGCGGCAACGATGATCGCGAGCGCCAAAGCGATGGAAGCAAGGATGAGGGCCGGGCCTAACTGGGCTTCCTGGAGCGCTCGCGTCCAGAGGTTCCCCGGAAGAATACGGATGAGGAGTAAAAAGAGACCGGTAAACAGGAGAAAGCCGACAATCACGAAGAGCACGGCGTTGAACAAGCTTTGAACGGTCACGATCTTCCTTTGCTAAAAGAGCGCCTCTGCCGAATAACGCTAACAGAATCTGAGGCTGCCCTTGGGGAACGGGCGGTTTGGAGACTCCACCGAAGCCTCTCCTCGATTACGTTCCAGAAACCGGGCGAAGTGCCCGCGTCCAGTTCAGCCCAAAGAGTCAACGAGGAAGCGAACCCATTGTGAAATCGCTTAGGCCGCCGTTCACGAGGGCACCCGAACTGTGAATCGCGCATCACCCGTATTTCTTCCGTAACGAATTCCCTTGTCTTTTTTTGTAGATCGATTTAGTGTCCTGGTAGATCTGGGTTAGAGGTTTGTATGCCAGCCGTTACAGAAGTTAATGGTTTGGGATCTTTTTTGCCGCAAAATTGAGGCAGCAGCGAATATAGCAACGATTGTGGTTGCAATTCTGTTATCCGTGGTGCTGGTAAAAGCTTTCCTTCTCCCGGCATCACCGCCCTCGCATCAGGCGCTGTCTGCTAGAGCGACTAATTTCATCCAAGTTGGAACTAGCTTAAAGGATCGACTGGCCGGCATCACCTGGAATAGAAACGGCCAAACCCTCCTTTTTGTTCTTTCTACCCAGTGCCACTATTGCACGGAGAGTGCGCCGTTCTTTCGACAGATCCGGGAAAGGGCCGGTAAAGATGTGAAATTGGTGGGCGTTTTACCGCAGCCGGTTGCAGAGGCGGAGGCATACCTGAACGGCGAGGGTGTGCGCCTGGATGAGGTCAAACAGGTTTCGCTAGACAAAGTAGGGGTAACGGGAACGCCGACCCTGCTGCTCGTGAACAGTAACGGGATCGTGACGCAAACCTGGGTGGGAAAGCTGGCGCCCGACAAACAGGATCAGGTTCTGAAGGTCTTGGCGCGGTCCACCTGAAGAGAGCGGAGGTGCACTATGATTTCCAGATTTCTTAGACACCCATCTTGGAAAGTCTTCACGACTTGCATGGTGTTTGGGCTTGTGGGAGTCCTTCTCGCCCAGCAAACCGGCGAGAAACTCGTTAGGGTAAACCAAGCAGCGCAGATTACCGATGCGGTGATGATATCTAACGTTGCGGTTGCCGGTAAGACCATAGAGTGCGGTCTTTTTGTCAAGGCCCCTGGTACCCAGCTTGTTGCGCCATTTCAGGCAGGGAGTGATTGGCTTCAGCAGATGACTATCTCACTCGTCAACCGAACTGACAAAACCATCGTGTTTAGCGGAATAATTATGCACTTCTTAGATACGGGGGACTGCAGTACGTCTCAACCCTGCGCCGGGGCGACGCTTGAGCTCGGTCAAAGACCTGCCGTTGATGCATATGACGGAAGAACCGGTCGACCCCTCAAGCCGCAGCATCCCGAAAGACCACCCCTCGATTGGAAATCTAAGCAAACAATCGTGGTTCATATCAGCGACTATATGGCGGATATCGAGGGACAGTTGGCGAACTTCTTGCCGGTGACGGCCGTAAGCAAGGTGAACGTCTGTCGCGGCGTTTCTTACTTTGAGGACGGAATGCACTGGTATCCCGGAGCAGGGTATGGTGTTCCAGATCCGGAGCATCCGGGCAAATTCAAAGATCTTCCGGCTACTTACTTTCCAGGAAGAAGAGATTATAACTGGCCTCCGGGACAAAACCGGTAAGAGAGTTGCGTTGGCATGAAGCCGCTAATCAAACTGTCAAGAATCACGGTTCTTACTGCATGCGCGCTTTGGTTGATAAAGCCGACGCTAATTGTTCACGCGCAGCTCCAGCCTTGCCCCAAATTCAATATAGACGATAGCGCTGTAGTTTGCCCGGACTGCTGCACTAACAGCCCAGCTGCGCAGGGTTGGACGGATGGGACTAGCGATGGAGCGGGTATTCAGACTTTGACTACGGGTTATGTGGAATGCGGCTCTCCGACGACCAGCTGCAATGATGGGACACAGTTCACCGGTTGTGGTACACAGTCGTATACGCAGGCCGTTGATGACCCACAGGACTGTTGCCTCCCTTCCGGGACTCCTTGCAATCAGGGAACGTGTTGCTCCGGTCTCGTTTGCCTTTCGAACAATAGCTGCGGGACATGCGTTCCCAATGGGAGCTACTGCGGGTCATCCGGCGATTGTTGCGGAGGATACTGCGATCCTTATCGAAACACGTGTGGCTGTCTTGGCGACGGTAACGCATGTTATAACGACTCGGAATGCTGTAGCGGCATCTGTAACAGCTATGGAACCTGCGGGTCCATGACCTGTGGTGACCCTGAAGATTCGTGCTATGAGGACTCGGATTGCTGCAGCCAGTTTTGTTTGGATGACATTTGCCAGTAGCTGCGCCCCCTTCTTAGGGTGGTGGATAACCACGTGGTCTTCGAGTCGAGGAGAGTCTCTGTAGAGAGATCTCGGTTGCAGGTTTTGTATGCCAGCCGCGACAGAAGTTAGTGGTTTCAGATCTTTTTCCCACAAGATTGAAACAGCGGCGAATATAGCAACGATCTCGGTTGCAGTTCTGTTCTCCGTGGTGCTGGCAGAGACCTACCTTCTTCCGGCATCGCCGCGTAGGGTATTACCTGCCAGTGCGACTAACTTTGTTACCGTGACCCTGCTGCTCGTGAACAGTAACGGGATCATGACGCAAACCTGTGCGGGGAAGCTGGCGCGTGACAAACAGGATCAGATTCTGAAAGCGCTGGCGCGGTCCACATAAAGAAAAGCGGAGGTGCACTAGGATTTCCAGATTTCTTAGACACCGAGTTTCGAGTTTCTTCTGCCCGACTTGCATGGTGTTTGGGTTTGTGGGAGCCGTACTCGCTCAGCAAACTGGTGAGAAACTGCTCAAGGTAATTCAAGCGGAGCAGATCACGGATGGAGTATTGATCTCCGATGTTTCGGTTGCCGGTAACACGGTGGAGTGTGGATTGTTTATCAAGCCCCCACTCGTGATACAACCTGTTACCCCGTTTCAGGCTGGCGGCGACTGGCTTCAGCAGATGACTATCTCGCTTGTAAACCGTACCAACAAGACCGTTGTGTTTGGCGCGATCACGTTGACCTTTTTGGATACCGGAGATTGTCATGCTCTCCGGATACCGCCCGCCAGTTCGCTGTCGATACTGAAAGTTTGTCACGTGCTGCTCTAGAGGCATTGGCGATCGAGAGTGCTCGGTCGGGCAAACTGACCACCGACTAGATCCGGCGTTTACTGGGGTTCTCGACGCATACGAAGTCCATGGTTTCCTGAAGCAGCACGAAATCTATTATCCCGTCAATCGCGAGGATATTCATCGCGATGCAGCGATTGCGCTGGGGTTTAGCAACTAATGCTCGTCGTCGCGCATACTCCCCACTGAAGTACCTGATCCTAGTTGATGCGATAGCTAACGCCATTGAATTTCTCGCTTGCCTATGCCGCTTAAATTTATTTCCGGCTGCCTCTCAGATTTGCAATCAAATTCGCCGCTATAGAAGTGGAGCAATTAGAAAATGGATTCCGGACCATTTGACGCCGCGAGTTTGGCCAAGACGTTGTCGTGGAACTTGCCGGAAGGGCGGGGTTGGCCCTTTCCGGCATATTGGGAAGGGGCCCGCAGCGAAGCGCCGAGTCAAGGTCGGTGTGCCGCCGCGTAGCGGGGCGGAGCGCAGCGGAGGAGCCTTGACGGGTGCGGGAGCGAAGGGCAGATTGGCGAAGTAGCTCATACAGAGTGAGCAGAGCCCGGCTGAACGAGTCGAACTTTTTTTCATTAAGCCTGTCAGATTTAGCTGACAAAATCCCTCGTTGTATATGAGGGCACATTTTCGCTGTTTGATCCGCGAAGGAATCTTCAAAGGGAGTCGCAGAGCATCAGCTTGCCTTGAGCAGCCGCTTAGAACAGTTTTATTCGAATCAGGGATTTACAAAATGCTGAAACTAATGCCCGAAGACGAGGTATCGAAAGCGCTGAACGTTAGTGTCGCAGCGCTTCGGCGGTGGCGTCTCGGGCAGAGGGGTCCGGTTTTCATCAAGGTCGGCTCTTTGGTCCGCTATCGCCCCGACGACCTGGAGGTTTGGCTCACCACGCTTCCGACGGGCGGCGATGCTGGTCGCGGAGCAACGCCCAGCCTGCGCGCTGTAAAGAGTTCTAGGTAGGCCACACGCGATGAGTCGAATGGGGGCGCTTGACTGGATATGAAAAGTAACTCATACTTAGAAGTATGAGAATTGGCGAGCGTGGCCAGGTGACAATCCCGAAGGATATTCGCGATCAGTTCGGGTTAGGACCGGAAACGGAAGTCGAATTTCGGGTGGTAGGCGGCAACATCGTTCTGAAGAAGGCGCCCAAGAAACTGAATCTCGCCAAATGGAAAGGCCGTTGCAGCGACTCCTTCGCGAAGCTAGGCTACTCCTCTGTGGACAAGTTCATCGATGATGTGCGGGGTCGATGATCACCGCGGTCGATACCAATATCCTGCTCGATATCCTGGTTCCCAACGAGCAGTTCTATGAACGCTCAGCCGATGCGCTGCAAGAAGCGGCCCGCGAGGGTTCCATTGTGATCAGCGATATCGTCTATGCAGAGCTTTGCATTCACTTCGAAACCCAGCGGGAGTGCGATGCATTCCTTGAAAGCAATGAGATTCGCGTGCAAGGTTTGACGCGCGAAGCGCATTTCCTCGCCAGCCGCACATGGCGGACATATCGGCAACAAGGAGGGCCGCGGACCAGAATTCTGGCGGATTTTCTGGTTGGCGCTCACGCCCAGAAGCAGGCAACTCGCCTGCTCTCACGAGATCGTGGCTTCTACCGCAAGCTCTTTCCATCACTGGACCTTCATGATCCGACTGAGGCCAAGAGACACAAAGGGGATTGATGTATGTCGCTTTTCAAGCGGAGCAATATTTGGTGGTACGAGTTCTGGTTCGCGGGTCGACGAATTCAGGAATCCAGCAAATCTCCATCTAAGACGGTCGCGAAACAAGCCGAGCAGCAGCGTCGACGAGAACTGGAATTCGGCTTCAACAGCATTGAAGACGATCGCTACAAAAACGTTTGCACGCTGCACGATCAAGCGACGGAATACCTGGAAAGTTACGGACTGCGGACTCGAAGTAAAATATTCGCCGGTTACGCGATTCGGCATTTACTCCAGTTCTTAGGCACACGGATGCTGGTCGATATCGATGCCGCAGCTGTTCGGGACTACCAGGATGCTCGCCTCAAAGAGAAGGCGGCTCCGAAGACGATCAACGAGGAAGTGGGATTTCTGCTCCGCTTGCTCGAAGAGCGCGGGGAACTCATTCGGGCTCAACTCAAGCGTCAGAAATGTTTGAAGTTGAAAATTCGCAACAACATCGCCAAAGTTTACACGCCAGAGGAGAAGGCCGGCCTCGTCGCGGAGGCGCAGAGGTCGAGGTCTCCACACATATACCCGGCGTTAATGCTCGCCCAAAACACAGGGATGCGCAGTACTGAGATCCGAACGCTGCTATGGAAACAGATTGATCTCGATAAGAGGTTCTTGACCGTCGGCCAGAGCAAGACGGACGCCGGGGAAGGCCGCACGATCCCGTTGAACAGCCTTCTTTACGAAGCTCTTTCACAACACGCAGTTTGGTTTGAAGTGCGATTTGGCCGGATCGAGGCGGACTGGTATCTGTTCCCCTTCGGAAGATGAAACTGCCTTGACCCGTCTCGCCCGGTGACCACATTGAAGACAGCTTGGCAAGCTGTCAAGCAACGGGCAAACGTTCAAGGCCGCCTCCACGACTCCCGCCACACTTTGATCACCGAACTCGCTGAAGGTGGAGTTGGCGACCAGACGATTATGGACATCGCAGGGCACGTCTCAAAACAGATGCTCAAGCACTATAGCCACATTCGAATGCAGGCGGAACGAGATGCCTTGGAGTCACTGGTGAAAGCTGCCCCAGCAACGGCCCCCGAAATCGTCCGTCCGGCGCAGAATTGTGATGCAGTGCTTGCGGATGCGCGGCAAGTTGAAGGAGAGTCCCTACAGTGCTTGGAAACTCAACGTCAAAGGTGCGGAAGGAAGCCAGCTAAGTCCTTGAAACAATTTGGCTCCTCAGGTAGGATTCGAACCTACAACCCTTCGGTTAACAGCCGAATGCTCTACCGTTGAGCTACTGAGGAGCATTGTGCTCCGCTTTGCACCGAATCAACAACGAAGACGGTTGCAAGGTGGTCAGTCCTATTTAATCACAACAGCCCTTGGGGGACGAGACTGTTTTGATTCAAACACTCATTAGAGGCGGGGGTTTGCCGGACATGCCGTAAGGCTCGGGAGCCGTTTCTGAATGATACGCTGAAAACTCCCATGCAACTCGAGAAAGTGTATGAGCCGCAGCGGTTTGAGCCGCATTGGGCTCAGTGGTGGATTGAATCCGGAATCTATCACGTGGACACGAGAGCCGCGCACGGGCGGCGTGTCTTTTCGCTCGTCATTCCCCCACCGAACGTCACCGGATCACTGCACATTGGGCACATGCTCGAGCACACGATGATGGACGCCGCCGTTCGATGGCACCGGATGAAAGGCGAGGCCGCCCTGTGGGTTCCAGGAACCGACCACGCCGGCATCGCCACGCAGATGCTCGTCGAACGCCAGCTCGCAGCGGAGGGCTTGACGCGTCATCAACTGGGCCGCGAGGAGTTTGAACGCCGCGTCTGGCTCTGGAAAGACGAATACGGTGGGCGCATTAACAACCAGATCCGCCGGGAAGGCGCCAGTGTCGATTGGCAGCGTGAGCGCTTCACCATGGACCCGGGCCTTTCACGCGCTGTGCGCGAAGCTTTTGTCGGACTCTGGGAGAAGGGCCTCATTTATCGCGGCGAGTACATGGTCAACTGGTGCCCACGTTGCCAAACCGCCATCTCTGATCTCGAAACCGCACACGAGTCCATCGAAGGCGAGTTGTGGCACATTCGTTACCCGCTCGTAGGTACAGGCGAGAGCGTTGTGGTCGCGACGACCCGCCCAGAGACAATGCTCGGTGACACAGCAGTGATCGTGCACCCTGATGATAAGCGCTACACGCACCTGCATGGTAGATCTGTCCAACTCCCGCTTGTCGGGCGCGAGATTCCGATCATACCCGATGCTCTCGCCGACCCGGAATTTGGCACTGGTGTCGTAAAAGTCACGCCGGCGCACGACCCGAACGACTTTGAAGCGGGTAAACGGCACGGCCTTCCGATCATCAAGGTTATTGGCGAGGACGCGCGCATGACGGCGGCCGCGGGTATATATGCGGGTTTAAGTCGCTTTGAAGCCCGTAAGCGCATTATCGAGGCGCTGGAGCAGTCCGGTCAACTGGTAAGGGTTGAGCCGTATGCGGTGAACGTAAGCAAGTGCGATCGCTGCAAAACGATCATCGAGCCGCTCGTCTCGACACAATGGTTTGTTCGCACCAAGCCGCTCGCCGCGAAGGCTATGGATGCGGTGCGAACTGGACGTATTCGTTTTGTTCCGGATGACCGTGAGGTGGTCTTCTTTCAATGGATGGAGAACATCCGCGACTGGTGCATCTCCCGGCAGCTTTGGTGGGGTCATCGCATCCCCGCCTGGCATTGCCGCAACTGCGCTCAAGTCACGGTGGCGCGTGAGACGCCGGCGGTCTGCCCGCATTGTCATTCGACCGAACTCGATCAGGATTCCGATGTTCTGGATACGTGGTTCAGTTCCGGTTTATGGCCGTTCTCAACCCTTGGCTGGCCAGACGAAACGGAGGACCTGAAGACCTTTTATCCTACCTCCCTTCTGATCACAGGCTTTGACATCCTGTTCTTCTGGGTGTCACGGATGATTATGCTTGGCATCGAGTGCACGGGCGACGTACCATTCCGCGAAGTCCATCTGCACGGCCTTGTTCGTGACTCTGATCGCCAGAAGATGTCAAAAACAAAGGGGAACGTAATCGATCCTCTCGATGTTATCGACCGGTTTGGGACGGACGCTCTGCGTGTGGCCCTTTTGATTTCCGCCGGCACCGGCGCTGACATTGCGCTGAAGGAAGACCGCATCAGCGCTGGACGGAACTTCGCGAACAAACTTTGGAACGCATCCCGGTTGCTCTTCATGAACATGGAACGATCGAACGTTCGGGAGTGGGCGCCGTCGCGCGATTTCGGTTTTTCGAGTTCGACCATTGAGGACGAGTGGATTGCAGATCGTTTCTATGCTGCAAGCTCTACTGTGAATCGCGCAATCGAACAGCACCGATACCACGAAGCTGCCCAAACGTTGTGGGACTTCGTATGGCGGGACTTCTGCGATTGGTATCTGGAAATCAAGAAGCTGCGCTTCGAAGAAGGATCAGGTCTCGACCATAACTGGCGAGCAGCTCTCGCCATTTATGAAGCCACTCTGCGGCTGCTGCATCCATTCATGCCCTTCCTGACAGAGGAGTTGTGGCAGAGGCTAATGCAGAGCACAGGCCGGGCAAGCGAAGAGCCGAAGTCGATTTCGCTCGCTCCTTATCCCGATCAATCCGGCTTTCAAGCAAATGGCGAAAAGGGGCAGTTCGTCACATTCCAGGAGATTGTTACTGCCGCGCGTGAACTGCGGGCAGATCACAAACTCGATCCGAAAGCGATTCTGCCGGCGAGGATTTCATTAAGAACGAAGACCTTCAACACCGAAGATCTCGCTGCGATTGCGACACTCACTCGGCTTGAATGGCTCCCGGCGGCGGAAGCAAGCGCGCCAGATGCGCTACTTCGCTCAACTGCTGATTTTGACCTTCAGATTTTTGCGCCTGCCTCTTCACAGAACGGAGGAGCGAGTACTGAGAACCTAGCCCGCGTGGCGAAAGAGATCGCACGACTTGAAAAAGCGATTGAGAGTACGCGGACTCAACTCAGTGACGAGACCTTCGCCGCCAAAGCGCCGGAATCGGTAGTCACGAAAATGCAAGAAAAGCTGAAGGAATATGAGGAGCAGCTAAGCAGAAATAGAGGCCGGCTCGAGGGTCTCGCTTAGGTGTTCAACATCCATCACCCTGAGGTTCGTGCAGCTGTGGAACGGGCGCTCTCAGAGGATATCGGCTCGGGTGACATTACTTCAGAACTGACCGTAGACGCCGGGACCCAGGCACACGGACGGTTCCTTGCTCGCCAGCCCCTGGTGGTCGCAGGTGTGGAGTTATTGCCTCTGGTTTATGAGCTTCGTGGCGGCGCGAACGTCCATATACGAGTCAAAAGCGGTAACACGTCCTCAGATAACGAAATTATTGCCACAGTATCGGGACCTGCGCGCAGGCTGCTGGAATGCGAACGCGTTGCTTTAAATTTTCTCCAGCGGCTTAGCGGCGTAGCTACAATCGCCAGACAATATGTGGATGCAGTATCGGGAACCAAAGTGAAAGTACTGGACACCCGTAAGACGACGCCCGGCCTGCGCCAGCTCGAGAAAATGGCTGCGGCGGCAGGCGGGGCAACGAATCACCGGTTCGGGCTCTTTGATGCAGTTCTGATCAAGAACAATCACATCACAGCTGCCGGGGGAGTTAGGCCTGCATTGGAGCTCTGCCGGAATTTTAGCGGGAACATCGAGATTGAGGTGCGAAGCCACGAGGAATTGACGGAGGCGCTCGCAGCCGGAGCAAAGCATCTCTTGCTCGACAATCTCTCACCCCGGCAATCTGCCGAGTGGATTGCGGAGATCGACGGCCGTGCAACGGTTGAACTATCAGGCAATATCAATCTGCAGACGATACGTGACTATGCGGAAACCGGACCTGACTACATTTCCTGCGGTGCGATCACACACTCGGCGCCAGCAGTGGACATCAGCTTCCGACTCGACTTGGAACCAGCTTAATGCCGCTGGATATTTCTCTCCTCCGCCGACTACGGCCGGAAAATGAATTTCACTACTGGAAGTCGATCGGTTCGACGATGACCGAAGCCGGCAATCTGGCCGCGGCCGGAGCGCCCCATGGCACGGTGGTAATTGCGGATGAGCAAACGTCCGGTATCGGGCGGCTCGGGCGCTCGTGGCAGTCGGAAGCCGAACTAGGCATTTACTGTTCTCTCTTATTGCGGATCGCACTCTCGCCTGCTGATCTACCGATTGCCAGTTTGCTGCTGGGCTTGGCAGTTCGAGAAGGTATACAAGAGTCGACCAATCTTGCGTGCGACCTCCGATGGCCCAATGACGTTCTGATTAGCGAACGAAAAGTGGCGGGCATTCTCGCGCAGCTAGTGGATGGATGGATCGTCGCGGGCATCGGCATAAACGTTAACCAATCAGAGTTTCCGAAGGATCTGCGCACACCAGCAACGTCCCTTCTAATCGAGAGCGGCAAAATTCAAGCGCGGGAGGCAATCGTGGTGAATGTTCTCGACGCGGTGGATGAGTTTCTCAAAGCTTTAGCCGAGCGCGGACCGACGAGCATTCTTAAAGCTTTTACCTCCGCCTCTAGCTACGCTCTCAGCCGCCGTGTCGCTTTAGAAGATTCGGGCGCACAAGGCACCACAGCCGGGCTTGATAATCATGGTTTCCTGCTGATTCATCTCGATTCCGGTCGCGTGGAGAGACTGGCTGCCGGCGGAATCCGACCGGTTGCATGAATTGATGAGCGAATCGGAAGATTCCATCTGGAATCAGAACTATTTCAATTACTTCACCGAGGTAGAAGAACATTTCCAACGCGCTCGCGGCACAAGCCTGTTTCTGCTCTCTCCACTGGATTGGGCGTTATTGGAGAACTGGAAGGCTGCAGGAATACCGCTGGAAGCCGTACAGAAAGGAATTGACGAAGCGTTTGAGAAGTGGCGCGGGCGTAAAACGAAGCGCCAATCGATTAATTCACTGGCGTACTGCGCCCAAGCCGTACTCGAGTCCGCAAAGCGAGCACCGGCCGCACGGCAAGAAAAAGCGAGCATTTCACCTTTTTTGGTTGGGGACATCCGCCGCCATCTGGACCACGCCACACAGACAATTCGCAACTCCGGCCTGCAACCGCTTGCAGAAATCGCCTGTGCATTGGAATCGCTCGAGGCTGACGCGGAGATTTACACCGAGAAACTTGAAGAGCTGGAACAGCGGCTCACGACTCTTGAGGAGAAGATGGTTGCCATCGCCCGGGGATTGCAGTCGGATGACGACCTGCTGGCCATGCGTCAGAATCTTGATCGCGAACTGAAACCCTTTCGCGGCAAGATGACGGCTGATCAACTCTCTATGCTTGAACGCCGCTACTTAGATACAGCTTTGCTAGAGCGGGCGAAACTGCCCCGACTTAGCCTCTTTTACATCCGCTAGTCTCGCTCTGATAAAGTTGCACCGGATGGAAGTGCCCGACCGACAACCGACTGCCCTGCAATGGACAGCACTTGTGCTGCTCGTGATTTCGGTGTGCATTAACTACGTTGACCGAGGAAATCTCGGAGTGGCGGCGGCGAGCATCCAAAGAGACCTGCATTTCAGGCCAGATCAGCTTGGCATTCTACTGGGAGCATTCTTCTGGACCTATTCGGTGCTGCAGTTCGTCGCAGCCAAGGCCATTGAACGCTGGAACGTTAACTGGGTTTATGCAATTGGGTTTTTGGCTTGGTCTGCGGCAACGGGCGCAACGGGTTTGGCGGGCTCTTTCACCGCCATTCTGCTTCTGCGTTTTGTTCTGGGAGCCGGGGAGTCGGTTGCTTACCCCGCCTACTCCAAGATTTTTGCCACCTCTTTCCCAGAACAGCTTCGCGGCACTGCAAACGCCATGATCGATGCCGGATCCAAGATTGGTCCGGCTTTGGGTGTGCTTCTCGGCGTGAAGATAATCAACTGGTTTTCCTGGCGCTACATGTTCGCTGGCATCGGTTTCGTCAGTCTCATTTGGCTAATCCCCTGGTGCTTTCTGGTTCCGAAACTTACATCAGAGAAACACGTGATCTCAACCGGGTGGACTCCCAGCTATAAGCAAATTGCAACCAATCGAGCGGTATGGGGAACGGTTTTAGGACTTTTCGGAGCAAACTACACCTGGTACTTTTTTCTGACCTGGCTGCCCTACTATTTCGAAACGGAGCGTCATTATACGCGCGACCGGCTCGCTTTTTTCGGTTCCCTCCCGTTCTGGACCACGGCGGCATCATCCATGATCTGCGGGATGCTGGCAGATGCGCTGATCCGTCGAGGTCACGATGCAGGACGGGTTCGGCAGATATTTGTTTCGCTGGGACTCACCGGGTGCTGCGGGTTTATGCTCCCGGCAGTTTTGGTCGCAGATCCTGCCTTTTCGAATATTCTTTTTGCGTTCACCTGTATTTGCATGGGCGCTTTCTCATCAAATCACTGGGCATTCAGCCAGACGCTAGCTGGGCCGCAAGCGGCAGGCAAATGGACCGGATTCGAGAACTGTGCGGGCAACCTCTCGGGAGTTGTGGCTCCTTATGTCACCGGCGTCGCACTGCGCATTACGCATTCCTTCTTTACGGCCTTCGCAATTGCCTGTGGAGTTCTGATGATTGGAGTACTCGGCTACTGGGTAGTAGTCGGTAGGCCCGTCCCGGTTGACTGGAAACCCCCGGTCCCGGAGCCGTATCCCGAAACTTCTACGCCTTGACCGCCGCGGGCGCCACGTGTGATCACTAGGATGTCTGCTGAGTCCCGACTGCTCTTTTCTCCCAAATAGCGGAGGCTCGCTTCAGTTTGAAGCGTAGGGGGAGCGAGTTGGCGCCCGACGGGTAATCCGCGTGCGCCGCCGATGGGTATTTCCTCCGAGTCCCCATCGGCACTTGTTCTTGCTACCGCTTGGGCGCGATCATAGCGATCCGGAAAGCCGGACGATAAGCAGCGAACGCCGCGCCGGAAATGCCCGCCTGCCCAGCAAGCGCTTTCAGCTCATTCGTCTTGAAGGCCGCCCGTACGGAGATTGGTCCGTCATGCAATGTTATTCGCCGCCATCCAAAGAACGGCCTTGTAGCTGGAAGAAACAGATAGGGAATTATGTGCCGCTCGAGATCACAGACGATCAGGGCGCGGCGGGCACTTGCGTAAAGATCCTGCAGAAGTCTGATGACCTGGGCATTTGTAAAGTGATGCAGAAATAGCGACGAGAAAACGTAATCGAAGCTACAGCTTCCGAAGGGCAGGGCGAACGCATCCGCGATTACCTTCGGACGAGGCGCCGCCTGTAAGTTAACATCGTTGTAGTCCAGACTTGTGACCGATCCCCCGGGGTAGATGTCCTTAATTACCCGGGCAGAATCTCCGGATGCTGCTCCGACATCGAGCAGCGTGAACTGCTCCCGCGGCTGTATCACTTTCGCAAGAGTACGACGAAGGACAGAATGTCCTCCGAAATTGCGATTGATTCGAATTAGGTCGTCCAGATTGGGCCTTGCTTCTTCTGGGGGTGCATGATCCAGCAGCTCTGGCTGGATGAGGCGTTCAGCTAACACACTTAACGGATACCAAGTTCGTTGGGGAGGCGAGCGGAGGCGGAAGAAATCTATTGGGAATGATGACTCCCGAATGTGGTTGGATTGAGGCGATCTGTGGTCCGATGTTCTCGGGCAAGAGCGAAGAATTGATTCGGCGTCTGCGGCGTGCGGAGATCGCGCGAAAACGGGTGCAGGTATTTAAACCGGCGATTGACAACCGCTACTCGGACTCAGAGATTGTGACACATGCCGACGTCCGGATGGGTTCGGTGTCGATCAATGCCGCGGATGAAATTCTTCGATTGCTCGACTGGCGGACGCAAGTAGTTGGTATCGACGAATGCAATTTTTTTGGGGCAGCGCTTGTCGGCGTCGCCGACCAGATTGCAGACAGTGGAAGACAGGTGATTGTCGCAGGTCTGGACACGGATTTTTTGGGAAGACCGTTCCCACCTGTGCCAGACCTTCTGGCCATCGCCGAATCAATCACCAAGACCTTGGCTGTATGCATGCAGTGTGGCGGGCCTGCAAAACACACGCAACGCCTTGTCGAATCAGCGGATCTGATCCTGGTCGGGGCGACGGGCGCCTACGAAGCCCGCTGCCGCCGTTGTTTTACGCCTGGATTGCCCAAACAGGAGTCGCTCAACTTTGCTGGCTATGCTGATGAAACATAATAGAAGTACGAGACGTCAAGATAGCCATCGGTGCAGGAGCATACGCCCGACTTTTGCCCACTCGTTAAGAGGTAACAAACAATGAGTTCACCACAACAGCCGACTTACATCATTCCGCCTCCCACCAGCCCCAACTGGAAAACGCCTTTGCTGGCCGGGGTTCTGGTGCTTTTGGCTGCATCAAACATATTTCTGTTCGTGCAACTGGATCACGCCCGGACCGAGAGCAAGAACGACATGTCGAAGTTGACACAGCAATTCAACGGCGCGATTGAGAAGATGAGGATCGATTCGTCTGAAGAAGTGCAGCGGTCATCCAAACGCGTCGAAGCGCTTCAAGGCGCCCTTGCACAATCGCGAAGGGCCGCTCAGGTGGCCGTCGGACAGGCCAAGATCGATGCCCAGAAACGGGTGGACATGCTGCAGGAGCGCGTCGCAAGTGAGCAGCAGGCCCAACAACAGGCGATCGCGTCCGTAAAGCAGACGGCCGATACAGCTAGTACACAGATCGCGTCCGTGAGTACTGACGTCGGAGCCGTTAAGACAGATGTAGCCAATACAAAAACTCAACTCGAACAGACTGTGGCCAACTTGAAGCGCGCGACCGGCGAGTTGGATAATCATTCCAGCTTAATTGCGACAAACGCCACTGAGCTAAAAGCATTGCGCGAACTGGGTGAGCGCAACTATGCCGAATTTACAATCAACAAATCCAAGAAGCCTACCAAAGTGGCGGATGTGCTAGTGGAACTACGCAAGGTGGATACAAAGCGGAACAAGTTCACCATCGTCATCACGGCCGATGACAAGACCGTAGAAAAGAAAGATCGAACCTTAAATGAACCGATCCAGTTCTATACTCTGAAGGCAAAGCAGCCGGACGAAATCGTGGTAAATCAGGTCCGCAAAGACGCTATCGTCGGCTATCTTGCCACTCCGAAAGTACAGAATGGACGAGCAGGATCGTAACCAGCATTGAGAGCAGACAAACCTTCTTATGATGAGATATCCGGAACAACTCGTGACGCCGATGCGGCAGGATCTGACCCAATATGGTGCTGAAGAGACAAGAACGCCCGAAGAGGTCGAGCGCGTTCTGTCAAGCAGCGGAACCGTGCTGATGGTGGTGAACTCGGTCTGCGGATGTGCAGCCGGTAAAGCACGTCCTGCGGTAGGGATGGCGATGTCGAACCCGAACCGCCCCGACAAGCTGGCGACAGTTTTCGCTGGAGCAGATATCGAGGCAGTTAGCCGTGTTCGGGAACTCTTACCCGGCGTGCCGCCGTCCTCGCCCTCAATGGCATTGTTTCGAGACGGGAAGCCGGTGTTTACGTTGCATCGGTTCCAGATTGAATCACGCCAAGCGCCGGAGATTGCCCAACTTCTGACGGAAGCGTTCGACCAGTTCTGCGTTACTTCCAAGACGTAGGCGGCTTCACGACGGACTGTGAATCAGTCAGGCGAGTCCCCCGGTAGAGTCCCTTCTCCTCGATGTATGCTCGGACTGGACCGGGTAGTTCAGGCGTGGGTTCGCCGGCCGCAAGCCGCGCTCGGATAGTGGTGCTTGCGACGGGGAGAGAGATTTCATCTAGCCGGTGAATTCTTGCCCCGTCTGGAACTGTATAGTGTACCCCGGGTCTTGAGACAACGATGAATTCGACCAGCCGGATTACGTCTTGCCATCGTTTCCAGGTGCTGATTTCAGCGAAAGCATCAGCACCGATAAGAAAGAACAGTTTGTCACTTCGTGTGAGCTCGTGCCTGCAGCGTTCCAGGGTATCGACCGTGTAGCTTCGTTCGACTCCGGCCTCCAGCCGTGAGACTCGAAACCCGGGCTGACCCGCGCAGGCGATTTCAACCATGCGGAAGCGATCCTCAAAATCGGTAACCGTCTCGGAGTCCTTGTGCGGCGGATTAGCCGCGGGCACAAACAAGATCAGGTCGAGAGCATATCGGCTTCGTGCCTCTGCGGCAATTTGCAGATGCGCTGTGTGAATTGGATCGAACGTACCGCCGAACAGACATATGCGTTGGCGGGAACTCATACTACGGAGTTCTTGGCCGTCGCGTTCGTGCCGGAAATATTCGTAATTTGTTCTCGAGCAGCACGGGAGGCCAACTCATCGCATCGGTTGTTGTCTTCATGAGAAGAGTGGCCTTTGGTCCACTCCCATTTGACGTTGTGCTGAGCAACCAACTGGTCGAGCGACGCCCACAAATCCTGGTTTACAACCGCCTTCTTGTCCTTTGTCTTCCACCCGTTGCGTTTCCAGCCGTGAATCCAAACGGTAATGCCGTTCTTGAGGTAATTCGAGTCGGTAATTACCTCAACGCTGCAACTGGTTTTCAGGCGCTTCAGTCCTTCAATGGCGGCACTCAGCTCCATTCGATTGTTGGTCGTGTGAGGCTCGCAACCGTACAGCTCGCGCTTATGTTCGCCGTAGCGAAGGATGCAGGCCCATCCCCCTTTGCCAGGATTTCCGAGACATGCGCCGTCAGTAATCAGCTGGACTTGCTTCAAGCGACTTCAACGCGCTCCGCGGCGAGCTCAATGCTTCCCTCATCGAAGAATTCGTCTACCACTGCGAGGATCTCAGGGATGCTGGCACATCGATAGATTCCTGTTCGAAGCTTGGATCCGTTCCTGATCCCATGAGTGAAATAGGTGGCAAACTGCTTCATCTTGCCGACCGCATCTGATTCGCCATGCTCTTCCAGCATCAGGTAATACGTCTTCATGATCTCGTATCGCTCAGAGTCCGGCGGAACATAATAGGAACCGGTTTGGAGGTATTGGTCGATCTGGCGAAAAATCCAGGGATTGAAAGAAGCCGCACGCCCGATCATGACGGCATCGCAGGCTGTCTCCCGGTACATTCGTATGGCGTCCTCCGGCGTGAGGATATCGCCGTTGCCGATTACCGGAATCTTCACTGCTGCCTTCACCTCGGCAATTCGTGACCAGTCTGCCCGACCGCTGTAACCCTGCTCCCGAGTGCGCGGATGCAGAGCGACCGCGGCAAGCCCACAGTTTTCCGCGAGCCGCCCCATCTTTACCGCTACCAGTTCCGTGTCGCTCCAGCCAGCCCGAAACTTACAGGTAAGAGGGATGCTGATCGCCGCCCGAACTTTGCGCAAGATCGTTTCAACGAGCGGCAAATCTCGAAGTAAGCCGGAACCTCCGTTGCATTTAACGACTTTATTGACCGGACAACCGAAGTTGATGTCTACGATATCGAAGCCTCGATCTTCACAGACTTTGGCCGCCTCCGCCATCACATCGGGATCGGAACCAAACAGCTGGCAGCTGATCGGATGCTCCTCGGGCTCGAAGTACAGATACCGGAAATTGCGAGTTTTCTTTTTAGTCTTGGTGGTACTGACAACTCCATGTGAGCTTGTAAACTCAGTCATCAACAGCCCGCAGCCGCCCTGGTTCCGAATCAGACGCCGGAACACGGTATCAGTGACGCCCGCCATGGGCGCAAGGACCGTAGCCGGCCTGACTATGACAGTACCAGCGCTGAAGCCGGCGGGAAAATCGGAAATGAAGCTTTCGGTCATCTACTGGGGAGGGATTACTTCATTTTAACTTCGCACCCGAAACGGATCGGCTCCGAAACGCGTTTCTTCTATTGGGGGAACGTGGGAGAGCCGACCAATCTGGTGAGGGTGGTTGCCGCTTTCGTAGGTGGCGTGGTTATCGCGCTGGGCGGATCGTTGATTTATGTCAGGGTACACGATGCGCCGCGGGGAACCGTAAGCGCCGTACCTTCAGCCCAAGTTGCGCAGCTCCAGAAGCCGATTAGCGCAAGCGATCAGCCGTCATCACCGATAGAGGACCGGCCGGTTCAGCCCACCCGCGAAGAGGTCGGTCCGGAAGTGACCTCTAAGCCTCGTCCGGCTGCGGAGCACCGCCACAGCGAACGAATAAAGCCCATTGTCATCGCTCGTGCCAGGCCCGTCGATGAAACACGGAGGAATCCTGCGGGAGCCCAGCCGGTTGTAACGACGAGCACAGGTGCCTCCGCCGCTGCTTTACCTAATCCCGCTTTGAGCAGTTCGTCCCAGCCTCAAGGTATTGATCCTGTTACTCCCCCGGCTGTTCGGCCTGACCCACCGCCAGTCGCCGTTTATCAACCGCACGTGGTCACCCTGCAGCCTGGCACGAATCTGAACATTCGCTTGGGAGAGACAATCTCCACGGACAGTAATTATCCTGGCGATACCTTCCGGGCCGTCCTCGACATGCCGATCATAGCGGATGGTTTTGTAATCGCGGATAAGGGATCGAAGGTGCTGGGACGAGTTATCACGGCGCAAAAGGCGGGAAAAGTACAAGGTACTGCCAATCTCGGCCTCACCCTGACCGAAATCAATACCACAGACGGGCAGCAGGTTAGAGTTGAGACGAATGCGGTTGAGAACCGTGGCGTGTCGAGTACCCGGCAGGATGCGGCTGAGATCGCAGGCGGCGCGGCCCTCGGAGCCATCATCGGAGCGCTCGCTGGCGGAGGCAAGGGAGCGGCAATTGGCGCTGGCGCGGGGGGCGCGGCTGGTAGTGGAGCCGTGCTGCTAACGCGCGGCAAACCTGCCAAGCTCGCCAGCGAGACGCGTCTGAGCTTTCAGCTGACAGCTCCGGTTACCATAACGGAAAAACTCAACAACTGAGAAGCGCAATCCGAGTAGCTTCCCCCGCGCATTGATTCTCTCGGAACGTGCGGCTTAAAATGGAATCTGTCGGTCATACGACGCGGGAGTAACTCAATGGTAGAGTCACAGCCTTCCAAGCTGTTGGTTGCGAGTTCGATTCTCGTCTCCCGCTCCATGTTTTCAACAACATAGAAGATCCCACAGTTCACGCCTTTGAGCGGTTAGCCCACGACATGGACAACCTTTTGTCAATGCCGCATTCAAGCAGCTAACCCGAGTTCGCGAAAGACTTCACGCATCTGTTCCCGAATGCTCTGATAACGCTGCTCCAATAGCGTTGGATTGGTTGCTCGGCTGGGTGGGGGCTCAACGGCGATTCTTGCCGACGAACCGTACGAGTTCCTTCCCACGGAACTTCTTCAGATCGTATACCGCTTGACGGGGCCGTAGTCTCGCGGCGAAGTAGTTGTGTGTCGCCGAACATGCTCGGCGAACACCGAGGCGCCGTTGAGCGTTGCAAGGACTGCTCGTGCTGCCTGCCACGTGCGTGCGCGATTGAAATCCACGCCGGCAACTCGCGCAGCACCGACGATGGATGATTCCGGCAAGTCCTCGACCTTCATTCCCGCAATGAAGCATTGATCCATGCATGACAACGAGTCTAAGAACCGCTCCAGGATGGTTTTGAAGCTCTGCACCATTCGCGGTAACCTCTCCAGAGAGCGACCGCATTTCAGGGCCCCGCACACTTCACGCATCGCTTCAGCTCGCAGCACACGCTCGCCCTGGCTATAAATCTTCAATGCCAACTTCCCGCAGTGCACTTTGAAGATCGTCAAATCATAGCTGGGTCGCTCGACCGTGACCTGGCAGTCGTTGAGGCATTTATGCTTCCTGCAGCATCACAATCCAGGTTTGCTCCAAGGTTTTTACTTGCAAGTGTTTGTGCCCGGCAATAAGCTGGGCTGAGTTGTCGAACAAAATAGATCTAGTAAGGACGAAGGGTTAGATGCTTCTTACAGCCCGTCGGCTAGCGTTCTGGTTTTTCTTCATGGTTGTGTTCACACTTGCGCGTGTCGAAACGGCGGCGCAGAATCTGAGGGACGAGATTGACGGCACCATTCGCGACTCCTCCGGGAGAGTCATTCCGAATGCCACGGTCACGGTGAATAATACTGATCAGAATACGGTAGCGAGCACCGTCCAATCGGACCAGCGAGGACAGTTCACTGCACCGCTTCTTGCCATCGGGCACTACGCTGTATCTGTAAGCGCCGCCGGCTTTGAGAACCGAGGAGCTTTCGATAGATTCTGCTTAACTCTGAGCTTCACGATTTTTTCAATCAGACTATACGGAATTGGCTGATCGAGGGGGAATTTCAGGTTCCCCTTCTCTCCCGCGTAGATTGAAATGGACTTCGCCAGCTTTGCGTCGCCCTTCACTGGTGGATACAACCCGATGTGATTCTTAAAGGCAGCGAAGTAGACCACGACACCGCCAAGCGTAAAAGCCGGGATTCTGTAGCTAATGGTCTCCCGCGCTTCAGGAGCAACGCGCTTTATTGTCGATCTTATCTTCTCGAGAATTCCTTGAACGTCAGGCGAACACATCGCTATGTACTCATCAATATTTCTTGGGGCGGCAGCAGCTGGACGCGTTGACATAGCTCTTAATAGTGCGCCTCGCCAGGCAAATGGTCGGACTCGCGCTGCATCAACAGTATCAAATAAATTGTGGTCCAATGTGGGCGCAAGGTAGAGAAGGTGATCGCCTTGGTATTCATAAGAGATGCGTCGGCTTCGTGGCAAGGTTGTCAGTGGCCATGGCGACTTCGGCTATTGGATCGACCATGTCGTGCCCGTCGGCAGTCTGGGTCGAGCGCCCATGGCCCCGACGGTCAAGTTTGCGTCGCGGCGATAGAAATCGTGCTGAAGCTGGAACTCGGCTTACCTCATGACAACTATCACGCGTCATTTGTTGTTTCGTAACTGCGATGCTTGCAACTGGTCGCGCTCAGACAAATAAAAAGCGGAGCAAGTACCGCCAGAGGCGTGGCAACTCTGATTGGCATCGATCAAGCTCCGGTCGAATGCGAACGCCTGCTTGTCAGGATTTGAAACCCGAAACCACGACTCTGCAGCAGGTACTCCTACGCCAGCAAATCACAGACGCGGTAGTCGCGGCTTCTCTCGATGTAGATAGCGTCTTAGCGGAGATCGCAACATTAACATGCTCTGTCAGTGGAACTCCGCAGTGTGTTGCAAGGCAAACGAGATAAGCGTGTACTTCTGGTTTCTACAGCCAACCTCATCGCCGGCAGCGGGATTGGTATTGCCGTCAATGCTCTGCCATTCAAAGACTCGACGGCCCTAATCGGCGACGGAATCGACGTGGCTGGACGGGTTGCTCTTATGAACCGAGCTTTGGCGATTATGCGCAACTTGCGAGTACGGAACGACAAGCCCTAAACGGCTTGCGAGTGAGAGGAGTGCGGGAGAGAAACGCCGATAACTCCACGCTTATTGCCGAACGGCAGCTGCGTTATCGGAGTTCAGTTGATACACAATTCTGCCTGCTCGAATCGTGTAGCGCACTCGTGACAAGGCAGTGATTTCAACAGCGGGGTCGCCTTGCAAAACGGTCAGGTCAGCATCCATATCCTTCGCAATACGGCCACTGTGCTGGGCAAATCCGAAACGATGTGCCGGATTAGTGGTGAGTGAGGCAAGGATGTCCGTGAACGTCATGCCTGCGCTTTGCATCAGTGCGTATTCGTCAGATGTATCGAACTTGTGGATATAGCCGACGTCTGTTCCAAAGAGAATTTCTCCGCCAGCGAGGAAGTAAGCACGTAGGCGGGCGACGCTCCGATCAACGATTAGCCGCACGTCTTCGGGAGAAGCACCAGCCTTTCTGGCTTCCTCCTCGAAGAGAGTTAGGGTGGGAATCAGCGCCATGCGAGCCATCCTCATCCTTTGTACGAGCGAAGGCGGCCAAGGGGACTCGTCTGATGTGACATGCGCGAGCACGTCAACTCCGCTCCTCAAAGCGATGTCGACACCAGCTTGATTCGAAGGGTGCGCGAAGACCGGACGTTTCAGGCTATGAGCTTCCTTGACAATGGCTAGAGCACGATCGAAAGGCATCAAGAGCACAGAGTTCTGTTCGATGGACCCGGCAAAGATCTTGATGCCGTCGGCGCCCCGTGAGACCTGGTTCCGCACACGCTGAACGGCGGCTGCGGTCGTGCGGTCGTCGGGCAACGTGATGTGGTTCTGTTCCAGATAGCCTTGAATGTAAATAGGTATGCCGTGCGGCGGAAAGAACGGTTCCCCGGTTGTGAGAATGCGCGGGCCGAGAACCTTATCGGCAGCAATGCGCGCGCGAATCTCGTTGGTGTTGTCAAGGATGGAAGCAATGTCGAAAACGGTCGTAAACCCCCAACGAGTCAGCATGCCCTGGAGGGCGGAGGAGAGTTGGGCGTCGCTCTTCCGGTCGGCGTGAAGGAACTGTACCGGAAGAATGTGAACGTGGCTGTTCCAGAGTCCGGCCGTAACGCTCATGCCGGTGCAGTCAATCACGGTTGCGTTCCGTGGGACCTTCGCCCCGAGTTTCGACTTGCCTTGCGAGACAAAGGCGATGCGATTACCGTGCAGGACGATAGTCGCGTCCTCGAGGGGTGGGGCATCCGGCGTTGGGTACGCTCGCGCGTGTACAAGGGCAAGATCGTAGGCGTACGCGCTTGCGAAAAGCGTGGTAAGAAAACACGCCGATGCCAGTGGAATACGCATGAAGAGAGAATATCCGGCGCGGACGCTTCGCGTATTGCACATTTTGCTTACATTCCGAAAACTGTTGTCCTGGATTTTAGAGTAACTTGTCCTCAGCCGCCTGAAGGGGGTCAGATATGGGGAGAGAACAAAAGCGCAAGACTGCTTCTTCTAAACAGCCAAAAAACATAGCTGGAATTGCCAGCGCTGTTGAAAAATACCCCGAATGTGCTGAGTGGCGGAAGTTTTGATCGCCGGGATCTTTGACTAAACGCGCACAGAGGACGGATCGGGGCAGCGATCATTTTAGCGGAATACCGTGCTGTTCAAAAGTGCCGCGGACTTCCTTCGGAGATAGGCGTGAAGCGTCGTATTCAACGAAGAGCGAATCGCCGGAGGGTAGCACGCGGGTGGCGAATAGCCCGTAAACAGAGTGCATACGAGAAATCTCGTTCAGATCTCGATCGGTGAGGGCGCGAGATAGTTTGAACGTGATTTGCACCTTCGTCATCGGGAATCAGAATAACATCTACTCACTGGTTGTCTGACTGAGCTTCCACAGAATCTGCCGGAAAATACCAAGCCATGTCTGGGCGTCCGAAGAGGGTACTTTGAGCCGGCGAACCAGACGGCGAATTTTCATTTCTGTGGATTGCGAAGTTCTCTCGTTGACGTAGCCCGAGCGCCCCAGCACCTCAAGGAGGAGAGCAGTCAAAAGCTCGTAATCAGCCGACGCTGCCGTGGATGGCTCGTCAAATCGTACGAACCGAAGGGCCTCATGGCGGCGCAGTTCGTATAGACAGATGGCGACAGCCTGACCGAGGTTCATCGAACCATGGGCCTCGCGCGTCGGAATGCGCAAAAGCCAATGACAATGACTCATGTCTTGGTTTGACAGGCCGAATTTCTCGGATCCAAAGAGCAGCGCAACGCGAGCGGCGGCAGTACTTTCCCGGATGAGATCACCTGCGGTTTCGAGCGAATAGAGCGGCAAGTGGAGATCGCGGTTACCTACAGCGGTGGTGCCAGCTACGAGAACGCAATCAGCTACTGCTTCCCTGACAGATGCGAAAGTCTGGGCAGCTTGCAGTACGTGTTGGGCGCGAACGGCCGACCGCGCCTCTTGAAACGCCACATCGTAGGGATTCACCAGCCGCAAACGGGAGATGCCGAAATTACTCATGGCCCGGGCGGCTGCTCCGATATTCAGTGGATTACGAGGCGCAACCAGGACGACGTGCAGCGATTCGGCGAGTTCCAACGGAGCTACTGCTCCAGATAGGTGTAGCCTTGCAAGCCTTCTTCGTAAAAGCGCAGCAAACGTCCGGATTCTTCATAACCGATACGCTGCTCACGCACAGCTTTCTCGACATCGCGCCGTAATTGATCAACCAGGGTTTGCGTATTGTATTGAACGTAGTTAAGGACCTCGCGAACTGTATCCCCCTGCACGACGGTCTTCAATACTACTTCGCCATGTTCATCCAGACTCACGTGTACAGCGTTGGTATCTCCGAACAGGTTATGAAGATCACCCAGGATCTCCTGGTAAGCGCCCAGAAGAAAAGCGCCAAGAATGTAGGAGCCGTTGTTGAAGGGGTGTAGCGGGAGCGTTTTCTTCACGTCGCGGCGGTCGATGAACAGATCCACTTTGCCGTCCGAATCGCAAGAAATGTCTCCGAGAACAGCATGCCGCGTAGGCGTTTCATCGAGCCGGTGGATGGGCATAATTGGAAACAACTGTTTCACCGCCCAACTATCGGGCATGCTCTGGAAGAGGGAGAAGTTACAGAAGTAAGTATCCGACAGCATTCCGTTAAGACCTTCGAGTTCTTCCGGGAAAAACTCGAGTTCGCCGGCGAGCTTCATTGTCTTGCGGCAAATGGCCCAGTAGAAGTTTTCGGCAAGGCTGCGCTGATCGAGCGTGAGATAGCCCAGGCTGAACAGATTCAGAGCAGAATCGAGAGCCTGCTGCGCATCGTGGTAGCTCTCGAGCAGATTCTTTTTACTGATAGAGCGGTGGGCCTCGAAGAGGTCGATAAGAGGCTGCTCAGAATCTTCGGGAATGCTGGCGGGAAGTTCCTCTTGACCGAATCCGCTAACACCGAGAACGTTGAAAACCAGAACGCTGTGGTAAGCAGCTACGGCTCTTCCGCTTTCGGTGATGATTGTCGGATGGGGCACCTCGGCTTCGTCACAGATACTTTGCAGGTGATAAACGACATCGCGTGCATATTCTTCCAGCGTGTAATTCACGCTAGACTCGAAGTCCGTTTGAGATCCGTCGTAATCGATTCCCAATCCGCCTCCGACGTCCATGTATTGAAGGCCGGCTCCGGACTTTTTCAGACCCACGTATACGCGCGCGCCTTCAATAACGGCGGCTTTAATCTGGCGAATGTTGGTAATCTGGCTGCCCAGATGGAAATGCAGCAACTGGAGGGCGTCTTCCATCCCCCGGTCCTTCAAAAACTCAACCGCTTTCAGAGCCTCGCTGACGGTGAGGCCGAATTTAGAGCGATACCCGCCGGATGATTTCCAGCGGCCCGAACCGCGACTGGCGAGCTTCACGCGAAGGCCAATGGTGGGCTTTACGCCGACCTGTTCCGCGTGCTTTGCGATGAGTTCCAATTCAGTGAATTTCTCCACCACTGGGATGATGCGGCGGCCTATCTTTTTGGCAAGCATCACCATCTCGATGTACTCGTCGTCCTTGAAGCCGTTGCAGATGATAGGGGTCTCGTTGTCAGCAATGGCAAGTACGGCGAGCAGTTCAGGTTTCGAGCCCGCTTCGAGGCCGAAATTATACGCACGACCAAACTGGAACACTTCCTCTACGACTTGACGCTGCTGATTGACTTTGATCGGATAAACGCAGCAGTATCCACCCTGGTAGCCGTGTTCGCGGATGGAGGTCTCAAATACCTGGTGCATCTCGCCCAGGCGATGTTTCAGGATGTCAGCGAAACGGATCAGGATAGGAAGCGAGATGCCTCGCCACACAAGGCTGTCGACGAGCTGCTTGAGATCAATCCTGCGGCTTGATTCTTTAGTTGGGTGCACGAGCAGGTTTCCGTTTTCGCCGACGGAAAAGTATCCTTTCCCCCAACTAGCCACGTCGTAAAGCTCCGAGGCATCGGTGACGGTCCAGCGATCGGCCGGTTCACGCACCTGGCCAGCGACAGCAACTTTGGATATCAGCGGGGTTACTCCTTAAAGATTAGCGGCGGAGAAAAGGCGGCGGAACGCCGAGCCAACCTCGATTAAAGCACGAACGGCAGAGTGGCGAGTCATCGCGCATTGGAAAATTTCTTCGGCCCAAAGCGGTCTTGATTCAGCTACGAAGCCGGGGGCGTTCCACGTCTCGGGGCATTGAATTCACTCGGCAGACTGACGGTTTGCAGCCAGAAATTGCGGAAGTCCATGACCGCCTTCATAAGCCCCTCCAGGGAGGATGGCTTTTTCACATAGGCATTGGCATGGGAATCGTAGGCCCGCCTCACGTCTGCCTCGGCTCGCGATGAAGTCAGCACGATGACGGGTATGTGACGAGTTTGCGGATTGTCCTTGATTCTTGCGAGAACGTCGTGCCCATGCACCTTTGGTAAGTTCAGGTCGAGAATAATGAGATCCGGCTGCCAACCAGGCCGAGCTTTCATGAGTATCTCGATTCCTTCGGCACCGTCGGTCGCTACGCGGATGTTCACATCCGTGCCGATCTCGTGGAAGGCCTCTGCGAGGAGGCGCACGTCGCCCGGATTGTCTTCGATCATTAAGAGCTCAAAGCGTTTTCGGGGATGAATGACGTCCATTTCACACAAAATGCATAGCGAGGTCGCGGCTAATAAGGGCTAGACGACACAAACCTGAAAAACTGCACAGAAACCTTTCTGCCTGTAAGCTTTAAGGGCGAATTGCCGGCGCGAGTCGTCCAGCGCTTCATTTTCGGGATGTATCCGGTACTACTTCGTATGACCCAACGGATAGTACTAACTCAGGGCCTCAACACCGGTTCCAAGACAGATTTCAGAAGGCGTTTTTGCACTCGTTCTTGGAAGCAGTGATTCAGGCACTCGCGAGCGGGCATACAACTTTGTTCAAAAAAGGAATGAGGATTCAGGACGGGAACGGTTGGAAGGAAGCCGACGGGCAGTCAGGAGGTGTCATTCTGCTGGTAGGCCCTTCCGTATATAACTGGCAAACGCTCGTCAACGATCTTGGCCTCTCCCCTGATCAGGTGGTGCAAGTCTCGACAACCGAGGAAGCAGTTTCAGCAATTTCGTTCGGCCGCGTTGATTTGGTAATTGTGGCTGACAAGGCGCCGGAGTTAGGGGCGGTTGAGTTTTGCAGGATGCTGAAGCGGACGCCGGCTACTCAGTTTCTGCCCGTCTTTGTGGCCTTCGAATCAGTAGCGTTCGAATCAGAAGACGCGGATGCCGAAGTGAAAGCGATTGAGGCGGGCGCGGACGCAATACTGGCCAGACCGTTCCGGCCGCGAGCCATCCGAGCCCGTATCCAGGCCAGCCTTCGGCAGAAAGCGAAAATAGATGCGCTGGACGATTCTGAAACGGTTTTAGTTTCGCTTGCGCAATCAGTGGAGCAGCGCGATCCGGCTCTAGCACAGCATTGCGAACGCCTGGCGTCGATGGCTGCTGGCATGGGTATGTCGCTGGGGCTTCCGGCAGGCGATGTGATTGCGTTGCAGCGTGGAGGATATCTTCATGACGTCGGAAAGATAGCTATTCCTGACCAGATCCTATTCAAGGAGGGCCCGCTTACACCGGAAGAGTGGGAGGTAATGAAGAGCCATACGGAACGTGGAGCGCGAATTTGCAGTAATATGCGTTCCCTCGAGTCCGTGGTGCCGATCATTCGGCACCATCACGAGAAGTGGGACGGTTCCGGCTATCCTTCCGGATTGAAGGGAACCGAGATTCCTCTCCTCGCCAGGATTCTGCAGGTGGCAGACATTTATGATTCGTTAACTACTCACAGGCCCTACAAAGCCGCGCTTCCGCCGGAAGAGGCTTTACGAATGATCCAGCAGGAAGTGGCGAGGGGATGGAGGGACCCGCAGCTAGTGAATCAGTTCGCCGACATTCTGCCGACCTTGGCAAACCCAGCTAATGTAGATCTTCCGCGATACTCATTGCAAGCACTCGCCTTGTCACTGCAACGCCTCGATGACAGCGGCCGGAGCGTCTTACGCATGGGACAATGCGAGTTTCAAACCAGAAGAGTTTGAATGCCGAGTTGGTCTCAGGACCGTTCCGGACGGCTTGGCGAAGGTGTTGTGCCAGGCAAAGCTGAAGCGACTCAACTGCAAGTACTTGGCCAGGAAATCACGAATTGCTTTCGTTGTTCGCGGCTGGTTGCTCATCGCGAACTAATTGGCATTGAGAAGCGCCGCTCGTATCGAGATCAACAATATTGGAGCCGTCCGGTTCCGGGTTTTGGGGATGCTGATGCGCGCCTGCTGATTGTTGGACTCGCCCCAGGTGCGCATGGGGCAAACCGTACCGGCAGGATGTTCACGGGAGATCGCTCGGGCGAATTTCTGTATCGCGCGTTGTGGGAGACGGGGTTCGCGAATCAGCCCACAAGCGTAGCTCGGCACGACGGGCTGTTATTGAAGGACGCGTACATCGCCGCAGCAGTCCGGTGCGTTCCTCCCGACAACAAGCCATTACCGCTGGAACTTCTGGCATGCCGGCCATTTCTCGATCGGGAACTCAGGCTGCTCCGACGTGTGCGTCTGGTAGTGGCTCTGGGCGCGATCGGGCTGGGGGCTTATCTGGACGTTTTGCAGCAGCGAGGGCGAGCGGGATCCAAGGCTCGGTACCCGTTTTCACACGGCGCTCTATTTGATATGGAGGATGGTGGTCCGCGCCTCTTGAGCTCGTATCATCCCAGCCAGCAAAACACTGCTACGGGCCGCCTGACAGCAGACATGCTGCGGGAGATATTCGCGCGGGCGCGGGCGCTGATTTCTGAAACCTAAGTGGCTGGGGGCGCCTGAGCGGAGGGTGAATAAACTTGCCGGCCGGGTTCAAAAAGGCGCTGTCCCTCGTTGCTCAGCAACGCCCATAACCCATAGACGCCTAACGCGGTTCCCAGAGGAACGTGGAAAAGGTGCAGAACTGACACAACGATCATGAGGACTCTGGCCCAAGGCTTAAAGTGAAGCAATCCCCAGCCGCCGATGAGAGACGGTAGGGCCAAGACCATGAAAAAGATGGCGACGCCGATCCCGATTGTGACGAGTAGAGGAGCAGCCGGCAAGTCGCCGAGATCGCCGGCCGGAACCGAGAATTGAACCATCCCGGCAACTCCGCTCAGAACGATAAAAGCTGTTACCCCTATGAGGGCCGCCAAGCCTCCCATGATCATATTCAAAATGCCGAGAATTCTGATGTGGTCTCGCATAGACTCCGCCCGAACTTACACCTAATCATACGGCCTACGATAGGAATTGTTCCTGAATGAGTTTGTAACGTGGTCTACTGTTTTTGATTGTCAACAAAAGACGTTAAACTAAATCATATCGGTAAGCGGCTGCATTAGCGGTACTTACGTATTTCAATGATCTTTCTGGCCCTTCTTTTCGCCTCCCAGACACTCGGGACACGTGTAGCCAACAGCCTCTTCGATGACACATTCTCGGGAATTTACCAGTTGTCCCCTTTTGATTGGGCGCTGCTGGTTCCTTACTTCGGAACTCTGATCATCCTTTCGGTGTACGGCATACATCGATACGAGACGATCCGGCGGTATGTGAAGTATCGCAAGAACCTGCTGAAAGCTCCTCCCGCGCAATTCGAACGGCTTCCGAAAGTGACTATTCAGCTGCCCCTTTACAACGAGCGGTTTGTGGTGGAACGCCTGCTCGAAGAAGTCGCAAAAGTCGAGTATCCGCGCGATCTTCTTCAGATCCAAGTGCTCGATGACTCCACCGATGAAACGCATCCTTTCACAGAGCGGCTTTGCAACGAATATCGTTCATCCGGTCTGCCGATAGAGTATCGCCATCGGACTAACAGGCATGGCTTCAAGGCGGGAGCACTGCAGGAAGGGATGGAGACGGTTACTGGGGAACTGATAGCGATATTCGATGCAGATTTTCTCCCGCCTTCGGACTTCTTAACGCGGACAGTACATTTTTTCACTGATCCGAAGATCGGCGTCGTGCAGACCCGCTGGAGTTATATAAATCGCGAGTTCAACATCCTTACGCAAGTTGAGGCCATGCTGCTGGACGGTCACTTCGTCCTGGAGCACGGAGCGCGCTGCGGCGCCGGGCTATTCTTCAATTTCAACGGTACAGCGGGCATTCTGCGCCGCGAAATGATCGAAGATGCTGGCGGATGGCAACACGAAACCCTAACGGAAGACTCCGACCTCAGTTACCGGGCGCAGCTAAACGGCTGGAAGTTCATTTATTTGCCTGTCCTTGATTGTCCTTCCGAACTGCCGGTAGAGACCTATGGATTCCAGGTCCAGCAGGCTCGCTGGGCTAAAGGTTTAACTCAGGTAGCAAAGAAACTTCTGCCGCGGATTCTCAGGGCGGATCTTCCGCTCAGAGTAAAGGTGGAAGCATTCATGCATCTGACGCCTAACATTTCGTATCCGCTGATGTTGGTGGTCTCGATGCTTACACTCCCCGTCATGATTGTGCGGTTTTATATGGGAGTGTTTCAGATGGTAGCGATCGATTTGCCCCTTATAATCGCCTCGTTCTGGTCTATATCGGCCTTTTATCTTTACGCGCAACGGGAACTGTTCCCAAAGTCCTGGTGGAAGTCAATCGCTTTCATGCCTATGTTGATGGCCGCGGGCGTCGCTCTTACGGTCAGCAATACCAAGGCTGTCCTCGAAGCCCTTTTCGGGATTCAGACAAGTTTTGCGAGGACCGCAAAATATGCTCTCGGCTCACAGAAAACGCAGGTGAAGCCCACGGCTTACAGGCGGCGCAGCGGATTGCTTCCCTATCTCGAGATCGCGATTGGAAGTTACTTCGTGTATATGATCAGCTTCGCAATCGACACGCTGAACTATATCGCGATCCCGTTCCTATTGCTGTTCGTCTGCGGTTACTATTGGGCTGGTTTCAGTACGCTCTTCGAGGAATACCGGCAGAAGCTGAATTGGCACCGATCACGCAAGCTGGCGCGAGTTCAATAGTCGTTCACGCGAGCCAACCGGCTCGACGATAGCTCCTGCTTAAATAGGAGTTTCTATGAAGTTGCAGAGCTACACCATTACGCAGGGGCGAGACCGTGCCCCAGCACGTTCCTTCCTAAAATCGATTGGTTATACAGACGAGGACTTAAAGAAGCCGATCATCGGTATTGCGAATACGTGGACCGGCACAATGCCGTGTAATTACAACCTCAGGGAACTGGCTGTCGATGTAGCGCGAGGCATTCGGGAAGCGGGCGGGACCCCCATGGAGTTCAACACTATCGCGATAAGCGATGGGATAACCATGGGGACCGAGGGGATGAAAACATCCCTGATCAGCCGTGAAGTTATCGCAGACTCCATCGAGCTGGTTGCGCGCGGGCATATGTTCGACGGGATCGTTGCGCTGGTAGCTTGCGACAAAACAATTCCCGGTGCGGCGATGGCGTTGCTACGGCTGAACGTACCCGGTGTGATTCTGTATGGCGGAACCATTCTTCCTGGCAGATACAAGGGGAAGGACATCACTATTCAGGATGTGTTTGAGGCTGTAGGTGCGAATGCAGCCGGACGTATGACCGATGACGAGTTACTAGCGATCGAGAATGCTGCTTGCCCGGGACCCGGCGCGTGCGGGGGACAGTATACAGCCAACACAATGTCGACGGTGATGGAGATTATCGGGCTCTCCCCGATGGGACTGAATGCCATCCCGCAGGTAGACGCGCGTAAACACGATGCCGCGCGGCAATGTGGAGAGGTGATCCTGAATGCGGTCCGGAGTAATATCCGGCCTCGAGATATTGTGACGCGGCAAGCGATTGATAATGCAATTGCTTGTGTGGCGGCTTCGGGCGGGTCAACAAACGCGGTTCTCCACCTGCTCGCATTTGCGCGTGAAGCTAAGATTCCGCTAACCATAGACGATTTTCAGGATCTAAGCAGCCGCACACCGCTGCTTGCCGACCTGCTGCCCGCGGGAAGGTATACGGCTGCCGATGTGGACAAAGCGGGTGGGATACCAGTAATCGCTAAGCGGCTCAATGATGGCGGTTATGCCGACTCAAGTACGCTGACCATCACGGGCAAAACATTTGGGGAGGAAGCGCAGAGGGCGCACGAATCACCGGGTCAGAATGTAATCCGGCAACTTGAAAACCCGATTAAGAGCTCTGGCGGGCTGGTCATTCTCAAAGGCTCACTCGCGCCTGAAGGCGCCGTGATTAAAGTGACAGGGCTGAATCGTCAATCGCAAACCGGACCAGCGCGCGTTTTTGATAGCGAAGAGGATGCTATGCAGGCTGTGCTCGGAGGCAGAATCAATCCGGGCGACGTAGTTGTGATTCGCTTCGAAGGTCCCAAGGGAGGCCCCGGAATGCGCGAGATGCTGGGCGTAACCAGCGCAATCGTGGGAGAAGGCTTGTCCGAGAGCGTTGCTCTCATCACAGACGGACGATTTAGCGGGGCTACTCGCGGATTTATGGTCGGACATATCGCTCCGGAGGCAGCGGTGGGCGGACCTATCGCGGCGGTCCGGGAAGGAGATGCCATTACCATCGACATCGAAGCCAGGACCATAACTCTCGGTATCTCGGAATCTGAGATGCAGGATCGGCTTAGCCAGTTTTCGCGCCCGTCACCAAAGTACACTTCGGGAGTTATGGCGAAATACGTCGCGTTAGTCGGCTCGGCATCGGATGGAGCCGTGACCTGCGATCCAAGGCTGTGACAAAGTTTTTACTTGATTCTGCCAATTTGGTTCTGTCAATTTGGTTCTGCCAATTACGAATGCGAGCAGTCGTCCAGCGGGTTTCTCAGGCGCGGGTTACCATAGGCGGCCTTGTAAGCGGTGAGATAGGCTCCGGTCTGCTGGTGTTTCTGGGTATCCGATACGACGATCATCAAGGCAGGGCCGAAAAACTTGCCCAAAAGGTCAGCCAACTTCGCATATTTCGCGACCCGTCGGGCAAGATGAATCTTAATGTGACGGAAAGCGGTGGGGCGATGTTGATCGTTTCGCAATTTACACTTTACGGAGATACACGGAAGGGTAACAGGCCCTCATACTCGGAATCTGCAAAGGCTGACGTTGCGAAACCTTTATACGAATACTTTGTGGAGTACTGCCGGGAACTGGGAATTCGGGTGGAAACCGGTGTTTTTCAGGCCGACATGGAGGTGCAACTTACAAATGACGGCCCAGTTACAATCCTTTGTTGTGCGGAAGCTTAGATCCGGTCGAGATATTTGGACAATTCTGTGTTACTAACTAGATATATATGGCAAGAACGTCCGCAGCACCGAATAGAGAGATTCTGGAGGCTGCTCTTCAGGGCTTGGAAGCCCAAAAACAACGTCTGGACGAACAGATCGCCGAAGTAAGATCTCTAATGGGTCACAGGGTTGGACGGCCGCCGAAGACCAGTGCTAAGAAGGAATCGGCATCTGGGGGTGCGGCCGCTCGAAGCCGGAAGCGGCGGACGCTGAGCCCGGAAGCACGGAAGCGGATTGCAGCCGCGCAGAAGAAGCGCTGGGCGGCATTTCGCAAGACGCAGGGCTGATAACACCTCGCCTCCGTGTATGCCGCGTTCGACCGGCACTCTGCAAATTGTTAGTTTCGCTGAGCGGGGATGATCGTAGGTATAGGGACAGACCTGATCGAAGTCGCCCGTATACGGCAGAGCATCGAGACATTTGGCTCGCGCTTTCTCTCTCGCGTGTATACCGAAGGAGAGCGGAACTACGCCTCGAGCAAGGCGAATGCGGCTGAGCGGTTCGCCGCCCGGTTCGCGGCCAAGGAAGCGGGTATGAAGGCAATTGGCACCGGCTGGCGCCGGGGTGTTACCTGGCGGGATTTTGAAGTAGTAAATCAACCGTCTGGACGGCCGACACTTCACTTGACCGGCGTGGCGTTAGCCATTGCAGAGAGAATGGCGGTGAAATCCGTCCACCTATCAATCACGCATACGGCCGAGATGGCCTTTGCTGTAGTGATCCTGGAAAATTAAGAATCGAAACTGGAAAGTTGGATTGCTTAGATCGAGCGGCTGCCGGAAGCGGCAAGTGATCTGGCTCTCAACTGGGCATCTTCCAGGCGCTTAGATTCCTGATAAGTGAAAATCATTCTGTGGATCACGGTCAGGTTGCCCAGCACTGCAATAACCCACAAAACCGGCGCCATACGATCGAAAAGTGCTCCGATTATGAGCAAAACGATGCGCTCCGGTCGTTCCAGGAAGCCGACCTTACAGGTTGGGATGATGTTCTCGGATCGCGTGCGAGTGTAACTGATCATGACAGAAGCCGTCATAACGACGGCAGTTAAGACTACATAGGCCGGACGATTGATAGTTCCGTAGAAAACAAGAAGACCGATCAGCAGTGCGAGATCGGAGTAACGGTCCAGGACGGAATCGAAGAACCCGCCGAAGCGCGTGACCTGATTGGTCTCGCGAGCGACGCGCCCATCTACCATGTCGAACAGCCCGGCAAAGATAATAATCAGGCCTGCCGTTCGGAAACGGCCATAAGCTAGACTGGCGGCCGCTACCACGTTGATTACGAGTCCCAGAAAGGTAAGGACGTTGGGATTGATCTTAGAGAGCGCTAGCCCACGGACAATCAGCCTGATAATTCTATTTGCGCCCAGGCCAATTGCGCGAGTGTAGGTCATTTGGGTTATACCTCAGTGCGATGCGGCGGTGTCGTGTATGGTTGTCAGACTCAGAATCTCCATCTCTCTGACACCATCAGGGATTTCAATTTTTACCGTGTCGCCTACTCGTTTTCCAAGCAACCCGCGTCCAATAGGCGAACTGGTAGAGATCTTGCCGTGCGTGACATCGGCTTCTTCGCTGGTAACGAGATTGTAGGTCAGCTCTTCATCTTTCAACAAATCAAGAACAACTACTGTTGACCCTAAACCGACCCGGTCGCGCGGGATTTTCGAGAGATCGATCATCGCGAACTCGCGCATGCGAGCCTGCAACTGACCGAGGCGAGCGTTTACGTAACCCTGCCGCTCCTTAGCTGCGTGGTACTCGGCGTTCTCGCTGAGGTCCCCATGAGCACGAGCCTTAAGAATTTCTTTCGGCAGTTCGTTTCGCAATTCGTACTCGAGCGCCGAAATCTCGTCCTGGAGCTTTTTCTTCAGTTCCTCCATTTTTCGCCTACTCCATTATAGGTACGCACCGGCAGGTAACAGCGACTCAGAGACTCGAGGCGTGCGCGGACGCAATTCGACAAAGATAAGTCGAATTGTTACAATTACCTGTAGAGGATTCTGCCATGGCCAACAAACCGCCATTCGCCCCGGGGGCACAAGTCGAGCACGGAAAGTTTGGCCTGGGTTCTGTACTTTCATGCAACGACGATTACATCGTAATCAAGTTTGATGATCATGGCGAGAAAAAGTTTGTAACCTCAATGGCTTTACCGGCGCTGAAGAAAAGCGACCGGCAGCCGCCTGTCGAGAAACGGCGCGCGACTCGCAAGAAAGCCGCGGCTCCCGCGGCAGGCGCGTGACCGACTCGGCACCCTGCAGCTCATGAAAGTCGGCATCGTCGTTTTCCCGGGCAGTAACTGCGACCACGATGCCTGGTATGCGATATCTCAGAATCTGCATCACGACGCTGAGTTCATTTGGCACGAATCCGGGTCGCTCGGAAATGTGGGTGCGATTATTTTGCCGGGCGGGTTCTCGTACGGCGACTACTTGCGCTCCGGAGCTATAGCGAAATTCTCGCCCGTCATGTCCGCGGTTAGAAGGTTTGCTTCGGACGGCGGACCGGTCCTCGGCATTTGTAATGGATTTCAGGTGCTCACCGAGGTTGGTTTGTTGCCGGGTGCCCTGGTACGGAATGCAAATTTGAAATTTGTCTGCCGGTCCGTAGATCTGGAGGTAACCACCCCTCGGTCGCTCTTTACCCAGCATGCTTTTGCCGGACAGGTACTTACGCTTCCTGTCGCGCACGGTGAAGGTTGCTACGTTGCGGATGATGCGACACTCGACCAGCTCGAGGCTGAAGACCGCGTTGTTCTTCGTTATCGCGATAATCCCAACGGCTCGGAGCGAAACATTGCGGGCATTCTGAATGAGGGACGGAACGTAATGGGGATGATGCCTCATCCGGAGCGTGCTTCTGACCCACTGCTGGGCAACACGGATGGTCTGGTTATCTTGGAGTCTCTGCTGGCGGCGGAAACGGCTGAACGTGCGCAGCTTGCGACTTCCACTACATGAACATCACGCCTGATGTGATTGCGGCCCACCAGCTAACGCCGTCTGAATACGAGAAAATTCTAAGACTACTAGGACGAGAACCGACCCTCACCGAACTCGGTATTTTCAGTGTCATGTGGAGCGAGCACTGCTCGTACAAAAGTACGCGCGTTCACCTGAAGAAGCTGCCCACCGAAAGCAAGTTTGTGCTGCAGGGACCGGGTGAAAATGCAGGGATTATCGATATCGGAGACGGGATAGCGATCGCATTCAAGATCGAATCGCACAATCATCCCAGCTTCATCGAGCCTTTCCAGGGTGCTGCCACGGGGGTTGGCGGCATATTGCGGGACATCTTCACCATGGGCGCGCGCCCGATTGCCGTCCTGGATTCGCTCCGCTTCGGAAAAATCGACGAGAGTGCGACGGGTGACCGCAACCGGCACATTCTGGAGGGCGTAGTCTCAGGGATTTCGCATTACGGCAATAGCTTCGGAGTGCCGACGGTGGGCGGTGAGTGTGTTTTCGATGAGTGCTACGACGGCAACCCGCTGGTGAACGTTTTTGCGCTCGGCGTATTCCGGCATAACGAGATCTTCTATGGAAAAGCGACCGGTGTCGGCAACCCTGTAATCTACGTAGGTGCGAAAACAGGGCGTGACGGTATCCACGGAGCGTCGATGGCTTCCGCCGAGTTCACGGAGGAATCCAAGCAGAAACGGCCGAATGTTCAGGTAGGCGACCCTTTTATGGAAAAGTTGCTTCTGGAGGCCTGCCTGGAAGCTATGAAAACCGGTGCGATCGTTGGCATTCAGGACATGGGAGCCGCCGGGCTGACCTCGTCCACATGTGAAATGGGAAGCCGGGCAGGCACGGGGATCGAAATTGATCTGCAGTTCGTGCCACAACGTGAACCCGGCATGACAGCGTACGAAATGATGCTCTCCGAATCGCAGGAGCGCATGCTGCTGGTATCGGAGCGCGGTCGCGAAACGGAACTTTTCCCCATCTTCCGGCGCTGGGGCCTCGACGCGGTGACCATTGGCGTGGTGACGAATGACGGCATCCTGCGGGTAAAAGATCATGGGCAGATCTTCGCGGAGATACCTAACCGCGCGCTGGCCGATGAAGCACCCCGGTACAACCGTCCGTTCACGAAACCTCTCCGAACTGCGCCTTTTACAGCGCCAGAGCTCAAGAGTAAAGACCTACTCGGAGACTTAAGGGCGCTGCTCAGTTCGCCTGACCTTTGCTCGAAGCATTGGATTTGGGAGCAGTACGACCACCAGGTCAGGACGAACACTGTCGCGGGCCCTGGTTCGGATGCAGCAGTGATCCGGATAAAGGGCACGAATACGTCGGTTGCCATGTCGCTCGACGGCAATGCCCGGTATTGCTCGCTCGATCCGCGTGAAGGTACGAAGCTCATTGTGGCCGAGTGTTGCCGGAACCTATCGACTGTCGGCGCACTCCCGATCGCGACGACAAACAATCTGAATTTTGGAAACCCTGAACGTCCGGAAATCATGGCGCAGATTGTGGAATCCATCGAGGGGCTCGCAGAAGCGTGCAAGTTCTTCGAGGTTCCAGTGACAGGTGGAAACGTTAGCCTGTATAACGAAACACTGGGGACACCCATTTTGCCCACCCCGGTAGTGGGAATTGTGGGGACACTGGCAACGGCTCCGCCCATCGGTCTCGGTTTTAAGAAGGTTGGTTTATCGATCATCCTGCTTGGCGGCTTGGGCGAGACGGACTGGACTCAGTTCGGTGCCACCCAGTACACCAAGGTGATTGGCAACTCGCTGTGGGGCCAACCACCAAGGCTCGACATGCAGTACGAAAAGAAAGTACAGGCCGCAATCCGCGAATTGGTGCGAGAGAGAACTGTCGAGTCGGCTCACGACCTTGGGGAAGGGGGCTTGGCGGTCGCGCTGGCGGAAAGCTGCTTCGCCAACGAGATAGGGGCGGAGGTTAGGCTTGATTCTGAGCTTCCGCCAGAGCTACTTCTTTTCCACGAGGGACCTTCGCGTGTTCTTGTTTCAACCCCTGAACCGGAGCGAGTTTTGGCTCTTTCCCGCAGGAATGGTGTCCAGGCAGTCGCGATCGGAGTTACACTCGATTCGAGAGTGGTGATCAGCACCCGCAATCAGGTGCTGATTGATGAGAGCGTGCGGGAGTTGCACGGCCTGTGGCGTGGCGCTTTCGAGAATCTTCTTCATAACCCTGTATTGGCATGACCGAGCGGCTGACTGGTGCTGATTTCGAGATCTGACTTTAAAGAATGATCCCTTCGGAAGAAGAAACTATCTTCGACAAATTGCACGAAGAATGTGGGGTTTTTGCTCTTTATGGGCACCCTGAGGCGGCGAACCTTGTCTATCTTGGGCTCTACGCACTGCAACACCGCGGGCAGGAGTCTGCTGGTATTGCCTCGAGCGATGGCCGGAAGATCCATTCTTTGCGCAATATGGGCCATGTCGCCGATATCTTCACCCCGAGTGTTCTGAACCAGCTTCCCGGTGAGTTGGCGATCGGTCATACCCGGTATTCGACGGCCGGCGAAACCAGCCTGAAGAATGCTCAACCGTTGTCTGTAGCGTGCAGCAAAGGCCAAGTGGCGGTAGCTCACAACGGAAATCTCACAAACGCTATTGAATTAAGACATGAACTCGAGGATGATGGGTCGATTTTTCAATCGACCAGTGATACCGAAGTCATTCTTCATCTGGTAGCGCGTTCACGGGAGCGAACTCTTTCAGGAGCGCTGCGAGACGCACTTCTGCAGATTGAAGGCGCGTTCTCGCTTGTGTTCCTGGCCGAGGATCGGATTATTGTGGCGCGTGACCCGCATGGATTCCGTCCTCTCGCGATGGGACGCCTGGAGTTGCCGGACGGCCGCGAAGCAACAGTGTTCGCGTCTGAAACGTGCGCTTTCGATCTTATCGGCGCCACGTATATGAACGATGTGGAACCTGGCGAGATGGTGATTGTGGGCCCCGAGGGAATGACGCGGGAACGGTACACTCCTCCCGGGGTGCGAGCGCACTGTATTTTCGAGCATGTTTACTTTTCGCGCCCTGACTCCATTGTCTTCGGAAAGCCAGTAGCAGAATCACGAGAACTGATGGGCCGGTTACTGGCTCAGGAACACCCGGTAGAGGCAGATGTTGTGGTTCCTGTTCCGGATTCGGGAGTTGCGGCGGCAATCGGTTACGGCGCTGAGTCAGGTATTCCATACCGGCAAGCATTGATTCGCAATCATTACGTGGGACGAACCTTCATCGAACCGTCGCAGGCCATTCGCGATTTCGGAGTCAAGTTAAAGCTGAATCCAGTACGCCATCTGCTGGAAGGCAAGCGGGTGATTCTTGTCGACGATTCGATCGTCCGAGGGACTACCAGCAGGAAGATCGTTCGGATGGTGAGGAGTGCGGGGGCGCGTGAGGTACATTTGCGAATCTCCGGACCGCCGACGATTTCACCTTGCTACTACGGTGTAGATACGCCTTCACTACGGGAATTAATCGCCGCGAACAACACGGTAGAAGAGATCCGGCAATTTGTGGAAGCCGATTCGCTGGCCTACCTTTCGCTAGAGTCGCTTGGGAAATCAGTCGGCGACGCAGACCACCATTTCTGCTATGCGTGCTATACCGGCCAGTACCCGACGCTCGTACAGATCGGCGAAGTAGTGCTCGCTAAGACCGGCTGCTGTTAGATATCTGCGTGCGTTTCCGCCAGAATCGGCCCACCGAGTTCTTGTTCAATTAAGTGCCGCACCTGTTCCGTCAGAGCGCCTCGTTGCTTCAGGCTCATCCGGTCTGTGGCAATGGGGTCGAGCACACGTAATGTCACCGAGCCAGAGCGCACCACGCCGCCACCATACGGAAGTACCTGGCGGGTGCCTATCATCACCAGAGGAACACAGGGAACACCCGCTCGTATCGCAATATACGCTCCCCCTTCCTTGAAAGGCCGAAGATGACCGTCGTGGGAGCGGCCGCCTTCCGGAAAAATCAGTAGCGATATCTTCTTCTTCTGGATGGTCTCGGCCGCCAGCTGCATGGTTTTCACGGCCGCACGAGGATCTTCACGGGGCACGGGAATGTGTCCTGCCTGGCTGAGATGCTGGCCCAGGAACGGGATCTGGAACAGTCCTCGTTTAGCCAGAAACCGGAACTGAACCGGGATGTGGGCAAGCGCTACAGGAGTATCCATGTAGCTCATGTGGTTCGCTACAAAGACGTAACTCGCATCGGGATCGATTTTCTCCAAGCCTTCGACCACAACGTTGACGCCGCTTACCGCGAGCAGCGTTCTGGCCCACATTCGAGCGAATCGAATCTGGACCGAGCCCGTACGATCGAAAAACGAGACCAGGATGCTAAGCGTTCCGAAGAAAATCGTGGCGAGAACTATAGCGGGATCGGCAAAAAGCAGGCCTCGTAGCCTTTGCATCAACGCACTATTTTACGAGACCAATTGCGTTTTTCTTGCAAGCAAAGCGCGGGCTTCGCCGACAAGGAATAGGGAGCCTGTGAAGAACACCGTCGCGTTGCGGGGCGCTCGGCGGGCGATCTCGATAGCGCCGACGAGATTGGGAACTGCCGTTATATCGGAATGGCGGGTCATTGCGACGATTGCTTCCGGCCTCAATGCACGCGGGAAATCCGGCGCCGTGACAATTACCTTTTCTGCCAAAGGAAATAACTCGCTGGTTACTTCTTCTATCGCTTTGTCGCGCATGGCACCATAAACCAGCCACACCGGGCGATTATTACAGAACTGCCGTATGTACGCAGCCAAAGCAGCCGCGCCGGCTGGATTATGGGCGCCGTCCAGAATGAAATCCGGCTCCGTCTGTATCCGTTCTAGCCTGCCGGGCCACCTCGTCTGCCTGAGTCCCTGTTGAATGGGAGACTCGCGCAGGCCGAGATATCGGGCCGCCAGTATGGCGGCGGTTGCATTCTCCACCTGGTGCTGTCCGGGTAGTGAACACTCGAATGTGGTTCCGTCGAGTTCAAACTCGGAGCCATATGGATGCAGGCGGATGTCGCGAATGTTTGCATCCTGGGCGCGGATGATGGGGCAATTCAGGCCATTAGCGCGTTCTGCGATCACCTGTTCTGCCGCCAGAAGCTGCCTGGCGACAACCACGGGCACGCCCGGTTTGAGAATACCGGCTTTCTCTCCTGCGATTGCCTCCAATGTATTGCCAAGATACGCTTCGTGATCGAAGGACACGGGCGTAATTACCGTCAACCTGGGTGCAATCACGTTTGTTGCGTCCAGCCGGCCCCGAGACCCACTTCCATCACCGCGGCATCGCACGAGTTGTGAAAGAGAAGAAAAGCCATGGCGGTAACCGTCTCGAAATATGACGGGTGCGCGTCGATGCGGCTTTCTCTCAGCAGACGCTCGGCGCATTGATGAACTGTTTCGAATGCTTCGGAGAACTGCAGGTTCGTAACAGGTTGGCCGCCAATCTGGATTCTTTCTGTTGGTTCGATGAGATGAGGTGAAGTGAAGAGTCCAGTATGGAGACCGGCTGCTCGAAGGGCGCTCGCAATCATCGCGCAAGTGGAACCCTTCCCATTCGTTCCGGCCACGTGAATAAACGCCGGCCGAGTTCCGGATTGCCCAGTTCCTGCAGTAATATCCGGATCCGCTCTAACCCGAACTTCGCTCCGGCTTTGAGCTCATTACCGAGCGAGTAAAGATAGCGAACGGATTCCGGATAACTCATCGCTTTAGCAACGGTGTGATCAGTTTATAGACGTCCTCGGCAACAATCCTATTGCCTTCGCCGTTCGGGTGAATGCCGTCGGGCTGCATCAGATCCGGATGCTGATATACGTTCTCCAGCAGGAAGGGCAGGGCGGGAATTTTAAACTGTTTCGCCAAAGCCGGGAACATCGCGGTAAATGGTTTCACATAGTCGGGCCCGTAATTTGGCGGTAGAGTGATGCCAAGCAGCACGAGCGGAATTTTCGATTCCTGAATTCGCTTGATCATTGTCTCCAAATTCTTACGAGTGGCATCGACGGGAATCCCGCGCAGACCATCATTGCCGCCGAACTCCAGAATGACAAGATCCGGACGTGCCGCGATTACGTTCTCGATGCGCGCGACACCGTCGGTGGTTGTGTCACCGCTGACGCCCTGGTTGTCGACGCGATACATATAGCCATGAGTTTGGAGCAAGTCCTGCAGATCGTCGGGATAACTGCGCCCTGCTACTCCTGCTGTGAGGCTGTCACCGAAGGCAACCACGGTTCCCATTTGCCCGCGAACCGCGGTGGGGGCTCCTTGCGGTTTCGTTGAACTCTCCGCAGGCTCGTGGCGTTCTTCTGTAGTAGAAGGCGCCGCCGTTTGAGAATTGCCGCCTCCGCAGGCGAACTCCACACAGGTACCTAACAGACAAGCTGCAAAAATAGCAACAGATCGCCTTCTTCTCACATTCTCAGATTGACATGCACTCATCCAATGTCCGGACGGACGCAATCGAAGTACGCGAGCTCTGGAAGGTGATTGAAAACCCGTCCAGTCGTGTTGAAATCCTGCGCGATATCTCTTTCACCGTTCCGCAGGGACAGTTCGTGGCCATTATGGGTGCGTCTGGCAGCGGAAAAAGCACACTTCTTGGGTTACTGGCCGGCCTGGATACAGTTACCTCCGGCTCGATTGTTTTGGACGGTACAGATATCAGCCGAATGCGGGAAGACAGCCTGGCGCGCTTGCGGGGGCAGAAGATCGGATTTGTTTTCCAGTCGTATCAGCTTGTTCCCACTTTGACGGCTGAAGAAAACGTGCTTCTTCCAGCTGAACTCAGTGGCGCGAACGGAAACAGCCGGAAGCGGGCCAGAGACTTATTAGAGCGCGTCGGGCTCAGTCACAGGCTTCGCCATTATCCGGTCCAACTGTCCGGCGGTGAGCAGCAGCGGGTGGCACTGGCTCGGGCGTTCATCACGCAGGCTCCCATTTTGATGGCCGATGAACCTACGGGCAATCTTGACAGCACAAATGGCCAGCACGTACTCGAACTGCTGTTATCGCTGAATCGGGAGGAGCGCACGACGCTTGTGCTGGTTACGCACGACCCGAACCTCGCGGCGTACGCTGATCGGATTATCACGTTAAGCGATGGGCAGATTTTGCGTGACGAGCCGAGGTCAAATGCGTAGCAGGGAAGGTTTTTTAGAATGCTGCTGATAGAAGGCGAAAAGCAGTTGCAGCATCCCTCGTTCGGGCTTCGCACAGCTCCGAAGATCGCGTTTCGCGATCTGAAAGCTGCGCCCGCGAAATTCCTGTTTGTGATTCTGGCGGTTGCGGTCGGCGTGGCAGCACTTAGCGGCGTGAAAGGCTTCGGGTATGCATTTCAAGGCATGCTGCTCCGAAATGCGAAGCAATTGATCGCGGGCGACCTGCAGGCCCAGACGTGGAATGACATATCTGATGCGCAGGCGACCCGGATGGCTAAAGTCGCTGCGACGAACGGCGCAGTGACGCGAATAACAGAGACGGTTTCAATGGCGGCCTCCGGCGCGCAGCACGTGCCGCAAATGATCGCGGTAAAAGCGGTCGATCCGGCCGCTTACCCGTTCTATGGGAAGCTGAAGCTCACTCCGGCCGAGCCTTTGTCGAAATTGTTGGCTGATGACTCGTCAACGGTAGTCACACCGGAACTGCTGATGCGTCTCAAAGTCCAGCCCGGAGGGACCGTACGCATCGGAGGAAAAGAATTTCGTATCACGGGCACGCTGCTTGGCGAGCCCGACAGATTGGCATCCGGCTTCGGCCCCGGCATGCGAGTCTTGATGACGCGCGGCGGCCTGGAGCGTACCGGGCTCATACAATTCGGAAGCCGCGCCGCCCAACGGTTTCTTTTCAAGCTGAACCCGCGGGCTAACCTGGATCACGTTAAGGAGCAGATTAAGGATATTCTGCCGAGAGTCTTCCTCAGCGATTATCGTGAAGGCAGTCCGGCTGTTGGCAAAGCCATCGACAACACGACTACTTTCTTAAGCCTGATTAGCCTGATCGCACTGATTGTCGGATCTCTGGGTGTAGCGATGGCGATGTACTCCCATCTTCAACAGCGCATGGACACCATCGCCATTATGAAGGCGCTCGGAGCGCGATCTCATCAAATCATCACCATTTACCTGATGCAAACGCTGGTGCTCGGCATCGCAGGTGGATTGATTGGAGTGGCGATTGGGGCTTTGGTACAGAGGTCTTTCCCGATTTTGATCCGACAGGTTTTCGCGCTTCTTCCTGAGGTTCCATGGGATTGGACATTTAGCTTGCAGGGCATGAGCCTCGGCGTGCTAGCAACGCTGCTGTTTACGTTTCCGCCTCTGCTGGCTATCCGGAATGTGCGTCCAAGTCTGGTGTTTCGCAGGAACATGGATGATTCCGAAACCACAGCGAAAAAGCAATGGCGCGAGAGGATTCCGAGCGCGGTCGGCATCCTGTTGATTCTGGCTGGATTCAGTGGCATTGCCGTATGGCTCAGTGGATCATTGCGCATGGGAGCGTATTTTATTGCTGGGCTAACGGTCAGCGTCCTTGCCCTCGGCCTGGTCGCTGGCTTGTTGCTCTTCATCATGCGATGGTTAGTCAAGACGGCCGGCAACAGGCTGCCTGCGATTTTCCGGCACGGGTTTGCGAACCTCTACAGGCCCGGAAATCAAGCGCGATCCGTCTTGGTGGCGCTCGGCATAGGGGTCATGTTCACGCTGACGACTTACCTGCTGCAGCGCACAGTACTGCGAGAGGTTATGAGCGAAGGGCCGGGCCGAGAGGGTAACCTGTTCCTGCTCGACATTCGTAACTCATCCGAAGTTACGAGTTTAATCGAAGCGCAACCCGGCGTACAAAGCAAGGTGGAGCTTGTCGGTTATATCGTGTGCCGGATGCTCGCCAAGAATGGAACCGCAACTGACAATCTAAACCTATCGAAGACTCGGAAGAATCAGCTGCAGACGATTCGCATTACTACCGCCGGTTCGCTTCCTCGAGGACTCTACGTGCGGTCTGGAAGATGGTGGCCCGAAACCGAAACTGAGCCTGAGCTTGCTGTTTCTGAACAGGCCTCTCGTGATTTTCACTTGAGAGTTGGGGACCGGCTTAGGTTTCAGATGGCCGGACGAATGGTGGAGGCTCGCCTGGTTGCGGTATTTCGAAGGGAGGCACGCGCGCCTGTTCGATACGATCTCGTTTTTCCGAAACTCGCCTTGAAGGGCCTGCCGGTTGTGTACTACGGCGCGGTCCATGTAGAACCATCAAAGATTCCGCAAGTGGAAGAAGCAATATTCGAGCATTTCCCGACCGTGACGGTCGCCAATCTTGCCGACGTACTGCAAGATATTCAACAGGCCGTGGATCAGGTCGCACTCGTTATCCGGTTTCTCGCCGGTTTTGCCATTTTCGCCGGGCTTATCATTCTTGCGTCCAGTGTGGCGGGAACGCGTTACCGGCGCGTCCGCGAAGTCGCGATTCTCAAGACCCTCGGCGGGACAAGGGGGAAGATTGCCGGCATTTTTTCGGTGGAGTTTTGCTGCCTGGGTGCTGTTTCGGGCTTGGTTGGGGGCGTTCTTGCGAACTTATTTACCCGCATCATCTCCGACAAATTCATCGACGCCAACTTTGATTTCGATTGGTTATCGCTTGCGGTCGTGATGCTCTCGACAGCTTTGCTCGCCAACTTTGCCGGATGGCTTGCGAGTGCGCGCATCCTCGATCAGCGGCCGCTCGAGGTGCTGCGGGCCGAATAAGGAGCCTCGGTCACGCCTCATTAAAAAAAATCAGATCCAAACAAGTGTAATTTCTGCATAGGCTTGCGCGGCCTAAATTCTGTTTTCCACTTACGAGCGAACATTTTCTCAGCTATTTTGTTGCCGAGGTAACGCGAACTTGTCTCTGGCGCGCCATATAACCCGGTTCTGGCATGAGAATTTGAGGGAGAACTCGCGACCTGACCGGTCAACAGTCTCATTTGAACCTGAGGAGTCAATCAGAGTGTTCCTCGCATACGCCGAAGAGGATCGCCCGGATGTGAAGCGCCTGTTCAACTCATTGAAAGAGGCGGGACTGGATCCGTGGATGGACCAGGAGAAGCTATTGCCAGGCGAAAACTGGCCGCGTACCATCGAGCGTGCGATTGAATCTTCAGATTTCTTTTGCGTGTGTTTCTCGCGGCGATCCGTGAGCAAACGCGGCTATTTTCAGAGCGAGATCCGTTACGCGCTCGATATTGCCACTTACGTCCCTTTCGGCGACATCTTCCTGGTGCCAGTCCGGCTAGGTGAGTGCGTTGTGCCGCCTGAGATCAGCAAAAGGATGCAGTTCCTTGATCTTTTCCCGGATTGGGAAGTTGGAATCAAAGCTTTGGTGTCTATGATGAAGGGCCAGGTCGAGCGCCGCCGAAACCGCTAGCTTTTTGTCGCTAACTTCTTCTTGGCTTCCTGAGCCAGCTTTGATTCGGGCGAGATCTGCAGAACTTTCTGGAAAGCCACGCGGGCGGCATCTTTATTCTTCAGCCTTTGTTCGGCCTCGCCCAATTTGAAGAAGGCCTCCGCGGAAGTTGGATTGTACCGGGTTGCGTCCCGATACCTGTCGGCGGCAGCGCGAAACTTTCCGCGATGCCAATAGAAATTTCCAACCCTGATATTGCGATCCGATTCAAGCGGATTGAGCGTGTAGGTCTTCGGTGCAACCGATTCGTCTTCCTCAGGCGGATTCTCTTCATCAGATGGCTGCTGCCTGGCCTGTGTATGCGGAGCAGGCGATTGTGCAATGCCGTTCGGGCTTTGTTTCTGAGTGGTGGATTTTTGCGAGTCGGAAGTGCTGCTTTGGGCGAACAAACTGCCTGATAGCAGCACGCACAAGACACACCAAAAGAGCAGTGCGCGTGTCACAATTGGATTATAGCTGCCTATGGAATTACGTGAGAAAGTAGCGCAGCTTCCTACTCAGCCGGGCGTTTACCTCTACAAAGATGGCGAGGGAACGGTTCTTTACGTTGGCAAAGCCAAAAACCTTCGCAGCCGCGTCAGAAGCTACTTCAATGAGGATCGGCTGGCGGAAGCCAAAACCGGAAGCCTCATCGCTGAGGCTCGCGACCTCGATTTTATTCAGGTTGACAACAACAAGGAGGCGCTTGCTCTTGAAAACAACCTGATTAAGCAATACAAGCCGCGCTTCAACATTTTGCTTCGGGATGACAAGACTTACCCGTATGTGAAGTTGACCAAGGAGAGGTATCCGCGTGTTTACGTCACTCGAAGGATTTTAAAAGACGGCGCCACTTACTATGGTCCTTACTTTCCAGGCAACTTGGCGCATCGCCTTGTTCATTTCATTCACCGCCACTTCAAAGTGCCTTCGTGCAAACTTGATTTCAGCCGCAGGCATACCCACCCGTGCCTGCAGTACCATATTCACCGGTGTCTGGGGCCTTGCGTATCTGAGCTGACCACCGACGAGACTTATTCAGCCGCAGTTCGTGATGTCCGCCTGTTCCTGGAAGGACGCCATCGCGATCTGGCGAATGAGTTGGAGACCAGGATGCAGACCGCGTCTGACGAGATGCGCTTCGAAGAAGCAGCCAGTCTGCGGAACCTGATGAATACTGTTCGCGAGATGGAACAAAAGCAAAAGATGGCTGCGGCCGAAGGCGAGAACGTCGACATCTTCGCTTTTTATGCGGAGCCGCCGTTGGTTGCGGCTAACCTGTTCCACCTGCGTAACGGCAAAATTGTTGATCGTCGTGATTTCTTCTGGGAGGACCAGGTCGATTTCGATCCGTCAGAGTTCATCGGTGCACTGCTGAAACAGGTTTATCTGAACAACCAGTACATTCCAGGACGGATTCACGTTCCAGCCGATTTCGAGGATCGCGAAGAACTGGAAGAATTTCTTTCGGAAGCACGAGGCCGCAAAGTGGAGATCGCAACTCCGCAGCGCGGCGCGAAGAAAGCCCTGCTGTCCTTAGTGGAGACAAATGCGAAGGCCAGCTTCGACCAGCGATTCCGGGTGATGAAACCGTCGTCCAAAGCAATCGGCGAAGCCTTACGGGACGCTTTGAATCTTGCTGAAGCACCGAGGCGGATAGAGTGCTTCGACATATCGCATATCCAGGGTACGGATAAGGTTGCGAGCATGGTGGTCTGGGAAGACGGCAAGATGAAAAAGTCGGACTATCGCAAATTCATCATCCGCACTGTGGCCGGGAACGACGATTTCGCTTCTATGCGCGAAGTGATTACCCGGAGATATTCAAGGCTGCAGGAAGAAAAGACGGCCTTTCCCCGGCCTTGTGCTGGTGGACGGCGGCCTGGGCCAGTTGCATGCTGCGGCGGGAGCCCTGGAAGAGATTGGCAATACGTATCAGCCGCTTGCTTCTATTGCGAAGCGTGAGGAATGGATATACGTTTACGGCCAGGAAGATGAGCCAGTGATTCTGGACAAGTTCTCGCCGATTCTGCACCTTGTGCAGACTATTCGCGATGAGGCTCACCGGTTTGCCGTGACATTCCACCGCACCCGAAGAAATGCTCAACAGCTTACTTCAGAGCTGCATACGATTCCCGGGATTGGCGCGAAGACGGTGGAAAAGCTTCTTCGGACATATGGCAGCCTGGAGCGCGTCCGACAAGCTTTACCTGAAGATCTGGGGCGAACGGTCGGCAGAGCTTGCGCGGCAAAGCTGCGAGCGTTTTTCGGTGAGTCGCCCGTCGACGTGCCAATTGAAGCTCTGGCCGATCCTCCCGCGAGCGTCTCAGAGGCCCTGGAAGAGTCTGAACGCGAGCACGTCGGGTAATCCGGCCTCGCGAATTTCATCGGCCGTGGCTTTGATGGGATAATCAACACGCCGCAGAGTCACCAGGTTCTGTTCGGAGTCGAAAAGAGCGTAACTGGCCCGCGGATCCCCATCGCGTGGCTGGCCTACGGAACCGGGATTAATCAAATAGGCGATGTCCGGATCGAGTTCCAGAACTGCCTCTTTTTCATCTTTTTTCAACTGAGGTATGGCTCCCAGGCGGCCCCGCATCTTGAAGAACCCGCCTTCCAGGTGGGTATGCCCGAAGAAATTCAGCGGCATTTGGATTGTCTCGAAGGACGCTACGGCTTCCCGGCCGGTAATCAGATACTCATCTTCGTCACGGGGTGAACCGTGGTACATGGAGAAGTGCTCCAGGGTGTATGGACCTTGCGGCAACTCACGCAGGAACAGCAACTGTTCTTCATTGAGTTGTTTCATTGTCCAGCGTGCGGCTGTCTGCGCGACATCGTTGAACCACTCCAGGTTCTCCAGGCCGGCGACCACCTTGTCGTGATTGCCACGAATAACAGCAGAGCAGTTCTGGCGAGTCCAGTCGAGTACTCGCCCGGGCTGGGCGTTATATCCCACCAGGTCGCCACAGCAAACGATTTGGTCGTATTGCCCGTCCGCATCGGAAAGCACCGCTTCTAATGCGTGCCAATTCGCATGCAGATCACTCACCACGAGAAATCGCACATGCGTATTGTAGCGATTAAGTAGAAGGACCAGGGTGTCCAGTAAAATGCAAGAGCATGTCACTTGTTGTGATCGGGTCTGTCGCTTACGATGCGATCGAGACGCCGCACGGTAAAAGAGAACGTACGCTCGGAGGCTCTTGCACTTACATTGCGCTCAGTGCCAGTTACTTCACCCATACCTCGATCGTGGGCGTTATCGGCGACGATTTCGCTCCGCAGGATCGCGATTTTCTGGCGAGCAAGCGTGTGGACCTGCAGGGATTAGAGCAGGTGCCCGGAAAGACGTTCTTCTGGTCGGGAGTGTATTCCCCAGACATGAACGATCGCACTACATTGCAAACGGACTTGAACGTTTTCGCGGATTTCCAGCCGAAGCTTCCGCCGTCCTACGTCGAGCATCCGTATCTTTTCCTGGGCAACATTCAGCCGACTCTGCAGCGTGGTGTTCAGAGTCAGATGCACAAGCTTCGGTTTACCGGTGGCGACACAATGAACTGGTGGATCTCCCAAACCCGCGAGGATCTGCTTGAAACGATCCGCGGATGGGATTTCTTGCTGATCAACGATAGCGAGGCCCGGATGCTCGCGGGCGAGCAGAACCTACGCCGTGCAGCGCAGAAAATTTTGAGACTTGGTCCGAATACCCTCATTATCAAGCGGGGCGAATACGGCGCCATGTTGTTCCGTAAAGATTCGCTCTTCATGGTGCCAGGTTATTTGCTCGAAGACGTTTTCGATCCTACGGGCGCAGGTGATTGCTTCGCCGGGGGATTTGTCGGCTACTTAGCCGAGCGAGGCTTCGATCTGCGCGATGGATCTTTCGACGTTCATGAATTACATCGTGCTGTAATTTACGGCTCGGTTATGGGAAGCTTTTGCTGTGAGCAGTTCGGAGTCGAGCGTTTCCACACTCTTACCCGCCAGCAAATCGATTCCCGCTTTGAAGAATTCCGGCGATTTACCAAGTTCTAACCGGGTCAGCGCGCGGAGTTCGTTGCGGTTAGCTTAGGACTGGCTTTTCTGGTCACGGTCGCAGCCGTTTATTGTTTTCGCGAGGGATTTGTTCTCTACTACGGTGACGCACAGGCCCACCTGAATATCAGTCGGAGCATTATCGATTCACGCACGCCCGGTTACGACCAACTCGGAACGGTCTGGCTGCCGTTGTTGCATGTGCTCTGCGTGCCGTTTTCAGCTATTGACTCGCTCTGGTCGAGCGGTCTGGCGGGCACCATCCCTGTCAGCATCTGTTTCGTCATCTCCGGTCTGTTTCTCTACGCAGCGGCAAGGGCGGCCTATTCAAGCAGATTCGCGGCGATCGTGGTGCTTGCGTGTTTCGCACTGAATCCAAACTTACTTTATCTGGCTTCGATTCCCATGACCGAAGTCGTCTTCGTGGCAGGTTTGACGGCCTTGCTATTTGCCGGCATTCGCTTTCAACAAGCGAATGCGTCTAGGGATTTCTGGCTCGGCGTTGGCGCTTGCTGGTGGGTGAGTCTTACGCGCTATGAAGGCTGGTTTCTCATACCCTTTGCCGCGCTTTGGTTCGCATTCGGGGGCGGGGCAGCCGGACAAAAACGCTGATTGCATTCGCCGGGCTTGCATCGGTTGCGCCCGCTTATTGGATAGCCCACAACTGGTATGAAACGGGGAATGCTCTGGACTTTTACAATGGGCCCTATTCGGCGAGCACGATACAAGGAAGTCGGAGCTACCCGGGATACCACGACTGGAAACTTGCAGCGACATATTACGCTGAAGCAGCGCGGCTCTGTGCAGGATCTTTCCTTTTGCTGTCCGGCGCGGCAGGACTCTCCTAAGCCGCCGAAAAAGCGGCGCTTTGGCCCATTCTGTTCCTGCTACTTCCGCTGCTTTTCTACGTCTGGAGCATTCACTCGTCAAAGGTGCCTGTTTTTGTGCCCGAGCTTTGGCCCCATACGTACTACAACACGCGTTACGGAATTCTTGCGGTTGCCTGGGCATCCTTTGCAGCGGGAGCAATCGTGACCGCTGTTTCGCGGCGTTGGCGCAAGTTCGCCATTGCTCTTCCGCTGCTCGCGCTTACGCCGTGGTTGCTTCATCCGAGCCGGGAAAACGTAATTTGCTGGAAAGAATCGCAGGTAAACTCTGTCGCGCGGCGGGCTTGGACTCAGAGTGCAGCCGGCTTTCTTCGGTCACACTATGAACCGGGGCAGGGCATTATTGCGTCATTCGGAGATCCGATTGGAATTCTCTGTTACGCGAGGATTCCAATCAGAGATAGCCTTCACATCGGGAACGGCCCGGAATGGCTTGCAACCGCATCTAGGCCAGATTTGATTCACACTGAGCTCTGGGCGATTGCGCAGGCTGGGGACGCACTCTCGAAAGACCTCCGTGAAAACAGGAAGTCTCCTTACAGGATCGTGCAATCCATCGACGTGCCAGGCGCGGCCCTGCTGATCTTCAAGAGAGAGGACGAATGAACGGGCTTCCCTGGACCAAATTACACGGCGCCGAAAACGATTTTTTGCTGACTTGGGGGCAAGAAATCGAGAAGACCGCTGAGGACCGCCTTCCCTCCCTCGCTCGCGAGATTTGCGCTCGCACGACCGGCATCGGGGCGGATGGCTGGATGCTCGTCTGGCAACTTCGGAACGGTTTACGGACAAGGCTGTTTAATTCGGACGGTAGCGAGCCCGAGATTTCAGGGAACGGAACACGATGTGCGGCGGCTTTCGGGTTGGTAGCAGGGGTTGTCTCGCCCCCAGATATCTCGGTCATGACAGGGGCGGGCGAGAAAATCGTCCGGCTACTCTCCCGCGACGAAAAGCGTTTTTTGTTTGAGATGAACATGGGTACACCCCGCACTGAGGAACTGTGGGCGACCATGCAGTTGGCCGGCAGAGTGTTTCGTCCTACATTGCTGAATGTCGGCAATCCGCAATGCGCAATCTTCGTCGAAGAACTGCCCGCAGACTGGCGCATGATAGCGCAGGAGGCCGAGTGCCACGAGTGTTTCCCTCAAAGGAGCAATGTTTCGCTCAGCCGGTCTGTTGACCGGCACACAATCCAGACGGTATTTTACGAGCGCGGAGCGGGCGAGACGAAAAGCTCCGGAACGGGATCAACCGGGGCTGCTATCGCTGCTATTCTCAGGGGAGTTGCCGAAAGCCCGGTAGAAGTGAGGACGCCAGCGGGAAGCATGACCGTTCGCTGGGACAGTAGCGTTTATCTAACCGGACCGGCAGAGATTATTGGTGAAGGCAGATATTTCCTTTGATTTCGCAAACAGTTGAACATACTTCTGAACAGCCGTCGTCTTCGGCTGCGGACGAGCTGCGGAAACGGATCGCGACGAAAAAAGCCCGCGTTGGCGTGCTCGGGCTGGGCTATGTTGGGCTGCCTCTCGCTGTCGAGTTCGCCGGAGCCGGTTTCGAGGTCGTGGGATTCGATGTCCAGCAGAGCAAAGTCGACCAGTTCAATCGCGGTGAATCGTACGTCAAAGACGTAAAGATGACGTGTTCAGGCCGCTTGTCGAAAGCGGAAAGCTGCGGGCCACCAGCGATTTCTCCGTGATCCGCGACCTCGATACGGTCGACATCTGCGTCCCTACTCCGCTCCGGAAAACGAAAGACCCGGATATGAGCTACGTAGTATCAGCTACGGAGGAAATCGCAAAATATATCCACCCGGGGCTGCTCGTAATGCTCGAGTCCACTACGTATCCGGGCACTACTGACGAGCTTGTTTTACCGAAACTCGAAAGCTCCGGACTTCGCGTTGGCAGTGATTTCTTTCTTTGTTTTTCACCTGAACGCGTAGACCCGGGCAATCCGAAATTCCAAACATCTAATATTCCTAAGGTTGTCGGCGGCATCACTCCGGCCTGCACAGAACTAGGCGCCCTGTTTTACAAACAGGCGCTCGATACGGTTGTCCCTGTAAGTTCGACGCGCGTTGCGGAGATGGTGAAGCTGCTCGAAAATACTTTTCGGATGATTAACATCGGTCTGGTAAACGAGCTTGCGCTGATGTGCGAACGCATGAACATCGACGTGTGGGAAGTGATCGACGCTGCGGCGACAAAGCCGTTCGGGTTCATGCCGTTTTACCCAGGGCCGGGGCTCGGAGGACATTGCATTCCGATCGATCCGTTTTATCTCTCCTGGAAAAGCAAGGAAGCCGGTATCGAAGCTCGGTTTATCGAATTGGCTGGGTACATCAACGGGAGGATGCCGGAGTTCGTCATCGAGAAAGTTCAAAACGCGCTCAACGATGCCTCGAAGCCGGTTCGTGGGTCACATATTCACATTCTCGGCGCCGCGTATAAGCGCGATATCGATGATGTCCGCGAATCGCCGGCGCTGGACATCATTATGCTCCTGCAAAGGCGGGGCGCACGGGTTACGTTTTCTGATCCGTTCGTGGCCCAGATTCGCATCAACGACGAAATTCTGGAAGCCCAGGACATGCTGCAAGCGATTGAATCGGCCGATTGTGTAGTAATTGTTACGGACCATTCGGGTGTTGACTACAAGGCCGCGGTGGAGCGAAGCAAGCTCATCGTGGACACTCGCAACGCGCTCAAGAAATTCCGCTCGAACAATATTGTGAGGCTCTAATCAGCGCTCCTCGCTGCCATCTCGTCGCCGGGCTCGTTATCGAGTCCCATCTGAGACAGGCGATAGCGCAGGGCATTCCGGGTAAGTCCTAGCATTCGCGCGGCCTGACTCTTGTTGCCACTGGCTCGGCGAAGCGCTTCACGGATCATCATTTGTTCCCAATGCTCGAGCGTCTCGCCTTCGGGCAATATGGGCGCTTGCTGTGTCCCGGCTGATAGGGATAAGTGGCGAGGGGCCTCAATGCGGATGTCTGCCGGCTGCAACACATCTCCGGGCGCCAGCACGAGGCTCCGCTCGATAGTATTTTCGAGCTCGCGGACGTTGCCCGGCCAGGAGTGATCGAACAGCCGGTCGACCGCTGCCGGACTGAGTTGCTTAGGGCCAGTTCCCAGTTCTTTCGACAACTTCCCGACAAAATAGAGTGCGAGAAACGGAATGTCTTCCTTGCGTTCCCGTAACGGAGGCATGTTGATGGGCACAACGTTCAGGCGGTAATACAGGTCTTCGCGAAAACGCCCCTGTTCGAGGGCTGCCCGGAGATCCACGTTCGTGGCCGCGATAACGCGCACATCCACACTACGAGTCACGTTCGAACCGAGGCGCTCAAATTGCCGCTCCTGCAGGATCCGCAGCAGCTTCACCTGCACATTACCCGGGACATCTCCGATTTCGTCCAGAAAGGCAGTGCCTCCGTCCGCCTGCTCGAACTTGCCCGGTTTACTCGAATTCGCTCCCGTGAAAGCACCTTTCTCATAACCGAACAGTTCGCTTTCCATGAGATTCTCTGGCAGCGCGGTGCAATTGATTTTGACAAAGGCATGAGTTTTTCGCGGCGAATGCTGGTGGATTGCGCGCGCGATCATGTCTTTGCCTACACCGCTTTCACCCGCGATCAACACCGTTGCTCTGGTGGGCGCTACGCGCTCCACGGTGTGAAAGATGTCTCGCATGGCTGCACTTCTGCCGATAATGTTGTCGAACTGATAGCGTTGATCGAGCTGCTCACGCATGCGCTGGTTCTCGGCGCGCAAGGATTGAACTGCCATCACCTTTTCGACAACTGTGCTGAGGTGGTCCAGGGAAAACGGCTTCTGGATGAAATCCGCGGCACCCAATTTCATCGCCTGAACGGCGGTCTCAACCGATCCGTGAGCAGTGATCACAATGACCGGCGCGCTGATTCCGCGCGACTGCAATTGTCCGATGAACTCGAGCCCATCTATTCCCGGCAAGCGGAGATCGGTGATGATGAGATCGGCCAGCGTCGCCAAGGGAAGCGCCTGTTCAGCGGTGGGTGAGCCGTCCACTTCGTGACCTGCCGATTCCAGCTGCACTTGCACCACGCGTCGCAGCTTGTCTTCGTCTTCGACAACCAAAATGCGGCCTGACGACATATTCAAATCCGATTTACCTGGGGCAGATTTAGCTCGAACGTCGTGCCGCTGCCCGCTTCACTCGACACTTGTATACGTCCTCCATGTTCGTCAATAATCTTCGCCACGATCGCTAATCCGAGGCCGACCCCATCGGGCTTGGTCGTAAAAAACGGATTGAAGATACTTTCCAGACTCCCTTTCGGGATGCCCTCGCCTCGGTCTCGGACGCAGATTTGCACGTTTCCATTAATCTCATGGGCAGTGATTCTGACCTCTCCGCCCACGCGGCTTGCCTGGATTGCATTTTGTACGAGATTCGAAACAGCCAGGCGGAGCAAGTCGGGATCAAACTCGAATGTAAGCGCCTGAGGTTGGAGCTCGGTCAGAAGCCTTACATCTCTTTGCCGGGCGAGTTCCAATTGCTCCTTGATCACATCATTCAAGACCATGTCAAACTTTGAGGCAACAGGGTGAATTTGTAAGGGACGGGCAAAATCGAGAAAGCTGGAGATCAGCGCGCTCATTCGATCTACTTCACTGCGAATGTAACCGGCCATCTCAGACATGAGTTCGGGTCTGCGGTGGGTAGTTGTTTTGGTCAGCATCTCGGCGCTCGCTCTGATTGTGCCCAGAGGGTTGCGTAGCTCGTGTGCCAGTCCGGCTGTGAGTTGGCCCAATGCCGCCAGCCGCTCATTGCGTCGCAGCGATGCTTCGGCTAAACGCAAATTGCGGTTCGATTCTGCAAGCCGCTCGGCTGCGAGTTGGGTCCTGCGGGTCTCGTCACGCTTGGCGCTCGCCTCCTGGTAAACAGCAAAGGCTACGATCGCATAAAAGGAAACCCGCAGACTGATGATGTTGATCTGATCCGGGGCCAAATGGAAGATGTCGTAATCGATAAAGATCGGGAGCAGAAACGAGGGATAGGCAAAACAGGCGATCGCGGTGACGATGGCAACACCCGGGAGTGCCAGATTCGCTGCTGCGGAAACGACCGGAATCAGAAAGAACTCGTAGTAGTAGCTATCGATCCCATGTGTATATCCGATTAGCAGATAGCTCAAAAGCAGCTTTAGGGCGATAGAGAGCGCCTGGCCGCGTGTTGAAGAAAATAACCGGATTCGTGGCTCAGCGATCTGGAAGGCTCCAATTAGAACGAGCAATATGGTCGCGTTATAGTTTGTCTCCGGCATGGTCGCGATGAGAACCGCGACGATTGCAACCCATGCGAAATCCTGAACCCGAAAGAAGCTTACACGGGCGATCGGAACGATTTCCTCGTTAACGGTCTTGCCGGTGATCACTGGGGTCCTGTGACAGAATAAGGTAATCCCAGCAGTCATGAGTATCGAGAATTTGGAAGGCGTTGATCCAGCCGAGGGTGCGCCCTCGCGTGAAGATGCCAGCTTTGCCGAGATGTTGTCCAGCTTTGAGCAACAACATGCTGACGGAGCGGGTGCCGAAACTGTTACTGGTACCGTTGTCGCGGTTACTCCCGAGGCCTTGCTGATTGACGTTGGCCGGAAGATTGAAGGCTCTCTGGCTTTGGAAAAGTGGCGCGAGACCGAGGATCGTGAGCCGCAGGCCGGAGCGACTGTAAGAGTAACTGTTGGTCCTCGCAACGAGGAGGGTTACTACACTCTTTCAAGCGTGAAGGTAGATCGCCCGAAAGACTGGAGCGGTCTTGAGGTCGCTTTTGCCGAGAAGAGAACCATCATGGGCACGGTTGTCGAACAGGTGAAGGGTGGCTTCCGCGTCGACATCGGCGTGCGCGCGTTTATGCCGGCTTCCCGCAGCGGCGTGCGCGAAGCGGAGGATATGCCAGCCTTGGTCGGGCAAGAAATTGAGTGCCGGATTTCAAAGCTTGAGGTCGACAAAGAAGACGTAGTGGTGGACCGCCGACTGGTTCTCGAGGAGAAGGACGCTCTCCGGAAGGAGCAGGCCTTTGCCGGCTTACGGGAAGGCGCGGTTGTGCGCGGGCGAGTTCGGACCGTAATGGATTTTGGCGCGTTCGTTGACTTGGGTGGAGTTGACGGTTTGTTGCACGTGGCCGATATGGCGTATTCCCGGATCGCGAAGGCTGGCGATGTCGTCAAGGCCGGCGATGAATTCGAAGTGAAAATTCTAAAGATCGACCCGGCGTCGCGGAAGATCTCGCTCGGCCTGAAACAACTGCAGGAAGACCCGTGGAGCTTGGCGAGCCGTACGTTCAATACTGGAGACAGAGTAAGCGGAACCGTTTCGCGCTTGGCAGATTTCGGTGCTTTCGTCGAACTGCTCCCCGGAGTAGATGGTCTGATTCATCTTTCTGAGCTCTCCTGGAACAAGCGCGTCCGGAAGCCTGGCGACTTGCTGAAAATGGGTGACCGCGTTGAAGCAGTCGTTCTTCAGGTAAATGCAGCGGAGCGCCGAATCAGTCTCGGTTACAAGCAGGCCTTAGGCGATCCTTGGGACTCGGTTCCCGAACGCTACCCCGTCGGCTCAACCGTTGAAGGAACTATCACGAACCTGGCGCAGTTTGGCGCCTTTGTCGAGCTTGGCGAGGGTCTCGAGGGAATGATCCATATCTCCGATGTGACGAACGAAAAACGAATCGATCATCCAAGGGAGAAACTTGCCAAGGGCCAGACTGTTCGGGCTGTGGTGCTGGAGATTGATCGAGACCGGCGGCGTCTGCGTCTGGGGCTTAAACAGCTTGAACCGACGACAGTAGACCATTACATCTCCGAGCACCAGCCCGGTGACACCGTTAGCGGGCGTCTAGTGGAAGTGCAGGGGAATCGGGCCAGAGTGGAATTGGGGGAGGGTGTGATCGCGAGCTGCCAGTTAAAAGCTGGTGCCGAGACCGAGCCGTCGACGGCAACTGCCGAACCTAAACAGGCTGCTGACGTGTCCTCACTCAGCGCAATGCTTTCAGCGAGGTGGAAGGGGAAAGGCGGAGACCCGGCGACGATTTCGAAACCGGCCGCACGAGCCGGGGAAGTCCGGAGTTTCCGGATTGCGCACCTGGATCCAGCTAATAAGCTGATTGAGCTAGAGCTAGCGAGCTGATCGGCAGGACATAGTGCGCCATTTGCGCCTGGCCGGTGCGGCGTGACGAAATCGCTCTTCAAACGTCCATCGATTTGGTGGAAACTCAAGCCGGAGTTCTGGAAAACCTAAACGTGCATGCCACGGCTGAGCGCTCGGACGAAGGCGCGCTGATCCGAGCCGCACAGCGCGGCGACTCGGCCGCCTTTGAAGAGTTGGTACGCCTTTATGACACCAACGTACTTCGCATGGCATTGAACTTGCTTCATTCAAAAGAGGACGCACGCGATGTTTACCAGGAGGCGTTCCTTCGTGTTTACAAGAACTTAGCTAAGTTTCGGTTTGATTGCAGTTTCAGTACCTGGCTGTACCGCATCGTGGCGAACCTGTGCCTCGATCAACTCCGGAAACGCAAAGTTCGCAAGGAAGAAGCATCGTCGGTCCAGACTGGGAATGGCGAATTCGACCGGTTTCAACTTCTCCCCGAGCATCGCGCCGACGTTGATCCCCAACGACAGGCGCTCAGCTCCGAGGTGAATCAGCGAGTGCAGGAGGTTCTAAGCCGCCTCACACCGCGGGAGCGTCTGGTTTTTGAAATGCGGCATTACCAAGGCATGCGGCTGCGGGCCATTGGGGAGGCGCTCGGCGTAACGGAAGAGGCCGCGAAGAATTGCTTATTCCGAGCAACTCAGAAGATGCGTACTGCTCTGGGAGATTTCGTATGAACTGCCACGATGCGCAGGCGAATCTCTCTTTCTATCTTTACGGTGAGCTCGAATTCGCGGCCGAAGAGGCCCTTGAGGGACATTTGAGCGGATGCGCGCTGTGCGAGCGTGCTTTGACGCGCGAGAAGGAACTTCACGCTGCTCTCAAGGCAGGGCAAGCCGACGTGCCTTTCGATTTGCTAAGCGAATGCCGGCAGGATCTGAAAGCGGCTCTGGTTGCGCCGGTTAAGCCGATGAGTTTTGCCGAAACAGGGCGGCGCTGGTTGGATGTGATCGGGTTTGCACCCACGCGGTGGTCGGCTCAAGTTGCCGCAGCTTCTCTTTTACTATTCATCGGTTTCAGCGGCGCCCGTTTCATGGATCGCAATGGGCTTGCATTCTCGCAAACGGGCGGTATCGCTTATGGCGAACTCGGCCCGAGTGTGGCTCGGATTCGGGATATCCAGCCGGAGGATGGCCGGCGTGTCCGGATTGTCATCGATAATGTGCAGCAAAGCGAAATCCGGGGCAGCGTGGACAGCCAGGATATACACAGGTGGTTAATCACAGCAATGCGGGATCCGGATGATCCAGGGCTACGAGTTGATTCCGTCGAAATGCTGAAAGGGCAGAGTGGGGACGATGTGCGCGATGCGTTACTCGCAAGTGTCCGGCAGGATCCCAATGCGGCTGTTCGCCTTAAGGCCTTGGAAGGACTCCGAAACTATAGCGCGGATCCTCTTATTCGCGAGACGCTCACTTATGTTCTTCAACATGACAGCAATCCTGGCGTTCGCACTGAGGCCATCAACGTTCTCGCTCCCGTCAATCAGGCTCCGGAGCTGAACCCGCAGGTAGTCGAAGCGTTACAGCAAGTACTCAGATCACAAACGGAAGACGAATACGTTCGTTTGCGTTGCATGGAACTGCTGCAGAATATGAACGCCTCCATCAACGGTTACCGGTGAAGCCTCAGGTAACCCGTTCTTGCTAGAAAGCTTAATCCGGAACCAATCCACTTCTGAGTGTGACCGTCAAAAGGAATAACGGAAGGTGAATATGCGTTCCTTATTGATTTTGGGTCTTCTCGGTATGACGGCGGTAGCAAGCGGCCAATTTGGCCCGAGCACCACGACAGGGATATTTGCTCAGTTGCGTCCGCCTGAGAGCTATTTGGGTGTCCGAATCGGTGATGTGAACGCAGACCGTGCCAAGCAGGCGAACCTTCCTGAGGAAAAGGGAGTCGAGGTTGCCTCAGTGGAGGAAGGCAGTCCCGCTGCTGTGGCCGGAATCAAGGCAGGCGATATCCTGATCGCCTATAACGGCGAAAATGTTCTCGGAGCCCAGCAGTTCATCCGGCTGGTAGCCGAAACGCCGCAGGGTCGCAAAGTGAAGATCCAGCTTTGGCGGGAAGGCAGGCCACAGACAGTTGTCGTAACCACGGGCGCTCCGCACACGCGGGAGTTTGCGGTACCGGCAGACTTCGCGAATTTCGATATGCCGAACATGCGGGACTTCGCGCTCACTGACATTCCCGATCCGGTACTGGTGTGGCGTAATCAGATGCTAGGTATGGAATGTGAGCCTTTAAGCCAGCAATTGGCTCAGTACTTCGGCGTAAAAGGGGGTGTCCTGGTGCGGTCTGTCCAGAAGGGCTCCCCTGCGGAAGCCGCGGGTTTGAAAGCTGGTGACGTTATCTCTGCCATTGCCGGTCAGCCGCTCTTAAGAGCTCATGACCTGGGCTATTATATGCGGTCTCACTCGATGGGTGAAGTAGTTCCGCTGACGGTCACGAGAGAGCGCAGACAGATGACTCTGAACGTTAACCCTCCGGTGAACCGGGAACCGTCGCGTTAACTGTCTCGACGGCCGCGATCCTGCGGCCATCGCTTTGCCATATAGGAACGGAGGCGAAGAATCGCTTGAGATTTGAGCTGAGAGATGCGGGATTCGTGCAGGTCAACCACTTGTGCGATCTCACGCAAGGTCATCTCCTCGTAATAGTAGAGGCTGAGAACGGTGCGCTCCACTTCCGGAATCCGTTCAATAGCCTTGGCGAGCAAACGTTCCAATTCGGCGCGTTCGAGCAGATGAGAAGGCCAGTGCTCGTCGCTGTCAGACAGGTACCGCAAAAGGTCCCGGCCGTCCTCCTCCGTTCCAGCGGCCTCAAGACTTCCAATCGTGAGACCTCGAGAGTCGGACAACCACTCCTGGTATTCGCTGACGGATACTCCGATAAATCTGGAGATTTCCTCTTCCGACGGTACGCGTTGGTGCTCTTGCTCAAGGGCTGCGATCGCAGTCTCAATTAGGCGCGCCCGCCTTCTCTGCTGCCTTGGCGCCCAATCCATTCCGCGCAGCGTGTCAAGAATCGCGCCCCGAATTTTGTATTCTGCATAAGTCTTCAGCTTGACGTCGTGTGCCGGGTCGTAGCGGTCGATCGCCGATATCAGCCCTAGCACTCCCGCAGAAATCAGATCATCGAGGCTGATCGACCCCGGTAGACGCTCATGAATCCTTCGTGCTATCAACTTTACTTGCGGGAGATGTTCGAGAATCAGGTTGTCTCTCGCATCTGTCCTGAGAACTGTTGCACGGAAATTAAGATCCGCTACTTGCGTTGTGACCACTTGCCTTCTCCGCTTAGTACTTGCGCCTTTTGTACGCCTACGGGACTTTCGGCAGTTCGGAAGGAAAACTACACGATTGCTGAGCAGCTCTTGTTTCAGAGAAATCCGGGTGAGAATTTCGGGAAACGGCTCGATATGATTCTAGGGAGGGCTAAGCGAAATGAATGTTGACAACGGCGCGGCTGCGGCGCCTGCCCGGGAACGAGAGGAGCCGGGGGCCCATACGGCGGCACGAAATGCTCGCATCAAAGCGTTGCAAGATCAGTATTCCCGCGGAGAATACCACGTCGATGCTCGCGAGTTAGCGGCTCAGCTCGTCCGTGTACATCTCAGGGAATCGCGAGCCGACTGAACCCTTTGGGCCCCCACGCGAACGGGAACCCTCGGAGCGTTGAAGCCGCTTGAATCCTGCTTAGAATGTCAGCCTGGAACTCGGGATTGAGCCATTCCTGGTCTCCGAGTGTTTCTGCCAGCCTGATTCCAGCCGTGCGCGTCGTCGCTCCGCGCTGCTTTGTCGCCCGAACGTGCAGCGGGTCACCGATCAAAGATCGCATCGACGCGTCTAGTGCCAGGTTGGCCAGCCGCTCTGGATCACACGGAAGAAGAGGGGCAAGGGTCGCATAAACCTCAACCCCTACGCGCCGCAGAGCTGCGATCGCTTGGAGCCGAATTTGGATGGGCTCACAATGTGGTTCATAGCGCTTTCGTATCCCCTCATCGTCGGTGGTTATAGAAAAGCTGACGCGGAGCTTCGTTTTGCGAGCTAATCGCTGAAGAAGATCGATGTCACGCAGAATCAGCGTGCCTCGGGTTTGAATCGCAAAAACGGCGGGAGGGGCGGCAATCGCTGCTTCTAGAATACCCGGCATGATGGGATGTTCTCTTTCGGTCGGCTGGTACGGATCGACGAGAGGGGAGCAATAGATCACGTGTCCGGGCCGAATCTCCTTCTTGATCAGTTCCGGGGCGTTCTCCTTTACGGTGGTGAATTGTCCCCAATGGCGCCAGTCTTCCTTTTGGAGGCCGCCGTAGACTCTCATCGTGGGTACATAGCAGTAAGTGCATCCGTAGGTGCAATTACGCGCGGGCGTCAGCGAATGAGTGAAACCTGCTTGTTTGATAAAGCCGGAGGTAGGGGTAAGGATCGACCGGGCCTGTGATTGGCGAATTTCCCACACTCCTCAATTGTCTCGCGCAAAAGCAGAAGTAACGGTATCTCGATACATCTGTCTTTCTTAGCGTATGGATACTTTAAAGGGCGAACTCGCCACGTTCGAGACCCTGAAAGATTTGAAACCGCTGTTGGCCTCTGCAGGTCCATGCCTGAGCGTATACATGCCCCTGAGTACGGCGAGCACAGCCGGGCAGAACCCGAATGCGAAGCAGAATCAGCTGCATTGGAAGGAATGTCTCGCGGGCATAGAAGAGAAAGTAGGGCAAAACGGCGCCGAAGCACGAGATCTCCTGGCGTCGATCGCGAGCTGGGACGCTGTTTTGCAGGATCGCGAACCGGAAGGGCGCTCATTGGCGGTTTTTCGCTCACCCGACGTATTTTCAATCGTTTGGCTGGATGAAGAGGTAGAGGAAAAGGCAATTGTCGGTCCTCATTTCTACATTAGGCCGTTGCTGCGGGAGCTGACCGGAGCGAAGACCTTTTACCTGCTTGCGCTCGCACAAGGCAACACGCGGCTTCTTCGATGCACAAACAGGACGTCAGAGGAGGTGTCGTTTCCTCAGCACACTGCGACGAGCTACGCGACTTACATGGATACGCAAAAGCCGGATCACGTGCGGGATAACCGGGCGAGCCCGGGACCATCATCCGGCTCCTCCGCCGGCATTATGTTTGGGACCGGGACCGATACGGAGGACTGGGACGAATATATGGCCCACTATTTCCGGCAGATCGATCGCGGAGTCGGTGAGGTTTTACGAGGCCATTCTGAGCCGCTGGTGGTCTGCGCAGTGGAATATGAGTTGTCGCTGTACAAGACAGTGAATACCTATCCGCACCTGGCTCACGAAGCGGTTCGGGGTGCCCCAGACGGTTTGAAGGGCGGCGAAATGCACGCGCGTGCACTGGAGGCTCTGCGAAAGTCATATGAAACTCAGGTAGACAATGCGCTTGCCGAATGGAATCACAAGGTAGGAGGCGGGGCTTCAAGCCGGCTCAAAGACGTGGTCACAGCCGCTCATGACGGTCGTGTTCTGACGTTACTGGCTTCGGACTCGCTCGAGGTGACGGGTGTGTTCGAGGAAGAAACACATCGCGTCCGGGGGCGTGAAACGGGAAGCGCTGAAGACGAGGATCTTGTGAACGATGCGGCAGTCCAAACCATACTGCATGCAGGCAGGGTGCTGGTGGTTCCGCATCACAAAATGCCGAACGGGGCGATGGTGGCAGCCATCTTCCGGTATTGAACTGAGACTATCGGCTACACTGTCAGAGTGAAATCGGTAAGGCTCGATTCTTCGGCTGCGCACTGCTCTGCTTGAGAACGACTTTCCTTGCCAACAGCAGAGAAAATGTCACGGGTCTGATTTTCTGCGCCGCGACTCTAGTGTACGTTGCTGTTGGCTGCCTCGGACCGGAGCGGCAACCGACACCTGAGATTGAGCGTGTTCCGCTTGCGGCGGCGGGAACGCCGTTGATCAGCGCGCGAGGTTTTGCCGAAGGCTCAGTTTTCCCGATGACGCTGCAGCCCAGATTCAGGGGTAGCGTGCACTTCTACGGCTCCTGGATGGGCGCCGACAATTCGCGCGGAACTGCTGAAAGCGCCTGGTACCGCGCTGTACCGGATTTCGAATTCTACGTTGCCGGCTATCCAAACCGGCCGGGAAATGAGCTTTTCATCGAAGCACGAACGAGAGAGGGCGCAATCTCGCGCGTTTCGCTTCGGTTCGCCAATAATCCTTCCGAGGCTTGGTTCAGGCGGCGCGTAAGGCTGAACACTCTCGACGGGACCACCGCGTTTCGGATTGTTGCCAAAGACGGAGCCGGGGCGCCCGGCGGGTGGCTGGGCTTTTCGGATCCTTTTCTAGTACGATCCGCCGATGAGACGTTGCTGATTCAGCAATTTTTGCTGTGTCTGCTGACTGGTGTTTCGGCGCTGACGCTTTTTCTCGGGCCGGGTCTCATCCTTCGCGCGGCACTCTGCCGGCGAGGCCGCCAAATCTCATTCGTATGGGTACCTGTCCCAGGATCTCTCGGTCTGGCAGTCTGTGGATTCATGAACTGGGTCGCGCCGCCGGGCATTTCACCGGAGATGTTCGCGCGCTCAGTCGTTCTAATATTGGCTTTGTCGATCGCTGCCGCTTGCCTGAAATACAAGATCTTTTCGCCTCTTACGAAAACTGAACGAAAAGCGCTGGCTGTCGTCTGCCTGTTGACTCTCTTGTGCACTGCGAAAGCCATTTACTCGCTAGGACCAGAGGGTGAGCTTTACGGCGGCACTGTTTCTCGCACCTTGGAAGTGGGGGGCCGAAGCGATTCGCGACTATCGTATTTTGTCGCACAACTGGTGGGCTTACGGCTGCGGCCATTCAGCGATTTTGCGAACCTGGCTTTCTCGCCTTACAACTTCACCGATCGTGGTCCGCTGGCCGGACTTGCTACGAGCTCAATTGTGCTTGCCGGTCCCACGCATCTCGAACCGGAGCTGCCGATGAATGTCGGGACCGTTTTCGACGCGCAAGGTTTCGCAGCGTATCGGATTTCCATGATCGCGCTTGCGGCTTGCAGCCTCCTCACCGCCTTCGGCCTGGCGCGGCTTTTCTTGTCCGAGTCGTGGTCATTCCTCGCTTTTCTCGTAGCCTCGACTTCGCCGTTTGTCATTCACGAGATATTCTTCACCTGGCCCAAGCTGGAAGACGGCTCTTTCTCGCTGCTGAGCGCCTATCTCGTGTTCCGGAAGCGCTATTTTTGTGCGGGACTGATGCTGGGTATCGCTTACCTCTACCATCCAGCGGCGTTGGTCAACTTGCCCGCTCTCCTGCTCTTGTCGGGCGCAGTCGTCTTGGAAAGTCGGAGAGCTACGGCCCATCTTGCGCGAGCTATCGGGCGCTGGCTTTGGCGAGTCATCTCTGTGTTAGCAGGTCTTGGCTTGTGGACGGTCCTGTGGAGGCGATTAGGTCGAAAGCACTTCCATCAGGGTCATTTCTTCGGCTATCTTTTCGAAGCGGATACACAGACGCCGACTGTTGCCCACTGGCTCCGGTCGCGGTTCGATTCTACGGTTGACACCTTAGTGCCACTCAACGTGTTGATTTTTCACCGCAAAGACTGGGCTCTCAACGCGATTATCACTCCTTCGCCGCTGGTCATTCAGTACTTTATGCAGCCTTGGATGACACTCCCGTTCGGGGCAGGCATTCTTTTCTTTCCGTTTCTCATTCTGCTGATGTGGATCGCCACTAAACGCGAACTCGCATTTTTCTGTGCGGCATTCGTCATTCCGTTTATCTGTTTCGACCTGTCTTACGGCACGTCCCGGACAGGATTGCTCCGGGAAGGATTACACGGATGGTTTCTGGGCCTGATGATCTTTGCCGTTTACATCTGGAGCAAGTTCGCCGCGAATCGAGCCATGTTCTCGAAACTGTGCCAATGGGCGCTCGCGTTGCGAGGACTCGAAACAGTTCTCATGCTGGTCTACCCGGGGATTTGGTCGAACGGTGAATTCGTTCAGCACAGGTTTCGCTGGACAGACTCGGCTGCGCTCACGACCGTTGTTCTCGTTGCCGTACTGCTCTCTTTAATGACCTTCAGAGCGGTTGAAGAAGCGCGGGCGCAACATTCTCAGTTTGTGGAGGCGTGCACGTGAGAAGCGGTCTCTTCTGAGGCGTCCGCGTGATATGAGCTGCGCACAAGCGGGCCCGCCTCGACATGCGCGAAACCCATTTCGATACCGGCGATCCGATAGTCGTTGAATTCCTGCTGAGGGATGTAGCGCAGAACAGGCAAGTGCTTCTGAGAAGGCCGCAGATATTGGCCGAGAGTAAGAATGTCGACATGATGGTCGCGTAAGTCGCGCATCACCTGAAGTACTTCTGCCTCAGTTTCACCCAAGCCCAGCATGAGCCCGGATTTCGTCGGGATGTGGGGCCGAACCTGCTTGGCGTAGCGCAGCATGTCGAGTGATCTTGGGTAGCGTGCTCCGAGCCGGACTTGCCGGTACAGTCTTGGAACCGTTTCCGTATTGTGGTTCAGGACATCAGGATGTGCGTTCATGACGATGTCCATGGCAGGATAGGAGCCCTGGAAATCAGGAATCAGCACTTCCACCTTGCAACCGGGAATCTGCTCGCGGATAGCGTTGATTGTCAGGGCAAAAAGCTCAGCGCCCCCATCTTTCCGATCGTCGCGATTAACGCTGGTAATCACTGCATATCGCAGTCCCAGGATGGTGCATGCTTCCGCTACCCGGCGCGGCTCGTCCATATCGACGGTCAGCGGCGCGCCTTTCTGCACTGCACAAAATCCGCAGCGACGGGTGCAAACATTGCCGAGAATCATGAAGGTTGCAGTACGCCGGTTCCAGCATTCGCCGACATTAGGACACGCAGCGCTCTCGCACACTGTGTGCAGTTGAAGCCGCGTAACCAGATCTTTCAACTCACGGTAGTTTGCGCCAACAGGAGCAGGAGCCCGCAGCCATTTCGGCCGCTCAGGCTGGGAAGAGATCGTAACCAGCACTGATCTCAGTTTAGATCCAGTTACCAGGAGGCTCGACTTCCACCCATGCTCCTTCGGCCTTATCTGCGTGTAGAGTTATCTTCCGGAGAAGTTTCGCAAGCAGAGAATACGTCTCGGGAATTGCAATTTCCACGCCTTCATGGGAATGCAGATGGGCTGGGTCAGGCGATTGTTCCTTCAGCAGGGTGATCAGTTCGTCACACAACTGCCTGGTGTCAGCCTGAGCGGGTACTTTGTTCTCATAATCAGGCTCAACAACCACACGTCCGATAGCAACTGAGGTTGACTGAACCGGCGCAAATGCCTCTTCAAGAAAAATTTCCAGATCGGGATTCATGTTCGTCTACATTTCACGCCGGTTCTCGAGGGAACGCGACATGGTGACCTCATCGGCAAACTCCAGATCGCTGCCCACAGGGATTCCCATGGCGATGCGCGTGACCCGCGGGCCCAGCGGCTTAAGAAGCCTGGAGAGGTAAACGGCCGTTGCCTCCCCTTCCACAGTCGGGTTCGTAGCCAGGATGATCTCCTGGATTTCGCTTGCGTTGAGCCGGTCGACCAAGCCTTTTATGCGAAGCTGCTCCGGTCCGATGCCGCGCAAGGGAGAGAGTGCGCCGTGCAGCACGTGATAGAGCCCCCGAAAGCTATGCGTCGTCTCAATCGGCAGGATGTTGTGCGGTTCTTCGACTACACAGATTTGGGCATGCTCACGATGCGGATCGCGGCAATAGAGACAGAGGTCTCCGTCACTGATGTTGTTGCATTGCGCGCAGATACCAAGCTTGTCCTTGATGTCGAGAATAGCTTCGGACAGCTTTTGCGCATCTTCACGTGGTGCGCGCAGCAGATGAAATGCGATGCGCTGCGCCGATTTCTGTCCAATGCCGGGAAGACGTTTACATTCCTGAATCAGCCGTGCGAGCGGCTCTGCGAATTCCGCCATTGGGGGCTAGAACAGGCCAGGAGGCAGACCGAGACCACCGAGCATGCCGCCCATCTTCGCTTGCGCCTCATCGTCCACTTTCTTGGCGGCTTCGTTAAACGCAGCCATTACCATATCCTGCAGCATCTCCACGTCTCCGGCCACCTCGGGATCGATTTTGACGCCCAGAACATTCTTCTGCCCGTCCATTTTGACCGTGATCATACCGCCGCCGGCTGAAGCTTCGACGCGGATGGCAGCTACCTGCTCCTGCATTTTCTGCTGCATCTGCTGAGCCTGCTTCATCATGTTCTGCATATTGCCGGGCATCTTCATGGGTGTGTGGTTACTCCCTTCCCTCACTCATTCAAATTTCGCACGGTCCGGACCTGCGCTCCCGGAAAGATTTCCTGAAAGCGCTTGACGCCCGGATGGGAAAGCGCGCGCTGGCGAAGGTCAGACTCGCCCGAAGCCCCAGATTCGGAACTCTCCGATGGGGCAGGCGCGACGCTCTCGCCAGTCTCGAGCTTGATGGCAACCGCCTTTCCAACGACCTGCGCTGCGATTTTCTGCAAACCAGGATCTCTCAAGCTAAGAATCATATTCTTTGGCGCCCGGATCAGAAGATGGTTCCCTTCCAGCTTGACCTCAGAATGCTGAATTCCGTCAGCAGTGAATTGCATACCTGCTTTGCAGAGCGCATTATGGAGATCCTGGCGGAGATCTCCGTTTCGCTCGGGTTCCATTGCTGGAAGAGGTTCGGGGCGGGGAACAACGGGCTTCGGAGCTTGGAAGGCCGGAGGCTTGGGCGAAGATGAGCGCGTTGCGGCAGCAAGCAATGGTTCTGTAGGCGACGCGGCCACGGTTGCAGAAGGCGAACTTAGTCCCGCTAAGGCGTCCTCAATGGACTGCAGTCTTCCGGCGTGAACCAGCTTGACCAATCCGAGTTCAAGATGAAGCCGAGGCTGCAATGAGACCTGCAGATTTTTGTACAGGTCAAGCGAGAGATTTAGAAACCGGGTGAGGTCTTCTTCACTAAAAAGTTTCGCGATGGCGAGCAGTTCCGCTTGTTCCGCATCCGTTGCAGCGATAAGGCGGGTCGGCTTGCCCGCAAGACGTGCGACGAGCAGATTTCGCCAGTACCGGGACAACTCGCGACTGAAATGTTGCAGGCTTTGGCCATTGCGTTCGAGTTCTTCCACGATCTCGAGCATGCGAGCGCCATCGCTGTTGTGCACCGCTTCTGCGACAGCACGAAGCGACCCAGCGCCAAACAGCCCCAGCAGAGCGCGAATATCTTCCACGCACAGAGTTTTGCCACAACAGGCGATCGCCTGATCGAGCGCCGAGAGCGAATCGCGCACACTTCCTTCGCCTGCTTGCGCAATTACTGAGAGCACCTCATCGCTGGTTTCGATGCCCTCCTGTTCGGCAATGTGCCTCATCCTATTCACAAGTTCCGGGAAATCGACGGAGCGAAACGTGAACTGCTGGCACCGTGATGCGATTGTGTTTGGGATCTCGTAGGCTTCGGTCGTGCAAAGGACGAAGACTACCCATTCGGGCGGCTCTTCGAGAGTCTTAAGAAGCGCATTGAACGCTTCTTTCGTAATCTGGTGGGCTTCGTCGATGATGAAGACTTTGTAGCGGTCACGCGCGGGACGATATCGAACGTTCTCGCGAATTTCCCTCATTTCATTGATTCCGCGGTTGGAAGCGGCATCAATCTCAATGACGTCCACCGAATTTCCCGCACTGATCTCCGTGCAACTGGAGCAGATGCCACATGGTGTTGCTGTTGGTCCGTGAATGCAATTGAGGCAGCGCGCAAGGATGCGGGCAACCGTCGTCTTGCCCGTGCCACGCTGCCCGGCGAAGATGTAGCCGTGGGCGAGACGATTCGCCTCGATCGCATTCGTCAGGGTTTTTTGAACGTGTTCCTGCCCGATGAGTTCGCTAAATGTTTGTGGACGGTACTTCCTGGCAATGACTTGATACATGGCGTTCACTCACCGAGAGGACGAAGGTAAAGCTGGAATGGATATTCAGGCGGCATTTGCCAGACCCCGGGTGATCCGCGGCACACGGGCTAAACCGCTACCGTTGCTCCCTTCCGGACCTGGCGGGGTTTACGACCGCCCATTGCACGAAGCCCGGAGCCTGACAACTCACAATCTTATCATTCGGGTTTTACTTGCGAGATTGAAGGACAGCCTGCAACTTTTCGCCGAATGGAGTCGTCGGCTCACTCGGCCGCTCCGTTTCTTCCTTGCGATCGGAGGCATGGATTTCCGAGTGCGATGGCTCAGCAGGAGGTTGAGGAACGGGTGTGCCATTGGGAGGTTCGGCAACCGAGGTAGTTTGATCCGCCGCCTGGTTTCGGGCCACCGTGACTGGGGGCGTCAGATAACGGTCCTTCTTCAGAAGCACTCGTTCCAGCGAGGAAATCCAGCCCGTGAACTCACCCTCGATGAGTGTGTCACGCTTGAGTGCATTGCGCATAGCTTCCATTTTGGAGTCGAGATTGTCGAGATAGTGGAAAAGCAGCGCTTCCGGAAATACCGGCACCTTGGGCGAGCCAAACTCGAGTTCACCGTGGTGGCTGATGATCATGTGTTCGATCAGCGTGCGGAGCTTTGGCGGAAAATCCGGCAGAGCGTCGAATTTGCTGCTGAGCGTGCGCAACCCGATTACGATGTGTCCTAACAGCTGGCCTTCCGAGCTATAACCGAAGCTCCGGGAATAGGTGAGCTCTTCTATTTTGCCGATATCATGGAGTACGGCGGCGGTTACTAATAGATCTAGATCGACCGTCTTGTAATGGCCAGCTATAAGCCGGCTCAGTGTGCAAAGCGAAAGGACGTGTTCCAGCAAACCGCCTCGGCAGGCGTGGTGGATATTCTTGGCAGCGGGAGCGAGCTTATACTTGGTGACGATTTCAGGATCGCTCAGAACGCCGTGAAGCAATGCTCGCAGATGCGGGTTTCCGATGTTCCCGACGACTCCCAACAGCTCCGAGAACATCTCTTCCACATCCCGGTCGGAGCACGGGAAATAATCGGCAAAATCGACTTCATGCTCTTCCAGGCGCCGAAGCTTGTGAACGGTGAATTGGGCGCGATTTTGATACACCTGAACGAGGCCCTTCACCTTGATGAAGTCGTCACGATCAAAGGTGTCCATTACCTCGGCGACGTTGTCCCACATCTTGGCTTCCATCTCACCGGTACGGTCCGAGAGATGGAGAGAAAGATAGGGTTCGCCACTCTTTTTTTGGCGAATTTCTTTGGATACTACGAGGAACTGGGCGGTAACTACTGCGTTCGGCACAAGTGTGCCAATATAGGGCGACTTCATCAGAGAACTAACGCGAACTGCTTTTTCCCGTAACGGTTGTTTCAGTACCCGGAATCGGGATGACCCAGAGCAGGCGCTTGTGACGGGTTTTCTCTTCCAGTTCTGTTTTGCTTACCGTTTCCGGCTTTAGTTGCGCCGGATCTTGCCAAGCGGTATTCATTCCAGGCGCTGCGCCCGTATCCACATATCCGGGCTTGATCTGCAAAAACGCCTGCTTTCGCAGATCGGTCAGGTATTCACGAACTTTAGGCTGCATCTTGGGGCCGTACAGCTGGTTCTCGATTTCGGGTTTGGCATCCGCAAGGGGCTCGAGACCCGCCTTGGTATGATCTTCCACCTTGAAAATTTCAAAGCCGGTAGCGATCTTAATCGGCTCGGTTACCGCTCCTTTGGGCATATTCCAGATTGCGTCCTCAATGTTCTTTGCAAGATCACCCTTCTTGTAGCCGCCGAGTGCGCCGCCATCTTTGGCTGTGGTCGCGTCGGAGTTATCTCGCGCGAGATCGGTGAAGCGCTGCCCTTTCTTAGCTTCCGAAGCGATCTGGTTGGCCTTCTTCTCCGCGGCAACCACGCCTGCGGGATCTTTACCCTCGGTCGAGATCAGAATCTCGCTGAGATAGACCTTCTCATCGCGAATGAAATCCTGCTTGTGGGTGTTGTAGTAGTCTTCGACTTCCTTGTCAGTAATGTTAATGTGGCGGCCGACTTCGGTGCCGATGACCTCGCGAGTCAGGAACTGGTTCTTGGTTTCGGCCATGAAGTCTTCGAAGCTCATACCAGATTGCTGGCGAATGTATTCGTGAAATTTCTCTTCGTCAGCGATGCCGGCCTGCCGCTGCAGATTGGCCCTGTATTTCGTGACATCGGAATCTACATTGATGTTCAGCTCTTTACCTTTCTGCACAAGCAGAAGTTGATCGATGCGATCTCGCAGAATGTCTTTTTGGCGGCTGGCGAGCTCTTCTTGCGTACGGGGGCCAGAACTGCCTTGAGCCTTCAACTCCTGGGCAAGTTCCCGCGTCATTCGCTGCAACTCGTCCTGGCTCACGATATCGCCGTTGACCTTTGCGACTATCTGATCCACTACGGCGGTGTCATCCGAGGCCATGCACAACCCGGCCAAAGCAAGGATTGCAAGATACTGGACCTTCATATAGAGTGGCTTGCTTTCCATTATGGCAGCACTTCGGTGCTCGCGGCCTTTCAAATTGGGAAACGTCGTATGGGCGCGGGGGTTGCGAATGAACGGATCTTAGATGCCCTTCGGAATGATTCTGTTCCGCAGCCGTACTAATGAGGCCGTGCGCCCGCAAGCTCCGGAGAGCTCTTCTTTTCCCCTGCGTCCTCGGCGGTAAGGTCGGCCAAAGTCTGCCGCACGCTGTCTAACAGCTGGGAGGCGTCCCTTGTGCCATCCAGAGGTAGTTTCAGCACGCCCGCAGGTGTGAATTGTGCTCCCTCCGTATTACGAACCAAGGCCATCAGCTTCAGCGGATCGATCTTTGATTGCGCGTGAAACTTGAAATTAACAGAGCCTTGGCGGCGGTCAATAGTCTCAACCCCCAATTTTTCTGCCATGCTCTTCAGGAGCGAAAACTTCACCAGATTTCGAACCTCTTCGGGAACGGGACCGTATCGGTCGGCAAGTTCATCCAGGAGGCGGGCCGCATCATCATCTGTCGCCGCGTTTGCAATGCGCTTATACGAACGGAGCCGCTGGGCTTCGTCGGCGACGTAGGTGGGCGGTATGCGTATGTCGAGCCCCAGGTTCAGGGAAGCATGTATTTCGAGCGGTACCTCTTCGCCGCGCAGTTCTTTCACCGTTTCTTCAAGCAGGCGGACGTATGTGTCGTAGCCGACGGCCTCGATATGCCCGTGCTGCTCACCTCCGAGGAGATTGCCCGCCCCGCGTAGTTCCAGATCGAGCGCAGCGATTTTGAATCCAGCGCCTAAATCGCTAAATTCCTTTAAAGCTGCTAAGCGTTTACGCGCGACCTCACTCAATTGGGTATCGGCCGGCACAAGAAGATAAGCGTATGCGCGGCGGTTCGAGCGTCCCACACGACCGCGAAGCTGATAGAGTTCGCTCAAGCCATAGCGCTCGGCATTCTCGATCATGATGGTATTCGCGAGCGGTATGTCGAGTCCGTTCTCGACAATGGTGGTGCACACGAACACGTCATACTCATGCCGCATAAATCCCAGCAGCACCTTCTCTAGCTCTGCCTCGCCCATTTGTCCGTGCCCGACTCCGATGCGGCATTGCGGCAGTAATTCATGAATCGAAGCGGCACGCATGAAGATCGTGTCCACTCGATTGTGGACAAAGTAGACCTGGCCCAGGCGGGCAAGTTCCTGCTCGATCGCCGTCTTGACCAGGTTGGGATCGAAGTGCGCCACCACCGTGTTGACCGACAACCGATCCTTGGGCGGCGTCTCGATAACCGACATATCGCGCAGCCCGAGTAACGACATATGTAGTGTGCGGGGAATCGGTGTTGCCGACATGGTGAGCACGTCAACGTTGTGCCTGAGTTGTTTCAGCCGTTCTTTATGACGAACGCCGAACCGCTGCTCTTCATCGACAATCATTAAGCCCAGATCGTAAAATTGAACATCCTTCGAGAGAACGCGGTGAGTACCGATCAGGATGTCTACTTTTCCTGCGGCGAGATCGTCCAGAACCGCCTTGATTTCTTTGGATGTGCGGAACCGGCTGACCAGCTCGACTCGTACCGGGAAGGAGGCGAAGCGGCGTCTGAAAGTTTCATAATGCTGGAAGGAAAGAACGGTGGTCGGTGCAAGCACGGCCACCTGCTTCCCGTCCCCAAGCGCCTTAAAGGCGGCGCGCATCGCCACTTCCGTTTTTCCAAAGCCCACATCGCCGCACAGCAACCGGTCCATCGGCTGTTCCGCTTCCATGTCGCCTTTGATCTGACTGACGGCACTCAGCTGATCTTTGGTGGCCGAGTATTCGAAGGCGTCCTCAAACTCGCGCTGCCAATTGCTATCGGCGGAAAATGCGAAGCCCTTGGCGAGGCGGCGATGGGCATACAGCTTTAAGAGCTCGTCTGCCATGTCGCGCATTTTGGCTTTGACGCGTGATTTTGTTTTGTCCCAGGTAACGCCGCCGAGTCGGTCCAAATGCGGCTTGGCCTCGCCCGCGCCGCGGTACTTCTGAACCAAGTCGAGGCGAGTCAAGGGAACGTAAAGCTTAGAGTCGCCCGCATATTCGAGGAGCATGAATTCGCCCATGGCATCACCTTGAGCGATCTCTCGAATACCGAGGAACTGGCCCACTCCGTGGGTTGTATGAACGACGAAATCCCCCGGCTTCAGATCCGCTATGTCTGCCGCAAAGGCAGCAAGCTGGGATTTCGTGGGCTGCCGCGCGACTAGATCGGAGGTTTCGAATAAGTCCTCCGAGCCTAGAATGGCGAGCGAGGTATCGGAAAAGACCGCACCCCGACGGACACAGCCTTTGATGAGAAACGTGCTTGAAACAGCCCCGGCGTGGTATGAACGCTCGGCTAGCGAAGGGCGAATGCCCGACCCCGAGTCCAGTCCGAGCTGGTAGGGCATGGAGTACTCACGTAAGACGTCAGCAAGGCGCTCGACTTCTCCCAGCGAGTTTGCGAACAATGCAACGCGGTGACCGGATTCGATCAAGTTTTTCGCTTCGGCCACTACGACTGGCATGTTTCCCTGGAAGGTAAGAGCAGGCCGCGTGGCGATATGGAGCATGTCGGTTGCGGGTTCAATCGCCGTGATTACTTCGAGTTCCCGAAACCTGACCTGCGTACGGGATTGTATATGCGCCTGGATCTCGTCCCAGGAGACGAAATTGCTCTCGGGAGGAATCGGGGCAGGACGATCAGGGTACGTGAGGCGCTGCCATAAGCGTTCCGCTGCGGAACGGACAGCTTCTGGTTCATCAAGCACGACCAGCGCATTCGGGTTGAGACCGAGAAGATTCTGCGTGCGAGGACGGACAAGCGGAATGAGAAATTCCCAGCCTGGAAAAACCTCGCCAGGATTGCTGAGATCGAGTTCGGCTTTTTCGGCAGCCTCCGATAGCTTTTGCAGCAAGGTTCGGGAGCGTGGGTATTCGGTCAGCGGCAACAGGGTGGCCGAATTCACTTTGAGAATAGAGCGCTGCGATTCGACATCGAACTGGCGGATGGACTCGATCTCGTCACCGAAGAACTCGACGCGAACGGGTTTTGAGGCCTCGGCTGGGAAAACATCGAAAATGCCACCGCGCACAGAATATTCCCCGACCATCTCAACCGGATCGCGGCGCTCGTACCCGATGCTTTCCAGATGCTGCACAACATCTTCGAGCGGCAGTTCTTCTCCGACGCGCAGGGTGAGTGCAAGCTGACGGTAGAACTCGGCCGACTCTATTCGCAAAAGGGCCGAGGCGACGGGCGCTATCGTAATCGGAATCCTGTGTGCCGAGAGACGCCAAAGCCCGACCGCTCTCGCTTCCGCAATTTCGCTGTGAGGCGACAATCGCTGGTGCGGCAGAACGTCGAGGGCCGGAATTAGCTGCGGTGCAGGCAGGTCACGGCCTTCGAATAACAGATGAAAGAAGACCTCTGTGGCTTCGAGGAGCGTTTCCGCTTGCTTATTGCCGTCCACAATTACTAGCAGAGGCTTCTCTGTCGCCTGGTAGAGCAAGACCAGATAGAGAGCCTTGGCCGTATTGACCAATCCCGAGACAGAAAACGGCCCGGGTTCGCCTCGAGTTAGCCGTTGCAGAAGTGCCTGAAAGCCGGGGTGCTTCGCTGCGGATTGAAGCAGTTCTCGTGTGGCGGGATGCGTCACTGCTTGGGAGCTAAGGCGTCCGCCGGCTCAGCGCGGCGCAGGATTCGTTCCGCGATGTCAGTGGTCGAGAAGCCGGGTTCAAGAGGCAGCGCGTGAACCTGGCCTCCAGCCGCTTCCACTTCCTCACGTCCAGCAATGAAGTGGGCCCAATCAGCGCCTTTCACCAGTACATCGGGAAGGACGGCCGCGATAAGTTCCCGGGGTGTGTCTTCGTCAAACAGAGTCACCGCATCGACGGCTTCGAGACTGGCGGCTAGCTCAGCACGGGTCGTTTGATCGAAGAAAGGACGTGATGGCCCCTTGAGGCGGGCCACGCTGCTGTCTGTATTGAGAGCAAGAATCAGCACATCGCCTAATGAGCGAGCGCGTTCGAGTAGCCGAACATGGCCGGGATGAAGGATGTCGTAGCAGCCGTTCGTGAAAACTACCTTCTTACCTGACGATTTCCAAATCAGCCGCTGCTCGACCAGTTCGTCCCGTTTATACACCCGGCTCATTCCAGCCTTCATTTTAGCGATCCGGGTTCGGTGACATGTCCAGGAACAGTATGCTGAAAATTGCGGTTTAGGAACATATTGGTTCGCGCTACCAATTGGGTCGGTGACGCCGTCATGTCCGTGCCCGCGCTACACGCACTGCGCGAAGCGTTTCCGGATGCTCACATCGCGATTCTCGCGCGCCCTTGGGTATCCGGTCTGTATGGGCGTGAGTCTTTTTGCGACGAGTTGATTCCCTATGAGGCTCCGAACGGTTGGCGCGCTTTCCGGGAAAAACTACGGTTAGCGTCGGAGCTGCGAAGCCGGAAGTTCGATTGTGCTGTATTGTTGCAAAATGCTTTCGAATCAGCCGCTCTGGTGAGGCTGGCGCGGATCCCTGTCCGGATCGGATACAACCGGGACGGAAGAGGCAGGCTCCTGACACATCCAGTCCCCGTCCCCCTCAAGGGCGAAACTCCTCCGCATCAGCGATTCTATTATCTGGAACTGCTGAAACGTGCCAAACTGATCAGCGGCTACTCGGATGTGCCAATCAGGCTCGGAGCCGCGGGCGAAGCTGCCGAGGCAGGTCACGTACGCCTTTTCACAGAGGGGATTGACGGGCCGGTGGTGGGCGTCAGTCCCGGTGCGGCGTACGGCGGCGCGAAGCGATGGCTCCCGGACCGGTTCGCGGAAGCGGCTGTTCAAGTAGCATCGGCAAGATGTGCAACGGTTGCGGTTTTCGGATCGAAAGAAGAGGCTGACATCTGCAATCTTGTGGCTGATATGGTCAGGAAAGCGGGACAAAAATGCATTAATTTCGCGGGAACAACCAACCTGGCGGGTTTTATCGAACTTGCCGCCGCCTGCGAAGTCTACTTGACGAACGATTCCGGCCCGATGCACATCGCGTCTGCTCTCGCTGTGCCGACCGTTGCTATCTTTGGCGCCACGGACGACATCGCTACCGGTCCGACAGGGAATTCGAGCGTGGTTGTACGGCAGCCGGTTGAGTGCAGCCCCTGCTTGCTTCGCGAGTGTCCGATCGACCACCGCTGTATGACAGGCGTCAGTAGCAGGCGTGTTGCGGACATCGCCTTGCAGATGCTCAACGTACGCCTTATTCAAATAGGGAGAGACTAAAAGGTTAAGTTCCGATTGGATACCAAAGAAAAGATAATTGGGTACGAGCACCTGGCGGATATCTTGAAGACTGGGGAGTGGCTGGCCGTTGCCGGTTACTTTGATCCGCTTACAGCTGCACAGGCCATCAGGCTTCGAGACCTGAAGAATGGCCGGCGACTATTAGCGGTTGTTCTTGATAGAGAAGATGCATTTATACCGTTGAACGGAAGGGCCGCTTTGATTGCAGCGTTGCGCCCTGTGGATTTGGTTGTGATTGCTCCCACAGATTGGGAAGCTGATCTCGCAGCGAATCCCCGCGTTCAGGTAGTTGCGGACGTGAATAACGATGCCAAAAGATCGCGTGGATTCGCTGAATTCGTGCTGGAGCGCCACAAGGCGAGATGAAGAGCGCCATTGAAAACTCAGATCGCATCCTGATCATCAGGATGAGCGCGATGGGCGATATCATCCATACGCTTCCTGCAGCGGCGAGTCTGAAGAAAAGCTTTCCGGGCAGCCGGATAGGTTGGCTGGTGGCGCCTCGATGGATGCCACTTCTGGAAGGAAATCCTTGCGTCGACGAGCTGGTTCGGTTCGATCGATCGAACCTGAATAGATTGCGCGAGTCGTGGCGTCTTACTCGCGATTTCAGACCTCAGGTGGCATTCGATTTCCAAGGATTGTTGCAATCCGCGATTGTCGGCCGCGCCGCGAAACCCAAATTCTTTTTCGGGTTCGACAAGTCAGTAGCGCGTGAACCGCTGGCAGCTTCGCTTTACACGCATAGAGTCCCCGCTAAAGGTCCGCATCGCGTTCAGCGCAATGTGCAGCTGGCAGCATACGCTGGTGCACACGAATTGACCTACGATGCGTGGATTCCCGAAGGTCACGCGGATGGCCAACTGCCTTCGGCGCCTTTCGTTTTAAGCAGTCCTTTTGCCGGTTGGGCGGGAAAGGAGTGGCCACTCGGCTTTTATGTTCGGTTGGGCGAGTTGCTGCGGGCAGAAGGCTATGACTTAGTTATGAATGTGCCGGAAAATCGTGCCTCTGAAGTGGGCAATTTCAAGCACGTTCACATCCATGTTTCTTCGCTCGGTGGACTCATCTACGCAACCAGGCGCGCGGAGGCCGTCGTCGGTCTGGATAGCGGTCCGGTTCATCTGGCGGCAGCGCTCCGTAAGCCGGGCGTAGCCTTGTACGGTCCGACGGACCCCGTTTGCACAGGACCGTTCGGGGAAAGCCTGGAAGTGCTTCGAACCGAGGGCACCGAAACTACCTACAAGCGGCACGATGAGATACATGCCAGCATGAAGACAATTTCTGCAGAACGGGTAGCGGCAGCGTTGCTCCGCAATATCGCGCGGCACAATTCAGCCGCACTGGTCGCGCGCTCGTGAAGCATTTGGCGACGGCTACGGGCCGATATATTTTCCCGAAACCCTACGCCGATTTTGTTCAGCGGCTCCGGGTTCCCTGCGGTTTCTTGCTTCTGGCCGCGTTTGCCTGGCTCTCGACGCCGTCCATCAATTCCATGCTGTTCGGTTTGCCTGTTTCGCTCGCAGGACTCGGTCTCCGCGCCTGGGCTGGCGGGCACCTGGCGAAAGATAAGCAACTCGCGACATCAGGGCCGTACCGCCATGTGCGAAATCCGCTCTATTTGGGAACGGTGATTGCAGCCTCAGGAATCGTTATCGCTTCCAGGAGCCTGGGGCTGCTTGCCGTCTTCATCGCTGTATTTTTTTGTGTCTATTTGCCGGCCATTGAGTTGGAGGAACAGCATCTGCGGGAGATATTTCCTGAATACGAACGTTATGCACGCCGCGTTAGCAGATTTGTACCGTCACATTCATGGCAGGGAACCGGGCGCCCATTTTCCTGGACTCTTTACCGAAGGAACGAAGAGTACAAAGCTCTGCTTGGTTTCGCTGTTGCCCTTGGATGGCTGGCCTGGAAATGTTGGTTGGCGGCTACCGTCAGATAAGACTTCGTGATCCAAACGCTGTGATACTCTTGCGCTGATGAGAGTCGGATGTTTCACCGCGCTGCTGTCGCAATTTCCCCTCGAGAAGGTTTTCGAAAAGTTGAAAGGGCTCGAGATCACCACAGTGGAACTGGGCACCGGCAACTATCCCGGAGATCCGCATTGCCCTCTTTCTCTCCTGGACAACGACGCGCAGTTGAAAGAGTTCAAGAAAAAGATTGACGATGCAGGTTTTACGATCAGCGCTCTTAGCTGTCACGGAAACGCGCTGCATCCTGACCCTGCGATCGCCAAGAAGAATGCGGAGATTAGCAAGCGTACGGTAGAGCTTGCGGCAAAGCTGGCCGTACCGGTCGTCATCGATTTCTCAGGTTGTCCGGGCGATAGCGACACGGCAAAATATCCGAATTGGGTGACATGCCCTTGGCCTCCGGAGTACCTGGACGTGCTCGAATGGCAGTGGGAAAAGAAAGTGATTCCTTACTGGAGGGAGCATGGCCGGTTTGCGGCGGATCATGGCATAAAGATCGCCATCGAGATGCACCCGGGGTTCGTGGTCTATAGCCCGGAAACATTGCTGAAGCTGCGCTCGGTTGCCGGTGAAAGTGTCGGGTGTAATTACGACCCGAGCCACATGTTCTGGCAGAGCATTGATCCCATTAAAGCCGTACGCGTGCTGGGTGATGCCATTTTCCACGTGCACGCGAAAGACACACAGATCTACGATTACAATTTGCCAAAAACGGGTGTACTCGACACGAAGAAGTACACCGATGAAAAGAACCGCTCGTGGATTTTCCGGTCGTGCGGATACGGGCACCCCTACGGATGGTGGAAAGAATTTATCTCGACCTTGCGTATGTACGGCTACGACTACGTGCTTTCGATTGAGCATGAGGACTCGCTCATGTCTCCTGATGAAGGACTGACGAAGGCAGCCGAGTTCCTGAATGGGATTGTCATCCGTGAACAGCCCGCCGCGGCCTGGTGGGTTTAGTAATTAGCCGAACTCACATCCAAAATCGCCGCTGCACGTTCGTCTCACTAGCTAAACTGAAGGTGTCGTAAGAGACTTTCGCTTAACAACAGGAGATCCATGTCTGGCAAAAAGATCGGTATTTTGACTGGCGGGGGGGATGTACCTGGCTTAAATGCCGTCATCAAGAACGTTGTTTACCGGAGCACTTCGGACGGCCACGATGTCACAGGCATCCGGCTCGGTTGGAAGGGTCTGACGGACCTCAACTTTGATGACCCGGAGAGTGTAAAGCGTTACGTTCTCCCACTAACTCGCGAAAATACCCGAACGATCGACCGAAGTGGAGGCACATTCCTGCACACGAGCCGGACGAATCCATCGAAGATGAAAAAGCTGCCGCCATTCCTGAAGGCTGAGGATTTCCCCGCAGGGCAGTCGACCAAAGACGGGCAGACCACCACAACTTACGACATGAGTAAGCGTGTTCTGGCAAATCTGGACCATTTGGATATCGATCACTTGGTGGCCATTGGCGGCGACGACACGTTAAGCTATGCGGCTACCCTGGACAGACTCGGATTCCGCGTAATCGGAATTCCGAAGACGATGGATAACGATGTTCAGAACACCGAGTACTGCATCGGTTTCTCGACTGCGATTTCGCGCGCGAAAGAAGCGATCCAGCGGCAGAGGACAACCGTCGGCTCGCATGAACGAGTCGGCATCTTTCGCGTCTTCGGACGTGATGCTGGTTACACGGCTCTTTATACCGCTTATGTAACGTCAATCCGCTGCGGTATCCCCGAATATCAGTTCGATCTGGAGCACATGCTCGACCTGTTGATGACTGATAAACGCAATAATCCGAGCAACTATTCTCTGGTTATCCTGTCCGAGGGTGCGGGCTGGAAGGGATACCAGACCAAAGAGTACGGTGAACCAGACGCTTTCGGACATCGCAAGAAGTTCAGTGTTGCTGAGGCTTTCAGTGATGAGGTGATGAGCCATACAGGTTTCGAAACCGTGGTCAGTGATCTCACCTATGATCTGCGAAGCGGCGCGCCGGATTTTCTCGACACGCTTGTGGCTACAACGTTCGGCACCATGGCCTATGACGCGATCACGTCAGGCAAGAGTGGCTTGATGGCTTCGATAACGGACGGAAAATTTGCCATGGTCGGCATTCCTGATCCGAAGCGTGGTCCGCGCCACGTTGATATTGCCACCATGTACAACACGGAACGCTATCGTCCGACCTACACCAGCAAGGAAGGGCTTCCGCTTTTCCTGACGCATGCCTGACCATGGCCCGAAGTACCGCGGAGCAGCACCTCCCAATTGCTGAAACGGTTGAGGCACAGGGCCACCTGATCGATTCGCACATTATGGAGCGGATCTTCGACTCGGTCGTCGAATTTGGAGGCCGCTTCGAGGTGGAACAGTTCTCGATCGGTCGCACGAACAGCGATCCGTCGTCACTCAGGCTCCGAGTGGAGGCGTCCACGCACGAGCAGTTAGAGCGCATGATGACGCAATTGCTGGGCCTGGGTTGTGTACCCGTCGATCTGGGGGATGCAGAACTGAAGACTTCAGATAAGGATCGCTGCGTTCCTGAGGACTTCTATTCGACAACTAATCAGCGCACCCTGGTTCGCCATCGCGGGAAATGGATTGAGGTAGGAAAGCAGCGTATGGATGCGATGATTGTGGTGCGAGATGGCGCGGCGGAATGCCGACGGCTTCGCGATGTTAAGGCAGGCGACCTGGTTGTGACAGGCATGAAGGGCATCCGAGTCGTGCCTGAAGCCAAGGAACGCGATCGGCTCGCGTTCGCCTTCATGAGCAACGAAATCTCGTCCGAGCGACAGGTAGAAACCGCGGTCTCGCAAACAGCCGCGATTATGCGCCAAGTGCGAGAAGAAGGCAAGAAGATTGTCTTCGTAGCTGGGCCTGTGGTGGTTCACACTGGCGGCTGTGGGCCGCTATCCCGGCTCATTCGTAACGGATGGATGGATGCGCTACTCGCCGGGAACGCCCTGGCTGTTCACGACATTGAATCGTCTCTGCTCGGCACCTCACTCGGAGTGCGCACGTCGGATGGGCGGCTTGAAGAGCACGGTCATCGCAATCATATGCGGGCGATCAACATCATCAACCACGCGGGCGGCATCGCAGGAGCGGTGGAATCAGGACGGCTCACGGACGGAATCATGTACGAATGCGTGAAAGCCGGAGTGCCGTTTGTACTTGCTGGCAGCCTGCGGGATGACGGCCCTCTGCCCGACGTAATCACCGACATGAATGCGGCGCAGGATGCCTACGCTGCACACTTGCGGGACGCGGGTGTCGTTCTGTGCCTCAGTTCCATGCTGCATTCCATCGCTACCGGGAACATGCTTCCGGCATGGGTGAAAATAGTGTGTGTAGATATCAATCCGGCTGTACCCACCAAGGTCAGTGACCGGGGCACCGGACAGGCGGTCGGCGTCGTTACGGACGTGGGACTGTTCCTTGATCTCCTCGCACGCAAGCTAGAAGTTTAAATGAAATCCAACCGTCAGTACACCGACGAACACGCCTCCGCGGGCGTTTATGCGCCTTTGCCGGAAATTGAGACTTGGCCCAATCAGTATCCGGGCTATCAGATTGAGATCGTCATGCCGGAATTCACTTCCGTTTGTCCGAAAACCGGGCTGCCTGATCACGGGACTCTCACGCTGACTTACACGCCACTGAAGAGATGTCTTGAACTGAAATCTCTGAAGATGTATACACTTGCGTATCGGGATCTTGGCATCTTCCAGGAAAATATCGTGAACCGATTCCTCGCCGATATTGTGAAAGCGACCGATCCCGTGGGAGCGAAGGTGGTGGGCGACTTTGCAGCAAGGGGTGGAATCTCCACGCGGGTCACAGCCGAGTACAAACGAAAGCGGCGCAGTAGCAGTAATTGATATGCTGGAGGTCTTGCGCCCTTTAAAAACCTCCGGATGGGTACCCTCACTCGAACTTTTCTTGTTCTGCTGATTCCACCGCTGCTTCACGCTGCCGAATTTTACACGGGGCAAGCAGCGCGCGCCGTCATCGGCCAGTCATCATTTTCTTCCCACGATGCTGGGATTCAGGCAACTGCTCTTTCGGTTTCCGATGGAAAGCTGTTCGTAGCCGATTCCGCGGAGCAGTTGTTGACGTTTGATCTTGCGCAGATTCCCGGACCCAAGGCTGATCTGGATCGTTCCACTTCGCAGTGCGCCGTTTGTGGGTTCAGTCCGATCGCCTCAAGTTCCCAGCCGGTAATGCCCGGCATCGCGGCAGTCTCGGTTTGGGGCAAGTCTCTCGTGGTAGCGGACCCGGCTAATCACCGCGTGTTGATATGGCGAGATACTGGCAAAGTAGGAGCCGAGGCTACTCCAGATGTCGTATTAGGGCCTGCTGCTTTTGCCGGATCGTCCCTCACGGCTTCCTTGCTGTTTTCGCCGATCTCGGTTGTGTTCGATGGCCAACGATTATTTGTAGGCGACGGCGGGCTCCACAAAGTCCTTGTCTGGCGAGGGTTGCCGTCGACCGACGACCAGGCTCCGGAGGTCGTGCTGGGGCAGGTGAATGCGCCGGGCGCTGAGACAGAAAACACAACTGCCGACGCCGTCGGCATTCCGAGCGCACTCGCTTCGGATGGATCTAATTTGTTCGTTGCGGATACGGCGAACCGGCGCATCCTGATATTTAGTCCGGGTGATCTGCCATTAACAAGCACCCAGCTTACGAATTCAGCGACGCTTTTACCCGGCCCGTTAGCGTCGGGAGCGCTGGTATCGTTGCGAGGCATCAGCTTCGCTGATGAGAGTGAGACGGCGCCAGACGAAGTTGAAGGCTTGCCGACCAAACTTGCGGGAGTGAAGGTGCTCGTGAACGGCTCCGCCATTCCGCTAAGCTTTGCAAGCCCGAGTGAAGTTCGTGCCCAGTTGCCTTACAATCTCGGTACAGGTTCGGATAGCGTCTACCTGCGTGTTGAACATGCTGATGGTAGCGTGACGACAACGAATGCCATTCCGGTGCGGGTGGTACCGGCAGCGCCAGGCCTGTTCGCGTTCGGCGGCAATGAGCCACGCAGCGGGATAATTCTGCATTCGGCCCGGGAAGCGGGTGGTAAAGGAACTCCCGTGACCGATGCTGATCCTGCGAGGCCGGGCGAGGTTGTGACACTCTGGGCTACTGGTTTAGGCGCAGTAGAAGAGAACACTGAGACGCCTGTGCTTGCCGGCTTGCCGTATAAAGGAAAAGATGGGGCCGTACTAAATGCTGTAAGAGCTTCGGTAGACGGTCGGCCAGCAGAAGTGGTTTCCGCTACGTTGCCTAGAGATGCAATCGGCGTCTACGAAGTGCGCATTCACTTACCTGTTGAACTCGCGGCAGGCCGCAAAACCGCTCTGCTCATTTCCCAGGGAGGAACAACCAGCAATACTGTCACGTTTGCCTCCCAAGACGCTATCCAATAAACGATGAACGAGCTTCGCTGGCATGCCCTGCTGCAGCAGTGGGTAGACGTGTCAACTGCCCGGCAGAACCGGCCGCAGATGCCCGCTAACTGGTGTCCTTTCGACCCTGGATCGGGGCGAGTGCCGGACAGCTACGACGTTTATCTGTACCCGAACGATTTCCCGGCGTTCCGGCCTGAAGCAGGGCCATTTTCTCCCGCGCCTGGTTTATTCGATACTACGGGCCCTCGCGGCGCGTGTGATGTGATCCTGTATTCGCCCGAGCACACTCTGCCCCCGTCGAAGTTGACGGTTGAGAACTGGCGCAAGGTAATCGATCTCTGGACCGAGCGGACCCGTCAACACTCCGAGAATCCGGACATCGCCCTGGTAGCTGTTTTCGAGAATAGCGGCGAAGCAGTCGGTGTCACGATGCCGCACCCGCATGGCCAGATCTATGCGATGCCATTTATCTCGCCCGTGGTGCAGAAGGAACTCTCGTCGGTGCGGCTGTTCGCCGACGCAAACGGGGGCGACTGTCTGTTTTGCCGGCTGCTCAGTGAGGAGCTGAACATGAATACAAGGGTTGTGGCCGTCAATGAGCATTTCGTTGCATTCGTTCCCTTCGCCGCTCGGTTTCCGGCAGAAATTGCCCTGTATAGCCGCAGGCACGTTCTAACGCTTCTCGATCTCACGTCGGCTGAGCGCCACAGTTTGGCAGAGATCATCAGCACTGTGCGTCGAAAGTATGACAACCTTTATGGCTTTATGCTCCCGCTGATGATGGCGGTGAAGCAAGGTCCCCTGCAACTTCCTGACGAAAAGTACCATTTTCACGTGCAGTTCCTGCCGCTGCAACGCAGCCCCACGAAACTGAAGTATCTTGCGACAGTGGAGACGGCTTACGGGACGTTTCTTGCAGATACGACCCCGGAGGAGATGGCGGAGACATTAAGAAATTGCGAGCCGGCCACTTCTGCATCAAACCGTCGATCTGCATGATTTTCCTGGTCTGTTCGGCGGTGGCGATCTAGTCCGGTTGATACGGTTTGTACCCGTTTGAGGTGAGAAGGCTGCGCGCCGCGTCCAGATCTTGCGGCGCGACATAGAAGAAAGCTCCGGTCAGATCGCGTTTGATCAACAATCCGCCGGTGTAAGTTCCCGTTTCGACAAGATAATCGATATCTGCTTGTGCAAAAAGGTCCTCCAACTGTAACGCTTCACGCAGTTGCCTCGCCATGTAAACCAGGTCGAGTTCAGCATCGCCGAAATAATCGGGATCGCGCCGCATATGTCTGCAAAGTACCAACTTACTTAGCAAGATCTGTACATCGAGCGGAAAGAAGCGAATCCCTCCTCTTGTCCCAAGCGTCTTTGAAATGTGCGTGCTGCCAAAAGCATTGGACGCCGTTTGCGCGAAACCAAGATGTTCGTTCGCGCAATGGCTGACCCGCACCACCCGATTCTCGCCCAGATCATCCCCATCCGGCGTTGCAATCTGGCGTGTACGTATTGCAATGAATTCGACAAAGATTCGCCGCCCGTCCCGACCGAAGAAATGGTCCGGCGAATTGACAAGCTGGGTGAACTGGGGACGAGCATCATCACCTTCAGCGGGGGCGAGCCGACTCTGCACCCGGATCTTGATCTCCTCATCGCCCGCGCACGCCGATACGCGATCACAACCATCATCACCAACGGTTACCTTCTCACGCCCGGTCGGATTAAGCGCCTAAATGCAGCAGGGCTCGACTACCTGCAGATCAGCATAGATAACGTGATTCCGGACGAGGTTTCGAAGAAGAGCCTGAAAGTGCTGAATCGCAAACTCGAGTGGCTAGCCGAATATGCGGAATTTGACGTAACGATCAATTCCGTTTTGGGTAGCGAAGTAAAACACCCGGATGACGCGTATCAGATCGCGTCACGTGCCCGTGAATTGGGCTTCAACAGCACAGTCGGGATTCTTCACGATAGCGGCGGTCAGCTGCGGTCTCTCAGCCCCGAACAGACCGGCGTTTACGAACGCATCTTTGGATTGCGCAGCGGACTCTTCTCATTCGCTCATCACGATGGTTTTCAGCACAATATCGTACGCGCGATGCCAAATAGCTGGCATTGTCCGGCGGGGGGAAGATTTCTTTATATCTGTGAGGACGGACTGGTTCATTACTGTTCCCAGCAGCGCGGTTTCCCCGCTATTCCTCTGGTGAAGTACGGACGTGAGGATTTGATCCGGGAAGGCGGTAAACCGAAAGGCTGTGCCCCCTTTTGCACCATCTCCTGTGTGCACCAAACGGCCATGCTCGACGAATTCCGAACTCGGCCGAAAGAAACGCTTGCCGGCATCGTCGACCGCCGGAAACAACGTGATCCCTCCTGGCAGGTGCCGGCTTCTATTCGTGCGCTCGACTGGATGTTTCTGCGCGACTCGAGAACGCGCGACCTGTTTGGCGCCGTCGTAATGAAGGCGCTCGGGATTAAGAAGCCAAATGTTAATATGCAACGCAGTGAATAAGTTTCGCTGCGTTGTTTCCGCTTTCATCTTCGTTGTTCTTGCCTCCTGTGGAGCGCCAAAACCGGTTACTCCCGCCCTGACGCCTCAAACGGCTGCCGAACTATTGCAGTACAACAACAAGGCGAAGGACTGGCTTACTTACGTGAAGAAGCAGAGTCCCGGGTGCGAGTACAAACTTGATCTGCCGGATCAGACCGCACAGCCAACTTCGATCGACCTCGACCACATCGTTTCTTGCGCGGGGCGCCCGAGTCCGAAAGAATTTGACGCAAGCGTATCTTTCGTTTACGACAAAGCAGCCGGACACTGGGTGATTACGCGCTTCGCCAGCTAGAGATTCCGGCCCAGGCACTTCAACTTACAATAGAGAAGGCTATGAATCACTTTCGGCTGCGCGCCCTCAGGATCGCCGCGTGCGGCTTGTTTGGTATTTTCCTGTGTTTAGGACAGGACTGGAATACCTCGGATACCCTCTCCGGCGTTGACTTTTCTGGCTTGACCGCCGCACAAAAGACTACCGTGCTGAAGATTCTGCGAAAACATGACTGTTCCTGCGGCTGCGGCATGAAAGTTGCCGAATGTCGCGTGAAAGATCCATCCTGCTCCTACAGCACTGGTCTGGCGTCGGTTGTGGTGGAAGCTGTTAAATCGGGCAAGAGTGAAGCTGATGCGATTACCGCGGCCGACAACTCGAAATGGGCGCACGCCCAACCGACTAAGATTCTCGAAGATCCGGTGAAGATTCCAGTGGCGGGGGCGCCGCAAATCGGACCGGCAACCGCTCCGGTGACCATCGTCGAATTCTCCGACTTCCAGTGTCCTTACTGCGCGGCAGCGGTTCCAGAGATCACTGCGCTTCTGAAAGCGTATCCCAGGCAGGTGAAGCTGATCTTTAAGCAATTCCCTCTGGACATTCACTCGCAGGCTGAAATGGCTGCCAACGCCGCAGTTGCAGCCGGACTGCAAGGCAAATTTTGGCAGATGCACGACGCGATGTTTGCGCATCATGACGAACTTTCTCGCGCGACAATCGACACTCTCGCCAAACAGATTGGGCTCAATATGAACCGCTTCGGCACCGATATCGACTCGCCCCAGGTCCATGAAACTGTGATCCGCGATCAACAGGATGGTGATCAAGCGGGTGTTCAGGGAACACCAACGATCTTCATCGACGGACAACGATATAACGGTCCCATCAGCCTGAACTACTTGAAGCTTGTGCTGGATGCAGAGCTGAAGCACCAGACGGCGCCGAAGCAGACCGCTTCAGTTAGACCTTGAGCCACGTAAAACAATAAAATCGCATCGGCACACTTCCCGTGTTCTTGATTCCGAAGCCGGTTACCGTCCGAAAACATTAACGCGCCTGCTCGCTGGTCACCTACCAAAATCTCACCGGTGCCCTCCGTCACTGGCATGAATTCCTCTTCGGGATACTGGTGCGGCGGATGGGGTTCAGCCCCCGGATTTGAGCACCACAGATCCAGGCAGGGTGAAGCGACGTCAACGCACGTCACTCGAGTCGGTTCTCAGCGTTCAGCTTGCATCCAACTGCTTTACCAGTTCGAGCACGATATCTCCAACTACTTGCAGGCTGTGGGCGCTCAGTTTATCTGGCGTGTCCTGCGCTGTATGCCAATACGACCCGTTCGGTCCATAGTTGAGATCGATGAGATCAATCACATTCACTCCTGTATCCGCGAACGACCTGTGATCGTCATCGATCCCGCCCCGATCCTGACGGAAATATTTCGTGTCGCCTAGCTTCGCCGCGATCTGTGCAACCGCTGTTCGCAAAGATTGAGAAGAGTTGTCATCGTTAGCCAGATCAAGATCTTTGTCGCCGACCATGTCGACGTTTATCAGAGCCTTGAGCCGCGCCAGTGTGCCGTCAGCGGACCATTTCTGCGCCAGGTGGCGGCTGCCGTACCGGCTATCCGTATCGCTCCAGGTTCCGACCGCCTCCTCTCCATCGAAGAAGACCACATAAATGTCATCCTTGTGCTTCATTTTCGACACGGCTTTGGCGAACTCAATCAGAAATCCGGTTGACGAGCCCGCATCGTTGGCGCCAACGAAGTGGACCATCGGAATGCGCTTGGTATCGAAATGCCCGCTGACGGCTATGGCTTTACCCGAGGATCCCGAGTATTTGAGGATTATGTTACTCATCGGGACCGGTCCGGCCGGAGTCTGTCCCGTAAATGGGTCCAGTATCAGTTCGCCCCCAAGCGGTTTGACTTCTGCCACGATCCATTGCCGCAAGCGTTCGATTGCGGGTGAACCCGATGGACGTTCTCCGAATGACACCGCCCGTTTCGTGTCGGCAAGTGCCGCCGCACCCTGGAATCCGGGAGCCGTGGCCGTAGCACCCAAACTAGCGGTCCCGAGAGCTAATATGGACAGGAAGCGTAAGGAGCCGTTCACTTGGCGAGGCAAACCGATTAGAGGCATTGCTGGGATATGCTGAGAGTTTTCCCCCGGCTGGATACAACCGAAGTGGTATCTCTGCCGTAAAAGTACTGGAAGAACTGTTGTATTATAACCTTGCGTCGAAAGTGACCTCGTGACTATGGAGTCAGTTGGATTGAAGCTCCGGGCGGCGCGCAGCCGGCTCGGGCTTTCGCTCGAGCAAGTCAATGCCACCACTCGTATCTCTGTAAAGAGCTTACAGGCGATTGAGGATGACGATCTTCCGGGAATCGGCTCGCCGTTCTTTTACAAGAGCTTCGTCAAGCAATACGCCGGACAACTGAAACTCGACTACGATGAATTGGTACCGGCTATCGAGTCGGCAGTTCGAACGCTGCCCGAACCCTTAATTCCTGGGCAGGGCGACGCACCAGTTCCGTCACGGTCTACCAGGCGGGCTCGGCGCCGAAATGTACGCTGGCTGTTTTCCTTCGCATCACTTGTTGCTGTCCTGGTTGGCTGCTCTGCCTTGTACGCATTCTGGCAAAATTCGCGTATGTCCAGGATGCAGACCATTACCTCCTGGGCGAGTGGCTTTAAGCGGGATGTGCCGATGGAATCGGCGAAACCGGAAGCAGATCCTGGGGGCCACAGTGCTGATCCTGCAATTGCTTCCCCGCAGCAAGGTGATCTTGCTGGTAATCGCATCGAGCTGTCCGCTATCGAACGGACTTGGCTCTCAGTAACAACGGACGGCACACCCGTATTCGAAGGCGTGCTCGAGCCTGATCAAACCAAGGTTCTCGAGGAGCATGACACCGCTCGTGTCCGAACCGGAAATGCGGGAGGGGTCAGCTGTGTCTTTAATGGCAAGCCGATTGGGACTTTCGGGCCTCGAGGCCAAGTGCGAACCGTGGTGTTCACCAAGGACAACTATCAGGTTCTGCAGCCCGCCGTCCACATGGCGCTTACGCGTTTCACCATTAGCGGTGAATAGCGGATGTTTCGCTTTGGTCTGAGGTAAGCTTCTGTCCCTTAGCGGGGCGCTGCAGTCTTCTTTTCTGGCGCTCCATGGCGATCAGTTCGTTGCGACGCCTCAGCTTGATGCTTGTATCCACTTTCCTCCAGAACTTCCGAAAGTAGTCGACGGCCGAAGCAAGCCCGAATACAACAACTGCCCACATAGCCGCCGTTGCGATAGGACGAATCAAAGCCCAGCGTATAGAAAGCAAGACGAGAGTCACCCCGAGCACTTGGAAGATCATCTTCGTTTTCCCCAGTTCACCAGCCTTAATCGTGTAGCCTTCAGACGCAGCAATACTGCGGAGACCGGAGACAGCGAACTCTCGACCGATGATGAGAATTACCATCCACCCCGGCAATAATCTGATCTGCACCAGTGAGATCAAGGCGGCAGAAATCAGCAGTTTGTCGGCAACCGGGTCAAGCAGTGTCCCGACCGTGGTCACCTGTTTCCAACGCCGCGCGAGGTAACCGTCCAGCATGTCTGTGGCACCGGCGGCCAGGAACACCACTAATGCGAAAGTGTCGTTGGCAAGCAACAGCTTGGGACCCCAGTGAATCCGAAAATCCTGCTGAACCAGCGCAGCGACCAGGAGCGGCACCAGGAAAATGCGCACCAAGGTCAGCAGGTTGGGTAGATTCGTCAACTTGTTCTCAACTTATAGACTATCCGTAATGCATTCCGTGTGCGGGGTATCGCTCTTGGGACGCTTATCGGGGCGGGACGGCGGGCTTGGGCTGCGTGGATTGAGCCTGTGGAGGCTTAAGACCGCCAGCACTCGCGGCCGCGTTCGGAGGCGGACCCGTAACCAAGGTCAGAGCCGGACATTTTACGTTTGTGCGCCTCCCTTCGGAGTCACCTCGAAGCCAAACGTAGAGAGGCGCCTGAGCCGTGACCGGATCAGGCAGATTTATCTCAAGAGACTGCTTCTGCGCACTGCCGGGAACGGGCGTCGGTAAGCCGGGTACCTCCGTTCCCATCGATCCGTCCCATCCGGTTTTCTCGATCATCTCCAGATTGCCGCCGGTCAAGACAAATGTTTCAGCCCCAGCGTTTCGCGGCTGCTGCGAGAGTGTGAACGAATCGATCTGCGGTATTCGTATAATCCGAGCCAGAGCAAAAGGCTGCGATTGACCGTCGCGCGCACTGTTCAGGACTGCCTCCAAGGCGCAGCCCGCTCGCAGAGAAGTTGTATCGAACGACAGGAACAGCTGATCCTGGGATAACTGCTGCAAACTCCACTGGGCAGTCTGCTCACCTATGTGCGCGGTCATCACGGGGCTTGGATCGCTCGTGCAACTTAGCTCGACGGTGCTGCTCGATTTGATGTTTTTGACGTCTAGGACTGCAGTCAATGCATAGCCGGCCGGGAACTCGTTCGCGCGGATCTCGATGGGCATATTTGCCGGTAAGGAAAGCTTCGAGCTCACAATTAAAGGCAACGGTCCAGTTACCTGGAGCGCATCGGAGAAGTTCAGCGGTTCCGACCTCCCCGGAAGATAAGCTGTGATAGACAGTCTCGTATTTGGCGCGATGGCGGCTTTAAATTGAACGGTAATAGGCCGCTCCGTGTCTCCGGACGTCGATGGCTCCAGCTGAATCGTCACCCCGGGAGCTGTCAGTTTCTCAAGTCCATTCAGCCGCTCCCCCTTGAGGACGTAATGCTGAACAGCAATCCCCTGGTTTGCAACAATCGGAAAATTATCCACTCTGGGCGGATTTGGTAAAAGCCGCAGATTGACAGGATGACTAATTCCATCTGTCTGCGCGATAAGCATCTGATACTCGCCCGGGTCGAGATCGCGAGTATCTACTTGCACATCCATCTGCGGCTGCGGGCCTTCCCGTAGACCTTTCGGGAGAACGAAGCGGACCGGTTGCGGAGTAGCGAATTCGTCGCCGATCTTCTTGATCTCGACCTTGGTTGTGAACTCAAAATCAGCGCCCTGCACGGTAACCGGAATCTTGCCTGCTTTCGCGAGTAGCTGATCCTGCGATGCAGGCTTCAATTGAGCTTGCTTGAAATCGCTCAGCGGCTTGATATGAATCTCGCCGTCAGCGTGAAACTGTATCCAGTCCCAATATCCGGCTAAGTGATAATCGCCGGGGGGAAGCTTGGCTCTACCAAGATCAATCTCGAGTGCCTTCTGGTTGCTAAGCTTCAGAACCGGCACAGATGCCTTATCGCCATGGCCATCGTCGAGCGTCCATTCGCGGGATCGCTGCAGGTACTTCCAGGCGGGTCCTGGAACATCGACCGGCACGGGTGACTTCAGCCCTTCCGGCAGATAGCTTGCTTCGCCAATCTGAATCTTAGGTGTGGGGGCGTTCGGAATGCGGCTGGCCCAGATGTACGCAACCCGGGTATGGGGTGGTATTGGCCCTCGCTCGCCGCACAAGTTCAGCCCGGAATTAGGCTGGGTAAGGGGCTCAGCAAAGGACGAACGAAATTGCGTATCAGGAAAAGCGATCGAGCGAAGGTCTAGGAGCATTGCTGTTCCACCCGCGGCCAGTCCGACGGGGTTGCCAAAAAAGAGCGTCGCTGCCGCAGTCGCCAGACTTGCCGTCTGGCCCGCTCTTTCCGCCGTGCCTCCTCCGATCGGGTTATAGGTCGCTAGCTGTGGATTCATGGTTGAGAACAGAGTCTGTGCCTGCGCGGTCACCGGAGCATTTTTGTCGATCTGCACCGCGAACCCGTACTGAGAGGCAAACCCGTTCAAGGCGGCGTTCACGCTTGCCGATGAGCTTTCCGTGTTGGATAGCGCCGCAACGAGAGCTTCCGTTTGAGCTGTTTTATCCGCGTAATCAGCTAACTGCGCAACCAGCAAATCATCTTGTGAGAGGAAACTCGCGACCTTTTTCTTGCTGAGACCTGACGGACCATACACCAGGGCAGCCAAAGAAATCGTTTCGTTCATCTTCCAGGCTTGGGCTTTATCCGCCGGCTTTGGATCGGAAACAATGAGCGGCGGCTGGCCTTTTTCGCGTTTGGTGGGCACCATCACCAGCGCCACTTCGCCTTGCCGTTTCTGCTTACCGCGGCTAATTGGGGAATAAGTGAGCGTATCGCCCTCGCTCAGATGATTTATGTTGCGAAACGGGAGGGGTGTCTCACCTTGCCGGGGTGAGTGCACCTGAAGCTCAACCGCTCCCAAGGGACCGCCTGCCGGGCAGCTCACAATGGAGGACGATTCCGGGCTTCCAGCCGCGGGATTCGCTTGCTCTGATTCCGAAGATTGCGTGTTTTGCGCCGCCAGCGTTATTGCCAGAAGCGACAGAAAGCATGTAACGCGCCAAACCATCGTATACCTCAGAATACCGTGCAAGCAGCAAATTCCCGGTTCCTTTTGGCACGACTTCGATAGCCTGGAATCCTAGTTCGGATTCCAAGACAACCGTCATGACAAATCGTTTATTCCCCCTTTGCCTGCTTGCTGCTGGAGCTTTTGCGCAAAGTGCCCCAACCCTGCCCCACTTCAATGGAAATAGTTGGTGGCAGCACGTCCAGGTGATTGCGGCAGATAACATGGAGGGCCGCGAAACCGGGAGTGCGGGACTGAAGAGAGCGCAGGAGTACGTCATATCTCAGCTCCAGGCGGCCGGAGTGGCGCCCGCAGGGACCGACGGCTTTTATCAACCGGTAAAGCTGATCTCCCGCAAGCTGGATGAGTCCGCGTCGAGCGCTGCGCTCGTCATAAACGGGAAAACACATCACCTCACGCAGGGAGTCGAAGGTTACTACTCGACTCGCGTCGATCTTGCGCCGAGCATCGAAGCTCCGCTGGTCTTCGTGGGCTATGGCCTACATATTCCGGAGGCTCACTACGACGATTTAGCAGGCCTGGATCTTCATGGTAAGATCGCGGTCTTCGTGAATGCAGCGCCCTCGGGTATCTCGCCGGAGCTCTCGTCGCACTCGCGATCGCAAAGTGTGCGGTGGGAGGCGCTGCGAGCCGCAGGCGCTATTGGAATGATTAACATCCTCAATCCGGCTTCAATGGACATTCCGTGGCCTCGGATCGCGGCCAACAGGAATCATCCCACCATGACGCTGGCCGACCCTGCCTTCGACGAGTCGCGGGGCATGCAGCTCTCTTTTGCATTCAACCCTGAGCACGCCAATCTGCTGTTTGAGGCATCAGGCCACACGTTTCCCGAGATCCTGACGGCCCTGGGGCAGCATAAGCAGCTCCCTCGCTTTTCTCTGAAGGCCTCTTTCAAAGGGACCACCAAGCTTGAGATAACTCCGGTCGAATCTTCTAACTTGGTGGCCAAGCTGGAGGGTAGCGATCCGCAGCTGAAGGGTCAGTATGTTGTACTTTCAGCTCATCTGGACCACGTCGGCATCGGCGAACCCGTAAACGGCGACCGCATCTACAACGGTGCGATGGACAACGGCTCAGGATCCTCTGCTCTGATCGATGTGGCTTCAGCTCTCAACAAGGCTGGAATCAAACCAGAGCGTTCACTGCTGTTTGTATTTGTGACCGGCGAAGAGAAGGGCGAACTTGGATCACGCTATTTCGCCGCCAGGCCGACCGTAGACAAGAAGGCAATTGTCGCGGACATAAACATCGACATGTTCTTGCCCTTGATTCCGCTACAGACTTTGACTGCTTATGGCCTAAAAGAGTCTACACTCGGCGATACTCTGGAGAGCGTCGCCCGCGCGCAGGGGTTAACCGTCCAGTCTGATCCGCAACCACAGCGCAGCGTTTTCACACGGAGCGACCAGTACAGTTTCGTAAAAGAAGGCGTTCCCGCCATCATGCTTGACGTTGCTTTCCCCGGGAATGAGGCAAAGGTTCAAGAGGAGTGGCTAAAGAACCGTTATCACGCGCCCTCCGACGACCTGAATCAACCGGTAAACAAGGCAACCGCTGGCAAGTACGAAGACGTCGTCAGCGCCTTTATGCTCGCCGTGGCTGATGCCCCCCAACGCCCAACGTGGAAACCGGATAGCTTTTTCCGCCGCTTTGCAACCGAGTGAGGGCCGGATCCATCCACGAGTGGGACCCTTCCCAGCATCCGGAGTTTCTGGCATCCCAAGTACTACTCTGTTAGCTGGGCATTAAGAGCGCGTCGGGAGCCCCGGCCCCCTTCGGGCGTCACAACAATCTCAAATCACTGTCAAACAGTATTCCGTAACAGGAGCGAGGACTAACTTGCCAGCCACCGAAACCCAAACACTCGAAGAACTCTGCATCAATACGATCCGTTTTTTGTCTGCTGACGCGGTACAAAATGCCAACTCTGGCCATCCCGGGATGCCCATGGGGGCAGCGGCCATGGCCTATACGCTGTGGACTAAATACCTGAGATTTAATCCGAAAGATCCAAATTGGATCGATCGCGACCGCTTCGTTCTCTCAGCGGGCCACGGTTCCATGCTGCTCTACAGCCTCTTGTACCTGACCGGGTACGATCTGCCTCTGGAGGAACTCAAGCGATTTCGCCAGTGGGGCAGCAAAACTCCGGGTCATCCGGAGCGCGGCCACACAGTAGGGGTCGAAGTGGCGACCGGACCGCTCGGCCAAGGCTTTGGAAACGGAGTGGGAATGGCGATCGCTGAAGCCTGGCTAGCAGCTCGGTTTAATCGTCCCGGTCACAAGCTGATCGATCATTACACCTACGCGATCTGTGGCGATGGCGACTTGATGGAAGGAGTCACCCAGGAAGCTGCTTCTCTCGCTGGACATCTGCGTCTCGGCAAGTTGATCTACTTGTACGATCACAATCACATCTCGCTTGCCGGCGCTACCAGCCTTACCTTCACGGAGGATGTGGGTAAGCGGTTCGAAGCCTATGGCTGGCACACTCGCCACGTGCACGAAGGAAATGACACCGAAGAGGTGGCGAAAGCAATTGAGGAAGCACAGGCCGAAACTCAAAAGCCTTCGCTCATCCTGGTCAGGACACATATCGGATACGGAAGCCCCAAGAAGGCCGACACCTTCGAAGCTCACGGAAACCCGCTCGGCGACGAAGAACTGCAGGCTGCGAAGAAGGCTCTCGGATGGGCCAGCATGGACAAGTTTTATCTTCCTGAAGATGCCGTGAAATTCTTCCGCGAGACTGGAAATAAGGGTGCCGCAAAGCAGGCCGAGTGGCAGAAGAAATTTGATGCATACAAAAAGGACTTCGCCAAAGAAGCGGGCGAACTCGACGCAGCGCTGAGCGGCAAACTTGCGGACAACTGGCGGTCCGAACTGCCGAAATGGAAGCCGGAAGACAAGCCGATCGCGACACGCGCAGCCGGTGGTCAGGTTATGAACGCCCTCGCGAAGTACATTCCCAACCTAATTGGCGGCTCAGCCGATCTGAACCCGTCTACCAATACTGCTCTGAAGGGCGAGGGCGATTTCCAGCCGACTGAATATGTCGGTCCGAACGCTCAGGGTGCCGTAGGCGGAGTTTGGGGCTACGCAGGTCGCAACGTCGCGTTCGGGGTCCGCGAGCACGCCATGGGAGCAGCGGTGAATGGTATGGCGGCACACGGTGGAGTCCTCCCTTTCAGCGCTACATTCCTGGTCTTCTCGGACTATATGAAGCCCGCGGTTCGGCTGGGAGCGCTTAGCCAGCTAAAGCTTTTCTACGTGTTCACGCATGACAGCGTCGGGGTTGGCGAGGATGGTCCGACACACGAACCGGTCGAGCAAATTGCTGGATTGCGTTGCATTCCGGGATTGAATCTCATGCGCCCTGCGGATGCGAACGAAACCGCGGAGTGTTGGGCGTTTGCCATCCAGCACAATGGACCTACATTGTTCGCCCTAACGCGGCAGAATGTTCCCCATCTTGATCGCAGTAAGGCCAAGGACCCCGATGTCGGGAAAGGCGCCTACATTCTGGCCGAACCCGAAGGCGGGCAGCCCGAGGTGATCCTGATTGGAACCGGTTCAGAAGTCGCCTTGTGTATGAAGGCTCAGGAGAAGCTCACCGGTTACGGGGTCAAAGCTCGGGTGGTTAGCATGCCGAGCTGGTACCTCTTCGAACGGCAAGATGCCGGCTATCAGGAAAGCGTCCTCCCCAAGGCAATCAAGAAACGTGTCACCGTCGAGGCAGGTACCAGCTTTGGCTGGGAACGCTGGGCGGGCGATGAAGGAACCATGATCGCGATTGACCATTTTGGTGCTTCCGCGCCCGGAGCCGAAATCATGAAGAACTTCGGTTTCACAGCCGAACACGTCACGTCCGCAGCTCTTCGCTTGCTAGGCCGGAACGAGGAGGCGGATAAGGAGTACGGTGGCGATACGACGAATGTCGCTCCGACCTCACCGCAGGAGGGGCATTCCTAAGCCGTGCCATACCATTTCAAAGCCGCCGAAACCGTCTCGAACGCAATCAAGCGCATCATCGCCGAAGAAGTCGATTCGGCTATGGAGCGCCTTGGTGCCCACAACGGCAAAGAGCGAGACGAAGCCGTTCACGAGGCTCGCAAGAGCCTCAAAAAGATCCGAGGTGTGCTGCGTTTGATTCAACCGGAGATCGGCCGCGGCTTCTACCGCCGCGAGAACGGGCGTATTCGAGATGTTGCCCGAAGACTCTCCGAGATTCGCGATGCAGGCGCCATCATCGAAGTCTTCGAAGATCTGTCAGCCAGGTTTAAGAGCGAATTGCATGCCAGTGTTGTTGCGGCGGCACGCCGAGGTTTGCACAAGGCCAAGGCTGAAACCGAAGAGTCCGCGAATGTTGACGAGGTAATTGGTGAAACAATCGCCGCTTTAGCACATGCTCGCAAGCGCCTCGCGGACGTGCAACTCGGGGCTGATGGCTGGGACGCAATCGGTCCAGGATTCCGCAAGTACTACCGCCTGGGGCGCGCCGCAATGGATCAGGCTGGCCAGGAAGAGACGCCCGAGGCCTATCACGAGTGGCGCAAGAGAGCAAAGGATCACTGGTATCACGTTCGCCTCCTCGAAAAGCTGTGGAACGAGAATGTAGAAGCCCATGAGAGTAGCCTCAAGACACTCGAGACCGCGCTCGGCGACGATCATAATCTGTTCGTTCTGAAGCAGAGATTCACAGACGATCCGGATCGATATGGAGCGAGGGATGCCGTTCGGCAATGGACAGACTTGGCCGACCGGCGCAGCGGCGAACTCCGAAAAGAGGCTATGGACGTCGGCGGCCGTATCTATGGTCCGAAACCCGCGCGGGTCGAGAAACAGTTTGCGGAGCTCTGGGAAGTATGGAAGGCAGACAAATCGGAGAAAAGCCCGGCAGCTATACCGCGCAAAACTTCCAATTCAGCGAAAATTGTTCAGCCTCGTGCCACCAGGCGGGCATCTTAAACCTTTTCGTCCGGACGCCAAAGCCATTGAAAACGGAGCAAGTTCGAGCAATTTCATAGGCTCTTATTCTACTGGCTTTATATGGCAGTAGAGTTGCAGTTACCTGCCCGGAGGAGATAACAACACATGCTCTGGTATGCCTGGGTGTTTCTCGTAATTGCGATAATTGCTGCTGTTCTTGGCTTTGGGGGGATCGCCGCCGCTTCAGCTGGCATTGCGAAGATCCTTTTCGTTGTATTTCTGGTGCTGTTCCTTGTCAGCCTGTTAGCAGGCCGCCGCAGCGCTCTTTAACCCTTGGACAATTAGCTGACCCGGAAGCCCGGCTGGACGACATCTACGTGCAACCGGGCTTTCAATTGTACAACTTATCGGCACTGTCTCGGATTTGAGTAGTAGTAACCATATGCGGGCGCGTTGTAGTAATAGGTGCGATCGTAACGGTTTTCGAACCGCGCGCGGTCCCGCCACTCGTTTTCGCGGCGCTCCTGTCCCCGGTATTCCCGCCTATCACGCCCACGATCCCGGTCTTGACCGTAGTCATAGGAACCTCGATTGTCCCAGTTTGCATACCCGCGTTGGTCATGGCGATCCTGGGCAGAGACCTGCGCCGGTTGAAACAATGCAGCAGCCGCAAGCAAACTAGCAGTGATACTGATTCGTTTGAACATCGGTTTCTCCTCTCGTTTCTGAAAGCTCTCTCCGGCTTCCTGAACTTTCGATGTCTTGTCCTGCCTCTCGATTGCTCCGAAACACAGTGAGGCGCAATGAATTGCCGTTAATCGGGCTCGCTACAATTGCGGCTGCATGGCGAAAACTCCTTGGGGCGATTTGGAGGTGTGTGATGCCCACGTCCATTTTTTCTCCCGGCCCTTCTACGCGGCGCTTGCGCGCGAACGAAAATTCGACGAGGCTGAGCCGGTCGGCGCTCTTCTCAATTGGGAATTGCCCTCCCGCGACCCTGTTCTGCTGGGGCTCAGGTGGGTCACCGAAATGGACCGCTTCAATCTCCGCCGTGCGAGCCTCATTGCCAGCATGCATGGAGACGAGGGCAGCGTTAGCGCGGCCGTGAGCGCATACCCGGACCGTTTCTTCGGCTTTTTCATGCTCAATCCTTTGCAGCCTGACGCTATCGACCGGGTCCGAGCCGCGGCAGTAAACCCAAGTTTGCATTGCATGTGCCTGTTTCCGGCTATGCACACCTACTCCGTCACCGATGAGCGCGTCGTTCCCCTGCTCGAAATCGCTTCCGACAACCAGCTGGCGGTATTCGTTCATTGCGGCGCCATCAGCATTGGCGCGCGCAAAAAGCTGGGGCTACCGAGTCAATTTGATGTTCGATACGGAAACCCTTTGGATCTTCATCCGGTCGCGTTACACTTCCCGAGAATCCGGTTCCTGGTGCCACATTTCGGCGCAGGGCTGCTTCGGGAAGCGCTGATGCTCGCCGACCTGTGCCCGAACGTCTACTTCGATACGTCCAGCAGCAATAGGTGGATGCTCTACGAGAATCTGGATCTACGCTCCGTCTTCCGCCGCGCCATTGACGTTATGGGAATCGAAAGACTTGTGTTCGGTTCCGATTCGAGCTTTTTCCCCCGGGGCTGGAATGCGTCTGTATTCGACGCCCAGGCGAAAGCGCTGTACGAGCTAGGCCTCGAGGTGGAACAAGCGCAGCAAATCCTGCACACGAATCTTCTGAATCTCCTCGCGCCCGAAAAGCCGAAATCCGAATAGGGTCAGTTTTTCCCGAGTAGACATCTCCCTGGCCGCACGCACTCTCTCTGCGCGGGACCACATGTCGATTTCGCACGAACACCGGCTTCCATTCGCTCCGACGCCAGACCTTCGTTCCGTTCAGATCAGTGCCGGAACGTGCAGCAGTTTCGCCTCTTCTCAAGTTCCGCCGGAGATGTGGGCCGAGCTTCCGGTCGAACGCCCACAGGTGCTCCTGGGTTTTTTGAGCGATTACAAACGCCTCCTCGAAGCGGTCCGGCGGGGAATGTACAACCCTGAAAGCGTCGAGCACGCCGTGGTCCTGCTGCTTCAGTGCGGAGACGCGCCGCTTACGGGCAGCTTCCGTCAAGAGCTTTGGAACGCGTTCCTCGTTCCCGTTTACCAGGTTTTTGTGAGCCCGACGGGAACTCTCCTGTGCTGGGAATGCGAGTTGCAACAGGGCTGGCATCTCGAGCCGGGGCTCACAGCTTCGAATTCGAGCGGCGAACTGCTGCTCGACAACCGGAAAGGCGAGCGCTTTCAAACAGGTTTGGCCGCCCGGGTCGAACCGGAACCGTGCCATTGCGCCCGGCCAGGCCAGCGCCTTACAGGCGTCTCAGCCCTCAAGCCTTACTCAAACCGTCGACGGTTCGAATTCGCAGCTTGAAGCGTCATTTCGTGGACGCACTGGTGGTACCAGAGAAAACCGATAGAACTGGGTGTTCCTTGTATCGCGTTTCTAACAGGCGCAAGCTTAATTTACACGCTCGGAAGAGATCTGACTAATATCGTGCGTTCGGAGACTCGGTTGTCTCGGAGGTTGTAGATGAGTACCCATGTCTTGCATCATCATCTCGAAACAGACGCTTCACTGCATCGTCATATCGACCTTGGCCTGTGGATCATGGCTGGGCTAGGTTTACTGGCAGGAATCGCGCTGTTCTGGCTTTACACTTTTGCCTGACTCAAGGATTTATCATCCGGGCTTTCTCGCTGCGGGTTTCCTCGCTACGATCTCTGCCGCTGATCTCCGGTGCGCCGGATCTGTCGGCTTCCCTTCATAGAGGTGCTCGATTTCCCAGTTTTGGAAGAAGGTTTGCAATTCGCCGCAAGCCAGACGAGTAGAACTTGGTCTTTCGCCGCCTTCCACCGTGTGTGCAATGGCTATCACTCTCCCTCCGGGCGCGACACCTTCTTTCGCTTTCGCAAACAGATTGCGATGCAAGTAATAGCAGATGCCGACCAAGTCCCACGTGTGGGGAGCAATGGCAAAACGCGCATCCGCCAGATCGGCGACATCCGCTTTAACGATTAAACCGGCGGCGTTAGCGCGCTCGCGAAGAAGATCAATTGCTATCTCTGATCCATCAACTGCTGTTACGACCCAGCCATTCGCAGCCAAGTGGAGCGCGTTTCTTCCTGTTCCGCAGGCTAAGTCGATCGCTTTGCCCGCCGGAATTCGCTTGACCAGCTGAACCAGCAGCGGCGTAGGATCCGCATCCAGATCCTCGCTTCTCCGTTCCAAAGACCGATAGCGTTCGTTCCAACCGCGAATGTCCATGTCTGATGGTTCGCTCGCGCAAGGCGGATGCAAGGTTAAAAAGCGAGCAACCGTTCTCCTTCACGAACCAGGTCGTCCACTTGCGGCAGGATTTCGTCTTCGAGCTGCGGATTGTATGCCACCCAGGTGTCAACTGCTGCTACGCGTCCCACCGGGGCATCGAGTGAGGTAAATAATTCGTCAGCGATGCGGGCTGCGATCTCGGCTCCGTATCCCCACGACAGGACATCTTCGTGTGCGATTAGCACGCGGTTAGTTTTCTTGATGGAGGCGCTAATTGTCACCCAATCGTACGGGCTCAATGTGCGCAGATCTATCACTTCGACTGACGCGCCCCGGTGCCGCTGCTCCAATTGAAGCGCCGCTTGCAGCGCTTTCTGCACCAGAGCCCCATAGGTGATGACAGTCAAAGTCTGACCCAGCTTTACGGTCTTGGCTTTCCCGAGCGGAATGGTGTAATCCTTGCCCGGGTGGGGTGCACGATTGTACGGCTCTCGATAGAGCTTCTTATGCTCCAGGAAGAGAACCGGATCTTCGCATCGTATGGCTGTGCGCAGCAGTCCACAGGCATCCAAAGCATTGGAAGGGAAAACCACCCGCAAACCCGGTATGTGCGTGAAGGCTACCTCGCCGCACTGGCTGTGATAAATCGATCCTCCCGTCAAGTAGCCACCGATCGGGATCCGCACCACCATGGGACAGGCAAAACCATTGTTTGACCGCCACCGAAGTGTTGCTACCTCATCGCGCAGTTGCATCATTGCGGGCCAGACGTAATCGAAGAATTGAATTTCCGGAACTGGTTTCAGGCCGCGAACCGCAAGGCCTACTGCGCGGCCGATGATGGCGGCTTCAGCTATAGGAGTGTTGAAGCAACGAGGATACCCGAATTCCCGCTGCAAACCTGCGGTCGCCTTGAATACACCACCCTTCCCTTTCACTTGCGAAAGAGACTCTTCACGGCTGCAATCCGCGACGTCTTCACCGAATACGAGTACGCGGGAGTCTCGCCTCATCTCCTCGGCCAGGGTCTGGTTGATCGAGTCGATCATCGTCCGCGGTTCGCCTTTAAGATTTGGTTCTGTTTCGAACTGCTGCGACTCCGGGTTGACTTCCTCCGAGTAGAGGAACTGGCGCGAAGAGTTCTTTGCCGGCGGAGTTTCGCGCAGCACTCGCTGGCTCGTTTCCGCAATTTCAGAATCAATTTCGCTCGTCAGCGTGCCGAGCTCATGGCGATCCAAGATACCTTGCGTAATCAGGTACTCAGGAAAAGTGGTGAGTGGGTCCCGTAATGCCTCACGTTCGCGCTCGCCCTGGGTCTTGTACAACCTTTCATCGTCAGAAAGAGAATGCGAATAAGGCCGAATCACGGAAGCGTGTACGATCGCCGGACCGTGCCCCTCGCGACAGTAGTTGACTGCTTGCGACAGCGTTCGAAACGACTCCACAAAGTTCGTTCCGTCGGTTTCCAGCCGCAATAAGGCAGGAAAACCTTCCAGCAGACGTGCGACGTTGCCTCCCGCAGTCTGCCGCTCCACCGGGACCGAAATGGCATACCCGTTATCCTCGACGAGAAAAAGAAGAGGCATTCGTTCCAGGCACGCGATGTTCATCGCCTCCCAGAATTCCCCCTCGCTGGTCGCGCCTTCCCCCGAACAGACCAGGGTAATTTCATCCGGTGCAGTCGGGCGGTATCGCTTGCCTTCCGCGCATCCCACAGCATGCAAAAACTGGGTCCCGGTAGGCGACGAGCCGGAAACAATGTGGAGCGACGGCGATGACCAATGAGAGGGCATCTGCCGTCCACCCGAACTCGGGTCCCGTGCGGCGCCCACCGCTTGCAGAAGCATATCTTCCGGCGTCATTCCCAGGGTGAGCGCAAGGGCTCTGTCGCGGTAGTAAGGTAAGGCCCAATCCACACCGGGCCGCAGCGTCATCCCCGCCGCAACCTGAACGGCTTCGTGACCGGCGCCGCTGATCTGAAAAAAAATCTTGTTTTGCCTCTTCAACAGAACTTCACGATCGTCCAGGCTTCGGGCTGTGTACATCAGCCGAAAGGCCCGGATTAGCGTGTCCCGGTTCAGGCGCTCTTCTCCGGTTAGTGAAGGCGCAGAAACCCTAGCAAGCGATGGCGTCTGGGTAGTGGTCACTAATCTGAATTATCGCCGAATTGATCAGCATAGGCCGATTTAGACCAAGCCTAAAGAAATTAGGGCCGCAAACGGTACTCTGTTGCGGCGCCTTTCGCTTTGAGGGCTGGCAGAAAACTAGAAATCGATGCGAATGCTTGCCTGCGCGCGCCGGGCGTTCGTCCCATCAGGGAAACCACTCGATTGCGTATAAATCCCAAATCCGTTTGCAGGAACCAGATTCAGGCCGTTTGCGTTGAATGCCCGACTGCTGAGGGACGTGTAGGCGATGGTGTTAGTTAAATTAAACACTTCAAAGTTGAGCGTAACCTTCCAGCGCTCGGTTAAGGGCAGAATCTTCGTTAACCTCGCGTCCACTCGATAAATGTCGTTCAAACGCAACGTATTCACGTCGAGATACGGAACCTGGTTCGAGCCGCCGAACCCATTCAAAGTCGCGCCGGAAAAAGCCAGCGGAGACGTAATGCCGGCGCTTGCCAGTTGGGCAGTTGTGGGCGCGCTCGATACGTTCACGGTAGCCGTGGCAGGCTGCCCGGTTGCGATGGTTGTGATGGTCGAAAGCTGCCAGCCATTAATCAGGAACCGCGACACTGCATTATTCCGTGAAGTGAATGTCGGAGTGTAGACCCAATTGATGACCAGCCTCTGCCGCTGGTCGAGACTGGAATCGCCTTTGTTGCGTTGATAGTCTCCGTTGAAGAGCGTCGTCGGAGCATTGTTGCCAAGAAACAGATTGCTTCCGGCACTTCCCATATTCGTATCGATGGCATGCGACCACGTATAGGCAAGACTTCCTTCGATGCCGTGGGATAGGCGGCGTTGGATCTGAGTAGTGAACCCGTTGTAATAGCTGTTCCCGCCGTTATCCACTTCGATTATGCGCGAGTAGTTCGGGTTCAGTTTGTCCGAGAGCAGGTAGACCGGTGTCGTGTACGCCCCAACTACCTGATTTGCGGTGTTGAGGATGTTATAAGTGAGCGAATGGCTTGGCAGCGTAGGAAGGTTCAGATCGCGAACCGTCAACATTTGCGCTGCGCGGCTCCATAGATAGCTCAAAGTGATGCTGGTATTAGAGCCGACCGCCTGTTGAACCCCGAAATCGGCTTGTTCGCTATAGGGCGTGCGTAGATTATTTTGCGCAAATCCGACCGTCGCTGCTCCCGCGGTTCCGATGGGTGCCGGCAGCAGATTAGGGAACACAGGCGCCGCCCCGAGTTGCGCCAGATTCGATGTTTGCAGTGCGAATGTCTGCTGGTAAAGATTGTTCGTCGTGAACAGCGAATTCACCATGGCGCCCGGGTAACGGGCATAATAAATTCCATAACCGCCGCGTACCACCGTCCTGTCCTTATTCAGACTAAGCGCGAAACCCACGCGGGGCGCGATGTCGAGGTCATAGCTTGGGATTCTCCCGGTTTGCGGAAAAGCCGGGTTGACGATTGGGGGCGTTGGAAAGAACGTGTGCTCGTATCGGAGGCCGAAGTAAAGGGTCAGGTTCGGTGTTGCACGATATTGATCTTGAGCGAATCCGGCGACTTCGTTTAGAACTGCGTCCACCGCGCGGTTTCCGAAAGCTTGCGTAAACGACGTATAGTCCTTGCTGCCTGCGGTGTTGCCGGTGTAGTCGAGAGCAAAGGCATTTACGTTCGGAAAGCTGTAACTTCCGTTCCCATTTACCAGTTGATTGGTGTAGTCCTCTGTCCAGAAGTAATCAAATCCGAATTTAAAGCTGTGCTTCCCCACAGTCCAGGAAAGATTATCGGCTACTTCGTAGCGGTTTTCACTTGGCTGTATTCGAGGTAGATAGTTTCCTGCACCGATTGCCTGCCCTCCGACACTCAGGCTGATGGGGCCAAATGTTGGATCAATGAGCGTGTTGTTCACTGCATCGAATTGCCGGTCTTTAAACCATCCGAAGCGCGCTTCATTTACGATATTCGGCGAGACGATATAAGTCCACTCAGCCCTGCCGTAACGGACGTTGACGTCGTCATATCCGTTGCTGTTGATCGCTCCACCACTAGTCACAACCGCCCCGGTCTGTATGCCGTTTGGCGAGTAGAAGTGCTGGTAATTCAGGCTAAAGCTAAGCGAGTTGCGATCTGTGGGACGCCAATCTATTTTCCCCAGTGCGGTGTCCTGGTCGGCTGTGCGCGGCAGAGTACCGAAAAAACGTTTCAGAGTGTTGTTGATAGCGCTGCATTGGCTTGGGCTTGCTGCTGGAAGACCGCCGCTGGCTACTCCGCACCCGATCCATGTTTCGCTTGTGCTGTTTATGACCGACGGATTGATGATACTCGACACCAGCGGGAACTCGCGGCGCTGTTCTTCGGTGTTGACGAAGTAGAACAGTTTGTCCTTGACGATGGGGCCGCTCAGGCTGCCACCGAATTGATGCCGCACCTCCTTAGGGTTGAAGCTGGCGAATGGATCGCGCGCATCTAACGTCCGGTTTCGAAAAAACCAATAAGCAGTGCCGTGAAAGTTATTCGTTCCGCTCCGGGTAATGGTATTGACGACACCGCCCAGCGCCCTCCCGTATTCCGCAGAGTAAGCATCCGACAAAACTTGGAATTCCTGGACGGCATCCTGCGAGATCTGAGTCGGAATTCGGGTACGCCCGGCATTTTCGTTGTAAAAGGTTTCGGTCGTGTCGTTCCCGTCCGTCATGAAATTGTTCCCGCCCGGGATGCCCCTGAAACTGAGCAGCCCAAAGGTTCCATCAGGAACAACGCCGGGAGTAAGGAGGACAAACGAATCCACTCTTCTGCCATTAATCGGCAGATTGTCAATCTGGTGTTCGGTGACATTCTGCGAGACGTCAGTACGGATTTCGACAATCGGCGCTGACGCAGAAACTTCGACTTGGCTTGATGCTGTCGCCACGCTTAGAGGAACTGGAACGCTAATGTTCTGCCCGACCAGCAGCGTAATGTTCTCTCTCTTGAACTCACTGAATCCTGCAGCGCGAACGGTAACGGAGTATCCGCTGTTCGGTAATAGCGCGGGCGCATCAAAAACGCCGGCACCTGTAGTTCTCAGATCCCGATGAATACCGAGCCGTTCGTTGTCGACAGAAACTTGCGCATTCGGGATAACGGCCCCTGTCTGATCGGTGACTACGCCGGTAAGGGCGCTGACACCGGCAGAAACCTGCGGCAGGGCCGCGCGGCTAAATACGTACAGGCACACGAACACCGTTAAGAAGATTCGTTTCATAAGACCCCGCAAAAGAGACTAGCGGTCCTGTGTTTCGTGGATGTTACCAACAGGTTTGAAATCGATGAAGCCGTTTCAGAAATAATTCAGCCCGGCGCCGTTTGATTCTGAACCCAGTTAGACGCAGGCTGCGACTCTGGAATCGGCTTGACCATTCAGCTTTTCAATTCAAAACTAGCTTTCGCAGCGCTCTGCTTCGCGTTTCTGTAATATCTCCTTAACCGTTACTGCGCGACACTCAAACATTGGGGGAAACCTTGAACAAAATTACGTGTGCTTTGGCGGGCTTAGTAGTTTTCGCATCCCTGAGCCTTGCCCAGTTTGAAACGGCAGAGGTTCTGGGGACAGTTCGAGATGCATCCGGAGCAGTTTTGCGGAACGCCTCCATCACCTTGATTAATGAGGCTACCGGGATTGAGAGCAAGACGACCTCAGACGAGAGTGGCGACTACGACTTTTTCAACGTTTCGGTCGGACACTATACCGTAACGGCGGAGCTTGCCGGATTTAGCAGGTTTACGACGAGAGGTGTAAACGTGAACGTGAATGCCCGGCAACGTGTCGACATCAGCCTTCAGGTCGGTGCGGTCACGCAATCCATCGATGTACAAGGTGCTGCCGCTGTCTTAGAAACAGATACCAGCGAGCACGGTCAGCTAATCAATACCCAGCAGGTTGTCGAATTGCCATTAAACGGGCGTAATTACTCGGATCTTGCCCTGCTTGCGACCAATGTCCATCGATCTCCGCTAGCGACCGCATCCACACCGCGCGAGGGCGCCTTCAACGCGAACGGTATGCGCAGCACCTACAATAACTTCCTGCTCGATGGATTGGACAACAATGCGTACTCAACCAGCAATCAGGGATTCTCGAATCAGGTCGCGCAGCCATCTCCCGATGCGGTAAGTGAGTTTCAGGTCATTACCGAGAACTACAGCGCGGAGTACGGCCGCGTGGGTGGTGCAGTTGTCAACGTAGTGATGCGCTCAGGCACCAATCAAGTTCATGGCACGTTGTACGACTTTCTCAGGAACACAGATCTGAACGCAATCGGATACGTATTCGGCCAGCGCCCGGCGACCTTTCAGAAACCTACCTTGCAACGGAATCAGTTCGGAGGAACGGTGGGAGGGCCTTTCGTCAAAAATCGTCTATTCTTCTTCGCCGATTACGAAGGCTTCCGCCAGCTCCAACGAAACCTGAATTACGACTCGCTGCCAACCACGGCTGAGCGGGGCGGCATTCTTCCTGTTACTGTCGTAAATCCGGCAACGGGCGCCATCTATGCTGCCAACACACAAATCCCTTTGAACGCGATCACCCCTTTTGCGCTTCAGGTGCTCGGAGCGCTGCCTGCAACGAATGCGCCAGGTGCCTCGAATAATTATCTAGCCACTTTGCTGACTCGCGACTACGCAGACAAGTATGACGCCAAGATAGACGGCCAGATCAATTCACGCATGACCGGCTTCCTCCGCTTCAGCCAGCGGAAAGATAACCAGTTCTATCAGCCCGATATCCCAGGCCCGTCCGGTGGCAACGGAAACGGTTACGTGCGCATTCTCGACCAGGCTGCCGGAGCCGGTTACACCTGGACAATCACGCCGACCTCTCTCCTCGAAGCACGCCTTGGCTTCACGCACATCCTGGGCGGCAAGTTCCCGGTGTACCTGGGCGGCGCAAGCATGCAGTCGCTCTACGGCATCGGCGGCACTCCGACTTCCTCCTACGTCGTCGGCGGGCTGAATACCCAATCTGTCAGTGGCTTCTCACAATTCGGTCGTCAAGCCACAAATCCGCAGTTTCAAAATCCGACCACTTGGGATCCGAAGCTGAATTATTCGTGGATCGTCGGACGCCACGCGCTGAAAATCGGCTTTGAATTTCAAACCATCCGCACCGAAGTAATGGACATCAACCCGGTCTACGGTCTCAACGCCTACGCGGGCCAGTTCAGCCGGCCGGCAAACGCTACTGCAAACTCGGTCTACAATTTAGCCGACTTCCTCTTTGGCCTGCCAAGCCAGGTGCAATTGGCTAATTACCTGGTCACCAACTATCGCCAGCATCAATACTTCACATACGTTCAGGACGACTACCGGGTGAGCTCGAAGCTCACCTTGAACCTCGGCCTTCGCTGGGAATTCACCACGCCTCGCTGGGAACGTGACAACGTGTTGACTAACTTCGATCCTGTGACCAACACTTTGCTGCACGCCTCGAACGGTAGCCTGTACAACCGCACGCTCGTACATCCAGATTACAAAGATTTCGCTCCGCGCGTGGGGTTTGCCTACAGTCCCTCCGCAAAGACAGTCATCCGCGGCGGCTACGGAATCAGCTACGTTCACCTGAACCGGTTGGGCAGTGCCGACGAGCTTGGAATCAATGGCCCTCAAGTGAACATTGCGACGGTAAATCAGTCCATATCTACTACGGGCATCCTGCCCAACGGGTTCCTCACAACCCAAGCGGGTTTCCCTGCCGGTTTTGACAGCACAACCAGCTTCAATCCTGTGAATGCCAACGTCAGCTACATCCCGGCCGATACACGTTGGCCTTATGTCCAGACCTGGTTCTTTGGTGTTCAACAGGAATTGAGGAAGAACACGATTCTCGAGCTGGGCTACAGCGGCAATCACAGCTCCCGGCTTCCGATCATCGCTGACTACAACCAGGCATTTCCGAATTTGCTCAATCAAACTCCCTTGCTTGGGGTTCAGGCAAGACGTCCGGATCAGGCTTTCGGCGCAATTACGTGGGTCGACCCAGCCGGGATTTCGGACTACAACGGCTTTTCGGCCCGGCTTGAACATCGCTTCTCGTCAGGCCTCTACTTCCTGAACTCGTTCACCTGGTCGCAGGCCATCGGAGATTCTGAGCAAGCGCTCGAGTACTTCAGCGGCTACTACGCCGCGAATCCCCAAAATATCCGCAACCTCGCCCAGGAACGAGGGCCGTCCAGCTTCGACGTGAAATTCGTGAACACCACCAGCCTCGTGTACCAGCTTCCCTTCGGCAAAGGCCGGAGATTTGGCTCGTCCTGGAACGGCGTGATCGACTCAATGTTGGGCGGATGGGAGGTCAACACCATCAACACCGCGAACAGCGGGCTCCCCATAGACGTTTCCTATACTCCGTCCAGCTCTAACGATGTGACGGGCCGTATTCCCGATTACCGCGGTGAAGCGATTATGCGGCCCAATTTGGTAGGCAATCCGGCGGGGGCAAGCGGCGCCGCATCGCTCGATCACTATTTCAACGCTGCTGCTTTCGCCATCCCCTCACCATACGCGCCGTTTGGGAACGTGGGCCGAAACTCTTTTCGCACGCCCGATTTCTGGCAGTGGGACTTGGGGGTTGACAAGAACTTCGTCCTACCGTTTCGAGAGGGGATGGCCCTCCAATTCCGGTCAGAGTTCTTTAACGTCCTCAACCACACAAATTTCGTAATTCCTGATGCAAACATTTCGGATGCTGCATTCGGTACGATCCGTAGCACCTATCCGCCGCGCCAGATCCAGTTCGCGCTGAAGCTTCTCTTCTAAGTGCCTTAACGTAGACCGGCCCGCTTGAGAGCGGCCACCAGTTCCGGTTCTTCGCGCGATCCGATAAAATGCGCAACAATCGTCCCGCTCGGATTGATTACGAGTACGGTCGGGATCGCGTAAGCGCCATACATTTTGGTCACCTTACGGTCACCGTCATGCAATGTCGCCAGGTCGGGATGATTTTTCTCAAGTAAGCTTTGCCGTGCCGACGTCCTCGTTGTTGATTCCGAAGACAGCGACGTTTTGCTCCTTGTATTTCCGGCTTTAGGCCTCAATTGTCGGCAACTCATGGCGACAGGGCGGGCACCACGTCGCCCAAAAATCCAGGAGGACAATTTTCCCCTTCAACTCTGCCAAATGTACCGCCGACCCATCCAGCGACTTCAGGGTGAAATCCACCACTCGCTGCCCGACCAGGCTCATGTTCCGCTCGCTAGGTAAAGAAACGTCGGCTACTTCTTTAAAGCCGTTTGCGGGCTGAAACTCGAACCGCGTCGAGCTGGGGACGGTATCACTGATCATCTTGTAATCGGTCGTCATACGGGCGTCGACCCCGTCTTTCGTCCTCTGCTGCTCCTGTTGGCGCAAAATCAAAAGGCTGCTCTTTGCGATGAAGAGCCGGTTCGTGCTGCCCGGGAGTACTGATGCGAAGTACACAACATTCCGTTTTAGCGCCGTCATGTTTAATTTGCGCCGTGCCTTCATCGACGGCGGAGCCCGCATAGCGCGCCAGCCCCGTATAGCGCGCTACGAGGGAATGCTGAGTTTGTGTAAACAGGTCCTGTCCCAGGGACGATACCTCCGGACCTTCTTTGTCGGAATCGTCTGTTGTAGCTTGTGAGACCTCTTGTTTCGACCAGACTTTCTGCTTCGGCAGAGCCTTCCAGGTAATCTTGCCGTCGCTCAGGCGGAGTTCCAAGACGCCATTGCTGTTTTGCTCGACACGAAATTCCCCCGCAGGGCCCACAGCCAGCAGCGTTTTGATCTGAATTGTGACGCCCTGGCCCCCTCTCGCCAGAAGCGTTTCCGATTCCGCCTCGATCTCGTAAAACGTTAGCTTTTTGTACCGGTCCGCCACCTGGCTCAGAATGCCTCCCGGAGTGGCAGGCTCGGCTCCGTTGCATGGACAGACGGACAGGATTAGCGAGTATCCTGCAAGAAAGCGCCTCATGAGTTCCCTGCAACTTGCTCAATACGCTGGCCCTCATCGCCGAGAAGAAAGCCGGTTTCCGCTCCCTCGGGGATAGTTGGGCCGACACCACGACCGCGCACGGGCGATTGATGCTTACCGTTCTGGCCGGGCTTGCGGAGTTCGAGCGCGACCTGATACGCGCGCGCACCGGCAAAGGCCGGGCGAGAGCAAAAGCGCGAGGCGTGAAGCTCGGGCGGAAATTCAAGTTCACGCCTCACCAGCAGAAAGAAGCACGGGCGCGAAGAGACAAAGGCGAAACGCTGATGGACATCGCCCGTACCTACAACGTCAGTCACAGCACGATTTCGAGACTTTCCGCATGCCATCATCCTCTACCGCATCGACCAAGCCACGCGTATGCACCGCTTCTACCGGATGGACGTGCAGCCGGATTTATTCGGGGCTTGGTGCCTGGTGCGCGAATGGGGACGCATCGGCAGCACCGGCCAGATGCGTTCCGTCCCCTCCCAACTCCAACGGAGGCGCAGGCCGCACTGGACAAGCAGCGCCGTGTGAAGGAGCGCAGGGGGTATTCTTTGAACTGTCCCAGTCAGCGCGCGCATGATATTCCCGATAGTAGGCAATCCACCGGCTTATGAACGTAAACCCTGACATCCTCACCTGGGCAAGGACAACAGCCGGATTGTCCCTGCAAGAGGCTGCGCATGCATTAGGATTTCAGGAAACCCGCAAACGCACCGCCGCCCAGCGCTTGGAGGCTCTGGAAGCGGGGGAAGAAGAACTGTCGCGCAGCGTCCTGTTGCAAATGGCAAAACAGTACCGCCGCTCGCTGCTCGTTTTCTACCTTCCGCAACCGCCGCGCACAGGCGACAGAGGACAAGACTTTCGGACAGTTCCAGGCGCGCAGCCGCCGCTGTACAATCCCCTACTTGATGCCCTGATACGTGACCTTCGCGCACGACAGGCCATCGTGCGGGCCGTGGCGCAGGAAACCGAGACGCAGCCCTTGGATTTCATAGGCACCGCTTCAATGAGTGTGCCGCCGCACGAATTGGCACGCCGCATCGCTCAGCGCGTGAATTTTTCGCTGGACGAGTTTCGCAGCCAAGGCACCCCAGACCTTGCTTTCAACTATCTCCGGCGCAAGATTGAGGACGCCGGAATTTACGTGCTGTTGCTTGGAAACCTTGGCAGCTATCACACCAACATCCCCCTTGAAATATTCCGGGGTTTCGCCATTGCCGACCCCATAGCGCCCTTCATCGTCGTCAACGACCAGGACGCACGCACGGCATGGTCGTTCACGGCGCTGCATGAGGTCGCGCACTTGTGGCTTGGAGCCACCGGCGTCAGCGGCGAGAGCATGGACGCGCAGATTGAGAAATACTGCAACGATGTGGCGGGGGAACTACTCCTGCCCGCTGCGGATTTGCGAACGCTTCCCCAGCTTCGCAGCATGGCTTTTGCGGAAGCCGTCGCCGCCATCAGTGCCTTTGCCACCGCGAGAAACGTCAGCCGCGCCATGGTGGCCTACAAGCTTCTGCGCGTCGATGCTATCAACCAGCGCACCTGGCAGCAGCTCGCCTCTCACTTCAGGCAGGAGTGGCTTGCAACGCGCGCCCATGAGTCCGATGACGACCGCAGCGCAAGCGGCCCAAGCTATTACGTCGTTCGGCGGCATCGCCTGGGCAATGCCTTGCTCGATTTAGTAAGGCGTTCGCTTGGCGAGGGCGCGATTACCCACACCAAGGCCGGACAGGTCTTAGGCGTTAAACCAAGAAATGTAGACCCGCTTCTCCAGGGCGTTTCGCTTGAGGGAAGCCGGTAGATGCTGTATTTGCTCGACGCCAATATCACCATCACCGCCAACAGCACTTACTATCCGATAGACCAGGTGCCGGAGTTTTGGGATTGGTTGCGGCATCAGGGCGAAAGCGGCAACATCAAAATTCCCCTTGAAATCATGGAGGAGGTGAAGCAAGGCCGGGAGGACGACCCGCTTATCGAATGGATTAAGAAACCTGAGATAGAGCAGGCGTTGTTGCTTCAGGAAACGGTGGACGTGGTGCTGGTGCAAAGCGTCGTGCAAGCCTATGCGCCCGACCTCACTGACGACGAACTGGAGCAAGTCGGACGCGACCCCTTTCTCATCGCCTATGCACTCGCCATGCCCGCTGAGAGATGCGTTGTCACCACGGAAGTATCACGGCCATCTGCGCAGCGGCAGAATCGAAAAATCCCCGATGTGTGCCGGTCATTGGGGTTCGCTCATGCGGCCCCTTCGACCTCAACAGAAATCTAGGATTCCGCACTCAATGGCGTTAAATGGCTTTGGGGCGAGCGCCGCGTGCAAGACGGAATACAGTGTAAGGCAATAATTATGTTTATCGAATACAGCCGAGATTCCCGGTATCCCTACCCGGAGGATGAGCCGCCAGGGGATTCGCTTGCCCTCTTCATCGAGGGCATTCCTATCTTTAAGATGTGGTACGCCGCGCCCGTCGAGGTGGAGCGTTCCTTGCTGGACAGCACCTGCACGCATATCGGTCTGGTGCCCCCTTCCGTTGTTCCCGGCGGGATGCCGATGTTTTTGTTTCAGGACGAGAAGCGCAGGCAGCTCCTTGTACGCGCGCCGCTAGTGCCACCCAAGAGCAGGTGGAGCGCTGGGCCAATGCCGACTCCAACGGATTCATGTTTCTGCTTATCGAGCGCGGCCCGAAAATCATCCGTCAGATTCGCACGTTGGGCGTGACAGAAGATTTCCGCGAAGAACTAGCAGACGCCTGGCTGTCGGTGCAGCATCCGGTTGATATGCAGAAGGCGCAAACAATCATAGCTGGCATGAACGACCAGGCCGTTATCAATGCCGCCGTGTTGTGGGCTTACAACCCAAAAACCGACCTCTACGAACGGAAAAAATCACGCTCCGCTGTGATGTGAGCAGCCAGTGACTAAGCGTATGAAAAGCTCCTTTCACATGCCCTCTGACAGAACGGCAGTAAAATGTTTTATGAGCCTTTTTGCGCACACGTTGCGCCTTCGGCTCCGCACTTTTGTACGCTTAGGCATTTAAACGTTTGCACGCTCTACAAGGGAGGCCACCCACGGCATGCCAAAGAAGCAGCCAGCAACAAACAACGCAACTAAAAAGAGGAGTGGAGCGACGAACAAGAACGCGGCCAAGACCACAACGCCGCGCGCCAAATACCCCCGCCACTCGGTGGAACGGGCGCTGCGCATTCCGCGCGCGATTATGGAGCAGAACGCCGGGAGAGCATGCACACCCGACGAAGCCGCCTCGTATTTAGGCGTTGCGTCGTCGGCAGGCCCTTTTGCGGTAGAAGTCGGCTCCGGCATCAAGTACGGATTTTTGCAACGACCGGAGGAGGGCAAAATCCGCCGACCGATTTAGCCCGGCGTATCCTCAGGCCGAATACCTCGGAAGACGAGGTTAAAGGCTACCGGGAGGCGATTCTGAAGGCTCCTGACATTTCGGAGGTGTACAAGCACTATCGCGGCGAAAACATTCCTGACGATACGTTTTTCCGCAATACGCTGGTGGACACGTTTAAGATTCCTGAGGCCGACTTTCCCGACTTCAAGCAGATTTTCCTCGAATCGCTGGAGACGGCCAAATTGCTTGAGAGGCACGGCGATAAAGTGCGCGTGCTGGACGTATCTACCGAAGTCGAGCCGCAGGGAGAAACGGCTGAACGCCTGAAAAAGTTGGGCGCATCCGTGGCTGTCAAGGCTGGTGAAAGTTGCTTTGTGATGCAACCGTTTGCGTCGCCTCACGGCGACTACTACGAAAAGATATTCAAGCCCGCCATCGACAAAACCGGTCTGCATCCGGTCCGCGCCGATGCCGACATCTTCGGAACCGGCAAAATCATTGACCAAATCTGGCGCAAATCAACGGGGCCAATGTGCTCGTTGCCGAGCTGAGCACCCGCCACGGGAACGTGATGTATGAGCTTGGGCTCGCTCATGCGCTGAAAAAGCAGGTGGTGCTCATTTCATCGAACGAGGCCGATGTGCCGTTTGACCTACATCACATCCGGGTCATCTATTACGACGTGACTGACCCTTTCTGGGGAACGAAGCTCATTGAGAAGGTCGCGGAAAATATTTTGTCCGCGCTCAAGAATCCGGAGGAAGCCATTTTCAGAACCCTTGATGAGGCTCAGGAATAAACCGCACGCCTCACCCCGCGCCGCATCCGGGTATCGTTTTCGGTCTCGATGACGGAATAACGCACGACCCTCACGGCGTTAGCCTTTGAATGTGGCAAGCCGCTACTTGGTTCGTCGGCCCGCTTGAGGCGTTTATCACTTTCCTGCCCCGCGTCATTGCGCGCCCTATCTGCGCCGCCATCGCTTTTCTTTATTTCCAGTGGAAGCTCTTGCTCACACTCATGCTGCCCACTGTCCTTGTAGGTGTTCCAGGCCCACCGCTCGCGTATGACTTGCCGCCCCAGGAATCCATCCTCGCCCTGCTGTTGATTGTCGGGCTGCTTGTCATCGCCTATGTGCAATGGGGTCAAGTCCAGCGCCTGCGAGCGGCCAGCGCGTGAATCTTTTCGGGATGCCGCTGAAACTCCCTTTCCGTCGCGCCGATGAACAGGCCGCAGAGCTTCGCCGCACCGTCGAAGCGTGCCGGTTCCGCCGCCCTGCCCTTCCTGTGCAGAAAATACACTCGCAGGCCGCGCGTCCGTTCGTAAGTCAGCGGCTTGTCATAGCCAGGCGACAACACGCCTAGCCGCACGAGGGCTTTCACTACCGTTCGCGCCGTCATTCACCTTCACGATAGAGCAAAAAGCTAAGGGGCGCTTGCCCCTCGCGCGGCCAAGGCGCGGCCTAAAGGCTTTTGGCTCCCCCGCGAATTCTTCGCGACACGAAAACCGGCGCAAGCGCCTTTCGCAGTCCCCCCAAAATTCCTGCAAGCAGGAACGCTAACCCTTGGCCTTTGCTACCCCCAGACCTCGCCGGTCAGCCAGGGGTCATGTCGCAAGACATTGCAACACAAAGGGCCGGACAGCAAAAGACCCTTACTCGACACGATGGAGTAGTACTGCCGTACCGTCGTAGTCGTCTGTCAGGTTCAACGCCACCCCGTTTCCCATTAAGTAAGCGCCGCTGAGCATGTCCCCCTTCTCCAGCAGCGCGTTGTCGATAGATTCGAGACGATACACGCTCCGCGGCTCTAACCCCTCCATTTGAATAGTAGGAATGCTGGTCTTGTACTGTTGGGCATGTCGAAAAGCAAACAGAACGGCTTCCTTCCCGTCCTTCGCGACGTACTGGTTTGCAGTCACGTCTCCCATTCGCGGTGAAAGCAACCGATAGAGATCTCCGTTTTGAACTGTGCCACGGATTCGCTTATCAAGCGCGATCATTTTGGTAGCCAATGCTGTGTCTTCGGCCGTCCACTTGTTCAGATTTGCGCCGACACCCAGCACACCTTGCATCGCCACCAGGAAGCGGTACTTCAGCGATGTTGTGCGCCCATTCGTGTTTGGCACGTCTGTCACCCAGGCAGACATGAACTTCGCCGCGTACGCCTCCGAGAATCCCTCCTGGATTTTCAGCCGGTCGAACGCTTCTGTGTTGTCCGACGTCCAGAACTCTTCCACTCGCTTGAGGATCCCGAGATCGACCCGCCCGCCCCCGCCTGAGCATGATTCAATCTCCAGATGCGGGTGTCTCGCGCGCAGCCGGTCGATGATGTCGTAAAGATTCCGAACATACTGAATCCATAGCTCACGTTCCGCTTCGGGTCTCTGCTCCGGCCAACCCGGCTCGCTGAAGGTACGATTCATGTCCCATTTGAAATATCGAACGTTGTAGTCCGTTGCAAGCTTGTCGAGCACGGAAAAGATATACTCTTTCACGTCATCACGCGCCAAATTCAACACCAGCTGGTTCCGCAGCTCACTGCGAGGCCGCCCTGGAAAGTTCATCACCCAATCCGGATGCGCCCGATAAAGCTCGCTATCGGGATTGACCATTTCCGGTTCCACCCACAATCCGAAATCCATGCCGAGCTTATTCACATGCTCAATCAGCGGCCGCAACCCATTCGGGAATTTGGTCTTGTTTACGAACCAGTCGCCTAGCCCTGCCCGATCGGTGTTACGCTCGCCGAACCAGCCGTCGTCCATCACGAAGAGTTCTACGCCGAGCTTGGCCGCTTTATTCGCCAGCGTTTCTTGCCCCTGTTGGTCCACGTTGAACTCAGTTGCCTCCCACGAGTTGTAAAGCACTGGCCGCACTCGTGCTTCCAAGCCGCCGGGAGCAATATGAGCGCGTTCGAGATGGTGGAGGCAACGGGAAGCCCCACCGAAGCCGCCGTTGGTGAATCCGCCATAAAAACCCGGAGTCTCGAGCGTTTCACCCGGTTTTAGTGGATACGCGAAGTCGAAGGTGTTGAACCCGCCTGTAATGCGTACTTGCCTGTATGGCGTTTGCTCGACGGCAATCCGCCAGTTCCCGCTCCAGGCGAGAGCCCCGAACCAAACGCGTCCATGCGCTTCTTCTGCATCGCCGTTATCCACTGCGAACCACGGGTTGAAGTTATGCCCCGTATGGCCCAACCGGCTCTCAATCACCTTCACGCCCTCGTGGATCGGCTCCCGGTTTAGCTGCGTCTCCGCTACCCAACGGCCGCTCAGGTACGAGAGTCGGTAGCCCTCGCCTGGTGGCATGTACCAGCTTGCCGATTGTGCACTCTCCACGGTTATGGACTGCTTCGTTCCATTTCTTACCGCCGCCCGGCGCTCTACTATGTCTGAGTCGGGGAACACCGTGTAGGAAAGTGTGACTTCAATGTCGTCACTGATATCTTTCAGACCGATCTGGAGGTTGTTTCCATCCAGATGCTTCGAGCGGTAGTGCAGCACCAGGTCGCGATTGCCGTCCGCTCGAGTAATCTTCAGTGCCGGCTCGTAGTAGCGCGGACCGCCCCAACCAGGATATTCTTCGTTCTCCAGCATCTGGTGAGGATCAAACGACGAGAGGTCTTTCCGGGGTGCGGCGACGGGCAAGTCGGCAATCCGCCATAGGGCCGGACCCCAATACAAATGTTGCAACTGTCCGTCCTGCGACAACCCCATTGCGTAAGAGGCGTGCTCTGTTGTTAGCAGCCACACTTTGGTGGTCTCGTCAAACCGGATGCTTTGGGCAGAGACGAGTGAGGCCAGCATAGACCCCAAAAAAACTACGCAAGCAGGAGTTCGACGCATGGTCTCGATTGTACGTGCCTGCCATAGTATGTTCATGTTCGTGCGAATGGAAAAAGAATCCTGCGCGGCCTTCTCATTTTTTGCTCTTCTTTTCTCTACCGTTGCTATAACGCAGGCTCAGCCGAGCCCGACTGAGATCAGGAATCCCGATTGGTTTCCGAAAAGAGACATGTTCACCATTGGCGTGTACTACTACCCCGAGGCATGGCCGCAATCGCAATGGGCTAGAGACATGTCGAATATCCACAAACTTGGTATGGAGTTCGTGCATATGGGCGAGTTTGCCTGGTACTTCATGGAGCCCGAAGAGGGAAAATTTAATTTCGACTGGCTTGAAAAGAACGTTGATCTTGCTGCTCGAAACGGGCTCAAAGTAATTCTTTGCACGCCCAGCGCAACGCCGCCCATCTGGTTAACTCGCAACCATCCCGAGATTCTCATGGTCGACGCCGGGGGTCGCACGATGGATCACGGCAGCCGCGATCAAGCTGACTGGAGTTCGCCGGTATACCGCGAATATGTCACGAGAATCGATACCGAGCTCGCCAGGCATTTCGGCAACGACAAACGTGTGTGGGGCTGGCAGATCGATAACGAGCTCAGCCACTACGGCAGGCGCTTTTCCTATTCCAAAGCCGCAACTCTCCGATTTCGTGACTGGCTTCGCGAAAAGTACGGCACCATCGATCGTCTGAACCAGGCGTGGGGTGGTGCCTTCTGGTCGCTGATGTATCAGAACTTCGACCAGATCGACATTCCCAATGCGGAAACCTTGGTAGCTGATCCCAGTCCTCATGCGGTTCTCGATTTTCGGCGCTGGTTTGCTCACGAAGCCGGCGATTACATCGAGCTGCAAGCAAGCACGATTCGCCGCTATTCAAAAAGTCAATGGATCACCACCAACTTCATGTCCATGCACGAAGACGTAAACCCGGCTCTCTCTCAGAAAACACTAGACGTATTCTCATGGACCCACTACCCGGTGCATGGGGAAATACTCGAAGGAAAACTCGGGTTTCGCCTGGGAAGCGCCGAAATCATGTCGTTTATGCACGACTTCATGCGCAACCTGGGGGGTCCCTCCGGCCTCATGGAGTTACAGCCAGGACAGGTAAATTGGGGCGAGTACAACCCTTGGCCGCAACCTGGAGCGATTCATATGTGGTTGCTACGAGCTTTCGGCGCCGGTGCGCAGTTTGTGTGTACTTATCGCTACCGGCAGTCTCTGTTCGGCTCCGAGTTGTATCACAAGGGTCTCGCCGAAACCGATGGAGTTACGCCTTCGCCCGGCGGACGTGAGTATGCGCAAGCAATGGCAGAGATCGTCGAACTGAGGAAGCACTACCGCAGTGATGTTCGCGAACCACAATCCTATGCTGCCCGCCGTACCGCTTTCCTGATCGACTTCGATAATCGCTATGACATCGAAATCCATAAACAGACAGCCCGGTGGGACACGGAAGCACACTGGATGCGTTACTACCGCGCCCTGAAAACGATGATGGCTCCTGTTGACGTATTTGCAGATGAGCGCGATCTCAGTAAGTATCCGTTCGTTGTGGCTCCCGCTTACCAACTGGTCACGCCGCAGCTTACGGATCGGTGGCAACGCTATGTCGAAGCGGGTGGACATCTGATTCTGACTTGCCGTACCGCACAGAAAGATATGCGCGGTCATCTTTGGGAGGGTGCCTGGGCGCAGCCGATCCTCGAATTGATCGGAGCGAAGATTCCCTTCTATGACACTCTCCCAACTCCGGTGAACGGTCACGTCACCGCTGATGGCCAGACATATAGCTGGAATTCCTGGGGAGATGTACTCGAACCGACTGCGGGTACAACAGTACTTGCGCGGTATTCTGATCAGTTTTATGCTGGACGCGCCGCTGCTGTAACTCGCTCACTCGGTCGGGGAAGCATCACCTATATCGGCGTCGATACCATTGACGGAGAACTTGAGCGCGTCCTGCTGCGGCGGGTATACCAGGCCGGAGGCGCCAACCCTGCCAATCTGGCCCCTAACTTCCTGATTGACTGGCGCGACGGATTCTGGGTCGGTACAAACTTTTCGAGCGACCCGGAATCGGTCCCTGCCTCCTCGCGCGCCCAAATCCTGGTTGGCCAGCGCGAGCTTCAGCCTGGTGGAGCAGCCGTCTGGATTGAGCCCTAAACTCCTAATAAGAAGAGACTTGGCAAGCCTGTGCGGCGGATCAGACCCGGCCTCGGTAAATTCCTGTAATACAAATGGAATTAAAAACGGGTATCCTAAGGGTGCTGAATTTTATTTCCCATCGCTTCAGTCAATCTTTCCTGAGATTTGCAATCAAAAACAGCGTCTTCGTAGACTGAAACAGAAGGAGTTTATGACGTCATCTCCCGATCAGCGTAAGCACGCTGTCATCATCGGCGCCGGACCTGCCGGGCTTACCGCTGCGTACGAGTTACTTACAAGAACTGACATAGTTCCGATCGTGCTCGAAAAGAGCGATTACATCGGCGGCATCTCGCGAACAGTCAGATACAAGGGCAATCGTATCGACATCGGCGGCCATCGGTTTTTCTCAAAATCCGACCGGGTCATGCAGTGGTGGCTTAAGATCCTGCCCATGCAGACGATCGAAGGGAGTAGCACCCAGATCACCTATCAGAGTAAGACTGCCAATGTCTTGACTATCCCTCAGGCTCCCGATCCAGACCATACGGATCGCGTCATGCTTGTCCGCCATCGGAAGTCGCGCATTTATTTCATGCGCCAGTTCTTCGACTATCCGATAACGCTGAGTGCCGACACCCTGAAGAAGCTCGGTTTATGGAAGACCGTAAAAATCGGATTCAGCTACTTACGCGCGCTGATTTTTCCGATCAAGCCTGAGACCAACCTTGAAGAGTTCTTCATCAATCGGTTTGGGCGCGAGCTCTATTTAACCTTCTTCAAATCCTACACCGAGAAGGTTTGGGGAATTGAATGCCGGCAGATCAGCGCCGAATGGGGTGCTCAACGTATCAAGGGTCTTTCCATCCTCAAAACCGTTACGCACATCCTGAAAAAGCTTTTGCCTAAGAAGAAGTCGGACATCGCGCAAAAAGATGTTGAAACTTCTCTGATTGAGCAGTTCCTCTATCCGAAGTTTGGCCCTGGCCAGATGTGGGAAGAAGTCGCTGAGCTGGTCACCAACATGGGTGGCAAGATCCTTATGCATTGGGAGGTGAAGGAGATTCACCATACCGATGGCCGGATTACTGCAGTTCATGCGCGCAATACGCAGACAGGCGAAACCGATTGGTTCCAAGGCGACCACTTCTTCTCGACTATGCCGGTGAAGGAACTCGTGGCGTCGATGAATCCGCCTGCACCGCCGGCCGTTCGCGAAATTTCGGACGGGCTAGTCTACCGTGACTTCATCACCGTTGGCGTGCTTTGCAATCGAATCAAGCTGCGCGAAGCCTCGGGCGAGCTCGTGAAGGATAACTGGATCTATATCCAGGAACCGGACGTTCTGGTGGGTCGCCTTCAGATCTTCAACAACTGGAGTCCGTCTTTGGTAGCCGATCCCACCCACGTCTGGATTGGTTTGGAATACTTCTGCAACGAAAACGACTCGCTCTGGACGAGAACCGATGCCGAGATGATCGAACTCGCGAAAACCGAACTCGCCTCCATGAACATTCTCGAGCCGAATGATGTTCTCGATGCGACGGTGATCCGAGTCCCTAAGACTTACCCGGCCTACTTTGGTTCATACGATCGCTTCCCGGAAGTCATCTCCTGGGTAAATGAATTCGATAACCTTTTCCTGGTCGGGCGCAATGGAATGCACAAGTACAACAATCAGGATCATTCCATGCTGACGGCTATGACGGCGGTCGACAATATCATCTCCAACGTGCGCAGCCGAGACAATCTCTGGGCTCTCAACACTGAGCAGGAGTATCACGAGGAAAAGGAAGTCCCGCAGCAGGAAGCCGAAGAGGTCTCCGCAGCTTAGGCAACGGTCGTCGAATTCTCAACAGGGGACGCTAGGTCTATCCATTTCCGTCCCCATCTCAGTATCAACGCTGCTCCTAGCAGCGCCATGATCCAGTCGATCGGATATTGTTGCCGCACTCCCACGTGTACAAGATAGTTGGGCAGCGGGTAAATAATTAGCACGAGCGTGATCAGCGTCGCACTCTTCCAATTTACCGTCCAGAAATAAATGAGCCCGGCGAAGCCGAACACCATCACCAGCCCGAGTAGGATCGCTTTCATACGCGACGGGTCCGGATAAAACCAAAAACAACGTGCTCTGCCGAGGCAAAGTTGAACGAACCGTGACGGATGCGATACGATCCACGCCTTCGCGGTGTTCGCTGCCTTTTGGTTGTATGCTATTTCGCCCATATCTCGCACCTTGGCTGCTTCCGTAGGACTCTGTAAAGGGTGGTAGAGGTGGTAGACGCCGCGCAAATAATTCACGCGTTGGTCGGGCGTAGCGAAGTCATTGTTCGAGACCCGCAGTTCCAGTCCAAAGTTCGTGCGCGTCCAGACTGGAGCGCCTAACGCAATTTCATTCCGAATGGCCCAGGGTGCCAGGCAAGCGGCGGCGACCAGCGCCTCAATACAAGCGAATACCAGATATCTCCTCAAGCCTGCTTTTCGGCAGAACCAAGAACCGGCTACGAGCAGAACAAGAAACAGTGGAGCCAGCGCGGAAACAAAAAGCAAAACCACACCCCAGCACAACCCGTGGAGCGCCGCACGCCTGCTGCTGAGCAAACGATCCCGCCAGACTCGGTTCGAAATCACACAAATCAGCATTAAGGAGAGAGCAGTATAGGGCGCCTCCCAATCGCCGTCGATCTGCACTAAGGGACTCAGTGGCAGCAGGGCCGAGAAAAGTCCGGCAACAATGCCAGCATTGCGGCCGAACCTCAGGTTTACAGCTACCCACGGCAAAAGGGAGCAAGAAAACGACGTTACCACCGAAGACAAAAGTTCTTTAATGATCTCGGCTCGCGTACCTGTCCCGAAGATCCGGAACAGTCCGGCAAGCACAAGCGTGTAGCCGGGGGAAACATGAGCGGTAGGACCCGTTGGAATTGCATACGGATTCCCATATACTCCGTTGGTGGCAAGAGAGATAGCGGTTCGCTCCAGTTCGTAACGTTCAAGGTCCCGATACGGGTGAGCCGCCAGGATGAACGCCAGGCGAACGATCAAGGCGATGCCGAAAATAATCAGGCTCGCTTTCGAGAAGTTGCGCTCCACTGAAATTTGCCTGGTATGACTGCTGGGCTCCATTGATTCTGAAAAAGTATTTTGGGCCAGATTCGGATTATCAGGGCGAGGCCACAATTTTACTGAGATATAACCTTCCCACAAGTATCATAAGGAATGACTGCGGAAGTTCTTCAAGCCCGCTAGAAATCTGTATGATTCTGGAAAACGAGCTGGAAGTGTCGCCGGTAAGCCGTGTTGAAGAGAGCAGCCCAGTGCCTTCCAATAGGCACAAATCGTACCGCGTCCACATCGCCGTCTTTGCCGCTTTCTTTCTCGTAGTGGTACTTCTCCAAATCCTGAGTGGTGCCTACCATTCGGAGTTTGGCGGTTATCCGGACGAACCTGCACACTACGTCACCTCGCTGATGGTGCGTAACTACATAGCTGATTTCCAACCTGTGTCGCCCATGAAGTTCGCGCAGGACTACTATGAGCACTACCCGAAGGTCGCCTTTGGCCATTGGCCGCCCTTCTTCTATATCGTGCAAGCAGCTTGGATGCTTCTGTTCTCTGCCTCGCGCGCCTCTGTTCGCCTGGAGATCGCCTTCACCTCCGCGCTGCTCGCCTTCGCGGTGTATTGGGAAGCGCGGCGATGGTTTAAATGGAATGTCGCATTTCTCGCGGGAATGCTGACCATCTGCCTGCCTTTGGTTCAGACTTACAGCGACGAAGAGATGGCCGAGAGCCTTCTCGTTTTGACGTGTTTCGTGAGCGCCGCTTACTTCGCCCGCTATCTGGAGACGGAGCGCTGGCGGCCATGCGTTCTGTTTGCGTTGTTCTTTTCGCTTGCGGTACTAACGAAGGGAAGCGGATGGCTGCTCGCCTTTGTACCTCCCATTGCCCTTTTACTGACGCGCAGACTCGACCTCTTACGCCGCCCGCAGTTGTGGGTCGCGGGCGCAATCGTCGGAGTGCTATGCATTCCCTGGCAGTTAATGACCATGCATCTGGTAGAGCAAGGATGGGTGGGCGGCACCAAGCCGAGTATCGGTTACACCTTATCCGCGCTCTGGCAGTTCTTAATCTTTCTCGAGCAGATCAGCGGGCCGATTCTGTCCCTATTCATACTCGTCGGGATCGGCATCTTGGTTTGGAAGCCCATCTGGAAACGGGCCGTTCCTGCCGCCCCTGCCGCCATGTTCAGCTTCATACTCGGAGTCTGGCTCTTTCATTCGATCGTTCCTGCTGGCGTAGAAGATCGAAAGATGGTGATCGCTGCTCCCGCCCTTGTGCTCTTCTTGTTCGCGGGCGGCCAATGGATCGCTCGGTGGTTGCCGCTCAAAGGCCGCCTCTTGGCATGGCGATCTGCGTTGGTCGCTTGCGTAGGCGTTTTATCATTCTTCTTTACCTGCTTCACCATTCCGCACGATCAACATTTCGGATACGACGAGGCCGCACAATTCATAACCAATCGTCCTTCTCTTCGTAATGCCACCATGCTTGTCTCCTCGGGTTCGGTCGGCGAAGGATTGTTGATCTCAGAAATCGCAATGCGTGAACCGTACCCGACTTGCACCATCCTGCGTGCGACCAAGGCCCTCGCAAAGGTCAATTGGGACGCCTCAGAGTACCAGTGCGTGTTTTCTACACCAGCTGAGGTTTTGAACTATCTTGATAGTCAAAAAGTTACCGTCGTCACGCTCGACAATTTCGATTCAGAAAACCATTTCCAACACATCCGCTTGTTGAAACAGGCCGTCGCACACTCCGGCCGATTTGCCTTGCTTGGAAGATTTTCCGACGGTTCGCCTCACACGTCCGGATATGTTTCGGTTTATAAGCTTTTGCCACCCGCGCGATGATCTGAAGCGGCAGAGGTTGACTGCTCGGCACGCGAGGGAACCAGCCAAAGGTACCGATACTTATCACGCAGCTCATAATCGGCGTCTTCCTTGCTTCGTGGCTTTCCGATTTGGGCCGGAGTCAGAACCTGTTGCCAATCGCTCGGAAAACGGCTGTTGTACAAGCCGTCGGTTACGACCATTACTGCCCCGGCGTTTCGAAACGCGTCAAGAACTTGCTTACGCTTACCGGCATCTGCATCCCAGAACGCTTTGATCTGATCAGAATTCTCTACCAGGTAATTATCAAGCAGCTTCTGATGCCTTTGCCAGACGATTGGAATCTCGCCGACAATGCGCACGTTGTCTAGCCGTGCCCAGTCCGCATTCGTGCCCATGCCAACAAACGCCACCTTTTCCCGGGCGTGCAGACCCAGCTGCCTGAAGCGCTCAGCCAAAATAAAATTGATGTTTTTTTCACGTTCTTTCAGATGAACGAGATCCCAGAGGGAACTCGCGGCAGCTGGAAGAACGCGCGCGTACAGAAAATAGGCGAAAAACACCAGGCACAAACCCTGCGTGAGTGTGTTGCCCCAATACCGCCACTTGTCTTCGCGAACCTGGATGCTCCCCAGCACCGCTAGCCAAATCACGATCAGGTTCGAAGCGATATAGCGTTTTTCGACATACACCAGGCAATACAGCAGCAGCCCGGCGAGTGTTGGTATCAAGATAGGCCAGAACGACCACAGACGCCGAAACCACGCCAACACTCCCATGTGAACAATGAGAATCAAACAGGGAACCGTAATCGGCGAGGAAGCAAGCAGGCGCAGCACGAGAACTAAGCCGATCAAAAACACTCGAACTTGCAGAGCCGGCTTTAGCTTAGGTTTTATTCCGCTGTACCAATATGTCGGGTCATACCAGGGTGGGTAACTGCCTCCTACCGGGCCATTAAAGACGTAAGCATCGGGATGCGTGCTGACCCGTTTCGTAGGATGAATCGGTAGTCCGATGTCGTACGGCTCGCCCTGCCAGTGCGTGAATCGAACGGCGCCCGAAGCCTCCCAGCCGTAGGTGAGCCTGCCTGATTCACCGATCGTGAATTTATTTTCTTTAAGACTTATCGCGGTGATAAATGGCGCTGAGACTGCGACAACGGCAGCCGCCATGATCAAACCCGGCCCAATCAGCGGTCGGCGTTGCTGCTTTAACAAAATCAGCACAGCCGCAATACAGATCGGGATCGATGGTGCAAAGCCTGTGCGCGCCAGATAGAACACACCGCATACCGCCCCTATCAGAAGAAAGGTGATTGGCGAACCGCCCGTGCGCTTCACCCGCAAAATCAAAGCGCTGAGCAGCAACATGAGAGCGATGCTGATGGTATCGGGCGAGTTATAACCGATAATCCCCAGAGCCGCGACGGGAAAAGCCGTGTAAGCCGCTACGTACAGCGTAAACGGCGAAAGCGTTCTTTCCGAACCAGCGGATTCGTCGCGCATGGTGAGCAACACCTCCCGTAACAGCAGGTCAAGAGCTACCACTCCGCCCGCATACGCGATGAAGTTCACGATGTGCAGCATCGAGGCCTGCCAGTAAGTACCGGGCCTCAACACCCAGAGCATGGCCGCTATGAACCAGGAGTAGAGCGGACTCCAGTACGGGTTGATTGCATTTACCCAATCTCCGTTCAAGTACGCAGCCGCGATTTCGATATAGGAAATCCCATCCGAGAAAATGATGTGCCGCGTCGCCCAGGCCTGAGCTATCCCCATCAATAAAATCAATAAGTAAGCGATCATCCTGATGGTTCGAAGCTGTAGGGTGGTCGACATGAGAAGCGTTCATTATCGCCTATAAACACAAAGAAAAACACTGAGAATCTTTGCTCTTTCAGGGCTCTTACTGGCGTCCAGTTTAATTCCTGAAGAAGCTCCGGGAGCGGCTTTTGGCTGTTATCATATGGGAGGAGCGGATCTCGGTTTTTCGAGGTTTTTCGTCTGCTCTGGTGGATCGCGCCGTCCGAAATTCCTTGGAATCACTTGCAGAGTCAATTGCGAGTTACAGGCGGTTTCGCGTTTGCCTGGTCGCCAACTCCCTTGCCCGGATTCGTTCGGCTCATATTACCCGATGTGATGCCCTGTAGCGGCGGAGACATTTGCGAGAACTAGCTTGAAGAGAACGAAGAAAACGAACATATGGTTGCACTAATGACCGAGGACGAGCGAGTGGACGTCGAACTGTCCATAATCATGCCCTGCCTCAACGAAGCAGAGACCCTTGAGACCTGCATCCGGAAGGCGCAAGGATATCTGCAGCAGTCTGGCGTGCGCGGCGAAATCGTTATTGGTGACAACGGCTCTACCGACGGCTCCCAGGAAATTGCAATGCGCTGCGGAGCTCGCGTTATAGCGATTCCTATGCGCGGCTACGGAGCCGCTCTCTACGGTGCTACCTCTGCTGCACGCGGCCGCTACTGCATCATGGGCGATTCCGACGACAGCTACGACTTCACTCGCCTCGACGGCTTTGTTGAAAAGTTGCGCGCCGGCTACGATCTGGTGATGGGAAATCGCTTTGCTGGCGAGATCAAGCCCGGAGCAATGCCCTGGAAGAATCGTTATATCGGAAACCCCATCCTGTCCACTATAGGCAAGATGTTGTTTCAGTCGCCCATGAGTGACTTTCATTGCGGAATCCGCGGCTTTTCGAAAGACGCTTTCAACCGCATGGACCTTCGAACTACGGGCATGGAATTCGCGTCGGAAATGGTCATCAAGGCCACTATCATGAACATGAAAATGGCAGAGGTTCCGACTACGCTCAGCCCCGATGGGCGTTCGCGTCCGCCACACCTTCGTCCTTATCGCGACGGCTGGCGTCATCTCCGCTTCATGTTGCTCTTCAGCCCTAACTGGCTCTTCCTCTACCCAGGGCTTGTGCTGCTTCTGATCGGGCTCGTGGTCGGCGGAATACTTACGGCGCATCCGGTGACGGTGGGCGGCGTCCGTCTCGGGATTGACACGCTTATCTATTGCGGATCCTTCATCGTCGTTGGCTTTCAAGCTGTTCTTTTCGCACTCTTATCTCGTATCTACGCTGTGCAGGAAGGTCTCTACCCGCGCTTTGCACACCAGGGCTCGTTTCTAGGCAAGATCACGCTCGAATGGGGGCTCGTAGTTGGAGTGCTCATCGTTCTGCTTGGTATTGCGTCAGCCATTTACGCGGTTATCTCCTGGGGGCAGCATGGATTTGGCGAACTCGAGACTGAGCGTATCGCTCGTTTAGTGATCCCTTCGTCAATCGGCATGAGCCTTGGAATGGAAGTGATCCTCTCGAGCTTTTTGATGAGCACGCTTGCCTTAAGCGTTCGGCATCATATGACGGGTCCGCTGAAGGAATACACGCCGGCTGAGGTCGCGGCGGTTTAGCTTGCGAATCTTCGGCCACAGGAGTTTTCCGTGATCTTTGTAGTGGGCTCGGGCCCCGCCGGGATTTCCTGTGCCCAAGGGCTACTCGCGATTGGTGCCGAAGTAACTTTGCTCGATGCTGGGCAGACGCTTGAGCCCTCGCGTGTTGTGCAGATCTCTGAACTCACGGCCAACTCGCCGGCTAATTGGACGGCAGACCGCACCGCTTTCCTGAAGGAGGGGATGGGCGCCGGATCAGCCGGTATACCCCTGAAGCTTGCATACGGTTCCGAGTTCCCTTATCGTGCCGTTCCCGGCGCTACGCCGGTTTCGTGCGATATGGCAGATTCTAAGGGCTCCTACGCCCAGGGCGGTCTAAGCACAGTTTGGGGAAGTGCGGTACTGCCGTATTTGCAGCGCGATTTAAGTGGTTGGCCGATCACTCAGGAAGATCTCGAGCCTGGGTATCGCGCCGTTCTGCGCTGGATGCCGCTCGCCGGCCGTCGCGACGACCTCGAAGCTGACTTTCCGCTTTACTCCGACACCTATGCGCCCTTGCCGATGAGCCGCCAGGCGCAAAGTTTGCTCGCCGACCTCGAGAAACGCCGCGACAGGCTGGGAGATGCAGGCGTCAAGTTTGGTACATCCAGGCTTGCGGTCAAAGCGCAGAACAACGGCACTCCGGGCTGTGTGGCCTGTGGGCTTTGCATGTACGGCTGCCCTCATCGCCTCATCTACTCGAGCGATTCTACTCTCGCAACCCTTCTCCCTCATCCTCGCTTCCACTATCGGAGCGGTATCACCGTACGCACTGTGAAAGAGAGCGGAGCAGGTGTAACCATCAATGCCGTGGATACGCAAAACGCATTCGTGCGGCTCGAGGGTGACCGAGTGCTGCTCGGCGCTGGCGTTCTCGGAACGGCGAGCATCCTGCTCCGATCAATGGAAAGGTATAACACGCCCGTCACGCTCAGCGATTCACAATACTTCCTGCTACCGCTGCTGCGACTGAAGGGAACGCCGGAGGTCGCTACTGAACAGCTACATACTCTTGCTCAACTGTTCGTCGAAATCCTCGACCCTGCAATAAGTCCTTACACGATTCATCTGCAAACCTATACCTATAACGAACTCTTCCGGGAGCCCATTATTCAGAAACTCGGACCGCTCAAGCCTTTCTTCCCGCTCGAAACGTTCGTCGGCAGATTGCTTCTTTTCCAGGGTTATTTGCATTCAGTCCACTCGCCTCACGTTGAAGTCGCTCTGCGCCGCCAAGACGGGACGGATGCTTTGCACCTTCGAGGCGTGCCAAACCCGGATACCTCAAAAACGGTGCGCAAGTTGATCAAAAAGCTATCCGCGCTGATCGGCACTACCGGCTTGTTTCCGCTTTTTCCCATGCTCCAGCCCGGCAAACCCGGACGCGGCTTTCACTCCGGAGGCACCTTCCCGATGTCGCACAATCCGACAGAAGGTCAAACCGATATCTTTGGCAGGCCCGCGGGTATGAGTCGTATTCATGCGATTGACTCCACCGTATTCCCATCCATCCCCGCAACTACCATTACGCTCACCGTAATGGCCAACGCTTATCGGATTGGCTCGGCCCTGAACGCATATTCGTAGGAATCAGAATGGATCAGTCCCAGGTTTGCGCAGTAACTGGCTCCACCGGCTATGTCGGTTCGCTGATCGTCGACGCCCTCTCGCCAAGCATGAAGGTTGTTCCGCTCGCTCGGCGACCCGTGAATGGGGACGGACTGCAGTGGGAGTTTGCTTCCGACCGGGATATCACGGAAGAGTTAAAAGCGCGCGGTGTGACCACGCTCGTGCATGCCGCCTGGGACATGCGTGCCAACACCTTAGACGAACTGCGCCGATCGAGTGTTGCCGGTTCGCGGCGCCTCTTTGACATGGCCTCCAGGGCCGGCGTTTCCCGGATCGTTTTCATCTCGACCATCAGCGCCTTCGCGACGTGCCGCTCTGCCTACGGCCGCTCAAAGCTGGAAGTGGAGAGTCTCGTGGCCGCAATGGGTGGCACCGTGCTTCGCCCCGGACTCGTTTTTGGTCCTAAATCGGGCGGCTTATTCGGGGCTATCCGCGGCCAGGTTCTTAAAGGAAAATTCATTCCTCTCATCGGCAACGGACGAGCACTCCAATACCTCCTCCATGAAGAAACCCTGAAGCAGGTTATCGTGCGTGCTGTATCTGGAGATTTCGACCGCGCGGTGGGTGCTCCGCTTACGATCGCCCATCCTAAACCATGGCGGTTTCGCGATCTTGTCGTTCACCTTGCTCGCGAAGAAAAACGCCATGTCACCTTAGTGCCCGTCCCTTGGCCGCTTCTTTATTCAGGATTAAGAGCCGCTGAAGTGATCGGAGCAAAATTGCCTGTCCGCAGCGATAGCGTGATCAGTTTCATTTATCAAAACCCCAAGCCGGACTTTTCGAAGATGCACGAATTCGGAATTCTGCCATTGCCATTCCAGGAATCCTGAAGGACAATTGACGATTTGCTGAGCGACACTCATACGGACCAAACATTCAATACCAAGACCGACCGCTCCGGTATCGAGAGCGGAACAGTTTTTACCAGCGGCGACAGGTATTTGCTGATGCTGGTCGGCCTTTTTCTTTTTTGTGTTCTCGTAGCGACTCTGCGCGAGGCCGTCAGAAATCCTCTCTGGATGGATGAGGTGCTTGCTGTGTGGGTCGCCAGAATGCCATCGGCGGCCGCGATTCGGTCCGCGATTGCTCACGGGTCCGAGTTTTCTCCGCCTACTTATCATCTACTACTTCATTACCTTGCGAGGCTAGCCGGAAACACCTACCTGGTGTACCGGCTGCCGTCCGTGCTGGCGCATCTGGTTACCGGCATTTGTGTCTTCACGCTTTTGCGGCGGTACCTCGAAACAGCTTCTGCCGCCTTCGGAATGGCCTTCGCGCTCCTCGGATACCTCTCCATGTACGCTCTGCAGGCCCGGCCGTATGCATTACTGGTCGCCTGTTTCGCGCTCGCCACTTTGCTCTGGGACGATCTCGACCGCAACGGAGTAAAATCCTGGCGCATAGTTGTGATCGCATTCCTTCTCGCCTTTGCCGCTTCCCTTCATTTTTATGCCGCTCTGTTCGTTGTTTGTATCGCTTCTATGGAAGGCGTGTGGTCTGTTCTGAACGGCAGGATCCGCCCTGCTGTTTGGATCGGCTTCTTTCTCGCAGGATTGTCTTCACTCGCCTGGTTGCCCCTCCTCAAGACCCTGAGCCGCTTTAATGCTGGCGACACAACGGCACCTAACTACTACGCCAAACCGACCTCCGGCGCGCTTACCTACGTCTACTCAACGCTTTTTGTGTTCGATCGCCAGCACGTGCTGCTCCTGCTGATCGCGATCGCCCTGGTGGCGCTAGTTTATGCACTGGCAGGACTCGGAACGCGTATCCCGTTTCGTCCTGCTGACCCGCCGTCGCCGGTTGGCCAGCGCTTGACGAATCTCTACATCATCGGCTTCTGTGAAATTGCGTTTCCCATACTGGTTTTCGTAGTCGCGCGCTTCGTCACTAGAACTTTCAACGCACGCTATTGCCTGTTAGGTTGTCTTGGCTTTTCCATTCTGATTGCTTGCGTGTTACGTTCGCTCTCCGCGTCCAGGCCGATGGCCGCGCTCGTGCTGCTTGCCGCGTGCCGTCTCGCCTTTGTGGATATTCCCACGTGGAGCGAAGATGAAGCGTACCTCGAACCACTTTTCGCGAAAGCGAACCAGTCGTATCCGATCGTCATTGGCGAAGGATTGGAATTCCTGCAGCTCGAAGAATCTGCTCCTCCTTCGAGCAAAGCCAGATTCGTCTATGTAACCGCCCCACCGGGAGTCGTCAGCCCGGATCCTACGAATGAAAATCAGGTGAAGCGTTGGATTCCGATTCGCCCCGATCTCCCAATTGTCGATGCCCCGACTTTCTTCTCCCGCAATCAGCGCTTTTATATCTTACATACCGGAGCCTCTACCGATGTCCTTACCGGGTGGTTGATGCGTAATGGCCTGTTAGGGAAGGTAATCGCACACGATGGCGGGACATGGCTGTTTGAAGCAAAATCGCCGGAACCGGAGTTGAAGTAAGTCGACCTTGATCCCTGCCGCCGAAATTCGTAAGCCTCACATTGCGATCATGCTCAGGCGGCAGTATTGGGTTCCCATTGCTGCTCTGGGGTTGCTCGTTTTCGACCTGTGTGTGCGTGCGCTACATTCACCGCTGATCACTGACGAGCTGATGGCCCGGTTGTCCGCACAAACCCCAAGCCTGTGGACCTTGTTACGGCTGCTGCGAGAACAGCCCATGAATTTCGATGCTCCCGTGTTTCCTGTTCTCGCCTTTGGGTTCGCGCATCTGCCGATCCCGATTGATTTTGCGATCCGAATACCGTCGATGATCGCTATGTGTGTTGCCATTGTGGCTTTGTTTTGCCTCGTTCGCGATTGGCTCGGATTCGGAGCTGCTCTGCTTGCAGCCGAATTCCTGGCAGTCAGCCCTCACGCTCATTACGGGGCCATTGGCCGCCCATATTCGCTGCTGCTCGCTGCCGTAGCAATCTCGCTCTTGTCCTGGCACCGTGCTACTCAGGCCACAGAGCGCCGGCCCTTTTGGATCGCTGCCCTTGGAATTTCAGCAACTCTGGCGTTCTTAACCCAGTACTTCGCAATATTTGCACTTTGTCCGATAGCCGTCGCTGAAATAGTGCGCTCATTTCTAAGACGCAACATTGACTGGCCCATCTGGGCCGCATTCGCCGCGGCAGGACTGGTAGCTGCTCCGGTCTACGCTGCCTACCTGCCGGCAGGTGAGATTTATCGTGCTCACCCGTTTCTTCCCCTCAATACAGGCCAGTTAGTTGCCGCTTTCCGAGACACCGTCAGCTTTTTCATCGTGTTCGCCGTTGTTGTATCTGCCCTTGTCCTTAAGCTTCTCTTTGGTGCCGGACGGCAGAGTCGTCACTTGCGCGGTTACGAGTGGATCGCCGCTGCTGCTTTTGCGCTCTATCCTTTTCTGGCTTTCTATGTTGCTGGACGCCATGCGAACACGTTCAGTTCGCGATATGGCATGTGCGCGGTCTTAGGAGTCGCCATTCTGTTATCGGCTCTTATGAACTTCGTCACAGGTGGAAGTTTGAGAATCCTAATTGCCGTTTTCGTGATTTCGTTCTCACTTGGTCAACTCTGGTACTTCGAATTAGCGCCACAGCCGGCGTTCTCGCCTTCTTCAGCCTGGGCCAAGTCGACGCCCGATCTTCTCAACAGATACCCGGACTTGGCTCTCGTCACCCCCGATTTCGACTTCGCCATGCGTACTCGTCTCTATGGGCCCGCGTGGCTCGTCTCGCGACTGACTATGATCACGAATCCCGAATCCATGGTGCGATTCGCCGGCAATGATAACGCCGCCCTGGCGGCTCTCGCGATTCACCGCTGGACAAATTGGCCGTTAGTGGATTACTTCCAGTTCCGGCGCACTCATGACCGCTTCTTAATGTACGGTGAATATTGGATGTATGCCGCTCTCAAAGCCGAGGGCGCAAAGATTCAAATGCTCGGGCAGATCGGTCCTTACAATCTGTACCTCGTAGAAGCCTCTAAATCATAGTTTTTCACGCGAAACAGTGTGTCCCGGGCACTAGGATTTAGTGCTCGAAGATGCGACAGTAGATAGAGGTCTAGTTTTGAATTTTCCTCAGAATACTCAACCTCCGATCCAACCTAAGTCTGGCCGTTTGGGAATGCGCTTTGTTTCGACTGTGTTCGCAATCGCGCTTGCCGCAATTCTCCTTTATTTCTCCCTCAGAGGAATAGAGTGGGCGCGTGTTGGCCATATCCTGGCGCATGCCAATGTACCGTTTGTACTGCTCTGTTGCGCCATTTTTTCGACCGCCCTTTTTCTTCGCGCTTTCCGTTGGCGGATACTTCTTCAGGCTGAAGGCGACGTTCCAGTGTCCACCGCCTTCTGGGCTACCTGCGCTGGTTACTTCGGTAACAACTTTCTCCCGGCACGCGCAGGGGAAGTGGTTCGTACCCTCATGATCAGCTCACGGTCGAGCCTCAGCAAGGCTTTTGTTCTCACAACCGCACTTTGCGAACGTCTCGCGGACGCAATTGCCCTGGTCACTATCAGTGCACTTGTTCTGCTCACAATCCCGTTCCGCCCAGGTTGGCTATCCGCGGCTGCGAAACCATTTGCCGTGGCAGGCGCTCTTGGCATCATCGCGCTTGCCATCCTGCCTTATCTCGACAGAGTCTCTAAAACCGTCTTAAGGGCTCTCCCGGTCCCTGATCCGATTTGCCAGCGTCTGCAGCATCTGGTCGAGCATATTCTGCGCGGCATCCGGAGTTTCCACGATTTCAAGAGACTGGGCGGTTTCCTTAGCCTCACGTGCGTCATCTGGTGTCTCGATGCGCTTACCACAATTCTCGGCGCCAAAGCTCTCGGGATCACCATCACTGCGCCCGTGGCCTTCCTGCTGATTGCTGGTCTGGGTCTAGGCAGTGCGCTGCCTTCTACGCCTGGCTACGTCGGTATCTATCAGTTCGTCGCGGTGAACGTGCTCACGCCCTTCGGTATCAGCCGCACTGACGCGATTGCATACATCCTCTTCTTTCAGGCGCTCATATACGTAACAATCGGCGTCTGGGGGCTGATCGCGCTTGTAAAGTTCAAGAAGGCCAAGACCATCGGTCCTGCGCTTGAGACTATTTCACTGCATGGCCGCGAAGAGTCTTTGGTCGCCGACTAAGTCTCCATAAAGTAATAGCAGATCATGTGACACACGATCAGGTGAGCGTCCTCAATCCTGCCCATGTGCGGCTCCGCCACGCGCACTTCAATATCGGCTGTCGCGCCTAGCTTTCCGCCGTCTCTTCCGGTCAGCGCAATCGTGGTGCATCCGATCGACTTTGCATACTCGGTTGCACAGACGACATTTGGTGAGTTCCCTGATCCGCTGATCGCGATTAGAACGTCGCCTTTCTCCGCGAAGTTGCGCAGTTGCTCAGCAAAAACGCAATCGTAGCTCACGTCATTTGAGTAGGCGGTAATCGTCGGCATCGAGTCGGTCAGCGCCATGATCCGGAAGCGCGCGTCACGCAGATAACTGGCGCCCTTCACCATATCGGTAACAAAATGCGACGCCGTTGAGGCGCTGCCGCCGTTTCCGCACGTGAAGATATGGCGCTGATTGGTCCTTGCTTCTTGCAAGGCCGCCACTACGCGGCCGACCTGTTCGAGATCGATCTGATCGAGAGCTCCGTACAGTTTCGATTTGTACAGGGTCAGGAAATCTAAATCGACCTCAGCCATCGTCGTCGCTTGCAGACTCATATGGGTCTATCGTAATCCACCCGGAGACCGGTTACGCCACCTTGACCCCCGCCTTTTTCATTGGCTCGATCAGTCCTAGAACAATCTGCTCGTACAGGTAGTTACTGCGGCTATCTCGGTACTTTTCCGCGTACTCCCGCAATGCGCCGCTTGAGAAGCAATGCATCACCGATGGATGAATGTAATACTTCTTGCAAGTAGCTGGTTTGTTGCCGAGCTTGGTCGCAACATCCTTTACGACCTCAACCAAAACCGACTTCGCGGAACTGTTCTCGCCTTCCGTTTCCGCTGCACACTTGCTCAGCAAATAACTGGCGGCGAGGCACGTACCGCCCCACGTACGGAAATCTTTAGCCGAGAAATCGCCATCGCTGATCTCGCGGAGATACTCGTTCACATCGCCCGATTCCAGTGTCTGTGGCTGGCCGTCTTCATCAAGATACTGGAACAGCGCGCTACCTGGAATGTCTTTACACTTCCGCAGAATCCGCGCGAGCCGCTTATCCTCAAGTGTGATTTCGTGATGCTGGCCGCTCTTACCGCGAAACTTAAATTTCAGCATCTCACCCAGAATCTGAACGTGCTGGTTGCGGAGGGTCGTTAGCCCGAACGATCCGTTCTCTTCCGCATACTCCTCATTACCAATCCGGATGTAGGTCGTCTCCAAGAGCTTCACGACCGCCGCCAGTACTTTGCGCTTCGGCAGCCCGGGACGGGCCAAGTCCTGCCCTACAATGCGGCGTATATGCGGCAGCGCCTCTCCAAACGCCCGCATTCGGTCGAATTTAACCAAATCGCGGATTTCGCGATAAGCCTGGTGATAGCGATACTGCTTTCGACCTTTCGCATCGCGGCCCACCGCCTGTATGTGGCTGTTCGGATCGGGACTGATCCAGACCGAAGTCCATGCTGGAGGCAGCACAAGAGAATGTATGCGCTTGAGAGTTTTCTCGTCCCGGATCGTGTCTCCGTTCTTATCCAGGTAGGTGAATCCGCTTCCGGCCCTCCGCCTCTGAATCCCTGAACCGCTGGGTATTACATACCGCAAACCAGCCTTCTCGGCCGATTTCACTTCGTCCGGCAGCGCCGAACCGGTACTTGAGGGCGTCGACATCCTCTATATTGATGCAATCAAAGCCCGAAAGACTACGTTTACTGAACCAATGTAGCTACTAGGCCAATTATCGAGTCCATGGGTCAGGCATATGGCTGACGCAATCATCTTCGACATGGATGGAACTCTCCTCGATTCCGTCGACCTCCACGCGCGAGCCTGGCAGGAGGCCTTCGCGCACTTCGGGTACGATTTCGACTTCGCTCGAATTCGCAGTCAGATCGGAAAGGGTGGCGATCAGCTCTTGCCCGTATTTCTCAATCCAGAGGAGCTGAAAACGAAGAGCAAGCAAATCTCTGAGTACCGGAGCAGCCTCTTTAAAGAGAAATATCTTCCGCAGGTTAAACCTTTTCCCGGTGTACGCCAGCTGTTTGAAAAGGTCGTCGCGAATGGCCAAAAGCCGGCAATTGCCTCCTCCGCCAAAGGAGATGAACTCAAGACTTTCGAACGGATTGCCGGTATAGAAGACTTAGTTCAAGTGGAGACGTCATCAGCCGATGCCGAGCGTTCTAAGCCGCACCCGGACATCTTCGAAGCGGCGCTCGAGCGTCTCGGAACTGGCATCTCCCGAAGCAACGTCGTCGTGGTTGGCGACAGCCCGCATGATGCCGAAGCGGCTAAGAACGCCGGGCTGCCCAGCGTAGGGGTTCGGTGTGGCGGCTTTGCGGAAGAAGATCTCCGAAAGGCCGGTTGCGTTGCCGTTTTCGACGGGCCTCGGGACCTGTTGGAGCACTACGAACAGTCACCCCTGCGCCGGAATGCCTAGTCTGAGCGCCAGCTAGAAAACTTGAGGACCCAAACGGGTGCACACGGCCATCACCGCGAACGTAAAGAAGAGTAGGTCGTTGTTCCAGAAGTAAAAAGCCGTGACAAGGCACAACAACGCCAACCGGGACCTTGGGTCCAGTGACCAATCAAACATTTTGGTGTAAACATCCATAGTGCCAGAATGCGCCCGGTTTTCTCCATAGCTCGCACCCGGCCAACTCAAAAAAGTTTCACTACTCCTTAGCGCCGGTGTACTACGCGTCCAAACTGTCGCAAGGCCCGGGACCGGAAACTTGTCGTCGCTCGGAGAAGTCTAACGGGCGGAGGTTGGAGGAAGCTCAATGAAAAAAATAATACTTGCACTGCCGCTTTCCATTGCCCTGATCACGCCCGCTTACATGTGTGCGCAGGACCGGGATGACCATCATGACCGGGATGACCATCACGACCGTGACCACGACAGACGCTATTACGATCAAGGCCACAGGGACTATCACAATTGGGACGACCACGAGCAACGCGCGTGGCGGATCTACTGGAACCAGCAGCATAGAGATTACGTGGATTGGGATCGCGCCTCTGATCGGCAACATGAGGCCTACTGGCGTTGGCGTCACAACCATCCCGATAACGCCCTCGTCAACATCAATATTCGCTAATCTTCGCGCTTCGGAAAAAAGGCTTCTTTAATCTTGGCGTAGGTATCTTCAAGAGTCTCCGGGATAACGCGCGTATTGCCGACGCTGGTCATAAAGTTCGCATCTCCCCTCCAGCGCGGCAATACGTGCATGTGTACGTGCTGCTCAATTCCGGCACCCGCCGCTTCCCCAAGATTGACCCCGATGTTTAGTCCGTCAGGGTTGTAAGCCGACTGAAGTACCCTTTCGCCTTCTCGCACAAAGTCCGTCATTTCGTAAGTGGTCTCCGGACGCGTTTCGCTTAGCCGCGAGACATGCTCGTACGGGGCGATCATCATGTGACCGCTCGTGTATGGGTACCGGTTCAGCATCAAAAAGCAGTGAGCACCACGATAGACCACCAGATTCTGAGCGTCCTCCGTGATCGGCCCAGCGGCTGCCGAGCAGAAGACGCAGCGGCTGTTATCCTTCTTTTCTTTCATGTACGTGGACCGCCATGGCGTCCACAGGTGTGTCATGCAGGCCGAAATACAGTCAAATCTATTCGGATTCGCCCACCAGTGATGTCGGCTGCTGCGACCCGTTTCCCTGATCTCCACTCGTCGAGTGGTTCACCAAATCCCGCAACTCTTTACTCGGCTTGAAATAGGGGATGCGCTTCGAAGGAACTTCCACTCGAGAACCGGTTTTCGGGTTTCTGCCGACGCGTGGTTGCCGCTGCCGCGTCCGGAAGCTCCCGAATCCGCGGATCTCAATCTTTTCTCCCTTGTGCAGGCTGTTTACGATGCTGTCGAAAATAGTCTCAACGATCGTTTCTGAGTCCTTCCGTGTCATCTCGACCACCTTGGACACTTCCTCGATCAACTCAGCTTTCGTCATAGCTCGTTCCTTCGCCTGGTTTCTGATTTTCCCGCCATTTTTGTTGTCTTATCGCATTTCCAACTGTTGACGTCGCGGCTACGGCCTGCCGGCTGTATCGTTGTAATCGGTCCCGTTCATCGTCTTCGCCAATCGCTCGCAGACTCAGTCCAATTCGCTTCTGGGCTTCGTTTACTTTGATCACTTTGAAATCATGTTCCTCACCGATGGCCAACGCAGGCTCATCGCTGCCCCTGGATACCGTTTTGTGGCTTTTTTCGCCCGGAATCTCTGTTCGGTGGCACAGCCCTTCTACACCTGGGTAAAGCTCGACGAATACCCCGAAGGCGGCCGCCCGTGAAACTCGACCCCTGACAATATCGCCCACCTGATGACTACGGAAAAACGTCTCCCAAGCATCCGGCTGCAGTTGCTTCATCCCGAGCGAAAGCCGCCTGTTCTGGGCGTCGATGTTCAGGATGACAGCCTGTACAATCTGTCCCTTCTTCACCAGTTCGGAGGGGTGCTTGACGTGTGCTGTCCACGATATGTCCGAAATGTGAACGAGTCCATCTACGCCCTCTTCAATCTCGATAAATGCTCCGAAGTCCGCCAGCTTTCTTACACGTCCTTCCACCACAGATCCTATGCTGTAGCGGTCTGCCACGGTGGTCCAGGGATCAGCTTCGAGTTGTTTGATACCAAGCGAGATGCGCCGCTCTTTCGGCTTGATGTCGAGCACTACTGCCTCAACCTGGTCTCCGGCTTTCACCACCTTCGCCGGATGCTTCATGCGCCGGCTCCACGTCATCTCGGAGATGTGAATCAGGCCCTCTACGCCGGGCTCTAACTCCACGAAAGCTCCGTAATCCGTCACGCTCACGATTCGGCCGATCACTCGACTTCCGCGCGGATAGTGGCTTTCAATATCCAGCCAGGGGTCCGGCCGCATTTGCTTCAAACCGAGGGAAATACGTTCCTTTTCGCGATCAAATTTCAGGACCTTGACGGTGAGTTCGTCGCCCACTTGCACTACGGACGAGGGATGCGTGACATTTCCATAGCTCAGGTCACTTACATGCAACAGCCCGTCAATCCCTCCCAGGTCAACAAACGCGCCGTACGAAGTCAGGTTTTTTACATGCCCTGTTACTTCCGAGCCTTCTTGAATATGGGCCAGTGCTTCGGTCTTGCGCGTCCGTAACTCGCTTTCCAGCAATACCCGGTGCGATACAACCGCGTTACCTCGCCTCCGATTCAGCTTCAGTATTCGTACTTCAATGTCACGGCCGATATAGCTGTCCAGATTGGCGTGCCGCAGTTCCACTTGCGAACTCGGGAGAAATGCAACCACCCCTACATCCACAGCCAATCCGCCCTTCACCTTGCTGAGCACGCGGCCGGGGATGGGTTTCCCCTCTGCTGCGGCTGCCTCGAGCTGATCCCAGATTTGAAGCTTGTGTGCGCGCTCGTACGAGAGAAGAATGTACCCTTCCACCTGCTCGCCGCTCCGGTCAAACATGACTTCGATGACATCGCCGGGCTTTACTGCGGGCTTGCCCTCTACGAGCGGAAACTGTGATGCAGGTACCAGTCCCTCTATCTTGCGGCCTATATCAACGATCACTTCCTTATCGGAAACGCTGAGAACGTGTCCGTGCAGCATCTCGCGCTCGTTCGGCGCAAATTGACTGCTGTAATCGTCAAGAAACGCTTGATAGTCGCTGCTATCCTCGGTTTCCGATAGCTCGATGAACTCGTCAGACGGACCAGCCATTTGTTCTTCAAGAAGGGTTTAAACTTCAGCTAAAATCTACAGAAATGATACGGTCAACTTGTTGATAGATCAGTACTTCAGAACTATAGCCGAGCCTCTGGAGCTTGTCAACCGCGCCTCCGGGCCCACCTCGTGGCCGATCGTTCCTTAAACGCTTAAAACCAAGTCTCATCCGACTGCATGGGCAAATACGTCATATACTAAGAGAGCGGCCGCCAGCCTGACCGCCTCAGGAGAATTCAATGATCCACGATCTAATGCAGCCGACGCACCTTCTCATCATCTTTGTTGTCGCGCTGTTCGTATTCGGCCCCAAGAAGCTCCCCGAGCTCGGCCAGGGACTGGGGAAGGGGATTCGCTCGTTCCGCGACAGTATGAAGCAGATGTCAGATGAGCCCGCTGAGAAGACCGAGCCCAAGCAGGCCGAGCAAGTTAAGTAGCTTTCCTAAGAACCTGTGATTACCGGGACCGCCAATGGTCCCGGTGTAATCACTCCCATCTCCCGTCTCCCCTCTCGCCCTTACTTACCGGCAGTTCTCCCAGCGTGAAAAGGTTTCGCGCTTTCACATGTCAGGTCTAGAAATTTTTTCACCCCGGCGCAGAATTGCGCTCCTTTAATGTATGAATTCTTCCTGTGGGAAAGTACTTGGATGGATGCCCTAGGTCTTTGATTTGATTGAGTTTCGCATTCGACGAATAACGCTCCCGCTCGCGGGGAACGAATCCTTGGCCACAAAACTGCCTACCTTAGCCCGGTGGTGATAGCAGTCAAATCACTCAAAGATGGCCGCAAGAGGTCGTCGACTCTCACGAGCTCTAATTCGTGTGTGAGACCTAACTGGAAAAATAGGAGCGGTGAAGATAAATGACTACAGAAGAATACGGGAAAGCTTATCAGCGGGGATTTAACTTGACGGTGCGGTTTTTGGTATCGCGGGGACTCTCCTACGACGCCGCGCTCGACACAGCGCAAGCTGCCTGGGCCAAGGGCTGGGAGCGTAGAGAGCAACTCCGGGACCCAAATCTTGTCCTCACTTGGACCAACAGTATCGCCCTTAATATTCACAGAACATTTCTGAGGCGTGAACCGCAGACCCAGACTCTACCGGAATTGCAAGCGCCTCCCCGCATGAACGTGGCCGCGATAGATGTGAAACGCATTCTCAGTGATTGCAAACCGAACGATCGGGTCGTTCTGGAAGGCCATTACATCGAAGGTTATAAGGTCCAGGAAATCGCCCGCCAGCACGGGTGGTCCGAAACCGCTGTCCGTATTCGTCTCCTCAGAGCTCGGCGTGGCGTCGAGCGCCGCCTGAGCCGTCCCAAGCACGCCAGGCTCAAGAATCTCGCCGAGAAAACTAAGCGGGCACTCGCCAGTGCTCTCGACGTTCCGGCTCTCGAGCCCAAGGTCGCATAAGAAAATCGGACGGCCTCCCTTAGGCAGCCACGCAAAGCGGTAGGAAGTGAAGCCCCTTGTTGGCCACTTCCTGCCGCTTTTTTGGCGTTCTTTAAACCGGATCTGCGGATTACAACAACTCCGCCGTACTGAAAAAGAATGGGATTTCCTGTGCGGCAGTCTCAGGTGCATCGGATCCGTGTACCGAGTTCCGTTCGATGTTCTCAGCGTACATTTTCCGCACTGTCCCTTCCGCTGCATTGGCGGGATTCGTTGCGCCCATTACCTCGCGCCACTTCGCAATGGCGCCTTCTGCTTCGAGTACCAGGACCACCACCGGTCCTTCGGTCATGAATGTCACCAGCCCACCGAAGAACGGCCGCTCTCGATGTACAGCATAAAAGGCCTCAGCTTCCTGCTTTACGATTCTCCTCGTCTTCATCGCAACCACGCGAAACCCGTTCTTCTCTACCAAATCCAAAATCGCTCCGGCATGGCCCTTAGCTACGGCGTCCGGTTTGATCATGGCGAAAGTTCGCTCTACAGCCATCAATGAATGTGTCCTATCTTCTTTATGCTTTCGCTTGCATTGCCTGCTGCATCATTTCGCCCAGCAGCGCCGGCGAAGGGCAAACCGTAATCCCCGCGTCTTCCATTGCCGCCAGCTTGTCTTCTGCTTTTCCTGAACCGCCAGAGATGATTGCGCCCGCATGCCCCATGCGCCTTCCCGGCGGTGCGGTCTGTCCCGCGATGAATCCCACCATAGGCTTACTCACGTGCGCTTTAACGTAAGCGGCAGCAGTCTCTTCGGCGCTTCCCCCAATCTCGCCGATCATGATGATCGCGTGGGTGTCGGAGTCTTCGTTGAACAACCGGATAGCGTCGGTAAAAGACGTTCCGATAATCGGGTCGCCGCCAATCCCGATGCAGGTCGATTGACCGATGCCCAGCTTCGTCAACTGCCCCACTGCCTCATAGGTCAGGGTGCCTGAACGCGATACGATCCCTACGTTGCCCGGCTTGTGTATATGACCCGGCATGATCCCGATTTTGCATTTGCCGGGCGTGATAACTCCCGGACAATTCGGTCCCACCAGGCGTGTGGCCGGTCTGGTCTTCAGATACGCCCAGACCCGCACCATGTCGTTCACCGGAATGCCTTCCGTGATGCACACCACCAGCGGCAGGCCTGCGTCGGCTGCTTCCATGATCGCGTCGGCTGCGAAAGGCGGCGGCACAAAAATCACGGAAGCATTCGCTCCGGTCTGGTGCACGGCTTCTTCAACCGTATTGAATACCGGACGTTCCAAGTGCGTCTGACCGCCTTTTCCCGGCGTGGTGCCTCCAACAACTTTCGTACCGTACTTGATCGCCTGCTCGGCGTGGAACGTGCCCTCGCGTCCCGTAAATCCCTGGAACAGGAGCTTTGTATCTTCGTTTACCAGAACGCTCATTTTGCTAGTCTCACTACCTTCTCGGCCGCATCCCTCATCCCGTCCGCTACAGTGAAGTTGAAGCCCGACTCCGTCAGAATCTTCTGCCCCAGTTCGACGTTTGTGCCTTCCATGCGCACGACAACCGGAATCTTGATCCCCAGTTCCGTAGCTGCGGAGACTACGCCGTTAGCCAGCGTGTCGCACCGCAGAATTCCACCGAAAATGTTGATCAACACAGCTTTCACACTTGCATCAGAAAGCAGAATCCGGAAAGCGTTCTTAATCTGCTCCGCGCTAGCACCGCCTCCAACATCCAGGAAATTTGCTGGCTGACCTCCGGCATACTTGATGATGTCCATCGTCGCCATAGCCAAACCCGCGCCGTTCACCATGCAAGCGATGTTGCCCTCCAGCTTGATGTAGTTCAGGCCGAAGCGGGAAGCCTCCACTTCGAGCGGATCTTCTTCATTCAAATCCCGCAACTCCAGCAAATCCTTGTGCCGATACAGCGCATTATCGTCAACGTTGATCTTTGCATCGAGCGCGTACACCTTTCCCTCACGGGTGAGAATGAATGGATTAATCTCGGCCAGCGAGCCGTCAATCGCTTCGTAAGCTTTCGAAAGCGCGACCATTGCCGCCGCCGCAGCAGGTACGCTCGCTGCAGGTATGCCCATCCCAAAAGCCAGCTTGCGCGCCTGGTAGGGCCGAAGTATGCTGCCCGGCAGCAATGGCTCCCGCAGGATCAGTTCCGGAGTCTTCTCCGCAACTTCCTCGATCTCCATCCCGCCCGCCTTCGATGCCATGAAAACAGACTGCCCCAGCGCGCGGTCGAGAACGATTCCAAGGTAGAGCTCACGTTCAATAGGCAGCGTTTCCTCTATCAGCAGTCTTTGCACAATACGTCCTTCGGGCCCCGTCTGGTGCGTTACCAAGGTCATGCCGATCATCTTTTTCGCAATTTCGGCCGCCTCCGCTGCCGACTTCGCAATCTTGACGCCGCCGCCCTTGCCGCGGCCGCCGGCGTGAATCTGAGCCTTTACGACAACACTGCCTCCTATGGTCTTAGCGGCCGCTTCAGCCTCTTCAACCGTGTAAGCCACTTCTCCCCGCGGAACAGGCACGTCGTACTTGGCGAGAATCGCCTTAGCCTGATACTCATGAATTTTCATAGGTGCTTGCTGGCGTCAAATCCCTTGAGGCCAATCGCTAGTTTAGCTCGTAGACTAAGCTCTACTCTCGGTATTGGTCTACCCGGCGGAGCTGTGTGAGTACTGACTCGCAATTGTTCCGAATGTCTCTATACTCCTCAGCGTCAAATTCCGGCATCTCACAGCCAGGAAATCTGAAATGCCTAACACGCTCGCTGACCGCTTTATTGAGGCGCTATTGTCCCTAGAATCGAGTGGGAATCCCGACCCTCTGATCACTTTATTCACGGCTGATGCTGAAATCGGTAACGTGGTCGCCCCGGAAAAGTTCCACGGCTCAGAAGGCGCTCGCGAGTTCTGGACGAAGTATCGGGGCGCTTTCGAGAACCTCCAATCCACCTTCCGAAACAGGATCGTCGCAGGCGATCGTATCGCGCTCGAGTGGAGTACGCAAGGCGCCTCCGGTACCGGCAATCCTGTGGAATACGAAGGCGTCTCCATTCTGGAGGTCAAAGGCGACCGAATCAGCCGCTTTCACGCCTACTTTGATCCAGCCGCTTTGGGCCGGCAAATGGAAATTCCGGACACCAAAGCTGCCGAAAGCTGACCCCGGAGCGCTCCCTCCACCTTGGGCCTCAGCAACCTCCGTCGCAGCTGTTTAGCTAAGCGCTTTGAGCAATATCAAAGGCTGCTTAAGCTTGCAGCAGAGGAAAGAGGATTGACTCTTCATTCATTCTGTTCCAACGGTCGTTGCTTCTACAGGCTGCGTTGCTCTCCAGTCTGAAGGTATTTCATGGGTCGACATAATCCGTAGGGCTGATTCGTCCAGGAAGACCTAGAAAACGTGTAGTCCGACGGAATCTGATCCTTACGTGTATGCACAAGAGCTTGAAGAACTGCCAGTGCGCGATTTTCAGCGCAGTAAATTACCGGAACGCCAGCCCAATGCCATCGCCCATTAGCGAGCAGAGACCCTCGGCCTGAGAATGCAGGGTACCTCGAGCGCGTGAGCCTATAGACTCGCATCAACTGAAAATGCCGTAGTCGATGCGAGTCAGCACTTCTTCTACCCGTGCGGCACCTTCAGAAGGGTACGCGAGTTCGATAGGCTGCACGTTGCTGAGGACTGGATTTGGTGTGATGAGCCAAGCCCGGGCTTTTACAGGATCACCAAAAGTGTCGGTAGCATGGGCCATTAGGGCATTCGGAATACGTCCAAAGTCCGGCTCAGTTGCACGTGCAAGTTGATCAGACACTACGTCCATTATCATCGCAGAGCCACACGCTAAACCGGCATCAAGGCAACTCTTCGACGGGTGGCGAGTAGTTCCGCCAGCGCCCGGCAATCGTCGGCCAGTTCTTCAAACTGCTTCGGATCTAACGATTGAGCACCATCGGACAAAGCCCGTTCCGGTGCTGGATGAACCTCGACTATCAATCCCGATGCTCCTGCCGCAATCGCTGCTAGCGACATCGGAAGTACCTTGTCCCGCTTTCCCGTTCCATGGCTTGGATCGGCGATGATCGGCAAGTGGCTGAGGCTCTGAACCGCCGGTATGACACTCAGATCGAGCGTATTCCGGGTATGGTCCGCGAACGTTCGGACACCCCGTTCACACAGGATCACGTTATAGTTGCCCTCGGCCAGTATGTATTCCGCAGCCATTAAGAACTCTTCGAGGGTCGACGACATTCCACGCTTCAGCAAAATCGGTTTTCGCGACCGTCCCGCCCTGCGTAGCAGCGAAAAGTTCTGCATGTTGCGCGCTCCGATCTGGACGCAATCCGCATAGGCCTCCACCAGGTCGAACGTTTCCACGTCTACTGCCTCGGTAACAATGCCGAGCCCGGTTTCGTCCCGAGCTTCGGCCAGATATCGAAGCCCCTCTTCGCCCAAGCCTTGGAAGCTGTACGGCGAAGTACGAGGCTTATAAGCTCCTCCCCGCAGCAGCTGCCCACCGGACGCTCTCACCGCGCGCGCCGCTTGTAAAATTTGTTCGCGCCCTTCCACTGAACACGGCCCGCCGCAGAGCACAATCTCCTCGCCACCGATGGAGATGCCATGCACTTGCACCACCGTGTTCTCCGGCTTCGTCTCGCGGCTCACTAGCTTGTACGGCTTCGAGACGCGAATCGCTTCCGCTACTCCAGGCAGATCTTCGAAATCCGCAGTATCTACTGGACCGCTGTTCCCCGTAATCCCAATCGCCGTCCTCTGCTCTCCCGGAATGATATGCGGCTTGTATCCAAGCGACTCGATCCTCTCGCACACCCGAGCGATCTCCGGCGGTCCTGCCTGGGCCTTCATCACAACCAGCACAATAGATCCCCCTAAGTTTCTTGTTGAGAAACGATGCTCGGAAGCTGTGAAACAAATCGGTTCTTATTTCAAACCGTCCGAAACACGAAAACCCCAGCAGTGTTTCCCAACGCAGCACCGCCGCATTCCAGTTCGCCTATCTCAAAGCCTTTCTGTGACCTGCTTTTCGACATCGCCTTAATTCAGAGTAACGGACTTCGATGCCTCCAATTCCCTCGGGGCCTCCTCAAAATCCGAGTGGTTCACAATAGAGTGTTTACATGGAATGGTCAAATACCTTTGCGTGTTGATGGGAGGCGGAGTAGGATCGCTGGCACGGTGTCTTTTGGGAAGAGCAGGTCTGATTACCACTGTTATGGTGGAGCGCCTTCGACTCCTTCACTCTTGGCATCTCTTGCTGGTTGTCGGATTTCTGGTGGGCTATACAACGTCCTTGAGCTTTGAATATGATGCATGTCTCTCCACGCGCGCTGGTCATCATCTAACCACGCCGTTGTATTTGCTCACTAGTTTCGGTTACGCCGCTGTCTGGCTCGGTTGCTCGCCGTTTCGAAACAGTAACTGAAATGCTGAATCAATCAACGCTTCCTGCAACCCAGTCATGAACAGCCGAAGCACGTCCCATCTTCCGTTCCGCAACTTTGTTCATCTTTCGCAGGCGGAAGCTTATGACCTTATGCATCGCATGCTGTCCGGAGACATGAATACCGAAGGCATTGCCGACGTGCTTACTTTCCTCCGGCGCAAGGGAGAGACTGTGGCCGAACTGGTTGGATTTGCCTCTGCCATTCGTGAGATGAGCCCGGCGATCGATGTCGACCAGACCGATGAGCCGTTGCTCGACACCTGCGGCACTGGTGGCGACAGTACAAACAGCTTCAACATCTCTACTGCGGCGGCCTTTGTTGTCGCAGGCACTGGGCTTCGTGTTGCGAAACACGGCAATCGCAGGATCTCGAGCCAGTGCGGTAGTGCCGACGTGCTGGAAGCATTGGGCGTGCCCGTCGACTTGCCGGGTGACCAGGTTGCCGAATGCATTCGCAAAATCGGTATCGGTTTCCTCTACGCGCCTTTGCTCCATCGCGCAGTTCGGCATGCGCAGGAAGCACGGCTGCTCCTTAAAGGTCGAACAGTGTTTAATCTCCTGGGCCCGCTCACGAACCCGGTCCGCGCTCGCGTCCAGTTGATTGGAGCCTTCTCTGTTCGCACGGCGGAAATGCTGGCCCAGGCGTCTGCTCGCCTCGGGAGCGAACGAGCTTTTGTTGTGCATGGCGCAGACGGTCTCGATGAAATCTCAACCACCACCACTACCACCGTTTTTCAGGTCGAGGAGGGGCGAGTGCAGAAAGGCCGCTGGTGCCCGGCGGACTTCGGTCTTCCCGAAGTCTCGCTTGAAGATTTGGGCGGCGGGGATGTCTCCACAAACGCGTCCATCATTCGTTCTGTCCTCAACGGCGAACCGGGACCTCGCCGCGACATTGTGGTTGCTAACACAGCCGCCGCGTTGCTTGTCGCTCAGCAGGCTCCGGATCTCAAAAGCGCGGTGGCGACCTCGGTCGAATCCATCGAGAGCGGTGCTGCCCGGCGCAAGCTGGAAGCGCTCGTTGAATTTACCGCATCCATCAAGGCATGAAAGCCTTCGAAATTCAGGAATTCGGCATCGATAGTCTGGCGCTTGTTGACCGTGATAGTCCGCATCCGGGCGAACGCGAAGTGCTCGTTCGCATGGCGGCCGCGTCTTTGAATTACCGCGATTACCTGGTTGTTAAGGGTGTCTACAATCCGAAGTTGAAGCGCCCCATGGTGCCGCTTTCCGATGGCGCCGGAGTAGTGGAAGAAACCGGGCCGGGGGTGACGCGATTCAAGAAGGGCGATCGTGTTGCGCCCATTTTTATGCAGCGTTGGATTGATGGCCCGCCAACCAGGGAGAAGAACGCATCCGCACTCGGAGGCGCCATTGACGGTGTCCTCCGCGAAGTTGCCGTATTCTCGGAAGAGGCCCTCGTCGCGTCTCCTGAATCCCTCTCGGATCTGGAGGTCGCCGCTCTGCCCTGCGCAGCCGTAACGGCCTGGCACGCTCTTTTCGAACACACCTCTCTCGCCCCAGGTGAAAGCGTTCTCATTCAGGGGACCGGTGGTGTATCGGTCTTTGCTCTTCAGTTTGCGCATGCGGCAGGACTCCGCACCATAATCACCTCCAGCAGCGACGCGAAGCTCGTGCGTGCGCGGCAGATCGGTGCTGCGGAAACACTTAACTACAACTCGACTCCGAATTGGGAAACAGAAGTGCGCAAACTCACCGGCGGTCTCGGCGTAGACCACGTGATTGAGGTAGGCGGCAGCGATACCCTGCCCAAGTCTTTGCGGGCAGTGCGCACCGGCGGAGTCGTCAGCGTTATCGGCGTTCTCTCAGGAGGCGATCCCACCGTTGGCCCTCGCGATCTTCTCGTAAACAGCCTTCGCGTCCAGGGTATCTACGTCGGTTCGCGCAGCATGTTTGAACGTATGAACGGCGCCATCGAGTTCCACAAGATCAAGCCCGCGATCGACAAAATCTTCCCGTGGACCGAGTACAAAGACGCTTTGCATTACATGGAGAGTCAAAGCCACTTCGGCAAGATCTGCCTCACCTTTTAGCGGGGTTCGCTTAACTGACCGGCTGTGCGGTCGCGAACTCATTTGCAGGATAAAAGGCATCCGGGAAGTCCGTTCGGGACACCCAGGGCTAAACTGCACAACCTGCGATGTCCACCTCGCAGCGTGTCCCGGTCCGCACTTCCGCCCACTCTTCCATTGTCCGCGCTTGCTCGGTTGTATCTGCCAGGAAACCAATTGAATGCAGTCCCAAAACTGTCCGCGCCTAATTGCATCAGCTAATCGGTTCCTTGACTTGAGACACGAATACGCCCGCAAACGCGCGACGCACTCCGCTGAAGACGATCACCCAAAGGAGCGTCGTCACCAAAGCAATTGGCAGTCCCTGGGGGGCCATGAAGATATGAAACAGGAGAATGTTCACAAGTACCGGCCCCAGGATCAGAACTGCGAACGGAACAAAACGGTTAACGAGCAGCAGCAGCCCGCCGATTAGCTGTATTACGAAAACTGGCACCATGTAATGAGAAGCAGCCAATGCTCCCACATACTGCCCCGCAATACCCGTAGGCATTTGCGCAGGTATAAAGTGAAGAAAACCGTTCAAGCCGAATATCGTGAAGATAAGTCCTAGCAAGATTCGCGCGATCAGGAAAGCGATTCTCATTAAATCTCCTCAGACGAATGTGCCGCTTCGGGAACTAGCTGGCGTACGCTTACAGACGACATCGGCTGTACGAACGATTCGGTTTTCGGGCGCGAACAGGTTGCCGTCCATACGGATCTGCCATCGTGAAGACCGTCTCTCCGTACCCAGTGGCCCGCGATTCTGGGGAAACTACTGGTAGTCACGCTAGCTAATCAGGAGCAAAATCGATGGTGCAAGGGGGAGCAGTATATGAGGGTGGAGCCTCGAAGCTTCATGACGCGAATTGTTGGCTGTTTATCGTTCTTTCTCCTGGCAACTGCCAGCTTGTTTGGCCAGAACTCCGTATCCGGCAGCATTATTGGTACGGTTACCGACCCGAGTGGCGCCGCCGTTCCTAACGCCAAAGTCTTGATGCAGGACGTCGCGAAAGGCGTAACCTACCAAGTAACCACAAATAACTCCGGCAACTATACACAAACAGACGTCCAGCCGGGCAACTACACCGTTACAATCACCACCACTGGTTTCCAGAAATATGTCCAGCAAAACGTAGCCGTTTCTGTAAGCCAGTCCACCAGAGTGGATGCTGCTCTGCAGGTGGGAAGCGAGACACAGGAAGTCACCGTTACCTCTGCACCGCCGGCAATCCAGACTGATCGCGCTGACGTCGAGACGAGCCTGAGTTCCGGACAGATCTCTTCGCTGCCCATTGCCAATCGAAACTTCACCAATTTGGCATTGTTGACCCCCGGTTCGGTGATCAACACCTACCAGCACGCCCCGAGTGAGAATCCTCAACAATCGACGCTCGTGAATACGGGCGGTCTGCTGTTTGCCAACACCAACTACCAGTTGGACGGTATGAATAACAATGACGTCGTGCTCGGCATTACGATGGTGAACCCTCCTTTGGATTCTGTTGCCGAGTTCAACGCGCAAACGAGTAACTACGACGCTGAATACCATGCCACAGGCGCAGTCATCAGTGTGGAAACCAAGTCCGGCACGAACCAGTTTCACGGCTCTCTATTTGAGTTCTTCCAAAACGATTACTTCGAAGCCCGAGACCCATTTACGCAAGGCCTTCACACTCCCGGCACTCCCGCTCCCGCTCACAACGGCATTCCTGAACTACGGTGGAATCAGTTCGGCGGATCTCTAGGTGGCCCAATCAAGAAAGACAGACTTTTCTTTTTCGGTGATTACCAGGGTACATACCGCCGAATCGGCGCCTCCCAATCCGTTCGAGTCCTGACTCCATCCGAGCGGACCGGCAACCTCAGCGATTTGGGGGTAAGAATCTACAATCCATTTACAGGCAATGCGGATGGTACTGGACGCAGCCCGTTCCCCAACGCCACCATTCCTACAACCTTGATTCCCACCCCGATCACGAATCTGATTAATGCTCTTCCGCTGCCTAATCTGAATAATCCAAACGTTACGGCTAACAACTATGCTACGAGCGCTGTGGAAGACTACCCGACCAATCAGTTTGATATCCGAAGCGATTACTTCAGCGCGGGAAACAAAGTCCATGTGTTCGGCCGCTACGATTTCCTGACGGCGAACATAACCGCTCCCGGGCCTTTTGGACTCTACGGAGGCCCTGCATTTGGACAGCTGGGCTTCTCCGGTATTTCCAACTCGCGCAATCAGAACGCGCTCGGTAATGCCACCATAACCGTCAGCCCTTCCCTGCTGACCGACATCCGCGTGGGCATGTCGCGTTATCGGGTCAACGTTTCCGCGCAGGATCAGGGTGCTCAACTCGCAAATACAGTTGGTATCCCGGGCCTTAATCTTCCGAATCGCCCTGATACGAACGGACTGCCAGACCTTCAGCTAAACGGCACCCTTTTCATGGGCTATTCCTGTAACTGTCCGCTTACCGAGAGGGAGACGCTCCTGGATTATGTGAATAACTGGACCAAAGTTGTCGGAAACCACACCGTCCGCTTTGGTAGCACGTGGGAACAGGCGTGGAACCAGCGCCTCCCCAGCGATAACCACCGTGCTGGCGTTTATAACTTCAACGCTTCAGTCACTTCGTCGGCAACCGATCCCAATAGTGGGTTCCCGCTCGCCAGCTTTCTGCTCGGCCAGCCGTCCAGCTTCGCCCGCTTCTCGCAAGCCTCCACCACGCAGGAAGACCGGCAAAATCGGTCCTTCTCTTTCGTTCAGGATACTTGGCGAGTGACGCCGAAGCTCACCCTCACGCTCGGCGTGCGCTGGGACATCTGGTTCCCGGATTACTCTCTAAATGCCGGTCAGGGCGGTCGTTACGACGTTACGACCAATATTGTCTACATCCCCGGCGTGGGCGGAGTGTCCTTGAACGCGAATCAGGTTACTCAGTGGCATAACTTCTCGCCTCGCGTGGGAATTGCCTACGCCCCAAACGATAAAACGGTGATCCGCACGGGCTATGGTCGCGGCTACTCGCAAGGTACATTTGGCTGGACATTTAACTACATAGCAGCTGATGTGTTCCCGTCCATCGTCAACCAGAACCTGACATCCTCTTCGCCCTTCCAGGCCGTTTTCCCCATAACTACTGCTCCGCCGGCAGTTATCTTTCCCACTATCCCGTCGAACGGCCAGCTTACTTTGCCCGTTGGCATCAGCACGCCGTACATACCGGCAAATCAAAAGTACCCGTATGCAGATCAGTGGAATTTCACCATTCAGAGGGAGCTTGTCTCGCAACTTACTCTGATGGTGGGCTATGTCGGCAATGTCGGACGCCATCTCAACGGCGGTTTTTCGCTGAATGCTGCGCCTCCCGGGCCCGGGCCGCTACTGAACCGCCGCCCCCTATACATCAAGTACGGCTTAAGCCAGCCTCTCAACGACAAGTGCGACTGCACTAGCAGCAACTACAACGCTCTTCAGACTCAGCTGAATAAGCGTTTCTCGGCCGCTTACTCTATCCTCGCCAACTTCTCCTGGCAGCGTGCTCTCGATTACGCGCAGGAAAGTGTTCCGCTGCCCACCAATAACTACAACGCCAAGCAGGATTACGGACCCGCTGACTTCGATCGCGAGTTTGCTTTCACGCTCGCCCACACTCTCGAGCTTCCATTCGGTAAGGGACGTAAGTACATCTCGGGTGGCGGCCGATTCACTAACGCCGTTGTCTCGAATTGGGCCTTCCGCGGAACCACTAGCTGGTACTCCGGCTTACCGTTCTCCCCAACCCTGAACAACAACGGATTCCTCAACTCGGACGAAAACAGCCGCCCGCAGCAGATCGGTGACCCACTTGCCGGGATCACCCAAAACGCCAACACCTGGTTCAATCCTGCCGCCTATGCGGTTCCTCCTGCTTATACCTTCGGGGATGCGGGAAGAAACTCGCTCCGTGGACCCCGGTTCTTCCAAGCCGATTGGCAGCTCGCAAAAGGATTCAAATTCACGGAACGCGTCGGGCTGGAGCTGCGCTGGGATGTCCTCAACGCCTTCAACAACACCAATCTGGCTTTGCCGGCCACGACCGTCAACACCGGCGCAGGCGGAGGAATCATTTCCGACATTCAAACCGGACCAACATCGTTGAAGCGAAACATGATGCTTGGTGCGCATCTGACCTTCTAATGCAAATTTGCGGAGCGCGGTATGGCATCCCGGTCGCCATTTCCGCGCCTCTGCTCTTTCTTGCTTTATCGCCTTTATTCGCGCAAGCTCCGGATCCCTCATTTATCCTCGAAGCGCGCAACCCTCAGCCATACTCACCAGCCTACTTAGGGAATGGGGCCATCGGGCTCGTCACCTCGCCCTTAGCCATTGAGCCCTCGCGATCCTTTCTCGCGAGTGTTTATGACCATTCGGACGGCGATGTCCCGCGAATTGCAGCCGCTCCTGACTGGAACGAATTCGCGGTTTCGAATGGCTCTGCATGGCTCGGTGCTGCCACTCCGCTTCCCTCAATCGGCGAGTACAGTCAGCGTTTAGACATGTTCGACGGCCTCCTCCGGACAAGCTATGTCTGGAATGCCGGGGACAAGTCGGTGCGGGTCCAGGTCGAGCAATTCGTCTCGCGCGACACGCCGTATCTGGCGTGCGCCCGTCTCACCATTCAGCCGCAGTTCCCGGGTATGGTGCGAGTCCGGCTGCCCTTGCGAAACTGGCCCGCCCCGCGCCGCTATCCACTCGAGCAATTAAAGACTCTCGATGGCGAAGCGAAGACCAATCCGTGGGCGATCTGGTATCCAGGCCGCCTGAACATCACCGGCGCGCAAGCCCAGCGTTCTTCTAACGGTGCGCTTCTATCGCTTTCGGCAGTTTCTCCCGGAACAGGCATCCACATTGGCCAAGCAGTCGCACTCCAATGGACCGGTCCCGCACATTGCGAGCTCCATCACGACGCCCTCTCAGCGGAAGCGGAGTTGACCTTCACCGCGCAAACCGGACAAAGCTACACCGTCACCAAATTCGCTGCATTCTCGACGGCGAAGTCGGGAGACAACGCGCAAACGGCTATCTCCTTTGCGGAAGCTGCCCGGAAGGCCGGCTGGGATCACTCCTTGCATACCAGCGCAGAAGCATGGCATCGCGTATGGGACGCCGATATCCTCGTCGAAGGCGATCCAACTCTCCAGCGCACCATTCACTCCATGCTCTTTTATTTGCTCGGCAGCGTACGGGAACATCTCGACATCAGCACACCGCCCATGGGCCTTAGCTCGGCTGGCTACTACGGCCACATCTTTTGGGATGCGGATACCTTTATGTTTCCCACGCTGCTTGTCCTTCATCCGGAACTTGCGAAGCCCATGGTGGCGTTCCGCTCACGCACGCTCGGCGTGGCTCGTCAGAACGCGACCCGGAACGGCTACCGTGGCGCGATGTACCCGTGGGAGGCCGGCCCTGATGGCGCCGAATCTACCCCGCGCTTTGCTTTTCAAAACGCCAGCTCCGAAAATCACGTGAACGGCGATGTGGCCGTTGCAAGTTGGCAGTATTGGGCCGCCACTGCCGACTCCGCCTGGCTGAAAAATGATTGCTGGCCTATCCTGCGCGATACCGCGAACTTCTGGGCCAGTCGTGTCACATTCGATCCCAAACTTAACCGCTACGTCATCGGAAACGTCGTCGCCGTGAATGAGTCCGACATCGGCGTAAGTAACGACCCGTACACTAACGCGGTCGCCAAGCGCAATCTCGAATTAGCTATCGAAACCGCCGCCATCTTGAAAGTGCAGGCAAATCCGAAATGGCGCGACGTCGCAGACAAGTTGGTTCTCCCCGACAGCGATTCGGCGCTTTTATGGTTTCCGCTTGGACGTGCCTTCCCGCCTGACCAGACCCGCCGCGCAATCAATGCAATGTTGAAGCGTGTGACCGACGGACACTCGGGAGCCATGATGGGCACCGAATTCTATCCGATACTGGCAGCCCAGATCGGCGATCGGCCAGGCAATCCGCAAATTACTCGATGCGCTGAGTACTCCCTATCTGCGGCCGCCCTTGCAAGCAATCGCCGAGACCCCGCGCAACCAGAATCTCAGCTTCATCACCGGGCCGGCGCATTCCTTCAGCAGTTCATCTTCGGCTACACGGGGCTGCGCCTCACCGCCAACGGGCTCGAAAAGAGCTTTCCTCCCGCCTTGCCGCCCGGCATCACGCGTCTTACCCTCAAGAACGTCACCGTCCACGGAAAGCGTCAGACACTCTCGTTTGCTTCCGCTCAGTAATCGGGCAGACTAACTTTTCGGCTAATGCATTACTGCATTGGTTTATTTCGGCACAATTTCCTGCATCCCCGATAAACGCCACTACGCCTGCACACGATTGGTGTTGTATGTGCTTACCATCGCTTGTGACAATTTGCTGAATCTGACTTATAATGGCCCGAACTGAAGTTTGGGGGACACACTCAATGACAGCTGGTCTGCAGAATCTCAAGCACATCGTTGTGCTCATGATGGAAAACCGCTCTTTCGATCATATGTTAGGGTCGCTTAAAGCCGACGACCCTCGGATCAACGCTCTCACGGGGAATGAGAGCAACTTAGATACAACCAACGAGCCTGCGCGCGTTCAGCCGCTCGCTGAATTCCAGTCGCAGCTCGATCCTGATCCCAACCATCACTTCCCGGCTGTGCATCAGCAGATTTTTGATGGCGGAACGCTTGCTCAGCCTACTATGGGCGGCTTCGTCAAAAGCTATTTCGGTGAGCGGAAAGATGTAAATCACTCCCGTAAAATCATGTACTACTTTCCGAAGGATAAGCTTCCGGTTCTAACTGGGCTCGCCCGGAACTTTGCCGTCTTTAATGGCTGGTTTTCTTCCATTCCCGGCCCGACCCTTTGCAACCGTGCGTTCGCCCACTACGGAACATCCTTTGGGCAAGTAAGTATGGACATCTTCTATTACCATAAGGAGCCGTTAAGCGTCTATGAGCGCCTTGTAAACGCTGGGCACTCGGCAAAGCTGTACTACTTTGATGAAGCCAGCTCCACCATGGAAGTAGTAAACCTCCTCCAGAACCAGCCGAAATTATTCGGCACTTATGATCAGTTCCTCGAGGATTGTAAGTTAGGTAAATTACCCCAATATAGTTTTGTAGAGCCGAATTACACGGACCATGAAGACGAGGGTGGGGAACAGGTTGCCTGCGATCAGCATCCCGACCACGATGTGCAGCAGGGCGAAGTATTCATCGCCGCTGTTTACAACGCTCTTCGTCAGAATCCTGACGTTTGGAAGAGCACGGCCCTGCTGATTGTCTATGACGAGCACGGTGGTATTTACGATCACGTACCGCCGCCGCGCTGTCCGAAAGATGGCTTCACAGCCACTCCCGATCAAACAGGCGTTCCAGGCCTGACTTTCCAGTTCGATCGCTTGGGCGTGCGTGTGCCGGCCATCCTGGTTTCACCATGGATTCCCAAGTCTACCGTCGTGCCTGGTCCGGATGAACCCGGTGGCCGCGCGTTCGAACACGCCTCCATTCCCCGCACGGTCACACAATTCTTTGTCGGAGACTACACGCAAAGCACGCCTCGAGAACAACAGGCACCTACGTTCTTAGACCTGCTCTCCGACACCATGCGGCCCGATTCCGATTGCCCTGTATTTCACGTGTAAGGAGCCGAGTTATGTCAAACGTGATACATGTCCCAAAGCCTTCGCGAACAGCTTTCAACCCTCATCGGCCGCTCGAGAAGAATCTGCTGATCTATGCGCAAGTCAGGCACTTCAAGGAAGCTGAAGAACAACTGCCCGCCCATCTGCAAACCGGTATCGATATCGCGGACATAAAGACCGAAGGTCAGGCAAGCCGCTACATTGGTAAAGTTACCCGAGCCATCCACAGCAGCGGTGGTCGGCCTGCTCCCATTGTGGAGAGAGCCCGATGAGACGTCTCGCCATTGCTGCTTCTTTCTTCTTGACCGCTCCGCTCTGGGCGCAGGAAGGCGACCTCGGTGCAGACTTCCGCAAGGAAGGAGTTCGCTTCAGCGAAAACTGCGTCGGCTTCAAACTCGCGGGTTGCGCTCAACTGCTCTTCACTGACCACCCACTGCACATCGCTGTCGGCAGCCTTGCTCCGCAAAATGGCTTCGGCAGCGGCATTGCGTTTGTTTCCCACTACACCCCTAACGAAGCCTGGCGTCTGTTCTGGAATGCCGATGCGGTTGCCACTCCAAACGGCTCCTGGCGAGCCGGAGCTTACATGAGCGCCGTTTTGATTCGCCACCAGAAGATAAGTACCAGACTGGGAACTACGGGCAGCAAGTTGTCAAATCTGGCATTGCAGGAGATGCCTGTCATTCATGCCTACGCACAGGGCATATCGCTGAACAGTATCAGCTACTTCGGATTGGGTCAGGGCACGCCCAGAAATCAGTCTTACTTCGGGATGACTGAAACCGTCGCGGGCGCAAATATTATCTGGCCCTTGATGAAAACGCTGAACGTTTCTCTGCTTGGTGAGGCGAATGGGCGCTTCTTCTCCCTTCGGGGCAGACAGGCTGCTAACGGCCTCTCGATCGAGCAGCTGTACAACGATACCTCAGCTCCCGGGCTTTCCAATCAACCGGGCTACGCTCAGTTCGGACAGGGCATCCGCATCCGTCCAAGCTTCGCAAACGGCTATGTTCGGCTAAACTACAATGCTACTTTCCAGGAGTGGGTCGCGACTAACTCCACTTACTCATTCCGCCGCTTTAAGGCCGATCTGGGGCACCAGTTCCCTCTCTATCGCACCACTCGATCGTTGCTCCCGCGTGAGTTCAACGGTCCCGACACCTGCGCCGCAGATCCTAACTCACTCCGCTGCCCTTCTCCGAGCCGCAACTTGGAAGGCAGTTTCGGCTTCCAGTTTCTCTACACCGCGTCCTACACCTCGGCCGGCAGCGTTGTCCCGTTCTATCTCGACCCCACAATCGGAGGATCAGACATCAACGGAACCGCCCTGCTGCCCAGCTACCCGGATTACCGCTTCCGGGGACCCGATCTCATGGTCTTTCGCGGAACCTTCGAACACTCCATCTACAAATGGCCCATTGGAGCGAAGTTCATGATCGATGAAGGCCGCGTTGCCTTGACACGAGGCGATCTTGGTTTCAATCACCTGGCCCACAGTTATGCTGTGGGTCTCACAGTACACGCCGGAGGTCTTCCTGTAATGGATCTTCTCTTCGCTTGGGGAGGTCACGAAGGCACCCACACCATCGCCACCGTAAGCCCGTCGCTGCTAGGCGGCACAGCACGGCCCTCGTTATATTGAATACTCGCGCTGGACCGAGCTTGAAATGTCAGAGACAGTCGACCTCTATAACAATGCCTACGGAAAATACGAACTGGATGTCTACGCACAAGTCCGCGTTGAGACCTACGGGGAGGATCTTGGACAGACCAGTTGGGTGACAACTGAGGAGTCTAATGAGATTCCGCGTCTGCTCGAGATCGGGGCATCCTCTCAGGTCCTCGAAATTGGTTGTGGCTCAGGGCGCTATGCCTTACGCGTCGCCGAACGAATTCGCTGCCGCATAATCGGCTTGGACCTTAACGCTTACGGCATCCGCAACGCCAATGAGATTGCCCATCGCCACAACCTGGAGTCGCTCGTGCGTTTCGAAACCTGCGATGCATCGAGAACCCTTCCCTTCCACGACGAGACGTTCGATGCCGTGTTCTCGAACGACGTTTTGTGTCATATACCCGGCCGGCTTTCGGTCCTTCGCGAGCTGCACCGGGTTCTCAAGCCGGGTGGGCGGCTCCTTTTCAGTGATGCACTGGTAATCGGCGGCCTTGTCACAAACGAAGAGCTCACCACCCGAAGCTCAATTGGCTTCTACATATTTAGCCCGCCGGGAATTACTGAACAGCTGCTGATAAATGCCGGGCTGCATCTCGTGCGCGCGATGGACACCACGGAGAACGCCGCCCTGATCGCGAAGCGATGGCATGACGCGAGGCAGAAGCGAGCTGAGGAACTGGTTGCGGCAGAAGGCATCATCAATTTCGAAGGCGTGCAACGCTTTCTTTCCTGCGCGCATACACTGACCCTCGAAAGGCGCTTGCTGCGTTGGCTTTACTTTGCAAAACGCGGCTGAGAACCGAAACTCACTACTGGCGGGCTGGATGAAGTAGAATCGCGGAACGATGACCAAACAGGAGATGCTCGCGAACATCGAGGAAATCGGCATCATCCCGGCCGTTCGCGTTACGTCTGCCGCAGACGCCCTGTTTGCTTCCGAAGCTGTCTTCCGCAGCGGTATCCCGGTCGTTGAAATTACCATGACAACCCCTGGCGGCGCCGCTGTCATTTCTCAGCTCATCCGCGCCAATTCCGACGTCATCGTCGGCGCAGGCACGGTTCTGGATCTCGACACGGCCCGCCTCTGCGTCGATGCTGGCGCATCTTTTCTTACCAGTACAGGCCTTGACCCTGAAATCGTGCAATTTGCTCGCCAGCGCGACATTCCGATGATCCCCGGCGCTCTCACCCCGACGGAAGTGATGATGGCCAGGAAAGCCGGCGCCGCCTTCATCAAGGTTTTTCCGTGCTCAACTGTCGGCGGCCCGTCCTATATCCGCGCACTTCGGGCCCCCTTCCCTGATGCGCGATTTATCGCCTCCGGAGGCGTTACTCAACAGACCGCCGCCAACTATATCCGCGCCGGAGCCCACGTGTTGGGCATCGGCCAGGATTTGCTGCCTCACGACGCCATCCGAGCCAGAAATTCGGACTGGATTCACGAACTCGCCCGCCGCTTCCTCTGCATGGTCAAACAAGCGCGCAACGGCAAATCGAACGATCTCGGCCCAATCTAGCCGGGAGACTCTTCGTCGCTCGTTAACTCGCTTCAGGGCCTCCAGAGATCTCGAATGCTAGCTTGAAGAATTAGCAGTGAATGATACGCGCTCTCGTTGACTTTGCTCTGAACAATCGATTCCTGATTGTTTTGACAGCAGTCCTTCTCCTTATCTGGGGAGGCATCTCCTTCCACAATCTGCCCGTCGAAGCCTACCCCGACGTAGCCAACAACTACGTTCAGGTCATTACTCAATGGCCCGGCCGCGCCGCCGAGGAGGTTGAGCAACAAGTCACCATTCCCCTCGAAATCGCCGTCAACGGCATTCCCCATCTCGAGCACCTGCGCTCCATCTCGATTTTCGGGCTCTCCAGCCTCAGTTTGATCTTCGACGATCAGTCCGCTAATGACTGGAATCGTCAGAAGGTCTTGGAACGCCTCTCCGAAGTCACCCTACCCGCCGGACTGCAACCCCAGATTGGTTCCGATTACAGCCCCGTAGGCCAGATCTATTGGTACACGCTCCATAGCACCAATCCCCGTTACGACGTCATGGCGCTGAAGTCGCTCGAAGACTGGACACTCGAGAAACAATTCAAATCCGTTCCCAATGTTGTTGATGTCAGCAGCTTCGGAGGCATCACCCGTGAATACCAGGTCCGCCTCGACCCCGATAAGCTGATTTCTTACGGCCTCACCATCAGCCAAGTAGAGCAGCAGTTGGCAAACAACAACGTCAATGCCGGCGGCAGCTTCCTTGAAGCAGGCATGCAGCAGATCAACGTGCGCGCAATTGGTCTGGTGGATAACGTCAGTGACATCGAACAGACTCTCGTCAAAACGCAGAATGGCACGCCCATCCGTATTGGCGACATCGGGACCGTTTCGCAAGGCCCTCGTATCCGGCTCGGCAAAATCGCCAAAGCCATTCATCGCGCCGACGGCAGAATCGTCGATAACGACGATGTCGTCGAGGGCATCGTGCTCTTGCGCAAAGGAGCTGATTCCGACTCCACTCTGGCCGGCATCCACGAAAAAGTGAGAGAACTGAACGATCATCTCTTGCCGCCAGGAGTAAAAATCGTTCCGCACCTCGATCGCAGCGATCTTCTGCACTACACCACGCACACCGTCCTGCATAACCTAACCGAAGGCATCATTCTGGTCGCGGTCATTCTTTTCCTGTTTTTGGGTAACATCCGCGGTGCCTTCATTGTGGCGCTCACCATTCCGTTCTCTCTCCTGTTCGCTTCCATCTGTCTCGACCTCAATAAGATTCCCGCTAACCTCCTTTCTCTCGGAGCTCTCGACTTCGGAATGGTGGTCGAAGGCGCGGTTGTGATGGTGGAAAACATCATTCGCTATCTCGGGCGTCACAACGGGGATGGCAAGCCGGCGATCACCTCCATTCGCGAAGCCGCGCACGAAGTGCAACGACCCGTCTTCTATTCCATCGGCATCATCATCACGGCCTATCTCCCAATCTTCACTCTCCAGCGCGTCGAAGGGCGTCTTTTCAAGCCTATGGCCTGGACCGTATCCTTCGCGCTGCTCGGCGCGCTGATCTTCTCCATGCTGATTGCCCCCGTACTCTGCAGCTTGCTGTTGGGTAAGCGAGTGCGCGAATGGCGAAACCCGATCATGACTGCTCTCTCCGGCGGCTATCTCTGGCTATTGCGCCGCGCCATTCGCTTGCGCTGGATCACTGCAGGCATCGCGGCTTTCGTGTTCGCCGCTTCAGTCTGGATCATGGTAAGCGGAATCATTGGTTCCGAGTTCCTCCCTCACCTGGATGAAGGTGCCATTTGGGCGCGCGCCACCCTCGCCCCCAGCACCGGTCCAAATTCCGGAGTCGCCGTCATGAATCGAGCGCGTATCATTATGGCCTCTTTCCCCGAAGTCACGCAGGTAGTCTCGCAAGTCGGCCGCCCGGATGATGGAACCGACACTACTGGCTTCTTCAACACCGAATACTTCGTCGACCTCAAGCCTAAAGAGCAGTGGCGTCCGGTTTTCCGCCAGAACAAAGAAGAACTCGTCGCCGCTATGGATCGCGCACTCGAGAAGATTCCCGGGGCGCTCTGGAACTTTTCGCAGCCCATCGCCGACAACATGGAAGAAGCGGTCAGCGGTGTCAAGGGCCAACTCGCAATCAAGATCTACGGTGACGACCTGCACACTCTGGAGAGCAAGGGCCAGGAAATCGTCAATGTAATGCGGACGGTCCGGGGCGTCGCCGACCTCGGCCTCTTTCGGGTGATCGGCCAACCCAACCTGCAACTCAAAGTCGATCGTAAAAAAGCGGCGCGTTACGGGATAAATGTGTCGGATGTCCAGGACGCCATCGAGACCGCCGTGGGAGGTAAAGCTGTCGGACAGGTGTTGCAAGGCGAGCAGCGCTACGATCTCGTAGTCCGTTATGAGGCGCCGTTCCGCAGCACCATCGACCAGGTCGAAAACATCCGGCTTGTCGCCCCATCCGGGGAGCGCGTCGCACTGTCTCAGCTGTGCGAGGTTCGTGTGCTGGACGGAGCTTCGGAGATCTATCGCGAAGCAAACTCGCGCTACGTGGCACTCAAATACAGCATTGTCGGCCGGGACCTGGGGAGCGGCGTCGAAGAAGCCATCTCCAAAGTCTCCAAGCAGGTGAAGCTGCCCGTAGGTTACAAAATCGACTGGGCGGGCGAATACGAAAGCGCCAAACGTTCGCAGAAACGTTTAGCGATCGTGGTTCCGCTCACGCTGTTAGTCATCTGCATGATTCTCTACACAATGTTTAACTCGGTCAAGTGGGTGCTGCTCATCATGGCCAACGTGGCCATGGCGCCTATCGGCGGGCTGCTGGCGCTGCTGATAACAGGCACTCACATCAGCGTCTCCTCGGGTGTCGGCTTCCTCGCCCTGTTTGGTGTCTCAGTGCAAACCGGCGTCATCATGCTCGAATACATCAATCAGCTGCGCGCACGCGGAGAAACGATCATGGATGCCGCTCTCGAAGGCTCCGTCCGCCGCTTGCGCCCCATCATGATGACGATGCTGGTAGCGAGCGTAGGCCTTCTGCCCGCCGCGCTTTCCCGCGGCATCGGTTCCGATTCTCAGCGGCCATTTGCAATCGTAATCGTAGGCGGTCTCGTCGCGGCCTTGTTGCTAGGCGTATTTCTTCTGCCGACTCTCTACGTCTGGGTCGCCGGCAACGACGACGTGCTTCCAAGGCCCGAAGGAGAGGCCGACGAACTCTGAGCGCGTGCTGCGCATCAAGCGCTTCATCCCACTCATATGACGAATAACTGCAAATCCGGAGCAATCCGCGCAAGGTCTTCGGGGTCGCTCGTGATCACCGTCTGTCCCGCCCTCTCAGCGCATATTACGACGTGAGCATCCACGATGTCGGCTGTTCCAGTTCGTGCCAAAAAAAGTCCAACAGTTGTCGCGTCTACAGCATCCAGCGGAACGAGATCTGTGGTTGCTTGGCGAGCCAACCGGGACAGCAGCCCCTGCCTGGCAGGGCTGCGGATCGCTTGTGCCAGAGCTGTCGCAGGGATGGTGACACGGGACCCAAGCTCTTTCGTACGGGCAAGCAAAACAAGCACGCGGCGGTCTCTTCGATCAAGCGCAATCAGGCCACCGGCGTCGAAAGTGATGCCATTCACGCGGCCCGCCGTCTTCGGGGACCTTTCTTCTGTTGTTTTTTGCCCAGAAGCGCGTCTGCCCACGTGCGCTCTTTATTCGTCAGCGGACCACCGGTTTGCTCCATCGCATCGTCAAGCAGTTCCCTCCAGCCTGCCGCATCGTGAAGCGCAACGCGGACGGCATGCTGCACGAACCCAGAGACGCTGGCGGCCTCACCGGCTGCGACTAGTTCCCGCACCTCGTCAAATTGCTCGCTCTGAAGTGTAATGGTGAGCTTGATGGTTGCCATACCAAAAACCATACCATTCTATCGGTCCGATCGCCAGATACTAATACCCCACAGGCCTACTCAAACGGCGCATCCTCCTCCGCCCCGGTGTCCGCCGCCAGCTTCTCAAACTTCGTATATCGGTTCAGATAGGCCAGCTTTAGGCGCCCTGTCGGACCGTTACGCTGCTTAGCCAGGATCAATTCCGCGAGACCCTTCAAACTCTCTTTATCCGGCCGGTAAACCTCTTCGCGGAAAATAAACGCCACCATATCGGCATCCTGCTCTCCCAGATCGCTCAACATCGGCAGGTGATCTCTCGGGCTTGTTTCCGCTGCGAAGCTCTTCCCGATGATCCTGGCAACTTTCCGGTCGTCGATGGTGCCTATCATGACGGCTTCATAGATCCGAATGAACCCCATGGCGTGTGGTGGAACCTAAACATCAAAAAGATTATCCCCGCTCTCATTCTCGCTGCACGTGCGTTTGAACAGCAAAACCCCGGACAAGCTTATGAATTCCCAATGGCCCTGCAACTCATTGGGCGATTACTACAGCACGCCACCGAATCCGACCGGTTTTGCCGAACGGGAGAGGACGTACGCTGTGCGCGATACCCAAGGTGCAGTGTGGAACTTTGCAAATCCGCTGAGGATAGATGAGCAGTTGTTTCATGTGGGCGGTTCCATAGGGCAGCCCCCAGCAAATGACGCAGGTTGGACTCAAGCTAACCATGAACTGGTCGGGCAGCGAGGTTTCCCCACAACGATGTCCGATACCTACTCCACGCAAAACAATAATGTTCAGCCATATGAGTATGTCGAATGGGAGCAGCAATATCTGGCCAGCCAGTTCGCCTTGCCCGACATTATCCAGATTGCGCCAATGTGGGGCTACGGACCAAACACCGTACCTCTTCCAATCCTTAGCCGTAACGTGAACAACGCTCCTGGATGCTCCTACTTCGGCACCCAAGGAATCAAGGCGTTCAAGAATCTGGTTCAGGTAAATGGAGACGGCGGACCGCCCAGCACCAATGCAGTAGTGCCGTGCCCGGATTTCAGACCGTACTAGGAGGCATAAAATGGTCAGACTACTTTTCTTCGCCGGCTTAATTGCAGTGTTGGCGCAAACCACTTTGGCGCAAACTGTGTCAAACGTTCAAATACTCACGGCGACCAGGCCGACGAGCGGCTCTTTACCGGAGCACGAGTTGTTCCGGCACTTCTTGAAATGGGTCTCGAAGCTGGATGAGCAGTCGAGAGGGGCGGGAGGAAACGATCCCGATGCCTTCGCTGCGCCATTTGCAAAAAAGCTGAACATGAGCCACCAGGATCTCGAGCTTTTGCGGCGGGAAGCGGCCGGGCTTGAGGCCGACCTTGCCGTCCAGGACGGTAAAGTCGTTCCAATTTCTAGTTCGTACCGGCTTCAGGTGAGAGCAGCGCTAGATGCTGGGGCGCCGCTCCCACCGATCCCGCCTGAGCTCCGGCGTCTAAGCAGTCAGCGAGCGGAGATACAGATGCGACAGGCCATGGATCGAAGCCGCAATCACCACTCGTGTGCCGTCAGGAGATGGCGCCGCAGAATCGATAACAGAATTCTTCGGTGGAAGAATCGAAAAGCGCAAGGTCGGTGAGAGTGGACCTCGGCTCCTCCAGAACAGCATCAGTACCAGTCCGGTCACGAAAGCAATCAGTGCTACGGACGAAAGAACAGCAACTCCGAACTTCCGCGCTCCAACGTTCGGACCGGCCGCCGATGGATCGCGAACTTGAAACTGCGGTACATACGTTCCGCGTGGTAATACGATACGAACTGTAAAACCATCATCGGAAGTGGCATAACAGATTTCCAGCTTGTTGCGGAGGCGAGAGGCTTCGACGCGAGCAATGGGATCGATTCGCGGATCGAAACTCTCCGGCCTGCCCAAGACTTGCACTCCGAGAACATACTCCTTGAGTTCTTCGGCTCGACCTTCCAGTGTCTCGGTTACCAGAAAACGCAATAGGGCTGCTGAGCGGTTGGCATTGACGAAAACCGGCGCTGCGGTTAGGCGCTTTAGTTCTGCTTAAACCGACTCTTTGAGCTGGTCATCCACCATGCGAAGAGCCTAAGTCTTTGCGGCGCAACTGATTGATTCTAGAACGTACGTACATGTTTGTTACCGTCGTTTACTTCCTTTTTGCTTGTCGTGCGCGCACATTTAACGCTGTATGAGAAAACACCATGTAACTCGCCGAACCTTCTCCGGCCGGCTCGCTGCAGCCCTCTCTGCCGGCGTTCTCCCTGGCGCCCTGTTCGGCAAACCGAATGCACCCTCAAGTCCTGAATCAGAACGATATCAGGCTAGCGAAGAGCGCCTGTTCAAAGCGTGCCAGGTCCACGGGAGAGGGCGTGCCAATCCGGCAAGAGGCTGTCGATTGCATGACCAGTCTTTTCAATGGCCTTGGACTTGAGCGTGCAGCCATTGCCGGTTCTTCCATCGGTGGCTATTGGGCGCTTGTCTTCGCCTTGGCTGCTCCTCAGCGAGTCTCGAAACTTGTTCTCCTGGGAGGACCTGCAGGTTCCGCGTCCACCTGGCCTGCTCGCATGCCTCCTCCCCGGTCCGAGCAACCACCCCCAAATCTCAAAAGCACGCGGGAGGAATATCGGGTGTTGATGGCTAACGGCGATCGAGCTTCGAACGAGATATTGGCGGTCACTCGCAGCAGCTCAGATCCCGGGCGCCGCACTAGCCTGGGACACCATGGTGGCGCAAGCGCATCGTGAGTTCACGGTTCCCATGAGTTATGCACTCCGTCCCGAACTCAAAAATCTGCAGCCACCCACGCTGTTTCTGATGGGCGATAAAGATATGGAAGGGCCGCCAACTCTGGCCCAGGAAATGGCGGCGATTGCGCCTAACGGCCGGTTCGAGTTCGTACCGGATTCCGGCCACTTGATCTGGCTCGATCAGCCTCACCTCGCCCAGAGACTGACACGAGATTTCTTGAAATCGAACTAAGGCCGTACTTCAACTCGCTTCCTGCACACTCAAAATGACACTTGCCATTCGATTCTTAGCCTCCTCTGAAAATTGAAGCAAACTATTACACGGGCAAATACCATCTATCTGTTGCGTGGTACCGTGGCATAGCTGCGACCCCCGTATATAACGCCAAGTGTTGGAGGAAGATGAAAATGAAACCTGTTCTTTCAGTCGTTTGCTGTATTGCCCTCTGCTGTGTTCCTGCTCTGGCTCAGAAGAAGAGCGCTAAAGGCGCCTCTGCGGCCATGACCGACCAGCAGTTTATGGATTTCGCCGCACAAACCGACATGACGGAGGCCAATCTCGGACAGTTGGCAGGTTCGAAAGCGTCCGCAGAGGGCATAAAAGATTACGCCCAGATGTTAGTCACCGATCATACAAATGATTACAAGCAGCTCGGCACCGTGGCCGGCAAAGCCAATCTGGTCGTACCCAAGGGCCTCGACGCGGCGCACGACAAGATGATTGCTCCCTTTGAAAAGCTGCAAGGCGCCGCCTTCGATCATCGATACATTCAGGAGATGATTGCCGGACACACGAAGGCAATCGCGGTATACACCAAAGAAGCGGATGACGCACAGAATCCGGACCTAAAGGCTTACGCGAGTCAGACTCTCCCTACGCTGCACAAGCACCTGGACGGCGCAAAAGATCTGGCGAAGGCCAAACCCTCGTCAAAGAAGATGTAAGCAGCAGACGGCAATCCGTCCTTCCAAAACATAGCCTGAGCAATCAGGCACTTAGGCTATCACCGGGACACTCCGGGCTGAACTCCAACCAGCTTTGGAGTGAACCCAAGAGTGGAACACATGGAAGGGGGATACGGTGGAAGGAAAAGCATGTGCGGAAGCGGGAGAAGAAGTACAGCCTAGAGTTTCAGAAAGCGGCTGTGGAGCGGATGAAAACGTGCACCAACGTGGCGACGTTAGCGCGCGATCTGCAGGTGTGGCGAAGTGGTTGTATTCGTGGCGCATGGTCGAAGAACGGCGGCACACGGAAGAACTGCACTAGCGCATCCGGCAATTGGAACGTTTAGCCGGACAGCAAGCGCTGGAGCTCCATTTTTCAAATCTGGCTTGCGCGAAATCGAGCAGCTACGCCGGAGCAGGAAAAGGCCGGCCACAGCCATCTACAGCTATCCGCAGTGTAGTGAAGCAACAAGGCGAAAGCGGTGTGGAGCGGATGTGTAGGCTGGACAAGTGAGCCGGACCGGCTATTACCGGCACTGGCGCAAGGCCCAACCGGGGAGCGAAAAGATCAGCGTGCGAGAGCAGGTTCATGCCCTTGTGGTCGCGCATCGTTCCTATGGCTACCGGCGTGTCACGGCGGCTTTGCGGCAACGGGTTTGGGCGCTGAATCACAAGCGCGTGGCACGCCTGATGCAGCTCGACGGGCTTCAGCCTGTGCGGCCCAAGCGCTGGACCCAAACCACTTACTCGCAGCACGGCTGCGCGCTGTTTCCCAACCGCTTGCCAGCGGGCCGGATCAGATCTGGGTGTCGGACCTCACGTATCTCGCACACCCCAGGGCTTTCTGTGTCTGGCGATTGTGCTGGATGCCTGGTCGCAACGCGTGGTCGGCTGGGCACTCGACGCCGGTTTAACCTGCGCTGCGCTAGAACAAGCCATTGCTGAGGGGCACCCGGAACCAGCCCTAGTGCATCATTCCGATTGGGCCCTTCCCTATGCTTCGCAAGACTATGTCCGACTGCTCAGCCGACATGACATGATCGGCAGCATGATCCGCTTAGCGAATCCTCACAACAATGCGCGCTGCGAAAGCTTCTTCAAAACCCTGAAACCGAGCAAGCCGGCTAGCGCCTGCTCGCCGATAGCGCGGAGTGGCGGGAACGCTTGCGCCACTACTTCGATTATTACAACCAGCACTGGCCTATCAAAAGCCCTGGTCGCTTTCGAAAGCCAGGTACGCGATTCCGAACCTTCGGCGCAGGTGAACGAGTTTTTTAGGCATGAGAAATCGAATCCTCCGATGGCTCCTCATCGATGGACAGAAGCGGTCTTCCATCGCCGCCTCCGCCCCATCCTCGGACTGCGTTTCCGGCCGGCTATTCCTCGACGAGTTGCACTCCTGCATGCTCGTCTCCGCTCCGCCAGCCGCTCACCAGTCTCCAACCCGATACGCGGCTCGTGCAGCTATAATCAGCGAACGGCTAACTGTCCCCTTTCCCTCTGTTCCATCCAAGAGGTTCACCCTACAAAGACTCGCCTATGCCCACCACTCTCGTAACGTTCTCCCGCCCAGATCTCGACGCTCATCGGAGATCCATCATCGGCCGGAAGCTGACCGCCTACACCGCTTCGGCAAAAGACGCCCGAGCCATTGACCGCTGGGTCACGGGCGAATCGCAGCCGCATAATTCGGAAGTCGAGAGGCGCCTCCGCCTTGCCTACCAAATCGCCGCAGTGTTGTCGGAATGCGATTCGGCAGCGGTCGTGCAACCCTGGCTGATCGACCTGAATCCTGAGCTTGATGACGCTGTGCCGATCAACTCTTGCCTGGAGGGCAGCTTGGAATTGAACCGCAAGCTGGTGCGTGGCGCTGCCCGTGCTTTCATAGCAGGCGGATAAATGCCCTGCGGCTCGACTATCTCCCGTACAAATCCCCTGGCAGACGCATTACCGAGTCAGCCGGGCTAAACCCGTGGCTTCCTCCGTATTGGTCGAGCGCCAACCACGACGGCAGATCCGGCAATCGCTTCGACGATGCGGACGGCTATTTCCGCGTGCTCTATGCAAACTCCACCCCGCTCGGCTGCTTCATCGAGACACTCGCGCGCTTTCGCAAGCCACCGGGTGAGAGTATCTTCGGGGTTCTCAATCAGATCGAGAACGCAGCCGACGACTACCCACCGTTCGGACCGTGCCCGCCAGTTGGCTGCGGCGAAGGAGCATCGGATCCGCGATGACCGGTCAAAGCCGATTTGCTGATATCTACTCGTCCGAATGGGTCTCATTTTTGAGAAGACACTTGGAAGATGAGGCGCGGCGCCAAGGCTTACTCCCGTCCGGCACGGCAATTTTCGATCTTGCGCTATTGCTGAGCCAGCATCGCAACCTGACTCAACGGGCAGCCACGCTTGTGTACGAACTCGGTTACGACGGCGTCGTTTACGCGTCCAGGCACGGCAGCGACTTAGAAAATTGGGCGCTCTTCGAACCGTTCTCTCTCACTGAGATCGAGATCGAGAACCTCGCGCTTTCAGACGAATCACTGCAAACGGCTCTCGTCCGTCTCGATCTCTCTATAGATTCATTGCGCTAAACGCAAAGGACTCGGACCTCGGCTCTCTTCCATTTCATACTGCTGCATCCGCCGGTCGCCCAGACCCTGGCGAATCGCGTCCGCTACTCGCGGAGCGGTTACTGGTGATTGCCGCTCCAATTGCTCCCGCAGTTCTCCTTCCGAATCCTTGTTTCCCTCCAGCACTGTTTTATCTTCCGGATTCACCACTTACTCCTTACGCCGCCAACGCATATTCCAAATCGGCTTTCAGATCTTCGAAATCTTCCACACCCACCGAGATCCGAATCAAGCTGTCCGAGATTCCCGCCACCAATCGCTGCTGAGCGGGCACAGACGCATGCGTCATGATGGCCGGATGCTCGATTAAACTCTCGACGCCCCCGAGGCTTTCCGCGAGCGCAAAGATTCGGCATCTCTCCAGAACCTTTCGCGCGTACTCGAGATCGTTTTGCAGAATAACCGTTATCATTCCGCCGAACGCATCCATCTGGCTTGCCGCCAATGCGTGCTGTGGATGCGATGCAAGCCCAGGATAGATAACCCGGTCTACCGAGGGATGTCCCTCGAGCCATTCAGCAAGTCGTTGCGCATTTTGGCAGTGGCGTTCCATGCGCAAATGCAGCGTCTTCAACCCACGTAGCGCGAGAAACGAATCGAACGGTGCCGCTATCGCTCCGACTGCGTTCTGCAGGAAACCGAGTCGCTCCCCCAATTCGCTACTCGCCGCAACAGCGATTCCGCCGACGATATCTGAATGCCCGTTCAGATACTTCGTCGCCGAGTGGATTACCAGGTCAAAACCAAAATCGATCGGCCTCTGCAAATACGGGCTCGCAAAGGTGTTGTCGGCCACCGTAAGCAGTTTGTGCTCCTTTGCGATCGTACTTACAGCTCGTAGATCAACAATCTTAAGAAGGGGGTTGGACGGCGTCTCCACCCAGATCATTCGCGTATTCGATTGAACTGAGGCCGTAATGTTATCGGCCTTCGACATGTCGACGAAACTAAATTGCAGACCAGCGGAGTTCTTTCTCACGCGCTCAAACAATCGAAACGTACCGCCATACAAATCGTCACTCGCGATCACGTGATCTCCACTGTCGAGCAGATCGAGCGTTGTCGCCATCGCCGCCAGTCCTGATGCAAAAGCGAACCCTCGCACACCGCCTTCCAGATCGGCTACGCATCTCTCATACGCAAACCGGGTGGGATTCTGCGATCGTGAATACTCAAATCCTTTGTGAACTCCGGGACTCTGCTGGACATACGTCGAGGTCGCATAGATCGGAGTCATAATCGCACCGGTCGAAGGGTCGGGCTCCTGCCCGGCATGAATAGCACGTGTTGCGAACTTGTAACTCATGTTGGTTATTGCAGCCTCCGCCGTAGATGGCTCAAAAGATCCGAACGGGTAATCAACCCTAAAAAGGAATCGCCTTCTGTCACCAGCGCAATTAAGCCCCGATCCAGAATTCCATAAACCGCTTGAATTGGTTCGTCCGCGGAAATCGTTTCAAGCCGCCTTGTCATCGCTTTCCGAACGGGGGAGTGAAACTCGCTCGCATCGCCATGAATGGCCACCAGGAGGTCTGATTCGTCCAGCACACCCACGCACCGTCCGCTTTCAATTACCGGTACTTGCGAAATCTCGGCCATCCGCATCCGCTGCCACGCTGTCAAAAGAGTATCGGCAGGAGTTACGGTGATTACACCTCCCTCTTCATATCGCCTCGTTACCAACTCCCGCAAAGTTCCGCTTGCCGGCCGGAGAGAATAGCCCTGATCCGTCATCCAGTAGTCGTTGTACATCTTCGACAAATACTTCGATCCCGTATCGCAGATGAATGTGACCACGCGCTTCTTCGCCATTTGCTCACGGCAGTAACGCAAAGCTGCAGCCAGCAGAGTCCCCGACGAGGGTCCTCCGAACACACCGGTGTTTCTTAGTAACTCACGGCCAGTTTGGAAACTCTCCGCATCACTAATGCTGTATGCCCGTCGCACTCGCGAAAGATCCGCGACAGCGGGAACGCAGCTTCCGCCGATCCCTTCCACTGCATAGCTTCCCGAAGAAACGTGTTTTCCCGTTCTGACAAATTCGGCGAGCGAGGATCCGACCGGATCCGCCAACACCATCTCGCTCTCCGGCTGCACGCGCGCGAAGAAACGGCTCAGGCCTGTTAACGTGCCGCCCGAACCGATCCCGCACACTATGGCATCCACTTGATGATCCATCTGGTGCCAGACTTCCGGGCCTGTAGTTACCTCGTGCGCCAGCGGATTCGCCGGATTCCCGAATTGATTGATGTGATAGCAATCGGGAACTTCGCGGGCGATCCGTGCCGCCATCTCTTGGTAATAGTCCGGGTGCCCCGGTCCGACATCAGAACGTGTAAGTCGTATGTCTGCGCCTAGCGCACGCGCATGCGCGATCTTCTCAGACGACATCTTGTCGGGAATCACCAGAATGAGCCGGTATCCTTTGATCGCTGCCACCAGCGCGAGACCTATCCCGGTATTCCCCGCGGTTGCCTCGACAATCGTATAGCCTGGGGAAAGCGCACCGCTCTGCTCTGCAGCCTCGATCATCGAAACTGCCATACGATCTTTGATCGATCCGCCCGGATTCTGTGACTCCAGCTTCAGAAAGAGTTCGCACGGTCCGATGTCGTACCCGGTCAACTGAACCAGGGGAGTATTGCCGATCAAGCTGAGCGTGGGTGGCGGAGGTGCTTCCGGCATGAAATGAAGCCGCTGTCCGGCGCATTCAGTACTTAAGAACCTCACACCCCCAGCATAGTTTCAGGCCGAGTTGGTCACGCTGTCTATTGCACGCTGCTCGTCAGATCGCCTTCCGATGACCAATACAGGGCGTTGAACAGCAATGGCAATGTGGCATGCGTCTGAGCACGATGCTGTGGGCGAATTCCAAACAACACTATCTTTCCAGGATTCAGATCGATTGCAACCACTGCTGCATGTCCCCGCATCAACTCTTCACCCCGGAGCCAGCCTGATGCCCGCACATCCTGATTCGGATACCGGGCCACGACACTGACCTTTTGCGAGGAAAATCCATCCGTCAGCTGGAAGAATGGAGAATTGATGTAGAAACCGTAAGTACTGGGCGCAACGCCCCCTCCGATTGGGCTTGCAGGATCTACTTGTAGATTCACAATCGTACCCGGGGCGAAATGCTGTTCGCGTGTGGTTGTCCGCTTGATGTCTTTTATCGGAAGCGGAAGTTTGTCAATCAGCAGATCTGAGGCGTCGCCAAGCGAAATCAGCGTCCCGCCATGGCTCACAAAGTCGTGAATGGCCTTCCAGCCATCGTCGCCAATACCGCCTCGATACTCCGGCAAAATGCTTTTGTAATCCAATCCCTCCAGAATTTCTTTCGGACGCTGATCGGGCAGAATGATCCCGTCAAATCTGTCGTGTAGCTTCCCGGCCTTAACATCCGCGTTGTGCAATACGGTGTACGTGAACTCATAGTGATCCAGCACCCATCGCGTCCAGCCTTCATCCATGTTCGCCGTCCACGACTGGTAAATAGCTATTCGCGGCTGGCGTATGGCCGTCCCAAATACTTGCGCACGCTCGGCCACAACGTCCGTTCCTGCGGGAGTGGTCAGTTCGAATCCAGTCGTAGCTTTGCTCCAGACGTCTGGTTTCGTTTTTGCACTTACAAAAGAAATGCCGTCGACCGACGATTTTGTAATCGAAACGGCAGCGCCACTGTTTAGAAGACGGTTCACAATTATCGCGCTGTTCGCGCCATCATATGGGAAAACCCAGCTATTTGGCGTCTTGCGATACGCCAGAGTAAGTGGCGGCTTCGCTTCTAACTTCACCAGCGCCGCACCTTTATTTAGCGGAGTTTTCGCATACGGAGTCTCGACCCCGAACTGCAGGCCCAGTGACCATGCCGAAACATCGTAAGGTGGTTCCGGCGGGGCTTGCGGCGATCGTCTTACCTCCGGATAGGTCTGCCGCTCCAGCAAATCCTTTGCGTAGCGTCCGAAAACCTGGTTGAACGGCACCACAAATGTGCCTGCATTGTACTTGCGGCCGTCTTGCTGAAAGTCTTTGGAAGCCCGATAAACCTCCACCCCGGCAATCTGCAGCTTGTCCACAAGCTCTTCGGCTTCCTTGGGATCATGTTGCGTACTAATCGGAATGAGCGCGGCGTAAGCGTTCTCTTTACCACTGCCTATCGTGCCAGCCGCTCCCGCCTCCACGGTATGTAGATTGATGTCGTAAATCTCATGCAACAGCGTCTCGCGGCTGTTCGCGGCCGCGTCGAGCAGAGCGTAAGTGGCGATCAGTTCGTAGTCCACTATGTCCCGCAAAGTCCATTTCCCGCCCAGCCACGGACGCGGGTACTCAGTGCGGGCCGTGATGTCCTTCGGCGGCGGAAGCGGCGCTTCCGGGTGCTCAAACATCCTCCGGCGTTCTGCTTCGAACGCGTCGGCTCCGGGGGGTGTAGCTGGTTGTGCAGGTTTCGAAGGATCCGCTTTCTCCTGAATCAGGGGAGTCGCGATTTTCGCGCTCGCCACCTCCGTCAAAAGTCCCACTTCGTTGTGCCACCATCCGGTCCACGCCATCGCCCCAGGCCAGAAGTTTGTGTAAGTCGAGTTGTAGATAATCCCCGTCTTACCTTCCGCTTCGAGCGCCGCCGCCTGTTGCTGGCCGTAGATCGTGTTCAAACGGTAAATTAGCGGGTCTACGTTCGGGTTAATGGGATCGGTTGCCGGCATGGTGAAGATCCGTGGACCCGAACTGCCTTGCTGATGCTCATCCAGCCAGATCGACGGAAACCAGTCGTGCCAGAGAACCTGGGCGATAAGTTTGCTTTCCTTCTGCGAGAAAAGGTACTCGTCGCGATTGTCGTCGTGGCCCACGTAAGGGTGCCACAACTTCGGAAGCGGACTCGCCTCAAAAGGAGTATCAACGTTCTTGTTGTACCAATCGGTCACCAGAATCTGTCCATCCGGATTCAGCGACGGAACAAGAAGAAAAACTACTTTATCAAGAATGTTTTTCACTCGGGCCGAGTCCTCCGTCGCTAGCTGATGCACTAACTCCACCACCATTTGCGACGACCCTATCTCGGTCGAGTGCACGTTATTCGTAATCAATACCACCGACTTACCCGCGCGAAAGATTTCCTCGCGTTCCGCATCGCTAGGCTGTCCGCCTTGGAAATAGAGTTTCCGCTCCAGATCTTTCAGGTGATCCAGGTTCTTCAAATTATCTGCGGAACTGATCTCCACCAGAAGAAAAGGATTGCCAGACGTGGTCGGTCCTACGTTGTGTACTCGAACACGATCCGAATTAGCTGCGATCGCCTGAAAGTACTCGACAATCCGGTCATACCGGGCGAGTTTCTTGTCCGTGCCGATCTTGAAGCCAAAAAACTGCTCCGGAGTCGGAATTGCCGCGCTAAGCGCGCCAACAGCCGCTAACACGAATGCCAGGCATACACTGCTTTTGGCGAGACTGCCATGGCCCCTTACGACATCGGCCGCTACCCGAACTATCTTGTGCTTGAAGTTCATTGCCATCGACGTGTATAGAAAAACATACCGTCGATCAATATCTAAGTCAATCGATACGCTAGAGTTTAGCGTCTCTGCAACTTGCCCCCCGCTCTTGAGTGATTCTCAAAACTGCTCCGATATCGATAATTCCTCTTTCCATTTACGGAGTTTTAGGCTAGCATCTCCAAGTAACTATCACAGTGCACTGTTCCGGAGCCCAGAGAGGAGCCGGAGCAGATCGGAGCTTCGTCGTGCGTCTTTCTACAAGCTTGCTTTTGATAATAAGTAGCTCCTGCTACCTCTTCGCTGATCAGGTAACGCTCAAAAACGGCGACACGGTGAGCGGGTCGATCATCAGGAAGGACAAAGACACCCTTACACTCAAAAGTGAATTCCTGGGCGAAGTATCCATGCCCTGGAGCGCTGTTACGTCCATCAAGTCGGACAATCCGTTGTACGTCGTGCTCCCCGGCACTGGCCAAGTGAATGGCAAACTGGCCACCGAGGGCAATACAGTTGCTGTTCAGACTCCAGGCAACAAGGTACAGAGCGCTCCCATTGCGCAGGTCGGCGCCATTCGCGACTCGGCCGAGCAGCAGAAATATGAACGGCTACTCCAGCCGAGCTGGTTGCAACTGTGGGCCGGCTATTTTGATATGGGTTTAGCGCTGGCCCGAGGGAATGCGAGAACAGATACTCTTACCACGGCGTTCGCCGCAACACGCGCCACAAATAAAGACAAGACAAGCCTCTTTTTCAACCAGATTTACTCGACGGCTCTTATCAATGGGGCAAATGGCACTACCGCCAACGCTGCACGGGGCGGTGTCTCTTACGACCATAACCTCAGCCCCAGGCTGTTTCTTAACGTCCAAAACGCCGACGAATACGATACTTTCCAAAACCTTGATTTTCGATTTACAGGCGGCGCTGGGATCGGATTCCACGCCATCAAGAACGAGCGAACGGTTCTGGATCTCCTGGCAGGCGGTGATTATACTCACGAAAGCTTTATACGTAGTTTTACAAGAAATCTTGCCGAGGTGAATGGAGGCGATGACCTGAGCTTCAAGGTGTCCGGTGTCACATCATTGACACAATCGTTTCGGATATTCGACGCTCCGGCCTCAAGCGAATACCGCATCAACTTCGATCTCGGAACGGCAACGGTTGTCAAGAAGTGGCTTAGCTGGCAGCTCAGTGCCAGCGATCGATTCCTGAGCGCGCCCGTCTTCGGCCGCAGGCGGAACGACGTCCTACTCACAACGGGTTTTCGCGTTACTTTTTCACGTTGAAAGGCAGCAAAAACATTGTTTCTCAGAGGTTTCAAAGACTTCATCTCTCGCGGAAACGTGATTGATCTCGCGGTCGGTGTCATTATCGGTGCTGCATTTGCCGGCATTGTGGATTCGCTGTCTAAGGACATCATCACGCCCTTTATTGGACACGCAGGGGGGCAGCCGGATTTCTCAGCCATCAAACCGTGGGGCATTGGCGTAGGTAACTTCATCAACGCCGTCATCAGCTTCCTCATTAAGGCCGCCGGGCTGTATTTTCTCATCGTTTTGCCGTTTGCCCGGTTCGCGCAAAGGTTCCAGCCACCACCCACTCCGCAGGAGATGTTGCTCGCCCAGATCTTGGAAACACTCAAGACCCAAAAAGCGCCTATCACTCAAAAAGTGCCAGTCTAGAAAGAGGACCATGCCAAATCACGCCCCTGCTCGTAACTTAATCTCCGCAGTTTTGTTCTTCTCCTGCTTAACAGCGGCCTCCGCGCGAGGTCAGGAGGGGAAGCCCGCATCGGATGCTGACCAGCAGCAAATTTTGAAAATAGCGGAAGGAGTACATAAGGCGATCGTCAGCATACCGCAATACGGCGTCTTCGATTACATCCATTTCAGAGTGAAGAACCGAACCGTCACCTTACTCGGCTACGCATCCAGGCCGACGCTGAAGTCGAGCGCCGAGGACGCAGCGAAGAGGGTCTCTGGTGTAGAATCCGTTCAAAATGAAATCACCGTACTTCCCAACTCAATGAATGACGACCGGATCCGCGCAGCCATTTATCGCAACGTCTACTCCCAGCCCGCATTGCAAAAATATACTTCCAATCGCGGTGGCGGCAGATTTGGACCTTCTGTGGCACGCATGGCAGGGGGTATCACGAACGACCCTCCTCTAGGCTGGCACGCTATCCACATCATCGTTGAGAACGGTAACGTCACGCTCAGAGGAGTTGTCGACAACTCTGGAGATTTTGCCATCGCTGAAATGCGGGCAAACAGCACTCCCGGCGTCTTCAGTGTAGATAACGATCTGCAAGTCGCGGCAAAAGAAAAGTAGCACTCCCGGCGCGTGCCGGCCTGTTCGTTCCCAATGTAGAATCGGTCTTAGGAGCTAACGCTCCAGAAGATGGAACGCTTCTGCCCTTCCGTCCTCAGACCGCTGAGGCTCGCCGCTTAATCAAGCTAATTGCCATGGTCCACCTCCAATCGCCAGGCTACGTCTCAGCGGACGATTTTCGTGCGGCATCTGCGTTGTTTCCTTCCGGCGTCACGGTCGTCACGCGGCGGCTCTACGATGGCAGTCCGTATGGCATGACCGTCAGTTCCTTCACCTCGGTTTCGCTTCGCCCTCCCTTGGTACTCGTCTGCATCGACAAAGCTGCCAAGTTCATCGCCGATCTGCTCCCGGAGCTTCCGCTAGCGATCAATGTGCTCAGCGAAAATCAGCAAAATATCGCTGCTCGGTTCGCCGATCGTAATAGGGGAGATGCTGACATCTACGGGCTCACGATCGACGACGTCGTGCTCGGGGTGCTGCCGCTCTATCACTCCTACGGCCAGACGTGCACGCTCAACGGAGCGATCGCGGTCGGGGCGCGAGTCGTCCTGCAGTCGCGCTTCGACGCCAACCGTGTCGCCGAGGCGATCAGCGCGCCACGGGGTCACCGTGCTGCTCGGCGTCCCGACGATGTTCTCCGACCTCGCGCACTGCGACGCGCCGCAGGGCGCGTTCGAAAGCCTGCGCCTGTGCTCATGCGGCGGCGCGCCGCTGCCGCCGGAGGTGCTGCATGCATTCGAGGCCCGCACGCGGCGCCCGCTGTACGAGACCTACGGGCTGAGCGAGACCTCGCCGATCGCGTCCTTCAACGGCCGCGATGGCACGCCCCGGGCCGGCACCGCCGGCTGGCCGATCGCCGGCACCGAGATGAAGATCGCCGGACCGACCGGGCGACCCGCTCCCGCCCGGGGAGATCGGCCAGATCGCGATTCGCGGCCACAACATCATGAAGGGCTACTGGGCAAATCCCGAGGCGACTCGCGAAGCGATCGACGCCGAAGGCTGGTTCTACAGCGGCGACCTGGGCGCGGTCGACGAGGAGGGAGCCTTCCGGGTCGTCGGTCGCGTCAAGGAGATGATCATCCGCGGCGGGTTCAACATCTACCCGCGCGAGCTCGAGGATCTCCTGCACCAGCACCCGGCGGTGCGCGCCACCGCGGTGGTCGGCGTCCCCGACCAGCGCCTGGGCGAAGAGGTCGGCGGCGGCGGTCGTGCTCGAGCCGGACGCCGCCGCCAGCCCGGACGAGCTCCGGGAGTGGATGAAGGCGCGGGTCGCGCCGCACAAGTACCCACGGCACATCTGGCTCGTCGACCAGTTGCCGAAGGGACCGACCGGCAAGATCCTCAAACGGGAGATCGTGCCGCCCGGCCGGCATCGCGGCCGCAGCAGAGAGCGAAGCGGATTGACCGCCACCGGATCGACCGCCGCCGCGCCCCGGCTCCACCTCAAGGGCGTCAGCAAGCGCTTCGGCGCGGTCGAGGCGGTGCGAGACGTCTCCCTGTCGATCGCGCCGGGCGAGATCCGCGGCCTGTGCGGCCACAACGGCGCCGGCAAGAGCACGCTCATCAACATCATCGCCGGACTCATCCCACCTGACGAGGGCGAGCTCCAGATCGACGGCCGAGTCGTCCAGCTGCACAGCCCGCGGGACGCGCAACGCGCCGGCATCGCGTGCGTCGACCAGGAGCTCAGCCTCGTCGCGACGCTGAGCATCGCCGAGAACATCGCGCTCGGCGGTGTCGGCGCCCGGCTGTTCCGGCGCCGCCGGGCCGAACGCACGACGACCCGCGAGCTGCTCGCGAAGGTCGGGCTCGAGCGTCACGATCCCGGCGAGCTCCTCGGCGGCCTCAGCCTCGGCGAGCGCCAGCTGGTCGAGATCGCGCGGGCGCTCGGTCGTGGCGCACGGCTGCTGATCCTCGATGAGCCGACCGCCACGCTGACCGACGTCGAGATCGAGCGCGTGTTCGCGGCGGTCCGCCGTGTCGCCGCAGGACGGATGCGCCGTGCTGTTCGTCTCCCACCGCCTCGGCGAGGTGCTGCAGCTCTGCGACTGCCGTCACCGTCATGCGGGATGGACGGTCGTCGAAGAGCGTCCCGTGGCGTGAGCTCTCGGCCGACACGCTCGTGAGAGCGATGCTCGGCGAGCAGCTCGAGCTGGCGCCGCACACCGCCAACGCGACGAGGAGGGAGCGATCGTCCTCGCGGTTCGCGGATCTCTCGGTCGGCACACGTGGTTGAGAGCTTCAGCCACGAGTTCCGAGCCGGGCACGTCTACGGGATCGCCGGCCAGGTGGGCGCCGGCGCCTCCGAGGTGCTGCGCGCACTGGCGGGCCTGATGCCGGACGCGACCGGCGAGGTGCAGCTGCACGGCCGGCCGCTCAACCTTCGTCGCCCGGTCCGGATCAAGCGCCAGGGCGTCGGCTTCGTCGCCAACGACCGCAAGGCGGAGGGGCTGTTTCTCAGTCGCAGCGTCGGCGAGAACCTCACCGCCGCCCAGCTGGAACGCGTCTCCCGGGCCGGCGTGCTCTCAGCGCGCCTCGAGCGCGAACGCGCCGAGCTGCTCGCCGCCGCCGCCGGCATCGACGCGGCGCGCCTCGCTCAGCCGGTTGGCCTGCTGTCCGGCGGCAACCAGCAGAAGGCACTCGTCGGTCGCTACCTGCAAAGCGCCGACGTCGCGGTGCTGCTCGTCGACGAGCCGACGCGCGGCGTCGACATCGGGGGACGCGCGGTGATCCACCGGCTGCTCCGGGAAGCCGCCCTGTCGGGAATGCTCGTGATCTTCGCGACGAGTGACCTCGACGAGCTGCTCGAGCTCGCGATGACGGTGATCACGATGCGCAGCGGCCGGGTGGTCGGCGTCTACCCGGACGGCGTCTCGCGTCAGACGATGCTCTCCGACCTCACGCACCGCACCGATGCCAGTCGCTCCGAAAAGCTGGAGACGGCGCAATGAGCGGGGCGCCGCGATCGCGATCTCGATTCGCCGGCTACCGCGGTTTGACCGGGCCAGCTCGCGGCACAAGGTTCTCGCGGTGCTCGGGACCGCGGCCGGGCTGGCGCTCGTCATCGTCGCGCTGCTCACGCGGCGCTTTCTCACCTGGGAGAACATCAAGGCGATCTTCAGCTCGGCCTCGCTCGTCGGCATCATGGCGCTCGGCCTGACGTTCATCACGCTCGCGGGGTCGCTCGTCTCGCTCGCCGTCGCGCCGATCGCGGTCGTCTGCGCGATGGCGTTTCTTGCGACGCTCGGGCTCGGGCTCGTCCCCGCGCTGATCATCGCGATGGCGCTCGGCGCCGTCGTCAACGCGGTGCAGGGCGCGATCATCGGCGCATGGAACGTCAACGCGGTCATCCTCACGATCGGCGCCGGCTTCCTCATCGACGGCTTCGCGCAGACCGTGCACGGCGGCAAGATCGTCCTGCCGGCCGGTGGCGGATACGCGACGCTCAACTCCACGCCGCTCGGCATCCCGGTTGCCGTCTACGTCATGGTTGGTCTGGCGATCGTCTTCCAGCTCGTGCTGAAGCGGACCGTGCTCGGCCGCCAGATCCTGCTGATCGGCTCCAGCCGCGCTCGCCGCGCGCGCCGCCGGGCTGCCGATCGGGCGCACGATGGTCGCCGCGTTCGCGCTCGCGGGTGCGTCGATCGGACTCGGCGGCGCGTTCCTGGGCGCGTTCAACACGGGCGCCTCGACGTACCTCGAGGGGACGATCACGTTCGACGCGATCGCGGCGGTGCTCGTCGGCGGCACCGCCATCACGGGCGGCCGCGGCTCGATTCTGCGCACGCTTGGCGGAGCGCTGGTGATCGCCGCGATCTCCGACGTGCTCCTGCTCCGCGGCTTCGCGACCGGAGCGCAGATCCTGTTCAAGGGCGTGCTCGTCGTGGCGGTCGTCGTGATCACCCAGGTGCGGCTGGCGGGAGGGACGGGTGAGAGCGCGTGTCACGACCAGAGCGCGGGTGGCTGCGCGCCGAGCACCTGCTGCCGGTCGCGGCCTTCGCGCGTCATGCTGGTCGCGTTCCTGATCGTGCCCGGGCTCGACGGCGAACAGCTCAACCGCGGCAGCTACTTCAACACGTTCCAGGGCTTCGCCTCGCTTGGGCTCCTCACGCTCGCGGTCGGTCTGCCGCTGATCGCGGGGGAGTTCGACGTGTCGGTGCTCGGGATGCAGGCGCTCGGCGGCGTGCTCGCGGTGCGTGCCGGCGGCCACTCGGGCCTGCTCGGGGTCGCGGCAGCCGTGGCTGCCTGCGCGCTGCTCGGTCTGCTCCAGGGAACAGCGATCGCCCGGCTTCGGCTCGCATCGCTGCCGGTCACGATCGGGACCTACATCGCGCTCCTCGGGCTTACGAACGTGATCGCGGCGAACAACACGCTGACCTACGGGAACATCGGCGCGTCCGTGTGGGTCGACCAGCCGGTCTCACCTGGTTCTCTCCCCGCAGCCTGATCGCATTCGGCGCGTTCGTGATCGCGATCGTGCTCCTCGGCGTGACGCGCCTCGGCCCCGAGCTCAAGGCGATGGGCTGCGATCGCCGCGCCGGCCGCGTCGCCGGTGTCGCGGTCGAGCGCCGGGTGGCGGCGCTGTTCACCTGCTCGGCGGCGCTCGCCGGACTCGCGGGGGCGCTCTTCTCCTACTCGAGCGCGAGCGCGTCGCTCGATCCCGGACTGCAGCCGCTCATCATGGCGATCGCGGCGGCCGTGCTCGGGGGCGTCTCGCTGAGCGGCGGTCGCGGCACGGCCTGGGGGCTGCTGCTCGGCGCGCTCGCCGTGGCGTTGCTCCAGGAGCTGTTCGCGATCATCGCGCTGTCGAACTCGACGATCCAGATCGTGTTCGGCTGCGTGCTGTTGTTCGTGGTGAGCGCCGATGCACCTGAGCTGCGCACGACGATGACGGCAGCTGCCATCCGCTATCGACGCGCCGAGCCGCGTCGAGTCCTGACAACGAGGAGACGAGCCGCGATGACCCAGCCGGACACCGAGACCGCAGTCGTGATCGAGGACCTCCACTTTCCCGAATGCCTTCGCTGGCATGAGGATCGCCTGTACTTCTGCGACATGTACGGAGACGCGGTCCACGCCTTCGATCCGGAGACCGGGGAGCTGCGCACCGTCGCCGAGGTGTTCCACCCGGCCGGTATCGGGTGGCTGCCGGACGGCCGGATGCTCGTCGTCGCCAGCGAGGACCGGCGCATCCTCGAGGTGGGTGACTTCGGCAACCGGCCATATGCCGACCTGGACGGGATCGTGCCGGGCTGGCTGAACGACATCCTCGTCGATCGAGCCGGGCGCATCTACGCCGGCAACTTCGGCTACGACCTGTTCGGTGAAGAGCCCCGGCCGACGCAGCTCGCGGTGATCGACACCGATGGCACCGTCACCATGCAGGACGAGGACGTGCTGTTTCCAAACGGCATGGCCAAGCGCTCCGACGGCTCTCTGATCGTCGCCGAGACCTTTGCCAACGCACTCACCGTATTCCGCGTCGGCGACGACGGGAGCCTGGCTCGCGAGTCGTCGCTGTCGCTCGGCGAGGCGACTCCTGACGGTATCTGCATCGACGCCGAGGACCACGTGTGGATCAGCTCGGTGTTCGACCGCCAGGTCATTCGGGTCAGCCCGACCGGCGAGCTCGAGCGCCAGCCCGTCAGTCAGATGGCGTTCGCCTGCATGCTCGGCGGTGCCGACCGGCGCACGCTGTTCGTCGCTACGGCTCCGGACTTCGAGTCGGCCGATCGGCGGGCAAATCGCGAGGGCCGGATCGAGTCGCTGCGCGTCGAGGTTCCGGGCGTCGGTGGCCAGGGTCTTGGGACATGAGGCGTGGCTTCCGGCAGCTGGCCGCGCACTGGCGCCGTTGCCGCCGAGCGCGGGTCAGCGGAATGCTTTGAAGAACCTGATCGTCGCTCGCGTACCGGTGGTCAGCTGCTTGTTGGCGATACCGATCTCGAGGATCACCCCGTGGCGTACCTTGAGTACCCCGCGGCTCGGGCCGTCGCCGACCAGGTACCACGTGTTCAAACCGAGCTTGAAGCCGCGCCCGACGTGGAGCCGTCGCGCGGACGCGCGACAGGCGGGTGGCGGGGCGCACGCCGTGCAGCGCGTAATGCCGGTTCGCGGTCAGGACGAGCACGACCCGTCCGTTCAGAGCACGCCGCTCGCGCGCCGGGCGAGCCGCGCAGCAGTGCCGCCGTGGCATATCCGGCGCGGACTCCCTTCGGGCACACGAAGTAGAAGTCCATGTCGTCGCGCGGCTGCGAGTGCTCCAGTGCGCGAACAGTTCCCGCAGCACGCGACCGCTTCATGCCCAGCTTCACCTTGCCGAGCGCCCGACCGGTCACGACGCCCCGTGGCCTTCGAGCAGGCGGTGCGCAGGCCTCCGGCACCGTTGGCCCCGCCAGCCCGCCACCGCCCCCCGACAGCGACGGCACGCCCCCGACCGTCCCCGGCGCGCCGATCACGAGCTCGAACGGCGTCGTCGGCGTCGATCAGGTTGAACAGCGTGCGTCGCGGACTGCGGCGTGGTCGAGGTGGCGGTGAACGCGGTGACGCTGTAGAGCGCGGTGTCCGTCGGCCGGGTTGCCGACGTCGGCGAGCGGGATGTGGAGGGTGATCACGCCGGTGCTCGGCGTCGTAGGACGCCTGCGAGGCGCTCAGCACGTGGGTCTGGGGATAGGTCAGGTACTTGGTGTGCTCGGCCGGGTTGGCCGGCGGGATGCCCGCGCGTGTCGCCGGCGAAGAACGTCGGCTGCCCGAGCCGCCGGCGCCGGCGTTGTTGTCCATGCCGGCGTAGTAGATGTGGCCGTTGCCGGTCGTGCCCGGGCGCACCATCGGTCCAGCGGATGCAGCCAGCTGGCGTCGGGACCGCCCGACCGGTGCGGGACGGCGTCAGGCTGGCCAGGCTCTTGACGTTGATCGTGGCCACCAGCGTGCTGCTCGGCGCCGTTGGCCAGCGAGGCGCCGGTCAGGTCGAGGTTGTGCGCCGGCCGGCGGTCCGGGTGCCGTTGGCCGAGTAGTCGGCGTCGCCGGTCGGGTCGGTGACCGAGCCCATCGGCTGCCCGGGGCCGCCGCCCTGGCTGACGTTGCCGACCGAGGCGAACAGGCTCGGGCCGCTGATCTGGCGGCTGATCACCTCGGGGCCGGCGTCCTCGCCGGCCGAGGTGTCGCGCCGAGGTGTCGAACACGTAGGAGACGAGCGCCGCGCCCTGGCGCGTCGGTCGTCACCTGGAGGAAGTCGCCGAGGCTGCGGTCGCCGCCGGTGGCGCAGCCGATCCCGTTGGTGCAGATCTGCCCGTGCTTGACGGAGCGTCTCGCTGACGTCGGCGGTCGTGTAGCGCGGGCTCGGCGTCGTGGGCGTCCAGGCTCTGCCCCATCTGCACCGTCCACTCGGCGTTCGTGAAGGCTGCCGGCGCCGTACAGGGTGCAGGTGCCCGAGCCGCTGGCGCAGGTCCCCTGCTCGCTGATCTCGTCGGTGTGGTACCAGGCGACGTCGACGCGGCCGTCGCTGCCGGCGGTGATCCACGGGAAGGTGTTGGTGCCGGCGCTGACGCCGCTGCCGGTGATCGCTGTGGGTGCCGACCAGGTGAGCGTCGACGGGTCGGCCCGGCGGGCTCGAGCGAGTGCACGACGTAGATCTGCTCGGGCGCGGTCAGCGCGCCGAAGTTCGGGTCGCGAGCTGTTGGCGTGGTCGAGCGGGCCGGCGGTGAAGGTGACGTACAGGTAGCCGGCCGAGTCGCGGGCGATGCTGGCGAAGTTCTCGCCCGCCAGCTCCTCGGGGTTGCCGCTCGCGTCGACGCAGCGTCGGGTCCGGGCACAGGGCGGCCGTCGAGGTTGGGGCTCTCGGTCCAGGTGGCCGTGGTCGGCGTGCCCGGGCGTGATCTTGCCCTCGGAGACCCGCGACGCCCGACCTCGCCGCTCGATGCCGTTGGTCGTGGTGTGGGCGATGTAGACGTTGCCGGTGGTCGGGTCGACGACCTGGTTGCCCGAGATCCCCTCGTTGTCGGTCACGCAGTCTGGATCGCCGGCGCCGGCGCAGTCGCGGTCAGCCGGCGGCTGGAGTTGACGCACCGGGGTGAAGTGGGTGCCGTCGTGCGAGACCGTCTCGACCAGCTGGTTGCCGCCGCTGGCCGAGCGTGTCGACGGCGTCGTAGTCCTGGTAGAGGTCGAGGTTGCCGCCGGCCAGCGAGCCGGTGCCGGCGAACCACATCCGGTCGTCGGGCGTGTTGGGGCGCCCGGCGCAGTTGGTCGACCAGGTCGCGCCGCCGTCGGTGCTCATGCTGTTGGAGATGTTGGTCAGGCCCTGGAGGTCGGAGAAGTACAGGGCGTTGCCGGGGTCCAGGTACAGGTCGGTGTCGCCGCCGCCGACGCACGTCGTCGGCTTGCCCGGGCCGATGTTGCCCGGGCGTGAGCTGGTAGGAGTTGCCGCCGTCGCGCGAGGACCAGACGAAGCTCTGGGTGGTCGAGAAGCCGAACGGGACGCTCGTGTAGATCTTGCCGTTGCCGTCGACCTTGACGTCGGGCTCGAAGCCCGGCCGCTGCTGGTCGACGACCACCGCGTGCGAGAAGCCGATCGCCGCGGGCTGAGCGGCTCCCGCCGGCGGCGGTCCACCGAGCATCAGCATCACCAGCGCCGCCGCGACCCCGCCAACGACAACCCTCCCACCGGTATCCCTCATGACAGCCTCCCCGCCGCACGTTTAGACCCCTCGGACCGTACTAGCAGCGGCGGCAAGGAGCGCCGGTAGCCGTCTCGGACACGCGGGCAGCCAATGGCGAGCGTCCTGGACATTGCAAGTGGCCCGCTGCAGATCACCCCGAAGGCGATTCGCGTCTATCACGAATATGGGCTGCTCCCCCAGCCCGAGCGCGACGAGAGCGGGTATCGCCGCTACGACGCGAACGCGCTCGTGGTGTTGGGCCGGATCGCCCGGCTGCGCGCGGCCGGGTTGTCGCTGCGGACGATGCGGCCGCTCCTCGCGGCCGATGACGGCGGCATGAGGTTGCGCGCGGCTCTGCAGGACCTCGACGAGTCGCTGGCCGACGAGATCGAGCAGCTCCAGCGGCGGCGCTCGTTCGTCGACGCGCTGCGGCAGGAGGGCATCGAGGACCCCCTCGAGGTCACCGCAGCCGACGCCGCCGAGGAACCGGCGATCATGAACCTGCGTCGCATGATCCCCGACCTCCGGCCCCAGGAGGAGGCGTTCGAGCGGCGACTTCACCGGCTGATGGCGGCGTTCCGGCCTCCGGGTGCGATCGACGTGGCGTTCAACCAGGCCGGCGATCTGGAGGACGATCTGCTGGCGGCCACCGGCGGCCAGGAGGCTTACGTCGATCGCTTTCGGCGATTGTTCGCGCTCACCAGCCCGTAGACCGCGGGCAGGTGCGCGATCAGCAGGCGGACAGCAGGTATATCCCGGCCACGGCGAGCACCGCGACCAGGAACGCCACCCCGGTCGGCCCGTCGAGGCTCCAGCCGAGCGCCAGCGCCCGGAGGCTCATCGCCTACTGGAAGATCTCGGTGGTGCAGTCCCCGCCGGGCAGATGGATCTCGTGCGGCCGGGCGCCGTCGGCCTGCTCGTGGAAGTCGACGAAGAAGTCGGGATCGAGCGCGTAGCTGCCGTCCGCCTGGCGCTCGAGCTTGGTCAGCCACCCCTCGATCCCGGGATAGAACTGGTTGTCCCAGGTGGAGAACAGCGAGTTGGTGACGTAGACCCGCTCGCCGTCGAGCGAGTTCTGGATCATCTGCGGGCCGCCGTTCAGCGGCGCCGCGCGCCTTGGGGTGACCGCCGTCGCGGCCGAGCAGGCCGCCGAGCCACACCTGCGAGCGCAGCTGCGGGTTCGTCGGGATCGGACACGTCGTAGTGGCGAAGGTCGCCGTGCAGCCAGTTGGAGAAGAACAGGTCCTTGTCATCCAGCGAGAGCACCAGGTCGGTGATCAGCCCGGGCACGCCGCCCTCGAGCGGCCAGCCCTGAAGCTCCTCGTTGCCGACGTCGATCACCTTGCCGGTCGCCCAGCTGCCGTTGTCGCGGCTGAACCGGATGATGTTGCTCGACAGCGTCGCGCCGACGAAGCCCTGGGCCGAATCCGGGATCGTGCTGCCAGCGGATCTCGAGCGGGATCCAGCCCTCGTCGCCCGAGGTCGATCGTCTGCACCTTCGCGGCGCTCCTCGAGGTCCCAGAAGTGGAGCCTGCGCCCGTACTTGCCGGCGGCGACGTCGGCCGGATTGAAGCCGTCCTTGAACGTGTTCGGCGCGCCCCACTCGCTTGAGACGAGCGCGTTCTGGCGCGGCTGGTACCAGAAGTCGTACATGAACTCGATGCCGCCGGCGTCGCGCTCCCAGCGCTCGGCGACCGAGAAGTCGCGGGCGTCGAGCACGGCGAAGCCGCCCGGGGTGTTGCCGTCGGCGTCCCCGAGCATCGAGATCGTCACGATGTCGCCGGGCATGCAGTGCACGGTGTGCGGCGCGCTCAGGCCGAGCTTCTCCTTGATCTCCTCGCCCTCGATGACGTTCTTGATCCGCGGCGCCCGGGGCTCGGAGATGTCGAGGATGTGGATCCGGCGAGGAGCGGAGTCCCGGCACGATCATCGTGTCGCGCGAGAGCTGCGAATGGCAGGCCGAGGAGCAGGCGTTCCAGCCGAAGTGGTGCAGCTCATCGCCCACGTTGGGCATCTCGGTGCGATGCACGATCTGGCCGTAGGTCGGCGAGCTCCTGGTCGACGTCGACCACCGCGATGAAGTCCGGGCGGTCGATCCCGGTCCCCTCGTACAGCGCCGCCACGTAGACGAACTTCTCCGGAGGCTGCTGACGCGCCACCTCCGGCGAGGCATAGCCGGGACCGTTGTGCTCGTGCGCGCTGTGGTCGTGGGTACTCATGGTGAGAAGCTCCTTCGTCGGTGAGGTGCGCTCAGGTTGGCTCGGGCGCGCCGCGGGCGCCCGTATACTCTACTAAATCGATGGTCTTTATCTGAAAAGCTGATCGAAGTTCGTGTATTTCCGCCAGATTCTCCACGATGATCTGGGTTGCGCCTCGTATCTGATCGCGGACCGGGGCGAGGCGGCGGTAATCGATCCGAAATGGGAGATCGACGAGTACCTCGACGAGGCGGCACGGGCGGGGGCCGAGATCCGGCACGTGCTCGAGACCCACAACCACGCCGATCACGTCTCGGGCCGCTGCCGCCTGGCCGCGGCCACCGGCGCGGCGCTCCATGTCCCCGACCGGCCCGGCCGTCCCGGCGTGCAGGAGGGCGATGTCGTTCGGGTCGGCGAGGTCGAGCTCGTGGCGCTGGCCAGCCCCGGACATCGACCCGAGCATGTCGCCTACGCCGTGCGCCGTGGCGGCGAGATCGGTCGGCTGCTGTCCGGCGATTCGCTGCTCGTGGGCGATGTCGCGCGTCCCGATCTGGCCGTCGATGCGAGCGAGGGAGCGCAGGCGATGTGGCACACCGTCCGGCGGCTCGCGGCGCTCGGCGATCACGTCGAGCTCTGGCCCGCGCACGTCGGCGGCTCGTTGTGCGCGAGTCGATCCGCGTCCTCGGCCACGTCCTCGCGGATCGGCCAGGAGCGACGGACCAACCCGCTGCTGCGCCTGCCCGATGCGGCCGCCTTCGCCTCCGAGCTGACGCGATCGATGCCCGCCCGGCCTCCGAACGTCAAGTGCGTCGTGGCGCTGAATCTGGAGGGCGCTGCGGACCCGGGCCCGAGCGCCGTACTGGACGCCGGCGGACTCGCTCGCGCGCTGGCCGACGGCGCGTGCGTGCTCGACATCCGGGATCCCGAGGGCTTCGATGCCGCCCACCTCGCCGGCGCGATCAACTTGCCGGCCGGCGGTCACGGCCTCGGGACCCGCGCCGGTTGGGCGGTGGGCGCCGAGGAGCCCGTGGCGCTCATCGGCCCATCGATCGAGGCAGCTCGCGCCGGCGCGGAGCTGCTTCGGGCGGCTGGGATCTGGAACCTCGTGGGGCTATCGCGCGCCGATCCACCGGCCTGGGCGGAGGCCGGGATCGAGGTGCGGAGTGCCGAAGCGCTGGCGCCCGACCTTGTCAGGCCGCGGCTGGAGGACAATCAGCTGACCTTGATCGACGTTCGCGACCCGGCCGAATGGAGCGACGGGCACGTCGAGCGATCGCGCTCGCTGCCACTGTCCGAGCTCGGAGACGGCCGTAACGGCGGCCCGGCGCTCGAGGCGCCGATCGCCGTAGTCTGTGCGAGCGGGATTCGGGCCGCGGTGGCCGCGAGCATCCTGCGCCGCCGCGGACACGATCCGGTGTGGCGGGTCAGCGGTGGGATCGCGGCGCTCGCCGCGGCCGGCGCGCCGATGGTCGGCTCTTCGCAGCCGTGAGTCTCAGCGCCTGCGCCGAGCCGCTTCGTCGTCACCCGTGCGCCCGGGCCGGCCTGGGATGACACCATGCCGATGCGCGAGCAGTCGGGCTGGGATGCGCACGCGGCGTTCATGGACGGGCTGGCCGAGGAACGCCTCGTGGCCTTCGGCGGTCCGGCCGGCGGCGATAACCGGGTCGTTCTGATCGTCGATGCCGAGGATGAGGCGACCATCGTCGATCGCCTCGCGCAGGACCCGTGGCCCGCGGAGGTGCTGCGCACGGTCTCCATTGAACCTTGGACGAACTGGCTCGGCGGCGACGAACGGGTAAGGCCCGACCAGCCAGGATCGCTGTTTCTCGTGTCCTACGCGCCCGGTCCACACTGGGACGAGTCCGCATCCCGTCGCCGACAGGCGGGCTGGGATGCCCACGCGGCGTTCATGGACACGCTCGACGAGCGGCACGTCGTCACCCTCGGTGGACCGCTCGACGAGCGTCGAGCGTTGCTCGTCGTCCGAGCGGCCGATCAGGCCGAGGCAATGGCGCAGCTCAGCCCGGATCCGTGGCTCGATGGCACGCTGATCATCGAGCGCATCGAGCCGTGGACGCTGTGGCTCACTCCGCGCGAGTAAAACCGCCATTCGCCCCGTCCCCAGCGACGAATGGCGGCAATGTCGCGCCAGGCGCGAGTGAATCGCCATTGGCCCCCGAGGGGAGACCCATTGGCGGCAAACTCGCGCTAAGCGACCGGCTGGCGCCGCGCCCGGCCGCGATCAGCAGCCGACGCCCGGAGTGCCGCCGCCAGGGGCCAGGCAGCCGATCTGGACGCGCGGCCCGCGCCCCGCGCGGACGGCGAACCGGTAGGACTTGCCGACCCAGTTGGTGCGGGTGATGCTGATCGTGACCTTCGCGCCGACCGCCAGGTGGCGCCCCGCGAAGCTCGGCGTGAGGTTGAAGGCCCCCGCGGTAAAGCACCCGATGCGGCTGTTACGCCCGCACCGCCTGCCCTTGGACAGGACCATGGCGCGATGGACGAACGGGCATCCGCTTCCCTGGCACTTGATGACCACGGTGGCGCCAGATGACGCGCCGTTGAGGAGCAGGCTGCGAACCACCGTATAGCTGGGCGTGTAATAGAAGGTCCACTGCATGCTCGAGGTGACGATGCCGGCCACGCTCGTGGGAGCCGGCTGGGGCGCCACCTGCGGCTGGCCGCCCGATGAGACGGTGCCCACCCCAGGGGTCGGCGAGTTCGGGCTCGTGGTGGTGGTCTGCGTGGTCACCGGCGCCGGCGCGGCCTGTACCGGCCCGACGGCATTGCTCGCAATGGGGATCTGGCTGACGTTGTCGGTGACCACGGCAATCACCATCCCACCCACGTCGGAGGCCTGAAGCGTGTAGCTGCTGGTGCTGGCATCGGCCTCGTTGGTGATCGCCGCACAGCTTTTGCCCGAGCTGTCGCAGTCGTACCACTGGTAGCTGAAGGCGGTGGCACCGTCGTTCCAGCTGCCGTTGCTGACGGTCAGCGGGTCGCCCTGCTGAGGAGTGCCGGTGATCTGTGGGGCGGCGGCGTTCGCGGGGAGCACCGTGAGGCTGTTGCTGGTTGCCGGCGCCGGCGACGCCTGACTGTTGACGTCCGTGGCCGTCACGGTCACGCTGAGCGGCTGGCCGATGTCACCCCTGCGAAGGTGTGATGGTCTGTCCGATCTGCCCGTCCGACCATTCGTAGGAGTACGTGAGCGGAGCATCGCCCGTCCACGTCCCGGGATCGGCGGTCAAGGGCACTCCCTGCACCGCGGGGGCGGTGAGCGAAGGCGCGACGGTGTTCTGCGGAGGCGCGTCGGCGCTCGCGCTCGCGGCGAACAGCCCCCAAGTCGAGGCGGTACACAGGACCGCCAGCATCAGCAGCCGCCGAGCGGAACCGCTCGGCCACGCGCTGCGTTTATCTCGTTCCACGGAACATTCCCACGCCAGGTTTTCTCCGGCGGACTCGCCGCTTCAGCCGGATCGAGGCCAATGATGTCCACCAGATTCAGGTCTGACATCTGTCGGGGGTCTGGTTTTTGTCGTCGCGACTGGACTTTCGGCCGGGTGCGGCGCTTTTGCCTTCCCGGCGTCGTCGCTATGGTGCTTCGCTCGCACCTCGCGATTTGAACAGGAGTGCATCGATGAGGTCGCTCCGGGGCCCAGCGAGAATTGGCAGTTGACTGATCCCGTGACGACATATCGGCCGTCGGCCCAGGGCATGGATGCCGAGACGGCGTTCGCGCAGGGCGTTGAGCTTGCCGGCGAGGACAGGCTGACCGAGGCCGAGGAGTGCTTCACGCGTGCGGACGCCTGCGGGCACCCGGCAGCCGCGTTCAACCTCGGCGTGCTGCTCGGCTTCCGCGGCGAAGAGCAGGCGGCCGAGGCCGCGTACCGCCGAGCTGAGCAGCGGGGCGTCACCGACGCCGGGTTCGAGCTCGCGATGTTGCTGCTGGCGCAGAACCGGCTGGCCGAAGCCGAGGGAGCCCTGGCGCGCGCGGATGAGCGCGGTCACGCCAGCGCCGCGGCCAAGCTCGGCGTGCTGCTCGAGGACCGCGGCGACATCGAAGGTGCCGCAGCCGCCTACGTCCGGGCCGACGAGCGCGGCGACGCCGACGGCGCCTTCGAGGTCGCGATGCTATTGGTCCAGCACGAACGGCTGGCCGAGGCCGAGCTGGCCTTCGCGCGCGCACACGAGCGCGGGCACTCCGCCGCGGCGCACAACCTCGAGGTCCTGCGCGACTACCGGTTGAACCTGCCCGAGCCCGCACCGGTCCCGGAGGCCTCCGAGGCGATCCCGGACGTCGCCGAGGAGCCGGTCCCGGCCGTGGCCGAGGAGACGATCGCGGACATCCCGGGGGAGCCGACCCCGGCGGCGGCCGGGGCGGTGGCCGAGCCGGCGCCCGAGCAAGCTCCGGGCGAATCGAAGCCCCCCAAGCGCCGTCGCGTCAAGCGAGCGCGGGTCTCGAAGCCGACCGCCAGACGACGGCGGCTGGTGGCCGCCGGCGCGGGCGTGCTCGTCGCAGGGGTCGCGGTGGCGCTGGCCAGCTCGATGGCCGACAGCCCGAAGTCTCAGGCCGATGCGCCGCCAAGACGAGCGCAATCCAAACGACCACGACCACTTCCAGACCACTTCGGCGGGCCCGCATCCGGCCCACGCGGCCACCAGGAAGGCGGCCACGCACTCACAAGCCCGCGCCGCGCACAAGCGGCGCCAGCCAAGCCCAAGGCCAGCAACAAGAAGCCGGCCGTCGCGAAGACGAGCACCCGTACACGAGCACCAGCCCGGCAACCCATACGACCCGTCCGGTCACCAGACAGTCGCTCCGGTGCGGCACTCCGCCCCGACGACGAGCACGCCGCCCCGCTCAACCGGCACCGGATCCCCCAGCACCAACCGGACGGGCAGCGGATCGCATACCGGCGCCTCCCAGGGCACGGGCCCGACTCGCAGCACCACCACGGCAAGCGGCAGCGGCTCAACGGCGGCGGAACCACGACAACGGCAGCGGCACCGGGATCGCCAGCGGCGGCGGCTGATCCGCCGCCCCGAGGACCCCGCTCCAGCACCCGCGACGCCGCGACCCCGAGCAGAGCCGCACCGCCGAGCGCGAGCACGATGCCGGCGAGCTGGATGCGGCCGGGCCGTTGACCCTGCAGCAGGCGGCCGAGGCCAATCGTGGTCACCGGATAGAGCGAGGCGATCGCCGCCACGATGCTCAGCGCTCCGGTGTGCGAGGCGCTCGTGTAGGCGAGATCGCCGCCCACGCCGACGGCGGCCACCAGCGCGAGCATCGGCAGATGCGATCGCTCGGGGATGAGATCGCGCCAGCCGCCCCGACGGCCGAAAACCGCGACGAAGCCCGCCGACAGCCCGGTGCTGGCGTGCTCGATGACCGTCGCCCAGAGCGGATCGAGTCGGCCGGCGGCATGGAGTGAGGTGAGCGCGATGCCGACCGCCGCCGCTGCAGCCAGGCAGGTCACGCTCGTCTGCCAGACGTCGGCGCGCTCGCGGCCGGACGCCGGCCGGCGAGCTCCAGGCGCTGATCCCGCCACCGAGCAACGCGCAGGCCAGCCCGATGCTCAGCGCCAGGCTGATCGGATCGCCGCCGACCAGGCCCACGGCGACTGCCGCCGCCGCCCCGAGGGCACCGGTCGGCGCGGTGATGAACGCCTGGCCGCGGCCCAGCGCGCGGTAGATGAGGCTCAGCTCGACGGTCACGGCCACCCCCGAGACGGCGGCCCAGAGCAGCCTCGGGTCATCCGGCGGCGGCGTTCCCGCGCGCGAGCAGCGGCGGGAGGAGCAGCAGCACGCCGAGCAGCTCGGCGATCGCGACGACCACGAATACGGGGACCTCGCGCCGCGAGGCATCCCCCCCGAAGTAGTCCGAGGCGCCCCACCCGACCGCGGCGACCAGCGCCAGCAGGATCGCCATCAGATCCCGTCCTCGGATAGCCGTGTACCAGCAAAACGTGGTTTCACTGGTGTAAGTCTATCCGATCTGCCTCCAGCAAACGTATTTTTGCTGGTACCATGACCAGTGTGCAGTCGCTCCGTGAGCTGCCGTTCGTGGCGGCCATGTGGCCCTCGACTTCGTCAACACCGCCGAGGAGCGAGGTCACCCGAGGCCGGCGATGTCCTGCTGGCGCCGGCCGACCTGCGTCTGTGGGGCCAGCGCCACGGCCTGCTCGGCCGCTCGGCGCCACTTCAACCGGACGCCGAAGCCGAGCTCGAGCGAGCCCGAGAGGCGCGGGAGCTGCTGTACGGCCTGCTCACGCGCGCGTCCACCAGCGGCCCATGGCCGGCGAGCGCCGTGCGGAGCCTGGGCGAGCTCGCCGCCGACGCGTACCGCGCCGCGCACCTGCAGGCCGACCCCGACGGCGCGGCGCGCTGGCACTGGAGCCCCACGCAGCTCGAGACGGTCCGCCACGTGGCGGTAACCGCCGGCGTCGAGCTGCTCGCCGGGGACCCTCCCCGCGGCTCAAGCAGTGCCCGGGCGATCACTGCGGCTGGTTCTTCCTCGACGCCACCAAGCGCGGCAACCGCCGCTGGTGCCAGATGCGCGAGTGCGGCCAGGAGGCCAAGGACCGTCGCCGCCGGGAAAAGCGCGCGCGTCCGCGACCGAGCGAATCGGGCCGCCCCTAAGTCTAGCAATCGCGTTAGGCGCCAGCGTCGGGACCTTCGACGTGGTGGTGATCGGCGGCGGGCCGGCCGGCGAGAACGCCGCGCTAGTACGCGATCCAGAACAGCGACCGGACCGCGGCGATCGTCGAGGCCGAGCTGGTCGGCGGCGAGTGCTCCTACTGGGCGTGCATGCCGAGCAAGGCGCTGCTGCGCCCGATGGAGATGCTCGACGGCGCCCGGGCGCTCCCAGGCGTCTCGTCGATGCTCATCGGCGATCTCGACCTGCCGGCCATCCTGAAGCGGCGCGACACGTTCACCCACGACCACGACGACTCGAGCCAGGTGCAGTGGGCGCGCGACAGTGGGATCGAGGTCATCCGCGGCCATGGGCGGCTGGCCGGGGAGAAGGCGTCGAGGTGAGCGCCCAGGACGGCACGACGCGAACGCTCCGGGCGCGCCATGCGGTGGTGATCGCCACCGGCACCAAGGCCTCGATTCCCCCGATCGACGGGCTGCGCGAGGCGCAACCGTGGACCTCGCGTGACGTAACCAACCTGCGCGAGGTGCCGGCGCGGGTCGCGGTGATCGGCGGCGGGGTCGTGGCCTGCGAGTCGACCACCTGGCTCGCCGGCCTCGGCGCGCGCGAGATCACGGTGATCGAACCAGAGCCCTCGCTGCTCGCCCAGCAGGAGCCGTTCGTCGGCGAGCTCGTGGCCGAGCAGTTGCAGCCGGCGCGGCATCCGGGTGCTGGTCGGGACCGGGTGTCGACTCCGTGCGGCGCCCGGACGCCCGGGAGGCCGGCGTGGGCCGGATCCACGGCGGCCCGGCCACGGTCGAGGCCGGCGGCTCGAGCTTCGAGGTGGACGAGATCGTGGTGGCCGCCGGCCGTACCCCGGCCACCGCCGACCTCGGCCTCGAGCGGATCGGCATCGACGTGAGCGACTCGCACGGCTACCTGAACACCGATGACCACATGAGCGTCCAGGGCGATCGCCGGCGACTGGCTGTACGCGGTCGGTGACGTGGCGGGGCGCGCGCTGCTCACCCACATGGGCAAGTACCAGGCGCGCATCGCCGGTGATGTGATCGGCGCGCGCGCCGAGGGGCGCCGGCTCGAGGGCCAGCGCTACCGGGACCTCGCCGACCACGACATGGTCCCGGCCGTGGTGTTCACCGACCCCCAGGTCGCCTCGGTCGGGCTCACCGAGTCACGCGCGCGCGAGAAGGGGCTCGATGTGCAGACGGTCGAGCAGGACCTCGCCGCGGTCGCCGGCGCCTCGCTCCTGCGCGACGACTACACCGGCCGCGCCAAGCTGGTCGTCGAGCGCTCGACCGACACCCTCCTCGGGGCCACCTTCGTCGGTGCCGATGTCGCCGAGCTTCTCCACAGCGCGACCACGGCGATCGTCGGCCGGGTGCCGCTCGAGACGCTGTGGCACGTGGTGCCGTCCTATCCCGACGGTCAGCGAGGTGTGGCTCCGGCTCCTCGAAGCCCGCCGCTGAGCGGCGCGCCGGCCGGGCCGGGGCTCAGACCGGCAGCGAGAAATCGTGGCGGTCGGAGACGACCGTCCGGTCCCGCCCGCCGCGCTTGGCGGCATACAGCGCGCGATCGACGCTCTCGAGCATGATCTGGACGTCGAGCGGGCGGCTGGTGGCAGCGATCCCAGCGCTGATCCGCACGGCGGGGAGGCTCGGACTCGCGCTCTGCTCGAGCCGGACGCGGACCCGCTCGATGAACGCCTCGGCCCCCGCCTCGTCGCTGCCCGGCATCAGCACCGCGAACTCCTCGCCGCCCAGACGCGCCGCCACGTCGAGCGTACGGCTCTCGCTGGCCAGGACCCGGGCCAGGTTGGCCAGCACGCGGTCGCCGACCATGTGCCCCCACTCGTCGTTGACCTGCTTGAAGTGGTCGATGTCGAGCGTGGCGAGCGCGATCGTGTCAGCACCGCGCCCCACGTGGGCGAACTCGCGCGCGGCGTGCTCGTCGAAGCCGCGGCGGTTGAGCAGGCCGGTCAGCGGATCGGTTCTCGCCTCGTCGGCCAGACAGGCCAGTAGCCGCTCGTTGCGGTGCTCGAGCACGAGCACGACCACCGCCACGCCAACGGACGACACGATCACGTCCAGCCACCGTCCGGGGTAGGAGCTGGTGGCTGGCAGGGCCAGCAGCGTGATCGCGTGGGCGACTGCGACGCAGCCCAGAATCACGGCCGCACCTCGGCGCCCGAAGAAGAACGTGGTCCAGACCACGGGCAGCGCGTAGAGCACCGCACCATCGCCCGGGCCCGGGCTGGTCGCCAGCGCATAGGCGATCAGCACGACTCCGAGCGGCCCCAGGAACGCGAGCGCCCGGCGGGGCAGACGGGGCCCGAAGAGCATCAGCAGCGCGAACACCACGCCCACCACGATCACCGGAAGCACCGCGAACGGAGGATCGTTCGGGAGCAGGCCCTCGATCGCCCCGTCGAGCCCGGCGATCCCGTAGATCGCCGCAGCCGTGTAGGCCATGATCCGCCGGTTGGACCGGATGTCTGCGAGGGACTCGCCCATCGCGCTCCTAATCGGCTGCTCCCCCGCTGATCCGAAGTCCGGGACGCGCGGCGTCGGCACACGTTGGGCTCGGAGCTCGCTGCGCGCCCGTTGCGACCCGGCAAGATCTCAGTTAGCCCGACTGAGATTTACGGCCGAGCCGGCAGCTCCATCGGCGGCTGGGGATGGGGCGCCGGCGCCAGCACCGCCACCTCGGCGGCGATGTCGCGGTGCGTGTCGAGGCCGCAGATCAGCGACAGCGTCGGCCGCTCGAGGGCCTGCTCGATGATCGCCCGAATCTCGTCCTCGACCGTCTGGTGCAACAACAGCCGGTGCGCCCGCAGCCGCTCGTGCTCGCCGAGCTCGGCGAGCCGGCGCTCGGACACCGTCATCGTGTCCTGGAGGAGGACGATCAGCGTGTCCGGCCCGGCAAACCGGGCCCGCGCGTGGGTCGGCCCCCGGCCGAAAACGGCCTTGTACAGCCGGACCGTGGCGTTGGAGATCTCGAGCAGCGGACTGTGTCGAGGGCTCGCGGCCGGACCCCTCCCGGGAGAAGCCGGATTCGGGGTCGGGCTGGATCCTCACCGCGACGCCTTCCCCGGGCGGGTGGCGCGGCGAACTACTCCGGCTCGAGCACGAAGATCTCGAACGTCCGCGGTGGGTCGAACACGATCTGGCTGTGGTAGGTGAGCACGCGCCGGCCGAGCAGCTCCGACACCGCGCCCATCGCCGTAGGTGCGACGGTCTCCTCGAAGCTCAGCCGGTACTCGCGCACGAGATCCCCCTTGCCGTCGGCCAGCAGCGTCTCCTCGTTGCGGGTCAGGCCGCCCTCCATGGCCACGAACACGTAGTCGTCGAGGATCCAGGCCTTGGCCGCGGTCGGGCCGCGCCCGTAGAGCTGCTTCTTCATCCCGACCATGGCGTTGGCCAAGGCGGTGCGCAGCGACCCACTGGCCTCCTGCGGCATGCGCCCGCCGGCCGACTCGATCAATTCTCGAGCGGAGGCCTGCTGGGGCGGATGCTCCTCGGGGTCCATGGCGCGCACAGGCTAACGCGGCGGGACGGCGCGCACCAGGCGCGCCGCGTCCACCGCGCTGGCGTCGGACTGGGCCTCGAGCTGACCCGGGCGACAGGCGAAGCAAGGGGTTCCTCCGGCTTGGCGTGAGAAGCCATCGAGACCCCTCCCCCCGATGGAGAGCCGCCGCGTTGACTGGGATGACACGCCCGCCGGCGCTCCCCTCGGGTAGCGCTCGGCCTGCACGCCCGATGTTACTCCGCCCGTCGCGGTAGCTCGCCGGTTGCGCATCGCGGTGCTCGGCGGGCCCTGGGCTCCCGCGGACTGCGCGAGATCCGCTTCGAGCCCGAGGCACGCCGTGGCCGAGCGCGCGGTCCGGGACAAACCCTGGCGGGCACTGCGCAAACCGGGCAAATCACCTCCATCAGTTTTTTGGCGTTACGCGTCACTCCGTTTACCCGTTGCAAACCAGGGCAATTGCACCTGCGAGACCCTAGAAGGCCGGTGCGGGAGGTAGGGCCGCACAGTCAGCTGTAACCAGCTACCGAGGGCTTCCCAGCGTGGAGGGTTGTCCGAGCACCGACGCTTGCGTCTCGGCTCGTCGCACTTCCACTTCCAAGAAAGGCTGGTCATGTCCTCTAGCCGCTTCAAGTACACGTTGCTTGCGGTGCTCGTCATGCTGCCCGTGTCGCTCGGCGCCACCGCGGTGGCTCTGGCCTCGTCGAGCTCCTCGAGCTCGCAGAACTCCGTCGCCTTGACCTTGTCGGTCAAGGCCAGGCGATCGCTCGCCCGCCAGCACGTCACCGTCCGCGCACTACGTCCGGCCACGCGTCGCAAGACGAGCTACGCGCTTCCCACAAGCTCAGGTCGGTGGAACTACGTCACCGCCACGGGCACGCTCAACCTCAAGGGCGTTCTGCGATGGTCATTGGCAAGCGAACGGTGAAGATCAAGTCCGCGACCTTCACCCGTCCCGCCAAAGGCAATGGTCAAGTCGACGGTGAAACTGGCCGGTCACAAGGTGAAGCTGTTCACGATCACCGGCCGCGGCCGGGTCAAGCGAAGTGCCACAAGTGAGACGATCAGCGGCCTGACGGCGAAGCTGGCCAAGCAGGGGACCGCTCGCCTGGACAAAGCTCGCTGCACCGGCGCGCGTTCAGAACCGGACAGACCATCGGATCACTCACCGTCACCGTGAGCACCACGCCGATCACCGGCGCTGGGCCGGCGGCGAGCGGATTGGGCGCCCCGGATCGGCCCCAGCTGTCGCTGGCACATCGAGCACCGGAGTAGGCGTGCCGCTGGCTCCCGCTCTTTCGCATGCTGCTCGACTCCGCAGGCCTCTCGACGGTGCCGCTGATCCCGGCTTCCAATGGACTGCCCGCGCCGCTGGGCACGACCACCATCCCGGGTGTGGACGGAACCAGCGTGACGTTTCCGCTGAACGGTTCGACGGGCGGCGCCAGCTTCGCCAACGGGACGCTGACCGGCACCATTCCGTTGAGCGGCGGCCTGCAACTCGGCAACGGCACAGTCTCGGTATCGCTGACCAATCCGGAGCTGACGCTGGGCACCGGCACGGAAGGCTCGAGCCCTCAGCTTCGAGCTAAACGGCGGACCCGAGGTCAAGCTCTTCGACCTGGACACCTCCAAGCTCCTGGAGTCGGCTCTGCCGAACGGCACGCTCGACCTCCAGGGCCTCGAGGCAACGCTCTCGAGCGAGGGCGCCGCGTCGCTCAACTCCGCGCTCGGCCAGAACCTGTTCACCACCGGACAGCCCGTGGGTGGGGTATCGCTGATCGTCCCCTCCTCCTCGGTTAGCGCTCCTCACCCCAGTTGGCAGGAAGCGAGCGGCCCGGGATCCTCCCTCCCCGGGCCGTTCGTCTGCTCGGGTTCGGCGCGCGTGGCCTACGTGGCCGGCGGAGTCGCCGGCGGTGGAGATGGCGTTGGGGAGGAGCCGCCGGCGGAGTCCCGCTAGCCGGCGATGCAGTGGGCGGCGTCTGCAGGCTGCTGATTGTGGCTGCCCGCCCATCATGCCGATCACGGTCAGTACCGACACGACCACCGCCACGATCGTGGCCGTGGGCAGCAGCCACGTGGGCGTCCCACGGTGGCCGCCGGCCGTCGACCGCCACGACGATCGTGCCCGCGGCGATGTCGCCGATCGCTGCCGCCGCTCTGGGCCGGTGCGGACCATGCTGATCAATCCCACACGTAACAGACGGGCAGGGAATCGAGGACCCGCACGACCGAGCGGATCGCGATCGCTTTGGGGCTGGCCTGGCCGCCATCATCGGCGGAGACCACGCGGATCCCGTAGCGACGCTTGCCGGGGGTCTGGCCACTGTGGGCCTCGAACGCGAAGTGGTACGCGGCACCGGCCACCGCGAGCCAGAACAGGTGGGCGATGTTCGCCACCTGCCAGTGCAGCAGGAAGCAGGCGGCGAGATAGCCGCCGTAGACCAGGAAGTTGTCGATCCGCGCCGCGCGCACCCGCCAGCGCACCGCCGCATCGGCGGGGTGGGCGGCCGCCGCGACCGGACCGGCGGCAATCGGGCGCGGCCCCAGCGGGCGTGGCGGCCGGGACCGCGGGCGACGTGGCCCAGCCGGGTGGCGCCACCGATTCCCGCAACGGCTCCTCCAGGAATGACACGACGGCGGTATCGGGGGCCGTTCCGGCCCGCCTCTTGAGCTAGCGCGGCCCGGGCCTGGACCACCTCACCTGCCTGGTCTTCCCGCCGTCATCATGTTCGGCCGGTGCCGGAGATCAAACCTCCCGGGTTCGAGCTGCAGTTCCCGCTCGAAGCCGTCCCCGCCCTGGCGGCCCGTTTTCCGAGCTCGGACGACGATCGGCTGCTCGCCCTCGGCGCCGCCGCACGCGGGCGCGGCCATTACACCCGCGCGCGAGTTCGTCGAGGTGTGCGCGTGGAAGATCGCCGCGCAGCCGCCCGCGGATCGCGGCCAACCGGCCGCGGGTGATCGCCGCCGCCACTCGCCGGGCGCTCGCCGCCGAGCGACGAGGCGGTCCGGATCGGAGCGCTGCTCGAGCTCGACGGCGTGGGTGTGCCGACCGCCTCCACGCTCCTGTACGCCGTCTTCCCCGACGACTATCCGATCCTCGACGTGCGCGCGCTCGAGTCGCTCGGCGTGAAGCCCGCGCTCCGGGCTATCCGGTCGGCTTCTGGCTGGCCTACCTGGCCGCCTGCCGCGCGCTCGCGGACCGCGCCGGCGTGAGCCTGCGCACGCTCGACAAGGCGCTGTGGCAGCACTCCAAGGAACGCGGGAGCGCGCGGTCGGTATCCGATCCGGGGCCGTGACGTAGGCTTCGCCGCCGTGTCCCCGCGCGAACAGCCATCCCTGACCGAGCTGATGGCGATCGTCCCGTTCACGGCAACGCTCGGGATCGAGATCGTGTCGGCGACGCCCGAGGAGGTCGTAGGGCGGCTGGCCTGGCGCGAGGAGCTGTGCACGGTGGGCGGCGGCGATGCACGGTGGGGCGCTGATGTCGCTGGCCGACAACCTGGGCGGCGTGTGCGCCTACCTGAACCTGCCGCCGGGCGCGCGCACCGCGACGATCTCCTCCTCGACCAACTTCCTGCGCGGCGTGCGCGAGGGTCACGCGACCGCCACCACGCGGCCGCTGCGCGTCGGGCGCACCGTGATCGTCGTCGAGACCGAGGTGCGCGACGACGCGGGGCGGCTGGCTACGCAGACCACGCAGGCGCAGGCGGTCATCGGCCCCTAGCCGCCCAGGCCAGGCCCCGGGTCCCACGGGACCGGGCCAGCTGGGCCCATGGGCCTCGGACCCTCGGGTGGCGAACGGCTAGCTCGACGAGCTCGACTTCTTGCCGCCCTTGCGACCCGCGGCCGCCTTCTGGGCCTTGTTGCCGCCGCTGCCGCTGCCGCTGCTCTTCTTGCTCTGGCTCGAGCCGCTGCTCTTGCCGCCGCGGCTGGAGGAGCCCTCCGAGTTGGAGATCGCGGCCGCGCGCGACTTGCTCATGCCCTTCTTGCGCAGGCCCTCGTACTGCTTGTCGTTCTTCACGCTCGATCCATGGTCCTTGGCCACGCTGCACCTCCTGAGCTGGCTGCTCGATAGCTACGAACTACCCGCACGAACGGGCCGAATCACGAGATCGGAGCCACCGGCGCGGGACCTCTTGCCAGGTCCCACTCGTAAGGAGGACGATGCGCACGGACGATGCCCATTTCACGGGTGAACGGCATGGCGGCGGCGGACAGCCTCGTGATCGGCGGCGAGCTCGGCGGCCGGCGCCGGCCGCGGCGGCCGCGCAGCGAGCAGGCGCTGATCCGCGGCGTGCTGGCCGGCTCGGAGGCCGACCTCGAGGCGCTGTTCCGCCGGTACTGGCCGCGCGCCTACCGCGCGGCGTTCCTGATCGTCCACGACCACGCCGCGGCGGAGGACATCGCGCAGGAGGCGTTCCTGGCCGCCATCCGGCGCCTTGACCGGTTCGACCGCGCGCGCCGCTTCGGCCCCTGGCTGAGCGCGATCGTGGCCAACCGGGCGATCGACTGGGTCCGCGCCCGCACCGCCCGGCGCGAGGCGGCCGGCGAGCCGGTGGACGCCCCGTCCCCGCCCGAGCTGCCGATCGGCCGCTATTCGCAGGAGGTGCTCGCCGCGCTCGCCGCGCTGTCGCCCGAGCACCGCGCGGTGATCGTGCTGCGCTACCTGCTCGAGTACAGCCCGGGCGAGATCGCCCGGGCGCTCGAGCTGCCGCGCGGGACGGTCAACTCGCGCCTGCGGCGCGGCCTCGACGCGCTCGAATCCCGGCTGACCGAGCTGGATCCGCGATGAGGCGCCGCGCCCCGCACGCCGCTGCGCGAGCTTCCGCGCCCCGGACGAGGCCGGCGCCGAGCGGCGGGCCTGGGGCGTCGTCCGCGCGGCCTACCTCGAGCGCGAGCCGGTGCGCCGCGCGCGCCCCGCGCCGGCGGCTGGCGATCGCGCCGGTCCTGGCGGTGATCGTCGCCGGGCTGCTCCTGTCTCCCGCCGGGGCCACCGTCGGGCGGCTGATCACCGAGGGCCCTGGGCGTCCGCCACGCCGCGCCGAGCCTCTCCTCGCTGCCCTCGCCGGGCCGGATCCTCGTCACCGGTCCGGGCGGCACCTGGACGGCCGCCGCCGACGGCTCGCTCCGTCACCTCGGCGCGTGGCGGCAGGCGAGCTGGTCGCCGCGCGGGCTGCTACGTGGCGGTCGTCTCGAGCGACGGCCTGGCCGCCGTCGACCCGCGCGGCAACGTCCGGTGGTCGATCGCGCGGCCCGCGGTCAGCGACCCGAGCTGGTTCTCTCCCACCGGCTACCGGGTCGCCTACCTGTCGGCGGGAACGCTGCGGGTGATCGCCGGCGACGGCACCGGCGACCACCTGCTGGCCGCCGCGCGTGGCGCAGCGTGGCGCCGGCCTGGCGCCCCGGGATACTCGTTCCAGCTCGCCTACGTGGCCGCCGGCAACCGGCGTCGTGGTCCGCGACGCCGACACCCGGCAACTCGTCTGGACCGCGCCGCGTGGCGGCCCGGCCCCGCGAGCTGCTGTGGTCAAACGACGGGCGGCGCCTGGTCGTGGTCACGCGCGCACGCCGTCCTGACCTACGCGGGCGCCACGGGCGCGCTGCGGAGCGCCCTGCACCTCTCGGCGGCGCGACGGGCGAGGCCGCGCTGTCGCCCGACGGGAGGCAGGTCGCGCTCGTGCTCGGCGGCGATCAGGTCGCGGTCGTCCGCGCGGGGACGGCGCACAGCGGGGTTCGCCAGCTGCTGGCGGGCAGCGGCCTGCGCGACGTGAGCTGGTCGCCGAACGGCCGGTGGCTGCTGGTCGGCTGGCCGGCCGCCGACCAGTGGGTGTTCGTGCGCGTGGCCGGCGCGCCGCGGGTGGCCGCGGTGTCGCGCATCGCCCAGCAGTTCTCCTCCGGGCAGGCGGCGCGGGCGTTCCCCCGGCTCGAGGGCTGGTGCTGCACCGCCCGAGGGCACCGCCGGATGAGCTGCGCGGATGAGCCTCATCGCGCTGATCCTCTCGGCGCTCGTTGCGGCATGCGGCGGCTCGGGCTCGCACCAGCGCGCCCAGACGCGATGCCGGACGTCGCCTCGGCGAAGCCGACCAGGCCCGCCGCACGGCGACCGCGGCGGCCCGGGCGAGCCGCGCCGGCACCGGTCAGGCGCTCGTCACCGCCGAGACCGAGAACCGCCTGCTGGTCGTCGACCTTCCCGAGCGGGCGCGTGGTCAGGCGGATCCCGGTGGCGCCCGATCCCGAGGACCTCGCCACCGACGGCAACGGCGGCGAGATCGTGGTGGTCAGCTCGGCCGCCGGCAAGGTCACGCTGCTGAACGGCGACACGCTGCGCCCGCTCAAGGTCCTGAGCGGCTTCGAGTCGCCCCACATCGCCGCGATCGCGCCCGACGGCCAGCACGCCTACGTCACCGACGACGCGCGCGGCACGTTGACCGCGATCGACCTGGCCGACCCTCCGCGTGACCAGCACGATCCATGTCGGCGCCGGCGCCCACCACCTCAGCTTCGACCTCAAAGCACCAGCTGGCGCTGGGTCGCGCTCGGCGAGTCGGCCGCCAGCGATCGTATCCTCTCAGCACGCGGGATCTCGGCCACCCACGGGTGATCGGCCGCTTCCCGATCCCGGCTTTCCCGGTCCACGACCTCGCCTTCTCGACCACCGGCAGCCGCCGGGTCTGGCTCACCTCCGCCAGCGGCCCCGACGTCACGGTGTTCGACGCCGTTCGACCAGCGACCTGCTGTTCCGCGTGCCGGCCGGCCCGCCGCCGCAGCACGTGGCGCTCGCCGGGCCCTACGCCTACCTGACCAGCGGCTACGGCTCCACGATCGAGCAGGTCGACGCCAGGACCGGGCGGATCCTGGCCAAGGCCAGCTCGCCGTATGGCTCGTTCGAGCTGGCGGCCGACGGCCGCTACGTCGTCGTCTCCTCGCTGCTGCGCGGGACGCTGGCGATCTACACCCCGCGGCTGAAGCTGCTGCGGGTGGTGCACCTGGCGCCGGCCACGCGCGAGGTCGGCGCTCAGCTCTCCAAGCCGGAAGCCGACCGGCTCAGCTGACGTCGACCAGAACGTGGTCAGATATCTGACCTCCTAGTCGCCGCGACTGACGAAGGGCACCGCAGCCTGCCAGCGCTAGCTGCTTTGCCGCTATGCTGCAAGCAGGCAAGCGAAGATCCACCCGGACCACTCGCTTGCATGCTTGCAGAATTTGTGCTAAGCTGCAAGCACAGTATCCGAACCCAGGAGACGATTCACATGGCAACCACCACCCACGCCCGCACCGGCATCCCCTCGTTTGACGCGGCGTACGACCAGTTCCGCGAGAGCGGCGAGCAGGTCCTGTCGGCCGCCCGCAAGGCCGGCAACCTGTACCTCGACTCCTACGAGAAGGCCGTCGACCGGACCACCGAGCTCCAGCTCAAGCTGGCCGGTCTGAGCCAGCAGGAGTGGCTCAAGAGCCTGATCGAGGCCCAGGTCGACGTCACGCGCGAGCTGGCCGGCTCCTACACCACCACCGCGCGCAGCCTGCTCAAGTAAGCGTTTGCCGACAGGCGTTACTGGTAGAAGCACCGGTGGGAATACCGCCGGTGCTTCGTCGTTTTTCAGGTGCTTTGAGGATTTCGCCAAGGAGGTCGAACGTGAGCGCTATCCGCGCACTGTCCCCCGGTCCCCGCCCCCAGCCTGGGCTCCGGCCTCCTCGACAGCTGGCTCGACGGGTACGCGGCCACGCTCGACGGCCTCGGCCGCTGCTGGGCCGCCGCGCTCTCGCGCGGCCCAGCGGCGCTTGACGTCCCACGGTGGCTCAGAACCACCACCGAGCGCCAGAAGCCGGCCTGGACCACCCCGCACGAGATCGTGTTCGAGGCGCCGCTGGCCCGGCTGCGCGACTTCTCGGTCTCGCGCCGCCGCGTGGTCCCGACCCTGGTGCTCCCGCCCCAGGCCGGCCACGACTCGTGCATCGTCGACTACTCGGCCGAGCAGAGCCAGATGCGCACGATCGTCGAAGCCGGGCTCGAGCGGGCGTTCTCGCTCGACTGGGTGGGCGCCACCCGCGAGACCCGGGATGCCTCGATCGAGGACTACATGGACGTGGTCGACCGCGCGGTCGAGCACTGCGGCGGGCGCGTGAACCTGGTCGGCGACTGCCAGGGCGGCTGGCTGGCCACGATCTACGCCGCGCTCTATCCCGAGCGGGTCAACACGCTGACGATCGCCGGCGCGCCGATCGATTTCCACGCCGGCCGACCGGTGATCCACGAGGTGCTGCGCCGGGTCGCCCCCGACGGCGATCTGCGCTTCTACGAGGCGCTCGTCGCGATGGGCGGCGGCGTGCTCGAGGGCCGGCACATGCTGTCGGGCTTCATCCTGATCCAGCCGGGGCGGAGATCTCGCGCCAGATCGACCTGCTGCTGAACCTCGACGATCCCGCCCACGTCGCCCGCTACCGCGAGTTCGAGGACTGGTTCAAGCACACCCAGGACGTCCCGGGCCAGTTCTATCTGTGGATCGTCCGCAACCTGTTCCGCGACAACGCGCTGATCGCCGCCACGCTTAAGGTCCGCGGGCAAAAGGTCGACCTAGGCCGGATCGACATGCCGCTGAACCTGATGGGCGGCGCCACCGACCACATCACCCCGCCCGAGCAGGTCTTCGCGCTGGCCGACCACGCCTCCACCCGGCCCGAGCAGGTCACCCGCCACGTGTCGAGCGGCGGACACCTTGGGCTGTTCATGGGCCACGAGGCGCTGCGCGAGCACTGGCCGCGGATGCTGGCCGAGGTGTTCCGCCACTCGCGCGCGGGTAGCCCCAGGGTAAAGCCCCACACGCGAGGGAGGATCGATGGCTGATCGAACGCAGAGAGTCGAAGGCAAGGCCGAGGAGACCAAGGGCCGCGTAAAGCGCGCGGCCGGCGCGGCCACGGGTAACCGCAGCGCCGAGGCCAAGGGCGCCGGCGAGGAGCTCAAGGGCAAGGCCAAGAACGCGGTCGGCAAGGCGCGCAGCGCGGCCAAGAAGTCGACGCGCTAGCAGCGCGTCGGTCCGAGCGCCGCGTCACCCGAGAGGCGCCGCGTCACCCGGGAGGCGCCGCGTCGCTCGGGGGGCGCCGCGTCACTCGGCCACGTAGTGCCGGGCGCCGGCGGCGTCGACCCACACGCGCAGAACCGCCTGCGTGCGCGGGTCGCGAAACCGCTCGCCGGTCGGGCGCCAATCGGGCTGGGGCTTCTCGGCCTCCCCGTGCCCGCGCCCCCAGCGCGGCCGGCGCGACTCCAGCGCGGGGACCGACGGCGCCAGGGGCGGGAGCCCGGCCAGTGCCTCGGCCGCCATTTCGTGGGTCTCGGCCTGCGCGACCAGCGTGACGCGCCGCTCGAGCTCGGGCACGTCGAGCCGGCCCTCGGTGGCGTGGCGCTTGAGCGCCTCGTAGAAGGGCTCGCGATCCGCGTCGCTCAGCAGCACTGCCGCTAGCCGCGGTCGAGCTTGACGGCCGTCCCGTAGGCCACGATCTCGGTGAACTGCCCGCCGATCTCCGAGGAGTCGAAGCGCACGGCGATGATCGCGTCGGCGCCGAGCAGCCGGGCGTTGTCGGACATGCGATCGATTGCGTGCCGGCGGGAGTCCTCCAGCAGCTGGGTGTATTCGCTCACCTCGCCGCGGCGCAGCGCCCGGAAGGACGACGTGACGCCGCCGACCAGCCCCATGCTCCGCACCACCAGGCCGTAGCACACGCCAGGTTCTCGCTGATCCGCGCGCCGGGCAGCTCGAGCGCAGTGGTCATCGGCAACTCGTTGACAGGCTCATGTCGAGGCAAACGCTACCGTTCGGAGGCGATGCGCGCACGCCCCCTCTGCCTCGCGATGTTGCTGAGCGGCGCCCTGGCGGCTGGCCGGGTGCGGCAGCTCGAGCAGTTCGAGCAGCAGCACGAGCAGCGCCGGCAAGAGCAGCGGCGCGAGCTCGTCGGCCTCGCAGACGATGAGCGCCCACACGACGACCGCGGCCGCGGCCGGCGGCGGCCAGCCCCTCGGTCCCGAGGCGATCCCGCTCGAGGCCGGCCCTCCGCTCGCGCCCGCCTCGAGCACCACGCCGGGCACGACGGTCGACGGCATCCAGTGCGCCCCGGTCGAGCAGCTCGTCTACCACATCCACGCCCACCTCCAGGTGTACGACAACGGGCAGCCGCGGTCGCTGCCGGCGGCGATCGGGCTGATCGGGCCGGTGGCCCAGCAGACCGCCTACGGACCGTTCTACGGCGCCCAGCAGTGCTACTACTGGCTGCACACCCACGCCACGGACGGCGTGATCCACATCGAGTCGCCGACCAAGCGCATCTACACGCTGGGCAACTTCTTCGACGAGTGGCGCCAGCCGCTCAGCCCCACCCAGGTGGCGAGCGTCAAGGGCAAGGTCAAGGCGTTCTTGAACGGCAAGCCGTGGACATCAGAACCCGCGCACGATCCCGCTGCTGCCGCACGCCTCGATCCAGCTCGACGTCGGCACGCCGGCCCCGCCGGCCAAGGTCATCTCCTGGGCCGGCTCGAACCTCTAGCATCTGCGCGCGGTGGCGCCGCCGGCGAATGATCTCGAAGCCGACCCCGACGAGCACGAGCAGGACGAGCCCGACCGCGGTCACCGTGCCCACGTCCGACGAGCACGTCGAGCACGGGCGGGCCGACGTAGTAGGCGGCGAGCCCGATCCCCACCGACCAGGCGATCGCGCTGAGCAGGTTGGTGATCAGGTAGACCGTCGTGCCGACCCGATGGATGCCCGGCCACCCATGAGGGCGCGAGCAGGATCGCGATCACGGTCATGCGCTGGAACACCTCCTCCCCCCGCTCAACCGCCTTCAGCCGCAGCCCGCGCAGCGGTCCGGGTGCGGTCATCACCTCGCGCCCGGCGATCCTCCCGGCCAGCCAGCCGGCGATCCCACCGATAACTGGCCCCGACGAACGCCCAGATCAGCACCGGCGTGATGTCGAGCTTGTGCTTGGCGGCGACGATCGACGCCGCGATCAGCAGCGGCTCGCCCGGCCCGGGCAGGCCGGCCCAGCTGGCGAACGCGCCGAGCGCCAGCGCCACGTAGTCGATGTTGGCCGCCGGGACGTGGCGGAGGACGTGGAAATGGATGTGGACGTGCAGCGCGAGGACGAGCAAGCCCGTCGATCGTGGCACACGGCTCGGCCTACACTCCGCGCGTGCTGATCCTCCCGTCCGACCGAGCCTCGGTGTACCGCCTGTCCAAGCGCGAGAAGTGGATGGTCGGCGGCGTGCTCGGCGTGGTCGCCGCGCTCGCGGTCGTGTTGGTCATCTCGTTCGCTGCGGCCGGCCCAAGCTCGGGACACGGCTGCATCTACGCGAACATCCCGGGCGCGGTCGGGGCCGAGCAGGTCCACCAGTGCGGCGCCGCCGCGCGCGAGACCTGCCGGACGGTCAACGCGCCCGGGCGCGTACACGCCGCAGGCCGCGCACACGCTCGCGGTGCAGTGCCGCAAGGCGGGGTTGGCGGTCGGTTCGTAGTTCTGGGGCCGCCTTCGGCGGCGTCCATGGGGGCGGGCGGGCGGGCATCCGTGCCCGCCCGGGTGGTCGCGACACCGCATGGCCCGCGCCGCCCGGCACGGATGCCCGGCGGAACCGGCCCCAAGGACGCCGCCGCAGGCGGCCCCAAGAAACCCCTGGTAATCGCGACCGCTTATCCCAATGTCCAGAGCCCCCATCCATTTGCTGGACGTGGGGACATGGTTGCGCGGCGACCCGTGACGACACTCTGCGCAAGTTGGCGTCGCCAGGGCTTCGACGGCCAACCCGAGCACAAGGAGATCCAGTTGCCAGTCGAAGCACCCAGTTGGCTCAACGCAGGAGACACTTCCTGGCAGATCACCGCCGCGACGCTGGTCGGGCTGATGAGCGTGCCGGGCCTGGCCGTGCTCTACGGCGGCGTGATGCAGAAGCGCTGGTCGATCAACAGCATGATGCTGGCGTTCGCCTCGTTCGCGACCGTGCTCGTGGTGTGGGTGCTGTGGGGGTTCAAGATGGGCTTCGGCTCGCCCTTCCACGGTCTCTCGCACCACGGGTTCTTCGGAAACTTCATCGGGATACCGGGGCCCGTGCTCTCGCACACCGAGCTCCAGCACCAGGCGAACATCCCGCTGATCGGAGGCGATGGCGTTCCCGAAGTCGGCGCTCGTCTACTTCCAGTTCGTGTTCGCCGCGATCACCCCGATCCTGGCGCTCGGCTCGGTGCTCGGGCGGGTGAACTTCAAGGCCTGGATCCCGTTCTGCCTGCTGTGGATCACGTGCGTCTACGCGGTCGACGCGTTCCTGATCTGGGGCGGCGGCTTCTTCGCCCAGCACGGCGCGGTCGACTACTCGGGCGGCTACGTGATCCATCTGTCGGCGGGCGTGGCCGGGTTCGTCGCCGCGGCGGTGATCGGGCCACGTCTGCAGCGCGACCGCGAGATCGACGCGCCGAACAACGTGGCCATGGTCGCGGTCGGCGCCGGCCTGCTGTGGCTCGGCTGGAACGGCTTCAACGGCGGTGACCCGTACGCCGCCAACATGTCGGCCGCGGCGGCGGTGCTCAACACCAACCTGTGCACCGCGGTGGCCTTCCTGGTCTGGGTCGGCTGGGACTACCTGACCGGGCGCAAGCCGTCGCTGCTCGGCGGGGTCAACGGGATGCATCACCGGCCTGGTGGCGATCACCCCGGCGGCCGGCTACGTCAACGGCTGGGGCGCGATCGCGATGGGGATCATCGCCTCCTCGCTCGTGTACTTCGCGCTGAACTACCTGAGCCGGCTGCGCCCGTTCCGCAACGTCGACGACACGCTCGGCGTGATCTACACGCACGGGTTCGCCGGTCTGGCCGGCGGCCTGCTGGTCGGCGTCTTCGCCGACCCGAACATGGTGCTGGGCTACAAGACCGGCGCCGCACGGCTCTCATCGGTACCGGCGGCGTGGCCGGGCTCGTGCACGGCAACGTCAACCTGCTCAAGTGGCAGTTCCTGGCCGCGCTGTGGGTGATCTGCTGGACGGCGGTCGTGACGTTCGTGCTGCTCAAGCTGGTCGGCGTGTTCGTCCCGCTGCGGATGTCCGAGAAGAACATGGAGATCGGCGACGTCGCCGAGCACGGCCACGAGGTCTACCCGTCCGACGTTCCCGTCGCTCGGGTACCCGGGCGGGATCCCCGGCCCCGGCCTGGCCGCCGGCGCCGAGCCCGGTCGGGCGCCGGCGCCGTCGGCGGCCTAGCGGGAGCGTGCGCGCCGGCGCGGGGCGGTCTCGCGCGCCGGCGCTGCGCGAGTGGCAGAACAGTCGCGGTCGCAGGGCAGATAGGGGACCCCACGATCCCGCGTGCCGGACGGATCCGGATGACCGGCCGTGGAATCAACCCTCTGCGGCACGGCCCCGGGGGCCTATAGCGCGTCACGCGATCGCCTGGCGCACGTGCGTGTCGCATTAGCCGCTCCCCAGGCCGATAGCGCGTCACGCCCGGCCGATCGTGGCTCGAGTGACGTGTTATCGGCCTGATTTCGGCGGCTGCCCGCGGATTTGCGCGACCAGGCGCTGCACCAGGCCCGGGGGCCGGGGCTGGGTCTTCAGCCACTCCTCGCGGCGTGAGCAGCCTGCCGGCCTTGCGCGCATTCAGGACGCACTCGGTGTGGGCGTGGCGGCGGCGGCCCCGATCGCCCTCGGGGAACAGCAGCATGTGCTCGCTCAGCGCGGGTAGGTGGCGCCCGCACAGCGGGCAGCGATACGTGGCCGGTTTGAGGTTCTGGGCGCGGCGCATGGCCCACCAGCGCGGCTTGGGCGGCTCGGCCATGCGTCCAAGCATCGCACCCGCGAGCCAGCCCGGCCGGTATCTTCGAGGGTCGTGGAGCACCGCGACGAGCGCATCCTGATCGAGACCGACCGCTACCGGATCACCGGGCTGCTGCGCCTGCCGCGTGACGGCTACCGCAGCCGGCTGACCGACTACCTGAACTCGTCCGACCGCATGTTCCTGGCCCTGACCGACGTCGAGCTGGTGCCCTTCGACGGGGGCGAGGCGCAGCGGCGGCCGTTTTTGGCCGTCTCGCTCAGCCACGTCGCGCTGGCCATGCCCCTGGACGGCAACGCGGCCGAATAGCTGGCCGTCCAGGCCGGCTCGGGCGCAGTCGTCCAGGCGGGCTCGGGCGCTCGAGCCCCTCCCGGGTGCAGCGAGCCCCTGTTACCTCAGCGCGCCCGCGAGGTATCGTTTTGTGTATGGCAACGCGCCGCGCAGACGACCTCGAGGGCCTCAGCCGCAGCGAGATCCTCCGTGCATCGCCGCGGATGTTCGACTCGACCCTGTTCGAGAAGTTCTCGCGGGTGCACTGGACCGTCCCGCTGATCGTGTTCGTGCCGGTCATCACGATCCTGCTGATCGAGGGCTTCGTCCACGGGGCGGGCTGGTCGGTGGCCTACTTGATCCCCGCCGGCTACCTGTTCTGGACGCTCACCGAGTACTGGATGCACCGCGTGGTATTCCACTTCGAGCCCGAGAAGGGCATCGGCGCACGGCTTCACTGGATCATCCACGGTGTCCACCACGACCACCCGAACGACCCCCTGCGGCTGGTCATGCCGCCGGCCCTGAGCGTCCCGCTCGCCGCGCTGTTCGTGTGGGTCTTCTCGCTGGTGATCGGCACGCCCGGGCTTCCTGCCGTTCGGCGCCGCCTTCCTGGCCGGATACCTGGGCTACGACATGCTGCACTACCACGTGCACCATCACCGGCCGAAGACCGCGCTGGGCAAGCGGCTGCGCGAGCTGCACATGCGCCACCACTTCCAGAACCACGAGCGCGGCTACGGAGTCAGCGCGCCGTTCTGGGATCACGTGTTCGGCACCGCGCCCAAGAAGATCGCCCGCTGAGGCTCCCCCGGTCGCGGGTGACGCGAGTCGGGCTCTGCCGGGGGCACGTCCCGCCGTGTGCGCCGCGCTGAGCTGGGGTCTGACATATTCGCTCCCGGCGGCGGCCGGTCGCGGTCGCCGGTAAGACACCGTGACCGGCCCACCATCTGAACACCCGCCGGAGGTAGGCGCCTCGATCGCTTCGGTGGCGATGGCGGTTCCAGGCCGGCTGGTCTCCAACGACGAGCTCGCCGGGCGGCTGGGGGTCGACGCGCAGTGGATCGCCAAGCGCACCGGAACGCGCGAGCGCCACTGGGCCTCGGACGGAGAGCGCCTCAGCCAGCTGGCCACCGAGGCCGGGCAGTGTGCCCTTGAGCGGGCCGGACTCGAGCCGGGTGAGCTCGACCTCGTGCTGGTGGCCACCTCGACCGCCGACGAGATCACCCCCAACGCGGCGCCGCTGGTGGCCGGGATGCTCGGCGCGCATCGAGCCGGCGCGCTCGACGTGGGCGCCGCCTGCACCGGCTGGTTGTCGGCCCTGGCGCTGGCCTGCGGCCAGATCGAGTCAGGCCGGGCCGGGCACGTGCTCGTGGTGGGCGCCGATTTCCTGTCGCGCTTTCTCGATGTCGCCGACCGCGACACGGTCGCGCTGTTCGCCGACGGCGCCGGCGCGGCGGTCGTGTCCGCCACCGAAGCGCCGACCGGGCGGATCGGGCCGGTCGTGCTGCGCGCCGATCGCTCCGGCTCGCAGCTGATCCGCCTGAGCCGCGGCGATCACATCCGGCTGGAGGGGCATGAGTCGTTCCGCGCCGCGGTGGCCGCGCTCAGCCAGGTCACCCTCGAGGCACTGGCCGAGTCCGGGTGCGCCCTCGAGGACATCGATCTGTTCGTCTACCACCAGGCCAACTCGCGGATCCTGCGGGCGGTCGGCCAGCGACTCGAGCTTGCTGCTGAGCGGGTCGTCGACTACGTGGATCGGTTCGCCAACGCCTCGGCCGCGACGCTCCCGACCGCGCTGGCGGTGGCGCAGTCCGAGGGGCGACTCGAGCCGGGTCACCGCGTGCTGCTGGCCGCATTCGGCGGCGGGTTGACGTGGGGCGGGACCGTGGTGGAGTGGCCGCCGCGCCCGTCCCGGCCGCGGTGTCGGCGTCGACTCCTGCCTCCGTCGCGTCTCAGCCGAGCGTGATGCCCACCGTGTAGTAGCCGGCGTGCTTGGTGCGCGCGCGTGGAACCTGCTTGGTCACCCGGAGGATGTGGCGTTTGCGCGTGATCCGGTGATAGTGAACCTTGCCCAGGTGACAGTCGGCCTTGATCAACGCCGTCTTGACCTGGGCCAGCGTCTTGTGCGCCAGGTTCGGCACGCGGCATGCCATCGCCGGGTACTGCCCCAGCCCGCGGTCATCGACGCGCACCGCGCCGGGCACCGGCTCCACCAGGTAGCGGTGCTTGGGCCCGAAGGCCCAGTAGGCACCGGACGGGAGCCCCTCGACCACGGTCCCGATCGCGGGCCTGTACACCAGGCGCGCGGCGGGATTCCAGATGTTCTGGACATCCCAGACGTCGATCGTCACCGACGGCTGGGCGACCACGAACACCGACCAATTGGTGACCGCGACCGGGGCTCCGCCGGCGATCCGGTAACTCAGACCGGTCGTCGTGCTCACGAATGTGCCACTCGTGGGCACCGCGTTCAGATGAGACCAGGGATTGCCGGCGTTCTGGACGTCCCACTCGTCGACCAGCACCGGCTGCATGGTCGGGAACGACGCGGTGTTCTGCACGTACATCGGCGCCCCACCGACGACCTCCCAGGTGGCGCCGTCTTGCGTGCGCAGGAAGGTTCCGTTGACCGGCACCGGGTTGAGCTGATCGAACTGCTGCTGGGTGATCACGGTGTACGGCTGCACGCCGCCCACGTCGCTCCAGTTGTCCACCAACAGCGGCGCACCGCCGGCGATCTCGTAGAACTGCGGCTCGCCGCTCACCTGCACGTACGTGCCGTCCGGGAACAAGGCGCCGCCGGACGCGGCGCCGGCGTCGACGTAGTCACTGTCGATGTTGATCGTCACACCGCCGTAGGTGGCGTTGTGTCCGCCCTGGTACTGGTGCAGGCGCTGGTGGTTGACCCACTCCGTGCTCGGGATGTAATCGCTGTTGGTGTTCTCCTGGCCGTTCCACTCGGCGTCCCAGATCTGGTCGGGCTCGATGTAACCGGTGCCGCCACTGGTTCGACCAGATCGGTGACGCCGGAGCTCGCGCTGCTGTAGACGCCGGAGGCGTAGCCGTGGGCGTGCAGCTCGGTCGTCCAGGCGCTCAGGAAGGCCAGCACCGCGGTCGAGTTGGTGGTGCCGCGGCTGTAGTTCTCCATGTCGTCGTAGATCGGGTTGCCGGGGCCGATCCCGACCGCCTCGGCCTGGTTGATCGCGTCGTCGGCCGCCGCCGTGCCCTGCGAGGAGGCCACGGTGGCGCTCGTGTCCATGGCAGCGCACCCGCAGCCGTTGCTCGGCGCCTGCAGCCCGACGTAGATCGGGAGCAGCACCCAGCCCGCCGCCGACTCCTGCTGCGACCCAGGTCGCGGTCAGGTTGGGCTGCGAGCACGCCTCGTTGGCGCCGCCGATGTAGATCCCGATCGCGCGGTAGGGCGAGGCGCTCCAGGCCGACATGGCCGAGCTGCTCGGGGTGTTGCAGGCGTCGAACCCGAGCCCGGTGTAGACCGGGTCGCCGGCCGCGGCGGATGCGCGTGAGCCCTGGCGGTGTGGGCCGGCTTTGCGGCGTGCCGGTCGCCGCCGGCCGCGCGGGCGCTCGAGCGAGCGGACGCCGAGCGCGCGAGCCACCACGCGTCGGGTCGCCCGCCCACGTCGCGGTGACGACCACGCCGGCCGATCGGCACGGCCAGCTCGGTCGAGGATCCCTCGGTCGGCTGGGCCCTGGGTCGTGCACCGGCGGCAGCGCCGGACCGTTGGCGCCCTGCGCGCCGGCGCCGTGGGCGGCGAGCGGCGCGACCAGGATCGCCTCGGTCCGGCCGGCGGCGTGCGCCGGTTA
>CAVYTR010000001.1:0-1752390 GCA_963771495.1 uncultured Acidobacteriaceae bacterium | reverse complement strand
AAATAAATGCAGCAGGCGGCGGGCTGGTTGCAGCGAACGGCGAAACGCGAGGCTTCGCTAGACAGTATCGCTCTAACGGCGTTATCTTCGCGAGAGCTGCTTCGCGCGCCTAACCTACCCTTGTCCGGGTTCCTCATCTTCGCAGCATGGCTGGTTCCGGCGCTTCTCTCTGGATTCAACACCTATATCCAGGCTCGTTTGAGCGGACGGCCTCCAGACTGGCACTGGGTGCTCTTCAACTCCATCCACTGGCTGCTCTATGCGTTGCTTACGCCACTTGTATTTCGAGCCAGTCGGCGGCTCCCGCTAGAACGGCCTCACCTGTTACGCAATATCTCGGTCCATGTTCTCGGCGCGCTTGCCATGTGCGTGGCCTGGGCCGCGCTCGGTACCCTGCTGCGGCTCGAAGTATTTCCACATTCGGAGAACGCGACTGCACAGAAGCTCTGGCTCGATTTTGTCAGCTGGGTATTTATCACGCTTCCATTCGGCGTAGGAGTCTATTTTGCGCTAGTCGGCATTCAGCACTCTTTCTTTACTTCGCCCGCGCTCGTGAGCGCGAGACTCAGGCTGCGCGTTTGGCCGCCCAGCTTTCCGAAGCTCGCTTGGGCGCGCTCCGGATGCAGCTCAACCCGCATTTCCTATTCAATAGTCTGAATGCGATTACCGTATTAGTGCGCGACCACAATACCGCCGCCGCTTCGCAAACCTTGGAACTGCTGAGCGATCTGTTAAGACAGGTCCTGCGTACCGATGAAACTCACGAGACAACTCTCTCGCGGAAGCTCCAATTCCTAGAGCGGTATCTGGCGATCGAGCAAGTTCGTTTTTCGGACCGCCTGCGCCCACGCTTCGAGATTGACCCCACGGTCGCACAAGCTGCCGTGCCACGGTTCTTGCTGCAACCACTGGTGGAAAATGCGCTGCGTCACGGGATCGCGCAGCGCGCCGATGCAGGGCTAGTCAAAGTGAGCGCACGCCGAGAGGGCAACGAACTGGTACTGACAGTGCGCGACGATGGAGCGGGCTTGTCCTCAATGCCAGACACGGGTAGCGGCGTGGGGCTGTCGAACACACGCGCGCGCCTCGCGGCCTTGTATGGCGGCACTGCAACACTGGAGATTACTAACGCCGAAGGCGGTGGCGTGGTCGCAACCGTACGCCTGCCGTACCATGAGGCGGAAGGGAATGGCTAGCATTCGCGTCCTAGTAGCGGACGATGAACCGCTGGCGCGCCGCGGCGTGCGTCAACTTCTGGCACCGCACTCGGACATCACGGTCGTAGGCGAAAGTCGGAACGGCCCGGAAACATTAAGTGCGCTGGATGCGCTTAAACCCGACCTGCTTTTTCTCGACGTGCAGATGCCCGAGATGGACGGCTTCGCAGTACTCCGTGCGCGGGGCGCCGATCGCATGCCGGCAGTGGTGTTCGTTACGGCGCACGATCAGTTTGCTGTCCGAGCCTCGAAGCGCACGCGATCGATTACCTGGTGAAGCCGCTGAACGTGGAGCGCTTTGAAGCAGCCCTACGACGAGTGCGCGAGCGCTTGCGCCTGATGCAGGCTGCGGACCTCGCTCAAAGGCTCACGGCTCTGCTCGCTGCAGGGCGTGAGAAGAAGGGCATCGAGCGGCTGGTGGTATCAACGACAGAAAGCGACCTCGTGATTCCGGTGGCGGAAATCGATTGGATCGGAGCCGACGATTATTATGCCCGGTTGCATGTTGGAACGAAGAGCTACCTGCTGCGGGAGTCGCTAAGCTCGCTTGAGGCGCGGCTCGACCCGGCACGGTTCGCCCGCGTACACCGTGCGGCTATCGTCCAGCTCGATTCGATACGAAGGCTGCGAACAACGGGCGGCGGTGATGAGGTTATATTGCGAGATGGCTCGCGCATTCCGGTGAGCCGAAGGAGGCGCGTTGTGCTAGACCAATTGCTGGGTCGGCGTCGCTAATTCACCTTTGGAAGGTTTACGAATGTGGTCGCATCAACGCGAGAAGTTCGGTCGTTCTCATTGAGTTTTTCTAATTCTAAGATCCAAACCTTTGGAGTCGTCCCAAATGTCCGGCTAAACGCTTTAACAAAGGCGCTGCATTGCCGGTAGCCAACCCCGAACGCCACTTGCTTTACCGAGCATCCGGCAACAAGTAGTTCCACTGCCTTCATCAGCCGGACCTGACGGCGCCACGACTCAAAGTCAGTGCCCACATCTCTTCGGAAGGCTCGTTCAATCGTTCTGACACTCACGCCAACCTGGGCACACAATCCGGCCAGCGTCTGAGATTGAGCGGGGTTCTTCAGCACAGCCTGCGTCACTGCGAGCGCGCGCGGTTCTCGCGGCAGTGTCACAAAGATCGGCACCGGTGACGCCTTCTCCAGATGAGAGACGACCAGGTCGCAAAGCGCTTGCTCCAGGCGATTCGTTATTCGAAGTTGGCCGATGCGTACCGTCTCTACAATAAGTTCTCGGAGCAGGGGAGTCACATGCAGGACGGCACAATCAGATGGTAACGCGGAAACCAGTCCGCGTTTGATGTACAACGTGCGCATGGAAACAGCTCTGGGCATATGAATTCGATGCTGGGTTCGCGCTGGCAGCCAAAGCGCAAAATGGGGCGGTATTACCCACGTCCTTTGGCCCGAACACACTTCCATAGCTCCGCAGATCGCATAAATCAACTGATCTGACCCATGCGCGTGTTCGGGAACCCGAAAACCGGGTGCGTACTCGTAGGCCAGGGTCGCAACGGAAATCCCCGGTCTAGGATCAAATTCCTTGAGAACTCGGGAGTGTCGCAATTGCACTATATTATGACGCTATAGTAGCCTTGCGACAACTGAAAAATCAGCTCATGATATTCTCATGTGCTCCGGGCTCGGCAAGTACAACATAATCGGCTTCATTACGATCGTGAATGTGGATCGTGCGAAAGAATTCTACCGTGACACGCTCGGCCTGCGGTTACTCAGTGAAGAGCCTCCCTACGCACTGGTGTTCGATGCAAACGGCATCATGCTGCGCCTAGGAATGGGCAAGGAGCGCGCACCAGCTCCCGGTACAGTTCTCGGTTGGCAGGTCCCGGATGCAAGCGCTGCCGTAAGGGATTTGGAACAATCCGGAATCCGTTTCGAACGTTACGACCAACTGAAACAGGACGCACAGGGCATCTGGACAACGCCGACAGGCGCAAAGGTCGCTTGGTTCAAGGATCCCGACGGAAACATTTTGAGCATCTCGGAACATCCGGAATTGAAACGGTGAACGTCCTACATCGCTGGTTATGCTCTTCGGGACGCTGGAAGCAGACTGTGGAAAGGCATATTCTTCCTTGGGTGCTCGAGGGTTTGGATCTTGGATCAAACGTCTTGGAGGTCGGTCCGGGATATGGTGCTACCACGGAACTGCTGCGGGGGTGGGCCGCCCAACTCACCTGTGTGGAAATTGATGCCCGGCTTGCGGAAGGTCTGCGCCGGCGGCAACTTGGCCAAAATGTAACGATCCTGTGCGAGGATGCCACGGCAATGTCACTTCCAAATGCGGCTTTTGATGGAGCGGTATGTTTTACGATGCTTCACCACGTCTCGTCGGTAGGACTGCAGAACCGCCTTTTAGCAGAAGTCGCCCGAGTCCTGCGGCCGGGTGGAATCTTTGCGGGCACTGATAGCATCGACAGCCGTCCCTTTCGTCTTCTGCACATTCTGGATACACTCGTTGTCGTTGAGCCCGACACATTTTCGGACCGTCTCAGAGTCGCTGGTTTCGAAGACGTGCGAGTCGACGTAAACCGCTTTGCGTTCCGATTCCGTGCGCGCAAACCAGTCAGCAGAGGAAATCTCTTGTAAGGAAATCGCGAAGCGCTGTAACGAATTTGGTGATTCTCTTAAATGCATGGTTCGGTTGCTTTTTACATGGAGGTTTTGGGCTTGAAATTGGGAGAGAGGTACGGAAATCACTAGGCGTCACCTGAGGCCGTATACCGCAACCGTGACACGATTTGCTGTGCTTGGTCTTGCGGCCACGCTTTGGATGTCTGGGAGTCGCCCAATGGCGATATCGCAACTTAGGTTTTTTGAACTTGCGTGCTCTGACCTGAGCCGCGCCAAAACCTTCTATTCCGAACTGTTTGGCTGGCAATTCCGCGATACTGCTTCTGCAGACTTCATCATGATCGAGGGCGCGGGTATACAGGGAGGAATAATTCGCGATCCATCAACTCCGGCCGGGCGTCCCAATGCCAAGCTATTCTTCAAAGTGGAAAAACTGAAGACGAAGCTTGCCCAAGCCGAGAAGCTTGGCGCGAAGATTGTTGTCCCGCCCACCCAGGTTTCGCCGACCAGTACGATCGCCGAATTTCGCGACCTCGATCAGAACGTGATCGGCATGATCTGTGACACTCGCTGCTCGGAATGAAACACCACTGTTCACCGCTCGCCGCTCCGAAGACAGTTAGAACTAGCCGTGATGCAGAGAACACTCTCTCCGTAGAGTATGCGTTGAGTGCGGGTGAGGAGAAGAGAAGTAGGAGCCGATGAAGACCGCATTGGTCACAGGAGCAACGAGGGGTGTGGGCAACGGTGTAGCCGTCAGTCTGGGGCAGGCTGGGTTCCGGGTGTTTGCAACGGGCCGCAGTATCGACGATGCACCTCTGCCGAAAACAGTGATCCGTATCCCATGTGACCACACAAAAGACGAGCAGACGGATGCCGTATTTGACCGAATCGGCGAGCAAAGAGAAGGTTTGGACCTCCTGGTGAACTCTGCTTGGGGCGGCTATGAACGGATGATCGAGGACGGAAAATTCACGTGGCCCCTATCGTTTTGGGAACAGCCTGCCCATCGCTGGAACAGCATGATGAACGCGGGCGTCCGCTCTGCTTTCGCTTGCTCCGCCCGTGCTGCGACGATCATGGTCCCGCAGCGTCGCGGACTTATCGTGAACATCAGTTATTGGGCGGCTCGCAAGTACATCGGCAACGTCGTTTATGGAATTACAAAGGCGGCAACTGACAAGATGTCGGCCGACATGGCTCATGAACTCCGCGACCACCGGGTTGCTGTTGTATCGCTCTACCCCGGACTGGTACGGACGGAAGCCGTACTGCAGGCGGCTAGCGCCGGGTGGCTGGATATATCCAACAGTGAGAGTCCGGAGTTTATCGGTCGCGTCATTGCAGCGCTCGCCGGCGATCCTGATCGAATGTCACGAACTGGCCAAGTGCTAATCGCTGCCGCGATTGCACAGGAATACGGCATTGAAGATGTTGATGGGCGGCACCCTCGACCGCTCACGCTTGAAACTGCGTGAGCTGCCTGCCGAGTCAGTGGATTGCGACAGCTGAATTTTCCCTGTGATTCGCAAGTCCGAAGGAGCGGTGAAGGATGATTCCGAGACTCGGAAGCTTGACGCCATGTTTTAACCCGGATAATATACTATTATACCCGGATGAAACCGGCATTGAAAGCGGAGGAAAATAAGTCTTGTTTGACGACTTGCACAGCTTTTAACGGCAGCAAGCGGATAGCCTCAGGCGGCGTGCGAGAGGTCGCCCTGAAAGCAAAGGCGCTAATGGATCGCGATCCGCGCGCGCAGGTGCTGATTCTCGACGACGTCACTAGCGAAGTGATTGAGGTGGACTTTCGCGGCACCGCAACGCAGGTCTTAAAGCGCCTTCCGATCAGCGCGACGCGAAGCTGCGAATCGGTGTTGTGTAACGGAGAAGCCCGCGGGCCTGGCCGCCCCAAATTAGGGGTTGTGGCTCGGGAAGTTACCTTATTACCGCGGCACTGGGAATGGTTGGCATCTCAGTTTGGTGGTGCCTCTGTGGCCTTGCGCAAGTTGGTGGAGCAGGCCAGACTGGCAAATAAGAGCAGAGATCGGCGGCGACGGGCGCAAGAGTCAGCGTACAGGTTCCTTTCTGCAATGGCGGGAAATGAAGCTGGTTTTGAGGAGGCGACCAGAGCGCTATTTGCAGGCAAGAGGAAACAATTCAACGAACTTGTCACTCCGTGGCCGATCGATATTCAGAACCACGCGAAGAAGTTGGCCGCCGTTGCATTTGAGGGATCAGATTAGGCGAATCGGAGAGCCTGCGGAGCGTGCGACCAGTATGCACTCGAAGATAGACAGAAGAGAAGTCATCAGAAACTTCAAAGAGTTTAAGCCTCTTCGGGGCGCGTTCGCAGTGCGCTGCACAGCGACCGGACGGATCTGGGTGGGTGCATCCCCGAACCTCGGTGCTGTGAAGAATCGCTCCTGGTTTAGTTTGCGCCATGGCAGTCATCCCAATAAGACACTTCAGGAGGAATGGCGAGCCGAGGGCGAGTCCGCATTCCGGTTTGAGATTTTGGAGAAACTCGATGACGACGTGTCGCCCCTCGAAATTGGAGATCTTCTTAAAGAAAAAACGCACCACTGGGTTGCGGAATTGGACGCCCAGTCGTTCTAAGGGGCCTGGCGCCGATGGTTCCGAACGACCTCCAACGATTCTTTCCTGCGGCTCAATTCGGAGAACTGCGCGATGTTGTGCCCCTCACGATGGGGCAATCGGGATCGAACGTTTACTCCGTTACTGCGGAAACCGGCGAGTACATCCTGCGCATTCACGGCGAGCACTCTGGTTCCTGGAAGAACGTCATCTTGATGCAGCGAGTCGCTTCGGAGAATGGAATCGCTCCGCCGCTTGTTTATATTGACGACTTTGCCCAGGCGGCGGTGTCTGTTAAGGTTTCGGGCGTATCCTTTGGAGCCGCTTTCTCGCAGCAGACGACACGCGCGGCGGCGTTGGGAAGCCTGGTTGATGTTCTAACGAAGCTGCATGCGATTGCGATGGATCGATTCAAGGCTATTGATCCGATCCACTTTGCTCGCTCAGTTTGGGATGAGCAGGTGCAAAGACAGTCTTTTCCCAAGTGGGCGATCCCGCTTGGAAGCCGAATCACAGAAACGGACAAGCTGCTTGAACAAGACCATAGAAGAGTCTTCAGTCATTGCGACCTCCATCCGGGCAACATTATCTGGGACGGGCATCGGGTATGGTTGGTCGACTGGGAACGGGCCGGCCCTGCCCATCCATATCTCGACATGGCAATAATCAGCAATTTTCTTACCCTTCCGGAAGCAAATGCCCTCGAACTTATTGAACTGCAGCAGCAAGCACCGCTCGATGCAAGTCAAAAGCTCTTGTTTGCTGCATTGCGCGACCTATGCAGGGTCGTCTACGGTGCGGTATTCTTCCGCCTTGTGAAGAATCTAACTTCTGTGGAGTTTGCGAGTCGTGAAGAGACGCTGACCCTCGGAGAGTGCTTCGCGATGTTTTCGACAGGAAAGCTCACACTGGACGAGCCCCGAGGGCGGGCATTGATCGGAGCTGCTCTATTGAAACAGTGTGAGATAGCGCGTCAGCCAATAAACCGTGCCGGGCAGGGGTAAAGCGAGAGGCGACCTCAAACATGAACGGGGTGGTTACCCGGCATAGGCCAGCCGGACGCTTGAGGTTTGCGAAAGCCTTATCACCCGACCGGAGATGTCGGGCAGTTGTCTGGTTTCGCTTTTCCCTCAGCGGAAGTGGCCCCGTAAAGCCGCAGCCGATCAAGGCTAACGACCATCCGGGGTCTATTGGCCAAAACGCTTGCGAGGTTTGGAGATCAACTGGAGTTGCCGGCAACCCAGGGGATATCGCTTCTACAGGACGACAAGCATTCGAACCTATCGACCGCTGTTTACCTTTTGTTTCTTAAGATAAACGCGTGCTGTCTTGACAAGAGGCGGCCTTCCCTCTATAAGGCAACCGGATCGACGAGATCTCTTTGTTCCACGATCTCCTCAGCGGATGTCGGACGACAGCTCCGTCAGATGTTCAGAAGTCCCGACTTCCGGCAAGTTCTAACCGAAGAATTTTCTACAAAGAAGACTTTGATGAACCGTTTCAGAACTTCGGTAATGTTTGGATACAACGATCATCGTTCTATACGGACTCGCCGTATTTCCAAATAATTCGTTTTCCCAAGGTGGTCGCGGAAATGCTTGGATTTTGCCAAATCCAGGAAGGACTTCAACGAAAATTAAACGTTGAATATCAACAGGCGTTTCGGTTTTGTACAGTCGCGATAATGCCAAGCGCAATCCACTTTTTCGATTCCACCGGCTCTATCAATAGGGTAAGCCGGCTGAACCGTTTGCCTCCGGCAAACGCTCGCAATGATGGTTTATGCGCGTAACCTATTGAGTCCATGAGATTGGTGCGCCCGGCTGGACTCGAACCAGCGACCTTCTGCTCCGGGGGCAAACGCTCTAACATCCGAACCACGGATGCGACGGTACAAGGAAAGCATCGAGATTGTGCGACCTACCTTGGAAGCACTTTTGCCCACCAACTTTGGGGCGCTCACGCGATACGCTTGAAATCACTTTTGACCACCACCTTTCAGATCAGAGGCAAACCGTTGACCCCGCCGCCCCGGCAGTATGTGCTGAACGCAAGAAAGCTCTCCTTATCCCAACGGAACCGACGCGCGTGCGCAGAGTGGCCGACCTCCGCTGGATCGAACCATGAACCGCGGCACAGGCTGCCTCCATACGTACTACAATTGCTGAATTTGGGGGCACCGACGTGTGAGGGGCGGTTCCTTTCACCGCCGCAAATGGCGTCGGCGCTCAGACGCGATCGATTGGTATGGTGGCCCAGATGTCTAGGATATGCTCTTGCTGGTTCCTACCAGCGATTGAATCCGACGTTCGGGCGCAGACAAATTTCCACGGAAGTGTTCTTGAAAATGTCGTTCGGCACTTTCCAGTCGGTCTAAGGCATCCAGCAATTGCATTCTCGTTTCGATTAGAACAGGGTGCTCTGGAGCGACGGCTTCTCCTTGCCGAATTGCGAACCGGATGCGATCCATCGCGACCCGAGCCTGGTAGGCCAGCTCAAATGACAGTCCATTTTTCGGCGTGGTTCGCCCGAATCTCCCGTTGGATATCGCGATCCGGCGAGATCGAAGACGGGAGGAAATGAAAACTGGAATGAAGCTCGTCATGAAGAATTTTGTACCTGCTTTCCGAACGCGAGTCAAAAAACGGTGGCACTGCAGATTGTGGAGGTCCTGGGATCCGTTCATAGCGTGCCCTACGGCATTTGAGTTCCGTTATCACCGTCGTGGAGCATTCGCTCGCTCTCGCTCCGCGACGCGCATTGGAGTTGGCTTCTGGCGTGCGTGGTCTCGGAGCCAATCGGCGATCTCCCAACCGCGAAACCGTACATTGGACTCGATCTTGTAATGCGGAATCAAACCTTGAGCAGCATAGCTGTAGAGGGTCTTCGGTTTGATCGTGATGATCCCGGACAGCTCCCTGGCTGTCAAGAGCTTTGGAGCTTGCAAGAGTTGCTCGAAGATGTCGTCCGAAAGTGGACCGGACGGCTGCGGAAGCACGGGGTAGGTCGACATCGCGTCTCCTTGAGGATGGAATCAGCCTGCTGTCGCCTTTGACGACGCCGCTTTCCTTCTGTTCTAGCCGTTCTTGTGGTGTCGGTCAAAAATCTTCTTACGGTCCGACCTCCGCGTTGACTCGAGTGACACGAGCACGGTTCGAGAACGCAGGCGGGCCGCAGATGCGATCTTCAGAGGAGCGGGTCGTGACCGATGTTCCAGAAATAGCCCGGATTCAGGATGCGCGGCTCCTCTTTCGATTGGATCCCGATTCCTCACCTGGCTTCCGCGCCTTGACTCTCGAGGAGCTCTTGGCTCTTCCTGGTATTCCGATCAAATCCAGGCGATCATGCACGTCCTGGGCGGGTACCAGGTAGCGCATGGTGGTCTCGACCGACTTATGTCCCATCCAGTGCTGAACCGTCCGTATGTCGAACCCGGACCTGAGCATACTGGTAGCGTAGGTGGACCGGAAGGTCTTGAGATCGAAGGTTGACGCGTCCAGTCGTGCGCGGGTCGCGATCTCTTTGCAGCGGCGCAGGAAATTCTGCTCGCGATTCCCGGTCGGTGACGGGAACACGAAGGGGCTATCAATAGACTGCGGGTGATTGCTGAGCACTTGCGCCAGATCGACAGGAACAGGCACCTCCCGTTCTTCCCACCGCTTGGGAAAGAAACCCAGCTCGGGCTTTGACAGGACTCGCACGGTCCGCAGTTTCAGATTGAGGTCCCGCCAGAACAAATGCATCACTTCCTGCTCCCGGAAGCCAGTCAGGAGAAAAGTAGAAAACAGGGCCAATTCCCAGGCATCGCAGGCCGAGAGAAAACGTGACTGCTCTTCTTCTGAATACAGTTTGGGGAGGCATAGGATGGCTTCGGGCAGTTGCAGTTCACGCGTGATGTCGCGCCGGCCGTTACGCCTAAAAAACTGCGCGATGATAATCACGTTGTGCAGGACCGTGTTGGCGGATAACCCGCTCTTCTTGAGTTTGACAATGAAATCGTCCAACTCGTCTGTCGAGATCTGTTCCAGACGCCGGCCGGGAAAGTGGTTTTCGAACCGGGTCAGTACCGCATTGTACTTGCGGTAGGTGTTTCTCTTTTTCAGCGTATCGGTCTGGTCCAAATAGCGCCGGATCAGACCGCAAAGAAGCACCGGCTCGGGCGGAGGAGGCGGCTCGACGGGCTTGTATCGCTGGAGGATGCCTACCTCGGTGGCGGCGAGCTCGGCTTTCTTGATGCGCTGCGCTTCAAGCGCCTGTGAGACGCTGCGCCCCGCCGGAAGGCGCATCCGCGTTCCGGCTTCCCGCCATTCGAGAAAATAGCTTCCCTCCGGCAGTGCTTTCCAATCCCGCTCGCCGTTTCCCTTGCGGGGGATCGATCGAAGCACCCAGCGGCTGCCGATCTTGATCTGTTTGACAATATTGACGCGCGCCATCGTTCCATTCCCGATACCACGAAATGGGGCGACGACGCGAAAAACTCGTCGGGGAGGCTAGTGTGGACAGTAAAGCGGCCAGTAAGCTGGCCAAATTATTGAGAAATCAGGCTGAGACGGGAAGCTGGCATTCTACCGCTGAATTACTCCCGCTCAGCCTTGATTCAGTGACTTACGTCATCTCACGGCACTGGGGTAGTTTCCCTATCGATCTATGCGGTCCTTGTGCTAAATATTTACCCGTTCCGATTTGAAAACAAACACCAAATCCGGCGTGAGAATCCCCCATTCTGCGTGGTGTCTCTCTTCTGTCCACGGCATTTCAGCCCACACTATAACACGGATCCGAGGCATTCCGAGACTTGTCCAATACAAATTGTCCAATACAAAATGAGCCTGAAGGGGAAGTTTGTTTGTAACGCAAGATGAGCCTAAAGGGGAGATGGGGTGAGGTTCCGGATGCTGAGGATTGAATGTCAGCGTGAAGAACGGGGAGCGATTGAGCCTGGAGCAGATCCGAGCAGTTCTGGGAGCAAACGATGAGGTGCAGTTTGAGTTTGAGGCGGCGAACCGGGGTGAGGTCTATACCTGGATCAGTGGGACGTTATGCGTGCAGGAGTACAGGAAGCAGAGCAGACAGATGAAGGGGCTGTTAGGCAGGCTCGTTTTCGTTCGCTCCTTTCCGCTGATCGCGCTTTTCATCCGGCAGCATTGTTCTAGGCGGCCCGCGCCTGCTCGATCCGCTCCGGCCAGCGGATCGCAAACTGCCGCAGCGCTTCGCGCCAGCCCTGCACCGTCTGCCACTTTTTAGATACCTTCTGCAACGCCAAATAGAGCAGCTTGATCGCTGCGTCCTGGGAGGGAAACGACCCGCGATTTTTGGTCACTTTGCGCAGCGTCATGTGCAGCGATTCGACCGCATTGGTCGTATAGATGATCTTACGGATCTCTTCCGGAAAGTCGAAGAACGGAATCACCCGCTGCCAACTGCGCTCCCACACGTCGGCCACCACCTGGTGCTTGGGATAGTTGCGCCGAAACTCCAGCAGCGCCCGTTCGGCCTGCTCGGCGCTGGCGGCCCGGTAAATCGACTTCAGATCCGCCGCTATACTCTTGCGCTCCTTCCAGTTCACGAAGTGGAGACTGGCGCGGATCAAATGCACAATGCAGGTCTGTACCAGCGTGCTCGGAAAGACCGCCTCAATCGCTTCCGGGAAGCCTTTTAACCCATCGGTGCAGATCACGAAGGCGTCCTTCAGGCCGCGGTTCTTCAGGTTCTGCAGCACCGCCATCCAGTACTTGGCGCCTTCGTTCCCGCTGGCCCACAAGCCCAGCACCGACTTCTCGCCTTCCAGGTTGATCCCGATGGCGGTGTACACCGCGCGGTTCTCCACCTTGCCGTCCTGCCGCATCTTTACCATCAGCGCATCCAGATACACAATCGGGTAGAGCGCCTCCAACGGCCGGTCCTGCCACGCCTTCACTTCTTCCAGTACGCTGTCGGTGACTTCTGAAATCAAGGCTGCGCTCACGTCCACCCCGTACAGATCTTGCAGGTGGCCCTGAATGTCGCGCGTCGTCATGCCCAGCGCATACATCGACAGGATCTTTCATCGAAACCGGCAAAGCGCGTCTGGTGCTTCTCGATCAACTGCGGTTCGAAACTGCCGTTGCGATCGCGCGGCACCGCAATCTCCATCTCGCCGGCTTCACCTTTCAGCGTCTTCGTGCTCTTGCCGTTGCGCGAGTTGCCGCTGTTGTAGCCGGCTACTTCGTGCTTCTCGTAGCCCAGGTGATGATTCAGTTCGCCGGCCAGCATGCGCTCCACCAGCGCTTTCGTGAGCTCCTTCACCAGACCGTTCGGTCCGATCAGGCTTCCTTCGCTGCTGGCGATCAGCTCGTCGATCAGTTCTTTCTTGATGGCCATTCGGTTCTCCTATCTTCCTCTCCTCGAGAACCGCGTTTACACAATCCTTTTTACACCCTCTATCGGCCTGCTCCGCAGTGGCGGCACGGTAAACGAGCTTCAGATCGGCGGCTACTTGCCGGCGCTCCTTCCAGTTGACGGAATTCAAACTGGCACGTGTTAGATGCGCGATGCAGAGTTGCACGGTGGTCTTCGGATTCACGGACTCGATCGCCTGCGGAAAGCCTTTCAGCGCGTCAATGCAAGTAATGAAAATATCCTGTACTCCGCGGTTCTTCAATTCTGTGAGCACCTGGAGCCAGAACTTCGCTCCTTCGTGGGCCGACGTCCATAATCCCAGCACCTCTTTGTGTCCTTCCAGCGTAATGCCGAGGGCCACGTACACGGCACGATTCTGCACTTGCCCGTTGTCACGCATCTTGATCACCAAGGCATCCAGACACACGATCGGATACAGCGGATCGAGGCCGGTTCTGCCACGTCCGCACCTCCTCCAACACCGAGTCCGTTACATTCGAAATCAGCGTCGGACTAACTTCCACTCCCTAGATTTCCTCTAACCCGGATATCTCACGAAAGTAGTAGCCAAGAGCCGCCGAATCTGGCATAAACATTTGTGAACGCAGATGTTTTGGCCAAAAAGGAGGCGGCTCTCGCTGTGACAGAGTGTATCCAATCGAGTTTCGAGTTTGCCGGGGCGTGGTCACGATCGGTGATGGCACGTTTCGATGGCGGGCAGATCACGTCGCACGCTGGTGGTTTGCTGTTGCGGGAAGTGGATGGGCGCATCGGATTACTAGACAGGCTGAGCGAATGTTTTCTCGACGGCCGCTCGCAGACGCGCGTGCGGCATAGCGTACGGGAGATGCTTGCGCAGCGCGTTTACGGGCTGGCGCTGGGTTATGAGGATCTCAACGATCACGAGCAATTACGTGAAGATCCGCTGCTCATGCTGCTGGCCGGTAGTGCCGATGCGGAGAGCCCGCTGGCGGGAAAGAGCACCCTGAACCGCCTGGAGTTGGGCGGAGGAGCAGGCGAGGAAGACCGCTACAAGAAGGTGCATTATGATGCCGAAGCGATCGATAGGGTACTGGTGCATCTATTCCTGGAAGCGCATGCGCAGCCGCCGGAAGAGATCGTCATCGACCTGGATACGACCGATCTGCCGCTACATGGCCATACAACGCTTCCAGCGGCCGGTCCTGCCAGGCTTTCACTTCTTCCAGAACACCGTCGGTGACCTCTGAAATCAGGGCCGCGCTCACCTCCACCCCATACAGATCCTGCAGATGGCCTTGAATGTCGCGCGTCGTCATGCCCAGCGCGTACATCGACAGAATCTTTTCATCGAAGCCCGTGAAACGTGTCTGATGCTTCTCGATCAGTTGCGGCTCAAAGGTGCCGTTGCGATCGCGCGGCACCTCGATTTCCATCTCGCCGGCATCGCCCTTCAGCTTCTTCCGGCTCTTCCCATTGCGCGAGTTGCCGCTGTTGTACCCGGCTATTTCGTGCTTCTCGTAGGAGAACCGAATGGCAATCAAGAAGGAACTGATCGATGAGTTGATCGCGAGCAGCGAGGGAAGCCTCATTGGTCCGAACGGTCTGGTAAAGGAACTGACGAAGGCGCTGGTGGAGCGGATGCTTAGCGGAGAGTTGACGCATCACCTGGGGTATCCGATCGTGTATTTGGACGCGCTGATGGTGAAGATGCGGCAGGACGGCAAAGTAGAGAATCGCGCGGTGTACACGGCGATCGGGATCAACCTGGAAGGGCAGAAGTCGGTGCTGGGCTTGTGGGCCAACGGGAACGAGGGCGCCAAGTACTGGATGGCGGTGCTGCAGAACCTGAAGAACCGGGGCATGAAGGACGCTTTCGTGATCTGCACGGATGGGTTGAAAGGCTTTCCCGAGGCTATCGAAGCAGTGTTTCCGAGCACGCTAGTGCAGACCTGCATCGTGCATTTGATTCGAGCGAGTTTGAACTTTGTGAACTGGAAAGAGCGCAAGAGCGTAGCCGCGGATTTGAAGACAATCTACCGGGCGCCCAGCGCGGAGCGGGCCGAAGCGGCCCTGGCTGACTTTCGGCGTAAGTATCCAAAGCATCAGGTGGTGGCCGACGTTTGGCAGCGGAGCTGGCAGCGAGTGATTCCGTTCTTCGAATTGCCCGAAGAGATTCGTAAGATTATTTATACGACCAACGCGGTGGAGTCGCTGCACATGACGTTGCGCAAAGTGACCAAGAACCGGGGCTCGTTTCCGACGCAGGAGGCGGCTATCAAGCTGCTGTACTTAGCGCTGCAGAAGGTGTCAAAGAAATGGCAGACCCTCCAGGGCTGGCGCGAAGCGCTGCGTCAGTTTGCCATCCGCTGGCCGGAGCGGATCGAGCAGGCGCGGACATGAGCGGCGTTGGAAACGAGCCTGCGGCAGCAAGGAGGTATGTCCCCTTTCCCGTTTCCCCAAGGGGAAAGGCCGGGGCGGGAGGGTTCCCCCCACGCCGGGCGCACGCTGCACGCCAGCCAAAAACGCTGGCATGCGACGATGCCGCCGGCTCCCCCCACAAGAGGGCTACCGCCCCTTGTGCATCCCCCGCGAACGGCGGACGCAATTCAGTAGCATCACAGGACCCGTTTACACAAAATACTTGACACCACCCAGGAGCAGCGCTTTTTTCACGGCTTTTATTACCACTACTGCTATTTACCGTTGTACATCGTGTGCGGCGAACACTTGTTAGGTGTGCGGCTGCGGCCTGCCAACATCGACGCCAGCACGGGTGCGCTGGAGGAAGTAGAACGCATTGTCAAACAGATTCGCCAGCATTGGCCAGAGGTAAAGATCATTTTGCGTGCCGATTCCGGCTTCTGCCGCGAATCACTGATGAGCTGGTGCGAAGCCCATCAAAGCGAGTATGTATTCGGCTTTGCACGCAATGAGCGTTTACGCCGAATCATTGAGCCACAGATGCAAGCAGCCGCCGCGCTACATCGCGAAACTGGCCAAGCAGCGCGCGTGTTTACCGAGTTTACCTACCAAACCAACGATAGCTGGAGCCGGCCACGGCGGGTGATTGCCAAAGCCGAGCAGATCGAAGGCAAGGAGAATCCACGTTACCTGGTCACATCGCTGGGAGTTGCCAACTGGCCCGCCCGCAAGCTGTATGAGCAACTGTACTGCGCGCGTGGCGACATGGAGAACCGCATCAAAGAACAGTATTCGTTATTTGCGGGACGAGTGAGCGCCGCCACCCTGCGCGCCAATCAACTGCGGCTGTATCTGTCGGTTGCTGCCTACGTATTGATGAGCGCCTTTCGTCGACTCGCACTTTCGGGCACGGTCTGGGCGCGGGCGCAATGTGAAACTATCCGGTTGCACTTGCTTCGGATCGGTGCTCAGGTGCGGATCACGGTCCGCAAGGTCTGGATCTCGATTGCCAGCAGTTATCCGCACTGGCGCACTTTCGATCACGCCTATCAGCAACTATGCTGCTGAACCAAACGAGCACCACAGTTCTTTGACAATCTCGCCTCTCCAAACAGCAGTTGATGGCGAAGCTTGCCCCAAAATGCTCCTGACCCAGACCGCCGCACTCCGACCTACGCAGACCCACCGCTGCCTTCCACTCACTGGTTGCAATTCGTCACTTGTGAGATATCCGGGCTAAGTGACCCTGGATTTCGCGCCTGGTCATGCCACGCGCGTACATCGATAGGATCTTGTCATCAAAGCCAGCAAAACGCGTTTCGCCTTTGGGCACGATCTGCGGCTCGAAGCTCGCATCGCGATCACGTCGTACTTCGATATCGATCTCGCCCAAATCGCCCTTTAGCCGTTTCCTGCTCTTGCCGTTGCGCGAGTTCCGCTACCATACCCTACCGGGTCATGCTTCTCATATCCCAGGTGGGTTGTCAGCTCGGCTTCCATGGCCCGCTCCACCAGCGCTTTGGTGAGTTGCTTCAGCAGCCCGTTCTCGCCGACGATGTCTTCCGGCTTTTGATACTTCGCTATTAGCCTGTCCAGCACGTCTTTGTCGATTCCCATCGGTCTTTCTCAGTCTCTCTTTCTTCTCTCGAGAAAAACCGTTTACATGCTCTGGTTTACACCCTCGGGGGCTGGCGCTATCTGGAGAAGATGACTGGTTCAGCCGGGCGCAGATCACACGATTAATCGCTGCCTATGTAGCAGTGGGCACGCTGAAAGAACGCTCGTATCGGTGTCACCGCTTCGCCCAGCGCTATACGAGTGCCGATATCGGGTTGCTGGCGGAAGTGGACGAAGCGCACGAAAGGTTAAGCGGGCCGGCCACGCAGCGCATTCTGGAGCGCGAGTTCGAGCACTACGCGACCGGCGTTTCGAGCGGCGGGCCGGCATCTCGGTGGCTTATACTTACAACCTGCGCAAAAGCCGTGGTTATCTGCGCGTGGACACTGTGCATCAAGGCGATCTGGACGGGGTAAAAAGCGCGTATCACATCAACGCGGTCGATGAGGTCACCCATGGGCAAGTGATCGGCGCCACGGCTCAGATTTGCGAAAGTCGCTGATTCCGGTACTTGAAGCCAAGCTGACGCAGTTTCCCTTTCGCATACGAGGCTTCCACTCCGACGACGACAGCGAGTTCATCAACCACACGGTAGCGGCGTTATTGAACAACTGCTGGCCGAGCAGACGAAGTCGCGGTCTCGTGATTCCAACGACAACGGGCCGGTTGAATCGAAAAATGCCGCGGTGATTCGTAAGCACATCGGCTATGGTTACATCGCTGCAAATCACGCCGCCACAATCGGGATGTTCTATCGCGAGCACATGAACCCGCATTTGAATTTTCACCGGCCGTGCGGAGTGCCGGAGATCACAACCGACAAGAAAGGGAAACAGCGGCGGACAATCGGCGTTATGCCACCCGTGGGAACTCCTGCAGCAAATGCCGCAACTGCCGGAGGATCTCAAGCCGGGACTCGGCGTGGAAGACCTGGAACGGCAGGCCGGCCGACTCAGCGATATCGAAACCGCTCGGCGGCCATTCGCGTGGCTCATACCTGCAACACTTCCATGTGACTGGGCTCTGTTCACTCGAAGCAGGAACTGTGCTCACCCGCGACGCGACGCCCTGGAGGAGTCTGCCTCGCAGGCTAGAAAAGGAGCCAAAGCGCCGGGATCCGCCGCTTGTGACGAAACCCACCGAAGTCCCGACAAGAAAAGAAATCGCGTGGCTCGGTGGGTGCTTTTACAATCCGGTTCCGCCCTATCTCCGGCGAACACCCGTAACGGTGTCTGATCTTTTCCAAAACGATTGATTCATTCGAGTGGGCTCTTTGATGGCTAAGGAATTTCACAGCACTCGTCTATCTCAGCCCAAACCAGTTGCGGCTAGATACGCCAAACGCGATCTCTTCCTGCAGTTTCGGATTGATCGATCCTGCGGGTGTGCGGCACAAAGGAATTTTCGCGGGTGCAAGCGAAAGACAGAGCTCACCAGTCATTCGCACCAAGTTGCGGCCATGTCGATTTCCCAGCGCACGATCGCACCTCAAGAAGCACCCGACGGTTCGACTGGGATCGCTGCAAAGGAAAGCCCATCGCTTGCGGAGACATCCTCGAATTTGCCCGTGTAGAGCAGTCCGCATAGTTGCTCTATCTCTCGGAGAGAAACATTCAATCCTGGATCTGCCGCGATCGCACCGATCTGCTGAGGCGCGAAGCTCATCGTGATGGGTCACAACACAAATTCACAGTCGCTGTTTTACTAAATCCGGATGTCAGATTTCAGGCCTTCAGATACGAACAGTCGAACGCTGTTGATAAGTTCACGTTTTTCTCGCTATTGACCTTTAGCACCGGACGGCGTTTGTGACTCCATCGACACATCGGAAAACACAACCGTCTCGGATGCGCTCGCTTGGTGCGAGCACACCGCAAGCCCAACCAGCACCGGATCATGAAACGAAACCTCGGTGTTTGCGATTATCTTAAGCTCGCCGCCATCCCTGCCGATGTACATGTAAATCTTCACGCCAGTACGAACCAGCTTGACCTTGAATGTCCCCGGACCATTCGACGGGAGATCGAACGTGTTTGTGTCTTCGCCTGGTTTGCTCCGCCATTGAAGCGCCGGCATGCCGTTGCCGTGGATCACCACGTCGGCGTAGGTTGCATTAGCGTCAAGAGACTGCCGAACCATGATGCCGGCCTTGCGGTGCTCCGCTCCCTGCCCAAGGAATCGCATCGTAGTCGTAATCGTGAAGCCGCCGGTCATCTCTCGCCAGACATATTGAAACTCATCATGCTGGCCCCAGATGTTCACTCCGGAGCCGGCAATTCGGTACTGTCCGTTTGAAAACTCGGCAGACCCTTTGATCGCAGGGCTGCCGACATCGCCGGAACTGCTAAAAATTCCGAGATTTCTACTCTGGGCAAAAGCCGAAGCAGACAGCAGGCCGGCAAGCATTAACGAGCAAACGATAGACAGCAGCATGTGGTTCCTTTCAGAAGTCCGAAAAATTGACCTTTACTGGTGCGTCGCCACAGTCGCTGGCAATTGCTTCACGGAGACATCCGAGAACAAAACCGTGTTGGTGGCCTGTTGACTGTGCGAACTCACTCCGAGTCCAACCAATAGCGGGCTGCCCAACTGATTCGTCGTATGTCCCAGTTCTCTTAACGGCGTGCCATCTTTCGCGATCGACACCGTGATGGTGGCACCTTCCCGAACCAGTATTAGATGCCATGTCCCAGGACCTTCAATTGGAAAATCGACCGTGTTCGTGTTGTCGCCCTTGGTGTTACGAAACTGAATCGACGGCGTGCCATCGCCGTGAATGGCAAGTTGAAGAAACGGTGAATCGGTTTCGAGACTCTTGCGGAGCATGATGACCGCCTTGCGATGTCCGATCCCCTCCGTGAGGAATTGCGCCATAGCAGTGACGGAAAAGTTGCCCGACATCTCCCGCCAGACGTAGTGGAACTGATCCGCCTTGCCCCAAATATCGGTGCCGCTGCCTGTGATCTTATACTGCCCAGTGGACGCATCAAACTCCGCCGCCCCTTTCAACGGAGGAGCGCCGACGTCATCGGAATTCGTAAAGCTGCCGAACTTTCCGGCCTGAGCGAAAGCGGAAGCGGCCAGTAGGCAGATGACAAATACTTTGCGCACCCCAGGATTGTATCCGAGCCATCGTCAAGAGCCCCGTGCCCAACATTCACAACCTTTCTCCCGCATAGTCGGAATGGGTTCAATTTCAGGCATGAAGATCACTTCGTTTTTTTCCGGGTTGGTGGACATTCGAAACCTGACAGCGTTCTTGCCGCTTTGAGCCTCGATGCCCTGAAAGGCTGGTTTTGGAACATGCTGGCAGATGGACAGCGCGGGTATCGAGCCCATTGGTCGCTCATGTCATAAGAGAGCAAGCTTTCAGTCTCTTTCCAGACAGCAGATGCTCAGACTTTTGAGGAAGACTTAGCAGAAAGCTTTGCAAATGAATCAGGCTATCGCCGATTTGATAAACCGGACGAATCTGCTGAAAAATAGCAGTCGAGCTTTCGTCGAGAGCATAGAACACGGCAAGACTTTACCGATTCATTGCGTCGCAGTTGAAGCCGCGAACTCTTGATCTCTTAGCGTAATGGGAGGTGAATAGTCGCAAGTGTCACCCCTGGGACCTGCCCCTTGCGGGTAGAGTCGAGGCTGGGCGCGAGCGCTGACGCCGTAGCGCCGCCCCGTTTCCCAGCCCCGCTCATCAAACCGGACGTGCCCATTTCGAGCATCCGGCTTTCCGACTGACTTCACCTCTGGCTCACGACCCCGGCGACAGGTGGATGCTACGCAAGCGCAGCACTCCCAGCGCACCGAATACTTCCGCATCCGGGTAGCGCCCGGCGCCCCGCGATGGCACCGTGTGTCGCCGGATTAGGAATAATCGAACGCGAGTGTAAACGTGATGATCGACGGCCCTGTAGGCCATAAGCCGCGTGCCTTGGCTGAAGTACGCCGCCCATCCTCGCAGTATGCGCTTGAGCTGATCACGAACTTCCTCCCCGGGCTGAGGTTGCTAGGCTTCAGAACGTGTCCGACCTTCTGCCGGAGCCGTGACACACTCTGCTTGAATGGACCTGTGCCCAGGTACCAATGGCCATCTTTCCGTAACGATACGGCCCGAATGTATATCCGAGAAAGTCAACCCGCTCCTGCCGCGCCTGCCGAATGCTAGTCTTCGCTTCGTTCAGAGTGAGTCCAATCCGCGTCATCACCTGGCGCGTCCAATTCGATACCTGCTCCGCGTAGCCGCGACTCAGGATCACGAAATCATCCGCATAGTTGACCACCTGGGCTTGGAGAGCCTCTCCCTTTCCGGTGATCCGCCAGTAGTTCAGAAATCGGTTCATGTACAGGTTGGCCAGCAGCGGGCTGATTACCCCACCCTGCGGAGTCCCGCGAGTGTTCTGCTTGCCTCCAGTCATTCGCCGATTCCCTTTATCATCCTTTTCTTCAACCGGCACTTTAAGCCACATCTTGATCAGACGCAGCATATCCCGATCTACGATTCGCCGAGCGACACACTGCATCAGTTCGCAGTGTGGGATGGTATCGAAGTACTTCGATAGATCAGCGTCCATTACCTCGGTGTAGCCGCTGCACAAAAGCTGATGCACTTTCCGGATCGCATCTTGCGCGCTCCGTTTCGGTCGATAGCCATAGGCATGCGGGTCAAGATCCGCTTCGAAGATCGGCTCCAGCACCAGCTTGGCGGCAGTCTGCACCACTCGGTCCCGAATCGTCGGTATCCCGAGCGGCCTTTCTCCACCCCCAGGCTTCGGAACCATCATCCGTAGCACTGGCTGCGGCTGGTACGTCTTCGCGCGAAGTTCATCCCTAATCCCGACCAGCCACTTTTCAACCCTTGCGCCTCGATTCCCCAGCATGTTTGACCATCTACACCCGATGCTCCCTGATTGGCTTTTATCAACTGCTAGGCGTGAACGAGGATGTCCTCCCGGTAAATCTTGTCGTAGAGCAGGTAGAAGCGGTAGGCCGGTTCTATTTTGGCCTTGAGATACAGCTTTCTCTGAAAAGTCCGGATCTGAATCGGTGTTTCCAGGCTCATTGCCAATCACCTCTCCTCTTCTTCTTCCAAAGCACATCAGAAGTAAGGGTCCTTCCCTCGACCGGCATTACCCGGCCTCCTCGGTACTACGCCCCTTTCCGTCACCCGGTTCCGGCCGACGCCCCTTTCCGTCACCCGGTTCCGGCCGACGCCCTTTCCGACGTCGTTGGAGGCGCGACCTCCACCACCCCGGGCCTCCCCCAATTACCCAGACCACTTTCCCGACATGCCGCGCTCACTAACCCGGCGGACCGAACAGGTGCACTTGTCGATTTCTTCCCTGCTCGCGCGGCCTTCCCCGTATCTCAGGCGGGTCGGCATCCACGACTTCACTTTCGAGGCCTGCTCAAGCTTCACTCACGTTACGGCCTGCCAGTTTGCTCGCCCACCATACGTGGGCTTTGTCACGAGGCTTCGATCCGACCAGTTACCCAATCGAATCGCTCGTTAGCTACGAAGTTCTACCGACAACTACTTGGGTAGGGCTTCCACCCACCGGTGATCTGCGCCGTTGGGGCCACTGAGACAAGCAGTTAAGACACTGTTGACCGTTCGATGAGAAACAATCGACCGGCAAGACGACTTTACCGCATACTCGGAAGCGGTTGGTGAAGCGGAGGCGGGCACTGCGGGAGCGCAACCCGCCAAGGAATTGCCAGCCGGAAACTGATCCGAACGATGAGACGGGGACACCGGCGACGCTGGCGTCCTCATCGTATGCATAGATTTCAGCATGCCTAGAAAACTCATACAGAAAGCCGCCGCGTAGCGGCCTCATTTTGTCGTGCGCTGAGATGGGCTTCGAACTCCGCTGGGGCAAATAGCCGAATGCGGAGTGAAGCCGCTTTTCGTTGTAGATTTTTCTCCAGGAAGTCGCGGATCGACGTTTGGGCTTCGCGCAGATCGGTACTCGCTGCGAAAAACCACGTTGAGCGCCGCCAACGTCAAGTTATCTTCCAAGGTCCGGTCCAACGCCCAGCCGATTACGCGTCGTGAGAAGGCGTCCAGGATGACAGCTAGAAAGACGAACTCGTCGCGCAGCCGGATGTAGGTGATATCAGCCACCCAAAGCTGGTCCACGCCGGTCAGCACCATCGTGCGCGCCAGGTTTCGGGTAGACTCTGCGGCCGTGATTGGAATCGGTTTCCACAACGAACTTCCGCTTCCGCAGGCACAGCAGATTGTCCTCCCGCAGAATGCGATAAGCGCGCTTAGGATTCACTTCCACCCGCGCCGCCGCAATTCCGCGGTGATTGAGGAAGGAATTGCGCGATCCTCAGCCGGGTGGATCTTTGATCGCTCAGGAGGCTGCCTTTCACGGGCGCTGGTTCCTCCAGCAATTCTAGGGTCGTACTGTTGCGAGAATTGGCCTGAAAATCAATCACACCCTCATTCTGATTGCCGCCATGAACAGGAATCCGCCGACCGCCTTGTCCACGTACTGCAGCTCTCCAGGGGCACGTCCAGGCGAATATTGCAGGACTGCAATAATTCTACGGCATGTGCGAGATTGACAAGAGCTCGCGGGCCGGGGGCCAGATCGAATCGTCCATCCCAGGCCGCAAGCACATCGCAGGCTTCGATGAGGTCAGCGCACTCGCGGCAACGTTGCACCAATTGATTTTTGAGTAACTCGGCCGCGAAACTGCGGTTGCTGAGAAGCGCGTGTCCGAGCTCGTCCAAGGTAAACCTCTTGTCTGGTCCAGCGGGCTGATCCGGCGAGTGGAGCGAGAGTACCGACGCGTTCTCGCGAGTACGGAGCGATCGTGCGGTAGCCTGTTGACCATACAAAGGCGAATAAGAGCCCGTCAGCGGTGATGCTACGTTCGTGAGCCAAAAGCTGTCGTTGGCATTGAAGACGTAGTCAGTGCGAGTTAATTATGGCTGGTGAGAGTACGCGACCAGACCTTGTTCGGCGAGCCAGGATTAATCTGCCATTCAAACCGAGGATCGCTGCCGTCCAAAAGTACGATACCTTGTGCGTACAGCTTACTTGTGGCCTCGTCCTTTTTGATGCGCTCTCGCCAGAGCGCAAGGGCTTCGGCGGACAGGTGAGCCGTTGAGAAATCATCAATGTACCAGGCGCTCCCTTCCTTGCTAGTAAAGTTCCCATAGACGGTTGGTGACCCGCCACAGTTCTGTTTTCAGCTCATCTTCGAATCTGGAAAGCTCTCGTAATCGAATTACTTCGGGAGCCTCTACCTGGACGGGCTTATAGCTTTTTCGATCTGTGCGCAAAGAACTAGCCAGCACAAAGCGTCACGGGAGTCTTCCTTCGCTCCTGCTACGGTGAATCGATCACAAAATCGATCCACTTGCTTAAGGGTTAATCGAGAATACGCAGAAGCCATTCTCAACCAATGTTTCGACCAGTGCGCACCAAGCGACCTCGATGGCAATGGCCACCTCTGCCGGATCGCAAGGTAGTTCGCTGTTTGAGCTTCTTCACGAGAGCAGCCAAAGCCTTCGCCGCTGTGTGCCGCGTTATATTGATCACTCGTCCCTGGCCATCGAGCAATACAACGCAATGGAATTGCGTTCCCCAGTCAATCCCGACAAAGTAACGAAATCGTTGATCCAAGTATGGTCTCCTTGTTTTCGGCTTCGTGATGCTCTAATCATCCCTGTACCAGCGCTCATTCGCCCTGTGGTCGGCGCTACTCCCCACTGGACGTTCTTGCATTACGGCTCGACCCTCAAGGCGCAGGCCCCCCGTAATGGTGATCGGTTCACTGCGTTGCGGAGGCGCTCTTGACAGCCAGCTACGTGAAGACTGAGCTTTTGAACGGCGCAGCCTCACCCAAAAGCGTAGAGGCGTTGCGGGTACAATAGTCCGCAACCTATGCCGAGACGTGTTCTCCAGCAGCTTGCACCGTGTCTGATAGCGATTGCCGGGATTGCCAGCGCGCAACAGATGGATCCCGAATTTGCCAAATCGGTGAAGGAGTGGACAACACGGCCGGAGTTCATCAGCCCGCTTGTGGATCACCTTCCCAAGGCTGAAGGCGTGCCCTCTCCGAAAGATGTTCTCGGCTACTACATAGGTCAGCCGAAGAAGTTAACTTACTACGAGGACATTGTCCGTTACTATCGGACACTTGCGGAGAAGTCGCCGCGTGTGAAAGTGATGGATATCGGCAAGACCGACGAAGGCCGCGAATGTGTGGTGGTCTTCATCGGTTCTGAAGCGACAATTCGCGACCTCGAGAGCTACCGCAAAGATCTTTCTCAGCTTGCGGACCCGCGCACAATCAACGACTCGCAAGCTGCAGAGATTGTGAGCAAAGCCAAGCCGATCTATCACGTAATGGGAGGCTTGCATAGCGGTGAGACCGGTCCTCCGGAGATGCTGATGGAGCTTGCGTACCGGCTGGTGACAGAGGACTCACCCATCGAACAGTCGATTCGCGATCACCTGATTGTCTCGATCACACCCGCTGCAGATCCCGATGGACGCGACCGCTACACCGATTGGTATTACCGGTACAAGATCAACGAGAAGGGGGAAGCTGACAACCTTGGAGGCCCGCCATATTGGGGCAAGTACATCTTTCACGACGACAACCGCGACATCAACTACTCTCAGCTACCAATGCAGCGCCTGTTGGCATGGTATCTGAACTGGCATCCACCGATTATGCATGAATTGCACGAATCGGTGCCTTTCATGTACACCTTCAGCGGGCAGGCGCCTCAGAATCCTACGCTTGATCCAATTCTTTACGGGGAACTTCCCTGGTTCTCGAATTTCGAGATGGCGCAAATGATCAAGTACGGGATGCCGGGAGTGTGGACGCATGCCTTCGTCGACATGTGGTCGCCCGGGTACCTGGGCTTCATGTCGTCGAACCACAACGGAATGATGCGGATGTACGAGACGTTTGGCAACGGCGGAGCCAATACAATGCACCGCCACGTAGATGCGCCGGAAGGGGGAGGCGGCGGTGGCGGCCCGCAGTTCAGCGCAACGCAGCGTGAGTGGTATCGTCCGCTACCGGCCTATAAAGAAGTGGACTGGTCGATGCGCGACAACACGAACTATATGGAGACCGGGGTGCTGAGCGCGCTCGAGATGGCGGCCGCGTTTCCGCAAGTGATTCTCGACGACTTTTACCGGAAGAGCCGGAACTCGATTGAAGCCGGGAAGAAAGACGCGCCATACGGATATGTCATTCCGGGCGATCAACCGGATATGACCCGCGTGGCGTTCGTGGTTGACATCCTGCGTAAGCAAGGCGTTGAGGTGGGCCGTGCAACGAGTGAGGTGAAGCTGAAGGAAGGAACCTTTCCAGCAGGCTCATTCATCATTAAGCGCGATCAACCGTACGGAAGATTAGTCAAGATCCTCCTGGAGAAACAAAACTATCCAGATCCAGCCCTGCGCACCTATGATGATGCCGCGTGGACGATGGGCTTAATGACGCATACCAAAATTGTCGAGAGTGCGGATAAGTCGGTCGAGCAAGCATCTGTTCAACCGATCGATCGCTATCAACCCGATGGCTCAGTCGAGGGCTCCTCTTCGGCGGCTAACTTTGCGGTACTCGACAATGGCTCAGTCAACTTAGCGACTCTGCGGTTCCGGTTAAAGGATGTTCCCGTTCGGATTGCCGAAGAGGAGTTTAAGTCCGGGAATACTGTGGTACCCGCTGGATCGTTCCTGGTTTCTGGCAGTTCGTCTGCGAATTTGAAGGCCGCAGTGCAGTCGCTCGGACTGCACGCTGTTGCGCTTTCTCAACCGGTGCCGGTTCCGGCACACGAGGCGGACCTGCCACGCATTGCAATGTACAGCACATGGGGCAGTACGCAGGATGTGGGCTGGGTCCGCTATGCCTTTGATCATTTCGAAGTTCCGTACGATTTGATCTTTAAGGAGCGCGTGAGGCAAGGGAATTTGCGGTCAGCGTATGACGTCATTGTGGTACCAAACCAGGGGCGCAACGCGAAAAGCCTGGTGTTCGATATTGAACCGAAGAAGCAACCGCTGGCCTACACGAAGACAGAGCAATTCAAGTATTTGGGTGACTACGGGTCCTCGCCGGACATTACGGGCGGAATGGGTCTGGAAGGCGTGGTGGAACTGCAGAAGTTTGTCGACTCGGGCGGGCTGCTGATAACTCTTGGAGTGGCGAGCAATTTTCCGGCTGAGTATGGAATTACAAGGCGGGTAGAAGCAAGCCGCCCGTCCGCACAGTTCTATGCTCCGGGCCCGATTGTGACCGCTGAAGTGTTGAAGCCCAAGCACCCGGTGTTTTACGGCTATACCGAGAAAACTATGCCGGTCCGCTACGCGAATGGGCCGCTACTGACTGTTCCGCAGACCGACCGTGCTGCGCAAGTGTTAATGCGTTTTCCGGGAGGCGATGATTCCGTACTGAGCGGCTTGATGAAAGGCGCGAATGAAATTCGCAACCGTCCCGCGATTCTGGACGTTCCTGTCGGACAAGGACGTGTTCTGCTGTTTGCGACGAATCCTTGTTACCGTTGGCAGAACCTGGGCGAGTTTCGGATGCTGTTCAATGCGCTGATGAATTTCAACGATCTCGGGCCGAGAGCAACGAGCGGGACCGACCAGTAAGGTCGGCGCTTCTTACTGGTTTTGAGTCTGCTGCTTCCAGACACCGGCCGCAACCTCACGAGCGGTGTAGGGATGCATGCCCGAGAGCTGCTGTTTGATGCGCGCGAAGGCGGGCGTGGTGGTGATGTAATTCGGCCGGGGGACGAAGGTGGAGACCTCTTTGCTGACATACTCGGTCCGGTTGCCCGGATTGGGGTGATCGCTCATGAACTGCGAACCTCCAGCCCCATATTTCGCCTGGATGATTTCGAAGAATTGTGACATGCCCTTGGGATCGTAACCGGCGTCGTAAAGAATGCCGACCCCGAGCAGATCGGCCTGCTTTTCTGCTCCACGAGACATCTTCAGGAAGCCTAGGCCGGCGGTTGCACCAATTCCCTGTTGCGCAAGCTCGCCAGCGGCACCCCCCAGCAGGACCCCGGCGGCGATTTGTCCCAGGCCTGCGAGGAGGCCCACTTTCTGCTGCTTCACTGCATTGCAGACGGAATGCTGGAGGACGACATGCGAGATCTCGTGAGCCAAGACTCCCGCCAGCTGGGCCTCGGTTTCAGCCGCTTGGATACTTCCCAGATTGACGAACACCGTGCCCCCGGGCAACGCAAAAGCATTGACCTCGGCCACATTCACGACATGGAAGTTGTAGGGCCATTTGTAGCCGGGCGCTTGCGCGACGAGTTTACTACCGACGTCCTGAATGTACGCTGTGATGGGACTGGAATCGGGCAGGACTGGCATCTGCCGATACACCTGCTGCGCGGCCTTCTGCCCGAGTTCGATCTGCTGCTGCGGTGAGATGTTGTTCTTGCAAGGAGCAATCTCCACGCGGGCATGAGCTTCTTGCGAAGGCAGTAAAAAGATGCTCAGGATCGCCAGGGAGCGAAACAACCAACCGTTCAACAAGTGCCTAGGAGTTCCCCGCGATGTAGCTCTGGAGCTGCTCGATTGTTTCCTGTTGTGAAGAGATGATCCATTTGACAAGGTCGCCTATGGACACCATACCCTCGACGGCGCCCTTATCGTCGACCACGGGCAGGTGGCGTATGCGGTGATCGGTCATGATTTGCATGGCTTCAGCGGTCGAGCAATCGGGAGAGATCGTGATCGCAGGAGAGATCATGATGTCACGGACGTTCGTATCTCTGGAGGAACGTCCTTTGAGAATGATCTTTCGGGCGTAGTCGCGTTCGGAGAGAACACCGGCGATGCGATCGTTCTCCATTACGAGGAGCGCGCCCACTCCTTTGCCCGCCATCGCTTCGAGCGCCTGGTAGACGGTGGCATCCGGAGCGATGGACCAGACTTCCTTGCCCTTTTGCGCCAGAATCGCCGAAACACGACCCGATACTTCCATCGCGTCACCTCCTCCGTACGTGCAGGCAGCGGAATGAGCTGTCCAGAGGCATTATACGCCCGCAACCGGAGGGATGAACAGCCTAAGTCTTGTCCAATGCAGGATGAGCCTGAAGCGGGGGTTTGTTTCTAATGCAGAATGAGCCTGAAGGAAGAGTTGAGTTTCGCATGCTGAGGATTGAACATCAGCGTGGAGAACGGAGAGCGGTTGAGCCTGGAGCAAATCCGGGCATTTTTGGAAGCGGCGGGGGAGGTCCATTTTGAAGCAGCCAATCGTGAGGAAGTGTACGGCTGGAAAAGCCGGACATTGTGCGGGCAGGAGTACTGGAAGCAAAGCAAGGCAGCCAAGGGATTGTTGCGGCCATACGTTCAGAAGATGACAGGCCTGAGCCGGTCTCAGGTCACGCGGCTCATCGCTGGGTACATCGCGACGGGGACGGGGAAGGAACGCAGCTACCGGCGCAACCGGTTCGCGAATCATTACAGCGCCACCGATGTTGTCTGGCTGGCGGAGGTGGACGAAGCACACGAAACGCTGAGCGGACCGGCTACGCGGAAGATCTTACAACGGGAGTTCGAGCATTACGGCGACTCACACTATGAACGCCTGGCCGGGATCTCGGCGGCCCCTCTCTACAATCTGGGGAAGAGCCGGAGATATCGCGAAAAGCGCCTGCGTTATGAGAAGACGAGACCTGTTCCGATTGCGATTGGAGAACGCCGCCGGCCCGATCCGAAAGGCAGGCCGGGTTATCTGCGCGTAAACACGGTTCATCAAGGGGATCTGGACGGCGTGAAAGGCGTGTACCACATCAACGCAGTGGACGAGGTGACGCAATGGCAAGTGGTTGGCGCCAGCGCGCAGATCGGCGAGAAATGGCTGATGCCGGTGCTGGAAGCGATCTTGGCGCAGTGTCCGTTCCGCATACTGGGCTTTCATTCCGATAACGGGAGCGAGTTTATCAACGGCAGAGTCGCCGGGCTACTGAACAAGCTGTTGGCGGAACAGACGAAATCGCGGCCGCGGCATTCCAATGACAACGGCCTGGTGGAGGCGAAAAATGGCGCGGTGATTCGAAAACACATCGGCTACGGCTACATCGCTTCCGGACACGCCGAAGCCATCACTACGTTTTACCAGGAGCATTTCAATCCGCATCTGAATTTTCATCGGCCGTGTGGCGTGCCGGAAACGATCACGGACAACAAAGGAAAGCAACGCCGGCTTTATCGCCGGTACGGGACACCGTGGGAGCTGTTACAGGACGTGCCGGAGTTCGCGGCTTATCTCAAACCCCGAACCACGAAGGAAGACCTCGAACGACTGGCCGATGCACGCAGCGATACCCATGCCGCGCGGGCCATGCAGGAGGCCAAACAGAAGCTCTTCGCCGGCCTGCGGCAGAAACGGAGCGCATGAAGACAGACGGCCGCGGAAATGACAGGTGTGGACGCGGAGGAAAACCAAAACCAGGTTTCCCTCCGCGCCCACAACCTTTGGAAATCGCCAGGCGATTCCCACATTCCCGCAGCCGCGACGAACGGTGGAAAAGTGGAAAGCAAAACCAGCCTTCCCACTTTCCCACCGCAGCCCAAATTCCTACTCGTCGAAATTCTAAAACCAAAACAAGGAGGCCTGAAGCGCGGAGCTACGCTCCCGCCTTCAGGCTCATTCTTCGATTAGAAAATGCTGCCTAGAGTTCCCGCGCTCGAGCTAGACGGAGAAGTTGTCAAACAGTGTAGGAGCGGTGTCATCGAACGGCACGATCCAATACTCGAACGCAAGACTGTCGGCGGATGCGGTGATGCGAAGAAAACCCGGCTGTTCCTGGTGGAATTTCTCGAGTTTCACTGTTTTTATGGTTGTTTGGAAGGGCAATTTCTCGTTCTCAATCCCTTTCTGCAGTTTGTGCATACTGCGAGCGTCGTTGGCGTAACCGCCGGCACCGGCGACAATATACGGGACCTCGCGATTGTTCAAGCTTCGGGAGAAGCGCTGGTAATTGTGAACGTGCCCGGAGAGGACAGCGTCCGGAGTGCGTCCGCTGGACGAGATGGCGGTGTCGATTGCGGTGAGGATGTCGGGCGTTCCGCCGTGCGCCGAATCGAGTGAAAACGGTGGGTGATGAACGGTGACCAAGAGTTTTTTGTTCGGGTCCGCGCTCTTCATTTGCGCTTCCAGATATCCCTGCTGGTCCATGCGTCCCCGGGCATCGAGACTGCCCTCGACATTTGAATAGAGTCCGATGATTGTCACGAACGGGGCGTCGAGAGTCCAGTAGGCATAAGGCTGAGTCATTGACATGCGATAGGGCGTGACGTGTTCTGGGGTGCTATCGCAGAAATTTTGAAAAAACCCCAGTAGAGAGGGTTCAGTGTCGGGCAGGTCGCCTTTTTGCACCTGCGTGTCACCGTCGTGGTTACCGGGTATGGCGAAGATCAAAGCCGGGTAGTATTGGTAGGGCTCATAGAACTCGGTCTTGTAAAGAGTGCTCTGCCCATTGAAGTAGATAACGTCCCCAAGGATGTAAAAGAAGCCTGCTTTGTCCGGGTCCGCTGCGGTCTTGACCTGGTTCTCCATGGCTGTGGCGATGGCATCCTGCGTTGCCGTGCCGTGTATGCCTCCTACGTCCCCGACACAATGGAAGACCAGTTTTCCGCCAGTAGTCGCATTAGCGCTTGCTTTGGGATCGAAGATGCTGAGAGGGACCTTCAGATTGGCGGGAGCCGTCTGCGGGACCGGTATGAACCGTGTGATGTCTTTGAGATCCGAAACGGGATCTCCATAGGGACGTCTCACTTTGCCGACTGCATCATGCCGCGTGAGGTGAGACGGGATCGGGCGGGTATGGAGCATGCGGTATTTCTCCTTGTTGTTCTGAATTTGAGATTTGTGACAGCGGTTATCGATTAGACAGAAATCGAAGAGGAATTAAAGAACGGCCGATGTCAAAGGAATCACTCGAAAAAGTGTATCGAGAAATCGTGCGGAACGGGTTTCGGTTGAAAAAGATAACAGCTTAGCGCACCAAGCAAGGAGACTTGTTATCGAATTTCCAATGCGGAACAAGATATTGCATGGCAATGGCGTCATTGCGGGCTCCTAGCGAGGCCTTGCGATACAGCTCGTGCGCAGCCTCGATCTGTCGCATGTCGAGTTCGATACCCAGTCCTGGTTGGCCGGGCACCTGGATGATACCCCGAGCAATTTTGAGAGGATCGCGAGTAAGGCGCTGGCCATCCTGCCAGATCCAATGGGTGTCGATAGCAGTGATGGCGCCGGGAGCGGCGGCGGCCACGTGAGTGAACATAGCGAGCGAGATATCGAAATGATTGTTCGAATGCGACCCCCACGTCAGGCCCCAATCCCGGCACACTTGCGCGACGCGGACGGAGCCGCTCATCATCCAGAAATGAGGATCGGCGAGAGGTATGTCGATGGCTTGGAGTTGCAAAGCATGGGCCATCTCACGCCAATCTGTAGCGACCATGTTGGTAGCGACCGGCACTTGCGTTTGGCGGCGGAATTCGGCGAGGATTTCCCGGCCTGAAAAGCCATCTTCCGCGCCGCACGGATCTTCGGCATAGGCGAGCAAAGTTGGGTGTTCGAAACAGAGCCTAACGGCTTCAGGCAAGGACCAGGCGCCGTTGGGATCGATGGTAATGCGGGCCTCGGGGAAACGGGCAGCGAGGGCGGCGACGACTTCCATCTCTCGCTCGCCGGATAAGACACCGCCCTTCAGTTTGAAATCGTGGAAACCGTAACGAGCCTGGGCTGCTTCGGCAAGGCGCACGACTTCGCCGGGCCCGAGTGCTTCCTCATGGCGGAGCCTGATCCAATCGTCAGCATTGGCGGGCGCGCTTGCGTAAGGCAGATCCGTTTTCGTGCGATCGCCGACAAAGAACAGGTATCCGAGAACGGGGACGGAGTTGCGCTGCTGCCCTTCCCCAAGAAGCATGCACGCCGGCACTCCGAGATGCTGACCGAGCAGGTCGAGCAGAGCGGCTTCGAGCGCGGTGACGGCGTGAACGGTTGTGCGCAAGTCGAAGGTTTGGAGTCCGCGGCCGCCTGCGTCACGATCCGCGAACTGATTCCGCAGAGTTCGGAGCACGTCGCTGTAATTCCCGATCGATTGGTTGAGAACCAAGGGCCGCGCATCGTCGAGCGTTTTGCGGATGCGCTCACCGCCAGGAACTTCGCCCGCGCCCGTGTGTCCGGAGCTGTCCTTCAGCACCACCAGGTTACGAGTGAAAAACGGCCCATGCGCTCCGCTGAGGTTCAACAGCATGCTGTCATAACCCGCGACAGGAATGACAGTCATTTCTGTGATGCGCGGAGTGCTCGGGATCGCTGTCCTTTTGGTCATTCGCGATTAGTCACTGGGTTACTCGGGATTCTTGAACGTTCCTTTTCTTTTTGCGATATCGATGAGAGTCGGGTAGAACTGAACGAAGGTGGTGTCGACGGTACCGTGGGCGGAGTGACAGGAATAGCAGGAAGCGTTACGCGGCAGCGGCGATGAGGCTCGTCCCGGTCCCGAGAATTCATAGAATGCCCACTTGCCTGGAAACCGGTGCTCGTCGCGAACATGCACTTCGATGGCGGCGACATCCTTTTGGAAATGCCCGCTCTTGTTAATGGAACCTTTGCTGACCGAGGAACGAATTTCGAGAACAAAGATTGTGCTGTCGGGCCAGGTTCCGGTTTTCAGAAAGCTGTTGTATGCAGGCGGATTGACGAAGACATTGTCGAACGGCGGATCAGTGGCGTTTGCCGTTGCCGGGTTGTAACTCATGCCGAATCCGGAGCTGAGAAAGATCCACTCCCGGTAATGCTCCGGAGGAAGCAGTTGGTTGTCCTTTGTGAATTGCGGCAGGTCGGTTGATGAGGTTTTCTGAGCCCGGGTGGGTTTCAGGAGCAGCGCTCCTAACAGGAGCACGCCAATGAGAGAAAGGCGAGGTTTCACAGGGCTCCGCTATTATCGCAATTTCAAGTTCATGCGCAAAATTCCCAGTGTAGTTTGGGAGTGGTTTCCTGGCTACGTACCTTTTTGCTCTTTGGGCTTTCGCCACTCGAGGCACGCACCCGGTACAACTTTGATCCCGGATGGCGGGTGTACGTCGGCGACATGACCGGTGCAGAGAAAACCGCGTTCGACGACGCAGGATGGAAAAGCTGTTTCGCTGCCATACGCATGGAACGAAGATGACGTGTTTCGAAAAAGCATTCGCGATCTGCCGACGGGCATCGCCTGGTATCGGAAGCATTTCAAACTCCCGCGGGATGCGCTGGGGAAGAAAGTCTTTCTAGAGTTTGAAGGTATACGGCAGGCCGGCGACTTTTATTTGAACGGGAAATTTGTCGGACGCAGCGAGAACGGCGTAATGGCGTTTGGGTTCGACATCACGAATGTGGCAAAGGCGGCTCCAAAAGAGAATGTGCTGGCGGCACGAATAGATAATTCTTGGGATTACCGCGAGAGAGCGAGTAACACGAAATTCGAATGGGCTGATCGGAACTTCTACGCGAATTACGGCGGTATCAACAAGAATGTCTATCTGCATTTAACTGACAAGCTTCATCAGATGCTGCCCCTCTATTCGAACCTCGGCACGACGGGTCTGTACGTATACGCTCAGGATTTTGATCTGCCGGGTCAGAGCGCGCGCGTTACGGCGGAAGCACAGGTGAAGAATGAATACGCGGAACCGAAGACCGTCAGTTATCGGGTTTCGATTCAGGACATGGACGGCAACACTGTCAAGGTAATCGAAGGCGGGACAGAGACGATTGCTCGGGAGAAACGAAAACGTTGAGCGCTTCGAGCAAGGTGACAGGGCTGCATTTCTGGAGCTGGGGGTACGGGTATTTGTACACCGTGCAAACCTCGTTGCGGGTGGAAGGCGAGGAGGTAGACGCCGTTTCGACCCGGACCGGATTTCGGAAGACGGAATTCGAGAACGGAATGGTAAAGCTGAACGACCGAGTGATCCAGCTAAAAGGTTACGGGCAACGCACTACGAATGAATGGCCGGCGATCGGACTATCCGTACCGGCGTGGATGAGCGATTTCAGTAATCGAATGATCGTTGAGGGAAACGGCAACCTGGTCCGGTTGATGCATGTAACTCCGTGGAAGCAGGATGTAGAGAGTTTTGATCGTCTGGGACTGATGGAGTCGATGCCCGCTGGAGATGCTGAACGGGACGTTTCCGGCAGGCAATGGGAACAGCGGCTGGAGCTGATGCGGGACGCGATGATTTATAACCGCAACGACCCAAGCATCGTGTTTTACGAGGCGGGCAACAAAGGCGTCTCGGAAGACCATATGCGGCAGATCAAGGCTTTGCGCGACCAATGGGATCCGCACGGCGGCAGAGCAGCGGGATCGCGCGAGATGCTGGACAGCAAGGTGGCAGACGCGGGACGCGGCGGCTACGGGAGTGGGGTTAAATAGCACCGTGATCTTGAGCATTGTCGAAGCTGAGATTTACGAAACGCCGCGAGAAGCAAATGCTCCAGTTCGGTGACTGCGTTACGATCCTGCTTGCCGCCTTACAACGCTGATTGTGACCTGTGATGGATACTGCGCCGAATGGTGCACGGCGTTGTGGGCTGTTACGCCTTTCACCTCGTCGTAGTTGTTTCCGCCAGTGTTCATGTTGCGGTCAAAGCGCGGGAAGTTGCTGCTTGAGACTTCGATCCGGAGTCGATGGCCCGCTTCGAAATAATTGCTCGTCACCATGGGCTGTAATGCAACTTTATAGACTTCGCCGGGCTTCATCCAGACGGGGGGTTTGTCGTAGCCTTCGCGATAGCGAACCCGTTGGATGGTCTCGTCCAGGTTGTAAGCCGGACCGTTCGGATAAACATCCAGCATCTTAACCGTAAAATCCGTATCTTTGGCGTCGGAGGAAACGTAGAGCGTTACGTCAATGGGGCCGCTTACTTCCGTTCCTTCCTTGAACGGCTCGGAGGTGTAGACCAGAATATCCGGTCGCAATTCCATTTTGCGTTGGTCGAACGCCCCGCCCGTCACGGCGTTTCCGGTGCAGCAGACGTTGCCTCCATAAGATGGCACGGGGTCCATCGGATCATACCGGAAGCGGTCGGGTGTATCGGAGTCAGCAGGCGTGGTCGTCAATGCGCCGTCGCCGCTGGAGCTGTTGGCCTTCCCACTGCTTGTGAAATAGAAAGTCATGGGCTGCGCGCCTTCCGGGGGCCAGGTGTCCGACATCTGCCATTTGTTCATGCCCATCGTGAAGTAACGGACCTTGGGCATGCTTTGTAAAACGTGATTGTCTTCGCCCTTCAGGAAGTGGTCAAACCATCCATAAGTCAGCGCATCGTAGTCCAGCCGCGCATCGCCCATGCTGCGCTCGCCCACAATCGTGTTCTCCGTCGCTCGTTTATATCCACAATGCAGGGTGGGCGCGATTACTGCATATTGCTGATTGGCTATTTCCGGCTTTGCTGTTTTGCGGACATGGTTGTAAGCCGCCAGATTTGGCCCAATCGAGACGTCGTACCAGGTCATGAACCAGAATCCAGGCACGTTGATCGGCTTATTGTCATGCCAGAGTCCGCCGGCATACCAGGCCGGGCTGTTCGGAGTCCGCTCAATCATTGCGCCTTCCGTGGGCACCGGCATGTTATCGGCAAAGATGCCGTGCGGCCCATCCACTGCTTTGATAATGTCCATCTCCGGCAGATGGCGCAGAGCTTTCGCCCAATCGACCGGGGGTAACTGCTGCGCCAAGTCAAACGATTTCGACACCCGGATCAAGTCCTGCTGCGATGTGTGGGGCGGAAACATGGGCCGGACCTGATTCTGCTCGCCATAGAGCCAGGCGACAAACAGCATCTGGACTGCCCCGCCGCGATACCAGTTTCCTTGCTCATAGTACGGTTTGACGCGCCCCACGCCCGCGCCAAAGCTCTGCGGAATCATGGCCGCAAAGGCGGGGTTTCCGAGCGCCGCCACGCCCAACTGCCATTCCGCCGTGGAGGAACATCCAATCGTGCCCACCTTGCCGTTTGACCAGGGTTGAGACGACATCCAGGCAATCGCATCATCTCCATCCGAAAGCGGAGCGCCCAGGATGTCGTAATTGCCTTCGGAAAAGAAATGGCCGCGCTCATTCATCTCCACATAGGCGTACCCGCGCTTGACCGCATCCAGTTCCGTCGATAAATCACGCGGTGCGCCTAGCCGCACATCCCAAAAATTGAAGTTGTAGGGAGTGCGAATAAAGATGACCGGATACTTTTTGGACAAATCTTTCGGACGGTAAACATCGGTCGCCATGCGCTTGCCGTCCCGCATCGGCACCATCAGCTTACGCTCGATAATCGCGACCTGTTCCAGCTCTTTTTCAATGGCATTGCGCTTCTCGACAAGGGCCAGGTCGGGAGCGGGCCGCTGTTGAGCAGCGGCAAATCCGGCGATCACGAGGATGACAGCAGCGGAGGAGATTTTCCTGTCAGGGTTGTACATTCGTCACCTTTCCGGTACCGGGTCTGGGGAAGTGATCCTACTATTTGACACTGCGCTCCATCAGATCCACGGTAGAGCTGACGCGATCGCCGGGTTTGAAACCAGTCACACCAGGTCCGACTCTATCGACTTTGCCGGAGACCTTGTAACCGATGCGGGCCGGAAACTTCGGTATTTCGAGGTACGCGCCCCTTCGAAAGAGTGCTTCCGCTCTGGAGAGGGAGATCTTCGATCTGCAGCACGTTCGGGCAAACCGGTCTGATGAAACCGCACTACCTTTGGCATGGCTTTCGGATGCGTAAGCCACCGCGGGTGACTCCGCCGACATCACGCGGCTTTGTGCAAGCGCATGGGCTGAAGCTGAACGGTAACCTGGCGTGCGTTGGGGTGATTACCGCGGCGGAACGTCAGATGAAGCCGGCCGCTCGGAGCTTCGTCCATCGAGCGCTGGAGGTCATCAGGCGAGTGAAGCTTGCGCGCATTCGCCGAGACGAGGAGATCTCCCGGCAGAAGTGAGGCGGCTTCGGCGGCACCGTCACGGGCGAGTTCGAGGATCATCAATGCAGTTTCACGGCTTGGCAGGCGGACCGGGCGAATGGTGACTCCGAGTATCAGGCCGGGACTTTTGAGGAAGGATTGAACACTGGCGCTTGGAACAGCGAGGGCCAATCCGCCTGAGATGACCATGGTGTTGATTCCGATGACATTGCCCGAGAAATCGGCGAGCGGACCGCCGGAATTGCCGGGCGCCAGACGAAGCCATGCGCAAACCCAGGATTGCCGGAGCAGCGGCGACCTGTAAGCGACGGGCCCGACGGACTTGATGACACCCCTCGAGACAGCGCCGATAAAACCCAAGGGATTGCCGACGGCAAACACAGGCGTTCCGGATTGGAGCCGGTCGGAGTCGGCAAAAGTGACAGGTACGCCAGAGAGGTTGGTTGAGCACTGCAGGAGACAGAGGTCACGACGAGAGTCGGAACGGATCGCGATCGCAGTGGCAGGGGTGCCGTCCCAGCATTCGATGGTGATGCCGCTTCCACGCGCTACGTGCGCATTCGTCAGGATAGAGTCTCCAGAAAGCATGACACCGGAGCCAAGTCCGCCCGATTCGTTCGCTTCGGTTTTCACTTGCACAGTGGAGCGACGGAGGGCTTCCGCTACTCGCCCCGGGAATGGCAGAGGCTTGCTCATGGCTTGAGTGTGAGCGAAATAGGAGCGACACGACACCGGTCATTCGGGTAGGCTTGGCGGATCGTTGGAACGCCGAGTGTTGTGCTGCCAGCAGATAGCCGTGTGATAATTCATCAATTCCTGATGAATGAACAGAGGAGTCAGAACATGCAGCGGTCGCTTGCGATTGGTTTAACTCTAACGATTGTTATGGGAGCGGTGCTTTCGGCGCAGACTCCTGCCGTCAAAGCAGTGAACGGCAAGCGATATGGCCGGCTGGCGATTCGCAACGCGATGATCGAGGACGGAAACGGCACTCCGGCCTCGGGGCCGAAGGATATCATCGTCGAGAATAACCGGATTATGGCTGTGGTTCCGCTCGACCCCGTAGCTCTTCAGAGCGGGCGCAGTAAGCGGCTGCCGGCAGATGCCGAGATCGACGCGACTGGCAAATACGTTCTGCCGGGATTGATCAATGCCCATGCACACACGCAGGATGAGCGAGGCGGCATTCCGCAACCGCTCGATTACGAGCTGAAAATCTGGCTTTCGTGCGGGATTACAACTATTCGCGACGTCGGGAGCGATACGAAGAAGACGCTAGCGCTGCGTGCCAAGAGTGCGGCGGGCGAGATTGCTGCGCCGCGGGTGCTCGTGTATCCGATGTTTGCCGCTACTTCGCCAGTTCCGTCGAATCCGGAGCAGGCGCGGGCGCGGATTCGTGACTTGAAGGCCATGGGCGCAGATGGAGTCAAGTTTCTGGGAATGTACCGCGACATTATGGAAGCTGCTGAAGATGAAGCTCACAAATTAGGCTTGCCGATTGCGCACCATGTCGGCGTTGAGGAAACGAATGCCTGGGATGACATCCATTTCGGGACGCGCAGCATTGAACACTGGTATGGCATTCCCGATGCCGCCATTCCTGCCGGTGTTCAGAACTTCCCACCCGACTTCAATTACAACAACGAGACGGATCGTTTCCGTTATGCGGGGCATTTGTGGCGCGAAGCCGATCCAAAACGGCTGCAGGATGTTCTGTCTGGGATGGTGAAAGCAAATGTGGCGTGGGTCCCGACGCTCGACATTTATGAAGCAAGCAGGGATCTGCAGCGTGCGCAAAACCAGCCCTGGTTCGCGGAGTATTTGCATCCAACGCTCGGGGAATACTTTCGGCCGAATCCGAAAAACCATGGCTCGTACTTTCTTGGGTGGACTTCGAACGATGAGGTTTTCTGGAAAGAAAACTACCGTATCTGGATGGCCGCTTTAGGGGAATTCGAACGCATGGGCGGTGTGATTGGCGCAGGTGATGATGCAGGGTTCATTTATCAGATTTACGGTTTCGGTTTACTGCGCGAATTGGAGCTGCACGAAGAAGCCGGGTTCAACCCGATCAAGGTGATTCAGCATGTGACTGGAAACAATGCGAAGATCCTGGGGATGGAAGGCAAGATCGGAGGCGTGCGGCCGGGTTACCTTGCCGATCTGATCGTGGTGAACGGCAATCCTCTGAAGAATATGAAAGTGTTGTACCCGACAGGCATCGATGTAATCAAGAACGGACGCCAGGTCCACACCGGCGGCGTTGAATGGACCATAAAAGACGGAATCTGCTATCACGCACCGACCATGGCCGCAGAAGTGCGGGAAATGGTTGCGAAGGCACGCGCGGGGAGCCGGATACAAGCTTCGACGAACTGATTGGCGCGGAAGCGCGACAATTTATGTCATGCACGTGCTGGTGGTTTCTGTGCTTTCGTTACTCGCAATGAATGCGAGGGCCACTGGGCTGAACGGGCCGCAGGCGACCATCATCGAGACGGGGTCTACGAATCGAACCAGGGTGCGAGTGACTGTCGACGAGGCTGGACGAGCGCTTGTGGCCTCTGTCGCACAACAGGCGGGGAGCCCCAATCAAGAAGTTCAAGTTCAAGCGGAGCTTTGCAAACAGCTATTGGATCGTTTGAAAGAGCTGAGTTCACTTAACGGTCTTCCTGCGCGGCACTGCATGAAGAGCGTCTCCTTCGGTTCACGACTCTATATCGAGTACCAGGGCAAGCGTTCGCCTGATCTCAGTTGTCCCGGACAGAACGATTCGAGAACGGAAGCACTCCGCGATCTGGCAATGAAGATCATCGAGAACGCACGGGCGACCGGAAAGATACCCGATGGCCGAAGGGTTGAAAAGTAAGCCGATGCGCTCAGGCTGACGGAAATGCTATTCTCTGGGAACGTTTAGCGAGGTGATCGGATGCCCTTTCCTTTTCCGCCGGCCATTTCAGCAGTTGCTGTTGCTTTGATCTTGACTGCAGCACCGCTGGTATCGGCTGATATTCAATACCCGTCCGCCAAGAAGGCAGATCAGGTAGACAACTATCACGGAACTTCCGTGCCTGACCCTTATCGATGGCTGGAAGATGACCGGTCGCCAGAAACTGCCGCTTGGGTCCAGGCAGAGAACAAGATTACCGCCGAATACCTCAGCAGGATTCCGTACAGGCAGGAATTACAAGCGAGGTTGAAGCAGCTTTTCAACTATCCGAAGTACAGCGCGCCGATTCATCACGGCGGTTACTTCTTTTTCTCGAAGAATGACGGCCTGCAGAATCAAAGCGTGTGGTATGTACAGAACGGTTTGAATGGAGCACCCCGGACGCTGCTCGATCCGAACAAATTTTCGGCTGATGGCACATCGCGATTGCTGGATTTCTCTCCTTCACGATCGGGCAAGTATGTCGCGTATGCGGTTTCGCAAGGCGGATCGGACTGGGAGGATGCGCGGGTGGTTGAGGTGTCGACCGGAAAGGTTTTGGAGGACCGGCTGAAGTGGTTGAAGATTTCCGCACTTTCCTGGTCAGGCGACGGCTTTTTCTATAGCCGCTATCCGGCGCCTGAGAACGGCCGTGAACTGTTGTCGAAGAACGAGGGGCACTCGGTTTACTATCACCGGGTCGGCGATCCACAAGAAAAAGATGAACTGATCTACGAGGACAAGGTAAACCGGCAGCGCTTTCACCAGGTGAGCACGACAGAGGACGAGCGCTACGCCATTCTTACCATTGCCGACCGCGGCACGGGGAAAGATGGGAATGCACTTTTTTATTGCGATCTGATCGGGCATGAGCGGAAATTTAAGCCCATCGTGACTGACATCACGAATGACAGCTATCGTGTGATCGATGACATCGACGGCAAGTTCCTGATAGAAACAAACTGGAACGCGCCGAGAGGGCGAGTAGTGTCTTTCGACCCTAAAAATAGCAGTTCGCCATGGAGTGATGTGATCGCGCAGAAGCCGGAGATCCTGGACAGGGTACAGACTGCCGGGGCTAAATTGGTTACGACTTATAGCAAAGATGTCGCGGCGCTCCTGTCAGTTTACAGTGAGAAAGGGGCGCACGAAAAAGACATAAGATTGCCGGGTCCCGGAACGGTGGCGGCAGTAACAGGTAATCATCAGGACAAATTTCTGTTCTACTCGTTTTCGTCATTCAATTATCCGCCGACCATCTTCCGCTACGAGATCGCGAAAGATGAGAGCGCCGTATTTCATGCCCCGGATATTCCAGGTTTCGTGCCCACCGCTTATGAAACAAAAGAGGTTTTTTATCAGAGCAAAGACGGTACCCGGGTTCCGATGTTTCTGGTTTACAAGAAGGGATTGAAGCTGGACGGAGCGAATCCGACCCTGCTGTCGGCATATGGCGGGTTCAACATCTCGACAAACCCAACGTTCTCCGCGCTGCGCCTTGCGCTTCTGGAGCAGGGATTCATATACGCATCGGCCAACATCAGAGGTGGCGGGGAATACGGGCAGGATTGGCATCATGCGGGCATGAAACTGCACAAACAGAATGTCTTCGACGACTTCATCTCAGCGGCTGAGTGGCTTATTGCCAATCACTACACAAACTCCGACAAGCTCGCGATCCAGGGCGCTTCGAACGGAGGTTTGCTGATGGGAGCGGTGATGAACCAGAGGCCCGACTTATTCCGCGCCGCGATTGCGCAGGCGGGCGTGATGGACATGCTGCGGTTTCAGAAATTTACGATCGGCTGGAACTGGATTGCGGATTATGGCTCCAGCGATAATCCGGAAGAGTTCAAGGCGCTGTATGCTTATTCGCCTGTTCATAATGTGAAGGCGGGCGTTCGGTACCCGTCGGTGCTAATCACGACGGCCGACCACGATGACCGGGTGGTGCCGGGGCATTCGTTCAAATACGCTGCAACCATGCAGGAAAAAGTGGCCCATACAAATCCGGTGCTGATTCGTATCGACACAAACTCGGGGCACGGGCCCAGCAGTACAACGAAGCAGTTGGAACAAACCGCCGATTTGTACTCGTTCCTTTTCTATAACCTGCAAGTGACGCCTCACTTCGAAGGGCTACCCGCTACAGCGGCGCTGCGATAGGCTGCCAATGGAGACCGGACTGAAGGGCCGGGCTGCGGTGGTGGCTGGCTCGAGTCAGGGACTCGGACAGGCGGTAGCGAGAGCTTTGGCAGCAGAAGGCGCCGATGTGGCGCTGTGCTCGCGAAATGCGAAGGCCCTTAAGCAGGCTGCAGACGAAATACAGAAATGTTTCGGCGTGCAAGTCTACACGCGAGCGTTTGACGTCCGGGATAGCTCCGGCGTAAACGGATTCATCAAAGACGCCCAAGACAAGTTCGGGCGCCTGGATATCTGTGTTCCGAATGCAGGGGGGCCGCCTGCGAAGGAGTTCCTGGACACGACCGATGCCGACTGGGATGACGCCTTCGCTTTGAACCTCAGATCTGCCGTGACATTCGCGCGGGCGGCGATTCCTTATATGCAGCGGCAGCACTGGGGGCGGATTGTCACAATTAGTTCCATCACGGTACGCCAACCCCAGCCGCAGCTGATCTTATCGAATGCCGTTCGTACGGGTATCGCGGGCCTGGTGCGCAGCCTGGCGAACGAGTTCGGGAAAGATGGCATTACGGTGAACAACGTCGGGCCGGGTTATACCGCAACGGACCGCTTGAAGGAACTTTATGCGCGTCAGGCGGCATCCTCCGGCAAAAGCGAAGCGGATGTCCAGAAAGTGTGGACCGACCAGATTCCCATTGGCCGTTTGGGACGGCCCGAGGAGGTCGCAGATGCGGTGGTGTGGCTGGCTTCTGAGCGGGCCTCGTTCATCACGGGGCAGACGCTCTTAATTGACGGCGGGATGTATAAAGGTCTTTGAAAACCAATGACGGAGAGAAGGCAATGATTAAGTCTGCACCTCAGCACATCCGGTGGAGCGAAGTGCCAGTGGAGAACGTGAACCCGCTATTTGACCGGCAGTTGGTGGTAGGCGATAAGGTGATGGTGGCGCATATACTTCTCAAAAAGGATTGCGTTGTTCCTCTACACCAGCACGTGAATGAACAGGTCAGCTATGTCGAATCCGGATCCATGAAGTTCTCGATCGATGGAAGGGAAATCGTTGTCAGGGCGGGAGAGTTCCTCTGCATTCCGCCCGATATGCCGCACTCGGCCGTGGCTCTGGAAGATTTCGTTGGACTGGATATCTTCACACCGCCGCGCGAAGACTGGCTGAATAAGAGCGACAGCTATCTGCGCCGATAGTTTAGGGGCAGACTTCGTTAAAAATCCTGAATTTGCATCCGGCTAAGCAAAAGTCGTCGTAACCTCGTAGTTGTACTTGATTCGTGTGGTGGTGTTGTTGAGACACGGAATCATGGAGGCCGTCGAATGTCCTCGCGATGATGTCTTCCTGCTCGCTCGGTTGCGAAGCGCAGGAATTTGTGGCGTGTTCGAGACGAGCGAAGAAGCGGAGAAATTCATGGCCAGGCATAGACTGCCCCCATGCTGCGACGAGGCGGTGGGGGCGTCGGTATGAGCTAGGATGTGCTCATGGAAGCACATACGCCTAAGCGCGAAGCGATCGAGAAGTTTATTCATCACGAGAGCAAGGCTTCGAGCAATTGGATCATCCGGGTGCTCGACGCGAGCCACGATCCGGTTGTTCGCCTGGAGGCGTCGCGGGATGACCGGGCGGGGAGTGATCCTCTGAAAACTCTCGAGGTACACACCCGGCAGGTCAGGTTGGCGGACGACGAGCTTGATGAATCGACGAAGACGATGATCAGGCGCTGGCTCGCTTCCCTCTGACTGCACAGAGCGCTCCAGTTAGCTCCCGCTGGTCACAAGAATGCGAAAGAAGCGATCTCCTGCGGAATCATTAATTTTGAAACACTGAACCGGGACTGCGGATCAGGACAGGCCGAGACTTGTGCCGGAAGAATCGATGCTATCTCCCGCACAAATCAAAACCCTGGAAGCTGCCGCCCGGAGGCAGTTGCCTGCGAACGCGAGACTCGTGTCCCCGCCGAACTGACGGTAGCGCAGTGGGCACTGGAAAGCGGCTGTGGCTTACATCAACCGGGAAACAACTGCTTCGGAATAAAAGCGTACCGAGGCGGCTTCGCTGTGCAAACGCTCGAGACGATTGAGGTTGTCGGGAACGTGCAAGTCAAAGTGCAAACGAGGTTCGCAGTTTTCCCAACCCTTCTCGCCTGTTTTCAGAAGCATGCGGAGCTTATCTCCGAGAGCATTTACTACGAGCATGTTTGGGCCACCTATCTCGATTCACACGACGTGGCCGGACTGGAGGCGTTGCCGGAGTTTATGCGACGGATCCAGGCTACGCTGGAAAGCTGTTGGCAATTTTAGCGATGTCGGCAGTGTCGGTTGCGGTCACAAAGGCGCGATAGGCTGGCGTCCCCAAGGGGATTCGAACCCCTGTTATCGCCGTGAAAGGGCGGTGTCCTAGGCCGGGCTAGACGATGGGGACGCTCGGAAAGGGCCGGTATTTTCGGCCCAAATACGAGAGTAGCAGAGCCTAGTTCTTAGAGCTTATGCAAATAAGCCAAAAGATTGGCTTTGTCGTCTGCCGAAAGAGAGTCCTGGTAACCCGGCATCCCGCCGCCGCCGTTGTTGATTTGGCCCATCACGTTTGCATCATTGGCCGGCTTGCCCGTGGAGAGCGTCTTCTTTTTAAACAGACCTTTCAGCGATGGACCGACCTTCTTCTCATCGGTATCCACGCTGTGGCACATCGCGCACTGATTATTTTCGAAGATCTCTTTCCCCTTGGCGGGGTCGCCCTTCCCTCCGCCGCTCTGTGCCGTGAGCGCGCCTGTGGCGAGAAGCGCAGAAAGTGCAAGTGAGCCAACAACCCCGTTCATAATTCGCAGCATTTTGTCAGGCAGTCCTCTCGACTTCTTTTCTTTACAGTCTACAATCCTGGCTCCGCCGATCTTGTTAAATGGCCAAAGCCCTCCATCAATCTGCGGGATAATGATAACTGTCCGGCGATTTGGTCCGGGTCCATTCAACACCGAACTCGAATCGTAATCTCCCAAGAAGGTACTTGCAATGCTTCAAAGAGCGCTTCACTGCGCGCTGGTAGTTCCCTACGTGTTCCTGCTCACAGCGGGGGCAGCAACGACTCCGGCAGATCCCTTGCAGAGCACGCTGACTCCGCCCAGGGCCGGGAAAGTCGACCTGTTCCCCGAATCTGACGTTAAGCCTGGCATGAAGGCCGTGGCTTGGACCGTATTTCAGGGGAACAAACCGGAGCCCGTTCCCGTGGAAATCATTGGCGTCTGGCAAAACATGTGGGGACCGCACCAGGACATTATCATAGCCAAGCTGGGCGGAAAGGCCGACCGGACGAATGTTGCGGGAGGCATGAGCGGGAGTCCCGTTTATATCGACGGCAAACTTCTGGGTGCCATCTCGCTCCGGTTGAGTGTGTTTTCGCCGGACGCGATCTGCGGAATTACGCCAATCAAGCTGATGCTCGATGTGAGTGAATTCGACCAGACTCGCCCTTCTGACCGCAGAACACCTGACAGCGTCGCCAAAGTCAGCGATGCGTCGTCAAGCAATGCTCCGAGTGAACTACTGGCGCGTGTGCTCGCCAGAGCTTCTGCGGGCGCCGCGGCCGAATCACCGACCATGACTCTGATCGCCACGCCAATCACGATGTCCGGGTTTAGCGACGAAGCTGTCCGGCAGTTTTCGCCGATTTTCAATCAGTTAGGTCTTACAGTTTCGCAAGGCGGCGCGGGGGGAAGTATTGATTCTCCGGTGCCAGCAAAAGATTGGAGAACTGCGCTGCAACCTGGAGAGTCGGTTGCGGCAGTCCTTGTCTCAGGCGATATGACGATGACGGGCGCAGGCACGGTGACTTACAACGATGGCAAGCGGATTCTGGCATTTGGACACCCGATGTTCAACCTTGGCCCCGTGGACATGCCGCTCGCAAAAGAAGAGATTGTTACGACGCTGGCTTCTTCCTATCAGCCAACGAAAATGGGCAATGCATCGGAAGTGGTGGGTGCGCTTCGCCAGGACCGCCACAGCGCTATCGAGGGCGAACTCGGGCTCACGGCTCAAATGATTCCGGTGACCATGCACGTCCGCTCATACGGACGTAATAACACGGTGCGAAAGGCCCAGGACTTTCATTTCAACGTTTTCGTGGATCAAAAGTGGACGCCGTATCTGATGATGGCGACGCTGTTCAACTCGCTTTCGAACCTGAACGACTTCTCCGAAGAGGCGACATACCGCCTGAGAGGTGAACTACAAGTGGAAGGCCAGCAGCGGGTGCAGTTGAGCACCATGCAAGCGCCAGCTGAAACACCCGTTCCCACACCGATGCTTTTGGCGGGGTGGTGGGGCGACAAGTTCAACCGGTTATTCGTGAATTCAAATAAGCTGCCGAAGCTGAACGCTGTCGATGTTTCGGTCGATCTTTTACCTGAGCGGCGCATCGCACAGGTCGAGTCGGCATGGATCGCCGACAATAAGGTGACACCCGGAACCGAGGTACCGGTGAAAGTATTTCTTAAGCCTTACCGCGGCGACCGGATGGAACGAACCGTGAATGTGAAGATTCCAGCGGGATTATCGCGAGGAGAGCATCAAATTCTTTTCAGTGATGCCGATACACTCAGCCGGGTGCAGAATATCGCCAGCTCACTAAACCGCATTGAAGACGTACCGCAGACAGTTGCCATGTTGAATGAGGAGCGCAGCAACAATCGCCTGTATGTCTCGCTGATCGAGTCTCAGCCTACTGTCTATTCGGACGAGAAGGTTCTGCCCAGCTTACCGGCGTCAGTCCTGAACGTAATGCAGAGCGGCCGCGCGACCAACCACCAATTCGTCAGCGCGCCCGAAAGTGCGCACGAGCAACTGTCGGTGCCGTTCGATGTAGTGGTGACTGGAAATTACTCTCTGAAAGTCTACGTAAACTGAAGACTCCGATCTGCCGCCTCATGTTAAATCACTCGGGCTTGTACCGGGCCGCTGGATTCTTGCTTTTCTGCACCGCGCCCACGCTTACCTTCGCCGTTGAGACCCACGTATGGGAACAGTCAGACCAGGCTGAGTTTGCTCGCGGCACACCAAAGAACGTTTCGATCCGTAGCGACGGGCGGCTCAGTCTTGCTCCCGAATTGAAAGAACTGGACAGCACAAGTGTGCCGTATTTATGGGCGGTCACGCAGGACTCCAAGGGCACCTTGTACTACGCAGGCGGGGCGCCAACGGGTGCAACTACTAAAGTTTTCTCTCTGGCCCGGAACGGCAAACCACGAATTGTGGCAGAGATTACGGGTTTGGAAGTGCACGCTCTCGCGACCGATCAACAGGACCGCCTGTACGCAGCCGTTCTTCCGGACGCGAAAGTCTATCGAATCGAGAACGGAAAGCCACAGCTCTTTTTCGATCCGAAATGCAAATACATCTGGTCGATGCTCTTTGACCGGACCGGTAATCTGTATCTCGCAACTGGGGAGTCCGGAGTTGTCTATCGAGTCGGTCCCGACGGCAAAGGAGTAAAGTTCTTCGAGACCGAGGAGACACATGTGCGCTCGATGGCGATGGACGGCGAGGGCAACCTGATCCTAGGGACCGAACCGGGCGGCCTGATTTTGCGCGTTTCACCGGCGGGGAAGAGCTTTGTGTTATACCAGGCTGGCAAGCGAGAGATAACGGCCGTCGCCGAGCGCAACGGAATTATCTATGCTGCTGCAGTCGGAAGTAAGACGGCCAGCCCCTCGGTCACGGGTTCTGCTCCGGTGTTGCCATCCTCTCCGTCACCAGTGACGCCCACTGGCGCTCCCCGGTCCGGGTCCGCGCCTCCCAGTCTTCCTCCTTCGGTCGGAACATTCAGTGCGAGTGTTACGGGAGGTTCTGAAGTTTACCGCATAGGAAAAGATGGATTTGCCGAACGGATCTGGCATTCAGCCACGGACCTCGTGTACGCCATAGCATTCGATTCCACAGGGAAGCCACTCTTAGGGACCGGCAACAAAGGCGTTGTATACCGGGTAGATTCCGATCAGCTTGCGACCCAGCTGGTCAATACGCCACCGACTCAGGTAACATCGCTGGTGGAAGGCCGAAACGGAATCGTTTATGCGGCGACTGGGAACGTAGGGAATCTTTACTCTATCGGTCCGGGGCGTGAGAACTCGGGAACCCTGGTTAGCGAGGTGCTCGACGCGAACGACTTTGCGTACTGGGGAAAAGTTCACATCACTTCAAATTCGAATGCCGGGTCCATTGCGCTCGAGACGAGGAGCGGTAACCTGAACAATCCGGAGAACAATTGGAGTCCTTGGGCAAAGGTCCCGATCAGTGTTCTGGGAGGACAGATTGCATCGCCCCCGGCACGCTTCCTGCAATACCGGCTAACTCTCACCTGTTCGCCGGGCGCGGATTCTCCGGAGCTGAGCACGGTGGATATTGCCTGGTTACCTAAAAATATCGCCCCAAAGATCGGGCCCATCGAAATCGCCCCATTCAATTACAGGCTCGCTCCAAGCACCTCGGCACTCGAGCGTTCGACGGTTTCATCAGGGTCGCCTCAGACGCTGACTCTGCCGGCCGTCGGGCAGAAGAAGTCGTCCTCTGCGAGTCTCGGGATGGACATCACACCGAACGCGACTCTGCAATACAACAAGGGCTACGTAACCATTCGCTGGAACGCAACGGACCCGAACGGGGATCCGCTGGTTTACAAGGTGGAGATTCGTGGAAAGAACGAGTCAGCATGGCGACCGTTGAAGGAGAAGGTTCAAGACCGTTACCTTGCGTTCGATAGCACGGCGTTTGCCGACGGTGAGTATGTTGCACGAGTTACTGCTAGCGATGCGCCGGGCAACACGGAATCAGAGAGCTTGAGCACCTCGCTTGAAAGTGAGCCGTTCACGATCGACAACTCCCCTCCCCAAATTACAAATCTGAAGGTGGCTGATACCGGCGGAAAGCTCGAGATATCTTTTACGGCGAAGGATGCGCTGAGCTGGATAGATAAATCTGAATACTCGATCGGCGGTGGTGAGTGGGTGGTATTGATGCCGATTACGAAGGTCACCGATTCGCAGGCGTTGGATTACCGGTTTCAGGTGGGGAAAGGTCAAACGGTGTCCATTCGAGTTTTCGACGAGAACGACAACGTGGTGGTTAAGCAGGCTCCATTGCAGTAAGCTCTGTACTAAGAGCTGAATCCGTACAAATGGCCGTGCGCCGAACCGAAAACGGAAATGTACTGCTGCGTGTCATCCCAGAAGTCATCTCGCGATTTGATCGCCAACTGCGCATTCTCTCCGTCAGCGCTTCGATTGAGAAGCTGACGGGGCTGCCGCCCAGACACTTTGTGGGGCGAAAGCTTGACGAAATCGGACTACAAAGTCGATCTCTCATCAGACTCCGGGAAACGCTTGAAAAAGCGTTCGAGAGCGATGAGGAGGCTCGGGACGACTTCACATTTGAGCTGTCATCCGGAAAGATTCTAAGACTGTCGGCAACGGTGATACCCGAGATAGGGGGTGACGAGCAAGTCGAGTTCGTCAACTGCGTACTCCGCGATGTCACAGCCCAGAAAGCCACATCTGTCGAAATCGAAGCTGTAAAGCCGCTTCAGCTTCAGTTGGTGATCAACGCCATTCCCGGCCTTATCTCGTACGTAGACCGGGATCTCCGGTATGTGTTCGCCAATAGGGGATATACGGAGTGGTTCGGGATCTCGCCTTCCGAGATGTGCGGGAAGGAAATGATTGAAGTAATTGGAGCTGCCGGGATGGGCACCGTCGGCCCTTACTTAGACCGCGCCTTTGCAGGCGAAGCGGTTACCTTTGAGGAGTCGGTCGTCTACAAAGGCGGGAAGAAACGTGATGTCCGGGGAAATTACTTCCCAGATATCGTCGACGGCGTGGTGGCAGGAGTGGTCGTTCACCTTACCGACATCACCGAGGAAAAGCGGATGCAGAATGCCGCGCTCCACCTGGCAGCAATCGTGGCCGACTCAGATGACGCAATTATCAGCAAAGACCTTAATGGAAATATCACGAGCTGGAACAGTGCGGCGGAAAAGCTGTTCGGCTACTCTGCTGCCGAAGCGGTAGGTAAGCCAATCGCGATGTTAGCGGTACCGGATCGGGCTAATGAGATGCCGATAGTGCTGAACAAAATTCGGGGCGGCGACCGGGTGGATCATTATGAGACCGTGCGACGCACTAAGGACGGACGCCCGATTGCCGTGTCTCTTACCGTATCGCCTATTCGAGACTTTTCCGGCAAGATTATCGGGGCGTCGAAGATCGTGCGGGACGTGAGTGAACGGAAGCGCATCCAGTTAGCACTACAGGCACGTGAAGAAGAGTCGCGTCATCTTCTGGCAAGTCTTCCTGACGTGATCTGGCGTTTTGATCGGAATCACCGTTTCTTATACGCAAGCCCCGCTGTTGAGGGCAAAACCGGGATGACACCGGAATTTTATGTGGGCAAGACTCAAGCCGAGGCAGGAATTCCAGCAGAAGTGTCCAGCGCCCTTGAGGCGAAGCTCGATGAGATTCTTGAGACCGGGCTGCCGGGCGGCATTGAATTCGAATTGGATTCTCCGGACCGCACCGTCCGAAGCTATTACGGGCTCGGAGTTCCCGAATTGGGGCCGGACAAGCGGGTCAGCACCGTTCTCACAATTGTCAGAGACATAACCGAGCAAAAGCGCGCAGAAGAAGGGCAGATCGCTCTTGAACGTGAATTACTGCTGCTGATCGAGGCCTCTGGAACATTGCTTGCGTCACCTGATTCGGCGGACGTCTCAAGGAAAATCGTAGAACTGGCGCAACAATTTGTATCGGCTGATGCCTATGCCCTGTGGCGCATGCAAACCGGAACTGAAACGTGGCATATGAGCTCCTGGAGCGGACTGTCGAATCAGTTTGTCGAGCGGAGCCTGGTCCCATCTTCCGCGGGCTCTCTAGAGTCGAGCGAGCCAGTGATGGTTGGGGACATCAGGAGATCTGAGTTGCTTGCAGCGCGCTTCCATGATCTGCAGGAAGAGGGTGTAGCCTCTATGCTTATCATTCCTCTCCGCATTTTCGGAGATCTCTCCAGCACCGTCGTTTTCTACTGGCGAACACGCCATGAATTTAGCGACGCTGAGGTGCGACTTTCAACTGCGCTCGGCAACTTGGCAGCTTCGGCGCTCGGCACTGCTGAACTATATGAGCGCGAAATCAAGTTAAGAGCCGTGGCGGAGACGTCTCAGCGAAGCTCGGCCTTTCTGGCGGAAGTGGGAGCAGTTCTATCGTCGTCGCTCAATTATCAGGAGACTCTTGCGCGCGTAGCTAAGCTGGCCGTACCCGCCTTTGCTGATTGGTGCAGCGTTTACATTCTGGATGAAGAGAGACATATCAAACAAATCTCTGTTGAGCACGCCGATCCGGAAAAAATCGAGTTGGCTTACGAACTGACAAGAAAATATCCACCCGCAGAGAGTGATAGCACTCAAGTAGCGCTGCGCACCGGCGCTTCGGTTCTGGTTGAGGATCTCGCCGACCAGACAATCGAACGGCAAGCACGGGACCCGGAGCATGCACGATTGATTCGTAAGCTGGGAATTCGTTCTTTTATTATCGTTCCGATGCGAATGGGCGATCGCGTCCTGGGGATTATTACCTTCGCGGTCGGCGAATCAAACCGAAGGTACTCGGAGCAAGATCTGCGAACCGCGGAAGAGGTGGCCCGGCGCGCAGCCACGTCGATCGAAAACGCTCGGCTCTACGAAGAGTCGAGACGAAGAGGACAGGCGTTGCGGCGGTCAAACGCTGAACTGCGGCGTGCGAATAGCGATTTGGAGCAATTCGCTTACTCCGCTTCACATGACCTGAAGGAGCCGCTCCGAATGGTTTCGCTGTTTACTCAGCTATTGGAGAGGAAGTACGCGGGAAAGCTGGACGAACAGGCGCTCGATTACATTAGTCACGCAGTTCAAGGCGCTCAGCGAATGGAATTGCTGATGCGGGACTTGCTCGCATACACGACTGCTTCGAGCGCTGCCGATCAGCCGATAGAAACTGCAGACGCAAGCGAAATCCTCGCGCAGACGCTCGATACTCTGGGTCCGGCATTGCATGAGAGCGGAGCGAAAATCTTCCACTCCGAGCTGCCGAACGTCCGAATGCAGGCAGGACAGCTTCAGCAGTTGTTCCAAAACCTGATCGGAAACGCGATTAAGTACAGGAGCACGGCCAGTCCACAGATCCAGATCACGGCGGAACCGGACGATGATCAGTGGCTGTTCTCCGTGAAGGATAATGGTATTGGGATCTCGACCGAATACTTCGAACAGATCTTCGGGCTCTTTAAACGACTGCACGGTAAAGACGAGTACGAAGGCACAGGGCTGGGACTTGCGATCTGCAAGAAAATCGTGGAAAGCGCCGGCGGCCGGATCTGGGTGGAATCTGAATTGGGAAATGGCTCAACTTTCCATTTCACGCTTCCACGGAGCAGCTGACCAACACACAATTACCGTCGCTTAGCTTTGATGACGACCGGAGTACCTTCAAATCCAAACTGTTCGCGAAGGCGATTGACGAGGGCTCGCTCTACAGAGAAATGAACCTTGTCGGCTTTATCTGTGAAGACGACGAAAGTCGGTGGCCGGATGGAAGCCTGCGTAATGTAATAGATCTTGATGTCGCTCTCAAATCGGAGAGTTTCTATGAATCTGTTTAACTCGCCTGTGGTGACGCGTTTTGAAGCGGAGTCGAAACAACGGCGAATGGTTGAGAAGATCCGGCGGATTCCCTCAACGTTCTTGGCGGAAGCGAAAAGAATGGGAGCGTAGTCGAGGAATTTTAGCTGGTCCCGAACGTCCTCGGTAAACGTACGTTTACTTTTTTCAGCCGCCGCGTCCCACTTATTGACCACGATAATCACTGCCCGACCCTCTTCGTGAGCGTAGCCCGCGATAGTAGCGTCTGCGCCGACGACGCCTTCTGTTGCATCCACCATCAGGAGAACCACGTTGGCCATACGGATGTGCCGGCGAGCCATCACTACGCTGAGCTTCTCCGTCATTTCAGTGGTTTTGCCTTTGCGCCGAATGCCAGCGGTGTCCACGAAGCGGTAAGTAGTGTTCCCTTCCGTAACGGTTTCGTCCACCGCGTCCCGAGTGGTACCAGGAACCGGCGAAACAATGGCGCGCTCGGCTCCAACAAGGGCGTTCAACATGGTCGATTTACCCACGTTTGGCCGTCCAATAATGGCCACTTTAATGCGCTTTGGTGCTTGGTCTTCGGCAGCACTGTGTTCGCCTGTTTCGCGATCTTCTGGGAAAGGTTCAGTGACGTGCTCCAACAACTCGTCGAGCCCGCGCCGATGCTCGGCAGAGACGGGAAAAGGGTCGCCCAAGCCCAGCGAATAGAATTCGGGAACGAGACTCTCGCGAACCTGCGCGTCGATCTTGTTCACGACAAGCGTCAAGGGCTTGCCCAACGGCCGTAGAAGCCTAGCGAGGTCGCGGTCAGCGGCGGTGATCTCCGTTCGTCCGTCAATCACGTAAAGGATGTGTGACGCAGTTTCGAGCGCAACCCGAGCTTGTTTGAGGATCTGACTGGGAATCAGCTCATCGTCGTGGGGGATGATGCCCCCGGTGTCAATCAGTCCGAAGTGCTTCCGGCGATACTGAGCTTCGCCATAGATGCGATCGCGCGTGATGCCTGGTTCGTCGCCTACGATTGAGCGGCGATCACCGAGGATTGCATTGAACAGGGTGGATTTTCCAACGTTCGGGCGCCCTACGATCACCACGGTTGGTAAAAGCTCATCAGACGCCATTGCCGTATACAGGTTCGCATACTGAACCTTCTGTGAACGAGCGTTATCGGCGGGTCTGCGTGCGACCATGGAATTTTACTGATGTCAGTTGAAAACGGAACGAGTAAGACCCGCAACATCGCGATTATTGCGCACGTTGATCATGGAAAAACCACTCTGGTGGACGCGATGCTGCGACAGAGCGGGATCTTCCGGGCGAACGAGGAAGTGGCAGAGCGGGTGATGGATTCAAACGAGCTTGAGCGGGAACGGGGCATCACGATTCTCGCGAAGACCACCGGCGTCCGGTATGGCGATACCAAGATAAACATTGTCGATACACCCGGCCACAGTGACTTTGGTGGTGAGGTAGAACGAGCCCTGAAGATTGTAGACGGCGTGATGCTGCTGGTAGATGCGAGCGAGGGCCCACTCCCGCAAACGCGCTACGTGCTGATGAAAGCGCTGGAAGCGAAACTGCCGCCAGTACTGATCATCAACAAGATTGATCGCGCCGACGCTCGGATACAGGAGGTTTTGAACGAGGTTTACGACCTCTTTATTGATCTTGATGCTGGGGACGATCAGCTGGATTTCCCGGTTGTCTACACGAACGCAAGGGCCGGGATCGCCAAGCTTGACCTGAATGAGGAGAGTCAAAATTTGCGCCCGCTCTTTGACACGATTCTCAGGTCAGTTCCCCCGCCTAAAGGCGATGCCAGCGAAACCCTGCAGCTTCTGGTGGCGAACCTGGATTACAGCGAATATCTTGGGCGGCTGGCAATTGGCCGCGTGTTCAACGGAACGCTTCACCACGGTGATGAAGTTTCGATTTGTAAGCTGGACGGATCCCTGCATAAGACGCGAATCACGAAGCTGTATTCGTTCGAAGGCTTGAAGCGGGTCGATGAAACCGTTGGGCGTCCTGGAGACGTGCTTGCGATTGCCGGAGTAGAAGGAATAACAATCGGGGAAACCGTGAGCGCGGCGGAGTTCCCGAAGGCGTTACCGAATGTTCAAATCGACGAGCCGACCATTGCCATGACGTTCACGATTAATAACTCGCCTTTCGCCGGGCGCGAAGGAGAATACGTGACCTCACGGAATCTGCGCGATCGGCTGGATAAGGAACTGCTCACAAATGTTTCCATACGCGTGGAGGAAGCGGGCGGCCCAGACTCGTTCAAAGTGATGGGCAGAGGAGAGCTGCAGCTCGCCATTCTTATTGAAATGATGCGACGCGAAAGATATGAGCTCCAGGTCGGGAAACCCGAGATACTGACGCGAACAATAGATGGTGTTCTCCACGAGCCGCTGGAACTGCTGGTGATCGACTGCCCGGAAGAATTTATCGGGGTGGTGATCGAAAAACTGGGCGTTCGCAAGGGCAAAATGTCGAAGATGATCAACCATGGCTCCGGACGGGTTCGCCTGGAGTTCCTGGTTCCCTCGCGCGGGCTAATCGGGTTGCGAAGTGAGATGCTAACCGATACCAAAGGCATGGCCATCATGAATTCGTTGTTCCACGGCTATATTGAGTGGCAAGGCGATATCGAGATGCGCCCTACTGGATCACTGGTGGCTGATCGAGCCGGAGTCGCCACGAGCTACGCTATTTTCAACCTTCAGGAGCGGGGGACCATTTTCATTTCGCCTACGACAGAAGTTTACGAAGGGATGATTATTGGCGAGAATGCACGAAATAGCGACCTGGACGTCAACATCGTAAAGGAGAAAAAGCTGACGAATATGCGCGCTTCCACTTCGGACGACGCCATACGGCTGGTGCCTCCGAAGATACTGAATCTGGAACAGGCGATTGAATTCATCAAAGAGGATGAATACGTGGAAGTTACCCCGAAATCGATCCGCTTACGAAAGAAAACGTTGAAAGCGAATCAGCGCTGAACCATTCGTGCGGATATTACGCGCGAGATGTAAAACAACTGGCGGACATAGCAATCGCTGTCGATTGCAAACCCGAAACGCGGGAGAGTTCTAACGAGAAGCTCGTCGACCTGGCGTCCCCAGAATGCCGGGGCGATTTGGGAGCCCACCGCATAAAGAGCGCTGAACCCGCGCTTCTTCTCGCCCACCAGGGTCAGGGTCAGGCGTCCGTTCCGTTTCAGGACGCGGCGAATCTCCCCTAGTGCGTCGTGAATGTCCTCGTCTCCAAGAAGTTCGAAGAGAAAGCAGCAGACCACCAGATCGAGCGAGCGCGCGGGAAAGGGTAGCCGGCAGGCATCGGCCGCCTGGCACTGCGCAGCCACATCGGGAAAACTTCTGCGGGCGCCCGCTTGGGAACGGGCCGCCATTTTGGGCGAGAGATCAATTCCGAACGTCTGGCCATTGCGATTCCGCTTGAGCAGTCTGCGGAACATCTCTCCCGAGCCCATACCGAGTTCGAGGACCCTCGTTCCATTCGCGAGCGACGAGGACTCAAGAGCGGCCCGATGAGCGCGGGAGTGAAACAGCCGGGCAGACATTCCATAGACGGGAGCTAGCGCATCATAGACCCGCCGGGTGAAAGGTGATGCCGTTTTGTCGGTTTCGTGGGCAACATCGGGGGTGAGGATCGCCATGCTTAAGCAACATCGGGAAGCACGAAGCGCTCCCGATGTCCGAGATATTCAGTTACCGCCTCTGCGGCCAGATACCCGCTTCTGACCGCGCCTTCCATGGTGGCAGGCCATCCGGAACGGGTCCAGTCTCCTGCGAGAAACAGGTTCGGGATCTTCGTAGCGCTCAGCGGCCTCCGCTTCTCTAGACCCGGCGCAGCGGAAAAAGTAGCTCTTATTTCTTTTACGACGTGCGCCCGTTCCAGCGTCGCTTCGCCTGTCAGGGGGAAAAACTCGCGCAATTCCCGCACTGCGAGTTCGATCACCTGACTCCGCGGCAGGTCACTCAAGCTGCGGGATGCGCTGACGACCAACTGAATGTAGCGGCCACCTTCCTTGTTGAACATCCATTGAATGGTACGGTTAAGCAAAGTTGCGTTCGGCAGGTCCGTGACCGGGCGATCGAACCAGAGATGGATGCCGGTGATTGGAGAATGTGTGAACTGCGTGCACTCCAGTGCCAGTTCAGGGGCAATGGCATCTACCCGCTCGAAGGGGACGGTAAGGATGTAAGCGTCGGCAGTTGTCATTCCCTTTTCCGTCTTCAACGCGGTAGCCAGCCCATTCTCAATCACAACTCGCCCGACCGGAGCGCGCGGAATGACTTTCACATTCGGGTACTGAGACCATATCTCTTTCGAGTAGAGCTTTTCGAGCGGGACGGACGGCACGCCCATTTCGTAGGCACTCGCGTCCGACAGAAATCCAAGATAGAAGACCTGCAGCCCATGAATGGCGGCCATGCGATCTAAATCCTCGTTGACCGCGGATACGAGCACCTGACGCCAGAAGCGCTCAATTGATCGTGGGCTCTGGTTCTTCTCGCGAAGCCAGTCGAGCATCGTGATCTGCTCCAGGTCGTTGCGCTTGCCATACTCGTAGCGGATTGCGATCAGGGCGCTTGCGAGCGACACTTTATCCGGCAGTGACAAAAAGTGGAGCCGCGCGAAGGATTCCGTGAAGTGCAGCGGGGCGGGCAGCAACCCCCTCTTCATGACGGAGACGCGGCCGCCCGGCTCAATCCAGTAGAACTCGCGATGGAACCGGATCTGATCGCGAACACCGAGCCGGCGATAGAAGTCCGTCAGGTTCGTGCAGCATCGCAGTAGCACATGCTGGCAGTTGTCGATGGTCGGACCAATCTCTTCGCCGGAGTTCAGCGGGTAAGACGTTGCGCGGCCACCGAGGAAGGGCCGCGCTTCCCAGACAGTGACTTCTTGATCACAAGAACCGAGCGCGGCAGCGGCAGATAAACCGGCCAAACCGCCGCCGACAATCGCAACTCGAGATCCGGAAACCAAGGGGGGTCAGCTCCGCTGGGCGCTCATCGAAGCGGGAGCGTACATTTCGATCACATTTTCGATCAACTTCAGGCCGCAATCACGTTCCAAACTAAGAATAGACTCGGGATGGAACTGTACAGCTTCAATCGGAAGATCACGATGGCGGACGCCCATGATGACGCCGTCTTCTGATTCAGCAGTGATTTCGAGACACGACGGGAAAGAACCGCGATCGGCAAATAGGGAATGATAACGGCCAACCCGGAACGGCGAGGGGAGCGAGTGAAAAACACCGGAGCCGCCATGCTCGATCAGCGAACCTTTGCCGTGCATCGGGTATTCGAGCACGTCAAGCTTGCCGCCGAATGCCTCTACAATGCCTTGCAGCCCCAGACATACTCCGAACGTCGGAACGGAGCGTTTAGCAAGTTCCTGGACTAGAGCAGGAACCCCGAAGTCCGCAGGCCGGGCTGGTCCCGGAGAGATCAGGACGATGTCCGGCTTTGTGCTGTCGATCATTTCAAGAGCGACATTCGCACGATATGTGGACACTTTCGCACCACTCTGCCGGGCGTAGTTCGCCAGAGTGTGAATGAAGCAGTCATCATTATCGACAAGCAGCAGGTGAACGCCGTCGCCAACCCGCTTCATGTGATGAGCAGGAGGTCCGGAGGCGATCGCAGGGTACAGAGCTCGGAAGAAATTGGTGGCTTTCAACCGGCACTCGCCATCTTCGGAAGCGGGATCTGAATCGTACAGCAGTGTAGCGCCTGCGGCATACCGGGCAACACCGTCCTTCAGATGCACGGTTCGAATTGTAATTCCAGTGTTGATGTCCCCGTTGTTCAGGTTCAGAAGACCGATGGCGCCGCCATACCACCCACGCGAGTTCTTCTCCAGATCCTCAATTGCCTGTGCAGCGGCTTTCTTCGGAGCACCGATGATGGTCACGGCCCACATGTGAGTGAGAAAAGCATCGAGCGAATCGAATTCTTCACTGAGAGTGCCTTTGACGTGATCGACGGTGTGAAATAAGCCCGCATAAGACTCTATCAAGCGCCGCCCTACGACGCGAACAGAACCGGGTATGCAGACGCGAGACTTATCGTTCCGGTCGACGTCGCTGCACATAGTCAGCTCCGATTCTTCTTTCGTCGAATTCAGCAACTCGCGTATGCTCTCGGCATCACGCAGCGGATCACCGGAACGTCTGGCGGTACCCGCGATAGGGCATGTCTCGACGGTGGACCCCTCCACGCGAACGAACATCTCCGGAGACGCTCCAATCAGTTGCTCGTCACCCATTTGAATGATGAACTCGTATGGGCTTGGGCTAGTTTTCTGGATGCGCTGGAAGAGTTCCGAAGGACTGCCATTGAAATCGGCGCTGAAGGTCTGGCGCAAGACTACTTCGTAGTAGTTGCCCTGGCGCATGCCCTCGCGCACGGCTTCTACGTTGGTCATGTACTCTTCCGGCGTGTGATCGGAAACGATCTCCGTACGTGCTGATCGCGCCGGGGAAGCAATTATCGGAGGTGAGGCGTGCGGAAGACCAGCAGTGTTAAGTTCGCCTCGGGAGAAATCAAACTGATAGCGTTCGATTGTCTCCTTTTTTCGGTCCATGAAGTAAATGTCGTCACAGAGAAACAAGTGCAGCGCTTTCTGGTTTTCGCGCGGCAAGTGTTCCCTGATGGGATCAAACTGCAAAAGCAAATCGTAGCCGAAAGCCCCGGCCAGGGTCAGCCTCGAATCGTCAGAACGCTTGAATTCCTGAATTAACGCTCGCAAAAGCGAGACGGGCGAGGGCTGCTTACTACGCTCCTCTTCTGAAAATTTAGCAGCCATGGGCTTCAGCAGCAATTTCAGCGCATCTTGCGTGAGATTGTGAAAATCCCAATGAGGATGACTGCTCAAAATAGGAGTCAAAAGTTCGATCACACAGCGGCCACGCTCATTCAGAGCGCGAAGAGTTAGAGCGCGTTCCCGACCTACAATCTCCAGCAGAGGCGCTACGCTCGCTACGTCCCATCGGGAATAGCGCTCCGGGTATTCGTAGCCGGAGGAAAGATAGACTCCGCGCACCCTGTCAAGTTGCTTCAACAATTTGGACAAACCCCGCGAGTAAGGAATCTTGGAACCGGTGCGAGTAACCGTGATACCGTGCGGGGTCGTGTAACGCAACTGCGCCATGGGGCCTAGCAGATCAAATCTTCGCGGGCGATCTGGGTATCACCGAGCCGTCCCAAAATGGCAAGAGCGATATTTTCGGTTTCGAAGAACTCCTGGGCAATCATCTGCACTTCCTCGCGGGTTACCGACTCTATACTTTCAAGCATTTCGTCCAGAGTCATAAACCGGTCGAAGTAAAGTTCCTGGCGGGCCAGATTCGACATTCTGCTCGATGTCGATTCGAGACTGAGCATCAAGGAACCTTTCAAGTGATCTTTTGCGCGCCGAAGCTCGTCCTCGCCGATGAAGTGTTCTTTTAATTCCCGGAATTCCTTTACAACGGAACTAACCACCTGCTTAGCCGTTTCGGCTCCCGTACCCGCGTAAATCGTAAAGCAGCCCGTATCGCTAAACAAGTTCAATTCGGAATACACTGCATAGGCCAGACCCTGCTTCTCGCGGATATTCTGAAAAAGCCGCGAGCTCATGCCGCCTCCCAAAACAGTATTCAGGATGTAGAGCGGAAAACGAAGCTCATGCGCTAGCGGGTAAGAAGGCACGCCTAGAGCGATGTGAACCTGTTCAAGAGAATCTTTCTTTCTCAAGATAATTGGGGCGTGTGACGCAGGCGTGCTATCGCCGGGCAGAGAAATACGGTCCCGCAAGCCAGCGAACTTTTCGCGCACGAGCTTAACGATCTCGTCGTGCTCCAAATTTCCCGCCGCGGTGATCAGAATATTGCGCGGCGAATAAACGCGATTGTAGTAGTCGAAAAGGATTTCTTCGCCGAATTTCTTTACCGTTTCCTTCGTGCCGAGGATGGGCTTGCCCAGGCCGTGACCCTTCCAGAAATTGCTGATGAAAGTCTCGTGAAGAACGAACTCAGGCTGGTCCGCCTCCATTTTGATTTCCTCCAGGATGACGCCCTTCTCTTTTTCGATGTCAGTCGGACGAAACAACGGGTTTAGCACCAAATCCGCGAGGATGTCGAGCGCCAGCGGCAGATGCTCGTCCATCACCTTGGTGTTGTAACTGACAAGTTCTTTGCTGGTAAATGCATCCAAACCGCCGCCCACTGAATCAACCGAGCGCGCTATGTCTTCCGCCGAGCGGTGTTTGGTACCTTTGAAAACCATGTGCTCAATAAAATGCGAGATGCCGTTTTCCGGGCCGCGCTCGATGCGCGAACCGGTACCGACCCACACCCCGAGCGATACCGACCTGACATATGGCATTGCCTCCGTGACTATCCGCAGCCCGTTCGGCAGGGTTGCCCTCTCAATTTCTCGAACGTGAGGGGATGCAAGAACCATGTTTTTGATAAACCTTTCCGAGCGTACGCAGGTACACTAAAACCAGATGCTGCAAGTAGTTGAGGGCGAGGCCCTGGTCGGAATGGATTTGTGCGACCTCCAACGGATGCTCGGTCCGGAACAGCCCAGCTACCGTGCCCGCCAACTATATGACGCTTTGTACAAGAAACAAGTGGCTAATTTGTCTGAGGTCTCAAATTTGCCACAAGTCGTTCGCAGTGAGTTACTTACAAGAAGCACCTTAGGTGTTCCCTCACTTGAGCACCGGTTCGACTCGACCGACGGGACCCGCCGCTACCTGCTTCGCCTTGAGGATAACAGAACGGTAGAGACCGTCCTGATGCCCGAACCCAATCGCGACACCATCTGCGTATCAAGCCAAGTCGGCTGTGCCGTCGACTGCCGCTTCTGTTTGACGGCTCTTATGGGATTGGAACGCAACCTCACCGCCGGGGAAATTGTAGGGCAAGTGCTGCTGGTTGCGCGAGAGAACCAATTGAAGCCCACGGCCACTCGTATGAATGTTGTGATGATGGGTATGGGCGAGTCACTGCTCAATTTGAGCAACGTGCTCAAGGCTACGCGTCTGTTGACGGATCCCGAAGGGATTGGCATGTCCGAGAAGCGGATTACGGTATCCACATCGGGCATTGTTCCGAAGATGGAAGAACTCGGCCGCGCGGAGATACGGCCAAAACTTGCGGTTTCGTTAAACGCCTCAACTGAGGAACAGAGGCGCGAGCTGATGCCGATTACGCGGAAATATCATTTGCGGGAGCTGATGGAGGCATGCCGTGCCTATCCGCTTCGTCCCTGGGAGAAACTCACCTTCGAGTACGTACTGTTGGCTGGTGTGAATGATACAGACGCAGATGCGAAGCGGGTTGTCCGGTTGCTGGCGAAGTTGAACTGCAAGGTGAACCTGATCGCGCTAAATCCGGGACCGGGCATTCCGTTCGACACACCCGATGCCGAGCGTGTCCTCGCGTTCCAGAGCATAGTTCGCAAAGCAGTTCCCTGCTTTGTTCGCAAACCGCGCGGCCGTGATATCTATGCAGCTTGCGGCCAGCTGAAACGCGTTGCTTCTGATTTGGTCGATATCAGCTAAGGCTGCACAATGCGGCCGTGCGGGGTCGTACCTCCTTCGTCAGACCCAGAACCCATTTGTTCGCTTCGAAATATATGGTTCTGATGCCGGGAACGTCCCAAGCTTCTTTCGTGTGCCCCAACGTTGCGCAAAAGACCCGGCGTTGCCGTAAAGTTTTGATTAGGCAACAGCGAAGTCATGATCCTGGCGATAAAACACGTGGGTTGTTGTCGTCCAACCGATCGGTTCGAGGCGCAGTAACGAAACTTTGAAAGTAGTTGCGCATCTCACAAAAGCAGCCTGCTTGACGAATCTTCTTCACAACCTATTGCGGCTCTTGTTTCGGCTGAATTACTTCGGGCCGCTGGTGATGGGAGTGATGGATTCTTCTTTTCTTTTTCTGCCGTTCGGTAACGATCTGCTGGTTACTGCAGTGGTGGCCCGCCATCACCAGAACTTCTGGATATACGTGATCACGGCGGCATTGGGATCGACACTTGGGGTAGTTCTTGTTGATCTTGTCGCCCGCAAGGTGGGTGAAACAGGCATTCAGAAGCTTGCCGGTCAGAAGCGGTTTGAGAAGTTGAAGCGAAAAATCGGCGAGAACGGCGGGCGAGCGCTGGTACTCGGCTGCATGGCCCCGCCTCCGTTTCCATTCACGATGGTGGTTGCGACCACAAGTGCGCTGAGCTACCCCAGGAGAAGGTTGTATTTGACGGTTGCGGTCACTCGCGCAGTGCGTTTCTTAATCCTGAGCCTGTTAGCTCTGAAATTCGGCCGGCAAATCATTCACATTATGAACAGCGCAGGATTCCGGTACACGATGATTGCGTTCACGCTGTTGTGCCTGGTGATGAGTGTAATTTCCATCTGGAAATGGATCAAGACGACGAGGTCGGCGCATCGTTGACCAATCGAGAAAGCCGAACCAAGCACTGAGATCTTACTGGTCGCCCTTCACCTTGACCCGGATCGAATAGAGCGATGTTCGGGCAGGGATAAACAAGGTTTTCCCGTCCTTGCCTCCAAACGCAACTCCGAGGGGACGCTCTGGCACGTCGATGACGGCGATCAATGTGCCCGATGGATTATAAACATAAATCTGGCCAGCGGCAAGAAACACGCGTCCTTCTGTATCCACGGCGACGCCTTCGCCACCTTCATTAACAAACCGCTTCATAGCAGACAAGCTGCCGTCCGGGCGAACGATTCCGCTCCAAGTTTCTGCATTGGCTTCGTCTGTCAGGTAAAACGGTTTGCCAGGATTTGCCCGTGCAAGTCCGAAGCTACGCACAAGGTCAGCGCTCTTGATGCCATAACTAACAGCGCCGTCCACAAAGTCTTCACCCGCGGAGATGAAAGTAGTCCCGTCGGGCGAGATATATTGATACGGCCTCGGATTAGCAATTCCCGTCTCCGGGTCAATTTTCAGGCGCCAATCACTGACGGGGAGAATCGGCTTTAATCCCGGTCTAGGAACCGCAGGCTCCGGTTTCAGCAGCGTAATGTCGTCGTTATGAGCATCGGGTTTGAACGTATAGACGGTTCCATTGCCGGCGTAGGAAGCCACCATCAGGTTTCCCGCTCGGTCAAAGGCGAGATTCACCGGATCGACTGGATTGTCACGCACGATGGAAAGCTGCGCGGTCGCCACGGACCAACGATAAATCGACTGCCAATGAGCATCCACAAAATAGAAATCGCCGGACGGATCGACTGCGCCGCCGGAAATGTTATAGAAGCCGCCCGCCAGCTTTTCCACCTTCGCTCCGTCCGCCCCCACAGGCGAGGCGGCTTTCGGGCGCGGACGGGGAGCGTCGCCGGAAAGGGTGAGCCATGCGAACTCTCGCTGGCGAAGCTCCGCATGGTGAGTCTGGTCATAGATCGAGTCATCAAACGAAACCTTGCTATTGCTGTAGCAATGCATGTTTCGAAACCGAATGTTTCGCGAGTTCGAAATTTTTACCGCCCACGGAAACGGCTGAAACGCGCTGATCACCCGATAAATATGGAAATTCGCAATCGTAACGTTGCTCGAACCGTCAATTTCAAGCGGCAGGGCAAAACCGCCCTCGCCTCGCTCTTCTTCCGTCTGGAGCGCATAGATCTGCCAGTTCGAGACGTTATGCATCTGGACTTCGTGGCGGACATGATGCTCGCTCGACAATTGATAGATGCGGCCCTCGGTGGATGTGTCGGAGATCACCATGCCCGCTTGGGCAAAAGTGCTCGGTGTCCAGATATCGAGAAACGTGCCGCCCCCGCCGTTGGTCACCCACAAACTGGGATACTCTCCATCCCAGCGACGCCGCAGGTCGGGATCGGCAGTGTGATTGTTGTTATACGGATTCTCGCGCGTGCCGTCCAGCTTGTTTGTGCCATGTCCTCCCAGGAAGCGGACGTCATTCATCATCGAATCTGTTCCGGCCATCCATTTGGCCGCCACCGCACGCGGATTGACGCCGTTTGTGTAGAGGCCGATGCCGATCATGATGTTCGTTCCGCCCTGTGGCGCTTCAATCATCGGCTTGGGGGAGCCAACGCCTTGAAACGCGGGCGTGCCGTCCAGCAGGTCGATTTGACTCGCGCTGGGATGCAGACCGATGAGAACTGTATCCTGCTTCAGGGTGAGGGTGTCGGTAACGACGTAATGCCCGGTCGGCAGATAGATGGCGCGATGTTGCGCGATGGCAGCACGAAACGCCGCCGTGTCGTCCGTGGAACCGTCGCCCTTTGCTCCTAGCAAACGAATATTGACCCATGTTTCGCGCGCCGGCAGATCCGGCAGATCGGACTTCGCAGGAGCGGTTATCGTCTGTAGCGGCTCGGTCTCCCAGAGATCCTTAATCTGCGGAATCGCTCCCATATCGGAGTAGTTCAGGCCATGCGAGAACACTTTGACTTGGTACGTACTGCCGGGTGAGGAGAACTTCCTTCCGGTTTCGCGCAACTGGGCAAACGTCGGCACATTGCGGCAGACCACATTTTCAAAGTTGATTTCCGTACGCACGCTGTTTTCAAGGCTGACGACCACGGCAGGTCCCGAGATATTCTCCATGCGCCCATCCTTCATCCAGAAATCGTCAGGAAATCCCTGATCGATCGAGATCGCAGTGGGTACATTCTTGAATTGTGGACGGATCAGTGTCAGACCTGCCGCGCGTTCACGAATCGCCGCTTCCCGCTGACCTTCAAAGACACCATCCATGACGGTAAATTGCCAACCGGGAGACGGCGTTTGGGTCCAGATCGCGTACCTGCCTCCGTAGAAATGGACATCCTCGGCCACATTGCCAGCCTCGTGGATGGCGGCAATGCCGGAACCGATGTGAAAATCCATGTGAGCCAGAAAGCAGTGCTGCGCGTAATGGGAGCGAATCGCCACCGCGCCCGGGTTGCCGTCTCGGATTTCAAAATCCACGTTGCTCAACGCCGAATAAAATGTTCCTGCTCCGGCATCCATCGGCTGGCCGTTATCGCTCGGCCCACCGCGACCGGCGCGATGCGGCCCACCGGCAAAAAACACCATCAACTTCTCTTGATCTGGGTCCTGGAAACCCGGCGTATTTTCCCCCAGCACGAGCGTTGGCCGCACAGCGCCATAGCCAATGACGCGGATGCTGGGCCAGATATAAATCGTTTTGGTCAGACGATAACGACCTTCAGGAAGGAATACGATACCCTCTCCTGTGGTGCCGCGAACTTTATCAATGGCCTGCTGAACCGCGTCGGAGTCGTCGCTAACGCCGTCGCCGTGAACGGGAAAGTGATCGCGCGTCAGATAGACCGCGTGCGGATCGTCCAGACGAACTGTGTAGTATGAGGCTCCTCGCACAGCTCCGGAAAGTGAAAACAAAACCAGTACTCCGATGCCCGTAATGGATTGCAAGCTGCCTCGGAGATTCACTTCTGCGCCTCTGCATTCATCAAAGCAGCGGTCAATTCTTGCCGTTGACTCAAGTCTCCGTCCGGTATGACTACAGCTGTCCACGGCGCATTGCGGTCGGCGATGCGTCCGCGCCAAACGACTTCATAAGGCTCGTTGGCTTGCAAGGCCGCCGTCTGTTCTGGCCTTTCGACAGTGAGATTGTCGGACCGTATTGCTAGCTTGTGTTCGCCTTTGCCGGAAACTGTTGCGCGCACCGTGACTGAACCGTTGGCCTCGGTCTGTTGTGTCAGCAGTACATTCACATTCCGGTTGAGCGTCAGATCCACGAAGTAGCTGCCACCGGGTAAAAGCGCCATATTTCGTTTCTGCGCGCCATTGGTAATCTCGTACCGGCCTTCAGGCAACGAGGCATGAAATCGACCGCTGCCATCAGCCGCTACCGAAGTAACAACGCCGCTTGTATCACGAAACTCAATGGGATCTCCGTTGCCGCGCTCCACAACACCTTCGACGAGCGGAGGTCCAGCCACGTCGCGGAGAATCCACATCCAGCGGCCTACCGGATGAACCCAAACCTCCTTCCAGTTATGGCAATTTTCGGTCGGCCAATACGGAGCATCGGCGTTTCCGTGCGATTGAATGCCAACCGGCAGCGACCCCACAATATCGCCCGACATGGCTGAATATTGGGGTGGGTAATCGTACCCTTCGCCCCACATCAGGCTCTCCACAAAGGGATTGCGGCCGACCACCCACTGCAGGTTCGATTCCGCCAGAGAGGCAAGCGAAAGACTACCGCGCAATTGAGCTGCGGTCGAAATCGCTTTGTTCTCGGCCAGCATGGTGCCGTTGTTACCGCGAAACTCGAACCATACCGGAAACAGCCTCACGTAGTAATGCTCGCCGACCTTCACACCGTTGAGCACTTGATCGCGAAATGAATCGCGGGACATGCCACGTCCGCCACGCTCCGGAACTTTTAAATATTCGTCGTCGCGGAAAATGGAATTAGCAAGCATGCCATAAGGCTGCGTAAATTGCGCCATACGCTTTTGGTAGTACTCCGAATAACGGGTGACGGCAGCGTACCATTTCATCCAGTCGGGATGATTGGGGAAAAGCTCACATAACCGGGTCAGAGCTACGAGCGGCGCGGCTTCGTGGCTGGGATGCTGGTAACGAAGAATCTGCGTTTTGCCGGCATTGGTATAGAAAAACCCCGCTAAGGGATACGTGAGCCCTGGAAGGAACTCTATTTGTTGCGAATCAAGAATCGTTCGCGAGAATTGGAGAGCGCGGTCCGAGTAGACTCGGTTTCCGGTAGCCTGCCAAAGTTCCAGCGCCGCGATAGTCGCGTGACCCGCCATTTCAGTACCGTTCTCCATCCTGCGGGGTCCCTGCGGATGATCGATTGCAGCCATTGCAAATCGCCAGTCCTCTTCTGCCTGCTTCAGTGCATACCCCGCACGGATCGGATCACGATCTTTCAGGACCCGTGAGGCCAGCCCTTCAGTTGCTGCGCTGGCAAGGTTGGAGGCCGGATTGTTGCTGGCTTGAGCCGGAACATCGTCGAGCGTTCCGAGGATCCCGTCGGTCCATCGGTCCAGGGTTGAAAAATTCGGCCGAAAGCCGTCGTGGAACGCTACTTTCAGCAACCAATCAAGACCCCAGTTAGCCTCTTCGATGAGCCTGGCGCGTAATGCAGGATCTTCATTCCTTTCCTGTAGGCGCTCTGCCAAGCTGTACATCTCGTAAGCGGCCTCGGCCGTATTGCCGAGTGATTGAGAAAGATCGCCGGCATCGTGCCATCCCCCGTTAACAATCAGCTTCTTATCCCCATGGTTGAGAACCCAATCCCGGTGACAGACGTCATGCACACCAGGCACAGCGAACCCGCACCGCTCTACGTAGAAAAAGTTGATCGCCTTCCACAGGCTGGACTTCCAAACTTCATCGCCAATCGGAAAGGAGCGTGTCCGCCGGTCGCCCGCACGGATGATGTAACTGCCGGGCTCTCGTATTTCGGAAAAATCCATCACTTGGAACGTGCCAATTTTCGAACTCACCACGCTCACCTTTTTCGAGAGCGCCGGAACTCCGGTCTTCACGTTGACCAGATCAAACGTGACCGCAGTAAGGTCGCTCGCAAAGGCTGTTTTGGTTGCTCCGGACTGGTAACCGGAATGGCTGAAAGAGATTTCGCCGGGCGCGACATTCCACCCTTCGTACTGGTCAGCTTCAACCTTTTGCAACTCCAATTTGTCGATATCGAGCGTTGCCATGTCGCTCGCCCCAGGTTCTTTGCCCTGCATGCGGTAGGAGAAATCAATGCCAGTGACTTTATCGCGGGGCAGATTCGGAATTTCCCAGACGATATGGTTCCATTTGTGATTCTCCAGGATCTGATAATTTATGCCCATCTTGCCGTAGACGTCTGGTACGGGCTGGCTGCCTTCGTTGTGAAAGGTAACGATCATGGAGACAATACGGAAGCCGGGAAGGTCTGGGTATACCCAAAACGAGAGCCGGTTCCACGCCGACCAATCCTCGCCGTTCACGACGCGCCGCGCCGAAGCCGTTCCGTAATAGCGGCTCTCGGCTATCGGCTGATCTCCGACCGTCGCACAGCGCAACCGCAAGGAACTCTTGCCGCTGACGGCGCGCTCTTCCGTTAGTGTCATTTCGCCCTTTGCCTGGCCAACGTTGACGAGCTGCCAAGCGGATAACGTCTCGGCATCGTCCAGCATCTTCGATTGCAGAACAGCTTTGTTCAGCCAGCGAATTTTGCTGGAATTTTCGTAATCATTTGGAATTGGCATCCTGGGCGCTTCTTGACCGGCGAAAACTAAGGCAGTCAAGAAAAGCATCACACTGGCGGATCTCATATGCATGACGACAAAGGGTATTGTAGGCCAGTGGACTTTCGTGATAACATCTTTGACGCTTTACGGGGAGTAAAAAAAGATGAAGAAACTCTGTCTGTTCTTTGCAGCCATGCTGCTGTTGCCGTCCGAAGTCTACGCACAGTTGGATCGAGGTACCATCACAGGAACCGTGACGGACCCATCTGGAGCAGTCGTTCCGGGAACGCAAATCACGATTAGAAACACTGCGACGAACGCCACTTACCAAACCGTTACAACCGGCGCAGGAGACTATACGGAGGTCAACCTGCCAGCCGGCAAATATGAAGTCACTTTTGAAGCGCGCGGACTCAGAAAGCTCGTCCGGCCCGACGTAGTCGTGGAAGTTTCGGAGACGATACGTATTGATGCCGCGCTCGAGGTAGGCCAATCGAAGGAAACGGTCACTGTTGTTGGATCCACAGAAGCCTTGCAAACCGACAGTCCGGTCACCGGACAGGTGCTGCAAAATCGCGAAGTGAACGAACTGCCGTTGAACTTCGGCAGTGGCGGCCGTGACGCTGAAAACTTTGCAATTCAACTCGCACCGGGCGTTTCGGGCTCTGCCTCGGGTACGGAAATCAACGGAACTCCGCAGTTCTCGAAGGAGGTTTTGCTGGACGGCGCTACTGCGACCGGCTATCGTTCCGGAGATTTCTATCAACAGAGTCCGTCGCCAGAGGCCTTGCAGGAATTCAAGGTGGAGACAAGCGGTATGAGCGCCGAGTACGGCAGGACCTCTGGCGAGCTCTACAACTTTGTTATGAAATCCGGTACGAACCAGGTCCATGGAAGCCTTCTCTTCGAGTTTCGGAACGAGGATCTGGACGCGAACACTTTCCTCGGGAACGCGAATGGACAGCCAACTCCGCGCGACCGACAGTTGGATGGAGGTGGATCTTTCGGCGGTCCCGTATACATTCCGAAGGTCTATAAGGGCAAAGACAAAACATTTTTTTACTTTGCGCTAGAGCGCTTCTACACTGCCGGTGGGGGCGCCAGCACACCCAACGAAACTGTACCCCCACCTAGCTGGTACACAGGCGATTTAAGCAATTTGTTGACGAGTCAAGTAGTCGGTAGGGATGCGCTGGGCAACAGCGTGCTGCGCGGAGCGATTTATGATCCAGCGACCACGCAGATGGTTAATGGATCCGTTGTCCGGACAATGTTTCCCGGAAACATCATTCCCGTGAGCCGGATTTCAAAGGTTTCCGAACAGGTGCTGAGCATCATGCAGAAGTATTACCCCGCTACTGTTCCCGGGCCATCGGGTAACTATCTGCTGGTGAACAATGCATACGGCGCTTACAACGTATGGCAGAGATATACCCAGATTTCAGTGAAAATGGACCATAACATCTCCAGCCGCAATCATCTTTCCGGCTCGGTTGCCAGAACCACTCAACCCCAATTTCAGGGCAATGCCTCGGGCACACACGTATGGACGCAATCCTCGGGCGATGGGGGGCCTTTTTCTTCCGCGATCATAAAGCCCGTAAATACGACGCTGACCCGTATCGCCGAGGACTACACGATCACCCCGACGATGCTGAACCATTTCGGCATCTACTTTAATCGAGTCACTAACTCCATCGATAACCAACACGCGAACGAAGACAACCCGCTGAGCATCTCGGGCGTTGCTATGAAGAGCGTTCCCCAGATCATTTGGACAGGTGGCGATCGCTACAGTTTGACCAACTTGGGGCAGGACAAAGCATCGGACTCTGTCCGAGCGATCACCTACGGAGTGCAGGACACGTTGAGTTGGGTAAAAGGCCGGCACACACTCAAATTCGGTGCTGAATATCGCATGTACAAATTGAATTACATCCGGCAACCGGACGCCGGTAACTTCACTTTTAGCTCCAATCAGACAGGGCTGCCCGGCTTGACCCAATACACCGGTAATCCCTTCGCAAGCTTCCTGTTGGGAGATGTTAACAACGCTAGCGTTGGCATCACGAGTCCTACCATGGCCATCTATCCTTCTGTCGGTCTATTCGTTCAGGACGATTTCCATGCGAGCTCCAAATTGACCCTGAACATCGGCCTGCGTTGGGATTACAACCCAACACAAACGGAAGAGCATAATCGCCTTTTCAGTTTTAACCCCAACGTTATCGATCCGCAGACCGGGTTGCCAGGAGCCCTTCAGTTTGCCGGGAACTGCTCTGTATGCACCGGTTCCAATAGTTTTGGCTCGCAGCATTATTTGAATTTCGCACCGCGTATCGGGTTCGCGTATCAAGTCCTTCCCAGAACAGTAATCCGCGGCGCCTATGGCGTTTTCTTTGCCGATCGTGCTCCGAATGACTATTTTGGAGATCCGCTAGGCGCAGTAAGTCTAAATGGATGGGGTTGGGGTGTTTCGAATGTCGTGAATTATGGTAACAATCTCGCTCCGGCATTCAATTGGGACAACGGCTATCCCGGAGTTAACAATTACATAACGCCCAACCCATCGCAGGCTGATAACAAGAGCGGGGCCGTGTCTTGGTATCCCAACGGAGGCAGGCTCGGTTACACGCAGTCCTGGAACTTCAATATTGAAAGGGAGCTTCCATATCGCCTACTTCTCGACGTAGGTTATCTCGGAACCAAGGGCACCGCGCTTGAGGCGAACGGGTTAGGCGTATTGAACCAGCTTCCGCCCTCCGCTTTGGCGCTGGGGAATGTTCTGAACTCGACGGTTACGAGCCAGGCGGCATTACCGGCAGCGGCAGTGGCCCTTGGCGCCCGCTATCCATATGGGAACACCCAGCGAACGGTTGCAGTGTGGCAAACGCTGACGCCATTTCCGCAACTCCTGAACGGCAGTACAGTTTCCGGGTGGAATGCGCCTCTTGGTTTCTCCACGTATCACGCATTGCAGCTTCAGCTCAATAAGCGGTATTCAGGCGGCCTCAGCTGGATCGCGAACTACACCTTTTCCAAGACGCTTTCGAATGTGACTAATCTCTATTCAAACGGAGGTGTGGGGGTGCCGATGATCGCAACCGATCTGGCTCTCCAAAAGTCTATTGCTTCGTTCGATCAGCCGCAGGTTGTAAAAATCGGAATTGGTTATGAACTGCCGTTCGGGAAAGGTAAGTGGATCGGCAATAACTGGAAACCTGTTGTGAACGGTCTCTTCGGTGGCTGGAAAATTCAATATATCGGAAACTACGCCAGCGGAACGCCTCTTTCTTTCCCTGCCAATAGCCCCGATGCCAATACCAATCTCAGCGTGAATCGAGCGCTCTTGACTAACCCTGCCGGGACCGGCCTTGGTGTTCCATTCAACTCCAGCAACTTCAATGCGTCCCTTGTGAATGTTGGCAACAACAGCAACTTGTACCTCAACAGGCAATACATTGTGCAGCCTGCATCGTATACCTTCGGTAACGCTGCCCCTTATGTGGCGCAGATCCGTGGATTTGCGACCCGCACGGAGAACATCGCTCTCCAGAAGAACTGGACAATCCGGGAAAGTGTCCGTTTCCAGCTTCGCGCGGAGGCTCTCAACGCCTTTAATCGACATACTTTTGGCTCTATTTCGACCAACCCGAATAGCCCGACTTTTGGGGATGTTACGAACGTTACCGGTAACCGGAACATGCAACTCGGGGCCAGAATCGATTTCTGATCAAACCGCTTCATAATCGATTCTCTCGACAGATGCGGGAATCGATCTCTTTTTCGGCTGGTAGCGGATGCGCCAGACGGTCGCAACCGCAATCAGCAAGCCGCAGATCTCGATCAGCACCTTCTCGCCATCGAGCGGATCGGGAGGTGCATTCTTCAATTCCGGATCAATCAGAATGCCATGGATGAACAGAAAAGCCGCCCCGGCGTAAGAGACATAGTGGAATTTTTTCCAAAGCCTGCTCCCCAATCGAGAACGAATGTAAGAAGTGACAACAACAAATACAACACAGTAGAACGCGGCCACGCCGAAGCAGTTGTAGAGAGTCTGTTTCGGCGAATTCAGCGGCCAAAGGATGTCGGTCACTCGGAACCCGGCGTCTCTCGAAAACAGCAGGATAATTGGGTGAAGGAAGATCAGCCCGAGCGCAATGTAGGCTGTCCAATTGTGAATGGTAAAGATGGGTAAACGCCGCCGGGGCCACTGCCGGAGAGTGTTATATCGGGCCGATAGAGTCAGACCCAGCAAAATATTGATCGTAAGCAGGACCATTGCAAACAGCCCCGCGTAACTGGATAAGTCGACTGCGCTCATCGGTTCCGGATTGTTCGAAGATAACATCCCGGTGCCGTGCAGACGGTTCTACTGCTCACGCCCCCAGTAATAACGAACTCCGACGTACGCTCCGGAGAGCGTGCCGGTGAAGTATTCGTCTGCTTTCGGCGAGGTCTTGAAGTGGTAGGCTTTTTCGCCACCGAGCAGCTCAAATTGCTTCACGCGACAGTAGACCGTTGCCTCGGTATCCCAAATGTCGAGGGTGTCCCAGGTTTAGTTGAAGGTTGAGAGGCGGCGGTGGCGGCCGGTTCGTTAGAATCGATTCGCCAAAAAACAATCCTGGAAAGGACACCACCGCCGTGAAGAAACCGTACCATATGGTGAGCCGGGAGGCTGAAACAGCAGCCGCCAGCGTGGAAGAGTTCGCCAAAGCGAACGGACAGATTCTGTTGCCGTTGGTCGAGCTGATTACACAGGCGCGGCTAGCGGTCGATGAAGTAATCGACAGCATTGGCCGGCAGACCATCGAAATCATTCTGAAGTTGAGTGCCGAGCAGATTGCGGGACCGCGCACGCCGGGCAAGAGCAGCGGCGAGATCCGCTGGCACGGATCGCAGAAAGGTCGCGTCAGTTTGGCCGACCGTCAGATCAAAGTGAAGCGACCTCGCCTGCGTCACAAAGAGGAGGGTGAAGTGAGCGTGCCGGCCTACGAGTCTCTGCAAGAAAACAGCGCGACGGCGCAGCGAATGAGGGGGGCGCTGCTGCGCGGCGTGTCCACGCGCGAGTATGCAGAAGTGCTGCCCGAGATGGCGGAAACCGCAGGGGTGTCGCGCAGCAACGTGAGCCGCCAAGCGATTGAGGGAAGTGTTGAACGACTACGGGAGTTACGCGAGCGGCGCTGGAACGAAGCGGATCTGCTGGTGCTCTACATTGATGGCCAGCGCTTCGGATCGCATCACGTGATCAGCGCGGTGGGTATCGATCGCAACGGCAGCAAGCAGGTGCTCGGCATTCAGGTGGGCGCAACCGAAAATGCGGCGGCGGTGAAGCAGCTCCTCACGAACTTACGCGACCATGGCTTGCCAACCGATCGCAAGTATCTGTTTGTGATCGACGGTGCGAAAGCTTTGCGAGCCGCCATCGCCGAAGTTTTCGGCACAGAGCAGCCGGTGCAGCGTTGCCGCAATCACAAAATGCGGAACGTCATTGACGAACTCCCGAAAGAGCAGCAATCACAAGCCCTGAACCTGATGCGAGCAGCGTGGCGCGTCACCGATGCCGAAGAAGGCATGAAGCGGTTGGAGCAGCTGGCGCGATTCCTGGAGCACGAACATGAATCAGCGGCCAGGAGCTTGCGTGAAGGCTTGCCGGAAATGTTCACGGTGCAACGGCTGCAGCTTCCCCCGTCGCTTTACAAATGTCTTGGAACCACCAACGTTATCGAGAGCCCGCAAAGCGGCGTACAAAAGAGAACGCAGAACGTCACCCGCTGGCGCGATGGCGACATGGTCGAACGCTGGGTCGCCTCCGCGTGGCTACTTACTGAGAAGCATTTTCGCAAGGTCGTCGGCCATCCAGACCTTTGGGCCCTTGCCGTCGTTCTCGGAAGAGAATGCAAAACTAACGCTTCCTCTGAGAAGGTAGCGTAACATAAAACTCAGCCGCCTCTCAACCTTCAACTACGCCCGGGGTGCGCGACATAATTGGGTGGATTTAGCAGGTTCCTTTTTTTGTAGGCGGAATCCTTACGTATTGATACGTTAGGAACTGGAGGTGCTCCATGCCTGAATCCCTAGCCGCTCTTGAGCAGAAGCGGGCGGCTATCCTTTCCCGGATCCTGGACTTGGGTGATTTTCGCAGCGGTTCCATCACGGCGATTAGCGGTCGCTGCGGGAAGCCCAGCTGCCGGTGTCATCAGCCCAACCAGCCGGGCCACGGTCCCAACTTCCGTTTGACGCGAAAGGTGCAGGGAAAAACCGTCAGCGAGACCTTCTCCTCGGCTGCCGAACTGCGGAAAGCACAGCGTGAAGTGGAGGCTTTCCATCACTTTCGGCGACTGAGCCAGCAGTTGCTGGAGGTGAACGAGAGGATCTGCCTGACACGCCCGGTGGAAGAGACCGAATCGGCGCAGGAAAAAAAACGGCGGAAGCGATCCAGCGTGAGGTCGCGCAAGAAGTAGCGGCGCTTTTGGAAGTCGTCTTCACCGGGCTGCGCAAAAGCCGCAGTTTTGACCTCGAAGCAGTCGAGATGGCCACACGCGCCAGTGCGCACCAGGTGGGGGCGGTGGTACTGGAGAAACTGCTGCGTACACCCGCTGACTTCGCCCGAGAGGTGGCTTGTTCCTGCGGGCAGCGGGCGCGGTTTCACGAACTGCGGCTGAAACACTTGACCACGGCTGTGGGGCCAATCACCATCGAGCGGCCTTATTACCTCTGCCCGTGCTGTCACCAGGGGCAGAGTCCGCGCGATGCGGAACTGGACGTGACAGGCACTGGGTATTCACCTGGGGTGCGGCGCATGATGGCGATGGTGGGCAGCGATGCGAGCTTTGAACAGGGTCGTGAACAACTGGAGCTGCTCGCCGGTATTGAAGTCACAGTTAAAGCTGTGGAGCGCAATGCCGAGGCCATCGGCAACGATATCGAAGCCTGTGAGCAGGCCGAGATTCGTCGAGCAAAACAACTGGAACTGCCCGAAGTTTGCGCTCCCGCAGTTCCCCTTCTCTACATCGAAATGGATGGCACAGCCATACCGATAGTGAAAGCTGAATCCGAAGGTCGCATGGGCAGGATCGAGGGCCAGCCAGCGCACACGCGTGAGGTCAAACTCGGTTGCGTGTTCACGCAGACCACCATCGATCAGGACCGACGCCCGGTGCGGGATGAGGAGTCTACCTCCTATGTCGCTGCCATCGAAACGGCCGAGCAGTTCGGTCTCCGGCTGTACACCGAAGCTTGGCGGCGCGGCTGGAGTCGAGCCCAAAAGAAAGTAGTGATCGGCGATGGCGCGGTCTGGATCTGGAACCTCGCGGCACAGCACTTCCCGGGCGCAATCCAAATCGTCGATCTCTACCACGCTCGTCAGCACCTTTGGGAACTCTCGGCCAAGTTGTTTCCTCATCACGATAAGCCTCGTAAGCGCTGGCTCGCCCGCTGTCTTGATCGGCTGGAGCACGGCAAAATCGAGGCCTTGGTGAAGATCCTGCGCGATCTTCAACCAGCCGATCCGGAACTCGCCAAGATCATAGCTAACGAAGCTGATTACTTCGAACGCAACGCCCAGCGGATGCGTTATCCAGCTTTCCGCGCACAGGGCCTCTTTGTTGGCTCTGGTGTCGTCGAAGCCGGATGCAAAACCGTGATCGGTAGCCGCCTGAAACGCTCCGGCATGTTCTGGACCCTTCGCGGCGCCAACGCCATCATCGCTTTACGCTGCTGCCGTCTCAGCCGAAGATTCGAAAACTACTGGGTCGACCGCATGCGCGTTGCGTGATCATCCACATTTATGTCGCGCACCCCTACGCCCGGGACACCCTCCTTTCAAGCCTGAAGAAAGTAACAACGAAAATAAAAGAACCCCGGAGCGAGTACTAAAGAACATTACCGGCCAAGACGCGCCGTAACCTCAGCCGGTTTGTAAAGTTTGTTTATACATGTTTGCAGTTGAGATTTCGTCGTTCGGGCCACCTGATGTTCTTCATCTGGTGGAACGTCCTAAGCCCATCGCTGCGCCCGGAGAACTAGTTATTCAGGTGGAAGCGGCGGGCGTCGCGCGAGCCGACACTCTTCAACGGCAGGGCCACTACCCGCCTCCTCCAGGCGCTTCCGATATCCCCGGCCTTGATGTTGCAGGGTGTATCGACTCTGTTGGGCAAGGAGTAAAAGAGTGGCAAACGGGTGAGCAAGTCTGTGCCATTCTGGCAGGCGGCGGGTATGCCGAATACTGTGCAGTTCCGGCCTTCCAGGTTCTGCCGATGCCACACGGATGGAGTTGTGCCGAAGCGGTTACGCTTCCGGAAAATCTCTTTACGGTTTATGACAACCTGATCACGCGCGCTGGCCTTAAGGAAGGCGAGACGATTTTGATTCATGGCGGCACAAGCGGTATCGGCAGCATGGCCCTCATGTTGAGCCGGCTGGTGAAGGCCCGGGCATTCGCAACCGCTGGCAGTGAATCGAAGTCCCACGCGTGCTTAACGTTCGGCGCCGAGGTTGCCTTCAATTACAAAGAAACGAACTTTGTAGTGGAGGCAAAGCGGCATACCGGAGGCGCGGGAGTCGATGTCGTGCTCGACATGGTAGGAGGCGCTTATCTGGAGAAAAATCTCGAAGTGCTCGCGACCGAAGGTCGATTGGTGATTGTAGCTACCCAGGGTGGCCGCACTGCACAACTGGATATCGGCAAACTGATGCGAAAGCGATGCCGGATCATAGGTTCAACCATGCGCGCGCGTTCCGCCCGGGAAAAAGGCGCTGTTGCCCAGCGACTGCTGAAGGATGTGTGGCCTGCCCTTCCCGCCAAAAATCCGATCCGGCCAGTTATCGACTCAGTCTTTCCTTTCGCAGAGGCAGCTCAGGCGCATGCGCGGATGGAAAGCGGCGAGCACATCGGCAAAATCGTTCTCGCGCGTTAACGCAGATACTGGGGTAGTGCGCATCGGCATAACTTGTTATCCGACATATGGTGGAAGCGGCATCGTCGCAACCGAACTGGGCCTGGAACTTGCCAGCCGCGGCCACGAAGTCCACTTCATCAGCTACGCGAACCCCATTCGTCTCGATCCTGACACGCCTGGAATTCACTACCATGAGGTCGAGGTCTCTACTTACCCTCTGTTTCAATATCCACCTTATTCCCTGGCGCTCGCCTCGCGGATGACGGAAGTGGCCGAACAATATCGACTGGACCTCTTACACGTCCACTACGCTATCCCGCACTCGATTTCCGCACTGCTGGCTCAGCAAATGACCACGGCCCGCTATCTTCCATTCGTAACCACGCTTCACGGCACCGACATTACTCTTGTTGGCGCTGACCGCTCTTATTTCCCGATCACAAAGTTCTCTATTGAGCGTTCGGATGGGGTTACAACAATTAGCGAGTACATGCGTCGCAGGACCGTTGAGTTTTTCGGGATCGAGAATCCGATCGAAGTTATCCATAATTTCGTAAATTGCAGCCTTTACAAGCCGGATAGAGAAGCGCAGGCAAAAGGGCGCAGGAGGATCCTTCATATCTCGAACTTCCGCCCCGTGAAGCGCGTGCTCGATTGCGTGAGGGCCTTTGCGGAGGTGCGAAAGCATGTCGATGCGGAACTCATCATGGCAGGAGACGGACCCGACCGGGGACCGGCTGAACGGCTCGCCCGCGATCTGGGAATAGGTCAGCAGGTCCGTTTTCTTGGTAAGCAGGATCACATGGAGCGTCTGATACCGCGTATGCATGTTCTTCATCTACCAAGCGAAATGGAGGCTTTCGGACTTGCGGCGTTGGAAGCTATGGCTTGCGGAGTTCCGCCGGTCGCCACTCTAACGGGCGGAGTTCCCGACCTGATTACCGACGGCGTCGACGGCTATATGGAACCTGTTGCGGATATAGCCAGGCAGGCTGAAAGGTTGGCAGAATTACTGATGGATGACTCTCTCCGCGACCGTCTGTCGGAAGCCGCACGCCAAACAGCTTTGACCAGGTTCTGTAGCGATCTAATCATTCCACAGTACGAACGCTATTATCGGCGAATCTGCGCCGCAAAGGGAACCTGATGTCTGGCCTCGGTGTCTATCTAGGTAGCTGGCATTCAAAGAACAGTAGCGCTAAAATTTCAAGCGATGGCTCACCCTCTGTCGAGCAACCCGGGTAGTCTCTCCATTTTGGCGGGCGCCCCCAATGGGATTTCCGAAGAAGATGCTCGAATCCTTCGTGGATTGAGAGCGGGGTTCGAAGAGGCTTACGAAGAACTGATTGAGCGTTATGAGCAGCCAATATATGCCATGGTCTACCGGTTGCTAGGAAATCAAACTGATGCCTGTGACGTATTGCAGGAAGTGTTTTTGAAGGTGTTCCGCAGCGTGGGTTCTTTCCGCGAGCAAAGCAGTCTTCGAACTTGGATTTATCGGATTGCGGTAAACGAAGCCCATAACCACCGGCGCTGGTTCGTCCGGCACTGCCGGCATGAAATTTCAATTGAGAAGGAGGGTACTGAGCACGAATCGGCTCTCGATTTGGCGAAAGACCCCGGAAGGTCCCCGTACGACCTTGCATTGGATGGAGAAACAAGAACGCTGATCGAACGCGCCCTTACCCAGATCAATCCTTTATTCCGGACCGCGGTGGTCCTACGGGACATTCAAAACTTGAGCTACGAGGAGATTGCAGAGATTTTGCAGGTTTCACTCGGGACGGTGAAGTCGAGGATCTTACGCGGGCGGGAAGCCTTACGCCGCGAACTGACCCACAGGCCTAGCCAGGACTTTAGCGAAGCAATTGCCTGACAGATGCCACACAATGGACTCACCCACACAAGAACTTAGGCGACCACTTGGCATGCTTGCGGCTAAGAGATCGGAAATCACATGATCTGTTGGAGTGCGAGGCGACGAATCGCCGAATACGTGGACGGAAGGTTGCGAAATCCCGAGCGGTCCCGGATCTCCGCGCACCTCGAGCACTGCGAGTCGTGTTCACTGGCATTCGAGCAGCTGAGTTCAATTCGTTCTACCTTGGGCGATCTGCCGGTTCCCAGGCCGCCTGCTCATCTTCGGACAGCGCTGCGGGTAAAAGCTTCGCACCAACGGCGTACGCTGGCTCGTCACGATGGTTCCCGATTGAAACAGCTTTACAAAGAGTGGAGCTTCCGTTTTAACCAAATCATGCGCCCGCTGACAATCCCTGCCACGGGAGGACTGCTTTCGAGCGTTGTTCTATTTGCCGCGCTGGCATTTACTATCAGCACTACCACTCGTGCAGTCACGTACGAAGTGCCTGTTATCTACGCGGACCACAGCGGTGCAAACCTGGTTCCGCTGCAACTGCGATCCTCGGTAGTGCTAACCCTCAGCCTCGACGGGAATGGCCGGATAACGGATTACGCGGTCCATGACGCTTCGGCATCTTACGTCGGAAATCCAATGCTCTTGCAGGGCAATAACATTGCATTACCCGACTTTCCGAGCGTTCTGGCGCTGGCTCACCCGATTAGCCGCGACATCAGCATAGAATTTACGCCGCTTGTGTTTCGGCAGTGACGGTTATCTGCTCACGTGCGTGTGCGCAGAGAAAAGTTCTCGTCGTTGCGGGTTAGATTCGGGCTATAGTACGGGTCTGAGCCGATCACGGTATCCCACTTGGCCCGCATAGCGGCTACTTCCTGCGGGTGGGGGACAAGGTCCTTCGATGTTTTCGAGAAGGCCTCGTGATGATATAGCTGAGCGTGAGGTGTGTACAGGACCCGGTATCCGAGTGCCCCGATCTTTAGACAGAGATCGATGTCGTTAAATGCGACGGCGAACTCGTTTTCGTCGAACCCGCCTGCCTCCCAGAAGATATTCGCTCTGGTCATCAGGCATGCGCCCGTCACAGCGCTTACGTTTCGAATGACATCAGAGAAGTCGAAGTAGTGGGAAACGTCGCCGTCTAATCCCTTAAAGGCGTGCCCGCAGTTGTCGTAGAGGCCCATTACCACTCCAGCATGCTGAATGCGGCCATCTGGATAGAGAAGCTTAGCGCCGACAGCACCCACCTCCGGACGCGCGATCAATTCCACCAGCGCCTCCAGCCATTCGCTCGTGATCGCTGAAGTATCGTCATTCAGGAACAGCAGAAAAGGCGATTCGCACTGTTTTGCAGCAGCATTGTTAATTACCGAGTAGTTGAAAGGCTTATTGCGCCAATCGACCAAGCGCAAAGTCCGTGGGGCGGGCTGAAACTCGGCGACAAGCCTTCCGATGGAACCCCCTTTGGAGTTGTCGATTACTACGATTTCGTAATTGCTATAGGTTGTCTTTCCAAAAAGTGCGGTCAAATTGGTTCGAAGAACATCGGCCTTTCCGCCAGAAGGAATGATGATACTGACGCGCGCATCGTCCGGTATCGAGTAGCGGATCCGCCAACGGCCGGTAGTCAGGCCGTACTGAACGCCCAACGCGTTACCTGCACCTATGCAATTTCGTTCCAGGGCTTTCCGCGCTGCGTCCAGAGCATATTGCTTGTTTTCGATCGTGTTGGCTGTTGAAGCGACTCCCGCACGCCAGTGGTACAAAACCTTGGGGATGTGGTGGATAGCCTTCGCTGCAGAGACGGCGCGGAGGATTAGATCGTAGTCCTGGCTGCCATCACAGTCGGAGTGAAACTTTCCGATGCCGCGAGCCAGATCCTGTCGCATGACGAGCAAGTGACAGATGTAGTTCTCCGAAAGCAGCAAGTCGGGAGACCAGTCCGGTTTGAAAAAAGGCTCGAACCGTTTCCCTTTGGTGTCGATTTTGTCTTCGTCGCTGTAAATCAGGTCAGCTTCCGGGTGCAACGTCAATGTTTCACAAACATAGGCGAGAGCGTGGGGGGCGAGGGTATCGTCGTGGTCAAGGAAGGTGATGTATTCACCTGACGCTAAGCTCCAAGCTGAATTGCAAGTTTCGGAAATGCCTCCGCGCTCGTTCCGCAGATCGAGTCTGAGTCGGTCTTCACGGCGAGCAAACTCCTGCACAATCTCTTTGACCCCGGCTCGCGTCGAAGAATCGTCTGCAATGCAGAGCTCCCAATTTCCGTACGACTGGTCAATAACGGACTGGATAGCCGCTTTCAATTCGTCCGGCTCCGTATTGTAAACAGACATCAGCACGCTAATGAGTGGTCGCCGCTGAAGACTTGGAAGTTTCAGCTCGATCAATGCGTCATCGGGACGCTCGAATTCCTTGATCCACCTGTCGTAGTCGGATGAAAATCCTCGTTCGTGATCGACGGTTACAGATGTCTGCGTTTCCCGAACGGGCAATCCTTGCGAAAACACACGGACCGTGATCGGGTAAGTACCGTTCGGGAGCCGGTGCGAATCAAATTCAATTGCAAATCCGCTGCGGCCCGTTCTATCCAGATCCGGATGCAGCTTTCGAACGTCAGGACGAGCAATCGACGCGGTAGTCTCAATGCGCGGCAAACCCTCGACCTCGATGTGCACCGCGTCAATCCGGCTCTCCGCTAGACACCAGCCCCGGACGGTTACGTTTCCGCTCCTCGGCCGCCGGTCTCCTGGCTTCGGCTCGTCGCAAACCAAGTACGACCGCATGTCGGCCAGCTTCCTAGACTCTGTGCCTGGGCGCGACGGAACAAATCGTTTCACTACCTCGCCGGCAGCGCGCAGAGTGCGCCACGTGCGACCGGTTAGAATTTCAATGAGGATCCGGTCGAGCCGAACGATGGAACTCGAATGCTCATTCAACTGCTCTTGCTGCTTGTTGATCAGCTCGAGCAGATTGATGATCTGGCGTTGCGAGGCCCTGAGTTCGCTTTCCAGTTGCAGTAATTTCCGCTGATTTGGGTCGCCTGTGGCTCCCCCGCTCCGGGTCTCATTCATGCCTTTATGCAAGATAGCAATGGGGAGGAGCGGTGAGCCCACACGGCGTGAAAGCCCGTCTCAAGGGAATCATTAGAAGGCAGGTAAGTCAGTTTCTGCCGAGTGCGGATGCTCGCGAGTATAGGGCGTGGATGAAGCGACATCTCGCTCTAAGGCGTGCTCGCTTTCCTGAGTTGGCCGAACCCGGGCTGCTTTCGATTATTACGGCCGTTTGGGATGGCAGTCCCGTCGAACACCTCAAAAACCTTGCGCGGTCCATTCAAATAGGAAATCCGTCGGGTGCCTGTGAGTGGGTGGTTCTGGATAACGGAGTTGTTAATGAACGGTTGTCAGCAACCCTTTCCGAGCTCCAAAAGTTTAGCTGGGTAAAACTGCTTCGCTCCGAAAAGAACGTCGGAATAATTCACGGTCTGAGGTTGTGTCTCGAGCATGCATCGGGGAGGTATGTTCTTCCGGTCGACGGTGACGACCGCCTGTATCCCGATGCTTTGTGCGTCGTTTCGCATTGGATTGTCGACGCAGGCTTTCCGGCGCTGCTCTACACCGATGAAGACAAAATCATCGGGCACCGCATCTTCGATCCGTACCTCAAGCCCGATTGGGATCCGGTGTTACTTTTGAATTCCGCATATGTGGCACATCTCGGTGTGCTCGGGCGGGAAACCGCTCTCGATCTGAACGTGTACAGCGATGCCAGTGTCGAGGGTAGTCCCGATTGGGACGCCTTCGTGCGATTCCTGTCAGCAGGTTATTCCGCTGTTCACATACCGGAGATTGTCTACAGCTGGCGGGTGCACCAGAGCTCGACGGCTTACGATACGACGGCGAAGCCCTACATTCATTCTTCACAGAAAGCGGTGCTCCAGAGATTCATCGATTCCCGCGTGGATGCACGAGACTTCAAAGTGGAGAGCAGCCCTTTATTCGGTAATGGCGCGCATTTCTACATACGGCGGAAGCGTGATGGAAGCGGCCTTTCGTTTCAATCCGTCACGTTGAAGTTTGACGATAGCATTGGAACGTTGCTCCAGATCCTCTCCGATTCTTCAACCCCCGATTCGCATCTCTTTTTAACCGGGACGGACCTCGCCGTAATTGATTCCGATTGGTCTGGTGAAGTGCGTGACCTGTTTGCACTTCATTCCGATACTGTGATGGTGGGCGGGAGAATCTGGAACGAAAGAGAAGAAATCGTTGAGGCCGGACAGGTGTTCGGGCTATCAGGAATGGTCGGCTGCCCTTTTGCAGGCCGCAAGATATCAGATCCCGGGTATTTCGGCCAGCTGTGGAAAAGGCGTTCCGTAAGTGCGGTGTCGGCGCAAATGGCAATCGTCGACGCCCAGTTCCTTCGATGCACTGCCCCGCAGTTGCCCCGGACAACTTCGGTAGCTCTTCTCGGAGCATGGCTTGGCGCTGCAGCTTTGCGGAGTGGCAAGCGAGTGATATACACGCCGTATCTTGCTGGAAGGTCGGAATCGAGCTGGCTGGCACTGGTTCCACCGGCCGAACTCGCCCTTTTTAGAGAGAGCAATCGAGACCTGATTCCCGATTGCCGCTATTACCCCAGATACTTTTCTCTCAGCTCACCCTTCAAGTTCGAGTGGCATCAGCCGTAACCGCAACATCCGACCGATTCGTCGATTGAGACGCGACCAAGGCCTGAAACGATTTCTCCTTTACGACAATTGTTTCGCCGATCTTATCCTGAATAGTGCGGCGAAAGGGATGAATGAAATACTGGACGAAGCCAAACCCAAACTCCAGAGTTGCGGCCCCGTATCCTAAGGCTCGCTCCACAGAGTGCCAGAGGCTCATATGATCTTCGACGAGCGAAACCGTTCGAATTTTCATCAACCGCTTGCCTGGCGTCCGACCGTTCCCGAGGTAAGTGGCCAGCCCAAAGTAAAGAACGGGCACTACCAAGTCCGTCACGAGTTTTTCGGCTTCCGACTCGCGGCTTAGCTGGATCGAGACGTGTTGGGGATTCCCCTGGGCGGCACGAACGGACCAAATTACAAAGCCTGCAAGCGCCGCCACCAGCATCACAAGAATGACTGCAAGAATGCAATCAACTGTGAAGGCGATGGCGCGCTGCCCGAAATCGGCCAACTCGACACCTTCCAACTCCTTCAGCCGTTTCGTTCCGCGCGCGATAAAGTGCCGCATTTCAAAATCGTACCTCTCCTAGCGGAACCTCAAAGCAATCGCAATCAGGAAGAAGAAACGAGGTTGTAGACCAGAACCGCGGTCAAGGCGATCATCACGACGCCAGTAGTCCAGGCAATCACGTTTTGCCAGAGCTTATTCTTGTACGCACCCATCAAACGCGGCCGGTTCACCAGCAGGAGCATGTAAACGAGCACAAACGGTAGAAGGATTCCGTTCGCAACCTGCGAGAAAAGGATGAACTTAAGCAGTGGCAGCCCGGGAATCAACACGAACGCAGCTCCGCCGCCGATCAGAAGCGTGTACAGCCAGTAAAAAACCGGCGCCTCTGAAAAGCGCTTGTCAATGCCTGATTCAAATCCCAAGCCCTCACAGATGTTGTAAGAGGTCGCGAGCGGCAGAATGGCTGCTGAGAGGAGCGAAGCATTGATGAGTCCTACGGCAAACAGCAAGGCCGCAAATTCGCCCGCAAAGGGTCGCAGGGCCAGCGCAGCTTGCGCTACATCCGTAATTTCCGGATGAGGCGAGTGAAAGATTGTCGCTCCGCAAGCAACAACTATGAAGAATGCGATTACGTCCGTCACAATACAGCCGGCAATTACATCGAGGCGGCACAATCCGTAATGCCGAGCGTCAACCCCTTTCTCGACGACAGCCGCTTGAAGGTAAAACTGCATCCAGGGCGTGATGGTGGTTCCAATTAGCCCGACAATCATGATGACGTATCCGGGATTGGTGCTCAGAGTGGGCAAAAAGGTCTGCTTGATGGCGAGATGCCAATCGGGTTTGGCGAGGAAGGCCGAAACCGGATAGGCGAAGTATACAAGGGAAGCGACGATCAAAATCTTCTCAATCGGTTTATAGCTCCCGCGGACGATCAGCGTCCAAACAAGAACGGCGCCCAGAGGGACGACGATGTACTTGCTAATGCCGAATATTGCCATGCCCGAAGCCAAGCCCGCAAATTCGGAGATGATGTTTCCAAAGTCAGCCAAGCCGAGGACAAGCATGGTGAAAAACGTGGCTCGCAAACCGAATTCCTCACGAATCAGGTCGGAAAGCCCCTTGCCGGTAATCGCGCCCATGCGGGCGGCCATTTCCTGAACGACAATCAGCGCGATGGTCGTTGGGATCAACGTCCACAAAAGCTGGTATCCAAATTGTGCGCCGGCTTGCGAATAAGTTAGGATTCCGCCCGGGTCGTTGTCGACGTTTGCGGTTATGAAGCCCGGGCCCAGAACGGCGAGGAAAGCGATCAGACGCGAACTGATGAGGGCAAAGAGGGATCTCCTGCGGATGGCGATTTGCGTCATCGTTGGTCTAGTTTGATGCCGCCGGTTTGGGATCGGCCGAGGTCTTCCTGATCCACTCGTTAAGCCAGTCGATGACTGTGGCGTACCAGAACTGGCTATTCTGCGGCTTCAGAATCCAATGGCCCTCGTCGGGGAATTGAACGAGCTTGGACGGAATCTTCGATTCCTGCAGTGCGGTGAAGAGCTGCTGGCCTTGCCCGATCGGGACGCGGTAGTCGAGCTCGCCGTGGGTGACTAGCGTCGGCGTTTTGAAGTTCTTGACATACGAGCTTGGAGACCACTTTTCATAAGCTTCCGGGCTCTGCCACGGAAATCCGCCGAACTCCCACTTCACGAACCAAAGTTCCTCCGTTGTACCGGCTTCACTTCGCAGATCGTAAACGCCCGCATGCGAAACCAGCGCTTTGAATCTATCAGTATGGCCGAGAATCCAATCCACCATGTAGCCACCGTATGAACCGCCTGCGGCGACCATGCGTTCTTTATCGACGTAAGGCAGATTGGCGACGTAATCAGCGGTTGCCATCAAATCGTCGTAAGCCTTACCGCCCCAATCACCATTTACGGCGTCTGTAAATCCCTGGCCATATCCGATAGAACCATGAGGATTGGGCAAAACGACCACGTAGCCAGCAGCAGCAAAGACCTGCGGGTTCCAGCGATAGCTCCAGCTTTGTCCCCAATCACCTTCCGGGCCTCCATGAATTGCGAATAACACCGGGTATTTCGTCGAGGCATTGAAATCCGGAGGCTTAACGATGTAACTCTCCACTTTGCTTCCATCGGAAACATCAACGGAAATCTTCTCTAAGGCTGTAAGTTGATACGCGCCAGAGATGGCGTCATTGAGGTGCGTGAGAGGGATTCCGGCTCCGCCTTTCGACGTTGCGCGATTGATCTCAACCGGCTTTGATCCGCTTTGTTCCGTATAAATCATCGTTTTGTCATCGGAAGTAAACTGAATCGAGCCGACGGAAGTGGGGCCTTGCGCAATGGTGCGAATCGCTCCACCTTCGCGAGGAATCATCAGTAACGGCACTGTACCGCGATCGTCCACTGTGAAGAAGATGCGTTTCGAGTCGGATGACCACGTGTACGACTCCACCCAGCGATCGAGAGAGTCCGTCAGCGTATTCATCTGGCCCGACTGCAAATCCATAACCGCCAGCTTCCACTGATCGCTTTCGTAACCGGCGCGCGTTTGAGTCCTGTACGCAAGCGAGTTGCCATCAGGTGAGTAGAGAGGGCCTTCATCCGCTCCAGGATTCGTTGTGATTCGCTTCGCCTCTCCACCCGCGGCGGGGATGGTGAAAAGATCCGAATTCGTACTCGTCGCAGGATCCGGGTCGGTATTCGCCACGTATGTAATCTGAATGCTGTCGGGTGAGAAGACGTACTGTTCCGGGCCGCCAAGCGAAAAGGGAGGAACGTTGAGATTTCCAGGCGTTAAATCGCGAACGCTGCTCGGTCCATCCAGCATTTGAATCAGCAGGTGCTTGCGACGCGTGCCCTCGTAAGCGGTCCAGTGACGGTAAAGCAGCGATGTGTAAACCCGAGCTTTCATTCTTGCCGCGGCATCGGTATCAAGCTTGGATTTGTTGCAGGCCAAATCGAGGGACACGCCAGGTGTTGCGTTCCCAGGTGCGCACCCCGGATAAACGGCGCTGGTGAAGACGATCAATCTTCCATCGGGCGATACGATTTCACCATCTGCTTCGGTAGGCACACTCGTGACTGGCTTCGGGTCGGTTCCGTCCGCGTTCATTGACCAAACTTGCGATCCATTGCTGCGGTTTGAAACGAACAGGATGCGCCTGCTATCAGGAGTCCAACGGGGTCTCGCGTTGGAAGTCCCGTCATTTGTCAACTGGCGCGGCGAACCTCCCGCGACCGGTACGACGTAGATCTGCGCAGGTTTTGTATTTTGATCCAGATTAACCGTTTGAACTGTGAAAGCCACAGTTTGCCCGTCAGGCGATAGCTGTGGGTCGTCGATGCGCGAAAGTCTCATCATGGCGTTGAAGTCGAACGGAGCTTTCGCACAAGGAGCTGGTACGGGGACGAGTGCGAGGACCAGAAACGCCCAGGGGGCATGCTTTCGCATGCTTTTCATTCTAACGGCGATAATCACAGTGGCTCGCCCAAAATGCTGCGCCAGGCAGCGAGAAGAAAGCCGCAACCTTGCTACGATGACAGTTTCCGACACATGATCCGGCCATACCGCGGGGTGATGCCGCGCATCGCAGAATCCGCCTACATCGACAGCAGTGCCCAAGTAATCGGAGACGTCGAGATCGGAGAACGATCTAGCGTCTGGCCGAATGTCACAATACGCGGCGACGTAAACTATATCCGCGTTGGCGCGGAGACCAGCATTCAGGACAATACGGTTCTGCACGTCGACCATATGGTTTTCCCGTGTATCGTTGGCAACCGCGTCACTGTCGGGCACTCTGCCGTCCTGCACGGTTGTGAAGTAGCAGATGATGCACTCATCGGGATCGGTGCGATCGTACTCAACGGAGCAAAAGTCGGGGCCGGAGCAGTGATAGCAGCAGGGGCGCTTGTAACGGAGGGCGCTGAGATCCCGCCCCATACGCTGGCCATGGGTAGCCCAGCCAAGGTGCGGCGCGAAGTGACAGTTGAAGAACAGGCGCGCTTCAAGAAAAACTGCGACAACTACGTCAAGATCACAGAGATTTACAAGGAAGAACAACGTTGATTCACAGCATCAAGGGGATGCGCGACATTCTGCCGCCCTCGAGCGCGATCTGGAATCAGGTTGAGTCGACTGCACGCCGCATCTTTTCTCGTTTCAACTATGGCGAGATTCGCACACCCCTGCTCGAGGAAACTGCGCTTTTCGCGCGCAGCGTGGGAGAAGAGACCGACATCGTCAGCAAAGAGATGTATACGTTCGAGGACCGGGATGGCAATTCGCTCACACTTCGGCCCGAAAACACCGCATCTGTGCTTCGTTCCTACATCGAGCACCGGCTCGATCAGCAGCCAGGCACTCAGAAACTCTATTACATCGGCCCTATGTTCCGGCGAGAACGCCCGCAGAAAGGCCGGTATCGGCAGTTCTACCAAATTGGCGCCGAAGCGATCGGATCTGACTCTCCTGCTACTGACGCGGAAGTGATCGAGCTAGTCGTGGAAATACTGCACGCTTTGAATATTCGCGATTTCGAACTGCTCATAAATTCGGTCGGCACCAGGGAGTCGCGTGCGCGGTACAACGAAGCGCTGAGGGCTGAACTGAAGGAGGTAGCCCCTAGCATGTGCGAAGATTGCCGCCGACGCGCAGTAGCCAATCCTCTGCGTGTGCTCGATTGCAAAGTCCCGGAAGATCAACCAATCATTGACGCGCTGCCTTCGATTTTGGCGTTCCTCGATGAGGAAGACCAGGAACATTTTCGCCGGGTGCGAGAGTTTTTGGATGATCGCCGGATCACATACACGGTGAAGCCCAGGCTCGTGCGGGGCCTCGACTACTACGCGCGAACCACGTTCGAGATCACGCACGGAGCACTCGGATCTCAAAATGCCATTCTGGGTGGGGGCCGCTATGACGGTCTCGCCGAAAGCCTTGGGTCAAAGGTCCCGGCACCTGGGATCGGGTTCTCGATTGGCGAGGATCGACTAATCATGGCTGTCGAAGAAGGGAAAACTTGCCATCCTCGACCTGTCGACTTGTACATAGCTCCGATCGGTGAGACTGCGCTGCGTCATTGTGTGCTGCTAGCGGGAGACATCCGGCAGCTCGAGATTTCCGTGGAGGTCGGTACCGGAGGCAAACTAAAACGAATGCTCGAGATCGCCAATAAACTTTCAGCCAGGTACACGCTTATTGTGGGCGATAACGAGATCCTCACACAATCGTACTCATTGAAAGATATGTCCTCCGGCGAGCAGGCGACCGTTACGAGGCAAGGTCTGATTGATCGCTTTGACCGCCTCCGGACGGCCACAAACAAATAAACGAACTACATGGCCGAAGTGAAATTGGACTTCTTGGGAGACTTGCGACGCACGCACAGCTGCGGAGAACTGCGCGCAAGTGACGTAGGGACCAGAGCCATTCTGATGGGCTGGGTCCACCGCCGCCGCGACTTGGGCGGTCTGATCTTCATTCATCTACGGGATCGCGACGGCATCACGCAACTGGTTTTTGACGAAAGCAAAAATGCTGGTTCTCACAAACGCGCCCAGGAGCTTAGCACGGAGTTTGTGATAGCAGTTGAAGGGCTGGTAACAAAGCGCAGCCCTGAAACTATCAACCCCGCGATTTCGACTGGTGAAATTGAGGTGGCAGTCGATCAGATCTGGATCCTGAACGAGTCACGGACGCCTCCCTTTCCGCTCGAAGACAACGTCGACGTAAAGGAAGATGTTCGTCTCAAATTCCGTTATGTCGATTTACGGCGTCCCCGAATGCAGCGCAACATTATGATGCGCTCGAAGATCACGTTTGCTGTACGGCAGGCTCTCTACGCGCAAGGATTCCTGGAGATTGAAACGCCTTTCATGACGCGATCTACGCCTGAAGGAGCGCGTGACTACCTGGTTCCCAGCCGTGTTCAACCGGGCAATTTTTACGCTCTCCCGCAATCACCCCAAATCTTTAAGCAACTTTTGATGGTGAGCGGATACGAGCGATATTTTCAGATCGTGCGCTGCTTTCGGGATGAGGATCTTCGCGCTGACCGCCAGCCCGAGTTCACTCAGATCGATTTGGAGATGTCGTTTCCTCAGGAAGAACAGATTTTCGAAGTCATCGAACCGTTGATTCGCGGTGTTTGTGAAGCAGCCGAGAAAAAGGTTCCCCAGGAAATTCCTCGCATCACCTATGCCCAAGCCATGCGGTCCTATGGCAGTGACAAGCCCGAACTCCGAATTCCGCCGTTTCACTGCGTAGAGGATCTGTTCCCGAACTCCGGTTTGACCACTGAAGGCTTGCCGCTGGTCGCGATCCACATCCCGAGCGTCGGTCAGCTTAGTCGTAGGGAGCGAGACGAGATCAAGGCTTTCGGCCAGGAGCGCGGTCTCCGGATTTTTGATGACCTCAAACGCCTGGAACGAGACTTCGGCGGGCCACTTGCTCAGGTTCGGGAAAGAGTGAAGCCCGGGGAGAACGATCTTTTGCTGCTGGCCGGATGGGCCGGCGAAAAAAAGGGCCCTTTGCCCGAATACACCGTACTTCAGGCTTGCAGCCAAGTGCGCCTGCACCTTGCGCAGAAATTCGGCGATCGTCATAATCTGTTGGATCCCGATGTGTTGAAGTTCCTTTGGGTCATTGATTTTCCTATGTTCGAGTGGCATGAAGAGGACCAGCGATGGAATGCCGCGCACCACCCATTCACATCCGTCCTCGACGAAGATCTCGAGAAACTGACGACAGACCCGGCGCATTGTCGAGCCAAGTCGTACGATCTTGTCTTGAACGGTATTGAACTAGGCTCCGGGTCTATTCGAATTCACAGGCGCGACGTGCAAACGAAGGTCTTCGCCGCGCTAGGCTTCAGCGAAGAAGAAGCAAAGCGGCGCTTCGGTTTTCTGCTCGAAGCGCTCGAGTTTGGAGCACCGCCTCACGGCGGCATCGCTCTTGGTTTGGATCGCCTGGTGATGGTTCTGGCCGGTGAGCAATCCATTCGCGACGTGATCCCATTTCCAAAGACCGCGAAAGGCACCGATCTGATGTGCGAGGCGCCCTCGGCTGTGCCGGAACGCCAGTTGAAGGAACTCGGAATCCGTTTGGTAAATCCGCAATAGCTGCTATATCGTTTATATATGGCTGCAGTTGCCGCGCCCCCCCGATTTGTTTCTATCGAAGAGTATCTGAGGACTGCTTACAGGCCGGACTGCGACTATGTAGACGGCGTAATTGAAGAGAGGAACTTGGGCGAGCGCGATCATAGCTGGATTCAACTTAAGTTGGGGAGTTTCTTCCTAAGTAGGTTTGCGCAAACCGGAATCATCGCGCTTCCCGAGTGGCGATTCCAAATTCGCCCTTCTCGCTTTCGCGTTCCGGATTTGGTCGTGGTTCGCGGCAAACCGGAAGAGCAGATCCTCACAAAACAACCTTTGCTTTGCGTTGAGATCCTCTCCCCCGAGGACACACTCTCGCGCGTCAACACTCGCGTGCAGGACTACCTGCAATTCGGGGTTCCCGTCGTGTGGGTGATCGATCCGGCGGAACGAAAAGTGTGGATTTATCGACCAACTGGCATGATCGAAGCTACCGGCGAAACGCTTAAACTTGACGGAACCGAGATCGAAGTTTCCTTCTCAGAGATTTTCGATTAGAATTCCTGAATGGCACGCGTCCGCGGTATTGGCGGTATCTTCTTTAAGTCGAAAAATCCAGAGGCGCTCTACGCCTGGTACGAAAAACATCTCGGGATCTCGGCCGATCCAAATTCGGGGGCATTCTTTCGGCGGGATCAATCCACTCCGGCGGAAGATATGACCGTATGGGCCATTTTTCCAGCATCGACGAAATACTTCGATCCTGGTTCAGCGCCGTTCATGCTCAACTATATCGTTGATGATCTTGAGGGATTGCTCGCCACTCTTCGCGCAGAGGGGGTGACTGTTGATCCAAGAACGGAAGATTACGATTACGGCAAATTCGGGTGGATCACAGATCTCGAAGGAAATCGTGTCGAGCTTTGGGAACCAAAGCCTGTGACCGCGTCCTCAACTCCTGATGGAGCTTAGGCATTCACAGGCTTGGGATCATCGCCCGTCGCAGCAGCCGTGATTTTTAAGTGTCGCAGAATTACGAGTTCCGCGTTACGGTTTGGCTTGGAAATTAGTTATCGGACACTCTGCTTTGTCATGGCTTCTACTCCCAGCGCGGAGAATACGACAGCTGTCCCGCCCTGCACGCTAAAAGAAACAAGCGCACCGTGAGCCCGGCAACAGAGTCACCGTCAACAGATTCGCCTTCGAGCCAAAACAATCTTCGAGGGTGCTTGCGCGCTCTGCTGCTATTCGATGTTGCGGAAGAGATCGATCTGCTGGCATTGCATTCTCTGCTCGGCAAAGTTCCAAGCCGCCGAGAGCCCGCCTTTCGCCAACCAGCACCAGAATACGTACGCTTCGAGCGCCCACCGGTTGTGGAGGACCTCGGAAATTGTTCCATCAACGGCGAGGAGCACCTTCATACCCGGATTCGTTATTTCGAATATGGAGTCGCCAGCGTCGAGTTTCAGATGCCATTTCTCACTTCCTGGCAAATGCTACTCCGAATGACGCAACGATGGGTGATGGCCCCTGCGCTTGAAGGACGTGCCAGTGCGCTGCTTCGTGAACGGCTCGAAAAGTTGAGTGCAATTCTCAATAAACCTTACGAGGGCTGGGTCTCTGAAGATTACTATATTGTCCAGCTTGACCCCATTCTCGACGGAAAGGGTGAAATTCTGTCTGCGGAAGAGCTGGTTCGCGATCATGGAAGCCAGATCGCACAGCTTGTACGAGGCGAAGAGCAAACCCTTTCGCGAGGCGAACAGCAAGAAGTCTTGCAGTCCAGTATGTCGTACTACGCGACTGATCTGGTCGTGCTGGGATGGGTGGCAGCGTTCGTTTACGATTCGCCTTCCATGGCTGTGCCGCTTATCGAGTTACTGGAATATGCCAACTCGCAGTTGCTCGAATTTCGATACTACGACGATTTGCTAACGCGGGTGCTGGCAGATGTCTACAAGCGACTCGATATCAGCCATGGCCTAAGCGCAAGATGGAAACTTGCCGGGGAAGCCGAGAAGCTCAACACGATTCGCCTAGATTGCCAGGAATTGACAGAACGAACGGACAACGCCATCAAGTTCCTTAGCGATATGTTCTACGCGCGAGTGTACCGGCTTGCTTCGGCGCGCATCGGAGTGACTGACTATCGCGATTTGGTAACCGATAAACTGAACACTGCTCGTGACCTTTACGACTCCATGGTCAATGAGTTTCACCAGGCTCGCGCATTCCTGCTCGAAGTCCTCGTAGTGATAATTCTGATCATCGAGATCGTGCCGTTGTTTCGTGGTCGATAATTTCGTTACGGCTTGAACTTGAAGACTCCGTATGGCAACTTTCTTACACTCTTTCCGTTGTTGTAGGTTGGAGCCTCATGGATATGAGACGCACTGATATAGAGGGCGCCGTCGGGACCTTCCGAAAACGTATCGGGCCATTGCAGCCGGGGATCAGAAAGAACAAGAGCCGTCTGATGATCCGAAGTCAGGCGGGAAACACCGTTCTTCTGGAGATTACTCAAATACAGAGTTCCGTTTTTGTCCATCCACAGACCATCTGCGGGAAATGTTTTGCCCACCCTCTCAACAGCCGATGCAACCTTTAATGCGGAAGAATTGCGGTCGCGAAGGACGTCCGTTCTGATTCGGTAGAGTGTTTGAGCAGTCAGTGCCTGGTAATACAAATAGTCACCGTATGCCGACAACGCTATGCCGTCCGAGTTGAATGAGGGCGGTTTCCCGTTCACTCCGATGACGGGCTTCCCGTTAATGACGATCTGCGTCCCTTTCTCCATCATCACGGACGGGTTATCATCGAGCCGCCGCCAGGCGTTGCCGCTTGACAGATCGACGACGACAATGCCGCCTGCTCCGCTATCGGTAAGAAAGGCGAAATTTCTGCTGTTATCAATTCGCACATCGTTCATGTAACTGTCGGGCTTCGCTATCTCCGGACCGAAGACTATCGTGCGTTCCACCAGATTTGTCGTCAGGTTGATTTTGACCAGTTTCGCTCCGCCGGGAACAACGGTGGCCAAGAGCGGGGCGGCCGCATCCACCACCCAAAGCGCGTCGCGGTCATCAGCAACCACACTCTGGACGCATACGAAATGTTTGCCAGCGCTCTCCGGCTTCAGGTCCCACTTGTTCCAGTCGGCGTCAGGGTACGACTTCGTGGAACCATCTGGCATGATTTCCACAACCGCGTTAGCGTACTTATCTGACCAGCGCGGATAATTCACAAACAAACGGCTCGACTTAGAAACAGTGATACCCGTTAGCTGAAAGTTATCGTCGTGAAAGACCTCTGTGAGAGTCGGGTTCTGAGATACAGCGAGTGAGGCACTTGCAAACAGCATTAAACCGGCAAAAGACAGATGTTTTGCGCTCATTCCACAGAATGCGACAGCCCAGCAATGTCAAAGTTTCCCTCCGGGAAGTACCAGTTTTACGTAACGTTCCCGGCACTCGGAAATCTGACATATATGGCGTCCACAGTTTGGCGCGGATACATCACGTTCGGATTGATCTCGATACCCGTCCGGCTCTTTCGGGCAGCCCGCCCGGAACGCGTGCCTCTCCGAAGATTGGCCCGAACACCGGGTCCAAGCCCGGTCGAAGTTGATGAGGACGACCCTCCTGAGCCGGTTGCCCGTTCAATATCAACGTTGGTTCGTGAACCACTCAAATCGCCTCCCCAATCGGTGAGATCGGAAGCCGAGCCTATTCTGAGCCCGGTAAAGCAGGCTTCGATCGTGCCGCAATCAAGTCGGGTCGTGCCGGAAACCGCCGTCGTGAAGGGTTTCGAATACGAAAAGAATCGTTTTGTCGAGATCGACCGTGAGGAGTTAAAGGAACTCGCTCCGAAGACTTCGACCGAAATGCAGATTCAGGAGTTTGTGCGACTTGAGGAGATCGATCCTGTTTACCTGGAGACTTCGTACTATGTGGTCCCCGAAGATGCAGCCGAGAAATCGTATGCCCTTCTATTTGCGGCGCTGCGAAAAACGGGGCTTGTCGCATTAGCTCAGTTCGCCATGCGCGGACGCGAACACGTGGTGATGCTTCGGCCAGGTCAACGCGGATTAATGGCTCACACGATGTTCTACGCTTCCGAAGTTCGGGCGGAGGAAGAATACCGGGCTGATCCGAACCTTGTTGTCTCGAAAGAGTTACAGCTTGCTGAGATGCTGGTGGGCTCGCTGACAGCCCCGTTTGAACCCGAGAAGTACCGCGACACGTATCGCGAAAAACTGGAGGCCCTGATTGCTGGCAAGGTGGCGGGCAAACCTGCAGCCGAAACTGCGACACCTCAGCGGAAATCAGCTCCGGTGTTTGATATCGCCGACGCGCTTCGAAAGAGCCTGGAGAACCTGGAGAGTTCGCGCAAACCGGTCGCGAGCGCTCCGGTTCGAAGCAAGACGAAATCGGCTAAATCCAGCCGAGCCTAGGAGTGCAAGCGTTCTCTCAGGCGACGCTCGATTCAGCAACGACTTCGAGCGGGTGCTTGTACTTGCACTCCGCATTCGGACATTGGGCAACCGGACCTGACTTGAGGTACTTCTCGATCAGGTAACTGCTGCCGCACTCGGGGCACTTTTCAGGGATCGGCTTGCCCCACGCTACAAAGTCACACTCAGGATAGCGATTGCAGCCATAAAAGGTGCGGCCGCGTTTGGACCGGCGCTCCACAATTTGGCCGTCTGAGCAGTTTGGGCATGGTACTCCGATGGTCTTTTGCTTGACAAATTTGCACTTCGGATAGTTGCTACAGGCGACGAACTCTCCATACCTTCCGTATTTCTGGACGAGGTTGCTATCGCACTGCGGACACTTCTCGTCGAGCGGAACATCTTTGCGCTGTTCGCCACCGATCTGCTTCGTAGTCTTGCAGTCGGGATAGCCGGAACAGGCATAAAACTGTCCAAAACGGCCCTTCTTGAGGACCATCGGACGTCCGCAATTCTCGCAGTATTCAGCTTCGTCTTGCTCGTTGAAATCGGCTTTATCGACGTCGGGCAGGTCGACCGTGAGTTCGCGCGTGTTGGTGCATTCGGGATAACCGGTACAAGCAATGAAACTGCCGTGCTTGCCCCACTTAATGACCATCGGTTTACCGCATTTTTCGCATACGAGATCTGTCGGACGCTCCATGCGCTTAATGTCCGTCATATTGCGCTCGGCGTGCTCGAGATCCTTCTGGAAGCGTCCGTAGAACTCAGCCATCGCGACGCGCCATTCTATGCGGCCGTCCTCGATCTCGTCCAACTCTTCTTCCATGCGAGCCGTGTACTTTACATCGAAGAGATCGTTGAAACTCTCAAGCAGCAGGTCAGTAACGACCATGCCGAGCTCCGTCGGCGTAAATCGGCCGCCTTCCTTCTTCACATACTCGCGGTCTTGAATAGTGGACAGGATGGAGGCGTAGGTTGAAGGTCTGCCTACACCGTCAGCTTCGAGCTTCTTCACTAGCGTCGCTTCGTTATAACGCGGCGGCGGCTCAGTAAAGTGCTGCCCGGGCAGGATCTCTTTGAACCGAAGCTCCTCACCCTCGCTGACGGCGGGTAGCTTGTGTTTGAGATCCTCGTCGTCTTCGTCTTTCTGGTCCTTGCCTTCTTCGTAGACCTTCAGGAAGCCGTCGAACTTTAGAATGCTTCCGGTAGCGCGGAACAGATACTCGACTTTGCTCTTCCCGCTCGCTGCGATGTCTATCGTGGTCTGGTCAAGAACAGCGGGCGTCATCTGCGATGCTACGAAACGAACCCAAATCAGACGGTAAAGCTTCAGCTCGTCTTCCGCAAGATACTTTTCGAGCGACTCCGGCGTGCGGTGTACAGAAGTCGGCCGGATTGCCTCGTGGGCGTCCTGGGCGTCTTTCTTGGTTTTGTAAACGTTTGGTGTTTTAGGTAGATAACTAGAGCCTTCGGGCGTGACTGGCTCCTGAGCGTAGCGCGATTGAATAAAATCTCGAACTTCGGTGAGGGCGTCTTCGGAAACCCGTGTTGAGTCCGTACGCATGTAGGTAATCAAACCTACTGATCCCTCTTTACCGATCTCCTTACCTTCGTAAAGTCCCTGCGCCAGCATCATTGTGCGCTTGACGCTGAACCGGAGTTTACGCGAAGACTCCTGCTGAAGAGTCGAGGTGATAAAAGGTGGAACCGGATTGCGCCGCTTTTCCCGAGTTGAGACTGACCGGACGGTATAAGTGGCGCCGTCCACGTCGGTTACTATGCCGGTCGCAGTCTTTTCGTCGCTGACCGTCGGAGTTTCATTGCTGATTTTATTCAGGCGGGCGGATAAGGTCGGCGGTTTCTTGGCGTTCAGTGCGACATCGATAGTCCAATACTCTTGCTTCTGGAAAGCACGGATCTCCCGTTCGCGTTCTACGACGAGCCGGACAGCGACCGTTTGGACGCGTCCGGCGGACAGACCGCGGCGGACCTTGTCCCAAAGCAGGGGCGAGATTTTATATCCCACCAGACGATCGAGCACCCGGCGGGCCTGTTGAGCTTCCACGAGATGCACATTTACCGAGAGCGGCTTGTCGAAGGCTCTCTTCACTGCATTAGCCGTGATTTCGTTGAACATGACCCGGAAAATGGCGGGTTTGTCAGACTTCTTCGGCTCAAGCTCCTCTTTCAGATGCCAGCAAATTGCTTCGCCCTCACGGTCCGGATCGGCCGCAAGGTAAACAGAATCAACACCTTTTGCCGCTTGCTTGAGCTCGGCGATTAGCTTCTTTTTCCCTTCGATGACTTCGTACTTGGGCGTAAAGTCGCGTTCAACATCAACGGCTAAGTCCTTTTTGGGCAAGTCTTTAACGTGGCCAAGCGAGGCTTTCACGATGAACTGCTTACCCAGGTATTTTCCGATTGTTTTCGCCTTCGCAGGAGATTCTACGATGACGAGAGATTTTGCCATATCCTACTTCTTTTTGATTAGATGGATTTAGAAACGCCGACAACCCGTTCCAAGAACGCTACCCTTTTACCACACCTTGACAAAGTTCTTACCAGGCAATTGCCGGACCAGCCCTGACATTTCGAGGTCGAACAGGGCGCCGATCAACTCAGATGAAGAGACCCCATCGAAAGTTTCAAGCAGGCTCTCAAGTTGCTGAGGAGTATCGGCTTTCAGAAAACTAAGTAGTTTGCGAGCGAGCGCTTTCATCGGCTCCTCGGGTGTGGGCTCCGGACATTCGTCGCCCGGATCTATCCCCTCCAGCAAAAATTTTTGCTGGGCCTTGGAGACGAGATCGCGGCGAACTGCAAGCGGCAGCTCATTCGTGATGTCGCTCCATTCGCTTACCAGCTTGGCTCCTCCGTCCTTAATGAGGAGATTGGGACCCCAGGACATTTTCGAGGTGATATTCCCGGGTACGGCGAAAACTTCTCTACCCTGGTCCATCGCGAGGCGGGCTGTTATGCCCGATCCGCTATGTTGGGCACCTTCTACAATTACAACGCCTAAGGCTAGGCCGCTCACGATTCGGTTGCGGACAGGGAAATTTTGCGGGTAAGCGGGAGATCCCATCGGGAACTCGGACAGCAGCAGGCCGTGCTTCGCAATGTCTGCATAGAGCTTTCGGTTGTCGGCTGGGTAGAGGACGTCGACACCGCAGCCAAAAACGGCGAGGGTGTTGCCATCCTCGGCGAGAGCCGCTTTGTGCGAGGCCGTGTCAATCCCGCGAGCCATTCCGCTGGTAATGGTCAGCCCGGCGCGCGCCAGGTCAGCGCTCAGGCGCTCGGATGCCGCAACACCGTAAGGCGTCGGGCGGCGGGTGCCGACCATTGCGATTTGGTGCGAAGAGATGAGTTCGGTCCGGCCGAGTGCAAACAGCAGCAGCGGCGGGTCGAAAATTTCCCTTAAACGCTTAGGATACCGGGGGTCGTGGATGGTGATCAGCTCGGCTCCAGCGGTCATCATCTTTGCTTGCTGGTCAACGGCATCGTCAAACGAATAACCGCTAGCAACGCTCCTGGCCTGAGCTGGGGTGAGTCCCGCGGCTTCGAGCTCGGAAACGGAGGCACGGAATATGCTTTCCGGCGATTTAAGATTTTCGAGAAGCCGGAGGGTACCAATCGTGCCCAGGCCCGGAACCATGCGCAGGGCGAGCCAGTGCAGGATTTCTTCTTGTGTATGAACGGCAGTCCGCACGTCCAATACGTGGGAGCGGGACCGTCGATTTTCTCTCGGGAATCAGGCGCTTACCAAATCAGTGTGCTGTCTACATTCCAGCGACGGACACCATTGCTCCACGGCTTTTCCGAGTGAGGCTTTGCTTACGGGCTTGGCAATGAAGTCGTCCATGCCCGCTGCCAGGCACTTCTCTCGCTGTCCCTCGAGTGCGTTTGCAGTAACCGCGATGATTGGGATGCGCTCAAACGCGCTCCCCCGGTTCCGAATCGCCCGAGTAGCTTCAAAGCCGTCCATCACGGGCATTTGGCAATCCATGAAAATCGCATCGTACGATTGGTGGCTGACGCGTTCCAGAGCCTGCCGGCCATCTTCGGCAACGTCAACCTCAAAACCAAAACTAGACAGCAAGTGGACGGCGACTTTTTGATTGATGGGGTTGTCTTCGGCTACGAGCACGCGGCCTCGGGCAGGCTTGGCGGGAGTACCGGAGTTCGCAGTGGCTCTTTCCAAGGCGGAAACGGATGAGCGCTTGGGCTGCGTGACACACAGATCGACCGTGAACCAGAAAGTGCTTCCCTGGCCAACAGTGCTTTCCACTCCGATACCGCCGCCCATTAGCTGCGCCAATTTCTTCGAAATGGCTAATCCAAGCCCGGTGCCACCGTACCGGCGCGTGGTGGAGCTATCTGCTTGGGTGAAGCTCTGAAAAAGCCTCTCTTGTGCCTCAGGAGCGATTCCGATCCCGGTATCGGAGATGCTGAACCGAATTAACGCTTGGCCCTGATCGCCGCCTTCATCTTGCGACACGCGAACCTTGACTCCGCCACGCTCAGTGAACTTTACGGCATTCGATAGCAGATTCAGAAGGATCTGCCGAATACGCACAGGATCGCCAACAACGCACGCAGGCAAGAGCGGGTCGAACGTAAGGGCAAGCGTCAGGTTTTTGCGCGTCGCGGCGGCCGCTACCAGATCAGCCGTATCGCGGGTCAGTTTCTCCAAATCAAGCTCAGTTGCTTCTAGATCCAGCTTGCCTGCCTCGATCTTCGAAAAATCGAGGATGTCGTTGATGATCGTCACCAAGCAATCTCCAGAGTCTTTGATGGTTTTCAAGTAATCGCGCTGTTCTTCGTTGAGCGGAGTTTCCAAAAGAAGGTGCGTCATACCGATAACGCCGTTCATGGGTGTCCGGATTTCGTGGCTCATGATGGCGAGAAATTCGCTTTTCGCGCGGCTTCCCCGCTCGGCTTCGACTTTCAACAGTTCCTGTTCTCCCAGCCGGCGATCGAGTTCTTCCGTTCGTTCCGTTACCAGCCGTTCGAGTTCGCGCTGCCTGCAAAGCATGGCGCGCGTTCGCCAACGCCACAAGCTGACACTCATCAGGATCCCGGCTGTAACGAGAGCCAGCTTGAACCACCATGTGGACCACCAGGGAGGGTAAATACGAAAAGACAAGGCCGTGATTTCAGAGCTTTGGCCCGTTGTGCGATCAAATGCCTGGGCTTCGAATTGATACGAGCCTGGCCGAAGACCCGGGTACCGCACCGACCGATCGGTTGCTTCGACCCAGTCACGTTCCAGACCGGAAAGCCGGTATCGAATTCTTAATGATCGCTCGTTCTCAAAGGACAGAATGGCAAGCCCGATTTTCAGAGGACTCTCATGCCATGAGACATCGGACTGCCTCTGGATATCAGTGTTGCCAAACCGGGCTGATACCACGAGAGGAGCAGGCGGGGGGACAGCATTCGCGGCGATCGGCTGCAAGAGGTGAGAGAGTCCTCCGCCGGTCCCGACCCAGACACTTCCGTCGAAATCTTCGAAAAACGCCTTTTCGGCCATGTCATTCCAAACCAGGCCGTTGTCCTGGTTGTAAGTTCGCCATGACCGCCCGTTGAAAACGTTGACACCCTGGTCGCCTCCGGTCCAGATCCAGCCGTGCTTATCGACGCTAACAATATCGACTAGATCAGAACTCAGCACTGGCTTGGAGAAGTTTCTCGCCGAAGTCACACGGGCACTTTCAATCTGGAAGCGATAGACGCCCTGGAAGGTGCCCGAGACCCAGATGCTTCCATCTCGCGCCGCAGTAATGTCCATCACCCGGCCATGAATTAAGTCGGGTTCCCACGAGATCTGCTGCCATTCCGAGCCGTTATAAACGAACAAATGATTGCTGGAAGCAATCCAGATGCGGCCGTCAGAAGCTTCGGCGATATCGACGTAATCGCCTCCGCGTTCGATCAGGGAATTTGTAACTGGCGAGAACTCGTGAATGTGCCGCGACGACGGCGCAAGGTAAAGGCCACGTGCGGTAGCAACCCAAAGGCGTCCCTTTGAATCGGCAGATACTGTCCGGACCTCAGCATCAAACTTGTGTACTCTCCGCAAAGAGTCGCCCGCGATCTCCAACACGGATGTGCCTTTTCCCACCCAAACGGAACCGTCCGAAAGACAGTCCATGCTTGCAACCCGCCCCGGCGGCTCGCCGGGCGCTGTCCAGGGCAGTAAATCCTTTTTGCCGGGCTCCATATACGTCAGCCCGATATCGTCACCGATCCAGAGCCGCCCTCGGGCGTCCCGATGGACAGCCCATACGACGTTGTTTCGGAGCCCGTTGCTGGTCGTCCAGTGCTCCGATTGTCCGTAAGCAATCCATTTACGAAGACCTCGGCCGAGGAGCCCGAACCAGACAATTCCCTGGCGGTCGACCAGCAGCGAAGTCAAAGATTCTTTGGTTAATCCGTTCGCCTCAGAAAAGAGCTCCCAACCGCGGGCGCCATAACGGGCCAACTCGGTTCCCACGATCGCCAGAACGCGTCCCTGTTTGTCTTCAGAAAGGGGATTGTACAAGGACCGTACCATCTTGCCGGCCGGAAAGTCGCGCACCTCGAACCGGGACTGACCTTTTCGGAGCACCGCGACATGGTTCGCACCGCGCACCCAGAGCGTTCCCTGGTGATCCTCCAGCATCTGAATATAACGGTCCGGAGGAAGTCCGCTACCGTTGTTCCAAACTTTTGCGCTTGGTGAGGCGATTTGGCAAACCGCCTTACCGCAGCCGTAGAAAACAGAGCCGCCGCGATCGACAAACACGCTGGCGGGAGAACCTGAGCCGCCCATGTCTTTCGGCCGCAAGTCTAAGACCTGTTCAATTTTGAAGACTTTGCTTGCCGTGTGAGGCGCTTTTACGAGCAGAAGGCCAAACTGGGACAACGCGAGGAGGTCGCCGTTCGGCTGGGGTGCCAACTGCGCCCCGAGACTGATCTCGATATTCTTTCCTTCGAACTGGACATTGGTAAACCGCGCGTCATCGCCCAGCAGGAATAAACCTTGCGCAGTTCCGGCCCAGAGGCGGCCAGCCGCATCTTCGACCAGATTTCGAATCCAGGTGCCGGTCAAACCGTTTGCACGCCCAAAGTCTTCGAAGTGCGCGCCGTCGTATCGGAATAGACCGTTCTGCGTACCTAGCCACAGGAACCCTGTACGGTCCTGAAGCATACACTCGATGTTCAGGTTATCGAGTCCATCCACGTATTCTTTGAACTGATATCGCTGGGCATGGGCAGGCCACCGGGAAAGCAGCAGAATCAGGAGGAGTAGGACAATCGAACGCTTTCGGGGCAGCGGCACGCTACTGCCCTTATCGGTCGAAATACTATCGAGATTCATCCAGACTTTCCCGCTTACCCAACCACGCTCGGAAGAACCCTGGGATACTGGGGCAGTCCGACGAATCTTATGCACATTGCTGGTGCTGCCACCGCGCTGCCCCCTCACTATTACCCTCAGGAGGTTCTGGTACAAGCCTTTCGGAAATACTGGGGTACACGGCTGGACCGGTTCGACATCCTGGAACGGCTGCATGCCGCTACCCAGGTCGACGGGCGTTATCTGGCGTTGCCGCTGGAATCCTATCCGCTCCGAAATTGGGGTGAAGCGAACAATTTCTGGATCGAGACTGCGCTGAGACTCGGGGAACAATCAATTACCCGGGCAATGCAGGAGACTGCCACAGCTCCTCAAGAGATCGGGGCGTTATTTTTCGTTTCGATTACCGGAATCTCGAGTCCTTCAGTCGACGCGATGCTGATCAACCGGTTAGGATTGAATCCACACACCAAGCGGATTCCAATATTCGGGCTTGGGTGCGTAGCCGGAGCGGCGGGGATCGCGCGAGCTTCCGATTACGTGAAGGCCTTTCCACGCCAGGCGGCGCTGCTGCTTTCGGTCGAGCTGTGTTCGCTCACCATTCAGCCGGATGACCTTTCGGCGGCTAACCTGATCAGCACCGGGTTGTTCGGAGACGGGGCGGCCGCCGTCGTGGTCTCGGGATCGGAGCGGAATGGGCGCTCAGGTCCAGAGATTCTAGCGACGCGTTCGGTTTTTTACCCGGAGACCGAATACGTGATGGGGTGGGACATCTCAGAAAAAGGATTTCGGATCGTGCTGTCGCGCGACGTTCCGGAAGTGGTGCTCAACAATCTGGGGCGCGATGTTGACGGTTTCTTGGCCGAACATGGTTTCCAGCGGACAGACGTAGGTAGCTGGGTTATACATACAGGCGGACCTAAGGTTCTGGAGGCAACAGAACGCGCTCTGGGCCTCCCGGAGCGGGCCTTAGCGGCATCGTGGGAATGTCTGCGCCGGACAGGAAATCTCTCGTCGGCTTCCGTTTTGTTCGTTTTGGAAGAAGTGATGAAGAATCGCAGACCGGAAGCGGGGACTCTTGGCATCCTGGCAGCAATGGGCCCAGGTTTCTGTTCGGAACTGGTCCTGGTGCGGTGGTAACTGATCGTCGACATAATCGAAGACATGACCGGTACTTCTATCTTTCGCGCGAGGCCTGGAATGCCCATTCTGCCTGATAGCCCCGCTGCAATGGAGCGAACGCGTTACACCCTGCCGGCATTTGGTTCAGAAGCAACTTTGCGGATCTTCGGCGACCGTGCTGAGTTTTATTTGGGATATGGCGGTGTGAATGCCTGGAAGGCCGACAACACCTTGATTCAGGGGAACCGCCGTGGCAGCTCCTTCGATGGCGCCTGGCTGATACAGACCACGGCAGGTGCGATGGTAGCTCTCGATCGAGACAAGCACTTATGGCTGGGAACAGCCGGGCGATATGTGTCGAGTTATGGAGAGGGCAGGAAACATTGGAACACGTTCGGCGGCAGTGCAACCTTTCAGTTCGGGCACTAACCGAAACCGGGAAGGCTACCGAAAGCATCTAAAGCTTTTCTGACCATGCGATCCGCAACTATAATCGCCATCTTGTGCGGGGTCTCGTTCGGCGCTGGAGCGCAGTATCCGGGCCAATATCCGCCCGGCCAATACCCGCCGCCGGGATCGCCGGGTCAGTATCCTCCAGGTCAATATCCGCCAGGACAGGGACCCGTGCCAAACGGCGGAGGCGGTTTGTCGATTCCCCACCGGCACAAGAAGGGGCAAAAACAGGCCGACAATGCTCAACCCACGCTGGGGGCTGACGGTCGAGCAGTGACGAACAACGGCAAGCAACTGGTGATCGAAACCGCCGATGGGCGGACGATCACCATGGCGCTGACGAACACGACTAAGTGGACGCGAGCGAAAAGCGACATTTCGGCCGATAAGGTTGTTCCACGCTCGACGGTTCACATCGAAGCGTCTGAGGACGATGAGATGAACCTGACGGCTGTAAGCGTCGACTTGCTGAAGGACCCGCCGGCGGCGGAGGCAGCGGCTCCTGTCGAATCCGCGGGAGGCAAGCCTGCCGCCAAACCGGCTGAGGATCACGACCCGGAGCAGGTTCCCCAACCGCTGATGGACAAACCAGTGGAAGCGCCAGACCGTCCGATTCTGCGGCGCGGCAAGCCGAGACAGACATCTGAAGCCGACAACCGTTCTGACGATTCTCAGCTCGAACAACAACCCAAGGCCTCGGTAAAGAAGGCGAGCGAGGCCAATAGCGCACAAAAAGACGGTCCGATCGACTTCACCATCGATTCGGATTCACCCAAGCCCAAGGGTGCCGATGGCGCTCAAGAAGCGCTAGTCGCGCGTGCGAAGGAATGGGCGATGACGTTTTCGGAAGGCCTCCCGAATTTTGTCTGCCAGCAACTGACAACCAGGTACATCGAGCAGTCGCGATCTTCCGGCTGGGAAGCTCAGGATATCGTAACCGCCAAAGTCATCTACGAGGATGGGCGGGAGAAGTACGAGGACATTACAGTCGGCGGGAAGCGGACCAACAAGAGCATGCTTGAAATCGGAGGGGGATCGACATCTACTGGTGAGTTTGCCTCGACGCTGCGCAGCTTGTTCTCAGGGAACAGGGCAGATTTCAAGTTTTATGAATCATCGAGCATCAGGGGAACTCCTGTGGCGATTTATGACTTTAAAGTCATTCTTCCCAAATCGGACTGGTTCATCCGAGCGGGGGGGCAAGTGTTACATCCGGCATACAGCGGCAGTGTGTGGATCGAGAAAGCGACAGGGCAAGTGCGTCGCATCGAAATGCAGGCGGAGAACGAACCGAAGGACTTCCCGTTCGAGGCTAATCAGTGGGCCGTGGATTACGATGCCGTCCGGCTTGGCCCGAAAGAGTTTCTCCTGCCCGTGCATGCGGAATTTCTGAGCTGTCAGCGAGGCTCATCTATCTGTACCAAGAATGCGTTAGACTTCCGCGATTACCACAAGTACAGCGGAGAGAGTACCGTCACTTTCAAGTGATGAGTGCAAGCTGACGTCACTGTCCAGGTAGGTGCGAGCAAGGCGGCTTTATAAGCTGTCTTACTCGCAATTCACAAACTATTCCAAGGACTTTTACAAGTTTCTATCAGGACAAGAACGATTCTTGTCGAAGCGCAAAAAGGTTGTGAGTATAATCGGCTTTGGTTCGAGCATTACTCATTTCCTTTAGTTGCTAGGCGCTTATGGCACAACTCTTCCGACCGAGCTCTAACACGATCGCCAAGGTTTCCATTGTAACGGTCGTATTGTTGGCGTGCGGTACGCTCGCAGTGGCTTACATTATGGACCGAGGACCCTGGACAACCAGCGTTCGTATCGCTCCGGAACAGCCAATTCCATTCAGTCACAAACATCACGTCAAAGATGACGGTATCGATTGCCGGTATTGCCATACGAGCGTCGAGAACTCCGGGTACGCGGGGCTGCCACCTAGCGAAACATGCATGTCGTGTCACTCGCAAATCTGGACGAATGCATCACTTCTTCAGCCGTTACGCGACAGCTGGGCTTCCGGTAAATCGATCGAGTGGACCCGGGTCCACGATCTCCCCGATTTTGTTTATTTCAATCACAGCATTCACGTGAATAAAGGGATTGGATGTTCAACCTGCCACGGACAGGTGAACGAGATGCCGTTGACCTATAAGGTAAACACGCTGAATATGAACTGGTGCATCAACTGCCATCGAAATCCGGCGGTGTACATAAGACCCAAATCGCAGGTTTTTAATATCGATTATCAGTACCCTTCCAATCAGGCGCAGCTCGGCCCGCAGTTGGTGAAGGAGTATCACGTTCAATCATTGACGGATTGCGTCACGTGCCACAGATGAAAGATTCACAAAGCGGTACCCACGTACATAGCCGCCCGGACGGTTTCGTATCAGTTGATGCGCTGTTTGCCGCGCCTCTAAAGAAGCCTCTTGACATCGGGGAATTGCGGGAGAAGTTAGCAGCGGGGCGCGGGCCTCAGTTCTGGCGGACCCTCGAAGAGGCTGCGGAAACGGAAGAACTGCAGGCGTATATCGAGCAGGAGTTCCCCGGCCTTTCGGGCCAAATCCCGCAAGGCGTAAACCGGCGCAACCTCTTGAAGGTGATGGCCGCCTCGCTTGCAATGGCAGGAGCCGCTGCGTGTACAAAGCAGCCGAAAGAGCTGATTGTCCCCTACGTGCGTCAGCCGGAAAATATTATTCCGGGACTGCCGCTGTTCTATGCGACGGCTATGACGGTGGGCGGGTATGCCCGCGGTTTGCTGGTCGAGAGTCACCTGAACCGTCCGACGAAGGTAGAGGGCAACCCGGACCATCCGGCGAGCCTCGGCTCGACAACCATCTTCGAGCAGGCATCGGTCCTCAACCTTTATGACCCCGACCGGTCTGAAACGGTGCTGCACGAAGGCGAACTGAGCACTTTCGCGGCATTCACGGGAGCATTCAGCACAGAGGCTCAGAGCTTAAATCTGCGCAAAGGGGAAGGCCTGGCAGTGTTGAGTCAGCCCACGACCTCACCAACGCTGATCAGCCAGATGGAGTCGATTGTAGGGCAGTGGCCGACCGCCAAATGGTACATCCATGAGGCTTCGGTCAACCCGGGAATCCAAAGTGCGGCGCGGAAGATAGCTGGACGGAACGCTTTGGTATCGTACGATCTGTCACAAGCGGACGTGATCGTCAGTCTGGAAAGCGATTTCCTGAATACGGGTCCGGCAGCGCTCGCTTACGCTCGTCAGTTTTCAGCCAAACGAGCAATCGATAACGGGCAGACTCCGGTGCGGCTCTATGCGGTAGAAGCTGCACCTACCGTAAGCGGATCCTTGGCAGATCACCGCTTCCCCGTCCCGAGTAGTTCTATTCCTTCGATTTCGTACCAGTTGGCGAAAGCGGTCGGCGTTGCCGGACCAGAAGTCTCGAGCAGTGCGCCTGCCTGGCTGAACGCGGTGGCAAAGGATTTAAGTGCTTCGAAAGGCCGCTGCGTAGTGATCCCAGGCGAGTACCAGCCGGAGAGCGTTCATCTGGCAGCGTACGCGATGAATTCAGCGCTCGGAAATGTCGGGAAAACGGTCCGGCTGTTAGACGGAGTGGAGCCGGATGGAACACACTCGATCGAAGAGCTCACGAGCGATCTGAACAGCGGCCGAGTGGAAGTGCTGGTTATTCTGGGCGGAAACCCTGTCTATACCGCACCGGCGTCGCTCCGTTTTGCCGAAGCAATACGCAAGGCGCGGCTGGTGGTGCGACTGGGGCAATTCTTCGACGAAACGTCGAAGCTTAGCCACTGGCATGTTCCGGAGGCGCATTATCTCGAGACGTGGTCGGATTGCCGGGCTTTTGAGGGCACGACCACGATTCAACAGCCGCTGATTGAGCCTTTGTACGGCGGCAAATCGGCACACGAAATCCTGACGATTCTGCAGGCCAAACCCGACCAGAACTCGCACGAGATCGTGAAGGCTTACTGGCAAAGTAAGAACAACGGCGGAAATTTCGACGTGCTGTGGAAGACCTCGCTGCACGACGGGTGGGTGGCCGGTAATGGCGTCGGCACAGTGAACGGAAAGCCGCAACCGTTGCCAGCACTCGATGTGCAACCGATCACCGACATCGAGATTGTCATGCGGCCCGACGAGACGATCGGCGACGGCACCTATTCGAATAACGGCTGGATGCAAGAACTGCCGAAGCCCCAGACGAAAATGACCTGGGAGAACCCGGTCACCGTTAGTCCGCAGCTGGCGGCAAAGCTGAAGGTGAATACAGGCGACATTTTACGTGTAAGCGCTAACGGCGCGAGCGTGGAGGGTCCGGTCTGGATACTGCCGGGGCAGGCCGAGCGTTCGGTAGGCATCTCGTTCGGTTACGGGCGCGAATCTTCGGGCAAAATCGGTACCGGCATCGGCTACAACGCTTATAAGCTGCAGGACGCAGGTATGCGGTATGTCGCGAGTGGGAAGGTGGAGAAGACCGGCAAGCACGTTGACGTGGCAGATACCCAGCACACCCAAGTGATGGCCGGGCGCGAGCCGGTTCGGAGCGCCCTGCTGGAAGCGTACCGGAAGCATCCTGATTTTCCTTCACTTGAAGAGAAGCCTCTCGCGCGCAACGACACTTTATACAACGATTACGCCTGGCCGTACAACGGCTACAAATGGGGCATGGCAATCGATCTGAACGTCTGCACCGGGTGCAGCGCGTGCATCATCGCTTGCCAGGCGGAGAACAACATCGCCGTGGTCGGCAAAGATCAAGTAGCTAAAGGCCGCCATATGCACTGGATTCGAGTTGACCGGTACTATGCTGGCAACGCGGATGACCCACAGATGTATAACCAGCCTGTCCCCTGCATGCATTGCGAGAATGCGCCTTGCGAGCTGGTGTGTCCGGTAGCCGCGACGGTGCACAGCAACGAGGGAATCAACGAGATGGTTTATAACCGCTGCGTGGGTACCCGTTACTGCTCGAATAACTGTCCGTACAAGGTGCGCAGGTTTAACTTCTTCCTGTATTCGGACTGGGACACGGAGAGCCTGTACGGCGTTCGTAATCCGGATGTTACAGTGCGCAGCCGCGGCGTGATGGAAAAGTGCTCGTACTGTATTCAGCGCATCCAGGAAACCAAAATCAAAACCGAAAAAGAGGGACGCCGGGTGCATGACGGTGAGATTCTGACCGCTTGCCAGCAGGTTTGCCCTACACAGGCGATTACTTTCGGCGATCTGAATGACAAAAACAGCAAGGTGGCAAAGCTACAAAAGCTACCGCGCAACTACGGACTGCTGGACGACCTGAACACGCGTCCGCGAACCACTTACCTAGGTTATGTGCGGAATGCCAACGAGGAGATTGGGGGTCAGCATGGCGTTCAAGAATCCTGAAGAAGAAATCCTAGAACAAAATCTGGTGGTAAAAGACCCCGGCCCAGATGCGATTCTGGGTCCTGGATTCACGTTCGGTAGCGCTTCGGACCGCATCACAGGCGTCGTATACCTACCCTGGAAAGCATCGCCGAAGAAATGGCTGGTCGGCGCGTTTATTTCGTTCTGCTTCGTCAATCTTTTAATGGTGGCAGTGAGCTACCTATTCCTCAAAGGCGTCGGCATCTGGGGTATCAACATTCCGGTGGCCTGGGGCTTCGCGATCATTAACTTCGTCTGGTGGATCGGAATCGGACACGCAGGAACGCTGATTTCGGCGATTTTATTTTTGCTCAAGCAGGATTGGCGCACATCGGTGAACCGGTTCTCCGAAGCCATGACGCTGTTCGCCGTGGCTTGCGCAGGCATGTTCCCGATTTTGCACTTAGGACGCCCGTGGCTGGCGTACTGGTTGTTCCCCTATCCGAACTCGATGTGGATGTGGCCCCAGCCAAGGAGCCCGCTTGAATGGGACGTCTTTGCGGTATCGACTTACGGATTGACTTCGCTGATCTTCTGGTACATCGGATTGATTCCCGATTTGGCGACGATGCGCGACCACGCTCCGCATTTGTGGCAGCAGCGTATGTATGGAATTCTGGCGATCGGATGGCGCGGATCTGCCATTCACTGGCACCGTTACATGAAAGCATATTTATTGCTGGCGGGATTGGCGACACCCCTGGTGCTTTCTGTGCATACAATCGTCAGCTTCGATTTCGCGGTGAGCCAATTGCCGGGCTGGCACACGACGATTTTTCCGCCTTACTTTGTTGCAGGCGCCGTTTATTCAGGGTTCGCGATGGTACTGACGCTAATGATTCCCTTGCGATCGTGGTACCGGATGCAGGATCTGATTACGATGCGACATATCGAAGCCGCTTCCAAGCTAATGCTGGGTGTCGGACTGATTGTGGCCTACGGCTATGGGATGGAAGCATTCTTCGCGTGGTACAGCGGCGATAAGTACGAAAGTTTTATGTATTGGAACCGGATTACGGGTCCTTATGGCTTCACGTACGTGCTGCTGATCCTGTGCAACATTTTGATTCCGCAATTGCTTTGGATACGCCGCGTACGGCTGAACATTATCGGCTGTGTGGCTGCTATCGATTGTGATCAACATCGGAATGTGGCTGGAGCGTTTCGTGATCGTTGTCACGAGCCTTCACCGCGATTTCAATCCATCGTCATGGGGAATGTATGTACCGACTCGATGGGACTGGGCGACGTACACAGGAACGCTCGGGTTTTTCATGCTGCTGATTTTCCTGTTCGTGCGCATGCTGCCTTCGATTTCGATCTTCGAAGTGCGTGAAGCAGTACATCACGGGAAGGAGCATGCGGAGCTTGAGCTTGAAGGAGCAGAGGTATGAGTCACGATACCGTGTTAAGTGAACTCTCCAGCGTGCATGGCGTAATGGCAGAATTTCTGTCTCCCGAAGCGCTGGTCCGCGCCGGAAAGCGGGCTTATGCGGCCGGATACCGGCGCATGGATGCGTACGCGCCGCTGCCGATTGAAGGACTGGCGGAAGCGATCGGATTCAAGAAGAATAAGGTGGCACTGGCGGTGCTCATCGGTGGTTCTTTCGGTGCAATAGGCGGGTTCACGCTGCTGGAGTGGATAGCCGGCATTGCCTACCCGCATAACGTCGGAGGCAGACCGCTGAATAGCTGGCCGTCTTGGATCCCGATCACGTTCGAGTGCATGATTCTGTGTTCGGCGATCACGTCGCTGCTCTGCGTCCTATTCATGAACGGACTCCCGAAACCGTACCATCCGGTTTTCAATGTGCCAGAGTTTGCGCGGGCTTCGAAAGATAGATTCTTTCTATGCATCGAGTCCTCGGATCCGAAGTTCCGGACAGAGGAAGCAGCGGAGTTTCTGCGCGACATTGGAGGGAGAGAGGTGTCGATTGTTCCGGCATAACGCAGGCTTTGCGGTTCTCGCGCTGGGCGCGTTTTGTCTTACTGGATGCCGGCAGGATATGCACAATCAGCCGCGCTATAAGCCGCTGGCTGCGACGGATTTCTTCGGAGATGGCCGTTCTGCTCGCCCAACAATCGAAGACACTGTGGCCCGCGGGCAATTACACGTAGATCAAGCACGATACACGGGTAAAGAGAACGGGAAAGATATTGCGTACTTTCCTATTCAGATGACGCGGTCGGATGTGGAGCGCGGGCATGAGCGGTTTAACATCTACTGCTCGCCCTGTCACGGACGGTTGGGAGATGGGCACGGAATGATCGTTTCGCGCGGACTGCGGCAGCCTCCGAGTTATCACGATCCACGGCTCGTAAACGCGCCGGTGGGCCACTTTTTCGATGTCATGACGAACGGCTATGGGGCTATGTACCCTTATGCTTCACGGGTGGCTGTCGATGACCGCTGGCGAATTGCGGCCTATATCCGAGCTTTGCAACTGAGCCAGAATGCTCCGCCGGATGTGGCGAAGCAAGTGGCTAGCACGTTCAAGAGCGGCGGACCTGCCGGAGGGCAACAGTGAGCACTCACCATTACGCTTCCGAGCCTGTGCCGACAATACAACTTGGGTCACGGGCGGCGAGCGTCGAACGAGCGGCAGGTGTAGTGGGCGGATTGTGTCTCCTTCTGTGCGTCGCGGCCTTTTTCATCAACCGTGCACATTTCTTCCAGAGTTACCTGTTCGCGTTCTTCTACTGGGCCGGCTTCAGTATCGGCGGCCTCGGCATTCTGCTGTTAAACAACGTTGTGGGTGGCAAGTGGGGCGTCTTGATCCGCCGGCTGCTGGAAGCGAAGATGCGGATATTGCCGGTTGTCGCGTTGCTCTTTTTGCCGATCGTGATCGGGATTCCGTATCTCTATCCATGGGCAAATGACGCGCTGCATCACAGTAAGGTGCTGCAACATAAGGCACCGTACCTGAATGTGCCGTTCTTTCTGGTGCGGGCCGTGTTCTACTTTGCAATTTGGATTTTCTGGGGCTCCTGGGTGCAGCGGCTTACGGACCGGCAAGACAGGACGGGCGACCCGACGCTGGTGGTCCGATTGCGACAGATCAGCGCGCCCGGTCTGTTGATATTCGTTTTTACAGCTACGTTTGCGTTCATCGACTGGATTCTGTCGGCCGACGCGGAGTTTTTCTCTACTGTCTTTGGAGCGATTCTACTGATCGGTAATGTTCTGGAGACGTTCGCTCTGTCGATTGTGGTGTTGATCCTGATTTCCCGCGGAGACCGGTGGGGAGGTCGAGTGAATTATAAACTGCTTCACGACCTGGGTAACTTGATGTTCGCGTTCACGATCTTCTGGACTTACCTGTCGGCTTCGCAAATCATTATCGTCTGGCCAGCCAACCTACCGATGGAAATCGGGTATTACATTGCGCGGACGCAAGGGTTCTGGAAAGTGATGACTTGGGCAATCGGACTGACGATGTTTGCTATTCCATTTCTCGCTCTGTTGTCGCAGGACAGAAAGCGGGATCCGAAGCGGCTAATCCGCGTCGCCGTCTGGCTGTTGTGCGCTAACTTGCTTTTTGCGTTTTGGATTGTTATTCCGATGTATCGCGCAGACGGATTCGCCATTTATTGGACGGATGTTGTGGCTTTTTTTGGCGTAGGGGGCGTGTGGCTGTACGCCTACCTGGGGCAACTCAGGAAACGGCCATTAATGCCGCTGCATGATCCGCGGCTTCCGGAACCGATTGTAGAGGAGGAGGCGCTGGCGTGAGCAATGATTTGGCGAAGCCTGAAGGTAACGAACTGGTTTCGCCCCACGATACCCCTAAGCATTCGGAGCCAGTAGCGGGTCACGGCGGCACCAGCTTTGAAAATGTCGACGCGAAGGCTGGACTGGTGATATGGTCTCTCGCCCTGATCGCTGGGACCTTGATTGTAGTCTTCATCATGACGGTCGGGATTCAAAAGCTGCTCCAAAAGAACAATCCGCCGGGGCAGCCCGATAGCCCGCTGGCGCCGGCTGGGTGCTACCGCCAAGTCCGCAGTTGCAGGTCCACCCGTGGGAAGAACTGCCCGACCTGCGCCAGCATGAGGAACAAGTTCTGAACGGATTTTCGAAAGATGCCGAAGGGCATTTTCATATACCGATTGATCGGGCTATGGATGCCGTCGTGTCGCGCCTGACAGTTCGACCTGATGCTCCGGAAGGACTGACTACGCCAGGCGGAGAAGGAAGGGGATTTGCCGGGAGTTTAGGCTCTATGCCGGCTCCTTATCGCAAACCGCAAATCCAGGGAGAGATTCGGAAAAATGCGCAATAAAGTTTTATCGGTTGCGTTAGCGGCGGCGTTCGCTCCCCTAATGGTGGGACAGTATGCGCGGCCCACAATCACGAAAGGCGTGAACCTGCAGCAGAAGTTGAATTCGCCAGTTCCGCTTGACCTCTTGTTTCACGATGAGAGCGGGCAGACCGTGCCACTGCGTAGCTATTTCGGTGAGAAGCCGGTGATTCTCTCCCCGGTGTATTTCAAGTGTCCGAGCTTGTGCCCAATGAGTATCCGGGAGACGGTGCTCGGGCTACGCCGCCTGCCCTTACAGCCGGGCCTCGATTACAACGTCGTGGTGGTCAGCTTCGATCCGGCAGATACGCCGCAACTCGCGTCTGAGAAGAAAGCCGAATACGCGAAGATGTTCAATCGCGCGAACTTCAATTCGGGTTGGCACTTCCTGACAGGGTCGAAAGATCAGATCGACAAACTCACTTCAGCAGTCGGTTTTGGCTACAAATACGATCCGGGAACGAAACAGTTCATTCATGCGGCAGGCATCCTGGTCGCGACACCCGACGGCAAACTGTCGCGATACTTCTACGGGACTGACTATGCCCCGGCAGATCTCCGGATGGCCCTGGTGGATGCATCGGCACACAAGATTGGAACGCCCGTCGATTATGTACTCTCCTTCTGTTTCCATTACGACGCAACGCAAGGGAAGTACACGCTCGCGATATTCAACATTCTGAAGATCGCAGGCTGCCTGACCGTCGTTCTACTGGCAGGATTGATCTACATACTTATGCGAGACGACAAGAAGAACCGGATGCGGTCAGCTTGGAATGGGGTGCATCATGCTGGTTGACCTGCCGTTCTTGGCGGAGCTGCAGCTATTTCCAACCGCTGCGTCCCAACAGGCGCATCAAATCGACGATCTGTACTGGTTTATCACGGTAATTTCGATCGTTATGACCGGCGTCATCTTTTTGGGAGTGATTGCATTCGCCTGGAAGTACCGGCGCTCGGCACATCCCAAAGCGACCCAGATTGAGGGTTCGACGAAACTGGAACTCACCTGGTCGATTGCTCCATTTCTGGTGATGCTGATCATGTTCGCCTGGGGTGCTCAGTTGTTTTTTGCAGCCCAACAACCCCCGAAGGACGCTATGGAAGTTTTCGTCACGGGCAAGCAGTGGATGTGGAAGGTTCAATACCCGGACGGCGGGCGCGAGATCGACGAACTTCATGTTCCAGTTGGACGTCCGGTGAAACTGACAATGGCTTCGGAAGATGTAATTCACAGCTTTTCCATACCGGCATTCCGAGTCCGGCATGATGTCGTCCCGGGTCATTACGATTCGCTTTGGTTTACCGCGACCAAGCCCGGCAGGTATCACCTGTTCTGCACAGAATATTGCGGAAATCTCCATGCCGGAATGGTTGGCTGGGTGGACGTCATGGACGAGAAATCTTATGCCAATTGGTCGAGCGGAGGCGGCACTCAGGGGACGCTTTCTGAACAGGGCGAGAAGCTCTTTGCGCAGAACGGATGTTCCACATGCCATCTGATGGATCAGCAGGGCCGTTGTCCCGTGCTGAAAGGGCTCTACAACAAACCCGTGCAGCTTACGGATGGCCGGACCGTTCTCGCCGACGATGCCTACTTACGAGAATCGATTCTTGATCCAAATGCAAAGATTGTTGCGGGATTCGAGCCGAATATCATGCCGAACTTCAAGGGCCAGGTGACCGAAGAGAACGTTATTCAGCTAATTGCGTATATCAAGTCGCTTTCGCCGCAGACGCCGGCATCACAGCAAGGTCCGCAACAGCGAGCAATCGTAGTCGCGCCGCGAGCCAATAATTCGGCGGCAGGTTCGGCGGCTCAACAGCAGCATTGAGAGTTTATAAAGGACGATAGCAGGTTTTATGGCAACAATCGCACATGGCACGCCCGATGTAGCGGTCGAGGAGGTGAACTACCTCAATGTCGAGCACGGCTGGAAAAGCTGGCTCCTGACCACCGATCACAAGCGGATCGCGATGCTGTATCTCTTCTCCATCACCCTGATGTTTTTTGTCGGGGGTGCTTTCGCCGTGCTGTTTCGCATCAATCTCCTCGAGCCGGAAGGGATCTTCTCCCCCGAAATGTACAACCGGCTGTTCTCGATGCACGGCATTGTGATGGTGTTCTTCTTTCTGGTTCCATCTATACCGGCAACGCTCGCCAATTTCCTGATCCCAATCATGATTGGCGCCAAGGACCTGGCGTTTCCGCGCGTTAACCTGCTGAGTTGGTACATATACGTCATTGGCGCCATTCTGACGATGTACGCGGTGGTGCGAGGCGGCGTAGATACAGGTTGGACGTTCTACGCGCCTTACAGCAGCACTTATTCCAATTCATACGTCTTGGCGGCTGCATTCGGAGTGTTTACCGCTGGCTTTTCGTCCATCCTAACTGGGCTGAACTTTATCGTCACCGTGCACAAAATGCGTGCGCCCGGGATGACATGGTCACGCCTGCCGCTTTTTGTATGGGCAAATTACGCCACAGGTTTGATTCAGGTTCTGGGTACACCCGTTCTCGCGATTACCTTGCTGCTGCTGGCCTTTGAACGTATCGCGCACGTCGGCATCTTCGATCCGAATATCGGCGGCGACCCAATTCTGTTTCAACACCTTTTCTGGTTTTACTCGCATCCGGCGGTTTATATCATGATTCTGCCGGGCATGGGCGTGATTAGCGAAATCGTAGCCTGCTTTTCGCAAAAACGAGTTTTTGGCTACAACTTCATCGCATTTTCAAGCATGGCTATCGCGGTTCTGAGCTTTGTTGTTTGGGGACATCACATGTTTGTCACCGGCCAGAGCATGTATACGAGTGTGGCCTTTTCATTCCTGAGCTTCGTGGTTGCGGTGCCTTCCGCGATTAAGGTCTTCAATTGGACCGCTACCATGTACAAAGGCTCGGTATCATTTGATACTCCGATGCTATATGCGTTCGGATTCATCGGGCTGTTTACAATCGGCGGACTCACCGGATTGCATCTTGCTACGCTCGGAACCGACGTCGCGACCCATGGAACTTACTTCGTGGTCGCGCATTTCCATTACGTGATGGTAGGCGGCATGGTGATGGCATTTCTCGGCGGAATCCATTTTTGGTGGCCTAAAATGACGGGACGGATGTACCCGGAAGCTTGGTCAAAGTTCGCAGCTCTGATTGTCTTCATCGGCTTTAACCTGACCTTTTTCCCGCAATTCATCCTTGGGTATCTTGGGATGCCGCGCCGATATCATGCTTATCCACCCGAATTTCAAGCTTTGAATGTGCTTTCCACAGCGGGAGCATCGATTTTAGGCATAGGCTACCTGATTCCGATGGTTTATCTGGTGTGGTCTTGGAGAAACGGCCCCAAGGCCGGCAAAAACCCCTGGGGTGCGGTTGGACTGGAGTGGACAACACAATCTCCGCCCACTACGTTTAATTTTGACGAGACACCGGTCGTGACGAAAGAAGCGTACGATTACGGTGAATTGGAGGAAGTCGTTGGCTGACACCGTTGTTACTGTCGGGCACACGCCCGCGCACGATACCGAAGCGGAATTAACCCATCTCAGGCATCACTTTGCCACGCCGGAGCAGCAGATGGACGCCTCCATGCTGGGCATGTGGACGTTCCTGATTACCGAAGTGCTGTTCTTCGGCGGAATGTTCGCGGCGTACGCGGTGTATCGGGCGATGTACCCGGGCGCGTTCGAGAGCACAAGCGAGTACATGAACGTGCCGCTCGGCGGAACGAATACAGCCGTACTAATCTGCAGCAGCTTAACCATGGTGCTGGCTGTGCGCGCCGCACAATTGAGCAAACAGAAAGAACTGATCCGGTACCTGTTTCTCACGATGTTTTTTGGAACCGTGTTCCTTGTTATCAAAGCTTTCGAGTACCACTCAAAGTGGGTTGAGCACCTGGTGCCCGGTTTCGACTTCCAATACAAACCCGAATACTACGAGCACAATGCGCAAATTCTATTCTTCCTGTATTTCTGCATGACAGGGATGCACGCAATTCACATGATCGTAGGGCTGGGATTGCTGACCTATCTGGTCATACAAGCCTACCGGCGAGTGTTCAACACGAATTATTTCTCGCCCGTTGAAATGATCGGGCTCTACTGGCACTTTGTCGACGTTGTCTGGATTTTCCTGTTCCCGCTGTTATACCTGATTGGACACCGGAAATGAGTGCACATCATACACCTGTTCCCAAAGTAGGCACTCTTGTGGCCGTCTGGGCGACGCTGCTGGTTCTGACGGTGCTGACAACGACGGTCTCGTATTTTGAACTGGGACCATTCAACGTGATTGTGGCGCTGCTGATCGCAGTGACCAAAGCGTCGCTCGTCGCCTGGGTTTTCATGGGTGTACGCTACACGACTTCGCTCACTAAACTGTTCGTGGTCGCCGGTCTGGTCTGGTTGAGCATCCTGCTGGCGATTACATACGCCGATTACAGCAGCCGGCACTGGACTTATCAAGCCCAACCTTGGAGCAACACGAAAGCCGGCGGCAAGTAAAGACACGTATTTTCCACAGCGCTCCTCGCAGTAACGCCATTGTTCTGTCTTGGTCTCACAAAAGAAGGCGCCGCGGCCTGTGCACTGGCGTCTACAAAAAGACGAAAACTATGGCAGAAACCAGCGTAGACGTAATTAAACGGTATCTCGAGGACGCGATTGCGGCCGAACGGAGCTTCGAAACGCAACTGCAAGGCTTCGCCAGCGAGGGCGATGACTCGGCAGCTAAAGCGGCATTCCATCAACATGCGCTCGAAACGAAAACTCAATACGAGAGGCTGACGGCGAGACTGCAAGCTCTCGGCGGCAGCCCATCCGGCACAAAGAGCCTGCTCGCGCATATTTTTGGCTTGAGCCCGAAGGCAGCACAGATTGGCCACGAGAAAGAGGAGCGGACCACGCAAAATCTCATGATGGCGTTTGCGGTCGAGAATAGCGAGATCGCGATGTATGAAGCTCTTGCTTCGGTAGCGGAGGCTGCCGGTGATTCGCAAACGGCTACTCTCGCGCGCGATATCCAGCAACAGGAAAAGACCACTGCTGAAAAGGTCTGGCGGCTGTTGCCGAATGCAGCAGTTGCAGCATTCGAACGCGTCACCTCCGATGCGCCGGGCGTTCGCGGATCTAGCACTACCGCCTAAGCAGCCCACGTTTGGTTCGCGAGGCCTGCTGCAAGTGCCTTTGAAAGAAGTCCTGAGCAGCAGGCTTTAACTCGTACCTACTTGCTCGGAATCGGCGCGTTCATGGAGCGCGATTAACTCTTCGCCTACTGCTCCGGTACTCAACTCTTCCCGCATCCGAGTGACCTCTGCCTCTATCCTTTCGATTCAGCTGTTCACTGGATGCTGAGTGCAAGAAGGTGCGTTGGATCTCCCGAAGTCTCAGGGCGCATGCAACCGCAACACAAATGAAAACAATAAATATGACTGCTATCCACATAGCCCAGAGGCTTGGGACAAATTTCGTCTTGTAGGCCCGGCTATTTCGCTCTTCTTCATACGGAAGCGGGGCGCGTTGAGCAACTGCGGAGGACATTATCCCTCAATTGCAAATCGCGCGCCAATCAGTGACTGGTCTTCCATGCTGCCCATTCGGCTACCCGGGCCTTGAGCGCTTTTGAAGAATCCTGATACAAAGCAATCACTTGGGAGGGCGGTGTCCGGTCCGCTGCCTCAAGCGAGGTAAGCACAACGGTCAAGCTCCGGCTGACGGCTTGCAGCCCGCTTCCCGGCTGATTCTGTTTGTCCTGAAGAATCCCGGCAATCTGCGCCTTGCCAGCGGAATCGGCTTCGCGATTCGCTTTGCTGATCTCGGCCAGAGTTTTGCGGGCGACAATCATATCTTCAAACGCGCGCTGTGCCCACCGGAACTGCTCCGCCAGATCCGCCGATGATGCGCGGCAGCGGGGGTCCATGCTGACCTGAATCGGCTGGGTAAACGATCGCCCTGCGAACGTGAGTTTTGCGCGGTAAGTCCCGGGACTGACAAGCGGTCCTATCCAATGTTCTAAGCCCGTTTCGTCAGGATCGCCCGTCGTCTGTTCGCCGGTGCGTCCCCACCGCAGATCCCAGACGAACCTGTGCATACCGGCTTCTTCGCTCAACAACTGCGGCGAAGCAAGCCACCGTGGAGCAATGGGAACGTCGGAGGGCGGAGGCGGATACTTCTCGCGGCTTCCGAATCGCCGAACTGTCCGCCCGGCAGAATCGGTAATCTCGAGTACAACTTCAGAGCTCGCACGCTCAGGCAGATAGTAATCGAGATAAGCGCCGCGCGGAGGATTTTTCGCCTGCGGCTCCTCAGGTGGCAACGGCGTGCCGGGGAATCCGTCGCTTGTGGAACGGATCGCTCGCGCCGGCTGAAACAGACGCGCAGCGGTATTTTCACCCGGACGGATTTGCCGCAGCGGTGCGATGTCGTCGAGAATCCAGAAACCACGCCCATGTGTCGCAATTACAAGATCGTCGTCATGGATGATCAGGTCACGTACCGATGTCACCGGAAGGTTCAGCTGTAACGGTTGCCAGCTGTCTCCGTCATCGAACGAGATGTAGACGCCGAATTCCGTTCCGGCGAACAGCAGTCCCTTGCGTTTCGAGTCTTCACGAATCGCATTGAGAAAGGCGTTGGGCGCAAAACCTGTGCTGATGGTTTTCCAGGTCTTCCCGAAATCGGCGGTGCGATAGAGGTAGGGCCGCCGGTCATCGAGGCGATGGCGATCGACCGCCACGTAGGCTGCACCTGGAGAGGAATGTCCGGCTTCGATGGCCGTGATCTTGCTCCAGTCAGACAGACCAGGGGGCGTCACATTAGACCAACTTGCGCCTCCGTTGCGCGTCAGATGCAGCAATCCGGTATCGCTGCCAGCCCAGATCTGTTGGGCGACCAGCGGCGATGGCGCGAGGCTATAGATTACACCGTACCCGCGCTCTTTTGCATTGGCGAGCGTGGTCGGCCCTTCAGGCTTCTCGCCTGGTACGCGCGTGGAACCGGTTAGATCGGGGCTAATCTTTGACCAGTGCAGACCTCCGTCAACGGTCTTTAGAATAAACTGCGCACCGAAATAGAGGGCATTCGGCTGAGCCGGTGATGCAACAAGAACAGGCGTCCACGGGTCGCGGAACTTGCGTTCGGAAATCTCTTCCGCAAGCCCCGAGGGCAGCGGGGAAGGCGCGATGTTCTGGCTCTGCATCGTACGCCGGTCGTAGCGATAAAGTGAGCCATACGTGCCCGAAACATAAAACACGTCAGGATCCTTGGCATCAAGGGCAATATACCCGCTCTCGCTACCGCCGACAGTGAACCAGTCGCGCAGATCAATTTGACCATGGCCTGTCCGGCTCGGCGTGGCGGCTGTTCCGCTGTCTTGCTGAGCTCCGTAAACCCGGTACGGAAACGCGTTGTCCGTAATCACGTGATAGAACTGCGCGGTCGGCTGGTTGTACCAGGAACTCCATGTCACGCCGCCATTCAACGTTACCGTTGTCCCCTGGTCTGTTCCGAGCACCATGTGCAGTGAATTAGCAGGATCGATCCAGAGCTGGTGATAGTCATCGCCGCCCGGCGCTCCACGAACAATGCTGAGATCCTTCCCCCCATTTGAAAGCTTGTAAACGGCAACATTTGGGATATAGACGATGCCCGGGTCGTTCGGATCGACAGTAATGCAGCTGAAATACCAGGCACGGCTAGTGATCCGAGGGTCCTTGTTTACGAGCGTCCAGGAGTCTCCTCCATCATCACTGCGGTACAAGCCCGCTTGTTTGGCATCAATCGCGGCATACATTCGTTGCCCGCGAGTACCCGGCGCGACTGCCACCCCTGCCCTGCCCCAGGCATCCGCTGGCAGCCCATTGCCTGTAAGCTGCTGCCAGGTTTCTCCGCCGTCCCTCGAGCGGAACAGGCCGCTGCCGGGACCTGCAACAGGAGGATATGCGCTCCACGGCGGCCGATGGGCTTCCCACATGGCCGCCAGCAAAACTTGCGGGCTGTCAGGAGCCAGGGCAAGATCGGCAGCACCAACCGAGGGTCCTCGATACAGAACCCGTTTCCAGGACGCCCCACCGTCTCTTGAGCTATAAATTCCCCGCTCCTCATTTGGGCCGTAAGCGTGGCCCAGCGCGGCCACATAGACAATGTTTGGGTCCTGGGGATGAACGAAGATACGGCTGATCTGACGCGTCTCAGTCAGCCCGACTCTGTTCCACGTTTTACCCGCATCGGTCGACTTGTAAATACCGTCTCCGCTAGCCAAATCAGAACGGATATCAGACTCGCCGGTTCCCACATAGATGATCGAAGGATCGCTGGGAGCAACCGCGATGGCGCCGACTGACGCAACGGGCTGGTCATTGAAGATGGGGATCCACGTGACACCCGCATCCGTGGTTTTCCAAACGCCGCCGTCAACCGAACCAAAGTAAAAGGTGGATCCGCCATTAGCGATTCCGCTGACCGCAACCGAGCGCCCGCCTCGAAATGGTCCGATGGATCGCCATTCAAGTCCGCTGAATAAATTAGGCGGAACGGTCTGGGCACATATGGTAAGGCTTACGACAAATCCGCAGAGCAAGCGAACAGCAGGGGTCAAAGTGAGGAACGTATTCCGCATAAAAGTTTCAAGATAGCGCAGCAGTTCCCGAAGCTCTGCAATACAATGAGCACGACCGAGACATTCTGCCCGAAAGTGGAGGAATTGTGAGAAGACTCTTCTCGTTAGTCGTGTTGACAAGCGCGATTGGTACTCTGGCAAATGCGCAGAGTAGCAGCAGTGCAAGCGTTGCAGCCGAAATGAAGCAGGCCTACAACGCAGTGAAAACCAATATTCTGAAATCAGCGGAGAAGGTGCCGGATGCGGATTACGGCTTTAAACCGACTCCCGAGATACGCAGTTTTGGGGAAGTGCTGGCTCACGTAGCCGATTCCCAGATGCGTTCTTGTAGTGCGGTGACCGGCGAACATGCCCAGGCTAATGCGACCGGCAAGACTTCCAAGGCAGACTTAACAGCCGCTCTGCAGGTGTCGTTCACTGCCTGCGATAAGGCGTACGATGCACTCACAGATGCGAACGCAACCGAAGCGATCACGACACCTCGCGGCCAAAGAACAAGACTGGGAGCTCTGGCCGGCAATCTTTCGCACGATAGCGAGCAGTACGGCATTCTAGCGGTGTATATGCGCCTTAAGGGGATTGTGCCGCCATCGAGCGACCGTTCCGGCAAGTAATCCCGCAGAAGTCTTCCCCTGGCACGGGCAAAACAATCCTCTGTGCGGCCCGACCGTGTCAAGCAAAATGAACGGGGTTCGAATGGGCGGAATTGTAGGCTGAATCGAATGCAGTTCGATTCGGGACGTACCGGAAAGCTACGCGACGAGGATTCAGGCGTCCACCCTTCGACGATCAGACAAGCGACGGCGCTGGATTTGGACAGTCTTGTTCCGCTGTTTGATCAATATCGCCAGTTCTATCGTCAACCCAGCAATATCGAAGGCGCCAAACAGTTCCTGCTCGATCGATTCCGGTTCAACCAATCGATCGTATTCATGGCGTTCAGCGGCAACACTCCAGTCGGTTTCACGCAGTTTTACCCGAGCTTCTTATCAGGAGCTATGGCGCAAATCCTGGTCCTGAACGATCTCTTTGTCGTCCCGGAGGAGCGGGCTCGTGGTGTTGGTACCGCATTGCTAGAACATGCTGCCGGGTATGCGCGACGAATTGGGGCGATGCGGCTGGTGCTTTCGACCGAGATAACCAATGCAAACGCTCAATCGTTGTACGAGAAACTCGGTTGGAAGCGCGATACAGTTTTCTGTGTGTATACGCTGACGCTATAGGGCACGATCTCTCGGTTTAGAAAGCGGATTTTTGCTCGGCAACTTTCTTGTTACCTTAAAAAAATCGTAGTCTTGCTCGACAACGACGCGACTTTACAGACCTTACAGGTCTACTTGAGTCCCGATCTCGACCACTTGGCGGGCTGGCAGACCGTAAGTGCTCTCGACATCGACGGCGTTGCGCTGGAGATAAGCGAAGATTCTCTCCGCGACTTTGCCCATTCTGCCGGAGCTCGCCGCTGAGAGGGTTTCGTGACCGACGTAATACGTGATCTCCTCGAGATCGATCGGCAGCGACTCGCGCTGAACCGCTAAGCTGAGCGCGTCGACGACACGAGGGTATTCCATGTATCCGAAGTGCAGCACTATGCGCCAGAATCCATCTCGCAAATCGACCACTTCATATCTTTCGGCCAGCTGGACTTCCGGTACGACTTCAGTACACACGGTGAGCAGGACGACGCTTTTATGCAGGGAGCGGCAGCGCTCAACGAAGTGCACCATAATCGGCGGAACGTGATCGGGGCTGGGTGCGATAAAGACCCCGGTACCGGGAACGCGATGCGCCAGACAATGGGCGATTTGTTCCCGCACGGAGTCAAAGGTCGGGAACCTCGTCGCATACCGTTCAGCCAGGAAAGTTCGGCCGCGATTCCAAATCAACATGGCCGCGATGAGCGAAGCACCGATCAGCACGGGTACATAGCCGCCTTCGAAGAACTTGAAGATGTTGGCTCCGAGAAACGGAATGTCGAAAGACAAAAAGAAGAGGAGAACTGCGATGGCCTTCCATAGTTGCCAGCGCCAGAGGTAACGGGCAACCACGAAAAACAGCACGGAGGTGATCGTCATGGTCCCCGTTACGGCGATGCCATAAGCAGCGGCCAGTTTGACCGATTCACGAAACGTGAGCACGAGCAGCAGACAGCCAACTGCGAGCAGCCCGTTGACCTCGGGAATATAGATCTGACCTTCGGTCTGTTCGGATGTGTGATGCACAGTAACGTTCGGGAAATAGCCAAGTACCATCGCCTGGCGTGTGAGTGAGAAAGCGCCCGAAATAAGGGCCTGAGAAGCGATCACGGTCGCGGCGCTGGACAGAATTACCAGAGCGATGGTGGCGAGACCGGCGGGAACTTGGGCGAAGAATGGGTTATCAGCGGCGCTGGGATGAGACAGGACGAGCGCTCCTTGGCCGAGATAACCGAGCAACAATGCGGGGAAGACCAGGCAGAGCCAGGCTCGACGAATGGGTGCGCGGCCGAAATGGCCCAGATCAGCGTAAAGCGCCTCACCGCCCGTGACTACCAGTACGACCGAGCCCAAAATCAAGAAGCCGTGCAAGCCATGGCGGACGAAAAAATCGATCGCATGATAAGGCGAGAGCGCTCCCAATATTGTGGGATATTCCAACATGTGCCAGATGCCGAGAGCGGCTAAAGTGGTGAACCAGACCACCATGATAGGACCGAAGAGGCGGCCTACGTTGCCTGTTCCACGACGTTGAATCCCGAACAGCGCGATCAGAATAAGGCATGTAAGGGGGACCACCCAGGGCCTGAACGCGGCATTCGCAATGGTGAGACCCTCAACGGCGCTCAGCACGGAAATAGCAGGTGTGATTACGCCATCGCCGTAGAGTAAAGCGGCACCGATGACGCCGAGCAGGGCGATCCCCGTTACACGTCCTCGATTCCTGGCATTGGCGCGGAAGCGGTCGGGTACCAGCGCGAGCAGGGCGAAGATGCCGCCTTCCCCGTGATGATCGGCGCGAAGGACAAAAAATAGATATTTGACCGTGACTACCAAAACGAGCGCCCAAGCCATCAGAGATAGAATGCCGAAAACGTCCTCCGCGTTTACGTGCTTGCCGCCCGCTGTTACCAGACATGCCTGCAGCGTATAGAGAGGACTCGTGCCAATGTCACCGAAGACGACCCCTAGGGCCCCAAGCGTGAGGGCAAGCATGTTAGCGTGCCGGGACGGATTTGTTATACGCCGATCGGAGTGCGAGGCGGTTGGCGGGGCGGGAGATGCCGTTGTGTTTGTCATGGTCACGAATTCTCTAGAGTCGCTGTCCCGAGCCGCCTTCGATTAAAAGCATGGCGCGTGTTCACCGTACGAGATTCAGTGTAATGGACCGGACATGTGGGCCAAATGGAATCATGACTATGGCACCACTAGGAACCTTATTATTCGCCGGGTTGTTCGTCAGGGGAGAAGGCGCATCGCCGAAGTAGTGCCGGTGTTCCAAGCCGATTTGGAGTCCATTCACAAACTGATAGACAGCGGCATCACTGATATCTTTCAAGCCCAGAGAAGGCCGCTCAAAAAGCGAGGCCTACTATGCCTAGTGTGCGGCGACGGGCGCTTTGGTCTTCACGCGGCGGAGGGTCCATACGATCGGCGCACACGCGATCGCAGCGACAGCCATATATCGAAAATCGTCGATATAGGACCAAAGCTGTGCCTGGTGTGTGAGGCTGTTCTGGATCATGCCGTAAGAGCGTACGACGGCGTTGGCCGCTCCGTAGGCCGGAGCCAGCACGTGCTGATTTTGTGCGATCTGGTTCTGAACGTTCACCGAGGAAGCTGCCAGATTATGGACAAGTTCCGTCCGATGCAGCTGCTCGTGCCGGGCAAGAACGGTGTTGATGATCGAAATCCCAACACTGCCGCCCACGTTCCGCATCAGGTTAAACAGCCCGCTCCCGTTGCCGATACTGGCCGGAGGAAGCCCACCCAGGGCCACTGTTGAGAGCGGCACGAATACCAGTCCCAGGGACGCTCCGCTGATAATGATCGGTAAAGTCAGACTCCATGGAGAAATATCGGTCGTCAGCCTTCCCCATGTCAGACTGCATATTCCGAATGACAGGAATCCAAGCGAGATCAGGATCCGGGTATCGACTCTGGACACAAGTAGACCCACAATGGGCATCATTAGGATCGCGCCGACTCCTCTGGGCGAAACAGCCAGACCCGCCCAGGTTGCCGAATAATCCATCAGATTCTGGAAGAACAAGGGCAGAATGGTGACAGCGCCGTAAACGCAAGCGCCAAATAAGAAGATCAACAGACAGCCGACAGTGAAATTTCGATATTTAAAAATGGTGAGGTCAACGAGCGGCTTTTCTGATTGAAGCTGGCCGACCACAAACAATACAAAGCAGACGATCATGATGGCAAAAGTCCAGCGGATCCAAAGCGCGCCAAACCAGTCGTCTTCCTGTCCGCGATCCAAAATAATCTGCATACAGCCCAACCAGATCGCTAGCAGACCAAAGCCGATGGTGTCCAGTCTTCCCGGTTTTGCATTTTTGATATAGGGCGGATCTTCGACGAATCGCGCAATCAGGAACAAGGCAATTGCGCCCACCGGAATGTTAATGTAGAAGGCCCATCTCCAGCTAAAAGTGTCCGTCAGATAGCCGCCCAGCGTGGGCCCAAGAATTGGAGCAACCACTACACCGAGCCCGAAAATGGCTTGCGCCATTCCACGCTGCTGCGGCGGGAAGCTTTCCGTGAGAATCGCTTGCGAAAGCGGCTGCAAGGCACCTCCGCCTGCGCCTTGAACTAAGCGAGCGATTAGGATGGCAAGCAGGCTATGTGCCGCGCCGCAGAAGAAAGAAGCAACGGTGAAAATGATGATGGAGGTTACGAGGAAACGCTTTCGCCCAAAGCGCAATGAGAACCAGGCGCTCGCTGGAAGCACCACCGCGTTCGACAGCAAATAAAAAGTGAGAACCCAGGTCGCTTCGTCGGTCGATGCGGAGAGACTACCGGCGATATACGGAATGCATACGGAAGCAATAGACGTGTCGATTACTTCCATAAAGGCTGGAAGTATGACTGCCAAAGCGATCAACCACGGATTAACACTGGAACGCCATTGCTCAGTTGCTTGGTTTTCCGCCACTCTCGTCTTAGATGCAGATTACCTAAGTTTCGAACCCGCGAAAATAACTCAATTGACTGCGGCTCGCTATCTCCCGGAAATCGTGTATTGGCCGAATGGCGCGCCCTTTCGGAAACGCAAGCCAGCTTGCACAATCAGCAGGCCCAAAGCCGTACCGCCGATATTGATGATGACGTCCCGAATCGCCGGATCACGATCCGGGAAAAAGCTTTGCAAAATCTCGCTGCCACAACCGACTATTGCCCCGGATAGCAGGATGAGAGCTGGCTTGCGTGGTACTTTTCCGAGCGCTTTCCAAAGTAGTATAGCTAGCACGCAAAAGAGCGTCACGTGCAGGCCCTTATCAGCGGTCAAGTGGACGATGGTATAGGACTGGGACTCCGGTTCCATTCCGGAAAAGAATGTTGCCGAGAAAAAGCTGAATCCCTGTTCAGACCATTGGCCGGCCAGCGAAGTGGAGGAAAAAAAGATAACTCCGATCCAGCAGAGGACCGCGCACCACCAGATTCTCACTTCACTGAGACCGGCGAGCCAGTTCCGTCATACTTCAATGCTAACCTGTGCCCGAGCGTCCTTCAACCAGTGATCCCGGGTGTAACATTTCACCGCTCCTGCAGTATTCATCGGTGAGGCTGAGTGGAGAACCAGAATGACAGCTCTGTAATGGCGCTCGTTCAGGCCGGCGACACTGCCCAGCTCGCTCTGCTTTTCGAGCGATATAACGCAGCATTGTTTCGGTATCTTTTAAACCTTACACGAGACCGCCAGCTGAGCGAAGATCTGGTACAGGACGTTTTCTTTCGGGTTTTAAAGTACGCACGCACCTATGACCCGAGCTTGTCTTTTCCTGTGTGGCTGTATGGAATGGCCCGCAACGCCTACTTCGATTCGCTTCGCAAGCGGAAGTCGGAGGTAACGAGTTTGGACTTGAACGAGATGAGGAGTAAAGATGCTATGCCGGAAGAGCTCATGTCTCGTAAGCAGGATGCTGCCGATCTTCAAAAGGCACTGAGCAAACTACCCGAAGATAAACGCGAGATTCTGCTTTTGAACCGATTTCACAATCTTCGATATGAAGACATCGCGCGCATCCTGCAATGCGAGGCCGGCACCGTCCGCGTTCGCGCCTACCGCGCTCTCAAGGAGTTGCGCGAGAAGTTCTGTGAGCTTCGTGGAGAAAAGCTATATGACCTCTGAAGAAATCCGCCTTCTCATCCCACAGTATCTGTCGGGTGAATTGAAGCCGCAGGAATTGGCTCTGTTCGAGGAGGAGTTGCACACCAGCTCCGAACTACGGATCGAAGTGGAAGAACTTCGTTTGGTTTGGGAAGGATTGGGGCTGCTGCCGGAGGAACATCCCAGCGCCGGTATGCGGGCGCGTTTTTATCAGCGGCTGAATGCTGCTGTGAGAGACGGTACGAACGCCCACGCCGAGAAGCGATCCTGGTGGAGATCCGGGGTCTTTCAGCAGATTGCCGCCGCGCTGGTTTTGTTTTCGGCAGGCCTCTTTGTTGGGCGCTCCCAGCCTGAGGGGCGAGCAACCTCCGGCGAAGTGCAGCAATTGCAAACGCAAGTTCAAACGCTGCGCCAGACTGTCGCATTGTCGCTTCTGGACCGGCAATCCGCAACCTCACGTCTCGAGGGCATCTCCTGGAGCAGCCGGGTAGAGCGTCCGGATCGCGAACTTCTTTCCACCCTAATCAATACTTTGAACGACGATCCCAACGTGAATGTCCGGCTTGCGTCTCTCGATGCCCTGGAGAAGTATGCCGATGACAACTCGGTCCGCAAAGCGCTGTTGGACTCTATCTCTGTACAGGATTCACCGTTGGTCCAGATCGCGCTTATCGATGCCATGGTCCACATCCGTGACACGGATGCGAAGAACGAATTCCGAAAGCTGACGCGGGACGCCGAGATTAATGCTGCCGTCCGGCAGCGCGCTCAGTGGGGCCTGGAAAAGCTCAGCTTCCAATAAGGAGATTGCGATGAAATATTCCGTGTACCTGGTGCTGCTGGCAACCGGGATAAGAGGAGTGTGTTCCGGGGACTCCTGGTCGGAGCGGTGGACAGTCCAGGAGCAGGAAACGGTCGAAAAGGCGGCACCACTCTCAGGCTCACCTATGCGGCTTGTGGTGGACAACATCGATGGTTACGTACATGTCACTGGCACGAGTGGCTCTCAGGTTCACGTCACAGCGCACAAGACAATCCGGGCAGAGACACAAGCCGATCTGAAGCAGGCAAGGGACGAGGTAAAGCTCGATATCGCCGGAAGTCCCGGGTCTGTTTCCGTTTACTACGACGCGCCGTGGCGCTGCAACGGAGAAAGTCATGGATGCCAGGGAGACCACCGGCGCTTCTATGCAGTGACTTACGACATTGATGTGCAAGTTCCGCACTCGGCAAGGACAGTCCTTTCCACTATCAACCATGGCGACGTTCTGTTGAGCGGCACGGATGGGGATTTCGATGTCAGGGACATCAACGGAGGGATCTCGCTGACGGGTGTGTCCGGATCGGGAGACGTGAGTACGATCAACGGTCCTGTGTCAGCGCACTTTGCAAAGAATCCGCTACGAGCCACGAGTTTTAAGAGCATCAACGGTCCCCTTGATATTTATTTTCAGCGAGGCCTTTCAGCGGATCTTGAATTCAAGACATTCAACGGAGAGGTCTATACAGACTTCGAAGTTTCGCCCGCTTTGGCCCCTGCCGCGGACTCTGAGGTCCATGGGGGCAAGTTCGTGTACCGCAGCAGAACCGCAGCAGTAGGACGCGTCGGCGCAGGCGGGCCGCATGTAAGGTTCGACACTCTCAACGGAATTATTCGATTGCACCAGGAGCGTTAAGGAGATCAAAGATGATGAAGTTGGCTGCAGTAACTGTATTCGTCGCGGGCGCGCTTCTGGCGCAAGATGGTGAGAAAGCGACGGTTCCGCTGCACGACCCGTCGCGGCCAGCCAGAATCCACGTGCATCTGCTAATGGGCGGAATTACCGTGCGCGGCGCAGACGTCAAGGAAGTCGTCGTTGAGGCGAATACCAGGGCGGGCGAATCGAGCTCACGGGTTCACCGTTCCCGCCGGGAAACGCTTCCCGCCAGCGTCGATGGAATGAAACGGCTCGACCTGCCGGGCACAGCGGGCCTTGATGTAACGGAAGAGGACAACGTAGTCAACATCAAGACAGCAAGCTGGAGCAGGGCGGCTGACCTACTGATCACTGTTCCCATTCGATCATCGCTCGAGTTGAAGTGCATCAACAACGGTGGTATCGAGGTGGAACATGTGGATGGCGAGATCGATGCAGAAAACCTGAACGGAAGAATTACATTGAAAAATGTCGCGGGTTCTGTGGTCGCCCACTCGCTAAATGGGGCCGTTTCTGCAATCCTCGATCGGGTTGACGCCGCGAAGCCAAGCTCATTCAGCACCCTGAACGGCGATATCGACGTCACTCTTCCCGATAATCTGCGCGCGAATGTGCGTATGAAAACTGACAATGGCGCGATTTATAGCGATTTCGATGTGAAGCTCGAAACAGGAGCGCGCCTTGCTGAAAACGATGCAGGACAGCGCTCAAATGGAAAATATCATATCCGGTTCGATCGCACTCTACGGGGCACCATCAATGGCGGAGGCCCGGAACTGCAGCTGACCACCTTCAATGGCCAGATCTTCATTCGCAAGAGGAAGTAGTCCGGCTTACAGCGCTTTGTTTACTAACTCTGAAAACCAGAACGAGACCCCATGAACCTGATGCAGGATGTCACTTTCGCCCTGCGGACATTCGCGAAGTCACCCTTATTTGTAACAGTCGCCATCTGCTCTCTGGCTTTCGGCATCGGCGCAAACACAGCTATCTTCACACTGACCGATCAGGTGCTGGTCCGAATGCTGCCGGTGAAGCAGCCTGAACAACTCGTACTGCTAAGCGCGATTGGAAGACACTACGGGAACAACATGGGATGGAATCGGATCTCCTATCCGATGTACCAGGATTTCCGCGACCGTAATAGCATTTTCAGCGGCATGTTTTGCTTCCGAGAAACGGAGATGTGCTTGAGCTTCCGCGGCCGTACCGAACGACTCTCGGGAGAACTGGTTTCCGGCAATTACTTTCCCGTGTTGGGTGTTCACGCGGTAATTGGCCGCCTGTTTACATCCAGTGACGACCGGTTCCAAGGTTCGCATCCGGTCGCGGTGTTGAGTTATGGATGCTGGCAGAGCCGCTTCGCCAGTAACCCGGGAATCATCGGCCAGAAATTGACGATCAACGGATATCCGTATACAGTCATCGGAGTGAGTCAACCGGAGTTCTCCGGCACTGATCCCGGTTACTCACCTCAGATTCGCGTTCCTATTATGATGAGCGCGAAAGTGGGAACTTACCTGGACCTGAACGACCGTCGCTCTCGCTGGGTCACCGTCTTCGGGCGGCTGAAGCCTGCCGTGTCTATCAAAAAAGCAAAGGCTAGTCTCCAACCAATCTTCCACCAGATCCTGAATATGGAGGTGAAGCAAAAAGAATTTGCGAAAGCTTCGCCCTACATGAAACGTGCTTTTCTGCAGATGTCTATGGACGTGTTGCCTGCCTCCAGGGGTCGCTCTGAACTCCGGCGCCAGTTCTCGAAACCTCTGCTGGTGCTGATGTCGACTGTTGCACTTGTATTGCTAATTGCTTGTGCCAATGTCGCCAACCTGCTGATCGCGCGCGCAACATCGAGGCAGAAAGAAATCGCGGTCAGGCTGGCGCTCGGCTCAGGCCGTGGCCGCATTGTTTGTCAGTTGCTCATCGAAAGCTTAATGCTCTCAATAGCGGGCGGGGCGGCGGGCCTTCCACTTGCCATCTGGACAGACAAGCTGCTGATCAACTTTCTGCCGCTCAGTTCAACGCCTTTAAACATTTCGTCTACGCCGGACTGGCGCATCCTGTGCTTCAACGTCGTCGTATCAGTCATTACGGGCATCGCCTTTGGACTAGTTCCAGCGCTGCAGTCAGCGCGTCCCGACCTTGCGGGAACGCTGAAAAATCAGGCCGGGGCGGCGGCTGGGGGGACCTCTACACGCCTCCGCAAACTGCTGGTGGTGGGTCAAATTGCGTTGTCGCTTTTGCTTCTGATCGGCGCGGGTCTTTTCATTCGTAGCCTTCAGAAGCTGAAAGACCTGGATCCCGGTTTCCGCATCACCAATCTGCTCGCCTTCAAAGTGAATCCCACTCTGAACGGATATTCCGCGGAACGGACAAAACTGATTTATCAGCAGTTGAATGACAGCCTGAATGCACTTTCCGGCGTCGAAGCCGCAAGCCTCGCAGTTGTTCCCGTGATGGAGGGTGATGAATGGGACCAGTGGGTGACCATCGATTCCTATTCTCCGAAAACCGGCGAACTGCCCGACCCGCATATGAACTTCGTCTCGCCCGATTACTTCAAAACTTTGGATATTCCGCTTCTGGCCGGCCGCGATTTCCGCCTCACAGATGCGGGAACTTCTTCGAAGGTCTGCATTGTCAATGAAGCTTTCGCCAAAAAGTACTTCGGAAATGTAAATGCAGTCGGGCACAAGATCGGCATGGGCATCGACCCGGGAACGCAAACCGATATCACAGTTATCGGCGTCGCCCACAGCACAAAATACGAAAGCATGCGAGACGAGATTCCAACCGAGGTATTCCGGCCTTATCAGCAGATGAAGTTCGCAACAGGAATCACGGCTTACGTGCGCACTGCCCGCGACCCCGATCGCATGTTTTTGACTATCCGAAAGCGAGTGCATGATCTTGATGCCAATTTGCCGGTCTTCGAGATGATCACGCTGGAGAAGCAGATGCAGAATTCGCTGGTAACGGAACGTCTGGTTGCTTCTTTATCCACGGGATTTGGCTTCCTTGCAACGGTGCTGGCGTCCATCGGATTATACGGCGTAATGGCCTACGCGGTCGCTCGCCGAACGCGCGAAATCGGTATCCGCATGGCGATCGGTGCCGCCCAGAGGGATGTTTTGTGGTTGGTGATGAAGGATGTTCTTGTAATGCTCGGCACGGGCGTCGCCATCGCGCTTCCGGCTGCCTGGCTGCTGAGTCAATCCGTAAGGTCGCAGCTCTACGGAATTCAACCCACTGATCCGTCGTCGATTGCCATCGCGACGCTGACAATCGGAACGGTCGCGGTACTTGCCGGTTATCTTCCCGCCAGACGTGCGACTCGCGTCGATCCTATCCGTGCGCTCCGGTATGAATAGCAGGTTCCCATTGGCCTTCAGCCTTTCACCTGCTCTTTCTCTTCCTGGATGGCAAGAGGCGAGAATACGTCAACGGCAATGAGCAGCACCAAGCCCGCTATTGCGATAACCAAAGTATTGAGGCGCAGTACGCTTGTTCCCCAAGCGCCCGTGATCGCCCCGATTACGTAGGCTAGCCAGGTGACGGCCAGGAACAGGCTTAGACGAAAGGAAGGCTGGCAGGCCGACTTGGCCAAAGCTCGCGAAAAGGTTCCTTGCTGTTTGAGGTTATCCCAAACCCATGTTCCGTAACGAACAAGCTCCTCCGCGAACTTCAACAAGGTACCAGTGACAAATCCAGAATGCAACGTGAGCGAACTGAAGTGAGTGAGCGCCGCATTCTGGATTCCCATTGCTGTTGCGAGCAGCGCGATACCGACGTATACCCACTGCGCATGAGGCACAGCGCCGGCCACTTTGCCTGAGAGTATCGCGAAAACAAGTAATAGGACTTCAAATCCAAATGCAATGGAAGCGATTCTTCGCATTCTTCGCCGGGCACCGATCTCTATCGCCATCCGGCCTATAATCAATCCGAACACGTACAGCAGAATGGGCCAGAAGCGAAGAGCGATATCAGGCCACTTCCGATGATCGAGTCCGATACCCAAAGCTACACTGTTCCCGCTCATGTTAGCCGTATAGATCCGTGAGAAGGTTAGAAAACCAACCGCGTCAACCAGGCCCGCGATCCAGGTGAGACCGACTGCAACCGTATACGTGATCGCCGGCTTTGAGACAGAGCCGGCAGAACTCTCTCCGGATTGGTGCCGCTCCCCACTGCCGAACAGAGCTGAGCTACTTGCTCTTGCTCTTTGCGTCATCATGCTCAGCAAGTTCAAGAAACTGCTCTCGTACAGAGGCCAAGGTCGGCAGCTTCAGCTTTTCGAGTTCGCTATTGACACGTCGTGCGGCAGCAGAGTGGAGATCAGATTTGTAGTTCTTGATGATTTCTTCACTACTCCCATAGTGCTGGAACCGCTGCTTTTCAGTTCTAGTCCGATCCTGGACGTCCTTCAAACGCTTTTGGTCTGCTGAGTCGAGCCTATCAGATGAGGCCTGCATGATTGGATCGAACACATGTTGCTCTAAAAAACGGATTAGCTGCTGTTTGTTCGGCATGGTAGAGTCTGTCGAAAATTGGACGCACGTTCCAACAAAACAATGCCGGGAGACGGGCTCGTATTATGACGGGCTGTTCGGAAATGCGCGTCATCGGTGAACGCAGCTTGTCCACAGCTGGACGGTTCAACAGGGCAGTGTTATGCCCGGATAGCAGTTGTGGAAGCACTGCTTCAGGTAGCTGGCTACTTCATGAGGCGAAAAACTGCGGCCTTCATCGTATATCGCCACAATCTGACCGTCGAGGTCCCTCGCTATCGGAAGCTCAAACTCTTGGCGCGGAGAGCCTTTGCCGTCCTTCTGCGGGCGATAAACAGTCGCGCCAATCACCGGTCCCCAAGAGCGGAACTCCAGGGTCAGTTTCACTCTGGTGGATCGATACCCGGCTTTGGTAATTTGCAAGCTCTCCGTAGCCGGATCGCACTGGAGGAGCCCATCCGGGTCACTTCCATTTTTTAGGAGCGTGGCGTTGATGCATTCCACATAACGTTTGCATTCGCTAACTAGATCTTGCCAGTATTGCTTCCCTTCCTCGAACAGCGGGACGGGAGCGGAAGAGGTGGCAGCAGCCATGATGACTCCTTCCTCGGGCAATCAGATCACGTTAGTGTACCGCTTTTAGCGGGAATTGCAAAATCCGAATTTGGGCTTGAGCCTATCGGGTCGCGCCGACAGCTATGTTGAGTTCTTTCACAATGCTTCCGACGAATGCTTTCGCGTCACCGAAGAGCATCAGCGTCTTCTCCATGTAGTAAAGCTCGTTTTCGATGCCCGCAAAGCCGGGGCTCATGCCGCGTTTAATCACCATCACAGTTTGAGCGTCGCAGGCATGGAGAATAGGCATTCCAGCGATGGGGCTATTTTTGTCGGTGCGGGCCGCAGGATTGACGACGTCATTGGCCCCAATGACAAGCGCGACATCGACTCGCGGAAAATCAGGGTTGATCTCCTCCATTTCTATCAAGCGCTCGTAAGGAATGTTTGCTTCCGCCAAAAGCACGTTCATGTGCCCGGGCATTCTGCCCGCAACCGGGTGAATCGCGAAGCGGACATCCACGCCACGCCGGCTCAAGACGTCGTTCAATTCGCGGAGTTTGTGCTGAGCCTGTGCGACCGCCATTCCGTAACCAGGGATGATCACGACGCTGCGTGCGGCGTCAAGAATCTCCGCCGCCTCCTCAGGTGTGGCGGAACGCACCGGCCGCGCAGCCGATGTCTTTACACTTGCCTGAATCGTACCGAACGCACCAAATAGAACGTTGGAAAAGGAGCGATTCATGGCGCGGCACATGATCACCGAGAGAATGAACCCGGAAGATCCATCGAGGGCCCCGGCCACGATCAGCAGTTTGTTGTCCAGCGCGAAACCCATCGCGCTGGCTGACAGACCGGCATAGGAATTAAGCAACGCAATGACGGTTGGCATGTCGGCGCCCCCGATCGGCACGATAAGCAAAATGCCGAATAAAAGAGCGAGCACCATGAAGATCGGGTAAAGCCAGGTCTGCTCCGGCGAGAAAATGAGTACGATGCCGATTGCGACCGCCAGACCAAAAGTCGCGAGGTTAACAATGTTTTGTCCGCGATAAGTGATGGGGCGCGTCGGTAGAATCTCCTGCAGTTTTCCGAATGCCATCAAGCTGGCGGTGCAGGTCAGAAAGCCGAGCAGAGTCTCGAGGATGAGTGCGCCCATCACGAAACCGTGAGGAATGCGCCGGTAATATTCAGCCGTTCCAATAAGAGCGGAGGCGAGCGCGCCGCACGCGTGCGAAATCGCCGTTCGCTGCGGGACCGCGGTCATCGGCATCATGTAAGCGATCGGAACGCCAATGGCCGATCCGACGAAGAAGGCGACGAGTATCCATTCGTAATTGACGACTTCATGGCGGAGCAGCGTGCCAACAACGGCCAACAGCATCCCGATTTCACCAACGATCACGCCGCGCCGTGCTGTGGCAGGCGAGCTCATCCATTTGATCGCGAGAATGAATCCCGCAGCCGCAAGGATGTAAAGGGCAGGGAAAATTGTCTCGGTCACTTGCTTTCAGGCCCCCGCTTCTTGAACATCTTCAACATTCGATCAGTGATCAGATAGCCACTGACGACGTTCACCGTAGAGGCCACGACAGCGATGAAACCAAGCGTTCGCGTGAGAGTGGAGGCTTCCTTTTCACCCGTGATCATAATGGCGCCGACCACCGCTATCGCAGAGATTGCATTGGTGAGCGACATCAAGGGAGTGTGAAGCAGCGGCGAAACTCGGCGAATGAGCTCAAATCCGAGAAACGCCGCGAGCATGAAAACCCAGATTCCGATTTCGTAAGAACTCATGCTGAAACCGCCTCTCCAGCGCTCTGCGCCTGTGCCATCAACTCTGCAATTCGCGGATGCACCACGGCGTGTTCGTGCGTAACGAGAGTCTCGCGGATGATTTCGTCGGTTCCATCAATCGTCAGTTGTCCATTCGGAAGAAGCAGACGCAAAAACGCGGTAATGTTCGACGAAAGCATCTGGCTGGCGTGGTAAGGCACCATCGACGGCACATTGACCGGGCCGAGAATCGAGACGCCCCCATGTGTTACTGTTTCTCCCGGCCGGGTGAGTTCGCAATTCCCTCCACGCTCTGCCGCAATGTCGACAATTACCGATCCGCTGCACATCGCTTCGACCATTTCCGTAGTGACAAGGATCGGCGCTTTGCGCCCGGGAACGGCCGCCGTTGTAATCACAACGTCCTGCTCGCGAAGCACCTGCGTAAGCAGTTGACGCTGCCGGCGGTAGAACTCTTCGTCCATAGCCTTCGCGTACCCACCTTTGCCCTCGGCCGATTCGCCTTCCATATCAAGCACAACGAATTTCGCACCCACGCTTTCGACCTGTTCTTTCACGGCGGCCCGCACATCGTATGCACAAACCACTGCGCCCAAGCGGCGGGCCGTCGCAATAGCCTGCAATCCAGCGACTCCGACGCCCAGTACAAAGACTTTGGCCGGCGTCACTGTTCCTGCCGCGGTCATGAGCATCGGAAACATCTTTGCCAGGTGCATTGCGCCCAGAAGGACAGCGCGGTATCCCGCAACCGTTGCCATAGCGGACAGTGCATCCATGCTCTGGGCGCGAGTAATACGGGGCATCAACTCAAGCGCAAAGACAGATGCACCTGTCGCCGCCAGATCGGTGTTCTCTTTAAGCGCGGTCAATGGCTCGCCGAATCCGATAAATGCCTGGCCAGGACGAATCCTCGAGAGGTCCGACCGGCCCGCATCCGGGTTTGCCCCCAGGCATCGAACTTGAGCAATGACATCGGCCTGCTCGAATACGCTTGCGCGATCTCCGAAACGCGCTCCTCGAGCGATGTATAGGTCATCGGGAAACCCGGCCTCAGCGCCGGCCTCGTTCTCGATCAGTACTTCTATTCCCAATTTCCGAAGTTGCTCGCATTGTCGCGGTGTGATGGCAACGCGACGTTCTCCAGGGAAGGTCTCACGTGGAACTCCAACTGTAGTAGGCAAACGCCCTCCGTCAGTAGATGATTGATCATATCGACGGCAAACCGCAATATCCGGTTACCCGGCTGTGTGTATAATAGGGGGCCGAAGAACCGCTTGGCCCCAAGTCGTGGCCCTGGAGCTCGTGAAACCGACTGACGTTCAGAATCCGGAGTATTTTCACAGAGTCGTTGACTGTCAGTGGGCCTGCCCTGCCCATACCAACGTTCCCGAATACATACGGCTGATCGCTCAGGGCAGATATACCGACGCTTACATGCTCAACCGGGAGTCGAACGTGTTTCCGGCGATTCTCGGGCGCACCTGCGATCGTCCTTGCGAGCCCGCCTGTCGCAGAGGGCGCCTGGATGGAAAGCCCGTTGCCATCTGCAGACTGAAGCGGGTAGCGGCTGATCTTCGCGGCGAAATCAATCATCTCTTACCGGCAATTCCAGACAAAAAGAACGGCAAGCACATCGCGTGCATCGGTGCCGGCCCGGCCTCCTTAACGGTTGCAAATGACTTGATGCCACTCGGTTATCGAGTGACCATCCTCGAGAAGCAAAATAAACCGGGCGGACTGATGCGATCCAATATTCCGGCCTTTCGCCTGCCCGAACAGGTGCTGACCGAAGAGATCAACGTCATCCTGAACATGGGAGCAGAGATTCTCTACAACACTCCCGTCCAAAGTATGAAGGCGCTTCTCGACGCGCGGTTTGAGGCGATTTTTGTAGGAAGTGGTGCACCACGAGGAAAAGATCTCGACGTTCCCGGCCGCCATGAGTCCGACCGAATTCACATAGGCATTGACTGGCTCGAATCTGTCGCCTTCGGCCATATCGATTCCATTGGCGAGCGGGTGTTGATTATCGGCGTAGGGAACACGGCAATGGATTGTTGCCGGTCGTCACGAAGATTGGGCGGGAAGGACATCAAGGTAATCGCCCGCAGACCGCGCGGCTTCTTCAAAGCTTCATCTTGGGAGTTGGAGGATTCCGAAGAGGAAGGCATCGATATCCTGATCAACTATTCCCCGAAACACTTCGTTGTGCGAAACGGGAAGCTCGAAGGAATGGTGTTCGAGCGCCTGGAGTGGGATGCGGAAGCGAGACAATCACAGGTAATAGACGAGTGTTTTCTCCCGGCAGACGATGTGATCCTCGCCATCGGGCAGGAGAACGCATTCCCCTGGATCGAGCGAGACCTGGACATCGAGTTCGGGAAATGGGATCTGCCTGTTGTTGACCAGGTGACCATGCAGTCCACCCGTCCGGGCGTATTCTTTGGCGGCGACTCGGCCTTTGGTCCGAAGAACATCATCTGGGCGGTTGAGCACGGGCATCAGGCCGCGATCTCGATAGATAATTTTTGCCGCGATGTTTCAGTACGCGAGCGCCCGCCACAAAACATGAACCTGATCAGCCAGAAGATGGGGATCAGCGAGTGGAGCTATCACAACGATTACAATCCAGTAGCACGGCAGCGCATGACGCACGTGGACCTGGTTGAACGATTCGAGCGATTAAATATCGAGGTGGAACTGGGGTTCACGGCGGAACAGACGGCACGCGAAGTAGAACGCTGCCTGAACTGTGACATCGAAACCGTTTTCAAAGCTCCTCTATGTATCGAATGCGATGCGTGTGTGGACATCTGCCCCGTGCAGTGCCTGACCATCACACGGGACGGCGAGGAGACCGAACTCCGCACCCGGCTCTCGGCGCCCGCTACTAATCTGGACCAGGCAGTGTACGCCTCGGCGCAGCTGCCTCAGACGGCGCGAATCATGGTAAAGGACGAAGACGTTTGCGTTCACTGTGGCTTGTGTGCGGAGCGCTGCCCGACGGCTGCTTGGGACATGCAGAAATATGAGCTCCTGATTCCTTACGCGGGAACAAAAACAAAAGTATGCAGCACCAGTTGCGCCCCGGCATAAACGACTTTGCGGTCAAACTAGCCAACGTAAACGGAACGGGGTCTGCCAGCGCCAACGGCCTTCTGTTGCAGGCCATTTTTCGCATGGGCATACCGGTTTCCGGCAAGAATCTTTTTCCCTCTAACATTCAAGGATTGCCAACCTGGTATGAGATCCGGGCCAACAAGGACGGGTACACCGCGCGTGCGCTCGATTACGATTTGATGGTCGCAATGAATGCCCAGACATACGAGCGCGACATGCGCGAAGTGAAATCGGGCGGATATGTTCTCTACGATTCCAGCTGGCCCCTGAAGCGATCATATCTGCGCGATGACGTTCATCTTCTCCCCATCCCCCTGGCCGAGATGTGCAACGCCAGATTTGCCGAATCGCGGCAGCGCATTTTGATGAAGAATATCGCCTACGCGGGCGCGCTCGTCGCGATTCTGAATATCGATATGCCCATCGTAGAACAGCTACTGGACGAGCGTTTTTCCGGAAAACCCGCTTTAAGAGATTCAAACCGGGAAGCGATGCGGATCGGCTATGAGTATGCGAGTGAGCACTTCAAGTGTCCGCTTCCGTTTCACCTGGAGGCGATGAATGCGAATGCAGACAAAATTCTAATTGACGGCAACACGGCTGCGGCGCTCGGGTGCGTGTATGCAGGTGCAACCGTGGCAGCCTGGTATCCAATCACGCCTGCGACCTCCGTCATGGATGCTTTCCGGGAGTTTTGCCAAAAGTACCGGCGAGATCCGGAAACGGGCGAGAACAACTACGTTATTCTCCAGGCGGAAGACGAATTAGCGGCAATCGGCATGGTGATTGGAGCATCCTGGAATGGCGCGCGCGCGTTTACGTCAACAGCGGGTCCTGGAATTTCGCTGATGAACGAGTTGCTGGGCCTGGCCTATTATTCCGAGATTCCGGCTGTCGTGATTGATGTGCAGCGGGTGGGGCCATCCACCGGAATGCCGACGCGCACTCAACAAGCGGACTTGATGGAATGCGCTTACGCCTCTCATGGCGATACGAAGCACATCCTGCTGTTTCCCGCGAATCCGGCGGAGTGTTTCCAGTTCGCAGTGAAGTCGTTCGATCTTGCCGAACGCTTCCAAACGCCCGTCATCATACTGTCCGATCTGGATATCGGAATGAATGACTGGGTGGTGCCCCGGCTGACGTGGGATGATTCGTACCGTCCCGATCGCGGACGGGTGCTTTCGAAGGAAGAAGTGGACCGGCTGCCAGCCTTTTACCGATATACGGGAGAAGACGAGAATCACATAGCGGCGCGAACTCTTCCGGGAGTGCATCCCAAAGGCGCCTATTTCACACGAGGTTCAGGGCATAACAAGATCGGTGGATACACGGAGATCCCGGCGGAGTATCAAGAGGTGATGGATCGCTTGGCGCGCAAGCAGAAAGCAGCGGCGGGATTCGTGCCGTTGCCTGAGACTCGATACCATCCGGAAGCTCAATTCGGTATTATCTCGATCGGCGGTTGCGATCCTGCTGTAGGTGAGGCGCTCGATGTGCTCCAGGAGCGTGGCATTTATCCGGACTACATGCGCATACGCGGATTTCCCTTCCATAAAAGCGTCGAAGAATTCCTGTACAGCCACGAGGTCACTTTCGTCGTTGAGCAGAATCGGGATGCACAGCTCCGATCGTTATTAACTCTCGAGACCTGTGTTCCCAAGAACAGGCTGCGATCCATACTCGTGTACGGCGGGTTCCCACTGAGCGCGAGAAACGTGGTAGATGGAATTGTTAGCCAGTTGGAGTCCGACCGTGCCATCCATAGCTAAACCTCTTGCAAGACATCCCAGTCTGCAGCGCAATGAACTCGGGCTGACGGTACGCGATTACGAAGGGTCGATGTCGACCTTGTGCGCGGGATGCGGGCACGACTCCATTACGGCGGCAATCGTACGGGCCCTCTGGGAAGTATCGATGCCTCCGCACATGCTGGCAAAGATGAGCGGTATTGGATGCTCATCGAAGACGCCGGCCTACTTTGTTTTCGGAGCGCATGGATTCAACTCGGCGCATGGCCGTATGCCGGCGATCACTACCGGAGCAGCCGCGGCGAACCGCGATCTGACTTACATCGGAATATCGGGGGACGGTGACTCATTATCGATCGGCTTGGGCCACTTGTGCCACGCTATCCGGCGCAATGTGCGTATGGTTTACATTATCGAGAACAACGGTGTGTACGGGCTGACGAAGGGGCAGTTCTCTGCATCGGCGAGTGTCGGTTCGAAGAGCAAGCGAGGCGAACCGAACCGCATGCTGCCGATCGACCCTGTGATGCTCGGACTTAGTATCGGGGCGACCTTCGTGGCGCGCAGTTTCTCGGGCGACAAGGAACAGCTCGTGCCGATCCTGAAGGCGGCCCTTGCACATCGGGGCTTGGCTTTGATCGATGTCATTTCGCCGTGCGTCACCTTCAACGATCATTCGGGGTCCACAAAAAGTTATCTGCACGCGCGCAAGCACATCGTGAAGGCGACGGAAGCGGATTTCGTGCCGCCTGCGACCGAGATCCTTGCCAGCATTTCGCAACAGGGCGTGACGGCGGTGACACTGCATGACGGTACCGTGTTGCAGCTCAAGTCGGTTCCTGCCGATTATGACCCGACGGACCGGAAAACCGTGGTCTCTTACCTTTCCGAGCAGGAGAGCCGGGGCGAGATTGTGACGGGATTGCTGTTTCTGGACGAGAGGATACCTGATCTTCACGAGTCGAATAACAGTTCGGCTACACCGATGACGCGGATCGCGTTCGACAAGCTCTGTCCGGGAGCAGCAGAACTGGATCGGTTTCAGGAGGAGTTCCGATAGTAACAGCCGAATCGGAATAACATGTTGCGGAACCCCGCGAATGGCGCAGAACTGGGAGAACTTTGAATTGTGAAACGTTGCGATTCGTTTCCCTTTCCAACGTTTGGAAAGATGCATTCCGCTATCGCTCTATGAAGAAACTTCTGAAGCTTTCTACAGTGCTGTTGTTCACGCTTTCCCTTCCCCTTTTGCTACAGACTGGAATAGCTTTTGGTCAGCATGGCGAAGAACACGGCGGGGAACATGGAGGGGAGCACGGAGGCGAGCATGGTGTTGGACATGGCTATGTTCCCTCGCATGGCCCGCAACCGCAACCTGCTGCACGCGGAGGCGGAGGCGAATCGCACGCCGAGCCCCGGAACCAGCGGCCTGCAGAACACGCCGATTTTCACGACCAAGCCGGACACCCGAACGCTCCACACGTAGATGCCGCAAACGGCCGATGGGTAGGGCACCAACCTCATGACGAGCGCCTTCACCTGGATCACCCCTGGGAGCATGGCCGTTTCTCAGGCGGCTTCGGTCCTGGCCACGTATGGCACCTCGCAGGGGGAGGGGCAAACCGATTCTGGTTTAACAATTGGTACTGGAGCGTAGCGCCAATCGATTTAGCTTATGCGTCAGATTGGCTCTGGAACTCCGACCCCATCGTGATCTACGATGATCCAGACGATCCAGGCTGGTATCTCGCGTACAACGCCAGGCTGGGTGTCTACGTTCACGTGATGTATTTGGGGTAGGCTGGCAGCCTCAAAAATTCGCTCAATTCACGCCAGTTTACTTGGCGAGTTATGGGCCAGATATGCAGCTGAATCCACTGCGGCGGCGGAAGATCCGTGATCCAGTGCATAGCCAACTCGTACAAGCTGACACAGCTTCGCGATGTCCCATAGTGCGACAGCCGCAACACTGTTCTTAACCGGCATTGTCGGGAAACACCAGCAAGGCGAGTCCGAGTCAGCATAATTTATGTAGGAGCTAAACGGTTCTGACGTTCAACCTTCTACAAGCATTCACATTCATGAGCGCCTTCGGTTTCGCGCTCCTCGTACTTTGGGAGATCTTCGAAACAATCGTCTTGCCTCGTAAAATTGACCGGAAGTTTCGGGTCACTCGCTATTACTACTTGGCCGCGTGGCAAGCTTACTGTTTATTGTCTGACCGGGTCGTCCGGGCGAAGCGCCGCCCTGCCTTTCTCTCGATCTTCGGCCCATTCTCACTGCTCGGACTGTTCGTGGTCTGGGGGATATCGCTGGTTTTCGCCTTCGCTCTAATGGACTGGTCTCTTCACTCACCTTTTAAATCGTCAGACGGAGAAGCGGCCACCTTCATCCTCGATTTATATGTGAGTGGAACCACGATGACCACTTTGGGTTTGGGTGATGTAACACCGCGCTCACCGGCCGCGAGGTTCGCCACAGTGATCGAAGCGGGCTTGGGATTGGGTCTGGTGGCTTTGGTGATTACTTATCTTCCAACTCTTTACCAAGCGTTTTCAAGACGCGAAAAGGAAATCTCGCTGCTTGATGCGCGAGCTGGATCGCCACCCTCCGCGACGGAACTGCTGCTTCGCTCGGCCCGCCATGGCCGTCCAGAAGGTCTGGAGAAGTTATTGGCGGATTGGGAGCGTTGGTGCTCGGAGATCTTGGAAAGTCACATCTCTTTCCCCGTACTCTGCTATTTCCGTTCACAGCACACCAATCAATCCTGGGTTACGGCAATTACCGCGATTCTCGATACATGCGCTCTCTGCGTAACCTGCCTGGAGCATGAATTAAGCTCGCAAGCGCACTTGACGTTCGCTATGGGCCGTCACGCTGTCGTAGATATTACCCAGGTCTTCCATAAGGAACCGTCCTCCAACATGCCGGAACGCCTGTCGCGCGAGATCTTCCGTGGCATCTGCGACGACCTTCGCCAGAGCAAATTGAACGTGTATCCGGAGGAAGAATGTTGGCGCCGGCTCGAAGAAATGCGGCGGCTCTATGAGCCGTACGTTGTCACTCTAAGTCGCCATCTCCGCATGGATCTCGCACCCTGGACCCACCCCGAAGGCGTAAAAGATAGCTGGGTTTCCACGAAGTGGGAAGGGCGCACGAAAGGCGCGCCACATTGAGAGTAACGGCGGTAAAGAATCCGATCTTCCGTCACACCGCTGCGCTGACGAGATGTTCGCCAATTACCGGCTGGCCTCCCTGCATGAGATCGACTACGGTTTGGAAGCCGAGGCCGCGGAGCATCGCCGCCACGGCTTGCGGTTGAATCAGGTGTTTGACGCTGCCGCCGGCGATGGAGATGCGGCTGGCCAGCGCGTCCAGAGCGCTGTTAGTCACCGACCCACGAAAGGTTCGCTCCACTGCATAATCAAACACCACTCCGCTTCCTCTGGGCAGCGAGGCAATGAACGAAAGACTGGCAATGACGGCGTCCGCGGTGCGATAGCCTGCGCCACCAAGCCAGACGAACAAACTTGCTCTCAGCTTGTCGAAAGCCGACTTTTCAAGTGCCGTCGCCAGCGCTTCGAACGCGAACTCCGTGGGGACGAAGGTGGCAGGCGAATCCGATGTTTGCTTCTCATCCACCGCAAACACGTGCATAGTTGGGTCTGGAGATCTCTCAAAAGCTTCGCGAACCGCCGGCTGCGAACCTATCGCTACACACTGGCTTACGCCTCGGGCAATGGCGGCGGTCAACTCGGTCTCGACAAAATTGATGGAACTCATGCTTGCACCGCTGCTCCCCCGTTTGGCGTTTCAGCGCTTTGCCGGTGACCGCAGGCACGGCGCATGCCCTGCTTGAACTTCTCACGCTCCTCCGGTGTCATCTGTTCCCAACGTTCCACCATGCGCCGGCGCCAACGCTGGCTCCCGCCGCCATGTGGGCGGAACCCCCCGAACAAGATTTTGCTTAACACCAGAAGACCCAATGCCTGCCAGAAACTGATGGCCCGAACGGCGAAAATGCTTGGCAGTAAGACGTTCCAGAGGCTCATCACCAGGAAACTCATGACGGCCAAAGCTACAGTCGCGAACAATGCGAACTTCAAAACTCTCAAAAGTCTGTGTCTTTTCATTCCCCACTCCTCAATCGTTTCCAAACTCGTTATAGATGGCTTGCAATCGACGGCGTAAATGCAGCACGGCGTATCGTTTTCGCGACAGCAACGTGTTGACCCCGACGCCCGTTGCTTCACTTATTTCCTTGAAGCTTCGGCCTTCAACTTCATGCGCGACAAACACATCACGCTGCTCTTCCGGCAAGTCCTCGAGCGCTGCATCCAATTCCTCCAACAACACACGTCGCGCGAAGACAGCTTCGGGTCCTGCGTCTGGCGAAGGAAGCAAGTCTTCCCATTGGTGCGCCTCGTCGCCTTCGCTTGTGGGCATCGCGTCGTTTCCTAAGATGGCCGGACGCTTGCTCCGAAACAGATCGATGATCCGGTTTCGCGCTACGCGAAACAGCCAAGAGCCTATTTGCTCCACCGGGTTCATCAGCCGGTAAGCATCTATGAGCTCATAGAAAACTTCCTGGAAGATGTCATCCGCGTCACCATCGTCAGGAACGCGGTTGCGGATGAATTGACGCAGTCGAGCCTGTTCCCGCGCAATCGTTTCGGAGATTCGCCGATTCTGTTCGATGATGACTCCGTCGCTGCTCAAGGCTTGTTCCATCCACTTATGTAGACGGACTGCGGGCTGAAATATTGTAGGAACGCAGAAAATGCTTTCGGGATTGTACGTTCGGTATTGCCCGGCCGCTCTTTGGGCGTGCCAAGACCCCGCCTCATCCAGAATCGGCTTAGCTTGGTCCTAGAGCAATTTGTCCAAAGTAATCGGAAGATCCCGAACGCGCTTACCGGTTGCGTGATAAACCGCGTTGGCAACAGCAGCGGCAGCCCCCGTAATACCGATTTCACCGATACCATGCGCGCCGAGCGGGGTGTGCGGGTCGGGAATATCGAGGAAATATGTTTCTATCTTGGGAATGTCAGCATGCACCGGAACGTGATACTCGGCTAAACTCGGGTTCGCAATGCGCCCACTGCGCTCGTCGAACAAAGTTTCCTCTGTCAGAGCCATACCGATTCCCATGATGATTCCACCCATAAATTGCGAACGGGCGGTTTTCGGATTCAAGATGCGTCCGGTGTCAAAAGCGCCTACCCAGCGCGAGACGCGAGCTTCTCCGCTTTGTTCGTTAACACGGATCTCGCAGAACTGCGCCCCATACGAACCCATCGAGTACTTCAGGGTTTCGAAAGGCTGGCCGGACTGGGCCTCGGCTTCGACGAAATCCTGTTTGAGGCGGGACAAAATGGCGACATAACTCTCACCGACGTCACGCTTGTCCCTGCGAAACAATCCGCTGTCGCATGCGCGGACTTCATCGAAATGTGATCCGGCAAGCGGTGAATCCTTGTCCTTCTTGGCGAGATTGAGCAGTTCCCGATGCAGCTTTTCACAGGCTTGCTGAACGGCGAGTGCAATGCTCACTGTCTGATTAGACCCCCCTGCTACGGGAGCTTGCGGCAATTCCGTGTCGCCGTATTCAAAGCGCACCTTCTCCATCGGAAGCCCTAACCGCTCGGCTGCATGCTGAGTTTGGACCGTTGCAGTGCCCATGCCCATTTCCTGAGCGCCACACTGTACGAGCGCTGTTCCGTCCACGTTGAGCCTCACTTTAGCCGCCGCCGGGAAACGGTATGCGGGATAGAACGCGGTTGCGACCCCTTGACCGATAACCCACTTACCATCGCGCTGGGATCGAAGCTGTGAAGGCCGGGCGTACCAGCCGAACTTCTCTGCACCGAGCCGGTATGCCTCCTTCAGGTGACGGCTGGAAAACTCTGTGTCCTTGGCAGGATCCCGTTCGGGATCATTCCGCAAACGCAATTCGACAGGATCAATGCCAAGCTCGTACGAGAGTTCGTCCATCGCAGATTCGAGTGCGAAAGTACCGATCGACTCGCCCGGCGCACGCATGAACGTGTTCGCCGTCGTGTTCAGTTGCATCACTGACTGACTGATGAACAAATTCTCCGATGCGTACAAGTGCCGCGCTGGAAAAGAAAATTGTTCAGGGAAGTAATTGGTTGTGGATGTGGCGGTGATGCCCGTGTGAATCAACGATGTAAGTTTGCCGGTTTCATCCGCCGCCAGAGCCACTCGCTGTTCAGATGGCGTGCGCCCGCCCACGACCCGAAACACGCCCTCACGGGAGAGGACAAGCTTCACCGGTCGATCGACAACTTTTGCCGCCAGCACGCAAAGCTGAACATGGGGCCACATTGAGCCTTTGCCGCCAAAGCCGCCGCCAACGAAGGGAGCCAGGACGCGCACGTCCCCTTTCTCCAGGGAAAACATCTTGGCAAGGGAATCAGCCACGCCGCGGACAAACTGACTCGCGTCGTAGACCGTCAGCTTGTCTCGGTTCCAAACGGCCGTAGTTGCGTGGAGTTCGATGGCGTTGTGGTTATATCGCGGGGTCGTGTAGAGATGGTCGACTTTGTACTTTCCGGTGGCAAGTGCAGCTTCCGCATCGCCCCGAGTGACCTCCGTGTCCTCGCGCATTACCTCCTTTGGAACTTCGACGTGCGCCTTGCCTTCCGCAAACGAAGTGGCAGCGCGTTCCTGGTGGTACTCGACTTTGACCAGCGAGGCAGCGTACTCGGCGCGGTCGAGCGCATCAGCGACGATTACTGCGACCGGTTGTCCATTCCAATAGATCTCATCAGTGTTGACAACATTCGCCTTGCTGCCCGCCGCATCACTGCCTCCGCTAGGACTGAAGAGCGGCGGATTCTTCATCTTAGGCGCATTCCGATGCGTAATAACCGAGAGAACGCCTGGCGCCTGCTCTGCCTCACTTACATCGATACTCTTAATCTTCCCTTTGGCGATTTCGCTGTAAGCAAGAGATGCATAGACCAGCTTCTCGAGCGGAAACTCAGCCGAGAATCTCGCAGCGCCGGTCACCTTATCACGCCCGTCGATGCGGTCCTTCGGCTTGCCGATAACGCGGTCGGCTTCACTCAGCTCATCACGATCGCGATCGGGTACAAACTGTACGATCGCTTCGGTCGCTTTGGAGATGATGCTCATCAGGCTGCTCCCTCTGCCGATAATTCCGTTAAAACACTAACGATGGTTCGCTTGGCCAATTCAATTTTGAATCCGTTATGTGGATACGGCTTTGCCGGTTCCAGTTCGAGTTCCGCTGCGCGCCGAAACGTTTGTTCCTCGGTTTCTTTGCCGGTAAGATACTGTTCGGCCGCGAAGGCGCGCCACGGCTTATGCGCCACACCACCAAGCGCCAGTCGAACCTGTTTAATAAGACCGTTCTCAGTTTCTAAAGCGGCAGCCACAGAGACCAGAGCAAAAGCGTAGCTGGCACGGTCACGTACCTTCCGGTACACGGAATTTCGAGCAAACGGGATTTCCGGAAGATCAACAGCCGTTATTAATTCGTCCGGTTTCAAGTTCGTGTCGACGTTTGGCATGTCACCGGGCAGGCGATGAAAGTCAACCAGAGGGATGCTTCGCTGACCGTCCTTCCCGGTTACTTGTACGACTGCATCCAGCGCTGCCATCGCAACGCACATATCGGAGGGATGCGTTGCGATGCATTCTGTAGATGTTCCAAGAATGGCGTGAATACGATTAAATCCTTCAATCGCATCGCAACCGGCGCCCGGAACGCGTTTATTACAGTGAGCAGCGGTGTCATAGAAGTAATAACAACGCGTCCGCTGCATCAGATTACCGCCAGTGGTCGCCATGTTCCGCAATTGAGCAGAGGCACCATTCAGAATGGCTTGCGCAAGCACCGGATAGCGTTCGCGAACGATGTGATGTGCGGCTAAGTGACTGTTCCGAACTAACGCTCCAATACGCAAACCTCCGTTCGGCAGTTCGTCAATCGCCGTGAGCGGCAGGCGCACAATGTCAACCAGCACGTCCGGCTGCTCGATATTTTCGCGCATCAAGTCGACCAGATTTGTTCCGCCCCCAAGCACCTTCGTGTTCGTGCTTTGCGATAGGAGGCCCAAAGCTGACTGCTCATCGTTCACCCGAGCGTAGGAGAAGTTTTTCACTTACTGAGCTCCTTGAAAACCTGGTGGATCGCATCAGTAATCCCGACGTAAGCACCGCAGCGGCACAGATTGCCGCTCATTCGTTCTCGAATTTCGGCGTCTGAGAACTCGATCTCTCCTTTAATCAAATCGCCGGTAACGGCACTTGGTGATCCGCTTCGGAATTCGCTGATCATTCCTACGGCTGAGCAGATTTGGCCCGGTGTGCAGTAGCCGCATTGAAAACCATCGTGTTCTATAAAAGCACTCTGCAAAGGATGCAGACCATCTGCATTTGCCAGCCCTTCGATGGTCGTGATCTTGCGGCCCTCGTATTGGATCGCAAGGGCGAAGCACGAATTGATGCGTTCGCCATCCACTAGCACGGTGCACGCTCCGCAAGCGCCCTGATTACAACCCTTTTTTGTGCCAGTTAAGCCAAGGTTTTCACGTAATACGTCGAGCAAAGACTCACGCGCTTCAAGCTGCAGATTGTAATCTATTCCGTTCACATGCAACACGACCGAATGCGCTGCGAGAGGCGAATTCATATCCAACATACCCTTATGAATGGTATCGCGACTTCCGGAGAGTCAAGGCGGTAAGCGAGGCATTGGGAAAAGCTTCAGGGCGGCTTCGTATCTCGACAGCCGCCTGGTTCACCTTCCGAGCCAGATCACTGCCCGGGTTTAGGCTTCGGTAGCGCGTCCAGGACTTCTGCCGCTGTCGTGCGACCTCCGTGTTCCTTGACGATCTTACTGAAAAATATGACGCCCTGGCGATCAATCAAGAATGTAGATGGATACGCAGTCTCGTGTGGCGCATCCCACCGAAGTCCGTATAAGTTTGTGAACTCGTATCCCGGATCGAGTAGCAGGTCAAAGTTATCGGGAAGTTTTTTATCCACCAGGAATTCGTTGGCCTTTGTACGAAGGTTCTCAGGCGGACCAGGGTAGATCATTACGATGTGGGTGCCAGCGTCTGCGAACGCTTGTGCCTTCTGAATGAAGTCTTGGACTTGCCGGTTGCAGTAGGGACATTGATACCCGGGGTATCCGCGCAGGACGATCAGCGCCACTGGACCTTTTGAAAGCACTTCCGATAGCCGGACGCTTCCGCCGTTGACAGTAGATAAGGTGAAGTCCGGAGCTTTCGCTCCGACTGCAGGCGCCCCCATAGCAAGAAGCGGAAGCGCCGTCGCTAACACAAGTGATGGGATCAGAGTAGAACTCAAGCTCTAGCTCGCTTTCGATTTCGGATTTTCGAAGCCGTTCACCGGCCCCAATATATTCCTTTTCGAAGGCACAACCAAAAAGTCACTCTGTGAAGGCTATTTTTCCTGAACGTCATCGAGGCGAACTGTTATCTCTCGCGTAACTTTGTAGATTCTCTAGCGAACCAAAGACAGGACCCCAGTCCTGCCGCCATGCTGAACAGGAGACAAATACTCGGCGCGTTGCTTCCGGCGCTAGCCTTGGGAGGTCCGACTCGTCTACATATCAAAGACTCAATCCTCCAAGTCGATTTCGCGCCTGGCGATCTGGACCTCTCCCGGGATCGTATTTTGCGATGGGTTACAAAAGCAGCGTCGGCCGTGACGCGCTATTACGGACGATTCCCTGTTGCCCTGGCTCACATTACTGTCCATCCAGCCGGAGGCCAAGATGGAGTGTCGCATGGCACGACCTGGGGTAGCGTGCCACCGTTCACGAGAATTTCTGTGGGTGAGCACACGACAGAAGAGCAGCTTGATCAGGATTGGATGATGACTCATGAACTCGTTCACATGGCCTTTCCCGATCTTGCGCGGGAGCACCACTGGATCGAGGAAGGAATCGCCACGTACGTCGAACCAATCGCCAGAGCAATGATCGGCGACCTCACGCCGGCATCCATCTGGAGAGACATGCTGAAATCGATGCCTCTAGGGGAGCCCGGCCCCCTTGATCACGGTTTGGATCGTACACACACTTGGGCACGCACCTATTGGGGCGGCGCCCTGTTTTGTTTGACAGCCGATGTACGCATCCGGGAAGTAACAGCCAATCGGAAGGGCTTGCGCGACGGTCTCCGGGCAATCCTTCAGGCCGGTGGAACAATCGATCACGAGTGGCCAATCACCAAGGCCTTCACCATTGCCGACTCCGCCACGCACACGCAAGTTCTTACAGCTATGTATTCGGAGATGGCCAACAAGGCCGTTCCAGTCGACTTGAAGGAGTTGTGGATGCGGCTTGGCGTTTTAAATGTCAGCGGAGATATTCGCTTTAACGATAACGCCTCCCTGGCAGCCATCCGGCGTTCGATCATTTCGCCGGCGGATTAGAGAATCGATGGCATGGAGTGCGCTCCTGGCCGTCCGCCAATGGAATGCGCTGTGGGTTGGCCGTTTTGCTTGAGAAACGCGGGAATGTGCGATACGCCCAATACCGCCTTTTTACTCAACGGCCAAGCCACATCACCTGGCCCAGTGCTCTACTGTGGGCTTCCAGATCTTGTATGAAGACGAAATACAGAAAGTCCCTCGTACCTTCAGTCTGCGCGGATTGAAACCCGTACCGCACGTTCTTAACTGCGCCTGCCGGAAGTCGCACAATGGCCCCGAATTGCTCTACGTCGTTTTCGAGATTCGTCATCTGAAAAGCCGTAATTTGTTCCTTTAAGGTCCAGATCGCTTCGGAAGAAAACCAACCGCCGCTGAAGCCCTCGTCAGAGTACATAGAATTCATTCAAGGCCAGCTCCTCAACGGCGCGATGTTGTGTATATCTTGAACCGGATCTCAAGCTCGTTTTTCACTTTCACAACGCCTCCGCCAGCCTTAATCGGACGGATGCCGAATTCCGTTTGCTTGATGCTTGCTGTACCAACATAGGCGCCCTGTTCAAGCCTGACAGCAACGATAACTGGCCTAGTAACACCATGCAAGGTCAAACTGCCATTCACTCTCCAAGCAGTGGCACCTTCGCTCTGAACATGCGTTGAACGGAAGCTGATTTCGGGATATTTGGACGACTCCAAAACTTCGTTTTGCATATTTAATTGCACTTTGGATAAGCTGGCGGCATCGAGCTCTCGTCTTTTCTGACCGTAAGCTTGGCGGCCGCGACCGGATTCAGCCTGCTCGCATACGACGGACCGCTCGCGCCTATACAGAAAGTAAAAGCGTGGCTTTACACTGAGTGTTCGAAGTCGACGCATAATGCCAGCCCTTTTTCCGCTTACGAAATGGGCTTAGATCTTTTCTTCTGCCGCACCCACAATCTTGTGCGACTTGTTAGTTTGCAAGAAGGCCACGACGCGAACTACGCCGACCCCCATGCGCGATGGCATCGGAATCACGAGGTCTTTCGAGAACGAGCTTCCGGCTTTCACTGTCCCTGCCGAGGTAAACACTCGTACCACCGCTACGTGGGTCAGTGAGCGGCCGCCGTTCTCTCCGCCTGCTACATTCGATTGCACGGTATTTTCGGCGAGCGCAACATAAACCGTAGCCGCGCCATCGGCGTCCCCCAGATCCGACGATGTCATATGGAATTTAATCCGATTGCCATCGCGAACGAGATTAGAAAGCGTCAGGGTGATCTTTTCGCTTTGTGCTGCTTTCTCCACTGCGTTCTTGATTGCAAGGCCGTTGCTGCCAACGGTCTCTCGTTGGCCGTCCACAACTATTTGCGGGGTATACACACTGCCGAGCCCGAATTGGTCAGCATACCAACGCTGTCGTTCGCTGAATAGGCGAGAAGAGTACGGATCAACCCAGCCGGCGCCGTTCCAATAATCAACGTGTTCGCTCAGGACAACCAGGTCAGCGCCCGTAAAGGGCTGCTTTTCGTCGAGCGACTGCAACAGCCGGTCTGCAGGAGGGCAACTCGAGCAGCCCTCCGACGTGAACAACTCTAAGACGACGGGTTTCTTCGTAAGGCTGGTAGCCGCCTTTGCGTGGATCCATATACCCAGAACTCCCGTCAGGCCGACCATTACTGCGATTCGTGTCAATGTTTTTTTCATGAGTGCATTCTCGCTGGCTTCCCGAGTTCTCCAGCTTTTCTTGAAGATGGAAATCTCCGACCGCCCTATTGAAAAGTTCGCGAAGAGCCGAGGAAAGTCACGACAAGCGATTACGAATCGCCTGGCCAGCTGTCGCGACAAGCAGTCCAACCGCCAATCCAAGTAATGCAATTCCAACATGCCACACGAGGATGTGCCAGACGTTTAAATTGGGGCAATGTACTTCCAGCACAGTCGTACTCACCAGTCCAGCGAGCATCCCGGCAATTGCGCCGACGACCCGGGGCGATAAAATCGCACCACTGCGCAAAATCAACCAGAACACGAAACCCGCTGGAATCGCATAAGGCAGTCCTGCATTTAAGCACGCTTCGCCCGACTGCAAAAAATGTGGGTCGGTCCGCATTTGGAACACGCCGGCTACCACCAGGCATAAAAACACAAAAACACCGACGGGCAATAATTCCGGACGAAGCAGTGACTTCTGACCGGGAACCATCTGTCTCACCAGAGAAAAAGCCAGGAGTGCGGCGCTGGCCGCTAGCGTCGTGAAAACGGCAATCCTCTGTACTGGCATCAGCATGAACCAGCCGTACGGCCGCAGGTACCAAACACCCAAAACGCTCAGCGCTACAAAAATAAGTGCGAAAGCTGCGAGGAATATCCAGGATGGAAGTAGCGGGCGGATCGGCCGCAGATCACCAATGATCATCTTTTGCAGGTGATCAAGTTGACTCGGGTCGATCCGCGCATCTGCGGGTGGGAGTGCAACAATCCGGGCAAATTCCCGGCAGCTCATGCACTCTTCGATATGCGCTCGAACGGATTGCATCAGGCCTCCTGTTTCCTTCGCATTGGATATCGCCAGCGCTTCCTCAACTTCTCGACAGTTCATTTCGGTCCTTTTACCTCCTTTCATCCGGCTCCCCACGACTCTGAAGTTGATAATGAGGTCCGAAGCTTTGCGTATGCGCGGCTGGCTTTCTGCTTCACCGCTCCCACGCTCGAGGATGTGGCCCGTGCTACTTCGTCCAGACTCAGTCCGTTCACTTTCAGCATGGTCAGCACTTCGCGCTGACTATTTGGTAATCCCGCTATCAGTGACTCAAATGTCGGTGCTGCGGCGTGCGATTTTTCTTGGCACTGTGAGCTCTCCGGCAAAGTCTCGGTCCCAATCTCATGCTGCTCAATCCTGCGGCGCTTGCGATAACCGTCTACCCTAACGTGCTTGGCGATCGCAAACACCCACGGCAACACTGGTGAGCCCGCTCGGTAAGTGTGTCGAGCTTTGTGTATGCGCAGCCAAGTGTTTTGGAGCAGATCTTCCGCTTCACGTCTGGTATTTTCCTGAGCCAAAAAGAATCGCAAGAGATCTGGGCTCAACCTGCGAATGAGTTCCGTGGTCGCCTGGGTGTCTGCTTGCTGGTAACCCTCTAATAGTGTTTCGAGACTGACTTCCGTTAAAGGCGATTCCACCATCGGTCGAATCTGCATCCCCTTACCTGTTCGTCGAGCCGAGCGAAAAGGTCACGTGCTTTCTGTCCAGCCGCGACTTGCGGCGCCCGGCCAAGATGAGGTTTCCTATTTTGACCGGAAAAGTTGATAAAGGGTTTTGCACGTCGGTCAAAGCAATTAGAACACGTCACTTTGCACTTTCTCAAACGAAACAACTGACGTAAGACACTTATGCAAATCAACACAAAAGCCGTTCGAATACTTCTGTTGGTTCCGCTGACCACCGTGTTATGCGTCGCCCAGGAGAGCGCTCCAACAAACGAGTTGCGTTTTACGCTTGGCGGGATCACACCGCTCTCACGCAGCACTTCACAGCAGACGCTTGATCTGGGCGCGGGCACAGCATTCGGCGTTAATTACGGCCGGCGAATCGTGGGTCGCAAAAAGGCCGCACTTTACGGCGAAGTTGATTTCTTGGCCAGTCCGCTACGCGACGATCCTCAAACATCAGCTCAGTGACCAAAAACTTCGCGAGCCTGTATGTCACATCCGGTGTTCGGCTGAAATTCTTTCCCACATCCGCGATTTCGCCGTACGCTGCCGTCGGCGGTGGCTACGCGGATTATGAGCAAAGTACCACCCGGCTCGACGGTCAGCCCAACCCTGCTTCCCGACAGCTTGCTCGCGGAGTTTTTGACTTCGGCGCTGGAGTTGACGTCCGCGTCTGGCGCTCGGTTGCGCTTCGAGGCGAAGCTCGTGATTTCTACATTGGTGGTCCCGCATACAATCTGGCGAGTATCACCGGCGGCCAGCACAACGTGGAGATCAGCGGAGGGTTTGTGCTGCGTTGGCACTAAGTAGCTTACTTGGTTTCGAGCACGTCCGTGAGTTCTTTCTTGCTGATGGCAGGAACGGTCGCCTCGCACGAAGGCAGACCAACCGGAATCAGCAAGAACGGACGTTCGTTTTTCGGCCTTTCAAGAATGTTTGAGAGAAAGCCCATCGGGCTTGGCGTATGAGTAAGGGTAGCCAGCCCGCTCAGATGGAGCGCAGCTAAAAGGAAGCCGGTAGCGATTCCAACCGACTCCTGGACATAGTAGTGCTTGATCTTCTTCTCGCCTTCCGCAGTTTGCGTCAGGCCAAAATCTACGCGAAAAACGATAATCAGATACGGCGCCGCTTCGAGAAACTCCTTGTGCCAGTCGGTGCCAAGTGGCGCGAGCGCTTCCAGCCACTCGGGAGGCATACGGTGCTCATAGCTCTCGCGCTCCTCAGCTTCCGCGGCTTCGCGTATTTTGCGCTTGACCTCAGGGTCTTTCACCACGACGAATTTCCAGGGCTGTTGATTGGCGCCGCTGGGAGCCAGTGAGGCACATCGAATCGCGTTTTCGATCAGTTCGAAGGGGACCGGATCCGGCGAAATAAAGCGGACCGACCGCCGTTCAGCCATCTTGGATAGGAATTCTCTGGACGCTTGTAGCTGTTTTTCCGGGGAAATGCGAGAGAAGTTTAGTGCAACGTGCTCATGCGGTTTCATTTGGTTATCAATCCGACAGCTTGAGTAGACATTGACGCTTGCGATCCACATCGAGGCGCATCACATCTGCCCGCGCGTAATGGCCGGATGGGTCGAAGTTTTGACGTTCTTCTAACACGCGCCGGTAATCGATTGTCGTGGTGAAAAGCTGTTCCACCGGGTCCGCCGGAGCGATGAGCCACTCACCATCCGGACCTGCGACGCATGAGCCTCCATCTGCCAGCAGTTCGGGGCTAGCGCCCGTCACTATTTCGCGCCACTCGGAATGAGTACCGATGTCTTCGCGGCGCATCAATCCCGAAACAGAAACAACATACGATCTGGACTCCATCGCGATAAAGCGCGTGATTTCGTGAGTATTACGAACGGCGCCAGGCCACACCGCCACGTGCAAATCTTCACCCTGGGCGTAAAGAGTCGATCGTGCCAGCGGCATCCAGTTTTCCCAACAGCTCAGCCCGCCAACATGAAATACGCCCAGCGGATGGGTTCGCAGCCCGTGCCCGTCGCCGGACGACCACACCAGCCGCTCCTCGTAAGTCGGCATCAGCTTACGATGAACTGAGCGGACCTCACCCCCAGGGTCGATGAAGATGAGCGAGCAATAGAGGCTATGGCCTCCGCGGTCAGCGGCACGCTCAACACATCCCAGATAGATGGCGATCTTATGTTCTGCGGCGACCCCACGAAGTTCGCCGAGGTGTCCGGCTTCGGGTTGCACGGCTTGTGCGGCGTATTCGGCAAAAATGCTTTTCTGCAAGGGGGAATTGAATCGCGATCCCTCGGTCAGCTCCAGCCAAAACGGATAACCGGGTACGAGCGCTTCGCCGAATATGACCAGATGGCACCCTTGCTTCGCAGCAAGCTCCACGTATGTTTTGACCTTCTCTAAAGTTTTACTTCGGTTCAGCCAAACGGGAGCAATTTGTGCGAGCCCGACCGTCAGCAGTTCGATGTTCTCGGAATTAGGCAATGTCATTTAAGCTTCGATCAGCCGGCCACAGCTAATCACAAACCCGTCTTCGTGAAGCTCATCGTGAAATGAGATGCAAGCACCTCGCGCAACATCATTCGCGCGCGAAACAAGCGCGCCTTGAGTGCCGAGATACCCAGGCCAAGTGCCGTAGCTGCCTCTTCGGTCGAAAGCTGCTCGATATCGCGCAACACCAGAACCACACGGTACTTCGATGGCACCTTTAGCAACCCGTTCTCCACCAGTTTGCGTCTCTCCGCTTGAGAGTACAACTGTTCAGGATCCGCATTCCACGCCCGCACTTGAAGTGGGCGAACCTCTGCTCTTGGCCCAGTGTCATCCAGCCATTCCGATTGTTTTCGCTCCCGCAAACGTTGCAAAGCAGTATTGCTCGCAATGCTTACCAGCCAAGTGGAAAACTTTGAGCGGTGCTGGAACTCGCCGATGTGCTGAAATGCTTTCAGAAACGTATCCTGCATCGCGTCCTTTGCTTCTTCTGCATTCCCGAGGATGGCTGTAAGAGTTCGGCAGACACGGCGGCTGTGACGGGCGACTAAGTCTCCAAATGCTTCCAAGTCGCCGTTTTGAACTCTGGCAACGAAGACGGCGTCCGGATCAACCTGCGCGACTTCCTGAAGACGGTCAATACTGTTCGGAACATGTGCTGCTGTTTGTGTAAACACGACGACTGAAGACACGTTGAGACGCTCTCACTCAGCTATTCGCCGAAGGGAGGCGCTGGGTCACGGTTTCAGCAGCCTCAGGCGAAGGCGAGCCAAACGAACGGCGTTACAAGACTGCGCGCATCGTCGATAAAACAATCAGCACCATAACTTTCTCCGAGAATCTTCGAACCATATAGCAGAGCTTGGCCGCACCAAGTCGGCGGCTCGAGACTCCGGTCTCAAGAAGAAAGGATTAACTCAATGAAGAACTCGATGAAAACGATGATGCTTACTGCAGCAGTCTCTGGCCTACTCGGCGGAACTGCAGTCAGGCTGCAAGCAACTCAGACGACGCCGACGCCCGAAGGCACCGCCAAGGTGAGTGCAAACAAGCCAAATACTGGAAAGGTGTCTTTTAGCAAGGTGTCGCACGACGACAAAGACAAGCACTCGTGCAAAGGCAAAAACGATTGCAAGGGCCAGGGGGGCTGCAAGTCCAGTGCTAACGGCTGCAAAGGCAAGAACGATTGTAAGGGCAAGGGCGGGTGCGCTACCGATGGCTCCAAACCGCCACAGCTAGCAGCTTAGTTGTGGTTTGTCGTCGGCTGGCCCAGGACCGATCAGGGCCAGCCTACCTGTTGCTAGTTGAGAAAGGAAACCGTCTTTATGCCTGCAAATCGATTCAACGGTTTTACCGATTACGGAGTCGGCATCGGATTGCGGATACCGCATTACCGGCACATCCTGGAGCGCAAACCGGTTGTGGATTGGTTCGAAATCATATCCGAAAACTACATGGTCGATGGCGGCCGACCCCTTACCGTCCTCGACCGGATTTTGGAACAGTATAGGGTTGTGCAGCATGGCGTTTCGATGTACTTCGGTTCCGCTGAGCCTCTCAATCCTGAACATTTGAAGCGCTTGAAGAGCTTGGTGCGGCGTACACGCACACCTTGGCTATCCGATCATCTTTGCTGGGGTAGTGTCGACGGCCGGTACACCCATGACTTGCTGCCGATGCCGTATACATTCGAAGCCGCCAAGCTCACCGCGGAGAAGATCCACCAAGCTCAAGACTTTATCGAAGTACCCGTGGTTGTAGAAAACGTGAGCAGTTATGCCGAATACCACGTTTCGGAAATGACGGAATGGGAGTTTCTGACGGAGGTCGTGGAAAAGGCAGATTGTGGAGTTCTGCTCGACGTGAATAATATTTACGTTTCCTCGCAGAACCATGAATTCGATCCGTTTACATATGTGAACGCGGTACCGGCGGAACGTGTGGCGCAGATCCACATTGCCGGCCACTCCAAATTCGAGAAGTACATCCTTGACACGCATGACCACGCGGTAATTGATCCAGTTTGGGGCCTGTACGCAAGAGCGATTCAGCGTTGCGGCCCCACGGCGACGCTTCTCGAATGGGACGACAATATCCCAAGCTTCGATGACGTTCATGCGGAAGCGCTAAAAGCGAATCGGTATTTGACCGCCGGCAAGTCTCTTTCCCCGGAGTACAACGTGCGCATCACCCAGCAGCCTGAACTTCGTCAGGAGATCAGATGAGCAGCCTTGGGGAGCTTCAACGACGCGTAGCGGCCGCGGTCATGCAACCGTTGACCCGCGCAGAAGGAATGCGGCATAGAACGCTTAATGGTCGTTCTGTGAACGCCGAAGCGGAAGCCCTTATCAAGCCCAACCGGGTTCTCACCTCATTTGAACGGCTCGAGATCTACAACCGCCAATACTGGTTTCGCGTGCTTTCCAGCTTTGCCGAGGATTTTCCCGGCTTACGCGCGATCGTGGGCGCTCCGAAGTTTGAACGCCTGATGCGAGCTTATTTGAACGATTGCCCTTCACTATCCTTCACTTTGCGTAATCTCGGATCCCAGCTGGAGACGTGGCTGTTGTTGAATCCCAAATGGATAGAGCCTCGAAAAAGTTTGGCCTTAGACGTCGTGCGGCTGGAATGGGCTCACATTGAAGCGTTCGACGGGGGCTATGCACCGAACCTGACGCCCGCTGACATAGAAACGGCCGGTCTCGAGCTGCGCGTGTCCTTGCAGCCGTATATCCGGCTCCTGGATCTGACTTATCCTGTCGACGATCTGTTGATCGAAGTGCACGATCATGAGGCTGATAACAACACTTCCAGCAACGCGGCACGCGAAAATCAGATCCGAACTCGCGTGCGCCGTTATACGCAGCCAGAGCCTGAGCGGATCTATCTGGCCGTACATCGCATGGATGATTCTGTCTATTACAAACGGCTGGCGCCAGAGTCATTCGAAATGCTGAAAGCTCTCAGCGAACAGAAGCCGCTGGAGCAGGCAATCGACACTGCATTCGAGAACAGCTCAATGCCGGAACAAGACCGTATGAGTGCGATTCAACAATGGTTCGGCAACTGGGCGCAATTAGGCTGGTTCTGCCAGGCAGGCCTAAGGCATTAAGTTCGTAACCACAAGTAAACCAAAGGACGGTTTAGTAACATGCGTACTTCATATATTATCGGCCGAGCCACGTTTGCGTACGAAGCCCTGGTCAAAATCGCTTCCTCATTCCAATCCCTGTTACTCCTCACAGTGCGGTTGTATTGGGGTTGGCAGTTTGCGCAAACTGGACTAGGCAAGTTGCAGCATCTTCCGAAAGTCACAAACTTTTTCATGACGCTCGGCATTCCCGCCCCCGCATTCTCGGCAGCGGCGATCTCCTGGCTGGAGTTGATCGGCGGAATCTGCCTTGCCCTTGGCCTCGGCTCCAGATTTTGGGGGCTCTTACTTGCGGGCGATATGTTTGTCGCCTATTTGACCGCCGGCCGGCAAAATCTCCTGGCTATTTTCTCTGATCCAGGCAAGTTTTACGGCGACGATGCGTACACGTTTCTCTTTGCTTCGGCACTGATTCTTATCTTCGGACCCGGCAGATTTGCGATTGATCTTTTTTTGAAACGCCTGTTTTCGACGAACACCGCGGGCTATTCCGTATCGGAGGCCAGACTGGTTAGGACCGCCAGCGAACCGCTGATCTAAATCAGTGCTGGGCAGTCCTGACGCACAAGCATTTTCTAAGTGGGGCCACGACTCCGGCCGAAACACCGGCGGCGATCAGACCACTGCGAACGTTACGGCGAACCGTTCGGACTCTGGCTACGACTACGAGGGCCAATAACTAACAGTCTGGTGCGAGATATCGTCGAGTAACTCAGCCGCCTCTAGAAGCCCAGCGTGGCCCCTTAACACGAGGGGACTTCAGGCTCCAGAACATTGCTATGTTTTCAAAGCGGGATGCATGGCCCGGCTCGCCAGCGCTCTTCACAAATTGCCCGCAATACTCTGACTGCCCCGGACTCGAAACGTTCGGCGACGCAGTGTTGACCCTTCTCAAGGAACAGCAAAAATGATAACCGGATAGGGAGAAAAAATGGCCGTGCGCACGCCACAGTCAAGGAGTGCCTTGATAGAGGCGCAGAGAAGATCGCATTTAAAAGTTAGGAAAGCCCTTACGTTAGACCGCCCTGTGCGCAGCCTCTCTTCTGATTGAGCCTCACACTGCCGAACTGCACTTCAGTGACTAGATCGAGCTATGGCCGATCATCACTTTTCGCATCGGCTCGAAAGGTTTATGGTGCTGGAGGTGGGGGTCGAACCCACATGACCGTGAAGGTCGCGGGATTTTGAGTCCCGTGCGTCTGCCAGTTCCGCCACTCCAGCCCTCTTGCAGATTTCAGGATATACCAGCACGAGTAGTGATCGACACTCCAAAAGGAAGTCGAAGAAAAGCGATATTTAGGTTTGCGGTCGCACATGGTATACTCCCGCGCTAGGTACACATAATGCGATCAGCAACGGGGACTTATCTCGCGGCGGGTGTTACGGCCGCGGCAATCTTCATGACCGGATGCGCAAGTTCGGCGCATGAGCCAACGGAAAAGTACGTACTCGTCTCGACGAATACGAAACTGCCGTACTGGCAGATGGCTCTTGCGGGCCTGAATCACGCAGCTTCAGAGATGAAGGTTAAGGCGGAGATGGACGGGCCGGACACTTACGACACGAAGGCGGAACACGACGAGTTTCGGAGGGTGGTGGCGCAAAAGCCATCAGGAATCATGATCTCCGCGGCGGATGCAAGCATGATGACACCGGACATCAATTCGGCCCTCTCGCAAGGAATTCCTGTGATCACGATGGACTCTGATGCTCCTAGCAGCAAGCGTCTGTTCTTCATCGGGACGGACAACTACAATGCCGGGACTCTGGGCGGTCATCTCACGTCCAAACTTTTGAACGGCAAGGGCGACGTGGTGATTTTCACAATTCCCAGTCAGCAAAATCTGAAAGACCGCTTGCACGGGTATCAGGACGCGTTTGCCGAACATCCGGGCGTGCACATAAAGCAGGTGGTTGATATTAAGGGCGATCCGACCGTTGCTTTTGACACGACTAAGCAGATGCTCGATACAAAGCAGAAGGTAGACGCGTTTGTCTGCCTGGAAGCGATCGCGTGTCCGGAAGTGGGAGAGGTCGTCAACCGGCAGAACATGGCGGGCAAGGTGCAGATCGTCGCGATGGATACCGACCAGCGCACCACCGACTGGATCAAGAAGAGCGTCATTTCTGCGACGATCGCGCAAAAACCTTTCACCATGGGCTACTACGGTGCGAAGTTGCTGGATGACATGCATCACCACCCGCCAACGCCGCTCGATAACAGCTGGGCGCAAAACCCGCAATCACCAGTTCCCACTTTTGTCGACACTGGCACATTCGTGGTGGATAAGACGAACGTAGATTCTTTGCCGACCAACAAAGGCGGCCAGTAGCATTGCGAGGTCTTTCTTAGGCAAGACGGCCGGAGCGAACGACCTGATTTACTGCATTTTTGCTCGACTCTCAAAGCAACGTGATAAAACTGCACTGAGTCTGCGCCGTGTTGTGCATTCCTAAGCTTCCCGCATTTGTCCTGCTGGTGACCGGGATGGCTGCGGGTGCCCTCCAGGCGGAAAGTGCGCGCGAGCTGCCGGCACCCGACTCTGCCGCCCAGAACGAGATTCTTGCGAGAATAGCCAGCTATTCTCAGCAGTACGTCGATGGTCTGCCGGACTTCATTTGCGTTCAACTGGTTGAGCAGTTTGAAAGCCGGCCGCGCTCGGACCGATGGCGAAAAGGTGACACGCTCGCGTTGCGGCTGATCTTCAATCAGCGTCAGGAGGAACACCGGCTGGAAATGGTGAACGGAAAGCAGCTGAAACCTGGCATGCACGGCCCACACGTGGCACTTACGACCGAGGGCGAATTCGGGGTTTTGCTGGCGAACATTATCAGCGCCAATAGCGAGGCCCGCTTTGCCTGGGCGGGCTGGACCCGCCTAGAAGATAAACAGCTGGCCACCTTCCGATATTGGATCGACAGGCAGCACTCGACCTTAAAGTTGAGCTTGAGCGATCTGGCGGAAGCGGTATTGCCTTATAGCGGCTTGATAACGGCAGACCCTGAGACGGGCGAAGTGTGGCGTCTCACCAACGGGACCTCGGATATCCCAGAGGAAATAAGAACGAAGAGTATCTCAACCGAGATCACATACAACAAGGTCGGAATCAGCGGCCGGGATTACCTCCTGCCCGTGCGCGCTACGGTGATCACAGAGACGCCGAGCCGGACGCTTCGGAACGAGATGACTTTCAGTCAGTACCGGAAATTCTCGACTGACTCGACTATTACCTTCTCGACGGAGGAGAATCCGAGCCGGTCGAAAACGGTCAAACCTGCGGAGAAGGATAAAGCTCCGCAGGACTAAATTGACATCTAAATTGACATCCTGGAAACTTTCAGGAGTTTGAGGTAAACTCAAACGTCGGAATCGGAGATTTCTACGCGTCAGCAACCGTTTCTTAGTGTGTAGTAATTAAAGGTTATAGGGCTCAAGTAAATGGAGGATACGGTTGATTCCTTGCGGGCCCGAGTAGCGGAACTGGAGGCTACTCGACTCCAACTCGAGAGCCGAATCTCCGGCTACGAGCGGGTATTTTTCGAAAACCCCGTTCCAGCGATCGTTTACGACGCGGACTCCCTTTCTATTCTCGAAGCAAACGCGAGCGTTCTGGAGTTGTACGGATACGAGCGATCGCGGTTCTGCTCACTGGATCTCAGCGCCTTATGTGTTGCGGCTGATGATCACGCCTGGTCAGAGTTGGTTACTGAACTGAGGAAACCGATTAACGTATTGGGTCCATTGCCCCACCGGAACGTGTCGGGCCAGGTGGTCGTGGTCAGCATCGTTTTGCTTCCCTTTGAGATGGGCGGGCACAACGCACGGCTTGCCATGATTCAGGATGAAACCATTCGGCACCTCACGGAGGAGGCGCTGCGGGCGAGCGAAGAACGCTTTCGGGAGGTTTTTGAGAACGCCAACGACGTAATTTTCCTGCACGATCTGAAGGGCAAGGTCATCGCGATAAACCGGGCTGGCGAATACCTGACCGGGTACTCGCGATCGGAAGTGATCGGGAAGAGTTTTGAGCAACTGATAGCGCCGGAAGCTCGTCATCAGATGCAGGACAGCATAGGCGCACATCTCGGGGGCAGCGCGTCTCAGCATCACGAATTGCCGATTCTCTCGAAGTTCGGGAATCGGCGCTTTCTAGAAGTCAGTACTAGAGTGATCTACCGGCGAGGCCATCCTGTAGCAATCCAGGGCATCGGGCGCGATATCACAGAGCGAAAACTTGCGCAGCAGCGCCTGCTTGAGTCAAGCCGCGAACTGCAGGAGAAGAATGAGGAGTTGGTGACAGCCTTGCGGCTTGCGAAAGAAGCTACGCAGCTGAAAGAGCAGTTCCTGGCCAACACTTCCCATGAGCTTCGGACGCCGATGAACGGCATCATGGGGATGATCACCCTTCTGAAGAATACAGAACTAAAAGCGGACCAGCGTGAATACGCCGATGCAGTCAGCCAATGCGCTAACGATCTGCTCACAATAATCAACGACATTCTCGACCTCTCGCAGATCGAAGCTGGCCGGCTCGGCCTTTCCGAGGAACCGTTCGATATGCATGAGAGTCTCAAGGCTGTGCTCAAGCTCCTGCGGCTGCGAGCTGATGGTAAAGACCTCGCGTTGACATACGAGGTTCACCCAAATACCCCAGCAGTCATTTGCGGAGATTCCGTGCGATTCCGACAAATCCTGACGAACTTAATTGCGAATGCGATAAAGTTCACAGCAAAAGGCCGCGTCCACGTGAAGCTGGAGCGCAATTTAGGCGGAGAATCGCTGCGTTGCGAAGTCATCGATTCCGGCATTGGCGTGGCTGAAGCCGTGCATGAACGCATTTTCGAAGCGTTCTTCCAGGCTGATGGAACCACGCGCCGGCGGTATGGTGGAACCGGGCTTGGATTGACCATCAGCAAGCAGCTTGTGGAATTGATGGGGGGCCGCATTGGAATGTACAACAATCCTTCAGGTTCCGGTGCAACATTCTGGTTCGAACTGCCTTTAAACAGGGGGCCAGAGACCGGCCTTTCGAAAGAGGTGCCGAGTTCGCTGCCCGCTGCGGTCTAAGAAACCGCTACTCGAAATCGCGTGAATCGCCTGAACTTTCTGCGGTCCGAGAGCGTAGGATGAGTAAGGTTGTATGCATTTCACAAAAGCCGGACTTCTCGTCATGGTCTCCGCTTTCGGGGCGTTTGCAGGCACCGATAGCGCCTTGATGGCATTGCTCCCCGCGAGCACAAAGCTGATCAGCAGCGTGGATGTAGAAAGGGCCCGCAGTTCGCCGTTTGGACAATTCCTCCTCGCGCGCATGAATAGCGAGGATCAAAGTCTTCAGACGTTCTTGGCGGAAACCGGGTTCGATCCGCGTCGCGACCTGCAGTACGTGGTATTCGGGGTGTCAGGGCCAAGCGGAGCGGGCCGGACCGTCGCGTTTCTCTTAAGAGGTAACTTCGACCAGGACCGGATAGCAGCGACGGCCCAATCTAAAGGGATTAACACAACGACAGTTGATGGCGTTGTTGTCTATGTGGACGTAAAACGGCCAAATCAGACGGGTTTCACCTTCCCGGAACTGGGCGTCGTGGCAATCGGAGATCTCGGAACGCTGACCCAGGTGATCCAAAATCGTGCAAACCCATCAACGTTAGACAGCAATCTGCAGCAACTTGCAAATCAGGTAAGCGTAGGCAATGATGCGTGGTTTGCTTCGGTGATTCCTGCGCCCCCCGTTTCGAGCCCGGCGGGACTCAATCTGCCGTCCGCAGTGGCAGGAGGGCAGATTTTGCAATCCATAAGGGAGTCCAGCGGCGGCGCCCAGTTTGGGCCAAGCGTGCGGCTTTCGTTTAATGCTGTAACGCGCTCGGCCCAAGACGCTGTCGCGCTTTCCGACGTGCTTCGTTTCTTAGCGAGCACCGTCGTGATACAGCAAAATAAAGACCCGAGAGCCAGCCTCCTTTCACCCGCTCTCAGCACCATGACGCTGTCCACAAATGGCAGCACCCTGCAGGCGTCTTTGAACCTTCCCGAGCAGAGCGTAGAGCAGTTGGCTGCGCTTGGCCCGTCGAAGCACCATTTCAGCGTCACTAAGTGACGAGGCCGGCGGCCGCCCATCCTACTCCGACCAAAGCAGAGGCCGCTCCCGCGAAAAAGAGCATTCTGCGTTTTGTCAGGATAGAAAGCGATGATAGGACGATAGCTAATTCCAGAAATACTTCGCCGAAGTGGAACTTGCCGGCTTTCCTCCCGCTCTCATCGCGGTCCTTCTCAAAGTCTTTTGCTTTCTCCTGAATTTCAGCGTGCTGCCGGTCGTATTTGCTGGCGTCCCCTGTGTAACGGGAGACGACCTTCCCATCGGCGCGCATTTGACTAAGTAAATCCTGTTCGGCTAAAGCGATGTAACGGCGAATATCTTTGGCCTGAGAAAACGCCCACTGATCGGAGGCTTCCTGCTGACGCAGCAGCTCCTCTGTGTTGTAATGCTGACCGAGAACAGAGACGACCGCAAGCAGCGCGGCGATGATCGCCATGCATGCTGCAACAGTTTTGTCGAAAGGATCCCGGGCGTGTTCCGTATGTTCCCGGACTTCTTCTTCTGCGGACATGAGCACAAGCTAGCACGGACGGAGAGCGGTCATCCTGGAGAGAGCGCGCCATCGCTTTTGACGAGATTCGAGATGGCCCGTACGAGCTTCCGGTAATTCAGGTCGGAGAGATCCCGGAATGGGAACCATTCGCCTTCGCGGTAGGACGAGTGATACCAGCGGGAGAAAAGCGCGAGTTCTTCAACCTTGCTCCCCTCCGTGCGAGGTAGCCGCAGAGAGTTGGCCAAGAGTTCGCGCAAATGCGAGTCGAGCGACTTTGGGTGCGCTTCGTCAGCAGTGAAGTCCAGGTCGGAGGGGATCTGCCAGCAGCCGTTCAGGATGGGCCAGAGCCGGTACTGCCGTTTGGCCAATCTTCGGGTTAGAGCAACACCGGAGAAGGTTGAAAGTTCGGCGACGATTTGGCTCCTTTCGGCTGCCGTCGCTGAGAGCTTCTCGATCCGTTTGTGAAGCGCTGCAGCCAATTCGAAATCGGTCTCTCCGGCAGCGCGGTCGCGCGCGGCCGAAAGAGACGCTATGGCGCTCCTGCCGTTGGTAACCAGGAACTCGGAGACACGCTTGGTCTCGGAATTGTACTCTTCGGGAGTAACAGCGCACTGGCAAGGCCGCAGACATTGGTTCATCTCGCCATAAATACAGCCGGGGTGCGCGGGACCCGGTTCAAGTACCTCCGTACAGCGGCGAAGCTGAAAGAGGTTTGACAACGCTTCGCCATAACGCGCCGCGGAGTCGCGGTCGGAAAACGGTCCGAACAGCGCCTGCGTTCTGGATGAGAACCGATTCGAGGTGACGAGGCGCGGAAATGGATCCTGGGTGAGACCGATGAACCAAGGCAGGCGCAGGTGCAACCGGGCGATATAGTCTTCCGGAAAGTATTGCTTTCCCAGTTCGTACGTCAAAATAAAGGATTCCAGCTTCGATTCAGTCGGCCAGCACTCGATGGCCGACGAATTTTCCTGCATCTTTTGAATGAGACTGGCCTTCGCGGTATAAGATGAACGGAGAAGACGTCCGAGGCGCCTGCGCAAATTGCCGGACCAACTCATATGAACCGGTCCGCCTGGCGTAAGAATGAGATAAACTCCAGCAGTCGCAGGGAGAGCTTCCATCTGCTCTTGCAACCCGGCTGCATCAGGGTAAAATTTCAGTGGCTTCGGGATAATCACTAGTGAATACAGGTGCTGGTTTCTTTGCATTGTATAGACTGCCAGAGCTACGAGTGGAAGGCGCGTATCTCCCAGGGAACTCCTGGCGGCACTTGACAGACATTGGTCTCGGTCTAGAATAGGTTTTATTTCGCTATGCAGGGATGTCAGCACGGGCGAACAGAATTTCTCTACCGCCGTGACGGTGTAGATTACGTGCGTTGTTTGGATTGCGGCCAGGTTTTCGAGGCCGAAGATCTGGACACAGTGCCCGTATACGACGATGAGGAAGAGAAGCCCAGGAAGCGCCGCTAGAGGCGCTCACCTCGTCACAATAAATGCATCCCCGGTGTCGTAACGGCAAGCAGAAGCGAGTTCCCGTTGCCTAACCTCACCCGCGTCATATCACCCCAAAAGACTGGTGGAACCAAGCCGCTTCGGGTGGTAGCGATCGGCGGCGGCACCGGTCTCTCTACTTTGCTTTCCGGGCTAAAAGTGCACGCGCGGGGCGCTCAGGGGCCAACTCCCAAGGGCGGAACCGTGGACATCACCGCAATTGTGACTGTGACTGACGATGGCGGCAGCTCAGGAAGATTGCGCCGCGATTTTGATATCCTTCCGCCCGGCGATATCCGGAACTGTATGACTGCGCTGTCGGAAGATACCGACCTGCTTTCGCAGCTCTTCCGTCACCGGTTCGCAAGCGGGCGAGGACTAAAGGGCCACAGCTTTGGAAATCTGTTCTTGACCGCAATGCACCAGATCACAGGTGATTTCGCTCAAGCCGTAAAGCTTTCCTCGGAGATTCTGGCCATCCGAGGTCACATCTTTCCAGCAACATCCGCGAACGTCGTACTCGAGGCGAAGTTGGAAGATGGCTCGGTTGTACGAGGTGAAAGCAAAATCAGCAAGAGCCGTCGCCGTATCGCAGAGATTCGCCTTCAGCCCCGCGATTGCAGTCCGCTTCCTGAAACTCTGGAGGCGATCAGAAGAGCGGATCTGATTACGCTCGGCCCAGGATCGCTCTATACAAGCGTCATCCCAAACCTGCTGGTGGACGGTATTCCGGCCGCAATACAGAAATCGCAGGCTTTGAAGGTATACTTCGTCAACCTCATGTGGCAACCGGGAGAGACGATCAAATTTGCTGCTTCACAGCACGTGGCCGCGATTCACGCACATGCTGGATTGAAGCTAATCGATTGTGTAGTTCTTAATTCAGGCGCCATTCCGGTTTCGCTTCAGCGCAGGTATGCAAAGGCTCACGTGAAGCCGGTGGAGAATGATTTTGAATCCCTTCACAAAATGGGGCTGAAAGTGGTTACCGCTGACCTGTTAGGAGACTCGACGACGGTGCCGCAAAAGGTGCGCCATAGCCCGTCGGCACTCGCGGAGGTGGCGATCGATCTGGCCCATCGGTCACGTGCTTACCAAGTGCGAAGAGAACTCTTGGAAGCAAAGCACACACGAATCCGATGAACGAAAATGTAACAGCCATCATTCTCGCAGCCGGTTTGGGCACCAGGATGAAATCACGTAAAGCCAAGGTTTTGCATGAAGCCGGGGGAGAGACACTGCTGAATAACGTGATCCGTGCGGCGACGCAGGTGACATCGCCGGGGAACATTATCGCCGTGTTGGGGCACCAGGCGGAACAAGTACGCCAAAGCGTTAAACAGCCGCTAGTGAAATTCGCTGAGCAGCCTCAGCAGAAAGGCACTGGCCATGCAGTATTGTGCGCGCGTGAATCGGTTCAGTCTCTGACCGGCAAGCTGATGATCCTGAATGGTGACGGACCGCTGCTGACAGCGGATACTCTACGCGCGCTGCTCGACAAAAGCGAAGAAGCCCCAGGCGGAAGTATCGTTACTACAGAACTGAACGATCCTACCGGATACGGTCGCATCATTCGTGACGCGAACGGCAGAATAGCTGCCGTAGTGGAGCAAAAAGCAGGGAATCCGGAACAACTGGCAATCAAGGAAGTAAATCCGGGAGTCTACTGCTTCGAGGCCGCTGCGTTCTGGAAGCATATCGGTGAGATAAAACCGGATAACCCAGCGAACGAATACTATCTGACGGACATGATCGAGATTCTTACCCGCCACGGGATCTTTATCTCACCGCTGCTCGTCGAAGATGAGACCGAGTTACTGGGAATTAATACGCGCGTTGAGCTGTCCGTGGCTGACAAGATCTTACGCGCTCGTAAAGCTCAAAGCTTAATGCTGGCGGGTGTGACGATCGAATCACCGGAAACAGCTCTCATCGACGCGGATGTGGAAATAGGCATGGATTCGCATATAGAATCGAACGTGCAACTCCGCGGCGCAACGCGCATCGGGTCGAATTGCAGAATCGGCTCAGGATCTATTCTTCGGGATTGCAAGATCGGCGACAATGTCACTGTACTGCCGTATGTCGTGGCGGAGGAATCTTCGATCGGCTCGGGCGCGCATGTTGGGCCCTTTTCACGTCTGCGCATGCAAGCTGAGACCGGTGAGAATGCTCATATTGGCAACTTTGTAGAGCTGAAAAACACCAGGATCGGCAACGGGTCAAAAGCCAGCCACCTGGCTTATCTGGGCGACGCGAAAATCGGTTCGAAGGTGAATGTCGGAGCGGGAACCATCACCTGCAACTACGATGGCGTGCGGAAGAACGTGACGGAAATCCGCGACAACGCCTTTGTGGGCAGCAACTCGACATTGGTAGCGCCACTTACCGTCGGCGAGGGCTCATACATTGCGGCGGGATCCACGATCACGAAAGACGTGGAACAAGATTCGCTCGCATTGGGTCGGTCCAGGCAGGTCGATAAACCCGAGTGGGCAAAAGCGCGGCGCGCTCGACAGAAAACTTCGTAGCAGTTACGGATCGTGGGACGGCTGCGGAGCCGGCTGAAGCTTTACGGCGAGAGCTAGGTCGCCCCCTTTATCGTGCACATATCGGACGGTGACTCGCGATTTGACATGAAGGTTCGCCCTGGGCATCTTCGTTTTCGAATCGATAAGGAAACTGCGCCGTTCCGGAGAGTGACCCGCTACCTGGCGCGAGACGGTAATCTGCCGGGCCGAGATTTCGGTGACTGAGCCAGCAAAGAACTGCGGTTTCGCTTGCATCTGCGGGGGCGGAACCGGAGGTTGCTCCACGGTTTGTGACCACGCCATCAGCGCACACAGGTTCAGCAGAACGAGAATGAGTCGCGGGAGCTTACGCAGCATGGTCGTTCTTTGTACGGCGATTGTACTTGTGTAGCACACCGATCGCATTTGTGGTATCAGATTCAAAGAACGACGCTCGGGTGGTACAGATTGGGCATGCGCATCTTACCAATAGCGATGAGGTCGCCAGAGCGGGAGAGCGCGCGTATGGTTTCAGCGCCGGGTCGAACAACAAAAGGCGACGTTCGGAAGTCGCGGCCCTGCCGTATGCAAGCCACGGCAGCTTCAGTGAAGTGTTCTGCGGGAAACTGCGGAAGCAATTCTCCGGCCGGTATAACCGCATCGAGCAATCGCCCGCATTGGGCAAGACTGGCAAGTTCGTCGAGAGTCTTAGCCCGCGCAATGCTGAAGCAGCCCAACTCAGTCCGGCGCAGGTATTTGAGAATTGCCCCGCATCCGAGCTCGCGACCCATATCGTGAGCCAAGCTGCGGATGTACGTCCCCGCCGAGCAGGCGATCGTCAGGTGAAGGTCGTTCCCGGTCAGCGATTCAATTCCGAGGCGGCGGACGAAGACCCGAACCGGATCCAAATCTACCGGCTTTTGAGCCCGGGCGAGTTTGTAGGCGGGTACACCTTTGATTTTCTTAGCCGAGAATGGAGGAGGCATCTGCACGAACTCTGCCCGGAAGCGCTCGGCAACGCGCTCGATTGCCTCAATGCCGGGCGTGGACGCACCCGTAGCGACCACTTCTCCCTCCGCATCGAAGGTGTCTGAGACGAAACCGAACCGTATCGTTGCGAGATATGTCTTTTCTTCTCCACCGAAGAATTGAGCAAGGCGAGTTGCGCGCCCAGTAATTAAGGCAAGCAGTCCCGTCGCCATTGGATCGAGCGTTCCCAGATGGCCCACTCGCTTGGTCCCTGCTAGCTGTCGCCAGCGATTGACAACGTCATGGCTGGTGCACCCGCCGGGCTTATCAATGAGAACGATGCCATCCATGGTTTACGTTAGCTACGAAGGCTTTAAACGACAGAGCTAGGTTAGTCTGATAATTGCAGGTGTTCCGAGAACTAGTCGCGGGGCACCAAACAGTGAGGTTTTCAAGCAATTGGAAGAAGAGGTTTTAGGAAAAGCCTACGACTCGCGCCTAATGCGCCGGCTTCTGGTGTACCTGAAGCCATACAGAGCGATCGTCGGCGCGTCGCTCATCCTACTGCTAGTCGACTCTCTCCTCCAGATTATCGGACCGCTGCTGACCAAACTGGCCGTCGACCGTTATCTTGTGCCGACACATCGCCCGCAGCATGTGCCGATTTTAGGAAACTGGCTGTCGAACAATGCCTTGACGGGGCTGTCGCAGATAGCGGCTGTGTACCTGGCTGTGGTTGTCCTGGGTCTGGCATTTGACTTCGGACAGACTTACCTGATGCAGTGGACGGGCCAGAAAGCGATGTTCGACCTGCGCAGGCAGTTGATGGCACACCTGCAAACACTTGACGTGTCTTTCTACGATCGTAACCCGGTGGGCCGCCTGGTGACGAGAGTGACCACAGACGTCGATGTCTTGAACGATCTTTTCGCGTCCGGTCTGGTGACGATTATCGGCGACATCCTCATGTTGTCGTTCGTGATCATCGCCATGGCGCGCTTAAGCCCGGGCATGACACTCCTGATGCTGGCAGTGATGCCGATCGTAGTGGCAGTAACGGTGCAATTCAGACGAACGGCGTCAGCCAGCTATCGCAGGATTCGTGTTGCGATAGCAAAAATCAACGCTTATCTCCAGGAGCACGTCGCCGGTATTACAGTTCTGCAGCTTTTCAACCGGGAAGAGCGCAGCAAGCGGGAGTTCGAGGAAATCAATCGTGACCACATGCTGGCCTTCAAGGACTCGATAACCGCCTACGGCTGGTTCTATCCGACTGTAGAGTTCCTGGGTATGCTCGCGCTAGCGCTGCTGCTGGGTTATGGCGGCCTTCGAATCAGGCAGGGCGCGTTAAGTCTGGGCGTTCTGGTGGCATTTTTCCAATACGGCCTCCGCTTTTTCCGGCCCATTCAGGACTTAAGTGAAAAGTACAACATCCTGCAGGGGGCGATGGCAGCATCAGAACGGATTTTCAAGCTGCTCGACACCGAGGCGCACATCGTTTCACCCGCGAATGTCACGCCGTTTCCCCGGGGGCCTCTCGGTATCGAATTCGACCACGTCTGGTTCGCGTACAACGACGAGGATTGGGTACTGCGCGACGTTAGTTTCAGGATAGAAGCGGGCGAAACGGTTGCGGTAGTCGGACACACCGGGGCCGGGAAGACAACGCTTACCAACCTCCTGCTGCGCTTCTATGACGTGCAGCGCGGAGCCATCCGCGTAGACGGGGTGGATGTCCGCGCATTTGATCTCGTTGACCTTCGGAGGCATTTCGGAGTCGTCCTCCAGGATCCATATCTCTTTACGGGAACCGTTGGCAGCAACATACAGTTGGGCACTCCGGGCATTGATGATGCACGCATCCGGGAAGCGGCCGAGCAAGTAAATCTGATCGACTTCGTTGACCAGCTGCCTGAAGGCTTCGACACACCGGTTCGCGAGCGCGGTAACGGCTTCTCGACTGGCCAGAAGCAACTCATTAGTTTTGCTCGAGCGCTCGCGCACGATCCGCAAATCCTGATCCTCGATGAAGCCACATCGAGCGTAGACACGGAGACCGAACTGCGTGTCCGCCAAGCCCTTGCACGGTTAGTCTCAAACAGGACGTCGCTTGTGATTGCGCACCGTCTCTCCACCATTCAGCGAGCAGATCGCATCATCGTTATGCACAAAACCCAGCTGCGGGAAATGGGAAGTCATCAGGAGTTGCTGGCCCAGCGGGGTATCTATTGGAAGCTCTACCAGTTGCAGTACAAGGAGCAGGAGTTTGAAGCTCGAGAGGAACTTGCGCCGCAATAGTTCGAAACCGGCAAAGCCGCCCAGCCCGTTTTTTCGAGCCTTTGGTGGATTGAAAGTTCGCCAGAAGCTTGTCGTGCTTCACAACCTGTTCTTTCTGGTGCTTACGGTTTCGGTATACGGTTCACTCATCCCGGTGTTTTCGCGCCAGATTGCGGCCGCGCGCGAGCGTGAGCTGCTGATGGTTTCAAAGATATTTTCGGCTCAGCTCACTGAGCAGGAAAGTTCGCCTGCGGAAAGCAGCATTTATCATCAGCGCGAAGGCACAGCACAAGCCTTGCGATTACCGCAAGCGGGGCAAGATTACCTGGAACAACATCCAGGCGCCGTATGGCGTCACGATGAAGAAAGCCTATTTCGCAGGACAAGAAACCCAGGGGTTTATGCCCGTGTGGATCTGCCCTCCGGCTTCTATGATTCTGCTTTGCGCCGAGCAAAGATCAGCCTCTTCGCGGCACTCGGCATCATCTACTTGCTTTCTATTGTGATCCTCGAGTTCATGATTCTGCCGCAGTATGTCTACCAGCCGTTAACACTGATGCTCGACGCTGATCGTGCGACTCAGCGCGATGATCGCGAGAACGAGATGATCGACGAACGCTTCATCATGAACGACGAAATCGGGCATATCATGCGGTCAAGGAATGAGACTGTTTCACAGTTGCGTCGTGAAGAAGATGATCTCGAGAGCGCGCTTAAACAACTGGAAGAACAGGATCGGCTTGTCAGCCTCGGTCTTTTGAGCACCAGTGTGGCACACGAGTTGAATACGCCTCTGGCGGTGCTGCAGGGTTCAATTGAGAAGCTCACCGAGACCACGCAGGATCCGCAGACGGCGGAACGGCTGGCGCGCATGCTGAGAGTGACTCAAAGGCTGCGAAAAATCAGTGAGGGGCTGGTCGATTTCGCGCGGACGCGCAAGCAAGTCACCGAAGCCGTTGCGCTGCGCCCTCTGGTGGACGAGAGCTGGAATCTGGTCGCTATCGATGAAAAGGCCGCCGCTGTGGCTTTCACGAACAACGTTCGGGCTGGCGAAGCGGTTCTAGGCAATGCCGACCGCCTCATCCAGGTTTTCGTTAACCTCCTCCGGAATGCCTTGCTAGCCGTATCAGCCGGAGGGGAGATTCGAGTTGATTCGAAAACGATTCAGCGGGCGGGTCAAAGCTGGGTCTCGTGCTCGTTCCTCGACGACGGTCCGGGTATTCCGGCGCACATTCTGCCAAACCTGTTCGAAGCCTTTGTCACAACACGCCTGGATGCGCGCGGCACGGGTCTGGGCCTCACCGTGGCGGAAGGGATCATAACCCAGCACGGCGGCACCATTTCAGCCTCTAATCGAGCAGGCGGTGGAGCTTCGCTCGAAGTTGTGCTTCCAGCGGCCGCAGTATGAGTGAAACTGTCGAATTAGCAGGAGATCTGATCGAGATCGCCGTTCTTGACGACGATGCAGACTTCCGCACCTACATGGAAGACTTGCTGCGGGACGAAGGCAGGTTTGTGGTGCGCTCTTACTCACAACCTCGCGAGTTCTTCTCGCACGCCGAAGCCAAAGTCCCGGATATCGTACTGCTGGACATGAAAATGGCTCCCTCCTCGGGCGAAGAAGTGGTTGAACAGATTCTTGCGCGCTGGCCGGACGTGTGCATCATTATCGTGACGGGCTACCCTTCTCTCGAGAGCATGCGGGCTACCTTCAAGCTTCGTGTCTTCGATTACCTTGCGAAGCCGTTTTCTCTTACTCAGCTTCGTCAGACGCTGCAAAATGCCATCGATCAGTACGGGCTCGGTCAAACCTCGCAAGATCGTCTTAGAAACAGGCTGGGGCACAAAATAAAGCTGCTGAGAGTTGAGCGAAACTGGTCCTTGAAGGATCTGGCTAACGCCACAAAACTGAGCGTCTCGCAGGTTAGCTCTATTGAGCGTGGGACTAACCTCCCGAGTATCGAGAGCCTGCTTGCACTCTGCCGCGCATTCGATCGCAAACCATCCGAGGTGCTTGCGTCAATCGATTTCTGAGGCAGGCGCGATCGGCAGTGATTCCTTGCTCTTTCCAGGCGCGTCTGCCAAACTTGAACAGTCCGACCGATTTACCTGCGACTCGCGGCATCCGCCTCAAGTCTTGCATGCATTGAATGAATCGATACACGTGTTTTGCGGCCACTCTGGCTGTTTCTCTCTTTACAAATCAACCATCCCTTCCTGCGCAAGAATTTAAGAACGCTCCTCGATTTCCCTACCCTGAAAAGCTTACTTATCGAGTGGAATGGCGGCTTGTCACAGCTGGAAACGCAATGGTGGACATGTCGCGTAATTCCGGGAATGGATGGCAGACGAACTTAACGGTGGAAAGCCTCGGCTGGGTCACTCGCTTCTATAGGGTTCTGGATTCCTACAAGGTTTCGAGTACACAGGCGTTTTGCGGAGTAGAGTCGGTGCTGGACGCGCAAGAAGGCAAGCGCCATTCGATCAGCCGTTTAACGTTCGATAAGAGCCGCCGTAAGGCGTACTTCGAGGACAAAGATTTAGTCAAAAATCAGGTCACCACAAAGGAATTGGATACTCCGTCGTGCACGCACGAGATCACGGGAGCTCTCGAAGCGCTGCGATCTTCGAACCTCGAACCAGGCAAGTCAATGCTGGTGCCGGTAACCGATGGCAAGAAATTTGCGAATGCCAAAATTGAGGGCCAGGCAAAGGAGCCCATCAACATCAACGGCAAGAATTACGGAACAATTCGCTATGAGGCTTTTCTTTTCGACAACGTCCTGTACAAGCGAAGAGGCCGTCTTTTTATCTGGATTAGCGATGATGCAGACCGAATTCCGGTTCAGATCCGGCTGCAAATGGGATTTCCAATCGGTAACGTAACCGTTCAGCTCGAGAAACAGGAGAAAACCTGACCGGCCCGGAGCAACCCGGCATGCCTTAGTTGCGTCATGATAATGAATATGAAGTTTGGCGCGGCTCTGCTGCTGGTTTGCTTTAGTCTCGTCCTACAGGCTCAGATGCAGATGAACGTCTCGCAAGTGGCGGACTTCATACGCTCGGAACTGGCATTGAAACAGCACACAGACAAACAAATCGCCGCCTATGTCAAGAAAATAGAGCTGACAGAGAAGCTTCCAGATAAGACGATATTAGATCTTCAAGCGCAAGGAGCCGGTCCGAAGACGGTGGAAGCTCTTCAGGAGCTGAGAGACAAAACAGCAAGCCTGAAGCCGCCGGCACACGACGCAACATATTCGCCGGCAACTGTGCCGGATGCTCCGGTCTCCTCTGGTCCTGCAACGGTAAGTCTCGGCTCGAAGGCGCCCCCGATTCCTCCGCCCGATTCAGTGCGCCAGCAACAGATTCTCGATCGCATTCGTGATTACGCTACGAATTACACCAGCAATCTACCCAATTTCATCTGCGTGGAGGTGATGAGGCGCTATATCGATCCAAATGCCGGCGATTATTTCCGCAGTATCGGCACCGTGCTTTCGAAAGTGGAGTACACGGAAGGACGCGAGAAGTACAAAGTCTATTCCGTTAACGGGCATATGCAGGATACCAGCATCGAAAGCGCTGGCGTCGGTGGTGGCGCTATCTCGCAAGGAGAGTTCGGGAGTTTGATGAGCCAGATCTTCGAGCCGAAGAGTTCGGCGGAGTTCGGCTGGGACCACTGGGCGACTTTGCGGGGACGGCGCATGGCAGTGTTCAACTATTTCATCGATAGCGGACACTCCAGTTGGTCGATCGACTACCACTCAGATCCCACCGATGACCAGCGGATCATTACCGCTTATAAGGGTCTTGTTTACGCGGACCCCGACACAGGAGAAGTGGCTCGCATCAAGTTTGTCGCTGTCGACATTCCCCGTACTTTCCCAGTCAGTGAAGCGACGGAAATCCTGGATTACGATACCGTCGAGATCAACGGACAGCAGTATATCTGCCCTCTGATGGCCCGCTTATTCATGACAGCTGGTCGCGAGAAAACGAAGAATGAGATTGAGTTTCGCGATTACCGGAAATTCGGCACCGAATCTGTCATCACATACGATATGAATCCGAATGCTCCGCCTCCCGCTCCTCTGCCCGCGAGCAAGACCGAAGAGCAGCCGGCTGCTGCGTCTCAGAGCGTGCCACAAGCAGCAAGCAAGCAAGCAAAACCGGGGAGTTCCAATCCGTGGGAACTGCCTACAGCTCCCCCGCCTCCAAAGCCTCCTCAATAGCCCGGAGTGATCGCGTTAGCGCAGTCTCTCGAGTACTTTCGTCAACACTGATGACCCAAGCGCCGGGATCCGCGGGAGCCCATCTGCTCATCATTCGTGGGCACGCAGCACCGGCAAATACCGAAACCAGCCGCCGCCCGGATGCGGAGGCAACATGCTGCCCCGCTGAGTCGTACCCGACGTAAAGCTTGCTTTGCATAATATGGCTCGCGAATGAAGAATAGCTGCCGTCATGCAGATGCAAACGCTCCGGGCATCCCAATCTCGCGGCCAGACGCCTGCCATTCTCCGCTTCTGCCCCGCCTACCCCGAGGTCGAGCAAAACTGAGCGCCCCTGCTCAAGCAATCGAGAGGTGATACAGGTCTCAAACTCGTCATCCATACGCTTGTCCGGGTTATCGCCCACACCCCAGCTAACCGTGACATCTGCGATTTTCGGTTGTTGCGGCGGAGCAACATACGGCTTGGCATCATCCACATCGAAAACTTCGCTCACCCATTGTTGCGTCAAAGTGGTTAGATTTGCGCTTGACTCTCCTCCGTAGGCTCTGCTTTCAAAGAAGTAATACTTGGCGTCGTCGCAAACAGGGATGAGTCCCAGTTGCGTTAACCGCGAATCTGGATCGACAACAATACCGCCGAGTTCGTCCACGATCGACTGCAACTCGACCGCCGCCAGAAGGCGTTCGCGAAGTAGGCTACCTCGGCCGTAGTTCAGCGGAATCGGCTTGATTTGGCCGTCGGCCCCGAAAATCTCCGCATTCTTAGCCGGACCAACGAAGCAGACTTCGGCATTCGGGAAGCGGGTCTTACAGGCGTTCAGCACGACGCTCGTAACAGCGACGTCCGCCCCCAGAGTCACGCGGGAAAGGACAAAAACGCGATTTATCTCGCCGCCCTGGAAACGGCGGACCTGCCGAACTCGCCGGTAACGAAGCAGAAGATCTTCTCGATTGAACTCGGGAAGCGCTTCCGCTATGGCATGAGCGAAAATCCTGGCGTAGATTTCGCAGAGAGCAGGCTCAAAAAGATCGGCAAGGCGCTCTACCAGGATCGCGAAAAACGCTCGTGTGGCAGCACGCGAAGCGAACGCATCCTCCTCATCGAGAGCACGTATAATCAGCGCGTCTAAGTCGCGCGCCGGCGAAGTGCCGTAGGTGAGGCACTCGTCTAATATCGTGCGAGCTAATTCAGGCGCTGAGATACTTGCCAATCAACAGCTCCAGCTTTTCCTTCGTCCGTTCCGGGATGGACGCACGGTCGGTGATGATCGCATGTTTCAAAGCCGAGCCGCATTTGCAGCTTTTCTCTTCCGGTAGCACCTTGGCGAGATGGCGAACCAGCTTGCAGGCACCGTCCGCATTGATCTTCAAATTCCCGATGATCTCGTCTACAGTGACGGCGTCGTGCTCCTCATGCCAGCAGTCGTAATCGGTAACCATCGCGACGGTCACGTAACAGATTTCCGCCTCGCGCGCCAGTTTGGCTTCTTGCAGGTTGGTCATGCCGATGACATCCATGCCCCAGCTTCGATACACATTCGATTCGGAGCGCGTGGAGAAAGCAGGGCCCTCCATACAGAGGTATGTGCCGCCGAACTTGGCGGGAATCCCTAAATCCCCGGCCGCTTGGTGAGCTAACTCTGCCATCTGAGGACAAACCGGGTCGGCAAAGCTGATGTGCGCGACAATGCCGTCGCTAAAAAACGTGCTTACTCTGCCCCGAGTGCGGTCAAAAAACTGGTCGGGAATCAGAAAGTCGAGGGGTTTGTTCTCTTCCTTGAGGGAACCCACAGCGCTGAGCGAAATGATTCGTTCAACGCCCAGCATCTTCATCCCGTAAATGTTCGCGCGGTAATTTAGCTCAGATGGCGAGATCCGATGTCCGCGCCCGTGCCGCGCAAGAAATGCCACTCGCTGGCCTTCCAGGCGGCCGACGACGTATGGGTCTGACGGGTCGCCGAAGGGGGTTGTTAGCTTCACTTCCTGCTGCGCTTCGAAACCGGGCATCGAATACAGCCCGCTGCCGCCAATGACACCCAGACCTGCTCTATTTTCCAAGCTTTTCTCTTCCTCCCTCTCCGCTTAACTTCCAATCAGCTCGAGCAGTACGCCGCCCGTAGATTCCGGATGAACAAATACGTAAGTATGGCCGCCTGCACCGCTCCGGGGCTCATTGAGTAGCCGCGCCCCTGCTGCTTTCAAATGCGCCACCGCTGCTGCGAAATCGTTCACGCGGAGAGCAATGTGGTGTAACCCCGGACCCCGTTTTTCTAGAAAACGAGCGACGGGAGATTCGGGTCCGGCAGCTTCCAGCAGTTCAATACGAGGGCTCCCAGGCTGGGAACCGCACGGAAGCATCGCAACTTCGACCCCTTCCGCCGCAACAGTTTCCCGGCCCGAAACCGTCATGCCAAGCAATTCACTGTAAAACTTCAGCCCTTCTTCCAGGCTACGAACAGCAATTCCCAGGTGATCGATTTCGATATTCACTTCAACCCTCGAGTGGCAAACAACACTGCGGTGAGCTGTTTTATCGCCGTGTAGGGATCTTCCCTTTTTTCTGCCACCTTTGACGCATGCTGTCGCAATTCGCCATCTGACAACGACCCCAGCAAGCTGTCGCGAAGCATACCTTGCAGCCTCATCATCCACATCTCAGTTTGTTGGTTCTTCCCCCGTTTATCGAACGCATGGCGGATTGCTCCGATCAGCTCCTCGATGCCTTTACCTTCGCTCGCGATTACCCGCCGAACCGGCGCAGAGTCAGAGCGCTCTGCCGCGGAAGCAAAGCTCTGCATCGCGCGGATCTCAGCCTCAAGCCGGTCAACTCCCGCCAGATCTGCTTTGTTCAGCGCAAATACATCGGCGATCTCCATGATACCGGCCTTGATCGCCTGTACGTCGTCTCCCAGGCCCGGCACCAGCACCAGCACCGTTACATCAGCAAGCCGGGCAATTTCGATCTCGTCCTGGCCGACTCCAACCGTTTCAATCAATACGGTGTTGTAACCGGCCGCATCCAGCAGCAGAGCCAGTTCAAGCGTGCTTTCGGCGAGGCCGCCGAGCCTGCCTCGCGTTGCCGTCGAGCGAATGAACACGCCAGGATCAGCGTGATGTTCGCCCATGCGGACGCGATCTCCCAAAATAGCGCCGCGCGAATAAGGGCTGCTTGGATCAACGGCGACAATGCCAACCTTTTCACTTTTTGCCCGAAGCACTTTTGCGAGCTGGCTGACGAGTGTGCTCTTCCCTGCCCCAGGCGGCCCTGTGATTCCGATCACCGCAGCGTGTCCCGTCTCAGAGAACAATGACGCTACGAGTTCCCGGCCGGTCTGCGTCTGATTCTCAATCAGGCTGGCTGCCCGGGCAAGCGCGCGCAAATCTCCGGACAGGATCCGGCGTTTGAGCTCCGATATTGACAAGCTATTCTTTCAGGAGCTGACGAGCGATAACCAGGCGCTGAATCTCACTTGTGCCTTCACCGATCGTGCACAGTTTCACGTCTCGATAAAACTTTTCCACCGGATAATCTTTGATAAATCCGTAGCCTCCATGGATCTGTAATGCCTGATCGGCGACACTGACCGCCATTTCCGAAGCGAATAATTTCGCCATTGCCGATTCTCTAGTCACGCGTGCGCCGGCATCCTTGCGAGCACCAGCACAGTATGTCAGCAACCTCGCCGCTTCAATGGATGTCGCCATATTGGCAAGCTTGTCCTGAATCGCTTGAAACTCAGAGATGAAACGCCCGAATTGCTTTCGGTGCTTGGAATATTTCAGCGCCGCTTCGTATGCTCCCTGTGCAAGCCCGATCGCCAGTGCAGCTATAGAGATGCGTCCGCCGTCAAGGATACGCAGGCTGTCCACAAAGCCTTCTCCTGGTTTGCCCAATAGCTGCGTTTCCGGCAATCGGCAATCCGTAAAAAGCACTTCGCCTGTCGCGCTTGCACGCATGCCCAGCTTATTCTCTTTCTTGCCAACGCGAAAACCGGGTGTTCCGCTTTCGAGGATGAACGCGGAAATTCCGTGCTGTGACGCAGAGCGGTCGGTGACGGCCATCGCGACACAGACTTGCGCGTATTGTGCATTTGTGGTGAATGTTTTTCCGCCGTTCAGGATCCACTCGTTGTTTCTGAGCGCGGCTGTTGTTCGCGTTCCGGCCGCATCTGATCCCGCTTCAGGTTCAGTAAGCGACCAGCAGCCAATCCATTCGCCCGTCGCGAGCTTCGGAATGTATTTCCGGCGCTGGTCGTCATTTCCGGCAAGATAGATGTGATTCGTGCAGAGTGAATTGTGTGCCGCGACGATCAACGCGACGCTCGGATCTACTCTCGCTAGCTCCTCGATGATGATTGAGTATTCGATGTATCCAAAACCAGCTCCACCCAGATCCTCCGGAAAAATTGCTCCAAGCAGTCCCAGTTCACCTGCCTTCTTCACCACCTCGAGTGGAAACGTCTGGTTTTCGTCCCAATCGAGAACGTGGGGTGCGATCTCTGTCTGCGCAAAGTCGCGGATCGATCTTCGGAGCTGGGTTTGCTCCGGCGTATATTCAAAATTCATGATGATTTGCCGAAACCTCGTGCGGCTTTCATGCAGAACACCCCGGTTAGAGTGCTCTGGTCTGTGGCGATCTTAGCAAAACAACGCCGGTACGTCGTTGTTGGAGAGAAGAGAACATGACGCCGTTCTCGCCGGCATCGGCAGATGAAATGTGTGCGCTGCTGAAGGACTCTGCGGAGCGCAAGAAAACCATTGCAGTATTCGGAAACAACAGCAAACGCCTGATGGCGGGACCTATAATCCCGACGGACATCGCCATCACCACCCAGAAGCTGCGGAAAATTGTGCAGTATGAGCGCGACGATCTAACCGTTTCCGTGCAGGCAGGAATGCCATTCGCAGAATTGCAGACGCTTCTGGCTCGCGAAGGGCAAATGATTGCACTTGATCCGCCGTTTCACGGAAATGGAACGGTCGGAGGTGTGTTGGCTGCCAATCTGAGTGGACCGATGCGGCGCGCCTTTGGCACTGCGCGCGACCTATGCATAGGCATGAGCTTTGCAACACTGGAAGGCCACCTGGTAAAAACCGGAGGCATGGTGGTGAAGAACGTGGCGGGCCTCGATATGGGAAAGCTGATGATCGGCAGCTTCGGCACGCTCGCGATCCTGACAAGTGTCAATTTCCGGGTACATGCGCTTCCTCAGACCACGCGCACATTCCTGTTTTCGTATGCTGACCTGAATCGGGCCATTGAGAAACGCGACCAGATATTGAAAAGTCCTCTGAAACCACTGGCCATTGATCTCCTTTCGCCCCCCGCCGCAGCACGTCTTGCAAGGCGCGGATTTGTGGTTGCCATCCGAGCCGAAGGATCGAAGGCCGTGATGGCGCGATATGGACGTGAACTGAGCGAAGCTGAACCCTTACCGGACAACGATGAGAAAGACTTCTGGAGCAAAATCCGCGAGTTTACTCCCGAGTTTCTGAATCGCCAGCCTGCCGGTGTCGTCCTTAAAATTTCTACGACTCTGACCGGAATATCCGACGTGTTCCGCTGTACTTCCGGCGCCTGTATATCGCGCGCGGGCTCTGGCGTCAGCTATCTGTATCTGACATCCTGGCCGCCGCCCGCCGCCATCTGGAATACTGCTCGGGAACGAGGATGGAGTCTCGTCGTTGAGTTTGCTCCTGACGAAGTGCGCAAATCGGAAGAACTCTGGCTGTTGAACTCATCCCCGGTTGCCTCGGACACCTTTGCCATCATGGAAAGAGTGAAGACGATGTTCGACTCCGGCCGGCTTCTGAACCGCTCCCGTCTCTATGGCCGTATCTAGCTCCTTGATCTCCCCTGCGGTCCATGAAAGCCCGGATCAAGCCGACCTGGACAAATGCGTCCATTGCGGGTTGTGCCTCAACGTTTGCCCGACTTATCGCGTGTTGGGCCTGGAAATGGATTCGCCGCGGGGACGCATTTACCAGATCAATCAAATCGCGAATGGCGAGCCGATCACTCCGTCCCATATACAGCATCTCGATCTATGCCTCGCTTGCCGGGCCTGCGAAACTGCTTGTCCTTCGGGTGTTCCTTACGGCCGGATCATAGAATCTGCGAGGGCCGGGATTCTTCAACAAGAAAAGCCGTCATTCTGGCGCAGGCTCACGCGCAAACTCATCTTTGAGAAGCTGCTCACCTCGCAGACGGGACTGCAAATCGCCGGCGCGGGATTGTATCTTTATCACGCGACTGGCTTGCAGAGCCTGATCAGAACCCTGGGAATCCTCAAGCCCTTTGGAAGCCTTTCGACACTGGAGGCTTTAACACCCACGGCAGAAATTCCCTTCTTTTACAGCGCTGCCGGAAAGACATTCCCCGCGCACGGCACACAGCGTTACCGCGTGGCTTTCCTCGCCGGATGCATTGCGAATGTTGCGTTTGCCCGATTGAACGAGGCAACCGTACGCGTTTTGCAAAAGAATGGATGCGAAGTGACGGTAACTCCAGGCCAGAATTGCTGCGGTGCGCTCCACCTGCACTCCGGAATGACGGACCAGGCTCGAGAGTTGGCTAAGAGAAATATCGACGCGTTCTCGGCGGGAGATTACGACGCTGTGATCACCAACGCCGCTGGCTGCGGGTCGACTCTGAAAGAGTACGGATATCTTCTGCGCGACGACCCGGTTTTCAGCGAGAAGGCCGCGACGTTTTCCTCCCGGCTGAAAGACGTGAATGAGTTTCTCGCGTCCATCGAATTGAATCGCGACATGAAGCCGTTGCCCTACACAGTGACCTACCAGGATTCCTGCCACCTCGCACACGGGCAGAAAATCAAAGAGGCTCCGCGCAGGCTTCTCAAGAGCATTCCCGGTGTCTCGTTCCGCGAAATGCCGATGGCCGACCTTTGTTGCGGCAGCGCCGGAATCTACAATGTTGTGCAGAACAAGATGGCTATGCAGATTCTGGAAAGCAAAATGAAAAGTGTGGAAGCGACGCACGCAACCGTGATTGCTACGGCGAATCCCGGCTGTATGCTGCAACTTTCGGCCGGGGCACGCCTACTCGGCAAAGGAGAACGAGTGGTTCATGTTGTTGAACTCCTGGATGAGGCCTACGAGAAGTTCAGTTCGGGTACCTGAGTCACTCGTAACGTAACGCATCTACCGGATCAAGCTTCGCCGCTTTACTTGCCGGCCAGATTCCAAAGAATAAGCCGGTACCGGCCGAGATGAGCAGCCCGAGGGCTGCCGCCCACAGCGGAACACTGGTGGGAAGACTTGGAAAAATCAAACGGCTGATAATCGCGATCAACCATCCGAAGACAATCCCAGCGAATCCTCCCAAGGCCGTTAGCACAACGGCTTCCATAAGAAATTGAAGGATGATATCAGATCTTTTCGCCCCAATCGCCTTCCGCACACCGATCTCCTTCGTGCGCTCAGTCACTGAAACCAGCATGATGTTCATTACGCCGATACCGCCGACCAGCAAGCCGACGGAACTCAGCACGACCATGACAAGCGCCACCATCGAAGTAATCTGGCGAAAATCGCTCACCATCTGCTCCGCGGTCGATAGCGCGAAGTTATCGGGCTTCGTATAGGGGACACGCCGATCCACCCGCAGAATTACCCGGACTTGGTCCATTGCTTTCGCTAGCTGGCCTTTGCGCGCCATCACGACCATCGCGAGTTCTTTCTCAGTGGGATAGTTCTTCCGGATCGTCAAGTATGGAACAACGACTCTGAGATCGTCTGAACCAAACATCGAAGCGGCAGGTTTGTTCATCGTGCCGATGACTTCAAATTCATGTCCCCCAACTGTGATCGCCTTGCCGATAGGATTTACGTTGGCGAACAGACTCTTGGTAATGTCAGCACCAAGGACCGCCACCGCAGCACGGCTGCGACCCTCTTCATCGGTGAAGAAGCGCCCCTCATGCATGTCCACTTGTCCTTCGCGCTCATAGGCTTCTTCGACACCGAAAAGGTTGATGCCATAGATGTCATTGCCTTTGTAACGCGCGTACATGGAAACGCTGTTAATAATCAGCATGGGGGAGACCTGCTCACAGGCATCGCATTTCTGACGGAGATCCACAGCATTCTCGTAAGTCAGGTCTTTCCGGGTCCGTTCCTCGCCGGTTAGGTCGCTTGTACGTGGACCAACCGGGAATTTGAAAACGATAATCGAGTCGGGGCCGAAACTGCTCAACACAGCTGAGATCGAAGCATCAAAACCGGTAAGGATGGCGCCTACACCAATAATTGTGCCGGTTCCCATCACAACGCCGAGAATAGTAAGCAGAGCGCGCATTTTGTGAGCCCTGATGGTCTGGAATGCGAGTGAGGCGGCGTTAAAAAAAGCGAGCCAGTTCAAGAGATCACTCCGACCTTAATGCTTCTATCGGGTCCAGTTTGGAAGCCTGCCGAGCGGGGTAGATCCCAAAGAAAAGTCCAACGACCGTCGAAAGACCAACGCCAAGCACGATGGAAATTACCGGTAACGCCATCGGTACTGACGCGGCATTACGCACAACTACTGCAATTGTCCATGCGATAGCAACACCAATGACCCCACCCGTAGCCGCCAGAGTGGCCGATTCCACAAGAAATTGGTTCAGGATATCGGCGCGGCGGGCGCCCAGTGATTTGCGAATGCCGATCTCGTGCGTTCTTTCCGTCACCGCCGCCAGCATGATGTTCATAATGACGATCCCGCCGACAATCATGAACACGGAGACGATCCCCACTGCGGTAGCTGCAATGGCCGCCGTTAACGTCTGCCATAACGTCACGAACGAATCAGACGAGATGATCCCGAAATTGTCATCCTGACCCGGCCGAAGATGACGAAACGCCCGCAGGAGCATCGTCACTTCATCTTCAGCCTGCATTAGATGCCCTTGGTCGATCGCCTTAGCGACAACACTCATGCCCTTCTGGGCCCCGTACAGCTTGAAATAGCTCTCTATCGGGATCATCACGAAATTATCCAGCGACTGACCGAACACGCTGCCGAGCTTCTTCGCGACACCAACCACCTCGAACGGAACTTTGTTTACATAGATTGTCTTGCCGACCGGGTCGCGATTGGCAAAAAACTTATCTTGCATGTCTGAACCGATGAAAGCTACACGAGCGTGGCGCTGTTCTTCGTTTTCTGAGATCGTTCGCCCTACATCGACCTGGACGTTGTTCAGCTGCGGAATGTTCGCCGTGATCCCTTGAACGCTTACACCATCGGTGGATTGGCCTTGAAATCCAACCCGGCTGGACGTAGACGCGACAATGCCGATACCCCTTAGCAGGGTGGCGTGTTCCCTGATGAATTCGTAATCCGCTCGCTTCATCTGCGGATTGCGCTTGTTTGCCAGCATCAGCTTTTTGGCGTCGCGCTGGCCCAGCCATACCATCCGGACGACCCGAAAACCATCCGAGCCCATATTCGAGACTTTGTTGGCGATGTAGAGATTCATCCCATTAATCAGCGCCGTGACAGAAATAAGGGTGGTGGTGGCAAGTATAATGCCCAGCAGGGTCAGAAAACTGCGCAGCTTATTCTTGTTGAGCGAGTCAACTGCGATCCGGCCCGCTTCCAAGAAAGAAGCGCTGGGGCGAAACTTGCGATTCATAGCGAAAGTGCTCCTTATGCAGACGTAACCTGCTGGAGCTTTGTTCCACCCACGTCCGCGCCCTCAATAACACGCTCCATCCACTTAAGCGCTAGCCCGTCCACCCAGAACCGGGGCTTTCGCTTAGAAAGAAACCCGAGATGCCCTCCGAACTCCGTCACAATCAGACGAAGAGCGGGATTGGTCTCGAAGGCCGGATGGCGGTACACCTCAAAGGGAACCATTGGGTCGTCTTTTGAGCAAATAACGAGTGTCGGGACACGGATGAGATCCAGGAAGCGGGCTGCAGACTGTGTCGCATAGTAGTTCCTGGCGGTTCCGAATCCAAAAAGAGGAGCCGTGAACCGATCGTCAAACTCCCAGATGTTTCGGACCTGGTCGAGGCCTTCTTCCGTATAACGGTCAGGTGAAAGCTTCGATTTCCGCCTGACCCGTTCTTGAAGCCTGCTCAGGAAACGGCGCGCGTAGACACGATTAGATGGCTTATCAATTGCGTCCACGCAGGCCGCAAGGTCGATAGGCGTCGACACGGCACAGACGCCCGCCACGAGATCCGTGGAGCCCAATTCCCCAGCAAGCTTGAGAGCGACGTTGCCGCCGAGTGAGAACCCAACAACGAAGACAGGAGCCTCGAATCTTTGATGAAGGGTTTCGATAACAGCGCGCGTGTCACCCGTGAGACCGGAGTGATACATCGTCTCGCACAGGTCTTCGGTGCCTCCACAGGTCCGCATATTGAGCCTGTGTACGCCAAATCCCCGAAGAAGAGCATTTTGCGAGAAGCTGAGGATGTAGCCCGCAGCTGCCGACCCCTCCAGACCGTGAAGGAAAACTATTTGACCGACGGAAACACCTGGCGGCTGATGCTCGAGCGCGATAACACTGTTCCTGTCGTCGATCCTGTAGGTCTGGCGTCTGACGGGGAAGCGCTTCTGGTCAATCGCTCGAGACCAGAAGTTACCCGCAATTGTCGCGAGGTGCGGGTTTCGAAATAGCGGGTTGAAGTCGGAATCCAAATCCGATTGTAGCCGCGGTTCCAGGCTGAGAGTTAAGGAAGCGACTCGCTTTTCCGGCTAAGATCTTCGGACAGGATAATGGCTTCGGCTAACTCACGCATCGGACGGCGAAGACGCCGGCTCTCATTGCGTAATCGCAGATAAGCTTCTTCTTCGGTCAGGTTGTGGCGATGCTGCAAAATGCCTTTGGCGCGCTCCACAATCTTGCGCGTCTCAAGCTGCCGCCGCATCTCCGCAGTTTCTTCCTGCAAGCGGGCGTTCTCTTCCTCAAGCACCGATTTCGAAATGGCCCCGCCCATTTGCTCACCGACAAAGGTCAGCAGGGAAACTTCATCGGGACTGTGATGGTGCGGTTCGCGATGGTGAACGTTGATGACGCCAATCACCTCGCCCTTATTCAGAAGAGGAACCGAAAGAAAAGCTTGATAGGTGTCCTCAACTAGAGCTTGGAAGCGTTTAAATCGCCGGTCGGAAGCTGCATTGTAAGGCAGCGCCACGACGGAATGGTGCTCAACCACCCACCCTGTGACACCCTCGCCAACTTTCAAACGAATATTCCCTAAATCTACCTGATGCGGAACCTGCGAGGCACGGAGAACAATCTCATTCGTGTCGCGTTCGATTAAATAAACAAGGCAAGCGTCGCATTCTGTTACCTGAACGGTGAGCCCGACAATTTCTCCCAGCATCTCATCCAGAGAGAGCTGCGAACTGACGATGTTGCTAATCCGGTGCAGGAGCGTAACTTGGGAAGTAGGCGGCTCCATGATGCTTGCTGTAGCCATACCAGAATGTAGAACTTTCGAAGACCCTACTGCAAATCAAAATATTTGATCCGTTCGATCCAGGGCTAAGCCGCGTATAATCAGCCGATTGAAGCGCATCTCCCAAATTCGAGCAGCTTTGATTCAGCTGCTAGATACGGACTAGTTCGATTTGCTCTTCGCCAGTCACTTCAGCTTCGTCTCGCCCGACATACACATTCACCTCGGATCGAATGCCGAATTCGGGCAAATAAATCCCCGGCTCAATGGAGAAGCAGGTATTCGCAATCAGCGCCCGTTCATCATGAGACTCAAGGTTGTCCATGTTCGCTCCGGTCCCATGCACCTCCGTACCGATACTGTGCCCGGTCCGGTGAAAAAAGAACTCTCCATAACCCTGGTCACCGATCGTGTGGCGCGCAACGTCGTCTACTTGCCAACCCTGGAGCTTGGTTCCGCTGCCAATTCCGGCGGTCACAAACTCACACGCTTTTTTTCGGGCATCTCGGACGATCTCGAACACGTTTTCGATACGGCTCGGAACCGCACGAGTGCGCAGGCCGGTCCAGGTAATGTCATAGTAAACAGATTCCGGTTCTCTAAGCTTTGCCCACATGTCGATCAGCACCAGATCGTTCTCCCGGATTTCCGAGCATTTCTCGCGAGTAGGCTCGTAGTGTGGATCGGAAGCATTCCCATTAACAGCAACGATTGGCCCATGGTTAGTTACCAGACCGGCCTGATCGAAGGCCCGTCTGATGAACTGCTGAGCGTCGAATTCGGTCACTGTCGCGCCTGCGCTCAGTTGATCCCCAATGAATACAAAGGCGGCGCGGCGCACTCGGTCAACCCGCTTACCTGCTTCCATGTGTGCGTGAAATTGCTGATCCGTTAAGCGGGACTCAAATTGCTGAATCAGGTCCGCGGAACTAACCACCTCCACCCCCAAGCTCCGAACCAGATCGATTGTCCCAGCATCTACCAGGGACACGTATGGAATGGCACATTTGGGCGAATACTGCATTGCAATCTTTGTCCCCGCGGGAAGGAGAGCCTGAAGCTTTCCCATCTGATCCGTCCAGCTTGCATAACTCGCCTTCGAGCCAGGCAGGACGTCTAAGGTCCCGCTCTCGATCCGATGCACCAATTTCATAGGCTCTCCATCCGCGGGTACGAAGTAGTACCAGCGCCGGGTCGCCTCGCGATCAGGCACCAAACCGAGAATCTTGTACGCCAGCGGGTCCCGGCGGTGGTGATCAAAAAATAGCCATCCTCCCAGCCCGCTTTGTCGAAGAGCGGCTTGAATTGCTTCAATTTCCATGCCCGTCATTATGCTCTCTCGAGCGCTAGGAGTTGGGCGTGGGAAGGTCGAGGCGTCGCCAGACTAACCAGGATTAAGCTGATTACCGACATCAGGAGCGCAGGATAAACTGCATCAATGTCGCCGATCCGATTCGTAACACTCGCCGGTCCATTCGACTGCAGCACTTCCCAAATCACGGTAACAACTGTTCCCAAGACTATCGAGACAATCGCGCCGGCAGTTGTCGTCCTTCGCCAGAAGAAAACTGCCATCACCGCAGGGGTAACCGCCGCGCCGTAAACTGTGTAGGCGTACAGAGAAGCCTTCAACACAGATTGAAATTGGGTTGCTTGCAAAATGGCAAAAACCCCAAGCAGAACCACTATTATCCGAGATACAACCAGCTTTCTTCTTTCACTGGCTTTCTTATTTATGAATCTTGAGTAAACGTCATGGATAAGGTTCGTTGCTGGTGAGAATAAGTAATTATTCGCCGTTGATATAACTTTCGCGAAAACTCCGCCCAGCAGTATGGCTCCCAGGAGCGGGGGCAACTCAGATTTAGCAGTCAAGGCGATGATCTCTCTCGGGCGGTCGGTGTGAACCTTCGCACTTGCTATTACGGCGACCGCCACAAGCAGAGATTCCAAAGTAACCGTACCTACGATCCAGCCGATTACCGATTTACGGGCATCGCCCTCCGATTTGGCTGAAAAAAACTTTTGGTACATACCCTGATTGCCTATTAGGAGCAGCATGGTCGGCAGCGCCAATCCAATTGCGCCGCCCATCGAATAGTTTCCGAGCACCGCAAAGTGGGTTGCCGGAAGAGACTGACGTACTGTGCTCCAGCCCCCGACCCGCCCCAGGAGAACTGGGACAGCCACAATGACTGTGAGAGTTACGAGTGAGCCGATTAGCAGGTCCAGGTAAGCAATGGAAGCCATACCGGCTGAGGCGGTGAACAAGATAACGAATACTGCAACGAGATATAGCCCGGTAGTCCTGCTTACTTGCGGAAAGATCAAGTGCAGGATGTCTCCGCCCCCGATAAGTTGGTAACTCGTAATGATGGTGTAGGAAATAACTATCGCAATTGTCGCCAGGACTCTTGCCGCTGAGTTATATCTTGCTTCTAGAAGATCCGGAACAGTAAACTGCGCAAACTGCCTTGCCCGGCCTGCTATCAAGGCAACCAGAATTAAACCGGCCCAACCGCCTAGAGGCTGCCAAAGAGCTACAAATCCATTCCGGTACGCATTTTCCGCTCCAGCGAGGAGACTCCCCGCCCCAATCCAAGATGAAAGCAGCGTGAAAACCAAAACAGGCCAGCTCAAGCTGCGTCCGGCAACCAGAAAGTCCGCTTCATTCTTTACCTGCAAGGTTTTTCGGACAGTAATGGCGCAAAGGCAAAGCACGACCCCGGAAACCGTAATGATGTAGATCATGAAGCGACCATCTTAACTGCTGGTCTGCTCGATTGATTTATGCTTGCCTGCGGCCCGTCGCGGTCACCATAAATGGTGCTGGCCCGTAACCCACTAAGCAAAATTGGTCAAGGGCGAAAAGCACCACCGATTCGAGACCCTGCGATTGCGCCAGGCTCACTTCTTTTGGCCATGCCGTACTTTCATCGCTGATGCCGACCAAGTGACTGCGCTGAGCGCTTGGAAAACCCTTAGCCGCGCTCACGTTCATCGAGTATGCCGAAAGATCCAGGTTCCGTTCGGCCGTAAAAGAGAAACTCTCAGTCTTCAGGCATGTCAGATTGCCTGGAGTCCAGTCTTCATTTGGATAGTTGATCAGTTCATTCAGCGGCGTGTAATTCGTATCCGTCGGATATAGAACTTCATACCGGCAGCCCGGGTACTTGGCCTGTAGAGCAGAGCGAATGGCAGAAGTGTAGGCGCCTATCAGTGTAGGAAGAAAACTCACTTCGTTTGGAAACTTCGATGGATCATCATTATTGCTCAAGATAGATTGCATCGCAACACCGAATCTCGCTTGGAATTGCTGCTTTGTGTAATCGTCATAGAAGGTCATTCCTGCATCGTCGGTTCCTGTTCGTTTGGGGTAATACCACCATTGGACTTCGCCGGATTGAAGATAGGGAACCAGACCCGCCGCACTCTGCAATGAAGCCATGTCCAGATACGTCTGTTGCCAGAAAGCAAGAGCCGTAGGCGAGAAATTCGTTTGAATAGCGGGTGTCTGCAAAACGACAGGTGTTCCATCCAGATATCGTTGGGCAATGCCCACCTGAGCAGAAGGATCGGCATTGAGTAGTTCCGTGCTGAAAGCGGCTACGACGTCGAGCCCGTAGCCCTTTAGAGCAGAAAAGAAGGCTTGGTGCCAATCACGCGCAGCCCGATTGATTCTTGGAGTCGCACTCAGATCCGTTCGCCAATACGCCGTCGTGTTCGTCAACGTTTGGTTCAGCGGATCCGAGAGATCGAGGTCGTATGTGACGCCGTCCAAACCGCCCGCCAAGGTGGACGAGATTGGGTTGATTTTAGTTCCTGTACTATCTGGCGCAAGAGTAACCACCAAGCCATTGCCGGCTGATCCCATGGCACGCGCAGTCAGTGTTAAGTACGCACCACTTACGCTTGCCCACACCGCATTGGACCCAGCATTTACTAACAGAGCGAATGCGGCCGCTAGGGTTTCGCTTGTCTCATCTGGCAGAATCTGGTGCTGCACGACAGCCCCATCTATTTCCAGTTCAGCGAGCCCGCCGGCACTACCGCTCGGTTGTGGCCCCGGAGTAGTGACTTCGATCGTCGTAGATGCATAAGTCATGCCAGGTCGGACAATCTCATAAAATGCCAAAGCGCCTACATAGTGATTCACGCGTCCGTTGAATCCCAGCTTCTGAATCATCCACGCAGTCCGTTCCGCCGGCAACGTTTGAGAGTGCAATGTGTCCCAGTCCGTTGCTAGAGCCAATTGAGGCTGGACAGGAAACTCGGGAAGATAGTTGCTCGCGTAAGCAATCTCGAGGAAATCGAAATACAACGTAGTGCTGCCGGTGAGATCAGCATGCTGCAGTGTAATGGTATGAGTACCACTCGTCACTGGTCCGAGCGGCAGACGTACAAGAACGTCCTCGCCGCTGAGTGCGAGGTTTACCGTGGTTGGGCTGTTTCCGTCGATCGAGATTGCGACCGATGCCGAAGAACTTGTCCGTCGGGTGCCGAGATAAAGCTGGTGCTCTGCCGATTCGGCATAGGTAATGGTGCAGGCATCTCCGTGTGTCTGCGTCAACATGAGTTGACTGCCAGAGTAGTTGCCGGATTCCGCCGTCCAAGTTCCGTTATAACTCACTGACAGGTCCGCGTCTTCAACACGTCGGCTCCCCGCACAGGCAAATTGATAGGCCCGGTTTTGCCCGCTCACGCTCCAATTGGACACATTCACCTGGAATTCTGTCTGCTCATAAGCGCCAGGCTGCAAATCGGCGGACCATGTCCACCGCATTTTCCGAACATTGGTAGTAGGAATCAGAACTGGATTGTTTGGATCTGATTCTACAGTTCCCCGCAGGTTTGAAAAATCGAGATCGATCCTATAGCTCTCGGGAAACGTTCCCCCGCTAAACATCGCCAATGGCTGCGCCCAGGCCTGGATGGTCCCTGAGACGAATCCATATACCCCTAAGCGATTTCCATTCTCCCCGATAAGGACCTGATATTCGGCCTTCCCTGGCTGGGGAGTGACCGTGAGAGTGATCGACGCGCCAGCGGCATTCGCCTTACACGTCTGGCTGATTGCGTTGATATCCGCTGATAGGGCTTGAGCAATCGTTGGGAGGTCTTCCCCACCTTGCAGCTGATAGTAATAATGCTCATCCAGCCATGCCAAACCCACTCGGTCCCCGGGAGCTGGCATCGCACCGAGCGTCATTGTTGCCGAAGCGGGAGAATACGTCCCCAATGCGGTTGCCTGACTGGCCAGGTCAACATAGTAGACCGTCTCGGAGCCGTCCGAATTCGGTACCCAGAGACGCAACTTGTTCCAGGCAATAACTGGATAAGCGTTAGATTCAATTGGTATGCAGCCCGACCTTTGCTCCTGATAGCTGAGTGTCAGGCCACTTAAGTTGCCGTCCGGAAGGTAGCGCAACGCAGGATGCTCGAACACATTGTCACGGTTCCACTCGACCACAGCCCAGTCAAACTGCTGACGCCACTTGCCAGAAAGGATAAATCCTGACGAATTGGCCTGGCTGAGAGCCGCAATGGCCGAAGGTTGAAAGTAGTAAGCCTGAAGGTCCCGATCCGGACTCAATTTCAATATCTGCTCGGCCATTTCTACAGCCTCACCGTGACTGTCAGGTCTCGCCCGGGACTGACGTTAGAAGCGCCCGGCTCGATTTGCAAAGTGATGTTTAACGACAGATTGGAACCTTGTTTAAGTGGCGGGAGGCCAAGCCCCGAAACAAGGTTTGAGGTCGTGCTCTGCGGTCCGATCAAGAGTTGCCCATATTCGGATCCGTCCATGAATAGATCGACCACTACGCTGCAACCGGTGGGTGCCTGATTAAGCGTTGCACTCAAATCGCGTACTGCATGGCTTGCCTCGACCATTAGCGGCGGTGCGGCATTCTGTTGTGTCGCCACGGAACCGCTCACCTGTATTGAAAACTGCCCACCGGACAATGTGCGTAACCCTCCATCGGCAGTTCCGGTAAGACAGCTTTGTGCAGTCTGTCCATCACCGAAAGCGTTCGTTACGAACATTTCTGCAGCGGCGATACGCACATCCGGCAGATTCAGCGTATGCATGAAATTCACAGATGCACGGTTCTCGAAGAATCCTTGCGCGAATGGAATGACGAAAGTGGACGTGACTAGAGCCAGCACCTGGGCGTTTTGAGAATGGCTCGTAGCCGTAGAACCGAGAACGCTCCGAACCACCGAATAGGAGTTCGTGGACTGAGCAGCGCCAATCTGCATCAGCTCTGTCTCAATCTGAATCAGACTTCCTGCTGTAAGTGAAGTAGTTGCTGAAGATGCTAAAGTGATCGTGTTGGCGGCCGCAGTCAGATCAGCGGCAAGCGTGATCGCCGCGGCGGTGTTCAACTCGTTCCAGTAATGCAGTTGGAGAGTTCCGCTCGAAACAGAAGAGAGATTGTTCTGGTTGGCGAAGCCGACTTGAGACAAAACAACACTTCCGCCCGGCACATTCAGACCTTTATCACCGGATATGGCCAGAGAGAAGCCGGGCGCCGGTGCCAGCCCGCCATCAGGAACAGATTGACCGAGAGTCCACCGTGTCAGTGGGCAAAGGTCCGCTGTACCCTCCAGGTTGTTGACGTTAGCGGCTCTTCCTGATAATTGGATTGTTGTGTTGGCTCGGAACGGAATTTCAAATTGTACCGGGCTGTTTGCCGAGACCGCAGCGAACCTCCAAGAAGCCTCCGCGATAACAAATGTGCTGGAGGCGTCAGGAACAGTTGACCAGTTCGGTGTCACCGTCAGTGAGGTAGCGTCGTTGTTTGTAATTAATCGCTCCTGGCCTCTTCCCGTCCCCTCGATAATTCGAACCACCATAGTGCTGTATGCTCCAGGGCTCGCTCCCATATCGCTGCAATTGACGGTGTTCGATGAAGCTACAGAGACCGTAAAGGGACCCGCCGTTTCCATTCGGTAGTAGAAGTTTGCGTGATCGAAGCTCTGATCCGCGGGTCCAATCGGTAGATTCGGAAACCCCGTATCGGTGAAGCTGCGAGTGCTGTTGTTGATTGGTACTCTTTGAGCAATCCTGTAGAGAAGCTGAGGGCTGGTTCCACGGTAAACATTGAAGCTTGTAGCTGGCTGGGGAAAACTCAGCGCCGTGAGAGTTACGCAATTGCTGTTTGTACCGCCCGGTATATTCGCCGGGACTGTAAACGATACAACTCCCTCATTTCCGCCCGCGTCTACCGCACTGACGCAGTAATAAAAACTCTGATTTCCTGGCAGACTACCCCCGGTACTCTGGAATTGGGGGGCAAGATCGAGCAGAGGGATCCCGGCCATTGCGGCACTCGGACGAGCAGGAGGTGAAAACGTGATACTAAGTGTGTCTGTTGCACTGCCGTCCGTTTGTGCCTGAATCAGTTCTGTTACTCCGAAATCGAAGTACTCGAAAGCGTTGTGGGGGTCATTGTGAGTGAGACTTCCGATCAGAGGACGTGGCGTATTCACGTTGCTCCCAGGCTGCCGCCCAGAGCCGGCTAACACCGCTGGGTCATCGCTATACCAGGCGTCATCATGAATCTGACCGAGTATGGTCACCAGTTGGTAGTTCATCGACGGCGAAAGCTTAGTAACCCGAAAGGGGAGCCGCGAAAAGCCTTCTTTGAGATAAGTGATGGCAATGATGTCGCCTGGCCGGATTTTCAAGGCCCGAAAGCTTGTCTGAAATTCAACGAAAAGGTTGCCCTTCGTCGATTTGTCGATCTGGCGCAGGAGCACTCTTGTCGCCTGGCTCAAATTTGCGATTCCTAGTGCTGTCGATTGACTGCTGTTTTCATACCCGATAAGGGCAGAATCGTCGGCATCAACGATGGACAGACTGTCCTGCTGATATTCATTCCATTCGTCCTGAAACTCGATACTTATCCGGTTGGAGGTTTCGGCGACGGTTCTGGACGTAACACGAAGCGTTGACGAGCCATTTGGGTTCCGTGCTATTCCAGAAAATGGACCTGAAGCGTCACTGAACTCGTAAACTGGCCATCCACCGTTGAGCAAGTTCGTGCTGTTGCTGCCATCGGGAAGCGTCGGGTGCTGCGCAGCCAGAGTAGTCTCGGGCACTAGCTCCAGTAGCCCGGTAGACCCGTAACGCAGCATCAAACTAGCTGCAACTCGAATGCCGCGGACAACGGAAGCTGCGCTCTGACGTTTGGTCGATATGAAGTTGCAGCTATACCTCTGCACCTGGATTGGATTTCCATTCAGATCAGTAGCAGAGATCAAACTCTGACAGAATGCAGCGGATGCTGCGAATGTCTGTAGCTCTAAGTCAGCCGTAGACCAACCACACCGGCACAGAATGTCTAAGATGACCCAAGCGGGATTGTTCGTCCAGGCTTTTGCCTGAAAAGAGCCGTCCGGATTGTAAGTGCTCACCTGTAGCCCTTGCACCAACAGCTCAACATTGGGAGTCGATTTGCCGCTGCTTATCCGGTTTGGAACCACAATGGAGAGTACAGCGAGACTGCCGTACGGATCTCCCAGCGGAGATCCATTCGAGTCCGTGAAATCCAAGTTGAAACTCCCCTGCCGTGATCCAGGGCTCACCAACTCGTACCATCCAGTCGCGGTCATGTCTGTGCCCGGCACGGATACCGGAATCTCGACATCATTCACCACAACCTTAAGCACTCCTTGGATTGGCCCTGCGCCTGCCAGAGCTTCCATGTGGGTGAGATTGCCGTCGTTTCTGGCGAAAATAACGGGCGCCTTCAACCAACCGGTCCCATAAACGATCGGCACCGGATCGTTGTACTTGGCGGAGTTGTCAATCAAGGGCGATAAATGCGACGTCTTATCGCCTGACGTGCGTACCGCGATTGCTGAAGGTACGAACTCAAACCCGCCGTAGCGCGCGGTTCGATTACCGGTCGCGTCCACGTTAAACATTCCGCGTTGCTGGCACTGGGCGCGGGACTTATCACAGGTTGTAAACGCTTGGCCGTTGTTCAACGATCCGCTGCCGCCAGGGACATCCGCTGAATACCCGCAGCGATAAAAACGCGAATAACTGCCGTACGTCCCTCCGTCTCTCGCTTCTGTTCTTTGATCGATCGTCGACGGAAAGTTCCAAGGACACGATCTCTGAATGCGCGCATCTGGAATGGGTATTCGCTGCAAGCTCAGCTTGTTCTGAAAGCTCAGCGACAGGGAGTTTTCAGTAATCTCGTCGGGGTCGCCGGCAATGCCTCGAAACAACACCGTACTCTCAGTTGTGATCGTCCCTGTAGGAAGGTCGGCAAACACGAAGAAAACTGTCAGCTGAGAACCCTTGAATCCCGAAACGCCAGAGCCGCTCTGCCCAGTTGCATTTAACTCGGACAGCATAGAATCGGCATTCGCCAGGGTTACAGACAGCTGCGAGATCCCGTCCATCGCATCATCAGCTGATAATTGCAGTTCGAAAAGGTTATGTTTCAGAACTCGCGCCGAGTAGGTCTGGCCATTAAAGGTGATGCTGTGGCTACTCCAGCATTCAACCGCTCCAGACGGCAAGACGCATTGAAACAGTAATAGCGGAGTATCGCTTTCTGCGGATTGCTTTACTTCGTTGATAGTGGGCATTTGTTCTGTCCTAGATTGCCGTTTCAATACTCACGCCGGCTGCGTACAAGTTCGGCCCTTGCGCAGTGATTGGCAACTGATTTCCGGCCCAATGAGCTTGAGCGTAAACGCAACCAGACTGTACATTCGCGCGATACCGCGAAGGCGCTATTTGGGCCTCGAGCTGAGGTCCAAATAGTTCAATCTGTTGACCCGGAGTTAGCCGCACGGCAACGGTCATTTGAGTCCCGGAGTCATTCAGGCGGCCGCTCGATTCAATCCTGTTCCAGCCCGGATTGATTGAGATTGCGTCGATCGCTTCAGTAGATGCGCCTTTTCTGCTCAGCGTTAAGACCGAAGGCGCATTGCAATTAACGTATACCGAGAAACAATATTGATAGTTCGAAGGAACTGTGAGTGTTTGAACGATGTCCTGTTCCGCTTGGCCGGTATTGATTGCAGTAAATCCTTCAGTTCCTCCATTTGGATCCGGCATGCCCGCGGTGATCTGAATCGAGCTGGGAATAAGCCATGGCGACCGGGTGAGATCCGACGTAGAACTCAGCATGTTAGCCGTTGGATCGATGAACGTAAATGCACGCAGAGGCCCCGCGCAAGCAGCGAAGTGCGCCTCAATCGCCTGCACATCGGCCAGTTCCAGCTCGGTGTACGAAAGCTGCCAGAGTAAACGTGACGCCCCCGGATCCGGATAGGTAATCACTGTACCGTCGGGCAGAGCGTTTGCTATCGCCCGCGTCACCTGCACTCTTCGGATTGGATATTGAGCGAGTGCGCCGCTATTCAACTGCGGGTAGAAAAGATTAGCCATTGGTTTCGATAATCCGTATCGACGTCGAACTCATGTCGGGTCCCAGATACCCGGTAATTAGCTCCGACAACGCGAACTTGCAATTTGGAACGTCAGCGCCGCTGATCGGATCTGGAAAAATGAAACTGGCGTACGTGCCCTGTTGACCTGCGAAGAATTGTTCGAGCGCGTATGTTTCGGCTTCGTCCAATTGAGTCAGATTAATCTGCCATTCGCGCCTCATCGGTCCTTGTGACAGGAAGCGCTGGTCCGCACCGTCGATGAAACGTATCACCTGAACCGGTTGTGACTGTGTCACAACCGTCGGGTACTGAGTGACTGCGCCAGATTTGAGAGCAGGAAAAGTATTCATTACAGTTCCGAAATAACATCGTTCAAGCTGCTCGAATTGAGCAACGCGGTCTTGACCGCTTGCGCGATTTCCGTGCTCTGGTAGCGCAACGTCTGAGAATTCGCTGCACCGGAGTTCGCCGCATTGGCAGCCCCCGGACTGGCCGAAGACTGAACGGAGTCTCCTGGGTAGCTCGAAGTCCCGTTTGAGCCTACATAGACGGTCTGCTCCTGCGGCGATGGCAGCTGAAACTTAACCAGGGGTGGCGGCGCGCTCTTTCCACCGCCGCCGAAAAGGTGCAACAGTCCTGACACCAGTGAACCTATACCGGCGCCGCCGCCAAGAAGGCTCGATAGGCCGCTGTTCGCTGTTTGCTTCAATAAATTTGGCCAGATACTTCCCGAACTTGAACTCGTCGCTGTGCCCGATCCAGAAGGATGTCCAAACTGGATACCCTTGGGATTGGTACCTGACGAGCTGGATGTAGCTCGGAGCCCTTCAGAGTTGTTTGACCTGGCGCTCACCGACCCTCGGGAGGCAGCCTGTGACGCTTTGAGCAGCTTGTCAATTGATACCGCTCCTGGTTGCACATCTGACATCTGGCGAGTAATAGCTGAGATATAGTTCTTCGATTTAGCCACGCTGTAGCTCCCTTTGCCACGCTTTATCTAACAGGAGAATTCCTTCTGCGGTTTTAGCTTCCAACGCAAGTGGAATTCCTCCGCCTAACTGTTTCCACAACTGAAACTGCTCCAGAATGTGCTCGCTCTGCGCGGAGATGACAGATTTGGGACATTGGAAAGTAATCACGCCTTCTCGAACCCAAATAGCCCGTTTCACAACACTTTCTGTGTTAGCCGTCCAGGCGCAGTTCCGCAGTTTCACTAAGCCGCTTGATCGACAACTATCGCAGTTCCACGCGGCTGGTGAGGAAAACTGAAAATGGAATGCGATTAGAAGTTTTTTCTTTCTTCGTCCGAAAGGCTAAGCTCTGCCTGTATGCTGCTCGCTATTTCTTCACTCAGGCTTTCCGGACCGGCTGCTATCAGCGTCTCTGGTGTAGCAGCCTCCCCGTCGATGTGTAGTCCTTCGATTCCAGCCAAGCCCCATTCCAAATACAGCCTTCTGACTAGAAGATCGGCCAGACCGGCTTCGAGTTGATCAGCAGGATCCCCGGCGCGCAGAAATTCGTCCCGCCTCATCAGATCCCGAACCGATCTTGTTAATTCAATCCGCTGTGCAAGAGATACTCTCCGTATCCCATATCGCACACCTGGCATTGATGTACTTGCGCGCCAAACGACGCTGCCGTAACTTACCGGCTCATGCGAATGCAATATAGATTTCATCGTCTGTCGCGCCTTGGGCCACGTTGTTATTGAATTGCCACTGTAATCGCGTCTGTGAGTCGTCGTACGCCGGCATAACCGGCATTAGTTGCGGAAGATAGATTCCCATCAGCTGTCCTTGTTGTTCGCCAAGCTGCAATAAGGCTGATACAGGCACCCGCCGCTTAGCAGCCGCGTAGAGCGCAGTTGTTTGCGAGTCATCTTGAGCGAACAAGGTGATTTTTGAAGTTACCTGCCTCAGTCCGGCCGTGATCGCACGTGGAAAGCTCGATCCGAATTCTTCAGACCTCAAACCAACATTGTTTTTGATTTCGATGCTGGCGCTCGCCAAAGTAAAGAACTGCGAAAGAGTGTTCCCTAGCCAGACTTGCCCCAGATGGCCCGGAACGGGCGAGGCATTAAACTGGGCAAGCGCTGGTTCTAAAGGAAATGAGCTAAGGGCTCCCTCCCCAGCGGTGAAGCTGTTTGCAGTAATCAGGTCACTCGCAGGACCAGCAAACCTGAACTCGTGATAGTCTCCGCTCACCAGTAGCTCAACCGTATCGACTGCGGCGCCACTCACCATTCGACTCATGCTGGTCGTTGGATCCCAATAATCGTAGATACTCACACTCGGCAAAGCCGTCGCAGCGCGATAAGTGATCGTCGGTGGCATCAAGGCGCCCACTGTTAATGCGTTCGAAAAGGGCGCGTTCAGAATCAGGGTCGACGGGTCCGGTGCGCTGGTCACAAATCGGATTTCGCCCGAGTACGACACGGCTGATCCACTTTGTAGACCGTGAGGTGTGACCGTTTGGAACTCCGCTTGGTTTTGAACGGAGCTGATCGCGAGTCCGCTGCAAGTCACTGGCGAACTGCCCAGTCCGGCTTGAAAGAAAGCCCCACAGCTCGGAAACCCCGAGCCGGCCCAAGCTGTTAGGTAGCTTCGAATTTCAAATGCCGTCCTGCGTCTTGCCGCCAGCGACGCACCCAGATAGGTTCGCGATCCGGTCTTATCAAGTCGCCTACTAGGCTCGACTATCTGCTGCGCTTCAACGCGGCTCGCTGCGAAACGGTTACTTTGTGTAGGCGCAGCCGCTTGACCGTAATTGGATTCAAGTACCGCATAGAAGCGATTCGCATTGGATGATATGTACCCCGGCATCTCGCGCTAGCTCCTGCTCACGTTCAAGTTGCAGGTGACTCGTGCGAATTGCACAAATCCTATGCCGCCGGGCTTCGGAGATTGAAATTGTACGTCGTACATGCCGGAGAAGAACAGGCCTTGTCCCCAATCGCCGCGGTTCTGTCGTAAGATTTCCGTAAAGGCTTCGACATAAAAGTGAATCCACTGGTCGGTATCGGTCGCCAGATTCGAGCTTGCCCAGATGTCTGCAATCACCGAAACCGCGCCCGACAGCGATACAAATTTCTCAATTTGCGTGTTCTTTACGCCGCCGCTATACAAGCAAACGCGAGGGTAAGTAAGTTGAACGTCCTTATCGCCCAAATCGGGAGTGGTTGAACTCAGCAGGATTTGTTCAGCCGTGATCGGCGGAACGTTGAGGTTTGACGCAACCGCCAGAGCCGTAATCTGCTGCTCTAAGGCATCGTTGTTAGTAAGCAGGCTCTGCACCATCTGCGGAGCAAATATCGTGAGCGGTATCATTTTCAGCCTCTCTGGATCCTTCGCGACAGGAGCACGTAGATGTCAGGATTCTGTCCATTGCCCGAAACTGGGGCGCCCGTCAACACCGAACCCGGAAACCGCCAGCTTGCCCCAGTTGCTATTGGTGCGGAGTTCTGTCGCTGAAGACTGCTTTGTGTACTCCCTCCGTATACGTTCCAACCCGTGGCGGCAATAGGTGCAGGCCCCGCAGCCGCGGTTATCGCAACCTCGAGATTGGTGCTGCCATCGAGGACAATCGCGCCGATCTCGCTGCCGGCGCTCTCGTTTCCAGCCCCATCTGCCCAAGTCGTCTGAAGATAAAGCGTTTGAGTCGCTATTGATCCAGGGCTAGTCGACAAGATTGGCGTGCTCGGCTTGGCCAGCGGTTTGTATACCAGCCCTAACCCTGACATGAACACCATCTCAGCCGCCTCGCTTGCGGCAGCTTGATATTCCGTCCACTTGGCCTGGAACCTGGTGTTCAACTGGACGTTGTACGCCTCAGCGAAAAACCTTGATAAAGAATCCAGGCATAACCACCGGTAAAGGGTTGGAGTAACAACCACGGTAGATAAGCCAATAGCACGCCGGGTCAACCACTGCGGATCTGCAGCTCCCATCTTCAACAACCAAAGCAGCAGTTTGTCGCCGATCGCGCCCACTGACAAATCAATTTTGGTTGTTACGTCTATTCCGTGCGACGCGGCGACCTGCGACACGGAGTTCTCGAAGTTCAGAAGATCGCTGAGACCAATGACCTCCTGGTCAGTGAACAGAGCCATATGCGCCTACTTGCCCCCGCTCGGGACGTCAGCACCCTTCTTATTTGTAATCTCGCTGTGCATCCCCGGATCAGCGATAATCGCCACCTGAACGCGTTTTGCCATTTCGGCTTTCTCAGCCGCTTTCTTTGCTGCGATGTGTGCGTCAGCGTAGCGGGATCTATCTTTATCGCTGGCCAGTGTCGCTCGGCCTTCCACAATCATCTTGGCGGCAACGCTCCTGGACACTTCCGAAACCAGGCCGGCCTTCCCGCCATCGGCTGTCTCAAGACTTACAACCAGCGGATAACTGTCAGTAAGCGTATTTTCAATTTCACGGATCTTCCGGTAGTACTGTTTAACGTCCACGAATAATCTCCTGAAAAGAAAAGGGAGCCGCATTTGCAGCTCCCCTCTCGGCACTTTGTTTAACTAACTAGCTGTTTACCTGGACTCCGAATCCATTGCGCAGCACACCACAGCCGTAAAGCACGTCGACTGTGAACTGCTGAGACAGAGTGTTCGGCTGATAACTCATCACCACACGAATTCCGAAGTTGCCCATCTCCGCGTATTCGGCAACAGCGCCCGTACCCGGGAGAGGTTGCGGCAACCGGCGAACAACCAGGCCAATTGCATCTTTGGAGAAAGCCAGGTTGTGAGTGTTAGTGTTCGGGCTGGTACCCGTCGTGGGAACGAACTGCGAACGAAAAATGAAGAAGTCCTTCATCTTGCCGACGTTGCCTTCGATCAGAGCTTTCAGACCCGCTTGACCGGACGAGTAGTATTCGCTGAAACGTGGAATTTGACGAATCTGCGAATACGTGTTGGAATCAACCACCAGGTATTTCGGCGAGCTCGCAGGAACCATTGCCGAAAACAGAGCAGTCTCAGCCGAATCGATCGTAGCTTCGGTAATGGGCGAGCCAGCGGTTCCAACAGGATTGTTAGACGTAAACTGCCCATAGAGGCCAAGCAAATCCTGCTCTACCTTCTCAGCGATTGCGATCACGGCTGGCTGCATGTAAGCTTTCAGCAGGTCAGGGAACGCCAACGCCTTGGTGACGTCCGGGATCTGAAACGTCGCTTCCGCATGAGTGTTGAGAACGATCTGAGCGTTCAGCAGACTCGGATTCTGCGGAGTCACTGTGCCGCCTTCCGCGATGTTGTTGGCACTAAGCACCGGGGGAATCGGAACATTCACGGTGTCTCCGGCATGCGCCAGCACGGGCTCGTAGTCACGGTTGACCAAGTTCCCCATGACGAGGTTCCCCGTCAAAGCCGGTAAGGCTTCAGCGGCCACAAGCTTGACGATAGCGTTCGTCAGATTGGCGGATGTAATTATTGACATAGGTCTCCTAAAATGATTTAGCGACACGATCACTCGGTCGCGGACTTACTCTTACTGAATGGCCGGCGACGACGAACACTAAGCTCGCAATCGCCGGCCAGTTTGCTGCAGGGCCTTGTTAAGCCCCACGCAACGCCTGAGATGCCAAACGAGATATCTCCTGGCGTACTCTGTCGAGCTCTTCTTTGCTCATGCCCGGCTTGATTTTGTCAAGGTCCACTTGCGCAGCAGGCTGCGCCGCATTCCGGGATGGCGTTTGAGCTCCACTGCCTCCGGCGATTCGTGCCGGAAGAAGCTCCGGATTCTCCTCGAGGAACTTGCCCAGATATTCTGGTAACGACTTGGCGTCTGCCCCGCGCGCTTGCAGCCGGCCATCTTCTCCCCGGATAATCTCGTCTCTTACAGCCCGGAATGCCAGGTCTACCTTGGCTACTCCAAGACGCTGCAGTTCACTACGAATCTGCGAGTTTCGGTCCGCCTCTTCTGCGACGGCCCGAGCCTTTCGATTCTCTTCTACAAGCTGATTGAGGCGCGTTTCCAGACTTTCGCGCCGCTTACGCTCGTCCTCGAGTTCTGCTTTGTAGGCCGGTTCGGCTTTCTTCGTCTCTACTCGTACGAACTCTTCGATCGCCTGGCGCACGATATCCCGAACATCAGATCCGGGTGCCGGCACACTTTCAGTTGGCGTTTGCTCTGACATATTTTTCTCTCCCTTAGCTCAAGAGTTGAGCATCTATCTCACGTGCAATCTGATCTTTCGTCTCTTGCCGCGCATCGTTTAGATACTTCAGCGCAAGCCGCTGGAAAATCTGCCGCTTCAGTGTCGTGCTCTGTATTCCCAAATCGAGAAGATTCTTAGCGTCTTGCAATTCTGAGCTGAAGTCGGTGATATCCACTTCATCTAAACCTGCAACGTTAATGGCCAGCTCATCCTCGCGTGCGTCGCTTACTGCCGTGAGTAGCTGCCGCATACACTCCTTAACAGCCGACCCGTAAGCGCGAAGGACTTCCTTCGTGATCGTGAAGTCCATCTGTTTGCTTGCCGCGGATTGGGAGTGACCGCTAATCATCTCCCCAGATGCCTGGGAGAGATAACATACGCGATATATCTCGTCTTTAAGCGTTTCCAGATTCTGAGCGGCTATCTGGTAGACCTTGCCATCCGGTTCAGTCCACCCGAATTTGTCCGTCGGGCCGAGTTGAATATAATAACTCTCCCCGACAATCTGGTTCCATTCGCGGTCCGAATAAATTACCGGCATTGCGAATAACCCCATGGTGATCGCCCAAGCTAGAGCATTCGATTTATTGAAGTGCTCTAGCTGAATGTGCGCTGCCTTGTTCATCAGCCACAGCCCCTCGCTAACTTGCAACGTGAATAGCGGAACACGCTGCTGCCGAACAAGGGCGTGAGCGCCTTGCGAAATCAGCTGGATTGTACCCGGCTGCTCCTCAGTCCCGATTCGCCGGAACGTCCGGTACTGCTTCCGGTCGTAATAATGCCAGGACGTCTCTGTTACCACATCGGCCGAATCCACGCGAGGTTGCCTACGCACGCTTTGGCGCAGCACGATCCACTCATAGTCGCCCCGCTCGTCCTTGCTCCAGTTGATGAGGTCTTCGGCCTGATACTGAATCAGGTACGCGCGAGACAGCCCCGCGGCGTCTTCCTCCGCTCTGTTTGAAACAGGGCTGGCGCTTCGCGGGAAATCGAGCAGCATATGTGTCCGCCCGTTTACCAGAGCATCTATCAGGCACTGGCGGAAGAAGTTTGCAAGCTTCGTTCCCCGAAGGTCGCAATCTTCCGCAAACGTAGCCAGAAACTTCTGTCCGGAATCGCGGCCGCTATCCACTTGGATGCTTGGCTCACGCCGGAACAGCGTGGAGGCGTACCAATCGACAATCGATCCTATATAGTTTTCGTAGAACACTCGCTGGAGTCGCTCACCGTAAACGTCCAGAGGTTCTTTCTGCCTTCTCAGCAGGTAATCGGCTGCCCTGTATTGGAACTCCTGCCCGCCCTTATATAGGTCCCGGTATGTACGCCACATCCGTTTCTGATGTTTAAATTCCGGATGCTCACGGTCGATCTCAGTCATTTCTCCTCACCGCTTTTCTGTCTCCCCTTCCTGCTGCCTGTTCAAAACAGTCGCTTGTCTATCTCGCCGGCTACCGGTCGTTCGCCAAATAGTCCCCAAATCGCATATCCAAGAGCGTCCGATGCGTGAGTCCTCTTAGCATCCCGAAGCTTGTCAATGATGCCCGACTCAGGTTTGAACATCACTTCCTCGAAATCCTTGATCAGTTCTCTGCAGCGTGGATCGATTTCCAGCCTTACTTCGCCCAGGGCGTTCGTAAATAAAGCATTCACTTTGCGAACACGGTCCAGCACCGGAGGGTTCTTCGACGGTACCCGGATTCTCACGTTACGGAATCCAGCCCTGTAGAGAAACGTCTGTAGCGTCGCGTAATCCGTTGTCCCTGTCGTGTGCATGCTCCGGCCACTCGCGTCACCGAAGATCTCCAGTCCCGCAGCATGGCCGCCGAACCTGTTTTGAAACTCCTCGCAAGCTTCCTCGGTAGTCGCCCGTTCCAGCACAATCTCATCTATCACCGCCACACCGGCGCCGCTCGATTGCAGCAGCACCGAACTCATCGGCGCCACATTGAAGTCCAGTGACCACATCAGAGGCTTCTGCGGGTCATAGCTGTGCTTGCTGACGTGAACCGCACGATGGAAGCAGTGGTAAACCCGGTCAGCTCGGCTGTTCAGGTATTCACCCAGAACTTCCTGCTGATAAAACTTTGGATCGTAGCTGCTTTCCAGCCGCTGATAGTAGTCCGGCGTTTTGCTCAATAAAAATCTGTTTTCGAACGCTTTTGCTCTTACGCAGCTATAGCCCGTAACTGGGTTCTCGATAAATCTTTTGTAAATCCAGTCATGTCCTTGCGGTGTCCACACGCCGAAACCACATAAGTTCTTTGCTTTGGGATCACGGAGTCGAGCCTCCAGCCTCAACCAACCCTCTTCGCGGGTGTAGGACAACTCGTCAATCCCGAACCAGGCGAGATTCGTTCCGCGTAACCGCTCAGGCTCTTCCAGTGATCGCAGCAGAACTGTTGTTCCTGTCCTGCTTATTTCCAGTTCCCCGTCCGACTTTCTGAACTCATACTCGACATCGTGTTCCTCTAACATTCGGAAAAGACCAGTCAGAGTGGCATCCCGAAGCATTGCCAGGGTGGGAGCCGCCAACACGCCCTGTCGGCCACGATTGATGTAGGACTGCCGCAGTAACTCGAAACAGAGTGCAGCGCTTTTGCCCGAACCTACCGGCCCTGAAAAACCTTTGAATCTCTCTCGCGAATTCTGGAACTGCGATTGGGAGGGTAGGTGACTTTGAACCCAACAGAGTTCTTCGTTTGGCGCGTTTGCGTCGCCACTGTTCTCGTCAACCACCCTCATCCGCACACAAAGTTATCAGCGTGCATGGTGCGCAAAAACCAAACTTAGGGTGTAAGTTGCTGCATTTGAACGAGATCTTTTCTCTTTGACTTTCGTGACCACTTGCAAAACTCCTGCCCGGGCAGCACCGTTAATCTAAAGCTGTGGTTTCCGTTCGTCTCCAAACCGACACTGAACATCGTGATCAGGTAATAACCACGCTCTGGGAACACCAAACTCTTGGAATCATTGAAGACGCCGAGAATCAACTCCGCGCCTTCTTTCCGGATGAGCACGAAGCTCGCGGGCTCTTCCCTTGCGCTGGAGTCGAGGTCCTGGAGTTGACTACGGTCGATTCCGCTCCGGTCGACACCTTCGATCGTCAAGGTTGGGATCCCATCCTCGTAGGCCGGCGATTTTTCGTAGCGCCTTCCTGGTTAGACCTACCGACGCCGGCTAATCGCATCCGCTTGGTTATTGCCTCGAGTACCGCATTCGGGACTGGTCGCCATGAAAGCACTCAGTTAGTTCTCGAGGCCCTTGAACAGACAATTCAGCCCGGTCACGCAGTGGTAGATGTTGGCTGCGGCTCCGGGATACTGTCCATGGCTGCATCCGCCTTAGGAGCCGCCCGAGTCGTCGGATGTGATATCGATGGCGATGCCGTTCGTGCGGCGCGCGGTCAAACCTCGGGAGTCTCGTTCTTCCTCGGAGCTTGCGACGCAATCCAAAGTGGAACGGCAGATATCCTCGTCGCAAACATAAGTGCTCGCGTCATCGACCACCTCGCGTACGATATCAATCGGATCACGAAGCCGGATGGCCTGATAATCCTTTCCGGATTTGTGGCGGAAAACCGGCCCCGGTTTTTCGAGCCTGCTGACTCAATGCGGAAGGGAGACTGGGAGTGTTGGCTCTGTCGGGCGGCTCAGGCATATGGAAATGCAAAAGCCAGCAACCCTCAGCCATTTGCCCAGTCCTGGTGGTGAGTGGGGATTAGATCAGGCTTGTAATCTTTTCGGCCTCGTTGCTATCTGATTCATATATTGGACCGGCAATGAATATCCTCAGAAACTTCATCTTTTTGGCTGTATTTCTAATTCTTCTCATTGTTTGGGTCGTCTCTCGAGTGGCGCTTCACTTAGCGGGTGGATTTCTCCATATTATTTTGATCGTCGCGGTGATCTCACTTATCCTCCACTTCATCCGCCCGGGCGGTAGCCGATCCATTTAGCCAATCAGGCACCTCCCGCGGCCAGTTGTGTCTCCGAACTCAAATCAATAGATTGCATCCGATCCCCCGTCACCAACACCCGCTTCGCCCCATTCTCGTTCGCAGCCACGTAGACCATCAACAAACCCAGCGGATCTCCGAATTCATCGTGTGTTTGGCTCGTCACGTCTGCCATTCGCTTACTGAGTTCTTGTCGCGCTCGGCTGAGTTGCTCGTTGTCGACCTGCAGAGCCAAGTCCCCAAACAGGGACTCCACTTCGTAAACAGCTGAAGCCGCGCCAGTCATCGCTTTTGCCCAGCTTGTGATTACTTCGTAATCGACTCCCACTGCTGACACTCTGTTGTCAGACTGGCCTTTTGGAACCCCGAAGAGCGGACCGAACTCGGTCACGTTTCCGAGTTGCTTCATTTTTCCCCAGAGCTCATCGCCAGAGCCCAAAGATGCATATGACAATCGGAATTCCTGTCCTTTCCTTCCCGCAAGCATGGCAGCTAACGCTGAGCGTCCGGCATTCTCGAAAAATTGGCTGGACCTCGGTCTTCCCGCTTCGTCCAAAAACAAGCTGCGAATCCCGTCTCCCGAATAGGTCGTCTGGACGAAAAACGTCGTTCGGCCGCCCTCAGCGCCACTCAGAATCTGATTCTCCTTGTCGCGTGACAGTAAGCCGAGGATCCGTGCAATGTCAAAGTGTTTTTCGAGATCTTCTTTTGATGTGTTGGCTGCGATGTCAAGATACGTATGTTTAGCTCGGAAGCTCGGCGGGAAAACACCAACTTTCGACACCTGATATGCAGCTGATAACAAGAACTCTTCACTCAAGAATTTGCGGAGGCGCTTCGCATCCCAACCGCCATTCAGCAGGACTGCCTTCACGCGCTCAGCATCCGCAGCGTCCGTTATCAGCGTCACGTCTCCATTCGCATTTCGCTCCACCTTCGACACCCGTGCAATCTGCACGAGTGACAAGGCGTTCACAATTCCGAATAAATTGAGTTGCAGTTCTACTGCAGTCGCTCTAGACGTTGTTGACAGATTCTTTGTCTCCGTGACGGACGGTTCCAGCCTCTTGGGGTTTTCCGTAAGCCCGGTGAAATCTCCAGCCAAACATCGACGGATGGCGGCTTGGGCCTCCGCGGATATCCTCGTTGTGTCAACGTCAAAAATCCAGAGGAGCTTCGACCCGCGGGAGACACTCAAACTCGCATCAATAGCTGCTTCTAGCTTGGTCGAAACTGCCGAGCTCAGCTCTTCCTGAAATTCGAGAATCTGCGCATGCTTGCTGGCGTCGTCCGAATCAGAGATCGCATTGGTAAATTCCTTCTTATCGACTTCGGGTTGGCGACTTAAAGCATCGATCAGTTTCTCAATTAAGTCGAAGCCGCCCACGGTCGCACTTACTCCGACCTGCGCCGATATCTTCAGCGCGGTCTCACGTCGGTCCTGCTGAAATATTCCGAGTTCAGTCGTTTTTCCCTGCAGTCCTCGCAGCCGAATCCCGTACCCACCAATCACCGAAAATTTCACAGCGACTCCGGCTGACGCACCTGCCTGAACCTGAATCTGTTTGCCGAAACCAATACTCGCGGAGGCTATCGATTGCACAGGAGTCTGAACAGAGACTGTCCCGGAAACGCTGAGTTCACCGAGTCCAGTCATGATGAGGACAGTGTCGGAGTCGATCTCGGCGAGCTCAGATGCGGACCTGGGCATCGAGAATGCTGCCAGTACCAGCCCCAAGGCCCGGCCGAAGGCCGGAAAGCCTTCCGGCTTGGAACTAAAACGCCGAAAGCAGGATATCTCTAGTTCTTTGTCCGTCGCGAATCCAAACACGAAAGACCCCGCCGGCACAGTAAATCCAGGCGCAAGAGCAAATTTCAACTTCAACGCCAGATACTTCTCGCCCGCCTGGACCACGAGATCGTCAAGCGGGCCACCATCGTCCCCCAACGTGTTGTTTACATCGATCAGGTTCAAAGAGCCCTCAGTTGACCCGCCAAACATCAAATTCAGGTCCCCTGCCTGGGCCTTAAACGGCTGATTGAAGCTGAGCTTTAAGCTCATGTTTTGCAGTGGCAGCTTATTCAGCGGCAGATCCTTCAGGCGCAGGAAATCCGGCATAAGCTTGGTTAGCTGTTCATTCGGTGATAAGCCTCCATCTACATCCAAACCCAGCGCTTCAGTCAGATTCATTTGTGCCATGTAAATCCTCCTCCATCAGGAAACCTGCCATCGAGAGTTATATCAGCAGCTCAGATTCCCGCCGTGACACCGGAACCAGAACAGAAACAGAATTGTACTCTTCTGTTTCTGTCCGAAACGCGAAAACCCTGAACTGTTGCCAGAACGCAGCGTGCGACACTGGCCCGGACGAAAAGTTTTTTAGTCTCTCCGCGACAGTTGGCGACATTGATTTTCAAAGGAGACTTGTGTTTCCCGTGTCATCGCATACCCTCCCGCTCTTCCCCCACTGCGGAAAATCCCGGGAGAGACGCATCTATCTCTCTTAGAACCTATTAAATTCAAGTATCAGCGGAACATCATGCGACGAATCATCTTCTTCGTCTTAGCCTTCCTGTGTCTGCAGGCTCTCACAGCCTCTGCACAGTCAAGCTCTGACGCCGGCCTTCAGGTCATCTATGGCGACAGCGGAGTACAGCAGATAAGCTATAACGGAGCCGTTCTCGAAGACTTGGCCCGCAACGGTTCAGACACTTTTTATATCGGCCACATGAAGGTGACCGATCTGACGGGCACGCTGCTTTCCGGCGCTCAATACGATTGGGGCGAGTCGAACATCGGCCGCACTTGGGACCCGTCCGCTCAAACCTGGACATACTCGTTCGCATGGGGCACCATTTCCGTTCAGTTCCATCAGTCGGGCGATTCGCTTAACATCAACGTCTCCACTCAAAATTTCTCAAACTCTGGCGTAATCTTTGACGGAGCCTCCATCTATCCATTCGTCCTCCGATTTCCGCAACTACCAGTCGGTTTTACCGATCCGTCTTACGAGCATCTCGCTTTCAACACCACGGGTCCCAGCGTTACCCTGGCCGATTTCGGCTCGGGCGAGGTCGCGGCCGTAGTCACGGATCCGAGTAAGCCACTGTACAGCGGCTTTGAACCAGCCGGAAACGGGAACAATTATTACCCGATCATCAGCGGCACTTCGCTCGACAACATGGCCACTTTCTTCCCTCATAACGACCGTCCTCTTCTGCCTGGTGAGAGTGACTCTTTCACGGTGTCACTCCGTTTTGCTCCTTCGGGAACGCCCTTGTCCAGCATTGCAGCGGATGCCTACGCTGCCTGGGCACAGGCTTGGCCCGCCGTTTTGCAGTGGCCTGATCGCAGGATAATCGGGACCGTTTACCTCGCAAGCTCTCCTTCCGGAGAAGCCAGCCAGCCACTTGGTTACCCCAATAACCCGCGCCGCTACTTTAACGACACAAATGTGGACGAGTTCGACGTTCGTACTCCCGAAGGCCTCGCCCGCTTTCAAACGCGAGTTCTCCAGCAGGCCAACAGCAACGTCCAAAATCTGCACATGTTGAATGCGCAGGGAGCAATCACCTGGGACCTCGAAGGCGAGCAATATCCACAGACCACAAGTTATGTCTGCGAACCGGACCAGATCGCACAAGTCGCACCAGAAATGGAGACCATCATCACCGATCCGTCGTCACCCTACCAGGGCTGGAAACTGGACGACGCCTATTTCAAGACGATGACCGATGCTGGTTTTCGCGTAGGTGTTTGCGTGCGACCCCAGCATTTCACGCTGTACCCGGACGGTACCGCTGCCCAGGTTGCCCTCCCTGATTCCCAGATTGCGCCCGAGCTGATCCGGAAAATGAGGTACGCGCACGACCGCTGGGGTGCAACACTTTTCTATGTCGATTCTTCGGTCGAAGCTAACGGAGGCAATCTCGATCCCGGCATTTTTCAGCAGGTCGCTGCCGCATTTCCGGATTCACTCGTCATCCCCGAAGAAAGCACGCCCAAATACTACGCCTACACGGCGCCATTTCTCAGCTTCATTTTTCATACCGACGTCGGCACCCCGAGCGACGTGTACAACTACTACCCCAACGCTTTCAGCGTCAATCTCGTCAATGACGTCGATAGCTCGAAGCTCGCCGAGTATCGTCCCCAGTTGACCGCGTCCATCGCCCGAGGAGACATTTTGATGGTTCATGCCGATTACTGGCAGGACAACAATTCCACAGTCGTCCAGATGTATCAGGACGCCGGAGTGAGGGTATCGCCGAACCCTCCCGTGATTCCTCCTTCTCCACAACCCATCACACCTTTGCCATCGCCGCAGCCCACTCCGCCGTCTCCGTCTCCTGTCTCTCCAGCACCTGCTCCGGGCTCGTCATCTCCGGTAATTATCGAAAGTCCCTCGTCTGGACAAATGCTCTCCGGCATCGTGTCGGTAACAGCACAAATAAGCGGCACTCTCGACGCCGCAGGATCTTTTCTTATGGTGGATGGCGCCGAGGTTGGAACGCGGCGCATCACGAATAGCCCTTACATTTACACGCTCGACACAACCACGTTGTCGGACGGACCGCACACTGTTCAGATCTGGGCCCATAACACCGCAAACGAGACTCTGATGTCGGACCCGCTGGGCATCACCGTCGCAAACGGCAGCATGCAGCCTGCAACCTCAGCTCAGCCAGTTCCATCAATCTCGGCAGGCGCAAATGTTTTTCCGATCTCCTTAACGTTTCCGCTGTCCGCCCAAAGCCTCTCTGGCGTCATCAACGTCACCGCTTCCATCGGTCAAACCCTCAGCTCAGCGGGATCGTACCTGATCGTCGATGGTGTCCAAATCGGGAGCCAGCAAATGACCAACGACTCCTACCTGTACGAGCTCGATTCCTCAACACTCTCCGCCGGTTTGCACACACTACAGGTCGCCGCGATCGACAGAAACAATGACCACCTCGTCTCGAATCCGGTCCAGATCCGAGTCGTGCACTGAACTGTTCCACTGAATCGGCAACTTCCCGGAATCGGATGATATGCTGAAATTGATTCCTGAGCCGAACGCGGGCCGGTAGCTCAGTTGGTAGAGCATCGCACTTTTAATGCGGTGGTCGCGGGTTCGAGTCCCGCCCGGCTCACCATTGTTTTCAGCATCTTCCTGAACTATATCCAGCACGAAACTGTCAGGTGTGCTTCCATCTTTCTGCCGAGCTCTTTCAATCGGCGCCAGGATACGATGCTGTTCGCCGCAAGTCCTGGTACAGTGCTTTGGCCCAAGCGAAACCTGCACTCACTGGGGGCTGATTACTACGACGTGGATCTTACTCGACTTTCGAACCTGCCAGGGACAGCCGAAGCGTTGCGAGCAGCGGCGGATATCGTGGGTGGCAACGATTCAAAGCTGCTGGTTGGACGAGACTACACCGAGAGCGAATTGAAATCCAAAGCGCTCAACCAGTTCAGAATTCTGCATCTCGCATTAGACGGCAAAGCGAACGCAAAGAATCAGGATCGCACCGCGTTAATCTTCCTCCCAATGAGGACGGCCTGCTTGAGCCAGAGAATATTGGGTCTCCACCTGAATCCTGATCTCGTTGTCCTCTCGACGTGCAAAACATTCGCGGAAAATCGGAAAACGCATCGGAAGAGGAATTCGAAAAAAGCCTAAATGCCTGACTGTGCGGCTTCGATCTGAGCCACATGGCTTTCTTTCATATTTCCGGCAGGCAGCTTCCCTCGTAATTTGCAATTGGCGCCGAGTTGCGTGCATCCCGAATGGAGACGGATACACATGGTTCGTGCAGCATATGGTGGAAGGCGGCGCTGCACATCAAGGCGGAAGAGAGCGGAAAGCAGTTGATGAACTTGACACGAATCAGTCGGAGACCAAGTTGAAGCTCGGTCTCTGGCTGATGGCATTTCGATTTGGAGTGCTCCATTGCAATCACTCGCTGACCCTGTGGACCGAGGGTCTCGGCAGACAGCCATTCCACGCTAGAGTCGTTTTGCTCGTAGACGAATTTACCCGGAGCGCAGCGGAGATCATCGCTGCGTTTGCAGCGAAATCAAAGATTACGATATTGGTCGGCACCCGTCCGCCATAACAGGTCCTCGGGGCCGCGAACATTGTTTGGTTGCTGCATCACGCGGTTTGAGTGCCATGCTGGAGCAGGTGGTCGTTGCTGCTTCGAGTAATGCGTGGCGCAATCAGTACGGCGGATGGAGTGAGCGAAGCCAAACGCCTGAAGCAGTTGGAGGAAGAGAACGCAAAGCTCAAGCGCATCGTAGCCGATCAGGCACTGGACGTCACGATGTTAGCTGGGTGAGCAAGGGCGGGACACTCTTGCGGGTCGGACTTGACGGCTGGTTAGGGTCATGTCAGGCTCACTGTAAAATTCGACCCTTCCCAGTGATTAGCCTTAAGCCACAAAAAGGTGAATTGCACGTTTGCGCCGGGCCTCGATTGAGCAAGGTCTAGCAGTGCCCAGTGAACGCCCAGGCCCGAATCTGCGGTCGCGATTTCCTGGGTGGTCTTCCAGCCATCCATGCTCCAGCGAACCTTGGCAGGGGCCAGCACGTCGATTCTCAGACTCTTCCCTGCTCGAAGGCGCGTGCGTTGCTGGCGAAGTGTCCAGATTCCGAAGGATGAGACCTTCTTTTCTACCTGGTAGCGTTGTACGGGCTGAGGCGGCGTGTCCCATACCCGACCATCTTTCAAAGATCGGAGAAGCTTGACGCATTCCGCGTGAGCCCAGACCAACGGCATTCCCGAACCGGTTGGCCTTCCATTGTATAGTTCCCGGTGCGGGATGTCATGGGAATCCCAGACCTGCTCCGGTATGAGCCCGCACTCGCTCGTTTGAGCTTGAATGGTGTTCAACAAACTCTCGGCTTCCTGCAAATTGCCACGAGCGATTTCGTAATGCGCTCGCTCGCCGGTAAGCAGCGGCCAGCCTCGACCTTCTCCCTCCTTTTTGAACGGAGAGCCGTCTGCTTTTTCACCGTATCCGTCGTTGGTGTAACGGTGCCAGACCGGTCCGTTGGAGAGGGTTGTTTTCAGAGTGGCATCGATCACCTTCACCGTATCGGTTATACGCGAGTCGTCCGCTGCACGGAGGCCGAATCGCACCAGGGCCAGGGCATCGGGGCTGACGACGTCGACAGCGCTTAGATGCGAATCATGCTCCGGCTTGTTCTTGATTCGTATCGAAACCTCCCGAATCGATGCGGCATGCAGCACGTCGGGAGGAGTGATTCGGACGTAATATCCGTGGAGGCCCTGAGAGTGCGCGAGGTCCGATCCCGAAACGTAGGTCCATTCATCGATCGCATCGTTCCAGGCGTCTGCGGTCGCGCGGAGGAATTCGGCTGTGTTGCGCTCATTTGACTGATCAGCAAAATCCGCAGCCGCGAGCAAGGCCGCGATCTCGACAGCCATGGTGTATGGCGAGTAACCCGGATCTTCTTCCCAGCGATCCTGCTGCGTAACAGGGCCGTTGCGCGCCAGGAAGCCTGCTGATTTCTGGATCATGGGCCATGGGTTCGCGTCTTCGAGTTGGTTCCCCCTTCGCAATGCGTCGGCAAGGATGATGCAGAAGGCAGTGCCATCCATCTGGGTTCCGGTCCACTTCGGCATCCCATCGAGCCACATGTTCTGAGTCCAGTTGCCATCTTGTTCCTGAGTACATTTCAAGTAGAAAAGGGTGCGACGTGCGCTCTGAGCATCGCCGGAGGCAAGCTTCCCCATAGCGGCCTCGACCATATCGCGTGGCCACACGACGTGATAGCCGCCAACATCTTTGTCGCCTCGATCGAATCCCCACGGTATCGAGAGACTTGCGACGATGGCTCCGGGGAAGCGCTTTGATTCATGCGTCTTGAGGACCGCCGTACTGACGCGGTAAAGATCGAATCCGCGCTGGTCCTGTTTACCGAGATCCAAGAGCGGGTGCTGAGAAGCGAGCCAACCGTTGACGTACCGATCTCGAATGGTTTCGAATTTCTGCAGAAGAGCGGCGCGACTCTGCTGTGCAGCTTCCGCGGCATGTCCGCCGAAACCGATGGCGACAATAAATTCACCGCCGCAAGCTGCCCAGTCAATCTCTGCGGTAAGCGCGGCGTTCCCGTCTTTGGCCTCATCGTACGACCAGGTCATCTGCTTATGCGTGCTGATATCGGTGAGGCCGTCGCTTACGCCGACGAAACCGCAGCTCATCGTCTTAAAGGGCGCTGTGGATGCCATGGCGAGAGAGGTCTGCTCTCTCCGCGCAAACAGCATGGGAACGCCCTTGTACTCTCTCGTCCACGCATGGTTGTGTTCACCGCAATCACCGAGATGCGCGTCCATGAATACATAAAGTCGCAGATTGCCGTGTTGTGGATCGGGCTGGAAGTGGACTTTAAGCAACAGCGCATCCCGATTGGGGTCCGCGATCACCTGTTTCTCAATTGCGTAGAAGTGTTTCTTGCAACGTGTAGCAATGTGAAAGGCGGGCACCTCAGGGTGGATCGGCCGAACAGAGTGATCGGCATCGTTCTCCTCGTCCGAAAAGAACTGTTCTCCGTCGGCCACCAAGAATCGTAAGCTGCGCGTGTTGGCCTGATCGATACTCGGGAAATACAACTCGTTCAAGGTGCCTTTGGAAATCGTGAACCAGACGCGGCTCTCTTGCGAGGCTGCCGTACCGACGGCGGTCTTTGCTCCTGAGCTCCAACGCGGCTTGGCTCCGGGGTGACCAGGAGCATTCGAATTTCCAGAGGGTCGGGTGATGCTTTCCCGTTCAATATCGGCAGTCATGTGTTCTCCTGGCCATGCTCGACACGGCGGTGGAATGGGGGAATGGATGGCTTGAAAAGAGGAAGACCGATGGCTTCACAGTTTCCAGTCACCGTCTTTGAACGGGCTAGTAACATTCCGTGTGCTGAGTATTTGGCCGGTAATCGGTGAGCGCACTGTCTCAGGCACTTGTTCTTCCTTCTATAATACGTGTGATGCGCTGGAAGGTTTGTTATGTAAGATTATTGTTTCCCAAATCAACTAACTACACCCCTGCGCACGGCATACAAAATCAACTCCGGGATACTGTGTACATTGAGTTTTTGCATAAGATGTCCGCGATGTGTATCGACGGTATGAGGACTGATACCGAACATGCTTGCTATGTCCTTCGTGGATCTGAGTTCAGCGACAAGCTGTAGCAATTCCCGTTCGCGCGTCGTCAACAAATCGTAACGATCTTCTACTCCCTGATGGTGGAGCTGCCGCAAGTAATCGTCTGCGAGGACCTTGCTCACAGCAGGGCTAAAGAACGCTTTTCCGGCAGAAACGGACCGAACGGCTTGGATGAGGTCACTCTCGGCAGAGTCCTTGAGCAGATAGCCTCGTGCTCCTGCTCTCAAGGCCTTCAGGATGTAACCCTCGTCGGAATGCATGCTAAGAATCACTATTGCGGTGCGAAGCCGCTCCTCATGAATTCTTTTTGCCGCCTCGATACCGTTCAAAACCGGCATCGCGATGTCCATGATGAGGACGTCAGGATCCTCGCGGATGGCGATGTCGATGGCCTCTCGCCCGTTGTTAGCTTCGCCAATGACTACGAAGTCCGGCTGCCGCTCGAGGACTAAACGCAGCCCATGCCGCATGATCGTGTGATCATCGGCCAAAACGATGCGGGTGGAAGTCATATGGCCACCGCCGCGCTACTTTCTGACAACGGTAACAACGGTAACTCAACCCGAATGGATGTGCCTACTCCCAGAGTCGACTCGACGCGAAAGGACCCGTGCAAATGTGTTACCCTCTCTTCCATTCCCAGCAAACCCAAGCCCTTTTCCTGCTCCGGCAGGAATCCGTGCCCATCATCCTGGATAGTAAGGATTAGCTGGTCGCCGCTCTGATGCAAACGAATTCGGACACCTTTGGCGTTCGCATGCCGCACTACATTGCGCAACGCCTCTTGGACGATGCGGTAAATGCAGGTTCTGTGTTCGTCCGGGAGATCCTCCGGTACGGATTCGGCGTTGACCTGAACGGAGACGTTCCCGGTTCGGGAGACCTCGCGAGCCTGCCATTGTACGGCTGGGATGAGCCCCAGGTCGTCAAGCATGGAGGGGCGCAATAAGAGTGACATGTCCCTGACGGCAGCAACGGTCCTTTCCGCAAGCCGGCGAAGATCAGAGAGCTGTGCTCGCGCATCGCGATCGATATCAGGCGAGAGGATAGCTGCGACATTGCCGATGCCCAAGAGAAGCGCCGAGAGCGACTGTCCAATCTCGTCGTGCAACTCGCGCGAAAGTGAGCGCCGATCAGACTCTTGAACGGCGATCAGGCGAGCCGACAGTTCGCGCAACGCTGTCCGGGCGTGCTCCACTTCGTCGAAACGCGCGGCAGATAACCGCTCTAGCCGCACGATGCTATGGAAACTTCCTGCGGCGAGGAGAGATCCGCAGACAAGCGTAAGCGCGAGCAAGAAGATCAAAGATCGCCTAAAAGTAGAAAACAGGTTGACGATCTGCTGGTTACCTGTCTCCAATTGTTTTTGATTCAAGGCGGCGATTTGATCTGCCAGGTGAACAATGGTCATCCGCCTGGGCAGTAGCGAATTTTTCATAAAAGCGTAGCCGAAGATCCGGCGTTGATTGACGTTCCATTCAAGGGCGGGTCTGAGCGAATCGAAGTATGAATTCACTTCCTGAGCAAACTCGCGGACGGCGCCTCGCTCTTCGCCACGAAGAATGCCGTTATAGCCGGCAATATTGGTTTCGATGCGAGTTTGGGTTTCCTGCAGCTCCCGTCGATGAACGTCTGCACGGGCGGGATCCTGCTCGAGGAGCAGATCGCGGACATATGTTCCCGAAAGATAAATGTCTGAACGTAGCTGCTCGAGAATGCGATCGCGATTGAAGTAGTCATCGCGAATGGTCTGACTTCGCACCTCAATTCGACGCAGAACAGAGAGCGCGTTCAATCCCGTAAAGGCGAGCAGGAGTAACAAACCTCCGAAGCCGAGTAATAAAAGGCGCCGTGTTTGTCGATCAACACTTACCATTCAACGCTCCACTTACTCTTCGTAGCTCAAGAACCCGCTCGACCTGGCCGTGAGTTTCAGCCAAGACTAATGCAACAAACCTAATGTGTATTGAAGTGCGGCATAGGCTTCTTCATAGTCATATTGCGCGCTGAGATTTTGGACTTGAGCTTGCGTCTGCCCGAGTTGCGCTTGTGTCAGTTCGACGATGGAAGCAAGGCCAAGGTTGTAGCGGCCCTGCGACAAATTGAGAGCCAAGTTAGCTTGCGCGAGGAGTTGCTCGCTCGGCGCGATGGCTTCGAAGGCGGTTCTGGCGTGTTCCCAGGATGCTCGAACATCGCGCGCTATGCGATCCTGCAAGTCGCGCACACGCTGATTGGCGGCTTGTAACTCATATTCTGCGGCTCGGCGGCGCGCCGAAAACAGGTGTCCATTGAATACAGGAATCTGCACGTTGACTGCAGCAGCCTCATAGCCTTCTGGTATGCCAGGATTAGCGTTTCCGGGCTCAATATACGGCAGAGCGCCGCCTACCGCCGTGAGACTTACGGTTGGTCTCTTCAGGTCGCGCTCCGCATAGACGAATTTCTGCGCGGCTTCGCTTTGAAGCCGCATACTGGCCATTTCGGGCCGGTTCCGATCGGCTTCAGCAATCAACTGATCCGGGTTAGTTGGCGGAGTCGGCGGCATAGGCTGCGGACTGAGCTGATATTCACTTGCCTGATTCGTACCCAGTGCCTGGCCGAGATTGGCATAAGCTGTCGCTAAGCGGTCCCTCGCCCGGATCAACATCAATTGGGCGTCAGACAGATTCACCTGTGCGAAGCTCAAGTCGACCTGCGACTTTAACTGATTTTGTGTTAACGCGGTCACCTGATCGACAACTGTTTGCCGTGTTGCGACCGTCTGTTGAGCGACTTTGACTAGTTCCTGGGCGAGAAGAACTTCATAGTACGCTTGATCAACACCGAGAACTATGTCGTAGCGTGTCGCCTGATAGTCTTGGCGACTGGCCTGGGCTTGCAGCCGGGAGTTGGCTACCAGGTTCGGCGTTCTTCCCGAGTCTGTGATCAGCTGAGACAGTGCTAAGCCAGAGCCAAAGTGATTGAACAAACGAGGATCGTTAAGGACCCCGGCGCCGAGCCGGCTGTTCACATTCGCCTGAGCTCCCGTGAGATTACCGTTTAGAGAGGGATAATAAGCAGAACGTGTTTCCGTCACGATCTCCCCCGCTCGCAGGTAATTGGCCTGTGACGCAAGCACCTGTGGATGATTTTTGAGGGCCATTGCCTCCGCATCCTGCAATGAGAGTTGCGGGCCGGTTGTTTGTCCAGTGGCCAGAGTCGAGAAGGCTATGGCCGACCAGACCAGGAGCCCGAAGGTTTCTGTCCTCATAATCGTGTTATGCGCGAACCGGTTCGTTTCCTTCAGAGTGTTTTTGCCGGTCCTTTCTTCCGTAAGCCAACAGATACGCAGCGGGAACGATGAACACAGTTAAGATCACGGAAGAAGTTAATCCACCGATGATGGCGCGCGCCATGGGCGCATACTGCTCTGAACCGGTTCCGAGTTTCAGGGCCATCGGGAACATCCCAATAATGGTTGCAAGCGATGTCATGAGAATAGGGCGAAGCCGAACTCTGCATGCAGTAATCACCGCATCAGTAACGGATAGGTTCTGGTCCTCTAACTTATGCGCAAAATCAACAATCAAGATGCTATTCGACCCGGCAACGCCGATAAGCATGAGCACTCCCATCAGAGACATGACATTGAGGGTGGTTCCTGTGAGCAGAAGAATGATAAGCACGCCGATGAACCCCATCGGAATCGCGAGCATGATCAGGAAGGGATCGATGAATGACCGGAACTGAGCCACAAGAATCAAGTAGAGAAGTACGGCAGCCAGGATGAAACCAAAGGCAAAACTTTTAAATGATTCGCGCATGCCTTGAACCATGCCACGGAGATTTACCCGGACATTCCCGGGAACCCGCATATCCGCTATTAACTTGTCAATCTGGCTTGAAATTCGGCCGAGATCCTCTCCCTTAGGTGTCACATAGACGTCTGCAGCCCGTTGAATCTGGTAATGATCGACTTCTGTCGGAGTTTGCGAATGATCGAGGCTAACGACGGTATCAAGTGTCGTCGGCTTGTTTAAATTGGGAGCCTTCAAAGGGATGCTTTTCAGATCAATAAAGCTGTGTATTGCCGGCTTCCCATGTTCGAAGTACTGCACAGTAAGAAAGTAATCGTTTCCACTTTTGTAATCGACCCAGTAATTAGGGGCAATCATGGCATTTGAATTCAGTGCAGTAATCACGTTATCGACGATGTCTTGCTGAGTAAGACCAAGCTCGGCGGCATGGATCCGGTCGACATCGAGTCGCACCGCAGGGTAGTTCATATCCTGGGGGATGTAAATTTCATCTACACCCGGGAGGCGGCGAATCTTGGTCGCAAGCTGCTGCGCTAGTTCATAGTCCTGGGGTAAATTACGGCCTGTTATCTGCACATCAATCGGCGCCGGCATGCCGGAGTTAAGAGTTGCGTCAACCATTGAGCCGCTTTGAAAGAAGGTTCGAACGTCCGGGAAGTCCTGTTCAATCTCGCTTCGGACCCGATCCATATAGGCAAAGCTGCTGAGCTTGTGATCGTCGTTCAAGGCAGTTTGAACAGTAGCTGTGTACGGTCCCGAGTTGCTTGTGTAGAGAGCCGAGAAGTCAGGCACCATGCCGATATTGGATACGACCATTTTGAAATCGTGCCCGACCGTATGACGAATGAGATTCTCTACTTTCGCTACGTAGTCTTCGGACAACTCGATGCGCGACCCGGTGGGTGCTTTCAGATTTACGGTGAATTGGCCGGCATCTGTGCGGGGGAAGAAGGAGACACCGAGCAAGGGATAAATAGCCGAGGCTCGCAACGAAGAGGCCGCTCAACAAGATGACTGTGAATCCAGGTCGCCGCAGCGCGCGCCGCACCCACGATTCGTAGAAATCCAGAAGTTTAGTAAATCCCGAATTGAAAGCCGTGTTGAAGCGGTTCCACAACGATCTTTTCGGCGGAGCATGTCCTGGTTCGAGGTCGTCTGAACCGTGGGGTGCGACCTTCAAAAAGCGCGAACAGAACAGAGGGATCACAGTCATCGCGACAACAAATGAGATCAGCAGCGATAAGCAAAACGAAAGGGCCAGAGCGGTGAACAAAAACTTGCTTACGCCGTAAAGGAATGTAACTGGGAAGAAATCCACCACACCGACGAGGGTGGCGGCAAGCACGGCAAGGGTTACTTCCGACCCTCCAACTTCTGCCGCTATCATTGGAGGTTCACCATTCTCCAGATGTCGATAGATGTTCTCGAGCGAGATGACCGAGTTGTCGATGACGCGCGAAAAGGCCAGCGCCATTCCGCCGAGAATCATGGTGTTCACCGTGCTGCCCATCGTGTACAAAATCACAAATGTGGCTAAGGCCGAGATGGGAATGGAGAGTAGAACGGCTGAGGTCGCTCTGAGACTTCCGAGAAACAGAAGAATCATAATGCTCGTAAGCACAAGCCCGATCAGACCCTCGTGAAGGACGGTCTGAATGGCTTCTTTTACAAATACTGATTGATCGAACAGCAGAGTCGTAGAAAGCTGTTTCGGGATATCGTAAAGATTGCTGAGCAATTTTCGAACACCATTCACGACCTCAATGGTGTTTGTGTTCCCACCCTGCTTCATTATCGGGATGTAAGTCGATCGTTGACCATCTACGCGCACGATGTTGTACTGAATCGCGTTTGCATCTTCCGCTTTGCCGACGTCCTTGATAGCGACCCAGGAATTGCCGACGGTCTTGATAGGCACGCTGTTCAGTTCACTCATATTGCTGACCAAGCTGTTCGAATATACGTAGTAATCGAACGGTCCAAGCTTGACGTCTCCGGCGGGAAGGATCAAGTTCGCCTGATTAACGGCGTGCACGACATCCATGGGACTCAACTGCCGGGATGCGAGCTTGTAAGGGTCCACATAGACCATAATTTGCCGATACTTTCCGCCGAAGGGAGGCGGAATGGTTGCCCCTTGAACGACCGCGATTTGGTTCCGGATAGTGAACTGAGCTAGATCGTGGAGTTGGGTTTGATCTAAACCAGAGCCTTTCACGGCAACGAGGCAGACCGGAAGGCTTGAGGCATCAAATTTCAATACGACCGGTGGAAGAGTACCAGGCGGAAGGCGCTTGAGGTCTGCTAAAGCTAAGTTTGACAACTCGGTGACATCGGTATCGGCGCTCGTTCCTGGTTGGAAGAAAACCTTGATTAAACTGACACCCAGCATGGAACGAGATTCCATGTGGTCGATTCCGGCGGCGAGCGTAAAGAAGCGCTCCAACGGATTGGTGATGTCCGTCTCGATGTCTTCTGGAGGCATGCCGGAGTAGAACGTTGCAACTACCACCTCAGGAAGATTGATCACCGGAAAGAGATCGACTGGCATCCTTACCAAGCTCACTACGCCAATGAGGGAGAGTGCCAGACAGACGACGACGATGAAATACGGATTGCGGATGGAAAATCTAGACATGGCTGTGAGTTTCTAAGCGGTCCCCAATTGACCCTGTTTTGGTTCCTGGTCTTTTCGTCCATACACAAGCAGATAGGCGGCCGGTACGATGAACACTGTAAAGATGACGGATGAGGTCAGGCCGCCGATAATTGTTCGCGCCATGGGTGCATATTGTTCGGAGCCAGTTCCGAATTTAAGGGCCATCGGGATCATCCCGATAATGGTCGCGAGAGACGTCATCAAAATGGGCCTCAGACGAACGCGGCAGGCTGTAATCACTGCATCCCTGACAGAAAGGCCCTGCTCTTCGAGACGGTGCGCAAAATCAACAATGAGAATGCTGTTTGAATCGGCAATGCCGATGAGCATCAACACGCCCATCAAGGACATCACATTCAGCGTCGTCCCCGTCAGCAAGAGAATGGCAAAAACGCCGATGAAGCCCATCGGAATCGCGAGCATGATGAGAAAGGGATCGACAAAGGAGCGAAATTGGGCAATCAGAATCAGGTAAAGGAGAATGAATGATAAGACAAACCCGAATCCGAAGCTCGAGAAAGACTCGCGCATGCCGAGAACCATTCCACGTAAGGTAGTGCGCATGTTGGCCGGCGGTTTCGATTCCGCGATTACCTTTTCGATCTGGCTGGAGATCTTGCCGAGATCTTCCCCTTTTGGCGTAACGTAAAGGTCAGTTGACCTTTGAATCTGATAATGGTCGATCTCTGTCGGAGTTTGAACATGCGACAGGCTGACCACACTATCGAGGGTGGTCGGAACCTCCGCTTTCGGCGCCTTCAGAGGGATATTCCGCAGATCGATTGTGTTGTGAATCGCTGGATTCCCGTGCTCAAAATACTGGACGGTAAGGTAGTAGTCGTTTCCTGTTTTGTAGTCCACCCAGTAGTTCGGAGCAATCATTGCGTTGGAATTCAAAGCCGTGATTACGTTGTCGACAACATCTTTCTGCGTCAGCCCGAGCTCTCCTGCGTGGACCCTATCTACATTCAGCCGCAGGGCCGGATAATTCATGTCTTGCGGAATGTACACTTCGTCGACGCCGGGTAACTGTCTGATCCGCGCCGCAAGCCGCTGAGCGAAATCGTAGTCCTGCTGAAGATTTTTGCCGGTCACCTGCACGTCAATCGGAGCCGGCATTCCCATATTCAGGGTGGAATCAACCATGGATCCGCTCTGAAAGAACGTTCGGATGTCTGGATACTTTGCTGCGATCGCCTGGCGCACTCGGTCCATGTACTCGAAGCTGCTGATCTCGTGATCGTCTGAAAGCGCAGCTTGCACGGTCGCGGTGTATGCGCCGGAATTGCTCGTGTAGAGCGATGAAAAGTCATCCACGAGACCGATGTTTGAAACGGTCATCTTGAAATCACCAGGGCGAACGGCGCGGCGAATCAGATCTTCTACTTTTGAGACGTAATCCTCAGTGAGCTCGATGCGAGAGCCAGTAGGCGCTTTCAAGTTGATCGTAAATTGACCTGCATCTGTCCGGGGGAAAAAAGCCAGCCCAAGGAGCGGATATATTCCAAGACTGAGAACAAATAGACCCGACAAACCTACAACCGTCCAGCCCGGACGCATCAAAGCACGCCTTACCCATAGTTCGTAAGAATCGAGGAATTTGTTGAAACCGTAGTTGAAGCGAGCGTTGAACTTCCCTCCCCAGGATGTCTGTTGAGCTTCCAAAAGAGCCTCTTGGGATTTGCCCGCTGCATGAGCGTCGTGGGCATGTTCTTCTCCGTGAGGCACACCCTTCAAGAACCTAGAACAGAACAGGGGAATAACGGTCATCGCAACAACGAATGAGATCAGCAGAGAAATACAGAACGCGAGCGCTAAGGCCGAAAAAAGGAACTTGCTGACGCCGTACAGAAACGTGACCGGAAAAAAATCGACTACGTCAACAAGCGTTGCTGCGAGGACGGCAAGCGTGACTTCCGATCCGCCAAGCTCCGCAGCTAAACGAGGCACCTCACCCATTTCCAGATGACGATAGATGTTCTCGAGTGAAATAACGGAGTTATCGATAACGCGTGAGAAGGCTAGCGCCAGCCCCGCGAGAATCATCGTATTGACTGTACTGCCACCTATATAAAGGATGACGAAAGTAGCGAGTGCGGAAAGTGGAATCGAAAGGAGAACCGCAGAAGTTGCTCGCAAGCTACCCAGGAACAGGAGAATCATTACGCTGGTCAACACGAGGCCGATGAGGCCTTCGTGAAGCACGGTCTTGATGGCTTCTTTCACGAACACTGATTGGTCGAACAATATGTCAGTCTTCAACTGCTTTGGCAAGTCATAGAGGTGTTGGATTAGTGCTCGGACGCCCTCAACGACTTGAATGGTGTTCGTATCGCCGCCTTGTTTCATGATGGGGATGTAAACAGAGCGCTGTCCATCAACGCGAACAATGTTGTATTGAATCTGACTGGCGTCCTCGGCCCTGCCGACATCTTTGATTGACACCCAGGAATTGCCCTCAGCCTTCAGGGGGATGTCGTTCATCTCCTTCATGTTGTTGACAAGACTATTGGAGTAAACGAAGTAATCGAACGGCCCAACCTTCACGTCACCCGCGGGGAGTATTAGATTCGAATGATTCACCGCGCCAACCACGTCCATCGGACTCAGATCGCGGGACATCAATTTGTAGGGATCGACGTAAACCATGATCTGGCGATACTTGCCGCCGAACGGTGGTGGAATTTCGGCCCCTTTTACTACCGCGATCTGATTACGAATCGTGAACTGCGCGTCATCGTGGAGCTGGGTTTCGCTGAGGCCTTTGCCTTTCACTGTTACTAAGCAGACCGGCTGACTTGACGCGTCGAACTTCAGGACGACAGGGGGAAGTGTTCCTGGGGGAAGGCGTTTCAGGTCGGCAAGCGCCAGATTCGAAAGCTCGGTGACGTCGGTATCCGCGCTGGTGCCGGGCTGAAAGAAAACGCGAATCAGACTTACACCAAGCATGGAACGCGATTCCATGTGGTCGATGCCTGCAGCTAGCGTAAAAAAGCGCTCGAGCGGATTCGTGATATCTGTTTCGATATCTTCGGGCGGCATGCCAGAGTAAAAGGTTGCGACCACCACCTCCGGCAAGTTGATCTGCGGGAACAAATCGACCGGCATGCGCGCAACACTGACGACGCCAATGATCGACAGCACCAGACAAACAACAACAATAAAATACGGGTTGCGGATTGAAAAGCGTGACATCAGAGTCGCACGTTATGAGGTTTCGTCAGCTTTGGCTTTTATAAGTGGCGGCCTGCATAACCTTGGGGTGCACCGCTTCTCCAGATCGTAAACCGCTTCTATCACCAATAACCACCTCGTCGCCCTCGCGAAGGCCGGACAGCACTTCTGCATCGTTCTCAGTTTGAATGCCGAGGGCAATCTCGCGACTTTGAATCGCGTTCGACTGATCGACTATTAGCACCGTTACTTTATTGCCTTCTTGATTTATTGCCTGGAGGGGAACGACAAGGGCATCACCTTTTCTATCCAGGGTTAACGTCGCTTCGGCATAGACGCCCGGGATTAGTACGCCTCCGGGATTTGGAACGTCTACTTCGGTGTGCATAGTCCGTGTTGAACCTGTTACATCGACCGAGAAGCGGGCCACTCTTCCCGGGAAATCTTTGTCCAAGGAAGGAACACGTACGTTCACCTGATCGCCGACTTTGATGTAGCGAACGTAGGATTCAGGGACAGGTATAACGAGGCGGAATAGGTCTTCTTGCGAAAGCTTAACCAAAGGAAGGGCTTGAGTTGAGTTAGTGCCACCTTGCATCAAAGTTCCGAGGTTCGCGTAGCGCTGGGTGACAACCCCAGAGAATGGGGCGGTTATATTCGAGTAATCGAAAAGAGCCTGATCACGGGCGAGTTTGGACTGTGCAACAGCCATCTGACTTTGGGCCGCTTGTAAGGTGGATTTGGCGCCTTCGACTTGGGCCTCTGCGGCGAGATCCTTCCCCTGTGCGTCGTCAACCTCCTGCTGGGCGACGAGACCGGGTTTGCTCTTTGCGACATTATTTAAGCGGTCATATTGCAGATGCAAAACCTTGTGTTGAGCCTCTACTCGCCCCAATTGGTGCTCGGCGTCAGTTTCCTGATCCGATGCATTTTTGATTGAGGCTTGATCTTCTTGCAACTGCGCTTGCAATTCCGGAATTTCGAGGACCGCCATAAGCTGGCCCTTTTTTACGTGAGTGCCATAGTCGACGTACAGCTTGGAAACGAAGCCGGACTCCTTCGCGTATACGTCGATTTCTTGAAAAGGAACTAGCTCAGACGAAATGGTCAAGTACCGCGCCATAGGTTTTCTATCTACTTTGGCAACGGCTACCTGCGGAAGGCTGCTTTGCGAACCCGAGCTCGCACCCGCCTGCGCGACGTCACTCTTTGCACAAGAGGTCAGGACGACCGCCGTGGCGATTACGAAACACGCGAGAAGCCAACTGCCAAAAGGCCTGAAACTCCGAATCTGTGCATCGTGCGTGCGAATAGCGTGACGATTAGTCATTTTGAAACTGGATTGGGCTTAGCGACGTCAGGCACAACACTTTGAATTCTGTCCGACAGCTGTTGAAACGAAAAATCTGGCGAGGAACAAAAGTCGACCAGTTCTTTCTCTCTTACTAACATCTCTGCCGCTACTCCGGGAAGTTGTTCAACAACTGAGAAAGGGATGCTTACGATTCCGTGCTGGTCACCATGGAGTAAATCTCCAGGTCTGATTTGTAATCCGCCGATCTCAACAGGTTCGCCGAACTCGATAACGTGCGCATAAGCATGCGAAACAGCTACGTTTCCAGCGAAGACTTGCATTCCCGCAGCTTCTATTCCTGGCAAGTCGCGGACGGCTCCATTGGTCGCGAAGGCAATGCCACCAAGAGCCTTGGATATGCGTGCATGAATTTCCCCGAATAAAGCTCCCAGGCCGGGTACGTGGTCAACGTCTTCCGCAACTATGAATCGAGGAGCTGGAATCGTGAGCAGATAGGACCACCAATCCATCCGCTCGTAATACCACCGGCCCGAGATAGGAGTCGCAGAGGTACGAATACGGGTCGTAACGGCATAGCCTACCTTAGGCGCGATGTGCGGAAACATGCAGCGGACCGAGCCGTTCACGAAACCTTCGTTGCGGGTCCTGACACGAAACTTCTCTATCGCATTTGAAACCGTACACGTATCGAGGCCTTGAAGCTTTTCGAGAGTGCTGTCGGGTACTGTTGGCAGAGGCCGATGCATTACTCCGCTACCTCGAAGACGGCGGTCGTACGCAAAACGCAAAGTCTACGGCACAAAAACGAAGATAAAGATTCAGATTTTCGCGCTTCCAATTGGATGTCGAGGCAGAAAGTTGACGTCATCAGTACCAATCGCAATCCTCACTTTAGTCTAAGGATCGCGGCCAGACAAATCTATCGTAAAAAACAGAACCAGCAAAGGCCATACCCTGAGGGCATGAGTTTTGGGACTGAACGGCAGTATGTGCTCTATTTTCTTTGCTGTCTGGTTGGCAGCGGCACGGAAAGACCCCACGCCTACTGTGAAAGCGGTCAGAGAATACCGTCGCCGCACGATAGCTGGAAGTCAAACAAGCGAGTACACTGCTCCTAAACGTCCGGACCAGGGTCATTTTCGTAACCGTACACAGAGACGAACAGTACGTCATTCAGTCCTTCAAGGCGGGAGCAAAGGGATATATATCTGCAATTCTGTTCAAAGCGACCTGATTCGCGATAAGAGTCGTTGCAAAGGGCAACAGGTTTTTGAGTACGAGCATCACTTCGCAGTTGTGGGATGAGTATGGGAGAAGAATGAGCGGAGATGGACAGATGTCGGAGCGTGAGAAACAGCTATTTTGTCTAACTGCCGAAGGCTACAACGATCACGAGATTGCGGACCAGCTCAAGACAAATCCCGGCAGAGTACGATCCGATTGCCAGAGTGTAAGGACAACGCGGGAAGCTTGGTTGCCGATTGAAGTACTCGGGGCTTGGCCCCACGATAGAAGACCTCATCAACACTCTTCTACTTAGTCAAAAGGGAATAAATACAGTCTCGGCGGGGAGGTACGAGTTTTTGTACAGGACGCTTATCTCCAACTCAAACCCAAAACGGGTTTCCTGCCGGATTTCCCCTCACCACTGTCGGTTGACCGGCCGATTCTCGCCACGTCGTTCGAGCATCGGCGCAGGTGCTTACACCTGAACTTTTGGCCTTCTCACCCTGTCTTCTGCTTGGACTGAATGACAACGATGCTGATCCCATCCCATTTGGTCTTACCAGTACGCGGGGGCGGCTGGTGTTCGAACGGCATCACACCAATCCACTTCGATTTCACCTGAAAACGTGATTCCAGAAACCGGCGGACGAGGTCGGCGCGTTGCTCGGAAAAAACATATTCCTGGTCAGGTGCACCGGTCTCGGAGTAAGCTTCCACTATAGTTGGGTTGTTTGGCAGGTAATGCACTAACCCGGACAACGCCTGGGCCAGAATCGAAGTGCCATCGGGCGTAAGTTTCTGTGCGCCGTCAGGACCGATTTCGAACAGGCCTGCCGCGGGAACCCAGATGCGGGCGGCAGGTTTCTTAATGAACTCACTTTTTTCGTATTCACTCGGCGTCATGTGAGCCAGGCTGTAGAACCCGCGCCGCTTGAAAAATCCGCGGAAGAAGAAGTTATGTTTGATCGCCTCAGTGTCGTCTGCTAGATTTCCCGCAGCCTGGTTCGCATGTTGGACGGTGTCGCGAAGAGCTTCAGGCGTGCTTTCCCCATCTTTGCCTTTCGACAAAAAAGTGCCGACAGCTCCATCCAACTGATTCGTCGCGTCCTGTACATTCGCGACGGTCTGGTCCACTCTTGGGATGTCTTTGCGTTGAATCTCCGCGATGATCTTGTCCGCTTTGCCCGAAGCATCGTCCGCGTTGGTTGTAGTTTCTTTGACGTTCGAGACGATCGTTGTCACATCTTGCGCGGTCTTTTGATCTGTCAGCAGCTTGCCGGCCGCGCCTTGCCCGCTCTTCACCTCCGCCACAATCTCGTTGACGTTGCCACTAATTCGTACTCCATTGCTCGCGATCTTCTGGACGGCCGGAGTGACGTTCTTTATGGCTTCATCAGCGTGCCCCGTAAGATCAGTGATGTTGCCCATAGCCACATCCGCTCGGCCTTTAAGATCCTTGATCGTGCTCTTGATCTGGTCGGCGATCTCGTTGCCCTGCTGCATCAGTTGCGAAATACTGGCCGCCTCCTGACTCTTGATCGTGCAGCCCGGGTTGCACTCAGGTGAGCTATCTGTACCTTTCTTGATCTCTACGAACTGGTTGCCTACCATTCCCTCCGTCGCGATCGTCGCGAGTGAGTCTTCGCGGATAATATGCCGGAACTTCTCGTCGACTTTCAGCTTCATGCGAAACTTGTCTGAGGGCGTGCCCGGTATCCCGATGTTGTCAATTGTGCCAGCATCCATGCCTGAGACCCGGACGTTTGCTCCTTTGGTGATGCTCGCGATGTTATTGAATTCTGTGTAGATACTGTAATGGTGCGTGAACAACTGTTTGCTGCTTCCGATCAGGAATAGCCCCACACCAAACAGCACGACTCCGGCAACTATCAGAATGCCTACCTTCGCTGCCTTCGACATCAGGTTTCTGCTCCTACTGCCAAATCCCTGACCAATGGATTGCGGCTATGTTCCAGCTCCTCCGCCGATCCGGAAGCTACGATCTTGCCCTGATCCAGGACGCCGAATCGATCAGCAAATTTCCGAGCCCCTGCCGCATCATGCGTGACGCAGATGAGCGTCACGTCGTGCTTTTCCTTCAAGCTGAGCAGCAGGTCATAGATCTCGCCGGCCGTTATAGAATCAAGCCCACTGCTCGGCTCATCTACCAGGACAATGCGCGGATCGAGCACCAAAGCGCGCGCCAGGGCAGCACGTTTCCGCATGCCACCCGATAGCTCCGATGGCATTTTGCCGGCCTCTTTCTCAAGTTCGACATCCTTCAGTTTTTCCTGAACAATCGAACGAACCTCATCTTTTGATTTCTTCGTGTGACGCCGCAATGGGAAAGCTACGTTGTCGCCCACAGTAATGGAATCGAAAAGCGCGGCGCTTTGGAACAGGAAGCCGATTTTCTTGCGGGTGTTCGAAAGCCGCGCTGGATCCATGGTTTGAATCTCCTCCCCATCAACGTAGACGCAACCCTGATCGGGTGCGAGTAATCCGATGATCAGCTTCAACGTGACACTTTTTCCCGTTCCACTGCGCCCTAGAAGGCAAAACGCCTCGCCATGCGCCACATCGATCGACACGTCGTCCAGCACTTTTCTGTTTTCAAAAATCTTGGAGACGTGTTCGAGACGCACTGCAGGTTGTTCATCTCCCACTTTCAGCTCTCAAAGAAGAACTGTGTCAGCTTGACTAGAATCACATCCGACAACATTACCAGCAGTAAAGAGTAAACCACGCTTCTGGTGGAAGCGCGGCCCACTCCTGTTGCACCCTGGGTAGCGTTATAGCCGAGATAACAAGCAACCGTCCCGATCAGAAAACCAAATACAACCGTTTTAACGGTGGGCGGAACATAATCCGTCCATCCCATAGACTGGAACGCATTCGTGACAAATGCGCGCGGAGACATCTGCAGCTCCCAGGTGTCCGCAAGCATACCTCCCACCAGCCCAGCGAAATTCAGAACCAGCGTCAGTATCGGCATGATTATCACGCAGCCTATGATTCTGGTCACTACCAGGTATTTGAACGAATCAACCCCAATCGCTTCCAGCGCGTCGATCTGCTCGGTAACTCTCATACCCGCGATTTCCGCGCCTATTCCCGCTCCCACACGTCCGGCGACCAGTAGCGCCGCGATGATTGCACCGATATCACGAAACAGGCCGGTGGAGACGGCCTGCGGAATCATCGCGCCTGCGCCGAAGCTTTGCATCTCGGCCCGCGTTTGCAGGGCGAGAATAACGCCAAACGCGAAGCCAGATGTAATCACGAGGGGCAACGAGCACCAGCCAGCATCATAGATTTGGTTGATCGTTTCCCGGAACTCGAACGGCGGAGTAAAGCTGCGCTGAACGGCGCGGGCGCCAAATACTCCAAGCTCGCCGATGAAGGCGAAGAACTCTGCTATGGGTGTAGGCCGCAAGCTCACTACACTTACTCAATGCGAGCGAGTACAGTTTGATTTCGCCCGCAATGACAATCGACGTTCTGTCGATCTACTGTGGCCCGCCGTAGCGCTGCGTGAGAGCCCTTTGCCGCTAAAGCGCGCACCGTCCGCGCGAAATTGTGCTGATACGCGTGCGCGAAATCGACGGAGTTAGCGGCCATACTTCCCTCTGCAGTACGCATGTACAGGAGTTCCATGAGAATTCATGTTACACTCATGGCCTCGGCAGACTCGGAATCGATGATTTCATCACGCAGATGCTGCCGCCGATCGGGACTGATGCCCCGTTGGTTCGTGTTCTGCGCGCAGCTCCTGCTCGGCTCGATACCAATCTTGTTCCGAAGCTCCTTGAGCGCCCCCGCGTTCTTGCCAGCAGTGATAGGCTCGCGCGGCTATTTCCTCGTGTGTTGGGCCGCTTGATGATGTGTTCGATTCCTCCACTGAATTCTGTGGAGACAAAGAACCGGGGTCTTGTGGCCCCCCGGTTTCATTCACTTCTTGTGGGTCTGCCACTTGAGTGTTTGATTCTTTAATTTGTGAGCGCTTTATTTCAGCCATGTTATCTTCCCTTCTGATGATCCGTACATTTCTTGCACGCAAAGTCTGCGGCGCAGCTACATAGGACGTGGAGCATTGCGCGCTGCGCTGATCCGTGCAGATGCTATCGAAAACACAAAGACAATAACGCCAACGCAGAGACTATTAATGAAACGTCCCGTGTTGCTGCTGGCATACCCGTAAATCCAAGGCGACAAAAAAGTCCAAATGCCAAGGATCATATTGCACCAACTCAGTACGGTCGAATACGCGGGACGCGCCATGCGGATGATCCCAAAGAGGATCATAAACCCACCGGCAATCCAGCAGTTCCATGCATTGGCGGTTGTGTATGCGCCGTAAACCCACGGAGAAACAAAGAACCATATGCCTGCGAGAAGGCATATAGTGCTCGCTGCCTTAGCAGCATTCAACCCACCGCCAATCGGGCGAGTTGTGATTTGCTCATTTGGTGTCATATAGCTCCTAACCTTTCTTCAATCACTTCATTCATCAGATGTATTTACTATCAAGACAGACATAGGTGCCCGAGACCTCTAGGCAGCATGGAAATGACCTTCTGGCATTGTTGGCTCCCCATCGGAGAACACCGACAGCACCACCGCGTGTATACCAGGCGGTAAATCCTGTAAGAGAACTCGAGTGCTATTAGGTAATAACAGCGCATCTCGATATGAGTAACTGCGGTCCGACAGTTCAGTGAAGACAACAAGCTCTAAAGATGAAATGTGAAGAGACACTTGAACCGGCAGAGGAATATCGGTTAACAACAGACGCGTCCCCGGGGGGATACAGATCACCATGCCGCCATCTGTGCGGCGCAGTAAGAGCCACTTTTTTATCGTCGCCCAATAACTATCCGCTTTTGATACTGAGGCTTGTCGGCGGTTACGATCTGATACCGAAGCAAAGCCTAAACTGCCCGTCTCGAACTTGTGGAGAATAAGTTCTTCTCCTTCTTCTGCAAGACGGTTAGGAATCGCACAAAGCGAATAATCACACATTGTCCTGACTCCTCTCTTGAAGATCTCTTAACAGGATCTGTTCGCGCTTTCTGACGCGTCCTGTGACCTCTAGGGCATGGACGCAGTAGATATATCGCCAAACCAATACAGCGCAACGGCAGAGTGTTAACGTGGCGGCACACAACGTAGCTGGTTTCAGCAACGGAGTCTTAGGACGTTCGCGCCGGTACCAACAAGCAATGACGGTAACTTCTAGGACTGCATTTATCAGCAGAAGGGCGAGGGCAGCGCTTATAACAGTTTCAACACTGACCATGAACATCCTCGACAGCGATTACGTTGTTACACCGCGGCAAATTATCGTTGCACAAGCGATACGCGTTGTAAGTGCGAAAGCTGTACATAAGTACTTGCTCTCCAGTTATAGAATGCTTCCTGGCAAGGGAGTCAGTCCGTGTCTTTTATCACGATCAAGAGCAAGTAGTTTTGCCAGAACCTGACCACTCACGGTCAGCTGCCCAGGCCTGCTTCGCGGTGAGTGCTTTAATCAGCGTCACTTTGGGGTCTGATCGATGGAGCAGAAAAAGAGCGGATTCCGGGGAAAGCCTTTTCTGACCGGCAGGATTGGTCAAAAAGTGCCCGCTTCGGAATCCGCGTTAGAGGTGCTTCAATGGATGGCCGAGCGCAGTCCAGGCAACGGCAAGCTCAATTGATCACGTGTTTTGCGGTGCGCGAGCCACTGAACGAGGATGGCACGGAACATAGCGAGCAATTGTGCTTTTTGTCACGGAGTTGTCGCCGAACTTGCCGGCAACATTGTAAATAGGGAATCGGTTCTGTCGCTTTACAAAGTCGCCATTAATATGGGTTGGTAGGGGGTACATTTTGAAGTGGGGCAATTTCGGAGTGGCGCTTCCATATGAAACTTGATCCACAGACAGCCGTGGCCAGTTTGCTTGCGGCTATCCCAAGTGCTGCTGTCGTGTTTGACCGGTTCGGCATTCAGCTTGACCAAGATGAAAAGAAAAGCTTGCAGGCGGTGTGCGCTGAGCATGAAGTTTCCCTGAGAGACTTTCTTCAAGCAATGGACGAGATCGACTGGGATCCTGAAAAACCTGTCGTTTAATATGAGCTCATCCGTATTCACGCGATCGTGAGTCAGGAGGAACCGTTGCACCCAGCGCTCCTCACTCCGGTTGCACACGTTTCCTTGAGTAATCTGCACGATAAGGCCTGTGTATAGCTATTCAGCAGCTGCATCACTCTCCCGGTGCCTGCGAGATTACAGTTGCCTGACTGCGATCCACCCGGAGAAGGAGTAGTAGTCCAACCATTCCCTCATTGCCGATAGTCGCCACTTCCAAAATGCGTTCTCGTCGGCACGACCAAGCAGCAAGAGGACGCCGTTCACTGAAAAGTACGCGTAAGTTATTGGCTTTTCCGATTTCGCTAAGCCCCTTTTAAATCCAGCTCCACGCGCTTGAGAAAGGGTGTGAGTAGCAGATGCAGTCGGATCCAGTGTGCCCAAAATGCGATTTTCTTGCTGCGGAATGCTGCATCGGCTATTTCAATCTTGTGATCCAAGATCGGCACGAATGAAACAGTCCCGGAATTCTGATGTACTCCCGTGTAAATGAGCGTCTTCTGTACCGTGGCGTTCATAAGAGTCTAAACCGAGTCGTAATATGCTGTTTCCGATAGGTTCAACGAAAGTACGATGCGACTCCACCTTACGAGATCCATGAGCAAGAGCACGAGCAACGTGGACTACTATAGGACGGAACTTTTCATGGCTGAAAAGCGAACAGCTGTAAAAAAATCGAGTGCGATGGATAAGATTGCGATTCTCCGCAAAACCGGTTTGTTTGGCACGTTGAGCAATGAGCTTCTTACCAAGATTGCAGCGCTGGTCTTGACCCGGCAGCTCGAGCGAAATCAGGTACTGTGTTCGGAATACGATGAAGCTTCAGCGGTATACGTGGTCGCCACCGGCGAGCTCCGGTCCATCCGGCAAAGCGCTGAAGGCCGGGAACAAGTACTATCAACGGAGCGTACGGGCGCGGTTCTTGCAGCGGTCCCAGTCTTTAATGGAGGAAAGTTCTATAGCACTCTCATTGCTGACCGTCCTTCAACGGTCCTGGCTATCGAAAAACATGATATGCACCGCTTGTGCCGGGAACACACCGAGCTCCTTTGGAACCTGGCAAGAGTATTAGCACATAAAGTCCGGCATTACGCGGAACTTATCGAGACGTTAGCCTTACGAAATGTAGAGCAACGAGTGGCTGAACACATATTTACTGTCGCGCGAGAGAGGGGAGTTCCCTTTGGGGAAGGTTGCCTTGTTGAACTTACATTGACACGGATCGAGATCGCAAACCGAATTGGTTCTGTGCGTGAGGTTGTCTCTCGTGCATTCACTCATCTTCAGAAAACCGGGCTGATCGAGTTAAAAGGAAGGCGGCTCGTCACAATCCCGAATATGGGAGCGCTGCACACGGCAGCCGGTGTCCGGCGCCAAGGGGACGGCAAACTTGCATCGGATTTATCGTCGGACATGGTGTGAAGCACTTTTCCCCTCTCGTTTTCTTGCCAATGGTTCCTTCAGCCGCGGCGCAATACATGGCACTTTTTCGAGTGCCGAAAACTCGGTACTCGTGACAAAACGCACAATGGCATTCAACAGATGGGTTCAATCTGGAAGGAAGAGTCAAGGGGCTGTGTATGCCCAATCAGGACCTAAATGGCGAAACTAGTCGCAGACGCACTCATTGAACGCCTCATCGAATGGGGCATTGACACAATTTTTGGTTTCCCCGGCGATGGCGTAAACGGCATTTTTGAGGGACTTCGGACCCACCAAGACAAACTTCGATTTATTCAGGTGCGCCATGAAGAGGCTGCGGCGTTTGCAGCTTGTGGCTACGCGAAATATACTGGCCGGCTGGGGGTTTGTTTAGCTACTTCCGGCCCTGGCGGAGTACACCTCTTAAACGGCCTCTACGACGCAAAGTGCGATGGCCAGCCAGTGCTTGCAATCACTGGTCACACGTTTCATGACCTGATTGGCACGCATTATCAACAAGACGTCGATCTGGACAAGCTTTATATGGATGTAGCGGTCTACAACCAGCGTGTGATGGGACCGGCACACGTGATCAGCGTTGTGGATGAGGCCATCAAGACGGCTCTGTCCCGGCGGTCCGTCGCGCACATCACGATCCCAAAAGATATTCAAGAAATGAAGATGTCGGATGGGCAGCGGTCGAACGCAAATGTCAAGAAACACAGCGCTGACCTTTTTGCGCCCGTGTATCCACAACCGGCAAAGCATTTGCTTGAAGAAGCCGCGAAGCTTATCAACGACAGTGACCGTGTGGTGATCTTTGCTGGCAGAGGGTGCCTGGGAGCGCGCATCGAGGTCCTTGAATTAGCCGAAAAGGTTGGAGCACCGGTTATAAAGCCCCTTCTCGGGAAAGCAGTCGTCCCCGACCGGAGCCCGTACACGACAGGCGGCCTAGGGCTTCTAGGAACGGCGCCATCGCAGGACGCAATGGAGGAGTGCGATGCCCTAATCCTCGCAGGGAGCAGTTTCCCTTATATGGAGTTCTTTCCGAAGCCAGGGCAGGCAAAATGCGTGCAGATCGACATCGATCCGGCGCGAATCGGATTACGCTACCCCGCCGACGTTGGTATCGCCTGCGATTGCAAAACAGCTCTTGCTGCGCTGCTTCCTTTGATTGAGAAAAAGAAAAAGCAAGACTTTCTCAAGAAAGCTCAAAAGCGCATGGAGAGCTGGAACAAGCTGATGGAGGAGCGCGGAACACGAACCGGCTCCCCGATGAAGCCGCAGGTAGTGACCCATGCCCTTAATAAGTTGCTTAACGACGACGCCATCGTGTCTTCGGATAGCGGAACGATTGCCACTTGGACCGCCCGGTACATCGAAATCCGGGGAGATATGCAGTTCTCGCTATCGGGTTTGTTAGCCACCATGGCCAATGGCCTGCCTTACAGTATCGGAGCAGCGGCTGCCTATCCTGGGCGCCAGGTCGTGTGCATTGTGGGAGATGGCGGCCTGTCCATGCTCCTGGCCGAACTGGCAACTCTTGCAAAATACAAACTCAACGTGAAAGTGATCGTGATCAAGAACAATGTGCTGGGCCAGATTAAGTGGGAACAGATGGTGCTTGACGCGAACCCCGAGTTCGGCATCGATCTGCAGCCGATCGACTTTGCCGGAGTAGCAAGGAACTGTGGGATCGGGGGATTCAGGCTGGAGAGAGCAGAAGATGCGCAAGCAGTCCTCCGCGAAGCCTTAGAATATCCGGGACCTGCGTTGGTGGAAGCTGTGGTAGACCCGAACGAACCGCCGATGCCAGGCAAGATAAAAACGGAACAAGCCATCCATTTCGCGGAGGCCCTCGCTCGCGGGGACAAACACGCCGGCAGAATAATCGAGACTGTCCTAAAGGACAAAGTGCGCGAAGTCCTTTAACTCGCATCCCGGTATTCTCGCCGCGCTAACCCATTGCGATGACCACACCAGAATGATTAACCGCGCACCATTTCCCCGTTGCTCCTTGCCGCGGTTCATGCGGATCAAACAGCATGTTCCAACGGATCACATCAGCGGACCTCGAACCGACGTAGCTCAAAAGCTGTTAGATGCTGGATTGAAATCTGCAATTAAACCCGGGACTCGGATTGCGATTACCGCGGGGAGTCGCGGGATAGGCGCGTTCACTGACTTACTCGCGGGCATTGTAGATGCCGTGAAGAGTGCTGGAGGTTTGCCCTTCATCTTTCCGGCAATGGGCAGCCATGGAGGAGCTACAGCCAAAGGACAAGCCGAGATTTTGCACCTTCTTGGCGTAACGGAAGAAACGGTCGGAGCCCCGGTTCACTCGGGTATGGAGACGATCGCGGTGGGCACAGCCGAAAATGGAGCCGTCGCGCACGTGGACAAGATCGCCTATGAAGCAGATGGAATTATTGTGTTGGGCCGCACAAAGACTCACCCCGAGTCCACTGGCCCTCTCGCCTCCGGTCTCCTGAAAATGTGCACGATCGGAATTGGAAAGCAGCGAGGAGCGCAAGAGGCTCACAATCACGGTTTGTGGAACTCAATTCGCGCCGTACCTCGCGTACAGCTTTCAAAAGCGAAGATACTTTTCGGTGTTTCAGTCGTCGAAAATGCGCTGCGTCAGCCAGCGGTAATCGAAGTAGTCCCGGCCGCCTACGACACTTTTCTTGAATCTGATCTGCGGCTGCTGGAAAAGGCAAAGGTGTTTCTAGCCCCCATTCCGTTTCACGCCCTGGATGTCCTGATTGTAGATGAGTTGGGAAAGACTGTTTCCGGCGGCGGTATGGACCCGAACATCATAGGAAAATGGCGGAACTCCGATGCTCCGCATATTCCGGATTTCAAGCGGATTGTCGTCTTGTCGCTGACGAAGGCTTCCCTGGGAAATGGACTCGGAATCGGAATGGCCGATTTCACGACAGCGCGATTTGCCGAAGCTTATGATCCCGCAGTGACCTACATGAATCTTCTGACCGCCCAGGAGCCTGGTGGTAACACTCGCGAGGGGCCTTTACCGCTCGCACTCTCATCGGATCGTGAAGCCATCGAGGTTGCTCTCTATTCAGCGCTCGCCGGACCCGAACCGCGATTATGCCGCATCAAGAACACTGCGCGGCTCGATGAGTTGTGGGCATCGGAAGGGCTCTATCAGGAAGTGAAGCTTAATCCAAAGCTCGACATCCTAGGCGAGGCGGCCCAATTGCCCTTCGACGAGAACGGCAACCTCGCTCTCGAAGGTGCTTAGAATCCTGCGCAGTTATGGCTATTGTCTCCATCGCGCACACCAATGAAAAGCACCGGTCTGAGGCCCGCGTCTTTTCTGTTGTTTCCGAAGCCATCGACCACCTCGGCGGTATGTCGAAATTTGTAACGCCGGGCCAAACTGTTCTGCTCAAGCCGAACAATACGGTTTTCTATTCGGCCGAGGAGGGTTGTACGACGGACCCACTCGTTATCGGTGCGCTGATCCGGCTCGCCAAGAATGCGGGAGCTGCGCGTATTCAGGTGGCGGAGTCAAGTGGCGGTTTCTTCTCCTCGACGGAGTGCATGCGCATCACAGGCATCGCTGCGATCGCCAAGAAATATGGAGCGGAGTTACTCGACCTCGGCAGCGATGACGTGCCAAATCGCACCGTGCCGGTGCCGAATGGCCGCGTCATTCGGCATGCGCCGTTGCCTGCTCCCTTGCTCGATGCGGATGTAATCATCGATTGCCCCAAAGCGAAAAATCACCACATCGAGCCGGTTTCCGGCGCTTTGAAGAACTGGGTCGGCATCGTCAATCAGAACTGGCGCGAGCATAATCATGGCGATGAAGAGATGATCGGACGGTTTATGGACATTATGACGGTGGTCCGCCCGAACCTCTGTGTTGTAGATGCATTGATAGCGGGAGAGGGAGATGGCCCTATTGCGAACCTGCCGCGCTGGTGTGGATGTATTCTCGCTTCGATAGATCCTGTGGCAACTGACGTGACAATTGCCAAATTGATGGGACACGATTGGCGGATGCTGCGCTTCGCTGAAGAAGCGGAGGTGCGAGGACTCGGTGTCCGCGATCCTATACAGTACGTTGGAGCGTCGCTCGACAAGGTTTCTTTTCACGCGTGGCCCGGCCATACCGGTTACGATTACCTGCCTCTCAATTTTCTCGTCGGCGAGGGAGTTACACTTCCAGGTACTGTGGGCCATGTCAAAAGCGTGCTCGACAGCATGTTACGCCGCGGCGAGCTGAATCAAGTGATCTGGAGTAAAGGGACCCCGACCATCATGGTTGGCGCGATCGACGATCCAAATTTCGAGGAGCATCTTACGGAAGGTCCCTATCTCGTTTTCGACGATGCTGCGAAACCAAAATACAAGAACGATCCACGGGTTCATTTCGTCCCGGGACATCCAGTGCTGCGCACTGCTATGCCGCAGATAATGAAAGGCCTGGGTGCGAATCTATCTGGCAAGGCAGTCATGAAGGCTCAACAATTTGAGCGTTGGGGCATGCATAACTTGCAGTACGGCTCCCGCAAAGATCGGATACTTACAATCGTCGAACCAGCTACCTTTGCCTTCTCCCTAGTTGTTGGAATAGGTGCCCTGGCATTTCTTCTTTGGAAACATGAGCACTAAAAGGAACCCTTCTCAATCGCGTGGCAACAATCGTTTCATGTTCGCGACCGGGATCGAGAACAGTTATCCGGTAATCCCTGGGAAACACGGCCACCCGGAGCGTGTCGATGAGCTCGAAAAATGCTACTTCTATCAAAACTGGAAGCAGGATTTCGCGCTGGTCAAAGAACTGGGCCTTGAGTATCTCCGCTACGGACCGCAATATTATCGGGTGCACTGCGGTCCAGGCAAGTACGACTGGACATTTGTGGATGAGACATTTGCCGAGCTAAGGCGGCTGGGAATTCTCCCCATTGTTGACCTGTGTCACTTTGGCGTGCCGGATTGGATTGGCAATTTTCAAAACGCGGAATGGCCTGAGCTGTTTGCGCAGTACGCTCAAGCAGTCGCAACCCGCTTCGAATGGGCGCAGTTCTACACTCCCGTCAACGAGATCTTCGTTTGTGGCAACTTCTCCGCTAAACAGGGTTGGTGGAACGAGGGTTTACGTTCCGACTCCGCTTTTGTCACGGCAATCAGGAATATGTGCCGTGCCGTGATCCTTGCAGAAGAGGCGATCCTAAGAGTGCGACCAGATGCACTCTTTATTCAGAGCGAGAGTGCCACATTCTTTCATCCTACTGAGCCGAAAGCTGAAAAACGCGCCGATTTCAATAACGAGCTTCGGTTCCTCTCTTTCGATTTGTGTTATGGCCACCCGGTCCACGCCAATATATACGAGTACCTGATGGATAACGGAATGAGTCGTGAGCAATATCACTGGTTTCTAGAGCACGGAGAAGCCATGCGGCCACATTGCGTCATGGGCACTGACTACTATTTCCCCAACGAGCGCAGCACGCCACCGGGAGACGAGAACATGCCCTCCTCAGGTGAAATCTTCGGGTATTACGTGATCACGAAGCAGTATTACAACCGCTATTGCATTCCAGTAATGCACACAGAAACCAATCTCGCCGAAAACGATCGGGCGCCGGCCTGGCTTTGGAAGGAGTGGTGCAGTCTGAAGCGCCTGAAACATGATGGAGTGCCAATTCTTAGGGTTCACCTGGTACAGTCTTACCGATCAGGTCGATTGGGACACGCAACTCCGGGAGAACAACGGACACGTGAACGAACTCGGCCTATATGATCTGAACCGGAAAATCCGGCCCGTTGGCGAGGCGTACAAGACGCTTGTCGCTCAATGGAAAGAGATCTTGCCGCTCGAAAGCTTCGCGTTATACACGGCTGCGAGTTAAGCGAAACCGATTAATCCTTGTTTGTGCGATGTGCCCCTCGGTTCTTATACAGCCAAAGCAAGCCTCCTAGGAAGAGCCCGGCTCCAGCCGTCGCTGTCATCACTGGGTAAGAGGCCGTTTCTTGTACCCAACCGACTTCGGCGTATTTGTTCCTGCGCGGGGGTACAGGCTGGTGGAGTGCCATTTGAATCACTTCGGCAATGTGCATTCCATGGCGCGGAGTCCCGTGCATAATTTGTTCGCGGCAACTAAATCCGTCGGCGACAATGAGCGTGTTCTTCTCGGCTGAGCGAATGCGCGGTAGAAGAACCCGTTCGCCGATCTTCATCGACACGTCGTAGTGATTTTCTTCATATCCAAAGGAGCCGGCTAATCCGCAGCAGCCTGAATCCAACACCTCGGCATCCAGGCCCATCCGGGCGAGTAAGGTCTGTTCAGCTTTCATTCCGGCAAGGGCCTTCTGATGACAGTGGCCATGTACAAGCGCTTTGCGCTTCAGCGTTGGAGGACGATATTTAACGCGCTCCAAGAACTCCCCCAGTAAGAAGCTCTGCTGTCTGAACCGTTGGGCATCTTCATCGCCAGGCATTAAATTCGTTACTTCATCCTTGAATACCGAGGCGCAGCTGGGCTCCAGAAAGATCACCGGGGTGCCGGCTGAGATGTGCGGACTCAGAGTGGTGAGAATCTCTTTTGCGTGCGTCTTAGCCTGCTCGAGAAAACCGTAATCATAAAGCGGGCGTCCGCAACAAAGATTTCGAGTTGGAACTTGCACCCGATAGCCAGCCGATTCCAACACCTCCACGGCCGCTTTTGCGGTGTGTGGGAAGAAATAGTTGTTGAACGTATCCGGCCAGAGAACAACCACCGGACGGTGGTCCTCTTTACGTTGGTTCTGCCCGTTGTGCTCAGCAAACCAGTTTTTGAAAGTCTGACTTGCAAAAGCAGGCATCTTCCGCTTTTGGGTGATACCTGCCGCGCCTTTCAAGATATTCGAGAGTCCCGGCGTTTGGGTAATAGCGTTTGCAATATCAGGAAATCGCGAAGCAATCTCCGCCCAGCGGAAGATCATGCCCATGGCATAAGCGCTCATCGGACGAATACGGCCCTCGTAGTAGTGCGCCAGGAACTCTGATTTGTAAGTGGCGACATCAACGTTCACCGGACAATCGCCCTTGCATCCCTTACAGGCAAGGCACAGATCGAGCGCTTCTTTAATATGTTCGTCGCGCCAGCCGTCCTGGATCACTTCGCCTCGCAGCATTTCAAACAGCAGCCGGGTGCGGCCGCGCGTGCTGTGCATCTCTTCGCGGGTCGCGTGGAAACTCGGGCACATCGTTCCCCCATCCAGTCCACGACACTTGCCCACTCCGAAGCAGCGTTCCGTTGCCTGCGCGAAACTGCTGTGATCATCCGGAAACTTGAAAATCGTCAGCACAGGTTTGGGCTTGTAGTCCGGACCGACGCGCAGATTGGTGTCGAGCGGGTAAGGGTCAACAACTTTACCTGGGTTCATTCGCCACTCGGGATCCCAGGCGGACTTGAACTCGCGGAAGGCTTGAATCAGGTCTGAACCGAACATGATAGGCAGCAGCTCGGCGCGCGCTTGACCGTCACCGTGCTCGCCGGAAAGCGATCCTCCGTGTCGAACCACAATGTGCGCGGCTTCCGTCACGAACTCTCGATAGTTTTTCACGCCCTCAGCGGTTTTGAGGTTAAAAGTGATGCGCGCGTGAATGCAGCCATCCCCGAAATGACCAAACAACGTGCATATGTAGCCATACTTGTCCAGCAACTTATAAAAATCGCGTAAATATCTGCCCACGTTCTCGGGCGGCACCGCCGCGTCTTCCCAACTAGGCCATGCATCCTCAATTCCGGGCAAGCGGCTCGACCCCACTCCTGCTTCGCGGATCTTCCAAATGTCTTTTTGTTGTGCCTGATCGTCCAAAAGACGAATTCCGATGTGGTCGTGATCGGTTGCGCGAATCTTCTCCATCGCCTTCCGCGCGCGGGCGCTTGCTTCTTCCTGTGTTTCGCCTCCGTATTCCGCAAGCAGCCAAGTGTCCCCCTGAGGCAAGAGGTCAACACCTTGCATCGGATTGCCTTTGCGCCTCTCGTTATCAATAACCTTGTGGTGAAATGCCTCCAGTCCGATCGGCCCTAACTCACGTATGGGGCACGCGTGATCGCCCGCAGTGAACACGTCAGGATAAGCGATGACGATCAAAGCGCGGTACGGAGGACTATACATGAGGCGAACCTTCGCGCGCAGGATGATGACACACGTGCTCTCACTCCCCACCAGGGCGCGAGCGACTTGAAACCCATTCTCTGGAAGCAGATCATCTAAGTTGTAGCCGGAGACTCTGCGCGGGATCTTCGGAAAACGTTCTCTGATTGTCTTCCCGTATCGTTCGGCAAGGCTCTTTAACTTGCCGTAGATCTCTCCGCGCCGCCCACCCTTCCGAATTATCGATTCCAGGTCATTCCCGCTGGTCGCTCCCACGATCATGCGCACGCCATCGTAGGTGAGGACCTCAAGCTCTTCTACATTGTCCGAAGTCCTGCCGCCCATCACCGAGTGCGCGCCGCAGGAGTTATTGCCGATCATTCCGCCCAGAGTGCAGTATTCGTGGGTTGCAGGATCGGGAGCAAGCACTAAGTTATGCTTCTCCGTCTGCTCCTTCAGTTGATCGCAAATCACACCTGGTTCTACCCAGGCATATTTTTGTTTCGGATTCACCTCCAGGACACTATTTAGGTACTTCGAGAAATCGATGACTACTGCCGTGTTACAGCACTGGCCGGCCAGACTTGTCCCACAGCCGCGACCTAAAATAGGCACGTTGTGCTCCCGGCACAGGGCAACTGCTTTGATTACGTCCTCATAGGTGCGAGGAACGACGACACCAATAGGCACTTGGCGATACATGGAAAGATCCGATGCATACAGCGCCCGCGAGCCTGCATCGAAGCGAACCTCTGCATCAGTCCGGCGGCGCAGTGCTGCAGCCAATGCTTCGGCCTGAGAAGAAGGAATCAACTGCTTCTCGGGGATCATTTCTCGTCTTCGCTTTTCTTGCCGCCGGTAAGTTTCTGGCCGGCCCGGGGGAGCACGCCGTAATCGCTCGCCGGAAACAGCGCCTCGTCCATGGCTTGACGCCCGATCGTGAGGGAGATCCGCGCGCGATCTCGTTCGCCGCGAACCAAGGCTTCCGTTAAGTGCTTCATCTCCGCTTTGGTGGCTTTGGGCGGCATCGGCGGCTCATTCGGATCGGTGATGCACTCGATTACAACTGGACCGTCTGTCGCCAGCGCCTTTTTCAACTGCCCTTGACAGCGCTTCGGATCATCGATGCGAATGCCCTGGAGGCCGCATCCCTCAGCAACTTTGACGAAATCGATCGGATGAAGATCGACGCCGTACTCGGGATTGCCGAGATAGATCATTTGCTCCCATTTGATGAGACCGAGCGTATTGTTTTTCACAACAACGATTTTGACCGGCAGCTTGTATTGGGCGAGCGTCGCAAGATCTCCCATCATCATGCTCAGAGACCCATCGCCCGTAAATGATACAACCTGGCGTCCGGGATACGCGACTTGTGCGCCGATTGCGTATGGCAGGCCAGCGGCCATGCTGCACAGAGTGCCGCTGAAAGAAAATTGTTGCTGAGCACGAAGTTTCATCCGAGCGATCCAGGTCGTGACCGTGCCCGAATCGCCAGTGATAATCGCATCATCTGCAAGTACCTGAGCTAAGTTCCACGCCACCACTTGCGGTTTCATCGGCTTTTCAGTCCGGCTACCGCGCTCCTTCATGAGGTCCCACCACTCTTCCATTCCTTTTTGAGCCTCTCGGAGAAAGCTGCGATCCTCGTTTCGGGATAAATACATGAGGAGTTCCCGTAGCGTCGCCTGTGCATCGCCGACCAGACCGATATCGATTGGATAACGAAGTCCGATACGCTCGGGTTTGTCGTCGATTTGAATCCCGAGCGCTTGGCCAGGCTTCGGCAGGAACTCTATATACGGAAAAGAACTGCCGACGATCAGTAGCGCGTCGCAGTTTTCCAGGACGTCTGAGGAAGGGCGTGTTCCCACGACACCAGTTCCGCCCGTTGTGTATGCGCTGTCGTCCGGAATTACGTCCTTACCCAAGAGCGCCTTAACGACCGGTGCTGCCAGACGATCGGCCACTTGCAAAACTTCCTCGCGGGCGCTCCGCGCGCCGGAGCCTACAAGAATGGCTATCTTCTTCTTGCCCTGAAGCGCTTTGGCAGCTTTTCGCAAAAGATCCCGTTCGGGAACGCGTTTCGGAACGGTGAAGGCTTCGGATGTGTGGCCCTGCAAGTTACGCTTTGAGCGCTTTTGATCCGCCATATCGGCACTCTGGTAATCGATCGGAAGTGCGAGGTGTGAAACCGCACGATGGCTCAGCGCAGCCCGGCACGCGTAATCCACGATGTTCTTGGCGTGTGCGGGTCCCATCAAGCGTTGGTTGTAGATCGCCACATCCTGATACAGATAGTCCTGGTTCATGTCTTGCAGGTAGTGGGTACCGATCAGGTCGTGGTACGTCATCCCGGTAATGGCTAATACCGGCGCTTGGTCAAACTTGGCGTCGTAAAGTCCATTTAGCATATGTACCGCGCCGGGCGCAGCAGTCGAAAAGCATACGCCTAACTTTCCGGTGAACTTCGCGTAACCACTGGCAGCCATGGCAGCGGTCTCTTCATGTCGAACGTGCACATAGCGGATTCGATCCTTATGTGTCCTGAGCGCCTCGACGAACCCGTTGATACCATCGCCAGGAAGCCCGAAGATCACCTCCACGCCCCAATCGATGAGACTTTCTACTAGTACATCGGATGCGGTCATATTCGACACCTCGTATGGCGAAGCGCTAAACAGGCGCACGCCAGGATTAGAAATTCGTTTCTACACTGCGAACGCGATTGCGCTCAGTCCTCGCTCACTTTTCGTGTCCGTGAAGAGTTTCGCCGGCCAATTTAGGCGGGAATAAATCGCTTGAGCGGAGATACTCGGTATATACCGGTGAGGATCGCCTCCGCTGCAACGGCTGTTAGTATGCCCTTCCACTTATAACTGAGCGGTGCAAAAATCGCTGTTGCTGCCGCCGCAGATCCAACACCAAATCGGATCTTCTGTTCTACATCACTCATTTGAGAGTTTTTATGAATGCTCACGTCAGTGTTTTCCATTTCCTGGTTTCCTTGTAAGAAGCTTCGCTCGACGCATCGGTGTGCCGCGCGAGTGCGTGTGATATACACCATTAAGTAAACGCAAGTCAGGCTACCTCATCTTGCCTCTCCGAGCGTTGAATATCTTGCAGAAAAACAAAATAGAACTCTCCCCGAAATTCTACTTTGGCGGTACGGAGATTAAATCCCGGGCCACAAACATATAGTTCCGCACCTTTGGGAAGCTGTAGGATGGCGGAAGAGTGTTGCATGCCATCTTCCGTATGGAAGACGTGAATCGCTGCAAGATTTTTCAAAAGTGTGACACGGGAAAACGCAGCGACCGGCATAACGGTCGTAGATTCCGCCGTATCCTTCACGTTTATTTCACTCGTTCCGTTCGATTCGACTGCTGCGGTATAGGCGCGAAGATTAAGGCTAAGATTCTGCACGCCTATGAGGAAAGTAAATCGCCCTCGCCCCGCAAGAAGCAGGCCATCTTCCTTCCTGATCTGCATGATCGCGCAGACTGGTGGCGAAGAGCGTGTCTTTTGTCACGAAAACTCGGGCATAGGATCTTTTACTGGGCCAGTTTGTAAATCAGGAACCGATTATTTCGGATTCACGAGTTGCTCCGCCTAACGCAAACTAGGCTTTGGTGCCAGAGTTGGCTGCGCCAAGTTGCGAGGTTAGTTTTCGATGGACGGAACACGCTGGATATTGGACCGGGTCATCGCCACTATGGCGCCGCTCCGCTCTGAGGCGGTGGCGTACTGCTGGCGTTTCCGGATCATTTTGCGAGAGCGCTTCGGTATTGCTCGTAAGCCGAAAGTGTCTGGAAATCGATGAGCCCCAACGCTTCCTTAGTCGGCCCTGCGAAATCGGTAGGCAGGAATTAGTCAAACCTGTTTGAATTGATCGTGTACCGAATGCAGAGAGTAACTATGCAATTGCTTCCCCTGCACGCAGGCTAGCAGCAATTTAATGAGGGATGCCTCGACCGATAACGAAATGTCCTCGCTTGGTTGATGACGACGAACACTAAGAAGGTTTTTCTTCGCGGGCGCCTTGAGCAGCCTGGTCGAGACAAGAATTGTACCTTTAGCGGACAGAAGTTGTGATTCATCCGTTCAATCCAGACTTCTGAAGATGTTCAACGCTGTGGACTGAATAGCGTAGCCAAAACCGCTAATGCCAGCGCAGGGGGCATGATCAACGCGCCCCATTTCAGGAACTTCCAAAAACCAATTTCTTCCCCGTCTCGACGAATTGCAATCAGCCAGAGAATGGTCGCCAAGGAGCCGGTTATTGAAAGGTTGGGTCCAAGGTCGACTCCGATCAATACGGCGTGGCGGATTGGCCCGGTTGCGCTGGCTGCTTTCACCGCGGCGCCGCTGATCAGTCCACTGGGGAGGTTGTTCATAGCATTCGAAATGAATGCGACACCAAAGGCCGAACTGAGCGCCGCGCTCAGTGGCGGCCAGGTCTTCATCTCTTGTAGAGCGTTGACTGCCGCGGGGAGCGCGCCAGCACCGTTCAAAGCTTCCACGATGACGAACAACCCCGCAACCAGTGGAATCACGCTCCAGGAGATTCCTCTCGCGATGTCTTCGGCTGTCTCATGATCGCGAACCGAAACGGCTCCCGCGACCAAAAGCCCGGCAGCGCACGCCGGCGCACCTAGGTCAAGGTTGAGCGCCGAGGCGGTCATAAGAGTAACGGCCAGAAAACCAACTCCATAAAGCGTCATTTTGCCGCTGGGCGATAGTGGCTGCCCGTCCACGTTGGTCCTCACGCCTCCCCTTAGACGCTTGCTTGCTAACCAGCGGAGCACGAGGAACGTGGCGAGAATAGATACAAGCGATGGCAACCCAAACGTCGCTAGCCAACCACCCAGCGGCGGCATGCCTTGGCTGTAAACCACGAGATTTGCGGGATTGGAAATAGGGAGCACGAAGCTCGCAGCGTTAGCAATGAACGCGCAGATGAGTAAATACGGAAGCGGTTCTGCTTCCGCCGTCTTGACGGCGGCGAGAACAGCCGGTGTCAACACCACTGCCGTTGCGTCATTCGACAGGAAGACGGTGACGACGACACCAACGCAGTAGACGAGAACGAACAGGCGCTTCCGTGAGCCCTTCGATGCTCGCACGGCATGTCCCGCGACCCAATCAAATACTCCCTCGCGTCGTGCGAGTTCCGACATGACCATCATGCCGATCAGAAACAGATAGACGTCCATCCCCTTCTTCACCGCCTGAATCGCCGTCATCGGAGAAATAAGACGGAATAGTACGAGTAAGCAGGCTCCAAGCATGGCCCACCAAGCTTCCGGCAAACCTTTGGGTCGAATAAGAACTAAAGCGATGGATGCCAGTGAAACCAGCCAGACGATGGCGGCGTGCCAGTGCACCCCCGATAGAGCTTGGGGCATTTATCGTTGGGCCAGAATTCTGAACGCGAATATCATTGCTTGTGCCGCCAGGACGGCCATGGACCTTTTCTTCCATTTTCATTCGGACCAAACTGCGTCCCAAGAATGCACTTCCCTAAGTACGGACCGATGGCGTTCTCGTAATCGATTGGGCTCCTCTGAGGTGGAGCATATTGACCGGATTGACTCACCAGGATCGATATCACGTCCTGCCCGTTGTCAACAGAGAACAAGGCGAGCGAATCGGGAGCCGATCCCATACGCGCGCGCAGATTCGGATGATGCCGCGCACGACATGGTTAAAACTTTCGGGTTTGGTGACCAATTTCTCATCGGCAGGCGAAGTGATCATGACAAACCGCCATAGTCCCCGTTCTTTGAATTTCCAGCTCACCACGTTATCCTCGATCACCGTCATGGAAAAGCCTGGCGGACCCTCCTCGACTTGACCGATGGAACGCGTTGTCGCATAGATCGTGTGTCCATCATTCGCGAGTTCATTGTAGTGAGTCTGTCCCATCTCGACCAACTCGACCTGAAATTCACGGATCGCACAAGTGAATCGTTCCGCCTTGCTCTCCAACTCGCTCGGATACAGGTGCGTAAACACCTCAGGCCGAAGCCAGGCAAGAACGACAGTCTGCGAGCTGGTCTTCGAGCCATTCCATCTGGTCCGATCTGAACCCGAATGAGTCTGGCGTTTTTCCGTCGAGAGCGTTCAGAAACAGCAGCCGGAAGCCTCGGACATCAACCGCACGATAGAGACATGGCTCCAGATATCTTTGAAACAGGTCTAAGCTACCGGTCTTCTTATCATGATCACCAGTGATGACATGGACCGGCAGGTCCAGGCGATTCAGGGGACGCTTCACCAACGTGTATTGGTTTTTTGTGCCGTCATCCGCGTTACCTCCGGGCAGAAACGCGAATCAACTCGACTCTTCAGATGATGGTTGGCCTCGTCGATCAGGTTCAGAAGGTCTTCGTAATTCTCATCGGCCTCTTCGCGAACGTGCAGGTCTCCGAAATGCACAAAGCTCAAGTGGGTTAAGGCATTATTGTCTGGCCTAACGTCGAGCACTACGATCTGTCTCTAAGGGCAGACTTAAGCGCCGCTGAATGCTGGCTCAGGTCCGGCAGGATTTTCTTCCCCGCGTTGTCTTTCTGGGCTTGTCTCCGGAACAAGCAGAGTGAACACGATAGCTCCGAGCACGGCGAGAGCGGCGAATGTATAGAATGTGCTGCGAAAGCCGGGATGCTGAACCAGAAATCCCGAGAGCAGAGGCCCTGCCACGCCTCCAATCGCCAGCGCTGTTGCAAATAGACCTATGCGCGTGTTGAAACGGCGCAGTCGTCAGGATCTTCTTCACTGTTAACCGCTTCGCAGTGCCCGGTCGAATCGCGTCTTTATGATCGGCGAGTGCGACGTTGCCATGCTCTCCGCAGATCGAGAATCACCAATGCACCCTCGTACTCACCGTGAACATGCCGTGGTGGGTAATCGTGCGAATAGGCACTGAAGCGGATACCGCCGCAACTCCGTGACCCCGGCCCAAGAACAACCTAAGCGTTGGGTTATGTCGCCTCATCCGTTCACCCGGGCAGACCCAACCTGGCCTGGACGTAGATTCCGCTCTGGCGGCTATCCTGCTGTGCGGATTCGCCAGACGGCTGGACGAGTTATTCTGTCAACGTCGTGCATTCGCAAAAGAGGCACTTGATGAAGCGGTTTTTGGCCACCTCCGTAGTGACTATCCAATTACACACGGCGGTATTGGCACGGCAGCCCGTTCCTACGAGACCGCTCAGTGCTCCCGCCCAACGCCAGAAGGAACGACTGGCTGAAATCGGAGTCGGAAATAAGCTTACAGTCCGCGTGACGAGTGGAACGTACTACCACGGCACGCTTGACTCAGTCGGGCCAGCGATCTTCACGGTGGGAGAAGTCGACTTAAGAAAACCGGTTTCTGTTTCGTACGCCGATGTTGCCAAAATCTACAAAGGGTATAGCCACAAAGCCCTATTCACCGGTCATCGGGCGAACCCTGGAGCGAATTGGATTTTTGTTGGGGCGGTGGCGGTGGGGTTGATTGTGCTCGTCGTCCTCGCGGCCGTTGAACTGAAAAAGGCATAGCCCAACACGGTCAGCGGCGGGATGCATCCAGCCTTGGCTATATGGTTTAACGATGCTGAAGAAGGCTCACGCGCTCGGTATGGCACTGGCATTTTGTTGCTTCGCGTTCTCAACGGCCTCGGCGGATTGACGTGCCAAATCGCTGAAACCCCCATAGACATTTCTGTCGCGCAGCACAACAGCACCACCCGCTCAAAAAGTTGCTGGAAATCGTGCCGCTCGCACCCATTGAGAAGGTGTGAGGACCCTAGGCGAAAGCTCATCAGCCGCGCCCGGAACCAGCTTCTGACCCTCGACGTGGCGAAAATCAATCAGCCGCTGCCGCAGACTGAGGCCGGCCTGCTCGAGTTCTAGCGCGGTGAAGCTACTCGCCCAGCATCTGGCGGAGTAGCTCACGCTCGTCTGCTGGCGTGTCGGGAGCATCGAGTTTCGCCTCGAGATCGGAGAAATACTCCTGATCCGGAATTGCTTGTTGCTCCACTTCTCTATACCGCCCGGCCGAGTCATGTCTCGGATTCCGGCGTGGCGCAAAAGCTCGAGGAGCCATATCGTCCCTTATATTGAAAACGTAGAGTCCGGGACGATTGTCAGACTTGCGGCGCCGAACTCTTGCGATAAATATTCGAGCTGATGAAGGACGTCCTGACCCTCTTTCAGATCTCGCAATAACGCGTGCGCCTTCTTCTCCGCAATGACGCGGCGTATCAGTTCCGGTGGAGTTCAAGGAACAGACTTCGGCGATCACCATCGCCGGGAGCCGCGGCTTCCCGCCTCATGTCCCTCCGTCCGCACCATACCCAAAATTCCCTTGCAAAATACTGCCCGAGCCGTATTTCTTTGGCCCCGAAGTCGGCTTATTGTTTATATCGGGGAACCGAAATCCGCATGACTCCGATCCCTGGCAGGAGGTGCTGCATGGTTATTCCTTGGCTGCGTTCCGCCGCTATCGTTTGCGGCTTTCTCACCGCCGCGCAACACGCCATGCCTCAGGCAGGCGTAATCTCTGCGCGACCCGGAGGAATCAATTACATCGAGGGCAGCGCCTTCTTGAATGATCGCCCGATCGCCTCGGATACGGTGGGAAGAACATTTCTGCACCCGAATGACACGCTTTCAACGGATTTAGGAAAGGTTGAAGTCTTGCTGACACCAGGTGTCTTTCTTCGAATCGGAGATAACAGTCAGATTCGAATGACCTCCAATTCCCTGATTGACGTGCAACTTCAGTTAAACCGGGGCGAGGCAATGATAGACGTTGATGAATTGGTCAAAGAGAACAAGATCCAAATTGTTGACCACGGCGGCTCGATCGTCATAGAGAAACCGGGCCTTTATCGAATTATGGCCGATGATCCACCAACCGCGGCAGTCATTACCGGCAAGATTGACGTTTACTTTGAAGACAAGAAGGTGACGGTCGGAAAAGGTCATCAGGCGGTGATCGCCGAAAACCTCCCGGAACAGAAATTCGATTCCAGGAAGGAAGATGAACTTTACGCTTGGAGCAATGTGCGCTCTGAATATGATGCCGCAGCTAGTCTACAGAGTGCCCGCAGTCTCACCGCAAACAACGTTTATGGTCCTCTGGGCGTCGGCGGCGGGTACGGACCGGGTTGGTTCTGGAACGACATGTTCGATTCCTGGGCTTGGCTGCCCGGTGGAGATCTCGGGTTCTTCAGCCCATTCGGATACGGATTTTTCGGCCCGGGAGCTGTAGGATACGCTCCCATTTGCTACGCGCCGGTAAATGGCCGCCGCTGGGGACACTGGCATGGTCACGGCAACTGGGTGCCGGTAGCGGTCAATCCGCAACATCCGCCGACGGCTAGACCGACAAGCTCACCTTGGCAGAATCGTAACGCCCGCGCCTCGGTGGCCCGATCTTTTGCAGGTTTTCAGACCGTCGGCGGAGGATTCATACCGGCCGGAACGCGGATGTTTGGGCCCTCAATCTTAGGCGCCTCCGGTAATAGAGGCCACGTTTGGTCGGGTACAGGCGGCCATGTCGGCACTTGGGCAAGAGCCAATGGCGGGAGCCCCTGGAGCGGGGGCGGAGGTCACTTCAGCAGCGGAGCTGGGCACTTCGGCGCAGATGGAGGAGGACACTTTAGCGGCGGTGGCGGTCACTGCCGGCGGTGGCGGAGGTGGGGGACACGCAGGCGGAGGTGGCGGTGGGCACAGGTGACCTTTGTTGCTCTCGCCCTCAGACAGACGCCCCAGTCGCAGCAGCCCGAGAGCACCAAAGCTCGCTCCGGGACTTTTCACCCTCCGTTGTGCGCCTCGCCCACGCGCCAGTCACAACCATCTCGCCTTACGCCCTTAACAACTTAGCTCCAAACGCTTGCGCCGGCATGCTACTGTCTTGTCCGGAGCGAACCGCCACCTATGTCCACCCCCGCCCAGCTCAATGCCAATCAGGCCAATGCCCAGCTTTCCACCGGTCCGCAATCCCCGGAAGGCAAAGCCAAATCGTCCCTGAACGCCGTCAAAACCGGTCTCACCGGCCGCACCGTCCTGCTGCCGTCTGACGATGCCGCCGCCTATCAAGCGCATCTCGATCGGTTCGTCACCGAACACCAGCCCGCCACCGATGCTGAACGCACGCTCGTGCAATCGCTCGCCGGCACCGAATGGCGTCTGCTCCGCATTCCCTCGCTCGAAGCAGGCATCTACGCTCTCGGCCGCCTCGAACTCACAGAGCAGTTCGCCTTCGAAGAAGACCCCGGCATCCGCAACGCCCTGGTCGATGCCAAGATCTTCCTCACTTACGGCCGCCAGCTCAACAATCTGAGCATTCAGGAAAACCGTCTGCGCAACCAGCGCGATCGCGATCTCGCCGATCTCCAACAACTGCAGAAAGAACGTCGCCACGCCCGCAACGCTGCTTTGACCCAGGCTACCCAGCTTTATGAAGAAGCGCTCGAGAACGAGGAATCCTTCGACCCCGCCGAATTTGGGTTCGAATTTTCAATCGAGGAGATCGAGCAGCGTCTGGAGTATCTTGAGCTGGTCCGCGGAGGCCGCAGCCACGCACTCGCCGGCATCCTCACCCGCAAATCCCCAAAAGCTGCCTGAGACGGCCGCCCGCGCCGGGGAATGGCTAAGCGAAAAGATCGAGCCCTAGAAAATCTATGTAGCCGAGATCTTCCCGGAACTTCGTATCGCTCGCCGGCACCAATCGTGAAACTGCTGGATGTAAACCCGAGAAGTCGAACTCCAATGACGCTCAATACGACTCAAATTTGGGGCATGCCGCTGAACGGACACAAAGGCGTCCCTAGCCCTCGAACCTCGGCGCAAACGAATACCTGATCACGCGAAATCTCAAAATTGTTAGCCATACCTAAACAGGTGATTCTGGGCATTTTATTCCGCAAGCAACTCGACGAGGAGTCATCAGGGCCGCATCGGGCGGCTCTAAAGTACATATCGAATACAAGTGCGCAAATGTCCGGCAAGTAGGGACTGATCCTGTAGCGAAGATATCGTGAGATTGGAACTGAGAAGCATAGATCTCCTGATATTCAGAGCAGCGCACAATAAAGCGAATGGAGGTAGGGGCATCCGCTAGTTCTGTGTGAAACCAGTGGAACCATCTTCAAAGGAGGTTGGTTGCCCGATTGCACCAATCTGGTGCTATAGTCCGGGGTGAGCAACGGTTTCCGCATGAGTAGTTTGCTGCATGAAGTCATGAAAGGTGGCCAATTGAGTTTAACGATCGTTCTCAGGAGCGATATTGAAGGCGGTTTCATAGCCGAACGTTTGGAGATACCTGGATGCTTGTCGGAGGGCAATTCGGAAGATGAAGCTACGGCAAATATCAGGGATGCCGTGGATGCCTGCTTGAGTGTCATGCTGGAAGACGCTATTCAATCCGCTCCAGCCCAAAGAGAAGTGAACCTAGTCGGAATCCAGAAGCAGTTCACGGTAACAATCGAGGCGCCGCACATAGCTGCGAACGCTAGTGCATCATAGACGAAGACTGAGGCGTGGCGCTCTCAGACATACCGCTGGCAAGCGGGGAAGCCCATGTGAAAGTTTTCACAAAAAAGTTTGGCTGGGTTGTGCGAAGACATGGCAATCATATCGTGCTCACGAACTCTAATGTGCCAAACGTAATGCTCTCGATTCCCAACCATCAAAGAAGTAAAAAAGCAACTTATTAAGCGCCAGATCGCCCTCGCAGGTTTGACGGATGAACTTTATCGTGTGGCTTAAGACTCGCTCTAAACTGGCCCATGCATTTTCTCGGCAACCAGAGCGCGTGGTTGACCGCCCAAACTGAGCACTCTAAAGAACTAGGCGCCCGCCCAGGCGAGTAAGGCACCTACGAGGCGAAGAACGAGGCTGGAGCGTGCGCGGTTGACTACCGCGCTCAAAGTCGAGCCCCTATCCCACACCGGGCCCAAAATTGACACACCCCTAACTCTCTCGTTACACTGAATTGTTCGAGTCTTCGAGCGGAGAGAAGAAGTTTGTCCATGCGCACTGAATATCCGTCCAAGCACGAAATTGTCCGTGCCTGGCACGTGATTGACGCAAACGACGCCGTCCTCGGCAGGGTGGCCACCCGGGCTGCTATGCTCTTGATGGGCAAGCACAAACCCATGTTCGCCCCGTCCATCGATACCGGCGACCACGTAGTCATTATCAACGCTGCTAAGGTGAAGCTCACCGGCAGAAAAGAGAATCAAAAGGTTTACCGCCGTCATACGGGTTACCCGGGCGGTCTGATTGAAACGGGCGCACGGAAAATGCGTGAAACGCGTCCTCAGCGGATGCTGGAACTCGCCATCTCCGGAATGCTGCCGAAAACCAAGCTTGGCAAACAGATGTATCGCAAACTAAACGTCTACGCCGGCGAGACCCATCCGCATCAGGCGCAGAAGCCCACGCCTCTGGCTCTTTAGGCGGGGATGGTAGAGAGAGGATTGTAAGTGGCAGCGAAGTTAGTCCAGCAGTTAGCAACAGGTCGTCGTAAGACCGCCACGGCGCGCGTCTTCCTGCGGCCTGGAAAAGGTCAAATCACGGTAAACCACCGGCCATTCGATAATTACTTTGTCAGTGAGTCGGCGCGTGCTTATGTCCGCCAGCCCCTCTTGGCGGCTGAGTTGGCAGACCGGTTTGACGTTATCATTCTTGCCGCCGGCGGCGGTATCAGCGGCCAGGCCGGTGCGGCGCGCCTCGGTATCGCCCGGGCGCTGATCGAGTTTAACTCCGAACTCCGTGGCAGATTGAAGGGGCTCGGATTACTCACGCGCGATGCTCGCGCACACGAGCGAAAGAAGTACGGCCAAAAGGGAGCTCGCAAGCGCTTCCAGTTCTCTAAGCGGTAGTTCAACCCTATTTGCTTTCGTTCCTGTCTTGTTTTTTCGCGACCGAAGCCTCTAACACCGCTTCGATTGCCCAACCGGCTCGCCGCAGTTCACGCAAATTCCGCTTTGGGCGCGTGACCCGCTGTGGACGAGTCTCTTCTAACTAAGCCTAGGAGGCAGATTGCCATCGATCTCGATGAAAGAACTGCTCGAAGCAGGCGTTCACTTCGGGCACCAGACCAAGCGCTGGAATCCAAAGATGAAGGAATACATCTTTGGCGAACGCAACGGCATTTACATCATTGACCTGCAGAAGACCCTGAAGCTGTTCAAAGATGCCATGCGGTATGTCGGCGAAATGGCCGCACAGGGAAAAACTGTCCTGTTTGTCGGCACTAAACGGCAGGCCCAGGAGGCTATCGCCGAAGAGGCGGGACGTTCCGGCCAGTTCTACGTCAACCAGCGCTGGCTGGGCGGGTTGCTGACCAACATCTCCACCGTTCAGCGATCTATCAAACGCCTGAAAGAGCTCGACTCCATGGCGAACGAGAACGCCTACGAGGGCCGCGCCAAAAAGGAAGTCGGGCGCCTCGAGCGCGAGCGCAAACACCTGCAGCAGAACCTCGCTGGCATCAAGGATATGAACGGTCTGCCCGACCTGCTCTTCGTCGTCGACTCGAATAAAGAATCGATCGCCGTCAAGGAAGCGCGTAAGCTCGGGATTCCGGTTGTCGCCGTTGTGGATACCAACTGCGATCCGGATGAAGTCGACTACGTCATCCCCGGTAACGACGATGCCCTTCGCGCCATCCGGCTGTTCACGACCAAAATTGCGGACGCGGTGGTCGAAGGACGCTCCCTCGCAACCGAGCAGGAGTTCACGGCTGAAAAGATCGTCACCGAGGATGAGTCCACAGCAGAGCATTCGGAGGATTACACGCAATATCTCGATCCGAAGTACGCCGAGCAGCTCATGTCAGAAAGCTTAGCCACCAGCAGCGAGCCCGAAACTCCTCCCCGCAAGGGCCCCGGCAGCGAGTCGCCTGCTGAAGAGGTAGTCGGTACCACGGTCAGCGAACACTGATCGAGTTAAAGAGTTGGTCCACGACAGGGCGACCCGGCTTAGATGGCCCGGTCGCCTTACGTGTGTATACGAGTAAATTCCGCAGGATGCGCCAACTGAACGCTCTCCGCCCATCCTGCCTGTCGGAAAGGTTTGTTATGGCAGAAATCAGTGCACAGTTAGTAAAGCAGCTCCGGGAAATGACCGGAGCCGGAATGATGGAGTGCAAAAGAGCGCTCCAGGCAACAAATGGTGATATCAATGCGGCGATCGATTACCTGCGCAAACAGGGAATCGCGTCGGCCGGAAAGAAGGAGAGCCGTGCCACGAAGCAGGGTCTTATCTCGTCCTTCATCAGTGAAAATGGCAAGCTGGGCGTGCTCGTCGAGGTGAACTGCGAGTCGGATTTTGTCGCGCGGACCGAAGATTTTCAAACGCTCACCGGCGATGTGGCCGCACACATTGCTGAAACCAAACCGAAGTACGTCCGTCCCGAAGAAGTCACCGAAGCCGAGCGCGCAAATTTCAAACAACACGAAGCGCTCTACGAACAGAAGTTCGTAAAAGATGAAAACACCACCATCGGAGATTTGGTTCGCAGTAAGATTGCCAAACTCGGCGAAAATATCACAGTCTCCCGGTTTACGCTTTACGAAGTGAACGGGAACGGCGCAGTCGGCACCTATGTGCATACCGGCAATCAGATCGGTGTCCTGCTCGAAGTTCATACTGACAAGCAGGAAATTACCGCAAAAGATGAATTCAAGACTCTGCTGCGCGACCTCGCTATGCAGATTGCAGCCGCGTCCCCGCAATTCGTTGCGAAAGAGAACGTGTCGGCTCAGTTGCTTGAAAAGGAGCGCGCCATTCAGCGGGACCGTGCCCTGGGCGAAGGCAAACCCGAAAAGATGGTCGACAAAATCGCCGAAGGCCGCATGAGCAAGTTCTACGAGGAAGTCTGCCTGATGGAACAGCCCTTCATCCGCGAGAATACGATCTCGGTAGCTGAGCTCATCCGCACAGTCAGCGGAAAACTCGGGGGCGCCCTAAGCGTCTCGCGCTTTGTCCGGTTCAAAGTGGGCGATGCTCACGACGCTCCGGGCGTAACGGAAAGTCCGTTGCCCGTTACTGCGTAGAGATCGCCTCGGTTCCGATCGCACCGTAGACCGCAGCCCGGAGAACTGTATTGCCTCAGTACCGACGTATTCTACTCAAAATCAGCGGTGAAGCGTTAGCTGGCCAGTTGTCGTTCGGGCTCGATCCGGAGCGCGTGAAGTTGCTCGCGAGCGAGGTGGCGGAGGTGGCGCGCACAGGAGTGCAGATCGGGCTCGTCCTGGGCGGCGGTAATATCTTCCGCGGCATCGCCGCCTCCGCCCACCAAATGGATCGCGTCACGGGTGATCACATGGGAATGCTCGCCACTGTCATCAATGCCCTGGCTTTTCAGGACGCTCTGGAGCTCCAGGGCGTTCCTACACGCGTAATGACGGCGATTCAGATGCACCAGGTGGCTGAGCCTTATATTCGCCGCCGGGCAATCCGTCACCTTGAGAAAGGCCGTGCAGTCATCTTCGCTGCGGGCACTTCCAACCCTTACTTCTCCACCGATACCGCCGCCACGCTCCGTGGCCTGGAGATCCACGCCGAGATCATCGCCAAGGCAACCAGTGTCGATGGCGTCTACGACAAAGATCCAAAGAAGTATTCCGATGCCGTCAAGTATTCGGAAATCAGCTACACCGAGGTTCTCTCAAAAGCCTTGCGCGTGATGGATGCTTCGGCCGTCGCCATGTGCCGCGACAACCTCATGCCTATCATGGTGTTTGATCTTAAAGTTCACGGCAATATAATGCGAATGGCGATGGGTGAACCCATCGGTACCGTCATTCACTGAGTTGCAGGACCTGCCCTATGAAACAAGAATCTCAGACTGCCCCCACTACCAGCACTTTTAAGAACGTTAAAGAACTCGAAGCCAATGCCAGAACACGCATGGACAAAGTATTGACGGACCTGCAGACCGAAGTAACTCACTTTCGAACCGGCCGCGCTTCCATCGGGCTGCTTGACAACGTTCGGGTAGATTACTACGGGTCGCCGGTGCCGATTAGCCAGGTTGCGCAGTTGCATGTTCCCGAACCCGCGCTGATTACGGTTCAGCCCTGGGACGCATCGATGATCCGCGAGATCGAGAAGTCCATCCGAAACGCCGATCTTGGCCTCAATCCCTCGAATGACGGTAAACTGATACGCGTTCCCATTCCTCCGCTCACCGAAGAACGCCGCCGGGAAATGGCCAGAAAGCTCAGTCATGTTGCGGAAGAGCGCCGCGTGGGATTACGCAACATCCGCCGCGATGCCAACGATCAGCTCAAGAAAATGACCAAGGATAAACTCATCAGCGAGGATCAGGAGCGGCAGGCCCTCGAAACCATCCAGAAGCTGACCGACGCCCAGATTGGAAAAATTGACGGCGTCGCCAAAGCAAAAGAAAAAGAAATTCTGGAATTTAAGTGATCCGATTTTCGGGAGGCGCCTTGTTTCGCTCAGCCAGCCGGCTTCTCATCCTTACGGCTGCTCCACTTTTACTTCACGCAGCTAAGCCGGCTGATTTCAATGGTAAATGGGAGTTGAACATCAAGAAGTCGGATTTCGGCAACGCCCCCAAACCAACCCGGATGAGCATCGATTGCACCGTGGACGGAAATGAAATGCGCTCCATCACCACGACTTATTTGCAGCAGGACAATTCTGCGGTCGAATCCACTTGGTACATCGATGGCCAGAAACACTCGACCGATAAGCCAATCCCCGGTTACTCGCTCACTCGCTGGCAGGATGGAACTCTCATTAGCGAACGCGCTTCGAACGACGGAGCCTATAAAGAGGTTATTCGCCTCACTCTCTCGAACGACGGCAAAACCGCTACCGAAGACGTTCAGACCAGGAATCCCAATGGCAACAACCGCGAGAAGCTGATCTGGCAAAAGCGGTAACCCTCATCGCTTCGGTGCTGTGGCCGGCAGTTCTCCAGCGAGCGATTGGTCGTAACTGATCCCGTTCCGTTCAAGCAGGTCGCCGACAGCGCGATCCAAGGCCACTCGCGCTTTGATCCAGACGCTGCGGGACGCCACTTCGGTCGAGCGCGCCTGCGCCAGGTAACTTTCCTGCTGAATGACCAGGAAATTGGTGGACGCCCCCACCGACAGTTTGTCACGCTCGGCGCTCACCAGTTGTTCCTGGTACTGGCGGCTCTGCACAGCGGCATTCAGCGCGGAGCGCGCAGTCTGCAAGGCAATGCCGGCGTTCTCCACTTCCTCTCGCACCTGGTTGGCGAGCAACTGTGTGCGCGCCTGCGCCTGACGCACTTGCACCAGGTCCCGCGCAGCATCCGCTTCTGCTACCTGATTTTTCAGCGGTAGATTCAATTGAATCCCCGCCTGATAAATGCGAGAAAGACGAAGCCCGGCCACGCCCAGGTCCTGTGGCGCTTGGATGGCGCCCGTTCCCGGTGTTCCGACGATCGTAAACGGCAGTTCTGTGCTGCCTCGTGTTTGAAAGTTACCAACCAGATCGATCTCCGGCCTGGCTGCATTGTTTGATGCCCTCAGAGCAATCTCCCCGCTCTGCACCTGCAAAGATGCTTGCAGCAGGTCTGGCCGTGTAGAGAGCGCCTCGCTCACCAGCACGTTCAGCGGCCGCAGTTCATCTACCGCGGGAATCGAAATGGGATCAGTCGGCACGATCGGATAATTCGCGAGAGCAGGGTCCGCTGTTCCCTGCCGCGAAAGCTGTGACTTGAGAATAACCTCCTCTTGGTGCACAAGTCCCTCCGACTGAATCAAATCGAGTTCACTAGAGGTCACCAGCGATTGGGCTCTCGTCAATTCGAGCGGCGCCAGCGTGCCCTGCTCCACCTGCGCCCTGTCGTCTTCGTAAAGTTTTCGGGCAGCGGTCAGCGTCTCGCGCTTCACTCCGACGTTCTCATTCAGGCTGACCAGGTCGTAATAGAGTCGCGCCACTCCGTACACGGTGCTGATCAACTGTTGATAGAAGATCAGGCGCGATATCTTCTGGTTCACTTTCGCGATCCGTATATAGCGAAGATTGATGTCTCGCCCCCGGCCTCGCAACAAAGGTTGGCTCACCGTCACCGCCGTATTGGGAGCGGAAAAAGGATTGTAACGGCTGGTATCGCCATAGAGCACCTGCGCCGCGTTATTGACGTCGACCTCCACCTGCGTGCCATAGCCGAAACCCTGGACGAGAGCGTAATTAGCGGTCGTGAAGTGCAGCACGTTCGGCGTACCGGCCGGCTCCGCGGTGGGTGTTGTACCCAGCGTTCCCGTTGTAAGAAGGCCCGTGTTCTCACGCTGAAAGTAAGTGGATTGCCCCACCAACGTCGGTTGAAACGTTGGAACCGTCGGCCCTGCAGCGTAACCAGAGGGCCCTTGAACCGACAGATTTGTCTGCACCTCAGTCAGTTCATTCAGCGACGTCAAATCATTGATCGTCGGAGTGCTTGGGGTCACGCTCGAAGCCGCGCTGTTCAGCAACGGGCTCCCCGGCCCGCCAACACCGGTCGGGCTCTCCGCCACCGAGAAATCAATTCCACGAAGATCGCCGCCGCCTGAGGCGCGCAAAACTTCTGTTCCCGCAATTGCAATATCGTAACGTGAAACTTCGACGTTGAGATTATTCTCGATCGCCAGCGCCAGGGCGTCATACAACGACAGGTAAATGACTCCGTTACGCAGCAGCGATCGGGCGCGATCCGTCGACCCAAGATGAAGCTCTTGCAGGCTTGGCGCGCGATAAGGAGAGATGAAATCGAAGAACGATCGCCTCTTCGGAATCTCCGGATTCTCCGCTTTGGGATTCGATTCATCATTCTCGATTTGCTGGAGTACGGCTGACGCTTTTGGCTGGCCTGCGGCAGCCGATGCACCGCTGGGCAGAGGCTGTCCCGGCGTTGGTAACTGCTGAGCGCCGGCCGCCGCTTGCGCGATAACCAGCGTCCAAACGAGCACTTGCCTCATTCCTCGCCGTGCCTCGTCGAATTGCCCTGTTTCCCCGAACCGGTTTTACCTGATCCGCCGCCGGACTTAGCGCCTTTCCCACTCTTCTGCGCTGCGTCATCTAATTTCTGGTTTCCGTACCGTCCTTCCTCACCGGTCGCGTTGCCGCTTTGTCCGCCCGCTTGGGTTCCGGCATTGTTCCCCTTCGGGTATTGCGGGTCCACCTTCACGCCGTCACGGACCTGATCAGTGACCGTAGTTACGATCACGTCGCCAGCCTTCAGTCCGCCGACAATCTCTGTTTGATCCCCGTAATCGCGCCCAATCGATACTGGCCGGTAATGGACTGTGTTGTTGTCCACTGTGGCTACTACAGTTTTGGCTTTGCGAATAACAATCGCCTCACCCGGAATGATCAAAGGCGGATGTCCTGTCACCTGGAGGAAGTTCACCAGCACGTACATGCCGGGAAGGAGACGTCCTTGGGAATTATCTACTTGCACCTCTACGAGCAGTGTTCGGGTGTTTTGATCAATAGAAGCGGAGGTGCGAGTGACGCGCCCCTCGTATTTCTCATTCGACCTTTCTTGAAAGAAAAGTTGAGCGCGCTGCCCCACGCGAATCGTGTTCGAGTAGGCTTCAGGAGCCGAAACTAGAATCCGAAGCCGCCCGATCTCGGCAATCGCGAACATTTCCCCGCCCTGCGATCCGCCCGTCGAGGGATTCGCTTGAGAGGAGAGATTGCCTGATGATCCCTGATTGTTGCCCTGCACGCCGGCCTGGGTGGTGCCCGGCGTCGCAGGCGTGGATGTCGTGCCGAGTCCGGAGCCTTGCGCGTTGATCAAGGTGCCCACATCCACGTTGCGGGCAGTGATCACGCCATTGAATGGCGATGTTACGCGTTCGTATTGCTGAAGAACGATAAGCCGCTCCAGGTTGTCCCGATTCGATTGCACAGTATTCTCAGCAGCCCGGACATTGGCCTCGGCCACCCGGAAATTTGCCTCCTGTGTGTCTCCGTCCTGCCTGGAAAACACCCCTTTCGCGACTAGCACTTTATACCGGTCCCAAGTGAGGGCGGCAAGATGGAGTTGCGCCTGCATTTGAGCCAGGCTGGATTCGCTCTGTTCAAGATTGGAGCGAGCTTGCGCCACTTGCTTGTCTAAGTCGGGCGCATCGATCGTCGCCAGCAGTTGGCCTTCATGCACGCGATCGCCTATATCCACCAGCCGGCGGCTCACGTAGCCGGAAGCCCGCGCGTAAATATAAGCCTCCGTGTAGGCCGTTGTGGTCCCGGGAATCAGGAGCTGGCTCGTGGCAGGCGCCGCTTTCACCACTTGAACCATTACTTTCGGCACTTCTTGCGTCCGGTCTTTTGCTTGCCGGTCGATCGCTTCCTGTTGTTTGTGCCGCGGCAAATAACCAATAAAGTAGACCAGAACGGCGGCAGCCACGACCGCTATCAGAAAAATGAGCCATGCCAGCGGAGAGTGCCCCGGCTTCTGCCGTTCGCCGCCCTCGTCATGACCAGGAGGTCTTTTCGGAGTCTCTTGCGCTTCGCGTGTATCGGGAGTTTGGAGATTATTGGCCGCCCCCATCGCTAAGACTCCTGCGGCCTCGGTTCGCCGGTTCGATGAACCGGTTCGCCGCTCGGATCCACTTCGCCTTTGTACTCCTTGTCGATCCTCTCGTCGTAATTGATCGGCGCGTTCTTCCGGAATAGCGAATAGAAGATAGGAACGATGAAGAGAGTGCTAAGGGTTGCGACCAGCAATCCCCCAATCACCGCTCGCCCGAGCGGCGCATTTTGCTCGCCGCCCTCGCCGAACGCCAGCGCCATGGGCAACATGCCGATGATCATCGCTAGCGCCGTCATACACACGGGCCGGAGGCGGATGTAACCAGCGGATAGCGCCGCCTCCATCTGATCCTTATTAGTCGCACGTTCATCGTTCGCAAACACAACCAGCAGGATCGAGTTCGCGGTCGCAACACCGATCGTCATAATAGAACCCATCAGCGACGGCACGCTGAAGGTCGTATGTGTCAGATAGAGCATCCAGAGAATGCCCGAAAATGCCCCGGGTAAAGCCATGAGAATGATGAACGGATCGAGCCAGCTTTGAAAGTTGACGGCCATCAACAAATAAACAATGATCACCGCGAATCCGATGCCTAACAGCAGACGCGAAAACGATTCTTCCATGGTCGTCACTTCTCCCCGCAGATCGATAAAGGTTCCGCTGGGTAACTTAGTGTGTGACTTGATGATGTTATGAATGGCGTCAGCCACGCCGCCGAGATCCCTCCGGTCCACATCGGCGTATATGTCGTAAGTCGGCTGGATATTGTAATGATCGATCACGATAGCCGAAACATCCCGCTTCATGGTTGCGAGATTAGCCAAGAGCTGGCTGTTCGTTCCATTCGTGGTCGTAACAGGAGTACGGCTCAGCGCTTCGAAGGAATCCATTCGATACGTTGGACTCTGCGCCACCACTTGGTAATTGACACCGTTTTGAGGATTGAGCCACTGGTTAGGAGCGGTCTGGCCGCTGCCCGAGAGCGTAATGAGCATGCTGTTAGCCACGTCTCTCTGCTGCAAGCCAATCTGCTGCGCCTTCGTCCGATCAACGTTCACCTGCAGGGTCGGATACGAGACTTCTTGGTGTATATGCACGTCAACAGCCCCGGGAATGCCTTGCACTTGACGGAGCAAATCCTGAGCAATCGCATAATTCGCTGACGGGTTCCGACCAACTACCTGTAAGTCAATGGGCGCCGGCAAGCCAAAGTCGAGTATCTGGTTTGTCATGTTCGCCGGCGTAAAGAAGAACGTCAAATCCGGAAATCGAGCGTGCAGTCGTTCGCGCAACTGCCGCGTCAATTCGAGCGTTTCTCTCTTCCCCGGCTTCAGGGAGATCAGGATGTCGCCGTCCGAGTTGCTGATTGTCGCGTTGTTCCCAAAGGCCAGATTGATGCCTCCGTTGGGGAGCCCGATGTTGTCAAGAATGAGATCGATCCTGTCGGGCGGCAGCGTCCTTCTGATCTCCGCCTCCACTGAGGCAAAAATCATCTCGGATTGCTCGATCCGCGTGCCTTCCGGTGGGACAACATGCAACCGCATCTGGCCGGAATCCACATAAGGGAAAAAGTCCCTCCCAATGAAGAGAGTAAGAATCGAGGAGCCTGCTACAAAAAGCCCGAAGATAATCAGCACAATCGCCCGGTGATGAAGGCTCCACTCGAGCCAACTCCTATAATGCTCGCGAAGGTTTTCAAACTGGTGCTCAAAGCGTTCATGAAAATGCCAGATCCAGTTTTGTGCTTCTTTCGGTTCGGGATCTTCAGGCTTGCGCTGATAAAGCGCCACTTCGGCCGGTAGTAAGAAGTGCATCATCGTAGGAACGAGAGTTCGCGAAAGAAAGTACGAAGCCAGCATCGCGAATGCCACCGCCATTGCGAGCGGCGTGAACAGAAACTTGGCAGCTCCGGTCAGCAACAGAACAGGCAGGAAAACGATGCAGATGGACAGGGTAGAAACTAACGCAGGCGCTGCCACTTGGCTGGCGCTGTCAAGAATCGCATGCACTAGAGGGTTCCCAGGCTGAGCAAGATTCCGGTGCGTATTTTCGATTTCGACGGTCGCATCATCCACCAGAATTCCGACAGCCAGCGCGAGACCGCCCAGCGTCATCACGTTGATGGTTTCCCCTAACGCCGCAAGAATACAAATCGAGGTAAGAATCGACAGCGGGATGGAGATACAGACGATCAGCGTACTCCGCCAGCTGCCCAAAAACAGCAGGATCATCAATGCCGTCAGAAAGGCCGCGATTCCCGCTTCTCGTAGCACTTCATTGATCGAGCTCCGCACAAACACGGATTGATCGAAGAGAGGAGCAATGTGCAATGCGCTGGGAAGATCGGCCACGACTCTTGGCAGCGCTTTGCGTACCGAGTTCACGATATCGAGCGTGGAGGCTTTTCCGTTTTTGAGCACGGTAAGCAAAGCGGAACGTTGCCCGTTCTCGCGCACAACATTCGTCTGCACGGCAAATCCATTCCGAATCTGCCCGATGTCTTTCATGTACACCACTGCGCCGTTCGAAGCCCGGATCGGCAAATCATTCAGCCCCGAAACATCGAGCGGGCTGCTGTTCAGCCGTACCAGGTATTCCGTATCGCCGACTCGGGCCGTACCTGCGGGCAGGATCAGGTTCTGAGCGTTTAGCGCATTGGAAACGTCGATGCCGGAAAGGTGCTTGGCATAGAGCGCGTTCGGATCCAGATCCACCATAATCTGCCGCGACTTGCCACCCCAAGGCAGGGGAACCGATGCGCCTTGCACGGTTGCCAGACGGGTGCGAATGAAATTCAAACCCAAATCATAAAGATCCTGCTCGGTTAGCCCTTGTCCCGACAGTCCGAGTTGTAGGATCGGCACGCTCGACGCGTCATACTTCAAAATGCTTGGCGGAAAGATGCCCGGCGGCAGCACCCGGAGAATGGTCTGCACGATCGCTGTTACTTGGGATAGCGCCAGCTCAACCTTCGCTTTGGGTTGGAAGAAAATGCGGATCACCGCAACACCGGTATACGACTCCGACTCCATGTGTTCGATGTCATTCACCGTGGTCGTCATTGCGCGTTCGCACACTGTAACCACGCGCTTTTCCATGTCATCAGGCGTGAGTCCGGTATAAGTCCAGACCACGCTTACTACTGGGATATCGATATAGGGAAAGATATCTTTCGGACTGACAATTGCCGAAATTGCTCCCAGAATCAGCACTAAAACGGAAAACACGACAAAGGTGTACGGTCTCCGAAGCGCTAGATGAACTATCCACATATCAAGACCTCATACCTACAGAGAATCGCACGTGCACGTCGATCGGTCGCGCTTCACGGGCTAGGCAGAATTGTATGACGGCGCTGCGCTCGGGCAGGACGCAAGAAAAGCGCAAACCAGTGAGCGGCGATCTATGCGGGTAATTCGTCAACCGCGGGATAACCGTGCTGCTCGCGGCCGACCTTGCCGTCGTACATGGTCGTTGTCTTGAACAGCTCGAGGTGCCCGTCTGCTGCCCAGGGCTTGCAGCGATTGCGCAATTCATCCATTTCGGCGGGACTCATGGGCGAGAAATTCGTTGCCACTTTCAAATTCTGCTTAAGGACGTCCATGGAATTCATGCCGCTGATTGTAGTCGCTACCGGTAAGCTCATTGCATATCGCAGGGCTTCGGCAGGCGTAACGTTGCCTAGCTTTACCATTTCCCCGCTGCCGCCCATGCTCTTCATCCCTAACACTGCAATTTGACGGCGTTGTGCTTCCGGGAGTACGTGTTGTTCGAAGCTGCGAAACGTTGCATCAAAGGCATTCAATGGCATCTGTACCGTATCGAAAGGAAAGCCGTGCGAAAGCATTCGAAGATGGATGGCCGGGTTCTTATGGCCGGTAAAGCCGATTAGACGCACTTTGCCTTGTTTCTTGGCGTCCGCAAGAGCCTCGGCTGCACCGCCCGGCGCGAAGATCAAATCCGGATCATTGTCGTACACCACTTCGTGTATTTGCCAAACGTCGAGATAATCGGTCTTCAGGCGCCGCAGCGACTCTTCAAGCATTTGCATAGCGACCGGTTTTTTGCGGCCGTGGGTGCAAACCTTGGTCATCAAAATGGCTTCTTTGCGCCTGTCGCCCAGCGCTTTTCCAAGCCATTCCTCGCTCTGCCCGTCGTGGTACTCCCAGGCATTGTCGAAGAAGTTCACACCTGCATCGAGAGCGTTCTGAACGATCTCGGTGGCGTGCTCCACATTCTCGGCTGATCCGATGTGAAATCCGCCTACTCCCAATGCGGAAACCTCAAGCTCTGATCTCCCCAGCCGCCGCCGGGGAACACTGCCGCTCGTCGATTGTGCCATAGCTCCACCGCCTGTGTACTCCGCTTTTGCTTTTGCGCTCGCTCCCGCGGCGACTCCTAGAGCAGCTGCCGCCTGCATGAAGTCGCGACGGGTCTTATTATTATCAGTTGGCATGAACGATCATTTGGCAGGGGGAAACGGCTTCCCGGTGTTCTCCGTTGCCCGCATCATTTCCTTTACTTCTTTCTGCTGCATGTCGAGTGGGAACGAATGCGTCAGGCGTGCCTCCGGGTTGTCATACTTCAGAGAGGTCTTGTAAAGCTCATACCGGCCATCCGCGAAAATCCGGCATCGGTCGCGCAGGCTATTCATCTCGGCTTCTGTTAAGGGCTTGAAATTTTGCGCAATTTCAAGATCCTGTGCCGTGATCCCCAGTTTGTCCATTCCCGTAATCGTAGTCGCCACCGGGAGACTCATCGCATATCGCAGTGATTCTGCGGCCGTCAATACGCCAGCCTTTATCGCCGGACCAGCACCGCCCATAGGCTTCATTCCCAGCGGAGCGATGCCGCGTCGCACTAGTTCTGGAAGCACCTGGTTTTCGAAGCTGCGGAAAGTGGCATCGAAGGGATTTAACGGCATCTGCACCGCATCGAAGGGGAAGCCCGTGCGCAACATTGCTAAGTGAATGTTCGGATCCTTATGCCCCGTGAAGCCCGTAAACCGAACCTTCCCATCCTTTTTTGCCTGTTGCAAAGCTTCGGCCGCTCCGTTCGGCCGAATGAACAGTTCGGGATCATTCTCGAAAGAAACGCCATGGATTTGCCACAGATCCAGGTGATCGGTTTGGAGCCGGGCTAAAGATTCGTGCAGCATCTGCAAAGCTACGCCCTTGTCACGCCCGTGAGTGCAGACCTTCGTCATCAGAAAAACTTGCTGCCGCTTGCCCTTGAGCGCTTCACCAAGCCAAACCTCCGACTTTCCTCGATGGTATTCCCAACAATTGTCAAAGAAGGTAACGCCGCCATCGAGCGCCGAGGCCACAATCTTCTTGGCCGTATCCAGATCCTCTGCATCGCCCAAATGGTGTCCGCCCAATCCGAGAGCGGAAATCTCCACCTCTGTTTTTCCCAACTTCCTTCTCGGAATCTGACCCGTTTGTGCCATGCTCTCCTGAATCGTTTAGCTACTAAGTGATCTGACGATGGAACTCAAAGTTACGCGACACGTAAAAAGCCCAGGTAGCATCCGTTAAGAGCAATCTCTCAGGTACGGAAGGAATGAATTAGTGAGCGAGAAAATAGAGCATTTCGACGCGGTGATCATCGGCTCCGGTCAGGGTGGAAACCCGCTGGGCCAGCAACTGGCGAAGCGAGGTGAAAAGGTAGCGCTGATTGAGCGGCGATATCTCGGGGGAACCTGCGTCAACACGGGCTGCACGCCGACGAAGACGATGATCGCGAGCGCACTGGTGGCTCATTACGCGCGCGATGGCTCGCGCTGGGGAGTGCATGCGAGCGATGTGCAGGTGGACCTGCCGGCGATCCTCCGCCGCAAAGACGAAATTGTCCTCGGATCTCGCTCGGGTTGGGAGAAGAAGGTTGACGGCGAGGGAGAGCCCCGGCTCTATCGCGAGGACGGCGTTTTTACCTCGCCGAAACAACTCCAAGCCGGCGATTCTGTAGTCGAAGGAAAACGCATTTTTATCGATACGGGTGCTCGCGCCGCTCTCCCTGTAATCTCCGGGCTTGAAAAAGTCCCATACCTCACTAACGAGAGTATTTTGGAACTGCAGGACATTCCGCGGCAACTGCTGGTGCTCGGAGCCGGTTATGTCGGCCTGGAGTTTGCGCAAATGTTCCGCCGGTTCGGCAGCGATGTTACCGTAATCCAGAATGGGCCCCAAATACTTCCAAAGGAAGATGAGGACATCACAGACGAGCTGCAAGAAGCGCTGGAAGCCGAAGGGATTCGGTTTCATTTGAATAGCCGGGCTATCAGGGCGGAAGGAATGGAAGGCGACCTCAGGCTCTCCGTCGAAACCGATGGCAGTTCACAGACTGTTTCCGGCTCTCACCTGTTGGTAGCAGCGGGACGCAAACCAAACACGGAGAATCTCGGGCTGGAAAAAGCCGGAATCGAACTCGACAGCCACGGATTCATCAAAGTGAATGACCGCCTTGAAACCAGCGCGGAAAACGTGTGGGCACTGGGTGATGTAACCGGAGGTCCGGCCTTCACACACATCTCTTACAACGATTTTCAGATCATCTACGGTAATCTCTACGAAGGCAAGAGCCTGAGCACCAAAACACGCCTGGTCCCGTACGCCGTTTTCACTGATCCGTCCCTCGGAAGAGTTGGGATGACGGAGAAGGAAGCGCGTCGCGACGGACGCAAGTTGAAGATCGGCAAGATGCCGGTCACGAGCGTAGCCCGCGCACGAGAACGCGCAGAAACGCGGGGCCTGATGAAAGTCATCGTTGACGCCGAAAACGATTTCGTTCTGGGAGCAGCCATACTCTCCCCGGACGGCGATGAATTAGTTCAGATCCTCAGCACCCTGATGCTCGCCCAAAAGCCATACACTCTTTTGAAAGGCGCCATTTACATTCATCCGACTATGGCCGAAGGCTTTTTTACTCTCATGGACAGCGTCGAACCTGTCGACTAGGTATCGATCAGCGTGACCCAGCAAGCGCAGCTCGTTTTCGTCCTGCTGTTGTTGTTCGTCATCGGGTTTGGCACACTTGCGCAGCGCCTGCGCATACCGTACCCCATCCTTCTAGTAATCGGCGGCTTAGGGCTGAGCTTTCTGCCGCGATTGCCGCGGATTGCACTTAATCCGGATTTCGTTTTCCTGGCCGTTTTACCGCCGCTCCTTTTCGCCGCTGCGGTTGAAACATCGTGGCGGGACTTTCGCTACAACCTGGTTAGCATTCTTTCGCTTGCTTTCGGTCTGGTGATTTTTACTGTGATCGGCATTTCCTACGCTTCCAACATGCTTCTTCCGGGCTTCGACTGGCGTCTCGGGCTCGTGCTGGGAGCAGTCGTAGCGCCTACTGATGCGATTGCCGCCACGTCCATCGCGAAGCGTGTTGGCCTGCCGGCGGGGATCACCGATGTGCTTGAAGGAGAAAGCCTCGTCAATGATGCCACGGGACTACTGGCGCTCGAGTTCGCGACGGCCCTCATCGTCACAGGACACGTTCCATCGTTTTCGGAGGGATTGTTTCGTCTCTTCTTCCTCATAGCGGGAGGCGTTGCGGTCGGCCTGCTAGTTGGCAAGCTGGTGCGTGTTTTTGAGGGCGTCGTGGACAACACGCCTGTTGAGATTACGCTGAGTCTCGTCACTCCTTACATTGCGTACATGGCTGCAGAAGCGTTGAAATGCTCCGGCGTTCTTGCAACCGTGACGGCAGGACTCTACATTGGACGCCAGGTCTCCTATGTATATTCCTCGCGCGTCCGTATCGAAGTACGGTCGGTCTGGAGCACTCTGAATTTTGTGCTCAACGGCATTGTTTTTGTGCTGATCGGATTGCAACTCCCGTACATTCTCGGCGGCATCCGGAACATCACAACCGGGCAATTGATCATTGATGCAGCAGAATTTTCCGTCGTGGTTGTCCTTCTTCGCCTGCTTTGGACTTTTCCCGGAGCATACGTGTCCTATTTCATACGGCATCGTTTGCTGCACCATGCCGTGAGCACGCCGCCAGCGAGCGCCATTTTCATCGTCGGCTGGACGGGCATGCGGGGAGTTGTTTCTCTTGCCGCGGCTATCGCAATCCCGACTACCATCGCAACCGGCCAGCCTTTTCCGGCGCGCAGCGAGATTATTTTTCTCACGTTCTCCGCCATTCTTGTGACCCTCGTTTTCCAAGGACTGACTCTGCCGATGCTGATCAAAGCTCTCGGATTAGCGGGCGCGGACCGAGCCGGCCAGGAAAAGCAGGCAGCACGCCATGAAATGCTGAACGCAGCGTTGGCTCGCCTGGAAGAACTGCGTTCTGAGAACGGCGGGCAGTTCGACCCCATTTACCGGGATTTCGGTCGAATTTACAATCGCCGCCTGGAAGCCCTGGAGGAGAGCCAGCAAGATGGCGGCGAGCACGATGGAGATCCTGCATTCGGGCAGCGGTACAGCCAGACAGCGCGCGAGTTGAGGCAAGCCGAACGGTCCGCTGTCCTTTCCTTGCGCAAACGAAACGTCATCGGAGACAACGTTCTCCGAGAACTCGAGCGCGAACTCGATCTCCTCGAGATCCGCTACCGCTCCGAATAGCGAGCCAGGCGGCTACAATGACTCCTACATGCACCGGCTATTCACCGTTGTTCTTTCTCTCACGCCCCTGCTGCCCGCCTTTCCCGCTCCGATAGGCAATCAGACATTTGCGGAGCTTCACTGGCGTCTGATCGGCCCTTTTCGGGGCGGGCGCACGGTCGCCGTTAGCGGCGTTGTGCAACAGCCGAACGTCTTCTACATGGCCCCGACGAATGGCGGCGTTTGGAAGACCAACGATTACGCGCACACGTGGGCTCCTATCTTCGATAGCCAGGACACTGGCTCGGTAGGCGCTCTCGCTGTTTCGCCTTCCGATCCAAACATCATCTACGTGGGCAGCGGCGAAGGGCTCCAGCGCCCTGACCTGTCAGTCGGAGACGGCATGTATAGATCCGGCGATGCGGGCAAGACCTGGACGCATCTTGGTTTGCGCGACGGCTACCAGATCTCATCGATCATCATCGACCCGCACAATCCGAATCGTTGTTCGTGGCGGTCCTGGGACATCCCTACGGTCCCAACAAAACACGAGGCGTGTTCCGTTCGCTCGATGGAGGGCAGTCTTTTCAATCCGTTCTTTTCAAAGACGAAAACACCGGCGCGGTTGAAGTGCAGTTCCATCCCGCAAATCCTCAGATCGTGTATGCGGCTTTGTGGTCCGCCCGCCAGGCTCCCTGGGAAGTGGGAGCCTCTTTCAATGGTCCTGGTAGCGGGCTGTTCCGGTCGTCGGATGGCGGCGAGAACTGGAAACCCTTAACGGGCGGCTTGCCCACGTTTGCACAGGGTCTGGGCCGCATCGGATTCGCGATCGCCCCTGGCAATCCGCAGCGAATGTACGCCCTCGTTGATGCTTCAAGGGATTTTGGAGGGCTCTATCGTTCCGATGACGGCGGAGAGAACTGGACAAAAGTTAACAACGAGATGCGAATTTACGGCCGCGGTTCCGATTTCGCCTGCGTCCAGGTCGACCCGAACGACGCAGACAAAATCTACGTTGCGAACACCAGCACCTATCGTTCGACCGATGGAGGCAAAACTTTCGTTGCCATAAAAGGGGCGCCGGGCGGCGACGATTATCACACCATTTGGATCAGTCCGACAAACTCGAACATGATTCTTCTCGGCGTGGATCAAGGCGCTACGCTGACCGTCAATGGAGGCCAGACCTGGAGTTCCTGGTACAACCAGCCCACCGCGCAGTTTTATCACGTTATCACCGACAACCGGTTTCCCTATTACGTGTACGGAGGTCAGCAGGAAAGCGGCTCGATTGGGATTGCCAGCCGCAGTGATGACGGTTCGATCAGTTTTCGCGATTGGCGAACTGTGGGTGTCGAGGAATACGGTTATGTCGCGCCCGACCCTCTAAACCCGAACCTTATCTACGGGGGGAAAGCCACCCGCTTCAACTGGATCACAGGAGACGTTCAAGATGTCAGTCCGCAAGTACTGCGCGGGCAGTATCGATTTGTGCGCACCATGCCGCTGCTGTTTTCTCCTGTGGATCCGCACGTCCTCTATCTGGGCTCTAATGTTATCTTCAAAACCACCGACGGCGGGAATAGCTGGACCACCATTAGCCCGGACCTCACACGTAAGACTTGGGTTATGCCGCCGGTGATCGAGGCGTTTAAGTCTCAGGATCCTGAGAAAGGGCAGCATCGGGGTGTTGTCTACACGATTGGGCCGTCTCCCAAAAACCGCAATGTTATTTGGGCCGGAACAGACGACGGACTGATTCAAGTAACCCGTAATGAGGGAAAGAATTGGACCGATGTGACACCGCCTCAGCTCACATCATGGAGCAAAGTCTCACTCATTGAGGCTTCGCATTTCGATTCCTCCACAGCATTTGCGGCCATCAACCGCTTCCGCCTGGACGACCTGCATCCGCACATTTACCGCACGCGCGACGGAGGAAAAACCTGGAAGGAGATCGTTACCGGTTTGCCGGAGAACGCAGTGGTGAATGCGGTGCGCGAGGATTTGCAACAGAAAGGATTGCTCTTCGCCGCCACTGAGATCGGAGTATTTGTTTCCTTCGATGACGGCGACAATTGGTGCGCGCTGCAGAACAACCTGCCCGTTACATCCGTCCGGGACCTCACCATCCACGGCGATGACCTGGTTGCCGGCACTCACGGCCGCTCGTTCTGGATACTTGATGACATCACTCCGCTACGCCAGGCGAACGCGCTTCGAGCGGAGTCGAAGCCATACTTGTTCGCTCCCCAGCAAGCTATGCGCTGGCGCTGGAATCGTAATACCGACACGCCTCTGCCGCCCGAAGAACCCGCGGGTCAGAATCCGCCAGAAGGCGCCGTTCTCGATTATTCGCTTCCCAGTCAGGCTGATGCAGTCTCGCTCGAGATTTACGACGCGAAGAATCAGCTCGTCAGGCGTTATTCGAGCGACGACAAGCCAGAGGTAACTGAACAGGAGCTGGAACGGGAGATCAACGTTCCGACCTATTGGGTCCGTCCGCAGCGGACTCTTTCCGGTTCGGCCGGCGTTCACCGCTTCCTCTGGGATTTGCGTTACCCGCCGCCCGCAGCCCTCGATCACGAATATCCAATCGCCGCTATTTACCGCAATACCCCGCGTGTTCCGCGCGGTCCGCTCGTTTTGCCCGGTCAATACAGCGTCAAACTAACTGCAGGTCAATACACAGCTACACAGCATCTCGCAGTGGTGATGGATCCCCGAGTCACGACTTCCGTTGAGGGACTTCAGCAGCAATTCACTTTGTCCTCCCGTGTCTCGGGCCTGATGCGGGAAGACTTCGACGCGCTTACGCAAGTGCGCAGTCTTCTCCAGCAGGTGAAGCAGATCGCTGGTTCAGCTTCTGAACCGAACCTGCAAAAGTCGCTGGCTGCTTTTGATGAGTCACTGGGCGTCTTCGAAGGCAACGGCAGCCGCCGCGGCGAAAGCAATTTCCGTAGTCTCAACTCGGAGCTCGCCCGCGTGTATGAAGTAATTCAAGGCTCCGACAGCCAGCCGACTACCCAGGCAGTCGCTGCCGTTGATGCGCTCGGGCGGAGCGTTCAGGCGCAGTTGCGTCAATGGCAGCAAATCAAGAGCCAGCAATTGCCAGTTCTCAACAACCAACTGCGAAGCGCCGGCCGATCGCCGCTGGCGATGAATTAAAACGTGACTCGTCCTGAAAATTGAAACGATCGCGCCGGCAGCTGGTTCGTAATTCCAGCGAGCGGTTGACCGAATCCCGGACCAGCCGTAGCTGCGTTTCCATACGTGCCGCTATAACCCACGAAGTTGGCGTGATTCAGAATGTTGAAGCCTTCTGCTCGAAGAATCAGGTTCACTCGCTCACTGCCAAATGTAAAGGCTCGCTCAAGGAAGGGTGAAACATCATAAATCGGCCTTCCTCTTCCGGCATTGCGCCCCAGGACCACGCCATTGATTACCGGCCGATCTGTGGTCGCACCGTTGTCACCGCTGTTGGTAAGACCCGTTACTACGTTGTACGGGAGCGCCGAGCCAAACGTTGCAACTCCTCCGAAATTGATCTTGAACGGTAGCACATACACACCACTCAAAACGAAGCGTTGCCGCTGATCGAAAATCGCACTCCCGTTCTCGACTGATCCAGTCAGGCGGGGATCGTTCGGGTTCTGGCTCGGAATGTCAGGATCCACATTGTCGATTGCATGCGACCACACGTAGCTTGCCAACATCTCCAAGCGCCTGCTGAACCTGTGGCTTAAATTGACATCCAGTGCTTGATAATACGCATAACCGTTGTTCACATCCGTTTGGATGACGCTATAGGGAGGCTGGGGACTAGTGGCTGCCGCAGTGTTGCAGGTTAGGCTCTGCTGGTTGTACCACCAAACCCAGTAAGGACGTGTGCAGTTTGCTGCTTGCGCTGACCGTACTTGGCCGGGGGCGGTGCGAATAAATGAGGCCGGTGGGTCGATATCCAGCGGACGATTGATGCGGATGGTGTGCGAGCCGAGGTAATCCAAGCTGAGCACCCAATTTTTGGCGAGTTGTTGCTGGACACCGAACGTCCACTGCTCGGAGTATGGGTTCAGCAATTGGTCCGGATACCCAAGCAGTGTTGAGACCGGAAAGAACTGGTTCAGGAACGCCGGATTTCCAGGGCGCACGTACAGGCTTCGCACCGGGGCCACCGCGCCGGCCGGGAAAGCGGGAAGCGGTGCGGCGGCGACACTGGATGGGAATCCGGCTTGGCCGGGACCAGCCGTATAGTTGAACACCCCGGCGGGGCCCGACAGCGCGTAATTCGCTTCGGAGTTGTCGACAATCTGCGAATAATAGATCCCGAATCCGCTACGTATCACGGTCTTGCCCCGGCCGCCCCAGTCATAAGCAAATCCAACCCGGGGAGCGAAACTTTTTCGCGAATCCGTAAATGTCTGCTGCTCGTAACGGAGGCCCAGGTTCACCGTCAGGTCAGGCCTGACGCGGTAATCATCCTGGACGAATATCGCCCAAAGCGCATCTCCGACTGAGTATTGCGCGTTGCCATAGCTTTGGGTATAACTCTGAACGTTGCTGATATTGCCGAGATAACCCTGCCCTTCGCACACCGAAAGTGCTTGGGTGCAAGTCTTGTAAAGGAACTGCCCGAGGTAGATGGGCCCACCGAATTCTTTGCTGTTTCCGCCGCTCCGGGCATAAATAAGATCGCCTCCAAACCGGATCTGGTGCCGCCCCGCGACGGCAGAGAGCGTGTCATTCGCCTGGTACTGCCTGTTAATCAACAGAGCCGATTGCGATGTACCGGACGTAAATGTGCCTCCCGACGAAATCGGGACTGAGTATTGCGTGCCGTAGATCACCGGGTCAAATTCGGTGATGGGCGAAGCCAGTTGAAACTGCATGCGAAGGTTGTTGATCGTCGAAGGACTCAACACTGCGGTCTCGCCCAGTTCGACCGCATAAGTGCGCCGTCTGAAAACGCGGTCCACGCTGGGCAGACTGTTGCCCCCAACAGCGCCGTTGGGGTTGGTATCGTAGAACCCGTCCACGTTGCCGCGCAGGAACAAGCTGTTCCGATCGCTGAACTGATGATCGACGCGCAAATCGCCCAGCCAGTTGCGGTAATGCCCGATAAAATTTCCAGGCGCAATCGGAGAGATGACCGGGGACGCGCGGTTCTCGAGGCTATACTCGCCCGCCGCGAAAAACTGCGTGTGTCCGGCGCGGCCGATCGGTCCTGATAAAGCTAAGCCGCCTTGCAATAACAGATCGTTCGCGACATCGTTTCCGCTGCTAGCGTTTGCCGCAGTGAATCCGGATAGCTTGGCCTCGGTCCCGGTTGGTCTTCCAACACCGATTGCATCGCCGTGGAACTCGTCTCCACCCCTTTTGGTGATGATGTTGACAACGCTACCAGTGCTCCCGCCGTATTCAGCGGAGAACGCATTGCTTAATATGTCCATTTCCTGCACAGCGGCGAGCGGGATATTCGTAAAGATGGTTTGGCGACCCCAGCTGTCATTCCCGGTGCCGCCGTCTATCTCAAACCACGCCTGGCGCCTGCCCGAACCGTTCGTCGTAAACAAATTCTGGTTCATAAAAACATCGCCCTGATTGATCGCGGGCCGGTTGGCCGCGTTCAGCAGCGGAAGAAACGTGATCCTCCGATTCAACAGCGGTGTTTCTTCTATTTTGCCGGTGTCCAGGCGATCTCCTATCTGCGGTGAATCTGCCCGTACATCCCCAGCAACTCCGGTTACCGTTACCTCCGTCTTTCCACCAGCCACGGTTAGCTGAATAGTCACATGCGCAGACGTTCCGCCGGTCAGCGTAATACTATTTATCTGTGCCGGGGCAAAGCCCGGTTTATCTGCCCGCACCTGATACGTTCCGGTAATTGGAAGCCCAGCTTCGGAAAAGCTTCCGCTCGCGTTAGTTTTGCTGATTCTGTGTAGATCACCCACGCGGTTGATGATGGACACTTGCACGTCGGGGATACCCGCGTGAGTCTGGTCGATCACTTGACCATCGATGCGTGCTGTATCCGGCGTCTGCGCAACCGCAATGGAGGCGCAGTAGAGCAGGAGAAGAGTTGTGAGGGGATTACCTGCTCGCCGCAGCATGATGTAGGAACCAATCAGGCTACACGGTAACCAGCCACTACTACCACAGCTCGTAGATCTTTTGAACGCGGAATGATCTAGTGCATCAGGATTTCTAAGGAGAGATGAACCATGCGGAGCGCCGGCGTACACGCAAGTACGCCGAGGACCGCGAGCGCAAGAGCCAGCACCAAACTGGCAGCCCACGGTCTCGGCGCACGAGAGCCAGACGTAGCGAGGGGCCTGTTCGGTGCGAGCAGGCGCTCGACACGGATTGCCAGATCCCGTCCGTTATTTGCGAAAGCGGAAACCAATGCGGCCGGCCGCACCTTTCTCGGTTCTTGCAGCGCGGCAATGCGCAACAGAGCTTCCGCAAGACTTGCAGCAGCTTCTTCGCTTCCTCCACCGGCGACATCATCAGCAGCCCACTCGGCGTACTCTGCCCACGCGGCTTTCAGCAGCCGGAAGCTGCGAATCCCAGGCAACAGGTTTGGAGCCAGCAAAAGCAGAAGCCGCTTCAAATTGTCCAGATGCATTGCGTGTGCTTGCTCGTGCCGCACGGCAACTTGTAATTGCTCCGTTGATAAAGCACTTCTAGCTGCTTGCGAAACTATGACACGGGCCCTCAACAGGCCTGCGAGAATCACCGGCGGAGCGCTAGGCCCGTCCTCGCTGTTTTGCAGTACTCGGCTGGTCGTGATCCAGGCACTTATTAAGCGCAAAACCGAAAGAGTGCAAATCATCAGGCTCAGAGTTGCTGCGGTGATGCCCGTAGGACCAACTTCCTCCGCAATGCTGCCCGGCTCCAGCGCGATATAGCTCGGAACGCAGAAGCAGGCCACCAGGAGGAATGCGCTTACCGGAGCAAACAAACGAAAACGAAAAAGCCAATCCGCCGCCCGTTTAGCCTCCATATGAGCCGTCCTCCGAAGTATTTTCGGCGCAAGCAGGAGAGCAATTCCGCCGAAAACAAAATGAAGCAGGAAGAATGCTGCGAGGCAGAGGATCAGCAGACGAACGCCGTAGGAAACGATCACGGCTTTTTCCTTCTCTCGAGCTCGAGCTTCTTCAATCGCACTCGCCGCTCGAGTTCGTCAAGCAACGCAGCATCCTGCCCACCTACCGTATCGAGCAAGTAGGAAAGTAGCAGATTGCTGGCTACTCCCGGTTTGTCGAGCAGGGCCGCCGATACATGCTCAGCCTCTTTCCTTTCCCATTCCTCCACCGTCCAGCGGCAACGATACACGAACGCTCGCTCGGCCTTCCTCCGAACTAGGAATCCTTTCTTGAAGAGCCGGTCGAGCGTCGTCATTACTGTGGTGTACGCTAATGGCCGAGCCAGTTTCCCGGCCGCTTCACGAACCGGCAACTCACCCGCGGCCCACAATATTTGCATCAACTCCGCTTCCAGGTGACCAAGTTCGAAACCAGAGGGCGCGCGCTTCATCGGGTGGCTACTTCGTCCCGGTCTTCAATGAGAGAAGCTCTTCGATACGCTGGCGAATCGTTGCTTCTTGCATGAAGTTCTCATCGCCTTCAGGTGGCTCCTGATAGTGGATCACGCCCTTCCGGTCGATCAGCACGAGTTGCGGCACTACCGACCGCTGCGTCGGTTTGATCTGGAGAAAACTCATCATTTGTTCGCGGGGAATCCAGCCCACGGGAAATCCGGCTTGGTACGTGTTTGAGAAAACCTGCACTAACGCATCGGCATTTTTGGCCGATCTGCCGTCATCGAGTCCGTTAATTGCTAAATCGAGCGCCTGAAAGCCGCGGGATCCATAGTCCGCCTGCAGCTTGGTCATCAGGTGCGCCGCCATCTGGCAATGCGGGCACGTAGTCAGAATGAACTCCAGGGCAACCACCTTGCCCCGATATTGACTGAGCAGGCGTTCGCCTTGTTCGGGAAGGGTGAAAGCTAATTCAGGCGCTTTGCGAAGGGTGTTCGCCTGGGCAGGCAGAAAGAACGAACAGAGCAGAAGTCCAGCCGCTGTTCGGAATATGTGCTTCACGAAAGAAATCTAACACGTGCGGCCCATGAAGGAAAATGGCGCGAGGACGACGCATCAAGCTTCGCTTTTCGCTGTCGACGCGGAAGGACTGACACCCTCGGCGGGTATCTCACTCTCTTGGCTGACAATGCCGCGGTTACCTAGAACGCGGCGGCACGCGGAACCAATTAGGCCCACACCGGACAGCCATGCCTCGAAACGCGATTCCGATACATTCGATGAATCAGTAAACCGGGGCAGACGGAACATTCCGGAATTTCGAGAGACAATGCCGGGTTCGCACGTGGTTGCCGATTCAATGTTGGCATCCCGCAGCCATTCTTCGAACTCCGGACGGTGGGTCCCGTTGGGATAACAAAAGTGAGTCGCCGTTTTGCCGGTTGCGGCTTCAATCCACTTGCGGTTAGTCGTGATCTCTTCGAGGAAATGCTGCTTCGTCGAGGGAACGTCGTGCCGGTGGGTGTGCAGTTGAACGTCGGCACCGTCTTCCGATATTTCGGACAGCTCGGCTGCGTTCATCAGGTGTAAGGTACGGGAAAGCAGAAACTGCTCGTAATCCACACCCACCTTCGCCGCAATATGGACTAGCACCTGGTCTTTGTCATCCGCCGTCAGTTTGGAACGACTTGTTCGATCAAGGACTGCGGCGGTTGCACTCCTAATCGACAGTTCAGAGTCTAAGGCGATCGTCTTCGATATTCCGGTAACTTCGCCCAAACGAATATCCCGGCCGCGACCTTTCCACAGCAAGTAGGAAACAGCGGTGTCGAACACTGGGCGATTGTAAGCGGAATAAAAACTGGTTTGGTAAACCGTGGCAGGATATCCAAAATCCCGCAGAATCGGCCATGCCAGGCTGTGAAAGTCCTGCCATCCATCATCGAATGTGAGGGCAAGGGAGGGCTGCGAAAAGTTTCCCTTCTGCACCTGGTCCAGTGCCTGGGCTAATGGCAGCACTTGAATTCCGCACCTGCGGATGATTTCGAGGCGTCGTCGAAACGCGGCTGCCGACAAGTAAAGCGATGGACGCCACTGATGCTCGTCTGAGTGGCTGATGCCGTGATAGCAAAGAATCAACAGGCCTTTGTGGTTTAACCGCAGCTGCCTCGCGAGTGCCAGCAGGCCCGCTTTCCGAGCGAAGCCAAAAACGGACGATTCTGCTTCGCTTTGCCCAAGATCGTCCCTAGCATTTCCCCACACACTCTGCACTGGTACAGTGGCCTTTCGTACGTGACCTGATAACAAGGTCTGCTTGACGCCTAGTCATCCCAAGCGCCGGCTGCTCCCCAAAAACAGCATGGCGTGGGCTCTGTTTTTATTCTAACTTTCGGTCCGTTGAGCTTACAAGAAAACACTACATACGAGGGCGACTAATAGTCCCATAAGTACTGCAAGTGTTTCCTAAACATCGCTCAATGCGACATTGCCAAACGCGCAGAGTCGACGTTTCTCGTAAACCAGGCGTAGGTGCCGGCAATCCCTTCTTCGAGTCCAATCTCATGCCGCCAGCCAAGCGCATGCAGGCGGCTGACGTCCAGCAACTTCCGAGGAGTCCCATCAGGTTTGGAATCGTCATAGGTCAACCGGCCGTTAAAGCCGACGATGCGCGCGATCATCTGGGCCAGCACACCGATGGTTACATCCTCGCCTGTGCCTACATTTACGATTCCTGGCTCGTCATAGTGCTGCATGAGGTACACAGCGGCTGACGCGAGGTCATCGACATGTAAGAATTCCCTTCGTGGAGTTCCTGTACCCCAGATCACAACCTCCGGCTGATTTTCGACCTGAGCCTCGTGGAATTTCCTCATGAGAGCAGGAAGCACATGCGAACTTTGCAGATCGAAGTTGTCGCCCGGACCATAGAGGTTGGTTGGCATTAACGAGATTGCATGAAAACCGTATTGAGCCCGATACGCCTGGCACAATTTTATGCCGGCGATCTTCGCGACTGCGTACCACTCGTTTGTGGGTTCCAGAGCTCCGGTGAGCAGGTACTCTTCCTTTATGGGCTGCGGAGCGAATTTCGGGTAGATGCAGGAGGAGCCGAGAAACTCGAGTTTTTTCACGGCATATTCACGTGAAGCCTCGATGACATTCAGCTCAATCGCCAGGTTGTCCCGGAGGAAATCGGCCGGATAGGTCGAGTTCGCGAGTATGCCGCCTACCTTCGCCGCGGCCAGAAATACGTACTCGGGACGTTCAGATGAAAAGAATGAGTTCACCTGCTCGCTGCGGCTCAAATCGAGTCGATCACGCGACGGGAGCACCAGGTTCGAGTAGCCTTCTGACAAAAGACGGCGCACGATGGCTGAACCGACGAGTCCGCGATGGCCCGCGACGTAAATCTTGCTTGTCTTGTCCATCATTTATCTCTCGTTCCCCGCGCACTCTCAGCGGGTGACATAATTCTTTTCGTAAACCAGCCGTTCCTCTTCCGCGAGCCTCAGATCCGAATCGACCATCATGCGAACCAGTTGCAGAAAACTCGTTCGTGGTTTCCAGTGCAGAGCGGAGCGGGCCTTGCTGGAATCCCCGAGAAGATAATCAACTTCCGTGGGCCGGAAATAAGCCGGGTCGATTTCGACATACTTCTCCCAATCGAGCCCAGCGTGCGAGAACGCTTCTAACAAGAAGTCGCGGACTGAATAGGCCTCACCGGTAGAGACCACGAAGTCATTCGGCTCGTCATGTTGCATCATCAGCCACATCGCCTCAACATAATCACCCGCGAAACCCCAGTCGCGCCGCGCTTCCAGATTGCCCAGGAACAGCTTGTTCTGTAACCCTGTTTTAATCCGTCCCACTGCGCGCGTGATTTTGCGTGTGACAAACGTTTCGCCTCGGCGGGGGGACTCGTGATTGAACAGAATGCCGTTGGTGATGAACAGGTTGTACGCTTCGCGATAGTTCACTGCGTACCAATGCGCCGCTACCTTCGATACCGCATAAGGACTTCGCGGATAGAACGGCGTAGCTTCGCTTTGCGGGGGCTTTGCGGCACCGAACATCTCCGATGATCCGGCCTGATAGAAGCGCACCGTTCTCCCGGTGTGATGAACGTGATCGCGCATGCAATCGAGCAGGCGCAGCGTACCCATCGCATCTGCGTCGGCCGTGTATTCCGGATTCTCAAACGAAACTTTCACATGCGACTGAGCGCCCAGATTGTAGATCTCGTCTGGCACCGCAGCCTCGATCACCCGCCGCAGTCCGGTCGAGTCCGTCAGATCTGCATAATGCAGAACCAAGTGCCGGGTCGGATCGTGCGGATCCTGATAAATGTGATTGATCCGCGCTGTATTGAAGCTGGAACTCCGGCGCACAATGCCGTGAACCGTGTATCCCTTCGAAAGCAAAAGCTCGCTTAGATAAGATCCGTCCTGTCCTGTAACGCCTGTAATTAATGCAGACTTCCCCACCCGTTATCCTCCGACCACCGTCGCTGATTCTCAATGCTAACGAAGAGAGGCGCTTTTCGGCAAGTGAGTGTACCGGCTTAGCCGGTTGGAGAACACAGGGGAATATGTCGTAAGGACAGAGGTGCAAGCATATCGCCGGCTACCCTTTGCGGGCTTGAGCAGAATCGTAGCTCTCGCCATATATAGGGGGCACCTTCGCACCCATGGGCCGCAGGTACATAGACAGCTGGCCTCGGTGATGGACCGAGTGATGGAGCAGAAAATCCAGATACATTACTGAAGGGAGCTTCAGCACTCCTCGAAAATCGATAACTCTGACCAACTTCTCACCTGGAAGTTGCGTGAGCTTCTCAAGTCTTTCATTGAAAGCGCCTGCATACCAATCAACCAGATCGCTCGAAGTTTTTACGGATTCCGGCCGGGGTTTCGGACTGAAGTCGAACGCGCCCTCCTCGACCGCATCCATAAACAGCATTTCAGTAGCTACGATGTGCCAGGCGAGTTCCAGTGCAGTTTTCGAAATCTCGTCCGGACGGTAGTCGCCCTTGTCGGCCGGAATAGCTTCTAAAACACGTTTCGTCAAGCGGTGCTCGTTAGTGAGGCCGGGCAGATACACAGCTTGCAGCAAAAATTGACCTTGATCAGATTGAATCTCTTGCATCGGTACAGAATAGCTTACAATCCGGCTACCCAACCATGCCGTTCGCTTCTATAGTGAGGTAGGTGCCAAGCTCGCGATTCTCTCTGCTTCCGATTGTCCTGATGCTGGTGCCAATCGCTTTTTCTGCGGCGGGACCGGCGCCAAAGCCAGCCAAGCCGGCGGCCGCTACGCGCGGAAAAACAGCATCAAAATCAAACGCCCCTTCCTCTCTGCGCTTTCTTTCCCTGCACGACCGCATCGCGCAGATGATCATCGTCCGGGGCTATGGCGATTGGCCGCCTGAGAGCAACGCCGAATATCATCGCTTCCTTCGCTGGGTTCAGCAAGATCGTGTGGGCGGATTCATTGTTGCCGGCCGCATCCGCAATGGCAACGTTATTCCGGCACAGCCATTTGAGATGGCAGCGTTCATCAACCACATGCAGCGCCTGGCTCGAACGCCGCTGCTGGTCGCCTCCGACTTCGAACGAGGAGCTTCCATGAGGGTGGCTGAAACTGCCCGCTTTCCCTATCTGATGGCATTCGGAGCGGCTCGTGACCCGGTTGCTATCCGGCAGCTCGGCTCTGCAACCGCCGTCGAAGCGCGCGCGCTCGGAGTGAACTGGATCTTCGCTCCCGATGCTGACGTCAACAACAATCCGGACAACCCGATCATCAATACGCGCTCGTTCGGCGAAGATCCGCAAGCCGTTGCGGCAGATGTCTCGGCTTTCATCGAAGGCGCTCACGCGGACCCCTCTACTTACGTCCTGGTTGCCGCCAAACACTTTCCCGGTCACGGAGATACGGCCGAAGATAGCCATCTTCAGCTCGCCACGCTCAATCAGCCGAAGGACCGTATCGAAAACCTGGAGCTAGTGCCTTTCCGCGCAGCCGTGAAAGCCGGCGCTGATTCGGTGATGACCGCCCACATGTCGGTGCCCGCCTTCGAGCCTCAACCGTTACCGGCCACAGTTTCGCCCAGCATTCTTACAGGTCTTCTCCGCAATGAGCTAGGCTTTGGAGGCCTGATCGTTACCGATGCTCTCGAAATGGCTGGCATTGCGTCCCTTTACTCCCAGGGGGAAGCCGCGGTTCGCGCAGTGGAAGCTGGCGCCGACGTTTTGCTGATGCCCACCGACCCTGAAGCCTGCATCCGTTCGCTTATGAGCGCCGTCGCGGCCGGGCGCATTTCCAAGACCCGCATTGACTCGAGCGCATCTAAGATTTTCGCGGCCAAGGCTCGCGTCGGGCTGTTGCGCAGTCGCACGGTCAACCTCGATAAACTCAGTGACATCGTCGAGGATCCCAAGCTCAGTGCTCTGGCACAAAGGGTCGCGGATCGGGCCATCACTCTGGTGCGGGACGACCAGCATCTGTTTCCCGCAACTGACCTGACCGAGTCCTGCCTTGTAATTGCACAGGAAAATCAGTTTTCGCAACGCGGCGAACTTCTTGCCGCCGACCTGAAAAAATCCGCTAGCTCTCTGAAAGTGCTGGTCGTCGATCCCAGCATGTCCGACAAGCTGCTCTCCGCTGCCGCTGAAGAAACCTCGCACTGCAAGCAAATCTACGTCGCGGCCTTTGTCACCGTCGCGGCTTACCGCGGCAGCGTTGCACTCGAAGGCGGACTCACTTCCTTCCTCAACACACTCATTCACGGCACAGTTCCGGTGGCCATCGTTTCGTTCGGAAACCCCTACCTGCTGCGCTCGTTGCCCGACGCAAAGACGTATGCAGCTACGTTCAGTACCGCAGCCACTTCCGAAACCGCGGTAGCGAAGGCGATTCTCGGCCGCATTGCAATCTCCGGCAAATTGCCCGTCTCCATCCCTGATCTTGCCAAAGTGGGAGATGGCTTGAATGTACCAGCTCTTCCGAAGAGTGCATCTAACGGATCGGAATGACACAAATAACCTGGCTTGGACATTCAACATTTGAACTTCTCTTCCCCTCCGGTGAAGTCCTGATTACGGACCCTTGGATTGAAGGAAACCCGGTCTATCCGAAGAATCACAAGGTCGAGAGAGTGGATGCCATTTCCGTTTCGCATGCGCATTTCGATCACGCCAACGATCTTCTTCCGCTAGCGAAGAAATTCAACCCGAAGATTGTGGCCATCTTCGAGACAGCTTCCTATTTTGAAAAGAAGGGCGCAAAAAATACGATCGGGATGAATAAGGGGGGCACCGTCGATCTCGGCTTCGTGAAGCTCAGCATGACGGACGCTCTCCATAGCAACGCGATCAAGGACGGCGATCAACTGGTTTATGGGGGCGAAGCGGCAGGATACGTCCTGACGCTCCCGGACGGACGGCGCGCTTACTTTGCGGGAGACACTGCTTTGTTTTCCGATATGGGGCTGATCGGCGACTTCTACGGGCCGGAGCTTGCCTTTCTTCCGATCGGCGATCATTACACCATGGATCCGCACCAAGCTGCGCATGCTGCGCGCATGCTGAAAGTGAAGCGCGTCATTCCGATGCATTACGGCACTTTTCCGGTCATGACCGGAACGCCTGAGCAGCTAACAGAAAAACTGGCCAAGGACGGCATCGAAGTGTGGACCCTCAAAGCAGGCCAACCGGTCCAGTGGTAGCCGCCAGCCGGGGTCAGTAGCGCTGAACGATTACTTCACGGAAGCCGGTGCGGCGCAACGCATCACGTGTGTTCGAAAGATCGCCCGCGTCGCGGATGGGCCCGATGATCACCCTGTACAGTTTTGCGCTCCCCGGTTTCGGAACAGCATGCGCCCGGAATCCCTTTTTGTGAAGAACATCGGCTACGGCTTCGGCTTCATCCCGGCCAACTGCGGCCACCTGCAAAAACTGTTGCCCGTTTTGCGGGTTGAAATTCTCGACTTTGAGCGTGGATGCATCCTGCGCATCAGGCGCCCGGACCTTCTCACGTTTCGGATGTGGAGTTCCCAGGGGAGGTCCCTGCGCCTCATCGTCGCCGCCAAAGCGCTTCGAGGATCGGGCGCTCGCGGTTCCAGGTTGTGAGGGAGCAGGGGCGGCGGCCGCATCGGGGGTGGATCCGTCTGCTGGGAATTCGTGGGTCTGCCCTACCGCGCCGCCGTTTCCCGAACCGTTCGCGCTGGCTGTTTCAACCGGCGATACCGCTCCTGTCTTCTTTCCACCCGGTCCGCGCCCCAGCATGTATCCCCCGGTGAACGCCGCACCGAGGAGTATCGCAACTACAAAAAATATCCCGAGCAGCTGCTTGTTGCCGAGCAGAATCTCAGTTTCGCCGTCGCCGTTCCGCAACATTTCCTCCTAAAATTGTACTGGAAATCAGAATCGCCGAAAATCGCAAGTTGACGGGTTACCCTACTTATAAGTTATGCACTTTTTAAACCGGATCACAGCTGGTGGCTCTGTATGCCTTATAGCTGCTGCTCTCTTGCTGCTTCTATCCGGCGCTGCCAACCGTATTGGTGTTGGGTACGCGGCCGCTGCCCCGACGGTGGATGGTCTGCCAGGCATGCCACCCGTTTTGAACCCAAATAATCTTTATTCCGCGGATGCACCGGGCCAGCTGAGTTCGACCGTCAAGAATTTTCCCGCCCGCGTCTACGTCCCCAATACGAAGAGCGACACCGTCGATGTCATCGATCCTGCCACCTACAAGATCGTTGACCACTTTGCTCTACCTAAGCATGGACGCTTGATGGAACCGCAGCACGTTGTTCCTTCGTGGGACCTCAAAAAGCTCTGGGTCGCTCAGGATCTGGGCGATCAGCTGACCATGATTGACCCCGCGACCGGCAAGCTGGGTCAGACAATTCACGTCGATGATCCTTACAACATGTACTTTACGCCGGACGGCAAATACTCCATTGTTATGGCGGAACGCATGAAGCGCATCGATTTTCGGGACGCGCAAACCATGCAGGTCGTAAATAAAGTGCCAGTCAACTGCGATGGAGTCAATCACGCAGACTTCACGCCCGACGGCCGCTTTATGATCGCTACGTGTGAATTCTCGAGCGAGCTGATCAAAGTAGATGTGGCGAACCAGAAGGTTCTCGCGCATCTAAAACTCGAGCCCAAAGGCATGCCGCAGGATTGCCGAATCTCGCCCGACGGCAAGTTGTTTTATGTCGCCAATATGGATGCTGACGGCGTACATCTGATCGACAGCGATGCTTTCAAGCAGGTTGGGTTCGTGCACACCGGAAAGGGGACGCACGGACTCTACTTCAGCCGCGACGCGAAATATCTGTATGTGTCCAACCGCGGTGAAGGTTCTGTCTCGCTCATCGACCTCGCCACTCACAAGGTCGCAACGAAATGGAACATTCCCGGCGGTGGCAGCCCTGATATGGGTGGAGTTTCGGCCGACGGTAAATCTCTATGGCTTTCCGGCCGCTACAACCGTGAAGTTTATGTCTTCGACACTGCAAACGGCTCGCTCCGCGCCCGCATCAAGGTGGGAGAAGGGCCTCACGGACTCTGCGTCTATCCTCAGCCCGGTAGATATTCACTCGGACACACCGGCAACATGCGGTAGGCTCGCGACTTTGATATCAGTGTCAATAAGCAATCCGGAACCTTGGCTGAGAGGACCGCTCGAGGGTGTTCATCCTCTGGCGATGCCCGTCTTCTTCAGCTTTGCGCAAGTTCGCGAAGATCTTGAGCACTTCACGCAGGGCGTTACGGACGCTCAGCTCACCAACCCGATCGGCGGAACTTCGCTCGGTTTTCATTTGGCTCATCTGGCAGGCAGTGTTGATCGCCTGACCACGTACTTGACCGGTGGTCAATTGGGCCCGGAACAACTCGAGTTCCTGCATTCCGAGCGGCAGCAAGCGAGAACGCTGCGGGAACTCCTGGACCTTATCGATCGCAACCTTACTTCTGCGGAAACCAGTCTCCGCCAGATCCAACCGGACACCTTGTTCGACTCGCGAACCGTAGGACGCCAGGCGCTGCCAACCACTGTGATCGGCTTACTCGTTCACCTTGCAGAACACACCCAGAGACATCTCGGACAAGCCATCATCCTCTGCAAAGTTCTCCGGCAATCGAACTGATGTCTGACTTCACGCGGCTGCTTACTCGCAACCGTAATTACCGTTATGCCTGGTTGGGGCAGATCGTCAGCGAAGCCGGCGACCATTTCAACAACGTTGCCGTCCTGAGCCTTGCTGTCGAGATGACTCACAGTGGCGCCGTGATCGCTGCTCTTATGCTCTCGAGAGCGATACCTGCGGTCTTAGCTGGCCCCCTCGCAGGGGTGGTTCTCGATCGCTTCGACCGTCAGAAAATCATGATCGCGAGCGATCTTGTCAGAGGATTTATCGCGCTCGGATTCATTCTGGCCATCTGGCAGAGACAGGCTTGGCTGCTTTACCTCCTGAGCGCCCTGCTCATGCTGGCATCGCCCTTCTTCACCAGCGGACGCTCTTCTATCCTGCCCACCATCGCGAGTGAAGACGAGCTCCACACAGCGAATTCGCTCACGCAGACAACCGGTTGGATGACGCTCGCTGTCGGCGCTTTCTTCGGCGGAACAGTAACCGCAAAATTTGGCTATCAGCTCGCTTTCATCTTCAACTCCCTGTCGTTTTTCTTCTCGGCTTACTGCATAGCTAATCTCCGTTCCGTGTCGGGACACTTCCGCGCGAACGAAACCAGCCTCAACGAAACGAAGGTGGCCCGTCCGTGGAAAGAATACCGGGAGGGTCTGGCTTATATGGCCGGTAGCCCGCTGATTCTCGGTATCGGTTTGATTTCCGTAGGTTGGGCAAGCGGCGGAGGCGCTGCGCAGGTTCTGTTCACGCTTTTCAGCGAGCTGGTGTTTAAGCGCGGTGCGCAAGGTCTTGGCGAGCTGTGGGGCATCGCCGGCGTCGGCTTGCTTATCGGCGGCGCCCTGGGTAACTGGCTGGGCAAACGAATCAGCTTCGAAGCCTACAAGCGCACGGTTTTCTTGTGTTATCTGCTACATGGCGGAGCTTACGTCGTCTTCAGCCAGATGTCCCATTGGGCTTGGGCCCTCTGTTTCATGTGTCTTTCCCGAGCCGCAGTGGCCGTTAGCTCCGTATTGAACTGGTCCAATCTGCTTCGCCATGTGGATAACCGATTCCGCGGGCGGGTCTTCTCCACCGTAGAAACCATGAACTGGTCCACCATGATGCTATCCATGCTGGCCGCTGGCACCGCCTCTCAGCATTTCAGCGTTCGCGCTATCGGCGCCGCTTCAGGACTCCTCAGTTCCTCAACAGCAATTTTTTGGGGCTGGGCGAACTGGAGCGGCAAGCTCCCGGAACCTGCCCTTTCAGAGGAAGATGCGGCTGTCGAGATTCACGGCGACCCGACCGGCTGATTTCTTACAGAATGCTGGCGTAGGTAACCTTAATCAAATTTCCGTCGAGGTCGCCCGTCAGAATCACCCGCAAATTGTCCTTATCCGGACTGTTGTGCAAAAGGATTTTCACCTTCTTGTTGCCTTCCTGATCGAGATGGTAAAACTTTTTGTCGTCCGTTATCAGACCATATTCAGCACGATCGGAGTTCTTCGCCAAAGAGCAACTCCGGTCTTGCCGTAACGTTTTTTCCCGGCCATTGCGGACCATATTCCCGGTGCATCGCCAGTCCGCAATAACGCCCTGGATCTCGGCTGCCTCAGCGCTTGCAGCCATCAGCATTGTTAGTGAAAAAATCGAAATTATGCCACGCATTCTGTTTCCTTGCCTCTCGTAAAGGTCCGCCGCGATCACTTGGCCGTGATCAGTTTCGACGATTTATAGACACTCGCCGATGCAATAATAATTAGGAACTTTACTATTTTCGCTCGAATCAAACTGTCTGTGCCAGAGGACGTTCGCGAGGCATATTACCAGGAAGTTGTCCGAGAGTGGGGCCCCAAATATAAGGGCTTCGATCTGCTTTCTTCGATGCTGTCGATCAACCTGCTTTATACAACCGAAATGTATCATCAGGTAACCGCGAGGTATATGAATGATTTCGGCCTTTCTAAGTCCAGTTTGAATATTCTGATGCTTCTTCGGCACGGACCGTCAGATGGAGTACAGCTTCACGATCTCGGCGAATTGCTCCTGGTCAGTCGCGCAAACATAACCGGGCTCATCGATCATTTGGAGGAGAAAGGTTACGTGAAGCGCGTCGTCGACAGTACCGATCGCCGGGCCCGCTACGCACGGATCACGCGCAAGGCTGAGGCGCTTCTCGACGGTTTCCTGCCGCTTCATTTCAGTAACTTGAAATCGCTCCTTCAAGGCCTGAGCGAGGAAGAAAAACAGGCCTTAGTTGGATTGCTAAAAAAGACTCGAAAGAGCTTCGCGAAGCACGCCGATGAATGCAGGCGAAACATATCTGTTGAACAGGCAACGTTGAGGACTAGTTAGGAAGCGGTCATGGCGGACGATCAGAAACAGCAAGCTACTGAACAGCAGAGCGATCAAGCCAATCAGGGCGGCGGAGAGCGCCAGCCAAGCAATAACGGCGGCGGTGGCCAGGAGCAGAAACCTGCCGCTGGACAGGGACAGGATCAGGAGCAAGACAGCGAAGCTCGAAAGAAATCTAATCCTCGCCGAAAGAGAACGATCCGATTTGTCCTGTTGGCCGTACTGGTGGTGGCGATCATCGTGGCCATCCCAATCTTCGCCTACTACTCGGTACGCGAGTCGACAGATGACGCGCAGGTAGACGGGCACATCATTCCGATCAGCCCTCGTATCACCGGCACGATAGAGGCTGTCCTTGTGAACGACAACCAGGTGGTCAAGGCTGGACAGGACCTGGTGCGCCTGGATCCGGCCGATTACCAGGTGGCATTGAATCAGGCCCAAGCACAGCTGGCAAGTTCGGCAGCTACTACGACCGAATCGGCAGAAAACGTTCCGCTCACGACAATTAACACCGGCAGTTCAATTAGCACCGCCGTTACCCAAGTACAGGAAGCCCAGGCGGGCGTGGCTGCTGCCCAGCAAGCGATTAACGTCGCGCGCGCCCGGGTTAATTCCGCGAACGCCTCACTGGCGGAACGGAGAGCGAATCTCACCAAAGCGCAAAACGACTTGAAGCGGTACTCTGACCTGGTTCAGAAAGACGAGATCTCGAAGCAAGACTACGATACCGCAGTGGCAGCCGCGGCGGCGAATGCGGCCCAGGTGCAATCGGCCGAAGCGGATGTGACCGAAGCGCAGCACAGCCTCGACCAGTCCGGCGCGCAACTGGACCAGTCGAAGGCGAGGTTAGCGACCGCATTGGTGCAGAGACGGCAGAACGAACAGGTTCGCGCCCGGCAGCAAGCTGTCAGCATCGCTAGATACAAGCAGGCTCAGGCCGCCGTGCAACAGCGCCAGGCCGATTTGGAACAAGCTCACTTGAATTTCAACTACACCTTTCTCCGCGCCTCCGTGGATGGCGTTGTGAGCAAGAAATCTGCCGAACCAGGAATGCAGGTATCGCCCGGTCAGCAGATCATGGCTCTGATTCCGCTCGATGACATTTGGATCACGGCCAATTTCAAAGAAACGCAGTTGAAAAAAATGGCGATCGGACAAAAAGTCGAAATCGAAGTCGACACTTACGGGAGCAGCCGTAAGTACCGTGGCCATATAGATAGCATCGCTGCTGCTTCCGGGGCAAAATTCAGCTTGCTCCCACCCGAAAATGCCACCGGCAATTACGTGAAAGTGGTTCAGCGGGTGCCAGTGAAGATCGTTTTGGAACCTGGTGAAAACCGCGACCATCGACTTCTGCCGGGCATGTCGGTTAATCCGACGGTGCTCTTGAACAGCGGCACCAATAACGCTTCATAAAACAGACCCGCATGGCAGCTGGCAGTTCAAAGGGTCCCCAGGCTCCTAACCAGCCGCAGTGGCGTCCGCGCTTCAATCCATGGCTCATCGCGCTCGTCGTCACACTCGCCAGCTTCATGGAGGTGCTCGATACCAGCATCGCGAACGTCGCCCTTCCACATATCGCCGGCGGCCTCTCGGCCAGCGAAGACGAAGCCACCTGGGTCCTCACCTCCTATCTGGTTTCAAACGCGATCATCCTGCCGCTCAGCGGGTGGCTGTCTTTGCTCATGGGCCGCAAACGGTTCTACATGGCCTGCGTCGCCATGTTTACGCTTAGCTCTTTTCTATGCGGCGTCGCTCCGAGTCTCGGTCTGCTCGTTTTATTCCGTGTACTGCAAGGCGTCGGAGGCGGCGGACTGCAGCCGAGTGAGCAGGCCATTCTCGCCGACACGTTTCTTCCGAAGCAGCGCGGCATGGCGTTTGCTATCTATGGCATCGCGGTCGTCACCGCACCCGCCATCGGACCGAGCCTGGGCGGGTGGATTACGGATAATTTCACCTGGCGTTGGATCTTTTTCATCAACATCCCGGTGGGCATTATCTCTCTGATCTTGACCAGCCTCATGGTCGACGATCCGCCCTACTTCACAGCGGAGCGTGTTCAAAAGCTCAAAGGAAAGCTCCGGGTTGACTACTGGGGAATCATTTTCATCGCATTGGGACTCGGATTTCTCCAGATCGTCCTTGATAAAGGCGAACGCGATGACTGGTGGGCTTCGAATTTCATCCGCACATCCATCCTGATCTCTGCCGCTAGTCTCATTCTGGCTGTCTACTGGGAGTTCACACACAAGGATCCCGTGGTCGATTTGAGCCTTCTAAAAAACCGGAATTTCGGCATATCGGCATTCCTGATGTTCATGGTTGGCGTCATTCTCTTGGGAAGTACGGTGCTCATTCCGCAATACCTGCAGCTTGTGATGGGCTACTCAGCTACCAAAGCCGGGTTCGCCATTTCTCCGGGTGGAGTCCTGGTTATGTGTCTGCTCCCGTTGGTCGGCATTCTGCTCGGCAAGGTTGAAGCGCGCTGGCTGATTGGGCTTGGACTGGCAATCACGTCCCTCGCGCTTATTCACATGACCAACTTCAATACGGAAATCAGCTTCCGTTATGCAGTGATTGCCCGCTGCTTCCAGGCCGCCGGCCTGGCTTTCCTGTTTGTGCCCATCAATACCGCCGCGTACGCATTTGTTCCCCCCGGCAAAAATAACGCAGCTTCAGGACTCATCAATCTAGCCAGGAACGTCGGCGGAAGCGTGGGTATTTCTCTTGTCACTACCGTTCTCGATCGGCGCGCGCAATTCCATCAAAACCGTTTGATTGAGTTCACGACCGCACTGAATCCTCGCTTTAACAGCAGTCTGCACGCCGCCACTGGTCTTTTTGGTCCAGGCTATTCCGGGAACAGTCCCTACGCACTAATCCTTCGCAACTTGCAAAGGCAGGCTGAAACACTGTCCTATATCGATTGCTTTTGGCTGCTAGGAATTGCGTTCGGACTTCTCGTTCCTCTTGTTTTCGTCATGAAAAAGTCCGCTCCCGGGCGTGCTGCGGCTGCACACTGAGCGGCCATCCTGCCGAAATCCCTAGCCCGTCAATTCGTACCCATCCCTTGCGCGACGGCCCTGACCGGCACAGGCGCTTCTTCCCGGGTGGCCTCGAGGCTAACCGGCAGGCTGAACGAGAAGTTGGATCCAAGGCCGGCCTGCGACTCCGCCCAGATTCTTCCTCCGTGGCGCTCGACAATCCTCTTGGTAATGGACAGGCCCATGCCCGTTCCTTCTACTTCGCGGCTGTGGAGCCTTTGAAACAGTCCGAAAATGCGTTCGGCAAACTGCTGATCGAATCCCAGTCCATTGTCTGAGACGGAAAAGACCCAGTTCGTTGCCTCGCGCCGCGCCTCCACTTTCACCCGCACCGGAACGTCCCTCCGGTATTTGATTGCGTTCGCAAGCAGGTTCTGGAACACTTGCGAAAACTGCACGGGGTCCACGATCAGGTCAGGCAGTGGGCCGTGGCTGATCTCCGCTCCGCTCTCCCGAATCGCAGCCTGCAGAGCTACCTCGGCATCGTGCAGCAGTTTTTCGAAACGCACGGGAGCTGTCGGTTGCCCGGCTTTTCGCAACCGCGCGAGTGCGAGCAATCCGTTGATCAAATCGGTCATCCGCCTCGCCGACGTGACAATGTATCCGATGAACTCGTCCGCATCACTGTCCAGCTGTCCCTTATAGCGCGAGGCCAGGAGTTGCGTGAAGCTGATGATGGTCCGTAGCGGCTCCTGCAGATCGTGGCTCGCTACGTATGCGAACTGCTGCAATTCTTCGTTCGCCAGTTGAAGATCTCTCGTCCTCTCTTCGATCCGGCTCTCCAGTTGCGCGTTCAGTGCCTGTAACCGCTCGTCCGCGTCATCTCGGGCCTGTAGATATGAAACCGTAGCGTTATACAGCCACATCATGACCAGAATCATCACGATCATGCCAAGCGCAAAGAAAAGGAAAGCGGAATGGTTTAACTCGCGCTGACGATTCAGATATTCCGTCTGGTCACTATCTAGTCTCAAGCGCAGCTCTTCCATCCTCATGCGGATGGCATTCATGGTTTCTTCTGATTTATCGCCTTGCGTCTGCTTGAGGGCCGCTGAAAATCCCTCATTGCTCTGTGCCCGAAGGACCTGCTGACCCTGCAACGCCCGCTGCTCTACCAGCCCGATAAATTGCCCTACCTGAGCCTGCAGACCGGGCCCAAAGTCCTTGGCATAGCGCCGGGAAGAGTCGATCTGGCTGGGTAGAACCGCCTGGGCATGTTGAAGAGGCAATAAATATCGCTCGTCGCCAGTTAGCAGAAACCCGCGTTCTCCGCTTTCAATGTCGTTTGCCGACGAACGAAGCTGCACAATACTCGAAAGCAGGTTCTGATTTCGGAGCAGAGACAAATCCGTGTGCTCGCCGAGCAACGAAATCGAAAAGAAGACAATGCTAAATGCCAGTGGGACTGAGAAGAGCAGAGCTAGCCGCCGTCTCGTACTGGTATGCGCTCCCGGTGTCATCTCGAATTTTTTGAAAACCAATGCGGAACAGAGAAAAAGAATCGGTCATCTGCATTGGCGTAAACAACCCTTCAACTCACTCCGGAATCTAATGCGGCCCCGGTTTGCTGCTAGTGATTCTGCCGGGGCTTCTGAAGTTTTGATCACACCCGGAGGGATTTGTTTCAGGTTGGGCGGGAGAATAATCTTGAGAAGTTCGGATCAGCCGGCTGCGCGTGATTCTCTCAACCTCGCGAATTTAGGGTCGGCATGGTGAGTGAACCTCGTGGAGCACGTTTTGGCCTGGAGCTTCGCCAGAAGCATGCGCTCATATCCGTAAACCGGCAGATCAGACCGCAGCAGAGAGCGCGCTTCCGCAATCGCACTGAGAACCTCCGATGGACGTGCTTCGGTGAATGCTTTCACGGCCGCCACTCGCAGCGCGAGCCCGGCGGGTGAGACCAGGGACATTCGAAGCTCGCGAAGAGCGTTCGAGGCGCCCTGGAGATCGTCACGGCAGATCAACAAAAAGCAAGCCAGGTGAGCATTTGCAAGGGTCTTCGTTGCCGGATCGCATTCACGGCTTCGGCGGCAAGCTTCACGATGCCAGTGTTCAGCCTCGGCCCAATCCTCCCGATCCGCTGCCCACTCCGCCAGCGCATGGGCAAACAGAACCGAAAACTCTGGTCTGGCTTGAGCCTTCGCAAGCTCGCTAGCCAGTTGGTTCGGCAGACCTCGCGGCCGGACACCGGCAATCCGCTGCTGCCCGATGTAGTTGTAGAGATAGATCTCCTTTGCATCACAACCGTTCTTGAGAACGGCCAGAAATAGCCGGGCATCATTACGAACTCGCGCGTCCGGATGGTTTGGTATGAGGCCAAGCAGAAAAATATAGAAACTTACTTGGGCAAGCCCCACGATGAAATTCTTGGTGCCCGTGTCCCCGGATAGGTTGAGAAACACCACGGCGGCTACCATGCCCGACAGCAGGGTCGCGAGAGGACCGCCTGCAATCACGGCCAGTATTCTCGGCCGCCAATTGGTCATGTCCCGCGGCACCGCGGATACCGATGCGGACGGAAGGTTCTTGAACGCAAACCTAATGCTCCACGCTCCCTGCAAACAATTCACTCGCACTGGCCCGAACGATACGCCCGTCACGGCGAAGTTCATGCATAAGGCAGCGCACAAATGCCCCGTTTCGTGAATGAACACCGCCGTTATCAAGGCGGCTGTCAGGCTGCAAACGCTGGCCATGCTGTCGAGCTTCAAACCCGAGAGCACAGCCCGCAGCGAGGCCGGGCCAAGATGCTGCATCGCGATGCCGGTTACCAGAGCAAGCAGCAGTAGACGCATTGACGAACTACGGGTATCCGGCCCCTCCCTAAGCCGCCGCTGTGTCAAACACGATCGCGGGTATGAAACGGCTTGCATTGCAATCAGTATCCTGCGCGACCATCATTTCGGACAGCTAGTTAGGTACCGCGACTTCGGTGTATCTGGTACGGTCTAAGTGCCAGTTAAACTGATGTTAGACGCGGAGGGTCTGCGGGCCTGATGCCTGAATCCTTTATGGCCATCCAGACCCTTTTTGGATCGGTTCCCACTGAACCTAACCTGCTCGACCGCCTCAAAGCCGGAATCGAGAAGACCCGCTCCGGTCTTGTCGACCGAATCGAAGATGTATTGTCCGGTAAGAAAGAAATTGATGCTGATCTGCTGGAAGAACTTGAATACACGCTCATCACGGCCGATCTCGGCGTGCGTACCGTAGAGGACATCCTCGAACAGATACGTCAGCGCGTCGATCGGCGCATGACAAACGATGCCGCCGAAATTCGCAATCTTATTCGCGAGCATCTCCTGGAAGTTCTGCGTGCTTCCGAAACTCCCATTCATGTCGTCGCGACTCCACCCGCCGTGGTCATGGTGGTCGGTGTTAACGGAGCCGGAAAAACAACGACTATCGGCAAGCTCGCCAATCGTTTTCTCGGCGAGGGCCGGAGCGTGTTGCTTTGCGCTGCTGACACGTTTCGTGCTGCTGCCATCGAACAATTGGAGGTCTGGGCCCGGCGCGCTGGGGTTGAAATGATCCGCCAGAAAACCGGCGCCGATCCGAGTGCCGTTGTCTTCGATGCGCTCCAGGCTGCCAAGGCGCGTGGCGTCGATTACGTCATTGTCGACACAGCCGGCCGGCTTCACACCAAGGACAATCTCATGGCGGAACTCGAGAAAATGCGCCGCACCTGCGAACGCGTCGTTCCCGGGTCTCCTCATGAAGTTTGGCTCGTCCTCGACGCCACCACCGGACAGAATGGGGTCGAACAGGCCCGCAAATTCACTCAGTCGGCTGGGATTACGGGCATCATTCTTACGAAGCTCGACGGCACCGCGAAAGGCGGCGTTGTGGTGTCGATTGCTCGCGAGCTGAATCTGCCCATCCGCTTTGTTGGCGTGGGAGAAAAGATTGACGACCTGCTGCCCTTCGAACCAGATAGATTTGTCCAGTCTTTGTTCGACTGAACTCGCAGCTTCTTCATGACAGACTTCCCCGACTACATGCGCGAAGCGCTCCGGCTTGCTCATGAAGGTCGAGGGCTCACCAGCCCGAACCCGGCGGTAGGAGCTGTCGTTGTAAAGGATGGCGAGATCGTCGGGCGAGGCTTTCACACCTGGGCGGGCGTCCACCATGCCGAAACCGTGGCCTTCGAGCAGGCCGGCGATCGGGCGCGCGGCTCCACTTTATTCGTCACGCTCGAACCCTGCTCTCATCATGGCCGCACCCGGCCCTGTGTCGAAGCCGTGATCGAGGCGGGAGTTGCGCGCGTAGTCTGCGCCATGCAGGATCCCAATCCGCAGGTCAGCGGCAGTGGTATCGCACGCCTGCGTGGAGCAGGCATTCAGGTTGATATCGATGCAGCTCATTCGGGCGAGGCCGCGCAGCTCAATGAAGCCTTTGTGCATTTCATGACCACCGGCAAGCCGCTTGTCACCGTAAAAGCGGCTCTTACTCTCGACGGCAAAATCGCAGCTCCTCAGGACAACGTCGGTTGGATCACGAGCGAGATCGCCCGTGCTGATGTACAACAAGTCCGCCACTATTCGGACGCGATTCTTACCGGTCTCGGGACCGTTCTCGAAGACGACTGTCTTCTGACTGATCGCTCCGGGCTCGCGCGTAGCAGGCCTCTTTTGCGGATCGTTCTCGACTCGCAACTCCGCGTTCCGCTCGATTCCAAGATGATCGCCAGCGCGCAAAACGACGTGGTTGTGGTCGGCACCTCGGCGGCTCCTCGTGAGCGCAGGAAAGCGCTCGAAGAAGCGGGCATCCAGGTGCTCCTTTCAGACGGCATCGGTGGGCGCACGGATCCCCAGAAGGTCATCGAATACCTGGCCCGGGAGTGCTATCTATCGCTCATGGTGGAAGCGGGCAGCAAAGTCAACTGGACAATGCTCGATGGGCAGCTTGCCGATAAGGTGCTCTTCTACTATGCGCCGAAGATTTTGGGCGGGTTGAAGAGCCTTCCGGTCGCGGGCGGACCAGGCCGTATGCGCCGTGCCGACGCTATGTTGCTCGACCGCATGACAGTCCACCCAATCTCGCCGAACGAGTTTGCCGTCGAAGCGTACCTGATAAAGAACTGATGTTTACCGGAATCATCGAGGAGCTTGGCCGGGTTGTTGCACTCGAGAATCGCGATGCTGGCGCGCGACTCACGGTCACCTGTTCATCCGTTCTGGCAGATGCAACCCTCGGAGCGAGCATCGCCGTAAATGGAGCTTGTCTTACCGCTGTCAGCATCACCGGAACTGGCTTTTCAGCCGACCTCGCACCGGAGACTCTGAGACGCACAAATCTCGGGGACCTTCGGCCTGGCTGCCCGGTAAACCTGGAACGCCCTCTACGCGTGAACAGCCGAATTGACGGTCACTTTGTTCTTGGTCACGTAGACGGTACCAGTCGCATATTGTCTCTGCAGCCGCTCGGGGACGACAATTGGTGGCTTGAGATTGCGATAAGCGGGGAACTCAGCCGTTATGTGGTCAGCAAGGGCTCTGTGGCAGTCGACGGAATCAGTTTGACCGTCGCCGCCACCCGGGAACCCAGCGATGCCGATGCTGTTGCCGCTTTCACCATCATTCCCCACACCTTTGAGCACACCACACTCCACGCCTATGAACCGGGCGCGCGCGTAAACATCGAGGTAGATATTCTCGCCAAGCACATCGAGAAACTACTCTCGCACGCTGAGACGGCTGCGCGCACAGAACCGGTCTAGTGTTTCTGAAGCCCTAGGCTAAAAAGCGTCAGCTGCGAAATCAAATTCGCCTTCGCAAGCTATGTCTGCGCGGCTAAGACTGAGCACGTCGCATGGGCACCGACTCGGGGTAACGGATCGGACCGCTTTTGACGTAATCACAGACAGTGGATTCCGCCAAAATTTGGTTCGCGTACTCTTTGTTTGAATCATCGCCGCGTCGATTGTGGTTGCAAGTTGAAAGAGGGGAGCGCAGCGGAGCAAATCTGGTCGCGAAACGGGGTCAGTCAGGGTCGATCAGTCGCGATGTTCGTTTTCGGCGTTTAGTCGGTCACTTCGCTGGTTCTTGTGCAAGCTGTTCGATCAAATTCCATAGATAGCGCTTCGGCCTGCCGCAGCGATGACTACTGGCGTTTGGCGCAGCGATTTGCACCCAGTCTCGGTTTGGGCGGGCGACATGACTGACAAGGGATCCTCTAACGCTTCACTCGAGCTCGAGATTTACGCAGGGGATTGGGGATTTTGCGAACTGCATATGGATGGTTCCGAGTGTCGAAATTCGCGTCGTCATCATCTGCGATGAGCTTCGATCTTGACGCGTCCCACGAAGTAGGTCCAAATAGTTAAGATCTGAGAATTGTGCGCACCGCAGCGGCTATTCTTTCGATCGAAAGCGCGTGGAATCGCAACGACAACCGAAAGTGTCCGGCGAGTGCGACGAGTTGGAGCATTTACTGCGCACTTGAGAAAGCCACAACGGATGTAAGCGGCGGTTTCCATCATCGACGCCCAGCAATGGAGGTGATCCGCGAAATCGTCGAGGATCCGCTGTTCGCGTCATTCCACATCTCATCGAATCCGGCAAGCTGACCCTAGCCGACTTAAAGAATCATAAAAGTTTTTGAACGACTCGAAAGAACGTGGTAGACTTCGGCCTGTCGAATCTGTTGTGGTTCGTCGAAGAATCCAATTCTGTTAGGAAGAGGAGCAGTGTGAGCAAATTGCTGCTGGTGTTCAGTTGTGCCGTGTTGTTCATTTTGCCTAGCGTCGCCTCTGCCGACCTTATCTACAATGGCGGCTTTGAAACGGGCGATTTCACAGGCTGGATTTTGTCGGGAAATCCGATTCCTGGAATTGTTGACACGTCAAGCCCGCATTCCGGTAACTACGCCGCCAATCTGTTTGCGGCAGGCTCGTTAGGCTATATGGAGCAGTTCCTGTCCACGACACCCGGTACGTCGTATAACCTTACATACTTCTTGCAGAGCGATGGCGGGACTCCCAACGAGTTCTTGGCCCAGTCGGATGGCGCAACCCTGATTGACCAAACAAACATCCCGAGCCAAAACTACACTCAGTATTCATTCTCCTTCCAGGCCACAAGCCCATCAACTGACCTGAAATTCGGGTTTCGAGATGATCCTGGGTCCATTCATTTAGATGACGTTTCTGTGACTCCCGTCCCTGAGCCTGCTCTCGCCTGGCTTGGGTTGTCTATGATTGGCCTCGCCATCGCAAAACAAGCGAAGTGTTCCGGAAAGGAGACCTTATGAACACGAACATTGCGTCAGGAATAATTTCCGTCGTTTGCTGTTTCGTAAGCGCGGCGCCGCTATTGCAGGCAGCCCCGGCGCCACAGCGTCCCAATATTTTATTCATCATCATGGATGACGTGGGTATCGATCAGTTGCGCAGCTTCGGTTACGGCGGTCTTACTCCGCCAAGCACCCCGGTGCTCGATCTGGTGGCGCAACGTGGCGTTCGCTTCAGAAATGTTTGGGCGATGCCCGAATGCTCGCCCAGCCGCGCGATGTTTTTTGAAGGACGATACCCGCTGCGCACCAACATACTCACAGCGATCCTCAGCACGGATCTCGCGAATTCGCAGGTTTCACCCTTTGAGATGACCACGCCGAAGGTTCTGCGAACGGTTAATTACAAAAGCGCACTGTTCGGTAAGTATCACCTAGCTGGTCCATATAATAATCCCTACGGCAATGGAACGCCAACGAACGCCAACGGCTTCGATTACTTTGACGGCTTTGTGGAAGGTGCTCCGCATCCGATCGATACCACGGCAGGAGGCGTCAACGTGACTGATAATTCAAATCCCGCGTTGCCCATAGGTCCATACACCTGCGGGTTTGTCCCGAACAAAAGCAATGGTGGGACGATCGGCAGCGATATGGGGGCGTGCTATTTCGCCGACGACCGAGGCTGCAGAATGATGCCAGCTTCGCAGACAACGCCCACGCCGGGCCGCTCCTGCATGGAACAGGGAGGAATATTTCTGCCGGCCGAGCTGGGTGGTGGCAGTTGCAGCGCAGTTCCGCCTTCTAATGTGAATTTCGGCCTCGCTAACGCCTACTACGTTTTCAATCTAGTGACAGACGATCTGGCCGCGGGCACGGTCTACAAACATCCTCTGACAGACCCTCGAGCGCGCATGTACTCGCCCACCCAAACCACCGATGCGGCCGTGCAGTGGATCAACTCCCAGCCTAGCAACCAGCCCTGGATGGCAACCGCGAGTTATGCGTCGATCCATGCACCTTATCAACAGGCCCCCCAGTCGCTGACGCCCAGCGAATCGGACCTGAGCGGCCTGTATTGCGGCGGACCCAACGGATCGCTCGAGCAAACCCGCACGATTAGCAATCAGATGCTCGAGGCGCTGGATACTGAGATCGGCCGCCTGCTTGTTCAAGCCGGGATAGCGTCACAAGCAGCTGACGGCAGCATCACATACGATCCGTCGGCTTCCAACACGATGGTCGTCATCATCGGAGACAACGGAACGTATGCGCCCAGCGTGAAGGCACCGTTCGATCTGCAGCATGCCAAGGGCTTTGTCAATCAGACCGGCGTTTGGGTTCCGCTGATTGTATCGGGCCCGCTCGTCAACGGCCCCAATCGCAATGTCGAGAGCATGGTAAATGTAGCGGATTTGTTTCAGTTGTTCGGCGAGATTGCGGGTGTTGACGTCAGAAGTGTTGTTCCGAGCGCGCGCATCCTGGATTCGGTTTCCATGCTGCCCTACCTAACGAATCCCTCGCAGGGGAGCCTGCGCTCCTTCAACTTCACCCAAACCGGGATCAACATAACGGCCGCCAATGTGAGGCCAGGACCCTGCGTGATCCCGGTTCCTTCAGCGAGTCCTACCTGTGCGCAGATCTTTCCACAAGCAGGTCTCTGTCGACAGGAAGGAGGAACCTGGTACGGTCCGGATCCGGCAACTGGACAAGGCGGTTATGCATCCTGCTGCGCTCTGCAAAATTCGGGCTTTGCGCCCGCCAATATGAAGGTGCTGCCGCTCGCTCAGGCGGCCGTTCGAAATGACCAGTACAAGTTGATTTCGGTCACTCCGGATACGTGTGATGCTGAGGAGACGCCGCTGCAGCTCTACCAAGTCAATCAAACTCCCGGTATTCCGCGGATCGACTTTCCGTCGTTGAATCTGATTACGGATCAGACCAACCCGACGGCGGGGCTGAGTCCAGAGCAGGCCGCTAATTACACAGCTTTGAAACAGGAACTTGATACCACACTCGGCTCCGAGTCGCAGTGCCTTGGCGACGGAAACCTTGATGGAGTGGTCAACCAGCAGGACATCGCTAACTATTTTCTGTTCCAAAAGAGCGGGTCGAGCTGGTACAACTTTCCCGTTTTCGACCCGGTGACCGGAAATCAGGTCTACAGCGGCATCACGGGTCCGCAAGATCTGCAGGTCATCCAACAAAACCTCGGACGAACCTGCCAACCCCGTTGAGAACCAGCGGTTTTATGCGGATGGTTTGTTGTATCGCTCTCCTTGCTTGCAGTTTGGCGTTATCAAGCCAAGCGCAGGCGGCGGATGTTTCGCTGAGGTCCCTGAAGAAAGCGCCGGAAGGAATGCTGTGGATTCCGGGAGGCGAATTCTGGATGGGCAGCGAGGAAGCCATGTTTCCGGACGCCAGACCCGTCCACAAAGTCTACGTCGACGGTTTTTGGATGGATCGCACAACCGTCACGAACGAGCAGTTCGCGCGCTTTGTAAAGGCAACCGGATATGTGACGGCCGCCGAGCGCCCGGCAGATCCGGCCCTATATCCTGGGGCTCCGGCTGAGATGTTGAGGCCTGGGGCGGCTGTCTTTGCGCCCCCGTCCGGGCCTGTTCCCCTCAACAGTCTTCTGAATTGGTGGCGCTGGCAGGAAGGCGCGGATTGGCTTCACCCCGAAGGTCCGGGCAGCAACATTCGAGGCCGGGAGAAATATCCCGTTGTGCAGATCGCTTACGAGGATGCGGTCGCTTACGCCAAGTGGAGCGGAAAGCGGCTGCCGACTGAAGCAGAATGGGAATTCGCGGCACGCGGCGGTCTGGATCGAAAGAGCTTCGTTTGGGGTGATGAAGACAGCCCTGGCGGCAAGTACATGGCCAACACCTTCCAGGGTCATTTCCCGAACAACAACTCAGCCGATGACGGTTTCAAGGGGACAGCCCCGGTGTGTTCGTACCCGAAGAATGGGTATGGGCTTTGCGACATGAGTGGCAACGTTTGGCAGTGGACGTCGGATTGGTACCGCCCCGACTACTATCAAACGCTCGCTGCGCAACCCGGCGTAGTCCGAAATCCTCGAGGCCCTGCCGATAGCTACGATCCGTCCGACCCGGGCGTGCCAAAACGCGTTCAAAAAGGCGGTTCATTCCTGTGCACGGATCAATACTGCATGCGTTACCGCCCGGGTGGACGCGGAAAAGGCGAAGCAGCCTCCGGCGCTTCGAACGTCGGCTTTCGGCTGGTTCTGTCGCCAACTCCGTGAGCCAGTCGGGGCCGTTCTGGAGTTTATGCCGAGCTCGGCATGAGAAGCATGCCGGTTCTACTGTTTCATATCAGATCTGTAAGTAATTGGGTGATCGGCTGCATGGTTAGGGGATTGAAACAGGTTGGAGAGCACAAGAAGCGAGCCACCCAACTCCGGATAGTACTGAAGTATTGCGACGAACCCATTGACCCCTCCGCTGTGTGACAGGCATACGTTGCCAAACGCATTAGAAAAGAACAAGTCATAGGCGTAATGAAGCCTTCCTTCTGTGCCTCGGGGTATGTCGTGATCATGCGTCCATAGGATTTGCGGCTGAGGAGTTCCGTCCCGTGCAGAGCGGTGTTCATCGTAAAAGGTCATCGACGGTCGAGACTAGACCCCCGGCTGAGAAGGTCACGGTTATATCGAGAAACTCTGCGTTTTGCAATTTCGCGCCTTACGGGGCTCTTGATTCGTGTGGGTCCGAAGAGAAAGCTAAACTCGAACTAACACCCACCTGATTGATGATCAGAGTCTCTTCTAAGAAGCGCCAAAAGCGGATGGGAAGCTCTGGCCTTCACAGGAAGGACCCTTGGGCTTAATCCAACATGAACGTACAGTGACGGGCCGCTTGCTCGCATTTTACAGTTGAAAACACTCTTGCTCCATCTCCTACAGGTGTAGTAGGATCGACTACAAGAGTAGCCGATGACAACGCCTCGTATAGCAAAGTCTGAGCTTCAGCTTTTAGAGAAGTTATGGGAGCTTGGCCAGGCTTCCGTCAGGGAAGTATACGAGAGTCTTTCTGTTGATTCGCGCCCGGCTTACACCACGGTGCAGACGATGATTTCCCGGCTTGAGCAGAAAGGCGCCGTGAAACGCGTCAAAAAAATCGGCTCGGCCCACATTTTCGAAGCGGCATTCAGTAAGAGGAGAGTGCAACGGCGGCTTGTAAATGACTTGCTTGACCTGTTCGGGGGATCCGCTGCTCCCGTAATGTCACATCTCATCGAAGCCGGCAAGCTGAACCTAGCCGACCTGAAAAAAGCAGAGAAGTTTTTGAACGAGATGGAGGAACGTAAATGAGTCACCATTTGTTTCAACATCTTCTGACCTCTACGGCCTTTGGTGGTGTCATAGCGCTGGTGGTTTGGCTGCTTAAAGCCCAGAGTGCCGCAGCTCGATATCGGCTTTGGCTACTCGCCGCTTTGAAGTTTGCAGTTCCTGTCAGCATCTTCATGAGCTTGGGGCATTGGCTACATATCGCACTGATCCCGGCGAGTTCATATCTGGACCGTGCCTTTGCTCTTGGAAATGCGCGTGTTCTGAACCATTCCGGTAAGTTGCTGATCGCGCGATCTGTCCTTAACGGATCCGTCGAGATCGCTCTAACTTTGGTGTGGCTTGCCGGGATCGGCGTTTGTTTAAGTTCCTGGGCAATCCGATTCAGACGGCAGGCTCAATCAATTGGAGATTCACCTCTAATTGCCGCCCAACTCGTTTCCGAGTTGCAGCAGCGCTTGTCGATCCGTCGTCCGGTGAAGGTCCGTTCGGCGCTACCGGGAAGTGAGTTGGCACTATCTGGGGTACTCCGGCCTGTGATTCTTCTTCCGCCAGGAATCTGTAATTCTTTACAAAGAACGGAACTGGAAGCCGTCCTGATGCATGAGTTAATCCACGCCAAGCGTTGGGACAATCTAGCGGCCTTGGCGGTTCATCTGTTGGTCTGCATCTTCTGGTTTCATCCTGGCCTGTGGTGGATCGAGGGAACGCTGGTTGCCGAACGAGAATTGGCCTGCGATGAGGGTGTCATCGAGAATGGATCGCCGGCAAAGGCGTATCTCACCGGGATGCTTAAAATCTGCAGGTTTCAGCTTGCGGAACTGCAGCCCGGTGCGTGCGGGGTATCCGGTTCCAGTTTGCAAAAAAGAATGGAGCGAATCATGTCTTATAGGTCCGGCACGTCCGGAGTCCACAGCAGAAGCACGAGAATGATCATCAGTGTGTTGAGCGCGATCGTCACGTTGGTACCTCTTGCAATTGGATTCGCCGAGGCTCCTGCTGTATATGGGCGTGCTCAAAGTGATCAAGAGCCGCGAAAAATTGAAGCTCCGGTGAGCTGTCTGTTCGCCGATAAGGACTATCCCGAAGGATCAATCATCGAGCAAAGAGGGCATCAGCAGATGTGTGTCGAAAATTTCGGGAGGCCATTATGGGTCAGGACCAGCCGAGAGATGCGCGATCGCAGCCGGTCAGTGACGGTGGTTCCAGTTGCGGACAAGCCGGCCTTTTGTGTGCCGATAGCTTCCAAGTCGAAGAACCTTTGCTCCTGCGAGGACCGCGGCACCTATTCTCCAGGGTCCATCGTAAATTCCACGAAAGGCATGCTGGCATGTTCGGCTGGGCGATGGAACACCTTTAAGGGACATGCTAGGCAGAACTAGGAGCGAAAGACTGCTGGGCTTCTTCGCGTTTCGGCGGCTTGAGATGAGGAAGACAGCATTTTCTAATCGAAGAATGAGCCTGAAGGCGGGAGCGTAGCTCCGCGCTTCAGGCCTCCTTGTTTTGGTTTTAGAATTTCGACGAGTAGGAATTTGGGCTGCGGTGGGAAAGTGGGAAGGCTGGTTTTGCTTTCCACTTTTCCACCGTTCGTCGCGGCTGCGGGAATGTCGGAATCGCCTGGCGATTTCCAAAGGTTGTGGGCGCGGAGGGAAACCTGGTTTTGGTTTTCCTCCGCGTCCACACCTGTCATTTCCGCGGCCGTCTGTCTTCATGCGCTCCGTTTCTGCCGCAGGCCGGCGAAGAGCTTCTGTTTGGCCTCCTGCATGGCCCGCGCGGCATGGGTATCGCTGCGTGCATCGGCCAGTCGTTCGAGGTCTTCCTTCGTGGTTCGGGGTTTGAGATAAGCCGCGAACTCCGGCACGTCCTGTAACAGCTCCCACGGTGTCCCGTACCGGCTATAAAGCCGGCGTTGTTTTCCTTTTTTGTCCGTGATCGTTTCCGGCACGCCACACGGCCGATGAAAATTCAGATACGGATTGAAATGCTCCTGGTAAAACGTAGTGATGGCTTCGGCGTGTCCGGAAGCGATGTAGCCGTAGCCGATGTGTTTTCGAATCACCGCGCCATTTTTCGCCTCCACCAGGCCGTTGTCATTGGAATGCCGCGGCCGCGATTTCGTCTGTTCCGCCAACAGCTTCGCTTCCAGCACCGGCATCAGCCATTTCTCGCCGATCTGCGCGCTGGCGCCAACCACCTGCCATTGCGTCACCTCGTCCACCGCGTTGATGTGGTACACGCCTTTCACGCCGTCCAGATCCCCTTGATGAACCGTGTCTACGCGCAGATAACCCGGCCTGCCTTTCGGATCGGGCCGGCGGCGTTCTCCAATCGCAATCGGAACAGGTCTCGTCTTCTCATAACGCAGGCGCTTTTCGCAATATCTCCGGCTCTTCCGCAGATTGTAGATAGGGGCCGCCGAGATCCCGGCCAGGCGTTCATAGTGTGAGTCGCCGTAATGCTCGAACTCCCGTTGTAAGATCTTCCGCGTAGCCGGTCCGCTCAGCGTTTCGTGTGCTTCGTCCACCTCCGCCAGCCAGACAACATCGGTGGCGCTGTAATGATTCGCGAACCGGTTGCGCCGGTAGCTGCGTTCCTTCCCCGTCCCCGTCGCGATGTACCCAGCGATGAGCCGCGTGACCTGAGACCGGTTCAGGCCTGTCATCTTCTGAACGTATGGCCGCAACAATCCCTTGGCTGCCTTGCTTTGCTTCCAGTACTCCTGCCCGCACAATGTCCGGCTTATCCAGCCGTACACTTCCTCACGATTGGCTGCTTCAAAATGGACCTCCCCCCCGCTTCCAAAAATGCCCGGATTTGCTCCAGGCTCAACCGCTCTCCGTTCTCCACGCTGATGTTCAATCCTCAGCATGCGAAACTCAACTCTTCCTTCAGGCTCATTCTGCATTAGAAACAAACCCCCGCTTCAGGCTCATCCTGCATTGGACAAGACTTTCCGAGCCGTCCGCGCTAAGAATCATGTATGATAGAGAGGTTCGGATTGTGTTCCAGCGCCAGACGTCCGTGTGCACATACGGATCGGTCACTAGGCAGTAGTTTCCTGGACTATTCAACCAAACAATAAGGATCTTATGTACGCAGTTATTGAAACGGGCGGCAAGCAGTACCGCGTTGCGCCGGGCCAGACCATCGAAGTAGACACGCTCGCGGGTGATGTCGGAAGCAATGTCGAGTTTGACCGCGTGCTGGCGATCTCTAACGACGCAAACGAGTTGGTTTTGGGCGACGCTTTGAAGAACGCGCGTGTGCGCGCCACGATTTCGGCCCACGGTCGGGGAAATAAAATTCTCGTATTCAAATTCAAGCGCAAGAAACAGTACAAGCGCACCATCGGCCACCGCCAGAACTATACGCGAGTGCAGGTAGAAGAGATCCTGTCGTAGTTTAGGGATTCACCAGAGGAACATCAAATGGCACATAAAAAGGGACTGGGCAGTTCAAAGAACGGGCGCGATTCGAATTCGCAACGTCTGGGAATCAAAGTCTTCGCAGGCGAGTTTGTAACGGGCGGATCTATCATCGTTCGGCAGCGCGGTACGCGATACAAGCCAGGCAAGAATGTCGGATTGGGCAAGGACGATACATTGTTTGCCACCGTGCCCGGAACAGTGGAGTTCCGCGATCGCGGCCGCTTGGGTAAGTTCGTGAATATCATCGCCACAGAGGCATAATCAACAGCACGCTCGGGTGGTCTCGAGCGAATTCATCCTCAGCCGCCGAATACCTCGGCGGTTTTTTCTTTTTAGAGTTCACCATTGTTTATTGATGAAGTAACTATAACCGTGAAGGCCGGCGACGGCGGCAACGGATGTCTGGCATTCCGGCGTGAGAAATTCGTCCCTCGCGGAGGTCCGAGTGGTGGCGACGGCGGACGCGGTGGAGACGTGATCCTCGTGGCGAGTGAACACTACAACACTCTGCTCCATTTTCGGTTCAATCCGGAGCACAACGCGGAGCGCGGACGGCATGGTGAAGGAAGCAATCGCACAGGTCGAGAGGGCGCAAGCATCGAAGTGCCGGTACCGGTTGGTACGGTTGTTTTTGACTCCGAGTCCGGAGAGCAACTGTTTGATTTCACGGCAGCGGGACAGCGATACACGGTAGCCCATGGTGGGCGGGGCGGGCGCGGGAATGCGCGGTTCGCTACATCCACACACCAAGCTCCCACTGAACACGAGGAGGGTAAGCCGGGCGATTTTCTGAAACTCCGCCTGGAGCTAAAGCTGCTTGCGGATGTGGCGCTCGTTGGGTTTCCGAACGCTGGGAAGTCCACGTTGATTTCACGCCTCTCGGCGGCGAAACCAAAAATTGCGAATTATCCGTTTACGACGCTCGAGCCGAATCTGGGCGTCGTTCAAGCGGGCGATCGCACGTTCGTTCTGGCAGACATTCCCGGTTTGATCGAGGGCGCTCACGAAGGACATGGTCTGGGAACGCAGTTCCTACGACACGTGGAGCGGACAAAGCTGCTGGTCCATCTGGTGGACGTCTCCGACTTCAGCGGACGAGAGCCTGCGCAAGACTTCGATGTTATCTTGAACGAGCTTGGCAGCTTCCGCCCTGAATTGCTGGAGAAGCCGATGCTGGTGGTCGCTTCCAAGATTGATGCCTGCCAGGACACATCGCGTATCGACGAGGTTCGCACGGTAGCGGCAGCGCGCGACCTCCCATTTTTTGCGATTTCCAGTGCTACAGGCGAGGGGATTGAAGCGCTCCGGTACGCTATCAGCACGAACCTGTTTAGCGAGGCGGACAACGCTACAATCGCAGTCGGAAGCTAGACTCTGCCGGTGCAGGGCCCGGTCTTCAAAACCGGAGTGCGGCACTTTTGTTGTCACGGGTGGGTTCGACTCCCATTAGCTTCCGCCAGTTATTGAAAATGCGAAGCTTATGAACTGCTTTTGAAGCCATAAGGGGAGGAGCCTCAAAACGCAATTAATCGCCTCGGCGATTCACGCGGCGTGAAGCAAGCGAATGGGATTCTACCCCAGTGCGTGACGAATCCTAACGGTGCGCCTTGTGCGCGTGATCGGCGTACGCAAATGCATTGGCAACGTGAGCGGATGAGAAAATCAACTCGACCCAGAAGGCTAAAAGAGGGCGACTTCTTCTTCGAAGTGATTCTTCGAGCTGGCGTCCGCAAGGAAGAGTTGCCAGCCGTTCTCGCTGTCGCGGAAAAACGGGAGGACGACGAAACCGATGAAGAACGACTTCTGTCCGCCATACTCGATATTGCGGAGCAAGCGTTCGACACAAACAATAAAGTGGAGTTTACGAGTGCGAGTGCGGGGACAATTGACACCTTCAAGGAATTCGATAATTTCCGACGAATGGGTGGGTTCGCCCGGCGATTCAGGCGGAAGAACAAACCCGAAATTGAATCGCCGTTGAATACCAAGAAGAACAAAGGCAAGAAAATTTCGCTTGAGACGGCGGACCGCCTGTTCACTGGCTTCAAGGAAAGGCTGAGCCGAGTTACTTCTTACGAAGAGTTTGGAGTCGATGTCGCTTTGGTGCTCTTATTCGGCAGCTATTTTCGTCGAGAGCCACAACTCGGAGACATCGACGTAGCCGTATTGACTATTCCGCGCGCGAATTACGACAACCGGGTGAACGAGCTTCGGCAAGCAGGCAAAAGCAGAAACCTCATAGAAGAGCTATATGGCCCGCAATTCGAAGTGATCAAGTTTCTCAAAAATCGGTCGCAGTGGTTCGCCGTACATGAAGTAGATGAACTCCGACAGATGAAGGACGTCCGCTTCGCCGTCGTCCACTACACACCACTCTTCCAGAATGTGCTTTCGCTGTTTGAGAAAAACCGGCTTACGGGAGAGCAGTTCCTCATACGATGTGAGCAGCTTCGGAAGGCTAATTGGACCGAAGAACGCAAAGGCAGTGAGATAAGTCAAAACGAAGAAATCTGAATTCGAGTAGCGTACATGATCAAACCGTCACGAGAATTGGCGCTTTCTTCCATTGAAGAGCTTCGGCCGCGCGAGCAAGCTCCGTGGGAATGTCGCTCTGTCCGCGATCAATTAAGGTCTCTAGAATCACCGGAACATTCTCAGGAATCGAGTCTGCCACAGACTGGAAGGCTTCAACCGCATATGCGGAGAGTGGATCATGTTTACTGCTGCTGTTCACCTCGCTCATGTGCACTTCGGCCAGACGGTCTGCAAATCTTTCAAGTATTTTCCTAGCCCCCACCATTGTCGGGTCGACTTGTCGGGCGTGTCCGATGTCAAAACAAAATCGAGCTTTCGGCAACTTTCTAAACAGTTGTTGCAACTCCTCAGCACTTCGGCCAACAGGCTTTCTCTTGTCCATGTTTTCGATCAAGAGCCGCTCACCGAATTGAGCCCAGCGCCCAGACGAGTAAACGACATCAGGATGAATAATTATTGGCATTTCAAGCGTCGCAACATCTTCAAGCAGCCCCACGACGGTGCTCTCTTGCTGCAAATCGAAGCTGCTGGGTGCGTGAAACGAGACCGTTTCGAAGCAACCTAAATTCAATTTCGGCAAAGCTTCCACCAAAGGATGAAGTTCCGAAAATCGAAGAGCGGACAACTCTACCGCCAGGACGTTTAGTTTACGAAGAGTTGCCAAAGCCGACGCATAATCAGATTTGGCGATGGCGCCCGTTGAGAACCCAATCAATCGCATCAAAAGACTCCGTATTCAACGGTGAGATCGTGCAGCTGCTCGTCGCTATTGAAAAAGAGATCTTGCAACCCTTCGTTGAAGCCCTTGCTCATTTCTCGAACCTCTTTCCACACCGGAGACGTGGGAATGTTTTCCGCCAGGAGCGTTTCCAGGTGCTTTCGCGATGTGTCGTCGTCCATTAGGGCAAGGAACGCATCATAGCTATCGAACAGCTTTCGAGCAACTTCGTCCGGGACTGTCGGCCGGGACGCTGCACGGGCAAGTAGCTGAAGTGGTGTCTGGTCGAGTTGGGATTCCAGGTACGAGAGCATTTTCGTAGGATCGTTTCTTAAGATCAGGATCTCCCTGGCCTCAGCCGCCTCTTCATCCATTTGGCATAAGAAACATCTGAGAAGTCCCGAGGCGAACACCAGTTTTCGCGACATTCTGAGCTTCGCATTCCGGAGTGCCCATTTCTTTCCGGCGTCGGCACGCTGTTTGTACACGAAGTCCACGGTGATCGTCCGCCAATACCGCGTGAAGTCGTTCAGCAGAAAGCGAGGGACTCGCACGGTTCCGCTGCCGTACAACAGACCACGATCATCGTGAACATACCGGCTCAAGATTTGCTGTCGTACTCGGCGAAAAGCGGATCTGTCCCCAATCGGAAAGGATTCAAGAAGCAGGAGTACCCTGCGGGTCGTATTCGCGTTCGTATCGTCCTCGCCGCCGATATCATGCACGAGAGTATGACTTCCAACCATCGTGCCGAATATTCCCGAACGACCAGGCGCACCGAAATCATTGTTCTCAAGTGTCAGCCCGACGTCACGGGTTTGATCCTCGTGTTCAGGAAATGCTTGACCATCAACCAGAAGAATCCAGTCAGCGTCACTGCCCGAGGTCATCTCTTCACGCGCAATTGAACCAAACAACACGACGGTAGTGTCGCTGGCAAGCCGTCCTCTGAAGGACTGCTCCAATATGGCGCGTCGGCTTTGAGTTGTCTCCTTGGCCTTTTTAATAGCAGGTCAGGAACGGCCAAGTCTCTGTTCGAGTTGCTCGATGTCCATTCTTCTGTTTTTAGCGAACGATTTAATTATCGGTGATCGTGACGGAACCACCGCATCTGGGCGGTAGCGAGCCGCCTGGGCGATTTCCTGCCGGCTTCACGACAGCGGAGTCACATCACAGCTTCGTGCACCGGCTCGCTTTGGTAATCGAGGATCATAAATACCAAGGCCGTAAGACACCAAAGGATGGCGCACGCCTGGATCGAGCATCGTCACCCTCTTTACGCATGGATCCATTGATGACTTGGGGAGCTTGCGAAGCAGTTGTGGATCAGCCGCTTGCGGTTCTGCAGTGGCCGATCCGTGTAGTGTTCATGTAGTGTTAGACAGAGGATATAGAGGATCTGTTGGATATAGAGGAACGCAGAATCAGTAACTTACTGATTCGAGGAGCAGCGGGCGTCTCCGACTCCCATTGGCTTCCGCCAGCTATTCCCTTAAACTCGCGGCGCGTGCATCAGATCAGCCTCCGGTCACGCTCGCCGGCTCATTTCAGCTAGCCGCTAGCATAATCAACAACAACCATGCACAAACCCGACCATCGGTCTTCGCTCGAACCGGGCGAAGGTCTTCGCGCTGTGCCACGTTGCCGCTAATCTTCTTACTTTCAATAGTGCCTCTGCTGTTCTCGGAGTACAAGCCCAAACGCCAGAGGAGAACACCAACCCACTCGCGGAACTGCGCTGGCGCTTTATCGGGCGGATGGGCAACCGTGCTGTAGCAATCGCCGGCGAACTTGGCAATCCGTTGGTCAACTATTTGGGGGCGGCCTGGGGAGGTGTCTGGAAAACGGAGAACGGCGGCGTGGACTGGAAGCCGGTTCTTCGACCATGAAAACGTGTCGGCTATAGGGTCTCTCGCCGTCTCGCAGTCGCAACCGAACGTTGTCTGGGCCGGGACGGGTGAGACGTTCATCATTCGTCCTTTTTATCCAATGGAAGACGGGGTTTATAAGGCTACTAATGGCGGCCGGACGTGGCAGCACATGGGACTCGAAGCCACGGGCCACATCGGCCGTATTGTCATCGATGCGCATGACCCACAACGAGTGTTCGCGTGCGCCCTCGGTCAGTTCTTCAAGCCGCAGGCGGACCGGGGCGTTTACCCGACAAGCGATGGCGGCAAGAACTGGCAGCGCGTGCTGAGCGTCGACGACAATACCATCAGGGACCGACCGCTCAGGCGCTCGAGGTTAACCGGTCTTACGAACAATGGCTCGAAACATCACAGACGGAGCTTGGGGCATTCCAAAAAAAGGATGTGCCCGCCTTCAACGACCTGCTGAAGAACAATCACCTGATGCTGGCGATCCAACCGTAGTTTGCTTGCCTCGGCTTTAAAATACAAGTTTTGCTGAGAACTGCAGTTGCCGCGCAGTGTACAGCCCGTTTGCGGAGGAAGACGCGGTCGGCACTTCAAACGTCGGGTTAGGGATAAGGCACCCATTCGTACCGGAAGCGATGCTTGCTGAACAGCCCGAGCCGCCAACGGCAGCATAGTTGAGCGCTGTTGTATTCACAGAACTAATATTCGTGTGATTGAAAACATTGAACGCCTCAGCCAGGAACTGCAGCCGTAATCTTTCACGCAAACCGAATTCGCGCATGACACGTACATCCACATTGTGCAGAGAGGGTCCAATATAGACGTTGCGGCCCACCTGTGGAGGTCGACCGCCGGTGCTGCCACCGGTGTTCGTGATTTCGCCGCCTGTGACACCATAATCCACACCGCCGCTCGGGAACCCGCTGATTTGTGCAAAGAGTGGCTGCCCGCTCGCAAGAGTGACTACGCTCGAGAACGCGAATCCGTCGAACAGCAAATGAAGAGGTTTGCTGGAATTCTTGAAGTAAGTCGGCGTCCAGACTACACTCCCGGCAAACCGGTGTCTCTGATCCAGATCAGATAGTGAGTTCTCAAGCTTCTGATTCTTCGGATCTAGCGGCCAATCAGTTCCGAAGAATGTGCCATTTGCCCCTGCGACCGCCCCATCGTCGATCGATTTGCTGAACGTATAGTTCAGCAGCAGTTCAACTCCGTGGTTCATCGGCCTTCGAAGAGTCAGGGCCAAGCCGTGATACCAGGAGTTGACAATGCTGTAGCCATTGAGAATAACGCCCGTCTGCGGATTCAGCCGCGCATTGTAGAACGGCACTGTGATGCTCTGGGCAACAGCTCCAGCAGAATTCAATATGTCGTAAGATTTTGTAGTGGTCGCGGCTGCGATATTCGCGTCCACGAACACGGGCAGGTGCTGTCCACGGCTGAAGAGATAACCGGCTGAGAAGGCCAGATTACCCGGCAGCTGGCGCTCTATCGTTAGTTCGCCCTCGTGCACCAACGGATTTACAAAATCGGGAACCAATCCATGTGCCAGCTGAGTCAATGCCGGAGGTGTGAAGGGCGTAACCTGAGGCGCTAATGCACCAGCAAATGGAGCCGCCGGAGCGGGACCCGGAGGCGTGAAAATTAGATTGGGGAAGGTAAGCGAAGGACACGTAGTCGCAAGACAATTGAACGTTTGTTGGTAGACACCGTTTTCTACACGTAGCGCATAAAACGTACTGTTCGATGTCTTCCCATAGAACATCCCATAGCCAAGCCGCACGACTGTATCTTTCAGCGGTTGCCACGCGATCCCAATTCTTGGGCCGAAATTGTTTTTGTCAATATTGAGCGTGGACGTATAGAGTGTTGTCAGCGGTGTCGCTGTATTCGGTTTGGGAGGCTGCGGCACGGTTTGCAGCTCGTAACGCACGCCTAAATTGAAAGTTAAGTTCGGCCGGAATTTCCAGCTGTCTTCGAAGAAGCCGGCGTAATCGTTGTCGTAGAAATCGTCCTTGCCGACGCCGGTAATCGGATCGGTGACCTGCGTGAACGAGCTGTAATGCCTGCCCATCGTGCTCCCGGTGTTAATGCCGTAGACGTCGAGCACCCAATTGTTAAACGCTGTGGCTGGTGATCCGCTGTAGCTGTACACACCGCCGCCTTGAAACAGGTTGATTGCCACTTCGTGAATGAAGTTCAGATCGAAACCAACCTTCATCTGGTGCTTGCCCTTTGAGATCGAAAGCGTGTCGGCAAATTGGAGCCGATGCTCGTCCGGGAACGCGGGTCTTGGCAGTGCGTTCGGCATTCCATAAGCCATTACACTCGCTATGCTCACGTTGGGGCCGCCGCTATTCGCCCCTGTACTTTCGTCGTCTACCCCCCATTGAAATCGAAAATTGTTCACCATACTGGGCTTGATTAGGGAGTCCCAGCTGGTGACGAAGAACCGCTCGTGCAGAACAATAGGTCCATTTGCGGTGACCGAGTTGTTACTTACGGTCGTACTTGAGTTGTAAGAATTTGGGGCGTGATAGTCATCAAGATCGAAACTAGCCGAAAGATGATTTGCAGAGTTGACCTGGTAATCGAGCTTGCCGAAACCAATATCGTTGACGCCTGTGCGCGGATAAGAGCCGATTAGCGATGATAGGTATCCATTCGCTGCAGTACATTGTCCCGCCGTAACCAGTGCCGGGCATGCGAGTGGAAGCTTAGAGGTGCTTATGTAACTTACAGGGAACACTTTGCGCGAGCCGTCGTAATTCAAGAAGTAGAACAGTTTGTCTTTTATAATGGCGCCTCCAACGCTGCCCCCGAATTGCTGCTGTTGATGTACCGGCTGCGTGAGCAGCCCATTTGCTTTATTCACGGGATCCAAAGCATTCAGCGACGGATACCTAAGGTAATAAAACAGATCTCCGTGCAGGGCGTTCGTCCCTGATTTGGTAACTGCATTCACTACGCCGCCCGCCGCTTGGCCAAACTCGGCGCTGTAGTTACTGGCGCTGACCTGGAACTCCTGAATCGCGTCGAGGCTGTAGATGTATGGGACTCCAGTCGTCGCTGAACTTCGCCCTCGTGCCTCAGAGAAGAATGCTTGGTTATTGTTCGCACCGTCTACAGAGTTGTTGTTGTAAAGTCCCGAGATTCCTCGGTAAGAGACCAGAGCGCCGTCTGTGGTTACTCCCGGAGTAAGAAGGACGAAGTTGTCCCAACGGCGGCCCACAATTGGAAGATTCTGGACAAGGTTTTCATCTACGGTTTGCGACTGTTCGGTCTTCTCGGTGTCGACTAGGGGAGCCTCGCCCGTGACAGTTATCGCTTCCTGTGTGGTTCGGACGGGCAGTTGTAAGTTGACCTGCAGGATCTGCCCAACCTCCAGCGTAAGATCCTGGCGAACGATCTTTGCGAAGCCTGTTTTTTCGACCGTGACTTCGTAATGTCCCGGTTGCAGGAAGGTGGCGCTATAGATGCCGGAACCGTTCGTAGTGATTGACCGGTCAACGCCAGTATCGATGTCGCGTACCACGACGGACGCATCGGCAATCACTGCTCCCGAAGGATCGGTTAGCGTGCCCGTTATTGTGCCCGCTGCCGCGGTCTGCCCTAGGGCCGGTCGAATGCCGACTGCACTAAGACAGATCATCAATGCGGCGAGCCCGGCGGGTGCTGTCCTGCCCATCGATCTAATGACAGAAGCGACTCTCTTACGCGAAAACTTCTCCAAGATTTCTCCTCCAGATTTGAACTGATAGACCCGGCGTACGCAGTTCGCGTTTTACGCCCACAGCTCGCCAAACACGGGGGAAAATCGACGGAGATTGCTGATTGGCTATTAGGTTCGTAGTATACAACGTTTCTCGCGCTTCTCTGGTTTATAGTCGGTCCCTGCGCTGACTCTGGTCTACTATGTATCCATGCCGAAGCAACCCTCAGCGGATCGCGCTGCAAGAATCGCTCCCGGCGCCTCATCCACGACCGTCTCGGGGCACGACGTCATTGCTGTCTGCCAGCAGATTGCAGCGTTCAGCGAGTCGCCTTACGAGATCACGCGAACGTTCTTGTGCAGCGCCATGCAGGATGTGCACCGTTATCTCGGTGCTCGCATGCGCGAACTCAATATGACCGTCACGGTTGATGCGATAGGCAATCTGCGGGGTCTGTATCCAGCACACCGCAACGCTGATCCACCGCGCCTTCTGATCGGCTCTCACCTGGATACCGTCCCAAATGGGGGAGCTTACGATGGTGCGCTCGGCGTTGTGCTCGGGATGGCGCTGGTCGAATCGCTAGGTGGCGAGCGCTTGCCATTTGCTATTGAAGTCGCCGGATTTTCAGAAGAAGAGGGCGTACGCTTCGCCGTGCCATTCCTTGGCAGCAAAGCGTTGGTTCAACGCGTTGATGCTGAACTCTTGCGTCTGACCGATCGGAACAGTGTCTCGGTGGCGGATGCTATTCGCGATTTCGGGCTCAATCCGGAAAACTTGCCCTCGGCAAGTCTCGACCCGCACACGTTTGCTTATCTTGAATTTCACATTGAGCAAGGTCCCGTGCTCTACCATCTCAACCAGCCTCTCGGAATCGTAGACACCATCGCAGGTCAGAGCCGGTACTCAGTCACGTTCACCGGGGAGGCGAACCACGCTGGAACAACACCAATGAACCTGCGGCGCGACGCGCTAGCAGGCGCGGCGGAGTGGATCAGCGCCGTGGAAGCAATTGCGCAGTCAACGTCAGGGCTGGTAGCCACCGTGAGCACTATCGAGTCGGACGCTCGCGCGGGCAACGTGATCGCCGGACGTGTGGCAGCGAGCCTTGACGTTCGACACGCCTTAGACGAGATTCGGCGCAACGCTGTGCAACATATCGTTGAGCGAGGTTTGGAGATTGCGCGCGCCCGCGGTCTTCAAGTCGATATCCAACCGCGCTTAACTCAGGCAGCAGTGCCGATGGATCCCGCCCTGATCGCAGCTATCGAACGAGCGACGCTTGCAGCCGGATACGAGGCGCCTCGAATGGTCAGTGGCGCCGGGCATGACGCCATGATCCTGGCCGAAAAAGTTCCCTCGGCGATGATTTTCTTACCAAGCCCAGAAGGAGTCAGTCATCATCCCGATGAGATCGTCCGAGAGCAAGACGTAGACGCAGCGCTGGCCGTCGGTCGTCGACTTTTGACTGACCTTGCCGAACGCGGCAGACGGCTCAGCAACTCAGGTCAGTACCTGTAGAAGTGACGTGCAGAACTTAGGCCACACGCGCAGCTCGCTAAAGCACGATCACTACGTGCAAACACCCGACACCTTCATTCGCGCTCCGCTGCCAGGCATGGAAGCGGCCACAGCCATTATTCATGCCGCGCCTGCAACGGGCGCGCGCTTCGTCGGATATACGGCCGAAATGCAGGCAGGAGGAATTCTTGGTTCCACAAATCTCCAGCGGTTCTTGTACGTCGTGGACGGATCGGTCGAAATAAGCGGCTGCATTCTGTCATCGAACGGCTATGCATATGTGCCGGCGCGAGTAACGAAAGAGGTACGCGCCAGAACAACTGCTCAAGTTGTGGTTATCGAGAAGCCATACCAAACCCTCAACATTCAGCCCCCAGCGTTCTTTACGGGTTCCGAAGCAGATGTTCCGTCGCATCCGTTGATGGGCGATCCCGGCCTGCAAGTCCGGATACTTTTGCCTGACACGCTCCAGTTCGATTTCGCAGTAAACATCATGACCTTCCAACCAGGCGCGACACTCAGCCTGGTGGAGATGCATGTAATGGAGCACGGTCTTTTCATGCTCGAGGGCAGCGGCATTTATCGGCTCAGCGATTCGTGGTATCCGGTTTCCGCCGGAGACTTCATCTACATGGCGCCATTCTGTCCGCAATGGTTCGGCGCACTAGGCAAGTCGCCGTCGAAATACCTCATCTACAAGGATTGGAATCGGCATCCTTCCGAATGAATCTGATCATCCATTCGGACCGTATTGCCGGTGAGATCGCAACTCTCGCAACGTTCTCTGATACCGCTTCCCCGGCCATCACTCGCATCGTATTTACTGACTCCGATCTGCGCGCCCGCCGCTGGCTCATTGAGCGATTCACTGATGCCGGCCTGCAAGTTCGGACTGACGCTGTGGGTAATACGTTCGCGCGCTGGATCGGGGTCGAAAACGATGCCCCCGCCGTGGCGACCGGTTCTCATATCGACGCGATTCCTAACTCGGGCCGCTTCGATGGAACCGTTGGAGTACTCGGTGCACTGGAAGCGGTCCGAAGCTTGCAGCAGGCAGGCTTTCAGCCTCGCCGGTCTGTCGAGATTGTCCTGTTTACTTCTGAGGAACCGACTCGCTTCGGAGTGGGATGCCTTGGGAGCCGGCTGCTGTCAGGTAGCCTGGACCCTTCCCTTGCTGACCAACTGTCTCGTGACGGCATTACGCTCCGCGAAGCTCGATCGAATGCAGGATTTTCGGGCAGCCTCCACGATGTTCCGCTCGCGCCTGATTTCTATAGAGCGTTTATCGAGTTGCACATCGAGCAAGGCGCTCTATTGGAGCGGGAAGGCATCGAACTCGGAGTCGTCACTCACATTGCAGCCCCCGCGGCCCTGCGTCTCGACATCGAAGGCGAGGGAGGACACGCGGGTGCTGTCCTGATGCCACAGCGCCGAGACGCGTTCCTTGCCGCAGCCGAAATTGCCCTTGCGATCGAGGCTGCCGCGCTTTCGACCGGCAGCATCGATACAGTCGGAACCACCGGCATGTGCAACGTGTTTCCCGGAGCAGCCAATAGCATTCCGAGCCGGGCTGAGCTTTCTGTAGACGTCCGCGATATTGATCTTGGCCGGCGTAATGCGGTCCTGCAGGAAATCGCCACGGCTTGCGATCGGATCGCGTTAAAGCGAAAAGTTGCAGTCCACCACGCAATCATCAACGCTGACCCGCCGGCGGCGTGCGATCCGGACCTTGTAGCAGCTCTTTGCGATGCGTGTGATGAGGAAAGCAGAACTTATCGCCACATGATCAGCCGTGCTTATCACGATTCCCTGTTCATGTCGCGACTCTGTCCTACCGCAATGCTTTTCGTCCCATGCCGCGGAGGAATTAGCCATACGCCAGACGAATATGCCAACCCGGAAGACATCGCCAAAGGCACGCGCGTGCTTGCCCGTGTCATAGCGCGGCTGGCGAGCTGATAATCCGGCTCAGTAGGCGATCTTTCGCGTGCTGTTTGCCCACTCAACAAAGGCCTGCTGTCCGCGATCGGGCAATAAACAACGTCCCGGAATCGATCTTTCGCTCGGCGTCAATGCCAGTTCATCGTAGATGTATGCGTCGTCGAAACCAATAGCGGCTGCTTCTGCCCGGGTACACGCGTAGTAGAAGATGTTGAGGCGCGCCCAGTAGATCGCGCCGAGGCACATCGGACAAGGCTCGCAACTGCTGTACAGTTCGCACCCGGCCAATTGAAAATTGGAAAGCTTCTGGCATGCGGCGCGGATTGCGACCACTTCGGCATGCGCTGTCGGATCGTTCTCAGCCGTAACGCGATTCACGCCGGTGGCAACCAGTTGATCGTCTTTCACAACCACCGCACCAAAAGGGCCGCCTAAGCCAGCCGTTACATTCTCAATCGCGAGCTGAATGGCCATCTCCATCCAGTGCTCTGGCTCGTTCTGCCGCAAAACCACCGTAGTATAACAGCAACAGCTTGTGAAGCAAATTCTCCGATCGCGCCATGTCGTCACTCCTGATGGCACGAGACCGGCCAGCATCACTTTCGAAGACGGCAGGGTGGTTTCGGTCGATTCGACTGCAAATGTCACGCCGGAGACACCCGTCATAGATATCGGAGATTGCTATGTGCTTCCGGGCTTGGTAGACACTCACGTACACATAAACGAGCCCGGCCGGACGCACTGGGAAGGTTTCGCTACCGCGACCGCCGCTGCCGCAGCCGGCGGGTGCACGTGCGTAGTCGACATGCCGCTGAACTCGATTCCCGCAACAACCACAGTCTCCGCACTCCTACAGAAGCGAGATCTTGCAAGCAAGCAATGCTTGATTGATTATGCGTTTTGGGGTGGTGTTATTCCGGGCAATGAAAACGAATTGATCCCGCTCGCCGAAGCCGGCGTCAGGGGATTCAAATGCTTCCTTGTAGATTCCGGCGTCTCCGAGTTCCAGCGCGTTACGGAAGACGACCTGAATCGCGCTATGCCGGTGATTGCCGAAACAGGTCTGCCGCTTCTGGTTCATGCCGAGCTTCCAGGCCCCATTAAAACTGCTACGTCTCAGATCGAAAGTAGCGGCCCTGGATGGCTCCGATACGCAACCTATCTCGAATCGCGCCCCGATTCCGCAGAACTCGAAGCCGTCGACCTTATGGTTCGGCTCTGTCGCAAGCACCAGTGCCGGGTCCACATTGTGCATCTCGGGTCAGGCGCGGCACTTCCGCTGCTTGAACGAGCGAAGGCCGAGGGTCTTCCGATTACGGTCGAAACGTGCCCGCACTACTTGTACTTCACCGCTGAGCAGATCCCGAATCAATGCACCCACTTCAAATGCGCGCCCCCGATTCGAAGCGCCGCTAATCAGGAACTTCTATGGCGCGGTCTCCGCAGTGGCATTATCGACCTGATCGCTACAGATCACTCGCCATGTCCCCCTGAAATGAAGAACTCCGCTACAGGCGATTTCGCGAGCACTTGGGGTGGCATCGCATCGCTCTCCCTTGCTCTTCCCGTCATCTGGACCGTCGCCTCAAAGCGGGGGTTCACGCTAGATCAAGTTTCTAAGTGGATCTCCAAGAACACTGCGGAACTGGCAGGGCTTGGGAGCTGCAAGGGCGAGATACGTCCAGGCTGCGACGCCGACTTCGTTATCTTCGATCCGGACGCGCAGTTCCGCGTCACGCCAGAAAGCCTGCATTTCCGGCATGCCTGCACACCATATCTTGGTGAAATGCTGAACGGCCAAGTCGTCCAGACTTTTGTCCGGGGACAGCGTGTCTTCGCGAACGGCCAACCCGAGGGGGAAATACGCGGCCGTGAAGCGATTGCTGCCGTTCGCGGCGGCGTGTACAGTATGTGAATGGAGCACCGGGTGGTCGGAACCGCCGTTCCGCGGAAAGAAGCGGCCTCGAAGGTGACAGGTACCGCCGAGTACGTCGACGACCTCGCAGTTCCAGGAATGCTTCACGGCGTTACCATTCGAAGCGCCATTCCTCGCGGCATGATCCGGAACGTTCGTTTTGGCGAAGGGATTCCCTGGCACGAGTTCACCATCGTCTCTGCACAAGATATTCCGGGAAGGAACGTTGTCAGCCTCATTGTTGACGATCAGCCGTTTCTCGCGTGCGATCGCGTGAATCATTCGCAGGAACCGATCCTCCTGCTTGCTCATAAGGACAAGTACACTGCCCAGCGCGCGCGCAATCACGTCTTCATTGATTACGATCCGCTTCCAGCAGTGTTCGACGTGGACGAGGCGCTCGCGGCGAAGCACGTCATCTGGGGCGATGACAACGTTTTCAAGCGCTTCCGTATCGAGAAGGGTGATGTAGAGAAAGCCTGGGCGCAGGCCGACTTCATCGTTGAAGGCGAATACGCAACCGGCGCCCAGGAACAGCTCTACATTGAGCCGCAGGGTATGGTCGCCAGCATTGACCCGGACGGCACAGTCATCGTGCGCGGGTCGATGCAGTGCCCGTTCTATGTGCAGAAAGCGCTGATTTCACTGTTCGACTTGCCACCAGAAAAGATCCGCATCATTCAGCAGGAAACTGGCGGTGCATTCGGCGGGAAAGAAGAGTATCCGTCGATCATTGCCGGGCACGCGGCGTTGCTTGCCTGGAAGTCCGGACGACCCGTCAAGCTCGTGTATGACCGTGAGGAGGACATGGCCGCCACCACCAAGCGGCATCCTTCGCGCACTCGGCACCGCACCGCTGTTTCGCGTGACGGCCGTCTCCTCGCCATGGATATCGAGTTTGAAATTGATGGTGGCGCATACGCCACGCTGTCGGGCGTCGTGCTTTCACGAGGAACCATCCACTCGGCCGGGCCATACCGCTGTGACAACATCCGCGTCCGCAGCACGGCCGTCGCCACGAACACACCTCCGCATGGTGCGTTCCGAGGTTTTGGCGCGCCGCAAAGCCTCTTTGCGGTGGAGCGGCAGATGGACAAAATTGCTCGTGTTATCGGGCTGGCTCCCGACGAGTTCCGCCGCCGCAATCTGCTGAAGCAGGGAGACACAACGGCGACGGGCCAAGTGGTACGCGAACCCATCGACCTCCCAGCATTACAGGGGCGCGCTCTCCTGATAGCCGATTACAGGGACAAAGCGGAGCGCTTCCGCGAATCCAATCTTCGAGGCTTTACAAAAAAGGGTATCGGCTTTGCGACATTTTTGCACGGCGCTGGTTTTACTGGCTCCGGCGAACGACATCTGCAATCCGTGGTTCATTTAGAAGCGCAGAAGAATGGTTCTGTACGCGTTCTCACTTCCATGACAGAGATGGGACAGGGCACAAACACGATCCTGGCCCAGATCGCGGCCGAGACTCTCGGCATCACATACGAGCAGGTAGAAGTGATGCGGCCCGACACAGCGCAAGTGCCTAATAGCGGCCCGACTGTTGCGTCGCGGACCGCAATGGTTATCGGCAAACTTGTGGAAGAAGCCGCGCTCAGCTTGAAAGCGAAGCTTCTCGAAAGTGGCGTGTTGCCCGCTCAGTACGGACCAGAAGAATTCCAGACAGCGTGTTGCGATTATGTCGAGCGCTTCGGAGCATTGAAAACCTCGGCTCAGTACAAGGAACCGCCTGGCGTTCATTGGGACGACGAAAAGTACCAAGGTGAGGCATACGGCGCGTTTTCTTGGGCCGTTTACGTGGCAGAAGTCTCGGTCGACACGCTCACGGGCGAGATTCAGTTAGACGACTTCGTCGCTCTGCAGGAAGTCGGCCGCGTTCTGAATCCTGTGCTTGCAACCGGGCAGATCGAAGGGGGTGTCGCACAAGGTATCGGATTCGCATTGTATGAAAACGTTGTATGGGCCGACGGTCTTATGGCCAATAATCAGATGACGAATTACATCATTCCAACTGCCGTGGATCTACCTCCGATCAGAGTTTTCTTCGAGGAGCTTCCGTACGAACACGGCGCCATGGGAGCGAAAGGAATCGGCGAGTTGCCGATGGACGGTCCTGCACCTGCCATCCTCAATGCTGTCGAGAATGCGTTGGGCATCTCCTTCGATCGCATTCCGCTGTTGCCGGAAGATGTGCTTGCGCGGCTCTCAGACGTGGCTTCGCGTTTGCACGACGAACATATCAGACCGGAGCCGGTTGGGAGCCTCACGTAAGTGTCCGAGTGCTCCATCACCTTCATTGTTAACGGTGAATCACGCACCATAAGCGCTCATCCCATGAAGCGCCTGCTTGATGTTCTGCGGGATGATCTGAAACTCACCGGAACCAAGGAAGGATGCGGCGAAGGCGAATGTGGCGCGTGCAGCGTCATTCTCGATGATCAATTGGTGAACAGTTGCCTCGTCCCGGTGATGCAAGCCGCGGGGTCGCGCGTCTGCACGATTGAGGAGCTTGCAAAGGACGGACAGCGGCATAAGATGCAGCAAGCATTCATCCGTGCCGGAGCGGCGCAATGCGGTATCTGCACGCCCGGAATGATCATGGCGGCTGTTCAACTTCTGTCACGCTGCCCGCATCCTACGCTCGAAGAGATCCGTGAGGGCCTCTCCGGCAATTTGTGTCGCTGCACAGGTTACATGCGAATCTTCGAGGCGGTACAGAGTGTCGCCCAGCAGAGCGAATGAGATCGTTCCTGCCTGAGTATGAGCTTGTTTCGGTCCGAAGTCTCCGAGCGGCACTTGAAATCCTCGCGTCAAATGAACCTTGGCGGCCCATTGCCGGTGGAACGGATTTGATGGTCCTATTCAATTCTGGTAAGCTGCCATACCGCAAACTTGTCAGCATCAGACAGATTTCCGAACTCCGCCGAATCTCTGAGACCACATCGGAAGTTTCTATAGGAGCCACGGCCACTTACACGGACATTCGAGACCACGACGTACTGAGGCGCGAATTTCCGCTGCTGTGCGCGGCTGCGAGTTGGACCGGCGGTATCGCAAACCAGAACCGCGGCACACTCGGCGGAAATATAGTAAACGCCTCACCCGCTGCGGATTCTTGTCCGCCATTGCTGGTTTACGATGCGGAGCTGGAACTGTTGTCTGTAGCTGGTCCGAGACGTGTGAAGTACGCGGATTTCCATAAAGGCTATAAGCAGCTCGATCTGGGTCCGGACGAACTTCTGTCCGGCATTCACGTACCCCGCAAATTCGGCGATTGGAGGCATTACAGCCGCAAAGTGGGCTCGCGTAAAGCACAGGCGATATCGAAAATATCCTTTGCGGCTGCCGCACGGATGGACGGAGAAGTCATCCGCGATGTTCGGATTGCTGCAGGCAGCGTCGCGCCCGTTCCGCTGCTGTGCCGCAAGACGGAAGCCGCTCTGCGCGGAAACGTGATCTCGCAGAAAATTGTAGACAGCGCCCGAGAGACGATAGCCAGCGAGGTCCAACCAATCGACGATATTCGCTCGACTCGTGAATATCGACGGACCGTAGCGGCCAACCTGCTCACGGATTTTCTCGGGAATCTTCGGTGACTCTGCAGGATTTGAATACGCTTGAGGCAGATGCCGCTCGCGAATCTCTGCAGCGATGCTGCGGGTCGCGCAAGTGGATAGCTTCAATGATCTCGCGGCGGCCTTTTCCCGACGTTCAGGACATGATCTCGGCTTCAGATAGCATCTGGTGGTCGCTTGCAAAAGAAGACTGGCTCGAAGCCTTTTCAAATCATCCGAAAATAGGAGAAAAAGGCCAGGGATGGTCCGCTGAGGAACAGCGCGGAATGGATGCAGCCGCTCGCGAGACGGCGGCTGAAATGGGTCGACTCAATCGCCTCTACGAAAACAATTTCGGCTGGATATTTATTATATGTGCGACAGGAAAAACGGCGGATGAGATGCGCGAATTGCTGGAACAAAGGCTGAAAAACGAAGCGAGCGCCGAGTTGAAAATCGCTGCCAGCGAGCAAGCTGAAATCACCCACTTACGTATTCGCAAATTGCTGAAACAATGAACGGGATATCTACTCACGTTCTAAACACTGCTACTGGCCAACCTGCATGTGGCATTACAGTGCGTCTGATGCGCGGTGATACGGAGATATCCTGCGGCATAACGAACTCGGACGGCCGTTGTCCCGCGCTTGTGCCCCAAGGAGAGTCACTCCAGGCGGGTTTTTATCAACTGGTGTTCGAGCTTGAATCGTCATTCCCCAGTTCGTTCTATCCCGAAGTCGCCATTTCGTTCCGCGTAACTGATCCACAAGATCATTACCACATACCGCTGCTTCTCAGTCCCTTCAGCTACACAACGTATCGCGGAAGCTAATGCCCGAACTGAATTTTCATACGTACGGAAAGACGCAGGTGCGATTGCTGCAAGTCCTGCGCGGGAACCCCGGGCACGAGGTCGTAGAAATCACTGCGAAAATTCTCTTTGAAGGGGATCTGGCGCAGTCCTTCACAGACGGTGACAACAGCCGCGTACTGCCGACCGATACGATCAAAAACACAGTATATGTACTCGCGCGTCGAGAACCAATCGAAACGATCGAGCGCTTCGGTCTCGAAATAGGTCGTCACTTTCTCGAACGGCTGTTGCACCTTAGCAGTGTTTTCGTTGAAATCACCCACACACCCTGGGCGCGAATCGGCGACCATGCTACGGCTTTCCTGCAAACCACGAAAGAGCGCCGCATCGCGAGAGTGACCGTCCGGCGCGACGGTGAAACGGTAGTCTCTGGTTTCCAGAACCTGCAAATCCTAAAGACAGGTAATTCTGCCTTCGCGGACTTCCTGAAAGACGAGTACACCACTCTCCCCGAAACGCACGACCGCTTGATGGGCACTATTCTCGATGCAGAGTGGACGCTTGCGCCCGGGCAAGAAATCCAATTCGATGAGCTATATGGAGCCATCCGTGACACCTTGCTCAACGTCTTCGCCGATCACAATAGCCGCTCCGTGCAGCAGACCCTTTACGCAATGGGCGAAGCCGTGTTGGCCGGCTTTGATGCCGTTCGAGAAATTCATATGGTTATGCCGAACAAGCACTGCCTGTTATTCGATCTGTCCAAATTCGGCTTAGACAATCCGAACCAGATCTTCGTCCCAACGGACGAACCGTCAGGATTCATCGAAGCTCGCGTGTCCCGGTAGATGCTCTGCGGGCGCAGTGCGCAGGCTAGGGTGTCGACGTATAGTGAAAGTCACATTACGCATCGCGAAGTCCCAGGCGTCTGTGTTCGCCGAAGCAATGGTCACGCTCGTCAATCCATTTCCGGGCAACGAGAACGTAGCTGCACCCTAAACCGCGGCCGAGGCCAATGACACTTTACGCGCAGCTTCGCCGTCAGACCCCCGGCATCGATGACGCATCAGCGCGACCGGTGGAACAATCGGCCTGAAGTGAGCAAAGGGAGGGATCGCACCTGGATCTGCGTGTGAAAACGTGTGAAGGGGCCCTTCCCATTTTTGGGCGGATTCGCAGAGCGCTCGGTTAAAAATCGTGTAGTCCGGAATCTGAAGGAGGTCAGTTCCAGCACAGCTCTGGGCAGGAAATTCTTACCCGGGTCCGGAGAAACTTACTAGGAAGATTTTGCAAGTCGCGTATAATTTTTACGAGATCGAGCGATATGTGGAAAGACTGAAGCTTCAGGAGGCTGATTGATCTCGTCGCCAAATCAAACTGTTTGCGAAGTCCTCGTCGGGGTGTGCTCTCGTCCAACTCGTCCAGAATGCGATTCTCCGCTTCCTCTGTTAGCCAACTTTCAACAGACAACAACCCCGGCTCACGTGCGGGTCGATTCTCGGTTTCAGGCGACAAAGCGTTATTCAGCATTAAGATAGTGACTATAAATTGCGATCCGTCTTCCATGCACGAGCGAACGATACCATTAGCCGTGTAGAATCTTCCTATAAGGTGTACTTTTGTCTTCTCGCCCACTTTCGACGAACTTCGTATTACAGCTTCAGCGGAATGCGACTCAATCATTTGCACAAATTGCTCGCGAGACGGCGTGTCCGGGCTGTCGGACCAGCGCAGCAAGACCTGGTCGGGACCACTGATGCAGCTTGTACTCACGCCGGGACTCATAGACAACCCCACCTCCAACCTCACTCGTTCTTCTATTGTTGGCTGACCTATGAAAAAGTTCAATCGGCAAAAGCCCTATAAATTTTCGTTGTTCATATATGCTGTATGGTAATACAATAATGAAAACCAGTTCATCCAACATATCTGATCGCGCGGTCCAAACGGCCGTGCGAAGAGGGTCGCGCGGGCGTAATTTGCAATAGCGGGACACCCATCTAAAAACCACAACTCTGGAGATTCCAACGGTCGTTCACCATGCCCCAAAACTGTACATTTCAGATACTTGCCCCAATCACTGCCCGGCCAAATAGTTCATTCGCTCGTTTAAAGTCTGACAAGCAATCCTATGACCACTTAATGGCCTCGATGCAACGGCTTCGAGGGCGAGTGTATCTGAAAGACGGCGCGATTCAACCCTGGGAACTCGACGACGACGCCCGCTTTCACATGCCTGGGGACGAACAGTGCTGGCACCTGCTGCTTGTTGACGACAATAAGGACGTCATTGGCTGCGCCCGCTACCTTGTTCACGACGAAAATGTCCGTTATGAAAAGCTCCGCGTTTCCCATTCTGCGCTCGCTAAAGATTCGGTTTGGGGAGCGAAGCTGCGAGACGCAGTGGAGGCGGATCTCCAGCGTGCGCGCCTGGAACGTCTCTCTTATGTTGAAGTTGGCGGCTGGGCTCTAGCCGAAGAATGGCGCAACACGAGAGCGGCCCTCGAGATCCTGGTCGGATCCTTCGCTTTGGGCGAACTCTGGGGCGGCTGCCTGGGATCGTGCACGGCGACCGTCCGGCATGGTTCATCTTCCATACTACGTAGAATCGGGGGTACAAGTTTACAAACTGCCGCCGATACAATCCCCGCTTATGACGACCCGGATTATGGCTGCGTGATGGAAGTGTTGCGGTTCGATTATCGTTCACCAGCCAAAAGGTTCATGCCTTTCATCAATCAGTTAAAGGCTAAACTCGCGAAATCCCCAGTTCTCTGTCCGCTTCCAGCCCGCAGCCTGACCCGGCGCTCGACGGAGTACGTTGCAGACCATGCCGGTTTGAGAGATTTGGCGCCCGCATTTAACTAAACTCGCGATAAGGGGTGCAATTATTTTGCCTTCTGCCAATCTGCAGAGAGCTCTGAACGATTGGGGGCGCGCAATTGGCGATGCCTTCGTCCATACTCGTCCCGAAGCACTGCAAAGGGCAGAAACAGCTACCTACAAGACGACCCAACGGGTCCCGGCTGTACTGCTTCCGGGTAGCCGGACGGAAATACAGCACTGCTTGTCGGTCGCCAATAAGTACGGTATTCCTGTTTACCCCATCAGCAGCGGAAAGAACTGGGGATACGGATCCCGGGTTCCTCCGTCTGATGGTTCAGTTCTGCTAGAGCTCAGCCGTCTCAATAAGATCATCGATTTCAGCGAGGATCTCGGCTACGTAACGGTCGAGCCGGGGGTCACCCAACGGCAGCTTTATCACTTTCTCCAGGAAGAACATTCCGGGTTGTGGATGGACGCCACAGGTTCAAGCCCGGACTGCAGCCTCATCGGCAACGCCATGGAGCGTGGATTCGGCCACACACCTATGGGCGACCATTTTGCACACGTCTGCGGGCTCGAGGTAATTCTCCCGGATGGCAAGCTTATCGAAACGGGTGCGGCCCGTCTTCCTGGCTGCCTCACTGCCGCCGTGAACCGCTGGGGCTTGGGCCCGAGCCTGGACGGACTGTTTTCTCAGTCCAATCTGGGCATTGTTACTCGCATGACCATCTGGCTAATGCCGAGGCCTGATGCCTTCGAGGCGTTCTTTTTCCGCAGCGCTGACCCGAGTAGCCTCCCAGCCATCATCGATGCTCTTCGCGAGCTGAGACTGAGGGACGTCCTGCGCAGCTCGATTCACGTGGGAAACGACTACAAGGTACTCGCCGGCCTTCAGCAATATCCCTGGACCGAAACGGCAGGCCAAACACCCCTCACGCCCGAGACCATGAGTGAGCTCCGAAGAAAATTGGGTTTTGGAAGCTGGAACGTCTCCGGGGGTCTCTACGGCACCAGGATGCAGGTTGCGGAGGCCAAGAAACTCCTGCGGAAGGCCTTCTCCAAACAAACTGGGACACTGAAATTCCTCAGTCCGAAGACTCTCGAGCTGGCGAAGAAATTCGCTAAGCCGTTCCGAATGCTTTCCCGCTGGGACCTCGCCAAGACAGTCGAGCTGGTAGAACCGGTTCTCGGGCTAATGCAGGGAGTTCCTACCGAGCAGCCGCTCAAATCTGCTTATTGGCGCAAACGGACGTCGCCGGGGAACGACATGGATCCGGACCGCGACCGGTGCGGCCTGCTCTGGTACGCGCCCGTAGCTCCTGCCACTGGATTAGCAGTCCAGGAACTTGTTTCGCTTGCCATCTCCACGCTGCTGCGCTTCGGCTTTGAACCGATGGTCTCACTGACCTTTTTGACTCCGCGGCTCATTTCTTGCGTTGTTTCCATTTCTTATGATCGGGACGTTCTCGGACAGGATGAAAAGGCTGCGGCGTGTCACGACGAACTGGTACAGACATGCTCGGAGCGCGGCTACTACCCCTACCGGCTCGGCATACAGTCGATGAACCAAATCCCGGAGGCTGAGAGCTACACATACATTCTTCAGCGCCTCAAGAACACCTTGGATCCCAACGGCATTCTGGCGCCTGGACGGTACAACGCTCGCAGTGAAAAGAGCCAGGAAGCGGTTCTGCGGTAAGGCTCGGGGCACAGAATTTACGTAGTAGGTGGTCAACAGAATCGCGGGCGACCACCGCAGCTCGTACGGGTCCATATACGGCGGTTCGCTTCTCTAGCATCAACTGCTGTTTGGAGAGGCGAGATTGTCAAAGAACTGTGGTGCTCGTTTGGTTCAGCAGCATAGTTGCTGATAGGCGTGATCGAAAGTGCGCCAGTGCGGATAACTGCTGGCAATCGAGATCCAGACCTTGCGGACCGTGATCCGCACCTGAGCACCGATCCGAAGCAAGTCCAACCGGATAGTTTCACATTGCGCCCGCGCCCAGACCGTGCCCGAAAGTGCGAGTCGACGAAAGGCGCTCATCAATACGTAGGCAGCAACCGACAGATACAGCCGCAGTTGATTGGCGCGCAGGGTGGCGGCGCTCACTCGTCCCGCAAATAACGAATACTGTTCTTTGATGCGGTTCTCCATGTCGCCACGCGCGCAGTACAGTTGCTCATACAGCTTGCGGGCGGGCCAGTTGGCAACTCCCAGCGATGTGACCAGGTAACGTGGATTCTCCTTGCCTTCGATCTGCTCGGCTTTGCAATCACCCGCCGTGGCCGGCTCCAGCTATCGTTGGTGGTAGGTAAACTCGGTAAACACGCGCGCTGCTTGGCCAGTTTCGCGATGTAGCGCGGCGGCTGCTTGCATCTGTGGCTCAATGATTCGGCGTAAACGCTCATTGCGTGCAAAGCCGAATACATACTCGCTTTGATGGGCTTCGCACCAGCTCATCAGTGATTCGCGGCAGAAGCCGGAATCGGCACGCAAAATGATCTTTACCTCCGGCCAATGCTGGCGAATCTGTTTGACAATGCGTTCTCTACTTCCTCCAGCGCACCCGTGCTGGCGTCGATGTTGGCAGGCCGCAGCCGCACACCTAACAAGTGTTCGCCGCACACGATGTACAACGGTAAATAGCAGTAGTGGTAATAAAAGCCGTGAAAAAAGCGCTGCTCCTGATGGCCATGTAGCGGCAGATCGGTCGTATCCAGGTCGATGACGATCTCTTCCGGCGGCTGCGCATGCGCTTCCAGGAATAGATGCACCAGTACCCTATCGATCGCTTCGGCATCATAATGCACCTTCTTGTAGCGGTCTTCCTCGCCTGCTCCTCCGCCCAACTCCAGGCGGTTCAGGGTGCTCTTTCCCGCCAGCGGGCTCTCCGCATCGGCACTACCGGCCAGCAGCATGAGCAGCGGATCTTCACGTAATTGCTCGTGATCGTTGAGATCCTCATAACCCAGCGCCAGCCCGTAAACGCGCTGCGCAAGCATCTCCCGTACGCTATGCCGCACGCGCGTCTGCGAGCGGCCGTCGAGAAAACATTCGCTCAGCCTGTCTAGTAATCCGATGCGCCCATCCACTTCCCGCAACAGCAAACCACCAGCATGCGACGTGATCTGCCCGCCATCGAAACGTGCCATCACCGATCGTGACCACGCCCCGGCAAACTCGAAACTCGATTGGATACACTCTGTCATAGTGAGAGCCGCCTCCTTTTTGGCCAAAACATCTGCGTTCACAAATGTTAGTGTTGGCCTATAAGGCAGACTCCACGGGCCATGAGCACCGAGGGCGTTTGACTCCACCGAAGTAGCCGATCCAGCCCCGCAGATACTCTGTCATTCCTGAAGCTGAAGCCCAGAAACTTCCGTTCCCATGGCCGCGCTCCCGCACTCTTCTCGCTTTTAACCTTCAGGTTGAGCTTCGATGTGATGAATCCGGTCACGCGCTCACTTGCTCGCTGGCTGCGAACGTAAATGTTGCAATATCCGCATATCGTGCAAACTCACCAGCCCACCGTCCATCACGCCGGCTTCGAGAAACGCTCGGATCAGCCTCAGCATGCATTTGTCGCTAACTCGTTTCGAGATCCTCGCCATCAGCTTGTGATGATTGACCCGATCGAAGACCTTCTCCAAATCCAGGTCCACCACCCAGCGATATCCATGGCTTGATGTTGCTGTACCGCTCTTGTCCCGCTCGCGGACTTCTTCCATTAGCTGTTCACTCGGTGCCTCCGCTGAGGTCTTTCGGAGCTTCACCCCTATACCCCTCCTCGAAGGCCAACTCTAGCTCTTTATTCTGCCGCTTTTCATTTCTGAATTCGAGCTCTCGAATATGCTCAGCACACAAGAAAAGGCCTCCAAGCGGGGGAGCCGCCGGGAGGCCTTGAAGTGCTTGAGGTTATTGATTAACTTAGCCGCGAACTTTACGACGAGCGACCAAGCCGGCGCCCAGAAGACCGAGGCCCATGAGCAACAGTGATGCCGGCTCCGGAACTGTCGAAGCGGGAATCAGAGTGAAGGTGGCCGAAAATGGAGTCTGGATCGGAAGGTTCGTAGTCAGCGTTGTGAGATCAGTGATGCCGTTGAAGGTTGCTGAGAACGTACCTGTGTAATTGGTTGTGGCTCCAGTTGTCGTGTTGAGAACATAGCCGTCTACGTTGAACGATGCCGTCAATCCATTCGTAGTTGAACCGATCGTGAACGGAGACGCATCGAAGTTGCCGGCCAGAAGCGCTGTAAGGAAAAACTGCTGATTCGACCCACCGGTATTGAACGTTAAGAAGGGGTTTCCCGGCGTGTATGGGTTGGTAAAGGTTGGCGACCGAATCGGGTCAACAGTGGTGCTGAGGCTTTGGATCATGCCAGCTTCAGCTACGCCCACACCCGGAAGGTTAGTGCTGTTGACCTGAGAGACCGTGATGTTCCCATAGTTTGCAGCCGTAACTGTGGTGGGAGAGGTAGGAGCAGGTGCAAAGGTCGGTACAGCAAACGGAACACCATAGTTGTTTTGGAAATATACAAAATTAGCTCCGACCTCGGCATCTCCGTTAATGCCCAGATCGATGGTTGCGGCCAACGAAGGCAACGACGCAAATGCGCCAACTGCCAGCGTAAGTAGAATGCGTTTATTTAATGTCATCAATATCCTCCGTAAGGTAGACGGATAACTAAGCCGTACTATTCCTCCTCATTGTCTGAAAAGATAGGTCAGTACGCAACCCAAATTTTCTTTATGAGTACCATTGTTGATTTTGCGAAAACGAACAGTACTGATCTAATAAACGACTTTGAATTAATAGGTTACCATGAAGCTCACGAAATTATCATTGAGATAAGAATTTCAATGTTGCCAAAGTTTAACCGTAGAGGCACCGTGCAATGCAGCACTTTGGCCTGATCTGCCCTCCTGCCACAAGCCACGTAACGGGACTGGCATCGATAGGACGGGCATTACTGCGCCGGGGCCACCGCGTAACCGTCTTCAATATCCTCGATGCCGAGAAGCTCGCGCGCTCCGAGGGTCTGGAGTTTTCGCCCCTTGGCGTGGAACAGCATCCGCTCGGATCCTTCAAGGCATTTTCCGAGAAAATTGCGAAGCTCGAGGGAATCGAGGCTTTACGATTTGGCCTGAGACCGGCTCTCGCTGAGATGGAAACTCTGCTGACCGAAGCGCCTGATGCGCTCCGTTCGGCAAAAGTGGATGCAATCTTGTGTGACCAGGGGCAGCCAACAGGATCCACAATTGCCGAACTGGTCGGCATTCCATTCTTTACGATCTGCAACGCAACCGCGGCTAACCGGGAACCGTGTGTTCCGCCGACCCCGACACATTGGATGTATAGCTGCGCGTGGAGTGCGAAATTGCGAAACGAACTGGCTTACGGCCTGCTGAATTTGGCCGTGACGCCACTCAGACGCAAGATCAACGCGTTTCGCAAGAGTCACGGCTTAAGGCCGATCGGATCGCTCGACGACACATTCTCGCCTTTGGCGCAGATTTCGCAGCAGACGGCAGATTTCGACTTTACTCACCATCGTTTGCCGAAGCACTTCCACCATGTCGGGTTGTTTCACCGGCCCGGTTCAGCGAACGTCGACTTTCCTTACGACCGGCTGAATGGGAAGCCGCTGGTATACGCAAGCTTTGGAACCATCCTGACCGGAAAACCCGAGGTATTCGAAATGCTGGCGCGCGCCTGCCATGAGCTGGATGCACAGCTCGTGATCACACTTGGCGGCCGCGGAAAAGTGTCCGATTACGAGGGGCTTACCGGAAACCCCGTGGTGGTCAGCTATGCGCCGCAGCTCGAAATCTTGAAACACACGAGTTTGACTGTTTGCCATGCGGGGAATAACACAGTCCTGGAATCGCTTCAAGCCGAGGTTCCGGTGCTTGCAGTCCCGGTTTGGGGCGATCAACCGAGCGTTGCGGCGCGGCTGGTATATTCCGGCGCCGGTGAGAGACTCATGCCCAAAAAGCTGAGTTTCGAGCGCTTTCGGGATGTTTGCGGAAAAGTTTTGCGTGACCACCGGTATCGGGAGCGAGCGCGTGCGATAGGACACTCGATACAGCAGGCCGGCGGGGAAGAGCGTGCGGCAGACATTATTGAAGGGTGTCTTCAGAGCACAGCTTCGAGTATGCCGGCTGCGCGCGCGACACCTCCGGCTTGAGCGATAGATTTTTTGACAGTCTGGGCGCGGTCCGAGTAAGTCGATGAGTCGAGAACGCGTGAGATCGTTTTGCGCAATTTCCCGGGATCGAGGCCGCTGAGACTGACAACCTCTCCGACGCCCGTCCAGCGGATGCGGCTGGCGATGGCCGGCTGCTCATAAGTGATTGGAACAGCAACCAGCGGAACTCCATGAGTGAGGGAATCCAGAACCGTATTGAGGCCGGCGTGCGTGAGTGTTAGTTGAGCGCGAGCCAGCACCTCCAATTGCGGGGCATAGCCGACGACAATAGGGCGGCCCGGCATGCTGGCAATTGCACGCTCATCCAGACCGTTGCCGTGAGTGATAACAAGCTGAACGGGTAGACCTTCGCAAGCTTGCGCGAAGCATCGGAACACCTCCTCCTTACGGTTTTGCAAAGTCCCGAGAGAGGCATAGACGAGCGGCTTGCCGCTGAGACGATCCCAGGGAAACGGGACGTGGCTGTTCTGCGCATCGCGCAGCGGACCGACGTAATGAAAATTCGAAGCCAATCTCTGCCGCGGGAAGTCGAAGGCGGCGGGCTGCTGGCTGATCTGTGCGAGGGTGGAAAACGACTGCTCCGGATCGCGATGCGGCCGCAGGTTCCAGCGCCTGCGATAGCGAGAGAGAACCTGCGTAACGGGGCGCATGACCTTCCCGTAAACCGAATAGCCAATTCCATTACGCACCCGGGCCCAGGGTTGTGCGCTGTAGTCCCAACCCGTAAACGGCGGGGGCACGCAAGCTTCGCGGTTTAAGGCCAGTGCGCAGCAGACCGTGACGAAAGGCAGGCCCAGATGTTCCGCGATTGTTCCGCCCGCGGGTTCCGTTTGATCGACCAACAGGGCCTGGATACCGGCTTTTGCAATCGCGTCGGGAGCGTCCCGGCAGAACATTTCCGTGGTCTTCTTGATGGCCGAAATGGTGAACCGCAGCGCAGATAACCCACTCAGCCGGGCGAGAGCGGCCAGCGATTCCGGAAGCGAACCTTGGGGATGATCGCTCTCCCCGACGGTCAAGAACTCGAGGCCTTCAGACTGCGCTTTCGAGCACAAATCCGCCATATGGATGAACGTGACGCGGTGGCCGCGACGGATGAGCTCCCGGCCAAGCGCTCCGAAAGGGTGGATGTGACCGGAAACAGGCGGGCTAATGATTCCGAAATGCATAAGAGGGCAGCCGATTGTTTGCCGCCAGAACCGTTTCGACAATATCCGCACCCCGCTCCACGCCACCTGCCAAATTAATTGAAAGTCTAATGGCATGGGCGCGTTGCCGGTACGAGGGCTGGTTCAGGACCTGCCGAATGGCAGCGCGAAGCGAATTCGGATTGACTTTCGAAGCTGAGATGACCTCTCCGGCACCGGAATGAGCAACCCGGGCCGCGATGGCAGGCTGGTCATGAGTGATGGGAAGCGCCACCAGAGGAACGCCGCACATGAGCGACTGCATAACCGTATTCAAGCCTCCGTGGGTAACCGCCAAGCTGGCCCGGGAGAGAATCTCCAGTTGTGGCGCGAAGCCGACGACAACAGGATCGCCTGGAAAAGTTGCAGCCGCCTCCCGGTTTGTTCCACCGAGAGCCATCACCAGCTGCACCGCCAACCCGGCGCAGGCCTCAGCCACTACTGAGAATAATCTGTTGTCTTTGCTTTGTAATGTTCCGAGCGAGGCAAATACGAGGGGGCGGCCATCGAGGCGTTCGAAGGGGAATGGAACCGCCGGAGTATACGAATCGACGAAGGGTCCCAGGTAATGAAAGGCCGTGGAAAGCTTCTGGCGTGGGAAGTCGAAATCTGCCGTCATCTGGCAGAGCTGTCCAAGTTTCGAAAACGAGTCGTCAGGCTGATGCAAAGCGGAAAGATTCCAGCTTTGCCGGTAACGGTTGATGGTCTGATTGATAGGCGCGATCAGCCGATCGGCAGCCAAGTAGCCAGCTTTGTTTCGAAAAGAAGCCAACCCCGAGGGGCTGAACTGCCAAGGCATGAAAGGCGGTGGAATGAGGGGCTCGCGATTCAGCGGCAGGCTCGGACAGACGTTGATGAAGGGCAAGTGGAGGTGCTCGGCTACGGTTGCCGCCGCCGGTTCGTTCTGATCAACAAGCAGCAAGTCGACTTGCTCGGCCTGAAGAGCGGACGGTAATTCACGGCAGACGAGCTCGGCTAACTGGCGCGAGCATTCGACCGCGAAACGGAGAGATCTCAATCCATCGAGCTCGCCCATCTGCTGCACGGTACAGGCGAGTGCCTCTGAGTTAGCTCCTCCGAGCGGATGAAAATCGAGAGCTTGCGCCCTTGCAGCATTCTCCAGGGCGGGAATCGCAAACAGCGAGACTTTGTGCCCGCGACGCTGCAGAGTGCGTCCCAACACCGCCATCGGGTTCAGATGGCCTGGCAGAGGTGGGCAAAGTAAAGCCAAATGAGCGAGAGATAAGGACACCATCCTTTAACGTGCTTTTTTGGCACCAGAAGTCTACGAGTTTGAAGTGAGTTCGATATCGATCCTGGTCCCCAGGGCATCCAGGATCTGCTGTAACCGAGCAAGGCCGACCGTCTGATATGCGCTCTCTTCGTAGCGGTTAATAACCTGTTTACTCACCCGATGCGCCGAGCTAATTCTGTTTGAGATATACCTCGGGCAATCCGAATACGAGGGATGAAAGCGACAATCTCGTCGAGGCGTTTCAGCTTTGGCACATTTAGTTCGCCACTCTTCAGAGCGGCATATTCGCGAATCTCGGCCTCGTGGAGCATCCATTCGCATTTCGCAATCGCCGTGGATTCCCGGCGAATTGTGACGAAAGACTAGGGTCGTGAAATTAGAGTGCCAGGAACAAATCCGAAAGTCTAGATAATTGCTGACTTGCGCCAGAGTCGATGGGTACCGCGGCGGGGCGGCGGTATCGGAGCCGCCGAAATCGGGCCGTGCGAACGGAGCGGAGTGGTTTCGGAGGGTACTACCGGCGCTTAAATATCCGCGTACCTTTGGCGAAGAGCGAACTTAATGAATGCGGCAGGCTGGGGCTGCTCATTTGAACATACGATTGTCCGATGGGGAGAGTGCTTGATAAGCGGCGGTACGCCTCGGGCAAAGAGTGGTACGGGATGCCGGGGAAATAGTGATGGAGCGCGTGATACCGAAGGCCCACCGGCGCCCACAGTTCGGTCCAGAACTGGCCCGGATGATCAATAGAATCCAGAAGTTGGCCCAGGCGGTCCATGGGCTGCCCATCACTTTCGTACGCATGGGCGCCGAGAGTGCGGAGCGAGTTCACGAAGCTAACGGCGCCGTCAACCAGCAGCCAGACCAGAAAGATCTTCAGCGGCATCTTACCCGCGACTGCAAGGGAGATGACGCCGACCCAGAAGACCCACATGATAATGCTGTGCATGAGCACTTTCCTTGCAAGTTCGGGAGTGGGTTCACGGCGGTATTGAACGTTCATTGTCAGGGAGGAAAGGTGGACAATGACCCAGCGCTGAAGGGCCGGAAAGACAAGCGAAACCGGGGTCAAAAGCAGGAAGCGGACTAGCAGTACGAGCGGTATAAAAAAGCTCTCAGCGGCAAACACCGTCGTCATCAGGCACGATTGCGCGAAAGGCATGTATTCAGGGTCGTCCTTGGTGCCGTAGACGCTGAGCTTGTGATGGTTCTGATGGACGCCCACGTAGACGAAGGAGGGCATCAAGAGCGGGAATCCGACTAGCGCGTTGTAGACGGACTCGAAGCCGGGGAGGGTGCGCTTGCTCTGATGGCTGATTTCATGCAAAAAACAGAGGCCCCGGTAGAGGGCCATCGCAGAAATAAGGATCGCGGTTAGAACAGGCAGCGAAAATCCTGGCTTTACGACTGCGAAAGCGAATGCTGCCCAACCGACCGCTGCGGAGAGGAGGAGATCTGTCCAGAAGAACGTTCGATTAACCTTGTGGAGGTCGCGGACGAGACTCCGGGCCTGCGAATCGTCTATTTCCACTTCCCGGTAAGCGGGGGTAACTTCCCCGGCGGAATTAATCTGCTCTTCTAGAAGGGCTGCCAAATTTATGACTCCTCTGCGGACAGACCAGGAGCTCAGGCGCGATACAAGCTCCCAGGAGGTTGAAGGCACAGGACGCCTTTCAGCTTCCTGGCTTCCATTAAGATTTATTCGGGTATAAACCCAGTAAACACCAATGGCAGATTCGTGTCAACTTATAGGGCACGAATTTATACAGTGGGTTTGGGTCCGGTAAGTTCTCTGGTGGATGCAACCAGATCGAGTACGGCCTGGACGACGGCTTCCGGGCGTTCAAGCTGGACCCAATGGCCGCAATCAACAAGCCGGATATGGCGGGCTTTGGGGTTTCCGGCCGTCCACGTTTCCCGCTCCCCGATCTCAGAAGAACTAGCGGTCGAGGCCGAAAGGATGGTGATGGGGAGGTCCACCGGAATCGACATTGAGGTTACGAGCCTAGCGCAGCTTTCCAGATTCGCGAGATGCTCGGCCATGGCGCGGAACGATTTGGGGCGGCTCCAGTGAGCGCGGATTGCTGGCCATAGTTCCGGTGGCAACCGCCGGATCTCTCCGCCAATGCGATCCAGGAAGGATGTTGCCTTTCGAGCAGTGGTTTTAGCCACGAGCTTGGGAAGTCGAGTTCCGGTTCGCAGCAGCAGATTCAAAGCGAGCCGGACCACGCCCAACCGGGCGAGGATGGCACCACGGCGTGAGAGCCGGATGCCAAGAGCCAGCCTGCGGCGTTGCTCACTGCCGCAGTTGGCCCAGCCGGTGACCGAGACCGGGTCAACGAGCACGAGGCCCGCGACCTCGGCGGGAAACAAATTAGCGAAAGCGCGGACGAGCAGGCCGCCGAAAGAGTGGCCGACGAGTATATAAGGAGGTGGAATTCGGGCTGACGAGAGAAGGCGGCGGAGGTCGCTGACCATAGCCTCAACGGTTCTCGGATCCTTCGACGGGTTGCTCCAACCGAGGCCGGCCCGATCGTAGCTGGCGGTCCGGGCAAAAGCGGCAACCTGTGGCTGTACACGGGCCCAACTGAGTGAACTGGCCGCAATGCCCGACTCAAGAATGACCGCAGGGCGTCCTGAGCCCGCTTCGGTCAGGTGAAGCGAGCGGCTCCCGATATTCACGAGGCGCCCGCGTGGTGGGATGTGTTTTCTGTCGAGCCGATCTCCCCAGAATTGGTACAGCAGGCCACCGAGAGAGAGAAGAAGGGCAGCAACGATGGGAAAAAGGACGATTGTCAGTCAGCCACCATCAACTCGCCGGGAAGAATGGGTCGGGTGCGAGGGAGAAAGCCGAGCGAGGCAATCAGGCCCGCTCCGGCCAGCGTACCGGCAAATGCAAACAACTTAGTGACGTCAGCGGCATGACCGCGTGGCATCACCTTCCAGAGGATCAAGAGAATGGTTTGAGCGATCGTGATGGCCCAAACGCATCCGTAGAAATAGCGCCTCTCCGTTCCCTCCCCTCTGGTAGACCGCCTGACCCGAGGCAGAAGACCAAAAAACCCGAGCAGAAGGATAAGGGCGCAGACCGGCGCGTAAGCAAAGTCGTAGATCTGTCGCAGGTACCACTTATTCGTGAGCACCGCCGTGAGGAGGCCGGCAAGATTCAAGGCTGCAAAACTCAGCAGCGCATTCCATGCAAAGGTGTAGCAGATCCGCCGATAGAGCGGGTTCGGCTTATCTTCACAGAAGCGCAGAATATAAGGACTAGGCTCGACGCCTGGCAGCTCCCCTAGGAGAGCCGCTACCCCGGTGGCTGCAAGGACGACGATCAGCCAAATCATGTTGGGCCAGCTGGGCCCATGGGCGAAGAGATTGAAGGTTAGCGGACCGGGCGCTAGAAAAAAAACCCAAATCCAAATCGGCCAATGCGCAGCACGATACCAGGTTTTGTTACGCGTACGGATCTTTTTCTCGTGCGAATATTCGACTCGGACCGCCTTTACGCCGTACGTCATCCCTACGAGCATCGTACTATCCAGGACGGTCCGAAGTTAAGACTGCGGGAACTACTGGAGTTATTGCACCTCTCGGTAGACTAAGGTTTAACGCTGATGTCAATTAGTGCCCTTTTGCGCGCAGCCTGCGTGTTGGTCCAGCTTTCGATCGGTGTGATCTCCGCTGCCGAACGAGAGCCGTTCTACCTGCATTCCGGCGACACCGTGGTGTTCTACGGCGACAGCATCACGGACCAACGATTGTATACGATGCTGACCGAGTTGTATGTCGTGACGCGGTACGGCGATCTGCAATGCCGATTCGTACACTCAGGTTGGGGCGGCGACAGGGTCACCGGTGGCGGCGGGGGCCCAATCGACGTGCGCCTGCGGAGAGACGTATTCAGTTACAAGCCCACCGTCATGACCGTAATGCTCGGGATGAACGATGGCAAATACGCGGCGCATACAGCTGCGGATGACCAGACCTTTTACGACGGCTACAAATACATCATCGACTCCGCGCGGAAGGAGATTCCACAGCTTCGGATCACCGCGATCGAGCCTTCGCCGTTCGATGATGTAACTCGGCCATTGACGCTGCAGCCACGCGGATATAACGCAGTTCTTATCAATTACGGTGAATGGATCCATCGATACGCGCCAACTGCGAAGGTTGACTTTGCCGATCTGAATACACCGGTGGTGGCGATGCTTTCGAAGGCGAATGCAAGCGATTCCGCTCTCGCGCAGAAAATCATTCCGGATCGCATTCACCCGGGGCTTGCCGGCCACCTTATTATGGCGGAGGCACTGCTCAGGGCGTGGCATGCTCGATCACTCGTAACGAGAGTGAGCATCGACGCTGAAAGCGGCAAGGTCAAGAGCACTGAATTTACACAGGTCAGCGATCTGCACAAGGGCTCGCCATTCGTTTGGACGCAGACGGACGAAGCGCTTCCGCTGCCGTTCGCCGAGATGCTGAGTGCAGACCGGGACGGCACTCTGGGACTGGCTATCAAAAGCTCAGATGTGACCGAAGCTCTGAATGAAGAACCGTTACAGATCACCGGTCTGACGCCAGGCCGCTATCGATTGACTGTTGACGGTGAACCGGTGGGCACATGGAGCAATGATGAACTTTCAAAGGGCGTGAACCTGGCAGTGCTCGCGACGCCTATGTCGAACCAGGCGCGAGAGGTCCGGGATCTGACGGTGAGGCATCTCGAAATCCATCAGGCACGCTGGCGCACCATTCAAGTACCATTACAGGGCAGTGATCTGCAGCATACAAGTGAAACTCTTCGAGCGCTGGATCAGCTCGAAGATGACGTTATCAATCAGCAGCGATTGGCAGTCAAGCCGAGACCGCACGTTTATCAGTTGGAACCAGCGACATGAAGAGTCTTCTGCGCCCGGTGGCGCACCAGTACCGGAGCTGGATGTATCGATGGGAAAACGAACTTTGCTTTCGGGCCACAGACCGTATCTCCCGACCTTTCGAATACGGCCTGGAATGGACTCGAGATTGGCCGTGTGCGACCGAAATGAACGGTTTGTCTGAAGACGATCCGGTTGGGTATATCAACGAACTCAATCGCTGTGTCATAGCCAGAAGCAAAGAGTTTTTCGGGTATGAAAAACCGGCGAGCTTCAGACTTAAGGATTCGGTGCTGGAGTTTACGTCACCAATTGACACGCCTTACCCGGAAAACAATCTCGTACGGGCAGGATGGTTCCCTGCCCGCAATGGTCACCGAAAGGCTGTGGTTGTGCTGCCGCATTGGAATTCCAAGCTGCCGCAGCACAACGCCCTTTGCGCCGGGTTGCAAAAGCTTGGGATCAGCGCCTTACGACTGAGCCTGCCGTATCACGATTTGCGAACAGCAGCAGGCCTTACGCGCGCCGACTATGCGGTTTCTTCGAACATCTGCCGAACCATTGATGCGACCCGCCAAGCGGTGCTCGATACCCGCTGCTGCTTCGATTGGCTGGAAGAACAGGGTTTTGAAGAACTCGGCATCATCGGCACGAGCCTTGGCTCCTGCTACGCTTTTCTCGCCAGCGCGCACGATGACAGGATTCGCGTTAACGTTTTCAATCACTGCTCGACTTATGTCGCCGATGTTGTTTGGGAAGGCCTCTCAACGCGACATATTCGCGAATCATTGGAAGGCTCCATTGATCTCGATACGTTACGTAAGCTGTGGCTCTGCATCAGTCCGCCCAGTTACTGGGAGCTTTATACCGCTAAGAAGAAACGGTCGAAATTCATCTATACGCGTTATGACACGACGTTTCCGGTAAGGCTGTCCCGTCAGGTTATTGAAGGCGCGCGGAAGCACAACTGGAAGCACGATGTTACCGTGCTGCCCTGCGGACATTACACGATGGGTGAGTTTCCGTTCAAATACCTGACCGGGTACGAGATTTGCTCTTTTCTGAAGCGGAATCTGTAACACAGCTGTCGGTTCCAGAAACAGTTAAGTTCCTAAATATTTGCTTGACGATGCTTCAAAATGGTGACTGCGTGCATCGAACGCTTGAGAAATCGGCTGTTCACAGACCGCTTCTATCGAGACGAAATGAATGATTAATGTACGCTTGCGATCTGCTCTTTTAGGAGTTGCCTTTTTATTTGCCTTCAGTCTGCAGTTGTTTAGTCAGGCATCCCCTGGAGGACCGCAATCCGGTTCCGCCGGAGCCGCGCAAGCCGGCCCTAACGGTTCGGGCTCGTCTGGAGGGGGGGCTTTCCCTTCCGTGCAGATTACACCGGCGCCGATGAACAGTGACCCAAGCTTTCGAGGAAGTGTTCCACAGGGGCAAGCTTCGGCAACTCCGATAGCGCTTAGTTTGGGTGACGCAATTGATCGCGGACTTCGGGCAAATCTCGGGCTACTAACGAACGAAGAGGCGAGCCGCGAAGCACGTGCGCAACGGTTGCGGGCATTGGCGGGTCTTCTGCCGAGAGTGACCGGACAACTAAGCTTCGTCGAGCAGCAGCTGAACCTGCAATCGCTGGGGTTCCTTATCAGTTTGCCGGGAGTTTCCATTCCTAGGATTGTTGGGCCGTATTCTTACCAGGATGCTCAGGCAAATGCGACCGTACCGATTTTCGACTACAACGCCATAAGCAACTTCCGATCTGCTCGCGAGAACCTGAGGGCTGCTGCGCTGAGCGTTAAGAATGCGCGTGACCTGGTTGTGGAGGCGGTGGGCGATGCGTACCTGCAGATCATCGCAGACGCCGCCCGCATAACGGCGACTCAGGCCGAGATAGATGCCGACACCGCGGTATATACGAACGCACAGCGGCGGCATGATGCGGGCACGGCGATAGGAATCGATGTGTTGCGATCACAAGTGGAACTCAAGCAGCGGCAACAGACCCTGGTGGCTGTCAAGAATCTATTTGAGAAGGACAAGCTGACGGTGGGAAGAATCATAGGCCTGCCGCCCGGGCAAGACTTCACGGTTGCGGACCCTTCGCCATCGGTGCCGCTGGAAGCAATTTCTTTGAAGGAGGCGCTCGCGAAGGCTTACGAAAACCGGCCGGATTTCCAGGCGGCGAAATCGCGCGTGGTCGCGGCTGAATTCACGCTCCGCGCAGCAAGGGCAGAGCGGTATCCGACGCTCACCGCAAACGGCTTCTACGGCGATGAGGGCTTGCGGTTATTCACCAACTCACATGGCGTTTTCAATGCAACAGCGTCAGTGGAATTCAACATCTTTGACGGGGGCCGGATCAAAGGCGACATTCTGGAAAGCGATTCAGAGTTGCGGAACCGGCGAAACGAAATGGAAAACCTGCGAGGTCAGATTGACTACGACGTGCGGAATGCTCTGCTGGATTTGCAGTCTTCGCAGCAACAAGTGGACGTGGCGCAGACGAACGTGACGCTTGCGAGTCAAACGGAAAGACAGTCGCAAGACCGGTTTGCCGCAGGTGTCACAAATACTGTGGAGGTGGTGCAATCTCAGCAGTCTGTTGCGGAAGCGAATGAAAACCTGATTTCAGCGCAATATCAGTACAACATCGCGAAGGTGGAACTCGCGCGCGCATTGGGCCTGGCGGAAGTGGGCATGCGGTCTTACTTCAAGGGGCGGCCGTGAGTTGGAGTGCTTTGAAGGTGTGAAGTAAACGAAACGGAACTTGGACGTGCTGGGTTGGGAAAAACCGCTGGGGACAGACAACGCGTTTCACTCGCGAGAGAGGTGCTGGGTTTGGAAAAACCACTGGGACAGACAACGCGTTTCGCTCGCGAGAAATGTCGCTCTGTTTTCCGTAGTTCAGCGGCGCTCGGAAACGCGAAGTCAGTCCCGGGTTTTTCGCATCTCGGACGGCTTATTTCTCGAGGTGGAAATTACCGGCAAATAAATCATCAACCCCGGAGGAATAAAAGCTCCGGACTGCATCCCGAGGCGTGCAAACCAGCGGATCGCCGAAAAGATTGAAGCTGGTGTTATAGAGAACGGGAAGGCCCGTCGCTTCGCCAGCTTTGGTCAAAAGTAAATGGTAGAGCGGATTCTGGTTCTGGCTGACCGTGTGAACGCGAATCGTATCCGAGCCGAGGAGAGCTGCAGAGAAGGTATCTCGATATTCGGGCCTGACCCGACCCACAGTGGCGAGGAAGCGGGCGTTCGAACCTACATCGAAGTAGCGGCCGGCGAGTTCTTCAGGAACGGAAGCAGCGAACTTGCGGAAGCTCTCGCGATGTTTGATGTAGACGTTCAGGTTTTCAGTGGAATACGGGTTCAGAGGCGAAGCAAGAATGCTGCGGTTACCAAGGGCGCGAGGACCAAACTCCATACGCCCCTGCATCCATCCGACGATCTTGTTTTCACCTAAGGCGCGGACGGCCTTTCCGGTCACTTCGTTCTCAGTGGCTAGAAAGTGGAATCGAAGCTTGCAATTCTCTAAAGCCTGCTTCACCTCTTCGGGTGTGTAGGCGGGCCCGAGGCAAAGGGTGCGGAAAGGCACTCGTTGCTGTTGCTGCGCTAGATTATGCCAGGCATGCAGAGCAGCGCCAAGCGCTGTTCCGGCGTTGCCCGCTACCGGCTGAACAAAAGCGCGGGCGAAAGCCTGCTCGAGAGCGGAGACGAGAATGGCGTTAAGGGCAAGGCCTCCGGCAACGCAAACCCTTTCTACGACGCCAAGCATGCCGATGACGGTTTCGCAAACGGCAGCCTCGACGCTTGCGGCCAAGTCGGCTTTCGTCGATGGCGCGAGAGGTTCGTCCGGATTCAGAGCGCATTCCTTGTAAAACCGAGCGCTGAAACCACCGTGCGTCAAGCGGTCCGAATCGAGGAACTCGCGATTGAGATGCGGCCACCCCGAATGACTGGTTCCGAGCATTTCGCGGAAGACCGGTTGGTACCGGGATTCACCGAAAGCAGATAACCATTGCACTTTGTGCTCATCGGAACGAGCCTCATAGCCGAGGAGCTCGGTCACGCGATTGAAGAGATCCCCAAGAGAGTCAGGGAAGTACAATTCGCGGACAGGCGTGAGCTGATTCCCTTCCCCGTGGAAAAGCAGAGCGGATCGGTAATCGCCTGCGCGGTCGATGCTCAGGACGGCTGCGGAATCGAAGCCCGAAAGATAGTAGGCGGAAGCAGCGTGCGCATGATGATGCTCGACAACGGCGATTTCACTCGTTGGGAAACGGGCCCGGAGCCGAAGTTGGGCGATGCTCTCCGGACCTTCGGTAAACGGCCGGGCCAGTGCAACCCAATCGATGTCGTGCTGCTTGACACTCGCGATCTCCAGGGCGATCGCGAGCGCTTCGTCTGGAAATGCGCCGGGCCGATCCTGACGGGAGACTTTTGCCTGCTCGACTGCGGAGACGATCTCGCCGTCGCGGATAACGCAGCAAGCCGGATCGCTGAGGAGTCCACCTAAGCCGACGATGGTCTGCGGCAAAGTCAGACCTTCCTCAGCCGGGATAAGGCTCGTTCACGGCCGATGCAGACGAAGACCGCGAACGCGCTCGGGCCTACGGATTGTCCGGTGAGTGCTGCGCGGCCGGCATTGATCAGCACGCCTGCTTTGACTCCTCGCTCACTAGCCAAACTGCGCAACGCTGCTTCCACGCCGGTTTCCGTAAACTCGCTTTGCTGTTCCAGCCGATCGGCCAATTGATGCATCAGCTCTCGGGCTCCGGGCGCGTTCAGTTTTTCTAGAGCCTGAGCCTCAACGTGAAAATGATCGGCGAAGTAGGCGCGACCCTTGGTCGAGAAATCAAGAAGCGTGGTGAACCGGGTACGGATGGTATCGACAACATGAGCGAAAAATTTCTCATCGCCGAAGGGTTGCAGTCCATGGTCTTCGAGCGAACGCGCAACGAGCGGCGCGAGTGTTTCGATTGACATGCTGCGCAAGTGCTGTGAGTTGAGCCAGAGGGCCTTGGGATCGATGGGATCCGAATCACTGAAACTGACTACGGCATTGCTTCGATGAACGCCGTCGAGGTTAAAGGCGGTAGTTAATTCGTACAGGTTCATCTGCTCACGGTTGTCCTTGGGAGACCAGCCAAGCAGGCACAGGAAGTTGATATATGCACTGGCCAGGAATCCCTGATCACGGTACGTGGTGACACTGACGGCGGGACCATGCCTGCGTTTAGACAATTTCGCGCCATCGGGAGCGATCAGGAGAGGGAGATGGGCGAAATGAGGCATGTGCGCCCCGGCTGCCTGAAAGATCAGAATGTGCTTGAACGTATTTGACAGATGATCCTGGCCGCGGATCACATGCGTGATTCTTAGATCGATGTCGTCTGCGCAGGACGCCAGATGATAGGTCGGCATGCCATTGCTTCGCAGCAGGGCGAAATCTTCTATGTCTGCCGTCAGCTTCGATTGAGGGCCGTATACCTGATCGATGAAGTTCACTTCGTACGCCGGCTCGCGCCCGACACGGAACCGGATTACAAACGGCTCGCCAGCAGCGGCACGGCGTTCGCTTTCCTCGCGGGATAAGCCACGCATCTCGGGATTACAAAGCCAGGGACCGTCGCCGTGAGGCTTGTCTTCCAGATCCGTGCCGGCGGGCTTGAAGTCGCGATAGGCCAGGCCTCTTTCGAGTAAGTCGAAAGCCAGTTTGCGATGCGATTCAAGGCGTTCAGACTGCCGGTAGAACTCGTCCCAACCGAGGTTCAACCAATTCAGCCCTTCGTAGATGGAATTGAGCGACGCATCCGTATTTCGATCCGCGTCCGTGTCGTCGATACGCAGCACCATGGTGCCCTGATGCTTGCGAACATACAGCCAGTTGAAGATAAAAGTGCGCGCGCTTCCGATATGCAGATAGCCTGTCGGAGAGGGCGCGAAACGGGCCCTAATCATGAAACTTCAGTGTACGAAAGGAGTTGAAATTGGCTTGGTTTGCCGGGTGAGCTCACGATGAAGGCGAACAAAGGCATCGAGAGGCAACTGTTCGGCCCGGAGATTCGCCTCGGGAAGATCGTCAACCAGAGTTCCGTGAAAAGGCCTCAAGTTGTTGCGCAGGGTCTTGCGTTTATGTGTAAAACAGCGGGCTGCAAACTTGACGACCTCGGCCAGATCCGGCGGCACGAACGGCCGTCGTTCGAAACGCACTCCAGCCGAATCAACTTTTGGTGGCGGATGAAAAGCGGCGGGAGGTACGCGACAGATCAGTTCAACTTCGCAGACCAGTTGAGTTGCCACACTCAGAAGACCATAGGCGCGCGTGCCGGGCTGGGCGAGTATGCGCTCGGCAACTTCCCATTGCATCAGGAAGACAGCGCGCGGGAATCGCTGGTCGAGAGCGAGAAACCGGTCGATGATGGGGGAAGTTATGTAGTACGGGAGATTGCCGACGACGACGGCCTCGCCCCACTGCGCGAGATCAGTTTCCAACACATCGGCATGGTGGATGTGTAGCTTCGATTCGGCGGCAAACTTGGATCGCAAAGCGCCCAGGAGTGAGTCGTCGATCTCGATTACGTGCAGTTCATCAGTATGTTGCAGCAAGTGACGAGTCAAGGAGCCCTTTCCGGGACCGATTTCAATCACGCGGGGAGTAGACGGGCCGGACGCCGCAGTAGCGAGGCGCTCAAGAATACTGTCGCGAATGAGAAAGTGTTGGCCTAGCTTACGCGGCAAGCCTCAGTGTAAAACGAAGCGGCTGGTAACCGGAGCCGGAGGCTCAGTACCTTTGATCGCCCGCCACAACACTGCGTTCAATTCGTCGTCATCTGCTTTATCGGCATCGGAGAAATCCATCCGCGCCGATTGCTTTGCTCCCGGTGCATTCGCCGGATTGCGCTCAGTGAGTGAGACTTGCGGCGGCAGAGCGGCGTAAGGTCGAGGGTCGCCCTGGCGGCTGAAGGTGCCGAACATGGGCCTCGCCGCGGCGTCGAAGTGCGTCATTGGCCGGAGCCCACCGATGAGCTCCATTGTGCGCAGCACACTTGTCTGGTTATACATAGCGGAGTCCACAATGCCTCGATGAGTGTAGGGCGAAATGACAAGAGCAGGCGCGCGGTGGGAATCGACATGGTCCGGTCCGTTTTGAGCATCGTCCTCAATCACGAAGATTGCGGTGGAAGGCCAAAACTTGCTATGCGACACGGCGTCGACCAGCAGGCCGAGGGCATAATCGTTATCCGCGACCATCGAGAAAGGAGTGAGCGCACCGGCACGAGTGCCTGATGTGTGATTGTTTCCGAGGCGAACGATCGTGAGGTTAGGCGCTTCAGACTTTGCGTCGAAGTCCTTCCATTCGCGGACAAATTCGCGCACGCGATCCACGTCGGGGTAATCGAGATCGAAGCCGCGGTAATTCATATCGATGTGGTCGCGGAGCGCGGGATCTCTGACATTCTGAATTTGTTGCGTCCCAGTGACTTTTTCGCGCGGCAGGTTGGTCGCCCATTGACCATAGTCCCGGAGGGAGAGTCCGGCTTGCAGAGCGTTGTCCCAGATATAGCCGGCGGGCGGTGAGTTCGCCGGTTCCCCGCCTTCAAAATCGTAGGTGACGCGACGATGGCCGTATTCACTCGGCCAGAGCTTGACTGTGTAGTCGGGCGCGATTGCAGCAGAGGCCCAGTTGTGCCCGTCGGCACTGACGTCAGCATTCTCGTAGAAATTATCGTAGAGGACGAAATCGCGCGCCAGCTGATGCTGATTGGGAGTGATCTTCTCACCGAAGAGGTTCAGCGATTTATCTCCATTACCCTGGGCGATATCGCCGAAAACCTGATCGTAGGTGCGGTTCTCCTTGATGATGTAGATCATGTGCTGGATGGGCGAGGGATGCCCTTCGCTTTTCGCGAAATAGGCGACTTGCGCGTCGTCCACAGGACCGTAGATTAATTCGTCACGGTAAGGCGAATTCTTCATTACGGTGTCAGAATAGGCCGATAATTGTGCTTCGTCGGGCGCGGGCAGGAAGGCGACGGTACCGGTTTGAATATGGCCGACGTACTCGACCGCAGGGGCCGTAACGGCTTCATGCACCGGAGCCGCGCGGACTGTTGGATTGGGCCCCTTCGGGTTGGGATGGCTGCCCAGACCTTTACCGTTCAGCACGACGAGGCTGCTATCTGCGAGGACGCGGACGGCAGTAGGGTACCAACCCGTCGGGATAAAGCCGAGAAGCTGATTATGCTCACCCGCAATGTCGACGGCGGCGACTGCATTCGCATCCGAACAGGCAGCGTAGAGGCGCGTACCCCGCGCGTCGACGGCGAGAGCGGAAGGCGTCATGCCAAGCGGATGAAGGGGCGTAAGCGCAACATTGACTGTTTCGAGAGCGTTCAATTGACCATCGCTCGAGACTCCGAACGAGAACACGTTGTTGGTATTCGCAGCGGCCACGAACAGGCGTCCCGTATAGCTCGCTTCGGTGCCTGAGCCGTAGGGTTTGTTGAGCCAAAGCATGTCAGTGGGATGAGGCCCGACCCTGGTCTTCGCAATGAATGCGCCGCTATTGGCATCATGCTGATAGACGATCCCTTCGGCCCAACTGGTGACCAGAAGCCGCTGTCCAGAGGGCGAGACGACAATACGGTAAGGCCGGCGTCCCGTTTTCCATCGATCGATAAGGGTTCCGGACTGCAGATTGATGACAGCGATGCTGTCGTTATAAAGATCGGCCGCATAGAGAAGATGAGCATTGGGTGAGACGGCTACGTCCCCGACAAATGCCGCGCCCTTGTTAGCGGCGTTCGGGACAGCACTGAATTCTCGCTTCTGCGTAAGGGCGCCTGTGTCAGGGTTGAGGCCAAGCTCGTATATTGCCGCTTTGCTTCCGCCCCCGACATATACGTTGTCTGCACCCGGCGGGATTGCGAGTCCGAGCCAACCGTCGGGCAGCGGAGTCCGGCTTACTTCGTGCTTCGTCGCGATTTCAATAACACTGAGGGACGGCGGATTGTAGCCACCGTTCAGTACGAGAAGCCATTTACCGTTTGCCGAAACAGCGCTGCTCATGGGAAATGTATCGACCGGGACCTGAACACCGGCGGGCCGGATGGTCCAGCCACTGTTCAGCAGAAAGCCGCCATCCGGAAGCGGACCAACATGCTCGTTCGGAGCCCGAACGGCTGCGCCCTCCTGCAGAAGCAGCGCTCCAAGGATTGCGAAGAACAGAACTGGTATGGTTTTCATTCGGTAAATCGATGTGCGATCGGGAAACGGCGGCCTATGCCAAAGGCTTTCGAAGTGATGCGGAGCCCCGGGGCTGCCTGCTGGCGTTTGTATTCATTGCGGTCTACTTTGCGGACGATATCGCGAACCAGATCTTCTGGAATGTCCTCGGCAGCGGCGATCTCCGGAACGGTCTGATAGCACTCTACGTAGCGCTCGAGGATAGCATCGAGAACGTCGTATTCGGGCAGACTGTCGGTATCTTTCTGGTCGGCCCGCAGCTCCGCGGAAGGTGGTTTTGTCAGCGTGCTCTCGGGAATCGGAGCGCGCATCCCGCGGCGTTCATAGCGTGCGTTGGCGACACGGGCGAGGCGGTACACCATCGTTTTCGGGACGTCGCTGATGACACCCAGCCCGCCACACATGTCGCCGTAGAGCGTGCAATAACCCACTGCTATCTCACTTTTGTTGCCTGTTGTCAGAACCAGGTAACCAAACTTGTTTGACAGAGACATTAATGTGAGTCCACGCAGCCGGGATTGGAGGTTTTCTTCTGTTGTGTCCTGGTTATAGCCCGAAAAGAGGGGCTGCAGTGTAGCCATTGTGGCTTCATAGCCGCACTTGATAGAAACAATCTCGAACCGAACGCCGAGATCGCGCGCCAAAGCACGGGCATCCGTGACGCTGCCCTCCGAAGAATATGGCCCCGGCATTCCGACACCGGTCACGTTCTCCTTGCCGACAGCGTCGGTGGCAATAGCAGCTACCAGAGCCGAATCGATGCCTCCGCTCAAGCCTACCAGCACGCTGCGGAAGCCGCACTTTCGGATGTAGTCGCGAGTTCCGAGCACCAGTGCTTCATAGGTAGCTTCGTCGCCCATCAAGTGGTTCGAATGGTCGTCGCCCTTGCCCGTAACACTGTCGAATACAATCAGATCTTCCTCGAACGATTTCGCTTTGGCACAAACGACGCCTTCAGCGGTCATACCGAAGCTGGAGCCATCGAAGATCAGCTGGTCGTTCCCGCCCACCATGTGAGCGTAGGCGACCGGCAGATTGAAGCGCCGCGCGATAGCCTGAAAAATCTTCTTGCGCTGTTTGCGCTTGCCGATGTTCCAGGGCGAGGCGTTGATGGTGATGATGAGTTCCGCGCCCTGGGCTGCAAGCTCCTCGACGGGATCGCGAGCGTAGCGCTGCCGCTGCCAGTACTGTTTGTCGTTCCAGGCGTCTTCGCAGATAAAAAGCGCTATTTTTTTGCCGCGGCAGGTAAAGAGTGCCTGAGAAGCAGCTGGTTCGAAATAGCGGACCTCATCGAACACATCGTAGGTCGGCAGCAGCATCTTGTTCTGGCGGAACAGGATTTGGCCGCCTTCGACAACCGCTGCGGCGTTCTGCGCTTTGATTGGCGAATTCGGCGCGGAACGGCCCACAAACCCGACGATCAGCGCCAGGTTCAGGCCGGCGGAATCAGCCGCAATGCGTTCGAGAGCGCGTTGTGTTCTGTCGAGGAAAGAATGTTTCTCTACCAGATCACGCGGTGGATAGCCGGTAAGTGCGAGTTCGGGGAACGCTACGATTTCGGCGCCGGTACGTTCGGCTTGGCGCGCGAACTCGATAATTTTGGCGGCGTTCGCGTCCAGATCTCCCACCGTGTTGTTGATCTGCGCCAGGGCAATACGCATGAGAACTCTCATTGTAGCGGCGGTTCCTGTTAGGGGTCGGTGGACCGGCAAGGACCGTCTCGAGCTGCTTGCCACGCTCGGCGTAGGCGTCGCGTCTAATGAGTAATTGAGCAAAAAGCGCTACGCTTAAAGAGGGAGGCGGTACTTGCGGTTATCGAATCGAATTTCGTGTTTCGGGATGCTGGCCGCCGTAAGCGTCACCTTGTCAACGGCGCAAGTGGGTCTGGGCGTGCATCCTTCGATCGGGGTAGGCGCCGGCCGCGCGCCAACGGCTACCGGCGGACGTCCTTTCCCGATCGCCCCAGGATACGCGCCGCCAACGGGGCTATCGGCTCCCGCAGCCGCATATACCGGCATACGGCCAGGGGCTCTGAATTCGGGAGGCAGCAGAAGCCGCAGTTACTCTGGGTCTGGTTATTACGCTAATAACGGGCGGCGGGGCCGATCTACTTATGGGCGAAATCGCAGTAACCGAACTTATCCGCTCCTTCCTTTCGGTTATTTCGCTGCTCCGTATTACTATCCTTGGCTCGACACGGGAGCTCCCTACGGGGACGACTATGGCCCGGATTATCCGCCTGACGATAGCGGGCAACAGGCCTCGATGATGGCCGAGACCGCATTGGGTCAGCAGCTCGCGCGACTAAGCGCGCAAATAGACGAACTGCGCAACAATCAGCAAAATGCTCAAGTGCCGCAAGCGCCCCAGGCCGCTGCGGAGGAGCCGCCTTCGCGGCCGACCCCACCGATCACACTTGTACTTCGCAGTGGCGAACAGGTGCAGGTGCGGAACTACGCGGTAATGAACCAGACGTTTTGGGACTTCACCAGACGTCCGGCTAAGCAGATTCCGATTTCCCAGATAGACGTGCAAGCTTCGGCGAAAGCGACGGAAGCGAGTGGCGGAGATTTCCCGGCGATTGGTTCCTCTTCTTCCACCCACTAAGGGCGGGAATGTTCAGCGCTCGCTTCCGTACTCATCAACTTCTTCCGGAGGACATCGAGAGCGCCTTGCGTAGCAAGCATCCGGGTTCGATAACGTTCGCCACCGTAACGTATACGACGTACCTCGGTACCGCGAGAGCTGGCCAAGCCTATGTAGACCGTGCCGACCGGATCGAAGTCGGTTCCGCCAGTCGGGCCCGCGTAGCCCGTGACCGATAAGGCGTAAGTAGAGCCGCTCAGTTTTCGGGCTCCCTCGGCCATAGCGGCGGCCACTGGTTCACTTACTGCGGTGTGCTGGGTAATGAGCGCGGACGGAACATTCAGAATCTTCGCTTTTTGGTTGTCGCTGTAAGTCACGTAGCCGGCCAGAAAATAATCAGAGCTGCCGGCCTGCTCGGTCAGGCGGCCGGCGATGAGGCCGCCGGTGCAACTCTCAGCGGTGGATACGGTCGCGATCTGTTTTCGCAGCAGGCGTGCGATCACTGCTTCAAGCGGCTCCTCCGCATCTTCGGAATAGATCTTGTCCCCCAGCAAGTCCGCGATCGGAGTGCCCACTTCACGTAACAGGGCATCGGCTTGGGCCGCGGTTTCACCGCTCGCCCGCAGGTGAACGAACAAGTCCCCGGGCGAGGACAGCACGGTGGTGACGGGGTTCGTGTACTTCGTATATACGGGTGCGATCAAAGTGTCGAGGTCGGACTCCCCGATCCCCGTAATACGAAAGCTGCGCACACGGATGACCGAGGGTGGGACAACATGGCGCAAGCGTGGCAGCAGCTGATCCTTCATCATCGGCTTCATCTCGCGAGGCGGCCCGGGCAGCATCGCCAGCGCTCCGTGATCGGTGGATATATATTGGCCGGGCGCAGATCCATAGGGATTGACCAGAGCTTCCGCGCCCTCGACCAGATAAGCCTGCCGGAGATTATTCTTGGCCATGGGGCGGTTGATCTGCCGGAACCGCGTGATCAGCACTGATTCTTGCTCGAGCGAAAGAATTAGCGGCCGCCCGAGGGCCGCGGCCACTGCGTCTCGGGTTACATCATCTTCGGTTGGCCCCAACCCGCCAATCAGTACAACAATGTGGGACCGCTTTACAGCCGAACGAATCGCATCGGTTAACCGATCGCGCTCATCGCCGATGACGTGCTTCCGCACTACTTCTACTCCGAGCAGGTTTAGCTGCTCGGTTACGTAGAGCGAGTTGGTATCGAGTCTTTGCGGTGTAAGGAGCTCTGTACCAATGGCGATGATCTCAGCCGATTTCATCTGCATTTCGCGGCAGTGTACAGGCTCTAGCGGAAGCTCCAGCCGGCGATATCAGCATCGACGCGGAAAAGCGCATTGTGGCTCGCGAGAATTACTGAACGCGCAGGCGAGAACGCGAGTCCTACCAGGCCGGGACCAGAGAGAAACTGTTCTGGTTGCTGCGACCGATCGATACGAATGATTCCGCGACGTCCGCTCAGCGAAGCCGCCACGTACAGACGACCATCTGCATCGAACGCGAGCCCCTGAGGACGGCCGAGGCCTCTGAAAAAGGTATCTACTTCGCCCGCTCTCGTGATGCGGTAGACGGCATCGAAGCTGGAGGTTGTAGGGCCGGAGACAAAAAGCTCGCCTTCGGGGCCAAATGCCAGATGGTAAGCAGCGATGGAAGGCTCGAGCGTCGCGAACACGTAGATCTGACGTGAGCGGCTGATTTTGAAGATGGTCCCGCTGCGGTCGCCTACATAAAGGTTTTCCTCATGGTCGAAGGCGAGTCCGGTCGCGACACCCATGCCCTCCACGTAGACCGACATGTTGCCGCTTGAATTGATCTGATAAACGATGCCGTCGTAACGGCTGGAAACGTAAAGAAGCCCTTCCTGATCGAAGGCGAGCCCGGTAGGATTCATCAGGTCGGTAACGAACGGTTTCGAATTGTAATTTGTGTCGATCTTGTAGATGGATACCGGAGACTTTTGCCCGCGAGAGCCGCTGAAGGTGCTATAGACGTTCCCTTCCCGGTCAACTGCGGGATTGGCCACCGGGTGAAGACTGTCGGCTATCTGGATTCCGATGTGAGTCTCGCCGAGTTCGCTCTCGAGTTCTCCCGAAGAGACAACTACTTCACCGACCATTGCAGCTTCGGGCACGCGAGCGATGATGTAGGAGTCGCCTGCGACCACCAGGTGCGCCGATTGATTGCCGAGGCGAACGGTCGGTCTGCCGCCTGCGGCTAAGTGGCTTCCCCGAATGTGAAGCTCGCCGCCCACAATCGCTGCAGATGGCTCGACGCTCTCGATTCGTGGCCTTCCATCCCCGTAGTTTGAAGCCTTTTGTTTACTCGCCATATTCAGTAGATTCTTAATGTCCCGCCTATATACAAGATAAGCGCTGCGTACACACCCGCAGCGAGATCGTCCGCTACAATGCCGACTCCCTCCGGCAGGCTCTCAAATTTACGGACCGGCCAGGGTTTCCAAATATCAAAGATTCGGAACAATACGAACCCGATAACAAAGCTCTTAGAGGTCAGCGTTGTAGCGCCGAGGAGTGTCACCCATTGCCCTAGAACCTCATCCACCACGACGAGTCCTGGGTCCTTACGGCCATAGGCCCGTGCGGTTTCAGTAGACGCCCAGATGGCGGGCGCGAGCAGGACCAGAGTGACTATAAGTAACGTCAGCCGGCCTGCACTCCAGTACCCGTGAATGAGAGCGGCAATCGCGATAGCGGCCAGAGCCCCAACCGTGCCGGGTCCGACCGGAAAGTAACCGCAACCAAACCACGTGGCAAGCAGGATGGCGACCCGCCTCACTGCCGCGGACCTTCGAAAGGCTCTTGTTCCTCCAAATCCTCCAGCTCGTTCTTGCTGGTGCTTTCTATTCTGTATTTCTCCGCTGCCCAGTTGCCAAGATCGAGCAATCGGCACCGATCGCTACAGAACGGCATATTCGGGTCGTTGAGTTTAACTTTCCTCTTGCAGATAGGACAGGAAATGGTAGCGGCCATAAACCGTCTCTAATCCATTATCGAACGGCCGTGTGCTCGGGCCGGGATGTCAGGATAGGAAACAGGTTGGGCGCGGTCTGGGGCTGGACGTAGCGCGATTCCGGTGTGTCGATCAGTTCGCCCACCAAGTCGTAGTCGTGCGCTTCAGTAATGCGGAGCTTGCGCATTTCGCCGGGGCGCGGTTCGCCGGGCCCAAAATCGTTGATGTAACAGACACCATCGATTTCAGGAGCCTGGGTGGCCAGGCGCGACTGCCATAACAACTCGGTCTCGGGAGACGGCCCTTCGACAAGTACCGCGACTTCGTTGCCGATCATCTGCTTGTTGTGCCGCCGGGAAATTCGGCGTTGAAGCGCCATCAGCTTGCGCTTGCGCGCATGAATGATTCGCTTGTCTACTTTCCCGTCGAGTTCGAAACTCCTGCTGGTTTCCTCATCGCTGTAAGAGAAGACGCCCAGCCGATCGAATTTCGCCGCCTCCACGAATTGGCAAAGTTCCTCGAAATCAGCATCCGTCTCGCCCGGAAAACCAACGATCATGCTGGTGCGGACCGCCACACCGGGAATTGTTCGGCGGATACGCTCTACTAACTGCAGGAAAATTTCGGCATTGGCGCCGCGCTTCATGCGTTTCAGCACTGGCGCACTCGCATGCTGAAGCGGCATGTCGATGTATTTCACAAGCGACTCGTGTTCGGCAATCGTGTCGAGCAGTTTCTGTGTCACACGATTCGGGTAGGCATACAGGAATCGAATCCACTTGGGCAATTCTGTCGGGATTTCAGCCAAGCGGGCCAGAAGCTGGGCAAGACCGTTCTTCAATCCGAGGTCCTCGCCGTAGCAGGTGGTATCCTGGCCGATCAGATTGATTTCGCGGACCCCCGCCGCGAACATCCGGGTGGCTTCACTGACCACACTTTCGAAACGGCGGCTCCGGAAGTGTCCTCGGAACTGCGGGATGACACAAAACGAGCAAGGATGATCGCACCCTTCCGCGATCTTGATGTATGCGGAATGGCGCGGAGTAGTGAAGACGCGAGCAGTTAAATCGTGATAGAGGTACGGCTCCGGGGCTTCTTCTTTGGGAGACAGTCCCTCGCAAAGCGCCGTGATCTTCCCTAGCTCGTTGGTCCCGAGTACAGCGTCCACTTCAGGAATATTCTGCTGAATATCGTTCCGGTACCGCTCGACCAGGCAGCCAGCAACGACGAGCCGCTGCGCTTTCCCCGTCTTCTTGTACTCGGCCATCTCGAGGATGGTGTCGACCGATTCCTGCTTAGCCGGATCGATGAAGCTACACGTATTTACGACAATAACGTCGGCGTCAGAAGCCTGCGGGGTGAGCTGATGACCATCGGTAATCAGCTGACCCATCATCACTTCGGTATCCACCAGGTTTTTGGGACAGCCGAGACTTACAAATCCAATCTTCAAATGCGCTACCGAGATCCGTTTGTGCGGGGATTAAGGCGGGAAATCCGCTTGAAACTTTAGGATAACAGGAAGATGGCTGGGCCGGCACCCTCGGTGACTACAGCCGCGACCTGACATGAAGGTACCCGCCCGCGCAGGCGAGTCCGATGGCACCGTACGGGAGGCTATTACGCGCGTGCGCACTGAAACCCAAATTTGGATTTGAGATAGTTTCTGACGGAGGAATTCATGGCTAATTGGACGCGAAGAGGATTTGTTGGATCGCTCTCGGGGGTAGCGGCGGCAATGTCGCTGCCGGCTCAGCAGAGGGATAGTCTGGCGGTCCCCGAAAAGCGGAAGGGGCATGCATCCATCAAAATCACAGACCTTAGATGCGCAATTATCGGCCGGAACCCTGTGATTCGAGTCGTCACGGATCAGGGCATCTCGGGATACGGTGAGGCCGAGTCCGCCAAACCTTATCTGAAGCCGATGGTGCTTTTTTACAAGGACTATATTTTGGGTGAAGACCCAACGGATGTCGATCGAGTGATGCTGAAGATTCGCCGGCTTGGTGCGTTCAAGCCCTGGGGTTCGGCGGTCAGCGCGATCGAGATAGCTCTCTGGGACATCGCAGGGCAGGCGGCCGGAGTGCCGGTTTATAAACTGCTGGGCGGGAAGATCCGCGACCGCGTCCGCGCTTACAACGGAGGCGTCCGTTTCCCCATGACCGGCCAGACCCCACAAGATTACGCCGAGAACATGGCGAAGATGAAAGAAGCCAAAGAGGGATTCACTCTGATCAAGCAGGCGGTTGGCTTTCACAATCCGGCCATGATGCACGCTATGCCGAACGGGTGGTATGACGAACCGCGCACAGGAGCATCGCATATGGATCGCGGTCTCATGACGGAACGCGGCCTCGAACACGTCATCGCTTGCGTCGAGGCGATGAAGAAAGTCCTGGGCGATGAGATCGGCCTTGCTCTAGATTGCGGACCAGGCTGGACAGTTAAGGATGCAATTACGTTTGCGCGAGCGCTCGAACCACTCCATATAACTTGGCTCGAAGACATAATCACAGGCGACTACACACCGTACCCGAACGCGGACGTATTTCGTGAAGTAACACAGAGCACCTCCATCGCGATTCACACCGGAGAAGAGATTTACCTCCGGGAGAATTTCAAGGATCTGATCGAAAAACAGGCTGTCAATGTGGTGGGCCCCGATCCGGAAGATGTTGGCGGGTTGGCGGAAACGAAGTGGATCGCCGAATACGCCGATCTCCACGGCATCCTGATCGCTCCGCATGGGATTTTTGACGGGCTTATCGGGCTCGCCGCGCACGTTCACCTGGCGGCTGCTTTGCCGCAAAACTACATCGCGTTCGAGTATCCCGTGGGCCAGCCCGACTGGTGGTATCAAATTGTCGACGGCTTGCCGGATCCGATCATGAAAGCCGGGTTTATTGACGTTTGGGACCGGCCGGGTCTCGGTGTCACATTCAATATTCCGGCAGCCAAATCGCGCCTGCCGGACGAGGATCGTCACTTTTTCGACTGAGGCGAGCGCCTGCCAACGGGCATCGCTCTCCTTTACGGCCTCTGAGTGTATCGCGAGATTGGTGATCACGGCGTCGAAATGCTGCCAAGATGGCGAGACGTACGATTAGCGAACGCCGGTGACCATGCGTTCCAAACGCTCGAGATTCTTCTGTTCGCCGAGCACGATGAGATAATCGCCTGGGGTAATGGCAGTTCCCGGCGGCGGATTGAAGACCATCTGGCCGTCCGGCTTGCGAACGGCGAGTACGATGATCCCGAGCTCCCGCTGCGACTGCACCTCCGTGAGCGTTCTGGAATTGAACTCTGCTCGGGCGGCGACACAGATCTGTTCCATCACGATTCTCGGGCCAACGTGACTGGTGGCGAAATCCAGAAACTTCACCACGTGAGGACGGACCAAAGCCTGCGCCAGCCGCTGTCCGGCCATGGTGTAAGGAGCAAAGACGGTATCCGCCCCGGCTCGCCGGAGCTTCTCCTCGGCTTCTTCTTCAGAAGCCCGGGTCGCAACATTGAGTTTCGGGTTAAGGGTCTTGGCGGACAAGATGATGAAGAGATTTTCGGCATCGCTCGGCAAAGCGGCAATAAGGCCTTCGGCGTGGAGAATCCCGGCTTCGCGGAGACATTCGTCACGGGTGGCATCTGCGACAATCGCCAGCATCCCGGCCGTAACCGCACGCTCTACGCGCTGCTCACTGCGGTCCACTATCAGGAAGGGTGCTTTAGCACGCTGCAGTTCGTAAGCGGCGTTTCGTCCTACGCGGCCGAATCCGCAAACGATATAGTGATTCTTCAATTCGGCGATCATACGTCTATTCCTGCGCTTACCATAACGATCCTGCAACTCCAGTTCGATGATCGTCTGCGTCATGGCGCCCACTGCGAGAAAGACTGCGGTGACCCCAACTAAAATCAGGAAGGAGTTGAAGACCCTCCCGGCGCGACTTAACGGGTGAAGTTCCTGATACCCGACCGTAGTGATCGTAATCAGGGTCATGTAGAACGCGTCAAAGAGCGGATACCCTTCGATGACCCGGAACCCAACCGTCCCGGTGCAAAGGATGGCGGGAAGCAACGCGGCGATCGCAATTACACGCCGCTTGAGGCCTCGCGTCATAAGCGTGGATCGGTAAGGAACGAGCCGTGTAGAACCAGCGGCATCGGAAGTTGCAACTGTTAAGTGCTGAGGTCTTAACTCTATCAGCTTCTGCGTTAGTCGGCTACGGACGTCGATTGAACAGCTTCTCTCGGCTCAGACGCGGTTCTTGCCAGAACAGAGGCTATGCGCCTAGGCAATTCGCTGCTGATCAAGTCCTCGATCGGCGCAGGTAAAGCCACCGACCAGTTCGGATTTTGATCAGGATTAGTTGCCGGAAAATTCGGCCGATGTTCCATTGCAGCGGCATCGTCCAGCGCCGCGGTCAAGATCCGGCAGGGAGCGCTCCCGAGCAGTTGGTATGCCCCTGCAATAACTTCCTCGAGAGTGGACTCGCTTTTCAGGTTGGCCATTGACTTTAAACGCTGATAGATTTCAGCCGTGCTTTCATCATTCGGCTTCAAACCGAGTTCACGCTGCTTTTCGAGATCAGACCCTGTCCAGAGGCCAGCCACTGTCGGCAGATCGTGCGTGGTGACGGCGGCGAGTGCTTCCCGCGGATACGATTCCGGATCGTCTTTCTCAAACCAAAGCAGCCGGTAAGACATCACCCGGTACTCCGAAAGTTTTTCTCTGGCCCGTTTCTCCACGGTTCCCAGGTCTTCACCCACAACATAGGCCTTCGCCCGCTCGCTTTCCAGCGCGACGATGGCCAGCATTTCGTCCGGATCGTAACGGACATAAGCTCCTTGCGAAGCGTGGGTGCCCGCGGGGATCCAGAACAGGCGGAAGAGTCCCATTACATGGTCGATGCGCAGCCCGCCTCCATGACAAAACCCTGCACGGATTGTCTGGATGAAAGGCTCGTATTGCGCCTGGCGCAGCTTTTCGGGAATGAACGGAGGCAGCCCCCAATTTTGCCCTTGCGTATTGAATTCGTCCGGCGGAGCGCCCACCGCTACTCCGGTGGCGAGAACGTCCTGCCATGCCCAGGCGTCCGCCCCGTCGGGATCGACTCCGATAGGGAGGTCTTGCATCAAGGCCAGGTGTTTTGAGCATCGTTGCAGCTGCACATCAATCAGCCACTGCAGCCATTTGTGAAATTGCACCTGGCTTTGATTCTCTTTCGCGAACCGATCCACCGCAGACGATTTCGGATCCCGGTAATGCTCAGGCCATGTATGCCAACCAGAACTATGATGCTCCGCCAGGGCGCAGAAGGTCGCAAATCGCTGCAGATCCGTTCCGCCCCTTGCGCAGAAACGCTCAAAGCCGGGATCTCCGTCAAACCCGCGCCAAAGCGGACGCAGCGCTTGCATCTTCAAATCGAAAACACGGTCGCGGTCGATCAGCGGTACTCGGTTTAGTTCCTGTGCGGCACGAGTGATCTCTTCCAGCTTCGGCACCGAATGCGCGGAAGCGCCAGGCACCCACGGAATGTGAATCCAGAGCGGATTCAAGAAACGCCGCGATGTCGGATAATACGGGCTCGCCTGCTGCGGCTTCACCGGAGTCGCCGCACTGAGCGGGTTCAGCAGCAGCATGCCTGCCCCGAGTTCACGGCAAGACCAACTCGCCAGGCGCTCCAGGTCTCCGAAGTCGCCAATCCCCCAGCTCTCCCGCGACCGGGCAGAGTAGAGCTGAACGGCCCACCCCCAGGCCCGAAGATTTTCAGGTAGCCAACACCGTCCCGGGCTCACAATCAGGCGTGTTGGCGTCGCACTGCCTTCGAATGCCAAATTGTGATACCCCAGTGGAAGGTCACGCGGAAGGCGTCTGGAGAAAGACACCGTTTTTCCGCTTTCGAGGACAATGCTTCCCGGTTTGGAAAACTTCCTTTCTTCCCCCTGTTTAATCACTAAAACTGCGGAATTATCAGAAGGTCCAGTTGATTTTGGATCCGCCTCCATCGCCCGCAGAATGTTTTCAACCGTCTCTTCTGAGGTCTCGTGCCATTTGCCGAGCGCATCTTCGTAATTCAGATCGATGCCCCAGCCATTCGTCCGGAGTTTGTCTTTCACCCAAGCGTGAGATGCTGGCACAATTCGAAACCGTACGGATAATCACCCTTGGAGTGAGATAAACCCGTGCGCACGTCTGAGACTGCGCCGTATTACTTGCTCCTCAACGCACTCTCAAGGGCAGCCTGGAGCGCTTTTTGAGTGAATGGCTTTGCGATACGCGGCTCCAGAACTTGCTTGCCGCTGCCCGTCAGGGCATCTCCGCTCTGGGCGGTCAGATAGACAACAGGAATGTCGCGCTCGGATCGAATCAGGCGCGCCGCTTCAATGCCATCCACAGAGCCTCGCAGGCGTACATCCATCAGCACAAGATCAGGTTGCAGTTCCGCCGCTTTGGTGATCGCTTCTTCTGCCGAAGCCGCAGATCCGACAACTTCATAACCAAGTTGCTTTAAATAATGGTTCAGATCTAACTGAATGATTTGATCATCTTCAACAACAAGAATTCGCGGTTTCAACTAACTGAAGGCTCCTGATTCAACTGAGGGATTGAGGGAAAGAGATCTCGAAACGCGTTCCTGCACGCCGATCTAAATGGACGATGGCGTCGAGCTGTTTTACCAAAGTCTGTACCAGCTGCAGACCGAGAGAGTCTCCGTGCTTCCAGTCAAATCCTTCTGGAAGCCCAACGCCGTTGTCGTCCACTACAAGAATACATGCTTGCCCAGCACAGTCGAGCGACACTGTTGCTGTTCCGTGCCGTCCGCGCGGAAAGGCGTGTTTTAAGGAATTCGTTACCAGCTCATTCACGATCAGTCCGCACGGAATCGCCTGGCTGACTTCTAAATTGCTATGGTTCACGTTGATCGCGAGGTGTATCCGGTCTTCATCAATTCCGTAGAAAGAAAACAGGTTCCGTACCAGGCGATTCAGGTAAACACTGAAATCCACACGCGCTAAATCCGGAGACCGGTAGAGGAGTTCGTGAATACCGGCGATCGCTTGCACACGGCTTTGAGCTTCAGCAAACATTTGACGGTTTGACTCATCGGGGACGTGCTCCGATTGGAGCCGGAGCAAGCTGTTAATCACCTGCAGATTGTTCTTGACCCGGTGGTGGATTTCCTGGAGCAGGACTTCTTTCTCCCGCAACGATGCCCGTAGCCGTTCGTTTGATCGGCGGCGTTCCGTCTCGTCACGCATCACTTTGGCGAATCCTCGCAATCGACCCCTTTTCATCCTGCATGCGAGTCAGAACACCGCTAGCCCAAAACCGAGTGCCGTCCTTGCGGAGGTGCCAACGCTCATCAATTGACTGGCCGTTCGTAATAGCGCGATCCCTCTCTTCTTCCGGTTCTCTACTTGCCACATCTTCCGGTGTGTAAAGCACCGTCCATGGCTGGCCCAATGCCTCGGCTTTGGAATAGCCAAAAACCTGTTCAGCACCGAAATTCCAACTTACAATTTTCGCCTCCGCGTCGAGTTGTACGAGGGCGTAATCACGTATATTCGCCGAGTACAGTTGGAAACGCTCCTCGTTCTCGCGCAACGCTTGCTCTGCAATTTTGCGATCGTGGATGTCGACGCACGCTCCCGTCAAATAAAGGGGACTGCCTTTCTCGTCGCGCACGACCTCGCCCTGATCCAGTAGCCAGTGCGCACTGCCATCGGGCCAAACCACACGGAATTCCGTGTTCAAATGCACTCCCTGGTCCCGTGTGCGTTCGAAGGAGGAGACAACCTGGGGTCGATCCTCCGGATGCACGATTCCGTAGAAGTCTTCAATGGCGTCGAATCTATTACCCGAAACGAGTCCAAACAACTGCCGAAGGCTATCGTCGATGACGTCTATGTTGGTCCGAATGTCCCAGCGCCAGGTACCTGTCCGGGCGGCCTGCAGCGCCACCCGCAAGCGTTCGTCCCGTTCCTGCAGCGCATCTTCCATGCGCCGCCGCCCCGTCGTATCACGGCTGACTTTTGTATATCCGGTTGTCGCCCCATTCTCGTCGCGGATGCCTGTCAGTGCTCCTTCTGCCCAGTAGTGCTCGCCGTTTCGCCGAACCAACCAGCGCGTATCGTCCGCTGAACCGTGGGTCCGCGCCTGCTCGAGCTCCTGAGCCGGAACATTACGGCCCCGGTCCTCCGCCGAGAAGAATAGGTCGTAAGGCTGCCCCAGGATTTCATTCGCGCTATATCCCATGATTCGTTCGGCCCCGGCGTTCCACCTGTTAACACGACCACTCAGGTCCAACGTGAAGATACAGTAATCGCTCACCTGGTCCACCATTCGCCGAAAGCGCTCCTCGGAGTCGCGCAATGCGTGGGCCTGCTGTTGACTGTCTTTTTCTCTTTCCCTCTCTTTGTTGTGTTTGAACAGAGCTAATTGCACAACTCGATGTAACTCACCATCCTGCAGCGGTTTTGAAAGATAGGCATAGGGCTCCGTCTGCTGGGCTCGATCAAAAAGCCGGTGGTCAGAGTAGCCGGTCATGTAGACCACCGGGATGTTCAGTTGTTGCAGATGTTGTGCCACGGCTATGCCGTCGATAGCTCCGGGCAACACTACGTCCAGAAGCACAAGATCCGGTGCTGTTCCCGAGATTTGTTCGAGCGCCTTCTGGCCGTCTTCGGCGACGGAAACATCATACCCGTGAGCCTGCAGGCTTCGCTGCAATCCATCCGCGACAATCTGTTCGTCTTCTACGAGCAGAATGCTGTCTTTCGCCACCGAAGTTCTCCTTACGCGCGATTGCTACAGCGAGTGAGGTGCACCGAGCGCTCGGTAGACTCCGGATTTCCATGCCAATTGCGCAGAAAACCGTCTGGCTGTTACCAGAGTGACACAGAATTGAGTCAGCCACTGCAAAGCTGCTGTGATAATTGAGTCTCTGCCAGCAATCCTCGAATGAAAACGTTAGCACTCCCGATCGCTTGCCTCGCCGTTCTGCTTCCCAAGGCGAGCTTGTGCCAGAACAATTCTGCTGCCAGGAAAGAAGCGACCGTGGCAATTACCCCTCCCATGGGCTGGAACAGCTGGGATTCCTACGGCTTAAGCGTCACCGAACAGGAATTCAAAGCGAATGCGAACGTGCTGTCGCGGAAACTGAAGCGATACGGCTGGGAGTATGCGGTTGTCGACGAAGGTTGGTATCTCGAAAACCCGGCCGCCAAGCCCGGCTCGTTCCGCTTTTCCCTGGACGAAAATGGCCGATATACGCCGGCCCCGGTCCGCTTTCCTTCCGCGGCGGGCACCGGGTTCAAGATTCTGGCCGGCTCCATTCACGCGATGGGTCTCAAATTCGGGATACACATCATCCGCGGTATCCCTCGCGAAGCTGTCGATAAGAATCTCCCCATCGCAGGATCCTCTTATCACGCATCGGATGCCGCCGACCGGTCGGACACGTGTCCCTGGAACAAAGACAACTACGGCCTGAAAAACTCGGCTGCCGGGCAGGCCTATTATGATTCGATCGCGCAGCTCTATGCCAGCTGGGGCGTGGATTTTCTCAAGGTAGATTGCATTGCCTCTCACCCCTATAAAGGCGACGAAATTCGCATGATGAGCGAGGCCCTGCTCAAAACAGGACGGCCCATTGTTCTCAGCCTGTCTCCAGGTCCAGCTCCCCTGGACAAATCGGAAGAACTGCGCCGGTACGCTCAGATGTGGCGGATCTCGAATGACGTTTGGGATCATTGGGCGCCCTGGCCCGGGCGCGAGTGGTCGCAAAACATCCGAGGACAGTTCGCAACAGCCGAGCAGTGGGCGCCGTATATCGGGCTGGGCGGATGGCCGGATGCCGACATGCTGCCCATCGGTTACCTCGGGCCGCGTCCCGGGCAGGGCAAGGCTCGTCAGACCGAGCTTTCTCAGGATGAGCAGCGGACGCTTCTGACGCTCTGGTCGATCTTTCGGTCGCCACTCGTTGTAGGCGGCAATCTGACGCGGCTTGATAATTGGACCTCGTCTCTGCTCACAAATCAGGAAGTCATCAATGTCAACCAGCGTTCGGAAGGCAACCATACGCTGACGTTGCCCGGCCAGGTAGCGGCTTGGATGGCGCAGCCCGCTTCCAAGTCGGGTTGGTATCTCGCAATGTCGAACCTTACGGACAACCCAGGCCACTACACGTATAAATGGTCCGACCTTGGGCTAGCTCGCGATACCTACCGGGTTCGGGATCTCTGGGGAAAAAAGGATCTCGGAACTGCTCCTTCTCTCTCGATTGATTTAGCGCCTCACGCAAGCATCTTGTATCGACTCGAAGAAATTCATTAGACTCTCACCGGCAGTCCACGATAATGAAGTCTAGAATCCGTTTACAAGCTGTACCTGGGAATGGCGAATCTGTTGTTGGAGGCGCTATCCGGCGAGGGGATCGTTGAATCCAATTCGCTGGCTACCGTCACCGAAACGTGTGTTCTGATTCGCGGCGCTACGGGCCGGTCTCAAACCTTGATCTCACGTTCGCGCTTATCGGACGTGAAGATCGTGAAAATAAATCACCCGAGTCTGCTCGTGATCTCGAGCGGTCTCGGCTTAGTATCCGCAGCCGCCTTCTGCTCCAAGCAGGGCGACGGTGCTGGACCGCCTACCGCCTTTATAGCGCTCACCTTTCTGATCGCCTACTTCGTGACGCGAAAGGCTTTTCTGACATTCACCGTTGGCCTGGAAGAGACGTACTCGAGCGCAGGCACGCTCTCGGAAGCCTTCGCCGTCATGAAGGCACTTCGTTCCGCTCAAAAAGCAGAAGAGGAGCAGCCAAACCTGGCAATGGTTTCTTGATCGGCGGCCAGAAAGTGAGAGAGCGCACCTGGCTAAAGAGCCGGATGCGCTCGGAATTTCAGATCTTTACTGAGCGAAGTATCCGAAAATGTCCAATACAAGGTAGGTCGTATGCTGCGTTGAGGCGAGCGTTGAGATTGAACCGTTCGTAGTCGGCACAATAGCGAGATTTGAGGTTACGCTTCCGTCGAGCGCGTTGAGCGTCGAGACGGTCGGTTGTGAACCACCCTGCGCCCACAAAGTCAGGAACCCGAGCCCCCCGCCGTTCGGAACCACCGTCGCGTTCATCACATAGCTTTGAGCAGCAGCTGGTGGAGCACAGGAGCTCCCCGTCACGTTTACGTCGAGCTGGCCCGAATACGGTCCCGGGCCATTGCGGGTATCGATCACACGGCACGGAGTGACGTTGTAAAGCGACAAGCCTCCCGAGCCCGGAGGCCCGAAGTACCCGTTAATATCGATCACCAGGTCGGTGTCGTTGCTGGCGAAAACGTTGATGGCTCCCGACGTACCTGCCGGCACAATGGCCCCATTGGCGGTCGTAGTTCCTGTAGGCGCATTCAACGTCGAAACGTACGGTTGCGATTGCCCGGCCGGCCAGACCGTGAGATACCCGAGCCCGACCTTGGGCACCACGGTCATATTGAGCGAGAAAGCTTGCGCGCTCGATGGCACACTGCACGTGCCCGGAATTGTGAAACTCCGTGTGCCCTGACCCGGGATAAAGGGTCCACCGTATGGGCCTGCGCTGTTACGAGTGTCGGCGATTCGGCAAGGCGTGAGGGGATAGAAGGCGAGCGCGTTCGCTGCGTTTCCGCCGACGAAATAGCCATCAACGTCGAGCACCAGGTCGGAATCGTTGCTGGCGAACACGCTGATAGAACCATTGGTTCCCGCCGGAACAATCGCGGCGTTCGCTTTGGTTCGTCCGTCGAGCGAGTTGGTGGTTGAAGCGGTCGGTTGGGTCTGCCCTGTTGGCCACACGGTTAAGTACCCGAGTCCGATCTTCGGAACGACCGTCACGTTCAGCGAATATGCTTGAGCCGTGCTCGGGATACCGCACGCGCTACTGGGGATGGGGAAATCACGGGGGGTCTGACCTGCCAGGAACGGACCGCCGAAGGTGCCATTTGCGTTTCGAGTATCGGCAATCCGGCAGGGAGTTACCGGAACGAACTGGAGCCCATTCGCGCCCGAGAAGACTTCGCGAATGGCATAGTGCAGCGAATCGTCGATGAACAAGTTGCCAAACTGATCGAGCGCAATGTACGTAGGCAAATCGAGCATTGCATTCACCGCCGGACCATTGTCGCCCGTATATGCGAAAGTGTTATAGATTCCGGCAAATGGGGTGATGATGTGAGTATCGCCCGCCACGCGCCGGACCAGGCTATTGCCCGTCTCGGAAACATAGATGTTGCCTTGCGCGTCCACCGCCACCCCGGTCGGGTCAAAAAGTTTCGCGCTTGTGGCCGGCCCGCCATCACCCGAGTAGCCCCCGTTCTGCGGGCCGCCGATGCCGACAACAGTGTTGATGGTTCCATCGGAGGCTGAGACTTTGCGAACGGCTTGATTCAATTCATCCGCGATATACAAGTTCCCGGCCATGTCGATGGCGAGTCCGATTGGCGTTTCAAGCTGCGAACTCGTGGCCGGCCCGCCGTCGCCAGAAAATCCGTGCGTACCATTGCCGGCAAACGTCGTGATGATCGATGCAGAGGTGAGTTGTCCATTCACAGCCGCTATTTTGCGGATCACGTAATTGCCGGCATCCGATACATATAGATCGCCGGTCGACGTGTTCACGGCACACCCGTAGGGTCCGTTCAGCTGGGCGTTTACTGCCGGCCCATTGTCCCCGGAGTAACCACCGCTGGGCGCTATGGGGTTAGCTACAGATCCCGCAACGGTGGTGATCACTCCCGTCGACAGGGTTACTTTGCGGACCACGTGATTGCCGGTATCAGATATCAAGACATTCCCGTTCTGATCCACACAGACGCCTTTAGGCGCATTCAGTTGCGCGCTGGTCGCAGGACCGCCGTCTCCGGAGTAGGTGATCCCTCCACTTGTCGGGGTTGTTCCATTCCCAGCGATAACTGTCGCCTGCCCATTGGAGACGCTGATTGCGTAGACCACATCCTTCGTCGTGTCTGAAACGTAAATAGTGCTGCCGTTCGGCGCTACCGCGACCGCACTCGGGATCCACCCGGCGAGCGATGCTGATGAAGACCGGTTTACAACCGTATTGATGTAACCTGCCGGGAGCGCAGCTTGCGCCAATCCGGACATCGCGATAAACAGCGCGCCCGAGATTCCCAGGGTCTTTAAGAACCTGACCATACTTCCTCCGAATTAACTTTGTGAGCGAGACTACTTTGGATACTATATACGCTCAACGGAAAAAACAAAAGCGCGGAGAAGTCAGCCGGAGCTTTACTGCATTGCTCCGCGACTTCTCCGCGCACCTTTAGAGCCGGTCTGCGAAACGGACTAGGCTTTCTTGCTCAACCGCCGGCGGCCGATGAAGCCCACACCGAGCAATCCCGCGCCCATCAGCATCAAGGAGCCGGGCTCCGGAACCGTTGGGGCGGTAGTCAGGGTAAAGGTGGCCGAGAACGGAGTCTGCACCGGCAGAACGGCGGTCAGATCCGAAACCGAGGTGATGCCGTTAAACGTTGCCGAGAACGTGCCTGTATAGTTGGTCCTCGCCGACGTGGTGGTGTTCAACACGTAGCCATCCACATTGAAGCTGGCCACCAGACCGTTCGGAGTGTTCGTGAACGAGAAGGGAGAGCCCGGCGCCAACGAACCTTGCAGAAGTGCGGTCAAATAGAGCTGTTCGTTCGAACCGCCGCTCGCGAAGGTCAGGAACGGCAACGGGCTATATGTGTTCGTGAAGTCCGGACTCGATTTCACGGGGTCAAGTGCGGTGCTGAGGCTCATGATCGAGCCCATTTCGCCGTTGAATACACCCGCGTTGCTGAGGACGTTGCCCGCTTGTACCTGGGCTACTTGATAGTTGCCGTAGCCAGGCGCCGGCGCAAATGCCGTGTTGGTGGGGTAGTTGCTAGAAAAATAGATAAAATTAGCGCCTACCTGAGCATCCCCGTTAATGCCCAGGTCGATTGTGCTTGCAAATGATGGTGCAGCTGCAATCGCGCCGATTGCGAGAGTAAGCAGGAACCGGTTTCCCAGCTTGCCCCCGTTCGAAGCTTTCGCCCCTATAAATTGAGATAACTTCATTTCTCCTCCGTAGAGAATTTTTTGGAATGACTAGTCAAACGGGGTAGAGAAACCGGTTCAGGCTTTCTACCCTCGGTGACAAAGTTAGCGGATCAGCGCCTCACGTTGGAAGAACTGGAGGGACCGGGATACCTGCTGGAAAGTACGGGGAATAAAGAACTTAGCGCTGCAAGAGAACAGTAAAACTTACTCGGTTACAAGTACCGCAAACGGAAAAACTGACCGACGAGGCTCAACCCAGAGCCGCAGGGTAAACGTTGGTCTCCGCGTATACCCATCAGCAGGCAAGGCTTATGCGAGAGAGTAGAGATCCGGACAGCCCGAGTATTCCGCAAGGGATAGTAGGGTGGGTACTTCCCAGGTCGTGGCCCCAGCAGCCCAAACAGGTGTTACCATCCTCTGCAATGTTTTCCCTCCGTTCTCGTCGCTTTTCCGCTTGCCTCCCAGGCATCCTCCTGCTGGCATTCGCTTTCCGGTCACCTCTGCCCTCGCAATCCACGCCCCCGCGAGGCATCCCTATCGTTCTTCGCGCCGCGGGAATCCTGGACCTCGATGCCGGGAAGGTAACTGGTCCCGGAGAAATTCTTATCCGCAACAATCGCATTGCAGAGGTCGGATCGCACGTGTCTCGGCCGCCTGATGCTCAGATCCTCGATTTGGGAAATCGAACTCTGATGCCGGGCTTGATCGACGCCCACGTCCACTTATTTCTTCATCCCGGAGCGGAAGACCTGCAAACCGTCGAGGAATCGGTTCCTCAGCGAACGATACTCGCCTTGCTAGCCGCCAAAGCCGATCTCCTTGCCGGTTTCACCGCCGAGCGGGACATGGGAACCGAGGGAGCCGCTCGGCCGATACCGCGGTGCGGAATGCCATCGATGCAGATCTGGTCCCGGGTCCCCGATTGCGCGTCAGCGGTAACGCCATCGACATCCTCGGCGGACACGAAGATGCCAATCGATTCAACCCCGCGCAGCATGTGCTTTCGAACGCCAGTTATGCGAACAACGCCGACGAGCTGATCACTGTCATTCGCGAGCAGGTAAAGGAAGGCGCCGACTTCATTAAGGTTTATGAGACCGGTCGCGATTCCCTCCACGACGGGCACTTCCGGACGCCGTATCAATACACCGAAGCGGAATTAAAGGCTGCGGTCGCGGAAACGGCGCGGACCGGCAAGCGAGTCGCGGTTCATGCGACGGGCGAGCCAGGCACTCTATTTGCCGCCCGCGCGGGCGTCGTCACTGTCGATCACGCCGATCAACTCAGCCCCGAGACGATGTCGCTCATGCGAGAACGCCAGATCTTCGCTGTCCCGACCTTCGCCATCTCCGAATACTTCGCCGAACATGCGGTATCGCCTGCGCAAGCCGCTCACCTCCACGAGAGTCTGGACTTCCACGCGCAGCAATTCCGTACGCAACTGGCTGCAGGCGTTCCCATGGCCGTCGGTTCCGACGTGGGACCTTTTCCCCATGGGACCCAGGCCCACGAGCTGGAACTGATGGTGAAATACGGTATGAAGCCCGTCGACGTTCTCCGGGCCGACCTGGTCAACGGCGCCAAAGTTCTGGGATGGCAGGGTGAAATCGGCGAACTCAAACCCGGATACTATGCAGACATCATTGCTGTCGAAGGCGATCCGTGCTCCGATATCAGTGCTGTGAAACGCGTCTCATTTGTAATGAAGAATGGCGAGGTTTACCGAAAATAGCAGCCGCGAAAGTAACGTACCTACCAGCGGAAGTCTCGCGCTTGTAACCGCCTCTTCCGCTGTACGTCCTTGAAAAGAAGGGGAGACGCACATTATCTTGGCCCGGCAGAGTCCAAAGAAAGCCGATGGGCGGCTTAGTGGGAATATCGTCGTCGGCGAACTGATCCGCAATATGGAGCAGGGGCGCTTTGAGATGAGCTATACGGTTCTTCTACCCTGCGTCTTTACCGTTTACCTCCATCCGGACGACCATGCCACTCTGCACGGCATCTTTGATTTCGTGGTTGAAGATGCAAGACGCGCCCTCCGCGCCCGTGTCACGGAACTGAACAACGGTTCAGGACTGTTCGTGGGGAAGCGCCCGGCGAAAGATCAAAAAGAGCACAAGATCGCCTGCCGCGATTGGAATATCGAGTTCCTTCCTCACCCCGAGGTTCCGCAGGGCGACGTCGAAATTCACTCGGAACTCAACGAAGTACCCGAGCCCGCGTTTCGGGGCACCAAAACCACCTTGCTGGAACGCGAGCCTTCGGTTCCAGAGGATGCCACCGCCTCCCGTTCCCGAGAGACAACCCGGCGATCCGCCGAAACCGTGTACGCCGAGATTCGCTATCAGGACGATTCCGGTCAGCAGGTCTACCTGATCAAGCAAAACGAAGTTCGAATCGGGCGCGGAGGAGAAAATCAGTCGGTCGAGGTAGCGCTTTACACCAACGATGAAGTCTCGCGCGAGCATCTCTTGATCCGCCGCGACGCCGCTACTGGCGTTTTCACCATCACAGACCTGAGCACAAACGGCACGTTTGTCGATGGCAAGCGGTTGCGCAAAGAAGTGGAGCAGCGCCTCCCTGACCGTGCCGAAATTGATGTGGGCGAAGTGTTGACCTTGGTATTCGAAAGACGTCCATGAGATTTCTGTACACGGCACACGCGCCTTTCGTCATCGGCTTTCTGGTATTCACCATTGTCTTTTGCTTAGCGAACTGGCGCGGGGCCAAAAAGCCGTGATGGCCACTCTCTCGTATCGGTCCGGAGTCGCTACGGACCCGGGCCTCGAGCGCACTGTCAACGAAGACAGAGTTTTCGCGGACGATGCGAGAGGCGTTTACCTGGTTGTCGACGGTCTGGGGGGTCATGCCGCGGGCGAACAAGCCGCTGAGATCGCTGTCCGCGCAATCTCGGCCGAGTTGTTCTCCGAACACGGTCAGATAGAACCGGAAGAGCGTGTCCGGCACGCCATAAGCGCGGCGAATAACCAAATTTTCGAAGCCGCCCAAAACTATCCCGCCTGGCGCGGCATGGCCTGCGTCCTTACCCTCATTCTCGTCGACGGCGAGCGGGCGATCGTAGGTCATGTCGGCGATTCGCGCCTCTATCTCGCCTGGAACGGGACTCTCAAGAAGCTCACCTCCGATCATTCACCTGTCGGCGAGCAGGAAGATCGGGGAGAACTCACTGAGGGCGCGGCCATGCATCACCCGCGGCGCAACGAGGTCTTTCGCGATGTCGGCTCCCAGCTTCGCGATCCGTTTGATCCAGGTTTTATCGAGATCAAGAGCGTCGTCTTCCGGCCAGATGCTGCGCTTCTGCTGTCCAGTGATGGATTAAGCGACGTCATCACCTCCGAGGCAATTAGCCGGATTGTCGAGAGCTACGACGGCGATGCCTCCGAAGTAGCCCGGCTCCTGGTAGAGGCCGCCAATCAGGGCGGCGGTAAAGACAACGTCAGCGTCATCTTCATTCCTGGCGTTGAGTTCACCGGTTCCCGGGCGAGAACCGCTCCACAGACGAACGCCCGGCACACGATCACACGCATGCGATTTGCCGATGGCCCCCCTCGCGCCACCGTCATGCGCCTGCTCTTGGTACTGGCAGGAATGACTCTCGGAGCTCTGCTGACCGTTCTCGTCCAACTCTGGACAACGCCAACCCATACGGCGAAAAAAGCGGGCATAACCACCACCGATGCTCGGCCGGGACAGGAGATCACGGTAGATGCGTCTGACTCCCGGGGCATTATCAACGCCGTTGCCGTGGCCAGCCCCGGCGATACGATTAAAATTCCGCCGGGCCAATATCTGGGCCCTGTCGAATTGAAAGAGCGTCTCGCCTTGATCAGCACCGTTCCCCATGGCGCCGTCGTCAGGAGTGATCCGGCCGCAACGGCGGACGGTGGCACCGCAGTTGTCGCCCGCAATTTGCGCGAAGTGCGCCTGCAGGGGTTGCGAATTACTTCCGACGAGACTCATCCCCTCCGAGTAGGCGTTTACGCACTCAATTCTGGCCTGCAGTTACAGGACGTTCAGATCTCGGGCGCAATCGATGCAGATGTTCGCGTCGAGAACGGTTCCGTAAGCCGCACGCAGTAGCCCAACCTGGAAGCCACCATGCATCTGCAGAAATTTGGGCGCTACGAAATGATCCGGAAGCTGAGCCGGAGCATGACGGACGTCTACCTGGCGCGCGACCCGGTTCTTAATCGCGACGTAGTACTCAAGCTGATCGAACACTCGCGCGATGACCTGACGCAGATCCTGATTGAGGCCGAGAAGCGAGGCGCCTCTCTCCAGCGTCAGCTGCATGAAATCGATCGCCGCATTCTTGAAATCTACGAATGTGGAGAGCAAAACGGCTGCTTCTTCGTCGCCATGGAATATTTCCCTGGCCAGACGCTTGCAGAAATTTTAAAGACGGAACGCAGGCTCGAACCGGCTCGCGCTGCGCGTTATGCGGCCGAGATTTGCAATCAGCTTGGGACGCTCCACGCATTTGTGTCCGATATCAGCGGTCGCAAAACTGCAGTCGTCCATGGCGACATCAAGCCTTCTAACATTCAGGTCGGAACGTCTGATGAACTTCGCCTGATCGACTTCGGTATCGCAAAGGTCATCACCTTCACCCACAACCTGACCCATCACAATTTGGGAAGTCCAAGTTATTGCTCGCCCGAACGCATCAAGGATTCGAAAGTTGACCAATTCTCTGATCTATGGGCCGTAGGGGTCAGTCTGTATGAAATGCTCGCCGGCATGCCGCCTTACCAGGCCGAGGACACTCGCAAGCTGGAGGCCTTGATTCAATCGCGCAAGCCGGTCCGTCCTTTGCCCGCTGCTTGCCCGAGCCCTCTCGCAGCTATCGTCTCGAAAGCGCTGGCGCCCGATGTAGGCCGTCGCTATTCTTCTGCTGCGGCTTTCGAAGAGGACCTTCGCGCGTTCCTGGAATCGCGTCCGACCGTAGCCGAGCGCGAAGCTCCGCCGCGAGAAACAGTAACCCCACTGTTGCAACGCAGCCGCCGGCGCCCCCACCAAACCTGCTGCCCGCCCTCCCCAACCTTCTCTGAAACCCAAGCGCCCGAGCCAGTGGGGCACGCTCACCATTGCGAGCCTCGCCGGCATTCTGGCCGGGCTTCTACTCTTCATTCCCGTCGGCTACTATTACCGGTTTCAGTCGGCAGCCGGCAGGCTGCGCGGCCCCCGTGACTACGCCCACAGCAGCATTGACGCGCTGAACAGCGATTGGAAACTGTACGGTGCGCTGAAAGCACACAACCAGTTTCTCGGCCAACTGTCGCCGGCTATCCAGCTCGATGCGCCGATGCACGCCAATCTGGTAGCTGCTGCCGACAACATCCTGGACAGTTTCCGCAACAGTTCCGATGCCGAATTGGGCGACTTCGATTGGAAGAAGGCTCGTCTTTGCCTGAAATACGCTCTCCAGATTGAAGGAGCCGACTCGAAATTGAAAGGTGAGATGGCGGTCTGCAACGGATACCTGAACTTAGTAGTAAATCCTAAGCCGCCCAAAGCGGCACTGAGCATAGAGAGCTTCCGCCAGGCCGAAAGTTATTTGCCCAGATGGTCGGATCCGCATCTCGGCCTCGCGCGAGTCTATGTCTACGCTTTCCATAACGTGGGCCAGGCGCTCGCAGAATTTCATCAAGCCGAACAACTCGGTTACCGGCTTGGACCTCGCGAAGCAGAAGAAAAGGCCGACGGATATCTATTCCGCGCCGAGTGGGCCTTGTCGCGGGCGCGCCGCATCTCCTCAACCGCATCCGACGAACGTTCGAAATGGCTCGAAATGGCGCATGATGACGCGGAACGCGCGCGCAGGCTCTACCAGCCCATCATCGGATTTTCGAATGTCAGCGCCAGCCTGGAGCAGCTAGATCAAAATCGCGCAGGCCAGGCAGAGCTCCGGGCCGCCAGCGCTCCCAAAACGCCGTTGCGTCCGCGAGCATCCACGAAACACGTAGCTTATCGCCGATGGCACTAACGCGCAGTTGGGAAACTCGAACCGCCTTCGAAGTTGCTGCTCTCGAGCGGCAATTGAAGGAGCCCGTACAACGGAGCACGGAAAAATTATGGCTTGCGGGAGCGTCGTTGCTGATCGCCTGCGGGCTGCTTCTCGTCTTTCTGGGAAAGACGCAGGATTTCAATAGTCAGCAGAACCGCCTCCGGACCGGCGAACTGATCAACCTCAACGCTCTGTCAACACCTGAGCAATTGAACCCGGTTCTCGAACTCGCCGGCTCGCCCGAGGAGCGGCCTCTGCTTGCCGAAAAGGTCTGGCTTGAGCTGGAACGTCATCGCGCCACTGGTATTCCGAACGTCGGAACACTCGGTCGCTTGCGTCTCACCCGCACTGAGATGGAAGCGGACCCGCACTGGAGCCCCGCACGCCGCGAACAGTTCAGGATCAGTCCGAAGTCCTCCAGTCTTCCTCTTGTGCCTCTCGCGAAGATCAAACCGGTCCTCGTTGTCCGGACACCTGAGGAATACCGCAGAGCATTCCTGCGCTGGTGCGCTGTTTATTTCTGCGGATTCTGGCTGGTCCACCTACTGTGGCGATGGCGCAAATTCCGAGGCGAACAGTCGCTCCTCCCTGCCCTGCTCTTACTCACAGGCATGGGTCTGATCCTTGCGGTCAGTATTCGCGACCCGCTCCGCGACACTCTCGAATTCCAGAAGTTTGCAATTGGCGTCGCGGGCGGCTGCCTGATTCTGCTTTTACCGCTGCTTCGGCTTTTCGATTACCGTACCTACTCGCGCTGGACGTACACCCCTCTTCTTCTCGCATTCGCGCTGTTCCTCGCCCTCCTCCGCTTCGGATCGGGACCTTCGGGTAGTGACGCAAAGGTGAACCTCGGTCCTTTTCAGCCAGTCGAACTTGTCAAGGTTCTGCTCGTCTTCTTTATGGCGGGCTATCTCTCCACCCATTGGGAACGGCTGCGCGAACTGCGCCAAAGGCGATATGTTCCTCGCCTGCTCCGTTTATTGGAAGTCCCAAGAATCGGGGACGCGATGCCGGTTGTTTTCGCGGTAACCTGCGCCCTGCTGCTCTTCTTTGCCTTGAAAGATATGGGCCCGGCTCTGGTCACCGGCTTTCTCTTCCTCACAATGTTTGCGGTCGCTCGCGGACGTTTCGTTCTCGCGACCTTGGGCATCCTGATCCTCGTGACTGGAGTTGCATTGGGCTATCACCTCGGCGTTCCGCATACCGTTGTTGATCGAGTCTCGATGTGGCTGTCGCCTTGGGACAACAACGTGCGCGGCGGCGACCAGCTCGCACATGCGCTCTGGGCCTTCGCAACGGGTGGCGTCTGGGGGTCGGGCCCCGGCTGGGGCGATCCCGGCTTGATTCCGGCCGGGCACACCGACCTGGTTCTTCCATCGTTGGCCGAAGAATGGGGCATCCCAGGCGTCGCTGCCATCGCAGCGCTCTTCACGCTTCTCATCGGCAAAGCATTTCAAATTGCTTCTCGCGCGTACGACATTTACGGAACGTTCCTCGCCGCAGGACTCGGAACGCTGCTCGCCCTGGAGATGTTACTCATCTCCGGCGGAGCACTCGGCGCCATACCGCTCTCTGGCGTTGTCTCACCGTTCCTGAGTGCCGGAAACACGGCCATGCTGTCGAACTTCTTGATCTTTGCCCTGCTTGCGGGCATCTCGCACCGGGCGGCGCGCGAGGCCGTGGTTCCCGTAACCACCGGGCCCGATGAGCTCTTTACCCAGAATCGCCCGACCGCCGCTTTGCCCTTCCGCCTTCCTCTTCGCGCAGTGGGCCTTGCTCTTGCCCTATGCGCATCCGCACTGCTGGCGCGAGCCGTCTATCTGCAAGAGTTCCGTGCGGAAGATCTGCTCTCCAAAGATGTGCTCGTGTTCGCAGCCGATGGCGTGAAACGCCCCGAGCGTAACCCGCGCCTGAACCTGCTTGCCGCATCCATTCCGCGCGGCAACATCTACGATCGCAATGGGGTACTTTTGGCGACTAGCAAATGGGCCGACCTTCAGCGCTCGCAGCCGGAGTATCGCAAGCTCGGTCTTACTGTGGAAAACGCTCCGTCGCGTCTCGACAACCGGTATTACCCGTTTGGCCCTGCCACTATTCACCTCTTAGGCGATCTCCGGACGCAACAAAACTTTCACGCCAGCAACGCTTCTCTGGTGGAGCGCGATTCCAACGCACGCCTCCAGGGTTACTCGTCCGTTCGCGATCTTGCGTCCGTCGTCCGCTATCGCCACCAACTCGATAACCCCGCACTTCAAGCGCTGCTCAACCGCGATCGCGATGTGCACACAACTATCGACATCCGGCTTCAGCTGAAGGCGGGCGAGATCCTCGCTCGCCATCTTGCACCACAAGGCAAAAAGGGCGCGCTCGTCATCATGAATGCGGAAAGCGGCGACCTGCTGGCGCTGGCAAGCTGGCCTCAGCCTTCCTCCCCTTCCCAATCTCCCACGCCCGACGAACTGCTCGACCGCGCTCGCTATGGCGAGTACCCGCCGGGCTCGACATTTAAGTTGGTAACGGCCATCGCTGCCTTGCGGCGTGATCCGCAGCTTCGCCAACGGACGTTCTTCTGCCGGCGCCTGGAAGACGGCCGTGCCGGGACCGTGATACCGGGTTGGCGCCGGCCCATTCGCGACGATGCCGGTGACCATCCCCACGGAACGCTGAATATGGGAGCCGCGATCATAGTTTCCTGCAACGCCTATTTCGCGCAGCTCGGCGTTCACGACGTCGGCACAGAGGCTCTGCGCCAGACCGCAGACTTACTTGGTATTAACGCCGGAACCGCCGACGAGGTCAAACGCATGCTGCCGTTCGCCTCCTATGGACAAGGCCCGGTCGTAACTACCCCATTCAAGCTGGCGCGCGTTGCCGCGACCATTGCCGATGGCGGCGAGATGCCGGAAGGACGATGGGTCACCGATGCCAGTAATGCCCGTACGGCTCCCCCTAGCCCTATCTTGTCGCGCGACTCGGCTGAGTTCCTCAGTAAGAGCATGCGCGCGGTCGCCCTGACTGGTACAGCGCACGCCGCGATGAGCGGTATGCAGATCAGCATCGCCGGGAAAACCGGTACCGCACAGGTTAACGAGGGCGATCCGCACTCCTGGTTTGCCGGTTTCGCGCCCTATGATGGAGAATCAAAGAGTAGAATCGCTTTCGCTGTTATCGTCGAGCATGGCGGTTACGGCGCTAAAACTGCCGCTCCGATTGCGCGGGAGCTGGTCGAAGCGGCTGCGAATCTGGGGGTGATCGCATCGCCTCCGGGGGAGAAGAAATAGCATCATGGCTGTTCCAAACGTGTTCGAGAAAATCGGTCGCGCTGTCTTCGAGTCGCCCTTTGCAGCGAAGCGGCTTACGCCAGACTCTCCGGAACTTGCTGAGATCCGGCTGGCGTTACTGGATGAAGCGCGCGCCAAGAGCCATCGGGTAAGCGGCAGCTATGTCTTTCCCTACAACGTGGTTCGCCTCGAGGTGCGCGGCGTTCCTCCGGAGCAGGCCGAAGTCTGCTCGAGCGAGTTTATGCGCACGTATCTCGCCGGTGAGTTGAAGACTGGGCTCGAACGATCGGGCCACCGCTTCCCGCAAGACCTTCGCGTCGAGATCGAGACCACTCCTGACTTGCCCGTCGCGGGACAGCAATGGCTTTCCGTACACGCACACTCCGAAGGCGTTCGCCCCGAACCCGCGCCCGGCAAACACGGCGCCTTAATCGTTCTCAGCGGAACTGCGAATCACTCGCAGATCGCGCTTGACCGGGCTCGAATCAACATCGGCAGGACGCCGGAAACGTTTCGTGCCGGAGGACCGTCCCGGCAGAACCATTTAGTTTTCAGCGAAGATACCGAAGTCAATCGAACCGTCTCCCGCGAACACGCCCATATTCTTGTCTCGAGGAAATCAGGCGTTTGCCGGCTTTTCAATGATCGTTGGTACAAAGGCGAAGAGAACTGCGCGCTGTGGATTGTTCGCGAGGGCTCAAGCCAACCAGTGCACCGAAGCTCGCGCGGAACGGAACTCCTGCCGGGCGACGACATTCACCTTGGCCGCGCAATTCTGCGCTTTGACCACGCCTCGTAAGTTTTGGCGGCAACCAACAATTGACTCGCTCGCCCCTTGTACTTTAGACTGAACGGTATTTCCAGGCAAGCGAGGTCTCATGAAAACGTACTTGCAGTTTAGATTACTCAGGAACGGACTTTTTGCACTTACTTTGAGTTCAGCGCTCTTGCACGGCGCAGTCATTTATGACAGCGGAGTTACGGAGCTCACCCCAAGTGATCCCAATCAGCTTGGGCGCATCAACCGGAATGGAGTTGTGAGCGATTGGTCCAGCCCAAAGCCATTCCCAGGCATTGTTAATCCAACATTTCTCTATCACTACGACACATACACGATTTCGAATGTTCTGTATCCCTACATTCAGGTCACTTTCGATGATGTTTCCGGTACAGCACTAACCTTCGCCTCGGCATATCTCAATTCCTATCAGCCGAATGGTACCAATGCGAACAACGGCCTGGATATCAATTACCTTGGTGACGAGGGGGCTTCAGGTAATTACTTCGGAACCGATCCCAGGGTCTTCCAAGTTACAATACCCACCGGCAGTAACTTAGTCATTGCAGTAAACGGAACAGGAACCTCCACAGACCCTGCTACAGGCGAGCCTTATCGGATCATCGTTGAAGGCTTTACCGACACTAATTTTGATGACGTGATACCGGAGCCCGCCAGTCTGGGATTAACGGGATTGACATTGGTCGTGTCGTCATTTCTTTTGTATTTCCGGCGATCTGGCCACCAATAGCAGAAAAAAGGGGCCACGAATTACTGTTCGGCGCCTTTTCCTGTCTCAGGATTACGGGCGAAGAGCATTCTGAACAGCCGGCAGGGCCATCACGATTCCGTAGCCGGAGTCACGATCAACCCCCGGCGCCATATTGTCCACCGTGCTATTCAGCATAATTGTCTTGATCTGAATATTAGTCAAAAAAGGGTTAGCCGATTTCACTAGCGCCGCAATCGCCGCAGCGTGCGGCGCGGCTGCGGAGGTCCCAAAGAAGGGCAGAAATCCAGGCGTCTTTGTGAACACCCCGTCTGCAGCCGTAATATCCGGCTTCTGCAGAACCGTCCCGCCATTCGTCGCGAACAGCAGATTCCCCGGAGTAATCGCGGTTCCATCCGGATTGAAGAAGATCCGGCGAGGACCGTCAGAACTGAACGTCTCGATCGGGTTGTCGGGCCCGGTAAACGGAACCGTGCCGGCATGAGCGCTGTTCCAATAGGTGGCAGCCATTGAGACAGTATTCAGACCCGCATTGTGACCGAAGGTGGCGCCCTGCGTGGCGATCGAAAGCCGGCCGCGCTCTGTATCTAAGTGAAGCGCGCGTTGCACACCGTTGTAAAGAACTACAATAATGCGATCTCCGAGAGCCGGACAGTACCCGGAGGCAGTGCTGGTTCCGCAGTTCGACCCGATGCCGATGCCTTCCACTGGGTCCTGAACGCCAGTCTGCGCGCCAATCGAAAAGCCCTTTAAGATCGTGCCGGTGACATCAAATACAAAAAGATCATAGTCATTCGTGCTCGCCCCAAGCGGATCCGACCATTTCAGATAAATCCCGTTTGTCCCTGTGCCCGTAAGCGAGTCATACGGAGCAGGAACTCCCGCCGTTCCGAAGTTATGCAACGGTACCGACCGCCCCAAGACAAGATCTATAAAGAACCCGGCATCACCACCGTTCTGAAAATCGCCTTCCCATGTGCCGCCGGTTCCGCTGTCAATATTCCCACTGTTCGCGGCAGAAGAGAAGTAAATCGCTCCATCAGCGGTTACGTCGTTCACGGCATGTGCGATTGTTCCGTCTTCGAAAACTCCTTCCGCAAAGTAGGTGAAGTCGTCCACAATGACATCGCAGTGGTATGTAAATCGCAGGGCCCGTATATTGTTGGCGAAGTTAGCTTGTCCGCCGAGGGCAGTAGCAAAGAAAAGCTTGGCTCCAGGCGCAAGGTCGTGAACGATCTCCATCATCGCCGTGCCTTCATCGGATCCCGTGCCTACTTGACCTGGCACAACGAACACATCCGGAGGTAAATCTCCGCTCCCAATTAGGGCCGCCACCCTCGCGGGTGACGCACTATCCGATAGAACGCCTACGCGCACCCCTGTTCCGTCGAAGCCCAGCGCAACGGATTGATTTGCCGTATGCGTAATGTAGCCTTGACTCGTCACAGCGCCAACAAAATTGGTGATTCCAATATCCGCTGCGCGCATCCACTGCACATCCGCGCTCTCTGCAACCGTATCAATCGAAATAGCCGGAACGGCCGCTCGAACTTGCCCTTCCGCGTGCCGCGAGACTACCCTTCCTCCAACGCCCTCAATCAAGGAGACGACGGGAGTGATCGCCTTCACTTTCATATCGACCAGCACCGTCCCATCACTGCGTTCCAATCGGCGCATTGCTGAGTCAGGAATGCTCCCGAACGACTCATTCCGGGCCCGCTTACCAGCCCAGATGAGCTCCGATGATTCCTTCCGTTGCCCTCGCGTGAAAGAACCCTTCATCCTCAAGACGTCTCTTACTTGTTGCGCACCGGCGTCGCTGATAGCTTGCTGCGCCATGCCTGGAAGAGTAATTCCCGCAATCAGTATGGAGAGAGACAGAATGTGTCTCATGGATCCGAACCTCCTTCTTAAGTGCTTCGATAGAAGTTAGCACGTCTGCGCAGGAAATGCAGACGTGCTCTGTGCAACTCTAAGTTATTCAGGTGGGCCGGGTCGAAAAGTCAGTGCTTGTATGTCGAGTTGATGAATTCGTCGACGTCTTTATGTAGCTTGTCGTCGGCCTTTTGGTCGATGTAGACCATGTGCCCTGATTCGTAATACGCGAAGCTGATATTCTTCCGGACCGGTGGCTCCAGACCCATATGATTTACCGTCTGCTCAATGCCATTGAAAGGCGTTGCGACGTCATAATAGCCGCAGAGTACCAGAACCTTCAGATAGGACTGCTGTGTCATCGCTGCTCGCAACACTTCGGCCACCGCGGTGTTGCCTGTTTGATCCCATGGTTGAACCCGTGCGGTAACTGTGTAGTACGAATCACTATCCCACTTCAGCTCGCGCCTTACATAATCCTGAAAAGTCGCCACAAAAGCGCCCTCATAGGATGCTTCGCTCGCATCGTAATCGACTCGCTCACCGGCGGCATCGGCTTCCATGCCCTCAAACCTGGAATCCAGCCTACCCACTGTCCGCCGCTTATCGCGTTCAAGTTCTTTGAACCATCGGAAAGGGCTAATGCGAAGATTCGTTTGCTCCACATACTTCGGAGTGAGTCCTGTGTACCGAGCTGTATCAGCAACTACCTTCTTGTATTCTTCAGGCGACAGCCGGTCTCCCTTGTCCAAAGCCTGCGCATACTCGCCATGGGCAAACTCCCGAGCCTTCTCAGCCACTTGTTCTATGCTTTCATTCTGAAGATCGGGTGGAAGCAGATGGTGATACCAGGCCGTCGTGATAAAGGTCGGCAAGAAGAAGATAGAACGATCATCAGCGCCCCAGTTAGCGAATGCAACTGAAGATAGCAAGACAATGCCATTTAGATAGAGTTGATGCCGCTCCTGCAGAACCCCGGATAGTTCAGCGGATCTTGTCGTGCCGTAACTTTCACCAATCAGGTACTTCGGAGAAGCCCACCGGCCATTCCGGGTCACATACTGATAGATGAAATCGGAAAACCAATTAGCATCCTCGATAATCCCGTGAAATTGATTGGGCGCTTCGCCCGAGCCAGGCTGTAACCGGTCGAGATGGCATCGACGAAGATCATGTCCGTCGCATCGAGGAACGAATCCCGATTGTCCTCGACCACGTACGGAGCAGGCGTTCCGCGTCCATCCGGCATCAGGGCAACCCGCCGCGGACCCAAGCCCATATGGGTAAATAGCGACGCCGACCCTGGCCCCCCATTGTAAACAAACGAAACAGGGCGTCGCGCGGGATCTCCCACATTGTCCTTCGTATAAGCGACGAAAAAGAAACTCGCCTTGGGCGTGCCGTCATCCGCCTTAATCACGTAAGTTCCAGCCGTTGCCGTGTACTCAATCTGCTGGCCGCCGATGTGCGCCGTGTGATGAGTTACTGACGTCTTCTCCTCGGCTGGGCGTCCTCGGCGCTCCTGTGGAGCACGGCCCGGCTCCTGCGACAGTTGCGGCTGCGACTCCACTGGCTGCTGCGCGCGCTGCTGTCCAGACTGCGGCCTTTGCGCAGCCGGTGTCGTCACCTGCTCGCCCGGCTGTGTGGGCCGGCTCTGCTGTGTTGCTTGCGCCCACGCCATTCCTATCAAACCGAACATTGCCAGTCCGACGGCCGCAATGCGATAATTTCCCATTCTTAGCTCCTGTGTGAAAGTGAGAATGCGCAAAGCCGCCGCCAACGTGCGGAGGAAAGCCATTCCCGTTACTACGCGGTGACAACCATTATGCAAAAGCCGGTCGAAAAATCCGGCTCATCGCTCGCTGGACGTCAGGCGAGCGGCTGAACCAGTTCCACACGGACCCGCTTCTCAAGTTCTCGGCGCTAAGAAGCGTTATGCCCAGATCGATACCGATCACGTCCGGATTTACCCACATCGTCAACGGGTGGAACGCATCACTGAATCCATACCGACCATAGATGTAGGCTCCGAACTGCTCTCGCATATAGCGGAGCGCAGCCAGGCAAATATCCGGTGTGAACATCAGCGACCCGGCCGCCGCGCACGGGACAACCGTTCCGTCCAGATCGCGCCGTGAGGTCGGATATCCCCAGATCACATACCCGGTCTCACTGTCCGATGGCGTCACGCCCCAAAGATTCTCTGAATAACTTGGATACAGTCCGCGCAGCCCGATAGACAAATCGCGAAATGCCCGCGTCGCCACGGCAGAGTTCTCGAAATAATTTATGCTCCATGGCGGCCCATCCCGAAGGTCTCGCAACTCCATCCACGCCTGCGAGTATTGATGCGTAAAAATCGGGCCTCGACCAACAAAACGATATCCTGCAAGCTCAATCTGATCACGTTCGAACGAAGACCAGACTCTTTCCGAAATCGGGTTGGACGGAGACGCAATCGCCAGCAGAGCCAAAATAGCGTTTTCCCGGTAATCCACCCACTCCGCACGCAAATAGCCCTTCTCGGGCGTCCAACCCATACGCAGAAACCCTGTCTCGCGATCGGTCATCCATTCGAAATCGATGCGCTCAAAAAGCAGAGCCGCCATATTACTTATCTCCGCATCGGCAGCAAAGTACTGCCCTGCTGTAATAACGCCGGCCATCAGGAACGCCGTATCGATGCTCGACACCTCACTCGCCCAAGTGCGCTCGCCCGACTTTATATCCGCGAAATGGTAGTACCAGCCCCGAACATTCTGCTGCGCGTACAGCAAGTGACGAAGATTCGCTCTCACTCGCTCACGAATGGCATTCGGATCCATCCATCTGCGCATCGCGCCGATGCACAGCGCGCTCAAATAGAATCCCGTATTCGCAGTGCTCGCCACGCCAGAGTGTCTGCCGCTCAACCGTGTCCCGGTGGCGCGCACTCGATCCAGAACAAGACCAGTCTGTGGGTCGCTCTGTTCCCAGAAATAGAGGAACGCTCTCCGCGACAGATCCTCCAGGAACTCGTCGTCCTCCTTTGTCAGGCGGTAGGTTGCCGAGCCTAAAGACGGAATAGCTAGCAGGCTAAGAAAACTTCTCCGATTCAACTTGCTCTCGTTCCCGGACGTCCGGTTCTCCTGCGGTATGGTGAACCGATGCTTCGGTTATTGTCCATCTTTTTGTCGGCGAGCGTGTATTTACAAGCCCAGGAGATTACATCAGCCGTACCCGGACCGCCAGCAGTCCGTGTGCACGGAGAAGCGACCGTGACGGCCGAACCCGACCAGGTCGAGTTTGATCTCGGAGTAGTGACTCAGGCTCCGGATGTCAAGGCCGCTACGGAGGCGAATACCGCCCAGATCCGGTCCGTGGTCGCGCAGCTTCGGACGATACTCCCGAACGGCGACGTCAAGACGGTGAACTTCTCGGTAAATCCAAATTACCGCTATCCAAAGGACGGAGGCGCGGCAACCATCAACGGCTACACAGCAGAGAATACGGTGCGTCTGGTGCTCAATGACCTTACATTGCTGCCAAGAGTAATTGAAATCGCGATGCGTTCGGGCGCCAATAGCGTCAATCGTCTGACCTTCACGCTGAAAGATGAGAAGCCAGTGCGGGCCAAAGCTCTCGCAAATGCCGCCGCACAGGCCGAGGCCGGAGCCGAAGCTCTCGGTCAATCCTTGCACTTTCGTCTTGGCCGGCTCATCCGCGTCGAGGAAGGTCAGCCGGTCATCGTCTCGCCCGCACGGCAAATCAGCTTTGGCCGCGCAGAGTCTACCGATATGGCGCCTATCGCACCCGGCGTCATCAACATACACGCAGACGTCAACCTGACTTACGAGATTGTGAGAGAGGATGGTACTCGAACGAACAAAATCGGCCGCTAGACCGCCGCGGCCAGCGCTGCTCGGGAGGTGGTCTTGCTTTGCTGCGATTTAGTCTGCTGCAAACGGGAACTCGCCTCGTTTATCGCTTCCGGCCAACTGTCGTAAAGTTCGAAGCAGTGAAATCGGCCGAAACCTCGCAGTACCCAATACGTGTACCCGAGTTCTGATCTCGTCCGCCGGATCTCAAAACAGCGCTCCCGCGGCTTGATCACCGGCAACGCCACACGAGGGACAACAGGTTTTGCTGCCACCTTGTCCCGCGCTGTCATAAGCCGTTCAATCCCCGACAGCACACCAATAGCGCCCGCCAGTACGGTTCGCGCTCGCCGATTCCGACGAACCTGCCGAAAAAACAATTGCAGCATGAACTGTTCTTACACTCATACCACAAAATTGCGCCGCGTGTTGAGAGGAGCCTTTCGTCGTAGTACGAACTCGACAGACTTTCGTTATTCTAGGCCTGCAACCCCGCAGCAAACGAAAATCTGCGGTTGTCCGGAGTTCGCCGCACTGGTTGGAGCGCCCCCAGAATCGTCAATATCTCTTCGCTCACTGCCTCAGGCTCACGTACCGCCTGAATGCGGTGATAGTTTCGGCGCTTGTAGTACCGGACAAGTGGCAGAGTGCTCCGGGCATAAACTGCAAGACGCTCCTGAATCACTTCCGGGCTATCGTCAGCACGCTCCGCGAGCAACTCCCCATCCGCATCGCAGAACAGCCGGCCGCCCAAACCGCTTGCGAAGCTAAAGATCTTTCCGCATTTGACACACTGGCGGCGCCGGCTCAATCTCGCCAGGATTGCTTGGCAATCTACATCAAAGTCGATCACGGTCGGGGGCGTCATACCGCGCGGTTTCAAATACCGGTCCAGGAAACGAGCCTGCCCTACCGTCCGCGGATACCCATCAAGAATGCACCCAGTCCGGCAGTCGGCGCGCTCCAGACGATTGGCCACAATCTTATTCACCAGGTCATCGGTAACCAGCTTGCCGGAAGCCATTACGCTCGCCGCCAGCTGCCCCAACTCCGACCCCGAGCGGCATTCCTCCCGCAGCATATCCCCCGTCGAGATCGCCGGAACTCCTAAAGCGGAGGATATGCGCCCCGCCTGCGTCCCCTTGCCTGCTCCAGGAGGTCCCAAAAAGATGATCACTTCGCCGCGTTCGACCATACTCGATTACCATCAGTAGTCTCGCTCGATTTGGCATAATCTTCAAACGCGCTAGTCCGTCTCGGACCACTTGTCCGCTCCGTATCGGGCGACTCCCTAGGGTTTTTGGACTTCTGGGGAGTAAAATCGCAGCGGAGGCCTTCCCGACCGTGCCGTCATCCGAACTGCTCGCCCAGCTCCGGTTCCTGATTCAGGAACGGCAGATCGGCAGCGGCATCGCCCTCCTCAATCAGCACCGCAGCGATTTCGCTGCGCTTTCCCCCGGCGAAGCGAACGCGGGTCTGGCACTCGGTTGCCTCGCCCAATGGCTCGATGTCGGGTTCGACGACGGCGGCCTGCTCCTCCGATTGATCTCAGATTTCGAAGGCAGTCCGCGCGCTTCCATGTCCTTGACTGACTACATCCACTTGCGCCTGGCGGAGGGTCTGGCGGCCATGCGCCGCGAGAACCTCACTAATGCTCTGCGCCATCTCGACACCGCTCTTGTCTTGGGTGAAGACCTGCAGGACCCCCGGATCTCGGCCGTCGCCATCCTTTGGAAAGCTCGCTGTCTGCGCAAAGCCGGCGAATACGATCAGGCCGAGGAAATTACGCGGCGCGGCGTCAATCTTGCTTCTAAAGCCGGTCTGCACTACATGGCCGCCGTGACGCGTACCCTCGAAAGCTGGCTGCGCTTCCAGAGAGGCGAGACAGCGGAGTCACTCAACATCCTTGCCGAAGCCGAATCAGTGCTTCGCGAGACCGATGATTTCATTACTCTCGGAAACATCCAATCTACGTACGGTCGCATCGCGCTTCGTGAGGGCCGTTATGACCACGCGCTCAAGTATTTCGAAATGTCCATCAGCCTCTTTGAGCGGCGTCAATCGCTGAGCGGGTATCTGGCGCGTTCCCTTACTAACATCGCGCAGGCCAAGCGCTTTCTCGCTCTTCAGCTACGCCGCAGCATGGATGCCCGCTGGGAGCGTCAGCGCACGCTCGGTAATGGACGAAACTCTCTTCACCCGCAAGACAAAGCCGCGCAGCTCGAGCGCATGCACGACCTCCTGAAGAACGCGCAACTCGACCTCTCGCAAGCGAATAATCTGTATAAGAAGCTCGGCAATCATCATGGCGCGGGCAACGTAGCCGTTAATCACGCGCAAATCTATCTCGACCTCGGAAACTTGGACGAGGCGGAAGAGAAAGCGGACGAGGCATTTCAGCTAGGCTCCGTAAAGGCCGATTATGTTCTGATGTGCCGCGCCCGAATTGTGCAGGCCATGGTGGCCGATGCCCGCTATGAAGAAGGCATCGGCGAAGAGGAGGACCCCAGCCGCTTCGCCCAATTGGCTCATGACTGCGCCAAGGAAGCGGTGGCGTTCGGTCAACGCACCGAGAGCCGCAGGCTTCTCGCGCAGGCCTACATCTGCCAAGGCCTTACCTTTGCAAGCGGATTCTTTCACAACACCGACGCAGCCCGCGCCTGCTGTGATCGAGCCGAGTCTTTCCTCAACGGCGACCGCCGCGACGCCCTTTGGCAGGAAATTGAGCTTCTTCGCGCCAAGGTCCTGCACGCCGGAGTGGAAGATCCCAATCTGCGCGCCTGGTCGCAAGGCGCCATTGGCGACAAATCACTCGGCGATGTGGTCGCCGAATTCGAGGAACTCCTTATTCGCCGGGTCTGGGAGCGCGAAGGCCGGAAAGTATCTCGTGTGGCCCATAAGCTCGCCGTCTCACCAAAGAAGATACGGCGCGTTCTCCGGCATTTAGGCTTGCTGGCAGAGCAGTCACCGGAAGACCTCGCCAGCTAATTCAACTCTTCTATCTGCCGAGTCCGCGGGCGCACTCGAACCGTCCTTCTTCCGTGATTGCCAGCCATACGTCATCAGACCGCAGAGGCCCACCGCCCAGCAATGTAACAGCCGGTTCGGTGTCACATTTGTATGCTCGGGTCCAACGCGGTGGCCCTGCCGGGAGTTGTCGGGCTTGTTTATGTTTTGTTCATGTTCTTAGCTGTAATATTTGACAGACTCGTTCGACCGGATCCGTGAGGATAGCTGTATAGGGAAGTCGAACCCGTGCGAGGAGGACGTTCGAGATGTGTCAGACGCCAAGCCTTTTCATGAAGGCTTCCAAATGGTTGCAACTGGTTTTGGTTGTCTCGGCCGTGCTTGCAACGTCTTCTGTATGTTCAGCGCAGGTTGTAGGAGGAACTATTTCGGGAGGCGTGAAGGACAGTTCAGGAGCTATCGTTCCAAACGGGCGCCTTACTATCAAGAACTCCGAAACAGGAGTTATCAGGTCGGTTGATGTAAACGACGACGGAATTTACTCAGCACCTAACCTGGTTCCCGGCACGTATGAGATTACTGCGTCCAGCCCAGGATTCGCAACGGTTGTGAGATCGAACGTGGCGGTTACTGTGGGAGCTGAGCAGGTCATCGATTTTCAACTGTCCCCAGGGTCGATTCAGACGAAGATCGAGGTTTCAGGCACGCCGCCAGCGATTGAATTGGCCGGGTCAAGCCTGGATGCGACGGAGAACTCCACTACAGTTAGAGAACTGCCTCTGAATGGCCGAGACTGGACGCTTCTCGCAACGCTGCAACCGGGAGTTACGGGTGTGAATCAAAGCCCGCTGGGACTTAGCAATCAACGAGCAAACCGGGGGCTCGGAACGCAGTTGAGCATTGGAGGAACGCGGCCGCAAGGGAACAATTACAGACTCGACGGAATCACGATCAACGATTACTCGAATGCTGGTCCGGGTAGCACTCTGGGTGTTGTTCTCGGCGTAGAGGCAGTTCAGGAATTTTCGGTTGTCACAAACAGCGCGCCTGCCAGTTACGGCAGGACGTCGGGAGGCGTAATTAACTCCATTACTCGCTCCGGGACGAATGAATTGCACGGCTCGGCCTATGAGTTTCTTCGTAATAGCGCGCTAGATGCACGCAACTTTTTTGACGCAACCCACTCGCCGCCACCATTCCGGCGAAACCAGTTCGGAGTGGATGCGGGAGCTCCGATTATTAAAGACAAGACGTTTATCTTTGCAGATTACGAAGGTATTCGCCAAGGCCTAACAACAACCACCGTCGACATCGTTCCTTCTGCCGCGGCGCGCACTGGACAGTTAGTCTCCGGACGTGTGACGGTAGATCCGAGGGTCCAGCCTTATCTAGCCCTCTATCCTCTGCCGAATGGTCCCGTTACCGGAGATACAGGAAGCTTCACGATTCCCACGCCACAGAACACCAATGAGGACTTCTTCACGACGCGCGTGGACAATAACCTAGGAAAGAAAGATAGTTTATTTGGGACTTACATGTTCGACAACGGACAGACGAGCGGCCCGGACACGTTCAACAACAACATTATCGGGACTCAATCGCGGCGTCAGGCCGCAGTTCTGGAGGAAACGCATTTATTCAGTGCGCAAATAGCCAACACGGCGCGCTTGGGTTTCAGCCGTGTCGTTTCCGAAGCGCCGAAAAGTCTGCAAGCGCTCAATCCTGTTGCGGGAGACACCTCGCTCGGCTTCCTTCCGGGCGTTCCGGCCGGTGTGATCACCAATTCACAGCTCTCTCTTTTCCCAGGGGGCTTTGGCGCGGTCGGAGAGTACGACTTTCACTACAATTCGTACCAGTTCTATGACGATGCATTCGACACGCTCGGAAAGCACGCCCTGAAATTCGGTTTTGCGTTCGAAAATATCCGAGACAACGAATTAGGAAAGGCAAGCCCGCAGGGCCAGTTCATCTTCGGATCACTCTCTTCCTTCCTTCAGGACCAGCCAAACTCTTTCAATGCGCCCATTGGCGGAGTTATAACGCCGCGAGCGATCCGGCAGTCGATTTTCGCGGGGTACTTTGTCGATGACTGGCGTGCCGCTTCGAACTTGACGATAAATTTGGGGCTCCGGTATGAGGCAGCTACGGTTCCGAGCGAGGCACAGGGAAAGTTAACCAACCTGCCTTCGCTGACTTCGACGACGCCGCACCTGGGGGACCCGTACTTTTCAAATCCGACTAAACTCAACTTTGAGCCCAGGGTGGGTTTCGCGTGGGATCCATTCCGGAAAGGCAAGACATCGGTTCGCGGCGGCTTCGGAATCTTTGATAACTTACCTCTGCCGTACCTTTTCGAACTGACTTCCCTGTTATCGGCTCCTTTCTTTGAATCGGGCAACGTCACTACTTTGCCACAAGGATCGTTCCCGAAGGGCGCGTTCCCGCTGCTGACGACGCCCACCCTCCGGTACGCGTATATTCAGCCGAATCCGCCGCGCAGCTACGACATGGAATGGAACTTTAATATTCAGCAGGATATTGCTCCCGAGACTGTGCTGCAGATAGGCTACACGGGGTCGCGCGGCGTTCATCTGCCGTATTTTACGAATGATTTCGACATGGTGCTGCCGACATCGACGCCGCAAGGCTACGTATGGCCGGCAAACGGTACTCGCCTGAACCCGAATGTAGGTCAGATCTCAGGCACAATGTGGAACTCCGATTCGGTATTCCATGCGCTTGAGGTACAAGTAACTCGCCGGTTCAGTAAGGGAGTGCAAGCTGGGCTTTCGTACGCCTGGGGCAAGATCATCGATTCCGGTTCAGCATCTGCTTTTAGCGATAATTATGCCAACAGCGCTCCCAGGCTTTTCTTTGATGAAAGTAATGGACGTGGACCTGCCGACTTCGATATCCGTCAAAACTTGACGTTCAATTACATCTGGGAGATTCCAACCTTAAAATCGGGCCCACGCGCGCTGCGAGGGGTAGTAAATGGCTGGCAGTGGGGCGGAATCCTGCACGCCGCCACCGGTGAACCCTTCACGCCGAGGATTACTGGGGATCCACTGGGGATGAAGGGCGACCAATTCGACCGGCCAGATGTGATCGAGGGGACGGGATGCACCGGTTCGCTCGTAAATCCTGGCAATCCTCTGCACTACATCAAGACGCAATGCTTCGCGTTTCCCACGCCGGGCACGCGGTTTGGCGATGCCGGACGTAATATTCTTACAGGTCCGGGCATTCTCAATCTCGATACATCACTGTTTAGAAACATCGGCAACCTGGAGAGATTTCACGCGCAGTTCCGGGCAGAGTTCTTCAACGTGCTGAATCACACTAATTTCGCCTCGCCAGTGGTACCGACTAACAATACAAGTCTGTTTGGAGCTAATGGCGCGCCGATCTCTTCCGCAGGAGTGCTTACCTCTACGACGACGACATCGCGTCAGATTCAATTTGGGATAAAGCTGATCTGGTGAATCGGTAGTGAGGAAGGCGGGTTGGGGAAAACCAAGAGGACGTTAGGTTCGAATTGGTGAATTCGTCGCCTGTCCCCGATTTAGGTGCGTCAGGAAGGTGAATGGGATCGGAGTGGGAGGCGAACTGTGAACGTGCTGCCGTCGCCGAGCTTGCTGGCAACGAAGACTGAGCCGCCGTGACACTCGGCTACCAATTTCACGATCGACAATCCCAGCCCGCTGCCACCGTCGGCACGAGTTCGTGATTCAGCAACACGGTAGAAACGGTCAAAGATTCGATCAATACTTGCCGGAGGGATACCAATTCCCGTGTCCGAAACCGTCAGGAAGCCGCTACCGTTCTCTCGACTTAATTTGACTGAAACGGAACCGCCGCTGGGCGTGTACGTTATCGCGTTGTGCAGGAGATTAGCCGTCATCCTTTTAAGCAATTCCTCGTCTCCTTCGAACGAGAAGTCCTGCTCCGCGCTGTACGTGAATCTGATTTCTTTACGTTGAGCCAATGGTTCTGCGCTACGGCAGCAGGCGGATACGAGATCGTCCAGATATAACTCCTCTTTGCGGAGCACGCTCTGCCCGCTGTCGACGCGTGCCAGGTCGAGCATGTCTTTGACGATAACGGCCATACGTGTCGAGTTGTCTCGTATGATGCCGAGAGATTCGCGGTACTCATTGGCAGCTCGGTCGCGGGAGAGTGAGACCTCTGCTTCGCCATGAATGATCGCGAGCGGGGTGCGCAGCTCGTGGGAGGCATCCGCCATGAACTCGCGCATGACTCTGAAGGAACCGTCCAAGCGAGAGAGAAGCGCGTTGAATACAGCAGCCAAGCGCCCAAATTCATCGTGGCTCTTGATTTCCAAGCGTTCATTGAGGTTTTTCGCTGTAATATGTTCGGCCTGCGCCGAGAGTGTGATAACCGGTTCCAAGGTCTTGCCCGCGAGGAAATAGCCGCCGACGGCAGCCAGGAGGAAGGCCGCTGGTAGCGCGAAGAGAACGATTCTCCGCACGCGTGCGAGCTCGTCTGTCAGCTCTCGCATGGATTCGAGTACTGCGACCGTGTAAGTCACGGAGTCTACCTGTATCGGGACTATTACCAGACGTTTGTTCGTCTTCGAATCCGTAGCCAACCTGTATTCGCTCGATCGATTTGACATGAAAAGAAGCCTGCTCCCCAGAGTGATCGAGACCACGTCATTGCCGGTGGATGCGAGTAGTTCGTTTCCGCGAAAGATCGCCACGCCAGTCTTGCCAAGCCTAAGCTCCCGGATGGTTTCGACGGCTCCGGCTGCAGGTTTTTTTCTCTCGGCGAACTCTTCGAAATAGCTGGCCGTTGTGTCAGCCGTGCGTATCAGGGCCTTGTCGAAGTCACCGCGCAAATCACGCGACAGAGACGAGAGCACATAGATGCTGAAGCACACCAGGAGCATGCCGAAGGCGAGGACGTACCACAAAGTGAGCCGCAGCCGGACACTGCTAAACATACGAAGAATCAGCTACCTCTTCCGAGCGCGTGTATCCTTAGACTCTGCAATCTCCTCACGGTTGATTGCATAGTCATCTCCGCGTAATTCAGCCCGCGATGATATGGCTTTTTACTCTCTAACGGAGTCAACATGAAGATTGGAGCACGAAACGACAGAGCTCGCAAGCGGCCGTATTGCTGGTGACTTCTGGTATCGGAATTGATGCTGGTCGACGCCCAGCATAGGGTCTACAGGCGTTGCGGCTGAATGGGGAGATCATAATTCGATCTTTTCGGTCCCCAGATTCGTTACAGTAAGCATGAGCATGAACTGCCCCAACTGCGGTTTAGCAAATCCGGACAACGCGAAGTTTTGCGCGAACTGCGGCACGCCCTTCGGCAACACCAGCGTCCCACCTTCAAGCTATCAGGGCGCGTCGGCTCCCCAAACGCCGGTTGCCTATCCGGCGCCGGGAGCTGCGGGTTCGCGAAGTTCTATGGGGAAGAACATCGGTATCGGGTGTCTGATTGTACTGGTGATTCTGATCTTCTTCGGTCTTTCGTGTACTCGAGCATGCCTTGGACTGCGGCACCGCCGAACGTACATACAGCGGCGCTACTGAATGGCGGTTTTGGCAGTTTCGAATTGCCCCTTGGTGTGCCATACAGAAGCGTCCCAGTCGTTTCCGATCACGGATACAACCTGCTGAGCAAATTCGCGATCGTGTTGGGCCACGGCCATGTAGGCAACCACATTGCGTTGGTGATTGGTGGCGCCGTAGAGTTGGTCGAGTGCAGCAAAGCCGCGCTTCACGCGATCCCAGGAAAGGCCGGGGAGTTGTGTGGAGCGACAGCAATTCTCAAGAGCGGCTGCCCGGAAATAGATGAAATCACCTTCCGGACCGCCGACGTGATCGGCCGCTGAGTGAAGAAATTCTTCCGCTTCGCCCGGCTTTCCGTACCACTTCGGCATCAGAGAATTCGTTTGTTCATTGTAGTAGTAGAAGTAGAGCGGCTCTATTGAAACGGCCTGCTGGAAGAGTTGGTCTATTTGCGGACGGCTCCAGCTTTGGGCGAGAGCAACTACCTGTAAATTGGCGTAAAGCTTGGGATCGTGTACTGGCAGCGATTCAGCCGTCTCGAGAATCGAACGCGACTGCTGGACCCTTTCTTTGAAGAGCTTCCAAGCATCTGGTGTGACCGTATCGGCTAACCCATTGCCGCGCGCCTTCCAGGCAAATCGCAAGTAAGCCGATCCAAGAGCTATGCGCGGGGTACCGAATCGGGCTTTGCGGCAGACCACCTTTCCAGCCGTTCGATGTGATGGGTCCAGGTGGCGTCCGGAGCAGTGAGATAGCCGGGGCCCTGCACAACGGCATAGAACGTATGCAATTTCCAATCGCCACCCCGGAAGCGTGACTTCTCGGAACGCGCGGAAGCGGCGATCTCTTCGAGCTGAGTGAAGTCTTCGCGATCCAGAGCTTGCCGGACCGAGACCATGAATGCGCGGACAGGTTGCGAGTCTAACTCGGTCTGATCGTCATTCAGGATGGGAGCAGGAATGGTTTGGGCGTGCGCAAGGAGGGCGATGGAGAAGACGGAGGTGGCAAGTTTGAGAGCGGTCACGATATCTCCGGACGGGGCTAGGATATCGACGGCAGCATAACAAGGGTTCCGGCTGGAAAGGAACCTGGTTTTTGGAACTGCCGGTACTTGGTATTTGATTGAGCGAACTAGATCTCGGCCGCACTCCGGCGACGGAGCAGCACGCTTCCATCCTGCAGTTTGGTATCGAAGGAGGGCTGCGGGGTGGTAGCAGGTCCGTTGAGCACTTTGCCGCTCTTCAGGCAGAATCGAGATCCGTGCCAGGGACATACGACGGACTCGCCTTCGAGCTGACCTTCAGAAAGCGGACCGCCCAAATGAGAGCACTGGTCTGCCAAGGCGTGAACCTGTTGGCCCCGGCGTAGCAAGACGATCGGCGTGCCTTTCAGATCTTGCTTGGCAAGTCTGCCTTCCGGGAGGTCCTCGAGCCGGCAGACAGGAAGGAACTCGTCGGGCAGATCCGTGTCGAGATCGGGGCTGTGATTTACGCCGATCTTCTGGTTATAGGAGAGTGCTCCGCCGAGGAAGGCGCTCATCATTACGAGTCCATAGCCGGTGAAGCCCAAGGCACGTCCGGTGGCTCGATGACCAGTTTTTCGGGCCACGTAAGAAGCAGTGTAGAGTATGGTGGCCCCGACATTCAGAAGGCCGTGCATAGCTCCGACGCGTTGCGCCTTACCGTGGATATCGCTCCAGTCTGCCAAGCCGGCTGCTGCGGAGGCGGCCGCGCCAACCAGACCAATCGCTACGGCGGCATCCGCGCCAGCAGCGTACTCGCCCTTGTCCGCGGCTTCCATCGTGTCGAGCACGGCAGCTACTGTCCAACTACCGACCGGCACGTCGGTAATGGCAGCGTGCAAGGGGTGTCCGAGCCACACGCCATGCAGAAAATCCTTTACCTGCTGGCCAGCTTCGCCGCCTGACTGGAAGGCTTCTTTGACGAGTTGCTCGCCTACCTCTTGCACAGGGGCGAGCCATTCCTGCCGCTCCACAAACCCCAATACCGGATCCTGACTCATGATTCAATAGATGCCGATTGGGACTATGATTTCGACGTTTGAAGATGAGAAGAAATACGGAGCGGGGCTGAATTCAGCATGCAGGGCACTCTAGGTATTGCAAGAAAGGACGCTAGCAGATGGTCCGCTTGCGGTTGGTCACGCCTTAGGCGTTGGACATCAACCAAGTCTTGAGGCCCTGGAGGGCTTCGTTTTTCGAGGGGAAGCCTTCGGGGGAATGGAGATTTAGCTTATCTGACTTGATTTCGAAATGCCACGGATCCCGGGGTGCATCCGTGCGAAGGGTGATCTGCAGATTAGAAGGAGCGCCGTCTACCGCATAGGCGATGGCATCTTCTTCCGAGCGGTTGATGGCGGAGCCTTTACGCATCCAGCGAAAAGCCTTCCCGAGCTTGATGCAGTCAAGCTGTTGTTGTGTCATGGATGGCATTCTATATCGGGCGAAATCAAGAAGTCGATACTTTCAATGACATATCTGAATGATGAAAAGCCAAGCGAATTACTCGTGAAACCCAACTGGCGGCTCTGAGCTGCCGAGTCTCGAGCTCCCCAGCGGCGGTGAATCAGCTTGTCTTTGAAGTCAAACCACTCCATGGCCGTTATCTCGTAAGTGCGGCCAATGGGACCGGCACCGCGAAAAGCACGAATGGATTTGCCGTGTTCGGTGTACCGGACGGCGACCGCGTTTTTTTCAGAGATGATGGCGTCGACCTTTGACTGGATTTGGAGACACTCGATGAGATCTTTCCAGATTGGACGAGCCTGCTCGATCGTGCCCCATCAGAGGACTCCCAGATGAGCGCGTCGTCTGCGAACAGCCTGCATAGTTTGTCCAGATCACCACGATTGAAGGCATCGACGTAAGCAAGAACGATATCCTTTGCGTGGTCCACGTTGGGGATGCGGACACGGAGAATGGATCAGAGACGATGTTTACCCCGAAAGAGCGCGCGCAACTACGCTCTGATTTGCTCGAATTCGCGGCCCGCGACGGGCGTATCAGCGGCGCTGCGATAACCGGCTCGGCGGCCGCCGAACTGGAAGACGAGTGGTCGGACATTGATCTCGCGTTTGGGATTGTCGAGGCTGCAGAGATGCGGATGGTGCTCGCGGATTGGACGGCGCACATGTACGATCAGCACTCCGCGTTACATCATTTCGATGTTAAGTCCGGGGCGTGGATCTACCGCGTGTTTCTTCTTCCCAGCACATTGCAGGTAGATCTCGCTTTTGTGCACAGTTCGGAGTTCCGCGCTTTGGCGCCCACTTTTCGTCTCGTGTTAGGGGAAGCTGGTGAGTCCCGATATGTGCCGCCACCTTCGGGTGCCGACCTGATCGGTTTTGGTTGGCTCTACGCATTGCATGCCCGGAGCTGTATTGCGAGGGGAAAGTTATGGCAAGCGGAATACATGATCAGCGGCATCCGAGATACTGCGCTTTCGCTCGCTTGCATTCGGCATGGGCTCTCTGCTGTGCATGGGCGGGGCATAGACCGGTTGCCATTGGAAGTAACCAGCCGATTGGAAGGTTCTTTGGTGGGGCAATTACAGGCTGCTGAACTCTCGCACGCTTTCCGGATTGCGGTTGACGGCCTACTTTTTGAGATCCAGAGTGTGGACGAGCACCTTGCGAAGCGGCTGCGGGAAGCACTAGTAGGGCTGACGACTAACTGGTCATCTATATGAGTATGAGGCCGGTTGCTGCCGGTGTTCTCCAGCCGTTCGCCGAACCGTTCGCGGAGAGCGGAGGGTAGAGGCGGGAAACAGTTAAGCCTGCTTTAGTGCTCTATGCAACAAATCGGTAAGTCCCACTTTTGCAGCACCTTGTTGCAGATAGGTTAGGTCAAGGGTGGCGTCGCATCCTCCAACAATGCCTTCGATGTCTCGCCACTGTACCTCGGACACTTCGCCGCCCAGGCGGAACCAATGCAGTTTGGCCAGCAGAATGTCTTCTGGTGTCACAAAAGGAGCAGGCGTTTCTGAAAGGCCCGTAGCTGGCAGATAAATGGCGCGATCCAGTTCTTGCATGCCAAGCGCGAACGCACCCGCCGGAAAGAATCAAACTTGAATGCCAACGGAATATAGATCAGATTGAACGGTCCACCTCGTCGAATGGCTTCTAGAGCTTCTTCTGCGTCCGCGTAGAAAGTGTCCGGTAAACTCTCGAGAAACCGTTTAACGTTTTCCTGTGTGAGCTCGGCCAGAATATCGACGTCGTTTGTAAATCGAGGCTCTCCAAACGCCGTACTGGCCCAGGACCCACCGATCGCATAGCGAATTCCGGCTAGCTCGAGTTCGGAACGCAAAGGTTCAAAGGCGTCCGCGGGGGCCGTCATAGCCTTCGGTAGGCCTTACGCGCGAGTTCGATACCAAACCTGGTTACCGCAATGCGGAATGTAATCTCGGCATCGTCGGCGAGCGGATGCTTGCGCCTGGCCGCGGCGTTTTGAACGGAATTTCCTGCCTCCCAAAGTGCGACGCCAAGCTTGAGCCGTTCAGAAGGTGTCATTGCTTTCAAGCGTCGGACGTAGACGTCGTGCGCGGCCGGAGATGTGTCACTGAATGGCACTGATGATTCCGAGTATCGCTCATCCAGTCAACTCTGCCCTCGCGAACATGAGAGGCTTTTAAAGGTAGGTCCGTGGCGCTGGTAATCTGACCTTTGGATTAGCCAGTGAATCGATCAGCACGTATTCCTTAGATTTCAGCTTGATCTTCCGTCCGGCCCTCGTCACCCTATGCTCTTATCGTGTTTAACGACCGATCGTCGTTCCTAGGATCGTGGGAACGGCTAGGCATGGAACGGTGGCGCAGAAGCAGCTCGGAGGAATCGAGCTGTAATCAGAACTGCAGCCAGTATGTCAAGGGTCGCCTCTCCCCGGCACCAGGACAGGTTCTTACAAGTACTTAATCAGGAGGACGGCGTTTCCGCCTTCGTTGTAGATCAGCTCATCGGCCACCTGCTTGACCAGCATGATGCCGAAGCCGCCTGGACGGAGGCCCATTTGGGAACGGTACTCAGCGTGGCGGAGAGGGTCTTCCGGAGGGTTGTTGACGGCTGCGTGCGGGACAGAGGTAATGGAAAAGCCGGGGCCATTGTCGCAAATATGCAGAACCAGCGCGCTCCGTGTGCGAACGAATGAAAGCTCGACGCCGCAGCGGGGGTGCAGTTTGCAGCCATGTTCGAGAGCGTTACTGAGGAGCTCGTCAATAGCCATCGTCATCCCGTTGCAGAGTTCTTCCTCGAGATCCTCCATTTGAGACCGGAAAAATGAGACGACGCGGTCTTTCCATCTCATATCGGGAGGAATCTGGATACAGATCCAGCCGGGTGTGGCGGAGGTTACCCGCAGTTCCGGGACGTCCGCAAACGCCTCGCGCGCATTCACCGAATGTAGCTCCAGCAAGCTTTGGTTCCTGGTTTGAGAAAGAGTTGCTCTTCCCACTGTCTTTCTAGTGGTATTTTCAAGGAGGAAAGCTCATGCGTTTGTTTGCGGCCACCTCGATTTTGAGCACTATCTGCGTATTTCCCGGCCAAGCCGGCACGAAAAAGGTGGTTTCGCCAAACACCAGCGCGGGAAACGACCAGATCGACGTGGTAGCGACCGTTTCCCTGACCGAGGAAGAAGTGACCCAGAAATTGGGTGCGGACCCGGGAAAAGGTATTGTTTTGCTGGAAGTTCGAGTGATCCCGAAGACCGATAAGCCGGTGCAGATCAGTCCGGACGACTTTATTTTGCTGGCGCATGACGACGGCGAGCGCTCGAAGCCTTTCGACCCGGCGCAGATCGCGGGCCAGGGGGCGCTGGTGGTGTCGAACTCAGCGGATGGAACGAAGGTGAAGAAGTCGGAGTCGTCGATCGGCCTGGGCGGAATTGTCGGAGGATCCGGTGGTTCACCCGGAAATCCAAAAGTGACAACACTGAGCACCAAAATGGACACGAAAAGCCAGGGCAACCAAAAACTTCTCGAGGCTTTAAAGGCCAAGCAACTGCAGGAGAAAGAATCAGTTGAGCCGGTGGAGGGATACCTTTACTTTCCACTTGACGGGAAACACAAGCTGAAGAACCTGGCGGTTTTATATCGAGGTCCGGCTGGAAAACTGGACCTCGAATTCGAGCATTAAGCTCCTTGAACAAACTTACTGGGATTTGTCGATCGAATTGATCTTGAGCATATCCCCATCCATGGTGCCGTCGATCTTCACCATCTGACCAGCGAAGGCTTTCGCTTTATCTTTCGAATCGGCATCGAACTTGATCACTTTTCCGTCCTGAACGAGGACGGGATCAGAACCGCTACCGAGGCACTTGTTGATGCACTTGCTATTGGCGTCGCTTACTTTGTTGTGCGCCGCGCCGCAATGGGCGTCGGAAATGTAACCGGTCATCTCATCAGCGCGGACGACAAACGAGCCGAGCGACAGGGCAAAGAGCGAGGCGTAGAACAGCTGTTTCATTGTGATTCCCTCCAAGATTTGAAGTACGTCAGTATTCTATCCCGAAAGAAGCGGGCGCTTCAGACTTCAAGGATGACGGGCATAATGAGAGGCCGCCGCTGAGTTTGTTTATTTAGGAAGCGTTTCAAGTCGTTACGGATCTTCTCCTGCATGACTCCCCAGTCGCCGCGCTCTTCGGGGGTCGAGGTTTCTAAAGTTCGGGCAACGACGGCGCGGGCGTCCTGAAGAATGCCGGCGCCGTCGCCGCCGACGAAACCGCGGCTGACGATCTCAGGCAAACCTTCGCTTTTCCCGGTGTGCTTGTTGATGGCGATGATGGGCAAAACGAAACCGTCTTCGGAGAGATGGCGGCGGTCACGGATGATGATGTCCTCGACGACGTCATCGAGCGAGCCGGAATCAATGCACACACGGCCAACGGCGATTTTCTCGCCACGGCGCGCGCCGAGGTTGTCGATTTCAAGCGTGTCGCCAGTTTCGAGAACAAATGTGTCTTCGAGACCCAGGAAGCGCAGGTGCTGAGCGAGTGCGGCATGACGTGAGAGCTGGCGGTACTCGCCGTGAATCGGTATGAAGTAGCGCGGGCGGACCAAATTCAGGATGAGCTTGAGTTCTTCTTCGCTGGCATGGCCGGAGACGTGTATGGGCGGCTTCATGGTGCCGTAGACCAGATCGGCTCCGCGACGAGCGATGTGATTCATCATCCGGAAGATCTGCTTTTCGTTGCCGGGTATGATGCGCGAGCTGAGAGCCACCGTATCGCCTGGCTGCAGACTCAGATGTTTATGGTTGTCGACCGCGACGCGAGACAGGGCGGACATGGGTTCACCCTGCGTACCGGAGACCACCACAGCAACTTTATCGGGCGACACCTGCATGATGTCCTGTGGACGGAGAAGCGTGGAGTCCGGGATAGAGAGGAGGCCGAGATTGTGAGCGATCTCGGTGACGTTCAGCATGCTGCGGCCGAGGAAGGCGACCTTGCGTCCGTATTCCGCGGCAAGGTCCAGAATCTGCTGGAGCCGGTGGATGGAACTGCTGAAACAGGAAATAACGAGGCGGCGCTCACTGCTGGTGAACAACCCTTCGAGCCGGGGACGGACGGCGCGCTCGCTCTCGGTGTAACCGGGACGGTCGACGTTGGTGGAATCGGAGAGCAGAAGGAGGACGCCGCGTTTGCCGTAATCGGCGAGCGTGTGGAGGTCGAAGAGCTCGTTATCGGTGGGGGTGGGATCGACTTTGAAATCGCCGGTGTGGATGACGACGCCGAGCGGAGTGGTGATGGCGAGGGCAACGGCGCTGACGATGGAATGCGTGACGCGGATGAACTCAATCGAGAACGGCCCGAGCGTGATGCGGTCGCCGGGCTTAACGATGTTCAGTTTGGCGTCGTCGAGGAGTTCGTGCTCTTCGAGGCGACGTTCTACGAGGGCGAGGGTGAACTCAGTTCCATAGATAGGAAGGTTGAGCTGCGAGAGCAGAAACGGGATGCCGCCGATATGGTCTTCGTGGCCATGCGTGAGAAGCAGGGCCCGGACCATGGAGGCGTGGGTTTCGAGATAGGAAAAATCGGGGGTGACAATATCGACGCCGAGGAGTTCGGATTCGGGGAACATCATGCCCGCGTCGACGACGATAATGTCATCCCCGTAGCGGAGGGCCATGGAGTTCATGCCGAACTCGCCAAGGCCTCCAATAGGTATGATTTGCAGTTTTCGATCGGGCATAGGCGGGCAACGAAGCTAAAGGGTAGCACGCGCCTACGGTCAGGGCGCGTTGGTTTGAGAGGCGGTTTTAGCCCGGTCGACCCAGGTTTCGTATGTGAAATAGCTGCGTTCAGCGTCCCATACGGCTTCGGGGATGGCGTGTAATTGATCACGCGGCACGGCGGGTATGTCCGTACCAAGAGCGATTAGCCCTCCCTCGCCGTGTTCGTTGGCCAGGCCCTTGCCCGGAACGTTGTTTTTGGCCGCCCATTCGGAGATGTGCGTTTCGGGCATGTCGCGGATTTCCTTTTCGGTCCAGTTGGGGAATTTCAGCTTATCTTCCAGCCAGAGAGCGACGGGTTTGGTAAGGAAGTAAGGGCGGTGGCCTCCGCCGGGAGTAAATCCGGTTTGAAAGATGTTTTTGGAACTACCCAGTTCAGCGGCTGTGCGCTTCTTCAGATCGGCGAAAAATTCCTCTCCGTGGTGCGGGATATCGACTACTTCATCAGCGGAGCCGTTCCAGATGAGAGTCGGTCCGCGACGGGCATGCAGGGCGTAAATGGAGGCGCCGCGATCACCAAGGAAGCTGAGCGCCTGGTAAGGACCGGCCTGGCACATTTTGCGGCTGCGATCCCAGTACCCGCCGGGGCCGTCGAGATCGCCGCCACCGACGAGCACGCAAGCGTGGATGTCGGTATCGACTGCACAGGCGAGCGAGCTGATGAACGAGCCCATGGAATAGCCGAGAACCGCAATGCGTTTGGCGTCGACGTCCTTCCGTGAAGAGAGATAGGCGACCGCCTGCATCACGTCAGTAACCATGAGGCCGCCCATGCGGCGAGCCATATCGTCGGGTTCGAGAACCTGATCGTGCTGGCTGGAGTTTGACTGCCGTTCGGCATTCCGCTCGTATTCTCCGATAGGGTCGTACGTGAGCACGAGAGCTCCGGCGCGCGCATATAGGATGCCGGCGTAATAGGCGTACCAAGAGGATTTGTCGCCGCCATGGCCGTTCACAATCACGATGGCCGGATGGCGGGTGATGGTGGCGCCTGCCGGGCTATAGAGGATGGCGGGGACACGCAAATCGTAGGCAGTAGAATAAGCGACACGCTCCGCGCTGACGCCGGGGGCGGGTGAAAACTTGCCGTAAGACTTGTCTCGCAAATTCGGGAGCGGCTGCGGAATGTGGAGGGCCGACTTGATGGAATCGCGCATAGATTCCCAATCACGGTCCTTGGCAGGAGAAGGAACAGAAATCAGGATTGCGGAAGTGATGATGGCGAGTGCGCAGGAGCGAAGCGGCCGCATGCTGATGACATGGTATACCGGGCAGAGAGAATGCCGGCGACCCCGCGAATCCTAATTCCGTATCGTTTTGAACATAAGGTGAAACCGTACGCCAGAGCCGTAGCTGAAGTTGGTTTAGAGCCCGTGCCGATTTCGGTTGACGAGCCGTGGAACATGGAAGAGTTTGGCGGCGTGGTGCTGACGGGTGGGACGGATGTAAATCCGATGCGCTACGGACAGCCGCGGGCACCTAAAACAGATGAACCCGACGACCAGCGCGATGGCCTCGAAATGGCCGTGCTGGAGGCGGCAATCGACCGCGACGTCCCGATCTTGGCGATCTGCCGCGGTTTGCAGCTTGTCAATGTGTTTCATCGCGGCACTCTGATTCAACACCTCGGGCTCGAAAGGCATGATCCGGCCGGAAACGACGTCAGCTTGCCGGCACATGAAGTCGAGATCGAGCCGGAGAGCCTACTGAAAAGCATCGCGGGACAGACCCGATGGCAGGTAAACTCGCGGCATCATCAGGCCGTCGACAAAATCGGGGAGGGTTTGCAGGTCTCGGCCAGAGCCGAAGACGGGGTGGTAGAGGGGCTAGAGCGGCCCGACCGTAAATTCGTAATTGCCGTCCAGTGGCACCCGGAAGATCAGATTTTTGCTTGCCGCGAACAGCTGAAGCTGTTTCAAAGATTCAGAGAGGCGTGCGGCTGAAGCTCCGGAAACGCTAAACAGGAGGAGCGATGGAACTGGAGTCCTCTGTCCGCCTGCGTACGGATTCGAGAGCATTCTTGGCCTTCAAGCGGATGATCTCAGAGGAGTCTGCGGTAAGCAATTCCAATGCTGGAATTGCGCGAGCATCTGAAAGATGGTTGAACGCCCAGATTACGGCCTCGCGGAATGCTTGTGATGGATGCTGTCCCAAGAGGAGCAGCTTGTCCATGGCGCCCCCGTCTCCCTGGTAGTAGAGACCGATGAGAGCGTTCACTACCACGCGGTGGGATTTGTCGGAAAGCGCGACACGAAGCACATAGGTGCTATCGGGACTGCGGTCGAACCAAAGAGCTTCAATCGCGTTAGCACGGACGCGTGGGTCGGTGGAAAGGAGCTGGCGTTCCACTAAGGGCTTGTTGGGGCGGATGCGGCAGAGCAGCTTGGCGGCTTTCGAACGGACGCGACCGTCGTCGTGGGTTGTGAGACCTCGCAGGACAGATAAGAGAACGCTGTAATCGCTCAGTGTCTCGAGTAACCCGAGAGCGCCCAAAAGGCGCCCTTTATCGTTTTCTGCGCACGTTTTCAGCAGGACAGTGAAGTTCACGAAGAAGTGTGGATCCTGCTCACGAAGCACGGCCACTGCTTGGGCGGTCTCCTCAGGCGCCAGCGGGTTCGAGTCGACAAGCAGGTCGAGGTATCGGGTAGCGAGAACCCAGGAAAGCGCGTAGGCAAAGGCCTTCCCTTCCCGTCGAGTGGCGAGATGAGATAGGCAGCTGTGACCGATCTCACAAGGGTATTCGTAACGAAGCTTCTGCGCCGAGTTAATGAAGCCGTCGGGGTCTGTCGCAGCGAGGTTCGCCAAGAGATGCGGGATGCTCTCGCGGGGGATGGATTTAGTCGCAAGGATGTCTGGCTCGGCGGCCGCAGCAGCTTCCATACTTTTCTTATCGAAGACAAAACCTGCTTATCGAAGGCAAGGTGAATTTCGGGAATTGGGAAATACGTAGCCTGTTTGACCCGGAACGCCGTACCTGAACCGAGAAGTGCGGCATTCCACTCCCGGGAGGAACGAAGAACAGCGCGAGAGAGTGCCTAATTCCGATCGAGCGTTCTTCGCCCAGCCACAGGACAAGAAGATGAATTCAGTGTATCGATAGGTGGCAGGAATCGACGTACATAAGAAAGTGTTGTACGTAGTCATTGGCGATGAGAACACCGCCCCGGGCAAGCGAGAGCGCTTTGGGGCAAGCCTGCAGGAGTTGATCCGCTTGGCCGATTGGCTGCAGAGCGAACAGGTGGACACGGTGGTCATGGAATCGACAGCGCAGTATGGGAAACCGGTCTGGATGGCGCTGGAGAACCGGTTTGGGTTAGTGCTGGTCCAAGCCCGCTCGAATCCGGCGCCCCAGGGGCGCAAGTCTGATTTTGCCGATGCGGCGCGCCTGATCCGCCGCTGGGCGAGCGGGGATTTGCGCTTGAGCTTCGTTCCCGAAGCCCCACAACGCGACTGGCGCTTGTTGACGCGCCGGGTGGAACAAGGTCGTACCCTCATCCGTTTGCGGAATCGGTGGGAAGGGCTGTTAGAAGAATGCCAGATCAAACTATCCAGCTTGCTTTCCGACTTGCTAGCTATAGCTAGGCGTGACCGGCCGCCGTATTCTGCAGGCCCTGGCCGAAGGCGAAACCGATCCGCATAAGTTAGCGGCCTTGCGCGTAGGACGCGTGCAAGCCAGCCCGGAAGAATTGGCTAACGGCCTGCAGCAGGGCCAGCTGAGGCCCGCTTGTCGACTCTTGCTCGCGCAATCGCTGGAGCAAGTCGAGCAAATAGAGCAACGCGTCGAGCAACTGGACCGCGAACTCGGTCAACGGCTCCAGCCTCACCAATCCGCCCTCGCGCGGTTGTGTGAAGTCCCCGGCGTGGCCCTCAGCGCCGCCGAGCAGATCATCGCCGAAGCCGGACCCACCGCCGCCACCTTTCCCACTCCGGGCCAACTCGCTTCCTGGGTAGGCGTATGTCCGGGCCGCCAGGAAAGCGCCGGCGTTTCCCGCAGGGATGCTTCCCCCAAAGGAAACCGCTTTATGCCACGCATCCTCAATCAATACGCCTGGGCGGCGGCCCGCACCAAGCTGTTTTGCCGGATTCGCCGCTGCGGCATGAATCTTCGAGTTCAGGCACTCGTCCGTTTCTGGCAAGGTTTCGAATGGGGCAGTGTCGATACCCTGGAGCAGCGTCGGATTCTCGCCGCATACCTCTGAGACCAATTCGCTACGGCTATCTGCTGCAGTGATCTCCATCAATTGTTTGAGTACTGCCGTGCGCTCCAGGTTCAGGCAGGGATCATGCTGGTTTTGCAGAATCTGTTTCAGAGCAGGTACAATCCGCGCATCCCGGAGGTATTCTCCGTAGGTATTGAGCAGAGAGTGAACGTCGAATTGGTCGACCTCGCCGAAACGCGTGATCAGAACCTCGTGAGCTGCCGCATAGTGCGGCTCAGCAGTCTCCTTCCGCTGTGCCAATTGAACGAATACGGTTCGCGCGGCATCCACTAATGCTCTACCTTCTCGCGCAGGTAGGGAGGCGGCGATCAGCTTCAAGTACTCACCCTCGATCCGTTGGGTTTCGAGGGGCGTGGCCGGGCTGCCGGAGTTGAATGGAGATTCCAGGCGTGCTTTCAAAGAAACCGTTAATCCCAGTAAGGAGGATCCGGCCGAGAGCTGCTGGTTTGGATCGCGTAGCGCTCGCTCCAACTCCGCCACGACCAACGGACGATTGCGTGCTATCCAGAGTCCGCGTGACACATCTACGCCAAACGGATAAAACGTTTTCGGATGTAAAAACAATGAGAGCTTGACGCGTGTGGAAGCATCCCCTGTTAACCAATAAAGCTCTTCCGCGTACTGCTGAGCAATCCTTAAATCAGGCGCCTCACGAATTTTTCGCTCGAGCGCGGTCGCGCGGTTTGCATCCTCCGCTTCGGTCATGGGCTCGATATCGAAGGTCACGCTGTTCGTCATAAGCGGTCCGACCCGGTCGGAATGTTCGATGCCGCCGCGCAACACCCGGTTGGTAACAACTTGCACCGTGTAATGACCTGGCATGTCGAAGCGGTAAACGGAATTTAACGGCAAGGTAAGTACTTGTGGCTCGTTACTCTTCAATGGCGCAAGGACAGCGTAGTCAGGTGTGTATCGATGACCGCGTGCCTGATCGTCCCGCCAAGGAAATATGCCCGTCTTGGGCGAGACAAGGAGATTATCTATAGGAGAAGCTGGTTCAGTAACCGTCACATTGAGCGACAAGCCGGGTTTATTCGCCGTGAATGTCAGGTGCAGAAGTATTGGTTCGCCAATTTTGTAAACAGTCCTGTGCGCATCAAGAGACAATGTGACCGCTACCGGGTCGCCTTGGGCAAACGCAGGTAAGCACGCGCCCCAACAACTCACGAGCGTTACTAAGCCGCGTAACACGGCGCCTCTTTCACGGTTTAGATGTTCCCCGATTGTTTAGACAGCAATGCCCGGCTGCGGGTTCCCGGATAAGGGATCAGACTAGTCTCCCGACTTCTCACGCTGTTTATTGGCCATGCCGGATACAACCTGCGCATGATTAATAGCGGCTGTTAGGGAAACACCGCCGATGATGTTGCCAACCAGGGTTGGGAGCATATAGCCCCACGCGACCGAACTCCAACTGGCAGCGCCGACCATTACCAGGAAAAGAACTTCGACTGAGCCCGCGATGATGTGGGTGAGGTCCGCGAGGCCAACGATGTAGGTGAGGATGACGATTACGGCAACGCGCCCCTGGTCGATCGCGGCAAGCATCCAGACCATCATGGCGATAAGCCATCCTGCGAAGATGCCCCGCAGCAGAGCGGCACCGAAAGTGACGTGCATCACTTCGTGTGCAATGGCGAGCATCGCGGACCGGATGTCATTCTGGAACATAGGCGTGTTACCGACGACCCACGCGAACAGATGCGCGCCAATTAGATTGGCAGCGAGAACAACGGCCCAGAGACGCAGTACGTGCAGGAATGTGACTAAGTTACGACGAGCGAGCAAAGGGATGATGGCAGTCAGGGTGTTCTCAGTAAAGAGTTGTTGACGCCCAATGATCACCATGAGAAATCCGAGCGAATAGCCGAGCTTTGACACGAGGGGACGCCAAGGCTCATCGGGAAGATGCGCGCGGAGCAGCGCCTGGGCGACCAGCGAGAAGCCCATGGACAGACCAGCGGCGAGTCCAGACCAGGCTAAGGCAGAAACAGGACGGTTCAGTTCCTCCTCTCCGTCGTAACGAATGGCTTCATGTACGACGACAGCACTGACAGAGGTTCTGTCTTCTGCTTCCTGTTGTTGTTTTTCGGTTAATTCCGGTGCCGCTGTTGCTGTATCGTCGTCGAAGTTCATAGTTTCAAGCTTAGTGATCAGGGTGTCTCTACAGCGGAGCAAAGCCGCCCGGCTGCAGACCAGGCACCCGTTTCAGAGGACTCTACGGTGTTTGAACAAGGGAGGGAATTTTTGTTTCTTTCGTTCGCTAGCTTGAGTCGAAGCAGCTCTACCCGAATCTCGTGCATCTCCGACTTACGTTTCTGCGATTCGAACCCAATTTGCTCGATCGGTAGCTGTTTCTGCGCGTTACGGCGGTCGTTCTGCAAGCGCTTGAGTTCGGAGAGGCATTTATAGAAGGCGCGCTCGTTGGTTGTTTGGTAGCGAAGAAACAGAGCCAGCCGGTCGGGCTGCGTGCAATCGCCTGTACGGGCGTCAAAGCAGTTCTCCTGAAGCCGGAATGCGCGCTGAAGAAGCCACTGATGGCGCGCCATGTTGTCGACCAAGATAATCTCCGTATCGCTTTCGGGCGAGTGCTCGCATATCAGGCGAGTTTGGAGACGGCTGAAGGCGTCCTCATCTTCCCAATCGAGAACGGCAAAGACACCCGCGAGGCCGTGGCGGAAGTTGTTGCGGGATGAGGCGGCTTTTCCTTCATCAGATCGCGGGCCAGTTGAGTGTACGGCGTTTTCGGTATTGGCGGCGACTTGGGCGGCTGTGGATGTGGTCTTCAGTGGGGGCTCCTTGGAAATGGAAAAGCCGGAGAGAGCTCCGTTGAGGCTCACTCCGGCTTTTTTGGATAAGTCAGGAGCGCTGCGGCTCCTGATTTCTATTGTAAAGGGGCCGCGCAAGTGAATCGGCGTAGGTGGATGAATACATTGGAGATCGGGTTTGTGACTGGTCAATGGGCGGGGTGCCCAACTAAGGATGAAAGGCGGGTGTGTGAGAAGTTCAGCCCGGAATGTCCCGGAGAAGGGCCTAAGTGGCTGACTGTTGCGAAGCAGGCGCTTACCAAATCAACTTCAGGCCAAACTGAACCTGACGGGAAGCCGTGGAGGTGCTCGTGATCAGGCCGGCGGTGGGCGAGACTCCAGCTGGAGTAAAGACGACCGCATTCGGCGTATTGAAGTTTGCCCGATTTAGAAGGTTGAATAACTCCGCGCGGAATTGTAAGTTCAGTCTCTCTCGAATGGATGTATTCTTGAGCGCCGAAAAGTCCCAAGTCGCCAAGCCAGGGCCGATCAGAGTGTCGCGCCCTAGGTTTCCGTAGAAGCCGCTAGCGTTCGGGGGCGCCAGGAATGCCGCTGGATTGAACCACTGATTTACCTGACCCAGAATCACCGGGCCGGTGAAGGACGGGTTAACGAACGGACGTACCGGGTTTCGAGTGTCACCATTATTGGACGGGTTGTAACTTAGTTGTGGAGTGAAGGGGAACCCGCTTTGGAGGGTCACGATTGAGTTGATGCTCCAGCCGCTTGCAAGTGCATTGGCCCAGCCGCTCGCATTGCTGAGCCATTGCCTTCCATGCCCGAACGGCAGAGCGTAGACAGCGCTAATTACAGCGACATTCCTCACGTCGAAATTTGCAAGCCCCCGGTCCGCACGCAGGTTGAACGGATTGGAAGCAAGCGCCGGCTCGCCCCCGGACGTAGTTGCGTTTAAGGAGTCTCCATCATCAATCGTCTTGGACCAGGTGTAAGCTCCGCGGAGGAAAAGGCCATTACTAAACCGATGGTTGACGTCCAGTTGCAGGGCGTTGTAAGAACTGTCTCCTTGCGAGAAGTAGGTCCACGTATTCGCGATGTTGGGATTGGCTCTGGCTGCAGTTGGGACGTAATACGTTCCCGCGGGAACGGGAGTGTTAGCCAAGCCGACCGGGAAATTACTCGGATAACTCGCTGGGCAGGGCGAAGCTGGACAGATAACCGGAAAGGGCTCGTTCGCATCAATGCCGATCAGTTCGTGGTATCCGTGTGACCCAACATATCCCAAAGTAAGAGCTGTATTCGCAGACAACGCCTGTTGAATACGGAGTGACCAGGAGATCAAGGCCGGAGTTTGTAGATCAGGTTGTACTCCGCCGGGAACCAGACGCGCGGTCGCCGGTACTGGTCCAGCAGACGAAAGCGGGAGCTGAGAAACGCGGGCATTAGGAAGGCTATATGTCGGGTTATATGGCGCGTTCTGATCGGTGCGGTAGCCGAGCGCGTCCTGGAGGTCGTTGTAGATGCCGAAGCCAGCGCGAATGACGGTTCTGCTTCCTATTGGGCTCCAAGCAAGTCCAATCCTGGGTTGCGGCAGAAACGTTCCGTTGTTTTGGGTGAATACAGAGTTCCCTACAGCAGGTTGATTAGAAATTATTCCACTCGGGTAAGTGTAATTAGAGGCCCGTCCGTGAGCTTCATTCCAGCCGGTGGTGAATTCGTCTCGAAATCCGAGCGATAGGGTCAATCTTTGATTCACCCGCAAAACATCCTCGGCGTACAGAGCACCAAGTAGAGAACGCCAGTTCATTTGAGTAGGCGAAGGATCGTAGAGGAGAGTGCTCGCGGTTCCCTGCAGGAGAGTTTGGAGGCTGGTAAACGTCGCCTGCCCGTACTGGCTGAGAGCCAGAGTCTCGTTCGACTGGAACTGCTGAAACCAGGCACCGAAATTGAGTTGATTCCGGCCTTTTATCCAAGACATGCGATCTTCATAGGTGTAAATGTTCCGGGCGACTCGCAGATTACTGCCGTTGTTGCTTCCCGCGAGGCTTATCTGTGCCGTGGGGTTCGAGGCAGCGCTGCCTCCGACTACGAGGGCGCCAACCGGAGCTCCCGATAAGAAGCCTGGCAGTGAGGCTGCGGGAGTACCGGGCGCCGGTTTGCCGGTGAAGAAGTAACTAGCCCGCGAGTAACCGACGCGAGCCAAATTGAGGAAGGCCGGAGAGAAGACGTGCGTCTCTTCGATGCTCGCCACTTGTTCTCTTAAGCTCTCTACATCCGTGCTGTAGGAATTGGTACTGGTGGGAGTGAAATCCGCACTGTCGTCGATGGTATAAGCAGTGTTCAAGAAATCATTGGGGCCGATCATGTGGTCCAGCCGTACTGTTCCGAAGTCTTCGCGAATCGTCTGTAGGGGATTGTTGAACGCTTCAGAGACTCCTCCGAAATCTGGCGCACCGGGTGTAGGCTGAGGCCAGGCATTGATTAGTGGCGAGATCCCGACGAAAGCAAGTCCGGATGCCGGGCAAGGGCTCGGACTCGGGGTTATCAACTTGCAAGGCAGATAACCGTTTCGTGCGTTGGTGTCAGGGACAAGGTCCACGCCTGTTTGGTGAAGATGCTGATGCAATTCCTCGTAATTTCCGAAGAGGAAGGTCCGATCCTTCTTCAGCGGACCGCTGAGCGCACCACCAAACTGATTCCTCTGAAAGCCTGGGGCGGAATCTCCGTCAAAGAAATTGCGCGCATCGAAGGCATTGTTTCGAAGAAATTCGTAAACCGACCCATGCAGCTGATTTGTCCCTGATTGGGTGACGATTAGGACTTGGGCGCCTGGGCGCTTGCCGTATTGCGCACTGTAAGAATCGCGGAGCACGTTGAACTCCCGCACTGCGTCGACTCCGAGCAACTGTTGACTAGTGCCGCCCGGCTGCATATTGTTTTCGGCGGCGCCGGTAAACTCAATCCCGTTCAGCAGGTACAGATTTTGTTGAGGCCGATTGCCAGAGACCGCGAAATTGTTACCCACAGTCGAGTTTGAAACACCTAATCCACCAGTCTTCTCGGACGTAAAGTTAACAATTCCGGGATTCAGTGTCAGTAGCTCATCGTAGCTTCTGCCGTTCAACGGAAGATCTTTCACCTGCCGGTCGCCGACGAGACCAGAGATGTCCGCGGCAGTGACATTCACGAACGGAGCATCGGCGTTTACGTTGATCTCCTGGCTTGATTGCCCGAGTCGCAAATGGAAATCTACGGCCGCATCCTGTCCTAGAACCAAATTGATTCCGGTGCGCAGTTCCTCGGCGAAGCCGGGCTTATTAATCCGGATTTGATAATGCCCTAAGGGCAGCCCAGAAAACCGGTAGAGGCCTTGATTATCAGTAGCGCTCCTGCGGCTTGCGCCGGTCTCTTCATTTTTCGCTATGACGCTAGCGCCGTAAACGACCGCGCCGGACTGGTCGGTAGCAGTTCCCGAGAGCGAAGCAGAGACCTGTGCCTGAAGTGAGTAAGCAATGGACAAAAGCAGAAGACAACCTGCTGCCGAGAGACACTTTGAATGTCGATGCGTGCAGTGTGGAATTTCGCACGTTGCGTAAGGTCTCATGTCGTTTTTGATTTACTCTGTAAAGTATAAGCGACACACGTTTATACTCAGAGTTCGTGAAAAGGCTCGATGCAAGTGCGCACCAATCTGCGGGAAATTCGAAAAGCGCGAGGGGTTTCTGCCGCCGATCTGGCGCGTTCTGTGGGTGTTAGCCGGCAAACGATTTACTCGATCGAGGACGGCAGCTTCGTCCCAAACACGGCAATTTCCTTACAAATCTCTCGTGTTCTTGACGTCAGCGTGGAGGAGCTGTTCTCCCTTGCTGATCAGGCTGAACCGGAGGCGATCAAGGCTGAGTTGGTCGGCGAGAATGCAGGAACTGAAGGACGGCTTGTGCGAGTCTGCCGGCTCAATCATCGCCTGATGGCTGTTCCCGTCTCCTTCACGCCAGCCTTTTTGCCGCGCTCAGACGGTATTGTCGAATCCCGAACAAGGCGAAGCGTTTCGATCAAATCTCCGGCCGACGTACCGGAGAACGGCAACCGCCTGTTGTTGGCAGGATGTGATCCCGCGCTTTCGCTGCTCAATGATGCGGTCCACCTTTCGGGGTTTGAGATCATCAGCGTTCCCTGCTCCAGCCGGCGTGCTTTGGAATGGTTAAAGAAAGGACGAGTTCACGCCGCGGGGTCGCATCTGCTTGACCGAGCCACGGGGGATTACAATCTCCCCAACATTCGCAGGCTTCTCCCAGACAACTCAGTCCGGGTGATAACGTTTGCAACCTGGGAACAGGGGCTGGTGGTGAGCCGCGGAAATCCGAAGAGTATCCGAGCGATCGCAGACCTCGCAGGCAAGAGCGTAAGAATAGTGAATCGGGAAAAAGGATCGGGCAGCCGAGATGTACTGGATATCGGCCTGATGAAGGCCGGCATTCGACCAAAGCAGGTGAACGGCTACACTTCCATAGCCCAAGGGCACCTGGCGGCAGCTTACGAAGTGGCGAGTGGGAACGGCGATTGCTGCATTGCGCCGCGGTCCGCCGCCCGCTGTTTTGGACTGGACTTCGTTCCCTTAGCCTGGGAGCGCTTTGACTTGGCAATTACCCGCGATTCTCTCGAGTTGCCAGTTGCGAAGGCGCTCCTAGACCTTTTACACCGCTCTCGTTTTCGGAAGAAGCTCGAGTGTATCGCCGGGTATGAGACCAAGCATACTGGAGAGGTTCTGCTCTAACTGAAAAGGTCGTGTGTTTCCGCGCCTCGGTAATCACCCAAAAGCGGCCAACGGAAGGTCTGATCCAGGACAAGCCATTGGCCAAGCCGCGATTCTGCAGGGCTATAAAGTGCTGTATCGCGAAACTCACGTCTTGCTCGACGAACTGTCCAATGCCGACGCCGAGGGCACACGCAAAGAGTACATGGAAACAATCGCCACAGTTCCGCTGCTTATCATCGAGCTTTTCAGCACGCTACTGAGGTCCAATCGTCTCGTCGAAGACTGGGGCAAGTTGCTCGGCAATGTTGCCGCAATCAGCGCCATGCTCGATCGATTACTTCACCACGGACACGTGCTGAAATGCGGTCCACGCAGTTGGCGCACAAAGACAGCCGCCACACCATGAGGAAAAAAGCTTTGCTTATTACGAGGGCGCTGCCCCATAAGCGTTAACTTAAGAGTTTGAAGACGTGGTTAAGCCGTTTTGAGGTGTAAAAGCCACTTTCCGGTAGCGGTATATCTTACGCTTGGCTGAGGAGCTTCACCTGGACTTCTAAACCCTTCCTAACCATTCGTGACAATAGGCACTCAATTTGACGAGACGCCGCAGGAATTGCTCCTGATCGGCAATTGATATAGTCCGGAGGGTGTCCAACTCGAGCCGTTCTTACGTTCTCGGCGACTCCACACATGAACAAGAGCGACTCCTCTTCCAAGGCCGTTTCCTTCGGCCTTACACTGAGCGCTATCTGCGAGCCGCCGGATTAACGGTCGGGATGCGCGTTCTGGATGTCGGTTGTGGAATTGGCGATGTCGGCTTACTCGCTGCCGATATCGTCGGCCCGCAGGGCAACGTCACGTGCATTGATCGAGACGCGATGGCAATTAAGCGAGCAGAGCAGCGCGCTGTACAGCATGGTTGCTCGTCTTGGATAAACTTTCATGTGGCAATGCTGGATGAGTTCGAATCAGATCAGAAAGTCGACGCGCTCATAGGCCGGTACGTCTTGTTGTATCAGTCCGATCCAGCAGCGAACATTCGACATCTGCTCAGGTCGCTTAAACCAGGAGCCATAGTTGCATTTCATGAAGTCGATTTTCCTGATCCTTGCCCCAGTGTTCCACCCTGTCCGATTTTCGACCAACTTTATTCGCTGATGGGCGAGGCGTTTCGACGTTCTGGAGCATTCCCGGACTTCGGGCGTCGAATTGGCCATACGTTTACAGCTGCCGGCCTTCCATTCCCTACAATCGTGTGCGAAGGAATAGTGGGTGGCGGCAAAGCTTCGTACGTTTACAGTTGGGCTGCTAACAGCGTCATAAGTGTGGCGCCCCAGCTTGAGCGACTCGGGTTATCATTACCGGCCGGCATACCGCTGGATCATACTCTGGCAACTCTGCTGGAAGAGGAGGCATTGCGCGATAGCAGTCAGATTCTAGCTCCGGTTCAATATGGCGCCTGGTGCCGAGTCCTGTAGGCGGGAACGCGCGCGAAACCTCCGGGAGCTGTGGTGAAGGACTGTCGATAGCAAAAATGCTTTAGGGCTGATCTGGGAAGGTCAACACCCTTTAAGCTTATGATGTAAACCCTTCCGGACCACACGCGAGTAAAAACGCCGTCGATGCGTCACGCTGGGCACGACACCTCGACCGTTCGTCGACCAAATGTCGAATCGTTCTGGGGCTAGTTGGCCGCTAGAACGGCTCTGTAGACTTAAAGCTGATCTTGCATTGCCATGGGTGAATACTGTGAGTTGAAAATAGGTCAACTGACGCTTGAGTCGTCGAAAAACGATATTGAACCATCGATCATGATGCTCTTCGTTGAGAACGACAAGCGGATCGTATCCATATCTAAGGAACAATGGGAATCAGAAGGTTGGGATCTTGAGTACTGGTCAACGGACCGTTGTCGGGTTTCCTATACATGCACGGTTCGGGAAATGAAGGACCGACTGGATTTAAGAGGATTTACGCGGGCCGTTGCAGACGAAGCGTTCGCGATTGGGGCGCACCATCGCATTAATGAACTAAAAAGGTCCCTTGCAATCTCCGCCGATGTTATGGCCAAGTATCCGGTTGCGGATCCGGCACCAAACTACATCGCAAAAATGAATGCCGAGCGTCATTCCATAACGGTACTTGAAGAAATGACGGCATCCTCTTGGCTTGAAGCGTTTCGAAAGGCTTGCTTGGATGACCGCTCTGGTCATTACCTTACTCTCGATCAGGTTACAGATGTCGATCCACCTACCCAGTACGTGTTGACCTCCGCTGTCAGCTGGTTCGGTTTCCCAGCGAAGGACTTTCGATGCATGTTCCGCGTAGCTTTGGAGGCATTCCCCGAGGACGAGAAGGTGACTTACGATCTCACCGACCTAATCGAAGGGGGCTATTTCGACGCTGACGCGGAAATGGTTCACTATGCCGGGTATTGTGTTTCTCGCGAGTACGAAGTCAACCAGACAACGATTGTCCTGACCGAGGGATCGACGGACCGGTGGATCATCGAGAGGAGTATGAAGCTGCTTTTTCCTCATCTCGCTCCATTCTTTTCGTTTATGGATTTCGATGGAGTGCGAGTTGAGGGTGGAGCGGGAGCGCTGGCAAACCTAGTAAGAGCATTTTCGGGAGCGAGGGTCTCGAATAGGGTGATCGCCATTTTTGACAACGACACGGCTGGCGCCACTGCGCTCGCCAGCTTGAGAGCAATCGCCCTACCTCCGAATATCAAAGCGTTTACTTTGCCTCAGATCGAGATAGCCAAATCGTACCCTACCCTGGGACCAAGCGGCGTGTCCGTGATGGATATAAATGGAATGGCCTGCGGAATCGAGCTCTATGTAGGAGCTGATGTCCTCAGCGAGCCTGGTGGTGACCTCACACCGGTACAGTGGAAGGGCTTTGACGTAAAACTTAGACGATATCAGGGCGAGTTGCTGGAGAAGGGTAAAGTTCTTGACCGATTCAAACAGAAGCTTGCCACGTGCGAATCGGATTTATCGCGGCTGCCAGAATACAGCTGGAACGAACTGAAGCTTGTCATCGACGCCCTCCGGGCGGCGTTCCATCAAGAGGACGCAGCAGCACACCGTGAGTTCGAGTTTGGGCCCGAGTTTGAAGATCCGACCGTAGACGGAAGTCCCGTTCTGGGAGACTGCCCGTGAGTAACGGCGAAGGGTGGAGTTTGAGCATTCTGACCGAAGGCGGCGCAGGAGGCCGCCCAGAATGCCAAAGCACCGGAAAAAGAGGAGACCACCGAAGCGATCTCTTGCCCTACCCGATCTCGAACAGACGAAGTCTGCGGTACTGAACAGCCTGACTTCGAAAAGCGGCCAGCGAACGTACGATCATGCGATCAACGAGTTTGTCGACTGGTACTGCTCGGAACCGCGACTTGCTTTCAACCGCACGGTTGTTCTTCGATACCGAATCCACTTGGAACAGCGGCACCTCGCTCCAACGACGATCAACCTCCGCTTGGCGGCGGTCCGGCGTGTGGCGTACGAGGCAGCCGATTCGGGCTTGCTCAGTCCAGAACTCGCCGCCGGCATCCGCCGAGTCAAAGGCGTACGCCGAATCGGCGTGCGACTAGGCAACTGGCTGACTGCGGATCAGGGCCGCTCATTGCTGCTGCACTCCCAGGGCGACAGTCTGAGGAGCAAACGCAATTACGCCATCCTCGCTCTGCTGATTGGTTGCGGTCTGAGGCGCGGTGAACTCCTCGCCCTTTCGGCCGGGTCCGTTCAACTCCGAGAAGACCACTGGGTCATCGTCGACCTCAATGGAAAAGCCGGGCACATTCGAACGGTACCGATTCCGCTCTGGGCGAAGGAGGCACTTGATCGCTGGACTGAAGCAAGTGGAATCAAGGATGGCTGTCTCTTCAGGGCCATCAACAAATCAGGAACGATCTGGGGCCAGGGCATGACTCCCAAGGTGCTTTGGGAGATCGTGAAGAGAGCGGCCGAGCCTGCCGGAATAGACAAACTGGCACCGCACGACTTGCGACGGACATGTGCGCGTCTTTGCCATCTCGCCGGCGGCGAACTGGACCAAATTCAATTTCTTCTCGGTCATGTGTCCATCCAGACAACGGAACATTACCTCGGCTGCAAACAGAAGCTCCGGTTCGCTGTCAACGACAAGATCGGCATCGAACCCTGAGTGCAAGGGACGGATTACCCGTCCCTTTGTGACTACCGTGGATCTATCTGCTGCGAGCTGAATTCCGCCCGGATTTTCGACTGACCGTTCTAAACAGGAGTGCTTGTGTTAGAACGCCACCGCCCGCATCGCAGGCTTTATTTTCGATGTTTGAGCAGCCTTTTACTCCGCCCGTAACGCTTCGACCGGATCGACCTTAGCTGCCTTCCGCGCTGGAAAGTAACTGGCGAGCGCTGCGGTTAGGATCAAACTCGCCGACATCGCAGCGTAAGTAAGCGGGTCGGAAGGACTGACCGAAAACAGCAAAGATTTCATCAAAGGCGCCAACACTAGCGCCAGGGCGAGCCCGCACCCGCAGCCAAGGGCCGAAAGCATCAGGCCGCTGCGGACAAAAGCAGTTGTGACATTCGTAACCGGTGCGCCGAGGGCAAGCCGGATGCCAATTTCCCTCGTGCGTTGGGTCACGGAATACGAAACTGCGCCGTAGATACCCACAAGCCCCAACAACAGGGCCATGCTGCCGGCAATCGCCAGCAGCAGCAACATGAAAGAGGTGCGCGCGAGCGAGCGGTTGTAGATCGTTTCCAGAGTGCCTTTTTCTTCAACCGGGAGGTTCGAGTCGATACTCCACAGCGCGTTCCGAACCTCCTTCTGAAGGGATAGCGAGCCGGCGCGCGGGGTGCGGATCACGAATGAAACGTAACGTTGCACGTCCAGCGGCTCGCCTGCAAAGTTCTTTGTAAGCAATGGCCAATAGACGATTGTGGGCGCGGGCTTATCAACGCCATCTGAGTACTCATCGGCAACCACTCCGATGACTTCGCGCCAGTCGTCTTTTTCATTTGGACGGATACGCTTGCCGAGAGCGGCTTGCGGAGTTCCCCAAAGATCGCGTGCCGTGTTCTCGGATACAATCGCGACGCGGCCGCCGTTAAAAGTGTCAGCCCAGGTAAGGTCACGGCCTGCGAGCATTCGCTGCCCCATGGCTGCGAAGTAGCCCGGCGCAATCGATTTGTAACGGCGCAGCGGAGGAATCGTTCCTTTGCGGTACGCCTTGTCCGCCGCGTATACCGGATCGTTATGTTCTCCGCCATCCATGGGAACAGACGAGATGATGGAGGCCGAAACTACCCCGTTGACGGCCGTTACCTTGTCGAGCATTGCCTGTTCCAACCGCATCACGCGCTCGGGGTCCTTCACCTCTTCATCGACGATTCCGATTCTTAACGTCTGAACTCGATGGGCGTTCCTGAATCCGGGATCCACATTGTGCAGATTGCGGAAGGTGCGCATCATCAGTCCTGAGCTCAGGAGCAGAATTAGTGCAAGCGCAACCTGAAGAACCACAAGGAAGCTGCGCGCCTGCTGACGATTCTTGCTATGGCTCGTCGACCGGCCCCCACTGCGAAGCGCATTCGCAAGCCGCGGTCGTACATAGCGCAAAACAGGGATCAAGCCGAATGTCGCGCCGAACCCAATGGAAACAATGAATGTGAATAACAGCACCCAACCATCGATTTTGATGTTGCCCGACCGAGGCAAGCGCACCAGATCCGATAGTGAGAGCAGTTTCAACGCAACCCGGCACAAAGCGAGACCTACCGCGCCGGCAATGATGCCTAGCAGAATGCTTTCAAACAGAAGTTCTCTGGCGATACGCTTTGCACCGGCGCCCAGCGCCGCACGAACTGCAAGCTCCTGCTGCCGCGCGTCGGTTCGGATTAGCAGAAGATTCGCAACGTTCGAGCACGCGATCAGCAAGACAATGCCGACCGTCGCCATCAGCAGCCACAGAGTATTTCCGATATCGCCAACCAGATCTTTTTTTAGCGGCCGCAAGTTCGGGGCGATACGGGCATCTTCGTACATTTTTAGGCTGATGCCCGGAGGCGGTGGGAACTGCTTCTCCACCATGGGCAATACGCGAGCAAAATCGGCACTCGCTTGCTTGATCGTTACGCCAGGCTTAAGCCTCCCGAGGGCCATATAGCTGAAACCGAGTAAATGCAAACCGGAGCGTCTCACCCGCAACGGCAGCAGCAGATCCGGCTTCTGATCCATGAATTCGAACGATGCCGGCAGGACACCGATGACTGAGACACGATTGCTTTCGACGCTAATGCGGCGCCCAAGCACAGCTCGACTGGCGCCGAAATGTGAACGCCAATATCCGTCGGAGAGCATAACCGTTCGTTCGTTATCCGGGTCATCGTCCTCGGTTGAGAAAGATCGGCCGAGTTGGGGCCTAATGCCCAGAATCGGTAGCAATTCATGCGTGGCGAAGACTGCTTGCACCTCTTCGGGATGACTCTTGCCGGTAACGAACGTGCCGCCGGTCGCGAACATGCTCACGGCCTGAAAGGCTCGCTGCTCATCGCGCATTGTGAAATACACCGACGGAGCCATGTTCAGGTCCGCTATTTTGACCCCCGGCGCTGTCATCCACACCGCAACCAACTGCTCGGGATGAGGGTAGGGCAACGGTTTCAACAACACGCCGTTGATCACGCTGAAGATCGCGCTCGTCGCTCCGAGCCCCAACGCGAGAGTTCCGATGCTCACCAGCGTAAACCCGGGAGTGGCGCGCAGTCGCCGGAGCGTGTATCTCAGGTCGCGAAGTATGTCGTCCAGGATGTTCTCCCACCCATACGACCGCACCTCCTCGCGCATTGCCGTACTGCTGCCGAGCGCCATCCGCGTTGCGCGGGCAGCATCTCGCGGCGCTAACCCACGCGCTTCAAAGTCGGCCCTCGCTTCGGCGAAGAAACTCTCGACCTCGTCGGAAATATTGTCCTCCGCGTGTTTCCGCCGGACCAGATTCCGGAATCCATGGAATAGTTGCCGCGCAATCGACATCGATTAAGCCTCCGTCTTGAGCAATCGCGAAATCGCAGCGGACCGGCGCTGCCAATCGGCTGATTCGTTTTGCAATTGTTTTTTACCGGTCTGGGTCAGCCGGTAGATCTTTGCCCGGCGCGAGTTCTCTGTTATCTGCCAATCGGCATCCAGCCAGCCATTTCGCTGCAGTCGCTGTAATGCGGTCAATAGTGAGCCGGCGTTCACTCTAAAAACGTTTTGTGTGATCTGCTCGATCCGCCGGGCAATGCCGAAGCCATGCATAGGTTCGAGGCTCAATGTCTTCAGAATCAGCATGTCCAAGGTCCCCTGAATCACGTCCCTATTCGTGTTGCTCATCGAAGCTACCACATGTTAGCGCCCGCTCATACTGATTGTCAGCACATGGGCATCATACGTAACAGATTGCGAGCTTGGGATCAAAGCCGACCATTTGAAGTGGATTTGCCCCGTTTTCCCTGGGGCCTGTCATGTTCCTGGATTACCCGCAATCCCGGAACTGAACTCGTTCGCACATAGATCGCCGGTAACGGCGTACCGTTTACCCATGTTTGGCTCACTCGCTGTAAAGTGGCGTTCTCGGACAACTGAGAACAGATCAGAATTCTTGTATGCAGCCTTAAGTTAACGCTTGTAGGGCGCTGCCCTCGCGCTCCCGGGATTTCACGCTTTCGGGCCAGAATGCCACCGACAAAGCTGGAGCTAACCGGGTCTAATCTTTTGGCAGTTCCAACATGAGTGCCTGGTTAAGGGAGGGCGTACAAAGCGTGTTTAGCAATCGTTGACACATCTCCCGGACGGAAACCCGCTTTTCAGCGTCGCTCAGGCTGCACGTCATGCCCCGATCTATGATGAGAACGTGTGACTCTAGCAGAATATTCTCCTCGCCGTATAACCCGATTGTGAATCCTGCCAAACTCGATTTTGTGGCACAGCAGTACCTTTTGAAATGGCCAGCCGAGGAAAGTCATTGACCGACGCGAACGTGATGTGCTTCATCCAGACAAAGCGGACTGGGTCTGCCGCACTTCTGAAATGATGGTTCATATATTCACATCCTCTGAACATCCCTCTGCCCAATAACATCCAGACAGCCTGAGCGTCCATCGCCGAATTGGTCGACAATGACTTCTCCTGATCAACAGTACGTCCGCCGCGGCGTCGCTTAACGTTCTGTAGTCGGGTTATGCCCATATCAGAAAGTCAGTCCAAACCCCCCTCTTAAGAAGGACGACTCTAATCGCCATTCCGGCTCCTGAGTCGCCGCTCCGTCGCATGCCTGCGTTGCCATATCCTCCGCACAGGTAGTGTAAGTCTACTGCTTTCCTGCTCCATAACGAAGAATTTGCATCTTGGTCACCGACGAGGTATAACTACTCTTTTCCTGCGTCAGCTTCTCCGTTGGCCGCTTTTGAAGTGATAACTATTGGCCGGTTTTCAGGTGATTATCGAGGCTCGCGTTCCTGACTTACGTCAACTTTGGTCAGTGATTGTCTGGATGCTCATGACGCCAGTCCCAGTAGTTCTGTTGCTGCTTTCGACTAGCTTTCGCGAAATCGGACTGCTTGACGTGATGCTCTGAACGATAGCGACTCCATGCTGCATCTTCACCGTCATTCCACTCATGTTGATCCTTATGAGCCGTATCGTAGTAAGTCTTATGATCAGATCTTTGGCTATCTTGGCCGTGTTCACGATCTTGAGCATTCATCGTAACCGGAACGAGCGAAAGGGCGCTGAACAGCATAATTCCCATCGACAAGCTTCTCATTTGCTTCACCTCCAGCAACTTAGCTGCAAGTGGGGGGCCACGTCCTAAGAAACCGAACGACCTAGTAACAATGCTAATGTTTCCAGTTAGATGGAATAGGACGCTCCGGTCGCCGAATACCGAGCCGCGAAAGATCAGGTGGAAAGTCGAGTAAAATGTTCTAACTCAGAACTACACTCGGCAACGCTCTTACCTTGGAGCCTACAAATGCGAAATAAGCCAGAAAGGCGTAACATCCGAGAGGAATGAGCATCGCCTTCGCCATGCTCATAGTAGCCTGGAACACCAGTCCCATGAGAGGCGTAAAGACAGCGCCTCCGATAATTGCCATCACGATGAGCGAACCGCCGAGCTTAGTATTCTCTCCGAGTCCCTTGAGCCCGAGGGCGAAAATGGTGGGGAACATTAGAGACATGAAGAAGCTTGTCAGGAAAATGGCCCAAAGGCCGAGCCAACCGGGGAAAAGAACTCCAATGGAAACTAGCGCGACATTCGCCAGGCTATAAATGCCCATTAAAATGTTGGGCTGGATGAACCTCATGAGGTAAGTCGCCGCAAACCGTCCGGCGGCAAACGCGATCAGGGTACCGGTAAGCAAATAACCACCGATCTTTTCCGATCCGTGTACATAATCTTGCACATATTGGATGAAATAGCTCCAGGTACCTACTTGCGCTCCGACATAAAAGAACTGCGCAATGACAGCCTGAATGAAATGCGGATAGCGTAGCAGATCACGCATCTTACCAGTGTCCTTCCCGTCCTTTGCCTGGCTCTCCCCGGCTATTTCCGGGAACCGCGTTCTCCAGATCATGAATGCCCAAACGAAAACGACGCAACCTAACACCAGATATGGTGTGATAACCCGCATAGTTTCCTGCCTGAGATAGGCATCATATTGTCCAGCAGCTTTCATTGAATTCATTTGCGCTGCGGTTAGTTCCACACCCGAGAATATAAACGTTGTGCCGATAATTACACCCGTGATAGAGCCTAGCGGATTGAATGCCTGGCAGAAGTTGAGGCGCCGTTCGGAGGTTGCGGGATCTCCTAATTGCGCAATGAATGAATTTGCTCCGGTTTCGAGAAATCCGAGCCCGCTGGCAATAACAAATAAGCTGAACAGGAAAAAGCTATAACTTCGGGACAGTGCCGCTGGCCAGAAAAGGAAGGTGCCCACGGCGTATAGCATGAGGCCCACTAAGATGCCTGCTTTGTATCCGAACCTGCGCATGACGAGTGCAGCGGGAATAGAAAAGATGAAATAACCGAAATAAAATGCCGACTGCACCAGCCCTGCCTGAAACCGGCTGATAGCGAATGATTTCATAAATTGCCGGATAAGGACATCATTCAAGTTGTTTGGGATACCCCAAAGAAAGAAGAGAGCCGTTACAAGGACGAATGCAGCTACGTTCTGGTGCGAAAACAGCTCTTTGTGAGTCTGCACGCCCGTGCCGGATCCCGATCGCAGATTCACATTACTTTGAATCATTTCCGTTGTTGTACTCTATCGTACGGCTCAGACATAACCAGCTCCGAGCGCTCATTTCGCTTGTTCGTTGAGATGCGCGGTGACCGCATCGGCAATACTCCGCGCCAGCAGTTCGATTCCGTTCGGCGGGTTGGGTAGGAGCTGTGCTGCCAGAGGTTTCGGAAACTCAAAATTGCTTTTCGCTCCGTTCTCGTGGAGGCGGGCATCCGGCAAGCCGAGGCGCTGTTTGAAATTGAGCAGATCACCAATTTTTTCCGTTCGGATCCGCTGGATTGGCGCATTTAACTGATTGGCCAGGATGAGGGTCCGGCAGTACGTGTCCAAGACCTCAACGAGCCACTCAGCATGAGTCACCGTGTCCGCCCAGCAAACCACGCCATGATTAGCAAGGAGTATCGAGTTATGATCTCTGATGAACGGTAGAACGGTTTCCGCAAACACCTTGGTGCCTGGCGTGTCATAAGGCGCGATGGCGACCGGACCTACGAAAACTTCCTGTTCGGGCACGACGTTTTCCGGCGGAATGATTCCTGCGATGGCATACGCGGTGGCGTGCGGCGGGTGGCAGTGTACGACGGCGCGCGCCGCCGGATTTGCTTTATAGATCTCCAGATGAAGCAGCAGTTCGCTTGTCCTGCGAAAGCGGCCAAGGAGCTCGTTGCCCTCCAAATCGACCAGACAAAGGTCATTGATGGTCAAATCCACCTTGCTGACCATGCTGGGAGTACAGAGCACCATGCCGTCAGAAACCCGGCACGAGAGATTTCCTCCGTTGCCGTCGACGTATTGCCTGTCCCAAAGCTTCCGGCCGTTCCAGACGATCTCCTGACGTATGGCTAATCCTTCCGGCGAATAATAAATTTGTTCCTCTGGTGAGAGGAAGCCGTGCTGCGCTCCGCCCTCACAGTCACCGAAGTAGCCGGCAAGCACGCGGCGAACTACCTGCTCTAAATCACAACCCACGGATCGCTGATTTTGCCTCACTATGATTGATCTCTGCCTACGGCTATCTTCGCTCAGCTTGATGCTGGTGGCTAGTGCCAGAGTGGCTAGTTTCTGCGCCAGGGCTCGACGATGATCAGCGAGTGCTTGCGATAGCCGGCCCGCAGCGAGCCTGGTCGCCGAGGAATGGGAAGGCGGTAATCCTCAGCTTGGCCGCTCCATACGGGATGAGCGTGAGTGACTGAAGCGGGCCGCTGCCTTTCACTGGACTGCGAGGAACGGCACCGGCAGAATGCTCGTCTACTGTCCAGTCCGGAACCAGGCGTCCGTGAACAGTGACGGTGACCGGAGGATTTTTGACATCGAATGGAGTGGTAGCGACGGCTCGTTCGGCTCTGGTTGCACTGCAATCACCTAGTTCTACACCGTAATTCCACTTCTGCGTTGGAAGCAGCTGCCAGTCCGCAGACTTCTCCGCGTAGGTCTTGAGTTGACTCCACGCGGCATCGAGCGGAAGTGAGAACACGAGAGGGCCGCTTTCGAAAACTGCCGCTTCATTGAACCAATGGGACACGCGCGGCTGCATAGGAAGGGTGAAGGCGATTCGGTCACCATCCCGCCAATTCCGGCGGATGCGCAGCAGCAGGCTTTGGGGATCACAATCAGTTGTACCTTGCACAAACCGGTCCGCTTCGGAAGCAGGGCAATTCGAACGCCAGGATTGGAACGGCTTGCCATTCAAAGTAACGGCTAGAGACTGTGACCATGCGGGCTGGCGAAAGGTGAGGGAGAAATTCTGAGTTCCCTGAAGCCGAACCGTGAACTCCAATTTCCCGTCGAATGGATAGGTGGTCTTCTCCTCCACCGTCACGCGGCGGCCGTCAATCTCGGTTTCGACCTGGCTTGGAGCGTAGGAAGCGGCAAATAGGCCGCCGTCGCCAGACTGCATCCATAGACTCGAGACAAATTTCGGCCAGCCTTGATGCAGATTAGCCGTACAACATCCGAAGTTAGGTGCAAGGCCAAACAGATTCGAATCATCGCCGTTTGTCGACCACTGCCGGTGAGCACGATCGCAGGCAATCTGATTGGGCTGCTGATCGTACTGGTGCGACCACATATCGTTCGAGAGAGTGCCAGGCAGAGCGTTATACGCAACGCGCTCCAGGCGGTCCGCGAGACGAGGGTCGCCGAGTACAGCAAGCGCTTCTTCGAAGGAAAACATGGTCTCTACGACCGCGCAAAGCTCAATGCCTTGCGAGGGATCGGTCCCCGCGAGATGCTCATCTCCGCTGAACATCCCATTCGGAAGCCCGTGATATTTGTCCAGCAATGCGATTTGTTGATATACGGCGTTACGTTCACCGGCGTCACCGGTGGTCAACCACCACAAAGGTGACGTCTTGATCGCCATGGCATTGTTGACTCCATGAGTCTGCATGGCGGCATCAGGCGGCGGTCCTTGGTGCTTGGGGCCCAGGATCGCTCGAGTCTGCTTGGTGGTGTACTTGAAATCGGCGAACTGAGCTCTCCAGTCGTAGCCCTGGTCGTGCAGCAACTGCGCCAACTTAAGCAGAGTCCTGTCGCCCGTGCGGTTGTAAAGCCAGAGAACCGAGAGCAGATTATCCTGCCAGCGATATCGTCCCCAGTCGCGGAGCGGACGTCCAGGCAGATTGTCTAACTCGTAATGAAAATAGCGAGTCATAAACGGCACGACTCGTTTGTCACCAGTCGCTTCCGCATATTGAGTCAGCACCTTCAGCATTACCATTCGCGGCCACCAATCGTCATTCTGGGGCGGTCCGAATTGACCGTTCGATTGCTGGTGGGTGAGCGTCCAGTTAACCCATTTCTGAGCCTTCGCTTTTAGCTGGGCGTCGTTCAGCTGATAAGCCAGAGGAAGCAAGCCGTCGAGATAGTACGGCCCGCGCTCCCAGGCCTCGCCGGTCCCGCCGAGCCAGGCACTGTTACTGCCGACGTCGTTCCAGAATTCGTCCAGATGCCCTGTCAATCCGGAGGCCTGAATCCGAAGCTGATCTCGCAACCAGCCTTGCGGAGTAACGGCTCCGAGAGGAAGTGCATTGAAGACATTCTGCTGCAGAGGCGAACGGTTTGGAATGGCCGCCGGCTGCTGGGCGGGTGCAGGCGTGATCGAAAGAAAGCCGCAGAAGAGAGAACACGAGACTAGCGAATAATTGATTCGGCGTAAACGCATAGCAACATCCAAGGTGAGACGAGAAACAAGGGCGTTGAGACCATTTTCCGTGAGTTTAGATTATCTGGCATGTCGATTATCGCTCCGCTCAATTTGCTGTTATAGAATTACCGCACGTATGAAGCGGGAATTTGCACAAACAAGGAAAACTGTCCGGCACCTGGGTCTAAGCACTCTTCTGTTGCTGACCATACTAACGCCGCTTATTCGAGCCCAGTTCAGCGGGAGCGTCCAGGGAAACGTTACGGACGCCTCTGGCGCGGCTGTTGCAAATGCGACCGTGACGCTGGTGAACACCGCTACCGGTGTTTCTCAGAAGACAAACTCAGGAGCAGACGGAAACTATCGATTTGTAAGTTTGGCGCCCGGCGGGTACAAGCTTTCCGGGACGGGCGCGGGATTTCAGACGACCGCTACGAACATAACGCTAACCACAGGGCAAGATCTTAATGTCCCTATTCTGCTGGAGGTCGCCGGCACATCAACCTCAGTGGAAGTAACGGCATCCGCTCCAGTGCTCGATACGTCAGAGACCAGGAACCAGGAGACGGTGCAGCAGAAAGAATTGAATGCCGTTCCGCTTTCTGGGCGAAACATGATCAGCTTGGTTACTCTGGCGCCCGGCGTTACAGGGCGAGGTTTGGTGGGCAGCGGCGTGCAAGGCGCTGCAGGCGACAACTTCTCCACGGAACAGTCGGTGGATGCAAGCGCCAACGGACGCAGCTCTAACGCAAACATGTACGTAGTGGACGGATTGGACGTAACCAGCAACATTCGACCGGGGGTGGTCAACCTTAGTCCGAACCCTGACTCGATTCAGGAAGAGACAACCTCAGTAAACACGTTCTCGAGTGAATACGGGCGAGGTAGTTCCGTGATCTACACGATGACCACTAAGTCCGGCTCCGGCCAGTTTCATGGTCTTGCGAGCGACTATTTCACGTACCAGGGATTTTATGCGGGAACCGAGTTTACTAAGAAGTATTTTCCTTTTCACTTGAATAACGTCTCCGGCAATATCAGCGGCCCAATCTGGAAGAATAAGCAGTTTTTCTTCTTCTTCGGCATAGAGCCCCTTCGATCATCGCAAGCCGCTGTAAATTCCGTTGTCTACGAAAGCCCGGAGTTCGTATCCTTCGCGCAGCGGACGTTTCCGAATAGTTTGGGCACACAGATCCTCTCTACTTACCGGCCTGCCAACGCGGCCACTACCGGCGTAGCACAGACGGCAGCACAAGCCTTCCAGGGCTGCGGAACCGCTGCAACGGCATTCATCCCCTGTAATCTCCCGGTGCTCGACAACGGAGTGCAAAGCGCGAGTGCGCCCCGTGACGCCATTCAGTACAACGGCCGTGTCGACAAATACTTCAAAAACGACCGATTCTACGGCGATTTCTTTCTGACACGACTGAATACCGGAACGTCTAACATCAGGCCCGCGTTTGCGACCACGAACACGTTTTATACAAATTCGGTCCAAGGCAATTACACCCACACGTTTTCGCCGACGACACTGAACGAGATTGCGTTCGGCTATCTGACGGTGGATGGGACGAACAATGACACGGGTGATTTTCGTGTGCCGACAATCAACGTTACAGGTCTCAACACTCCAGGTGTAGCGAACTTTGGCGCTGGAAGCGGCTTTGCTCAAGGTGAATTCATTCAGCACAATTACCATTGGCGCGACGTGCTCACTCACATCGGTGGTACGCACTCCATCCGGGCCGGGTACGACGGCTGGCACGGAGATGATATCGCCTTGTTCGCTCCGGTGCACACGATGCCGACGTATCAATTCAACAGCCTGCTCGATCTGGTTCAGGATAAGGTCTACACCGAAGGCAATCTGACATACAATCCACTTACCGGGAAGCCACAACCCGGTCAGTACGGGTACCAGAGCACTGTTGCCGGCCTGTTTATCGAGGATACCTGGAAAGCACGCCCGAACGTGACTATCAACTATGGGATCCGCTGGGATGATTTCGGCAATCCGCATCCGAAGCTACCGGGCACTGTGCTGGCAAATTTCCACCTCGGGCCCGGAACTACGTTTGCCCAGCAAGTCGCGGACGGTTATATGCAGCAGCAGGGACACGTTCTCAACGAGTCGCTCTGGCAGACGTTCGCGCCGCGAGTTGGTCTCGCCTGGGATCCGGCCAAAAACGGCAGATGGGTGGTTCGTGGGGGCTTCGGCGTTTACCATGACATGCCCACACTCGGAAATCTCGAGAATGGTCTGAATGGTAATCCGCCCGGCTTCATAACTCCGACGTTCTATAGCGACGGGAGCACAGCCGCGCCAATTTTCCAATTAGGTACCAGTGCAACGCACCCGCAAGGCTTCACTTATCCGGCACTTCCCGCGCTGACATTGGATTCTCATGGCGGGCTCCCTGGAGTGCAAAGTGGGGGCGGCGCAGTGGATGTGAACCTGACGGTTCCCACTACGTTTAACTACACAGCAACGCTCGAGCACAAATTGGTAAGCAATCTGGTGGGCAGTGCCGGATACGCGGGGTCGAACTCGCATAATCTGATTACCGGCTACGGGCAAACTGGAAACACCGCGTACGGACTGAATATCAACGGATTTGCAGGCGACCTGATCCAGAGCGGGTTGTCGGCGCCGCGACGTCTTCTTTCAAGTTTTGGAACATTGAATTACCAGACCAATGCGGCGATGGCGCGTTACAATGCCCTGCTTGTAAGCACCCGGGGCCGGCTGTTCAAGGATTCGCTGGTGTTTACAGCTTCTTATACACACTCGGTGTCGAGAGACGACAGTCAGTACTATCCGGCTTACCCGGGAATCTCTCAATATTACGGTTACTCGGCCTGGGATGCTCCGGATCGTTTCTCAATGTTACTGAGTTATCAGCTTCCGGGATTTCACGGCGGTACTGGTCTCGTGGGACGGATTACGAGCGGATGGTCTATCAGCTCGACAACTTCGGTGCAAAACGGGAATCCATTCAACGTTTATACGAGCGCCCCTTTCGCCGGGATCAAGAACGCAACGGGTCAGGTAATCGCGTACGCGCCAAACAGCGGGGATTATAACGCCGATGGACTCAATTTCGATTTCCCGAACATTACCAACTACACTCTACCGACCACCAGGAGCGCTTACCTCAGCGGCTTGTTTCCTGCTGGAAACACCATCGTGCAGCAGCCGGCCTTTGGTCAGGAAGGAAATGAGAGGTATAACAGTTTCCGGAATCCAGGATTTGCGGAAGTTGATGCTGTGCTGGTTAAAGATACAAGACTTGCGGAGCAACTGAATCTGCAGTTGCGTTTCGAATTCTATAACGTGCTAAATCATCCGAACTTACAAGGCGTCAACACGGATCTTTCCAATGGTAGCTTTGGGAAGTCCACTGCTCAATATACGCCGCGCTACCTTCAACTCGGAGCGCGCATTACATTCTGAGCGAAGCCGAAGGGAGATATCGGGTCGAGACAGAGTTTCAGCGGAGTCTCGCAGAAGGTTCGTCAGCCTCGACGAGGCGATACCGGAGCGTGTCTTCGTCTTTCTGCCGCTGAACCGCCCTGGCTTGCGCCAGGCGCTGCATGAACTCTGTTACGCGTTCCGTTTCGCCAGCTTTCCGAGCAATCTGTAACAAATGATAGATCGCCGTTTCATCCAGAGGATCGAGTTTGAGGATTGCCTCAAACTGTTTGGTCGCAAGCTGAACGTCGTTCTCACGGAGGTAGAGACTGCCCAACAGATTCCGTGCAGCAGTGAAGTCGGGTTTCAGATGTACTGCGAACTCAGCCGAATTTAGGGCCTCACGAAATTCGGCTGATCCCGGCTCGACGCCCATCTGCTTCAGCGTTTCTGCTTTTACGTAATGCAACATGGGATCGTGAGGATTGCTCTGCAGCGTTGTCCGCGCAAGCTGCAGGGCTTTATCGAGATTACTATTCTGAAGTTCCGCCAAACTGGCGGCGGCGCCGCTAATTCTGGCATTGCCATTCAGCCGGTCGGCCGTATCGAAATCGTTCTCCGCGCGGGTGAAGTCCCCCAACTGTACCCGCAGAATGCCTCGCGCTAAGTGCAATTTGGCTGACTTAGGAAGCTGAGTTAGCCCCGCATCAATCATGTCAACACCGACCCGGAAACTCTGGTGATCGAAACACAGGTCAGCGAAGTGAAGATAGTAAGTCTCCTGCCGGGGTTGGCTCAGGATAGCTTTCCGAAAAAGTTCAACAGCACGGGGAGTATTTCCCGATGCTTCGTTAGCTTGTGCAGCGAGATCGAGCATATCCGGCTGGACGTTTGAACCGGCCAGTGCAGGCTCCAGAACATTCACAGCCTCCCCGGGGCGGTCACGCGACATCTCCGCAACGGCGAGGTTGTAACGAGTCCACCACTGATCTGGCTCAACCAGCACGGCTTGTCTAAGAACATTTGCAGCTTGGTCCGACTCGTGCTGTCTAAGCAGACATTCGCCATATTGCGTCAATGCATCAGCCTTTTGCGCGATAGCATCTTGACTCTGGCGGTACTCAATAACCGCAGACTTACAATTGCCCTGTTTGTAATCAAGCGCTGCCACCATTGCATGGCTTACTTCGTCTCCGGGCTCCAGCTTCAGTATTTGTTGTAGCGATTTTTCAGCGCCGGTATCCCCGGTTGCATACTCCAGTTGGGCCTTGGCTTTTAGCGCGGGCAGGTAGTCGGGCTTTATTCGAAGAGCCGCGTCGTAGTTTTGCAGCGCTTCTGCTCTATTTTTGAGACCCTCGTTCGCCATTCCTTCAAGGGTTAAGACACGGGGGTCAGGTGCGCCTTGTACGTTTAATTCTTTCGCGAGGGTCAAAGCCCGCTGGAAATCCTGCGCTCGAAGAGCGGAGATCACCGTTTGTACATCGGTTGCGTCCCCTAGTGAGGCAGCCACAATGGCCACGGCGCACAAGAGAAGCTTCGCGTAACGCAGGACCATCGCCGATGACCAGTACGATAGCAGCTTTCTCCGATGAGGCCCTCAGGCCGAGGTTGCTTCAGCATCTTGCAGCCAGGGATCCGGAGTTGGCAGCGGCAGGGGAGCTTTCAAAATGGCAACTTCGAATCCAGCCTGCACCGGACCCGCCGAGACCCTCAGGCCATCCGGACCGGCGGCCAGGGTGCGGGCGTATTGCTCGGCCGCTGCTCCACTACCGTTGTATGCTGCCCAGGCGTGACTTGCCCAGTCGCGCCAAGTCATTCCTGATCTGAATGTCGGCTTGAGTTTGTGACTGAGAAACAGGTTGATGCCCGCGCGAATGTTTTCGCGCCAATCCCAAGCCATATCGGAAGTAATAGACTGACCGGCTACACGAGTGTATTGCGAAATGCCGACCCCGTAGTCAAATGTGACGAGCGGAAAATCAGGAGGATCTGCCGGCCATGAGAAGGTTACGGGACAATCAGGCTGAGCAGGATCGCGATGAAAACCGCGGCGGTAAGAGAAGTTCATCAGTGTCTTGCTCTGCGTGTCTATGGAGAACTGCCGGTAACCGGATTCATGAGCGAAAATGGCACGTACCATGCAGGCGACATTGGGATCCGAGTCCGCTAACTCGCCCGTTAAATAATTTAGAACGTCGCTCTGGGTTGGATTTGAGCCGACTATTCTCACGTGTACGAAATCACTGAGCAGTGTGCCGCCAATGACAACTGCACACTGTAAAATTCCGTGTCCGCCCATGACATGCGAGCTGTCACCATAGGTACAGGAGCATTCAGGTGAGTCAGTGCCGAAAAGGTTGAACGAAGCCGACCGGCTTTCGCCGCGCCATTCACGCTCGAAGGTGTCGGACGCGGCTCCGTATCGATAATCGCCTGAATTGCAATACCGGCACAATACATGGCGACATATCAACCGCCATAGAATCGGGTTAGTTTTCGGATCAAATCCTGACACGGAGCAAATAACCGGAATGGCCGGCATGCAGGCGCCAGAGGCGATCTTAAGTACATTCCCGTTGAACGATCCTCTACAGGTGCCGCCTGCCTTGTAATCTGGCGGGTCATTCCGGTCAAGGTTTTGGATTTGCAGTTTTGCTGCGCCCGCGGTTAGATTGCGATGTGGCAGGGCAAGCCCGGCGTCTGCCTGTGGAAAAGAGCAATCTAACAAATGCCACTCCGGAGCATGAAGCATAATGGTCCCTCGGATCGAACCAGTATACGTAGAATTAACAACCGAAGAAGTTGTACCCACCGGTTTGCGAGAATCACAAAGTGAAACTCGCGGGAAGAATGGCGCGGATCGAAGTGGAATCCGCTTTCGACGTACTGGCGCGAGCAAGAGCGCTGGAAGCAGCCGGCCGAAATATCATCCACCTCGAGATTGGCGAGCCTGATTTTCCTACCCCAGCCAACATTGTGGATGCGGCGAAAGATGCACTGGACGAAGGCTGGACTCATTATGGCCCGACGCAGGGATACCTGGAACTTCGCCAAGCCATTGCCGGCCACGTATCCACAACTAGAGGAATCCAGACTGGACCGGAGCATGTTTGCGTGGTTCCCGGCGGCAAACCGATCATGTTCTTTTCGATGCTGGCGCTGATTGAGCCCGGTGACGAAGTGATCATCCCAGATCCCGGATTTCCCATTTACCGGTCAATGGTTCGCTTTCTCGATGCAGTTCCGGTTCCCATTCCGCTAGTCGAAGAGCGAGGCTTCTCCTTCGACCTCGACGTGTTGCAAAGCAGCCTTACTGATCGGACGAAAATCCTGGTCTTAAACTCCCCGCAGAACCCCACGGGCGGGATCATCCCTGAGCAAGACATTCGTCAAATTGCCGAGCTCGTCCGTAACCGAGATTTGATGGTCCTCTCAGACGAAATCTATTCGCGCTTGTGCTTCACGGAAGCGCCCTTTTCAATCGCGAGCGTGGAAGGGATGCCCGAGAAGACGATCATATTGGACGGCTTTTCGAAAACTTATGCGATGACGGGCTGGCGATTAGGTTATGGAGTTATGCCAGAGTGGATGGTCGAAGCCGTCAACCAGCTAATGGTCAACTCGAATTCCTGTACGGCGAGCTTTACTCAGCGCGCTGGCCTCTCGGCTCTGGAGGGATCACAAGACTCTGTGACCAGGATGCTCGCAGAGTTCAGGAAGCGCCGAGACGTTTTCTGTCCTGCCCTGGATGCAGTGCCCGGGTTTCGGTGCAGCCTCCCTGCCGGCGCTTTCTACGCTTTCGCAAATGTACAAGGCACCGGGATCAACTCGAAGGAGCTGGCCGATCTTCTGCTTAGTGAAGCGGGTGTCGCTTGCCTGGACGGTGCTTCTTTTGGCGCACACGGCGATGGTTACCTTCGATTTAGTTATGCCAATTCGCTAGAGAATCTCGAAGAGGCCGTGCGACGTATCCGGACATTCTCAAAGACTTGGGCTGAATAAGCGATGCGCTTCAGGTCAACTGCTGAAACAGCGCAAACAAATCAGAATTGAGCTCAATACCTATGCCGGGAGCATCGGGAATCTTGACCTTCCCCTGATGAATGGGCGGCTCATCGGCAAACCCGCCGAAAGGCAGAAATACACCTGGATAAGACTCATTCCCGCCCAATCCCAGACCTGCAGCGACATGAAGCGCCATTTGGTGCCCACCATGAGGAATGCAGCGCTTTGAGGACCAGCCCTCTTCCCGCAGCATGTCAATCGTGCGCCGATACTCAACAATTCCGTAGCTAAGAGCCGGATCCATTTGGAGGAAGTCCGTCGCGGGATTGAGTCCCCCATATCGAATCAGGTTTCTCGCATCCTGTGTCGAAAACAGATTCTCACCGGTGGCGATCGGGGTCGGCGATGCCTGCGCAACCTCGGCCAGAAGCTTAAAATCGAGCGGGTCACCCGGCTCTTCGTACCACTTGAGCTTGTATGGTGCGAGTGCGTGGGCGTATTCGAGAGCCTCGTGTATATCGAATCGCCCGTTGGCATCGACGCAGAGGCGGTCTCCCGATGGAAGCAACTTCAGGACCGCTTCAATGCGCGCCTGATCTTGCGCCAATGGCGCCCCGCCGATCTTCATCTTCACGGTTGTGTAACCGGCGTCCAGGTAAGACCGCATCTCTTCCGTCAATGCAGTGTTGTCCTTGCCGGGATAATAGTAACCTCCCGCCGCATAGACTGAAACCTCGGGATCCGAGTTGCCAGATTCATAGCGGCGCGCCAACACCTTGTACAAAGGCAGATCGTCGATTTTCGCCACCAAGTCCCATAACGCCATGTCTAGCGTTCCGACTGCGACCGAACGATCTCCATGTCCACCCGGCTTCTCGTTGGTCATCATAGCCTGCCAGGCCCGCTCAGGATCGATGTTGCTTCCGTCGTCGCGAAGCAAGGTTTTTTCAGCGGTCGCCATCAGGCGTGGGATCATGCGATCGCGCAGGATGCCTTGCTGAGCGTATCGTCCATTGGAATGGAACCCGAAGCCGACTACGGGCTTGCCATTCCGAACGACATCGCTGTGCACGGCAACTGCCGAAACAGTCATCTCTGAAAAGCTGATGAACGCATTGCTGATGGCAGATTTGATCGGGACTACCAGGTCCCGTATCTCAGTAATTTTCATTCTTGCTCCCGTCCAAATCCAAAGGTACACGTCACGAGATGGGCGATAATGTCGAAGGCTTTTGCAGGCCTGCTATGAAAACCTACAGATTGGCTGTTATCCCCGGTGATGGCATCGGCAAGGAGGTGGTTCCAGAAGGCCTCCGCGTGCTAGAAATTGTGGGGGCAAAATTTGGAATCGGCTTCAAGCTGAACCATTTCGACTGGAGTTGCGAGACCTATAAAACTACTGGCCGCATGATGCCAGAAGATGGAATCGCCCGCCTTCGCGATCACGACGCAATCTTTCTCGGAGCCGTGGGTTACCCCGGCGTCCCGGATCACATTTCGCTTTGGGGCTTGCTGATTCCCATTCGACGCGAATTCGATCAGTACGTAAATCTGCGTCCCGTTCGTTTCCTGCCGGGTATAAGATCTCCGCTTCGCATCAGCGATACGGGTGCAATCGATTTCTGGGTAGTTCGTGAAAACACGGAAGGCGAATACTCGCAGGTCGGCGGCAGAATGTTTGCCGGAACAGATCGGGAAGTGGTTGTACAGGAAGCTATCTTCACAAGAATCGGTACAGATCGGATTCTGCGTTACGCATTTGAGTTTGCTCGCAAGCTGGAACGCAAACACGTTACTTCCGCAACTAAGTCGAACGGCATTTATCACTCGATGCCCTTTTGGGACGAGCGGTTTGCTGTGATCTCGGGCGAGTACCCGGATATTCGGGCGGACCAGTATCACATCGACATCCTGGCAGCCCGGTTTGTTATGTCGCCGGAGATCTTCAGCGTAGTTGTCGGCAGCAATCTGTTCGGCGATATTCTTTCCGATCTCGGTCCGGGTCTCACTGGGACTATTGCTCTGGCTCCGTCCGCCAATATCAATCCCGAACATAGATTCCCTTCTATGTTCGAGCCTGTTCACGGCTCAGCTCCCGATATCGCAGGCAAAGGCATCGCGAATCCGATCGGGCAAATATGGTCTGCTGCAATGATGCTGGAGCACCTGGGGGAGTGTGAAGCCGCGCAGTCGGTTATTCGAGCGATCGAGTCTGTGCTGAGTTCCCCGGATCCACCGCTTACGCCGGATCTAAAAGGAACCGCGCGAACCAGCGACTTAGGGATGGCTATCGCGAGTGCTTTACAGAAAAGTTAGTCAGCTCCGTCAGTAGTCCGGAGGACAAGTCTCTGCGATTCGAAAGCATGATTACCGCGGTCGACGCTCACGCATGTGGGGAACCGGGCCGCGTGATCACGGGCGGCGTTCTCGACGTACCGGGCGCGACCATGTTCGAGAAGAAGAATTATCTCGAGACCCACATGGACGATCTTCGACTTCGGATGTTGCGCGAACCGCGCGGATACCCGGCCGCAAACTGTAACCTGATACTCCCGCCCACTCATCCTGATGCCGATGCGGGATTCGTGATTATGGAGCAGGTGGAATATCCACCAATGTCCGGCACCAATACGATCTGCGTAGTTACTGTCCTGATAGAAACCGGCATGGTCCGCGGGCATGAGCCCGTCACGCACCTGAAGCTGGACACTCCCGCAGGGCTGATCGCCGTAGATGCGGAAGTTCGAAGCGGCAAAGTAAGGAGTGTGACTTTTCGCAATGTGCCGGCTTTCGCAACTCATCTGGACACCACGGTTGAGGTGCCTGGGCTCGGAACCGTTACAGTGGATGTCGCGTTCGGCGGAATGTTTTACGTCATCGCGGAAGCCGGGCCGTTAGGATTTCGACTCTCGCCCGATGAGGCCAGAGACATTGTCCGTGTCGCCGAAATGATCAAAGCAGCAGCGCGGGAGCAGTTGCCTGTCTCGCATCCCGAAAACCCTGCCATTAACGGCATCACCATCGCGCAACTATCCGGGCCTCCATCGCGCGCTGGAATTGATCGCAAAAATACGGTTGTGGTATCGACAGGAACACTCGACTGGTCGCGCCCGCAGTCCTGGACAGGCGTACTCGACCGCTCTCCCTGCGGCACCGGAACGTGCGCAAAAATGGCTACTCTTCATGCCAAACACCAGCTCGCTTTGCATCAGGACTTCCGTCACGAAGGCATTCTTGGCACCACGTTCACCGGTCGCCTCATCGAGCAAACATCAGTCGGGCCTTATCAGGCCGTCGTGCCCACCCTTTCCGGACAAGCTTGGATCACGGGTTTCGCGCAATACGTCGTGGATCCCAACGATCCGTTTCCCAACGGCTTCACGGTCGGCGATATCTGGGCTGTCTAAACACTTACCGGCTGTGGGGACGCCTTCGCGGATCTGAAGGCAGATAGCCGTTTAGCAGCTGACGGTTCTCCGGGTTGCAGTTGACGTAATAACCGGCCTGAGTCGTCGGGTTATAGACAGAGCTTCCCTCCTTCCGTTCGCGACAAGCACCTTCAATTGCCCGCAAAATCTGTGCCCGATTTGCCGTTCGAAAAAACGGCCGTACAGCTTTGAGTCCCGCACCTGCAGGGTCCTCATTCATGGGCAAAAACTTTTGGAAATTTGTCCGCTTATCGGCGATTCCGCGCTCCGTCCGATCCGAGCACCCGGCGAGGACAATCAGTAACGCAAAAGGAAATGTAAGATTCCGAAACATGCAATTTTGGCGAAGACCAAAAGATTATCTCACCAGTGAACGTCCCGCTCCGTCCGCCCGGTAGCAGACTGATGCCTTTCGGAAGTCACGACCCCTTTGAGCGATACTGTTCCGAGTGCGCTTTCAATCGTTGCTGTTACTAATGGCCACCACAACTCCCCTGATGGCCGACTTCACGCCGCAGTGGAATCAGCCGATCCCTCCATACCGAATTACTTCTAACCTGTACTACGTTGGAACAAATTATCTCGCCTCCTTCCTGATCACGACACCGGAAGGAAATATACTGATCAACCCCGATTACCAGGAGTCCGTTCCGCTTATCAAGACAAGCGTTGAGACACTGGGCTTCCGCTTCACCGACACGAAGATTATTCTCATCAGCCACGCGCATGACGATCATGCCGCGGGTTGCGCTCTCGCGAAAAAATTAACCGGAGCCAAGCTGGAGGTGATGGCCGGCGATGCTGCCGAGATCGAAAAGGGCGGCGCGGGCGATTTTCAATACACAACGCGCTGGCAACCGGCCCACGTCGATCGCGTTCTGAAGGATGGTGACGAGGTGAAGCTCGGCGGTGTCACTCTAATTGCGCATCTCACGCCCGGACACACAAAGGGCTGCACCACCTGGACAACGAAACTGACTGACAACGGGCACTCTTACGACGTCGTGATCGTGGGAAGCCCAAACGTCAATACCGGATACAAACTGGTTGGAAACAAGCTCTACCCCGAGATCGCCTCCGATTACGAACGAACATTCCGGGTGCTTGCAAGTCTGCGGTGTGACATCTTTCTTGGCGCACACGGGGAGTACTTCGGCATGGACGACAAACTGCGGCGTCTTCGGAAAGGCGACGCAAACCCGTTTGTCGACCCGGCAGGATATCGCGCCCAGGTGGAAGAGTGGCGCGCCACATTTATGCGCAAACTTCAGGCGCAAAAGGTGCAGAAGTGAAAAAGTTAATAAACCGGCCCGAAGACGTTGTACGAGAAATGACGGAAGGGCTACTGGCGCTTTATCCAGAACTGACGCGTGTTCCCGGACATTACGTCCTCCAGCGATGGAATGTGTCGGCCGCCAGCAATCAACAGGTCGCTCTCATATCTGGCGGCGGCAGTGGACATGAACCGGCACACGCGGGTTTCATCGGTGAAGGAATGTTGACCGCCGCGGTCGCCGGCGAGGTCTTTACGTCACCAACAACGGATTCCGTTTTATCCGCCATACGGGCCGTCACAGGAAAAAAGGGAACGCTGCTTATTGTGAAGAACTATACGGGTGATCGGCTGAATTTCGGATTGGCCGCCGAAATGGCACGATCGGAGGGACTCGCCATTGAGCAGGTTATCGTAGCCGATGACGTAGCTCTCGCGCAAAGCGAGCAGACGGCAGGAAGGCGCGGTTTAGCCGGAACCGTTCTGGTCCACAAGATCGCCGGGGCGGCCGCGGCAGAGGGGAAGTGCCTTGCCGAAGTGAAAAGGCTGGCCCAGCGGGTAGCACAGAATATCGGAACAATGAGTGTTTCTCTCTCCGCGGGGACGCCACCCTCCTTAGGCCGTCCCAGTTTCACGTTGACAGAAGATGAAGTGGAACTAGGTCTTGGCATTCACGGCGAACCAGGGATCCGCCGCACCGAGCTTCTTCCAGCGGACGCGTTGGTTGAGGAACTTTTGCAGCCCGTGCTTTCAGCTCTTGAGATTCGTTCGGGTGAGCGCGTTGCCGCGCTCATTAATAATCTGGGGACAACAACGGTAATGGAGCAGGCGATCATCGCTCGCCGCACGCTTTTGTCGTTGCGATCGCAAGGAGCGATTCTTGAACGCCTGTATGCAGGGACTTTCATGTCCTCGCTCGACATGGCCGGAGTCTCCATATCTCTGCTTCGTGTGGATGACGATCTTCTGGCTTATCTGGATGCTCCGACATCGGCTCCCGCATGGCCGAATGTCTCGCGGCGAGAGCCCGGCCGGCTTGACGACCACGCAATCGAAGCCATAACCGTAAAAGCGTGGGGAGACACTCTGGCCGCTCAGGCCCGCGCGCCAACCAGACTCACGCGCGCCATTCTTACCTGCTGCGATGCGGTAAGCGTTGCCGAGAATCGTCTGACCGAACTCGATCGCATAGCCGGTGACGGAGATCTCGGCATCAACATGGTCCGCGCAGCCGACGCGATTCGTCATGACTTGCCTTCGTATGCCGCCGATCCCATCGGAGCGTTGAGGGCCCTTGCATTCACCGTACAGAACTCTTTGGGCGGCTCGTCGGGTCCGCTCTATTCAGCCTTTCTTCTCAGACTAAGCACAAGCCTGAAGAATGCAGAGGAACGAAATCCGAGGAGCTGGGCTGCTGCTGCTCTTAACGCATGCGACGCTATCAGCGAGTTAGGAGATGCAAGGCTCGGCGACCGGACGATGTTGGATGCACTACTGCCGTTCAGCCGAACTTTGAACGATAAACTGCACTCCGGCGCACCGGTTCAGGAATCTCTGCGGGAAGCAGCGGAAATCGCCGAACGAAGTGCAGAGGCGACCGCCCACCTGGTTGCCCGAAGAGGTCGCGCCAGCTATCTGGGCGAGCGCGTGCTCGGTCATCCCGACCCGGGAGCGGTTGCGGTTGCCATTCTGCTGCGGGCGGTCGCCGCGTCTTTTGCCGAGTAATTTGCACATCCAGTGGTGAAACACCTGCTATCTTTTGGGCGTGCAGTCGCTGTTCCGGTTGATAGCCTTCAGGGCCATGGCGGTGCTTTTCGTCCCGCTCTGCTTTGCCTCGTCCAGCTGGTCACGCCTTGATAGTGAGCATTTCCAGGCATATGTTCAAGGCGATATTGGAAACGCTCGTCAGGAGATCCTATGGCTGGAACGATTCCGAACAGTCTTCGCCAGCCCGGGGCTAATCACTCGTGACCTCAGCGCGAAAGACCCCTCGCGTGTGCGTTTGATTCAATTCTCCTCGGCAGCTGACTACGAAAGCTTTCGCCTGAATCCCACAGCCGACGCTTACTACGTGGGTGAAGGTGGACGGGATCTGATCGTTATGCCCGGTTCGAGCCCGCAGCAGAGCGCCGTTGCGGCCCATGAATACTCTCATGCAGTTTTTCACGCTGCGGGGTTAAAACTGCCGTCCTGTTTGAATGAGGGATTGGCAGAAGTTTTCTCGAATGCACGCCTGAATGGCAGCCGTTGGGAATTCGGCGGTCCGCTCGACGATCGCATAGGCACACTGCGCCGGCACAAGCTTCTGCCACTGCACGTTCTATTTTCTGCGCAGCCCAGTTCAGCACTCCGCCAATCCCGGGATGGTGACGCGCTCTTTTACGCAGAGAGCTGGGCCCTGGCTGACCTCCTCGTCACTTCGCCTGCTTACGGACCTCATCTACACAGTTTGATTTTGTCGCTAAACTCGGGAGCAGCCCCATCACGAGCGCTTACGGTCGCGTACGCGAAATCGATCGACGGGGTTGAATCGGATCTAAGTGTCTGGATCCATAGCGGCCGATTTACCCCGGTCAGTCTGCCGGCCATCGCCCCCGCGAAGGTGGTTATTGAGACCACCGCGCTCGATAAACTCCAAGTCGATTCCGTATTAGCCCAGCTTTTGCTCGCGCAAGGTCAGTTGGATCGAGCCCAAGCGGCATTTGAGCATCTCGCGGTCGAGGCGCCTCAGGATCCGGACATCTTCGGCGCACTTGGCGCCATTGCGCTCGCGAGAGGAAACAAGATTGCCGCCGTACATTATTGGAAAAGCGCTCTCGACCGGCACCTCAGAGATCCGGATCTTTGCTTTCGCTACGCTTTACTCGCCGAAGAAGCCAATCTCGACAGCGCAGAAATCCGCCTTGCTCTCAATCGGGCCATCTCGTTACAGCCAGATTTCGACGATGCTCGTTACCATTTAGCGCTCCTCGACAACAACACCGGAGACTTTACTGACGCACTTATACAGCTTCAAAATATCCATACCGTCCCGGAAACGCGTGCGTACCATTATTGGACCGCTATCGCATATGCCGAAGAGCAACTCGGCAACCGCGACGAGGCTATGCGAGCAGCCGAGAAAGCCCTCGCGTTTGCCAAAACTCCCGAGGACCGGGTTGCCGCCAATCAGATCGCGTATGCAGCCCAAACCGATTTCGCCGTTCAGTTTGTCCAGGATCGCGATGGTACGGCTCATCTCGTCTCCACTCGAATCCCGCATGGCACAACGGACTGGAACCCGTTCGTGCAACCCGACGATCGTCTGGTCAAGATAGACGGCAGATTGGCGGATGTACAGTGCAGCGGCGGACAGCTCACGGGATTCGTGATCTCGACTGGCGAAGGGTCTCTCTCCCTGCTGGTTGTCGACCCGAAGAGAGTGCTAATGCGCAACAGTCCTCAGGAATTTACATGTGGTCCTCAAGATTCCAAACCCGTGCGCATTGAATACGCTGCGAACCGGAAGGACCAATCCCATGCCGGATTGTTGCGAGGAATGGAATTTCGCTAATACTCACCTGAACTAGTTAGATCGGCCGAAGGTGGTCCAGCTTCACCCTTTGAGAGTTCCTTTAGTCTGTCCATGATCTCGGATTCGCGTTGCCGGTAAGTGCTTACGCCGGTAAGCAGGCCCTGCTCGAGAACCTTACCGGACGCGTCGCGGTACACAATGTTGAACTCACCAGGAAGATTCGTCGAGTAGATCTCGGCACGCACACTACCGTATTCGAATTGGCCTAGCGGCTGGTCGTCCATAGCACTCACTTTATCTGACCACGGCTTGCAACTAGGCTCAGGTGGATCGCATGACGACAAACCGCCTGAGACTAGGACCGTATGTGTCACCTACCGTTTCGTTCGACTCCCCGAGACCGCAGATGCTGAACGGGTCTTCGCAGTAACCTCAAATGCATCTTTGGGCTGCACCGTCAAAGACGAGGCTTCCGGATCGTCCACTCGAAACATCGTCGCATTCAGACGGTCAGGCTGCAACGTGAACTTGACGTAGTTATAATTCGGAAACAGGTCGCTTTGGTACAGATCGTCCGGAGTGCGTTCCACGAAGTACGGCTTTGCTCCGCCGCCTCCGGAAACCAGGTAAACGACGTCGTCCACTATGTGCCTCTCATAATTGTGGATATGTCCCGCACTGACAATCACTCGGGCGTGCAACTGAGGTGCAAGCTTGGATAGGAGATCGCGCAAGGCAATCTCATTGGGCCTGGGATTGTGATCCACCTCGATGTGCTTCTGAATGTCTGCCACGGGCGGATGATGCAGGCTGATCACAGCGAAGTCAATGGTGGGCGCCAGCATCTGCAACTGCTGCGTCAACCATCGACTCTGATCATTGTCAGGCAGCAGGGAAGCGTCACTGTCCAGCGCGATTGCGTAAACTCTGGAGCCAAGCTGGGCCGAGTACCAACGGCGCTGCCGAAGATCCGGGGAGGCCGCCCACCAGTTCTCCAGGCACTGCATCGCGTCAGGTCCGTGGAATTCGTGGTTGCCCAGAGCAGGAAATACGTGCAGATGTGAGTCTCTCCAGACTTGTGTTTCCTTCTTGTACACTGCGTAGTCATGCTTGTTGTCGCCTGCCAGCGGGACGTCCCCGTTTAACAAGATCGCTGCCGGGGCTTCCTCGGCAATCTTCGTTACTAGCCATTGCCTCACTCTGGGATTCGTAGCGGTTACATTTGCCGGGTCAGTGAACCGCATGTCGCCATAGGCGATGAAGGTCAAAGGCGACCGGATATCGGTGTCCGTCACCTTGAAAGTCGGGCCAGATTGGCTGAGCAATTCACCGGTCGCCAGGGTAGCGGCATTATTTTGCCCGAGAATCGCCTGGGCGGACAGGATCAGGCCAAAGCCAAGAATCACCCAAACTCGTTTCATTATTAATTCACCCTATATACCTGCAGAGCAGCATTGTCTTCCGGAGTTTTTGTATGAATGATATAAAAATGCTTCAGCTCCGAGACCAGAACCGAGGTCTTGCCGCCATTAGTCCCAAACTGAGTAATCACTTGGTAGTCGTCCGGCCCATTTTCCCGAACCACCGTCACACCCCCCGAACCAGTCACATAAATCCGCCGCGCTTTGGGGTCAAAGGTCATATCATCCGCGGTTTCGACGCAATCTAGCGTGGTAATCAGCCGGCCGCTTTGAGTATCCACGACGAACAACTTGCCCGGCTTTCTTCCCGCGACGAACAGCCGATGATTGTCAGGGTCAAGCGCCATGGGAGTATTGAGATTCAGTCCCGGCACAGACCAGGTCTGGCGAACTCGCTTCGTTGCCAAATCAATTACCCCGATCGCATTTTCGTCCCGCATATTTACGTACAACAGATTGGCCGCACGGTCGAGCGCCATCGCTTCCAAATTAGACGATTCCACGCGAATCTGCCCGATCTCCTCACCGGTATCCGCCGCAATCATCGTGATGAACGAGTAATCCGTTTTTGCACCTCGGCCACCGTTGCCGATGTAGAAGATTCGCTTCTGGGCGTCATACAAACCGGCATCGGGCCCGGGTGCTAGCGGTATCCTTTTCACCTGATGCAGGTCTCGGCCGTCCAAAATGCGGCAGGACGCATCTTCTCCATCAGCAACCAGGAGATTGCCGGTCTCTGAATCGAATGCAAGCGTATGAGGAACCGAGACGCCCGATGCGCTCTGCAAGTGCTCACCGGTCTTCAGATCAAACACTTCTATCGAATGGTGGACCTCGGCTGATACATATAAGCGGTCGTGAGCTTCATCCGTTGCGAAATGATCGAAGTCGCCTACAATCCCTGGTAATGGAGTCGAGCGCAGCAATACCAGGGGCGCCGATTTTGGAGCTTCAGCAAACAGCGCGCCCCGCGATGGCAGCTGCCTAGCAATCTCATTCCGGATCGCTTCCCCTTTCAGAAGAGCGTCGTCCTCCCCGGATGCTCCGCTAAAGCGCATTTCCATGACTATCAAGCCGATTACATGCTTGCTGGCATCCTCCATCGGGAATGCCAGATCGTAGAATGATCCTTCGGCAACTGTCTTCACAGCCGGCTTCCCGAATTCCTCAACCTTGAGATCGGGAGGAGAGGACTTTTTTCCGATCTTGGTCGGCACACTGCACGCGACAATGATGTCGTCCCGCTCTCCAGGTCGAACAACATGCAAGCCCATCTTTTGTAACTCCGGGTGCGCCGACATCGCCGACGTGACCAGGTATTGTGCGAAGTGCGCCTTTACAGTTTGCCCGATCCCTAGACAGGGTAGAGCCGCAACACTCAATACGGCAAGAAACTTTTTCATACTTTCCCGTCAAAACTCCAGGCGAAGAGCAAACTCTAACTCGCGAGGTGTCCCTGTACCGATTCCAGTCGAGTTCAGCGTGGTCGTAATCTGGCCGAAAGATGCCGGATTCGAAAAGTTCGCGTTTGGCGTCCCATAATGAGGATGGTTGAAGAGATTAAAAGCTTCTGCACGGAACGTCAGATTGAGACGCTCGTAAATCGGGATTTGCTTTACGAGGGCCGAATCGAGTTGCCAGCTCGAGGGTCCGCGAGCCAGGTTTCGGCCGGCATTGCCGAACGTTCCAGGCGCCGGCGTAGAGAACGCATTGATATTCAGATAGTCAGAAATATTCTGATTGACCGGATTGATAGGAACGCTCGGGACCACATTGGGGCGTTGTGGACTGCTATTGTTCCCGTCAGGAATGTTGGCGGGCAGCCTGGAGAGCGTAATATTTACGGGAACACCGGCGCGTGCACTGAGAATGCCTGCGTATTGCCAGCCGCCCAGAATCGCCGAAACCAACCCGCTTCCGTTCAGGTATTTTTGACCGCGTCCAAATGGCAGCCTATAAATCAGGCTGCCTGAAAGATACTGCGGGACATCTTGATCACTGGAAGCTCTCTCACACGCTCGACAGCGTACGTTTTCCGGATAGTCGGCCTCGCCTCCGCCGGTAGCGCCATCGTTGATTGAGTGCGACCACATGTAATTGACGTTGGTGATAAAGTTCTTACTCAAATTCCTCTGAAGGGACACTTGCAAAGCGTTGAATGTGCTATTGCTCGATGTGGTCTTGTAATCGATGATTCCGAATTGTGGATACGGAATTCGATGGGTCACGGGATCTGCTGTATTAAGGTAAGTCCGCGTAAATTGATGAGTACCCTTATTGCCGGTATAGCCGACGGTCAGAATTGTATTCGTCGTTATGGCCTGCTGTACCGAAAATCCCCAATCCTGCGTATACGGGGTAACTCTGTTTCGATCAAGGCTGCGAGGACTGGTTGGCACGAACGAGTCATTCCCGAAAGTAGAAGGTACTGGGAAAGAGAGATTGCCAGAACTCAAAACGATTCGGCCGGCCAGATTGTCTACCGGTGCTGTCAGGTCGCCAAGTTGCCCATCTCCGTAGTAAATTCCATACCCTGAACGAATCACAGTTCTGTTATTTAAAGCTTGAGGCGCCCACGCGAAACTAATCCGTGGACTGAAATTGTTGTAATCGGGATTGTAAAAATTTGACCCCGCAGGGCAATACCCGCCCGGACACGTGAGCGGATCAAACACGATTCCGCGGCCCTTCACTTCGCTGGGAACTCCGAAGAACTCGTACCGCACGCCGAGATCGGCCGTCAATGTCGGCGTCACGCGATACTCGTCCTGTACAAAGCCGAAATATTCAGTCCTCCTCAATCCAGTCGTAGGCAGGGTGCTGACCAGGCTCTCTTGACTCAAGATATTGTTCAGAACATTCGCTGTTGAACCGTACGTCAGTTCGTAATCGTTCGAAGACGTTGCAGTCGAGTTCAACTGAACTCTTCGAATCTCAACTCCTGCCCTAATCTGGTGCCTGCCCTTAAGTGTCGAAAAGGTATCGAGGTAGTCGAATGAGTTCGAAGCCTGAATTTTCCCCGTGTCGTTGTAGAGTGTGCTGAACTGAGGAGCGCTAATCTGAACATTGAGCACGCTTTCGTTCTTCGTAGCGTAGTCCGAGCGATTGAAACCAGCTTTGAATTCGTTGATGCTCCGCGGTGACACCACAGTGGTCAACTCAACTAATCCGTTGTGGGTCAATAGAGTTGTTGCTGTGCGGTCGCGCAGGACACCGTTGGGAACATCAAGCAAACCGTCATCGACGTTGTAGCGCACCGATAAAGTGTTCGCGTCCGAAAACTTATGGTCGTACCTTATCATTCCGGAGTTCTCGTTTGTCACTTGCCGTCCCGTCCCGATCCAACGAAATACGTTCTGGTCGGAGGTCGGCAGTGTTCCCGTGGGATAAGCCGCAAGAATAGGTATTAGCGCCGGGGATGTAATTGCAGCTTGTGCACGGAACGTAGGTGAAGGCACGAATCCAATCAGAGTCTGCCCTATGCGCTGGCGCAAAGCTTCGAACACGGCGAAGAAAAAGTCACGATCTTTCCTGATTGGACCGCCGAGGCTGCCTCCAAATTGATTCAACCGAAAGGGCGGAAGGCTGGGCCCATCAAAAGGACCTCGCGCATCGAATGCGTCGTTGCGCAGATACTCAAAGATTGACCCGTGGAACTCGTTTGTCCCGCCTCGCGAGACAACGTCCACCTGCCCTCCTTGAGTACCGCCGCTTTCTGCGGTATACAAGGCAGCATTGACGCGAAATTCTTCGATTGCTTCTTCGGAAAATTCAAGGCGGAAATTCCCTTTTTCACTCTGATTCAGGATGCCCGTGGCATCTACGCCATCGAACCGGTAATTGTTATCGTCTTGTCCCCGGCCTACAAACCGAATGCTTCGTTGATTATCTGTGCCGGAGTCAACTGCACCGGGTGTCTGCGTCATCAAACTGGCCCAACTCCGCCCGTTTATCGGCAATTGGCGAACTTGTGTCCCGGAAACCACGCCTCCTACGGTTGCCGAAACCTCATCCAACGGCGTTGCCTCTTCTTTCACCTCTACTGTTGTGCCGGTGCTCGCGACCTGCAGTTTTGCGTCAAGCGTCCGGTTTTGCCCCACTTGAATCTGAACGTCGGGCCAAGTATAGGTCTGAAATCCAGGCGCCTGTACCGTAACCCGGTAATGGCCCACGCCAAGCGCAGCCAACGAATATAAGCCAGAGGCGGCAGTTGTTGCCGTTCGCTTAGCTCCGGTAACCAGAGAATCCGCTTCAATGTCCGCGTTTCCGACACTGCCCCCTGACGCGTCGAGAATCGTTCCTGAAATTGACGCAGATTCGGTTTGAGCCTCACCCAACTCTACGGAACTCGCCAACAAAACTAAAACCAAGTAACATCGGTACAATTCCATCTACCTCTTACCGGCGAGTCTAGGCCAGTAAGGTAAACGTACTGTTATTTGCTCAATACATTTCTGTTAACCGTAGAACAGATTAGACCTTCCTCGTAGGGTTTTACATGGAGTGGAACTACGATGAACCCCTACGCGCATCCGGTAAAGGCGGACAAAAGCGCGATCGACGATCTCCGACTTCGAATGTACTCAGTAGATCACTTCACTCGGGGAGCGCCGCCGCGAGAACGAACACCAGCGGCGCATTCCAATTGATAGCCACTTCGTTGCACGCGTACGCGCCTTCTACATCAATATAGTTCTTTGCAGGAGGCAGATTGTCGCTTAGAGCCGCCTTCATATATTTGTCCTGTCTACCGCGATTCGGGCCTCCTGCTAAGAGCCCAGGCCAGGGTGCAGCAATTCCGTCCGCAGCGCTCGGTCTGTGATGGATGTGCTGAGCCGAACGGGATCCCACTTGCGTCACCCAACTCATTCCAAATGTATTTCGGCCCAGCAGATAATGAACATTTTCGAGCGCTGTATCGAAGTACTTCTTGTCAGGCCTAAGCCGGTTCGCTATGAGTAGCTGGAGGCTATAATTTCCAGCGACGCCGTTGGAGCCCCATATATAGTCACGAGTCGCAAGGCTCACGCGATAAGCCTGATGACTTGCCCGGTCTACTATTTGATCCGCCGCTTCCACCGTACGCTGGCGAATGTCGTTCGTGGCGACAGAGTCCTGCGCCGGGCCTAAAACAAGTGTCCAGAGCGCAAAGAGCGCCATATTCGACCAGGCAGGCGGATTCACGGCTGAGATTTCGTGCAGATACTCTCGGTAGTGGCCCAGGAAGTAATCTTTGTAGGCCGGTTCACCGGTTGTTCGCAGCAGCTCGGCGGCTGCCCACAGATGCTCATCCCCGCATTGGTTGTCGCCGTATTCACCGGTCGTAATCCCCGGCGGATTCCGGAACACTACGTTGGGGTTTGATTCGAGCCACAGCCACGCTTTCCGCGAGACCGCGAGGCACCTCGTAGCGTACGCGGCATCGAATGGCCGAAATACCCGCGCAGCGATCGCCGTCACAGCCGCAAAGTCGGCAGTAGCGCACGAGCTCTTCCACGGCGCCTGCCCTGTCCCGATCGCAAGACTGGTCAGCTTATCTGCCTCAGGCATGATGAAGCCGCAGAAATGAGCGCTCGTCTGTTTATGCCAGACGCCGCCGTCGTTATCTTGCATCGTCAGCAGCCAGTCGATATTCCATTTCACTTCGTTGAGTAAGTCGGGAATATCATTGCCTGATTCCGGCACTTTCAAACTGACTTTCTTGATTCGGTCTCCGAACAATTCCCAGCTCCATAGGAGCGTGGCCGTCGAGATTCCGGAGTTCACCACGTAGCGCCCGTAATCCCCTGCATCGTGCCAACCGTGCGAAGACTCTCGTCCGCCCGTCTTGCCTGAGGAAGCGTCATAGGCGCCATCGATGTGACAGATCGCGTGCTTGTATCCCGGAAATTCCCGCCCAAGGTCGACTGCTGTTCCGCATCGCTGACCGTAGTAAGAACGCGCAACGAGATAATACACTCGCGAAAAAACGTCATTCGCGATTCGAACATCCCAGCTTCGCCCTACGCCAGGAACATCCACATAAAACGTTCCGGTCTCGCCTAAAGAAGTAAACTCAGCCGTGCGTACGGTATCGCCAGTATCCGCGTCGAAAACCGGATTCCCGAGGGAGCCTTGGAACACGACCTTGCTGTCTGACGCGCGCCGAACTGAAAACCCGCCGGCTACCGCGTGCTCAGTAACAACGAGGGCCAACTTAGGCGTTCCTGGTAAATAGCCGACCTGATCGACTTTGACTTCTCCGGTAGGAGCCGGGCCTGAGGCAAGGCTTGAAGCAAGCAGCGCAACGAAAAGAGCAAGCATCAAAGCGTCCAGCTATGAATGCGGCTCGAAGGGCCAGACAGCGGTCGTGGTATATCCGCCGTCTACGGCGATTACCTGTCCGGTGATGTAGTCTGCTCCACGCCCGCAAAGAAAAGCGGCAAGCGGAGCGATGTCTTCCGGTGTTCCCATTCGGGGATTTGCTTGCGCTCCTGCCAGCCACTGCTTCATCTCGCTCTGCTGCCACATTTTGCGATTAAGGTCAGTCAAAATGAAGCCGGGCGCAATACAATTCACCTGGATATCGTAACGTCCCCACTCAGCCGCGAGCGAGCGTGTCAGGCCCGCCAGAGCACTCTTGCTCATGGCATAAACAGTCAAATACGGCAGACCAAGAAGCGACATCAGGCTTCCGATAAAGAGGATTTTCCCACCCTTCTGACGTTTCAGCATCTCGCGCCCAACACGCTGCGTAACGTCAACTAAGCCATTCAGGTTCGTTTGCATCAGAGACTCGAATTCCTGCTTCGAATACTCCTCAAACCGTTTCCTCAGGTTAGTGCCCGCGACATTCACGAGAATGTCGACCTCCGAGAACTGCGGCTGATCTTGGAGGTTGTTGACATCCAATTGCATTGCTGAGACGTTTGATCCAGCAGACCGCAGAGCCTCTGCTTCGCGCTCTAATGCCGTGACGTCCCGGGATGCGAGAATCGTGCGCGCACCCGATTTCGCAATCTCTCGGGCAATCGCCAGGCCGATCCCTCGGCTAGCGCCCACAACCAGTGCCACTTTGTCTTTCAATATCTGCCCTTGATCCATGAACTTACCTATTGTAGTCGCCGCCGCCTTCCAGCATATTCTCTAACCGAAACAACTCGAGTGGTGAGAGGAATGACCCGTGTTCGCCACTTCCACGGCATGCCAGCAGACCTTCTGACCGTCCTCTATGACGAATATCTGCCCTTCCGGCTGTATGCCGATTTCAAGTCCGGCTCGACTGCCGACCAAATCGCGGCCGAGTATGGCCTCGCGCCGACCTGGGTGGAGGAACGTATCGAAGCCGCCCGTTTGTGTATTGAAAAGCAGGTTCGCCTGGAACTGCCGATGCTGACACAAACGGCTGGCCACCGGGTAGCGGTCTAAGCTGCGGTCGCGTCCCGTTCCGGGCGCTCCTGGTCGCGGGGTGCCTCGCTCAGCGCATCTTCCGATAGGTAGCCATCAGTGCGCGCAGATCCTCCAGGTCGGCCGGTCTACACGCATTCAACGGCGGCCGCACAGGTCCAGCGGTCATGCCAAGCATCTCCATAGCGGCCTTCATTGCTGAAACCTCATAGCCCTTTGATCGTTCGCGTAATGCGTACAACGGATTTACGTACGTGTACATCAATTCACTCAGCTTCGTGAAATCACGGTTCATCCCCGCTTCCGCTAAAGCGAGTGATACCTTCGGCGCGAGGTTCGAAATACTTGACGTATACGCTTGAACGCCCACCGCGAAATATCCGGGCACACAGTCGTCGCCTAAGCCCCCAAACCACGCCAGCCGGTCGCCGTTATACTCCATGATTCGTTGCAGCCGGCGAGTGTCTCCCTGTCCGTCTTTCCATGCGACCAGCGTCCTGACCCGCTCGGCTAAACGCGCCACCATCTCCGGCGTGAACACCGCCCAATCGCGGCTGTAGATCATCAGCGGCAGATCCGTCGCGTTGCCAATCGCTTCGTAATAAGTAAACAAGCCCTGTTCCGGAGCACCAACATAGTAGGGAGGCAGAGCAAGGATACAATCCGCGCCCGCCCTGGCCGCACGTCTCGCAATGTCCACCCCCAACGGCAAGTTGAAACCCGTACCGGCCACAACAGGCATCCTGCCCCGAACCGCTTTCACGGTTGTGGCCACCACTTGCTCCGCTTCGTCGGGCGTAAGGGAGTAGAGTTCTCCAGTTCCGCCCGCTGCGACCAGCGCACAGAATGGAAACGCGGCCATCTCGTCCACGTTGCGCTCCAGCGCTTCCAAGTTCAGGGTCAAATTCTCTCGGAACGGAGTTACCGGGAAACCGAAAACTCCTCTCAGCTTGGCGACTGCGTTTCGCGCACTTACATTCATGATGTTGTAGTCCGCTCAGAGCCCGGCGCATATTGACGCCGAACCAGGAAGAGATAGCTTGCAATTCCAATCAGCAAAAACAGTAGATTCGCTGCCATAGGCGCCAGGTAACCACCCGTATTCTGCTTCAACCAGCCCGTCAGAATCGGTGCTGCGATGCCAGGCAGATTTGCAGCCGTGTTTTGCACCGCTGCGAGCCGCGCCGCCGGAGCCCCCGGCATAATGGCCGGCGTCAGTGCCCAGTAATTGCCGGTCGCAAGGCCCAACCCGCTGAGCGAAAAGAGCGCAAAGAAAAGTGCTGTCGCGTTTGATTCCGCCGCCGCTCCGAAGATTTCCGTCGACGCAATCACCAGGCCGGCGACGATAAACGCTTTCCGGACCATAACCGGATCCCGTCCGCGCCGAATGATCGCATCCGCCCAGTAGCCAGCCGCTGTCGCTACGATCGCGATTCCCCAGAAGCTGAAACCCGTAAACCAGCCAGTCGAGTTCAGAGAGAGCCCGCGGCTCTCGGAGAAGTAAGACGGCAGCCATGTCAAACAAAAATACGTGTAGTAGTTGTAGCAGAATGCGCCGATAATGATGCCCCACATGGCCGGGCTCGTCAACAGTTCACGGAAGCTGATCGGCGCAATTTCCGGGCGTCTCAGCACGGCACGCTCTCTTTGCCGGTCATCGTTTCGAACCAGAAGGCACCAGGGCACAAGCCAGACGAGGGCCCCAAATCCGATGATGGCGAACATGGCTCGCCAGCCGTAAGCGACCAGGAGCCACGCTACCAGGGGCGCTCCAATCGCCGGACCCACTTTCGCCGATCCCTGGTAAAGACCCATTACGAGCCCATGGCGCTGGGGCGAGAAGTTCAGCCGGATCCAGCGCATACCTGCCGGCGTATTGACAGCCTCGCCCGCCCCCAGCATCACCCGCAACAGAAACAGTTGAGTCAGGGAGCCGCACCGGGCAGTTAAGCCGGCGAGCGCGCTCCACACGCCAAGGCCTATTGCAAAGGGCCATTTCACGCCGTAGCGGTCCACCACCCAGCCAGCAGGTATCTGCAGCAGAGCATAACTCCAGAAGAAAGCTGAATTCAGCAATCCGCGGCCGTTGTCATTCAGTCGGAAGAAGTTTTTGAATGTGGCGTCGGTTAGCGCGATGGACAGGTTTTGCCGATCAAAATACGCAATGATGAAGGCCGCGCAAAGCAGGCCCACTACGGCCCAGCGCCGCACTTACTGCACCCGCAGCATCACCACGCCGTGTGCGGGAACCTCGCCCGTGTACCCTTCGCCGTCCACCGGGACGTCTTTATGCATCCAAAAGTCTTTGGCGTTTCGCCGCTCGCCGCTCATCTTTAGATCGGCCCACTTCAAGCTGATCTTCGCTGGTTCCGCTCCGAGATTGAACAGCGCCACCGCTTTTGCGCCGCCGCTCAGATCCTTGGTCCAGATCTCCTGATCAGCGGTCTTGGAAAGTTTCGTCCCTTGTTTGCCGTCGCTGTCCTGGTCCACCGCGATCACGTCCTTATTGGTCAGGATGTCGAGTATCTCAGGTGTCATATGTTGCAGGTCGTTCCCCGCCAGCAAGGGCGCGGCCAGCATCGCCCACAGGCTGAAATGCGTCCGGTACTCTTCGGTCGTCATTCCGCCGTTGCCGACCTCGAGCATGTCAGGGTCGTTCCAGTGTCCTGGCGCCGCGTAAGGAGCAAGATCGTTCTGATTGAATCCGATCTTTGTCATCGAGTCCCACGTGTCGCGAATGTCATCGGTGGTTCGCCACAAATTCCCGCTTACCTCCGGGCCCCATTTCCACACGTCAGCGCGTCCGTATTGGCACAGGCTGAACACTATGGGCCTTCCGCTTGCTTGCAACGCATCGCCCATCTTCTGATAAACCGCCCGCATGTCGGTGTCCTTGTAAATGTTCCCCGCGCTGCACCAATCGTATTTCAGATAGTCGATGCCCCATTCGGCATAGGTCTTCGCATCCTGCTGCTCGAACCCATAACTGCCTGGGTAACCCGCGCAGGTCGCCGGACCGGGAGACGAATAGATACCGATCTTCAGGCCTTTGCTGTGAACGTAATCCGCCAGCGCCTTCATGTCGGGGAACTTCTTGTTCGTATGAATAACTCCCTGAGCGTCCCGCTCCCCCTGCCAGGTGTCATCGATATTCACGTAGAGGTAACCGGCTTCCTTCATGCCATTGGAAGCAATTGCGTCCGCCGCGCCTCGCACCGCAGCATCATCTACCCTGCCCGCAAACTTGTTCCAGCTATTCCAGCCCATCGGTGGAGTTTTCGCCAAGCCATTGTAGGGAACGGGATGCAGGGCGGGAGGCTCCAGGTGGGCCGGCCACATACCGGCCCCAGGCGCAGTTCGATGCGCCACCATTTGAATCGGCGGCCTGTTCCGACGAGGTTGACCGGTCACCTGCAATTGATCCCCTTCGAGCTTGATCGTGTACGTTGCCTGCCGCGGCGCATTCCCGCCCTGCGATGTTCCGGTCAATGTGAAGCTATCCGGCCCGCCCGTGCTGTCCGTAATCTGAAGCCGCTGTTCAAGCGTCCGGATCTCTCCCGTGATGCGCGATCCATCTTGCTTCAGATCCAGATAAGTGCGTTGCACGGTTCCGTCATTACGCGGCCTTTCCCCGACCCAGTTGCCGCTTACATCAGCGGCAGTGCAAACTGCGCCCAATGCAAAAAGTAAAAACAGGATGCTTGTCTTCATGGTTCGATGTCTACGTAACCGGACCCGGATTAAAGGGTTGCAGTGCGTTACCCAATCCCCATCGCTCGGCCCACGTCTTCTTTCTCCCGCTCGCGACATCCAGAATATACTCAAACAGCTCCCAGCCAACTTGTTCTATGGATGCCTGCCCCGTCGCGATTCGGCCCGCGTCCACATCGATCAGGTCATGCCATTTCTCGGCCAGTGCGGTTCTCGAAGAAACCTTGACTACCGGAACCAGCGACAGCCCGTAGGGACTTCCTTCGCCTGTCGTGAACACATGCAGGTTCATCGATGCGAGTTGTTGTGTACCGCATATGAAATCGCTCGCAGGCGTGGCTGCAAACACCAGACCCTTCGCTCGCACCTTTTCGCCCTGGCTAGCGACTGCCTGGATCGCCGTTGTGCCCGCCTTCGCTATGGAACCGAGTGCTTTCTCGACTACGTTTGCTAAGCCGCCTCGCTTGTTGCCCGGAGTCGGGTTAGCGCTACGATCTGCCGAGCCCTTGGCCAGATACTCGTCATACCAGCGCATCTCGCGAATCAGCGCCCGCCCAACGTCCTCATTCACCGCGCGCGCCGTTAACAGGTGAATTGCATCGCGCACTTCTGTGACTTCCGAAAACATCACGGTTGCGCCTGCCCGCACCAGCAGGTCTGCGCCAAAGCCGACTGCCGGATTGCACGTTACCCCGGAGAACGCATCACTGCCTCCACATTGCAAACCGACCACTAGTTCTGAAGCTTCGCACGGTTGCCGCTGTCTCCGGGCAAGCAGTGTGATCTTCTTTTCGGCGGCTTCCATGATCGCGGACACTGTCTCGCCGAATCCCCTTTGGTCTTGCAGGCGAATCACGTTCAGCTCTTCCAAAATCGGCAACTCTGAGCGAAACAGCCTCTCGGGCTGCAACTTCTCGCATCCCAGGCTCACCACCATCGGCTGGGCCGCGATGTTCGCGTGCAGGCTGATGTTTTTCAGGGTCTGAATCGGAATAGCGGCGCCAGGAGCGTCAATCGCCACTCCGCATCCGTAGCCGTGCGTGATCGCTACAATATCGTCCACCTGCGGAAAGCGGGGCAGAATCTCCGCCTTGATGCGTCGTACCGCGTAATCCACAGTGGGCGCCACACATTGCACGGTCGTCGTTATACCGAGGATGTTCTTGGTCCCCGTGCTGCCATCGGCGTTCCGGTAACCGTCAAATTTGTAGCCTTGCAGTGCGGAAAGAGGCGCCGGAACCGCGGTCGACAGCGGGAGCGCGTCCAGTGACGGTGCTGCCGGCAGCTGGATGTGCTGCTCGCGGACCCAGGTGCCCGCTTCACAATCCTGCAATGCGAATCCGATGACCTGACCATAGCGGAGCACCGGTTCACGCAACGCAATGCGCCGCAGCGCTACCTTATGCGACTGAGGAATCCGTTCCCGAACAGTAAACCCGGTCCCGTCGGACCTTCCGGACTCCGCGCCTTCCGGGTCGACAATGATGCCGACGTTGTCCGACGGATGGACCTGGACATACAACGGAATCGAAATGTCGCGCAGTACTTCCAAATTGGGGAACCGCGTTTATTCTATCGGCTCGTTTACCAAACAATCGAAAATCCGCTTGAGGAGGGCGGCCGCCTGTTCTTTACTTACTGCGTGCGGGTCGAAGGCCTGCTCCACCACCATACCGGCGAGAGCCGCATGAAGGGCAACCTTTGTCGGCCAGCCGACCTTTGCCGCTGGCAAATCCTCGCCCGCATTCATGCTCACCGAAATCCGCACGCGCCGGTGCGCTTCCGCGAACTTGGCTCGCATTCTCGGATGCCGTATGGCGAACAGCTTGAACTCCAGCGCCAGCACCGCCCAGTGCCGGTCCGCCACCCGCTCTGCGTAAAAATCACGCAATTTGCGCAGCCGCTCTTGCGGATCCGAACAGCCTTCGAGCAGCGCCCGAATCCGTTCCGTATTCACCATTGCCTGTTGTTCCAGCAGCGCGAAGAAGAGATCTTCCTTGCTCGCGAAATGGGCGTAGAAAGCTCCCCGCGTGTGCCCCGCATCGCTGGCGATGTCTTCTATACGCGCCGCTTCGAATCCCTCCCGCGTAAAAATTTTGCGGGCGGATCGCAACAGTTTCCGCCGCATCTCCTCCGTCTTCTGCTGGTGCTTGTTCGGAAGAGTGCCGCGAAAAGTACTTTCAACAGGCATTTGTTTCTGGTCTGATTATATACATACGTGCATGCAATGTGATACATCTATGTATGTAATCGAGAAGCCCGCATGCGCCATTTGAAAAACCTTTTCGCAGCAGCTACGTGCTTCACAATCGCTGCCTGGGCCCAGGCTCCAGCCGGAGGTGGTGCTAGCTCGCCCAGCCGCGCTGCCCAACTTCCGCTTTCGGGTAATGGAGCCGCGGGAGATGTCACTCACACAACAGACCGTCACTGCCGGCAGCGGTCCGGCCACAGTCACCAGTTCTGTCGGGGTTTCGGGCAGTTACGCGGCAGCATTTCATCAGGCACTTTCCCGCCGGGGCCTATCAAGCTGGCCCTCCCCGATGCCGTAAAGCGCGGGCTCGAAACGAATCTGGGGGCAATTACCGCCAGTAACCAGGTCAGCGCGGCGCGTTCCGAACGTCTCCAGTCGCTGAGTGCGCTGCTCCCGAATATCTCCGCAAACGCATCGGAAACCGTAACTCAAATCAACCTTGCAGCATACGGACTCCAGATCAAAGTCCCCGGCTTCAGCATCCCGAGCGTTGTCGGACCGTACTCCTATTCACAACTGCAGGGCGCCCTCAGCCAGTCCGTTTTCGACCTGGTCGAACGCCGGAATTACAAGGCCAGCAAGGAAAGCGAACGCGCCGCCACTCTCTCCGCGCACGACGCGCGCGAACTCATTGTCCTGGCCGTAGCTGGGACGTATCTGCAAACCGTAGCCGCCCAGGCGCAGGTCATGTCGCAACAGGCGCAGGTCGACAACGCACAGGCTGTCTACAATCAGGCCGTGGTCCGCAAGAGCGCGGGCACAAACGCGCGGATCGACGTGACGCGCAGCCTGGTCGAACTCCAGACCGAGCAACAGCGGCTCACCTCGCTTTCAGCCGAGCTTCGCAAGCAGAACATCACGCTCGCCCGTCTCGCCGGCCTCCCGCTGGACCACGAACTCGTTCTAACGGACACTTTCAGCCTGAACGAAGCAGCAGTACCTGATCCGAACGAAGCAATTCAGAGAGCGTTCCGGACGCGCTGGGACCTTAAAGCTGCTGAATCTCAAGTTCACGCCGCGGAACTGATTGTTTCGGCTGCCCACGCCGAACGGCTTCCTTCCGTAACGCTCAATGGCGACTACGGCGCGATCGGTCCCCGGCCTAATTCGGCTCACGGCGTGTTCAACATCACTGGCTCAGTCAACGTGCCGATTTATACGGGCGGCCGCATCAAAGCCGAAATACAACAGGCCGAAACCACGCTCCATCAGAGGCAATCGGAACTGGCCGACGCCCGCCTCCGCGCCGAAGCAGAAGTCCGTACCGCTCTCATTGAGCTTGAAACGGCGAGAAGCCAGCTCGGAGTTGCAGGAACGAATCGCGACTACGCCCGTGAAACCCTGACAGAGGCGCGCGACCGGTTCGGGGCAGGAGTGGCCACAACCGTCGAAGTCGTCCAGGCTCAGCAGCAGGTGGCGAGCGCCGAAGCCGACTATATTTCAACGCTCTTTTCCTACAACCTCGCCAAACTAACATTAGCTCGTGCGACGGGTGAAGCCGAAACCGGCTTGCCGGACTTGCTTGGAGGAAATCATCCATGAAAACCCAGGAAGCGGAACAAGTGAAACCGCCTCAGCAACTGGCACCAACTGAGAAGCCCGCTCCCGCGCCCTCGAAGCGGGGCCGCAATCGCGCGTTCTTCGTCTTTTTCCTCGTGCTGCTCGCGCTCGCCGCCGGAGGAGTCGTCTACTGGCTTCACGAACGCCAGTTCGAGTCCACGGACGACGCGCAAGTCGACGCGCATCTGAATCCCGTAACATCGCGAGTGGACGGCACCATCATTCACGTTTATGTCGATGACAACCAGCTCGTCAAAACAGGCGACCCGCTTGTCGATCTCGATCCGCGCGACTTTGAAGTCGCCATCGATCAGGCGAGGGCTGAACTGGCGCAGGCGCGCAGCCTGGTAATTGCGGAGCGCCCCAACGTGCCCATCACCGAGGTCGAGAACACTGCGAACGTTTCGGGCGCGGAAGCCGATGTCGCAAATGCGCAAGCCGCGCTAGCCGCAGCCGAGCAGGACCGCGACGCCTCTGCCGCGAAACTGGCCGAGTCAAAAGCCAACAATGGGAAAGCTCAATCCGATCTCGCCCGCTACAAAATCCTGATCGCGAAAGAAGAAGTCTCGCAGCAGGAATATGACTCCGCTGTTGCTACCGCTGCTGCTCAGGCAGCCACGGTCGAAGCGAACGAAGCAAGTCTCCAGTCCGCAGCGCGCACCGTCGAAGGCCGTAACGCTCAACTCGCTCAGACGCAGACGAAATTAGCGCAATACCGCCGTAATGCACCGCAGCAAATCGCCATCCGCCGCGCAACCGTCAATTCCAACGTGGCCGCCGCGCAAAGCTCACAAGCGCAGCTCGAGTCCGCACAACTGAAGCTCAGCTACTCGAAGATCGCTTCTCCGGTCAGCGGCATCGTCATGAAACGCTCTGCCGAAGTCGGATCGCACGTCTCTGCCGGCCAGCAACTCATGCAAATTGCCCAGATCAACGACATTTGGGTAACCGCAAATTTCAAAGAAACACAGCTCCGGAACGTCCATCCTCAGCAGTCCGCGACCATTCACGTCGATGCCCTTAAGCAGGATTTCTCGGGCTATGTCGAAAGCATCGGCGGCTCTACCGGATCGGTCGCCAGCGTTCTTCCGCCTGAAAACGCTACCGGGAACTATGTCAAAGTGGTCCAGCGCATCCCAGTCCGCATTCGCTTCAAACCGGATCAATCCGGACTCAACCGCCTCCGCCCGGGTATGTCCGTCGAACCTCAGGTCCGAATCGGAAGCTGATCTGAATGGCCTCACCTGCGATCTCGCACGGTAATTGGAAACCGTCGCACAATCCCTGGGTAGTGGCGTTCACGGTGACGCTTGCCACGTTCATGGAAGTGCTCGATTCCTCGATTGCAAACGTTTCCCTGCCTCACATCGCAGGCTCGCTTGGCGCCACCTACGAAGAATCCACCTGGGTTCTCACCAGCTATCTGGTCTCGAGCGCTATCATTCTCCCGGTCTCAGGTTGGCTCTCCACTGTGATCGGCCGCAAGCGTTTCTACATGACTTGCGTCGCGCTGTTTACCATTTGCTCACTGTTTTGCGGGCTCTCTACCAGCCTGCCCATGCTAATTGTCGCTCGCGTACTGCAGGGCGTCGGAGGCGGCGGACTACAGCCCTCCGAACAAGCCATCCTTGCCGACAGTTTTCCGCCGGAGCGGCGCGGAATGGCCTTCTCGCTTTATGGCATGGCGGTGGTCGTCGCTCCCGCCATCGGCCCGACACTTGGCGGATGGATCACGGACAATTTCAGTTGGCACTGGATCTTCTTCATCAACCTGCCCGTCGGACTTATTTCTCTCCTGCTCACCCAGCGCCTGGTCGAAGATCCTCCTTGGCTGAAAGAAGAAAAGACCTCAGGCATCCGGATCGACTATATCGGCCTCGCTCTCATCGTAATTGGCGTAGCCTGCTTCCAAGTTGTCCTTGATAAGGGCCAGGAAGACGACTGGTTCGCCTCCGCTCGCATCACCACCATGTTCTGCATAGGGATCCCCACGCTGATCGCGTTCTTCCTCTGGGAATGGTTTGCCGAAGATCCCATCGTCGACGTACGCCTTCTGAAAAACCGGAATTTCGGCACCGCCGTCTTCTTTTCGTTCATTCTTGGCATCGTCCTCTTTGGCTCCACGGTACTGATCCCGCAATTCCTGCAGACCAGCCTGAACTACACCGCTGAGCGCGCCGGCATGGCCCTCTCGCCCGGAGGTCTCGCGCTGATGTTCATGATGCCCATCGCCGGTTTCATAGTAAGCACCAAGGTCGATCCCCGCCTGCTCGTTTCGCTCGGATTCCTTTCGCTTGGCGCCACTCTACACCTGATGACCAACATCTATCCAGGGATCGATTTCAAAACCATAGTGTTCCTCCGAGTCATCCAGGTGATGCCCATGGCATTCATCTTCGTGCCCATCAGCACCCTGAACTACATCGGCGTTCCGCGCGAGAAGAACAACCAGGTCTCTGGCCTGTCGAACTTCGCGCGCAACATTGGCGGAAGCATTGGGACATCCCTTCTGAGCGTATTCCTGACACGGCAGAACCAGACGCACCTCCAGACCTTTGCCGGCCACACCAGCCACGGTGACTCCAACTTTCAGGGCTTATTGAATGGCTTGCAGAGAACTTTCGAAGCTCAAGGATTCGACGTCACCACGGCCGCTCAGAAGGCTCTGTCTTCCGCTTACGGCATTCTGCAAGCTCAGGCCAGCGCTCTCAGCTTCAAGAACAGCTTCTGGGTTATGTCGATGATGGTCTTGTTCCTGACCCCGCTTCCGTTTGTCATGCGCCGTCCGCGTCCCGGTGAAGTCCGAAGTCGCGCCGCCGGCCATTAGCACTGGTCAAACCTGCACAGCCTGGTTTACGACCTCGTCGGATACGACGCTGAATTTCGTCAGCCGCGCAATTCCGAACGCCGTCGTGATCGCCACATCTGCCGCATCCCGGCCCACCGCCATCAACACCCTGCCCTTCCGGGGCGCATTGTGACGCGCATCGAACGTCCACCATCGGTCACCCAGATAGGCTTCAAACCAGGCGCTGAAATCCATGGGCGAAGGCGCGGCTGGTACGCCGATGTCTCCCAGGTACCCGGTTACGTATCGCGCGGGAATGTTCAGGCATCGGCAGAACGTTACGGCTAAGTGTTGGAAATCGCGGCACACGCCGACCCGCTCCGTGTATACGTCAAGTGCCGTCTTCGTTGATCGCGCGAAGCTGTAGCCGAAGCTAACTTTCTGGTTGACCCAGTCGCAAACCGCCTTCACCCGGCCCCATCCCTGAGGCACCGCCCCGAACAATTCCGCTGCGGTATTCGACAGCAGGTCTACTTCGCAATACCGGCTACCGAGCAGGAATTGCAAAACATTTGCCGGCAGTTCTTCGATTGGAATTTCCCGGGCATTTGGGTCAGCCGCGTCCCATTCTCCCGAGTCCTCGATCAGGGTCGAGTTCCACAAGCGCAGAGGGCCTGGAGGCGCCAGAAACCGCACGCAATCGTTCCCGAAACTGTCGACATATTTGTCGAGCGGCACCCCGGGCGTCGATCGCAATTCGTCCGGCTCCCGCAAATCCCGCGCTCGCGACGGATGCACGTTCAGCATCGCCACAATCGGCACGGATCCTTGAACATCAAACTCGATGTCGTAACCTAGCCGAATCAGCATGTTCCTGTAAGCTCCTGTCGAATAGTAGTGCTGCCGTTCTGCTTACAGGGCGGAAGAACCTCGGAGTTCCATGTCAGCAGCACAGTCAGTTTACCCAAGTTCACACAATAGTTCCGCATTCGGCACAATTGCAACAATAGAACTGCAGTCTTACAATCCACGGAGAATCATGACTTATTGTTTGGGCATTGTGACTGACGAGGGCCTGGTGATGGCGTCCGACTCCCGTACGAACGCGGGTTTTGACCAGGTCAATGTCTGCCGCAAGATGCACAGTTTCGTACAGCCGGGTGAGCGCGTTTTCGTCACCCTTTCGAGTGGAAGCCTCTCCATCAGCCAGTCAATTATTACCCTTCTGCGTAGCGACTTCGACGCCGGCCTCGGACTCGCAAAGGCCGGTTCGCTTTACGAAGCTGCCCGCATCGTCGGCGATTGCGTTCGCCGCGTCTCCGATATCGACCGGAACGCCCTCGAGCGCGATCAGTTCTCCTTCAACGTCCACCTTCTGCTCGGCGGTCAGGTGAAAGGCGCCGAGCCTCCCAATCTTTATCTCATCTACCCGCAGGGAAATCCGCTGCGCGCTACCGAGGACTCGCCTTACTTGCAACTGGGCGAATGTAAGTACGGCCGCCCCATCCTCGACCGCGGCGTCGACGAGAACACGTCGCTCGAAGTTGCGGCCAAATATGCTCTGCTCTCATTTGACGCCACCATGCGGTCCAACGTCACAGTAGGTCCTCCCGTCGAGATCGTTCTGTATCGCAAGGACTCCTTCGAACTGACCCAATATCGCCGCTTCGCGGCCGCCGATCAGGACCTGAACGTCATCCACTCTTCTTGGGAAACTTCGCTCCGCCGCGCCGTGGAGCAGCTGCCCGAAATCAGGTTCCGCAGCCCTCCGCCCGAAATCTCCACGTAACCATCGGGGCTCGCAAAGTGTACGGCGCTATACTCGTCCGTATCTCCGGTCCTGTTCCGTGTCGAAGAGCCTCCGGCCATAAATGATCTCCCTGAAATCATGGCGACTTCTTCACCAACTCCGGACTATGCGCCCGGCGCTCCCTTCTCTCAATACGAACTCTCTGGGGCGTATGACGAGATGTTCCGAGCTCCCAACCGCCCGCGCAGCCACTACCGCGCTCTTTATTCCCGGATTTTGAATCTACCGCCGGACGAGCTCCGCCGCAGTAAGCACGAAGCTGATCTTTCGTTCTTCAATCAGGGAATCACGTTCAACGTCTATGGCCGCAGCGAGGGCACTGAGCGCATCTTCCCACACGACCTGCTCCCGCGCATCATCTCCAACTCCGAATGGAGCACTGTCGAGAAAGGGCTCAAGCAGCGCATTCTCGCCCTCAATCTGTTTCTCAAAGATGTCTATCACGAGCGCCGGATCCTGAAGGACGGCATCATTCCCGGCGAAGTCGTCTACACCTGCAAGCACTTCCGCCGCCAGATGCGCGGCATCAAAGTGGCGCGCGATGTCTACGTCAGCGTGTGCGGCACCGATCTCATCCGCTTGCCCTCCGGCGAATTCGTTGTCCTCGAAGACAACCTGCGCGTCCCTAGCGGCGTCTCCTACATGCTCACCAGCCGCAAGGTGATGAAGCAGATCTTCCCGACGCTTTTCCGCAAATGCGGCGTGCGCCCCATTGAGCATTACAGTCAGGTGCTGCTCTCCACTCTGCGTTCCCTGGCGCCTGAGGGGCGCTCGAACCCGACTATCGTCCTGCTCACTCCGGGCATCTACAATTCCGCCTATTTCGAACACAGCTATCTTGCCCGCCAGATGGGTATCGAGCTCGTGGAAGGACGCGATCTTGTCGTGCACGACAACTTCGTTTACATGCGCACCACCATGGGTCTGCAGCGGGTCGACGTCATTTACCGCCGCGTTGACGACGACTTCCTCGACCCGCTCGCCTTCCGCTGGGACTCCGCGCTCGGCTCAGCCGGGCTATTCAACGCCTATCGCGCCGGTAACATCGTGCTTGCCAACGCGCTCGGTACGGGCGTAGCTGACGACAAAGCGATTTATGCTTACGTTCCTGAGATTATCCAGTATTACTTGGGCGAGGCTCCCATCCTGAACAATGTCGAGACGTTTCTGATGACCGACGACGTGCAGCGGCAACATGTCTGCTCTAACATCGAAAAGTTTGTCGTCAAGGCGGTGGGCGAATCGGGCGGCTATGGGATGCTGATCGGTCCACACAGCAGCGCCGAGCAGCGGGACGAATTCCGTCTCCGCATCCTCGCCGAGCCGCGCAACTACATCGCGCAGCCAACCATTTCCCTTTCCACAGCGCCCTGTTTCACCGAAGATGGCATCGGTCCACGCCACGTTGACCTCCGCCCTTATGTTCTCTACGGTGGCGACGAGGTCACGGTCGTACCCGGCGGACTCACACGCGTAGCCCTCCGCAAAGGTTCTCTGGTAGTCAACTCATCGCAAGGCGGCGGCTCCAAGGACACCTGGGTTCTGCAAAATTAGCCATGCTCTCCCGGGTCGCTGACAGCCTCTACTGGATGAGCCGCTACTTCGAACGCGCCGACCACTGCGCGCGCGTCCTCGAGGCCAATTACAACCTGCTGCTTAACCCGTCAAAGCCGTCCCGCGAACAACGCTGGCGCCGGATCATGAGCTCCCTCGGCACACCGGTCGACTCTGAGGTTCTCGATCCTCAACGTTACATCATGCGCCTAATCGGCGAAGCCAGTAATCGCGCCTCCATTCTCTCGTGCATTACCCTCGCGCGCGAAAATGCCGGACAGGCCCGCGAACAGATCAGCTCTGAAATGTGGGAACGCCTCAATCAGCTCTACCACGAGATGACCCAAACCAGCATCCGGCATCTCACTGAATCCGAACCGCTGCCCCTGCTCTCCGCTTTCCGCGAAGGCGCTTACCGGCTGCAGGGCGTCTCTGATGCCACCATGAATCACGGCGAGGGCTGGCACTTCATCCAGCTCGGAAAGTTCATGGAGCGTGCTTGCGGCCTCTCAGTCCTGCTCGACGCCCACTTCTCCGTTGCTGCCGGAGCCGACGATTTCGACTGGATCAGTCTGCTCTCCAGTTGTTCCGCCTCCGAAGCCTATCGCAAGTTTTACACCGCCGACCTCACGGCTAATAGCGTAGCCGAGTTCCTTATTTTGAACGCCACTTTCCCCTACACGGTGCGCTACGCAGCCGACCGTATGTGTTTCGCTCTCGACGCCATTTCCGAAATGACCTCGCGCCGCAAGACCGTCCAAATCGATCGCATCATCGGCAAATTGCGCTCCGCTCTGGCTTATGGCCAAATTGACGAAATTATGGGCCGCGACCTCCACGCCTATCTAAGCAGCGTCATTCAGCAATGTTTCAGCCTGCATGCAGCCGTTCATCAGGTCTACATCGACTATCCGGTCGAATCCGCCTTTGAAGCCTAATGTTCTACGCCATCCGTCATTTCACACGTTACCGGTATAGCCGCCCTGTGTGGCAGAGCGTCATGGAAGTCCGCATGCACCCCCGGAGCGAACACATGCAGCGGTGCTTCACTTTTCAGCTTTCCGTCAGCCCGCGCGTTCGCATCTTCTCCTACACCGACCATCTAGGAAACTTGGTGCATCATTTCGATATCCCGGCAGCTCATAAGCAGCTCACGATCATTGCCGATGCCCTGGTCGACGTGGACGCCCCTGATCCGCTTCCTGCCTCGCTCGGCGTGGAGGCTTGGGACGAACTCGAAACCATGATCCATCGCGAGGACTACTGGGATATGCTGCGCCCCAGCCACTTCGCTCGACCCTCGCCTGAACTGGATCACCTGGCCCGCGAACTTGGCATCGATCGCGACCTCCGGGATCGTGACCCCCTGGAGCTGCTGACGACGCTTAATTCTCAAGTCTTTGAAGCATTCTCCTATGTCAAACAGAGCACCTCTGTCGATTCGCCCATCGAGGACGCGCTGCTCTCACGCAAAGGCGTGTGTCAGGATTTTGCCCACATCATGATCGCCCTGGTGCGCGAGCTTCGCATTCCCTGCCGGTACGTCAGCGGTTACCTTCACCACGATTCCATGCACGTGGACCGCTCCGCCGATGGCGCGACACACGCCTGGGTAGAGGCGATGCTGCCGGGCCTCGGATGGATAGGCTTTGATCCGACGAACAACTTGATTGCCGGCGGCCGCCACATCCGGACCGCTGCCGGACGCGACTACGCCGATGTCCCGCCCACGATGGGTACTATGAAAGGCAACGCGGACAGCGAACTGCACGTCCGTGTGCGCGTCACGCCTTCGGAAGCCATCCTGCCTCCCGACCAGGAATTCGCCTCCGACGAGGAATGGTCCCGTTTCCTCGAGAAGGATCAGCAGGCTGAACTTTTGATCGCGCAACAACAACAACAACAGCAGCAATAACGAACGAATGCGCCCGCCTGCGCATGTTACTGTGAGGTACCTGACCTGTGCCGGCCCATTATCGGACCTACAAAATACTTGTTGTAGAAGACAATGAGGGCGATCGCCACCTCATTGAAGAAGCTTTTTCGGAATGCGGGCAAGATTGCGTTCTGCATGTCGCCGATTCGGTCTCCTCAGCGCTGGATCTGCTTGGCAGCCAGCCTTTTGACATCATCATCTCCGATATGAGCGTGCCAAACGGAGACGGTAAGAGCCTTATCGAGGCGGTTCGTACCGACGATCGTTGGAAAACAACTCCCGTCATCATCCTCAGCGGGTCGTATAACGCCGGTCCCGCCTATCAGGCGGGAGCAAATGCTTTTATTTCCAAATCTATGGACATGGACCAATTCTTCGCGAAGATTAGAGCTCTGATGCACTTCTGGACGGAGATCGCTGAACTTCCGCCTTCCTCCAAGCCGAATTGATATCCGGTTACGACAGCCCTTCGAGTCCAACCTCCAGAGGTAAGCAACATCTCTGAAATGCTTCCACTTCCACCTTGCTGCCCAGAACCAGGGGAGTCCTTTGGTGTATGTCAGAAGGCTGTATATCCAGAATTCGCCGTTGCCCGTTTACCGCCATTCCGCCAGCCTGCTCCGCGATGAAAGCCAGCGGGTTCGCCTCGTATAAGAGGCGCAATTTTCCCTCCGGATACGTTTGAGTGGATGGATAGAGGAAAACGCCGCCTTTCAGCATCGTCCGGTGAAAATCCGCCACTAACGAGCCTACATATCGAGAACTGTACGAACGTCCCAAACGTCCTGACCGCATCTTCCCGATGAACTGCTGGTATTCGGGAGGGAACGTTTCAGCCTGGGCCTCGTTGACCGAGTAGTATGGGCCTTGCTTGGGCATGCACAGGTTCTCGTGACTCAGCACGTACGCTCCTACTTCCGGGTCTAGAGTAAAGCCAAACACGCCGCGCCCCGCCGTATAAACCAGAATGGTGGACGCGCCATAAACCACGTATCCGGCCGCAACCTGCTGCGCTCCCTTTTGCAGCACACTCGCCCGCACGTGATCTTTCTCGTGCGCCTGGCGGCGGTAGATGGAAAAAATCGTTCCCACACTCACGTTAACGTCGATGTTTGAAGATCCGTCCAGAGGATCGAACACCACCACGTATTTCCCGCTTTCCGGTGCCCGATCGAAGGTCACTGGTTCTTCGTTCTCTTCCGAGACCAGCATCGCTACGCTGTTCCGCAGCCCCAGGCAGTGCAGTAATGCCTGATTCGCGTAAACGTCCAACTTCTGCTGAGCCTCCCCCTGCACATTCATCCCGCCCGCGCTTCCCAGCACGTCCAACAGCCCCGCCTGCCGGATTTTGCGTTGGATCATTTTCGTCGCGAGAGTGATGCCTGAGAGCAGCCACGAGAAGGTCCCTTCAGCGTCCGGGAAGAACGCCTGCTGCTGCTCTACGATGTGTTGCTGAGCTGTGATAATCACTAGCTGCCTCCCGAGTCCGGCGGCGCCTTCGCAGGCCGGATCCTAAAGCCTCCAAACGTGCGCAAGTATAACAATCGGTGCTTGCCGCTACCCTGAGATTTGTCCATCGCTGAACAGAAGCTTCGCAGCCCGGCATTTTCTCTTTTCGCCGCCTCTTGTTCGCTCTCGGCATTCCTGCTGTTTTCACTCGAACCGCTTGTCGCCAAAAGCATTCTCCCCTGGTTCGGCGGTTCTGCTGCTGTCTGGTCCACGTGCCTGGTCTTTTATCAGCTGGCGCTCCTGGTGGGTTATCTCTACGCCCGGTTGCTTACCGGCCTAGCGCGCCGCACCCAGGCCGTCATTCACACGCTCCTCTTCCTGGCGAGTCTAAGTTTGCTTCCTATCGGGCCGTCTCAGCGCTGGATCGCCGCCAGCCCAAGTCATCCCGCTGCTTTGATCTTTCTTATGCTCGCCGCCTCCATCGGGCTGCCATTCACTCTGCTTTCCTCCACCAGTCCGCTGCTCCAGCAATGGCTGGCTCAAGAGGGACACCCGGCTCCGTTCCGGCTTTTCGCGTTCTCTAACTTCGCTTCGCTAACTGCTCTTCTCGCCTATCCTGTTCTCGCCGAACCGCTTCTTGATCTCCAATCCCAGCGCTTCATCTGGTCCATCCTGTACTGCTGTTTCATTGCCGTATGTGCGATTTTGGCTTGGCGATTCCGGCCAGCCCTTTTATACGCGCCAAAATCCGGGCCAGACCGCGAGTGGATTCTCCCCACCCGCAGAGCCACCTGGTTCGCTCTCGCGGCTTGCAGTTCCACTCTCCTTCTGGCAGTCACGAACCATATTGATGAAAACGTCGCTGCCGTCCCGCTGCTTTGGATCGCGCCTCTCGCGATTTATCTCCTGACGTTCATCCTTGCTTTCAGCAGTTCGCACTGGTACAAGCGCGCTCTATTTCTCCGCCTCCTGGCGTTTGCTCTCGGCATCCTCGGCTATGCCATTTACAATGTCAACGCCATTGAAGCAGTCCAGATCAGCCTTCCAGTGTTTCTGACGGGCCTGTTTATCTGCTGCATGTTCTGCCATGGCGAACTCTACCGTCTACGGCCTGCCGCTTCGGAAAGCACCGGGTTCTATCTGGCGATCGCGGCAGGCGGGGCAGCGGGCGCTATCTTCGTTGGCCTCCTCTCACCAGTTCTCTTCGCGGGCATTTATGAATTGCCGCTCACGCTTGTATTTGCGGCTGCTCTCGCCACCGTTCTCTTCTGGCAGGAGGGCCGCTGGAGCACCCGCCTGCTCTGGGTGGCTGTAACGGGTTCCATGCTGATTGTCCTCAACGCGAACGTGCACACTTATCGCCAGGACGCACTCTCTCTGCGTCGCAGCTTTTACGGCTCACTTCGTGTTACCCAATCTCCGCATGCGGGACCTGAACAGATCCGGGTTCTGTTTCACGGCACAATCGAACATGGCGCTCAGTATGTCTGGCCGGACCGGCGCATGCGCCCCACTACTTACTACGGCCCTGATTCGGGAATCGGCATTCTCCTGCGGGACTGCTACGGCGCTCCGAAGCGCGTCGGTATCGTCGGACTCGGCGCCGGCACCGTTGCTGCTTACGCCCAGCCCAACGACACTTTCCGCTTTTACGAAATCAATCCTCAGGTGATCGATCTGGCCCGTTCGCTGTTCTTTTACCTCCGCGAAAGCTCCTGCAAACCCACTGTCTTGTTGGGAGACGCCCGGCTCACCCTCGTCTCGGACCGTTCTGCGTTTGACGTTCTCGCACTCGATGCTTTTTCGGGCGATGCTATTCCGGTTCATCTCCTCACGCGAGAAGCATTCGCGCTCTATCTCTCCCACCTGAATTCAGGCGGCGCTCTTGCATTCCACGTCTCGAACGATTTTCTCGATCTCTCGCCCGTAATCGATCAATTAGCACACGAGCGAAACCTTAGCGCAGTCCTCGTCCGCAATCACGAGCACTCCGAAGATTCGGTCCTTGCCGCCGATTGGGTTCTCGTTACAAAGAATCGACAGGTTCTTGCAAACGAAGCCATCCGCCGTCACTCTATCCCGATCGGATCTCGAAATGGGCTGCGACCTTGGACCGATAATTACAACAATCTTCTGCAGGTGCTCAAAACACCGCAAATCCGTTGAACTTTCGTGAAATCTCATTCATCATTTCCCTCGTTACCTTCACAGGCCTCAGTCTGTCTTACAAAATGCAGGAGAAAAAACTTATCATGCGAAAGCTCTTCGTTACTTCGGTTCTTGCTCTCTCAATTTCCGCCATACCGGCGATGGCGCAAGGTTCCCAAGCGACCCGGGACGCTCAGCAGACACTGAAAGATAAAGGCTACGATCCCGGTCCCGTGGATGGGGTGAACGGCCCTAAGACGCGCTCGGCAGTTCGGGCCTTCCAGAAGAAAGAGAACCTGAATGCCGATGGCAGACTCGGCCCCAAAACTCTCGATACGTTAGGAGTCAAGCGGTCAGGCGCCGGCACTGAGTTCAAAGCCTCGGGTGAGCAGGTGAAAAACAGCTACGGTACGGGTGGAAAAGATGTCGGCCGTGGCGGCAAGGAACTCGGCACTGATGTCAAAGACGGCCATCCGGTAGAAGCGGCTAAGGACTTCGGCAAGGGCGTCGGGCACGGGGCAGCAAAGATGGGAGCAGGCACTGGCCACGCAGCCAAAGCCGCCGCCAAAGGTGTCACCTCCGCCGTAACAGGAGACAAGAAGCAGTAACTTCGGCCACAATAAGGAGGAACAGTCCATGCGGGCTTTCCTCCTGCGCCATGCCACTGCAATTCACAACCTCCTATCTGGAGGATTCACTCTCAGTCTTCCGCTATTACAAGAAGTTGGCCGAACGCGCCATGGCGCAGGTCACAGATCAGCAACTTCTTGCAACCCTCGACGACGAGATGAACTCAATTGCGCTAATAGTCAAGCATATGGCCGGCAATATGCGTTCGCGCTGGACAGATTTTCTGACAAGCGACGGCGAGAAGCCCGGCCGCAATCGGGATTCTGAGTTCACCCAGCCTCCCGAAACCCGCGAAAAGTTGCTCGCCCTTTGGGAAGAAGGCTGGCAGTGCATATTCGCAGCCTTAGAGCCGCTATCGGCCGAGGATCTCGAACGAACAGTTACAATTCGCGGCCAAGCTCATTCAGTCATGCAAGCCATCAATCGCCAACTCGCTCACTACAGCTATCATTGCGGACAAATCGTCTTTATTGCCAAACATTTCAGCCACGGCAAGTGGCAATCGCTCACCGTCCCGGTCGGGCAGTCGGCTGAGTTCAACCGGCGTGTCCTGGGAAGCGAAGCGAGTCAGCGCTAGAACTCGCGCGCGCGCATCAGACGCCAAACACCGTCGTGTCCAAAAACTCGTTTCTAAACTTCCCTTGCGGATCATACTTCTTACAGAGCTCAACAAACTCGGGTAGCCGCTCATACCTGCGCGCCAGTTCAGCATGCGGAATCGTAAACAGCTTCGCCCAGTGTGGACGTGGGCTAAACGGACCCAGCTCCCTTTCGATGACAGGTAGAACTTTGCGCACTGCGGGCCAGTCTTGCTTCCAAGTAAAGTGAATCGCGACGCTTGGCTGCCGGTAAGCGGGACTCAGCCATAAGTCGTCCGCCGCAATGGTGCGAATTTCCGAAATCAGCAAATGGGGACTCACCTGATCCCGTAAGCGTTCCACCGCCAGATAGGCTTCCACTGCATGTCGTCGAGGCAACAAATATTCGGTCTGTAGCTCTTTCCCTGCACTGGGCGTAAATCCCATTCGGAAATGCGGCAAACGCTCATACCAGGGGCCGGGCACGCCCAGTTGCTCGGTACAATTCTCGGCTGGCAACTCTGCAATCGGATGCATGTTAACGGTGGCCCGCTTTGCCCCGAAGAACTCTGCTGGACCGTCGTACATGCGCCCATTTTCGGCGCGGCACTTGACCCACACCTCACTTACCCGGTGCTTCTGCCAATCGGTAAACAGACTTACGCTGTACCCGCTTGCTTCTATGTCGTCAAAATGCTCTTTCACCTGCTCCACTGGCATATCTTGATACACGTATTGACGCATCACAAAAGTTGGCTGCAGATTCAGAGTGATTCTGGTGATTATTCCGAGCGCGCCCAAACCCACCACCGCTCCCCGAAAAACTTCGCCGTCTTTATCGCGCGACAGGTGCACGATGTCTCCAGCCGCGTTGATTATCTCCATCGCGGCAACCGCGGTCGAGAGATTGCCGTTCTTTTCGCCAGATCCATGTGTGCCCGTACTGCATGCGCCCGCGACCGAGATATGCGGCAGCGACGCCAGATTGTGAAGGGCGAACCCGCGCTCATTCAGATACGGAGCCAAGCGGCCATATGTAATCGCAGGATTCATGGTCACCGTACGTGACACCGCATCGAGAGAAATGGCATCATCCATCGACTTCAGTGCAACGAATCCGTATCGGCTATCCGCAATTCTGTTGAAACAGTGGCGAGTGCCGAGGGCTTTCAGCTTAGGGTGCGCTCTGATAACTGCGCGAAGCTGGTCCATGCTGTTCGGCTGATAGAGCTTATCCGTGCTGTATTCGATATTGCCGGCCCAATTTGTAAATGCCGGCTCTGCAGGCCAGGCGATCCGGTTATTTCCCAGGGAACACGTCGCCGCGCCGGAAAGAAACTTGAGAAAGGTTCTCTTGTTCATGCGATCCATGAGCTTATCAATCTCGGATCCACCATCACTCCTGTGCAGATGAAGGACATTGTTTCAGGGCCTATAATGGGCATTTAGAAAGAGGCGATTTGAGCGATGCGGCTTTCTGACGATAATCTTCGCGGGCGAACCGTGATCGCAGCGGATGGACAGGCGGTCGGTGAGATTTCTGCTCTATTCCTTGACAGTGATGGCTGGAGAGTAGAATCGCTGCAAGTAAAGCTTCGAAACGAAATTGCTGACCAACTCGGCGCAGCCCGCAGCATATTTCATGGTGCAACGCTTGAGGTGCCTGTCCGCATTGTTCAATCCGTAGGCGATGCTGTCGTCCTCTCCGTACCCTCGCAAGAGCTGCGGCACGTCCTGCCAGGTTTGGGCGACGCTTCGGCGGCGCGGTAAGTCTTGCCGGCCAAACCTCTGGCCACTTCTCGCTCTCCAGGATTGCCACTCTTGTGGAGAGTCAAGGAAAACAAATCATGGCTCTCTATGACATCATCGTGAAAGGGTTGGATCGACCAAACGGGCATCAGGCGTGACTGCTGGGACACCAGGGATGGAATCATTTACCACGAGTCGTATAGAATCGCAGCGATGGACCAGGATGCTTTAGGGAGAATGATTCAGGCCCTCGGGGTTGACATCAAGGACCTCCTGGATCATGCCCGGCTATCGGAACAGAGGTTTATACACCTGGAGCAAATCACAAAAGAGCACTCCAAGCAGATCAATGCTCTCCACGACATCATCATCAAGGGCTTAGATCGACCAAACGGGGCATAAGCCCGACGCTTAGTAGTTCCCGCTTTATCGTTCTGGGCGTATGACGAATGGGTATGTTGTTCGGGTTTATCGCAGGGCTTGTAATCTACGTCTTTATCGTTCTGCCGATCTCAAACTGGTACGACGACAACGCCTATCGGAAGTAAAAAGGTTATTACTTAATCCTGATCCTGATCGCCGTTTGTGGAGTTCGTTGACCTGCCGGTCAAACCAGCAGCCGGGGCTCCGATCTTAATGGTGGTCGGGATAGCATGTTGGGCTGATCTCTTAGCGATGTTGCCAAGAGTGGTGTTGCCCGCCCGCCGCAGAGTAATTGCCAGGGAAGATTTTACACCTGGATCTTCCGCTGCTGCCCGTAGGAAATGACTGCCGAGGATCATCAGAGCGGTTGCGGTGCCAGTCTTAGCGCTGTGCGTGGCAAGTCCGGTCCCTCGACCGCCAATCGCGGAGCTGAGAATTGCGAAGTACGGCGAGATTCCTGCGCCTCACTCGCCATCGTGCAGTTTAATGCCTTCGTTGATGCCACCGTCTACCATCCGGTTAATCGCATCAGCGCGCCATCACCGTCGATTCCGTCGCACTTGCCTTAGATGCGCTCAAGCGCGGCGCAATCGAACCGTCTGCACCAGGTGACTCTCTGCCTTATCCAGAATCAAGTGCGCCCGCTCTCGTGTCGGTGCAATATTCTCGACGAGATTCACCAAGTTGATCTCGCGCCAGATGTCTCGGGCCACTTCGATTGCTTCTTGTTCAGTGAGTCTTGCATAGCGGTGAAAATAGGACGACGGGTCCTGGAATACCGTCTCGCGCAGCCGCAGAAAGCGCTGTACGTACCAGTGCTCGATCGTAGTTGGATCCGAGTGAAGATAAATCGAAAAATCGAAGAAATCGGAGACGAACACCCGGGAAGCTCCCCGCCTTCCATCGGGTGATTGCAGAACGTTCAGGCCTTCCAATATCAGGATGTCCGGCTGCCGCACGTGCTGCCATTCACCGGGAATGATGTCGTAGTGAAGATGCGAGTAAACCGGCGCCGATACTATCGGCAATCCGGCCTTCACCTCGGCCAGGAATTTCAAAAGCCGCCGCTGGTCGTAGCTCTCCGGGAAGCCTTTGCGTTTCATCAGCCCGCGCTCAGTAAGCACTTCGTTCGGGTAAAGGAAACCGTCCGTAGTCACAAGGTCGACACTGGCATGATCCCGCCAGCTCGCTAAAGATGCTCGCAGCACCCGCGAAAACGTGCTCTTGCCGACCGCTACACTGCCTGCGATACCGATCACGTAGGGAAGCTTCTGGGATGCTGACGAACCGAGAAATTGCTGCCGCGCTTTGAGCAGGTGCTGCACCGCGGCAACATGCAGGTTTAGCAATCGGGAGAGCGGAACGTAGATATCCGCCACTTCCCCAAGCGAGACCGTCTCGTTAATCCCGCGCAGAGCGCTCAACTCCTCTTCATTCACCAGAAGCGGAGTACTGGCCCGAAGAGAGCTCCATTGCTCCCGGGTGAAGCTGTCATATCGGCTGATCGAAGAAGAACTGACGCTGCTGTTCAGGTCCAAATGCGGCTCATCCTCGCGAACAATCGCCTTCACTCATCCCGTCCTTCGAAAGAAGATGATGTGCTGCCACGGGAGAGTATCGACCACTTTTTCGAATTGATAACCTTCAGGAGTAACCTCTGCCTTCACTTCGTCTACCGTCATCTTATGCTCGGGACGAATCGGCACCGTGGGATCTTCTTTGCGAAACTCGAGCAGCACCAGCCGGCCATTCGGCTTTAGAGCCTCTCTCACTCTGTCGAGCATCCGCTGGGGCCGCGACATCTCGTGATAAACGTCCACCATCACCACCAAGTCCAGCTTGCCCGGCGGCAGCCGCGGGTCGGATTCAGTGCCCAGCACAGTTTCGATGTTCGTCACCTTTTGCGCTGCGGCGTTCACTTTCAGCCGGTCGAGCATTCCCGCCTGAATGTCATTTGCGTAGACCACTCCGCCGGGGGCAACGGCCCGCGCCATACGGATACTGTAGAACCCGGTTCCGGCGCCAACATCACCGACAAACATGCCGGGCCGCAAATCCAAAGCTCCGATTGCTTTGTCCGGCTGCTCTTCCTTTTCCCGCTCCTCGCGATCCAGCCAATCGGCGCCGCTCAGGCCCATTACAGGCGCTATGCGGCGTCCGGTCACCGGGTGTGTGTTCTGCGCCACCAGAGTCGGCGCATGACCTGCAAGCCATATCAGGCTTGCGATCAGGAGTCCCGGTCCAGCTAAAGATAGTCTGCGGTTCATATGTCAAGACAAGTCGTTCAGCCCTTCGATGCCGATTGTTCTCGGCGAGGCGCAAAGGCATGTCGATTCGACGACCGTCGCTTCTTCTCAGTTTCTGTCACGACGCTTTGTCTGCTACTTCACTTGTTAACAGCTAGCTCCATTTGCCCCGAGCCGTCACTCGCCGTTCTGCGAGCCGGCATTCAACAGTCCGAAGACGCACCCTTTGCGCCGGGAGATTTCCGGTTCTTGCCCGGAGACTTCGTCTATCTCACTTTCGACGTGGCGGGTTTCGGCGTAAGGACCGACAAAGATGCGGGCACTCGTCACCTGTCACTCAGATATGAGATCACTCCGGAGGACTCCGGCAGGGTGCCGTTGGTCGCGCCGCTTACGGGCGCAATCGACGCCGACCTGAACCCGGAGGACAAGAGCTGGACTCCCAAGCGCCGAGCGTCTTTCGTACTTCCTTCTTTTGTCGCAGCCGGGCGGTATCAAGTGCACGTTGCAGTGCACGACCTGATCGCCAAAACCCAAGTCGCTACTGACGTGCCGTTTCTGATAGGCGGCATCGAAATCCCGCACTCCGATGCCTTCAGCGCAGAGAAATTTGCGTTTCTTCGTAAAGAGAGTGACCGGGATCCGCTGGAAGTTCCGGCCTATGCTCCGGGAGACACTGTTTTCGCACGGTTCGACATGGTAGCGTTCAAAACCGGAAAAAATCATGAATACGATCTCTCCTATGGAATTTCCGTTTTCCGGCCGGATGGGAAGCCGTTCCTCAACGACCCGCATGCGGCCGAGCTGAAAGGCGAAAGCTTTTATCCCGCTAAGTATCTTCCCGGTTCGATAGCCGTCACCGTCCCGCCAAACGCCTCGCGAGGCCTCTACGTGCTCACGCTTACTTTGCACGACTTGATCGGTAATCAAACTTCCGCAATTAAGCAGTCGTTCAGCATCGAGTAAGCAGGATTTTCAGCCCTTCCACCCCTTCCTGAAAGAGTTCGGGCGTGGTGATCAGGCTTATCACCACATAGGCTTCAGAAGCCATATCGAAAAAGTAGCCTGGCTGTACCAAAACGTTCTCCTCATCCAACAGGCTGATCACCCAAGACTCCTCAGATTGGATTTGGGGTAGCTGGATAATCGCCGACCAGCCACCCCCAACCGGCAGAACACTGCCCGCGGTATCGGCCAGGGCGCTCACGATCCAATCCAGATTCGTTCGAATGCGCGCTTGCAACGCCTGCCGAATTCCCGTGCCGATCTCCAACAATGCGGGCAACGCTCGTTGTACCGGGGTTCCGACAGACAAGAAACTGTCAGAAAGCAATTCCAAACGCGACCGAGCCCGTGTCCAATCCCCTTCGGGACCGTTGATCGCAATCCATCCGAGCTTCATTTGCGGCATGCCGGCCGCCTTCGACAACCCGCTCATCGAGAAACTCAAAGCTATGTCGGAGCCAATCAGACTGTCAACGCTGTCTTCCGTTCGATCCAGCGGATAATCACAGAAAACTTCGTCCGAGATACACACTAGCTTCCGTTCAGCCGCAGTTTCCAAAAGGCGGACACTCTCAGGCCGCTTCAGGTATGAGCCGGTGGGATTGTTCGGATTGACAACAACGATCGCCCGAGTACGCGGCGAAATGCGGGACTCGAGATCATCGAAATCGATATACCAGTCTCCGTCGTAAGCCAACCGGTAGGGAATCGTGTGAACGCATTCCGCGCCAGCCAGATATTCGAACAGCGGATAGGACGGAACCGGAACGAGCACCTCGTCGTCCGGGTCACAGAATAACTTGAACAGCAGACTATATGCTTCGCTCGTGCTCGCAGTCACCAGCAGTCTGTCGGCACAAACCTCGATGTGGCGTTTGCGGTAATAGCCGGCGATGGCATCACGTGCTGCAGGATACCCGAGCGGATCGGGTTCGTACAGGAAGTCCGGCAATTCGCCGTAAGCCCTTCGGATTGCCTCGTGCGGATAGGCCGGCACGACCTGCGTAGGATTTGAAACCGTAAGATCGATCAGGCGCTCGCCGTTCGCCCGCTTCTCCGTCACCAGCCGGGTAATCGAGTTAAGCTGGCCATCCCACGCGAGGCGTCGAGAATAGCGGTACAAGCCTCTACTCTGGCACTAACTCCTCTTCGTGCCGTGCTCGAATCGCTTTTCCTTCGACTCGGCGTCGTTCGGCTCGTGGATGCTGCCGTCTTCGTGCCGCAAACTTTCGCGTCCGGCCGGCGTTGCCTCCTTCGCAAGGCGGCATTCCGGCTCGTGTTGGGACAGCTCCTCGGAGCTATTGAAATATCGGCCACAAGCGTTGCAGCGAAACTCGTTCGTGCCCGGCCCCGCTTCACGGCCCGTGATGGCATGGTTCGGGTCCTCGCCGAACGCACCGTCCACCGGATTTGCTCCTGCACTCGAGCCGAACTCCGGACGCGAGGCCGCCAACTTCTCGACTGAAGAGTGCTTGCCGGTTTTGTTCGACGTCTGCAGTCCCTCAATGTCCGGACTGGCGTCCGGCATCTCTTCTTCACCCGCATGTGCGTGCTTGCCGCGGGCGGTCTCGTCGGATCCGGGCTGGTTTGTTTTGGGAAGATGCGGGGTATTCGTTTTCATGCCAACTGTCTCCGTTCTTGGAGACCCGTCCCGCCGCAATCGCGTTACGCTGGCACTTTTTCGGCTCCGGCGTGCGCCGTTCGGTTATTCTATGGCGAATAGGAGAAACTGATGAGCACCGTTGTTCTGATCACCGGGGCGAGCACCGGTTTTGGACGAGCTGCCGCTGAAACTTTGGCTCGCCGCGGCTATACCGTTTTCGCCGCAATGCGCAACTGTTCTGGCACCAACAGTTCCCACTGCGCAGCATTGCAATCTCTGGCCAGCCGCGAACAGCTGACGCTTCACACATTAGATCTGGACGTCACTCTCGACGATTCGGTAGAGCAAGCCGTCCAGCAGGCCCTCGGCCACGCCGGGCGCATCGACGTGGTAATCAACAACGCCGGAGTGGGGGCGCTAGGTCTAACGGAAGCGTACACAATCGAGCAATTCCAGCAAGTCTTCGACGTCAATCTATTTGGTGCGGTTCGGGTCAATCGCGCGGTTCTGCCCGCGATGCGTCGTCAGCGCAGCGGACTGCTGATTCACGTAAGCTCCGCAGCCGGGCGCGTGGTTCCACCCTGCATGGCTGTCTACTGTGCGAGCAAGTTCGCGCTCGAGGCCCTTGCCGATGCGTACCGCTTCGAACTCACTCCATTCGGCATCGACTCGGTCCTGGTGGAACCGGGAATTCACCGAACGCCCATTCTGGAGAAGTTTCAGGGCCCGGCCGACCAGGCCCGTCTGGCCGAGTACGGCGCCGCGACGGAATACGCTACTCGAGTCAAGGACGTGTTCGATAGGGCTAACGGCGCTCCTGAAACCCCCGGCTGCGACGAAGTGGTGGATGCGTTCGTTGCCCTGATCGAGACGCCTGCCGGCAGCCGCCCGTTCCGAACCGTTCCGACCGCCGCTCTGCAGCCGCTTCTCGAACCCTACAACGCGGCAGCAGCAGAGATGCGGCAGGCAGTCGCTCACATATTCAGCGTGCCCGAGCTCCTGACCCTGCATTGATCCGGCTGCATGCCCTTGCGAATCTCAACAGCCGGCTTACTGGATGTGTAAATTCAACGGCTCTGACTTGATTCTGGCTTTTGCACTTCCACCCACGATGGCAAACACGGTACGTTCCACGCAGGAACCGCCGTCGAGCACCAGAGCCGGTTCCAGAACCTGGGCCTCATACTTCTCCAGTTGGTCCGTGACAAGTACAGGCTTGAGACCACTCAGAATCTCCTGGCCCGAAAGGGAAACGAGAGTCGCCGCGGTCAGTAACCCGCTCGGGATCTTGTATTTGGACGCGCCCAAAATCGAGAACACGCCATTTAGTGAGTTCAACGCAACATTCACAACCACCGATTTGCTGTGACTCTGGTTTCGCAGAATTGCCGCCAGCATGATCTGCTTTCCAATAGGTTGGAGTGGTGTATTGGACTCCGAAAGCGCCTGGTAAATACGGCTGCTCACAATCGACTGCTTCACCGCCGTTATATTGCAGATGCTGAGGTCAAAAGCGGAAATGTTTTTCGAAACTGCGCCGTAGTTCTGCTGCACCAAATCAGCCGGCATGGGTGTTCCCGTTACCTGGAATGTCCCCTGCGCGTGCCCAAACCCCGCCACGAACGCCAGTAGACCAGCGCCCAAAACTAACCTTCTCATTCAAGCTCCTCATCCGGCCGGCAAATCAGCTGGCCTGATTAAGGGTTAGCTTGCGCAAGGCTCTCATGCCGGCTCTTGCCAGCCCACCGCGTTGAGCCACCGAGAGATAGTTTTTTTTCGCTCTTTGTCACCGGCCTGCGGCACTTGCCGGAGCGGCGACAGTCCGGATCGCAATCGCCTTGATCTTTACCGGATCATTTGGTTTGTCGTTGGCGTCCCTCGGAACCTTCGAAATCGCGTCCGCCACGTCCTGACCCGAGACAACCTCGCCAAAAATCGAATAGTGTCCGTCCAGATGTTCGGCAGGCGCGACGGTAATGAAAAACTGACTCCCGTTCGTATTTGGACCGGAGTTGGCCATGGCCAAAACACCGGGGTGATCGAATTTACGATTCGGATCGATTTCGTCATCGACCTTATATCCGGGATTTCCCGTCCCATCTCCCGCCGGATCCCCGGCCTGGATCATGAAATCCGGAATAATCCTATGAAACGTAGTGCCTGCATACAGCGGTATATGTTTGAGCTTGCCCGTTATAGGATCTGTCCAAGCCTTCGTCCCGGTAGCCAGTCCGCGGAAATTGGCAACCGTCCTCGGTGCCTCTTTATCAAACAATTTGCAGACGATGTTGCCCATAGACGTGTAGATCACCGCATACAGCCCCGGATCCTCCGGCAAGGGAACGGGTGGCAACGCAGGCTGAGCCGGAGCGGCGGCCCGCCTCACCGGCCTGCTCTGCGACTTGGAAGCTTGGCCGCCGGCTAACAACAAAGAACCAGCGCACAAGCATAGGAGAAAGCCAGCGAAAAGATTTGGTCTCACTTATCGCTGATTATAAAGGCACTTGCGACTGAGAAACTCTCGGTACTGAGCAGACCTCAAGTTTGGAACCTGTTGCGCCGATAACGCACAAAGAAGGATTGGAACCGGTGCCCAACGTTCGAAAAGCGGCTGAACTGCCAATTGTAACCACCTTGAATATCCCCTACAATCCAAATAAGCACTCCAAAACCATGAAGTATGTCCTTGCAGTAGCGCCCATCTGCGCCCTTTTGTTAACGACTGGTTGCACGCAGAGCCCTCAGAAGCTCATCGCGGCCGGAAATCGCTATTACGACAAGAAGCAATATAAGGAAGCTTCCATCCTTTATCAGAAGGCGATTCTAAAGGACAAGACCAATGCGGAAGCCTACTATCGGGAAGGCCTCAACCTCCTGCGCGAAGGCGATTTTGTCGAGGCATCTAAATACCTGCGTCGTGCCGTCGACCTGAAACCGGATAACACGGACGCAGCGGTCAAGCTATCGGAGATTTACCTCGGAGCTTACGCGAGTAACAGCAAAAAGCTGAAGAATCTGCTGCCTGAAGTTCAGGAACTCGACAACAAGATCCTGCAGCGCGACCCCAATTCATTCGATGGCCTCCGGATTCAGGGTCTTCTTTATCTCGCGAATAACGATCGGGACAAGGCACTGCAGAGTTTCGAGAAAGCGAATCGGATTAAGCCGAATTCAAGGCTGCTGGTTGGCTGGTACGCCCAGGCGCTTGTCTCAGCAGGACAAACGCAGCAAGCCGAACAACTCGTTCGCGAAACCATCGCCTCAGATAAAACTTGGAGCCCCGGCTACGACTTCCTGTTCCAGATGTACCTGCGCCAGAATGACAGGGCCAAAGCCGAAAGCGTGCTCCGCGAGCATGTAGCCAACGACCCGAAGAATGCTGCAGCCATCCTGTCACTCGGTGGCTTTTTGGTAGCGACGGGCCGCTCAGCTGAGGCTGAATCGATCGTAAAACGCGTGCTCGATAACAAGAAGGATTTTCCCGGCGGCCATCAGATGGTGGGAGATTTTTATCTCCGTCAGAAAAAGTTCGATCAGGCCCTTCAGCAGTATCAGGCCGGACTTAACGAAGATTCCAAAAACACGCTTGGGTATCAGCAGCGAATCGTAACAGTTTACGAAAATACGGGCCGTCAGAAAGAAGCCACTGATCTGGCGAAGTCCATGGTCGGTAAGAACCCCAAAGATCGTGTTGCCACAGATATGTATGCGTCGCTTTTGCTGCAGAATGGGGCTAAGTCGGACTTGAACAAAATTCTGGAGGAATTGAAATCGCTCGTTCAGAACAATCCTGATGACGGCGTTCTCCATCTTGATCTTGCTCGCGTTTACCTGGGGTTGAGGCAGCCGGACAAGTCTCTAAGTGAGGCGCTTGAGGCGATCAACGACGAAAATAAATCGAAGCCGCCCCGCGTTCCACTTCTGTTGTCGGCGAGAGTTATCGCTGGTCAGATCTATGAAGACAAGGGTGATCATGCCAAAGCTCTCGAGCAGGCCGAGACCATCCTTGCTTCTGATCCAAAGAATGTGGACGCGCGGTTTACTCGGGATCGCGCTCTGGTCGGCATGCAACAGGTGGATCGCGCGCAGCCTGACCTCGAAGCTCTCGTGCAAGAGAAGCCGCAGTTCGGAGATGCTCATCTGCTTCTCGGGAATATTTACATGTCTCAGAAGCAGCTTGACAAGGCCGCTGCGCAATTCGATCTCGTTTCGAAGGCAAACCCTGCCGACAATCGCGGCCTGATGGCGATGCAGTCGCTGAAACTAGCTCAGGGTAAAGATGACGACGCAATCCGGACTGTGAGGGACCTGGCGGCGAAAAATCCGGCTGCGCCTGCCTATCGTTCCCAATTGGCTGCGTTCGAGGCCACTGCGGGCATACGCCTGATGCAGTCTGACCCGGCCCGCTCGAAGCAGTACTTCGAGCAATCAATAGAGGACTACAAAGAAGTTGCAAAAGCTGCGCCGAATTCGGCCGATACATGGCTGCACCTCGGATTGCTGCAGCGGCAGGTGGGCCAAAATGATGCTGCGCTCGCTTCGTTCGAACAGGCATCGAAAGCCGATCCTCATAACACCAGCGCTGCCTTGAACGAAGCTATTATGCTCGAAGCTTTGAACCGGAAGAAAGAAGCCGTGGATGCTTACAACAGAGTGCTCGGAATCGATCCTGAGAACCCGGCGGCCCTTAATAATCTGGCATTCATTAACGCAGATAGCGGAACAAATCTCGACCAGGCGATGACCTTTGCGGAACGTGCCAAGAAAAGAGCTCCCAACAGCCCCGACATTTCCGATACGCTCGGGTTTGTCTACTATCAGAAGAATCTCAACGCTGAGGCCCTGCGAATCTTCCGTCAAGTTGTAGAAGGCAGCCCAAAGAACCCGACTTTCCGGCTTCACTTGGCAATGGCGCTGCTGAAGCAGGGTGATAAGCAGGGCGCCCGCGACGAGGCGGAGAAGGCTATGCGGAGTGCATCGCGTCCTGACGACCAGAACAAAATACGCTCGTTTGTGAGTCAGATCGGCTAATTCCGGTGTCCAGTTATCCGGTCTCTTTGTCCTGGCGCGACAAATATCCGGCGGCACAGTATGTCGCCCCTTTTGTACTCTTTCTCGTTTTCCTGTCGCTTTCTTCGCAATTTCATGCGAACGCGTACTGGTCCGTTCCGCTCTGGGTTGTTGTTCTCGCAGTCGTCTGCTTTCTTTGCTGGCCTGCGGAGATTTCCGCACGGCCCGTTCACTGGATGGCAAGTATCGGAGTGGGAGTCGCCGTCTTTCTGCTCTGGATTGCTCCCGACGTTTTCATTCCCGGGTATCGGCAAACTCTGCTGTTCTCAAACGGGATCATAGGCCACCTGCACTCCTCAATGAGTGGTGCCGAATTACAGAGCCCGTGGGTACTCGGTTGGCGAACGGCTCGCGCAGTGCTCATTGTTCCGATTGTGGAAGAGCTCTTTTGGCGCGCTTGGCTCATGCGCTGGCTGATTAACAGTGATTTCCGCCGCGTCCCCTTAGGAGCCTATGCCCCCTTGGCCTTCTGGCTCACCGCCCTTCTGTTTGCGTCCGAGCACGGTTCCTATTGGGACGTTGGTCTGTTAACCGGAGTAATCTACAACTTCTGGATGGTGCGAACGCGTTCGGTCGCCGATTGTATACTCATGCACGCGGTTACCAACGGTGTGCTGAGCGGATTCGTTATTGCTACCGGGCAGTGGCAGTACTGGCAATAGCCCGTACGCCGCCGCTACGACAAGCGAGCGCCCAATGTTACAGTCAACAGTCAGAGCCATTCACTATGCCCTGCTTATTTGCCTTATTGGCTGTTGCCTTTCCACGCATCGCAATAGTTCTTCTTTGGCTGTTTTCTAACTTCTTCTCTGGTGTTTACCGGGGCATACTTATACCGGTCCTGGGATTTCTCTTTCTTCCTCTCACGCTCATCGTTTACACCTACCTGCAGCGCACATCTCACGGAACGCTCGGAGTTCAGCAGCTTGTGTTCCTCTTTATCGCCGTAGTGCTCGACCTCGGGTTGCTTGGCGGCGGCACGCTCAGGAGACGAGGAAACCGCTGAGATTTGATATCCTGCCCGGCCACTAGCATCGTGTGGCGTTGTTCCGAACTCGTAGTGCGGCCATCCAAGGCATTGAGGCGCATCTCGTCGATGTGGAAGTCGACATGTACCCTTCCGGCACGAACCGCGATTTTGTTACGGTCGGAATGCCAGATGCTGCCGTTAAGGAGAGCCGCGAACGGATCAAATCCGCGCTCTTGAATTCCGGTTTCGGCTATCCGAGCAAATCTGTCACGATCAATCTCGCACCGGCAAATGTGCGGAAAGAGGGTGCGGGCTTTGACCTCCCGATGGCTCTCGCCATCCTCGGCGCCATGGGAACCGTGGGGCAGGCGGATGACCACATGCTCGTCGGCGAACTCTCGCTGGATGGCAGCCTTCGTCCCGTCAGGGGCGCACTTTCGATCGCGGTGTGCGCGGCTCGACGAGGCATTAAGAACCTCCTATTGCCGTTCGACAACGCAGCCGAGGCCGCGGTCGCAGAAGGCATCCAGGTTTTCGGCCTGCGGCATCTCGCCGAAGTCGTGAAATTTCTCAATGAGCCGTCGGCCTTCACGCCTGCTGTTGCCGCACTTGCATCATCCGGCACAGCGCAACCCGAAGTGCCTGACTTCCTCGAAGTCCGCGGCCAGACCATGGCCAAGCGTGCGCTTGAAGTGGCCGCCGCAGGAAATCACAATCTCCTGATGATCGGGCCGCCAGGTTCCGGCAAAACGATGCTAGCGAAGCGGTTCGCGGGCATACTTCCGCAGCTCACCTTTCGCGAAGCTCTGGAAGCCACGCAGATCCACGGAGTCGCCGGCGCGCTTCCTGCCGGGATCGGCCTTCTCAGACATCGTCCTTTCCGCGCCCCTCACCATACGATCTCGGATGCGGGTTTGATCGGAGGCGGCAGCGGCAGCGCGCGTCCCGGCGAGATAAGTCTTGCTCATCAAGGCGTGCTGTTTCTCGATGAGTTGCCCGAGTTCCCTCGAGGCGTTCTCGAACAACTGCGTCAGCCGCTCGAAGAAGGCTCAGTCACTCTCGCCCGCAGCAACGGAACTCTGACATTCCCGGCGCGTCTGATGCTTGTCGCCGCTATGAATCCATGTCCCTGCGGCTTTTACGGCGACTCCACGCGCGAGTGCCGCTGTACGCCGGGCATCATCCAACGATATCTGGCAAAGGTCAGCGGTCCGCTGCTCGACCGCATCGATCTTCACATCGAAGTGCCTGCCGTCCCCTATAAAGAGTTACGCAGCCGGAGTGACGGCGAAAGTTCGTCACAAATCCGCGAGCGCGTCGAGTCCGCTCGTGCCGTCCAGCGTGCACGCGGCTTCTACAATTCGCAGATCCCGCCATCCCAGCTCCGCTCTCACTGCGACCTTGACCCCGCAGGCGAACGTACACTCGAAATGGCCGTCAGAAAGTTAAATCTCTCGGCCCGCGCCCACGACCGCATGCTTCGTGTAGCCCGAACGGTCGCCGATCTCGACGGATCCGAAACCGTCTCCGCCAAACATCTCGCCGAGGCAGTCCAGTATCGCAACCTCGATCGCAATTACTGGAACTAGCTACTCCACCGATTGTTTCCAGTTAGTGCGTGATCCGCGAGGGCGTGCAAAAGAAACCGCAACAAATGCGGAGGGCATCCTAGCTATCATGTCGACGAGACCAGAACGCTGTGCTAGCGTCCGTATGCGCCGGCGAAAACCTCATTTCGATCCCTGCGGTGGAATTTCGGCCTTCTTAAGAAAGCAAACGAGCGGCCTTTAACTCATGTTTTTTTCAATCTGCGGTACTTCGAAGTTCCCAATGCTCGAACACGCCAGATAGCGCAGAAACTCTTACAGCAAACAATTCAGAAAGTGACACAAAACCTAGCAAACTTCTGGTCTAGTACGCGGTCCTGGTTCGAACGTGATTTCTCTCTTGTATTCCCAGTAAATCTCTTTTAGTATCCGGTCAATCGGTGTGATTCAATTTTGCGCCATTATCGTGGCGTAGTCGCACCGGCATCTTTTCCGTTAAGGGGAACCGAATGCAAAGCGTTGCAGAATATTCATTTCGCTTTCTGTTAAGCGTGACGATGTCTTTAGGCATAGCTGCCGCAGCCACGGTGGTGTATCCGCCCGGAACCTACTTCAATCTAGCTCCCGACGGCGAATCCTATAACGGCACGGCGATCCCAATTGGTGGAACGAACCCGACGCCGGCCAGCGCGACTTTGACTGGCACCTTCACTCCTACGGCCGTGAGCACAGGTTCGGGCTCAATCACCATCCTGCCGACATTCGTTCTCACGTTTTCAGATTCTCCAACTCTAGTGGACGGAGATTTCGGGATAATTGGCGCTACAGACGGAACAAACACTTATCCGGTTGGCATTCTTTCGTGGGATATCATCTTTCCGGGCAATGCGGGCCAGTTTGACATTGGAAATCTCACTGGCCCAAACTCGCTGCCGCCCGATTTTCCGATTACAACGCTGGTTAATCTTTCCGACCTTACCTTGACGGTCGATTTTGGGGGCACGGCCGCGGTGCCGGAACCGCGCACCTGGATGCTCCTGATCGCCGGGCTAGCCGTCCTGGCGATCTCGCGGCGTCGGCTGGCCGCGAGAAAGATGAAAAAGGCAGTAGGAGTAGGAAGTCGAGCTGTGGCTAAGTGTCTAATCTCAGTTGTGTGCCTGATTACCGCTCAGTCCGCCTTCGGCCAAGTTATGTTGTCGACAGGAACCGTGCCGAGCAGCGGCGTGGCGGGCGTGACCAACGTGAGCGTGTTGGGGTCAGGATTCCCGTCTGGAATCATTACTCCGGCCGATATTATCGTTACCTTTTCCAGCACGTGCGATGGCCCCGCTGCGGCTACTTCGACAGGGACAAGCATCATAAAGATCCTCGGATCTACAAATCGAGTCAATTTCAATATTCCGGGTGGCATCACAGCCGGCACTTATTACGTGACCATCGCGGACAGCACGGTGGGGGACGCAGGATTTATAACCAACCCAGGAAGTTGCTCGGCGGTACAGGTGACGGGTTCTTCTCCCATCCTCAATGCCTGCGTGGCGGGCAGTTCGATTGGAGTTTTGCTGCCGAGCGGCGGCGCCACTGGCAACGTCACGGCTTACGTGCCGAAGGGTTGGTGGGGCGGGACTACTACCGGCGTTTTCGTCCAGAACATCGAGGGCACTGTTGGCTCGGCCAGTTCGATTGCCACACCCAGCGTCACCAATTCGTGCTCCTCAAATCCAGCCACCGGGCAGACTGTCTGCGTGGCGAATAATACAGATGTTTATCTAATTACTGGAACGACTCTGAACACCATGCTGCACAGCTCTAGTAACCAAACGGCCAGCTTCTCCGGCGGTAGCCCTAGAAACGCTGGAGTTGCTTTGAATGCTGCAAACAATACGGCGGTGATCAACATGGGTATTTCCGGGGCGAGTGGCAGTGGCGTTCAAATCCTGAACCTCAATACGAACACGTTTAACCCGCCTTTCCCGATGACCCAGGTGGTTTCGGAGAATATCTCCGTCGATCCGACCCGCAGTTTGATCCTTTCGGCAAATGAGAACGAAAACTACTCCATCCTCCAGATACAATCTGACGGGTCGCTGAAGGAATTCGACAGTACATTCCTTTCAGGTATTGAGAACGACTCGTCGGCGGAAGATTGCTCAACGGGCGTTGGGATCACCCCCGGCGAGTTTACCAATTCGGTACAACTCGTAAATCTCAACAACATCACCTTTGGGGCGACCACGTATACGTCGCCGAATGCGGTTGCCACCCTCGTCACATCGTATGGCTTTTCCGCAGGCCTGTCAGGAACCGCAGTAGCACAGGGCTCCGGCCACCTGGCTGTGGTGACGGGCGAATTCGGCGGAAATACATTTGCCGTGCTGAAACTTCCCGCCGTTCCGAGCACGGGCACGCCCGCGCTGGCGGACTACGCAGTCGCCCAAGTCCCAGCTAGTACGGCATGTGGCGGCGCCTTCTCCGCGGGTTTCGACCCACACACAATCACCGCGTACACCAGCCCCAATAACGGCGATGCGTATGCAGTGTTTGCCGGATATTCGGGTGGCGTGCCGAGTTGTCTGGCCGTTGTCGATATGAGTACGATCATCAATCCTGGTTTGTCGCCGCGTGGCGGCTTAGGGTTCCAAGCGCACGATGTATCGCCAGCGAACCTTCCGGCCTCAGCGGTGACCTTTTTCCCGCTGTAAATAGTTCGCAATAAAGCTCGCCGATCTGGACGGCTCCAAACCGGCTCGGCCAAACATCCCGCCGAGGCCGTCCAGTATCGCAATCTCGATCATCACTGAAATCAGCGGCCGGCCTCAAAACCGGAAAGCGTGAACAGCGATCTCTTCCCTACCGAGGCCGCATCGCTTGTTCAGCACACGCCTGTAGAGATCCGCTGGGCCGCGCGCTCACGGTCTGAATGTTCTTTTCGAAACGAACCAGTAGTCGTTGCGAAGCACTATTAAAATGCCCGGCCCGCTCGTAAGCACAGTACACCAGCCGTCCATCGGAGTTCTTCCGTAGCGTTAGATAGACATACGGTGCGTTTTGATAATGGAACATCCCATAACGGACGTTGCGCTCGACAATCAGTTCTAGCGAAAGTTCGGCCCCTGCTTTGTCCGGCGCTACAGTGAGGCCGCTCTTCCATATTGCCTTCAGCACGCGTTTCCTGAGATCCACCAAGTCTTGAGGTTCATCCGGGTTCTCCGGCCGCCGGCTGGTAACAGAGATCTCAACAGTCTCGGACGGAGCTAACTTCTCATCGGAAACAGCAGCCTCGAGGTGCTGCGGAATCTCATGCGACGAATTTTGAGGCAAAGCGGGCAACACTGCTGCCACCAGCGCAAAAGCATTAACGACAAAGCGGGTCAGGCTTATAAAGTTTCTCCGTAACGTGCGGTAAGGCCAAACAGTCTGCAGCCCGCTCAGTTCCCATCAGCTATCTCGGTCGCGTGTTGATGCTCCCCTACTGCTCCAACGGAAACTCGAAAAACAGCATCTCCTGACCGGTACGTGCCTCGCGCACGCCGTTCAAGTAAAGCTTGTCGCCCCTTTCGGGCTGCGCTTCGAAATAGAAAAACCCGCTTGCGGAATCTCCCGGCGGCAGCATCTTCGCCGCGAACGCCCTGGTCACGATCTCCGGCGAAGCCAGCGAATTCTTCTTCTTTGGAAGCGGAATCGGAGTTGGTATGTTGTTCGGCCGCCGGGTTTTCGATCCCACGAATGCCACGTCCTCCGGGTTCACCGCCGTCGCATGCCGTCCATCCGTGGCCACCAGGCTCACCTCCAGGTCGCGAAGGTCCAACGCCTTCTGGCTCTTGTTCTCCACAACAACCAGTACCGGCAGAACGCCGCGTTCGAGCATATTCGATTTCTTCCCAAAAGCCTCCTGCACAAGGTCTTTGGTGTTATACGATTTCGCCCCGACAGTCACCTGATTGGCGCTTTGATGCGCGTACGCTTCTGCCGGACCGGGCCTGAAAAGACCATCACTTCCGGATGCGCTCCACCCCAACGCCGCGAAAGCTATACTCAAAATCACGAAACGAGTTGTTGGGATCACCGTTCTCCTCTATCGTTTAGTCCAGCTCGTCTTACTCCCCTTCGTTATTCTCTACTTCCTGGCACGCCTCGTCACGCGGCGCGAGTACCAGCCCCACTTTGCGGAACGACTCGGGTTCCTACCGCAATCGTTCTCTCGGACGGGATCCGGTTCTATATGGTTGCATGCAGTCTCGGTTGGAGAAGTATTGTCCGTGATCCCCCTAGTCACGGCTCTGCGCCGCGAAACACCACACGCAGCCATTTATGTTTCCACATCTACAACTGGGGGCCGAAGGGCAGCCGTGCGCGAACTTGCGTCACTCGTAAACGGAATTTTCTACGCTCCGGTGGATTACGTTTCTTGCATTCGCCGATCGATCTCGGCTGTTAGACCTGCGCTGCTCGTCATCCTCGAAACTGAAATTTGGCCAAACCTCTATGTAGAAGCGAAAAGAGCAGGATGCGGCCTCGCCGTCGTCAATGGCCGGATCTCCAGCCGGACTTGGCCCCGCTACAAACGTTTTCGTGCCTTCTTTCGCCCTGTTCTTTGCCTGGTAGACCTCCTGCTCGTCCAAAGCCAGAGCGATTTCGAACGCTATCGTTTACTTGGCGCCAAACCATCTCGCCTCTCCATCGAAGGGAACCTGAAATTCGACGCTTCCGTCGCTTCGGGCTCCCCGCCATTCGGGAACTTTGGCGCCTCCCAAGTCTGGATTGCCGCCAGTACCGTTGGCCCGAACGAGCGGGGGAGCTTGCAGTCGCACGATGTCGACGAAGATGACTTAGTTATCGAAGCCTTTCGCGAACTTCAGGCCGATTTCCCCAAACTGCTGCTGATCCTTGCGCCTCGCCAGCCGGCCCGTTTTGAGAAAGTGCTGGAGAAGCTCAAAAGCTCCGGGCTTGCGTTCGTACGCCGGACCGAATTGTACGTCACTCCCGAAAAACAACTCACGCGCCCCGGCATACTCTTGCTCGACACAATCGGCGAGCTCTCGCGCGTTTACCAGCTCGCCGATGTCGTGTTCGTCGGCGGCTCCCTTGCTCCTCGGGGCGGCCACAACATCATCGAGCCCGGCGCTCTCGGTTTACCCGTGATCGTCGGCCCCCACATGCAAAACTTCGAGACCATCGCGCAAGACTTTCTGGCAAGGGGCGCGATCATCCAGATCGCAAACGCCGAAGATCTTGCCCCAACGGTTCGCCGCCTTCTCGTCGACGCTAACGAGGCCCGTGCAGTTGGAACTCGTGCCCGCAACCTGGTTGAAATTCGGCGCGGAGCTTCAGTCAGGATTTCCGAAAAACTCGCGGCGCTGTACTTCGTTTCGCAATATACGCCGCCTCACAATTTCTTCGTCCATTTCTTCCTCAAAGGTCTGGCCTTCTTATGGCGCGAGGGCGGAAAGGCGAAGCGCCGCCGTTCTGAGCAGCAAGCCAATCTCTTCGAGCCCCTTGCTGTGCCGGTTATCAGCATAGGGGCAATCACGATGGGCGGCTCGGGCAAGACGCCCTTCACGGTTTACCTCTCCTCACAATTGAAAGCCAGGGGGTACGCCCCCGCAATCCTTACCCGCGGCTATCGCCGGCGCTCCCCATCCGCTAACCTCGTCCTGCCGTCGGGAACCAGAGCCAACGCGGCCTTCACTGGTGACGAAGCTCAAATCTTCTTGCGGGCGGACGTCGGCCCTGTCGGTATCGGCAGCAATCGTTATCAGACTGCGCGCATCCTGCTGGCTCATATACCGGAGACCGGCGTTCTTGTGCTCGATGACGGATTCCAGCATGCTCAACTGCCTCGCAACATCGACGTTGTGATCATCGACGGTCTTGATCCCTTCGGGCAGTATGGAGTTTTTCCTCTCGGGCGTCTTCGCGAACCATTGTCGGCGCTAACTCGGGCGGACGTCTTGTTGATATCGCGCGCCGAATCAGCGTTGCAGTTTGAGACGATCGCGGAACGTCTTCGCTCCTACAATTCCTTCGCACCCATCTTCCGCACCCGCCTCGTCACAAAAACCTGGCGCGATGCCCGCACTGGCAAGTGCCTGGAACAACTCTCATCACGGCGAGTGGCGGCATTCTGCGGACTTGGAAACCCGGCTAATTTCTTCAACACACTCGAGTCACTCGGGCTCGAAGTAGTCTTCCGCTGGAGCTTCGGCGATCATTACAGCTATCGCCCTTTGGACATCGCTCGAGTGGTACATCAAGCGCGCCTCAATGGCGCAGACATCCTGGTCACTACCGAGAAAGATACAGCTAACTTCCCGCTCGACACTGATTCTGTGTTACAAGGCTTCGACATAGCTTGGCTGGAGGTCGAAATGCAAGTGGAGGATCCATCCACCTTCTTCGCTACGATCGACCATTTACTGCGCCAGCATCGCCCGTCCCCATCCCGCCCCGCGTCCGCACCCCGTTGAACTTCTGCTATCGTGGCGTTTTCAACCCGGAATGCAATTTTCCAACCTCGTCATCCCCTACGAGCAGTTCACTTTGGATAACGGTCTCACCGTCGTCGTCCACGAAGACCACAAGACTCCTGTCGTCGCTGTCAATATCTGGTACCACGTCGGTTCGAAAAACGAAAAGCCAGGGAAAACGGGCTTTGCGCACCTTTTTGAACACCTGATGTTCGGCGGAAGCGAGCACCTCCAAGGCAGCTATATAGAAGCCATGGAACGCATCGGCGCCACTGATCTGAATGGCACCACCAGCGAGGACCGGACAAACTATTTCGAGAATGTTCCTACTTCGGCTCTCGATTACGCTCTATTTGCCGAATCCGACCGCATGGGGTACTTCTCGAGCACGATCAGCCAGGAGATTCTCGACTTGCAGCGCGGTGTCGTTCAAAACGAGAAGCGCCAGGGAGAGAATCAGCCTTACGCGGTCGTAGAAGATTTGGTCGTAAGGTCAACCTATCCCGTCGGCCACCCCTACGCGCACACCGTGATTGGCTCGATGGAGGACCTGGATTCCGCTTCGCTCGAAGACGTCCGCGACTGGTTCAAAACCTACTACACCCCGTCGAACGCCGTGCTCGTCCTTGCTGGTGATGTCACTCCGGCCGAAGCGCACGAGAAGGCACGCCGATATTTCAATGACATCCCTCCCGGGCCGCCCGTCGCCCACCAGCGATCGTGGATCTCGCCAATGACAGGCGAGCAGCGCGAGACTGTGTCCGATCGTGTTCCCCAGGCGCGTGTCTATAAGGTTTGGAATGTTCCAGGATACGGCACTGCGGAAGCCGATTACCTGCGCCTGGCGGCCGCCATCCTGTCAAATGGAAAGAACTCGCGACTCTACAAGCGCCTGGTCTACGATGACCAGATCGCGACGCAAGTCTCCGCTTATCTCGATGAGCGGGAAATCGGAAGCCAGTTCGCGATCGTAGCGACTGCCCGTCCCGGCGAAAACACGCGTAAAGTGGAAGCCGCCCTCAACGAAGAAATCGCGCGTTTTCTTGAAAGCGGCCCGAGCCGGCGTGAGCTCGAGCGCATCAAGATACAGTCGTATGCCGGATTTGTACGCGGCATCGAGCGCATCGGCGGCTTCGGAGGCAAATCAGACATTCTTGCTTCCAGCCAGACCTATCTCGACTCGCCGGACGGCTACCGCCAGCGCCTGGATCGCCTGCAACACGCTGATCCGGCTGATGTGCGTCAGGCAGCCGCTGAGTGGTTGTCGACTGGCGTTTATGCGCTTGAGGTACACCCTTTCCTCGAATCGAAGGCGGCGTCGAACGGTGCAGCGAAACGGGATGAGCCGCCGGCAATCGGGGCCGCACACGAATTAAAGCTCCCCAAGATCTATCAGGATCAGCTGGCAAACGGCCTCAAAATCGTACTCGCCGAGCGGCACGAAATACCAACCGTCAACTTCTGGCTCGATGTAGATGCGGGCTACGCCGCAGATCAGTTCGCGGTGCCCGGCACCGCAAGGCTTATGTCGTCACTGCTGACCGGCGGCACCGAACGCCGTACCGCGCTCGAAATCAGTGATGAAGTTCAGATGCTCGGGGCTCAACTCACCACCGGCTCGAATCTCGATATGTCGACCGTCTTTCTTTCGGCGCTGAAAGACAACCTCGGTGAGGCGCTCGACCTTTTCTCCGACATTGTCCTGAATCCCACTTTTCCCGCCGCTGACTTCGATCGCCAGCAACAATTGCAGCTGTCGGCGATTGCCAACGAAAAAGTCACCCCTTTGCAAATGGCTCTCCGTGCGCTGCCGCCGGTGCTCTTCGGTCCGAATCACGCCTACGGCGTGCCCCTCACCGGCTCCGGAACGGAAGAAGCAGTGGAGTCTCTTACCCCGGAAGAGATGAAGCGCTTCCATTCCGCCTGGTTCCGTCCGAATAATGCGACTCTCATCATTGTCGGCGACACCTCGCTCGCCGAGATCAAACCGCAACTGGAAAAGTTTTTCGGTCAATGGGAGCGGGCCGACGTTCCCCTGAAGAAGCTGAACATCGTCCCCCGCCCCTCGAAACCGGCTGTCTATCTCGTCAACAAACCTGGGGCGCAACATTCCGTTGTCATCGCCGGAACGATTGCCCCTGCTCCTGACCCGAGCAACGAGATCGCGCTCGAGACCATGAACAACGTGTTCGGTGGGGCCTTCGGCGCCCGTCTCAATATGAACCTGCGGGAAGACAAACATTGGTCCTACGGTGCCGCTTCCCTGCTCTATGGTGCGCGCGCCCAGCGTCCCTTCCTGGCTTATGCATCCGTACAGGGAGACAAGACCGCCGATTCCATGACCGAAATCCTCAAAGAACTTACCGGAATGACCGGCTCCCAGCCGATCAGCGAGGAAGAATTGCTTAAAGTGAAGCAGCAGCAGGTGCTCGAACTTCCTGGTTCACACGAGACCATGAGTTCTATCGGCAATCTGTTCAGCGATTTGTTGCAGCTCGGATTGCCACTCAACTTCTATGACTCCTACGTCACCCGAGTCTCCGCTCTCACCGCCTGTGAACTCGAAAGCCATGCCAAGACGCTGCTCGACCCGACCCAGATGATCTGGATGGTTGTAGGAGACCGGTCCGAAGTGGAACCGGCCATCCGTGCCCTCGACCTGGGCGAGATCATTCCCACCGAGGCATAGCCAAAATCCAAGTCACTGTTATACTTAAGGTGTTTCCCCATGCCAGTGACCGGTTTAGAGTACGAGACTTCCATGCCTTCTGTGCCAACTCCGGTGGAGGGCAGTACCAAGAGGATTCTGCTGCTGAAACCGCGTGGCTTTTGCGCTGGGGTTGTCCGGGCCATTGATGTGGTTCGTATCGCGCTCGACCTCTACGGCGCACCTATCTACGTCCGCAAAGAAATCGTTCACAACCGCCACGTGGTCGACGAGTTGCGTCACGCCGGAGCCATTTTCGTAGAAGAACTGTCGGAAGTGCCCCAAGGCGCTCGCGTGATTTTTAGCGCTCACGGCGTCTCTCCCGCCATTCGAGCCGAGGCGAAGGAACGGCGTCTTCAGGTGATCGACGCTACCTGCCCGCTCGTTACCAAGGTTCACCTCGAGGCAGTTCGTTTCGCAAAACAGGGCCATACCATTGTCCTGATTGGCCATCGCGACCACGACGAAGTAATTGGCACGCTCGGCGAGGCGCCCGAAAGCACGTTCCTCGTTTCGGACGTTCAGGATGTCGACCGGCTGGAAATCAAAGATCCGGAGCGCGTCGTTTATTTGACGCAGACCACCCTGTCGCTCGATGAAACCAGCGACATCGTGGCGCGTTTGCTGGAAAGATTCCCGAAAATCACTGGCCCGAAAACGCAGGATATTTGCTACGCTACTGAAAACCGTCAGCTCGCAGTGAAAGCCGTTGCTCCCATGTGTGAGGCGCTTTTGGTAGTCGGATCCCAGAACAGTTCGAATTCCCGGCGTTTGGTTGAGGTCTGCGAAAAGGCGGGTGTCCCTGCTTACCTGCTCGATGATTGCAGCGAAGTTCAGGACGGGATGCTTGGCAACGTCGGAACCGTTGCTGTCACCGCGGGCGCCTCAGCCCCCGAACATCTGGTCCAGGAACTCATTGAGCACTTGCAAGGCAAGGGCTACTCGACTTTGGAAGAAGTCGAAATAAAAGAAGAGGACGTACGCTTTACCTTACCGTCGGATCTCGAGAACTTTACGCCTCGGCTCCACACGGTCCGGACCTGAATCAAAACTGTTTAGTTTCGCAAACGATGAAGTCAAGTCTGCAAACATCTGAACCGCTGATCTATGCCGCGGTTGATGCCGTCGAGAAAGCTTCCTCCTCTCTCCTTCGGCGCCAGAATGCGGATGGATACTGGTGGGCCGACCTGCGCGCTGACACCACACTTGAATCCGACTACATCCTCATGGAGTTGTGGCTCCATCCTCCGGTAAGCGGCGTCTGGAATCCCCCGACCCGGCCCAAGATCGATCGGGCTGTGGCGTCCATCTTATCGCGCCAGCTTCCTGATGGCGGCTTCAACATTTACTTGAACGGTCCCTCGGAAATCAACGCCTCCATTAAGGCTTATTTCGCTCTGAAGGTGGCAGGAATTCGCGCAGAAGACCCTCGCATGCAGCGTCTGCGCGCACGCATCCTCGAAATGGGGGGACTCCAGGCGGCAAACAGCTACGTTCGCATCAACCTCAGTCTTTTCGATCTGTTTCCTCGGGCTGCTTGCCCGTCCATACCGCCTGAGATCATTCTGCTGCCGTTCAACTTCATCTACCAGATGTCGTCCTGGACGCGCGCCATTGTGATTGCGCTCTCGATCGTCCATGCCGCCAACCCGCGCCGCCCCGTTCCGTCCGGGTTCAATTTGAAGGAACTCTTCCTCGCGGGCGCCCCCATGATGCCCGAGCGCGATCTCAAAACGATTAGCTGGCGCAACTGTTTCCTGGCCCTCGATCGGTTCCTGAAAAAATGGGATAAGTTCGGCCCCGCTTTCGTCCGGAGTTACGCTCTGCGCAAAGGTGAAGAGTGGATGATCGACCGTTTTGAGGGCTCCGACGGTCTTGGCGCCATCTATCCGTCCATGCAATACGCGGTCATGGCCCTCGACGTCCTGGGCTACAAGGCTGACCACCCGTTACGGATTGAGGCCGAAAAGCAGTTTAATAATCTGATGGTCGACAACGACGCGCAAGGCTTCTACATGCAGCCTTGCTTTTCGCCCGTTTGGGACACGGCCATTGCAGCATTCGCCTTAGCAGAGACACAGCACCCGCCGGTAAATTCGCTTCGCCGCACCACTGATTGGATTCTCTCGAAAGAGGTCCGGCGAAAAGGCGACTGGGCCGTGAAACGCCCCCATGTCGAACCTTCAGGCTGGGCTTTCGAGTTCAATAACGAGTTTTATCCGGACGTCGACGACACAGCGATGGTCCTGCTGGCTCTGAAGAAGACGCAAGCCTCGGACCCTGTTCGCAAAAGCGTGTGCGAAAACCGTGCCATCAATTGGCTACTCGCTATGCAGGGAAAAGATGGCGGCTGGGCGGCCTTCGACGTGGACAACAATTGGAGCGTTCTGAGCCACGTCCCGTTTGCAGACCACAACGCCATGCTCGACCCCTCTTGCCCCGATATAACCGGGCGAGTGCTCGAAGCGCTCGTGGAGTGCGGCCTAAAGACCAGTCATCCTGCTGTCCGCCGCGGCGTGGAATACCTGCTACGAGTCCAGGAACAGGACGGAAGCTGGTACGGCCGCTGGGGCGTCAATTACATCTACGGCACATTTCTTGCGCTCAGGGGCCTTCGCGCCGCCGGCGTAAGCGAAAACGAGCCCTCTATCCAACAAGCCCTCGAGTTCATCCGGGCCTACCAGAATCCGGATGGCGGTTGGGGCGAAAGTTGCGCCAGTTACGACGAAAATCGCTACATGCCGAATCCCAGCACACCGTCCCAAACGGCTTGGGCGGTGCTTGCCCTCCTGGCAGGCGGAGACCTGCGTAGCGAAAGCCTGTATAACGGGGTCGACCATCTCGTCCGATCCCAGCGTTCGGACGGAACCTGGGACGAAAATTACTGCACTGGCACGGGTTTCCCTCGGGTGTTTTACCTTGCCTACGTCGAATACCGGAACACCTTCCCGCTCCTCGCTCTTTCGACTTTCCTGAAGGCCACAGCCTCTCCGGAAATGAACTGAACCTGGAAGCTTTTGCCACTCGCTCTCGTCACAGGCGCCACTGGATTCCTCGGCTGGCACGTTGCCCGGATTCTGACTGAACGCGGATATCGTGTGCGCGCGCTGTGCCGGGATTCGAACAAGCTCCGTGAACTCGATGCCGAGTCGGCCCGCGGCGACCTCCGGGATCCGGCCTCTCTCGCCGCCGCCATTGAAGGGTGCCAGCTGGTGTTCCACGTCGCGGCCGATTACCGTCTCTGGGCCAGAAATCCAAAGGAGATCTACGATTCGAACGTAACCGGTACTCGGAACGTCCTCGAGGCCGCCGAACGCGCCGGAGTTGAGCGCCTCATCTACACCAGCACTGTCGGATGCATTGGTATGGCCAACGAAACCATCGGCGATGAGCTAACTCCTGTTTCCGAGGCCGGCATGGCTGGCCACTACAAGCGCTCCAAATGGCTGGCTGAGCAGATTGCACTCGAGAAAGCACGGAACGGTTTCCCCGTAGTTATCGTAAACCCGACTGCACCGGTTGGCGATCACGATTGGAAGCCGACGCCGACCGGCAAAATCATCCTCGATTTCTTACTGAACAAAATGCCTGCCTTTATCGACACCGGCCTCAACTTCGTTGACGTGCGGGACACCGCACTCGGCCACCTGCTGGCAGCCGAGCACGGCATACCCGGCGAGCGCTATATCCTCGGCTGCGAAAACCTCACCCTGCAGCAGGTTCTTGGACGTCTGGCCGCCATCACTGGCCGGCCCGCTCCCGCCACCCGCATCCCTTACGGAGTTGCCTATGCCGCCGCCCTGGTCTCGACGGGCTGGGCCCAACTGACCGGCAACGAGCCGCGTGCACCGCTCGAAGCCGTCACTATGGCTCGAAAAAAAATGTTCGTGAAGCATGACAAAGCTGCCCGAGAACTCAATTTCCATCCTGGCCCGGTCGACTCCGCCCTGCGGCGTGCCGTCGATTGGTTCCGGGGCAACGGGTACTGCTGAGCGATGGCGGTTCTCTATGTCGCCGGTGAATCCTCAGAATTGCAGCCCTTCGCCAATCTCCTCACCGGCCTGCGCAAACTCAAGTGGCCCATCGATTACGCCTGGGAAGGCATCTGGCAAGGCCGCCGCCTGGTGCTCGCCGCTAATGGAGCCGGACCAAAACTCGCAGCGCAAGCCGTCGAAATTGCCATACGGGCCGTTACCGCGGCTGAACTTTCTTCATCCAAGCTTGAGGCCGTAATTAGCGTTGGCTATTGTGGCGCTCTCGACCCGAGCCTTGCAGAAGGGCAGATCGTTGCCGCAACTGACGTCCTGGACCTTGCGACTGGAGCTGGTTTTGCCTGCGTTCCCATCGTCGCAGACCGCCCCTTCGCCACCGGGCAAATCGTCTCCCAGAACTCGGTCGCGATCGACTCGGTCGCCAAGAAGAAATTGAACCTGGGCGGCGCTACTGCCGTCGAAATGGAAGCGGCCGGAGTAGCGGCCCGTGCCGGAAAAGCCGGATTGCCCTTCTCCTGCATCAAAGTAGTAACAGATCGCGCGGACGAGTCGTTCGGTATCGACCTGAATGAAATGCGAACTTCCGAAGGACGGATCGCGCGTGGGAAAATCGGTCTTTACGCCATCACGCACCCGAAGGTCATTCCGGAGCTTGTCCGTTTGCGGCGCCGGGCCAAGGATGCGGCAGGCGCTTTGGGGGAGTTCCTTGTCAATTGCAGAATGCAGCCCGGCGATAGAGACACAACGAGCGAGTGAGCCGGTGCCCCCTGTAATGTGGGCTGCCATCTATTTGGGCGATAGCCACGTTTCGGTAGAGTCTCTCCCCACTCCGGAGATCGGCCCCGGTGAAGTCTTGATTAGGGTAGAAAGCTGCGGGATCTGTCACACCGATCTGAAAAAGGTGGAATACAACCTACTGCCGCCTCCGCGCATTTACGGCCATGAAACCGCAGGAACGATCGTTGCCGTGGGCGAAGGCGTAACGAAATACAAACCCGGCGATCGCGCTGTCGTCTTCCACCACATCCCTTGCGGCGACTGTTTCTACTGCCGCCGTCATTTGTATGCCCAATGCCCGATTTACAAAAAGGTCGGTGTCACCGCGGGTTATGAGCCGGCCGGCGGAGGGTTCGCTCAGTATGTTCGTGTCATGGACTGGGTGGTCGAGCGCGGCATCGAGCGTATTCCCGAGGGAGTTTCTTTTGACCAGGCTTGCTGGGTGGAGCCCGTCAACACCTGTCTGAAAGGTGTCAAACTCCTCGGTCTTCGCCCGGATGATACAGTGGCGGTGCTCGGGCAAGGACCCATCGGACTCATCTTCACCATGCTCGTCCGCCAAACGGGCGCGCACGTTCTTGCGACAGACAGTATTCCGTTCCGCCGCGAGTTCTCGGCTCGATTCGGTGCTTCGCCCTTCGATCCTCGCGACATCTCTTTCCATAGCGCCATCCGCAACGCAACTGCCAATCGTGGCGCCGACGCTGTCATCCTGGCCACCAATGCGAACGGGCTCGCCGAGCAAGCCCTTCAGATCTCTCGTCCCGGCGCTAGAATCCTCCTGTTTGCCCAGACTTCTTCTGCCGAGCGGATCGAAATCTCCGGAGCCGATATCTGCGTCGGAGAACGCGTTCTGTTGGGCTCGTACAGCGCCGATATCGACCTCCAGGCCGAATCTGCCCGCCTTGTTTTCAGCCGTGAGCTGCCGCTCGAAGACCTCATCTCCGACCGTGTGGCGCTACGGGAGATCAGCGCCGGCATTGAAATCGCGCAACATCCGGCGGAGCGGTCGCTGAAAGTGGTTGTCCACCCACAGGAAGGGTCGTAAATGGCTGCGACTCTGATGCAGGCGGCGGTCCTTTACGGCAGAGAAGACGTCCGGCTCGAAGCCGTCCCAATTCCTGCCCTCGGTTCGGGCGAAATCTTGATTCGGGTTCGCGCTGCTCTTACCTGTGGTACAGACGTCAAGGTCTTCCGTCGCGGATACCACGCCCGCATGATCCAGCCTCCCTCTCTATTCGGGCACGAAATGGCGGGCGATATTGTCGCGCTCGACGCAGGTGTAACAAAATTCCGTGTGGGGCAGCGCGTTGTGGCCGCCAACTCCGCGCCTTGCGGCGCCTGCTTTTTCTGTCGCCAGGCTCAAACCAATTTGTGCGAAGATCTGCTGTTTAACAACGGCGCTTACGCAGAGTTTATCCGGGTTCCGGCGCGCATTGTCGAAAAGAACACGTACCTTATCCCTCGTGATCTCGATTACCGCGATGCCGCATTGGCGGAACCTCTCGCCTGTGCTCTGCGTGGTCTGGACGAAAGCGGCGTACGGCCGGGAAGCACCGTTCTCATCATGGGTCTCGGCCCGATCGGACTCATGTTCGTTCGCTTAGCCAAGTACGCCTTCGGCGCTCGCGTGCTGGTCACGGCTCGCCGCCTGGAACAAATCGACCGCGCTCTCATGCTGGGCGCCGACGAGGGTATTCTGTTTGGGAATCCCGATTCGATTCGGACAGAGATCAAGGCTCGCACAGACGGGCGTGGAGCAGATGTCGTTCTCGAAGCGGTCGGACAACCATCCGCCTGGGAACTGGCTACTCGTCTGGTTCGAAAAGGCGGTACTGTCAATTTCTTCGGCGGCTGCCCTACCGGGACTGTAGTGGGCATTGACACTGCATTGCTCCATTATTCGGAGATCACCTGCAAGGCGAGTTTTCACCACACGCCTGGGCATATCAAGCGATCGCTCGATCTTGTCGCCGATGGGATCGTGAACGCCAGTCACCTGGTAAACCACGAAGAACCACTCGCTCAACTCCCGCAAGTGTTACACGATCTCGCTCATAAGCGAAACGGGCAGATCAAGACGGCCATCATTCCCTGACAGGAAGCTGGACAACTATCTTGCCCGTCGCCCATCTCCAGCCCAAAGACTACATCCGGGATGCCTCGGCCGAAACCGCCGCCTACTCGCTTCCCGACGCGCTCGAGTACACACGCTGGCTGGCCACCAACCACTACGAGAACTTCCATGTGGTTAGCGCGCTGCTTCCCAAAGCACTCCATCAGGATTTTTATAACGTCTATTCGTTCTGCCGGTGGGCGGACGACTTGGGCGACGAGATTGGGGATCCGGAGGAAAGTCTGCGTCTGCTTGCATGGTGGCGTAGCGAACTCGAAGCCATGTATCGTGGCCAGACCGCTCATCCTGTTTTCACGGCTCTCCGGGAAACCGTGGTGCGACACGACATCCCGCTAGAGCCTTTTAACCGCCTGATCAGCGCGTTCGAACAGGATCAGAGAGTTACTCGCTATCCCAGCTTCGACGAACTTTTTGGTTACTGCACCAACTCTGCCAACCCCGTGGGTCACCTCGTCCTTTATCTCTGCGGGTACCGCGACACGCAACGCCAGAGTCTGTCCGATTACACCTGCACTGCCCTGCAGCTTGCAAACTTCTGGCAGGACGTTGCGGTCGATCTGCAGAAAAATCGTGTCTATCTGCCACTCGACCTGCTCGCAAAACACGGCTACACTCTCGACCAGCTCTTTGCATTAGAGTTCAACCGCCACTTCCAGTCCGCCATGGCGGAAGCAATCGACGTTACGCTGGCTCTCTTTCGCCAAGGGCTTCCCCTGATCGGTCAGGTTGACCGCCGCCTCGCTCTCGACCTCGAACTATTCAGCCGGGGTGGCATGAAGATCCTGCATAAAATTAAGCTCCTCGACTACAACGTTCTGAAACGCCGCCCGTACATTTCGAAGCCGGAGCGTATTGGTATTCTTCTTCAGTGCCTGCCGCGACTGCTCCCGTTTTGACGGCTCCGTCGCTCGAAGCGTCCTACCAGCATTGCCGCGAGATTGCGCGGAAGCGCGCTAAGAACTTCTACTACTCGTTCCTGCTGCTCGACAAACCTCGGCGCGACGCGATGTGTGCCATTTATGCCTTCATGCGCGAGTGCGACGATCTTAGCGACGATCCTGCCGCCACTGACAAGAAGCTCTTGCGCGAGGCGATCGCGCTCTGGCGCGTACAACTTGACCGCGCACTCGCCGGACAAGTTGCCGGCAATCCTATCTGGCCCGCCTTCCACGACACGGTAGCGCGCTACAAAATCCCTCATCGTTTCTTTCACGAAATGATCGACGGTATCACCTCAGATCTCGAGCCGCGCGAGATCCAGACTTACGATGCACTTTACGCCTACTGCTATCAGGTTGCCTCCGTTGTCGGGCTCACCATTGTTCACATCTTCGGTTTTAGGTCGGTCCGGGCATTGCTGCTAGCTGAACGGTGTGGCATCGCATTTCAGCTGACAAATATTCTGCGGGACATACGGGAAGACGCCGAACTCGGCCGCGTCTATCTGCCCCACGAAGACCTCGAGCGCTTTTCCGTGCCCCTCGAGCAGTTACGCGGAGGGAAGGAAAACGACCAATTCCGCGAACTGATGAGGTTTGAAGCACAGCGCGCCAGGTCTTACTATGAGGAATCCGCACCGCTGATGGAGCTGATTGACCCAAAGACCCGGCGCTCCCTTTGGGCTTTGCGCGAAATTTACATGCGCCTTCTGACGCGTATAGAAAACGCGGACTACGCCGTACTTAGCTCGCGTTTGAATGTCCCGGCGCGCACCAAGATGGCGATCCTGTTTCGAGCCTTTCTCAGAAGATAGCGCGCAGAGGCTGATCCGCCTTATACGCCAGGATCCATTCCGATCCTGACGCATCCAGGTCGAAACTGTCGTTCGCTGCCGGCGCCAGCCACGCCGATCCCGCTCCTGCCGGTTGACCCGCTACCGTTCCGTGGCCCGCAAGGCAGATCATCAGCAGAAAGTTTTGGAGACCACCCGCCACTCGCAGGTTCCGGTCGGGCACCAGGCGCTCCATCCGGAAATACTCGCAGCTCATCAGCTCTGTTCGTCCGTTGCCGAGCGGCGTCGGGTTGAAATCCAGCTCGTGCCGGTCAAGCTTCGACACTGTGATTCCGTGATTGAGGTGGAGCTCGCGTGGACGTCCATAATCGTATAACCGGTAAGTGATGTCCGAGTTCTCCTGAACTTCGCAGACCGTAAGACCCGCTCCGATCGCGTGAACCGTTCCCGCCGGTACGAAAATCACATCGCCGCGCCGTACTTTGCGCCAGTCAAGCAGATCTTCCACTTCGCCCGTCTGAATCGCTGTGCGAAAGCGTTCGGGGCTGATCGGGTCGCGAAAACCCACCGCAACCTCGCCCGGGGGCTGTGAGTCCACCACATACCAGGCTTCGGTTTTGCCTAACGAGTCATGGTGCTTCGCCGCATATTCGTCGTTTGGATGGACCTGCACCGAGAGTCTCTCTGAAGTAAACAGCAGCTTCACTAGCAGCGGGCAAATTCCCGGATGGAAATCATCGCGCGCCTCACCCAGTATTTCCGGATTTGCCCGGATTACCTCGGCCAAAGTTTTGTCGAGTGAGGTCGGATTTTCCTCAAAAGTAAACCAAACTTCGCCGATACGTTCTTTTCCGGACGTTTTCGGAAACAACGGCGCCAGGCTCTCCCGTCCCCACACCCGTTCGCGAAAGAGAGGAAAGAGCTGAAAAGGCTGCTTTAGTTCAAAGGACATAACAATGAACACTCAAACCAAACCGGCAATCTCACCCGATCTAGCTTCAGAGTTGGCATTTACTCAATCTCTTCTCGCCCTAAGTAAAGCTCGCTCACAAGAGCTTTGTGATTCTCCAGAACCTGAGCCCGTCGAATCTTCATCGTTGGTGTTAGTTCACCAAGCTCGATCGAAAAATCCCGGTCAAGAACTTTAAACCGCCGGACGCGCTCGAATTCGGCAAGCTGCCGGTTGATTCGCGAGACTGCCTCCCGCACGGCTTTCTCTACGGGTTCAGCCTTTACGATTTCAGCGGTAGTTCGCCCCTCGAGCGCTTTGGCCTCGCTCAGATTCTGCAACTGTGCCGCGTTTATGGTCAGCAATGCAGTTACATAAGGTTTTTTGTCCCCGATCAGCAGAACTTGATTGACCAGGGGCTCCATCTTAAACAGGTTTTCGATTCGCGAGGGATATATCTTCTTGCCGTTCGAGGAGACGATCAGCTCTTTCTTCCGTCCAGTGATGTACCAATAGCCATCCGAATCGACTTCGGCGATGTCACCCGTCAGGAACCAACCGTCCTGATCCATCACGGAACGGGTGGCCGCCTCGTCACGATAGTAGCCACTGAACAGTCCCGGGCTTTTCAATTGCAGTTCGCCGTCCTCCCCCAGACGCGCTTGCACCCCAGGCAGCAGTTTACCGATGCTGCCCGGCTTCGGGCGATTGATCGGATTAAAGCTGATAACGCTTGCTTCCGTCAGACCGTATCCTTCGAGCAGCGGCATCCCAACGGCGGCGAAGAATTCACCCAGTTCCTTTCCTAACGGCGCCGCCCCTGAAGCCGCTACGCGGATTCGTCCGCCCAGCCTCTCGCGAATTTTGGAGAACACAGCTTTCTCGGCCAGAGCCAGAAGAGGCCGCATCCAGAGCGGGATGGGCTTACCTGCTTGGCGGTAAGCGGCTGCCTTCTTCCCTAAACGCAGCGCTCTTTCGAAGATCTTCTGTGCTCGCTTAGGCTGCTTCTTCAGTTCTGTCTGGATCGTTGCGTACATTTTTTCCCAGACTCGCGGCGGCGCCAGGAAGACCGTAGGCCGGATGCTCTTGAGTTCGGCGGGGAGTCGCGCCAGACTCTCCGAAAACCAGATTGGCGTGCCCATGCGCATCGGCACCAGTTCCAGCACAATCCGCTGCGCGATATGCGCCGATGGAAGAAAGACCAGTGAATTGTCTTGCGGCCCGATCGGCAGTACGACCGGCCCCCAGTCGATGTTCGAGAGAATCGCCGCGTGGCTCGTCAGACCCATCTTGGGCTCCCCCGTGGCGCCGGAAGTCAGGTACAGGATGGCCGGATCCGGGGGGGAAATCTCTTCCTGCACACGCCGGAAGAGGTCCGGGTCCGCTTCGGCCGCCTGGCGGCCGCGTTCACAGAGTTCGTGGAGGCTCAGTGTTCCGGCCGGGGCGTCACCCGTGAGCACCACGACCTGTCCTGGCATTTGCTCGTCTCTGGCTTCGACTGCTCGGCGCAAAGCTTCGAGCGTCTTCGCGTCCTCGATCAACAGAAATCGAGCCTGAACGCGTCCAAGGTCCTTCGCGAGATCAGGGATGGGATAGGCCGTATACAGAGCTGCGGAAACTCCGCCTCCGGCCATAATGCCCAGGTCAGCCAGATAGAATTCAGCCCGGGTTTCACAAAGAATACAGACGATTTCACCTTTGTCTAAACCCAGGCTCCGCAGTCCCAGACCGATCTCCCGCGAAATCCGCACCCAATCGTTCCAGGTGTAGGTCTGGTACTCTCGCTTGGCCCTGGATCCGATGGGTTGATGCAACGCTGCCCGGTCTCCATATTGCCGGGCGGTTTCTTCCAGTACCGTATACACGTTGCGGCCAGACACGCTGGAATTCTAGCAGTCCCCGGCTTTCGCAATCGCCTTTTGTTCTATTGCGAATAAGACAGATGCGAAAATTGGTGCTGTTGGACCAGAACGAGCAAAACTCTACGCCGAGCCAGGAGGGCTCCATCCGCCGCCCACTCGCTTATCGCGAAGAAGCCTTTCTGCAAAGTCCTGATTCGCGCCCGCTCCGCATTATTTCCGAATACCTCTGGCCGCTGGCGCATTTCCAGGAAGAAAAAATCCAGGATACGGTCGTCTTCTTCGGCTCCGCCCGGATTGGCGAAACCGGCGCTCTGAGCCGCTATTACGAAGAGGCTCGCCAGCTGGCGCGTCTTGTCACCGAATGGAGCCTGTCCATCTCCGGTTCTGCAAACGGAACCGAGCCCCATCGCCGTTTCGTAGTCTGCTCGGGCGGAGGACCCGGCATTATGGAGGCGGCTAACCGCGGCGCAACCGAGGCGGGTGGCAAAAGTATCGGCCTCAATATCGGCCTCCCCTTTGAGCAGCGCCCGAACCCGTACATCACGCCGGAACTCTCTTTCGAGTTCCACTATTTCTTCATGCGCAAGTTCTGGTTTGCCTATCTGGCCAAGGCACTCGTCGTATTTCCGGGCGGATTCGGAACTCTGGATGAGCTCAGCGAAATTCTTACTCTTGCTCAAACCAAGAAGCTCGAAAGCAAAATACTGATCGTTCTCTACGGTTCAGATTTTTGGAAAGAGATCCTGAATTTTCCCGCCATGGTCAAGCACGGCGTTATTGCCGAATCCGACCTAAGTCTCTTCCGTTTTGCCGACTCGCCAAACGCCGCACTTTCAATCCTGAAAGATGGCCTGACCACCTACTATTTGGAGCCAGAGAAGGTCCTCACGCACCCGTCAGAAGAAACCCCGGAAATTGCACGCACGAGAACACCGTAAACGCGCTTACTTGGCCTGAGCCGGTTGAAACTGATAATGGATCTGAAACGGACCTTTCTCGTCGACAATCGTGTAGTCTGCGGGCGGAATAAACAAACTTGGATCCGGCTCACCCGCAACCACGTTCTGCAGTCTGGTGACGCTCTCCCCTGAGCGCGGATCCGTATTTTTAGACAAGACTAAGACTTTCAGGTCGGGTGAGAACCAGTTTTCATAGGTGGTCACCATTGGCTGATCATTTCCTTGCGCGCCGACCGGAATCCGCAACACACATCAGAACCGCTAGGTCCGGCGCTTGTGGACCATGTCTTGGAACTGCTTGACGTGGCTGGCGGTGGAGGCGGAGGGGCGGCAGACGACGTTGTCGCCAACGCTCGCGTGGTGAGAGTTGCTACTCGCGACGGCGCTTCACCGGGTTTGGTCAGAACGACGCGATGAGCCACATGTTCCTGCATATCGAGCGTGTACTGGAAGCCGGCAACCGGGTCCCGTATTTCCACGATCACTGGTGTTTCCGTAGAGGCCCAGGCTGGCCCGACAAACATGGGCCGCTCGGTCCGCTTCCGGCCCTGTGAGTCGCGGTACATCTTCGTGATCTGCGGCTTCTGGTTTATATGCGTGCCATCGGCCAGCGTTTGCGTACGCTCAAAAACCTGCTCAGCTGAATACGGTGCGCCGGTCACAGCAGCTCCCATGTACGCTATGCCGCTACTGCCGAACGTCATGGTTCGTCCGGCAATGACTTGCGCTCCAAGCATGCTGCCGAACACTATCGAAAGGGCAGCACCGAACAGTAACGCGCGCATCTCAATCAACCTCGCTTCCATCTATAATCTTCCAAATTTGCGGCCGTGTAAACTCACCCTGTGAAGCTCTATCGGACGCGAGACGATCATTACGTCGAGCAAGATCAAAAGTGGTACCGGATTACCGGGCAAGACTGGACTGCTCTGATCACCCGCGATGATCTTCAGCCTCATCTCGCTTCGCAGATCGCGACACTTCCTGCTTCCGCCGGCCCCGAACCGGCGACTATCCTCGCGCCCATCGAAGCCGGAGAAGTATGGGCGGCAGGAGTCACGTACTTCCGCAGTCGCACCGCGCGGATGGAGGAATCAGAACGGGCGGGTGGCGGGACTTTCTACGATCGCGTGTACGAAGCAGAACGCCCGGAACTGTTCTTCAAAGCCACGCCGCACCGGGTTGTCGGACCAGGTGCCGCAGTCCACATCCGCAGTGATTCCAAATGGAACGTACCTGAACCCGAACTGGCGCTGGTGGTGACTCCAGGCGGTAAACTGATCGGCTACTCCGTCGGCAACGACATGAGTTCACGCGATATCGAAGGAGAAAACCCGCTTTATCTGCCCCAGGCGAAAGTCTATAACCGATCGTGCGCTCTCGGTCCGGCGATCCTGGTTTCCTCAGAACGTCTGCCTTCCGCCACTAGAATTCAACTGGAAATTGTGCGCGATCGCTCTCGTGCCTTCTTCGACGAAATTACTCTCGAACAAATGAAACGCACGCCGGAAGCACTGATCTCGTACCTGTTCCGCGAAAACAGCTTTCCGCAAGGCTGCTTCCTTTTGACGGGCACTGGAATCGTTCCTCCTGATACTTTCACGTTGCAAAAGAATGATTCCATCCGCATCACTATCGACGGCATCGGAACCCTCGAAAACGTAGTGGACTGAAACAGGCTGCGCGCTCTGCCAGTCCCATCTAAGGAGAGACAAGTGGCGGAAAACTCAGATCACAGCACGGAAATCGCGAAGCTCGCAGAGCTCATCAAGGGCATCAAATTCGCTATGCTCACGACCGTCGAAGAGGATGGCTCGCTGCATAGCCGCCCTATGACGACACAGGACGTCGAGTTCGACGGCGATCTCTGGTTCTTTACCGGGGCTCACGCCCCTAAAGTGTGGGAGGCGGATCGCCATCACCAGGTAAACGTCGCATTCGCTGACCCAGAGAAGAGCAAATACGTTTCGGCTTCAGGCAGCGCTACGCTGGTTCGCGACAGAGCGAAAATTGAGGAATACTGGAAACCCGTTTACAAGACGTTCTTCCCCGGAGGTCTGGAAGATCCCGAACTCTCGCTGATGAAAGTGCACGTCGAAAAAGCCGAATACTGGGATTCGCCGGGCAACTTCGTGGGGCGAGTTTTTAACTTTGCTCGCGCTTATGTTTCGAAGGATCCAAGCAAGCTCGGAGACCACGCGAAGGTTGATCTAGCGTAATCGGATCTTGCCCCAAAATCCAGGGGTTTCGGTTCGTGCAAGGCTGAAAGCGCGACGGCTACCAGCTGCCAGAAATATCCCGATTACAACCAAAATCGCCGATCCGGGCTCAGGGGATGTGCTCGTGTATTTTACACTGAACTCCTGGCCCATAATCTTCCCGGATGCTTCGAGCATCTCATCATTGGCGTAAGTGAAACCTGCAAAGGCCCCGGCGGTGACAGTCCCTCCGCCGCTAAACAGGGCGCTATCGAATAGAAAGAAGATAAGGTTGGGGTTCGAAACATTCTGATACGTTCCAGTCCCCAGACCAGTTGTGGATTGATCAGGTAATAAGGGTTGCCCGATCGTTCCTGCATGGTGTTCAGTAGCCGATAAACTGAGGGGCCCCGTAAAATCAAGTAGAAACGCTGGCAATGCAGCTGTCTCTATGACCTCAATTGGCACGGGAGCAGCCCCGATTGAAGTTTGCAGCGGAAAGGTAATCAGTAGGTGCAAATCGAGCTGCATTAGAGCGTTATCGAAATCAATCAGCTGTTGACTCATAGCGCTCGGGTCCAACGAGAAAGTCAATGGTCCTGATGGCTGAGAGCCGGACCCCAAGTCTATATTGATGCCGCTGCTTGTGCCTGAAAAATCGGTGAACAACAAAGGCATGTTTCCTGACACGATGTACTGGCCGTCTTTAGTGACGACACTCGCCCTGCCCAAAGGCAACAGCAAGAGGCTAAGAACGGCGCAGGCGGAAGCGAACTTCATAACGCAAGCACCTCCAGGGCGTGTATTTTATCAGAAAACGCACGCGCATAACAGGCGGCTTTGCGAGGCTACGTTATCGTAGACCGATGAGGATCGCTGCATCCATCTTCCTGTTTTTTGTAGCCGCCAGTCTTCCTATTTTTGGAGACGAACCGGAAAAGCCGAAGCCGCCAACCAAGCTCACACTCCAGCCGGAACGCACGGTAGAGTTCGACACGGATGAAGGGACGTGGCTGTCGCTCGACGTATCGCCTGACGGAAAAACGATCATCTTTGAGCTTCTCGGCGACATCTACACAATGCCTGTCTCTGGCGGCAAAGCGAAGCCTCTTCTCACCGGCATGGCAATGGAGACTCAGCCGCGCTTTTCGCCCGATGGAAAAGAGATTGCGTTCCTAAGCGATCGCGACGGCTCTGAAAATCTCTGGGTCGCTAATGTTGATGGCTCCAACCCTCGCAAGCTGAGCGACGAGAAAGAAGCCGAGTTCGTCTCTCCGGCATGGTCGCCCGACGGTCAATACGTCGCGGTCTCCAGATCCAAGGACCTCGGCGCAAATGAAATCTGGATGTACCACCGCATGGGAGGCGGGGCGGGCATTCAGGTGACCAAGAGCAAGGTCAAGCCCGATGCTCCTCGAGATGACTGGAACAATGATCTCGGCGCAGCGTTTTCGCCCGATCACAAGTACATCTACTTCGCGCGCCGAAAGCGGAATTTCACTTACAACGTTACCTTCCCGCTATGGCAAATCGTGCGGCGCAACCTGATCACTGGCGATGAGGACAACATTACCGACCAAGTTGGCAGCGCTTTCCGCCCCGTGATCTCACCTGATGGCAAGTGGCTGGTTTACGGCACTCGCTATGAACAGCAAACCGCGCTTCGCATTCGCGATTTGTCGTCCGGCGACGAGCGCTGGCTCGCGCCCAAAGTGCAACGCGATGATCAGGAATCGCGCGCCACGCGCGACCTGCTTCCCGGGTACGCCTTCACGACAGACTGCGAGTCGATCATCTTGAATTACGAAGGCCATATTTGGCGTGTGCCGCTGCAAGGTGCGCCGCAACAGATCCCTTTTCAGGCGCACGTGAAGTTGGATATCGGTCCGCTGCTGAATTTCCAGACGCGGATAAAGGACGATGAACCAGTGCGAGCCCGCCTGATTATGGAGCCCGCTCTTTCGCCGGATGGTAGACAGGTCGTCTTTTCCGCTTTCGGCCACCTCTATATCGCGTCGGCCAACGGTTCGGGCATTCACCGCCTGACGAACACGACGGATCACGAATATCAGCCATCCTGGTCGCCGGACGGCAAACGCGTGGCCTACGTTACCTGGGAAGCCGAAGGCGGCCAGATTAAAACTGTGGACGCCGCAGGCGGCACACCTTCTACTCTTACGCAGGTAGCCGCTTTCTACCGCGACCCGGTTTTCTCGCCTGATGGCTCGCAAATTTTCGCCCTGCATGCCTCGAAACAGTCGCGCTTCGAACTGTACGCCGAATTCGGACGCTCGCAAGGCGGTCTTGACCTGATCTCGCTGCCACTAGCAGGTGGACCTGCGAACCTCATTCTGCCGTCGCGTGGCACAGGCCGCCCCCATTTCGGCCCTGAAAAGGATCGCGTCTACTTGTACGGCTCAGCCGGCTTGCTTTCGGTGCGATTCGACGGCAGCGACAAGCAAACGATTCTGAAAGTGGTGGGCCCGAATCCTGATGCTGCGCCCGAACCCCCGCCTGCTTCTGACGTCCGGCTGAACCGATCGGGCGACATGGCGCTTGCGCTCGTCAATCGCGAACTCTGGCTTGTGCCCGTCCCCCGGGTTGGCGGCACTCCGACCATCGACGTCTCGAAACCTGCGATCGCCATGCAGCGCCTCACGCTTCTGGGCGCCGACTCGTTCGAATGGAGTCCGGATGGCAAGCAAGTTTCGTGGTCGGCCGGCGCTTCCGTATTTCGAGTTCCCATTGACGAGGTGACTCTTCATACTGGCGACTCGGCCTCTTCGGCTAAGGACATTGCTGCAAAGTCCACTGACTTTGCCGTCGAAGTGCCGCGAGCGAAACCTTCAGGAATTGTCGTACTCCGCGGCGGCGCGGTTATCACCATGCGAGGCGACGAGGTGATTCCGGACGCGGACATCATCGTGACAAGCAATCGCATCACTGCCCTCGGCAAACGCGGTACGGTCGCCGTGCCGGCCGGAGCGAAAATCGTCAACTGCCAAGGAATGACGATCATGCCCGGCATCGTTGACATTCATGCGCATTGGACCGAAATCCGCCGCAAGGTGCTCGATTTCAATGCCTGGCCGTTCGCGATCAACCTCGCTTACGGCGTTACTGCCGGGCGCGACCCGCAGACCTCCACCAACGACATGTTCGCTTATCAGGACCTCATCGATGCGGGCGAAATCGTCGGCAACCGCGCGTATAGTACCGGTCCGGGCATATTTTCGACAACCAATTTCAAATCCGCGGACGACGCCCTCCACTATGTCGAGTGGTATGCAAAGTATTACCGCACCAACACGGTGAAGTCATACCTGGTGGGCAATCGCCAGCAGCGTCAATGGGTGATCGAAGCCTGCAAGAAACTGAACATCATGCCGACGACGGAAGGCGCTCTCGATCTGAAGCTCGACATGACTCACGCCATCGACGGGTTCAGCGGCAACGAACACGCGCTGCCGATTGTTCCTCTTCAGAAGGACGTTATCCAGCTCTTTACCCAAACCAAAATCACGTATACGCCGACGCTCCTTGTCGCCTATGGCGGCCCCTGGGCTGAAAATTATTTCTTCGAAAGCAAGGACTGGTACAACGACCCCAAGCTGCGCCGCTTCTTTCCGCAAAACCACCTCTGGATCGATACGTCGCGCCGGCCCTGGTTCCAGGATCGCGAGCAGATTTTTCCGCTGCTCGCGCATGAGGCCGGCAAGATCAACGATGCCGGTGGACGTATCGGACTCGGAGGTCACGGCGAGTTCCAAGGACTCCAGTGCCACTGGGAGATGTGGGCGCTCGCTTCCGGCGGGATCAAACCACACGACGTGCTGCGTATTGCGACGCTCAACGGGGCTCAGGCCATTGGACTGTCACAGGATCTCGGCAGTCTGGAACCCGGCAAAATGGCCGACCTGATTGTCTTGAAGAAGAATCCGCTGGTGGACATTCACAACACCAATACGATCCGGTACGTGATGAAGAATGGCGAGTTGTTCGATGCCGATACGCTCGACCGCATTCTTCCGACGCCGAATAAACAGTCGCCTGAATGGTGGTGGAACGACCGCCCTGAGCCCACCGCTATGACGAAGGCCTTGCCGCTCAAACACACGGGCGCGGGAAAGTAGGCTTTTACCGTGAATGGCTTTTGCTTTACAGTCCCCTATGACGGGAAGAACGCCACCGCCAGACCAGCATCCCGACCAATCCGCTGCCGAGTAAGCCAAGTGCGCCTGGTTCTGGGCTCACAGACACGTCACCGCTGACATAATCTAACGCCGTACTGTGCGTAGCGACCGCGACGCCGTAACTAACGGGACCAGTACCGGTTCCGGTGAAGTCACCGGCGCTCCAGAAGTCGACCACTCTGCCTCCACCGATATCGAAGAGCAGTCCGTAAATATCGAGGAATCCGCCATGCACCTGGTAGTCGCTGGCGGTTGGCGGCGACCCCCCGGGATAGTAAAGGTTGTCAAAGGTAACAAAGCCGTTGCTCTCTGCGGACAGCCCAGCCGCTACCGCGAACCTGCTGAAATCATGCGGCGCCAGCATATTTGTCGGGTCCGGGATGTCGTGCGTGATTGGCTCGAGCGGACCGATGGGTACGTTGACGATATTAAGGCCATTATTCGAGTCAGAAAAGGTACCGCTAATTCCGGTGACCTCAAAGGCTTGAGGATACGTCGTGTCCGTGGCTGCGCCATACGTTAACTCGACTGTGCCACTGACCCCGGCGCCCACGAAGCTGAAGCCGAATGTGCTGGCGTTTGCCTGCCAAGGGAAGGAGGCTGCGAAGACCAGCGCCGCCGAGACTACGAGTTTCTTTCTCATCATGAAATTCTTTTTCATCGTTATGAAAAGCTCCCAGTTATAAAGAGTTCCGATTTCACCTGGTACGACCTAATGCATTGGAGCCGGATTACCGCCGACCAAAGCGACCGCCATTCGGCTACCTAGCCCCAAGGGATTATACCTGCCCGAACCGAAGAAGAGCAAAGACTGGGACCTCCGACTTTGGAAGAAATGTCCTAGTACCAAGCGAGGCTCGCGCCCAATTGCTGGTGAGGGGCATCCCTTCGTTGTCTGCGATCGCTCCCGACTGGCCTTCGCATCAGAAGATCGTGATAGGGCAGCGGCCTAGAACATTCGCTACAGCTGGATCCCCTTTCGAGGCTGCTCAGGCGGCACTTTCGGCGGCGGTGATGCGCTCGATGACACGTGCGATGGGGTACTCGGGCGGGGCGAGCTTGAGGTTTTGCAGATGCTGGTGGTCAGCTTTGGCCTGAGCGAGCAGAAGGTCCCAGGGATGGCGGTCGTGTTTGCGGATTTCGTTTGCTTGCCGGCGCGCTTCTTCGGCTTTCTTAAGCTTTTGCGATTCGAACCCAATTTCGATCTTTCTCTTTTCGGCCCTCAACCTTAGCAGCTGGTCGAGGCACTTGTGGAAGGCGCGGTCGTTGGTCGTTTGATAGCGGAGATAGAGCGTGAGCTGCTTTTCATCGGCTTCCGGGAGCGCGTTTTGAAGGTGGATGGCACGCTGCTTGAGCCAGTAGTGCTGGGCCATGCCTTCGACGAGTAAGGATTCGGTCGGAGTGGAGGGCTGGTGCTCGGCGCGGAGGGCGTCGAGGAGTTGGTCGAAGCCGGATTGGTCTTCGTCGGGAAGGACGGAGAAGGCGCCCGTGAATCCGTGGCGGAAATTGTTGCGAGAAGACGCGGCTTTCCCGGCGGCAGTTTTGGGACCGGTGCTTTTTTGAGCGTTGGCCTGGTTGGCAGCGATTTGGGCGTTGGTGGACATGAATTCGTGATCCTCAAAAAGCGAAAACGCCGGTCGAGGGAGGGGCTCTGGCCGGCGTTTTCGGCGGATTTTGGAGCGTGTGGCTCCGCTGATTAGAGTCTACGGGGCTGTGTCAAGGGTTTTGGCGCGAAAAGGCCGGATTTTGGGGGTTTTGGGGCTGTGACTGGGTTTGCGGGAAGGAGGCGGATATGGAGTTATCGTGTGGTCCCTGAAATGAGGGTTACGGGTTCAGATTGGGCATTCGTGGGAATCTATTCATCCGGGGCAGGACTTTGAGCAGCATTCTCGATGGCCTCGAGCACCTGCTTAACGATCTTCGGGTGTAGACTTGAGCCACTGTGGAACGGAACGGTACCCGCGCAGACTTCGGTTGCCGTAGATTCGGTAACTGCCCTTCGACCGGAGAAGTCCAAATCCGGCGGCGAGTAACGCGCGCTCCGCATCGGCGGCGGCCCACTGTGGCATTTTAGCCATTCACCTCGACTGCGGTGGTTAGGATTTCGCGGCTGAGGGCGACATCACGCTCGTCGGCGGGCAAAGTCTCGAGGTAGAGCTCGATCGCTTCCTTGATATTCGCGACGGCTTCTTCGAGAGTGTTGCCTTGGGATTGACAGCCCTTCAACTCGGGGCACCACGCGTAAAAACCGTGCTCGTCCTTTTCGATGACAACGCTCGCTTTGCGGGTCATGAGTTCAATATTTGCCGAGGCGCCTTACAGCTCGGCTGCTTGCTTTCAGGCCGGCAAGAGGGGATCAGGGCTTGGGGCTGCGCCTAAGCAGCGTATCAACTCGAGAGTGGCATCGATGGTTTTTAAAGCGACTCAGACGCATTCGGGCCATAAGTTCTCGCAAGCCGGGACGGGTTCGGAAACTTTCGGTTGATGCACAATGCGAGTGCTATATTCCAACGCATGGCAAGCTCGAGAGTCCAGCAGGTATCCGTCTTGAACGCTCACGCGATGGAGCAGGTGATCACCTCTTACATAGCGCAAGGATTCGCCGTGGTCAATAAGACTGAAAGCAGCGCGACTCTGCAGAAGAAGAAGGAGTTCAAGCTGGTTTGGGCCGTGATCGGATTTGTACTTTGCCTGTTGCCGCTGCTTATCTATCTGGTCGTGTATGCGACGCAGCCAGCGGTAGAAGTGGTGCACATTCAAATCACTGGAAAGGATCTCGCCAGATCGTGAGCTCTCTTCTCGTCTGTCGCGCACGGGTCTTCACTCTGCTGGGCTTTGCCTATCTGGCGTACGCGTTCGCTTCTTATCAGGGACATTGGGACATTCCTGTTTGTGTGTTTCGGCTGGTTACGGGCATACCGTGTCCTTTGTGCGGTCTGACCCGATCGATCGGTGCGACGCTTGGGGGTCAACTAACGACGGCGATGAAATTCCACGTGATGGGGCCGGTAGTGGTGATCGCGAACTGCTGTGCTGCCGTTGTGCTGTTGCTGAAGCGTCGAGTTCACGAAAAAAGCTCGCATTGTTAAACAAAGATTTTGCCACTACTCCGTTCTAATTTCGATGAGCAGGGCACAGTGGCTGATTGCTCAGGATCGGTGTTCGAAGGACCAGCTCTTCCGCAAAGGCAATCGACTAGATGCCCAATTGGTTTAGAACAACATCGAAAGATCCGCCCTAGGGCGCAAGTTTCCAGAAAGCATCATTATCGGGGAGCGGTTTACTTTGCGGGTACGAGCCCTGGACGGCCCAGATCCCGCCTTGGGTTGATTCGGAAACGAGTAGGTTAAGCAGAGCGCGCACGGTCCGATTCTGCTCGACAGTTGGCCCCACCTGATTAGCCGGCACTCCGATTGGGATCGAGGCAATGTATCCGCCCTTAGGCTTATAGACCTGGTAACGCAAAAACTCGAAGAGCTGATGAAGCCCGTTAGATTCAAGAGGCCCTCGCGGACTTCAAAAGGAGCTGATCTTGTAATCCAGCCAAGAAGGAGGATTGCGGCTTTCGTTTTGTTTCAGGTTCACTACAGAGTCAGTCACTTCGAGAGTGAAACCAGGAAATAATTCGTTCAACAGCTCTCGCAGCGATACGTGATCGAAATCAAGTGATACCGGCTCCAGATCGTGCCGAACGCTTTCGAAGCCAATGCACACCTTGTTCTCGAAGCCGATTTTAGCGAGCTCGCGCAGAGGATTTCCGCTTCGGATGTGTACCGCGGATAGCGAAATGTAAAGGGGATTCTGGGCACAACCCGCCGGTGCGCGCGGTTGTTCGGATCCCGCGCACACGGTGCAGACAGGGCGAGAGCTGCTGCCAAGACTATTGGCCATTGACTGTTATGGAGTTGCATTTGGATATCACCGCATTGACTTTGGGGAGCCCAACCCCATTCAATGACCACTGCTGATCGGCGTCGGTCTCACCCGTGCTTCCCGGGCACGCGTTCGAACACAGCGGATATCGATCCGTCCATTGTCCTTGAGCATTTGTACCCGTACTTCCCGTCTGCACACCCGTGATCCCGAGAAACGTTGCGGAAACACTCGTTTGTGAAATGAAAGTCTACGGCGTTCAGCACCCCGTTCTCACGTTCCAGAAACCGGGTATTTCGAAAACCAGAGAAGGCGCTGTCCGGACCAGGTGTCCTCTCTTGTTCCGAGTCAGCCACGCAGTAATGCAGTAATGCGGATTTTCTGAACTTCCAGCCATCGGCTCACGGGTGCTTCTGGTGCCAAGGGGAGCCGCACGATAGAAAATACCTGAATAATATCGTCGCACGGTATATCGCAGCGCGTTATACTGTCGTTCATGAATATGCAATCGGCATTTCGCAAAGTTCTCGTAATGCTCTTTTCGACAGCATGCCTGTTCACAATGAGCGCCGCGGTCGGATCTGGCGTCGGCGATCAAAGTCCAAGTACCATCTACAAGGGCATCTAGAAGGGGCAGTGCAAAGGGCGAGTGTTCGTCGTTTTGACTTTGAGCCCTGATGAGCGAGGCTCGTTCAAGGGAACCATCGCTGTCGGCGATATACGGGTGGACGAAAACGGAGAAGTGAACGAGGTCACGGGTGAGGCAAAAGATGCAGTGCCAATCAGCGATGTGACATCCAAGCAAGATGTGCTGACATTCAGAGCCAAAAGTGATAGCGACCTCCTCAGCTATCGGATGAGAGTTGTTGGCACGGACAAGGCTAAGCTGCAAATCGATGACGCACCGTCCAACATCAAGCCTTTCACGTTGGAACGAGTCTTAGCACAAAATTAATTGGCGTAGTTGCCTTAAAGTTTATGAAAACCACCGAACCGGATCTCTCCACGTTTTTGCCCCTCAGTCCCCAGGTCTTTCACATCCTAGTGGCGCTGGCGGATCGCGATCAGCACGGCTATAGCATTATGCAAGATGTGGAGGCAAGGACAAGCGGCGAGCTGCGACTCAGCCCCGGCACTCTCTATGGCTCCATCAAACGCATGCTGGAGCAAGGGCTTGTAATCGAGCTCCGCCGGCGTGACCGCCCGGGCGAAACTGATGAGAGGCGGCGATTTTATCGCTTGACTCCGCTTGGCCGTAAGGTTGTCAGAGCGGAAGCGCTACGAATGTCGGAGCTAATCGAACAAGCGAGGGCGTATGGGCTGGTCCCGAACCGCAGCTAGCCTCTATCGATCTCTTCTTCTTGCTTATCCCGCAGAGTTTCGTCACGAGTATGGCGGCGAAATGGCTCAGTTGTTCGAGGACCGCTTGCGAACCGACCCGCCTTTGCGACTGTGGCTCGATGCGATCGCGGATATTGGCACGACCGCACCGTTGGAACACTATTACATTCTTATTTCGGACCTGCGGCATGCCATTCGTATGATGACCAAGGCACCTGCATTCGCATGGATCGCGCTATCCGTGATTGGAATCGGGATCGCTGCGACCACGACGGTCTTTAGTTTGGTAAACGCCGTGCTCCTGCGCTCGATGCCCTTTGGTCATGCCGACGAGCTCGTTTATCTTTGGAGTCCGAATGGCAATTTCAAGGGGGTTCCGGACGAGATCGGTCCAAATGTTCCGGACTTTTTCGACTGGCGACGACTGAGCCGCAGTTTCTCGCGAATCGCCCTGTTTAGGCAGGCCCGGGTCAACCTCGTGTTGGGGGATTCCGCCAACCGAGTTGGAGCGGCTTTTGTAACCGGCGGATTTTTCTCTACTCTCGAGGCTTCGCCGGAACTGGGCAGGGCAATCAACGTGAAGGATGATCAGCCCGGTAACGGGCAGGTTGCCGTGATTAGTGACGCTTTATGGCGTTCTCGATTCGGCTCGGCGCCAGACGTTCTCGGTAAGCAGATTCAGTTGAATCGCAAACACTACACGATTATCGGAGTGATGCCGAAAGGGTTTGGATACCCGTCTCAGGGAGATGTTCCATACGAACATTCGGAGGCAAAACAAACGGATATCTGGCTGCCCGCCGCTTATACACCCGATCAAAAAACGAATCGAATAAACTTCGACAGCGCCGATGCAATCGGCAGGTTGCGCAACGGTATATCACGGGCTGAAGCGGAAACTGAACTGGCCACAATTGAGGCGCGTCTGCAGCCGCTCTACCCGAAGATGTGGAGGGGCTGGACCGTCCTGGTCACGCCACTCGTGCAAACCATCGTTGGCCCCGTCGAGAAAATGCTGTGGCTACTCCTCGGCGCGGTCGCCCTGGTACTACTGATCGCGATCAGTAACGTTGCAAGTCTTCAAATTGCGCGGTTGAGTGGGCGGGCTCATGAAATGGGCATCCGAACAGCTATGGGAGCAGAACGGGCTCGCATCGTTCGTCAACTCCTAACGGAGTCGTTGCTGTTAACCTGCATCGGCGGCGCGCTGGGTGTTTCTCTCTCATACGGCACCGTGCATATGCTCGTCCGCCTGAACCCTGGCGAGATTCCGCGCTTTGATTCGGCCACGCTGGATGGGCGTGTCTTGTTAGTTGCCGTCGCCCTTTCCACTGGCATGGGAATTCTATCCGGCCTCGCGCCTGGCTTTCTTGCCTCACGGGTCAGCATCAACGAGCAGTTGAGACGGGCCGCAAGCTGGGGCATTGCTGGCGGCTCTTATCGTGGACGATTCGCTCTGATCGCGCTAGAGGTCGCGCTCTCGGTGATTTTACTCGCGGGATCGGGCTTGCTAATTCGCAGCTATCTTAAACTCGCGGCAGTTAATCCGGGCTTTTCGAGCGCAACGTTAACTTTCCGCGTTCCTCTCGACGAACGGTACAATAAGCCTGAAATCCGCGCGAGATTTTACAAGACTTTCCTCGAGAAGCTCAAACACATTCCTGGCGCAAGGTATGTCGGCGCCTCTAGCTCGTTACCGCTTAGCCACAACGAATCCGTTACGTTCGCCGAAATACGGGGCTTTGGGATGACAAAAGAGATGGTGGAAAACCGCTCGGTGACGCCTGCTTATCGAGAGGCACTCGGTACACCTCTTCTACGCGGTCGCGATTTTACGGAAGCGGATTTCAACAGGCCAGTTGTGATGGTGAATGACAGGTTCGCGCAGACCTACTTTCATGGCCGCGATCCGCTGGGCGATCAGCTCCGCATCGGGATTGGCGATCTGTCCAAGTCTGGATGGTCCACAGTGATCGGAGTCATTGGTAATATCCGGCACAACAGTCTTGAAGAAACCAGCCAACCACAAATTTTCCAGCCAACCGACAACGCTGATAATTTCGCAATCCAGTCTGCGGGCTCGGTTCAGCCAATCATCAACGAGGCGCGTGCTACGCTCCGGTCGCTCGATCCCGCTTTGACGCTAGACAGCATTGAGACGATGGGCGAGCGCATAAAAGAGAACAACGCACGGCGAACCTTTCAAACAGCCTTGCTTAGCGGGTTTGCTGCAATCGCTATTTTGTTAGCTCTGGGCGGGCTCTACGGCTTAATGTCCTATACGGTAAAGCAGCGGACGCCCGAGATTGCCGTCCGCATGGCTGTCGGTGCCCAACGAGCAGACGTATTGTGCCTTATTCTCTCTCAGGCGCTTGGCGTGACTGCATTGGGCTTGCTGATTGGACTGGCGAGTGCTTTGGCAGCAATGCGTCTCGTCAACGCCTGGCTGTTCGGCACAACACCGACTGATCCAATAACTTTTGTTGCTGTGCCGGTCTTTGTTTTCATAGTCGCTTCTCTGGCCTGCCTGCTTCCGGCTTGGAGCGCTACCCGCATCGATCCCGCTCAGGCACTCCGTCAGGAGTGACTCGCGTGCAGTAAACGCCGACGGCAGGGCAGAAAGGCTCATCTCCTGCGGTCTTTAAGTAGATACCTATGTGCAACGCGAATCTCCACGGAAACACGCGCATCGCAAAAACGTTGCGGAAACGCTGGTTTAGGCACGGCATTGAATTCAGACCTGCCTTGGAACCTCAACACTTCGCCGTTGCCGATGGTCGATCCAATCGAGACTCCTGAAAGTTTCGCGGAGCATCAGTTCAGCAGCTGGACGATGCGCGGGTAGTAGGCAGGTCGGTGATTAACGAACGACAATTATCGATCCTGGTCCGTGGCTCACCGGCACGGCATCCTGGTTTACGAACTCCATGCAACCCGGCTTGGGGCTTGCCTCGCATTACAAAAGCAACGCTGGCAAATCCAGTAGAACAGCCCTGTCTTTCGTCTTCGCAGTGCGTGTGAGAGGTCTAAACCTTTCGGTATGCCTGAAAGCGGGATGAGAGTTGTGGTTATCACCGCCCCTTTTTGTAACTATTCAATCCGTTAAGGCTCTAAACGAAGAACGACCCTCTCAAAGTGCTGAAGCTATTACTCCCGCCGACCAAACGTGGACTGGGGTCCAGCATCACGGGATTAACAGTATCACTCGACAGTTGCGGAGGGTTTGTGGCGTCTTCTGCTACTAGGGCTGACGGTCCGTCTAACTGGAGCAATCATAATAATCAACACGTTTGTCGTGTGTTGTACAAGTGGCCGCGATTACCTCCGACACGCTTCGCGGCTTCCGACAAACCTGTTGACGTCTTATTAGGCGGATCAACCACCCTGAGTTCTGTCGAATCGTTTGCTCGACACCCAGAGAATGAGACAGGCAACGCTCTGCCCGCGAAGCTCTCGCAAAAGCGGTTCTGATTCCATGCCTATGGAACCTCCATCCCGGAATGAAGCCCAGATGATTGCATCGATTCTCGCCGGCGACACTGGGCAGTACCATAACCTGATTCGTCCTTATGAGCGCAGTGTCTACAGAATGGCGCTTTCTTTCATGAAAAACGAAGCGGAAGCTGAAGAGGTCGCACAGGAAGCTTTTCTAAAAGCTTTTCGCAAGCTGGCTGACTTCGGAGGCCAGGCGAAGTTCAGCACGTGGCTGATCAGCATTGCATTGAACGAAGCGAGAGCGAGATTGCGTCACCAAAATTCCATGCGTATCGAATCGCTCGACAAGATGCCTGAGCAGGGCGGACACTTGACTCCCGCCTTGTTACGAGACTGGCGCGAAATTCCGTCCGAGGCATTGGAGCGCAGGGAAGTTCGAGCGATGCTGCAGGAGGCAATTGCCACCTTGTCGCCGATCTATCGTGAGGTACTTCTTTTACGAGATGTGGAGGAGTTGTCGATCGACGAGACGGCCTCCCTCTTGGCAATTACCGCGTCGACAGTAAAAGTTCGGTTGCATCGTGCACGCATTATGATGCAGAAGCAACTCGCGCCGCAGCTGAAGCAGACAATGCCAAACAGGAGGTGGTTTCAATGGTCATAGAATGCAAACATGTTTGGGACTACATCTCCGGATACCTGGATGATTCGTTGCCGCCCGAAACGAGAGAGCTGGTTCAACGCCACCTCGAACACTGTGAACTTTGTTCTGCCATTCTCGATTCGACCCGCAACATTGTCGTCCTGACTGCAGACGATCGGGTATTTGAACTTCCAGTAGGTTTCAGTGAACGTCTTCACGCGAGACTGGCCGAAGAGATTGCGCGTAAGGGCATTTAGACTTAATGGACTGCGCGGATTAGATGGAGCCGTGCAGATGAATGTGCAAAATCCACTCGACGGAAACTAGCAACAACGTCGAAACGGCGATGGCTATTTGGAACGATTCGCTCCGAATCGTAGCTGGTGTGGTTGGCCCCATTCTCCATTTCGAGGAAGGCCTCGCACGGAGAGACCGAATGCGCCAGATTACATACAGGTTCACAAAAGAGCCTGCTACCCCGAAGAGTTCCATGGGAATGCGAATGGCCTCCCTATGGATGGAACCCAGGAACTGAACTCCTGTACTGGCCGCCGTTAACGAACTCAGCCCGATCAATAAGCGAAGGCTGCTCAAGCCCATAACGGCTGTGCATACGCTTTGCAGCAGGATAAAGAAAAAGCTAGTAAGTCCTATGCTCCACTGCTGCTCCATGGCGATGTTCTTGCTTTGGACATCATCCAATTCAGCTTGTGTTGGCCCATCACGTCTCAAGCAACGATGATATCTCCAAGTAAGCGCGTTGGCGACCGATCTACAGCTTAGAGTGAAACCATGTCAATGCCTTCCACACCGCCCACTCCTCTTTGTTGCGCGAACACGATCAGGTGATGACCCGTGCCCGCACCAGATAAAAACGAAGGCGGCAAGCGTAATTTCACGGAACGCTGTTGGCTGTTTTTCAATGTTCCTAAGTGAGCCAACTTCCGCGCCACCGCTACATGTGTAAGGTCGCGTCCGGAGTTCTCGCCACGCCACACATGGGACTGGTCAACATCATCCACAAGCACTGCAAATAATTGCAGCGAGCTGTTCACGGGCAGATTCGCCGCCGTATATGAGAACGTAACGCTGCTGCCCGTCAAACGTGCTGAGTCGATGTGTAAAGCGATCTGCTCGCGCTTCGCTTCGCGCTCGAGTGCCGACTGCAGCGCGCGACGATTGCTTCCAACGAACTGCACGCGGCCGTTGACGACCATCTGCGGCGTGTACACGCTGTCCAATTTAAAGCGGGCGCTGTAGGCATTCTGCCGATTCGTGTATGCATCGGAAGAGTAGGGATCTTCCAAGCCATGCCCGTTCCAATAAGTGACATGTTCGCTGATGCCGACGATGAACTGTCCCTCCGCAGTGGTCCGCCCATTCACCTGTCGCAGTAGTTCATCTGCTGGCGGACAGTCCGAGCAACCCTCCGATGTAAACAACTCGATTAGCACTGCTGGTGGATGGGTACCCGCCTTAAGCTGATGTTCCAACTGCGCCGCAAGGTTATCAGGTGGGGCCATTACAGCAGTAAGAAGAATGAACTGTAAACAGGTGTAATGAGAAAGACGCTGTCTCATAGGTGTGCCTCGCTTAGCTTAATTAATTGTGGGTTTGCGAAACTGCACTGAGCACGACGGATCGCGTCAGCAACTCGGGTAATACCTGCAATTGTCCGGTAATTTCGGCCGGGTAGATGACATAGGTAGGCACTCCACTGCGGCTCACCGATGCAAGCTGGCGAGTAATCTCCGGGTCATATCGCGTCCAGTCGGCCCTCAACAGGACATAATGCTTGGCGTCGAGTTCTCGTTCGACCGATGCATCGTGAAGTACCAACCTCTCATTCACCTGGCAGGAAAGGCACCAAGCTGCTGTGAAATCGACGAAAACAGGATGGCCCTGTGCCCTTGCTTGTTCGACCGCGTCTATCGAAAAAGGTTGCCAATGCAGGCGATCCGCGCTGGGCGCTGTCAGGGATACGACCAATGACGCGGCTATTATCCCTGATGCGGCGATCATGCCAAGCTTCCTCGCAGGCCAGCGAGCTAACACCCCTCCTGCAACCGCCAGCAGAACCAAACCAATCAGCAGTCGCGCGATGTGGTCTGAGCCCTCTCCCGCTTCGGATGTGTAGAGACGACCATACACCCACACCAGCCAAATGACGGTCAGCAGCAAGGGTATGGCTGTAAGCTGCTTCAGCGTCTCCATCCATCGGCCCGGGCGTGGCAGCCGCTTCGCCCACCCTGGCTTTAGTGTCAGCAATAAATAAGGTAATGCCAATCCAAGTGCCAGCGCTGTGAAGATCGCAAAGGTCACCACCGCCGACTGTGCCAGGGCAAAGCCAATTGCCGCTCCCATCAGAGGCGCCGTGCAGGGGGTGGCGACCACCGTAGCGAGCACGCCGGTAAAGAAGCTGCCCGTGTACCCACGCTTGCGCGTCAGGGCATCGCCTTTGCTCATCAGGCTCAGACCAATCTCAAACTGACCCGCCAGCGAAAGGGCCATGAAGAACAGGAGCGATGCCATCAAAGCGACGAACGAGGGTGACTGAAGCTGAAACCCCCATCCCGCCTGTCTCCCCCCGGCGCGTAGGACGAGTAACACCCCGACAATAGTCCAGAACGAGAGGAGGATGCCTGCGGAATAGGCAAAGCCGTGCAGTGCCTGTGTGCGTCGGTCTTCATCCGCCCCGCTGGCCAGCGAAAGCGCCTTCAGGAAGAGTACGGGAAAAACGCACGGCATTAAGTTAAGCAACAACCCACCAGCAAACGCGAGCAGGATGCTAAGCGTAAAGCCGAGGCTCGAGTTCCCTGAGCCGCCTTCTGCCGTGGCGGTGGCCTCAACGGGAGCATCCACAGAGTATGCCCTACTGTCACTCAGTTTGATTACCCCGTGCAGACGCTTGGGCAACGTGTTTGAAACATCGCCGCGCTCCAGGGTGAGAACTGCCCCTCGCGCATCGGCTTGCAATTTCTGCTCAGCTGCATTTCGCAGTGCATCCTCGTCCAAAGGGTAGAACTCTGCAAACGACTCCCGTTTGCCTGTGTCAATGGCCAAGGAAAGTCGATCGCTGGTTCCGGAGACCTGGATCGACTCTCCGTTTGGTAAGGCCTGCGGTTCAGCCTTTACAGCGGCGGCGATGAGGTTGTCCAGGGCCTTTGTCTGTTGACTCGAACGCGATAAAGTAAGCCCGAGAAATGCTCTACCCGGCACACACACTTCACGGCAAACCAGCCACCGAACATGTGCCTGAAGATGAGAATCCGTTTTCCCTTCACCATCCGCAGAGGGACGTGAGTCGATCGACTGCGCGGCCCGCTTGACATCAAAAGGAAACACCGCGGTTCCTTCGTAGCCGTAATCCATCAATGGCCCGACGGGGAGCCGCTTGGGCACGGGAAACTGCATGGCGCCTACTGAGATGCCCGGCGGAAGCTTCCATTTAACCGCGGGCGGCTCGCCGGAGTCACCCGCATTAACCCAATAAACATGCCATCCCTGCTCTAGATGCAATACGAGAGCGATCTGACTGAGAGCCGCCGTCGAGTTTGCAGAACCGCCTGCGACTAGTTCGGCAGTAACATGCGCGGCCGTTACTGGACCGCTCGATCCATCTCCGACTTCTTTCAGTTGGGCGAAGGCCAACCCAGGAACAGCAACCAGCAGGGTTAAGAGCCTGCTTCGATGAAAAAGCGCCATATGGTATCTCCGTTTTCCTCGAGCCTTCCGGAAGGGCTCATGGATTAGCCGCGGGTCTGATGAGGAAAAGGCCATCAAGGTTACAAGGACGAAGGCGCCACAACAATCGCCGCCGCGTTGTAACCTTTTCAGGAATTGCGAATCACACAGCCCGGAACAATCTGAAAGATCAATTCAGACAGGAGCAATAGATGATTACAGTTTTTCGCGTTGGCCGAAAGAGCACGCTACCTAAAATTGGGGAAGTGTCACCACGACACGCCTTTCGCATTTTCCCTGCGCTTCTCTGCGCCGTTCTCGCAGCCGGTTCAGCGTCCGCACAAGCACCAGCCACAGGATCGAAAGCGCCCGACTTTACACTGCAGACGCCCACGGGCAACTCTGTCAATCTGGCGCAAGAGCGCGCCCACGGTACGACGGTGCTGGTTTTGCTAAGGGGCTTTCCAGGCTATCAATGTCCATACTGCGTAAAGCAAGTACATGACTTCGCGGAGCACAGCACGGACTTTGCGGAGAGAAAGGTTCGTGTTTTGATGGTCTATCCTGGCCCTCCCGCCGATCTCGATCAGCACGCTAAGGACTTCCTTGCCAAACAGGCCGACCTACCGACCGGCATCACACTCGTTATCGATCCTGACTACAAAATGACCAACCTATATGGTCTTCGATGGGATGCACCTCACGAGACTGCCTATCCAGCCACCTTCATCCTCGACAAAGATGGAAAGATTGTGTTTGAGAAGGTCAGTCACAGCCACGGCGACCGTACCTCGGCGGCCGATATCTTGGCCGAGTTGAAGACGACAGAGTAAGTTCGGCGCACGTTCTCCTTTCACAATCAGTCTGTCAGAGCATGGTCAGCCGCAATAAAGGTGAGAGGGAATCGGAGATCCTCTGTCATCACCCCTTGGATCAGTGTTTGGAAGAATCCTGGCTTGAGTGCCGATCTCCAGTTTGGAGTGAGAATTCCGCCAGCAGCGTGATTACTGAGGTCGCATTCTGCTGTAGCCTGTCGGGTCGATCGTTCTGGCCTTTAGCAAGCTCATCCTTGCATCGTTTTTTAAATTCAAAGGATCGCCAGTAGTCAGGAAGGGGTAGAGGAATGTGTCGCCGTCCTTCCGAAGCAGCTTGCAGTGTTGATGCCCGACAAGCTGAACTCAGCCGCACACGCTCATTCGTGCGAAAACCTTCGTTTGTGCAACCCAACAAGCGAGCAATGGTTGTGGAAGAACCCTTATCGGCACCCGTGTAGAGCTTGTCAAGCCTGCCCGATCACCAGACTCGCGCGCGCCGCATCGACCAAATCTTTGTTGACGTCTCGCAGCGAATTGATTTCGAGAATTCTCTCCATCTGCGTAAGGAGCCGATTCAGCAACCGAAAGTTGCCCCCGGTGATGCCGGATGATGCCCGCAATGGCCTCTTCGGCCCACGGTTGCTCGGGTAGGTTCACTCCGGCAGGTGTCCATCGTTCAGCCAACAAACGACGGATCTCTGTCGTTCCCAATGGGCGAAACTCGTGAACGAATCCGATACGAGAGTAGAATTGCGCGTATCTTGTCAAGCGCTTTTCGACACCGGGCACATGTTCGAGCGGAAAGAGTCTTGCCAACTCCCGGCGGCCCATAGCAGAGGCCGATGTATCGGTAACGACGACATGCGTCGCAGAATTCGGCGAAGCGCCGGTGTTCGAGTGTTTCGACCATCGGCGGCTGCTGGTGGCTATTCGTTTCGATAACGTTTGAGGGGAGATTGCGCCCTTTTCCTTGGCTCGTCTGTTGCTGGTGGTGCATACTCCATGTCTCCACGCTTCAGGTCAATCAAAGTATTCACAGCGACCTGGCGGTCTCGAAGCACACCACGCAGTTCACGCCGCCGCTGGTTCCGGGCACGGATGATTTCACGAAGAGGTACGGTCTGTCCGGCGAGTTCAGCGCAAATGGCTCGGCATAGAAACTTGTCTTTATAGAAGACGCGTATCTCCGCCAGATCCCTTGGATCAATTCGCAAAGTGACCGTTTCTCCCACGTACGCCGCTAGAGTTGTCGAAATATAGCGGAGGTTCTGAAAGTGAATGCCATCCGCTCGCACTTGGCGAGCCTTGGCCAAATGGATCAGTAGCAGATCGAGTTGCTCGAGTGACTCTGGCATTTGCGGCAGAAAGCCATTGGCCTCCCAGCGTTCAATGGGCGGCATCTTGGTTTCCGCGTTTTGGCGTGGATGGTAGACATCCAAGAGGAAGGTGCGGAACTTGGCATCGAGCTCTGGGAGGGGCAATGCCGGCTTTCCGCGGATTCCGCCTCCGGACGGAGCATACCCGTCTAGTTCGCTCAGAAACATACCGTTTACGGTCGAGAAGAAGCGCTCAATACGGCCACGTCCTCGCGGCTTGCCGGGAATCGAAAAACCAGCCGGATTCTCAAGTCGGCACCGACTTGTTCGAGATGTTGGGACGTGAAGTCGCTTCCGTTGTCGGTATAAAGAACGTCAGGGATACCGCACACACTCCAGCGTGGCTTTGCTTTCGCCAAATCGCTTGGCGCAATGCGAGCGAGGTGTGCAGCACCGATGGATCTTCGAATGAGAGGAAGTAGCCCGCGACTGCGCGGCTGTAATCGTCGATCACGGTCGCGAGCCAAGGCTTCGCGTTCCGGCCGTCCGGTCGAACCAATAAGATGTCGAGCGGTGTGTGGTCAGCCTGCCAGATTGCGTTTGGACGGTCCGCTTCACGTCGGTGAACCAACTCGAACGTGTTGCTGTATGCCTTGGTCCCTTCGTGTGCCGGCGCCGACCTCACGATCGCCTGGCCCGTTGCGGCGTTCAGAGTGGTGATGGTTCCGGCCTTCGGATCGGTAATGGTCGAACCGGCCGGAGAGTCCCCCCGGATCTTTCGTCGCTCGATCGATCGAAGCGGCCGGCGTGGCTCTGTTGCGAACCGTCAGCATTGGTTGTGACCTGCGCAAAATCAGCGACGATCGGAACAGAGGTGTGGACTGATGCTACAGCAGGCGAAGCCGGGCCGCTCTGGATCGGTGATGGATTCGATGGTACGGATTGAGTCTGCCCCCTTGCCGCAACTGCCAGCGCTGCGCCGGCAATTGCCTGAATCATAACGTGTCGAAATATTTTCTCCTCCTCTTTTGATTAACGTAAAAATGCTGTTGTTCGAGATGGAATGAGAGGCGACTCTCAGCATCTCGAACCTTACGGGCTGGTAAATCCGAACTGATCCCGCGGGCGAAGGCGGTAACCGCGCCGTGCAAGGACGTGTGCATTCGGAAACCGCCGGGAGCCAGTCTCCGATAGTCGGACATCAATTTTGCGCAGAGATCCGACCTGACCTTCGGGCAGCTTATAGTAAAGCGTGTAACGGGACCGGAGCCGGTGCATCATTTCGGGGAACTTTGATCTTAAGTCGTCTGACCGGATAAAATCTCCCCCTGTTTTCTCAACCAGATCTTCTACTCCACTGAGAGATGGCAGCCCAAGAACTCCCGCTATCGCTGTGTGGTTTCGGACGATCAAGCCACTCAGAACCGCGTCGGCCTCCCATAGGCTCTCAATTACAGAGCCTCGCCGGGAACCAGGCGTGCCGAAATTGTCAGTGACGACCAGCACTGCCCGCCGTTGATCACTTTTGTCGTCAAACCAAATAAATCGATGGGAGGCTTCGCGGACAGCATCCCGCAAATACGTTCGTCCGGCAAAGCGCAAGCCGATCACACGACGTATGGATGTTTCAGCCTCTTCTAAGTTCCCCGAAAAAGGAGAAATGACAGACGCGTCGTCGCTGAACACCATAACCGAAACTCGGTCCCCTTGCCGTAACTCTTTCAAGCCCTTCGTGAGCGACGGCTGCTACCTTCTTCACCTGCGTTCGCATACTGCTGCTGATGTCGAAAAGCAGAATGATGTCGAGCGGAACTTCTCCTGCGGAGAAAGCTACGACGGTCTGTTCCTGACCTTCGTCCGTAACGCGAAAGTCTTCCTGAGTCAGGCCCGTCAGCGGACTTCCGTTCGAACCGGCCACCTCCACATCCACATGCATCAGGTTGGTACTCGTCCGGAAGGTGGGCACGTTCTGTGCCCACAGGTGCCCAGCAGATGTCAATCCGGCAACGATCAGCACAAGAGTCAACGGGGGCTCACGAAATAGGCGATTATCGCGCATGATGTTCGCGTCCTGAATTGGGGATCCGCTCGTGAGCTGTTGAGAGAATCCGCAGTCGTCCACCACGTTGCCCACACGGGCGCGGTTTGGAGATCGGCGGAGGCGGATTTGATGTGCCTGATCCGACGGGCACAAATTGCCACTGCTGCTGCCGCGATCCGTTCGAATCGTACTGCTGCAATTGGCAGCCGCTCTGATCGCTGCAGAGCGGCGTAGGAACATCGACCGCCATTCCACTATGTTGGCTAACAATTTTGAAGAAACCGGTATCCGCACTCACGAGGGCTCCAGTTCTGCCACTCGAATCCCATCGAGTCCCATTGCTGGAGTAGACAACCGGCGCTTAGGTTGCAGTTAGTAGGAACGTCGATCACCTTCTGACTCAGACGATTCAGGATGTTGTACTGAACTCCGGTTTGCTGAGCGTGAACGGGCGCGGAACAGAAGACAGCCGAACCGGTTAGCACGATAGCTTGGAAGCATGCCATAAGAGTTTGAGCAGTCCCGCTCGTTTACTGGGCCGCAGCTTTGCTTGCAAGTTGGGTGAGAACGGCGACGATTTGGTCCGAGACCTCTCTCCCGAGTTGTTTCAAGACTGCGAGGGGGTCGGTTGCCCGCCATTCGTAACTATGGGCCCAGAGGTGGGTGTCGGCAGGTGCATCAATCAGCTGGACCGAAATCCGCAAATCCTTACCGGATTGGAAGACGGACCCTTCCACGACCGCATTGACGTTCAGCGCCTTACCAAGATCAGGAAGGGGAGGCCGGGTGGTGCTGTACCGCAGCACCGAGGTGTGCGACGGGACTCGAAGGCGGGTGATTTGTCCGAGGCAGGTGGTGAGTTCTTCGGTAAGCGCCTCGGCAAAATATTCTGAAGCAGAGTTTTCACTCAGGTTTCGAAGGGGCAGAACAGCGACTGAATCGAATTTCTTATGCGGCTGCCCACGCTTCGTTCGCCAATGCAAAAACCCAAGCAGAACGGTGCTCATCAACCCCGCTCCGGCCGCCGCTAAAGGGAGCGAAAACGTACTTTCTTTCCTGGCGGGTGTGGTGGCAACTGATGAAGCCGGGACCGGTTCCAGAGGACCTTCTGAGGCGGCAACTTCAGAACCATTCGATGTACTCACGGGCGCGATAAATCGATAGCCTTTTCCGCGGACGGTTTCGACAAACCGGGGAGTATTGGCATCATCGTGAAGCGCCAGTCTAATTTTCTTAACTGCTGTATTGATGCCGTGAGTCGCGTCGACATGGGTCTCCGTGCCCCACAATCTCAGCACGATCTGGTCGCGGCCAACCAGTTCGCCGCGTTTCTCGACCAAGAGAGCGAGCAACTCCATGGGCATGCGTTCGAGGTCAAGTTTGCGGCCCCCGTTTCGAAGTGCGAACTGTTCGCTATCCAACTCAAAGCCACTGAACCGCATTCGTGGAGGCGCCATGGATGTCAGTGAAGAATTGTACAGCTAAAAGTTCATGTTGTGCGTGTGGAACAAATCTAACTTGTTTTTCAGGGAATTAGCGGTCCACTCAAAATTCACCTTTCTTCACCTCCGTCGGACCCACTGATGGTGTTATTCGATACAGAGCACGCGGACTCATCGTATTTGTACCGCGGGTTTGACCGTGCGTGATTTACCCGGAGGAAAGCTATGCGGAACCCAAACAGAGTGGTATTGGCGCTATTCATGGCCGCGTGCATCGGCGGTACGGTATTCCTAAATGCACAGACATTGAACGATACCGATATGGCGAGTGTTCTCGCCGCCGCGGAGAATCAGTTGCCGCGTGACCTGGATCCGGGCAGTGTTCGAATTTATCTCGACGGGGTTGCTGCTTACATATACGGCTACTCGCTTATATCGATTGGGACGACGGAAAGCGTCGCCACGGACGTCGCGAGCGCCTTTGTAAAGACCGGGAGATCGCCGATAAACCAGCTTTTTAGAGCGACCAGTATACCGGTAGGATCTTCGTATAAAGACGTGGTTTTGCCGAGCACGACGACGCTCTACTCTGTCGGTTTCTTCAATCTGGAGGCCGAACCGCTTGTCCTACATATCCCAACGATCAGCAGCGATCGGTTTTTCATTGTGCAACTGCTTGACGGCTGGACGAATGTCAGCCGACGCTCGCCGAGTTCCCGACTTACCAGCATGACTCCGGGAGATTATGCGCTCATCGGTCCGGGCTGGAGCGGTACCTTGCCGAATACGCTCACGGAAAAAATTCGCTTCGACACGAACACAGCCTGGCAAATCATGCGAGTGTACACGACCGGCACGGATGAAGATCAAAGTCTGGTGGCGAACGACATCTTCCAGCAAATGAGCTTAACGCCACTCAGCTTATATGGGAAGCCGTACACGCCTCCATCGAAGTTGGGTGTAAATCCAGCGATCGACGTCCTCACCCAGCCCATCGATCAGGTCGACAACATGGATGCTTGTGCATATTTTGGAACGATGTCGGCGATGATGATGTCGAATCCGGCACGGCGCATCGATGCCGCGATTGTGCCGAGTCTCGAAAGACTGGGCATTATCAGCACCACAAGCACGACACCCACGCAATTTTCCTGCGCAAAGTTGAGGGGAACGCAAGAAGGGCAGGCAGAAATAGTGGCATTGCAGTTAGCTGTTTTGACAGGCAGGTACATCCTGAATTCGACACCGCAGCCATCTCCCACTCCGACGAACTGGTCCATGCCGCTCAACGTGGGCGATTACGCCACGCGGTATCTGCTGAGAGCGATTGTGGCTCACAAAGCTCTGGGAGCGAACAGAACAGAGGACGCAGTCTATGCGTACGGCACTTACGACAGTAGTGGCACAGGCGAGAGCAATCGCCTTTTCGGTACGAACAAATACATGCTGCATTTCAAAGCGCAGACCAGCAGTAAGGCGCCCACGGAGATTCCGCCCATCGACGGCAACGGTTTCTGGTCCATCACGATGTATAACGCCGATGGAACGCTGGTTGACAATAAAGTGCTGAACTACAACGCGCTGAGTACAAAGGAGGTGCAGGGTCATTTACCGTGCCTGAACTCGGACGGTTCGCTGGACATCTACGTACAAGCAGATCAGCCATCGGACCCGAAGCAATTCTGCAACTGGTTGGAAGCACCCCAACCAACGACCGACAATAACGGCCCGTTCATTTTATTCATGCGCATGTATTGGCCGGACGCCGCGATCACGAACCGTCGCAACCACTGGTACCCGCCTGGGATCCAGAAGACGAATTGAGGGGTTCGGGTGAGATCGAGGAACGGTTTTTTCTATCGCAAGGATCGGAAAAATTCGCGGAGATCGTGGGCGAGAAGTTGCGGCTGCTCCAGGGCGGCGAAGTGGCCGCCTTGTGGCATCCCGGTCCAACGCACGATGTTGAGGCCGCGCTCGGCGAGTGCACGCGGAGGCATGGGGATTTCTTTGGGAAACAGGGCGACTCCTACTGGAGGTTCTACCCGGTTGACCGATGAAAGGCTCAGCGGCTGCCGGCGCGACTCATAGTACAACCGTGTAGACGAACTGATGGTTCCAGTGAGCCAGTAGATCATCACGTTTGTCAAAAGCTCGTCGCGCGTGAAAACGCGTTCGAGGTCACCGCCGCAGTCACTCCAGGCTCGGAACTTTTCGACGATCCACGCGGCGAGCCCTACGGGAGAATCAATGAGCCCGTAACTGAGTGTCTGCGGTTTGGTTCCCTGTTCATGGCTGTAACCGCCTTCGGCGTCATACCAGGTACGAAGTTGCTCGAGATACGCGCGCTCGGTTTCGTTTTCCGGTGTGTGGTTCAGGGTGCCACCGACTAAGAAACGCCCGGCGATGTAATTCAAGTGAATGCCAAGGATGCGCTCTGGGTAGTCGAGTCCTAATGAGATCGATATTGCGGAACCCCAGTCACCGCCTTGTGCGCCGAAGCGCGGGTAATCGAGTTCGTGCATCAGCCGCGCCCACAGTTCGGCTATCTTCTTCGGATTCATTCCTCGCGTCCTGGGCCGATCAGAGAATCCGTAGCCAGGCAAGGAGGGCACAACCACATCGAAGGCATCTTCGGCGTTGCCGCCGTGCGCTGCAGGGTCGGTCAGCAGTGGAATGATCTTGATCATCTCGACAAAGCTTCCCGGCCACCCGTGGGTGATCAGGAGCGGCAGCGGCGCGGATCCTTTTCCGCGGACGTGCACAAAGTGGATATGGAAGCCGTCGAGCGCCAGGCGAAATTGAGGGAGCTGGTTTAACGCTGCTTCCTCGCGCCGCCACTGGTAGCGGTGACGCCAGTAGTCAGCGAGCGATCGCATGTAAGCCAGGTTTGCGCCAAATTCCCAGCCAGCGTTCTCGAGTTCATCCGGCCAACGGGTATTGTCAAGGCGATGGGCCAAGTCCGTTAGTGCGGCATCCGGAATTTGAATTGTGAATTTTTCTGCGGGCATTTGAGGCTACGTGTGCGGCAGAGTTTTTCTGGCCTGCAGCTTACTCCATTGTTTGCGGAAGTCTCCATCCGGATCGAAGGCGATGACCGTGTACACACCCGGGTCGCGCACCGAAGGAGTAAACGACTCTCCGTTGATTCTAAACGTGTAGACGACCTCGCCTTGCGCCGTCTGCACCTGGACTACTGGATTACGGAATCCGTTTGTGTCTATGCGGGGAAGCTGCCATTCTGCTCCGTGTAATCCGTTCTGCAACTGCTCGATGGTGACAGGCCAACCGTCGTAGGGCTTGGCTCCAGGCGAGGATGGATCGATCCAGCGGGGCCAGGCAGTGATCGTTGTTTTCCGCGTTGCACGATCGCAGTTCAGGATGGTGTAGCCAGTTACGCGGAAGCGCAAACCATCGAGTCCGGGACCGGGATAGCGAGCCGGATTCGCGACGGCGAGGACCGTCAGGCGATTACCGAAGGCGTCCAGATGATCACCGGTGCCGGGCTTTCCCGGGAGCGCGTTGGGGGCCTGACGCGGTGGATACCAGCGCCGCGGCCAGATGTTGGAGATCGCCGGCGTACATACAGAAAAGACACCGTCGCGAAACTCGTGAACGCCGTAATGCGAAGTAGCGCCCAGATGCTGATCGCCGCAGAGATGGGCGGCGAACGCTTTGCGCCATTTCAGAATCGCGGCATCACGGGCGTGCTGCGGCCACGCGGCGGAATCGTGATCGGCAACCAGATGATCGCCTTCGAGGTAGGCTCCGACGTGGGGGATCAGCTCTTCAGGATCGTGATCGTCGGTGTGGATGCCTTTCGGTTCTGTGTGGAGGCAACCGAAAGGGGTTTGGGACACGACAAACTTCATCCATATGCGACCGCTCCAATTACTGGCCCAATACTCGAGGAAATCGAGTTGCCGGGGGCCAAGCAACTCGGCATCAGGCGCGTTGCTCTGCGTCGTTGAATCCCAGTTGGGGTTGAGCGGGAACCCGTTTACGATGTTGGCCTCGGGCAGCTGCCTCTTGGGCGCCGATTTCCATTTGCGGTCTTCGAGAATTGCGAAACTGACTCCGCCCCAGTGCAGGTCTGTGTAATAGGTCGTGATGCCTTGCAGCACCGGGGTGGGATCAAACGGGTCGGGCAAGTGCGACGTTTGCGCGCGTTGCACCATGTTGACCCAGCGCGGGGCCATTTTGTAGCCGCCGGAGTCCTGCGCCGCGTAGTTGTTGTACTTCACGGTGTCCTGCTGGGCCGTGACAACAGCGGCAGCGGGATTGGTAGGGCGGCCTCCGCAACCCCAGATATTGCCGTGATACATGTCGTGATCGTCGGTCATGCAGACCGAAGGGATATCGCGGGTGAGATCGCGAACAGCCCAGCCGAAGACGAACCATTTGCGCAGGAAATCCAATATGGCAGGCTGGATGAGATTGGGCGCGCGGCTCTGAATGACGCCGAAGCCGCCGACCGGCTCGTAGATCTGATCGCCCGTCCAAAACAAGATGTCGGGATGGTGCTGCCGAAGATGCTTGGTGAAATCAGTATGAGGGAAGCCGAAGTCCCAGAGGCACGTAAGCAAACCGATGACGAGTTGCGGGTTTTCGACGGGATCCTTGCGAATCGTTCCGCTGTATGTGTACTGCTTCAGCGCACCATCGGCATCCGGCATGGAGTAGAGGACGCGGTATGCATGGTCGCGCGAGGCATCCCAGGGAGTGACGCGGAAGGTTGCGTTCCAAGCGTCCGGGTCGAGTTGTGCGGTTGCGATTGAATGCCACTCGGCGGGATTATCCTGGACCTGCAAGATCGCGGTTCCCGGTGCATTTCCGAGCGGCGGAAACTGCGCCGCAAGCTTCATGATGTTGTGGCTGACGGTGTAGAGGGTAAACAGAATGGGGCCGTAAGCGCGATCGATGTGTTCGTCCACTTTACTGCCTTCGACGGTCCAATCAGCAAACCAGAAACGCATGGTTCCTCCGCGCTGTTGATTCGGAGGATAGAAGCTGAAGTCTTTGATGGGCTTGAGCGCGACGGGGGTGGGATCAACCGGTCCGGAGCTGCAGACCAGCGCGAGCGCGCCGGTGAGCCATTCGGCGGGAACTTCGCGCGTGAGTTCGAGGGCCTTTGTCTTGCTGGTCGCGCTCAATTTGACTTTGTATCCAGCGGCAGATGGCCGGGCGTGAAACTGCAGGTGCAGTTCATCAGTGAGGTCTAGCTTGGGCGCCGAAGTCTCGACGGAACCGATGAACAGCCGCCCGTCCGCGCAGACTCCGGCGTTCATGCCTTGGCCGTAGATGGCGGCAGCCCGGTAATCCTCGATTTGGTGCTTGATGCCGATACGGAATCCAACGAATCCTTGGTCGAGGACCGACTGTTCGATCGGTCCACAGCGCACGGTGAGGATCAACTCGCCGGGACGGTCGGCAACGGTTCGGGTTAGGAGAGCGACATTGCGATCTCCGCCCGGAGAAACGCACTCGAGTCGAGCGGCGCGCACACGCCAGTCCTGCAGGGGATTCGGCCAGTAATCCGGGCCAGGCCAAGGCCGGTCCGCGTCGTGGGACCAAGCGCTCTGGAATGAGGGCGCCGTGTCTGGAGCGGAGGTAAGCGCGGGACGGCTGGAGCCCAGCACTGTCGCGCCCAGGGCTGTCGTGCCGGCTTTTCGGACGAAGGATCTGCGGTTTAGGGGATCGCTCAAGGCTGGTTATCTCCCGAAGGATCACCATTGTCGCACCGTCAGGAGGGGGCCTGTTTAGAGTGGCGGTCTCAGATGTGTGACGGGGATGGTGGTGGGCGGGACACGCCTGCGGATCGGGCTTTGGTGGGTTGTGCAGCAGTGTTTCGATTTGTGCTCGCGCGGAACGTGACGCATCTTAGATAAGTACGCGCGAGGATAAAGACTCGCGAGCCGGCTTACAGCGATCGGATCAGTCATATTGAGTGAACTGGGGCATTATGTGCCGAAAGGGTGGGGACCTGGACGCCAAGTTCCGTCTGCCGATCCATAAGCACTGGCAACGACCACGATATAGCTGTCCGGGTCCCGCATCCAACACTCCCAGTGGTTCGGGCCGCCGTTAGGATCCGGAGGATTGCGATGGCGCGGCATGACAATTTCAACGCCCATTTCGGCGGCGCGCTGTACGACCGCTTCAAAATCGTCAACCTCGAACCATAGCAACACGCCGTTTCCATAGGGCTTGTGATCACGATTGCCAATTGAGCCGTGATGGTGTTCCACTTCGAAGCTGTGCAACTGAAGGACAAGTTGGCCGTTCGAGACTAACTGTTCATAAGCGGAGCCTCCGTGATTGCTGCGGCAGCCAAGCAAGCGCTGGTACCACCGGCTGCTTGCCTCCACATCGGTGACCGCAATCAGAGGTTGAGGACGCATCTGAGCAGCGTATCAACTCGTTGTGCGCCGCCCTTCCCGGGCTGTTACTATCGCCAGTCGTCGCGGTCGCGCCAACGGTTCCGTTCCCAGCGCTCCTGTTCCCGCCATTCGTGACGCCGCCATTCCCGTTCGCGGCGTTCTTCGCGTTCCCGCCACTCATGATCGCGCCGAGCGTCACGCCGATCGTACCCGTATGCATTGTAGGGAGGCCGTGTTTCGTATCCATACCCGTAGCCGTACGTGTATGGCTGTGGTGCGTATTGACCGTAGTACTGTTGGGCCGAAGCTATTTGTGGCAACAGCAACGCGGCTAAACCAAGAACAGAAAACGATAGTACCCCAACCCGTTTCATGGAGTTCTCCTTTTCGCCCGACGACCTTCATGCCGGGCTTCTGTCTTTGTGACGCATACGGCCGTGGGGCGTTCCTCGACCCAATTGGGGATTCGCCGTTAAATCGAATTCATGGTGAGCGGCGCATGGGCGTGGCGCGTTGCAGTGCTGCCGAAACCAAGCCGCATAGGAATGCGAGGGCGGTCAGGCAAATGGTGGCAGGTTCGGGAGAGTCGCCCCCTTTGGCGGCTGCCGCTACGCTTCCCGGGACATCTAACGTGATGTAGCGGCCGTCCGGCCTCACGGATAAAGGCATAACGGACCCCGTCCAGAGCATACGTGCCGAACACCTCGTCCAGATTGTTGATCCCGAATGCTCGCGTCATGCTGCCACCGGGAAAGTCGATGAGTGTGAGCCGATCAGAAAGTGGACCGTTACCATTCAGCAGAATGAAGCCGTGCTCGGCGCCACCGGAAGTCACATCAAAAGATCCGGCGATATCGCCGAGATTATTAATGCCGGACGCGAATGTGTCGAATGCGCCGGTCACATCGAAGATGGTATAAGTTCCGTCCGGATTACGCACAAAACCCTCATTCCTATAACCAAGCGAGGGGTTGAGGAAAAAGCCGACCGCGGCGCCGGCATTGTTTACACCTGAAGGATCGGTTCCAACGCTGCCCGGAGGGTCGAAGGTAGTGAATCCGGACCCAGGCGCCCAGAGGAAGCCGTGAGAACCGTAGCTGCCGGTTACCTGACCGAGATCATTCAGTCCGTAGGCATAAGTCGCGGTGGCTCCGGGAACATCGAAGGTCGTAAACGCTCCGCCAAGGGTACGCACGTATCCGTGCGTGCCGCTTGTGTCGTCGAAGTAACCGGACACCTCGAGGGAGGAATTTACTCCGTGGCTGAAAGTGTCACCTAAATGGTTGTAAATCCGCTCGCCGCTTGCCATAGAAAGCCTTCGTGCACGCCATCAGAGTTGGTGTAAGTGCCTGCTACATAGGTAGGATCTGCAGAGGCAATGGAGACTTGGCCAATACTTATAGACAGCCAGGAAGCTGCCATGCTGGCTGTAAGTTGAAGGACGTTTCTCGTGTTCGTAACTCACCCCAAGACCGAAAGGAGGTCAGATGTTTGGCAAGTTAGAGACAAATAGCTGGGGAGTGTTTCTAAGGAGAGCAGTTGATGCGCAGAGGGAGGTACGGGCGAAAGATTAGCGGATGAAATCGACTCTGCAGATAGAAAGCGTGCTTAGAGGCTGAAGCTCATGACGATCAGCGGTTAACAAAACGGCGTCGAGTTTGGCGGCAAGCGCCAGCGCGGCGCAATCTGCGAGGGAGACGCGCCTGTGAAGAGCTTTCAAACGACCCATCTCCTGCCAGAAGTACGCTTGCATGTCGTTCCGTTCGGCTATTCCGAGGACGACCAAGTCACAAATGGCCGAGTAGGCTGTTCGAGCATCACTCGCACGGGCGAAGTCATAATAAACCTCGCAAAGGTTCAGAGCGTGAGCAAAAGCTTGACATTCCGGAGCTCTCAACTGTTGCATCACCACGTCCGAACCGACCTCGTTGCGGAGATAAGCGATCATTGCGGAAGCGTCCAGCACAACGTTCATCGGCGGTTTTCGAGATCTAAGTCCTCGCGTTTCCGTTCGAGAAAAGTGTCGACGGACGTCGGGACAAATTCATATTTGCCGCGTATCTTTGTGAGCGTGTCCTCGGCGATCGGAAGCGGCGTCGCTTTACTCTGCAGAATGCCGACTTGCTCTATCAAATCTCTTATTCCCGTGATCATGGTTTTCAAAGCGCCGGTATCCGGCTGTGCGGCGCCGGGCGACGGGTGGGCTGCCTGGTCGCGCAGTTCACGCCAGACGTTTAGAAAGTGCTGCTGTTCGGAGGCACCTTGACCCAAAGTCAGAGACAACTCATCAAGAGCGACGCCCGCAAGTACCGCGGCGGCTGTTGGTTGTTCCGATTGTAGGCAAAATTCGGCTTGGCGCAATACCTTTAACAGCACGTCCCGTTTTGAAAGCGCGAGAACGGCTTCGATATGTCGATTGATCTCGTCCGGAATCCTAGCTAGAGCCATCGATAATGCGACCTCACTGCTATGGTATCGGCATTCCTGTTCGGCCCGGCTGACTGTTCGAAAGGCGCCGAATTCGTTTGTCAGCGTCGCGAGGGGTCCCGGGATGACTGCATCGAACGGGCGGGTGGAAGAGTCAGAATAGCCGTGCCGCGAATAAAAAAGGTTCTGATTACAGAGTTTGGGGACGAAAGTAAGCTCGCCGTTATTGAGAGTGAGATTGCGGATCCGGGAACGGGAGAGGTTCAGGTGGCGGTGGAATATTCGGTTGTGGCGGGTGCGGACGTCAACATGCGAAGGGGCACGTACCCGTTTCAGAAGAAAGCGCCGCTGACGCCGGGATACAGCGTTGTCGGGAAAGTGCGGATCAACGGCAAAGAATGCACGAAGTTTCGACCCGGTGAACGGGTGGCCTGCCTTACCAAATATGAGGGGCAGGCGGAGTTGGTGAACCTTCCCGAGCGTTTTCTGATACGCGTTCCCGAAGGAGCGGATCCGAAGCTGGCGGTTGCACTGGTGCTGGATTGGGTGACCGCGTACGAGATGCTGCATCAGGCAGCGCGAGTGCAGCCGGGTGATCGGATTTTCGTTCATGGACTGAGCGGCGCGGTGGGGCAAGCCCTGCTGAGTTTGGGAAAGATTCAAGGGGCGGAGGTGTTCGGAACGGCTTCGAGAGCTAAGCACGAGCAATTGCGAGAGATGGGAGCGGCGCCATTTGATTACGCGAACAAAGACTGGATCGGTGAGATGAAAGGACTCGGAGGCGTCGATGCCGTATTTGATCCACTCGGGTTCAAGAGTTTTGATGAATCGTACTCGATCTTGGATAGGGGAGGATGCCTGGTCGGGTATGGCATGAATCTCTCGAGCTTGGCAAACACGAAGCGGCGCCCTGTGATTCCGGTGGTTTTGAAATTGTTTGCAAAGAACCTGCTCTTCTGGACGGGGAAGCGAACGACGTTCTTCGGGTTGAGGCGGACGTCCAAGAGCTATGCGCCGGATCTGGAGCTACTGTTCGATTGGCTGAAAGCGGGCAAGATTTCGGTTCCGGTGAAGGCAGTTTACAAGCTCGAAGATGTGCAGAACGCGCATCGGGAGTATGCCAGCAGTAAGAAGATGGGGTCGATCATTCTGGAGGTGAATCCGTGAGGTTTCGTGTGTGTTTGGATCGTGAGTGGCAATGCGATCCACCTGATCGCGCGGAAACAATGGAAAGACACGTTCGAGGTACGGGAACGGTGGATAGCGGGACCATCAGGGCAACAATGGTGACGACCGAGGCTGGGCGGCCGGAGCATCCGTATAGTTTTGCGCCGACTGCCAGGCCCGCGCCTCCGTTGCAACATCGCGCGCCGCAACGGCACGAGTTCACGCCGACGTTTTTTACCGGCAGTTCTGGGGCTGAATAAGCCGGTGCTGACGGTGGGATCGAGCGACACGATTCATACGAGACGGTGGACGCGGGCGGCACGGATGCGAACGGAATCCGGCGCGTGGCCGGTGGCAATCCAGAGACTGGTCCGTTTTACATCGGAGCGTGCAATGCTTGGCAATCTGCTGGTTGTCCGTATCAACCGGCTTCGTTTGAGTCGCGATTGGGCGAGTGCCTGGCAAAATTCAGCATTCCGCTGAGCCGATGCTTGGGCATGCGGCCCGGGGTGATGGTGAACTGAACGGCAATGCGCTCGAAACATCGATGGACGTGGACGTGACAGTGGACGTAATTCCGAACAGGAGCATTGGCGACCGGCGTGGAGACTTCCGACACGATCATGACGATGGGCCTTGATGGATCACAGGATGACGCTTTTAAGGAGGCGACGAGTGATATGGCAAGCTGGCTGGCCGAGAAGTATAAGCTCACTCCGTCGGAGATTGCGCAGGTGATTGGGGCAGCGGCGAAAGTAGACCGCAAATCAGGCGGCTTCGGTGACTGATTGGATGAGGGCGCGGATGTAGCCGTAGCAGAAGGCGAAGGACTGCAAGCCGTTCGGATCGTTTGGGGCGACGGGGACGTGGTCGGGCATGAGCAGGTAGGGGTAGCCGACCTCGCGATAAACCTGAATGGCGCGGACGAAATTGACGTCGCCTTCGTCGGGATAGACCTCGACGAATTCGTTGCGGTGGCCGCGGATGTTGCGGAAGTGAACGTTGAAAATCTTCTGGCGTGAACCGAAGTAACGGATGACGTCGTAGATTTGTTCTCCTGGGTTCGCGAGCATTTCGGAGACGGTGCCCTGGCAAAAGTTGAGGCCGTGATACGGGCTTTCCTGGATGGTGATGAAGCGCTTGAGGCCGTCGACAGTACCGAGAACGCGGGTGACTCCCTGGTAGCCTTCGGGCGGGACACCGGGGTCGTGCGGGTGACAGGCCATGCGGATTTTGTACTCGTTCGCGACGGGGATGACGCGATCGAGGAAGTAAGTGATGCGCTCCCAGAACGCATCGGCGTCGACGCGGGCGGCGCGCGTGAGGGGCGGGTTGGGATGAGCGTCGGCGAGCTTCCAGGTGCTGTAGGAGGCGTCGCCGCGGCCTGGAGTCCGCCCGGTGCGCAGGACGCCGAGGAGGCTCATGTTGTATTTGATCGAGGGCACGCCGGCAGCGTGGGAGTTCTTGATCAGGGTTTGAAACGATTCGATGTCGCGGTCACGCTCAGGACTTTGGGCGAGCAGGATGGCGGGATGGCTTTCCTTGTCGATGTGGCTGGAAGCAAGAAAGGGCGGCGCGATGCAATCGACAGAGATGCCGTATTTGCCGGCGAGGTCGACCGTGCGTTTTAGTTCGTCGACAGTAGCGTAGAGGCGGCCATCTGCGATTTCCGGATAAGCGCAGATGTTGCGGACGCCGTAGCGGGCGAGGTATTGCAAATGCGTGTCGTTCGTGGGCGCGCTCTGGCAGCCGAGCTTCATGAGGGCGGGCTTCGCAGGAGGAACGGATGCGGGTGCGCTGAAGGCGGCGACCGATGAGGCGGCACCGAGGAAGTGGCGGCGATTTGTCATGGGACGACTCATTGAACATCCCCATCGTCGTTGTCGGCGGAGGAGGGCAGCGGAGTCTTGATGTCGCGCGGCGATAACAGCGAGAGTACCGGAAGAGATGCGGCTTTGAGCTGGCTATTGAGACGCGGGAGATCTTCCTTTTTGAGAGCGTTCCAGCGTGCCATGAGTTTTTGCAAGGCCACGCGGCGATCAGCGGCGGCGGAGACCATTTGCGTGGTGGGGGCGCGGTCTGCTTCGCAAAGTGAGTTGAGAAGGCCGGTGAGCACACCGTTCACTGATGCGAGGGTGTCCGGGGCGGGCGGGGCGCCACGTCCTCCGAAGCGACCGGATTCGCCGGCGATCGCGGTGAGTTTCGCATTGAAGTCGTTGACGGCTGCATCGGTGGACTTGCGGGCGGCGATTTGCGCGCGGAGAGAACGGATCTGTTCGTAGGCAGCGGCGGACGGCAGCAGGTCGTCGTAGATTTGCTTCGAGAGAGCGAACTGCGCATTCAGATCTTTGAGCGAGGTGCGGACGCGCGGGTCCATTTTAAGAGTGAATGACTGGGTGTAGCTGTGCCCGTTGGCGGCGAGCTTTGCGGTGTAGCGGCCGGGGAGCGCCCAGGGCGAAGCGGAAGCGGGAGCGGTGTCGCGAACGACGGCTTGCATCGGGTACTCCGGACGCTGACCCGGAATGGATGCGTAGCGCATGTTCCACAAGAAGCGATGGATGCCGGCGGCGTTCGAAAGTGTGCGTGCAGGACGGACCCAATATGTGGGGATGGCGAGCATGGGATCGACCGGCGGGATGGGATCGGTGCTCGAGTAATGGCGGACGACTTGATTGGTGCTGTCAAGAATGTCGAGCGTTACTTCTCCGGCTGCGTCGTTGCCGAGATAGTAATCGAGGATGGCGCCGTCGGGCGGATTTTTCCCGGCGGGCACATCGGGCGGCAGCGGCGTGTCGGTGTTCATATCCCAGCGGACGCGGATGGCGGTTTGGGGACGGAACAAGACGGCGGTCTGACCGGCAGTTGACGGGGACAACTGCCGGAGCGGCGAGATATTATCGAGAATCCAAAAGCCGCGGCCGTGCGTGGCGGCGATCAGGTCGTCATCTTTGATCAGCAGGTCGCGGATGGAGGTGGCGGGCATGTTGAGGCGCAGCGGCTGCCAGTGGTCACCATCGTCGAACGAGACGAAGGTGGCGCGCTCGGTTCCGGCATAAAGCAGGCCCTTGCGGACGGGATCTTCCCGGATGACATTGGTGGGAGCGTCAGGCGGCAAGCCGGCGACGATTTCGGTCCAGGTGGCGCCGGAATCATGCGTGCGGTAAAGGTGCGGGCGCATGTCGTCGAGGCGGATGGTGTTGATTGCGGTGTAAGCGGTGCGGCGATCGAAGTGGCCGGCGTCAATGACCGATATTTTGGCCCAGGGCGCAAGCTCTTTGGGCGTGACGTTTTTCCAGGAAGCGCCGCCGTCGAATGTGACGTGTACGAGGCCGTCGTCGGTGCCGGCCCAGATGCATTTGAGGTCGAGGGGCGAGGGAGAGACGGCGTAGATGACGCCGCGGCGCGTTGGTTGCGCGGTGGGCATGTCGCGATATTTGCCGACGGTGGCGGGGACGGTCCAGGTGGGACGGGAGAGATCGGGACTGATTTTCGTCCAGCTCGCGCCGCCATTTGCCGTTTTCCAGAGAGTGTTGGCAGCGAAGAAGAGTGTGTGCGGATCGACAGGAGAAAAGACGAGCGGCGCGGTGCGGACGGTGCGGAACTCGGCGGTTCTGACGGCCTGCGGACCGACGTTCTGCACTTGGCCGGTGCGGCGGTCGAAGCGGGTGACTTTGCCGCCGAAGACGATGTCGGGATCGAGCGGATCGGGGACGGCGTTGCCGTATTCTTCGACGCCAACCGGGAGCCACTCGCGCATGGTTATCTGGCCGTAATTGCCGCGAGAGGCAACGCAGGCGGAGCCGCTCTCCTGCTGCCCGCTGCAGACGCGATAAGGGAAGGCGTTGTCGACTGCTGCGTGATACATCTGCGCGGTGGACTGGTTGTACCAACTGCTCCAGGTTGCGCCGCCGTTGACGGTGATGATCGCACCCTGATCGCTGACGACGAGCATGATTTCGGGATGGTTGGGATTGATCCAGATGCCCTGGTAGTCGTCGCCGCCGGGCGCACCGCGGATGCCGGTCCACGATTTGCCGCCGTCAGTGGATTTCCAGGTGACGACGCTGGCGCTGTAGACGGTGTCTTCGTTCTTCGGATCGACGACGGGCACGGGGAGATCGCCTCCGCCGATGCGAGCTGCGGGGCGGGGGTCGTTGGTGATCTTTGACCAGGTGTCGCCTGCATCATCGGAGCGATAGATGGCGAGCCCGTGCATCGTCGCGAGGGTGGCGAAGACGCGGCGGGTGTTGCTGGAGGCGATGGCGAGATTTGCCTGGACGAGACCGTCGGGGCCTTGCGGCAGACCGTTGGTCAGAGGATGCCACGTTTTGCCGCCGTCGGTCGATTTGAAGATGCCGCCTCCAGTGCCGCTCCAGGCAGCATTTTCCCAAGGTCCCTGGCGGGCTTCCCACATGGTTGAGTAGACGATGTCGGGGTTGGCGGGATCGATCTCGACGTCGTTTCCGCCGGTGTTTTCGTCTGTGTAGAGAACCTTATCGAACGTCTGGCCGCCATCGGTAGAACGATAGATGCCGCGTTCTTCGTTTGGTCCGTACGGATGGCCGAGAACGGCTACGAAGAGGCGATCCGGGTTGCGGGGATCGACCGCGATGCGGGGGATCTGCTGGCCGTCGCGCAGGCCGAGGTGAGTCCAGGTTTTGCCGGCGTCGACGGATTTGTAGATGCCGTTGCCGGTGGAGAGATCGGGGCGCTGGAGGCCTTCGCCGCTGCCGACATAGATGACGTTGGGATCCGAAGGCGCGACGGCGATGGCGCCGACGGAGCCGGATTCTTCGCTATCGAAGATGGGATTCCAGGTGCGGCCGTAGTCGTCGGTTTTGAAGACGCCGCCGTTGACTTGCGCGATGTAGAAGGTGCTGGGCTGGCTGGGCACGCCGGCGAGGGCGCGGGTGCGGCCTCCGCGGAGTGGACCGATGTCGCGCCATTCGAGACCGGCGAAGAGTTTGGGGTCGAGGGACTGCGCGCAGAGGACGGAGGCAGTGAGGGCGAAGACCGCAGAGACGGAAAGAAGCCGCATGTAGGTATCTCAAGATTGTTGTACACGAGTGGAGTTGGGGCAAGGGGCGGAGTGGGGTTGTCGTCGAGGGCAAGCTGGGGACAGAGGGTGTGAAAGAAAGAGCGGGAACTTGGACGGTGGTGGGTTGAGAAAAACCGCTGAGACGCCTGCGGAATGCCGTCGCAATAGACAACGCGTTTCGCTCGCGAGAGAGATTTCGCTCTGTTGTTTATATGAACGGCGCTCGGAAACCCGAAGTCAGTCCCGGGTTTCTCGCGTTTTGGGCGGTTTGAAGTGAGGAAGACCGGTCAATCCCCGCTGTGACGAAGGGGCTTGCGTTTGGTGCGTAGCTGCTGCTTAGCGGGAGGTCTCCGGGTCACCTTCTGTTCAATATCGGCAAGCTTGTCCCGGCGCGCTCGGGCCAGATCATAGTTCTGCTGGAGATTCATCCAGAACTCAGCCGAAGTGCCAAAATATCGAGCAAGCCGCAAGGCTGTGTTAGCCGTTATAGACCGCTGATTCTTGCCGGACTTGACCGCTGCACCAGCGCCGAGTTCTTATGCTATGGCGAAACGCGAATATGATCTTTGACGTTTTCGGGTGGGAGGGGTTTGAGCTTGCCGACTTCGAAGGCGCCTTGTTCTTTGGGAACTAAGACGATGCGTCCGTGGCCTTTGAGCGCGCCTGTGGCGATTTCGACCCGGAGATAGTAGTCTTCACCCGGCTTCATGTCGGCCCGAACACCCGATTGTTTATCGTTTGACCGGAAAGTATGGTCGCCGGGCTCTACCGAAACGAGGAAGAACTGTCCGTTGCCGATGCGGGCCAATTGCGCTTCGTCGCAGTAGACCGAAGGCTGAAGAAAGGAGCCGACATATTGTTTGTAGCGGTAGACGTAAACCTTCGCCGCGGCAGGCTCCTGGGCAGGCAAGCGATGGAGAGAGAGCAGGGTCAGGAATATAAGCAGGCAGACGGGGACAATTTTCACCACAAATTTGTGCCGAATGAGGCGCGGAAATCTCTGTTTCGCTAACCATGAGGAGGTTGTGATACCGTAGCGGGATCAATTTCTAAACACGAGTTGGTCAGCCCACGCCGCCTCTCCGACTGCCGACAGGGGGTTTTATGATCGAGCGGTTTCAGAAGGTCCTGGGTATTCTCGGTTTTGCCGTTTTCCTTTTTACTCTGAGCGCGGGAGCGCAGACTTTTCGCGGCGCTATTTCAGGCACTGTGACGGATGCGAGCGGGGCGGTTCTCAGCGGGGCGCAAATCAAGATAGTCAACCAAGGGACGGGGCTGGTGCGTGAATTGGCAGCGACTGGAGCCGGGGACTTTACGCTGCAAGACCTGCCGGTGGGCAAATACACGCTGACGGCCTCACATCCGGGATTTCAGACTGTGCGCGTGGAGAACATCGACGTTCAGGTGGGTTCCGTCGCCAACATTCCCGTTACGCTGGCGGTGGCGAAGCAGACGACATCGGTGGAAGTAACAACTGCGCCGGTAGCGATTGAGACCGAATCGACGGCATTGAACTCCGTTATTCCGGACCGGGCGGTGCAGAACGTTCCGCTGAATGGGCGTGACTTTACGCAATTGGTGAAGTTGGCACCGGGCGTGAATGGGGCCGGATCACTGAACGGCGGACGAAACGATCAGACGAACTGGCAGATAGACGGCGCTGACAACAACGATCTGTGGCATAACTCGGTGTCTGTAAACCAGGGCGGCGTTTCGGGTATTGCGGGAACGCTGCTTCCGATTGACGCAATTGACCAGTTTTCGGTGCAGAGCAGCGGAAATGCGGAATCGGGCCGGAATGGCGCAGGATCGGTGAACTTAGTTATTAAGTCGGGCACGAATGAGTTACACGGATCGCTATATTACTTCAATCGAAACGACGCGCTGGCGGCAGAGACGCCGTTCGCGCCCGCCGGCTCGGCAAAGCCCAAGTTGAAGAACAACCAGTTTGGCGGATCGGTAGGCGGACCGATTGTCAAGAACAAATTTTTTTACTTTCTGACTTACGAGCGACAGAAATTCATTATCGGGAATCAGACAGGCGCTTTGGAGCCATCGGGAGCGTGGGTCAACCTGGCGACGTCGGTTTTGGGGCAATACCGAGTTCCAGTGAATCCTGTTTCGTTGAATGTGCTTTCGTTCTGGCCGGCACGTGGACGTACCGGACCGGCGACGGACCCGAACTTCTTTAGCGCGGATGACAGCGACAATTACAGCGATAACGGGATTGGCAAGATTGATTACAACATTAACAACAACAACACGCTGGCTTTTCGATATTTTGTGGGCACGGGCAAGCAGACCGCTCCGGTGGGCTCACCGTATCGAGAATATTATCAAGTTGCGCCGAGCCGAATGCATAATTTCTCGCTGGTTTATAACACAGTGGTCAGCCCGAAGATGGTGAACCAGTTACTGGCGGGTGTGAACTATTTTAAACAGGTATTTGTCGACGCGGACACGAGTTTCAATCCCGTGGGCGCCGGTTTAAATACCGGTGTGACGAATCCGACGCTTTCGGGCGCTCCGAATATAACAATCGGCAGCTTCGATGCGATCGGGCTGACTCCGCCGCTGGGACGAATCGATACAACCGGGCATTTGACGGATACGCTGACTTACACGACCGGATCTCATGAGTTACGGTTCGGGGGTGAATATCAGGAGATCGCGCGGCGATGTGTTTTATGAACGTAATGCACGAGGAACTTTCAACTTCGACGGTTCGCAAGGGCCATGGGCAAATAATCCGGGCGTCGATTCGGATGTAAAAGCGCTGGCTGATTACCTGGCCGGGTTTGTCCAGTCGTCATCGATCACGATCGGGAACCTGCAACGCAACTACTACGAGAACGACGTCGACTGGTTCGCGCAGGATAGCTGGAAGAAGTCGCCGAAGCTGACGCTGAATTACGGCGTGCGCTGGGATTACTTCGGACCCTTTTTCGATCCGACTAATCGGATATCCACGTTCATTCCGAGCATGGGCGGGATTGTGTATACGGGGCACGGCATCGATACGTTGTACCCGCGCCGCTGGTACAACTTTTCGCCGCGCTTCGGGTTTGCCTACTCGCCGGGACGGAAGCTGGTGGTGCGCGGGAACTACGGCATTTTCTACGATCAGCCGCTGTTGAAGGCGTTCGGTGATAATGCGCCGCCGAATCATGGTGCGACCGGCGTGCTGGCGAATCCGGGGAGTGTCGCGCCGGTGTTCTCTGCTACGCGCTCGAATTACACGATTGTGCCGAATCAGCTGATTTTCGGGAACAGCACGGTGCCGTCGCCACCGTACGGGGTGTTTTCGGTCAGCCAGGATTTCAGGAACGCATACAACCAGAATTTCGGGGTCAATCTGCAATATCAACTGAATAACTCGACCGTGTTTCAGGTTGGGTATTCGGGGAGCCTGGGGCGGCATCTACTGATGATTCGCGATATCAATCAGCCGCCAACTTCGGCGCTGGGAGCGTCGGCGAGCTTCGCTGCGCAGAACACGCTGCGTCCTTACTATTCGGCATTTCCACAGTTCGCAACGATTAACCAAATTGAGAGCATTGGAAATTCGAGTTACAACGCTTTGCAGGCGAGCCTTCGGACGAACTCGTGGCATGGCGTGACGTCACAGTTTTCTTACATCTACGGACATTCGATCGATGACGGATCGGCGATTCGCAGCCGGAATCCGACCGACAGCTATAACTTGCGGCTTGATCGAGGAAATTCGGATTTCGACGTACGGCACACGTTCACGGACTACGTTGTGTATACGATCCCAGCTTTTCGCGGGCCGAAGCTGCTGACGCAAGGCTGGCAAATCAACACGTTGATGTCGTTTTTCACGGGGCTACCGTTGACGGCTTACTCGGGTCTGAACGTGAGCGGGACGTTTGAGGGCCGGGACCGCGTAAATCTAGTGGGCAATCCGTATTCGTCCACGGGAACGAGCATTCTGACCACGTCGGACGGATCGAAGTATGTGCAATACCTGAACGCAGCCGCTTTCGCGCAGGCCGCTCCGGGAACGTTTGGGAATCTTGGGCGAAACACTCTATTCGGACCAGGATTTTCGGATGTGGACCTGGCCGCAGTGAAAAACACCAGGATTACCGAACGGATTACTGCGCAATTCCGAGTGGAGATGTTCAACGTGTTCAACCGGGTGAACCTGCCCATACCTGGATCGGGCGGATCGAACCAGACCTCGCCTCCGGGCACGAAGCTCAATTCGAGCAGTTTCGGCCGAATTTTTGACACCGTGGGAGATTTTAATGGGGCGCCCGGCATTGGCGCAGGTGAACCTTTCAATGTTCAGTTGGCTTTAAAGATTCTATTTTGAGAAGTTTTCAAGAACCGATAAACTAAATCGATAGTTTTGCCCTCGCTAAACTCTCGAAAAGGCCGATACGTTCTTTAAAGCCAGTATGGGAATTAACGCTGTTATCAATCGTGTGAAAAAAGCGCCCGGAATTGAGGGTTTGTTGCGATCAGTTCCCCCATCCTGGAAAGCGGCTGCGCGGCGACGAGTGGACTCAATCACGCGGCCTTCGAGACTAGAGTCGGTGCTTAAGCAAACGTCTCAGACCAACGATCTGCTGGCCAGGATGTTCTATGAACAGGCGTTCTCAACCGAAAGGTTTCAAGAACCAAAACGTTTATTGAAGCACGGATTCAAAGTGTATTCACAACATGATGAAGACGGCATTATCGAGGAAATCTTCAACCGAATCGGTACGACTGACCGGTTTTTTGTGGAGTTTGGCGTAGGCGACGGCATCGAGAACTGCACGACTTATCTGCTGCTGAAAGGGTGGTCGGGCACGTGGATCGACGGCAGTGCGGAGTGCTTCCAGGGTATACAGCGGAACCTGAAAGCGTTCCTCGAGGCGGGATCACTTAAGGCTCTTTACAGCTTCATCACTGCCGATAATATCGAACGCCTGTTTGAACAATTGAGCGTGCCAAGGGAATTCGACTTGTTGAGTATCGATATAGACCGGAATGATCTCTGGGTCTGGAAGGCGATCAGTTTATACAGGCCGCGCGTAGTTGCCATTGAATACAACGCCAGTTTCCAGCAGACGGTAAGCTGCACGATTCCGTATAACCCGAGCGCGATTTGGGACGGAAGCAACTTTTCTGGCGCCAGCCTGAAGGCGCTAGAGAACCTGGGATTGGAGAAAGGCTACCGGCTGGTGGGCTGTAACTATACGGGCGTGACCTCGTTTTTCGTTCGGGAGGATTGCGTCGGCAGTCACTTCGCATCGCCCTACACGTCAGAGAACCATTATGAGCCGGCACGGTTTTTTGTCCGCATGCCCAACGGACACAGGCCCAACTTTGGCCCGGTGGTTCACATACCGGAACCTGAGAGCTTGGACAGGTCAGGGAGTAATGCCCTGTTCCAGGCGAACAGACGTGTTTCGTGAGGCGCTGGCGGCAAATTTAGGCGCCAAAACATCCTGGCCGAGGTTCCCGAACAGCTTATCGAGCAGTTCACCGCGATTGCCAGCGAATAAAGTGATATTCCTTGAATCTCGGCAATTGTTGATCCTACCTAAGCTCCAGTTCCGGCAAGCGATAAATGGCTGCGGCTCTTGTGCCTCCTGCCCCACCAAATTGTCCCCGCTGACTCTTGAGCGAAGCAAATTTTCTGGGAAATTCCATTAAGAATCGAGACGTCAGATCAGCGATGCTCTCTTGCTCTCGACGAGGCCCATCAGCGGGATTGCAAGTAAGCGCAAGTGAACAGTTGCGGACAAAGAGATCAGCACAAAAGTGAACGCATCTGACGAAAGCTGCTAAGCTGCTCGGTTCGGCCCGCGTTGCGGAGTGTGATGAGCCTTTTCAAATCGAAGCAGAGGAAAAGTCCTCCCGTTGTTTACACGACGGATGCCGCTCATGATTTCCTGTTTCAGCCCAGCTCGAAGTATCGGGAAATTACGGCAGTGAGGGAGCCCCAGTGTATGCTTTACTCTCCTCCCCGGGAGGGACTCATTCGACTGACTAAGTCGGCGCGCCTGGCCGGCCATCTACCCGGCCTCACCCCGCTCCAAGTCGACATAAGCCAAGCGATGTTAGAAATCATCGGACTGCGGGGCCCGGAGTCTCTTCTGGAAGTGCACTCCCAAGCGGATGCACCCGACGCGACAGAAGCCCGACGGTTACTGGATGGAGTCAAAATCGAGCCGAAAGGCAGCCGTCTGCGATTATTGAACGCCAAGAATTGCAATGACCAGCACTGCTCGAGCGAATTCACGATCACGTGTCCACCAGAGCGGCCGGTAACGGTCAAAGGTATTTACTCAGCCGTGCGTCTTGCGGACTTGAGCGGCGGAGCAGAGGTGGAAACCACTCACGCGCGGATCACGATATTGAACGTAGGTCCCAAGGTAAAGGCTCGAGTTGAAGATGGGATCATCGACTATTCGGGTCATGAGGGCTCTGCACAGCTGTTCGCCGGCTGGGAACTCAATTTGAAGTTTACGTCGCAGATTTACGCAGGCAAGGTGGATGCGAGGGCGACTGGACCGGTCCGAGTTTTAATTCCAAGAGGATTTGCGACTTGCTTTAAAGCGAGTGTGGCAAAGAATGCGACGTTCCTGTGCCGGGCTGATATAAACTCGCAAATCACCCAGCGTGAGAGGGGTGGACACCTGATCTACACTTTCGGCGAAGGAACACCGGAGATCCGAATTGTATCGATTAACGGTCCTGTTGTTATTGACAACAGCGCCGATGGAACGGAGGTAACTGATTCAAACGGAGCTTGAAGCACGGGCATTTTGAGGCAGCGAAGTTCCGCAGAACGGGCAATAGATATCATTTCCGCCGACCACACGCTGGCACTGGGGACAGCTCGGGCTTAGCCTGTAGCTGCAGCCAGGGCAGAAGTTGAATCCCGTCTGAACAGCGTTCCCACATTGCGGGCAGGCCCTGTGCAGCGGTTGCCGCAGGATGAAGTACAGGATAATGCCGAGCCCATTGGGAATAAAAATCGCAACAAGCGTCCAAATTAGGGGGCTCATCCCTCGCCGCCGTGCGTCGCGGCTCACGTAACCGACGAACAATAAATAACAGGCGAGTATGGCTCCGGCCAAGAGGCCGAGCAGCACTCGCGCCCATACCAGGGGAGCACCGGATTCGCCGGCCATAATAAAGTTGAACGGGATTTGTGCGATGACGAATGCGATCGATGCCAGGATCCATGCCCACAGCGGAACAATCTTGATTTCGGCACTCAGCCCTTTTTGAGGTTCGTTTTTCAACTGCATAGATTTGTCCGCTTTCTCATGTCCATTGCTCGTCCCGGTTGTTGCTCAGATGAGTTCCGTGGGCCAGCAGAACTCCACTCACGATCAACGCGGGAGCGATCCAAAGCACGGTAAAACTCGCCTGCCAGACCCAGCTCGAGACACCTGCCCAGAGGCCCATCCATTCAAAAGCTCGCCAGAATAAAGGGGTCGTAATTGCGGTTGAGAGCGCTACAAAGAGACAAGACAGGCAGACAAACCAGATACGTTCCTGTTGCTGCCGCAGTTCCAGAGCTCGCGAGCGAACCCGCATCCGGGTGCCTTCTACGAGAGCGGGAGCAGCGGCTAAGGGCTGGGAACGCAAGGCGCTCACGACAAGGGCAGCGACTTCCGCATAGTCACGGCAGAGTGCGCACTCATGGAGATGGCTTCGCAGCCAGGTTTGTTGCTCATCGGAGAGATCGTGAGCCCCAGCCGCGATCAGTTCCCGAGCCTGCTCGTGTAGGCCCCGGTTCATGCTTGCGTTTCTCCCACTTGCCTCAGGAGTGCGTTCAGTCCCCGATAGATTCGCGATTTCACCGTGCCCAGTGGCGCCCCGATGACGGCGGCAATTTCCTCCAAAGCCAACCCGTCGTGGAAGCGCAACACAATTGCTTCGCGGTACTCCGCCGGGATGCGGGCTAACGCGGCACTGATGTGTTCGGTCTGCTCGTGCTGCGCAACCATTTGCCATGCCGAAGGACGTGAATCAGCCGGTTCGAACGGCGTATGCTCTTCGCGATCGATCAGCCCATCCAAGCTTACGGGACTTTTCTTTCGCAAATGGTCGATGGTCAGATTTCTTGCGACGGCGTAAAGCCAGGTGCTAAATTCCCGGCGGCCGTCGTATTGATGGCCGCGTTCGATCACGCGAATCCAGGTTTCCTGGAAGAGGTCCTCCGCCAATTCACGATTTCCTGATAAGCAGAACAGATAACGCAGAAGCCGATGTTGATATTGCTCGATGAGACGATCCAGCAAGTTTGGATCACGCCGACGGAGACCGCGAGCAATTGTGCCGGCCTCGGATTCCATAGCACTCATTGAGCAATAGGCAACAGCGTCCATGCTATCGGGAGATACGGCCGAGGAGATAAGAAAGATGCAGGATGGAAGGAATTTCTTGTACTGCGCGTCACGTGTACATATTCAGGAGCCCAGCAGCTTTGGAGCGCAGGGAAAGCTGCGTTTACCTGACCAGCGGGTCAAATACAACGAAGGCGGGGTCGACCGCACACCACGCAGGCGATGAGGCCGAGACTGAGGAGTACAGTTGTACGCGGCTCGGGAACAGGAGCGGCACCGCTGATAAATCCTACCGAGGGATCGACCGCGCTCAAGGATGTGGTGTTTCCGGTGGCCAGGTCGATGGTTACTAAGCCCAGTTCGGGCGCGCTATAGCCGTACACTGTGCCGCCCGAATCGAGGGCCATGAATAGTCCAAATCCGGTGCCCCCTACGCGCGAAGCTGTTCCGTTCGCCACATCGAGCTGATAGAGAGCAGGAGCAATCAACTCCGTGATGTTTCCGTTACTGAAGTCGATGGTTCCGGCATCGTACGTTGCGTAGAGTTTGCCATTCGCGACGAAGAGTGTCTCGTCGGCAACGTTGGTTGTTCCGTCGGGGTTGGTCGAATCTGATTGAAACGGAGTGGGCGGCAAGCCAGTGGGGCCGAGGAGCGTCGCGGTGGCGGTGGTTGGATTGACGCGGTACAGATTGTTCGACACGTCGGTAGCGTAGTAAACACCGTTGAACTGGACCAGAATATTGGCGGAGTTCGGCGGGCAGGGGGTCATGGGACCGTTGCAATCCCCTAAGCCAGTGGCGCCGATCACGGTTGTTACTCCGGTTGCAGGATTAATCGAATTCAGATTGCCTGAAAAACCTAACGAGAGGAACGCGCCGTTTGGCCCCGAGACCAAACCGCTAGTTTCTTCGGGCAAATTGGGTCCAACTTGATGGAAGGCTCCCGTGTTAAGGTCGAGTGTTCCAAAGTACGGGCCGGTACTGACGGCGTACACGGAGTCGGCCGAGCATGTACCGACGCACAGGAGCGTCATGAACAGCATATTGCGAGAGATCAGCATATAGGCCGTAGTATGCGATTCTTACTGGTAAGCCGCCTAGTAAAAAGGCGACATCAAAACTGGGAAAAGTTTTGCATGGCAGGGGGCCGCGCATCGCGTATGGTTGCCAAAACCTGATTGGGTGCAGCTCCGGCCAACTCGTGGAAGTCGTGAACCATGTGCATCTGGTCGTGATAACCGAGATCGTGCGCGACTGACAGCCAAGGGCGGTGAGGCGCAAGCAACTTTGCGTCGAGAGCTGTTTGGAAGCGCGCCACGCGTGCATAGATTTTAGGCGCAATGCCGACAGTTTGTGTAACACGGCGCTCGAACTGGCGCACGCTTAGCCCATAATGCGCAGCGAGCTCGCGCATGCGTACTGCTCCATTTGCTTGGAAGATTCGGGCAGCAGCATCGAATCCGAGATCATCGCGGGGTGCGGACCCTCGCGACACCAGACCACGCAGAAACTGTTCGACCACAGCTACTCGAGCCGGAAATGAAGGATGATCAGCGAGCTGATTTTGCAATAGACGGATCCGGTTTGGCAAAACATCGAGAGCATCGAAGGCACGGTTTGAGAATTCTACAGGGGGTATGCCGAATAAGCGGGAAAGTCCGATCGGCTGAAAGAATATACCGAATGAGATGATTTTGTTCTTAAGGGCAATAGCGAAACCGCCCTCTGTATACGAGCCAACCAGTGTGACGGGCCGGGTATAGTCGCGTCGGGTTGCATTGGCGATTTCGAAATGCTCTCCAAACTGAAATTCCAGGGTCTGTTCGAGCCTGGCAGGCATCGGCTCGCTGACTGGGCCGGTCAAGTCAAAAACTTCGCGCTGCGCATACGCACGAACGAAGGGCTGCAGGTCGGGGCTTGCCGGTTGACAGCGCAAGTTATGCATTGAGCAGATTTGTATTTTACATGGGAGGCGGGGTTTGCGATGGGCTCGTTCCATCGTCTCGGTTCATGCTGGTCTTTGGCGGATCGGAGATTGGCAGATTTCGGAGTTCAGCCCGGAGTCCTGGAGGAGGCCTTCGCGGCTGAGTGCTCAGACGGCATCGACAACCAGGGATTGATGTGAATCTGAACAGTCTTCACAAGTGGAAGACACGCCTTATCAGGCCAATGTATTGAGGACCAGCGGTGTAGATGATCACGACAAAATAGCCCAATGCTATCAGGCCGCCAGCTATGAACTTTTCCCACTCCAGAAGGGTTGGACGTTGACGCAAAAATCCAAACAGGCACGCGATCAGGAGCAGAAAATGACCTGCCGCGGCTACAACCGCGATTAAGAGATCGGGCCTGCTAAGTTGGCCGGTTCGAAGCAGATTCCACAGTTGCTGGAGACCGGCTTCGATGAACGTAGTTACAAAGATGTTGGTGTAATTCCAGAGTGTGGCAATGAAGAAACCGGCACCGAAACCCCATGCGCTTGCCTTGCGCGCCAAAACGATTACCGCGATATAGATCAATGCTTGCAGGGCGTGTAGCAGACGGATTTTTGGGTCGAACACGGCTGACACGACCAAAGCGAGTATGAAGAAGGCGGCACCGGTGACGATGAAATGGGCGATCCACCTCGAGTTTATTCTTGTCTTGTCCACGTGTTGTGGATGCGGATCAACTCTGATGAGTGGGCGAGGGAATGCCTCGCCCACTGTGATTCGTGGTTAGAACGAGTAGCGCAGCGAAAGCTGGAGATTGCGGGCGAGGCCACTTTTTTGGGTCACTTCGCCGAATGTGGCAGCGGTCGGAGTAACGTTTGGACCGCCTGATTGGCCAAAGGTCGCCCAATTCGGATGATTGATGAAGTCGTATGCTTCTGCTCGGAACTCGAAAGAGTTCCTTTCGTTGATAGCAAACTTCTTAAACATCATCAGATTCCAATCCTGGAAACCAGGCCCGTAAACGGAGTCGCGAACGCCGGGCTGGAGGTTGAATGTGCCGGCTGCAGGCGGCGTAACGTTCGCGGTGAAGTATTTTGCGCTGCCGCTCGCGCCGGCGAATCCGCCGCTGACCTGCGGAGGTCCGTTCAAAACCCAGAACTGGCCTTCGGTGTTTGAGGTTGACCCGCATCCGAAACTGCCCAAATCGGTTGAGCTGACACCAGCGAAATCATTGTTGGTCCCGATGCCGCACGGCGAGCCCGTCTGGAACTGCACAATGCCGCTGAGTTGCCAACCGCCGAGTAACTTGCCAGTAAGTTTGGTTTGATCCTTAAAGAACGGCAGAGAGTATAGATAGTTGATGACGGCGATATGGCGCGCATCGTACTCCGAGGGGCCGTAGAGATTGCTGGTGTTGTAAGTGTCCGGCACGATATCGCGGTAATTTGAGCTGTTATCGGAGCTCTTCGAGAATGTATAAGTGACGCCGAACAGAGATCCCGCCGTAAAGCGCCGGTTCCAGGAAATCTGCAGCCCGTTATACAAGGAGTTTACGACGCTCTCCTCTTCCTGAATAGCGGCGAACCCTTTGTAAGGGCGCAGTACGTTGATATTTACGCCGGGATTCGCCTGCAGAGTTCCGGCGGGGACCTGGTTTATGTCATATACATCCCAGCCGTGGTAACCACGATGGCCGACATAGGCGATAGAAAGAGTGGAGTTCCAAAATAACTCTCGTTGATAAGTGAAATTCCAGTTCCACCCAATTGGTTGCTTCAGCTTCGGGTTGAGGGTGGTGATGGTAAGGGGCGCGGCGATATTGGTTGACAGCGATGCTCCCGGATTGTCCACCCGAACGTTGCTCACCGTAACAAATGGCTGGAAGGGAGAGTTGCCTCCAGGGAAGATATTGTCAAGGAGAGGCATGCGGGTGGAAAACTCGCCGGCGCCCGTACGAATGACACTCTTCGGATCGATTTGATAAGCAATGCCGAGGCGCGGCTGAATTGGATTTGAATTGTTGATATAAGACTTCGACAGATTCGGGGCGAAGAGGCTGTTGCAGGACGCGTTACCGCAGATATTGGAACTCGCGGCGAGAACACGTCCCTGCGCGGAACTCGGGAAGCCGCTGAAACCCGGAATAACGACCCCGTTATACGGATTGCCCGTTCCAAGAACTACGTTTCCGGCGGAATTGATGGTAACGGCCTGTGCGGGGTTGTAGAGCTTGCCATCAAAGTAGTCGGCATTGGCCCACAAGGGACGATAGCCAGTCACGGTGCTGACGCGGACGCCGTAATCAATATGCAGCTTGGGAGTTACTTTCCAGGAATCCTGGGCGAACTCCTCGAACATGGATCCGCGCCAGATGGTGTAAGCGCGCGGGCCGATTTCCGTGTAACTATCGGCGTAGCCAAGAGCGAGATTGGCGATGCTGGCGCCGGAAGTGGCGCCTGTACCGGAATCGGTAAACGTGAAATTTCCGTTCTGGTTATTAGCGCCACCCGGAACCGTACTTACATTGATCTGGTCCTCGTCGTTCTCGCCGTCGTAGTCGAAAAGAAAACCAAACTTGAACGTGTGGTTACCCCACACCTTGCTGAGGCTGTCCGAAAAAGTATAAATCGGACCAGAGGAATGCGACGGGTAAGGTCCGCCAGCGAGGCTGTAGAAAGTATCATTCAGGCTAACGGTGGGAATCTTGTGCGCAATGTCCTTCCCGGCAAACAGATACGGGAAGTTAATACCAAGAGTCTGCGCATTGAACCCGGGCGCAGCGGTATTTACAGGAATGTAAACATCGTCGAGGCTGACCGTCGCGCGCGCTTCATTCACAAGGGTCGGAGTGATGGTGTATATCCAGGCTAAAGTGTTGCTCTGATTCGGACGGTTGAAGTACTTCGGAGTTAGTCCAGAGCCTTGATCGAAGGGCTGATATTCGAAGTAGGCCAAATCGCTCTTTCGAAACTCGATGTGGTGCTTTTCATTCGGGATGATGTCGAAGTTCAGCGATTCCTTGCGCTGGTTGTAGGGATGGGCGGCCTGACTGATCCAGTTATTGGTGCCGACCGGGCCGAAATTGGCCTTGGGATAGGCATTCAGGATGGCAATACCATTCGGGCTGAGCAAGTTTGTCGGAATGACGTTGCCGGGAATCGGCTGGCAGGTGGAGGCGCCGAGTTTGGGGCAAGTACCCGGGAAATACAGTTGGGTAACACCCTTGTACCAGGGATTTGGACCCAATAACTCACTGAAGTTCCCCTGACGCATCAGGGCGGTGGGCACAGCTTGTTGTTGCGTGTCGGTGGAGCGCTGGCGCAGCCAATCTTCCGATACAAACCAGAACAACTTCTCCCTGAACTTGTCCCATTTGCCCGGAATGGCCACCGGGCCACCGACGGCAAATCCGAAATTGTTATATCGATAGGGCGAGGCAAAATTGGTAGAAGCGCTCAGGTTGCGGCTCCAAGTATTTGCATTTAGGTCCGAGTTTTGAAAATACTCATACAGGCTGCCGTGGAAGTCCGTCGTGCCGCTTTTCGTAACAATACGAATCTGGCCACCGGCAGCGCGGCCATACTCAGCCTGATAGTCGGCAGTCAGCACCTGAATCTCGGCGGTAGAATCCACGTTACCGACACCGATGACAGCACCGTTAGCGCGCGTGCGCAGAGCCGGCGCTCCATCGACTGACACCATGGTGTCCTGGGATCGCGCACCGTTAATGCTGAAGGGCTGTCCGGCGGGCCCGAGCCCCTGCTTGTCTCCGAGCGTTGAACTGCTGCGGATACCGGGCAAGAGCTGCGCCGAATAAATCGGGCTGCGGCCGTTGAGCTCCTGATTCTGGATCTGCTGGCCGGTGACTTCGGACTGGACGGCGCCGGATTCGGTTTGCAGAACTTCGGCAGTGGCGCTTACCTCGACTGTTTCCGTTGTTTGCCCGACGGCCAAGTTGGCGTCGAGCGCTATGGTGGAATTCGGGTCAAGTTGGTTGTGCGTGCTGTCGAATTTCTTAAAGCCGCTGGTCTCGGCAGTCATCTCGTACAGCCCGGGAAGGAGGTTGGTCACCGTATAGTGCCCCTGGGCATCGGTGGTCACGGTGTGCGACTCACCGGTGGCCTCACTCCTAACGGTAACTTTGGCGTTCGGAACGACCCCGCCGGTCTGATCTCTCACAAATCCTGTAATCGTTCCGACGTCGGATTGGGCGAATGCGGCGATAGAGAAGAGGACGCAGATCGCGAACAAAAAACACAATTGCTGAGCGCTTGAGAAGCTAAATTTCTTCATAGAAAGTCCCTCGACATAGAGATTGGCCTGAGCCGGAGGGCCAGGCGTAAATCGACCCTAAATTCACTAAAGCAAGACTACGAGAGAGTATACATGGCGGCGTTCGACGCGTTATGCGTGCGGCGAGTTTTCCCGAGCCTCCGGGCAGCGCCACGGAACTGGGGCTCAGCATGCCGAAAAACGATATTTGACGGTTGGCGCATGATTCGTGGTTTGGACACCCGAGCAGTCAGCCTAGCTCGAAGAGCCTGATTCGAAATCGTGAAGGGGACAATTCGATTTATCATCTGATGATGGCAGCCGAACGGTGAGATGGCAGCCGAATCGACGCTTCGAATACACCTGCCATCCTCACAGATAGTGCCACGGCATTCCTACAAGTGCGTGACTTTCTTCTGCAGAATCGTTCCAACTACACCGCCGCCTTTGAGCAGTTTGAGTGGCCAAAACTCGAAAGCTTTAATTGGGCGCTTGATTATTTCGACAACATGGCCGTTGGCAAGACGGAACCAGCACTTATCGTCACCAGCGAAGATTCACCTGATCGGAAGCTAAGCTTCGCTGAGATGCGCGCACGATCCAATCAGGTTGCAAACTTTTTTCGTAAGCTCGGGATCGGTCGCGGTGAGCGAATTCTCGTAATGCTTGGGAACGAAGTTGCTGTTTGGGAGACGATTTTAGCGGCATCAAAAATCGGAGCTGTCGTGGTCCCAACGAGCCCGATGATCAGTACTGACGATCTGATGGATCGGCTCGAACGCGGACAGGTCCGACATGTAATCGCGAGTTTCACCTGTCAATACAAATTTAATTCGCTGGCGGGAAAATGCACATTGGTATCGGTGGGGGGCAATGCGAAAAACTGGATCGAATACGAACAGGCGTATGGGGAAGGAACTGAATTTGATCGGGGTGTAGACACGACGAGCGGCAGCGACCCTCTGCTGTTGTATTTCACGTCAGGAACCACGGCCAAACCGAAGGTGGTGTTGCACTCCCAGCACAGTTATCCGGTTGGCCATCTCTCGACGATGTACTGGATCGGCATTCAGCCGGGAGATCTGCATTGGAACATCAGTTCTCCCGGGTGGGCGAAGCATGCTTGGAGTTCGTTGTTCGCTCCGTGGAATGCGGGAGCTTGCATCCTCGTGTCGAACGATACTCGCTTCCGTGCGGGCAGCGCGCTCGACACATTGGTGCGAACTGGTGTTACTACGCTCTGCGCACCTCCCACAGCCTGGAGGATGTTCATCAAAGAAGATTTACGCAGGTATCCGGTGAAGCTGCGAGAGGCGGTGAGCGCCGGTGAACCGCTGAACCCGGAAATCATTCGGCAGGTGCAGAGTTGTTGGGGTTTAACCATCCGCGACGGATATGGCCAAACAGAAACGACGGCAGTTGCCGGGAATACGCCAGATCAGATGCTGAAACCTGGTTCCATCGGGCGGCCCTTGCCTGGTTATCGAGTTGACGTGCTCGACGCGAACGGCCAGAGAGCACGCGAGGGCCAATTATGTGTTGACCGTCAGAACTCGCCGTTAGGCCTTATGCGCGGCTATCAGGGCGACGAGCGGCCGGACAGTGATGAAACGAATCTGCGGTACCATCAGACCGGCGACATCGTCAGGATTGATGACGAGGGCTACCTCTTCTTCATTGGACGGCTTGACGACATATTCAAATCGTCTGATTACAGAATCAGTCCTTTCGAGTTGGAAAGCATAGCGATCGAGCATCCCGCAGTAATGGAAGTAGCGGTTGTACCTAGCCCCGATCCCGTGCGCATGGTAGTTCCGAAAGCGTTTGTGACTCTGTCACCTGGTTACGCACCTGACGGAGAGACAGCTCGAGATATCCTTTCTTTTCTGCTGAGCAAGCTAGCGCCGTTTCAACGTATACGGCGCCTGGAATTCGCGGAGTTGCCCAAAACGTCTTCCGGGAAGATTCGGCGCGCTGAACTAAGAGAGGCGGAACGCAACCGTTCAACAGGCCGCCGTCCTATGGAATTCTTTGACCAGGATTTTGATTGATTCTTACAGCACGTTTATTGAGCCGTGAGTTTCAGTTCGGAGCCGTCACGAGTCTCGTCGGTAGCGCGGTCGATTACCTCGTCACCGGGCTTCAGATCGCCTTCCACCTCCACGAGGTTTCGGGCCGTCGGGCCCTTACGAACATTTACCCACTGAGCACGGCCATTCTTATTCCGGATGACGAAGACTCGCTCGGTTGTAGTCACGATACTGGTGGGTGGAACCAATAAAGACGCTCTCGGATGCTCGATTGGCCAAAGAACAGAGGGATACATTCCGGGCGCCAATAGCCTGCCGGGATTCGCTACATCGAGTTCGACGGGCATGGTTCGAGTCTTCATATCCAGAGCATAGGCAGGTCTTGCGATGACCCCGGAGAAGGTGCGATCTGGATAAGCGGGCACCTTGAAGTGTACGGTAAGACCTTTGACAAGGCCGGCGAAATCTGATTCCGGAACAGCTATCGCAAGACGCAGATGAGAGATTTGGTCGAGCTCCAAGAGGGGCGCATCGGAACCGGGGCCCACGAGCGCGCCCGGGTGCACATAGCGGGTAGAGATCACGCCATCGAACGGCGCTGTCACACGAAGGTAAGCAGCCAGGTCCTGCTGCGATTTCAGATTGCTTTTCAATGACTCTGTCGTTCGCCGGCGCGAACGAACCAGCGCTTGCGCCGCTTCCGTCTGCTGCTTCGCCTGAACGAGGTCATTTTCTGCGACTGCGCCGGGCGTTTTTGCCGCATCCTGTATTCGCATATAAGTACTCTGTGCGGCTGCGAGCTGCGCTTCTGCTTGTGCTTCGTCGGATTCAGCCGAAGTCACCTGCGCCTGAGCTTGATTGATATGGGCTACCATTTCCGGAGCAGTCAATTGGACCAACAAATCTCCCTGTTTCACAAAGCTTCCGCGATCGACCAGAACTCTTTCCACATAGCTGGGCACTTTGGCATGGAGTTGCACATTCAGGAAAGGATAGAACTCGCCTGGTAGTTCGGTGGTGCGCACTATTCGCTTTGAGAGCACTTTGACAAGCTTCACCGATTGAGCCGGCAGCGACAATCCTGCAGAGGACAGCAGCGGAATGGCAATGCTGAAGAACTTAAGAATGCTGCGGCTGTTCATAGTAACGACTCAATGGATCATCAGGATTCAAAGACGGCGAGTTTATAGACGCGTTTTTTTGCAGGATCGAGTAGATCGCGGGGAGAAAGGTGAGTGTGGCAAAGGTCGAAAACAGTAGCCCTCCGATAACGGCGCGTCCCAGCGGAGCTGTCTGATTGCCGCCCTCGGTTAAGCCAATCGCCACCGGAAGCATGCCAGAAATCATGGCAGCGGCTGTCATGAGGATGGCCCTTAAGCGGCTCGCGGCAGCTTTCTGAGCGGCATCGGAGGAAGATTGCCGCTGTTCCAAGCGGCTGCGCTCGGCAAAGGAGATCAGCAGGATTGAGTTAGCCACGGCAATGCCAATAGCCATGATTGCTCCGATGAAGGACTGGACATTCAATGTTGTCCCGGTGATCCAGAGCATGATCAAAACGCCACAAAGCACAGCAGGGGTGGTCAGGATTACGGCTAAAGACAGCCGGAAGGACTGGAAGTTGGCGGCCAGCAGAAGGAAGATCGCTACGACTGCGAGAAGAAGACCGATACGCAAGCCGCGAAGCGTCTGCTCTAAACCCGGCACCTCACCACGCATTTGAACGCTGACCCCACGTGGAGGGTTGCCAGCTTTTTGGAGTGCCTGCTGAATGGGAGCGATCGCTTTTCCTAACGGCACGTCGTGCAAATTGGCGGTCATGGTAATGACTCGCTGGCCGTTGTAACGGTCAATCTCCCCGGGTATTTTGGGTGTGGTGATGATCGCTACATCGCCGAGATACGGCTGGTTCTGGCCAGGCAGCATGACCGGTATTGATTTCACGTCCCCCAGAGCCTGCATGCGATGCTGCGGGTACTCCACCTGTATCTGGAAGGCGTTGCCCGACTTTGGATCGCGCCAGTAGTTTGGCGCGGTGAATCGTGACGAGGCTGTTGCCGTTACATACGACTGGGCGATATTCGACATGGTCAGTCCAAACTGTCCGGCTCGATCGCGGTCGATCTCAGCGTGCACTGTGGGGTAATCCATTGGTTGTGCAAACTGCAGGTCCCTGAGAAATGACAGCTTGGACAATTCGGAATGGATTTTTTGTGCAAATGCATAGTCATCTTCGAGAGCCGGGCCTTGTACGGCGACATTGACGGGCGTGGGGGAGCCGAAGCTCATGACCTGACTAATGATGTCTCCCGCTTCAAAGGAGACCTGCATCTCAGGAAGCGATTGTCGAAGAGCGGAACGAATGTGCTCGCGAAGCGCCTCGTCTCCTTTGACGTTTTCTTTGAGGCCGACGCGGACGACAGCTTCCTGTGGACCTGCCGTGAACAGATAAATCAAGTCGACCGGGTAGCTGGCGGGCTGTGTTCCAACATAATCGCTGGTGATGGTAACGTTTTCGGGACTCACAGTTTGCTTTATTACGTCGATGGCTTTCAGGACCAACGGCTCCGTTTGCTCAATGCGGGTTCCTGTGGGAGCGCGCAGCCGAATCTGCAGCAGCGGCGCTTTCAGGTCGGGAAAGATCTCGGTTCCCATTCGCGGCAAGAAGAGCCAGATGAAGACAATGGAAACGGCGAGGTAAGCGATGGCAAGCGGCCAGCGAAATCGCAATGTGAAATCGAGATAGCGGCCATATGCGTTGTGGAGCTTTTCAGAGAGACCCGATTTCTCTTCCTCCTGGCGCTTTTCCTGCATAATCCAGGCAGAAAGCACGGGAACCAAACTGCTGGAGAGGAGAAACGAGGCAATCATCGCGAAAGCAACGGCTAGGGAAAGGGGCACAAACAATTGGCGTCCTACGCCAGCCAGGAAAAATGACGGGAGGAATACGGCGAGGATGCACAACATGGAAAGGAATCGTGGAATCACTGTCAGCCGGGTTGCTTCGACGACAGCTCGGGCTCGCGGCACACCCGAGGCCATGTGCGTATGCAAGTTTTCGATTTCGACAGTGGACTCGTCCACCAGAATACCGACGGCGAGGGCTAATCCGCCGAGGGTCATGATGTTGATGGTTTGTCCGGCAGCCCACAGCAAGGCGACAGAGCTGAGGATCGCGAACGGAATATTGATCACGACGATGATGGCGCTACGCCAGTCCCGTAGAAATAGCAAGACCATGACCCCTGTCAAGAGAGCGCCAAGTGCCGCCTCAAAGAGCAACCCTCTCAGCGAGTTCGTCACATAGGGCGACTGATCGAAATCAAGCCGAATGTCGACGTCTGAAGGGACCAGCTTTTTGAGATTCGGAATAGATGCTTTGATCTCGTCGATGACAGAAAGCGTGGAAGCGCTCGCGCGTTTCGTAACCGGGATATAGACGGTACGCCGGCCATTTACATGAGCGTAGGCGGTCAGGATGTCTGTGGCATCGGCGATGGCGGCAATATCGCGCAGGTACACGGTAGGACCGGTCACGGTTCGAAGGGGAGTCCCTAGTAGCGTGTCGAGGTTGCCGCCCAGAGATGCATTGCTGGTGGCAAACAGGTTGAACTTCCCAATGCGAACGTTACCGGAAGGCATCACCACGGTAGCGTTGTTCACGGCCGCCGTCGCCTGCTCCGGCGAAACCTGATATTGCCGCAACTTGTCCGGATCGAGCGTTATGACGATGGTGCGTTGATTGCCTCCGAACGGTGGAGGCGCTGAAACGCCGGGCAAAGTGGCGAAGACCGGACGCACTCGATTGAGCGCCAGATTCTGAATTTCAGCTTGCGTTCTATCCGGCCCGAGAAAGGTCAGTTGACCAACGGGCACACTTCCCGCGTCGAAGCGCGTGATAAACGGCGGGACGGTTCCTGGAGGCATGAAAGAACGGGCCCGGTTCACATATCCAACGGTCTGCGCCATGGCATCTGCCATGTCGGTGTCCGGCTGGAAGACGAGTTTCATCAGGGATGCACCTTGAATGTTCCTGCTTTCTACGTACTGAATTCCGTTGATATAGAGGAAGTGATATTCAAAGTAGTAATTAAGGAATCCCTCCATCTGGGCCGGATCCATTCCGCTATAAGGCTGCGCTACGTAAATGGCCTTTTCACCGACGGTGGGGAATATGTCGATGCGCATGCGCTCGACTGCAAGGGCCGCACAGAGTGCGATCGCAACGACGAAAACGATCACTGTAAGTGGACGGGTAAGCGATGCAAGGACAAGTCGCATTCGATGCTCTTTTTTATTTACTCGCCTCAGACAGGAAAGAAGAGATGTCTCCTTCCGCGGTCTGGATTTCCAACAATGCTCGCCACACCGCAAGCTTTGCGAGTGAATCGTCAATCTCCGCTTGTGCTAACAAACGCTGCGCTTCCGCTACGGTCACGATGGTGGTGAGGCCGGCCCGATACTGTGCATTGGCTTGCTGAAACCCTGTGCGGGCGTCTACAACTTCTTGGGGGGTTTCGGCGGCAATCTGTTTGGCTTGCACGAGAGTGGCGCGAGCCGCGTCCGACTGTGCCCGTAAGCCGGCGACTACCTGCCGATAGGTGGCAGCCGCAGAGCGCGCAATAGCCGTTTCTTGGGCCTCCTGTGCGTGAAGGGACGGCAAAGCCAGAAAAGGAAAGTTAACCGTAAAACCCGCCGCAGCGTTGAAGTAATTCGGGCCGAGGCCATTCCATCCACCCAAAGTGGTACCGTTCGTCAACGCTCCGGTACCGCGTGCATAAGCGCTCGCCTGCAGCTCAAAGGTGGGCCTGTAGGTACGTTTCAGAACGTCCAGCCTGGCTTTCGATTCCTGGATAGCGCCAGCTTGCTCTTTAGCGGCCGGATTGTTCGCCAAGTCCGCCGTTGCCGCCGATTCTATTGCGGGAAGATTCAGAAGACTACCGGGCGCGACAGCGATCGTCTTAAAATCGGTTTCCGTAAACTCGGCAAGCGAAGACTTGGCGACGGCGACAGATTGTTCGGCCTGCAGCAGTTGGGTTTCCGCGGCGTCGAGTTCGGTATCGGCACGTGATAAGTCCGCGCCTGGCCGGAGCCGGGCATCGACCAAAGCCTTGACAGAACGGACAAGCACTTGAGACCGATCGACGGCTGCCTGCGCGGCTCGCACCGTCTGTTCGCCGGCGAGCAAAGTCAGGAACGCCGCGGCCGCGGTCGTTCCTACATCGAATTCGGTCCGTTTCAGCGTTAGCAATGCCCGGTCTTGACTAGCTTGAGCGGATTGCAGTAAGGCGTGCCGACGCCCGAAGTCGAACGGCTCCCAAGAGACGAGAACGCCGACGGCGCTATTCCACACGTTTGTCCCGTTATCGGTACCAAGAACGGGCCCGGAGATGTTCGGAATCACGGCTTGGGGCAGCAGCAATCCGAATACGTTGTTGCGCGTGGCACGATTGAGTTGCCCGAACGCCTTTACGCTGGGCAGATAATTTGTGCGCGCAAGGCGAATGCCCGCTATGGCAGCATTCACCTGCTCCTCAGAGGCTTCGACGGAAGGATACTGGTGAGCGCGCTCCACTGCATCCTCAATCGTCATCGGCTTTGTATCGACTGCTTGTGTCCAGGCCGTCCAACTCAGGAGCACGCACAAAGAGGATTTAAGAACGATTACGGACGTCATTTCCTTCGATCAGCTCCCCAAACAGCTCACGGACTTTTTGCTTAGCCGCCTTCAGAGCTCGTCGACCAGAAGGTGTTGCCTTGTATAGGCGGCGCCGGACTCGTCCCGAGCGAAAGCCAGAGGACTTTAGATAACCCCGATTTTCGAGGCTGTGCAAAATCGGATACATGGTTCCAGGGCTCAGTTTGTAGCCGTGACGGCCGAGTTCTTCAATCATGTCCAGACCGAATATTTCGCCTTCACATGCGTGATGGAGAACATGCAAGCGAATCAATCCGGAGTAGAGATCCTTATCTTCCACGATACTCGTTGTCGTTGACGAAAGCTGATAGTAACACTGCGGACGAGATGACTTCTCCACTTTCGAAAGCTGCTGACACCAACCTGCGTTCGGACTAAATTATTCGAGATACTCAGGCGAGATGATTTCGTGAGAGGCTCTCACGAAGAATTGTGGCTACCTCCGGGCTGTGTCAGAGGTTTCCTTCGCGATTGCCGGGGGTAGCATATGCGCTTTGCTGGGGCCTAATGGAGCCGGGAAATGCACGCTCGTCAAGATGCTCGTCAAAATGCTTACTGTGGAAGAATGGATGACGCTTAAAGATAGCGTCTAAGGGTAAGAGATCTAGCTTTCACGCGCGCTTGGTGCTTCACGATTAGACGCACGATCGAACCTGATACACCATCCAGCAGATCATGCCATTCATCACCGGTCATCTCGCGGCCATTCGGGTGTTGCAATTCGTCTCCGGTGACTATTCCAGCACTGGCGGCAGGTGAGTCCGGGTAAACGAACAGCACTCTTGGAGACTTTCCCCGAAAATCCAGGGCCAGGCCTGAGTTATCGGCTAGCTCGGGCTTACCGTAAAAAATGTTCGGCTCCAGATAAAGTGAACGGTGTGGAAGATCGTACACACATGTGAACTCACGTAGAAGCGGTCCACCAATGTTGCCATCCTCAGGCCCCGTTTCGATACCGTTCGTATCCGATAATAGGTCCACAATGGATTTCTTATTTCGAATTTTCCAATCGCCACAACCGGTGCTCGTGTCACCATGGCACGAGTGAGACCGCCGAAGCCATACCCCGTAATGGCCTCCAGCTTGGCATGCAGATCATGTGCTTGTACAAAGCGCGGGAATACGACGAGAGATCTTTCAGATCCCGAATCTACCTCAGTCTCAGCTTCGGCTCCAAACACCTGAATGGGAATCGAGATTAGCCCATTCTCGAGTAGTGTGAGAGGGAGCCGAATGCCAGGTCCATTGTACGCAAATGTGTCAGGACTGAAGAATCTTACTGTGCCGCGCCCGTAATCCACTTCCGTCACGAGTTTCGACACAAGAACTCGCGGCCCAGGATACCAGCAAGCCCGATCCTAGTAAATGGTCCGCCGATTACGGTCACCTCGGAGCGTTGCATGGCCAAATCCCCAAGCTTGATTGAATCCAGCACGGCTGAACCGGTATCGACGGGGCCACCGAAACCTTGCATTGTGCGATGTCCGCTCACTTTGACGGCAAGCTGGGAAGCGAGGTCCAGCGAGATGGTGTTCATCGAGCCAGTGTCAAAGAGAAAGGAAACGGTCCGCGATCATTTATCTTGACGTCGACTCGGATGCGCCCCTGCTCGCCGCCCCTAAAATTGGCTGAAGCCAATGGGTTGGCGCTAAACCCTACGGCGCAAAAAAGCAGCTTCAATGCAAATTATCTTCATTGGGTTTCCCGTTGTTGGAGTTCTGCTTGGAGATCCTGCGGCTGCGCTGTGTCCAGATCGTCACATGGATCTGATGACGGGTAGCGGGAATCGCGGGTCCAATCGTTATTTATGCCAACTGGACACTGCGAAGGACAGGTGTGCGACATGCGGCTTCTACACTCAATGTCATGTTTCAGTCGATGATTTGGCTTTGCCTTGGCGCCTACGGCGTTCACATCATGGAGGAATTCGTCTTTGATTGGCAAAGCTGGGCTCGGAATGTACTTCACCTGCCCGCCCGATGGGCTGATTTTTATGTCACCAATGCACTTGTGATTGTTCTGGGAGTGGTAGCGGCGGAGATTGCGCCGGTGTTCCCAGCAGTTGCACTCAGTTTTCCAGCCCTAATGTTGATCAACGGTACGTTCTTTCATGTGGCTCCGTTTGCCTGGACACGCGGAAGATTTTCGCCCGGGCTGATAAGCGCGGTCCTGTTATTCTTTCCCCTCGCAATTGGAGCCATTCAGACGTCCGACGTTAAAAGTAAGGGCTTCGCGCTCGCCTTTGGCATCGGTACTGCGCTGATGGCCACCCCGATTATTTTCCTTAAGTTGAGAACCAAGCGGTATTTCGACCAGACGCGCTAGATGTCGACGCCGTTGTGTGATCCCGGCTGATTCGGAAGCGGGACAATGATGCTATGTATCATCGGGCTTTTCGGCTGGCCCTGACGCGTTTTGTTGTTCTACTGCTGACGGCCATCTCCATACAGATGGCGAGTTTCGGACAGGACCCTTCGCATTCCGAATCAGGATCCGAATACAGCATTAAGGTAAACACGACTTTTGTGCTGATCCCGGTGACAGTGACGGATCACCAGAATCGATTCGTGCTCGGATTGGACCGTCAGAATTTCGAATTGTCTGAAGATGGCACGCAGCAGACGATAAAGCAGGTTTCCGGTGAAGATGCTCCGCTTTCGGTAGGGCTGCTAGTGGATACGAGCGGCAGCATGGGGATGAAGCTGGACATCTCGCGGCGGGCCGTGAAAGAGTTCCTGAAAACTATGAACGGACCGGATGAGGCGTTTCTGATTGAGTTCAGTGATCAGGCGAAACTGGTGAGCGGGTTCACCCGGAAGATTGAAAACGTACAGGACCGGCTGTCCGCTCTTCAGTCAGGGGGGCTCACGGCGCTGCTGGATGCGGTTCACATGGGATTACGAGAAATGAAGCAGGCTAAAAATCCTCGCAAAGCATTGCTGATCCTGTCCGATGGCGGAGACAATAACAGCCGATACACGACGAGCGAAATCAAAGACCTGGTGCGCGAAGCGGATGTTCAGATCTATTCGATGGGCGTGTTCGAGTCGTCGATCATGGGTCTTTCGGTGGCGGAACTATCCGGGCCGCGATTGCTGGCGCGCATATCCGATCAGACCGGGGGCCGAGTGTTCGCGGCTACCAAGGATAGTGATCTGCCCGCGATCGCGCGGCGGATCGGGATCGAGCTGCGCAATCAGTATGTGCTTGCCTATTACCCGTTGAACAGTGAGCGCGATGGTAAGTATCGAAAGATTGAAGTGAAGCTAAAGCCACCGGAAGGCCTGCCTCCGATCCAGGCGCGCTGGCGTCTCGGGTATTATGCACCGAATCAGTAGGTGCTATCGTCGACCGACTGGATGAATCCCGGCAGGCATGACGGGATGCGGTCGGGCAACCGGCGCGGCGGTTCGGGGAGCGGCGTATGTGTGCACAGGGGAGTAGCTGGGTGTGTACGGATGAGTTAGTCCGACGACGGGACGAGCCTGGCCACGGGCTCCGGTTGTAGCGCGGAAGGATGGTCGAAGCTGCTGCGGCCTGCCGCTGCCTGACTCGATCGCGCCAATACTGAAGTTGAGAAGCGCTTGGGGCCTGGACAGAGCGATGGTACAGATAGGGAAGCAAGTAAACCGGGACCGCCGTGGAACCCACAAAGCCGAATGAGCCGTATGGGCTGAAGGTGCTGTAGTAGGGGGAACTGTAGCCAAACGAAGAATAGGGGTTTGGAACGGGGCTTGAGAGAGGTGGATTGATTCCCGGGTAACTATATCCCGGCAAGCTTCCGCTGTAACCAGGCAAAGCGCCGCCGAGCGCGTCATCGTTGTCGTCGTTGTCATCAGCGGTGGGATCAGAGCCGTTTTCCTTGGTCTGATTGGCAAGATGATTGTCAGCTAATATCGCTTCGCTACGATCGTGTGCCCACCGGTAGAACTCGTCTTCGGCGCCGTCGTCGTATTTGGGAGTATCGAGCGCGGCATCGAGAAAGTACAGATGAGAGGGATCGATGGAGGTCTTCTTCCCCTCGTTTGTGATCTGGGCCTCTCCGCTGTAGACCTGGAGCGTGGCCGGTTCCGCGTCGATGCGGTAGACACCGGGCTGGGGAAAGCTAATCTCGTTTGAACCGTACTTGATATGCGCTATTTTCCCGGGCTCCGCATCGGCTGAATCAACGATCACCGAGCCTGTGAGGAATTCCACTTTCGTATCGGACAAGGCGTTAGACAGCATCTTGACAGAGCTAGCATGGTCGAGCCGCAGAACGGTGCCGGGGCTGAGGAGCAACTCAACCCGGCCTTCTTCGGTTTTGAGAACGGCGCCGTTCTGCAGGCTCGGGAAGCTGCCGAATTTCTGCTCGAGTTTATTGCCGTCGATGAAAACGGCTCCTTCGGAGTAGTGAATTACTCCGGCGTTGACAGAAATGACCGTTTGTGCGGCGGCGCTGGATACCAAGAGGCAGAGGAGAGAGGACAGCGCACCCAAGAATCGCATATAGACCCCTACTCCCGCAGCATGGACCCTATTCGAACACTTGTCAACAGGTAAGTTGTGCGGGCGTTTGTGATTGGATATGAGTCAGGCCTATGTTCGTCCGAGTGTTGGTCGCCGCTTTGTTCGCCACATCCGCATTTGCTGAAACCGTTCATCCGTTTGCGTCCTTTTTTGATCATAAGGAGGCTCTGGCGATTGTGGCCCCTTGTCAACCCGGCAAGCCCTGGACCGTCGCGGGCGAACATGGGGCACTATTTGGCCGGCAGAACGGTAAGTTTGAAGCGTGGCAGTGGCCAGTAAAACTTTTGAGCAATTTCAGCATACGGGCAGAGCTGGCCGACTATCACGTGCCGATCGACGTGAACGCGCTGGCCGCTGAGATCCGGGTTACACCAGCAGAAACGATCCTGACCTATTCTCATGCCGCATTTACTATCCGGCAACACATGTTTGCTCCCAGGGGGGCGCAGGCAGTTCCGTTTGGATCGGCGGTGATTTTTGAGATCGAGTCGGCGCGGCCGATGGAACTGACGTTTTCTTTTACTCCGGAGATGCTGCGAATGTGGCCCGCTCCGAACTCGGGCAGACCGAGCGGAGACTGGGTCAGCGAGGGATCGAGCGGCTACTACGTTCTGCAAACAGACGATCCCAAATTTTCGGGGTTGGTGGCTATGCCCGGAACACGATCGGGCATTCTTGTTCCCTACCAGGAGCATCCGCAGACTTATCCTTTGGAACTGAAGTTGTCTTTCGATCCGAAGCGCGACCGGGGACAGGTGTATCCGTTGTTTATGGGCGTGAAGAGCTCGCCCTCAGTTTCTGCGCAGCTAGCGAGTATGGCTGCGTCTTTGCAGGATCTTTATAAGGGAACTCACGACTACTACGATCAGTTTTTCTCGACCCGCTTGTCGGCGGAGACTCCGGACACGCGCGTGAATGAAGCCGTGGCCTGGGCCGAAGCTTCGATTGACCAAGCGCAGGTGAAGTATCACGATGAGATCGGATTGGTGGCCGGGTATTACGAATCAGCAGATTCCGCGCGGCCAGGATACGCATGGTTTTTTGGGCGAGACACGATGTGGACGAGCTACGCGATCAACAGTTATGGCGATTTCGCGCTGACCCGGCGGGCGCTGGATTTTCTGATTCGCCGGCAGCGAGCCGATGGCAAGATAATGCACGAGTTTTCGCAATCTGCGGATGCGCTGGATTGGAAAGCGACGCCGTATTTCTACGCAGCGGCGGATTCGACTCCGTTATTGGTGATGAGCATGCGAGATTACGTGAAGACGAGCGGAGATCTGGATTATCTGCGGACGAATTGGGAGGCAGTTCAGAAGGCATATCAATTCACTCGTGCGCACGAAGGCGATGACGGGATTTATAACAACTCGCAAGGAACCGGATGGGTGGAATCGTGGCCGCAGAGCATGCCGAAGGAAGAAATCTATCTGGCGGCGCTCGATCAGCAGTCTTGCGATGCCATGTCGGAATTAGCCGCGTTGATGAAGGATACGGCTTTGGCGGACACGGCCAAAGCGAAGGCATCGGCCATTCGCACGAAGATCGAAGGCGAGTTTTACGATCGTGGCGAACAGTTTTACGCGTTCAGCCGCAACGACGGGACGCTTGATAAAACTGCGAGCATTTACCCCTCTGTTGCGTGGTGGGACGGAACGTTTGCGCTGAAAGACGCAGGACCGATGTTGATGCGATGGGCTTCTTCCGAGTTTTCTGCGGACTGGGGTACGCGAGACATCAGCAATCGTACGCCCTTCTACGATCCGATCAGCTATCACCAAGGCTCGATTTGGCCGCTGTTTACGGGATGGGTCTCGCTTACCGAGTATCGGGCGGGTCGCGACTTGTCCGGCTACGCACACTTGATGCAGAACCTGAATCTTACGTGGGCGCAGGATCTGGGATCGGTGACTGAGTTATTGTCGGGCGACTTCTTTCAGCCATTGGGGCGGAGCAGTTCACATCAACTGTGGTCGTCGGCAATGGTTCTTTCGCCACTGCTACGAGGACTGTTTGGCTTGAGCTGGGATGTTCCCAGATACACGCTGCATGTTGCGCCGAATCTGCCGGCGACTGGAACCAGGCGCGCTTGCGAAACGTGCCGTTCGGGAAGGACAAGATTGAGCTCGACTTCGTTCGGCGCGATGGGCATCTGGTAATACATGCGAAGACGGCAACTGGCACTCAGCTTTGCCTCGCCGCGTTGGGAGCGACTGATCAGAGATGCGAGGGATCCCGCACTGAATTGGAAATCCCGTTACATCCGGTGGAGCTATCGATCCCGGCAGTTCTTCCCGGGGCGGGAGATACAACAAAGCAGCTTAAAGCTCTCAATGAAGAGTTCGGACCTAAGCAGGCAAGGTTCGAGTTCGAAGCCCAGGGAGGTTCCACTTACACTCTGGCTTTACGGCTGAACCGCACCGGCATTACGGTTGAGGGCGGGAAGATTGTTGAGGGCAAGCTGGCGCTTGCTTTTCCTGGAGGCCAGGGCTACGTACGGAAAACAGTGACTTTCCGGTGGCAATAGAAGCACACCGGAGGGCGTTATCGTTTAGCTTTTTGGGGGCGCCTGCGGAGGTGGTTGAGAGCTGCGTCCATAGCCGAAGACTGCTGACCGTTTTGCGCCCGCGGCATGCGCTTCGTCGCTCATGGGATGCACACCGCTTGCGTCAATCCAGCGATTGTAAAAGTTGAAGAGAGCGCAGACGGTGATCGCGTAGTAAATGGCTTCGTCCGTATAGCCTTCCTGGTGAAGAGCTTCAATGTCCGAGGGTTGAATCGACACCGAATCGGTGTTTACCTTGTGGATAAACCGGAAGAGAGCCTTCTCGGGTTCGCTGAGCTGGGAGGTGTCCACGTCTTTGAGTACGCTGTCGACGAGATCCCGGCTCCCCAGCAATTCCGCCGCGACCGCGGCGTGAGACTTCGTTCAAAATGGGCACTGGTTCAGGTTGGATGTGTAGGCGGCGATCAGTTCGCGGATGCCCGGAGATAACGGAGCAGGCTCACGCATTATCTCCTGCGTGAAACGTTCCAGATGAACGGTCGCATTCATCTTGTACGAGAACATATGAAGGATCTGCGGATATTCAGATCCGGCGCGGCGCATGACCTCGATCGCGCGTGTGTAGTTGTCGTCGCCGCGGTGCGCTTCGACATCCTTCAGAAACATTGGGTTCATAGCTCAGGCGGCGACCAGTCCTGATCGCATGATGTTTTTGCGCCGTGCGGCGAGTGTAATTTCGATCGCGAGCGCCAGCGGCCCTACAATCGCGAGTGCGTAATAGGGCGCGTGAACGTTCTGAGCGAGGCGAAGGATCATTTCCACCACGGCCACCAGGAAAACGACAACGCACTGGGCCCACCTGGGCTTCACGGTGGTTTTCGGGTCGGTAATCATGAAAAAAATGAATAGCTGGTACATGGGGCCGGTGATCGGCGCTACTTCGGCGAGGAAGGAGTGACCGGTGAACGCGGTACGGAGGAACGACAAGATAATGAAGGAAGCTACGTAGGTGGCAGTGATGTGGAGCCGGTTAACGCGGTAAACGATGAGCGCTCCGAGGATCCAGACGATCAGCATGGGCCAGATGGTATTTCCCCATTGAATGCTGAGTGTGGCCACGTATTCCGGCGCGATCAGCAACATGACGCTGATGGCGAGATTGGACGGATTCCAAAGGTGCCGCCCTTTCCATCGGATGGCGTACTTCGATGTGATTGCGATGGCGCTGCAGAGCGCGTACGGCCAAAACTCAGGCGAGCGAACCAGTATACCGACGCTGATGCCGGTAATGTAAGCACTTGCGAGATTCGGGAAGCGGCGGTAGATCAAGAGGGTGAGAGCCACTTCGAAAATCATGGTGGTGGAGATTGCGAGAGCGGTACGAGAAAAGCTCTCGAGTAATCCGAACGATAAATTTCCGGCCAAGAGAATGAGCGTGATGAAGATGGGCGGGAGATAGCGATTCTCTACGCTGAAGAAGTGTGCCAGAGGCGATTTCTGTCGCGCGGTTGCGGCTGGGCCGACGGTCACAACGGCTCCTGGACCGTGTGGATCTGATTGAGTCCCGGTGAATGGAGGATTTGAGTCTTGCCCGATGGCCACCTGATTTGAACCTTGTCGACGCTTGTTACATTACCGAGTCCGAAGTGGAGCCGGCGCTGGTTCTGAGCGCAGAACCCGCTACCGCCGGAAACCTCCTGTACCTGCTGCTGGCCATTCCAGAACAGTCGGACTTCGGCGCCAATTGCACTACGATTACTCGCTCGTCCTTCCAGTTGAAATTCTATCCATTTGTTACCTGGAGAGACCTGGTTTTTGTAGAGCAAGACGGGACCGCGTTGATTGGCTACTACGACATCAAGTGCGCCGTGATTGCCGAAATCTGCGAGCGCGACGGAGCGGCCATCGTAGCGGTCTTTGACTCCAACCAGTTGCGAGACTTCCTTAAATTGTCCATAGCCATCGTTGATCCAGACGCGCTTTTGCTGATATCCGGAAAGGCTTCGGCCCTTGAGCGGCGGCCAGTTCGCAGCATCGGAGATGATGGCCCGGTTTCCTCCCGCGACTTTCGAATAGTCATACCAGTAGCTGTGGTCCTGATCGAGCGACACATTGCCGTTTACGACGTAGAGATCGAGATGGCCGTCGTTATTCAGATCGCCAAATTGTCCGCCGAAGCTCCAGCCGCCGAGTTCGACTCCGAGTGCGTTAGCCATGTTCTCGAATTTGATTCCGTCGCCTGATGTGCCGGCCTGAGGCATCCACAAGTTGTTGCCCTGAACAAGGACACCCTCTTCGGAGATGTTTGAAACGAACACGGCGTATTGACCCTTGTTGAGGATGTCGCCGACTGAGGCAGTCATTCCGCTTTTCGGTGCGGCGCCGACTCCAGTTTGCTTGCCGACTTCGCGGAATCGCTTTCCCTGGTCGTTGAAGTACAGTTCGGAGACGCCGTAATCGTTGGCGACAAAGAGATCCTGGTATCCGGTGCCGCGAAGGTCGGCTGCGACGGAGGCAAGGGCCCAGCGCCGCGAACGAATGCCCATCTTTTCCGACACTTCTTCGAACCGGCCGCCGCCGAGATTGTGAAACAGATACTTGCGGCCGCCGTTTTCGGCGTATTCGAAGCTTTCGGGCATCATTTTTGTGGATTTCAAGTGCCACAAATCGACGTTTTCGGGATAGTAGCCACCGAGGAAGAGGTCGAGTTTCCCATCGTTGTCGTAGTCGAACCAGACGGCCGTGTTGGCGTTCACCCACGCGGGAAGACCGGCCTGCTCAGTCACACGAGTGAAGTGGCGGCCGCCGTCATTGTGGTAGAGCTCCGGCTTCCCCCACTTGTAAATGAAGACGTCTTCGTAGCCGTCGTTATCGTAATCGCCCCAGACGGCACCCATCGACACTCCGGTTTCGCGTGAATTTATCTTCGCGAGCCCGACTTCAGCGGCAACGTCCTTAAACGTGCCATCGTGCATGTTCCTGTACAGGGCGTTTGGTGTGGCCTCACCACTATTGGTGACGTAGAGATCGGCCCAGCCGTCGCGGTCGAAATCGACTACGGAAACCGCGGCGCCCATGGAGGCGACCTGCTCCATGATGTGGCCGAGTTTCGGGTCGAGCGTCGGCGCCGTGTGCTTGAAGTCGATGCCAGAGGCTTTGTCCGATTCCTTCAAAACGAATCCATATTGGGCCAAAGCAGCAGCCTGATTTCCTGCGACCAAGGCAGCCTGGCGGCGAGCTAAAACGCGCTTATAGATCAGCGGGGCAGCTATCAACGCGAGCAAAAGAAGGATGGCGAGAGCACGGGGCGCGGACCGTCGCATCAGTGATCCCAGAGAGCTTTCTCGAAGTATTTGGGCGTGACGTAACGGGTTTGGTAGGTCTGCCAATCGGAGGGATGGGACCGATAAGCCCTCTCCTCGTCAAGCGTTTTGGTCTCCACCGTGTACTCGGTCATTCCGTGATAAGGCAGAGGACTGATAGTTTTCGAGAAGGTTGAGTTGTAGTCGCCATCTTTCACCCAGCCGTCGCAGATAAGGATGAAATCGCGCGACCAGCCTTCCGGGGGCGGAGGAGGTGCTGAAAACCTCATTCGCAATTCGTCACCGGGGCTGGTGATTACAAACCGGTCATCGATATCAGTTAACAATTCGCGAACGTCCCCGTAGCGCGTGCAGAGCCCTTCTTGATCATGCCATTTCAGGGCGGATTCCTGGATGGCGTCATAGTTGGGCACTTCAGGGGACGACGAGTTGGCCTGCGTGATGCGGGAGAATCCGCGATAGTGCAAGTCAGCAGCGGCAAGACCCAGATGCTGTACTTTGATATCGCGATCAGAGACTCCAGCGGCCCACGAAAGTTTGTTCCAATATAGCTCGAGATTGGTGCGAAGCCTCAGTTTGCGAGGAACTCCGGGGCGAAAAATACCGGTGAGATCGAGGACAACGGTTTTGAGCCGGCCCTTGGGAAAACCGAGTCCGTGGCGCACGGCGACCCAATTGCCTGCGGCATTCGGCACCTCGATGCTCATGCCCTGGGGCGCGACGCGGCTATTTTGCGACAGGGCCTTCACGATGGTGGCGTCGGTATCGTGGATCCAGCCTTGCCCGACCAAGTAGAGCGGACCAGAGACGGGAGCATCGGGCGGCAGTTCGAGTTCCACCCAGTGATCGCAAGCGAGGCCTTGATACTGGCCCTTGCTGAACGTGCCGAGGAAATAAGTGTCAAGGTCCCGAACAAGTTTGGTTACGTCTCGTCCGTTGGTATCCGAGGCGTGTGCAAACGGCTTCAGATTGGCCGTGGCTATCATTCCGGGCGGAGGCGGCGGCAAGGCGAACCGCTCGTCGGCAAAGACATCCGTATTTGAAGGATGATCTACGACCAGCAGCGAGTAATGGTCCATGTAATAGGTTTCCCAATACTCCGCCGTGATGCGTAGATCGTAAATTCCGTCGTGCGGAACGAGTTGATCGCCGGAAATTTTAAACCACTCGCGGGTTCCGTAGACTCCTTTTCCTTGCGCGTTGACATTCAGTCCGAGAGCCGATCCCCAGGGGCCGACATCCTTTTGAAATGCCATGTGATGACCATTCCAGGTGAACAACATGGGACAGGAACCCTTGATTCGCTGTTCGGCAAGGACAGACTGATCGGCCTTCCACTCGAATTCGGCTTGAACGGAGCCGTTCGGCCACACGATGCGAGCAAAATCGACGAGAGTGTGTGCGCCTAATCCGAAATGCAGGACGGGCGAAGTAATGATCTGCTTCTGCGTGAATAAATCGGAACGCAATTCCATGGTGCCGCCGATTCCGAATGAGTTTATGCGCTGATCGCCGGTAGCATGCGCTGCGCGGGTGCGAACGACTTGCCAGCGATAATCCTTCGTCCCGTGGTTGGTGAGTTGAACGAGCTTGACCGGATGGCCTGGGGCAGTGGAGAGCCCTATGAGGTCGAGCCGCCCATCTCCGTTCAGATCGACGGCCGCTTGCGAGTTTGCAGGCAGAGACGAACCAATCGGAAGGAGGCTTTTGCCGTCGTTTAGAAAGACCTGGTCGGCAGCAATGATATCGAGAGCGCCGTTATTATCCAAATCGGCCACGTGCAGGCTAATCGGGCCGGAGTTGCGGTTCAGTTGCTTGGCGCGTGCGAGTTGTTTATAGTCCCAAGTCCAACCGCTTCCTGCAGCCTTATCCGAGGTAGAAAGACGGACGATGGTGGAGTCGTTTCGCAACACCACGAAGTCGAGCCTTCCGTCTCCATTGATATCTCCTGCCGCGAGCGCGACATTGTTGGCGGCCAGAGAGGCGGGAACCTCGTGACGGCGGAAGTCTCCGAGCCTCTCATTGCTGAAGACGATCAGTCGGCCAGTTTTGTCTATGGCTGCGACATCCGGGTCGCCGTCGGAATCGATATCGGCAGCAGCGAACGCAACCAGCCCGTTGATTCCTTTGAAAGGCCTCACGGGCGTGAATGTGTCGTCGCCATTGTTCCGCAGCACCAGCGGTTCGCCTTCGGGTACACCCAGGACGATGTCGAGGTCGCCATCGAGATCGAAGTCAAACGCCCAGGCGCCTGTATACGAACCGTTCACGATTGCGGGCGGCAATTTAGCTTCGGGCGTCACATCGGCGAAGTGGGACGGGTCGAGTTGGCGATAAATTCTGATGCCGCTGGAGGTCGCGATGATGAGGTCGGTCTTGAAGTCGTAGTTCAAATCTGCGCCCGCAATAGCTTGGGTTGGAAGCGCGCGAAGCACGGCGAGTGGCGGTGCATTGGCACTTTTCGGAAGCGGCACGACCGCGCCGGTTGAGAGATGGAGCTGATTCGAATCTGCCCACAGGATCGCTGGAGTGCTTTGATCGTTCAAGCCAACGGCACCCGTCCAGGTAATATCGGTAGCCGGCACTCCGCTCATTGATTGCGATTCGAAGTGCAACGCAGTGTCGGAGGGTGCCGCTTCGGCGCTTGGCACGGGAAGACGGAGGAAGCGCGAGATCGGCTGGGCGACTATGGTTGGCGGCGTCCGGACTTCATCCAAGCTTTGACGATACGAGGGCACGCGGAGCAAGACGTTCCGTAAGAATTGGACCTGAACGGCGGCAGCGCGAGGGTTTGCTCCCGCCGCGGTTTGATTGAGGGCTGTAAATTGTTGTTGCGCCGCTTGCGGCCAATCGTGTGTCGCCGGCGTCAAGGTGGCCAAGGCTTGCTTGAGCCGCGCCGCATCGGCTTGCTTCGAAGCGATACGCGCGATTTCGAGCAGAACCGCAGAGTTGTCCGGCTGAATCTTCAGAATCTGATCGAGCGCTTTTTCCGCTTCGGCATCACTTCCTGCTAAGCCCTGCCGCTCCCATTCCTCGGCGAGAGAATATAGCGCCTTCAGATTGCGGCCATCGAGATTGACTGCTTTCTGAAGGTGAGCAATGGCATCGGCGGCTTTGCCCCTTCTACTTTCGATCAGTCCGAGCAAGGCTTCCATGCGGCTGCTTTCAGGCGCAAGCGAACGAGCGGTTTCCAGGTTCTTGAATGCGCCGTCGAAATCCTGCTGGCGCATTTGAAAGATTCCGAGATCCGCCCAAGCGGCCGGCTCACCCGGCGCGATCTGCGTGGCTCGCGTCAAGTCGGCCTTGGCGCGAACATCTTCTCCGGACTCGAGACCCGCCAGCCCAATGAAAAAAGCTTTGCAGAAATCGCGATATTGGTTCGAGCCGGCTTCCGGTAGTCCAGCGTTGCGCGTGCATGAAGTGAGAGCCAGAGTGAGGAGCGCAACACCTGCACATTGTTTGACCTGGGTCTGCAGAAGGATGGATATCATTCGACGCAAAATCATTCACCGGAAAGAGAATTGTCCGGAAGCGACTTGATTGCTCGATCCTGATTCTGCCACAACATCTTCACGGGTTGGGCGAAGGGCGTCTGCTACATTTACTCGCAGTATCAGCAAGCCCGTTTGATGAAGTCCTGCTTTCTTCTTTTTATCCTGCCCGCTATATTTCTATTCGCAGGCTCGACCTCTAATCCAGGTGTTCAGTTTGTCGACGTGACCCGGAAGGCCGGCATCGCGTTTACCCACCACAATGGTGCGCAGGGCAAAAAACTCCTGCCTGAAACGCTGGGTTCAGGTTGTGCGTTCACCGATCTCGACGGTGACGGATGGGCAGATGTGCTTTTGATAAACGGGAAGGACTGGACGCCTTCCGGCCAACACTACCTGCCTGCTTTGTACCGGAACAACCGCGATGGCACGTTCACGGATGTGACGCGAGGAAGCGGGCTGGATGTGGAGATGTATGGGATGGGAGTTGCTGTCGCGGATTATGACAACGATGGTCTGCCGGACATCTATATCACGGCGCTAGAAGGGGACCACCTGTTCCACAACGAAGGGCATGGTCACTTTCGAGACGTAACGAAAGCCAGCGGTATTCGCAATGCAAACTTCGGGACGAGCGCGGCGTGGTTCGACTACGACCGCGATGGCAAGGCTGACCTTTTGGTGGCGAATTATGTGCAATGGACACCGCAGACGGATATTTGGTGCTCGGCGGACGGTAAATCGAAGACGTATTGCACTCCGGAATCCTACAAAGGGCAGAGTCTGCGCCTGTATCACAACCTGGGGGGCGGGAAATTTGAGGATGCGACTCAGAAAGCAGGACTGCAGAACCCGGGCAGCAAGTCGTTAGGGATTGTTGTTTCCGACTTCAACGGTGATGGCTGGCCGGATTTATTCGTAGCAAACGATACCCAGCCGAACAAGTTGTATCGGAACAACCAGAACGGAACATTCGCTGAAGAAGGAATGCAGGCTGGAGTTGCGTATGGGGAGGATGGCACGGCTCGGGGGGCGATGGGTGCAGATGCAACTGATTACGACCGGTCGGGCCGTCCGCATCTGCTGGTAGCGAACTTCAGCAAGCAGATGCTGGCGCTGTATCACAATGATGGGAACGGGTTGTTTGCCGATACGGCGCCATCGAACGTTTTGAGCCGCGCGAGTTATATGAGCTTGAGTTGGGCAGCGTTTTTCTTCGATTTCGATCTGGACGGCTATCCGGACATCTTCGTTAATAACGGTCATTTGGATCCTGATATCAATCGAACGCAGTCAGATATGCAGTTCAAACAACCGCCGCTTCTTTTCAGAAATGCGGGGCACGGCTCGTTTGAAAACGTAAGCGGGGAAGTAGGGTCAGACTTCAAACGACCGATCGTAGGGCGGGGCGCGGCGTACGCAGATTTCGACCATGATGGGGATCTTGACCTGCTGATGACTACCAATGGCGGTCCAGCGATCCTGCTTCGCAACGATGGTGGAAACCAAAACAAATGGATCACAGTTCGGCTGAGTGGTACGAAGTCGAATCGGAGCGGGCTAGATGCGGTAGTTCGCATTGAGAGTGCGTCGGGCAAACAGTGGCAGCGGGTACACAGCGGGTCGAGTTACTGCTCGCAAAGCGATCTGGCATTGACATTCGGATTGAAAAAGGACGGAGTAGTTTCGCACTTACAGGTGGAATGGCCGAGCGGCAACAAACAAAGCTTCGAAAACGTTCCTGCGAATCAGTCGATAATTATTGATGAGGCGCGGGGAATCGTCCACTAACCAATACTTGATGAGCAAAAGCGGGCCCATTCAGGCGATCGTGCTTCCTTCTCTGGTTGTCGCTGCGCTTATCGGAATCTGGACCTTGGTATCGCGGGCTGGACTTTTTCACGAGAGCGCCTTCCCTGCCCCGTTGGCAGTTCTAAATGGATTCGGCGAAGAGTTCCGGAGCGGCCGTCTGTTTACGGACCTGATTACGTCGTTGTTTCGAGTTACGTGCGGCTTTGGATTAGCCGTGATGACCGGAATACCAGCGGGACTTTGGATGGGGCAGAAAGAAACTATAAGAACGGCTTTCCTGCCGGTGGTCAACTTCTTCCGAAATCTGTCGCCGCTGGCATGGATTCCGTTCGCCATCCTGTGGTTTGGCGTAGGGGACGGTTCGCCGATTTTCCTGATTTTTTTGTCTGCTTTCTTCCCTGTGGTACTGGCCACGATGGCGGCGGTGGCGAGCGTTCCGTCCATTTATTCGCGCGTTGCTGAAGACTTCGGGATGACCGTTCCTGAAAAGCTGATAAGGGTAACGCTGCCCGCGATTATGCCTCAGGTGATTACGACCTTGAGAGTCACGGCGGGTGTTTGCTGGCTGGTGGTGGTTGCGGCGGAAATGATTGCCGGCCGTGACGGTCTGGGCTTTGCAGTAATGGATTCCCGAAATGGCTTGCGCACAGACATCCTGGTTGTGGAGATGATTGTCATCGGAATCGTGGGTGTCGGAATCGACAGAGTTCTGGTCCAGCTTACGAAGATTCCGAGCGTGCGTTGGGGCTACGAACGATGAGGGACACGGCCCGTATGCGGATCAAAGTGGATCACCTCTCGCACTCATTCGCCAGGTTGGACGTGCTCCGCGACTTGTCGCTGCAGGTTGCCGATGGTGAGTTCGTCGCGGTGGTCGGGCCTTCCGGTTGCGGAAAAACAACGCTGCTGAACCTGCTGTCGGGATACGATCGTCCGCGGGCCGGACTGATCGAAGTGTCTGGCCAGGCTCGTACTGTTTACCAGCAAGACGGTCTGTTTCCATGGCAAACTGTGGCGCAGAACATCGCGTTGGGATTGCGCCGCCTGAAAGACGAAAAGGAACGCGAGCGGCAGGTACGGGAGCTGGTGAATCTCATCCGCCTGGAAGGGTTCGAGAACAATTATCCTCACCAGTTATCGGGCGGAATGCGGCAGCGGGTGGAACTCGCGCGAGCCCTGGCCGGCTCTTCTGACATCCTGCTACTTGACGAGCCGTTCTCAGCTCTCGATTACCTGGCCCGTTTGCGCATGCGTCAGGAGTTGGCGCGGATTTTGCGGGAGCGCCCTCGCACTGTGGTGTTAGTGACTCATGATATCGAAGAAGCGGCTCAACTTGCGGACCGGATCATCGTACTTTCCGAAGCACCCGCACAGATTCGGTACGAGTTAAGCATAGCGGCCGCGCGGCCCCGTGATCCGACGCATCCGGAGGTGATCCGGGCAGTTCACCGCGTTTTGACAGAGCTTGGCGTCGAGTCCGGTTCAGGAGAGTATGCGAATGCGTGACAGGGACGGCAACGAAGATTGCGGGCAGGAGTAAGGACAATGTTTCGATCTGCAGCAGTTCGATGGATCTTCGGGATGGGCATGTTCGTGGTTGTTCTCAGCCTTTTGCGATTTCAGCCCTGGAAAAGCAGAGACACGCGTCAACTCGGAGAAGGCGCGGGTCATCGAGAGATCCTGAAAGTCGGATTCCTGCCGGTTACCTGCCATCTGACGTGTCCGGTGACCGACTTCGCTTCGAAGACAAGCAAGTCGACCCGGTTCGTGTCTCAGAGGTTCACTGATTTTCCGACCATGGTGGAATCAATGAAAGCGGGCCGAATCGAAGCCACCTTTATGATCGCCCCGCTCGCGATGAAGCTGCGGGAACAGGGCATTCCCGTGAAGATCTTGTACCTGGGGCACCGCGACGGATCTGAAGTGATGGTTAGGAAGGATCTGCCGGTCACGAGCTTACGCGATCTGCGGGGGAAAACTCTCGCGATACCGAGCAAATACAGCAACCAAAACCTGGTCATCCACCGGCTGATGTATGAGCAAGGCGTGAAGCCGGAAGAGATCAAGTTTATCGAGATGCCTCCGCCCGACATGCCTGGGGCGCTTGCTGCGAAAGCCATTGACGCATACTTTGTGGGCGAGCCCTTTTGTGCGAAGGCAGAACTGGATGGCAGCGGGCGAGTCCTCTACTATGCGAAGGACATTTGGCCGCACTTTATCTCGTGTGTGCTGGTTGCGCAGGAGAAGTTAATCAACACCCGCCCAGCAGTCGTGAAAGACTTGGTTCGTGGGATCGCGCAGAGCGGTGAGTGGGCTGAAACGCACCGGCAGGACGCGGCAGAGATTGTTTCGCCTTACTTTCGCCAAGATGTTAAGGTAGTCCGCTACGTATTGACACAACCGCCTGACCGGGTTAGCTATCGCATGCTGAACCCCAGCGACTCGGAAATGGAGAGAATTCGGGATATGGGGGTTCAGGCGGGGATTCTGGACGGGAAAATCCAGATGAAAGATCTGATTGACCGCTCTTTCATACCGGCCGACTTCAAGGCAGCGGAGATTGACATGAGGAAGGCCGGGCAGCCGAACTAAACTGGATCGTCAGGCCGCCCGCATTTGCGACCTACTTGTTGTTGATGTCGGAGCCGGCTTTCCTGTCCGAATCCTTAATGGCTTCTTTTACGTTCCCGTAGGCCTGTTTGATGTTGCCTTTCGCTTCGTCAACCATGCCTTCGCCCTGCAAGCCTGGATCGTCAGTCGCCTTGCCGACTCCCTGCTTCGCCTTACCTTTCAGCTCATCTACTTTGCCAGTAACATGCTCTTTTTCCATTGTTATTTGCCTCGCACTAAATAGACTGGATCGACCCGAAATTGTTACAGAGGCGCGGCGCTCCAGCAAATTTTGGAACCATGGACGATACAGGATGTTGTTCTTTCGTGAGCATCCAGGCGAAGTGACTTGAGCCCGAAAAGAGCTTTCGATTCAAAAGCTTCATTGATGAGCGGATCGAGAGCGGGATCGCGCAGGCTGGAAGACGAATAGATCGCGACCGGCGTCACAATTTGAGCGCTCCAGCAGCCTCCTTCTTGGCTCAATTTGACCATCACACCTCGGCCTAAATGGGGCGCTATGGGTGTCGTAAGCGGAAGGACAATGCGGCCGGACTCGGATAAGCGCTCCAGCCATAGTGGCGCTGGATGTGTGACCCCTGCGTTCATGAACAGGGCGTCGCAAGGGCCGGGGTCAATGGCCGCTCCATCGCCGGAATGGACCTGGATATTCGGGTAGTTCCGAAGATTCTCGGCAGCGCGGGAGGCTAAATCAGGATCGATTTCAGCCGCAACCAAACGCGCTTGGGGGCCAGCGACCTCGGCCATGATGGCGGTGTAATAGCCGACGCCGCAGCCGACGTGAAAGACTCGAGTGCCGGGCCGGATATCGAGGGCTTCAATCCATTGTGCGAGAGCACTGGGGAGTCCGTTATTCAGATTGCGGGCTGGATCGATTGAGACCAGAACGTTGTGGTAGAGGTGCTCCGGGTTGCTCGTTTCCACGGAAAGCGTGCTGGGCGATGCAGGGTTGCCGGACGATATGGTCCATGGGGGCGTTCCCAGAAAATGCTCGCGCGGGACGGAAGCAAAGGCATCGATCAGTGGCTTCGAGCATAAGTTGGCGGCAAACCGGATTTCGTCAGCATAGAACCGGCGGCATTCCTCCAGGATCATGCGCTGGCCACAATGGTTTCCGACAGGGTCTGGGAGGTCATCTGACCGCGCTCCGGATGGAAGGAACCGATCTTCTCCATCAATTCCGAAAGTAGATTCGGGGTTTCGCGAGGACTTGGCGGTAAGCGCGTCTTTTGAGGAGGACTTGTTGAGGATTTGAAGTTTGCGCAGCCATGTGAACCAGGTTCTCTCGAGAGGTCTTAATTTTATCGGAAGATTCCGAATGCCGCGCGGCCTCTGCAGAAGGACGAGTAATCCGGCCAGTGAGCTCAACATTTTTGGAGTTCTGCGCGTATATAGTTCGGGAGTCAACCTCGAGGAGCTAAGAACGAAGCATGCAAATGGCGGTTCCGTTCAATCGATGCATGTTCGAACAGGATTTCCTCCGCCGTCTTATTCAGGAAGCGAAGGCGGGAGATAGTGTTGCATTCGAACGCATTGTTAGGGCTCACGAGCACATGGTTCTTCGGTTTGCGCAACGAATGCTGTTGAACCGTGAGGCGGCAAAGGATGCTGCGCAGGAGGCATTTCTTCGCTTGTACAAAAACTTAGCGGGCGTAGACGAAACCCGCGACCTGAGTGCCTGGCTTTACAGAACCACGTCAAACATCTGTTGCGACATCTTACGAAGAACAAAACAGCACCTGCCCATGAATCTTTCGATGGAGCTTACAGATGAAAGGCCAAACCCTGAAGAGTCGATGAACGCTGCTCAGCAGAAGCAACTGGTCATGTCTGCTTGAAGGAGCTGTCGGTCCGGGAAAGGGAGGTAATCGCCTTGCGCGATCTCGAAGGCCACTCGACCGCGCAAGTGGCTCATATTTTAAAGATCAGCGAAGGAACCGTGCGGTCTCAGCTATCAACCGGCAGAGTCAAAATCAAGAACTTTGTGAAAACCGCAGTCAGGAGGAAGCTATGAATTGTCCGATTGATGAGAAGCTGCTAGCTCTTTCTTTGAGTGGCGACCTTGACGGTGAGCAGAGCACCTCAATGGCAACACACATCAAAGAATGCGAAACGTGCCGAAACGTACTCGCTGAACTTCAGTTTTCAAAACACCTTCTGGCTGACAGTTTCGAAGAACCCGCGGAAGAAGACCTGCGGTCGGTTCGAATCGGGATCATCGACCAGTTGGCCTCGGATGCAAGACGGCGCGTATGGCCTTCCGTGGCTGCTATAGCGGCAGGTGTGACGATACTCTTCACTGCAGTCTTATTTCGTCGCAATCCGGACGAGCATATCCATGTTGCCGGTACTGCTCAGCGCAGTGACATTGTCGTGGGTGCGCGAATGCTACAAACAATGCCGAGCGTAAAGCCTGTGAGGCAAGTTCATCGTCGCGTTCACAGACCTGTTGCACCAGCTGGGCTCAAGAGCGTTGTGCTCACTAGCAATGGGTCTGGGAAGCCGGAACTAAGAATGGTGACTGCGGACGCGGACGTTTTTATTATTTTGCAAATGGACGATAGCACACATGCAAACTAAACTGATCGCAGCTCTTGCGCTTTGCCCTCATTTGTTTTCTCAAAGCGCAGAGAAACCCGTAGAGAAACCGCAGGGTCCGCCAGAAAACATCACGAAAATTATCCGTGTGCACAGCGACCCCCGGCCCCTTGTGGATTTGGTAAGGCCGGGCTCCCACGCTATTGTTCAGGAGAATAGCGGTCTCCGAGTGATCGTGGTCCGGGGTACGCCGGCCGATGTTGCTGGAGTAGAGCGAACTATTCACGAGCTGGACACGATTAGCGATACCGATTCGCGTGGCAAGAATATTGAGTTAGTCATCTATGTGTTGGACGGGTCGATGGGGCATGCGGATGGAAGATCTGAGTCGGATATCGCGGCTTTGGCCCCCGTTTACAAGCAGTTGCGTGCAGTTTTTCCGTTCAAGAGCTATGAACTCCTCAGCACAATGCTTATGCGATCCGGTCAGAGCATGCCTTCAAGCACGACGGGAATGATGAAATCCCTGCAAAACAATCCCGACTTTTCCGTCCCTGGCAGCTACAAGATTTATTACGACGCAGCTACAGTTTCGGACGATGTTCCTCCAAACATTCACTTGAGGAATTTTATCTTCAGCGCCAAGATTCCCTTTCTTAGCAGCGCCCTTAAGAACAAGGACGGTAGCAACGCGACAACACAGTATCAGCAGAGTGAATTTGGAATCCAAACTGATGTGGATCTTCGGGAAGGCCAAAAGGTGGTGGTCGGCACGTCGAATATCGAGCCGGGAGGCGCAACAATTTTTGTTGTAGTAACGGCTAAGCTGCTTTGATCACCGGGCATTCGTCCAGGATCATGCGTTGGCAGCAATGGTCTCAAACTGAGCGAGGTGATTGAGATCGTGGCCGGCCATAGTTTCCAGAAGAGTCTGGAAGGTCAGTTCGCCGCGTTCCGGATGGGTGACGGGCTTTGAGAACGCATCAGGCTTAAGAGCCGCAATCAGGGTGAGATTCCAGCCGCGCAGCAACCGAAACACATCGAGAGCGCGATTGGTATTCATCGCCGGGTAGAAGGAGGCCCATGCGTCCTGATTGAAGGGCTGTACGAGGTGGTGAGGCTCGGCGAGTGCCTGACGCAACCGGAACGAAAACGCGATTTCGCAATCGGCGAGGTGCGCGAGGATTGTGGAGGCGGGCCACTTGCCGGGCGCATAGCTTCGACTCATTCCGGAGGAACCGATCTTTTCAGTCAGCTCCGAGAGTCGATTCGGCGTTTCCGCGATGACCTCGCGGTAATCGCGTCCTTTCAGCAGAGCTTGGTAGGGATTTGACAGTTGAGTAGCCATGTAAGCCAGATTCTTTCGGGACGTTCTATCTTATCCGACGATCTCGGCAGAACTGTTACGATGGATTTTCCGCCCGTTTTTCCATGACTGTCCGCACGCCATCCGGCATCCTGGCCGATATCTTCGAGCACAAGAAGCGGGAATTGGCCGGGTTGCAGGAACGGGCGGCGATTCTCGAGCAGCAGGCATATGAGCGCAAGGTGACGCCGCGCGCATTTGCAGCAGCGGTGCGAGAGCCGGGAATATCCATCATTGCCGAAATAAAGAAAGCTTCGCCGAGCAAAGGATTGCTGCAGGCGGATTTTCATCCAGCGTTGCAGGCCCATGCTTACGAGGCAGGTGGGGCCGCTTGCCTTTCGGTGCTAACGGATGGCGAATATTTTCAGGGCTCGCTGCGGGACATGGAGGCAGCACGGGCGGCAGTCAGCATTCCCGTTTTGCGCAAAGACTTCGTCATCGATCGGCTGCAGGTATTCGAGGCGGCCGCGCACGGCGCCGACGCCATCCTGCTGATTGCAGCGATTCTCGAAGTTGATCAGATGCGAACGTTGCGGGAACTGGCTGGATCGCTCTCTCTGGCCGCGCTGGTGGAAGTGCACGACAGCGAGGAACTGACGATGGCGGTCGATTCGGGAGCAGAGATCATAGGCGTCAATAACCGGGACCTCGAAACCTTCGAGGTATCGCTCGATACATCGGTACGGCTGAGCTTCTTAATCCCGTCCAGCGTTATACGCGTGAGTGAGAGCGGGATCCACACCAGAGCAGATATCGAGCTCTTGCAGGAAGCAGGATTCGACGCCTTTCTGATGGGGGAGTCGCTGATGCGGTCAGGAAATGCGACGGCCAGCCTGCGGGAGTTGACGGGCAAGGCTGAAACTCGGACATGAAGAATGTCTCTGATCTGCGCTTCCTTATCAAGGTCTGCGGTATCACTCGAGAGGAAGACGCAGCCGTGGCGGTGGAGGCTGGCGCGAATGCAATTGGGTTTAACTTCTACCCGAAAAGTTCTCGGTTCCTAGAGGCGGAGCGTGCGGCGGAGATAGCGAGCCGCGTCGAAGGGGAATTCTTACGCGTAGGCGTGTTGGTGAACGCCTCGGAAGAAGATCTTGCCACGGTAACGGCAATGGTTCCGCTTGATGTCGTTCAATTGCATGGAACAGCCGCCCGAACGACCCAACGTGCCTGGCGTGCGGTTGTGGCCGGCACTGAAGCAGATGTCGCGCCGAGCTTTGAAGCCTACCTGCTGGATGCGGAGACACCGCGTTATGGCGGTTCGGGTCAGACGTTCGACTGGCGTTTAGCGACCGGATTTCCCCACCGAGTGATTTTGGCAGGGGGACTGGATGCGACGAATGTCGCGGAGGCTGTGCGCGTTGCCCGGCCCTGGGGCGTCGATGCGTGTTCCCGGCTGGAATCCGAACCGGGCAAGAAGGATAGGGCGCGCGTTCGAGACTTTGTAAAAGCGGCAATTGAAGCGGCGAGGCAATTGGAAGAGACCGGAACGGCTTTTCCGGCGCAAACGCAGACAGAGGCCCTCTGTCGGGAAGTGGAGTTATGAGCAGCCAAACGATACCGGATGCCTTGGGACATTTCGGGCCCTATGGCGGGCGGTATGTGCCTGAGGTTCTCATGCAGCCGCTCGAAGAGCTGGAGCAGGCGTATATCGAGGCTCGGGAAGACGGCGAATTCCAGAGTGAACTGAAGTCGCTGCTACGTCATTATGCGGGGCGGCCGACTCCGCTTTACTTCGCCAAGCGATTGAGTGAGCAGCTCGGGGGAGCGCAGCTATGGTTGAAGCGCGAAGATCTGCTACACACGGGCGCACACAAAATCAATAACTGCCTGGGTCAGATCCTGCTGGCGCGCCGCATGGGCAAAAAGCGTATTATTGCGGAAACCGGAGCGGGCCAGCACGGCGTCGCGACTGCGACCGTTTGTGCGCTGTTCGGAATGGAATGCGTGGTGTACATGGGCGAGGAGGACATGCGACGGCAGCGGTTAAATGTTTTCCGAATGCGCTTGTTGGGGGCAACCGTGGCCGGCGTTGCAAATGGCAGCCGAACGCTGAAAGACGCAATCAGTGAGGCGATGCGGGATTGGGTAACAAACATCGCGACCACGCATTACCTGCTCGGTTCGGCGCTGGGGGCTCATCCGTACCCGATGATGGTGCGCGATTTTCACAAGACTATCGGCGAGGAGGCGCGGGCACAGGCACTGGAACAGATTGGGCGATTGCCGGATGCTGTTCTGGCGTGCGTCGGGGGTGGAAGCAATGCGATTGGCATCTTCTATCCGTTTGTGGCGGACGAGCAGGTCCGGCTGATCGGCATTGAAGCCGGCGGAAGAGGGCACAAGCTGGGGGAACATGCGGCGCGCATGAGCGGCGGATCTCCGGGCGTCCTGCACGGGTCGTTCAGTTATCTGCTGCAGGACGAGGACGGGCAAGTTGGGTTGACCCACTCGGTTTCGGCGGGGCTGGATTATGCGTTGATTGGACCGGAACACGCGTGGCTGCATGACAAGAAACGGGCTGAGTACGTTTCCGTTACCGATGCAGACGCACTTGCGGCCGCGAAACGTCTGGCGCGAACGGAAGGGATCATTCCGGCACTTGAATCGTCGCATGCCATTGCGGAGGCGCTGCGGCGCGCCCCGTCCGATTCCGGTCAGGCTTACATCGTGAACGTCTCGGGCCGCGGCGATAAGGATATAGACATCTACCGGGAAAACATGCCGGAGCTGGACAAGTGAGTGTAGTGCAATCGGCCTCGCGGATCAGCGGACTTTTCGAACAGCGAAGGCAGGAAGGCCGGAAAGCTTTCATCGCTTACATCACAGGAGGCGATCCGTCGCTCTCCCAAACAGCGTCTTTGGTGCTGGCGCTCGAGCGTGGGGGCGTAGATCTGGTGGAACTGGGCATTCCCTTCTCAGATCCGATTGCTGATGGTCCCGTAATTCAACGCGCGTCGGATCGAGCTCTGAGAGCAGGAACCAACGTTGGGCAGATCTTAACGGTGGTACGCGAGATTCGGGAACAATCTCAGATGCCGATTGTTCTGTTCAGCTACTTGAATCCGCTTCTGCGTTATGGATTTGAGCGCCTGGCGAGCGAGGCTTCCGAGGCCGGTGTAGATGGTGTTCTGCTGACTGATCTTTCGATCGAAGAAGGGCGAGGCCCGGTGGAGAAGATGCGGGTTTGCGGCCTGGACACGGTATTTCTGGCAGCACCGACCAGCACGGACCGGCGATTGCGCTTGGTAGCGGAGCAGTCGTCCGGATTCATTTACCTGGTATCGCGGACGGGAGTTACGGGAGAACAAGAGTCGCTTTCGGAGGCCGCGAGCGCATTGACCGCAAGGATGCGAAAACTAACAACTTTGCCGCTGGCGATCGGGTTTGGCGTTAGCACTCCGGCGCAGGTGGCGGAAGTATCGCGTCTGGCGGATGGCGTGGTGGTCGGAAGCGCCATTGTGAAATTTATCGAATCGCATGCGGAGGCTCCGGACCTGGCGAAAGGGCTGGAGAAGTTTGTCGCCGGACTCACAGCCCCCTTACGCAATTCATGAGCGCCTATTCTCCGCAAGACCTGCTTCGCTGCCGCGAAGTGATCGACGAGATAGATATCGACCTGCTCCGACTATTAAACCGAAGAACAAATGTCGTTGAGGAGATCGGGCGAATCAAACAAGAGCTGGAGCTGGCAATTTATGAGCCGAAGCGGGAAGAGCAGGTTTTTGCCAACGTTACGAGCCATAACCAAGGGCCTTTATCGCACGATGCTGTCAAAAGAATTTTCGAGCGCATCATTGATGAAATGAGAACCGTGCAGAAAGACAAGATGCTCGAACGTTCGCAAGGCTGAGAAAAACATGTTGGTTGTTATGCAGGAAGGCGCTTCCGAGATACAGACGGAGGCAGTGATAAAGCGGCTGGTGGAGATGGGTTTTACTGTGCACCGATCAACCGGCGTGCGGCATACGGTGCTGGGCGGGGTGGGTCCTCTTGACGATTTTGATCCGGCGACGCTTGAAGTACTCGAGGGAGTGAAAGAGTGCCATAGGATTGTGTCGCCCTACAAGCTGGCGAGCAGACATTTCAAGCCGGCTGGTACGACCATTCAAATTGGCAACGTGAGTATTGGCGACTCCCACGTGGTTTCGATGGCAGGTCCATGCAGCATCGAGAGCGAGGAGCAGATTGACAGCTGCGCCGAGATTGTGGCGAAAGCGGGCGGCCAGGTAATCCGCGGCGGTGCGTTTAAGCCGCGCAGTTCCCCTTACAGCTTTCAAGGACTTGGCGAGAACGGCTTACGAATCATGCGGACGGCTGCAGACCGTCACGGCTTACTCGTCGTGAGCGAAGTGATGGATCACCTGCAAATTCCGGTGCTCGAAGAGTACGCGGACATCTTGCAAGTGGGCGCTCGCAACATGCAGAATTTCAACTTGCTGCGCGAATTGGGTAAAACCCGTAAGCCGATTCTGCTGAAGCGCGGCATTGCTGCGACGATTGAGGAACTGCTGCTTTCGGCGGAATACGTCATGTCAGGCGGAAATTATCAGGTGATCTTGTGCGAGCGCGGGATTCGCACGTTCGAGACAAGTACTCGAAACACCATGGACATTTCCGCCATGCCGGTCCTGAAACGGCTCACACACTTGCCCATAGTGGCTGATCCTTCGCACGGCACGGGCAAACGAGATTATGTCTTGCCGATGGCGCGCGCGGCCGTTGCGGCGGGCGCGGACGGACTGCTGGTGGAAGTGCATCCCGATCCGGACAGGGCGTGGAGCGATGGCGCACAGACCCTGAACCCGCAGCAATTTTCAGAGTTGATGAGGCAAGTGCGAGCCATAGCCAGCGCTGTCGGACGAACGGCGTAAGACGGAGTGGCGGAACTCCGGCTGTGAAGACAATTGCGATTTACGGCCTTGGCCTGATTGGCGGATCCTTCGGTCTCGCTCTCAGGAAGGCAGGATTCGAAGGGGAGATCCTTGGCTTATGTGCGCCTCCCTATGCTGAGAAGGCGCTGGAGATGGGTGCGATCACGACGGTCGCCAGCGATTTTGACGAAATCGCACGTCGCGCAGACGTGATTTATCTGTCACATAAAGTGGACGCAATCTTGGCGGCGATGCCGGTTTTAGGACCGATTGCGCGTCCAGGTTGTTTCATCACGGACACTGGAAGTACCAAAACTGCGATTGTGAGCGAGGCTACAAAGCATATCAAGTCGGCGGTGTTTGTGGGTGGCCATCCCATGGCGGGGAAGGAGACGCGCGGGATCGAGGCAGCGGACCCGGATCTTTTCCGGGATCGGCCGTACGTTTTAACTTCTCAATGTGATTCGTCCCACATGGAAACCTTCGTGTCGTGGCTGAATAGAATCGGTGCTCATGTGACCTACCTAACTCCGGAAGAGCACGACAGAACAGTTGCTTACACGTCGCATTTGCCTCAGTTACTTTCGACAGCATTGGCTGTAACTCTGACGAAAGAAAGGGACGAAGTCATCAGCAAGGTCTTTGGCCCGGGACTTACGGACATGACCCGATTAGCCCTGAGCGCGTCGGATCTCTGGACGAGTATTCTCGTTACGAACAAGAACGCGGTCAGGCAGGCTATCGGAGCGTTCACAGAGACACTTGGTGAAATGACCAAAGCTCTGGAAAAAGAAAGCTTAGACACGCTCCTCACTGAGGGCGCGGAATTCGCAGCTAAATTGCGGAAGGCCAAGCCTCCTGAATGAGCAAGTAGTCCTATTAGGACTATTGTTAAAATTTACTTCTTTTCTGAATCGTGTCCTGGCGTATATAATCTAGTGAACCAAAGGACACCTTATAGTGAATCTGCTCGCTTCCGTAGTGCGAAGCGCTGTTTTGTCTGACCCGGGGGTCACACGGCTCGGTTCGCTTCGCCGATCCACATCATTGTTTACGCAAGGCCAAGCCGCTGACTCGATCTTTTTTATAGAGGAAGGGATGGTCAAGACAACGCGTACCAACACGCGCGGAGGCCGCATAATCCTCACGGTGCGAGGGGCGGGCGACCTGGTCGGAGAGGAGGCGGCCGCTCAAGGCGAGTTGGTCTATTACGGCGAAGCTGAGGTCCTGACCAATGCAACCGTCTATCGCATTCCCCGCGACGTTCAAGCGCGGTGCATAGCGGAAAATCCTGAATGGGCGACCGCATTTGTCGATTACCTGATCGGGCGAAGACTGGCGTTAGCGGAAAAGGTCGAGTTGCTGTGTCTGCATGATGTCGAATACAGGATTCTTCACTACCTTGCGGAACTCTCGGGGCTGGTCAAGGCAGCGGAAGACGGAAGCGGCTACCAGTTGCCGATCACCCAACTTGAGCTGGCAGACTTGATAGGCGCCACTCGCGAGACCACGTCCACTACACTGAACCAGCTTGAGCGGCGTGGGCTCGTCCGATTATCACGGCGCATGCTGACTATTGAGGCGCCCGACCAGCTGCGGACAGCGGCGCACGCCCGGGCTTCTGCGGAAAAGATTCCACCGCCTCTTAAGAACCACTCCGAAGACGTACAAGTCAGCCCAAATTAAGCCTCCTTGTTGCCGTAGATCGTTGTTGCGGTAGATCGTTCGGCAGAGGAACGGAACCAGCAAGCGAGTACTTCGCGGCCCAGCGGTGTTCCTGTAAATAGGGGAAAATACCTACAGTGCCGAGCCGTACAGCACTTCTCCTGCTAGCTGCCGTTAGCGTGTTGGTAACAGCGCAGACGCCCGCCGGTACGCAATCCTCGAGTGCTGGTGCTCAACCGGCGGCTACGCGGCCCCAAGCCGGGCCGTGCCCACCCCGACCATTAAGGTGACGACGCGATTGGTCCAGGTGAACGTACTTGTGCACGATCACCATGGAAACCCGATCAGTGACCTGACCAAGGACGACTTTGAGATTACCGACCAGGGAAGAGTCGAGCAGGTCTCGTTGTTCACGGTGGACAGCGTTGCTCCTTCGGGAAAAAGCGGCACTGCAGCAAAGCCCAGCCTTGTGCTGCCCAGAAACGTGGTGACGAATCGCCCTGAAAAGCAGGCCGACACGCCCACGAGCGTCACGGTTCTGCTGCTCGATATGTACAACACGAAGCTTACGGACCAGATGTACGCCCGCAAGCAAATGCTGAAGTTTCTACGGCAGATCCGGCCAGAAGACCGCGTTGCGATTTATCTTTTGCAAGGCCAGGGATTCAGTATTGTGCACGATTTCACAAACAACTCGGAGTCGCTGATGGCATCGCTCGGTAAGGTCTTCCCGGGCTTCAGTCATCAACTCGACGGGTCGGATCCGGATCCTTCCAATACGGGCAACGACGATATGGACAGCTTTATCGACACGAACAACACGATCGTGTCGAACTTTTTTACTCGCAACAGGGTTCTGAATACCTGCGTTTCGTTCAAGGTCCTCGCGCAGCACCTGACCGGCGTTCCCGGACGAAAGAATGTAGTCTGGGTTTCCGGCGGGTTTCCCATTGCGTTCGGATACGGGGATGAGCAGGATAAGACCGACAGCTCAGACATTATGCAAAGCGCGGCCGCAAGTGATCGCGAGATGTTTACCGACTACATTGAGGCAGCAAGCCAAGCGATGAATACCGCCAATGTGGCTGTTTATCCGGTAGATGCACGCGGCTTGATGGGCCTGCCGTTCGCTGATGCGAGCAAGAATGTCAAGGTCGGGAAGAATGGACAGCTTCCGAACTCGATGATGCGGGTCGACACCCGGAATATGCAGACGATGGATTACATTGCGGATCTGACGGGCGGCAAGGCCTTTTACAACACGAACGACATTGGCGGCGCGATCCGGCATGCGATCGACGATTCGGCTGTGACTTATACGCTCGGATACTACGCGTCGGACGAAAACTGGGATAACAAATTCCACAAGATCAAGGTCAAAGTTAAACGGGGCGGAGTGGTTGTTCGAACGAAGAAAGGCTATCTCGCTCAGGAGCAACCTGCGCCAAATCCGGGCAAACTTGATCAGCTGTTGCGAGAGGCGATCTGGAGCCCATTGGACTCAACGGCGCTTGGTGTGTCGGCGCGCATCGATCCCAGCCCGACAATGCCCAATGCCAGCAGATTGTTTTTCGCGCTGGATCCCAACGAGATTCAATTCAAGCAAGCGAACGACAAGTTCAACGGTGCGATAGACGTCGTGTTCGTCCAGCAGACCAAGCGTGGCAAATCGCTAGCTGATTTGAAGAAGACTTTGAACCTGAGCGCAACGGCAGATCGCTTTGCTGTTATTCGCTCGAAGGCGCTGACGGCGGGAGAAGATCTCGCGTTGCGCGCGGATACGGATGCCGTTCGCATTGTGGTGTTGGACCGTTCGAACGGTTCGACAGGGTCAGTGACCATTCCGGTCACGGCACAGGACAAAAGCGGTGCAACAGTGGCTCCGGCCGCGAAAGTGGGACAGGCGTCTCAGACTGGAAAATCGCCGGCGTCAGGAACCGACAATCCTCATCCGCAGGAGTGAGACCGAGTACCGGCACGGTTAGTTCTAGAACTTCGGATAGGGATCGTAAGACATTGATTTCACGGTTTTTCTATTGCGAAAACAAAGCTCGCTTTGTTAAAATTCTGATCAGATTTTTCGATGCAAGCTGGTTGTAATCTTGCAAGCTCCGCTCTTCACTGGGAGGTGCTGCTCCTATTGTTTAGCGAGGGTGAACAGGCATTCATCTCGCATCACAAACAGGAGATTAGTTGTGAGAGAAAAAGGTGTAGTTAAGTGGTTTAACGCCGCCAAGGGTTACGGATTTATCCAACGCTCAAACGGTGATGATGTCTTCGTGCACTTCTCGGCGATTCAAATGAATGGGTACCGAACGCTCGAAGAAGGTGCGGAGGTGGAGTTCGAGGTAAAGAGAGGCCCCAAGGGACTGCAAGCCGAGAACGTAGCCCGTCCGTAAGATTCCAACCAGCGTCATTCAGGCCGCCACTCTCAATTGGGACTGGCGGCCTTTCTCGTTTTACTTACTGCAGGGGTAAAAATAAGAGCATGCATTATCGCAAGCTGGGCACAACCGAAGCTGAAGTGAGCGAGATCGGTTTTGGCGCGTGGGGTATTGGCGGGAAGCAGTGGCAAGGCGGACAAGACGAAGAGTCTATGCGTGCCTTGCAGCGCGCTTTCGAACTCGGTGTGAATCTGGTGGATACGGCACTCGCCTATGGTGACGGGCACAGCGAACGCTTAGTGGGGAAAGCAGTCAGGCAGGCTTTCACGAGAGTTTATGTCGCGACCAAGATTCCCCCGAAGAACCGGATCTGGCCCGCCAGGCCCGAAATGCCGATTTCAGAGGTTTTTCCATACGAATACATCGTGCAATCGACGGACGAGAGCCTGCGAAATCTAGGTGTGGAACAAATCTACCTGCAGCAATTCCATGTGTGGACGGATGCGTGGGCAAGAACGGAAGAGTGGCAGCGCGCGATCGAGGACTTGAGAAGAAGCGGGAAGGTCCGGTTCTTTGGAATATCGATTTCAGAGCACGATCCGGATTCCGCGCTGGAGGCAATCCAGACCGGCGTAATTACTGCCATACAGGTGATCTACAACATCTTCGATCAGAACGCTGAGAACAACCTTTTCCCACTCTGTCAGAAGATGAAAGTCGGTGTCCTGGCGAGAGTTCCGCTAGATGAAGGCGCGCTGACCGGAAATATCACGGAAGAGACCAAATTCGAGCCGGGCGAGTTCCGGGACCAATATTTTCGAGGCGACCGCAAACGCCAGGTGGTTGAACACGTGGAAGCGCTCAAGCGCGACCTCGCAGGGTATCCAGGAACGCTCGCAGATGTTGCTCTTCAGTTTTGCCTCTCGCACAAGGCAGTGACATCGGTGATTCCAGGCATGCGCCGAGTCGAAACCGTTGAAAAGAACTGCCGGGCAACAGCGGCTTCGGGAATGCTGGATTCGAAGGTGCTGGCCATCTTGCGACGGCACAAGTGGGACAAAAACTTCTACGAATAGAGCATGCGGATCGCGATCCTGTCTGACATACACGATAATTTGTGGAACCTGCAAGCTGCCATTCAATTTGTTCAGAATACGGACGCGCTCATCTGCTGCGGTGACCTGTGTTCGCCATTCGTAATTGATGAGCTGGCAAAGTTTCCCAGAGACGTGCACATCGTTTTCGGGAATAATGACGCGGATCTGTATCGAATCACGGCGAAGGCGCTGAAAACCGCGAACGTACACCTTTACGGCGAACTCTTTCAGGCAGTCTTCAAGCAGAAACGGTTTGCCGTGAATCATTTCGATTACCTGGCCCGGCCCATCGCTAAATCCGGCGATTATGACGTTGTCTGCTTCGGGCACAACCATCACTTTGAAATTTCGAGAGCGGGTGAGTGCCTACTACTGAATCCCGGTCCGATTATGGGTGCTGAATTTGGAAGCGGCGCCTGGCGCGATTGCAAACCCAGCTTCCTGCTCTACGATACGGATACCGGGCGCGCTGAAGGTTACGTGATCAATCCTAATCGTGCTACCACGCAGGTGGCGCCAATCAATGATCTTTGATCACCAGACGCGGCAGGCATTTGCGTTTACCATTGGCTGGCCGTCTTTGCAGGCAAATGCGTCTTTGAATTCGGGCATGTTCGAAACGACACCGTTGATACGGAACTGATCGGGTGAGTGAGGATCAGTTATGGCGTGCAGGCGCTTGTCTTCTATGCGCTGATCGCCACATGCCCACTGCGCCATACCGACAAAGAACCGCTGGTCCGGTGTCAGGCCGTCCCGACTCGTGAGTTGCTGATGATCGGTGGCGTGTTTCCAGGCGATATAAGCAAGCAGAGTTCCGCCCAGATCGGCAACGTCTTCGCCGAGTGTCAAGCTGCTGTTGATGTGAATATCGTCGACGACCAGGTATTTCGCATACTGATTCCTGACGCACGACACACGATTTTCGAACGCTTTGGCATCGGCTGGCGTCCACCAGTCTTTCAAGTTGCCTTGAGCATCGAATTGCCGGCCTTCATCGTCGAAGCCATGTGTTAATTCGTGCCCGATAGTGGCTCCCGTATTGCCGTAATTCGGGGCGGCGTCCAATTTGGGATCGAACAAAGGCGGCTGCAGGACACCGGCGGGGAAATTGATGTCGTTCATTTGGGGGTTGTAGTAGGCGTTAACTGTAGGCGGAGTCATTCCCCATTCGCCACGATCCACGGGTTTGCCGATCTTTGCGAGTTCGCGATGCTCTTCAAACTCCGAGGCGCGGACTACATTGCCGAGAAAGTCGTTGGCGGCGATTTGTACAGAAGAATAGTCCCGCCACTTGTCGGGATAGCCGATCTTGTTGACGATGGCGTGCAGTTTGTCGAGAGCTTGCGTCTTGGTAGCGTCGCTCATCCAGGTGAGATCCTTGATGTCTCGACCCATCTCCGATTCGATCTCATTCGTCACTCTGAGCGCATCGGTTTTGGTCTGGGGAGAGAAGGTGCCCGCCACAAAGACCTGGCCGAGTGCTTCGCCGAGATCCCGGTCTACGAGGCGCGTACAGCGTTTCCAACGGGCCGGCATTTCTTTCAATCCGCGCAGGTAGGCGCTGAAGAAAGCGAAGTTTTCGTTCACAAAAGGCGAAGAGAGATAGTTTGCGTGGGAGTGAATCAAATGCCAGCGCAGGTAAGCACGCCAGTCAGCCAGTTTTATATTCTTGAGCTCGGCATTGAGTTCGGTGAAGAATTTCGGCTCGGTTACGTTCAAACGGTTGAACTCGGGAGCGCCGAGGGCCTGGAGGTAGGGGTGCCAGTCGAACGCCGGCGTCAGGTTGTCGAGTTCTTTGCGAGACATGGGATGTTTCAGGTTGTAAGGATTACGCTGCTCCACTCGGGTCAGCGAAGCCTTGGCGAGATCCGTTTCGATGGTCATCACAGTTCGGGCATCGGCTTGCGCTTCAGGGCCTGACTCACCAATAAGGCCGAGCATGCGTGCGACGTGCTGGACATAATGCTGTCGGATTTCCTGCGACTTCGCGTCCGTTTTGGTGTAGTAGTCGCGGTCGGGAAGGCCGAGACCGCCAGCGACAGCAAACGCGATCACTTGCGACGAGTTGTCAAAGTCCTGATCAGACCCGAAGCCGAACAGAACCCCGCGGTCAACGCCAGTTTCATGCTGCTTGCCAACATACCTGGAGATATCGTCGACTGATTTTAGGCTGGCGATTTCGGCCAACATGGGTTCGAGAGGCTTCTGACCGGCTTGCTCAACCGCCGCTTCGTCCATGCAGGCATGGAACATGTCGCCGATCTTTTGCTCGTTCGGCGTGCGGGAGGGAGCCGGTTGCGCTGCCTTCTCGAGAATCCCCCAAAGAAAATGAGTATTTTCATCCGAGAGCTTGGCGTAGACATCCCAGCGGGCCTGATCGGCGGGGATAGGATTCAGCGCGTTCCATTTGCCGCAGGAGAACCTGTAGAAATCTGTGCACGGATCCACAGATCGATCCATGAAGGAGGTATCGAGCACGGGCGTGTAGGGGAGCGAACTGAGAGGCTTATTCTGCGCCAACATAAAGCCGGTCGCGGCGCACAGGAACGCTGGGATGAGAGCAGAACGCATGTGTTCGATTTTAGGGGAAAGCGAGCGATCCGATTAAGATCGCGTCTTCAGAGCTGGGTGTTCAGCCACGCCAGATACTTTTGAGAGCCTTTCGTGATCGGAACCGCAATCACTTCGGGCGTGTCGTAGCTATGCAGTTCAGCGATGCGGTCTTGCAGCAAAGGAAGACGCTCTGAGTTCGTTTTAATGAGCAACAAATACTCTCCGGCCTCTTCGATCTTGTCCTGCCAACGGTAGATGCTGTGCATGCGAGGCAGGACATTCACGCAGGCACACAAGCGTTCCTCTACCAAGGCTCTTCCCAGGCGGAGAGCTTCCTCCTCGCTCGCAGATGAGGAGAAAACCAGCAGGTAGCCGGAGTGCAAGTCTGGTTCCGGTACTCTTAATGCATTTTTTTCGGCCATAAGTGTTGATTCTCTAGACGTTTTCTCGAAACAAGTTTATAAATGAATGTAGGAGAATTCTGAGCGTTGTTGTCGACCTCCATCCTTCGTCCACTGGCCGCCGTCGCCGCGCTGGTGGGCTTGGGCGCTTATGCAACGATCATGTTGCGGGGATCCCAGGGCGTGAGCGCCTTACTCGAGAAGCGCCATCAGATCAGAGTTCTGGAGGAGAAGAACGCTGACCTCGCGCGCGACATTGAATTGAAGAAACAACGGATCATGCGCTTAAAAGAAGATCCGGCTACGCAGGAAGTGGAAATCGGCAAGCGCCTGGGTCGTGTTCACCCGGGCGATACACAGTTCAAAGTTCCCGGGCAGAGGCTGGATCCGCCTCCAGGCGATGCCAAGTAGGAGCGCTGTCTCCGCGCTATCGGAAACTCATGCACGGTTCGCGCGTGATAGCAAGTTGCTGCTAAGCATTCGCAGGGATTGTCAGCCGGTCATTGGAAATTGGGGTAATCTTCCATGCATCGGCCTTGAAAGCGCTCCCAGTCACCCGTATTAGCAAATCTGGCGCTGTACGCTGCGTGTAGTATAGAAGCGCTTCGTGAAGCCAATCCTCTCACTGATGATCGTCTCCATGACCGAGCCGTCGACGAATGCGTGAATTTGCGGCGCGTCACCGGGTTGCAACTGGACCTCTTTACCATCGGCTATTATCAGATGCTGCGCAGGCATGTAGCTAACGCGCAATAGGTCAGTTATACCGTCGGTGGCCGTGAACTCCAGCGCGCTGCCCGTCGCTCCAGAACACCAGACCTCGCCGGTTGCTTTTTCGAGCGTAAGCGTAGTCTCGTTCGCGCTTACGGCAGGCGAGATTTGATTTGAGCGCAGGATTGCGGTTTGGGGTAGGATCTGCATCCGGAGCGTTCCGTCTTTGTCCAGGTTCAGCAAGCGGGGCAGGCTCATCATGCCTGACCAACCAGCGTCGCGCATCGCAGCCTCTGTCCGCCGCTCCGGAATCCAGCCCCAAGGATTCTGCGGCCCTGCGCATCGAGCTGTGTCTTTGGCGCATAATAAGCATCCAGGTCGAGCAGCCCGGTTCTGGAGGCCTTGAATTTCATATTTGCCTCATCAAGAATGCCTGATTGCCAAAAAACCTTCCCAAGGATGGAGTAGATCAACACGTGCCCGCCGTCGAGCGAAAAAAATTCGGGACACTCCCACATCTCGCCGTCAGCGTAGGGGTTCGTCGTCGGCCGGCCGTTCCATTGCCCGTTTGCCAGTTCGTGGACATATTCCCAGCGCTTCAGGTCTCTAGAGCGATACAGCAAGACACATCCGCCCACCCTTTCTACGCCCGACCCAACCGTCATATAGAACCAGCCCCCTTGCCGCCAAACCGAAGGATCGCGAAATCCCGTTGCCTTCATTCCCGAGGGCGGCCGCGGCAGAATTGGGTCCTGCTGTTTCGTCCATCGCTCGAGGTTCGGGTCGTCTGACCATGCCAGGCATTGCAATTCCTGCAATCCCTCTCCCGGGATGGTCTCCTTTTCTTTGTTCTTTACAACGCCCGTGTACACCACGTAGACACGTGTGCCATGTTCTTCGTCGACAGCAATCGCTGAGCCCGAAAAACAACCTGCCGCATCGGGACCGCCCGGCGTCATCGTGAAAGCGACAGGGAGTGCGTCCAGTGAAGCATGTCACTCGAAACCGCATGGTTCCAGCTCATGTTTCCCCAAACGGCGGTGCGCGGATTGTACTGGAAGAACATGTGGTACTTCTCTCGAAAGTAAATCGGCCCATTCGGATCGTTCATCCAATTTTTCGCGGGCAAAAGGTGAAACTACGGCCGCATCGGATCTTCAGCGAGCTTGCGTTGCAGGGCCGCATCTTGCGTTGTCATCGCCTCGGCCGTCGTCCCGTGTGGCCCCAACAGAGCTGCACTGATACCTGCTGCCGACGACAGGAACTCACGGCGCGAAACTGAAGCGGGTACTGGTCTCATAGCACTCTCCTTATTTCACACCGGCGTCCACGGCCCGGCATGTCGCGGCTTACCAGGAAATCGAGAACGCAGTTACCCAGAGGTTCGGCGCGGTAATTTAGCTCAGCAAGCCTCAGAAAGATAAGCGTAGAGCAAACTGAATCGTACGCGGAAGATTTACTTGATGCGTTACCTGACCGAAACCAGGCGAGGACAAATTAGTATTCGGTTCCGCGAACTGGGCATGGTTGAAAAGGTCGAAGATTTCGGTGCTGAACCTAAGTTTTAAAAGCTCGGTGAGGTCGAAAGTCTTATTCACTGATAAATCAAAGTTCACTCCTTTATCCGACCTCAACACCGGATCCACCCGGCCTTCGCTGCCGAAAGAAAAGAACCCGGGCTGCGTGAAGCAAGAAGTGTTAAACCACTCCTGAGCGCGGCTATGCGCAGGTGCTGAAAGCGTTTCCGTGCAACCTGACGTGTAGTTAGGGCGGATCACGTTTGCGCCGAACTGGCTGAGACCGTTTCCCGCCGCCACCAGCGCGATCGGGATGCCACTGCGGATGGTCGTAATGCCGTCTACGCGCCAGCCGCCGATTACCGCATTCAGAGCACCATTGACATTTCCCAGGTATGCTTGTCCGTGTCCGATGGGCAGGTCGAGTCCGTAGTTGATCACCAGATTATGAGCAACATCTTGCTGGCTAATGGATTTCTCCGCGCCCAAATTGGTGTTGTCCTGCACCACTCCAAGGCCGCCCTGGCCGTCCTGGAAGGCGCTCGTGTTGTCGGTATCGCTAATCAGCTTGCCCCACGTATATGCGGCTTGCAGAACGCCGCCATGACTGAAGCGACGAGTATAGGTGGACTGTAGGGCTTCATACGTGGCGTTGCCGTAACGGGGTACAGCCTGATTCAGACTCTGGTATTGGGGGTGAGGCGTCAGAAGATATCCTTCGGCACTCGTAGGAGCTCCAAATGTCGTTCCCGCAGGAAGCACTCCATAAAAGGGATTCGGCAGCTGTATCAGGAGAGCAGAACCCAAGGCATCGTAGCTGTTGGGTAGCTGATTTAGATTCAACCCCGTGCCAGTGTAGCCTTGCGAGAGCACCAAGTGGGTTCCCTTGGCGCCTGCGTACGCAATTGTGAACACACTCTTGTTATCGATTCTGCGCTCTATAGTGAAATTCCATTGTTGAGAATAGCCGTATGGCGTATCCGGTATACGTCCTGAAATTCCCTGCCCGAGCGCCGCAGCTAAGCCCGCAGGCGTACGGCCTGTGGGTAGATTAATTCCGTTCGGCAACGGGTTTGCCACGGTAATCAGCAGCGGCTGCCCAACGCTATTCGTCAACCTGTGAATGCCGAGTTGATTGGGCTCGCACTCGGGGAATCAGCGGTCATTTCGGCTGGCAAATAGGATATGCCGTAGCCGGAGCGAAGAACCGTCCTTTCGTTCAGTCGGTAGGCAAAGCCTACCCGTGGAGAGAACAGCAGCCAGTGCAGTTGCTCTTCTCTGCGGGAAGAATACTGGGGGCTGTTCACATAGGCCACGTAAGCGGCACTGGGGCATGCGTAACCGGATTCGTGATGGAGCTCAGTCCTCCAATGCTGACCGGAACGTTCGGCTGCAGCACGGAATCCAGATCTCTGATCTCGGAGTAGGCGCCCGGTTGCTCCCAGCGCAGACCAGCAGTCAGCGTCAGCTTCGGACTCATCTGAAAGGTATCGGTGACATACAGGCTGTAATTGTGGAGAAAAGCATGCCACGTTCCTACTGAACTGATGCCGACGCTCGATGGAATGCTGAGCATGAATGATGCCAAGGCATTTCCATAAGCGCCGAGGTTCCGCAAGGCCTGCCGTTCTTACACTTCGAAGACATGGCTATAGTTGCGTGGCTCCGGCAAAGAGTGCGAGGTGCTACTTCCTGCTCAGCACCGCAGCCAGATACCTGAGTTCGGATTCCACTTCTTTGGGATCCGCTACCGTATCCAAGATTTCCTGTCGGAAGAGTTCGCGGTACCGCTTGCGTAGCCTGTGAATGGCCACTTTGAGCGTTCCCTCAGAGGTGTTCATTTCGCGAGCCAGGGCGGCATACGGAATATCGGACTGGCCGAGAAGAAACACTTTTAACTGCTCGAAATGCTCCAGCCTGCCGTGGTGAACAAACTCATTCCGCAATGTCTCTACAACGCGATCGAGCATCAAACGCACCCAACGCCGTTCGAAGATGCGCTCGGGCGTGTCATCGTGCGCAGGCTCGCGTTGGTAGCGCTCCTCGCCGGACTGAAATTCAAGCGGAATAACCGCCACGCCACCGCGTTTGCGCGTGCGCCGGCGATCTTCTTCGTCGGCCACAAAAAATTTCAAGGAGCTCAATAGAAAGGAACGGAATCGGCCCTTTTCCGGATCAGCGCGGTCGAGGTATCGGCCTTCCAGAAGCTGGACGAAGAAATCCTGCGTCAGATCCTGCGCCTGATCCGCCGGGTAACCGCGCCGCCGAAGATACGCATACAACGGGTACCAGTAATGCTCACACAGCGAAACTAGAGCGTCGCGAGTCTCCTTTCGATGCGGGTGGCCGGCAGCGACCACCAAGGTCCAACGGGTGGTCGGAAACTGGCGCGGTCCGAGCCACGTATGTCTCGCGTCGCCGTTCGTCATGGCTTCACACTCGGGGTCGTTTCACTAAAAAGACTAAGGAAATCTGGCACCCAAAGTTACACGCTCATTATTGTTTTCCGGACTCAGCGACGGCTAGTCGCACGACCGGAATATCCGGATCGGCATTCTTCCAGAGAGCGAGGAGATCCTTATAGACAGCGGTCGATTTAGCGCGATCTCCGGAAGCGGACCATGCTCTCGCTAATTGGAGACGCGCCATCGGTCCGATCGGGTCGTTCAGCGTCAGTCCCGGGTGGTCCAGAATCTTTTGAAACTCGGCCGCAGCCTCGCGATGACGGCCCATTCGAGAAAAAGCGAGGCCGCGCACGTAGACCGGATAGAGAGCTCCGAAAAAAGCACTGCTGTAGTAGGCTGTGCCCGGAACGCCAAGTTCGTACGGAGCGGCGGCTTGCGTCATTTCGAGCGCCTTCACCGGCTCTCCTCGATTGAGAGCCTCGAGCGCCCTCAGCACAGGCAGATAACTGAATTGGACTGAGGTGTAATCCGGGTAGCGCTGTGCGAGGTCTGCCTCGATTTTGTGAGCTTGTCCCGAGGCGCCTAGAAGCGCCAGTGCAAACGCAGGCCCATAATCGGCGTCCCGGCTTCGGTAAAGGGACAACGCTGCTGCTGCTTTGTTTTGCGCTTCTGCGCGAAGCCCGAAGAGCGCATCCCATACGGCGCGAGCGCCTTGAAACAGAGCGGCCTGCTCTAGGAAACCTCCCTGGCGAGCCAAAATCAGCGCCCGGTCCCACGGCTGGGCCGCTTCTTTCAGGCGTCCCTGACACGCCAGCGTCGTGGCCTCCTGGTACTCGAAGCGTCCGTGCGCCTCGAATTTCGCCATTCGGTAGGTTGTTTCCCTGTCCATAGCCGCCTTGTCGCTCCTCAGAAAAGAGATGAAGTACCGGCACAAGGAGAGTTGAATCACGTCGATCTTGCGTTCCGATGCTTTCCGAAGCACTCCTTCAGCTTCTGCGAGGTGGTCCTGATAGACGTACGCCCAAGCCGTGTTTAGGTAGCCCATCGCGAAATCCGGATCGAGCTGAATTGCCTTCTGGCCTTCTTCTACCGCGTTCTCATAGCGTCCCAAAGTCTGCGACGTGAAAGCTGACAAAAGTCCTTGAGGCTCTACATCTCTGGAATACTTTTCCGCCCACGATTCCAGGGTCTGTCGGGCCAGTTCGAGATTGCCAGTTACCTGCCGGTGATAGTTGAAGGTGATGAAATAGTTTTCCCAGTCGCTGACCTGGTCACGCAGTCCATAGGCCTTAGTAACATTCTTCGCTGCGGTTTCGGAGTCGCTGAGTCCAAGCTGGGCGTAAGCCATGGCAAATGTCGGGTCGATCTCGATTGCACGCCTCAGGAGTGAGCGGGTTTCCGCTCCCAGCGCTCTGGTTTGCGAGGCCTTCATTGCTGCGCTGTAAGACCGCCAGGCCTCGAGCGACGGCGTGGTTACGTTGGCGCTCAGACTGGGTTCCTGCCGGCCGATGTGAAGCGATTCGCCTGCCCTGGTCCCGAACCTGTTTGCCATTTGGCTGAGCGCCTTCGAGACGTCCTCTTTTTGGACAGCCTGCGCGTGTTCTTCATCGAGAACGTCTTCAGTTTGGCAGTTCCGGGCGCGCAGCTCTAACAGATACTTGCTTCCGAGGCTTGCGATCGAGCCTTCCACCACCGCCGCGCTTGCTGTCCGCTCACAGATTTCGGCCGCGACATCGGGTGTGAGCTTCGCATCCTTGGGGCGCGCCATGAAGCCGAGCGTCTGGGTCACGCGCGTATTCGGAAGCAGGGCCAGGCTGGGAGAATTCTCCAATTGCACTGCGAGGATCTGGCGCAAAGCCCCATCGAAGCCGGGATCACCGGTGGCATTCGCGAAATCTGCTAGAACAATGGTTCGCCTATTGGCCAGCCTCGGCGTCTGCGGAGAATCGCGGCGCACTAACGACCAAATAGTCGTTTCGCTTAGAGCAATAAACCCGGCGCCAGCCGCCGTGGCGAGGGCGGCTATCCTGTGCCTTCGAAGACACTTGCGGAATCGGTACAGGTAGCTCGGGGGCGAGGCCAAAACAGGCCGGTGTTCCAGGTGCCTCTGAATATCGGTTGCGAAATCTGACACCGAGTCATAGCGCCGCTCCCTCCTCTTCTCTAATGCCTTCATCGTGATTGAGTTCAAGTCACCGTGCAATAGCCGGCGTAGCGAGGGCGCATCGGTCTGGCGGCATCCTGCGATACCGACCGTCGCCGCGCCCATTGCGCTTAGCCTTTGAGAAAGCGGAGGAGGCTCCTCCTCACGAATGATCCGCAGCATTTCGGCAAAACCCGCCCGGCGCAATCTGGCTGCCTCGAAAGGTAGAGTGCCGCTCAACAACTCATACAAGAGCACCCCGAGTGAATAGATATCGGAGCGCTCATCGACTTCTCCGGTTATCACCTCGGCCTGCTCAGGGCTCGCGTATTCTGGTGTGCCCACCATCTGCCCAAGTTTCGTGAGCAGCGTGTTCTCTACGGCCCACTGATCGATGGCCTTTGCGATGCCGAAATCAATCACTTTCGGAACCGGTGCGCCGTCCTGCTGCATCACCAGCACATTGGATGGCTTTAAGTCGCGGTGAATCACCCCTTTTTGATGGGCGTGCTGCACACCGCGGCATACGGCGAGAAAAAGCTCCAGCCGGCGCCGGACAGGCACCTGCTTCTCGTCGCAGTACTGCGTGATGGGCGCCCCGTCGACGTACTCCATGACGAAATACGGCCGGCCCTTAAGCGTGGCGCCCGCATCGAAGATCCGCGCGATGTTCAAGTGTTCCATCATCGCCAATGCCTGGCGCTCATTGGCGAAGCGGGCGAGCACCTGGGCAGTGTCCATGCCGAGTTTCACTACCTTGATGGCCACACAACGCCGAATGGGTTCGTGCTGCTCCGCCAGGTATACGACCCCCATACCGCCTTCGCCTACAGGCCGAAGGATCTGATAACGACCGAAATCGTCATCAACGGCGGCGGATGCGGGTGCAACGATGGCCTGAGTGGCCGATTCATGCGCGTAACCCGAACTGTCGAAAGCGCCTTCGATCAGACACTGTGGGCAGAGTCCGGCGGGATCATCGGAACCTCGTTCCTCTCCGCATTGGGGACAACTGGACATTGGGGCCGCCTCGCAGAAGCCATTTTAAACTTTCGGTTCAGATGCTGTAACCTTGAGCCCCGTAATTCCTTATTCATGGCGGAACAATCTATGAATACGAATCAACTCTCTATCAAAATCAAACGGCTCCGGGGCGTAACGTGGTTAACCGCAGCCGCAATGCTCGCTGTGGGTTCCTGCGTGAGTGCGCACGCTGCCACAATCCCGTTCACCTTTGAAGTCACCTATGACGCCTTTCTAGGGGGCGCTCCCAGTCCGGCTACTCTGACCGTCCCCGCCTTCAACAGCGGATCCGGCTCTTTTACGCCTTTTGGAAATGCGATATGGTCGGAGACGGGAACAGCCACCTTCGTGGTGTCGACTATGGGTGACTTGGCGCTATCGACGGTATCGCTTAGTTTCACGGCCTCTTTCAACGGGGGAGCCGATACATTTACGGGCACAGACTTTCACGTGGCTGGGGTTTCTGAAACTATGACGATTCTGGGTGGCACAGGCATCTTCAGTGGGGCAACCGGTTTCGCCACACCGACCACTGTGGGTCTTCCACCTTCTGGCAATAGTTCGCCGGGATATATTGGGACCCTCGCTGCTTCTGGCAGCGGACAAATCACCGCTCCCGAACTGAATGCAGTGCCTGAACCCGCGACGATGGGGTTCCTCAGCACTGGCTTGGCGGGTCTAGCCGGAGTGGCGGCCGTGCGGCGGAGAAGGCAGCAAACCCGATCGTATTCAATGCGGCGATTTCCGGTATAGCAGCGCGCTGACTGGCAGCGGCTTTCCTTGCGTGGCCAAATTCAGCGCCTACAGTGGAAGCGCGGATGCTTGGGTTTCGAGAGGCCATTCGCAATGCCGGGATGCAGGAAATCGTTGAAATTCCGGATCCGGAGTCGCAGGATTCTATAGACAAATTGATTAAACGACATAAACCGGACGTTTTCGTTTGCGCGAACGACCGAACGGCAGGCCAGCTCATGGTCCGCCTGAACGAGCAAGGGATCGAAATTCCGTCCTTGTGAAGGTGATTGGTATTGACGATACAAACTATGCAAGTTTTCTGCACCTGCCGTTAACGACGCTTCGGCAGAGCTGCAGCCGTGTGGACCATGATTGAACGGATCGAACATCCGAATTTGCCGGCCCGAGATATTCTGCTGAACTGCCAGCTCATCGTGGGCCGCTCATGTGGTGCCGCTGAGCCCCAGAGAAGCGGTCGCACGGCAAAACAGGATTATCGTTAACAGTGCGGACACAGAACGGGGCGCCTTTTGAAGTGTGCCTAGTTCATGCCGCACATGCCGCCGCCACACATGCCGCCTGGACCACACATTCCTGAGCCACACGTTCCGGTATCGCATCCGCCGAGGGACTCAGCATTCACTTTCGAACCGCCCGTCTGTGCGGCGAAGGTGGAATATTGCGTAGTCAGATGCTTCTCGCCACAGGATGGGCAAGTCAGGGCATCGGCGTCGACCGTCCGGCGAACAAGTTTCTCGAACTTGGTGCCGCAATCGTCACACGAATATTCAAAGATCGGCATTCTTCTTCTAAGGTAACAAGACTTGCTCAATTTGTATCTCGCCTTTACCCCAGACGGTCTGCCGTCCCACGCCAGTCCAGTAAGCGGCTTCGAGCCAGGGCAGGAACCGGCCCAGGTCGCCGCTGTATTCAGCGCACCCGGTGAAACCGCCGATCGAATGGCGCTGGCCCGTCCTCGAGCTCAGCCGCTCTGAGATGTGGTGCTCCAGACGGGAGTCGACCAGTTTCACGCGGTCGGCCTGATCTCTCCAGGCCTGAAAATCAACGTCGAGAGTTGAACTCCCGTAGAGGGTTGAGAGGGCGCTCAAGCGGTCGCGAATTCTCGCAAAGAGGATGCCGAACTCAGGCACGGCGACTAGCGACCCGCTCGACTTCAACTCTGTCGGAGTACAAAATCGCACGCGCAATCGGTCAACGGAAACCCGCTCGGGAGCGACGAGCTGCACCTGAAGTGGTTCAGGAAGCATAGATGACTGCCGCGCTGCGATCCAATCGCAGCCAACGAACTGCTGTTGTCTTTACCGGGATCCCCTTCATTCCCGATCCTTCTTTTCCCCATTCGCGGAAAACGGAAGCGAACTGCGCGGGCAAGCCCTCCCTCAGATCGAAAAGATGAACGTCCAGCGCAAACTGTGTGACGGGTGCGCTTTCCCCGTCACCGATCCACCGCGGACGGAACACAAAGGGGCGCGGGGGTGATCTGAAGCCACTGGGCGCATCCTCAATAACCGGCTCAAATACATCGCGGTAAAGAGCTTCGCTTTTCATCTCGCTCGCGAGACGGCGAAAAGCATCGCCGAACGCACCCCGGAGAGTGTTAGCTGCCGTTAGGGGAGCAAGGCGCAAAGGGCGCTGAGCTCGAAACTCAAATCGGAGGGCCCGGAATCGGAACGCGTGCAACTCACCCAGTACTAGCATGAGTGTGCGCCTGTCGATCCCGCATCCAATTTGGCCCGATCGCATCGAATAAGGTAAGAAAGAAGAAGGTGCAGGCATGAAGCGAAGAAGTTTCCTCCAACAGGTGTCCTGGTTGACGGCCGGCGCCGGACTTGTAGTTGCGTCAACCCGGCATGGGGCAGCACAGCCCGGAACCGGCAAGCTTGTAAAGGTCATGGAGTTTACCGACTCAGGCCAGCGAAAAGGGGTTGTCAGAGTGGAAAAGGTAATGAAAACCGACGAAGACTGGAAGAAACAGCTAACGCCGGAGGAGTACCAGGTAACGCGGCACGCCGGGACTGAGCGGCCGTTCACTGGCAAGTACTGGAACAATCACGAGCACGGAATGTATCGCTGTGTTTGCTGCGGCAACGCTCTTTTCTCGTCCGATACGAAGTTTGAATCCGGGACCGGCTGGCCCAGTTTCTGGGAGCCAATCGCGAAGGAGAACGTTTCGACGGATGCAGATATGAGCTTAGGAATGATGCGTACGGAGGCTCGCTGCGCGAAGTGCGACGCTCATCTGGGGCACGTTTTTGACGATGGCCCCCGGCCAACCGGACTCCGCTATTGCATGAACTCCGCATCGCTTGATTTTGTAAAGAGTTGAGTTTTCCGACCGTCTAACTAGGGCCTTGCATCACACGCTCACCGGAAGTTTCCGGGTTCATAAATCCTTTGCGTCCCGATTCCTGGAAAAGTCTCGGGACATTATCGTTTACCTGCCGCCTGGCTATAACGAGGAAGACGTGCGCTATCCCGTCTTCTACATGCATGATGGTCAGAATCTCTTCGATGCCGCCACCGCCTTCCTGCACAGCGAGTGGGGCGTGGACGAAGTGGCCGAAACGCTGATCAGCGAAGGCGCGATCCAGCCAGTCATTATCGTTGGTATTTATAACGGGGAGTTGAAGCGAATTGCCGAATACACCCCCGTTCGGAACCAGCGTGGTGTAGGCGGTCAGGCTCGTGGCTATGGACAATTCATAGTCGACGAGCTGAAACCGTTTATCGACGATGAATACCGGACATTACCGGACCGGAACGACACTGCGCTGGGCGGATCATCACTCGGCGGTTTGGCCTCGCTTTACTTGGGATTGCAGCACCCCGAGACTTTCGGGAAGCTTGCCGTGATGTCTCCCTCTGTGTGGTGGGCCAATCGCGCGATTCTTCGTGAAGTAAGGCGGATTCGTCAGAAACCGCATACGCGAATCTGGCTCGATATCGGGACGTGCGAAGGTGATGATCCCCAGAGTTGTGTCAGGAACGCTCGCGACCTCCGGGACGCTCTGCTGAGGAAGGGTTGGGTTCGCGATCACGATCTTCGGTTTGTAGAAGATCAAGGTGCGGGGCACGATGAAAGAGCCTGGGGTTTCCGCATTCGGGATGTGCTGAAGTATCTGTTCCCACCCCCGGCCCATGGTCCGATAGCATAGAAAGACCTTTATGGCCTTTTGTACAAATTGTGGAACTCAGTTTGGGGACGCTTCCAGGTTCTGCGTGAACTGCGGTCAGGCTGCCAATAGCACAGCAGCCGGGTCTTACCCCACAGCACAGATTGTTGAACCTTTGAAGTACGACGTGGAGGGTCACAATCTACAGATCGCCCGCGTGCACCTGAAAGCCGGTCAACAGATTTATGCTGAAGCCGGGAAAATGATTTACAAGTCGGCGAACGTCGATTGGACGACACGCGTCACCGGCCGGTCGTTCAGCGACAAAATCATCGGAGCAATTAAGCGTAAGCTGATGGGCGAGTCGCTTTTCTTTACTTATTTCAGCGTGGCTGCCGGTCAAGGTGAAGTGGGTTTTGCGGGACACTATCCCGGCAAAATTCAGGTGTTTGAACTTGCTGCCGGCCAGCAGATCATGGTGCAGCGGGATGGCTTTTTGTTTGCTCAGGACACAGTGACGCTCGATATCGCCCTGGTGCGGCGATTGGGAGCAGGCTTGCTAGGGGGCGAGGGATTCATTCTTCAGAAGCTGACTGGCCCAGGCATCGTGTTTGTGCATGCGGGCGGAGATCACGTCGATTTCAACCTCGCGCCCGGGGAAGTATTTCAGGTGCAAACCGGCCACTTGGTCGCGTTTGAGCCGTCCGTAGGATATGACGTTCAGCTGGTAGGCAACATCCGAACAGCGATCTTCGGAGGGGAAGGCCTGTTTCTGACTACGCTGACCGGTCCGGGCCGAGTCATTCTGCAGAGCATGACACTCGAGCGCCTGCGGCATGAACTTTCACCGCAAGAGCACCCACACAGCGGAGAAGAACGGAACCCGCTCGGCGCGATTGTCAGCGGAAATATCGGCAGCTTTTTCAGAAGCGACGATTAGCGTTCCCAAGCGAGCGCGATGGGACAATGAAGCTTGGTAGATCCCGGAACGCTTGTTCATATTGAGGGTCCATCGCCGGGCTCGATTTCGCCACGACTGCCGGAATGGCTGCGCAAAGGCCGTACGCACTTCGAATCGGTTCATCAGCTAAAAACGCAACTGCGACGGCGGCACCTGCATACGGTATGCGAATCCGCACGCTGCCCGAACATTCACGAATGCTTCCATCGCGGCGCGGCCACCTTCATGATTCTGGGAAATCTGTGCACACGCGGATGTGGTTTCTGCTCGGTCCCGAAAGGCTCACCAGCCAAAAAAGAATTCACTCTGGATCCAGCAGAGCCTTTTCAGGTTGCCGAGATGGCAGCCCAGATGAAGCTGCGTTACGTGGTAATCACCTCGGTTAATCGCGACGATCTGCCGGACGGCGGTTCCACTCACTTTGCAGAGACCGTGCGGCAAGTCAGGCGAGCGCTCCCGGATGCGCAGGTGGAAGTGCTGACACCGGATTTCTGCGGGGACTTACAGGCAGTCGCGCGCGTGCTGGACGCGGGACCTCATGTCTTCAACCACAATATGGAGACTGTGAAGCGTCTTTACCGGCGAGTGCGCCCACAAGCTGATTACGCCCAATCCCTCGCCGTACTTCGTTTCGCAAAACAGTATTGTCCTTCATCCCTGAGCAAGTCCGGCTTGATGGTTGGACTTGGCGAATCGGCTGAAGAGGTTCACGAGCTTCTGGCGGATGTGCAGAAGGCGAACGTCGATGTTGCCACAATCGGGCAATATCTGCAGCCCACTCGCAGGAATCTGGCCGTGGCGGAGTTTGTGACGCCAGCCAAGTTTGATGCTTATCGAGACTACGGTTTAGGCATCGGTTTCAAGATGGTTTTCAGCGGTCCTTTCGTGCGCAGTTCCTACATGGCGGACCGGGTCAGCGAGCAAGCTGCGCAGGCTGATGGCTGAAGAATACGAACGTCTGCGTTCGTACTCGGCCCAGATTGTGCTCAATACGGCACTGTCGCTCCTCAGCGCGGCACTGCTACTGTTGATTTTCCCGAAATTTGATCTGCGCTTCCTGGCGCCCATTGCGCTCACGCCTCTATTGATCGTGATGGCACGAACGCCGGACGGATGGCAGCGATTTGTCTATGGTTGGGCAGCAGGGATCTTTTACTGGTTTTTCCTCTGTACCTGGATTCAATTCGTCCTGGAGGTACACGGAGGCATGGGCCGCTGGGGAGGTTGGGCGTGCTTCTTCCTGTTCGCGGTTTTGAAAGCGCTCCATCTTGCGGTGTTCAGTTGGCTCGCGGGTCCGTTGATGCGGACGCCGTATGGTGTTCCGGCAATTGCCGCTCTCTGGACTGGAATTGAGAGAACTCACGGGACCTTGGGATTCGCCTGGCTCGATCTCGGGAATGCAGGGATCGATATGTCCGTACCCCTTCGGCTTGCGCCCGTAGTTGGAGTGTACGGGCTATCGTTCGTCTTTGCGATGCTTGCGGCAGGACTCGCCTGCGTAATCCTGCGTCAGCCACGGGTGAGGCTTCTGCCGCTGCTTTCGCTCGGCCTGCTTTGGGCTTTACCGCCGGTTCAGCATCGCGAAAGGGCAGATCAGACGGCATTAATGATGCAGCCGAACATCGACCCGGCGTTTCAATGGACATCGCTGCTGCAAGAACGGACGGAACAGAGGTTGACGCTGATGTCGCAACTGCTTCCTGCTCCGCTGGTGATCTGGCCCGAATTGCCGGCGCCGCTCTATTTCTACAGCGACCGTGAGTTTCATCAAGCTGCCACCAGCATTGCGCAGAGTCACGGGTATTTCCTGTTTGGGACCGTCGCATACACCTCACAAAACCAGCCGTTGAACTCGGCAGTTCTTCTGGGCCCGAAAGGAACGGAAATCGGGCGTTACGACAAGATCAACCTGGTTCCGTTCGGGGAGTTCGTGCCGCCCGTTTTCTTTTTCGTAAATCGAATTACTCAAGAGGCTGGTGACTTCGTCCCTGGCCGGGACATTAAAGTGATGCCGGCAGCGGGACATCGCCTGGGAGTGTTCATCTGCTATGAATCCGCCTTCCCTGACCTTGTCCGTCAGTTCACAAAGCAAGGGGCGGATGTGTTGATTAATCTCTCGAACGACGCATATTTCGGGCATTCCGAAGCAAGACAGCAGCACCTGCTGATTGCACGGATGAGAGCAGCGGAAAATCGGCGCTTTCTTATTCGATCGACCAACGACGGGATCTCGGCCGTAATCGGACCTGCTGGCGAAGTGCTTAGGGCCCTGCCGCTCTATCAGGAAGTCGCGACACCGATTCGCTACGGCGTAGTAGAAGGAACCACCTTTTACGCGGAGCACGGCGACTGGTTCGCCTGGACCTGTCTGATAACGGGACTAGCGGTATCTGTAACGCATCTTCGCAAGACCAGAGCCGCGCACCTATACTGAAGTTCGATGGCGACGAAAGACCTTCAACGGCAGCTTGGTTTCAATACACGCGCTTTGCACGCTGGCTACGACCCCGATCCGACAACGCACGCCCGGGCAGTTCCCATTTACCAGTCCACGTCGTTTACTTTTGACGATACGGAGCATGCTGCACGTCTGTTCGGGCTTCAGGAGTTTGGAAACATATACACGCGGATCATGAATCCGACGACCGCCGTTCTGGAGACGCGCGTTGCCTCGCTTGAGAATGGCGCCGCAGCGCTTGCGCTTTCGAGCGGCCAAGCGGCGCAGTTTTTGACCCTCAGCACCATCGCATGCCCGGGAGATGAAATTGTTTCAGCGACCACTCTCTACGGTGGAACATACACGCAATTCGATGTCACCATGCGCCGCCTCGGGTTCGACTTCAAGTTTGTCGAGCCTGACGATCCCGCTAATTTCCGGAAAGCCATCACGCCAAAAACAAGGCTCATTTACGCCGAGACGATCAGCAATCCAAGAAGCAACATAATGGACATTGAAGCCGTAGCGAAGATCGCACATGAGCACGGCATTCCGCTGGTGGTTGACAACACGTTCGCGACTCCATACGTTACTCGCCCGATTGACTACGGCGCGGATGTAGTGGTTCATTCGCTGACCAAGTTTATTGGCGGGCATGGAACGTCTATCGGAGGCATGATCGTCGATAGCGGCAAGTTTCCTTGGAATAACGGAAACTTCCCGCATTTCACGGATCCGTCCCCCGCTTATCACGGAATGAAATTCTGGGACGCGTTCGGGAACATCAGCTTCATCATCAAAGCGCGCGTGGAAGGATTGCGCGACATAGGTCCGTGCATAAGCCCATTCAATTCCTTCCTGTTTCTGCAAGGCGTAGAGACCCTGGGAATGCGCATGCAAAGGCATTTGAGCAACGCGCTAACAGTGGCTCAATACCTGGAGAAACACCCGAAGGTGGATTGGATCAAATACGCTTCCTTAGCCGGGAACCAGTATTTCGAACTGGCTCAACGATACACGCCGAAGGGTGCAGGCGCGGTTTTTTCCTTCGGCTTGCGGGACGGGTACGAGGCCGGCAAACGCTTCATAAACAATCTCAAGATCTTTTCCCATCTGGCGAACGTGGGCGATGCGCGCAGCCTGGTGATCCATCCCGCTTCAACCACTCATCAACAACTCGGGCTAGCGGAGCAGAAGTCGGCGGGCGTTACGCCGGAACTTATCCGGCTATCAATAGGGCTCGAAGACGTCGAAGACCTGATCTGGGACATCGAGCAGGCGCTCGGCTAAGCGTTAACGTCCACCCAGGCTTTTCTCCGATCACTTTCGGCGGCTTTCTCAAGCAGAATCATCCCGTGAAGGCCGTCTTCGAAAGTCGGGAAATCGACGGGAGCTGACGGATCGGCGACTTTTGCATAGAAGCGCTTAAACAGCTGCTTATGTGAGTCGTCATAACCCTCGCTGTGGCCGCCTGGAAGGTCAGCGAATTGAGCGGCTGCCGGGTAAAAGAGAGATGCGTCTTTGATCAGAATCTGGTTTGGTTCGTTGCGATGGCCGATCCAAAGCGTGTCGGGCTGTTCCTGATCCCAGGCTACGCCGGCTTTGGTCCCAAAAATTTCGAAGGCAAACTTGTTCTTGCGGCCGGCAGACATCTGGCTGACCGTAAAAGCTCCCCGCGCTTTTTCACCCAGGCGGATCATGACCATTCCGAAATCCTCGGTGTCAATCGGGAAGACATCGTAATCGGAGGGGGCTGCCTTTTTGCCCGAGAACGTTTCGACAGAACCCTTGGGCCGCTTGCGAGTCTTGTGAAAAATCGAGAAGTCGGCACAAAGCGAGGTAATGGACAAGCCCGTCAAGTGCTGAATCATGTCCATCCAATGTGAACCGATATCACCCATCACACGAAGCTTGCCGTTGAACTTCGCGTCAAGACGCCAGTTCCAGTCGGTATCGTAGAGGAGCCAATCCTGCGAATAGGTGCCCTGCGCAATAAGAACTTCGCCGAGGTCGCCGGCCACAATCATTTGCCGGATCTGCTGCACTAAGGGGTAATAGCGCAAATTATGCTGGACGGCATTCACCGCATTTTTCGCACGAGCCTCATCCACTAATTTTTGCGCCTCTCCAGAGCTCATGGCCAGGGGCTTCTCGCATAGGACAGCTTTGCCGGCCTCCATCACGGACATGGACATGGGAAAGTGGTCAACATTGGGCGTACAGATGTGGACGGCAGCGATGTCCTTACGGTCGAGCACAGCCCGAAGATCGGCTGTGGCAAACGGGATGCCGGAAGATTCTGCGAACTTTTCAGCCGTCTCGGCGCGGCTGCCTACGACTGCGGCCACTTCAACATTGCCCAGGCGCCTGACGTTCTCCGTGTGGACCTTGCCCATAAACCCGGTTCCGACGATAGCCGTCTTAATTTTTTCCATTGAATAAGTCTTGTTTGGTTCCCATTTGAGACTATAACGTTCCCAAATGAAGCGATTCACTCTGTTTTGACACAAGGACTGGTAGCCTGTTCTCGACAGGGTCTTCTCATGATGGTTCGCGTTCGACTGGGAGGCCAAGGAGCGGCAGATTTGCCCCGCTTGCGTGGTGCGGCGCTTGCCACAGCGGCCTTGCTGGCTCCATCCTCTCTGGTGGCCTTCACTGTTTCCTTCTGGGGCTTCGCCGCCGATCACGAATGGACGAGTGGTTTCTTCATTTCGCGCGGACTTTTTGCTCATTGGCAAGTCTGGATGGTCGCCGCAGCGGTCCTTTTGTTGCTCTCCCGGTTACTGAACGGGTATGCCGAGCAGGAGCTACGAGGCTCATCGGACTCCTCCGTTTAATTCCCGATTTCTGTATTTAGGCGAACTCGTATTTCAGCTAGCAGAATTTCCCGCCATTCCTCTTCGTTTTTACAGGACTAATCGGAGTTTGATTTACGCGTAAATACGTGAGGATAAATCGGAAGCTCGGCCCGGCAACTTTCGGCCCTTTGCGTGCATCTACAAAGGCGACAGGGGTCAACTCGATGTCCGAAACTCAAACCACAGCGATGGCTGTTGCCGCTGAACAAGCTCGACCGGTGCCGGCCGGGATAGCGCAAGTTTTGTCGGGCGGTGTGCGGCAATCATTAGCGTGGGCGGGGAACACTGCGCAGCAACTGGGCGAAATGTTGTCGGCATTAATGGGTCCGGCCGTGGTTTGCGCATACGCCTTTACCGCGTGGAGCCTCGCAGCCAACGCCGGGTGGACGGATACGTTCATATTTACCTCCGGGCCATTATCCAATTGGTTCGTTTGGCTAGTGATTGCCGGTCTGGTTAATCTTGCTTCGAGCATCCTCCGGCGGCACACCCAAACCGAGCGCCTTTCGTAAGCTGGATTTCGCGACCGACCCTCTGCCCGGCAGGGGCTTCTTTGGTATTCTCAAGTTCAGGTATTCCCTCCCAAGATGGCCTTCAGTTCGCGTTCCCGCGTGAATCGCTACGTTCCGTCGAACCGCTTTCCCACCGGCCTGAAATGGCTCCTGATTGTTAACATCTCAGTCTTCGTTCTGAGCTATATCCTGAGGGCCAGCAGGGCTGATCTTTTCCTGCAGAATTTTGCCTTGGTGCCGGCCCAGGTAATGCAGACCTTCGCCATCTGGCAACTCGTCACGTACATGTTCCTGCATGCCGGCATTGGGCACATCTTATGGAACATGCTGGGTCTGTGGATGTTTGGAGTCGAACTGGAGCGTCTTTGGGGTACGGCCAGGTTTCTTCGTTTCTACTTCATTTGCGGTATTAGTGCAGGATTGACGGTAATCATTGCGGCTTACCTTTTTGGTGGCATCAACGCGCCGACGGTAGGTTCGTCCGGCGCAATCTACGCGATCTTGATGGCATATGCCCTGATGTTCTCCGATCGGACGATTCTTTTTGGATTTCTTATACCCATCAAGGCCAAATACTTCGTCATGATTATTGGGGCCATTGTGTTCCTCCAGTCCTATACGGCGACGGTGGGCGGCCAAGGCGGCGGCATACAGGTTGTTGCTCACCTGGGCGGACTCATCGCCGGGTATCTGATGTTGCGCGGGAAACAGTTGCGTTCGCAAATCCGGCAGCCGATCGTATCTAGCGTGAAAGAATGGAGGATGAGAAGGGCTAAGAAAAAGTTCGAAGTGTACTTGCGGAATCGGGACTCGGACCGGGACCGCCGGGTTCACTGAACGGCCCTCGTCCTCAGAGGTTGAGACATGAAGTACGGCATCTTACCAGCGGCATTCGCTGCGGTCACCCTAATTATTCCGTCGTTGCTTCCGACGCCTTCGAGCGCGCAGGAGGGTCCTCAGTCACAGAGCAGCGAATCAGTGGCTAAGCCGAAAAAGAAACCGGCGCAGCCAGATCAGCAAGAAGAAGCTCCGGCTCCCGAAGAGCAACCGATTCCCTCTGAGTTCAAGAAGCCTAAAGATATACCGAAAGACACTCCTACCTTTAAGTCGAATGCGACGACAGTGAGCGTCGATGTAGCCGTACTGGACGATCACAATCACTTCATCCCCAATATTTCTCCAGGCTCGTTCCGGGTGTTCGAAGACGGCGTCCCGCAGCAGATCGCACAGTTCGGCCATAGCGAAGCACCGATGACGATTTGTATGGTGATCGAGTTCAGCGGCCGTTTTCAGGCGTTTTGGAGTCAAGGCTGGTACGAGACTTTGCAGGCTTCGTATGGGTTCCTCGAGACTTTGAAGCCGGATGATAATGTCGCAGTGGTTACATACGACCTGCGAACCACTATCCTTTCGGATTTTTCGCCTGATAAGCGCAAAGCCGAACAGGCGATGCAACTGCTGCGCATTCCGGGATTCAGTGAATCGAACGTGTTTGACGCTTTGACAGACATGGCAGACCGGATGTCGAATATCGAGGGGCGGAAGGCGATCCTCTTGATCGGATCGGGCATCGACACATTCAGCAAGCTCACCTTTGACAAAGCGCGCCGCAGTCTGCAGGAATCCGGGGTACCAATCTACACCATCAGTGTTCTGCAGATTTCCCGCATCCTGGCCGAGGCTAACGGTATGGGCCCGATCGCTGATTTAACTTTTCTTCAGGCCGATAACGAGATGAAGACATTCTCGAAGGAGACCGGTGGGCTGTCTTTCTTCCCTCGTTTTGTAGGCGAGTACCCGGCCATCTTCCGGCAAATCGAAGACGCGTTGCGGAATCAGTACGCTCTGGCATATCATCCGACCAACACGGCGCATGACGGAAAGTTTCGCCGCATCAAAGTAGAGCTGATAAATCCGGAGACGAATGAACCGCTGCGTTTGGCAAACGCAAAGGGTAAGGCGATCAAGTATCAGATCGTCGCGAAGGCAGGCTACAAAGCACCTCATGAGGTCGACTGATTCGCCTGGTCCTTGCCAGCGCGTGTCAAGTCCTAGATCTTCCGCAGTTTGAGATTGATAGCAGCGTATTGACTTATCGAGAGCGCTCCTGCTAAGGTCACTTAGTCTTCATGCGATCTGGTATCACTCGCGCTTCCGAGAGTGCCGCTATCCTTTTGGTCGACGACAATCGGGACGGTGTTCTTGCACGCCGTTCTGTTCTCGAAGAACTCGGGTACCAGGTGTTCTTTGCCCATTCCGGTAAAGACGCGCTCCATGCCATTGAGCAGCGGACTTGTGACCTGGTAATCACCGATTACAAAATGTCGCCAATGAATGGACTGGAGTTAATTGCGAAACTGCGGGAGCGGGATTTTAAGAATCCGATCATTCTTCTCACTGGTTTCGCAGACAGCTTGGGGTTGAAGCCGGAAAATACCGGCGCGGATCTCGTATTGCAAAAGAGCGCGAATGAAGTGGCGATCCTGGTGCGCCATACTAAGCGACTTTTGAATGTGCCGCGCAAGCCCGCCCGCTCGCAGTCGTCGCAAACGAAGAGTCGACTCCGCGGCGAAAACGGATAAAGTCCGATCAGGTTCAAGTAAGCTTCACGGCCGGTACACGATCAGATACCTCAGGCAGCTTCGGGAAATCAGTGAAGGGCTCGGATTGGTACCAATACGCTGTTGAATAGAAACAATCTGAGCGATCATTCGCATGGCCGTGCTCGATGGTGTGTTTCAAGCTACGCCGAAACGTAATTGGATTATCGGCATGCCAGCGATAGAGGCAGTAACGGCCTCCGATTCTTTCAGGCGCCGAAATATAGTGCGCGCCGTTATACAAATGCGCGAACGGGATGGCAGAATCGCGGCCGCCGAAATCCCAAGCGCCGCAGAAATAGTCTTCTGAACCAGTACCAGTGATGACAGGTTTGGAATCGTCGTCCACAAATACCATCTCGTCACCCTCTCCCATCCAGTTTTCGGCATTCTGCAGAACGCCTAATGTGACACCCATGAGGTGGCCTGTGCCCCGCGTCTCCATGAAAACGTAGTTCTGCTCGCCATTCAGATTGAGTTTTTTCGTCTCCGAAGGATACTTGACGGCTGGGTTGGGCGTCGCTTGCCGGTATTGAGCGTGGAAATATAAAACGCGGTGGGGCAGAGAAGATACAAGTTGGTAATCAATGTTGGAGTAAAAGGCATTGACATTCTTGGACCCTTCGTTGGCAACTGTGATCCGTGCGGATCTACGAAACGGCATTGCGAAATAGCAGTTAAGCGCTTTTATAGAAGAGCAATTCAGAAATGCGGACTGATACACGTTGTAAATGCCGAGATTGAGGCCGAAGAAGTCTCCAACCGGAGACTCGACACTGGGTTTGGAATTGCCGTCCCAGTAAATGCGGAGTACGATTTCTTTCAGGTGATACGTACTGGGCGCAGCGATCGTGAACCAAATGTGCGAAATAACTCCTGGTCCGTTAGCGTTAAAGACCTCCTTTGTTTCGCCGGATGCGATTGGCCAGCGGTCGTTGTTGCCGCCCGTCCGGTCATAGCTGGACTGCTTTAAGGATACATAATTCTGAGCGAGTGCGTAGTCCGGAAGCTGATGCTCTGGGGGCTGCGATGGTGAAGGCTGCGCACCGGTTGCAAATCGAGCGGCCCAAAGGCCGGCTGAAGCCTCCTAAGAATCTTCGCCTGATATCGCGGGTTGGAGTCATAGGTTCCTTGAGAAGAATATCTTTCCTGCTTACTAACTTAAGCTGAAACCGAATCAAGCGACCGGGGTTGGGTATGTCTGCTCAAACTTGAAGCCATCAGCAGAACGGTTCCACCAGCGATGTAAACTGCAGCTGTAGATCCTAGAGCTGCGGCAAGCCCAAACCTCTGAGCCAAGATGCCCACGGCCAACGGCGCCAAGCCTCCTCCGCCGAGCCAGCCTACCATGTTCATGACTCCAGCTCCGGTCCCGCGAGTTTCCGGGGGGATCACGTCGAAGAGCGAAGCAAAAATGTTTGCATCGTAAATGCCTTTGAAGAGACCCCAGACGACGAGGGCCGTTGCGAGCATTGCAGGAGAATGGGTGCGACTGCAAATAAAAACAAATGGTGCACCGCAAAACAAGGCGCCTGCCTGTACAGCGATCCGTCCGCCTGGACGCTTCATCTGGAGATGGTCCGCCAGCCATCCGCCGACAGGCGATCCGCACATACTTGCAAACTGCACAAAGATGGTGGCCGATAATCCCGCGAGCGCGACACTCAATCCGAAACGATCATAAAGGAATTTCGGCATCCAGGAGAGCAAAACCATGGCGACGAAGTTGGCGCAGCAGAACCCCGCAAGAAGAAGTAATGCCGCGGGTGACTTCGCAAGCTCTTTCAGAAAGCGTGAAAGCGGCACGTCGGGCGAAGGAGCACCGGTCAATGTGTGCTGACGCTGAGGCTCCCGGAGAAGACGCAGGAGAAACAGGCCAAGTACGACACCGAAGATGCCAAAAACCAGAAAGGACCATCTCCAGCCGAAGCGCTCCCCGATCAGGCCTGAGAAAAACGCGCCCGCGACCGTTCCGAAATAGACGCTGGTCTGGTGCAAGCCCATCGCTCTCGATCTTGTTCCGGGTCCATGATAGTCACTGATCATTGACATGGAGGCGGGATAGTAGAGACTCTCGCCGACGCCCTCGGCGGTAGTAAAAGCGAGAAGCTGTCCGAATCCGCGAGCGAGGGAAGTGCAGGCAGCGATGAGGCTCCATGCGTACAATCCGCCAAGAACGGCTTTCTTCCGCGAAACACGATCAACCAGGCTGCCCGAAAACGGGGCAAGCAGGCCGTACATCCAGGCGAATGATGATCCGAGCAGTCCGAGTTGAATCGTTGACAGATGCATCTCGCGTTCAAGCAACGGGAAGACGGCGAACAGTGCTGCACGGTCAGCGTAGTTGAAGAAGGAGACACTCCAGAGCATGCCAACCACGCGCCACTTGTATTGCGGCAAACTCGGGAGCACCGGCTGCCTCAGTACATGGGCCGAGGGCCGACGGTGGGACGCCATTTGTTGAGCGGCTTCAGATAGGCTTCGGATCCGCCGGCGAGTAAATTGAGCTCGGTCTGCGCCTGGAAGAAGGTGAACCCCTGCTTCACGAACTCCTGGTATTGGGAAGCGTTCACAAGGGGCCTTCCGACTGCCTTCCCTGCCCGTTGTGCCGCTCGGACAACCGTCTGTATAGCGTCATCCAAAGCCGGGTGGTCCTGGCGACCGCGTAACCCTAAAGAGAAGGATAGGTCGCTAGTGCCTATAAAGAGGACATCAATACCAGGGGTGGCGGCAATCGCGTCGATATCTTCGACCGCAGAGACCTCTTCGATATTTGTGACGACCATAACGTTCTTGTCGGCGAAATCGTAATAGCCGCCGGGAGCAGGCCAACGAAATGTGGCGAGACCAGCTCCGGATCCTCGCAGCCCAACCGGCGGATACTTGCAAGCGTTGGCGGCGAGCTTGGCAGATTCGGCTGAATTGATAAACGGAAAGATCACGCCGAGCGCGCCCATATCCATCACGCGCTTGGCGGTCCACAGCTCATTAACGGGCACACGGATGAACGGCATGGTTCGCGAGCCGCGCGTTGCCAGAATGATGTTGCGCGCGGTTTCGAGGGTAATCGGAGAGTGCTCCATTTCGATCCAGAGAAAATCGAAGCCCATTTCAGCCACTTGGGCGGCAATCTCAACGCTTGTCGTCGTAATGGTGACGCCGACAACGGGAGTGCCCTGCTGCAGCGCGCTGCGTACCGGGTTCTCCCAAGGAGTAATTTCGGACGGTGAAGGAACTTGTTCGCTCATTTTCGGATAATCCAGACTTCCGAGACCTGACAGCCTCGCCCATTGCCGCCGAGACCCTGTTCACGAGTCCAGGCAACATCGAGTTGGCCATTCTTAATTGCGTCCCGCGGTATATCGAACTCCAGTGGACGCGGAGGCCAGGGACGTGTCATGAAAGGATGAATTTCATAATTTCGGGCCGCAACCAGCCTGATTTGGATGCGGCGTGCATCACCTGAATAAACCACGCGCAAGCGATATTGAACCTCCGGATCCAGATCACTGTAATGCATCTTGAGAGGCTCATCGAACAAAGATTCTGCCCAGCGCTTCCACGCGATCGGAGCTTGAGCGCCGAGACGATCGGGATAGCTAATCCCGGTAAGAGCAGATTTGCGAAATTCCGGATCCGTTACTTTTCCCGGACCCAAAATCAGGTGAGGACGATTGGACGGATTGCCCAAATCGTCATAGAAGCCGCCCGGTCCGGGATCCGTGCGAGCGAGGAGTTGCTTAATGGCGTTCAGCTTCTGATCAGTTCCGGAGATCAGTTTGATGGCTGCGAGTTGGGCGCGGAACCAAGGAATTTCGGTCACCGGGTAATCAAGCGTGTCCAGGTTCGTGCCCCGAACGACAGCCTCACCCTGATAACGATCCACTGCAAGTTGCATCTGAATGCTTTGGAACAGAGCTTCCCCGAGTTCCTTAACACGCTCACGGAGGGCAACTGCGCCGTGCTCAGCGCTCCTCTCGTTCAGTACCCATTCCGCCTGTTCGAGAAGGATGCTCAGGTCTTGACCATTAGGAGGCGTCGGGCTGGGCGGTCCGCCGATCTCCAAAGGTTCCGGAGTCCAGCCAATCTCGTGAACTACTCCCAGAAGATCGCGCGTTCGCTGCAAACGCGCAGTTTCGTCCAGCAACCGGCTGCGCACAGACGCGTCGTAATATGCCCGATAGAGCGCCTGCTGAAATCGCCAGTTGCTAAGCACTGCCGGTGCTGCTTTGGTTTCGAGGTCCCGGAACTGATCGAGAGTGACAGAGATACCTTCGTTGCTGGCGATCGGTCCGTTCCAGTTTGTTTCGAGATTCAGCAAGCCTTGCGCAAAACCGTCTGCACAAGCGGGGCCGACGAAGTACCTACCGAACTCGCGAAGCGCATCGATAACCGGCATTTCGGGGTTCCATCCGAGAATGCTCCAGACAAATTTATTGACGTCATCGTTACAGCCCTCCGAGTAAGTCAGAAAGCCGATGGTATACGGAGAGAAGCGGCGTAAGATATTTGCCTGGTCGACAGGCCGTGGGTTAATGCATTCCCGACCTTCCGTCAAGGCGAACGCCACGTCCCAGTCGGGAACCGGATATTGGCATGCGGTGCTATGCGTGATATCCGGGTAGAAGCGAATTGGGTAATGCCTGGGAAGACGTTCTCGGAGTTGCGGGAGGTCCATCCGGTTTTGCGGCCCGAAGACAATGCCGTCCAGCCAGGTAGCCGTATGATCCTGGTCGACGATGTTGAAGAAGTCCTGCATCCATGCCTGGCCGAAGCTCTGGGGCGAGACCCACATCTGGGCTTTGGGATGAAAGCGGCGTAGGCTCGCCTTCTGCTTTTCAAGAAAGGCCAGCATAGGTTTGGGTGCGGTGTGACCGGGATCACCTCCGGGAACAAACACCGCGTCGATGCGCGGCAAAATTTGGTAGATGTGTGCCCATTCTTTGAGCGCGGATTCTACAGTGGCCGGGTCAGCATAATCCGGATCCATGGCCGGATACCAGATCCAAACGTCGAGTCCGTACTGATCCGCGATGCGCGACATCTGAATCATCATCTGTTCTGGCGGAAGCGGGAAATGCGGACTATCCGGAAGATCGTCCGAGCGAGGCGGAACGAGTTCGATTGCGTTCGTTCCGAAGATTGCGAGATCGCGGATGTATTGGTCCCAAGTCGCGACCGTCCACGCATCGTAAGCATTGGTTTTCGGGCGGTAACCGAGCTGATGTCCGCGCAACGGGTATTTTGGCGAATCCGTGATGTTCGCCTCGCGCGCATCGAGGGCCACACTCTGCCGGCCGATATGAAGCGTCCTCAGCAGTTTTCCCACCCCAAAAAGGAGTCCGCGCTCATCCGCACCGATGATGGATATTTGGTTGGCCTCCGCATGAATGGCGTAGCCTTCTGGAGCGAGATGTTCGCCTACTCGTTCAGAGGACCGCGTGGACAGATTGATGGCCGTTTGGGAAACACTGCGCGAGCCGCCCTGAACTTGCCATCGGAGCCCGCTTCGTTTCTCAATCTCTTCGACGAGCACCATGGCTGCCTTCTTTTCACGGGCGGTGGCGTTCTCAGGTCTGGTCACTATGCAATTCTTCAGATCGATACTTGCACCAGCAGGCTGGGCTCGGAGCCAGGGCGCAAGAGCTACCGTGGCTCCGGCGTGTCTAACAAAATTTCTTCTGTTCATTGGCTTATGAATGCGGGAAGTCTGCGAACTCACTTGACCTCCCAGATGGTCGCCCCGATGTATCGCTCGGTGTCCTTGCGATCGTTGAAGTAGTACACCGTTACGAGCTTTCCATCGGGTCTCTGAACGGTTCTTGTATAGCCGAGGTCCCAGGCGCCCCCATCGGTCCGTAAAGGAATCTCGCTGCCCCAGGTCTTGCCATCATCACTGCTCAGCCGTGCGCGAATTCCATATGGCTCGGAACGAAATCCGTAAGTAATCACCAACCGCCCATCCTGCAGCTTTACCAGAAAAGGCGGATTGCCATTGTGTACTCCAGTGTTCGGAACCGGGCGACTGAGGAACTTCCAAGTCGAGCCGTTATCGTCGGAGCGATAAAGTTCAATCCAGCTAGTGTGACGGATAGCACTGAGTATCACTCGATCCGACAGCCGCACCGAGGAAGGCATCAGCGCTTTGTCGTTCGCCTCGGGCTCTGGTCCCACGAACGACAACATCTTCCAAGTCTTTCCTCCGTCATGAGTTCTTACACAGATGACTCTTCCCTCCTTACCGTTCGATTTAGCCGCCGTGAGCAGCATCGTGAGGTCATGAGGTCCGTCGACGAGATAATCCGTCCGCGCTGCGATTCCTTTCTGCCCGAAATCGGGCAAACGGAAAGGACCCTGCCAGCTCTTGCCGCGATCGTACGAATAATAGAAGCGCGACGGCCCGACATCGACATCCTCCATCCGCGCAGTGAGTGCGAAATTGGGGTCGGTGAAGTTGATGTCTCCAGGACAGTCGAGTGGTTGTTTGCCGCCCGGTTCCGTGGGAACATTTGCAACCTTCGCTCCATCTGGAGCCCTGAGACTGAGCGGATGTTCGATCTTCCAGGTCTCACCGCCATCGAGGCTTCGAGCCAGCACATGTTGCGCAGGCCGATCCCAATCGATAGAGTGGCGCGTCTCGCTGTATTTGAAGTCACCAACTTCGAAACCGACGAGGATCTCGTTTCCCCAATGCCAAACTCCGTGATTGGCGGGCCAGCCCGCATACTTTCCGGACTCACGGTAGACAATCACATTCTTAATGACTGACGCTGGAATATCGGCAACAGCGCTGCCGCCAAAGAATAGGACTGCGGCTAAACACAATTTTTGCGAAATCATGCCTGTTCTACCAGTGGAGACGTAAGGCGAACTGGATCTGCCTCGCATTCGTGATGACGCTTGTGATGGTTCCAGCCGCAGTGGATCCGATGCTCGAATTGGGCAGCCCGAAGTTCGCGCGATTGAGTACGTTGAAGAACTCCGAACGGAACTGCAATCCGAACTGTTCGGTGAGGCGGAAGTCTTTATCGGCTCCTAAATCCCAGGTGGCGAGCCCAGGTCCAATCAGAACGTTGCGGCCGGTATTGCCGAACGTATAAGGAGGCGGAGAGACGAAGCAACTAACGTTGTACCACTCATTAATGGATTGCTGCGAGGTTGGCAGATTGCCGTCGCAGATGCGATTGGGCCGGGTGAATGTTCCGGTATTCGCGGTGGGAGTGGCAAGCGAGACAGAGAAAGGTGCACCGGATTGCAACGTCACGATGCTAGTGGCCTGCCATCCGCCGGCCACAGCGTTTTCAAACGCGTTCGCATTGCTCAGGAATCTACGACCCCGTCCGAACGGCAGATCGTAGACGGTACTTAATGTGAAACGCTGTTTGTAATTGAAATTAGAAAACCCGTAGTCCGCAGCCAGATTTCGTGGATTTTGAATATTAATCCTGGATTCGCCAGTGGAGGAATTGCCGCCAGCGCCCTCGTCCAAACTCTTGCTATAGGTATAGGCTGCAAGGAACGAGAAACCTGCAGAAAAGCGCTTCTCAGCCGATAACTGCAGTCCGTTGTAACTGGATGGACCCCGGGGCTCCCAGGCCGAGATCGACGATACGGTTGGATACGGCGCGCGGGCACTGACCGAACCTGGCCCAGGCACTGCCACATCTTCGTTTATATTCAGGTTGAGATGAGTACCGCGACTGCCTACGTAAGCGGCGCGGACGACCAACGATGATGCCAACTGCCGCTCCAGAGTGAAGTTCCACTGCTGCATGTTGGGCGTCAGATTCGACGTGGGCTGGTACACGACAGTTGGTAAATTCGATCCGCTCGCTGTAGTAGGGATGCCAGTGGATGTGTGAAGGCATGGAGCCGTGGAGCTGCAGTTTACACCAAATTGCGCCGCAAACGGGTTGTTGATGAAGAGTCTGCTGGAGCCGCCGGTTCCCTGTTCATTGAAATAGAACAACCCGTAGGCGGCGCGAACAACCGTCTTTTCGCCGACCCGGTAAGCCAGACCGAGACGCGGACTGAAGTCGTGCTTCTGTATTCCTAAGATGCTTGAGGAGATCCCGTTTTGACCTGCAATCGCTAACATGCCTGTTCCGAGAAAAAAGTCAGACTGGCGGTTGTACCTCTCGGATACGGGCGTGAACAGGTCATATCGCAGTCCCAGGTTTACTGTCAACCGGGAGCTTACGCGCCACTGGTCCTGCACGAACCCACCGTATTCGGTGTAGCTTTCATACGGGACTCCGTAGGGGGCCGCCGATTTCGAAGAGCTTACTGGAAGACCAAGCAGAAAATCTGCGAATCCGTTTCCACCGGACGAGGCAGCTGGATTATTCGTGTAGGTGCCCGTGAAAGACAGTGAACCCGAAGGCGCCCCTAACTGGAAAAACCCGAACCCGTTATGAATGACACTAAAACCGAAACGTAAAGAATGCGCCCCTCGAGTATAGGTAACCGTGTCGTTCGCTTGCCAGGTATTTTGGGGGATCACCTCCGGCAGGTTGCTTGAACTGTAGCCTTGATATCCGGAAATGCTCATCGAAGCCATCGCACCGGAATCGGCACCTGTATTCGCCCCTTGAAGTCCGAGCTTCTGAGCAACACTGTACGGTTCGTCAAGCGGGGTGACCTGCAAGAAAAAGCGAGTGTACCCGATAGCAATCTGGTTAGTTACAGAAGGCGAGAACTGATGCACTTCCTGCAGAGTCGCTTGATTGCTTGGTGCATGATTCAGCCGTAACGATCCGGCCGTAGCGGTCCCCTGTGCAAACGCAAGCGGATTCAGAACACCACTGATATACACCGGAGTAGCCGGATACGTGATATCAGCCCCGCCGTGCGTTACGCGGCCAAACATGCTGTCCTTATCGGAGAAGACCTGGTCGACCCGGACGTCATACTGATCTTGTGTTTGAACCGCCAGATCGTTAAGCCGAAGATTGTTTTTGTTTCCCGCCAGGTTTGGTATCGGGATGATGGCGAGCAGATTTTGGGCAACCGCATCAAATTGAGTCGACGGAATGATATTTCCGGCGTAAGGCGAACGGGTGTTAGTAGCGGAATTATAAGTGGCCGGATTGTAAATGGTGGCAACACCGCTGAAGTTACCCCCACGCATTGCAACGGTGGGCTCGGTGACAACGGAAGTACTGGCCTCATGGACTCGCAAACCCTGATAATCGCCAAAAAAGAAGGTTTTGTTCTTGATGATGGGCCCGCCTATGGCGAACCCAAACTGGTTTTGTTGGAATTGGGGCTTCTTGGCATCGAAAAACTGGCGCGCGTCCAGAGCGTAGTTGCGCAGGAACTCAAAGGCCGATCCGTGAATTTGGTTTCCGCCCGAGCGCGTAATCACGTTCACCACGGCGCCGCCACTCGCGAACTGGGCATCGTAATTGCCGACCTGGACTTTGAATTCCTCGATGCTTTCTAAATTCGGAAATACCTTCAACGTACCGACTGACTGGTCTTCGTCATCGAGACCGTCAATCATAAACGTGTTAAAGCTTCCGCGTGCGCCGTCAGCCACGATCTCGGCCCCGGCGCGCTGGGTTTCGTTGCCGTTGCCTTGGGTGCGAATGCCCCCGACGGGTCCGGGATTCGTTCCGGGCACAAGCAGACCAAGTTGCGCAAAATTCCGGCCGTTGAGGGGAAGCTGTTCTGTGGAATGTTGAGAGAGGACGTTTCCGATTTCAGTGGACTCGGTGTTCAAGAGCGGTGGAGCGCCTTCAACGGTGATCTGCTGCCGGACGTCTCCGATTTGTAGCCTGAAGTCTTCTTGGGCCACCTGCTGAACCTGCAGAGTGAGATCCTTGTGGGCCTCGGCTCTGAAGCCCTGTGCTGTCACCTCAATCGTGTAAGTGCCAGGCTTAAGAAGAGGAAGCGTGTAAATACCATCCTGCGCAGTTTGCCGCGAAACTGATACTCCCGTTTCCTGTTGCGTTACTTTCACCTGCGCCTTCGCAATTGGTGCGCCGCTCGGATCGGTAACCTGCCCGGAAAAGGTTCCCGTGGCATTGACCTGACCTAATAATTGCAGAACAGAGTACAAACCGAATACCACGGTCAACGCAGCGGCTCGAAGCTTTCTCATCAAGGCTTCCTTTCTCTTCGGATGACCAGTAACAAAACTCATTTCAGCTCGCAGTTTCGACCGCTTTCAGCACCTGATCCAGACGCGTCTGGAGTTCAGCCCGCTCAAACCGATCGAAGCTATGCAAAGGCTCGGCGAGAACGTCTTCGATTACACCCAGGAGCGAGAGCGCGCATTTCAAGCCTCGCAAATAGCTTGTTTGCGCAGGACCTACTGTATAAATAGTCTTCGCCACACGGACAATTAGGTTTTGAAACACTTCCGCTTCGGAATGCCGACCACCTGATACTGCGTCATAAACCTGTACATAAAGTTCCGGGAACATGTTCGCGCCGCCGCATACGCCGCCGTGAGCCCCCGCAAGCAAAGCCGGAAGAAGCGTCTCTTCGTTACCCACCAGCACGCTGAATTCAGGTCGATGCGCGACTGCTTTACGCACAGCATGAAGATACTCAAGGCTGCCGTTACTGTTTTTGAGCCCAACAATGTTCGGAGAACGTGAGAGCTCACCGACCGTTTCCGGCGCAAACTCGTTGTGAGCATATTGCGGCACATTGTAGAGGAAAACAGGTAGCGGCGACTTCTCGGCGAATCTTTTGACGTAATACAGCACGTCTTGCTGGGTCAGCGGGAAATAACAGGGTGGGGATAATGCGACCGCCATCGCTCCGGCGTTGGCAGCGTGTTCACTCAGTTGCAGAGAGTGAGTGAAAGCCGTTTCCGAAACGTTTATCAGGACAGGCATCCTACCGGACAACGCGGCACACGTCTCTCCAATGACTGCGCGACGAAGATCCATGCTCAAGGATGCTGATTCACCGGTACTGCCCAGCACAAAAAGTCCGTGCACACGCCCCTTGAGAACGCGCTCCATAACCCTATGCAGTCCGAGTACATCCAGCATCTCCGCCTTTAGCAAAGGTGTGACGAGGGGCGGCACGATCCCCCGGATCGGGTGCGCAAGAGTGTTCCGCATTTTAGCCCTGGAATCACACTATATAGGATTGTCGACAGCTTGTCCACAAGAAAATACGAAACCGTAGCCATCGTATACTTGTGCCGTGAAGAAAGGCGGCTCTTCGTTTTCGCCCCGCACCGAAAAACCGATTCGGGAGAAAGCCTATCTTCTGATTCAGCAGAAAATCGCGCGCGGTGAGCTGCAACCTGGCACCGCCGTGTCAGAGGTTTCGCTCGCCCAGGAGCTAGGCAGCAGTCGCACGCCCGTTCGCGAAGCCCTTGGGCAGTTAGTAGCGGAGGGGTTGCTGGAGCAGACACCAAATCGTGGGGCGGTCGTCACCCAATTGAAACGCCAGGACATTATTGATCTTTATGAGCTCCGAGAGGCGCTCGAGGTATACGCAATCGGAAAAGTCGCACAGCGAATTAACTCAAACAACGAGATGGAACGGTTGCGTAGTCTTGCGAACGAGATTGTTGGTTTGCGAGCTGAATCGGAAAAGCTTGGTCAATCAGAACTAAATGAGAGGCAAATGCAGAGATTCATTGCCTGTGATCTCGGATTTCATACTTTGCTGGTTCGAATGGCTGCAAATGCCCGAATCCTTAAGCTTGTAAACGAGACGCGCCTACTGATTCGTATTTTTGCAATGCATCGCCGGCGGCATGATTCGCCAACGCTTTCCCAGATCCATCATCAGCACACTGAAATGCTTTCGGCGGTCTCGGAGAGAGACAGTGTAAGGGCCATGCAGGTGTTATCGCATCACATTCAGAAAAGTATGCAAGAGCGTCTCGAGGAGTTTGATCATTGGGAACACGAGGCCTCTATGAGAGAGACCTTGCCAGTATTTTTCGATGTCCATTCGGCGGGTGAACCGCTCTAAATACCCGCGCCATGCATGCCACTGTCCAGCTCTCGCTTGACCTGATCGATTTGAAGGAAGCTCTTCGCGCCGCTGACATGGCAGTTCGCGCCGGAGTCGATTGGCTGGAAGTAGGGACGCCGCTAATCATTGCCGAGGGCCTGCGCGGAGTTCGTGAACTCCGTGCGAAGTATCCTGATATCCCTCTCGTGGCAGACCTCAAAGCGATGGATGGCGGATGGTTAGAAGTGGAGATGATGGCCAAGGCGGGAGCGAGTATGGTGGTCGTCATGGGGCAAGCTCATCCGGAAACTGTGGAGCTTGCTGTGAAAGCCGGCCGCGAATTTGGAGCGAAGGTCATGGGAGATAACATGGCCATGCCAGATCCGGTTGACGGAGCCAAACTGCTCGAAGAATTGGGATGTGATTACATCGTCCACCACATCGGATACGACATGCGCACGTTGCGGAGGTCACGCGGACAGGAGGCGCCCACCCCGCTCGACCGGTTGTACGAAATAGTAAGGGCGGTCGACATACCTGTACAAGCAGTCGGCGGCTTGACCCTCGAACAGGCCACCGATGTCCCGAAGTACGGTGCCCCGCTGGTTGTCATCGGTGCTCCGCTGGCAATTGACTCGCACGCGTTCCGAACGAAGGAGGGAGATCTGGAAGGAACTCTACGGCTGATCTGCGAAAAAGTTCACGCTTATGGCGAGGTGGCCGTTGGAAAGGAGACGACATCATGAATGCGAGCATGCCCGGCCTGGTGAATTACGCTCGCGAGCCGTTTGCCGTAGAGATGCGCGAAATTCCCGTCCCCGATATAGGCGAGCAGGATGTTCTGTTGAGGGTCGGGGCGGTCAGTGTTTGCGGAAGCGATTTGCATCAATGGCGAGGTTCGCATAGTTGGCCCGTAAACTATCCCTGCATTCTTGGTCACGAGTTTGCCGGGACTGTAGCGAAGGCGGGCGCGCGCGTTAACTGCTTCAAAGAAGGAGATCGCGTGGTAAGTGAGACTGCGGCAGTGATTGACGAAAATTCACCTCTCACGCGCTGCGGGATGTACAATCTCGATCCAAGCCGCCGCGGGTTTGGCTATGGCGTGGATGGCGCTATGACCGAATACGTTCGTGTTCCCGAACGATGTCTTCATCGCATTCCAAACCAGATGCCATTCGAACGGGCGGCCTTGACTGAGCCCTGCGCCGTGGCATACAACGCGGTTTGTGTGAATGGCCGAGTGCGTCCCGGCGATAACGTCCTCGTGCTTGGACCGGGACCCATCGGATTGTTGTGCGCCAAGATGGCTAAACTCAGCGGCGCCGGGTGCGTTATTGTGGCCGGGCTGCCGAGCGATCATCGGCGGCTCGAGACGGCTCGTACCTTCTGCGCCGATGTGGGTTTGGAGGGCGGAGTTCTCGATTATGTCACGCAGCTTGGGGACGGTTTTGGAGTCGATCTCGCGATTGATGCGTCCGGAGCGTCTGCCACTCTCGAACTAGCCTTGCGAGCAGTTCGCCCAGCCGGTCAGATTATCAAGGTTGGTTGGGGACCTCAGCCAATGCAGTTCAGCCTCGATCCTCTCGTTCAGAAAAATGTCACCATCTCGGGCAGCTTCTCTCATAATTGGCCAGTTTGGGAGCGTGTCATTTCGATGATCCATTCAGGCCAGCTCAATCCGGATTCGATCATCAGCCGGGTAGCAACTCTCCCGGATTGGCTCGACTGCTTCGAAAAGATGGAACGCGGCGAATACATCAAAGCCGTGTTGACTACGTAATGCCCCTCCGGCTTGCTGCTTTTCCTAAGTGCTATATCGAGCAGATCGTCAGTGGGCAGTTGTCCCTGTTTAACTGGATCGAGATGGCAAAGGAGCTCGATGCCGACGGATTGGAGCTCTACGAAGGCTTCTTGAGCAACCTGGATAGTTCGTATCTCGATACAGTAGGCGACGCTCTCCAGGCCGCCGGCTTCGCCATGCCTATGTTGTGCTGTTCTCCCGATCTGACGGCGCCTGATCCGGATAAACGGAGCAGCGAAATCGAACGCGAGGCCCGCATGATCGAGGTGACGCGTCGGCTGGGCGGGTCTGGTGCAGTCTGTCGTGTGCTCAGTGGTCAGCGTTATCCGGAGGTGAGCTGGGAACAAGGTAGAGAGTGGGTTCTCAAGGCCTTTCATCAGTTGCTTACTGTCGCCAAGGAAAACGAAGTTGTGCTCGGGATGGAAAACCACTACAAAGATGGGTTTTGGCGCTACCCGGAGTTTGCGCAGAGAATGGACAGATTTTTGGACATTGTCGACTCCGTAAGCGACCACGACAGCTTTGGCGTCCAATACGATCCGTCCAACGCGATAGTGGCCGGCGATGATCCGATCGCACTACTGAAGCGAGTAGCAGACCGAGTGGTTAGTATGCATGCCAGCGATCGTAGTCTCGCCGAAGGCACTACCCTCGACGACTTGCGGCAGACTGATGGAACACTTGGTTATTCCTCCGATCTGCGGCACGGCGTTACGGGTAAAGGACTAAACGATTATCCGGCCATTTTCACGATCCTGGCAAAACACAATTATCGAGGATGGGTCAGCATCGAAGACGGCGTGAATGGCATGCAAGAGATGGCTGATTCTCTCGCATTCCTGAGGGAAATGAGCCAGCGCTATTTTCCGTAAAAGAATCACTCTGCTCGACGGCGGTACAGTCTTCGATATTTCCTCGCAAACCCAGCTATTACAGGCGACTGTGCGCCCCGTGAAAAGCGAGTATAATCGCCCCATGTCAGGCCGCCTTTTGTCGCTATCTGCGTTGCTCGCAACGATGATTATTGCGTCGCAAAACTCACAGTTCGCTGGTGATTACTCGGGGATGTTGGGTCCCGTACACGTCAGACTGCACTTAATCGCGGGCAGCGACGGTGCCATTACGGGCACTGTCGACAGTCCCGATCAAAATCTCACGGGTGTGCCCTGTTCAAACATTCGCGTCGAAGGCCAGGCACTCAGCTTCGGCGTGCCCATCGTGCACGGCACCTGGACCGGCTTCTTGGCCAGCGACGGAAATTCGCTCTCCGGGATGTGGAATCAAGGGAGCCCCGTCGCTTTGACGTTCACACGGATTGCCTCAGCCGGGCCCGGCACCAGTGTCACGGAAGTTTCGAGTGCGCCCGTGACGGGCACTGGCGAAGTCCGGTGGGACGATTACATATTTAAATTCGATCAAAGCGGCACAACGGCCCAGGTGTTTGAGGGCGGAAAGATAGTAGGTACGATATTGACAATCAACGGACAGCAGCGCGTCCTGCCTCTGCCCGGCACGGATGCGGCGAAACTCCAGAGATCATTCGAGGACTACAAGGCCTTCGCCGCCCGCGCTCATTCGAACAGCACGCCGCCTGAGAATGCGGCTGCAGTCCCGGGGGCGCCGGTGGCAGGGACATCCCCGGTCTCGCAGCCTGGATCTGCCTTGGGTCTTCAAAACAGTGGAAAAGCCGATCCGTCCGGCATTCGCTTTGATGACTCCAACCACGAAGTGATTGTGCCGCGCACCGACGGCATGACTGTCACCTTTGCCGGTCAGGATGTCAGAATAAGCGGGACTCTAGGCCAGGGTTTCATTCTTCGACGTCAAAAAGGGAGCGCCGGACGGTTTCTGGAGCGAACGTTTGACCATCGTTATGACGCGGCGGGCAGTTTATCAGGAGGAGGAATTGAGTTTCTGCATGCAAGCGGGGGCCTCATCTACGATTCGGGCATGGGCGGAATGAATCTCCAAGAGAACAGCCAGGTCCGGACTGCCAAGGAACTCTCGTTGATAGCCGTAGACGCGGTTGCTGCAGTCCGGACGATCAAAGGCCACGAAAACTTTACGCCGCCCGGGTACAACACCATGAAAGAGATCTCGCAGTACCGGCTGCGCTCGGACGGCTCCAGGTAATCTGTACCGCACAGTCCTGAGATCGAGACGAAATCGAGCATAAGCGAGTGCCGGAGGTCACCGGAAGGCGCTGTAGCCGTGTGCAGATGGAGATCCGGGCACACTCCTGCTTCAACTTTGTGGGCTCCGCTCCAGAGATGCACGATCCCACTTGGCCAGCCGTGCCGCAGCTTCGTAAGAACTCTGTAGAAATTTCAGGAGAGCTTCGTCTGGTGACGCTTGGGCGAGCAGATCGTCATACTTGAAGATAAACTCGCCCAGTGAACCGTCATACTTGGCCACGGCTGGCTCGATTGGCTCAGCGTCAAGTCCTGGAGACGCGGGCGCAGCGTAACAATAGAAAGCTGCTTCGCCGAAGCCGCCGTTCCCCGGCCAAAAGCCGGCGCTGATCACCTCATGAGAATAAGCCTCGCGTGTGATTGAATCGGCGCCTTCTCTGACGGGCGCTGGACGGCCGGAGAAACGGGTCACAGCGAGATCAAAGCTTCCCCAAAAGAAGTGCACTGGGCTGATCTTTCCGATGAAGCTGGACGAAAACTTTTGCAACACTCGATCGGCATGCACCAGAACTTGCCAAAAACGATTAACGTACTCCGGATTGTACGATGCATGCTCTCGGTCTGACCCGAAAGAAATGGGATTTTTCAATTCCACCGGCATGGGATCGATGCGAACAGAAACGCCTAGAGCGGCAAGACTGCGCTGGTATTCAGCAAAGAAGTCTGCCACTGATTGCGCTCGCAGCAGTATAGATAATCTTGTGCCGGAACTGAGTCGAAAATGCAGCTCATGGCTGACAAAATCAAACTCGATCTCGATAAGTTCCCCGCGATATGGCATCGCGGAGGTGCTGAGTCCTCGAGCGCTGACATATAGGGCAACGTTCCACCAATGGGCCTGAACAGGGCTTAACGCCAGCCGTGTTTTTCCCACAATCTGAGTCCACATGTGAAGTGTGTCCGCTGTTTGTTGCCATTCAGACCACCTCAGTTCAGGCCAGCTATTCGAATCTGTTTGCAAATCGCGCATGAATCACCTTAATCATTACAACTGGCGGCAACCAGGATATTTTAGGTTGTCCGCTCTCCCGAGTGGTGGAATGGAATCCGCACCTCGAAACAAGTTTCACCCGGACGCGATTGAAGGCGTATCACCCCGTGGTGATTCTTGACTATGCGGTAAACGGCATCCAGCCCGAGACCTGTGCCCTCTCCTACGGATTTCGTGGTAAAGAACGGCTCGAAAATCCGTGCCTGAATTTCCGGCGGGATTCCAGGACCGCTGTCGATCACTTCAACAACTGCGAAATTTCCGTCACGGCCGGTACGGACGCGGAGCTTCCCTTTCCCGTTCATAGCGTCGATGGAGTTGGAAATCAGATTGGTCCAGACCTGGTTCAGCTCGCTTCCGCGCGCACAGATGAGCGGCAGTGTTCTATCGTAATCACGAACAACTTCGACTCCATTCTTGAGGCCGTGTCGCAACATGATCAGTGTATTTTCGAGGCCGGTATGGATGTCAATCTCCTGTTCCGGCATCTGATCCATGTAAGAGTATTCCTTTACGGCCCGCACCAGTTCGGAGATTTTGCCGACGCTGCTTTCAATTTCTTCAATCAAGCGGCTGATAGTGAATGAAGCCGTGAGGCGTACGAAGGCATCCCCGAGAAAGCCTGCGGGAATCTGCTTTTCCACTTCGTTGAGCGTATCTCGATTACAGCCGGCATCGACAAGGGACGCGGCGATCTGCCACGAGTCGGGAACATCATGCTTTTCCAGCCACTCGGCGAACTCCTCTTCGCGCTCGCTGCGTTCCAAAGTATCGAGAACAGAATGTGCACCGGCCTGTTGAATCCAATCACAGTCCAATTGTGCGAGGAACAGGCGCGCTGGAGCTGGCAGACCTCGCTTGTCGAGCTGAAGAGCCGCGGTCCGTACCGAACTGACTGCGTGACGGAGGTTGTCCGCGGCACGGCGAGCTGCGGCTGCGGGGTTGTTCAGTTCGTGTGCCAAACCTGCCGATAGCTTGCCCAACGCCATCAATTTTTGGCGCTGTTGATCGGCCATTGTCGTCTCCCGGATCCGATCAGCGAGTACACTGACAAGCCGTTGGTGCAGGACCGGCATGCGCTCCAGCATCTGGGGGAATTTCTCTTTGTGGAGCGTAGCGCCGCGGCTCTTCACTACCGCATGTCCGGTTGACGGATATTGACTGAGACGGGAATAAGGTAGAAGCCCCGCCACTTGGCCGCTCTGCATGATGTAGATGTTGCCATCAGCCCGCTCCGCCCGTATTTCGCCACTGAAGAGCACCAATAGCTGCTCAGCCGGATCACCAGCGCGGAACAGAATCTCGCCTGCTTTGAGATCGACCGTGTCCATCTGTTCCGCCAGCCATTTCAATCCTTCCGCGGGAAGATCTGAAAAGATGGAAATCGCTAGCAACTCATCTACACACGGGTGCGGACCTGATAATGGACCTGTCTCGACCTTTTCCATTGCGGCATCCATATTCAAACCTTGCTCAAATATTGATGGACAAACTGAATGGCGACAGAGCCTTCTCCGACTCCCGAAGCTACGCGTTTGATCGAGCCATGCCGAACATCTCCGACGGCAAACACTCCTGGAACGTTCGTTTCCAGAAGTCCGGGATCGCGATCCAATGGCCATCCTTTCGGCGGCTTGCCGTCGTGCACCAGATCGGGGCCGGTCAGAACGAAGCCGCGAGAATCCCGCTCTATCACTCCATCGAGCCATTCGGTGCGCGGTTCGGCGCCAATAAAGATGAAAAGTGAGCTTGCCGGTAAAGTGTCAATGTTTCCGCTTGCCTCGCACGCAACGGAGATAGAGCGGAGGCGATCATCACCATAGACTTCAGTTACCCGGCTCCGACACTCGACGCGGATATTTTCAGTTTTTTGAATTTGATCAATCAGGTACTGCGACATGGTAGCCGACAGCGAAGGGCCCCGAACGAGCATCACGACTCGCTGGGCATATCTGGCGAAGAACATAGCAGCTTGCCCGGCAGAGTTCGCCCCGCCGACGATGTATACGTTCTCATCGCGGCAGGAGATGGCCTCGGTTGGGCCCGCACCGTAGTAGATTCCCGCGCCCTGCAGGCGTTCCATCCCAGGCACTTCCAGATTTCGCCACTGCACGCCCGTAGCCAGCACCAACGCATGGCAGGAAAGCTCCGTTCCGTCACTGAGCGTTAGGTATCGGTATGCTCCGTCGACACGAAGTGAAGTCGCTTCTTGCGGCGACACAATTTCCACCCCGAAACGACGCGCCTGAGTCACCGCGCGCATTGCCAGGTCAGCTCCCTTCAGACCGGCAGGAAAACCGAGATAGTTTTCGATATTAGAGCTGAGCCCCGCTTGGCCACCCGGAGCCTCGCGTTCCACGATTAGCGTCTTCAGTCCTTCCGAAGCTGCGTAAACGGCTGCCGCCAGGCCGGCCGGGCCGCCGCCAACAATTGCCACGTCATAGAATTCGAGGCCGACGCGCATCCGCAGACCCAGTTTGGCGGCAACGTCCTGCCAAGCAGGCTGTTCTAGGCGGTCCCCGTCAGGAAAGAAAACGACCGGGAGCTTGATTTCATTCGGACTGAGACTTTCCATCAGCCGCGACACTTCCGCATCGCGCTCGGCAGCATCAGCGTCGAGCCACTGAAACGGCACTTGATTGCGGGCCAGGAAATCTCGTGTCTCATATGATTTCGGCGACCAGCGTGTCCCAAGCACTCGCACTCCTTCGAAGCGTGGCTTGTGCCTCGCGAACCAATCTCCGAGAAGGTCGTCGAGCACTGGATAGAGGTGTTGTTCCGGTGGGTCCCAGGGCTTCAATAGATAGTGGTGTAGTTGGACATCGTTAATGGCCTTAATAGCAGCCTCGGTATCCGCATAGGCAGTCAGCAGAACACGCTTCGCATCCGGATAAAGCCTCATCGCTTCCGCTAAAGTCTCGATACCATTCATGTGAGGCATCCGGTAATCGACAACCAGCATTGCGAGTGAGTCATTCCGTTGCTGCAAGCGGCGCAATAGATCGATAGCGCTCATTCCGGATTCTGCCCGAAGGATCCGGTAGGTGTGGTTGTATCGCTGTCGCAAGTCCCGCTCGATGGCACGCAATACGTCGGCGTCATCATCGATGCTCAGAATCACCGGTCTTGCCATAGATCGCTCCCTCAGCCAGTGAAATACGGCTTCAGCTCAATTGTTTCAATTTAGCGAGCAAGGAGGCCTGCTCCAGATCGCCATTGTGACGTACGCCGTTGATGAACAGACCTGGAGTTCCATAAACGCCGTTCGCCACTCCCTGGCGAAAGTCCTCCCGGACTCGATCCTCGTAGGTGTGCTTCTTCAGTTCGTCCCGAAAGCGGCGCATATCGAGAGTTAGTTGCTTGGCATATTTGTGGAGGTCCTTCGTACCCAAAGCGTTCTGATTCTCAAATAGAAGATCGTGCATTTCCCAAAAACGGTCTTGCGCGCCTGCGGCTTCAGCCGCCTCGGCAGCTTGTTGGGCCTCAGGGTGAATTCCCGAGAGTGGGTAATGTCGAAAAACGAGACGCAGTTCATCTCCCCGTTGTTCGCGCAGATCACGGATCGTCATGAATAAACGCCAACACGCTGGGCACTGGTAGTCGCCATACTCGACTAACGTGTAATTTGCGTCTGGCGCACCCTGCACGTGATCGTTCGACTGGATAGGCAGGAGCAGCCGCGATAGGTCTAGATTTCCTTGGGCCAATGATGCCATGATTATTCCTCCGGGTTGCTACTACTGATGCCAGCTTGGCCGTCCGAGGTGCAATCATGCAACCTCCAGCCACTATGATTCTGCGAAAGCCGATGAGAATTCGACGTTACCTAGCGCGAGAGTATCCTGGCTTTCCTGTGGGGAAGCGTATGCCTATGCGTCTGCGCGCCACCGGAAAATGGACCAGCTGAACAAATGAATACGGACGCCGTTTGGCAACCGCCTCTCGCCTCGGTACAGGGCATTAAGAGCAAGTGCGCCTCAATGGCAGGCGCAGCCCCTGAATGCTTTGTAACCAGCATGGGGAAGGCCGATGCCTCCCCGGCAGCCGTCGCCTTCGCTCGGAGTACTGGGAACGACGCTTATCTGCGCGAGTTCCGGCATGTGGGTCCGGTGGACATCGCTCATCTGAGTTATTCATTCCGTGCGAATGAGAACGATGCGGTCTGGGTCGTGAATGGCTCCCCCGCCCGGGTGGACGTTGACGATCAAAATCTGCTTGCGAAAGGTCAATTGGAACAGGACACGAGTTATCGGGCCTTAGCAAAGACATATCCAGAAATCTCGCTATGGCCAGAAGACAGATTCGAGACAAAATCTATCCTCGTCCGGCAGTTGCCAGGCAAAAGAGTTCGCTTCGTGGTCCCTTACCGACTAAGAAATCAATGCCACGCGTGCGCAGTTGTGGGCACTGTGGAGTTTGGATTTGACTTCGATGAACACGGAGTGTTCTTAGGGACAAAACTGATTCGTGTGGCAGGATCGCGCTAGACCCCCTGGACCCTGCATTACTTCTTCTGCTGGTGCGCGATGATTTGCCCTTTGATCTTGTCGTAAGTGGATTGCGGAATGATTTTCCGCGTCGCTAGGTCTGTCTTAGCTCGATATGGCCGACCATCAATAATCTTTTTGGCCATCACTGGACCAATCCCGGGGAGAGTGTCGAGTTCATCAGCGCTTGCGCTGTTAATGTCGATTAACCCGCCCTTCTTGGTCGAAGCCGTTGCTGATTTGGAGGCTGGTGCTGTGGATTTTGTAGAACTAGTCTGAGCACCGACGAGAGTGATCGCGGTAAGTAGGATAAGCAAGTAGCGCGTAAGAATCATAGACGTAAGGTTATCAGCACGATGCAATTGTTTCGCGGCAATTCCAAACCCTACGTGCGCTGGTGGTGGCTCCATGGTCCTTTCACGAAAGCCGATATTCTTCGGCAGCTGCGGTGGGCTCATCAACACGGCTTCGGCGGGGTTGAACTCGCCTGGCTCCATCCCGGATGGCTCGAGAAAGAGCGCGATTCCATGCTGCGGCCTCGCTGGTTGAGCCGGGAGTGGCAAGATCTAGTCGCGTACACGAAATGCGCTGCGGATGACCTGGGTCTCGGGTGCGATTTTACGTTCGGCAGCTCGTGGCCGTTTGGCGGGTCCTGGCTGGGCGGGGAGGATGCGGCGCAAACATTCAATGGTCTTTCAGATCAACAGGTGCACGGTTCATGGGAAGAGGGCGAAAGCAGTCCCGCTCCCGTTGTCAATCATCTTTCCGCACGGTCGCTGAGGACTTATGCGCGTCCGCTTCTTTCGGCGCTCAGCGAAGCACTACAAGGAGGTACTTCAGCACTCTTCTGCGACTCGCTGGAACTCCGAACGGAGCAGATGTGGTCGCAGGATTTGTGGACCGCATTCGAGGAGCGATTCGGATACTCCTTACGTCCGTTTACCGGCACGTTGCAAGTCGATATTGATGCCCGATACGACTACCGGAAACTGCTGGATGAGGTCATGCGGCGCGAGTTCTTTGAAACGTTCACTAAAATTTGCCACGAAAATAACGCCTACTCGCGGGTGCAATGCCACGGAGCGCCGGTAGACCTGCTCGCGGCATATGCGTCCGTAGATGTTCCCGAATCGGAGTCGCTGCTATTCCCACCGTCGTTCTCGCGCATCCCCGCATCCGCAGCCGCTTGGGCCGGAAAGCAAGTTGTCAGCGCGGAGGCATTCACCTGTATCTATGGTTTTCCGGGCTGGGACCATAGCGCCGAGGAGTATTGGAAACGCGAAACTGCTGGCGATATCAAACTCCTCGCCGATGCACTTTTTGCGAACGGCGTAAATCAGATTGTTTGGCACGGGATGCCGTATCAGCCGTCCGGCAAAGAAGTCGAATTTTACGCCTCGGTGCATGTTGGACCGGATAGCGCTTTCGTCTCCAAACTTGCGGAACTCAATCGCTATCTCGACGCAGTCTGCTCATTCATGCAAGCCGGTGAGACGTATGGCCAAGTGGGTGTTTACCTGCAGTTTGAGGACGCCTGGATGCTGGACCGGTTATCGGACGACGAGCAAACGCCCGGCGCAAACTATCGCTGGGAAATGCGTCATGCTGTCCCGCCGAAGGAAACAAAGGGCTATCAGCCGCTCTGGATCTCACTGCCGTTTCTGAAGCAGGCAACGGTGGAGAACGGCTCGATTGTCTCAAGACACTTACGTTTCGAGCTATTGTATGTAGATTGCGAGTGGATGGATAGAGAATCGCTTGATGAAATGCGTCGGCTGGCAGAAGTGGGAGCGAGAATTGTCTGGAAACGCGCCTGCAGGCAACCCGGCAGACAGCCGGATGATTCATATTCCGCAAGTATGGATCGGATCCTCCGATCGCCTAAGACAAAACCTGATTTGGCCGGCTTACCGCCGTTGCTGGAGGGAGATGATTTGCCTTTGTATTGGGCGAGGCGAGCACCAAACGACGACCTGATGCTCTTCCTGGCACATCCACTGGCAAATGAAATTACTTATCCAATGCGGTACGGTCTCTCCGCCACCGGGGCCTTCGCGGCAGAGCTCAGACTCATACTCCGCTGGAAAGAACGCGAGATTCCACTTACCTTACGATTCGAAAAGGGCGTGTCGCTCACGGTCATCGTGAGCGCCCGCGGGACGTACGAGATCCTGCAAAACCGGGTTTAGACGCTCCGCGACATGTGAGACATGATGTAAGCGAGCGAACCGGCACCCAAAGCTTTCACGAGGGTCGGGTGTTGTGCATAGAACTCTCCCGCCCTATCGATAATAGACGGATCGTTCTGCTGCGCTTGTTCAGCAAGCTGGTGAACAGCCTGGGGTGGAACCTGTTGAGCCTGCTCAGGAGTGACCTGGGTAGCGCCTCCGAGCAAGTTGCCGAGAACACCGGAAGCGGCAGCCGGTCCAGCGGCACTCAACAGGTGGTTGAGTATTCCCGCTTGCTGCTGGCCATTTGAATTGCTGAACAGTGTACTCAACATCTGACCGAAGGGCGGGGTCTGGTTCGATCGGAAAGCCTCGGCTAATCCGCTGGCGAGATGAGGCTGCGGTGCTGCCTGCGATACTTTTTCAAAGTCCTGCTCGGCATTCGCCGTATTGGCTGCCCCTCCGGACGCATATTGCTGGAGAAGTCCCATCAGATTGGAAAGTGACATATTTTTGAGGGCGAATTATCTTTCAGGCGAGCTATAGTGACCCGCCCTTATTCGACGCTCCCGGCCTGAAACTGCTTCACTTCGCTGAAAGTGCTCTTACTTTTTCCCGGTATCCTTACGAGCGTCTTCTTTCCAACCTTCACGCGCGTCGTGGGCGGCCTTGTCCAGCTGACGGCCAATTACTCGGCCGGCTTTATCGACCTCTACCGCTGCTTTATGGGCGACCTGCCCCAGTTTGCCTGCCGGAGTGTTTGCCTCCTGACGGCGTTGTTCTTCAGTCTCTCTGGGAGCGCAGGCACCCAACGAAAGTAGGCCCAGTATGACCAACGCGCCCAGGCAAGACGTCCGCATAACTGGTTCGACGCACGTCCCGTTAGGAGGTAACGTCAAACAAACCTGAATGTACTTGAACGCTATCATGCGGATAGTAGCCCTGTGTTCTTGAGCGTAAAAGGCTGAACCACAATCCGCGAGCGCACCTTGATCGAAACACTTACCAAGAACTGGCGCTTACTGGTATTGTGTGCCGTTTTCGACGCAATGATTTCGGTCATCTACTTCGATCATGCAGGGCGCGGATTCTCTTCGTTAAGAGACATTATGTTTCTGGGTAAGGTCGCACTCGCGGCAGGAGCTTGCGCAATCGTAGCCAGCCTCCGGAGATCGGCAAAGGGCAAATGTTGGCTTCTGGTGTTGAATGGCCTCGCCCTTGGCGTGCTCGGACTTATCTTCAACGGCATGCCCGGTTCTAGGATCAGCTTTCGTGTTATCGCGCTTGTGATCACCCTGATGGCTATGAGCCTTGGCATTCTCGAACTAACGACCGCGCGCATTTTGCGGCATCAACGTTGTGTTGCGGACGGGTGGGTTTTCGACGTGGCCGGAGCGGTCTCGATTGGTTTTGCTTTCGCCTTCTTGGCGCCGGTATTTCACTGGATCAAACCGCAACCAGGGTCATTCTCCAATCTTCTTTGGCTTGGATCCTATTTTGGTTTCAGTGCAATCTGTATGCTGTGGCTGGCCTTGCGCCTGCATTTCCAAATTGGCCGAGGGGAAGCTTTGACGCTCCTACGAAACCCACGGCACGCGTTCTAAGGAAAGCGGGGCCCAGCCCTCGCCTCTATTTCCTTCAATCTCCTTGTCAAGAACTCCTGCTCAACCCGGTTCGATGTGAGGATGAGCGCTTCCCGGTATGAATGCGCGGCTTCACTGAGTCTTCCCATGCGGCGAAGGATGTCCGCACGTGCGGCGTGAAACAAATAATACTCGGCGAGCCGGCCCGAGTCGTTGAGGTTATTCGTTCTTTCGAGTGCATCTGCTAAGTTTCCGCTCATCGCCACAGCAACGGCGTGGTTGAGCGCGATAACAGGGGATCCGGCAACGTCCAGGAGAAGCCGATATAGCGCCTCGATGCGATTCCAATCCGTTGCTGCCGCTGTGGCTGGCCGGGCATGTTCGGCGGCAATCTGCGCTTGCAAGCAGTAAGGACCTGGATTGCCCAAACTCAGAGCGCGCCCAAGGATAGACAGTCCTTCGGTGATAGCGCGCCGGTCCCAGAGCCCGCGATCTTGTTCGTCGAGCGTCACTAGTTGGCCGTTTACTACACGAGCGTGAGAGCGCGAGTCTTGCAGGAGCATGAGCGCAAGCAAGCCTGCTATCTCTGCTTCGTTCGGAAGAAGCTCGCAAAGCACCCTACCGAGGCGGATGGCTTCATTGCAAAGGTCACCTCGTACCAGTTGCTCTCCGCAGGCTGCCGCATAGCCTTCGTTGAAGATCAAATACACGACTGTCTGCACCGAGCCGACACGTTCGGGCAAGTCCTTCGGCCCCGGCACTTCGTACGGAATGCGAGCATTCTCGATTTTGCGCTTGGCACGCACCAGGCGCTGCGCAAGCGTCGTTTCAGGAACCAGAAAGGCTTTGGCTATTTCAGGCGTGGTAAGCCCGCCCAGCGTGCGCAACGTGAGCGCTACCTGTGCATCCCGATTGAGGGCAGGATGGCAGCAGGTGAAGATTAACCGTAAGCGGTCATCCGGGAAATGCATGTACGACTCTTCGTATTCCGAGTGATTGGGGCTCTGCACAGCCTCGAGATGGTACCGGAGCGGATCCTGTTTCTCGCGCACCGTCCTCTCGCGCCGTCCCCGGTCGATCAGTTTGCGACAAGCTGCGGCCGTAATCCAGGCAGCGGGGTTCTGCGGGATACCTGTTTGCGGCCACGAGGTGAGCGCGGCGGCGAAAGCTTCCTGCATCGCTTCTTCCGCCGCATCGAACGATCTCGAAACCCGAATCAGGGTGGCTATGATCCGACCGTGTTCATCGCGGAAGACCGAATCAACTACGGACTGTGCATCCATCGCCAATCAGGCTTTGTGTATCTCGTAGACGGGCCGGATCTCGATGCAGCCTTCCCCGCCCCGGCACCCGGTAGGAATTTTTTTGGCCCATTCAACCGCCTCGTCCTGGTTTTGGCACTCGATCATGTAGTAACCTGCCAGTTGTTCTTTCGTCTCGGCGAACGGGCCATCCATGATAGAAGTCCTCCCGCTATCTGTGCGAACAGTAATCGCGGACCGGGTGGGATGCAACGGATCAGCGCCTAGCAAAACACCTCGTCCAGCAGCTTCGGCCATAACGGCTCCATGCTGCCGGGCCGTTTCTTCCAACTCTCCGGGTGCAACATCAGCCCTCTCGTTCGAATACACCAGAAACATGTAACGCATTCATGGCTCCTTTTCTTCGGCAGGGAATGTGGAGTGGGCCCTCAACTCGCGAATCTGCCGGATGTGACGTTCGGTATGAGCGGCAAGGAAGAGGATCCATTGATAGCCGTCCAGAAGACCGAAGCCGAGGTGCTCTGTGGCGTGCTGGCGCAGGCTCACCGGTGGGGATTCCAGGAATGCGATGGTCCGGGCGCGGCCTGAAAGGAAAGCTTCGAAAGATTCCGCCGGGATGCGATCACCTGAAGGCCTGACCAACGCTGGTGCTTCGGCCAGGGACAAGCGGCCCTCCACCGCGATTCTCACAGAGCGGTCCGGCTCTACGGTGAGAATGAGAATATCCAATTCTTTGGGGTCAGAGTAATTCGCGGTCGGGGGCGCGGCCAACATGCGCGGAACAGCCCTCTCGAGAAACAATCGTTCCGCCACAGCCAAGTGATCAATCACGAGTGCGATTGACCATTGTTCCGGCTCGGGCCTGAAATTCCACTGCACTCCTGTCAGTCCGGCTACGAGATGAATCAATTCGTCGCGGGTTCTGGCAAGGTAGCTGAGCCCATACGATCGTTCGGCTTCGCTGAGATCGGGAGCCGCGACAGTCTGAAGTAGTTCGTTTTGCATGTTTTTCTCTCTCTGCTTAACGACGCGCCAAGCTCTCGAAATCGACACGATCACGAAAAAGATACTCGGATTATTTCCGCGACGGCTTCGATCGTTTCCGGGCTGGCCAGAAGAACGCGGTGGGGCAGCCAAACGAGTCCTCGATGGCCGCTTCAGCCGTTGGACATGGAAGAACGCGGCAGGGCGCCTCGCGGTACACCGGGTTTTGGGTAAAGAGTTTGAGGGTAGAAGGGCGTGAAGGGAACACGCGCCGCAGAAAGCGCGCTTGTGAGCTTTTCGCGAGCTGGCCGGCCTCCAAGGGCTCGGCCAATCAGCAGATACCAGGAACTCGCTGTTGCCTCTGCAGGCTCCGTTTGCCAGCTCAACGCGCGCATTTCCAAGAGTGAGCTTTTTAGTTAGCCGGCGAACATTCTCGTGGCGCAATTGGATCTGGTCCGGAAGACGCTCGAACTGCGCCAGCAGAACCGCTGCCTGAAAACCAGTCATCCGGAGATTTGTGGCCATGATGTAATGCTCGTAAAAGCTTTTGCCCGGTTCGCGGCCACAGTTCACGACGGACCGCGCCCGCTCCGCAAAACGATCGTCTGAGGTGACGAGCATTCCTCCTTCACCTGAACAAAGAGCTTTCCCGTTCTGAAAACTGAACGATCCGGCAATGCCGAAACTGCCGGCGCGTTTTCCGTTCCACTCTGACCCGTGAGCGTGAGCGGCATCCTCCAACAGAAAAATTTCACTCTCATCGCAGAGCTGCTGGAGGTAGTCAACGCGGCACATAATTCCTCCGAAGTGAACCGCGATAACCGCTTTGGTGGTAGGAGAAATGGCGGCGCGAACCGCTTCCGGATCGATATTGTATGAGTCGCGGTCAATATCCACGAAAACGGGCAGCGCACCGAGGCGTGACACGGCTGCTGCAGTTGAGATGAACGAAATCGCCGGAATGATGACCTCATCACCGGGACCAATACCGAGCAGAGACAGCGCGAGTTCCAACGTTACGGTTCCGTTGAAAGCGCTGATCCCGTAACGGCAGTGCTGGTAAGCGGCGAAACTTTCTTCAAACTCGGTCACAAAGGGATGAAATCCGCCCCATTGTGAACTCTCCAGCACGGAACGAAGCAGTTCCGACTCCCGCTCACCGGCTTGGGGCCAGGAAGGTATGTGCATGAATAGATCCGTTAGTGATTCACTAAAGCGACTACCGTCTATCTTTTCTAACCTAAGGGTTTGTTGAAAAACGATGAGTGGCTTTATCATTCTCAAGCACAGCTAAAACTTCATCAACAAGATGCGTGTCGTTGGGCGCGGGAACATTGCCGGTCACTAGTCTTTCAACACCCTCCTAAGGCTGGTAGAGCAGATACTTTGCGCGCACTCGCAGGAAATTTCGCAAAGCTCCTGAGTAGGAAGCTTCGATGGCAGCCGGGTCCTGTCCGCCTTCGAGCGCCGCTATTACCGACTTGCTGCCGATGAGACGGCGATTGGCTTCGATGTTTATTTTGCCTGGATAGAGCTTTTGAAGAGCGTAAATGATTTCCATGCCGAGGCGTACGCTGTTCAATGCGTTCCGATCGATGATGACGAAACGGACTCCTTCGATCGTCTGGTTCGCAAAGTGGTATGCGGAGGGCCGAAACCGAGTGGGATATGCGCGAACGCCTGGAATCGAACGTGCGTTCAGGAAGGCCGCCAACTTCCGGGCATCGAGCCAATCCGCTCCCACCTGCTCGTAGGCGACGCGACTACCGCGCCCGACGGAGAAGTTTTGTGTCTGCTCGAGCAAGCATGTTCCGGGATATAGCAGCGCCTCGGGCAAACTATTCATGTTGGGTGAGGGATCGATCCAGGTAAGGTCCGTTTCATCCCACCAGTTGCTGCGCTTCCAATTCTCCATCCGGATGACGTGTAGATCGGCGCCTAGATGTCGCTCTCCGTTAACAAACTGAGACAGTTCGCCGAAAGTAAGGCCATGTCGTATAGGAACCGGAGCGCATCCTACATAGGACTCCAGATCAGGATCGATAACAGGGCCTTCCACGTGCCCTCCGGTGATGGGGTTAGGCCTGTCGAAAACGTAGAAGGGCAGGTGCAGGCGCGCAGCTTCCTCCATGCCATAGATCATCGTGCAGGAATAGGTGTAGAAACGGGCTCCGACGTCCTGGATATCGAATACAAGAGCGTCGACGTTCCTGAGCATTTCGGGAGTAAGCCGATGCTGCCCGCCTGCATGCAGGCTGTAAATCGGAAGTTGTGTCACAGGATCCGTAGAGTTGGCCACATTTGGTTGATCCTCCACTCCGGCGAAGCCATGCTCGGGCGAGAACAAGGCCTGCACTTTCACGCCCGCCTGAAGCATCAAGTCAATATTGCTTTTACCGTTGCGGTCGACTCCGGTGTGATTGGTGATCAGGCCAACATGCTTTCCTGAAAGCGCGTCGAAATGATTTCGGGCCATGACATCCAAGCCCGTAAGGACTTCGGGCGGCCCGGATGCGGCGGGTCTTTCCTGCGCGCACATGGCCGCTGCGCATAGCAGAATCAGTAGAGGTTTCATCGAGTCGTATTTAGAACATCAGCCTTAACGCAAACTGAAGCTGGCGCGGCGTGCTACCAACTCGCGTACTGCTGATGGTACCGAAACTGGCGATTCCCACGGTTGCGCTCGGTTGAGCAAAATTGGGCGTATTCGTAAGGTTGAACGCCTCAGCGCGGGTCTCGAGACGAAAGGCTTCGGATAACGAGAATACTTTGAACAGAGACAAATCAAAATGCCGAAAGTGCGGACCGTAGACCGCATCCCGAGCCTCGGAACCAACTGTTCCCAAAGGTTGCGCCTGGAATGCAGCAACGTTTAAGAACTGGTGCACGGTCGGATTGCTCAAGACAGGATCGCCAACCACGTTGGGCCGATCGCTACCCGCGCCGGTATTGCTCCGCAGGCTAGAGTTCACGACCGAGAATGGGAATCCCGTTTCCCAAACGTCGATTGCGTTTAACTGCCAACCTTTGATCAGCCCGCCCTTCCAACCGGCCAAACTCTTACCGAACGGAAGCTCATAATTCAGCATGAGAGCAAAGCGCTGCCGCATGTCCAGATCGCTATTCCCGCGTTGCAATGTTGCCGTCTGATAGGGAAGGACACTGGTGTACAGCCCACCCTGTGAAAATCCTTGCGTATCGCTGACCGCGTGGCTCCAGGTGTGATTTGCATTTGCGGTCAAGCCTCTGTTCAATCTTCTCTGGACAGATATCTGTAGGCCGCTTTAGTCGGAATAGCCGGTAGATTCAATGTAGGGCGTTGAAGTGACGTTAGGCAATACGGAGTAGAACGGCCTGCGCGTGACGTAGCTCACCGTACTGGGCGGGGCGAGATCCGAATCCGGCGAAATGCGCAGATTACGGCCGAATACGCCCACGAATCCGGCCGTAAGAACGGTTGCGCCCAAGGATTGCTCGACGTTGAAGCTGACCTGGTGGACGAATGAATTCTTGTAATCGAGCTGTATGCCGCGAATGGCGCCATTCAGGTTTGTGGTCGATTGCGCTGAGGGCAGCGGGAGCGGCGTTGAGAAGCCGACCGTAAGCGGGTTTCGTGAGTACGTCGTGACGAACGGTGGGTCTGCAAAAGGTACGGACGGTCCCGTGTTGTCGCGGAAGGAAACTCGCGCGTAGCCTCCACGTAGAACCGTGCCACGTCGAACATTTGCGGCAAATCCGGCACGCGGTCCTATCGACTTGTAATAGGTTCGAACACCGGCACTGCGCGAGACTCCGTTAACGCCTGCAACCAGTAATGATGCCGTGGCGGGATCGAAGTTCGAGATTTGATTGTGAACGTCAACCTCGGGCGTAATGATGTCGTATCGAAGGCCCCGATTCAGCGTCAGATTCTTCGTCACGCGCTAGTCGTCCTGGACGTAGACGCTCGGTACCCAGCTTCGAAGATATCTGGGTTCTAACTGCACAACCCGGCTCACCTGATAAGGAATTCCCTCGAGGAAATTAGCGAGTGCAAATCCTGTGGGGCTGGTATTGAAGGCAAAGCTGCCGGGACCCGAAGTATTCTCGTCGTTTTCCACCTGACGTCGGATAAGCACTGCACCGTATTTGAAGGTATGCGGACCCTTTATCTGTGTCAGCGATCCTCCGTACTGAAACGTGTTATCCAGATCTATCAGCGGAAGAAAACTGGAGTCGCCAAAGCCCGCATAACCCGTAATGGAGACATTTGACAGAGCCGAAGTAAGTTGGTCGACATTGGCGTTGATAATGCCGAACTGCTGTGACAGGTTCTTCCCGTAATTCAGAGGATACGAAACGTTATTGATGCGAGTGTAACCAGCTTTCAGCTGGAGTATGACGTTCGGGCTGAAGATATGGATGTAGTTCAGCAGCACCTGGTGCGCCCTGTCGTTGGCTGTGCCCGGATACGAAACAGGCCCGCCCGGCTCAATACCGTTCACTGCCGGTAGACCGCTTGGCGTGTCAGTAGTGACCCCGTTGAACGTGTATCTGGCAAAGAAGCTATCCTTATCGGAAAACCGCTGATCAACGCGCCCGTCGACTGTATTGCTGTTCTGAGTGGCATTCGGACTGTAAGTGAAATCGTTGATGGTTCCGGGCAGATTGGGAGCCGGGTAGAGAGCGAAGAACTTAAGCGCGATCGGGTTGAGCTGATTTGCAGGGATCACGGGACCTCGTATGTCGGACAAGTTTCCGACATTCTGCTGTTCGAACAGAGTAGGGACAGTACTTACTGCTGTTGTTCCCTGAACAATCCTCAGACCTTCATAATCTGCAAAGAAGAACGTTTTGTTGCGGCGAATGGGGCCGCCCACGCTGGCGCCGAACTGGTTCTGCCGATAAGCGGGTCTAGGGCTAACCGTGGCGAAGTAGTCTCTTCCGTCGAAAATGTCGTTCCGCAGGAACTCATAGGCGGAACCGTGAAAATCATTCGTGCCGGATTTCGTGACGAGATTCACGACGGCTCCAGGAGTCTTGCCCGACTCCGCAGGATAGAGACTGGTTTGCACTCGAAACTCCGAAATGGCTTCGATGGAGGGCCGGACACCGATCGTCCCGATGGTCGCCTCGTTGTTATCTAAGCCGTCGACGAGTTCGTAATTCAATGTGTCAGATTGGGCGTTGACCGAAACTGCGGCAGTTTGCCTCCGGTCGTCGGGACGATTTCCATTCGAAATGGCTGCTAGGTGCGGCCTCATTCGCACCTCCAGCCAACTGGGCCAGTTGCACGAAATTCCGTCCCTTCAGAGGCAGTTCCTGCACTTGTTTGGTTGTCACTTCGGTACTGAGCGCTGAACTGTCCGTATCGAGAGTTGGCGGCGCGGCACTAACCTCAATGCTCTGTGTACTCTGCCCGAGCGACATCGAGATATCTTCCCGGAGGCGGTCGCCGGCGTGCAGCGTGAAATCCTGTATCACAAAGTTCTTGAAACCGGCTGCGCTCGCGGTAAGTGTGTAGTGCCCGCTCTGCAGCAAGGTGAACGTGTATTCGCCGACGCATTCGAGACCTGGTTTCTCTAACCTCGTGCGTGTCTTTGCTGGTCAAAGTGAGGTGCGTGTTGGCCAATACGGCGCCGCTCGGGTCGACCACCGTGCCGAGAACATCTGCTGTCGTAACCTGCGCCTCCATACTGGCCGCAAAAAAAGTGGAAGCTAGGATTATAGACGGCAAGCGCTAGCCGCCTCCTGCTGAATGTAGACGTTTTCACGATTGAGCCACCTTTCTCTCGCACCATGTTTATGAACCGATAGCTCTCTAGCAGGATGGCTGAAAAACAGCGGCACTGAGTTACTTATCAAAACATAGGCACGTCTGAATGTTTTAAGCCATGCGGGGAGCAGACAGACAACAGAGCGGGATGTTCAGTTATCTTTCGCCGGAAGAGCGAGTGCCGGTGAGGCATCCATTGCGGGCGATCCGGAAGATGACGGATGAAGTGCTGCAAGGACTGTCGGCGAAGTTCAACGAGTTATATTCGGCAACTGGCCGGGCATCGATCGCGCCGGAGAAGCTGTTGCGGGCACTGTTACTGCAGATTGTATACACGGTGCGGAGCGAGCGTCTGCTGATGGAGCGGTTGCAATACAACCTGCTGTTCCGGTGGTTTGTGGGGCTGAATATGGATGAGTCGGTGTGGGTGGCAACGGTATACACCAAGAATCGCGATGGCTTACTGGAAGGCGAGATCGCCAGCTTATTTTTCGCTGGAGTGTTGGCGCAGGCGCGGCTGGCGGATCTACTGAGCGATGAGCATTTCAGTGTGGACGGCACGTGATTGAAGCTTGGGCAAGCCAGAAGAGTTTTCAGCGCAAGAACTCGGGCGAGAAGCCGCCGCCGGATGATCCGGGCAATCCCACGGTGGACTTTCACGGCGAGAAGCGCAGCAACGAAACCCACGAGTCGACGACGGATGCCGATGCACGTCTGGCGCGCAAGAGCGGAGGGCACGAGGCGAAGTTAGCCTACTGCGGCAATGTGCTGATTGAAAACCGAAACGGCTTGGTGGTGGACACGGAGTTGCTCGAGGCCAATGGCACGGCGGAACGGGACGCAGGGCTTGCTGATGACCGAACGGATCGAAGGCAGCAAGCGCGTGACGGTGGCGGCCGATAAGGGTTACGACACCAAAGAGTTCGTGCGCGAGATGAGAGACATGAACGTCACACCCCACGTTGCGCAGAACGACAAACGACCGGGCGGCAGCGCCATTGATGGGCGCACCGCGCGGCACGCCGGATACAAAGTCAGTCAGCTCAAGCGGAAACGAATGGAGGAAGTATTCGGCTGGCTGAAGACGGTGGGAATGCTACGCAAGACGAGACATCGCGGTGTGCACAAGGTCGGATGGGTGTTCACCTTTGCGGCCGCCGCTTACAACCTCGTCCGAATGCGGAATCTGGTTTACACGCCGTTCGCTCCGCATAAGTCCGGGGAGAAGTGTGTCCAAACGCCAGCAAAACAGGCGTTTGGACGCTTCGCCCCCGCAGAAACGTCGCAAAAATCAAGCCCATCGAACGTGCAGAAAGCCTCAACAGAGGAAAGCACACTCGTCACCGCTCGTTTTTCCGCAGCCTGCTAGGCTGTACTTCTTTTCCCGCTTGGGCACACGCCGCTCCTTTCACCCACCATGTGTCCCCTTCCCTTGTGTTCCATTTTGGGGTTCATTCCACTGCCATCGGAGAGATTTTCGAGAGTGTCCCCGATTTGAGAACTCGACTTGGGGGCAGGAATACTAGAGCTGCGCTTCGAAAATGCCGATAGGATGATGTGCGAGCAATCTCACTTACTCCGGCAATTGCGATTCCCGAGACAAGGAAGAACTATCTCCGGCAGGGCGAGGCACTATCCTTGCCTGTGGGCACGGTGGTATCCGCGCTGTCGCACGCACTTGACCTATCGACCGGTCAGCCGCCCGGGCATTCAGTACGCAGCTGCATTCTTGGTATGCGAATCGGGGAAGAGATCAGCCTTTCCGAACAGACTCGCAACGATCTTTTCTATGCGCTCCTGCTAAAAGATTGCGGCTGCAGCAGTAATGCTTCGAAGATGTTCCATGCTCTGGGTTCGGACGACTTGAAAGCAAAGCGTGACGTAAAAACGACCGATTGGACACGTCTCGGTTGGGAGACCGTTCAGTATGCGTTGTCCCATGTTGCACCGGGAAAGCCGTTCCTCGAGCGCAGCCGGGCTCTGTTTGCGCTGGCATTGAAGCAGAAAAGGCATACGAAGGACGTCACCAAAATTCGGTGTGAGCGCGGCGCTACACTGGCTCGCCTGATGGGACTTTCGGATCGGACTGCGAACGCCATTCTGAATCTTGATGAGCATTGGAATGGACAGGGACATCCGGAAGGACTCCGGGAAACAGAGATTCCGGTAATGTCGCAGATCATGCTTTTGGCGCAGACGCTCGACGTGTTCCTGAGCAGTAGCGGCCAGGAAGCAGCGCTCGACGTGATGGAACAGCGAAGCGGAACCTGGTTCGATCCCGACCTGGTTGAGGCAACTCGTTCACTGGCAAACCGAGGTGAGCTTTGGACCGGGGTACAGGAGCCGCATGCGCTGACAGTTGCTCTTGCTATGGAACCCCGGCGGAAGAGGATGGCGCACGGCGACGGGGCACTGGACTCAATCTGTGTCGCCTTCGCGCAGATTGTAGACGCGAAATCACCTTTTACGTTCAACCATTCGAGCGGCGTAGCTAATGCGGCAGTCGCGATTGCAAGGACGCTGAGTCTGCCGAGAGAGCAAGTCCTTTTTCTGCGGCATGCGGCTCTCCTTCACGATCTTGGCAAGCTGGGAGTTTCGAATGCGATCCTTGAAAAGCCCGGCAAGCTGGATGAGACGGAATGGGAGTCAATGCGCCTTCATCCGTTCCATACTTGGAAGGTGTTGAAGGCAATACCCGGTTTCGACGAGATGAGCGAGATCGCAGCTTCGCATCACGAGAAGTTAAACGGCAAGGGCTACTTCCGCGGCTTATCCGGTGATCAATTATCGCTCCAGGCGAGAATCCTGGTAGTCGCGGATATCTTTGACGCGCTCTCCGCGAAGCGACCTTATCGTGACAGCTTGCCACTCGAAACGGTGTTCGGCATTATGCAGAAAGATGCGCCGCACGCGATTGACGCGACTTGCCTAGAAGCACTTCGGCAGTCAGGGGCGGAGTCGGACCAGACATTTGTGGACCTGCAGAACCTGAACCAGCAGCTACGGTCCTACTAAGCCGGACCTTCAGCGAAGGCGCGTTTTGCCGATTGCCGACACTCCTTGTAAGATGCAGGAGCAGGAAGACGAGATCTCCGCGATGACGACTCCGACGGCGGCTCCCGAAAAGAGTACCGGGCTCGAACCATTACGTGAACCTCTGTTCCGGGACCGCTGGATTGCTTCCATCGTCTCGAACGTAGGCAGTTGGATGCAGGATACTGCGGGCACGTGGCTGATGACGGTGCTCACGTCATCGCCGCTGCTGATTGCGCTGATGCAAACGGCGGCAAGCCTTCCGGTGCTTCTGCTTGGCCTGCTTGCGGGGGCCACCGCTGATATATACGACAGACGAAGGCTGCTGATTTTTTGGCAGGCGTGGATGCTGGGCAGCGTCGCGCTACTAAGCGTCCTGACATATTTCGGTGTGATTTCGCCCTGGGTCCTGCTAATGCTGACCTTCGCAATGAACATTGGTGCCGCGATGAACAATCCGGCGTGGCAGGCGATTGTACCGGAACTGGTGCCGCGGTCGCAGATTCCGGATGCTGTCGCTTTAAACAGCGCCGCTTACAATCTGGCACGCGCCGTCGGGCCCGCACTGGGTGGGCTGGCTATAGCAGCGTTCGGGAGTCACGTAGATACTGGCGCGGCATCTGTGTTCCTGCTAAATGCATTGTCATTTGTCGCGGTGATCATCGTTTTGTACCGGTGGCATAGGGCTCCGGTTTTCAAGAGTGCATTACCGGCCGAGCGAGTTTTTGGTTCACTACGAGCCGGGTTGAGGTATGTCCGGTATGCGCCCGCCTTACGAGCGACATTACTGCGCTCCGCTATATTCACATTCTTTGTGAGCGCGGTCTGGTCACTATTAGCAGTAGTGGCGCGCCAGGACTTGCATCAAGGTGCGGTGGGCTACGGGATCCTGAACGGCAGCATGGGTTTGGGGGCGGTAGCCGGCGCGTTCTCACTGGCACGGCTGCGGCGCTCATTTTCAGCCGATGTGATCATCGCGGCTTCGAGCGGTATTTTCATCCTGACGCTAGTTGTGCTGGTATTGGTGCAGATCCCTGTCGTTATTGTTCTTTTTCTTATTGCTGCCGGGTTCGCATGGACGAGCACGATGTCCACGCTCAATGTATCGGTGCAGCTCTCAGCGCATTCGTGGGTGCGAGCTCGTGCGATCGGCTCATATCAAATGGTTCTGCAGGGTGGAATGGCGTTGGGCGGCGTGACCTGGGGTGTGGTCGCCGAGCGGTTTTCGACCCGTGCTGCTTTGGGTTGTGCAGCGGCAGGGCTGCTTGTGACATTACCAATCGCGCTACGTTTCCCTGTTCTGCGGGGCGGCGTTAAGGATCTAAGCCCGTCGAAGCATCCGCGTCCGGCTCCGGAATTCCTGCTAGAGCACAATCCGACGGAGGGACCGGTTCGCGTTTCCATAGACTACCGGATAGATCCAAAAGAATACAATGCATTCACCCGGGCAGTGCATCGCTTGAGGAATGTGAGATTGCGTGACGGAGCGATTCGCTGGGCTGTTTTTCAGGACGTGACCGATCCTAGCCACATCAGCGAAACTTTTCTGGTGGAATCGTGGATTGAATACCTCCGCCAGCGCGAACGCCTGACTGCGTCGGACCTACAAATCAGAGAGGAAGTACTCCGTTTTCACAAAGGCCCGGAGCCGCCCAAAATCTCTCACATGATTTATGCGCGGGAAATCAATGACTGACTTGAGGGAGAGCGACTCTTAAGACGCTGAGCAGATCCGGCAGCGCAAATGGCTTGGCAACACACAAGCAAGGTTCTTCCATCAGCGAGGGGTTGCGGACGAAAACTTCGGAGAATGCAGTGAGATAAATAATCGGAGCGCGTGTTATCTCACGGATTCGGCGGGCTGTTTCCACGCCATCCATAGGTCCGGGAAGACGAAGGTCCATCAAGATGACATCCGGGAAGATGTCGCCCGCCATTCGGACGGCTTGTTCTCCTGAAGAGGCTATGCCGGCGACTTGGAATCCGGAGCTCCGCAGGTCGCGTTCGAGGTGATCCGCGGTGATTCCCTCGTCTTCGACTATCAGAACACTCCGAGTTTGCTTAGGTGTCATCTTGAATCCATCAATCCGGTCGTGTGAATAGAATAGCGCAAATTCCAGAGAATCCGCGGTACATGGCCGATGATTCCGGGCAGATGATTGTCGAAGAGAGCCGCTCGTAGTTGTGCGGTGTTATGCGAAGTCGTCCAGGAACCTCAGATATGCAGAACGAATGGGGAGACGAGCGCTGTTATATGTGGAAGATGATGAAGCAGCCTTTTTTCTGCTGGATCTAGCCCTGAGAGAGGCGAATGCTCCCATTGATCTGTACCGCGCAGCAGACGGAGAAGAGGCGCTGTCCTTTCTCCGGCACTCGGATAATCACGCAGATGCGTGCCGTCCCGATCTGATCTTGCTGGATCTGAATCTTCCGAAAAAGAACGGGATTGAGGTTCTGCAGGAAGTGAAAGCCGACCCCTCTTTAATGAACATTCCGGTGATTGTTTTTAGCACATCTGACCGATCAATTGACAGGACGCAGTCTCTGAATTTGGGGGCCAAGGAATACGTCAGCAAACCCCGGAACCTGGACAAGTTCCTGGAAGCCGTAAAAAGAGTCTGCCTGGAAGAGCAGTGAGCAAAGAATCAAACGCATTGCCTCAGGCGGTGCAGGCGGCGAGTTCCGCCGCTCCTGCTTTCAATAAGCGCCCGAGAGACTGGATCAGAGCTTCGCTCGAGAACGGACCGGCGATAATTTCGCAGCGAGGGTCGCCGTTATCAATCGAGTTGTGGCGAGCGCTGTTCGAAAGCACCAGGGCACCCAGGCCCGGCGAAATGCTTTGGAAGCGACCGATGATGTCGGCCGGCGCGCAGCCAGGCACGTCCGAGTCCACGATTAAGAGCTTGATGTGCTCCTTCCAGCATTGGAACAATTCGAGAGCCGTTTTGGGGTCGGCGGTCTCGAGCACACGGTAACCGTGGGCGCCGAGAGTGTTCGAGACCAGTTTACGGAGCGGTCCTTCGTTCTCGAGTACAAGGACGGTCGCCGGCTCGGCTTTCGGAGCATCCGGGTTGAAAATTGATGAGCCTGACTCTCGTTTCCTATCTTCAAACACTTTCAATTTCGCCAGCAAGGTAGTGCGTTTGATGCTAAGAAGGTCGGCGGCCCGCGCCTTGTTGCCGCTGGTGAGGGCGAGCGCCTGATTAACAAGCGACAGTTCGAAGCGCTCAACGACCTCATCGAAATCGATTCCATTTTCGGTTACCTGAATATCAGGAGCGGGCGTCGCGAAACGGGCAGATTTGGCTGGACTGGAGTTGGAACGGACAGCGAAATCGGAAGCGTAGAGGATGTTGCGATTGCCGCTGAGGACGAAGGCTTTCTCAAGAGCGTGCTCAAGCTGGCGAACGTTGCCGGGCCAGTTCTGACTTGTCAGGAAATCTACCGCATCACCGCTGACCTGCTTGGGTGAGCCGGTTTCAGCAGAAGACATTTTCTCAAGAAAGTGATCGATGAGAAGGGGAATGTCCTCGCGGCGGTCGCGCAGCGGAGGCAGGTGAACAGGTACAACGTTCAGACGATAAAAGAGGTCTTCACGGAACCGGCGCTCCCGAACGGCGGTTTGGAGATCCACGTTGGAGGCGGCAATTACGCGAACATCGACACGCACGGTTTCGGAGCTGCCGACGCGTTCGAATTCCTGCTCCTGCAAAACGCGGAGCAATTTTCCTTGCGCCTCGAGCGGAAGGTCGCCGATTTCATCCAAAAAGATGGATCCGCGATGAGCCTGTTCAAAGCGGCCGATGCGGCCGGCATGGGCACCGGTGAACGCACCTTTGGCATGACCGAAGAGCTCGCTTTCAACCAAGTTCGAGGGAAGAGCGGTGCAGTTCACGGCAATTATCGGCAACGCGGAACGCTTGCTGGCGGAGTGAATAGCGCGAGCGACGACCTCCTTTCCGGTACCCGTTTCTCCGCTGATCATGACCGTGACGCGCCGGGAGGCGATGAGCTGAATCAGCTCACAAAGCTCCAGGATGGCGGGACTATTTCCGATCAAAGAGCCACGCCAGGGTGCGGTTTCGAAGTCGTCGATTGTTTCCGGCAGGCGCGATTGGAGGGCGGCATTCACTGCACCCTGCAGGCGATGGCTGTCGAAATTTCCGACGAACACATGAGCGGCTCCGCGCCGGGTATATGCAATAGCTTCATCGACACTAGCTTCCGGGCTCCAGATAAGGATCGGCAATTTATCTGCGATGTTTAGAATTTCCTCTACTTTCGTTTCGGCATCCCCGATATGGATGCTGAGGGAAGTGACGACTCCGACAATCGCGGCAGCAAACGTTTCGACCCGCAGACGCTGAAGTCCCCGACCAATACGGGGCTCGAAGACTATTTCGACATTCCGAAGCAGGCGGCGCAAATCAAGTCCGGAAGCTTGCGGGACTTGGCCGATCCAAAGCAATCTCGGCTTAGCCGCGGCAAGAGAAACCGCAGGAATGTTCACTGTCATTCTTTGAAGCTTTAGTGCCAAATGTTTGACGTTTGACTCTCGGGCTAGTTCTGAGAGTGGAATCGGAAAAACCCTTAGGCCTATGCTGCCGGACGGGCTTAGAGAGGCTGATTGAAGCCTGGAGTAATCGAGGGCGGCAATGAACGGCTGTCCAGTTCGATTTGGTGCATACCAGAATGCAGACTGGGCTGACATAATGGGGGCGATGAAAAGCCTCCTGCTCATGCTGGCTCTTACCGCTTCGTGCCGCGCCGATGCAATCTATCGTCTGGTATACCTGAACGGCATTGGGGACGGATTCACTGTCATCCAAGATTCTACGAGTCCGACTCTATCCCTCAGTACCGGTAACGGGAGCTATGGAAATTTCAACACTGTGACCGTCGGTGGGCATCCAGCGGATCCCTCTTCCTTAGCCGCTCCGGGCCAAGCGACTTCCAGTTCTTTTTATGCGCGTGCGACTATCACCCTGGGCGCCGAGCAAACTCAATTTGAATACGGAAATGGCGCGGGTCCATTTTTCTCTGATTTCACGGTTTTCGAATATTCTCTCAATTCGATCACGCCGGGACTAACTTACACTTTCATTGGAAGTCAGCTGAACCACAATGGAAGCGGAGGAGTGCCCTCGTTGACGGTTACGAACCTGACGCCCGAGCCTGCAGCTTTCTCGCTGGTTGGAGTCGGCCTGGTTGGGTTTGCGCTGTTGAGGCGCAAGGCTCACTAGATAAAGCGATACAATCGAATACGTGGGGGCCACGGTTGCGGCGCGACCCAATAAAGCTTACGCATGCCGTTTCCAGCTAATGTAGACCTGGACCGCACCAGTAAACGCTAGCCCGAGTCCGTATTCGGATAGTCAAATCGACCACCTTCCTAATCGGAAGTGGTATCGGAGAGTAGGCCCCGAGCCTGGCTCTTCCCTTCTCGGCCAGACTGAACAGCCGAGATTGAAAACGGAGCCTCCCCGACATCTTCAGCCCGGAAATTCAAGCGCGGCAATGCACCGCTGTCCAGGCTTCCTGGGCATTTCTTTCGAGTTCGCGATCAAACTCTGCCTGCCATTCTGCGCGCCCTTTCTCTTTAAGCTTTTCTAAAAGCGTGGCATTTCGTTCAGCGATCAGGACGCGGTGCCTCGCTTCCTTGATTAACTCGGCCTGCCGGGCCAGGTTTGCCTGAAGGCTAATTTTCCGGGCTTCAGCACCGATATTAAACGCGGAGAGTGTGCGCAGATCGAGCGCATCGATTTCAGGTGATGAATGGAGGGCGGAGGCTGCTTTACGCCGTTCTGATTCGAGTTCAAGAAGAGAGTTCTTGATGCGACTCTCCTCGGCGAGGAGGGTTTGCAGCTTTTCTTTCTCCCTTTTCAATTGGGTGAGCCGTAGACGGAGAGCAGGATCGAGGCGGAATTCGAACTTTTTCATACGAACACTGGATCTACACAGCCGAAGCGAGCTGGGTGAGGGTAGCTAACGTTTCCGGCAGGCTCGACTTCTCTTCGGTATTTTGGCGAAGGAACTTCAGGATGTTCTCGCGAGCGCGAATGCTGGTGTCAAGTTTGGAATTGGAACCGGCGACGTAAGCTCCGAGGTTGATCAGATCTTCCGAGGCATGATAGCAGGCCAGCGCCTCGCGAACTTTTCGAGCCGCGCGCATGTGGTCGGGCGTGGCAATACTTCCAGCAACGCGGGAAATGGACGGGAGCACGTCAATGGCGGGATAGTGACCAGTTGCGGCGAGCTGGCGCGAAAGAATGATATGTCCGTCGAGGATACCGCGGACAGCGTCAGCAATTGGCTCGTTGAAATCGTCGCCCTCGACGAGAACGGTGAAGAACCCAGTGATGCTGCCGCGATGAAACGAGCCCGCGCGTTCGAAAATCTTCGGAAGGATGCTGAAGACAGAGGGTGTATAACCTTTCTGGCTTGGGGGCTCCCCGGCGGCAAGGCCGATCTCCCGCTGTGCCATGGCCAGGCGAGTGACGGAGTCCATGACGAGCAGAACGTTCGCACCCTGATCGCGGAAGTATTCGGATACCGCGAGGGCGACAAAACTGGCCCGGAGCCGGAGGGGTGCGGGGCGATCAGAAGTGGCGCAGATGACGACAGAACGTTTCATACCCTCGGGCCCGAGTTCATGTTCCAGGAATGCTCGAACTTCGCGGTTGCGTTCACCGATCAACGTGATGACTGAAACATCTGCCGAATTCTGACGGCACATAGCGCCGAGGAGAGTGCTTTTGCCGACTCCGCTGCCGCCAAACAGACCGATGCGCTGGCCTTCTCCGCAAGGAAGCAGGCTGTCGATGACTCGTATGCCGGTGACAAGCTGGGTTTTGATGTGCTCACGCTGAAGTGGGCCGGGAGGCGAAGTGTAGAGATCGTAGCGCGTAGCCGGACGGATTGGAGGACCACCGTCTATAGGCTGGCCGAAGCCATCTAGAACGCGTCCGAGCAGTTCAGGACCCACAGCGACTTGCGCATCTTCGGATCGAGCATAAATCGGGTCACCAGGCTCCAGACCATCGATCTCCTCAAGCGGCATGGAGAGTATGCGGCCATTGCGAAAGCCAATCACCTGGGTGCGGATGATTCTGCCTCCTGAGCAATGGATTTCGCAGAAGCCTCCGATTTTGGATGCAGGGCCAAGCGACTCGACCACGAAGCCGGTTACGTCCGTGATAGTGCCACGCCAGCGGAGCAAGTTCAGGCTGTTGAGATCGGCCATGTAGCTGCCGAAATTGAGGGGTTGACAGGTTGTCATTTGAGCGAGAGACGGTCGGCAAAGCCGCGCTGGATTTCCTGGAGCTGCGAATCGACGGAAGCATCCAGTTCGCCGAAAGAGGTTTCGAAGATCAGGTCGCCGTTTTTCAGGCTAGGATCCGGGAGGACTTGAATGGCAGGAGCAGCACCGATGCGTTCGAGGCTGACCTTAACAGATTCTGCGCCACCCGGATAGACGCGAACCCGCGAGATCTCACGATTTTGAAGTTTCTGCAGCGCGGTGTGTACGAGACCGTGAAGAGCTTCAGGATCCGTTGAAAGCTCACGGTGGAGGATCCGGCGGGCAATGGAGAGCGAGAGCTTAAGCAGTTCAAGTTCGGCTTCGTTCCGAAGCTTGCGCTTCACGGATGCCAATTCGGCGAGAGTCTGAGCGACCTTTTCTCCCGCGGCTTTCACCTCGTCTACTGCCTGATTGCGACCTTGCTGAATGCCTTCATGGAACCCTTGCTGTTTGGCCTGGGCCAGTTCGGTTTGACGGATCCGGTCGAGTTCCGCAATACGATCGCGGAGCAGAACCGGGTCGTCGCCGGGAGAAGTTTTGGAAAATGCCTGCTGGGCCGGTTGCACCCGTGATGACGGCGCGGACGCACCGGACGACAGTGATTTCCATTGAACCGCATCAACGTGATCACTTGTGCTGGCAACCTTACAGGGCACGAGTGCCCCGTTTTTGAAAGATGTTTCTAGTCACTGGACGCCAACCAACCGCGCAAAACGTCTGCAGCCATTTCGGAATCCTTCTTCACGTTCTCTTTTGCCTGCAAACGAAGAGACTCAATCTTCGTGGTCATGGGAGGCAATTGCAAACTGGCGCCGGCGGTTTCCAGTTCAGGTACTGCCGAGTCGGAGGTTTGAGCGGAACCCAGTGCTCCGCCATTTGCGGCCTGGGGGAGTGCGGCCGCCGTCTCGACCCTTATTGCTTTCGGTTTGCGACGTAGTACGAAGAACCCACCAAGAAGTACGAACACCAAAACGGCACCAGCTCCGATGAGCACGCGGCGATCCTTCATCAACGTCCCAAGCTGATCTTTGGGAAGAGCAGGAGCGGCCGGGCCAGCGACGTCGGAGACTGCTTCCGCGGCGACGGTCTGTTCGAAAGGTAAGCTCTCGACGACCAGGCGATCACCACGCTCCGGAGTGAGACCTATGACGCCGGATACGAGGTCGTTGATGATTTTGAGTTTTTCAGGGGACGGCGGAACGATGACGCGCTGTCTGTTCTTTCCTTTACCTTCCCAGCGCACATCCTGATCGAGCAGCAGTGACGCAGAGAGGCGCTTGATAGCGCCTTGGGGCATCTTGACGTGCCGGACGGTTTTAGACGTCTCGTAGGCGACGTTTTCCGTGCGGCGCGAAGAATTCATGGACGAGCCGACGGCCCTGGGCACTGCGCGCGGGAGATTGGAAGAGGTTCCGGGAACTCCCGCCGGCTGCGCTGTTCCGGCTACGTCTTCCATCTTCTGCGATGTGAGCATGACAGAGTGCGTCGGGTCCAGGATTTCTTCACTTTGTTCGCTGGTGGAGAAGTCGCAATCGGCTGAGACGGCAACGCGGAACTTCCCTTCCCCAAGGAGCGGGTCGAGCGTCGATTCGATTTTCGTGACGAGGTCTTTTTCAATCTGGTGCTTGTAGTTGAGAGCCTCTTCGGAGGGAGCGGAGTCGTCATTGAGATGCTTCAAGGGGCGGTTCAACAGATTCCCTTGCATATCGAGGAGGGAGACAGACTCGGGAGTAAGTCCTTCGACGGCACTTGCGACAAGATTCGTGACGGCAAGCACGTTCTGAGGGCTAAGGTGAGCTCCGGGCTTGGTAGAGATCAGAACACTGGCCTTGGCAGGCTCGCGTAGATCGAGGTACACAGAGTCTTTTGAGAAAGTCAGATGAACGCGGGCCTGATCGACTTCGGATAGCGCTTTGATGGAACGCTCGAGTTCACCTTCGAGGGCGCGGCGGTAGTTTACATGTTCGGTGAAATCGGTGATGCCCAGATTCGTGCGATCGAAAAGCTCGAATCCGACACGGCCTGTTTTGGGGAGACCGGCACCGGCCATTTCCAGGCGGAGTTCGTCCACTTTGGAGTCGGGAACCAAAACTGTAGAGCCGTTGTCGCCAATGCGGTGTTCAACGCCAGACTCCTTCAGCTTGGCGACGATCGCGGCCGCGTCTTCGGGGGACATCCCGGTAAATAGAGGTCGAAAGCTGCGATTGTGCGAAACAGTCAGGACGCCGTAGATGGCAGCGCCAACCACGATGACGGCAGCCACAATCGCGATGCGCTGTTGCATCGAAAGGGCGGCGTAGAGCTTTTTGAGTTGGCCCATGGAATCGACTTACCCGGGTCAGACCTGCATTTTCATGATTTCCTGGTAGGCGGAGACTACTTTGTTGCGGACTTGCATAAACATGTCGAATTCCAGATCGGCTTTTTGAGTAGCGAGGACTGTAGAGTGGAGCTCGCCGTCTCCACCGGTTAGAAAATTCTGGACGGCGGAGTTGGCGTTCGAATTGGCGGTTTCGACCTGTTGGACGGCAGAGTTCAGGATATTCCCGAATTCCGCTCCGCTCGATGCGGTGCGATCGAGCGTGAGCGGTTGTACCTGTTGAACTGAAGGCAGCGAGCCAATGGATGAGATCGGAAGTGACATGTGCTTACCGGAAGAGATCGATGGATCTCTGAATCATGTCCTTAACGGCGGAGATGGCGGAGACATTTGCCTGATAGGCCCTGGACGCACCCATGAGGTCGACCATGTCTTCCGCGGGGTTGATGCGAGGAAAGGCGACATACCCGTCCTTATCCGCATCAGGGTGACCAGGCATGTAGCGACGATCGGGTTCGCTGTTATCGACGACGATATCGCTAATGGCAACGCCATTGTTCGATGCAGTTGCGAGCTGGTTCTGAAAGACAGATGAGAACGGAGACTCAGCTCCCTGCGTTTGAAAAACCACATCGCGCCGGCGATAGGGACCGCCTTCCGCAGTGCGGGTTGTGTCAGCGTTCGCGATGTTTTCGACGAGTACTTCGGCGCGCTCACGCTGGGCCGACATGCCGGAAGCGCTTACGGAAATGCTGGAGAAAAGGCTCATGCGGCGGAGGAGCCTCCGTCGATGGCCGTGCGAATCGTTTTCAGCTGCCCGCGCAGGAGATTCGAAGCGATATTGAACCGGAGCGCGTTCTCGGCCAGGAGTCGCGATTCGCGGTCGATGTTGACGTTGTTGCCGTCGTTTCTAACTCGAAGGCCCGCAACTTCGGTGACGGTTGGCTGGCCGCCGGCCATGGCGTTGCTCAGTTCGCTTTGAAAATCGATGTCCTGCGTTTTATAGCCGGGCGTATCTGCGTTGGCGATATTGGATGCAACAAGCTTCTGACGCTCGCTGACGAGCGTCAAATATTTCTCGAGGTCTCCTCCAACTCCGTTCAGCACACCCACGAAATAGCAAGTGAGTCGCCAACGTCGAAGTTCTCGGAAGTAGAGGCTTTTTTCAAACGAGAGCGGCTTTAGTGTCGCCCGAGTGGGCGCAAGTGTCGGGGAATTGACAGCTCAGGCGTCGAACTGGATGATGGGATAGCCCCGGGCAGAGTTGCTGTACATGGCTTCTGCTGTGACGGCTTGCAGGCGGGAAGCGATATGGGACCGGAGGACACGCGAAAGGTGAGCCCAACCGGTTAAGTAATCGAGAGACTCGTTAAGGACGGCTTGGCGGTCAGCCGAGCTCTGAGTTGCATCTAACTGCGCTTTTACTGCCCGTGCGAATTGGAACACTAATTGATCTGTGGTAGCGAAATCGCTGCTCCTTAATATCGATTGGATGTTGGCGGCCAGGTTTCTATTGTCCGGCGAGAGCATTCGCGCGCTCCTGGGTAAAGAGGCTGGTGAAATAATTGACTTGAGATTCGAGGCTGGAGATGGTGGAGTCGGCCTGTGACATTTGCGCGTTGAGAGTGGTCTGTAGCTGATTAATACGGTCGTTATCATCGGTGATCTTTGTATTCAGGTCGCTCAGCTCATTAGAGATGGACTGGTTCATAACCGCGATGATGCCGGAGGTTGAGTCATCAACGCCCTGCAAAAGACCATTTGCAGCTTGAAGAAATCCGCCGCCCGTTTCGGTTCCGAGGAAGTTCAGAACATTTGAAAGAGAAGCGGATGAGGTGGTCGAGAGGACCGAGGAATCAAACTGGAGGTGCCCGTTCTGGTCGAAAGTCAGTCCCAGATCGGATAAAGCACTGATCGATCCGGATGATCCGGCGTAATTGGTTAAATTCTGGAGCGTGCTTTGCAGCGAGTAAATGATGCTCTGTCCTGCAAGAGCCCCCGCGTTCTGCCCGCGCGATTTGGCTAGCTCGTCGACGACAGAGTTGTAAGCGGTCGCAAAGGAGCTTAAGGCATTAGAGAGTCCGTAAGCGCTCTGGGACACGGTGACGTTACCAGTACCAGTCCCGAGAATGTTGAGGCTCACTCCGGGCGAGATGGTTACTGTGCGCGAGTCGGATTGGATAGGAGTAGACGGTTCCCCATTGACCTGATACTGGACATAGGTTCCTGTGCCCAGGTTGTCGAGCAGATCTTTCGTCCCGTCATTCAGCTGGATCTGATTTGGGGAGTACGCTTGGCCCTGAACAGAGAGACGGTAATCCGGAGACGAAGGACTTCCGACATTCACAATTGTGGCCTGAACGTTCGCGCCGCTTGCGTTGATGGCTTGAACAAGACCGTCGAGTGTGCCGCTGCTGTTCGTGACGGAGTACGTTTTTCCGTCCGCTGTCAAAGTGTAGGAAGTACTTGAATCAATATCGCCCGACTTCGGATCGGAAACGGTTGCGAGCCCGGCTTTGCTCATGGTGCTTGTTCGCGAGCCGACGTTCGTAACGTTCAGAGAGTAGCTGCCGACGGATGCGCCGGCACTGATGGTTGGAGTTGCGAGTGAAGAATTATCAACGCTCGCGGAATAAGACCCGGTGCCGACCGCTGAGTTGATGGCATCTAGAGCGGACTGGAGAGACTGGAACTGGGTGGAGAGGCTGCCAAGGGCAGTTTGCTGGTTATTGAGATCGTTCTGATTATTCTGCAGCTGCTGGACCGGGAGAGAGGCGAGGCTGACCGCACGCGAGATGGCCTGCTGCAGATCGGACGCATACTGGCTGCTGCCGTTGAATGTCGAAGTTGAAACAGAGCTTGTTGTAGATGCCATCTCTCACCCGTGCTGCAAAGATAGGGCCAATCTCACTGGAGAGGTTGGCCCTTTACTAAAAGCTGGCTTCTTATTGAAGAAGCTTAAGAACGGACTGCGGTTCCGAGTTTGCCTGGGCCATGGCGGCGATTGATGTCTGCTGGAGCACTTGGGCCTTGGTCAGGTTTGCGGCTTCAGCGGCGACGTTAGCATCGCGGATCTGGCTTTCTGCGGACGAGAAGTTTGTTATCTGGGACTGAGCCAGGTTGATTGCGTACTGCAGCTTGTTTTCACCGGCGCCGACACTACCTTGTACCAGGCCGAGATTCTGGATGGCGGCATTGACGGCGGCGATGGCGGACGTACCATTGCTGGCTGACGGAGGAACATTAGAGCTGTAGTTTACGCCGGCGGTAGCGGTATTGTCGGTGTTGAAGACGCCGTTCTGGGCGGTGGTTTGCGTGTCGTTAACGGAGAAGCCGGTGCTGCTCTGGAATTCGATGCCAGTGCCTCTGGCGTCAGCCATCGCGTAAATGCCGTAACTGGAGGTTGCGGTATTGATGGCCGCGATCGCGTGAGCCAGTGTATCGCCGGTTGAAGCTGTGAGCTGCACGCTTACGGAAGAGCCGGAGCCGGTGGTGAAGTTGAGAGTATCCGTATCAGAGCCGCTCAAGCCAGTCCCGTAGGTGCCGGCATCGTAGGAGTAGTTAGAGCCATTTGCTCCGAGCCCTTCGCTGCCTGAAACGTATCCCGAGGCGGCTTTGAACGCGCTGTAATCCGTAAGGGTGTTCGTCAGTGTACCGGCCGACGCACCAGCATCCTTAACGGTGAAGGCGGTCGATCCAGTGAATTGAAGCTGCCCATTGGCATCTACGCCTGCGGTGATGCCCGCGGTCTTGGTGTTCGCTGCGAGCTGAGCATTGATGCTGCTGAGAGCCTGGCTGAGCGTGTAGCCTGTCGACGTACCGGTAAGAGTGACGGCGACCGGCGAAGCCTGACTCTGGCCTGCAACGTAAAAGTTAAATGTCTGGTTGCCCGTTCCTTTTACGAATTTCTGACCAGCTGCATCAGCAGCGGTCAAGTTCAGGGCATTGCCGCTGAAGTTCGCTCCGCCGCCATCGATGCTGGTATTCGATAAGCCAAGGCTGGTCGCATCGACCGCATTTGATTTGCCGCTTAGGTCGATGAGCACGTTGGCATTGGCTGAATTATTGGCTCCGCCGATGTAAACGCTGAGCGAATTATTGAATGTACCACCCTGGTTCAGGTTGATATTGGCCGCTTGACGGTTGATTTCGTTGATCAGCCCGCTATATTCCTGATTCAGTACGGCACGGTTACCGGTAAACGTTTGGGAAGCCGACTGAGTGGCCAAAGTCTTCATGCGGTCGAGGATAGTGGAAATGTTGCTGAGACCACCATCAATAATCTGCAGCTGGCTGACACCGTTGTTCGCGTTGCTAACACCCTGAGTGAGTTCGGCGACGTTGTCGCGGTAAGAGTTTGCGATGGCGAGGCCGGCGGCGTCGTCTCCGCTTTTGTTGATTCGGTAACCCGAAGTGAGCTGTTGAATGGTATTGCTCTGGAACGTCTCATTGGTACTGAGGTTGTTCTGGGCAATCATCGAGTCAACGTTTGTTCGAAGTGAAATCATCGTGATAATCCTGTTTCTGTATTTCTCGGCTTTCGCCTAGCGCACCCTCCATCGGGTCACACTGTCATTTCGATCCGGAGGGGGATAATTCTAAGGTTTCTGTTGAGAGGAATGGAGATTCTCAGAGAAAGCGCTCTGTTCGATTGGCTTATGTTTCGGTTCGCTGCGCATGCCGTAGTCGCTGACGATGACGATATCGACGCGGCGGTTTCTTCCCCGCCCTTCTTCAGTGTCGTTAGAATCGACGGCCGAGGTATCGGCATAACCAACCACGGCCATGCGGTGAGAATCTACGTTGAAGGTTTCGCTGAGCAGACGGAGCATCGCGATCGCACGAGCGGAAGAGAGCTCCCAGTTGTTATGAAAGCGCGGCGTACTGATTGGTACGGAATCGGTGTTCCCTTCGAGGCGCAAAGGGTTGGGGACATGATTCAAAACGGAAGCAACCTTGCCGATGGTTTCTAACGAGGATGGATCTATGGAGTCGCCGCCTGAAGGGAAAAACGCTGCTGCCTGCAATCCGATGACAAGGCCTCGAGATTCGAGCGAAACATGTACGGAACCTTTATCGATGTCACCTGCCAGCTCTGATTGCAGAACCTTTAGCGACTCAAGGAGGTCCACTTTGTCGGTCGGAGGCGGGACGGGAGCCTCCTTCGCGGCTTCGGCTTCGGCAGAAGGCGTCTTCCGTGCCCCCCGGCCGGTCTTATCCAACTTGCCGCCAAGCATCATTAGGAGCTTTGGTGGAATGCTGTTGTTCTTCAGGGCACGTTCGATTGAATCAGAGATCGCTTTTGCATGCGATTTGTCGGTTTGCGAAGAAGCAAACATGACCACAAAGAAGGCAAAAAGAAGCGTAATGAAGTCCGCGTAGGATACAAGCCAGCGTTCGTGATTTTCGGGAGCCGGCGGCTTTCTTTTTCGTCTCATCAGGCAATGCTTTGGGCAGCCGAGACAGCCCGTCCGCTCGCGCGTCTCCCCTTGGTCACAGTCGCGGGCTGGCCGGTCTCGCTTGCGAAGGCGAGTAGCTTGTTCCGAATCAGATTCGGGTGCAGACCCTCGATAACCGTGATGGCTCCTTCGAGAAGGAACTCCTTTTCGTCGAGAGATTGCTGGAGGCGGCTCTTCAATTTATTAGCGATCGGCAGAAACACGAGATTGGCCACGGCTACGCCGTAAACTGTGGCAACGAAAGCAACCGCGATTCCATGTCCGACCGCTTCGATATCTTCGAGGTGCTTCATAACTTGAATCAGCCCGAGGACCGCCCCAATGATTCCGATCGTGGGAGCGTACCCCCCAGCTGCTTCGAACACTTTAGCTTCCGATTCGCCTCGCTTTTCATCGGTGCAGATCTCGAGCTCCATGATTTCGCGGATGACTTTGAGATCAGTCCCGTCGACAGCCATGCTGAGAGCTTTCTTGAGGAACGGATTCGGCAACGTTTGTACGTCGCTATCAATTGCAATTAATCCGTGCTTGCGGGCCTGACCGGAAAGGGCGAGAATGTCTTCGAGATGGGTTTCGACGTTGGTCCCTTCGTCCCAAAACACGGTTGGCAATTTTTTGACAGCAGATTTCAGCGTGCCCGTCGGCGTGGTGACCATAACCGCTCCGATGGTCCCGCCGAGTACGATCATGGCCGCGGTTAACTGCCCCACGTCAGTGATTTTGCCGCCTTCGAGCAGCAGGCCGCCCACGATTGCGCCGAGCGCGACGGCGAACCCCAGAAATGTAGAAAGATCAAGTTTCCTGCGCGAGAAGCGCGAGCTCGTGGATTGCGCCATGGCTACACCTCTCTCGCGGTTTCAGGCTGAGCCGCCGAACTTGCGGGCGTTGCAAGACCAGAGGAATAGGAGCAAGCACAAAGTGGCGAGAGGATGGATCGGCGAAATGATTTGACTCGCTCAATGATCTCGTCGGGGGCTTCGAGGACTAGAATCTTTTCACCCGTAGTAAGGGCGACAACTGTGTCGGGTGTCGATTCGATATGTTCAATCAGATCGGAATTGACGACCAAACGGCCGCGGTTCAAACGGGTCAGATGAATCATACACAGGTCTCTTCGGCTGAAGTGCGCCGAAGCTTCAACGAAAGCACCGGTAAACGCTGCCCGTAACGGCGCCGCGCGACCAGTCGGTTAACACCTGCCGAAGCGAGCGGCTACTGAACCTCTATGCAAGTAGTAGGCCGAGACCCGGAAAAATCGGGATTTTCTTGCTCGGTAGTTATGAACGAAGCGGCAGCAGAAGGAAGCAATCAGGCGGCGAGGAGCATCGATGAGACTTCCGGTTCCGCATTTGGGCGATCGCGCAGATGACGAAGGAGTCGGAAGCTTGTTTCCAGGCGGTGTGCGGCGGGAGCGGCTTCGAGCCGTACGAGGGACCGGAGGCGCCCAACAACAGCGGCAAAAAGTTCCGAGTCTTCAGATGAGAAAGCGGAGGATGGCCCTTCGGTTCCGATGGTTCTTTCGGCCGATTCGATTTCCGCTGCAAGGCAGTTGAAATCGAGTGACTGCCAGGCTTTAAGGATGTTTTCTGCGTGTAAGGCCAGGGTCATGTGCCGCGAATCTCTTCCTGAGACGTTATCGCAGGATTTCAGGAGATTTTCGTAGAAAGTTTACCCAGTTCGAAAAGATTCAGCCCAGATAATCGAAGAGCGATTTTGAAGGCAGGCTGGCATGCGCGGAGAGTGAGGCTTGTAACGCTGTTTGATCCGTTGTCAGTTGAACGATGGCGGAGGTTATGTCGGTATCGTCCACTGCGCTGAAAGCCTGCTGCAGATTGGTGAGTTGTGTGGCTGCGTCGGATGTTGAATTCTGGAGCCAGGTTTCATCGTTGCCGTTGCTGGTGGTAGCGAGCCCGATCTGATTGACAGCACTCTTCAGATCATTGATACCGGTGGCAATGTCGGTTGAAAACGTAGTCGGGTTATTCTGGAGAGCCTGACCGATCTCGTAAACGGCCTGGAAAACATTTCCGCTGGCGACAGTACCGTCGGGGTTTCGCGCATCGAATATCTGTTGTGCTGTCATGCCGAGGACAGTCGTCCCTCCGCTCGCGTTGCTGACAACGTTACTGTTTGAGAACGTGCCGGCTTTCTGAATTATCCCCCCGGGCGTGGCGTACGGTCCGGTAGCTGGAGGAGTGGAGGCTACCGGGGCAGTGCTCCAGCTGAACGTGTACGGCTGAGTACGCGTGTCGTCGCCACCGAAGATGTATCGGCCACCAACGCTCGTGTTGGCAAGATTTACCAGCGATTCAGCAATACCTTGAACCTGCTGGCCAAGCTCCGTTTTTTGGGCCGCTGTGACGGAAGAGCTAGCGCCTTGGGTTGCGAGAGAGAGTGCCTGATCCAAGAGGGTAGAGGCGCTCTGAAGCGCGGTATCAGCGCTCTGGGCAACTGTCGACGCGACTCCGAGGTTTTTCTGAACTTGGGTGACCTGATCTATCTGGTTTTGATAAGACAGAATCTGGACGACCGCGGACGGATCGTCGGAGGCTTGACTTACTCGGGTACCAGAGGTAATCTGCCGATCTTCGGTCGTTATTCTATTCTGAATTCGATCGATGTCGGTGAGAAAAGCCGGATTTTGAGCGTAGAGTCCGTTGAGCATGAATCGATATCTTTCGCTGCTACTGGATGCCCATCATATTCATCAGGGTCTGGGTCATGTTGTTGATGGTGGTAATGACCTGGGCAGATGCCTGATAGGCTTGCTGGAATTCGAGCAATTTGGCTGCCTGATCGTTCAGAGAAACGCCGGAAAGCTGCGCACGCATGCTTTGCGCCTGATTCAGGAGGTCGGTATCGCTCGCCTGAGCGGTGGATGCATTGGACGCCTGAGAACCCACATTGGATGCGACGTTGCCGTAGAAGTCTGTGTAGCTGAGTCCGTTCAACATGTCTGCAGCATTAGTTGGATTTGCAAGTTGCGAAAGCTGGCTCGGTATGCCGTTGGCAACGGTAGGCGGCCCGGGCTGGATAGCGGCCAGATTGGCGGTCGTAATACTCGGGTTCAGCGACAGGCTGGAGGCGACGTCTGTTGGTGAACCTGCCGTGTAGGAGAACAGCGGAACACCTGGAACGGCTGGAGGTCCGGCGCTCACCTGGCCAGACGTGAGTACTGTATTCACGCGGTCCGCCAAGGCCTGCGCCAGTTGGTTTAAACTTCCCTGTGTTTGTTGGTTCCCGATGATGCTGGGAAGAGTCTGGTTACGGAATTGAAGGAGTCCGCCGAGTTGCCCTCCTCCGACCTGGGAGGTGACATCCTGCCCCGAAGAGGTCACGATTTTTGCGTCAGCAAACCCGCCCGGGTAGGTAGCTCCGGAAGAGCTGGGATAAGTGACCGAGAGCTGGGTTTGAGAGGCACCCATGACAAGCGGAATCTGGCCGTTCATCAAAACGCTGGCGGTGCCATCTGCTTCCGTCTGCACACTGATGGTGCTGTAGTTCGAAAGCTGTTCGAGATCGTTGTACAGTTCGGCCTGAAGTCCAGCGTCACTGGCGCCCCCGTTCCGAATCTGGACGTTGATGGCAACGATTTGCGACGTCAGATTGTTGATCTGAGAGGCTGCGCTGCTCAGCTGGTTGTTCGTTTGCGTTTCCAGCTGAGCGACTTGAGTCGCCGTCTGATTGAAGGCCTGGATCACCTGCTGGGCAGCGGTAAGCACTTGCGTCTGTGCGGTCGTGTCACTTGGGTTCGCGCTCCAGGCCGAGAAAGCAGAGTACAGGCTACTCAGACCCGCTGGAATACCGGATTTACCGCTCACGTCGAAATAGGATTGCAGTGAAGAAAGACTGGCAGACTGGGCTGTTGCCGCACCCAGCGACTGGTTTTGGTTCCAAACCGACTGTTCAGCGAAGGTGTTCCGCGAGCTTTGAACTCCGCTTGATTCGACGCCCCCCGTCAATCCCTTTTCGGGCTGAAATGCGCTTGCCGTCAGATTGAGAGTCTGGGTGACGTAACCGGGTGTCGAGGCGTTTGTGACATTATTCTGGACCACCGCCATAGCGTTCTGAAAGACGTCCATGGCATCGGCGGATGTTTGAAGCGAAGCAAAAAGGGAGGACATAACACCTCCTAAACCTCAAAATCGAAACGCCGGCTGGGAGTGGCGAGATCGACACTTCCATCGGCGGTATAAGAGCCAGTAGAGGACGGCCGGGCGTAAAGCGAGCCGCAGTGGAATAAAGCCGCAGAATCGAACAAGGTCTGAACCCTGAGGACTTTCGCGCGGATAGAACGGACTAGCGTTTTGCTTTCATCGGAGCCGTTTGAGCTAGCGATCTCGTCCTGGGCAGCCTGCATGTGGCTCCGCACTTCGGCGAGAAGCGACGGAAAATCGGCAACTGCGCCGCCTGAGATCAGACGGTCCGACAATCCGGCCAGGATGGCTTCAGCCGATTGCAATGACCGGTCATCCGGCGCCGAAGTCATACTAGCAATGCCTCAATCAGTTTGCGAGATGGCCCGAATGAGGGCTCGACTGGTCTGCGCGTTGTCAACGGAATAGCTGCCGCTGCGGACCTGAGCCGTCAAGGCAGCAACTTTGGCCTGCTTATCTGGGGGATTCGAGTTCTTTGCGAGAGCAACCAGACTGCTAGCACTTGACAGGCTTACCTGGTCTCCGTCGTTATCTGCCGAAGTACTTGCGGCCGGACGCGTGTCGTGACCGATGGTCTGAGCGGCGGAAGACCGGGTGCTGGTGATGCCAGCTCCGTCCGCTTGATTTCCAATACGCATGCTCATTGCTGTTCTCCTGATGTTTTCCGCTCAGAACCCATATCGAAGTTTTTTGGGAACATTAGAGAGAACGCTCAGGAATTTCTCGCGAAGATTTTTCGAGAACCATGTCGTGCAGTTTAAGGGTGAGCCGCACCTCGCCCTGCGACAGCCCGAGAGCCGAAGCAATTTGGCCCGGTGAGTCTCCTTTGCGATGCAAGCGAAGGACCTGGCCGCGACGATTCAGATTAACCGACTCGGGTTCCGGATTGCCGTCGATCGTGACGGTCCGCCGGCGTTCGATTTCTTCCATCCGCGAAGTGAGTGCATCAATCACCTTTCCTGCTTCGGCAAGCTTCGATTCCAGAGATTCCGTGCTGCTGACCTGCAGCGAAAGAGCTGCGATGCGCTTACGGAAAGTGAGAAAAAGGTGAAGGCAGACGGACGCGAGAAGTATCGCGAGGCCGGAACAAACGCAACCGGTGAGGACAAGCGTGCTGGTATTTAGAAGGTTGATGGCTGTCATGCGTTGACCCGAGAAGCCGGGGCTAATAGATGCCTTTTGAGCTTGGCCACTTGTGGTCGACAAAACCGCGAAGCCGCAAAATTCCTTGGGCGCGAAGCTGTGAGATACGAGTGATGTGAAGACCCATGATGGAGGCGATCTCGCGGAGGTTCATCTCCTCTTTGTAATAGAGACTGAGGACAATGCGTTCATTCTCCGGCATTTTGCCGATGCCATCAGCAATGACACGCTCGAGTTCGGAGTTTTGAAGTAGGCGCTCCGGCGATTGTTCTTCATCATCGGCGATGAAGCGGATGAGTCCGACCTCTTCGCCATTTTCAATGACGTCCAGGCTCCCGAGGGAGACACCGCGCAGGTCGACCATCCATTGCTGATATTCGGAAAGACTGATACCGAGTTCGGCAGCGATTTCGTCCTCCGAAGGGGAGCGTTTCAAGCGCTGCTCAGCCGACGAGATCGCATCAGCGACCTGCTTCAGATGCTTGCGGCGGTGGGAGGGTATGCCGTCGAGGCCTCGAATGCTATCGAGGATGGCTCCGCGTATTTTGTATTCGGCGTAGGTTTTCAACGATGCGTTATGGCTGGGATCGAAGTTGTCTACGGCCGCAAGGAGTCCCACGATGCCAGCCGAAATGAGGTCATCCAGCTGAACGCTGGGCGGCAATTTTTCGTGAATACGCGAAGCGATCCAATTGACCTGGGGCAAATGTTCCAGGATGAGTTCTTCGCGGTGTTGCGGCGATTTGGCGACTGCAGCCTCAGCGTACATGGAGAATCCGATCAGGCGGCAGAAGGTGTAGCCATGCTGGAAGGGCTGAGGATCCAGCCGGTCAGAAACTGCTTGGTGGCTTCGAGAATGTCTTGCGGTATGCCCTGACCGTTCGTCAGGTAGGAAATCGGGAGACCGGTTTTCATCGCGTGCTCCAAGATTCCTCCGTACGTTTCGATTTCGTCCAGATGTGTAAAGAGAAGCTTCGAGGGCGAAAAAATCTCAAACCGTTCCGCAAATTTTTGGAGGGCTGCCGAACGAACGTAGGCTGGCAGTACAAGCTGAACTTCAATTTCGGGGTGAGATTTCAAGAAGGCAGCGAGTTGACTAGCCTCCTCCATATCGGCTGGTCCGTAACCCGGCGTGTCGATCAGAACAAGACGTTTGTTATGGCATTCTTCGAGCGCCTGGTCGAGGCCGAGCATGGACTGGACTGCGTCGAAGCCGACGCCGAGGATACGCGCATAACTGCCAAGCTGTTCGGCGCCCCCCACTCGGAGGGTATCGGTCGAGAGTACGCGTAAAGGGGTGCGAGTCGACAGGCCGTAGTTAACAGCCAGCTTGACGAGCGTCGTGGTCTTTCCTGCGCCCGGAGGCCCCACCAACATCACGACTCGCCTGTTTGCGTTCGGTTTGCCCAGCTCGGGTTGCACTGTAAACCGCCGTTCGAGACCAGCGATCAGGGCACGCTCGATGGCTTGTGGCCCCGGCGCGGACAGGTTTTGATAATGAGAATGCGGTCCAAAGGGATTCGCTTCGGTGTTTAGCTGCTTCTCCGCCGCTTCTACCATTTCGGTAGAAAGGCTCGAGGAGAAACCGCCGTCCACCAGTTCTTGCCGCAACAACTCAAGTTCGGGTCGGGCGGGCGTCTGCCAACGATTCAGGCGACCGCCTACAAGCGATTGCTTCATCGTCTCGAGCTGACGGCGGATTTCGGCCATCTCATTGGCAAGAGTGTCGGCGGGTGCCCCTACGTTTGGTGCGGGGACGGCCGTCTGCGGCTTCCGGGGCAGCGGAACTTCGCTCGCCACCCCAAATACGACCTCGTAAGCGCCGAGGTGCAGCTGTTCGGATGAGAGTTTTCGCGAGTTCAGAAGCATGGCTTCTGGTCCAAGCTCGCCACGGGCGCGCTCAATGGCTTCTCCAACCGATTTCGCGAAATAAGATTTCAACTTCATTGCTTAGATGACTCCCAGTGAGATGATCTTGACGCCTGATGGGACTTCGTTGTGCGAGACGAATGAGACATTACTAAGTGACGCCTCCACCATCTGACGGAGGAAATAGCGGGCTCCTACACTGGTGACGACAACCACGGGAACTTCTCGGCGGTCGAGCTTGCGTTCGATGCGGGTTGCTATTTCGCGCGCGATTTGCGGCGACAACACGAGAATGCTGTTGGACTCGCTGTGCTGAACCGCGGATTCGATTGACTGTTCGATGCTTGGTTCCATGAAGTATGCGGGCAGCTCGCCTTTCTGATTCAGATATGGTTTGACGACCGTTCTTCGGAGCGCCTGGCGGACGTACTCGGTGAGGAGCACGGGATTCTTGGTGCTTGCGGCACCCTCGCCGAGGGCTTCCAGGATGGAGACGCCGTCGCGGATGGACACTCGTTCGCGCAACAGATTTTGAAGAACTCTCTGGATCGTTGCAAGAGAGAGCAGTTTAGGCACCAAATCCTCAATCACTTTTGGATTGTCCTGAGAGACACGATCGCAAAAGAGTTTCGCGTCCTGGCGAGAGAACATTTCACTCGAGAATTGGCGAATGAGCTCCGAGAAATGAGTGCCGATGATGTTGACGGGGTCGACTACGGTGTGACCGGCGGACCGTGCAGCATCGATCTTATCGAGCGGTACCCATAAAGCGGGCAGGCCGAAAGCGGGTTCACGGGTCTGCTGTCCAGGGAAGTTCTTGTCTGCCTTCGCTGTAGGCAGCGCCAATTCACTTCCAGGAAGCAGTTCGTACCGGCCAATTTCACTGCCCTTAAGGAGAATCAGATACTCGCGGGACTTCAGCGAAAGATTGTCGGTGACCCGAACGGGAGGTAAGAGATAGCCCATATTCGTAACGAACTGACGGCGGATACCGGCAATCTTTTTGAGCAACGGCGAGTTTGCACCGCCGGCGACAAGATTGACCAGACCGAGCCCGACTTCGATGGAAATGGGCTCGACCTTGAGCAGCGATTCGAGATTGTCCTTGGCCGGCGGAGGAGCAATAGCTGTTTGATCTTTGACGGCAGTGACGGTTTTTTGACGCTTGTTCCAAGCAAAAGCGCCGAGTCCTCCGCCAAGAGCGAGAAACGGAAGGGTAGGTAGTCCCGGGAAAGCAGCAAGCGCGATGAGTACGCCACTCGAAAGAAATAGCGGTTCAACTTTGCCGAACAGCTGGTTGCCAAACTCTTCTCCGACGCGTGCTTCTGAGCTGGCTCGGGTGACGATGAGGCCGCCCGATACCGAGATCATCAGCGCCGGGACAACTGTCACCAGGCCATCGCCGATGGTCAGGACTGTGTAGGTCTGAAGAGCATGCTTCAGTTCCATCCCGTGTTGGAGGACGCCGATGAGAAATCCGGCGATGATATTGATGCCGGTAATCAGAATGCTGGCGATAGCGTCGCGCTGGGTAAAGCGAGACGCACCGTCCATGGCGCCGTAAAACTCGGCTTCGGCCGAGACCTGTTTGCGGCGGCGGCGTGCCTCGGCCTCGTCGATAAGTCCGGCGTTCATCTCGGCATCGATCGACATCTGCTTTCCGGGCAGAGCGTCGAGAGTGAACCTCGCGGACACTTCGGAGATACGGACGGCGCCGTGGTTGATCACGATGTACTGAATCGCGATCAAGACAAGAAAAATCACGGCACCGATTACGTAGTTGCCGCCAACGACGAAGCTTCCGAAGGCTTCGATCACATTGCCGGCGGCTGCGGTACCGCTGTTTCCGTTCAGCAGGATGAGACGTGCCGAACTGACATTGAGAGAGAGCCGGAACAGGGTGAGAAGCAGCAGGGTTGTGGGAAACACGCTGAAATCGACAGGCTTTAAGATGTGCATCGCCACCATGAGGACGATGACCGACATCATGATGTCGACTACGATAAGGAGGTCGAGAATAATCGGAGGTAAAGGCGTGATGAGTGCGACAACAATCGCGAGAACAGCGACTGGTACCGCGAATTTGCCAATATCCGGCATCACGAATTTCTTCGAACCGCCGGCTGGTGATGCGGGCATGGCTTGTGACTGTGTCGACATGATTAGCTGAGCGGGTAAACGATCACGCTGGCAATTTGCGGCCCATCATTCGGTAGATGTAGGCAAGAATCTCGGCTATGGCCTTGTAGAACTCAGGCGGAATGACACTTCCCACCTGAATGGAACTGTAGAGTGCACGCGCTAGGGGCGGATTCTCAATAATCGGGACTTCATGCTGAACGGCTACTTGGCGAATGCGCAGCGCGAGCCAGTTCTTTCCTTTGGCGACACAAACCGGGCACGGCATGCTGTCGATCTCATAGCGGATGGCGACGGCGTAGTGAGTCGGGTTAACAATCACCGCGGTGGCTTTCGGGACGTCCCGCATCATTTGGCGGCGAAGGAGATCGCGTCGCAGGCGACGGATGCGCGCTTTGATTTGCGGGTCGCCGTCGTTGCGCTTCATCTCTTCTTTGATTTCCTGCTTGCTCATGCGGAGAGTGGATGAATGGCGGCGATATTCACGGAAGAAGTCCACTGAGCCGAAAAGGATGAAAATTGCAGCACCTTTCCAGAGCAGGCCTGAGATCATGCCGCTAACTTGACCGATGGCGAGCGGGAGTGGCTGAAACGGGAGACGGAGTAGAGCCGCCGCATGCTGCGCAAAGAGCGAATTGATGGCAACCGCCATGATGCCGAGCAGCAGCACCGCCTCGATGACGGATTTTAGATTCTGCGCCGGAAGCCGGGCGAGGCGCCCCATGGGGTTCAGGTTGGTGAACTTCGGAGTCAGCCGCCCCATGCTGAAGCCCATGCCCGTGATCCCGAGGTGGACCCCGAGTATGAGGGCGACCAGAATGCCACCTCCGATCGTTACAGGGATGAGGGTGTTTACGGCGAGCGTTCGGAGCAGATTGATCCAGTCCGCTTCGCTGAGTTCCGCTCTCATCGCAGCTTGGAAGACCGTGATAGTTGCCTGCTGCAGCTTGGACGACCACCCGGGGAGCATGTTGGTGATAAGCACAAGAGCGGTGGCGAACTGCAGAGCGCCTGTGAGGCCACGCGTGGAGACAAACTGGCCTTGTTGACGTGCCTGTTTCAGCCGCTGCGGTGTAGGTTTCTCAGTTTTGTTGCCGTCTGAAGCTGCCATTGGTCCCTAACAATGCCTAGCGGCCGAAGTTGGCGTGAATCTGCCGGAATGCTTCAGTCGAGAACGATTCATAAAGCGAGGGTGCAACCGCAAGAACGGTCGCGAGGGCGACGAGCGTAATCAGCATTTTGATGGAGAAGGCATGATGGCTGATTTGCAATTGAGAGCTGACGCGGCCGAGGAGCGCCATGGCGATATCAATCATCAAGAGCAGTCCGATAATGGGCGAAGCGAGACGCAGGCCGACCAGAAAGATATTCGATCCGAGTTGAATAACCGTAGTGGCGAGATCCCTGGAGAGTGTGAAGGAACCGGGCGGGTAGGTTTCGAGGCTGGCGGCGAAGGCAGTAATAACGTAGCGATGCAGTCCGGTAGTGAAAAAAAGAAGTCCCGCGGTGAGTTGAGCGACAACCGGAAGGACGTCGGAGTCGGCCTGGGTTGTCGGATCGACGACGGAGGCATACCCATATCCGGCTTGTAAAGCGAGGAGCCGTGCTCCGAAAGTAATGGACTCGGAGATGAAACTAACCATCAGACCGATGGCTGTTCCGAGCCCGATTTCCGAGATCAGCCAAAGGGTAAGAGTGCCGATCCCGACATTCTGGTCGTGGATAGAAGGCCAGCGAGGATACAAAGCGATGGTGCACGCGAGGGCGACAGCAACACGCGCGGGGCCTGGGCCGGCGTCGCTGACGGGCATCGGAATGAACACGAAGATCCCGAGGATGCGCGAAAGCACCAGTGCAAACGCAAAGAGCGTAGATGTGGAAAGGACCAGTTCAGCGTGCATACTGGGCCAGGTCGCCCAGAACCGAGATGGCGTATGCAGCAGCCCGGTGCAGCATCCAAGGCATGAGGAGAATGAACCCCGCTAGGCAAGCGGCAAGACGCGGCACAGTGCTGAACACCGGATCCTGAAGCGACGTCGCTATCTGAATGAGATTGATAACGATACTGAGTGCGAACGAGATGACGAGCAGTGGCGCGCAAATCCAAAAAGCCGCCATGAGTGCTTGCGAGACGATGTGAATAACGAATTGCGGGGTCATGGTTGTTTTCTATTGGAAGAAGCTCTTCATCAATGAGCCGATAATCAGGTTCCAGCCGTCGACGAGCACGAAGAGAAGAATCTTGAATGGAGCGGACACCATAGCCGGCGGCAATTGCATCATGCCGATTGATAGCGTCACCGAGGCAACCACGATGTCGATAACCAGAAAGGGCAGAAAAAGAACCGCTCCGATCTGGAATCCTGCTTTCAGCTCAGACAGAATATAGGCCGGGATCAGAATTTTCAAACCGATATCAGACGAGTTACGGGGAAGCGGCTCGCGGGCGACTTCGACGAAAAGACGGATGTCTCGTTCGCGTGCGAAACGAAGCAGGAATTTGCGCAGCGGAGCAGAGCCCTGGTCCAAAGCTTGTTCGGCACTGATCTCTCCTTTTTCAAGAGGCTGCCACGCCTGGCTGTAGATGTCTGAGAAGACGGGCTGGACGATTAGCAGCGAAAGAAACAGGGACAAGCCAACGAGAACCTGATTAGAGGGCGCGGTCTGAGTCCCTAATGCCTGACGAAGAAAATGCAGAACGACGACGATGCGAAGGAAAGGCGTGATGCACATGACCACGGCAGGGAGAAGCGTAAGCAGCGTAAGCCCTAGCGCGATCTGCATCGGCGTGCTGAGCGTCATTCCGTGACCGTTCGCAGCGGTAGTAATGCCGAAGCTGTTCAGAGTGCCGCTCGGAAGGGTTGCAGCCGCAAAGATGGAGTTCAACCGTCCTCCCTTTCAGCGAGAACCGGATAGTGGGATACCGGGAACGACTCGATGCCGTTGCATCCGCCCGGGGAAACGCCGATTAGAATAAGCCGGTCACCGAGTTTCACGAGATGAAGCGAATGCTGGGGCGTAAGCGGCACCCGTTCGATGACTTGCATGAATTTGCCGCCTGTGAGCCTGCGGGGCAAGGAAACTTTGAAGGTCGCGAGTCCCTTTTGCCGCAGAAACCAGAGGGTGGCGATAAGGATACCGAGGACGACGAAAACAGCCGCGGTTTGCTCGAACAGACTACCCATGGGTAAGCGAAGTTAACACCCTCGGGATAAGAGTCGGCCCAGCAGCCCGGAAATCTCTGGAAATAGATTGGGCAATCGGGCGCCCCGGCCGAGATTAGATCAGTATTTTGGGGAACTGCATGAAAAAATTAGTGAATCAGGTTCATCAAATCCTGGCTCATCTGGTCGGCGGTGGTGATGACCCGGGAACTGGCCTGGTAAGCGCGTTGGTAGGTGATGAGCTTGGTGAACTCAGTGGCCATGTCTACGTTCGATCCTTCGAGCTGGGCGCCATAGATCTGACCCCGTCCACCGCTAAGCGGTACACCGATCGCCGGCTGGCTGGTCTGGCCGGAAGCAATGAAGTTGTTGTTGCCGACGTTTTGCAGCGTTTCCGGGTTCTGTATGGCGGCGAGTGCAAGCTGGCCTTTTACCTGCTGCTGACCATTGGAGAAGGTAGCAACAATCTGACCGCCGTTCTCGATGCTGAAACCGGAGAGCTGGGCGGCCTGGCTGCCATCGACGGTTTTGCTTCCGATACCGGAAGCCTGGGCAAATTGGGTCAGGGTGGGGCTGCCACTCGAATCGAGAAGGCTCCAGGTAACGGTATTCGAAGCTGTTGGATCGCCAAAGCTCGCACTATCGGCGAGAGTGTAACCAGTCGGGAGTTTAAGTGTAGCCGAAGATGAGAATCCTGAGGCTGCCGTATCCAGGCTACCGTCCGAGTTGAAGGTGATTACACCGGGAGCTGAGAGGAGCGACGGATCAGAGGTAAGGGCGGGGCTGCCGCTTAAATCAGACTTCGGCATCGTGATGTCATAAGTCCAAGTGTTAGCCGGATAGGTTGACGCCGGAGTCGTTGCGTTATTGGCCGTCCCGGAAACGTTGGTGAACGTCACGGTCACGTTGTGGGTATTGCCCAGTGAGTCGATAAGCGAGATCGGCTGTGAGAAACCTTGACCACCCGGCGTAGTTTCCGAATCGAGATTACCGTTCATCGAGAATTTCGTGGTGGGAGTGGCGGGCAGAACTTCTCCCGAGGGAAGAACAATATCGCCAGTTGCCCCGTTTGTGTTGATAACTCCGGGGGCCGATGCCATCCAGCCTTGCACCTTTTCGCCAGTTAGCGTGGTGAGCGTGCCGGTCTTGTCGATGGTGAAGTCACCGTCGCGAGTAAAAAGCTGTTGTCCTCCTGAATTGTTTACCAAGAAGAATCCGCTTCCTTGAATGGCGGCGGCCAGAGGCGAGTTGCTGCTTTGGATGGGACCTTGCGAAAACGATTGCTGGTTGATCGGCGTTCCCACGCCCAGGCCGACCTGAAATGCGCTGCCTGCCCCCATGTTCTGACTGATGAGTGTTTCGAAGTCGACCGTACTGTTCTTAAAGCCGACAGTGTTCATGTTGGCTAAGTTGTTGCCAGTAGTGTCGATCGCTTGGGATTGCGCCTGAAGAGAAGACAGGGCTATGGAAAATGCGCTTGACATAAGTTTCCGTTCCTTTTGACTGATTAGACGGTCTGGGCCGACCCGGCCGAGTTCGTTGTGGTGGTCGAGCCGCCGGCCGATGGCGGTGTACTGACCCCGAGATATTTTTCGCTTACCGCATCAAGATCCTGCTTCATGCCCAGGTTTTGTTCGACGTCATTGAATTGAGCGAGCTGTGTAACGAAGGTGGTTCCGTCCATCGGCTGCAGCGGGTCCTGGTTCTGAAGCTGCGCTACAAGCAGCGAGAGAAAAGCCGATTGTGTTCCGAGATCGCCACTGCTGCTGGTGGAGCTTGATGTACTGCTGCCGGTTGCAGAGCCTGTACTGCTGGACGGGTAGGTAGTTCCTATTGAAGCCATATTTGAGTTCTCCTTGAGGCTGCGGCTGAAGTCGAGAAGCCCTCGATTTCATCCAGCCAATCTGGTTGATTTGAATTGCCATTCTGTCCCCGGCTGTTGCCCTGGCGGCCGGTATTATCGCCATAGTTTGCAGATCCTCCGGCATTGGCGCCCGAGAAACTGCTGCCGTTTGTCTCCGTCTTCGTTGCTCCCGCGATGGAAGGTGTCCAGATTTCAGAGCGGAAATGTTGTGTGTCGAGGCGAGATGTGAGTTCAGGCATCCGTTCCTGTAAAGATTGCGCAAGATTGGTATCGCCTGTTCGAACGCTGACACGCAGTTCGCCGTTGTAGTCTACGAGCCGAACGTCGACTCGCTGATTGTTATCGCCCGTTAGATGCAGATGAACGTTGTTGACCGTGTTCTGGGGTATTGACTCGGGCTGCGGATCGATGTCAGTCGGTTTCGACGCTGCCGGACTGTCCGCCGGCTTGGTCCCGGTCGCCTGCGCATTTGCAGCTTCGACGTAAGCGCTAGAAAAAGGCAAGGCTGAGAGGTCCGACACGCTGGAGTCACTGTGTGCTGAGGCGGGCTTTTGGTCGGGACCGGGACCGAAGCCTTCTTGCGATCCACCACGGAAGTTTTGAGCAAGCGTCGTAGTAGTTGCTATTGCCTGAACGGGCGCTGTCTGAGTAGTGTCTGGAGCTGGATTGTTAAGACGAAGAGCGAAAGCGAGATTTCCCCCGGCAGCCTGAGCGCGCGGGCCGTCTTTTTCCGGTGCGACTTCATCGGCGTCCGAGTGGTTGGGTACACTCTGCACCACGCTTTCTAACGTCGAAGAAAGGTTGGCATCGTTACCTGCTGACGCCGCCGAAGCCCCATTCGCTTGCAGCGGAGCTGAGATGCCAGGAATCTTCAGGGATGAGTACTGCGTCGGCTCCTGTCCAGGTGTGACTTTCTTTCCGTCGCTGCTCAATGTAATTTTCGGCCCAGCTTGTTTCGTTCCGGCGGAACCGAGTTGCGCCGGTAGCTCCTGACCGGAGATGGAGAGTGGCGGTGTGTTCGTTTGGCCAAAGCCAAGCATGGTCAGAAGTGTGAGCGGCTGCTGAGGCAACGGCGTTAGCTGGATTGGAGAAGCGATATCAGAAGTCTGATCATTCTTGTCTTTCGTTTCGAGCTTCTTCGCTTCTGGTTCTGCTCGCTTGCCGCCGTTTGGCACGGGAGCACCTGTGCTTCCAGATTTTTGGCCCGCTAGGGACGCCGTGTCAACGGGCGAAGCTTTTTGATCTGACAGCGTCTGAAGCCAAGCCTTGAAGCCGGCCTCGCCCGAGGACTTCGGAAGCGTAGGATTGGCTGACGAAACAGCTGAGAAAGGGTTGGATGCTGCGTTCGCGGCTGGTATTGCTGAACCGGCGGTGGAGAGCATCACGCCGCTTGCGATGCAAGCAGGCGACCAACTCCGCCGATTGGTGATTTACAAAGGTGTTTCGCGAAAAGGGCACGCTCGCGGCTGTCAAAATATTGAGTTAGACGGGCCGAAGCCGACGATTTTCCGACACAGTCCTTCTCAAGCGCTAATAAGCTTGGGCCGCCACTGTATCCGTATCGCATGCAAATTGCGGGCTTCTAGTCTCATTTGCCTCTATGGCACGCCGTTTGCATCTACGTCCATGAAATGGATGCGTTAACGACAGCGGCGGCGAGTGGTTTGCAATCACGCATGGACGCGCTCGACATGCTGGCGAACAACCTGGCAAACAGTTCTACGAGCGGGTTCAAAGCAGACCGCGAGTTCTACGGCAGCTACCTGGCGCCGGAGCTTGCGACTGAGACGAATCCGATTGTTGGAGAATCGCCGGTTGTGCAGCGGCCCTGGACAGACTTCGGCCAGAGCACTCTGATGAACACTGGGTCTTCCACGGACTTTGCGCTTTCCGGCAACGGCTTTTTTGGCGTTAATGGCCCAAGCGGCACGTTTTATACTCGCAACGGAAATTTTCATCTATCACCTCAGGGCGCGCTGGTAACGGCAGAAGGCTACCCGGTACGACTGGCGGGAAGCCCGCAAACGCTACAGGTTCAATCTGCCAGTCCCATTCAGGTATCGAGCGATGGGCAAATCTTTCAAGACGGAGCCCTGCTCGGACAACTCGAATTGACGGAATTCAAGGATTCGAGCAAGCTGACGAAAACGTCAGCGGCCTATTTTCAAAATCCGAAACAGGACGCGGATGGCAATTCAGTGGCGGACGCGGCGGGTGCGCAGCCTGCAGCAAACGTACAGGTGAACCAAGGAAAACTGGAGTCTTCAAACGCAGCGCCGACCGAAGCGGCGGCACGCATGATCACTTTATTGCGGCATTTCGAAATGCTGCAGCATGCGATCAAGCTTGGCGCGGAAATGAACCAGCATGCGGTTCAGGAAGTGGCGCGCGTAGGTTCTTAAAAGAGACGGAACAAAGGGGAATAGATGATAAGAGCGCTTTACAGTGCTGCGAGCGGGATGTCCGCCCAGCAATTGAACGTTGACACAATCGCGAACAATTTGGCAAATGCGAGCACAACGGGATTCAAGGCCCGGCGTGCTCAATTCCAAGACTTGATCTACCAGAACATGGTGCAACCGGGAGCTTCGGCTGGTCAACAGACCGTCGTGCCATCCGGGTTGCAAGTCGGATTAGGAACCCGAGCTGCGTCGAACGAAATCATTTTCACGCAAGGAACATTTGCGACTACCAACAACCCGCTCGACGTTGTGATTGAAGGTAAGGGCTTTTTTCAAATTCGCCAACCTTCCGGGGAGTTGGCTTACTCGCGGGCCGGGTCGTTTCAGCTGGACAAGAACGGCACGCTGGTGACTCCGAATGGAGATCCGGTTGAACCGCAGATCACGCTGCCGAGCACAGCACAGAGCATCACGATTGCACAGGACGGTACAGTCACCTATACTCTGCCCGGCCAGACTGCCTCCCAGAAAGCGGGACAGATTCAGCTGGCGCTATTTCAAAATCCGGCAGGACTGAACAGTATCGGTAACACGCTGTTCACCCCGACAGACGCTTCGGGCGATCCGGTGGTAGGAAATCCTGGAGGCAGCGAAGGGCTTGGTTCCCTGATGCAGGGCTACACCGAACAATCCAATGTGGACGTGGTGAACGAATTTGTCAATTTGATTCAGAGCCAGCGCGCTTACGAAGCGAACTCGAAGGTCGTAAAAGCGGCTGATGAGATGTATCAGCAGGTGAATCAGCTAGCGCAATGATGGCCGTGTTCGCTGTGATCGCAGTCTTGGCCGGCACGGCTTGTCATCCCGTGGAAACAGAAAAGATTCACGGCCGCGACTTGGCAGCGGTGCTTCCGGCATTCGCAGCATTGCCGGCCGACGCTGATCTTGGATACGCCCCCAACCCTGGGCAGCAGAGGACTTTTCGGGCCGGGGATTTGCGCCGCATCGCAACTGCTAATCACATTCATTTCGAGCCCATAGAGAACGTATGCTTCGGATGGCCGACAAGCGTGCCTGATAGAGAGAAAATGCTGGAAGCGATGAGGAAGACGCTGAGTGGACGCAAAGCAACGATCGAGTTAGTGGATCAAAGCAGAAGCGGCGCACCGGCAGGCGAAATTGTCTTCCCGGTCAGCGGAATAAGCGGTGTCTCGACAGAACCTGTGGTTTGGCACGGGTATGTCCGGTACGCGGGAGAAAAGCGCTTCGCCATTTGGGCCCGCGTTCGGCTGATTGTCCGTGAACCCCGAGTGAAGACGAACGAGACGTTGCGTCCCGGCGAAGCTATCCGAGGTGATCAGGTACGGCTGGACACGTACGAAGGACCGCTGACACGAGAACCTGCTCCGACGACGCTGAAGGATGTAGTCGGGATGATTCCACGGAACACGATTCCGGCAGACTCGTTTGTGCTGACATCGATGGTTGCTGCCCCGCAGGACGTCGAGCGCGGGGATTCGGTGCAGGTGGTTGTGGAGATGACGAACGGGCGGATCGAGGCACAAGGAATTGCCGAAGCAGGCGGCATGCGTGGAGCAGTGATTCCGATCAGAAACGCGAAAAGCGGCAAAACGTTTCGGGCACGGATTGAAGACCGGGACAAGGTTGTTGTTATTCCGGCGGGCGCCCCTGGCTTGGCGGGTGAGGATAAGCGATCGTGACCCAAGCGTTCAGGATTTGCGTGACCGGCTTACTGGCCGGTGCTTTGCTGTTTGGGGACAAGCCCAAGAAGGAACAGAAGCAGGTGAAATCGGCGCTCGATGAATACGTCGAACAGGCACATAGGACTGCTGCGGCCAGTGCTGCCGAGAGCCCGGGCTCCCTATACGCGGGAACAGCTACCTTCGCCGACCTTGCCATTGATCTTCGTGCAAGGCATGTTGACGATATGGTGACGATCCTGGTGAACGAGAATGCGTCAGCTGTGACAACCGGTGCTACGAAAACGTCACGAGCGTCGAGCGCGAATGCTTCCATTTCATCGGTGGCAGGGAAACTGTCAGCGTCAAGTGCTTTGGCTAATCTGGCGAATGCCACAAGCAATACCTCGCTCGATGGTTCGGGCACAACATCCCGAACCACAACTCTGACGGCCACAATAACCGCACGCGTGATTGATGTCCTGCCAAACGGGTACCTGGTAATAGAAGGGACTAAATCGGTTTTGGTGAATTCGGAGAACCAGGTGGTGACGGTGCGCGGCGTCGTCCGACCGGTAGATCTATCAAACGCCAATACTGTTCAGTCGGGAAGCATCGGACAGATGGAACTCAAGATAAACGGCCGCGGTGTTGTTAACGACGCGATCCGCAGGCCCAACATTCTGTATCGAATCCTCCTGGGCATCCTGCCTTTTTGAGATCACTTGTAATGCGGCTACTACTTTCATTTCTTGTATTGGGCCCGGTTCTCGCTGCTGCGGGACAGGGCTCGGACGACTCTAAACCGGTTGCGCCTCCTCCGAAGATCGAAAAAGCCCAGGATGCCGGCGCGCCTGGCGGAGTTCGTCTGAAAGATCTAGTTTCCATCGAAGGCGTTCGAACTAACCAGTTAATCGGCTACGGGTTAGTTGTGGGCCTCAACGGAACAGGCGACCGCCAGCAGACGCAGTTCTCGGTTCAGAGCCTAACGAACCTGCTGCAGCGAATGGGAGTGAGCGTATCGCCTACAGCTATTACGGTCAAAAACACAGCGGCGGTTCTGGTGACTGCGACGCTTCCGCCTTTCGCTCAGCCGGGCACGACAATTGACGCAACGGTATCGGCGATTGGCGATTCGAGCAATTTGCAGGGCGGAATTCTGGTCTTAACCACTCTGCACGGGATCAATGGCCAGGTTTACGGATCTGCACAAGGCCCGGTCGTGACCGGTGGGTTTGCTGCAGGGCGATCGCAGAACTCGGCAACGGTCAACCATCCGACGGTCGGACGCATTCCTAACGGTATCTCAGTGGAACGCGCTGCACCGTCGCTCGCTATCGGCAGCACGATTCACCTGCAATTAAAAGACGCAGATTTCACGACCGCTGCACGGGTTGCCGAGGCTGTGAACCGGCGATTCGGGGCGCAAAACCCGATTGCCCATGCGGACAATTCGGCTCTTGTGAGCGTGAGTCTGCCTCCCCAATTTTCCGCTCGCCCAACGGAATTTATCTCTGAAATTGAGCGACTGTCCGCGGAACCAGATCGCGTGGCGCGCGTGGTTGTCAACGAGAGGACAGGAACAGTGGTGCTGGGGAAGGACGTGCGTATTGCTCCAGTCGCAGTGATGCACGGGAACTTGACAGTCGAAGTGCAGACCGTGAATACAGTGGCTCAGCCCGGTCCGTTTTCTTCAGCTCCGGCGGAAGTGGTCCCTCAGACGACGGTTGCCGCCAAAGACGAAAAGGCGAGAAACGTAGTGCTGAAGAACGGTGCGACGGTGGAAGAACTCGTGAAGGCTCTCGCTTCCATCGGCTCCACGACCCGGGACGTGATTGCGATTCTGGAGAATTTGCGGGCAGCCGGCGCTCTGGACGCAGAATTGGATGTGATCTAAGAATTCATGCAGCCCACTACTGGAATTGGCAGCTTCGCTAGCACATCCAGCATAGAGACCGTCGCAGGCAAAGCAGATCCGAAGAAGATTCACGATGCCGCGCAGCAATTCGAATCGTTGATGATAGGTGAAATGCTGAAGTCGGTTCGTGAGAACAGCTCCTCAGGATGGCTAGGCAGCGGCGATGACAATGACAGCGGCGGCGACTCGGCGATCGGCATGGCAGAGTCGCAGTTCGCAAATGCTCTCGCCCTTGGCGGCGGCCTCGGATTATCGAAAATGATTGAACGTTCGGTAACCTCCGAAGCAACGAGTCAGAATGAGAAGGCTTCGCCAAGCGCGCTCTCGCTTACCTCGGTAAAGTAGCCGCCATAGGGGAACTCGCGAATTTCGAAAAGCCGGCTCTTCTTCGGGAACCAGAGCACGTGCAGGTGACGCGCTTACAACTAAGGCGCCTTCCGGCGTGTTTTGCTTTGCCACGGCGTACCAGGATTCCAGCAGATCCTTGAGCAGACGTTCGATTTCCTCAAGCGGAGAAGGATTCTTCTTTGCGTGAGCTTCGAGCACGCGGCACTGCATGTAACTGTAAAGCCGCTTCAGGTTCGCGCTGATTTCTCCGCCTTTCTCGTGATCCAGCGACAGCAGCAATTCGGTAAGAATGTTAACGACCTTAGTAACGGCTTTCGAGCGTCCCATGATGTCATTGGTTACGAAACACTGGCGAATCAGCCCAAGTGTATCGATAGCGCCTTCGTAAAGCGAGGTAACTAGGTTAATCGGGCTGACTCCCACCATGCTGCTTTCTGCATACGCCCGATAAGTGTCTGACTGAGTCACTATGCTGTCCTCGCGATTCATATCGGAGCAGAGTCCTGAGAGTTAGAGGACTTAGAGAGACTCTTCCGCCGTGAAAAGAAACGGCGAGTTAGGGAGCAACCCAACTACAATCGCGGCCCATTTCAATCGATAAGAAATCGAGTCTTCAACTTAACTGAACCATGTTTTCGATTATTGGGATTGTTGTTGTTATAGGAGCCGTGATGGGCGGTTACCTGATGGAGCACGGCAATGTAAAAGTCTTGATCCAGCCTGCTGAGCTGGTAATTATCGGCGGGGCAGCCATGGGAACACTGTTGATTGCAAACCCATTGGGAGTAGTCATCAAGATTGTAAAGGGCGTTCTGGGTGTTCTGTCCTCGGGCAAATACAGCAAATCCAGATATCTGGACACGCTAAAGATGCTAAACGATCTGTTCGCACAGGCGCGCAAAGGCGGCATGGTCAGCCTGGAAGCGCACATTGAAGAGCCCGAGAACAGTGAGATGTTCAAGAAATATGAATCCTTCCTCAAGGATCACCACGCGGTGCATTTTCTCTGCGACACGATGAGAACAGCTCTGAGCGGCACCGTTTCTCATTTTGATCTTGACCAGCTAATTGAGACAGACCTGGAGGTGCACCACAAAGAAGCCCATAAGCCGGTCAGCGCGCTGACGACCGTGGCGGATGCGCTTCCGGGACTTGGAATCGTCGCGGCAGTTTTGGGGGTTGTAATCACGATGGGTGCGCTCGGCGGACCGCAGGCCGAAATCGGTCACAAAGTGGCAGCCGCGCTGGTAGGGACGTTTCTCGGGATTTTGCTCTGTTACGGTTTCTTGTCGCCGCTCGCAGTCAATATGACGAACTCGAACGAAGCCGAAGGCCAGTATTACAATTGCTTGCGAGTCGGCATGATCGCGTATGTGAGAGGGGCCGCTCCGATACTTGCGGTCGAGTTTTCGAGGCGCTCCATCCCGGCAGAAGTGAGGCCCAGCTTCAAGGAAATGGAAGAAGCGTGCCGCGGCGAGAAGGCGGGAGCGTAGCAGATGGCCGCAGCCCAGCAGCCGATAATTATCGTTCGCAAGAAAGGCGGTCATGGCGGCCATCACGGCGGAGCGTGGAAGGTCGCATATGCCGACTTCGTGACCGCGATGATGGCGCTATTCATCGTTCTCTGGTTGATGAATGCGACTCCGGAAGTCCAGCGGGCAATTGGGGGATATTTCCAGGATCCTAGAGGATCGGGCAGAAAGACAGGCACGGACTTGGGTGGGTCGGGAGAAGGCGTCACCATCACTCGGAAGGACATGAGCAACCTGAAAGACAAGCTGCAGGATGCAATACGGCGAAGTCCCGAGTTTCAAAAGCTGAAAGAGAACGTTCAGATGACGGTGACCGGAGAAGGATTGCGGATTGAGCTGCTCGAGACCGAAAAGGGGATGTTCTTCGACTCTGGACAGCCTATTCCTACAGAAACCGGCAAAGATCTCCTGCTGAAGCTTGCCTCCGAACTATCCAAAATGAAAAATCCGATTCTGCTGGAGGGCCACACAGATTCCAAAGCGTATGGGAACTCTGAGTACACGAACTGGGAGTTATCGACTGATCGTGCAAACGCGGCCAGAAGGATTATGCAAACCGAAGGCGGTCTCAAGCCGGACCAAGTGACCCAGGTGCGCGGATTTGCTGATCAGCGGCTGCGGATTCCGGCCAAGCCGGACGACGCTTCGAACCGCCGGGTATCAATTATTGTCGGATATCCTCAACCTAAGCAGGATCCAGCGGATGAACCCCTTGCAAAGGCTGGCGAGGACGAGAAGGAAGCGGGAGGCAAGAAGGAATTGCCGACTCCTGCTAAACACTAACGTAAGATCGGTGATCGGTTGAGATGAGCTGACGGGTCCGGCCACTAACATTGTTGCCGGACCATGCGTTATCTTGCCGCGATCGTGTTCCTGGGCGCTTCTTGCGGTCTCATGGCTGGGCAGACTGCAGCACCGGGTAAGGCGGCCTCTAACAGCTCGACAGCGCCAGACCCGGCGAAGAAGGTTCCGGCAACAGGTTTGCCAGGCCAGTCCGATAGATCTGCAGCGCGAATCGCTCAAGAAGCAACTTGAGTCGGTCCAGAAGCAAGCTTCGGCTGCGGTGCAGCTCGATAAGAAGAACGGCGACGCCTTCATCGCTCCGATGGAGCCGCCGCTCCGTCCGGCTCCGATCAGCTTCATCCAGCCCGATTGTCCAGCGTTATCAGAGAAAGAAGCTGATGCCCTGATCTCGTCGGCGGCAGAACGAGAACAACTCTCGCCTGACATTTTGCGAGCCGTCATCAGGCAGGAATCCGGATTTAGGCCGTGCGCCGTTTCAGAGAAGGGCGCCCAAGGGCTGATGCAACTGATGCCTGAAACGGCGCGTGAGTTCAACGTGGCCAATCCGTTCGATGCCAAGCAAAACGTAAGGGGTGGAGCGGCGCTTCTGAAACAGTTGTTGGAACGCTATGGTGGAGATCTTTCTCTGGCGCTCGGCGCTTACAACGCGGGCGCAATGCGCGTGGACCAGGCGGGTGGTGTTCCGCAAATCGACGAAACACAGAATTATGTTGCGAGCATAATCGGTTCTTTAGAAACGGAGACACCGGCCAGAAACACGGCAGAAAATGCAAATCAAACTGTGGTTCTGCACGTTTCCTTGAAACCCGACCAGATTTCGCCGGCAACGGTGCGAGTAAATCTTCCGAAATGAAAAGCCAGTCCGAGAGAATGGCTTTATGCAGAATGAAGAGACTGTCCGGCGAATTCGGGAACTGGGCATCGTTCCTATTGTCCGAACATCGGACGCGGCATCCGCGGTTCGCTCGGTTGAGGCGATTTGCGAGGGTGGCATTCCATGCGCCGAGATCACAATGACTGTCCAAGGAGCGATCGGAGCCCTTGAAGAGGTCGCGAAAAGGTTCGGGGACCGCATGGTGCTGGGTGCAGGTACGGTGCTTGACCCGGAGACGGCACGAATGTGCATGCTCGCCGGAGCGGAGTTTTTCGTCAGCCCAAATTTGAATTTGGAAGTGGTGGCTCTCGCGAAGCGCTACTCGAAGGCAATATTCCCCGGGGCTTTGACGCCAACTGAGGTGGTTACCGCATGGGAAGCGGGTGCCGATGCAATTAAGATTTTCCCGTGCAGCGCAATGGGCGGGGCCAAATATATCAGGGCTTTACGCGGTCCGTTGCCACATGTGCAGTTTGTGCCGACCGGAGGGGTCAACCTCGACACGATTATTGATTTTCTGGAGGCGGGGTGCGCTGCAGTGGGTGTAGGATCTGAGCTCATTGACGCGAAGACAATTGCGTCGGGCAATTACGAAGTATTTCGAGAACGCGCACGCCAGTTTCGTGAAAAGGTGGAGGAGTTCCGGGTTAGGGAATCGAAAACCAATTAAGACGCCAGGCTGATCTCGGATTGCGATTGCTTGCTTTCCAGGCTTTCCTGCAGAAGGTGGAGAAAAGAAGTAAGGACTGGCTGGTGTTGCTCAGATGTTCTGGTGAGGAACACCTGCCCTCCACCCCGCAGCGTGATGCTAAGTTGCCATGAGTATTCGAGGCGGCTGTCGGCGAAAGAATGATAGAACGACTCGCCGCTGATCTTAAGCCGGACGGAGCAGAAACCGAGCTTCTCGCATGCACTCCGCACCACTTGCCAACAGTCTGAGGCAGTATTCGCCTCAGCGATAGCGGTACGGAAATTTTGAAGATGAATCTCGCCTTGCAGCATTTGCATAATTCGCCCCTGCCGTAGGACACGGGAAGCGGTACTGAATTCCACGTAGCCCAAGCGTTGTATGCCAAAGAACGCAAGTAGCGAAAACAGTGTGATGATCAGACCGCCTAAGTGATAGCCGAGTGAGCTCTGCAGCAAGGAAAGAATGGCAGCGACACCACAAGCACCATAGAGAATTAGAGCTGCCGCCCGAGGATGCAACCCTAGATCAAGAAGCCGGTGGTGAATATGGCCGCGATCTGGTTGGAAAATGGGCTGGCTTCTAAGTGAACGGCGGACAATCGAGAGCGCGACTTCGAACAGAGGTAGCGAGAATGCCATGAGGGGCGCGACCATGCCGAGCAGGGTGGCAGATTTCTGGCTCCAGATTACGCCAAAGCAACCAAGAAGGAATCCAATGGTAAGGCTGCCGCTATCCCCCAAGAACACCGAGGCGGGATTGAAGTTATACCGTAAAAAAGCTAAGAGGCATCCGGCAAGCGGTACCGTAGCCATAGCGAGGCCCCAATTCCCTTGAATGAGGGCAGCTAACAGCGTCGTGAGGGTTGCGAAAAGGCCTACGCCCGAAGCAAGCCCATCAAGGCCGTCGATTAAATTGAATGCATTGGTGCAGCCGACCAGCCAAAACACGCTGAGTGGCCAAGTGACCCACGCAGCCTCGTGACCAGCGAACAGTGGAATGCGAGCCCCCATAGAAACAGCCCACACTGCCGCAACCACCTGGCCGGCAAGTTTGAACCAGGCTCTCAAGCGAATCAGATCATCAATGAGCCCGATGAGGAATATGAATCCGGCAGCAGGAAACAAGGACCACAGCAGTTCCTTGTGTTGCACCGCAATGGAGGCGCCGTGGGGAGCAAAGAACAGCATTGTGCCAAGCGCCGCTACATAGGAGAGTACAATTGCAATTCCTCCGATACGAGGAATCCGGCCCTCGTGCGTCTTGCGGTCACAGTCGGCCACATCGACAAGATCAAGCTTCAGAAACACATCTCGCACGACGGGCGTAAGTATGAAGCAGAGCAGGAAGGCCGCGAAACCGAGACTCAAGAGTGCATACATGTGTTTAAGCTCCGGATAAGGTCATCACTCAACTGTTCACCGCAGGCGCGCGACGGTAGTCTGTCGTCAGGGTTTTCAAGAAGCTCAGGGATTCCTCCCCGGGAGATGCGCCGATCAATCTACAAACTCGGGCGACCCCGAGCGGGCGATTGTAATTTTCGACGAAAGCCTTCCGGGCGCGCAGGCCCGCGTTCAGCAGCTGTACTCGATCCAATTCGAGTCGAGACAGAAGCTCCACGAGCCGCGCGCCGTCGCCGCAATCAACCTGCCAGCCGCAGTCGAAGCGCCGAATGATTCGAGCGACTGTGGATGCCCGGGGTCCGATGAACAAAACTGGCCGCCCGGCTGCGAGAAGGCCATACAATTTACTTGGGACGACGGAGCCAAGGCAGGAATCTTTCTGGGTAATTAAGCCGATGTGACCGACCCCGAGACTCTCGCCCAAGCGAGCTTTGGAGCTGTAGGGCCTAAACTCTGCGATCCGGATATTCTCCCGAGCGCACCATTTTTCCAATTCGGCCCGCTGAGCACCTGAACCTGCGAAGACAAAGCGATATCGATCGTCGTCTTTAAGGTGGGCAAGCGAATAGCGGACAGTCTCGATGTCGTGAGCTAGGCCGAGATTACCGGAGTAGAGAACCGTGAGGGGGCTGCCCAATGGAGGCCAGGCAACAGGGCGGATTATGTTGCCATCGGCCCAGTTGTCGGCAACTTGAATTTTTGCAGCGTCAATGCCGCGCCTCAAGAGACGGTCACGCATGCAGGGCCCGAGAGCGAGGATGCCGTCGGCCCGTTTACGCGAAAAATCTGCTACTGACCCGATCAAGTGGTCAAGGAAGCTTCCGGCTTGTATGTATCCCAGGTCAACTGCGACATCGGGATAAACGTCCATTTCCCAGATGTAGTGCCTGGAGCCACGCAGCGTCTGAATGAGGGTACCGAGAAGGGACAGAAGGGGAGGCGTGGTCAGCGTGATCACGACATCAGGCCGCGGCACGCGCATGCCTCGCCAGGCAGCGCCCAGAAAGAAGGAAGCATACGAAGCCATTCTTCCGGCGGCGCCGCGCACGAACGGAACGGCCCGGATGCGGTGTATATCGACGGCCGGGGGCTCAGCGTCGTCCGCCGGCGCGTAACTAGCCTGCATGCTGATTGCATGCACTTTATGTCCGCAATCGGCCAGACCTCGAGCTAAATCCGTCAGTAGCTGGCTCGTGGCGGCCGAATCGGGCCAGAAGAACTGGTTGATGAGAAGAATCGTCACGATGCGTAGCGCTCCTCGATTGCTTGTTCGTTACCGACCGCACTTATTTTGCGCCGGCGCAGAAAGACAGCAGGGTTTCCGCCGTGTATCTCGAAAGCGGGGATGTTCTTGCGAACGACTGAGCCCGCAGCGGCGATAGCACATTCGCCGATCACTACACCGGGCGCGATAAGTGCCCTCGCTCCCACCCAACAGCCATCGTGCAGCGCGATGGACTGGACGATGAGTCCAAAAGCAGGATCACTCCAGTCATGGTTTCCCGTGCAGAGATAGCAGCCTTGCGAGAGGCAGACATCGCTGCCGATACACACGGAGGTCAGATTGTCGATCCAGCAATCTTCGCCTAGCCAGGAGTGATTGCCGACTGTAAGATGCCAGGGGTACTTGACCCGTACGCCTGGTTTTATCACGACGCCTTCGCCTGTTGTGGCGCCGAATATACGAAGCAGCCACACCCTGAAGCCGGAAAACGGGATCACCGACGAGCGCAATAGCGGCGCGCCAGCAAAGAACCACAACACCTGCCAGATTTGGGACCGGCCGGGCTGATACCAGGAATTATCGAAGTTGCGAAGTTCAATTTGACTCACCGTGATTCTCCTTCCCGCAGGATGGGAACATTCGTTGGAAAAGGGCCACCTGTAATCCAGCGATACACGGACGACATTTGGCGGCCGATGGCGACCCAGTTGTAACGTTCTTCGACGAGTTGGCGGCCGCGGGATCCGAAAGTGGCGAGCTGATCAGGGGGCAGGCGGAGGGCGTGTTCCAACGCCGCTTCGAGTTGTCCGGCTTCGGGTTTGATGACCCATCCGCAGCGGTGTTCGCTCACTTCGGGAAGATTGCAATTTTTCGTAATCAAAACAGGCTGTGCAACGCCCATCGCTTCGAGAACAGAGACGCTGAGTCCTTCCGAGTAAGAAGGCAATACGAACAGCTCGCTTGCGGCGAGTGCGCTCCATTTAAGATCATTGGCGAGCATGCCTGTGAACGACACGCGCGCCTCAAGGTGCGCCCGGGCAATCTGCGTCTCGATTTGACCCCGGGTATTTTCAAAGTCCGGCCCGGCAAGAACCAGGTGCACATCCGGGAATTTCGCGGCAAGCTGTGACCAGGACTGGACGAGAATGTCGAGGCCCTTCTTGAAATGAATCCGGCCGAGAAACAAGACGAGGCGCTTACTGGAAAGACGCGGGAATGCTTGCAGAAAACCCTGCGGAGATGCGTTTTCAGGAACCGTGACTCCGTTCGGAATGACGGCGATGCGATTTCGCAATCCAAGCCGCCGATAGTCTTCCGCTTCGCCCTCGGTTAGCGCGTGAAGACACGACGCCCCGGCGAGATTCGCGCGTTCTGTCACGGCCAGATAAATGGTCTTTTTCAGACGTTTGTTCCGAAGCGCCCAGCGCTCGAGCATGCCATGTGCAGAGATGACGTAAGGCTTCCCTGCCGCTCTAGCGAACCGGGCAGCCAGAGCGGTGCTTTGGGTCCAAAGTCCGTGTATATGAACGCCGGCACAACTGGTGACAAGATCGCGGAAAGAGAAAACCGGATCGCGATTCGATCGTGGTCGAAAACGTCGCGGAATGTCGAATTGCTCGACCCGAAATCCAGCGGAAGTGAGGAGCCGCTGAGACTCGTTCGTATCGCAGAATCCGGCAAGGCACGTACGGAACTCGCCGGTTTGAGCCACGGCGGCGTTGATCTCTGGTACGGCGGCGCTTAAGCCGCCGTATTTGGGATCAAGATGCGTCACCACGTGCAGCCATTCAGGAACGCTTGCAGGAACAGCGCAAACGCCGCTGCAGGTGGCGAGAGGCGAGATGGTGGTCATGGTTGCGAAGACCTCACAATCCGGGCAACTTCGGAGGCCCAGGATTCCGGTGAGTATCGGTCTACGATTTCGGACGAGCGCTGGCCCATTTGACGGCACGCCGCTGAACCCAGGCTTTCGAAAGACCCAAGACAGTCGGTCAATTCGTCGGGCATAGCAGGGTCGAAGACATAACCGTTTTCGCCATGAGCTACCAGATCTTCCGCGCAGCCGCAAAGCCGCGATACCAGCACAGGAAGGCCTGCAGCCATCGCTTCATTTACGACCAAGCCCCAGGGCTCACGTTTGCTTGGGAGAACGAAGCACGTCGCGAAAGCATAGTAGGCCGGCAGGTCTTTGGAAGTCTTCAAGCCCTCGAAGTAGATATCGCCTCCAAAGGGAGAAGCACCGGCAAGCGCTCGCAAGCGTTTTGCCTCGGGACCATCGCCAACCAAAACAAGTGACCAGGAACCGCCCGCGCGGCGGTACTCGAGATACGACCCGATCAATCCATCGATATTTTTTTCAGGGGCGAGCCGGCCAACATAGAGGAAATATCGATCCGGTAATCCGAAATCGTGCGCACGATGCTTCACCCGGATAGCAGCGGCAGTTCTGCGGAAATACCTGTTGTTGACAACGTCGTAGCAGCTTGCGATACGTGCGGGGGGAAATCCGAGCTTCTCGAGATAGCGTCGATGCGGCTTGCCGCCTGCTATTGCCCAATCGAACAACATCCGAATCAGGAGACTCTTGAGGCTTTCTTTCCATCCAATTCGCCCGTGGTCGAACTCAGTACTTTCGGTCATCAGGACCGATCGGCGTCCATGAAATTTGGCCCACAGCGCAGAAGCGAAGCCCGCTACGTTGTAATACCCGGGGACCAGAACAACCGCAGGGTTAAGCCGGTTGAGTTCCTTCCAGATCAATTGCGCGAGCCGTCGTTTTCCGGTTGTTTGCCAGCTTCCTCCGGGCACTAGCGTAGTCACCGGCAGATTGCCTGGTATGGCTTCCCTGAATTTCAGTCCACTGTGAACACCTGTGCCACCTACCATCTCAAGACCGGCTACAGAACCCGCCAGTTCGGGGCTGTCACAGAGCGCCTCGAAGCGGGCTACGTGATAGGCATACCAATCAATCCAGGCGACGACCACTTTGCAGGCTCGAGTGCTTTCCCGGTCCAGGATCCGTTCAGTACGGGTTCGCGTTTCAAGCACGATTAAGGTCTCCGATCCACAAGGGTTGTGCGGTCGAGTTCGCGCGTCCTAAAACCGGCTTCGGGGATGCCCGAAGCGCCCAATTCCAGACGAGCCAGCACGGAAGCGAAAGCAGGATGCTGCGAAAAATGACGGCCTCCATGGTCTGCATGACCAGATACATGGACAGGGCGGAGAGAATGACATACTGGCTCTTCCAGGCGGGCCCGCCGATCACCGCCTTCCGCCACACCCACCCAAAGCACCAGCCGAGAACTGCCATCAGAGGCACGGCGATCCAGCAGGCTTCAAGCCACAGGTCCGCAATGATGCCGGGCGCCGACCCGACTGCGCCGACCCAGCCCAAGGCATCTGCAAAACCTTCTCCCGTGCCAGCATTGCTCAACAGCTCGGGAACGCCGAAATCCTCGTATTTAGTCGGCCAAATCGAGCTCGGAATCGGGCGTACAAGGAGTTGGGCCAGATAACGGCGAAGCCAAAAGTAATGGCCCCGCCGGTCAGCCGCAATCACCGAACCGGTCCCGTAGATGTATTCATTGCCGGTGTCCGACTTTTCGACAATCGCTCGAATCTTAGTAGCGTCTGTGGTTAGCGCCAAGTTCGAACCGAGGTAAATATTGCTTCGGTTTGTGACGAGAAAGAGGGACAGCCAGCCGAGAAAGGCGCCAACTGCCAACATGGCGAAAACCGGCGGACGCTTGCCGCGATTCAGATACGAGCCCATTAGAAGAATGATGATCAGGGCGAACGTCGGACCTCGCCGCGCCATAAGAAGTGCTTGCGCCAGCCAGGGCAGCCCCAGAAGCAGAATTATTAGAACGTGAAAGATTCGTAGACCTTCTGAAGCTGCTGCTCCGAGGACGAGAAGAATGCCAGCGAGCAGCAGAAGGTTGCCGTCGCGAATGTAGCCGCTGTCGTCCCAGCCCCCGCTATACGACTTGCTGAAGGCGTTAATAAATCCACCTACGTTGACAATCGAAATGATCCAGCAGAGGAGCCCGACACTCCCCACGAGAAGCGCGCCGATGCGAAGCCGGCGGCAGCTTGCGGTTGAGAGACGCTGCATAGTGTGACGCGGCCGGGTTACCCGCACACCCGCTGCGAGACAAGCGAGCACAAACGCAAGAATGCCCAGCACATTCAGCGTCTGAACAAAGACCAACTGTTCGGGCTGGAAATACTGAAAGAGAGCCCCTGAGCGGAGGAGCTGCGAGGGCATCCAGGCATACAGGAATGCCATCATCGGCGCGATGAAGAAGAGTGGATGGAATACGTCACGGCTGCCGTCGTAAGCAACTAGCATCCCCGCGATGCAGATTGCAGCGGTAACCCAAAGGAGAGCTTCAAACATGCTGCTCGAGCGCCTCCCCAGTTGAAGTCTGAGTTTCGACAAAGTTTCGGACGACAGCGGCTATCGCAACCCGGAACCGAGCCCAGGTAAACTCTTCGGCCCGGCGCCGAGCGGCGTGTTTCATCTCCTGCAACTGCGCGCGGTTCGAAAGAAACCAGTCGAGGCGCGAAGCGATAAGATCGGGGCGCCGAGGCTCGACCACAAAACCTTGAATACCTTCGTCGATGAGGTCGGGCGCAGCGGTATGAGTGGTGCTCAACAGCGGCAAGCCAGAGGCAAGCGCTTCGAGCAGAACTTGCGCAAATCCCTCCGCAACGGAAGGGAAGACAAACAGGTCGGCAGAGCGGTAAGCCTTGACGAGTTCGCTCGCCGTGACATTTGGCCGTACGTCGACTTGCGGGCTCAGGCCCTGAAAAAGACGGAGGTCATCGACCACACGTCCGCAGACGGTCAGGTGAACTTCTCGAGATTTCAGGAGCCGCAGGGCTTCCAGCAAATACTTGATGCCTTTTCGCTGATTGATCGTACCGACAAACAGTAGGTGCAGCGGCCCTCGCGGCGATTCGACTCCGCTCGCTGCCGGCCGGAAGCGTTCCAGGTCGACACCGTAAGGGATCACATCAATCCGATCCGCCGGCGTTCCATTCTCGATCAGCGTCTTGCGCGTGAACGAAGATGCGCAAAGAATACGAGCAGCCATGTGGCTTTCGACGGTGAGACGTTCGAAGTCTTGCTGGGGAAGCGAAAGTTCCCATTCTTTCTTGAGCGAATCCGCGCAATCGGGATGATCCAATAGCTCGCGTTCGAGGATTTGCCGAACGCTCGCCGGGTGAGGATGAACCTGGAACAAAAGGCCGGGCCGCTCAAAGTTTGAAAAAGCATCGAACCCGTAATAGCTATAGCTAAGCAACTGCGAGCCGTTTGTGGTGGCGAGCCGGCCAGCTTGGCGCCCCAATTCCGTATCAGTCCACCGCTGCGCTTTTCGGCGAAGCGCGAAGCCAGCCCGAGGCAATTTGTCGAGTGCGAAGGAGAGGGGTCCAGAGGGCAGCGACCAGCGCACCTGTGAAGATGGAAGTCCCTCACCAAACCGGGCGCAAAGCATCCGCCGCACTGAGCCTGGCAGGATACCGGCTACAAATTGAGCCAAGCGGCGATCTCCCGGCCAGTAGAGATCCGTGATTAACGAGTCCAGCAGTCCGGCTTCCGATAGCGCGCGGGCGACCTGGTAAGCATCGCGTGCGCCACGGTGTACCACTACCACCTGATTCGTTCGTATTGTGCTTTGGGGTGTCATGGCGGTAACCGTCTAGAGAAGCGAGTCGAAATGACTCTTGAGCTCGGCTGCCGCTCTGCTCCAGGTAAAGAGTGAAGCGCGAGAACGGCCGCGGTTGCTGAGATCCTGCCGTAAGCGAGAATCTGCAAGCAAAGTCCGGATGGCTTCCACGTGCGCGGAAGCGCGCTCGGGCGATACGAGGCAGGCTGCAGTTCCCGCAATCTCCGGAAGCGAAGACGCCTTCGCCGTGACAACGGGGGTGCCGCTCGCCATCGCTTCGAGGACGGGCAATCCGAATCCTTCATAACGCGACGGAAACCAGACAACCTGGGCGGCAGCGTAAAGCGCCCGTAGAGCTTCATCTGGCACGAAACCAAGCACGCGTACACGGTTTCCGAGCGCTGATGCGCGCGCCGCATAAACTGGATCCGAGTGATTTACTACTGCGAGACGCAAATCCGGATTGCTTTCCTGAATGGCCGGCCAAGCCCTCAGAATTAGTTCCGCGTTTTTCCGAAAGTGGAGACCACCAGGAACAAGCACAAACGGCGCCTCGTCCAGCCCAGCGGTTTTGACGTAGGCACGACCAGGACCCGTGACCGGTTCAAAGAAATGAGGCGTGACGGCATTGTGCACAACGCGAATCCGCGTCCGGATGCTCGGATAGAAATGCGCCAGCCTCTCCGCCGAGAAATGCGAGACCGTGTGGAACAGATCCGCTCTGGCAGCAAGACGCCGGTAGAGCAGCCGCCATTTGAGTCGCTGTTTCAGAAACGGGAGGTCGAAGCGGTGAGCGGTCTTTTCAAAGTAAGCCGCATCGTGCAGAGTAATGGCGAGCCGAGCCTTGCCTTTCGGCACATACGATTCTCCTGTGCAAAAAACAACCTGGGCATCGGGCCAGTATTGATCTGCCTGCGGCGCGTTCCAGAGGAACCATTGTGACTGCTGACGTGACGTTTCTTTCCCGATAAAGCGATACCGGAACTGATCCCAAGGAGAACCCACCGCCGGAATGATGCGGGTGTGGTCGCCTGGGTCGGCAAGCACCTCGAGGTCGACGTCCGTCCTTTGCGCCAGATGTTCTGTAAGCTGACGGGCAACACGTCCCGCGCCAGTTGATCGGTGGATGTTTCGCAGGTGCACGAAGGCGAGCAGACGGAGAGGGTTTGCGCTCGCGCGTTCGGCTCGGTCTTCGGGTCGAACGGCGGCATCCCTGGGTAAGGCCGGAACCGGCGCAAGATTAGCCATGAAGACCTGCTTCCGTGCGGGGACGAATACTCCTCCGTTTTAAGCTTCGGAGCATCTGCGAGATGGATTCCTTGCTCGGGATCCACCGGTATTGGCGGCCCAACCATCCGAGCGTGGCTAAACAAACCAGAAACAGCAAACAGGACGCAAGAGACGAACCCGATCCCAAGATCCGTTGGCCGGTGAGGGCCAGGGCCGAGAGGGCGAGCGCCCCGGCGGTACTCGCGAGATACAGACCAACAACTCCTCGCGGCACATTCGATTTGATTCGCAGGACGGCCAGCACCAGAGCAGACGAGAGGACGTGGGCAGCAAGGATCACCGCGGCGCCCGTCGCCGCGCTGCCGCCGTTGAACAGGAAGACGGTAGCCAGAACAGCGACCACAATCGCCCAAACAGTATTGATGATCCCGGTGCACTTAATCGAAACAATCGTCAAACGTGCCGCCGCCGGGGCATTCCCCATGTGGACCACCGCAGTTGCGAGGCTGAGAACGGTAGCTGCGGCAGCTGCCTCAAATGAGCGGCCGTAAATCCAGTGCAGTGCCAAGGGGGCAATCAGGATGCCGAAGCCCGCGAGCGCGAACGACGCGAACGTGGATACGTAAGAGCAGAGACCGAGCACCCGGTTCGGAGTCTGTTCGACCGCCTCTTCGGTCTCAGCCATAACGGCCAGGCTACTCTGGCTCAATAGACCCGGGAGCAGGCCCACCATATTGCGGAGCTGATTCGCCACTGCATAGAAACCCATCTGGATCAGCGAAGTATCCGCACGCGCCACAAGCGAAGTTAGCCACCATCCTGCAGCATTCATTCCTACCAGTCCGGCAAGCTGAATCAGCGTGAACAGCCAGACTTCACCAAGCATCGGTCGCAGCGGCGCGGGATCAGTAACTCTGACCGGGGTGCGAAATCCAAGCGGCCCGGCCAGTGAAAGGCAAATGAGAACAGCTGCGGCTGTCACTCCACCCTGTGCCGCAACCATCGGAATTGCGCCTGAGCGGGAAGCAATCGGAAGCAGGAAGATCATGCCGGCTCCGATAGCGACCGAGAGCACCAGAATTCCGCTCAGCCGGCGTTGGCCGACCAGAAATCCCCGGCAGCATTCGACAAGGATCATGCCGGCTGCGGAAAAGGCCGCCCAATGTAAAACGGCCGTGAGATCCGTCTTTCGGAGTAGATGAGCAATCGGCCCAGCACCTGCCCACAACGCAGCGGCAGCTATAGCGGCGGAAGCCAAGGAAACGATCAGCAGCACGCGAATCAGCGTCGGGTAGGCGCGGCTTGCACGCGGATACTTACCGGAGAACCGGATGGCAGTGGACCCAATGCCGCCGGCAGCATATGTCCCGATATTGTTTGCCGTCGCAATGGCTAACGAGTAAGTGCCGAAGGTGGAGGCTCCCCCGAAGCGGGCCGCAAGAACGTTGGCCAGAAACCCGCAGCCCCGCTCGACAATTACGCCTGCGCCAAGCGCAGAAGTTCCGCTCAACAGATACGATTCCGGATTGCGAGCAGTGCGACCTTCTGTAGGGGCCGCCGCTGAAACCCGGGTGTCGGCCGAATCGGGAACCGCTGTATCAATTTCCGCGATCATGCTCGGCGCGCTTCTCCTGCACCCGCGTTTTGATACTGGTAATACGAGCTGTAGTAATCCTTCTGTCCGTTTGCCAGAGGATCGAAATCGTTCAGGATCGTCCCGATCACCCGGACCTGATCATGCTGGAACATCTTGCGGGCATTCAGGGCAGCCTTGCGATCCGTCGCAGAGGCGCGGAGAACAAGAATGACACCATCGGCCGCACCTGCGGCAATGCGTGCATCTGCCATATGCAGAATGGGCGGCGTATCAATCAGCACAACATCGAATTCGTTAACCAAACGATCGAGTAGAGTTCGCAGGCGCGGCGAATATAGCAGGCCGCTCGATTCCTCGGAACCCGAACCACTTGAAAGAACTGACAGGTTCGGCACCTGGGAAGCGTGACAAAACTGATCGGTAGCGAGAGTATCGATGTTCAACGAGCCTCGCAAGATATCTCGCAATCCGGTCGTATTCGGGATTGCCATGGACTTGTGAAGACGAGGGCGCCGGAGATCGGCATCGATAAGCAGCACACGGCGATTCGCCTGCGAAAGAGCGATTCCCAAGTTCGAGGTGACTGTGGTCTTCCCTTCCCCCGCGCTGGGGCTAGTGATGACGTATGCCCTCCCTCGACCGTGCCCTTTGCTTTCGCCCAGAATCGAGTAAGTCGTATTTCGGTAAGCCTCCGCGACAAGCGATGCATGAGCACGCCAAGTCGCAAGGTCCATCACCTGATCCTGCGATGATTTCTCCTTGAGCAAGCCAGAGGAAGCGGGCCGGATCAGCCTGCGCATGGGCGATGAACCCAGACCGGCGCGCGCCGAGGGAATTACACCAAGCTCGCGTACTTGCAGATAACGGGGCGCCTCACCCGGAACCCGCAGGACCGTTTCAGTCCGATCTTTGAAGAGGGCATAGCAGATGCCCGCGAGAGTGCCAAGAATCAACCCGACAGCCATCAGGCGCGTCCGACGCGGAATGATCGGAAGTGCAGGTTTGGTCGCAGCATCCACAATGCGGATTGTGCTGGCCTGCATCGCTGACGCGAACCCAGCTTCTTTCACTCGCTGGAGAAGCGTCGTGTAGAGTTGCTGCCCGGATTCGACTTCCCGGCGGAGCATATTTACTTGGGACTCGCGGCCAAGTTCTCCTGCCACCTTACGCTCCTGTGCGGAATATGCTGTTTCGAGTAGCTTCTCCCGATGCAGGGAAGCTTCAAATTCATTCGCCATTCGGCTCACGACGTCAGCTTTCTTGGTGTTCAGCGTCATTTCGAGCTCCTTGATCTGCGCCTTCAATTTCTGCACCCGCGGATGAGCATCGGTGAGCGGAGGCGAAATGTTCGTGAGCTGTGTCCGCAGATCTGCGAGTTTCGTCTGGTAGTCACGAAGCTGCACATCATCGAGGACGGCAGGAAGCGAATCCGCGGATACGGACCGGCTCATTTCGAACTGTGCCTGTTTGGTAACACGCTCGGCCTGCGCTTTCATCAGCTCGGCCTGCAGTTCGCGCAGTTTCTCTTCTCCCACACTGGTGCTGCCTTGCGTAAAGAGGAGGCCATCGGTTTCAGCGGCTGATTGGAGCTTACGTTCCGAAGCGGCCAACTGCTCACGCACATCTGCCAACTGGCGCGACAACCATTCACTCGTCTTCTGGGCTTCGGCCCACCGTATTTCGCGATCCTGCTGCTGGAATTCGTTCACCAGAGCGTTGCAGAAATCTGCGGCGAAACGCGCATCCCAGGAATCGCAATTGACTTCGACGAGCCTGGTCAAGCCCAGCGGCTTAACGGCAATGTTCTTGGCCGTGTAATCGAGTATCGCTTCGGCCTTCGGCGGTTCCGCGCCTGGAAGATGAAGCGTCGCTTTGATTCGGCCCCATATACTCGCCTCTTGCGTCGCCGCCACCGAGTATGCCTCCGGCCTCATTCGCTGAACGGTTCTATTCAGGAGGGCATCACTCTCCAAAAGCTTAATTTCGGTTTGAATGTACACCTCAGCCGAACCGGCACCGTTCACTTGGCCCGTAGGCGCGACTGCACGCATGTTCATGAAATCGGCGTTGAGGTTCTGAATATCCAAAGAGGTGCGAGCCCGATATACCGGCCGGGTAGTAAGGCAAATGGCAAGCGCGATGATTGCTCCCAAGGCGGCAGACAGAACGATGAGCCATCGATGTCGCGAGATCAGGCGAAAATACTCAACCAGCAGGGTCTCGCCTTCCTCTCCGCGGCTGGTTGATGCGGATTGTAGATCGATCGTTGTTGCCGGCTCAATGAGAACCGGCGCCTCAAAAGACGGGCGCTCCGCTGGCCCAATTTTTTTAAAATCCTCCACTGTCTGTTATCCTTTTCGAACTGTTTTAGTCAGCGATTAACGGAAGATAACCACGCCGGTTAAGATCTGGACGGCTGCTTCCGCCGCTCGCTTCGTGGCGGAGCGGGCTAGGTTATCGGGAATGTACAGAATGTCATTGGGGTGAAGCTGCTGGTCAGGCGCTTTTCCCTCGAGGATTTCTTGCAAATTGACCGCCACTTCATGAGTCGCGTCGGCTTCAACGTTCGAGCCTGATATCTCAGTGGCCCGTAAGATTCGAGCTCTCTTCGGAGCGGCATCCTTATCCAGCCCCTCCGCCATAGCAACGGCGCGCAACAATGAAATGCTTTGACGAGAATCAATGGCGAAGCCGCCTGATTTCTTCACTTGTCCGAGAACATAGACAATGTCCGCTTTCGGCACCGAAATCACGTCATTCGGCCGGACAAAAATGTTTTCCGCCGGGTTTTCCGCCTTGGTCAGGCTGTCTACGGATACGTCTGCTGTCGAGAAGCCACCTGAGGAGTCAAGGTGCGCGCCCGGAAGCGGCAATACTCCCCATTGAACCTGCCGTGTAATCAGTAGTCTCGCGCCTGCATCTTTCGTAAGGCCGCCAGCAAGTGAAATCACATCGAGCAGCCGTTTCGGGCTGGTTAATTGATGGATCCCAGGGCTACTCACGGCACCGACGATCGAAACGGGTTGGCTGTGATACTCGAGGATGTTGATGGCAATTTGCGGATCTTGGATAAATTTGGCCAGGCGGGTCGCAAGCACTGTCCGGAGCTGATCAACGGTCAACCCGCCGGCCCCGATTCGGCCGACAAGCGGAAGATCGATATAGCCGGTCGCGTCGATTCGTACGGGCTTGTCGGACACATCGTCAAGATCGATCACATGGATGGAAATCTGATCTCCAGGGCCGAGAAGATACTGTATCGGGCCGATCTCCTCCTTGCCAATCATGCTTGCGTTCGCACGCGCCGGAGCTTGTACCGGAGCGGAATCGCGGGCCGGCGCTACTATCGACATCACTAGCAGTAACGAGAGATACAGATGATTCTTCATTTGGCTTTACTTCGTTGGTACCGGCAAATAAGTTATTTCTATCCGAACGATAAACTCGAGTTATGAAGCCCTTGTTAGCCTTACGCGCCGATCATTTATTCGCCCTCGCAAGGGACGAACACAGACACGCTAATCGCTCCGATTTGCACCCATTTAGCCAAACTGCTTCACCAAGTGTCAACGCTCAGAAGTACTGCAAATAGGCGCTATTTGGGCAAAACGTTCGCACCAGTACGGAGCTAAACACCAGTAAGTGCCGAGTCATAAGTGGTATCCAAAAAAGAATGCATTCTAAGCCAGATGGAAAGAACACAAATTTATTGCAGCTAATTGAGATCTTTTTCGCATTAGCGGAAGTGGAAGTACTGGTACCGGGGACTTACAGCAAGACTCAAGTCTTCTGCAGGAAAGTCGAAGCTGTTCTGCATAGATCCGAAAGGCAAAGCAGGTGACACAGAATTAAGCTGTTAATTATCAGCTATCCATCTACTTACTCCTCCGAGAACCGTACGTTATATCGATACCGAATGGATGAGTCGATTGAGAGCTCAGCCCAAAATCGCTAATCTCGGAGAGATGACGTGGCATGTTTTGGATGCCGGAAGCATTTGGGTGAAGGAGTTCGCAAGCGCGCTGGACGAATTCGTTCCGACGCTTGGATGGCTGCCGGAAATGAGTTGGACCGGATTTGCTCAGAATTGGGAACGCGCGGAGAAGCTTTCTAATCCCCCCCTTTTGGTACACCATTTTCCTTTGCAAAGAGGGTATAGCCGGTTTCCGATTTCAGCCTTTTCCCGTTTAGGCGAACGTCAGAGAGCGCGCATGCTGCGGCACCTAGCCAATGCAAACAATTCGCCTCTGATTTGCACTACACCTTACTATGCTCCGGTTGCCGAGCGCTGGCCGGGACCTGTGGTTTATTACCAAACGGATCTTACTTTTGCGTATGCGGGAGCCGATCCTAAACTGGTTCTCACATTCGACAAAAGGCTTTGCCGGACAGCGACGCTTGTTTGTCCGAACTCGCGGCGGGTCTCCGAATACATGACCGGCTTAGCCGGATGCGACCCCGCCAAGATAGAAATCGTGCCGAACGCGACACGAGAAACAAACATTTTGGCGCGCCCCTCGACGCAGCCGGGTGCTGCGCCGGCGGATATGGCGGGGCTCGAAAGGCCTGTAATAGGAGTACTCGGGAATCTGGCGGCAAATTTAAATTGGTCTCTCCTGGCCGCAGCGATTGAGAAGACCCCAGGTTATACGTGGGCGTTCATTGGTCCGACGAACATGCCCGTACCTGAACCTGCGCAAAATGAGGCTCGAGAGCGGCTACTTAAGCTGGGGCACCGTGTGCGCTTTCTTGGACCGAAGCCCTATGCGGCTCTCCAGGAATATGCCCGCGCTGTCGATTGCGCCGTGCTGCCCTACCGCCGCAAAGAACCGACTTTCTCAGGCAGTTCGACCAGATTTTATGAACACCTGGCTGCATGCCGCCCGATGATTGCTACGCGCGGCTTTGAGGAACTGCTCCGGAAAGAGCCTTTGCTGACGCTGGTGGACACTCCGGAGCAACTCGTGGCGGCGCTCAAGAGCTTGGCCGATTGCGGTTTTCGCGATGGGCTGGAAGAGCAGCGGTGGGAAGCCAGCAAGCAGGGCACCTGGCAGGTGCGCGCCGCCTCCGTCATCCAGGCATTACAGGCAAGATACCCGAAGGAGTTTTCTGTAAACAACAAAGAACGGGTATCCGCATTAGCCATTTCGAATTCGCTGAATGCCACGACTGGAAACCCGGAACCTTTTACTTTAGTGGCTCCGGATTAAGACTAACGTTACTCGAATTGGTTAATCGGAAGCGTTGATTTGATCGCGTACCGGCGCTGCATCTCCCGTCGACCTTTGCAGGTGCTGAGGGCTATTTTCTTACGTTCGCGTCCGCCTGCAGGTGAGCTGTCGTGGGGGGCAGGCAGAGACGGTCGCTGCAGGCCTGGAACCGTACGTCGATTTTGATTTTCTTAGCCCCCGACGCAGCTTTGTCGTCAACCGCCAACGGCACATCGAGGCTAACGGCGCGCTGATAGAACTCGGTATTCATGTTGAAGTTCTTATCAAAGGCAACTTCAGGCTTGGTGCCCTTCACAGCTCCGGCTAGGTGAACTTCCTGACCATCAGGCACTCGAACGGAGGTTTTGACAGGGCCGCCGGGAGCTTGCGTCACCGAATACACGTGCCAGCCACTTTGGATGGCGGCCGTGACCGCGGCGAGCGTCTGCCCTCCAGGTTTCACGGTTTGAGGCTTCACCGTGGCCGACCAGTGTACAACTTGCTCAGGCAACTGCGCATGTGCGATCGGTGTAACAAGAGTGAAAAGCAAAGAAACGGAGCCTTGGATCCAAGTAAATCGCATGTTTCGGTTTAACCTCACGGCGAGACGAGTCCGTCGCCTTTGGCGAGAAAGCCCGTAAACTCGTCGACCTTACGCGTTAGCCCCGCGAAAGTTGCTACAGGTGAATCGGCAGGCGAAATGATAGCGTAGAGCGGCAAAGCAACTGTACCAAAGCGATCTTTTTCCATCTGTTGCTGCTTGTCATAAACCTCGCCGTCACCGTCCGTATAAAGCCGGACCCGGATGAACTTATCCAGGCGCGACCGAACCTCTTTGCGAGGAAAGATGTTTGCCTCCATCCACCTGCAATTTGTGCAAGTGTAACCAGTAAAGTCGATGAATATTGGTTTATTCTGGGCCTTCGCCTGCGCGAGTGCAGCGTTGTAGTCGTTCAGGATCCAGGTCAGCTCGGCGGGTTGCTGGCCCCCTGATGCGGAGTTTGTTGCAACCGTTCCGCTCGCGGCAGTTTCCGGAGGCGGTGGCAGGAACGATTCTATTTCGCCGAGTGGATGGCCAAATAACCCTGTTGTCAACCAAACCGAAATTGATAGGAACACGATGGCGCAGATTGCTCGCAGGGCGGATACATTTTGTAACGGAGCATCGTGCGACATTTGAAATTTCCCCAGTAGATAAAGCACGGTCAGGAGTCCGATAGCAACCCAAACAGCGAGAACGATCTGCCGAGTGAAGATTCCCCAACCCCAAATCATGTCGGCATTGGATAGAAACTTCATGGCTGCGGCGATTTCGAGGAAGCCCATGACGACTTTTACCGAGTTCAACCAGCTGCCCGATTTAGGGAGTTGAGACAGCAACTGCGGCGCAAGCGCAAAAACAAAAAAGGGAATCGCGAACACGGTCGAGAATGCCAGCATCCCAAGCAGAGGCCATTTCCAGTTGCCTTGCGAGGCCATCACCAGCAGAGTTCCAACGAACGGAGCCGTGCAGGTAAATGAAGTTAACGTGAACGTCAGCCCCATCAGCATGGTTCCGATATAGCCGGAATCCGTTTTGCCACTGACCAGGTGAAGCTTTCCCAACAGATTAGGAGGTATCTGGATCAGATACGCTCCGAACAAGCTGAGTGCGAAGCCCAGAAAAATGGCTGTGATCAGCAGGTTTACCCACGGATTGGCCGCTAACTGATTTACGCCGCCAGCGCCGAAGATGAGTGCCAGCGCTAGCCCTAGCGCCGTAAATGTCAGAATGATTCCGATCGAGTAAATGAAAGCGTTCCGCATGGCCTCCGCGCGGCTTTTTGCAGCGTGTTTGGTGAAATACGAAACAGTGATCGGGATCATCGGAAACACGCAGGGAGTCAGTAGAGACAGCGCGCCCATACCCATGGCCAGCCAGATAAAGGCTATAAGTGATTGCGTTTGGACCACTTGAGCGGAGGGAGTAGCTTGCGCCGCGTAGCCGGCGGAAGCGCCAAGCCAGAGTAGGATGAACAATAGCCGCAAGCTTCGGGAGTGCATTAATATCCTTAGCAATAGTGATTGAGTTAGGCGAGGGAAAGACACAAACCAATTTCAGCCGGGGTGAAAATTTCAGCTGATAACGCAATTTTAGCGAATGAAAGCCGCGGTTCGCCGTTGAATACAATTTCCGAGAGGATTACAGATGTGTAGAGCCTTGAGTACGCTGGCAGTTTTTATACTGCTGCAGTCCGCCGCTGGAGCAGAATTCAGGCCTCCCGCTGTGCCGCTGGTAGCCCACGATCCCTATTTCAGTATTTGGTCCATGAGCGATAGGTTAACCGCTGAGCCGACCCGCCACTGGACCGGCACTGCGCAATCGCTTACCAGCCTTGTCCGGGTCGATGGGAAAGCATACCGATTGATGGGCACCGAACCGAGAAGGCTGCCGGCACTCGAGCAAACGGGTATCGAGGTATTACCCACTCGATCCATTTATCGCTTCAGCGGCAGTGGAGTCAAACTCGAATTGACGTTCTTAAACCCCATGCTGCCGCAAGATCTCGAACTTGTCTCGCAACCGGTTACATATCTCATTTGGCAGGTTCAGTCAACAGACTCGAAGCAGCATCGAGTTGAGACGTATTTCGATGCTTCGGCGCTGATAACGGTAAACATACCCGAGCAGCGCGTTTTGTGGGATCGCTATCGCCTTGGTGATCTCGAGGTATTGCGCGCAGGAAGCCAGGAGCAGCCGGTCCTTCAAAAGGCAGGTGACAATCTCCGAATCGACTGGGGGTATCTATACTTAGTCGCCCCTCCGGGAAACGAGGGTGCGGGAGTCGTGACCGCCAGAGCGCAGGCGATGAATTCATTTGTGAATAGCGGGCGGCTTCCTGACAGCGATGATCTTGAACCTGATCAGCCATTCCGCCCTTCGCCGGCGGTGTTGGCGCGGAGCTTTGAATTCGGCGCTGTCAATGAAACGCCAGTGTCCCGACATGTAATCCTCGCCTATGACGACCTGTTCTCGATCGACTACCTAAACCGGCAGTTGAGGCCGTACTGGAGAAGGAATGGAAACGGTGTAGCGCAATTACTCGAAGCAGCCGCAAAAAACTACGAATCGCTTGATCGGCGAGCCGCAGCATTCGATGCCGAACTGATGAGTGACTTACAGCGGACTGGTGGCGAGCACTATGCTCAGCTTTGCGCGCTCGCATTTCCTCAAACACTTGCTGCACATAAGTTAGCGACAGATATTGATGGTACTCCCCTTTTCTTCTCGAAAGAGAACTTCAGCAATGGCTCGATAGATACCGTAGATGTAACGTATCCGAGCTCGCCCTTTTTCCTGCTTTTCAATCCTCGACTGCTGGAGGCACAGTTGAGGCCTATCCTGGACTACGCTAATCTTCCGCGTTGGCAATTTCCTTTTGCTCCGCATGACCTGGGGCGATATCCGCTCGCTAACGGGCAACAATATGGCGGCGGCGAAAGAACGGAAGAGAACCAGATGCCGGTTGAAGAGAGCGGCAACATGCTGCTGATGATTGCCGGTTTGGCGCAGGTAGATGGGAATGCCAGTTTCGCAGGGAAATATTGGCCATTGCTTACCAAGTGGGCCGAGTACTTGCGCGCGAAGGGATTGGATCCGGAAAATCAGCTCTCAACGGATGATTTTGCAGGCCATCTTGCTCACAACGCGAACTTGTCTATCAAAGCTATTTTGGCCCTCGCAGCTTACGGCAAGCTAGCTTCCGATTTGGGGCATGCTGATATCGGCGCTCAGTACTCCACACTGGCTCACAGTTATGCAGAGCGCTGGGTGCAGATGGATCGCGAAGGTGATCATTTTAAGCTGGCCTTTGACAGGCCTGGAACCTGGAGCCAAAAATACAACCTCATCTGGGACAGACTGCTCGGTTTTGGACTATTCCCGAAAGAGGTTTTTGATAAGGAATTAGCTTTCTATAACGCACACGCGAATAAGTATGGACTGCCTTTGGACAATCGCGCGGATTACACAAAGCTCGATTGGCTAACCTGGACAGCTTCGCTCTCGGGCAGCAAGGCAGGATTCATGACGCTCTTCGAACCGGCCTATCGATTCGCCGATGAATCGGCAAGCCGTGTTCCCTTAACCGATTGGTATGACACCAAATCCGGAAAACAGGTTGGCTTTCAAGCGAGATCTGTCGTGGGTGGGATTTTCGTTGAAATGCTTATGGATCCGGCCATGTGGAAGAAGTATGCACATTTGCCTGGTCCCGCGGAGCCCACTCGGTAGACTGAAAGCGCCTCTGTACGGCCTCTATCAAACGGATCGGAAACGACCAATTCGACGGTGAAATGAGTTGACCAGAAGCTTAGCGATAGATTTCTTTACTGGAGCAGGCCTGATTCTTGCTCTGTCGGCGGCCCAGGGCCAGAACACAGCTCCCGCAGGAGCGAAGCCGAATACTTCAGTGCAGACTCCGAGCACGACGCGTCAACAAGAAAAGCAAGCGTCCCAGGCTTACCCATCTGCTGTCGTCGAAAACGGCAATTCGCTGTTCCAACAGAACTGTGCTTTTTGCCACGGGCGTGATGCCGGTGGAGGGGAAACCGGCCCTGACCTGACAAGGTCACCACTCGTAACGGAAGACACCGGCGGAGACAAAATTGGACCTGTCGTGCGCAACGGACGGGTGGAGAAAGGCATGCCGCGTTTCAATCTGCCTGACCGGGACATTGCTGCGTTGGTAGCATTCATCCACACGCAAAAGACAATCGCCGAATCGCAGAAAGGCGGAAGGCGCGGCGTGGATCCGTCTGACCTGCAAACAGGCAACGTGGAAGCGGGTAAAGCTTATTTTAATGGCGAGGGCCAATGCTCAACCTGCCATTCCCCGACAGGCGATCTCGCTCGAGTGGCGTCGCGCTATCAAGGGCTCCAACTGGAGCAGCGATTGCTTTACCCTCGCAACGCAAAGTCGAAAGTTACAGTAACGCTGCCTTCCGGCGAGACCATCTCCGGCGAACTTTCCTATCAGGATGAATTCACGATCGCCCTGAAGAATCAGTCGGGGCAGTACCGCTCGTGGCTAGTACGAAACATCAAATATAAAGTGGATGCCCCGGTGGAGGCGCATTCAGATCTTCTGAGTAAGTACAACGACTCCGACATACACAACCTGATGGCCTACCTGCAAACGCTGAAGTAGAAGGATGAGCGCGTGAAACTCCATACAAAATCAAACTGCAACGCAATGTCAGTGATCTTCCTTGTTTTGGCAGCAACGCGAGTGTGCGCTCAAGGGGTCGATTCTTCTACGCTCGTTCACCCGCCGACCAGCGAGTGGCCCGGATATCACGGTGATTACTCCGGTCAACGCCACAGTCGCCTGACCCAGATCAATCTCCAGAATGTGGGTGAGCTGGGCCTATGTTGGGCCTTTCAAACAGCGCAGACAGCAACCATTAAATCCTCTCCACTGGTGGTTGACGGAGTGATCTACTTGACCGTGCCCGATAACGTCTGGGCCGTTGATGCGCGCTCCGGTCATCAGATCTGGCATTACACATACCCGCCTAACAAAGGTTCGCATATCGGCCATCGGGGGGTGGGGATGTACAAAGACTGGCTTTTCTTCATGACCCCCGACGCTCACTTGGTATCACTGAACGCGAAGGATGGCACGGTCCGCTGGAACGTGGTGGTTGCCGATTACCACAAGGGCTACTGGACGACGATGGCTCCTCTGGTCGTCGGCAATCACGTACTGGTCGGCGTCTCCGGTGATTTCGATAACCTGCGCGGCTACGTTCGCTCCATCGATCCCGAAACAGGCAAAACACAGTGGGAGTGGGATGCCACTCCTCTTCCGGGAACACCGAACATGACAACTGGCGGCATGACCTGGATGACGGGCACCTACGATCCCGAACTCGATCTGATCTATTGGGGCACTGGCAATCCAACCCCGGTGCTGACCGGTTCGACACGGCCAGGTGACAATCTCTACACCTGCAGCATCGTTGCCCTGAAGCCGCAAACAGGTAAGCTCGCCTGGGCTTTCCAGGCCTCGCCTCACGACACACACGACTGGGACGCGGTGGAAACCCCCGTTCTGGTGGATGCCGATTTCCATGGCCAGGCACGCAAGATGCTAATGCAAACCTCCCGGAACGGATATTTCTTCGTACTCGACCGCACGAACGGCAAGAATCTTCTCACTGCGCCATTCGGCCCGGTAAACTGGAGCCTCGGAGTGGATCAGCAAGGCCGTCCAATTCCAAACCCTGAGAAGGAGCCTGCGCCTGACGGGCGGCTGATTGCTCCCGATGAAGGAGGGATGACGAATTACCGCTCGCCAAGCTTCGATCCCAAAACTGGGTTATTCATCGTTGATGCGCACCCTAGCTATGGCATTTACTTCGCCAAGCCTGCTGACGGAACATTCGGATGGGCCGGAGCTGATTATGGAGTGTGGGGCAAAGGTGTCCTGGAGGCGATCGACTATCAAACGGGCAAGATCCGTTGGACTCACGAGCTCGGACCGATGGGTTCCGGCGCGGGCGTATTGACTACTGATGCGGGCATCACGTTTAGCGGCGATTCCCACGGAAATGTTCTGGCCGTAGATACCAGAGACGGCAAGACTGTGTGGCATGCGGGACAGGGGGCAAGAATGGAAAGCTCGCCGCTCACATTCGAACTCGATGGAAAACAGGTTGTCTTAACCAGTAGCGGAGGCGTACTATTCGCGTGGGCGCTGCCGGATGCGGTGCTGGAAAGGGCAAACACAACGGCGTCGCGCTAGCCCTACTTAGCTGGGTTGGGAGCCATGGCGGCGATATCCGGACGAGTTCTCACTTCGTCGGCTGTTGGAAAATCGGGTGGCACCCGCTGTGTAACCTGGCCGGTTCCCGCCCATTCCGCTCCACGCTGAAGAGTCACAATGAACCCGACCCCACTCATGGCAGGCACGTCGTGACCAAGAGTCGTGTGGAAGATGCGGCCCTTGCCGTAGCTCAGAGCCATCAGGATAGGTTCGTCGAGTCCCGTGCCGCTGTTCGCAGGATCTGAGTAAGCAGTCGCCAGTATGTCCATGTTCTTACCCGGCCCCCGCATACTGTTATAGAGTTCGTCGCCGACATGCATCCAGCGGTTCGGCAATCCTTGGGTGACCGGATGGTTGTGATCACGAATGACGATCTGGAACGGGATACGCTTGCCGTGACGGCCTGCGGGACCCGGACTTATATCAGACTCGAGCTTTCCATTCCTGAAGAACCAATGCGGGCCCGCAGTTTCATTCCGTTTGCGCCATCCGCCGATGCCGATCATCAGGTTATAGGCAGGCCAATCCGGGAAGGCGTTGTCGGAAGCGTGCACACAAACGAAACCGCCGCCGCCTTTTACATATTGTTCGAACGAGTCTTTCAGCTCCGCGGGCCATCGTTCATCGGGAGCGTCGTAATTGAAAAGAACAACCGGATACTTGCCGAAATCGGGTCGAAAGCTTCGGAAATCGCCCCCAGCCGGAGGCGCTGTCACCACTTCTACAGCGAAGAGTCCACTGTCATCTAGAATTTTCTTAAGAACGGGTGTGGTTTGCTGCCAAGCATGGTAAGGTCCAGCACTTTCTCCATCCAACAGCATAAGTCTGATTGGGGCTCGCACGTGCTGCGCTGATGCCAGAGAGGCGAGTTGTGCGGCTAAGACAAGGGTCGCGTACAGTGCTTTCATACTTTGAAGTCCGGACTCACGCATCCGATAATAGCTTTCAGTGCTTGTTTCTGCCGCGAAGCTTCGGCGATCAAGGCCAAATTTTATGCTGTTCGAAATTCATCCAGCTGCTACAGAGCAAAATGCAGTCATCCTGTTGCATCCCGCGGATAACGTCGTTGTGGCACGCGTGTCGCTCTCCCCCGATCAACAAATTGAAGTTCCCGGGCGTACGGTCATAGCCCTCGATGCAGTTCCGGCAGGACACAAGATCGCAATTGACGACATCGCTGCCGGGGAGCCGGTTTATCGATACGGCGAAAGGATCGGAGTTGCCCGGTTTACCATTCAAGCCGGACAACATGTGCACGAGCACAACTTAGCCTTCCACGAGAACGAGCAGCTTTTCAGCTTTGGCGGCCAACCGCCTTCCCCCAAAGCGAGTACCCGGTCGTTCTTGGGTTTCAGGCGGCCGGATGGCCGGGTAGGGACGCGGAATTACATCGCCGTGGTTGCCGCAAGTAATTGTGCTGCGCACACAGTGGAACTGATAGCACGAGATTTCGCAGAAGCTTCGTTGCCCCCCAATGTGGATGGAGTTGTTGCCTTTCCACATGGTGACGGGTGTGCGCAGACCATCGGTCCTGATACTCAACAACTGCAACGCACTCTGAAAGGTGTGCTCAACCACCCGAATGTAGCGGCGGCGGTGATCCTGGGCCTCGGTTGCGAAGTAAACCAGATCGATCATTACCTCGGTGAAAACAAGGGCCCTGTGCCGTATAACCTGGTCGGCCTCACGTTACAAGAGAGCGGGGGTACAAGGCGCGCTGTAGAACAGGCCGGACGTGAGATTCGCAAGCTCCTGGAAGTAGCTTCCGCTATGCAGCGGACCGAAGCGCCTGCTTCCGCATTGGTGCTCGGCTTGAATTGCGGCGGTTCCGACTCTTTCTCGGGCATAACGGCAAATCCGGCGCTTGGCTACTGTTCGGATTTACTGGTTGGCGAAGGCGGCACGATCGTGCTGGCCGAAACCACAGAAATCTTCGGTGCTGAACATACGCTCTTTCGGCGTGCCAAGGATGAAGAGGTCGCCCGAAAGCTGCTTGCTTGTGTCCAGGGCTACAAGCGTTACCTGAACCAATTCGGCGGAAGCTTCAACGACAATCCGTCACCCGGTAACAAGAAGGGCGGACTCACAAACATCGTCGAGAAGTCCCTCGGTGCGGTTGCGAAAGCCGGAACAACCACGCTCGAAGATGTCGTTGAATACGCGGAAAGAATACGCAGCTCGGGCTTCGTGTTCATGAACACGCCGGGATACGATCCTGCTTCCCTGGCCGGATTGGCGGCTGGCGGCGTCAATCTAATTGCGTTTACCACAGGCCGCGGCAGTGCGATCGGATTCCCTAGCGTTCCCGTTCTGAAAATCAGTAGCAATTCAGACACTTTTCGCCGTATGCCGGATAACATGGACGTCAATGCTGGCGTAATCGCGGATGGGAGCAAAAGTGTACAACAGGTGGGACGGGAAATTTTTGAGTCTCTCCTGCGGATTGCTTCGGGCGAGAGGAGTAAGGCCGAGGTGCTTGGGCACCATGAATTTGTGCCTTGGAAAATCGGGCCTGTTCTCTAGATTGATGTCTGTTTTCATTGCTGATCTCGGAAACTCCCTCGGAATTCCCCGTACTTGACCCAGGAAACGCGACAAACCCGCTTTAATCTAAAACTGCAGCCATGCAGAAAAGCTTCGAAAGGTGTGCTCTCGCGTTCATATTTCTCGCTGGGTTAGCGGGTTTCGCGCAGACTAACCGAGGCTCCATTGCGGGAACCATTACCGACCCGAGCGGTGCCGGTGTGGGAGGGGCCACGATCACGGCAAAAGAGACCGGCACCGGGACTACCTACAATTCGACATCGTCCCAGACTGGTGATTTCAGCTTCCCCCAAGTTTTGGTAGGCACCTACGACCTGACCATCGCTGCCGCAAACTTCAAGACAAACAGGCAGACCGGTATTGTGGTGCAAATCAATACCCAGAGTGTTGCAAACGTGCAGCTTTCTTTAGGCCAACAGGCTGAAACCATCGAAGTAGTAGCAAACGCGCCTACGGTTGAATCGACGACCTCGGACATTGGAGCCGTCGTGAGCTCCCGTCAAGTTCAGCAACTGCCGCTATCACTCGGCGGCGTGGGTGCCTTCCGCTCTCCGGAAGCGTTTACGTTCTTGCTCCCCGGGGTAGTAGGGCCGGGCACTGCGAATAACGCAAACGGGATTTACATCCAAAAGACCAGCGGAGGCCAAAACTTCGGAGATGACGTGCTGCTCGACGGATCAACCGCAGCACGCCCGGACAACAACTCGACGTTCGATGAAACCGCGCCATCGGTCGAGGCTTTGCAGGAATTCCGAGTGGAAACGGCTACGCCGCCGGCCCAGTTCGGCCGTACAACCGGCGGCATTCGGAGCTTTACAACGCGCTCCGGAGCCAACGCCATACACGGCTCAGCTTACGACATCCTGCGGAATACCGATCTCGACGCGAACACTTATTTCAACGGGCTAGGGCTCGATTTGTGCAAAACGACAACTTGCGCCTCCACGTATTCGACACCCAAAGACATCAAAAACGATTACGGCCTTTCTCTAGCGGGCCCGGTTGTGATCCCACATCTCTATGACGGCAGAGACAAAACTTTCTTCTTCTTCACATGGGAACAGTTGCGGTGGCCACGAACGGCGGTGACTACAAGCACCATTCCGACTATGGCCGAGAGGGGCGGCGATTTCTCCGCGATCCTGACCGGAACTCAGATCGGAACCAATCCCTGCACCGGCGCGCCTGTGTACGCAGGGCAGATCTTTGATCCGCGCTCCAGCAGTTCCACGGCCGGCGGCACACCCTGCCGGACAGCTCCGTTTTCGGGAAATGTAATCCCGACGAACTTGTTAAGTCCGATAGCCGGGAAAGCGCTTTTTTATCTCACTGCTCCAAATTTGCCGGGACTTCAGAATAATTTCAGCTTCCGGAGCAGCTTCCCCACAACGAATACGACTTATACGGTTCGTGTTGATCAGAATTTGGGTACTTACGACAAGATCTTCGTTTCCTATGATTCCCGCGAGAACACTTTGCTGACGGGCGGCACCCCCGCCCTGCCCAGTCCGATTGACCCGTTTACGTGGAATCAGGATTTCACAACACACTATGGCCGGTTCGGGTGGGATCATACTCTAAGCCCAACGCTTCTGAACCATCTCAACCTCGGATTCGATCGCTGGAACAGCATCAACAATACGCCCGCCGCGAATGCTGGCGTTAACTGGCCAGCACAGCTGGGCATTGCAAACGTGAATGGGGCGGCCTTTCCTCAGTTCAACATCGGGAGCGGATTCCCAAATATCGGGCAAGCGCGAGCCGACGATACCATCAGCAATCTGGCGGACATATCAGATACGGTCACCTGGAGTAAAGGTCGTCATACGATCAGCGCGGGCGGCGACTATCGCTGGATTCAGCTGAATAATCTGACGCAGGACAACGCGAGCGGGACATTCAACTTCTCCAATGTCGAAACTGCCGCCGGATCGGGCGTGCTGGCGAGCCAAGGTGGATTTAGTTTTGCGAGCTTTCTACTCGGTCAGGTAGATAGCGCGAGCCTGACGACTTTCGCGCATTATCCGCGATACACCCAGAATTATTACGCTCTCTTCGTGCAGGACGATTTCAAAGTCTCGCAGCACCTGACGCTCAACCTTGGCGTTCGCTGGAGTGTGGATCAACCGAGACAAGAAGGATTGAACTATACCTCAAACTTCAGCCCAACAACCCCGAATCCGGCAGCAGGCGGCCGCCCCGGAGCTTTGGTTTTCGCATCGAACTGTAGCGGGTGCAATGTTCGTTGGGCCACGACCTTCTACGACGATGTGGGCCCGAGAATCGGGTTCGCCTGGTCGCCGGGAAGCAGCGGGACAACAGCGGTTAGGGGATCCTACGCAATTATTTATGGCCCGCTGTTCTATTCCGATTTTGGAAACAGCATGAACGCCGGGTATACGGCCTCTCCGAACCCTACGTCCCGCGACGGCTTCAATCCTGCGTTCAATTTGGCCGGGGGTTTTCCCGCCTATGCAGCCGCTCCAACGCTAAATCCCTCCATCCGAAATGGTGGAAGCGTAGATTACATCACTCCTGGATTCGGAAAGCCGCCGATGGTGCAAAGCTGGAGTTTTCAGATTCAACAACAGCTTGCCAAGGACCTGATCCTGAGCGTAGCCTACGTCGGCAACAAGACTCAGAATCTACGTTCGGCAGCCGCCTTTGGCTCCTATAATAATTTCCCGCAAGCTGACTTGGCGCTGGGGCAAAGTCTGCTGAATTCAAGCGTTGGGTCAGCAGCTGCAACAGCCGCAGGAATTACTTCGCCTTTTCCGGGCTATACAGGAAGCGTCGGAAACGCACTCCGCCAAAATCCACAGTATCAGCGGTTCAACACCGACTGCTGCCTGGAGAACGATGGGATGTCGACCTTCAATGCTTTTGAGGTGATGCTGCAAAGGCGGTTCCGATCGGGATTCAATCTACAACTCTCGTACACATGGTCCAAAACTATCAGCGATGCGGATAGCCTTCTTCCTGGCCAGAATGCCGGTGGCGGGGTGTATCAGGATCCATATAACCTGCACCTTGAGAAATCGATCAGCAGCCAGGATATCCCGCAGAACCTCGTTCTCAGCTACTTATACGAACTTCCATTTGGCAAAGGCAAGCCGTTCCTCAATCATGGAGGCCTTGCAAGTGCAATCCTTGGCGGTTGGCAAATAGGCGCCATTCACCGGTACATGAGCGGACAGCCCCTGCCCTTCTATTGCGCATCGGGAGTAAGCGGCTGGGATAACTGCTTCCGTTTCAATCCGGTGTCGGGCCAGTCGGTTTACCACAGCGCCATCAATCAACCCGGTTACAACCCGCTTTCCACTCCGTACCTGAACAACAACTACTTTGCCGATCCAAACCCGAATCCGAACGCGCCTATAGCATTCGGGCAGCTATCGCGAGTCACTGGTTTTCGTATGCCGAACTTTTACAACGAAGACGTGAATCTGGCTAAGCGGTTCAGTTTCACCGAAAGGGTTTCGCTCGAACTTCGCGCAGACGCTTTCAACCTTGCGAACCGGCATATCTTTTCCCAACCCGGCAACTTGAATCCAAGCCCCGGCAATACAGGATCTACAAACTTCGGATTCGTAAACGGAACGATTGATGCGCCGCGGTCAGTTCAATTAGAATTGCGGCTGGCGTTCTGAATCGATGGGCACCTGATTCGCCCCAGTTTTGGGCACTAAATACCGGCAAGCGGAGTTTTCTTCGTATTACCCACCTGGGTGATAGTGTCTAGGGTTTCTCCAGGTCCTACTTTCGAATCAACAACTTACGATACTGCTCTCAAGGTCGTAAGGTGGTGTTTTAATTGCTCTATATGGAAATCATTCGGTATGTTCGTTGAATTAATCTCCAGATCCGAGAACCCGCAACTGGGCCTGACAGTTAAGGTGGAAGTGGCGGACTTGGACTTCCCCAAATCCTCAGAGCAGATGAGTGACGTTCTGACCAAACATGCGCTCGAATGCAGGCACTGTCTTGCCGTGGTTCTTTTTCGCGATGAGACACTGGCCGAAGCAGGGTGCGACTCTTACAAAAAGCTGCTTGCCCGGATGAGATCCGCGCTGCAGCTCCGCGCTTCGCTTGAACGGGAATGTCACCTAGAGGAGGACATCCTTGAAGAGTACTGCTTCAACCGCCTGTCTCCGGAAGAGACGCAGAAGCTGGAAAGCCATGTTCATGGCTGTGCAGATTGCGACGGCAAATTGCAACATCGCAGGGCGTTCATCAGCTATATGAAAGCAGCGCTGGAATTGCAAGAGCGGGAAGAACTTGCTAAACACATCGGCGGTGTGATGGGAATCCACAGCCCCGATTTAGAATTCAGTCTTTGCGTCCCAATCCAATCCTGACGTTTTCCACTGCGGACCTCACCCTCGCTGCCCGCCTGGAAGCTGCTGAAGCAGCTAATGGGATGGCAATGGCGGAATCGATCCGCGATCTTGTTCCGGAATCCCGTTATGAACGGTTCTCAGGCGGCGTAGCCGTGTTCGCCGGCCCGGGATCTCCTATGACGCACGCCCTGGGAATCGGGATGCGCGGCACAGTCCCGGTTGACGAACTGGAACGGATGGAAGACTTCTTCCGCCGGTGTGGTAGCGACTGCTCCATTGATCTTTGTCCGTTGGCTGATGCCTCTGTACTCGCCTTTGTCCAGAGTCGTCCTTACCGAGTCATTGAGTTCAACAACGTTCTCGTGCGGCATATATCTCGTGACGAGAACTTCCCTCAAGCTGAGCACGCACGCCCAATCTTCGCCAACGAGTTGCCGGCGTGGGGCCGCACAATCGGCGCTAGCTTCGCGGAACCGGTCCCGGTCACAGAAGGAATGGCGAACCTCCTGTCTACCACCTGTAGCTCAGCGCAGTGCTGGTTTGTTCATGACGGACTGGAAACCGTGGGTGGCGCGGCAATGGCTGTGCGGGAGGAAGTGGCTTTGTTTGTGGGCGATGCTGTCGCTACTACTTCAAGGCGCAAAGGATTGCACGCCCAGCTCATCACCGCTCGGCTGGCGGCGGCGCAACGCCAAGGCATTCAGCTTGCTATGGTGTCTGTATTACCTGGCAGCGCTTCGCACCGCAATTTCGAGCGACTCGGGTTCCAGCTTATCTACACGCGAGCCAATGTTGTACGGGAGTTCGTTCCGACTGAATCGAACTGACCGCCGCGCGACGTCCTTTCGAGCTCTGTAAGCTCGCCACAATCAGGAGACAACATTGCGGATCTTACAGCAGACGACGATTTTACTGTGTCTCATCGTGCATCAATCCTTGTCTGGACAAACGGCGAGAGCAAGTGCAAAGCCGGCGTCCGATGTCTTGCTTCTAGTCGATGGCGAGAAGCTGATTGGGCATCTGGAACGATCAGACGGCACCTCAGTGATGTTCAACAGCGATCTTGCCGGAGAAGTAAAGGTGGACTGGAGCAATGTTAAGAGCCTCGAGACCAACAACAGCTTTGCCATAGTCGAGAAGGGGATGAAATTGAAATGGAACGAGAACGAAAGCAAGATTCCCCAGGGCAAGCTTTTGGCAAATTCTTCGGAGATCGATGTTCGGTCCAATATGGGAGCGCAGGAGGCCGTTGCTGTCGGGAGCACCAGCAACGTGATCGATCAGGCAACCTTCGACAAGGCAGTTGAACGGAAGCCAGCCTGGTACCAGGACTGGAAAGGATCTGCCACTATCGGTCTCGCCGTCGTTTCCGCCACGCAAACCAGCCAAACCTATACAAGCGCCGGGACACTGATTCGAGCCGTCCCAACCGAAACCTGGATGCAGCCATTCAGCCGCACTACACTTACGTTCAATTCGGCTTATGGGCAGCTTTCGCAGCCGGGATCACCTACCGTGAAAACGTCGATATTTCACGCCAGCGGTGAACGGGACCGCTATGTAAGCTCAAGCGTGTATCTTCTTGCGAGTGCCGGGTTCGATCACGATTATTCCCAAGGGCTGGATCTTCAGCAGAGCTATGGAGGAGGTTTGGGGTGGACTGTTGTGAAAGGCGACAGCGAGCAATTCGATCTCAAGGGTGAATTGGCCTATGTGAACCAGCAATTCCTGAATCCCTCGCAGAATCAGAAATTGCTGGGCGGCTTCTTCTCCGAAGCATACAATCGAACGTTTGAACGCAAAATTGTTTTCAACGAGCAGATATCGATCAATCCCTCATTCACAAATACAAACGCGTACTCGGCAAACGGAAGCCTGAGCTTGACCATACCGCTTCTAAAGCGAATCAGTATCAGCTTAAGTACGTCTGACGGATTCTTGAATGACCCCTCTCCCGGATATCGCAAAAATTCTTTACAGGTCGCCACCGGCCTCACGTACACCTTGCCATGAGGGAGGACATTTTATAATTTAAGGTCGGGTGAAAATGCTAAGTTATCAGCGAGAATGGCCTGACAGCTATTGAAGACCCATACAGGCTTACTGAAACGAGATCTGCTCAAGCAAACTCAGCAGTTCATCGTTTGGCTGGGCGTATTGCCCTTGATACTTGCGTTTGTCTCGTATCACTCTAGTTCAAAGCAGGTTGCTGCCGTCGGCGCCACTCTCTCGACGGACGAGTTCATTCGCGCTCTGGATGAACTTCTTTCGACGGTACAGGATGCGGAAACAGGCCAGCGTGGTTACCTGCTGACTGGAAAACCGATTTACCTGCAGCCGTTTCTTCTTTCTAAGGCGAGTCTGTCAATCCAACTCGGAAAATTTGAGAATTTGGCGCGGAAGCATGGAGTGCCAGCGAAAGAATATCAAAGCCTGCATCGGCTGGTGGACGACAAGCTCTCCGAGCTCCAAAGAACGGTAGACCTCAGAACTGCCGGCAAGCTTGATGCAGCTCTGGCTATTGTTGATACTGACCGAGGGCAGCGGGACATGGCTGAAATTCGAGCTTTGGTGCGAAAGCTGAAGAACGAACAGACCGCGACTTTCGCCCAAAGGTTGCGTGAACAGGAACGGAGCCAGCGCCAGTTGAACACCATCTTGGCGCTCGGTGTCAGCTTCGGATTTTTTCTGCTCTATCTCGCTTATCAGTTCAACAAAGGGTATGCGCGTGAACGTGACAGTGTCGAAGCTCAAATCCGGCTCATGAACCAGACTCTTGAAATTCGTGTTCAGGAGCGAACTGCCGAGCTGCAGGCGCGTACAGAGGAACTTGAGGCAAGATCGGAGGAACTGCAACGCTCGAACGGCGATCTGCTGCAATTCGCTTACGTTGCTAGCCACGATCTGCAGGAACCCTTGCGGATGGTCGGCAGTTATATGGGACTGCTTGCCAAACGATACAGCGGACGATTGGATGAAACCGCTGACCGTTATATTCATTTCGCCATTGATGGCGCCAATCGCATGCAGGCGTTGATTTATGATTTGCTCTCCTATTCGAAAGCCAGGCACCCAGGCGATCGAGAAGAAATCGGTTACGTTCGAAAGCATCGTACGCGCTGCGCTGCAGAACCTGGAAATCGCTATCAGGGAAAGTGAGGCCGCCATTCGGTTCGGTGAGCTTCCGACAATTGAAGGGGACGAATTGAAGCTTGCGCAGGTGATACAAAACCTGGTTGGTAACGGTATAAAGTTTAGGAAGCCTAGCGTCAGGCCGGAGATAAGGATTTCGGCTGAAGTGGAAGCTCGTGACTGGCTATTTTCAGTAGCGGATAACGGAATTGGCTTCGATCCGAAATATTGCGACCGGATTTTCCACGTGTTCCAGCGCTTGCACGGTGTCGGCAAGTATCCTGGAAATGGCATTGGACTCGCCATCTGTCGCCGGATCATAGAACACCACGGGGGCCACCTCTGGGCCGAATCGCAGCCCGAGGTCGGGTCGGTTTTTTTCTTCACAATACCGCGAAGAGAGACTAGGGAAAGGAACATCTTGGAGACGGCCATGGCAGGGAAAACGCAGGGAGAGTCGGCCGCGCATGCCTGAACGGGGTCAAACATTTGAAATCCTGCTGGTGGAAGATAATCCGGGTGACGTCTTACTCACTCAGGAGGCCTTTCGCGAGGGACGCCTGTCCCATCGGCTCTCTGTGGCCGAAGATGGGGACGAGGCCATCCGGTTCCTGCGAGGCGAAGGCAAGTACGCAGGAGCTCCGAAACCAGACCTGATCCTGCTCGATCTAAACCTGCCTAAGAAAGACGGCCGCGAATTACTAGGGGAAATCAAGGAGGATGCCCGATTTCGCCACATACCCGTAATCGTTCTCACAACTTCAGATGCCGAGCAGGATGTCTGGAGAGCATACAAACTGCACGCTAATTGCTACCTTACGAAACCGATCCAGATGGACGAATTTCTGCAGAAAATCCGATCGGTTGAAGATTTCTGGTTAAGCATCGTCCGCCTGCCGACAAATAATTCCTGAGCTCGACCGCTCTAAATTCAGTACAATCTCGGGAATGCTTCGCTCCAAGCCGAACGTTTTCCTCTTAGCGATACTGGCGGGCGCGATTCTAGGCGAACACGGGAACCCGCAGACGGTGGCTGTGGCAAGCAATGGGAATGGGTTCGACTCGGAAGCTATTTTCAATTTATGCCGGCGAATGGGATACGGCGGCGACGAAAAGAGTTGTTTATCTGATCTGGTAACGCGTGGCAGATCGCATGCCCTGATTGCGACGGTTCCCGATCCTGATCGCACAAATCTTGATCTGTACTTTGATCGCTCAATCGAGGCGATTATCTGGGCAGTTGGCGACGCCGGGTTTACCTTCGCGGATTATTGGCTGCCATGGAAAGCCTCACCCATTCAGAAAACGTCCGGTACAAAGAGCGGCTCGCCGGAATCCGACAAAGCCGCCTCAACGCACTCGGGTGCTGAATTCAATACTGGCGTAAATTCCGAGCCAGGATTCCTCCTATTCCGAAAAGGCCCCAAGGAATGCCTGGACGAAGCGAAGCGGGCTCAGTCCGGAAGTTGTGAAGCAGTTTCGGCTACTCATTCCGGCGCGGGTACTCCGGATGAGTTCTTCGTGGTCTGGCTGGTCGGAGAGAGCCCCACTTTCGGAATAGAGCGGGAGCCGTTCAGGAAGGCAATTCGCAACGTCGGACAGATCGGCGCAAATCGTCCTCAGGTCCGTATTGTGGGACCCAGTTTTTCAGGTAGTTTCAGCTCGCTTAGTGACGTTCTGGAAGAGGAAGAGAGAACGGCCCAGCACCCTCGATTTCATGTGATCAGCGGCACGGCGACTAGCCTGGATGCAGAGAGCGATTTTCGGCGCAGATTGCCAAAAGTAGAGTTCGGGACGACGGTCGAAAACGCCTCGAAGTCCTTCTGCGAGTTCTACAGATATCTGAAGCGTGAGTGGATACCGCGCGACGAGGTTGCGATTCTCGCTGAGGACCAGACAGTTTACGGTCAGCAGATCGAGAACATTCCGTGCTTATCCGAAGGCGGTTCTTTGAATGAAAAATGGTTGATTGTGCAGTTTCCGCGAGAGATTGCACGTCTCCGAAACATGTCGGAGATGGAGGCAGGGACTTCCAAAACGACGCCCCCGTCAACTCAGCCTCTGGCTGCGTATCCGCAACTTTCTTTTACGCTGCAAGGTCCAGCAGACTCGCCCGACAACGTACCCATTTTCTCGAAGGAACACAGCCCGCTCTCTCAGGAGGCTGTCTTGCTGGATATCGCAAATGCCTTACAGCACGAACACGCGAAATATGCAGTGATTATCGCGACCGATGTACTCGATGAGATTTTCCTGGCGCGATTTCTCCGGCATGCTTGTCCGGATGTGCGTTTGATCCTGTTCGACGCAGACCTCTTGATGGTGCGTTCAGAGTTAACGTCGCCCTTAGGCGGCATTCTGAACGTAACTACCTATCCGCTTTTCCTAAGAAACCAACACTGGACAAACGAAGAAGTGAAGGGGCAACCGCCGCGGCGCATCCCATTTGCAAGCCGCTCCGAGGAAGGCATATACAATGCCACCCGCTACCAGCTTTGGAACGATCTCGATACGAAAAGCGAGACGAGAGGTGAAGTGATGCTGGACTACTCGCACCCGGATTCGGGCCCGACCAAAAAGCCGCCACTTTGGCTGACCGTTCTGGGCCGAACCGGTTATTGGCCGGTGGCGTTCCTGGATGAACTGCCTGAGAACCAGACCGACTCAACTGATAAGAGCTTCTTGGTCGAATCCGTGAAAGGTCCCGATCAGCCAGGAGAGCGGCTTCACCTCGAAACACCGTCTTACGCCTGGCGGATCGCAGTGATTCTCGTCTCTTTCGCCAGTTTGATGCAGGTGCTGTACATCTTTCTCGTCTACCTTCGTCAATTAGCCAACAAAACAGGCTGGAAACTCGGAGTTTTAAACGCATTATCATTGTTTCTCTACAACTTCTTTGTGATGTTCCCTCGGTATCCGCAGCGGTCATTCAGCGGTCTTCTCGTTGCAGTCACCTTGGCTCTTGCGTCGGTGGAAGCCGTATTCGCAACCACCGGCATTGCGTTTGCAAATGGTGGCGCAGACCTATACTCATCCGCGTCGCTCGTGTACTTCCTGCTCCCGGCATGTGCTTTTGTTTGCTTGCTACTAGGCGCCGTCGCTCTGTCAATCGCGTCAGAGGGATTGGAGATCGTTGTAGCGTCGTGGACACTCTGGGGGGCCTTCATGGCCATGTGGCTGGAAAGCATGGATGGTCTGCAGTTCAAGAACATGCGGGTTCTATTTTTTGCGTACCGCAACTTTCAGCCGGCCAGTGAAGTGTCTCCCGCTCTTCCGGTTCTGTTTTTGATTGCGGTTCTCTGCATTTGGGGCTTGGTGCAACTTTCGCGCGAGGCAGGAGCTTCGAGGCCCCTGGTACCGAATCTATCCGAGCCGTTCGAAAATGCCAAAGCCTTAACCAGATGGCTGAATCGGATCGCTCCGCTCGGCTTGCTCTCCTACTTGCTCATCGCGATTCTGTACTGGGGTGTCGTGCAGATAAGGAGTGCGGAGAACCGTTGGTACGATGCCCTCATTTCCTATCTGGTGGCAGTGTCGTATTTCCTGATGTTTTCTTCGTGGGGACAATGCTGGTTTTCCTGGTGGCGGTTGAGACGTTTTTTGGAATCACTGGAACGCCATGCCATGCGTGAAGCGTTCTCTCGATTACCGAAAGAACTATCGAGCTTGCCCCTGCTTCGCCGGGGAAAGCAGAAGCCGTTTCTGATGGCTTCAGGTCGCTTCTGCGACACGCTTGTCGCTATTACAAGGAATCAGGCTCTAACGAAAAACGGCCGCCTTAAATCCGAGTATGAAGCGCGTAGCTCAGCCCTACGTTACTACCTCAAAAATCTGCTGCACTTTCGGGACGCTGACGATAGGCTTCGCAAAGGCAAATACATTCATGACACTCGCGAGAACTTGCAAAGCACCGTGCTCGAAATTTCGAACGCGTTGATAATTTCTCTCCGGGAACTGTATTGGTGTGAAGGTCGGTCAGAAAGTCTGGTCTTGACAAACGCGAACGATAAACCACCCGCCCTGGACGACAGGGCAGAAGGACGAGTATTAGGCGAGGAGTTGCTTGCACTCCGGTTCGCTATGTACATCGTTTACGCGCTCGACCAGATGAAGAAACTCATGTGGTTCGTTGTACTCAGTTTCGTTTTGACCGTAATCGCGTTGAATGTATATCCTTTTCAATCGCCCCGGCTCATAGACTTCTCTTCCCTCGCCATCTTCGCACTGCTTTCAATCGGGACCATGATCATTCTGGCGCAAATGGATCGCGACAGCATTCTGAGCCGCTTAACGGCAACCACTCCGAATCAGATCGGGAAGCACTTCTATTTCTATGTGGCGCGTTTCGGGGCGCTCCCATTGATCACCATATTGAGCACCCAGTTCCCCTCCGTTCGAAATTTCCTTTTCTCGTGGATTCAGCCGGCCATTCAGGCTTTGACGAACAGCGGCTGACTTTTGCCCAAGCTATAGCGTTCCGGTGGCTTTGATTGCGATTGCGGGAATATCCTGTTCTCTGACCAGTCGATTCAGAGCAGGAACACCCGAATCCATCACACTCTTCAGCTTATTCAACTGAGCGTTCACGTTTGTCGCCAGATCTTCATAAACTTGCTGCTGTGAGGCGGTCGGTTGAGAATCCGATGAGCCCACGGCAGACAAAAGCGCAGCAAGCTTGTTATTCAGCCTTACCGGAAAGTTAAGCGGGTCCTCGCTGGCCCGGTTTTTCGTCTGATACAGCTGCTCCTCAATGGCAGTCAGTTCATCCGAGAGTGCTTTTGCACGGTCTACAACTGTCTTCGCCTTCTCAGTGTTGCCGGCGGCCTTAACTCGGGCCGTGAGTTCGTCAATCTGCCTGCGGGTATCGCGGATTTCAACGACGGCCCTGTTTGTCTGGCTCAATTTGTCGCGGAGCTGCATCTCAAGCTCGAGCTGGGCTGAGAACTGCTCCGGTGTGGTGTTTACGCGGGGATCTTTGAGAACTTCAAATTTCTCTGTTTGCGATTTTCCATTTGCGGTGACTCGAACCTGGTAAGTGCCAGGAACAACAACTGGCCCCCGCACACTGCCTGCCCAAAGGACAATTCCCGGAAAAGTGGTTGCATCGGGATAGCGCAAATCCCATTCGAACCGATTTAGTCCCTGGTTTGCCGGAGCGATTTGCGGGCCGCCGCCGCCCCGGGGTCCGCCCTCCTGCCCTTCTTCCTCGGCTGGAGTTGAAGCTTGAACTCGGGGGCGCTCGGGAGCTTTACTTGAAAATTTCTTCACAAGTTTCCCACTACCATCCAGGAACTCCAGCGTGACTTCACCCTGGGGCTTATCTTTCAGCCAGTAATAAGCGACGACTCCGTTCGGCGGATTACTCCCCTCGTTCGAGGGCATTCCGAAACCACGCGCAATCGCGGCACGATAGGTGTGCTTCGGCTGAAAAAGATGGACATCTTCGTTTGCCAGTCCGTCCTTCAATTGAGCCAGAAGCGGAAGATCGTCCAAAATCCAGAATGCGCGGCCTTGCGTGGCAGCAACCAGTTCGTGCTCCCGTTTGTGGATTGCCAAATCGGCGATCGGGGTTACGGGTAAATTCAGTTGCAATGACTGCCATTTCTCGCCGCCGTTGAACGAAACGTAAATGCCAGTTTCGGTGCCTGCATAAAGCAGGTCTTTCCGGTTCGGATCTTCTCGAATACACCGAGTGAATGCGCTCTGCGGGATTCCGTCGTTCACCTGTGTCCAGCTTTTTCCGTAATCCGTGGTCTTGTAGAGAAAGGGACGGTTGTCATCGAATTTGTACATCGTCGCCGCAAAGTACGCCGTACCGGCATCGAACGGCGAAGCCTCAATTGAATTGATCTGAATCCATTCCGGCATATTTTTCGGAGTGACATTGTCCCAATGGCCGCCGCCGTCGCGGCTCAGGTGGACGAGACCGTCGTCCGACCCAGCCCAGATCAGCCCCTTTTTGACCGGGGACTCGATCACCGTGAAGATTGTGTCGTAATACTCAATGCTCGTGTTGTCTTTTGTGATAGGACCGCCCGAAGAAATCTGCTTCGACTTGTCATTTCTCGTCAGGTCCGGGCTGATCGGCTTCCAGGTTTGCCCTCCATCCGAAGAAGAGAACATGATATTGCCCGCCGCGTACATCAGGCTGGGATCATGCGGCGAAAACAGCATCGGGAAGTTCCATTGGAAACGGTATTTCAGCTTGTCCGGCGCCCAGCCCATTTCGTTGTCGGGCCAAATTGTGACATTTCGCATTTGGCCGTCACGGTGATCGTAACGGGTAATCAGGCCATCATAGGAGCCTGCAAAGACGATAGCCGAATCTTTCGGAGATGGCGCAATCCATCCGCTTTCTCCTCCGCCAACCGGATACCAATCGCGTTCGCCAATGGCGCCGCTGGCGCTGCGCGTGGCGATCCTGACAGTGGTGTTGTCCTGCTGGGCGCCGTAAGCGTGATAGGGGAAATCGTTATCAAGAGCCACTCGATAAAACTGCGCCGTTGGCTGGTTGTCTTCGGTTGTCCAGTTCGCCCCGCCGTTCACGCTCACGTTGGCGCCCCCGTCATTCCCTTCGATCATTCGCTGCGGATCTGACGGCGCAATCCAAAGGTCATGGTTGTCGCCGTGAGGTGTACGGATTGCATTCCAGGTTTTGCCGGCATCGTCGGAACGGAAAAAGTTGACGTTCGTGGCATACACTTTATTGGGATCTTTTGGATCCGCGAAAATGCGGCCGTAATACCAGGCGCGCTGTCTCAGTTTGCGTTCTTCGTTCACCTTCGTCCAGGTTTTCCCGCCATTGTCTGATCGGAAGACCCCGCCTTCCTCTGCCTCGATAAGCGCATATACGCGTTCAGGATTGGCCGCCGAAACTGTCAACCCGACATTTCCGATCACTCCCTTCGGCAGGCCCGGATTGTGAGTCAACTCAGTCCACGTATCCCCACCGTCGGTCGATTTGAACAATCCGCTGCCTGGACCGCCACTCTCCAGGTCCCAAGGTTTGCGATATACTTCCCAGAATCCGGCGTACAGGATGTTCGGGTTTGTCGGATCAAATACAAGTTCGATAGCTCCTGCTTTGGGTCCGCGCGAAAAGATTTTTTCCCACGTTTTGCCACCGTCTTTGCTCCGGTACAAACCGCGGTCTTCGTTCGGCGCCCATACGTGCCCGAGAGCCGCCACATAAACAAGATCAGGGTTCTTCGGATGCACACGGATCCGGGCAATTTGGCGGGTATTCGGAAGCCCGATATGCTTCCATGTCTTCCCGCCATCGAGTGACTTATACACGCCATCGCCGTGAGAAACATTACCCCTGATGTCGTACTCACCCGTTCCTGCATAAACCACGTTCGGGTCTGATTCGGAAACGGCAATTGCCCCGATGGACGACGTACCGAAGCTCGCACCATCGGACACAGGCTGCCAGTCCATGCCCCCGTTGGTAGTTTTCCAGACACCGCCCCCTACGCCGCCGAAGTAAAAAACATTCGGCTGCGAGTCGACACCCGTAACGGCTGCAACGCGACCGCCTCGGAAGGGCCCGACAAGTCGCCATTTGACTGTTTTGAGAACCGACATATCCTCGGCAGGCAAAAGAAACGTAATCGATAAGCAGAAAGTTGTAAGTAGAGTTCTTTTCAACATGCGAGTCTGGCAGTGTTCCTTGAAAGAAAATTCTATTGCTGCGCTGGCGCTTCAACCGGCTGAATTTGTACCAGCTTGTGTTGAGCGAGCAATCCGTTAAACCGTCCAAGGTCGTTCTTCAACGCCTCATTAAACTTTGCCTGCACGGCATCCAACCGTCCCGTCAGAATCCGATAGATCTCATAATCCTGATCGGTCGGCGGATTGTCACCGGTCTCAATCGTCCGCGCGAGCGCGGCGATCTGGTTGTTTAGCTTGATCGGGAAATTCAGCGGGTCTTCGTTTGCTCGATTCTTGACCTGGTAAATCTCTTCTTCGATAGTGGACAGGCGATCGCGAAGCGAAGCTCCGGCGGAACGGATTTCGGCATCGTTCGCCTTGTCTGCCCGGTCTTTCGCATCCTTGTTAATCTGCCGGATGGCAATCACCATTTCGTCGGCCCGGCTGACTTCATCGCGAACCTGAGACGCAAGCCGGAACTGCTCTTGCAACTGGGCCAGCGTAACGCGCTCGCGATCGTCGAGCTTTACCGTAAGCGGCTGGGTCTGAGTTTCACCGTTTGCGCTTACTCGAACTTGGTACTCACCCGGAACAGCCAATGGACCCTGCTCCGCACGCGCGCCCCACATGACCTCGCCTTCGAAGACAGTCGCTCCAGGGTACCTGAGATCCCACACAAACCGGTTCCCTCCTGCTTTACGGCCCGGGGGCGGCGTTCGTGGTGGACCAAACTCCGGATCTTCATCACCCGGCTTCTTGGCTTTCTTCTCCTCCTCCGCGGACCCGACAAAGTTCCGAACAGTTTTGCCGCTTGCATCGAGAATGCTGACGGTTACCTTCTCCGCAGGCTTCCCGAGATAGTAGTCAACCGCAGCAGGGCGGTAGGAGCGTACCGCTTCGCCGGGCTTGAATACGTGCAGTGCTGAAGCCGAGAGTGAGGGCTCCATTTGTCGGAGGACCCCAATGTTATCGAGCACCCAAAAGGACCGCCCATGAGTGGCAATTACTAGATCGTTGTCGAGTACAAGCAGATCGGAAACTTGTGTATCTGGCAGGTTCAAGCGAAGCGACTGCCAATGCGAGCCATCATCATACGAGATGTAAATGCCATGTTCCGTTCCTGCATACAGGAGACCGGCACGCTTCGGATCCTCGCGGGCAACCTGAACATAATCGGAATCGGGAATGCCATCGACGATCTTCGTCCAGGTCTTGCCAAAATCGTGAGTTCGATAGATATAAGGCTTTCGATCATCCAACTGATAGCGCTTGGCAGCTAAATACGCGGTGCCTGGCTCATGTGGTCCGGCATCAATCATGCTGATCCGCGAAAATTCGGGCAAACCTTTGGGCGTGATATTCGACCAGTTCTTGCCCCCATCGCGAGTGACGTAGGCGACACCGTCGTCCGATCCAGTCCAGATAGTATTTACGTCCTGCAAGGAAGGCGCGATTGTGAAGATGGTGCCATAAATCTCTGGACCATTCTGATCTTTTGTAATCGGGCCGCCCGAATCGCCCAGCGTTTTGGGATCGGCACGCGTCAGGTCAGGACTGATTGCCTGCCAGCTCTGACCCTGATTGGTCGTTTTCCAAAGATGTTGGGAGGAAGTATAGAGAATATTAGAGTCCACCGGCGAGAAAACAATGGGGAACGTCCATTGCCAGCGCTCTTTCAAGGCTGAAGCAGGCATTCCGGAGAAGAACAGCGGATAAACCTGTATGTCGCGCATGGCTCCGGTGGAACGATCGAATCGGGTCAGCAAGGCTCCTTGACTCCCTGCATAGAAGACGTTTGGGTTCTGAGGATCGGGCGTTACGTATCCGCTCTCGCCACCCCCGACGGCGTATAAAGGCGCGAACATACCCGAAGACATCATGCGCGGCCCCGGAGCGGTGCTCTGGACGCATACGGTTGTGTTATCCTGCTGCGCTCCGCACACCTGGTAGGGCACGTCCTTCGTGACAGAGACGTGATAGAGCTGAGCGGTCTGAAATTCCTGTGCAGTCCACGTACCGCCGCCGTCGACGGAGACATTGCCGCCACCATCGTTGCTGTTAATCATCCGCTGGTTGTTGGTCGGATCGATCCAAAGATCGTGATTGTCGCTATGGGCGGGTCGAAGAGTTTTAAAGTCCTTACCGCCATTAGTTGACTTCAGAAACGCGACATCCATCACGTAGAGAGTGTCTTTTTCCTTCGGGTCGGCGTAGAGGCGCGAAAAATAGAATGCCCGCTGCAGAGCTCTGCGATCTTGGCTCACCAGGGTCCACGAGGCGCCCGCATCGTCGGAGCGGAACAAGCCGCCATCGCTCGCCTCAACCATCGCATAAACTCTATTGCTATCAGCCCCGGAAATGGAGACGCAGATTTTTCCCAGAACCCCCTGAGGCAGCCCCTTGTTGCGCGAAATCTCAGTCCAGTGGTCACCGCCGTCAGCAGACTTAAAGAATCCGCTGCCGGGGCCGCCGTCGTTTAACAGCCAAGGTGTGCGATATACGTCCCATAAGGACGCAAACATCACTTTCGGGTTGTGGGGATCAAGCATCAGGTCTATGGCGCCTGAATGATCATTGCGATAAAGGATTTTTTTCCAGTTCTTTCCGCCATCGGTGGAGCGGAAAACACCGCGTTCCGGATTCGGACCGTAGGGGTGACCGAGGGCGGCCACATAGACAATGTCTGGATTACTCGGGTCGATGCGAATGCGAGCAATTGCCTGTGTGTCCGCAAGCCCCATGTGCTGCCAGCTCTTGCCACCATCGATCGACTTATACACTCCGTCGCCCTGCATGATGTTGCCGCGAAGCTCCGTTTCACCCATGCCGATGTAAACGATATCCGGATTGGACTCCGACACGGCCACCGCCCCGACGGAACTGCTGCCTAGCTGGCCGTCCGTGACAGGCTTCCAGACAATACCACCATCCACCGTTTTCCAGAGCCCTCCGCCGACAGCGCCGAAATAGTACTCGAGCGGGCGCTTCACTGACCCCACGCATGTGAGCGACCTACCGCCCCGGTGCGGGCCGATGTTCCTCCACTTGAGAGCGTCAAACAACTTTGAGTCAGTTGGAGAATTCGCTGATGGAGTTCCTGCGGAATATGCAAGAACCGCGACGAGCAAAAAGCAGGGCAAGCGCTTTGAAATCATTTCCTCGAATCCTTATCGGTGCTATGCGGCGCTTCGACTGGGAACCATTTAATGTCGTTACATGCAACGGGGAAGTTACGGCGCGGTCGTAAACCTTTAAAGGTATCGCAGTCGGTGTCGGAGTGACTAGACGCTGAAGAGAGGATTCGAGAAAAGAGGGCTTTTATGCAAGCGGCTCTTGAATGAAGCCGCTCGCGAGGAAATCAGCGAATTGGCTAGGGCAACATCTTGCCGCCTGTCACGTCAAAAATGCCTCCGATGATGTAACGCGATTCATCAGATGCCAAAAACACGTACATCGGGGCGAGCTCGGCAGGCTGCGCGGGCCGTCCCATAGGGCTGCTTTGCCCGAATTTCTCCACCTGTTCCGGCGGCGTGGTTGACGGAATCAGCGGAGTCCAAACCGGACCAGGAGCCACGGCGTTTACCCGTATTCCTTGCTTGATTGCCAGCTGAGACAAACCCTTTGTAAATGTCACAATCGCTCCCTTCGTGCTCGCGTAGGCCAGAAGCGTGGGACTCGGCTGATAAGCCTGTACCGAAGCTGTGTTGATAATAATTCCACCCTCCTTCATCTTGGAGAGTGCTGCCCGGCTCAGGTAGAACATTGCGGAGATATTCGTCTGGAAGGTCTTGTCCCATTCCTCCGGCGTCAACTCGTCAATGGATTGGTGGTGCATTTGAAATGCCGCGTTGTTTACAAGGATGTCAACTCCGCCCAGCTCCTTTACTGCGCGGTCAACTAACTCCTGGCAATGCTTCGGATCTGTGATGGATCCGGGCGCCAGAACAGCATTCCGGCCTGCGTCACGCACCAGGCGCGCTGTTTCCTTCGCGTCATCGTCTTCATTGAGATAAGAGATCAGAACATCTGCGCCCTCCCTGGCATAAGCAAGGGCCACGGCTCTTCCGATGCCGCTATCCGAACCAGTGATGAGGGCCTTCCGCCCCTGCAGGCGGCCAAAACCTTTGTAGGTCTTCTCACCGTAGTCAGGCTGCTCCTGCATATCTTTCGAAAGCCCGGGCGGCGCCTGATTCGGTTCTCTAAAGGGAGGTTGTTGTTCTGCTTTTTTGGGATCCGCTGTTTGCGTACTCATACGGCCTCCTCTGGTTGATCGGCCACCGGGAGAGAACGTTTCGACAACGCGAGCTACGACTATTTACAGGCCTGCTTTGACAAGCACCTTGTCCGGCGCCGCAATGCTGGCGTCTTTCTCGGTAACACTGATTTTCACCGCCTGCAGTCCTGACTTACTCTCCGGTCTGGCAGTGAAAGTCAGAATGTACTGATTTTTCATTTGCTCGGCGATCTGCTCGAGAAAGGGCTGAAACGACACAGGGGAGCCGAATCCCACGTAGTACGACTCCCCGCCCGTTTCGTCGGAAAGCTGAGAAAGAAAGTTCTGGCCCCAGGTATTTCGCCAATAGGAATGTCCCCAGTGCCCGACGCTAGGACTATAGATCGTGTAAACGACGATCCCTGCACGCTGCGCATCGGCAATGCCCTTGTTCACATATGGATTGTCGGGCGCGTAACCGCCTCCCAAGGCTTCAATACCGCTGCTGATCATGATTGCTTCCTTGCGGGGAGTTCCAGGCTCCGGCCAGCGTTTGATAGCGTCTGAAAGCGAATCATACGGACTGACATCCGCGCCCCCTGGGCCAAACGCGACCCGAACAGCACCAGCTGCAGCGGCGTGGTCCGATGTGAAATTTTGGGTCATCTGCGTCATCCCGTTACGCATGTACCCGACCGCTATCTGTGTACTGGCCGGCAAGGACGTAATGAACTGCTTCAGCGTATTGATTTCGGTGTCAAAGGATCCTCGAGCAGAGTCGTCGATCAGCAACAGTAGCTGCATTGGACCGCCTTGGGGACCGGCAGGCACGAGAGATGTGACTGGCCGCTTTTCACGTCCTTGAGCCACAGTAATATCTTGCGCTTCAATCGCGGGAATGGTTTTACCACGTCTCGGCTCGAGCGTAACCACCACGCTGACCGGAACGCCGGGCGCACTATTTTGAGCTTTTGCAAGCGCGGCAGCAGATGCGGTCACCAAACAGAGGGCCCCAACATACTTCTTCAAATTTGTCTTACTCATGTTCAACTTTCACCGGCATCGCACCCGGCGCTCTTGAGAGCCACTCTCAGATAAGCGCAGCAGCAGGCGTGATGCGGGATTTGATGCCCTTATTGGACAGAGACAACCGCTCCAAAGATGCAGCTACGTAAGTCTCGAACTGCTCAGCTCTCACGCTCGCGGTATGAAAACGCAAAGTCCGCTGCCGGGCCAAGTTACCCACCTTCAGCCGCTGCTCATCGGGCATACATAAATAGGACGTGACATCTTCACGTTTCCGTGCTGGTAGTATTTCCGACCCAGGCTTAAAGATGGTCTCAAGACCCGGCCAGGCATCAGAGATAATGGGCACCCCACAAGCTGCAGCCTCGAACAGGCGCACGCTCGGCGAGTAACCTGCTCGCACCATGTCTCTTCGAGTCAAGTTGAGCGTGAACCGTTGCGAGTTGTAGAACTCGCGGTGTTGGGCCGCTGGAAGATGATGAATTCGGTCGACGTTCCCTGGCCAACTAATGTCATCCGGATACTGCGGCCCAGCTACTGCGAAGCGCTTCGAGTTGTCGTCTCGAGCCACCGAGAGTAGCAGATTTTCCAGCGCTGACTGACGATCCGCCGCATACGTCCCCAAGTACCCGATATCCCACGTTTTCGTCTGTTCTTCAGGATAATAGAGAGTCGGATCGACGGAGCAATAAAGAGCACGGGCGCAGGGCGATCCCAGTTCTCTCTCGATGTATTGGAGCGTTGGTCCTCCGGTAAAGGATAGATACAGGTCGTACTTACTTACTAAGTCGCGGGCCAGGTACTCACACGTGCCCGCTTCGAGGTTAGCGATTGTTACAGGCGTGTCGATGTCATAGAAGGCAACGAGGCTCGAAGCCGCTGAATTAATCCATCTTGAAACCGCAATTCCCTCCGGAACGTAGGAACCGATTACAACGGCATCTGCAGTCCGGACCAAATCCGACCATCGGTCCTTCAACTCGCTGATGCTCTGATAAAGTCCGATTTCGCAATAAGGAGCAGCATCGAATTCGCGATTCTCCGCGTACCAGGGGACGTCCCTCTCGAGAAATGTCAAGCGGTGTCCGCGCGCGAATAGCTCCTTCAGCAGGCCGCGATATGTCGTTGCATGCCCGTTGCCCCAAGTCGAAGTAATCGACAAACCGAGGAACACGCAGTTTAGATGAGGGTCGTTCAAGTTTTCATCTCCACAGGAGCTCCCATGCGCGCCATTGTCTCAGTCAGGATCGACTGCACAAGGTCGCCGCGCTGAGAATAGGTATGGTCAGATAGAACGCGATCCCGCGCTCTCTGACCAATCGACCGCGCCCGCTCAGGACTCAGTTCGGTTAGGATGCGAGCAACCTCGGAGCCGCTGGCAGCGATGAGAATTTCGTCCCCGGGTTTCAAAAAGCTTTCAATACCCAGCCAGGCATCAGTTATCAGGCAGGAGGCAGCGCCGGCCGCTTCAAAGACCCGAGTCGCAGGCGAAAAGCCGTAGCGCGCCATGCTGTCCCGGCTAATATTCAAGACCGCCAGTGCCGAGCAGTTAAACGCATTGTGATCCGCCGTGTACACGTGCCCGACATAAGAAACATTGGGCGGAACAGGCTTGTCTTGCCATCCGTTCCCACCAAGCACAAACCGCCTTTCGGGAGATAACGCCGCGGCAGTCAGAAAGAATTCTTCCACTCTGGCTTCGCGGTCCGGCAGTCGATTACCGAGAAACGCTAGATCGCCGTCGAATCGGGGGTCTCCTGGAACAGGAAAGTGCACATCCGGATCAAAGGCGTTGTAGATAGCAAAGCATTCTTGCGCACCGGCCGAGCGATATTCATCGGTGACTCGCCGGCCGCCGCCATACGTTAGCACCAGGTCGAAGCGCCTCAATGCGCGGTGAAAAGAATCTTTGCTGTCGCTAGAAAGTCGTTCGAGAGTAGCGGGGGCATCCACATCCCAGAAGACCTTGCAACATGTCTTTGGCATTTTGGAAACACGCTCTTCGAGGAAAGCGTCCAGCACACCTACGCCGCTCGCTTTGACAACCACATCGTAACCAGCTGAGGCTGAGAGATGCCGTTCCACCTCGAGCAGATCTCCCGCATCGTAAACGACAATACGAGCCCATTCCGGATCCTCGATATCACGATGCTTCTGCCGATCGTATGCATCAGGCTCGAAAAATGTGATCTGGTTTCCCATGCCGGCGAGAGCGCGTAAAATACCGCGATAGTATGTCGCTGCGCCGTTCCAGTATGCGGAAACAAGACTCGAACCCCAGAACGCGATTCTCACTACCGGACCTCCGCGACCTCTGCTTCACGAGATAAAGCCCGCCCACTTGCGCCGTAGATCGACATCAATTCGTCCACCCGATGAGCGCAGGTATGCCGGTTCCGAATCGTCTCGAGGCCCGATCTTCTCAGCTCAGACGCAAGCTCGCCATCGTTAAGTACCGCAAGAATTTTCTTCTCCATATCGGCTCCGTTGCTGGCCATCAAAAAGTCCTGACCGACGCGAAATAGTCCTTCGCTATCGCTCCATGGCGCGGAAATCAGAGGAATACCGCAGGCAAGGGCCTCAAAGGGCCGAATCGTAGGAATGCCGGGCAGCTCGCGCGTGTATGGCCGGCGCGGAACATGAACTGTGGCCTTGAAGCGCGCAAACACGTCCGGAACCTCAAAGTTCGGCAGCCAACCTCCGTAAGCGATCCCAGCCGCCTTCAAACGTTCGAGAGCCGTTTCCGGATAGCGAACGCCGTATACTTCCGCGTTTAGCGACCGCTCTCCCACAGGTCCCAGGAAGAACTCTTGTAGTTCTTCCGTTCGTTCTTCGTCGCCCCAGTTACCGATCCAAACCAGATCACCGGGCGTGCCAGAGGGCTCGCGCGGATAGAACACGCGAACGTCCGCTGCTTCGTGCCAGACATGTACCTGGTTGCCCCACCCCCGGCGCTCATAGGCATCTCGCAACGAAGCTCCATAAACGAGAACTCCGTCGTAGTTGGAAAGATCGAAACGTGCCAGGTCCGCTTCGGCCGTCAGCGCACGATGATGCGTATCGTGAAAGAAGGCCCTGACGTCGCGGTGTCTACGACGGTACTCGCCTATCAGGCTAACCAGCTTTGGATCGTTCCATTCATGCACAATCACAAGGTCAACGCCGTCCAGCAAGCGATCAACTTCGAAATCCGTGAGGCTGTATTGCGTGCTCTTCAGATGCGGAAAGATCTTCTGGAATGCTTCGATCGCAGAAATACCGCGATCTCGCAACAGGTTCTCGCAGCTCCAGCTGTCCTTCGGTTCGAAAATGCGCAGCTCGTGGCGCCGGGCCTGCAATTCCGATGAGATCCCGCGGAGAAAGTGCGCGTTTCCATGATTCCAGTCAGATAGGAGCGAGTGATAGAAGAGAGCGATGCGCATTCTAGGCCGCTGTCTCTCTCCCAGAATGAATCATCTGAGCGTATAACCTGACATACTCGGCCGCGCTGTTGGCCGGATGGTACCTCATCGATCGCTCTTGGGCTCGCCGGCCCAGCAGCATCCGCCTCTCCGGGTCATTGGCTAAGCGCGTCAATTCCCTGGCCCACACAGCCCGGTCGTTCGGATCCAGAAAAACAGCTGCGCCTTCCCATAACTCCCGCAAGCTCGGAATATCAGACAATACAAGGCAACACTCCGCCCTCGCCGCTTCCAGCACCGCAAGTCCGAAAGGCTCGTAGAGCGCGGGATGCACAAATATGGCCGCACGACTCATCTCGTTGATCAGGTCTGGATGAGGCATTACGCCGAGCGGTGTAACGTCGCGAAACGAAACGGAATGGCCCGCCGGGGGGTAACCGCTTCCCGCAACGCGAACAGGCCACGGCAAGTCTCGCGCAATCCCATCTAATAGGCAAAGGTTCTTACCCGAATCCCAGAAACGGCCTGTCGCGAGAAAGAACGGCTGGTTCCGAGTGGCAAGAAGGGTTACCCGGCTGAAATTGTGAATCACGTCAACTGTCTCGTGGGAAATCCCGTATTCCCGCTCGAGACAAAGCGCCATGCTTCGCGAGGGACTAGCGACGGCGGTGCTCGCGCGCAGACCGGCAGCGACTCTATCTCGATACGCATTCCACTCCGGTCCGGCAGACTCGCCGTGCACGGCACGCCACCAGGAGCAGACGCACGAGTGAGCCACAGTCAACACCGGCCTGCCCCAGGGCAATGCTGCGTGAGCATAACCGTTCAGATGGATTAGGTCGGGGTGGAACTCGTCTCGGAGGTCGAGCAGCCATTCGCCGGCCCCCTCCACGTCGCTCCACGGTAACGGCATCCATTCGAGCGCCCAATTGCTCTCCACCAGCCGAGCGTTACCGATTTCCGAAACGCGCTGTTTCTGCTCATTGGAAGGCAGTGGCCCCATGGTTGCGAGCAGGACTTCGAAGCCGCGGCAGGTCAACTCCGAAATTAGATCGACTGCGTACTGCCAGACCCCTCCGACAGCGTCGGCCGTCATTAGGAGTCGAAAGCGCCTCGCAGTCTCGTTGTGAAGACTATCGGCCATTACCGGCGATTTCCAGCTCGACCAGAGGCTGAGGCCGCTGTTCCTGGATATCGCTAAACGAGTCAAAGCCCTTCAGATAAGCATCGTGCGCACGCTCCCAGGCTCGGTCGTCGGGAGCACCCCACATGCGCGTGTACTCGGGAGATCCAGGGTAGGGGAACAGTGGTACAGGCTTGTTAGCCCACACTCCGTTCCTCTCCAACTGCTGTCGCCATTGTTCAATCTCGTTCGCATCGTCTTCAGTCATTGCCAGCAGGTTTGCCTGAACGAAGGGAACCAGGCGCTTGGCGTAGATGAGGCGGTCCGTGAGTTCTGCGGTCGACATTTTGCACTTTTTATCGAGATAAGCTCGTCCAGCCTCGGTGATGCTTTCGACGCCTGCCTCGATCGACACGCATCCGGCACGCGCGAGCGCTTCGATGGCTTCTTGGCTCCAAAGGTCGATACGGGTTTGAACGCCAATTTTGACACGCCGTTCAGCGAGAGCCGAAAGAAGCGCCATGTCGGGCAGAAAGATCTCGTCGATGAAGTAGACGTACTCGACACCCTGCGCAAGCAGCTTGTCGAGCTCTTCGAGTACGACAGGAAGCGGCCGCTTCCGATAATTGTTCCGGAAATTGTCTTTTGCGCAGAACGTACAGTGGTAAGGGCAGCCGCGAGATGTCTCCATCTCCGCACCAGGACCTGCCGGCTCCGCATCGAAACGATGATGATGATGGCGGTGGCGAGCAACGGTTTCGACCGGCCATTCCAGTACGGGAAGCCGCTTCATGTCGACTGCGCAGTTTGGCCCCTTGACTGTGATCTGATCCCCGTTTGCGTAGGCGATGGAGGAGACGTTTTCGAAGCCGTTCGCAAGACCGGCAATTACCTCTTCGCACTCGCCGAGAACCACCGTATCTGCCTGCAGCTTTCGAAGCACCGCGCGCGGTGTAGTCGAACCGTGGGGACCTACAATCACCAGTTTGCCGCCAACGGGACGCAGCTTGGCGCAGATCTCTTGTGGAACCCGAAGCTCAGGAGGCGGGCAGCGCCAGAACAGATAGCTCGGAGCAGTAGTGACCACCGTCATGTCGGGACGGAAGTCACGCACGCGGTTTACTATCTCTGCGTCAACGACCTGATCCAACTGCCCATCTATCAATAAGGATTCGTGACCGGCCGCCTCGAGCAGCGCCTTAGAGTAGCCAAGCTCGAGAGGAAGATGAGGCTCCCGGCATCCAAAATAGATGCTGCCTTCGAATGTCCAAGCGGGGTTTACCAGAGCAACTCGCATCAGGCTACCTGCACCTCAGATTGTTTGACCAGAGACGGACGCGCCCTGTACCAGTCGAAGAGATTCCGCAATCCCTGCCGAACACTGACGGTCGGGACCCACCCAAGCTGACGGCGGATTTTTTTTGTGTCGGCGATGTACCATTTCTGATCGGCCAGCCGTTCCGTTCCCCATTCAATCTCGATCGAATCCTTCGTGAGTAGCTCAAGTTCCTTCACCAACTCCAGGAGACTAACGCTGTTCTGGGGGCCCCCGCCCAGATTGAATGCCTGAGCGGACGAACTTCTGAACTCCGTCGCCAGGCGCATGGCCCGTACCAGGTCTTCTACGAACAGCAAATCGCGAACCTGCTTGCCATCACCGTAAATTGTGATCGGCTCGCCCTTCATGGCCTGCCGGAGGAAATGTGCAACCCAGCCCTGATCTTCTGACCCCAATTGATACGGCCCATAGATGCAACTCATGCGAAACACCGTCGCGTGCAGCCCGTAGGACCGCGCGTAGTCGAGCACATACTGGTCAGCGCTCCCTTTTGAGCAGCCATAAGGGGAAAGAAATTCCAGCGGCTGCCTCTCTCCCGCACCTGACTCCCTAATAGACCGATCCTCCGGTTCATAGCGGGTGGGCGCCTGACGTAGAGCCACACTTCCGAGCCGTCCGTAAACTTTGTTGGTCGATGTGAACAGCAGAACCGGTCGTGTAATGGAGTGGCGCACCGCTTCGAGCACATTCAGGGTACCGAGAAGGTTGATTCCGGCATCCTCCATCGGCTCTTCGAGACTGGTAGTGACCGCTACCTGCGCAGCTAGGTGATAAACAGTATCGGTTCCCATCACCGCACGAGTGACCGCTTTCGCATCCCGAACATCGGCTTCAGTGAAGCGGACCGCGCCCGGAAACTGTGCTTCTAATTCCCGCACATTTGCCTCAACGCCCGGGCGGCTCAGATTATCGAAGATGTTGACCTTGTGCCCTTGACTCAGCAAATTGCGGGCGAGATTCGTTCCGATAAATCCTGCGCCACCGGTGATCAGAATCGACTGTCTCTGCACGTCCATTCTCCCTAGACCACCAGTCCGCGTGAAGCTAATTCGTTCCGCATCTCATTGAACCGGTCATGAGCCGTCTGCTGGTCAAGCCACTCGGCCAAATTCCGCATTCCGGCTTCCAGCGCGATCTTAGGCTTGTACCCAAGAACCCGTTGCGCTAGGCCGATATCCGGATAGCAGTGGCGGATGTCTCCGACACGATACTTGCCAGTAATCTCAGGCTCCAACTTCTTGCCCAGAACCTTAGCCAGCTTACGGGCAACTTCAGCCACTGTTATTGACTTACCGCTCCCGACATTGAAGACCAGATCGTGCGCTTCTGGAACCTCTAAAGCAAGCCTGCATGCCTGGGCGACATCGTAAACGCTGACAAAATCGCGCAACTGCTGGCCGTCCTCAAAGATTATCGGCCGCTGATTGTTCATTAAGCGCGAGGCAAAGATTGCCAGCACCCCTGTGTACGGGTTCGAAAGAGATTGGAACGGCCCATATGCGTTGAAGAAACGCAGGGCTACTGTTGGAAGCCCATAAGCCCGCCCGATAATCAGACACATCTGCTCCTGGTCGTATTTCGATAATGCGTACACCGAGGCAAGCGAAGGCTGTTTTGATTCAGGTGTTGGAACAGGGCGTAGCGGCAAGCCGTCGTCAGTCACCATCTCCCAGTCGTGCGCTTTTAACTGTCTTGCCGAACGAAATGCCTGGCTGTACTCTGACCCGTCGGGTGTTCGGTAAAGTCCTTCCCCGTACACGCTCATGCTGGAAGCCACTATCAACTTCTTCACCGGGTGCTTTACCAATCTCTCGAGCAGCATCGCTGTGCCGAGATTATTCACACTGGTGTACTCGGCAATCTGGTACATACTCTGTCCAACGCCGACCAGTGCAACGAAGTGATACACGGCTTGTACGCCGTAAAGCGCTTCATCAAGCACCTCCGCATTACGAACGTCACCGAGCACAAATTCGACGTCTTTGTGTAGATACGCAGGGCGTTCCGGGGTCTCGCCGTGTACTTGGGTAATAAGGCTGTCGAGAACGCGGACATGATAGCCCGCTCTGAGTAATTCCGAAGCTACATGAGAACCAATAAAACCAGCACCGCCTGTAATAAGAACGGTTCCTCTCATCGTCCGTGTTTTCCTCTTTTGTGGGAGTGTGTCCTGATGATGCTTAGGAGTCTTGCAGATTGATTGGAAAGGGTAACACGTGCACTGTCGGGAATTCGACAATCGTCTTCAGTCATAAGCGGCAGCGCATAACCTTTGTCACTAGTAAGAAGCACGAGGATCAGCTTTGTTACTACTTACCTACAAAGAAGCGTTAAATGTAACCAGTAATTGTACTAGCTCCCGTACCGTTTGACCATCGATGCACAGAACTCCGCGTACTCTTCTAGCCGTGCGGGCGGGCTTGTGTGGTGTGGGCGTATGCCACAACGCTCCGGAGTGAAGCAGAACGTCACAGTCGTCTCAAAAGGCTCCAGTAGCCTCATCTGATGGTCGAACCAGCGCTCCGCATTCGGCCTCTCGAAATCGGCCCAACTCAGCCCGGTGCGCAATTTAGTCACGCCAAAGTCGCGCAGAGCACGAATTCCATCCTCTAACCGGTGGTCTTCAAAGTGGAACCACTGGCAGATGCCGAGCGAGGGCGCGTATTCCGCGAACCGGCGCGCCGCTAACTTTGGATTCCCGTCTTCCCTGTAAAGACCCATGTAGAAATGCCGGTAGTAAGAAGACCCTTCACTCTCGCGATGCCGAGTAGTCGCAGGCCAGGCTCGTGGCAGATCGAATAAGCTGTACCAGTACACATGGTCCGTTTGGGGAACCAGGAGCTCGGCTGTGGTTCTCAATCCGAACTCCTGTACTTCTTCAGCTCCGAAAGAAGATGCACCCACCTCCGATACCCAGATGGGCTTTTCTGTTACGGCTCGAATCTCGGCAATCTTTTCCGGCCACTCGTGAATCGACCAGTGATTCCAATCCAGCGGAAAGCCGTGCAGCGCGATCACGTCCACTTTATCGAGGGCGCCTAACTTCTTCATTCGCTCGATGAACGCAGGATCAATGGGTGAAATCCCACCTAACACTTTCGTCAGCCCTGAATTTTCGGCTTGAATGGCGGCGGAAGCCCGCTTGATCATGTCGGCGTAAACCGACCAATCGGGATCGAGCTCGAAGTCCCAATGGGAAAGGTTGTTTGGCTCGTTCCAGAGCATCACTGCTTCGATCATTCGAATCGTTTGATATGCTTTCGCAAAACCGGGATGTAGAACACTATTCAGCGAAACTACCGGGCAGCGGATAAAGAGGGGAATCGGTCTCGCATCGGCAGATAAAAACCTCAGCCTCCGGCATACTCTCGATCCGGAAGCCTGCACTTCGCAACACCGCTTCAGCACACGCGCGATTCGGAATCCACCAGTTCGTCGGGTCCTGCGAATATCTTTTCTCTACGAAGTGCATCTTCGGGTAACCAGGAAGATCAAAGATGGCCTGTTCGGAAAATCCGTAATCATCCTCCAGAGCGGGACGCGTACGGCTTCCTCGCAACATCGATTGAAACACAAACCAGTCGTTCGCCACGTGCTGCCGGATCAAATCTAGCGCTAGCAGCGGATGCCGCAAGTGGTAGAAGACACCCATAAAGAGCACCAGATCAAAATGCTCCGCCAGCCGGCCGACATCGTACACGGACAATTGCCTGAACGTTATCTCCATCCCAAGAACATCCGCCGCGAAGCGCGCCTGAGCGAGGTAATCTTCGTCGTGGTCTATGCCCACCACGCGATCGGCGCCTCTGCGTTTCATCTCGATCGAGTAGAAACCGCCATTGCAGCCAATGTCGAGCACGGTCATCCCGGTAAGATCGACCGGAATAGAGTCCTGGAAGTTTCTCCACTTCAGGTTGGGATAGTCACCGAGAAAATGGTCGGGCGCTGTTTGTATGCCGAGCAAAGAGAGGTTGTGAAACCATGGACCCAACTCCGCTATCTTTCGCTCAACTTCGTCTACGGTGATACTGGTGGCCAAAAGGATTCCTTCCTTAATTTATGATTCGTATTCTACTGATACGTCACGGCGAAACCGTCCTGCTCGGGCGCACGCTATATGGCAGGATGCCGGGTATTCGATTGAGTGCGAAGGGCTACTGTCAAGCTCAAGCACTTGCGCGCTCTCTCAAACTCCGCTTTCAGATCGCCGACGTAATCTCGAGCCCTATGGAGCGCACACAGGAAACCGCTCGGTTCATCGCCGACTACTTCAGTCTGCCACTCTTGCTGGATGAGAACTTCAACGAGATCAACTTTGGGGCTTGGATGGGAAAGGATTTCAGTGAGCTGACTGAACTGGAGAGTTGGAAGGCCTACAATCGTCACCGGTCCGTCGCACGTCCTCCACAAGGAGAATCCCTGGCCGAAGTACAGCAACGCGCGTGGCAGGGATTGGAGCAGATTGCAAGCCGCCATGCGGGCGCACAGGAATCAACGGTCGCCATCGTCACGCACGGCGATGTTATCCGGTCAATCCTGTTGTTACTGCTGGGAATGCCAGGCGATTTCATTCACAGAATCGAAATCGGCCCTGGCTCCCTCAGCGAGGTGGCTCTATACGAGATGCAACCGCGTGTGATCTCGATCAATCGAGACTTTGATTAGCCGCTCGGAATTCCGGGAAATCTAATAATGTGCTGTATGAAGCGAGAGAAAGAGTGAGAATCAGGTTAGCTCAATGCAAGATGCATCTTCAGGCGCAAGCAAAGATCTGTTCGAGACACTCGTGGCTCAGCTTAAGGAGTATGTGTTTATTCTGCTCGATACGAACGGGGTCTTCACCACTTGGCATCCGGCAGTTCAGCAACAGCTTGGCTATGCAGCAGACGAGTTTATCGGAAAGCACGCTGAGGTTCTTTTCCCTCTTGCCGACCGGCTCAAAGGAGTTCCTCGCCGTGAGTTCCAGACCGCCATTGAAGACGGGCGTGCATCCGACACGCGTTGGCTCGTAACGAAAGGCGGACACCGCATCTGGGTTGAAGGGCTCACCATCCGGCTCAATGGCCCGGACGGGAAACTGGCGGGTTTCGGTAAAGTCCTCCAGGATGTGACCGAGCGCAAAAACACGGAAGAGAACCTTCTCGCATTAACGAAAGCGCTCGACCAGTCCACGGTCATCGTCCGTGGATGGAACGGCCTCATAGAGCACTGGACTGCAGGATGCGAGCGCCTCTACGGATACACGGCATCCGAAGCAGTCGGCCGTGTCTGTCAGGATTTGTTACAAACAAAATCACAAACTCCGCTCGACCAAGTCCAGCAGGAACTTCTCCACTCCGGCAGTTGGGTGGGCGAGCTCGACCACGTCAAAAAGGATGGTAACCAAGTCCCCATCTCTGCGCATTGGGTACTTCTTTCGAACGGCACAGAGGACCAGCCGACCGTAATCGAGACGCAAACCGACATCTCTGCCCGTATGCAAATGCAGGCAGAAAGAGAGGCGGCTAATGAGCGATTGAAAAGCATGGCCCTCGAGCTTGAGCGTTCCAATCAGGAGCTGGAAGAGTTCGCAAGGATTGCTTCCCATGATTTGAGCGCTCCGATCACCAGCACTAAGTGGCTTGTGGATTTACTTGCGAACAGGCATAGTAGCCAACTCAACCCCGAAGGCGAAAAAATCCTGGATCAGATTGGTAAGGGCCTCACGCGCATGGCAGACCTGGTCGAGAGCATTCTTGCTCACGCCCGAGCGGGCCGCGATATTATCAGTTCGTCTCATCCAATCGACGCAAATGAGGCACTTGCCGTAGCACTCGAGAATCTTGGGAAGGACATAGAGGTTTCTGGCACTGTCATTACCAACGATTCCCTTCCAAACGTGTTGGTCGAGCCGTCCGCCCTTCATCGCCTGTTTCAGAACCTGCTCTCGAATGCCATCAAATATCGCCGCAAAGATGTTCAGCCAGTAATCCACGTCTCGGCAGAACCGCGAGATTCGCTCTGGCTGATATCCGTCCGGGACAATGGTATCGGCATTGAATCCCAGTGGTTCGAAAGGATCTTCCAGCCGCTGCAACGCTTACATGGTCTTGATGTCTCGGGCAGCGGAATAGGATTGGCCACTTGCAAGAAAATCGTCACGCGTGCCGGAGGCGAAATCTGGGTCGAGTCCGAGCCGGGTCGCGGATCCACTTTCCTGTTCACCTTGCCCGGAGTTCGAAATCGTTGATCTCACGCAACAGTTCTGTTCGGATCTCGCTGATCACGGGGCCCCAGTCGCCGGGGACGCGTTGCCGGAACAATCGCATCGTCGGATACCAAGGTGAATCGGAACGCCCCATCATCCATCGCCAGTCGCTCTCAAATGGCAGCAAGGTCCAGACCTTCTTTGAGAGTGCCCCGGCGAGATGAGCCATCATGGTATCCACGGTAATCATTAGGTCCATCTCGCTTACCCGTTGCGCCACAGCCACAAGATCCGTTTCATCACACAGGTCGATAATGTCGAAGGGGCAGCCGTGGATTTGCGCACGGGTTTCACCAGCCTGGAAGCTGAAAAGCTCGAGGCCTGAAAGCAACATGAGCGGTTTCAGGTCTTTGAACGATACGCTCCGGGCCACATTATAGGCGCTAGATGTCCAAACAAGACCTGCTCGCAATCTTCGGCTTCTGACGACTTGGCTGGTCCCGGAACGCCGGAGTCTCAGATAAGGAACATCGTTAGGGATGGTTGCAAGTGTCGTTCGGAAGATACGCGTTAGCTCCATCACCTCAATCTGCTGGTCCCATACAGGTTCGGGCTCGCCCCACGTGATCACCTCATCTGCCAGACGTGAATCTGCAATCAAGCTCTTCAGCGACGGTTGCGTTTCGACAATCAAGCGAGAGGCGACCTTTCGGATCAGCGGCGCGTAGCGGATGAACTGCAGCGTGTCCCCGAGCCCGTGCAAACAGCGCAGCAAGACTCGTTTGCTGTTCAGCAGCGTTCCGTCCCAAAACCGATGCGGATCCGGCTTCCCGCGCTGAGCAATCGCGTCACTCTCGCGCCATGCCAGTTCGAAATTGCCCTCTAACATATGGCATGTCCACCTACCCGCCGCACATGCGTCGGCATCGAACCCGAGATCTTCAGCCTGGCAGAAAGAAAGGCAAGCGTCTGTCGTTCGCCTGAGTTCCAGCAGCCTTTCACCACACTCAAAAAACGAGAGGCTCGCCCTGGTATCTTGTGCAGCGCTGGACGTTTCAGAATGCCTGCTCATTCGCTCCATAGATTCTAAATGGCGCGACTCATGTCTCGAAAATCTATTGAACGATCCTGACGTCGGCGCTGGTCGACGCAGCACTCCTGCAAACTAAGAGACATGAACTGGCTCGTCTGGGCCTTGCTCTCGGCGCTCTTCGCCGCAGGAACAGCCATCCTCGCCAAGCTAGGTGTGGCCAACGTGGATTCGAACTACGCTACAGCGGTTCGTACGTCAGTGGTCGTCGTCTTCGCCTGGCTGGTTGCTTACTTTGCGCGCGGCCCGGAAACGTTCAGCACTCCTTCCGCCCGAACCTGGATCTTCTTGGTACTTTCCGGATTAGCGACCGGCTTATCCTGGCTCTGCTACTTTCGTGCTTTGCAGCTCGGTGAAGCGTCTCGGGTCGCTCCGATCGACAAATTGAGTGTGGTTTTGGTCATCATTTTTGCCACAACTTTTCTCCGGGAGAGATTAACTCCCGGTAAAGTCGTTGGCGGGCTGCTCATCCTTGCTGGCGTGATTGCTGTCGCTCTGGATTAGCTGCACCTCTGCCTGAAGTCGCGTGCGGAATGATCGGCAAAATGATCGCGGAAGGAAACCCCTTCTCGTGGAAGACAGTCTGGCGGGCTTTCATTATCTTCGTCTCTTCACCATTCGGACGTAGCGTGTTCAGGCTGCGGTCGAAGCGTGGAAAATTGCTGCTCGACACTTCCAGCCGAATCCTGTGCCGCGAAGTAAACACGTAGCTCGTCACCCCTGCGTCAACACTGATTTGATACGCGCTATTGCGTTTCACGAAGACGGGGTGGTCCAGCGATAGCCGGTACCGCAGGCGTTGAATGCCATCGGTCACTAGCAAGGGCCGCCCGTCTGGTTGTACATCCACCAGCTTCGCCGTGAAGTCCGTGTCATTGGCGGAAGTCGAAACGTACAGGACCACACGAACCGGTCCCGTTACCTCTACATCTTCGGAAAGCGGACCCGAGGTATAGACCAGAACGTCTCCCCGCCGCTCCACTCGTGATTCATCCAGAGGACCCGGAGGCAGAATCTGGGGCTCGCAGCAGATGCTTCCGCCGGAAGTTGGCACCGGGTTTCTCGGATCGTACATGAAGCTGTCGGGCGCTCCCTTCTTCACGGTCTGCCATCGGAGCGTTCCATCACCGGATACAGAGTTCGCGTGCCCGTCGCTGCTGACGTACATCGGCGTATAGCGGGTGCGAGCCAGAGGCCACTCGTGCTCTTCACGCCAGATATTCGGTCCCATTACAAAAATGTGCAGCTCAGGATTTGATATTGGGCTTGGTGGGCCCTTATCTGTCATCCATGTGTCGAACCATTGGATTTGCTTCGCCCGAATAGGGACAGCGGCTTCCGGCCCGAAGTCGCGGGTCGAAAATCTCGTGCCAGGATTATGTGCCCAGGGGCCAATCCAAGTTTCCACAGGGGTCTGCCGTTTCGCCAACCGGGAGAAAGCGTCCAGATCGCTTTCCGCGTACGTGTCGAACCACCCGCCAAGCGAGAGAACGGGAATCGAAACGCTCCGGAGTTTCTCGCGGATGCTGGTCCTCTTCCAATACGAATCTTGGGAAGGGTGCGCAATCGCTCCCCGCCACAAAGGAAGCACGCGGCCCGAAGCGGCCACATCTGCTGTACGGAGCGGAAGGTCGTAAATATAGCTGCTGAAAAGCGGCTTTACTTCGGAAGATGATGTGAAGTTCTCAGCAAGCCAAAGGAGCCGGTGTCCGACCTGCAGAGCACCGCCCGGCGAATAATAACGGTCCAGGTAGTCATCGTCGCCTGAACACATGGGAGAAATTGCTTTCAGATGAGGATTGTTCTCGACCGCCGCCCACCACTGAGCAACCCCCAGATACGAACTTCCGGCCATTGCAACACGCCCGTTAGACCAGGGTTGCGAAGCAATCCAGTTGATGGTGTCGCTGCCGTCCGGCCCCTCCTGCTCAACAGGACCGAACACGCCTTCGGATTCATTTCGCCCTCGAACATCTTCAATCACAACTGCATACCCGCGCCGGGCGAAATAACGATAGCTGCTGGCAGCGAGACCTTTCCGGCCATACGGAGTTCGCACCAGAACGGCCGGCCACCGCGCTCCGCCATAAGGGACGTAAACGTCAGCTGCCAACTTGATTCCGTCGCGCATGGGAATCGCCATGCCCGTCTCTTGGCGCCATGAAGCAGACGCAGTCCTTGGGATTCCCACCTGCCCCCGCGATGCTGTTTGAAGGAGCATCGTAAACGCGACAAGGCAAATCTTCCGGGCAGCCCTCGTCATCACGAAAGCACGCCGGCGGGCTTGGGCCTCGATCCAAACAAAGCAGTCCCCACGCGGATAAGGGTGGCGCCTTCTTCGATCGCTATTTCGAAATCGCCCGACATACCCATTGAAAGCTTCGGGAGCCGGTATCGTTGGCCCAAAATCGCCAGCCGCCGGAAGAACGGCCGCGAATGTTCCGGATCCTCGCTCCACGGCGGCATCGTCATGAGGCCCGTAACATAAACCAGCCCGCATTTCTCCGCCGCCCGCAACAACTCTTCAATGTTTTCCGGCGCAACGCCGTCCTTACTGGCTTCGTCCGAAAGCTTAATTTCGAGGAGCACTTCAATGCGGCGGCCTAGCTCTTCAGCGCCTTTGTCGAGTCTATTCAGAAGTTTCACCGAATCCGCCGTCTGGATTACTTGGAACAGCTTGCAGGCCATTTGAGCTTTGTTCGATTGCAGATGCCCGATCAGGTGAAAACGCACATCCGTAAACTCGCTCAGCTCAGGAGCCTTTTCTGCAAACTCCTGCACGTAGTTTTCACCAAAATCGCGAATTCCCGCCCGGTACGCTTCACGCATTTTTGCGGCAGAAAATTTCTTTGAAACCGCCACTAAGGTAATTTCGGATCTCTTGCGGCCACACCGTTCCACCGCGCTCTGGATACGCGACTCAACCGCAGCGAGCCGGCTCTCAAACTCAGGTTGGGTCAGTGGCAAAACTCTATTCTAAAAGGCAGGCCGCTGAACGGGCGGCCGCGGACCCTCCGGCACTGCTGGACGCCGTCGACGCTTTCCTCCGCAATTGCCGTCGTCCGGCTCTACTCGAACCCGGCGAAAAAGTCCTTCCTCTCGAGCCTGGCTGTTTCACCGTCGCAGTTCGCACCGAGCGCCTCTGGATCGAAGCCTGGAGTGACCACCGGAGCCTCTCGCGCCGGATTCTCGCCATTGCCAGCCAGACCCGCTCGAACCTCGTGTGCACCGTTCAGCGTTTCGCCGGGAAACCGGGCGAGCTAACTATTTTCGACCTTGACCGCCCTCAAAGTACGCAGAAGTCCTTGCTCAGTGAACGGCAAAACTTTGCTGGACACTTCCGAACCATGTTGTCACGACAGTTTCCTGGCTGGGAAATCGCTGCCCTTTCGGCCGGGATGGACCTTCAGCGATCTTTTTCGCCAGTTTTCCCGCGTGCACACCTCGTTCGAGGCACATCTGAAATCGCTGCTATGGCATGCCCCGGGGTTGAAAGCGAACCGTCGATGCTAACTTTTGCGCTCATTTGGGTTCGTTATCTCCGACAGCGCGCTCGTGCCGGCAATCGAATCAGCCTTGCTCTGTTTCTACCGGATGGGTCAGGCAATCTGACCTCTCACCGCCTCCGATGGCTACAGAACGAATTGCTGAGCCCACGCATGTTCCGCTTTAATGAACACGGATCTGCGGGCGAAGTGGATCCTCAGGACCTCGGGAACCTCGATACCAGGGTCAACAGCCAGCGGCCTCTCCCGCCGTCATTTCATCTGCCGGCGTTCACGCAGGTAAACCCGCCCGAACGTAGTTTGGAAGCGGTTGTACGAGCGAGTATTCACACCCTCGATCCGGCTCTCCTCCTCCATCCCGTTCACAGCCAGATTTTGACGTTTGCAGGTGGCGACCGCGATATGGTGGATCTGCTTGCGACGTCGCCCGAGGGTCGGCTGACCATTTTGGAGCTGAAAGTGTCTGAAGATATTCACTTGCCCCTGCAGGCGCTCGATTATTGGATGAGAGTGAAATGGCACGCGGAACGCCAGGAACTCGAATCCTTGTTCCCGGGCTTATCGATTGCGAGGCGATCCCCTAAACTGATATTGGCCGCTCCGGCAATGTCGTTCCACTCCACCCATGCAACCGTGCTTAGTTACTTTTCGCCGGAAATAGAGGTCGAACGTATAGGCATCAACTCAGACTGGCAACGCCAGCTCCGAGTGATTCTGCGCCTCGAGGGCGCCGATAACCCTATATCTCACGGGAGCATGAATGGCATTGCAGGGTCTAGTTAATATACGCAAGGCGCTCACCTCGCTGAATCCAAATGAGGTTCGCGAGAGAAGTGAACGTCCGGTCCGGGTAGCGCTGCACGCAGGCAGCCAGGAAGCTTTCGAGCGAATGGAGAACTTTTTTCTTCGCGACCTCAGTCCGGCGCGCCGACGGCAGTCGGCGGTCCTCCTCAGCCGGGCCACTTCTTCGCTGGCGCAACAGCCGGATCTGAACGTTTACGACGAGGGGATCGTTACTCCTCCCGGTTCGCTGATTTTCCAACCCGACCGCCCGCGCGTGTTCATCGACAAGACACTCGCGACCCACACCGATCTGGGTCTCTCACTCGCCAGATCTTTTCTGCCCTTCCGCCAGCCTTACGTACACCGGGTAATCGCCAAAACGTCCCGGGAAAACACCCTGTTTTCGATTAGCACCGCTCTGCCCGACGTCATCCCCAATGTGATTGAGCTTCCCTGGGCGATAGCCGAATTTGCCTCTGACACCGCCTTTCTGACGATGAATCAGGTCCGCATGGCTTTCCTGATCGCGGGTGCAAGTGATCACCCCGTTGGATATCGGGAACAAAAATCGGAGATCGCGACCGTCATCGGCAGTGCCTTTGGCTGGCGAGCGCTCGCGAAACAGGTTGTCGGCAAAATTCCGTTTGGCGGTGGACTGATCGGGAAAGCGGCGGTCGCATATGCTGGGACCAAGGTTCTTGGTTTATCGCTCGACCGTTTTTACAGCATCGGCTTTACTTACACCCGCGAAGAGCGCGATCAAATCTACACCGATGCGTTTCGCCAGGGCAAAAAGGTAGCATCAAAGCTCTTGGCTTATCTTCGACCAGATCTCGCCGACAAATACGCAGGCGAAGCCCACAAATCGACTTTCGCCAGGTGAAACCTTCGGCTTTGGTAGCCAACGGAACCGCTCAAAAGGCAGGTACGTCCTTTGCAGGTAGCATCCTGAACGAACGATAATGAAGGTGAATCTATGACCAAACGCATCGCAGTTTTATTGCTTACTGCTGGCGTCGTCCTCCTGAACGCGGATACCCTCGTGCTGCGGAACGGCAACAGAGTCGAAGGACGGTATGCAGGTGGCAGCGACCACGTCATTCGTTTCGCCGTCGGTAGCCAGATCAATACCTACAATGTGGGTGACGTCGTCTCACTCCAGTTCTATGGCGGACAGCAGAGCTACCCGTCGAATTCCGGCGGCTATAATCAAGGGTCGTCTTACCCGCAGTCTTCGTCTTATCCTCCACCGGCGCCTTACCCGCCGAACCCGAATTATCCGCCTCAAAATTCGCAGGCGCAGAACTATCCTCAGTCAAACTATCCATCTCAAAACTATCCAGCGCAGGGTTACCCTTCGCAGAACAATCCAGCGAACACTGGGTATCCTCAGGCTTCCAATTACCCGCCGCCCCCTCCCCCTGCTCCGAACGCCCCGGCCAGCCCAAACGCGCCTGCCGCTTCAAATGCTCCGCCCCCGGCTAATACCGGTAATTTAGAAGTTCCGGCCGGAACGCAGGTGGTAGTCAGAATGATCGATCCTGTCAATTCTGAACGCGATAGTCTCGGACAGACTTACCGCGCGAGCCTCGACCAGCCTGTAGTCGTAAACGGGCAGACCGTTATTCCGCGCGGCGCGGACGCCGTTGCCACTCTGATCGATGCTCAACAATCGGGCAAGATCGCGGGCAGGACCGTCCTGACGTTGGACCTCAAATCCATAACTGTCAATGGCAGGCCCTATGACATCGTGACCACCGGTGTCTCTCAGCAAAGCGGCTCTCGCGGAGAACGCTCCGCTAAAGTAATAGGCGGTACGGCGGCGCTTGGCGCTATCATTGGCGGCATCGCTGGAGGCGGTAAAGGTGCTGCGATCGGTGCGGGTTCGGGTGCTGCCGTCGGAACCGCAGCCGAAGTAGCCACTTCCGGACAAAAGGTAAAAGTGCCCGCGGAAACCCGGCTGACTTTCACTCTGCAAAATCCCCTCAACCTGTAGCAATCAAGCGGGCAGGTATTCTTTTAGGGTGTCTAAACCTGTAGCCGTCGTCACGGGCGGCGGCCGCGGCATTGGCCGCGCCATCGTTCAGGAATTATCACTCACTCATCGGGTCGTCGCAACTTACAACACAAACCGGGACGCAGCGCAAGCGGTCGCCACTGAAAGCGGCGCTACCATCCTGCCCTGCCAGTTGAATGACCTGAACTCTGTCAATCGCTTTGCGAGTCAGTTGCGCGAACTTTTTAGCTCCGTCGATCTACTGGTCAATAACGCTGGCATGGCGCCTCGTGAGCGGCGTGACATTCTGGAAGCCACGCCTGAGAGTTTTGACGAATTACTCTCTACCAACTTGAAGGGCCCGTACTTCCTCACCCAGCAGATCGCTCGCCAAATGGTCGAACGCGGATCCGGCCGCATCGTTTTCGTCAGTTCCATTTCCAGCTTCACCGCATCCGTGAACCGCGGCGATTATTGCCTTAGCAAAGCCGCCGTCAGCATGGCCGTTAAACTGTTCGCCGCCCGGCTCGCCGAAGCCAACATACCTGTGTTCGAAATCGAACCGGGAATCATCCGCACCGACATGATCGCCTCGGTCGCCTCCGCTTACGAAAAGCGAATCGCTGACGGTCTCCTCCCGCAGCGCCGGATGGGAGAGCCTGAAGACGTTGCTCGCGCTGTTCGCGCGATAGCCGATGGCCAGCTCGATTACTGTACCGGGCAAGTTCTTCATGTCGACGGCGGGTTTCATCTCCGAATCCTGTAGAGTCGTCTTTGTATGGAGCTTCTCGATCCGGTCGAAGTTCGTGTCCTCGGCGCACTGATCGAAAAGGAAGCAACTACGCCCGAATACTATCCGCTTTCCCTAAACGCGTTGATCAACGCCTGTAATCAAAAGTCGAATCGCGACCCGGTCGTGAGCTATGACGAGGAGACGGTCGAAGACGCCCTTGGGCGGCTGCGCGACAAAAAACTCGCGTTGCTGAACAGCGGCTCAGGTCGAGTCAACAAGTTCAGTCAACGGATATCCGAGACCTTAAATTTGGGCCGTCGCGAGTTAGCGGTCCTCTGCACGCTTCTGCTCCGCGGCCCTCAGACTCTCGGCGAAATCAAAGATCGTAGCGAGCGCATGTTCCCTTTCACCGATCTCGGTCAAGTAGAGGTCGTTTTGGAAAAGTTAGCCGAATGGCCAACCGGAGCTCTAGTGAAGAAACTCTCGCGGCAGGCCGGCCAGAAGGAAGCGCGCTATGGTCATCTGTTGTCCGGCGAGCCGGTGTATGAGGGCCGTCTGGATGCACCCGACCAGGCCGTACCTTCTCGTTTCTCCCAACTCGAAGATTCACTTGCGGAGCTCCGATCTGAGGTGGAGGATCTCAAGCGGCGATTCGAAGACCTTGAGCGCCAGCTCCGGTGAAACTTCGTCTATGCTCCTCCAGCTCCGCTGATTAAGCTGATCAGCAAGACGCACAACACGATCGCCGTCACGACAACGTAAGTGCGGTCGCGCTCAAGGGCAAATCCCACAAGCGCCAGAATCACCCGTGCAACCGGTGTCGCAATCAGAAGTAAAATGCCCAGCTGAATAATCGAGCGTCCCTGGCCGGACGCAACTCCGGCGAAAATCGCTCGCACGGTGCGATCGGCCACAGGCTGCCCATAAAAATGCGCATACGAAACGCGATCACTCGCGTGACGCGAGAGGTAACAAATCCCCCCGATCAAAACCACAGCCCCCGAAACAAACACGCCCGATCGCAACAGAACGCTGACCATCCGTTCCAGCTTTGTATCCGTCATGGGCTCGCTTTCATCCTCGCTTCCAGCCAGTGATGATCATTTCCACCGCGACCAACCCAACAATAGCCGCGAAAACTCGCCGGAGCAACTGGACTGGCAAGTTTGGAAGCAGCCGCGCTCCCATCAGGGAACCCGATAGCACGCCGAGCATCACCGGCATTGCAATACTCGGGTCGACATAGCCGCGACTGACATATAGGCCAGCGCTCGCGGCAGCCGTGACGCCGATCATAAAATTACTCGTCGCGGTCGACACCTTGAACGGGAGCTGCATCGCTTGATCCATTGCAATCACCTTCAGTGATCCCGACCCAATCCCTAGAAGCCCTGACAGTGTGCCTGCCCCGAACATCAGTCCAAATCCGGTTTTCACACGGCGCACCTGATATTCTTCGCGGCTGCCACTCGTCATATAAGCCCCGTTCAGTTCGAGACGCTCGCCCAAAGGGTCCGCCGAAATCAGCCGTTTAGCACCCCGATGTCCCCGGCTCGCCTGCCATGCCGATTGAAGAAGGACAATCCCGAAGATAATGCTCAGTGCCGCCGTCGGAACACGCGACGCTAAATACGCACCGAAAACGGCGCCCAGTGTCGTTGCGATCTCCAAAAACATCCCGATTCGGATATTTGAGAAGCCCTCGCGCACATAGGCCGCAGCCGCTCCTGAAGACGTCGCAATTACCGATACAAGACTCGCTCCGATCGCGTAACGAATGTCGACGCCCAGAAACACCGTGAGCGCAGGCGTGACAATCACCCCGCCTCCCAGCCCCGTTAACGCTCCGATAAAACCGGCCAGCATTGACGTGGCGAACACGATCCCGGTGAACTCCCAGGCGTTCATCCCCTAGGCCGCCGGCTCGGACTGTACACTGAGCTTAATTCTAGAGTTCAAAATGAAAACGCTTTTCTGTCTTATTGCCGTGGCGGCCTTGAGCTATTCTCAGCAAGTAATTCAATCACCAGATGTCGCCGGGGATGGACATGTTACCTTCCGTCTTCGTGCACCAAATGCGCAACGTGTCGCAGTCAACATAGAGGGCGCTAAAGCCCCTCTGGTCATGAACAAAGATGGCGAGGGCATCTGGTCAGTTGTCGCGGGACCGCTTGCGCAGGATTATTACAGCTATTCGTATCTGGTCGATGGAGTTCGTCTACTTGATCCGTCGAATCCCCGCCTTGTCCCGAATCTTCTGTCCCCAAGCAACTACGTTCATGTTCCAGGCCCCGATGCCCAGCCCTGGGACACGAGCGATGTGCCGCACGGAACCGTACATCATCACTTCTACCGATCAAGCGTCATCGGCGATAACCGGGATTTCTACGTCTATACGCCTCCGGGCTATGATGCCTCTGCCTCTCTTCGCTATCCCGTCCTCTATCTTCTGCACGGATTCAGCGATGATGCCAGTGCCTGGACCTCGGTAGGTCGCGCCAATCTCATCCTCGATACGCTCATCTCGAGGGGCCAGGCAAAGCCCATGATCATTGCCATGCCACTCGGATATGGCGCTCCGGATATTTTGAAGCGCTCCGGCCCTGGCTCACGAGAAAAAGGTCTTCGCCAGCGCAATTATTCAATGTTTACGAATGCACTCTTGGACGAGGTAATTCCGTTGATCGAGCGTAATTACCGCACCCTTACCGATCGCGATTCCCGCGCCATCGCGGGTCTCTCCATGGGTGGAGCCGAATCCCTGCTTACCGGCCTCAACCAGCTTCAAACCTTTTCCTACATCGGTTCCTTCAGTGCGGGCACCCTGTCTGACCCAGATCTCTCGGTCGACTTCCCTCAATTGACGGGCGCGTTCGCCAACGGGCACATTAATTTGCTCTGGATCGCTTGCGGGACGGATGATTCGCTCATTAAGAACAATCGCGAAATTGTTGCTTGGTTGAAAGCGAGAGACATCCGCTTGACCGCCATAGAAACGCCCGGCATGCACACCTGGACTGTTTGGCGTCGCAACCTCGTAGAGTTTGCTCCGCTGCTGTTCAGGGCCGCCAGCCCGACCAACGCAGCGAGTTCATCGCCCTCCCGCTGAACAGTTTCTCCACTTAGCTGAATAAAAAAGGGTCTAGCGTCTCGTGCTGGCGCTAGACCCCGTTCCCGGAGCGGTGGTCTTCGGTTCGGAACTTAATGGCTCACGTCTCCGGGCTGTTTCGGAGCGTTGGCCGTATTGCCAGTGGCTTGATTGGCTCCTGCAACAACACCCTGATTCACAAGAACCTTAATCTCCACTCGGCGATTTAGCTTACGACCGTCCGATGTATTGTTGTCTGCAGCTTCGTGTGTGGTCCCCATCCCGGCAGGCGTTAAAATCCGGTGAATCGGTATGTTGCCCTGCTGCTCCAGGTAGCGAATTACGGCATTCGCGCGCGTTTCGCTCAAAGTCTGGTTCAGCGCGGCCTTTCCGGTCTTGTCTGCGAATCCGGCCACCTCAACCACATAACCTTTTTCGTTATTGGCCTCCTGCGCGAGGGTGTCGAGCTTTTGTTTATCGTCCGGGCTCAGCACCGAACTGTTCAGCTTGAAGTACACCGTCTCTTTAAACTTCTCCTGATAATTGTCCAGGTCAGAGATTCGCTGATTCGTGTTGCTCACTCCCTGGTTAGCGGCATCCGCTTCCGTCTTTACTTGGCCAACCTGCTGTTGCGTCTGCTGTTGCTGATTCTCCAACTGGCCTTGCCGCGTTTCCATCTGGCCCGCACGGCCTTCCAGAGTTCCGGTCCGCCCCTCGAGCGAGCCCGTTCTGGATTCAAGAGGCGACACCCGCGTGTCTATCTGCCGGGATGCCCGCATTGAGTTCGGGTCGAATACCACCCGGTCCGCAACCAGTTCGCCTTTATCGTTTCCCTTCCCTACCGCCTCGATGTGCAAACCTGGCAAGAGCGCATCGGTTTCCATTGCCGACTTCCGATGGAACACTCCGTGTTTCAACTGAATCTTCGTGTCGCTGGTCAGGTCTACCGTTCCAACCGAATTGTCATCTCCGCGAAGTTTGATAATGTCCCCGTCGCGTGAGACAATCACGCCGTCAACCTTTACCTGTTGCCCTTGCGTGAACGTACGGGTGTTTGGTTCCACGTACGCCAGCGCGAAACTCGCTGTCAGAAGCGCTGGCGCCGCAAAACGAATCAGCCTCGAAACGTTTTTACCCGAATGTGAGTACCTCATACGGTCAATTTTCTTGAGCCTCCTTTTCTACCTGGGCAGCCTATTTGCCTTCCGTAATGTTGCTGGTCACGCTAGTTAGACGTCCCCTTTATCCACCTCGTAACCGTATTTTTGTGTCTCCTCTTTACAGTTCCGGTACTAACCTTCCAAGTGTTATAAACAGAAACGATGCCGAACGTGAATACACATTCATCTGCTTTTGCGCGAGGCTTCTACGGTTTTTGGATAGCGGCGGTCGCGTTTGTTACGTTCGGCCTCTCCGTCGGCATCCCGTATTACAATCTTCCGTTCTTCTACGATTACTTCCAGAAGACCTATCATTGGCCCTTGACCCAGATAACACTCGGGTTTCCTCTCGCTGCCCTGCTCACCATCTGGGTAGGTCCGCTTCTCATTCCGCGATTTAGCCCCCGCAAGATGATCATCGTCGGCACAGGATTAACTGCCCTTTCCTTCTTTGGCTTCAGCGCCATGAGCGGCTCGTTGCCAGTCTACTTTCTTCTGTACTTCATCTGGACGGTAGGGTACATCTTCTCCGGTCCCATCCCCCACCAAATCCTGGTCTCTTACTGGTTCCAGAAAAAGCGCGGCCGCGCTATGGGCTTCGTGTATGTAGGTGTCGGGCTTTTCGGCGCTCTCGGCTCCCTGTTTGTTCACTCCATGACGGAACGCTTCGGTTTCCAGACCGCCCTCATGGCAGTCGGCGGACTCATGTTCATCGCTTGGCCGCTCGCGCTGCTACTACTCAAGGACAGGCCGTCCGAACTTGGCCAGTATCCCGACGGAGCATCGCAGCCACCCGCGGACGTAAAACGTGAGTCGCGGACCTTCTTCGAGCTCCTTCGCAGCGGTCCATTCTGGCTGCTCCTATTAGGCAGCATGTGCTCAATCGGATCGATTGGCTCCATCAACATGCACATGAAGTTCGTATTTCGTGACGCTGGCTACACCAATCAAGACGTCCTGAATGCCACCTGGACCACGGCGTCCACTTTAATCCTGCTCTCGAGCATCATCGGAAGAATTAGCATCGGCTACTTCGCCGACGTCTTTTCGAAAAAGCGTGTCATGACGGCCACCTACTTCATCGTTGCCGCCACTATCCTGCTGCTGCTGTCCGTGTCGCCCAGCCGGCCGTCTTCTCTCTATTTTTTCGCAATTGTCTTCGGCTTCGCTATGGGCGCCGACTATATGCTCATACCGCTCATGGCTGCCGAGCAGTTCGGGGTCAATACACTTGCACGAGCAATGGCGGTGATCCTCCCCGTGAACACGATTGGCCAGACCTGGTGCCCCTATCTGGTCTCGGCCCTCAGACAGCATTACCAGAACTATTACGCCGCTATGGCCGTCGTGTTCGGAATCGCTATGGTCGGAGCAGTCGCTATTGCAGCCATGCCGAAGCATTCACCTCTGCTCGCCGAAGATTCCTTAGCCGACTCCGCAACCAAAACCTCGCGCGCTTAGCGAGTCGCTGGGAGATACAGAGCGAAAATCAAGACATCACAGAAAACGCAACTTTCGGAGCAGGCTGCTTCTGGGGCGTCGTGACCCGGCAAAGGTCAGCTATGACCAACTACTCGACATCTTTTGGAGCTCACATGACCCCACGCAAATGAATCGCCAAGGCCCCGATTTCGGTACGCAATACCGTACGGTCATCTTCTTTTATTCACCCGGGCAGAGAAGGCCGCCCGGAAGTCCAAAGCGAAGCTCGGAGCCTCGGGCAGATTCAAGAAGCCGATCGCGACGGCTATCGAGCCGACCGCTACTTTTTACCGCGCCGAAGAATACCATCAGCAGTACCTGGCGAAGCGCGCCTTGCGCCACTGTCACATTTGAAGAATTTCCGCTAAGCCGGTCGCGGTTCCAGTTGATCGATCCGCAGCGAATTATCAAGCACCGACTGATCCAGCACGCCCTTCTTCTGCGCTTTACTTTTGAAGTACTCGATCGTGACAGTAAGGCCTTCATCGAGCTTTACTTTCGGCTCCCATCCGAGGACGCGCCGCGCCTTAGTTATATCCGGACGGCGCACCTTCGGGTCATCTGAAGGCAGCGGCTTGAACTCAATCTGCACCTGAGATCCAAAACGGGAACGGATCCGTTCTGCGAATTGCAGAATCGTCATCTCCGTCGGATTGCCCAGGTTCACCGGATAGCGCTCAGACGATTCAGCCAGCAGGAGAAGGCCGCTCACCAGGTCGGAGACGTAGCAAAAGCTGCGTGTCTGGGATCCATCGCCAAATACGGTCAATTTCGCGCCGCGTAATCCTTGATCGATGAACGCAGGCACGACCCGGCCGTCGTTCAGCGCCATGCGTGGACCATAGGTATTAAAGATACGCGCAATCGTCGTCTCAACACCGTACGTGCGGTGATACGCCATCGTCAGCGCTTCCGCATACCGCTTGCTTTCGTCATAGCAGGATCGCAGACCAACAGGATTCACGTTGCCCCAATACGTCTCAGTCTGCGGGTGTTCGAGCGGATCGCCATAGCATTCTGAGGTGGATGTAAGCAGAAACTTCGCTTTGTGCTGGCGCGCCAAATCCAACATGTTTCGCGTTCCCGTCGAACCTGATTCGAGCGTTTCGATTGGGTGTTCCAGGTAATCCACCGGGCTCGCCAGCGAAGCCAGGTGAAGCACCCGGTCGACGAGAGATTTCTTTATCTCCGGAAGATCAATGGTTCGGCAAACATCGAAATTTATAAACTGAAACCCAGGCCTTCCGAATAGATGTTCGATGTTGTCCAGATGACCCGTAATCAGATTGTCGAGGGCAACGATCTCGTGTCCCTCCCCCAATAAACGCTCACACAGGTGTGATCCAATGAAGCCTGCGGCTCCTGAAATGACGTATCTCACGTTGTCTTCATGCTACTAAAAATACGCCCATTTCGCCTCTTTTCAGAGTTCGAGCCCTCTCGTTATTCAGCCTATGCCGTTCTATTCGACTCTAGCGTTAAGGCTAGTACTTTCAGCATTGATAATCATTTCACTATCGCTTTTCTTTTTGCGTTTCAATAAAGTACTCAAGCACATATTCGCCGCTCGTCCCGATCCTGATTTTCATCTGAGCGCCATTCCCGGGCGTGTCTTCAGGTTCTTCTGGGAAGTAATTTGTCAAGCAAAGGTCATTAAGGAACGGCCGCTGCCTGGCCTTGCCCATGCTTTCGTATTCTGGGGATTTTGCGCTTTCGCGCTGGTTACTCTAAATCACATTGCCACCGGATTCGGCTTGCCGTTTCTGAATAAGCACGGAATCTTCGGCGCAATGTACTTCTGGTTTGCTTTCCTTTTTGCCGTTGCCTGCGCTGTATCCATTGCCGGACTTGCTTTTCGTCGATTTGTGATCCGCCCCATGTGGCTCGGGCCGCTTTCATACGAATCGGGCGTTATTGCCCTGTTCATCTTCATTTTGATGGTCACCTACATCCCGGCCTGGTGGATCAGCGAGAGCTCGGCCACGGGCCACGCTCTGTGGTGGATTCACACGCTCACTCTACTCGCGTTCCTGCCTCTGATTCCTCACACTAAGCATCTCCATCTCGTCCTGAGCCCAATCACAATTTTCCTTGAGCGCCCGAACTTCAGCCAAATTCCACCTCTCTCAGGTGACGAGGATTTCGGTTTAGTATCTGGCAAAGACGCAACTCGCCTGACCGCGCTCCAGGCTTATTCCTGTGTTGAGTGTGGCCGCTGTACTGAGCATTGCCCGGCCAATAACACGGGTAAAGAACTAAATCCCAAACTCATCGTGCTCGGAATGCGCGATTACCTGAACGAGTTTGGAAACAAAAGTGAAAAACCCTTTGTCGAGGCAACCATTTCCCAGAAAGCGCTTTTCCAGTGCACGACGTGCGGCGCCTGCGAATACCAATGCCCTGTCGGCATTCAGCATTTGCCGATCATCATTGGTCTGCGCCGCGGGGCCGTCAATACGGGCACCTGGGAAGACGACTACGGGACCAAGCTGTTTCTCAATCTCGAGCGCAACGGGAACGCTATGGGCTTCTCTCAAACAGAACGTGACAAATTCATCGCCAAACAGGAATTACCATTTTTCGACGGCTCACAAGATTACTGTCTGTGGCTCGGATGTATGGGCGCTTATGACCCGCGCGGTCGCGAAATCATCACGGCCTTTGCGGCCGTCATGCGCCACATAGGAGCAACGTTTGGCGTTCTCAAAAAGGAACGCTGCACCGGAGATCCAGTCCGCCGCCTCGGCAATGATCTCGTATTCCAGCAATTGGCCGAGACCAACTTGACATTTCTGGGCCAGGCCAAGGTCAAGAAACTCGTCTCCATTTGCCCCCATTGCGTCCGCACCATTGCAGAGGATTGGCGCGACTTTGGGGCCCAGGTCGAAATCGAACATCACAGCGAGTTTATGGCCCGCTACGCTGACAAACTGCCGCGCAGCCCAAACGGAAACAGCAGTGTCGTGTTCCACGATCCGTGCTATCTCGGCCGCTATCGTGGCGTTTACAACCAGCCGCGGCAAATCATTGAACGCTCCGCAACGGTCATCGACCCGCCCCGCTCCCGCGAGCGCGGCTTCTGCTGTGGCGCCGGCGGCGGACTTGTGTTTCTGGGGGAAGAAACCGGCACGCGCGTGAACGAAAACCGGGCCAAAGAACTCGCCGCCACGGGAGCCCCAACGGTAGGCGCGGCCTGCCCTTTCTGCAACAGCATGCTCCGCGATTCTCTCTCCTCTGTCGCCGGCGAAAACGCACCGCGTCTGCTCGACATCGCGCAAATCGCGGCTGAAAGCATCGCGCGAACGTAGCCGGCCCGCGCTGACAGAACCAAGAACCCGCCCTGGTGGTGCACATCCACCACCTTCGGTTGAAGTCAAACCGGAGCTCGCCTCGGCCCGAGCCTGTTTTCAATCACTTACATTTGGCACGGCGGTTGCACTCTTGCTGATCGAGTCGTTGAAAAAACGACGCTTGGGATTGAAGGACAAAAATGAGAACAAAACTGCTTGCTGTGCTGCTACTCGCCGGAAGTTCCTGCTTTGCCAGAACCCACGTCTTCTTTGGTGTCGGATTCGGAGGTGGCTATTATGCGCCGGCCCCGGTTTACGCGTACGCCCCGCCACCGCCGCCGGTTGCCTCCTACGCGCCGCCATCCCCTGGTCCGGGATACTCGTGGGTGGGCGGCTTTTGGTACCCTGCGGGACCGCGCTGGTCGTGGCGCACGGGATCTTGGGCGCCTCGCCCGTGGGCAGGTGCCGCTTGGGTTGGCCCACGCTATTACGGACACCGCTACTACCCTGGTTACTGGCGCCGCTAAGCAGCTCCCATTCGCTCAGCCTTCCGGTGCTATCGTGAGAGCGAGGCTGTACTCATGAAGCTCCGGAAGGCGGTTGCATTATCCGTTTACGCTGCCGCTTTTCTCGGTTCCGCATACGCCATCGATCGCACTCTCCCGCACCCCTTTCATGAGTACGCGGGCATCGAATATCGCCTCGGCTCCATTCCCTTGCCGCCCGACTTTGGGGAGACAACCGAGTGGGCCTTCGCCCGTCTCATGTTCCCTCCTGGCTGGAACAACGGTTATGAAGGTCGGGACAACCCCGACTGGACACAAGGCACGTCTCTCTGGACTCAGGATTTCCCGCGCGCCGACCGCCATTTCTCATTAGCAGTTCGCCGTCTGACGCGCGTCAGCGTTCGGTCGGCCGAGCAAATAGTCAATCTCGATGACCGCGACGAGGTGTACAACTGGCCTTGGGTCTATGCCGTCCAGGTCGGCGAGTGGGGAATCACGGATGCCGAAGCCGCTAAGCTTCGCGATTACCTCCTGCGAGGCGGATTCTTCATGGCCGACGATCTTCACGGCACAGTCGAGTGGCAGGTCTTCGAACAAACCATGAAGCGCGTCTTTCCGGACCGCTCTATCGTTGAAATTCCGGACAGCGATCCTATATTCCACACCGTCTACGATCTCGACGAGCGTTATCAGATCGTCGGACACGACCACTTATTCGAAGGTCATAAGCTGGACGGCTTCGTCGCGCGGTGGCGAGGTATCTACGACGACAAAGGTCGTCTGATGGTTGCTGTCTCGGCTAACTCCGATATTGGTGACTCCTGGGAGTGGGCTGACGAACCCGAATACCCGGAACGCTACTCGGCCTTAGGAATCCGTATCGGCGTCAACTACATCGTTTACGCCATGACGCACTGACTACCTAGTGGCAGGCGCGGCGGTCGGCGTCGTTGCTGGCGCAGCTTGCCCGCTGGGTACTTCACCCGGAAACAGCGGTCGCGACAGTGGATGATTGTGCATCTCGTGACAGGTGAAACAGCGCACTTCTGGCCGCCCTTCGAAGGTGCCCGAGTCGATCGAAGCTGTCATCTTGATCATCTCGCGAGCTGTCCGCTTCTCTTTCTTATCGTCGACGTCAAACTTGCCTTTCACATGACAGAATTCGCAATCCTTTCCCAGCGCCCAGGCGAAGTAACGCATCTGGTCAATGAACTGTGAGGCCGGGAGATTCTTAAGCTCTTCTGTTTTAACGTTCTTGAAATGCTTCTCCGCGATCTCCTCGGGCGCTTGGAAAACCTCTGCCGCAGTATCGGGCTGCTTCAGCAAAACAATCTCGTTCTGAACCTCGTGTCCTGTCCCTGTCTGGCTGATATTGACCGTCAGAGTCCGGCCGTCAGGCGAGAGAGTATAGCTCCGCGTCATCACTGCCGGGTGTCCCGCTACTTCCGCGGTCAGATTCAACTCATTGCCAGTAAACGATGCCGTGATGCGATTCGGAACGCCTTGGTAATACCGGACTACAGGTTTCCCGGTCGGGAAAAAACTAAGTACTGACCGTTGTTCACCGCGTTGGCCCTTCGCAACCGTGGTCTCATCGATCTCGGTGCCCTTCTCACCAGTTCTGCGATTGACGACTACCGTTTTCTGCTCAATCAAAACTGCGTAGTCGGTCATCGGCGGCCCAGCGATCTTGCTCTTCTGAAGATCAGCCTTCCAGACACCCAAGATCCCAGGTGCCTCCGCCTGTCGCGCAGTCACAGCCATAGGCATGCCGCAACTTAGAAAAAAGACGAAGTAAAATCGCATGGAATGCGCAGTATAGCATCGGGTTTCGGAACGGCAGCTCACCAGCAGACCACCTCCAGGCAACCCGCTCTGATACAATCCGCCGTCGGGGGAACCAAACTTTTGCTTAGCCGGCTTTTTTCCACTGCGCTGCTGACGTGTGTTGGAATCCTGCTGTATTTGCCCCAATGCGTTCACGCGCAATCGACGACTTCTGAAATCAATGGCCAGATCACGGATGCGAGCGGGGCCGCGGTTCCGGGCTCCAAAATCGTCGCAACCAATGTCGGTACGGGCGTAACCTACGAGGCCTCTTCCGATTCTTCCGGCCTGTTCAATATCCCGCTCATGCCGCCAGGAGATTATCGGATCGATGTCACGACTCCTCACTTCCGCCCCATCAGCAGATCAGGCGTCAAGCTTGATGTCAGCCAAACCGTGAAGCTCGATTTTAAGCTTGAGGTTGGTTCCAATACCGAGAGGATTTCCGTGACGGAGGCCGCACCGGTAGTCGACACGGAATCAGGTTCGGTCTCCACCGTGATTGACAACCGAAAGGTGACTCAACTGCCCCTTAACGGGCGCAATATATATTCCTTGGATGCGCTCGTGCCCGGAGCAGCGCCGGACAATACAGGCAGGATCCGCTTCAACGGAACCCGGGCACGGAGTAATGAAGTTTTGGTAGACGGTGTAACACAAGTTCCGCCGGAGACCCGGTCAGACCCGGTCTCACCGCCTCCAGTGGACAGTGTCGACGAATTCAAGATCGCCAGTAGCAGTTACTCAGCAGAGTTCGGCAGCGCCGCGGGTGGGCTGATCAACGTGGCCACCAAAGCAGGTACCAACGAATATCACGGAACTCTGTGGGAGTTTTTCCGAAACGACAAACTCAACACCCGCAATTTCTTCGCACCCGCGACGCAACCAAAGCCGGTCCTCCGCCAAAATCAGTTTGGTGCGGCAGGCGGCGGCCCCGTCCTAGTTCCTCACCTCTACAACGGGCGTAATCGAAGCTTCTTCTTCGTCGATTTTGAGAAAACTTACACGCGATCTCAGACGGTTTATAACGTCAGTGTTCCAACCGCAGCCGTGCGAACCGGCAACCTCGCCCAATATCTGGGCCGAGTGATCGGAACTGACGCACTCGGCAACACAGTCGCCCAAGGCCAGATCTATGATCCGTCAACTACCCGGGTCGCCAACGGCCAGACGGTGCGCACTCCGTTTGTCGGTAATCAGATCCCAACGAATAAACTGGATCCGATTGCGTTGAAGCTGCTTGCTTACTACCCGGCCCCTACCAACGGCAACCTGGCGCAGAATTTCCAGACCGCTTCAACCTCTGGCACAACTATCTATCGGTACGACGTCCGCGGAGACGAAAATATCTCGAGCACTAACCGGGTTTTTGGACGCTGGTCCGATTATCACAGCACGCCCATCTCGGCCATTCCCTTCGCGGGTGCTTCGGGCGCCTTTCAGCAAAATCTTGGACTTCAGCGATCCCTGACTTTGTCGTGGATTAGCACCCTGTCAGCCTCCACTTTCAACGAGTTGAGAGGGTCGTTCCTGCAGGCCAAAACCAACAACATTCCTTACTTAGCTGGTCAAAACATCGCGGGTCAACTCGGCATCCCTGGCATCACTAACAATGCCGGCTTACCGGCTATTGATATCTCGAGCATCCAGCAGATAGGAAATGGTGCGAGCGGAAGCTATCTGCAAGATAACCAGCGGGTCTTTTCCATTGTGGACAACGTCTCCATTCTTAAGGGAAAACACAGCATCAAAACCGGTGGAGAGATCCGGTTCTACCGGTTGGCAAACTTCCAGCCAAGTTACTACAACGGCGACTTCGCATTTCGCTCGGCGGAGACTTCGCTACCGGGATCGTTGTCATCCAGCACGGGCAATGCCTTCGCCAGTTTTCTGCTTGGCGTGGCGGATTCCACCCAGTACACCGAGAAAGATCCGGGACAGATCGTAAACGGGGACACTTACGGCGCGTATGTCCAGGATGACTGGAAGGCTACCGGGCGACTTACCCTAAATCTTGGCATCCGTTACGATCTCAATACGCGGTTGAAAGATAAACGCGGCTACAGCTCCACTTTCGATTTCGTCACCGGCAAGGTCCTCGCCGGATCGGCTCAGCCATTGCCGCCACTCGCAACCAAGAACTTTGCTCCCCGGTTCGGTTTCGCCTATGACCTGTTCGGAAAGCAGACCACAGTCATTCGAGGCGGTTACGGAATCTTCTTTTCTCCGATTGTTGGAGGCGGCGGCAATCCGTTAAACGGAGTATCGAAGTTTCCGTTTGAGTTCACATCCACCGGGACCAGTCCTAACGGCATTACACCCGCTTCAACTCTCGAACAGGGTCCAGTGATACTGCCCCAGTACAACTTGAATGACCCTAAACTTGGCTTTGGTGGGAACGTGCAAGCCCAGGCTCCGAACACAGCGCCTTACGTCGAGCAGTGGAATATAGGCGTGGAGCATACAGTTGCTCGGTCACTCGTTCTCGGCGTCTCCTACGTGGGCTCAGGCGGGCACAAGTGGGATACAGGCAGGCTAAACTACATCAACGTCAACCAGGTTCCCTATCCGGTGGCGCAGCAGGCCGGCGTTGCCCAAGGCACCTTGAACCCCAATACCGCGAACTTGAGACCGTATCCCAATTTCAATTACGTTGAGTTGTTGAACCCACGGTATGGAAACTCAAGTTACAACTCTCTTCAGCTGCAACTTGAACAGCGTTTTCGCGGCGGCGTCAGCTTCATGGTTTCGTATACCTGGGCCAAGTACATCGATAACGGATCAGAGGCCTATAACTCTCTCGGGGGTTCCTGGCCGGAAGACGTCTATAATCTCCGGCTGGAGCGTGCAGATTCCACCGCCGAAGTGCCCCATCGGTTTGTCGCTTCTTATGTTTGGGATCTTCCTTTTGGGGCCGGACGACATTTCAGCCTTCGTGGATGGGCGAATGCGTTGGCTGGTGGGTGGCAGCTGAGCGGTATCTGCACTGCGCAGGATGGTCAGCCAGTTGATGTGGAGCAATCTACAATTACGTCGGATACCTATAGCCTGTTACAGCGGCCCAACATCTCCGGGGATCCAAACCTCAGCGGCGACGCTCAAACCGTCAGTCGCTGGTTCAACACCTCGGTTTTCTCTGCGGCTGCGCCTTTGCATGTGGGGACCTCTCCCAGCAACCCGATTCGCGCACCCGGATCTGACGAACTTCGACGCGGCTTTGCACAAAAGCTGGACCTTTCGCGAGCGACGCTCGGCCGAGTTTCGATTCGAGGCCTTCAACTTTACAAACACGCCTCCTTTCATCCTCCAGACGCGAACCACTTATAATCCAAACCTAGCGCTTGCAAGCCAATCTTTTGGTCAGATTACCTCCGCAGGAGACGGCAGAATCCTACAATTAGCGTTAAAGGTGCATTTCTGAAGCTTATGAGGTCTATCTCCCGCCGAGAACTTCTCGGGGCGCTAGCGGCTTCGCCAACCCTTGCGCGAACGATTGGCAACGATCCTCAGATTCCAATCAGGCCGATCACCCATGGTCCGAATTACCATTGGTTCGGATATTACGACAAGTTGCAATTCGATCCCAGCAGCCGATATGCGCTCGGGATGGAGGTTTCATTTCAGGGTCGCTCTCCATCGGCAACCGATTCCGTACGAATTGGAATGATCGACACGGAAGATGGAGACCGCTGGACTGATCTCGAGCAGTCGATTTCCTGGAGCTGGCAGCAAGGCTGTATGCTGCAGTGGATTCCCGGGATCCCAGTCTCAGATCATCTGGAACGATCGCGAAGGTGACCAATACGTCTCGCACATTCTGGACGTGAAGACGGGCAAGAAGCGAACTCTACCTGCGCCCATCTATGCGATTAGCCCGGATGCGCGTTGGGCCATCCATCCCGATTTTCGCCGTCTTCATGATACGCGCCCCGGGTACGGTTACGCTGGCATTCCTGACCCGAACCATGACGTGCTCGCACCGCCAATTCGGGCATCTGGAAACTAAACCTCGAAACGGGGAAAGAAGAGTTGTTGATGTCGGTGGCCGATATAGGTCAGATCAGCGACGGTCATACCGGCATAGACAAAGGAGCGAACGGAGCGAAGCAGTGGTTAAACCACCTCTTGTTTGCGCCAGACGGTTCGAAATTCTGTTTCTTGCATCGCTGGGCCCATGCTTCGGCCCCCAATGCCTTTATCACTCGCCTGATCACCGTCAAAGCTGACGGGAAGGATCCTTACGTACTCGATCCGTACGGGAAGACATCCCACTTCATCTGGCGCGATCCCGACCACATCCTGGCGTGGGCATGTCATCCATCACACGGTGAAAAATTCTACTTCTACACGGACCGAACTAGGGATGTCGAAGTTGTCGGACCGGACGTGATGGTTGTCAACGGCCATGTACTTACCTGACGGGCAAGAATGGATCCTGAATGATACGTACCCGGACAAACAACGCAACCAGAATCCTTATGTGTACGAAATCAAAACCGGCACGCGCGTTCCTCTAGGTCACTTCCATTCGCCACCTGAGTATAAAGACGAGTTTCGATGCGACTTGCATCCGCGATCGAGTCCGGACGGGAAAAAGGTGATCATCGATTCTCCACATGGAGGAAACGGGCGCCAGATGTATCTGATCGACCTGCGACCGGTGATGAAGCTGCACGAGCCGCTCACCTCCGAACTCGGTGCACTCGGGACGAATCACTACAGCTCCCTGAGCTAATCGACAAACCCCTTCGGCTGTCAGGAAAGGCGCATTCACTTCTTGTCGGGGGGAAGAGGCTTCACCTTGCCCCAGAAAATACTGCAATCTCCGACGTCCTCTTTGTTCGGAAAAAGATCCGGCAGCCGCATCTCGTCAATGCGGTCGTCCTTGCAGCTTTCAACGGTGTAGTATTTCCCTGCCTTTACCTGTTCGTTCAGCTCTTTCTCGGAAACAACGTGGAACAACTGTTCCTGATTCCGCGGCAGATCGAGTTTATGAGCATAGGAGAACTCCATCCCGAATGGTGGCGTGCGCCGCAAAATGAAGTAAACCAATTCGTCCGCATAGATCACACCGTTTTTGGGAGTGACCTCGGCCACTTTCGCAGCTATGTTTTGGTAATCTCGCCAAGTCGTGGATTCGCGATCGTCAAACAACGAACGCGCGACGGCCAGAGTCAGCAGCGTAAGCACGACTGCGGCAGCGGTCCGGGGACTTCCCGGCCCCCACAGCCGGGATCCGATGGAGTAAAGCCCCGCTGATGCCACGATGCTTGCAAATGGAATCGCAAACAAAAAGTACCGTTGGAACGTCGGGTGCGCCGTCGCGATGTACAGAGTGAGCACAATGGCAAGAGCCGAGGCCAGATAAAATTCTCCGCGCCGCGATCGGTCCCAGCTGCTCCGTTTCGCGACGTAAACGAGGCCCGCGATCGCCAGCGATCCCATCAATAGCGCCGCAGCGGAATCAAGCCATGAGCTCAGCACATCGACGTCATGCGTGGTCGCACCGGTCCACTTCTCACGACGGAACAACGCCTGATACTGAACAATATTGAAGAAAACCTGGCGCGGGTATTGAATCCAAAGCCGGATGATGGGTGCAAACGGAACCACGGAGCCCGCAGCAAAGGCCAATGCCTTGGCCCAGCGCCTTGCCTTGCTGGAATACACAATCAGCCAAATGAACAGCACCGGTGTTACGGGCGCGGTCAGGAGCGTGCATCCCGCGGCTGTTCCGGCGAGCAGGCCCGCCCCGAACGAAAGCCACCAGCCTTCCCGCCGCACCGCCCCAATCGTCACCCGGAACGCGGCCACAGTAAGAAACAAGCCAATTCCGTAGGCCTGCCCGCATGTCCCGAACTGCACAATGATCTCGTTGAGTCCGATAAAAACCGCTACTACAAGCGCACACGACAGGCGCCAGCGCGGAATGGGGAACCATCGAAAAATGTACTCGGCGGCAAGGCACATCGCCCCCGCCACTTCCAGAGCCGCCCAGACGTGCGTCACCCGCCAACTCTGGTGGAATAGCGCCAGCCAAAACGCGTTCCAATAAGCATTCAGCGGTGTCTGCGGAAAACAAAAATCGATGTACGGCTTCTTACCCGCATCGATCAACTGAGCCGTCAGAAGATGAAAGCCTTCGTCCCAAACGAAACCCATTGTCTGGGAGTAAACGAGTAGTCCTGCCCCTATAATCGCCAGAACTGTAACAAAAACAAAGCTCTCGCGTCGTCTGCTCCGGACAGCATCCCTCTCCGGTCCGGTTTCGAACACTGGTATCGAACTCTGCGCCACTGCGCTAAAATTATAAAATTGTAGGTATTTAGATTTTCATGGCAGAGCAGAAGCAACCAATCACCGGCAATCCTCCTCACTCGACTTCCCCTAAGATTCAGCAAAAGGAAAACATTTACGAGGCAGAATATTTGGGCAGCGGCACGTTCCGGATTGTCAAACCGAAGCGTAACAGCCGCAAGCGGCGCCAGTCCGCCCTGAAGGGCGCCACCCGCGGCGCTCGCAAGTAAATGCCGTATTATTTGCTTCCTGAAATCAATCGAATCCGGATCAGAGCGTCTGGGTAACTTTGCTCAGCGCACGCGGATGGTCCGGATCCAGCCCTTTCACCTCCGCTAAGCTTGCCGCCAGCAATTGTGCCGGGACAATATAGGGAATCGGTGTATAAAGATCCTCAACCATTGCCAGTTTCACTTCGATATCAGCGGGAATCACTATCGGTTCCACCCGCATGCCAGCGCGATCAGCCGCATGCCGGTTGCCTGCGTCCGTAATGATGAGTGCCTCCGCGCCGATAGCCCCCAGCTTGTCCAGCAATTCGGACATCGGTTTCCATGTAACGCCCCGCGGACAAAAAAGAAATGCAGGAAAGTTCGCCTCCAGCATCGCGATGGGTCCATGCAGCAGGTCAGCCGAAGAGAATCGCTCGGCCACAACATAGCAGGTCTCCATCAGCTTAAGAGCGAACTCAAATGCGTTTGAGTAATTGAGTCCGCGACCCACGCAGACTGCTTGGCGCATGAAGCGGTACCTCTCAGCGCGCCCGCGAATTTCGGTCTCAAGCAGCAAACCTGCGGAAACCCACTCCGGGACGCGCTTCAGGTGCTCCAGTTCCACCGCACCGCCCAACGCTGACGCAAGCAGGTACAGGCACATCAGCTGCCCGGTGTAGGTCTTCGTCGCCGCTACGCTCTTCTCGGTGCCCGCTCGCACCAGGAACACGTGGTCGGCCAGACTTGCCAGCGCACTCTCGCTCTCGTTCGTAATGGCGATCGTGAACGCGCCCGCTGCTTTCGCCCGTTCGAGAACCAGATTTGTGTCAATCGATTCGCCCGACTGTGAAACCGCGATGACCAGCGCGTTTTTCCATTTCACAGACGCGCAATACAACGTCGAAACAGACGGCGCCGCTAGAGAGACCGGAATCCCTGTACAGATCTCGAGAAGATACCGTCCGAACTGTGCCGCGTTGTCGGAAGTCCCTCGTGCCACCAGAACAATCAGGTCCACCGGATGGCTTTTAAAATGACCTCTCAGCTGTTTTGCCGGCTTACCCTCCTGGTCGAGAGTGCGTTCGATCGCTTCAGGTTGTTGCCGGATCTCGTCGCGCATCGTGGACATCAATGCGACGATATCAGCCTTCTACAGCAACACCCGCTCTCCCCGTACCGGCCCCAGCAAAAATTGCGGGTTCACAGAAGTCGACATCGGCGATCGCGTAATCTTTGGCTTAAGCACTAGAAGCGTTTTGCTCTTCTCCGTGCTCCGCGTGTTCTCACCCAGAAACTGATTAACTCCGGGAATTTGTACGAGCCCGGCGATGCCAGTTCGGGAGAAACTAACCGTTTGCTCGTCAAGACCTGCCAGCACCGCCCACTCGCCCTCACGGATACTGACGGTCCCTTTGAACTCACGCTGCAGAATTTCCGGGACTGAATCGATACTCTGGGTCCCAAGCGCCTTGTAGGTCGCCTCAATATCGATCGAAATGTCCTGATCGCTCATCACCCGCGGAGTCAGCTTTAAACCAATGCCCAGATCTTCGAGCGTAACTTGTCCGATCGGGTTATAGATGGCCGAGGAACCACCTTGCTGCTGCGCGTATCCCGAATACAGGGTCTGGGGTATCGGATACTTATCGCCGATATGCAGGTTCGCCGTTTGGCCTCCGCCCACAACAACGGTCGCATCGTAGAGATTCCGGCTGAAGGAATTCGAGTACATTGCAAACAGCTTCGAGTCTGCCAGGCTCACTCCGAACAGACTCGCGCCTCCTCCAAAAGCCAGGAATGTCATCGCGTTTGAAAATGTCGGAAGAATGGATTTAAACCCGCCCGGCTTCCCGAAATAAGCCAGACTCGCAGACGTCGGAAGTGCCAGCCCATAATGGTAGGCCACCGTCGAATCTACCGTCAATATCTGCACTTCTATCGCGAGCTGCGCCTTCGGCAACAGAAGTGCTTCCAGCAGCGCACGCGCAATACGAGCTCTCCCGACCCGGTCTCGGATCATCACAATCCGGTTGACGCTGTCCCATCCAACCGACCGCATACTCAGCAGGCCTCGAACCGCGTTGGCTGCCTCCACCAGATCTCTTTGCCCGAGCGCATTCGGCAACGGGAACGTCAGCAACACGTTCGGCTCATACTCGCTACGTTTTGCTTCGCTGTCGCGCGCCACAAAGATTTCCTTCTCCGAGACAGGAAACATGAATGTCCCCGTCACCGCAGTCAGCGCCTCCATGGCGGTACGGAAGTCAGCTCCTGCGATCTCGAAGCGTACATCCGTTTTAGGATCGAACTGCGGATCGAAGACAACGCGAACGTTGTACCGCGACGCCACCTGCTCAAAAAGTGTTCGTTCGCTGCCCCGAAGCTTGAAGTCGACAACTGCTCCCGAAGTTTTCAGCGTCGGCAGAGGTCCCAGATTTTCTCCGCGTTCCCAGTCGCTCTGCCGTACTAATTCCACAGGAGGAAGCGTTTCGCTCTTCTCCTGGGAGGCCTCGCTCACAGCTTCACTGACATCCCGTTCTATGTTGTCGTTTTGGATATCAGCCTTGGTCAGCAGCTTTGCAGCCGAGGCCAGCGCGTCCCGGCTTTCCCGATATGCGGGCGTCTTCGGGTCTCGCGCCGCAGCTTCTGCGTACAGTAGATACGCCCTGACGATCTCGCCTGAATTTTCAGCTTTTTTGGCTCTTCGCGCTAGCCCAGCCGCAATTGGATCCGGCGCTGCCTGGCATAGAAGCGCACCCAGAGCCAAAACGATAATGCGCAGCTTCAAGTTGTTAGGACGCGCAAATGCAGCCGTGCGTGCAGAACCATCCTGCCACTGGCCTTAGTGGCCCGGAGCCACATATCCGGGAGGATGTGCAGCGCCCTCGCCGAAGAAATACTCTTCCATTTGCTTCAAGAGGAACTCTTGCGCTTCCGGCGTACCAAGGTTGAGCCGGTACTCGTTCATGATCATCTTCATCTGCTCAACCCACATGCGCCAGGCCTCTTTTGAAACATGATCGTAGATTCTCTGACCTAGCGGATGCCCGTCAAACGGAACCTCATCCAGTCCCGGAAGTTGCTTCTGCAGCTTTACGCAGAATACTGTTCGCTCACCCGTCTGGGTCGACCCGGCAGTCGTAGCCATCAACGTCTCCTCGCTTTATAACTTGAGGATAGCCCAATAGACAACGCCGTCTGGCCGTTTTGCCGCCCGTTTACCGCGCCTGCAGAACGCGTAAAGATGTCGAAGCGCCGCTGGCCGGGCAAGCCCGATTCTGATTCTCCCGCTCCAGAAACGCCGATAGACGTAACAAGGTCGCGCCCTCTTGCGAAAGCTGCTGTTGCACCGCCTTCAAATATCGCCTCAGCATCTCCGCCCGTGCCGCCTTGCGCATCCGGCAATTCTGTAGGTCCAGCAGCAACTCCAGCTCCCACTGAGTAAAAGTGTGTCTGCGGACAGAACCGCCGATCACCTCATGCACGAGCTGACTGAACGACGCCAGATCAGACCGTTCCCAACGTTTTTCGCTCAAACTGAGTAGTGCGGCCACACTACGAAAGTTCTAAGATTTCTCTGCGAATCGCGTTCCGCCATACCCACTTTTTTATTGAGAACCTTCGATCTTGTTGCTCATCCCAAGCGCGCCGGGTTTCCTGTCTCTTCCCGGGCTCGATGCGTCTTTTTGGCAGCTTGCCCTGGGTTCGCTCTCTGGCCTCCTGCTTCTGAGCGGATTAGACGATTTTGTCCCGGTTCTTATCTGCCTTCGCAATGGTTTCCTACGTAGCGAGAAATCTGCCGTATCCCCGGCCGGCCCAGAAGCTGCAAACCAGCGGCGGATCGCCATCTTCGTTCCTTGCTGGAGAGAATCCGGCGTCCTCGAGAACATGGTGCGTCATAACCTCGCCGCTATCCGGTACGACAACTTCAATTTCTTTCTTGGCGTTTATCCGAACGACCAGCCCACCGTAGACGTTGCGACAAGCCTTAGCGAGGCGTTCACAAACGTTCACGTAGCACTCTGCCCCCGCCCCGGCCCCACGTCTAAGGCCGACTGTCTCAATTCCGTCTACTCCCGTATGTGTCTGTTCGAAGAGGAAAACGGAGTCCATTTCGACACTGTCGTCCTCCATGATGCCGAAGACGTGATCCACCCCGAAGCACTGGGCATTATCCATCGTGAGCGGGACCGCTACGCCATGGTGCAAGTTCCCGTTCTTCCGCTGCCCACCCCCTTCCACAAGTTCACCCACGCCGTTTACTGCGACGAGTTCGCCGAGTTCCAGACAATTGACATGCGTGCTCGCGAGTACTGTGGATCTTTCATTCCCTCAAACGGCGTTGGCACGGGATTCGCTCGCCAAATCCTGGAGCAGCTTGCCCGTGAGCGCGGCGGGCAAATTTTCGATCCTGCCAGTCTCACCGAAGACTACGAAATCGGCGTTTACATTCATCAGGCCGGCTTCGCTCAGCGGTTCTCACCACTCCGTCGCTACCACCATGGCTACATCGCTACGCGCGAGTACTTCCCCATGCTCGTTCGCTCCGCTATCCGCCAGCGCACCCGTTGGGTAACCGGAATCGCTCTCCAATGCTGGGAGCATGTCGGTTGGAAAGGCCCGTTCTGGACCCGTTACTGGTTTTGGCGTGATCGAAAAGGACTGATTACAAACCCGCTCAGCTTGCTCACTAATATCGTGTTCGTTGCAGGGATTATCGATTGGGTTCGAAGCGCTGCGGAACATCGCCCATGGGCGTTTGCGATTACAAATCCCCATATCGTTACGCTCTGTTGGGCAACCCTCATCCTCCAGTGCTTTCGGTTGAGCCTCCGAATGATGTGTGTCGCGCGCTTATTCGGGCCCGCCTTCGCCGCCGGAGTACCGCTACGGTCATTCCACGCGAACTTCATTAACTGCTGTGCCACAGTTCGCGCCGTCTGGCGTTATGGTCACGCCCGATTTCGCAAGAGCGCACACGTTTGGTTAAAAACCGAACATGCTTACCCGACCGCTCAAGCTATACAATTTCAACGCCGCCCGCTGGCCCAGATACTCTTGCAATCCGGGTTTGCGGATCAGCAAGAATTGCGGACCGCACTCACCCACACAAGAGATGAAGGCGAGCTAGCCGAATACTTGATTCGTACGCGGGTAATCTCGGACGACGCTCTCTGCCGCGCTCTGAGCTTGCAATCAGGCATCCCTGCAGCAAAAGTCGATGTGCGGCGGGTGCGCCAGCCCATTCTGCGCGCTCTGCCGGCCCATTCAGAAAGACGATTCGGAGTCGTCCCCTTCAAACTGGAAGCAGGCAAACTGTACCTTGCCGGTTCGCGTGTGCCTCCCTCAAACGCCTGGAACGAGCTCAAGAAATTCACTCAGCTTTCTCTGGAGTTCCAGCTCGTTACCGACGGAACTTACGCGAAACTGCGAACCCTCCTGTACGGCTTCTAAATGCTTTACCGGCGCCCGAATTGCCGGGTTGAAAATGTCGATTGGCGCGATTGAGACGATCTTCCATTTCCCGTCGTCTGCCTTCAACTTCACGGTGATCTGCGCGTTCCTGTGCTCGGTTGCATCACTGGTCTTGTCCGCGATCGTCAAATCCCAATCGACGGTGAGTGTCGTTCCTGCATCCGTGTCCTGCTCGTCGGCAATCTCCAACTGATTGGTCACATCGAACGAATCCGCTAAGCCTTGAAAGTATTCATGCACCTGCTCGTACTGCGGACAAGATTTATCGAAAACGCTGATCGCATCCGCGGGCGATCCCGAAGCAAGCGCACTCGCTACCTGATTTAATCGTGTCCGCACGTCCGCCGCCCGGTCTGCCAATATCGGCAAGACGGTCAGCAGCAGAACTCCTGCAATGGACAGCAACTCCCGCGGTCTAGGTGCGATAGCTGCCATTGATTTGGATGTAGCCCTCGGTTAGGTCGCAAGTGAAGAACCGGGCATGACCTTCGCCTCTGCCCCGAAGCACAACCCGGATCTCTGCCTCCGCTCCATCCAAAAGCTTCTTCATTGCCTGTTCGTCCATCGGGGCGGCTAAACCGCTGCGGCACACCAAAACGTTCTGCAGATAGATGTCAACGTGCTTGGGATCGAAGGCCACGCCTGCGTATCCAGCAGCCGCTAGGATCCTGCCCCAATTCGGGTCGCTCCCGGCAATGGCGGTCTTCACCAGGGGAGAGTTCGCGATGGCCCGTGCGACGCGCCGCGCCTCATCTACCGTCCGGAATCCCAGCGTGCGCACCACAACCAGCTTCCGCGCTCCTTCGCCGTCAGCGGCAATCTGCTCCGCCAGGCTCTCCAGCACTCTTTTCACCGCCTCCCCGATCAATTGCCCTTCTCCTCCGCTCGGGCGAATCCCGGAAGCCCCGTTCGCAAGCAGAGCAACCACATCGTTAGTCGACATGTCACCGTCGACGGTGAGCGAGTTATAACTGGTCTCGATTCCCTCCCGCAACATACGCGCGAGTTCGCCAGCCGTAAATGCCGCGTCAGTGAGCACAAACCCCAGTGTCGTCGCCATGTTCGGATGAATCATGCCCGAACCCTTCGTCATGCCGGCGATGCGTACAGGTCCTCGCCGCAAACTGATTTCCTCAGACGCAAGCTTCAGTTTGGTATCGGTCGTAAGAATCGCCTTCGCAACTGCTTCGAAATTTTCGGGTGAAAGCCCGGCGACAAGCTTCGGCACAATGCCCGTCAGCAGCTTCGCATTCAGTTCTACGCCGATCACTCCGGTCGAAGCAGGTAAAACAAGCTCCGGTTTTGTGTGCAACCCTTTCGCAACTGCGTTGCATGAGGCCTGGGCAACTTCGTCACCCGTTCGGGTGGCACAGTTCGCATTTCCGGCGTTCACCAGGATGCACGCTACCCGGTTGCCGGCCCTTCGCAAGTTCCGCTTCGCGAGTCGCACGGGCGCAGCCTGCACAACGTTCTGCGTGAATACCGCCGCGGCTTGCGCTACCGGCTGCGAAACAATCAACCCGACATCGTCCCGCTCCGTGTTCCGCAGACCTGCATAACTCGCTGCAAAGCGATAACCGAGCGGAAGCTTCAATGCTGCCCTCCTAGAATTTCAGCGGCCTCGGGCCGGTATCCGTTTAGAAACGCCTCGCCAGACATGCGTTTCTTTCCTGCAAGCTGCACTTCCGTCAACTCAAGAGCCGTTCCGCCTCCGCAACTCACAACCAATCTCCGTTTATCCGCTATGACGGTTCCTGGTTCGGCCGACACGCCTTCACCAGGTTTCGCGCGCACCAAAGAGAGTTGCTGCCCCCGGAAGCTTGTATACGCTCCTGGCCAGGGCATAAAGCCACGCAAGCGGTTGTAGATCTCGGCTGCCGTACGCGACCATTGAACCTCTCCGTCTTCTTTTCTCAAAATCGGAGCAAGTGTCGCTTCCGCATCGTTTTGCTTCTCCCGCTCAATCTCACCGGCTTTGATGTGCGAGATCACCTTTAAGAGCTGATCCGCGCCCAACTCTGCCAGCCGGGCGCTCAACTCCGAGGACGTTTCCTCTGCGCCAATCGCAACAGAAGCTCTCAGCAGCATGTCACCTGTATCCAGCCCGGCATCGATCTGCATAACCGTTACTCCCGTGCTTGTCTCGCCATTGGCAATTGCCCACTGAATCGGCGCTGCACCTCGATACTTCGGAAGCAACGACGCATGCACGTTCAAAATGCCATGCCGCGGAAGATCGATTATGTTTTGGGGAATGATTTGCCCGTAACCGACAACCACCATCATCTCCGGACGAAGGCTTTTCAACAGCTCCACTTGTTCCGGACGGCGAATTTTCTCCGGTTGGTAAACCGTGAGCCCCAAATTTGTCGCTGCTGCCTTTACGGGCGATTCAGCAACCTGATTCCCGCGCCCTTTTGGCCTGTCTGGCTGCGTGAACACCGCCTGCACGTCGTTTCCGCTCGCAATCAGAGCTTCTAGTGACGGAACTGCAAATTGCGGCGTACCCAGGAACACCATTCGCATTCGCGGCGCCGGAAGCTAATCCCACTCTCCGGCCTTTTGCAGCTTTTTGATCTTGCGGCGAATGATGTCGCGCTTCAGCGTGCTCAGGTGGTTGATGAAGAGAATTCCATCCAGATGATCGATTTCATGTTGAAAGGCGCGCGCCAGCAGTTCTTCACCCGGCAGTTCTATCGTTTCGCCCTGCTCATTCTTGGCCCGGATCGTTACCGAACTCGCACGCGTCACCGGCTCGCGAAATCCGGGAATGCTCAAGCAGCCTTCCTCACCGGTCTGCTTGCCCTCTTTGCCGGTAACCTCCGGATTAATGATGACGATCTTCTTCGACTCGTCCTCGCCCACCGAAACATCGATCACTGAAATCCGCTTACTCACGCCTACCTGCGGCGCGGCCAAGCCAACGCCTTTCGCCGCGTACATCGTCTCCCACATGTCGGAAACCAGTTCCTTCAACTCGGGCGTGTCAAACTCCGTAACATCCTCCGCGCGCCGTTCTAGCACAGGCTCGCCGTATTTCAAGATCTTCCTAACCATCTCTCCTGATCGCGCCTCTGCAACAGCGCTCTAGTAACTCCTCACCTGGGCACAATAGCCGTCAAAATTCCGCTTAGTTTCACCCAGCGAATCGCCCCCAAACTTTTCCAGAAATGCCTGCGCCAGCACGAGCGCCATCATCGCTTCACCGATGACACCCGCTGCCGGGACCACCGCTACATCGCTTCGTTCGTATGCCGCCATTGCTGGATCGCGCGTGGGCAAGTCCACTGATTCGAGCGGCCGCCGCAGCGTCGAGATCGGCTTCAGGAATCCGCGGACGACGATGTCCTCGCCGTTTGTGATTCCGCCTTCTAATCCGCCTGCCCGGTTCGATCCGCGCCCAAACTGCCGCTGCTCTTTGTCGTAATGAATCGCGTCCTGCACAGCCGAACCGTACGACTGCGCGCCTTCTTCTGCAAACCCAATCTCCACGCCCTTGACCGCCTGTATCGAGACAATCGCCTGCGCAAGCCGCCCATCCAGTCTCGTGTCCCATGTGATGTGCGAGCCCAAACCGGCGGGCACGCCGTGGGCCACTACTTCAAAGATGCCGCCCACCGTATCCCCGGTGCGGTAGGCATGGTCCACAGCTTCTTTCATCCGCTTTTCTGTTTCGCCGTCCACGCACCCGAGCAGTACTTCGTCCCGGTTGCTTAACGCCACCAGCTCGTCCCAGTGGACCGCGCGCTGCAGCCTCACCGGCCCGACTCCCACCACGTGGCTCAAAACCTCGATCCCGAATTCGTGCAGAAACGATTTCGCAAGTGCGCCCACTGCCACCCGCGCTGTTGTCTCCCGCGCACTCGCCCGCTCCAGTATGTAGCGCGCTTCCGGAAAGTTGTATTTCACCGCGCCCGCGAGATCCGCATGCCCCGGCCTGGGACGATGCACCGGCTTCTCTTTGCCCGGTTCGCCGTTCTGGGCCTCAACAGGCAAGATGCTCGTCCAGTTCTTCCAATCAGCGTTGTCGACAATTACCGCAATGGGTGATCCGATCGTCTTCGAGTGCCGTACTCCGGACACAATTCGAACCCGATCCGTCTCTATTTTCATGCGGCCACCGCGGCCATACCCTTGCTGCCTTCGCCACAGCTGACGGTTGATGTAGTCTAGCGAAACCGGTATGTTCGCCGGCAGCCCCGTGAGGGTCGCGACAAGGCATTCCCCGTGTGACTCTCCCGCCGTTTCGAACCGAAGCATGTGACTATTCATGGTAACGAAACAACGAACTCGGAGGCCTGCCGTCGAGCCCTCGCATGGGATAATTAGTCAGGCAGACTCAAGCATTGGCAACGGCCCCGGCCCCTCACGCTTCAAAAATCGAATCCATTCTGAGTGTGGCTTCCCGCCGTCACCTTTTCGTGTTGGCTGTCGAGCAGTTCGCGCTCCTCTTTTCTGTTCTGTTCGCAGCCGTCATTCTTCTTCTGCTACTCGGAACGCAAATCCTTTCGCCTTACTGGATCCTGCCGCTCGTTTGTGCGGCGTTAATCCTGTCCCTCATTCGCGTCCAGGCGCGGCTCCTTTCTCGCTACCGCATCGCTCAATTGGTGGACACCCGTTTGCATCTGCAGGACACGCTTTCCACAGCCTGCTTCCTCATTCAATCTCCCCATGCCCGAGCACTGCCTTTCGCTGGGCAGCAGATTGTTCGCGCAGAAGAGCTGGCGCAATCCGTTCACCCTGCTGTCGCATTTCCACTCGTGGGCCGTCGGGGCTGGGCCCTTGCCGGAGCGCTTGCTGCGGTCGCTTTTGGACTCTTTGCCGTTCGTTACCTGGTAACCGATAGTCTCAGCCTTCGTACATCGCTGATACCCTTGCGCATTGCGCCAGTGCTCGACCGAAGCGAAACAGCCGGCGGGAAGTCTCCTCAACAGACTCGTACAGGGCCGGACAGCAATAAGGGAGGCCAGCAGCGCCGATCAGCAGATCCGCAGACCGGCCGGGACGCATCAGCTACGCCCGAGCTCGCTGAAATTAAGACCGGCGAAAAGGGCGACGCAAACGCGCAGAAATCCACCACTCAACGCGCCGCGAGTGGTGCGGACAAAGCCAAAGACGGCCGCGACGCATCTCAAAACTCCGCCCCCGCCACGCAGCCCTCCGCGGACGGCCAGACGCAGGGAACTGAACGAGCATCCTCCACACCCGAAGCGAACTCCAAACCAGACGCGCAGTCTGCGACTGGACCGCAGAATTCGGCCGGCTTGGTTGACAAGATGAAGGACGCACTTTCGAGCCTCATGGAGAAGATGCGGCCCAATCAGGCCTCCGGAAAACCGGGACAAACAGGAGACCGCAAATCCGACGAGGCGAAATCTCAAGATCAGCTCGCCTCCAGTAAAGGTAGCGGGCAAGCCCAATCGCAAAACGGGCAGAGTCAGAAATCAGGCGAAGAGCAGAACTCTGATGGTCAGGCGCAAGGGCAAACAACCGAAAAAACGCAGGCCGGGCAGGGCCACAGCGCCGATTCCGCCAACGAGAAAGGAGCCGATGCTCACTCGGGTGTAGGGCGACAGGACGGAGACAAGAGCCTCCGCGAAGCCGAGCAGCTCCGCGCAATGGGCAAACTTGCAGAGATCATTGGAAAGCGTTCAGCCAATCTGACCGGCGAAATGACAGTCGAAACGCCTTCCGGCAAACAGCAGCTGAAGACTGCTTATTCCCAACGAGTCGGCCATCACCAGGACAGCGGAGGAGAAATCAACCATGACGAAATTCCTCTCGCCGACCAGCAGTACGTTCGCGATTACATGGAGCAGGTTCACAAAGACCCGAAGGCAAAACAACCGTAGGAGCTCCTTGAAAGACGGTGACTGGCTTAGTTTCCCAGGCCGCGCGTATCCCCGGTTAGGGCTCGTTTGAGATTAAGTTACAGCCCCGGTTTCCGCGGCGATGATGCGCTCGACGGTGCGCGCAACGGGGTACTCGGGCGGGGCGAGCTTCAGGTTTTGCAATTCCTGGTGATCGACCTTGGCTTGGGCGAGCAGGAGGGCCCATGGATGGCGGTCACGGCGGCGGGCTTCGCTGGCCTGTTTGCGGGCTTCTTCCGCTTGCTTGCGGCGCTGCGATTCGAACCCAATTTCCGCCTTTCTCTTTTCGGCTCTCAACTTTAGCAAGTGATCGAGGCACTTGTGGAAGGCGCGGTCGTTCGCCGTTTGATAGCGGAGATAGAGTGCCAACTGTCTTTCGTCCTGTTCTTGGAGTGTGCTTTGGCGGCGGATGGCGCGTTGCTTCATCCAGTAGTGCTGCGCCATGCCTTCGACCAGCAAGGATTCGGTGGGGGTGGCCGGCTGGTGCTCCCCGAGAAGGGCTTCAAGTAGTTGATCGAAGCCGGACTGGTCTTCGCCTTCGACGACCGAGAATGCGCCGGTGAATCCGTGGCGGAAATTGTTGCGCGCGGACGCGGCTTTGCCTGCAGCGGTTTTGGGACCGGTGCTTTTTTTGGCGTTGGCTTGGTTGGCTGCGATTTGAGAGGGTGTGGACATTGCGTGGTGCTCCTGAAAGGCGAAAACGCCGGTTGAGAATGGGTCTCTTCCGGCGTCTTAGCGGATTTTGGAGCATGCGGCTCCGTTGGTTTAAGTTTAAGGGGCTTTGTCAAGGGTTTAGGCGGGAAAGGGCCGGATTATGGGGGTTTCAGGGTTGTGACTGCCCCACGGCCGGAGCGCAGAACGGTACTTGAAAAGCGGGGGCGTTGAGGGCGGGACACTCCTGCGGTTCGCACAAGTTGTGTAAGAAGTGTCCCGGAGGAAATGAGTGGTGTCTTATGCGATGCTGTCGGGCTCCCGGTATACCCGCGATACCTTGACCTTGCGCTCCGTTCCAAAGTAAGCCCCAAAGTCCGTCTCTGACGATTGGCGTTCCCGTCGCATTCACCGAGTGGGCGGGCTGGAATTGAAAACGTCCGCCCGTCCGAATCCGAAATTGGCCGCGTACAGTAGGTTGCCTGATCCGTTACTTCCAAGAGCCAGGCCCTTGTAAAGAGAGCCGGCCGGAGAGGCCGCTTGAAGCACCGCACTCGTTCCCGAACCGTTGTAAAGACCGGACAACCCTGCTCCCTTGCTATTGACCCAGAAAGGGGGGTCGTGGGGCCAGCCACAACGCAACTCGCAACCCGGTCCAAGGCTTCACTTATGAGGAGTATGCGGTTTCCTGAAACTCATAAGGTTGCTATTGTCTAGAGGTTTTGCGAAGAACGTTCGGCCGAGTACTCGGTCTACTTCCGATCCCGGCTAGCCAGCACCGATTCCGCGTAGTAGTTCACCACCTTGGCCTCACTGCGCGCAACTTCGTAAAACGCTGAACGCAGCAGCTGTTCCTTTCCCTGGAACAATCCCTGCCGGATCTCTTCCTGCACGCGGGGATCGCTCAACTGCCTCTGCCCGGCCGGCTCCTTCGAGATCAGTTTAATGATCCGATAGCCTTCCGGCGTGTGAATCACCGGCGATACTTGACCGGCTGCCATTTCGAAAATGATCTTTCGCAGCTCCGGGTTCGCCTTATCCAGCGTCGACTCCGGCACAAAGCCGATATCACCCCCATTGGCGGCGAACTGATCCTCCGAATAACCCTGCGCAAGCGCCCCAAAATCCTCGCCCTGCCTCACCCGCAGATCGATCATCTGAATCTTGTTCTTTGCTTGCTGATCGTTTTGCGCTTTGTCGTTTTTGAGGTTGTTGACGTTTGGATCAGGATTGGGCGTCACCAATATCTGCGCCAGATGTACGCGATTCTCCGGAAGATTAAAGCTTGCCTTGTTCGCGTTGTAGAAGGCAGTCACGTCCGCGTCCGATATGGTGATATGGGATCCGATTTCTTTGTTGAACAGCTTCTGCACGCTGAGTTCACGCCGGATTTGCGCCTTCAGGTCCGCCACGCTCATCTTGCGCTGGTCCATCAGTTTTTGAAACTGCTCCTGCGTGTAAGGCGCCTTTAGTTCATTGAACTTCGCGTCCACATCTGCATCGGACGCAAGCAAACCAGCCTTCTCCGCACGCTGTAACATGATCTCGTTGTCGATCAATGTTCGCAGCGCTTCCAGCCGAATCTGAGTTACTTGGTCGGGATTAGATTTCAGGGGCGAATTTGGAAACTGCGCCGCGATGGCCCGATCAAGTTCCTGATAACTGATCGCGCGGCCGTTCACCGTGGCAGCTACATCCGGGCCGACTGACTTGTTACACCCGGCCAGACAGACCGTAAGCACACAACCTACGGCGGCGGCGATCGGCCGTCCGGCCGCGCCCTTCTTGCTTCTCTCGAACAACTTATGCTTTCACCTTCTTGATTTCGTCCACCAGGGCAGGAACAATCTCGAACAAATCTCCCACCGCGCCGTAGTCGGCCGTCTCGAAAATGGGCGCGTTCTCATCCTTGTTGATTGCTACCACCGTCTTCGAGCCTTTCATCCCAACCAGGTGCTGAATCGCGCCGGAGATCCCCACAGCAAGGTAAAGCTTTGGCGATACAGTCTGCCCCGAACTTCCCACCTGCCGCTCCATGGGCAGCCAGCCGTTGTCGCAGATCGGGCGAGAAGCCGCGAGTTCCGCGCCCAAGGCATCCGCCAAAGCTTCCACCACCGGCAGATTGTCTTTCTCCTTAATTCCACGACCAACGGAAACAATTACATCAGCTGCACCTAGGTCCACTGATCTCTGCGTTTCCTGAAAAGGCGGTTCCGGCTTACTCCGGATCTCCGCCGGATCCAGACTTACTGCAAACTTCTCAACGGGAGCCGCCGTCTCTCCGGCAGTCGCCGCGCGAAAAGCACCCGCCTGAATAGACACGAACTGTGGCGTGCCGCTCGAGCGAACGTCGGCATTCAGCTTGCCTTGAAATAACTGACGCACGAAAGCAACCCCGCCGCCCTCCGTTTTCACATCCACCACGTCGCTGATCAAGGTCTTCCCGAACCGTGCGGACAGCTTAGGCGCGAAATCGCGAACTTGGTATGTGTGCGGAAAGATCACCGCATCCGGCGATTGCTTTTTCACCAGCTCTTCGAGCGCCGCCGTGTATCCATCCGGCGTATATTGCTCGAGAAGCGGATCGTCAATAACGAAGACCTTTGATACTCCATACTTCGCTGCTTCGCCTGCCGCCGGCTCCATACCCGAGCCAAGAACGGCCGCTTCCACCGCGGTACCGAGCGCCCCCGCAATCTTCTGCGCGGCCGCAAGCGCTTCGAAAGACATTCGATTGAATTTCCCGCCGCGCTGCTCGAGAACCACTAGGACGCTCATATCACCCGCGCCTCGAACTTCAGCTTCTCCACTAGCTGCCGAGCCACTTGTCGCGGGTCGCCCGTGAAGATTTGCGTCTGCTTGCTGCGCTGCGGCAGATAAATTCCCGCTATGTCCGTTTCGGGCATCGCCTTCCCACCCAACTCTGCCGCCGGAATCGTTTTCAACTCTTTTGACTTCGATTTCTTGATGCCCATCAGCGTCGCGTAGCGCAGCTTTTTAATACCCGACTGAATGGTCAACACCACCGGCAACGGCAACGTCACATGTTGAAACCATCCATCTTCCAGCTCCCGTTTGACTCGCACTGACGAGCCCTGCGGCTCCAATTCCATCACGATCGTTGCGTGCGCAAAGCCGAGCAACTCCGCAAGCAGAACGCCCGTCTGCCCATATCCCAAATCATCCGACTGCAATCCCGTAAGAATTACATCCGCGGCTTCCGCTTTCACTGCTTGCGCAAGAAGCTGAGCGGTAGTCCACGCATCAAACGTCTCCTCTTCCGGCGTTTCCACGTGAATCGCTCTATCGGCGCCTTTAGCCAAGGCTTCGCGGATCGTCGAGGTCGCACGCTGCGGCCCTAAACACAGCACCACCACCTCGCCGCCTTGTTTCTCCTTAAGCTGCAGAGCTTCCTCGAGGGCATAGGCGTCCGGCTCGTTCATCTCATAACTAAGGTCGGAATCGTCCAATCGCTTGCCGTCGCCGCTCACGCGCAGAACGGAGTCCCGCGCCGGCACCTGTTTCACCGAAACGATAATCTTCATTTGTTCTTTGGCCGTCGTCTTGGCCGGCCTCAGTGTCTCTTACAGTATGCCGGAAGACTCACGGGAACCCGCCGTCGCTTGCGCGAACTTATCCCCGGCGCGGAACACCGTGCAAGAACGTTCCTGCGGGGGCCAGCTCTCTTCGAATCGGGGGCTGCGTCATGTCGCGTTCCGGAGAGCGGAACACTTTCTCTCCCTGCGAAATCAGATAGTCCGCCGTTCGTGCAGCCAACGATTGAATCGTCAGCCCGGGATTCGCTGATCCTTGGGTAGGCAGAATACTTCCATCGCAGACAAACAGGTTCGCCACGTCGTGCGCACGCCCAAATTTATCTACCACGGACGTCCCGGGATCTTTTCCCATCCTCGCCGCGCCTACCAGGTGGGCATACCGCGATTCCTGAACCACTTCTTCCGCGCCCGCCGCTCGCATCACATCCATCACCGTTTTCTTCCCGTATTCGATCAGGCGCTTGTCGTTCTCATACAAATCGAAGTTGACCTTCGCCACCGGGATGCCGAACTGGTCTTTTTCTTCCGCAATCTGCACCCGGTTATCTTCCCACGGCAAAATCTCTCCCAACAACCCAAGGGCGGCCCAGTGGTTATAATCCATCATCACGCGCCGCATACCCCAGCCCCATGCGCCCTTTGCCATCATCATCTGTTTGGCAAATGCAATCGGCAAAGGCCCAACCGTCTGAATCGCAAATCCCCGCACAAACCCGCGCTTCCAGTCAGTCTCGTAAAACTCCTCCGTCAAGGCGTGCGCGGGAGGAGCCTTGTACATTCGGATCAGGTCGGGGAATCGGCCCAAAATTACGTTGCCGGCCTGTGCCATCAGGTAACGGCCCACCGTGCCGCTCGAATTCGCCAGCCCCTTTTCGTGGCCCGGACAAGCAGAATTTAAAAGCAACCGCGGCGTTTCGATCGCATAGCCCGAAACAATCACCGCCTTCGCGCGCTGAAAATGCTGGTGCCCGTTCTCGTCATAATAGAGAACGCCATTCACCCGATCCTTGCTCTCCATCGAGATCCGGTACGCCATCGACAGTTCACGTATTTCGGCTCCGTATTTCAGCGCCTCCGGAACGTGCGTGATTAAGGTGCTCGCCTTCGCCCCTACCTTGCAACCTTGAATGCAAAACCCCCGGTAAATGCAATGCGGACGATCTCCGTGCGAGCCCGAGAGAATCGCCACTGGCCCTCCGGAACAGACGCCGATGCCGAGCTTGGTGCAGCCTCTCACCAGCACATCGCCGACGCCGCCCAGCGGGTGCGGCCCATACGGATATCCATGCGGGTCTCCCCAGGGATAGTACGCCGGACCCGCCACGGGAATTTCTCTTTCCAGCAGCTCGTAATACGGCTTTAGTTCCTCGTAAGTAATCGGCCAGTCCGCACCGAGACCGTCCTCGGTATACACGCGAAAATCCGAGGGGTGAAAACGCGGCGCGAACGCAGCCCAATGGACCGAACCTCCACCCACTCCCTTGCCGCTGTTATTCTCCCCGAATGACAACGGCTCCGCTCCGCCGGTGATGCGCAAATCGTTCCAATACAGTTTGTGCGATCCTGCTTCGTCACTCACCCAATCGCGTTCCGTGTCCCAGAAAGGACCGGCTTCCAAACCGCAGACTTTAAATCCGGCCTTCGCTAGTCGCTGTAGCAGCACTCCACCCGCGGCGCCTACCCCAACCACCACGTAGTCCACCGCTTCCGTTTCTTTGAAGCGCTGCATCTCGACCGAAATGCGCTGCATCGCTCCGAGAACTTTCTTGGTAGTTTTCGGCGCCTCGAATTTCCCAAGCAGAGGACTCTTCAATGCGTCCCTCCCTGGCCGTGGTGCGAACCCGTGGAGCTCCCGCCGACAGGCTCGTATCGATCCGACAGCGAGTTGGCCGGAGCCGCCCATTCATACCGCCGCTCATCCACCTCCCATGGCTCCGGCAATCCGCCTTCAAGGCGCGTGTAAGCGCGCGGGTAAGCCGGACCACCATAACCGACTTCGTCCCATGCCCAGGGATGCGCATAGTACGCATGCACACAGTCCGTCACCAGCAACTGCCAGAATCGCTCTATCTGCAACCCCATCCACAAACCGTCGCCCGCCAGCTTCTCTGCATCGTGAAGTGACTTCACAATCGTGTCCTGACGCAAAGTGTCAAGGCCGGCAAACGAAACCGAGTAAAGCGAACGTGCTGTATCGTCAATCGCCCGAATCCCCTTGCGATAGGCGTCCCCATCGGGCGGCATGCCTTCGTAGCGATATCCATCGATCCGCCCACTGGCCAGCCGCTGATCCACCTGCGGAACAATTGGAATCCGGCGCTCCGGAACCCGGTCGTCTTGCGGCAGAATCCGTTCGAAAACAGCCGTGATCACAGGCAGCTCTTCGGCTGTAAAGAAACGGACGGGCGGAACTTCCTTCACTCTTTTCTCCACCACTTCCCGGGTTGCTGCATCCCAAAACTTCTTCTGACTTAGCGTTTCGTAACGCGGATAATAGCCGGGCTGGAGTTTTTTCGCCAGTTCCTTTCCCGTTTTAGGGTCAGTCAGTAAGTCCTCTTTTTGTTTCTCGATTTCCGTCACTTGCTCTCCCTCCGCAGCAGACTCGCCAGAATGCCCAATGCGCCGCAAGCCGAAAACAACAGGGGAGCAAAAACAGGCGGACCGTACAAAATGTTATAGAGCCACGTCTTCTTACCGCCCGGGCGTCTCGCAATCCCGCGCACGTGAAAGCCAAAACCAATTGCTCCATCTGCCACCGCCAGCGCCGACGTAACCGGCAGCACTTTCTGCGCCACCCGCTCGCTGAATATCGCTCCGACGCTTGCTCCCAGCTGAATCGGCGCCAAAATCACGGGCGTCCACTGAGCCCAGATTCGAAACCGGCTTTTGTAATGCGAATACCACGCTTCAAAACCGGAGAACAAAGTCCACAATGCCGTCACCCCGGCTAGATGCTTCTGAAAACGTCCTTCATTCAAATCCCGCCTCCATCCCGTATAACGGGGCTTGTAATCAGGGCGTCGAACAAAACCCGGATCCCCGAGCAGCTTTCTGTCCTCTTCGCGTCGCAAATACGAAGCAAGAACACCCAGGTACGCTGCCGTTCCAAACAGCAGAGGAGCAAATATCGGCGGACCCATAATGATGTTTGTCACGGGGAGCCGCCATCCTCCCGGCTTTCGCGCAATGCCCCGGATGTGAAACCCGAATCCAATCACGCCATCGGCTAGCGTTATGGCGGAGGTCCACCGCAGCATTCCTTCCGCGCCACGCCGGCTAAAAAAACCATAAACGCCCGCAACGGTCAGAACGCCGCTCAACAGGACCGGGCTGTACATTACTGGATTGCTGTAACTGCCCTTGTAGTGCTCGTACGATACTTCTAAGCCGCTTGCGAAACTCGAAGCCGCGGCTAACAAACTCAGTGAACGCTGAAAGCGTCCGTCCTTCAGGTGCTCGTCAACAACTGAAAGCATGTCCCGCGCGGACAGAACTAAGACTTTGACGTTATCGACGGCTGTAGAAGAAGGCATGAACAAAACGCGAAAGCTGCTGCACTCTCGCAATAGCCTAGACGTGGCACGGTATGAACTGTTGCGCGCACGACTTCGAATTCCAGTATGTATTTGCTAGGAGCTATTTACTCCGTTACGTTTGATCACCCCTCCAGTCTCACGTTTGGAGAACGGGCTAGATGGCGAAAACAGCAGGAGACGTAATTATTGAAGGACTCATCGATTGGGGCGTGGACACCATCTTCGGAATACCCGGAGATGGCATCAATGGCCTGATCGAAAGTCTTCGCACCCACAAGGACAAGATCCGCTTCATTCAGACCCGGCATGAAGAAGCCGCAGCTTTCATGGCCTGCGGCTACGCAAAATTCACAGGCAAGCTCGGCGCCTGCATCGCAACTTCCGGTCCGGGTGGTATCCACCTGCTGAATGGTCTTTATGACGCAAAAATGGATGGGCAGCCCGTCATTGCGCTCACTGGGTTGCAGTTTCATGACCTGGTTGGCACCCACACTCAACAGGACGTTCCTCTCGATAAACTCTTCGAAGATGTCTCGGTTTACAACCAGCGCGTGATGGGCGCTGCCCACGCAGCAAACGTTATCGAACTGGCCTGCCGGACCGCGCTTGCGAGAAAAGGCGTAGCACACGTAACGATTCCTACCGACTTCCAGGAGCAGGAGGTCAAAGAAGATATGCGCTCCATGCGTAATAAGCCCGGTCATACGTCGGACGTGTTCGCGATCGGAGCACGCCGCCCGACCGGCGCCGAGATAGAAGCCGCAGCCGCCATCCTCAACGCTGGGAAGAAAGTCGCTATCCTCGCTGGCCGCGGCGCCCTGCACGCCGGAGATCAGTTGGAGAGAGTTGCCGAAGTGCTCGGCGCGCCTATTATCAAAGCTCTTCTCGGCAAGTCGTGCGTGCCAGACGATAGTCCGTACACAACGGGCGGTATCGGTCTCCTCGGCACGGAGCCTTCTGAAGATGCCATGGCCGAATGCGACACGTTGCTGATAATCGGCACGTCATTCCCATACATCGAGTTTTATCCTAAGCCCGGCAAAGCGAAGTGCGTCCAGATCGATATTGACCCCGTTCGCATTGGACTGCGCTACACAACGGATGTGGCACTGGTCGGTGACTCCCGCGAAACCCTCGACGCCTTAATCCCGCATCTCCAAAAGCATGATGCTTCTTTCCTGCACAAAGCCCAGGAACGCATGAAGGAGTGGAACCAGTTGATGAACGAGCGTGGCCAGGTCACCTCCACGCCAATGAAGCCTCAGGTCGTAGCTTACGAACTCGGCAAGCGCCTGAAATCGGACGCCATCGTCGCCAGCGACTCTGGAACAAATACGACGTGGTGGGCGCGCCACATCCCTTCTCTCAAGGGACAAATGCATACCTGCTCCGGAAATCTCGCCACCATGGCCTGCGGCTTTCCGTATGCCGTCGCTGCTGCCGTCGCCTACCCAGAGCGAACGGTGATTGCCTTTGTCGGCGATGGCGGCTTCACCATGCTCATGGGTGAGCTCGCTACTTGCGTGAAATATAAATTGCGCGTGAAAATTTTCATTGTCAAGAACAACGCCCTGGGCCAGATCAAGTGGGAACAAATGGTGTTTCTCGGCAATCCCGAGTATGTCTGTGAGCTCGAGCCGATCGACTTTGCAGCCGTCGCGCGCAGTTTCGGCGTCGCCGGCTTCACGATCACCAATCCGGCCGATTGCGGACACATTATCGATGAAGCTTTGGCCGTTCAAGGCCCCGCCTTGATCGAAGCTGTGGTCGATCCGAATGAACCGCCGATGCCCGCCAAGGTGAAACCAACGCAGGCCCTTCACTTCGCTGAATCCATGGCCAAGGGAACCAGGGATTGGGAGAAAATAGCCGCCACTATCGCCAAAGATCGCGTTCGCGAGTTGGTCTAAGCGTGTCCGACCGAACGATTACCGACGCAACGGTCTCGGCTTTCAAGATTCCGACAGAGCAGCCTGAATCGGACGGCACGGCCGAATGGGATTCGACCGTTGTTGTGACGGTCCAATTAAATGCAGGCGGCCTCAGAGGGTTAGGATTCTCCTATGCAACGGTTGCTGCGGCGCATGTCGCCGAGCAGTTGTTACATAAAGCGATCTTGAACCGTGACCCGTTTGATATTCCGGCGCTTCACTCCGCCATGGATCGCGAGTCGCGCAACTGGGGGCGTCCGGGCATCGCCTCCACGGCCATCTCTGCTATCGACATCTCCCTGTGGGACCTGAAAGCACGTATTCTGGGTCAACCTCTCGCGCGGCTTCTCGGCGAGATACGTCCGTCTATACCCGCCTACGGCAGCGGCGGATTCACGTCCTACACCGAAGAGCAACTTATAAATCAACTCACCGGTTGGGCTTCCGAAGGCTTGCGCTTTGTGAAAATGAAGATCGGCCGTAATCCCGCTCAGGACGTTGCCCGCGTCCGCGCCGTATCAAAGGCCCTCAATGGCCGCGCCGAACTCTACGTGGACGCGAACGGCGCTTACACCCGCAAGCAGGCGCTTCAGAAAAGCCGCGAGTTCGCAGACCTTGACGTTACCTGGTTCGAAGAGCCTGTGACCTCTGACGACCAGATCGGCTTGCACATGCTCGTCGAACACGCGCCACCTTCGATGAACATCGCTGCCGGTGAGTATTGTTACGTGCTCGATGATGCGCGTATCCTGATTGAAACCGGATCAGTGGATGTCTTGCAAGCCGATGTAACCCGCTGCGGCGGCGTCACAAACTTCTTAAAGATCGGTCATGCAGCCGAGATCCATCATCTTCCGCTCTCCGCTCACACTTCGCCCTCTATTCACGCAACTCTCTGTTGCACTCTGACTCCCGCGATGAACGTCGAGTACTTTTACGACCATTTCCGCATCGAGCAGATGATCTTCGAGGGCGCCATTCGGCCGATCAACGGTGACCTTCATCCCGACCTTTCACGTAACGGATTGGGTTTGGAGCTCAAACGTCCCGATGCAGAAAAATTTCAGGTCTTTGAAGCGAAGATTTAGTTCCCGCTGTACCGCCGGAATACGAGCGACCCATTCGTTCCGCCAAACCCGAAGCTGTTCGAAAGCGCGCAGTCGATCTCCATGGCACGCGCTTTGTTCGGCACATAATCGAGGTCACACTCCTTGTCCGGGTGCTCAAGGTTGATAGTCGGCGGAGCAATCTGATCACGAATGGCCAATACCGAGATGCCCGCTTCCAGACCTCCCGCGCCGCCCAGCAGATGACCCGTCATGGATTTGGTTGAGCTGACTGCCAGCTTCGCCGCGTGCCCTCCGAAAGCGCGCTTGATGGCAATCGTCTCAGCTTTATCCCCCTGCCCCGTCGATGTTCCATGCGCGTTCACATACTGCACCTGCGAAGGCTCCAGCTTCGCATCGCGCAGCGCATTCCGCATCACCCGGTATCCGCCATCGCCATCGTCCGGCGGAGCAGTGATGTGATACGCATCGCTACTCATCCCGTAGCCCACAATTTCGGCGATAATTTTGGCGCCTCGTTTTTTCGCATGTTCCAGCTCTTCGAGAATCAGGATGCCCGATCCTTCACCAACTACGAATCCGTCCCGGTCCTTGTCCCATGGGCGCGATGCACGGTGCGGCTCGTCATTGCGTGTCGAAAGCGCGCGCATAGCCGCAAACCCGCCCACACCCATCGGCGTGATGCACGCTTCCGCACCGCCGCAGATCATTACATCCGCATCGCCGCGTTGGATCAGTCGAAAAGAATCGCCAATCGAGTGAGCGCTTGTCGTACACGCCGTCGCAGTAGCCGAATTCGGGCCTTTAGCCCCATATCGTATCGACACGTACCCGCTCGCTAAATTCACAATGCACGAAGGGATAAAAAATGGTGAAATCCGGCTGGGACCACGTTCGAGCAGGATTTTATGCTCCCGCTCGATCACCTCAAATCCGCCAATGCCGCTGCCAATATACACACCGACCGCCTCAGCTTCTTCCGGCGGAAACTCAATAGCAGCTGAAGCGACCGCGAATTCAGATGCGGCCATCGCGAACTGAATGAACCGGCCCATTTTCTTGACGTCTTTTTTATCGACGTATTGCAGCGGGTCGAAATTCTTCACCTCGCCCGCAATGCGGGATGCAAAAGCCGAGGCGTCGAACTGTGTAATCAGCTCGATTCCATTCTTTCCTTCGCGAATAGCGGACCAACATTCCTCTGTTCCGGTACCGACCGAACAAATTAGGCCGACTCCGGTAACAGCTACTCTGCGCGCCACTACAATCTCCTGCTTCGTCCCGCTTCTTTGAAACGATTGAGGCCTGGCGCCAACTACTTCTTCTTCGCTTCGATGTAGTCGATAGCGTCCTTCACCGTCTTGATCTTTTCTGCGTCCTCGTCCGGGATATCCAGATCAAACGCCTCCTCAAAGGCCATCACAAGCTCGACAATATCGAGCGAATCTGCCCCAAGATCGTCAACAAAGGAAGCGCTTGGATCAACCTGGTTCTCATCCACTCCCAACTGCTCGACAATGATTTGCTTCACTCTATCTGCTACTGACATTCATTGTTCTCCTGTGCCTCCTGATGGCTCACCGAGGGCAAAAAGCGGCCCGGCCCAAAACTCTAAACTACATCATTGAAAGAAGTGGAATAGAATCACCGGGATTTATGGCGTGTTTAGTTCAAAAAGATTCTAACCATCCTCGTGCCCCGTAGCAAGTCAACAGACCAAAAAACACCGCAATCCGCATCGCTACGATGTAAATGTTTGGACATCCGGTTGCGTGTTGTTTATCTCCACGGTTTCGCTTCTAGCCCCGGCTCTCTTAAGGCCCGCTTCTTTGCGCAACATCTTCAGCAACTCGGGTTCCTGGTCTCCGTTCCCGACCTTGCTGAAGGCGACTTCCGCAATCTTACCTTGACTGGGCAACTCAAAGTTATTGAGCGAGAGATCAGCGGAGATCCGGTGATTCTCATGGGATCCAGCATGGGCGGTTACCTGGCCGCTCTCTTTGCCGCCGGTCATCCCGAAGTGAAAAAAGTCGTTCTGCTCGCTCCGGCATTTGATTTTTTCAACCTCTGGAGGAGTGAACTCGGTCCGGACCGCCTCGATGAATGGCGGAGGAATGGAACTTTGAACGTGTTCCACTACGCCGAAGCTCGTGAAGTTCCGTTAGGATTTCGTCTTATAGAGGACGCTCCGTCTCACGATCCCTTTCCAAGTTTTCCGCAACCCGCGCTTCTGTTCCATGGAACCCTTGACCCGGTCGTGCCCTCTAACATTTCTGAGGCTTTCGCCAGAGCACACAAGAATGTGCGGCTGGTACTGCTCGATTCTGAACATGATAACTGACGTGCTCGACCTGATCTGGCCCCGGATTCGCGATTTTATGCTTGATCAGCAGCCCGCGACACAGTGTTAGACTGGGGTTACTGGGTAACGCATTGTGGAAGTCGCAACGGAAACTTCCAGTGTTACGTCCACCCGTGTAACGAAGGCTTAGGTCGCGCAAGGGATTGAGAGGCGGAGACTTTTCGTGACTAGTGATGTAGAAGAGGCAGGAATGGCGCATCCCGAGACGGCTGCACCCGATGCTCACCTCGATCGGCTTTTGATGAAGTCCGATCTGGAAGAACCATGGTTTAAGTCGGTCGCCCGGAGCATCCGGGAGATGATCAACCCGCCGAATCTTCCGCCTTTGGAACTAACCTCGAGGCCGATTGAAACCGCCGATCTCGGCGATCTAAGCAAAATCGAGCAGCCCTGGTTTAAATCCCTCGTCGGCAACATCCGCGAACTTATCCATCCGCCCAAGCTCCCGCCTCTCGAAGTCACCTCCAAGCCGGTCGAAGTCGGCACCATCTGGGGCGCCTATAGCGGCGGAGAAACCCGCTCGGGTGCTGTTTCGCTCATGGTCCACGTGGGTGTAATTGCCCTCCTTTTCTTGGTTTTCCGTCACTCCATCCTCCCGGCCAAGAAGCCGTTTGACGGCACCATTATTTATATGCCGGAGTTCAAACCAAAACTTCCGCCTGCGGCCGTCAAAGCCGGCGGTGGCGGGGGCGGCGGCCAAAAGGCTCCCACTCCGGTGAGCCGCGGAGTTGCTCCCAAGTTCGACCGCAAGGTCTTTGAACCACCGAAACAGTCGATCCCCAAACCACAGCTTCCTGTGGCTCCCACCATTACCGCGCAAGCTCCGCAAATTCAGGCGCCAGATTACGCCGATCCTCTCTCCAAAATGACTGACTTCTCGGGTGGACAAGGCACGCACGGACTCGGAAGCGGCTCCGGCGGGGGCATCGGGTCAGGTAAAGGTGACGGCTACGGGCCCGGTGAAGGCGGCGGAATGGGAGGCGGCGTCTATCGGATCGGCGGCGATGTCTCTGCGCCAACGCTAGTTTCGAAGGTGGAGCCCGAGTACTCTGAAGAAGCTCGCAAGGCCAAGTATTCGGGTACGGTTCTTTTGTCCATTGTTGTCGATGAACATGGTTTGCCGCGCGACATCCACATTGTGCGCCCGCTTGGCTTAGGCCTTGACGAAAAGGCCATTGAAGCCGTCATGAAATGGCGTTTCCGCCCGGGTCTCAAAGGTGGTCGTCCGGTGGCAACCCAGGCCCAGGTCGAAGTAAACTTCCGTCTCCTTTAACAGAGATCCATCCAGATTCGACTTAGAAAGGCTGGTGTGTTGCCGGCCTTTTACTGTTTGCCAGCGGTGCACGCCTCACAAGGACAGATCTTTCGCAGATGATCGAATGAGTAAATCCCCGAACTGTGCCCATCGTTCCAGTAGATCCGCACCGCGTAGCTTCCCACCGCTTCCACCGATTCCATTTTCAACGCGGGCTTGAACATCGGAAACAGGTCCGGTTTCGAATAGCTCGTCCGCTGCGGTTCTGTCCCGTGCGCGCCCGTACAACCGGCGCATGGACATTCGTCCCGCAGATATGCCAGCGAATAATCACTGGCGTGTCCGTCCCGCCAGTCGATTTTGATCCCCGTCGACTTCGAGATTGCAATGTGCTCCGGGTCAGCCGCCGCCATGCTCTCAAGTTCTTGCTGCATAGTCATTCACGCCGTCAAAATGCGCTCGATATCCCTTACTCCTGGGATGCGCCGGAACGCCGTAATGACCCGCTCCAGTTGCTTCTTGTCGCGCACGTCCATCGTGATATCCACTATTGCGCTCTCGTCTGGCCGCGTATGATCCGCACGCGCCTCCAGCGTGCGAATATTACTCGACTCGCTGCTCAGAATGGAGGTTAACTGGTGCAAGATGCCTGGGCGGTCGTCCGTGTACACGATCACCTTCACCGGTAGCGGATCGCTCGCGCTCCGAGCCCACTCAACATCAATTTTTCGTTCCGCTTCGTACATCAGGTTCTGCACATTCGGACACTGCTGCGAATGAACCGCAACGCCCTTTCCGCGCGTGATGTAGCCGACGATTCGTTCTCCCCGGATCGGATTGCAGCACTTCGCCCGGTACACCAAAACATCATCGGCGCCTTTCACGTGGATCGTCAGATCGCTATCGCCAAATGGTGACGGGCCGTGCGGAACCGGTAATCTTGGTAGGTCCGGAAGCACGGCAGGCTCGTCCTGCACGTCATCCGGCGCTACTTTTTGCAACACCTGCCGGGCCGAAAACTTGCCGAATCCGAGCGCCGCGTACAGATCTTCGGTCTTGCTGACTCCATACTCGGACGCGACTGTTTCCAGATCTTCGTTCGAGATCCGACCCAAATGCACGCCGAGCCGCCGCGCTTCTTTCTCGAGCGACTTCTGCCCGATCTCGACTGCTTTCGCCCTTTCAGCCGCATTGATGACGTGCTTGATCCGATTTCGCGCACGCGACGTCTTCACCGCGCCGAGCCAATCCCTGCTCGGCTGGTGGCCTGGTTGCGTCAGGATCTCTACTACGTCGCCGTTTCGCAGCGTCGACTTCAGTGGCCGGATCGCGCCATTTACCCGCGCTCCCACGCACGTGTGCCCAATGTCGCTGTGAATCGTATACGCAAAGTCGATGGGCGTCGCATCCCGCGGTAGAACGATCACACGCCCGCGCGGAGTGAATGTGTAGACTTCTTCCGAATACAGGTCCACCTTCAGCGTAGAAAGGAACTCGCCCGAGTCCTTCATCTCCCGCTGCCACTCAACCAGTTGTCTCAACCACGCAATCCGCTGGTCGTCCGCGCGCGGCCCCTTGCTGCCTTCTTTGTACTTCCAATGCGCCGCAATGCCTTCTTCGGCGAGCTTGTGCATCTCCTCCGTACGGATCTGCACCTCGAAGGCAGTGCCGCCCGGACCGATCACCGACGTATGCAGCGATTGGTACAGATTCGGCCGCGGCATCGCAATAAAATCCTTTATGCGTCCCGGCACCGGATGCCACTCGTTATGAATCACCCCCAGTGCCGCGTAGCAGTTCTTTACCGAATCCGTGATGATGCGAATCGCCATCACGTCATAAACCTGGTCGAGCGTGATGCGCTGCCGCTTCAGCTTTTGATACACCGAATAGGCGCGCTTCACACGTCCCTCGACGCGAGCGGGGACATCTTCGCGCGCCAGCTTCTGCTCAATCGTCACCTGTACCTGCGCCAGCCATTGCTCGTTTTCCTGACGCTTCGATTCAATCTCCCGCATCAGTTCGGCCGCTGAATCCGGGTGCAGGGTGCGGAACGCCAGGTCTTCCAGTTCACCGCGCACTTTGCCCATGCCCAGCCGGTGCGCGATCGGCCCATAGATCTCGAGTGTCTCCTGCGCAATCGCTTCCTGCCGTTCGGCCGAAAGCGAACCAAGCGTGCGCATATTGTGTAACCGGTCCGCCAGTTTGACGATAATCACGCGAATATCGCCGGTCATCGCCAGCAGCATCTTTCGCAAGCTCTCAGCCTGCCGGTCTTCCCGGTTCGCCAGCCTGATTTTGCTCAGCTTCGTCACGCCGTCCACACAGCGCGCTACCTCTTCGCCAAACCGGTCCCGAACGTCCTCCGGTTTGGCGATCGTATCTTCCACTACGTCGTGCAGAAGTCCGGTTTGAATCGAAACCAGGTCCATCTGCATATCCGCCAGAATGTGCGCGACCGCCAGCGGATGACTGATATACGGCTCCCCTGACTTGCGCTTCTGGTTCTTATGCAAGTCGGCAGCGTAATGGTAAGCACGCTCCAGCTGCGCCAAATCATCCTTGGGCCTCAGCAGCCTGACCTTCTCCTCCAGAGTGCGATACTGCTCTGCAATCCCCGGCAGATCTAGAACGCTCGTAGACATTGGCCTGTAAATACTAGGTTAGATCACGTTCGCGAATCTCTGCGATTTCAAGATGCGCCTACTACAATCCGGTAATGAAGTCTGCCGCCACATATTGTGCCGCCATCGCTTTGACGATCGGCTTCGCATTGACTTCTGTTGACGGACAGAATCAGTTGCCCAAACCAGACCGGATGGGCGTCACGAACACCGGTCCCTATGATTACGGCGTCATGGGGCCGCCGGCCACGCCTGCCATCGTGGCTGCGGCCGATAAGGCAGTCACCAAGCCTCTTCCCCCAGGTCCCTTTCAGCCCACCTGGGACTCCCTCGAGAAGAACTATCGCACACCCTCCTGGTTCGAGGGCGCCAAGTTCGGAATTTTCATGCATTGGGGCATATTCTCTGTTCCCGCGCACCATAACGAGTGGTACGAAAAGCACATGTATGGCAGCGACGCTCAATGGCATGCCGACCACTTCGGTCCCCAGGAGAAATTTGGCTACAAAGACTTCATCCCTCAGTTCACCGCCGCGAAATGGGATCCAGACGCCTGGGCAGCCCTGTTCAAAAAAGCGGGTGCCCGGCTCGTGATCGGCATGGGTGAACACCACGAAAATTTCGCGCTCTGGGATAGCGACGTAACCCCATTTAATGCTAAGAAAATGGGCCCGCACCGCGATCTCGCCGGCGATCTTTCCACAGCCGTACGCAAGCAGAACATGAAATTCGGAGTGTCGAATCACGGCATCGAGAACTTCACCTTCATCAACCCTCCTCCGGAACTCCGGGCTCGTCTTCAGGCTGCTCACGCCGACCTCTACGATCCTGCGTGGGCAAATTTCTATAACGTTGCGGACCGAAGCAACGCTGCCATGACCCGCTTTCTCACCGACTGGGTGAACCGCAACCTGGAACTGATCGACAAATACCGGCCCGATATTCTCTGGTTCGACAACGGAGTCAACCTGCGCGTTCTCGATCCGCTCAAATTGCGTGTTGCTGCGTATTACTACAATCGCGCAAGCGAATGGGACAAGCAGGTTTCGCTCGTAACGAAGTTCAATGCTTATGCGCCGAGTAACGACGACAGAAAGCAGATCGGCTCGATTCTCGATTTCGAAAAGATCGGCACGCGCTCGCCGTCCGGCATCCGTAGTGGTCCATGGATGGTCGATGATCCTATCGGCAGCAATAGTTGGGGCTACATCGAAGGCCTCCGCATCGTCAGCTCCGACATCATTATCGGCAAGCTGGTGGATACGGTCAGTAAAGGCGGTTTTTATCTGCTGAACATCTCGCCCATGGCCGATGGAACCATTCCGCAGAATCAGCAGGATGTCTTGCTAAAGATTGGTAGCTGGCTCGATATAAACGGCGAAGCCATCTACGGCACGCATCCCTGGACGAAGTTTATGGAGACCGGCCCGCCCTCCTATCACTTCACCGTGAAAGGCGAAACGCTATACGCGATCGCTTCCGGATGGCCCGAAGGCGACGCGCTCATCACCTCTTTAGCAAGCGACAAAGTATCCGGAAAGGCGTCGAGCGTTGGCCTTCTCGGCCATTCTGGAGCTCTTTCGTTCTCTCAGGAGGCGCAGGGCCTCAGCATCAAAATGCCCGCAGACCACACCCTCTCGGGCGCCGTGACTTTCAAGATCACCGGACTCAATCTAAATAACTCTGCAGCTTCGCCCCTTCCGCAACAAAGGCAGAAGTAAGAGCGCTGTGAACCCGCAACAGCACTTGAGCATCTTCGTTACCTCCTACGAAGGAAAGTCCCGCTACTGCAAGGCTTTCAGGAGCTCCTGCCGCACGGGCCAGATGCCGACCACCTGCTTTCCGGCCACCTCAAAGCGTCCACCTGTCAACAGCCCGGTCAAATCCGCTGCATTCGCTTGCGCATGCTCGCGCGCTAATTCCATCACCAGCATTTTCGTCTGTATCTCAAATTGAGTTCGTACCGTTTCCGCGGCCGCCTTGTTTCGGAAAGTCGCCTCAAGCCTCAAATCGAACGCCGCCCCGCCGTTCCCGCCCGCACCCGCGAGCGAGAGTAGCACCCGCTCCGCCGATTGAAGCGAGATTCCAAAGATGCGGAGCGCCGAAGGCAAGCGCTCCGGATGCTGCAGCAACTCCGGCGAGACCCGTATCCAAATCGGAAAGACCGGCACAGGTTCCCGTAACTTATGTCCAGTGCCTCGTAGCTCTCGCGCAGCCCGCCTGTTTGCGCTTAACGCAACTCCGATGACATCGGGCTGAATCGAAACGAATGATATCCAGCGTCCCTCTCGCGCTCCTCGTACACTGCAGACATCGCCCTCACAACTGCCGCCATGTGCGATTGCGTATCGCCGCAGGTCTTCCCAGCCGAACTGCCCGCGCGCAAGAATGAGGGACACCTCGCCGTTACTCGCCCCTGCGATGGCGTTCACGTCTTTTGCATAATCGAATTGCGCCTGCTTGACAAACTCCTGGTATTCCGGCTCTGCGATCGTCTTTGTACCAGTGAGCAGCGTCAAATTTCCCGTTCGTCGCAGCGCCTCCACGTCCGCATAGAAGCTGGTAAATCCCGCATCGGGCAGATAGCGGAACAGGTCCGCATTCGTTCGTACGAACCGATACCGGTAGGAATGGATCCCAAAGGCGGCAGCCGCCACCAGAATGGCGACTGCCACCAAAACCGCCTGCGAGGAAAGCCGCGTCCGCAGAAAGAGTTCTCGCGTCTTAGACCGTCGCCATTTCCGCCACTCGCGGGCGCTTCCAGAGCTCGATGTAGGGCTTAAGCTCTTGCATCATCGCAGCGAATTGATCAAACGGCAGTGACTGCGCGCCGTCACTCATCGCTTTCTCCGGGTGCGGATGCACCTCTACCATCAAGCCATCCGCTCCGATGGCTGCCGCCGCCCGGCACAAAGATGGCACCAGGCTTCGCTTGCCCGTCGCATGGCTCGGATCAAGAATAACCGGTAAATGCGATAGTTCGTTCAGAACCGACACCGCCGTGATGTCGCAGGTGTTCCGCGTCGCGGTCTCGAACGTCCGGATCCCGCGCTCGCACAAAATAACGTTCGGGTTTCCATGCGCCACAATGTACTCAGCCGACATCAGCAGTTCCTTGATTGTCGAACTCAGCCCACGTTTCAGCATCACCGGACGGTTCACTTTCCCAAGCCCCTTCAGCAACGCGAAATTTTGCATGTTGCGCGCGCCAATCTGCAAGATATCCGCGTGCTCCGCCACCATGTCAACATCCCGGTCGCTCATCACTTCAGTCACAATCCCGAGCCCGGTCTCCGCCTTTGCCTTTGCCAGCAGCTTCAGTCCTTCACTTTCCATTCCCTGGAAATCGTAGGGCGATGTACGTGGCTTAAAAGCGCCGCCACGCAGAAACTGAGCCCCCTGTTCCGCCACGAAGCGCGCCGTATCGATAATCTGCCTTTCGCTCTCAACCGAACACGGCCCCGCTATCACGATGAATTCGTCTCCGCCGATCTCCACGTTGTTCGCTTTGATCTGCGACTTCGCCGCTCTAAACTCCCGGCTCACAAACTTATAGGGCGCTGAAATCCGAACAGCCTTCTCCACCTGCGGCATCGCTTCCAGCGACTCAAGACACGCCGTAACGTCTCCTACGCCGACGGCCGCAACCACCACGCGTTCTTCGCCCGTGATGGAGTGAACCTTATACCCGAACTCACGGATGCGCTCGCAAACGGCTTCGATCTCCTCCTTCCTCGCATGCAGTTTCATCGAGATGATCATCTGTACCTCACCGCCATTTGCGAAAAGTATGACACAGGCAAAAGTAGTCGCAACTGCTTGTACGGGCAGTGATTACCCGAACCGTGGAGCGGCGTAGCACCCACTTCCGGGTGATAAGATTTGGTTGAGCATGCGTTGGGCTTTCACGATTGCGTTCTGCCTCGCACTGGCCTCCGCCGCGCCTACGAAGCCGGCCGTTAAAAAGCCCAAGAGCACCTCGTCCCCTACCCCGAAATCTGGCGCCCGCAAGCCGCCCGTATCTACAGCCAAGACCGGGCCCGCCTCTCGAACCCGGCGCGGGAAAATGGCCCGCTCCCGTGTTCCACCCGCGCCCAGCTATCAGTTGCATCCCGATCCCGAGCGGTATCAACAAATCCAACAGGCTCTCGCCGATCGCGGTTACTTCAAAGGCCAGGTAAATGGCGAGTGGAACGACGATTCCGTTGATGCCCTCAAGCGCTTTCAGGCCGACCAGAAGCTAACCGATGACGGCAAAATCAATTCGTTGTCGTTGATCGGTCTCGGGCTTGGTCCGAAACACGACGGCAGTACCGCCGCCGCTGTTCCGGCGCCCGTTGCTGATCCACAGACTTCGCCGCCGCCTCCTCCGCATGCACCTGAGAGTTCCAGGGACTAGCACTGTACATAAATTAGAAAAGGAAGACCGTAATGGTCATCGGAGTACCGAAAGAAATCAAAGATCACGAAACACGTGTCGGCTGCGTACCCAGCATGGTGACTACTCTGCAAGAACACGGCCACGAAGTTCTGGTGGAGCGGGGGGCGGGAGTTGGCAGCTCCGTCGCCGACGACGAATATGCCGAAGCGGGCGCGATCATCGTCGACGACGTCTCGGAGGTTTGGAGCCGATCCGACCTGGTCGTAAAAGTCAAGGAGCCGCAACCTTCCGAGTACGGCTTTTTTCGGCCCGGCTTGATCCTGTTCACTTATCTTCACCTTGCTCCGCTTCCCGATTTGACCGAGGCTCTCGTGCGGTCAAGGGTGAGCGCTATCGCGTACGAAACCATTCGTGAACGCGATAATTCTCTGCCCCTCCTTACCCCGATGAGCGAAGTAGCCGGACGCATGGCCGTGCAAGTCGGCGCGCAATATCTGGAGCGTCCCAACGGTGGTCGCGGCATCCTCCTCGGCGGTATTCCCGGGGTCGCGCCCGCCAATGTGGTCGTGCTCGGTGGAGGAATCGTCGGTCACAATGCAGCCAAAATGGCGTGCGGCCTGGGCGCCAATGTCACTATCATCGATCGGAACCTGAACCGCCTGCGGGAGCTCGACGACGTCTATTCGAACTCCATCCGGACGCTTGCCTCAAACACACACACGATCCGCGAGGCCGTCCGCCAAGCCGATCTGGTGGTCGGCGCCGTACTCATTCCCGGCGCATCCGCGCCCAAACTGGTCCGCCGCGAGATGATCGCGCAAATGAAGCCTGGTGCCGTCGTGGTTGACGTTGCCATCGATCAGGGCGGCTGCTTTGAAACTGCTCACGCCACCACGCATACCGACCCGGTTTATTATGTCGACGGCGTTCTCCACTACTGCGTCTCGAACATGCCGGCCGCCGTGCCGCATACTTCCACCTTCGGACTGACCAACGCGACCGTGCCGTACCTGCTCACCTTAGCTGACAAAGGTCTTGAGCGTGCATGCGTAGAAAGTCCTGCAATCCGCGAGGGAGTGAACACCTATCAGGGAGAAATCACTTATCCCGCCGTAGCTGAATCGCAGGGCAAGACCTGGAGGGAGTTGGCCGCCGTAATGTAGACGGCCTTCTCCAAACTTATACGTTGTAGGCTTTGACGAATGCTTCTTTGAACTTCGCCATCTCGTCTTTGCTTCCCACCGAAACGCGAACCCACTCGGGCCACACCGGCCACGCGCGACCCACATATACCTTCTGCGCCGCCATGTCCGAGTAAAATGCCCGCCCCGAACGCTTCACGTTCATCATGAAGCAGTTGCTTTCCGAAGGAATAAACTCGACATTCTTGGCTGTCAAGAAGCTGAACGTATCCTCACGAATGTCGCCCATGATCTTGCGCCTCTCAGGCACAAGGTTCTTCTGGTTCAGGCTCGCCGTCGCTCCAACCATGGCCGTGATCGGCATCGCTCCCGCGCTCCAGCCGCGAACCTTCTCGAGCAGATCAGGACGTCCCAGCGCGGCCCCCGCTCGCAGTCCTGCCATGCCGTACAGCTTTGAAAACGTGCGCAGGACGACCACGTCTTTCCCTTGCGCAACCAGATCCGTCGCAGGAACGGCATTTTTCGAGATGTGAATGTATGCCTCGTCCACCATCACAACCGAACCTTGCGGCTTGTTCGCCACCAGCCACTCGATATCTGCGTGGCTCGTCAGCGTGCCCGTCGGATTGTTCGGATTGCAGATGTAGAAAAGACCCGCATTCGGAGCCGCTGCCAGCATCGCCCTCACATCGTGGTCCCATTTGCCCTTACGGAGCGGCACGTTTACCACGTTTGCGCCGATGAAGTTCGCGGCCCGCTCTCCCGCCTCGTAACCAGGGTCTGCTTTCACGAACGGGCGGTCCTTGGAACAGAACGCCAGCACCGCCTGATGGAGCGGCGCACTCGACCCGGCATAAATTTCTACAAAGTTCTCGGACGGCTGATAACTGAATTTCAAACCTTCGACGCCTGCCAGGGTCTGGCCGAGAGTGTACGTCTCTTCGTACATGTACCGGCCGCCCTTCTTGACCACGTTATAGATCGCGTCGGCCGCCTCTGGACATGGACCCATCGGGTTCTCGTTGGCATTGATCTTCACCGCATCCGGCGGCATGTTCCGCACCATCGAGAGTTGCGCTAACGCCGGCTCGTTGTAGAAAGGAAGCGTCGCACCTGCTGTCAGCACGGTCGCAATGCGCCCGAAGTTCCTGCGCGAGAAGCCTCGCTTCAAAAGATCCGCTTTATGTTCGGCATTCAGTGTCGCTGTCATTACGTCTCCCAGGTTGTAAACTGCTGTGCTTCGAAACCGAACGGCGGCAAACAGGGCCCCGCCATGAACGGCACGGATCATCCGGACCGCTTGGATCAAATCGTAGCAGAAATCGCCTCCATTCACACGGGCTCGTCCCGCTGAGACCTCGCAAAAACGTCAGTCACACACGCGAAATCGATTCAGTGCGCGTTGCACTCACCGTCCCGGATGCTCCAGGGAGCGAATCAGTTGGGCCTGAAAATCTGGGTGAATTGCGCGTGCCAGCCGAATTGCCGTCGCGAGCTCCTGCTGACCTTCTGCTTTCCGGCCCGCTATCATCAGAACTCTTGCCAGCGCTCCGTGTACTTCAGCCGAATCTGGCGCCAGCTTCACCGCGCTCTGTGCTTCCGCGACGGCATCGTCTATCTTATGTCGTTGCAGAAGCCCATACGCCGTGGTCACTCGACTCTGGGCCGCTAGCAAAGGCACTTCGAAGGTCCCGTTATAGACCAGAACCACATTTCCGATCAATGCATCCGGTCGCCGTTCTTTGAACACCTGGTACGGATTAAGAACATCAGGTCCCCAGTTGTGCCCCTCTACCTCTGTGGCGCTGACGAGAATCGTGCCGCTGATCGAGGGCGGAATCGTCACAGCCGGCCCCAATCCGTAATGGCCCATTGCCGACAAAAGTGGCTTGCATCCGATCTTGTAATATCCCGGGTCAACGAATGGCACGTTGTAATCGAACCAGCAACTCGAAACGTGGTGGTCGTCTAAATAAGCTTTTACCCACTTCAGGCCTTGACCCCAATCCGCATTCGCGTCAGTAACCATGCGGTATGTATTCGATGGTCCGCCGAAAGCTTCATTGGAGTAGGCAAGGTAACTGGGAAAGGCATGTAATGAGGACACTGCCGCAAAAAGGACCAGTGCGGCAACTGTCGCAGCACCGGCACGTGACCGCACCGCCAGATTCCATCCGGCGGCCGCAGCCAACAAGATGATGAACGGATAAATCGGGAGGATGTGTCTCACGCCCAGATTCAGGTCGGAGAAGATCGCAACCAGCAGGAAGAAAACCGGTGGAATCGAAAGGAATAGCACCTCGCGCCGATACTTCCAAAGCCGCGCAAACGGTACCAGCGCGACCAATATCAACAAGGTCAACGTGCTTTTGATTAGCAACATCGCCGGGAAGAAAAACCATTGGCCGCCGCTGTAGAGCTTTCCAAATACAAACGTCGGTCGAGCTCCCGGAATCTGCAAAATGTCGACCCAGCCATAGAGATACGCTTCCGGAAACAAATGATGCCGCGCAAAAAACTCGATGATTGCTTTCTCTGCCGGACTCTGCAACTGGGTCGAGTAGGCCGCGAGCGACGGGATCAACTGCAATCCAGCAGGTCTCGCACCGTAATGAAAACCATAAAAGGCCCACAGCATTCCATAGCTCACCAAGGCGATGCCGCCAACGGCCGCGGAGATTTGCAGCGCATACCGAGAAGCGGGGACGCCAACTCTGTTGCCACTCTGAAGTCTCCCCTCTTGCCATCTCGCAATCACTTCACTGGCCGCGAGGATCAATAAAGTGGGTAGAATCAGAGATCCTGAGTGCTTGGCGCCGAGGCTTAAGCCCGAGGCAACTGCGCAAATCAGCAGGCGTTCTACAGAAGGTGACTTCACGTAACGGTAGAAGGCGTAAACAGAGGCAAAGAACAAGCAAGCAAGTCCGACATCTGTCGTAATCAGTGCGCCGTTTGCCAGCAGAACGGGTTCAAACGCTACCAGGACCAAAGCGAGGAGCGCTGTCTCTCGGTTGAACATCTCATATCCCGCAGCCAGCACCAGAAAGGCTAGTCCAAGCGCGAAAATACAACCAACCGTCACGCGAGCCCGCATGATCAGCGAGTCCGCGTCAGCCCGATACAAGAACTGACTGGCGCCAATAAAATTCTGAGCCTTGAAAAATGGAATTGGCACAGGCGGGGGCTCTTTAAGCTGGAGTGGCAGCAGCGGGACCGCCGCGACCAACTTCACCAAAGGCGGATGCTCCGGATTCACTCCAAAATCACCGTGTTTCCAGTATTCGAATCCGGCGTAAAGATGTGCCGATTCGTCGAATACTTGCGACTCCTGCCGGACCGAAAAGAACAGCTCACCGCAGATCAGAACCAAAAGCGAAACGATAACGGCCCACCAGGTCCCGCGCGAAACACCTAATATCGGGTGACTAACGGAAACATCAAGTACGCCCTTACTCGACATTGCCCCTCCTATGGATGAAGAAGGTACCACAATTTCCCAATGACACTCAAATCGGGGACAGGCGACGCTTTGCCCAATTTGAGACACTCACCGGCTCTCATCCCGCCCGATGCGTACCATGGGTTAGCAGAAAATCTTGATCAACGATCTCTGGTACAAAAACGCAATCATCTACTGCCTATCTGTCGCTACCTACATGGACGCGGACGGCGATGGCGTCGGAGACTTCAAAGGTCTCATGCGCCGTCTGGACTATCTGCAGGGCCTCGGTGTCACCGCCGTCTGGCTCATGCCGTTTCAGCCATCACCCGGTCGCGACGGAGGATACGACATCTCCGATTACTACAACGTGGATCCGAAGTACGGCACGCTCGGAGATTTCGTCGAGTTTACCCACGGTTGCGATCAGCGCGGCATCCGCGTGCTGATTGACCTGGTTGTAAACCACACCTCTGACAAGCATCCCTGGTTTCAACAAGCGCGCAGTCATCCTGAATCCAGGTTCCGGGATTGGTTCGTCTGGTCTGCAAAAAAGCCGAAGAACGCTGCCGATGGCGTTGTTTTCCCCGGCGTTCAAAAATCGACTTGGACCTTTGATGAAAGCGCCAGGAGTTATTACTTTCACCGCTTCTACGATTTTCAGCCCGATTTGAACACCGCCCACCCGGATGTCCAGGCCGAAATCTTAAAGATTATGGGCTTCTGGACACAGCTGGGAGTATCGGGTTTTCGCATGGATGCAGTTCCGTTTGTGATTGCTGATAAGGGACCCACGGTCACAGGAATGAAAGAGCATTATGAAATGCTCCGAACCTTCAGTGAATTTTTGAGCTGGCGTAAGGGCGATGCCATCATCCTCGGCGAGGCCAACGTTCTGCCCCAGACCGACCTGGAATACTTCGGCGACGAAGGAGAAAGGCTGCAAATGATGTTCAACTTCCAGGTGAATCAGAATCTTTTTTTTGCACTCGCCACAGCCGATTGCCGCCCGCTCATCAAGGCATTGAAGAACACCAAGCCCCGGCCCGCCACCGCTCAATGGGGCCAGTTCCTGCGAAATCACGATGAATTGGATCTGGGGCGCCTCACAGAAGAACAGCGCCAAACAGTGTTCACGGCATTTGGTCCGGATAAAGACATGCAATTGTACTCTCGCGGAATCCGGCGTCGCCTGGCCCCTATGCTGGAGGGCGACCGTAGGCGACTCGAATTGGCTTATAGTCTGATGTTCACGCTTCCCGGAACTCCTGTGATCCGCTATGGCGATGAGATCGGAATGGGCGACGATCTCAGCCTCCCGGAACGCCAGTGCGCACGAACGCCGATGCAGTGGTCAACCGAAGCACACGGCGGATTTACAAAAGCGGGTAACCCGGTTTTGCCCGTCATCACTGGAGGCGCATACGGCTTTGAACATGTGAATGTCGCGGATCAGCGGCGTGATCCCAACTCAATGCTGAATTGGATGGAGCGAATAGTTCGTATGCGCAAGGAAGTTCCGGAGATCGGCTGGGGTGATTTTACGGTGCTTCGTACCGGCGGTCCGGACGTGCTTGCTATCCGATATGACTGGCGCAACAACTCGGTGGTAATTGTCAACAACCTGAGTTCCGCTCCGAGGGAGGTTCGGATTGATGTGGGGCTGGGAGACGAAGACGGAACGCGACTAGTGAATCTGCTTTCGGACGAACATAGCGTCGCCGACGAGTCTGGCCGGCATTGCATTCTGATGGAAGGATATGGATACCGCTGGTTTCGAGCAGGAGGTCTAAAGTATGTGCTCGAGCGCAGTACTTCCTGATTCCACTTGCGGCCCCACTGCGTACAGCTCTTAGAATTGGAAGCCGCCGAATACCGCGCGAGCGTCCTGCTCAACCTGTGCGGCCGTGCGGGGAGGCGCAACGCTGAATACATAAAAATATCGATTCCGGGCGAGTACGAGTCCGTACCACGCCGTGGCAGGCGCGCCATTGGCCAGAAAGCCGCGCATGTTCAATTGAGCAGCTGGCAGATTCCGGACATTGAAATAGGACGGCCGCCCCGCGAGCTGCAGGCCGGGATAAAGCGTTCGGATCGTGACAAACGCGCTCGAAAGAACCTGCTGTATACCCGTAACATATAGCTGTCCGGAACCCACCATAATCCGTTCCGTGCCTCGGTTTGAGGGCGCGAACAGGTATGCGCCATTATTCATTGGGCCTGCGGGCACATTGGTCCAACCCTGCGGGATCGAGGTCGCAAAAAAGCCGTCCGGCGATAAGAATCTCTGGCCCCCAGGTGAGCCCATTTCAGGCGAAGCCGGCGGTTCCGAGTTCTGGGGAGGCGACCGGTGCTGCGGCTCCGTTGCAGGTGGAGAGTTCTCAGGCGTCTGTACTCGCGGCGGCTGACGAGTTTGCTGCGGCTGAGTTCCGGCATTCGGCGCTGCGGAGCTCTCAGCCGTTCCGCCTTGCAGTTGCTGTTTTCGACGCTCATACTCTTCCGTCGTCATTTGACCTTCCTGATAGGCCTTGTCGAGAGCAGCAAGTTTCTGCGGATCGACCGGGCGAATGGGAGGCGCGGCGCCCACGGGCTGACCAGCTACCGGCGAGAAGCTGCGCTCAATGCGGGCAACATCCGCCATGAATGCGTTCGCATTCTGCTGCGGGGTTTCGACGAACAACACGTAGCCCTTGCCCTGTTCAGCCAGAGCAGCCATCTTGAAATTCATGGCTTCGCCCTTTGGATTGATACCCGAATACCATGCGCACGCTCCGTTCCGGCCGGCTACGGTGCAGCTAGAATTTCGAACCGGATTCCAGCTCCTCCACTGCTTTGCCAGTTGGGGCTCAATGGATTGAATCAGACTCTCGGGCGACCCGTTACCGGGAATCACAAACACATCGACGTTTGCCGATCCCTTCGACACAGCGATCCCCGCAGCCTGGCTCTCCGCTTTCCAGCCGTCAGGAACCAGAATCGTGAAATTTTCTGGATGACGGAAGGTCGAATCGGCTGACCAGAGCAGGATCCCCGATGCAGCGAACGACCAGAGAAGAATCAGAACAGGACAGAGTCGCATAGACCACCTTATTGAACACGTCTCAATTGCCGACCAGGACGAAGGCGCCCCAGAAAAATGGAACATCCTCGCCATCACGGCGAGATTTCACGCGCTCGCGCATCTCCAGTTGAGCCTCGCGCAAAGCTTTCTGCTTGTCTTCGCCGGAGAGCCATTTGCCGTAGAACAGTTTCATCAGCTCTTCCGTTTCCTGGTCGGGAACTTTCCACAGGCTCATCAGAACCGCTTTCGCGCCTGCTTCCTGAAGAGCACGCCGCAGCCCAAAGACGCCCTCCCCATTGCGCGTCACCCCCAAACCCGTCTCGCACGCACTCAGCACCACAAGCTCTGTGTTCGAGAGATCCAGCGTAGATGCTTCGAAGGCAGTGAGAACTCCGTCATCGAGACCCGTATCTTCGCTTTTGCCAGCGAGTTGATTTGCACCGGCAAGATAAACGCCTGAATCTAGCATGGGGTCGGAGACCACCGGAGGGCTCTGCCCGTTTGCAGCTTTGGTGTCCGCGGGTATAGCAGGAGCATGGAAAAAGCCATGTGTCGCCAGATGCAGCACGCGAGGTGAGTGAAGAGCCTTCACGTTCTCTTCGAGTGCCTGTTGGCCCGTATAGACGGTAGTGGTCCAGCCGTGCTGCTGCAATAGCTCCTGGAGCGCCTGCAACTCCTCTTTGGTAGCGGGAAGTGCGCTGAGGGGCTGACCGTTGGTCTCCACCCCGCGGAGCGCAGCCGGCGTGAGCGCCGCAACGCGTGTGCCTTCCGCAGTTCGAGTGGGTGTTTTTTGAAGCGCAGCCCGGTAAGCCGTCGGCGAAAGATCAAAATCCGGCGCACCAACCAGAACGGCCGTGCGGGCCGCGTTGGCCATAGGTTTGTTCACCAGGTCACGCGTACTCGATAGCAGATTGATCTGGTAGCGCTCGCACAGAAGATGGCCGGCGCCATCCGGCAGAACGCCCCAGGAAACCTCGCTCAACAAACCGTCAGGCGAGAGATAGATGCGCTTCGTGTCTTGAAGAAACGGCTCGAACGGTTTCCAGAGATTCCGGTAGAAAACACTGCCTACCGACTCATCCGGCGCACGGCTCCCGCTGACTCGCTCGCGATAGTCGCTTAAGGGCGCACCTTCCAGCATGGAGGCGTCTCCAAGAGAAATGATTTTCGGCGCGGCCGTACCTGGTCTCAGCACCAACGCGACGTATTCAACCCTTTGCCAATCCTTGCCATCGTGCATGCGAAACCGAAGAAGTTCTATGGCACATTCGTCAGGTCGCAGCGCCTTCGAGACAGCCTGCCACTTGAGATCATCCAGGCGCTGACGGTCGGCGAACTTGCTGGACCGGCGCACCAGATCCGTCTCGAGATCGTTGATTTCGCGCTGGCGCTGCGCAATCTCTTCGCGGGATCTTCCGGGATGTTGAGCTTCGTCCAATTCCAAAGTGGAAAGCCGTGCCTTGAGCACAGTCAGGTGCTGCAGTGCGGCCAGCGCCGGGGCGTTGCCCGCAGCGGCAATTTGACTTCTCAGCGACACCACACTGCGAGCGACTAATCCCTTCTCCCAAAGCGTCAGATCATACATGCGGCCAGCGAGGGACGGATCGCGGTCTTGATATCGAACACAGAAGCTGAAATATCGCGGGAATACATCGTCTACTGTGGCTAGAAACGACAGCCGGTCTCTTTCGCTCATGTAGCTGAATTGGTACCGGAACTGATATTCAACAGCGGCCAGCAAACGATCGAACAGCGGAGCAGCCTTCGTGAAATCTCCTGCCACGTAATAGAACGAAGCCAATTGCTCGAGAGGCGATATGACATCAGGGTGGTTCGGCCCCAGCGCTTTCTCCACAATTTCCACTGCGCGGCTATAGGCTTTGCCAGCTTCCGCATCTCTGCCAAGACACTGCCACATGCGGCCGAGATTTGTAAGGTCGATGGCCACAACAGGATGCTCTGGACCGAGCGCTTTCTCGTCTATAGCGAGAGCGCGCCGCTGAAGTGGTTCGGCGTCCTTACAGCGATTCTCGCTGAAATACGCGGAAGCAAGATTATTGACGATCGTGCCGACTAGCGGATGGTCCAGACCATAAACAGCTTCGCGGACCCGAAGCGCACGGCGGTAGAGCGGCTCGGCTTCCGCATACCGTCCCGTTTTCAAATAGACTTGCGCCAGGCTGTTCAGAATGTAGGTGGTTTCCAGCTTGTCGGGTCCGATCACTTTCTCCGCGATAGCCAAACTCTGCTTATGCAGCGGCTCGGCATCCGCGAAGCGCCCCTCGTCCGCGTAGAGCAAACCGAGATTATTAAGCGTACGCGAATAATCGGCGTTATCCTGACCGCTGATGCGATTCGTGATCTCGAGCGACTCCCGGTAAAGAGGCTCAGCGTCGGCGAAGCGCCCAGCCCTGCGATAGACTTCGGCGAGCGAGTTCATCGTATTCGCCAGCTGGGCAGGCTCATTGACTTTCGGCTCTTCTAGAATCCGGATGGCACGCCTGAAGGGCTCCTCTGCGCCCGCAAAGTTGTCCTGAGCGAGATAGGTGGAACCGGCACAGGACAGCGCGTCGACAAGCGCCGGGCTGTCAGACCCTTGCGTATTCCCTTGCAGCGCAACCGCACGTTGGCAGAGCGGGCGGGCATCCGCCGGGCGCCCCTCCTTCTGCAAGAGGACAGCGAGTGTCATTAAGGTGTCGATCGTCCGCGGGTCCGACGGCCCGAAAAGCTTTTCGCGAAGAGTCAGAGTGCGACGTAGCGGAACCTCCTCCGCGCTGTACTTCTCCTGAAAGTGATAAACGTTTGCGAGATCGTTTGAAAGCGCGGCAATTTCCAGCTCAGTGCCCGAGGTTTGCTCCTCAATCTGAAGGGCACGCTGCAGATACGATTCCGCCTGCGGATAGTTCCGCAAATTCGCCTCCGTGGCGCCAAGCGCATGCAGCACTTTTTCCGTTTCAGGCTTATCGGGCCCATACGTCCGCTCAGACATGGTCAAGGCACGCTTGAGCGCGACTTCAGCCTCATGGTGCTTCCCTTCGCTGTCGTACAGAGTAGCTAACGGATAGAGAATCATGCCGGACGGAACGTGTCCGGGTGAGTTATCCCTTTCGGCAATGGCCAGAGCCTCGCGATAACGAGCTTCGGCCTCGGCATAATTCTTCTGATTCCGGTAAATGCCGGCAAGGTTAATCAGCGGCGCGATGCTGTTCTGTTGTGCCGTCGGATCAGAAGACTGGCGCAAAAGGGCAATCGATCTTTGAAGCAGCGGAGCAGCATCCGTTTCCCGGTGAGTGGTAATCAAAACTCCAGCCAGATTGTTCAAGCATTTTGGAATCTCGAGACTGTTCTGGCCCAACGTCTTCTCTTCCAGCGTCAAAGCGCGGCGGTAAAACGTTTCAGCCTCTGCATATTGACGGAGCGTGTCATAGGCCAACGCAACATCATACGTAGAGGCGGCCGTTGCCGGATGCATCACGCCGAAAGTGGATTCGGCAACGCGCAACTCTTGGAGCGCGATGGAAAGCATCTCTGAAGCGCGATTTTGCGCCACCAGTTCGGCTACTTGATTATGAAGTTGCTGCCACGAAGCTTGCTGAGCACACAGCGGAGCAAGGGCGCACAGGGTGAGGGGCCAACTCGCAATAGCCAAACACCGAAGCGCCTTCATGAGCTTGTCTCCGCAAAGCTCAGCCGCTAACGCGTCCTGAGCGGGATCATTTTCCGTAACCGAAGATTACCCTATCCAAGCAACCCAGTCTTTCAAACTAGCTTGCATTTCGGGCAACCCTGCCCCGATTACGGCGAGCGTCGTACGCAGTTTGATCGTGAACTCCTGGGCGTTTCTGGTATCCCAAAACCGCTGTTGCGCAGCCTGATTCATAAATTCGCGAACCCACCAGGAAGCGAGATCTTTAGGAGCCTGCGGAAGCCCGCTCATATCCTGCACCAGATAGGGACGAGCAATTTCGCCGGCGCCCATCAATGGTGTGGATGAGGACAGAAAGTAGGGACCGACGCGCGTCTGCCCGCGTAGCAGCCGCAGCAGCGAGCGCGCACGCGCGTAATCGTAGTGCTGCAGCACCCAATCGGCTGATACCTTTTCCGGAGCTTTGGCGGTCACTAGTAGATAGGTTGCGTTCAAGTCTTTTGGGTGCATACTCCGGTCGAATTCGGTCAGCGCTGGCACAAGACTGAGAAAGGCGCTGATCACTTGCGTATAACGCTCGCGTGTGGAATCAACGGGAGCCGCGCCTAAGAGCAAATAGCTGTAGAGGCCGTAACCGGAGGCTTCGGTATCGTCAGGCAACAGGAAAGCGCTTCCAGATTCTACGGCCGGCCTTTCGCTCCGGACTTTCTCTGTGACCACGATCCGAATGGAGCAGCTCTCCGCAGCGGTGCTGGCGCCCGATTGTACCGTGGCTCGGTATATGCCCGGCAAAACATTGGCCAAAGCCCAATGCGCGATGGCAGTCGTCTCGGGAATGGAGCCCGCCGTCGGAGTCCAAGTGAAGCGGGAACCTGGAAGCGAGCTGAAAGCGCGAACCATGACCGTATCGCCCGTTTGAGCGACTGGCGTGTCTGGACTGCACGACAACACCGCCTGATCCGCAGCATGCATCGCGCTTGCGTACAGCAGCACGACGGCCAAACGAGTAAGCCGTCCAACCATCAAGGGCGCTCCTGGCGCGGCTTCAAATTGCGTCTCTTAACGAACGCAAGCCAGATCCAACGACTGATCAGCACGATCGCCGTCCACAAACCAACCACAACAGCGCTGGACGCTTTATCAAGCGGCATAGCTTGCTGATTGAAGAACCAATAGGTCAGGAGAGATAGCACGAGAATGGCTGCCATCGCTATCACCGGGACTCTTCGTTTCGCGGGTGCGCCTTCTTCGGCCATGTCGATAAGAAAGTATAGTCCAACGCGCTGCCGATCCCAATCACCTCAAGGCTGGCTGAGCTTTTTCATCAGCCACGCACGAGCCATTCGCCAATCCCTCGTAATCGTTTCCGGCGAAACGTTGAGCACAGCCGCGATCTCGATCACGCTCAATCCGCCGAAGTAGCGTAGCTCCACGACACGCGCCTTGCGCGGATCAAAGCTCACCAGGTGATCGAGTTCTTCATTCAAAGCGATCAACTGCTTGTCCCGGTGGCCGCTCAGGTCCGGCAATTCGTCAAAATCGATGCGGCCCCGGTCACCGCCTCGTTTCAGAGCGGAACGCGCGCGCGCGGCATCCACCAGAATGCGCCGCATCAGCTGTGCGCAAATCGCAAAAAACTGCGCCCGGCCTTCTCCATGAACGTTCTGAACGTCAATCAGCCGCAGATACAGCTCATGAACCAGCGCGGTTGCCTGCAGGGTGTTTCCCTCCCGCTCGTTCTGCAAGAAATGAGCGGCCATGCGCCGTAGCTCCTGGTAAACGCGGGGCGTAAGCGCGGTGAGCGCTTGCGGATCTCCCTGCGCCCAGGCACGAAAGAGTTCGGTGGTCTCGGGAGCTGGGGAATACAAGAGAACTGCGATTCATCATAACTCGAAATATTCTGAAACTCCGTGACGGTTCTGAACGCCGTTTTGCGCCTGTAGAGCCGACAGAGGATTCCGCGGTGCACCAGCCGGGAGCCCTCCATTCCAAATTCATCGGAGAGAAGGAACCAGCTTTATGAGACGCAACCCGGAATTTATAGCAAGAGTGCGCCCGGCACTCTCAACGTTATTGTTCACCGCCCCGATCGTTTTCGCGATGGAGCTGAGTGCCGCAAACGTAGTAACGGATTGGAATACCGTCGCCTCCACAACCATTGTGAAAAACGCGGGCAACGGCCCGGGCGCGGCAGGGGTCTGGTTTGCATACTCCAGCATTGCCGTCTATGATGCTGTAAACGCGATTACTCGGCCAGTATCGGCCCTTTTATTACACCGGCGAGGGACCGGAGCGCGCCTCCATCGACGCTGCCGCTGTTGCAGCCGCGCACCGCGTTCTGGTCAACTACTTCCCCTCGCAACAGGCCGCTCTGGATGCGCAGTTTTCCACCTCCCTGGCGAGCATTACCGACGCGAAAGCCGCGAAAGAAGGGATAGCCGTCGGCGAAGCTGCGGCCGCAGCCCTGATTAGCGCTCGTATCGGTGATGGCCTGGAGGCAGATGTCCATATGTTCCCGGATCAGGCCCGGGCGCCTGGATTCCGACACCTCCCGCGTTCGCGCCTCCGGTCACTCCGTGGTTAGGTGCCATGCGCCCGTTTATGATGAAGACCGCAAGCGAATTTCTGCCCGATCCTCCGCCTTCCCTGAAAGTGAAACATGGAAGAGGGATTACAATCTGACTCGACTGTATGGAGACATGAACAGCACCATCGCCCGATCGGCGAACGAATCGGAAATCGGAATCTTCTGGACCGAGAACACCGGCGCAGCAGTATGCGCGTGCCTTTAACTATCTGGCAGCTAACTATCAATTGAGCACGGCTGACTCGGCAAGATTGATGGCGATGCTTTGGACTGGTTATGCTGACGCAGCTATTGCTGTCTCAACGGGAAATACAAGTATGGTTTCTGGAGACCGGTAACTGCCATTCCGGCAGGCGGCGGGAACTACCGAACTGACCGCGGACCCGGCATGGCTGCCGCTTGGCGTAACTCCGGCTCACCCGGAATATCCGGCTGCACATGGTTGCTTAACCGGGGCCGTGACTCCGCTCATTGCCACATACTTCGGCAGAACCGCCAGTACATCTTGTCCTCGACAGCACAGTGTTTACCGACTCCGTGCATCAGCACGTTTTCGAGGACACGCGCGACTTTATGGACGAAGTTTTCTGGGCGCGTATCTATGCCGGCTTTCACTTCTATCATTCGCTCGAGGTTGGACGTTCCATGGGAGAAAGCATCGCCGCCGAGGTCGCGCAACAGCACTTTCGCCTACGGCACGAAGCGCAACAATAAAGCTGCGGCACGCCCGCGCGGCCGGAAACCGGTGAGACCTCGTTCTATCCTCCGCGCGGGACACTTCGTCTCAGGGCTTTGCGGGCAAATCGATCAGAACCATATCGGAGACCTCGCGGGACCGGTCGAAGACAATTTGCTTACCGTCAGGCGTGATGTCGAAGGTGCGCATCACTGCCGGATTAGACAATCGGGTCAGTGGCCGGGACTTCATGGTCTCAAGATCGAGCAGCCAGAAGTCCTGTTTGCCGCTTGTACCCTGCATGTAAACCAGCCCCTTTCCGTCGGGCAGAAAGCGGGCGCGTTCGCCCTCGCGGAGCACGCTGATCGGCGGAAGTTCCACGCGCGTCCCGTCCGGTCGAATGCCGAGCAGCGGCATATCGGTGTACATGTTCGTACCCGCATACACAATCAAGTTGCCGTCCGGCGACCAAACCGGGTCCAGCGCATTTCCTGACGTCAGACGCACCGGCGGAGCGCCATCGGACGGAATTTTGAACAGGCCTGGACCGGCCGCGTCGCTGCCCGACGCCACAATCCACTCCTCGTCCGGCGACCACGACGCGGTGCCACGGATATCGACATTGGCGGCAAGAGGACGGAGCCGAGTCCCATCTGATGTGAGTACATGCAACAGCATTTTGCCGTTCCGCCGAAGCGCGATCGCCACGCGGCGTCCATTGGGCGATACCGCCGGCGGCGATTGCAGCGCACCCTCGGAGCCCTTCCAGATTTCGGCGGCCTGCCCGTTTCGGTATCTCCATAAACCATCGGCGCCGCCGCGGGACGAGAGATAGAATAACGATCCGCCTCCGAAGCGGGGCGTGAGTGCGCGCACTGCCGGAACATGGAAGGATTTAACCAGGCGCTCGTCCGCAGGCAGGCGGAGAATGGGCACGCTCCAGAGATTAACCTGCGAGCTTACAACGCTTGCCGCCAACTGGCGTCCATCCGCACTGGCGGAGACAGACGAGTACTGTTCCGCGCCCAGGCTCACGCGTCGTGACATCCGGGTTGCGACATCCAGCGCCCATAGCTCGTGACCTGCACCGTTTTCATTAGGCGCGATATATAAAATCGTACGTGCGTCGACCGGCGCCGGATAGGCGATATCGCTCTTTCGCCGAGTCATCCGTTCAGGCATGCCGCCATCTTTGGAGACACGCCACAGGTCCATCTCACGTGTATCGGGCCGGCCGCGTACGAACCAGATCCAGCGGCCATCCTGCGACCATGTTGGGTAGTGCTGATGCTCGCCCGGCGGAGCGGCTGGCCCCAAAGGCTGAATATTGCCGCCGTCGCGATCCGCGATGAACATTGGGTCACCCGCGGCCCAGCTGTGATAAACGAGACGTTTTCCATCAGGCGACCACGCCACTTCAGCCGCGTCTTTGCCAAGGAAATCGTGAAAAACACCGCCGGTCACAGGCATCAGTCGCAGCCTCCGCCCTTTGCCGCCGCCGTTCCAAATCTCGAGATCCATCCCCGGAAAACCCGATGCTCCGTAACGGCGCGAGCACATCGCCTCCCTGTCCTTTCGTGAGGTTCACCAAACTCTCCCCGTAAATCTTGCGCAACCAAATGTCGTACTTCCCATCCCGATCGGAGATAAAGGAAACGGACTTCCCGTCCGGCGAGATCGCGGGATTTAGCTGAGTTCCATCAAAGTCTGTAAGCCGCGTGAACGTGGCGTCGGCGAGCGGGTTCTCAGGAACGGCAGCCCGGTGCGTGATCGCCCACAGGCTTAAGCCTGCGCCCAGCACTGCGGCTCCGGCCCACGCCGGCCACACTCTCCGGGAGAACGCCGGAGGCGCAACGGGCGTTTCCGCGCTATCCAGCCGGAGCATTCTGCGCAAGTCGAGCACCAGTTCGCGCATGGATTGGTAACGCTCGGCCGGGTTTTTCTCGAGCGTCCTTTCCACTGCGATACGCAACGCGGCCGGAATCTCATCCCCGAGCGGTTCCGGTCGATCGTGAATGATCTTCGCCAGGCTCTCCAGATCCGTGGCCCCTCTAAAAGGCCGTCTCCGCGCGGCCATTTCGTACAAAACCAGACCAAAAGAAAAGATGTCGCTGCGCGCATCCAAAGGCCTTCCCAAAGCCTGTTCGGGCGACATATAATTGATGGTTCCGGCGATTGCACTCTTGCGCGTTTGGCGCTCGAGCGCAGTCCCGGGAACGTCTGTGCCTAACCCGTCTGCCACCTTCGCCAGCCCGAAGTCCGCCAGCTTCGCATACCCGTTTCTGGCCACCAGAATGTTGGCGGGCTTGATGTCGCGATGGAGAATGCCGGCTTCGTGAGCTGCCGCAAGGCCTTCGGCAACACCCGCAAGCATCTCCACAGCTTGCTGCCACGTACGCTCTTCCTGGTTGGCCCAGTTTTGCAGTGTGCCACCGTCGACGAATTCGGTCACCAGGTACTGGCGTCCCTGAAACTCGCCTACGTCGTACACCGTAACAATGTGCGGATGATTCAGCGAGGAAGCCAATTGCGCCTCGCGCTGAGCAGCATACGCATCGGCAGCGTGGGCAAAATTGTCATACAGGAACTTGATTGCGACGGGCCGTTTCAGCCGGGTATCCGTCGCTCGGTATACCGAGCCCATGCCGCCGGCCCCGATAGGCGCTTCAATCCTGTAAATGCCGATCTGTGTTCCCTCCGGCAGAAGCAGAGAACTTGACTCCGTCGCCGCGAGTTTCAGCGCGCCTTCCCAGGCTGGCCGGTCAAGGGTGCGCGTATTCGATGAATCCACCGCCAATAGCGACTCTACTTCATTGCGCAGATCGGCATCGTCCCTGCAGGTTTCTGCCAGGAACTCCGCGCGCCGGTCGCTATCGTACTCGAGGGCAGCGTGGTACAGCGTCTCAATCTGTTGCCAGCGAAAAGCCGTCATGCGCCATCACTTGATTCGCCTGATTTTACTGAATCGGCTTGCCTACCCGGCAACCGCCCAGAATAACCGGGTAATTGCGTTTTTGTGCTATCTCGAAAAGATTAACTCGCGAGGCCGTGCCGCTCTTTCCATTTGGGCGCCGCCCAAAAGCGGCAGCAGAAATAGGTTCGCCCAGATATCGATGATCGTTCCGGAGACTACGACGAGTCCGAAGCGCTGAGTAGGCGGGAAATTGGAAAGTGCGAAGATGGCGAAGCCGGCCGCAATGATGACATCCGAATACACGATGCCGCGCCACTGTTCTTTGCGCCCGGCCACCCAGGCGCTCCAACCCTCTTGGCCATCGCGCTGCGCGCGCCTCACGCCAAATACCAGGTGAACCATCGAATCGATCGCCATACCGATGCAGACGTTGGTGGCGGGCGCAGAAATGATGTCTACGGGAATGTGTAGCAGTCCAATGCCGCCGAGCATACATACGGGTACCAGACTCAAACTGAAAATCATCGCCGCTGCCACCCGCAGACTCCGGCCAACAATCCAGGCCACGCCCGCGAAAAACACCATCAACCAGAACAGGCCCGTTATCAGGCTCGACCTCACCAGTTTCGCCAGTGCCCCCTGCAGCTCATAAATACCCCCGACGAGAGCTGGTCTAAAGCCGTGCTGCCGCACAATCTGCCGCAGATCGTTCACGACCTCAACACGCGGCTTATCTCTTTCTCGTTCACTCATGCGAAGGTAAAACGCAGCCAGCCTGCGATCCTTCGTCACAAACGTGCTGGCGACTCGATTGTGCTTCGGTTCGTTCAGGATGCTCAGCAGATGCTTCCAACTAAGAAGGAAAGCGAACGGATGACGATGCCCTTCAGCCATCAACACCGGCAGCGAGAGCACAGATCCTACTCCCTTGTGCTCTTCGAGCGCGTCCTGCAATCCCCACATCCTCTCGTACTGCTCTTTTGTATCGAGCCTCCCACCATTTGCAGCACCAATCACCAACGTCAGCGGATTCGAGCCGCCGTTCCGGTCCACGTACGCAAGCCCCTCGCGGGGTTGCTCGCCCTTTTTGAAGTAATCGAGAAGACTCGGATCGGTGTTTAACCGCATCAGACCGAAACTCAAACCGGCACTCACCAACACCGCAGCTACGGACGTCCACACGAACTTTCGCTCCCAAAAACGGGATCCGGATTCTTCGGCCACTATTTTGGTTTGCTTCGGCCCCGCCCAGTCCAGGAAGGCCGGATACATCACGTAAGCGCATACCAGCGCTACCATCGTTCCCACCACGCCGCCGAAGCCGAGTTCGCGCAGCGGCTTCGCCGAGACGATCAACAAGCTCCCGAATCCAAGCGAAGCGCACACCATCGACCAGAACGAAGCCGGTAATGTCATGCGCCAAGCCTGCGATCCTAAGGTTTTCGCTCCCGAGTCGCCCGAATCCTCCTTTCCCTGGCTTGCCAGCGTCTGCCAGTTGAACGTCATGTACACCAGGTGCGACAAAGCCACCACAAACACAATCGTGCCGAGATTTGCAGTGAGAATGCCGATCTTTTCACCGAATATCGACTGCACCAGCAGCGTCACCAGAACTGCGCTCGTACACGTCGCAAGCATTCCTAGCGTGAGTTTCAACGATCGAAATAGAAACCACATCGCCCCTCCGAAGAGCAGGACCGAGGTAAGACTGAAAGTACGGAAATCATGTTGCAGATTCCGCCGGATCATATCCGCCACGTACGGCGCTCCCGCGATTTGAATCCGAAAATCCTTTCCGTCAAACCTGTTGGCAATTACTTCTACCCGGCTGATGAGTCTCTGGCTGTCCCGGTTCGATGCGAAGACGACCACGTTACTGGAACGTCCATTCTCCGCAATCAACAGCCGTTTCCAAAAAGGACTCTTCTCGGCATCTTTGAAGTCTTTCGGTCCGTCGGCCAAGCTTTCCACGCCGATAACGGTTTCAACCGATTGAAGCTGCCGCGTTAACTGTGCCAGCCGCTCCAAATAGTGCTCTGACGAGATAAGGGGCGAGCCCACACTGACAATCAGCTGGCTTCCCGAAGGGAACATCCGGTCAATTTTCGCGGACTCGTGGTATTGCGGGTCATTGGAGGAGAAAAAGAAGTTTTCATCCACCTGCGGTTTCAAATCCACAAATGCGGCCACTAAACAGAACAGAATGGCCGGGAACGCCAGCATCAGCCAGTGGCGTCCTGGAACTTTTATTTTTGGGAAATTCATGAGCGATCAGCGAAGCGGTCGCAACGCTCTAAATCGGGGACAGGCTACGCTTCACCAAATCAGTGTCTCGGCTGATTAAAGATACCTCAGCCAACTTCAGGTCGAGATTTAGCAGCAGTCTTTTTTCCCGGAAGACTCTCTACGAAGTCGAGCCCGCACTGAACCCATTTCGCGAGCGCCTTGTCTGTGCGATATCCAGCCGGACTAATCAAAACAAAGCCAGAAAGCGGCCGGCCAGCAAAAATCATCGGCTGCACATAGCGTTCAGTCAATTTCTGCTCACGGACTCCGGATCCAACCCGCACCATCAAACCCGTGGCATTCACGCCGCAGCACATTTTCCCGTTCACGAGGAAACACACTCCCCCGATCATCCCCCGCTCAATGACGCCGGTCCGGCTCGAGAGCATTCGGCGCAGTCTTTCTATGAGTTCCCCGTCATACGGCATCGCATTCGCCACGCCTCCCGGTCACGCGCTAGCGGCAACAGACTCTGGCGATAGATACTCAGCCAGCCGTTCGAAACAAGCCTCCCACCCCAGGCAGTTAGCGTTACACAACCCGGCTGAGGTAAAACCCGTGTGGCGAAGCGTGATGCGCGTTCCTCCTTCGATCCGCTCCAAAAGATAACTGACCGTGGTCGGCGTATCCGGCAGGCCAACAAGCTGGTAGGTGTGGACCAGCTTTCCCGGCAGCTCAATATCGCGGAACTCGCCTTCGAGAACATAGGGCCGGCCTCTCCCCACCCCAGACGCTCGCCACCGGCCTCCCACACGCACATCTCCAGTCCACTCTGTCACGTTAAACACGCCGGGCCTGAACCACCACGCGATGATCTCTTTCGAAGTCAGCGCCCGAAAAACGCGCTCTGGCGGAGCCGCTAGTTCGACCGTGGCAAGAATGTAACCCTCCGCAAGATCGGCCGCGGCACGCGCTGTGCTGCTCTTCGAATCATGCATCTTGTCTCCCGCTTTGTTTCACGTATTCGTAAGCTTCTTCTGCCAGCTTCACCCAATCACTGTTTTCGCCCTGTACTGCCACCCACTCTTTCATCCGTCTTCCCGGCGCCGTCTCAAAATGCTTGCCTCCTCCGAGACTGACCAATTCGTCAACACGCTCCCTCGGAAGTTTCACGACGAAGCAGCCTTTAGAAGACCTCATTGCAAAGATTTTGCCGTCGACTTTTAATGCGCTCGAGCCGAAGCCCTTCCCACCCCCAAGCGTCACTAAGCGATTCTTCGCAAATCTTCCTTCAACCGCTAGAAAATTCTCTTTGGCCTGTCCTGCTTTGTCCCTCATCGCAAACTACTAAGCGCGTTTACCCGAACACGGATTCGCTCGAGAATGTGGCTCCAACCGGAAGTCATTCCTCGTCTGTGCTCTTCCTGAATGACACCGAGCGCCTTGTGTTGAAACGTGATCAGCGTTCCGCCGCCTTCTTCGCTCAGCCGATACTGCACATTCGAGATAACCGGGTACGACATAAATAACGGCCCGGTAATTTCAAGCAGCGAAGGAGGCTTGATGGCTTGTACAAGACCCCAAAGATGACCATTTCCATCGCCGAGATCGCGATACCAGCGGCCGCCCACCCAACGCTCAATCGTCATCGGAAACCGCTTGCCATCCGGAGATTGATTTTCTGGTCCGATTTCTTCCAGCAGCGCTTCGAAAACTATCTCCGGCGGCGCGTTGACCTGAATTTCTTGGCTGAGGTTGAATACCAAATCCTCAATGCTTGGTGTTGTCGAAATCATAGTTGCTCCTCAAATCGAAAACTGTTACCTGACACTCCTCACCTTCTTCTCAGCGCGTTCCTTAATCCGACTTAGCTGGGCGGTCCAGAAACGTTCGAACGTGCCCGTCCAATCGTAAATGGGCCGAATCGCCACAGAATCGGTGCGATACAACTTCCGTTCTCCGTCGCGACGAACCTGCACCAACCCTACGTCGAGCAGGACACGAAGATGTTTGGATACGGAGGGCTGTCTCAACCGCAGCTTGGCGACGATCTCACCGACCGACCTTTCTGCAGGCGCTAAATAGGTCAAGATCTCTCGCCGGCGCGGCTCGGCAATCGCGTTGAATGCGTCAGAAGTTGTAGCTGCACGCGCCATCTGGAGTCAAGTATATTCCCATATGGGAATATGTCAAGCTCCACAATGACCCTCTCTTACCGCTTCTCACGCTCGCAACTCGACAACACTCTCGAACTCTTCAAAAATAGAACCCAGGTCCTGCTTTCTGGGAAGTACTGCAACTTATTCGGACCGTGCCGCTTACCTCAGCTGCTCCAAACACCGATAAGTTCTCGGTTTCACGACCGGACTCAAATTGCCCTCGAAGGCTCGCTACGAAACACGGAATTCGTGTTGGTTCTCTAAAGCTGTGTCTACTTTGTGCCCTGTTAGCAGTTCCCGGCACGGTGACAAGTGAAGTTCTTGCTCCAGAGCCAAGCCAAAGCTGTTTCCAATTCTCTGGTCCTTGCCTCGCAGCTGTGAGTGCTCCGGCTGGTGGCCTTCGTTACCACCCTCCAGCTTTCCCGGCCCTCTTCCATCGTGCTGCTTCTAACCATGTGTGGCGACTGGCAGTCATCCTTAGAAGGCGGCTTCGTGCTCGTAGTGCTGTTTTGCCCGCGGACATCTGATTCACTCTCCTGGCCGTCGAAGTGCTTCAACGCGCCCGTGCACTTTCGACCAAAGCTCGTCCTTGCTATTGCTGCGCTGGGACTGACAGCCTGTTCCCACAGCCAGAGGGCTTCGCGTCACGAGCATAAGGGAGAACAGCTATTCCAGGAAAAGGATTACGCTCGCGCTGCCTTGGAGTTCAAAACCGCCGCGCAGCTTACGCCGCGTAACGCCGAGCTCTGGTATCAACTTGGATTGAGCTGTCTTGAACTGAACGACGGCGCATGTGCCGTGCAAGCTTGGCGGCAGGCAACCGAGATCAATGCCAATCATCTCGACGCCCAGATAAAACTGGCAACCGTTTACGCTGCCAGCGCACAGCGCGAATTGCTACTCGATGGCGAGAAGCGCATCCGCCACGTTCTCGACCTATCGCCCGATAACGCGCTGGCCTGGCAAACCTTCAGCGTCATCGAAGTCCGTCTGAACAAGGCGAAGTCCGCTGCCGATGCACTCGAAGCGATATTCAAGAAGCTGCCAAGGAATGTCTTGATCAGCACCGCTCTCGCGCGAGCAAAATATGCTTCGGGCGATTCCCAAAGCGCCCGCCAGATTCTTCAACAAGCCGTGAAGACAAACCCCCATTCCCTGGATGCAGCTCTCGCCCTCGCGCAATTTGATTACGTGGCCGGCTCTCCCGAACAAGCTTCTGATGAATTTCAAAGCGTGCTCAATCAGGATGCGAAAAATACTACCGCACTTTCCGTGCTGGCCGAATTGGAGCACAAGCACGGGCAGATCGCAAAGGCTGAAACGCTGTACCGTCGCCTCGCCGCCGCCGATCCGCGATACAAGATCGCATACGCCAACTTTCTTCTGAGCCAAGGCAGGTTGCAACCCGCGCTCTCCGAACTACAAACTCTCGCGCACGCGAATCCGACAGACCGGCAAATTCGCGGAACTCTTGTCGCGACCTGCATTCAGCTCGGACACACCGCCGAGGCGGAGCGTATCATCGACAACGCCTTGCAGAACAATCCCCACGATGTTGATGCGCTGCTTCAACGCGGTGAGCTGCACCTGGGAGCAGGACGCCTTACCGAAGCGGAACATGATTTTTCGGAGGTCATCTCCTACGAAAGACGCTCGGCGAATGCCCATTACGATCTGTCGATGGTGTGGTATCGGCGCGGAGACTTAACCTTGCAGCGCAATGAGCTCACGCAAGCCCTCGATATAAACCCGAATCTGCTCGTAGCGCGCCTTGCTCTTGCCCGGAACTTCCTCGTCTCCGCTAATCCTCAGAGCGCTCTCAATCTGATTGATTCCGGCCCCGAAGCGCAAAAAGCGATTCCGGCAGCGATAGCAGTGAGAAACTCCTCTCTGCTTGCTCTCAGCCGCCGTGACGAGGTTCGGAAGAGCATCGACGAAGCATTGCGCGTCTCTTCCGCGCCCGAACTGCTGCTCCAAAAAGCGCAAATAGACGCCGAGTCCAAAAACAATGCAGGGGCACGCGCCACCCTCCTTATGCTGTTGAAGCGGTCTCCCGATAATGAACAAGCGCTGAACCTGCTGGCCCAAACATATACGAGTGAAGGACACCCCCAGGCGGCGTTGGACGCGCTTCGACCGTTTGCCGCTCAGTCCTGGCGCGCCCGGGAAGTGCTGGGCATCTGGACGGCGCGCGCCGGCAAAAGCGCCGAAGCCCGCACGGTCCTGGAAAGTGCGGCGATTACTCCAGACGCTTATGACGCGAAAATACGACTCGCTCAGCTCAATATCGAGGACGGCAAACCGCAAGCGGCCCGAAAAGAAATCGAAACAGTGGTTGCGGCGCACCCGGATAATGTGCTCGCAAGGCTCGTTCTGGCGCACGCCGCTGAACTGACTGCCGATTCGCAGACAGCGGTTCAGCAGTATCGCTCAGTCCTCGATCTGAACAGGAACAATCTGGAAGCGCTGAACAATCTCGCCTTTCTGTTAGCGCGAGAGAAATCGAAAGAGGCGATCACCTACGCCGAGGAAGCACTGGCTATTGCTCCCGAGCGGCCCACGGTTCTCGAAACAGCCGCTTTTGCCTTCTTCCAAAAGCATATGTATAAAGAGGCCATTGCGGATCTGGAGAAAGCCGAGGCGGCAGAGCCGGCACCGCGCCGCCAGTATCATCTGGCCATCGCCTACTTTGCAGCCGGGGACTTCGAGAAAGGCCGGCCGATCCTGAATGCTGCCCTCGTGCGCGATCCGCAACTGCCCAAGACCGAGCACGACTGGCTTATTCCGGATTTTCATGCCGAATGAGCAACGGACATCGCGATGAAACCTCTGCGATATCGTGAGTAACTGTGAGCCTCAGCGACGATCTTGCAATCATCTCCAAGCAGGAACAGCGGCTGAAATTTCCGGCATTCGACGAAGAATCAGCGTGGAAGATGGGTTGCCGGCTCCGCGATATGGCGCTTTCCCGGGGTGCTCCACTCGCCATCGACGTACGGCGATTCGGACAGCAAGTTTTTTTCTGCGCACTGGTGGGCAGCACGCCCGACAATGCCGACTGGGCAAGGCGAAAATCAAATGTGGTCGCCCGATTTCATCGAAGCTCGTATGGATTGGGACTCGAACTGCAGCAGAAGAACACGAGCTTGGCTGACCGCTTCGGACTGCTCCTCACGGAATTTGCGGCGCATGGCGGATCGTTTCCCATCGCCATCGCTGGCTCGGGAGTCATTGGATCGGTAGCCGTCTCCGGATTGCCGCAGCGCGCTGATCATGAGCTCGTAGTAGAAGCGCTGTGCGGCGAATTGGGATGTGAGTACGCGGAACTCCGATTGCCCCGAGACTGAAGGCCATCGCCCCCTTCGCGAAGATCGTGCCGTCTCGAGATCGAGAGGTATCATCCTCTAGAATCATGGAACGCCGAATCTTCGTGGGATCTTCCACTGAGTCGATTGAGAAAGCTAAACAGATCTGCCATGTACTCTCAAATGTCGAGCAGACCGAGGGCGTTCTTTGGACAGACGTCTTCGATCCAGGGTCATTGACGTTTGAGGCTCTTGAACAGATGCTCGTCAAATGCTGTGGCGCCGTTTTCGTTGCTACCCCGGATGACGAGAGCGTCATTCGCGGTAAGACCATAAAAAGCCCGCGCGCTAACGTGTTGCTGGAGTTTGGGCTCGTCGCTGGAAGGCTCGGGCGTAATAGCATTGCCCTCTGCCGTTACGGAGAGGCCGAGCTTCCTTCAGACTTGAAGGGGCTGACCATCATTGAGATGGATAAGGGCGAAGAACAGCCGGATTCCGTGAGCAAACAAGCGGAAGAGCGCCTGCGAATTTGGGGTTCTCGCCTCATACCCACTGTTGAAGCAGTCCCACGCACCGCCCTTCTTCACGGTTATACCGGCAGATGGTCTTTTCAACTGGCGCTGGAGAAATGGAGGGACTTGTCGATAGATCGGCCTGACTATGTCCAAATCAACGGATCAGTCGATCTGCTCTTGTCGCCAAACGGACAAGACGGTAAAGGGATGGCTCACGGGCGTCTGTTCTTTAAGCTGTTTAGCGGAGCGGGCTTGGGTCCGAATACATGCCAGGGTGAATACCGTACTGCACACGAGATCACCAGCGCCAGTTTGCGTCCCGATGGATCCCTGCAAATGTCAACGCAGGCATTCGCACAACAAAAAATGTCTTCCAGTGGGAATCCTCCAGCTCAAATTCTGGGAATGGACGTTTTGCCAGAACCATGGTCATCGCAGTGGATGTTGAACCCTGGCTCAGAGCCCCGGACATTAGAGGGGCAGATGCACAGCGATGGAGTTGGTCTTAGCAAGGGAACTATAAAAATGACGAAGCTCGGCGATGTTCAATAGCATGATGAAGCACAGGGCCTTTCGCATTCGTCTCCTCACCAGCCTGACACTCGCGTTCGGCCTCCTCTCATGCAAGCAATCTGCTGACGCGGTGTCGAAAGATCTCATCCATAAGATGGAGAAGGCTCGCCCGGATCTCGGTCCCTGGTGGGAGTCCGAGGAAGGACAGGATACGTTGCACAGAATGAGGGAAAAGGCGGCCGAAATAGGCAATGACAAAGCCGATGAAACCGCTTTCGAAGCGTTAGCCGGATGCAGCGTCGAAGATATAAAGCGCAGTCAGACTGAGAAGTGCTTTAATCAGTACCGGCTCAGATCGACAAAAATCCACGTCGCACCTGCTAAGCAATGAAGGCCGTACTCCTCAGCGCACCATTAGTAAAAGCGCATAGGTAGCTTGGGGCCCTGTTCGCCGCCGATTCTAATCTCACTCGTCCCGCTTGTGATATGTTGCTCGAAGTCCACAGATGAGTTCTCGCGAATCGGGAGAGTCGCTTACGCGTCCGGCTGTTTGGACGCGTAACTCGGAGCTTTCCACCGCGGCGGTCGAGACTTCCGAAGCTACCTCAACGGAAGACCCGGAGCTCAAAGGTCGTCTGCAATCGGCGCACTCGAGCGATCTCGATGTCCTCTTTTACCGATACTCCCGCTTAGTGCTGGCTACCGCATGCCGCGTCTTGGGAGATCCAGGCGAAGCCGAGGAGGTGGTCCAGGATGTGTTCCTCTATCTCCATCGAAAGCCGGAACTTTTCAATCCTTCCAAAGGCAGTCTGAAGGCGTGGATAATTCAGATTACTGTCTGTCGAGCGCTCGACCGCAAATTACATTTGGCGCGGAGAGGTTTCTATTGGAGTCGAGAACTCAGTTCCTTTGAATTGCGCGCGGAAACAGACCTCGAACAGCAGATAGAAGCAAAGCTCAGCCGCCGGCATCTGGAGAGAGCGCTAGCCGACCTGACGCACATGCAGCGCCGGACTATCGAGTTCTTCTATTTCGAAGGACTGGACCTGAAAGAGATCAGCAAGCAATTGCGTGAGCCGCTGGGTAACATTCGTCATCACTATTACCGCGGTCTCGAACAGTTGCGAAAGAGTGCTGTTCTGCGCAGACTTCGTTGCAAATAAATCTTCCAGGCTGGTACAGACCCTAGTTTTGCGTCGTATGGATTGGATAGTGGGGTAGTGTCAACCCGCTTAGGGGCTTGTCTATGAGAACACCACGCTTGCGGATTCCTTCCTTCCTCGCCTGTGCCATGCTTGCAATCGCGATCAGCTTCACTTTATTGCAGTTGCCACTCCGAGCTCAATCCACTTATGGGTCAATTACCGGTTCGGTGACCGATCCTTCGGGTGCAGCTATGGCCGGTGCCCAGGTGACCCTGACGAATCTCGGCACTGCGGAAAAGCGAACGCAGACTACAGGAAGCGACGGGCTCTACCTTTTTCCAAACCTCTTCCCGGGCCGGTACAGCGTGGACGCCGAGAAGCCGGGCTTCAAGCGCTACACCCGCCCCGACGTCGTCGTCGAGGTCAATCAGACTGCCCATATCGAAGCCATCATGCAGGTTGGGGACGTAAACCAAACTGTCACAGTGACGGCGGAAACTCCCTTGATTCAGACAGACACTTCCTCGCTCGGTCAGGTCGTGGGAGAGCGTACCGCCAATGAGCTTCCATTAAATGGCCGCAATATCTTTAACCTCACGACCGTTACCCCCTCTGTCATTGCCCAAGGAAACACGTTGGGGACGGTCGTCGGCAAGAACCCGTTTGATTTCGCCAATTACCAGATCGGCGGCTCTTTCGCGAACGAGGGCGCTATGTATCTGGACGGCCAGCCGCTCAATACCGGCTATATCAACCTGCCGCTCCTCGTTCCGACTCAGGACTCGATTTCAGAATTCAAGGTCCAGTACAACAACCTCGGTCCGGAGTGGGGCAAGTTCGCTGGCGGGGTCATCAATATGAGCACGAAATCGGGGACCAACGAATTGCACGGCGAGTTGTACGAATACCTCCGTAACAGGGTCCTAAACGCGAATGAGTTTTTCAACAAAACATCGGAGATTCAGAGCGGCAGACCAAATAAGGCGCCCCCGTTCACTCAGAACCAGTTTGGCGGAACCATTGGCGGAGCACTTATCAAGAACAAGACCTTCTTCTTCGGTAACTATGAAGGATTTCGGTTGCGGTCAGGCACGGTCTACACCACCACCGTTATGACGCCGGCGGAGCGGACGGGAAACTTCTCCGCGCCCGGACTCCCAACCATCTACGACCCGCTTTCTGTAAATCCCAATTGCCCGGCGACAAGCAACTGTACCCGCACCCCGTTTGCCGGCAATATCATCCCCTCAGGCCGGATCAATCCGACGTCGCAGTATTTGCTGCGGCTCTTCCCGCTGCCAACCAGCAACGCGCTAACGAACAACTTCACTACCGCGGCGAGTTCGGGTGGGAATACCGACCAGTACGTAGCTCGCGTGGACCAAAACATAACCCAAACGCAGCAGCTTTATGGCCGGTTCACGTATTGGAAGCTCCTCAGCCTGGCACAAGATCCGTTCGGCACAGGGCTTTGTAAAGACCGGTGTGAAGAGGACACAAACAGTAAGAGCATTGTGCTCGGCTACACCTGGGTAATCACGCCCACAACCACCTTCATCATGAATGCCAGTCTCGGCCGGTTCACCTACCTGCGTGTACCCAAGAATCAGGGTTTCAATTTTGCGACCGAGGGTTGGCCGGCAGCTTACAACAGCGCAGTTCCCACGCTGGAAGCTAATCCCCTGACGCCGTGCATGGGCGTCAGCGACGCGCTCGTTAGCTGCAGCCAGGGCCAGAGCGCGATCGCCGATTACGATACGACGTACAATTTCTCTCCGCAAATGACCATGGTCCGCGGACGTCACTCCCTTGTCTTTGGCGGCCAGCTTGAATACACTTACGACAACTACCTTCAAACCAACAACGGCGGTGGAATCGTTTCATTTAACGGCTCCTGGACGCAGAGTCTGGCGCGTAATGCGACAGGCGCGGTCGGCGGGCTTGATTTTGCGGATTACCTGCTTGGATTTGGCCTCGGGGCCGGCGCTTCCTTCGGAAATCAGACCACCGGCAATCTCGTCGTTTCCCAGCCGGTAGCCGGCAAACAAACTTATCGTGCGCTATATTTCGCCGACAACTGGCACGTTTCGAATAAGCTGACCCTGAACTTAGGCCTTCGCTATGAGCTGCAAGGGACCTGGTCGGAACGCTACAACCGATTGACTTACTTCAATCCGACTGCGGTAAACGCCTCCGTCACCGGTTGCAGCGGTGTCCCCGGCAGTCAATGCCTCGGAGACTTGTTCCTGGTTCAGACAGGCGTAAACGGTACCAGAAATAGCCTGCCGCTGCCAAAGAAGAACTTCGCACCCAGGATAGGATTTGCGTTCGCAGCGGATCCCAAGACGGTTGTTCGCGGGGGATACGGAATCTTCTATATCCCGAATTTCGTTCAGTTTAATACCAATCCGTACATCGACCCCGTCAACAGTGGCACTTCCACCTTCTTCGCCAGCAACAACCAAGGGCTTTACCCTTCGAGCACTTTGAACGCAAGTAACTGTGTTCTCACCGGTCCCGGAGCGGCTAGTTTCAGTTGCTCTGGTGCGGGTCCGTTCGGCCCGACACTCGTCGTTCCGCCCGGCAGGAATCCGCAGCCCAACGTATCCGCGTATGCTCTCCAGCAGGCGCCGTTGTCGGCCACCGGCTACACCTTGCAGAAGTCCGGATACGTGCAACAGTGGAATCTGGACATTCAGCGGCAACTGCCAGGCGGCTTCTTTGCAGATATCGCGTACGCGGGATCGCATGGCCTCCATCTGCCAAATACCAATCAACCCGTCATAAACCAGATCCCGGATAGTTTCATCAACCAGGCCCAGCAGCAGTTCACGGCGGGCCAGCCGGTCACAATCGCTCAACCTGTCACGAACTATCCCTTTAGCGTGGCTCTGCCTGGAAACTTGGGCCCCGGGCATCTGATTCAAGGCCAACTCGATCGGCCCTTTCCTCAGTGGAGCGCCGTGCAACTGAACGGTTATAGCTGCTGCTCGAGCAGTTATAACGCCCTGCAGGCGACCGTACAGAAACGGTTCTCGAGCGGAGGAACCTTGCTGGTGGCTTATACCAACGCCAAGCTGATCAGTAATACCGACACCTCCACCTCCTGGTTGGAGAATGGCCAAACGGGCGGCGTCGGCGTACCTCAGGATTGGAATAACCTGGCCAACGAACGCTCTCTCTCGTCTCAGAATGTCAGGCAAGTTCTGGTAATCAGTTATGTAGTCGATTTGCCGTTCGGCAAAGGCCACAGATTCATGAGCAATGCGAGTGGAATCACAGGCAAACTCATTTCCGGCTGGGGTATAGATGGCACCACTTATTTTCAGAGCGGTTTCCCCCTGAAATTCAACACGAGTGGTGGCACCCCGCTCTCCGGGTTGGGATTAGGCATCGGAACCCTAAGGCCTAACGTCGTTTCCGGGTGCAACCAATCGGTATCCGGTAGCCCTGAACAGAGACTCAACGATTGGTTCAACACTTCCTGTTTCTCCGCTCCTCCTGCATATGGTTTCGGCGACGAGGCGCGTGTCGATCCCCACCTGCGCCAGGACGGCACAAACAATTGGAATTTTGCGGCGTTCAAACGGACAAGCTTTGGTCCCTCTGAGCGAATGTATCTTGAAATTCGCGGCGAGTTCTTCAATTTGTTCAACCGTCCCCAGTTTGGCCCGCCCAACACTGCGTTCGGTAGCAACACATTCGGAGTAGTCAGCAGCACTGTCGGCAATCCCCGCCTGGTTCAGTTGGGGATGAAGTTCGCGTTCTAAGCACCTTCGCGACCTTGGGGAGAGAAAGCCTTGTGCTTTCCTCCTCCTCGGACGCTGTGAAAGAAGCGGTCTTCCTCATTGCAAGCCGTCCGAAGTGGGAAAGACCCGGGCACTGACTTCGCGTTTCCGAGCGCCATCACAGTACAGAAACAGAGAGAAATCTCTCGCGAGTTCAGGTTGATCAGCCCCATGTAACAGCGACGAATTTTACGAGAGATACATTACGGTCGGTTTCGCAATCAGAACGCCGCGCGGTGTGGGTCAATCTTCAAAAGCATAAGTGGTTCATTTTGACAAAGCGCCGCAGTTCGCAAACTGACATTCGCTAGCCGCGTTGCTTCCCAGCCCTGGCATTGAACGGAATTGGCCTAGCAGCCCGAGGCGGAAATAAGTGAATTTAGGAAATTTGAGAACTAAACAGAGAACTGCGGGCAGCAGGCGCGATGACACATGGACGTTTCATCTTGCCCGGAAGTTGCTTCGAGCGTTTCTATTTCCGCAGAATCGAGCACTGAGTACGAATCGAGTATCAAAAACAAAGCGAATACATGTTCGAAGCCGCCATTCTGAAGTCCGCGCGGCGTTCCGACCCCGTATAGCTTGCGCATCAGCAAGCCAAGATTCAGACTGCAAGCATGAATGAGCAGCCGTTTGACGATGTTGCCGTGCCCGCGTAGGTGCACTCGCCGCATGCGCCCGGTTTCGTACAGGTGCGCCATGGTGCGCTCCAACTTCTCGCCTCTTTGCCGTTGTAATCGCTTGCCGCGCTCGCCTCGCACCCGCCGCCGATTCGCATATACCGCAGCTTGCTCGGCGCTTTGATCCTGCCAGCGCTGTCGGCCGCGCTCCGGTTCCGAAATATAGCTGCGAATTCCGGCTTCGGCCAATTGCCGCACGACTTCTCGACTGTGATACCCCTTATCGGTGACCAGCTCGGCCGGGCTTTCCACCTCCACCGCCGCGGCATCCGCTTCACTATCGATCACCTCAGCAACGACTGCCATGTTTTCCTGAGCCTCAGCAAGTGTCTGCTGTACGGTGTGTGTATCCCGCATCGGCAGCTTGCACCGTGATGGCGACCACGGCGCCACTGTCCATATCCACGGCATGCTCGGTCTTGTGTGCCAGATGCGTGCGCCCGTCCTTCATCTTCGTAATGCGAGCATCCGGATCGTACGGGTGTGTCCAGTCCTCGTTCGATCCTTTGTGGGCACGTTTCTTGTCCAGTTTCGCCAGTTGCGCACGCGTTGGCGTCTCGATGCCGGACTCCTGCGCTAGCCCGGGTATCTCACAAATAGCTGGCAAAGGGCCGCAACTTCTGGCATAACTGAGTTTCCAGACAACAGTTTGCGGCGAAGGAGACGGCCCGAATGCTTGTTACAGAGTGTACTCAATCCAGTTTCGAGTTTCCAGGGATCTGGTCGCGCGCGGTAGGGGCGCGTTTTGACGGCGGCAAGATCACTTCGAATGGCGGCGGATTGCTATTGGAGCAAGTCGACAAACGCGTCGGTCTGTTGAGCCGTTTGAGTGATTGTTTTCTGGATGGGCGAGATCAGCGGCGAGTCAGACATGGTGTGCGCGAGATGCCGGCGCAACGCGTCTACGGTCTGGCTCTCGGGTACGAAGACCTGAACGATCACGAGCAGTTGCGGGAAGACCCGTTATTGATGCTGCTGGCGGGAAGCGCCGAGCCGGACAAAGCGCTGGCCGGAAAGAGTACGCTGAACCGGTTGGAGCTGGGCGGTGAACTGGAGGCGGAGGACCGCTACAAGAAAGTGCATTACGATGCGGCGGGTATTGACGAGTTGCTGGTCCAGATTTTCCTGGAGGCGCACAGCGAAGCACCGCAGGAGATTGTGATCGATCTCGATGCGACCGATCTGCCGTTGCACGGCCATCAGGAGCAGCGTTTCTTTCACGGCTTTTACAACCACTACTGTTACTTGCCGCTGTATATAGTGTGCGGCGAGCATCTGTTGGGAGTGCGTTTACGACCCGCCAACATCGATGCTAGAGCGGGCTCACTGGAAGAGACCGAACACATCGTAGGGCAGATCCGGCGAGCTTGGCCCCACACCCGCATCATTCTGCGGGCCGACTCCGGGTTCTGCCGTGAAGCACTGATGTCCTGGTGCGAAGCGAAGCAGGTCGACTATGTCTTCGGCTTCGCGCGCAATGAACGTTTGCGGCGGATCATCGATGGCGAGATGCAACAAGCCGCTGTCATGCAGGAGCGCACAGGGCAGGCGGCGCGAGTATTTACTGAGTTCGCTTATCAGACCACCGACAGTTGGAGCAGGCCACGGCGAGTCGTCGCCAAAGCCGAGCAGATCGAGGGCAAAGAGAATCCGCGATACGTGGTCACCTCGCTTGCGGGCGAGCACTGGCCGGCGCAAAAGCTCTACGAAGAACTGTACTGTGCCCGCGGGGATATGGAGAACCGCATCAAAGAACAGTATTCGTTGTTCGCCGGACGAGTGAGCGCGGCCACGCTGCGTGCCAACCAACTACGTCTGTACTTGTCGGCAGCTGCTTATATCCTTATATCCGGCTTCCGCCGGTTGGCTCTTTCCGGAACCGCCTGGGCGCGCTCGCAGTGCGAAACCATTCGTTTGCAACTGCTGCGTAGCGGCGCTCAAGTACGCATCACCGCACGCAAAGTCTGGGTGTCCATCGCCAGCAGTTATCCGCACTGGCGTGCCTTCGAACACGCCTACATGCAACTCCGTTCCTGAAGCACTCAGCAACACTGTTCTTTGACAACTTAACCGGCACAAACAAACCACAGAATGGCGGAGCTTGTCTGGAAACTGCAAAATCTTTGCCTCATCCGTGTATCTGTCTCTCTACCGGGCCGCCTCACAGCTCATTAAGTCCTAAAACTCCTGGTGAGAAATCCGGGCTAAGCGCCGCAGAAACTCTTCGTATTGCTCCCCGGTGTCGCGCCGCACGATCGTTCGCAATGCCGCGTTCGCTTCCAGCGTGGTCGCATCAATCCCGATCGTGTGCCCGCGCAGCAGTCCGTGCTCGGCCAGCACTTCCAGCAACCACACAAACACCAGCCGATGCGTTTCTTCATCTATCAATCGCCGGGTCCGCGAGATGGTCGAATGATCGGACGCCCTCTCGTCAAGCGCGATCCGCAGGAACTTGCGGATGCCCAGCGAATCTGCAGCCCGCCAGGCTATCCCGCGCTCGCTCTCAATGCCCTCGAAATACCCCACCATCAAAAGCCGAAAGTAGATGCCGGGCGCCAGTCCTGGTCGGCCCAGCGTCTTAGCATAGAACGGCTTGCACAGCCTCTCAACAAAATCGTCAAACTGGCATTCATCCAATAATCGATTCAGCCGCTCATAGAACGGATGGCTGGCCGGGCACGCCAATGTCGCAGTCGCAACCCACAACTCCTCTTGCCGTTGCCGCTGCTGCCGCGTCCCCATCGCCATAGCCCGATTCTACGCTCAAACATTCTCGATAAGAAATGGTTTTTACTTACTTGCACCACGGACGGCTAGCGGAGAGTTTTTGTGTCATCAGCGCACCCATGTTTTGAATGGGTCCAAAACCTCATAGAGACATTTCACAGCTGCAAATGCAGGCTGCGCAGTGAACTTCGGGCAGGCATATCGCTCGCTGCGCACTCCGACACTCAAGATGCGGATTGTGGTCCTCTGCCTCGGGATGTGGACGCTTTTTCTGGTCGCATCCCAGCCCTGGGAGCATAGGCACGCTCACGGCAAGTTGGAGTCAGTTGGTTATGTTTTTTGGACTGCTGCTACGAACATTGTGGGGGGTGTTCGCTATTACACACAGAAAGATCTGTGCGCGGATGCGCTTCGGTACGGAGTTACATGTACGTCAACACCACCGGCTGGCTATGTCATCGCGGTTGATCCCGCAATGGTCAGTGCAACGCCGCCGCCGCCCTCTTTCCTTGTTGTCGTGCTGGTTCCGAGTCTTATTGGTGGGTTGATTTTGGCGGGCACAGTCTGGCTCATTTGTTGGTCTTTCGCGTCGGCAATTCCGGACAACCTGGCACGGCTGTTGACACGATGGCGCCGGCCAACGCAATTGTCGATTTATCTGATGGGGATAATCTGCCCAATACAGTCCCGGAGCCCTCCACAGAAGACTCGCAGCCCTCTACCAGCTCAGAGCCGTGCGACAAACCGTCTCCGACGGTCGATTTGCTTCAGGACGCAAATCCGGACCAGAAGTTGGCAGAAGCAGAACAGCAGAGACGAGAAGAGAAGGCTAGTGATCATCGGGCTGGATGGCTGCTGATTTTCACCGCTGTGCTGGACCTCGCATGGCGAGGCTTTGCAGCAGCTGAAGGATTCGCCCTGATGGAGGGCACACCGGGTATCGCGGCCACCGTATGGAACGTCATTAGTGCGCTTGGGCTATTTTGGGGCGGTGAAGGATGGCGTAAGTTCGCCTGCATCCGTGCATGCATCGGGATTCTCTTCGGGTTGACTTATTTGCTTAATGGCTCTGGTGCCGCAGGGTTGTGGTATTTCGTCTTCAGTACCATCTGGTGCGTCGGTTTATTGATCCTATTGGGTACAAAGGGGAGAGCCACACCCCGACGCGTGGGACTGGTGACTGCAGCTTGTGCTCAGATTTCCCTATTATGCACTTCGCTATTTGCAACAGTGATTCCGGAATTTCATCTACAATCCACGATCCGAGCATACTCCGTTCCGGCTCGCACGATTACAGACGATAAACTCGGCTACAAGATCGACCTCCCTTCAGGCTGGACAGCGCTTCTGAAAGAAAACCCGATTATCAAGCTGGAGGATGCGAAAGTTATTGCTGTGAACCGAGAAAGCGGAGCGTTCGCCGCCTTCCTTGTAGAACCGGCATTTGCGGCAGTTCGATCGCCCGATGACTACCTCAATCAAGTTGAATCCGATCTTCGACAAAAAGACGCTGGCTTTCAAGAGTTGGGGAGAACTGATTTCGGCCTAGATGGGCACTTGGGGCGCAGTGCGCACGTCGCATGGCACGAATCGGGACAGGAGATACGCGGCACGCTGTCCGTTGCGAGACAAGGGTGGTTCTTTTATTCACTTCGCACATGGTCCGGAAAAAACTTTGAAGACCGAGCAGCATCTAGTGTCGAGGACCTTCAACGTGGCATTGGCATTTCTTCAGATGCGTCCCAGCACTTCGCATCGGAATTTCTGAAAGGAATGCGCAAAGGGAATCCATTCCTATCGAATGATACAGCGAACCGAGTGATGCGATTCGCAATGGCACGAAGCTATTCCCTTATGGATGTAGGCGAGTTGATGAAGCAAGCCGTCGAGAGGGGGAGAGCGTCACTGAATGGAACCCAGCAGCGAGAAGTAGATGAGTTGTACGCGCGGGCCTTCGCGGCTCTACCGGAAAGAGACCACAGGCGAGTGCTGGCGTTCTACGCTACAATCAGCCAGAATTCCAAGCCCGCTGCGGCCGAAGCGCAAGCAGTCAATTTGCTTGTTTTAAACGGTGTTCAGGCTTTACCTCAGGAACGTCAGCTCAGGTTTAAGCGACTCTTCAACGATATGATTGATGCCGGTTTGAATCAACTGGATTAGAGGAACGGAGTCTGCGATCGTTCACCGCCTGCGTCTGTGATCTTTGATCGTTCCCCGCAACTCTCACCTTGGCTTCCATGGGTGCCACGTATTGAGGCGCGTCCTCTTGACACAACCACTCAGATGTCTCACGAAGGCGGTTCAGGATCACTCGTTTCTGCCATCTCAAGCTGCGCGATCGGGACTATCGATTGACAAGACATTTTCTTATCTAGGCCGAACTCTGTAAAAAGAGCTCGGGCAGTCGCTTATTTATAATGATCATTTCACAATGGAGGCGCGCCGAATCGCCGGGTAACTCTATGCATTCTTTGCGGCGTATTGGCTTATCACTCGGCGCATTACTTTTTGCTAGCGCTATCTTGAGCCTGCTTAGTAACCTGCGTATCTCGTTTCGTTCATTTTCCTTTCACTTCTCTTTCCCTTCGGCCGTTTTCGTCTTTCGAATCATAATGCGGTTTGCCTTTCCAGTCTGGCTGCTATACCTCCCTTTTGTGATTGCGTTTAAAGATGCGAAAGGTCCTCGGTGTTGGGCAATCTTGACGGCTGGGGCACTGTTCGGACCTGCATTGTTCGCATTCTGGGGGCTCATTCTCCAGCTGCGTGGCGCAGATCCACATACGATTTGGCTCGGCAACGATCTTGGCTTTGGAGTTGGCCGCTCCATACCCTTTGCATTCGCGTTAGGGTTCCTGACGGCGGCGATGTACGTAATTGCTCTAAGAAGAGCGCGCCTGCACAGGTAGACATCTGCAGCAACAACGCCGCACGAAGGATCCAATGATCCTGGGACAGGATCCAGATCCAGGAGATCGAGATCCAGATCCAGAGATCTGAGCGCGCTAGGCAAGGCCGGTAGTTACACCTCACGCTCTGGAGGAAGCTCGCGCCGCTTTTTGGAATATCCCGAGCTGGAGCTCAGCAATAATGTCGCGGAGAATTCGACGCGCCCGCTGGTCATCAGCAGAAGAATTGGATCCATGGGCCAGCCAGCACGGCGGGACCGAAGGTGGCCGCGATCTTGTGTGGAAAGCTGCCGCCGCTCAAAATCCCGATTCGTGATTATGTATCCGCGGTCTTGCCCGGCTTGGCGCATGTGTCCGTGCAACGGGCCTTTATGGAAAACCTGCTCGGGATGAAAGCTTCATCGATAAGGGAATCTTTGCCCTTCCGACGAATAAATAGTATCTAGGGTCGGTTCCGCAGCGACCTATTTATGCTTCGGCAGCTTGCCATCCTTTGTGCGATCTCCGCTGTTCTCGCTTGGCCTTCTGGATAATAGATGCCATCACGGGCATCGAATTCCGTTTCGATTGGCTCCTCTTTTCGTCGATTCTGTGGGGCTTCGCTTTCGAAATTGCGCATCGGTATTTCAAGAGGAAAGCCCGGGCGAAAACCTCACCATAAACGTTCGTGGAACGCGCCTTCTCCCTATCGAAAGACTGATAAGTCTTTGCGCAGAATTCCAGGTGACTTCGCGTTTCCGAGCGCCGCTAAACTACAAAAAAACGAACCGAACTCTCTCGCGAGCAAAACGCGTTCTCTGTTTGAATGCGTACGTAGGAGAGCGGGCCGCTTACTTGAGCCATTAGCTACTGGGCCACCGGACCACCGGCACTCATCGCGCTTGGTTCGCGTGTGAAAGAGGCCGCAGTTCCCTCGAATTAGTCTTGAGCTCTTTTCCACACTTCACTAGCAACGGCCCGCCCCAGAACACGCCCGGCGAGGTCCGCGGCTTTGAAATGAATTCCGCCATATCGCCTCGACATGCCGGCCTCCTCGGCCGCTTCCGTAAAGGTTTCCCAGCGCAACGTAACCGCATGCGACGGTGTGACGCTCGGCTCAAATTTAGAGGAGCCCGCGGCGAACGTAACGGAACTACCAAAGCGGTCGCTTCCGGTCCAGAGATGCAGTATCTCCGCCGCAGCCGCCCTGTAGGCGCTATGCCCGGACACAAATTCCGGAAACGGCGGCGTCGGGCGAGTCGAGGGTTGGTACGGTAGCCACTGCGAACCATCCATCTCAACCGTACCCTTTCCAGGGCCGCCCCATGAGCGAACGTTACGGCCCTTAAGAGAACTCGTATCGCGGTGATCGGCCTCACAGAATCGAAGGCCCGCTTCGCGTCCCATGCAGCAATGCCTGCATCGAGCATTACATTACCCAACACGAAAAACAGTTTCACGTCGTCATCGAGACTGTGTCCGTCCCTCTTGGATACATATTCACCGAAGCGGGCCCAGTGCCCCGGGGGTTGATCTGTGCGTGGCCCATCTTCCCAATACTCGGCTGTCATCTTCTGCCGATCACTGAGTGCTGCACTGATGCCTACAAGCTCTTCTGCCTGTTCCCGAAACAGCGCGGAGTCAGGTGCTGCAGGGCCATAGGGCTGAACGAGCGAACGAAACTGATCCGCTTTCTTCAGGGCAACGGCAACACGTAACGCCATTGCGCGCCCATGAATCTTTGTGTTTCCAGGTTCCCCGACTCGTCGACGTACGTAAGAGGCTGCCATCGTCCAACGCTAGAAACTGAAACCACGCCGCCCTGAACGAATAGCGGCCTATTTGCTGACTTGTAGCGACTCCAATCGGAATAAGAGCCGGCAGCGAGATTCCCGAGTTGGTTGGACCCATCGTGATGCCGGTATTCAAGAACCGCTCCGCATGCCACATGAGCAACTCCTTCCGGCGTTTCGATATCCCACGAACGATTCTCCGGATCATATCCAAGCCTTCGCATCATCGGGCGGTACACCGCATCAATGTCCACGGGCAGCATATCGGCGAGCGCCTGATACGCCGCATAGCTTATGGCCTTTCCTTTGTAATCGTCGGTCCTCTCGCTCAACGGACGGCGGAGCGCGTCATCTAACTCTGTCCCAACCGCCCTGGTATCGAACGCAGACCAGCTATCGTACATGCAGGTTTCTACCGTGGCCAGTGCCCTTGCTCCGACCGGAGCCCCAGATTTGAGTCGCGAATCCCCTGCAGTACGGCATCCGTCCACTGCAGAACTAAATTACTCGGCGCGGCGGAAGCAAGTAAGCGACCAGAACTCGGCAAACATAGACTGGCAAGCAACCACATGCAGCACCTTGGGGTTGTCCAATAGCACCATTTAGGCATAATTCAGGGCCTACCGTTCTCGGAGAAGCCAGTGTAATTGGAATTGTGTCAATTATCAAGATCTATCGACAAGTTATTTGTAGCCAAGCTATAAACACGAGTTAATGAGAAATTAGCATGATAATCTGCCTAAAACCCAATAATTTATTCCTACCTATCCGGGTATCGCGGGTAGCGGAAAGAGAGGGTTGGCATGCCTGTTCATCGCACAGTCCAAGCGGCCCTGTTTTCAGCGAACGTTTTACTTGCTTCCTTACTTCTCACGCGCACCATCGTGCGCGCACAGAGCGACGAACCGTCAACACCCGCGCTCCAAAAGCCGGTCGCGCCTAAGTTGCTGCAGGCGAAGCCCTGGCACAGTTCCGCGAGTCAGCGCTCAATGATCGGCGGACTCTGGATGACCGATCCAAACTACCGCTCGGTGCTTTACGTGAAAAACGACGTAATTACATCGCGTCTCAGCGTAACTCCCGTCCTGTACCTTTCGAATGGTGCAAAATACACGCTGCCGCCCATTCAACTCGATCGCGCGGGAACAGCGGTTGTAAATATCGACGAAGCGCTGACTCAACTAGGCATCGCCTCTTGGGCATCGCTTTATGGTTACGTAGAGCTGCAGTATTCCCGGCCGTGGGATGCGCTTTGCGTGACAATTCGGAATCTCGACGTCATACACAGTGAGCAGTTCAACTTCGGACTGTTGCCTTCCGGATCGAACCAAACAGGCAACCCACCTCGCCGGGCGACTGGTTTCGAAGGGTTGTGGTGGAAACAGGAGCAAAACGTTACCGGCTTCGTCGCCGTTTCAGATTTATCGAACGAACCCAGAACCGTTGCTATTCAGGTCACCGGCCGCTCGGCCAATCTGATTGCAGAGCATTCCGTTACCGTCTCCCCGCATGGAACGAAGCTTGTGCAGTTGGACGAGTTGAAAAGCATAGCAGCGACGGACGGAGGGCTTCATATTACCTGGACGGGCGAATCGTCCGACGTGATCGTAAACGGTGGGATGGAGGATCAGAGCGTCGGATACTCAGCTAATATTCCGTTCACATTCCTTGTGCCGGACCCGCAGACCGGGATATCGCGGCGCTATGCGCAAATTGGCTTCATGACAGGTATCGCGGATCCGATGATGCAGTTCCCGGCGGGCACAGTGTTTACTCGCTATTCATCCTTTCGAAATGTCTCGGACGAGCCGATCTCGGTTACGCCAAAGCTGTTTTGGACCCAAGCAGGAGCGCCAAAATCTGCAAAGGTTCCCTCCCTGACATTGCCGCCACGAACCTCCTTCAAGCTCGACATGGCGTCCGCGCTCCAGAACGCCGGACTTTCAAATTACAGCGGCACTCTGGATATCGTCCTCGATGTTCAGGGCCCGCGGTTTGCGTTTCTCGCTGCCAGCGGCAGCGTGGACAAGAAGAGCACCTACGTCTTTGGAGTTTCGCCGCAAGCCATAATCGAGAGTGTGGCAAAGTCGTTGTCCTACTGGAGCACAGCCAACGGAGACGACACCCTGGTGACACTCTGGAATCCGGCGGATGAGGCCCAAGACTTTCTCTTCACGCTGTTTTTCACCGGTGCTCAATATGCCTTACCTCTGCATTTGGAACCGAAGGCAACTCGATCCTTCAATCTGTCCGAAATCATCTCCAATCAGATACCTGATGCCCAAGGCCGAACGGTTCCGGCGTCCGTGCATGAAGGAAGCGCAATCCTCTCCGGTCCGCAAGGAGAGAACGAACACATCCTTGTGGCCTTCGATGCCGGACATACAACGTGCAAAAAGCGACTTGCGGTTCCAACTGCAAAACCTGCTCCGGAGCATCTGACGCCTGGATGGTCTCCGACCCCTGGGCGGTAAGTTTCGATTCCACAGTGCAGCAGACTTTCACCGTTCAGTACAACAACGGAAACCAGTACGACCATACATCGATTGCTGCCTGGAGTTCGGACGATGCGTCGGTAGCCACCGTGAATGCCAGGGCCGTTAGCGGAGTAGCGGCTTGTTCCGCTAATTTGCTCGCCAACGATCAAGATGTGCCTCTCTACAGTTCAGGGTGTTACACGTACACGATCGAGTGCCCTCTCAATACGGGAGAGGTGGTAAGCTCGCCCGGAAACGTGCAGGTGCCGGGTGCGCTGACGAGTACCTCGAAGATGAATACCTACGTTAACCAGGTCGCGAAGTTTTGCAATGGCGATCCTCTGGATACAAATCCCAACAATCCAAGATGGGGAACACAAGACTGCATAACGTACACCCTGGTCGATACAAACACTCCCCCGAATGCGATCACGACAGGGAGCTTTACAGCAAGCGAGACATTCACATTCAAATCCGGCACCTGGTTGGATCCAACACCCTTCAGCAATCGGCCTCTCACTAATGGAATGTTTATCGACGAACAATCGGTCTTCAGCCAAACCGGGCCTATCCCTTCAAATTTCACCGAAGACTTCTTGCAGGTAATTACCGTTACAAACACGTCGACGAATCAGACAACCACAGTACGTAGGAACTGCGTGGCATGGAACGGGGCGACCGTGACGGTAACGGACGTAACTTCCAATCCAGACAGTTGTACATAAGTGCCCGCAATTGAGGTAAAGACAAATGTCAATAAATCCTGTGCCGCTCTTGATCTTGATGATGGCCCTTGGGCCTTTGCTCGCAAATGCACAAAGTAACGAGGCAGATAAGGCCTCCAGAAGGGCTGGGTTCGAAGTGGCAGGACCTCTACAATCTGCTCTCGCCGACACAGCTAAGGAGCTGAAAACTCCGATTGGGCTCGTCGAGGACAGCTTAGATAACGGGCCCTGTCAAATACGTCCTGTGTTAGTTAGACCCAACGGATTGGAGGACGCCTTAGAATCGATCGTTAACCAATGTTCGCGCTACACATGGCGAAAGGGAGACAAGGATGCATTCGTTGAGCCGAAACGAGCGATCAAGTCGCCCCTGGATCTTTCCATTGACGCCTTCACTATCGATAACGCGACAACTGCCCAGGCGCAACGGATAATTATGAATTTACCGGAAGTTAAGAATTGGCTGGACACCAACGGGATTCGGGTTTTTGACCTCGAAAGCCCGACTTCGCGGCGAACTTCTGATGACCGACTTTCCATGAGCCTCCGAGGAGTGAAGCTCTATGAAGTTTTAGATGCGATTTCCAGGAGTACCGGCAAAATGTTCTGGCGGGTCGTATGGTTCGATAACGACATGTTTATGGGTATCTATTTCTAACTATGGCGACACTCTGGCGCCGGGCTATTGATTCGGCTTCCAACACGCCATTTAAAGAGATTTGTTGCCCGCATCCCGCCCGTAAATTTACAGCCCGGCCGGTGCGTTTCTCGGAAACATGAACTACCTTTTGAACGGCGCATATGGTAAGCATCGCGTGAATACCGGGAAAAAGTGGCGGCGGTGTTTTGTCGTTGTAGGGGGCGTCTTCAGCGGATTGCGCTATCCAATTGTGGGGCAGCAGGGACTTGTCCATAGACCGGCATGTTCCCTCAGGTAAGACGGATGATATTGAAGCGAACCGCCCTTGTAGCACCGCTTCTAGCAACAAGCCTTGCGCAAACGCTCGTGCTCGATTTAACAAGGTCGCGGACCCCGCCGGCGCAAAACTCAAGGTATCCAGGAGCTTCCGGAGGCTCTCTGCCTTGGCCTACTTATCCGGTTGCTATTTCGATTGTTGGTACGACGATACGGCAGGATCCGCGGGACTCGCCGCTCATGCTTTTGGAATTAACCCTGGCTAACTCCGGCAGGAGCGCTCCGGGATACTTGCATATGCATGTTGGAGGGTTTGTGCAACTTTCGGGAGAGCGCAGGCGCCCACAAGATCGAGCGGGGCGCGCGAACTGAGGGTTATGATAGGCCTGACCTTCGATGAACTCGCATATGTCTAACGCGCTTTGGTTAAGGTCCGTTTTACCAGTTTCGTCCTTCGCGGCCGTTGCACATCCACTTCTGGCAGGCATTTCGTTAATGTGCCTTTTGCCCGTTTGGTTCTTTGCGGCGGTTGCACACCCGCTGCAGGCAGGCAGCTTAACGGTAATTCCATTCCTGGGTACACTCGGCCTCATTGTGGGAACAACCATGGCTATAGTCCAGCGAAGTCGGGCGTTGTTCCTCTTCTTTTTTCCCTTCGTTGTAAGTGAGTGCTATGTCGCCATTGCGGGTTCATTTCGAGGACAGGTCCATGGCCAGCTATTGCTGGTTCCTTTGTGGATCTTTATCTTTGTGCAGATGGCGTTGGTCGGTTACCTCGTATTTCGGGTCAGGCAAATCCGCCTCGCGACATTGGCGTTTACTGCTTTCTCACTGAGCTATGCATATATCGCCTGGTTAGTTGGCCAAATGGCTTTCACTGATACCTGGGTCTAGGCTGAAGTGCTCGTCAGAACACTATATTGACCAACAAAGGGCAATTTAATATTCTGGCCAGAGCCGATCCGGCGGTTTAGGGAGATCCAGGAACAGAGATAGAACTGCGGAGCGAGGCGCGGAAATCGGAGATGGCGGGGACGAACTGTAGCTAACCTGAGTGTTGATACCCCTGTATTTCGCGGCGGTGGCGGCGAACCCTTTCCGGGCAGGGCTTTTAGCGCTAATTCCATTGATTGGCGTATTCTGCCTCCTTGTGGGCGTAGTGATGGGGATAATCGAGCGAAGACGGACACTATTGTTCTTCTTTGTTCCATTCGTCGTAAGTGAATGCTACGTAGGCATCGCTGCCTATTTTCATGGGCGTCTCTCCGGAAAATCAACGGCAGTTCCTGACTGCCTTTTCGCGCTCCTGCAGATTGCATTGATCACTTACCTCGTCTACAGGCTTAGGAGTGGCGGGTTGGCCGTGTGGGCGCTTACCGTCTTCTCTCTGAGCTATGCGGCCTTCGGTTACTTTGTCGGCGGTATGGTTTGGACTAACTCTTTTCCGTGACGGAGCATTTGACGCGCCGTGCTAAACGGCACGACACCTCACGGAAGGCGTGTGTGCCCATCCTCACGGTCGCGAACTTCTCGACGACCCCGGACGAGGTAACCGTGGAACTCACATCAAACAGCGGCCCCTTCGGGCTCGCACGTTTCAGCCTGCAGCCGTTAGAATCGCGCACCATCAACATGCGCGATTTGCTCAACTCCGGAGCCACCGATCAAAGACGGAACATTCCTGCCGCCCCGTACCGTTTACGGCGGGTACCGAATCTACAGCGGCGTCGCAACACGGCCCATTGGTGGTCAAAGAGCACTTGATGAGGATTCACAAGCTCAGTTGAGAGCTTGTGACATCCTCGGTTGCGTTGGTCGGTTACGTCGTATTTCGGTAAGACAAGTCCGCCTCGCGACATTGGCGTTTACTGTTTTCCCCCTGAGCTATGCATATATCGCCTGGTTCGTTGGCTTATTTATAATGATGTTTTCACAATGGAGGCGCGCCGAATCGCCGGGTAACTCTATGCATTCTTTGCGGCGTATTGGCTTATCACTCGGCGCATTACTTTTTGCTAGCGCTATCTTGAGCCTGCTTAGTAACCTGCGTATCTCGTTTCGTTCATTTCCCTTTGACTTCTCTTTCCCTTCGGCCGTTTTCGTCTTTCGAATCATAATGCGATTTGCCTTTCCAGTCTGGCTGCTATACCTTCCTTTTGTGATTGCGTTTAAAGACGCGGAAGGTCCTCGTTGTTGGGCTATCTTGACGACTGGGGCACTATTCGGACCTGCATTGTTCACATTCTGGGGGCTCATTCTCCAGCTACGTGGCGCAGATCCACATACGATTTGGCTCGGCAACGATCTCGGCTTTGGAGTTGGCCGCTCCATACCCTTTGCGTTCGCGTTAGGATTCCTGACCGCGGCGATGTACGTGATTGCTCTAAGAAGAGCGCGCCGGCACAGGTAGACATCTGCAGCAACAAGGCCGGGAGGATCCAAGGGTCCTGGGACAGGATCCAGATCCGGGAGATCCAGATCCAGAGATCCGAGCGCGCTAGGCAAGGCCGCTAGTTACACGCTCACGCTCTGGAGGAAGCTCACGCGCTATTTGGAATATCCCGAGCTGGAGCTCAGCAATAATATCGCGGAGAATTCGATGCGCCCGCTGGTCATCGGCAGAAGAATTGGATCCATGTGGCCAGCCAGCAGGCGGGACCGAAGGTGGCCGCGATCTTGTGTGGAAAGCTGCCGCCTCAAAATCCCGATTCGTGATTATCTATCCGCGGTCTTGCCCAGCTTGGTCGCATGTGTCCGTGCAACGGGCCTTTATGGAAAACCTGCTCGGGATGAAAGCTTCATCGATAAGGGAATCCGGTACGTGAAGTGTTCGCCAAGAGCTCCCATTTTGTGATAATCTTCCTGATCTGAAGGAGGGGAAATGGCTCCCAACGTATCGCCGGTTCCGCCCGGCTACAACTCGGTAACACCTTACCTGGTGGTATCTGATGCCGCTAAGGCAATCGAATTCTACAAACAGGCATTCGGCGCCACTGAGGTCTCTAGAATGGAAGGGCCGCACGGCAAGATCGGGCATGCCGAGTTGAGAATCGGCAACTCAATGTTGATGCTCTCGGACGAGATGCCGGGCTGGGGAAATCCGTCACCCGCGACCTTAGGCGGATCTCCAGTCAGCCTTTTTCTTTACCTGGAGGACGTTGACTCGGTTTATAGCCGCGCTTTGCAGGCAGGCGCTCAATCGACTATGGAGCCTACAGATCAGTTCTGGGGCGATCGCTACGGCAAGATCATCGACCCATTCGGACACAATTGGGGATTAGCTACTCACGTCGAGGATGTGTCTCCGGAGGAGATCGCGCGGCGAGCAGAACTGCAGATGGCGAAAATGCAACAGTCCATGGCGCAAGCGAGTTAGCGCTCGGTTACTACTGTTTCAGATACACGAAAGCGACTCTAAAACCGCCGCGCCTACCGGGGCGGCTTCTCGCCAGGACGATAAAGAGAGGGAACTTTCTTCTTGTCGTCGCCTTCGCCAGAGTTGGCGGCATTTGCCTTTTTGCGTTCGGCTGCCTCCTTGGCGGGCATAAGGGCTTCGCGATCTTTCTTCTCTTTTGCGTCTTGCGCGGCCAGATCCGTCCCACGCTTTTTCGCGTCGTCCACCGAAAGATCGTGACTGTCCTGCGTGGTGTCGATAGCTTCTGCCAGCACAAACTTGTAACGGTCCAAATCCCGGGGCTGGCTGTCCTGAATCTTATTTAGCTGGTCGAGAAATTCCTTCTCTGCGCTCACCACCGCCGGCATCCCTTTCTCCATAGGCCGATTGTGACGCAGAGCATCATCAGAGACGGAATCGATCGCCTCAATAATCTGCCTGTAATCTTCGAGCGTGTTGTGGATGAAGATACTTCGTCCGGTCTTGTCTTTCGCAAGGTACTGATTGAGCAAATCCATACGCTGTTTAGCAAAGTGGACATAGAGGAGCAGGCGCGCATCCGGATCCTGAGCCTGGCGGACTTGTTCCACCTCGTTTGCAGTCAGAAAATCGCGATCTTGTGCCCCAAGCGACTGGAAACAGAGTAGCGCACAGAAAGAAAAACCCAGAACACGTAATATCATTTCCTCATAACTCCGTCGAGAAGCTTGTCGTGAATCTCATCGAGCTTACGATTGGTGTATTCGGCCCAACCACGCTGCTGAAGTGAAATGTCGTCTAGCAGCCCTTGCATTCGGCGCTGCAAAAGAGCCACTCGCTGCTCCGCCTTTTTATAAAATCTGGCCTTGTGTGCGTTCTCGAGCGAGGAAACGCACTCATTGAGAGCGTTCGTCATGTCTTCGAGTTGCGCATCGCCCTTCTGAACCTCGCCCTTGTCGTAAAAATCCCGAGCGTTGTCGAACGCAGAGCCCGCAAGGTTCAAAGCCAAATCAGAACGTTTGACCGGATCGCGTTCAGCTTTGAGTTCGGCGAGAATCGATTGCGCGAAGATTCCGGAGGTTGTGAGTCCAATCAGTAAGGCAGCTTGGATGAATCTCGGCACCGGCATGTTTTATCGGTTAGCCTCCTTTTCCAAGATCCTGCTACGCTGCCGTGCGACGAATTCCTGGTCCGGGAATTTGCCTGCGCTTGCAGAAAGGAATTGCCGGTAGCTGGCCAAGGCCGGTTTGATCTGGTGCAGTTTATCGAGAACGATCGCCCGGAAGTAAAAATCACCCGCCGTTTCAGCATTCAGACTATGTATCTTATCGAGGGCGGCGAGAGCTTGCGGATACAGTTCGGCTAGTACGTACGACGTCGCGGCTTCGTTCCAGGCTTCGACTGAATCAGGTTTGATTTTGGCTGCTAGTACGAACTGGTTTGCGGCAGCAGGGTAATCGTGCTTGTCACGCTGAATGCGCCCGACAGCCATGCGAAGATCGTAATCCTGCGGATTTTCGGCCAGAGCGGCCTGCAGGATCGGAGCGGCCAAATCGGGCTGGTTGTTCTTGAGATAAGCCGTTGCGAGAGCCAGACGATTTGCCGGCGTAGGAGAAAGGGCCGCCGCAGACTGGAACGCCGTCACTGCATCGGCCGGACGATTGCTTGCAAGATACAAACGCCCTAATTCCTCGCACGCGCCGGCATCCTTCGGAAACTCTTTCAGAATTGCTATGGCGTCGTCTGGACGATTGGACTTTGAGAACGCGACAGCCACCTCGAGTTCATAGGACCGGAGGTTCGGGTCGAGTTCAGAAGCGCGCCGGTAATGCGGGAGCGCTTCGTCGAGTTTGCCTTGGCGCTCGAGGCTTTGACCAAGACCTAATTCAGCGCCGGCGATCTTGGGATCGATGGCGAGAGCCTGCTTGAATTGCTGCTCCGCTTCCGTGAAACTCTCTCGCGCGAGGAAAGCTTCGGCGAGAAAGCGCTTCGGGCGAGCGGCGTCCGGTTTTTGCCTGGCTGCGTCTTGCAGCAGTGGCAGGGCATCAGCCGCACGTTTATCTCGCAGATCGACGATTCCGAGATTCAGTTCCGCCTCATACAGTCCCGGCTTGAGCGCCAAAACCTGGCGGTAATGCTCGGCCGCCTCCCGATTGTTCTTGAGACCGGTTTCAGCCAAGGCCAGATTGAACAATGCCCCGTAGTCCTTAGGGTCCTGAGAAACCAGGTTGGAGAAGATCTGCTCAGCGCGGGCGTAGTCACCCTTATCTAAAGCCTGCAAACCTGCAGTTTGCGGATCGGTCTGAAGGTTCAACGCCAGCAGGAGAGAGAGAATCGGCACGTACAGCAAGGTCAAAAGCGCCTTTGGCCTTATTCTATCCGGAAGCCTATACGCCGGCTAAACGTGTTTCTTGCGGCTGGAGGCGGCGGCCGTGGCTTCGCGGTGGAGATGGGTCATGTTGATGCCTTCGAGCGCTAGCGCAATAAATCCGATCACGATCAGGGGAATGGTAACAACGGCCCAGAGAATAATTGAGAACCGCTTTGCATGTCCAGCTGCAAGACCAAACATGATGAGCGTGCGGGCAGTCACCCACTGGAAGGAACCGAGATTCCCCGGAGCTTGCGGAACGACACTGCTAAGCCGGAGGAGCACGAGCATCGTAAACGACGCGGTCCACGGAACAGTCAGACTGTTTGCCTGAACCAGGAAGTAGATCGGCAGCATTTGGCAAAGCATGTACAAGCCGCTGAGGAGAAAAGCCCAATACAGATATCGCGAGTGGCCGATGAGGTGTAAATCTTCGATGAGCGTGTTAAACCAGCGCGGCCAGGCCATTCCGAAGAACAGATCGAGAGACTGCTTCTTTGCATACATCGCATAAGCGAGGATCGCCGCCAGAACAGTGATCATAATGCCAAGAATGTAGCCGCCCTTTAAGAGCACTCCCGGTAACCGCCCCATGTGAAGGCAAAAAAAGAAGCAGGCCATTAACCACACCCCGTCGAAGATTCGCTCAATCAGAGCTGAGGCGAAAGTGACGGAGAGCGGGACTTCACTTGTCTTCGAAAGCAGAAAACAGCGAATGAGCTCGCCCGCGCGGAGCGGCAGAACCTCGTTTGCGAACAGGCCCACATAAATGGCTTCTACGCAATCCAGGAAGCGCAACGGCTCGACAGGCGTCAGCAGGAGCTTCCATCGCCAGCCGTGTAGAAGATAAACGCAAATATCCGAGAGCACGGCGGCAAGCACCCAACGATAGTGCATATGCTGGATTTCGCCCCAGATCTGGTTAAGCCCGGCACCGTTGAGTACCCAGGCCATGCAGATGAGTGAGAGCAGGTTCGTGACGATGATGAATAGCCACGACCTGAATTTGCGGGTGCGCTCAACGGGTCGCAAGGGCGCGAGTTGCGTGCTCAAGCAACCCCATGATAACGCCCGGAATGGGGAGCCCTATACGAAGAGGCCCATCGCTCGTTTCGTTTTCTGGACGGTATCTTCGGCCAGAGGGAGCACACGCTCCTTCCCTTGCGCGAGCACGGAGGTGATGTACGCCGGGTCCGCCGTGATTTCGCGATAACGCCTGCCGATCGGCTCCAGACGGGCGATGACGGCGTCTGCAACCAGCTTCTTGAATTCTCCGTAGCGCATCCCGGCAACCATTTGGATCGTGATGGAGGGATCACACGCCTGAGCCATCGCGAGTAGATTTGCTATACCCGCGCCGATGTTCTCCGGGTCGACGGCAGGTTGCGAATCGGTCGTGGCGCGAGCGATCTTCTTGCGGATAACCGCCGGGTCGTCGAGAAGCGCAATCGCGTGACCTGAACCTGTGGCGGACTTGCTCATCTTCTGAGTGGGATCATCCAGGCCCATGATCCGCGCTCCAACAGCGGGCAGCCGGGTGGCGGGCATCGTGAACGTATCTCCGTAAAGCGAGTTGAAACGACCGGCAATGTCGCGCGCCAATTCGAGATGTTGGGATTGATCTTCTCCCACCGGAACGATACTAGCCTGATAAATCAGGATGTCGGCGGCCATCAAAACGGGATACTGCAGCAGACCACCGTTGACTGTTTCCTGCTTCTCGGACTTGCCTTTGAACTGAGTCATGCGATAGAGCCAGCCGAGGGGAGTGACGCACGTGAGAAGCCAGGCAAGTTCGGAGTGGCCGGGGATGCTCGATTGAACAACGATGGATGAATGATTCGGATCGATGCCGGCGGCAATAAATAAGGCAGCAGTCTCACGAATCTTGGCCGAAAGCTCAGCCGGATCCTGATAAGCCGTAATGGCGTGAAGATCAACGATACAGAAGATGCTGTCGAAGTCGTACTGAATTTCCGCCCAATTCTTAAGCGCTCCCAGATAATTGCCGATGTGAAGTTGGCCGGTGGGCTGAACACCGGAAAGGACACGTGCTTTCATGCAAGAAGGAACTTTTATCGTAAGGGATGGCGAAAAGAGGTAACTCGGAAACGGAACAGGGGCCGCCCATAGACGTGGAGATCGAGCGGCTGGTCTACGGGGGCGAAGGACTGGCACGCCTCGACGGGCAAGTTGTCCTGGTACCCTTTGTCTTGCCCGGCGAGCGCGCCGCCGTCACCACGCAGCGGGTGAAGACCGGGCTTTTGCGCGGGAGCGGACCGGAGATTCTCGTAGCCGCCGCAGAACGTGTCATTCCCCGTTGCGAATACTTCGCGAACTGCGGAGGCTGTCACTACCAGCACGCATCCTACGATCTGCAACTGCGCGCAAAGCAGGAAATCCTCCGCGAGACACTGCAAAGGCTGGGTGGAATCACTTATGAGGGGGACATTGGCGTCGTAAGTGGTCCGGAATGGAATTACCGAAATCGGATTCAACTGCATTTCCAGGAACGGAAAGCGGGATTTCACAAAGCAGGCTCGCACGATCTCTGCTCGCTTACCCATTGCGAGATCTCATCGCCTCGCCTGAACGAAATCATCGCCTCGCTACAACATGCGGCCAAGCAGCCGCAATGGCCGGAGTTCCTGCGCTCGCTCGAAGTTTTCACTAACGAGGAGCAGGTGCAACTGACAGTTACAGACAGTACTCGCCCCGTCGCGGCACGTTTTTTCGAATGGTGCGGAACTTTCATCCAAAGACTCGCGAGCGGAGCCCTCGACTACCCGGCGATGGGCCACACATTTCGTATCAGCCGTGGCTCATTCTTCCAAGTAAATCGTTTTCTGGTCAGCAACCTGGTAGACGAGGTACTCGGCACCTCAACCGGACAGAGCGCGGTAGACCTTTACGCGGGAGTGGGCCTATTTTCATTACCGCTGAGCACACGATTCGAATCCGTAGCAGCTGTGGAGCGCGGCGGGCCTGCCTTTCGAGACCTTGAATCAAATGCGCAAACGAACGCGCGCCGAACCATCGAACCCGTGAAAGCGGCAGCGGAAGACTTTTTGCGGGGATTAAAGACGCCTCCTCACTTGATTGTGGCCGACCCGCCTCGGGCAGGCCTGGGAAAGGACGCGACGAACGAATTGCTCAGGCTGCGCGCGCCTCAAGTGACGCTCGTAAGCTGTGACCCTGCGACCCTGACGCGCGATCTACGCAGGCTTCTTGACAGCTATCGAATCGAGCGGTTATCGATGATCGACCTTTTCCCGCAGACGTACCACTTCGAGGTCGTCGTCAGATTGGGATTGAGCTAACCGCTTCTCCGAAACCCACTGAAGATTCCGTGCGATTTGCGAACCACGAGTTCAGATAAGGTGAGCGCAATAGCAAGGCCAAGCAGTGCTGGCCATAGTTGCCATGTGGTGTAGAGCGAACGTCCGTCACGCTCGAAAATCGAAGCAGGACTGGGGTTGAATCGGCCGCCGGTCAGGTTGGAGATCTGCGCCAGCAGTGCGTCGTTTGAGCCGTAATCAGCCAATTCTTCGACATCCCGATACAGGCCGACTTCGGGGAAAGCATCAGAGTCCGAAAGCGGCCGGATACGGAAGAGCCCTCGCACATTCCCGACCCGTAGAGTGCCTGTATACACGTGAGGAGCGGTTTGCCGTATTTGCAGAGGCTTCTCGAAGTTATGGGGGCCAAGAACGAAGACGGGCGGAACCGTTCGGGGCTCCGGCATCGCGTTGTCAAGGTGATAGGAGACAACGATCTCATCATCTGTTCGATTCAACTGAGCGGTTGCTTCGGTGCGGTCCGTGTGCGTTAGAAGATCGCGGGTTAGATTAATCCAGAACTTGTCGAAGCCGGGCCAATTGATCCATTGTTCGGCCCAGCGGCTTTTGGCATCAGAGGAGAACACAGCGGCCCGCCCCAGCCCGTATTGCCAGCGAACGTAAAGCGGATCTTTCTTGGCCGGATCGATCTCGAGAACCGAGTCGGCAGATGGCTTAGCAGTGAATCGGGTATATCCCTTGAGCGCGGGCGCTTCTTCGATACCCACTCCATCAAGCACCTCCGCCTTGTGCTCGACGATGGGGGTCAATGGCTTCTCGATCGTCGTAGAGCCGCTGTAATCTTCTACGTCCTTGAGCAGGATTTGCTCGAGACCGGAAGGCTCATTGAGAAAGTAACTGCGGCCACCCGAAGTAGCAGCTACCTTCTCGAGATAGCTACGGTTAACGTCCTGCCCCAAACCCACAGTGGAGATGGTTACCTGATGAGCGAGTGCTTCGCGGGCGAGATCGAGACTATCGCCCTCTTCAGAAATCCCGTCAGTAAGCAGCACAATATGTTTGAAAAGGGCTTTCGAAGCCAAGATCTTGCGATACGCTTCGGCGAGAGCCGGCGCGATTTGTGTTCCTCCGTCGGGCGTTATGCCTGAGATCAGGCGCTTGATGATGTTCTTATCTTCCGCATGCCGCACGGGCACGGCCCATTGAAACGAGTTGTCAAAGATGAGAATACCGATAGAGTCCGCCGGTCGAAGATGATCCACAACTCCTATGGCCGAAAGACGCGCTAGTTCGATCTTGCGACCTTCCATTGAGGAGGATTTGTCGATGATCAGAGCGACGCAGGTGCCTTGGGGAGTTCTTGGAGGTGCGAGCTTTGCCGGCAAAACGCGGTCAAGCGCATCCATCTGCTTGTCTTCTTTGTATATCTGGCGCTCGCCGCCAATCAGCAGCAGCCCTCCGCCATTCTTAACGAACGATTCCAGCCGTTGCTTTTCCCCGGCATTGAATCCGGAGAGATCTAGATTATTCAGAATGATCAGTTGCATTCCGGCGAGGTCTCCATCCAGAAGCGCACGGTCCCGGGACAAATCGAAATCGGCTTCCCCGAGAGCCTTGAGCAGATTTAGATCCGCACCTTCGGGGTCCTGCGAGAGATAGAGGACCTTGGCCTTCTTGAGTTCGATGGCTTGCTGAAAGCTTATGCCCGAAAGTTCAGCGCCCGAGATTCGCCCCGAGACAGATGTCGTGCCACTGGAATTGATGCGAGCATGGACACGGACCACATTGGCGCCTGGCTGAAGATCAACGGCACTGGTTCCGAGTTCTTTCCCTTCAGCCGAAACCGAAATGCTGACGCGACTCGCCCTGGGCGACTCAATACTGAGATCGATAGGGATTTGCTCTCCCGCATAGGCGGCACGCGGAAGCGAAACCCATTGCAGCCGCAGGCCGGTTTCGGACCGGCCGGACAGCGGAATGGTATCCACAGGAACGTGCAATTGTTGCAGTTGCGAAATGGCGCGGACGGCACTCCCTTCGTTCTCGTTGCCATCACTGATAAGAACAAGGCGCGGGACGTGCCCGTTAGGAATAGCAGACATGCTGCTTGTAAGTGCAGCCTCGAGGTTAGTGCGCATTCCAGTTGAGCCAGTTGCGGAAACAAGACGCAGCGGCCCGGAAAGTTCCTGCGACGAGAGAGGTCGAGGTTCCGCGGCGAACGGAACTACTTTCATCCAGTTTCCGCCGCGATGCCGCGCCAGCTCGGAGATAATTGAACTCGCGCGTTGCAGATCACTGTCCGTAATGCTGCCGGAGGTGTCAACCAACACAACGGCGCCGGTCTTTGTTTCGGGCAGGTTGATGGTCGGTTGCGCGAGCGCTACGAAAATGGCGGCGAAGCTGAAGCTTTTAAGGAGCAGCGTCGCTCGACGCGATGTGGCTCGCCACGACCACACGGCCCAGAGCAGCGGTAAAACGGCGAGCGGAAGCAGAATAGGATTTTCGAAGCTCACTTGGTGACGAACTCCCTTTGAGCACGCGGGCTGCTCGCAGCAGGATTACTCGGCTTCCAGATGATTGCGCGCCGGCGACCGTAGAGGTAATACTCAACAAGCAGTCCGAAGCCACCGAGAATGGCAAGCCATTTCCAGAGATCCGCGGCAGCTGGCAAACCGGGTGCGATTGCGGGAAGTCCAGTTGCCGCCTGTTTTCCGGGATTCCAGAGTTCACTGCCCACGTCCGGCAAGGTAAGCGAAAGAATCCGCTCATGGCTGCCGGTGTTGACATGGATGATGCCAGGGCGGCTCGAAAATAGCTGGATGGTCGAGTGATGAAGGGTGAAAGGGATGGACCAGCCAGCCTCATCTGTGACCCGAATGCGGTTCTCGGCCTGCTCGGTGCGATCGAGAGAAACACTCGCTTCACCCACATGATTGGCGGTCAATTCCGTGACGTGAAACGACTCAGGGGCCAACCAGCGGATGAGGTTAGCGAAAAGTAGCGGAGTCGTTACTTCGTACCGGAGCGAACCGGCAAGCGGATCAAATCCAAGCACTGCGAACTTTTGATGTGAGGCATTGGCAGGACGGGCCACTATAACCGGACCATCCACCGTGGTTGCTACCGGCACGTCGCCCTCGAAGACCTGAAAAACTCTTGCTACCGGGATCTGAAGATCGCGTGCATGCAACCCTGACCCGAGAATGTCTTCGGCATGCCACCCGTTAATGACGGCTTCCTTCAGAACAGATTTGACCGGTACCGGCGACCCCTTTTCCGGCGCGTTAATCAGAAGAGCCGGTACTTGAGGCAGAATACGTGGCGCGAAGCCATCCAGAACAGTGATGTCCGCCCGAATAGATGCGCTGTAACTGGCCGGAGAGAAATACTGGACGCTGAGCCGGCGATTCGATTCGAGTAGCGGGCGGAGAACTTCGGAACGCAGGGTATAAACCGCAATCCGGAGAGGACCGTTTCGCGGCAACGCAAGCATAACCCGATCGTCTTGCGACAGCGAATCCCGACCGTCTGTCTCGACCACAAAATGACCGGGAACTGAGGTGGAGAAGCTGTATTCAGCGATAGTTTCGGTTGCAGGCGCCAGAGCGAGCACACGGGGGGCAAACACCGTGCCCGCAAAGCTGGCTTTTAGCCGAAGGGTATGCCGCTCGGAGCCGTAATTGCGGACTGCGACGGTCGCCTGCCACCCGTTCGAATCGTCTTCGCTGCGACGAACGCCAACACTGCGGATGCCGCAGTTCTGAGAATCTACCGATACGGGCAGGATTCGCAAGTTCGGAACCGAAGCATCTGTCTTTTGCGTTCCCTCTCCGACGCGAGCCGGACCCACATAGACGATCTCACCGGTCTGCCCGCCTGACCAGCTTTGCGCTTGTTGCGCGAAGGACAGGGCAGCCTCCATATTTAGAGCAGAGAAGCCGGATGAAGAAGAATTGATCGCGTTCAAAAGCGCCTCGCGGTTTCCGGTGAATGAGGTGACGGGCGCCATCAAGGCTCCTGCGCGCACAATCATCACCCGGTCCTGACGCGGGGTTGCCGCGACGTATTGGGAAGCAAGGCGCCTCTCTCTGTCGAGTGCGGTGGCGGCCCCAAACTGCCCGGCAGACCACGACGAGACATCGAGCAGCAGAACATGGTCGCGTCCCCTGCGCGGCCGTGTTCCCCATTCGAGCTGCCCGACCGCAAGCAAGAGAAGGAGCAGGCTAAGAAGTTGGAGAATCAGAGACCAGGGCTCCCGCATGCGCTTCCGGCTACGTTGCTCGGCTGCAGTAAAACCGGGCGTCCAAAAGCGAAGGGTGGATACAATCTTTCTCCGTTTGCCGCGGTCGAGGAGGTAAAGGGCGGTGATGACACCGCCTAATGTTCCGAGTAGTCCGAGAAACTCAGCGAGATTGAGATTGAGAAAGAACATTGCTCAGGCCGTTCTCTCAATAATGTTCAGAGGCCCGAAAAGGGCGTCTTCCACCGGCAGGCTTGCGGGTAACCCGGCGTATCGGCCTCCATTCCGGAGCGCAAGTTTCCGTAATTCGCCGGCGTGATCGTCAAATGCTTTGGTGTAAGCAGTACGCGCCCGCTCATCGATTGCGATTCGCACTTCCCTGCCCGATTCCGCGTCTACAAGCTCGAGTTCACCGTCACCTGAAGGGGTTCGATCTTCGCCACCCCAAACCTGAATGAGAAGCAACTCATGGCCAAAATCCGCAATGTACTGCAGGGGATGAAAACAATCGCCATCATCCAGGAAATCAGAGACGATGACGGTGAGTCCGCGTTGAGGATAAGTCGTGAGATACATACGGGCCGCCTCGAAGTAGTTGGTGCGACCAGTTGGCTTGAGAGTACGGAGGTAGTTCTCGGCAGGTTGGAAACGGTGACGGCCGCCGCTCGCCAGAAAGGGATCATGCAATTTTTCAGAGAAAGGCTGGATTACGATGCTGTCGAGCCTGACAAGTCCAACATACACGAGAGCGGCAGATAGGCGGCGAGCGTAGTCAAATTTAGAAGGCTCGCCCTTTGCCACTCCGGCCGTCATGGAAGTGCTGATATCAAGCAGCAGGCGCACCGGCACACGCGGCTCAATCTGAAACATTTTCATGAACAGCTTTTCAAAGCGCATGTAAGCGCGCCAGTTCACCGAGCGAAGATCATCGCCCTGGTGAAAGCTGCGATGGTCGAGAAACTCCTGCCCAGGGCCTGCAAAGCGGGATACATTGTGCCCGCCCACAAGACCATTGAACGACTTCTGCCAGTGCAGGGTCAGCCGTTCCAACTTCTCGAGCAAATGACGGTCGACGAGCGGTTCGGACATGGTGGCAGAAAAGCGCCGGGCGCTGCTTTCAGGATCGCGCGCGAACGGATTCGAAGATCTTTTGCAAAACGGTTTCGGGATTCTCGCCGTCGGCGTGGGCGTCGAAATTCAAAATGATTCTGTGCCGCAGAACGGCGGGTGCAACGGTCAGAACATCTTCTATGCTGAGATGTAGACGGCCTCGCATCATGGCAAAAACGCGGCCACATTCGATGAGCGCCTGGGCGCCCCTGGGCGAACTCCCATATCGAACATAGCGGCTTGTAATAGGCGCAGCTTCACGCGCGCCGACCTGCGTAGCCATGACAAGGTCGATCGCGTATTCCTGGACATGCGGAGCCACAATCACATGCTTGCTGACCGCCTTCATGCCGGCCACCGCGTCCCGGTCAAGAATCTGCTCGAGACTTATCTCGTCCCGCTTCGTTGTGAAATCGACGATTCGGCTCAGGTCGGTTCGGGAGGGATAATTGACCAGGATCTTCATCAGAAAGCGATCAAGTTGGGCTTCGGGCAGCGGATAGGTACCCTCCATCTCGATCGGATTCTGGGTCGCCATCACTAAAAATGGGACGTCAAGCGAGTAGGTCGAGGTTCCACTCGTGACGGTACGCTCCTGCATGGCTTCCAGCAGCGCTGATTGCGTTTTGGGTGTCGCTCGGTTGATCTCGTCCGCGAGCACAAGGTTGGCAAAAATGGGGCCGGGTTGAAAACGCAGCGTCTTGTGGCCGTGATCGTCTTCCATCACCATGCTGCCGACGATATCGCCAGGCATGAGATCCGGAGTGAACTGTATTCGCGAGTAACGCAAATCCAGAACACGGGAAAGCGTGCGTAGAAGTGTAGTTTTGCCAAGCCCAGGAACGCCCTCCAGCAGAACGTGACCGCCGGCGATCAAGCAAATCAGGACGCCTTCGATAACCTCCGTCTGACCCACAATCACCCTGGCGATTTCATCGCGCACTCGGCTAAGGTCAGCCAGTGCACGATCGATGGTCGCCGCATCGGCAGTGAGAAGTTCCGCCATGTTTACATCATTTTAGAGGACGCCGTCAGAGGGAGGCAGAAGTGAACACCATATGCCCGGGCTGCAGCCCCTGGCGTTCGCAGTATTGCAGGTAGAGTTTGCCATAGCTTTCGAGGACGTAGTTAGAAGACGAAAACCCGAGCGTCGCCGCAGCCGCATCGATCCAATCGCCGGGGCCTTCCAGTTCGAGAAAGTTCCCGATCGGCGTTTCATCGAGAGTAATGACGCCGGGTTCGCCCGTTTGCCGGAATTCGGTCCGAAACTTTTCGTAGCGGAAATTTGCTTTGAAACCGAGCTCGCCGAGAATTTGCGAAATGGTATCGACTGATCCAACTGAGGTCTCCAATTCGGGCCGGCTCTTATAAGGCCCTGGAATGGCGACGCCCTTCCATGTAATCACGCCTTTACCGCCCACCTCGCGCAGGCGCAGGAGCGCACCGCGAGTGCGCAGCGAGTTGTCACTCGTATCGTAAAGCGTATTCGATTCGAACACACGCGGCGTCGAAACAAGGTAACCAGTCCTGCTCAAGCTCGCTGCGAAGGCGGCGGGATCCGCCGTGAGCGGAATTTTCACTTCGGTCTCGGTAGGGCTGGTCATTTGAAGGGGATCGCTCGTCTTGATTTTGGCATTGAGCAGGGTGCGTCCGCCTTATAATGGGCTAAGCCAAACACTGCAGCGCGCCCGTAGCTCAGTTGGATAGAGCGATTGACTTCGAATCAATAGGCCGGGAGTTCGAGCCTCTCCGGGCGCGCCAGATTCGACTCTGCCGTAACTAGACAGGCTCGCGATTAGCCTGACGCGACTCTCCAGAGACTCGTCAGCGGCCCTGCGGGCCCCATGACTGGATCGGACTTGGGAAACGGCAGCCGGCTCATTCGCCTCAACACCTCTTCGGACGGAGCCGTCCGGCAAATGTCCCAATGCTGATCCGGCGGGTACGCGCCGACAACCAGGAAATCAGAACTCGCCTCCAGCTTGCAGTGCCCGGTACCGGCTGGCAGAACCGCGACGTCGCCCGCATGAACATCCAGCCGGTGTCCGTTCTCTCCGCCCAGCATCAGCGTAGCGGTCCCGCCGGCAAAACCGAGCACTTCGTGCGCTGTCGAGTGATAGTGGTGAAAGTCGTAGACGCCATCGCGCCACTGCGGTGGCCAGCCATTCTGGTCAAACCGCGCCTCGAAGACAGCAGCAGCGCCGGCGCCCTCCAGTCGTCGCATGGCATTCCGATACAGGAGCACAGGTAGTTGCTCGTTATTCGGCATCCAACCATTGCGCGAAAGCTCGATCATCTCGGGATGTGAAAGGGCGCCCGAAGTCTCTCCCGCGCTTTCCCTCTTCGCCAGACTAAACCCTACGACCCCCAGCATGGTATTGAAGCGCCGTCTTCTCATCTCAGTTGGACCTGTTCACGACAACGATCGTTTCAATGGCGAAGCCCGTGTGCAGCCAACTTAGATGTTGCTCTTTCTTAACTCGTCTTTTAAGTAGTCACAGGAGCGAAGCGCAAGCGACATTATCGTTAGCGTCGGGTTCTGGCAACCCGGAGAGTTGAAGCCGCTTCCATCCATGACAAATAAATTCTTGATGTCATGCGTTTGCTGGAATTGGTTCAGAACCGATTGCTTCGGATCCGCTCCCATGCGCGCTGTGCCCACGTCATGATTGGCATCTCCGGGCAGGTGGACTTCTGTGTGAATCTTGATGTTCTTCAGTCCGGCAGCTTCCAGCATCTCGCCCGCCTGCTCGCCGGCATCCCTTACCAGATTCCTTTCGTTATCTCCCCATGCAACGTGCATGCGCAGCACGGGAATGCCGTAAATGTCTTTAACTTGCGGGTCGAGTTCAACATAGTTCTCGAATCGGGGCAGCGCCTCACCGTACCCGAGTAAGTGGAAGGTCTCGGTCGGCTGTGTCGCCGCTTTCTTATACGCTTCGCCAAAGCCAGGGGCGTTTGCATTGAATCCCGTCCCACTACCGCCCTGGTAGCCATAGCCTCGCATGAAGTTAGCCATCTTCTTCTGGCCAGGCAGATTGCGGAAACGAATGATATAGATCCCGTCGGGCCTTCTGGGGCCGTTAATCGAAAGCTTGCTAATAGGGTCCGGGACCATGCCCTCCGCTCCCCCGCCCTTCAAGCTGTCTGTATAGTAGTGACCCAATGCGCCGCTGGAGTTTGCGAGTCCGTTCGTGTAAGTTCTGGTGGAGGAATTCAGCAGAATTCTTGCCGACTCGAGTGCCGAGGCAGCCAGAATCACCACCTTCGCGTAGACCTCTTTCGGCTGCTTCGTCAAGCGGTCGATATAAAGTATTCCCTTCGCCCGATTCTTGTCTGAATCCATCAGAACCTTGTATGCAGAAGCGTTCGTCAGGAGGTCGCATTTTCCGGTGGTCAGAGCCTCTTTCACCGTGGTGAAAGAGGAGTTGAAGTACGAATGCGTAATGCAGCCGCGCTCGCATGGGCCGCAGTAATGGCAGGCCTGCCGTCCGTTGATCGGCTTGGTCAAATTCGCGGATCGGCCGAGAGTGAACGTTCGCCCGAACTTGCTTTTAACCAGATCGCGCATTTTCCATTCCATGCACGACATACCCATGGGCGGAAGAAACTGTCCATCGGGGAGAACGTCGTTCCCTTCTTTCATCCCGGTAATGCCCACATACCGCTCCACGATGTCGTAGTAAGGCGCGACGTCTTTATAGCTGACCGGCCAATCCTGCCCGAATCCATCCTGAGAGGCCGCCTTGAAGTCCAAATCGCTGAGCCGGTATGATTGGCGGCCCCAGACGTTCGTTCTGCCGCCAACTACCCGCAGCCGGCCGAAGTAACTGTACGGCATGTTGGGAGCCGTTGTGTATGGCTCGTCGTGATCGTTCGCGAACCACTCGTAGTTGTACTCGGTACACGCATAGCATTGCCCTTGTACAGGTCGTGTCTGAGCGATGACGGGGGAAACCGGCTGCCTGAATTTCAGATCGCGGTATTTCAGGTCGAACGGCTGTTTGTGTTCGGTAAAATTGGAATCCTTCTGAGGACGTCCGCAATCCATCATCAGCACCTGCAGCCCGCTTTCAGAAAGAACCTTCGCTGCCCACCCTCCCGAAGCGCCAGATCCAACTACAATCACGTCGTAAGTACTTCGTGCCATCATCTCGATGATATGGTGTTGTTTTGGAAACACAATTCAATCTGTCGCACATTCCCGGACGGGATGGTCTCAGTCGTCGCGATTGGATTGCCCGCATCCTGCAATCGGCCGCTTTGCCGCTGCTGATTCCTACGCTTGGATCCGGGCAGGAGCATGTTCATCCGTCGCAGTCGGACGCCTCAGTAACATCGGCTCCCTGGCATCCTCGATTCTTGACGGCCGACGCGAACCAGACGTTAGTCAGTCTGGGAGAGCGAATGATCCCAGGCAGTTCAGAAGCTGGCTGCAACCAGGTGATTGATCTGGTTCTCACGCTGGAGCCCGAAAAAACGCGCACTGAGTTGCTGCAAGCTCTCTCCGCATTCAATGCAGAAGCACAAACACGGCAGAGTAAGCAATTCCGGGAACTTGCACCCGAAGAGCAGGATGCCCTTTTGACGCGAGCGTCTCAGTCCGGTTCGCCATTGAATCACCAGTTTCAGGTAGTCAAGGAGTGGATGGCTGATACGTACTGGTCGTCGAAACAGGGCATGAAAGAACTCGGCTGGAATGGCCGGATGGTCTGGCCCAGCTACCCTGGCTGCGAAGATCACGCTCACGGGCAGACTTAGTTTCTTCTTATTACGGACCGATTTCGACGTTATAGCGGTGATTGCTGCTCGATCCGTGTTGCTCTGTCGCGAGACTTTCTCTCGATGCCGCGTTGGTACTAAAAACTCGCGGAGCGTAACAATGAGAGGAGCGGTTGATCTACAGAGAAAGAGATCAGCACCAGACCCGCCGGTCAACTGCTCGCTCTAGAGCGGTTTCGATCTGCTATTTACCTTGAATCAGCGTGGAAGAAAATAAGCAAACATCATTGTCGGCTTGGCGGGACCGTTTACAGGCCCTTAAGAACATCCCGCCGGTTCTCAAGATCGTATGGGATTCCGGTCCCTGGGTAGTCGGTCTGGGCCTTTTTTTTCGAGTTCTGGTTTCCCTGATACCAGTGAGCGCGGCGGCCGTTACTGGCATGATCGTCGACAGCATTCGCGGCATCGTGGCCCAAAAAGGCGCGCCCAGTTCCCACCTATGGATGCTGGTCGCTATAGAGTTTGGCCTGGTGATGGCGGGAAATGTCTTCGGCCGGATCATTGACTATTACGACCGGGTTTTGGCAGACCGCTATACGCGTCACGTCAGCATTCAGGTGATGGAGCACGCTTCTTCGCTCGATTTGCAGGCGTATGAAAATCCCATTTTCTACGATCGTTTGGAACGCGCTCGCGTTCAAGCCACCGACCGCCTCGGGATGATTCAATCCATCGGCCGGTTATTTCAGCAGGCGGTAACGACGGCCGCGCTGGCCTCCGCAATTCTTTGGTATTCGCCATGGCTGCTTCTTCTGTTGGTTGCTTGCCTGATTCCCGCGTTCCTCGGCGAAAGCCATTTCGCGTTTCTGAACTATGCCTTAAACTTCCGGCAGACACCCGTAAAACGTGAGCTCGATTATCTGCGACAGGTGGGCGGTAGCAAAGAGGCAGCAAAGGAATTGAAACTGTTCGGCTTGAATGCATTCCTGACCGAACGGTTTACCCACCTCTCCGACGAGATTCTCGATCAAAACCTTTCCCTTTCGCGAAGACGTCTGTTCGCCGCATCCCTGCTCTCGTTTCTTAGCACCGCCGGCTACTACGGCGCCTACGTCTGGGTCATCTACAACACGGTCACGGGGAAGCTGACCATCGGAAACCTGGTCTTCTTGACGACCACGCTGATGAATGCACAAAGCAACATCTCGCAGATCTTCTCGACGCTGTCGAGCATCGCCGACCAGGCACTCTTTTTAACCGACCTGCTGCAGTTTCTGCAGATGAAGCCGAGCATCGTGTCACGGCCAAACGCGCTTCCTGCTCCGCGGCCGATTACTCAAGGCTTCGAGTTTCGCAATGTGTCGTTTGTTTACCCAGACACCGAACGGCGCGTCCTGAACGGGTTGAATTTCCGGCTGGAACCCGGGGAACGAATCGCTTTGATTGGACAAAACGGGCAAGGAAAGACAACCATAGTTAAGTTAATGGCGCGACTCTATGACCCGACCGCTGGACAAGTCTTGCTGGATGGTGTGGATCTTCGCGATTACGATATTGAGGACCTGTGCCAGGAAATCGGCGTCATTTTCCAGGACTTTATGCGTTATGAAATGACAGCCAACGATAACATCGGCGTGGGGCGCGTGGAGTTCATGTCCGATGCGACCCGAATCCGCGAGGCAGCCGGGAAGAGCCTGGCTGACGGAGTGATCCGCCGCTTATCGCGAGGCTACGCGCAGATGCTGGGCCGTCGCTTTGAAGGCGGTGTCGACCTTTCCGGCGGCGAATGGCAGAAGCTAGCTCTTGCGCGGGCCTACCTGCGCGAGGCTCAGGTTCTGATTCTTGATGAGCCAACCGCGGCACTCGATGCCCGGGCTGAGTTTGAGGTGTTCGAGCGCTTCAATGAATTGACGGTCGGCAAAATGGCTTTGTTCATTTCACACCGATTCTCGACAGTCAGAATGGCCGAACGCATTATCGTGCTCGAAGACGGCGCGATTGCCGAAGAAGGAACGCACGACCGCTTAGTGGAGCGCGGTGGGCATTACGCCGAAATGTTTGAGCTGCAAGCGTCAAGCTATAGGTAGAACGGTCGCCGAATGCCTGAACCCCTCATAGAGTTCAAACCTGACCCGGCGCGTTTCGATCGGCTCGACCTCAGCGCTGCCGAACGGGCCGGATTGCGCGAAGAGGCGATCCGCACAGCTCGGTCGGCCGCCTGGCTTCCCGGGAGAAAACGATCATCAAAGCCACGAGAGATCTACCGCAAAAGCCTGAAGCGTTTCGGAAGGCTGGAACGTGCGCTTTACAACCTGCCCACGGCTGAACCTTCCGAGGATCTGAAGGTTCTTTACGACAACGTCCGGTTGATCAGGACGGGAATCGGCGATCTCGACGACGCGACAAAGTCGCTCTCTAAGCTACCGCACGTTCGAACCGCTAGCGACGAAGCGATACCGAGACCGATCGTGTTTGCCCGTGCGCTCCTGCGAGTGACCGGCAATCGACTTACGCCGCCCATATTCTCGTTTTTCATCGAAGCGGTTCAAGAGATCGAACCGCTACGGCTGGCCGAGCTCGGAACCATGCTTCCCGCCTTGAAGCTTGTCTTGCTGGACTCGGTCACGGCGTTAGGGCTACAGGCTCTCGAGCTATTCCACGCCAAGGGTCTGGATGCGCCGTCGCTCCAGATAGATCGGGCAGTCACATCGCTTCGGCTCATCGGCGATCTCGACTGGAAAGACGACTTGGAGCAGTTATCCGTCATACACCGTATTCTGCTGCTCGACCCTGCCGGGGTGTATTCCGCGATGGATTTTGAAAGCCGTGAACGATACCGCCTGGCTGTGGAGAAGATCGCCGGCCATTCGGACGTAAGCGAGGTCGAACTTGCGCAGCGCGCAGTCAAACGAGCAGAGGCCGCCCGCATTCCCCGTTCCGCTTCCGAAGCACTGACAAGCCGATTGCGCCACGTAGGCTATTACCTTGTTGATGCGCACGGGTCACGCGATCTGCTCGCTGATATCGGTTTCCGCCCCTCACTCGTCTCGGGAATGCAGCATTTGATTCGACGGTTCCCGGACGAGATCTACATCATTGGTATCGAGATCGTTACGCTGCTCACGGTAGTCACGTTAATTATGAGCCTGGTCCGGAATCATAACGGATTCGGGCTTGTCATTGGCGGGCTGTTGCTTGTGATCCCCGCGACCCAAGCCGCTGTCGAGCTGATGAACTATTTCGTGACAGCCGTTCTGACGCCCAAACCTCTACCTAAACTGGATTTCTCAGATGCCGTACCTGCTTCCTGCGCAACCATTGTTGCGATCCCAACCCTCCTCATCAACGAGAAGCAGATTCGCAATTTGGTGGATGATCTCGAAGTCCGTTATCTGGTGAATCGCGACCCCAACATCTTCTACGCATTGCTGACAGATCTCCCCGACACCTCGGAGCCGGCGGGCGACGAGGACCAACGCATCGATCTCACGGTTCGCCTGATCGAGGACTTGAATTTGAAGTACGCAGGCGAGGGGAACGGCGGATTCTACCTTTTTCATCGGCACCGTGTTTACAATCCCCGCGAAGGGACGTGGATGGGTTGGGAGCGCAAACGCGGCAAGCTGCTTGACCTGAATCAACTTTTGCGGAATACCTACGACCCGTTTCCGATTAAGGCCGGAGATATGGCGCGGCTCCCGCGCATTCGCTACGTTCTTACTCTTGATTCGGACACGCAACTTCCCCGCGGATCGGCGCAGCGCCTGATTGGATGCATAGCACATCCCTTAAACTGCGCTCTCGTTGATCCGGAGCTAAACATCGTTACACAAGGTTATGGCATCCTGCAGCCGCGAGTTGGAATTAGCGTCCATTCGGCTACACGCTCTCGTCTCGCCTCCATTTATTCTGGGCAGACCGGGTTCGACATTTACTCCCGTGCTGTTTCGGATGTCTATCAGGACCTGTATGGCGAAGGAATCTTCACGGGCAAAGGCATCTACGACGTGGACGCTCTTCGGCAGGTACTCGAGCGAAGATTCCCCCGCAATGCGCTCCTGAGTCATGACTTGATCGAAGGCGCTTACGCACGTGCCGGACTCGTTTCCGATATAGAGGTGATCGACGACTATCCCTCGCATTACAGCGCCTATAATCGTCGCAAACACCGCTGGTTGCGCGGCGATTGGCAAATCGCACGCTGGGTGTCGGGCAAAGTCCTGGATGAGTCACGCAGGCTTGTAGCGAATCCAATTTCACTGGTTTCCAAATGGAAGATTGTCGATAACCTGCGCCGCAGCTTAGTGGAGCCTGCGACTTTTCTGTTACTAATGGCGGGCTGGTTCTGGCTTCCGGGCGGCCCTCGTTTCTGGACGCTTACAACACTGGGTCTTCTATTCTTGCCGATTTACTTCCGGCTCGTCTTCACCCTACTGCGAGCAGCAATTGCACAGCGTCCAATGATCGCTCGAGAAGCTTTCCTCGACTTTCTGACTTCACACATCAGTATTTTCCTCAATATTGCTTTCCTGGCTCATCAATCGTTGGTTGCTCTCGATGCTATCTTTCGCACCGTAATTCGGAGCACCATCACTCATACTCGACTGCTCGAGTGGGAAACGGCAACCGAAGCCGAACTTGGGATCAGGAAACGTACGCCAGTGGATGCATATCTGGATTGGATGCCTTTGCCTGCTGCTATTCTCGGCATCTATCTGTTCCTTCGGAAACCGGATGCGATTCCTTACGCTCTTCCATTCATCCTGGCCTGGGGCTGTTCTAAACTAATCTCGATATGGCTCAATCGCTCACCTCATCCGGAGGATTTCGAGCTTAGTAAGAAAGAGCATCAATTCTTACGGGACATCGCTGTTCGCACTTGGCGCTACTTTTCGGAATTTAGCAACGAAGGTAACAATTGGCTGATTCCTGACAACGTCCAACAGGAACCGTACCGTGTTGCGGAACGGCTCTCACCGACGAACCTCGGCTTGTTATTCAACGCCCGGCAAGCCGCGGTCGAATTCGGTTACCTGACTCTGTCGGAATTTGCCGATCAGACCGATCGTACGCTGCAGTCGGTATTGAAGCTGCCTCGGTCGCACGGGCATGTTCTCAATTGGTACGACAACATCAGCATGGCTCCGCTGGAACCGAAGTTTATCTCAAGTGTCGACAGCGGGAACCTGATCGCCTCGCTATGGAGCTTGAAGCAGGGTTGTCTGGAATTGATGCGGGAACCGGTCATCCGTCCCAATGCGCTCGATGGCCTTCGCGATTTCGAGCGAGCCGGTGAGGAAAAATGGAAAGGACGCTCAGTCTTTGGCAGCCCAAACTCTCAGCGTGAGCCATCATTTTGGTTACCCGATATTCTACGGCTGGAGACCAATCTCTCGGCTGAGTTAAAGCCACGGGTCGAAGCGCTGCGGGCTGATGTCAAGAACTTCGCCCCATGGCTGCTGCCCGAGTTCGACGACGTCCGAACAAAGTTCGAGGCGCCATCGACACTCCCTTCGCCCTCGAAGGCAGATGGATTCTATCGTGATCTCGAATCGAAGCTGCCAGTGAACGATACATCTCCCCTGCTCTCCCGGTTGAGAAGAGAACTCCCCGAGTGCAGAGCTCGGCTGAACGCTCTCGCGGACCAACTTCAGAACATCGCCAACCAGGCAGACCGCCTTGCCCGCGACATGAACTACGAAATGCTCGTGGATGAAAGCCGCAACCTGCTTTCTATTGGATATGACGTGAACAAAGGCGAGCTAAATAAGTCGTGCTACGACCTTCTCGCTTCCGAATCCCGGACAGCAACCTTCCTGGCAGTTGCCAGAGGTGAGGCGCCGGAGGAGTGCTGGTTTCGTCTTGGCCGCTCGCACACCCTTTGCGAGGGGGAAACGGTCCTGGTTTCCTGGACCGGCACGATGTTTGAGTACCTGATGCCGGCTATTTGGATGAAGTCGCATCCGAACACACTGCTCGATCGTGCGGTAAGTTCCGCAGTCCGCGCACAGCAGCGGTATGCGACGAGTCGCCGAATCCCCTGGGGCATCTCGGAGGCTGGCTATAGCAAGACAGATGCCGAAGGGAATTACCAATACGCAGCCTTCGGAGTTCCCGGGTTGGCTCTCAATGTAGCCCGGGAAGGATCGCTCGTCGTCTCTCCTTATTCCACCTGTCTTGCCTTGTTGGTTGATCCCGCAACTGCGGTCGAAAATCTCGAGTTGCTTGCGAAAAAGAAATGGCTGTCGCGGTATGGCTTCTACGAATCAGCCGATTATCTGGGCAGCGCAGGCAGGCTCTTTCTTCCACGCAAATACAAGCTTGTGCGCTCCTGGATGGCGCATCATCAGGGCATGAGTCTTGCGGCCATATGCAACGTACTTTATGACGGAGCCTTTCAGCGCTGGTTTCATGCCGAACCTCTCGTGCAGGCTAGCGACCTGATTCTGCAAGAACGTCCGTTGCGCGTGCGCCCCATCACCGACGCGCAACCCCGCCGCGTACTGCCATTTGCCCGCCGCCTGGTCCCTGGCCGTGGGCCGAAGGCAAGAGCTTCGGCCTGAGTTTCCTATGATTCCAACCACATGCTTTAGGCTTGTCCTCGCATCAGCCGCATTTGTTTCGATCGCTTTTGCACAGGATCGGACAGCCAGTCTTCTTGAACGCTTATCGAATGCATTCGGACCTCCCGGATTCGAAGAGCCGGTTCGGAAACTGATGATCGAAGAGATGAAGCCGTACTCTTCCAATCTCCGTTTCGACGGATTGGGATCAATCATTGCGGAACAAGGCTCGAGCGGTCCCCGCATCATGATCGATGCCCACATGGACGAACTCGGGGGCATGATCCGGCGCGTAACGCCCTCGGGTTTCCTCACCATGCAGATGCTCGGTGGCTGGTTTGATCAGGCGCTCGTGGACCAGCGCTGGGTCATCATGGGCTCCAAAGGTCCGGTTTACGCAATCACGGGTATTCGCGACGTGCATGTCGCCTCCGCTGAAGAGCGTGCGCGCGTGTTCCCCAGGGACAGCCTGCTTCTGGACGTTGGCGCCAAATCGGTTGCAGAGGTTCGTCAACTTGGCGTTGAGCCCGGTGATCCCGTAGTTCCCGATTCGCCTTTCCGGATCCTGAATGGAACGGACAACTATCTCGGGAAAGCGTGGGACGATCGTATCGGCTGCGCTGCCGTAATCGAGGCGATGCGGCATTTGAGTTCCGCTGCGCATCCCAACCATCTCTTCTACGCGGTAACCACACAGGAAGAAATCGGATTGCGCGGCGCTCATACGGCTGCAGAAGTCATCAAGGCCGATATCGGAATTTCTATCGAAGCAGGAGTTACAGGCGATGTGTTTCCGGGCCGCCCGGAAGAATCTCAAGTGAAACTAGGTGCGGGCCCCGGTCTGTTCTTATACGATACGTCTGAGCTACCGAATCGCAAACTGACGGCTTTCGTGCGCAAAACGGCTGCTGCGCGTAACATCCCGATGCAGCTGGATCTTGTAAGCGGCTATGGCGACGACTCGGCGGAGATCCAGAAGAGCAACGGAGGGGTCCCCACCGTCAATCTAATCGTTCCGACGCGCTATACGCACGCTCATAATGGCGTCATCAATCGCCACGATTTCGATGGACTGGTAGACGTTCTGGTTACTGTGCTGCAGGGGCTGGACGCGCAGACGGTGGCCGCTATCCGGGATTTCACGCCGCAATAATCTGTTCAGCCGCACGTCTACCGCTAGCAATCGCACCATGCACGGTTGCGCTGTGTCCGTTCAGTTCGGTGGCTTCCCCAGCGAAATACAACGTGTCCGCAACCGGTTGTGAAAGCATGCGGCGCGCAGAGAGAGCTCCTGCAGGTACGTAGCTGTACGCGCCGCGAGCAAACGGGTCCTCGTGCCAGGGATGGTAGTGCACAGCTTCGAGAAGCGACGCGACACGCGAATGAGGAAACCCGGTCAGTCGAGCAAGATCAGCCACGGCGAGGGTCACAACAGTTTGGCGTGGCGCCTCGAGGATCTCGTCCGCCCGCGGTCCGGCACTCCATCCGGTAATCACAGGCGCATGTACAGGAAGCGGCGTCCACCACGTAGGAAAGTGCTTTTCATCCGATAACAGAAAGCCGGCGCTCGCAAAATCTTCTTTCTCGTCCCAGAACGCCTCACGAAACCGAAAGACCACGCGTATCACCTGCCCGAATTTGAGACGGCAGGCCGCCTCGAGGGTTTCGGGCACTTCCGGCTTGAAGCTGATGCCGCCCGCCTGCAACACGCCAAGCGGAACAGTGACGATCACGCGGCGCACGCAGACAGAATTGTCATCTCCTGTTAGTGCACGCCTCACGTGTACGGTAGCGCCATCCTGCGTCCACTCGACCTGCTTCACAATCGTGTTGAGTTCGATCCTGCTGCCGGAAGAGATGGCGCTTCGCAGAATGTATAGAACGACCGCATGGTACCCGTCGAGGATGCGGTACGATTGGTCGCCTCCGATCGCATCGGCCGCGCGAGCGTCCTCAGCTAGCGACTGAATGCTCACAATATCCTTGCGGGCAGCATTGAATCCCTCAACGTAAGACGTCGCGAGACGCTTCGGTTCCTCCGGACATCTCGACTGTTCAAGAAAGGCCCCGAAGCTTATGTCCGGACCCGAGGAAGCTGTGCGCTGCATCTCATCAAGAACTTCGTCCACGAGCTCCCAGGAAGGCAAGCCGCCATCTGGCTTTCCACCCCGAATCCGCAAGGCCTTCTCAGCACAGTCGTAAATCCTCAGCCCGGCCTGTCGCGCAACTTCCCATATCTCCGCGGGACGCCCGTGAACGAACTCAGCCCCTAACTCGATAGGCACCGGCGACAGAGGATCGTGCACCGTCAACAGGCGGCCGCCGATACGTTCCCGAGCTTCCAGGCAGAGTACGCGAAATCCGGCGCGACTCAACTCGCGGTAAGCAGTGAGGCCTGCCGCACCCGCACCGACCACGACGACATCCCATTCGGCATTGGACACGGGAGGCCTGTTGCTAGCCGCGATCTTTACTCCTCAAGTCCCGGTAGGCAACCAGACTGCGGTCCGCCGCTTCCAGTTCGGGCATTTGTGTCCCTTCCTGCTCAATCAGGTAATACTCGACTTTGCCCTTCGATTCTGCTGCGGCAAAAACCTGTTTCCATGGCACCACGCCCTGCCCGATGACCGCGTCAAACTTCTTTTCGGGCGACCAGTCTTTCAGATGCATCGACCGCGTCCGTCCCGGATGACTGTCGATCCAGTTCACCGGATCGCCGCCGCCCGCTACGCAATGTCCCACGTCCAGTTGCAGCATCACGCTTTCGTCGGTGTTGTCGGCGAGCACGTCCATTGGCCTTTTCCCGTCCAGGTCCTTCCACTCGTTTACGTGGTTGTGGTAACCAGCCCTCAGACCGTTCCCATGCATTTTCTTGTTGCCGTTGTTCAGTAACTCAGCCACATGCTTCCAATCGTCCAGAGTCTTGGCTTGGCCCGGACTTGCCATCACGATGTACTTCGCCCCGAGGATCTTATTCAGCTCAATGGCCTTGCTCAAGCCATCACCTGTAAATACCTCGTGGCTGTTGTGCGTTGAATAACAGCGAATCTTAAGATTGTCCATCAGACTACGAACCTGCTTCGTCTGATCAACGCTCCACTCGTAGTAGGGTGCGAAAAACTCGACGCAGTCGTAGCCCATTTTGGCCACGCTCTGGACGGTTCCCATCAAATCTTTTTTTATCTCGTCACGGACTGTGTACATCTCCAAGCCGACCGGAATCTTTTCGCCATTCGTCGCCGCCGTCGCAAGCGGAGCCGCGGCAATCAAGGAAAGAAACGTACGTCGCGAGAAATCGTGTGCCAAGGTCATCGCCAACGAACCTATCACAGTTCTTTGGAAGCACTACACATCGGCATTAACCTTCGTTATAGTGGTATTCCCAGATGGATGTGATACACACGATAGAGGGGGGCCGTCCCAACTATGGGCGTCGCACGAAGTACGATTTTTGATCTCCGGCAGCAGACTTCCCGCCCCCGCTTGCAAGTGAGATCACTGGCATACCTGGCCGTGGCCGTCGCCATCCTTTGTGCGAGTTCAGTATTTTTCATTCTTTGTCAGCGCGACAACTCCCGGTTCCTGGCGATCAGCAATCCCCTGAAAACAACTGCGGCGAACGCGAGTGCTCGGCCAGCCATTTCGGTGACTGCTCCTCCTTTGCCTGCTAAGCCGGCTGACAGTACCGCCGTTCTGCCTCAGCCGACCGCTCCGCAGCGTGTCTTATTCCGGCTACGCCGATCGAAGTCTTTCCAGACAGTTGGACCGATTAAGGTCCGTCTGCTACGCATCAATCTCCGCCGTTCTAACGCGGACTTAAGTGTTATGGTGAACGGCCGGAGATTTGACAGGAGTCATGTCGCCCTGGATAGGCCACTACAAGTAGCCTCAAGCAAAGGATCGGGACCTTCCGTCGAACTCGTGCTGAACGCAGTTACGAGGGAGGGCGTTTCGGGCTACGTAACAACATCCTTTGCCCCTTGAGAAAGGCAAACCTAGAACGCCGCCGCTCCCGCTTCAGCAACAGCTTGATCCTGTTTCCCAAGCCCGCCGCTGACGCCGACAGCACCCATCACCTGATCGCCCCTTTTCAGTGGAATACCGCCGGCGAAGATCATCACGCGACCGTTGTTCGAAGCGTGAATCCCGAAAAACTGATCCCCCGACTGGCTCAGTTCTGCTAATTCCTTAGTCGAAATATCAAAAGCGCGCGCAGTCCACGCCTTCTTGATGGAAATATCCACACTGCCCATCCAGGCTTTGTCCATACGTACGTGAGCCACTAGATTCCCGCCCTCATCCACCACCGCGATATTCATAGGCTGGCCTATCTCCTGCGCCTTCTGTTCGGCGGCAGCGATAATTCTACGTGCGTCTGCAAGCGTAATCACTCTGTTCTCCTTATCCAGATCTCTACTTCAACGTGTACAGATACCCAGCGATGTCGATTGCGTCCTGATGAGTCACTCCGAGATTCGGCATTACCGTATGCTCGTCGACAGCCGGCGGATTTTCTATCCAGCGAATCATGTTGTCCGGTGTGTTCTGAAGTACGCCCGCGACATAAATGCGGTTACCGATTCCGGAGAGCGGCGGACCAGCGAGCCCGGAAGCTCCTGAAACACCGGGAATGATGTGGCACGATCCGCAACCGTAGCGCGCAATGGCTGCAGTCCCGCGCGCGGCGCTTCCACCTGTCGTCGCTTGCGCAATCTGCTCCGCCTGACTCTTCCCGTTGCATCCGGTCAGCAGCAAACAGAGTAGACCGGCTGCCGCCCCTAGAAGAACTCTACTTCGCACGCGACGCCCTCTCTAACATTGCATCGCTTTCCTTCATCCAGGCCGCGAACAGCGCGAGTCCCGCAACCAGGTAAACGAGGCTCGCGGGAACCCACATGATCAGCCCGCCGATCTGCTGGTCTTCGAGCGGCGAGAGCCCCCAAGCCTGCGTCGTCGTGCGGTAAGCCGGGTACCACAGATGCGGCGCAAAGGTAAGCAGAGCGCCCAGGATGCCGGTATGCACGGCTGTTGTGAAAACATACAACACCCCTCCGCCGTAAGCGCGCCGTCCATGCGCATACAACAAAGCCCACCAGAACAAGAGCGCAGAGGCAAAGAAGCTGATGTGCTGCGCCGAGTGAATCAAGTCGCTTCGCAGCGTCGCTTGGAACAGCACCGGTGCGTGCCACAGCCAAATGGCAAGTGCGTGAATCCACCAGGCCGTCAGAGGCGCAGTCAAAAAAATCCAGGACGATCGAACAGCTCTTGTTTTCGACCACCCGCCTAAAGCCTTGCGCCAGCTCAATGGCAAGGCCCACAAAAAGGTCACAAGCGGGCGTGATACCACCAAAAGCGGTGCGGCGATGATCATCAGGATCTCGTGCTGCACCATGTGCGCCGAAAAAAGCACTTCGCCAAGCGGGTGCAAGGGCGAAACGAGTGCGACCACAAGGCTCACCAAACCGGCCCAGAAGCAGAGGCGCTGGAGTCCGCGTGAGCCCGACATGCTTCCGCGAGCCGGCAGTGTAGAGAACGCCGGCGACGATCAGCGGAATCACAATACCCGGATCAAACTCCCAGGCGGACAGAAGGTCATCCGGCTGCAACGCCTGACCTGCGTGCGCAAGAACGACCGCGGGAAACACGCACAGAATCGTGATCGCCCGGCGGACGCTCATTCACACGCTCCGAGCACCAGTTCCGGGATCGTCTGCGCCACCACGATCATGAAGCATCCGGCGCTCAGCACAATTCCACCAATTGCCATGAACACGCTGCGGGGGTGCGGTCCACCCTCAGGGCTCGGACCTTCAGCACCCAGCAGCTTCCATTCCCGCCAGGACAGAAATGCACACGAAGCGCACAGAATCAGCGCAAGGACGGCGACGCCGAGAACGGCCAATTTGCTTTGAAAGGTGCACGCCCAGGGAATGAGGGCGAAGCGTGCCTCAAAGCTCATCAGCCAGGTAAGCGGGCCGCCGAGCACGCCTGTCCACAAAGCGAGATCTCTGCTCATTGCTGCGTCCCAGCCACCACAGGGCCCCAGTAGATGACGAAGTAAATCGGAATCCAGATCGCAACCAGGAAATACCAGACGATCGTATCCACGTGGACACCGAGACGCTGCTTTGGTCCATAACGGCCCGTGAGCAGAATGACAATTAAGACAGCAGTAAACACCAAATCGCCGATGTAGTCGAACGAATGCAGGCCCAGGAACGCCCATACGTACGACCCTTGAATATCGTTCTTCCAATTAAAATTCAGCGAGTGCCACTCAACGATTCTCATTGCCAGAGCGATGCCGGCCAGAACCAGATTCAGCAGCAAACCGAGGATCATTCCTCTGCGGTTGTTCTTCTTCGCCGCTTCACTCGCCCAATAAGAGCCCAGACAGCTCAAGACAAGAGGAACCAGCGCCAGCGTCGGAAGCAGCAAGTGCGGATACTGATCGCCCGGAGGAGGCCATACATCCATTCGCAGGCGCGTGTAGAAATACGCCGCGATCAGGATTGCAAACATCGTGCCCTCGATGAAAGCGAGCAGCAGTTGTCCCCACCACAGCGGCGACTGGTTTGAGATGTCGTATGGCTTCAGGTGCGATACGTCGAGCGTGCGCACATCGGTCATGGTTCCAGCTCCACCGGACGCCTCGGCCAAAACCAGCCGATTAGCGCCAGCCCCGAAAGAATAGATCCCCAGGTTATGTACCACGCATTGAAAATGGAACCAGCGAATCCGATCGACACAGCTATAGCCGTTATGAACGGCCAAATGCTCGAGGACGGCAAAATGTAACGATGATGCGGTTCCGCATCCATGAGCGTCGTAACCAGAACCTCACGGCGGTCACTTCGCAAACCAGTCACAAACGCCCGCTCCGATCGCGGCACCCAGAGCGGAAAACGGCTAGTGACCACGGGCAGGTATTCGAAGTTATAATCTTTCGGCGGAGAAGCAGCCGCCCACTCGAGGCTATCCGCATCCCACGGATTGTTGCCGGCGATCTCGCCTGCCCGGCGGCTCCACAGAACATTCACAAGGAAGAGCACGCCCCCGATCGCAATAACCCAGGCGCCCACTGTCGCAATAAGGTTCAATTGGTCCCAGCCCATCTCAGGCGAATACGTGTAAACGCGCCTCGGCATGCCTTTCAATCCCAGGATGTGCATGGGAAAGAACGTCAGGTTGAACCCAATGAAGAGAACCCAGAAGTTCAACTTCCCGAGGCGCTCGTTCATCAGGCGCCCGGTCATCTTTGGGAACCAGTGATAGAAAGCGCCGAAAAGCGGGAACACAGCGCCGCCTATCAAGACGTAATGGAAATGTGCGACAACGAAAAAGGTATCGTGCGCCTGCAGATCGAGCGGCACGGAAGCGAGCACTACACCGCTCATCCCGCCGAGGACAAAGATCGCAATGAAGCCGTAGACGAAGTGCAGCGCGGTAGTCAATCGCGGGCGGCCAGTCCATAGCGTCGCTAACCAGCAGAAGATCTGAACGCCGCTGGTGATTGCAATCATCATGCTCGACGCCGTGAAATATGCTTCCCCGATCTGCGGAAGATCAGTCGCGAACATGTGGTGCACCCAAAGGCCAAAGGCAATGAACCCGTTTGCGATTTGCGCCAGCACCATGGCTGTGTAGCCAAAGAGCTCGCGCCGTGCATGTGCCACGATAATGGCCGACACGAAGCCCAGCGCCGGGATAAAGATGATGTACACCTCCGGATGGCCAAAGAACCAGAACACGTGTTGATAGAGAAGTGGATCTCCACCCTCCGCGGGATTTACGAAATGCGTGGCCACCGTTCGGTCCGCAAGCAGATAGGAGCTGGCGACCACGATCGACGGCATAGCGAAAATCACCATGAACGACTGGATCAGCAGCGACCAGACATAAAGCGGCATCCGGTTCAGCGACATCCCGGGCGCGCGCATCTTGAAGATAGTCGCGATGATCTCGGTTGCAACGCAGAGTGCCGAAACCTCAGTAAAGGTAATCATCTGCGCCCAGTAGTCGGTGCGCTTTCCCGGCGTGAATTGCGGTCCGGAAAGAGGCGGATACGCGAACCAACCCATGTCCGGCGCAGAGTTCGTAAACACACCCCAGTAAAGGAACAGCACGCCGCCCAGGAAGATCCAGTATCCGAACGCGTTAAGTCGCGGGAAGGCGACGTTCCTGGTCCCGCACATAAGAGGAACAAGGTAGATCGCCATTCCCTCCATCATGGGAACCGCGAAGAGAAACATCATCGTGGTCCCGTGAGTGGTGAAGATCTCGTTGTAGCGGCCCGGACTTAGGAATCCGTTATTGGCATGCGCAAGCTGCGTCCTCATCAGTAGCGCTTCCACTCCGCCCGCCAGCAGCATGATAAACGCGGTCACGATATACCGCATGCCAATGGCCTGGTGAGTTGTGTAGCTGAACCACGCGAACATGCCGCGCGGATGCCTCCACGAGCGCTCTAGTTGGTCTATCTGTTTTGCCTGATCGGGAATCTCTGGAACGATATCCTGGGTGGCAATCATTTCAAGCTCTCCAGATATTCGATCAGTGGCTGCAGATCGGTTGAGTTCACCGCGATGGTCGCCATATGATTACCCGGCTTCGTACTTTGCGGATCGACAATCCAGCCGGCGAGATTGCCCTTCGTATTCGGAACCGTGTTGGCCGCAATGCCGCGCCTGCTGCCAAAGTGAGTCAGGTCCGGCGCATTCTGGCCCGCTGCCGTCGTTCCGCGAATCTGGTGGCAGAAGATGCATGCATTATTCATGAAGACCTGTTCGCCCCGCTGCCTCACCGGGTCAGCGGGCGAGGCGGCAGGCTGCAGTTGCGCGCTGAACCATGATTTGAATTTGTCTTCCGGCTCTGCGATCACCCAGATGGCCATATGCGCGTGCTGCAGCCCGCAGAACTCGGCACACTGCCCGCGAAAAACGCCCGGGTGGTCAGCCTCGATCCATTCCGTAGTCGTTCGGGAGGGAATCAGGTCGCGCTTGCCGTGCAGACCCGGCACCCAAAAACTATGAATCACATCGTTTGAGAGACCGCGAATTTGCACCGGCCGCCCCACTGGAATGTGAATCTCGTTCGCTGTCACCAGAGTCTGCGAAGGGTCGCTATTCACGTAGCGAATCTGCCACCACCATTGATTGCCCGTTACCTCTACTGTGAGTCCGTTGTTCTTGTTGCCGAGCTCGGAAATCGCTTTACCCGTACCTACACTCGCCACGATGAGTACGAACAAGATCACGACTGTGGCAACGCTAGCGCCCGTTACCACCCGCCGGACGCGCGCATCTGTTTCCTCCGAAGGCTTGTGCCGCTCCTCCAGCGGCTCCTGTTCAAACCCTCGATGACGCCGCGTCAGCGTGATCAGCAGGACAATCATCACGGCAAGGAAGATGCTTCCTAGCAGCCAAAAGAAAGACCACCAGAGCGTGTCGATCTTCCCGGCTTGCGGTCCACCCGGATCCACCACCGATTGCTGATGACCCGCGCAGCTCGACAGAATGACGGCACACACGACGTTTAGCCACGCAGCGCCCCGCCCGCTCCGTCCGGCCCGGATCATTTTGTCTTACCGTTCACGCGATTCACAATATTCTGCGAATTCGTCTCGATCGTGTCGGGACGCGCCGGAGTCGCCGACCTCGGCTGCTCCCCGTTCATCGAGCGCACAAACGCCACAATCTGCCAGATTTGGTATTCCGGAATGCGCCCGCCCCACGCGGGCATTCCATTTGGTCGGCCCTTCACGATCGTGTCGAAGATATTAGCGGGTTCCCCGCCATAGATCCAGTTCGTTTTAATCAGCGGCGGTCCGATTCCACCCCCGCCATGCGCGTGGCAGCCCGAGCAGTTGTACCAGTCAAACAGCCGTTGGCCCTCAGAAATGTCATACCCGCTGCCGTTATACGGATTGCGCACAACCGGTTGCGGTTTGATAGGTCCGCCGGGCCGCAGATCGCTCTCCTTCGCAGCGTCCCCATAGATTGCCAGATCCGAAGGCGAAGGACGGATGTCGCGTTTCTCACGTTGACACGCGGCCAGCATTAATAGCGCAGCACTGACGATACATGTGGCCAATCGCACGTTATCTCGCTCCCTCACTGCACCTGAGGCACGCCATATTGAGAAAGAATCTCCTCAATCGCCTTCGCTTCGGATGTGAAAACCTGGTCCAGTTCGGCCTTCAGCTTTTCGTTGCCTTTGCGCACACCCGCCGAAATTTCGTAAGTGAAAGGTACGCCCAGGAACATTGGTGGACTCACGGGTACGATATCCAGCTGCGCCCTTTCGCTCTTCGCAAAATATCCGGCGAAGGGGCCCCAAACGATCGCGATATCCACCCGGCCTTCATCGACTGCATCGATCAGCTTGCGCGGCGGATTTACTTCGCCATACTCGCCGAAAAGGCTAAACCCGACAACGTTTGTCGTGATGCCGCGCCGGGCAAGCGCATAGGAAGGCGGAGCGTAATCATCACCCACCACATGGATGCCAATCCGCATATCCGACAGCCGCGGATCCGCCAGCGACGAAATATTCAGATTCCGGTCGTGCCGCGTGACAAAGACGTAAGTGGACCGATAGTATGGCTTCGTCGCGAGCACATCACCAAGCGTGTTGGGAACTCCCATCACGACATCGCAAGCGTTCTCATCGAGCGTGTGCTTCACAAACGATTTGCGTTGCAGCCACCACGTATACTCGAGCTTCGCGTTCAGCTTTCCGGCCACCAGTTCTGCCAGTTTATTTTCGAAGCCTTGCCCGGCTTGGTTCGAGAACGGCATGTTGTTGGGGTCCGCGCAAACGCGCAAAGCGGATTGGCCCGGCATGAGCACCAGGCAACAGGCAAACCAGCAACCCCCTAAGGCATCGCGAATACATACAGCATTCCGCCTTTGGTGGTGTATTTGCCCAGGTCCGACATGGCGTTCAGAAATCCTAGAGCGCCTGTACCATCCACTCCATTCAAGCCACCCGACACCGCCGCGCCCGACCAGCCGCCGACCCCCGCCAGTACCGCCACGTACTGTTTGCCGTCGGGCCCCTTGTAGCTGACCGGCTGCCCGATTACGCCCGAGCCCACCTTAAACTGCCACAGCAGGTGCCCATCATGCGCATCCAGACCCTTGAACCAGCCGTCCATGGTTCCGTAGAAGACTACGTCGCCTGCAGTGGCCAATGCTCCGCTCCACACCGGAAACATCTCGTTCACGCTCCACACCGTTTTGGCCTGCACCGGATCCCATGCGGAGAAAATTCCCCGGTTTCCGCCCGGGCCCGCGTACATCCGTACGTTCATCCCAACAAACGGAGTGCCGGAAATGTAGTTCGCCTTTACGCCCTGGTTTTCATAGCAGAGATTATTGTGTGGAATGTAAATCAGCCCCGTCCTTGGCGAATACGCCGACGGCGTCCAATCCTTTACACCAGGAGGAGCGGGGCAGGCGTCGCGAACCGTGTGAAACCCAGTTTGCTTGGTGGGGTTCAACTTCAGCTTGCCCGTTTTCAGATCCACGCCTTCGCTGGTATTCACATATCCAAAGGTTTGGGCCGACAAAACCTCACCTGTGGCGCGATCCATCAAGTACATGTATCCGTTGCGATCCGGATGCGCCAGCACCTTTCGCGTGCGGCCCCCGATGTTGAGATCCAACAGGATGTTCTCATTAACGCCGTCGTAATCGTGCAAATCGTGCGGATTGATTTGGTAAGCCCAGATCGCCTCGCCCGTTTCCGGCCTCCGCGCGAACAAAGTCGAGGCCCACTTGTTATCTCCCGGACGTTGTTCCGGATTCCACGGCCCTGGATTTGATGTTCCGTAATAAAAGAGATCCAGATCCGGGTCATAGGAAATCCAGCTCCATGCCGTGGCCCCGCCGATTTTCCAGGCGTCGCCGGGCCACGTCTTCATTCCTAAGTCTGTGCCGCGATCCATATCGTAGAACGGCTTGAAATTGGGCCCGATCAGTACATCCTTATCGGGTCCGGCGCCGTACGCACGCCACTTGATCTTTCCGGTATCCGCATCGAGCCCAGCGAGCCAGCCACGCACCCCGAATTCGCCGCCACTATTGCCGACCAGCACAACGCCCTTCGCAACAATCGGCGCCATCGTGATGGTTTCGCCCGGATTGATGTCGCCCAGCTTGGTTCGCCAGACCTCTTTGCCGGTTGTGGCATCGACAGCAACTGTCTGAACGTCGAGCGTGTTGTAGATAATCTTTCCGTTGTAATAAGCGCCGCCCCGGTTCACCACATCACAGCACGCCACGCCTTGTGATGCCGGTGCCGGGTTCGGCTGGTACGACCACTTCATCGGCGCACCGGGTTTTGTCAGATCCAGCGCGTAAAGAACGTTAGGATACGGAGTCACGATATACATCGTGTTGTTCACGATGAGCGGAGCCGCCTCATGTCCCCGTATCATCCCCGTGGAAAAGGTCCAGGCAAGTTTCAGGTTTTTCGCATTGCTCAAGTTGATCTGATCGAGCGTGCTGAACCGGGTGCTGGCGTAGTTCTTGGGCGCCATCACCCACTGCCCGTCGTCCGGTTGATTCTGTATCTGTGCAGCCGCCGGAGAACCGAGCAGCACCAAGCAAAGCGCTTGCTGCACCAACGACCGCCTGATTTGCGTTCTCACCAAAACTCCGCTATATAGACCTACGTTCATTGGCGAGGTTTCCTTTTCGCTTCAAAAGGAAACGTTGGGCGGTCTGGCGGATCTCCTCAGACGTGGCAACGTTCTGGACCACACTGACGGGTTTCGTGATCATTGCCTGGACACTCCGCGAAACTTTCCGCGACCTCTTTCAGCCATCGGGAGCGGGAGCCCTCAGTTCATTCATGGGCCGGAAGTTTTTCGAGATTGCACGCCGCGTCAAGCCATTGATGTCAGTGGTTGGTCCACTCACGGTGGTCTTAGTCATCGCCTCTTGGGCGATCTTGATCACTCTCGGCTTTGCACTGATTTTCTGGGGCAGATATCCCGAAGCATTTCTGCACGCCGAATTGGAACCGCACGATCCAGTTGGCCGGTTCTGGGCTGCAGTGTATTTCTCGCTCGCTTCTTTGACAACGCTGGCCTCAGGCAATTTGTCACCGCGGACCGGCTGGCTCCGGATCCTCGCGGCATTCGAATCGCTGGTGGGCATCTCGCTGACGACAGCGAGCGTGACCTGGATCGTTCTCATCTATCCGGCGCTCGGACGCATGAGGTCGCTCGCTAGGTTTGCGTCTGTACTCGTACGGGCGGAGCGGGAAACGGGAGTCGATATCTTTTCAGGGCCCGGGGATTCCCTGCTGATTACGTTTGCTGAACGCGTGATTCGCAGCCGCGTTGACTTCATCCATTTTCCGCTGATCTACTACTTCCACGCCGATACGGAACGGGCCGCGCTGGCTCGCTCTCTCGAGAGTTTGCAGGAGCTCTCCGATCGAGCATCGAGCGATCAGATTCGAGAACAGGACCGGCTTCCTGGAGCCATGCTGCGCGCCGCCCTCAGCGATCTCGCCGAGGTGTTAGCGAAGAAGTTTCTCCCCGGAAGCCACGGCAAGCATCCGGCTGCCGTGTTCCGCGCCGTTGCGCGTGACCATCAGGAGGAAGACGGCAAGGAAAACGAATGAGCGAAGGCGATGCGTGATGATTCCGAATCCGATCTCAAATCCAGTTCGTGCCGTCATCCTCGGCGGATGGACCGGTCTTCTGTTATGGCTCGAAAGAAAGCGGTCGCTTCGGACACTCCACGAAAGCAAGCTGGTCCGGGACGCGCGTAACTTGACGGTTGCAGCAACAGCTGGTGTGGTGATGCAGCTGCTCGAAATGCCCGTAGCGCTCGGCCTTGCACGCGCGGCGCAGCGCAGACGATGGGGAATTCTGGCGCGCTCGAAAGCGCCCGGTGCCGTTCGTGGGACAGCAGCGATTCTCGCCCTCGATTACACCCTGTATTGGTGGCATTACCTGACCCATCGCGTGCCATTTCTCTGGCGATTCCACCGGGTCCACCACATCGACCGGGAAATGGACGCGACCACTGCCCTGCGCTTCCACTTCGGAGAGATTGCAATTTCGGTTGTCTTTCGAGCGGGCCAGATAATCTCTATTGGACCGAGTCCAATGACGGTAGCGGTCTGGCAGGTGTTGCTGTTTTTGAGTATCCTCTTCCATCATTCGAACGTCCGGATTCCGGTTGGATGGGAGCGGCTGCTTGCACGTCTTCTGATGACCCCGCGCTTGCATGGGATCCATCACTCGATTCAATCCGCAGAGGTGAATTCAAATTGGTCAAGCGGACTCACAATATGGGACTGGCTGCACGGCACGCTGCGCACAGATGTCGATCAGGGAAGTATCGTGCTCGGAGTTGACGGCTTGAGGAGCGATCGAGATATCGAGATCGGCCGTTTGCTGACGCTTCCGTTCACAGATGCGGGCGAGGTACCGCATCACGGTCGAAAGCCGGTACGGCAGTCACTCGACCGGCTCGCCTGAGCTCTGTTATCCGCGCACGTGCCTGTAACAGCGCGCCAGCCAGTTCGGACTTACACCACACCAATAGAGCAGCTGCAGCGCCGTCCATTGTGTCCACATCACGAAAAAGTTGCGATTTTCGAATCGCCGGGAAGATGTCGTGATCCGGCATGACAAATGTACGAACTTCCCACGCCGGCGCAAGCGGCGCAGTAGGTCCAGATCCTCGAATAATGCCAGCGGCTGGAACCCGCCAATCGCCTCGTAAGTGGTGCGCCGGAGGAAAATTCCAGAGTCTCCATAGCAGAGGTTCAGATATCGAAGGACAGGATAGATGGTGGTCATCTGGCGCGCCGCTCGCGAGGGACCATCAAACGTCAGGCCAAAGTTACCGCCCATCACCCCTTCACGCGCAAGTGCGTCTTCGAGATCCTGAAGAGCGTGTTCCGGCGGGACAGTATCTGCATGAACGAACCAAAGAATATCGCCTGTGGCGGCAAGCGCACCGGCATGCATCTGCGATCCCCGTCCACGCAACGCCCGCACTACGGCTGCGCCGCAGTCCTGTGCAACTCGGACCGTGCGATCCGTACTGCCGCCATCGGCAACAATGATTTCTTTCTGGCCGGCCAAATCGAGCAGTGACTGTAGAGTGGCTGCCAGAGCCCGTTCCTCATTCAGCGTGGGAACGATGATGCTAACCAACCGGCAAACCTCGCAGCACCGGTCTATACCGGGTGAGCCATTCGCGTGTTTGATGAGCGGTCGCTTCGGAGCTGCCTAGCTCGTCTATCAGACCCGGTAAATCCTCTGCAACATCCACGTCGCGCAACGGGTCGAGGAGTTGAACGGAGAAGCCGGAGTCGCGAAGGCGTTCGATAGTTCTCCGCCCGGTTTCCGCTGTGCTCCAAGAGAGCCCGGAGAGAAGGCTCACAGGACAGCGACGCAGACCAAGCAGGTAGTAGCCACCATCAAAAGCAGGCCCGATCACCGCATCATAGCTGGTTAAATACTCGATCGCGCGGACAACGTGGCCACGTTCAAGCAGCGGCGAATCCGCGCCGATCGCGATCGCGCAGCCCGACAACTCGATGCCGTTTCGAAGAACCCGTTCCAAGCGTGCGCCGAGATCGCCTTCGCCTTGCAGCCACTGCAACTCGGAGGAGATAGGAAATACTCCGGGCTCACTACTAGCCAGCACAGGTTCGCACTCCGGAATCGAAAGCAACGTGTTCCAAACATCGCAAAGCATCGCCCCGGCTAGTTCCGCAGCGGCATCGGCTCCAATGGCAGCCGCAAGGCGGGTTTTCACACGACCTGCAACCGGCGGCTTAGCGAAAACACACACCGGTATCTTCGCCGCGAGCTTCACGTGTTCGCTCGGACTATTCCAGTTGTCCACCACAGCTCGACCCCGAACCCGCCGTACACCCGAAGCAATGCGATCCCGTTGTAATAGGCTGATTTTCGAGATCGCTGAAGAATTCGATGTCCCAGATATTCCTCCGGGAGGGCACGCGCAGATCGAGCATCTGGTTGAAGTCGCAATCGTACAGGCCGCCATCGTAGCTGACACTCACGAGCGAACGGCACATGACACCCTCTACCGTTTGCGGATTGAAATTCTCGGCCAGCAGCCGCGAATAAGCGAGCGATGCGCCGCTGCGCTGCAACGTCTCTGCGAAGCGACTGATCGGCATGTTGGTGATGGTCAGAAGACGATTGAACTCGATCGAGAAGTTGGTCCCGAGGTGAGCTTTGTAGTCGGCCTCGAGCCGTTGCTGCGATGGTGGTAGCGTCGGACCCAGCGGATTGTAAACCAAGTTCAGTATTAGCCGGGACTCGCGCATGCCATAGCCGAACGAGTTCAGAAGCTGCAGGGCTTTAATGCTCTTATCAAACACACCGCGGCCGCGCTGGCTGTCTACGTTTGCGGCCGTGTAACACGGCAGACTCGCCGTGATCTCCACTTCGTTCCGAGCCAGAAACTCCGGCAGATACTCATATCCGGATTCGAAAATAACGGTGAGGTTGCAGCGGTCGATGACGCGGCGTCCGCTTCCCCTGGACACTGTAACCAGTTCCGTGAAGTTTGGGTTCAGTTCAGGGGCGCCCCCAGTGATGTCTACCGTCTCAATACCGGGCGAGCGTTCCAGGAGGTGAAGGATTCGCCGCGCTGTCGCCTGCCTCATAATCTCGGTGCGCTTCGGCCCGGCGTCCACGTGACAGTGGTGGCAAGCCTGGTTGCAAAGCTTGCCGACGTTCACCTGAACGGTTGTGATTCGTCCGCGATCAAACGAACGAAAGCCGTGGGAGCGAAGAGCTGATGCGAAGTCTGCGGGAGCTTCAGCCTGAAGTTGGGTCAGCACCAATTTCAGCCCTGCCTGAGACGTCGAAACGCTTTGAGTGCCTCGGGAATCGTGAGCGCGAAAATACCGAAGTTCACAACCGCGCCCACAATACAGTAGGCGCACCACTTCTTCTCCTTTGCCGGCATTTGATAGAAGTACCAGGCCGCAGCCGCAGCTTCGACAGCAGCTTTCCCGGCAGCTAGCAAGGGAACGATCGGCTGCTTTTCGAACCGGGAACTACCGCCGAAAGCCGCAATCGGAACGTTCAAAGCAAGACCCGCAAGGCTCAGAGTGCCGTCCGGGGTTCCGAGAGCATAGGCCGTGTCGGATGAGTTCACCTGGTCGGAATCAAAGCTGTCGAACGGTGGATCCGGCAGATGGTTCACGATGCCGGTTTGCAGAAGAGTAACCGCAGACATGCTCGCCATACCGGCGAGTGAGAGTTGAATGATACGCCGGCGCCTCTGGAGATCTGGCGTGGTGTCGCCCTGCAGTTCGGCTCGGAGCGCGGAGGCCGAAAGCCCTGTCCCGAGGGCAGCTGTCTGACTCACACCACCAATGTAGCCCGGGCACGACGAGGGCCGGTCCGCTAATTGCGATAGTTCAGCAGAGGCTTCTGACCATTCGGAATCTGCGACTGATAGGTCTGCCCCTTGATCTCGTGTGCGAAGTCAGCTTTTGCCGCCTCAATGAGTTGCGGATTCGAAAACAGATCCGCTCCCGTGATCGCGATTGCTTTCGCGGCCACCGTCATGCCTTTCTGTCCGATGCTCATGCCCGCACACGCGGCCGCTTGCCAGGTATGCGCCACCACGCCCGGAACAAAGGTTGCGGCGCTGAATCCGATGGTGGGAACGTTCCAACTCACGTCGCCAACGTCCGTGGAAGCACTCGGCGCATTCGGATCCACCGGACGCAAAGGCACTATTTGTTCCGTGCTTTCCAGGTTTCCGCCAGCGCTTGGGGGAAGACTCTTCTGCAGTTCTTCCGCAAAGTGTTTTTCCTCGGCAGTGTACTCGAATCCGCCGACCTCTTCGAGATTTTTCTGCGCCAGCTTGGCTAGCGGGTCGTTGCCAATTATGTTGGCGTCGCTGCCGATATCTTTCACCTCCAGCGTTGTTTCGGTCATCATGCTTGCACCTTCCGCGATCTTCATGATGCGGGCCCATATGCCGTTCAGTGCTGTGAGCGACGGGCTACGGGCCATAAGAGAGAGTTCGGCAATGTCGGGAACAATGTTCGGAGCCGCGCCCCCGTTGCTGATGATGTAGTGAATGCGCGTGTTGCTCGGCACGTGCTCACGTAGGAACTCGATGCCATTGCCCATCAGCATCACGGCATCAAGAGCCGAACGGCCGCGGTCCGGAGCAAGCGCCGCATGCGCTGCCACTCCGTGAAAGGCAAACTTGGCGGAGGTCACTGCGAGTGCTCCCCCATTATTTACCGCATTAGCCGGCGCCGGATGCCAGTGGAGAACAACATCGACATCACGAAACAGCCCGGCCCGGACCATGTACACCTTGCCTGAGCCGCCCTCTTCGGCCGGTGTGCCGTAATAACGCAGAGTGCCGGTTACGTGATTCTTTTCCATGTAATCTTTCAGCGCAACGGCGGCCAGTGCGGCGCCGGAACCGAGCAGGTTGTGGCCGCAGCCGTGACCTGGCGCACCCGTCGAAACGGGGCTTCGGTCCGGAACGGCCGCTTGCGAAAGACCCGGCAGAGCATCGAACTCGCCCAATATCGCGATCACCGGCTTGCCTTGGCCGTACGAGGCGATGAAAGCAGTCGGCTCGTCCGCCACGCCAGTTCGCAGAGTGAACCCCGCTCCTTTTAGATCATTTTGCAGTAGCGCCGAGCTCTTGTCTTCGTGATAACCAAGTTCCGCGTAACGCCATATCTCCTTAGAGGCCTCGACGTACTGAGGGCGGTGCTGATCAACGAGTTGTTCTATCTGGGCGTGAGCGGAGGAACCCTGGGCCTGAACAAAACAGGGCAATAAGAACGTCACCGCGCAGATGCTCGCTAGCAGATTTCGCATGGGAAGACTTCAGTGTAGCGGCTCAACGAAGGTAGGAGCGCTCACTGATTCGCACCCACCTGATAGTGGTGCTTTTGAGGTACAATCAAAGCGGAGTGAAACACCGCGCATGAAATCCGAGGCACCAAACCCAAATACAATCGTCTGGTTTCAAGACCGTTTTGTTCGTTTAGCTGAGGCAAATGTCAACATCCTGACTCACGCGCTCAACTACGGGACAGGCGTTTTTGAAGGAATTCGCGGCTACTACGATGAAAACGCGCGTGATTTGCTGCTCCTCCACGCGCCCGAACACTACGAACGCTGGAAACGGAACTGCGGGATATTGCGTATCTCGGTTCCTCACTCGACTGAGGAGTTGTGCGAGATTACGGCCGAGCTCTGCCGCCGGAATGGGTTCGAATCGAATATTTACGTTCGACCTCTCGCCTACAAAGCGTCCGCGCGGATCGGCGTGGCGCCAGACGATAACGACGCGCACGCGATTGTGGTATTGCCGTTTGGGCAGTATTTTGAAAAGGCCAAAGGATTGAGGGCGGGAGTCGTCTCCTGGCGGCGTATCGACGACACCATGATCCCGGGTCGGGGCAAGATCTCGGGCGCTTATGTGAATAGCGTGCTTGCCGGAGACGAGGCCCGGCGCAACGGTCACGACGAAGCCATTTTTCTTAACCAGGATGGTCACGTCGCCGAAGGCGCAGCCTGCAACCTGTTTATGGTCCGATCCGGCAAACTAATTACGCCGCCAATCACGGACAATATCCTTGAGGGGATCACCCGCGAATCCATAATGGAGCTGGCTCGAAAGGAATTGAAGCTCGAGGTCGTGGAACGTTCGATCGACCGCAGTGAACTGTATGTATGCGACGAGCTGTTTTTCGTCGGTACGGCGGTTGAAGTGGCGCCCATCATAAATGTGGATCACCGGCCTGTCAGGGACGGGCAGATTGGCCGGATAACGGATTCGATCCGCTCACTGTATGTGGAAGCGACGCGCGGCCGCATGCCGGCTTACCGGAACTGGCTGTGGCCTGTTTACCAAATTGCTCCGGTAGCTAAAACGGCGTGATATGACTATCTCGAGCCTGCAGCTTCCGGCCGAATCGCTGAACGCACCTTCAATTGGGGTGGACGCGCGATTCGACTGGAAACGTTTGGCTCGGATTTTTCTGACCTCCCGGGCTCTGGACGACCTGGAAGAAAAAAAGCTCTTTCCAGAGAAGAAAATCCTGTACCAGTTTTCGGCGCGTGGGCACGAGTTAGGTCAGATTCTGCTTGGATCGCTTCTCACCGGCGCGCATGACGCGGCGAGTGGCTATTACCGGTCGCGCCCGCTTCTGTTGACTCTGGGTTTGACACCTGGCGACGCACTCGCAAGCGGCATGGCTAAAGCCGGGGGCGTAAGTGATGGCCGCGACATCGGTGTGGTATTTAATCTGCCTCGCAAAAACGGCGCACAATTGCTGCCTATGGCGGGAGGCGTAGGCACGCAGTACACGACAACTGCTGGCTGGGCGAGAGCCATCCGCTATTATGCCGAGACGCTCGGCGACAGTTCGTACCAGGGCGCGATCGCGGTCGCCTTGGGAGGCGATGGTTCGGTAGCCACCAACGGCTTCTGGTCGGCACTGAATACGGCCACCACTTTGCGCCTGCCGATGCTGTTTTATATCGAGGACAACGGGTTCGGCATATCGGTTCCAGCCACGAAGCAGACTCCGGGCGGAAACATTGCGGCAAATTTGGGTTCGTTTCGCAATTTGCTCGTTTTGGAAGGCGACGGCTGCAAACCTGCAGCAGCCGCGAGCGTGATTTCTGAGGCCGTAGCGGCGGTTCGCGCGGGCGAAGGTCCGGTGCTACTGCGGATGACCTTGCCGCGGCTTTGCGGGCACTCGGGACAAGATACGCAGGCTTACAAGAGGCCGGAACTGCTTGCATTTGAACGCACGAAAGATCCGCTGACGGCTCTGCATCGCTATTTGGTTCCGGCCTTATTTTCCGAAGAAGAATGGCAGGATTTGGAAGCGGAGGCCGCAAAGGTGGTTGCCGCGGCGCTCGACGAGGCTCTCGGGCGTGAGGAGCCCGACCCGGCTTCTGTAACTCACTACGTTTTTGCTGAAAACGGCGATCGAGAGGGTCCGCGAAAATCTGAGCCAGCGCGCATCAACATGCTTGATGCGATTCGCCGAACACTGCAGGATGAACTCAAACTGAATTCGAAGGCCCTGGTGTTCGGCGAGGATGTTGGTCCGAAGGGCGGTGTTCATGCCGCGACTCTCGGGCTGCAAAAAGAATTTGGGGAAGAACGGGTTTTCGATACCAGCCTCTCCGAGGAAGGCATCATCGGGAACGCCGTTGGGATGGCGCTGGCCGGGCTGCGCCCGGTAGCGGAGATTCAATTCCGGAAGTATGCCGAGCCGGCGATGGAGCAGTTGATCGACTGCGGAACTATGCGGTGGCGGACTGCGAACCGCTTCGCGGCTCCTATTGTCGTGCGCATGCCGGGCGGTTTCGGGAAGTGCGGCGATCCATGGCACAGCGTCTCGAACGAAGCACTATTTGCGCACGCCACCGGCTGGCAAGTGCTGATTCCGTCCAACGCCGAAGATGCTGTTGGACTCTTGCGGACGGCTCTTCGGAGTCCAAATCCCAGCATCTTCTTTGAACACCGCGCGTTGCTCGATGCTCCCGGGGCGCGACGGCCCTATCCCGGGGATGAATTCACTTTGCCGCTCGGGGTTGCCGCCACGGTAAGGAGCGGCGATCAGATTACGGTCGTTACTTGGGGCGCGATGGTGGAGCGGTGCGTGTCGGCCGCTGATACTTCAGGTATTTCCGCAGAGGTCATCGACCTGCGGACTGTTGTTCCCTGGGATCGTAAGACCGTATTCGAATCGGTGAAGAAAACCCGGCGCTGCCTGATTGTGCATGAGGACACGCGAACCGCTGGCTTCGGCGCGGAGATTGCATCTGAAATCGCACAAGACGCGTTCCTGCTTCTCGATGCACCGGTGGACAGGCTTGCGGTACCGGATGTTCCTTTGCCCTATAACCGCCAGTTGCTGGCCGCGCTTTTGCCCGATTCCGAGAAGATTGCAAAGAAAATGAAAGAGCTGATCGATTTCTGAGGAGCTATCTTATGCAAAATGCTGAAATTTCACTTTCGGGTCCGGAAATAGCTTTTCAGGAACGGATCGATGCGGGGATCAAGATCGAGCCGAAAGACGAGATGCCCGATGCGTATCGTAAGGGGCTGATACGGCAGATTTCGCAGCACGCTCATTCAGAGATCGTGGGGCAACTACCTGAGGCAAACTGGATTACGCGCGCCCCGACATTGCAGCGCAAGGCCATCCTGCTGGCCAAGGTACAAGACGAGGCCGGGCACGGCTTGTACCTGTATAGCGCAGCCGAAACGTTGGCTGTCAGCCGGGAGCAGATGATCGACGATCTGCTGGCCGGGAAAGCCAAGTACTCGAGCATATTCAATTATCCGACTCTGACCTGGGCGGATATCGGCTGCATCGGATGGCTTGTCGATGGATCAGCCATTATTAATCAAATCCCGATTTGCCGCTGCTCTTATGGGCCGTACGCGCGAGCGATGGTCAGAATCTGCAAGGAAGAGAGCTTTCATCAGCGACAGGGCTTTGACATCATGCAGACACTCGTTCGTGGCAGCGACGCGCAGCGGGCTATGGCGCAGGATGCGCTGAACCGGTGGTGGTGGCCGTCACTGATGATGCATGGCCCATCAGACGCGGAGTCGAAGCACAGCGCCCAGTCGATGAAGTGGAAGATCAAGCTTTTTACGAATGACGAACTTCGGCAGAAGTTTATCGATCAAACTGTGCCTCAGGCTGAATATCTAGGGCTGACCATACCTGATCCAGATTTGAAATGGAATCCGGCACGCGGCCATTACGATATCGGGCCAATCGACTGGGACGAGTTTTACGCGGTGGTTGCCGGGAAGGGACCTTGCAACCGTGACCGCTTACAAACCAGGATTCGCGCTCATGAGGAAGGCGCCTGGGTACGTGAGGCGGCAGCAGCCTACGCCCGCAAACATACCTCTAGGAAGGCGGCAGCCTAGCAGCGCGAGTATGAGTGATTGGCCCCTTTGGGAAGTTTTTGTTCGGAGCCAGCACGGGTTGGCTCACAAGCACGTGGGAAGCCTGCACGCGCCGGATCCCGAAATGGCGATCAAGAATGCTCGCGATGTATACACTCGCCGCAACGAAGGCGTCAGCATTTGGGTAGTCCGGTCGGCAGACATAACGGCCAGCAGCCCCGCTGAAAAAGATTCCTTATTTAGCCGGCGAACAACAAGGTGTACCGGCATCCCACTTTTTACGATGTTCCCGAGGGCGTGGAGCATCTCTGATGAATCAGAGGAGTGCGGTATTCGAGTATCTCTTGCGCCTGGGGGACAACTGCTTGATCTTGAGTCAGCGGCTCTCGGAGTGGTGCGGACATGGGCCGGCGCTGGAAGAAGATATCGCGCTCACAAATGTGGCATTGGACCTCTTGGGACAAGGCAGGTTTTGGCTTAGCTATGCGGGCGAAGTGGAAGGAGCGAGCCGCGATGAAGATCAACTCGCTTTTTTGCGCGACGCGGGCAACTACCGGAACGCTTTGCTGGTTGAGCAGCCGAATATTGATTTCGCTGTTACGACAGCCCGGCAGTTCTATTTCGATGCTTGGCATTCCCTGCTTTTGGAGGCGTTGGGCGAATCGTCTGAAAATAGGATCCGCGACATCGCCCGAAAGGCTGTCAAGGAAGTTCGATACCACCTCGAGCGCAGCCGCGATTGGGTGCTGAGGCTTGGTGATGGAACAGAAGAAAGCCATCAGCGGATGCAAGCTGCCGCTGATGACCTTTGGATGTATACGGGTGAATTGTTCGAACCCGATGCGGTGGACGCCGAAATGCTGGCGCTCGGCATTGGACCGGATCTCCGAGATTTGAAGGAGCGCTGGCTTCACGAAATCTCCCGAACATTCGCCGAAGCGACATTGAGAATGCCCGGCGGCTGGGCGATGCAGAAGGGCGGGAAGCAGGGCGTACACACGGAAAAGCTCGGCTACTTGCTTGCCGAGATGCAGTTTATGCAGCGCTCTTATCCGGGACTGAGATGGTAGAGACTGCGATCGGTACGGCCGAGATTTGGAACTGGCTCCGCGAGATTGCGGATCCTGAAATACCGGTCCTTTCTATCGTCGATCTCGGCATTGTGCGCGAGGTACGTTGGGCCGAAGCGGGCGAGCTGGTCGTTACGGTGACGCCGACTTACTCGGGGTGCCCGGCAATGGACGTGATCTCGCGGGAAATACGTACGGCGTTGGTAGCGCACGGAATCGGTACGCTTCGACTTGAGACAAGGCTATCGCCGCCTTGGACAACCGGCTGGATGCCACAAGAAGCGAAAGAGCGTTTACGTGAGTACGGCATTGCTCCGCCGGCCCAATTAATCGCACCTGAGTCGATTGCGGCGGCCAAGCCGGTGTGTCCGCATTGCAATTCGGCTGACACGGAAGTGATCAGCCGGTATGGCTCAACGCCCTGCAAAGCGCTTTACAGATGCCGCACGTGCATGGAGCCGTTCGATGTCTTCAAACGCCATTGAAGTTGTATCGGAGACGGCCGGCGCCTCGAGCCACTTCTACCCATTGGTAGTGCGAAGTATTCAGCCCGAAACGCGAGAGGCTATAGCGGTTCTGTTTGACATCCCGGCGGAATTGCAAGAGCGGTTTCGTTTTGTGCAAGGGCAGTTTGTGACCTTGAAAGCGAGAGTGCACGGCGAGGAGTTGCGCCGTTCCTATTCGATCTGTTCGGGGGTGCAGGATGGAGTGCTGCGCGTCGGCATTAAGCGGGCCCCCGGAGGTCTGTTTTCGAACTGGGCCGTCGAACATCTTCGCGCAGGGGACATTTTAGAAGTCTCACCGCCGGAAGGCAGATTTCACGTCGCGCTTTCGCCAGAAAATCAAAAACAGTATGCGGCGTTCGCCGTGGGTAGCGGTATTACTCCTATTCTTTCGATCATCAAGACGACGCTTTTAGCCGAGCCGCTGAGCAGCTTCACATTGTTCTACGGAAATCGGGCTTCGAGCAGTGCCATGTTTCGTGAAGAACTCGCAGACCTGAAAGACGTTTTCCTCCGACGCTTCAACCTGGTGCATGTGATGACACGGGAACATCAGGAGACAGATCTACTGAATGGCCGGATTACCGGCAAAAAGGCCGAGCAACTACTGCGCACGTTCTGCGACATCGACCGGACTGATACGGTGTTCGTTTGCGGTCCTCAGGGAATGGCCGCAGACGTCACAGCCCGGCTGAAGAGTATTGGTCTGGACGATAACAAGATCAAAACGGAGCTTTTTTCCAGTCAACCAACCGGGCGAGATTCCCGGCGTTCGCGGGCCACGCCAGATGGAGTGGAGTGCCGGGCCACTCTGATTATCGACGGCGCGCAGTACAAGTTCTCGATGACGCGCGATGAAACAGTACTTGATGCGGCGCTCGGTCAAGGCATTGACGTCCGTCACTCCTGCCGCAGTGGTGTTTGCGCCACGTGCCGGGCGAAGCTGGTAAGCGGTCAAGTCGACATGGATGCCAATTATGCGCTCGAAGACTACGAGATAGCACGCGGATTTGTGCTGACCTGTCAGAGCTTTCCGGTGAGCGACGAGATTACGGTCGACTTCGACCAGGACAACTAGACATGTCAGAAAACCTGTTCCAAAAACATAAGGACTTGCTCGAGAGTGCCGTTGCTGCCATTGAGCAGCGCGGATATTGGAGCGCTTTCCCGGAATCACCGAGTCCGAAGATTTATGGCGAGAACGCCAATGAGGAAGGCAGGAAAGCATTCGAAGCACTGCTTAATAAACCATTTAGCCTGAAGCAGGTAAGCACTGGAGGACAGGTCGGCAAGGAAGAATCGCCCTTCGGTCCGACGCTCGGGATTACTTATCCTCATTTCGATCTCGAGCAGCTTTTTACTGCAATCAATACAGCGAACGGCCCCTGGCGGAAAGCAGGACCTGAGGCGTGGGTCGGGGTCGCGTTAGAGACTTTGGTACGCCTCAATAAGATGAGCTTCGAGCTGGCATATGCCGTCATGCACACAACCGGACAAGCTTTCATGATGGCGTTCCAAGCCGGCGGACCGCATGCTCAGGACCGGGGTTCGGAAGCGGTCGCGTATGCGTGGTCAGAAATGAGCCATGTCCCGAAAAGCGCAATCTGGGAAAAGCCGCAAGGCAAGAATGAGCCAATCCGGATGGAAAAGCAGTTCCGGATTGTGCCTCGCGGCGTTGGGCTGGTGATCGGGTGCTGCACGTTTCCTACCTGGAACAGTTATCCGGGACTATTCGCGAGTCTCGCTACCGGAAATGCGGTCATCGTAAAACCGCATCCGGGCGCTATTTTGCCTCTTGCATTGACGGTGAGAGTTGCGCAGGACGTTTTGGCGGAAGCAGGGTTCGATCCGAACCTGGTGACCCTCGCGGCTCATAACGCAGGTGATCCGGTAGCCAAAGAACTCGCGCTTCGCCCGGAGGTGAAGATCATTGACTTCACCGGCAGTACGGCGAATGGCTGCTGGCTGGAGGAGAATGCCCGGCAGGCGGACGTTTACGCCGAGAAAGCCGGCGTGAACCAGGTTGTCATTGATTCAACGAACGATTTCAAAGGCATGGCCCGGAATCTCGCGTTTTCATTGGCGTTGTATTCGGGCCAGATGTGTACGGCACCGCAGAATATCTATGTCCCGAACTCGGGTATCGATACTCCGGAAGGGCATCTGACCTTTGAACAGGTGGCGCGAGGAATCTCGGAGGCGCTTGAAAAGGTCGTGAGCGAGCCAGCCCGCGCGGTCGAGTTATTAGGCGCCATTCAGAATGAGGAAATCGCTGGGCGCATTGAAGAAGCTCGGTCGCTCGGAACGGTGCTGGTCGATAGCAAAGCCCTGATACACCCGCAGTTTGCGGATGCGCGAGTGCGGACACCCCTGTTACTCGCCGCCGACGGAGGCGTTCGGAGTGCTTTCATGCGCGAATGGTTTGGCCCGATTTCGTTCGTTATCCCGACCGCGAGTACATCAGAGAGTCTCGAGATTGCGAAGACGGGTGCTGCCGAGCATGGAGCGCTCACGATGTCGGTATATTCGACAAATGAGCAGGTACTCGATGCTGCGCGCGACGTCGCCGCCGAAGCGGGCGTCTCGCTTTCGTGTAATCTGACCGGCGGAATCTTTGTTAATCAGTCTGCGGCTTACAGCGACTATCACGGGACGGGCGCAAATCCTGCAGCAAACGCTTCTCTGACGGATGCCGCTTTTGTCGCAAACCGGTTTCGCGTCGCTCAAAGCCGAGTTCACATTTGATGGGGAGGATCTACTCGATTGACGGAATCATCCCCGTCGTGCACCCGTCCGCTTTTGTGCATCCTACTGCGGTTTTGATTGGCGATGTCCTCGTCGGAGCGGGATGTTATATAGGACCGAATGCTTCTCTGCGCGGCGATTTCGGCCGCTGCATTCTCGAGGGAGGCAGCAATCTGCAGGATTCCTGCGTGATGCACAGCTTTCCCGGTATGGACACCCTGGTCGAACGGGACGGCCATATCGGGCATGGCGCCGTGCTTCACGGCTGTCACATCGGCAGCAACGCAATGATCGGTATGAATGCTGTCGTAATGGATGGCGCGCAGATAGGCGAATCGAGTATTGTTGCTGCCTGCGCCTTTGTAAAAGCAAACTGTAAGATCCCGCCCCGGAGCCTGGCTGTCGGCATACCCGCGAAGGTTTTGCGCGAACTGACCGAAGCCGAGATGTCGTGGAAGGCGCAAGGGACGGCTCTCTATCAGCAACTCGCCAAACGCAGTTTGCAGACAATGCAGGAAGTTACGGCGTTGTGCGAACCGGAACCGGATCGCAGGCGGATCGACGTGCGCAGTGACTTCGAACCGCTCTTCAAGACGAGGACGAGGTGAGCTACGAAGCGATTCAGTTCGACGTAGAGGAAGGCGCGGCCCGTCTGACTCTAAACCGTCCGGAAAAGCTGAACAGCTTCACCGGGCAGATGCACGAAGAAATTCGGGACGCGTTGAGCAGGTTGGAGAATGATGACCGAGCTCGAGTGCTTCTTCTGACGGGCGCGGGACGAGCTTTCTGTGCGGGGCAGGATTTGTCAGAACGCAGCATGGCGCCGGGGGAAGAAACCGTCGACCTGGGTGCGTCGATTGAAAAATACTACGCACCGCTCGTGCGGCAAGTGCGCAGCCTGAAGATGCCAGTGCTTTGCGCGGTCAACGGAGTGGCCGCGGGAGCAGGCGCCAACCTCGCTTTTGCGTGCGATCTGGTGATTGCGGCGAAGTCAGCGAGCTTCATTCAGTCTTTCTGCAAGCTCGGCCTCATTCCCGATACGGGCGGTACCTATTTCCTGCCTCGTCTGGCCGGAACCGCGCGCGCAATGGGGCTTGCCCTGCTCGGCGAGAAGATTTCGGCGGAGCAAGCAGCGCAATGGGGACTCATCTGGCGATGTGTTGATGACGCGGAGTTTCGGCCGGAGGTTGAGAGACTGGTTTGCCATCTTGCGACAGGGCCGACGGCGGGGTACGCGCGGATCAAGCAGGCGCTTTACACATCTGGACAGAACTCGCTAGAGCGTCAGTTAGAGCTTGAACGCGATCTGATGCGGGAATCAGGCAAGTCTTCGGATTATCGCGAGGGTGTGGCAGCGTTTCTCGAAAAGCGCGCACCATTGTTCACCGGGAAGTAAGAATTGACTGCACTGAACCGGGAACAAAGCGTTGGGATCATCGGTGCTGGTGCAATGGGCAGCGGTATTGCTCAGATCGCAGCGACAGCAGGGCACACTGTTCTTCTCTATGACACTCGACCACATGCGGCGGCGGCAGCTATTGAGGCGATAGGCTCAGGTTTATCCAAACTGGTAGCCAAAAGACGAATGGGCGTTGAGGACGCGGCATCGACCCTTTCCCGAGTTCAAGCGGCAAACAATTTGCGACAGCTTTCCGGCTGCGGGCTGATCATTGAAGCCGTGTTAGAAGACCTGGCAACGAAGCAGCAAGTCTTCCGCGAAGTGGAGGCCATCGCGGACCCGGAATGCCTTCTCGCTACGAACACCTCTTCGCTTTCTATTACCGGGATCGCTGCCGGACTGCAACGGCCGGAGAGGCTGGCAGGTATGCATTTCTTTAATCCCGCACCGGTAATGGAGCTTGTTGAGGTAGTTAGCGGCCTGGCGACAAGCCAACGATGCTCGGACACGATCTATGCGACCGCTGAAGCCTGGGGAAAAACGCCGGTGCACGCGAAATCGACGCCGGGATTCATTGTCAACCGTGTGGCGCGACCGTTCTATGGCGAGGCTCTCCGGATGTTGAGTGAGGGTGCGGCTTCGCCGGCGAGCATCGACGCCGTGTTGCGCGAATGCGGCGGCTTTCGTATGGGACCTTTCGAACTAATGGACCTGATTGGACACGACGTGAACTTCGCGGTCACCAAATCAGTATGGGAGGCATTTTTTTTCGATCCGCGATTTCAGCCGTCCCTTTTGCAGCAGGAACTCGTGGCAGCAGGACGGCTGGGCCGGAAGTCGGGTCAGGGCTTTTACAACTACCAAGGCGGCGAGAACACTAAAGATTATTCAATTGAGGCAAGTGCGACGCCGCCTGCCGAGATACGAGTTATCGGCTCCAACAACTTCTCGCGTGCTCTGGAGCAACGTCTTTCAGGAACGGGCATACGGGTTGAGAATGCACCACCGACCGGCTATTACGAACAGAACATGCAACCGGTTCTGGCGGCTGGAGCTTGTCTAGCAGTTACCGATGGAAGTACCGCAAGCGGCCGGGCACGCGCATCCGAGACAGCCAACCTGGTGTTTGTCGATTATGCCCTTGACTATCTAAGGGCGAAGTCTGTTGCAGTAGCGAAGTCCGCAACTTGCGGTGCCCGGGAATACTCGCATGCTGTTGCTTTGCTCCAAGCTGCGGGATTCTCGGTTGTCCCGATCAGAGATCTTCCTGGAATGATCGTTCTTCGGACCTTGGCGATGCTGGCGAATGAAGCGGCCGACGCCGTCAACACGAATGTTTGTTCGGTAAGCGCGCTCAATGTCGCCATGCGGAAAGGCGTCAATTATCCGATCGGCCCGCTGGAATGGGCGGACGACTACGGCGTCGCCGAGGTCTGGAGCGTTCTCGAGAACATCCGGACGCATTATGGCGAGCCACGCTATCGAGTCTCTCCCTTATTTCAGGAACTGATGTTCGGAAGATGTACCTTTCGCGATTTCGCTAACTTCTAGAAAAGAGCCGCGCATCAGGATGGGTGGGATCCGGTGGCAGCTGAATCGCTCGCTGGGCGACAAGAGCCTCGTCGATGAGCGCCGAAAGCAACTCGGCAAAGAGCAGAGGTTGAGCGGCGGCTTCCCAAAGGAAGTATCCGAATGACCCTGGACAGGGGTTTACTTCGTTCAACCAAAGCTCGCCGGTTTTGCTGTTACACAGAAAGTCAATGCGAGGAGCGCCGGTACCGTAGACCGATTTGAAGCATGCCTTTGCCCAGGCGTGAACTCGGGTGGAGATCGATTCGTCAATCGGTGGGTTGATCTCCCGGGTTAGGGACAGCATGCCTTGGCTAATTGCACCGGGTTGCTTGGACCCTTTCGACCCTGATGCCCCTGCCAAGTACTTGGCCTTGAAATCGAGCAGTTCACGGTCGGATTTGGGTCGCTCGATGGCAGACGATTCAATACCCGATTGACCGTTCTTGACTGCAACGTTGTATTCGATCAGATTTTCGATAAATGGTTCAACGATGGCATGAGTATCCAAGCGGAAGATGACCGATAACGCTGCCCGGACTTCCTCGATAGAAGTTGCGCGCGCGACGCCGATGCTAGAACCGAGATGGAGCGGCTTCACGATGACCGGGAACGAGAGTGCCGCGAGTTGTTCTTCGACTTCTTTGGCTGGCGGCATGAGACCGCTTGCCGGACGCACGATCACCGCGTCGGACAGCATGGCTATTCCCTGCCCTGCAAGCATGCTCTTAGTGGCAGCCTTGTCCATACAGACGGCTGAGGCAAGGGTACGCATTCCCGTATACGGAACGTTGGCCACCTCAAACAGACTCTGCATCCGGCCATCCTCACCAAAAAGTCCGTGGAAAGCCAGCAGAGCGATATCGAACTCAATTGACTTTGGCTTTGCAAACATTCCCCCGGGTTTAGCCGGAAGCAACCGGCCCTTCCCATCTACATTCGGCCATAAGTCGAGCGTGACGCCTTCCAAAGTCTTGATGGTGGTCTCTTTGGGAAGATAGCTGCTGCGGTACCGGAGTGCGTCGCCCACAAACCACTTTCCATCTGTAGCAACGTAGACTGGAAAAGAACTGTACCGATCTTGGTCAAGAGCCTCCAACGCCTGGAGTCCCGTCACAATGCTAACGTCATGTTCGGGAGAACGCCCCCCGAAAAAGACGGCTACTCGCAATTTCATAATGGGTCTAATGGCAGGACAGATCGCTCACGATGCGCGATTGTAGAGCGCCGTCAAACTGTCCAATTTAGCAGAGCATCGAAATGTACTCGGAACTAAAGGAGATCGGCGGGATAAAGCTGTCCGTTGATGACGTTGACGGCTCAGGTAAGGGTCCGAATCATCTAGTCTGGGGCCATGGGTGGGGCCAGTCCTCTGCGGCGCTCGTACCTTTGGCGGAATCTCTGAAACCGTTCGCGTCGTCGTCGCTGATTGACTTCCCGGGTTTCGGGCAATCGCCCGCGCCACCGAACGAATGGGGCACCGCGGACTACGCGGATTGTGCGGCGGAATTGATTACGGCCTCGGGATGGCGGCGTGTCGTCTGGGTCGGGCACAGTTTCGGCGGGCGCATCGGTTTACAGATCGCGGCACGCCATCCCGGTTTACTGTCCGGTCTAGTTTTGATCGCTGGCGCGGGCTTGAGACGGCAACGCAGCTTCACCGAGAAGATCCGCTTTCGGGCGACACGCCTTGCCTATAAAGCCGCGAAGCGATTCACGCCGAACGGCCCAAAAGCGGATGCATTGCGCGAGCGATTTGGCAGCCGCGATTACCGGAGCGCCGGTGTGCTTCGCCCCGTTTTCGTGCGGGTGGTTAACGAAGATCTTACCGAAGTAGCAAAGCTCGTGCGCTGCCCGACTCTACTGCTGTACGGCAGCTTAGATACTGAAACACCGCCGGAGTTCGGCGCGCGTTTTCACTCACTGATTCCGGGTTCGGAACTTAGCGTTCTTGAAGGATTCGACCACCTCAGCATATTGAACGCAGGGCGACATCAGGTGACGCTCCGGATCCGGAACTTTCTGGGGTCGCTCGCGAAATGAAGTGGCTCGCCTTTATTGCGTTTTTCTTCTTTGCGTTCCGAAGGCTTCAGACGTATCTACACATTTATCAGCAGGAAGAGTATCAGCCCATCCGATTTCTAAGATGGATGGTCCAGAGCCGGTCGTTCGATACAAGGGCTTCACTCTCGACCTTTGTGATTGCAGTGCTGGGATGGGTGCGCCTCTTAGCTCGGCCGTATGCGCTGGCGGCGGTGGCTTCCGAGCTGATCCTGTTTGCGCTGCTTGAGAAGAATCCGCGGAAATCATCGAAGAAGCCGCTGATGATGACCGGGAGAGCGACGCGGATCTTCTGGGCTGCAATGGGCATTAGCGCGGTATTGAATCTCGCGGCCGCGTTCCTCGATGCTCCTCCGCTCTTCTGGCTGATTCTCGTTCAGTTGATTCCGTTCGCGTTGACGTTGGGCAATCTTCTGCTCACGCCCTATGAGCAGAATGTGCAAAAGCGCTTCTGGAACGAGGCGCACCGGAAGCTGCTCGCTCTGAAGCCCACCGTGGTTGGGATTACCGGTTCGTTCGGAAAGACCTCCACAAAGCACATTCTCGGTCACATTCTTGAAATGCAGGCACCAGCCCTGATCACGCCGGGAAGTGTGAACACACCGATGGGCATCTCGCGGGTGATCCGTGAACAACTGAGCTCTCACCATCGCTTTTTCGTTTGCGAGATGGGGGCTTATGGACCTGGATCGATAGAGCGTCTCTGCCGCCTGGCGCCCCCGGACTTGGCCGTTATCACCGCGGTGGGGATGGCTCATTACGAGCGCTTCAAAACGCTGGAAACTGTAGCGAAGACTAAGTTTGAGCTGGCTGATGCGGTTGCGATTCGGGGCGGGAAGATCTTTGTCGCCGAGCAGGTTCTTGAATTTGAGCATGCGCGGAACTTTCGTACGAGTCACGCTTCTCAGACCATCGTGTGCGGCACTGGCACTGACTGCGACATGCGGATTTCGTCTTCCGGTCAAAACGCAACGGGAATCTTCGCTCAGGTTATCTGGCACGAGAAAACCTACGCTCTTCGTGCTCCGCTTTTCGGGGAACATCACATCTCGAACATGGTTCTGGCTTTCGCAAGCGCGTGCAGCCTGGGGGTCACGCCCGGAGATGCGGTACTGGCCCTGGCGTCGACTCCTCAAATAAAGCACCGGTTAGAGGTGAAGAGTGGCCCGTCGGGGTCGTGTCTCATAGACGACGCGTACAACTCAAATCCGGTTGGTTTTGCGTCTGGCCTGCAGCTGTTAACGGATCTCCGTCGTGATGGAGGCCGCCGCATTTTGATCACTCCCGGTATGGTTGAGCTCGGCGCTGCGCACGAGTCAGAACATCAGAAAATTGGCGAACTCGCAGGCCAGCACGTGGACGTTCTCCTTCCAGTATTGCCGGAGCGTATCCGCTCGCTTACGGACTCATATCATCGTTCACGGCCCGATGGACTTGTGGTGCCTTGCGGTAGCTTTGCGTCAGCCAATGCGTGGATGGAAGAGAACGTTCAAAGCGGCGACGTTGTGCTGCTAGAGAATGATCTGCCGGATCTTTATGAGAGAAAGCTGCGGTTATGATTGTCGCAGCTGGTATGTCTTTTGGAACTCTTTGCGTTCCTGGAGCAGATGGCAAAAGCTCTAATCGCTTCAATTTCAGCCGCATCTCTTTAAAGCCAGGCCGCGACGTCTTAAAGCCAGGCCGCGACGTCGCCACTGGATCGTGGCAAGAGGCTACGAAGGAAAGGGAGAAAACGAGCATGGCGACACCGGATAGCTACAATCGACTGGACCGAGTGCGAACTGGTCGAGCGAATACCCGGCAAAGTGCCCGGACTTCGCACCGTGCCAACCCGTGCCGTGAGGGTTCTGTTCGATCATAACCTGCCGCACAAGTTAAGAACCGAACTCGGCGTGCTCAGCCACACTAGATGGTTACCGCGTCCTACATGGGATGCCGCAAACTGGAGAACGCGGCGAATTGCTACGGACGGCGGAAGAAAACGTTTTTGAGATTTTCGTTACCGCTGACCAGACCCTTGTCCATGAGCAGAACCTCGCAGGGCGGCGTCTTGCGATGCTGGCTCTGCCAGCGAATAACGGCCGATCATTGAAGACTACGTTCGGGAAATCCTTCTAATGCAAACTCAGCAACTTGCGCGGATCTCGAATTATCCGCGTCGTCCGATGCGGAAAGAAAACACCAATCGCTGCAAGCGACGTTGCGACTCTCGCTCGTGACCGCGTCCGCGATGATCGCATCTACCTCTACACCCTGAAAGACGGCAAGCCCGTCTTCCTGCCAATCCCACCTGTACTCAAAGAAGCGCTTGAGGCGCTACATACTCCGAAAGGCATCGTTGGGGAATCGAAGCACTTCTTCTGGGCTGGCAACAGGACCACCCGCGCCTTCATCCGCGGAGTGACTTGCGCACTCGGTCGCGTTTTCGAGCTATCAGAAGTGGCGGGCGCTCACGCTCACCGCTTTCGGCACACCTTAGCAACTGCATTGCTGGAAAAAAGCTGGACAACTGAGGACGTAGCATTGTCCTTGGCAGCACACCCGATATCATTTTCCGGCACTATGCGCAATGGACAATTCAGCGGCAGGAACGTATCACGAGCCTGGCGCAGGACGTATGGTCTGGCAAGTTTTTGGCAACCTCAAAAATGTTGGCTGTAAGTTGTGGATCTAGAAGGATAATTTGGTGGACGGCATGGGGTTCGAACCCACGACCCCCACGTTGCGAACGTGGTGCTCTCCCAGCTGAGCTAGCCGCCCACTACTTGCTTGGGTGCGAAAGGGCTTCGGCCCGGTGCACTCGGCGTGTCGTGACCCCATCAATATAACATTTCACGCGTGCTAGGATGATCGTTCGCTCCCCTCTCCTATGGTGCTCTCCGATGTGGATATCCGCCGTTATATCGAGCTCGGTAAGATACGAATTTCGCCCGCGCTGCCTGCAGAGCAGTTCGGTAGTTGCTCGATCGATTTCAGGCTAGGAGCGGAGTTCAGCATCTTCGAGCACAGCCGTCATCCCTACATCGACGTGCGTGACAGGGGTGCGATTCAGGACCTCATGCGAACAGTGCATGTGCCTCCGGGCGAGCCGTTCATTTTGCAGCCGCGCGAGTTTGCTCTTGCGATCACAGAAGAATCGCTCGAACTCGACGACGACGTGCTTGGGCGGCTAGAGGGCCGCTCCAGCCTGGGCCGGATCGGCATTATTGTGCATGGAACGGCCGGGCTGTTTGACCCGGGCTGGCGCGGCAAAGCAACTCTGGAGTTGAGCAATCTCGGGATTATGCCTGTAGCTCTCTATCCCGGAATGCGAGTGTGCTCATTCACATTCGAACAGCTTTCTTCGCCCGTTTCCGTTCCGTATTACAAAAAGGCGGGCAATAAATATGCGGGCCAGCAGCAGCCGCTCGCAAGTAAGTTGACAGCGGAGATCGACGGCCAGAGCTAGCGGCCCGACGACCCAAAACCACCCACGCCGCGTTGAGAATCCGCCAGCTCGCCTTCTTGCCATTCGACCGATTCATATTTTCCGACGACCATCTGGGCAATCCGATCTCCCGAATGAACGTCGTAGGGCGAAGTGCCGAGATTGAGTAGAATCACTCTCAGCTCGCCGCGGTATCCAGGATCGATCGTGGCCGGTGCATTCGGGAGTGTGATTGCATGCTTCAAGGCCAATCCGCTGCGAGGGCGGATTTGCACCTCATAGCCGGAAGGAATCTCTAAGGCCAGCCCGGTGGCTACCGCTTGCGGGACTCCTGGCTCCAGAGTTGTGGCCTCAATCGAGCGGATATCGAGTCCCGCGTCCTCCGATGGTCCGTGAGCGTACTCTGGAAGATGTGCGTCCGGATGCAGCCGTTTGATCCTGATTTGCATACGACAACATGTTGCCAAATCCATCTTCCAAACGTGTCGTGAGCGTTGCTCCGATGCCTCCGGAGAAGCTGGCGTATGCGCTCGCCCGATATAGCCGGTCGCCCGATTCGATCGGGCAATCGGTCGAGTGGGTGCGCACCCATGACTCGGCAAAATTTCTCGAAAGCTTCTATTTTCAATACGGCCACGCCTCCATTGCCGATCTGGGGCATGTCACGATCTGCTTCGAAGGGATTTCTGAACTCGCGGCCACCGAGATCGAAGACGAGCAGCTTTGGGACGGCCAGGCCCGCAGTTCTCGATACCAGGATTTTTCGAATTCCGGCGTTGTCGTTCCGCCCGAGTTGAGTGCTGAAGAAAGGGAGTTATACACCAGAACCGCTGACCGCCTCTTACATGCATACCAGCAGATAAAGGAGAGCACGGCGGCATATCTGAAAACGCAGCTTCCTCGGCCGGATGATCTGAAACCGGATGTGTATGAGCGGAACATAACGGCACGGGCGTTCGACGTAGCGCGATACCTGTTACCCTTCGGCATCCCGACCGGGGTAGGACAAGTTACCAGCATCCGGACTCTCGAGAAGCAAATCAAGAGGTTTAGGGCATCAGAGTTTCAGGAGCTGCGCGATATCGCAAGTGAGTTAGCGGCCACGTGCGCGGCGCCCCCGGATTGCGTATGGGGGGAAAGTCCTGCAGAAGCGCTCGCGCCCACATTGGCACGCCACGCGGACCGCGACGATTCGGGTGTCCGTCTCAGCGGCGATTTGATGGAGTGGGCTGCGGATCATCTGCCCTCGTCAGCACGCAACTCGAACGTAGGAATAGTTGATCTTATGCAGCCGGCCAATATCACGGCTGATATCTGTGCCACTCTGCTTTATCCCGTTTCCACTCATTCCTATCGCGAGCTATACGAGATGGCTTGCGCGTGGCCGGAAACGAAACGCCAGGAACTTTTACACGTAGTAATGGGCAGTCGCACGCAACGGGATGAGCTGCCCAGGCACTTTAGAAGTGCTCCCTACGTGTTCGACATCATCATGGATATTGGGGCATACCGAGACTTGCATCGTCATCGGCGCTGCCAACAATTCCGACAGCAGTACACGAATCGACTTGGCTACGAGACGCCGGACGCGGTGCAACACGCGGGAATGACCGACACCTACCGCGGGGCTCTGAATGCGGTGGATGAGGTGATCGGTAAGCTGCCACAGCCCTCCGCGCAGTATCTGCTTCCGTTCGCATCCCGGTCACGGTTTCTGTTCAAGATGGATTTCGCTGAGCTGGCGTACATTTCCCGCCTGCGAAGCGGAGTCAAGGGTCACTTCTCGTACCGCAAAATCGCATGGGAGATGAAGCAGGCTATGGAGCGCCTGGATCCAGGCTTAGGCCGATTGATCGAAGCAACTCCACCGTGGGTGGAAGATCCTTTGAAGCGCTAGACTCAGGCGAGGTTCAGTGTGCGCATCATCGTGCCCCGCTCACCCTGGATCTTTTCCTGCAGCAGCATGATTGCGTAGATCAGCTGCTCCGGCCGCGGAGGGCAGCCGGGGACATACACGTCTACCGGGATCACTTGATTGACGGGTACGAGCGCGTAATTGCTAAAAACACCGGTCGACGTGGCGCAAGCCCCCATCGAGATCACCCACTTCGGCTCCGGCATTTGGCGGTAGAGCTGGCGAATGACAGGCGCCATTTTATTCGAGACACGGCCGGCAATGATCATCAGGTCTGATTGCCGCGGTGAGCCGCGAAAAACTTCGGCCCCAAACCGGGCGGCGTCATAGCGAGATCCCATCATCGACATCATTTCGATCGCACAGCATGCCAGCCCAAAGGTCATGGGCCAGAGCGAATTTTTCCGCGCCCAATTCAGAGCGCTGTCGAGCGTGGTGGTAAGGATGCTCTCGCGAAACTCCGACGCCTCGTCGTTATCCATCCGGGCGAATAGCTCAGGCGGCTGGCTAATCTCAAAATCGGGGGTGTCGCTCACACCCGAATTATCCCATGCCAGAGCGTTCTTGGGTCGGACTCCCTAGAATTTAAGTGAACATGTCTGATTTCGATTTCCGGCGAGCAAGCAACTACGAAGAGGCTCTTTTATTTGCGGCAGACGAATGCAGGATCGACCGTGAGTACTGGGATATCTTTCATCACAGACACGAACCTTCTGCGGACGTGCGGCGTCGGATTCTTCAATCGCTTGGTTGGGATGTGAGTAGTTTCGAGGCGGTGGAAAGAGAGCGTGAGAGGCGGTTCGCAGAGATTGCCGCTACACCGCTTTCTAGGACGCTGGTGGTTAGCGAGCACGACAAATCGGTGTTGTTGATTCTGCAGGCAGAGTCGGGCGATTCGATCTTTTTTCAGATTTCTCTCGAAATCGGCGGCCATCTGGGCGGCAGCATCGAAAGTTCTCAGCTTTTTCGCATTGGACGCGTGTCGCTGGGAGACAGGCGCTGGACAGCTTTCAGACTGCAACTTCCTGCAGAACTGCCGCTCGGGTATCACACGATTTCCGTCACGATAAACGGGCATTCTGCCGGCGAGAGTACGTTGATAGTCTGTCCGGACCGTGCCTACCTGCCGGAACAATTGCGTAGCGGCGGGAAGACCGCCGGTTTCAATCTCACGCTTTATGGGTTACGATCCCAGCGCAACTGGGGCTGCGGCGATTTTACTGATCTGGAGCAAATCATCGATTGGGCGAGGCACGATGACGGCTTCAGTTTCATCGGATTGAATCCTCTGCACGCCCTTCACAATCGAGTGCCGTACAACACCAGCCCGTACCTCCCGCTTTCGCTCTACTACAAAAACCTGATTTACATCGATGTGGAGAGGGTGCCCGAATTTCAGGCTTCCTCATGCGCGAAAACGCTGCTTCAATCGCCGGCAATGCAGGCGAAACTTCGGGCTTTGCGGGACGCAGAGTATGTCGCGTATCACGACGTCGATCAGGTAAAGCGCTGTTTTCTGAAGCTGCTTTACCGTGAGCTTCGGCGTTCACCGGGAGGGAAGCGTGCAAACGCGTTTGCGGCCTATTGCCAGCGCGAAGGTGAGCTGCTGCACAACTTCGCCTTGTACTGCGCGCTGGATGAGATTCTCCACAAACAGGACCGGAATCGCTGGACTTGGCAGCAGTGGCCGGAACAATACCACTCGCCCGATTCGGATGCGACGAAAGCGTTTGCACGCGAACACTGGCGGACGGTCGAGTTCTATAAATACATACAATTCGTGCTCGATGAGCAGCTCGCAGCGGCACAAACATATGCGAAGCAAGCCGGAATGCCGATCGGGTTGTATCACGATCTGGCGGTAGCGACGGATAGCTGTGGATCCGACCTTTGGGCTTATGGAAAATTCTACGTTCGGGGCTGCCGTGTCGGCGCTCCACCGGATGATTTCTCACCTGAAGGTCAGGATTGGGCCTTCCCGCCGCCGAACGCCCGCGCTCATCGTGACGATGGATACCGGCTCTACCGGGAGAGCATTCGCAAGATTGTTGGGCATGGCGGTGCACTTCGCATTGATCATGTGATGCGGTTATTCCGCCTGTTCTGGATTCCAAACGAGGTGAGTGCTGCAGACGGCATTTATGTTCGGGATAATGCGACGGATCTGATGCGCATTCTGGCGCTCGAAAGCGTACGCAGTAGCAACATCATTATCGGCGAGGATCTGGGGACGGTGACTGACGAAATTCGGGACATGCTGGGGCATTTTGGCATTCTGAGCTATCGTCTTTTTTACTTCGAGAAAGATACGCGTGATCAAACTTTCAAGCACAGCAGCGAATATCCGCGGCAGGCACTCGTCTCGTCGACGACACACGATCTCCCAACGATTACTGGGTTCTGGACCTATCGGGATATTGACGCGCGCCGTGCCGCGGGTTTGGCGGACGAGAATGGTGTTCGAACCCAGCTTGAGGACCGGCGGCGCGATAAACAGCGCCTGCTTGACGTACTTCACGCCGAGCATCTGCTTCCTGATCACTACCCGCGCAATGCCGAACAAATTCCTGAGTTGGACGGCGAGCTTCACAATGCGATCGTCGGTTTTCTCGCACAAGTTCCCTCAATGATTCTGCTCCTCAATCAGGAAGACTTCACGAAAGAAACTGAACAGCAGAATTTGCCGGGAAGTACGGCTCAATATCCAAACTGGCAACGCAAAATGCGAGTCAGTGTCGAGGATCTGCGCTCGGCCGCATGCGCGCCTTATGCGGCAATGATCAGGAATCAGCTCGAACGATCTGGCCGGCGACTGCCTGACATGCAAAAGCATCCTGTGGGACAGTGGTGAAGTCACCGCCATGCGGTTTATATACCTGATCGCCCTGATCATTACCATGTCGTCATCCAGCTTCGCAGCGAAATATTTCCTTTATGTCGGAACTTACGGTAAGGGCGTGTACGGTTACCGTCTGGATACAGCCGAGCCCACCAAACTCGATTCGCTGGGACTGACGGGACAAGTCACCAACCCTTCCTTCCTGACAGCGGATCCGCAGTTTCGGTACTTGTACGCCGTGAGTGAGCTCGAAGGCAAGGTCGACGGAGCGGTGGCTGCGTTCTCTATTGACAGAAAAACGGGTGCACTCCACTTCCTCAACAGCGCCTCTTCCAGTGGCGTGGCGCCCTGCCACCTTGCGGTCGATCACACGGCCAAGCTCCTTGCTGTCGCGAACTACGGAACCGGCGGAGTTGCCGTCTTTCCGATACAAAACGAGGGACATCTCGGTGCCATGTCCGATCTCCTGACTGCAAAAGGCTCAAGCGTGAATCGTAAACGCCAGGACGGGCCGCATGCTCACGAGGTCGTGATCTCGTCGGATAACCGGTTCGCGTATGTTCCCGATCTAGGTCTCGATCAGATTCGTGTTTACCGGATTGATGCCGGAAGTGCAAAGCTGACCGCGAGCGATCCGCCGTACATCAAGACGGAACCGGGATCCGGCCCTCGCCACTTGGCCTTCAGCCCCGATGGGAAGTATGCCTATGTGGTCCACGAACTGGAATCGTTCATCACGGTTTTTGAGCACAACCCAGCGAGCGGCGATTTGCGGCCCGTACAGAAGGTGTCCACCGTGCCGCCGGACTTCAAAGGAGAGAACGCTCCGGCCGAAATAGCAGTGGACCGGGCGGGAAAATTCGTCTATGCATCGAACCGAGGACCGGGAACGATAGCTGTCTTTGCACGGAACGCAGGGGACGGGAAACTGCAGCAGGTACAAGTTGTGCCCACCGGCGACACTTTCCCTCGCGCATTCGAGTTGGACCCGACTGGCCACTTTCTGTTGGCGGGCGACCAGAAAGCGAATCACTTCGTAATCTTCTCGGTTGACTCCGCCACCGGAAAGCTCACTTTAACAGGTGAGAAATTCGATGTGCCTTCGCCGGTCAGCTTCCTGTTCGTTCCAGCTGAGTAGCTGAAGCCGGCCAGAGTTGCTGGGGAGCTTGCCAACCGCCAAACTGCGTCTCGAGTACGCTGCACAACTCTAGCGCCAGCAGATCTTGCCAAGGTCTGGTCACCACCTGCACATTGATGGGCAGACCGTGCGCTTCTGCACAGGGCACAACGGCCGCGGGCGCGCCTCCTACATTCCAGGCCATGGTGTAGCTGAAACCCTCAAACTTGCCAGGCCTTACGGACTCGCCATGCGGAAGAGCAGGTTCCGTGTAGACCGGACAAAGAATGGCATCGTAGTTTTGGAAGAACCGACGCAGATCGGAACGGTAGCGGTCCCAATTCGCCCATGTTGCGGCGAGTTCGGTGACAGTGGCTCGAAACGGCCGCATTCGATCCAGGAACCCTTCGGTTAGCAGCGGGTGAGTTTGCGTACTGCCGATTTCTCTCAAGTATTTGTCAATTCCATCCGCGCCGTCTGCGCCGAGTAATGCCATCTCTAATTCGTAAGCCTCGTCGACCCCCGGCGGCGTGCAATCCTCTACTTTGAATCCGGAACTGGAAAGGGCGGACGCGCAGAGCTCTACGGTTTGGGCTACTGCGGCATTCGCTTTACAGAATCCGTTGTCGGTGAAGAAAGCAATGCGGACGCGGCTGCTACGCTTGCCATCAAGCAGAGGAACAGGCTGCGCCGTGAAGTCGAAGCCGTCGTCGCCGGAGAGGATCTCCATTGCAAGAACCAGATCCGCAGAGAAGCGCGCCATGGGACCGATCTGCCAAAGCGCTTCAATCCAACCTCCGGCCGGAGGCACGTGCCCGGTTCGCGGTAAACGGCCGCTGGTCGGTTTGATACTCGCAATTCCGCAAAATGCGGCAGGTACGCGAACACTTCCGGCGGCGTCACTTCCCAGACCGAGCGGAGATCCACCTGCTGAGATAAGAGCCGCTTCCCCACCGCTGCTTCCGCCGGGAGTTCGTGCGAGGTCATACGGGTTGTTCGTCCGACCGAATATCAGATTGTCGCTTTCATACGCGAATAGCAGGTCCGGGAGATTAGTCTTGGCGATCGGGATCGCGCCAGCCTTTCGGAAGCGGGCCACAACCGTAGCATCTTCTGTCGCGAGTGCGGCAGCTTTCCGGCCGAGCGTACCTGCCGTACAGCGCGTTCCACGAATATCAATCGAATCTTTGACCGAAACCGGCACACCGTGAAGCGGGCCGACCCGTTCGCCTGCGACAAGTCTCCGGTCGGCGTTTCGGGCTTCCTCCAAAGCGCTTTCCGCAAGTATCTCAACCGCGGCGTTTAACGTTGGGTTGATTCTGTAAATCCTCTCCAGATGAGCGTTCATCAACTCAACGGAGGAGATCCGTCGCTCCCGTATTGCTCTGGCCATCTCAGTGGCACTCTGTTCCAACACGTCCAAACTGTAGCAGCAGTTCGGCTGAGCTTCGATTGCGTTCCCTAGAATAGTGGTTTCCGCATTCAAATGAAAAGCTTCAGGATCTTCGTCGCCTCGACGGCTGTTTGCATGCTGCTGATCGGCGCAGCCAATCAGTCAGGAGGCGAGGACCGCTTGTGGGAGTACAGAAATCTCGGCAAGGCTTTTTACGAGAATCCGGACACTCACCTGCAAGCAGTGCAACAGTTGAAAGCTGCCTTGCAATTACGGCCTGACTCAGTTAGAGAGCGAATCAACTACGGAATAGCCTTGCTAAGAGCGGGCCAGGTGGATGCAGGAATGGCTGAGTTGCTGCGTGCCCAGACGCAGGACCCTTCCATCCCACATACCTGGTTCAACCTCGGAATCGCTTACAAGCACGCAGGCGATTACGAGAAGGCGATCGAGCAGTTTCACGGCATGTTGCGTCTGGTCCCAGACGAGCCGATCTCGCACTACAATCTCGCTGCAGTACTCCGATCCAAGGGTGACACAAAGGCGGCCCTGAGCGAATTCCTTTTAGCAGAAAGGCTCAATCCGAACCTCGCCGGCCCCCATTTCCAGCTCTTTACGATGTATCAGCGGGCGGGCGACAAAGATGCCGCTGCGAAAGAGAGGCAGGTTTTCGAGGAGATCAAGAAGCGCAACGAAGGTGCTGCTGTTCCGGAGGACATGGAATGGAGCTTCTATGCCGAACTCTACGATCCTCCCGAGCCGCGGCCTTCGCCTGAAAGTGGCCCGACGAAGTACAAAGACCAGCAAGTCAGTTCCGGTTGGGATCCGGCAAGCGCAAGGTTTGCGCTGATCGATAGCCAAGGCAAAGGACAGTCGGATCTGTTGCTTTGGTCCTTGGACCGCGTCCTCCTGCTAAAGCGTGGGACGCAGCCGGCGAATAACACGGGTCTCGAGGGCCTCCGTGACGTTCGGGACATCGCAGTCGGAGATTTCGACAACGATGGGCTGGCAGACCTGTGTGTTCTCACAGGAACCGGCGCAACCATCTTCCGCAATGACGCCGGCACATTCAAGAAGTTGGCCGACCTGCCGAATACAGCGGGCGCAACGAAAGCGATCTGGCTTGATTACGACCACGATTACGATCTCGACCTGCTGTTATTTGGCCCCAGCCCTGCTTTGATGCGCAACAACGGGGGCGGAAAATTCGAAGAGCACACAGCCGCGTTCCCGTTTGCCAAGGGCCATGCGTTAGACGCCGTGGTTTTTACGTTGCACAGTGAGACGCCGGCGAGAGACGTCGTTGTATCGTATAGCGACCGCCCAGGAGTTCTTTACCACGACAGGCTGAACGGAATTTTCGAAGCTGAAGATATACCGGCTTTGAGTTCCGGGTCGGCTTCGCTAAGCGCGTTTGATTTCGATCGCGACGGCCTGATGGACCTGGTGGTCTATAAGCCCGAAGCTTTTGCAATCAGGAATGATGGAACCAAATTAGTCCTTGGCGGACGCGCGCCTGTGCCCGTTTCGCCACTGCGGGCCGATTTCAACGGCGACAATCGCGAAGACTACGCGCGCATTCTGGCAAACGGCACTGTTCACGTATATACCAACGATTCTCCGGATGAGCACTGGCTCCAGGTCCGCCTGCAAGGAGTGAAAAACCTCAAGGAAGCGCGCGACGCAATAGTCGAAGTGAAATCCGGGCCCTATTACGAAAAGCGTTTGTATGCGGGCGCGCCGCTCGCTTTCGCGACTGATGGGCGCACGGAAACAGATACCGTGCGCATTACGTGGCCGAACGGTCTGATCCAGAACGAAACGGAAAAGAAGAGCGACGAGGCGCTGCTGATCCCGGAAGCGCAGCGGCTCTCGGGATCATGTCCCATGATCTTCACCTGGAACGGCAAGAAATTCGAATTCATTACCGATGTCCTGGGCGTCGCGCCCTTGGGCGCGAGTTCAGGTGATGGGAACTATTTTCCGGTGGACCACGACGAGTACATCCAGATACCCGGCTCCTCGCTCGAACCGGTGAACGGCAAATACCAGGTGCATATAACCGAAGAATTGCACGAAGTCTCATATCTGGACCACGTACAACTGATTGCTGTCGACCATCCCCGCGAGCTCGACATCTTTACGAACGATAAGTTTAAGTCGCCTCCCTATCCGGAGTTCCGGCTCTTCGGATCCCGGGCAAAAATTCATCCGTTGCTGGCGAAGGATGATCACGGCGACGACGTAACCGCGAGTCTCGCCCGCAGGGATCAGGTGTACCCGGTCGGCTTCGCGCACGATTCCGCCGGGGTGGCGGGTTTACATCATCTGGATCTCGATTTCGGGAAATCAGCCCGGACAAATCAAGCGGCACTCGTTCTGAACGGTTGGGTAGACTGGGCGGACGGCAGCACGTTTTTGAACGCATCTCAGCGGGGGAACGGAGGCTTGACTTTTCCTTACCTACAGGTAAAAGACGCTTCCGGAAAATGGCAGACCGTTGTCGAAGATATGGGCATTCCGTCCGGTAAGCCGAAGACCATGGTAGTCGATTTGACGGGAAAATTTCTCTCGCCCTCTCGTGAGGTTCGCATTGTAACGAACCTGTGTGTCTATTGGGATGAAGTCTTTCTCATCGAGGACGCTCGTCCCCCACAGGTACGGTTGACACCCGTCGAGGCGGACGGCGCGAATCTCCATTTCCGCGGTTTTTCTAAAGTGATCATCGATAGCAAGCGCCAACAGCCGGAACGGTTTGTGTACGACCAAGTCCATTCAATCTCCAGTTGGAATCCGACCGCGGGCATGTATACGCGTTACGGAGACGTGCAAGCGCTGGTGAATCGAACGGACGACCGCCTGCTGGTTATGGGATCGGGCGACGAGGTCCAGCTGCAATATTCGGCAAAGAATCTTCCCGCCCTACCGTCAGGGTGGTCGCGTGATTTCCTGCTTCTAGTAGACGGTTGGGCGAAGGATGCAGACGCTAACACTGCGTTCGGGCAAAATGTTTTCCCCTTGCCGTTTCACGCTATGAGCGCGTACCCGTACAAGTCAGAAGAGCACTTCCCTTCTGACCCTGAGCACCGGCAGTATGTACAGGAATACTTAACGCGCCCGGCTTTACGCCTCATACGGCCGTTGGCACAATCGAAGATGCCAAACAAAGATAAGCAGTGCTTTTCGAACGATTGCGAGCCGGATTAAACGTTAAATGCTAGATTGCGGCGTGCTTCTAAGCGTGGGTATTCGGTTTCCATTATGTAAGGTAACTGGCGCGGTTACCCCGCAGCAGCTCTTGCGGCGAACTCAGCCGCTGGATCCAGGTCCGCCAGAAAAACGTAATAAGTTCCGCCTTCCCAAACGACCTTTGTTGTGTTTGCGTCGAAACCTTCGCCACAAACCTGCAGGTGCGCGCCCTCGGGTAACTGCAGAAGAGTACCCATGCGCCTTCGGCCCGCTTCGTCACAAATCACCTGTATGCCACAGATATTTTTGGACAACGTAAACGATTTTCGCTCGCGAATGAGCGAATCTGGTCGACTAATTCGATACATTAATAGCCATCTCCAGGTGAGAAGAGTTTAGCGGGGATTAACGGCAAGAGTCAATGAGAAATTAAGATTTGTTCCAATTTGGGACGGAGCTATCGCTACCCGGACCTGCCTCTGTGAAATCCTAAACTCTAGTATGAACACTGTTACTAGAATTCTCGTCAGCAGTTCGTTTTGCGTGACTGCCATGCTGGCCGCGCAGGCCACCAAAGTGGAAATGAAAGATGCTAAAGGTCAGAGCGTTGGAACTGCAACGCTTTCGCCGGTCGGAAAAGATTCAAGCCCAGGCGTGAAGATCAAGCTGAATCTGAAAGATCTGCCGCCAGGCGAACACGCGATACATATCCACCAGAACGCCAAATGCGACGGTCCTGACTTTACATCGGCGGGCCCGCACTTCAATCCGGAAGGAAAGAAGCACGGTTTGCAAAACCCGGATGGTCCGCACGCCGGAGACATGATGAACTTTACTGTTTCAGCCAAAGGGACGGCTAAGACGACTGTCACGGATCCCAACGTTTCCCTCGGCTCCGGAGCCAATTCGGTTTTTGCGAATGGCGGCACCGCGCTGATGATTCATGCGAAAGCAGACGACATGAGAACCGATCCCGCCGGGAATGCCGGTCCGCGAATCGCCTGCGGAGTAATCAGCCACTAAGATTCGATACACTGGCGCGGGATGAAACTATCAAACCACGCCTCATGCCTCCTGTTGAGTGCCGCCGCATTATTAGCTGCTGGACGGCCACAGCGCATTCCTTTACGGGCGTTGGGATCTGACGGTCAAGACACCGGGCGAGACCTACCCGTCCTGGCTCGAGATAAAAGCAGACGGTCCAGCTCCTTCTGTACGGATCGTTGGGCGAGTGGCGAGTGTCCATCCGGCGTCGGACGTGAAATTGCAATCGGGGCAGCTGACATTCGCGAGCCGCGAATTCTTTGGCTCGGAGATACCTGTCACGTGGCAAGCGAGGTTGGAGAGTGATGGACGCCTGAGCGGATTTCAACAGCGCTCGGATGGTGTACGTGGGCAGATTACAGGAATGCGTGCACCGGCTTTGGCCCGTACGGTGTCACAATGGTCAACCCCTGAGCCAATATTTAACGGCAAGGACTTGAGCGGATGGATTCCCGATCAGCCCCGATAAGAATCACTGGATCGCTCAAAATGGCGAATTGTTGAACCAGTCGGCGGGCGCGAACATTCGGACTTCGCGCCGGTTCCAGGATTTCAAACTCCATATCGAATACAACTGCCCACCAGACGGTAACAGCGGCCTGTACCTGCGCGGGCGCTATGAGGTTCAGGTGGAATATGAACCCAAAGGCAAGAACGACGAACGCCACAGCATGGGCTCTATTTATGGTTTTATCGCGCCGGAGAAGCCTGTGCAAGCGCGTCCGGGGCAGTGGGAGAGCTATGACATCACGCTAGTGGGGCGAACAGTCACTGTGGTGCGAGATGGTGTAACGGTCATCCGCTCTGCCGAGATACCCGGCATCACGGGAGGAGCTCTCGATAGTGATGAAGCCGCTCCTGGGCCAATCTATATTCAAGGCGATCACACAGGCGGCATGAAGTACCGCAACATCACGATTACGCTTCCCAAGAACACTACGTCCGGGGCTATCGCTTACACAACTGGGGATACTGCTTCTTGAGCGCTTCGAGCTTGGGCAAATCGTTGTACACGATGTAGGGATCCGTGGGATTGTTCTGTAGGAAGTGCTGGTGATAATTTTCCGCCGCGTAGAAGCCGTTAAAAGGAACCACCTGCGTTACGATCGGCCGTGAGTATACGTGAGCTGCATCAAGCTGCTGAATGTAAGCTTCCGTTATCTTCTTCTGCTCGTCGTTCATGTAAAACACCGCCGAACGGTACTGGGTGCCGTGGTCCGGCCCTTGCCTGTTTAGCTGCGTTGGGTCGTGAGCAACCGAAAAGTAGACCTTCAGAATTTGCCCGAAAGTTATCTGAGACGGATCGTAAGTGATCTTTACGGATTCGGCGTGACCAGTTGTTCCCGTGCTGACAGTTTGATAGTGCGCCGTCGATTTATCGCCGCCGGCGAAACCCGAAACCACATCCTTCACGCCCTTCAAATGATCGAACACGGCCTCGACACCCCAGAAGCAGCCTCCCGCAAGCACCGCAGTCTGCTTGCTTGCCGAAGCGGCCTTAGGGACGTCCACCGCAGCGTCGGGAAAGGCAGACTCCGCGCTAGCTAAAACAGATCCGAAAAATAGGAGCGGAAGCACAGCCCTGATTGAGCATTTAAGCATAGTTGCACCCAAAAATTAGATTCCCACTTATACATTCGCGGTGCTTCGAGTAGAAGTTACTTCCACTCCGGATTTTTTCCGATACTAACCAAGTTTGCCAGAATACGGTAGGCACCGGGTACACCAGCCGGCAATTGGCGATAGAGCGCAAACGCGTCGTAAACATAGAATCCCTTACCGTAACGGGCAAGCAGCAGGCCGCCTGATTGGGGATCCTGATCCGGATCATGTGTTTTGACCAGCGGCTGGTAGCGGGCGTCCCATTTCTGAATGAATCCGTGGCCGCGCTCTTCCTCCCAACCGGCGAAATCCGCCGAGGTGATTCGGTTGGGCCATTGCAAAACCGGATTATCCGGCTGGGGAAATTCGACCGCGGATGCTTCATCGACGACTTTTTGCGGGTTTGAACCCAGAGTGAATGGATACGGGCCGAAGCTCCCGTCGAAGTTCTGCAGGTTGTACTGGACTACCAGAACGCCGCCGTTCTTTACGTAATTGATCAGGCGGCTGTTCGCCGATCGCAGTTCCGCCCGTACAGCGTACGCTCTCACGCCCAGCATGATTGCGTCGTACTCACCCAGGTTTCCAGATTCGAGGTCGGCGGCTGAGAGGATCTGGGGATGAAGCCCGATATTTTCGAGCGCATGAGGAACCTCGTCGCCTGTCCCAGGCAGGAATCCGACTCGAAGCCCCGGAGCGGTTTTGACGTCCACGCCAATCGCTTTGTATGTCGAAGGCCGGTAGTAAGGATACGGCCGCAGCCCCGGATAGCCAACCAAACGATATCCGCTCTGATAGGTTTTACCGTCGCATTCGGCAACTGCTTTGATTTCGTAGCCCTCCGTCTTCACTGCCTTGGGCTGGACGTTAAATGTCACGGTCTCGTTATCGCCATCGTGCTCGATTTGGAACGGATAGGAAGCGGGGCTGGCGTTCCAGCCATCCGGCAATTGCAGATGTAGAGTCCCTTTAGCGGCTTGCTTTGCGTTACTGTGCAGCGTGCACGAAAATTCAAACCCGTGCGCATTCAGTGGAACCGCTCCTGCTGCCGGGGAAACAGTCACTGAAATTCCGGGTGCAACGATCAACGGTTCCTCCATCATTCCAATGCCCTCAACCCGGTGATGGGTTTGCACGGTTTTATGCAATTCGAACTCAGTGCCCTGGTAAACGATTCGCGCGGAGGCTTGCAATGGATAGGGAGCGAGGGAGAGATTCCGGTACCGGTCGTCTTTTAAATCGTAGTAAGGCTGTTCCTGATTGGGACGAGTGAAATACGCTTCGGTAATCGTCGCGTCATCCGGCACCTTCATTGCGAATTTCACCTTCGATTCGCCTCTGGGCTCGATCGAGGATTGGGGGGCATTCTCAGCCTTGATCGACCAGTTCTTACCGTCATCAGAGGCCAAGCGCACATCTTCGATGCTTACCGGCAAGGCGCCCGTATTGAGCAGGTTTGTCTGCACAGCGAACTGCTGTCCCGGAACGGCGATGGTGAAGGTTGCGGGAGTTCCTCCGAAACCAGCGAGAGGGCCACTGGGCGGATTCGCCGGGGTCACGGCAGCATCGAACGACAACCCAAGGGCGCCCGTCAGAGCGGCCTCGAACTGCTGTTCCTTTTTCTGCAGCTCAAATAACACATCACTGCGGCCAGGTTCCGGCAAAGTGCTCTCACGGGTCTTACGTTCGAGCTCTCGAACCTGCTTCAATCCCTGGGCCAGTTCGGGCGCGATCCGTTCAGGCATCCTGGGGTTGTAATCGCTGCTGGCTGCGTCTGCCTGACGTTCTATTTCTTTCAAGCCTTCAATGAGGAACGCCGCGCCGCCCCTGGCGAGTGTAGCGATGCCGGTCAGCGAAACGTCTATGCCGGAGTACAGGGAATCTTCCTTCTTGGCGGCAACTTCGAGGCGCGACCCGTAACGATGGTAGGACGCTTTCACCAACGACGGCTGAGGGAGCGTCCCTCCACCGTTCTGACTCTTCTGAAAACCCCATCCCTGCCGGCCCATCTGGGAAAACGTAAGTCCCGAAGGAGGATATAAATCGCCTTCGGCAAATTCGATGTCGACGGAAGGCTTCTGTGAGATCCAGCTTTTCTTCACATAATCGAAGAATCGGACAGGCACGAACTTGTCAGTGGCGTAGTCGTAGATTTGATTTTCCTTGGTCGGCGCGAAGTTGGGAACGCGCCCATAAACCTTCAGCGGTTTCCAGGGCCGCAAGCCTTCTCGAAGCTGCTCAGGAAAACGGTTTGGGTCTCCGGCCGCAAGGTAAGCTTCCTGCGCCATCTGCCCCGCCACCTGATGGTTGCCATGACCATCCGTAGCGGCACCAACAAAAACGGATGTCACTACAAGCGGGCGAGTCATTCTCACCACGCGCACGACATCGGACAGTGTTCGTTCGTAGCCCCACTTCTCGAGCGCTTCTTCCCGAGTCTTAGAAAAGCCGTAATCGATTTCGCTTCCCCAGTATTGTTCAACCCCGTAATACTCATCGGATATCAATAGTTCCTGCGTTCTCACCAGCCCAAGCGCGTCGTACATGTCGGTCGACATAGCGTTCTGCCCACCTTCGCCACGAGTAAGCGACATCAGTGCTCCGCGCGCGCCAAGTCCTCTGGTCTGGTATGCGAGCAGTCCGCCGTCTTCGTCATCCGGGTGGGCAGTGATCATCAGAATGCTTGCGCGCGTCTTCAGTTCAGCGAGGCAGCGCGATAAACCGGAAGCGCCCCGGTCAAGGTAGACCGGCATCGCCATGCCGCTCATCTGGTTTTGCAGGTCCGGTCCAGAGCCCGCCCAAAGGCTGGCGCATACTGCGGCAGCGGCCAGAAGAACTGATAAAGCGTAGATGTGTTTTCTGAACTTCACGAGAGGTGCGAAGAATCTGTGAATCATTAATAGCGGGCGGCTTTCAGGGGATAACAGCTCAGATATACCATTTGCTTATAATCTCTACTAAGTTGATTGGCTTCAGATAGGGGAGCGGTTCGGCTCAAGGAGGGTCACGCATTGCTAACAAGATTCAGGTTTGCCCCGCTTCGATTCGACCTTCTACTCTGCATGTTCCTGGCCGCTGCTTCCGCAGCATTTTCTCAGACGCAAGCGATAAACGGGAGCATCCGAGGGCGTGTGACAGATCAGTCTGGCTCTCCTGTCGCACAAGCCTCCGTGGACATCGAAAACACACAGACAGATTTCAAGCGTTCTTTCGAAACCAACGAGGATGGTTATTATGTCGTTCCAAATCTGCCGCTGGGTCCCTATTCCGTTACCGTTCAGAAGAGCGGATTTCAGACAGAGCGCCACACCGGGATTCAGCTCGATGCGGGCACGGAGGCAGTCATCGACGCCGAGCTGAGAGTGGGCGCAACCACCACCTCCATCGAAGTGAGCGGCGGAGCGCCAGTAGTTGAGCCTTCCCGGACTGATATCGGACGCATCATCAATCATGCCGAGGTGGATAATCTTCCGCTGACCTCCAGGAACCCTTACAACTTCATCGTCTTTCAGCCGGGTGTGAGCGGGCATCCGAATGCGGAGCTTGGAATTCCTCGTACTCTGAATACAAACGGTCTGCTGGACCGCATCAATTATCAAATGGACGGCATGGTGGATACCGAAAGCGACCGTTATGGATTGCGGCTATTCCCCATTGCCGACATTTATGTGCAAGAGATCCAGACGGTATCGAACAGCTTCGCACCGGAGTTCGGATATACATCCGGAGACATCTTCAATGTGATTACAGGCTCCGGCACGAACCGGTTCCACGGTGAAGTTCAATACATCGGCCGCCCCACTGCTGCGAGCGCCCGGCCCATTCTGCTAGGCACGAAGCCGAAGCCGGATTTGACTCTGAACGACACCTCGGTAAACGCGGGCGGACCTATCATCAAAGACAAACTGTTCATCTTCGGCGCGTATGAGCATTTGACCCGCGGACTTCCTTCACCCAATACCATCAGCGCAAGCAATGCCGCGCAGCTGGGAATTCCTTCGAGTCTGCTGGCAACGGCGCCCAGCGTTCAGCACGCTCAGTTCGTTGACCTCCGCGCCGACTGGCAGATCTCGTCGAAACAGCAGTTCTTCGTACGGCTAAATTACTTTCAAAATAATTACCCGTTCAACACCAACGTGGGCGGACTTTTCGCGCTGGACGCCGCTTCGGACTTTCGCGACCGGGCATACGTTGGAGGCGCTCAACTGCTTTCCACCTTTTCGCCGACTGTGCTAAACGAATTGCGGTTTTCCGATCCGTACCGCAACGAGCGGCATGTTGCGAATGCACTGGATGGCGCTGGCCCGGTGATTGTGGTGAATGGTATTGCTACCTTCAACGGCTCGAACGCCGTAGGCGATGTGTTTGACGAAAAGATTCCAAGTCTCAGCGACAACCTCACCCTTATTCGCGGAAGGCACACCATCAAAATCGGCGGCGCCTTCGAGCAGATCCTGGATGTGCAGCTGAACGACACTTATAGCCAGTACACTTTCCCAACCATCGTCAGCTATCTGGCTGCGCAATCGGGTGCGAATCGGTTCGGATACACCACCTTCACGACCAGTATCGGTACGGTAGGGGCCGGCTACCACTCGCTGTTCTGGAACGCCTTTGGGCAGGATAGTTGGCAGGTTACGCCGAATCTGCTGGTGACATACGGGGTGCGCTACGACAAATTTCAACCGCCCAATCCGCCGGCGAACGAGCCATTCTCGTACTCTCAGCAGTTCCGTACACCCGGCGCAAACTTCTCTCCGCGGCTGGCAATTGCGTGGAGCCTGACACCAAAGACGGTGATGCGAGTGAGTTCGGGAATTTTTTATGAAGCCCCCGCCACCAATCTCTGGTACAACGCGTTGAGCAATAACGGATCGAATCAGGCATTTGTTGCTCAGATCGGTCCCACTCAGGCTTTTGCTCCGGCCTTTCCGCAAGTGTTCAGCGCCCTCCCGGGACCCTTGCCCCGGATTCCGAGCATCACCACCGTCACTCCCAGCTTCAAGAACGCTTATACCTACAACTCGAGTTTTCAAATCTCGCAGCAGCTAGGAACCAATGACGTTCTGACGTTGGGATTCGTCACCACGGAGGCGCGGAACCAGGCCTACCTGCGCAATCTGAATCTCATCAACCCAATCGGCGCCTTGGCAGACGGCAGGCCTATTTTCTCAGGCTCCAATACTGCCGCATTCCGGCTTTATCCACAGTTCGCGAACATTAGTCTGCAAGACATCGGGGCCATCGCTGACTACAACGCCTTGCTGGTTACTTATCAGCGGCGTTTAGCCGGAGGCGTGCAGATGAGTGCTTCCTACACCTGGTCGCACTCTATAAGTGATGCGCCAGATGCAAACAGCTTCGAGCAGAACCTACCTATCGAAGATCCCAGCAGCCGGACGCGCGATCGCGGCAACAGCACAATAAACCGTCCGCAAGCCTTCAACATGACTCTATTCGCGGCGCCAACCTTTCACATCGCCAACGGATTTCTCCGCCACTTGGCGAATGACAACCAGCTTGCCATTCTGGCGAACTTGTCCTCCGGCGACCAGCAAAACATCGTCGCCAACCAGGTGCTCAACGGCGACTCGACCACGGGGAGCGTTACGCGACCCTTGTTCATCGGCAGAAATACTGCACGCACTCCAAATATCTACCAAGTCGATGCCCGTTATACGCGAACGCTCTTCACTTTGTGGGAGCGGGTTCGGCCCAAGTTTCTGGCTGAGGCCAACAACATCTTTAATCACCCGAATATCACGACCATCAACACAACTGCGCAGGTGAACGCAGCCGGAGTAATCACAACAGCTCCCACCTTCGCACCGGTTTCTACCGTTCTCGAAGGAAGAATCATCCAGCTTGGCGTCCGGGTCGATTGGTAGGACCTCGATTGGTAGGACCTCCCGAAAGTTCGGGATGTTAGTTTAAACGGAATTAACGGGAACGCGCCAGGCTCAGGCGTATCGTGAACACGGCGGAAGGCGTCCAATTTGATAGCGGTGGATGTTGCCGCCAAATCAATCAGGAGCACTTAGACATGTGCCAACCAAGAAAGTTCATTTACCTGGGTGCGATCCTTGCCGCTGTTATTGCAGTAGCACCCGGTTCTGCCCAGCAGCCGTCGCCGCAATACCCTCCCCAGCCGTATCCCCAGGGGCAGCAGCCGTATCCCCAGGGGCAATACCCGCCAAATCAAGGACAGTACCCCCCAACACAGGGCGGCCAATACCCTCAAGGCCAGTATCCACCCCCACAGGGGCAGTACCCTCCCCAGGGATACCCGCAGCAGTATCCGCAGGGCTCCTACGGACCGCCTCCCACGATGGCTCCGCAGCAGATAGATCAGCTTGTCTCGAGAATTGCGCTCTATCCAGACGGGTTGCTGGCCCAAGTTCTATCAGCCTCGACGTTCTACAACCAGATCCCGGACGCCGCCACCTGGGCAAATCAACACGCCTATATTCACGGAGACGATCTCGCAAGAGCGATTTCGGATGACCGTCTGCCGTTCGATCCGAGCGTGCTGGCTCTGATCCCATTTCCGAGTGTTCTCGATCAAATGGCCAGAGACATGGGTTGGACGCAGGCGCTTGGCAACGCCGTCCTTGCGCAACGCCCGGATGTGATGGACGCAGTCCAGCGGATGCGTCAAGAAGCCTACAATTACGGTTACCTCCGTTCTAATCAATATGAGCAAGTGGTTGCGCAACCGGGCTACATTGAAATTCTGCCGGTAAACACCGGGTTCTACTATGTTCCGTACTACGATCCCCGCGTCGTTTTTGTCCGGCCTCGTCCCGGAATTTTTGCCGGTGGGGTGATACGGTTCGGTCCTGGCATAACCATCGGCGCTGGTTTCGCACCCTGGGGTTGGGGAGGAGCCGGATTTGGCTGGCGGGAGCACACCATCCTGGTAGATCACCGGCCCTGGGGCCGCGATTGGGGCAACCGGGCGGCTTACGTTCATCCGTATGCCGAGCGCCCTCGCGTCGAAGGTCCCCGTGTGGAGCACCACGATTATCGGGCTCACGAGGAACATGGCGACCACCGGGATGACCATCACGACCACCATTAAGCTCTAAGCAATCGAGGTACTTTGGCGGGGACATTCTGCTGTGAAATGTCCTCGCTTTTTTTTGCGATTACCGGCGCCGGAACCCCACTACGACCTTGACGGCAAAGGAGTCAGATCGTGAAACGTTTCCTTGTTCTTTTTCTTGCTATCCCGTGTTTTGTCGGCATGCTAGCCGGCCCTGCGCAAGCCAACACGTCCAATCGCGCGACAAATAATGCTCGTATCACGGCGCCGACCGATTCACAGATCGACGCTACCATCCGCACCAAGCTGGCCAAGTCGAAAATCGGTAAAGACGGCTTCCGCTTTAAGGTGGCACGTGGCGTTGTCACCTGGGAAGGAAGCACGAATGTTGTTCAGCACAAAGGCTCCGCCACCCGGATGGCGAAGGCGGCAGGCGCTACGCAGGTGATCAACAACATCCAGGTGAGCGCATCCGGCAAAGCAAAAGCCGCGGCGGGCTTGAAGAAAGCCTACGTGCAGCAGTAACCGACGCCGGCTCCATGAATCGACGACTTTCTCTTGCGCTTCTAGCGTTCTCCATCGCCTTCGAAGCGAATGCAGCGGATGTCTACGGAGCAGCGGTAACGGCCCAGACCATCGGATTAGGAGGCATCTATCTCGGATCGGCGGGTCCCACTGATGCGCTCGCCTCCAACCCAGGATTGCTCAGTTCGATCGGCCGACCCTATTTGGAGGTCACCGGCCTCGGCGTGCTCGCGGGAGGACAATTTCATAACTCTACCCCGTATGTGGGGACCCTCGAGAGCAATGCCGCAGTGTCGGGCTCGGCCGCTTTCGGCATGCAGATCCCTCGCACCCGGCTCAGCCTGGGCCTGGGAGCGTTCCCAGTATCCATGCTTGCGGATAGATGGAAGCTTCAAGACCCGCCGGGAACTGCTGGCGCCTCGTATGGGCTGCAAAACAACAAGTCAGCCTTCCTGGCGATGCAAACTTCGTTCGGACTCGGGTTTCAGGTTTCACGATCGCTCTCGATCGGAGCCGCGCTTGGAGTACTCGGCAATCTAAACACGTTGGAGACGCCTTACGTCTTTCAAACAAATTCAACGCTCGCTGGGCTGAAAACACTCTTAAATCTGCATACCAGCGGCCTCGGCTACAACGGTAACTTTGGTCTGGTCGCCCAGCCGTTTCGGAAACTGCAACTTGGCATTGCTTATAAAACGCAAACTACGGTTCGCTCCACCGGGCAGGCAAGCGGGAACGCTTACGCCCAGTTTGCGGCGCTCGGCCTTCCGTTTGCATCCGGATTTAAATACAAAGCAGAAGTCGATAACGTGTTTCCACAATCCGCGTCGGGCAGCGTGGCATGGCAGGCGCTCCACCGCCTTCGCACCTACGTACAGGCGGATTGGCTGAACTGGCACAAGGCCTTCGTCCAACTTCCGGTTCATCTCTCCGATGGGGACAATACCCTCCTCAATACAATCCTGGACTCAACATCGCTGAACGATTCGGTACCACTTCACTGGAGAAATCAGCTGAGCCTCAAAACCGGGATCGAGTTCTCAATCGGCGAGTCGCTCACTCTTCAGGGTGGCTATTTGCACGGAAATAGTCCTGTACCGGCAGCGACTCTGACACCCCTCACTGCGGCAATCATGACTGATGGTCTTTCGACGGGGATCGGCTATGAGAAGCATCGGTATCGGATCCAGCTTGCCTATGCTGCTGATCTGCCCCGGGCCGCAACGGTGGATTCAAGCGGTTTGCTAGCCGGCGAATATAGCCATACCCGGACCTCACTCTGGCTGCAAACCGTAGCCCTTACGAGCGGAATCCGCTTCTAGCTGCCGACCGCAGCCCGATCTATCCGGCGTCACGCCAGCTCTCCCCTCGGCAGTTCCCGTGTTAGAGTTGGAGAGTTATTCCAAGCTTTGAATGAAAAGTAGTTTCGCGTTCCTCTCCGTCTGTCTGTGTGCCGCCTTCGCATACGCCCAGGGTACTTCCACACAGCCCCAGTCCTCTCGTCCGTCCGCGGGTTCCTCCACCGCTGCTCCGTCCTCCGGATCGTCCAGCCAGCTGAAGGTTAGAGGTCCCGAAGCTGTTGCTGAACTCGAGCCGAATCGGGTAGTAGCAACTATCGGCGGTAAGCAAATCACAGCCCGGCAGGCTGCAGACATGCTGAAAGCTCTCGGTCCGGCTGATCGGAAGAAAGTCGAGGGCAATCTTCCGGCTATTCTGCAGCAGCTATATACGATGGACCAGATCTCGAACGAGGCGGCAAGGCTGGGCCTTGATCAGCAGGATCCCTGGAAAGAACAGTTGAAAATAGCTCGCGCGAACATTCTCACCCAGGCTTACATGTCGAAGATGAGCGGCACCTCCACGGGACCCCTCGCCGACGAGGCGAAGCAGTACTACGACAGTCACCCTGGGGATTTTGAGCAGGTGAAACTTGCGGGAATTCAAGTAGTTTTCAGCCCGCCGGGTACTCCGGCCTCCAACGCCTCCAATCCTCGAACTGAGGCTCAGGCCCAGGACAAGGCCAACGACATCGAGAAAAAGGATCAAGGCCGGCGGCGAATTTTCAGCGCTCGCGCGTACCGACTCGGATAATCAGCAATCGTCTACCCGCGGCGGAGAACTCGGCAATTTGGTGCTAGAGCAATTACCCGGAGATATCAAGACCGCCGTTGGCAAATTGCAGCCCAACCAGGTTTCTGAACCGGTCCGGGCTCAGGGCGGCTTCTGGATTTTCAAGTTGGAAAGCCGTAGTAAAGTCCCGCTAGATCAGGCTAGAGCAAACATTATTCAAAAGCTCGAAACCGACAAATATAAGATTCAAGTGCAAGACCAGGATTTCTTTAATGCCTCGACGGCGCAGAACATCCCGTCGCTCCAGCGGCCCGGAACCGGCACTCAGCCTCAGGCTCACCGCTGATCTCGTTTCAGAACACGCCGAAATTATTCAAAGCTTCGCCGAGGGGTTGCCAATCTTCGCCGGTCGCCCCATTTTTGTCTCTGTCCAACCTGAGCTGACCGCTCATCGCGGCAAGTTGCTGAGCGGCCAAGCAACCCGAGGCAGACCTGTGCACGCCGCAAGTTTTATCCGCCAAAGACGCATCGTTCTTGAGAGTGCCCTGGTAGTTGATTGTCAAACTCTACGGCTGATTCTCACGCACGAGTTGTTCCATTTCGTATGGGTGCGCTTGGGCCACCGCGTCCGCCTGGAGTACGATTCTCTCCTTCGGCACGAGCGTTTACATGGCGTGCGAGGCGAACTTGGCGAGTCTTCCTTAGTCAGGAAAAAGCTTCTCGATGACAGCTTGCGGGCTTGGCGCAATTACGCCTGCGAGAGCTTCTGCGATACCGCTGCGTGGCTGTTTGCCGGTGTTAGTGAGTGCGCGGATTACACTCTTCGGCCACGGTATCGCGACCGGCGGAAAATGTGGTTTTCGACAGTTCTAAGAAGCCCTTTCCTATGCTGACGAACCGCAGGTACTAAACTGAAGTCAGTGTTGGGCTTCTCAAAATGGTCTGCCTGCCTTGCCATCGCGGCTGTGCTGGTCTGCGCTTCCTGTTCTAGAACGGCTGCGGCCAGGAAGTCATCATCCGCGTCCGCTGAGCGCCATCTTGCACCCGATTTCACGCTAAAAGATGCCAGCGGAGCCGAAGTCAAGCTTAGCGACTACCGCGGAAAGGTAGTCTTGCTCAACTTCTGGGCCACCTGGTGTGGTCCTTGCGCTCTGGAAATTCCCTGGTTCATCGAATTCGAGCAGCAGTACAAATCTCGCGGTTTCGAGGTGCTCGGTGTTTCGATGGACGAAGACGGCTGGCAGGCAATCAAGCCTTACGTATCCGAACACAAAATGAACTATCGCGTGCTTTTGGGGAACGACAGCGTAGGCCAGCTCTACGGCGGCGTAGACGCGCTCCCCACAACTTTCATCATCGACAGAAATGGGAGATTTGCCGCTGCGCCTTATGTTGGCCTTGCTGGGAAAAATGAATACCTGCAGGAGATCCAGAGCCTGCTTGGGACTAGAGAAACCAATGCTTCTCGTAGCGCCTCTGGCTCTATGCCTGCCCTTCTTTTCGTTCGGCCAGCAAGATAAATTGAGCGTCGCGCCGCCTGATCCGATCGCAGTCAAGCGAGGCGCAACTGCCGTCGAGAAGTTAAAGCTTTCGATCTCTCCCGGCCTGCATGTCAACAGCGACAAACCCGCCGACGAGTTCCTGATTCCCCTATCCGTTACCTGGAGCAACGGTCCCCTCGAAGCACAATCGATCACGTATCCTGCACCAGAGCAAATTAGAGTAGGTGAGCAGAGGTTGTCCGTTTTCACTGGTTCTATTCAGGTAGAGACCGCATTCAAAGCGCCCGCGCACGCATCCTCCGGACCGGCGAACATGACTGCCAAAATCCGATATCAGGCCTGCAACGATCAGATGTGTTTCCGGCCCGCAATCGTCGAAGTGCGCGTGCCTGTCTCGGTCGAATAACGAGTGTACATGGGTCGCTCCTCGCTCCCGGTCACGCTGGCCGTCTGCCTGCTCGCGTCCTCCTGCAATCATCAGAGCCCAGGCGATCTGTCTGTGGATGGCGCCATCGCTTCAGAATTAGCTCAAGTTTCCGCGATCGATAATCACGCCCATCCCGAAAAGGTCACTCCTGCCGGAGAACAAGACCCCGACTTCGATGCGCTTCCGGCCGATGCCATTCAGGATCTCGCGCTGCCAACTCCATTCCGCACGGGAAGCCCTTACTTTGCCGAAGCGAGGCAGGCTCTCTTCGGTAGCGGCATAGGCGCGCAAGGCAAAAAGAGCGAGGTGAGAAAAGCACGAGGCGATCTGTACCCCTCCTGGGTGTTAAATCGCGCCAACACCGAAATCATGCTGGCCAACCGCGTCGCGATGGGGCGTGGACTTCCGAACGATCGCTTCAAGTGGGTGCCATTTGTTGACTGTTTTCTGTTCCCTTTGAATAACGACGCCGCGAAAGCTAAGGATCCGGAGCACCGCGCGTTTATTGGTCGCGAAGAAGTGCTGCTCACCCGCTTTCTGCGTGAGGAGCAGATGACGAAAACGCCCGGAACATTTGACGAGTACCTGACCTTCATCTCGCACACGCTCGAGAATTGGAAATCTAACGGCGCAGTGGCGCTCAAATTTGAATTTGCCTACCTGCGCGATCTGCAGATCAGTAATCCGCAACGCGATAATGCGGATCGCGTGTATTCCATCTATGCTCGATCATCGGAGCCCACACCCGAGGAATACAAAATCCTCCAGGATTATTTGTTCCGCTTTCTCTGTTCAGAGGCGGGCCGCCTTCGCCTTCCGGTACACATTCATTGCGCGGTTGGCGCAGGCAGTTATTTCCGGGTCGCGAACGCCAATCCGGTTCCGCTCGAATCGTTGTTCAACGACCCGGCTTTGCGCCGGACAAATTTCGTCATGCTTCATGGCGGATGGCCGTTCGCCAGCGCAGCGGCAGCGCTGATACTCAAGCCCAATGTCTATGTCGATTTCTCAGGCCTCGATTACCTGACCTATCCCGCTGAAGCGTCGCGCGCCATTCGGCTCTATCTCGAAGCAGCGCCTTCCAAAGTCCTCTACGGCTCCGATGCGAGCCCCTTTTCGAAAGACGTCGGCTGGGAAGAAACGGCCTGGATTGGATCGCACAATGGCCGGCTGGCGCTCGGACTTGCGCTCACCGGGATGATGCGTGACGGCGAGATCACGATGGAGCGAGCCAAAGAATTGGCCCATCTGGCGATGCGTGAGAACGCCCGTCAGTTGTACCATTTTTGATTGCTCTTCATGCGGCGTCTTCTGATCCGGCCGGGAGCAATCGGCGATTGCATCCTTGCGTTCCCGGCCATGGAGTATCTGAAAGCTGCCTATACCGAAGTCTGGATTTCGCGACCAGTTGTTCCGCTGGTTCACTTTGCCGATACCGTCCGTCCCTTATCGGCAACCGGAATCGATCTGGCAGGAATCGGAAATCCCGAAGCGGACGAGAATCTGAAAGCGCGCCTCGCAGCCTTCGACTCCGTCGTTAGCTGGTACGGAACAAACCGCCCTGAATTTCGCCTGGTGCTGCAAGCTGCCGGGGTGCGATGCGAATTTCATCCTGCACTACCCCCAGACAGCTTCGATGGCCACGCTTGCGATTTCTTCGCGCGCCAGGTGGGAGCGCCCTGCGGACTTGCGCCGTCCATCCGCTTGCCAACGTCAGAGCGGCGGAACTGCGTGGTGATTCATCCGTTTTCGGGCAGCCAGCAAAAGAATTGGCCGCTCGATCGCTACCACCAACTGGCGACGAAAATCGAGATCGGAGTCGATTGGGTCACCGGCCCGGAACAGCATCTCGACGGTTCTTCCCACTTCGATGCACTTGACGATCTTGGCGCCTGGATGTCTGGGTCGCGCCTTTACATTGGCAATGATTCGGGAATCACACACTTGGCCGCTGCGATCGGCATCCCCGTACTGGCGCTGTTCGGGCCAACCTCACCAGATAAGTGGAGTCCCCGGGGAAATGCAGTAGAGGTCGTACACTGCGACCTACTCGCAGATCTTCCGGTCACGAAAGTTCTGAATGCCGCTAATCGGCTGCTTGGCTCGCAGTAGAGGGAGGCGTCCAGCGGACCACCGGTTTGCGCGCCGCGGTTACTTCGTCAACTCGCAATGTACGCGTCGAGTGCGGTGCTTTCGCGACCAACTCGGGCGTTTCTTCCACTTCTTTGGCGATAGAGATCATCGCATCGATGAAGGCATCCAGGTCGCGCTTGCCCTCGGTCTCTGTCGGCTCGATCATCATCGCGCCACGAACAATCAAAGGGAAACTCACCGTGTACGGATGGAATCCGTAGTCGATCAGGCGCTTTGCCACATCGCCGGTCCGTATCCCATGCTTTGCCTGCCGATCATCGCTGAAAACACACTCATGCATGCTCGGCGCTTTGTATGCGAGCTCGAAGTACGGCTCCAGGAGTGTACGGATGTAATTCGAATTCAGCAGGGCGTCGAGCGTCGCACGCCGCAGACCGTTGCCTCCATGAGCCATGATGTAGGCAAGCGCCCGAACGAGGACGCCGAAGTTTCCGTAGAACGCGCGGACACGGCCGATCGATTGCGGCAGATTGAAATTCCAGTGCCACTGATCGCCCTCACGTTTCAGCCGAGGACCTGGAAGAAACGGCGTGAGCACCTTCGCAACCGCCACGGCTCCCGAGCCTGGTCCACCGCCCCCATGCGGCGTCGAAAATGTCTTGTGAAGGTTGAGGTGCATCACGTCCACCCCGAAATCGCCTGGTCGCACCACGCCTACTAACGCGTTCATATTCGCGCCGTCCATGTAGACCAGCGCGCCCTTGTCATGCAGAATGCCGCAGATCTTGCGAATGTTCTCTTCAAAGACACCGACCGTGTTCGGATTAGTAATCATCAGTCCCGCAACGTCCCCGGTAACGGCGCGCTCCAGGACGGCGAGATCCACCATCCCGCGGTCATTCGATTTGATATTTTCGACTGTGTAGCCGACCGTCATCGCGGTAGCCGGATTGGTGCCGTGTGCCGAGTCGGGAACAAGAATCTTCTTACGTGCGTTGCCGCGAGATTCAAGCAGAGCCCGGATCATCAGGATGCCGGTAAATTCGCCATGCGCACCCGCCGCCGGCTGCAGCGTTACCGCATCCATTCCGGTGATTTCAGCCAGCGCCGATTCGAGCGCAGCAATCACTTCCATGCAGCCTTGAGACAGGATCTCCGGCTGGTAAGGATGAGCCCACGCCAGACCTTCTGTGCGCGCCACTAGCTCGTTAATTCGCGGATTATATTTCATCGTGCACGAGCCCAGCGGATACAGCCCTAGATCGATTGCGTAGTTCCACGTCGACAGCCGCGTGAAATGGCGGACGACCTCAAACTCGCTGACCTCCGGAAAATCTTCGATCTCCTCGCGGACGTTCTCACGCCCCAAAACTTTAGCGGGATCCGACTCGGGAACATCCAGCTCCGGAAGCTGATAGCCACACTTCCCCGGCGAGCTCTGCTCAAACAGCAGAGGTTCGTTCTGAACAATGTGCCCGGTGACTTGCTTGATCATATTTCGATAATCGCCCTCTAATTCTTTCCAAACACGCCGGCGACCATGTCCATATCCTTCCGCTTATTCATCTCCGTCGCGCAGAACAGCATGCAGTTGCCAAGCTCCGGATAGAAGCGCCCCAGCGGCAACCCGCCTACGATTTTCTGTTCCAGCAAAGCAGAGTTCATCTCTTCCGGTGATTTACCGTTCGTCGCCACAACGAACTCGTTGAAGAACGGTGCATCGAATTTCAACGGGAGCTTGCCCGCAAGATAATGCGCCTTCGACAGGTTCTGTAAAGCCAATTCACGCAGGCCTTCCTTGCCGTAAAGCGTCATGAAGACCGTTGCCATCAGAGCGAGCAGAGCCTGGTTCGTACAGATGTTCGAGGTCGCCTTCTCGCGGCGAATGTGCTGCTCGCGGGTGGCTAATGTCAGACAGAAGGCTCTTCGTCCGGCAGCGTCGGTCGTTTCGCCTACCAGGCGTCCAGGTATCTGCCGGATGTACTTCTCCAGGGTCGATATGATGCCAACGTAAGGCCCCCCATAGCTCGGCGAAATAGCGAAGCTCTGCAGCTCACCGACTACGATGTCTGCGTCGCGCGGCGGCTCAATCAATCCAAGCGCAACCGCTTCCGTGAAGACCACTACCAGAAGCGCGCCCTTGCTTGCAACCAGCTTCTTGATCTCCGGAACCTGCTCCAGCAATCCGAAGAAATTTGGCGTCTGGATAATTACCGCCGCTACGGTCTCATCTAGCTTCTTCTTGAGATCATCCAGATCCAGGCGTCCGTTCTTCGCGTACGCCAACTCTTCCACCGGGATGCCCTGATGCTGCGTATAAGTCCCGAGAACCTCGCGATACTCGGGGTGCACCGTGCGTGCAACCAGAACTTTGTCGCGGCGCGTAATCCGGACAGCCATCATGGCCGCCTCGGGCACGGCCGAAGACCCGTCATACATGGAGGCGTTCGCCACTTCCATGCCGGTGAGCTGGCACACCATAGTCTGAAATTCGAAGATGCTGGTAAGAGTTCCCTGCGAGATTTCAGGCTGGTAAGGTGTGTACGCTGTCAAGAATTCGCCGCGAGAAACAACTGTGTCCACGACGACCGGCCGGTAGTGATTGTAGACACCCGCGCCGAGGAAACTGGCGTAGCCCAGAGCCGTTTCATTAGCGCGGGCCCTGAAGAAGTCGACAATCTCGTATTCGCTCTTTCCATCCTCAATCGCTAGAGGCCTGTTAAAGCGAACATCCGGCGGCAGGTACGCAATAAGGTCATCTTCAGATTTCAAACCGATCGCGCTTAACATTTCGCGCCGCTCGGAATCTGATTTCGGTAAATAACGCAAGCTTGTTTACAGGCTCCAGGAAACGGGACTAACTTGCGCCTTATTCGGCGCCTATATACTTTTGATAATCGGCAGCTGACATCAATTCATTAATTTCGTTCCCGGACGAAAGCCTCACCTGAATGAGCCACGCATCCCCATGCGGATCTTCGTTCAGCTTCTCAGGGCTTTTTTGCAGCAGCTCATTGATCGCCGTGACTTCTCCCGAGACCGGTGAATAAATGTCCGAAACAGCTTTTACCGATTCCACCGACCCGAATGTCTGGCCTTTAGTTACAGCAGCGCCGATTTTTGGCAGATCAACAAAGACGATGTCCCCGAGTTCTTCCTGAGCATGGTCTGTGATGCCGATCGTGCCTTGCTCACCTTGCAGCTTCACCCACTCATGTTCTTTGGTGTACTTATAAGTCTCGGGATAGTTCATGCCTTTGCTCGCTTGTAGAACGGGGTCGGAACCGTCACGGCGGCAACCGGCGTATTCCTGATCATGACTTGCATCTGCATCCCAGGTACGGCTGCATGTACCGGAAGATAGCAGAGCCCGATGTTCTTGTTCAGCGTCGGAGACGGGCCTCCGCTGGTCACCCATCCAGCAAGATCATTATTCAGCGCCACCTCGTAGCCGTCACGAGCAATTCCTCGCTCCTGCATCTCAAATCCTACGAGTTTTCTCGTTATGCCCTCGTCCAACACCCTTGCGAGTGCCTGCCGCCCAACGAAGTCGCCCTTCTCCATCTTGACGATCCAGCCCAGATCAGCTTCGAATGGATTGATAGAGGCGGTGATCTCGTGACCGTACAGCGCCATCTTCGCCTCTAGCCGCAGCGTATTGCGGGCCCCCAGCCCGCACGCTTTGATACCGAATTCCTGCCCGGCCTCGAAGATTTCCTCCCAGAGCCGTGGCGCTTCAGCGGGCGCAACATATACTTCGAACCCATCCTCGCCGGTGTAGCCCGTCCGCGCAAGCCGGGCCGGTACACCGTTGATCTCGCCATCGGCGAACCAATAGTACTTAATTTCCGAAAGCCTTGTCGCGGTCAGCTTTTGCAGAACCTGAAGCGCCTTTGGCCCTTGCACCGCAATCTGGGCATACTTCTCGCTCGCAAATTCCACTTCGGCGTCAAAGCGATTGTTCGCGACCATGTGCTCAAAGTCTTTTTCCTGGTTGGAAGCGTTTACGCAAAGAAAAAATTCGCTATCCGATACCTTGTGCACCAGGATGTCGTCGACAAAACCTCCGTGCTCATACAGCAACGCAGAGTATTGCGCCTGTCCTGTTTTCAGCTTTCCTGCGTTGTTAGTCGCGACGTAATCTATCAGCTTGCCAGCCTCAGGGCCGCGGATTTCAATCTCGCCCATATGGCTGACATCGAAAACTCCAACTGCGGTCCGGACCGCGTTGTGCTCCTGCAGAATGCCCGAATACTGAACCGGCATATGCCAGCCGCCGAAATCAACCAGTTTGGCGTTAAGTGAGCAATGTAAGTCGAAGAGTGGCGTTCTCTTCAAGTCCGCGGAAACACTCATCTGAGGGAACCCTCAGCGTAACATGTGGCCGCAACCGGACCTGCTAGGCCGCCCCGTCCGCGGCCGGTTCCGATGCGCCGTATTCCTTCAGCTTGTTGAACAGGGTCTTCAAGCTGATGCCCAGGATTTCCGCTGCCCGTGTTTTGTTGTTTTTCGTGTGTTGTAAGGTTAGCTGGATCAAGGCCTTCTCCGCCTCGCCAACCGTTGTGCCGACCGCCAGGCGTACACTCTCCGGTTCAAAAACCTGCGCGGGCGGCCTTGAGCCAACCGAGACTCCAAAGTCATAAGGCAGGTGGGCCATCTGGATAGCGCCTTCGCCCGCCATAATTACGGCGCGTTCCAGCACGTTCCGCAGCTCGCGTACGTTGCCCGGCCAGGTGTATTTCCTGAACGCGTCCATCACTTCCTGAGTTACATATGTGACGTTGCACCCATGCTTACGATTCAGGTGGCTGATCAAGGTTTCGCACAGCACCGGAAGGTCCCCGAGCTTTTGGCGCAGCGGCGGCAGCGCGATCTGAAAAACATTCAGGCGATAGAAGAGGTCTTCACGCAGATCGCCCTTCTTGAGTGCATCATCCAGGTTTCTATTTGTTGCGGCTATCACCCGAACGTCGACCGAAATTTCACTTTTCCCGCCGAGACGTCGCACTCTTGAGTCCTCGAGCACCCGTAACAGCTTTGCCTGCGTTCCGGAAGGCATCTCCGCCAATTCGTCCAGCAGCAGCGTTCCGTGCTGAGCCAGTTCGAAGCAGCCCGCGCGTCGTTCGAGCGCTCCTGTGAAGGCGCCCTTCTCGTGCCCGAACAGTTCGCTCTCCATTAACGTTTCCGGCATGGCGGCGCAATTGATGGCCACAAACGGACCTGTACGCCGGTTACTCAGCTGATGAACAGCGCGCGCTACCAGTTCCTTGCCCGTGCCGCTTTCACCTACCACCAGGACGGCGGCTTTACTCGGCGCAACTTGCTGAACTACGGTGAACACCTGCTGCATCTGCGGTGAGGTGCCGACCATGTCCACCAGCACTCCCGAATAAGAGAGTTGGCGATGCAGCCGCTCGGCTTCTTCAGCGAGTTGGCTCTGTGAAGCCGCGCGCTCCAGCAGAACGCGCAACGCGGCAGGTTGGATGGGTTTTTCCAGGAACCAGAAAGCGCCTAGATCGTGAATCGTCTGAATGGCGGTTTCGATGTTTCCGAACGCGGTGAGAACGATCGCCGGTGGCATCGCTCCATCCGCGCCCAAACGCTTCATCAACTCGAAACCGTCCATTCGCGGCATCATCAGATCCGTAACGATCACGTTTGCGTTGAATGTCGCCAATTTATCCAAAGCTTCCTGGCCATCGGAAGCGGTTTCGGCGTTGAACCCCCAGGCCGAAATCATGGCGGCCAGGGGAGCGCGCTGGGACTCTTCGTCGTCAACAATTAAGACGTTAATAGCCGGACGTGTGGTCTGATTTCCCACGGTTCTTTAGTGTAAAGGACGCCAGAATGCTAACCCCGCAGCTCTAACTGCGCGGACACACGCCGACGGTCCTATTCAAATACTCCGAAACTTCTAGAGTAAACTGCCGTCCACCAACTTGTCACTAGCTACATTGCCAGCGCGATCTGGAGGGTAATGGAACCGGGTACTCCCCACCTACGGCCGATCAGCGAGGACCCGCCGCCATTCTTAGGGCAGTGGTCCCGGGTCTACTCCGCAGTGCTTTGGTACCTTGTGATCCTGATTTGTATTTTGTCCTGGCTCTCGCGGCTATTCAGGTATTAGAAGCGCGGCTCTCCAGGCGCACATCTACCAAAAGCATGCCGAAAGGCTTTCCGAAAGACCCCCGCATGGCCGGGTATGACGGCGTCGCCGGCTCGAGTTCACCTCGATGAGGGCTCTCGACTGGGTCGTCATGGCCGTGTGGCTCATCTCTCTCGTGGCTTATGGCCTGTATCGCGGACGCGGCAGCGGCAACACAGATAAATATCTTCTCGCCGGTCGAAGCATGCCCTGGTATGCCATGGGACTTTCGATTCTCGCCACTCAGGCCAGCGCTATCACCTTCATCTCGACTACCGGCCAGGGATTTATCGATGGAATGCGCTTCGCGCAGTTTTACTTCGGTCTGCCGATTGCCATGGTTCTGCTCTCCGCAACGGCTGTGCCGATTTTTCACCGCGCAAAAGTCTACACCGCCTACGAATATCTGGAGACCCGCTTCGATGCCAAGACCCGAGCCTTGGTCAGCGCCGTTTTCCTTATCCAGCGCGGGCTGGCCGCCGGTATTGGCCTTTACGCGCCCGCCGTTGCTTTATCTGCGGTGCTTGGCTGGTCCGATCGCCTCGTCACCGTGATCATTGGTCTCCTGGTTGTCACCTACACCGCCACTGGAGGTATCAAGGCCTTAACCTGGGCCGACGTTCAGCAAATGACCATGATCTTTGTTGCGCTGCTGGTGAGTTTAGGCGTTATCCTTCATGCCTTGCCCTCGCATGTGTCGGTCCTCGATGCCGTCCACCTGGCGGGCGCGGCTGGACGCCTGAACATCGTGGATTTCCACTTCGATCTGCGCGATCGTTATAACCTCTGGAGCGGCATTATCGGCGGCGGCTTCCTCGCGCTCGCGTATTTCGGTTGCGACCAGAGCCAGGTGCAGCGCTATCTGACAGGGCGATCCATCGCACAAAGTCGCCTCAGCTTGCTGTTCAATGCCGTGGTCAAGATTCCCATGCAGCTCTTCATCCTCTTCATCGGAGCAATGGTTTTCGTCGTGTCGCTCTTCACTCCGTCGCCCGCCATTTATCAGCCCACGGAGGCACACCGTTTGGCCAGCACGCCGGCTTGGCCGGGCATTGAAGCGAAATATCGTCACGCTTTTGAAGAGCGGAGAAAAGTCGCCTATCAGTTTGCGGACGCAGCACGGTTGCCCGGCAACGGTGCTGCGCAGGCTGCCAGAAATTTACGGGACGCTGGACACTCCTTCGACGGTGCCCGGCAGGAAGCGCTGCAAGCTGTTGCCAAATTGAACGGCGGCAAAAAGTTTGACGACACGAATTACATATTCTTGTCCTTCGTCCGTTCTTACTTGCCGGTCGGACTGGTTGGGCTCGTGATCGGGGTCATCTTTTCGGCCTCCATGGGTTCCACCTCAGGTGAAATCAATTCGCTCGCCACAGTATCGGTCGTCGACATCTATCGCCGCTTTCTCGTGCGGAACCGCAGCGATGCGCATTACCTGATGGCTTCACGTCTGCTTACTGTCTTTTGGGGCGCTTACGCGGTCTGTTTTGCGGCATTCGGATCTCGCGGCTTCGGGGCCCTTATCGAACGCGTGAACATTGTCGGCTCGCTCTTCTACGGTGGGCTGCTGGGAGTCTTTCTGCTCGCGTTCTTCTGTAAACGTGTTGGCGGAACAGCTGCTTTTCTGGGCGTGCTCGCGGGAGAAGCGGCCATCTTCTCCGCTGCGACGTTCACAAACATTTCATTCCTCTGGTACAACGTCGTTGGCGCTGCGGTCGTGGTCGCCGTCGGCCTGTTGGTTGCGTTGAGAAATCCGCGGGATTGCGCAGAGTAGTCGCTGACACCCTCAAAAACGCTATATACTCGGCCTGAGGAGTGATTCTTTGTCGAAGAACTGGTCGGCTTGGGCCTTATTCGCTGCTTGCCTTCTGGTTCTCGCCCTCGGCAGTGCTTGGTACGGTCCAATGCTCTATTGGGCATTCATAGTCGTTCACTTGCTCGTCTTAATTTCGGCTTCGGGTCTTCTGCTGAGTGCGCGATTTCTCAAACGCCCGGAGCCGTATCAACGCTTCGATCGTTGGTGTCGCGGAGAACGGGCTGAAAAAATCCGCTAGCTACACCTGCAAGGTCGCAATATCGACTGTCGAGTGGTGGCCTTCGATCACCACGATGCCTGACTCGGTGACATGCCATCCCCGTTTTCGATCCTGCTCGTGATCGTATCCCACCTGCATGCCCTCGGGTATCTTTACGTTCTTGTCGAGAATAGCCCGCCGGATCCTGGCGCGCCTTCCTACGTCACAGTTGTCGAAAATGATTGAGTCCTCAACGAACGATCCCGTATGGATTCGCACGCTGCGGCCTAAGACGGAGCCTCTGACCACGCCTCCCGAAACGATTGAGCTTCCCGCGATAATAGAGTCCACCGCCATGCCGCGGCGCCCTTCCTCATCGAAGACGAACTTAGCCGGCGCATCGAAATACCCGGCGGTTCGCAACGGCCACTGCCGGTTATAAAGATTTAACTCTGGCGATACTGCGCGAAGGTCCATACTCGCCTCGTAGTAGGCATCAAGAGTTCCGACATCACGCCAGTACTGCGGAGAACCGATAGGGTCACCTGGGATCACGTTCGTCTGGAAATCGTAAGCGAACATGTCAGAGCTCCCGATCAGCCCCGGCAAAATATCTTTGCCGAAATCGTGCGAGCTTGCCTCGTTCCTTGCGTCTTTGTACAGTTCGTCAAGCAAAAGCTCTGTCGAGAAGACGTAATTGCCCATCGACGCAAATACACGGTTCGGATCGCCCGGCATCGTTGGTGCGTTCGCTTTCTTCTCATGAAAGCCAATAATCCGCCCCTCAGGAGTTGCCTCGATGACGCCAAACTCCGATGCGAGTTCCCGCCCGACCGGAATAGCAGCAACGGTAACGCCGGCCCGCTTCTCCACGTGGTATTCGATCATCTGGCGGATGTTCATACGATAGATATGATCGGCGCCGAATATCGCGACTACGTGAGGATCGGCCTGTTCAATCAGATTGATGTTCTGCGTGATCGCATCTGCCGTGCCGCGATACCAGTCCTCCTGCGCTGAACGCATCTGAGCGGGAACCGGAATAATGAAGTTGTTTTTCAACAGCCCGCTAACTTCCCATCCTTCACGTAGATGCTGCAGTAGCGACTGGCTCTTAAACTGAATCAGGACGTAAATCGAATAGATCCCTGAATTGATCAAATTACTGAGAACGAAATCAACAATGCGGTATCTGCCACCAAACGGCACAGCGGGTTTGGCCCGCTCTTTCGTAAGTGGAAATAATCGGGTGCCTTTGCCCCCCGCAAGCACGAACGCCAGAACACGAAGCTGCACCCTAACTTACCTCCGACCGATCTAGCTTAACTGAAGAGCTCTAAGGCGCGTCAGTTAGCCACCTGGGAGCTTGTCGAAATACGGCGACTCGAAGCTGTGAAATAATCAGTCTTTCTCATTGCTAGCCGTCCGAAATGCGAAAAACCCGGGGACTGACTTCGCGTTTCCAAGCGCCGCCAAAATTACAGAAAACAGATAGAACTCTCCCGCGAGTGAAAACGCGTTGTCTGTCCCCAGCGGTTTCTCCTAACCGGGCCAGGCCCAAGTTCCAGTACGTTTATTTCACACCTTCCTGTCACCTATTTCAATACTCTCCTGGAAGACGCCCCGTACCTCCAAGTCATTACTCGCAAGTGTCAGGAAAAATTCGTTTGAACTATGTTACGGGTTTACGGCTCCAGTCGAGCGCAAGTTGAACGAAGGACCGCACCGCCACACCGGTCGGCCCCTTAGACATCCATGCCTTACCTTCATCGAGCCACGCGGTCGCAGCGATATCAAGGTGCACCCAGGGTGTCGGGTCAGCGAACTCTCGCAGAAACCATGCGGCTGTAATGGAACCGCCGTGGCGGCCGCCGATATTCGGCAGATCCGCGAACGCCGACTTCAGGTACTCCTTGTATTCTTCATCCATTGGGAGCTGCCACACTTTCTCACCCGCCGCGCGTGCTGCCGACTTCAACCGATCCAGGAGCGCTTGATCGTTGGTGAACGCCCCAATGTTGTAATGCCCAAGCGCAATACCTATCGCCCCGGTAAGAGTGGCGGCATCCACCAAATGTGTAGCCCCATTCCGATGAGCGTAGGTTAGAGCGTCCGCTAATATCAGCCGGCCTTCGGCATCCGTATTGAGCACTTCGATTGTCTTTCCTGAAAGCGCAGTGACGATATCTCCGGGACGTTGTGCGTTCCCATTCAGCATGTTTTCTACTGTCGGAACATATCCGGTCACCGGTATCGACGGCTTAAGCTGCGCAATCGCGCTCATCGCCCCGATCACAGCCGCCGCACCGGCCATGTCGTACTTCATCTTCTCCATGCCTTCGGAGGGCTTGATGGAAATGCCGCCGGTATCGAACGTAACGCCTTTGCCCACCAGGGCGAGATGATCTTCGCCGGATCCCACGGAAGGCTTGTACTTCATCATGATCAGAAATGGCGGATTCGTACTGCCCTGAGCCACCCCCAGCAAGGCGCCCATGCCCAGCTTCGCCATGGTTTCCTGATCCAACACCTCGCATTCCAGTCCGCGTTCGGCAGACATCTCTTTGGCGGCTTCCGCCAGGCGTGCTGGTGTCAGTTTGTTTGCGGGTTCGTTCACCAGGTCACGAGCCAGGTTCTGTCCTTCGGCAATAATCTCTCCCCGATGAGCAGCCTCTTGAGTGGTCCCTGCATCCCCGTTCGGAATCGCGATGATCAGGGTCTCGATCTGCTTCTCATTTTTTTTCGGATCGGTCTTATATTTGTTCGCTTCCCAGGCGCCCAGCACAGCGCCTTCGGTGATTGCCTGGTAATCGGTAACGCCAGATGCCGCGTCTGCCAGAATCGCCAGAGTGCGAATGCCTTTCGCCCGCATTTGGCGTATCAGCGATCCGCCCAATTTCCTCGCCTCGTCCGCCGAAAACTTTGCTCGTTTACCGGCGCCCGCGACAATCAGCCGCTTCGCCGTCACACCTTCAGGGCGGTACAGAACCGCCGTCTCATTCACTTTCCCCGTGAATTCTCCCGTGGCCCGCAAATCGCGCAGCCACCCGGATTGCCCGGCAATCCCGGGATCGTCGGGTTCCTCTTCCGGCGAAACGCCTTTGCTACCCGGAGTTCTCTCTTCCGCTTCGAAGCAGATGACCGCCAGGCCATCCACGTCCAGTTTCTCAATGGGTGATGTTTCGATTTGGATTTCCATAATGTTTGCCTGAACCTCGGAGCGCGCTTATTCGCGGCCGCGTCTACCGAGTGCAGCTTTCGCCTCCGCCTGCATCTCTTTGGCTTTAATCGCTTCGCGCTTGTCGTGAAACTTCTTGCCTTTAGCTACAGCAATCTCGACTTTTATCTTCCCGCCTTTCAGATAGAGCTTCGTTGGGACGATCGTAAGCCCTTTCTCGCGTGTCTCTGTTTGCAGCTTCTCAATCTCGGCGCGGTGCAGCAAAAGCTTTCTTTTCCGCACCGGCGCGTGATTCATGATATTGCCATGCGAATACTCGCTGATGTGCGCGTTCAGCAGCCACGCTTCGTGATCTGTTACCTCGGCATAGCTCTCTTTCAGCTGAATCTTGCCCGTTTTGGCAGACTTCACCTCGGTGCCGGTCAGCACAATCCCCGCCTCGTATCGGTCCAGTAAATGAAAATTGTGTCCGGCGGAGCGGTTGTCGCTCAAAACCTTCAACTCGCCTTTTTGGGCCACTCAAACTCGCTTTTCTTAGCTGAAGCTGCGGCCCGCTTAGTCAGAGGCCTGCACGGGAAGGCTTCACGCATCGTCAACCTTTCCAGGGAGAGGAATAGTCCCGCTGTGAGACAGTGTTTCTTTAGGCTTTTCGTGTCGAACCGCAGTAGTCTTCGTACTGCTCTCGCTAGTCTTGTGAACGCGGGCTGGCGGAACTGATCCCGGGCCGGTATTCGCCTCGTAGTCTAGCATGTAGGGATGCGTTAAAAATTGAGAATTTCGAACAGATTACAGCCGGTGCTAGCGCTTGTGTGCGCAACCCTGTTGGCCGTCCCGCCGATGGAAGCTCACACCCGGAAGGGCGATCACTTTCTGAAATTGGGCGAGAAGGCGGAGGCTTCGAAAGACTACGATTCGGCGTTAGCCTACTACGATCAGGCGATTGGAACCGATCCGAACGAGCCGGCTTACCTTCTGGCGGAGCAGAACGTCCGCGGGAAGGCCGCAGAGGGCCATATCAGTCAAGCCAAAAAGCTGGTTTCCGAGGGCAAACTGGATGAAGCTCTACTTCAATTCCAAAAAGCCTTTGTCGCGGATCCTTCATCCCAGGTCTCCCTCCAGGGCATCCGCGAAGTCACTCAAATGATCAAGGAGCGGAACGCGGCGCCGCCGGGCACCGAGATCCTGACGCCCGCGCAGAAAACTCGGGAAGAGGTGGAGAAGCGGATCAGTGCGCTCGAAGGTCCGCCGATGCTTCGGCCCATCACCGCGGAAATCAGCAGCCTCAAGATGAACAACCAGCCGGCGCGCGTGCTCTACGAAAGCGTCGGCAAGCTGGCCGGTATCAATGTCCTGTTTGATCCCTCCGGCATCGATAGCGGCACTTCGAAGAACTTCAACCTCGATCTGAATAACGTCACCCTCCAAGAAGCTCTCAATTACATCTCGCTCGAAACCCACACCTTCTGGAAGCCAATCAGCCGCAACGCCATCTTCGTTACCCAGGAAAGCGACCCTAAACGGCAAGAGTACCAGGATGAAGTCGTCAAGGTTTTCTACATTCAGAATGCCGGCACCGCGAACGAGTTTACGGAAATTTTCAATGCGGTCCGAACCGGGGCCAAGCTCACTACTGGCGTCTTCTCTGTACCCAGCCAGAATGCCATCATTGCGCGCGGCTCTGTTGACACCATTCAGCTAGTAGAAAAGTTGGTTCACGATCTCGATCGGCCGAAAGCTGAGGTTGTCGTCGATGTCATCGTAATGCAGGTAAATAAGCGGGTCGAAAAACAATATAGGTGCTTCCCTCCTCGGGCAGGGCGGCCTGAGTGTTCCGTTTGTATTTACTCCGCGCAATCCGACCAACGTTCCGAGTACGGGGACAACCCCAAGCGGTACGGGCACAGGTTCGAGCACAGGAACTACGACAGGCACCACCTCTACGGGCGGTTCGACTGCTACAACTCCGACCGGTTCAACGACAACCACAGGATCAAGTCTGATCACGCTCGCTCGGGCGGGTCATTTTTCGAGCGCCGATTACTCAGTTACTTTTCCGAGCACCATTGTGCAAGCGCTAATGAGCAACGCCACCACTCACATCCTGCAAAGGCCACAGATTCGCGCCACGGACGGCGGGAAGGCTTCGCTGAAGATTGGAAGTAGAATCCCGTATGTGTCGGGCTCGCTGAATTCGGCCGTCGCCACACCCGGGTCGATCCCGTACGCCACCACCCAGTTTCAGCAGGTGGACGTCGGCACCCAAATCGACTTCCAGCCGCATGTGAACGGTCCGGAAGACATCAGCATGCATCTGAAAGTCGAGATCTCAAACGTATTGCAGACCGAAACCATCGCCGGTGTTCAGGAGCCGGTTATCGGTCAGCAGGTGGACGAAGCCGATATCCGCATGAAAGATGGCGAAGTAAGCATCCTCGGCGGTCTTTCCGACAAAGAACAGAGCAACACGATTTCGGGCCTGCCCGGCGTGACCAACATTCCCATCCTGGGATACCTGTTCGGGAATAAAGACAAAGTGAACCAGGACAACGAGCTACTGATTGCCATGATTCCGCATATTGTCCGTGCTCCGGACCTTTCCGCGGCGGGCGGTCTCGGTGTTTTCGCCGGGACGGAGCGGGTAGTTCGCGTGGAGCGTCGCACTCAACAACCTACTACCCCAGGCGCACAGCCAGGAACGGTTCCGGTGCCGCCGAGCTTGCCGCTTGCTCCGGCGCCTTCGAACCCGCACCCCCAAACGTCGGCCGGACAACAACCGCAGACCGTCAAACCGCCGCCAACGACGCCTTCATCCACGATGCCGCCGCAGCCCGCGCCGCCGCATCCGGACTTGCCGCAAACGGCATCACCGCCTCACACGTCAAACCCATAGGCTGCCCTTCGAGCGAAAGATGTACCTCGAGCGAACTTTACAATACCGGGATCCTCAAAGCCGGCGGAAAGCCCAATCCGGATTTTCTCTCGTCGAATTGATCGTTGCCTTCACGATCCTTTTGGTGCTGACGAGCATGGCCGTCCCCATGGCCCGTTTTCAGGTGCGCCGTCAGCGCGAAAAGGAATTGCGCGACGATCTGCGTGAAATGAGGACCGCCATTGACCGTTACAAAGATTACTGCGACAGCGGGAAGTTGCAGTCGACCAACAATGATGCGTACTGCTATCCCCTCAGTCTCGAGGCTCTCGTCGACGGCGTGCCCCTCGCGAATACTATTAGCGGTAACGGTCAAAGCGGCAAAATGCGCTTCTTGCGGCACATCCCGAAAGATCCCATGACCGGTGACACCGATTGGGGCAAACGCAGCATGCAGGATGAACCGACATCCACCTCCTGGGGAGGGCAGAACGTGTTTGATGTTTTTTCGAAAACAATGGATAAAGCGAGCGATGGGACGCCGTACTCCGAGTGGTAGCATGCGCCTGCTAGCCAAGCGGGTTCGTGCCACTCGCGGCTTTACCCTGATCGAATTGATGGTCGTAACCGCGATCATCTCTATTCTGCTGGCGATCGCCGTCCCGATTTACCAGAAGTCGATCATCCGGTCGAAAGAGACAGTTCTGCGGAACAATCTATTCACCTTGCGCACCATGATCGACGAATACACAATCGATAAGCAGAAGGCGCCTGAATCGCTGCAGGATCTAGTCTCGGACGGTTACCTGCGCCAGGTTCCCCAGGATCCCATCACCGGCTCCGACCAGACCTGGCACATCATCATGGAAGATACGCCCATCGGCGGTTCAACAAGCGCACCCGGCATTTTCGACGTAAAGAGCGGCTCCGACCGGACCGCGCTTGATGGAACCCCTTACGCGGAATGGTAAGAGAGCCCGGTCCGGCTTGTTAAACTAACCTTCGTAGTACTCCCAATTCCCCGATCGTCTAACGGTAGGACAGCGGCCTTTGGAGCCGTTAATCGTGGTTCGAATCCATGTCGGGGAGCCACTACTTTTCTCAAGAGCGCTCTTGTTGTATCAACAGGTTGCGTGTCTCGATCCGAAGCATTCAGCGTGGATTCGAACCACGCAGCGCGAGAGGCCCGGAACGTGCCCAGATAGATACTCTCATCGCCTCTTCTGATGGCGCTTGCCCGATGTGATGACTTCGATGATCGCGTTGTAGGCTGTTGATTGTGACCGGGGTTTTGACTACCCTGTCCTAACGACTCTAAATTGCCGGGAATGTGTCAACAGAAAGATCCAGCGGGGCCATTCGTTTCTTGATCGCTAGGCGGTTTGGGCGACCACGGAAGTGAATGCGCGCATCGCTTGCTTCCGAAATCTGAAACTGTAAGACCCGGTCGAGTGCAGGGTCCGAAACCCCTCCACTTCCATTTGATTTCTTTCCCCGGTTTACGACGGGATAGTCACCGCGCGCCTCCTCGTCGTTTTCCGATGTGGCCTCCACCTGGACCTTTACGCCTTGTCCCGCAAGGAAATCCAAATTCCCGCGATACACGCGGATGATTTCGTCTGCAGCTTTCGGAGCGTAGCGTTGTGTTTATGAGAGCGTGTCGCAAGCATTGAGGCAACTGATTGCCAAACCTACTCCCTAGATCGGCAAACACAGGGGGGCGCGAAGATCATGCGCGTGAGCGCTTGGGTCCGTTCAGGATCTCCTTTTGGCAATTCAAAAGCTCGGATTCCATCTTCCGAAACGCGGAAGCCATCACCCCGATGCTTCCAACAACCCGTAATACTTGAGAACAGCCATCACGGCTTTCGATGCCCTACTGGTGGCGCTCGTGTAGCCGAGAGTTTGGGCAATGGCCTCCGCAGACGCGGACTGATTGCGTTTGTCTCTGTAGATTATGGTCGTCTTGTCCAGCCTAAACCTAAAACGGGCGCGCCCAAATGGAGCGCGGATTCAGGCCTGAGCTATAGCGCCCGGTACGTAGGCGACGAAAACGGGCGGAAAAGTGGCAACCCAGGCGACGGAATCCTTTTTGCTCAGCGGAACGCAAGCTCCTACAATGAAGTCATGAAGAGGACTGTCCCAAGACACTCTCTTATTCGGTGTTCTACGAACAGGATTCCGAAAGAGGCTTCGTGGCTTTCGTTCCCTCTCTCCCTGGATGCCACACCCAAGGAGAAACGTTAGAAGAAACGGAGCGCAATGTTAAGGAGGCGATCGCTCTGTATATTGAGAGCTTGTCGGCTCACGGCGAGCCCATTCCAGTGGAGGGCCCGTCATTCCAGGGAAGGGTTACGGTCCCAGTCTCTATTCCCGCCTAGGATGGCGAAGCTCCTTCTCTCACTGCACGGAAAGTGGTCCGAGCTCTCAAACGGGCGGGATTCATAGAGGATCGGCAGAAGGGAAGACATCTCATTTTGATTCAGCCCGAAACGAAGGCTCGAACGGTGGTACCCATTCATTCGGGCCGGACGATCAAGGAACCACTTCTCCGCGCTATCATTCGGGACGCGAAGCTCGGGGCTGAAGAGTTCAATGACTTGCTATGATCCCGGACTAGGCTGGGAATTGCCCCTTTTAGCAGGCAGGCGATCTCTTCCATGTTTAAGCAGGAGGTCGCTTCTGTTAGATCCCGGCCTAAACAGAAAGTTCTAAAAGTATCCACGTCGGGGAGCCATACTGCTCGGCTCTACGGGCTTGAGAAAATAATTTCACCTCCGTACTTAATGCAATCTGCCGTATTGTGCTACACCGATACTGACGCGAAAACGGCCACCGAACTCACGCATTTTCTGGCCTCGAACTGCGTAGGAGCGGTCTTCGATAAAGAGTTGCTCGTCAACGCGGAGCATGACCTGCTCTGCGCGGCCGAACAAGCACTCTCAGCGGACTACGTGCTTCTACTGCTTTCACCGAATTCAGTGCCCCGCAAGTGGACTCGCGAAAGGTGGGAGCCCGTTCTTGTGGACGAAGCCCGCAAGTTCGGCACCCGGATTGTGTACGTTCTTCTGGCTCCGTGCGAATTCCCGCGTGTATTTCGCCTGCACACATTCTTCGATCTGTCTGAAGATCGGCTTGCGGGACAACGCGCTTTGAAGCGGTGGCTTTTGCAACACACCCTCCCTCTTCAGCTTCCGAGTGAGCTTCCCGATCCTTGCGGTTCTGTCGCCACGGCACCCGAGACTCTCAGGCAACTTGAGTGTGATCTCGCGGATCGGCCTGGAATACAAACCGATACCGATCGGGAGACTGCACTTACTTTCGCACGCACTCATCGAGAAGATTATGAGGCGGTATTTTGGTTCAATTGCGCCAACCGGAGCCGCGCCGGCATTCTGGGTGACACTGCCCGAGCATTGGGGTTGCGCCTTCGTGGCCCGCTGGAACAGAACGCGGAAGCACTTCACGACTTTTGTGGATCTAAGCGGATACTGCTCGTCTTTGAAAATCTAGAGCGGGAAGACAGAGAATTGGTGACATACGGAGGAAGTGCCTCCGTAATGATGATTGCCGGACAGACAACTCCGGCTGCACGTTCACTTCCGGAAACCGTAGCTCTCTTCGCCCGCTGGACAAGCAATTTTGAGGATTGCTTAAGCGCGTTGGGAGATGTACAGCATCATCTCCGCAAGCTCCCGGCGTACAAGGACCAAGACTGGGAGACTGTAATTTCGCTCGGCTCGTTAGCCTCCTCTCTGCTAATGCATGACGGCCGGCTTGCTGAAGCACATGAAGTGCTCGAATGGATGATAAAAGGCATGCGAGCCTGCGGCGATCTCCGTGCTGCTCAATACGAATGGGAGAAAAGCTGGATTCTGGAAGAGTGGGGCGCGCCGGTCCTCCGCACCATAGCACCTCCGAATCAGCCCGTCCAATTGAGTTTAGGATTCGGAGATTAGCAATTCGTTGTTTCACACCTTCCCGTCACCAGTGTTTACAACATCCTCCTGAACTGTCCGCTAACCGGACAGCACCTGCCACGCTTCATCCCACGCTATGCGCTCTTGCTCTAACCGCACATTCGCTCCCCAACGTTGATGCTTTAATGCTTGAAAAACGGTTCGTTCGCCTGCGGTCAGCAATGGCAGTTCCGCCGTGCATTGCTCTCTCTCCTCCACCCACAGATCCCTGTTTCTCAGGAGCGTTGATTCGTCCATGAGAGTGGAAACGATGTTTGGCAGGCATGCCCGCGCGGCATTCAGGATCGCGAACCCATGCGTATCGAGATCACCCCAATACACGCACTCAGCGTCTAGCACCCATGGCAATCGTGCCAGCGCACCAACTCCATAGCCAAGCCCCATGAACACGGCAGAGCCGGCAAAATCCTCAAAACAGAGCCCCGTTTGCACGTTTTCCACCACGTAGACTCTCGAAACCGGAAGGCGCAAAGCCGCTATCTCACCAAGGGGAGCCGCAATATCGCCGAGGCCGCCTGCGCAATCCCGAAGCGAAGAGTCCAACAGGCGTAATCGCACAATAGGCGGCGGTTGTCTCAAACCGCATCGTTCATAAAAGCCGATAGAAACGCCGCCGCCGCCCTGTAAAGCCGCTACCAGATCGGCGACCAGCGGCATTCGAGCTTCCAGCCATTTGCTATCCATACCCGCTATCGGAATCTGCCGCGGATACAAGTTGGACTGCGGATTGGTCTCGATCCAAGACAGCAGCGCCTCTAAACGCAGCAGGTCCTGGTCCGAATAACCGGCTAGCTCATCAAAATAGCGCGGCAGACGAGCAGTAAGCGCGGGCCAGTGGGAAACGAACTGCCGATACCGGGAGCACGCCCGATTCCACGGCTCCTCTTCTCCTATCCAAGCGGCCATGCTCGCAGGATCAGCAAGCAAAAGTTTTTCCGGCAGATTGTGCAACCCTAGAGTCCGCCAACGCCGATCACACCACAGCAGTTGCCCTGCGCCCTGCCATCCGCGCCAAGCCGACACCCAATCGCGCACCGCAGTAAGCTGCAACTGCGCTTCCGCTTCCGTCGGACAACCGAGCGGTATCACGAGCGGCCAGGTCCCTCCCCCGGCTAGCCACTCCCGGTGTTGATTCCGGTATCTTCGAACGAAAAAATCCCTGAGCTCTTCAGGAAACCGCAACACTGTCCTCGTCATGGGATCGCCCGGGAAGCTTCAGGCGTCGCCGCTCCATGTCGTATTCGATCATGAGGACGCTAGATCGACGGCGCTCAATTATATCGACGAAACAGGCTCCTCCGATAAACGGTTCCAGCGTCATAACGGACTTCAGCGGAGTAGCAACAATCATCTGAAAGCCAAACTTGGCGAAGATATTCATCACCAGAGCGGTGAACTCGTTATCGGCTTTGTCAAAAGCTTCGTCGAGAACGACCGGAGCATACCGCGGGACCGCGTGATCGTCACCGCCCAACTGGTAACGCAGTGCCGCCGCGAGACACGTTGTGGCGAGCTTTTGCCGCTGTCCGCCTGATTTCCCGGCGCCGCCGCGATAAACCTCCACCTGCCTTCCTTCGATATCCAACTCACGCCCGACGAATTCTACGTGCAGCCGGACATCGAGAACCAGCGCGCGCCAGCGTTTGTGGCCGGCGTCCTGGCTGCCGAGCCGTTCTACCAAGCCGCGCAGAATCAAAAAGCGCTCTTCGGCTTGCTCACGATCGTCCGTCCAGGCATGGCTTAAAGCCTGTTGAACCTCTTGCTTAAATTCCCGCACCTCGTCCAGATTCCGGTCGCTAGCCTCGATGTTGAGATAAGTGCCGGGCCCGAACTCGGCTTGACTCAGGCTCTGATTCACGAGTTCCAACCGGTCGAAAATAGTCTTGCGTGCTTGCGTAATGTGAGTCGCGAGAGCGGCAAGATTTTGATGGCTCTGGTTGCGCAGCAAATCGAAGAAACGGTGCTCATAATCCGGCAGCCGATCGGTCTCCAGACGTTTTAGCTTCGCCAGATAATCCGGCGCTGACGCCAGGCTGCTATCTAAATCGCCGGCGTCCATTGGCCATCTTCGCTGAAATTCCGCAAACCGCTTTTCAATAGAGTTCGCCAGCCGGTTGCGCCTTTCCGCCTGGATCCTCTGTTCCTCACTCAAGTTGCGGTCCACCTCGTGCGCAACCGCGTCCAGATTCTCAAGCGTAAGCGAATGGCTGAGCTGGTTGAAATAGTTGGGGAGTTCTGCGGTTTGTAGAGCAGTAATGTGCGCCGCTTCGAGACGTTCGCGGAGAGAATCCAGCTTGGAAACAACATCTCGCGTCTCTTTTCCGATACGCTGCACTTGCGCTTTGATTTCGATAACAGCAGCTTCTGCTTTGTCCACCGCCTGCTTTTGCGCCTTCAGCCGGCGATCTATTTTCCTCAGCGTGGTATTTCCTTCTTCAAGCTCGCGCAGCGTTCGTTCGATAGCGGCCAGACGGTCCAGTAACGGAGCAACGTCAATTTCCTGCCAGTGAATATTGGCGAGCGTCTGGCAGTTCAACACACGCTGGTTGCGTTGCTCGTCCGCTTGACGTAAGCCCCGCAGCTTTCGATTGCATTCTTCCATTGCACGGAATGCTTCTAGCGCCTTCTGTTCGAAAAGCGTAAGCTTGGCGCGATTGTCAAAACCCAACACCCAACGGCTGCGGTCATTTAAATCGAATCGGTCATCTTTTTCATGCCTGTCCTTCGCGTGCCGGATTTGACCTTGCCGGGTGAGAGCCCTCTCCGCATTCCGAAACGCCTGCATGGAATCAACGCATAAATAGTCGAAGCGCTGGGCGAGCGTGCTCCGCAGGTATGCCGAGAGAGTGCCCTCTTTAATTTGCAGTTTGTGAAAGAGCGAATTCGGTTGCGAGTGCCGGACACCCGGCATATGGTCCCGGCCCACGCGATTATAGAATAGCCGTTCGCCTAGCGACGCGCGATTAACCAGGTCAGAGACGGCTGAATAATACCGGTCCTCAACCAGCAGCGACACAGCGAACCCGCGCAACACGCGTTCGATCGCGCCCCGCCACTCCTCCTCCCGCGGCAGCACCTCAATGAGTTCCGCCGTGAAGGGCAAAGCGCCTTCAGCCAAACCCAGTTCTCGAGTAAGGTGGGCGCGCAGTTGCAACATCCGTGCCGGCACGTTCGAAGGCTGGCGGCGCAGCGACTCCACCTCTTCCTTCGCAGCAGAGAACTCATTTTGTAATTTCGCTAATTCCGCGGAAACAGCCGCGTGTTTTTCCCGTCCCTCCTCCTGCCACTGAGGCCAGTCTTGTACCTCACGCGATGCCGAGATGGCCAACTCGGCGAATTCGGATGGTGTGGCGGGAAGCTGCCATCCGAGCTTGTGGCACGCCGACTGAGCGTCGCCTCGTTTGCGCAGCCGCGCGTCGCGAAGCTCTTCCGTCCTTTGCTTCTCGTTCCCCAGATCCTCGATTTGCTGCCCACCGGCTGCCCGATGCTCGCGATTCAGGTCTTCCAGTCCTGCGCGGCTGTTGTTCAGAATGGCCTGCCGGCTTTGCTCCTCCGCTCTCTTCCCCGCTGCTTCCGCTTCCAATTCGATAATGCGGTTTTCCAACAGCCCCGCCCGGCAGGTCTGCTTGTAACTGTCCAGCCCGGAGCGCAATTCCCTTAACTTGTTTTCTTCGGCCGTCACCGACTGCAGTGCCTCGTGGTCCTCCCGGGCTTGCGCCAGAATTTGTACTTGCTCCCGCGCCGTGACCACCGCCTGATGTGCGGCATTGAGTTCCGCGAATTCCTCCACCAGCCGGTCCGCCGCCGCGAAGGTCTCCGGCGTGTCTAGCATGAAATCGCGAAGGAATGTATTCAGATCGCCCAGGTTCTTCGCCGATTGCGTTTTATGCAGAAGCTTCAAAGCCAACTCGTTATCGATGCCGAGCTTGCGGCGAAATCGTTCCGCATACGGAGTGAAATCCTCGCGCGCGAACGCCTCTGGGAATTTCAATTTGAGGCGCCGGACATCCAGTTGGAAATCGTCCATTTCCCGCAAATCGAAATCGCGTTCAAAGACCAGGAAATACCGGCGCAAATCTTCCCTGCTGTTGGACTTCCCGCGAATCCAGAAGAGCTGCACCAGCACCACTACTTCACCGGCGGAGTTGCGGTATGAAAGCGCCAGCGCGGCCCAGGTGGTCCCGGGGCGCAGATGCTGCGTGGCAATCAGGCCGGAATCGCCCTCCTGTTGTTCCGCCCAGGCGCCGCGCACATAACTCAGCAGACTTCGGTCGCGGCCACCTCGTTCTCCCTCGCGTGCCGCGGCGTTGAAGTCCACCCACTTGGGCGGCACAAGAAGAGCGGAAAATGCATCGAGCAGTGTTGTCTTTCCGGATCCCGACCGTCCCACGAAAAGAAATCCCGGCTCCGCAATCGGAATGTCATGAACGCCGGAGAAAGTCCCCCAGTTGAAAACCTGGAGCTTGCAGATTCGGAACTGCTCGGTGCCGTTCATGCGTCATCGTCTCCATCCGGCTGCTCTTCGGACGCGTTTCTTATCGCCTCGCCAGAAGCCATCCGTTGATAAACCTGCGTGAGAGCGAGGATTTCCTCGGCCGAGAACAGAAGCTTGAGCGTCGGCGAGATTTCAAAGCGATCCTCGGCCGAACGAATCTTCTGTAGAACGCTTTGCTTCTTGATCTTCTCGATTGACGCCTTAGTTCGGCGGTCGAATCCAGCCCGGTCCGTGTTCACGGCACGCTCATACACGGACAGATGCGCCGCTATTTCTTCGATCGAAACTACAGCCCGTTGTCCTTGCGCGTCCGCCTCCGTCAGCCGCTGCCGGAGAAATAAGAGCAGCACCGAATCCAAAAACGTGAGCTGCGCGACCCGCAGCAATACCGGCGCTTCCAGATCCCCCACCTCCGCCCGACGCGTAAAGGCCACCTGAAGGTCGCGGTCAATAACCAGCTCCAGAAACAACTCGCATAACCGGGCGCGAATAGTCCGCTCGTCGCGAATCAGGACGGGCCACAGCTTGGAATGACGTCTCCCGTCAAGCGACGGCCCTGCCAGAAGCTGCACGAATACACGGCGAGTCTCGTGGGGCAATTCACCGGTATCCCCTTCAAAAAGGCCGAGACCCGGCGCGGTCACATTCTCGTCTGCAGCCGGAAATTTTGCCTCCTCCTCAGACCAGTTCATGCACTCGCTCGCTCAAAAAATAAATCGCTGGAATCCTCGCTTGGCGGCGTTGATTGTCGCTGCCCTGCCATTCCACAATTTCTTCGTGGCCCGCCTGCACTCCATGGCGGCTGGCCAGCGCGAGATAACCAACCACGCTCCCCAAGCCTTGCGACGCAGGAAACCAGCGCACTACCTCCGCAATGGACGCCTGTGAATGCTCGTCGAGAACTGCGCGGATGTTCGCCTTCAGCCCGCGAAAGTCGATTTCAGATTGAGCAACCAACTCCGCCACGGATTCCAGACCGATGCCAGGCAATCCGGCATCGTGCATTCCAGTCGCGGCAGCTTCTAGCGACGGATCATAGATCGACCACTGCGATACCGAACTCAAACGGCTACTGGTCAACCGAAGAGTGTACTCAAGTGTTTCTGTTGCGGGGATTTCCTCCTTCAGCGCCAGCGCAGTGCGTTGCGCTTCTTTCAGCAGCTGGTTTACCCGCCGGTGCTCCAGGTATTCGCGGCTTTGCACGAAACTTCTTAGGCCGCTGGCGAAATGTTGCAGTACTTGGTGCACCATACCGCCTTGCGCGAGCAGTGTGCGCGTCAACGCTAGCAGAAAACGGCGGTCTTTCATCTGCAAATGGCTGGCGAACTCCCGCGACAGTACCCGATCCAGAGCGTAATCGAAATTCGCGCTTTGCTCCGGATCCGTCAGTAAGCGCCAGAAGGCTGAGAACGTGCGGCCCGCTTCGCTCTCGGCGATCACGTCAACACCTGCGAATAGCCGTTCCAGGACCTCGCCGCGGCTGGCCTCGTCGTCCATAAGCCGTCCGCGAAGCTCCCGGTTCAGATGCTCGAAATCGTCTCGAACGCGCCGGAAATCGGCTGCCAGACCGTCGGCCAGAGCAATGATTTCACGTATACGTTCCATGGCCTGAGAATCGCTCAAAGCTTCTACGCGTCCGCTGCGAATTTTTTCAATTGCCCGATCGAGGCGTTCCCTTTCCGCCAGGAGACTGGCCACGCGCGACTCCGGATTCGTATCGGTCTCTTCAGCCAGCTTGACCACCTGTTGGATGACCACGGCTAACCGGCTCTCTGTCGCAGCCATGCGCGGTTCTGCCAAACCCGAGATGAATCGGATGGCGGTAGCAACCGCCTGAAGAGAGTTCGTACTCCTCTTCCGCTGCTCCCGGCGGAAAACGGCGCTCCAGATATCCCTCGCGAAGCCACTCTGCGGCATATGCCGCGGGCGGCTGCGGAAAGTCTTCCCCTCTGGCACGCAGTTGCTCCAGGTCGCGCCCAATGCGCTCGTGAAAAACGGATACCGGAACCCGATGCTCCGTGTCCAGTAAGTGCGTCTGCAGAAGGCCAATCACCACCGGGCCGTTACGCGAAGCCAACAATTTCCAAGCTGCCTGTTCCCTTAGTTGGCGGTAAGCGGCAATGTGTTTATCTGCGATCACTATCTACGGACCGCGAAGCTCGCTTGGGACAGTGGAGCGGTTCCTTTGGCAAGCGTACTACAGTCGATGCCCGACGAATCTGCGCGTGCTTCTATGGTTAACTAACATATCGGCGTATGCCGGCCTGTCAACGCGAATGAGAAAAAACAATACAGGATTGCCTGAACGAAAGCGTCGCCGAGCGAGCTGATGAGGCTTGCCGCATCCGGTAGCACAGCGTTAACGCCGCTCGAGATCCTGCAAATCTTTTTGACTGTTATTTGCATTTTCCTGGCGTTTCTGAGACCCTCGACAGCCGCCACTTGGTTTTCCTTTCTGGAACAAGGGATCCGGCGCTTTAGCGAACGGCGCTTTCTCTGCTTACTTGCTCTCGCACTGTTTCCCATTGCATTGCGGCTCGTACTGCTGCCCGTCTACGGCCCCCCGCAACCCTTCATTCACGACGAATACGCATACCTCCTGCAAGCTGATACGTTTGCGCAAGGCCGCTTAACGAATCCTCCCTTGCCCGATTGGAAGCAGTTCCAATCCATCTATGTCCTCGTTCGCCCGACGTATACGTCGGAATATCAGGTCGCACAGGCTGCCTTCATTGCGCTGGGGCAAGTGGCAACCGGTTTGCCCTGGGCGGGCGTAGTGGCCAGCATGGGAGTCTTCTGCGGAGTGCTGTATTGGGCTCTTCTCGGGTGGATGCCACCAACCTGGGCATTGGTCGGGGCGGCTTTGGTGGACATCGAAGCCGGTGTACTTAGCTATTGGATGAACAGCTATTGGGGAGGGTGCGTTCCTGCAATTGGCGGCGCTCTCCTGTTGGGCGCATTGCCGCGTCTTCGCGAACGGCATCCGGCGCCTTATGCGTTTACTTTAGGCGCGGGAGCGGCCATTCTGCTGCACAGCCGCCCTGTTGAAGGCGCCATTCTACTGGCGATCACGGCCTGGTGTTTATTTTCATGGACCTTCATCGACAGGGTCCTTTCGGTACGCACAACGTTTTACCGAATCGTTCCGGTTCTTGGGCTCGTCCTGGCAGCCGCGGTAGCTTTTATGGGCTACTACAATGCCCGTGTTACGGGAAAAAGCGCGCAGCTTCCCTACCTGCTATACCGAGCCGAATACGGCATTCCGCAGGGCTTTTACTGGCAGAAGCCGGTGATCGTAAACAAGAACCTGCCGGTCGATATTCAGTCTGAATACAAAACACAGCTCGAACAGCAAGAGCGACGGAACTCGATCAAAGGCCTTATCATTGCGACTGCAGCGAAGATCCGTATCTTCTGGACCTTCTATCTCGGCGCGCCGCTCACTGTTCCTCTCGTAATGCTTCCGTTTATTTGGCGCGACCGCAACATGAGAATCGTTTTCTGGGCGCTCATCACTGTAGTGGGATTCGACAATCTGACGTTCCACGCCTTCTTCCCTCATTACGCGGCGCCGGTGATGGTCGCCATATTCGTTGTTATTCTCCAGTGCATCCGAAGTATGCGAGCGCGAAGCGCTGCCGGTCTCTTCCTCTCACGATCTTTACCGATGGTCTGCGCCATCGGGCTTCTTATCCCAGTGCTCGGTCGTTTCGCTGAAGCAGCTCTTCCGTCCGGCACGTCCCGAATCTCGAAGCTGTGGAATCCGGAATTTAATCAATGGATATCTCGGGAGCAGTTCACACCCTTCCTTGAAAAACAGCCCGGGAAGCAACTGGTTTTGGTTCGCTATGATCCATCGACCCACAGGAACGACAACGCATGGATATTTAATCTTGCTGATCTTCAGCACGCAAAGACAGTCTGGGCCCGAGAGGGAAGTACACAGGAGAACCGATCTCTCATGCAGCATTTCGCGGATCGCCGGGTATGGCTCGGAGAACCCGACAAGAATCCTCCCAGCCTCGTTCCCTACCCGTTCAGCGGTAACTAAAGCCGTGCGATGGTGGGGTTGTGGAATCAGCCGTACGGGGGCACGATCCCGCCAGGTATCAGGGCAAGAATCTGGCCTTCGTTCTTTTAGCTGTCTGCGTTCCCGCAGCTCTGCTGTACTTGCGATTGCTGCTTGGCATTTTGGCAACTAGCAGTCGCGTAACGGCCGTACAGGCGGCGCGGCTCACCCTTCTGTCGAATGTTACACTCGCCATTTTCTTTGCCTCGCAACTGATCTCTGCCCGCTATCAGCAGAAGATGTTAAAGGCTCGAGCAACCACCATCGGGAAAACGTTGCAATATGCAGCAGTTCTCCTAATGGGCCTTATCTTCTCGGTCACCGGAGCGATTATGCTCGAAGCGTTCGGCTTTGCAGTATTCCTGAGGGCGGGTCCAATTCAGTAAAAGTGCTATAGTTCTACCTCCGTCAAAGAGGCGTCAAAATCTCCAGAGGAGTCCCACCATTGGAACGACGCCGTTTTGTAAATACGCTTTTTGCTTCAGCCTTGAGTACTGGTGCTGGAATCGCCCAGCAGAGCGCCACCCCAGCAACCGCCGGACAGGATGCTGCAGGGCGCCTGCCGCGCGCCTCAGATCCTGGCGACCTGCGCGGGGAAATGCTTTATCGCAAGCTTGGGAGGACCGGAGAGACCGTGTCGGCCATCGGTCTGGGCGGGTCCCACCTGGCCCAAGCTACCGTTACTGAAGCTGAAACAACCCGCCTGATACACGCGGCAATCGATCGCGGCATCACATTCATGGACAACTCGTGGGACTACAACGAGGGCCGAAGTGAAGCTCGTATGGGTAATGCGCTCTCAGAGAACAAGTCGCGCAACAAAGTTTTCTTGATGACCAAAATCGACGCGCGCAATAAGGACGAAGCGAAGCGTCAGATTGAAACCTCTCTGACACGCCTGCAGACGGATCACATAGACCTTCTCCAGCATCATGAAGTGCTGCGCTTTGATGACCCCGACCGCATCTTTGCCGAGGGCGGCTCGATGGAAGCTGTACTCGAGGCGAAGAAAGCCGGGAAGATCCGGTTCATCGGCTTCACTGGACACAAGGACCCGCATGTGCACTTGTACATGCTGGAAGTTGCGGCCAAGCACGGCTTTCGATTCGACACCGTGCAAATGCCCCTGAACGTGATGGATGCGCATTTCCGTAGCTTTGCGCAGTTGGTGGTCCCCAAGTTAGTCGAGCAGCAGATTGGCGTTCTCGGGATGAAGCCGTTTGGCGGCGGTAACGGTATCATTCTGAAGAGCCAGGCGGTGAAGCCGATCGAATGCCTGCATTATGCGCTCAACCTCCCGACATCTGTGGTCATCACCGGCGTTGATAAACAAGAGGTCCTCGACCAGGCATTCGAGGCCGCCAAAACCTTCAAGCCCATGTCTGATGAGCAGTTGACGGCTTTGCTGGGGCAGACGCAACAAGCCGCCGCGAACGGGCATTTTGAGCTGTTCAAAACCACTTCCCACTTCGACACAACGGCGAGGCATCCGGACTGGCTCGGCAGCGATTCCCCGGCTGTGCAAAAGATCGCTCCACAGCTCCCCGGCTGACATCACTTAACCTTTCAGACCGTCGAAAGTTCTCTCGATCTCGGCACGGATCTCCGGCGAGGGCGGGACAAAGGGCAGGCGGGGCCGCCCTCCGTAATATCCGTTCAAGTCCATGGCGTATTTGAGCGCGGGTATGCCATGCTGCTGCGCAATCAGCTTCGAGGCAGGCAGAATGCGGTTCATCCAATCCTGCCCTGCCTCTTCCTGGCGCGTCCGGAACGCTTCCCAAACCGTGACACAGGCGTAGGGCAATGCATTTGCGATGGCCAGGATGGCGCCCGATGCACCCAGTTTGAGAGCATCCCAGAAATTCGAGCCTGAGCCCGAGAGAATCTGAAATCCCGGTTTTGCGAAACGAACTGTCTCGGCGAGCTTTTCAAGATTCCCGGAACTGTCCTTCATTCCGATGATGTTCGGGTGATGGGAGAGTTCGGCAATCGTTTCGACCGGCAGCGCGTAGCCGGTGACCTGCGGGATGTTGTAGATCAGGACGGGCAATTTGGATCGATCGGCGACGGCGCGGAAATACAGCAGTTGGGTATCCGGGCGATGCATCTGTTGGCGATAGTAGAACGGCGTCAGGGCAAGGGCAACGTGAAAACCAATCTCCGCGGCCCGGTTTGCCATGCGGACCGTTTCATGGACGCTTTCTGCTCCGACACCGGCGATCAGTGTTCGACCTTCCGCGCTGGCGCTCTTCACCCACTCCATTAGCTGGATCCGCTCGTCGGTGCTCAGAAGCGGTGTCTCACCAGTCGAGCCGCATACAGTGTACCCGCTCAACGCGATTTGATTCAGCCGCTCAACGTTGTGTAAAACCTTTGCTTTGTATAAGTTGCCGTCGTGATCGAAACAGGTTGCGAGCGCCGGGAAAATGCCTTGAACTTTCATAACTTTCTGAACGGAAAAGGCCTGCCGATGCATTTGCACCAGCAGGCCTGGTTTTTGCGAAACGAACTAACGGGCGATGAACGTGATCACAAGCGTGTAGAGCGCCAGCGACTCGATCAGCACCAAACCAAGAATAAGTGCTACACGGATGGCAGCAACCGCACCCGGGTTGCGAGCCATCGCTTCGGCGGCCGAGGCGGTGGCCCTGCCTTGGCCGAGGCCGCAAAGACCGGATGCGATGCCCATGGCGATGTAGGCGGCAGCGCGGCGGTTTGCGTCGCCTGCATTCGCTCCGCCTGTTTCCTGGGCGAAGATGGGGCTGGCCAAGACCATCAAGGTCGTGACAAGCAGGATGAGTTTAGTCTTCATTGTTTCTCCTAATTAATTGCTTCCAGGAGGTGGTTCGACACCGAACGTTGGGACGCCGGGCGCTCACGCTGGAAGCGGGTAAAGCCTTTTAATGCTCGTGCGAAACGGCTCCGCCGACGTAGACCATCGCAAGCAGCATAAAGATGTACGCCTGCAGGAATCCGACAAATAGGTGCAGGCCTATAAAGATGACCGGAACGATCAGTCTCGTCAAAGCAATGAATGTCAGGTAGACCTGCTCACCGGCGAACATGTTTGCGAAAAGACGAACGGTCAACGAGAGCGGCCGGGCAAAGTGGCTGATGATCTCGATGGGAAGCATCAGCGGCGCTAACCAGAGCATCGGTCCTAGAAACTGCTTGATGTACCCGGCGCCGTGAGCCCGCAGGCCGGTCCCGTGATAGAAGAGGAACGTCGCAACCGCCAGACCGAGGGGCACCATGGGGTACATGGTCGGCGATTCGAAGCCGGGCACGAGCCCGATGAGATTCATGAACAGAATGAACAGAAAAATGGTTCCGAAGAACGCCACATAACGCGGTCCGTCATGGCCGACCACCTCTTCTGCAGACGCGTAGACGAACTCGTAGGTAAGTTCCAGAAGATGCTGGGCTTTGCCGGGGCGCTCGACGGAAAGGCGCGTACGGAGAATGCCGAAGAAAACTATTACCAACAGCACCACGACCAATTCGCAGACCAGCCAATCGGTCCAGGGGTGCGCGCGATTATTGGCCGGGTAGTGAAGGGCATCCAAAACGGCATTGGCAGGCCCGGCCAGAAAACGATTGAAGAGGTGAGTAATGGTGAGTTCGCGCATTCAGTTTGCCCGGGTTCCGAATCGGCTTCCGAAGAGCTCGACGGCCGACCAGACTATAGCTGCTGCTGTGCTGCTCAATAGCCCCAGAATTACCGCCAAAGGACTGATACTCAAAGCTTTGACTATAACATAGCCGGCCGTGAACAATAGCAGATACCGGGTAGCAAATGCGCCCGCCTGCCACGGTTTTCGTTGTCGCTCGCCAGGCGCGAGACCGCGCGCCAGCCAATCAAAGACAGCCAGATTACCATACGAACCCAAACTGCCTAGACCGAAACCGAGAGCCGGGCGAAGGCCCGCGACGAAAAAATACGATACGAACCCAATCAGCCCGAACAGAGCGGTCAGCCAGTAAAGCCGGCGGGTGTTCATTTTGCCGAGTCGCGCGAGAGCTCGCGAATGATTTGGATCAGGCCTGCAGCCATCCCTAACAGTATTCCGACCGCAATCAGGATCGGGGCGTGCAAGTAATGGTCAGCAACGGCTCCGAGAATATAGCCGGCCACAACGGAAGCGGGCAAGGTCAAAGCCAGCGAAAGGTATTTTCCGAGCCAGATCAGAGGTTTGTCGGATTTTGGGGGCACTGTAACTAACACTTTAAGCCGACCGACCCGGCACGCAAATTCGTGGCGTTGGACGGCTGGGGCAGAGCCAAACACAAAACATTCCCCGCCTTTTACGTTCTATACTAAGCTGTCATTCACTGCCATCTGAATGCTTGCCATCTGAATGCTTGCCATCTGTCTATGATTGTGAGTTCCTGCCGTGGAGGGCCGTTAACAAAGGCTAACCCGCTTTTCGAGCCTATCCGCGCGGATGGTTGAGTATGACCTATGTATTCGGTGACTTTGTACTGGATACCACACGGGAGGAGTTGACCAGGCACGGCGCCTCCGTACCGCTGGAACCAAAGGCATACCGGATGCTGGTGTATCTGATTGAAAACCGGGGGCGTCTGGTCGGGAAAGGTGAGCTCCTCAAGAATGTCTGGCCCGGTGTGAACGTAGACGAGACTGCCGTCCGGCGATGTATCCGAGCGATTCGGCAGGCCTTGGGCGAAAGCAGAGTCGAAGAAGGTAGCATCGAAACCCGACATGGCCGGGGCTATCGGTTTCTTGCTGCCGTTGCGGCGGAGAATTCCGTGCTCTCGCCTCAGGTTCCAATCTCTGGTGAAACGCCGATTTCCCCGGAGCCAAAGGCAGAAGGTGAACCAGAAGGCCGGAATTCTCATTCCCGGTCGGTTGTCGATACAGCCATTTCACTTTCCGAGAGAATCTCCGAGCAGTCGCCGCGAACGAGACTTGGTTTCGAGGGCGGCGGATCCAAGGTCTTTTTCAACCCAAAGTTCGGTGTCGCTCTCCTCTTAAAGGAGAACTCGGACCACGCAAAGGCGATTCGTATCGCGAAGAGTTTTCAATCTAAAAACACTGGTTTCGTTACCACCCGGGCGGTTTTGCTCGAGGTAGCCGATATCATCTCGGATGTTCTTGGACAGGAAGCGGCAGCAGAGTTTCTTCTTTCATCCGAGCATGATCCGAATCTAGAGGTCATTTCAATAACAGACGAACTGTATCTGGAGGCAAAAGAGTTCGCAGAACGCCATGACGACTCCGGGCCCGAAGCTTCGGATGTGATTACGAGGTTCATCCTGAAGCACCGGGGGATTTCAGAAGCGATGCCGGCCCAAACGGAGTTGCTGCCCATGAAGCCCGTACCCTCAGGCGCAGCGACCGGCGATCGCACCAGTCTCATCTTCTCAGAGGCAAAGGAAGTGTTGGCTCCTGTTCTCTTGGGGCTGGGATGCAGCATATTAGCCGGGTTTGAGAACTGGTCATTTTCTCTATTGGTGGCGCGACACCCCGGGGCAAATACGCCGGTAGAGCGCGCCGTTCTTTTCGGGGGCGCCGTTCTGCTGGCATCCCTGATCGGCGCCGGACTGACTCTGCTTTTACGGAGACAACCGGGCGGGTACGGGCAGGAACCCTCAAAGTACCTTACAGTGACCGGTATCCTGCTGGCTTCGTTCTTTCTTTTTCAAACGATTCTGACCGTGTGTATGTTGTTCCTGAATAACGAGCGACAGTGATGTGCGCCGTGTTCACCAACATTTGTCGCGACCGCAAACGCCAAATGTATAGATGATTGGCGAAATGTGGCGAATTCGTCCCGAGATCCCAGGACAGTGTGGGCCAACTCGTCGAGATTTGAATTGGCCAGGATTTGGAGCTCTTACAAATCCTCACACTTGTTCTAAATTCGTGTGTGATTGTCGATAGAAACCACCGATCTGGTTGCCTCGGTTGAGCGTTGCATTTTTGTATCAGACGGAAATCGAACATTCCGGGGAGATTACCCGCGCCTATACTCGGATTCACCCTAATTCTAAGGTTGTGGAGTTCCTCGGGAACATGTGCAGCGCACCGGATACATACGAACTATTGTCTAGCAGTGCGCTCGTCGGCGAGAGCGCGCAAATGAAAGAAGTATACCGGCTCATCAAGCGTGTGTCGGGGGGCGACTCGACGGTTTTAATTCAAGGTGAAAGCGGGACGGGGAAAGAACTAGTGGCGCGCGCTATCCACATGAACAGCGAACGTAAGAGCCGGCCACTGGTCGCGGTAAATTGTGCCGCGCTGACCGAAAGTTTGTCCGAAAGTGAGCTATTCGGCCACGAGAAGGGAGCTTTCACGGGCGCTTCTGCCCAGACAAGGGGGCTAATCGAACACGCGCACGAGGGGACTTTTCTGATGGACGAGATCGGGGAATTAGTTCCGAGCATACAGGCCAAACTCCTGCGAGTTCTGCAGGAAAGGGCAGTGATGCGGGTCGGGGGGCGCACCGTCATTCCCGTAAACGTTCGCTTGATTGCGGCTACGAATAAGAATCTTTTAGAAGAGGTAAGAAAAGGGGCGTTCCGAAGCGATCTTTACTACCGGGTTAACGTGGTTTCTATCAATTTACCTCCGTTGCGCGAGCGTAGAGAAGACATTCCGTTACTTGCCGGCCACTTTCTGGGGAAGCATTCAAAACGATGCCGCCGGAGCATAAAGGGATTCTCAGCGGAGGCGGAGCGGACTCTTCTTAACTACGATTGGCCCGGGAATGTGCGCGAACTGGCAAATGTTATTGAACGCGCCGTCTTGTTGGGAAACGACGCTTTCGTTCGGCCGGAAGACTTTCCGGAAACTTTGCACGTTTCGAACTCCGGGCAGCAGCCGAGCGGTTACCGGGAGTCGATGGCGCAGTCACGAAAGGAGGCCCTGCTAGAGGCAATAAAGCAAAGCGACGGGAACCTTACGGAGGCCGCGAGGCTGCTTGGTGTTCATCGGAATTATCTATACCGGCTGATGAGAGCTTTGGGTCTGAGACAGGCGGGGGGGAAAGCCGAAGCAGTCTCCGGCTAAGCGGAACTTCGAGGACAACAACTTTGCATTCCGCTCAGACCGACAAAGAACGCACTTCCCCACCCCGAAGCCGTGATTGACATTTTCTGTTCTTATAGCCACGTTGATGAACCCCTATGGAGGGAGTTAGAGAAGCACTTGGAGGGACTTCGCAGACAGGGCTTGATTCGGGTATGGAGTGACCGAAAGATCGGCGCCGGGTCGGAGTGGGCAGGAGCGATCGACTCGAACCTGGACAGCGCGCAGGTTGTGCTGTTGCTGATCAGCGCGGATTTCCTAGCTTCGGATTACTGCATGAACATCGAAGTAACCCGCGCAATCTCTCGACACGCTCGTGGTGAAGCTGTGATTGTGCCGGTGGTTCTGCGCCCCGTGGACTGGGAGGGGCACCCGCTTAAGAGATTCCAAGCTCTGCCTTCCCACGGCCGGCCGATTACGGAGGCGCTGAATCGGGATGAGGCTTTTCGGGAGGTTGTGGTTGGCCTGCGCCGGATTATCTCCGAATCTCCTTCGTCGAGGAAAGGCGAGCGAATCGCAGAGCAGCGAACCGAGCCGAACGGAGATGCCGCGGCGGTAAGTATATTGGGCCGATTTGCCGAAGCGACTACTCCGACTGACAAATCCAGCCGCCAAAGGACTTGGAGACAGCGTTTCGGGAGTTTCCTTCTGGCGCTCGGGTTGATTTCTATTGGACCAATTATTTACGTAGGATGGCAGCGTGCTGCCAAGCCACTGCCGCGCCTCATTGTTCCCGCAGTGCGCATCAACCAGGTCGACGGGCTGCCCTATGTGCGCATTCCCCAAGGTAATTTTCTGCGGGGATGCGATCCGAAGGCGCCCGGCTGCCCGGCGGATGCTCAGCCTCAGCACCTGCTAACGATTTCATACATGTACTGGATCGGGCAAACCGAGGTAACTCTCCGCGCGTACAAGCGTTTCTCGCAACTAACCGGTCACCCGCTACCTCCTGCGACTCCGTTCGCCGAATATCCCGATTATCCGGTTGTCAATGTGAGTTGGAGTGATGCCAGCGATTATTGTTCCTGGGCGGGCGGAAGGCTGCCGTTTGAGGTTGAGTGGGCGTATGTGGCGGAAGGCAGGCAAATGGGGGAATACCAGATCGGATGGTTCCTGAATGAGTCGGGATCGAGCTCTCACCGGGTGGCGACGCTTCCACCTAATAACTGGTTACTCTATGACCTGCTTGGAAACGTTTGGGAGTGGTGTCTGGACTGGTATGACCCGACCTACTATCAACACAGTGAATTAGTGGACCCACTCGGGCCTGCAAAGGGTAACCAGCGTGTTATGCGCGGAGGTTCGTGGAAGCAACCTGCCGAAGCGATATTCGTATACACGCGGAGTAGTCTGCCGCCCGAGACCCGGGCAAGTGATGTAGGATTCAGGTGCGTGGTTGAGACGTTGAACTAACTTCGCTGTGCACACAAACGGGATTATTGTTTGAATCAATCCGAGATCTAACGGCTTACTCTCGACGCCATACTACTTGTTTTTAACTGGGAACGGATTCAGCCGCCCATGGCACCTCGATTGCTTTGATGGGGAACGCAAAGGAGTTCTTACATGGGATTTGGATTCAGCAGCATTGAGCATGCATTTGCCAGCCTGGCGAAGGATACCGTAAAAGGCGCCAACCTACTTTCTGTTGTGACGAGCCGGATCAGTGAAGCATCGCCGGAGATTGAGGCTGTAACCGAAGCCATCTATCCGCCGGCCGTTCTGATTGAGCGGGCAGCGTTCGCGCTGCTCGGCTCCGCGACTAAATCGGCGGAGGATATCAAGGATGCCACAAAGGCAAAAGGGTTGAATCTGTCCCTGGATGAGCAATCGATCCGAGAGCTGCAGGCGATCGCCAAATACCTTCGTAGTCATCTTCACTCGGACAGCGAAGGCCCGATGCTGACTGCACTTTCTGGATTAACTCAGTCATTTTCTTCGGTTGCCAAGGCGCAAGCCTGAGGAGGCCCGGCCCTGTGGATCTGCGACGTGGCGGCACGCACGAACAATCCGCTGCTGCTGTCCAAAGCTGAAGAGTACCGATTCTATTCTCTGTGCACCGGCCGGGGGCACTATCTGGCCGCGGCAAGGGACCAGAAGCTTCACGCCTGTCTGGGAATTCCGGTGATCGTCACTACATCTGCTGTAGGAACTTCGATGTTTGCCACCGTAAATCACGTACCCAGCCTCGAGTGGAAGATCGCGACCGGGCTAGTTTCGTTTGCAGCGGCCATTTTATCGACCCTGCAAACGTTCTTCAAACTCGACGAGAGTGCGGAGAAGCACAAAAAAGCTGGTGCGAATTACAGCAGGCTGCGTAAAGACATTGAGATATTCCAGGTTCGATACGGTTCCGCGGCGACAGAAGCGCACGACGCGGCGGTGAATGAATTGACCGAACTTGCGCGAAGAATGTCAGATCTCGCGTTGGGCGCTCCGAACCTTAACGACAAATATTTTGAGGCGGCAAAGCGAGAGTTTTCAGCATGAATGTGCTTATCGTAATCCCGGTTGTGTGCGTTCCGAGCGGGGAACCAAGCAACTGGCCGGTGGCACATATAAGGAGTTTCCGGCGTGAATCATTCGGAAATATGGACGAGCGCTGAGGTGCTAACCCCGTGGCCACAGCATTGCATTCAGATGCGTGTCACAGCAGCGGTAAGAAAATCAGCCGCCTTTGACACTGGAATGAGCGGTTGGGTCTGAGAACCAGACCAGTAAGAACCAAGTCAGGAGGAATGAAGGTGAGCGTAGATCAATCGAACCTATCATCAATAAAGTACGGCTACGACTTTGTGGTGGCAACCACCCAGAGCAGCATCAACTCCACCATGAAGGAGTTTCTGAGCGGAGGGACTGAACCGGAGGTAACAATTTGTTACGTCGCTGATAATCAGGGTAATCCCACGCCCATCGATTACGAGACACTGAAGAGCAACGCAAAGGGCTCCGATCCCTTCAGCGTACCCGGCAACGCGAATACGCAAACAAATCAAGATCTCAATAATCTATTTGCCGCCCGCTTCATGGTCGGGTTCAAAGCGCGGATTGGACTGCCGCCAGGTTATCAGCCTGTTAATATCCCGGATGTCGTAACGCTTGGCTCCGACACGTCTGCGGTTTCGTATAACCTGATGTGCTCCGAGTTTATCGTTGTTGAATACACGCCAGGAGGTGGCTACAGCCCGGCATCCTGGATGAACCAGTCGCAACCGCCTGGGAAGGCCTGGCTGTTCACGTCCAAGGTAGACCTTCGACTGGAACCATACGGCGATGCTTACAGCAAACTGCCGCCAGCGGTACAGGCACAAATTAAAAATCTCGGCGGAAACGCTTTCAGCGTTCAGCAACTTCTGTTCGACCTGGACAGTGCAGCACTCCAATCGATCCCGACCATATCGGGCGTCGATCCCGGCAGCAATCTCTATCTCTGTCTCCAAAAAGACTTCGTCGGAAAGTATTTCAGCACCTTGAAGCAGAGCGGGGTGCCTGTGCTGGGCTGCACCGTTACGCAGTCTGTTACACCAAAATCGACTCTTACCCTGACGAATCTGAACTTTCAGACATCTCCGCTTCTCGGGACGAACAATCAACCAATTGCAAATCCCACACCGGACCAGCAAGCCGCGTTCACGCTCAACTACTTGTGCTCGGCTAATGGTGATGCGCTTCCTGCCCCGACTCAGTTCGCCTGGAACTGGGTGGACGCAACGAATAGCGGATTTGACGGCGCAATCGCGATTAACCGGAACACTTTTCGTCAATATTTTGCCAATCAGTTGAGCAGTTTGGTTCCAAACAATTGTTATCTGGCCTGGGTACAAGTCACGTTGGACAAGGCGAGCCAGCCCGTTTACAGTCACAAGTTAACACCGGGGCAGACTCCTGCCGTAACCAGTCCGCCAACAGGAGCAACCGTATTGAGTTACAGCTATAACTCCAGTTCCAGCGACCAGGCGGGACTGGATGGTGACATCGGCCAATTGAAGATCTCTCCGTCATTCACACTCGATGTGAGTTTTGAGAACAACACAATCACCATAACGCAGCACTTAGTTGTTTACCTTTACATCAAGCACCTGGCAACCCCGGCCAGCGGAAATATCGTCGACAAGACCATCACGGACACATACAGCCTGGCGGTCGATGAATATGGAAGATTGACAGCTGTTTTGAAATCAACAACGCAAGACAAGTCACAAACTCCCGGGGTGAACGGTTTTCTTAATTTCTTCACCAATCTGAATCAGCTGGTAAATGATCAGGCGACGTGGGCCCGGGCTTGCACCTCCACAAATCTTACCGATATTCCGGTTTCGGCGTTACAGAACTTTGTATTTCCCGGCGGCAAGACCTTCGTCTTTAAGGATGCTAGCTTTTCCAATTACCAAGATCTGGTCGCTCACATCACCTACGCTGATCCTTCGTAAGGCTCTCTTAAAGATCTGTCCTTTTCGTGGATGACATTACTCCAAGGTCATCCACACCGGCGTTGAATGTCGCCGGGAGTCTACTAACGTCCGAACAGGCAAAGTACAAAGGTCCCATATCCCATGAAGATTGCATATGAGTCAGAGTTGATGAAGAATCAGAAGCACGCCCAGGTGATGGCGCCTGATCAGGCGTTTGAGGTTCTGCAAACGAGTGATGGACGGTCGCTATTCTTCTCGATCGGAACCGATGGCGTGTTCTATCTCACTCAAGAGGCAGATGGAGGGAAAACGGGTTGGAGCAGGCTCGACCTGAGCAGTGCTCTGTCTCAACAGCACAATGGCGCCAAGGTAACAGCGAGGACCTTTGATGTCTCACAGAATGCGCAGACCGGCAAGATCGATCTGGCGCTTGCCATCACGGTGAACGGATCCGATTTCCTGTATTTGTCTCGGGGGAATTCCAACTCCGACGCTTCTTGGGCGTCGGGAGTAAGTTGGACCTACATTCCATTCGACGACAGCAAGAATCCGATGCCGGTACTTGAGGTTTCGGACATATACATTACGCAGACGCCAAGTGGAGAATATTTCGTTGTTGATATTTTTAAGCAGCCGGGGAATCCACTTAAACTCATTTATAGGTATTACCTGCAACCATCGACCACTTCGGGGGCCAAGCAGTGGAATCCGCATGACCTGTCGGCGAATCTGGCGGCGGGCAGCATCAGCAGTTGCCTGGGGCAGAGGGCAGGTGATTACGTTGCAGGAATTTATACGTTCGGCACCATCACGGGTACGGCTGAGCTGATCTATACGCCGCTTTACAACGCGTTCAACCCGAGCAACCCTGCCAGCCCCTCTCGCCTGACGTTACCGGCTGGGACAACGGCGATCGCGGCAGCTTTGAACAGTGCAGGCGCTAGCAATCTTTTTGTTGCGGCCAGCAATGCTCTCTATCTCTTTGCGCCTAATAACCAGAAGGACGGCGCGAACGGAGTTCAGATTATCAGCAACAGCATTTTTGCTGGCGTGCAAACGCTTCGCGCGAGTACAGGGACAGCAAAAACCGCGGTGTGGGGATTAAACCAGCAAGGCGATCTATTTTATGTCCAATGCAATGCCGGCAGCGAAGCCGACCCTAAGGCTTGGTCGTATCCGGTCCCTATTCTCACAAATGTAGAGCAGATCGCTTCGTTTCTGAACTTACAGCAGAATAATAGCGTCATCTTTGCGCACACGCAGGGTCAGACGGTGATGCAGCTCACGCAAAACCCCATTATGACGGAGTGGCAGCAACGCAGCATCCTGCTGCCGTCTACGAAAGTGAGCGATGTTATCGAGTACAACAGTTTCACAACGCACATGAAGCTGACGGACGACCAGAATGTGCCACTTCCTAGCTCACCTTTATGGGTAAGTTCGGTTAGCCCGGTAAGCGTGTATCTGAACGATGCCTACCACGTGTTGTCGCCGAATGTGCCGATACAAGTCTCAACCGACGTGTCAGGGGCATTGACGGTAGTACAGGAAACGCAGGCGCTCGCTGCCATTTGTTACGACGTGCAGGTGCAAAGCGGCGGCCAGGCTACGAGCATCAACCCGATGGACCGTCTTCTGACTACACTTTCCGGCATAAAGACCGGGACTGATTTGGGGAATGTGGAAGTAACAAACTCCGACGGAACGAAACAGAAGCTTGTTCCCGCGAATACACCTCAGACGCAAACAAATGCGATTGCGGGGTCGCTCCAGCAGTTCGCACAAATCTCGACGACTCTTCCCCAGAATGGCGCAAGAAAGACGGCGACCAGCCAAAACGCCGCGAAAACGCTGAGCGCTGCGGCCCCGGGTGCGAAAGCGCCCTCGCCACAACCGGTGTGGGGCGTAAGCTTTGACGAGAGCGGCTGGAAATATCACGAAGGAGATGCCGCTATCAGCAAATTCGGCCTCCGACGGACGGCAGTGGCGGGAGGAGCGATGAGCCTGGGAGCCGCAGCGGACGATTTGCCGACGGCGATTGACGTTGCATTCGGTGACTTCTTCAACTGGCTCAAGACTGCGTGGGATCAAGTCAGCAACTTTTTTGTTCAGTTGGCAAACGATGCTTATCACTTCTTCCTTAAGATCGGTGAAGACCTCTATCATCTAGTGCTCGACTGCGTCGATGCAGTTGTTCACGCCGTAGAATTTGTCTTAAACAAAATCAAAGTATTTTTTGAAGACATAATCAAATGGCTAGGATTCATCTTCGGCTGGGCCGACATTTTGAGAACACACTCCGTTGTAAAGAACATATTGAACTGCTATGTGAAATATGCACTCAAGAATTTGTCTACCTACAAAGGCCAACTTACTAACCTGAGTACCACGCTGCAAAGCAAAATCAACGCCTGGGCGGACCTTCCTCAGCCATCCCAGAGTTTGGGATCACAGACAGCAAGTGCGGGCACAATTCCGGGGCAGAATCACCCAGGAGCGAACTGGGGTACGCATCAGCTCGGGAGTAATGCCGGCAGCTCTTCCTCCAGCTACACTACGGCTGAGCCTGACGGCTCGCCGTTCGAAAACATATTCAAGGACATTCTGAACTTTATTGATACGGAAGGGAAGGATATCGGAGCGGCTTGTAAGCTGATCAAGACCGAGATCGTGGATCAGATCACCACCTTGTCTCTCGGCGATATCTTCAAGAAGTTATTTGGGATTATCGCGGACCTGGTCGTAGAAACCATGACCAACGTTGTGGTCACGATCATAGACGTAATCGAGGCTGTCATAGGAGGCGTGATGGACTCCCTGAACGCCACCATCGACATTCCAGTGATCTCCTGGATTTATCATGAAATTACTGGCAGTGACCTATCTTTTATGGATCTGGTTTGCTTAATCGGAGCGATACCAGTAACGATTATCTGCAAGATTGTAACAGGCGGAAACGCTCCATTTCCCGACAACGCGGTTACGAAGCAACTCATCTCGGCTCCTGATTTTCCAACCATCCGGAAGATATTTGCTGGTTCACAGGCGCCTGCACCTATGGCTGCGAAGGCGATGTTGTCCGACAGCTTATTCAATTTGCCTAAGCTGGATAACCCGGCAGATAACTGGGCATTCGCGGCAAATGTGCTGGCGACTGCTGCCGCGGTCGGGATCGGTATATTTACCGCGCTGAAAGCTGCGACTCCGAATAACCCGGTATACGCCGTCTGTTTCGCCCTATGTTACATACCGTACTGCTCACCGGATTTCGGAATCGGAGTGGCACAGAGCTGGGATCAAGAGATGAACGAAGCGGTTACGGGTATCAGTCTGGCAAAGAGCCTGGTGGATATCAGTCTGTTCAAGTATGACAAGGCCACCAGCGGAGCGTTCCTGACATTTTGGAACGCCGCGTCACCGTGGTTAGAGGGCCTGATCAGTTTGACCTGGATGGTTCCTGCTGCTTGGATTGTGTCTCACGGTGTGAATGCCCAGTCCATTTGTTCGACTATCGCTAACGTCAGCTTTAATATGACGGGAATCGTCGGAGTGTGGGCGGTAACAGACCCTGAAGGGATCTCGAAAACAATCTTGATTGCCGTCATGATCGGCACTGTTGTTATTTACGGCTTGGGATCGATCGTCAGTCCGTTTTTGTCGACCCAGAAGCTGACATTACTTGAAGCGGCTTCGGTTGCGTGATCCGGTAAGAATCGGGCCCGTTGGCCACCACGGGCCGGAACCTTGTGGAGTGATCATGCAGCGGGAACCGTGACTGTTGTGAAAACGCCCCGCCGGAGAGGTCGCCACAGTATCAACCCAAGCTTAAACTGCTTCCCGGCTCTCGATGGTTGAGCCTAGTTTCGGGACGTGAACGGATCTTGCCAGGCCGAGCCATTGCAGGAGCCGGATCTGGATCCACGACAGATCGAACTCATACCAAGCGAGTCCATGCCGGGCGGATGTGGGGTGCGCGTGGTGGTTATTGTGCCAGCCTTCGCCGAAAGTCAGCAGCGCGACCCACCAATTATTACGAGAATCGTCATGAGTGATGAACCGGCGGCCTCCCCACATGTGAGCGGCGGAATTGACGAGCCAAGTAGCGTGCAGCCCAAACACGATGCGGAAGCAGACGCCCCACAGCATTAGCCGAAGACCGCCGATAGCAAACAGCACAAGGCCGAGGACAACGGTCGGGGCCCAATGATAGGTATTTAACGCGGCGTAAAACTTGTGCTTCGCCAGATCGGGCGCATACTTCGAGGTCAGGCGTGTGTTGTTATGAATAGCCGCGCCGGTAAGAACCCAGCCGGCGTGAGACCACCAGCGGCCATCGCGCGGGGAATGCGGGTCTCCAGGCTGATCCGATTTTTGATGATGCATGCGATGGGTAGCGACCCACGAAATTGGACCGCCTTCGAGCGTCAAAGCGCCACAGACCGCAAGAAAATACTCGAGAGCTAAAGGCAGGCGGTAAGAGCGGTGGGTATGCAGGCGGTGGTACCCCATGCTGATCCCAAGCCCGGTCGTCAGCCAATAGAGCACCACTGTCGCGACAAGGACACGCCAGTTGAACAAAAAGAGGGCGGCAACAGCCCCAATGTGGAAGGAGATCATGACTAGGAGCGTGAGCCAGTTAATGCGGTTCCTGTTGTCGGGCCCAAAAGGGGTAGCTGCGGATTGCATTTGCATATTCGTGGATGGGATTCTCGAGTCTCGGGAAGGACTTAATCTTCTGTTTTTGTCGGCAACTTGACCCAGCTTTGAATTGGCTGCGCGGATGGCGACACTCTTTGGACTGAGTCCGCGACCAATGGTTTCCCCTAGTTGCAGGGTAGCGGAACCGGTGGCGGTCCAGAGAAGGCTTGTTTTGATGCGCAGGCGGCGAATTACCGGCCTCTAACGGAACTCGGGAGGGAGCTAACGAGCGGATTCGGATATTTGGGTGCAAGCGCAAGCTGGTATGGAGAAAATTGTTTCGTTTGTATAAACCAAACAATCTCTAAAAGTAAGCGCCGCTTTGTGACGGCCCTCAAAGAGCGCATCTGCTGCTCCAGTTCGGCTTCTTGTAGGCGGCGTAGGTCGTCTGTTTTCGTCAGACCGGTGATTTCTGCGTACCGCGTCCTGAGAGCGGAAGCTTCCGGGTCAGCAATGATCCTTTCCTGCAACGCCTAAATTTCGAGAGGAACAAGGCTTTGTGTGGCGTGCCGAGCCCCGGCAATACGGGTTCGAGTCATCCGAATTTTGCGATCGCTGGCCAGAAGCGTCAGCGTAAAGACGATGAGCCCGCACGTACCCGGCTCGGGCGTAGCAACATCGGGGGCGATAACATTACCGTATTCAACGACAGTTTCCGGAACGTTGGAATAAAGAAAATAATTGTTCTCAGAATTCAAGGCCGGCGCGTAAGAAGTAGTAAAAGAAAAACCACTCAAAACTGTACCCACAGGCACGGAAACTTGCCATTGCCAAAACGTCCCAAATTCGTTGAGCGGAGGTAAGGCGCTGGAACCAGAGAGCGCGATATCAAAACTCGTCCCAGGTGGATCAGTATGAGCCGTCGGAGCAAGAGAGGGGTTTTGCATCGCGCTGTCGATCAAGATCGACAATTCGGTTACGGTCGCGGTTCCCGACGTGTTGTTTAACGTGTACGCATACGTGAAGAGGCCGGGGACTGGGTTCAAAGATTCGCTGCCCGTCAGAATAGTACCAGCATTGGCAATTCCAGCAAATACAAACATTTCCGCTGCGACTAAACAGATCATTACGCTGCCAATTCTCATAGGTCGCTCCTTCGGGCATGATCATCGCACAAATCAGGCTGTATCACAAAGCTCCAATATGATAGAGCAAATCAATCACGATCTGAAAGGGAAAAGGGAATCCATTCTGGAAGATGTAATTTGTCTTCGACTCTCTTAATTTGCTCCTCACCGGATGCAAACGCTTGCAATGCGCCGCGTGCAACCTGGCGAAAACGGAGTTCTTTTCCTTACGTAACTCCTGCTCCAGTGCGGCTTTTAGCAGGCGGCGTAGGGCCTCTGTCTTCGTCATACCCGTGCTCTCTGCGTATCGCGCAGAGCGCGGATACTTCCGGGTCAGCGATATGAAGGCCATGTAAATAATATGTAAAGTTGTGTACACGGCAGCAAGTCGAATGCGGCCGGGTTTGGTAGCTATCTCCGCAAGCCGCGATTCCTGCTCGGGTGTGAGATGAACTTCCATTCCTTTCAAGATAACGGAAGACCGGCTATGAGGGAATCCAAAGAAAAAAGTCGAAAATCGGCGCAGGGCTGTCATCAGCACAGAAAGGTTTGAAAAAAATGAACTGGAACTTGGGAGTAGCTCCGTTGAGAGAAACCGATAATTCAGAAAGCGTAGCCCGGTAAGCGACTCATCGGGGAGCAGCCGAACACACAACAACTGTTCGACAATGACTTCACTATTCGAATGTTCTGAGATGGCGAGCGGGTCAGGCGCCTGTAGAGTGACGTGCTCGCCGTGCGAAGAAGAATCCGGCGAGGCCGACTGCGAGCAGAGCGAGAGAAGCCGGCTCCGGCACTGACGGAGGTGGCAAAGCTGTGGTCTGGCCCCAGACGATATAAGAACCTACCGGCGACCCTGCGCCAAAATTGTTTGTGAAAGCAGGGTCAAACATAAAAACACCGCTAGTGCTGCTCAACGAGAAACTAGTTGTCGGGCTGAATGCCCCAGGCGGCGTTACAGGCCCAAGGCAGCCCAGTGACCCATTTACACATGAGCTAGCCGAACTAGAGGCGGCGATGCTGGGGCCGAACGCGCCAATCAGGCTCCGGTCGAATGTAACTGTTTCAACTGTTGTCTGAAACGCATAGTATGCCTGGACGGTCACAGTGTCGGCGGCGGAAAGGCCGCCATTAGCGTTGCCCTCGTAAGTCACCTGAAAGGCATGATTAGTTGAAAAGCCCCCTCCGTTGCTGTTGTTAGTACCATCAAACGATCCGTTGATCAGGTACACATCGCCATCGGATAAGGTTACGGTGAAGTCCAAGGGCAAAGTGGCGCTGGAATTGAAGCCGAGCGGCACAGCCGGACAGCTTCCGGCTTCACACGTACCGCTTACGTCGACGCCAATATTTGCGGCACTGACTGCCACGGCGAAAAACACGAAGCAAAGTAAGAAACGCATCTAACTTATCCTTTCGACCGCCCATTGTACCTATCTTTCCAGGGTATCGGGGGCAGCGTGAGTGTCAAGTGCCCGTCTGTTAACTGCCTTATCAGGGCAGGCACGAGTCGCAATCATGTTCGCTATCTCGCTTCGCCGAACCCGGACCAGCGAGTTAGGCCGGGCATGTCGAGCGAAAACTGATCGAGCAGGCGGCCGACGATGTGGTCGACGAGATCCTCGATTGTCTTGGGGCGGTTGTAAAAGGCGGGAACGGGTGGGAAGATAACCGCGCCCATGCGGGTGAGGGCGAGCATGTTCTCGAGATGAATTTCGCTGAACGGGCTTTCGCGAGCTAGCAGCACTAACTTACGACGCTCTTTGAGGATCACGTCGGCAGCACGGCAGACGAGGGTGTCGCTGTAGCCGATACGGATGGCTGCGACGGTTTTCATGCTGCAGGGGGCGATGATCATTCCGTCGGTGCGAAAGGATCCGCTCGAAATGGCGGCGGCCTGATTATCGGCGTGATGGACGACGGAGGCGAGCGCTTCGACTTCCTGAAGACTCAAGCCAGTTTCCTGCGAGACGGTGGTGCGCGCCCAGCGTGTCATTACGAGATGAGTCTCGACGGACAGAGCTTTCAAGGCTTCGAGCGTGCGGATTCCGAAGATGGCGCCTGAGGCTCCGGTGATGCCGACAATGAGGCGCATACTTTACTGATGCGCGATTTGGCCGAGCAATTCTTTGGCTGCGCGGTCGAGCTGCGAGTCTTTTCCCTCCAGAGATTCGCCGGCCATGCGTTCGACGAAAACATCGACGGGGCGCGGATGCATCTCCATGGTTTGGCCGTCGGCTGCTTGCACGCGTATCCCGGGAACGCGAATGACGGAGCCGTCGATCAGCGGAGCGTTGAACGTGTAGATGATCCAACCGGCAGTGGGTTCGCCGACAACTTTGCCGAGTTTCAGGTCGCGATAGCCTTCGGTGAAATCTTCTGCATCGGAGAGGGAGGCCTGGTTTGTAACGAGGACAGTGGGCAGACCAAGTGCGCGCTGGCCCAGGTAAGGACGCGCGGGTGCGGGACTGCCGCCGCGCGGAGTCATGGTTAGATAGTTGCGGCGCGTGAAGACGTCAATAGCGTATTCATTGACAAAGCCTCCATTGTTATCGCGGATGTCGACAATGACGCCTTCCTTCGTTTGGTTCTGAACATCGAGATCGATATAGAGCTGAGTCAGGGATTGCGATGACATGTCGGCGATATGGACATAACCGAGTTTGCCGCCGCTGATGCGATCGACGTAAGCGCGATTCGCTTCGACCCAGGCCCGGTAGAGCAGGCCTTTTTCGGTAGTCAAAGAAGCAGGACGAACGACAGCTTCGCGTTTTTGCGACGGCTTGCCTGATGCGCCAATGGTGAGAACTACACGGCGATCCACCTTATTTTCGAGGAGTGAATCGAGGTTAGTCTGGGGCCCGACGTTTTCGCCATCGACGGCCAGCACCGTTTCACCCACTTTGATGCTGCCTTCGAGTGCGGCGGGGCCGAGCGGAATAATTTCGCGAATGATTAAGCCTTTACCTGCTTCATAGGGCTCGCGTTCGAAACGGAGGCCGAGATGTCCAACAGGTGCGGCGGCCGGCGAGAAGGCCGATGTGGACGGCGGCGCATTCGGGCCACGGAAGGGCGGGTTGATACCGGAATGCGAGGAATTTAGCTCGCCGATCATAAGGTTGATATCTCGGCGCATCTCGTCGGGAGTCCGCGCGCCTGCAATATAGGGCGCGTAGGCATCGTGAAGCGCTTTCCAGTTCTGGCCGTGAAATTCCGGGTCAAAGAAACGTTTGTTAAGCAGCGACCAGCCTTGCTCGAAAGCAGCAGATTTTTCGGCTTCGAAGTTAACGTCGAAATCGGCATTGACGTTGATGGTTTTGGGCGCGTGGGTCTCCAGGTTCAAAGACGTAACATGCCCGCCGTCGAGATAGAAGATCTGCTTGGAGTCGGGCGAGAAGTAACAATGACTTTTTGGGCTGGCGGTAGATGTGAGCTGGTGCGAGGAGGGAGGCGTGGCCGAGAGTTCGTCGAGCGAATAAGAGTAGAGGTTGCGCTGGTTGCCAGTGGAGGCGATGAAGACGAGCGTCTTGCCGTCGGGACTAATGATGGGATCGCCGGAATCAAAGCCGAGCGGTATGAAAGAGACCCGGTCGCGAATGCCGGCGAACACGACGCGGGTCGGCTCGGATTTCTTTGCAGGTTCGGTGCGATCAACGTGCGCGGCGTCGGGTGTTTCGGGCGCGTCAGATCGCTTCTCGGGCGTGGTGGCGGGGCTGTGTTCGGGATTCGGCTCGCGATTTCGGAACAACTCGCGAAATTGATCTTCGCGGAATTTCGGCAAATGGGGAACAAGATCGACGCGGGCGATTTGCGATTGCTCACTGCGCTGCCCGGTATCGAAGAGAAGATATTCGCCGTTATGTGACCAGGAGATGATCGATGCGGTCTCTCCGTTCGCGAGAAAGCTGACGGGCTGCGCGGGGCTGACGCCATCGGAGGCGACCACGTTGATGTTACGGAACGATTTGGCTCCGACAACTGTGTATGCAATGAACTTTCCGTCCGGAGCCCAGACGAGAGCGGCGGATTGAAGGAAGCCCGAGGCGAGCGAAGCGTCTTTCTTACTGTCGATCGTCAGGATATGCAGTTCGTGTTCGCCGCGTACATAGGCGATGCGCTTGCCGTCGGGAGAGAAATGCGGGGCCTCGTCGTCCGCGGCGGCGTTCGTGAGTTGCTCCTCTTTGTTGGCAGTGAGATCGTATTCAAAGATCTGGGTGTGGCCGTTGCGAGCCGAGAGATAAAGGACATGTTTGCTGTCCGGAGCCCATTGGATCGCAGTTTCGGGGGCAGGCGTTTTCGTGATGCGAATGGCGTCTCCACCGTCGGCAGCGGAGGCGGCGAAGATATCGCCGTGGGAAATCAGAGCGACTTTCTTGCCGTCAGGCGATAGAGCAAGGTCAGAAAACTGATTCGTCTGAATGTGGGTGACCTGGGGCGTGGAGACAGCGCCGCGAAGAGTGATGGGGACCTGGGCAGCCGCGCCCGACTTTGTCTCGAGTTTCCAAATGGTGAAGTTGCGTTCGAAGACGATCTCGCGGGCGTCGTAGCTGGCGCTCGGCCAAAGGAGGCGTCCGTCTTTGAAGTTTGTAAGCGATTTGGCTTCGGTGTTGCGGGCGCCGATGCGTTGGCGGTAAATGTTTTCGGCGCCGGAGCGATCGGACATATAGAAGATCGACTCGCCATCGGCAGACCACATGGGCCAACCTTGTTTGGCATCTTCTTCCACGACACGTTTGTATGGCGCGTTGTCGGCGATGCCTTTTACCCAGATTTCGGACTCATCGAGGTGGCTGTGCCCGTGACGCCACCACTGATTGGAACTGATGCCTTTGGCGACGAAGGCGATCTGTGTGCCATCAGGCGAGGGTGAGCCGCGGAACTCGTTGTAGTAGCGATCGCGGGCTACTTCGAGGGGCGTGCCTCCAGCGGCGCTGACGCGAAAAAGGTCGGATGCGCCGGCGATGTCGTTTCCATTCGATGTGAAATAAAGCCACTTGCCGTCGTGTGACCAGGCATCGATCAGTTCAGGCGAGTCGCTGTAAGTGATCCGCGTAAGTTCACCGGTAGAAAATGTCAGGACGTAGATGTCACCGTTGCCGGTACGGGTGGAGGTGAAGGCGAGTCGCGTGCCATCAGGCGAATAGAGCGGCCGGGATTCAGTAGCGGGATGGGACACGAGCAGGCGAGCCTCTCCGCCTTTCGCAGGAACGGTCCAGATATCGCCACCCGAGACGAAAGCGATTTCGGACCGATCGGGCGAGAGAGCCGGTTCGCCGAGCGAAGGCAGCGGCGCTGGTGTAGCGGCATAGATTCCGGAGATCGCGAGGAGGAGGCTGGCGAGTAAGCGCATAGTTCAGGAGCGAAAAAGTGAGGGTAGCAAATTGTACGCCCCGGAAGATGGCGAGTCCAGGAAGAGCGTAAACGGGTACTCGCTCTCTTTTAGCCTACTCGGAGCGGAAGCGGTTAGCGCACAGCCGGAAGCAAGCGATGTTCCTTCTAGCCTCGAGTTGCTGGATTGCAGTGTCGACGTGCAGACCAAGCGCGCGGGACTCGTAAATGCTTCGCGACCACTCACGATCTATATCAAGCAAGCTGTTGGTTTGCGTCTACGGGAGAGACATTCAAGACAAAGAAATACTACGCGCCCGTAACATAGGCATATTCGAATGACTTCTCGGCGGCTCGATTTCGAAGCGGATGCATGGGCATAAATCGGGAAATCGAAGCCAAGCGGGTTTGGCGTCCGGGCGCAAGAACGGTTGTTATTGTGCCGATGCGCGATCCTAAAGCCCTGGCGACCAGCTGAGTCTGTCTAGCACGACTTAGGTTTTGTCCGGATTCCCGGCGACTCATGAGCTCGACCGGAAACAAGCACGGTTTCCATGTCTATCGCCGAACATGAGAGTCAAATCTACATGTTGGCAGAGATAAACTTAGGCCATCTGGCTTTCTAATGTCGCGCATCCAAGTTCTTGACGAAATCACTGCGCGGCTCGGACCCCCAGCGTTCCTCCGCTGGATAGAGGCACCTTACGGAGCTACGGCAGTCGTTGTTCGCTTTCGACACCGCGGGGCAGTGGTGGATCTCGAGCCAACTCGCGCGTTTCGCCTTATCTTTCAAATTTCACCCAGTGACGTCTTGCGCTCTGAAAGCGACGAAGGTACACCCTCGCACGAACTGCTGCGAGCCGGAAGCATCATCACATCGTTTACAGAGCGGCCCGAACGGATACGTATCGTAGGAGCTGCAGACACACTCCAACTTCTGTTCAGCCCCGAACTGTCAGCAGCACGTGTGGCAAACCGCGCAGTAGACTGGCCCGTCGTCCGACGAGATCTGCTGGCTAGCACCGTGCAGACATTGGTGGCCACTTCTCTCGACGGCACCGACACGCAACTGCGGCAGACAGTCGCCACTGTCGCGAAGCTCGTTGTTGAACAGCACAGACACGAAGAGACAAGCGCCGGCGGTCTTACTCCGCAAGCAAGACGCGTTGTGCTCGAACTCCTCGACAAACGCCTCCCCGACGGCATCTCGGTCCCCGAATTGGCGCATGCGGCAAGTCTCAGCCTGCATCACTTCATCAAGGTCTGTCGTCAGAGTGAAGGCCTTACGCCTCACGCGCTGCTCATCGAGAAGCGGATTGAACGGGCGATTGAGATATTGCTCGAGGGCATGGCGACAGTCGACGAGATTGCGATCCAGGTCGGCTTTTTCTCTCCATCGCATTTCATCAGTACATTTCGCCGCTTGGTTGGGGTTACGCCTGCGGCTCTGCGACGCGCCGCGAGGGACTGAGTCTTCGAACGCGTTTCGTCGCTATTTCTTGATATTCACTTCTGAACCCATCGCATCTGAACCAGTGGGAATCAAATATGGCGATTGCAAAGTGGATTGTGGCGTTCGTTGCAGTGTACGGATTCGGTGGAGTGCTTGCCGACTTCGTGGTCCCGTTTACGGCGCGCATGCACATGAAGAATCCGCACTGGCCGCCGCATGCAAAGTTTCATAACGGCCAAACTATGCTGATGGGCGTCTTTGCAGGTACGCTCTCGCTCTTCTGCCTCTTTGCAGTGCATCCGCTTACGCGGCCGTGGTTCTTCGCCGGCGCAGCGGCCGCATCCCTGTATTGGGTGGGGCTCTCCTTCGCACAACTGTTTCCGGGTACCGCTTGGCACGATCCCGAGTTCGCCACGGAAGTCTCACATCCGTTAGGACTCGACCCGCAGCAAGTGCTTGGCTACATCTTAATGCCTTCTGCTCTTGGTTGCGGTGGGTTTGGCCTTGTTGGTGCGCTAGAAGAATCCCAAGACCGAAGTGAGAAAGCCTGTTATGAACCTGAATGGTAGAACTGCCGAGCATCCGATTGATCCCTTGTTTCTTGAACGTTGGTCGCCACGAGCTTTCACGCCAGAACCGATGCCGCATGAAACGCTACTGACGATGCTCGAAGCGGCGCGCTGGGCAGCTTCGTCCTTCAATGCGCAGCCGTGGCGCTTTATCTATGCTCTTCGCGATACGCCGCATTGGGACCCATTGCTCAGTCTGCTGGTTCCGTTCAACCAGGATTGGGCGAAGCAGGCTTCTGCTCTGATCTTCGCGGTCTCCAAGACCACATCCCGATCACCAAAAACGGGAGAGGAGCATCCATCGCCCACACATTCCTTCGACACAGGAGCCGCGTGTGGCTTTATGGTGCTGCAGGCTTTTAAACTTGGCTGGCACGCGCATGGTATGGTTGGCTTCGATCATGAACGGGCGCGCATGACGCTCTCTGTTCCAAAAGGCTTCGTAGTAGAAGCGGCATTCGCCATTGGCCGTCTGGGAGACCCAGCCCGGCTGCATGAGGCCCTACAAAGCAGAGAGAAACCGAGCGACCGTCATTCTCTCAGTCAACTCGCGTTCGAAGGGCACATGCGAAAAGATTAGGTGAGGTGTCCGACGATTCTAGCGATTGAGGGGCAACCTCAACTTTGGCAAACAACCGTCGGCATACATCCGCCCTGACGGCGATGTATAGATCTAGGCTGCCCGACCAGGGCGGTGCTATCTTCAGGAGCTCACTGTCTTGGAGCAGTTCTCACCTTAGGCGACTTTGCGTCAACTTGATTTCGACCAACCTGACCGCCCGAACTCAACTTACAGGAGTAATACTTTCAGTTCAGAATTGTTTCGCTCCGAGTGAACACAGCATATGCTTCGTTCATCATGGATTCAGCGTTTGGAGCAGTCATCATGAGCGTAAATGTCAAACAGGCCGTACCGTTCTTTGGAGTAACGGATATGGAATCGTCGCTGCGGTTCTATGTCGATGGACTTGGATTCACCATCAAGCGCCGGTGGATTCCGGACGGCGACGAACATTATCCTTCCGACGGAAAAATCCGCTGGTGCTGGCTTGAGCTTGGTAACGCCGCGATCATGCTCCAAGAGTTCCCGCCGCAGCGCCTGCGGAACGAACCGGTCGGAACTGGCGCTTCCGTCGTGTTTATCTGCGAAGACTCACTCGCCCTTTATCGCGACTTCAAATCGCGGGGTGTTCAACCTCGCAGTCGCCCCTCCGTGGGAAATGGTTTATGGGTTGTGCCGCTCACGGATCCTGATGGCTACCGCATGGAATTCTCGAGTCCCACCGAGGCGCCGGAAGAAAGCGAGTTCGAAGAGGCGCAGTAGGTCCCCGTAGACGGGCTGTGTGACCTTAGACTTACTTCGACGAGAAAACGCGGTACTGTTTGGCTGGCGCGTTTTCCCCAATCTGCGGGATGCCGACTTTACGTCCAATTTACCGTTCACTGATGCTTTAAGGCTCGGGGCGGCGTATGCATTTTGGCAGGGAGATGCGCGGCGTCTCACGTCACCCGCCCAGCCCAAGCCGTATGGCCGCGTGCAGTACGATCGCGGCGTAGGCGCAGGCTCCCAAACCGGCGCTCGCGTCGAAGCACCAGCTTACGAGCCGCCCTCGCTGCGCCGGCCGGGCTCGTCTCTCTGCGCGGTGCCTGAGTTCCTCGTGACATCGCATCCGTACAGAGTGTTCCCGGTGCCGGTTTGGCGACCATTCCGGCAAACTGGCCAGTGCATCTAAGAGGGAGTCGTCTGGGGTCATGAAGTTACCTCCTTTATGTGTTGCCACCACTGCTCCGAGATGAGGGCGCGCGCACGGCTGAGCCGCTGGCGAAAGGCTTCCGGGCTGATGCCGCATACGACAGCCGCTTGGCAGGCCGGAGTCCTTCCACCCCGACGAGCAGCAGCGCTTCGCGGTACTTCACCGGAAGAGCAGCCAGCGCTGCGTTTAAGCGAACCTCGGACTCGTTCGCGCTGGCCCAGTCGAACGGCGAGGGCGAGAGCCGGTCCGGCCAAAGAAGGAGAAAGTCCGACGTGTACGATTGCTCGCGGCTTCTTGAGCGGCAGTAGCTAACGTAAAGGTTCCGCGCGACCGTAAACAGCCAGGGAGCGATGTGCGTATTTGGGTCCAGGGTTGCGCTTGCGGAAACCAATCGCAACCAAGTCTCTTCGACAAGATCTTCCGCTACCTCGCGGCTCCCGGACAATCGCGCCAGGAAATTGTAAAGCCGCGTGTTGAGGGTGTCGTAGATCTGGTCAAATGCACCTGTGTCGGCTTGGCGCAAACGGCGGACCAGCGACAACTCGACCTGTCGGTCCATCTCACTAACAACGCAGCGCCAGGCCGTTCGTGACGATGTCACGCTCGGCCTCCGATGCCGTTATTCAGTGTAGGAGGTTTCCATGGATCCACTTCGCGGCATTAGTTATGCGGCTATGCTTGGACTGCTGATTTCTCTTACCCCGACTTTGGCCGGAATTTGGTTTGCGATCCGACCCAGTGAACGCCAGTTGTCGTACATGCGACCGCTTACTTTGGCGGGCATATTCGCGGCTTTCTGCACGGGCGCATTAGGAGTTATGAACGGCGCCCGCGCGCTGAGCCGTCACCCCGGGTTCGATGTACAGATGCTTCTGGGCGGCATCTCGGAGGTATTCGCGGCTTTAGCCGTGTCCTGCGTTTTTCTGACCATAGGGTGGATTTGCGTGGCCATTGGAATGCGGCGACACGGGTCTTTGTAGTTGAGTTTTTTGAGGCGCTGGGCTTTTCACGCGCTACCGTCCACTCTCAGCAACGCCGACTTATAGTCGAGCCAAGGAGTTGGCTCAAGAGGGTGGTTATAACAGTCGTCGGTCGCGGCGGTTGTGGAAAAGTTTCTCTGACGCGTATTCGGATTCCGTTCCGCTCCATCAGTGAAGCGGAGAATCAGGAATAAGCAAGAGAGCAAGCATCCCGCTGCTACGAGTATTGCCGACCAACATTTGATGTTTTCGTGTAGACCCTTGAGCAGCGGGATGTGCTTCGCTAAGACGAATTCTCAGAAGCTGTCGCTGGACTACAGCACGACATCTATAAGTCCTTTGGAGATGCGAAGCCTGCTTGCCAAAAGAAGCCTGGAGCGAAAGGGACATGAAGCAGCAAGACAACGCAGATCGCGATGAGTGCTACGCAGCCTGGGTGGGGTTCGATTGGGGCGACCACGAGCACGTTTGGTCACTGCAATGGACTGACACCGGAGAGCGGGAGCGAGGGCGCTTGGAACAATCGTCAGAAGCTTTGGATGTTTGGATCGGTCAGTTAATGAGCCGCCTAGATGGTCGCCGAATCGGGATTGCCATTGAACAGAAACACGGGGCAGTCGTCTGGATGCTCTTGAAATACGAATGCGTCGAGATCTATCCGATTCATCCCCAAGCTGCCGGGCAGTTTCGTCAAGCTCTGTATCCGTCTGGAAGTAAGAGTGATCCTGCCGATGGGGAATTACTGCTGGACTTGCTGGTGCATCATCGAACCCGACTTCGTCCTCTTGAGCAGGATGACGAACCGACTCGTCGACTGCTGATGTTGGTGGAACAACGCCGGCATTGGGTGGAAGAGAAAAAGCGACATGGCAACCGGCTTTCCGCACGCCTCAAGGTCTACTTCCCGCAGGTGCTGAACTGGTTTGATGATATCGGAGCAGCACCGGTACTTGATCTGCTGGCCAGGTGGCCCAAACTGGAGCAGTTGCAAAAAGCGCAACGCAGAACCTTGGAAGCATTTCTTCGTCAGCACCGGCGCACTGCAGAAGAAGCTGCGGGTTGGGCAAGACAGGTAAACGCAGCTGTTCCTGCTGTTCAAGATGTGGTGTTGCTGGATTGCTATGTCCTGGAAGTGACCGCGTTAGTAGCGTTGCTGAAGCAGATGCAAACGAGCATCAAAACGTTTGACAAAGTCATCGCTGAAACCAGTCGTAAGCATCCCTGCTGGGAGATAGCTCAATCGCTGCCCGGCGCCGGGCCCGTCATGGCGCCTCGTTTGTTAGCAGCGATGGGAAATGGCAACCGCTATCAGAATGCTCATCAGCTGCAATGCGCTAGCGGCATCGCGCCAGTCACCGCAGCTAGCGGCCGGACGCGAGTTATCCAATTCCGAAGGGCCTGTCCGAAGTTCCTGCGTCAAACCTTTCACGAGTGGGCGCAGCATTCGATGAAGAGCTGCCGCTGGGCGAGAGTCTATTACGATCAACTGCGGGATCTCGGCAAACGCCATCATGCCGCCCTTCGCGCTTTGGCCTTCAAGTGGCAACGGATTCTGTTCCGCTGCTGGCAGGACGGAGTTGCCTATGACGAGTCAAAGTACATTGCCAGTCTAAAAAAACGGAACTCGCCTCTAAGCGCCTGGCTTCCGGAATGATATGTGTACAAAGTGTGGGCGCCGCCGACGCGTCTGTGAAAAAGATGGGCTCGAGTGGATTGACTTTCGAACTCAGAAGTCTACACGTTCATGTGGATTGCTTCCGGATAGCTGACAATGCGCTCCGTGCCACACGACGTCGCGTCTTCGCCGAACAGCGTCCGGCCCGCACACTTTGTCGGTGGTGTTCTCAATGCGCTAGCGCCGCGGATCGCGCAGCACGTCATCGAAATACGATCCGCTCATCGCAATTTCGGCGCTCGTCAGCTTCGATCGAATTTGGCCGAAGTCCGGCCCAGTTGCGGATTCAGCGGCAGGCCGGGTTCCCGCGAGGTAGAAGTCTCTGTCGGCAGAAGCGCCACTCGGAACCGTCGCCCGCCCACTTCGCACAGCTTGCGGATTTCGCTCTCCAGGTTGACGACCACCTCCCCATCCGGCAGCCGGCCATCGTTCAGCCTTTCCGCGAGAGAGGACAGCTTGCACGCGGGGCTAGTTAGTTCCACGCGCTTCGCCTTGACCCGGCCGGCGAAGTCGTCCACCTGTTCCGCCGTTTCTCGTGCGAGCGGCGCGTCCTTGATCGTCCGTGCCTCGCCGCGGCCGCTCGAAGCCGCTCACCGCCCAATTTGAGTGCTAGGAATGAACCTCCGGGCGGTCGAGCATCTGCTTCGAAATTCAAGTTCGGATAGAATGGGCCGTTTCCAAACGCGAGTCAGTTTTGGTGGTGAAAAGGAGAGTAAATGTCTAAAAAAGAAAACGCAATTGGGCGACGTTCGTTTCTGAGGACGGGCGCGGCAGCCGCGGGGCTTGGCCTCTGGGCCGACCTCGAAGCGTATCCCCAAAATGTCAACCGGAGTTCAAGTCCGTCGGACTTGAAAATCACGGACATGCGCATCGCTGTTCTGAGAGGGCCGGGAGGCCAGGGTCGGATGGAAGGACGCGGCGGCGCCAGGGCGCCGCTGCCTCCTGCGACTCCCGGCGCGGGAGCGGCATCGGGCGGCACGATCATCGTCCGAATCGATACCAATCAGGGAATCTCGGGTTACGGCCAGACGATTGGGGACGGCCCCCAGCCGAACTACGTGCTGATGCATAAGGGCCGGCTGCTCGGCGAGAATCCCTGCAACGTTGACAAGATCTTCCGCAAGATCAAGATGCATGGCGGGTATAACCGTCAGGGGAGCGGCGTCAACGCGATTGACAACGCGCTGTGGGATCTGGCCGGCCAAGCTTATGGCGCGCCGATCTATCAGCTGCTTGGCGGGAAATTTCGCGACAAGGTCCGCATGTACAGCGAGGGTGACCCGCGCTCGGAGTCCATCGCAGACATCGCCGCCGATTATAAAGAGAGAGTCGCCGCGGGGTTTACGATGCTCAAATTCGACCTGAGCGTACCTCGCGTCCTTCAAGACAAGAAGGGCACGATATTTGCGCCGGCAGACTATAACGGGGAACCGGGGGAAAACCCCGAGAACGACTATCAGGGATTAGAGGTCAGCGACAAGGGATGTGAACTCGTAGCCGACTACGTCGCTTCGATCAAGGAGGCGATGGGCGACGCCGGCAACGTTCCCATGGGTCACGACCATTTCGGGCACCTCACCGTAAAGAGTTGCATCAAGCTGGCTAACGCGCTGGAGAGGGTCACTCCCTCGACTTTGGAAGACATGGTCCCGTGGTTCCGGGTAGAGGAGTGGAAGCTCATCACCGATTCGGTCAAGGTGTCCACCTTGACCGGCGAAGACGCCTACCTGGTGGAATCGCTCGAGCCGCTTTGCCAGGCGCGTGCAGTCGATTACATCCATCCGGATCACCTTGTGATCGGCGGCTGTCTCGAATTGAAGAAGGCCTCCGACTTGGCGGCCAAATATGGGGTGGGGATGATGGTCCACAGCAACGCTACCCCGATCGGCTACGCAGCCGGCGCGCACGCGATAGCCGCCAGCCAAAACTTCCTCGCCCTGGAGTGGCACCAGCCGCAGCCCGCCTGGCACAAAGACTTAACCGATAAAGGGAACTTGGTGGTTAACGGTCACATCCCCGTACCGACGGGGCCAGGCTTGGGCATCAAAGTCAATGAAGAAGCGATGCGCCCCCTCTGCAGGCAGGGTGAGTTCTTCACCGATCCTACGACGTATTGGGATTCGCAGGTCGGCGGAGAGAAGGCGTACACGTAAAGGGAAGACGTTGAGGCGAGCCTTCACCCTCCGATTGTGACTGAAGGTATATAGGCTTAATGAGCCTGTTGGGCCCGGCGGGCCGGAATACCGCAAAATTCCCGATCGCCGGGCACCTTCGCGGCGCCATGTCGTCTAACTGACCACGCACGAAACACTGAAACGCCACTCTGCGTTTTGACCGGCTCCATTCCTCCAAAGCAGCTCGGAAGGCGCGTTCACGAAACAAGCGAAGCGATGTGTCTCATTGCAAAACGGTCGCGATGGGGTACCCCGAGAGTTCATAGCGCCATCAATCGTTGGCCTGGACCGCGATGGTCGGGCCGCCAGCAGAATTGCGGCACAGTTTCTGCGCGGATCGGCCACTCGAAGCGGATCCACTGTCCAGTTGTCGTCCTTTCGCACAATTGAAGGCGCCTGTTCCCGATTGCTCCCGAGTCGCGCGCCCTCCGGAAGTACAGCTGCACAGAGGCAACTTGCCGCGTAACGCTAGATCTCTATCGGGAGGAGCCCCGGCGGATATCGCTGAGAGAGAGAGAGAGAGAGAGAGAGAGAGAGAGAAGAGAAGATCGACGCCGGGGCGCGCTCGATAGAGATCTACCGTTATACGTCAAAGTACCGGGACACGTCGAAAGCGTTAGGAACCATGCTTTATCCTGCCAGATACACGGCGTGGTTGCTCGCTTACCTCGGAGGATTTTATACCTGCGCCAGATACAGCGGAGGCCCGTGTCCGGCGGCCTTCATACTCTCGCACGTGCTCAGTACCGGAGAGTTACGCCCTATGCCGGTACGCACTAATGCCATTCAGTTGATGCAGCACGAGCACCAACTTCGATACCATTCCGACAACGGCGTTTACTATGTCAGGAACATTCAAATGGATTGCGAACAATCTAAGCTTGGCGGAATTGTGCGCAATGGTGCGGGTGCACTGGGAACCGACACAAACTGGTCCATCCAAGGCGCCGCTTTGGGGGCAAGTCAATTCACGGACGAGCCCAAAAGGAAGGAGGAAATCCGACGTTCTTTTCGCGACGTAGCGCAGACGGTAGATTCCGGAATAACGAAAGCTGGCCAAGTCGCAGGCACGGGTGTGAACAAAATTGTGCAGCTATCTGGTTCTCTCGTAGGCGAGGCAACCGCAGCGGGTGCAAAACTAGCAGGGGCGTCTGATCAGACGATAAACATGGCGCGAAAGATAGGTACGGTCGCTGGAAGTGCTGCAATTGGGATCGCGGCCGGCATGGGCGTTGCAAGTGCGGCTGTGTCACTCGCAGCAGCGTCGGGAACCGCCGGGGCCGCCGCCACAACCAGTGGTCTCGCGGCCCTGGGGGGTGGTTCCGTTGCCGTCGGCGCGGGCGGCATGGCTGCAGGCCAGGCAGTGGTGAATACAATCGTCTCCGCCGCTGCCGCTTCAGGAGCCGCATCTTTGGAAGCCGATTGACGCCGTTGTAGCAGGCTTGTTAGAGGGTCTCCCGGTGATTAGATACATTCGCTCCTTCCGGACCTATTTCATTTCGAAAGCACGAGGTCACCCAACAAGAGGCGCTGGACCACGTAGACATCGATTGGTCCAGAGAAGATCCGACGCAGTGGGAACAGTCAGCCGACGACCGTGTCTTGATTCTTATATCCCGCAAGTTTTGGCGAACGTGACGAGATCGGATATCTGCAAGGATCAAGCGCAATTCGCGAGCTCAGCGTCATACCCGAGATGGACCCTCCCCAGAGGCGGTTGGTTTGGTGATTCAAGTTGACGTACAGTTGCCAACCCGGAGAAGTGGATTGGCCGATTGAACGCGCGTAGTCGCGAAGGGTTTACCTTCTCTGGCTGCCACTTGGACGTAAACGCGCAGCCTTGAGATTTGAAGACTATGCCTTGGATTACCCGCGAGTGAAGTTAGGACTTCAAGGTCGAAAATGCACGTGCCGCACTTAAGCGTTGACCGTCTGAACAGTCAACGGCTGAACTTCATAGCCGAAGCTACGAAGTTCCCTAATCATCCTTGTCGTGCGGCGTCGCTTCGATTTCTGGCTTACGGCCGGGCCTCGTTCCTCATATCTGACCCGCTGATGCAGAATGATCCAAACTAATCGACAAAGCCGATGCGTAATTGCTCCGATGGTTTGCCCGTGTCCGAGGCGCGGTACCAGCCGGCGATACACAACCTCGAAGATGCTTCCTTTTTGCTTGACCGCAGCATTAGCCGCCTGGTTGAGGATCCGTCGCATGTGACGGTTACCCCTGGGGCAGCGGGTGCTCTTGTTCATCCCCGCGCTCTCTTCGTCTCCAGGACACGCGCCTACCCAGGAGGATAGATTCTTGGGCGAAGCAAAAGTCGCCGCTGTAACACCTACTTCAGCGATGATCTGCTGTGCGGAATCCGGTCCCAGGCCGGGCACCTCCGTTAGTCGCTGTACTGCGTCCTGATGCTGCTTGAGCAGGCCCGCCATCTCCTGATCCAGTTGCCCGATCTGCTCGTCGATCAGCTGCAATTCTTTTAATGCCATCTTCAGTAGCCGGCGATAGACTGGATTTAACTCGCTGCACGCTCCAAGCGCGTAATCGAAGTTGCTCGGGGTTGCTACCAAAATGGCGTCGCTCAAACTGGTACTCGCCTTCGACGTGCACGTCGGCCACAACTACGGCCAACATTCTTTTATGAACATCGATCCCGGCTACTCTGTAGGACATAACCCTTCCTTCCGGCGCGAGCGGAGAGCGTGCCGCAAGTACGTTAATCAAGGTCGCGGGCTATGATCACTCCCAGCGGGAGAAGACAATGCCCATTTATTCGCTCAACACGCACGCTCCGGATCAGACAATCTGACGGCGTTAACTTCTCCATTGAGTTCTCGATCTCGCCGCTCTGGCCAGCTGCAATGTTAGCTCCGCGCCTGGACCACGACTTGGGCGGCGACGTCCAGAGATCCCCTCTCATTCATTTTCATGAGGTTTCGTGGGCCGTAGGCCCGTCAAGACAATCTGGAGTGATCCGGCGCGAGAAGGTGCGGTGATTGTATGAGTTGATCGCCGGATCAGTTTAGATTGAGCCGTTTGAAGGAAGGCGAGCGCGTTTGCAGCGGACCCAGCCAGTTTGGTCGGGATCGATACCTCAGCGATGTCAGCGGTGGAAGCTTGGCTTCCATTGAACGCCGCAAATATTCGGACGCGAGGCCATCCACCGTAATGATACTTATTGTGTGTGAGGCGGAACCCGTGATAGACCCATGATCGAGTCAGCTCCCTGCAGGATGTCCGTAGGGCTCTGATCTGGCGGTCTTCACACCGGGAGCATTTGTCGTGTACACGTCACATCGAGTCCGATCCTTCATACTCGGCTGCGCGTTGTTAAGAATCGTCGTCGGACACTCGCACGCCCAGGGGAACATAGACGAGAAGTCCTCCTTGGACGAAGTTAAGGGTGTGGTCACAGATGCCGCTGATTTCCATCATTTAGCCGGCATGGAGGTGGCATTGAGCTGTCCTGGAGCAGCGACTCAGCTGACCGTAACAGACGACACGGGCTCCTTTGAATTTCACTCCAAACCCCGTCCGGGCTGCTATGTAATGGCAACCCTTGGAAAGGGTTATCTGGCGACCCGTGTTCAACTCAGTGTGACACCGCCCGGCTCTGACGTGACGGTCAGAATGCAGAAGGGGGCAGCGCTTGCGGGTACCCTCCGGCAATCGGACGGAACGCCAGTCAGGAACGGCAAAGTGTGTCTGCAACAAGAGCGCGTGGTTCGAGGCAGGCCGACGTTAGGATCATTTCGGATAGCATTCACTGACGATGAGGGAAGATTTCATCTCGGCGGCCTAATGGATGGCACTTACATTTTGTACGCCGTGCCTCCTGTGAAGAGCTTCGATGAGTATCGCAAGGTGAAGGCCGAGAGCGACGAACCGAAGCTCGACAATGTTCTTACTTATTATGGGCAGACACTGAGCGCCAATGACTCTGTTCCTATCACGATCGAGAATCACAACTCTGCTGAGAACATGGATATTCAGCTGATTAAGGCACGCACCGGGTGCGTATTCACAACTCTGAGCTCGCGGGAAACGCTCAAGCCAGGCTCGTGGGTGGCAGTAGTGCTGTGGCAGGCGTCTCCGATGAGCCAAAACCGCATAGCCATGGGCCGCTTTCATTCGTTAGTCCGCACCGGGGCATGCGGCATCCCTCCAGGGCTGTATGTGCTTGAAGGGTTTACCGAAAATCCTGAGGGGGAGGGGCTGTATGGGATGGACCAGGTAAGCATCACCCGTCCCGGGGCTGTCGAGGTACCCACCCTCGACCTCGTTCAGCCGAGCTCGATAAACGGGGAAATCGTGATCGAGAGCGGCTCTGCTTTCAGTCATGAGAGCGCTCCCCGAGACCTGTCGAGCGTCGATATCGAGTTGCAGCCAACAGATCGCATCAAAACGGCCGCCGAGCAACTACGTGCAACGGTGCAGAGCGATGGCGTCTTTATCGTTCCCCGCGCTATAATCGGCGACCAATATTGGGTTAATGTCAAGAACCTTCCAAAGCCTCTTTATGTCAAGCGTGCGGAGGTCCTTGGCAGAGATGCATACGGCGAACCGTTTCCATCCGGTACCGGAGACCTCAAGATTACGTTAGGCCGTGACGGGGTCACACTGACAGGCACTGTTACTGATGGGAGCAAGGCGATCGGCGGAGCAAAGGTCATCCTCCTCGACCGCGCTGCGCACTCGGCACCTGCGCCAAATCAGTTGCTGACGGCTCAGGCGGACGCAAACGGACGATTCCAATTCGAGTGCGTGGCCCCTCATGAATATCTGATCGCAGGTTTCGCCGATTTGCCTGAGGATCAAGAATGGAGTCAGGAAATCATTAATTTAGTTCGCAAATCATCGTTCAGCGTGACGGCGAGCAAAGAAAGTCAGCCCATTTCCCTTACGGCAATTCCCGCGAAGTAGGAGAGCGGCAAGTCTATTCTTATAACCGCGGCTGTTGCGCCGTCCACTTTCCCTTCCTTGTGCGAGTAGCCGCATTACCGTGGCGGGAAAAGGGCACCTGTTCGTGATGCCCAGCAGAACAAACTGCAAACACCGATTACGCCACAACGTACGCGTTCTGGCCGATCCCATCAACGGCACCCGTCTGTAAAACGCGCAACCTTGAGATTTGGAGACTCTGCCTTGGATTACCCGTGAGTGACGGCGATGTATAGATCTACGCTGCGCGACCAGGGCGGGAGAATTGTTGATTGGGCGTGCAGCTTGCCGAACGGCAATGGCTCGCTCCAAGAGAACGCATGGCCTTCAACAACTCTGATCGCCCGCGGTAACTGGGAGAGGGGTCTCTTACGGCAGAACGTGGCGGAGGAACGTTTGCCCGTCACTTGGGTCCAAACAAAAGTTGGGGTTCGCGGTCGACGACAAGCTCGGCCCCGAACCATAGCTTTACCACAGGTTCAGGGGACGGCCTCACGCCGAAAGTGAGACTCTCATAATACGATCAAATCGGTGTCAACAAACCTGGTAACGATCGACAAGGCGATCCGGGCGTTAGGGATTTCGCGCTCGACGCTTTGGAGGGGGCTCCAGCGCGGGGCGCTAGCGAGCGTCAGGCGTGGTGGACGCCGCCTTGTGCGCCTGACCGCGCCCGCTAAGACTGCTAGTGGAAAGGCCAAAGGCGAAATCCCGCCCTTCGCCGGAAACCACCCGATCTTTCGCCTGATCGGCGCAGGGCGGAGCGGAGGCCAAGCACCCGGCGCGCGCGATAAGCACGCCATTCTGGACGCATGAACATCAGGCGCGGCGTTCTCTGGGATTCGAGCGCAATTCTCGCGCTGCTGGACGCGGATGACGCTGATCATGAGCGTGCGGTCGCTATTGCCGGCCAAATTGCCTCGGAGAGGGATCCTAGAGAGAACGCATGGCGAGAAGGTAATCCGTGACGAAACCGACGATCCTTGTGGCGACGTGGGGCGATGGGCTGTTCGCAGTCACCGGCGATGGGCGCACGCAAGAGATTGCGAACCAGCCCGTCAGAGGGCTCGCACCAGATGGACGCGGCGGTGCGCTCGCCATTGCCGGCCGACATTCGCTCTGCAGGCGTGCACCAAGCGGCGGATGGACAACCGTCGCAACGAGCGAGTTCGAGCTTTCGTGCTGTATGGCTGTTCGAAACACCATCTACGTTGGAACGGACGATGCACGCATGCTGCGGCTGAGCAACGGGGGCGGTGTGCTCGAACCTGTCGAAGGTTTCGACAAGGTCGCGGGACGGGACGCCTGGTTTGCTGGTTCGGCAATTGTGAACGGGCAGCGTATTGGGCCACCGCTAGGTATTCGCTCGGTCGCGGCCAACTCGAACGGGAGCAAACTGTTCGCCAACGTTCACGTGGGAGGCATTCCGCGTTCACTGGATGGCGGAAGAACCTGGCAGCCCACCATCGATATCAACAGCGATGTTCATGAGGTGCGCGCGCACTCGGGAGATCCGGACATCGTCGTCGCGGCGGCCGCTGTTGGCCTTTGCATGAGCCGCGATGGAGGAGCAACGTGGACGATAGAACGCGACGGCCTCCACGCAGCACACTGCTCTGCAGTAGCGTTCTCGGGCGATGACATTTTTGTCTCCGCGGCGACAGATCCCTTTGCAGCCCAGGGAAGAATTTATCGCCGGCCGCTCAGACCGGATGGAGTCATAGTGGCCGTCGAAGATGGCCTGCCGGCGTGGACCGAGGGCATCGTTCACACCGGGTGCATCGCCACAAACGGCTCAACAATTGTGGTGGTTGACAGAGCTGGCACCCTGTACCTGTCAACTGAGTTCGGGCGGGCTTGGTCACGGAGCAGCAGCGAACTATCCACCCCGAGCTCGGTTCTAATCTGTTGACCAGGCGTGCTGGCTCGGGAGTCTAGAAAACCAACTTCGCGCTCAGTTGAATGTGACGCGGATCGAGTGCTCCGGTGATATTGCCGAAGGTGGGCGAGCCGTAGACCGTGCCAATGCTCGAAAAGTTCGCGTGGTTGAAGATGTTGAAGAATTCTCCACCGAGGCGCAGGTAGCGCGACTCACTGCCCAGACGGAAATTGCGAAAGAGGTTGAAATTGATGTCGTCGGAGATACCGGGTCCGCGCAGGATGTTGCTGCCTTCATTGCCGAAAGTCCCGAGCGGCTCCAAAGCAAAGGCCGAGGTATTGAAATAGCCAAACACGTTGCCGGTGGTGACGAGCGGAGCGGCGAGATTGGGACGTTGGGTGCCACCACCGACACCGGCGCGGTCGGCCGAAACCGTGACGGTGAACGGGAAGCCACTGGCGAAAGTGGCATTGCCACTGATCTCCCAACCGCCCAATGCGGATTTGATGATTCCGCTTCGGCCGTTGAAAAAGGGCAGCTTGTACACCACGCTGAAGGTAAAGTTATGCGGCTGATCGTAGCTATTCAGGCCTTCCTCGTCAGGCTGTAGAAACGGATTCTGTCCGAAGGCGTAGACGATTGACTTGGACCAGGTATAGTTCGCCTGAAAGAACAAGCCCGAGACGAAGCGGCGATTCAGAACGATTTGTAGCGCGTTGTAGCTGGCGGAGCTATTGCGCTCATCGTAAGTGATGTTGCCGTAAGCGAGGTAAGGACGGACGGTGTTGACATTAACGGAACCCTGGGCGACCGCAAGATTGGGTTGCGGCTGATTCAGGTTTGGTTGCTGATCGAGATGGACGGCGTGGTTGCCCACGTAGGTAGTGGACAGGACGAAACGTCCAGGCAGTTCGCGTTGGATTCCGAAGCTCCACTGCTGCACCGAAGGATAAAGATTATTGGCGTCAAAGGCCTGAAGGTTAGGCGGGAATACGCGCTGTGTGCCTCCGGCAGGATTACTGAGCGACGTGTTATAGATACTGACGCTGTTGGTGAACGGGATGTTGTTCCGATAGTTTTCGGAGTTGTTATTGTCCCAGTGGTAGAAGATGCCGTAGCCGCCGCGAAGAACAGTTTTGCCGTCCTGCGTAGGAGTCCACGCGAAGCCGATGCGCGGTCCTGGCAAGTTGTAGTGCGGTTTCAGCAGACTGCGCGGGAGATTCAGTCCCTGCAGGTTGGTGGGCGTGAAGATTCCATTCAGCGGATTGCCCGTGCCGTTGACGATCTGCCCGTTCGCCATGAGCGCGGGCGCCTGGGCAGCATTGTAGAGTGAGGGACTGAAGCCGGAGATGTTGTTGTACTTCTCGTAACCGATGGGCGCGACTTTTAACATGGTCCAGCGAAGACCTAAGTTGAACGTCAGGCGAGAATTCACTTTCCAGTCGTCCTGGAAGTAAGCTTCGTAGGAATTAGAGAAGAAATATCCGTTCGGGTTCAACGAAGACTCGGTGTAGCTGAAGGCATCGCCCAGCAGAAAGTCTGCGGCCGCATTGCCGGTGAAGTTGCCATTAAATGTGAACGCGCCTTGCGTATTGACCGCGCCCCGATCGAACTTTTGCAGGCGCAAAATGTCGACTCCTGCCTGGAGCGTGTGGGTTCCGACGATGTGGGAGAGATCGTCCTTCCATTCGAAGACGTTATTGGCGTTGGGATTCGGAGAGCCGACACCGATATTGCTGTAGCCGGAGATCGTGACGTCGGGAGGCGAGTTGAATAGATTTCCCGGGAGCACTTCCGGGATGTTGATGCCGGCACGGGACGCGGCTGCGCCGGTGGGATAGGTGATGATCTGGTTGCGCGAATAGCCATCAGTGAAAACATTGGTGGTGGTGGGGTTGATGGTCCAGGTAAGACGAATGATCGCGTTGTATCCGGGTTTACCGAGAAAGCCGGGCTGGGTGGGAAAGCTGGCGTTCGACGGTGCGAAGATGTTCTCGTTCTCATACCAGTTGTCGTGCGCATAGCGAATGGTAAGCAAGACCTTATCGGTAACCTGCTGATCGACGCGCACGAGGTCTTCTCTCCACCGGCTGGCACTGTTGGGCGAGAAGACGTAGTTAGTCGATCCGGAGGAATTAGGAAGTGGATAGAAAAGGTTCAGCAATGCAACGGCGTTGGGATCGATGCGCGGAACAGGGATTGTGCCGTTAGGAAAATTGCCTCCCTGAGGATCCTTCAGCGTTGTGTTGAAGATGCCTGCCCGCTGTGCTGCCGTAAGGGTGGTCGCTGTGAAAGTGCTTTGCGGAGGCGATGTGAAGTTTACCAGCTGCGGACCTTGTCGCTGGTTCCACCCTTCCGAAACAAAAAAGAAGGTTTTGTTTTTGTCGTGATTGTAGTGACCCGGAATGAAGATGGGTCCGCCGATGGTTCCGCCGAAGAAGTTCTGATGAAAGGGCGAGCGATGAATGTCAAAAAAATTACGGGCATCAAGATCCGAGTTGCCGAGAACTTCATAGAGATCTCCGTGGAAATTCGAACCGCCCGCTTTGGTAATCACGTTGACTGCACCGTAGCCAAAGCTTCCCTCGCTGGCGGAATAATTACTCGTTTTCACCTGCACCTCAGCAAGCGCATCCATTGGCGGGAACAGATTGAGGCCGCGATTGCCACCGGTATCCATGGCCAGGACGCCATCATAGGTGAACCGAGTGCTGTTCACGCGACCACCGTTAACCGAGAGAAGGGGATTGCCTTCCTGGCCGACACCAAGCCGCCGACCCGTTTGAGTAGAAGAGACTCCGGGACTGAGGGCGACGAATTGAGAGAAATTACGACCGTTCAGAGATAGTTCACTGACTTGCACTCCGCTTACGACATTTCCAACCTCGCCGTTTTCGGTCTGGAGCGGTAGCGGTGCAGCGGAAACAGTCACCGACTGCTGGCTGGTTCCGATCTGCAGCTGGATGTTGACGCTGGCAGTTACGTCCGCGTCCAGGTGCACGCCTTGCTGTACGAATTTCTTGAAGCCCGGCACCTCAGCGGTGATCTGGTAGTCGCCGATAGGCGTGTTGGTAAAGACGTAATTACCCGAGGAGGTAGTGGTCGCCGTGTGAGTGGTGTTGGTCGACAGGTGGAGCGCCGTGACAGTAGCAGAGGGTATTGCGGAGCCGGAAGGGTCGCTCACAAATCCGGTGATGGTTCCGGTTCCCATGCTCTGTCCATTGATTTTGACGAAAGCCAACAGGGCAAGCGGCAACAGGAGGCGTACGAATTTCATGATCGTGATCCAGGAAAGTGTTCCGGCTACTGATGGGAAGCGGGAGCTTTCGGCTTGCTGTACATTTCTTGTGGGAAGTCGGCGGCATGACCGCGGTCCGGGTCGCGATGATTCATCTGGGGCCCACTATCGGGGAATAGCGGGATGTACATCCCGCCTTTCGCCTCCAGTTCGGCGAAGAGACGCTTTTTGAGATCGCCAATGACCTTCTGGTGGTCCGGACTGTAGATGAGATTTCTCAGCTCGTGCGGGTCCTCCTGCAGATCGTATAGTTCGTCGGAATCCCAAATGCCGTAATAGTGAACGTATTTAAAGCGGTCGGTACGAATGGCATGCATGCTCGGTGTTTGGGGGAAGTTGCGCTCCCAGTAATAGGCGTAGAGCAGGTTTTCCCGCCATGGAATCTGGTTTCCCTTCAGGAATGGCAGGAAACTTTGACCGGCGATGTCCTTGGGTCCTTCGACGCCCGCTACGTCTAGAAAGGTGGGCATGAAATCAATGTTGGCCAGGTCTGCCGCGACGACGGTTTTCGGCTTGATCAGATCAGGGCAGCGGATCAGGAGCGGGACGCGGATCGACTCTTCGTAAGCCTGGCGCTTATCGATTAAGCCGTGTTCACCAAAGCAGAAGCCGTTGTCACCGGAGAGAGCCACCAGGGTCGAGTTACTTTCGCCTCGTTTCTCCAGAGCGTCGAAGATGCGGCCCAGCGAATCATCAACGGCCAGAAGAGTCTCCGCATAGCGCTTGTAGTAGTCGCCGATTGAGAGTTTCGCGTCGTGATAGGGGAAGTCGATGCCATGCCAGCTGTTGCGCTGATTCTGCACCCAAATTGGGCGCGGCTCCTGCGGGTTCTTGGGCATGGCCGCGCTCTCCGGCATGACGAAGGTTTCCTTGTCGTAGCGGCCTTTGTAACGCTCGGGAGGTATGAAGTCGGCGTGGACAGCCTTATGGGAAAGATAGAGAAAGTAGGGCTGGTCCTTCGGTTGCTGATTCAGCCAATCGAGGGCGTAATCGGTCAGTTCGTCGGTGATATAGCCTTTTTGCGGAACGTGCTGGCCATCGATATTGAGTCCGTTCGGATTGGGCAGGTAGGAGCCTTGACCTCTGAAACTAATCCAATGGTCGAAGCCGGGCTGCGGCTGATCGCCGGTGTTACCCATGTGCCACTTGCCAATGAAAGCGGTCTTGTAGCCAGCCTGCTGCAGGTAATGAGGAAAGAACACTGTTCCCGGAGGAATGGCGGTGTTGTTGTCAACGATGCGGTGCTGGAAGGCGTACTTGCCCGTGAGGATAGAGGCACGGCTCGGCGAGCACAAGGAGGTAGTGACAAACGTATTCTTGCAATACGCTCCCTCCTGGGCCATCCGGTCCATGTTCGGAGTTTGCAAAAACGTTTGCGGCTTGAGGAAGCCGAGCGCGTCGTAACGCTGGTCGTCAGTCAGGATGAAAATGATGTTTCGATGTTTGGTGTTCAGCGTTTGCGAAGGAACGGGTGAGGCAGCGACCGTGGCCGCCGCCAGCGAGCCGAGCAAAAGATCCCGACGATTTACTTTTGTCTCCATGTGTCGTCCCTTCTCTTGAGCGAAATCGTACTCTATCAAAAGGGCGTAAGTAATCGATTCCGGCTTCATCCTCCTGGTTCCGACCGCGACGCGCAAGCGCGCACGCAAGTTCGGAAGCTGTTCTACCGGAACGAGAAGTTGAACGTGTTCAACCAAACTGGCGCCTGGGTCAATCGACGCAGTGTTTTGCGGACAGTTACTGCGAACTTAACGGCACCTTGCGCTCGCCCCACTTCGGTGGCGGCGGTTCCTGATTGAGACGTTTCACCGGATTCTCCTTCAGAAGAAGCAACGCTTCCTGCACAGCGCGCTCGAGTTGTGGATCGTGCCCTGCAATCACATCCTTCGGCCAGTTTTCGACATCGATATCGGGCGCGATTCCTTCGTTTTCTACGGCCCACTTGCCTTCCGTCGTAAAGAATCCGCCACGCGGGGCGATCATGGAGCCGCCGTCGATGAAGGGAGGCGTGTCCGCCGTATGCACCAAGCCGCCCCAGGTGCGCTTGCCGACCAGGACGCCCACTTTTCTATGACGAAACATCCACGGCATCAAGTCGCCGCCCGATCCGGCCATCTCGTTTGTGACCATCACCTTCGGTCCCCAAATGCCTGCTTCCGGACTGGTAAACGGATATCGGTCGCCAGCCACGTTGTTGAAGTAACCGTCTATCTTCCGCTGCAAAACATCGATGATGTAATCGGCTGCCGAACCGCCGCCGTTGAATCTCTCGTCGATAACAGCGCCTTGCCTTTCCTGCTGCGCGAAATAGTAGCGGTTAAAGCTCAGGTATCCAGGCTGGGCCGTATTGGGCAGGTAGACATAGGCCAGCTTGCCGTTCGAAAGCTTCTCGACCAGGCGGCGATTTGCTTCCACCCAGTCACGAGTGCGCAACCCTTGCTCGTTGGGGACAGGAACCACGGTAATCTGGCGGGCCCCGTTCGTTGCCGGCTGGCTGTTCACGGTCAGCACCGTTTGTCTGTCTGCTGTGCCATCGAGCAAGCGATAAATACTATCCGGGGCCCGGAGATCTTCTCCGTTAACGGCCAGCACGTAATCACCGACCGAGACCGTTACGCCCGGCGTGGCGAGCGGGGCCCGCAACTCCGGATTCCAACTCTCGGTGTCGTAGATGCGGGCGATCTTATAGCGTCCGTTTTCGATCGTGAAATCCGCGCCCAGAAGTCCTCCGCGAGACGGTGGCACTTGCGGCATCTCGCCTCCCCGCACAAACGAGTGTCCGATTGCGATCTCGGATCCCATAATGTCCAGCAGGTAATTGAGATCCGCTCGATGCATCGCGTAGGGGAGCCATTGCCCATACACTTCTTTCATACGCGGCCAGTCTGCACCGTGCATATTGGGAACATACAGGTAATCGCGTTGATTGCGCCAGCCTTCATAGAAGATCTGTTTGAACTCTTCTTTCGGCTCAATGTACATGCGCATGGAAGCATTCAGCCGTCCCGTTCCGGCCGTTGGCGCCGTTTTGTCCGTGTCCACCAAAAACAACGCCGGTGGCGGCGGTGGACCTGGAGGCGGTCCCGTAGGCGATGGCGGTCGGATCCCTTCAGTGGAACGATAGACCAGTTTGTGCCCGTCGAAGCTTACGTTGTAATCGACCACACCCGGCGCAAACACGATCGCTTTCCGGTCGCTGAGACGATAGCGATGAAGTATGTTGCCCGGCGGGATGCCCGGTTGATCTCCTCCCGTCTGTGCTTCCAGATAAAACACAGTTCCGTCCGCGCCCGCGCGTAGCTTCGAATACTCCCTGGCTGGAATTCCTGCGACAGCAACCGTTCGGCTCTGCAGGCCATCAAAATCGATCTTCACAGTAACCGGTTTGTGCGCATGCGTCGGATCCGGGCGCTTGTCATCGTCCGGCTTTGGCTCCGCATTGCGAGTTGCGGAAGAACTTTCGTCATCGCTCTGGGGCAGCAGCGGACTTGGATCGCTCTTGCTCAGGATTGTCAGATACAGCGAGAAGTGCTCGTCATGGTCGTACGAAGTCATGTCGAGCCACTGCGACTTCAGTCCAAGATCGGTGGACGCGAAATACCAAAGATACTTCCCGCTGGCATCCCACACCGGCCAAACAGAATCGGCAAGGCCGTCGGTCACCTGGCGGGTCTCGCCGGTTTCGACATTACTGATGAAAATTGCGTGATAGAGCGATCGCAGGCGGCTCGCGTAGGCAACGTACTTCGAGTCCGGACTCCAAACCGGGTTCAACGTCCGGGCCGGCACCATCCACGGATCTTCTCCAACTACTTTGGCAGCGCCGCTCGCAACATCCAGGACCCAGACTTTTAAGTTCGTGTCCGTGTAGACCAATTTCTTTGAATCAGGCGACCACGAAGCCGTGTAGTAGTGGGTTGGATGCGGCAGCGGAATTGTGCGCGGAGGTGCAATTCCTTCCTGCGATTCAAGGACCAGTTGATACTCGCCTGATTTATCACTGAAATAAGAAAGATACTTCCCATCGGGCGACCAGGCCGGGTCTCGTTCGGCCGATCCGCTCGAGTGCGTCAGATTTCGCACGTCTCCTTTGTCGGCCGGAATAGTGAAGATCTCGCCTCGTGCTTCGACCGCGACGCGTTTGCCTGTTGGCGACACGATCAGGTTGCTCATTCGGCCGCCAACGTCTTCCCACCGCGGCATCATCCACGGGAAATCGCCAGCAGCGGTCACTTCCACTTGATGCGTTTTGCCGGTCTTTGTGTCCAGCTCGTGGATGTATCCGCCCTGCTCGAAGACGACAGCGCCCGGGCAGGCGTCCAGCGACTTCACGTCGAAATTTTTGAACTGGGTGATTTGCGCTAACTTCTTCTTTCCGCAATCGAAAGCCCAGATATTCGCCACGCCATCGCGATCAGAGATGAAATACACGACATCACCGACCCACACCGGATCCATGTCCTTCGAGTCGGTCCAGGGAGGCGTCACTACGTCGAAGCTGTGCAGGTCTGCGATCCAGATGGGGCGGTTTTGCCCCCCGCGATAGTTGCGCCGCTCCTCGTCCCAGGAGTTGTTCATCCGGTATGCGATTTGCGATCCGTCCGGCGAGATCTTGCCTTGATAGCCGCGCGGCAGAGGCAGAGGCTCAGGAACGCCACCCTCGACGGGAACGGTCCAGAATCTTGGGATCGCGATGGGCCCTGAGCTCGCGCGAGTGGATGTGAACAGCACGGCTTTGCCGTCAGGCGTCCAGCCCTCGACCATATCCGGCCCGGGATGCCAGGTCAAGCGCTTGGGGTCTCCACCTGCCGCGCTGACTACGTACACATCGCTATTTCCTGCGTACTCGGCGCTAAATGCCACCAGCTTTCCGTCTGGCGAGAAATGCGGATTCGAGGTCTGGCCTTGAAAGCTTGTCAGCCGCCGGGCCAAGCCGCCCTTGCGATCAACAATCCAGATGTTATTTGCATAGGCGAAGGCGATGCTGTCCGAACTGACAGTCGGCGTGCGCAGCAGGCGCGTTGACGCCTTCATCGCCGGCGCCGAAGACAAGAGGAGTAGTGCGGAAACCGCAGCGAACCCACCCATACGCCTAAACACCTTTTTTGACATGCTCGAGCAGCCTCCCGCTGGCACAAATCGTGAAGATTGTCGTTCCAGTGTACACGCCGCCAACGAGGCGTCTTTGCAGGTTCGAGCAAGTCGATTACGCTGTACGTAAAGGAAACTTACATGGAACTTACAAGCAGGAAAATGTCAAAGCTTCTCGCAGCAATGCTAGCAGTGGCCGGATCTTCGATTGTCGTATCCGCAGAAGATCTCACGATTCATTTGCCGCAGAATGCATCCATTTCGAGAAAGGCCGTGCAGTACCAATGCGACGGGCAAGCGGCAAAGATCGGCCTTCCATCGGGCTCGTTCTCAGTCGAATACATCAACGGTGGAGGAAACAGCTTAGCGGTTGTTCCCATCTCCGGAAACTCGCTGATTTTTTCCAATGTGACCTCGGCATCCGGGGCTCGTTACACGGCCCAGCAATTCACCTGGTGGGAAGCCAGGGATGCGGCGACACTTTACTCCGACTCACTCGCCGGGAAGTCGCAATCAGCTTGTCAACCGGTAAAGGCGAAGTAAGGCTAGCGCGCCGCTTTTGCAAGTTCGAGCTCTGAACCGATGAAGCCCCAGGAGTTCCAGGCGTAGCCTTTCACAACATTGTGGAAGAACTCGTCCGCGCCGGCCGGATCGGATTTTTCGTAGAGGTGCCAATTCCCAACGCCGTAGTTAGTCGTATCGAAAGACAGTTCGCCTTCGAGATCCGTGGGACCTTTTGGGGCCGGAGGCAATACGTCGCTTTCAGAAATGGTGCCCTGATAGAAGTGGAGCAGTCGCAGGTAAAAGTAGAGATGCGGTTCGGTGTTTTTCATATCGGGCGTGATGCGTTTGAGGACTTGAGCGGCCGCGTGTGCCTGGCCGCCGCGACGGCGTGACACATAGAGCCAGTTCGAGCAGTCGATGACGCTATCCGTGTTTTGGGCAAGACTTAGCGCGTGCGCGAAGGACTGTGCGGCCTGTTCGAAGTCGCCGAGAAAATAATGAGCCAGTCCCAAGTGGTAGTACGAATCCAGTTGCTTCGGATCGAGCTCTACAGCTTTGTTCAGATCTGCGTCAGCGGCCTTGAACTCACGCAGACCCAGCTCGCGATGACCTCGCTCGAGATACAAGGCAGCATTGTCGGGCGCCTTGGCGAGCGCGGTTGTACAAGTAGCAACGGCTTCGCGGTACTGGCGCTTTGCGGCTTGCGCTTTGGAGAGCTTCAACGCGAGATCTGCATTCGCTGGAGTGGCAGATAAGCCTTCTTGAGCCACGCGAATCGCTCCGTCATCATCGGGAAGAGCGTAAAGTTTTCTGCCCAATAAAGAGGTTGCCTCCAAAGGTCCCTCGGGAAGCTGCGATTCCTTTTGAGCTGTTACTGCCAGGCAAAGCAGTGTCAGCGATGCCGCTACAACCCCGAATGCGGTTCGAATCATGTCAGGGAGTATTGCATAAGCTAGGTTTTGAACTCATTGATTTTTCGAAAACTCATCCTCTGTTTGATGCCCGGTTTGTCGCTGGTTGCTGCTGATGTTCGGACAAACGTGGACTGGCCCGTCAACGGCGGCGCTTATAACATCCGCTACTCTTCTTCGACTCAAATCAACCAATCGAACGTGAACCAGCTCCAAGTGGCCTGGACCTATGATTCGGGCGACGCGTTCAAAGGCTCGGAGATGCAGAGCAACCCCATCATTGTCGACGGTTTGTTGTACGCCACGACGCCAAAGATGCGGGTGATTGCACTGGATGCGGTTACCGGCCGCGAGGTGTGGAGCTTCGACCCGAAAGCGCCGGGCGATACGCAGCGCCATTACCGACATCGCGGTGTAACTGTGTCTGGCGATCGGGTGTTCTTCACGTATCGCAATTACCTTTGTTCCCTCGACCGGCATACCGGCAAACCCATAGCGAGTTTTGGCGACAATGGCCGGATCGATCTGCGGATCGGTTTAGAAAGGCCGCCCGAATCCGTCACGATTAGCGCGAGCAGTCCGGGCGTAATCTTCGAGGACATGATTATCCTCGGCAGCACCGTACCGGAAACGCTGCCGGGTTCTCCGGGGCACATACGGGCTTTTGACGTGAACACGGGAAAGATGCGCTGGATCTTTCACACCATTCCGCACCCGGGCGAGTTTGGATATGAGACCTGGCCCAAGGATGCGTACAAGATTTCGGGCGGGGCAAACGCGTGGGCAGGACTCAGTCTTGACCCGAAACTCGGGATCGTTTTCGCTGCAACCGGATCGGCATCGTTCGACTTCTACGGTTCAAACCGGATCGGCGACAACTTGTTTGCCGACTGCGTTCTGGCGTTGGATGCCCGGACGGGGAAACGCATTTGGCACTTCCAGGGCGTGAAGCACGACGTTTGGGATCTGGATTTTCCGGCTGCGCCGAGCCTGGTCACGGTGATGCGGGAAGGCAAGCCGGTAGACGCGGTGGCACAGATCACGAAGACCGGATTTGTGTTTGTGCTGAATCGTAGAACAGGTGAGCCACTTTTTCCTATCGAGTACCGGAATGTGCTCGCGTCGAACCTGGAGGGAGAGAAGCTCTCCGAAGTGCAGCCATTTCCGGTGAAACCGCCGCCGTTCACACGCCAGGCTTTCACGGAAGACATGGTGACGGACCGGACGCCGGAAGCGCACGCCGCAGTGCTCGCGAAGTTGAAGACACTCGACTCTTTCGGTATGTTCACGCCGCCGAGCCTGCGCGGAACGGTGCTGATGCCCGGAACCGACGGTGGCGCGGAGTGGGGTGGCGCGGCGTATGACCCAGAGAGCGGGCTGCTGTATGTGAACTCGAATGAGCAGCCGTGGATCATCCGAATGGTGAGCCACGAGACCAAGTCGCTGTATCAGAATAACTGCGCCAGTTGTCACGGAGCCAATCGCGAAGGAGCGCCCCCGACGTTTCCATCGTTGGTGGATATCGGCAAGCGCCGCTCGCGGGACGACATCATCCGTTTCGTGCGGCAAGGCGGCGGACGCATGCCGGCTTTTGACTATCTGGAACACAATGTAGACGAGATTGTGGATTATCTGCTGACCGGGCGCGATACGGGCAACGCCGATGTCACCGCGATGAAGCAGGACGTGAACTGGCAGAAGTATCGAAATGAAGGCTACATCCTATTTCGAGATCCTGAGAATTACCCGCCTATCAAGCCGCCGTGGGGAACGCTGAACGCAATCGATCTGAATAGCGGCGAGATCCGGTGGCGCATTCCTTTTGGCGAGTATCCGGAACTGGCGGCGAAAGGAATGGGGAACACGGGTACGGACAACTACGGCGGTCCGGTGGTGACTGCAAGCGGGCTCTTGTTTATTGGTGCAACCAGCTTCGACAAGAAGTTTCATGCTTTCGACAAGCAAACAGGAAAGCTGCTTTGGGAAGCGCAACTGCCGGCAGGCGGCAATGCGACACCGTCGATTTACGAGATCGGCGGGCGGGAATACGTGGTCATCGTCTGCGGCGGCGGAAAGAACGAAGCGCCGTCGGGCGGAAGTATTGTCGCGTTCGCGCTGCCAAAGACGTGAGGCTTACTCCGGTTTCGGACGCCAGACAGCATCGGGCTTCCAGGCGGGACGGCCGTCCTGCTGGGCGACCTGATATCCAACCTCCAGGAGAACTTGCAGATCCTCGACGGCTCCTCGCAAATCCCAATCCGGTTTCACTTGATCAGAGGGCTGATGATAATCCTTGCTGATGTATTCGCTTCTTTTCTGCGGACCGTATTCAGCAGGCTTTCCAACGTAGTCGATACCGGGACTGGTTTCGATGGAGGGAACACCGAGGCGGGCAAACTCGTAGTGATCGGACCGGAAATAAAAACCTTGCTCGGGCGCGGTATCGCCGGTCACCACACGGCCCTGACGCCGGACGGCTTCCGTGGTCAGGTCATCGAGGGTTGAATTGCCGATTCCGACGATGCTGAAATCGCGCGTCGGACCCCAGCCCCAATTGCTGAAGTAGTCGAGATTGATGTCCGCGACAGTTTGCCGCAGCGGATAAACGGGATGTTCGACGTAGTATCTGGCGCCGAGTAAACCCTTCTCTTCCGCGGTCGGCCACAGAAACAAGATGGTTCTGCGGGGGGCGGGATGCAGAGTTCGGAAAGCGCGCGCCAGCTCGAGCACGCCTGCTGTACCCGCCGCATTGTCGCTGGCGCCATGGAAAATTTGAGAGCCGACCTGGCCGTGGTGGTCCCAGTGTCCGCTGTAGACGACATATTCGTTCTTCAAGTTCGGGTCGCTGCCCTCGATCTTGGCAAGGACGTTTGCCGAGTCGACCTTTCGCACGCGATTCGTGATTTCAAACGAGACCTCACCGGCGAGTGATACGACGTGGAAGCCGGGCTTTGCGGCCGCAGCGCGCAGAGCATCGAAGTCTTTACCTTCCGCGCTGAACAGTTCTTTCGCGCGGTCGATGCTTAAGAGCGCTTGTGCTTTCACACGCTGACGCTCTTCCGGACCACGCAGCGTCATAATTTCGCGGCTATAGTTCTGAAACAGGTTGGCGCCCGCCTGGCGGGTTGAGTACAACAGAATCACAGCCGCTGCGCCGTGCTTGTAAGCCGTATCGAGCTTGGTCCCAGTGCGGCCATAGACGGTGAGCGCTCGCCCCAGGAACATTTTTTCGTCCAGTTTCGAGGGATCGGCTGGATCGGCAACCGGAGGGTCTCCGCTCAGCATCACAACTGTTTTTCCATGTACGTCGAGGCCGGCGTAGTCGTCCCATTCGTATTCGGGCGCCACTACGCCATATCCGACGAATGCCAAGCCGCTTGCCCGGACCTCCACGTTCGGGTCCGGCATGGCCGACCATGCTACGTAATCCTTGCCGGCCTGGAGGTCGACTTCTTTTCCGGCGGTTGTCAGATGCAGTTTGCCTTGCGAGAGCATGCCCCACAAAGGAACGGTCTGAGTCCAACCGCCGTTGGGAGTGCCGGGCTCGAGACCGATCTGTTTACACTGTGCAATCACGTAGGCGACGCTTTTTTCTTCGCCGATTGTGCCGGGCGCGCGGCCAGCGTATTCATCGGAGGAAAGTTCTTTTATGTGCCGGAGCAAATTGGCCGGCGTGATGGTTGCCTCAGCATTTTTCAGAACAGGCAAAGAATGATCTGCGGCCTGCAGTACCATCACGAATACGAGAAGAAAAGAAACGTTGCGTAATCTCATGCGATTGCTTCTCCGCCTGATAACGAATAACAAGAGTGTAGCGGGCTGCGCAGCTTTGTCCTTCTGTTTTCTGCTGGCCGGTACCGAGCCCAACGCAGCGACGCGCCGGTGGTGGTTGTACACGCAAGCGCTTGCGAACGACAAAATGGAAGGACGCGATACGGGAAGCAGAGGTTATACTGCTGCCGCCGCTTACGTCATCGATCAGTTTCAAAAGGCCGGACTGTCACCGGCGGGCACGGATGGTTTCCGTCAACCCGTTCCGATGCGCTCGCTCAAGCTGAATCCGGGCCGCTCCCAATTCGAGATTGTTCGCAGTACCGGCACAACAAATCTCGCCTGGTACCGGCAAGTGACGGTAGCGATTCATCCGGGAATGCCGGAGCGAGTAGAGGCTCCACTTTACTTCGTTGGCGATGCCGCGACGTTAGACTCGGCTAAAACACGAGGAGCAGTAATTGTCACGCTGGCCGTTCCCCGCATTCGCACTGCGGGTTCGCCAGCGCCGATGAAGCTGCCCGAGGGCGCAGCAGCGACGGTTTCCATCGACAGTCTGGGTGGACCTGAACCTCCTATCTGGCCGGTGCCGTATGCAGCGGCGGTGTCGCTGGCGGAAACGCCACAAGCTTCTCGCGGGACTTTGACGCCTCCAGCATTTCGCGTGAACCCGGCCGAGGCTGAGCTCGTCTTTTCCGGGTCTCCGTTCACTTTCGCCGAGTTGCGACACCGGCGCGAGACGGGCCAAGCGCTGCCAAATTTTGCAATGCCAGGAACGCTTCGAGCCACCTTGCAAATTGACGAAACGAACATCGTGTCCGACAACATTCTTGGGACGGTTCCGGGATCTGATCCCGGGCTGCGGAGTGAGTTTGTCGTTCTCTCTGCGCACCTGGATGGCTACGGTATTGGCGAGCCTCGTCATGGCGACGGCATTTACAACGGAGCGTTCGACGACGCTGCCTACGTTGCGCTTCTGATGGATCTTGCCCAGTCGCTGCATGAGTCGGGTATGAAGCTGAAACGATCGCTGCTCTTCTGCATCGTTACCGGAGAAGAGAAAGGACTACTTGGGTCGCGCTACTTCGCCGCTCACCCGACAGTGCCAAAACAGCAGCTGGTAGCTGACCTGAATCTGGACCAGTTGCGGCCGATCTTTCCACTGAAAAAACTAACAGTCCTCGCTTTGAAACAATCCACCTTGGGAGAAACTGTCCAGGACGTTGCGCGGTCGTTCGACATACAGATTCAGGAAGACCCGGAACCGGAGCGAAACCTGCTGCGGCGCTCCGATCATTTCAGCTTCCTGCAGATCGGGGTGCCTGCGGTGAATTTCGTTTTCGGCTACGACAAGGGAAGCCCGGAACAAAAGACATATCGCGCCTGGTATGCCGAGCGTTATCACAGCCCGGCGGACGATCTGCTTCAGCCCTGGGATCCGGAAGCAGCGGCAAAGTTCAACCGGTTTTATGCGGCTCTGGTGGAGGCCGTGGCAAATGCTCCGCAGCGTCCGCAGTGGACTGCGGGCAGCCAATTTGCAAAAGAGAACAGCCGGTAGAGGCGGATTCATTCGCCGGGATGGTATTGCCGCTCGATGTGCCCCTGAAGATCCGATTTGTAGAAGTAGACGTCGCGCAAGTTGCCGAGCGCGTAACGCTCGGCTTCATCGTCGAAATGGCGTGATTGCGGATGACTGCTTTCGCCGCCAGCGGTGACGGCTTTGGCGTGGACCCGTTCGCCGAACTCAACGACCGCGACGAAGCTGTTGCCGCTGGTTCCGTACCACTTCTTCGTGCCTGGATACGGCCTGGCGCCGAAAGAAGCGAGGGATCCCCAAATGGATGAGGTGAAGCCGACCGGGATGCTGGGCTTGTCATCATTGAAGGGCTGGACGATATCGCCGGTGAGGCGCTGGAACCGGTTGATGTCGCCCCAGGGCGTCTTCCAAGTGCCGAAATCGGAATTGAGTCTGGCGGACGCTGCCGAGAGGGCTTGTAGCAACTGTTCCCCCGGTACTCTGCCGGCTATGTAGTCTTCGGCAGAGAGTCCGGCTGTCTTCGCGCTTTTCTGTATTTTTCCCCGGAGGTCTTCGCCCCAGAATACGGCCAGTGAAGTGGGAATCGAGTTGACGCCCCATCGTTGATCCCAGCTACGAAGCACGTTGACCTGCTCTGTTAGTGATTGCTTGAGCGGACTAGAGGTTGCGTTGTCCCAAGCCTTGATGAGCGCGGGCAGCGGGTTATCGAACCACGGAAGATAGCTGTCGTAAGCCGCGGCGATGAGCGAATCGAGAGTGAAGTCTTTGTTGTCTTTCAAGACGCGAATAGCGTGCAATCCGCGGGCGGATTCAGTGCCAGACTCGACATACACGGGATAGTCTTCCCGTCGCGGACTGCTCGAGCCGGCCGCAGACCAGGGCCAGTTATTCGAGTTGTAGAGCCAGCCGCTTTTCGGATTTAAGAGATGCGGCGTTTCCTCAACTGACAGGAGACCGTGCCACTCCGTTGCCGGATTTGAGCCGTCTACTGGCTTTGTCCAGTCGAAGCGAGTGTCGCGACGCGGGATATAGTTTGCGTGGAAGTATGCGATGTCGCCGTCCGCATCCGCGAAGATCGTGTTATTGGATGAGTTGGCGTGCAGCTCCATCGTTTGCCGGTAGGATTTGTAATCTTTCGCCTTGGTACGAATGTAGGATTGCGTGAGCGCTTTCACGGGCTCCTGCATCAGGCGGATGGTGACCCACTTCCCGTCTGATTCGCGGATCACCGGTCCATGGTGGGTGCGGTATACGGTGAAGTTCTTTTCGGCGAGGCCATTGCCCGACTTATAGGGAACGGCGATTTCGCTGACGGTTAGCGGACGATCTTCGTTGCCGTACTTGTAATAGAAGCGGCCAGACTTCTTTTCGATTGTTTCCAGGTATTCGTCTACAGCATCGACACCGCTGGAGGTGTGCATCCAGCCGACGCGACTGTTGAATCCCTGGTACACGAAGAACTGGCCCCAGGTCACAGCTCCATAAGCATTCAAGCCTTCCTGGCTGACCATTTGGAGCTCGGAGCGAAAAAAGAAAGAGGTGTGAGGATTGATCAACAGCAGGGCGTGATGCGCGCTGGCGTTGGATGGAGCGATGGCGATGCCGTTTGATCCGCCCGGCTCCTTTTCCTGGTTGTTTTGGGTAACGCGCAGAGGCACTTTCCCGGGTGTGTCCGTAAAAGGACTCAAGATCTTTGAGGTTGATTCGCTCGATGTCACCGCCGATACTGCCTTCGGTAAAGCTCAAAGCCATCCAGGGTTCAAATCGAGTGATGACGCGCGGCTTCACTTCGGGATGTTTATAGAGATAGTAGTTCAGACCATCGGCGAAGGCGTTCATTAATTGCTGGAGCCACGCGGGGCTAGCCCCGTATTCGCTCTTTAACGCGGCGGGTTCGATGAAGAGCTTCATTCGCAGATCCTGATAAATTTTCGATTCGCCTTCGGCTTCTGCCAAGCGACCCATGGCGTTCAAGTAATTGGTCTCGACGCGATTGAAATCGTCCTCGGCCTGCGCATAGATCATTCCGAAAACAGCGTCTGCGTCGGTTTTGCCGTAGACGTGCGCGATTCCCCAATCGTCGCGAATGATGGTGATCGCGCGAGCCCGCGCCTCCCAGGCAGTGACTTCAGAGCTTGCCGGCGCCTTCTGCCCGGCGAAGCTGAGGGAGGCGGCCAGAAGAACGGCGATCGTCAGACTGCGAATGCGAGTGATTCCTTCGAGCAATGAGTGGCTCCCCGGTCCGATCGTACCTTCACCGGCATTGATGTAGTGAAATGTTTGCATCGATGTCAATCGTTTTGATGGGAGCGCGATGAAAGAAATCACGCCCGAAAAGGGAGAGCGAGCGGATGATCCGGCGGGCGTGCATGTCTGGCTCGTGCTGATGAAGGCCTATCATGCCATGGACGTTCGTGCGGAGGAGAGCATAAGCCAAACAGGCTTGGGCGCTTCGGATTTCCGGGTGCTGGAAGTACTTCTTCACAAGGGTCCGCTGCCGGTTAACACGATTGGCCCGAAAGTGTGGCTGACACCGGGATCGATCAGCGTGGCGGTCGACCGGCTGGAGGCGAAAGCTTTGGTGGTGAGGAAGAATGATGCGGAGGATCGTCGAGTGCGCGTAGTGGAACTTACCGCAAAAGGCCGAGCACTTATCTGCGAAGGCTTTCGCGAACACGCAGACGCGATGGAAACGGCCGTTGCAGTGCTTTCGAAAGAAGAACAGCGAGCGCTGATTCGGCTGCTGAAGAAGCTGGGCAAGGGACAGGAGAGCGAGTCGTAGCACGAGAATCGAAGACAAGACGCTCAAAGGGACGGCCCGCTTTGCCCGCAAGCGATCGAGTTCGCATTGGCGGCGAGGCTTGGTGCTGTTTGCACGAGATCCTGCTGCGTATTTGAGGGTTCCAGTCTGCCCGCTGCGGCCGTTTTAGCAGTGGCGAGCTTGAGCTTGAGGAGCTCGAGACGAATCTCCTGCCCTTCCGCTTTGCGTTTCTGCGATTCGAACCCAATTTTCTCTAAGTCCTGCGATTCGGCCAGTTTTCGACGGGCGGTCTGAAGGCGCTGGAGTTCGTGGAGGCATTTGAAGAAAGCGCGCTCGTTGGTGGTCTGGTAGCGGATGTAAAGCGCAAGACGATTCGGATCGTGACACTCTCCGGTGACGGAGTGGAAGCAATCTTCCTGAAGCCGGAACGCGCGCTGGAGGAGCCATTGATGGCGGATCATGTTGTCGACGAGGATGAGTTCTGTGGTGCCTTCGGGGGCATGTTCGCAGAGCAGGCGTGTGTGGAGCCGGGCGAAGGCGTCTTCATCTTCCCAATCGAGGACCGAAAATGCGCCTGCCAGACCGTGGCGGAGATTGTTGCGGGACGAGGCGGCTTTGCCCTCGTCCGATTGCGGCCCGGTGGAGTGCAGCGCGTTGGCCTGGTTGGCCGCGATCTGAGCGGGTGTGGTGGTGATTTTCATTGGGCTCCCTGGAAAACAGAAAAGCCGGGTGGCGCTCCAGTTCCGTAAGACGGGAGCGCTATCCGGCTTTTAGACTTATTGTACGGGGGCTGACCAAGCGTTTGGCGATAAGGTGGTGATTTGGAAGGGGAAGGTGGTTGTGACTCACGGCGCTGGGGAGAACACAATTGTGGCTCGGCACATGGATTCCTGCGAGGTCACTGCTGGCGATACTGGTCGGAACGCGGTGTAGGATTGCGGGGGACTCTCTACGGGTTGCAAGTGGATTGTTTGGGGGTTCGTCGTTACCGATATGGCCGTTCAGGCTCGTATCTACGAGGGGATGTTTCGTTGGCAGCAACAATTAACGACGGGGTTGGGAACGTGTGTCGAGGATTGCTCTAGCTTCCTTCCTAGACTCAATAAGAGTGGCAAGCGCGAAAGAAAAGTGCGTGTGGAATTGCTGATCGTTCTCGCCCGCAATAACGAGACTGGCTGCTTTATAGAATCCTGTTAGCCGACTGACGATCGGGCGTTGAAACCGCGCATGCCTGCGACTCGCATGAAAGAAACTGTGGCTGCTTACCGTCGCGAAAAAGCCTCACCTCGAAGTTTAGCTCGTTCCGTTTCTATCGAATTGATGATCTCGTTCCAGATGGCAAAGGAGTTCTTCGAGGTCGAAATATACCCCGTCCAACCAATCACACACTAGTTTTCGATCATGGCTTTTCTTAGTCGTCGCAAACTCGAAAACCTTCCAAAGATCGCTAATCCCAATAGGGAGGGGCATGACGAAAAACGCTCGGCATTTGTCACCGAACAATATCACATTAGGGTGCTATCGACGGCGACAAAGCGTCCTGATTCGCACACTTCAAGTGATCTCCCGCGCCGAGCCCGCTCCCGAATTCTTTTGGCGAACACCAGGAAGTTCACAATCGGCAGCAGGGATTCGACGTGTCGTCAACAGTGCTTCGCTTCATCTGCAGCACATTAGAGGAACACGGAAGCGATGCGCGTTATACGTCAAAGTGACGGATCATTGTTAAACCCTTCGTAACTACACACGCGTAATCGGCACCGCCACTCCTCCCACTTCCGACACTTCATCCGAGTGGTTTCACAGACCGGCCTGCTTTGGGCGAAAAACGTCAGAGCGATCTTGAGACAGAGTTGTGTAGCAGCGCCAGCAGCAATACCGAGGCGCGCGAGGCCACATCTCGCCTCAATTTTGAGACTGAACTTCGAGACACTGAGAGCCCCGAATCCAGGGGCTCCGGGCGGTTTTCTCAAAACTTACCCATTGTGAGACGGGCGAAGGCGGTTCGCGCCGGATGATCGAATCCAGACCGTCGATATTCGGAACTCACGATGGGGACGGAATGTTATGACCGATCCCCTCCCCGCACCCTACTCATTCCGTGGCGGGCTGCTTTGGTCCTTCCGGGAGTTGGGGAAATTCAGCATGCCCATCAGGCCAAAGAAGCCGACCCCCAACAACCCGCCGGAAGCGACGAGTCCAAAGACATCAATGGGGTGCAGCGCCTCTACACGCGGCTTGCCCAGATCATTCAGGAGCTTCATCACTCCCAGCAGCGCAATCACTAAACCGGTAAACCGGCTGCTTTTCTTCAGGTCGGCCCCCCACTTTTCCTTCACAGTTCCCTTGAACATTCACTCTCCTCCGGCCCGCATCCCGGCCCCGAATCATTGTGACAGGAAAGCCGGGATCGTTTCACCCAGCCTGCTAGTGGAATGTGACCGGCGAGGAAAGCTCGACGGGGCGAATGCGATCGCTGTTCCGCATCGGGAAGTAGCTCATCCGCCGCATCCGCGACCCAAACACCGGGATACCGCTCCGTCAAAACGGTGCCGAGGCCTGTCTGTGCTTCGCGCCTGCGATGGGTCACCGACGACGATGTGCGGCATGTAACCGTCCTCAACCGGGCCACCGAGGACGCAACATCGTCAACTTTGCGCGTATAGACGGCGTGTTCATCGTGGGTCGCAAACAAAACATAAACATTGCTGTTTGTCATGTCCCGAAACTTACCCCTTTTGCGACCCGACAAGGCAGATCAAATCTCCGTATGAAAGACTAGCTGTGAACAGTCGGTCACCGGCACACGTATCTTGGCGTTAGGAGGTGTGCGATGAACGCATGCATAGCACAGCAGTACGCGCGGTGGATTGGCGCCCTGTACGTCATCACGATCATGGCGGGGGGATGGGGCGAGTCGCACGTGCCGAATACGCTGCTCATTGCCAACGACTTGGCCGGGACTGCGCAACGTGTGGCAAGTTCGGTGGGAATTTTTCGGGCCAGCTTTGCCGCGTACCTTATTGAAGCTGCCTGCGACATTACGCTCAACGTGCTGCTCTATGCGCTGCTTCGACCCATTAGCCGCACCCTGTCGCTGTTGGCTGCGTGTTTCGGGCTCATGGGGATGGCAGTCTTTGCCGGAGGACAATTGCTCTACTTTGCCGCCGCGCTACCTGCGGTGGATGCCGATGTTGCCCGGGTCATCTCGCCGGATGCCAAGGCGGCGCTCACCTATCTATGCCTTACGATCTACGGATACGGCTTCGGCATCTTCGCCATGTTCTATGGCACTGCGGCGGTGGTGCGCGGGTACTTGATTCTGCGTTCGGGTTACCTGCCGCGCGCGCTTGGCGCGGTCTTCATCTTTGGCGGTGCCAGCTTCATCGCCAAGAATTTCCTGGTTGTCGTCGCGCCGCAGTACGACCTGCCTTACGTGATTTTCCCCATGTTCCTGGCGATGGTTTCCCTGACGCTCTGGCTGCTAATCAAGGGCATCAATCGCGCGCGGTGGGATGCGATGCAGACGGTGTCGGCAACTCGTACTCGTACCCTCGACAAGTGATTCCCGCAAGGACTGCCGCTGGGGTTGCGCCACACAAAGACTCGATCAGGCAGTTTTCTCGTGGTGCACAAAGGACCCGTTTTGAGACGGGACGGAATCACTTTCAATTCCTGCCGAACGCCAGACGGTGTACCATCGTGTGTTCGCATCTTCCTCGGGCGCAGCTGATAGGAGGTATTGTTGGTAACAAGTCATGCCGTCCTGCTTTCATCCGGCTGCGCGTAGCGAAGTGCCGGGTTCACTCACGGCGGTATAGGTAATCAGTCGTTCGTAGCCCATGCCTTTAGCAGTGCGCCACGCGGCGGCGGAAAAGCATGGAGCAGGCGTTTTTCATGCCGTCCGTGCAAAGTCGGGTCACTTCGGCGGTCGCGCCGTCGTCCATGTGGCGGCTGACAGGACGGGAGATGATCGCCACACCACGGATGTTTCCGAAGCTGTCCCACACGGCGATTGAAAACTTATGGCCGGTCACACGTCCTAAGCGTCTGTGATGCACTACGACAAAGCCAATCGCCTCTTTCAACGTGAGCGGGGTAAGTTTCAGCATGTCGGAAGTGTAGCTGAATTTTCGGGTGTCAGCTACGGGGCGAAACTTACCCTTTATGACACAACATCACGGCATGGGAAACTTTTTGAATGGCTGAAATGGACATTGCATCGAAATTGTTTTACGCTCTGGTCAGCATACAGGGAACGCTGCACAAATTGTTAGAAGATAAGGTGTTGCCGCCCCAACAAGAGGCGTATGTGTGGGCCGCGATTGCAAGCAACAAGCCGATAATTGAAGAGGCGAGCAAAAAAAGTTAGGCGATTAAAGCCCACCCTTCTGCAACGTGTGCGGCAGGCTTGAGCGACTCACGGAAACGGCAGGAGGGCATAAAATTGCGCCTCGCGCGGAGACGCTTTCTGTGCTAAAAGCAAAGCACGGAGAAGAACTCGACCAATTCTGGAGAGAAGTCTTCGGCTACTCAACCACCTGCCTCACCGACATTGAGGCCAGATAATTATCGCGTGTTGAATCCGTTGCCGCCCTCCATTCTCGACTGGCTCAAGCAGCAACGCTTGCGCGTAGCAGAGGTCTTTCGCCAATCAAACTCAGCCCCTAAGCCCTAACGTCATTCCGCTCCTCTGCCGGGCCTTTGCCTTCGGGCGTGGGTGCAAAACTTACCCTTTACGCAACTTCGAGATTAAGCGCGAACGAATTGTAATGTCGATTGAACCAGATAAGCCGTTCTTGTCCAAGATTTCCCACATCACTCTCTAGCGAATAGCGATAAACGCGAAACCTGCTCGCGTGCCAGAATCGAGGGTGATGACGGTTTACGAGGAACGAAAAGAAGATCTCGAGCGCTACGAGTTCATGATGGGCCGGGAGCGCGGCCGTCTCGCGGTGACTTTGGACTGCATCACAGACGCACTGGTGCTTGTGGGACAGCACGGGGTCTATTGCCAGAGTGCACGCCAGATCGGGAAACCAGCGATGGACATTCAGCTCATTACGAAGAGCCTCGAGAACGCTAAAGAACTGATCGCCAGCGTTCTGGAGCAGAAGTCTTCCGAAAAGTTGAGCTAAATCTTTCTCAGAAACGGATTGCGTTCCCTCTCATGCCCGATGGTGGTGGAAGCTCCGTGGCCCGGGATGACGGTCGCATTTTCGGGAAGAGGCAGCAATTGCGTTTTGATGGAGGAGAGAATCTTACGGGTATCGCCGCCAGGCAGGTCTGTGCGCCCGATTGACTCTCGAAAGAGTGTGTCTCCGGCTATCAGCTTATTCTCTCCGGGAATCCACAGGCAGATGCTGCCTTCTGTGTGGCCAGGAGTGTGCATCACTGTGAAATCCTTTTCACCGAGCCGGAGAACCGTGCCATCTGTTGCCTGCGTGTCGATTTCGGTCCGTTCTGGCGTGGCAACATGCAACCATGCGGCTTGTAAATCCATGATGTCGAGCAGGGGCGTATCCTGCGCGTTCATATAAATTGGGGCATTCGTCAGCTTGCGAAGCCTGGCCGCACCGGCAATGTGATCGATATGCGCATGAGTAATGACGATGGCCTTCACGGTGAGCTGATGCCGGGCAAGCACGCCCAGAATCTCGTCGATCTCATCGCCGGGATCGATAACGATGGCTTCTCTCGACTGCTCGTCCCCGAAAATAGAACAGTTGCATTGCAGGATTCCGACGGGCAGTATGATGTGGATCATCAATCGAATGCTAGCCTACGCGGAGAATCTCCCGGTATTGCTCCGGGAGCCGCGTGGGGCGCCATTCTCGATTGAGCCAGATGTGGCGAGTAGAGCCGCTGACCAGGAGCTTATCGGACTCAGCTCTTCGGATCCGGTATCCGAATTCGATACTGCGCGGATTGGAACTGAGGACCTCAGTTTGGACGACGATCTCCTGATCGTAGCGGGCCGGGTGATGGTACCGGCAGGTGGCTTCCACCACCGTCAGGAGCAGGCCCTCCCCACCCTCCAGGTCCTTATAATTGAACCCTCGGGAGCGAACAAATTCTATGCGCCCGATTTCCATCCAGACCAGGTAATTCGCGTGATACACGACACCCATCTGATCGGTTTCCGCGTAGCGCACGCGAAAGCGCGTTTCATGTTTTTGCACGGGCGATTCCGAGTCCTGCAAACGGCGCGACCTCCGGTTTTGAATATAGCGGGCGCGTGAACCGCAACCAGATTCGCCTGTTAGGATTTGGACATGCGAGTGACAGTGCTGTTCTTCGGCGTTTTGAAGGAATCGATTGGACGCGCCGAAGAGCAGGTGGAGATCCCGCCGGGCTCCACACTGGCAACCGTGTTTCAGCGGTATTCGGAACGCTTCGAAACTTTGCGCGACAGGCATTCGTCCATTTTGTTTGCGAGGAACCGGGAGTTTGCAAGCCCAGATACGGCATTGAGCGAGAACGATGAAGTGGCGTTTCTGCCTCCTGTGAGCGGGGGTTCGGGCGCGCAAGATGACGCCCCCAGCGAACATGTCTTCTCTATTACGCGAGACGTGATTGTTTCTGCTGAACTGGCGCGCCAGTTACAACGGCCTGAGGATGGCGCGGTCGTAATTTTCGAAGGCGTCGTTCGAAACAACACCAAGGGCCGTACGACTATATATCTCGAGTACGAATGCTATGAGCCGATGGCGCTGGCGGGCATGGAGCGCATTGGTCTAGAAACCGCAGAGCAGTTCTCGTTAGGCCGGATTGGCATAGTGCATCGCCTCGGACGATTGCAGGTTGGAGAAGCGAGCGTTGCGATTGTCGCGACGGCGCCTCATCGACGACCTGCTTTCGAAGCGGCGCTGTTGGCCATCGATCGCCTGAAGCGCGAAGTTCCGATCTGGAAAAAGGAGTTTTTTGAGGACGGGGCGGTTTGGGTCGAGGGTGAATGGGACGAGCGGCTCCTGCAGGTTCCGTCCGGTATTGATGCGCGTTGAATCCCGAGCTTTTTTTTCTCTAGCGGTCCCGTTGCTGGTCGCAGCTATAGCTTTTGGCCAGTTCAAGCCTGCCACGCCAATTCCCGAAGGAGGTCAACAGCAACCTGCGCAAAAAGAGCCGGCCAAACCGGGCGAGCCGCCTACCTTTTCCATCAAGGTCAACTTAGTCAGATTGTTGGTCTCGATTCGCGACCAGAACGGGATTTTGTTGACGAACCTGAATCGGCAGGACTTCCGAGTCTTCGATTCTGGAGTACCACAGGAAATTGCTGTCTTTGAGCGCAATACGTCGCTACCACTCTCGGTAGCCGTGATGATCGACACCAGCGGCAGCACGCAAAAAGATCTGCATTACGAAGTGGATTCAGTTCTTCGGTTCATTCCCGCGCTTCTACAGGCAGGCAACGCGGAGGATGCGTTTGAGCTGTTCAGCTTCAACTGGCGCACCAATCTCGAAGCGGATTTTTCGCGCACCGCGAAACGTGCGGAACGAGCGTTGCGGGCCCTGCATGGCGAAGGCGGCACAAGCCTCTACGACGCCGTCTACCTGGCGAGCGATACGCTCACATCTCGCGAAGGCCGACACGTGATGGTGGTCGTAACGGATGGAGGCGATACCACAAGCTTTAAGAAGTACGGCGATGCCCTCGCGGCTGCACAACGCTCCGATGTGGTGTTGTATCCGGTGGTCGTTGTGCCGATCGAGGCCGATGCCGGGCGCAACATTGGTGGCGAGCACGCCTTGGCCACCTTAGCGGCATCTACGGGCGGCCGCATCTTTTACCCGGAGAATTTCGCGGAACTGGATAAGGCCTTCAAGGACATCCTTCAGGAACTCCGCACGCAATACCTGGTGGGTTTCTACCCGCGCGATGTGCGGGAACAACCCGGTCTTTTCCACCGGGTGAATGTACAAACCGCGAATCCATCCTTGCGCGTTTCCGCTCGGACCGGATATTACGAGCCTTAGACTAGAAGCTTGATGAAATACAGTGACTGGAAGCTGTAAACAATCGCTCTTACTCACTTCAAGCCGTCCAAAACGCGGAAACCCAGAGGATTGACTTCGCGCCTCCGAGCGCCATTGCACTTTATTGAGCCGCGTTCGGCAGGACTGACTACATATGTTGAACTGAAAAGGTATGGCAAGCTATCTGGACACGGCGATTGAGATCGCTCGTGAAGCTGGACAAGTACTGCTGGCGCATCGCGGCGTAGACTTCGAGTTAAAGGGCGACTTCGACCTGGTAACAGCAGCAGATCGAGCCAGCGAAACTCTGATTATCGATCGGCTCCGCGCACGATTTCCAGAGCACGGCATCGTAGCTGAAGAAGGCGGACGCGCGGAGATGCAGGCGAGATTTCGCTGGTATGTGGACCCCCTGGACGGCACGACAAATTTCGCGCACGGGTACCCGCAATGGAATGTGACGCTGGCCCTCGCGCGAGATGGCGAAGTGATCGCGGGTGTTGTTTTTGACCCGCTGAACCGGGAACTGTTCGCAGCCGAGCGAGGCGCCGGCGCACGGCTGAATGGTGCGCCGATGCATGTTAGTCGGGCCCCTGTGCTGAACGATGCGCTGGTATCCACGGGCTTCCCCAGCCGCAAGCGTCACCAGAACGTAAACATTCACTTCTATTACCAGCTTGCGATGGCGACCCACGGCGTCAGGCGGGGCGGATCCGCGGCGCTCGATCTAGCCTACACCGCTTGTGGACGACTGGAAGCGTTTTGGGAATTTGGATTAAATCCGTGGGATATGGCTGCCGGCACGCTGCTGGTGGAAGAAGCTGGCGGGAAAACATCCGGAATGCAAGGTGAGCCGCTTGATCTCCACGGCAAATACGTCGTAGCCGATAACGGGCTAGTTCACGAAGAGTTGTTGCGGATGTTCGGCGAAATTTTCGAAGGCCGCTTCAGGCACGAAATGCCACCCTTGCCGGCGATGGAATGGGAGGTTCGGGTTGGTTGAAACCCCCGCAGTTCCGCTGACGCTCGAAGGTTCGTGGGTACTGCACCAGATGTTTCGGTGGAGGCGCAGCGAATGGCGCAAGGCCGACGAGCCAACCCGGATACGCGTCCTTCAGGAAGCCAGCACCGTTTTCGTGGGGCTCGAGGCAGGTTCGGAGACCGGCCATCCAAACCAGTCGGCGCTGTTTTCCCTGCTCGGACACAAGGGCGACTTCCTTTTTCTGCACTTCCGCGATTCCCTGGAAGACTTGCACGAAGCCGAGCGAAAGGTTGCCTCGCTCGAGTGGTCTCAGTTCCTGGAACCGGTGCACTCGTATGTTTCGGTTGTGGAACTCGGGCTCTATGAATCCTCTGCGAAGACCTACGCCCAGTTGCAGGAACGTGGTCTGCAGCCCCATTCGCCGGAATGGAATACCGAAATCGCTGAAGTTGTCGGGCGTCAGAGTGCCGCTATGTCATCACGGCTCTATCCTTCCGTTCCCGCTGCGAAACATATCTGCTTTTATCCAATGGACAGGAAACGCGACGAGGACAAAAACTGGTATCAGGTACCCATGGCGGAAAGACAGCGCATGATGCATGAGCATGGGCTGATTGGGCGACGGTACGCCGATTCGGTTCGCCAGATCATTACGGGGTCAATCGGTTTCGATGACTGGGAGTGGGGCGTCGACCTGTTCGCCGACGATCCTCTGGTTTTCAAAAAGCTGATCTATGAGATGCGCTTCGATGAAGTAAGCGCGGTTTACGCACTGTTCGGATCCTTCTACATAGGTTTGCGTGTTCCGGCAGCCCAGCTTCCGGTCTTCGTATCGTCTGAACCAAAATAGTTGCGATTCCGTGAAGGAACCGCACGTCCTCTGTCGCTTTTTGAAATGAGAGCAGTTAAGGCTCCAAGAGAAAGAGAGACGAGGGCGGACAGGTGAACAAAAATACGATTCTCCAAATACCAGCCGCGTTTGGGTTGGCCCTGGTGTTGATGGGCCAAGCCGCGAAGGCAGACACAACGTACAATTTCCAGACGCTGAACAACAGCGCCGATCCTACATTTAACCAGCTTTTGGGGGTAAACAACACCGGGCAAATAGCTGGATATTTCGGCAGTGGTTTCCAGGGTCATCCCAACCAGGGCTACACGATTGCGTCGCCATATGGTCAGGCAAATTACACGAACGAAAACTTTCAGGGCTCAGTGCAAACGCAGGTGACGGGATTAAACAATGGAACCACTACGGTCGGCTTCTGGGCGGACGCAGCCGGCAACAACTTCGGTTTCTACAAGCAGGGAACCAACTTTACAAGCGTCACGAATCCGAATACACCGATGCCGACCCAAATGAATCAACTTCTCGGGGTCAATGACAGCAATCTGGCGGTCGGATTCTACCAAGATGGCAACGGCAACTTACACGGATACAGTTACAGCATCCCGGGTAATACATTCACTGCGGTTGGGCCTGCCAACGCAGTAAGCAGTGAGGCTACCGGCATTAACAATAACGGCGCTATTTCGGGATTTTTCGTTGACAGTGCCGGTAACCAGCATGGATTTATCAACAGTGCGGGGAACTATGCAACTTACGACGATCCGAACGGTACAAACACAGCATTCCTAGGCATAAACAACAACGGACTTGCGGTCGGAACGTTTCTGGATGCGAACGGAATCACGAACGGGTTTCTCTTCAACACGGGATCCGGAACGTGGCAGACCGTGGATGACCCGCTGCAGTCCGCTAATCCGGCGTTCGACGTAACAGGCACTACGGTCAACGGGATCAACGACAAGGGCCAGTTAGTCGGGTTTTACTCGGACGGTACGAACGTCAACGGATTTCTCGCCTCACCGGTCCCGGAACCGACTACTCTGGCAATGGGCTCAATGGGCGCCTTGCTCGCTCTTGCGGGACTTGAAGAGGCGCAAAAAAAGCTAAGCGTCATCAAGAGTCTGACGTGCCCCGGCCGGAGAGGCAGCAGCTCTCTGTCCCGGGGCTTTGTTTTTTCAACTCGAGCGCGAGCGAGTACCTGAAAAACGATTTGCGAACTGGTGCTGCCTCTGTTGCGCTTCCTTCAAGAGACTGATGAACTGAGGATCCGGGTGCAAGGATTGCAGCAGCGGGTCCGCAACGATGTAGGAATAAGGAAAGAAACCACCCTCAATGCTGCGCTGCAAAGTCCGAAGGGCTAAAGATTTATTTCCGAGCAACGCATAAGCTTGTGCAATCTTATACAGAGCTTCCGGATCGCTGACCCCTTTATCATTCATTCTGGCTTCCGTATTGCTGAGGAGCTTCAGTCCGGCTGCACTCTGATGGGCAATCGCAAAACGTATGGCTTTACCGACCTGCGCGGGAAGTAAAGAAGGGTCCAAGTCGAATGCACGATCGAAGTAAGTGGCCGCCTGGCTCCATTGGTGCTCATAATATTCGCCGAGCCCTCGATAGAACAGAATGTAGCTCGAATTATTCGCCGGCAAGCTAGTCAGGAATTTCTCGTATTCGCCCAGGTAAAGATACGTGTTCAAGGCGGAGGTGTTGATCTTCACATCCGGATCGAGTTCGCGCGCATGTTCGCACTCCAGCGCCGATTCGCGCAGCATTCCACCAAAGCGGTAGGCGTAACCAAGTTCCCAGTGGGCTTCGGCGTTATTCGGGCTACTTTCCAGTGCGACGCGTAGCAGTGGTACTGCTTGCTCAACCCGCCCGGTATCAGTAAAAAGATTAGCCATGTAAATTCTTGGTTCTGGGAAAGCGGGATTTAGCGCAATCGCTTTTTCGTAGGAAGCCTGGGCGAGGCGGTAATTTTCCCGGCCACCAAACTGAAGAGAACCATTAGTCGTGTAAGCGCGGCCTAAGTGAGCCCAAGTTGGCGCATAATTCGGCTCAATCGCCGCGGATTTCTCCAGCATCTTGATGGCGAGCGAGAAGTCACCGATCGAGTAAAGATCCACGCCGCGCAGATAGTATTCGTAAGCGAGACTGTTAACCGGCGGGTCAGATGTAAGATGGGCCTTTTCAACAGGCGAGAGCTGCAGTTCCAGCTGTTTGATAATGAGCTGGGCGACGCGGTCCTGCACCGTCAGCAACTTGTCGTACTTGACGTCGATTGTATTCTTCCACAACATCGCATTTGGATTAACGCGCACCAATTGCATATTGATGCGCAGGTCGTCACCATCTTTGATGAAGCTTCCGGTCAGTAGCATATCTACACTCAGATCGGCAGCGATCTTTTTAAGATTCAGATCACCCTCACGATACTTATCGATGGAACTGGATGGCCGTACGGTCAAGGCGTTCACGTAACCCAGTTTGGTGATGATCGCGTCTGCCAGAGAGAACCCGAGAAAATCGGTTTGCGGGTCCCCTTTGATGTTTCGGAACGGAAGAACGGCAACTGTGGGAGGGCGTGAGTACGCAACAGCAGATCTCCGGATGGCGAAGAACACTGCTACCGAGAGGAGAATCAGAACCGTGGCAAGAACAGCGGTGATTTCAAGGCGCGAGATGCGAGGCTTGAGCGCCGCTTCCCTAAGCTGATGTTGGAAATCAGTCTTTTTCTTATAATTCTGAAGATCAACCAGTAATTCCTGGCTGGACTGATAACGCGATTCTAGATCTTTCTGCAGCGCTTTGGCGACAATCCGCGCAAGTGTTTGCGGGATGCCGGGGATTGTCGAGCCAAGGGGCGGCGGGTCGCTCTTCAGAATCTCAGCGATGACATCGCTCCGCGTTTCCCCATGAAAGGGAGCACGCCCGGCGAGCATCTCGTAAAGAACGGCGCCTAAGCTGAACACATCGGTCCTGGCGTCGACAGTAAAGCCCCGGGCCTGCTCAGGCGACATATATTTGGGAGTTCCGACCAAGGTTCCGGGGCTGGTACCTTCCGGATTTTGCAATCCGTGCCGGCCTGCGCCAGGCTCAACTAGCTTGGCGATCCCGAAATCCAAAACTTTAACTGTGCCGTCCGGCCGGACAATGACGTTCTCAGGTTTAATGTCACGATGAACGATGCCCGAAGCATGAGCGGCGGCAAGTGCGCCGGCGATTTGCAAACCAATCTCCAGGGTTTTTTCCGTCGCAAGCGCCCCTTCGGAGAGCATCTGCCGTACAGTCCGCCCCTGAACGAACTCCATCACAATGAACTGGAAGTGTTCGAACTCTACGAACTCGTAAATGGTTAGAATATTCGCGTGGTTGAGTGCGGACGCAGACTGCGCTTCCTGTTTGAAACGGCGTAAGGCCGCAGCATCGACGGTTAGTTCGGGCGGCAGCACCTTTATCGCGACCTTCCGCTTGAGGCGGAGATCTTCAGCTGAATAGACCTGGCCCATGCCTCCCGAGGCGATTTTTTCGATGACTTGGTAGTGGTCCAAGCATGTTCCAGCCGGAAGCGTTCCACGCGGGCTATTCACTAACTCCCGAGCCGCTCGCCAAACAGCGCTTTCGAACACATCCTCCGAAGCGGCTTCCGAGGCGAGCAGAGACTCTACTTCCCGTCTGAGTTCAGCGTCGCTCCCGCACGCGTCGTCAAGAAAAGCCGGTCGCCGTGCTTCCTCCAAAGTGAGGGCTTCATAGAAAACGCCTTCTATCCGGCGCCACTTCTCCGTTACCGACGAAGGGAAGGATCCCATCGATCTCCTGCCGTTTGCAAACCCTGAAGTTCCCGATCGCGCGTATACTGAGGTACACGGACATTATAGGAGCGTGGAACGACCAACGGAGGACCACCCGGACAATACTCCGGAGATAAAAGAGGCCGTCACACGCTTCTTGCGCGAGTTAAATGGCGGCGACCGGCAGGCGCTCGACAAGCTGATGCCTCTGGTTTATAGCCAGTTGCGTTCCCTGGCGTCTCGTTGCATGCGTTCCGAGCGCCCCGACCATACGCTGCGCGCCACTGCATTAGTTCACGAGGCTTATCTCAGATTGGTTCAGGCCGATCTAGCCTGGCAGGACAGGCGGCATTTTTACGCCGTTGCCGCCCGGGTGATGAGGCACATACTTGTGGATCATGCGAAATCGCAAAAGAGGGCAAAGCGCGGTGGGGGCGCGGCTCAGATTCCACTAGAGGAGGCAATCCTGGTCGGACCCGAAATTTCGCCTGACTTGATAGAGCTCGACGCGGCACTCGATCGTTTGGCTGCACTCGATCAACGGAAAGCAAGTTTGATCGAGCTACTGTTTTTCGGCGGCCTGACTTACGAGGAAGCAGCCGCCGTCCTGGACATCTCGCCGGCAACCGTTCACCGTGAACTGAAGATGGCGAAGGCCTGGCTGTATCGGGATCTTACCGCAACAGCTGGCGCATCGAGATAGCTCACTACTACTCGATCGTGTAGAGGGGATCGAACTCCGGATTGCCTGCCCGCTGACTCCACAAGGATACAAGATTCCCCACCTACTTCTTTCGTACTCTCTTCATGGAAAGTTAGCTGGAGTTGGCTTCACCGAAACTGAATTTGTTTGAAGCTTGAGGTTGCACGCCCATACTTTAGGATTGTTACGAAGCAGCAGTTCGATTTCGGGCTCCTAGGTAAAACGCTTTGCTGTGTAGCGATCCGGACCTGCTGAACAAGGGCAGGAGTCGCCGATGCTAAAAAACGGTCCTGACGCAGGTCATCGATGACAATGGCTCTTAAATAGTCAAGCGGAGATCCCTGGGGAAGGAAGCTTTGGGTCATCGCAGCGGCTACGTTTAAAAGACAGGCCAGTTTAGGTGCAGCACTTTCAATCAGCGAGTCGTAGAATCGGGCAGCATCGCCGCCGGTGCTGTCATTGAATACCGAGGCTCAGGGTTTGCCTTCCCGGGCTCATCAACTGGCGCGTCCCGTCAAAAGCGCTCACCAGCTTCCGGACCGTCTTGGGTGCTAGAGACGTTTGGGCCTCCTGGGAACCTGCTGCCATCCTGATTTTTGCCTCCGGCCTCGGGATCTTACCATCCACCCTCCTGGCTCGTAAATACAAGAGAAGCAAAAACTTTACAGACGGGATGCTACCCTTATTTATTCGAAAATGCGTACTGTCGACCTCATTCATCGCAAGCGAGAAGGAGAGGAGCTCTCCCCTCAGGAATTGAGCTTCCTTGTAGATGGCTATACTCGCGGCGACATCCCCGATTACCAGATGTCAGCATTCCTGATGGCCGTTTTTTTCTCCGGAATGTCAGATCGAGAAGTCAGTGCGATGACCGAAAACATGACCAATTCCGGATCTCAGGTGGATTTATCCTCGATTCCCGGAATAAAAGTTGACAAGCATTCTACGGGCGGCGTGGGTGACAAAACCAGCCTGATTGCGTCGCCGATTGCGGCCGCTGCAGGTGTTGTGGTTCCCATGATCTCCGGACGAGCGCTGGGCCACACCGGCGGAACATTAGACAAGCTTGAATCCATCCCCGGATTTCGCACAGACCTCAGTATCGATGAGTTCCGGAATCAATTGGCCGAACACAAGCTCGCGTTCATTGGTCAGACAAGCGAGATTGCACCCGCCGATGGGAAGCTTTATGCACTTCGCGATGCCACCGCGACAGTAGAATCGATTCCACTCATTGCCTGCTCCATCATGTCAAAGAAGATGGCCATCGGACTCGATGCGCTCGTTCTGGACGTGAAGGTCGGGTCAGGCGCTTTCATGAAAAAGCAGGTGGAGGCCCGGCGGCTTGCTCAAATGATGGTGGGCATCGGGCGGCGGTTGGATAAGCGTGTGCAGGCGCTGATTACCGACATGAATCAGCCGCTCGGTTATGCAATCGGCAATGCGCTCGAAGTGATGGAAGTTTCGCAGACGCTTCAGAATGCAGGCCCCGCCGATCTGACCCGGATTTCGCTCGAGCTCGCCGCCCGGATGATTTTCCTCGGCAAGATCACCAAGACTCTGGACGAAGCGCGCGAAGTTGCGCAAGCCCGGCTGCTGGACAACTCGGGCTATCGCAAGTTCAAAGAAGTGATTGCGGCACAAGGCGGTGATCCGCACGTGCTGGATCGCTTTGAGCTACTGCCAAATGCTACCGGAGCACAGGAAATCACCACGAGCCGAGGCGGTTACGTTAGCGGCATTGATGCGGAGCTAATCGGACAGGCGTCTTCCATGATTGGAGCTGGACGAAATACAAAGGAAGACTCGATCGACCCGGCTGTAGGTGTGATCCTTGAAGTAAAAGTCGGCCAGAAGATTGATCCTGGCAGTATTCTGTGCAGGATTTATTACACAAGCGAAGAACACCTCGAGGAAGCCTCTGAATTGGTTGAGGATGCTTTCAAGATCTCGCAGCAGTCCGTCGACGAGCGCGACTTGATTTTGGAAGTGGTCAGCTAGTCTCGACTTGATGGCGAGGTTGCATGGCCTGGTCGGGTTAGTTGCAATTATTCTCAGTGCTCTTCTGTTTTCTACTCGAAGGTCTGCGATTCAGAGGCGGGTTCTTCTCTGGGGCCTTCTGCTCCAGTTTGCGTTTGCCTTTCTCGTTCTAAAAACCAGGTTCGGCGAGGTTTTCTATGCCGTCAGCCTGTTCGTGAATGCACTACTGAATTACACGACAGCCGGTTCCAGCTTTGTTTTCGGGGATAAGCTGGGGCTCAAGACCGATCAATTCGGCGTCATCTTTGCCTTTCAGGTTCTCCCGATCGTTATCTTCATCTGCTCCCTCTTCGCGATCCTGTACTACATAGGCGTGATGCAGGTGTTTGTGAAGGCGATGGCCATAGTGATGCAGCGATTCATGCGCACTAGCGGTGCGGAGTCCACGTGTGTGGCGGCGAGCATTGTCATGGGGCAGACCGAGGCTCCAGTCACCATTCGCCCGTTTCTTGCTGGATTGACCGAATCGGAGTTGTTCACTGTGATGGTTAGCGGCATGGCGCATGTCTCGGGCGCTGTGATGGCCGCTTACGTCGCAATCGCGGGCGTCTCGATTTCCCATCTACTGACTGCGGTGATTATGACCGCCCCCGCTACGTTAATGCTGGCGAAATTGTTCGTGCCGGAGACGGGCAACCCTGAAACGGCCGGCACAGTAAGGGTGGAGATCCAAAAATCGGGGGTCAACTTGATCGACGCTGCGGCCCGCGGAGCAGGCGATGGTTTGCAGTTGGCATTAAATATTGCCGGCATGCTGATCGCGTTCCTGGCCCTGATCGCACTGGTAAACGGAATTCTCGGGTGGGTGCACGTACAGATCCACTGGATTCCAGCTTCGCTCCAGCAGATTCTCGCTATCGTGTTCGCCCCGATAGCTTGGGCGCTTGGAGTAAGTTGGAACGACTGTGCAACGGTCGGGAATCTACTCGGAACCCGTATGGTGCTAAATGAATTCGTCGCCTTCGTGGATCTCGGGAAAGTGAAGGCAATCCTGCAGCCTCGCTCGTTCGTCATCGCCACATTTGCTCTGTGCGGCTTTGCCAATCTAAGCTCAATTGCCATTCAAATTGGCGGCATTGGTGCGCTTGCGCCCTCACGGAAATCCGATCTCGCCCGCCTGGGTCTGAAAGCGATGTTCGTGGGAACGCTCGCGAACTTTATGTCGGCGTGCATTGCAGGAATTTTGATTTAGGCGGCGCCTGGACCTTTTCCAAAATCCGGATGCCGCCCATACTAACTAGGTCGCAGTTACTAAGTCGAGATATGTCCAAAACTGATCGACCGATGCTTATGACACGGCTTCGAAATGTTAGAGCCCTTGGCCTGCAGCATCATGCGTCGGTTTCTGGCTGGGCGCCTGTGCAGCTTCAGCTACTACGCCGACCGTGCCCTGTTTGGTTAGATACCAGCATCCATTTAGGCCAGCGAAGGTAGACGATGCTCCCGATCCTACATTTCCGTCGACGGTTCCGCCATATCTGGCCGGGCCACTGTCAAAGCTCAACAACAGCGTCCCATCCTGTTGCACCCACTTTCCGGTGAGGCCTCCGCTAAACGTACCGTTGGTGTTGAAAGTTAAGTTCAATGGACTGTAATTACTAGAACAGCCCCAACTAAAATGAAGTACCCAATTACCTGAAATCATATTAGCTCTCCTTTGTCTATACTGATTTCTCACGACGGACATTGCCGCCGCCTTTTTAATAAGCAAGTAACAGACCAGGAGAACGAGTCTCTAATGATCACGGATTCCTCCGGCATATAATCGCTTGCTGTAATTGATCAGCAATTCATTCCAGGTTGGTTCATAGTCGGCTATATCGAGGAACCGGTTTTGAGCGAAGTCTATCTATTCGGATAATTGTAAGCGCAAAACTCCAGGTGAAAGGGTCGATAGATTTCCTTATTATCCAGTTCGGAATTGTCGATTGGTTATCCTCAGAAAAGTGCAGGACGCCGCCCGATTTGTTCAACTGCAAACGTCGATTAAGCCACGAGTTGGTATCGTTCTCGGCAGCGGTCTAGGAGGGTTTGCGGATTCCCTGATCCACAGCGTACGAATTCCCTACGCTGAAATTCCGGATTTTCAGGTGTCGACCGCGATCGGCCATGCAGGCGAGCTCGTGATCGGCACAGTGGGCGCAAATGGGCGTGGAGCTGCCGATGTCGTCGTTATGTCGGGTCGCTTTCACCTCTATGAGGGCTATACCGCGCAGCAGGCCGCTGCAGGCATGCGTCTGTTCTATGACCTCGGCGTCGAACGTGTCGTCCTGACGAACGCGGCCGGTGGCATTAATCCGGATTTCGAACCGGGGGCACTAGTCCTCGTGTCCGATCACATCAACCTGCAGGGCTCGAATCCTCTGGTAGGCAAGCATGACTCACGCTATGGTCCCCGTTTTCCTGACATGACCGAGGCCTATCCGGCCGAATTGCGGACCCTCGCAAGGATAACAGCAGAAGAGCTCGGAATCACTCTGCAGGAAGGCATTTACGCAGGCTTGCTGGGGCCCAGTTACGAGACGCCGGCGGAGATACGATTCCTTCGTGCGATTGGCGCCGACCTGGTAGGTATGTCGACAGTCCCCGAGACAATTGTCGCGAATCAGATGGGTATGCAGGTTCTGGCTATTTCCTGTGTGACGAACCTGGCCGCGGGCCTAAGTTCAGAGAAACTGACTCACTCGGAAGTGCTCGAGATTGGGAAGCGCACCTCAGGCACCTTCTCGAAGCTCTTGACGGCGCTTGCCCCCAGGCTTTGACGATTGCGGTCGCGATCTAATTGGCTTGTTCTGTTCGATATCGACGGAACCCTTATCCGTGGCGCAGGCCCACATCACAGAGAGGCGCTAGTGACCGGAATACTCAACGTCACAGGCCTTCGGACGACACTCGACGGGGTTCCTACATCGGGCATGCTGGACCGGGATCTGATCCGACTGGCCATGCGCAGAAGCGGCGCCAGCAATAAGCGGATCTCGTCGCTGCTGCCTCAGATCATGCATGAGAGCGAGCAGGCTTATCTAAGACGCTGTCCGGCCGATCTGAAGCCGAAGCTCTGTCCTGGTATTCCCGACCTGCTCTGCACACTTGAAAGAGAGGGAGCAGTGCTTGCGCTCGTAACAGGCAATCTCACTGGGATCGGTTGGAAGAAAATGGAGTGCGCCGGACTTCGCCGGCACTTCCCATTAGGAGCTTTCTCCAGAGACGGCCTGACCAGAGCCGACCTCGCGCAAGCCGCTGCACGCTCAGCTTCCCGTAAGCGATTGCTCTGTAGTTCTTTCCGCGTTTTGCTGATTGGCGATCATCCGAACGATATCGCAGCCGCGAGGCAGAACGGTTTCGGCTCCGTCGCGGTCGCAACCGGACTGATCTCTGAAGAGGAGTTAGCTGCCCATAAGCCGGACCTTCTGCTTCCGGATCTCACCGCGGTGAAACCGAACTACCTGCTAAGTTACGCGAAAACTCCGCTTCCGTTGTGACTGCCGCTTCCGGCTCATCTTCCCGATAGGCAAGATAGCGCGCGAGAGCTCGCGCAATCGGCTGCCCCGTGGATAATTCGTAATAGCTGAAAGCGGGCGACGGATTCACTTCGAAGCAATACACCTGGTCATCAGGGGTGACCTTCAGGTCGATTCCGGCGAAATCGAGACCGAGCGAGCTAGATAAGCGGCAGCAGCGTTCCGCAAGTTCTTCGCTCAGATCCACTTCGCGCAGTTCAGCAGGGTCTCCGGTCTGTCGGGCGGCGTAACGATAGTCAGTTGCCTCCGAAGAGATCGCAACAGGAAAAACCTTTGAGCCGATTGTGTGAACGCGCAAGTTTGTCCCAGGAACGAAAGCCTGGAACTGAGTGGGACACCAACGAATCCGTTCGAGACGTTCGTAATCCGCCTCGGTAAGCGTTTGGACGATCGAACGTATGCTGCTGATGGACTTATAAATCACTGTTCCGTGCTGCCGATGGAAATCCTTAACGGCTTCAGGATCGTTTGTGATCAACGTTTCAGGAACTAAGAATCCCGCTTGCCGTATGAGCTGTGCCTGAAACGGCTTCGAGAAATTCGATCCCTGCGGAAGAGCCCGGTTGACAATGCGTCCAGGCGCAATCTCCAGCCAGCGCGTCAGCGTCTCATGCAATGCGCGGCAGCGGTTGCGACGCACAGAATCAGCGGGCTCTCCTTTGAGTTCAGGGAGCGCTCGGTCGTCCATCATGCGGTTGTAGGCGGCGCGGAAATCCTCGAGACGGTAACGGGCGTTGCCAAGCCGCAACTCTCCCCTGACGCCTTTACCATCAACCTCAAACCAGGCATCCGCTTCGGCGAAGTCCCGCTGATGAAAAAGCACGTACGGCACTTCGAGTTCGCCGAGTTCATCCCGCAACAATTCTAGTGGCGTTTCGGAACCAATTCCACAGAGCAGAATCATGCGGTGTCTCCTTTCAGCAAGTGAGCAAGATGCTGTATTCCCGGGGCGCCAATTATCTCGAGAGCAGGCATGGGCGTTGCTCCAGCAAACGCTAAACCGCTATCGCAGGGGACGAAATCGATCCCCATCACCTCGAGTTTGGCGATCTCCGCCAAACGGGTGCAGCCAAGTTGCAGGTTTCCGGGTATCTGATAACCGAACACGCGGCTACCAATAACGATGACACTTACTTTTCCATCGTTCTGACTTACGAGAGAACTGTAGCCTGCGAGGGGTGAATCATTCGCTGTCTGGCGATACGGAATCACTGGCAGACCGGCCTCGACAGCCATCGTGATCCACTCCGATTGATGAGCCCACCGGCCGCATAGCCCTTGTGGCGTCGGTCGATTCATCACCGGACAATCGAGAGCGTGCAGCCAGCTCAGGTAAAAGGCGGTAAGTTCGGATTGCGAGTACTCCCGGTCGGCTGCGACCGCAAGCTCAACCTGATTTGAAGGAGGACCGCTCATCCTGTTCAGGACACCCTTTATTTCCGAATGCGAAACTGCGCGTCCGCCAGGCAGGCTCACGTTCGTGCTTACGCCGGCTGCACCGATGCGGTGATCCCAACGCGAGATGTTCACAAAAGCCTCAACCTGCATCCACTCAAGCGGCGCTAATCCCTCTCGATTCAATTCCTGGTAGGCCCACTCAGCCGACACATCGCTGCACGAACTAACGATCATCCACATTTCTTTTCTCCGAAGAGGAGTACGCGAGTGAGCAACGCTACGCTTCTCGCGTACTCCGGTCGCTTCAGGCCTTATCGCCCGAGTCAGCTTCGTCCGCTTCCTCGACGCTCTCTTCGCTAGAGGCTTGGTCGGCCGCCTCGTTCTTAAGCGCCCCGGTGCTGAGATCAGGCCGAGACTCCTGCGGAATAAAGTGCATAAGTTGCCCGACCGTGCCTTCCAGCGCTGCAACTCGGGCTGCAAGCGCGTACGGATCCGGGATATCTCCGACTGTGAATGGCGTCCAAAGTTCGGGAATTTCGTACTTCTCGACTTTGTAGAGCTTGTCCCGGTGGAACTTGTCGAAATACCAATACTTGTCCGGAAACTTCTCGATAAGTTTGAAGATAGCCGGTGATTGCGGATCGGTCATCCCCGTAGCTATCGAAGTGGGATCAAAGGTCATGGCCTGCTGCATCGATTCAACCGGCGCCTGCTTCTCGATCGGAAGCTGCTTATCGGGATGCTCTTTCTCCTGCTTCTCATGCTTCTCGACTTTTTCTTTGTGTTCTTTTTCGAGCTTCTCTTTCCGCTCTTTCTGCTCTTTCTCAGTCTTCTCCTTGTGCTCTTTCTGTTCCTTGGAGTCTTTCTGCTCCTTAGTGTCTTTCTGGTCTTTGCCTTCTTTGTCCTTCTCTGCTTTTTCGTTCTTTTCGCGTTTCTCGATCTTCTCGATCTTTTCTTTTGCGGCCAGTTCCTTTTCTTTGGGAACCTGCTTGTCTACAAACGATTTGATGGTGCTCATCGCAGCACTCCTCCGAGTCAAAATTTCGGATCCGGGCAGCGTTACTGCTGAATCTCGATGTCTTGGAAGATGGCACGCGGCCTGCCGATTGATGTCTCGCAAGTGCCGAGCGCTGCAATCGTATGACTCTGTTGAAGCTCTGCGGAACGAAGGATTAAGGCAGCACTGCCGCACTGAGGAACAATTAACTGTTCGCTTCACTGCGGCAGATTATTTGCGGATTAATGTGAACAGAAACTCAGGCGATAGCGGCTTCTTTATTGTCGGTCGTCTTATTAAAAAATGACTCGATTTCAGAGACTTCGTCAGCAGTAAGACGGAATTCCAGCCCTCCAATGGTTCCGTTGACCTGGTCCGGACGGCGAAGCCCAACGATAGCGGCCGTCACGGCAGGATTGTGCAGAGCCCAGGCAAGGGCCACTTCTCCTGGCGATCGACCGCGGCGATTGCCGATGCCGCGCAGAATCTCGACGAGCTGCAGATTACGACTCAGTTGAGGCTCCTGGAAATCTTTGTCGCGGCTGCGCCAATCGTCCGGCGAGAGACTTAGAGCACGCTCCTTTGTCATCTTTCCCGTAAGTAATCCCGCCCGCATCGGAGAGTAGACGATCGTTCCGATTCCATGCTGCCTGCAAAACGGCAGAATCTCGGGTTCCACTTTCCGGACGAGCAGAGAATATGGCGGCTGCAGTGAGGTGACCGGGGCGATTTTCATAGCTCGCTCCAGTTGCTGGACATTGAAGTTCGACACGCCGATCCACCGGACTTTGCCTTCGTCTCTTAACCGAGCCATCTCAGTCCATCCTTCTTCAATGTCGGCGTCAGGCTCAGGCCAGTGAATCTGGTACAAGTCGATCTGCTCAACCTTGAGTCGGCGAAGACTGTTTTCGCATTCCTGGCGCACCGAATCCGCCTTGAGCGATGGAAAAATCTTGCGGTCTTCGTTCCAGCGGCGCTCGCACTTAGTGAAAATGTACGGCTTCTTCGATAACCCCTTAAAGGCCTCACCGACAACCTCTTCGGAGTGGCCAAGACCATAAACGGCAGCCGTGTCGATCCAGTTGATACCGGCCTCGACCGCTGCACGGATCGCCGCCGCAGAATCCGCATCGTCCTGGTCTCCCCAGCCGAATTGCCAGCCGGAGCCGCCCATAGCCCAGGCACCCACGCCGAGCGGCGTGATGTTGAGATCGCTGTTTCCGAGTTTTCGTAGTTCGGTCATATGTGGTGGACGCAAGTCGCCTTCATGATTGTGCACAGAGATCTACCTGAGTTTTTCAAGCACCGCGTAGTTGTGAAAATGGGAACGCAGGGCGTAGTCAAAGTGCCCTGCCCCGCACGCAGGATACGGCTCGCCGCGGTAGTAAGTAAGGCCGAACGCCCAATCGCGGTTCGTACCTCCATCACAAACGGATAGGCCCTCCGCTTGGAGCCGCCGCCACATCGACCGTGCTGAGACTTGCTGATCAAGAGCAGGGTAAGCAACCTGCTTGACATAGAAGGCTCCAGCAACCACGCTCAGAACCAGCAGCGGAGCCTTCCACTGTCTGCGCGCAACCAGCAAAATGGCGATGGGCAAAACAATATAGAACAACTCCGTCGGGGAGACGTGCCCGTAGCCGGCCAACATGAATTTGCCCGCGCTGAGTGACTCCGGGAGCAAACGTCCTGCGAACGGTATACAGGCAATTAACAATGCGCACGAGATTAAAAACGGTCGCGGGAGATCAGTGATCCTCCGCATCTCCAATTCAGCGCCTATAAGCGTGAACAGGCTGGGAACTAATGGAAGTAGATAGCCGGGCAACTTGTTCCGCGAAACACTGAAGAAGGCCAGCCCAAACACGACTAGCGTCGCCAGGAAGCGACGCCTGATATCCCACCTTTCTTGGCGAATCGCGAGCAGCAGCAACAGCGGTGTCCACGGGAACAGCGCGCCTAGGAGAACCGGCAGATAGTAGTAAACCGGCTGAACGTGTTGCAACGATGCCGAATACAGCCGCTCCAGTTGCTGTTTGAGAAAGAAATCCTGGATAAATGGGTAGCCATTGGCCCGGTAGACGGCAATGTACCAGGGCGCGGCAACCAGCAGGCAGCCGGCAAGCGCCATCCACCAGGATCGCCAGAAACGGCGCAGGAACCACAAAGCAGGGACAGACAAAACGATTGGCACCAGCCCTTTGGCGAGCGTAGCGGCGCCAAGGCAGGCGCCGATCAGAAAGAATCGCCTGGACAGGTGGCCTCGTTCCGGGATGTCCCGAACGAGTGGGAGGCACAGCACTACGGCGCCTGAAAAGAACACCGCTAATGGCAGATCGGTAAGACAGATACTGCTGAATGCGAGCCATCCGGCCGAAGTCGCCAGGCAAAACGTCGCAAGCCCGGCAGATTCCGCACCAAACTCGCGATGAAGCGCAACAAAAAACAACGCCAGGAACACCAGGCTTAGAGTTGCGACCGGCAATCTGCCGCACAAATCAGGCCCTAGGCCCGCACCAGTTCCAAGCGCAGTCATCCAGTACAGGAATGGCGGTTTCTCGAACCAGGAGGATCCCCACAACTGCGGTGTGACGAAATCACCTGTCTTGGCCATAGCCCGGCCAATCGCAGCGTACCGGGGTTCATCGGGACCAAGAACACCGACGCCGTTCAGATTGAAAAGGTAGAGGGCTACCACCGCGATGGCCAGCGTGACCGTCGGCAGATAACGGCGTAACAGAGACAACTCTAAGTATATGGGGCGGTTAGGCGCACAGAATCCTAGTAAACTGATCTCAGATGGCCGTGCAACCCTGGGCGTTATTGACGATTGCCGCAGCGTGTGGCGCGGCGACCCTGACTGCGGCCGACGCCGGCGTCCCGAAACTCGACAAATCGAAGCTCGAGAACTACTTACGCTACACCGAGGGGTACACCGCAGGGGTCAAATTCAAAATCGACGATGCCGCTCCCAGCGCCTTCCCCGGCTATTCCCGTGTGCTGGTCCACATTAGCCTGAACGGCCGGAATGGCGGCGACAAATTGTACTATGTCACGGCCGATGGTGAGCACTTTCTTACAGGCTCGTTGTGGCAGCTCGGCCAGAACCCCTTCCTCGATACGCTTGAACACCTGCCCCAGGACGGACCTTCATTTGGCCCTGAAGACGCGAAAGTAACCATCGTCGTCTTCAGCGATTTCCAGTGCCCCTATTGCCGGGGGTTTGCAAAAACCATACGGGACAACATCCCGAAGCAATACCCTAAGGACGTTCGGGTCGTTTTCAAAGATTTCCCTTTAGATGCGATTCATCCTTGGGCCCGTGCTGCTGCCGAATGGGCGCACTGCATGACGGATCAGAAGCCATCCGTGTTCTGGACTTTCCATGACTGGATCTTTGAACATCAGGGCGAGGTGGTTGCCAATGGAACGAATCTACGAGAAAAGATGCTGGCCTTCGCCGCGGAACAAAAACTTGATAGCGGCAAACTGACAGCGTGCTTCGACATGCATGTGGATGCTGGCAAGGTAACGCAGAGTGTTGCGGCTGCCGAAGCTGTCGGTGTAGAGCAAACGCCGACGTCTTTCATCAACGGCCGAATGGTGGGGGGCAATCTCCCCTGGAACTCGCTCAATTCAGTGATTCAGTTAGAGTTAAATAGACCGGCCGATATACCGGGTCCGCCCGCAAACAAAATGACAAACGGCCGCGAATGAGCTGTTGGAGAAGGCTTACGACGTACGGCTTACGGTAAACCATGGAGCCAAAATAACCAACCGGAATCCAACATATCCGCCGATACGTACTTTGTGCAGTTCAATCCGTTTTCTTTGACAAACACGGGTGAGGGTGACATTCACTTGCCAGCTATAGCCGCTCTTCCAGATACTCACAAGGCCAACGCGTTTCGGCTCCCACCGCTTATTCTCCATCCTTTTTCGGGACCCGAAGACAGTTCGGTGCTGATGGAAAGCTCGCGAGCAAGCCTCGCTTTACAGGGCTTTTTACCCCGCCCGGAAGGTACCGATGAAGACTTAAACCGCCGGCTGACTCGCGGCAGGTTTGCCGAGCTGAAAATGCTTTTCTACATTGGGAAGGATCTTACCCGGTGGATGGAACAGTGTCTCGAAACCATAACATTATCTGGTCAATTCGAAGGTCGTTCCATTCGCGTTGAAACGTTTGCGGTCTTCCTCGTGAACTACATTCCTGCTCATGTCCGCACCAAGCTCGAGGGTTGGGGCGTTCTCGACTTCTGCGCCCTGTTTCGACGCTCAATCGGCTTGCATTCCGTATTCGCAGAAGTTCCTGCCTTTGAGAGCTTTACACCAGAGTTCCTGAAGAAGTATCACCGGAATCTGGATACCTGGTACGAGGGCCGGCTGAGGGATGTGACATTTGAACACCCCGGCCCCAACGATTTCGTTTTCGACCTTTACGCTTCGGGCGAATACACGATTATGCTCGAGCAAAGCTGGCGTGACGCCGGACAAGCTTCCGAAGACGGAACCGGCAAACAGCGAGAGTAAGCTGTAAGAATGAATCTGCCGCGGTTCGTTCTCGCAGAACAACACTTTCCGAATCGAGCTATCCCGAACATACCGGAACACATCCGGCAGGAGTTATCGCAAGCGGACTTTGTTTCCCGTGTTCCGAAAGGTTCGCGCATCGCCATTGGCGTGGGTAGCCGTGGCATATCGAATATCGCGACCATCGTAAAGTCCGTGGTTGATTTCTGGAAAGAACGGGGCGCCGTCCCGTTCTTATTTCCAGCTATGGGCAGCCACGGTGCTGCTACCGCGGAAGGGCAGGCTGATGTTCTGGCGCACTACGGCATTCACGAAGCCACTATGGGAGTGCCGGTCATCAGCTCTCTCGACGTGGTTCCTCTTGGCCGGACCGATGAAGGTATCGAGACTTTTATCGACAAGAACGCATACGAATCAGACGCTGTCTTTCTGATCGGCCGCATCAAGTGGCATACTGACTTCTCCGGCGCACTCGAGAGCGGTCTGTTCAAAATGATGGCCATCGGTCTTGGAAAGTTTGCCGGAGCGAGGCAGTATCATACGTTTGCCTATCGTCTCGGGCTGGAGCGAGTCATCCGAAGCGCCGGATCAAAAGTTTTCGCGACTGGAAAGATATTGGGCGGCCTGGCCATCCAGGAAGGCGCTCACCACGAAACTGCTGGACTGGTTGCAGTTTCCGGGTTGCAAGGCGGCGAAGCCCTGGTGCGTCGCGAAGAAAAGCTTCTGGCCGAGGTCAAATCCTGGATGGCCAAGCTGCCCGCGCCCGAGATAGACATCCTCATCATTGATGAGATCGGAAAGAACATCAGCGGTGCGGGTATGGACACGAAGGTCATCAACCGCGGCATCAACTGCCACTACAATCCGTTTCCTGATACGCCGGTTGTCAACCGAATCTACGTACGAGGCTTGAGTGAACTCACCTATCACAGCGCTGTCGGGCTCGGGATGGCAGATGTCATTCACGACCGCTTGTTGCGGGATGTCGATTGGAATCCGACGTACATTAACTCGCTGACTGCTTCGACCCCGGCCGCCATTCGTACACCCATTCATTTTGCGAACGATCGCGAGGTACTCACCAAAGTTGCGCCAACCGTCGGCAAGCTGGACTTGTCGGAAGTGACCTACTGCCGAATTCGGAATACCTTGGAGTTAGTCCACGTTTGCGTGAGTGAAAACCTGGTCCCAAGCCTGTTCGACAACCTCAAGGTCGTTTCACAACCCTTCGAGGCTCCTTTCGACGCTGCGGGAGATTTTGGCGATTTTCACATTCACGCAGACGTTCCGGACGGCGACTTCGAAGAAGTCTCAAGCGGAGGAACCGCGGAACGCGAGATCGTCCGGGGCTGAAGTAAACAGTAGCGCATACAGGCAACTGCTTCATCTAATAGACGCAGTTGGAAATTCAGAGCAAATTACGCATTCTGGCGGATGCCGCCAAGTACGACGCGTCCTGCGCAAGTAGCGGATCCAGGCGTGCTCGTGTCGAGGGCGGTCTCGGGAATACTGATGGCATGGGAATCTGCCACAGCTACACGCCCGACGGCCGCTGTGTCTCACTTCTTAAACTGCTGCTTACGAATTATTGTATTTACGACTGCACTTATTGTGTAAACCGCATCTCGAGCGATGTCGAGCGGGCGCGCTTCACTCCCGAAGAAGTCGCGTTTTTGACTCTCGAATTCTATAAGCGCAACTATATCGAGGGCCTGTTTCTAAGTTCCGGAATCATTCAGAGCCCTGATTACACAATGGAGCAACTGGTGCAGGTCGCCAAGCTCCTTAGAGCGGAGCACAAATTCGGCGGGTACATACACCTCAAAGCTGTGCCCGGTGCCTCAGAAGAGTTGATGCTGGAAGCGGGAGGGTGGGCAGACCGGCTCAGCGCCAACATCGAATTAGCCCGCGATAGCGATCTGGCGCAGCTTGCACCGGCCAAGACTCACGGCGAAATCGAGCGATCGATGCAGCAGATTGCAAACGGTATCCTCAACGCAAAAGATAAAACGACCAGGTCTGGACGAATGCCCCGTTTTGCACCCGCAGGCCAGAGCACACAGTTCATTGTTGGAGCTACGGATGCCCCCGATTCTGACTTGTTGCAGAAATCAGCGACTCTATACAAAACCTACGGCTTGCGCCGGGCATATTATTCGGCTTTCAGCCCTATCCCGCATGCCGACCCGGGCTTGCCATTCACCAGGATTCCGCTGGTCCGCGAGCATCGGCTGTACCAGGCGGACTGGCTGATGCGCTTTTACGGCTTTTCCGCCGACGAGCTAACAACAGAGCAGGAAGGCAATCTGCCGCTCGACAAAGATCCCAAGCTTGCCTGGGCGTTGCGGCACCGCGAGTTCTTCCCTGTAAACGTGAACAAAGCGGGAAAGGCTGCGCTTCTGCGAGTACCTGGGTTCGGTGTCCGGAACGTCGCTCGCATCATTAAAATCCGGCGCTACCGGGCTTTGACTCTGGCCGATCTCGCAAAGCTTAGAATTTCGGTCAAGAAGTCTCAATTCTTTATCGTTACCGCTGACTCGAACATAGCCGCACAGCAGATCGATTCTGTCAAATTGCCCGCTAGCTTGGCTCCCAAAGATCGGCAATTGGCACTGTTCCAGGCTGCTGATGGAGCGAGGACTGGCGAGCTATGAGCAGCGTCTGTGTGACGGATTTCGCGAGCTGGCGGCTGGCGGCCAAGCGACTCTTCAGCAACCGCATTCATCCGAATCAAGTTACCTGGAATTCCCAGCTTTTCGGTGATACGGTTCGCGATGCTGCCGAACAGGCGAGCTTCACCGTCCCCAAAGAATTCGTTGAACTCGCCCAAACCGTTGCCCTGCATCGGGACCAGCAACGCTGGGACCTTTTGTACCGGGTGCTCTATCGGATCGCGAACGGCGAGCGCGACCTGCTGAAGATCGACATTGACGAGGACGTTCGGGAACTATGTCTGATGGAAAAAGCGGTGAATCGCGACCTGCACAAGATGAAAGCTTTTGTGCGCTTCCGCCGCGTGCCGGACTCGAATCCGGAGGTTTTCGTTGCCTGGCATAGACCGGACCATTACATCGTCGAGGCGATCGCGCCGTGGTTTTCTCGTCGGTTTGGCAGCATGCGATGGTCAATCCTGACGCCGGATCGAAGTGCCCATTGGGATCTCGAGACCTTGACTTTCGGTCCGGGTGTGCCGAGGTCGGAGGCTCCGGATACAGATACCCTGGAAGATCTATGGCGCGATTATTACCGATCAATCTTCAATCCCGCGCGCGTCAAGATGAAAGCGATGAAGGCCGAAATGCCTGTGCGGCATTGGGCTACACTGCCTGAGACCCAGATCATCCCTGATCTGGTGGCTCAAGCGGATTCGAGAGTGATGCAAATGGCAAATAGTCAGAAATTGTCGGCGCTGCCGTTCATCCCGGCGACCCGTGATCTAAGCGAGTTGCGAGCTGCCGCGCCCGGATGCCGTGGGTGCGATTTGTTTGAACGGGCAACGCAGGTCGTTTTCGGCGAAGGCCCGCGTGACGCAAAAGTTGTGATGATCGGGGAGCAGCCAGGCGATGAAGAAGATCTGAAAGGTCAACCGTTCATCGGGCCCGCAGGACGCCTGCTCAGTAAAGCCATGCACGAAACGGGCCTCGACCGGGAAAAGATCTACGTCACCAATGCCGTGAAACACTTCAAATGGATTGAGCGCGGCAAGCGGCGCATCCATGCAAAGCCAAGCGGAATCGAAATCTCTGCCTGCCGCCCCTGGCTGGAGGCGGAGTTAGCGTCGATAGAGCCGGAATTGGTGGTCTGTCTCGGCGCAACCGCAGCGCAATCGCTCATGGGGCGCGATTTCCGCATCACCGCCGAGCGCGGGAAGTTCTTTCCCCATCGCTGGGCAAAAGAACTGGTGGCTACGATTCACCCCTCAGCTATCTTGCGAGCCGAGGACCGGGCGGAGCAGGAGTACGACTTGTTCCTCAAGGATCTTCGGATCATTGCCGCCCGGCTTCACGAACTTGAAAAGGCAAGCTGACCGAGTCAGTTCATCCCCGCTTTCCAGCGAGCAATCAGGAGCAGTTGCTTTTCAACCTGCTCACGTTCCGGAGCATTGGGCTCTAAGCGCAGATAAGTTTCCAGGTCCTGCTTTGCGGCTCGATGGTTCAACTGCCGCAAGTGTACGATTCCCCGATGCCGGTACTCTTCTGCATATTCAGGAGTCGCGTGTATCAGAAGATCAAGCACCTGGCGCGCTTTGTTGAACGATTCTCCACGCAGGTAAATCGCCTTCAAGTTGCTCAGCATGCGCACCAGGATTTGCCGTTTCGTAAGCGGCGCGAGCAATGCGGGGTTTGCACGCAGATCAACATCCGCCACCTGCTTCGCCAGCGCACAGCAATCTGCAAACGCCAGGATCCGGCCCGAATGAAACGGATCGACCCAATAGCGGGATGCATTGTCTTCGCAGCCGACGATGAAGTGCCCGGGAAGGCCGACCCCGTAAACGTTCCGCGACAGACGCCGGCCAATCTCCATATACAACACTGACAAGGTGATGGGAATTCCGAGCCGCCTTGTCAGTACGGAGTTGAGGCAGCTATTACGCGGATCATAGTATTGCTCTTCGTTCCCCCGGAACTGAAGAACCTCGAAAAGCAACTCGTTCGTCGCTTGAACGAAATCCAGCAAGGCCGCGCCGGACGAAAGGCGCGAGCCCACCTGTTCGGCAAGCGCATCCAGCCGGATTACGCACCCGTTAAAATCGAGCTTCGGAAATTCGATGCTTGCGATCTCGAGAGCGGCGACATCGAGTGTGACGTCTGAGTGTTCGTCTTGTAATGCTTGGAGCAGACGGCGCACGCGGTTTAGCTTAGCATTCCCACGCTCGCTAGCTGATCTTCTCTTCGAGTTCCGCCCAGCGTGCATACAGCGCATCTACCTGCCCCTGCGCTTCTTCGATTTCACGATAAGCACTCTGGAGCCGTTCCCCATCGCGCAGCACCGCGAGATCTTCCAATAATCCTCGACATTGAGCCAGAGTTGCTTCCGCTTCGGTGATGCGGTTTTCGATCGTGTCGAAGTCGCGGCTATCCATATATGACAGCTTCTTTCGGACTGCCGGAACCGGTGCAGTAGGTGCGGGTGCCTGCGGCTTCGAAGCGGTCTTTGCGGCCGAGCGCTCCGATTGCCAAGCTTCCCACTGGCTGTAATCCGCGAACGCTCCGGCTCCGCCCTTCCCGTCAAATCCGAGGACCGTCGTCGAAACTCGATCCAGCATGTACCGGTCGTGCGTCACCAAAACGAGCGCACCACGAAACTCGAGCAGGCTTTCTTCTAGTATTTCGAGTGTCGGAATGTCGAGATCATTTGTTGGTTCATCCAGCAGAAGAATGTCAGCGGGTTCAAGCATCAGACGGGCAATCAGAACTCTTGCGCGTTCTCCCCCGGAAAGGCGGCTGACTGGCTGGTCCAACTGCTCGTTTGCAAACAGAAACCGGGCGGCCCACGAAGCGACGTGGATCGTGCGTTCCCCGTATATGACGGAGTCGCTGTCGGGAGCAAGAGCCCGCCGCAGTGTGAGATCCGGATCTAACGGACGGTTCTGGTCAAAGTAGACCACCCGGAGGTTCTCAGCCCGGTAAATTTCGCCTGCGTCCGGCCGAATTTCGCCGCGAATCAGACGAAGCAGCGTACTCTTGCCGCTCCCGTTAGGGCCCACCAGACCTACGCGGGTTCCGGCCGTAATGGTGAAATTCAAGTCGCGAAAGAGATTACGGTTGTCGAACCCATAGCTTACGTTCTCGAGTTCGATCAGGCGCTTGGTTTTCCGCTCGCTAGCCAGGAAGTCAATATCGGCACTCGCCCGCCGGTTTCGCTCGTTCAGGTTCGCAAGTTCCCCAATCAATTCCTGAGCTTTACTGATGCGCGCCTTCGCCTTCGTTGCGCGTGCCTTCGGCCCTCGTCGCAGCCACTCGATCTCTGTGCGGACGCGGTTTTCAAGCGCTTCCTGGTGTCTTGACTGCGCCGCCATGAACTCGCTTTTCTTCTCGAGGAATGCAGCATAACTTCCCCGGACCCGATACAGGCCGTCGGGGTACATCGTGTTCAGTTCGGCCACCTCGGTTGCCACGTTGTCGAGAAAGTAACGGTCGTGGCTGATCACGACAGAAGCAAAAGACGCCGCTACGAGCAGTTGCTCCAGCCACTCGATTCCGGCAAGATCCAGGTGGTTCGTGGGTTCATCAAGAAATAGCAAATCTGGATCGCGAACCAGCGCTTCGGCAATTGCCAGGCGCTTGCTCCACCCGCCAGACAGAGTGGCCGCACTCACGTTGAAATCATTGAAGCCGGCACGCCCCAGTGTTTCGCCTTCCAGGGCATCCCGTTCGCCCTCGGGAACGCCGGAGCGCTCGAGTGCTTCGCGAATGACTGACCGAACGCTCACCGGTTCCCGAAACTCGGATTGCTGGGCGACGTAGGCGATCCTCATGTTCTTGCGAACGGCGACCGTGCCCTCATCGGGATCAAGCCGCCCCGCAAGGATCTGCAACAGGGTCGATTTGCCGGAACCGTTCGGGCCGATTAGCCCCAGACGATCGCCTTCGGAAAGATTCAACGAGATATTTTGAAACAGCGGGGCTGAGCCAAACGACTTGGCCAGGCCATTCGCGTTCAGTATGGGCGGCACTTGTCCTATTTTCCAACGGACCAGCAACGAGGGGCCGGATTCTCGCACCTAACAGAAGTCATGCGTCGAGCCCTGGCTTCCTTCTCTCTTCTCTTGCTGGCCTGCGGCTCCAAGCCGCCGCAACAACGCACTGTATCGACAACTGCCCAGCCTGCTGCTCCGCCGTCGCAAAACATTGCTGAACAAACCCTTGCGCCCACTGGTCCTGGCAATGCTGGTAACGGCTACACCGATTTGGCCGTGCACGACGTAATTTTTCAAACCAGCGCCGCCGCGAAACTGAAAGTGAAGTGGCTCCAAGCACGCATGTATCCGACTAAGCAGAATGTGAACCCTTCATTCGACGAACCCGACTCCTTCCGCCTGGAAGTCCAGGAAGGATTGCTGGGAATGGCTCTTTCGGATATGGAGTCTCTCGTCAACTCGGGAGCATTAAAGGGCTCGAGTCTCAAAAACGTGAAACTTAGCCCCGTTGGGCGGCAGTTAAGGATAACCGGAACGCTACACAAGGTGTTGCCATTACCCGTGCAGATTCTGGCTGACGTGAGCGCCTCCCCGAATGGTAAATCCGTACGCATGCACCTTCAGAAGATCAGCCTGTTGAAGGTGCCGATGAAAGGTCTATTGAAAGCCCTCCACGTACAAACTGCCGATCTTTTCGACCCGAAGAATAGCTCCGGCGTAACTGTCAGCGGCGACAACATCGACCTGGATCTGAATGGGATGCTTCCTCCACCACGGACGGAAGGCAAGTTGACGGACGTTCGTATCTGGAAGAACGGCGACCTGATGGAATATTACGGCACGCCTCGCACGGACGCCTATCACATTCAGCAATGGCGGAATTTCATGCGCCTGCGCGGCGGAACCGTGAACTTCGGGAAACTGACCATGCACAATACCGACCTGCTGCTGGTAGATACATCGCAAGCTGACTGGCTGAACTTCGACGTGGCTCATTACCAGGAGCAACTGGTAAACGGGCAAACACACATCACGCCGGAGGCCGGACTGCAGATCTTCATTCCCGATATCAGCAAGATCCCGAAAACCCAGGCCAACCGGAACATCAGCTTGCAGTGGATGAAGAACCGAAACGTAACGCCGCCTTCGGATGTGATCACTGAGCCATAAGCAATGGCGCCTTAAGCGCTCTCCTGGAATCTCCGAGCCATGGACGCTGTGAACTGCAGCGGCGCGAAACGCGTCAGAAATGCCATTGCTGCGTTCATGCGGCCAGTGATCATCAGCGGCTTTCCCGCTTTCATTGCTAAGTAGCCCTTTTCGGCCACCTCTTTGGCGGTCATGGCCATTCCACTCTTGAATAGTCGGCTACTGCTCATTCCGGCCCGCTCGGCAAACTCCGTCTTTGTGGGCCCTGGGCAAACACAAGTGACAGTCACTCCGAAGTCTCGGGCCTCATTGTGGACAGCCTCTGAAAAGGAGACCACGTATGCTTTCGAGGCATAATATATCGCCATCAACGGACCAGGCTGAAACGCCGCGGTGGACGCTACGTTCAAGATTCTGCCTTTACGTTGCGCTATCAGTTCCGGGAGAAACAGGCGTGTCAGCTCGGTTAGGGCTGCTATATTCAGTTGCACCATCTGCATCTGCCGCGCCGCATCGAGTTCCCAAAACCGTCCCACCAGGCCAAAACCGGCATTGTTAATCAAGACCTCAACAGAGAAACCAGACCGAGCTACCGTCTCGAATACAGTTCGGCCTGCATCTTGCGCGGTTAGATCCTGGGCAATCACCAGAACTTTGCACCTGAGATTCGCCTCAATTTCAGCACCAAGAGCTTGGAGTTGGGATTCGGACCGGGCAACCAGGACGACATCGTAACCGTCCCTTGCGCAGATCAGCGCAAACTCACGGCCGAGGCCTGTTGAAGCACCAGTGACGAGGGCGGCGGGCATGTTCGTCATGGTAACGTAGAGGTTAACCCTAAGGGCTCTTAGCTCAGTTGGTTAGAGCGCTTCCTTGACACGGAAGAGGTCGGTAGTTCGAGTCTACTAGAGCCCACCATCCACCTCTAAAACGCTTCCGTCCGCTTCCCCTGAAATAAGTACAGCCCGCATGCTCAACCTCTGGACACTGGCAGGTCTCTCGTTGCCAGACCTGCTCCGTCGGACCGCTCGTGAGTCTTGGCACGATGCTGTCTTTGGTCAAGGCGGTCGAATGGCTTTTTATCATTTCCTCGCTATATTCCCGTCTCTGCTCGTGTTACTCACGTTGAGCGCTCGAATTCCTCATCTCGCCGATCACGTGAAGAACGCGCTGTTGGATTTGTCCAACCAGGTGCTTCCGGAGCAAGTCTCGCAGCTTCTTCAGAGAATGCTCGACGAGCTTGGACAGCGCTCCCTGTCGGGCATACAACTCGTGTCCGCTTGTGCGGGGGCGTTATGGGCGGCGCTTAATGGCACCTGGGCCATGATCTACGGGCTGAATAGGGCCTATGAAGTCGAAGAGCATCGTCCCCCCTGGAAACTGGCGGCCACCATCCTCGGGCTGACGGTATGTCTGGCGATCACCTGCTCCATCTCGGTGTTCCTGATCTTCTACAGTTTGCGTCTAAAGACTCACCTCGTTCATGCCGCCATCGCCGTCCGCGTCTTGGAATGGCTGCTTCTCACGGCAACATTGTCGCTGTTCTTCGCAGTGCTCTATCGTTTCGCGCCCAATCTCCGGGATCACGAATGGCGGTGGAGCACGCCCGGAGCGCTCTGCGCTCTCATCTTGTGGGTAGGGTCCACGTTGGCCGCTCGCATCTATTTCGACCACGTGAACAATTATGCGCGCACTTATGGTCACCTGAATGGAGTGGCGATGCTTCTGTTGTGGCTCTACTTCACTAACGGATCCATCCTCATCGGGGGCGAAATGAACTCTGAAATCGAAAAGGCCGCGAAACATGGGAATTTTCGCCAGCCTCAATCACGTCCGCAGGATCGCTCAGGCTCCTAGACACTTCCCTGCTCGCGAAACGACAAGTTCGGCCGGATGCGTTTTCTCAGTTACGTCGCGCTCTCCTCTGATTGCGCCTCCCACACGCACATGTGAAACTTGATATCAGTATGGCCCACGTCATCGCCTCTCCCGAAACATACGACGTCGTGATTGTTGGTTCTGGCGCTGGCGGCGGTGTTGCCGCACAAGTGCTGGCAAATGCGGGCGCCAAAATCTGCATGCTGGAAGCAGGCGGCTATTTCGATTGCACCAAGCAATCCAAGATGTTTGAGTGGCCATACCAGGCCCCCCACCGCGGGGCCGCGACTCGCCAGATGCCTTTGGGATACTTCGACGCAACGCTACTCGGCGGCTGGGAAGTACCCGGAGAACCTTACACCAACGCGCCGGGTTCAGAGTGGATGTGGTGGCGGGCGCGCATGCTCGGCGGTCGAACCAATCACTACGGCCGGATCTCGCTCCGCATGGGCCCGTACGATTTCAAACCCTATAGCCGTGACGGAAAGGGCGCCGACTGGCCGATAACTTACGAGGAGTTAGCGCCCTATTATGACAAAGCGGAGGAGCTGATCGGAGTGTTCGGATCCGATGAAGGAATTGAGAACGCTCCCGACGGCAAATTCCTGCCTGCGCCAGCCCCGCGCGGATACGAAAAGATCATCAAGGCCGCGAGCGACAAATTAGATATTCCCTGCATCCCTTCACGCCTGGCCATTTTGACGCGACCTCTCAACGGCCGTGCAGCTTGTCATTATTGTGCAGAGTGTGGACGGTCATGCGGGGTGAATGCAAACTTCAACTCACCCGGAGTTCACATTTTTCCCGCGATGAAGACTGGAAATATCGAGTTGCGAACCAACGCGATGGTGCGCGAGGTTGTGATGGGTCCCGACGGGCTCGCGCGCGGCGTTTCGTACGTCGACAAGAAAACCCGTGCCGACGTAGAGGTCCGGGCAAAAATCGTCGTGTTGGCTGCAAGCTGCTGTGAAACTGCTCGCATCATGCTGAACTCGAAGAGCAGCCTGTTCCCGAACGGCATCGCCAACTCTTCAGGCTTGGTGGGCCGCTACGTTATGGATACCGTCGGCTCTTCGGTGAGCGGATTTCTCCCCATTCTGCAGGACCTTCCGCCCCATAACGAGGATGGCGTCGGCGGCATGCATCTTTACATGCCATGGTGGCTGTACAAGCAGCAGAAAGCCGGCAAGATGTCTTTCGCCCGGGGATACCACATTGAGATAGGCGGTGGCCGGCGTCAGCCCGGCGTCGGCGCAATGGGCGGTTACGCGGAGCGATGGCTCGGTGGCGGGTATGGCGTCGAGTTGAAACAAAAGCTCCGTAAGCTTTACGGTTGCGAGATTCATTTCGCCGGCCGGGGAGAAATGATCCCCAATGAGAACAGCTATTGCGAACTGGATCCAAATGTAGTGGACCAGTGGGGCATTCCGGTACTGCGCTTCCACTTCAAGTGGAGCCCAGACGAAATCCTGCAGGCCAGGCATATGCAGGAGACCTTTCAGGAATTGATTCAGGCCGCGGGCGGAGTAGTGACGCAGCATTCCGGACCCGAGAAGAATTGGGGTATCGAACACGGCGGTGAGGTGAAGCATGAGGTGGGCGCGACCAGAATGGGGAATGATCCTAAGAAATCAGTGCTGAATCAACACTGCCAGGCATGGGACGTTAAGAATCTTTTTGTGACGGACGCCGCGCCTTTTGTAAGCAACGCTGATAAGAACCCCACATTGACTATTTCAGCCCTGGGCTGGCGCACATCAGAGTACATTGCCGATCAAGTCCGCAAGTTGAACGTGAAGACATAGATAAGCAATTAAGGCGCGAAGGCATCTCGATCTATATAACGGAGTAGCCACTCCGAAACCCGACACCTTTGATGACGCGTGTTCGAGTGGTTGACAGAGCCGGGACAACTCGATGCAACAGTGATCCTGCACTCTTCAGATCACGGCTTCTTCCTCGGCAAGTGGCGCATGTACGACAAGAGGTTCATGCATGAGCCCTCTATCCGCGTCCCGATGATGATCCGCTACCGCAGCCGGATATAGATAGGGCTCGCATTCTCATTTCGGGACTACTTTGATCGCAGCGGCCGGCTCGAAGAGTCCGAATGTGAATACGTCCGTTGCCGAGGCCATTGAGACGTACTGCTTTCCGTCAACTGAGAACGTGACGGGAGATGCAGTGAGCAGTTGCCCCATGCTGTAGCGCCAGAGATCTTTGCCATCTTTGGCGTCAACCGCAACCAGATGTCCGTCGTCATCTCCAAAGAAAACGAGGCAGCCGGCAGTCGAGAGGCTCCCGGCCCACATGGTTGCAGGACCCGTCATGGGATAGTCCCAGCGTTTTTCACCGGTTGAAGGATCGAGCGCACGCAGATAGAACCGGCCGGGCTCGTTCGGGATGGTTTCGCCACCGCCACCACGAAGATCGCGCATGGGCTCCGGGTTATATTGCACACCGACGTAGCTGTCGCATTGTTCCAGCGTAGGGACGTAAAGCAACCTCGTTTGGGGGCTGAAGGTAGGAGACATCCAGTTCGATGCTCCTCGGGTAGACGGGCAAACGCGCCGCCCAGCCGGCGTGGGATCCATGTTGGGCACTTCGATCGGATGGCCCTTTGCATCAATGCCGGTCGCCCAATCGAGTTTCTCGACGAAAGGTTTAGCGCTGATGAACTCGCCTGTCACGCGATCCAGAAGGTAAAAGAATCCGTTGCGGTTGGGATGAAGAAGGAGCTTCCGCTGCTTGCCTTCGATCGGCATGTCGGCAAGGACGGGTATGGATTGCGCGTCCCAGTCGTGCGTATCGTGCGGAGTGAACTGGAAGTACCACTTCAACTTTCCTGTGTTCGCATCCACAGCCACGATCGCATCCGTGTAGAGGTTTGCACCGCGGCGTCCGCCCCCGTAGTAGTCGGGCCAAGGGTTGCCGGTGCTCCAATACAGAAGGTTGAGATCGGGATCGTAGGCGCCGGTCATCCAGGTGGCACCGCCGCCCCATTCAGTATCGAACTCGCCCCAGGTTTCAGCGCCAGGCTCGCCTTTAGCTGGAACCGTGTAGAAGCGCCACAACTCTTCACCAGTCGAAGCAGACAAAGCAGCGATGAAGCCGCGCATCCCTGAATCGCCACCGGAGACGCCGATGATAATGCGATCTTTCAGCGCAAGAGGTGCGAGGCTGGCGTAGTAGCCTCTACTAACATCCGCAAATTTCTGATGGAAAAGAATTGCTCCGCTGGTGCGATGCAACGCAACCAGATAGCAATCAGCCGTAACGAAATAGATGCTGTCACCGAGAATGGCAACGCCGCGGTTTACGCTTTGTTTAGAAGCGTAAACGTCGCGATAGACCCATATATTGCGGCCGGTGCGAGCATCGACTGCGTCGACTTCATTGCTGTTCGTGATATACATGACGCCATCGAAAACGATGGGACTCGTTTCGAGCCGGCGTGCGCCCGCCACATTATAGGTCCATTTCGGTACGAGATTGGCTACATTGTCGACGGTGATCTGAGCGAGCGGACTATAGCGCAAAGCGCGGTAATCGCCGTGATAAGTCAGCCAGTTTTCAGATGGGCTTTGAAGCAGGTCCTTGTATTGGACCTGCGCAGGTGAACAGAGTGCGAGGACAACAAGGCAAATGAAGAGACGCAATTAACGCTCCTCCGGCGAAGGCCGTTCTCTGCCCAGGTGCGCGTCGGGACGGAGCGCCTGACGACTGAGAAACGCGACGAGGTCCTGAATCTCTTGTGAGCTGAGGCTCTGCTTGTAAGTGTCGGGCATGAGCGACTTACTCTGAAAATCTAATTGTTGAAGGTCTGACTTATTAAGCAGATGAAGTTTGCCGGCCTCATCGAGAATCTGAATGGAATAGTTGGAGTTGTTCTTAGCCACACCCTGGATGCGATGGCCGCCTTTATCGACTGCGATAACACCAATGAAGCGCTCCGGCATACGGCTATTCGGTTCGAGAATGCTCTGCCGAAGTTGCTGGGTCGTAAGCAGGGAGGCTACGTCCGTTAAGTCAGGACCGAGGAATCCGCCGACACCGCGAATCATGTGACAGCGCTCGCAGTTTCCCTTTCCTGTGAAAAGTGCCCGGCCCGCATCGACATTCCCGCTCACATTACTAAGAAAGGCTGGAGTGCTGAGACTTCGAACGAAAGACACAATCTCCCATGTCAGCGTATCGGGTAACGGGAATGCCGGCATGTCACTTCCCCGAATTCCGTTCCGTATGGTGTTGAAGAGCTGATGGTCGCTCATGCGGCGCAGGTCGTCATTTTCGGCAAGATTTGGGCCCCTACCGCCTTCTGCAGTCGCGCCATGACAGCCGGCGCATGCTTCTCGAAAACGTTTCTGTCCTGCTTCGACCGCGTCTGAGCGGTCTGCCAATGGATTTTTGACGATGGTCGAATCACGATTCGCCTGAGCGAGCGCGAGCCCAGCCCCAGCAACAAATATGACAATCGTTGAGATTTTCATGTTCGGTAGATTCCAGACCAATGTCGCATATCCTGAGGGAACGCCACAGGGGCATCGAGAACAGGTTGCACTCGGGACACTTTCGACAATGTTTTAGAATCAGGAGAGTATTGAATGTCGGGGCGTAGCGCAGCCTGGTAGCGCACCTGCCTTGGGCGCAGGGGGTCGTGTGTTCAAATCACACCGCCCCGACCAAACCTCTCATTAATTCCGAACCGTCTTCGTTTGCGAGACGCTAGGCCACCTTTCTTTTTTTAGCCAGGTTTCGCTCGTATTCGGCGAACAAATTGGGTTGGAGGTCCATGGCCCGGATCTCAATCTGGTCGATTGAAAATTCGAAGCCAAGTTGGGCGGGATCGAACTCGTCGTGGCGGCCTTCGTGAACAGCGACGATGTACTCGCGCGCTGCGCTGTCGAGAGCAGCCTGAGCTTGACGTTTCCTCTGGCCCTGCAGTTCGCGCAGGACGGCTGCATCCTTTTCAAACTGGCGGCGGAGGCGGGATTCCTGGATGCTCAGGTTGTTGAGCTGACGCCCATAGGCCAGGTAAATTTTGGCTTCGATGAGTCCGCAGCGCACGGCGGGGTCTTCCTGAGGGAAGAGTTCGGCAAATTCGAGACGACCCATGGCGTAGATGCCCAGCTCGAGGGCGGGAATGCGCTCGAGACGCCATTGGGTGTCGGCGAGAGATTGCACCAGGTGGCTTTCCTCCGGGCCGACCGGCTGATAGCGCTCCGTGAACCCGGAGACGTGGGTCTGATAGAGCGCGACATCGTCATCGGGGAGCAGAACGGTGCGTCCGGTGAGACCCGTTTTGACGGCGTTCAGGCTGGACCTGGATTTGCCGTCTTCGGAGGCGGGTCCTGTGGAGAGCTGCGCGTTGCGTTGATTGGCGGCGATTTGAGCAGGGGTGGACATGGAAGCTCCTCAAAAAGGAAACGGCCCACTGGCGTTTGGCGCGCGGTGAGCCTGTGTGACGGTAGCACGAGCACTGGAAAAAACGGATCGGGGGTTTGGGGGTCAGCGGGGCCTAAGTGTAGTGGGGAGTGGGGGATGGAATTATTTTTGTGAGTTGTGAACGGCGGAGTTGGTTCTGTGTCTCGCTCGACGGTCTATCGAACTCTTCATCGCGCTGCGCGGTGAATCGACAGCCCTGCGACACCTTGGAACTTCTAGCCTTGTATTGCCGTATGGAGGTGTAACTCGCAAGCGCTCCGGAGGGGCCAATGATCCCATCTTCATCAGAGTTGCGTCCCGCGTCAGAGTTCTCTGGACATCGGGACATAACCAAGCCGCGCTGGATCTCTATTTCAATTCTAACGGCGGCGGTTTTTTTCATCTTGGCTCTGTTTATCACAGCGGTTTTTGAACCCTCAATTCGCCTGCTGCATGCGTTTCAGGCCCTCGTTTACGTCGCGGTCATTTCCTTACGTGCCGGAACAGTGCCTGGGGATTTGGTTCCGGCTGCATCATTGGCGCTTTCTGGAACTATATTTTCATCAGAGGAGCAGCAATAGACATTTGCTTTCCTTACGGGAAGGATTATCAGACCCGACGTGGCGCTTCAGCTCGCTGCAACAATGGCTCAATTTTTTGCTCATCATCGCATGCGCAGCTGGATTTTTGCGGTTGAGGCCGAGTGCGAAGCATTGGACAATGTTCGTAGCTGGAGGACTCATAGCGGTTAGCTAGCTGGTGCTGCTCATGATCACCGTGAGACCGCAATATATACCCTTGCTTAAGAAGTGTTTTGGGATGTAACGCCCAGACTCACATCCTCAGCAGGGGATCTGGGCAGTCCATCGTTACTCACTCCTGCTAACCCGTCGGTTGTCGTCTTCAGCGGATTCGGTAGGGCGCGCCACATAGCGCTCAAAATTCACTGCCACTTATCGATGAAAGTCACAACGGGCACTTGGGAGTGTGTTGCGAAATGCCTTCGTTGTGCAATCGAACTGCGGGGAAGCAAGCGCCGGCAATGGCAGTGTCAATGTTTATCGAATAAATGCTCCGCATGGAACTGGCTCGCTTAGCCTCATTGGCTGGCAGGCCGGGAGAGTAATCAGGGACAAGCGATTGGCATCTTGTTCCCAGCGCTTCATGCGGCTGTGATAGCGGCGATTGCCGCGTCAGGAGCTCTATTGGAATGATGTGACGCAATCCGGGACGACGATAATCTTGGTGTTCGGGGTTAGCTTCGCGACTGGAAGCAAGGGCCTGCCGGATACAACTTATCTTCTTGCCCCATCCTGATCGTCGTAGGTACGCATAGAGAGGGCAATACACTCTCGAGTCCCTCAGAGTGACGCAAGACGACATCAACAGTGAGCGCTGCGGCTCTCCGGTCAAACGATTCGAAGGCGGCAGTGAAGCGCGCCATGCAATCTGGGTCCTGAAGCGTACTCGGTGCAAGCATCGAACGCGCCCGTTGGCAAAGGCATGCGATTTCACGGCAAGCTTAGCGCCCCAAAATTCCAATAGGTGCGCTCCAATTAACCCCGCGCCACGAACAACCAGCGAAAGCAATCTCCGGTAGCCCTAAATGATCGGCTATTTTTTCGTTTACTCCCGATCCGAGTACCGTAACAACTCCTGCCGGTTCGTGGCCATCTCGACGACAACGTCTCCTAAAAGCCTGGCGCAGGGTCAGCAAATTCCGCCAGCGCCGCTTGCCTGTTTCAGAGAAAAGCTATTCCTCGCATTCAGCCATGCGCCGCTGGCAGCCGTAAATATGGTCGAGCCTTGCCAACTTCCAATAATCCTCCGCAGCCAAGTATTGCTGTACGTAGGAATTTGAGCTACCAGCGATCAATTGAACAATTGCCGACGGTCCGAGGCGCAATTCCCCCACTCAGCCCTCCGGTTGTTCGGATTTTGATACAAGTTAGTGACGTCTTGATTGGCCTCGCCATCGTCAAAGCAATGGGACCAAGTGTAGTTAGCCAGACCAGAGAACTTGTGGCTGAAGCGATGCTGCGCGACAAGCAGCAATCCGTTGTAACTTGCATTACCACCATCATCGACGTAACTGATGCTCCCAAGATACTTTCCTTGTGCTGGGTTAGTAAGAGCAAATACTCTGCGTCCATTAGTGGAAGCTACGCTGGAGCACGGATTGTATGTCACGTCAAGCAGGGCGCAGGCGCCAACCGGGATGTAGATGGCAGGATCGATCTCGTGGCTGCGCCACTGGTGCGTGGTTTTATTGCCAATGTAAGTCGCAGATACCAACCAGTTGGCGCTCAACTGCTTTTGCAAAGAGAAGTTCCACTGCTGCAGATATGTTGCATGCGCGTGCAAAGGTTGGAACACATATGTGCCTCCAAGCGGAAATTGCACCGTAGAAGGTATTGGATTCGGCGTCGGGAATGGGTCTCCGCCGGGATATCCCAGCCATGGATTAGACAGGCCTCCGGGCGGGGAGTTCAGCGTTATCGAGTTCGCCCATGGTGGGTTTAGAGGCACATGCAGGGTGTTCCAAAGATAGCTGGAATCATAGAAGATTCCATAGCCGGCTCGAATCGTTTCCGTTCCCTTCCCGCGCGGGTCGAAAACAATACCGGCTCTGGGGGCAAAATCCATATAACGCGGGAAGATATCGGACTGCCCGGGAAATCAAGAGTCGCCTGGGAACGTGAGCCCCGGAGGAGCATTGACGTATACCGTTGCTTGTTTGCCCAGCGTAAAACCCGGCCGGATTGAATTGCGAGGCGAGATTGTAACCGGAATGCTGCGGAATGAAAGGATCCCAGCGCAACCCGAGGTTCAGTTGAAAACGAGAAGTTAGCTTCCAATTATCCTGAACATAGATGGACGGAATATTCTGGCCATCACGGCCCACCTGCCCGTTGCCTTGTAACATCGAGTCAAGATTTCCGGTGATAGAGTCCGCAAGCGCGTTTCCGTTCAATTGGCCAGTGAACGTCATGCGGGGATTCATCTGGAATGGCCCAAGCGCATTCAGTTTGCGTGTGAATCCAGTTTGCTCCGAAATCAAGCTGGTGGGCACCGAGCGTAGTGCCTACATCCTCGGAAATGCCGTATACGTTGGTATAAGCATATCCTGGTATTGCACTGAGGCTGAAATAGCCGTTGGCTGATACCTGCCCAACGTAGTTTGCGATCGGCGAAAAGACGTTCGAGCCGAGTTGAGTCATGGTGGGGACCCCTGCGGCACCGAAGCGGTTGACGGCAGTACGAGAGAACGTCAGGCGCAAGGAGCTTACCGTTTTGGCATTAATCAGGTATGTGTCGCCCGCGTCAACGGATTGAACACGACTGCCAGACCCGGATTGGCAGCAGTGAGGAGATTGAACTTGTCGTAGAACGCTTTCAGTGCGTAATCGGTGATGAAATACCGCACGAAAATCGAGTCGTTCTGTGTCCGTTGCCAGTCTACTCTCGAAATGCCTTGAAACTCATAATCAGCGGTTGGGGTTCCGTATAAAATTCGCCCGCATGGATCGCTCGACACGGGCAATAACGATAAGAACTTTAACGCGACTGGATTCAGAGCGCTGGGCGGGAGAATGTTATTAACTGCTCCGGAAGATGCGGAGAGATTTACCTGTCTTGCCTGGCAGGGAGGTGACAAGATAGTTTTAAAGTTGCCCGCGAGAACCGCTGCCGTGGGCACGAATGCCACATTGGTCGTGGGAGCGGTCCGTTCTGTTGTTCCTTGAAATCCCAAAAAGACAAACAGCTTGTTTTTCACGATTGGCCCTCCCAGAACACCTCCAAACTGGTTACGTCGCAAGCTGTCATGGACGGGAGCAAAGAAACTTCGGGCGTCCATATCCCCATTTCGAAGGAATTTGAACAGGTCGCCACGGAATGCGTTTGTACCCGACTTGGTCACGGCATTGACCGCCCCACCGGGGTGACTACCGTAATTTGCAGGTAGTGTGCTGGTTTCAACTTTAAACTCCTGCAAGGCATCTGGAAACGGCAGCGGCAGACCAACATTTGTTCGCATGTCCATGTACGTGCCGCCATCCAGGAAATAGTTGGTCGCGTTTCCCTGGCCTCCTGCTACCGAATAAGCCGCGACGGAAGGATAGTCGAGATTGTTTACGATCCCTCCCGTTGACGTGAACCCGCTGTTTGCGGCAACAGCACCGCCGACAACGCAATCAACTGCGACGGTTGACGGCCGTTCAGCGGCAGGTCCACCACTTGCCGGGAGTCAATGACTTGGCCCACGCTTGTCGTTTGACTCTCCACCATCGTCGCATTGGCTTGCACCTCGACCTGTTGTTGCACAGACCCTACCGTGAGCGTAACGTTGATCTCCGGATTCGTGTTCACCTCAAGAACGATGCCGGTCTGCACGAAAGCAGAGAAGGCTTCCTTGGTGACGCGTAAGGTGTACGGACCGACAGGCAAATTCGGAATAGTGTAGATTCCGTCTGATGCCGTCTCCACCGTACGCGTTAACGACGTGTCTGTCTGCGTGACTTGCACGTGCGCGCCGGTGATCGGAAGCCCAGAACTGTCTTAGACCAGGCCTAAAATCTGCGAAAAAGCCGTCGCCTGTCCGAAAGCGAACGAAGCACCGAAAATGGAGACTGGGAACGAGAATAACAGGGTTCTCACTGGGACCCCTCCCCTGAATTTCTTTACCCAATCGTGTCAAGTGCTCGCACACTTCTCACCGGGCTTGGCAGCAATCGTAACAGTGCATCGAGTACATCTCAACAGAGTTACGGTAAAACCACGGTAACGGGTTGAGTGCCGATTGCCGGCCTTGGCGGCGGAGGCATTTACCATGGCTCTACCGTTACTCGCTTGCCTTCGCGTGACAACATCGGCTAGCATCGGTCAATGCGGCGTACTACATTGGCCCTCCTCTTCTGTATCGGCTCGATGCTTCCGGCTGTAAGTCGGGCGGATACATGGAAAATTGACCCGAACCACACATCGGCCCAATTTTCCGTCAAGCACATGGGCATCTCCACTGTCCGCGGTGCGTTCACGAAAATCAGCGGAACGGTTGAGTACACTGCAGCCGATCCCGCAAAATCCACCGTTGACGTGACCATTGACGCCGCATCAGTCGATACTCGAGTCGAGATGCGAGACAACGACCTGAAGGGGCCGCATTTCCTCGACGTGGCAAAATATCCGACCATTACGTTTAAGTCCAGCCACGTCGAACCCAATGGTCCCGGAAAATTGAAAGTGACAGGCGATCTCACAATCCACGGGGTAACAAAGCAGGTGACGCTGGAGATGGACGGACCCAGCGAGCCGGTAAAAGACCAGCGAGGAAATCTGCACATGGGCGCATCGGCTACTACGAAAATCGATCGCACTCAGTTCGGAATGGATGCAATGACCGCAATGGTGGGTACCGAAGTTAACATCACCATCGACACGGAATTGATTAAACCAACGGGAACCGCTGCCGCAAACAAGTAGATACGGTATATCCGATCTGCATCTGCGGCGAGAGAGGTAGAACTCTCACTGAAAGCGAGAGCAAAAGTCTTCGTGGTCGTTACGGCTGCGAATCAGCCCATGCAATTAGAAGTTGTACTTAAGCGCCAGTTGCAGAATACGCGGATCCTGCGCTTCTGTGCTTTGAATTACTCCGAAACTAGACAGCGCAGTCATCGTTGACCCTGGATTATTGAACCGAGCATGGTTCAACACATTGAACGCTTCCGCGCGGAAGTCGAGACGCTGACGCTCAGTAAGGGGGAAATTACGCGAGAGCGCCACATCCAGATCCCAGAATCCGGGACCTTCAATAGTGTCTCGACCCATGTTTCCGTACTGTCCTGCCGCAGGCACAGCAAACGCCGATGTATTGAACCACCTTTGAATAGTCGGATTACTCAATGTGGGATTAGTAATCACGTTGGGCCGCGTCACTACCCCGAGCGTGTTGTCCTGGCCTGTCGAGATGGAGAAATAACTACCCGAGTGGGCAGTGAAGATAGGCGCAATCTGCCAGCCTGTTACTGCCCAGCGCAGCACTGTCGATTGGAATACGGGAGCGCGTGCACCATTGAGAGGTTGAACCAGTGGCGGTGATCGGTGGCGCAATTGCCATAGTCGCTCTGCGGATCGTTGGGGATCTGCGGCGTTGGGGCGCCGTACGACGGCCGCGTAATCGCAACCTCGAAACCGCAGATGTTTCGGCGGTCGAAAGAGCTCTGACCACCGCATATGCGCTTTATCGCAACCGCGACGCTTGGCTGCCACCTGCTCGCCGAATAGATATTCTGCGCAAAGCATTTGTGCTGGTGTTTTGATGCCGGGTCTTCCGTAGGTGTTTTCAAAGCGATTCAAATATTTGCGAGCTTTTTCGTCTATTTCAGTGAAATCACAGGTACTCAACGAAGGCCATGAAGGCCTACGCAGCAGGACGTAATTATCCGGCTTGAACGGCAGCCTGCGAACGGCATCGAGCAGACGGCGCATATTGGGGTCGGTCAGTGATAAGCCGATCATTAAACCCGCAGAGCTTGACATCGCCTGGATCTGAATCAGATTGCTCCAGGAGTAGAGATCTTGGTACGCAGCATGATACTGCTCTTCGGTGAATACAATTTCACTGGCCGAGGATCCGTTTCCTGCGAGCGGCACATAACCGTGTACGTGATAAACGGGAATTGAGCCTTCTGGCAAATCTTGTCCCGCCCGCCAGAGGGGTTCGAGGAGATCTCGTGAATTAGCCTGGGGCAATTCGTAATGACCCGCGTACTCGAGCAGGTTGTCGTAGTTGTATGTGATTACCGAGCGTACGCCGTAGTTGGCTCGGCTCCGACCGATTAGATACAGTACGGCTTTAAGCGTCAGGTTGGCTGCGAGCAGCGGGTCCATTCCAGGAGGTTCGACGTCGCGGTCAGGGTCGTCCTTGAAGCCTTCGTATAGGACGCCCCGTAACCTTTCAACAAAAGATTGGTCATCTCGCCGAAATAGCTTCCGAACCTTCCTCGCGATGATTTCGAGTGGCTCCCGTTGGTGGTCTAAATGCCACTCTGCAAAGGCAAACAAATAGTTTGTGAAAGGGCGGAGGACTCCTACATGCTTTTCTTCTTCCAAAACACGAAAGTACATGGCGAGAACTAGCTGCGGCCACGTTGGCAATCCGTTATCACGCGAAACGCCAGACCCAAGATAGAGAGTCAGCTTTCCGGCTTTGTAAGCCGATGATAAGCTCTCGACCGCTTGGTGGTTATTCATTCCACGATGCTAGGTTTCGATGCCGTTCAGCAGATTCGGGGCAACTGCTCGGAGAAGGGCAGATCGAGGATCCGGGTGCCGCCGATCTCCGTTTTCAAGAGCACCATGCCTTTGTGATCGGCGACGCAACGGCCGATCGAAACGGCGTTGCAACCGGCTGGATGGTTGCGCATAGCTGCGAGGACAGCTTCGGACGACGCTTCGGGAACAAAGGCAACCAGCTTGCCCTCGTTCGCGACAAATAAGGGGTCGAGCCCGAGGATCTCGCATGCGCCCTTGACGTCTTCTCGAACCGGGACAGCGCTGGCATTGATCTCGATGCCGGATAAGGATGCGCTTGCGATTTCGCAGAGGGAAGTAGCGAGGCCGCCGCGCGTCGGATCTCGCAAGACATGGATCTCTCCGGCGTCCAACATGGCGCGGACCAGGGTGTGCAAAGGCGCGGTGTCGGAGCGGATCTCGCCTTCGAACTCCAATCCTTCTCGGACGGACATGATCGCCATACCGTGATCGCCGATGGAGCCGCTCAAAAGAATCACATCACCGGGATTGGCGCGGGAAGCAGAGAGTTCGATGCCGTCCGGGACCAGGCCGACACCGGACGTGGTGATGAAAAGTTTGTCCGCTGAGCCTTTATTCACAACCTTCGTATCGCCGGTGACAATGCTTACGCCAGCGGCACGCGCAGCCCGGGCCATGGAATCGATAATGCGCGCGAGTTCTTCGACAGGGAAGCCTTCCTCCAGGATAAAAGCGCTGGACAGAAAGAGCGGCTGCGCACCACTCATGGCGAGATCGTTCACGGTGCCGTTCACCGCGAGTTCGCCGATGTTTCCGCCCGGGAAGAAGAGCGGCGTGACGACGAAGGAATCCGTGGTGAAGGCGAGCCGCGCCGAACCGGCGGGAAAGACGGCCTGATCGTCGAGTTTCTGCAGGTACTCGTTATTGAATGCGGGTAGAAAGAGTTCCTGGACCAGTTGCGCGGTGAGCTTACCGCCGCTGCCATGTCCCATCACGATGTGCTTTCGCTTTGTGATGGGTAGAGGGCAGCTAAGGGCGAAAGTTTTTTCCATCGGCAACAGATTAGGTGTTCGCGACCAGAGATTCGACACCTACAAGGTGCCGGCCGTAGTTGTAATACGCAGCGCAGGCACCCTCCGCCGAGACCATTGTTGCGCCGAGCGGGGTTTCCGGCGTGCATTGTTTGCCGAAAGCGGGACAATCGTGCGGCTTCTTCAAGCCTCGTAGAACCTGACCGCTGATGCAAACGGCAGGCTCGACGGACTGGATGGTTTCGACCCCGAAGATCTGGCTGGCATCGTATTGCTGGAAATCGGCAGTAAGAGCAAAGCCGCTTTGCGGGATGACGCCGATGCCGCGCCAGGCTCGATCGCACACACGGAACACTCGCTCAATCATTTGCTGAGCTGCAGGATTGCCTTCCCGACGCACAGCCCGCGCGTAAGCATTTTCGAGTTCAGCACGTCCCTGTTCGAGCTGGCGCACTGCCATCAGAACGCCCTGCAGAATATCGATGGGTTCAAAACCGGTGATGACGATGGGAACGCGATAGCGATCTACGATCGGCTCGTACTCAGCCCAACCGGCGATGGCGCAGACGTGACCGGGTCCGAGAAAGGCCTGGACACGGTTGTCCGGTGCGTCGAGAATACCGGTGACCGCGGGGGGAACTAACACGTGTGAGACGAGAACCGAGAAGTTCCGGATTCCCTGTTCCCTGGCTTGCCACACGACCATCGCATTAGCAGGCGCGGTGGTTTCAAAACCGATCGCAAAGAAGACAACCTGCTTTTCGGGATTGGCGCGCGCGATTTTCAGGCAATCGAGAGGCGAATAGACAACACGCACATTCGCGCCTTCCGCTTTGATCTTGAAAAGATCGTCGCTCGAGCCGGGCACACGCAGCATGTCACCGAAGGAGCAGAAGATGACGTCGGGCCGACGCGCAATGGCGTGGGCGCGATCAATCATCTCGAGCGACGTGACGCAGACGGGGCATCCGGGCCCGTGCACGAGTTCCACGTTTTCAGGCAGCAGCGCGTCAAGGCCGTATTTAACAATCGAATGAGTTTGACCGCCACAGACCTCCATCAAAACCCAGGGTCTAGCGGCAGTTCGACGGATTTCGTCTGCGAGTTTCTGTGCGACTTGCCGATCTCGGTATTCGTCAAGGTACTTCATGGCCGGGCTCCTGCTCCGTATCCTGGAGCTCACTCAGTTGGTCCATCTCGGACAAATATTGATATGTTCTGGCCGCCTCTTCCTCATCCAGTTTGCTGATGGCGAAGCCCACGTGGACCAGGACGTAATCTCCGACAACCGCATCCGGTAAATAGGACATACAAGCGTCGCGCGTGATGCCCCCGAAATCTACCTTGGCCATCGGCACTCCCGCATTTTCGTGCAGACCGCTGATCTTGCCGGGAATTGCGAGGCACATCGGTCAGGTCCTCCCTTCCTGATTTGCCAGATAAGTAGAGGCGATCATAGCTTGTCCGAGCGAAAGTCCGCCGTCATTGGGTGGAACTTTGGAGTGGAGGAAAACCTGAAATCCGATTCGTCTCAGTCGCTCGGACGTATAACCCAGCAAAGTGAAGTTCTGAAAAGCGCCGCCACTGAGACAAACTTTGTCCACGCTGTTGGTATTGCGGATTGTGCCGCAGACCTCCTCAATCATATGCGCGATCGAATAGTGGAAGCAATGGGCAACCCTAGCTACCGATGTGCCGGACGCGACTTCCTGCGCGATTTGGGAGATCATCGGGCGAGTGTCAACGATCCAGGGATAGTGGTCGGCGAGGATCGGGAGCGGGTACGTCTCGTCATCGATTGTTGGATCTGCGGCCTCTTCCAGCAGCATGGCGGACTCGCCTTCGTAGCTGTTCGCCTGGCTGACGCCACATATGGAAGAGACTGCGTCGAAAAGACGGCCGCAACTGGAGGTACGCAGGACGGGCTTTTGGATCAGGCGTTCTAGTACGTTCCAGGTGGAGGGGGCCGCTGCTTCCCAACAAGGCAGGTCTAATTTGCGGCAAGCCGGTCCGAGCGCGTCGTACAAGTGCGCGGCGGCCATGCGCCAGGGTTGGCGCATGGCTTGATCACCGCCCGGCAACGGGACATATCGTAAATGCGCGTATCGCGTGTAGCTCGCGTAGTCGCATACCAAGAACTCTCCGCCCCAGATTTGGCCATCTGCGCCCCAGCCCGTTCCGTCCAAGGCTACGCCGATGACTGAACCATCAAGACCGTTTTCAGCCATGCAGCTCGCAATGTGCGCGTGATGGTGCTGGACGGCAATTTTGGGTTCAGGCCGCGCGAGTGCCCAGCGTGTGCTCAGCGCATCCGGGTGGAGATCGTGGGCAATCAGGCGCGGCTTGGATTGGTAAACGCTTTGTAAGTTGTTCAGCGTTTCCTCAAAGAACTGCAGTGTTTCATAGCTTTCGAGATCACCGATGTGCTGGCTGACAATGGCGAAAGTACCTTTCGTAAGGCAAAAAGTGTTCTTTAGCTCGGCTCCGACGGCGAGAACTTCGCCCTTGTCGCGGTCGAGGGAGATCGCTTCCGGCGCATAGCCTCGGGCACGGCGCAGAACGCGCGGCGCCCTCTCGAACGCGCGCGTGACTGAATCGTCAACGCGCATAAATATGTCGCGATTGTGCTCGACGAGGAGGTCGACCAAAGGCCGCAGCTTCTGCCAGGCGGCGCCGTTCTGAGTGACGATTGGTTCCTCACTGAGATTGCCGCTGGTCATCACCAGACATTCGAGAGATCCTTCAAAGAGTAGATGATGAAGAGGCGTATAGGGCAGCATCACCCCAAGATGATTTAGCCCAGGAGCAACGCCCGGAGCTAGGCGATTGCGCGCGCAAGTTTCGAGCAGCACAATGGGCGCTGCAGGACTTTGCAGCATTTGGCTTTCAAGCTCTGTCAGAACACAGTATTTCGAAGTAGTCGTTATGTCGCGCGTCATGACGGCGAAAGGTTTGCGACTACGTCGTTTGCGCACGCGCAACTCATCTACCGCCTCGGAACAGAAGGCATTGCACGCGAGCTGATATCCTCCGAGTCCTTTCAGGCCGACAAGCTGTCCTTCCTCAAGTGCCCGGATGACTTCGGAGAGATCGAGGCTCAGTTGCGGGCCGCATAGGGCGCACGCAATCGGCTCCGCATGGAAACGGCGGTCGGCGATGTCGCCGTACTCGTGCGCACAGCCTGTGCACATCTGAAACTCCGCCATTGTAGTATTCGCGCGGTCATACGGCGTGGAACGGGTGATGGAGTAACGCGGTCCGCAGTTAGTGCAATTGGTAAAAGGATAGCGAAAGCGGCGAGTTCCTGGTGTTTTGATCTCTTCAAGACACTGCGTACAGGTGGCAAGGTCGGCTGGAACCAGGGTGAATTGCTGCTTGCGCGGCGTACTCGCCAGGATTCGGAAGTCGTTATAACCAGCAAGTTCCGGGCATTCCTCAACGAGCAACCGGCTGATTCTCGATGCCGGCGGAGCTTGCGTTTCGAGAGCTTCGCGGAAGGAACCGACGCTTAGAGCATTATCCGTTTCAATTTCGACGACCAAACCGCCATCGGTGTTGAAGCTGACGCCATGCAACCCGCTGCAATCCGCCAACTTTTTAACGAAGGGACGGAAGCCGACTCCCTGGACGACGCCTTCGAGGGTGATTCGGTATCGCTTTTTTTGTTCTGAGTCGCGTTCCTCCATGTAAACACCAGTCTAAGAGCTCTTTTATATCAGCAACTGTTGCCGAGCTTCGTTGTCGAGTTCAACGGGAGAAGGCGGCGGCTGTATTGCGCTTGACATTTGGGCTGAGCAACCCTACATTTGACTAATCACATCAAACATCTGAAGAGTGAGTGAACCACGGCCGTTCGCACTTTCAAGGGGGAGTACTTGAAAAATCAGCGGCAGATCCTTCGTGGACTACACGCAGTCTGTGTTTGTCTTCTTTTCCCGGTGATCTCGCCGGCGCAAACGTCTGCTAGCGGCGCGGTTTTGGGCAACGTAACTGATCCATCTGGCGGGATCGTTTCCTTAGCGCACATAGAACTTGTCAATACAGCGACAGGTTCGAAGCTCACCGCCACCACCGGGCCTCAAGGCGACTACGCTTTTCCGGGCGTTGCTCCGGGTATGTACTCGATATCGGCGAGCGCCCCGGGGTTCCAAACCACTTCCGTCAGAAACCTGAACGTACAGGTCAACACAAGCGCAAATGTCAACATACATCTCCAGATCGGACAGGTCTCTTCGACAGTCGAGGTAGCCGCTGCTCAGGGACAAGTGGAACTGCAAACTTCCGACGCCACGGTGGGTGACGTGATTGGCACGCAAGCTCTATTGCGGCTTCCAACGCGGCTCCGCCAGGCGCAAGAACTTCTTTTGTTGCAGCCGGGCACAACACCCCAGACGGGCAGTGACAACGGTGGGTCTATCGCGGGATCACTGAATGATCAGACTACGTTCACACTCGATGGCATCGATATTAGCGATAACTCAACGAATTCGACCATCAATTCTGACCAGGGGGCGCGGCCCACGCTGATGGTCTCCGTTGAGGCCACAGATGAATTCCGGGTTGCGGTGGCCAATTCGAATTCGACCTTTAATCGCGCCTCGGGCGGCCAAGTCACGTTGGTGCAGAGAAGCGGAACCAATCAGTTCCATGGTGCATTGTTCTGGTACACGCAGAACAGTTTTCTGAACGCTAACACCTGGGACAATAACCGGCTGGGCCTTGCCAAGCCTCACGTAGAAGATAACCGATACGGAGGCCGCTTAGGCGGTCCCATATTCAAAGACAAGACGTTCTTCTTTGCGGAATACGAAGCGCGGCGGTACCCCGAAACGTTTCAGATCAACTCAATCGTACCGACGGCCAGTTTGGCACAAGGCATTCTCCGCTTCAAAGACGCAGCAGGCAATATCGATTCTTATAATCTGGCTACGTCCTCGCTGTGCGGAACGGGCAGCCAGATGTGCGATCCCCGCGGCGTCGGTCTGAGTCCCACGATGAGGGCACTGATGGCAGCGGAGCCGGCCGGGAACAACCCAAACGTCGCAGGTGTGGACAATCTGAACACGACAGGGTTCACGGCGAACGCGAAGTCGCCGCTTACGGATGATTTCGGGACATTCCGGCTCGACCACAACATCACCGATAAGTGGCACTTCAACGGCAGCTTCAGCTATTCACGGGATCTGGCGTACAACCCGTCGCCCCTGGTGGTCGACATTCGCAATCCGAATAACGTGCTGAATCAAGACCAGACACCGTCCTGGACGAACGCCATCGTCGCCGGGGTAACCGGTCAGCTCTCGAGTAACGTCGTCAATACGTTTCGGTTCGGAGACGTGCGGAATCGAAACGGCGGCTTGCGTCCTCAGTTATCTGCGATTGCGGCGGAACTTGGCCTTCCCGGCACGAATGATGGAAGTGCGGGTTACATTGCTGTATCACCGAATATCTTTACTGCGCCGATTACGATGACCAATAGCGTTCGCACACAGTTCAACAACAACGTGAATTTGCAATTCGTGGACGATCTTAGTTGGAATAAGAACACGCATCTGATTCAAGTAGGCGCCAATTTCCAAAGGATCCCTCAATTTCACATACACACTGGGAAAGTCGGCGGCGCAGTTAATTCGCTGAATGCGACGACTACCGCAGATTCTTCTTTCCTGGTGGTTCCGACAGCAGATCGCCCTCCTACCTGCTCGGCGACGCTGACTACGAACTGTTTGCTCTCCTCGGCAACCAATACCTGGGATTCGCTTTACACGACCACCCTTGGGTTGATGAATGACGACAACACGTTCATCGTCCGTAATGGCCAGCTGCAAGCCCAGCCTCTTGGAACGGCCCTGGATATGAACGCTCTATCGTATTTCTATTCTTTTTACGGTCAGGATACATGGCGTATTCGACCTTCGCTTACGTTGACTTACGGGCTGTCTTACAGCTGGCAGACTCCTTATAACTTCTCTAACCAGAACGAAGCGCTGCTTATTGATGCATCAACTCATCAGATATTATCGCCACTCAAATACCTGCAAACTGCGGCGAACTATGCGAATATAGGCGTGACTTACAGCCCAACACTCGGTTTCCTGCCGGTTAAGCAATCGGGACGATCCAGCGTGTACAACACCGACTACGGCGATGTTGCTCCTCGCGCTGCATTGGCTTGGAATCCATCCTATGACAGCGGCGCTTTCGGGAAGTTGTTCGGGCAGAAGAAGACGGTGATTCGCGGAGGATTTGGAATCTACTACAGCCGTCTGAGCAGCGAGGATAGCGTGGTTTCGCCTGGCCTGACGGCCGGTTTCAGCTCCACTGTGACCACTGGACTTACGACTTGCGCGGTCTCCGGGTCACCTGGATCAAATTGCAGTCCTTCAGCTTCTGCCAATCCAGCGCTCAGTGCGTTTCGGCTCGGCGTAGATGGAAATGTGCCTATTCCGACTTATCCGGCGACTGCCAGCAGCCCTTACGTTCCGGCTGGCAACTTCAGTGAGCTGATCTCATTTGGAGTTGACCCCTACATCAAGAACCCTCGAATTTACAAAACGGACTTCACTTTCCAGCGCGACCTGGGGCGTGGAACTATTCTGGAACTGGGGTGGAACGGCGCCTACGGGCGCGACTTATTTGCTAATGTCGGCCTTGGCGCCAGTCCGTTTATGTTCAAGGACAACACGTCCGGACAAACATTTGGGCAAGCGTACGATAGCGTGGCTAATCAACTTCGGGCCGGGCAGGGTGTCACGTCGCAGCCCTGGTTTGAAAATCAGTTGCCCGGGGTTGGAACTGCGAACGGGTTTGGCTCGACGACTGCATTCCTGGCGAATCGTGAAGCTTCATTCTTCACGACTGGCCTTGTTTCCAACCTGTTCAACAGCACTAGTTCCAGTCAACCTGGGTTGAACACTCTTCGTGGGAGACTGGGCCTGCCGGCCTACAATGAAACGCAAGTCAACGAGCTCCTAGACGTGGTGAATCTAGGTTGGTCTAACTACAACGCGCTGATGGTTACTCTGCGCCGAACAGGCACGAACTTCACGTTCGATTTCAATTACACGTTCTCGAAGTCACTCGATACCGCACAAGGCGTTCAGAACGATTCGGCGCTACTGGCGAATCCGTTAGCACCGGGCCTTGATTATGGGCCCTCCAAATTCGACCACCGGCACATCTTCAATGCCATGTTTGTTTACAATTTGCCGAAGAGTTACTCCATGTTCCCGTCAGTTCTCAACGCAATTGTCGGTAACTGGTATGTCTCAGGGATTGTATCTGCACTCAGCGGTTCGCCCATTTACGTGACAGAGGGGACGCAGGTATGGGGCGGCGGCCAGCGGGGTGCGAACAGCACCCCTGCGGTGCCCACTGGGTCAATTGGAACGGGACTGAATTCGAACGTGACCGGGTCCGGAGGTATTGGTACTGCAGGCAATCCAGCAAGCGGCGGAACAGGGCTGAACCTGTTCTCAAATCCCCAAGCAGCTTATAGCAATTTCGGATTCGTTCAGCTTGGTTCCGGGTACGATGGTTCGGGGCATCCTTTGACCGGGCTGCCGTATTGGAATGCGGATACTTCGGTTGGAAGAAAGATTCCTTTTAACGAGCGGCTCAATTTCAACGTTGCCTTTGATTTCTATAACCTTTTCAATCACGCGAATTTCGCTAACCCGAGCCTACCGCTGACCGGCAGTAGCGTCGCAAACTTTGGAGTGATTTCAAGTACGCTTGTGCCTGCGAATCGACAGGCTAGCAGCCGTTGGATTACGTTCAGCGCGCGCATGGAGTTTTAGGAGGATGTTGAAAAACGGATCCAGCGGTCCCGATTTGGTGAATTCGTAGGCTGTCCCCGATTTGGCAATAAGGAAGAACGAACAAGATGAGAAATAGAATCTTAGTGCTCCTGGCACTTACTTGTAGCGTGGCCGGAGCGCAACGGATTGTTTTGCGTACCGGAACTCTCCTCGATGGTAAGGGGAACACCCTGCGCAACAAAGATCTGATCATCGAAGGGGATCGAATCGCCGGGATAGAGGACCGCAGCGGGCGCGCGGACTACGATCTGTCGAATCTAACGGTGATGCCCGGTTGGATCGACACGCATGTGCATCCAAGCTGGCATTTCAACAACGGCCGCTTAAGCCAAGGTGGGCCACGCAGCGGTGAAACGCTTGCTCAGACTGCGCTCTACACCGAAGGCGATGTTTATGCAATCATGATGGGCGGCTTCACTACCATTCAGAGCGTGGGCGCCGAGATCGACGGCCCGGTTCGCGACCTGATCAACGCGGGCGTAATCCCCGGACCAAAAATTCTAACCTCGCTCCGGACCATTAGCGAGACGACGGGGACACCGGATCAACTGCGAGAGTTTGTGCGCAAGATGAAGGCCGATGGCTCGGACGAGGTAAAGTTATTCGCGACCAAGAGCATTCGTGACGGCGGCGCCCAGACTATGACGGATGCGCAGATTCAGGCAACCTGCGGCGAAGCAACGGCGGTGGGCCTGCGATCAGTGGTTCACGCGCATTCCTCAAGCGGAGCAACGGCATCCATTCTCGCAGGCTGCACCTCGATCGAACATGGCACTTTCCTGGACGATGCAACCTTGAAATTGATGGTGGAGCATGGCACCTACTTCGACCCGAACTTCCTGGTGATCCACAATTATCTGGAGAATAAGCCGAAATTTCTGGGGATCGGCAACTACACCGAAGAAGGTTTCGCGGCTATGGAGAAGGGTCTTCCTTTGGTGGCCGACGTCTACAAGCGCGCCCTGAAGAATCACGTGAAGCTGGTGCTCGGTACAGATGGCGTGGCTGGTTCGCACGGAAGGAACGCCGAGGAATTTATCTATCGCGTAAAGGACGGCGGAGCGTCGCCCATGGAAGTGCTTATCGAAGGAACTTCGCGCGCGGCAGAAGCGCTGCGTTTACAGGACAAGGTAGGGTCAATCGCGAATGGCCTGCAGGCCGACATAGTTGCTGTACGCGGGAATCCACTCAATGACATTACGTGCGTACGGAGCGTCGCTTTCGTGATGAAGGGCGGCAAAATCTATCGGAATGAAATCAGCGCTCACGAAAAGTAGTACGCCTGAGTTTGGTTATTTGCGCTGTTGTCCTGACATGCGGGCGCGAAGTTTTTTCTCTGCGTCTAGGCCCCAATAAGCGCAATCGAGTTGCAGGAACACGGTTGTATACGGGACGGTCAGATTCGTTTTTATGATCAGCACGTGAAATGTTTTGCTCACGCTGCCGAGCTTAGCTATCAGTTCCTCGTGAGGGCGTGCGGTAACGCTCTGATTCCCTAATAACTCGTTTAGCTGATTCCGGTAAGTGGAGACACCCGGGGCGTCATTGTCGTTGATGAATTTGAGCTCTTGATCTGTATAGACGATAGGCCGCACGTGCTTTGATCTTTGTAGCTCTGCCAAGACTTCTTTGAGGACGCTGATTTGGTCGTCGTTCGAAACGATCGTCTCGATGCCCTCCGCCGATTGGTCTGGATACGCAGAATCGGCGATAACAATCCAATTACGGTGACCATATAAAGGAAGCCGGTTGCGGAGAACTGTCTGCCAATCACTTGGCGCCCCCGCGGCGAGAACGCCCGGAGTGCAGATTGCGAGCGAGACCGTCAAGCAAACAAAAACGCGACAAGCTGCTGGCCGATAGGGTTGTTCCATGATTCCTCGAAAGCTCTGCCGTTAGAGGTTCTCACGAGCGAACATGTGACTGGTCGCGGTAAATTGGTTGCTCAAGTCAGTAGGAGAGCAGCGATGGCAAGCGCGAGCGCAGGAGGCATCACGAGAGCGCCCCATTTCAGGAATTCCCAGAAGCCTACCTCCTCTCGGCGAATTGCAATGAGCCAGAGAATGGTCGCAAGCGACCCTGTCAGGGACAGATTCGGTCCAAGGTCCAAGCCAACTAAGACGGCATTCCGGAGCGGTCCTGTTGCGCTGGCTGCCTTTACCGCTGCACCGCTGATGAGGCCACTCGGCAGATTGTACGTCAGATTGGAGATCAATGCGATACCGCAGCCAGAAGCCAGAAGCCATAGCCGAGCGGAGCGGAGTCCAGCTTTGCATTTGGCGGAGTGCGTCCACACCGAGGCCGAGGGCGCCGACGGCGTTCAAAGCTTCCACGATGACGAAGAGTCCGGCTACTAGTGGAATAACACTCCAGGAGATCTCGGTTCCGATATCTTTTGGAGCTCTATGATCCCGAATGGAGACGCTGGTAGCAACCAGGAGCCCGGCTACACAAGCTGGAGCGCCAAGGCTGATGCGGTCATCAACGTGACCGCCAAGAGTGCGACGCCAAAGATGGTCAGCTCCCCAGCGGGAGAGAGCGGATGTAGGTCAACAGCCGTGCTCGTGTGGCCGGTGAGATATTTGCCCGATAGCCATCTTCGGGCCAGAAAAGTAATCAGGATTGACGCTACTGAAGGCAAACCGAAATTGGAAAGCCAGTGCCCAAGCGGGTGCATTCCGCCGTTGTAGACGACGAGGTTCGCCGGGTTAGAAATCGGGAGTACAAAAGTTTCCGCATTGGCAATGAACGCGCAGATCAACAGATACGGGAGCGGCTTCGCCTCGGCAGCACGAACAACAGCCATCACTGCGGGGGTTAAAACAACGGCAGTAGCATCGTTCGAGAGAAAAACAGTCACGGCGGCGCCCACGCAATAGATCAGGACAAAGAGGCGGGTTCGTGAGCCTTTGGAGCGACGCACTGCATGAGCTGCCAACCAGTCGAAGACACCTTCGCGCCGTGCAAGCTCGGACACTATCATCATGCCCATCAGAAACAAGTACACATCGAGACCTTTTCTCACGGCCTGGGCGGCTGATACTGGTGAGATCAGGCGCAACAGCATGAGCAGGCATGCGCCGCCGGACGCCCACCACGCTTCTTTCATCTTTTAGGCCGGATAAGGACCAGAGCGATGGAAGCGAGTGACACAAGCCAGGTAGCCCAGCATGCCAGGTCGATCAAGACACAGGTTGCATCATGAGTTTCGCAAATTCGAGAGATGAAGCCGCAACCCTCGCTATCGCTTCCGATTTACTATTTATTACTTTGGGATGCACGCTACAGACCTGCGGAGCAGCCATGAATGCACAGCTCAACACGGCGATGTCGAACCGCTGGCTGGCCAGCACGATCTTTTTCGGAATCATCACTGCATTTTCATCTGTGTCTTTGCTGCCTTCCCTACTCCTTTGCCCAGTGCCGAAGGGCTCGCGGCTATGCCCTGGTGGGCTCCCCTGGGCGGACTGGTAGGCGCAGTGCAGGTGTCCGCGGGACTAATGCTGGTCAACAAAGTCGGAGCCGGACTATGGCTTTTTTCACATGCCCGTTCACGCAGTGAACGTTTGGCGAATCATCGGCGCGCTGTTGATGGTGGGAGGCATCGCGTTGATTGCAAAGTTCTGAATCCGCCGAAGGTTTGGTGGGGCCCAGAGCCAAACACGAAATTGATATTTGATTCAATGACAAAGTGAGTTCGCACTGTCGTTGGAAACACTTCCGTTTTGCTGTCCCAATAATAGCTGTATTCTGCGCTGCTAGCTACGCCCAGAACCCGTCACCGCAGGCCCAGACCTCATCCATTCTCGACTACATTAAGCAGACCTGGGGCGCCCTGACGCGATCGAATAAGAACCTTGGAACGGCCGCTGTGGATCCCAAGTTCAAGCCCGGTCCTGACGGGCGTTGGCCTGTTTACATTCCGCAAAGCGGAGACCCTCAACTCGTGGAAGAGGAATTGCGTCGTGATATGCCCGCCACCGACTTCAAAACGATCGACGTGATGCCGCTGCCCAAGAATCTCGACCAGCTAAAGACGCAGGGCCTACTGTACCTTCCGAAACCTTACGTGGTTCCAGGCGGCCGCTTTAACGAGATGTACGGATGGGACAGCTATTTCATTCAAGTGGGACTGCTGCGCGACGGTGACTTACAGCGCGCTAAGGACATGGCGGTTAATTTTCTTTACGAAGTTCAGAATTATGGCAAGGTTCTAAATGCAAACCGGACTTACTACTTGACGCGTTCGCAGCCGCCATTCCTTACCCAGATGGTCCTCGGTGTTTACGAGAAGACACACGACCGTAAATGGCTAAGTGACGCTCTGCCGGAAATCGAGAAATATTATCGATTCTGGGCAAGTGATCCCCATCTGACGCCTGAAACCGGACTGGCCCGTTACTACGATTCGGGCGAGGGTCCCGCACCTGAGGTGGTTTCAGCCGAGCGAAATACAGAAGGCAAGACCCACTATGAACTCGTGAAGGAATACTTTCAGACACATGAATTTACTGACTATGATGTAAGTCAATACTACGACAAAGCTACCCGTCAACTTACACCGCTCTTCTACAAGGGCGACCGGTCTATGCGTGAGTCTGGGTTCGATCCTTCGAATCGCTTCGGGCCGTTCAATATCGATATCATTCACTACGATCCGGTGTGCTTGAACTCGCTGCTTTATTTGATGGAATCGCAGACGGCAGATATCCTGCATGAATTAGGGCGGGACAACGAAACCAAGGCTTGGCGGGACCGTGCCCGGCAACGGGCGGAGAGGGTAGACCGCCTGATGTGGGATGAAAAGGATGGTGTGTACTACGATTACAACTTCGTCTCAAAGAAGTTGCGCAGGTATCCCTTTCTGACCACTTTTTATCCTTTGTGGGCGGGCATTGCCACTAAGCAGCAAGCTGGGAAGGTTCGCAACAGTCTTCCACTTTTCGAGCGAGTCGGCGGGCTGCAGACAAGCACTTACGTCAGTGGCAATCAGTGGGATTCTCCGTTCGGATGGGCGCCGTTGCAGATGATCGCGGTGGAAGGCTTGCGGCGATATGGTTTCGGTGAGGATGCGGAGCGCATTTCGATGAAGTGGCTCGGCCTTGTGCGGCGTGAGTTCGTGCGTGAGGGCTTCATCGTGGAGAAATATAACGTCGTTTTGGGCGGGTCAAATGTCAGTTCGCAGATCCGTTTCGGTTACAGCGCGAACCAGGCAGGTTTCGGGTGGACCAATGCGGTATTTACGAGACTCTATGATGAGCTAACGCCGGCGGATCAGCGGAAGTTGCTCGAGACGCCGGAGCGGTAGGAGTTGTTGAAGGCTGAAAACCGAGACAGGCTACGAGGCCGCCCGACGAGATTTTGGGGTTATTTGGACTTACGTAGCCTGTCCCCGATTTAAGATGCTTAAGCCTTCGCTGGGGTGTTCTCTCCTCCATTGATCGACTTCTCCTGGACGGCGATCTCGACTCGCTCGCGTTTTATATCGAGCCGCACTCGCGAGTAAATGTTCATATAAACGTTGGCAACCCAAACGAGTGCAAATTCAGAGATAATGTAACCGCGCCAATCTGGTAACAGCAATTTATAGCGGGTCAGGAACAGAAAGAAAATGGTCACGTAGTGACTGAAGCAGTACTCGCACGTAAAGAGATAAAAGAATTTCCGCTGGAGCAGTCTCCGGCAGTTTTCGCTGCGGCTCTTACACCACTCTCGGGGCTCGCGAAACACTTCCTCGTGCGTAACGGTCCAGGCAACTGAAGCAACGGGCAGGCCAAGGATAAAGAGGAAGGCGAGTTGCTCACCGAGGGTCATCATAATCTCTGCTCATCACTAATGTGACAGACCTTCGTTGTCGAAAGTAAATTCTGGACACGATTCTGCTACAGGAGAGAATGAGACCAGATGCCACACGACAAAGCAAGCGGGGCAAAGAGCACCGGTCCATGCGCGATGGTTATTTTTGGAGCTGGCGGTGACCTGACGAAGCGCCTGGTAGTTCCAGCACTATACAATTTGGCCTGCGCAAACCTTTTACCGGAAGAGTTCGCGGTGGTCGGGTTCGATCTGCAGGACCTTAAACAAGAGGACTGGCACAAGACCCTCGCCGACATGGTGCGCGAGTTTGTTGCCGCGGCAGACCCGGTGGAGCAATTCAACGAACGCGTTTGGAACTGGCTTGCCAGCAGGATGGATTACCTGAAGGGCGATCTTACGAATCCGGCTAGCTACGAGACTCTGAAAGTGAAGCTCGTCGAGTGTGACCAAACATGTAAGACAGGTGGCAATTACCTTTTCTATCTGGCGATCGCCGATCGCTTTTTTGGACCCGTCGTGGAGCATCTGGGCGCCAGCAAACTTGCATGCGAGGAAAATGACTGTTGGCGTCGCGTGGTCATAGAAAAGCCCTTTGGTCATGATCTCGCCTCCGCAAAGGCGCTGAATCAGCAGATCCTCAACGTTATTTGCGAAGACCAGGTCTATCGTATCGATCACTTTCTGGGGAAAGAAACTGTCCAGAATATCTTGATGTTCCGGTTCGCAAATGGAATATTCGAGCCTCTTTGGAACCGGGACCGTATCGACCATGTGCAGATTACTGTGGCCGAAACAGTTGGCGTGGAAAAGCGGGGGCGATTTTACGAGCAGACCGGGGCTTTGCGGGATATGGTGCCAAACCACGTCTTCCAACTGGTGGCAATGACGGGAATGGAAGCGCCTAATTCCTTCGATGCTGACGCTGTTCGATCGGAAAAGGCCAAGGTCATAGAAGCTGTAAGGATCTGTGAATCGGAAGAGATCCGGTGCGCTGCAGTTCGCGGGCAGTACGGCAGCGGGGAGATCGCCGGCAAACCAGTCGAGGGATATCGCGAGGAGCAGGATGTAAGTCCGAATTCGCCTGTCGAAACTTTTGTTGCCATGAAGCTTAAGGTTGACAACTGGAGGTGGTCGGGCGTCCCTTTTTATATCCGGACTGGAAAGCGCATGAACAATCGCAAGACGCAAATTGCGATCAAGTTCAAAGACGTCCCGGCAGCGCTTCTACGCAACTCTCAGGTGCGCCATCCGGCTCCCAATTGGTTGCTGCTGCGGATTCAACCGGACGAAGGAATCGCGTTTGAGTTCGGCGCGAAGGTGCCTGGCCCGAACATGCAACTGGGCGATGTGCGGATGGACTTCCGTTATCGAGACTACTTCGGGACTGCGCCCGCTACCGGCTACGAGACTCTGATTTACGACGTGATGGCCGGAGACGCGACGTTATTTCAGCGGGCCGATAACATAGAGGCGGGTTGGCAGGTTGTGGAGCCGGTGCTTGAGGCCTGGGCTTCGCAAAAGCCGGAAAACTTCCCCAACTATCCGGCAGGAAGCCAGGGTCCGGAATCAGCAGACGCCTTGCTTGTTAAAGACGGCCGCGCGTGGCGCCCCATTAACTAAAAACCGGACCGGTCCGAGAACAGGCTGCGGTACTTGCGCAACAATTCGTACATCACCACGGCTCCGGCGCTTGCCACATTGAGGGAGTGCTTCGTGCCGAGCATTGGGATTCGCACATGCGTGTCGCATGCATCGAGCAGTCGCGGCGCCAGCCCGTCGACTTCGTGGCCGAAGAGGACACAGACCGGGAAGCGCGGCTGCCATTCGAACAGGTCGACAGCATGCGTGCTGGTTTCGATGGCTGAGATCTCATATCCCTGGTCTCGAAAAGCTCTCACTGCCGATGCCGGATCGTCGACTGCCTGCCAAGGGACCCGAGCTTCGGAGCCGAGGGCCGTTTTTGCGATCGCGTTTTTCGGCGGACAGGCAGTGATTCCGCTGAGCAGGAGACGTTCAACTCCTGCTCCGTCACCAGTGCGAAAGAACGCGCCGACATTGTACATGCTGCGGACATTGTCCAGCAAAATAGTTACCGGCAAACGGAGCTCCTGATAAGGAAGGGCCGCATCTGTTGCGCGATAAGGAACGCGCTCCATTAATCTCGGTCGAGCCCTGCTCTCTTCCATAAACTGTCGACCTTGGCTACTACTTCAGGCGACATCTTGATGACATTCGGCCAGCGGCGCGTGAAGCCTTCGGAAGGCCATTTCGTGGTGGCGTCCACACCCATTTTGGAACCGAAGTTCGGTAAGCGGCTGGCGTGATCGAGAGAATCCACCGGGCCCGTGACAAATTCGATGTCGCGCTGCGGGTCGATATTGTTCAGAGCTTTCCACGCCGTTTCCGCTACGTTTTGTACGTCCACATCCTCATCGACCACGACGATACATTTACTGAACATCGCCTGACCCAACCCCCAAAGAGCGTGCATTACTTTCCGCGCTTGTCCCGGGTACGACTTGCGGATTGAGACGAGAACCAAGTTGTGAAAGACGCCCTCGGCGGGCATGCAGATGTCGCGCACTTCCGGGAGCTGCGTGCGCATGAGCGGAAGAAAAATGCGCTCAATCGCTTTACCCATGAAGAAGTCTTCCATAGGCGGCGGTCCGACGATGGTGGAGACGTAGACCGGGTTCTTGCGATGCGTTACACACGTGATGTGAAATACCGGATAGTCATCATCGAGCGAGTAGAAGCCGGTGTGATCTCCAAAGGGCCCTTCGCGGCGAAGTTCTCCCAGGTTCAGGTAGCCTTCAAGAACGATCTCGGCACTTGCGGGAACTTCCAGGTCACACGTTTCGCATTTCACGAGGTCGACGGCCTTTCTGCGCAAAAAGCCCGCGAAGAGCATTTCATCGATGGCGGGCGGGAGAGGCAGGATAGCAGAGTACATGGTGGCAGGATCCGCCCCGATCGCAACCGCAACGGGCATGCGCGTTTCCTTACCTTCAGCCAGCAGACGACGGTAGTGATCCGCGCCCTGCTTGTGCTTCTGCCAGTGCATTCCGGTGGTCTGATCGTCGAAGACCTGCATGCGGTACATCCCGCAATTTCGCTTTCCAGTTTTGGGGTCCTTTGAAAAGACCATCGGCAGGGTGATGAAAGGGCCGCCATCGCCGGGCCAGCACTTTTGAATCGGAAAATCACGAAGTGAGAAGTCCTTCTCGCGAATAACTTCCTTGCACGGGCCGCTGGAGACTACTTTCGGAAACATCGCACTCATCTCGCCGAGTTTCGGAAGCAGCTTGAGCTTTTCCAGCAATCCCTCGGGTTTTTGCATCTCGAGCAATTCCGAGATACGTTCCGGGATTTGATCGATACTTCCGACGCCAAGGGCTATTTCCATTCGCCGCATGCTTGCGAATGCATTGATCAGAAGAGGGACGTTCGAGCCAGCCGGTTTTTCAAACAGTAGCGCGGGGCCTCCCCTTTTTACACTGCGATCTGCAAATTCAGTAATCTCCAGGTTCGGATCTACTTCGAAGGAAATTCGTTTGAGCTCGCCAGCTTTGTCGAGCGCACGCACGAATTCCCGTAAGTCGTTAATGGCCATCAGGATCGATACACCCATTATCATGAGAAGGATTTATGGACAAAAGAACGGCGCTCGTCACGGGAGCGAGCCGAGGAATCGGAAAGGCGTGCGCTGAAGTGCTGGCATCGGCTGGTTATCGCGTTGCGCTCGCCAGCAGGACGCGCGACAAATTAGACGAAGTAGCGAAGAGGCTTCGAGAAACCGGCGTCGAAACTTTTGTTGCGGAGATGGATCTGGCCAGCAGCGAATCGATCAGCAACGGGTTCTCGCGCGTAGCGAAGGAATTCGGGCGCATCGACATTCTGGTAAACAATGCGGGTATCACGAAGGATGGTCTGGCAGTCCGTATGAAGCACGCGGATTGGGAGTCAGTGCTCGGGACGAATTTGAGCGGTGCTTTCTACGCAATCCAGCAGGTGCTGCCTGGCATGATGCGAGAGCGCTGGGGGCGCATAGTGAACATCTCGTCGGTCGTGGGTGAAATGGGAAATCCCGGGCAGGCGAATTACGTGGCTTCGAAAGCTGGGCTAATTGGGCTGACAAAATCATTAGCGCAGGAGATGGGGAGCCGGAACATCACGGTTAACGCAGTTGCTCCGGGCTTTATAGAGACCGAGATGACGCACGGACTCACAGCGGAATTGAAGCAGAAGATGATTGAGGGGACTCCGCTAAAGAGAATGGGAACGCCGGAAGACGTCGCCGCCGCAGTGAAATTCCTGGTAAGCGACGAAGCGTCGTTCATTACAGGCCATGTCCTTGACGTGAACGGTGGGATTTACATGTAGCATGGGGTATTCGCCGATCATCCAAGACGTGGATCAAACCAGGACCAACTCCAGGACTCAACGATGTCGAATGTTTCTAGTGCTCCTAAGGCACGCCGTGACGATCGATTCAAAATCGGACTTGTTCAAATGGCGTGTTCGACGGATCCGGATGCGAACCTCGAAAGAGCGATAGCCGGGGTCCGCGAGGCTGCCTCACAAGGCGCCGAGATCGTCTGCCTGCAGGAATTATTTCGCAGCCAGTATTTCTGCCGCGAAGAGAACGCAGAGTTATTCAATCTGGCAGAGAGCATTCCAGGCCCTTCTACGGAAGCGCTAAGCTCCATCGCGCTCGAGTTGCAGGTTTCGATCGTGGCCTCTCTGTTTGAGAAGCGGGCGCACGGCCTCTATCACAACACGGCGGCCATTCTGGACGCAGACGGATCTCTGGTTGGCCTTTACCGGAAGATGCACATACCCGATGATCCGCTGTACTTCGAAAAGTTCTACTTCACGCCGGGCGATCTTGGCTTCAAGAACTTCGAAACGCGTTTTTCGCGCATTGGGGTTCTGGTTTGCTGGGATCAGTGGTATCCCGAGGGCGCTCGCATTACCAGCCTGCAAGGCGCAAACGTGCTGTTCTATCCAACGGCAATCGGCTGGCATCCTTCCGAAAAAGCGCAGTACGGCGAAGCGCAACTGGATGCGTGGCGAACCATACAACGGGCCCACGCTATCTCGAACGGCGTATTTGTTGCGGCCGTAAACCGCACCGGCTTCGAAGGTCCGGCTGACAGCGGTCTCGAGTTCTGGGGCAACTCGTTCATTTCCGATCCGTTCGGCCGGGTGATCGCCCAAGCGCCAGCAAATGAAGAGCAGGTGCTGGTTGCCGAGTGCGATCCGAAACAGATGGACGAAGTGCGCCGGAACTGGCCGTTCTTGCGCGATCGGCGGATCGATGCATACGCGCCCATCACGCAGCGTTGGCTTGCCTGAGCAGGATGCATTCAGAGTTTCGAATGCCCGCTGAATGGGCTCCGCACGAGGCAACATGGCTTGCATGGCCGCATGAGGCAACCGATTGGCCCGGTAAGTTCGAGGTGATCCCCTGGATTTATGCGGAAATCGTCCGGCATCTCGCGTCGTATGAAAAAGTGCGCATGCTGGTACAGGACCGCAACGCCCGGGCTGAAGCGGCGCTGGTACTCGAGAAAGCCAATGTCAACCTGCATGCAGTGGAGTTTTACCAGGTACAAACCGACCGTAGCTGGACCCGTGATTTCTGCCCGATCGTTGCCATCAATGCGGCAAGCGAACGTGTGCTTTTGAACTGGCGATTCAACGGTTGGGCGAAGTATTCCAATGCGGAGCGTGACGATGCTGTTACAGAAACGCTCGCGCCAATTCTCGGGCTTCGGTCGCAAACGCCCGAATGGAACGGCAGGCCCATTGTGCTCGAAGGCGGAAGCATCGACATAAATGGCGCAGGAGCAATGCTCACAACCGAAGAGTGCCTGCTGAGCGAGGTCCAGGCGCGAAATCCAGAGTTGAGCCGCGATGACCTGGAACAGATTTTCCTGCGCTACCTGGGTATTCGGAAGACGCTTTGGCTGCGAAACGGAATTGCCGGCGATGATACGCACGGGCATGTTGACGACCTGGCTCGCTTCATCGACCCGCATACGGTTGTGATCGCATCCGAGCAGGATCCGTCAGAGCTCAACTATGAGGCGCTGAAAGAGAATTTGTCTCTGTTACGGGAAATGACGGATCAGGATGGCCGTTCGCTGCGCATTGAGACGTTGCCGATGCCGGATCCGGTCTACTTCGAGGGCCAGCGTCTTCCCGCCAGTTACGCGAATTTCTACATCGCGAACGGATTAGTATTGGTCCCGACGTTTAATGACGCAAAAGACCGAATCGCACTGAACAAACTGACCGAGCTCTTCCCCGATCGCAAGGTAATCGGTATTGCATCTACCGATTTGGTTCTGGGCCTCGGCACTCTGCACTGCATGACGCAGCAGCAACCCGCTTGACCCTCGTCGCTGCACTCACGTTCGGAATCTGGATCTACCTGTTCTTTTTTCGCGGAGGCTACTGGCGGGTCTCCAAAAATCTCGGTCCTGCGCAGACGCTGAGAAATTCCAGCGCCCGTGTGATCGCGGTTGTTCCGGCACGCGACGAAGCCGATGTAATTGGCCGTTGCGTCACTTCCCTGCTCCGGCAATCTCATCCTCTTCAGGTCGTTGTTGTGGATGACGGAAGCACTGATAGAACTGCCGAGGTTGCCCGCTCGGGGGCTGAAGCAGCCGGGGCCGGCAATCGCCTCACAGTGCTGCGCGGTGAACCGCTCCCGGCGGAGTGGAGTGGCAAGCTGTGGGCTCTCAGCCAAGGCCTGAAGTTCGCTGAAAGATCCAAGCCCGATTACCTTCTGTTTACTGATGCAGATATCGAGCATTCGTCGATCAATGTGCAACAGCTCTTGACGATTGCGGAGAATGGCGGATACGATCTCGCGTCATTCATGGTGAAGCTCGAGTGCCGCACAATTGCCGAACGGGCTCTCATTCCGGCATTCGTGTACTTCTTCTTTCAGCTGTATCCGCCTGGGTGGATTCGGTCGCGAGACCATGCGACGGCGGGAGCAGCCGGGGGTTGCATTCTTTTGCGACCCGAAGCACTGGCACGCAGTGGAGGAATCGAATCCATGCGAAACGCAGTCATCGACGATTGCACGCTGGCGGCCCAAGTAAAGCGGGCGGGCGGAAAGGTATGGCTCGGGTTAACGCAATCGGCGCAGAGCACGCGAAGCTATGGCTCGTTCAGAGAGGTGATGGATATGATCGCCCGTACGGCATTCAATCAACTGCAGCACTCGGGCATTCTGCTGGCGGCCACACTCGCCGTTTTGATTGTCACCTACGTTTGCCCGCCCCTGCTTGCTCTGGCCCTCGGAGGTTGGCCGAAGCTGCTGGCATTCGGGGCCTGGCTGCTGATGAGCATAAGTTACCTGCCGATTGTGCTGTTCTACCGGCGTTCACCGGTCTGGATCTTGGTTTTGCCGGCGATTGGTGTGTTTTATGGAGCGGCAACCGTGATGTCCGCTATTCGCTACTGGAACGGCCGGGGCGGGCTGTGGAAGGGCCGCATACAGGACCTGCGGCGTTAGTGATCATTTCGCAGGAGCAACATTCCGCAACAGAACCTTCAACGTGCCGGGCTGCGCCGCTCTTTCAAACGCATTGGCGGCGTCTTCCAGCAGGTATTCGGCTGCGAGCATCTCAGCGACTCTCAATTTCCCTTTTCGCAGCAATTCGATGGCGGGTTCGAATCGGCCGCAACGGGATCCAATTAATGAGAGCTCATTGACTATGACGGGAGCCGTATCGAGCGACACGGATTCATGCACGGTCGATTTCATAACGACCGTTCCTCGCGCGCGAGTCATCGAGATCGCTTCACGAAGACCGCCAGCCGACCCGGTCGCTTCCACGACAAGGCCGAATGCGGCGTTCGGACGGTCGAGAGATGAATCGGTTTGCACCCCGAGCCTCTTGACAAGGTCAAGCTTGTTTTGGTGATGCCCGAATAGAACGACTTGCGCGCCGCTCAGTTGCAAAACCTGAGCGATGAGCAGGCCAAGCTTCCCATCGCCGAGTACGGCAATTAGCTCACCGTTAGTGAACGTAACCTGGTCCAGAATTTCACAAGCGGCTGCGAGCGGCTCGGTGAAGACAGCGAACTGTGTCGGGATTTCGTCCGGCACGACGTGGAGATTCCGCTCCGGAAGACTTATGTATTCTGCAAATGCTCCCGGATAGTCGATAATTCCAAGCACTTTTCGCGACAGACAATGGCGCCCGAGATTGCTCGAACATAACGCGCACTCAGCGCAATCAATGTTAATTTCGCCAACAACGCGTTTGCCGATCAGGCCCGGGCGGCTGGCCTCGATCACCTCGGCGACAAATTCGTGCCCCGGTACTCCCGAAAAGTTGTAATAACCGCGTTGTAGCTCGAGGTCTGTGTTACAAATACCTGCCAGCAGCGTGCGCAGCAACGCATAACCAGGCTTGCGCGGGGGCTGCTCCGTTTCGCGGACCGAAATCCGTCCAGCTTCGAGGTAAACGGCTTTCATGCCGCCCGGGGCAGCTTACCAGCGATTTTTGCTGCCGCCAAAATCCCGCTGGTGGCCGCCACCACCGCCTCCGCCCTGTGAACGTTCACGCCGCTCAGGGGGACGTGCCTCATTTACGACCAGCGCTCTCCCCATCAAAGCTCGCCCGTTACAAGCCTGAACAGCCTGAGTTGCGGCTGCATCGTCGTTGATTTCGACAAAACCGAAGCCCCGGGCCTCCCCGCTGAACCGATCCCGAAGGATGTTCACGCTATCTACATGCACGCCTGCCTCTTCGAAAAAAGCCTGGACGTCCGCCTCAGTAGCCTTGTAGGGCAGGTTTCCTACGAAAAGCTTTGTCACTAAACGCTCCTTACTGTTGTTCGGAACTTCGAAGTTATCTGGAATGGGCGAACATTGACGGGAAGTCACACCAAGGGAAAACCGAAAACTCCAAAACGACCTTTTAATGGTCCCACAACCGTACTGCAGGCGAAAGTCAAAACGGGCTCGCGGATTTAACGGAAGCTCCGCTCCTCAGCGCGGTGTGATCAGGCCGCCCAGTTTGTCCTGTTCGCTCGCCAGTTGGCGCGGAAATCGGGTGCGGTACGCCTCCAGGTACTTGTATCCAGATCCGGTATTGAAGATCACGATACGGTCCTCCGGCCTCAAGAAGGAGTCACACAGCAGCCTCTTTACAGCTGCAACGCAGGCGCCACCTTCTGGAGCCGGGAAGAGGCCCTCCTTTTGAGACAGCAGTAGGCCAGCATCCAGCATTTCCTCGTCGGAAACCGAGACGGCCGTTCCTCCACTTTCGCGGACTGCGCGCAGAACCAGAAAATCTCCCAAGGCCTTCGGTACGCGCAAACCGCTCGCCACTGTATGAGCGCCTTTCCAGAACTCAGTCGTGTCGGCGCCATTTTCAAAAGCGCGCGTAATCGGGGCGCAACCGGCTGCTTGAACCGAGATCATCTTGGGGCGCTTTGGGCCAATCCATCCGAGTTCTTCCAGCTCAGCAAAAGCTTTCCACATGCCGATGAGACCGACACCGCCTCCGCAGGGGTAGAGAATGGCGTCCGGGAGCTGCCATCCAAACTGCTCGGCGATCTCGTACCCCATAGTTTTCTTGCCTTCGATTCGATAAGGCTCCTTGAGAGTACTTACTTCAAACCAGCCCTCGGCCGCTTTTCGCTCTGCTACCATTCGTCCGCAATCGCTGATTAATCCGTCGACAAGCGTGACGTTCGCGCCGAAGGCTTTGCACTCAAGGAAATTCGCTTCCGGAACATCTTGCGGCATGAAAATGTTCGCTTCAAGTCCGGCTGCAGCCGCGTAGGCCGCCAGCGCTCCCGCGGCATTTCCCGCTGACGGTATCGCCAGCTTCTGTGCCCCGAGTTTGCGTGCCATAGTCACGGCGCAGGAGAGACCACGGGCTTTAAAGGAATCGGTGGGATTTCGGGCCTCGTCCTTCACCCAAAGATTGGCGGCGCCAATCTCGGTAGCGAGCGCCTCGGCTCGAATCAGGGGGGTCCATCCTTCGAAAAGTGTTACCGCCTCCTCAGCGCCGGCCGGCAGTACCGGTCCATAGCGCCACATGCTGTTGACAGCTGTCGCGAGGCTTTGCTGATTCCAAGTGGCCCGGATGGACTGCAGATCGTAGCGAACCAGCAGGGGCGCGCCGCAATCGCAGAGATTCCGGAGCTGATCGGGCGGATATTCGTTTCCGCAACGGCTACAGGCGAGTCTGGAGGCCTTACCCATTCCTCTTCATACTAGCGGCGCAAGTACAGCGGCCTGAATTAGGCATGCGTAGCCTATTCGCTCTCATCCTCCACACTGAGGACGATGCGCTTGCCGACGCGCTTCCTTTTCGTTAATGCCGAGACGTTCGAGACGAAGTTTGCGGATTCGCTTTCGGCTGCTCTTGATCAACAAAGCCCCCGACCTCGAGTCAACCACCGCTACGAAGGCGCGCGGACTTCACCTATGCCTCATCTTTGATAGGAATATTCCAGGCAAATTGTGCCGGACTCGTGTAATAATCTCCCATATAGACAAGCTCTTGGGGGTTCCCGTGCAGGCTCCATTCAGTAGGGACGAACAGGCAGCGATGGCGAGGTATGTGTCCGCTATAAAAGAACAACTGCAGCACGTGGTGGACGTGGTGGCGGCCCGATACGGCCGGGAAAGTGATATTGGGGAGCTCGCGGTTAAGGCGCTTACATCATCCACTTGTCTGGAGCGCGAGCTGTTGACTGTAGAAGAGCACTTTGAAGCCGTACCGCATTTGCACTCTCGCTTAGGCTCTTCACAGGCGATATATTAGTCAAACCCCGATGTTGTTGTTCTTCCGAGCCCCTTGTATCCTCGCGCTGTGCTCATTCGCGATACCCGGTTTGATGACGGGTGCGGAGTGTGTCTATCTAAAATCAGGATTCACGCTCGACATCGACTCTCACATTCAGGCTGAGGGCAGGTACATACTCCAGGCCAGCACGGGGACGGTAGAGGTTCCTATGGGCGAAGTTCTTAAAATCGTGCAGACCGCAGTCCCGACTCCCCCCTTGGGTGTTTCGCCGGGAACCGCTCCCGAGGAAGTGGTCAGCACGGCGGCTTTCGAACAGGGTCTCGACGCTGAGTTTGTTCGCAGCGTCGCGAAGGTGGAATCGAATCTTCAACCTGGGGCCGTTTCCCCAAAAGGCGCCGTGGGTCTGATGCAGCTTATGCCGTCGACTGCGACTGCCCTGGGAGTCGATGCAAAGGACGTCGGGCAAAACGCGCACGGTGGCGCCAAGTACCTGCGGGAACTCCTGATCAAATATCACGGGGATTCAGCGCTTGCGTTGGCCGCCTATAACGCGGGTCCCGGAGCTGTTGCAAAGTTCAAGGGCGTTCCGCCTTATACTGAAACGCGCGCTTATGTGGTGCGTGTGTTGAGGGAGTACGAGAAGGAGATGCGCGCCAAAGCGAACTCGCAATCAGCGCTCTCCCGGCAACCGGCTAATAAGCCCACCTCCATAGACTGACTCCGGCCGTATAGCCTGCCCCGACGGCGGCGAAAAGCACCAAGTCGCCCTTCTTCAGCCGGCCCTCGTGCACGGCATCGCGAGTAGCCAGGGGTATGGTCGCAGCGGTGGTATTTCCGTACCGGTCAAGATTGATCACCACGTTTTCGGGCGCGATACCCAGGCGTTCGGCGGTCGCCACGATGATGCGCCTGTTTGCCTGGTGCGGAATCAGCAGTTTCACGTCAGCTGGTTCGAAACCATGCCGGCGAAGAATGGCATCGGAAAGCTCAAACATCTTCCGTACGGCGAATTTGAACACCTGCTGTCCTTCCTGCTTGACGAAGTGCTGCCGTGCGCTGATGGTCTCGGCAGTGGCGGGAAGACGGCTCCCGCCTGCCGGCATGTTTAGGAACGGCGCTCCCGATCCGTCAACTTCGTTCAGATGCCCGATGTAGCCGAGATGCTCATCCTCCGATGCCTCAATGAGAAATGCACCCGCACCGTCACCGAACAGGATGCAAGTCGACCTGTCGGTGTAGTCGAGAATGCGCGACATCGTATCGGCACCGATTACGAGGACTTTCCGATGACTTCCGGCACACACCATCTGTGCGGCAATCGTCAGACCGTACACAAATCCGGAGCAGGCCGCTAACAGATCAAAGCCCCACGCTCCCTTGGCCCCGAGGCGATCCTGAACCAGGCAAGCGGTCGCTGGAAAAAGCATGTCCGGAGTCACGGTGCAGACAACGATGACCTCGACTTCGGTTGGTTCGATGCCGCGATGTTGCAAGGCAATCCGAGCAGCGGCGACGGCCAGGTCGGATGTTGCGAGTGACCCATCAGCGATGTGGCGTTCCCGTATGCCTGTGCGCTCCACGATCCAGGCATCATTGGTGACCACCATTCGCGACAAGTCATCGTTCGTCAGAATCTGAGGAGGAACGAAACAGCCCAGGGCACTGATTTTTGCTTTCGGCAAGAGCTTTCCTTACGGGGCCGGCTTAGAGGGACAAAGGAACGTCCGAAGCCGCCATTTACCCGTAACACCATGGTACAGTTGGGGAAAGTGCAAGTCGAGACTGCTCTCTTCTTCGAAACTACAGAGCAGATCTACAGCCGCGTCTTCCGAGCTTACCGGCCCCGCACACCGCTCCCGCAAATCAGCGTCGAATACCGCAAGTTTGCTAACGCCACCAGCCGCGTGCGGCTCGAAAGCTCTCATCTGCGGGTAGAAATCAGCGATCTTCTCGAAAGTGCTCCTGCTCCCATTCAGGAAGCTCTTGCCTATATACTGATTGCCAAATTGTTCCGGAGAGTTCCTGAAAAGGGATTCATTGCGCGGTACCGCCGATACCTGAACCGGACGGATGTCCGCCGCACCTTGCATTTAGTGAAACAGGAGCGCGGCCGCAAGCTGTTTCGAGATCCGAAAGGCGAGGTCTATGACTTGGCCGCGATCTTTGACGACCTGAACTTCGAGTATTTCCACGGCCTGATGGCGCAGCCTCAGCTGGGTTGGAGTATTCGCCCGTCACGTACAACTCTCGGGCACTATGATCCATCCCATAACGCGATCATTTTAACCAGCCTTTTCGACACGCCCGACACGCCCAAACTGATTGTGCGCTTTGTTATGTTCCACGAGATGCTCCACCTGCGATATCCGACAGAGCACCGGGGCGCTCGCAGGTGTGTTCATACCAGGGAGTTCAAGATGGCGGAGAAGCAGTTCGACGACTACCATCAGGCCAAGACCGAACTTCAGCAGTTCTTGGACCGGAGAATTCAGGGTTAGAGGGCGGGGTTCATTGAAGCCGAGATTATTTGCAATTGCGAGCTCATCTGCTCGAGATATCCAACAACAGCCCGTGCCGCCAGAGAGCGATAACCCAGGTAACAGAGGAAGTAGTTACACTCTGCTGCTAGCACCGACAAAGAGAACTTCGCCTTGAGCCAAATCAGGCGCGACACAAGGTCCGATCGGTCCTCCTGACTTTGGGCAAGCAAGAAGCGAGCCGTAGTATGCAGCTTGTTGAAGTCGGAAATGACGCACCCCAGATACTGTCGAAAAATATGCAAGCGCTCACGACGCAGCTTGCGGTAGAGCGAAAGATCAAACCCGGGCTGGCGAGAGAGGAACTGGAAATCGTCTGCTGCCAGCAAACCTTCCATCGAATGATAAGACTGGGCTGAGAAGTTTTCCAGCCATTCGGGAGAGATATCTTCAATCCGGTATGACCGTACAAGGTTGTACAGGATAGGGGCAAACAAAACAATGATGACCCCCGCTGTAATCAAAGGTACCAGGACCAAAGTGTTGGTTAACATGGACACCGTACGTTCAAGGTAGCGGAAATCCACTCACGTTTTCAATAGTAAACGCAAGCTTTCTTCGCTCTCAAACACGATTTTACAAAAAAGCTCACTGTCATAAATAGTGCTTATCTTTGATCGCGATCAGAATGGCATTGCCAACATCCGTTTCCTAGCGTCGAGCTGCCCGGAGCAAAGAAGCATTGATCGCCTCTAGCTGACCGACCAATCTCTGCTGGTCGGGCTTACTCCAACTGTGACCGACGGTTACCGACACGATTTCGCCCTGAGGACGGAGCAGAACCAGCCAGTATACGTAACACACTGAGGATAAACAGATTAGAATGACATTCATGGCTGCAGACGCCTGGTGAACCCAAAAGCTCTGAACGAGCAGCAGAATCAGCTCGGTACCGAAGTAAACGATAAAGCCGATGCTGAAGAATGCCAGGTTCTTAGGCATTCTCACAGGAAACCAGAGCGTAAACGCGAGAATTGACCCGAGAACGAGCAGGGCTACGGTTGAGATCACGCGCTCCAGAACGAGGGTCATGTATACGGCGTGATCAAGCGAATCCCGCATTGGCAACGGTCCGAAGCTGGCGTATTCTGGCTTGGCACTTATTACTCCAACTAGCAGGGCAATAATGAACGCTGAATTTAAAATTAAGCGTGAAAATCTAAGCACTCCTGGAAACCGGGCGAGAACCGCATCAATAAGCCCGTATACAACCCATAAGGAGAGGACCCAACTGCTAATCCTCATTCCTATCCACATGATCCGGTAATCTAATCGGATAATGCTCGTGTAGCGATCGGTGAACGTCAGCAGCGTTTGGAACAAATCAAAGAGTAAATATAAGCAAAATACCCTGTATAATTTCTGGCTATTCAACGTGGCAAGCCGGACCACCAGCAACAGGCCCAACAAGCTGCTCGCGGCAAGGGCGAGGGCAATCCAGGACATACCAGGCACGTTACACGGCTAATAGTACTGCAGGAGCTATGCTACCATCAACAGCTTAGATCCCACTCCGGAAATAATTTGGTTATGCAAATGCAAACTAGTTGTCTGGCGATTTAGAAAGCCATCGGCGGCTTAGGATTCCCTGGCATCGGGACCGGGGGGAAAGCGCTCGTCCTGGGGTTCGCCAAGGCACTCATCATCGGAGGTTTGGGATTGCCGGGCATCGGGACGGGCGGGAAGGCAGCCACCATCGGGGGTTTGGAATCGCCGGGCATGGGAACCGGAGGAAAGGCCTGGGCGGAACTCGCAGCCAGTCCAGCCAGAATGAGAACGGAAAACTGAATAAGGTGTTTCATAACGGTCAAAATCTCCTCTTTCGGAAGTGAGTTCGAAATACTCTCGACCGTAACCTTACCCTGAGTTGCTGTCTGCTCCGCATTGTAAGAGCACGTTTTCCGACAACGGAACGTAGTCCCACCAGTACTTAAATGTGTTGTGTTACGGACTACTTGTGTGCTTAATTTAAAATGCGAATAGATGAAGAGACTTGGTAAAAGCTTCGAAGTCAGGGAGTCTCTTACCAAGTGCTGGCAGCGGGATCTATCCCTGATTCAGTCATATTACGGACGCTTGGTCTATCTTGTAGGGTTGCGAAATCCTGATAACGGAAGGTACGAGTACTACGGCGCCGAAGAAGAAGCGCCAGCGGCCGTAAATTCCGCATTAAAGCAGGTTCATGAATCGGTTTTCAGGGAGTGGGTTGCCTACCCGCTCGAGCGTAAAAAGACGGACGTCGAACTGTATATAACCGGCCTGGAGCAGATTGACAGGGGCGAACTTATCGACGCGTGGCTCCGTCTCACCCCATATAAGAATCTTGTTCCTGCCTCCATACAGGGCCCTGAACGGCGCAGACACGTCTCGGATTTCGAGGCTATTCTGGGCCTGCTCAAGAACGTATACGGCGTCGCCTCCCCAGATCAAAGCGCATAGCGACAGCGACTACTTGGCCTAGGATCTCTGCCTCGCCTGGGAAGCGAAAGATTTCGGGCGGCACCTCAGCACTCGGATGGGACCAAACAATCAAGGCGTCCTCGTTTTCTGTGCACCAGCCGCACCGGAACCCGGCCCGGTGTTCAATGAGGTAAATTGGTCGTTCGGCTTCCAGCAACCATCCGCTTTTCGCCACCCGGGTTCGCGTTTCATCGATCTGTACAAAGGAACCGGGCGGCAGAATCGGGTACATCGACCAGTCCTCGGTTCCGACGAAGGCGTATCGGTGCTGCTTCAAACTTGCCGACGCCAGGACCGCGAGCGGCACTCGCCCCCACTTCTGAACGCTACGGCTGAGATAGAAGGTCTCTCTGACGTTCACTCCTGGCTTGAATTCCAGCGGCATCTCGACCGGCTGTTTGCCCGTAGCTTGAACACTGAAGAGCCGTGTGCGATCCAATCCTAAACCAGCCGAATCTCGTGGCAATTCCTCCAGCGGTATGCCGTACCATTTCAGAACGGTACCAACATCGAGACCATAAATGGCGCACAGTGAATACAACCGATAGAGCGAGGGAACTGTTCCCTTGTTCTCGATGTCTGAGAGGCGGCTGAGACCAATGAGAAACTCGTCGTTCCCGTGCTGATTCGCCACTCGCTGGCTTGCCTCTTCAACGTCGCGATATCTCAAGTCGAGGCGCTCGCGCGCGCGCCTCAACTTCTGACCGGCTTGTTGCATATAACAGCCTTTCGGAGCAGAGCGCCGAGGCTCAAGCTAAAATAGCATGCAATGCGAAATCAGTTGTTCTGATAGTAGAACAGCTTCGCGGGGACGCAGTAATTCTTAAGGTATTTTCAGCTTGGTTCTTACTGGGGAAATCCCCCATAACGAAATTTCCGGTAGAGGTAAGCCCTTGAATTTATTTGCGTTCGGCGGGTTGACGACTCTAAGCGAATTCGCTCGAGAGAGCGCCGCGTTTACCAGCGATGGCCGTCTTTATTCAGCAAGAACATGAAACGCCGTTCACGACAGACGATAGCAATTCAAGGTGAGTTTGGCGCATTTAGTTATTCCGCTGCGCAGAAATTGGCTGGCCAATCTGCTCAGATTCTCTCGTGCGACACATTTAAGTCGGTGTTTAATGCCGTGGAATCAGGTAAAGCTCAGGCTGCTGTGGTCCCAATCGAGAACACTCTGCACGGCAGCGTTCATGAGAACTACGATCATTTGATCGAGTACGGCCTGCTGATTTCCGGCGAAACTAGTCTGCGGATCTGTCACAATCTAATCACCTTTGGAACAACCCGCTTTCAGGATGTTCGCAAGGCGTTCTCCCATCCGGTAGCATTGAACCAATGTCGACATTTTTTCGCAGTTAACGCGCAAATCGAGCCGGTGTCTTATTACGACACGGCGGGCAGCGTAAAAATGTTAAAGGAAAAACGGATAAGCAACTCTGCCGCGATCGCTTCGGCGACAGCTGCCGAGCTTTATGGCGGACGCGTCCTGCGGCGTAATATAGAGGACAATCCCCAGAATTATACGAGGTTTTTTCTGTTGACGAAACAGCCCTTAAGAGCCCGGAAACGGGGAGGTTGGAAGACATCCGTGGCGTTTTCCACACCAAACCTCCCGGGGGCCCTCTTCAAGGCTCTTGCGTGCTTCGCCTTGCGCGATCTCTCCCTGACCAAAATCGAGTCACGGCCGCTGCGAGAGAAGCCGTGGGAGTATCTGTTCTACGTTGATTTAATTGGAGCGCAAGGCGACGCAGCGGTGGAAAGCGCTCTCGGGAACCTGCAGGAAATGACCAGCTTTTTCAAGGTCCTGGGCAGCTACCAGCCTACCCCGTGAAAGCTCTTAGTGAATTCTGAAAACCCTAAATATCATAATAAAGCGCAAATTCATACGGGTGGGGCCGCAGCCGAACCGCTTCTGCTTCTGATTTTCGCTTATATCCGACAAAAGTCTCAATCAATTCTTCAGAAAACACGTCTCCCTTAGTAAGAAATGCATGATCTTCTTCCAAGCAATCCAGGGCCTCGTCGAGAGAAGCAGGCATCGACGGAACCTTTCTCATTTCCTCCGGGGAAAGATCATAAATGTCTTTATCCAGGGGTTCACCCGGGTCGATCTTATTGATGACGCCATCAAGCCCGGCCATCATCATGGCGGCGAAAGCCAAATATGGGTTGGACGCCGGATCTGGCGGGCGGAACTCGATCCGCTTTGCTTTCGGGCTGTTCGAATACATAGGGATTCGTACGGCGGCAGATCTGTTTCGTCGTGAATAGGCCAGGTTCACCGGCGCTTCGTACCCGGGAACAAGCCGCTTATAGCTATTGGTGGTCGGCGCAATGATGGCAGACAAGGCGCGCGCATGCCGCAGAAGACCTCCGATGTACCACAGGGCCATCTGGCTCAGTCCTGCGTAGTTGTCGCCTGCGAAGAGCGGCTTCCCTTCCCTCCACAAACTCTGATGCGTATGCATCCCGCTTCCGTTGTCCCCAAACAGCGGTTTTGGCATAAACGTGACCGTCTTCCCGTATTGGTACGCCACGTTTCGGACAATGTACTTGTAGAGCATCATGTTGTCTGCAGACTTGACCAGCATGTCGAAGCGCTGATCAATTTCGCACTGGCCGCCGGTCGCAACTTCGTGGTGGTGGCATTCTATATTGAGGCCACATTCGAGCATCGTCGCCACCATCTCGCTACGCAAATCCTGATAGTGATCGGTGGGTGGAACCGGGAAGTAGCCTTCTTTGTACCTCGGCCGGTATCCCAGGTTGTTTTGTTCGCGGCCTGAGTTCCAGCGGCCCTCCTCAGCATCGATGAAGTAAAAGCCGCTGTGTTGATTCTGATCGAAGCGAATATTGTCAAAAATGAAAAACTCGGCTTCGGCTCCAAAGTAAGCGGTATCCGCCACTCCACTGTTCTTCAGGTAGAGTTCAGCTTTCTTTGCTATCCAGCGCGGGTCTCGATCGTAGTGTTGCCTGGTAATCGGATCGACAATGTCGCCGAGCATCACCACCGTTCGCGTCTCCGCGAACGGATCCAGGAAGATCGTTGAGGGATCCGGGATGATCAGCATGTCGCTTTCGTTGATCGCGGCCCATCCGCGAATACTCGAACCATCGATTCCGAAGCCATCCTCAAATGAGCTTTCTTCGAGCATGTTGATCGGGTAAGAGATGTGTTGACTCAGGCCCGGCAGATCAGTAAACCGCAGATCTACCTGGCGCGCGTCATTTTTCTTTGCATGTTCCAGAGCTTCTTGTGCGGTCATGGATCCAGCTTATGGCATTGCTGTTACCGCGTGCGCATACCAGAGAATAGGAATAAGCATGTCAGCCCGAATTGTGTCATCCGGAGAACAGCTAACTCTTTCGCTGGCGCCCGAACGGCGGATATTCCGGGTTAGCGAGCTTAACTCCGCAGTTCAGTCGCTTTTCGTTTCGGAGTTCCGGAGCATCTGGGTAACCGGTGAGATCTCAGGCTGCCGCGGGGCGCCGAGCGGTCATTATTATTTCTCGCTAAAAGATGACCGCAGCCAAGTGAAATGTGTTTTGTTCAAGAGCAACGCGCGATTCACGAAGTTCAAACCACAGGACGGTTTGGCTGTTTTGGCCCGCGGCAGCCTGGAGGTCTATGAAGCACGGGGAGAATACCAGCTCATCGTTGAACTGCTGGAACCGAAGGGCGCGGGAGCGCTGCAGGTCGCCTTCGAACAACTAAAGAAAAAGCTCGGCGCGGAAGGACTGTTCGAGCAATCGCGGAAACGTGCTCTGCCGCCTCTACCCACACGCATCGGAATCGTCACATCTCCGAGCGGCGCGGTGATTCAGGATATGCTGCATGTTCTCGAAAGGCGCTTCCGCGGGCTTCATGTCCGGCTCTACCCCGCACTGGTGCAAGGCGATGGCGCCCTGGAGCAACTATGCGCTGGGATTCGCTTCTTCGGTTCGAGAGGCTGGGCCGAAGTGGTGATACTGGCGCGCGGAGGCGGTTCCTTGGAGGATCTGTGGACGTTCAACGAGGAAGCGCTCGCCCGTGCGATTGCGGGGTCCACTGTTCCGGTCGTCTCTGCGGTTGGACACGAGACCGATTTCACCATCGCTGATTTCGTCGCCGACCTGCGTGCGCCAACTCCGTCGGTTGCAGCCGAGCTTATTGTTCCAACACGCGAGAGTCTTTTCGAGCAGATCGAAAACTGCCGATCGAAAGCCGTGCAGGCGCTCCGGTACCGGCTCTTGCTCAGCGTCCGAGACCTGAATGGCCGTGGGACGGAGAGAGCAGCTGTCTCTATTCGCCGTGCAATTGCCCGGCGTTGCCAGTATCTGGACGAGCTTGATCTCCGCCTCGAACGGCTGTTGCATCGCTTTCTTGATACGCGAGGAAGACGGTTGGCGGAACTTGCGAGAAGACTGCACGCAACTGACTTACGTTTGCGTTTCGCACGCGACCGAGCTCGCCAGCAAAGGCTTGAAGGGTGCCTTACGAAAGCTGTCGAAAACAGGCTTCTGCAGACATTGCGCAGGTTTGAGGCTGCGGGTGCGCATCTTACGCAACTCAGTCCAGTCGCAGTCCTCGCCCGCGGTTACGCAATTGTCGAAGATTCGCAACGCCACATCCTTCGTTCATCGGACGAAGCAGCCGTGGGTGATTCACTCAGCATTCGCCTCCATAAAGGCGAATTGACCGCTTCGGTAACTTCGACCGCCTCGCGAGAGGAGTAACGGCACATATACTAAGGTTTGAAACCGGTCGAACTGCGCAAGCCTGCTATTTGTCTCCTTAGCGGGGGCCTTGATTCCACAACCTGCCTCGCCATTGCGCGAGCGGAGGGCTTCGACTGTTACTGTCTTGCCTTCAATTACGGCCAGCGTCACACGGTGGAACTGGAAGCCGCTGCGAAGGTGGCCCGAAGCTTGAATGCGAACGAGTTGAAGATTGTGAAGCTCGATTTGCGTGCGTTTGGCGGCTCGGCGCTCACGGCGGATATCGAGGTACCTAAGGATCGGGATGAGCAGCAAGTGTCTGGCGAAATACCGATCACCTATGTGCCCGCCCGCAATACAATCTTTCTGTCGTTTGCGCTCGCTTACGCCGAGGTCCGCGGCGCTGATGCCATCTTCATCGGAGTGAATGCAATCGACTACTCCGGTTATCCGGATTGCCGACCCGAGTTCATCCGGTCGTTCGAAACTGTGGCAAACCTGGCTACCAAAGCCGGCGTGGAAGGCGCTACAAAACTCGTCATCCACACACCGCTAATGCACATGGGCAAGGCCGACATCGTGCGGAAAGCACTCGATCTCGGCGTTGATCTCAGTTTGACTCATAGCTGCTACGATCCGGGTACCGATGGCTCCGTCTGCGGAAGGTGCGACGCTTGCATCCTACGTCAGAAGGGTTTCGAAGAAGCCGGTGTTGTCGACCCCGCTCGCAGGCGCGCCGGATAAAGACGTTGGACAGTGAAGATTTCGGAAATTTTCTATTCCATCCAGGGCGAGGGGACGCTCGTCGGTGTTCCTTCCGTCTTTGTGCGGACCTCAGGCTGCAACCTGCGATGTACCTGGTGCGATACGCCGTACACCTCCTGGAGCCCCGAAGGCGCCGCCATGCTGGTGGCGGACATCATGGGAGAGGTGATCGCTTTCGGCGCACGGCACGTCGTTGTTACGGGCGGCGAGCCCATGATTGCTCCTGAGATTGTTGAGCTCACACAGAGCCTCAAATCGGCTGAGCTACATATCACAATTGAGACCGCAGGCACGGTATATGCACCCGTTGTCTGCGATTTAATGAGTGTCAGCCCGAAGCTATCGAACTCTACACCTGTTCTCCGCGAAGGTGGGCGTTGGGCGGTGCAGCACGACCGTCTGCGGTTTCAACCGGACATCTTACGTAGGCTTGCATGGGCGTACGATCATCAGTTTAAGTTCGTCGTCGCGGAAGAAGCGGATCTGGTGGAAATTCAAACGATCGTCGCCGAAGTAGGCATCTCACCAAGCAATGTCGTGCTCATGCCGGAGGGCGTAAACCGGAGCGTGCTTCAATCTCGGGGCGTTTGGCTGGCCGAGATCTGCAAGAAGCTGGGCTACCGGTTCAGCCCGCGGCTCCACGTTGAGCTTTGGGGCGACAAACGGGGTGTCTGACTACCTTCGATAAACTAGGATTTGATCAAGGTTTCCGCTGTCAGTTATCTCAACCCTGTTCCACTCGTTTGGGGCATGCTGCAGGGCCCGCAACGCTCGCAGGTGGATCTACGCTTCGCGATACCTTCCGTTTGTGGGCAGCAGGTAGAGTCTGGCGAAGTGGACCTGGGGCTTGTGCCTGTAGCGGAAATCGCACGTCAGGATCTTGGAATCGTTCCCGGCGTTGGCATCGCCTGTGTTGGAGCAGTGCGGAGCATCCTTCTGTTCGCACGGACACCGTGGAACAAAGTGCGAACGCTCGCTGTCGATTCAACATCGCGAACCTCCGTTCAACTTGCTCGGATCATACTCCGGGAGAGATACGGCGTACAGCCGGCGGTCACACCTCATCCGCCCGACCTTCAGCAAATGCTGTCCCAAGCCGATGCGGCGCTGCTGATAGGTGACTCCGCCCTACGCCTCGAGCCCGAAACTTCTAAGTATGCCTGCCTCGACCTTGGCCAGGAATGGTTTCAATTAACTGGTCTTCCGATGGTGTTCGCTGCCTGGGCAGGCAAGAAGCAGTTGCCGCTAGAAACTCTTTCCGAGGTGACGGTAGGCTCTTACCGCTTCGGGAAGAAACACTTGTCAGACATCATAGATACTGAATACGAAAAACGCGGCATCACGCGGGCTCTCGCTGAACAGTATCTCTTGCACCATATACGATATGAACTGGGGCCTAACGAAATGCACGGTATGAATACATTTCTGGAGTTAGCTGCCTTGCGCCCTGCGGCCCTGCTTGCGTCTTCCTGTTAAGAGTCGAGCGATGATCACCAGAAGAGAAGCGATTGACCTGTTTCAGAGCGACGACTTGGTCGGCCTCGGGATGGAAGCAGATGGGATTCGGAAGAAGTTGCATCCCGAAGGAATTGTAAGTTACATCATCGATCGCAACATCAACTATACGAATTTCTGCACCGAATATTGTAGTTTCTGTGCCTTTTACCGTCCGATGGGTCACAAAGAAGGTTACATACTGCCGATCGAAACCATTCTCGAGAAAATCCACGAGACGGTTGACCTTGGAGGGACCGGTATCCTTATGCAGGGCGGGCTCCATCCTGATCTCAAAATTGACTGGTACGAAGACCTTCTTCGAGCTATTAAGTTGCGATTCAATATTTGGTGCCACTGCTTCTCCGCGCCCGAGATTACTAACATCGCCGAGGTCAGCGGGTTGACCCTGCGCGACACTATTGCACGGCTGCGCGATGCCGGACTCGACTCTATACCAGGCGGCGGCGCGGAAATCCTGGACGAGGATGTCCGTTACCGTATAAGCCGGCTAAAATGCTCTACTCAGGATTGGATTGACGTGCATCGCACAGCCCACTCGCTGGGACTGAGAACCACGGCTACCATGATGTTCGGCACCGGCGAGACCATTGATCAGCGGATGAATCACTTCGATGTTGTCCGCCAAATTCAGAATGATACCGGCGGCTTTACAGCGTTCATTCCATGGTTCTTCCAGCGCGAATATACGTCCCTTGGGCGATTTGTAAAGCAGGAGGCCACAGCGGTTGAGTATCTCAAGATGCTAGCGCTCTCGCGCATTTATCTGGATAACATTCTGAACGTGCAGGCGTCCTGGGTCACTCCTGGGCTCAAGGTTTGCCAGCTTGGATTGCGTTTCGGGGGCAACGATGTTGGCAGCATCATGATTGAGGAGAACGTGGTCTCTGCCGCCGGCACACACCATCGCGCTACAGAAGAACAACTGCGCCGTCTGATTCGCGATGCGGGATTCATACCCAAGCAGCGCGATACCCTTTATCGAACCTACTTCCTGAACTGAAAGCAAAAGAGCGCATAACCGGCGTTCCTGCCCGTCACGCGCTCTGGCTGTCCGAGGATGTAAATTTCTAAGTGGCTTCGGTCTTTTTAGCTGGACGAGTGGCCTTAATCCGCTTCATTTCGAGCGACTTGTTCGACCAGTCTTCCGCCTGTGCGATGTCAGCCTTTGACGCTTCGGGCGAATCTTCCAGATCGGCCTTCTCACGCAGCAGAAGGTTCATGTACGACATGGCGTCTTCATTCTCTTTATCGATCGCCAGACACTTCTTCAGATCTTCAATGCTGGTATCGATCATCTGCTGATATTTGGCTTTCAGCTCGTCCCGGGTTTTCGCATCCTTAATAGGACCCGGGTCGTCAGCCTTCATCTTCTCTTGCACCCGAACGTCTCGTAGCGACGTGAACGCCTGAGCCCAGCCGATGACGCCCAGATAGTAGTACGCTTCGGAGTCCTTCGGATCTACTTCAATACGGCGCTGGTTCCATTTCCTGGCGTCGTCCAGCGCGGCCATCTTCTGGTCCGGGCTTCCCGCGCTCGCCGAGTTGTATGCCATGGACGCCATCGAAGCCAGTGCCAGTGAATTCGTCGGATCGCTCTTCAGGACCTTTTGAAATTCGGAATGGGCCATATCGTAGTTCTTTTTGTTGTCCGGGGAATCAGCCCCGGGAACCCACTGGATCATGTAGGAAGTGGCCAGATAGAGTTGCGCATTCTGATTCGTAGGATCCAGCCGAACCGCTTCCTTGAAGTGCTTCACTGCGTCAGCGTACTTATTATTCTTGTACGACTGTACGCCCTTATTCATCTCGTCGCGGGACTGTAACTTTTCGCACCCGGTGCTAAATACCAGCAGCGCGCCTGCAAGGACAATGCTTGCCAGTTTAGAACGAGTTATCATCTTCATCTCCCGGCTATTGCCCCGCCTCAACTTTCGGCGTCATAATACCCACCTTGTCCAGCCCGGCGCCCTTCGCATCGTCAATCGCCTGCGCCACATACCGATAGTCAAGATCCGGATCACCCTTCACGAAAACAACCTTCGTGGCGCGCGTTTTGAAGATGTCTTCAAGCTTCGCCTGTAGATCGGTCTCTTTCACAGGTTGGCCGTTGATTTGGATGCTCTTGTCTTTCAGAATTTCAACAACAATAGTGGGATCCTGATTCGGAGGAGGCGGAGGTTGGTTCGGCGGTGGTGGTTGAGGCACCAAGGTGTCTAATCCATGCGGCGTAAGTGGGGTGATGACCATAAAGATGATCAGCAGCACCAGCAATACGTCGATTAAAGGCGTGACGTTGATATCCGCTTTGGCTCCCCCGGAGCCGCCAACTGCCATTGACATAGCAACTATTCCCTTTCAGAAACGACTAGAGACTAAGTCCCTTTTTCTTGTCCTGGATTTCTTCTGTTAACAAACCGAGCTGATCCACGCCGGCCGTCCGGAGATTATCGATTACATCCGTTACACCCGAGAAACGCGCGCGAGCATCCGCTTTGATGTACACCGTTTTGTCCGTCCGGTTCTGCTGTAGATCTTTTACTTTCTGCGGCAGTTGATCAGGCTGAATCAGCGAATTACCTGGACTCAAAAACACCTTCCCGTCACGAGTAATTGCGATCAGGATGGCATCTTCCTTGTCCGCTTCCTGCATCTTGATGGGGTTATGAGTCTTCACCATCGTCACGGTCACGCCTTTGGACAACATAGGCGTGATCACCATGAAAATAATAAGCAATACGAGCATCACGTCAACCATCGGCGTGACGTTAATGTCCGATACGACGGGCGGAGCCTTTGCTAATTTCATCTTGCTTCCTTTGTAGAAGGTTTACTGAGCAAACTAGACTAAACCAGAGGAAGAGGGGAGCAAACTGAAGCTTGCTCCCGCTCAGCTTCGATTCAACTATTCAGCTCGTTTATTGGGAACTGCTGCCTACTTACTTAACCCCGACTCTGGCCTGAGTCCGTTTCAAGAAGTAGTCGATCAACTCAGAACTGGAGTTACCCATTTCCACGTCGAATGCTTCAATACGGTTGCTAAAGTAGTTGAACATCCAAACCGCCGGGATAGCCACGAACAGACCGACGGCGGTCGTAATCAAGGCTTCCGAAATACCACCGGCTACAGCGCCCAGACCGGTCGACTTCGAAGTCGAAATGGATTTGAACGCGTTCATGATGCCGACGACCGTACCGAACAGTCCCACGAACGGGGCAGTGGAACCGATGGTTGCGAGACTGCTGACGCCGCGCTTCAGTTCGGCGTGCACAATCGCTTCGGCACGCTCGAGAGCGCGACGCGAGGCTTCGATGTCTTCACCGGGAATTTCGGTGCTCATCTGATGGGCTTTAAATTCCTGCAGACCGGCGACGACAACTTTCGCCAGGTGGCTCTTGTTGAAGCGGTCAGCAATTTTGATGGCTTCGTCCAGTTTGCCTTCCCGCAGAGCACCAGCGACGGCTGGGGCAAATGCGCGCGACTGCTTGCGGGCAGCGCTATATGCAATTAAACGGTCGATCATCACTCCGATTGACCACGCCGACATAATGAAGAGGCACAGAACAACCAACTTGGCGAGGACGCCCATGTTGCCCCATACCGAGCGCGGATCAAAGCTAATACCCTCAGCTTCCTGGAATAACCAGAATGCCCACACTTGAAGTTGTAAAACCATGCTTTATCTCCTAAGTTGAATCGAAATTTTAACTTCCTTAACTCTCGGCCCGGTTACTGGCTCAACGTGAAGTTCACGATGATATTGGTAACCACCTCCACTGCTTGTCCATTCAGCATTGTAGGTTTATACTTCCACTGCAAAACTGCTTCTCTCGCGGCATTCACCAGCAGGGGATGTCCGCGTACTAACTGTAGATTCTCGATGTTACCCTCTTTGCTGATCGTCGCGGTAAACTCCACAGTTCCGGATACACGCGCAGACTTGGCGAGCGGGGGATAAACCGGTTGCACTCGTCGGATCAAGTTCGCTTCTGCGACTTGGCCACCGACCCGCACCGGACCGGAAGGAGCTTTCGCCTTTGGCGGCGGGGGCGGCGGGGGAGCAGCACTCGGAACACCCCCGATGACGCCGCCGATCACTCCACCAGCTACGCCTCCGGCTTCTCCCGTTCCGCCTACCACGCCCGCTCCTACGTCCGGCGGCGGAGCTGCTTCTTCAATTTTGTTGATCTGCTTAGGAATTACTTTTGGCGCCATCAGCTGATTCGCGATGAACTGCCGAACCACCGGTTTTGGCTGTACTTTCGGAGCCGCCGGGGGTGGGGGGGGTGGCGGAGGTGGAGGCGGTGGGGGCGCTACCAGCATGCTCTTCAACTGAGCGCTCGGCAAGGCTTCCGTATAAATTAAAGGGATCAGAATCAAGATGCCAATTATGGCGATCTGCAACACCAAAGACAGCACAATCGTGTATGGCTTCTTGGTCTTTTGCGTCCCGTCAACGAACGTTTGGTCGAACATAATCCCCCTCGCTATAGTCCCAGAACTGCGGGGACCTGCTTATCATGACTAATTCAACTTCGTACACACACTCTACTTCACAGACCGGATCGGCTTCGCCCCGGGGGGCATCTTCGCCCGGCTCTCGCCGGATATTACCGGCCTCGCCGCTCTTCTCCGGCCTTCCGAAAGATTTCGCCAGAAAACTAAAATGGGGCTCGCAATGAAAATCGACGAATATGTTCCGACAATGATGCCGACTACCAACGCGAACGAAAATCCATTCAATACCTGGCCGCCAAACAGAAACAAAGATAACGCGGTCAGAAACGTCAACCCCGAGGTCAGGACCGTTCGGCTCAAGGTCTGGTTGATGCTCATATTCACGATGTGCGTGAACGACCCTCGCGTCTGCAGCCTCAGATTCTCACGAATCCGATCGAAAGTCACAATGGTGTCATTCATCGAGTAACCGACTAAAGTAAGCAGCGCAGCGATTACCGTCAGGTCGATCGCCTTGTTAAATAGCGAAAACAAACCGACGGTGATGATCGTATCGTGAAACACTGCAATGACTGCCGCTACTCCATAGATCCATTCGAAGCGAAAAGCGATATACACCAACATGGCCGCAAGAGCGAGAAGTACCACATTTATCGCCTGCTGCCGGAGATCGGCACCGATTCTGGGCCCTACGACGGAATCGCTGCGCACGGCGAAGTTACCCGGGAAAGTCTGCGCTTGTAAGACAGCAAGCTGCTGGGGCTTCATTCCCGGAATACCGGATAGTTCATCTATGTTCCGGATCAACCCCGAATGCGCCGTCCGGTAATCCACGATGCCCTTCGCCAAGGCCTGGATGGCGTCATCGGACATACCGGCGCCTGCAGCCGTAAGAGGATCCCGCAAACGGCTCACGAGCTCCGTTTCACCCGCCAGATTGATATCCAGCTTCCCTCCCGCGTTTGCATTGAATGCTGAATTCAGCGCGCCTACTATATCATTCCGGACTGTCTGCAGGTTCTCATCCTTGACAGACGTAGTAATCAACGCCTCCTGAGAACCGCCAACTCCCTGCGAGTTACTCACTTCCTGAACCGAAATCTCACCGGGTATGCTTTTGCGCAGTGCGGATCTGATCGATTCCGCGGGAGGCCGTTTCACGAAGTTTACGTCCATCAGCGCGCCGCCAGTAAAATCTATTCCGTATCGCGGGCCGCCCCGGACCCACAAACTAACCAGTCCTGCCAGCGTGAGCAAGCCTGACAGAATGATGAACGGCCACTTTTTGCCAAGAAAATCAAAGTTCGTCTGTTTGAAGATTTCCATTCAGCCCTAAGAGGCGGCATCTAATACCAATAGACACCGGAGATTAACAAATGTTCCCAAATTGCAGCGGCAAATCGCCCGGAGGCAGTCTCCGAGCGGCACACCGCTAGATACTCAGCGCTGTCACCGGCTTCGGCCGGGAAAGCTCCCAATCAAAAATGAACCTGGACACGAAAACCGCTGTAAAGATGTTCGCCACGAGTCCAATTACCAACGTCACAGCAAACCCTTTTACAGGTCCTGACCCGAAAAGGAACAGGATCGCGCAGGAAACTACAGTGGTGACGTGCGTATCGATAATGGTCAGCAACGCCTTGCCGAAACCCGCGTCCACGGCGGGAATAATCGCCTTCCCTGCCCGCAACTCCTCGCGAATCCGCTCAAAAATCAATACGTTACTGTCAACGGCCATACCGATGGTCAGAATGATACCTGCAATGCCTGGCAGCGTCAAAACCGCATCGAAGTAACTCAGGCAGGCAATGAGAATGATGGCATTCAGCACCAGCGCCAGCGTGGCGTTCAAACCGCTCTTCTTGTAATAGATCAGCATCGCGACCACGACCGCGAGAACACCTGCAATGCCGGCGGCAAAACCGTTTCGGATAGAGTCCGCCCCGAGCGAAGCACCGACCGTATCTTCCTGCTCATATTTGACGCTGGCAGGCAATGAACCCGCCCGGAGATTCAACGCCAAATCAGAAGCTTCCTGCTGGTTGCCGGCCCCAGTTATGCGACCCTGGTCCGAGATCTGTGAATCGATCCTGGGCGCGCTTAATACTTTGCCGTCGAGAACGATCGCCAGACGCTGTCCGACATTGGCTCCGGTATAGGCTGAAAAGCGCTTTGCCGCATCCTGGCTCAGCACGAAACCCGTTTCCCAGCTATTCGACATCTGCCCTTGCTCGGCCCGGGCGTCGCGAATGTCTGGTCCGCGGACAACGGGCGTCCGCGCTACCAGGTACACGCCTCCGCCTCTCGCGCTAGGATCGGTTGCAGCCGACCCGATCAGCCTTGTACCGGCGGGCAGCACGCCCCCGTTTTGAGCCAGCGCCTCTTCCCGGCTCGCAAAGGGACCGCCCTTTACGTCATACAACTCCAGCACCGCAGCCGTCTGCAGAATCTGCTTTACACGCCCGGGATCGTCGACGCCCGGCATCTGGACGAGCAGCTCAGAATCGGCATCTTCGCGTCTTTGCTGCACGGTCGCCTCACTGAGGCCAAGCGCGTTCACCTTCTTGTCAATCGTGTTCTTGGTAAGCGACAGCGTGCGCTGCCATAACGCTAGCGCCTCTGTGGGCCGCATTGTCAGCCTGTAGTCAGTAGCGTTCACGGGAGTCAGCAGCCATTGCGCGAACTGGTCGTTCACCACGCCCCGCAATGTACCTGCCTGGGTGCTGGGAACGCCGCGAATCAAGATCGCGGCTTTGGTCGCGTCACGCAGCGTCTTCGCCTCGTCAACCGCTACGTCCGCGTACTGAACGCCCGCCTTGCGCGCCGCTTCCTTCAGCCGGTCAGCGTCTGCGCTCGCTTGCGCATTGAAAGCATCCTGCTGCTGTACCTGAACCACCAGATAGGTTCCGCCGCGGAGGTCCAGGCCGAGATGGATGTTCTTGTGCCAGTTCGCCACCAGTTCGGCTTTGCTCCTGGGGACGCCGACGATCCCGTACAAACAAACCAGGATGACGACAACAATGAAGATGAATTTAAATCGGAGATTGCGTTTCATTCGGAGGAGATGCTTCGTTTTCAGGCCGCCGGGCTCATTACTTCTTGGCAGGATCGTCGGCGCTGACCAGGCTTGTCACCGCACTGCGCGCCACCTGCAGCTTCAGATTGTCAGGCTTAACTCGCAGTATAAGCGAATCGTCGTTCACAGTAACAATGGTGCCTATGATGCCGCCGCTGGTCAGAACCGTTTGCCCGTTCTGCAGCGATTTCAGCATCTCTTTCTGGGTCTTCTGCTGTCGCCGCATGGGCATGAACACCAGAAAGTAGAAGATGGCCACCATCAGGACAATGGGTAGAATTCCGCTCAGGAAGGAACTCGACGGCGACGCCGCCGCGGCTTGTAAATAAAGAAGAGAAAGCATTTTTACCTGTCTCCAGCTTAATGGGCAGGTGCCTCTGCTGGCCGGCTGGCAGGCGAAGACCGCAGATACGCCGGAAAACGGCCAAACAGAATAGCCTCGCGCATCTCACGCATCGTGTCAAGGTAATGCTGAATGTTGTGCAGCGTTGCCAAAGTCGAAAACAGGATCTCGCCCGCCATAAAAAGGTGGCGCAAATACGCCCGGCTGAAGGTGCGGCAGGTATAGCAGCCGCACTTCTGGTCAAGAGGGCTTTCATCCTCCATGTATCGCGCCCGCTTGATCAACACCCTGCCCTCTGAAGTAAAAAGGCACCCATTCCGCGCATTTCTGGTCGGCAGCACGCAGTCCATCATGTCGACGCCCTTCGCCACGTATTGCGGCAGTTCTTCAGGCATACCCACGCCCATCACATAGCGTGGATGGCTCTTAGGAAGAATGGGCGCAGTGACCGCCACGATATCCTGGCTCAACTCCCTCGGCTCGCCTACCGAAAGTCCGCCTATCGCATATCCTTGGGCGTCGAGTTCCATCAGTTCCTCGGCGCACGCACGCCGCAAATCCGGGTACATGGAACCTTGCACAATTGGAAACAACGCGCAGTGCAGCCCCTTCTCCTGCCGCGAGTAATGCTGATATCCCGCCCGCGCCCAGCGAATCGTGCGATACATCGACTCCTGCGCCGCCGCGTGCGAAGTCGGATACGGCAGGCATTCATCCAGGACCATATTGATGTCGCTGCCGAGCGCTAACTGCACGTCCACTGTGCTTTCGGGCGTGAACAGATGTTGGTCCCCGTCGAGATGCGAGCGGAACAGCACGCCCTCATCCGTCACCTTGCGAAAAGTATCCAGGCTGAATACCTGGAAGCCGCCGGAGTCCGTCAGGATCGCGCGCGGCCACGACATAAATTTGTGCAATCCCCCAAGCCGCTCGATCCGCTCGTGCCCGGGCCGCAGGAACAAGTGATAGGTATTGGCAAGAATGATCGGGGCGTTCAAGTCATTTTGCAAGTCCCGTGGCGTTAGGGCTTTTACCGAACCGTAGGTACCCACTGGCATGAAGATGGGCGTGTCAATCGTTCCGTGCGCGGTGTGCAGACGCCCGGCCCGCGCCCCTGTCTCGGGGCAAGTCGCCTCCAACTCAAACTTCACCGCTGCCATGTATGACCATTCTGAAGGGTGCCACAATTAGAGGTATGACGCTCGATGAGCTCAGACGCTCGAAGCGCGAAAAGCTGCTCAGCATTGCCTTGCATCACGGCGCAACCAATGTTCGCGTATTTGGATCGGTAGCGCGCGGCGATTCCTTTGAATCGAGCGACATTGATTTGCTAGTCGACCTTGAGCCGGATCGCAGCTTGATGGACCTGGGTGGAATGCTAATGGACGTGCAGCAGGAAATCGGCATGTCGGTGGATGTCGCGACCGAGCGAATGCTGCGTCCCGAGGTGCGCGCTCGAGTGCTAGCCGAAGCCGTGCCTCTTTGAGGGATGACAGCCTGCGATTGCGTGACATCATCCGCGCGATCGATCTAATCCAAAGGGAGACACGCGACGGAAAATCGACATTCGAGGAAGATCCCAAGCTTCAGGTTTGGGTGCTCTTTCACCTGCAAACAATCGGAGAGGCGTGCCGGACGCTTTCGCCGGAGTTCCGCGAGCGAAACCCGCACCCAAGCTGGTCAAGCGCCATTGGACTTCGCAACATTCTCGTCCACCAGTACTTCGAGATCGATGCCAATCTAATTTGGCAGGTGGTTGAGCGCGATCTCCCGCCTTTCCGTGAGCTTGCCCAGAGCTGTCTCGAGGCGCTCAAATAGCTCCTTAAATCCTGCCGCTTGTTACGATTGAGGCTTACCCGTCTGGATGGCTCTCCGCTTTTACAACACTCTTACGCAAGAGGCTGAAGAATTCCGTCCGCTGCACGACAACATAGTCCGCATGTACACGTGCGGACCCACCGTCTATAACTTCGTCCACATCGGCAACTTCCGCACGTTCACGTTTCAAGACATTCTTCGCCGCTGGCTTGCCTACCGTGGTTTTGAGCTCGATCACGTCATGAACGTGACCGACGTGGACGATAAGATCATCCTCAACGCGGCGAAAGCGGGAAAATCAATCGAAGAATACACTGCCGGGTACACCAAAGCCTTTTTTGAGGACGCGGCGGCCCTCCGCCTTCAGCAGCCCGAACACGTTGCGCCCGCGACGAAGCATATCGGCTCCATGGTGAAGGCCATTGAGCAGCTCGCGGCCCAGGGCTGCACTTACACAAGCGACGGCTCAACCTATTTCCGCATTGGGTCATTCCCGCAATATGGCAAGCTTTCACACAACGATTTCAGAGGCATCCGCGCCGGCGCCCGCGTTGAAGTGGACGAATACGACAAAGCGGATGCGCGCGACTTCGTGCTCTGGAAGGCACGGCGGAATGGCGAGCCGTTCTGGGAAACTCCGTTTGGCGACGGACGTCCCGGCTGGCATATCGAATGCTCCGCGATGGCGATGGAATATCTCGGCCAGACCCTCGACATTCATGCCGGGGGTGTTGACCTGGTATTCCCACATCACGAGAACGAAATCGCCCAGTCCGAATCCATCACGGGCAAACCCTTCGCCCGCTTCTGGCTCCACTCGGAACATCTTCATATCGAATCGCAGAAGATGTCGAAATCGCTCGGCAACTTCTACACCTTGCGCGACTTGCTGAAACTCGGTCACGAACCCGAAGCCATCCGCTACCTGCTTGCCTCTGTTCCATACCGGAAGAAGCTCAACTTCACGTTTGAAGGCTTGAAAGCCGCGGGCAAAAGCATTGAGCGCCTCCGCGACTTCGAGTTGCGGCTCACCTCCACACGTTTTCCGGCAGGGTGCAACAGCGAACTCTCCGACCGTTCCCACGCCGCTATTCGGCAATTCGAGGAAGGGATGGATGACGATCTCAACACCGCGGATGCTCTGGCAGCCATTTTCGAATATGTGCGCGCAGTCAACACGGCGATCGACGAGAATCGCTTCCAAGAGGAGAACCGCTGGGATGCGGCGCGCGTGCTTGAAGTTTTCGATAGCGTTTTCGACGTGCTCAAACCCCGGAACGGCGGATCAGGAGCTAGCGATGCGGAAAACTCATCCGAGGAAGACGAACTCTCCGAAACCGAGATTGACGCCCTCATTGAACAGCGATCCCGAGCCAAGAAAGCGCGTGACTTTGCTCGGGCTGATGAAATTCGCGGCACCCTCACAAGTCGCGGCATCGTGCTCGAAGACACCAAGGACGGCGTGCGCTGGAAAAGAAAATGAACTTTGCTTCCCGAGTGGTCCACGCCGGAGACCGGAAACGCCGTGGAGGCGCTCCTGTGCCCTCAACCACACCCATTCATCTCGGCACTACCTATTTTTATGAGTCCGCAGAAACGCTCGACCGTGTTCTCGGGAACGAGGAAGAGGGCTTCTGCTACTCCCGCTACGCAAGTCCTACTAATTCTGCTCTCGAGGAGTTAACGACCGCTATCGAGGGCGGATCTGACTCGCTAGCCACGGCTTCCGGCATGGCCGCTCTACAGATTGCATTTCAGGCCGTGCTCCTTGACCGGTCGCATGCGATCGTCGCGTCGCATTCCATCTACGGCGCCACCATCGGACTTCTCGATGATGTTCTAGGCCCGTTCGACGTAAGGGTCAAATACGTCGACGTGTGCGACCCGGCGGCACTGGAAAAGGCTGTCGCGTCGTTGAAGCCCGGTTGCATCTTCGTCGAAAGCGTGTCGAACCCGCTGCTACGCGTGCCCGACATCCCAGCGATTGCGAAGCTGGCGCGCGAGTCGGATGCAGCCCTGGTGATTGACAATACGTTTGCCACCCCCATGCTGCTTCGCCCCCTGGAATTGGGCGCAAACCTGGTGGTCCATAGCGCAACGAAATACCTGGCGGGCCATGGGGACGTCCTCGGTGGAATCGTCGTCGCCGACCAGGCGCACGCCGAACCCCTACGCCGCATTTCGCGTATCGCCGGTCCCGTGCTTGGCCCTTTCGAGAGTTATCTGACCATGCGGGGCATCAAGACACTGGCTCTTCGTTTCGAACGCCAGTGCCGGAATGCCGACCTGCTCGCGGGCTGGCTGCGCAACCATCCCTGCGTCGACCGCGTCTTCTACCCTTCTGATCCCAATCATCCGGATGCCGAAACTATCAAGCGCCTCTTCGCTCCCGACCTCTTCGGCGCCATCCTCAGCTTTGAGATCAAAGGCGGTAACCGGTCATCTGTTCTCGGCTTCATGGATCGACTTCGCATGATCGTGCCCGGAACGTCACTGGGCGACGTCCATACCCTTCTCCTTTATCCGTGGATCTCCTCTCACCGCAACGTCTCGCCAAAAATGCGCGAGCGGATGGGTATCGGCGAGAATTTGGTACGCGTCGCCGCCGGCATCGAAGATTTCGAAGACATACGCGCGGACCTCGATTGCGCGCTCCGCGGCTGCGCGTGATGGTGCTTGTGAATAAACTGAATAGGAAGCCCTTGTCCTCGCCGGCAAGCTGACGCCCTTTTCGTGTTCTCTCATCAACGAAAGAAGATTCGATTGCTGTTCGCCCTGGCCGATGCGCTGGTCACGGTTATCGCATTCGAAGCCGCCTATGCCACTCGCATTCATCTGACATTGGAGCGGCTGTTCTTTCTCCGGATTCAAACTCACATTCTGCTGCTAAGCCTGAGCGTGATCGTCTGGGTTGCGCTGGGCGCTTTGCAGCGGGTTTACGAATACCTGGATTCGGCAAGCCCCTTGCGCGTGCTTTTCAATACCGTGCGCCAGTGCCTGCTCGGCGCGGTGGCCATCATTATTCTGCAATATTTGATGCGGCTCGATCCTCCGCTCAGCCGCAGCTTTCTTTCCCTGTTCTTCTTCTACGATTTGGTTCTTTCGGCCACATTCCGGTGGTTCTCCCCGCAACTCGTAGGGGCTTTCCAGCGCGGATTCGGTAGCCCGTATCACATCGTGATTGTTGGCAGTGAGCCAAAAGCATCCGCTCTGGCCCGCCACCTCTCGCACGGATCCCCGTTTCGTATCCAGATCTCGGCGATCCTCAATGAGGATGAGTGCGCCGTGGAGCTGCCGCACCTCCTGGATGAGCAGGTGGTTGATGAAGTGATCTTCGACGTCGACAGTAGTAAGCTTGCCGGCCTGGAAGAGGTTTTTCTTCAGTGCGATGAGGAAGGCGTTCGGACGCGCGTGGCGATCGACTTCTTTCCCCACGTCAATAGCGACATCACGCTCGATCGGGTGGGCGAAGCTCCTCTGCTTACCTTCTCGGCGGCGCCCCTCGACGACTTGCGGCTGGTGCTCAAGCGCTTTTTCGATATCACGGTCTCGGCGGCGGCGCTGCTCTTGTTAGCTCCTTTCCTGCTCATCATTACCGTATTGATCAACTTGACCTCGCCTGGCCCGGTCATCTTTCGCCAGGCTCGGTGCGGGCTTAACGGCCGGCGCTTCACTCTGTACAAATTCCGCTCCATGGTGCTGAATGCCGACAACTTGAAAGCGCAGCTGGAGCATTTGAGCGAACGCCAGGTTGCCTTCAAGCTCTCACGCGACCCGCGGGTCACTCCCGTCGGCCGGTTCCTCCGCAAGTTTTCACTTGATGAGCTTCCCCAGCTTTACAACGTCCTGCGCGGCGATATGTCGATCGTCGGCCCTCGACCGCCCATTCCCCAGGAAGTAGATCGCTACGAACGATGGCAGCGGCGCCGCCTTCGCATGCGACCCGGACTCACCTGCCTTTGGGCAGTCGCCGGACGCGATCGCATCGACTTTAACGCCTGGATGCGACTGGATATTTCCTACATTGAGAACTGGTCACTGGGACTCGATTGGTCGATTATTCTCCGAACCATTCCTTACGTCCTGGCGGGAAAAGGCGCTCATTAGAGCTCCTCGAAACTTTTCATGCAACTGATCCCTACGAACGAAGAAGTCATCGCCATGTTGCGTCAGACCGGCGCGCTTCGAGATGGTCACTTTGAATACCCGAACGGCATGCATGCCGACGAGTTTCTGCAAGTGGCGCTTGCTTTCCGCTACTACGAATGGGCCAAAATCCTGAGCGTTGGTCTGAGCCGCCGGCTCCGTGCCGACCCCGAGATTCGCGCGATGATCAAGGAACTTTCGATCGTCTGCCCGACTACTGGAGGGCTGCCTATTGCTTACGGCGTTTGCGAAGCACTCCGCGCCAATCAGGTCTACTGGGCCGAAAAGGACACTGACGATTCGCCGATGCGCTTCCGCCAGTTTGTCGAGGCGAAGAAAGGCGAGAAGGTCCTGCTGGTGGACGACATCCTCCGCTCAGGCAGGCGCTTCACCGAACTTCGTTCACTCGTCGAGGCTAACGGAGCAACCGTGGTAGGCTTAGCGGTTGCCGTTTACCAACCGAATCCGACCATCGCCGATTTCGGAGACCTCCCTATTTTCTATCTCACGAAGATGGATGCTACTTACTACAAGGATTCCAGTTCCTGCGAGTTGTGTAAGAAAGCTGTTCCGGTCGAAAAAATTTGGGCGTAACCGATTTTGCGGAGTACCGACAAAGCAGCGCATCGTTCAAGTTCCTACACGGTTGGCGGAGGCGGAACCCAGAAGCTGAGGGACGGTTCTGCTCTGGGCGGGATCTGACCGGACGGCAGTTTCAGTACTTCATAGTTGAGCGTGTATACGTTACGCCAGAAATCCACCGTCAGTTTTGCAGCATTCAATCCCCTGGTTGTGCAAATGGGTAGCGTATCGGATTGAGCTGGGTGGTAAATGTCGAGCCGGAAGACAGGGGGGCTTGAGCTTCGCGAAAGCACGTACACGTACCCTGTAAACTCGACCGCCATATCCAGATAGGTTGAGCCTTCGGTAGCGGGCAAATGGAGGAAGTACGGACTCTTCTGCTGCTTAAAATACGGAACCGGATTTCCGCCGAGATCGAAAGCCTGGATCCGATTGTTTGAGGTGCTTGCTTCCAACACCAAAACCGCTCCTTCCGCCGTAATGCAGGCGGCTAAGGGCGTCCTCATCAAACCCGGACGCGACCCCTGCCCAGAGTACGTACGCGCAAGAAAACGTTTGCTCGCGGTACTGTCATCCGTTGCGTTCGCTGGCAAATGCAGCGCTTCGATCTTACTGTTTGTAGTATTGATACTGACCACGTGACCTGCAGGATGCAGGAGAAGGACAGTTGAGTCTAGATTCAGTTGCCCAAAAGATCGTCCTTGGATCGGGTCAGCGAACTCGGGCACGGGATCCAGTTGCACCTCACGCAACAACAACGACGAGGTATCCAGATAAAAGTTCGCCTTGCTATCGGTCAAAAGATTGTACGACAGCTTGATGCCGTCTGGTGCCCCGCCTTGTAATCCGCAAAGAGTCGCCGCATATCCGTTTTGGGCGTTCGCGCCGTTATTTCCCATATCGGTATTCAGATTGGCTGCCTGATCGAGTTGTCCGCGAACTCCCGTTTGACAATCGAGCACTCCGCTGCTGTAGCTTTGCCAAGAATAGCCGACATACCCGGGATTCTTGCTCGTCGCCTGGCGTACGGTGATACTGCGGAAGTTAGCCAGATCGCCGGGCCGCTGACCACTGGAAGGAGGCACGTAGGGCGGAGGCGTAATGGTCTTTGTCCATCTATGGCGCCCATCTGAATCGAGGGTGATCTTACTTGTATGGATGTAGACGGTTTCTTTCTGAATCGGGACTTTGATGTCGCTGAGAATTATATTCGGCGCTACATCCACCGTGTTGGACACCAGTCCGGTCGTCCCCTTGCTCGCGCACCAGTCGTTCTCGGACGGATCGGTAGATTCCTTGCGAGCGTAGAAACCGACCGATATGTTCAGCTGGCCTCCCCACGGAATCCCTTGCAATCTTATTGGGATACTGGCAAGATTCGGATCCGGCACATCCACGTGGTCTAGATAATGAGGAGAACCGTTGTCGAACAGATAATTGACTTTGTAATACAACACGTAACCGGCCGGAAGCTGCGGAAAAGTGCGACGCTCCGGATCGGGCTGGATGTCCAGGTTCAAATCGTGCGTAAAGGTCAAGTCGAACTGGTAAACAGGCGGAGAGATGCCCACTTCGATGCCGGTAACGGCCAACTGTATAGCGCCCACAACTGCAGATGCCGCTCGGGCAATCTGGCCTGCAACCGGTATGGCATTAATCATCTGTGCCGCAACCATATGTTTGAGGACCAGAGTCACGAGTTTTACCAGTCCCCTGGTCGCGGTTTTGAGACCCTTGAGCAAGTTCGAAATGAAGTCAATCGAGCTCGAAATATTCGGGACTGTGGATTCCAGAGCTGCGCCGAGTACGGCGACTAACTCAGTTGCAATGGCCACGCCTATTGGGCCTAGTTCCTTAACCAAGGCGGACAGCGTGGAGACTCCAACCGCCATAAAGATTGCAACCAGACCGAAGTTGATTGCCGCTGTCATTCCGACACCGATATCCGTTACTCGATCCGGGCCAATCAGAGAGCCTGAACCGCCCATCCCTGCATAGAAGACGTTGATTGTCGCAGCCGCCGGAGGCACATTCACAACCACAGAAATCTGGCCTGGCGGATAAACGGGTATGCCAGCCACGCTGAATACTGGCGGCACAATGCCGGCAAAAAGCGCGTTGCCTCTATCCAGCCCCGCCGCATGATCCGCAACCGTGTCCGGTGGCAGTTGGGAGGCCGGGATAACAACGCCATCTCTGTCAATGAACTGGAGATACATCCCCAGAAAGCGCAGAAACCAGTTAGAAACATTGTTGAGGGTGATCTGCACACGATTGCCGGGCAGGATTGCCACTCCAGGCTGCGTCACTTGCAAACCTGTCTCGCCATTCCTCTGGTGGAAATCCCACCTCGGCGCAAGCGAGTTGATATAAACTCCGGATCCGTGATCGACAGCCGTTACGCCGTCGTGACGATACCAGACCTTCCCGGTAAGCTGCTGTTCGAGTTGTGTATCAAGAGTGGTAGGAACGATCCCATCACTCGGAACGAGATTGGTTATATCCAATCCGAGAGCGGTGTCGTTCTTCACCTGATGGCTGAGCGCTCGTACGGAGCTCCCGACCTGGCGGTCGACGTCACTGCTCCAGTCGGGAAAATATTGATTCAGGCCATCCGTCATTTTGAACGGCGTCCCGTCGTCGTCATCCAATGGAACAAGGGTTGCCCAGCCTTGTGAGTTTGGCTGGCCGGTCGTCTGCTCGGGCATGGCCGGGCCCTGGCGCTCCAGAATTCGAGCGAGAAAAGTGGTCCCTGAGTTCGTAGAAATATAGCTGACCGCGATCTCTTCAGCGCCGACAGGATCTGCGCAGAGCATGTCAGGCTGAAGTGCGATCAGCGTACGCGCAGCATCTGTGTAGTCGATCAGAGCAAATTCATTAGCAATGTCCTGCTCTGAGAACGCAGCAGCAATACCGTAAAATTCACGCTTGGCCGAAATTGGAAGAGGTCCGTCCGGCGTTTTGAGACGAGCATGCGCGTAAGCTTGCGGCGCTGCAGCGGGCGATAGGTATTGAACCACCGAGGACATCGACCACGTGCCGGCAGCCTCGTCAATGGTTGACCCGACATAACCCAGAGGCGTGATGTCGGATGGCAGTGCGAGAGTGTCCACGTAATGGGTAATCTGGTCATCCGGCACAGCGCTCAAGAACGCATTCCCCTGTCGCGCTTCAGCTAATACGCGCGGGTGTTGCTTTACGCGCTTGAGCCGATAACTCTGTCCGGCGATATTGAAGAACCATCTTTTGCGCCGATGTGACTCTTCATCGAACAGCAGCTCTTCATTCGATAAGTTGAAGAAAATCGTGCGCTGTTCTGTGTCGTCGGATTGTGCCTTGCTTGGTTTGGGCAAGAGGCCGAGCAATAATCCGGTCGCCAAACTGGTCCCCCCGGCTTGGCCGAGAAATCTCCGCCGTGAAAAGCGGGAGTGTGACCTGAGAGCTTTCAGCGTTCTGACTGTGGCAGCGGCGCTCCGGCGGGACTTGGTTACGCGCACGGAGACCGCCTTTCTCCTGTGGGTAGATGTTGTCATGCTGACTCCTTCGCTTCGAACTGCGCACTGGCTCCGGTGAACCGGCTACCAGAAAATAATTGCCGAATCTGGCCCTTGACCGTTACAAATCACGCTCGGATTCAGAGGCGGCTTCGTGTAGGTGGAATCGTGCTCGTACCATGCCGGCGGTACGCCGTTCGGCGGCATTCCGATATCCGCAATGCGACTCTTCCAATTCAGATTTCCGCCGCGCGGGTCGGCCGCGCCGCAATCTCCGATAAATCCGCTGGGACAAGTGAGAGGCACCCCTGGCACACTGGTGGGCACCGGATAGTTCACAAATACGCAGACATTGCTCCCCGTGGGTGGCGAGCAGTCCGGACAATTGAACTGGTTGTGATTCGCACCGTCCAGAAAAATGTAAACGTTGTTGCCACCTGGCGTGAAGTCCACAAACGCATCCGACAAATTCGGCCTGTCTTTGAATTGCGCACCCGCCAAATTCGCACCTTGCAGTAAGCTCCGGAAGAAGCTCGCCACGGCTCCGGATTGAGGATCGGAGGTGATGCTAGCGCCGCTGAAGTTTGATCCCACCAGGACGGCCTCGCGGAAGTCAACGCCTTGGCCGGCAGCCGCTGTAAAATCCACTCCGTAAAGGTACCCGCGCGAGAATTTTGTCTGAGTCATTGTGGCGCCGTGAGCAGTCGCGCAATCACAGGTGAACCCTTCGTAATTCTTGGAAGGGTTTTGCCTGCATTGAGCGCGCGTTGCGGCGGTTTTGCACACGCTTGTTCCGGCCGGATCTTCACCATAGAAGTTCGAATAAGTAAAATCGACACCGCTCAGTTGCGCGAATGAGAGGTTAACGTTTTTCAGATGTGCCTGGCGAACGGATGCGGCATTGGTAATGCCCGACGGCGTATCGTTAGAAAGGAACGCGTGATAGAGGCTGGCGCCCGTCAAATTCGCTAAATTTAAGTGGGCCCCGAGTAAAGTGGCGTAGGAAAGATCGGCGTTCCGGAGACTCGCTCCGTCCAGAATGGCTTGGCTGAGGTCCGCCTTTACAAATTTCACGCCATCGAGATTTGCTCCGGACAGATTCACGGAATCCAGTTTCGCGTTAGAGAAGTCGCGCCCCGCAAGTTCACTGGAGCAGGCTTTGATGTCGGCGCCGCTGAGATCGAGAAAGCGCCAATCGGGGAGGAATTCACAATCCATAACACTTGACCGAAACGCTAAACGGCAGCTTGTTTTAGCACGGTCGAAGATAAGAGGGCTCTCGCCGAATATAGCCGTGCCTGCGGTAAGATCTGTATCCGAAAAATTCGCACATGTCAGCGTGGCGCTGGTGAAGTAAGTGAGGCCGTTAAATCGTGCTCCAAGAAAACAGGCGCCTTCGAGATTCGCGAAACTGAAATCGGCAACGAGAGCCGGATTTGCGCTATCGTTCATGATGGTTGCGCCTTGGAAGTTCGCGTTCGTCAGGTTGGCGTATTCAAAGAAAGGTGCAATCAACGTAGCGCCGGCAAAGTTCGCGTTTGTAAGGTTCTGGTAGGAGAAGTTTGCCCTGGTTATGGTTTGGCCGTGAAAATCTTTTTCTGGGGAGAAGTCTCTTGCGGTACAGGTCAGATTCTGAGAGTTCGCTCCGAGCGCCAGCAGGACTGCCGCAAGCACAAGTCGTGCAACTCGCGTTAAACCCCGTTTTGGGCTCATCGATCACTCCCAGAGATCGTTTGCCCGACCGACGTAAAAGAAACGATCGAGTTGTTGTTATCGGCGAATCCGGCCAGACCAAGCTCTCCCTCCGCGCCTTTGCATTGAGAATTGTCATTCTGGCCGCCCGCTCCCCGGCCGCCTCCGGTGCCCGGTTGTGCCGGATAGATAGCGAACCCATTGGCAGAAATCGGTGGCGAATTTACCAGGGCAATGCCAAAGGACGGCCCGCCATTGCCGCCTGCACCGCCGCTGCCCCCGCCACCTTGACCTCCGTTGCCGCCCTTGCCGCCGCTGCCCGGGACTGTGCCATTACATCTTCCCGATATTTCCCATTCATGCCCACTAGCTCCAATACGGCCAAGGCCCCCGCTGCCGCCTTTCCCGCCAGTTCCGCCAGTGCCACCTTGGCCGCCAGGTCCGGGCATGAAAGCATTTGCGTTTGCCAGCCCGGCCACCGACGAATTGAACAGCACAAGAGGAATGGAGGCGCCGCCCTGAAGCCCGCCGTTTCCTCCGCCGCCACCACAGCCGCCGCCGCCACCGCCCCCGCCGGGCTTGCCAGGATAATCGTCTGCAGTCTGAAAAGGTTTCCAGAACACGCCCATGCCGCCTGACCCTCCACCACCGCCTCCGCTCCCAACTTCGCCCGTCGATCCACTACCTCCGCGGCTTGGCGCCCAAACCGTCGCGTTGAAGTTTCCCTTGTTATCCGAATTCGGTTTTCCTCCCGTGCGGCCGCAAGGGCCGGGATTCCCGTTTGCGCCAGTTGGCCCGTCGCCGCTCGTCCCGCCGCTTCGGCCCTCGCATATACATCCCGAGCCGCCTCTTTCTCCGCCGTTTCCGCCGCGCGCGCCACCGCTGTCCTGGCCCGCTTTGCCGATACTGGCCGGATAATTATTGTTGGTGCAGTTACAATTGACGAAACAACCCGAGCTGGCAAGCTGTTGAAAATCGGCGCCACGCCCCCCTTCACCGGTAATCCCAGGTGGCGGGCTTGTTGGACAGGCCCGACCGCCCGCGCCCCCGCTATTGCCCGTGGTGAACCCTCCACCGGCGCCTGAAAAACCGTTCACTGAAGTGCCGCTGCTCCCATTCCCGCCCTTTCCACTCGCGACAACATCCAGGCTGAGTGTCAATCCCTTGCTGTTGCTAATTACCATCGCGACACTTGCTTCGCCGGGACTGGAGGCACTCGTTCCAAGAATCACGAAACCATAGAGCGTGGTCGGCTTGTTGATATTGTTTGCCCGGACAGCAGGCCGGCCCAGGATTGTCGACCGGTATTTGTTGTCCACTCCGTTGAATACACAGCTTCCGTAAACACTGACGCCGTCGGCCAACTGCACAGCTGCCGAAACGTTGTACGACCCGTAGCGCACCAGGACGCCGCACGATTCACCTTTACAGTTGTTAATGGCCTGCTGAATGGTCTTGCAAGGCGAGCCTGTACCTTGACCGCAACTGCTGCTGTCGATTCCTTCCGGAGAGACAGAGACGGCGCTCTGAAGCTTCGAGAGGTCCGCGCCGGCGCAGCTCACCGCAGCTGCCGCAGCGTACTGGGCAGCCATCTGCAGCAACAAAGCAAGCAGCAAGGCTGGGGCCTTCACCATCGCTTTCCTTTTTCCGTCGCTATTGGCACGGGTGAGACGTATTTAGGTAGGCGGTTAGATTATCAGTGTGTCGACGGGCCACGCCACTCGTAGAAATACTGATCGGCCAGATGAGAGGTGAAATCGCGGAGGCGGCGCTCATCCGTAACATCGCCGCGTGGTTGGTTTCGCCCCGCGAGAGTCATGCCTCCTATTGATTAACTTGATTAACGGTTGCGCTACCCTGCGCGAGACAATAAGCTTCTTCCGGGCACTTCCTTCTGACGTTTGTCGGAAGGTATGCGCTTTTTCGCCTTAACTCTTTGCCTTTTCTTGCCGTCCTTCGGTCTGATCGCCTCCCGGCCTGGCAGCCACGCTGAATATCTGGGTGGAACCAGGGCTGACATTCCGGTCAAGAACCCGGGCTTAATCGAGATGACCGACAAGACATACTTCGTGTTCATCTCGAAGCACACAAAGGTGAAGATTCCGTACAGCCGGATCAACCTGGTCGAATATGGCCAAGACGTCAGCAGGCGATTTGTCGCTGCTGCCATCATCTCGCCGGCCTTCATGCTGGCCAAAAAGCGCGAGCATTTCCTGACCATCGGTTTTCAGAATGACGATGGCAGTCAGGAAGCCATGATGTTCCGCATTGAGAAAAGCGATGTGCGACTGACTTTGGTCGCGCTCGAAGCTCGCACCGGCCAAAAAGTCGAATTCCAGGACGAAGACGCCCGGATCGCGGGGAAGTGAGTCAGCCCATGAAATATCTGTCGCTTCTGATCCCGTTCACTTTGCTGGTAGCAGGTCTAAAAGGGCAAACCGGACCGGCCGCTGCCGGTCTTCTCGAAGTAAGAAGAGTCTACGTTGGAGAACTGACAGGCGGTGTACAGGCCGACGCCCTGCGTGAGCTCATTATTGCAAGCCTCAATGAGACCAGGCTGTTCATCCTTACCGATAACCCGGATCGCGCCGATGCTGTTTTGAAGGGCGCGGCTAACGACACCACCTTTACCGACACCCTCGACACCAATGGCGGCGTCAGCAGCCGCGAAAACGGCGGCAAGTATGGGTCGGGCTCAAGTTCAAGCAAAACCGGCGGTTTGTATGGCGGCCTCTCCGTCAGCGACAACGAGTCTCATCACATCAAGGACCGGAAACACGAGGCGTACGCTGCTGTCCGGTTGTGTAATCGGGACGGCGACGTTCTCTGGTCGACTACGCAGGAAAGCCTCGGAGCTAAGTTTCGCGGAGCGAGCGCGGACGTCGCTTCCAAAGTCGCCCGCCAGCTTACACTCGACGTAGATCGTGCGCGCAAAAACGCTGCCCAGATCCGCTAAGTCTCGCCCTGCGCGAGCTCCCTCAGCTTAGTTATTAACTCAGGGGCTGACGCGCCCTTCGGGAATATCTCGTTCACCGCCCCGCTTTGAAGAAGGGGAGCGAGATGCGCGCGTTCCCCACCGGTCAGCACGAAAATGTGCATCGCCGGATGGGAAGCACGCAAACAACGGATCAGATCAAGGCCCTCCTGCTCAGTCGGCATCCGCAGGTCGACAACCGCACACGCTGGGTCATGTTCGCTCACGAGTTCTAACGCGCGTTGGCAATCTTCCGCAGCCAAAGTCTCGAAACCGCAGGCCTCCAATAGCATCGCCCGTAAGGTCAGCTGATCACCGTCGTCGTCCGCAATCAGTACTTTCATTCGCCCGCGAAATTGATTCCGGCGATATACATCTGGGGCACAGCCTGATTCCAACCGTCGGGCAAACTATCGAACGGCAGCCGGAACGGGCGGCTTTGATTTGCTCCGAGCGGCGATCCATTTGAGCGTACGATCGGGACGCGCTCCCGGTGGAGTTCGTGGCCGTCAATGCCATGGAAAATGCAGTAGATATCGACTGAGCGAAGGGGCCGAGGCCCATTGTTCGCGATCTTACCTTCGATCTCGACCACTTGCTGCTTCATGAAGTTTTCGGAAGCCTTCATAGTGACGTCGCTGAGCCGGAGATGCGATACATACGCTCTGGCCTCGGCTGATGCTGCAGTTTCGGACGTCTTCGGCGCGGGCCTGGCGAGGTAGTACAACGTACCTGCTACAACTGCCGCCCCAATCACGCCGCCGATAATTACAGCGGCAGCAGGCACGCGACGAGGCGCGATCGCCATCATTTAGCGGCGGCTGCGACCCGCCTTCTTCGCACTGGCCTTCTTGGTTGGCGTCCCCCGACCCGAGCGCTGTTGGGTAGACGATTTCTTATTGGCAGGCGTCTTCTTAGCAGATGTGCTTTTAGCAGATGTGCTTTTAGCAGACGTCTTCCGCGCGGAGCTCGCAGCGCTCTTCTTAGTCGCCGCCCTTCCGGCCACCTTCTTAGCGGTCTTCTTCTTTGCAGCCGTGCCTTTCGAAGTGGCCTTGTTAGCAGGCTTGGCTGCCCTACTCGAAGCTGCTCTCTTTGTAGCCTTCTTTTTCGAGGGCGCTGGGCGGGAGGTCTTCTTGGCCGTTGCCGCAGATCCAGCCGAGCTCTTTTTCACCGGTGCTTCCGCCCGGCCTGCAGTCTTCTTGGCAGATGCGCTGCGCCCCCGTGATCGGGACCGATGCGACTTGCTCTCGGCCTCTTCCGCCGTCTCCTCGCTCACAATTTTGTTGAAATTACTCCGCTCTCCACCGGCGGTCTCCTCCTGATAAATCAAGGCGAGATTGCGTTCATCGAACTTCTCGAAGAACTGATCCCAGGTGATCTCCTCCAGGCTTCCTTCTCCGCTGAAGCCCGGAAAATCGAGTCGCAGAATGCCGATGTCCTCGCCCGATTCAGTGCTCTTCACGTGCGAAGGCTTTGCGCCTCGCGCCTCCGCCCATTGCCGGATCTCGTCGTGGTCTCGCGTGGTCTTCGAAAGATTTGCCATGTCCTAATCCTCAGAAGCAAACGACCGCTTCTGTAGATAGATGGTGCAGATGCAAACTCGTTTCCGACGCGAGTGCATCCAGAGCAGCTTAGTTCTTTCGCGCGATGATGCGCAGCCTCCGGTAATCGGCGTACCAACGATCGTCTCTGTACAAAAGGGGACGCAACGCGTCCACAGTCTGCGCTAAGGCTGATGCTGCGTCTGCGTTCGAGAGATCTTCAAAGTAATACCACTTGAATTGGCGAATCCAATTCTCCATGCCGCGTTCACCACCGAGTGGAGTCGGGCGGTCGAAGAGCACAGCCGAACGAACCTCGAAGCCGTTGCTCTCGAGTACCGTCGCATATTGCGCGATCGAAGGAAAGTAGTTCCGGGAGGGTGGCACAGTCCCTCCGTGGTAGACGGCCACGCTTTTCTCGATAGCTTTAATAATGGTCGCGATGTTCCTGGTTCCGCCGAGTTCGGCAACCAGCCGTCCGTCACTCCGAAGTGCACGGCTCATGCAGGCCGCCACGGCATTCGGATTCAGCATCCAGTGGAGTGCTGCATTCGAAAACACCGCATCGAACTCGCCGTTGAACGTCATGGCTGCGGCGTCTCCGAGCACGAAACGGAGCTTAGGGTAGTTCTGGCGGGCTTGCCCGATCATCTCGGGCGAGGCGTCAATCCCAGTGACTTCGGCTCCGGACTCGGCGATCTTTGCGGCCAGCTGCCCGGTTCCGCAACCAATGTCCAAGATGCGCTCTCCCGATTGCGGCTTCAAGAGGTCCACCACGCCCTCGCCATATTGCCAGACAAACGCATGCTGGGCTTCGTACAGCTCGGGGTCCCAGGTTGTCTTCGGAGCCATGATTACAGGCGGGGGCGGACCTGGTATAACAGCACGTACACCACGACGCCCGTTACGCTGACGTAGAGCCAGATCGGGAAAGTCCACCTGGCGATAGCCCGGTGTTTTGCAAATTTACCTTTCACGGCGCGACGCAGCGTGATGATCGCAAGAAACGGCACTGTAGCGGCAAGAACTGTGTGGGTACCAAGGATCCAGAGGTAAATGATCCTGACGGCGCCCGGCTTGTCGAATCGCACGGAACCGACATTGTAGTGGTAAACGAGATAACAGACCAGGAACACGCACGAGACCGCGAAAGCCGTCCACATTACTTTGTGATGGGCATTAATCTTGCGCTGCCGTATTAATGTGAACCCGATCAGCAGCAGAATGGTCGCAAGACCATTCAACGTGGCATTCACCACGGGAAGATCGTGAATGTTCAAACTTTTCCCTTTCGCAGGGCTTCGATGTCCTTTCGCATTTGAACGAGATCTTCGGGATCGAAGCTCGAATAGTAGCCGCGTATCTGCTCTTGTTTATCGACCACGGCAAATTTGGTGCTGTGCTCGATCTTCCCGATCACGTCGCCGACGTGAAACGTTACGTAAGCCAGCAGGTGAACGCTCTCCGGCGTTCCGGTCAGAAACATCCACTGTTTGCTCGGACCGCCGTAGCGCCCGGCGAATTCGTTCAGCACCGGCGGCGTGTCGCGCGCCGGGTCAACCGAAAACGAGACCAGGCGAACGTCGTTCTCGCTGTCCAGTTCCTTTGCCAGTTTGTGCATCTGCGAAGACATGCGCGGGCACTCGGCTGGGCAGTTCGTGTAAATGAAATCCGCAACCCACACCTTGCCTGCCAGGCTTCGGCCGTGCACACGGTGCCCCTGCGAATCGGTCATCTCGAAATCGGGCACCTTGCCGTACCGGGGCAGTTTGGCGGCGGGATCCGAGCAGGAGGATAGGACGAGAAGAAAGAAACCAGAAACAGCTAACGAAACGCGGGCACTCACAGCCGGATCGGGTCCAGAACCATCAGGGCGTAAAGCACAGGAAGATAAACAACGGACGCCAGAAGAACCCGGCGAGCTCGGACCTTTGTCCGATCAAGCGAAACGCGAATCCCCGCGTAAAGGAATACCAGTCCGAGAGCCAAAGCGCCAATCATATAGATACTTCCGGTCATCCCCATCCATTTCGGAAGCAGACTAATGGGGATGAGGATCGTCGAGTAGAAAAGGATTTGCCGCGAAGTAGATCCTCCGTCAGGCTCCACAACCGGCAGCATGCGGATGCCCGCGCGCGAATAATCTTCGCGGTACATCCAGGCGATCGCATAAAAATGAGGAAATTGCCAGAGGAACAGAATCGCGCCCAGGACACAGGCCTCGGCAGTGAGCTTATTTGCAGCTGCCGCGAAACCGATCAGAGGAGGCATCGCACCAGGAACAGCGCCTACCGTTGTGGACCACCAGGTCTTCTGCTTCAAAGGCGTGTAGAGAAACAGATACAGAATCAGCGTGAAAATGCCGAGCGCCGAAGAAAGCCAATTCACAGTCAGGCCCAATTCGAGACCGCCGGCAATCGCCAGTCCTATACCAAACCACAGCGCTTGGAAAGGCTGAAGGCGCCCCGACGGAAGCGGACGGGATTGCGTGCGCCGCATCTGCCGGTCAGCTTCCCGCTCATACCATTGGTTCAGCGCCGCGGTCCCCGACGCGATGAGAGCGGTGCCGATCATGGTGTTGATCAACTCCCAGAGCGACCAGCTTCCTGTGTGCCCGAAATAATAACCGACGGCCGTGCTCATGACGATGAGCCACGTGATCCGCGGTTTGGTCAGCTCAATGTAGTCTCTCACCCTGAATGCTTCATCCGCCGGTTTGTTGATGCGAACAGACATCCACAGTGTATCGTTTCTTGTTTTACGAGAACCATTCGCTGCTAAATGTAAGACGAACGTGCAGATAGCGTCTTTGCTTTAATAGCACTGTACATATGGCATCGAACCAAGTTTCTGTTCCAGTTACTGCCGAAGGCAAGGTCCCCGTTACAGTAGCCCATGGAGACGGCATAGGCCCCGAGATTATGGCCGCTTCGCTTCACATCATGATGGAGGCAGGCGCCCGGATTGAGCCAGAAACCATTGAAATTGGCGAGAAGGTTTATCTGCGGGGGGTCAACGCGGGTATCGAGCCGAGCGCCTGGGAATCGTTGCGGAGAACGAAGGTCTTTTTCAAGGCTCCGATCACGACCCCGCAGGGTGGCGGCTTCAAATCTCTAAATGTGACTACGCGCAAGACTCTCGGCTTGTATGCAAATGTCCGTCCTTGCGTTTCGTACGCTCCGTACGTTCAAACCAAGCATCCGGGTATGGATGTCGTAATCGTTCGTGAAAACGAGGAGGATCTGTACGCCGGAATTGAGCATCGCCAGACAGACGAGGTGTACCAATGTCTGAAGTTGATCAGCCGGCCCGGTTCGGAGAAGATCATCCGCTATGCGTTCGAGTACGCGCGGCGCAACAACCGGAAGAAGGTGACGTGCTTCAGCAAAGACAATATTATGAAGTTCACAGACGGGCTCTTCCACAAAGTTTTCGACGAGGTCGGGGCCGAATACCCGGAGTTTGAAAAAGAGCACTGGATTGTGGACATCGGCGCGGCAAAGATGGCCGATACGCCGGAAGCCTTCGACGTCATTGTGATGCCGAACCTGTATGGCGACATCTTGTCCGACGTAGCGGCGCAAATTGCGGGCTCAGTAGGGCTGGCCGGATCGGCGAATATTGGCGAACATGCGGCGATGTTCGAAGCAATTCACGGCTCGGCTCCCCGTCGCGCCGGACAAAACATGGCAAACCCATCGGGTCTTCTGCATGGTGGCCTCTTGATGCTGGTTCACATTGGGCAGCCCGAAGTAGCCGAACGGATTCACAACGCCTGGCTCCGAACCATTGAAGATGGGGTACACACTTACGACATCTTTAAAGAAGGAACCAGCAAGCAGAAGGTAGGGACGAAAGAGTTTGCTGAAGCAGTAGTGGCTCGCCTTGGCAAAAAGCCGGAGCAATTGAAAGAAGCTTCTTATTCGAAGGCTCCCAATCAGAGCGGTCAGGGCGCAAGCGAAACCAAACGGGCGAAGAAGGAACTGGTGGGCGTAGACGTTTTCTTCCAGTGGAATGAACGGAATCCGGTAGAGTTCGGCAAGAAGCTGGAGCAGTTCAACGGCGACGGGCTGAAGCTGACTTCGTTGAGCAATCGCGGTGTAAAGGTATATCCGGAAGGGTTCGCCGAGACCTTTTGCACTGACCACTGGCGCGCCGGATTCATGGCCGGGAACGGTGGCGGGGCGGTGACTCACGGGCAGATCGTGAGCCTGCTCGATCGCATTCAAAAAGCCGGCATCGATTTCATCAAGATCGAAAACTTGTACACGTTCGATGGCGAGAAGGGCTACGTAGCGTCTCAGGGTGAGTAAGCCCTCAGATAAGCCGCTCGCCGGCGTCATCATGGGAAGCAAGTCCGACTGGGAAACGATGGCGCGGACTTCCGAGATGCTGACGACGCTAGGGATTGCGCACGAGCGGCGGGTTATTTCGGCCCACCGGACGCCAGACCTGATGGCGGAATATGCGAAAGGCGCCGCAACTCGCGGACTGGAAGTAATTATCGCGGCCGCCGGCGGTGCGGCCCACTTGCCCGGAATGGTAGCGGCACATACGACGCTGCCGGTGCTCGGAGTTCCGATCAAAAGCAGCATCCTGAACGGCGTGGATTCGCTGCTCTCTATTGTTCAGATGCCGGCGGGTGTGCCGGTAGCAACGTTGGCGATCGGGAATGCCGGCGCCACAAACGCGGCGCTGCTGGCGGCCAGCATTCTTGGCAACAAATACCCGGAGATCCGGGCGCGCCTGGAAGCATGGCGTGCGGAACAAACCCGCGCCGTGCTCCACACTGAACTGCCATGAGAGACAACCGTCCGATTTTGCCGGGGAGCACCATCGGCGTGCTCGGCAGCGGGCAGCTTGGCCGAATGTTCACCATTGCGGCACGCCGAATGGGTTACCGGGTACATACATTCTCGCCCGATGAGGACACACCGACCGGGCAAGTGGCCGACTTGGAGGTAACGGCGTCTTACGACGACTTGGACGCGGTATGCCGCTTCGCCAAAGGCGTTTCGGTTGTGACGTTCGAGTTTGAAAACGTGCCGGCGGCAACAGCGGCGGCGGCGGCCGAGTGTGCGCCCGTCCGGCCCGGTGGCGAAGTGCTGCACACGACGCAGCACCGGCTGCGCGAGAAGACGTTTCTCTCCCGGGCGGGTTTTCCGTTGACGCCTTTCCGGCACGTGGACAGCCGCGAGGGACTGGCTGAAGCGGCCGAGGAGATCGGGACTCCGGCAATCCTCAAGACAGCCGACTTCGGATACGACGGCAAAGGACAGTACCGGATCAAAAGCCTTTCGGATCTGGATGCAGCCTGGCAGGCAGTGGGTGAACGCGAGGCGGTTCTCGAAGCTCACGTCGATTTCGAATGCGAGCTTTCGGTGGTGGGAGTGCGAAGCATTGAGGGCGAATTCGTCCATTACGGTCCAATTCAAAATCATCACGAAAACGGCATTCTCGACATATCTACCAGTCCGGCCAATGTTCCGCACGAGGTTGCCCGGGAAGCAGCCGGGATCGCGCGTGCAGTGCTCGATGAACTGCGCGTAACTGGTGTCCTTTGTGTAGAACTTTTTCTGCAAAAAAGCGGTAAGTTGCTGATCAACGAGCTTGCGCCGAGACCTCACAACTCGGGGCACTATACCGTCGATGCCAACCTGACCAGCCAGTTTGAGCAGCAGCTGCGATCGGTGTGTCTATTGCCCTTAGGCGGTGTTCAGCAATGGACGCCGGCTGCGATGGCCAACTTGTTGGGTGACCTTTGGGACGGCGGCGAGCCCGACTGGGCACGTGCAGCGGCAGTGAGCGATGTAAAGCTCCACTTGTATGGCAAGCTCGAGCCGCGGCCCGGCCGCAAGATGGGCCATCTGACTGCGCTCTCCCAGTCGGCGGCGGATGCACGCGCTGACGCGACAAAGGCCAGGAAAGCCTTGGCCCGGTAAACTGGGTAGAACCTTCTACCCAGCTTCATGACACTTTGCTATTTCGATGCCTTTTCCGGCATAAGCGGCGACATGACTGTCGGCGCCCTGCTTGATGCGGGTGCAGATTGGACCCGGCTCGAGAGCGCTTTACGGAGCCTGAACCTTCCTGCTTCGTTCCGTTTTGAGAAGACCAAGCGAAAAGGGATGGCGGCATCGAAATTCAGCGTCGATGCGCAGGACGAAAAAAAGCATCGGCATCTGCCTCACATCGAGAAGATCATCGAATCTGGCGAACTAGCGGATCGGGCGAAACAGAATGCATTGTCCGTGTTCCGCAGGCTTGCCGATGCAGAGTCGCGTTGTCACAACGTGCCGCTAGAGAAGGTTCACTTTCATGAGGTAGGCGCAGTAGATTCAATCTGCGACATCGTGGGCGCATGCGTCGCCCTGGACCTGCTCGGCGTGGATGAAGTGTACTGCTCAAAGATCAACGTGGGCAGCGGGACAGTGCAAACGGAGCACGGCGTACTTCCCGTTCCTGCCCCGGCGACGGCCGAACTGTTGCGAGACCGGCCCGTTTACGCCTCCGGACCGGAGGCAGAACTCACCACGCCGACGGGTGCGGCTCTGGTGACAACGCTCGCGAAGGGTTTCGGCAAGCTCCCCGCTCTGCGCTTGCGCGCGCAAGGTTTCGGCGCAGGCGACAAAGACTTTCCCATGCAAGCGAATGTGCTTCGCGTTCTGATCGGCAGCAAGTCGGCGGCTACAGAATCGACCAGCGTGACTGTTACCGAAGCGAACATCGACGATTCCACTCCGCAGGTGCTTGGCTATGCGACTGAGCGTTTGTTCGAAGCGGGCGCACTGGACGTAACGCTCACACCCGTCTTTATGAAAAAGAATCGCCTGGCGACGACCGTTTCCGTGATTGCGGCACCAGAACTGACTGATACGCTTACGCAAATTCTGTTTGCGGAGACGTCAACTCTCGGGGTACGGAGTTATGAGGCCCAAAGGCGAGTGCTGGCTCGAACGATGACCGAAGTGGAGACGCCGTACGGTCCTGTACGTGTAAAGAGCACGGAAAACGGCGGGTTTGCGCCAGAATTCGACGACTGCCGCCGCTTGGCGATGGAGAACTCAGTGCCCTTGCGAACCGTGATCGCGGAAGCGGTCCGCAAAGGACAAGCGAGATGAACCGGTACTATCTCACCACGCCCATTTACTACGTGAATGCGGCTCCGCACATCGGACACGCGTACACAACCATTGCGGCCGAGGCGATTGCGCGCCTGAAGCGCATGCAAGGTTACGACGTTGTACTGACGACCGGAACCGACGAGCACGGCACGAAGGTGGAGCGCGCCGCGCGAGCACAAGGCAAGTCGCCGGAGGCGTTCGTCGACCTGATCTCGAACGAATTCCGGACGCAATGGCAGAAGCTGGATATTGAGATCGATCGTTTTCAGAGGACGACGAATCCGGAACACGGCAAGCTGGTAAACCAGCTTTTCGAGGCTTGTAAAGCGAACGGATATATCTACAAAGGCACGTATACAGGGCTGTATGCCGTGGTGAGCGAATCGTTTGTGAACGATGCCAAGCCGGGCGACATTGATCCCGAGACCGGAAAGCCTTATGAAGAGCTGACGGAAGAGAATTATTTTTTCAAATTATCGGCGTTTACGGACCGGCTGCTTGACTTTTACGAAACGAACCCAAATTTCGTTGGGCCGGAGATCCGCCGCAACGAGGTGCTGGCATTCGTCAGGCAAGGGCTCGATGACCTGTCGATCACTCGGACGAGCATTAAGTGGGGCATTCCGGTGGAATCGGATCCGGCCCACGTTTTCTACGTTTGGTTCGACGCGTTAACGACCTACATCAGCGCCGTTGCGGGCGAAGACCGCTGGCCTGCGGACCTGCACCTGATCGGCAAAGAGATTCTGCGATTCCACGCCGTGTACTGGCCGGCGTTCCTGATGGCGGCCGGCTGGCCCTTGCCGAAGCGAGTGTTTGCACACGGATGGCTGTTGTTCGAGAACGACAAGATGAGCAAGTCACGCGGCAACATCGTTCGCCCAAGCCCGATCGCGGACGTGATGGGAGTGGATGCGCTGCGCTACTTTCTGCTGCGCGAGATCGTTTTCGGTCAGGATGGGAGTTTCAGCTTCGACGCACTAGTCGGAAGGTACAATGCCGACCTGGCTAATGGGCTCGGGAACCTGGCCAGCCGTACGCTGACGATGATTGCGCAATACCGCAACGGTGTGGTCCCGACATCCGCGGGTGATGCCACGACAAAAGAGACGGCAAAGAAACAGACAGAGCTGGCGGTTTCCGCGTACGACTCCTTCGATTTCTCACGCGCTCTGGAACACACCTGGAACATTATTTCGGCAATCGACAAATTCATCGTTGAGCGAGCGCCCTGGAAATTAGCGAAAGATCCGTCGGAAGAAGCGCAGCGAAACCTCGACGAAACGCTTTACACGGCAGCCGAAGCGCTGCGGATTGTCTGCGTGCTGGCGAGTCCCGTTCTGCCGCACACGACGCAGGCCATCTGGGCGCAACTGGGCAACAAGCAGAACATTGCGGCTGTTCAAAGTGACGCTTTCAAATGGGGCGCCGCACCTCCGAGCCGGATCGGCAATGTGAGCGCAGTATTTCCGCGGCTGGATCCGAAACCCACTATTCAGAAGATGCAGGAACTGGAAGAGGCTGAAAAGAAGCGACAGGCTGAACTGCTTGGAAACGCTAAGGAAACGGCGCCGGAGCCGATTGTGAATGAGTCGGCGATGATCTCGATCGACGATTTCTCAAAGGTGGATTTGCGTGTAGGCGAGGTGAAATCGGCGGAGAAGGTGAAAGGCGCCGACAAGCTGCTCCATTTGAAGGTTGACGTTGGCGAAGCAGAACCACGCACGATCGTAGCCGGCATTGCGCTGGCTTACACGCCGGAGCAGTTAGTCGGGCGCAAGGTAGTGATTGTCGCGAACCTGCAGCCGCGGAAGCTGCGAGGGCTCACCTCGCAGGGCATGATCGTGGCAGCAAGCCTCGAAGGCAGTTTACCTGTTCTTGCCGGTTTTCACGAGGACGTACCGAACGGTGCGCGATTGAAGTAAACCGGTGGAGTTCACTGACAGCCATTGTCATCTGGACGACTCGCAATTTGATGGCGATCGCGAGGCTACGATCGAGCGCGCGCGGGCAGAAGGAGTTCGGTACATGCTGGCGATCGGGACTGGCAACGGCCCCCCGGATCTGGCAGCGGCGGTCCGATTAGCTGAGCGGTTTCCCTTCATTTACGCGAGCGTCGGCGTACACCCCAACGATGCAGCGAAGTGGACAGAATCGACTTTCAAAGATCTGGCTGACTTAGCGCAGCATCGAAAAGTCAGGGCGATCGGTGAAATCGGGCTTGACTACCACTGGGGCACTCCGGAAGAACTCCAGCGGACAGTTTTCGTTCGCCAGCTCGAGCTTGCCGCTTCCCTCGAAAGTCCGATTGTGATTCATACACGCGATGCATGGGAAGACACGATAGCGGTGTTGCGGACGAATTGGGCGCCCACGAAGCTGCCGTGCATCATGCACTGTTTTACCGGCAATGAAAAGCAGGCGCGCGAATGCATTGAGCTCGATTTCTATCTGGCGTTTGGCGGTGTAACTACGTTCCCGAAAGCATCGGATATACGGGAAGCGGCTCGTATTGTGCCGCGGGATCGTTTGCTGATCGAAACAGACGCGCCGTACCTCGCTCCTGTTCCCTATCGGGGAAAGCGGAACGAGCCTGCGTATGTGGTGCACACGGCAGCGATACTGGCCGAAGTACGAGGCGTTTCGAAAGAGCAGCTCGCGGCAGAGACCACGGCGAACTTTGAGCGTGTTTTCGCCGTTTGGGAGTTTTCCCAATCAGATAAAGATCACCAGATACACTGAGGGTTTCCATGTTTAGCAAGATCCGTCAATCGATCAGCGCACGCGAGGCTTTCGAGCTTGTTCAGGCGGACTTGCGTCAGGTAGAACAGGAGATCAGCGTGGAGTCGGTGGCCTCGGTCGAGGCGATCACGACTATCAACCAGTATCTGCAGGCCGGCGGGGTAAGCGTTTGCGGCCGGCCTTGCTGCTGCTGTGCACGAAGCTGTTTGCTCCGTCAAACGATGTTGCGCGGCGGCTGGCGGCAGTGGTGGAGATGATACACACGGCGACGCTGGTGCATGACGATGTGATTGATGTCGCAAGGTCACGGCGCGGGCGACCGTCTACGAATGTAGTCTGGGGAAACCACATATCGGTCCTGGCAGGCGACTGGCTTTATATGCAGGCCTTTCAGGTCGCGTTGCGGGAGCGAAACTTTCATATCCTCGACGTGCTGATTTCACTGACTCAGGCGATGGTGGAAGGCGAACTGCTTCAGTTGGAAAGACTGCGGCGGATCGACATTACCGAAGCCGATTACATGGAACTGGTGGACCGCAAAACGGCAAGCTTGTTCTCGGCGTGCGCCTGTTTGGGCAGCATCGCAGGGGGGGCAGATGAAGCCGCGGAGTCGACGCTAGGCGATTTCGCCTGGAATCTCGGGATGGCGTTTCAACTTGTCGACGACATCCTGGACTACACGTCAACCGAAAAGATTCTGGGTAAGCCGTCGGGCAACGATCTGCGCGAGGGCAAGGTGACATTGCCTATGATTTACGCTCTCGAGACCGCCTCGACGGAAGAGCGTAGGGCAGTTGAAACTGTCATGACGGACGGAACTTATGAGGAGATCCCGTTCATGCGTATTCTGCAGATTTTAGAGCAGAACAAGTCGATAGAGCGGGCGTATGAACGGGCGCATGCATTTACCGAAAGGGCGCGAGCGACGATTACCAGATTCCCAGACTCACCGGCTCAGCGAGCACTGCAGTCCATTGTCGAGCTGGTGACGGAGCGGCATTCGTAGTGCGGCCTTCTTCTATGAATGTCTACTCGGAAAGAGTGACTTGCATGTATCAGAAAGACAGCCTTTCTGCAGCTTGGCGGCCTCGTTTTCCGGCATTTGCCAGTTTTTCCCGTGTATCACCGCTTGGTTAGTTCAGCCTCAAGCCTGGCCTGCGGTTCAGGAATGCGATCAAGACGTGCCCTGTACAGTTCCGGATGCTACACGTACACGATCGAGTGCCCTCTCAGTTCGGGGGAGGTGGTCAACGCGCCGGGAGCAGCGGTCCAAGTTGTCATCAACTCTGCAACTATTGCCATAAACCAGATATCCACTACGCTAAGGCCGAACGGCGTTAGCGGAGCCTTCTCGCTTTGGGAGTCATCCGGATCAGTAAGTAACTATTCCCAGACTGCCATAACTCGAGACTCCGGTGCGTATACGGACGGTTTTAACCTCGCAATGTCTACGCCGGCTGGGCAGTACACCACAATCTACGCGGCATGGTCCGTTTCCAATGTCCAAGTAGTCACGTCCTACAACTTCAGCTTTTACAATTACGGAAATACTCATCACAGTCAGTACACGCTCATTAACGAGGCGACCTGCCCTGGTGGAAGCTCGACTCCCTACATCATCACTAACCTGTCGGCTTGCTTTTCTAGTGGTCTCATTACGACCAACTTGAACAGTCAATTCCAGTCGCAAACTGCATTAAACGGAACAGGTCAAAGTAACCAATACAATTTGTTGAAAGCACTAAATGCTTCCTCCTGCTCCAACGCTACACAAGGGAAGCCATCAGGAGCGAACGGCGGCAATTCGTTCGTAGAAGTATCGTCAGTAACTGCAGCATGTGGAAATTTCCTGACGACCAGCACAGTCGCACAATACGGCCATTCCTGCGGGCTCCAGATATTCATCTCAGGCTACGGCAATCCAGGAACACTGAAGACGGTCCAAGATGAATGCCCGGCTTGTGGGAACGATCCTCCTCATTTCGACAATTGGAACCCCAGTGGAGGGCCCTCTTGTGGCTTAACGTTGCCCGACCTGGGCGGCGGCTATTACGTGACGGAACAGGTTCAGCAGTAAGACTAGACAAGCCCCTGAATAGAGAATATGGTTCGGCATTCAACCCGTAATCTAACTAGAATTAGTCGCCGTCGCAATCGCATTTACCCTTGGAAGCACAGCCGGTCAGGAGCAGGATAGCAGCGGGCATCACCGGTTGACGATTGGCAAGATGCCTTCCAAGAGCGCTATCTCTGCCAGTACCGGCCGTAGTTGGCTGTTGTCAGCTTCTAACAAAACCACGGCACTTGACGCGGCGTACCGGTATCACGACAGCATCATCATCTTTGGCTGGATCGGATGTTGCGCAGGGATCACGACAATTCTTGCGGCCGGAACAGGCTCAGAACAATTAGAGTTTTTGGGTTACGATCCACATATTACGCCGAAAGGCTTAATAGTTTTTCGACGCTTTTACCCGCACTTCACTGATCCCTCTCTCGTTTCCGATTTCATTAAGAAACTGGACATAAACCAACCTATTCCCAACAACGTACCCTCGGGGGCCGATCAAAATCCGACTGAACAGATCGGAATGACTCTCTACCCGAAAACGGCGACACCGCAGGTTAGGGATGACATTGGACACAATTTTCTGATCACCGGCGCGGGCACGTTCCTGTTCGTTGCCGACCGCCTTAGTTCTGGGAATCTTTGCCTTGTCCGTCTGTCTCTTGGCAATTCAGATAATCCAACGCAGAAAGACAACTGCGTAACCCCGGCGAGCTTTGGCGTCAACACCTTATCGGACTTTCACATCAGCCAGTTCGCAGAAAATCCGTTCGGCGATTTGATACTGTCCGCCGATCTTGGCCAGGCGAATTCGTCAATTCACCGCGACTTCGAAATCGATAAGACGTCGCTGGTAGTAAGGCCGGTCGCCGAAGAAACGCCGGAGAAGGGAATTCTCCCAGTTCCTTGGACAGTTCAAAAAAACGCCCTGGTGACCTTCGCACCATTCCGCGCCCAAGCAGAAGAGGTTGTCAAAGCTCGTCTTGTTATCGATACAAGAGGAAATGTCGCCAGTGTTCTCGTCTCTGGCGCACCAGAGGGGCTGTCAAACGAGGTTAAACGTGCCATCCTGAATTGGAAATTCAAGCCGACTGTTCTTAACGGAAAGCAAATCAACGTTGTCACTGAGTTTAGTGCGCCCTAAACCGCCTGACCGATGTACCAGATTGATCCGTGCATGCCGCAGTATACTTTCGCTTCGACCGATGATTGAACCAATCCCACAACTCATCATTCGGTTTAGCTGCCCAGGAAACCCGCACTTCGCCTCAGGTACGATACGGCAGGATCCGCGGAACTCGCGGCTCCTGCTTCTGGAATCAAGCCTGGCTAACTCCGGCACGAGCCGAATTCAATTACCGTCATCATTGAATACAAAACAAGTTGATTGCTGATCGCAACAAAGCTCGTCGTACGCTTCAGTTTGAGATCGGCAAAACGGCGAAAGAAGGCGCGCTGCAGAGCACGTCCGTCATTCAGACTACCGACGGTTCGCAAAGCATCCCGTCTTCATATCTGGATTTGCCACCCGGCGGGCGTGCTCTCGTTCTTCTAACATTGAACAAAGACAGGCTCGACCTCGCGCCAAATAAACGCGAAAGGCTGATCGTGAAGATGACCGAGTTCACTGGATCCGGAGCGTCTTCCCCTTATACCTTCTCAACTTCTTTCAATCCCATCCTTCCCAAATCAAAGCTCACCCGCGGAAGCCGTCAAAACCTGCGGGCTGCGGCTGGTACTCGCTTCCTGTTCGAGTTCGCCCGACTCTAGGATTTCCTTAACAGCCCTGAGGAACCTCTCTGCCTGCATGCCGTTCCAGACCTTATGATCGACACAGCAGGTCAGGTTGACCGTTGTCCTGACGCGCGGTTGCGAGTTCTCGACAACAACCCGTTCTCGGACCTGGCCAACTCCCAAAATCGCTGAAGTATTGAAAAGGAAGGGAACCGCGATATCCATCGTCGGCACACAGCTCACGTGGAAGGTTCCACTTGCCTCCCGCCGGATACGCAATCGATTCAGGAGCAGCCGCAGAAGGAATCGACGAATGAATCCGAATCCAACCACCCACCCCCACTTCCGCAGCATGGAGTGAAGCTTGTCATCTTTCCGCCTTGCTTCGGAAATCCCGGCGCGAATCTCTTCAGAGATCGTTACCAAATCCTTCGTATCTGCACTTCGAACCACCAGCACAGGCGCCAGAGCGGCGTCACCCTGGATAGAAATGCAGATATCCGCGTGCGCAGGGTACAGCCGCCTGTTGCCCGCGACGAGTTGATGTAAGTCTCGGTGTCGAATCAAGGCAAGTGCTGCTACCCTCACGAACAGGTGCGTGTAGGTAACGCGCAATCCTTGAGCTTGAAGCCGGACAAGAAGTTGTTGTGAACTTCTCATATCAGCTTCAATCACTACGAAACCGCCTGGAAATTCGCAGGACCGTATCGCATCTCGAAGCCAGCGGTCTGCGAAGTCCAGGCTTTCACGGCGGTCCTGCTCGAAAGGCTGATCAGACGGCACCATAACCGACCGTATAGCGTAGCATGTTAGGCTTGTCCACGCGGAGGGCTGCTTACGGCAAACTATCTTCGGAAGATTTGTAGAGAGTCCCTCCTGAGAGTGCTCTATTATGCGGCATGCTGCGTCTTTGGAAGACGACGGGTACTCAACACTCTGGAAGCGGTCTGCACCACTCAAGGAATTGGGCTGCCTTCCCAACCAGGTGCCGGCGCTGCCAATGCGGACACCGGTCCAAACGACCACCGAAGGCTGCGGTTGCGCAGTAACGGGCATACCGGCGCCTAAACAGCGTTCGATATGCTCGATAGCTGAGGATGAATCTCGGAGCGGCTGGATACGCTTTCAACCGGCGCGATTTTTTCCGGCTATCCGCAGCTGCTGTCGGCGCCCCCATGTTCGACGCGCAGCTGCCTCGCGGTCTTAATTACACCCTCCAGAATTCGCCCACTCCCGAAAAATATCTAATCGAAACCATGCCCGGCGGAGTCGCGCTGTTCGATTACAACAACGACGGACTGCTCGACATCTTCCTGGTGAATGGCGGATGCCTGACATCCCCCATGCAAGTGCCGGAACGTTTCGATCGCGGAAACCCACGGTATTGGAACCGGCTCTTTCGGCAAAACAAGAATGGCGTCTTCACCGATGTCACCGAAGCCGCAGGCTTGGCGCGCGCCGGCGCGGGAAATTATGGCATGGGCGTCGCAGTAGGCGATTACGACAACGATGGCTATCCAGACCTCTTCGTCACCAGCTACGGCAAGAACGTCCTTTATCACAACAACGGCAATGGAACCTTTACCGACGTGACCGCGAAAGCAGGAGTAGCCGGAGCGGGCTGGTCCGTCTCTGCCGGCTTCTTCGATTTCGATAACGACGGCCATCTCGATCTTTTTGTCGCTCGCTATATGGAATGGGACACGCGGCACAGCAAAACCTGCGGCGGCGCTTGGCGCACCTATTGCCCGCCCGGAGAATTCCCCGCCACCACGAACCTCCTCTACCGCAATCGGGGCGACGGCACCTTCGAAGATGTTAGCGAAAAGTCCGGTATCACAGCCAAAAAAGGCCGGGCACTCGGAGTGGCCTTTGCCGACTACGACGGCGACGGTTTCACGGATATCTTCGTAGCGAACGACGGCATGCAACAGTACTTGTTCCACAACAACGGTAACGGGACGTTCACTGAGGGTGCACTCGATTCTGGTGCTGCCCTCTCCGCCGATGGCAAGCCCCTCTCGGGCATGGGCACAGTCTTTCAGGACTATGACAACGACGGCCTGCCCGACATCTTCGTCACCGAACTGCCGCGCGAAGTCTACGGCCTCTACCATAACGATGGCAAAGGTTTCTTCAGCAACAACAGTCTGGAAGCGGGTCTCGCTACGTTGAGCGCAGGGAGTTCTGGCTGGGGCGTCGGCCTCGAAGATTTCGACAATGATGGATGGAAGGACCTGCTGATCGCACAAAGCCACGTTCTGGACAACGTCGAGGCTATCGATCATTCGCTGCACTATCTCGAGCCGCCTCTTCTCGCGATGAATCGGAATGGCCGTTTCGAACGCGCCGTCTCTGGCGTAACAACTCCCATTGCCGGCCGAGGTTTAGCCCTCGGAGATCTGAACAATGACGGCTGGATGGACGCCGTACTGACCGTTCTTGGCCGCCCCCCGATCGTCTTAATGAATCGGGGAGGGGACCAGCACTGGCTGATGATTACACTTCGCGGCACCCGGAGTAACCGTGATGGACTGGGCGCACGCGTTCGCGTCAACGGGCAGACCCGCTTCGCAACCACTTCGGGAAGCTATCTTTCCGCCAGTGACAAGCGGCTTCACTTTGGTCTCGGATCTGCCAAAACGGCGAGCATCGAGGTTGTCTGGCCTTCCGGCTTGCGCCAGACAATTCCTGATGTGGCGGCCAATCAGTTTCTTGAAGTGCGCGAACCGGAGCACACCTAGCCGCTGGCAAGAGCGCGCTTTCACATGACGCACGCCATCCTATTTCTGTCGCTCGCGCTGCAGAGCGTATCACCTGCAGGTGCTCAGCACATGCAAGCTGGCGTTCAAGCGCACAAGCAGGGGAATTTCGATGCAGCGATCGCCGCGTTTCGTCAAGCAACGGAAACCGACCCAAACCTGGCCGAAGCTTTCCTCAATTTAGGCGAAGAGTATGTGCAGACTCACAATTACGGCGCAGCTATCGCGCCCCTGAAACGTGCGTTAGAACTGCGCCCGGATCTCGACGACGCTCACCTTCAGCTCGGGTATGCGCTTCTGGCGCAAGGGTTCGCCGCCGAGGCCATTCCCCATCTCGAGCGCGTCCATGCCGTGGAAGCTTTGGGAATTGCGCAAATCGAGACCGGCCAATATCAGGAAGCAGTCACCAATTTAAGCGCGGCGCTAGCCAAACGCCCAAACGACCCGGATCTCTTGTATTATGTCGGACGTGCCGGCGGGTTGCTGTCCAAGCACGCCATTGACACCCTCGTCGAAGCGTATCCCGATTCGGCGCGCTCCCACCAGGCAATGGCGGAAAATTATTTCGTACTTCGGCAAATGCCCCAGGCCGAAGGCGAGTTCAAAGAAGCTTTGCGGCAACGTCCGGAAATACCGGGCCTTCACCTTGAACTCGGTTTGGTATACGCGGGCGCTGCACAATGGCCGAAGGCAGAAGAAGAGTTTCGAGCTGAGACCAAACTACAGCCGGGTAATGCCGAAGCTAGCTATCGTCTGGGAACGGCCTTGCTGCAACAAGGCAAGATGCGGGAGGCACGCGCGGAACTGGAGCGCGCGGATCGACTCAAGCCCGATATGCCGGAGACCCTTTATTCGCTCGGCAAAGCCGCTTCCCTCGAAGGTAATCCTGCCCTGGCCGAAAAGGCTTGGCTTCGGGTGATTGAGATTGAAAAACAGAGTTCCCTCGCCGCACAAGCCCACTTTGGGCTCGCCACTCTCTACCGCAAACAGGGCAACACCGCAAAAGCGCAGAGCGAAATGGAAGACTTCCGGAAGCTGCAGAAGACCGCTCCGCAATAAAGCCCGGAACTCTGCCGGCTGAGAGCCGGCAATTGCAACCGGATTGACCTTTCCGGATCTGCTAAACTCATAATTTGCCTGGTTCAAGGAGCCTGGTGGAAGTGTGTTCTTATGGCAAAGGTTTGTGAAATATGTGGTCGCGGACCACAATTCGGGCATCGCATCAGCCATGCTCATAACGTAACGAAGCGTCGTTGGAATCTGAATCTCCAAACTGTTCACGCAGTTATTAAGGGCGCTGGTAAGCGCGTTCGCGTGTGCACATCTTGCATCCGCAACGGCAAGGTGCAAAAAGCGCCGCTCGCCTAGCCCGGCTTCTTTTCCACCGTAGAAACTTACGCGCTATCCAATCGCTGTTAGTCGCGTCTAACAGCCCATGCTCGGGAGTAGTTTCCCCGGCAGTCTCTTTTCGTTATGTCGCGAGCGGGTCAAATCACGCAGCGTCTCACCAAAGTAGGCATCGCCTTCCTGGCGGCGCTTCTCCTCTACTTCTTACTCTCGTTCACTGGCCCCAGCGCCCTCGCGGCTGTTGATGCGCTCGTTCTCGTTGTTCTCGGCGCGATTCTCCTCATCCGGGGATGCCGGTGGATTTTGCGGAACGGCCTTTGGAGTCTTCGCAATCGTTTGCTGGTGGTTTATGCGCTCATCGGCGTCCTGCCCATCCTTCTGCTTTTTGTGCTTGTCGGACTCGGAGCTTGGGCGCTTATGAACGAATTGGCCATTTATTTAGCCAGTTCCGCTCTCGATCGCCGTCTCGACGCTGTGAACGGAGCCGTCCAAGCACTCGAACGGATACCACCCGAACATCGCCGTGACGCCACAGGCGAAATCGCCGCTGCCTTTGCTCACGTCCTCCCTGGAATCACCTTGTACATCCATGACAAGACAGGGAACTATAGTTTTCCGGTGAATGCACCACCGCTCGACTTGCCGCAAGGCTGGCACGACGTCGCTGGACTCCTGGTTTACCATCACCACTTCTATGGCTGGTGCCACCATCTGACTGCAGGCGACGAAATCACCGCTCTCGCACCCCTCTCGGATAACACCGTTGAAAACCTTGTTCCCAATCTCGGCGATATCTCGTTGATCGAGACGGACGAAAACAGCGCTGGCGGCGATATCGCCGTTGCCGGGTCGACCACCAAAACATACGGTGCGAAGCCCACCCGACCCCATCAGAGCCAGATTCCGGCTCCCGTCAGCCGCCTCGATTTGCCGGTCCTGTGGCCGTCCACACGAATGCACTACCACCTGAACACGCCTGAAAAAACGTATCAGGGCGTTCTCTGGGTCTACTCACGGCCTTCAGCGGTGTTTCGCAGCTTCTTTAATAACACGGAATTGCTACGCGGCGTTCTTTTCGATGCACTCGTTATCGTCGCTGTCCTGTTCTTGTTAGTCGAGTTGGTCGCCGTTGCCATTGGCGTGTCCCTATCACGCCGCATCTTGCGCGCCGTCACGCAACTGTATGAAGGCACCCGTCGCGTCACGCGTGGTGACTTTCGTCATCGCATCCCCGTTCGCGCTCACGACCAGTTGGGCGAACTCGCTGGATCCTTCAACCAGATGACCGGCAACCTCGAACGATTGTTGGTGGTCGAGAAAGAGAAAGAGCGTCTGCAAACGGAGATCGAGATTGCCCGTGAAGTACAAAGCCAGCTCTACCCCAAGGAATCGCCGCCCACCCGCGGTTTGCAGCTGACGGTCCGTTGCGATCCCGCGCGCATGGTCTCGGGCGACTACTACGACTATCAGGAAATCGGCAAAGAACGCTTGGCTTTCGCCATCGGAGACGTTGCCGGAAAAGGAATTTCCGCAGCACTCCTGATGGCCACTCTTCAAGCCGCTCTGCGCGCGCAGACATCCAATTATCAGCCGCTTACTGAGAGCGAATGCACCGATGTTCCGGAGATGGACGTCGCGAAGTTGGTCGAGAAGCTGAATAAACAGCTTTATGCGCACACCTCGCCCGAAAAGTACGCCACCTTCTTTTTCGCGCTTTTCGATCAGCGGAACCGCACTCTCACGTACACGAATGCCGGTCATCTTTCGCCCCTCCTGCTTCGCAACGGAGATGTGACACGCCTCGACTCGAATGGCCTGGTTGTAGGGGCGTTTCCTTTCGCCAAGTATGACGAGAGCTGCCTGATTCTCGACCCCGGCGACCTGCTCGTTTGTTACACGGACGGCATCACCGAACCTGAAAATGCCTATGGGGAGGAGTTCGGCGAAGAACGGCTCATCGAACTCGTCAAGCGCCACGCTCAAGAGGACAATCACGAGATCGTACGAATCGTGCTCGACGCTGTCCGAAGCTGGACCGCCTCTCCTGAGCTGCACGACGACATGACACTGTTGCTCGCCCGTGAAGTCCAACTCGCGTGAAGATTCTTACCGCCGCAGAGATGCGCGAGGTAGATCGCCTGACCATCGAGCGCGGCATCCCCGGACTGATTCTAATGGAGAATGCCGGAAGCCGGGTAGTCGATTTCCTGATCAACACCTTTGAGCCTCTGAGCGATCACTGCATCCTGGTCGTGTGCGGCAAAGGCAATAACGGCGGCGATGGGTTTGTCGTGGCGCGGCAGCTTTTCACCCGTAAACTATGCCGGGAACTGACGGTTCTCGAGCTCTTCGAACCCGGCGAACTGACCGGAGACGCCGCCGCGAGCCGCAAAATGCTCGATGCGTGCGGCTGCCCTGTCGTCCGCGAACTACCAGGCGAACTCCCGCCGCCGACAATCGTGCTTGACGCAATCCTCGGTACTGGCCTTTCCGGGCCGGCCAAAGGGCCCTCCCTCGACGGGATCCGGCTGATCAACAAGCGTTTTCCCCTCACCCGGAAAGTAGCCGTGGACATTCCCTCGGGCTTACCGTCGGACGAGACAACAGCCAAAGGGGAGTTCGTCCGCACCGATTGCACTGTCACCTTCACGGCCGCGAAACGAAGCCAATGCCTGTCGCCGATTTACCAGGATGTGGGAGAGCTTACGGTTTTTCCGATCGGCAGCCCAGCCGAGTTTTGCGATTCGAACCCAAATTTCAACCTCAACCTCACCACTAAGGACGATATTCGCTCTTTATTCGCCAGGAGACCCTCAAATTCCAATAAAGGCATGTACGGTCATGTATTCGTAGCAGGGGGTTCGTTTGGTAAAAGCGGCGCTCCCGCCATGACCGGATTGGGTTCGTATCGCAGCGGAGCCGGGCTGGTGACGGTCGGCATTCCAAAAAGCGCGTTGTCGACCGTTGCGGCGGTCCGTCCCGAACTGATGACGGAACCGCTCGAGGAAACAGAGTCCGGTCGGGTTCGTTTCGCAGAAACGGACCGCGTGCTCGAAATCCTGAAAAAAATGACCGTCCTCGCCTTGGGGCCGGGGCTTGGAACCGAGGAGGAAACGGTTCGCTTTGTCAAAAAGCTCTACGCGGAAGCCGAGCTTCCGGCCGTAATCGATGCCGATGCGCTGAATGCGTTGGCGGAGTCTGGCCTGCCGCGAACGGACAAGATTCGGATCCTGACGCCGCATCCCGGGGAGATGAGCCGCCTCATTCGGAAGTTAACCAAAGAAGTTCAAGCAGACCGGGTCGGGGTCGCGCAGCAGTTGTCGGCGGAAAGCGGGGCTGCAGTAGTACTCAAAGGCGACAGAACGGTGGTCGCGTTTCCCGATGGAGAAACCTGGGTCAATCCGACCGGCTCGCCGTCCATGGCGACCGGCGGCACGGGCGACATTCTGACTGGCATGATCGCCGGCTTGGTCGCGCAGCACCCGAAAGAGTGGCGTCGAGCGGTGGTTGCCGCAGTTTGGCTGCACGGACGATGCGGGGAACTGGGAGCGCAAGATCTCGGCGAAGAAGCCATGCTTGCCACCGATCTTCTGGACTATCTGCCCGAGGCGATCGATGAAGTCCGTCCTGCGATTTGAAACGCAGTCGGATGAGGAAACGCGCGCACTAGGGAAACAACTTGCCTCCTTGCTCCCTACGCGCGGCGTCGTGCTGCTGATCGGAGATCTGGGAGCGGGCAAGACGACGCTTACGAAAGGCATCGTGGAAGGACGAGACGCCGGCTCAGAAGACGAGGTTTCGAGCCCGACATTTACGCTGATTCACGAATACGGAAATCCAGTGGGCGTCTACCACGTGGACCTCTACCGGCTGGATGAAAGGGAGCAAGCGGCGAGGCTGGGACTGCAGGAACTGTTCGATCGGCCGGCGCTCGTACTGATCGAATGGGGTGAGCGGTTCCCGGATTTATTTCCCCGCAACCGCTCAGAGATTCGTATCCGGCAGATCAGTGAGAACGGACGTGCTTTCGAAGTCTGCCTTTGAAAGCGACCAGGACCGAAAGCCCGACGAGAACCAGGGCAAAGTCCATCGGCTCGGGGGCAGCGGCGATATCGCTCGCAACGAGCTGCTCCACAAGCGCGTGGCCGGCCGTTGTGGGATGGATATCGTCCCAGAACACGTACTGATCCGGATTTGCGCCTGACAAACCTTGGGCCGAATCAGTGACGTTGGCGAATCCATAGAGGGACGGATTGATTGCGATCTGAGTGAAAAGGTTATTGATATCGACGGCAATCACATTGATCCCGAGCGCCTTAAGGCTCTGGACGTCCGTGTACCATTCACTGTTGAAATCGGCTGCGGCGGCATTCCAAGCCGAGACATTGCCAGTCGACCGCCCTTCAGGAGTAGAACCGAGCGGGGGCAGATTAAACCAGACGAAGTACTTGCCGCCCTCACCCGCTAGCGTCTGGATGTTTTGGTAAAGGTTATCTGCTGCGGTCCTTCCGCTGTTGGTGCCCCCCAGCAGATCGTTAGCCCCGCCCCAAATGAAGTACAGCGAATTGGGAGACGCGGTGTTGCCGTGCCCGAGATTGAAGTAGTTCAGCTGATCGGCTATGCCATCCACACCATTTGACCCGGTGCTTGCAGAGGCAACCGCGTAGTTCGTGCCCCCGGCAAGAAAGGGCGCCGGGTCCGTTATGCCTGAAGCGACAGAAAGCTGATCAATCCAGAGTCCCTGCGGGCCGCCGGCCGGTACTGGCGGAGTTGTCGCAGGACCGTCGGTGTATCGTCCGGGTGCGTAGTTTGCGCCAGGGTATAAACCGCCTGTTGCCAAGCTGATGTTTCCGGTATCGGAAAGGCTGTCGCCGAAGACGACGAACTGATTGAATTGAGTTATGGATACCGCAAATAACGGTTGAACTGGTGCGAGTAGTGCAAAGCCAAAGACCGCGGCTATAGAAAGGCGCATATCACATTGATACTAAATTCCGCTCAACGGTATCGCGCAGTTTACTGATTCAGAGTGAAGTTCACCGTAATAGTAGTAATAACTTCAACGGGCTGACCGTTCAGCAAAGTGGGACGGTACTTCCATTGCAAAACAGCATTTCGAGCGGCAGCAACCAGCAGCGGGTGGCCCCGGAGCAGACACAGGTTTTCTATATCACCGTGTTTGCCAATAATCGCTGTGAACTCGACGGTCCCTTCGACACGGGCGGATTTGGCGAGAGGCGGATACACAGGCGTTACCTTCTGGATCAGATTTGATTCGATGATGCTGCCTACGCGAATCGGCCCTGAGGATGGTTTGGATTTCGGCGGCAAACTAGCCGGCGGGGCCACGCCGGAAGCGTCGGGAACAGATCCGAACACACCGGTTAGCAAGGTGTCCGGTCCGGTACCAGATGGAACACCGGAGGCGGTGAAGTCCGGCGGAGGCGCAAGATTCGCGGCAGGGTTGATGTGAGTGGGAACCACCGTGGGCGCGACCAACTGCGCGTGAAACACGGGGCGCGTGACGCCTCGGGACTGCGGCTGTGCAGTCGTCGGGATGTGGGGCACAGGCGGCGCAGGCAGAACGAGTAAGTTCCTGAGCTGCGCTGAAGGCAAGATTTGGGTATAGATCAGCGGAATCACCATCAGGGCAAGGACAACGCAGCACTGCAAAAGGAAAGAGAGACCAAGCGTAAATGGCGTTCGTGTCTGTCCGGTAGAATCTACGAACGTTTGATTGAACATACAAACGAACAGACACCGGAAGCCCGGCCGCGGTTCCCTACGGTAAGTACGGTGCAGTAATTTGGACTATGCTCAGACGTTCCTTCCTTTCTTGCGCGGCGCTGCCTGCGTTGCTTTGCGCGCAAGGCAATCGCGTTGCACTCACACCGCTTCAGGCACTGCAGGGCAATATCGAGCGGATTGCGCGATCGATCAATGCGAAATGGGGCATTTACATAAAATGCCTGGAGACTAACGAAGAGATTGCGATCGATGCAGATCAGCAGATGGACACCATGAGCGTGATCAAGATCCCGCTGATGGTAGAAGCTTTTCGCCAGATTGAGGCCGGTAAATTCAAGTTGTCAGATCGCGTCACTTTGAGAAGCGAGGACAAACGTCCGGGCACAGGAATCATTCGCTCGCTGGATGATGGCGTGCAATTGACGATTAAGGACCTGCTCACGCTGATGATCATCGTGAGTGACAACACGGCAACAGACTTGATGTTCCGTCAAGTGGGAGGAATCGAGCCGGTAAACGCGCTCATGCAAAGCTACGGCCTGATTCAGACCAGAGCAACAGGCGAAGCGAAAGTTTGGTTTGAGGCTTTGCGGGCTGCGCCGAGCACTGCTGATTTTCATCGCGAAGGGAAACATCCGTTCGGGCTGTCTTCACCGCGCGATATGGGCCGGCTGCTGGAGCGCATCAAGACCGGAGAGGCAGTGAGCAAGGCTGCAAGCGAAGAGATGCTCGCGATCATGCGCGGCCAAGTGTACCGAACACGGCTGCCGAAGTACGTTACTAACTTCAACATCCCGCATAAGACGGGAGATTTTCTTCCGTATATCGGGAACGATGTCGGCATCTTCGAAAGCAAACAGCGCAACATCATTGTCAGTGTCTTCACGGCAAATCATTTTGGAGACGGAGCAAGCCTGGAAGACGCTATCGGCCGGATCGGGCAGCAGATTGCGGAATATTTCACGTATCGCAGCTGAACCTGCGATCTCTTCTAGGCTCGAGGATACTGTTCAGTATCGTACGCAGCGAAAGATTCTCTTGACTCGAAAGTTTGCAACCAGGGGTGCGCCCGTTTCATCGGAGTACTGTCCAGTACGGTGCCAAGAAAGATGCCAACGCACTCCAGCAATTTTCCAAGAAAGATCGCAACTCTAGCAGTATTCGCAGGTTTGCTTTTACTTCGTGATGCGAATGCAGCCAGCGTGACAGCGGGCACCGTCGCAGCGTGGCAGCAGTATGTAGCGCGGACGAACAAGAGACTGACCCAGGACAGCTCCCATCCTGACCGGTTGTTGTCGAGTCAGCGGCCCCCGAGGAAAACGGAATCGGAGACGTCTGATGAGACGATCGCGGTTCCGACGGTCTGGGGGAAGATGTCCGTTGCACCTTCGGGACTGATTCATCACTGGACGGGAGTGACGATGATTCCCGGGGCCCGGCTGATTGAACTGCTAGGCGTACTTCAGGACTACAACAACTATTCAGAGATTTACAAACCTGCGGTTGTCGAATCCAGGCTAGTGGAACAAAGGGATGATGTCTTTCGTTACCGCCTGAAATTTGTTCAGAAAGGGTTTGGCATAAAGACGGGGCTGGCCGGGGAGTTCCAGACGACCTACTATCGCTTAAGCGACGCGACCGGCTACAGCATTACCGAAGCTACCAAGCTTGCGGAGCTGCAAAATCCCTCGACTGCGGCCGAGCAGGAACTGCCTGTAAGCGCTTCACACGGATACGTGGAAAGAGTGTTCACGATCGTGCGCTATCAAGAGTCGGAGAAGGGTGTGTCGGTCGAGATGGAGACTTTGACTCTCAGCCGTGACGTTCCCGCCCCGATCCGGTGGATGATTGCGCCTGCTATTCAGCGCTTCTCGCGGCAGACAATCACGAATACGCTCGAGAGCCTCAGGGCTAGCGTGCAACGAGCGCACACGTTTGAATCCGCCTCGCGGAAGTGAGATGCTCTCTCTCAAGTGAGAGAATAAGTTCTCACTACAGTGATGCAGAGGCCCACTTGCATGATGCCGAGTCAGAGTGCACTGAAGAAACAAGCCGCAATTCTAAGTGCCGCCACGAATCTGTTCCTCGAGCGCGGGTATGACGCTGTGAGCCTGGATGACATTTTGGAACGGGTTGGCGGATCGAAAACGACTCTTTACAGTTATTACGGCGGGAAAGAAGGATTATTCGCCGCGATCGTTCAGAGGCGGTGCAATGAAAAGCTGGCGCCCTTTCTGAAAATGAACGTGGCAGAAATGGGGCCGAGAGCGGGACTCATTCGTCTCGGCAAGCAATTTGTGTCGATCATATCGGATCCGCACGGGCGCTCCATGTTCCGCACAGTGATTGCGGAAGCGCAGAGATTTCCGGACCTTGCTTCCGCATTTTTCGCTGCAGGTCCGGAGGCGGCTATTCGCGTTTTCCGGCGCAATATTGAACATTGGCAGAAGGAAGGGCTGCTGCGGCCGGGAAACTCGGAAGCTTTGGCTACGCAGTTTATCGGGCTGATGATGGGCAATTTTCATTTGAAGAGTTTGCTGGGTCTCGCGGAGGCTCTTGGGGAACGACAGATTCATACGTGGGTTACGCGTGGGGTGGATTTGTTTTTGGAGGGGTGTTTGGTTGGGAAGGCGTAGAACTTCCAGAGAGTTTCCTGTTTGTCAATGAGCCCGCGATCAAAGATCGCGGAAACCAGCGTCTTCTCGGCGCTTAAGCGCATTTAGGCATCACTTGACGGCCACGGAGCTCATCTTCTAGTATCAAGAAAAAGCGATCGGGATGCTTGGAACATACCCGATCGCCATGAGCCTGCAAGAGGCCACTTACAGTTCTAATTTAGCTCTTGCGGGCTCCCATTTGCAACTCGAAAGGAGAGCCCATGCGCAAACGACATCGTAAGCGGCCGCCGCACTTGGCTGCCTGCTTAGCCCATTTCCGGCTGCGTCGACAGCCAATACACGATCGCAGTTAATAGAAATGCGGCAGCGCCAGCGCGCTGTCGCATTCTCTGACGATTTCTCTATTTGCAATAAAACTGTTGAGTCTTGGAGAGGAGAGGTGTGTGTCTGAACTGACTTTTGAGATTCTGTCGTCGGCCTTGAGCGGGACGGCGGCTGGGTTCCGATCGATTACGCGATTGCAACCTTTGGACGGTCCGGGCGGGAAGATCTTCCCGGCCACGTATGCGAACGGTGTTTATGCGCTCGAGAAGCGACGGATTACCGATAGCACCGGATCGGAAAAAGAAGTGGACTGCGTGCTGATTGATTCTGTTCAGGCGCAGAGCAATCGAGCAGAACAGGCCTTGAAGTTCGCACTCGAGCGAGGGAGGATCTCTCTGCCGGTGATCGAAGTGGATTTCAGCAGTGTCAACGATCGTTTTCGGAGCCCGATCGAGAATCTGACGAGTCTTGATGTTCCGCATCGGCTTGCCGATGCTATTTTGCGCGACAGCGAAGTGCCCAATGGGACGCGTTTTTCTAAATCCGATATTGCGAAGCGATGGTCGCGGTCGAACTTGTGGGATGCAACCGCGGTTTACGAGCTTTGCCCTACTGCCTTGGTATTCGGCATGTGGGGTTCGCCTGAAAAACCCGGTGGGCTGGGTGCGAAGTTTGAACGCGCGTATGTCTCCGAAATCGTTGCTGTTGACGTGGAGCGAGTTGAGAAACGCTGGGGGTTTCGGATTGACCCTCTCGGGTCGAGCAAGAGCGTAGGACTGAAAGAGAAGGGAGACGGCACATTTGAAGTGGGCAGCGGAAAGGTGCGGCCTTCGGAACTAAACCACGGCAACATTCCTTTCGATAGTGACAACGCGGGGATCCGATGCCGTTACGCCGAACAAGCTACTGTCGTTTCACTAGGCGCATTGCGGAAGTTACGATTTCCGGTGAACAAGAAAGAGACATCTGAGATAAACGATGCCGGGCGCTCCGTGCTTGCAGCCATCGCGTTATGTGCAGGCGTTCTTGCCTCCGAGATGGGGACGAGTCTGCGATCTCGCTGCCAGCTTGTACCGGAGAGCGAACGTGTTTGGGAGCTGATTGACAAACCGGGCTCTAAGCCGCAAAGTTTCACGGTGAGCGGCGACCAAAGCAGTGAGCTACTAAAGAACGCGATCCAGTCAGCAAAGAGCGCGGGGCTTGGTTGGATGGACGAGAAGTTGGTTCTGAAGCCAACAAAGGAACTGGCGGACCTTGTATACCAGAGCCAGGAAGCGGCGGCGAAGGAAAAGAGCGAGGGCAAAACGGAATGACCGCGCTCGGAATCCGCTACCTGACGGGATGCGCGGTTTCGTCGGATATGACGCGGCAGAAGCCGGAGTTTCCACCACATCCCGGGCGCGTGTTCATGGCCATGGTGGCAGCCCACTTCGAAACCAGGGGCGGCGACGACGAGCGTCGCGCTTTGCAGTGGATGGAATCGCAAAGTGAGGCTCCCGATCTTCGGGTGCCCGAGTTTTCTGTTCGTCGTGCATCGAAACCGCGCGTACCACTTGAAACGTATGTGCCGGTTAACGATCAGAAGAGTGCAGATGCGATCGTAGCTCGCACACGGCAGCCCCGATCGTTTCCAACTGTTCACCTACACGATGACAAGGTCTTTCTCATCTGGAAAACTGATGCGCCGCGCGAGATTCGTGATGCGCTGGAGCGGCTCTGCTCCAGAGTAACTCGTATTGGACACTCGTCTTCGTTGGTGCAGATGTGGCTAGCGGACGAGAACGAACGAGTGGAACCGACGCTCATCTCCGAAAACAGGAGTTCTGATCGGAAGCTGCGCGTTATCGAGCCGGGCACGCTTGCTTACCTGGACCGAGCCTTTTCGAACGGGCGGTTTCCGTCCCTTAATACTTGGAGTGGGTACCGCGAGGCAAAACCGGAGCAGCGGGAGCTTGTGCCAGGCCCTTTTGATCCGGCTCTGATCGTTCTGCAGAAGTTTGAGGGGAGATCTCTTGGATTGGAAAGCACGCTGCGACTTACGACCGCGTTACGGAACGCAGCGATGAAAGCTTTGCCCGAAGGCGAGTGCCCGGAATGGCTGAGCGGGCATCAGCCGGACGGAAGCCCCACCAGAGAAATTCATGCGGCGTTTTTCCCTTTACCTTTTGTCGCTGCGACACATGCGGACGGCCACGTTGTGGGTCTGGCGATTGCGCTTCCAAGGGGGATTGCGCGAGCCGAGGTGAGGCGGGTAGTCGGACCACTTTTATTCGATAGCGATTCCGGTGCAGATCGCGATATCCGTCTCTGGAGCAACGACCCGCTTTGGGAATGGAGTCTGGTCCGCGAAATGCGAGATCGCCCGCCTACGGCTCTGCGGATTACGACCTGGACACGACCGAGCCGCATCTGGGCGAGCGTTACTCCTGTTGTTCTCCATCACTATCCGAAGAAAAACCGGGAAGAGGATGTCGAACGGATTTTGTTTGAGGCATTCGAGTCCGCGAAGTTACCGAGACCTACATCGATTGAAGCTCGTTCCATTTCGCCGCTGCAGGGAGTTGGCCATGCACGCTCGATTCCGGAATTTGCGGAAGGCGGAGAGAGACTTTGCAGATACCAGACGCACGTAGCAGTTGAGTTTCCAGAACCGGTGGAAGGGCCGGTTTTAGTGGGGCGTGGGCGATTCCGGGGATATGGATTATTCAGGCCCATCAGGCAGACTGAGGAGCAGCGCGATGAGCAAGATTGATGCTTCGGAGTTTGCTTCCTTCTTTGAAGAGGTGCATGGGCATTCTCCTTTCCCCTGGCAGGAACGGCTTGCGAAGTTAGTTTGCACCGAGGGATGGCCGAAGGTGATGGACTTACCGACAGCCTCCGGAAAAACTGCTTGCATCGATATCGCCTTGTTCGCGTTGGCGGTGCGCGGCAACGACGCTCCGCGCCGCGTATTCTTCGTCGTTGACAGGCGCATCATCGTGAGCGAGGCGTACCGCAGAGCGCAGAAAATCGCAGACAGACTGAGGAACGCGACGGAGGGCTTTCTGGCGCGCATGTCGACCCGCTTGCGCGAACTCGGGAGTGATCGAGATCAGCCGCTGCAAACCTATCAGTTGCGCGGAGGTGCGTTCCGCGACGAGATGTGGGTCCGCTCGCCTTTACAGGTAGCAGTTATGGCGAGCACAGTGGACCAAGTTGGGTCCCGACTGCTGTTTCGCGGATATGGGGTTGGCGACCGGAGTTGGCCCATTCATGCCGGCCTGATCGCGAACGACTCTATCTTGTTCCTGGACGAAGCGCATTGTTCTAAGGCGTTCGCGCAAACGCTTGAGGCAGTCGAGCATTACAGAAGCAAAGTCTGGGCATCTGGTTTTCCCGACCGATCATTCCATTTTGTCGAGATGACAGCGACGCCTGGCCGGGCCGTTTCTGAGGAACAGCGGTTCTGCATCAATCAGGATGACCGCGAGCACCCGGTGCTGCGGCAGCGGCTCTTCGCGACCAAGTTGGTGCGCTTGCCCGAGCCGGTTAAGTGCAGGAAGGAGGAGACGGGCAAGTTCGCTGCGGCGCTGATCGAGGCGGCGGTCAATCTCTCGAAAGAAGTGGACGGGAAACGGGTTGCGATTCTGGTGAATCGCATTATCACCGCGCAGGCTGTTCACCAAGAGCTGTATAGGCGAGGGAAGCCAACGACGCTGGTAATCGGGCGAATGCGCCCGTTTGACCGTGACAAGCAGAGTAAGGAACTGGAGCCGTTCAAAGCCGGGGAGCAGCGCCCGCACGATGCACAAACGCATTTCGTGGTCTCCACTCAATGCCTGGAAGTAGGCGCTGACTACGACTTCGATGTCATGGTGAGCGAATGCGCCAGCATTGATGCCTTGCAACAGCGCTTCGGGCGTCTGGACCGCCTGGGTCAGTTTGAAAGAGCGCAGGGGGCCGTTCTGGTTGGTAGCTGGCAACTCGGGGCAAAGGGCGGCGACCCGATTTACGGCGAGGCACTGAAGAGCACATGGAATTTTCTCCAGACCTTGGGAGCGCCGGGCGAGGTCAACATGGGGATCGAGTCCGGGGCGGGCGAGTCGAAGACTGTTGCAGAAGCGGTGCGGGAGCAGGCGGCGGACAAACAACAGCAAATGAGACTGGAGAGCAAGACAGGCCCGAAGCTGCTGCCGAGCCATCTGGATGCCCTGGTGCAAACTAGTCCGCGGCCGGTTCAGGAGCCGGATATCGATCTGTTCCTGCATGGTCCGGAGAAAGGCAGACCCGATGTTTACGTTATCTGGCGCCGGGATTTGAATAGCCTTCGGCGCCAGGATTGGCATGACGTGGTTTCCCTGTGTCCTCCCACCTCGCCCGAGACCATGCCGGTGTCGCTTTGGACATTCAAGAAATGGTTCGAGGGGGCACCAAAGAGAGAAGTTCTGAGCGACGAGTCAGACCTCGAGGTTGCGTCTTATGCGGGCACTGACGAACGCAGGCAGGAACAGCACGCGCCACCTGAAGCCCTGGTCTGGCGAGGTAAGGATGAAGCGACCAAGCCGCCGACCGCCGCCGCTGACTTTCGGCCGGGCGACACGGTTGTGCTTGCCGAGTCCACACAGTCGTGGAACGACCTGGGATACATCCCGGGCGGGTACCAGATTGACTTGGGAGACGTAGCGCGGCTGCAATTGCGGCGCTCTATCACTCTTCGGCTGCACCCGGAAGTGATGAAGGAGTGGTGGGACGAGGAGACGCGAAAGAAAATTGAGTCTATGCTGGCCCAAGACGATATCGATGAGAAAGAGTTGCGGAATGAGCTCGAACAGCTGGCGAAGCTGCCGCTCCGTTTGCAAGATTCCGACGACACAGGCTGGTGGGAAAACTTTGTAGAAAGCTCGACTCTCTCGCGCTACCCAGCAGGGGAGGGCAGGGTTCTGGAAGGCTTCTTCGGCAAGAAAGAGAAGCGGAAGAATAAGAGGGTGTTCCTGTGGCAGCATCTTTGTGATGTTGCGACGAGCATAGAGAAGATTGGGGGCGGCCTTACGCCTGCTGAGATTGAAGAAGTGCTCCAGCTCGCGGCGAAGTATCACGATTACGGCAAAGTGGATGTCCGCTTTCAGACTTGGCTGCGCAATGGCGACCGGAGTGCGGCGGAACTCGCTCCGGTTCCGATTGCGAAGAGTGGTATCGAGCTATTGAGGAAGCAGAGTTCCTGTGGCCTTCCACAAGATTTCCGGCACGAATTATTGTCTCTTCAATTTGCAGAGAGATCCGGTGAATTCGTAGGGCGGTTGCGAAATCTGGGACTGCATCTGGTTGCTAGCCATCACGGCTGCTGCCGTCCACTGCCGCCGGTGGTTCTCGATTCCGATCCGCCCTGCGTGGAGTTTGAGGGTGTCGAGATTTGCAGTCAGGAACGGCTACACAATCCGCCACACCGCCTGGCTAGCGGAATCTCTGATCGCTTCTGGCTGCTTACACGAGAGTACGGATGGTGGGGCTTGACTTATCTCGAAGCAATGCTGCGACTCGCCGATTGGGACGCAAGTGACAACGAGCAGGTGGAGGTGACGGAATGAGCGTAACGCTTTCCGCGTTGGACGGCTCGAATCCACTTGGTTTTCTGGCTGCGCTCGGGACGTTACGCCTACTGAGTGCAGAAGAGCCAGCGTTGAAGATGCGTTGGATCCGAGAAGGCGCTTGGCACCCGGAGCTTGTCGGGATTGATGATGTAGAACCAATCCCGGCGCGGTTAGTTGCTCTGGCAAAATTGAATCTGCCTTTAACAAATTTCGACAGTTTGGGCAAGAACATCACGGTTGACCCAGCTTGCTTTTCAGGATTTGTGGACCAAGCATTCCGAGCCGCAATGAAAGGCAATCGCACGTTAGCCGACTTCGCCGCTGCGTTCGGGAGCGAAGTGCTTCCAGACGATAAGGGCCGAATTCAGTACACGGATCTTTGTTTTATCACCGGTTCGGGCCATCAACATTTTCTGGGGACAATGAAGGGCCTGTGCGAGGCAGTCTCTGATGAACATATTCGTGATGCTTTGTTCGGCGACTGGAAGAAGCTGAAGGGTTTATCGATGCGTTGGGATCCGAGTGATGCGGCAGAATACGCGTTTCGGTGGGGTGATCCGAGCGCAGAGGGAGCATCGTCCGTATGGGGCGCAAATTTGCTTGCCATCCATGGGCTGCCTTTGTTCCCAACGCAACCGGCGAGCAAGGGTCTGCGCACAACCGGCTTCCGGGAAGTGTACCCGTTTCCTGAGTTCACGTGGCCAATCTGGACACACCCGATCAGCTTGGACAGCGTGCGCACACTGCTCACGTTGCCGGAGCTGCACGATGGGATAACCAAATTAATCATGAAGTCCTGCAGGCAAGAGGAATCCCGCAGGTTTACCGATCGCCGCGAGTACGGATTGGACAGGGCGCCAATTTCAAAGTCGAGTTTTCGGCCTGCTCGGGCGGTGTGACCTCGATGCGCAAATCTTATCTGGTTTGCTATGACATCTCGGACGACAAGCGGCTTCGCAAGGTCTTCAAGATCATGCGCGGTTATGGAGACCACCTGCAGTACTCGGTCTTTGAATGCCAGTTGCGGACAACCGATTTGGTGGAGTTGAAGATCGAGCTATCGGCTGTCATTCATCATGACCGTGATCAAGTCTTGTTTGTTGATCTCGGACCGGCAGAGGGCAGGGGCGATCGCGTCATTACGGCTCTCGGCAAGCCGTATACGACACTGGATTCGCCTTGTATTGTTGTCTGATATTGCTGTCTAACTATGGCCACCGCTCCGCTTCCTCTTGAGAATCGCTCTGCCCTGCCGGATTACTTGCCGGCCCGCATGGTGAATGAGTTTGTGTATTGCCCTCGGCTCTTCTTCTACGAGTGGGTTGAGGGCGTTTTCCTGCACAGCTCGGACACGATCGAAGGGTCGGCCCAACATAAGCGCGTGGATAAAGAGGGGAAGGGGCTTCCCTCTTCCGAGGACCTCGGTGGAGAGAAGATTCACAGCCGGTCCGTGACGCTTTCGAGCGAGCGTTACCGGGTGATCGCCAAGATGGACCTGGTGGAGGCACATGAGGGTGTGGTGACTCCGGTCGACTACAAGCATGGGAAGCCTCGCGAGCGGGATGGAGTACTCGAGTTGTGGCCGGCGGACCGGGTGCAGTTGTGTGTGCAAGGGCTGATCCTGCGTGAGAACGGGTACGAGTGTGACGAAGGCGTGGTTTACTACGTCGGCACCAAGCAACGGGTGCGGGTTGCGTTCGATGACGTTGTGGTGAGCGAGACGGTGGCGGCGATTGAGGCGGCGTGGCAGACGGCTCGGGTAGGAGTAATTCCCGAGCCGCTGGTGGATTCGCCGAAGTGCGTGGGGTGTTCGCTCGCTCCCATCTGCTTGCCGGATGAGGTGCATCGGCTGCAGTTGGAGAGCAGTGAGCCCGATCCAGAGCAGTTAGTTCTGTTTGTGGCCGGGGAGACGAGTGCCCCGAAGAAAGGCGCGGCGAAGGAGACGAGGAGGTTGGTGACGCCCCGGGATGAGTTGCGACCGCTGTATTTGAACACTCCGGGGTTGCGGGTTGGTAAGTCAGGAGGCGTGCTGCAGGTCAAGGAAAAAGACGCCGTTGTGCAGGAGGTTCGGGTTGGCGAGATCTGCCAGGTGAACCTGATGGGCAACATTCAGATCTCGACTCAGGCGGTGCAGGGGTTATGCGAGGCAGGAGTCCCGGTCTGCTATTTCAGCATGGGCGGATGGTTCTACGGCGTGACGACGGGGATGGTCACTAAGAACGTTTTCCTGAGGCAACGGCAGTTTGCGATGGCCGAGCAGGCGTGGTTCTGCAAACGGCTAGCTCGCGCACTGGTGGCGGGGAAGATTCGGAATCAGCGGACATTCTTGCTGCGCAACCACGTGGAGCCGGATGCGGTGACGCTGCGTGAAATGAAAAAGATGGCGGACGCGGCGGAAGAGTGCGGCTCGACGGAGGAGTTGCTGGGGATTGAGGGAAATGGGGCCCGGTTGTACTTTGGGGCATTTTCCGGGTTGATCAAGGTGGGCATCGATGAGGACGTCCCGCCGATGTTTCGCATGGATTTTGAGGGGCGGAACAGGCGGCCTCCGAGGGATGCGGTGAATGCGCTGTTATCGCTGGGGTACAGCTTGCTGGCGAAGGATTTCACAGTGGCGTGTTATGCCGTCGGGTTCGATCCGATGATGGGGTTTTATCATCAACCAAGGTTTGGGCGGCCGGCGTTGGCTCTCGATTTGATGGAGCCGTTTCGGGCGCTGGTGGTGGATTCGGCGGTGGTGAATGCGATCAACACGAGAATGGTGACGGAGCGGGACTTCGTGTGCGTAGGCCAGGCGGTGGCGTTAACAGCGGTGGGTCGAAAGGCTTTTTACCGGGCATATGAGTTGCGGATGGATCAGTTGGTGACGCATCCGTTATTTGAGTACCGGATGACGTATCGGCGGATGTTGGAGGTGCAGGCTCGGTTGCTGGCGAAGCTGCTGGAGGGGGAAATTGCAGAGTATCCGGTTTTCGTCACGCGATGAGGCTTCGATTACGTCTGGGATGTGCAGAGGGACGCAAGGTTGCGGGGTTCGGGCTTCTGTTACCGGGCGAGGCGCGAGTGGTGGGGTGAGGGGTGGATGGCGGGAGGCGCTCGCGGCGGTGTAAATGACTGTTATATTTAGGCTTTGGGTGAATCAAGACCATAGTTTGCGTTTTCGAGGGATTGATTTACGGTAAGCGCTCGAAAGAGAAGGCATAGGTCTTTGAAAACAGGATATTTTTGACTTCGGCTATTTCCGCCATGTGTGAATGGCGGCCTCATTGAAGCGTTTGCCGACGTTACGGGCCACTGTGCTAACCACATTTCCGCCATGTGTGAATGGCGGCCTCATTGAAGCACCGCTGCTAAAAACGCGAGATGCCAGCCCGTGGTGCATTTCCGCCATGTGTGAATGGCGGCCTCATTGAAGCTACAAGTCCTTGCTCCACATGTCCCCCACCATTATTTCCGCCATGTGTGAATGGCGGCCTCATTGAAGCGGAACCAGCCGGAGTATCTTCGACACTAGCAACATCATTTCCGCCATGTGTGAATGGCGGCCTCATTGAAGCCAGTTCCGGCGAGGTCCATGTTTGACGCGTCACACATTTCCGCCATGTGTGAATGGCGGCCTCATTGAAGCCAAGCGCCCGCTAGTCGTAGCTCCAACCGGCTGGGTGATTTCCGCCATGTGTGAATGGCGGCCTCATTGAAGCTACGACTCAACGCAAAAAGGCCCACGGGGAGCGCTCCATTTCCGCCATGTGTGAATGGCGGCCTCATTGAAGCATCGCGAGCTCGAACGTCGGCGCCTCGAGATACCCGATTTCCGCCATGTGTGAATGGCGGCCTCATTGAAGCCAGCCTTCGCTCCATCCCGCCTGCTCCGGCTGCTCATTTCCGCCATGTGTGAATGGCGGCCTCATTGAAGCGTCTTAGCTGGCGATACGGCAAGCCAATTCAGGATACATTTCCGCCATGTGTGAATGGCGGCCTCATTGAAGCCAGTCGCCGGTGCCATACGTCCGCTGCTGACACCAGCATTTCCGCCATGTGAATGGCGGCCTCATTGAAGCAATTTTTGACGCAAGCGGGCAAGAGCTCGTACATCGTCATTTCCGCCATGTGTGAATGGCGGCCTCATTGAAGCGACAGAGAACCGGACCAGCTCACCGTTCCCGCTGACATTTCCGCCATGTGTGAATGGCGGCCTCATTGAAGCACGTCGGTATCGATCGCTTGCGTCATGGCGATAAAATTTCCGCCATGTGTGAATGGCGGCCTCATTGAAGCAAAAAACTGCGTCGGTCTACGCCGATGTGCTCGAATCATTTCCGCCATGTGTGAATGGCGGCCTCATTGAAGCGACCATCCGAATTGGACGTCGAATCGTTTCTCTAGATTTCCGCCATGTGTGAATGGCGGCCTCATTGAAGCACCGTATCCAACAGCGCTTAGGTCGCGCCTTCCGCGATTTCCGCCATGTGTGAATGGCGGCCTCATTGAAGCGACCATCCGAATTGGACGTCGAATCGTTTCTCTAGATTTCCGCCATGTGTGAATGGCGGCCTCATTGAAGCTACTGCCAAACCTCGGCACTGAGACCATAGACGAGATTTCCGCCATGTGTGAATGGCGGCCTCATTGAAGCTTATACTCCTTAACCCAGTACTCTGCTACCCTTACATTTCCGCCATGTGTGAATGGCGGCCTCATTGAAGCCAGAATAATTTGGAGTTAGACCTCTCGCGCCCGCGCATTTCCGCCATGTGTGAATGGCGGCCTCATTGAAGCGCGTCAACAACGCGAGGCGCATCAATCGCAAACCGATTTCCGCCATGTGTGAATGGCGGCCTCATTGAAGCTTCGGGCGTTCGATTCTCTACCCTTCACGGGCTGTATTTCCGCCATGTGTGAATGGCGGCCTCATTGAAGCACCGTTGCTGCGGTTTGAGCCTGCGACACCTGCAGATTTCCGCCATGTGTGAATGGCGGCCTCATTGAAGCAACGTCTTGCTGAGCTTCTTTTCGGTCTTCCGCATCATTTCCGCCATGTGTGAATGGCGGCCTCATTGAAGCGCGCGAGCGTCTGTTGATTCGTCGCCTGGATCGTCATTTCCGCCATGTGTGAATGGCGGCCTCATTGAAGCCAGCTTGGTAACCGGGACGAGCAATTCGTCATAGACATTTCCGCCATGTGTGAATGGCGGCCTCATTGAAGCTACACGACGGCGCGCCAGGTCTATAACGTCGTCGCATTTCCGCCATGTGTGAATGGCGGCCTCATTGAAGCTTTTCAACACGTTGCCTCTTGCGCTTACGCCGCATCATTTCCGCCATGTGTGAATGGCGGCCTCATTGAAGCAACCTGTGAGGGCATTCGCCACGCCGACTGTGCCCGATTTCCGCCATGTGTGAATGGCGGCCTCATTGAAGCCCGCAGAGGCAATGCGGTTCATTGTGTCCCATCTCATTTCCGCCATGTGTGAATGGCGGCCTCATTGAAGCAATCCATGCTCAAGCAGGCTGAGAAGCAGGCTACTATTTCCGCCATGTGTGAATGGCGGCCTCATTGAAGCCGCCCTAGCGCGACGGCAGCAGGGTCTTTTTCCTTCATTTCCGCCATGTGTGAATGGCGGCCTCATTGAAGCATATGCCCTACACGGGGACATCGAGCAACACGGACAAATTTCCGCCATGTGTGAATGGCGGCCTCATTGAAGCCCAGCGAGTGCAGGCAAGCCTACGCCCATTGCATCATTTCCGCCATGTGTGAATGGCGGCCTCATTGAAGCTTCTCCCGCGGCGGCGCTGAGTGTTTCGAGTGCGGTATTTCCGCCATGTGTGAATGGCGGCCTCATTGAAGCAGAACCCTCACCGGCCCTCAGTCGATCGGTGGTACATTTCCGCCATGTGTGAATGGCGGCCTCATTGAAGCACTTAGAAACGACTTCAGTATAGCTACCTGCTGGAATTTCCGCCATGTGTGAATGGCGGCCTCATTGAAGCGGCGCTGCCAACTCGATCACTCCGCAAGGGCTCGCTATTTCCGCCATGTGTGAATGGCGGCCTCATTGAAGCCAGCCGCGGCCCGAGCGCACCCACCGCCCGCCGCACATTTCCGCCATGTGTGAATGGCGGCCTCATTGAAGCCACAACATCCATCATGGTCGGCGGTCTACAAACCGCCGAATTTCCGCCATGTGTGAATGGCGGCCTCATTGAAGCCATGAGCGCGACCGAGGACGGCGAAACCTCCGCACTCATTTCCGCCATGTGTGAATGGCGGCCTCATTGAAGCACGTCGACGTATTCGAGCTCGTCGAGTGGATCCACATTTCCGCCATGTGTGAATGGCGGCCTCATTGAAGCTTCCAAAGCTTCGGCGAGCTCCGCCAGTCGAATCCCATTTCCGCCATGTGTGAATGGCGGCCTCATTGAAGCTGTTCACCAGGACTACTGCCCCGTCCCACTAGGGCCATTTCCGCCATGTGTGAATGGCGGCCTCATTGAAGCAGGAGATGGTTTCGTTGCGCGTGACTACTTCCCTTAATTTCCGCCATGTGTGAATGGCGGCCTCATTGAAGCAATCCGTCAGTGGTGGAGTTTACGACAGCAGGAAAAATTTCCGCCATGTGTGAATGGCGGCCTCATTGAAGCCATAAGCTGCCGACGGATCGCCTCATCGAAGCGCGCATTTCCGCCATGTGTGAATGGCGGCCTCATTGAAGCCAAACCTCGGTTGAAATGAATAACTCATCGCTCCCGCGATTTCCGCCATGTGTGAATGGCGGCCTCATTGAAGCGCGCCGAGGACCAGAAAGTAGGTGTCGATCGACGTGATTTCCGCCATGTGTGAATGGCGGCCTCATTGAAGCTGAGAATAGCCCGGTCCGGTTAGCTCCATTTCTAGATTTCCGCCATGTGTGAATGGCGGCCTCATTGAAGCGTCATAACCTTCAATGGCTCGGCGAAGGCAGGCATCATTTCCGCCATGTGTGAAGGCGGCCTCATTGAAGCCGAGGGAGTGTCGTGGGTTACTCAAGGGTGGGCGTGATTTCCGCCATGTGTGAATGGCGGCCTCATTGAAGCCATCTCAGGGCCGGGGCGGGTTGCTTCGGGTGTGGCCATTTCCGCCGTGTGTGAATGGCGGCCTCATTGAAGCTGGTAGGCACCTTTTTTGTTTGTCGTGACGGAGGCATTTCCGCCATGTGTGAATGGCGGCCTCGTTGAAGCTCGTGCCGAGCGCGGGTATGACGCTGTGAGCCTGGATGACATTTTGGAACGGGTTGGCGGATCGAAAACGACTCTCTACAGCTATTACGGCGGGAAAGAAGGATTATTCGCCGCGATCGTTCAGAGGCGGTGCAATGAAAAGCTGGCGCCCTTTCTGAAAATGAACGTGGCAGAAATGGGGCCGAGAGCGGGACTCATTCGTCTCGGCAAGCAATTTGTGTCGATCATATCGGATCCGCACGGGCGCTCCATGTTCCGCACAGTGATTGCGGAAGCGCAGAGATTTCCGGACCTTGCCTCCGCATTTTTCGCCGCAGGGCCGGAGGCGGCTATTCGCGTTTTCCGGCGCAATATTGAACATTGGCAGAAGGAAGGGCTGCTGCGGCCGGGAAACTCGGAAGCTTTGGCTACGCAGTTTATCGGGCTGATGATGGGCAATTTTCATTTGAAGAGTTTGCTGGGTCTCGCGGAGGCTCTTGGGGAACGACAGATTCATACGTGGGTTACGCGTGGGGTGGATTTGTTTTTGGAGGGGTGTTTGGTGCGGGGGGCGTAGGGGGGAGCCAATGGAATTACTCAGGCCGCCGGGGTGGGTCGACAACAACGGTGAACTGCTGTGAAGCTCTTTTTCTGCCAACAGTGGTGGCTGTGATGAGGAACGTGTAAGAACCTGCTTGTTTAGGCGTACCGTCGAGGAAGATGCCGTTTGAAGTTGCTACTTGTGGACAAACTGTCATGTCGAGTTTATTGCAGGGATAGATCTCAAACGTCATTCCGGGCGGCGTTACTCCTGACTCAGTGAATTGATATTGGACAGGCAGATTATTGTCCGGCGTACGAGCAGGCTCCGCAAAGAAGAATAACGAAGAATAAACACCTTGGCGAAGAGAGAGTGAGTCGCGCGTATGAATGTAGACGCCTTTCGTAGCGGCGGCGCTCAGCGTGATAAGGACGAGCAGGAGGAGTGTCAGCTGCACGGGCCGTTGAGATAACCGATCTATAGGTTTAAGTCTTGCTTGCGCCATCTTTCAACACCTATGCAAGGCTCTTGAAAGGGAGTTGAAGGTTACGCCTCAACTCCCTTTTGACCTATGCTCTCTAGGAGCATGCAGCGGGCGCGACGCCGCATGCCGAGTTGAGGACTGCCTGGATATTGCCAATGGTAAATGGGGACGCCCCTTGTTCCTTAGGCCCGTCCGATGTATAGCCCCAACTGGTCACCCCGACCACTACATTGGGGCCCATATAGCCACTGCCGTTCGATTCACCAGTCAAAACATAGGGCAATCCAAAGTTGACGATCCACGGACCACCGCTTGACCCACCATTCATATTGGAACCGATAATGGTGTTGTTGGAATTAGTCGAGCTTAGATAGCTTTGCGAGTCGTTGCGCTCCATATACGCGGCGCTATCCAGTCCGGCTGGATACCCTAGCTGTGTAATCTGACCCAGACCATTCGAGGTAAAACCGCCGCCGTACCAATACCCAAACCAGCCGACAGTAGTCCCTGGATAGGCACCGTTCTTAGGGTTGAGAATCAGAACCGCCAGATCATCGGCACAAACAATTCCAGATACGGCGCAACTGTCGGTGCCAGCGTAATACGAGGTTAGTATCCAAGCCTGTTTGACTGTCCAGACGCCGAATGGAGCTGTCCCGTTCCGATATCCTGGCACGAACTGCCAACCGCTATAGAACTGGCTGTGTCCGTAATTGGCCACGCAGTGCGCCGCAGTTACGACGATCCCTCGCTTAATCAGGGACGCGGAACAAATAAAGCTGCCGCCAGGCTCGTTGAAAAACAGCTTGCCCGCTGCGCGGTACGGGTAGGTCGTGTTCGTATTTTCTGTGAACAGATCAGCTCTTGCAGTTGTGAATGGGTGATTGCTCGTCCCGAAATCCTGTGGAGTTGGCTCATCATTCTGTGCGAGCTCAGGGCTGCCCAGGAAAATCGGGTTCATGCTCCCGTTGCCTGCAGCGCCAGGCGAATACCCAGAGGGACCTAGGTCCACTGCGGTCCCCAAGGCGCGCATTAAAGCTTGTGTTGGGTCCGCGGGGAAGGGGTTGACGGGAAGTGCCTTAGGTATGGCGTGCACGAAATCCACGCTGGCGCCCTGGTTGTGAACGTTGAAGACGGTAACGCCTCCCGAGCTCGTAACCGAGCCATTCGGCGATACTTGCGACGAAGAGTTGTCTTGTGCTTCCAAGTGACCGCTTGCGATCGTAAACGCAAACGCTCCTACAGCGACAAGCCTTTGAAGAGAGAGTATGTGTCCTGACATTTTTCTTCCTCCTGTGTCAGTCAAATGTGTTCCGGCTCGACTGGTTGGCTGATCCGGAATGATGCCGGAGTGGGTGCATGTTCCTCGCCAGGCCGGTAGAGTTGAAACCTTTGCGGTGGTTCCCCAGCCGTGATCCAGAGAAACAGCTGAAAGGACAGGCCTGCACAGATTGGCAAAAGAAACGTCGAAGCCCTGGGCTCTATCGCTAACGGAACTAATTTTCACCTTTTAGATATTTCGCTGCGCAAATACCTATAATGGCCATTCGCTGCGAAATTGGGCACACATCAGCCGACAACTCCACCAAGGAAGTAAATTGACACAGTTCTCAAGCGTTAGCTGGTCCGGTAAGGACACGCCCATCGCGACCTCCCTGAGGTTAAACGCGAATGGCTTGCAGTTCAGCTATACGTTTTCCGGAACAACGTAGGGGGCGCGGTACTTGCGGCGGAACATGGCGGTGGCTTCGTGGTCGCCTGTGCACTCGAATTTTTCGGGGTCGAAGGTGAGAGTCCTTCCGAGCCGATAGGAGATGTTCCCGAGGTGCATCAGCGTGGCTGATTTGGCGCCTTCTTCGATGGGAGCGTTGCGTTTCGCCGGATCGTTTGCGCGCACTGCCTCCACGAAATTTGCCCAATTGTTGCCCGCTTCCTCGCGGGCGGGTCCGTCGGTTCGCGCCTTGGTCTTGGGATCGATGAAGGTTGTCCAATACTTCTGGTACCACTCGATGCAGAGATAACCTTTGGTCCCGTAAAAGATATTCCCGACGCTGCCGGGCTCGTTTCCGCGATGGATATTATCTTCGTAGTTGGTGGCCCAATGGCGAACTTCGAAGGTCAGCAGGCGGTTCTTGCCGCCTTCGCGGAACTCGTAGGCAACACTCAGGGTATTCGGGGTCTCCTGGTCGTCATCGAACATATAGTGCCCGCCAATCGCACTCACTTTATGCGGGTAGCTGACGCCTAAGCCCCAGCGCGCGATGTCGAGCTCATGGATGCCCTGATTACCGAAATCGCCGTTGCCGTAATCCCAGAACCAGTGCCAGTTGTAGTGGAATCGATTCTCGGTAAAGTCGTGCTTGGGTGCAGGCCCCAGCCATTGGTCGTAGTGAACGCCAGTTGGAACGGGAGCAACGGGCTTGCGTCCGATGGTGTCCCGCCACTTGTAGCAGAGCCCGCGCGCATGATAGACGTCGCCGATCAGGCCGTCGTTCATTTTGTCCATCGCTTCGCGGATGGCGACGCCCGAGCGACTGTTCGTCCCGTGCTGCACAATTTTGCCGTACTTCTGGGTCGCGGCGACAATCTGTTTCGATTCCCAAACATCGTGAGAACAGGGCTTTTCGCAGTAGACGTGCTTGCCAGCTTGCAAGGACCAAATAGTCTGCAGGGTGTGGCTATGGTTGGGCGTTGCGATGGAGATGGCGTCGATCGATTTGTCTTCGAGAAGTTTGCGAATTTCCCAATACCCGGCCGGCTTTTTGCCAGTCTTTTGCTCGACCATGCCGAGCCGGTCGTTCAGAATCCCCTCATCGATATCGCAGATGGCGGCGATCTCAACATTCTTCATCTGCGAATATTGGTTCAGGTGCGCTTTGCCCTGACCATGTACTCCGACGCAAGCTATACGCAGCGTGTCGTTTGCACTCGCCAGCATATGGCTCTTGATTTGCGTCGAGGCCAGAGCGCCGCTCGCGCCCATCAGGAAATATCTGCGATTCATGATAATACGCTTTCAGTTAGGGACGGAGTTGTTCAGCTCTCATGTTACATGCCCTAAATCATATAGTCGCGGCATCTAACGAACAGAATGGTTAAGTCCGGACCTGTCAGGCGGCCGAGGAATACGAAGCCGGCTCACTCGCTGGGGGGACGGCTGCGGCGCGCTCCGGAAACAGCTCGATTCCTGCGCCGGGCGGCTCCGGGCTTTTTTCGCGAAATTGCGCGCGAGTATCATCGCGAAACGGCCGAGGCACCCGCGCGTCCACATCTGGCAAGCTGGCCGACCAAAGGGCTTCATGCGGCTTGGCTTGGGCATAGCACCGTGCTCTTACAGCTGGATGGATACACGATCCTGACAGATCCGGTTTTCAGCTTGCGGATCGGAATCAATCTGGGACCGCTGACAGTGGGAATCAAGCGACTGGTTGACATAGCGTATCCCTTGCGAGAGCTGCCGCCGATCGACTTAATACTTCTTTCTCATGCGCACATGGACCACTTCGATCTGCCGAGTTTGCGGCAGCTCGAGAACAGCCGGACGCAAGTTGTCACCGCCGAGAAGACTTCGGATCTGCTACGGGTGAAGCGGTACGGGCAAGTGCATGAACTGCGCTGGGACCAGACCGTGCAGGCGGGACTCGCTTCTGTGCGCGCGTTCGAGGTAAATCACTGGGGCGCACGAATGCGCAGCGATGTGTACCGCGGGTTTAACGGATACCTGGTGGAAGTAGGCCGCCATCGCCTTATCTTTGGCGGGGATACGGCTTACACCGATACTTTCCGACGCCTGCGCTCATCGAAGCCGGTGGATTTAGCGATTATGCCTATCGGCGCGTATGATCCATGGATTCGCGTGCATTGCAATCCGGAGCAGGCCTGGGCGATGGCGAACCAGGCGGGAGCTGAGTATGTGTTGCCCGTACATCACCAGACATTCAGGCTGGGCCGCGAACCGAGGCATGAGCCGATTGAGCGAATGATTACAGCGGCGGGCTCTTCGCCGGACCGGGTCTGCGTTCACCAGATTGGCGACGATTTTCACTTCTAGGCGAGAAGTCAGTCGGGACCTGGACTGAGCACCTGCCAGAGATTGCTGTAATCGTCGGTCCACGGGCGCATCCCGGGAGGAACTGTGACGTTCGAAAGTCTCCCCTTTAAGAGAGCGCTCGTGAAGAATCCGGGGCGATTTGTGACGAGCACATAACTGGCGCCGTAGATTTCCTGGACCTCGTTATCGTCGCTATCTACTTCCCAAGCTTGCGTGCCACTTTCTTCCGCGGCGAGCTTTATGACAGGCCCGAGGGTCAGATAGCGGTTGGAGATATGCAGGACGAGCACGCCGTCGGGCTTGAGATGACGCCAATAGATGCGGAAGGCTTCGCGGGTAAGAAGGTGCACGGGGATGGCATCGCCCGAAAAGGCGTCTACGACAAGCAGGTCAAGTTTCTGGCTGGGCTCGGCGGCGAGCGAAAGCCGGGCATCGCCGAGCACGAGGTCGACATGCGCAGGGCAATCGGACAAATATGTGAACTGGTTTTGCGCGATCTGCACGATGAGCGGATTGATTTCGTAGAAGCGCAAGGTATCGCCGGCGCGTCCGTAAGCTGCCAAAGTTCCGGCCCCCAGACCGACCACACCCATGCGTATGGGACCGGCAGTTTCGAGTGTGCGCCAAGCGAGACCGACACCGGAGTCGCGAGCATAGTAGGTAGTGGCCAGGTGACTTAGTTCCGGACGAAGAAACTGAACGCCATGGGTGATGGAACCGTGATTCAGCACGCGGACGATGCGCTTGCGGTCGACTTCATCCTGAACTCGGAGGGCGCCATAGAAGTTACGGGCAAGCAGGCGTGCAGAGCCCACGGTGCGCCAGGTTTCAGCAAAGGCAAAACCTGCCAGTACAATCGCACCGCCGCCAGCGATTTGCCACAAGCGTAGCTGTAGAACGGGATCGTTCCAGCTGGAGCGGCCGCGCCAGAGCACGAAGAGCAGAAGAGCGGCGCAGCCGAGGAAAGTGAGCGGATATTCGTAATGCGCGGAGAAGAAGTGCGGCGCAAGAAGGCCGACAAACAAGCCTCCGAGAGCGCCGCCGAAGGCCAGAGATAAGTAGAAGCTTGTCAGGCGAGCGCTCTCCGGCTTTACTTTCGCAAGTTCGCCGTGGCACGCCATGCAGCAAACAAACAGGGAGGCGCAGAGCAGCGGAACTGCGAGCGTGACGGAAGCGTTGTTTAGCGGCCCAGCTGCGGCCATCAGACAGCCCAGCGCAGGGAGAACGAGCGGCAGAAAAACGATTCGCTTATACCAGCGGCTGCCTTCAAAGCAGAAGATGAAAGTCAATAAATAGATACTCAATGGGAGCACCCATAAGAGCGGCATGGGCGCAATGTTCTCGGTGAGCAGGCTGGTAGTGGTGAGAAGCAGGGCGGAGGCGCAGGCCGCGAGTCCGATCCAGGTAAGCAAATCCGCCGGGCGGGTGCGACCGAGGGCGCCTGAGCGGGCAAGCTTGAGTGAGTGCAGAGTCCGTTCTCGTCGAAAGATCCACGAGCCCGTTCCAATGCACAGGGCGGCGAAGAGCACGAAGGAGACCGACCAGCCCCAAGCCTGCTGATGCCCCGTAAACGTGGGCTCAACCAGCAGGGGGAAGGCAAGCAATGCGAGCAATGATCCCGCATTCGATAAGGCGAAATAGCGGTAGGGCAAAGCGCCTGCGCTAGTTCTTGCATACCAAAACTGGATGAGCGGCGTGGTGGAGGAGAGCAGCAGGTAAGGCAGACCGACGGAAGTTGCGAGAGCGCCCAGCAAGGGCCATGTCGGATCGGCACCGGGACGCGGGAGCCATCGTGTACTCGGAAGGATTGGCAGAGCGGCGAGGCTTGCGAGCAGCAGTGCGGCGTGGATGGCCACCTGACCGGCAAGGCGAGCGATGCGCGTCAGGGAGTGCGCATACGCGTACCCGAGCAGCAAGGCAGTCTGAAAGAACAACATGCAGGTGATCCAAACTGCGGCGGACCCTCCAAACCAGGGCAGGATCAGCTTTGACGAGAGTGGCTGGACCAGGAAGAGAAGGCAAGCACTGATTAGAACCGTTGAGCCGAATAGAACCGGCGGGACGAAGGTGAAAGCGTTTCCATCCCGCGTTAGAACCGGGTCCTTGCTGATGGTGGACAACGAAGGGCCTTACCTCCGGGGGTCGTGGAATTGGAACATCTTACTTTGGTTGTGTCGCTGTACCGGATTCCCTAACGCCTTATCGATGGCCTGAGAGGCGAGCGGGCCCATAACCTCATAACCGGCATCATTGGGATGCAGTCCATCAAAGGTTAGCTCCTTCTTGAGCATCTTATTGTCATCGAGCATGGCGGAGTAGTAGTCGAGGTAGACGCAGTTGTGCTCGGCGCAATAGGCTTTGATCCAGTCGTTGAGAGCGACAATCTTCTGTGGCGGGCGGTGTTCTGTCTGGGGTTTGATGTAATCGCAAACCGGCATCACCGAAGCGAGGATGACTTTGATACCGTTTGCCTGGGCGAGTTGAGCCATGGACGCCAGGTTGCCTTCGATATCGTCCATGGTTTCGGGCCCGGTATTGCCGGCGAGATCGTTGGTTCCGCCGAGGATGACGACCGCCTTCGGCTTCAAATTGATCACGTCCGGACGAAAGCGGATCAGCATTTGCGGCGTGGTTTGGCCGCTGATACCGCGATTCAGATACGGCTTGCCGGGGAAAAACTTGCCTCGGCCGCGGCCCCAGCCATCGGTGATCGAGTCGCCCATAAATACCACTCGATCCTCACCGGCTGCAGGCGGCTGCACGCTCGCATTTTCATCGCGGTAGCGAGACAGGTTGGCCCAATCGCTGAGGGTCTTATTCTGTTTTGCCAGTTGAGCTTTCAGGGCGGCGGCATCGGGCGCAGGTGCGGTTTGCCCGGCGGATTGCGCCGATTGTGCGGCTTGTGAAGGCAAGTCGAACAGCCCGAACAGGGCAAGGGGGAGGAACCAGGCGGCTGCTTTCTTCATTCAGCAAATCTCCTCGTTGGAGCGTACCGCACCTGTTTTCTGAAAAACGAGCCTAGGCCGGAAGGCGCCTTTTCACGTCGATGCTGAGGCGCTTAATTTTCTGATTCAAGGTGGAAAGCGGGATGCGCAGCGCTTCGGCGGCTTCGGTCTGGCTGAAGTTGACGAGTTCGAGCGCGTCGAGGATTTTGCGGCGTTCGAAATCGGCGACGACTTCGGGCAGCGAGGCATCCGCAGCTAGCGCACCATTGCTGTCACGTGAGATACGCAATCCGCTGGCATGCTGCAGCTGATCGGGCAGAACGTGTGCGGGAACGGAGGGCGCGGTGGTGAGGACAACGGCGCGTTCGACCGCGTTCTCGAGCTCGCGGACATTGCCAGGCCAATCGTGCTCCATCAGAATCTGCATGGCATCCGGCTCAAAAGAGAGTGCCGAGCTGCCGTCGTTTTTGATGTACTTTTCGTTCTCACGGCAATACCGGGCGAAGAAGTGTTCCACCAGGAGCGGGATGTCTTCTTTGCGTTCGCGCAAAGGCGGAACGTTCAGATTGATCACGTTGAGACGGTAATAGAGGTCTTCTCGAAACCTGCCCTCTTCGACCAGCTTTCGAAGATCGGCATTGGTGGCAGCGATGATACGCACGTCGACCCGCACTGTTTCGTTTGAGCCGAGCGGCATGAACTCGCGGTCCTGCAGGACGCGCAGCAGCTTAATCTGGATCTCCGGGCCGACTGTGCCGATTTCATCGAAGAATATGGTGCCGCGGTTGGCGGTTTCGAACAGGCCTTTGCGGTTGGATACGGCGCTTGTGAAAGATCCTTTCACGTGTCCGAAGAGAATGGACTCGAGCAACTCGGTCGGAAGAGAACCGCTATTCACAGGCACGAAAGTCTGGTCTGCACGGGCAGAATGCGCATGAATGGCTTTCGCGATCAGCTCTTTACCGGTACCGGTTTCGCCTGTAATCAGAATGGTGGTGCGGCTGGGGGCGACTTGGGCAACCTGATCGAGCAGCCGCAGCATCCGCTCGCTTTTACCGACAATGTTCGGGAAGGCATAGCGCTGTTTCAGGGCCCGTTTGAGCTGGGTATTTTCGCGCTCGAGGTGGCCCTTGGAGATCATCCGGTCGATTTCGATCAGGAGCTTGTCGTTGTCCCAGGGCTTCGCGAAGTAATCGTTCGCGCCGGACTTCAGGGCGCGAACGGCGACCTCGACAGAGCCGTAGGCAGTCAGCATGAAGACGGGCGTTTCTTTATCTCGTTCGCGGATATCTGTGAGGACCTCGAGGCCGGAGCGATCCGGCATCATGAGATCGAGCAGTATCAGGTCATAAGATCCTGACTCAAACTTATGCAGCCCGGAAGCTGCGTTTTCGGCCAAGTCGACGGAATAGTTTTCCGAGGTCAACAGAAATTCGAGGCTTTCCCGAATGTCGGCTTCATCGTCGACAACCAGGATGCGTCTTCGCTCCGGCGCACTGACTCGGTCAACAGGCAAATTTTGATTTCCGAAACCCACTAGAGTCCTTGTATCAGACGTAAGGTCGAGCTCGATTTAGGCCGGCAGAGCTTCCCGGCGCTGTTCGGCGGGTTTGGAGGCACGATCCGAAAGGCTGGGGAATTCGAGGCGGAAACAAGTTCCGCGACCGACGGTCGAGTCGACCTCGATGATTCCATTATGCTCGTGCACGATTCCGTAGGTAATGGAGAGACCGAGCCCGGTGCCTTTTTTGGGGCCTTTGGTGGTAAAGAAGGGGTCGTAGATGCGGCGGAGGTGCTCGGGGTTGATGCCCTGGCCGGTATCGGCGATTTCGATATGAGCGAGGCCGCCTTCGGCCCATGTGCGCACGGTGAGGAGTCCACCGCCCGCCATAGCATCCCTGGCGTTAATGAAGAGATTCAGAAAGACCTGCTGCAGCTTGCCGGCATTGCCGCGCATGAGAGGAAGCGAATCTGCAAGATTCAGGCGCGTCTCGACACCGGCTTTCTGGAACTGGTGCTCAACGAGAGAGGTGGTTTCGCGGATAACCCGATTGAGATCTAGTTCAACGAACTCTGTGGGAGACGTTCGCGAGAAGTTCAGGAGCGAATTGACGATCTCGCTGGCTCGGAAGGTCTGCTTAGCAATTTTTTCGAGCAGCTTCGATTTGGTATCGTCTTCAGACACCTGTTTCGCAAGCATCTGTGCGTAAGTGGAGATGACCGCAAGAGGCGTGTTGACTTCGTGCGCAACGCCTGCCGCAAGCAGGCCGATGGAGCTTAGCTTGTCAGCCTGCACCAAGCGACGTTCGAGTTCATCGCGATCGGTGATGTCGTCAAAGATAATCAGGCGGCCGATCTGCTCGAGTTCCTTTGATATCAGAGGTGCGACCGCTATGTTGACGATCGACTCCCGAACCGGGGGCGCGGCGGGCTTGGCCAATTCCAGCCCATGTTTACGATTTCCATCGAGAACGGCGATATCGTCCTGAGTACGGGGCCGCAGGCTGGCTTTATAGACGTTATGCACGGCCCGATCGCCCCGCAGCTCATCGAACTTTGCAACCAGCTCCGGCGCCAGAAGTTCCGAGAGCGTTTTCCCGACCGCCTCTTCGCGCGGGATGCCGGTTAGTTTTTCGATCTGACTGTTCCAGCTTTCAACGCGATCGTCAAGATCTGCCGCCAGAATGCCGACATTGATGGACTCGACGATATTCTCGCTAAACTCTTTGAGCCGTTCGTATTCACTCGCTTTCCGCTGGAGCGAACTGTAGAGCCGCGAGTTCTCGATGGCGATAGCCACGTAGTTGGAAAGAGTGACGAGGAGATCGATATCGTCGCTCGAGAGAAAGTCGCCTTCGGTAGTGCGGCTGACTCCGATAAAGGCAAGTGTTTTGCCCCGTGAGCGGCAAGCCACGTAGTAGGTACAGTCGAGCTCGCCAATCGTATCGCGAACGGATTGCGGCAGTTCCTGAGAAACGATGTCGCGCAGATGTTTGGGACGCTCGAAGAAGAGGTACGGCTTGTCGGTTGAGTCCTCCAAGAAAGAGAGGTCCAGGGGGGCAGTAAGCTGCTTGGGCTGTTTGCCGGCCTTTTGAGTGAGCGAATGAAGGTCGAACCGGCCGGATCTCTCATTCAGTAGAAGGAAACCGATCTGCTGGATGGACAGCGTGCGAATCAGGCGGTCGGAGACCTTAGAGAGCATCGCATTCACATCCGTTTCCGAACTTAATTCGCGAGCGAATTCGATGAGGGTCAAACGCGCGTCGTAGCGGTCGCGATAGAAGACCCAGCGGTCGAGTTGTTCCTGAATCCAGCGGCGAATCGGCTGAAATACAAACGTGGCAAAGGAGATGAGGACGACAAAAGCGGGGGGCGTGATGTTGCTGGTGTTGAAGATGAAGAAAATCAGCCCGTAGAAAGTACCGATAACGGCGAGAGTCGCGAGGGTGTAAACGTAACCCTGCTGAAAGATGATGTCGACATCCATCAGGCGGTAGCGAGTGATCGCATAGGCCCAAGTCAGCGGGATGAGTCCCATCGAGAGCACGGAAAGGTTCATCAGATGAGTCGGGACGACGCCGAAGAGGTAAGGCAGGCCGTAGAACAGGGCGAAGGGAGCCAAGCCGACGAGGGCTCCATTGCGGAGATACTTCAATTGCCGCCTGATGACGGGGTCTTCCGAATGGGCGAAATCAACTCCGAGGGCAACTGCCCCGATGAAGTAGAGCACCAGGGCGAAGGCGAGCATCACGCGGTCGAGGAACCAGCGGACTTCGAGGAGGGGGGTGGAGAACTTCAACAAGCCTTCGGCAGAGGCGACAGTAAGCAGGAGAAGAATGGCCGAAGGAACATAGAGGACCAGCCACGCTCTCCGCGCCCGAAGGAAGTTCGGGAGCATGTGGAAGGTAAGGCAAAAGTGAACGAATATGGCTGGAGCAAACAGGTTGGCAGCGATGTTGCCCCAGTACATTATTTCGTCGAAGGTATTCAGCTTGCCGGAGTAGTGGAAGCAAAGTGCAATGAACGAGGTGAAGCAGAGAAAATAGAAGTGCAGCGACTTTGCGGCGCTGGTGCGGCGGTAATACACGAACAGGCCGATGCCGAGATAGGCAAAGCCGACGGCATACTGGTAAAAGATGGCAGAATCGCGGGGCGCTGCCTGAATGAAAATGTTGTCTTTCTGGAAATCGATCCCGTTGCGCCGCAGAGTGTATTTCGTTTGTCCCAAGAGCGGGACTTGCCAGAGCGCCTGGGGAACGTCGAGGGCCCGATGAATGGGGAAGGACTGGATTTTGAGGATCTGATCGCCAAGTCGGATGCCGGCCTTATCGCCGGGACCGCCGGGCGTGATGTACCCGGCTACGACTTGCTCCTGGGCCGAAGGCGCCTTATGATCAAGCAGCTTCGGATCAAGCACCTTGCGATCAACCCAGGTAACTCCGTCATCATGAAGAGGATACGCGCGCAGGTGTTGGAAGCTCAGCACGGCGGCAACGACTGCCGCTACCGTGCAGAGCAGCAGAACGGTACCAGAGAACTGATTTCTAGACTCGCTCAATCAAGACACCCGGAAGACAATTTCGATGGCGGTAAGACGCCAAACCAATCTGAAAAAGGTACTACAACGACCAAAGCACGTCAGGAACCATACTCGCTAGGGTCCTATGTTACTGCAAATACTGGAATGACCCTAGGGTTAATCACCATTCCGCGGCGTGGGTTCTTCAAATCGGGAATGGCGTTTCCGAAAACCGTAGCGCCGGCGACAGAACGGTAGAGAGCGCTGGAACCCTTTCGGGCGATTGCACGTCTCGGGCGTTGACGTTGAATCGAAACCCACTTAGACTGAAGATGTTCCCCGGTACAGCCCACAGGAGTGGTATTTCCGCTATGAAGTCTCCCTTTGCCTTCCGTTTCCGTTTACTGGTAGGCATTTCCGCAGCAGCGCTGGCAGCCGGCACGCTTGCGGCCCAAGATAAGAGTTCAAGTTCAAGCAGTTCCGGACAGGAGACGGTATCGAAACCGCTCACCAAGAAACAGATTGCGAAGAAACAGAAGGCACTGGAGCGCGAGCTCGCCGGGCCGTGGAAGAAGTGGATGAACGAGGACGTCATCTACATCATCACGGATGAAGAGAAGCAGGCCTTCAAGCGGCTGAGAACGGACGAAGAGCGACAGCAGTTCGTAGAACAATTCTGGCAGCGGCGAGATCCCACTCCGGACACGGAAGAAAACGAGTACAAGGAAGAGCATTACCGGCGAATCGCGTACGCCAACGATCACTACGCTTCCGGTATTCCGGGCTGGAAGACAGACCGCGGAATGATCTACATCAAATACGGACCGCCGGACGAGATTGATTCGCACCCATCGGGTGGAAGCTATGAGCGGCCGATGGAAGAGGGCGGCGGCGAGACGTCAACGTATCCGTTCGAAGACTGGCGTTACCGGTACATCGACGGGATCGGGACAAACATCAACATCGAGTTCGTCGATACGACCATGAGCGGCGAGTATCACATCAGCTTGGATCCGGAAGAGAAGGACGCGCTGTTGTATGTGCCCGGCGCCGGTCTGACGATGGCCGAGCAGATGGGTACGGCGGACAAGACGCAGCGGTTCACTCGTACGGACGGTACGCACCTTGGTACCGGCAACGATCCGCTTCCCGAGAGCATGAACGAGTTCACGAGGCTGGAGCAGTACGCGAAGCTGCAGAAAGCGCCGGCGATCAAGTTCAAGGACCTGGAAGCGGCTGTCAATTCCACCATCCGTTACAACACGCTGCCGATGCAGGTGCGGGCAGATTATATCCGGGTGACGGACTCAACTGTACTGACGAATTTGACGCTGCTGTTCAAGAACAACGACTTGAACTACTCAACCAAGGACAAGGTGGCAAAGGCCACCATAAACCTCTACGGCCGTATCACTTCACTGACGCGGCGTCCGGTGAACTGGTTTGAGGATACGATCAGCGCCCAGGTTCCCGCGGAGATGCTGCAGCAAGCGATCAACGGTTCACAGATCTGGTCAAAGACGATACCCTTGGCGCCTGGAACTTACCGCCTGAACATCGTTGCTAAGGATGTAGTCGGCAATACGATGAACAGTTTCGAGATGGCGTTGACGGTTCCTCACTATGATGAAGATCAGCTTGCGTCGAGCAGCGTCATCTTGGCCGACGTGCTGGAGCGTGTTCCGACCAACAGCATCGGTACCGGGCCGTTTGTGATCCGGACATCGAAAGTGCGTCCGCGCGTGGGGGACAGCTTCAAGCGTGACGAGACGATGGGGATCTATACGGAGTTTTACAACTTCGGTATGGATGAAAAAACGAAAAAGCCCGAGGGCACAGTGGAATACGACGTTGTGGACGCAAATAATCAGACCGTCCTGACGCAAACGGAAGCGCTGCAATCGATTCAGAACTCATCGGCGTTTCTCGTGACGGTGGAGAAGAAACTACCGCTGAAGACGCTGACGCCGGGCAAGTACACGCTGAAGTTGAAAGTGACTGACAAACTCAAGAACCAGAGCATCGCTCCTTCGGCGCAGTTTACGGTAACATCGTAGTAATCACTGCGTTTGAGCAGGAGAACGCGAAAGGGCAAGGTGAGGTCGGGTTTCGCGAGCAAAGCCGCTACAGTTCGGGTAACCGTTTCATCGTGTAAACGAGGATTGTCCCCGCTTTCAGTCGCATGTCTTGGTGCGCTGGCTGGGCTATTTCTCTGCTCCTCCGCTCTGTCTGCCGCCGACTTATCGCTGCCCGTAACGGGCAATCTGCTTGGGTCTGTGGTCGATGGCTCGGGAACACCTCAAATGGGTGCGTCGGTTCAGGTGCTCAACAAGTATGAACATCTGGTTGCGAAGGCGATCACCGCGCCGGACGGCCGATTCCAGTTTGCCGCTTTGCCTGTGGATTTTTACTCTATCCGAGTCTCGCTGAATAGCTTTTTGCCTGCATCGCGGGACAAAATCGCGGTGAAGGCGGGGCTTGACAGCGTTCTGCAGATTCATCTGGCTACGCTGTTCAGCAACATCGAGCTCAGCTACTCGGTTCCAGCGGCGGTTATGTCTGACGACTGGCGCTGGGTTTTGAGATCCTCTTCGGCAACACGCCCGATAACTCGACTGATCGATCCGTCCGGCACTGCGAGCAGCGGCGAGAGACGGCCTCACTTCTTTTCGGAAACGCGGGCGATGCTGATGGTGTCCGGGGGAGATGGCGGGACGGTAGACTCAGACTCGATACAGGGCGATCTAGGCACCGGTTTTGCTGTTTCAACCAACGTGCTTGGCAAGAGCCAACTGGAAATCGGCGGAAGCCTGGGCCAAAACGCAAATGTGGGACCTGCGGCACTGGGATTGTTCGCAATCTATCGTGGTGCGAGCGGAAGTGCAGCCCGGCCGGAAATTACCCTTAGCTACACGCAGCTTGGCTTGCTCGCACCGCAGTTTGCCGGAGGACCTTTGAACCCGTCTACACCTTTGACGGGCGGTGCGCCGGCCATCCGCAGTATGGCTGTGACTTTCTATGATGTAGCCGAAGTAGGCGACCTGGCCCGAGTCGAGTACGGGATGGCAGCCGAGTCGGTCGACTATTTGCAGCATAGGAGCCGCATCAGCCCCTTCGCGCGGCTCAGCGTCAATGCGGGATCGCAGGCTCGCGTTATAGCCGCTTATTCGAACGGGGGCCGTCCTGATGCTTTGATCAGTCACGACTCGGACGCAGTTGCTTCCGACGGGATTGGGAATTCGGGCGAGAACATGCTATCCGACGCCATGAGCACCCTGTCCCGCCTGCCGCAGATCTCGGATCGAGATGGGCGGCTGCAGCTTCAGCGAACCCAAAGCTATGAAGCCGGGTACGAGAAAACAGCAGGGTCCCGCAGCTACGCGGTCAGCGCATTCTATGACGATGTTTCAAATGGCCGGATCAATGTGGCGGGCGACGTATCCGCTCTTGACCCCGGTGACTTGCTCTGGGACGGCACGTCGGTCACTTCGACGTATAACGTCGGCAGCTATCAGCGAAGCGGTTATCTCGGTTCAGTAGACCAGCGGTTGGGGAATGACTTCGACGTGGAAGTTGCTTACGGGCGTATGGGCGGCTTCTCGGTCGACGGAAGTTCTCTGGGCCCGATTTCGGGGGGTCAGCACTCTTTCCTGCACGACACTACCCGCAACATCGCGTCAGTGAACACCCACGCTCGAATTCCGCTCACAAAGACGAAGATCTCGGCCGATTATGGCTGGACAGATAGCAGCACCATTGTTCCTCGCCACTATTTCATGACGCAGACGGCTTACGTCGCTCCTGGCCTGAACATTTGCCTTCGCCAACCTTTGCCGTCGTTCTTTGGCATTCCTGGGCACCTGGAGGTAACCGCGGATCTCCGAAACCTGCTGGCGCAAGGATATCTGCCTTTTAACACTGGCGGGGGGCAGAGAATGCTGATTGTGCAATCACCACGGGCGCTTCGGGGCGGTCTCAACTTTATCTTTTAAGTGCGAGGCATGAGGCCGGGACACGCCTGCGGATCGGACCTTTGCAGGTTTCGGAGTCAACCCGGAGGGGGCTTGGTGTTGCTATTGGTGTGGTTCTGCTGCCTGGTGAGCCTGTTACCAGCGCAAGTGACGGACGCCTCTGGAAAAGAGGTGGATCCATTTGCCGGAGCAGCACGGGCCAGGGTTCTTCTCTTTGTACGAAGCGACTGTCCCATTACGAACCGTTATGCGCCGGAGTTGCAGCGCATTGCAGCGGAATTCAAGTCGCGAGACGTGTCGTTCTGGTTGGTTTATCCGGACAAAGCAGAGACCGCCAATTCGATCGAAACACATGTTGCGCAATATAGGTTTCCGGGCAAGCCATTACGAGATCCGGGACGGTCTCTGATCGGGCGAGCGCGGGTGACGGTTGCGCCGGAAGCAGCAGTTTTCGATAGCGCGGGAAAACTGGTCTACCATGGGCGCATTGACGACCGATGGGTGGATATCGGCAAAGCGCGTGCGACGCCTACGACACACGATCTCGAAGACGCTATTGCGGCCGTCTTAGCCGGGAAGCCGGTGGCGCATTCGGAGACGCGAGCTATCGGTTGCTCGCTGGCGGATTTGGAGTGAGTGCGCGCGTCTTTCTTTTTCTTGCGTTGAGCACTGCGAGTTACGGGAACGGGGCGCCCCTTTCGCGGCCGGACTTCGCGCATAACGTTGCTCCCATCATTTACGGACAATGCGCAGCGTGCCACAGGCCGGGCGGCGCCGGACCATTTCCCCTACTGACGTACGACGATGTGAAGCGTCATGCGCGTCAGATTGCCGCCGTAACGGAGACGCGCTACATGCCGCCGTGGCAGCCGGATGCAGGTTACGGAGATTTTCAGGATGAGCGGAGGCTGACGGCTGAGCAGATCCGGGCCATTGCCGATTGGGTGAAGGCAGGCTGCCCGCAAGGTCCTGCAGGTGATATTCCCCCGACCCCTGAATTCGCTTCCGGCTGGCAACTGGGCGAGCCCGACATGGTGCTCCGCGCAAGCAAGCCGCTCGCAGTTCGGGCTGGCGGTACGGATATTTTCTGGAATTTCGTTTTCAGGCCCGATCTAAGGAAAACCCGCTACGTGCGCGCGATCGAGATCAGGCCGGCCGGTCTCGTCGACGCAGGAGGCAGATCGCCACAACTGATTCATCACGCCAATCTGCTGATAGATCGCAGCGGATCGACGCTGAAACGCGAAAAGAGTCCCGGTGAAGGATTCGGCGGGATGGATTTGACCATCAACCGCAATCCATTCGATCCCGATAGCCACTTTCTGTTCTGGAAACCTGGCAGTCTGCCCTACTCCGAACCTTCTGGCTTTGCATGGAGGCTTGATCCCGGCAATGTGCTGGTGCTGAACACGCACTTGCAACCGTCGGGTAAACCGGAAGAGGTGACGCCCGCGATCGCCTTGTACTTCACTGACGAAGCTCCGAGGCATTTGCCCTTGCTGGTCCAGTTGGAGGCTGACGAGCAGTTGAACATCCCGGCGGGCGCACGCGATTTCCGCGTTGGGGATGACTTCACCCTGCCAGTGGCTGCGACGGTGCTTGCAGTCTATCCGCATGCTCATTATCTCGGGACACGGCTCGAAGGATATGCAACTTTGCCGGATGGTACACGGCGTCCGCTGATTCGCATCTCGCACTGGGATCTGAACTGGCAGTCAGTGTACCGGTATCGAGAGCCGATTCATCTGCCCAAAGGTACGGTAATCTCGATGCGCTACCAGTACGACAACTCTGCGGAGAACGTACGAAATCCCAATCATCCGCCCAAGCGAGTTCTGGCCGGGAACGAGGCGCGCGACGAGATGGCGCATCTATGGCTGCAGATACTGCCGGATGGAGCGGGCGATCGCCGCAGGCCTGTTCAGGAAGCATTGCTGCGCCACAGGCTTGAGAAAAATTCCGCTGATTACGCAGCAAACCTTAACTTGGGAGCGCTGATGATGGCGCGCCTGGATGCACAAGGTGCAATTCCGATGTTTGAGCGAGCGATCCGCCTTGACTCAAAACGGTCAGAACCACACGACATGCTCGGTTCGGCACTCACAAATGTCGGCCGATTCCAAGATGCACTTGCACAGTTCCGGTTGGCAGTCGCTTTAAATCGGGACGACATGCAGGCGCACTATAATCTCGCGAATGCGCTGGTTCGGTCGCACGGGTGGAACGATGCTGTGACCGAAATGAAGCAGGTAGCGGCGGCGTATCCGGAGAGCGCGCGGATACAAGCGGAATTCGGATTGTTACTCTACCGCACCGGTGATCGAGAGGCTGCGTCCGCGCAATTTCGTAATGCGCTCCAGCTCGATCCTGACAATAAGCAGGCGGCGGAAGGGCTGACGTGGTTAGCGCAGAGCGGCGCAGAACGCAAGTAGCAGAGACGCCCGTAGGTTTTCGCAGCTAAAAAACGGGTTCGGCTTTCGTCCTAGGTGAGGAGGATAAATGAAAGCCGTCGTTTATAAAGGAAAAGACAAAGTCGCGGTCGAAGAGGTCACCAATCCTAAGATCGAGATGCCAACTGACGCGATCGTAAAGATTACGACTGCCGCAATCTGCGGTAGCGACCTGCACATGTATGAAGACCGGAGCTCGGCCAAACCGGGATGCGTGTTCGGACACGAAAATCAGGGCGTAGTGGAAGAGGTCGGACCAGGTGTAAGTTCCATCAAGAAAGGTGATCGGATCGTTTTACCGTTCAACATCGCGTGCGGATTTTGCTTTAACTGCACACGCGGGTACACGAATGCGTGCCTGACCATGAATCCGAAATTCGCGGGCGCGGGTTACGGCTATGCGGACATGGGTCCGTATCGCGGGGGACAGGCAGAGTACCTGCGTGTGCCGTTTGTGGATTTCAATGCTTTGAAGCTGCCAGGGACGCCGGGCGATGAACACGAGGACGACTTTGTGCTGCTCGCTGACATCTTCCCGACTGGCTGGCATGCTGCGGTGCTGGCGGGCGTGAAGAGCGGGGACTCGGTGGCGATCTTCGGTGCTGGACCTGTCGGACTGCTTGCCGCGCACAGTTGTTTTCTGATGGGAGCTGCTGAGGTTTATCTCGTGGATCGAGCTCCCGACCGTCTGCAAAGGGCACAGCGGATCGGAGCAGTGGCTATCGATTTTTCCAAAGGCGATCCAGTACAGCAAATCAAAGAGCATAGAAAGAATAACAAGAAGCTGCAGCAATCGTTGCGCGAAGGCGAGCGTGAAAAGCTGACAGGCGTAAATTGTGCTATCGACGCGGTCGGTTATCAAGCGCAGAGTGGCGACAATCCCAAGAAAGAAGACCCGATGCAGACCATCAAGTGGTCCACTCAGGTGCTGAATCCTACGGGCGGCTTAGGCCTCATTGGCGTGTACTTCCCAGCCGATCCGGGCGGACCGGATGAGAAAGCGAAGAAGGGTGTGTACGAAGTGCCGCTAGGTGAACTCTGGAGCAAGGGGATCACGATCGGGCAAGGACAGGCGCCCGTGAAGAAATACAACGCCTATCTGCGTGACCTGATTATCGCCGGGCGCGCCAAGCCGGATTTCATTGTCAGCCATCGTCTGCCGTTGAGCGAAGCTCCGCACGCTTACGAGCAGTTCGATAAGCGCGGCGTTGACGGCGGTGAAGCATGGACCAAAGTGCTATTAAAACCCGGGCTTGACCGCGGGTCGAAGGCAGCGTAGTTCCGAGAAGAAAGGGGGCGCGCTATGCTGGCTAGCTTGTATGAGGCTTCGCTGGCCAGCTTACCTGGCGTCTTTTTTTCTGTGCTCTGCCATTATCCTTCAGGCGCAGACCGCTGCTGAATTTTGGCCGGGAACGCAATATGACCCGGCCATCCCCACCGAGAAATCTGTCATGGGGCACGATCCAGGCGAGCGCATTTCGTCGCACGCAGAGATCGTGCGGTATATGGAAGCGCTCGCCGCCGCTGCTCCTTCGCGGATGCGAGTCTATGAATACGGACACACGTGGGAGGGACGCCGTCTGATCTATGCGGTTATCGGGTCAGAGGAGAATATTCGCCACCTGAGTGAATTTCAGGCGTCGATGGCGCGGTTGGCGGATCCGCGGAAAACGGGAGAAGCCGAAAGCCAAAGAATCAGCGCGGGACTACCTGTTCCTGTGTGGCTTGCATACGGTGTGCACGGGAACGAGATCTCGTCGCCGGATGCAGCGCTTTTGACGGCGTATCACTTACTTGCGGCACGCAACAGCGACTTAGTCGCGAGCATTTTGAAGAACGATCTTGTTTTGATTGATCCGCTCGAGAACCCGGACGGGCGCGACCGTTTCGTGCAGAACTTCACCGTGGCGGAGGGGCTCGAGCCTGATCCAAATCAACTCGCAGCCGAGCACAACGAGCCGTGGCCGGGCGGCCGCACGAATCACTATTACTTCGATATGAACCGCGACTGGTTCGCCATGACCCAGCCTGAAACTCGTGGCCGGATAGCGGCGGTTCGGCAATGGCTGCCGCTGGTGTTTGTCGATCTACACGAGATGGGTTCCGACTCGACTTACTATTTCGCGCCGGAAGCGTATCCTTATAACCCGTACATCACGGCAACGCAAAAGGGAAGCCTGGAGTGGTTTGGAAAAAACAATTCGCACTACTTCGATCAACTCGGGTACAGCTACTTCACCAAGGAAGGTTACGACGAGTTCTATCCGGGATACGGTGCGAGCTGGCCGCTTTATTATGGGGCGATCGGCATGACTTATGAGCAGGCTTCGACTCGCGGCCTGGTGGTAAGGAGATCCGACGGAACGCTGGTTACGTATCGGGACACAGTTCAGAAGCATTTCGTTACTTCGATTTCTACGTTAGAGACCGCAGCGAATAAGCGGGAACAGCTATTTGCCAATTTCTACTCGTATCGTAAGGAAGCGGTTGACCAGGGTCTGCACGGACCGGTTCGCGAGTACATACTTCCGCGCGAAGGGAACGTGTCCGAGGTCGACAAGCTTGCGTATCATTTGCGCGATCAGGGCGTCGAGGTCAAGACGGCGAAATCCTCGTTTGCCACCAATGGCAGGAGCTTTCCCGCAGGAAGCTATCTCATTCCTCTGGCGCAGCCTTCCTATCGATTGATCCGTGCTCTTCTGGACACGCAAGTTTCGATGACGCCAGAGTTTTTGGAAGACGAAGAACACCGGCGGGAAACTCGGCAGCCGAGCGAAATGTATGACGTGACGGCATGGTCGTTACCGTTGCAGTATGGCATCAGCGTAACTGCCTCTGCGGTAGAGTCTCGCGGCTCGTTCGAGGATTTGCCTGCGAAGATGCCCGCGGCAATCGTTCCTTCCGCAACTCCGGAACTGGCTTACCTGGTTCCGTGGGGCATTTCGTCATCAGGCCGCTTTCTGAGTGCGGCATTGCAGAAAGGCTTGCGAATAGCCACTACGGACAAGAGCTTCCTGCAGGGTGGACATACATTTCCTGCAGGCACGCTGATCATCAAAGTAAAAGAGAACGGGCCGGATCTGGCGGACGTGGTGAATCGCATCGCGGCTTCTACTTCAGCCGAAGTCTACGGTACAGCCACGGGATGGATGGATCAAGGTCCGAATTTCGGCAGCCGGTATGTTTCATACATACCCGCGCAGATGAAAGTTGCGATGGCATGGGATCGCCCTACCTTGGCAAGCTCGGCGGGCGCGGCGCGGTACGTGCTGGAACGCGAGTACGGATATCCGGTGACTGCCGTTCGAACGCAGCAGATGGCTTCCGGTGACCTGAATGCTTTCAAGACAATCATCTTGCCGGACGCCGGTACGAGTAACAGTTATGCGACCGTGCTTGGGACGGGCGGCACTCGTCACCTGCGCGAGTGGGTGGAAGCGGGCGGCACACTGGTCGCGCTGGGTCCAGGAGCGGTGAGCTACCTCTGCGATCCACGTGCCGGCATGCTGGCGATCAACGAGGAGGAAGTGGCGCATGAGACCGAATCGAAGGGCAAAGCCGGGAATGGGCAGGCCGGCACTCATCAACAGGAAGCGGCGGAGGAGGCGGGCAGGTCGGCGCGAACTCCGGGAAAGCTCTTGACCTCAGAGAGTGATTTCGAGAAGGCGATCACGCCGGAGGCTGAACTGCCGGACCCATTACACGGCGTTTTACTTCGCGCAAAAGTGAATGCGGAGAGCTGGCTCACTGCCGGCGTTCCCTCCACTGTGAACGTCCTCGTGACGGGCCGGGCCATCTTCACGCCCATCAAGCTCGACAAAGGATTGAACGCGGCTTATTTGGAGGGCCCCGACAAGATTCTCGCAAGCGGGTTCATGTGGGAACCGAATCGCAAGCAGCTCGCTTATAAGCCGTTCCTGGTTTTGCAGAGAGTGGGTAGAGGGAACGTAATTGCATTCACTTCAGACCCGACATTTCGGGGATATATGGATGGGTTGAATTTGTTGCTGTTGAATGCTGTTTTTCGGGGACCGAGTCATGTGGCAGCGGCGGGGGGCTTTGGGGAGGAGTAGGCGTTGTATGGCCCGGAGCTGGGTGAGACCTTGGTCCTAGGACAGTGGTAAGAATCTTCTCTCTCGAGTATCGCGGAAGCGGTTTCGCGGAGCCGGAGCGATACTGATTGCTAGTTTCCAGATAGCCGACAATTGGGAGATGAAAATCTGCCGATGTATTCTGGCTTTGGTTGATTTGGACCAGGTTTCTTTTATTCGTACTTGGGCAGAGCGATGTGATCGCCGAGATCACGACTGAGCACGACATCCGAAATCCACCGAATTCTCAGGAGATTCATGACCTGATTGCGGAGGAACATCGATAGCTTTGATTTCGGTGCAAGTGTACCCGCAAAACGCAACGCCGATCTCTGCTTTTGGAGAACGAAGGGCCCGAATCGTCGCTGATATTGCGCAAATGCGGTGACGTAGTCACCTCTGGCAACGTGAAGTTCGCCGGCAAGAATATAGGCCGCCACCATCGCTAACGCTGAGCCCTGTCCGGCCAAAAGCGATAGACAGGAAGCCGCATCGCCGACCAACGTTACGCGTCCGCGGGCCCAAGATTCCGTTTGCAAGCCCATGCGTATCTGGCTCACTCGATCGAAATAAAGATCGTCGATGGCATCAAGCGCGTCCAGAATCTGCGGACATTCCCATCCGCTCTTGCCGAACCGCTCTCGCAAAACCGCTTTTTGCGCCTGAACGTCATTGGTCGCCGTTCCTTCGATCCCCTGGTCGGCAAACAGGAAAAGGAACATGGTTCGATTCCCACGCAGCGAGAACCGTGCGACCTGTGAACCCACTTGCGTATACATAACGTAAACGAATTCGTCTCTCGGTCGATACCCCTCCGCCTCGAAGGCAGCGACTTTGAAGCCGAGATACTTTTCGTATCGATCTTCCGGGCCAAACGCGAGCTCGCGCACTCGCGAATGCAGTCCGTCTGCCCCAATGGCCAAATCGAAATCACGAATGTTTCCTGATTCAAAAACAACGCGAACGCCTGATCCGGTCTGCTCGATTTGTGCCACGCTGTCGCCGAAAATCGTTTCTACCTTGCCGTGGATCTGGCCGAAGATCGAGGTGGCGAGGTCTCCACGTGCAATGCTGATGTATCGGCCTTGAGCTAGGCTGGCAACTGCCTCAACTGGGAATCCCGCTATGCGCTTCCCGCTTCGGTCTACGACCCTAACCTCCTGGACCATGTACCCCTTGCTGCGCATCTCTGGCAGCGCGCCCATCTGATCAGCAATATCGAAACCCAGACCCCAGAAATCGATGATGTAGCCGCCCGTTCGCAACTTGGGCGCTTTTTCGACGATCGTAGGCTCCAGGCCGTAGTGCGCCAGCCAATACGCAAGCGTCGGTCCTGCAATTCCCGCTCCGCATATCAAGACCTTCATAACAGAAAAAACCAGCATACGGGACATGAGCAGGACAACTTCGGCGCGAGTCGAAATCCAAGCCAGAACTGCTCAATTGCGACGGGGTTTGCGAATGATGAACTGGCAATCAAGTTGGCGAATTGTTGGGGATGACGGGCTATCCGGAAACTGCGTGCTCGTCAGGTCTTCTCGGTCCCGGGGCCAAACAGCCCGCGTGGAACGTTGCAGTCTCGCGATCGAGGATTCCGAGATGCATGTGTCCGAAATAGACGTGGAATGCGCCCGTTGGAGTTAGAAGCAGACCGCTCACGCCGAAGCACTTCGGCGATAAACACTTTCAGCTTTTTCCAGCGAATGCTGCCGTTCTTTCTTACGTTCGTCGGACGTGATATCCCGAAGCGCATTTGAAAAGCTCGGATGTACTTGGATGGTTGTGAGGACGGCGGCTGAGATCCGTCCTTGTTTCTTCACCTAACAGCACTTCAGCGATGAACTTTAGCCGCTCATCTTGGACTTGGGTCTGATTCCAAGGCATTGACGCATTCTCCATGAATGGGTTGCCGTTACCCCTGTCATCGGTCGGAAGTGTCACCCGAGTCCCAATGTCATAGAGCTTCAGAGCCTCGGGAGGACGCGTAAGAAGCGATTGAGCACTTCCTACAAGCTACTTTGGTTGTGGTATGTACACTTCAACGTAATCACCGCTGTTTGCACAAGGTTTACTGCATCCACGACCACGTGAACGTGTGGGCGAAGAAGCGGCATTGCTGTTGGCCGAGCACTATGATCGCAATTTTTCGGCGAGCAAGCCTGATCGAAAACGATCAGCATCTAAGGCGCGTACGCCGATTCTCGATCCAGACTACGGGCAGGGAATTCGATGACCGCTCTCACCTGCTCACGGTCGAGACCGTCGAACCATTCAAGGATTTCGTCAATGTTGGCGCCAGCTTCCAGATTTTCGAAGATCGCAGAAACTGGCATGCGGGTGCCTTTCAAGACCCACGCGCCACTGAGTTTGCCCGGAATACTTTCGACAGCTGGACACTGAGACCAGTCAAGAGCCGGCATAGTTCAACCTCACTTCTCATCGTAGCTAGAGCCGGTCATCTCGGTCGTCAGTAATCTACTGCCCATCGGCGCTGAGCACTCCCTGCTTGTCGATGAACGGGATGCCGTTCTCCATCCACTCGGGCTTGGGAGCGCCTTTCAGGTAGTAGTCGAAAAACTGTTGGAGACGGACCGTGTAGTCTTTCTGATTCGCACGGCGGCGCAGGTTGTGTGGTTCACCGTTGTAGCTGAACATATACACTTCTTTCTTGAGGCGCCGGAGAGCGAGGTAGTATTCGATGCCTTGATACCACGGCACGGCGTCGTCCGCGTCGTTGTGAATCATCAGGAGCGGAGTCGTGATGCGATCGACCGAAAAGATGGGTGAGTTCTCGATGTAGCGCAACGGGTATTCCCAGATGGTGCCTCCGATACGGCTTTGGGTGCGCTCATATTGGAACTGCCTGGGAATGCCGGGTCCCCAGCGGATTCCATCGTAAGCACTGATCATGTCAGCAACCGGCGCTCCGGGCGCAGCCGCCCGAAACCGGTTGGTACGCGTAACCATGTACGCGATCTGGTACCCGCCCCAACTGTGTCCCTGTATGCCGATGGCTTTCTCATCAACGAAACCCCGGTCGACGATTTCTTGGACGGCCGGCAGCACGCATTTGAGCGCACTTTCACCGGGATAACCGATCTTATAGGCGATATCGGGCTCGAGAACGAGATAACCGTTGCTGGCGTAATAACTGGGACTGATCACGTTGCTCGGCCGGGGCTCAACGAAATTGTTTACATTTTGCGAGAGACGCTCATAGATGTACACGAGCAACGGGTATTTCTTCTTAGGGTCGAAATTCTCAGGCTTATAGAGTGTTCCCTTAAGCGGCACGCCGTCGACGCTTGTGAAATGAACTAATTCGGCCGTGCCCCAGAGAATGTCTGCGAGCTGCGGGTTGGCGTTGCTCACTTTTTCGAACTTCTTGAACGTTCCATCTGTTACCAGCAGGTCGGGATACTCGCTGAAAGTGGACGCAGCCGTCACGTATACGTCTGCGTTTTTTGCTTTGATGGCAGGAGCGAAGTTCTTCGGCTGCATGACGAGTTCGACGGGCGGCGAGTTGCCGTTGAGAGTTGCACGAAAGAATCCGGTGGCGTGCGTTTCGTCGTTCTCTGCGCGGAGCAGCAGGGGCTTCGCAGGATCGAGCCATCTGTCTTCCGGGTCGGGTGTTTCGCGACGCACCACACGGAAAGCGATCCGTCCGTTTCTGCCGTCGGTGAGTTTCTGCGCCGAACTTCCGTCGGGCTTTACGCGCCAGACATCATACCGGTCGTTTAAGAGAACATACTGGCCGTCTTTGGTCCAGCCGCCTGAACCGTAAGAGGGCGGAGCGCCCGGCGAATCATATTCTTCGCGTCCGAAGCTGACACCGAGCTTGGCGGTCAGGTTTACAAGCTTTCCGTCCGGCGTCGAAAAAGACATCCAATCCTTACCGTCGTAGTAGATGGCGTGGGCGGAATCGGGCGCCCAAATGACACGGCCCATGTGTTTTGTCGCGACAAGCTTTCGAGCACCGGTAGCGGTGTCGACGAGATAGGAGTCTTCGTAGCGTTCATCGTATTCCTGCATGGGCCGGTACGGCCGGTCGTCAAGACCAGCGGCGAAGCGTCCGTTCTCGCTCGGCACCGCCTCGTACATAGCGGGGTCAGCGAGCTGGACAAATGTTTTTGCAGCGACGTTGTAGACGGCCCGATAGGAGCGCGTTCGCTCTACCGTGGCTCGGACTTTCTGCATGGGCTGGATGTAATCATCCTTCCAGGACCAGAGATCGACCGAGACGCGCTCGTCTGCCGGAGTCTGGTCAGGCGGCTTCGGAACAGCGGGTTGCGGCCAAGTACCGAAAAAGATGTGTTCCCCGTGTTTGCTGAGCGTTACGGGCGCATTCTCAGAGATGACCCACCCGGTGCGGAACGCACGATTGCTGGCGGAGACGAGTTCGAGTGCTGATTTGCTCTTCCGGTCCCAGGCGAAGAGTTTGAAACCGGCGTTTGAGCCTTCCGCTCCGGTGTCGCTGAGAAAGGCAAGGCGGGTTTGATCCTCGTCCCAGGCGAGCTTGACGAATTTGCCTTTGCCCGCGAGCAGGGCAGACGGCTCGACTGAATCGCCCGGATGCACCAGATAAACGCCGTCGTTCGCAGCGGCGGGCGAATAGACGCTATACACGAGGATCTGGCCATCTTTGGTGAGGAAGTACTCGTTTACCGAGGCGAAATTCCGTTCCGTATCGTTCGCGATGTTGCGGAGGACGAGTTCACCCGTCTCGATTTTCTTCGGTTTGGAGCCGCCGGACTGACCCGAATCGGGCTTTGTCGTGGCGGATTTTTCTTCGGCCGCTGGCGGCAGGTATCGCAGGTAGGCGACATAACCGTTCGCCTCCGTGGGAAGCTGGAAGCTCTTAACGGATGCTGCCCGGAACACCTGGCCTGAAGGCAACTTCACGACAACCATATCGCCGCGCGGCATTTCATCCGGCTTCTTCTTCGCCCGCTTCGCCTTTTCGACGGCATCGTGCGTGGGAAACGTCGAGAAGACAACAACCGTATTATCGGGCGAGAACCTGATCGCCACACCGGGCGGAGGCGGCGGAGTGTCTTCCGTCTGCGGGAGCGCGTAGTTGGGCGGAGGAGGCGGCGGAAGTTCGCCAATTTCCTGTTTCAGGTCCTTGCCCGTTTTCAGATCCCGGATGATCAGTTCCCCGTCGCCTTGCTGGGGGAATACGGCGTAGGCGAGATAACGGCCGTCGTTCGAAAGCTGCTGATTCTGGATGTGTTTCCACCCGTCGTAATCACCGTGGTTCAGAGGACGCTTCTCCGCCAGCAGGGGAAAAGTGATCAGTAGGAGGACAGCCAGCCTTCCGTTCATAATTTCCGAATTGTAGCGCTGCCGGCACGGTTAGGCGAGTATGGAAAGCCGGAAGCCGCTGAATTGTCGCAGCATTTGGCGGTTCTAAATCATCAAAGCGGGGCGGCCAAATGGCGGTATTTAACCCGTCTGTGCCGCTCCATAAACATTGTTCTGAGAGACTTGACAGCGTTGTTAGACTGTTCGTTTAAGGTGCTTTTCAAGTTCCCAAATTGGTAGTACGATACGGACTTAGACCTGGATTATGATCGGCCGTGATGATCTTGACCCGCTTGCTCCCCAACGGGAAGCAGCGATCTTTTACGGCCTTTTCCTGCGTGGACATTCAGCCGACGATTTGCGCCGGGATATTGATGTTCCCCGCCCCTTACTGAATAAGTGGCTGCAACCGGCGCGCTACGAAGACAATTTTCGCGACTCACTCAGGCGTATGTATACCTATCGCAAAAAGGTGCTGGCGATTTTCGACGAACTTGTCTTAAAAGAAAAGCACCGGGTTCGAGTCAATTAGCAGTTTTCCAGCATCTCTCGTCAGATGGAACTACCCATTTATAAGGTGGACGCGTTTACTCCGCGCCTGTTCGCGGGAAATCCGGCGGCAGTGTGCCCGCTTCCCGAGTGGCTCCCCGATGAAACCCTGCAGGCGATCGCTACCGAAAACAATCTTTCAGAGACGGCTTACCTGGTCGGCGAGGGTAACCGGTTTCGTTTACGTTGGTTTACGCCCGGGTGTGAGGTGGACCTTTGCGGACACGCGACTCTGGCATCTGCCTACGTGCTGTTCAGTGAGCTGAATGTGGCGGAGAACATTGTCCGCTTCGAAACGAAATCAGGCGAGCTTACAGTGACTCGCAACGACGGACTTCTTACCATGGACTTTCCGTCACGCCCCCCTGCACCGGTGCAACATGATTTAGAGTTGATTTCGGCGCTAGGTGGTCCGGAACCGGCTGAGATTCTGGCTGCGAGGGATTATCTGATCCGTTATCGTTCCCCCGAAGAGGTGCGAGCTCTTTCGCCGAACATGGAAGCGCTGATGAAAATAGACCGGTTCGGATTCATTGTGACCGCGCGTGGGACCGATTGCGATTTCGTGTCGCGGTTTTTCGCGCCCGCCAAGGGAGTGCCGGAAGATCCAGTGACCGGCTCGGCGCATTGCACATTGGTCCCCTACTGGGCCGAGCAACTGGGCAAGACGAAGCTGCACGCGCGTCAAGTCAGCCGGCGGACCGGTGAACTGTTCTGCGAACTGGCAGGCGACCGCGTTAGACTTTCAGGAACGGCGGCGCTGTTTCTAAAGGGACAGATCCGTATTTGAATCTTGTCTATTATTCGTCCGTCTGTTTGCGCGCTTGATTGTCCGGACGCGTGTTCGCTGCTGGTTCACATCGACGCAGACGGGCGCGGGACAAAACTACGCGGCGACCCTGACCATCCCATCACACGCGGATTCCTATGCGCCAAGGTGACGCGGTACCTGGAGCGCGAGTATCATCCGGAACGACTTCTGTATCCCATGCGCCGAACCGGCGCGAAAGGTTCAGGGCAATTTGAGCGCATCAGTTGGAACGAGGCGCTTGACAGAATCACAGAAAGCCTGAAGGCAATCTCGGAAGAGCACGGGCCCGAAGCAATTCTCCCCTATAGCTACGGGGGAACGATGGGTCTGCTGAACGGCGCGGGGATGGACCGCCGCTTCTTTCACCGGCTGGGAGCTTCGCGACTGGACCGGACAATCTGCGCGTCTGCAGGCGGTGCGGCGCTCCAACTTTCGCAAGGTATCCGGATCGGTACGGAGCCGCAGCAGTTTGCGCGGTCGAAGCTGATTATCGCCTGGGGCGCGAACATCTTAGGAACCAACGTTCATCTCTGGCCGTGGATCGTTGAGGCGCGCCGGAACGGCGCGAAGTTTTACGTAATTGATCCCGTGAAGAATCGGACGGGGAAAGCGGCGGATCGTCATTTCGCAATCTATCCGGGTTCGGATTTGGCCCTCGCGCTCGGAATGATGCACGTGATTTTGCGTGAGGGATTAGAGGATCGCGAGTACATCCAGGCGCACACGGAAGGTTTTGAAGAACTGGCCAGTCTGGCACGCGAGTACGCGCCAGAGCGCGTTGCGACGTTATCGGGATTGGCGCAGGACGACATTGTTTCTCTCGCCCGCGAATACGCGACGCTGCGTCCGGCTGCGATCCGGTTGAATTACGGCGTTCAGCGCAGTGAGCGAGGCGGAAGTGCGGTTCGCGCAATATGTGCTTTGCCCGTTTTGACAGGTTCGTGGCGAGAAGCAGGCGGAGGACTGCAGTTGACCACATCGGGCGCCTTCGAGTTGAATCGCGCGGCGCTCGAGCGTCCCGACCTGCAAGGAAAGTCACCACTTGGGCGAGAGGCCCGAGTGGTGAATATGTCCCGGCTAGGCCATGCGCTTACGGAGCTGAGCGATCCGCCTGTGCGGGCGTTGGTGGTTTACAATTCGAATCCAGCGGCTATTGCGCCGAGTCAGGCGCGTGTGCTCGAGGGCTTGCGACGGGAAGATCTGTTTACGGTTGTGCTGGAGCAGTTTCAGACCGATACGGCGAGTTATGCGGACATGCTTCTACCCGTGACTACTTTTCTGGAGCACACCGATCTCTACACAGCATACGGACACTACTACTTACAGTTAGCCCGTCCGGCGCTGCCCCGCCCCGGCGAAGTAAAAAGTAACGTGGAGATTTTTCGGCTATTGGCAGAGAGGCTGAAATTCCAAGACGCATGCTTCAGCGATACAGAAGACGAGATGATTGTGTCTCTGCTCGACAGCGCTTCGCCTTATCTGGCCGGCATTACGCTGAGGCAACTAGAAGAAAGCAGATATGTGCACCTCCGGACAGGACCAGAGGACGAACCGTTCTTGCCTTTCGCAAGCGGCGGGTTCCGGACCCGTTCCGGCCGCTTTGAGTTCGGAGCGGAGTCACTCGCTTATACGCCGCCGGTAGAGTCGCGGAAGGGTGACGGAAAGCTCCTTGAGCGATTTCCTCTTGAACTGATTTCGAGCAAGAACGACGACAGCCTGAACTCCACCTTCGGGCACCGGGCTGAGGTGGACGCGCAGACTGCGAGGCTGGCGATTCATCCGATTGACGCGCAGCGGTATGGAATCGCGGACGGGCGCGAGGTAGAGGTTTTCAACGAGCGCGGAACATGCGTCTTCAGGGCAGCGCTGACGTGCGATGTTCCGGTGGGCATTGTCCGCGCGGGTAGCATGCGATGGAATAAGCTTGCTCCGTTTGGGCTTGGTGTAAATCAACTCACTTCCGATCGGCTCACCGATATCGGAGCTGGCCCCACGTTTTTCAGCTGCCTGGTAAATGTCAGGGCGGCAGCAGTCCCGGTACTTGGGGCGCCGGAGCCGGAACGGGATAGGACGGGTGAATAGATGAGGCGTGGCGGCCAGCTTTACACCCGAACTTACTTTCTTTCCATGCAAGGGTGAGAGAATCTTCCTGCTTCGAGTACCTTCTCTCAAACAGAGCGCCGGATTCACGGGTCGTCGTGGTTCGGGAAGAACTCGCAAATACACGGGAACGGAAGCCGCCGGACGAGATGCCTGTTGAATCATGCCTGAAACGGCAGGCGTGAGCTGTTGCTGGAAGCCGCGCAATATCATTGCAGGACAACATTTTTGTAAACCCGGCATTTCGATCCTGCTAAGGGTGTGGAGTTCGGGCCAGGTCAGCGGTAAGCTGCGGTCCCGCAACACCGCTTGGGCCCCCAAAGAAGTGGCTGCTCAATTGCTGAAGGGCTGTGGTATGATTCGAAGTTCCGAAAAGTGCCAACTTATCGGAGTGGAAGCGCGGGATTATTCTGGGGCGAGCAATGACTCGCGGGCTGTAAAGAATAGTTTCGGAGCTGACTTTTCCGGCCGGCCGGGCCATCAACGTACTAGGCGATTTTCACCTGGAATCGATAGAGCGGTTTGTGCTACCGTTGTTGAACCTTATTTGAAAACCCCTGCGTCTAAACGGGGAGACTTGGCAGCTTCGAATACTTTTTGTGTGGGCACGCTAGTCGTTTAGAAGGAGAAAAGAAAATGACAAAGACCGAACTTAGTAAGTTCAAAAAGATCCTGGAGAACAAGCAGGACGAGTTGGAGCGGATTGTTCGTAATCGCGATGCGATCACGATCGAGAAAAGTGCGGATGCACTAGACGAAGTACAGCATGCGGCGGAACGCGAACTCGCTATTCGCAATCTGGATCGCGAGTCAAATCTGCTTAGAAATGTTCGGTCGGCTCTTCGCCGCATTGATGATGGCTCTTTTGGTACCTGTCTGCATTGTGAAGAGGAAATCAGTCCGAAGCGCCTTGCTGCTGTACCGTGGGCTCCTTTCTGTATTCAATGCCAGGAACAAGCCGATCGTAATCAAGACGAAGGCAACGAGATGTTTGAAGACATGCTCGTCAATGCTGCATAAACTTGAGTTCTTACTTGGCGGGGCGCACTCTGTAGTGCAAATGGCACTTCTGCGCCCTAGTTTAATTACCTACCTTATTCGCAACTGAGTCCCCGTCTCTTCCCATTAAAGGTCTTTTACAATTCCCGGCCTGCTTCCTGGCTTAACTTCACATTCCAAGGTAACGTTGAAATGCAGCGTTGCGCCTTTCTGTAAGTTATCCATGAAGGATTGTAGTTCTTCGGAATACTGGAATCGCGGCAGATCGCTAGGCACTCTGCTTTGTCTGATTGGGGCGCTGTTGGTCCCGGCGGCGGTCTGCCGATCACAGGATGCGAGCGCTGCATCCAAGCCGGCAGAACGGATCATTGGATCGATCACCGGCGTCGATGCAGGTGCGCACACCGTGACGGTGAAAGAGGACAAGTCTGGAACCGAATACAAGATTCAGCTACAGAATGCCCGGACGCTGTTAAAAGTTGAGCCGACAGCAAAGGATCTCAGCAAGGCAGTCCGTATCACTGCGGACGATCTCACGACGGGCGACCGTGTGCAGATTGGCGGAGCTAAGTCTCCGGAAGACCCGAACACTGTCGTCGCGCGCAGCGTAATTCTGATGTCTGGCCGTGAGCTCCAGCAGGTTCATCAAGCCCAAGCGGCGGAGTGGCAAGGCAGCACGAGCGGCCTGGTGACGGGTGTTGATGCTGCTTCCGGGAAGCTGAACGTGACGGCGCGTACCCCCGAGGGGCCGAAACCGATGGTGGTCGATATCAGTAAAGCTCAGCTGACCCGGTACACACCTGATTCGCCCAAAATCCCGGCTGCATCTCAGATCAGTGAAATCCAACCGGGTGACCAGGTGCGGATCATAGGGGAGAAAAGCGGCGACGGCAGCACTATCACGGCTACCAGGCTGTATTCGAGTTCGTTTCGTAATATCGTGGCTTCGGTCACGTCGGTTTCGCCTGACGGCAAATCGATTACCGTGCGGGATCTGCAGACAAAGCAGCCGGTAGTGGTTACTTTGACGGATGATTCGGCGGTCCGCAAACTTCCTCAGATGATGGCGTATATGCTCGCCCGGCGATTCAATCCCGATTTCAAGCCGCCGCAGGGCGCCGACCGGGAAGCCGGTGCAACGAACGGACCCGGCGCTCCGCCGTATGGTGCTAAAGGCGGCGAGGCAGCAGGCGGGCCGGGCGGACGGCCCGGGAATGCGCCTGGAGAAGGCGGCGGACCGGGGCGTGGCCCGGGCGGGAATGGTCCGCGGGGCAACGGCGATCTGTCGCAAATGCTGGAGCGACTGCCGAAGATCAGTCCGAGCGACCTGAAGGCCGGTGATGCCGTGGTAATCTCTGGATCACCGACCGGTTCCGACAAGTCTCATCTGGTTGGCCTGACAATCATCGCAGGCGTCGAGCCAATCTTCCAATCCTCACCTCGCCGTGCTCAGTCGCTGGGAGATTGGGGCGCGAGTTTGGGCGGCGGCGCAGACGCGGGGATGCCTCCGCAATAACAGGCGGCAACGATTTCGCTTCAGAGGGTTTCGAATAATGAATTTTCCTACTCTTCGTGTCTTCCTTGCGGCACTGGTGGTCGCCGGCGGGATTCAGGCACAAACGCCGGCGGCGCAAAACCGACCGGGTACTCAGGCGGCTCAAAGCAGGCCTGTCCGGCCGGGGTCAGCTGGCGTAATTAGCGGAACGGTGAAGGACGACACGGGGGGTGTGATTCCCGGAGCCGACGTTACACTGGCGAACGAATCGGGCACGGTGCAGACAACCAAGACAAAAGCGGACGGCACTTACACTCTCCGCGGCATCGCCCCGGGTACCTACACTCTCTCCGCAACGTATGCCGGCTTGCAGCAGCAAGGAATTCTGGCGGTGACGGTTACCGGCGGCCAGGCCGCAGCGGGAAATATTACGATGACAGTGCAAGCGCAGCGGCAGGAAGTGACGGTCACGGACACGACCACTAATGTCGTTTCTACCGACCCGGCGAATAACGCGAGCGCGCTGGTACTGAAACCCGAAGATCTGGACGCGTTGCCGGATGATCCCGACGACATGGAAGCTGATCTTCAGGCGCTGGCCGGGCCTTCAGCCGGACCGGGCGGCAACCAGATCTATATTGACGGTTTTAGCGGTGGCCGTCTCCCTCCGAAAGAATCCATTCGCGAGATCCGGATCAATTCCAATCCGTTCTCGTCCGAGTACGACAAGCTTGGATACGGCCGAATCCAGATCTTCACAAAACCGGGCTCGGATAAATTCCACGGGCAAGGCTACTACAACATTAGCGACGGCATTTGGAACTCGCGGAATCCGTTCCTGGTGCAGGCAGGCGCATCGGATCCGCCGTTCCGGACGCAATTGTTCGGGGGGAATGTAAGCGGACCGCTCAGCAAGCACGCCAGCTTCTTCATCGATACGGAGCGGCGGCAGATTGATGATAACGGGATTGTCACGGCGACAATTCCTTCATCGGATTTCCTGACGAGCAGCCCGTATCAGACTTACTACTCGACGCCCCAGCGGCGCACGACCGTAAGCCCACGAGTGGATTATCAGCTCGGCGCTAACAATACGTTGAGCTTTCGATACAGCTATCTGGAGAACGATCACGTCCTCACCGGGATCGGAGCGTTCAATATTCCTGGCCAGAATATCGGAAACATCTCGTTCCCGAGCACCGGGTACAGTTCGTCTACAACGGAGCACACTGTGCAGATTGTCGAGACCTCCGTACTCAACGCGAAAGCGGTGAACGAAACGCATTTCATCTTCGATGACGAGAGATCTGGAGAAACGAGCCAGAGCACGGCACCAGGCCTGAACGTGTCGCAATCGTTTGTGAGCGGCGGATCCGGCTATAGCGCACCAGGCTTCCCGAGCAGCAATGACCTGGAGCATTATTACGAACTGCAGAACTATACGTCGATTACCTGGGGGCCGCACACCACGAAATTCGGCGTTCGCGTTCGCGCGACGACCGATGACAATACGACTCCGAAAAACTTTAATGGCGTTTACTCGTTTCTCGGCTCGCCGAAGGCTACGGTGTTCGCCCTGGTGGGATCTCAGCTTACGCCGACAAATCAGACGGCATCTATCACCTCGATTCAGCAATACCTGACAACAGAACGGCTGCTGGCGCAAGGGATGTCTATCCAGGACATCAGCGGTTACAATTACGGGCCGTCGAAGTACACGGTTAACGCCGGAAACCCCTATATTGGAGTGAATCAAGAAGATTTCGGGCCGTTTGTTCAGGACGACTGGCGCGTGAAGCCGAATCTGACACTCAGTCTTGGCCTCCGCTGGGAGTACCAGACCAATATCAGCGACCACACAGATTGGGCACCGCGGTTTGGATTTGCGTGGTCTCCCAGTTCCAAGAGCGGAACAGGGCGTCCCAAAACGGTGGTCCGGGGCGGTTGGGGAATTTTCTATGATCGTTTGACTATAAGCAATGTCGAGAACGCATTACGATACGGCGGTAACGGCTATCAGACTTATACGCTGAACTCAGGTGCCCTTGGCTTCACTTATAACTCCGAATTCAATACGCAAATCCCCTTGGCCAATCTGCAAGCCGTCACCGGTTCAGCACAGCGTTATCAGATTGACAGTCACATGCAAGCGCCGCGTTTGATGCAAACCGCAATTGGGCTGGAACGGCAGGTCCTGGCGCACACAACGCTGAACGTTAACTTTCTGAACTCCCGGGGTAACCACGAATTCCGTACGGTCGATCTGAATGCACCTGCAGCAACTCCGGGACAACTGCCCCCAAACGCCAGTGGGAATGCGAACCCTGCGCGACCATACCAAGGACTAGGCGACATCTACAACTATGAATCGAGCGGTACGTTCAAGCAGACTCAGGTCATTGTAGGCGTCAACTCCCAGCTTGGGAGAACCGTTACGCTGTTCTCGCGGTACTCGTACAACGATGCGCACAGCGACACGGACGGCATCGGCACGCTGCCTGCAGACCCTTACAATTTTCGCGCTGACTGGGGGCGTTCCAACCTCGACACCGCACACAGCCTGTTCTTGGGCGGCTCCATCGCGGCAAAATGGGGACTCCGTTTTTCGCCGTTTATCGTTGCCCATTCAGGCACTCCGTTCAACATAACAACCGGAACCGATCTGTACCTTCAAGGGTCCGCGACACCGACCGCCCGACCGCAGATTCTGGATCCTAGCCTCAGCTATTACGGCGTCCCGGGCTTCCCCGGCCTCAACAAAACATACCTCAGCAACGCAGTTTACAATGCCGTGCCGCTTGTTCCAGTTCCGGGGACAACGGACATGATTTCCCGTAATGCCGGTACCGGACCTGGCTTCTTGGGTCTGAATCTGCGCGTTAGCAAGACCTGGGGATTTGGGACGACCAAGTTCTCGGGGCCTTCCGGTGGATCTCGTGGCGGTGGGGGAGGTGGCGGCGGACACGGCCATGGTGGACCGGGCGGATTCGGGGGCGGTCCGGGCGGAGGATTTGGCGGCGGTGAATCCAGTGAACACCGCTACAATCTTACGGTGTCGGTGAACGCTCGCAATATCATCAACCACGAGAACCTGAACACTCCGAACGGCAGTATTACGTCGCCTTACTTCCTCTATTCGACGGGCATCACCGGCGGATTCGGCGCGGAGGCTACGGCGAGCAATCAGCGGCGAATCGATCTGCAGCTTCGATTTTCGTTCTGACCAACGATCGTGATCACCATACAAACGGGATGAGAGCCTTCACATCTCGTTTGTATGCCTCATACTCAGAACCAAACTGCTCGGTCATAAAGCGCTCTTCGATGAGCAGCTTAGTCTGCCAGGCAAATGCAGCCGCGGCGGTAGCGAGCAGTCCTCGATACTGTCCCACGGCAACGGCCGTTCCGAAAGCGGCCAGAAGGAAGCCGGTGTAGATCGGGTGTCTCACGATACTGTAGGGTCCGGTGCGGACCAGCATGTGAGACTCCTTCACGGTCACCGCAGCGCTCCAGTTTGAGCCGAGATACAGACGCGCCCAGATGGCAAAAGTAATGCCAGCCGCTGTAAGAATCAGGCCGGTGTATTGTCCCAGATCACTATAAGGAAGGAAGCGCCGATTCAAGGGACCGATATTCAGGCCGTTGTCAAAAAGCAGCAGCGCGGCAATCACGAGCAAGAGAACATGCGTTCTTCTGGGAGCCGGCTGATTGCGTGCGTTGCGTGCGTTTTGCCGCCACGGCCGTAATGAGCCAAACGAGTCCGGCTACTAGCCAGAGGCCGTAAATTGCATTCCTGACATCGGAATCCATGGCGGCTTAAGCGATGCCAAGCTTCTCCTGCATCTCTTCGAGGGTGACCCCTTTCGTCTCAGGATAGAAGAACAGCACAACAAAGAATTGCACGACCATCATGACTGCGAAGAAGACGAAAGGCGCTCCCTTCGACATGGCTGCCAGCACAGGAAAGCTGAAGGAAATGATAGCGTTCATAAACCAATGGGAGAAACTGCCGAGGCTTTGCCCTTTGCCGCGTACACGGTTGGGGAAGACTTCGCTGATGAAGACCCAGATGACGGCACCCTGAGAAAATGCGAAAGAAGCGATGAAACCGACCAAGAGCCAGACAAGCAGGGTTTCATGGCTTGACGTAATGAAAACGGCGGCCACGCCGGCGAGGCAAACCGCGCACCCGACCGACCCGATCAACAACAGTGTTTTCCGGCCTATCTTGTCGATAACGGACATTGCCAACATGGTTGCGACCAGGTTGGTGAATCCGATCAGCACTGACTGGAGATCGGAGGACACCTTGCTGAACCCGGCCTTGGCGAAGATGTCGTTCAGGTAATACAAAATTGCATTGATCCCCGACAGCTGATTGAACATGCCGATTGAAACCGCTAAAAAGATGGGTAACCGGTATTTCCATTGGAAGAGTGTTTCATCGCCAGCCCGTTCCAGGTGCACCGAACGCACGATGTGGTCGAGTTCTCCTGGGACGTCTTCTTCGCCGATGGTTTCGAGGACCGACTGTGCTTCGGCTGTTCGACCCTTCTGTGCCAACCAGCGCGGGCTTCGGGGGATGGTGAAAAGCATCAGGAGAAAGAGGAGTGCCGGGAGAGCAGAGATGCCCAACATCCAGCGCCAATCCTCCGGTCCCAGCGCGGCGCGCCCGATCAAATAGTTTGAGAGATATGCCAGCAGGATGCCGGCGACGATGTTGAATTGGAAGAAGCCGACAAGGCGTCCGCGGAGTTTCGCAGGCGCAATCTCGGCAATGTACATGGGCCCGAGCACAGAGGATCCGCCGATGCCGAGCCCTCCGATGAACCGGAAAAAGACAAGCGAACTCCAGTTCCAGGCGATAGCGCAGCCGAGGGAAGAAATCAAATAAAGAACGGCCATGCCGCGCAAGCTATCGCGGCGGCCATACCGGTCGCCCGGCAAACCGGCCAGCATGGCTCCGATCACAGTACCGACTAGCGCAATCGCAACCGTGATGCCGAGACTTCGCGGAGTGAGATTGAAGCTGCGCGTCAGTCCCGCCGTTGTCCCTGCGATTACTGCCGTATCGAATCCAAAGAGAAGGCCGCCCAGAGCGGCGACAATCGTGCTTTTGACAAGAGCACCAGTGAGTGTCACGCCCGGCCTCGCGTGCCCTGGAAGCTGTTGACCATCCGCTCCGCATGGACGTCACTCGATTCGTACTCGGCCAGAACAAGAGAGCCGAGAACGCCTGCCCGCGAACCCAAGCCTGGAGGTTGTATGTATTCGTCGAGTCCTGAAATCAACTCGGGGTGCCGGATGTAGTTATTCAGCAATCGCGCGAACTCCTGCCTTACTAGAGCGAACAAGTGAGCCTGCTGCATCACTCCACCGCCAATAATGATGCGCTCAGGCGACAGGGTAACGGTCAGGTTCACCAGACCAAGAGCAAGATAATGCGCTTCGAGCGGCCAACCGGGATGGTCTTCCGGCAAGAGCAAAGCCGGCGTACCCCAGCGTGCTTTCATGGCTGTCCCTGACGCGAGCCCTTCCAGGCAATCGCCGTGATAAGGGCAAGTGCCCGGGAAAGGATCTCGTTCTTTGTCGTGGGGAATGTGCAGGTGTCCCATTTCAGGGTGAACCAGACCATGGATCACGTTGCCGAAGACCAAGGCTCCGCCACCGATGCCTGTGCCCACTGTGAGATAAACCGCGTTTCTGAGGCCCTGAGCGGCACCCCATCGAGCTTCTCCCAGCATGGCTGCATTGACGTCAGTATCCAGACGAACCGGAACGTTCAGCGCCTTGGTAACGGACCCAGCGAGGTCGAAGTCCTCCCAACCCTCCTTCGGAGTGGACGTGATGTGGCCGTATGCCGGGGAGGACGGATTCAGATCAACCGGACCAAAAGAGCCGATTCCGATTGCATCCAGCTGACCGGGCGCGTTGCTGCGGAAGAAGTCGACTGCACTCGCGACGGTGATTTGCGGCGTCGAAGTCGGGAACTGAGTGGTTATCAGGTCATCCGGCCCCGTACCAAGTCCGCAGACAAACTTTGTTCCCCCAGCCTCGATGCCAGCAAACATGCTCTTGAGTATATGGGAACGGGCTTGGTCTTATCGGTGTGTCTTCGACGCGTCAGCGATCTAGTGAAGGTGAACGGGCTGGGTGAATGCGCCGTTGCCGGCCGAATCCCAAACGGCGAATCGCACCCACTTCTTTCCCGCAACATCGAATGGGATTTTGAAGCATTGAGTGCCGAATGGGGTGTATTGGGTCGCTGAGAGGATCTGGCGACCAGTAGTGTTGCCGTCGCCCCAGACGAGCTCGGCGAACTCGAGCGGAAATGTCCACTCAACGTTCGCGGTGTAGGTACGCTTCGATCCAGTTCCGTCAATGCTCCAACTGGGAATCAAAACCTCGCCGCTGGTGACAAAGTAATTACCGTTTCTAAGTGCTTTCAGCAAGGGGCTCCAACCCTCAGTGAACTTTGGAACGCGATCGAGTTTTACGTAGTTCACCAGCAACTCTGGATAGGTCTCGTCGTCCGGGTATTTCATGTATGTATCGCCTTCGGCGATCATGTATTTGGCATTGGTCCAGTTGTTCATATCGTCAAGCAGCGCCAGGCAGCGAGCTTCACACAAGCGTTTCTCGGACTGATCTACGGGCAGCGACTGGTAGGAGCCTCCGATAAAACGGTCGCTGTTGAAGTGCTCGGAATCGCGGACTGCATCCGGGTAACCAGCAGACCCTTTGGCTCGTGGGTGAGTCTGCCACATGTAGCCGTCTTGCTCGCGTAATAAGGCTAACTCGTCCTTAGCTGATCCGGAGTGATAGACCTGCCCGTAAGTAGGATCGACTTGCCTGAAGGGCTGCCCCGTTTGCTGCACATGAGACCAAAAAAGCGGGTGTGGGAAGACGAACATGTAATGGCCGCCCAGATTTGCATCCGGCTCTTCTCCCGGTATGAGGAGAAAGTCTTTATCTGAGAACCGCTCACAACCTTCGAAGTAAATCTTCTGCTCCTTGAAGCGTATGGGACCTGGATCGTTCGGATGCGAATCAGAATGAAAGTCTGCGAGGATGACGGCGTTAATGCCAAGTCCGCGAAACACCGAGTACCAAGATGGTTGCTGATCGATTGTGCCTGCGTCTGTTAGCTGCTCATTGAAATGCATGTGAAAGTGGCTGACCAGCACCTTGTAACCGGACATCTCCTTGTACCGATCGTCGTGAGTATAGGCAAGTATGTTGCGCTGTGCCGTCGGAGCGTCATCAGCGCTTAAGTAGAAGTACACCGGCATGTGCTGCATAGTGCCGGTAGGCGCGTTATACAGAGCGAAATTGTTGATATCGTGACGAGCTTCATCGGCTCTTCGATTCCATTCGGCATCGGACACACCATAAGGCCGGTAAGGCTGTTCATGGTCGGCCTGCCTGATACCAACGGCGAATGAATGATCGTTATCTTTCCGGTAATAAACAAAGCCAAGGTTAGTCTCAATCTCGCGGGCGAAAAAGAATTTGTGAGGGGGCGTGAGAAAGCCGAGAGATCCTCCTGAGCCTTCTACAAGCCCGAGCCGGTTGCGAGCAACGAGCGGGACGGGATCGCGATTCATGGCGCCACCGAATTCGTACTGCTGCCAATTGCGAGCGACATCGCGCCAGACGACTCGGGTTTTGGGGCCGATCTCAAAGCCTCTCAAGCCCGCTACATATTTGTACGCCACATTGGGTTCATCAGTCTTCGCGATCACTTCCTGGCGAAGAAGATTGCTGCCGCGATAAGCTGTGTAGCGGAGTTCACCGGAGAAGATTCCGAGCTCGACGCCCGGGATGGCGACCTCAACGCGACTGTTATCCGTCTTGACACTGCATCCCGCGGGATGAAAAGTTGCCCAATTCCTACTGATTTCCTGAGGGCGGCGAGGCAAATCGATATTTGTACCTGGGCTGCCGGGAATATTGAGAGGCGCGTCCCAGAAAGCGTTCCACTGCTCCCGGGCAATCAGTTCGGGCGTAAGCGGGATATGAAGGTTGCGGAGGGGCGCCATCTGCTGCTCTGAAATCCTGCGGCGTCCGGTGGTCACCTGGTACTCGGGCGATAGATTCGTCCCAAGCTGCACCCACCGGCCGTTGACTTTTCTGGCAGCCAATTCCTGGATTACGGGTTGACCGTCCCGTAGTGTGAAGACCGCGCGCAACTGTTGCTCGTGCTCGCCTTGCCACGTCAGGGTCAATGCGCCGCGCTGAACCCCGGCTTGCATTCCGGGAGCAGGCTTGTACTCCTGAAGGTTGCAGTCGAGACCTTGCCCAAACAAGCTGCCGGCGAAAGCAAATGCGCACAGTAGAGACTTATGTCGGTTCAAGCCTTTTCCTCTCCGCGAGATTGTCGCGCGTTTAGACTGGAACGCTCTGTATCGAGCAGCACCCGTTTGCGGTCAAGTCCCCACTTATAACCGCCGAGTTCTCCGGTTCCTCGAATCACGCGATGGCAGGGTATCACGATAGCGACTTTGTTGGCCGCGCAAGCTCGGGCAACTGCTCTGGTCGCCTTGGGATTTCCGAGTGCGGCGGCGATTTCGCTGTAGGACTGCACCTCGCCGTGGGGAATGGCTTGCAGATATTTCCAGACTTTCAGCTGGAAGGCGGTTGCGCGGACATCGAGCGGCAGATCGAGCCGAACTTGCTCCCTTCGGAGATACCCCAAAAGGGATTTGATGCAGTTTTGAAAAATCGCAGGATACGGCTCGCGCATAGGATTCAGTTGTGCCTGCGGATATTCGGCGCCCAATTTCCCCGAGAGTTCTTCGGCATCGTCGCCGAATTGCAGGAAGCATAAGCCGCGATCTGTTGCACCGACCATCATGGCGCCCAGCGGTGTTGGTACGGAGACATAGGAAATACTGACCCCGCGTCCGCCGGCGCGATACTCGGCTGGGGTCATGCCTAAGCTGGTGGCCGCGCGTTCGTAGACGCGGCTGCTGGAGCCAAATCCCGCCTCATAGATGGCTTCCGTTACGGAAGGCCGATCACGCAGCCGAGCCTTCAGCAGATTCGTCCGGCATGTTTCCTCGAACGACTTCGGGCTTACACCGATTAGTTTCCGGAAAGTCCTTTGGAGGTGAAAAGAACTCCACCCGACTTGCCGGCCCAGCTCCGAAAGAGAGAGAGTCTGTCCGTTTTCACAGTTTGCCCGGATGTAGTCGCAAACCCGCCGGATTTTTAGTTTGTTGGCGTCCGCAAAAGTAATCGAATCCGGGCGGCAGCGCAGGCAAGGTCTAAGGCCATCCTGTTCCGCCTCAATCCGCGAACCGTAAAACCGGACGTGGTCTCGCAGCGGCCGACGCGAAGGGCACGAAGGGCGGCAATAGACTCCAGTGGTTGTGACTCCGTAGTAGAAACGGCCATCCGCTCCTGGATCTTTCGCTGTCACCGTCTGCCAGCAATCGTCTTCATTCAGCATTGATCTATTCAATATTGATCTATTCAACATGATCTGCCCTCTTGATTGTCAGGCTACTGGGGCACCGGCGCGAGGCGATATCCGGATCTTGCTTTCGAATCCGGATTGTAATTTTCTCTGGTCTGTAGTATCAATTACGGGATTATGTCACTTCAGGTAACACGCCGCTCGATATGCAAAGCTCTTGGCGCGCTCTCGGTATTGCGAGCAGCACCTTCCGGTGGGCGCATGTTTTTGGCGTTGAATAGCACGCTGGTAAAGAACGCGGTGCCGTGGCCGGATTTCGCCCGGCTGGCTGCAAAAACCGGGTTTCCAGGCACGGATGTGATGCTGGACGCTGCGCAGAAAGCAGGTGCGGATGCGACAAATGAACTGCTTTCGCAGTTGCGGGTGAGGCCGGCGGCGCTGGGATTCCCCGTCGAGTTTCGCAAAGATGACGAGACGTTTGCCGCGGGACTTAGAAAGCTCCCCGATTCGGCTCGGTTCGCTGCCGCGATTCACTGTCCACGGATGATCACCTACATCATGCCTTCCGCAGATGTCCCGAAAACAGAGCTTTATCCTGTTTATCGGTACCGGTTTACGGAGAGTGCGCGTATACTTGCGGACTCCGGCGTGCGGCTTGGGCTGGAGTTCCTAGGTCCGCTACACCTTCGGAGAGCCAAAAAATACGAGTTCATCTGGAAGATGGGAGAGATGCTCGACTTCGCGCGGGACTGCGGGGCGAACGTGGGACTGCTGCTCGATTCCTGGCATTGGCACCACGCGGGAGCGACCACCACGGACATACTTGCGGCGGGACGCGAACGGATTGTCCATGTGCATTTCAACGACTCTCCCGCATTGCCGCCTGAGCAGATCAGGGATGATCACCGGCTGCTGCCGGGCGAAGGGGTGATCGATTTGGTCGGATTCCTAAGGGCGCTGCAGAAAATCGGGTACACGGACGCACTGAGTGTGGAAGTTTTCAATCGCCTCAACGATCTTCCGCCTGACGAAGCCGCAAAGAAAGCCTTGGACGCGTCACTCGGCGTTTTCAGGAAAGCGGGAGTCCCGGAGGGCTGAAGCGGTTTTGGTTCGCGAGTGAAATAACATGCTGCCGAGGATACCTAGCGTGACAGCGCCGCCGGTAACCGCGAGGATCTTCCTTCCGGGCCGGTGTTGTGCCTTGGCGAGGATCTGATCGGCCAAGTCTCCCATATCTGCGGCGACGAACTCGGCAGGCGGAGCACCGGGAAGGGTCGATTTTTCCTCTCTGGCAAGCAAGGCAGTACGGCATCCTGCACGGGCGGCTCCGAGCAGATCCCACGGATGCGCAGCGACCATCAGGATGTTGGCAGTTTCGACATTGAGCGACTTCGCGGCAGCCTGGTAAGTCTCGGGTGAAGGCTTGAACCGCTCGACTGCGTCCACGGAAGTAGTGCTCTCGAAATAGCCATCGAGACCCGCATTACGCAGCTGCTGATTCATACTGGCGGGAGCGGAATTCGAGAGCACAGAAAGCCGAACAGTTGCCTTTCGCAGTTTTCGTAAGGAAGGCTTGACGTCGGCAAAAGCAGGGAGGCGCCTCATAGCTTCCTGGACTTTTTCAACATCTGCGCCGCTCAACTCGATCTGCCTGGCGTTCGCTTCCATTTTGAGAACCGCGATTGCGATGTCTCCAAATTGCCGGTAATCGCCTGCCAGTGTGCTAGCCATTGAGTACGCGATAACTTGCGTGAACCATTCACGGACGGAAAGTTTTCGTCCAAAGATTTTTCGCAAGACCGGTGCAAGGGCGGCTGTATCGAGCAGCGTTCCGTTGAGATCGAACAGGACAACTTCGGGCATCAGTTTCTGTTTCGATTCGCTGAAAACGGGCTGCCGAGTTGGCTCGGAGTTTGCTGCAAGATGCTGCAGAAGCAATTCAGAAATCTGGTCAGGTACTTCCTCGATCAGCCAGTGAGATTTCCCCTCGAGAAGCTCGAACCTGTACGGTCCGGCGACATAGGAAGCTGTTCTCTCGGCAGCGGTTCTACCCAGCGCGATGTCCTCCGAACCCCAGACGTAGAGCACAGGAACCGCGACTTTGCCGATTCGACGTTCGAGGTTCATGGCGCGGTACCAATTCAGGGCAGCGGTTAAGGCGTAAGGCTCACTCAGACGACGAACATTTTCGCTTACCGCTGCCTTGTCGATTTTGCCTTGGTAGATAGTGCGCAGGCGCTGGGGCTTGCCCGATTTCAGGAGAGCTTCGGCAACTCGCCCCGGTATACGAAAAACCGGGATGTATCTCGATCGCCACTTCTGATCCGCATCGCTGCGTAAGGCGTCGAGTAGCGCGTCTTTGTGCGGAGTGGAGAGCACCGTCAGCGACAACAACCGTTCCGGGTGGTCAGCTGCAAGCCGCCATCCGAGCAGCCCGCCCCAATCGTGTCCTACCAAATGAAACGTGCGCACACCCAGGGCATCGGCGAAGCCCAGGGTATCGGAAACCAGGTTCTCGACGGCGTATTCTCTTACGTAACGCGGCCTGGCTCCCGGCGAGTAGCCCCGCTGATCGACTGCTAACGTCCTGTAACCGGCTGCAGCCAGTGGCCGCATCACAGGAGCCCAGGAGTCGGCGAATTGCGGGAAGCCATGCAAGAAAAGCACCAGCTTCCCTTCTTTAGGACCCTTCGCGAGCGCATTGAATCGGAGGCCGTTTACTTCGAGCCCAAGCTTTTCGAAATCGTCGAGAGAGATCGTCATACGCGCTTCCCTCAGAAGAGCATAAGCTGCTGGTGTTTCATCTGCAATGGGCGACGTTTCTGTGCGCGATCGTCAAAAACAGAGCGGCCATCGAGGCTTGGGGACATTGCCCTTTCATGCTGGACGACGCGCGCGAAATCCGCTGTCGGTTCAAATGTTTGCTCGACTCGACGGACTAACGCATCAAGCCGTTTAAACCCGTCGACCTTTTCTGAGCGGCCCAGCTTCGCGGCATCCAGCGCGCGTTGAAGAACGGACAAACTCTGATCGTAGGTTTTCAATGGCACTGGGAAGGGATGCCGGTCTTTTCCGCCCAGCGCGAACGAAAAGCGTGCCGGGTCGGAGAAGCGGCTCGGGGTCCCGTGGACCACCTCGGCCACAAGCGCAAGCGTCTGCAAAGTTCGCGGTCCAAGATTCTCGGTTAGCAGAAGGGAAGCGAAATCGCGGAGCTGTTGGTCGTAACTCACGGCCAAAACGGCACCGAGTCTTTTCAAGTCAACGTCTCGCGCCTGCACTTCATGACGTCGAGGAAGCACGAGTTTCCGGATCTCAGAAACAGTTTTGTCCGGCGGATCGGACGCGATCTTCAGCAGCGCTTCGTGGGCTGGTTTGGCTCGGCGGTCTACCAGGTTGAGGATTTGGCCTTCGTTCTCTCCGACAATGCCGGTGTGAGGCTCACTTGTAAAATCACGGACGCTTGCGGAATGCCAGTGATATCGTCTTGCCAAGCCATTGCCCTCGTTCAAACCCTGCTGCACAACGGCCCACTCGCCTTTGGCAGTGACAACGAAAGAGTGGAGGTAAATTTGAAAGCCGTCGCCAATCGCATTGTTGTCGATTTTTGCCGTTAACCGGCTGGTGCGCACAAGAGCGGCACCGTCGAGTCCCCTGCTGTCTGCAACCGCCAGTAATTCGCCAGGCGTTTTCCGGGATTGTTTACCGCGGCCGCCGCAGATGTAAATACCAAGTTCACGCTCCCGGCCTTTCAACCCGCGTTTCAGCGCGCCCAGTACGGAAGTGGTGATTCCGGATGAGTGCCAGTCCATGCCCATCACTGCGCCGAACCCCTGGAACCAGAACGGATCGCTCAGTCGAGTGAGAAATTCGGAAGTGCCGTAGTGGTAGATGATGCTCTCGGTCATGGCAGTGCCGAGCTTTTGCATCCGTTCGGCCAGCCATAAGGGCACTCGACCACCGTGAAGGGGCAGATCGGCGAATCCGGAGCGCTTCATCCTGTTCCGATGGTACCGAGTGTCTCGAGGGCAGTCACTATGCTGTGAGTGGGTGGATCCGGAAACCGAGTATCAATCGCGCCGCAATCGCTGGCAGGCGGAATGGCATATTCTGCAGCAGCGATTCATTGTCATTGGGAACTGGCGGCTTGCGCTTGGGTTAGCAACAGCGGTGCTCGCCTATTTTGCATTCGGGTCCCATCGTATTCCGGCGAGCACGTTGCTCGTGCCGTTTGGCATTTTTATCGGGCTCGCGTTCTATCACGCTCGAGTGAAGCGGAGGCGGACTCTGGCAGAACGCGCGCTCAGGTTCTACGACCAGGGGCTTGCGCGCGTTCAAGACCGCTGGGCGGGCACGAGCGAAACAGGCGAGCTCTATCGGGATCCGGAACACGTTTACGCCGATGATCTCGATCTCTATGGCAAAGGAAGCCTGTTCGAGCTGATATCGCGCGCTCGCACGGCGGCGGGAGAGTCAGTCCTGGCGAGCTGGCTTTCCGCTCCTGCATTAGCTGAGGAAGCTTTGGCACGGCAGGACGCAGTGAGAGAGCTTACGGGTGTTCTTGACTTGCGGGAGGACATCGCCCTGCTGGGCGAAGACATTCGCGGTGAAGTGCGGATTGACGCTCTCACCCGGTGGGGATCGCAACCGGCAGTACCGTTTTCATCCGGCACACGTATCCTTGCCCTGGTACTCGCGATTATGGGACCGTTGGCGCTGATCGGCTTCTTTGCCCAGTGGCTTCCGCTTTGGCCGCTTCTGACCCTTTTGATTTTCGATTTGGCGTTTGCGCGTGCGCTGCGAAATCGCATCCGGCGAGCCACGCAGGACATCGACACCCCGGCGGCGGGGTTGCGCGTCCTCTCACTGTTGCTCGCACGCTTGGGGCAAGAACCTTTTGCCTCGGCGCGGCTCCGCAGTCTGCAAGCCGACATCAATCTGCACGGTTTTGATGCGGCGCATCGCATTGCGCGTCTGGAGCGCTGGATCGACATGCTCGATTCGAGCGATCACTTGCTTGTCCGGGCTATCCAGCCCCTGGTCGTGTGGCGCGAACAGGCCGCCATGGCGATCGAAGCCTGGCGGTGTTTGAATGGCAGGTACATTGGAGGCTGGGTTGCGGCAGTGGCCGAAATCGAGAGCCTTTCGTCGGTCGCTTCGCTCGCGTATGAGCGCCCGGGCTGGACGTTTCCGCAGTTGCTGGACGGCGATCAAGCGCAGTTCGATGCTACCGATCTGCGGCACCCGCTCATTCCGGAATCCCGGTGTGTACCGAATAGCGTGCATCTCGGGGCTGAAACACGTCTGCTAATCGTAAGCGGCTCCAATATGTCTGGCAAGAGCACGCTTCTGCGTGCGGTTGGACTAACGGCTGTGCTGGCCTGGGCGGGAGCGCCGGTACCAGCACGAGCAGCGCAACTCTCGCGATTGCAAACAACAGCTTCGATGCGTGTTACGGATTCGCTGCAGGACAACCGGTCGCGCTTTTACGCAGAGATTACGAGAATTCGGAACATCGTCCAATTGGCGAGCCGATGTCCGACTCTGTTTCTGCTCGATGAATTATTAAGCGGAACGAACTCGCACGACCGCAGGATCGGCGCATCTGCAATCTTGACCAAGTTAGTCACCTCAGGCGCCATCGGGCTGATCACAACGCACGATCTGGCATTGGCGGATATCGAAGACGACCTGCACGGACTAGCACGAAACGTGCACTTCGATGATTACATGAGGGACGGCAAAATGGAGTTTGAGTTCAAGCTGCGGCCGGGGATTGTGACACATAGTAATGCGCTGGAACTGATGCGCAGCATTGGATTGGAGGTGTGAGCTATTCTCGTGAAGCGCCAATCGAGGAGAGATGCGTTATCGCGTAGAGCACTCGAACGCGAACTGGCCGAAGCCGCCGATCCCGTTCGCGCTGACAACTTAGCGTGGTTTTTCAAGACAGGAAAAGGCGACTACGGAGAAGGAGACCGCTTTCTGGGGATCAGCGTCCCGGTCCAGCGGCGGATTGCGTTGCGGTATTGCGACCTGCCGCTGACTGATATCGCGCGACTGTTGCAGTCCCGCTATCATGAGCATCGTTTTGCAGCGCTCGAAATTCTGGTCTGGAAATACGAACATGCTCAAACAGAGCGGGAACGCACGGAAATCTTTGAGTTTTACCTCGCCAACACGGCTGGGATAAACAATTGGGATCTGGTTGACACGTCCGCTCCGTACATTGTTGGCGAGCACCTGAAAACGCGAGCGCGCGACCGTCTCTATCGGCTGTCGGAATCACAGAGCTTTTGGGAGCGCCGGATCGCCGTTGTTGCTACCCTGGCGCTGATCAAGTCCGGGGAGACGAAGGACACATTCCGGCTGGCAGAAAAGCTGTTGCACGATCGGCACGATCTGATCCAGAAAGCGGTTGGGTGGACGCTGCGTGAAGCCGGCCGGGTGAATCGTCTCGCCCTCGTCGGCTTCCTAAGGGAACACTATGCCGAGCTTGGGCGCACAGCACTTCGCTACGCAATCGAGCATTTTCCGCCTGCCCAGCGGAAACAGCTACTAACGGGAAACTTCGATCACTTGCCGGACTGAGTCAGCAATTGCTGGCCCTTTGATAAATAGCGCACATCTAATAGGTGTGGCCGCCGCAACAATTTTTCCCGCCATTCCTTCCGTCGATTCGACTCGTTCCAGCCGACTATGGCTTCCAAAGCGTGTTTACGTCACGCGGGCGGCTCAGGATTGGGACTACGGTAGGCAGGTCGCATTGCGGGCTGAGGAAAACGGGTCAGAGGTTGTTTACCTCAGTACAGATCGCCTGCCGCGTATAGAGGCGGGAAACGCGCGCAAGCTGTACGCCGAAGCGAAGTCAACCTTGGCTGTTGTCGTCGCACCGCCAAGCAGTTTGAAGTTAAACCCGATCCCGCCTAGCGCTGACTGGCAGTTTCATCTCGCGCAAGGCTGTCCCGCGCATTGCCAGTATTGTTATCTCGCAGGATCGCTATCAGGACCTCCGATCACCCGTGTATACGCAAACCTGGACGAAATTCTCGAGAACTTGCGGAATTATCTTGGTACGGGCCACATTACATCCCGCTCCCGTAAGCGGTCGGAGGAAGGAACTACGTTCGAAGCGTCCTGCTACACAGACCCGCTGGCTCTAGAGCATCTGACCGGGGGATTGGCGAAAGCGATCAGTTTTTTCGGCCGCTGGAATGAGCACGTTCAGCTGCGCTGGACGACCAAATTTGCAGGAGTAGAGCCGCTGCTTGCGCTTTCCCACGGGGGACGCACGCGGGTGCGGTTTTCCGTCAATGCGCGTGAAGTGGCACGAAATTTCGAAGGCGGGACTGATTCCGTAGATGCTCGTCTTGATGCAATGCGCCGGATGGCTCAAGCCGGCTACCCGGTCGGCTTGACTATTGCACCCATCGTGGCCTTCCCCGGATGGCAGGACGGCTACACAGAGCTCTTTCGTCAAGCAGCCCATCGTCTCAGCGATATCAAACATCTGGATTTGACGGCGGAGTTGATCACTCACCGTTTTACGCCTAAGTCGAAGGATATTCTGCTGCAGTGGTATCCACGCACTCCGCTGGATATGGAAGAATCCAAACGAGAGCAGAAGCGAACAAAGTTTGGCGGAGTCAAGTACGTCTATCCCGCCGAGGAAATGAAAGAAATGAAGACGGCTCTACAATCCGCCTTGACGAAGATTCTGCCGCAGGCGCAGATCCTCTATTGGACCTAAGCTTTGTTCGAACCCTGAATGGACGAAAGAGCCTGCTGGAAGATGCTGGTTACGGTATCAGAGTCAGCAGTTGATGAAGTCTGCGATGAGGCGTGATGGTGATGATGTCCCGAGTGCGAAGTTTGCACTTGCGTTCCAGCGCTCTGACTGCTATTCGCGAAAAGGTCTGAGAAGTTGCCGGACTGAGAAGCGTTTTGAAAATTCGAAGCCAGTTGTTTGAGATGACCTGCCTGGGACGAGTCGGTAGCGCTCGCGGCTGCAGCTTGCAACTGCTGCGCGATCTGAGCAGTCAGCGACTTGAACTCAGCCGGGTTGTTCTTACTTAACTGGCTTAATTGTCCGAACAGTTCGGCTGGGGTAGAGATGCTGCTGTTGTCAACAGTTTTCGCCGCCCTCGTGACTGGCGCCACGGTATTCGAGGTCGTCGATGCCGACGCGCTCTGCCAGAGGCTGCTGACCAAAGATATGGGATTCAGGTTCACGGTTTACTCCAAGGCTAATTGGCCCTAAACTTTGGTGCTAGACAGCAGGGCAAAATCTCGGAGGTTAGTTTTCCTGTAAGCTCCAAAGATCGGCAGATACGGAGATGCTGGCCGGCGCATGGAACTCGATCTTCGCTGCATTCCTGGGCGGGAAGACGAGATTGGTGAGAGCGACTTCGCCGTCCTGCGCAAAAACTTCGACCGAGTCCCGATCCACGAGTATGTGAAGCCGCAGCAGACCATCGCGTAGGTGGACCGGCGCCGCAGTTCTGGCCGGGAACTTCGGGCTAAAGCTCACGTTGCCCGAGTGGGTACGGTCAACAAACACTGTGCTTGATTGCCGGTCATAGCCAATAGCTGTATAGCTGTCTGGATCGACCAGCACCCTCCACTCCGGATTGCCGGCGTTGCCTACTGGGATGGTGGATTCTATTTCGTAGGTGTGAGAGGTCCCGATACTGGATTGGGCAAGTTTGCTGTTTAGATCCGCGGCACTCTGGCCCGCAATGTGGATATGGTTCTTGCGGATCCGCTGTAACTCCTCGGTAGGAGCTTGTGCCAGCCGAAGGCCAGACGGAGTTGTCCGCAGTCCGAGGGCCCGCGGAATCGTCATCTGCCCTCGCCACGGATTCGTGGGCAACTCCGATGCATAATCCCAGTTATCCATCCACCCCATCATCACGGGCTTATGGTTCGCGGGTAAATTGTTGAAGGTGAGGGCACAATAGCAGTCCTTGCCGTAATCGGTCAGGAGTGTGAGTGAGGACGGGTTGTCATTGGTGAAGCTCGTACCGTCAAATTCGCCGATGAAATACTGCTCGCCTGAACCGCCTTGCGGACTTCCGGGATTCAATCCCACCTTCAGAACAAAACGCGTGCGCCTGGGATTTCCATCCACCGGCAATTCGAAGATCTCGGGGCATTCCCATTGCCCACTGGCGGCGCCTGCGGGACCAAAGTCACTCAGCTGGTTCCAACTTTTCAGGTTTCTTGATCCGTAGAAGCGGACCTTGTGATCGTTCGGCAGCGAGACCGCCATGACCCACTGCCTGCTTGCAGCCGACCAGAAGACTTTCGGGTCGCGAAAATCAGATAGGTGCAGATTCAAAACTGGATTGCCGGAGTATTTCGTCCAGGTGCGACCCCGGTCGTTGCTGAACGCGATGTTCTGTGTCTGCAGAGCGGGGGAGCTTTTCGTCTCCGAAGTGTGTCCGGTGTAAATGGCCACCAGACACGGACGCCCTTCGCGGCAAAAGCCGCTGGTGTTCGCCGCGTCCACGACTGTGCTGCCGGTGAACATCATGATCCCGTTCTCCTCGCGGAGCGCCACAGGCAGTTCAACCCACCGGAGGAGATCCTGGCTGACAGCATGGCCCCAACTCATGTGCCCCCATACGTCTCCAAACGGGTTGTATTGGAAGAACAGATGATACTCGCCTTCGAAGTACACCAGCCCGTTGGGGTCATTGGTCCAATGTTTCTTGGGAGAGAAGTGATAGAGGGGACGGAACTCTTCCTGAGTCTCAGCCAACTGGTCAGCCGTCCGTCCAGAACCTGCCAGTACGGCAAAGAATGCAAGGGCCTGGAGTCTTACCGGTATTCGGAACGGCACAGAGGCCCAGTTTACGTCAGTACCTTCGGGCAGTCTGCCGAGCGGGACGGAACCCGGTAAGACTGACGAGTTCGGTTTCGAGCTGAGCCATTGCAGCTTCCGCTGTCGCTTTGTGCGTTAGCACGTCGTGAACCGATTTACAGTAGGCTTTTGAAACGGCTGGATACAGAGCACCCGTGATGAGAGAAGGCCGGGCAACAATGCCCGAGACGATTTCCTTCGAGACATTCGGTTTCAGTGGAGTGAGCGAGAGCAGATCCTGGCGCTCCAGCACGGAGATCCGAGTCGGAATGCATCCAGAGTTCCTGATCCTGCGTATCTGGGCCTCTTCCGAAGTGAGCGCCTTCAGGGCATCGACGCTCAGCTCCTTGCGTGCGGAGTATTTCGAAACGGCCATGGCAAAACCGCCGAGCGTTCCACGGCTACCCGCTGACCCACCCGGCAAAGGAGCCACTCCGAGCTTTCTGAAGGCAGAATCGCTTGTCCTTGCGACCTCGCCGTAAAAGCTGGTCCAGTTCCTCATGAACGCTACCTTACCGGAGTTCCACAAGTTTACGCTGTCGTCCTCAACATAAGCGATCACACCGGGAGGAGAAATAGTTCCGACCCATGATGCCGCCCGTTTGAGGGCTTTCAGCGTTCCGGGGTTGTTAACCTGGACGACGCCATCATTGCCGATGATTGCTCCACCCCCCTCAGACGCCTGCCATTCCAAGGCATTGCAGGTCAGCGATTCGTGCGGGCCGCCCTGCCAAACGTAGCCCCAAAAATCTTTGACTCCTGAACGCCGTTCTCCCTCTTGTATTCGCCTGCTCATATATCCGAGTTCGTCCCATGTCTTGGGAGGATGACGGAAGCCATACTTCGCTAGGAGGTCGCCTCGGTAGTAAAGAACGCCGACGTCAACAAACCTGGGGAGGGCCAGAAGTTTACGACCGACCCAAAAGTTCGAAAGGATTTCAGGAGCGAATGATTTGGCGACATCGCCCGCATAAGGAGTTAGATCAAGAAGGTCGTTCGCGAGGATCGATGGCCAGATGACGTCAATTTCAAGAAGATCAGGACTCGAGGACCTGTCTTCGAAAGAGCGCTCATAAGTTTTAAGCCGGCTATCCACCGTCTCAAAACTGGGTATGTATCTGGGGATTACCCCTCTCGTCTTTCCGAATTCGCGTAAGATCTGGGATTCCAGCAGTCCATCGGAGTCCGAGGCCATTCCCATAACGAAGAGCTCGCTGGGAGAGCCAGCGGAAGGGTAGCGACTCCTGCTCATAGCGTCGCAACCTGCTATCACACCGGCGGCAAGCAGGGTGCAAAACGTCAGCAGCAGAATGAGCGGATCGCGGATCTTTGGCATAAGAATCGGGCGCTTGTGACCGGACACAGTTCGCCCGGCTCATCTCTCCCGGTGCTAACTGAGAAGTGACAATTTTTGTTTGATCTTTCTCAGGAAAAAACACGACTTATGCATTTGTGGTAAGCGAGAGCACAGAGAGGGTGCGACCAAAGATCGTCTCGGATGACGATGCCGGAACTGAAGCTCCAGCCAAAGCGCGGTTTCCAGATCCCTGCTCAGTACGAATCGGAGCCCGTCTGGCGGTCTCATTCGCGGTAATTCTAGGGCTGCTGCTCGCAAGCGGAGTGGTGGGACTCTGGCAAGCAAACAAATATAAGCGTCGCGTACGTGAGCTCGACGTGATTGATCAGCAAGTGCTTGCTGTCATGCACGTCAACAACAACGTTCTGGAATTCAAAAACATCATGCAGACGGCCTGTGCCGGGCAGAACGCCGAACGCTTCAAGAATCAGATCCGTCCTTTTCAAAGCGCGCTGTTGCGGGACATTGATACCGCTTCGTTTGCCATGCGGCTTGCCGGTGCTCCCGGCGATAACCGGGCCTCTACGCTGACGACCTTGGCTTATATCCGCGCATCCATTCCGGCGGTGATCGACACACTGATCGAAATGGCCGATGTTGGCGACTGGCAGGCGATCCGGCTGCGTCTCGAAAACCAGGTAAATGACGCAAGTCACGTCCTTTCGCAAGTGTCTAGAGAAATCGATGAGCAGGCGACATCCCAACGCCAGCATTCACTCGATGAACTCCGGGCGGGTAGTCGCCGCGCCATGATCATGCTCTTGGTGCTCGGTGCCTTCACTTTCTTAAGCGCGGGGGTTCTTGGAACCGTTGTCACCCGAAGCATCTCTGTACCGCTCCGTCGTTTGCAGGAGGGAGCAGGTGCTATGGCCGCGGGCGATTTTGGATATCGAGTGCCTGTATCTGGAAATGACGAATTGGGAATCTTAGCGCGTGCATGCAACCGGGCTGCTTCGCGGGTAGAGCAACTCTATTCGAACTTGAGCCGAAGCGAGGCGCACTTCAGATCATTGATCGAACACGCGTCCGACTTGATCATGATTGTTGATCCGAACGGCTCTGTTCAGTATGCGAGCCCTGCAAGCCTCCGAGTACTCCAGGTCGCTCCCGAGGCGCTAGTCGGAAGGACGATCTTTGATTTCATTCTTCCGGATGACGCGCAGCTGTTGGAGCCATCACTGTTTAACGCTTCCCAGGATCACACAATCGAACTTAGATGGAGGGGCGAAGGCAACCAAGTATCGATTCTTGAAAGCACAGTGGCGAACCGAACTTCCGACCCTGCCGTCGCCGGTGTCATTCTCAACTGCCGAGATGTTACGGAGCGAAGGCGAGCTGAAGCGGAAATCCGCAATTTGAATGAGGCGCTGGAGCGCCGAGTCGTCGAGAGGACGGTAGAACTCCAGACGGCAAAATCCGCAGCAGAAGCAGCCAGCCGCGCGAAAAGCGAGTTCCTTGCCAATATGAGTCACGAGATCCGGACGCCGATGAACGGAGTTCTTGGTATGACTGAGCTTGCCTTGGACATGGAGCTTCCAGCCGAAGCGCGCGAATATCTGACGTCAGTACAAAACTCCGGAAACGCGCTCCTGACGGTAATCAACGACATCCTGGACTTCTCAAGAATCGAGGCGGGCCGCCTGCTGATTGCTCCGGAGAATTGCCGGCTTCATCAAAGCCTGTCCGACAGTATGAGGTCGCTGGCGATTCGTGCTCATCAGAAAGGAGTAGAACTGCTGTGCAATATCGAAGACAGCGTTCCTGAGACGGTGTTTGTCGATGGGGACCGGCTTCGCCAAATTGTAATTAATCTGGTCGGCAACGCGATCAAGTTTACGGCTGAAGGCGAAGTGGAGCTACGAGTATCTGCGGAGCGCTGTGAGACCTCGAATGCGTTCTTGCGCTTCTCTGTTCGTGACACCGGAATCGGAATCCCAGCTAACAAGCTCGAATCTATTTTTGACGCTTTCGTTCAAGCGGATGGATCTATTACGCGCCAGTACGGCGGGACAGGCCTTGGACTGGCGATCTCCTCACGTCTGATCGAGCTGATGGGAGGCCGCATCTGGGTGGATAGTGTAATCGGATCGGGCAGCACTTTTCATTTTGAGATTTGCTGTCCTGCTATCGACGATCTACCTCTTGAGCCCGAACGAGACATCCGCCTGGATGACGTCCGGGCGCTGATTGTCGATGACAATGAAACGAACCGGCTGATCCTTCACGGCATGCTCCGCCGCTCAGGAATACAGGCGCAATCGGTAGAGTCGGGTCTCCGGGCTTTAGAACTTGTTGACAAAGCCCGTTTATCTGGTGACCCGTTTTCACTGATTTTGCTAGACGCTCATATGCCGGAGATGGACGGATTCTCTTTCGCCCGGCATCTCGCGGGTTTCGGTGGTAATCACCCTCCCGCACTTATGATGCTGAGTTCGGTGGATTTGCATGCCGACGCATCCTACTGCCGTGAACTGGGCATTCAGACTTACTTACTTAAGCCAGTTGCTCTCCTCGATCTTAAGAAGGCCATTTTGAGTACGTTGGGCAGAAGCGCGCCGCGGCAGGCCACGGACAACGCCGTTCAGAGTTCCGGGTCAGCCGGGGACGGCCTGCGCGTCCTTCTTGCCGAAGATAATCCTGTCAACAAGGCGCTTGCCTCACGGCTGCTGGAGAAGCAGGGACACTCTGTCGTTTGCGCGCCCGACGGGCTGATCGCTGTCGAAGCAACCGAACGCGCTACTTTCGACCTGATTCTTATGGACCTGCAGATGCCTCGGATGAGCGGTTTAGAAGCAACCGAGGCCATCCGGCGAATCGAAGCGGAGACGGGCCGCAAGCGCACGCCGATTATTGCGCTCACAGCGCACGCAATGAAGGGCGACGAGGAACGGTGCCTAGGCGCCGGGATGGACGATTATCTTTCGAAACCGATTCGGGTGCCCGAGTTGATGAAGAAGATCACGAAATGGGTTAGCTGAAAGTCGCTGTTAGACGATCAGCGATCGCCCTGCCATCAGCGATCCTCGAGATAATGGCTCGAATGCCACTGGTCGTAGGATCGGCTGATTTGAGCGACGAACAGTTCTTATCTTCACTAGATTCCAAGAGCTTGACTCCTTCGCGGTTCCGGCACGGCGACCACCTTCGCTTTGCGTGGTTGCTCGTCCATCGATTGCCACTAGAGCGCGCTGAAAGCTTGGTACGGTCTACTATCCGAGCGTTCGCCGAGCGACAGGGAGCTGGAAGCCGCTATCACGAAACCGTCACACTCGGCTGGGTGAAGCTGATTGCTACGCACCAGGAAAACACTTTCGAGGAATTTCTTAGCGTCAATGAACATCGACTGACGCGCGAACTGCTGCATCGATTTTGGACACCTGAGCTGCTGTGGAATGAAAAAGCCAGGAGAGAATGGATTGCCCCTGACCGGGAGCCTCTGCCCCCAATTCCCGGCTCCTAAATCTCGGCTTGCTGATCGAGGCTTCGCCAAAGGTACCAACACGCGACAGAGCAGTGCGGATGCCACTTCTCGGCAAGCCTTATCAATTCCGTGGGCTTTGGTAAGTCGGCGAGCCCGTAAGCTTTTCTCACGGCGCTGCGGATACCGAGGTCCGAGAGCGGCATGACATTCGGCCGTTGCAGCGCAAACATGAGGAACATCTGGACAGTCCAGATGCCGACGCCACGAACTTGGGATAGCAGCTCGATGATCTGCTCGTCTGGCAGGTCGTTCAGTTTTTGGAAGTTAATTTCGCGGCGGGCACACCGGGTGGCAAGGTCCGTCAGGGAAGCAATTTTCTGGCGAGAGAGGCCGCAAGCACGCAATTGCTCCGGAGTCAGGCGCAAAAAAGCTCGTGGCGTGAATCGACGTCCCGCGGCTTTCTTGACTCGGGCGAAGATTGTGCCAGCTGCTTTCCCGCTAAGCTGCTGGAACGTGATGGATCGGGCAAGCGTCTCGAACGTAGGTTCCCGCTTGGCAAATTCACACGGTCCAATCCGGCGAATGATAGCCGCGAGGACAGGGTCGGCGCCTTCGAGGTGAGAAGTTGCTAACTGCATTTCGGATTGGATCGAGCCTTAACAGGTAAGGCGGCTGCTGCGGGCCACCCTAGACGATAATCATAACGAACATGATTCCCCGGACTATTTCTGCCATCACTGTTTCGGGATTGATCCTTAGCGGGATCGCGGGTACAGCGCTGATAGCGCGGCAGCCCCAACAGCCTCCCGCCCAGAATCAGCCTGCGGACCAGGAACCGACCATCCGGGTCAACGTAGAACTGGTGAATGTCTACTTCAATGTAAAGGTCAAAAAAGGCGGTCAACTGATTCCGTCTCTGACCAAAGACGACTTTCGCGTGTTTGAGGACGGGAAGGAGCAGACGATTCAGCGCTTCTCCCGAGAGACCGACCTGCCGCTTACTTTAGGCCTGCTGATCGACATCAGTGCGAGTCAGGAACGCCTGATTGATATAGAGCGCCAGGCAGCTGCGTCGTTTTTCTCAAGTGTCATCCGTCCCAAAGACGAGGCGTTCCTGATCTCCTTCGGGAAGGACACGGAACTTTTGCAGGATTTCACCAACTCCCCGCGTCAGCTTACGTCTGCCATGACTGATCTCCGCGGCGACGGCCAGATTCCAGGAGTCGGCGGGCCGCTGTCCATACCGAATTCAGGGCCGGTGCCGACCAGCGGTACGCCCAAAGGTACACTGCTATTCGACGCAGTCTATCTTGCCTCAACCGAGAAGCTGAAGAGCGAGGTAGGGAGGAAGGCACTGATCCTGATTACCGACGGCGAAGACCAGGGCAGCACCAATACGTGGAGAACCGCTATTGAAGCGGCCCAGAAGTCGGATGCGATCATTTACAGCATCTATTATGTCGACCGCGGCTTCTATGCTGCGGGCGGGATGATATTTGGAGGTGGAGGCGAAGGAGACTTGCGGCATATGTCTTCCGAGACCGGCGGACACGTGTTCACCGTCGACCGAAAACATCCGCTAAACGAGATTTTCCGCCAGATTCAGGAAGAGCTGCGGAACCAATACTCGATCGGCTACCAATCGACAAATCCGGTACGGGACGGTAAGTTCCGACGTTTAGAGATAAAGACTCAAAACTCCGAGTACCAGGTTCAGGCGCGCAACGGTTATTACGCTACTCCGATCGATGTGCAGTAGCTTGCTCCCTAGCGCGCAAGCACTCGGTCACTGCTTCCCGCAAAGACGGCATTGCTTCGATCCCTGCCGCCTCAAGCTTGCTGTTCGATATCGCTGAAAACTGGGGCCGTCGAGCTGCTGTTCGATATTCCCTGGCATCGGTGGGCTGCAGTTCTGGGGAAAGTCCGGCCAGTTCGAAGATCAACTGCGCGTATTTGAACCAGGAGATAGCTTCGCCTCCGCCCAAGTGGAACAGTCCGCCGATTCTTCTTTCGACCAGATCGGCAGTCCGAGCTGCCATGGCGGGTGCATAGGTCGGAGACGCAACGTAGTCTTCGACAACCCTTATGGGCTTGTGGCCAGCGGCAAGCCGCAACATAAGCTCGAGGAAATTGCCGCGGGGAGTAAACCTTCCTGCCGGTCCGAACACGCCGGACGTTCGTATGATTAACGGCTTCTCGAGGTAAGCCTGAGCATATAGCTCGCCTGCCAGCTTCGAGACGGCATAGGCGCCCAGGGGGTGAGGCGCATCGGTCTCTACGTAAGGACTGCCCTTTGTCCCATCAAAGACATAATCAGTCGAGTAATGGACCAGCTGCGCGTCGGATTGCCCGGCATGCCATGGCGATGTTTCGCACGGCCAGGGCGTTTGCCTCATAAGCAGTAACCGGCTCGGTTTCAGCGATGTCCACCTGGTTATAAGCGGCCGCATTCAAGACTACGGCCGGATCGGCTGCCGCAATTGCCTGTTCCACTTGCGCCGCGTCCCTGATGTCCACCATCTGGCGCTCGAAACGAGAGACCGACCAATTCCGCCGTTCAAACTCTCGGCAGAGTTCTACCCCAAGCTGCCCCCCGCCGCCAAAAATAACTACCTTTCGCTGCATTTCCCTTTGCAGCATAGCGAACGTGTCTAGCTAGTTATAGACTCCTGCAGGCAACATCCGAAGCGTAGAGGGCACTGCCCGTTCATCGAGCAATGCCGACCGTAAGGCCATGAGGCTTTGAAGTCCTGTAAGGATCTGCTCAACCCGTATCTCGAGGCGGCAATTTGCGGAACTAAGGGTGGAGGTCACGATTTCACCCAGAAACAGGGCATCTTCACATTCAACGGTGATGGCCAAACCGGGCGCCAACTGCTCCCTGCTTTCCACAACCAGACACTTTCCTTGCATGCCATGGAACGCGCAGGGGATACGCCGGGTCGCGCCGTTTCCCGCGAATGTTGAAACCTTGATCAGAGCCGAGGGAGGATTATCAGAGATGCAGCTAGTCACACCAGACTGATCGGCTCCGATGTCTGTGAGCTTTAGGGCCTAAAATCGGGACTCGATAAAAAACCAGACCATTGCCGCCAAGCCCAGAGGCAGAACAAGCTCGACCCACAGTCGAACCGATCGCAAAGAGAACCGGGTTGGGGGTTTTGGAGTAGGCTGAGTTTGGCGAGACCGGATTGTCTCTGCAAGGCGGCACTGCACTTCGCTTGGTTGCCCTTGCAGCGCTCGCACCAGTTCTTCCCTGCCTCGTTTGTCGGCGATAAGAATGGTGGCAGAATTGAGACTTTTCGTACTTTCCTGAAGCTGGCGGCGGAGCGCAGGGGGGATCTCGTCTACCGAACGGTAAACCTTGGTCCCCAGGCAGGTGGCGATAAAGATTGTTGAGCTTCTGGCAGTGAGAAGGGCCATTGGGAATAACCTCTAAGATCCGGATTTTCGCAGCCGCTGGGCCGGGATCGCGTCGCCCTCGCTGCCCGCGTTATCGAGTACCACCTGAATAAAACCAAGCGCCGCCTTCGACAATGATTTGTCGTTTCGATAGATCAAACCCACTCTGCGAATCATCGGTTCAGGACCGAGCGGCACCGAAGCGAGCTTCTGGGCAGCTACTTCTTCCCGGCAATGCGAGGCTGCCAGGAAAGATAACCCAAGATTAGCCATTACGAATCGCTTGATCATTTCGGTGGAGTCCATTTCCATCGAAACACTCAATTCGTCCTGTACCGGGTCGAGCCAAGCGTTCAGGCGAGCTCTGGTAGTACCAGTTTTTGGGAGAAGCAGCGGCTCGCCAATCAGGTCTCGCGGGGTCACTCGCTCATAAGACGTGAATCTGTGTCCGGCTGGAACAAGCAATTTAATCTCGTCCGAGTAAATCTTCACAACTTGGAGCCGCTTTTCCTGCACGGGTAGCTGGGTGAAACCGAAATCCGCCAGATTGTCCAGCACTGCCTGCACAACGCGAGCGCCGTAGGAGCGGTCTACCAGCAGCTGCACGTTCGGGAACTGTTTCTTGAACTCAGCAAAAACACCCGGCAGCACATAGATGCAGGTCGCTTCGTTGGCAGCTATTAGCAGTTCGCCGCGGGGAACCTTTTCAAGCTCGTTGATGGCGTCCTGCGCTCTGCGGCGCAGCGCAAGGATCTGTTCAGCATGGTCGGCCAGGATGCGACCGGCCACGGTGAGAGAGATTTTCGTCCCTAATCGTTCAAAGAGGGCGGTATTCAACTCCTGCTCGAGCTGACGGACTTGCGCGCTGATCGCCGGCTGTGTGCGATAACAGGTTTGAGCCGCTTTGGAAAAGCTCTTCAAACGTACGATCTCTAAAAAAGTATGGAGCTGATCGAGATCCATTGGGGTCTTTGCACGACACCTGTTCGCTTCGGGGCTCGGAAGCCGCTTGAGAACAAATTGTAGCAGGGGACCGTCACTGCAAGAGCTTCTCCGTTCGAGTTTGCCCATTAGCACAGGCTTTCAGTCCACCTTTTTCAATACCTTCGCTCCAGGCGGAAGCTCGAACGTCTTGGTCGGCACGGAAGCGTCCACTTCCACTGCCGACGCAAACATCTGGTAGCTTTTGTAGCCATTTCTGGACCGTTCGACGGTAAACGGCCACATTACGCCATTTCCGGCATCGCGGTACTTGTCGAATTCAGTTATCTCCTCATTGCGGTACTTTGTTTCCGGGTCGAGCCAGCTAAAGCTTTGCCGGACAGGAAGGCCAGTGTTGTGATCGAATGAGACACGCACCGTTCTGTCCTGTGAGTCCGTGATTTCAACCACCTCCACGTGAGTGCTGAGATGGACTTCACTCCCGACGTAATCGTAAGTCATTCCCGGTTCGTTGTGGCGGACTTTTAAGATGTAAAGAATGTCGTTTTCGGTCGACCGCCGATACCGGTCCCAAGCTTCATCTTCGATGGGACGCGCTCCACGAAACGTGACATCCCAGCCCTGATCCGGAAGAAACAGGTACGAATAATCTTGCTTTTTCCCGAGCACCTCCCGCTCCCGGATGCCCAGAGGTTTCCCGGGCAGGTACTCGGTGTAGATTCGTGCGATATCGGAGCCGCTCATCTCGTCCTTGAAGAACGAATAGATGCGTCCACTCGCAACGCGGGTCCGCATGTTCAAAAAGCGGTCGCCGCCGAGCGCCGACACGGCGGCGTCGACAATCTGTTTGCCTTTGTTAGGCTCTGTGGGAGCTTGAGCTTTCGAGAGAATACCGCTCATCAACAGAGCCAGTCCGATGAGGACTGCCGAAAACCTAAACCGCTTTGCAATCACCTTAAGCTTTTACTTCCCGATCTTGGCAATATCACGCACACGCGATGGACTGGACCCAAGCTTTCGCCCCGGCCTCAGCAGCGTCTTCGGGGGCGTGAATGGATCCGCTGCGTTTCCGCAAGAGACCGCCGTTCCGCCCGTTCAAGGCAGCTTGGATTTCGGCTATCACGGACAGCGCCACTTGCTCCGGGCCGTCTGCACCGATGTCGAGACCCATGGGCGTATAGAGATCTGGGAGGGCCTGAGAGTTGTGAATGCCGGCGTCGGCGAGCATGCGCTCCGTTCGACTCTTCGGCCCGAGAATTCCCAGATAGCGAAGCGGTTCCGGTGCTAACTGACTCAGAACTTCGAGATCCTGACTATAGCTGTGTGTCATCAAGACAGCAACGGTCCAATCGTCAATCGGGGCAGTCAGTACTGGCGCTTCGGGAGCACGGACCACGACCTGATCAGCCGATGGAAATCTATCTTGCCGGGCGTAATGGGATCGTCCATCGGAAACTAAAACTTCCCATCCAAGGAATTTCGCCAGGGTAGTTACCGGCTTGGCATCCTCGCCGGCTCCGAAGACCAAGAGACGTACAGGGGGGGCGAGAGTTTCGATGAAAGCCTGCTCACCGGAGGGCAAATCAACCACTTGCGAGTTGCGTTCAGCAAGCGCTGTCGCCATCTGGCTGATTAGATCTTTACCGGCCGGAAATAAGGAGAGGTCACCCACAACCTGCGCAGCCACATCAAGCGAAACTGTCCGACCCGCATAGTCGGCAGGCGAGATAAGGCATACAAAAGCGGCGGGCTTACGAAGACGGCGAACTTCCCTGATTAATCCAAGGACATTGGGGGCACCAGGATGAAGCCTCTCCAGCAGGATGTGGATGATACCGTTACATCCGAGCCCATATTCGGCCGCGATCTCCCCGTCGGGTGTTGTGTCGTATCGACGGACGATCGGCCCCGATTCGGTAAGCCACCAGGACTTCTTGACGAGATCGTCTTCCAGACAGCCCCCGCTCACGCTACCCGCGCGTTCGCCTGTTTGCGTAAGCAGCAACCGCGCTCCCGGTAAACGGTAGGAGGAGCCCTGCGTTTTCACGACCGTAGCCAACACCGCCATTTCGCCGCGCCGTTCGACCTCGGACCAAAGTTGAAGAATGTCTTCCAGCTCTTTCATTGCCGAATCAGCTCTAATACATAAGCTTATCGATTAAGCTCTCAAAGGCCGCAGCCGTGAGGCGGAATCGCGGTCGAGAAAGACCGTTGCATTCCGATGGGTTTGCAGGATGGAGGCAGGGGCGGATGGTGTTACAGGTCCTTCCAGGCAAGCTGCAACGGCTTCGGCTTTCCGCCGCTCAGGCACAACGCAAATGATTGTTTCGGTCGAAAGCAGGTGGGAAACCGATATCGTAATTGCCTGTTGAGGAACATCTGCGATCGAAGTAAACCAACCCTCATTCACCTGCTGCTGTCTACATCTCTCATCCAAGCGCACCAAGATGTAGGGCTTGCTTGTCTCGAAATCAGCCGGAGGATCGTTGAACGCGAGGTGACCGTTCTCCCCGATGCCGACGAATGCAAGGTCCACTGGAGCCGCACTGATCTCCCTACTCATTTCTGCCGCTACGACGTCTGGTTCGCGATCGCCTGCAAGCAAGTGAAAGTGTTGGATTGCCGTGCGTTCGAGAATGTTGGTCTCGATATAACGAGCAAAGCTTGCCGGATGTTCTATTCCGATGCCGACGTATTCATCAAGATGGAAGAGTTCTACTCTGGCCCAGTCGATCGAATCAGCCTTGGTCAAGGCTTCAAGAAATTCGAGTTGTGAGTTGCCGGTTGCAGCAAGAATCCGTACTCGTTCCTTTTGTCGCAGAAAATCACGTAGCTCTTTCGTGGCATGCGCCGCCGCAGCGGCCGCCATCTCGCTTGCCGTCCGGAAGATCTCGACCCGTATCGCCACAAGGCCAGCGTAATCGATGTCGGCTAAACTGCTGGCATGCGGGGACCTTTGGCGGCCGCCTTCCTTCTGGCGAGCACGTCCGCCTTTTTTCTCTTGAGCGCCCGGACTGAAATTACCCGGCAGCAGCGCACGCTTCCGGGCCTGAAAGCTCCTGTTGAAATTCTGCGCGACCGGTGGGGCGTACCGCATATTTATGCGCAGAATAGCGACGATCTTTTCTTTGCACAGGGCTATATAACGGCCAATGATCGCCTGTTTCAGCTTGATCTCTGGCGTAGAATCGGCAGCGGCAAGTTAGCGGAGGTGCTTGGGCCTAATTACATTCCGCGTGACCGGATTGCTCGCCTGGTACGCTATCGCGGCGACTGGGATGCCGAGTGGCGCAGCTACTCGCCCGATGCAAAGGCAATCGTGTCGGCTTTCGTGAAAGGCATAAACGCCTATATTCAATCGCTGAACGGACAGCGGACCGAGGAGTTTCAGTTGGCCGGATTCGATCCCGGCCTCTGGACTGCTGAGGATGTCGTGTCACGTGTAGCGGGATTGCAGATGACAGGCAACATGCTGCAGGAGGTAAATCGGGCTCTGCAGGTAACCAATCTCGGCCTATCCGCAGTTGAGCTTCTTTCGCCGCCTGATCCTCCGGTTCCCTTCGTTGTGCCACATGGGCTCGATCTGGCCGACATTACATCTGCGATCCTGCGCGACTACACCGCCGCGATTGGTCCCATTCGCTTTCCCGGCCAGCAAGGCAGTAACAACTGGGTGGTCGATGGCACGTTGTCGCGCACCGGCAAACCTCTTCTGGCGAACGATCCGCATCGAGCCATTCAGCTGCCTTCGCTACGCAAAACTGTTCACCTTGTCGCGCCAGGCTGGGACGTGATCGGAGCGGGAGAGCCTGCCCTTCCGGGCATCGCGCTTGGACATAACGAGGACATGGCGTTCGGATTCACTATCGTCGGCATCGATCAACAGGATCTTTACGTTGAAAAAGTGAATCCCGAGAATCACAACGAGTACTTGTATAAGGGAGCCTGGCAGAAATTTCAAGTACAACACGAGATCATCGACGTTCGCGGCGGTGGGCCGGACAGTGCTGGATCTAAGAAACCGGAGTCGGAAGCTTTCGACCTCAAATTCACGGACCATGGACCTATAGTCTATGAGGATGCGACGCGTCACCGCGCATACGCTCTTCGATGGGTAGGCGCACTCCCTGGAACCGCTGGTTACCTTCCTGCTTTGTCACTCGCCCGGGCAAAAAATTGGGATGAGTTCAAAGCGGCAGCGGCCAATTACAAAGTTCCATCAGAGAACCTCATATACGCCGATAAACGGGGAAACATCGGCTGGATCGCCGCCGGACTTACGCCGATTCGAAACGGATGGGAAGGGCTATTCCCTGTCCCAGGAGATACGGGCGAGTATGAGTGGAGCGGTTACCTGAATGCGGCTGAACATCCCCTTACATACGACCCCGCGAAGCACTTTATCGCGACTGCGAACAACAATATTCTGCCGCAAGGCTACTCGCACCAGTTGGCATACTACTGGGCTTCACCGGAACGGTACCAACGCGTTGTAGAAGAGCTAAGTAAACAACCGAAGTTCGATGTGGCCGATTTCGAGCGCATCCAGCAAGATACAGTTTCGCTGGTAGCGCGGGACTTTGCCGGGCTGGTGAAGTTATGGAACCCGCCCGCGGGCGGCCGCGCATCTGAGATCAAACAGCTATTCGAAGGTTGGAACGGTGACTTGGCCCTCGACTCAAAGGTTGCGCTGATCTACGAAGTCTGGTCCAATCGACTCAGCTCGAAACTGACATTGAAGATACTTCCCGCACCCCGCACCAATCCGCGCGGCGTTCTCGAAGCTCTAAAAACCTGTCCTCAGCTAAACCAACTCTTATCTAAATCGCTGGACGAAGCTCTGGCAGACATCGAACGCCGCCTGGGTTCTGACGAGGCGCACTGGACGTGGGGGAATTTGCACAAGGTCTACTTCCGGCATCCATTGAATCTAGGTGCGCCCCAAGGGGGTCACGAGGAAGCAGGCACACCTGCTCCTGCAGAGTTCGGGTTGGACAGTTCTGCGGCTTCGCGCGAGCACTTGCTCGACACGCTAGATCTGAAGCCGGTCTCGCGTCCGGGTGACGCAAATACCATTAACGCGACTGGCGGAGGACCAAGCTTTTCCGAGGCATATGGAGCCTCATACCGCGAGGTAATCGACGTTAGCGACTGGGATCGTTCGGAAATGACAAACGCGCCCGGAGAGTCGGGTGTTCCTGGTAATAAACATTACAACGACTTAGTAGAACCTTGGGCAAAAGGCGAGTATCATCCTATGCCTTTCTCGCGCTCCGCTGTGGAGCGTGCCGCTGAGGAGCGAATCATGCTGGTTCCCCAGTAGCATATGCCCCGTCTACGCTACAGCCAACGGAATCTTTTCAGCATCCAAAGCAAGCCAATAGTTGTACCGATAATCACGGCAGAGACAACCCAAAGCCCGTAAGGGGAGTCAATCATCGGCAGGCCTTTGAGATTCATTCCGTAAATTCCGGAAATCACGAGTGCAGGCAACGCGATCGTACTCAGGAGGGTAAGGACTTTCATCACCTCATTGGTACGGTTGGCAATCGTGGACAGGTAGACATCTAACGTGCTCGTTAACAGATCACGTTGTGTCTCAACCAGATCTAAGTTACGAGCGATGTGATCATATATGTCTCTTAAGAAGGGCACTAGCTCGTTCTCTATTAAACCTTCGCTCTCCCGCTGAATAACAATGCACGCGTCGCGAGTGTTTGAAAGAACTCGTCGCAGCTGAACCAAGCAGCGTTTGTGCTCAAAAATGAGTTGTAGAGTTTCGGTTGATGGCTTTTCGAGAACGCGGTCCTGAAGAGCGTCGATGCGTTCATCGAAGGTGGAGATTGCAGTGAAATAGGAATCGATCAGCGAATCGAAAACGAGGTAGAAGAGCTTTGAGGGATGCTCGTCCTCTCCGGAACGCCGGGCACGTTCAAATATACGCGCAGACTCGCAACCCTGTCCGGCCACCGTAATGCAGAAATCGCTGCCCAGGAACATACTCAACTGCGGAAATTCCAGCGCGCCCTCAGGCGCAATATAAATCGCTTTCAGCACCGCGAATAGATAGTTGGGCGCGCGATCCGCTTTGGTCCGTTCGTTCGTGCTCCTGCAGTCCTCAATGTGAAGAGGATGCAGATGATAACGCTCTGCTAATTCGTCTAACTTCGGATCGCTGGGGTCATGCAGTTCGTACCAGGGCATCCTCTACGGCAACGCGCTCGCTTTCATGGATTTGGAACAATGAGAACGCATAATCGGAAACATGTCAATTCCGTTTACTCACGAAGTGAAGATCGAGGAGCACCCCGGCTCTGTTGAAGGAGTTCGCGTCATCAAGGTTACCGGGCCGCTCATGATAAACAACTTTTTCGCATTCCAGGAATTGAGTCGGAAAAGCCATCCAAAACTCTTGATAATTGATCTAGCTGGGACTCCATTCATGGACTCCGCCGCGCTGGGAAGCATCATTGGGATTCACGTATCCTGCGAGAAAGCCGGACGCAAATACGCAATCGTGAATGTCCCTGATCGTGTTCATTCACTCTTCTCCATGACGGGTGTGAAGGATCTGCTAGTTACCTATCCGACTATTGCGGATGCGGAAGCGGCGCTTGCGGCCAAATAAACTGGGAGCGTGGAAAAAGACATTGTTTGCGGCGTCAGTGTAGGAGGCGAGCAGCCGCGATTCTTCTCCGATTACGACGGGCATATCTATCCTTTCTGTTCGGCTGAATGTAAACGTCAGTTCGATGACCACCCGGACCGGTACATTCAACAGCATGCACGAGAGCAGCTAGGCCTGAACACGGAGTCGCCGTGAGCTCTCGCAATCACTCCTCCACTCGAAGCAACTATCTCGCATCCAGTGCTTGGCATTGTAGGTAGAGAGGGGTTTCTCGAAGGGTCGGCCAGAACGAAACTTTCAATCACGCAGGAACGTCGGCCCCGCTCTATTGCCGGCGCAATCTGGACGTGGTTAGGCCAGAGATGGAATTTCTATGCATCAGCATTTGTTGCAGCCGGAACCGTTGCAGCCGCGTCCAGTATCCGGCTAGGCGATATTGACCAACGCAAAGGCGCGTGCCTCATCTTTGGCGTTTTTTGGGTTATTATCATCGCCGACTTGCGAGAGGAACTGGACGGTTCAAGTTGCTGCAGGGCGCGATTCAAGCAGCTCTGGGAACGGGCGCGTCACTTTATAACGCAGCCGCCGGGCTGGTGGTGAAAAATTACGGGTACAACACGGCCTTTCTAGGGCTTGCCGGAATTGCATTTTTCGGGCTTTTGTTCTTCGTACAATAATGCCGGAGACCCGTGACCCAGCACCAAGCTTCCAGGCGTTGGCTACTCAAGAACGCCAAGCGTCTCAATAACGTTTCAGGAAAGCCTCGACGCCGGGCTCCTGCGCGGCTTTTTCGGCGATACAGACGCCAATGCTTTCGAGGACCTGCGAGAGCGCTCGGGGAGCCCCGGTAAAGTTCTCGACCCGCGGCTCGAAGAAGGCCTGCAACTGCTGTTTTGATTGCAAGTCGCAGTAACTCGCGCCTACTTCCGGGAGCACGGACCCGAAATCGAAGCCGCCTCCGGTAGGCCGCTCTTTCACGATCTGATCATAATGCTCCTGCAAGAACTCGAAGGGAAGCTTTCGGGTGGCTCCGGAGCCTTGCCCGGAGAACAGGAGAGCAAAACCCTGTATCATCGGGATTTGGCCCGAAAGTACTGCTTGCATCCCCGCTTTGATAGCGCCTGGATCACGGAAAGACTGCATCGCTCCTATGATTCGCTGCTGCTCCTGGCGATCATGGGACTTCTTGTAAGCCTCAATCAGCCGCTGCTCCAGGGCTCCGTTGCCGTAATATGCCGAGGTTGTGAGGACCGCGGCGAGCATGTTCGGATCAATGATCTTGGGATCGCTGAACCATTTGTCTGTCAGTTCTTGCGCCTGTTTAGCCAGTGGCTCATCGCCCGCATACGTGGCAACAGATCGTAACAGGCTGGGACGCAAAAGCCGGATGTTGTCAGGCTCACCAGGCTTTGGCTCCCAGCCGAGTTCGCGGGCGCGAGCAGCAAAACTCTTCTGCAAGAAGCGCTGATAATTCGGCAGCAGATCGTCTGGAACAAGGTGCGTGCGAGGGACAAGCGCCAGACTCAATGCGCTCTGCACGACCTGCCTTTCCGGATCGTCATGAAAAGTCTCAACGAGTCCCAGAGCGTCCCCGATCGGAACTTTTCCGGCGTTTGCAAGAGACTCTGCATTCCCCATGAAGTCGACACGCTCAGGTGCATTCAGCCGCTGATCAACGTTGCCCTTAGTAAGAGATGTTAGTAGGCCGCCCTGGTAATCGACCCGGTAGTAACCAACGGCATTGTCGTTCGCCTGAACCCAAGCCGGGCATCCACTGGCTTTCAGCTTCCAATCCATGGCGGCCTGCGTCATCAGCGTGCATTCACTGGTTCCGGTTTCTCCTCTTCCCGTTCGGACGCACACGGGAATCTGCCATGTCTGATCGGACGAGCCTTTCGACCCTAACGGTAAGAAACGCTGCTGCTGTAGATGCAGCGTAGCTGTGCTGCTGTTACATTTCAGCGCGGCTGAGACAAGAGGCACACCAGCCTGGTTAAGGAAAGACGAAAAAGCCGGTGTGATGCTCTTGCCGCTGGCGGAACTGATACTATCCAGGAACTCAGGCGCAGTTGCGTTGCGAAATGCGTATTGCTTCAGATAGCTTTGGACGCCTGTTCGAAACTGGTCGGCGCCTATCCAGTTTTCAAACATGCCGATGACAGCAGCGCCTTTCTGATAAGTAATGCTGTCAAAGGCGTTGCTGATGTCGTCTTTGGTCTTAATTTCCTGGCGGATTTTTCTTGCGGAGATCAGGCTGTCTTCCGCTTCCGCACCTAGCTTGGAATCCACGTCGTCTACGCGCGTCTTCCATTCCGGTTTCCATTCAGCAAGCAGCTTTTGCTCCATCCAGGTTGCAAACGCTTCATTGAGCCAGATATCGTTCCACCATGCAGTGGTCACAAGATCGCCAAACCATTGATGAGCGAGTTCATGGGCCGCGACAGAGGCGTACTCACGCTGACGCCGGATGGTGTCGCTGGCCGGTTTGGCAAGGATGATTGTCTGCGCGTATGTAACCATGCCCGCGTTCTCCATCGCGCCAAATCCGAACGTAACCGGGATAGCCACCTGATCGGACTTGTCATATGGGAAGGGAATGCCGAAATAGTTCTCCAAGCGGGTGATAATTGTCGAAGTCACCTCGGCAGCATACTTAGCCTCATCCGCATGGCCTTTCGGCGTCACGATGCGAACCGGGATGTGATTCCTGCCGGCTTTACCTGCGTCGACGAAGTCAAATGGCCCGACACCAAAAGCAACCAGATAGCTTGGCAGCGGTTTGGTCTGCCTGAAGTGAATGATTTTTCGGTCGCCTTGCGTGGCTTCGTTTTCCGGCGACGTGTTGCTGATCGCAGCATCCTGCGCGGGAACATTTAAGGTCAGCTGCCAGGGCACTTTATAGGACGGCTCGTCGAAGCACGGAAAGGCGGCTCGGGCATCGATGGACTCAAACTGCGTAAACAGGTAGCGGTTCCCGTTATCCTCCATCTGAAACACACCGGAGCTATTTTGCATGCGGACTTTTCCCGTGTAGCGAATTGTGAGTTCACCGGAACCAACAGGGACAGGGCTATTCAATCGCAGGCCAATGAAATCGTCGCCACCATTTACCAGTGCCGGCGAGAGTGTCTGGCCCCCTATTACTAGCGAGCTCTGCTCCACAACGATATTGTTCGCGTTCAGCCAAATGATGTCGGTTGCCTGTTTTATTTGGATACCGATCGCAATGCTACCTGTGAAAGTATCTTTGGCTGGATCGAGAGTCAGATCTACGCGGTAACTGGTGGGAGCTACCGTATCTGGAAGCCGAAGTTTTGGCGGCTCTTCCGTCGCGAACGCGACCAAACACGAAAGCAGCAGGATCGGGCAGCGAGACAGCAGCCGAAGAGGCGACGCCATAACAAGTTATCGTGACATATCGATGCTCAGCCTCGTTCGATAGCTTCCCGCGCGAGCCGGTGACCAATCTTAAAAATAAAGTTTCCGAGGCAGATTCAGCGACTTAAGCCGTTTCGGTCCCGCCGGAACGAACCCGCATTGCTCATTGTGGAACCGGGATCGAGCCCAAAGCATCCCGAGGAGCCCACAAGAACATGAGCATTATCCTTGCTTATAAGAACTTTGCTGCCAACCGCAACATCAGCCATATCGGACTTGGCGTCGCGGCCATCAATACTGCGAAAACGCTGCGCCATGCAGGAGTGAAGACCGATGTCTGGCCCATCATCAACGCCTCCGATCTTCGAAAGCGACTGGAGACTGCACCTCGCGAGCACGTCATCATTTCTGCCCCCTGGATCCCGACGCCTGAGTTGCAGTCCCTGTCCAATGACTTCCCCGATACACACTTCTGGGTGAACTGTCATTCGAACGTTGGATTTCTGCAGGCTGACCGAAACGGCGTCAAGCTGATGCGTGAAGTGATGGAGTTGGAAACTGGCACTGCCAATGTTCACCTGGCAGGAAACAGCCGCCGCTTCTGCGATTGGGTTCGCGCGGCCTTCGGTTCGCCTTGCGCCTACCTTCCGAATCTGTATTATCTGGATGGAGACGCACCCTGGCCCCACCGGCCGTTTGCCGGAGGCACTCTTCGCATTGGCGTCTTCGGCGCCACCCGTCCGCTCAAAAACCTGATGAGCGCAGCCGGAGCGGCCCTCGAGATTTCACGAAATCTCCGTGCACCTCTTGAACTCTGGCTCTCCGCGGGCCGGGCAGAGGGTGGTGGCGAGGGCGTCCTTGCTGCTGTAAAAGAGATGCTCGCCAATTTACCGAATGTGGAACTGATTCTAAGCGGGTGGCAAACTTGGCCGCAGTTTCGAAAGACCATCTCGCATATGCACCTGCTGCTTCAACCTAGCTATACCGAGTCCTTCAATATGGTGACGGCGGACGGCGTTGCCGAAGGCGTGCCTTCGGTCGTATCGGAAGCTATCGATTGGGCGCCTGCGGATTGGAAAGCAGACGTGGATAACGTGCTCGATATCGCGCGTACTGGACGGCGCTTACTTGCCGATTCCCGGGCCGCTCAGGAGGGCTATTCCGCTCTGCAGAGTTACATCAAAGACGGCCTGCTCGCTTATCACCAGCACCTTGCTATTCGATAAGCATGCAGTCTCCATACGAGAAGAAGCGATAGCGTTGTGCGACAGCATGCCGGTATGCCGAGAGAATCAATTCCTGACCACCGAAAGCGCAGACGAGCATCAGCAAACTGGACTGGGGCAAATGAAAGTTGGTCAGCATCGCACCCGTACCTCGAAACCGGAAACCAGGGGAGATAAATAGATTTGTCTCCCCTCCCATTGTCTTCACTCCCCCGCGCAGCCAGGCGGTTTCGACAGTTCGCACGCTGGTTGTTCCGACACAAATCAAGCGCTTTGCTGCTTGAATAATCCGGGCGTTCTCCTCTGCAATTTCGAAGCGTTCTTCGTGCAGCTGAACTTCCTCCACATGCTTTGCTCTCAACGGAGCAAAAGTTCCAAGCCCGACGTGCAGCGTCACGTGAGCAACTGCAGCGCCGGCTTCACGACAGGATTCCAGGATTGATTCCGTAAAGTGGAGACCGGCGGTCGGCGCTGCGACGGAGCCGGAGGCCTGCGCAAAGATCGTCTGATATCGCTCACGATCTGCCGAATCGGGGACCCGGCGAATGTAAGGGGGCAGCGGAATCTGACCAAGTCGTTCAAAGAGTTCACGAACGGGCTGCTTTGAATGGAACCGGACGCTCCGTTCTCCGAACTCACCCTGTGCAATGACTTCGCAGCGCAAATCAGGCGAAAAAATGATTTCGTCGCCCGTTCGCACGCGCTTGCCCGGGCGAACGAGAACATTCCAGACCTCATCGAGCTCTAGCTCGCGAATAAGAAAGACCTCGACCTCCGCTCCCTTATTCGTATTGCGCCGCCCGTGAAGGCGCGCCGGGAATACTCGCGTATTGTTCAGCACCAGGCAATCGCCCGGACGGACATGATTCGGCAAGTCGGCGAAGTGCCGGTCGTAAAACTTTCCTTCAGCGCGCGCGACAACCAGCATACGAGAGCTGGAACGCTCGGGCAGAGGCTGCTGCGCGATTAACTCCTCCGGAAGCTGATAATGGAAATCAGAAACTTGCACCAAACCGTCATTTTAGGAATTGAAAGTTCGTGTGACGAGACCGCCGCGGCAATTGTCGAGGACGGCAGAACGGTTCGCTCGAGCGTTGTGGCTTCGCAACTTGATTTGCACGGTGAATATGGCGGCGTTGTTCCCGAATTGGCCTCTCGCGAGCACCTTCGCGCAATTGTTCCTGTTGTCAGGCAGGCAATGAGTGATGCGAAAACCGATCTGAATCTCGTCGATGCGATTGCTGTTACTGCCGGACCCGGGCTGATCGGCTCCCTACTGGTAGGTGTCACCTACGCGAAGGCACTTTGTCTCGCAAAGGATATTCCGCTGATCGCAGTGAATCATGTGGAGGGACACATTCACTCCGTATTGATTGAAAACTCCGACATGCACTTCCCTGCTCTGGCTTTGGTAGTGAGCGGAGGGCATACGCACCTGTTTGAAGTCCGCGATGTGGGCCGGTACCGGCTGCTCGGAAAGACGCGGGACGATGCCGCGGGCGAAGCATACGACAAAGTCGCGAAACTTCTCGGCTTCGGGTATCCGGGGGGACCGATTATCGACCAGCTGGCGCCGTTCGGAAACCCGAAAGCGGTTAGATTCACGCCGGCAAAGATGAAGGGAAACGCGCTCGATTTTTCGTTCAGCGGTTTGAAGACCGCAGTTCTGCGCTGGACACAAGAGCACGATATAAAGCCAGAAATCGAACAGAGGCGACAGAATACCGATCGAAACGTCGAAGGTTGGCTAAGAGTCACCGGCCAGGAAACACTGGACGTGCTCGCAAGCTTTCAACGAAGCGTAATCGACGAGCTGTTGCGACGGGCGAAGGCGGCGGCCGAAGAGATGGGGGCGGATTCGGTCCTCGTTGCCGGTGGAGTGGCATCGAATTTGGGACTCCGGGAAGCTGCTGCGAAAGAACGGGGACTCCGGTTTTACTTCCCCTCTGCGAGCCTCGCGACGGACAATGCCGCGATGATCGCTGCCGCGGCATTTCCTAAGTTCCGGAACCGCGAGTTCGCTGGATTCAACTTAAGGCCGCAAGCGAGCTTGGTGCTAGCTTGAGGTTATGGGTCCTCAAGCAGGTCAACAGCAGCCGAAGCTCCCGATTCCCGGCGTCACGAACATCATTGCGGTCGGTTCCGGGAAAGGCGGCGTAGGCAAGAGCACGGTCGCTGTGAACCTGGCCATCAGTCTTTCAAAACTTGGTCACGCAGTCGGGCTGCTTGATGCTGACGTTTACGGACCCAACGTTCCTTTGATGACCGGCGTGCAGGAAACGCCTCACGCAATGGGGCAGCGCATCAGACCGATTGAAGCGCACGGGATCCGCATTATGTCTATGGGCTTTCTCAATCCCGGCGATAAACCTCTAGTCTGGCGCGGGCCAATGTTGAATTCCGTTATCCAACAATTCCTGCGCAACGTGGATTGGGGCGAGTTGGATTATCTTGTGATTGATCTGCCGCCGGGAACGGGCGACGTCCAACTGACTCTCATTCAGACCACACCGATTACGGGTGCGCTGATCGTTACGACCCCGTCCGATGTATCGCTCGAAGATGCTCGAAAGGCCGTCCACATGTTCGAACAGGTCCGGGAACCGGTGCTCGGCATCATCGAAAACATGAGCTACCTGGAACATAATGGCGAGAGAATTTATGTCTTCGGAAAAGGCGGGGGAGCAAGAACGGCAGAACGGATGAATGTACCTCTACTGGCAGAGATTCCTCTGGATACCCAGACTCGCGAGGGAGGCGATTCCGGAAAACCGATCGCTCTCGAGAAGACGGCACAGTCCCGGAGATTCGAGGATCTGGCTAGAGTTGTGATCGAAAAGGCAGACGCTGGTAAGCAGCGCCATCGGCCAACCGTGACGATTTCCGACTAACGCGCGGGATCGACTTTCAGTTTTGAACCGGTGCTCCATTCGGTGAACGGCTTAACCGTTGTGACCTGGTTGTCACGCTCGCGCCATGCTCCCCGGATATAGTCGCGATTCATGGCAGCAATGACTTCGAGCGGAATCTCTTTGGGGCAGACGCCAGTACATTCGCCGATATTTGTGCATCCACCGAAGCCCTCTTCGTTCATTTGGACCACCATGCGAACCGCGCGCTGATCCCGCTCTGGCTTGCCTTGTGGAAGGATTCCCAAATGCGCAATCTTGGCCCCGGTAAATAGAGCAGCGGAGGCGTTTGGACAAGCTGCTACACAGGCCCCGCACGCAATGCAAGAGGCAGCATCCATCGCTCGATCAGCCTGCTCTTTCGCGACAGGAATGGCGTTTCCGTCTGGCGCGCTGCCCGTAGAAACCGAAATGTATCCGCCCGAGGCGATAATGCGATCGAAAGCCCGGCGGTCGACGACCAAATCTTTAATCATCGGAAACGACAGCGCGCGCCACGGTTCAAGCGTCAGTACTTCACCGTCTTTGAAATGGCGCATGGTCAACTGGCAAACTGTCGTAGCGGGTAGCGGCCCATGCGCGATTCCATTTATCATGAAGCCACATGAACCGCAGATCCCTTCCCGGCAATCGTGTTCAAACGCGATCGGATCTTCACCCTTCTCGATCAGTTCTTCATTCAGAACGTCAATACACTCCAGCATGGACATGTCGGAATTGACATTGTTCATGGAGTAAGTGACGAACTGGCCTTTGGCGTTCCGGTTCTCCTGTCGCCATACCTTGAGGGCGAGTTTCATTACTTGTAACTCCTTTGGCTCGGGTGAACATAGTCAAACTCCAGCGGTTCCTTGGATAGTTCTTCCGGGTTTCCGTAGCCACGATATCCCCAGGCCGCAACGTACGAGTAGTTTTCGTCATCGCGTTTTGCTTCGCCATCGGCGGTCTGGTATTCCTCACGAAAATGTCCACCGCACGATTCGTTGCGTTCCAGGGCATCAACACACATCAGTTCGGCCAGTTCGAAGAAGTCTGCTACACGGCCGGCCTTTTCAAGGCTTTGATTGAGATCGTCCGCCGAACCGGGCACTCTGACGTTTTGCCAGTATTCGTCGCGCAACTCCCTTATTTGCTCGATAGCAGTTTCCAGACCGGAGGCGTTGCGTGACATTCCACAGTAATCCCAAACGATTTTGCCAAGCTGACGGTGGAACGAATCAACCGTACGCTTCCCCTGAATATTGAGTAGTTTCTGCACGGTCTGTTGAACGCATGCGACAGCATTCCTCACCTCGGGATGAGATTCGCTGACACTTTCGGTTTTATTATTCGCAAGATAGTCACCCACCGTGTAAGGAACGATGAAGTAACCATCTGAGAGCCCCTGCATTAACGCACTTGCTCCCAGGCGGTTAGCGCCATGGTCAGAGAAGTTCGCCTCACCGATGACGAAAAGGCCGGGGATAGTGCTCATCAGGTGATAATCTACCCACAAGCCGCCCATCGTGTAGTGAATCGCCGGATAAATGCGCATCGGAACTTTATAAGGATCCTCATCAGTAATGCGCTGGTACATGTCGAAGAGATTTCCGTAACGCTCTTCGACTGTTTTGCGGCCCAGACGTCGAATGGAATCGGTGAAGTCGAGGTACACGCCCAACCCGCTCTCGCCTACGCCTCGACCTTCATCGCAGACATATTTGGCATTGCGAGAGGCTACGTCACGCGGAACAAGGTTACCGAAACTCGGATAGCGGCGTTCGAGATAGTAGTCGCGGTCGGATTCGGGAATCTGATCAGGCGGACGCTTGTCGCCTTTCTGTTTGGGAACCCAGATGCGGCCGTCATTGCGAAGAGATTCGCTCATCAGCGTCAGCTTCGATTGGTACTCGCCCGAAACAGGGATGCATGTGGGGTGAATTTGTGTGTAACACGGATTTGCGAACAGCGCGCCGCGCTTATGGGCTCGCCATGAGGCGGTTACATTCGATCCTTTAGCATTTGTCGAGAGGTAGAAGACATTGCCATAGCCACCAGTGCCGAGAATCACTGCGTCCGCGATATGAACGTTGATTTCGCCTGTGACGAGATGTCGAGTTACGATGCCGCGGGCCCGGCCATCGATAACGATCAGATCCAGCATCTCCGTCCGCGCGTACATATCCACAGTCCCGGCCTGCACCTGCCGTTCAAGCGCCTGGTAAGCACCGAGCAGCAGCTGTTGACCGGTTTGTCCTCGAGCGTAGAAAGTACGGGAGACCTGAGCTCCGCCGAAGGATCGATTTGCCAGCGTACCGCCGTATTCGCGCGCGAACGGAACCCCCTGCGCCACACACTGATCGATGATGCTGACGCTGATCTGGGCCAAGCGATAGACGTTTGCCTCACGTGCGCGAAAGTCACCGCCCTTCACCGTGTCGTAGAACAACCGGTAAATGCTGTCCCCGTCATTCTGATAATTCTTTGCGGCGTTGATGCCGCCCTGCGCAGCGATCGAATGGGCGCGCCGCGGCGAATCCTGAAAGCAGAAACACTTGACCTTGTATCCGAGTTCCCCGAGAGTTGCGGCAGCCGATGCACCAGCCAGACCGGACCCAACGACAATGAGCGAGTGCCGGCGCTTATTGGCCGGATTCACAAGTTTCATGTCGAAGCGCGTGCGGTCCCAGGCAGTCTCGATCGGGCCGGAGGGCAGTCGTGAGTTGAGTTCCATCGTGAATCCCTGAAGTTATCTGACGATCCCAAGCAGGATGCTAATGGGAATGGAGATGTACCCGGCAACAATTATGATCGCGAGCGCCGCTGCGGTTTTCTTCAGAATGGGCGTATGGCGAGGATGATTCATTCCGAGCGATTGGAACATGCTCCAAGCGCCGTGACGGATGTGCAGTCCGAGCAAAATCATTGAGAAGATATACCAGGCCGAGACGTACCAGACCTGGAATCCGGAGACAAGGTTGCGATACACATCACCTTCGCTGAAAGTACTTTGCGGGTGGATAACGCCTGCCGTCAGATGAAGGATGTGATAGATGATGAAGGCCAGGATGATGGGCCCGCTCCAATACATGGTGCGCGACGCGTAGTCTGATACGGTGTTCTGCTTACTTGCATATGCGATCGGGCGCGCTTTCAATTTCCGGGCGGCAAGCTTGATAGAGGACCAGATGTGCAATACGACCGAAAGCAGCAGAACGGCGCGCGCCCCCCAAAGCGCCTCGGGAAACCGCCGCAGCGCAAATCCGTAGAAGTTGATCTGCTCTGGACCTTCAAAGACCTGAAGGTTGCCAATCATATGAAAGATGACAAAGAGAAATAGGATGGCGCCAGTGATCGCCATTACTGCTTTTTGCCCATTGGTGGAATCCCAAAAACGAGCGGGCCTTGTTTCACGAGCACCGAGAACTGTGGTTGCCATTGCAATTTCCTAAGTAAGCATTACGGACGCGAGAAGCCTCTCGAAATGCAAAGCGGAAGAGTGCAGCGTCCAACGCGGATTGTTACTGTTTTCAGATTAGCGCAGCGGCCCAAAGGCAAACGATTATGGGTTCGGGCACGGACAAGCGCAACTGAGCACGGCCAATCCGGTTGCACGTGTCAAACGGAAAAGTTCTGCCGTGCACGGCTGAATCGCGATCAAGAGGGAGGAGAATGCCTGTGGTGTGAGCAAGAATTGATTAACTTTCCAACTGATCAGCCCGCAAAAGTTCCTCATCAGGAGACCCAGTTAACTCCCCACGTTTGTCTAAGTTCGGCAGGAATACTGAATGACGGGCGGTTACCTCCCCTCTCGACATATACGATCGCTTGGACGAGTAAGCGACCTACTTTTTGTGCTAGCACCCGAAGAGCTCCAGATTGCATTGTGAGGGCATCTCCTTGAAAGCCGAGAATCTGAAGTGGCGCAGACAACGCTTCCGCGAGGATGCCAGGTTGCACGCCTAGCCATCCGGCCCAACTCTGGCCGAGAAAATGCTCGGTCAGGGCTAGCGGTACCTTCCGGAAAACATCTCCTGGCAACGTATTTGCGACCATGTCGAGGAGAGCGCGCGTAAGGTCCTGGCCCGGCTCCGATGGAGCAAACTGACGGCGTGAAACTTGTTGCTTCAAGAGTTCTGCTGAGGGGAGATCACACGGCAGGATGGCCTTTTCAATTCCGAGCAGGCTCCCGACCACCAGCCAGCAGTGGAGATAAGCTTCTTGATCGTCAGTTGATAAAACGATGCCCAGCTTTTCGAGCCCGTCGAGCACCACCCAAGAGAAAGAGATCAGCGTCAGGACAAGATCTTCCTGATTGATCGGCAAATCCCATTCCGGGTTCCAAGCGGGTGCCGCGGCAGCAAGTTTTCTGATAGCGGCATGCATAAGACGAACCTTCTGGATTGTGCGTCTTCCTCGACCCTGCGCATCAGTCAGTCCGCCGGGAGACATGACATCCACCAACATCTGCGCGGTTTCGATAACCCGACGTGTCGGATTAGTCAACAAGCGGGTAGTAAGCGCCAAGACATTCACGCCCTTTCGGTCCAGATAACAAAAGGGCAACGAGTAACACAGCAGAATAAGCAGCATTTCGGGACCGAAGCGCCAAAATACCTGCTCACCTGCTGTGACAAGAGCGATGTTCGCCCAATCCGGAAGGGCGTTCGTCTCTGCCAAATAGGTTTGAATAGCAGGTGGTAAAGTGCCTGGATCCGGATATTCGTTCGTAACCAGGCTCCGCATCAGCTCGTTCACGCGAGTGACTTCGCTACCGGCAAAAACGCTGCTAACGGCCAAGTCGGCGGGCGGATCGCCCATCTGCCGCATGGCATCCAAAGTGGAATCCTCAACCATTTCAGGCCTAGCGGATCACTATATCGCAAGTGCGGCTCGATCGAAGGAAATGTGTTACTTTCGGAGGAGAAGGTCTATTTGGCGCGGTAGCCAAGCGGTAAGGCAGAGGTCTGCAAAACCTTTATTCGGCGGTTCGATTCCGCCCCGCGCCTCCAATTCAATTTCAACAACATTCTCCGCCTCAGGGGCTCAGGTTTGTCGCAAGTTATAAGGAACGAAGTTCATATCAAGCTTGCGGATACCGGAATGAACACCCGCGTGATCGCCCGCCTGAAATCGAAAACGATATCGTCCAGGCGCAAGCCAATATGAAAATTGCGTTCGAAGCTCTTCGTCAGCAAGCTTGCCGGTGATTTCAGAACGAGCATTTTGATACTATTTGGAGCCTTCAGCCTTTTACTATTGATCGCGTGAGCCAATGTCGCAAGTCTCTTAATGGCGCGGGCCGACTCCCTCCAGCCAGAGATTTCGGTTCGGCTGGCCATTGGCTCCGGACGCTCACACTTGCTTCAGCAGTTCTTGGCCGAAAGCCTGCTGATCGCCTTTCTCGGCAGTTTGGCAGGTTTGATAGCGGCCAACTGGGCGCTTAGAGGATTGATTTCGACGATCCCATGGGATATTCCGCTAACCACACAGGTTCGCCTGGATATTTGGGTATTGGGTTTCACTTCGCTGTTGACTATCGGCACAAGCCTAATTTTTGGACTGACTTCTTATTTGCAGGCCACCAGACTGGATCTGAATACCTCGCTAAGAGGGCAGCCCTGGTGGGGGCGGATTACGGCTCACAATCACGCGCGTAGTACTGGTAAGTAGCGAAATTGCGGTCTCGTTGATGCTGTTGATAGGGCGGGGCTGCTGATTGAGAGCATGTGTTACCTGCACCAGCAAAGGCTGGGCTTCGATCCTCACCACGTGTACACTATGGCCACTCCGTTCGGGCCGACTGCAAAGCTTAATGCGCAGGAAATAACCATTCTGCTTCGGACAGCTGTGTGGAAGGATGCAGTCTGGATTCGCGCACAAAGCATCATTCGAGCGTCATTCAGAATGAGGGCTCATTGCAAGACAGCAGTCTCCCTGCTGGCGAAGCAATCAGGTTTGACTGGAGTAAGTCAATACTGCGCCGCTCCGGGCACTACGGCTGTTTTTACATCGATAGCGGCTTCATCATGGCGAGCACAATGCAGTTATCGCGAGTGCGGGCGGAACAAGATATCAAACCATGGCCTCCATGTCGCGCCACCATCGTTTGAGGTTATCGCAGTTTCCCGCACGCCCTGCTTGACAGGCTTCCAAATACCACGGACCAAAACCTGTCTTCCATTTAACTTACGATCCACGCCAGTTAGAACGATCTCACCGTTTCTGCCTGTGCCCTCGATTACCAGCAATTTGCCTGCATTTGTAACCCAGGTCTGATGCCATATGTTCCGCGATCCATCGTAAATGGTGAAGCTCTCCCCTCGTGATCCGCTTGTCGCCCGGTAATCCTCGTGCAACGCGCAGCCCCCGAGAATACTCTCTACGTGGTTGCGCGCGACGGCAGTGCTGGGTTTATCCACATCGAAGGCGTCCCAGTCGCCGATCCAGAAGTCAAACTGACGGTAGACAGGTGCCGCACATGGCACCGTTTTCGCAGATTCTCCCGCAGCCGCCCGATCAGCAGGCACAACGGTTGTAAAAACTGCAAGCAAGGGGAAAACAATCTTCAGCCCTAGCGCGCGCAAAGGCGGCACTAATGCGTTACCCTCTCTTCCAGTGCTGACAAAAGGAAAGCGCCGATCTTGATCTGCTGGCGCATCTGCTTTTGCACGCCGTCGGGAATAACGATTTGCTGTGCTTCGCCGTACGCGACAGGGTCGTCCGGATCGCACGGAATCAGTAACACTGCATGCGCAACGGGAGTGACGACACCGCTCGAAACGACATTGGCTTGCGCGGCAATCTCCCCTTGATCGTTAATTCCACCCGTCGAGGATATGTCCCAATTCGCGCTCTGCGACCCAAGGAGTTCGTTGAGGGCGGTCATCTTACCGTCCTGATAGATAAAAGCGCGCGCGCCGTCAAACTCGTAGTCTGCGTAAGAAACCCCAACGATTTGATCCTTGTCGTTCACGTCCGTAGCTTGACTCATGGCATCAGGTTTGCCATTGACGCCCGGTAACGTTCCGAGGCTCACCATGCTGCCGCGTTCTTCTTCCCAAGTGAATGCCAGCCATCTGAATTGCAGTCGGCCGTTCACGACGTCATTTGGGCCGTTTGCAAATCCGACGACTACACCGCGATTGTTTATCGCTTGTGGAGTGTTCCAGCCGTGTCCTCCAAGATTGCCGAGATCGATCGGCTGGCCGTGGTCCCACAGTATCGCGTGAATAGCACTGTAGGCGCCGATTGCAACACCGCATGTACCCGAAATGCCGACCGACTTTCCCCAGTCATTGATGGCTGTCGCGGCGGAGTCCGGGTCGCCGGGATATGGCGAAAGCTCGTGCACCTGCCATTTCCCTCTGTCGTCCCGTTCCCATAATGTTGCTTCAAATTGCAGAAACTGATTGGCAGAATTATCGCAAGTGGAATCGTAAACATTGTTCTCCGCCCAACCGACAATCTGACCGCGATTGTTGTCTCCTGCGCCAACCGAATTGTTACCCCCCAAGCCGGGAAGCTGCGTCATGACGCCGTACTGCCACGCGAACGCGACACAGGAATTGCCGCTCACCAATCCGAAAGCCGGGCAGGAAAACGTCTCATCCAAGGGGTCGTGCTTGCCATTTTCAGTAATGCCTGAGATCAAGCCGAAGTTGTTCTTCACAGGCCAAGCTACATCACTGCCGGGACCGCCGAGCGTACCGAGTGGAATTTGCAAACGATCGACCCACAATGTCGCGAGCTGGATCCCGTTTGCCCTGGTCGAGTTCCCAGTGACCGAACCGGTGTTGGTTATGGCATTGCCGCTGCTTGTGCTTCCTCCAAGCGTACCGAGATCGATCACGCGATAGTGCCTCGGACCTCGCTCGTCTTGTGCCCGCAGGAAAGAGAGCGGCAGGGCCGCCAGGAAGCTTATGGCAGCGAGTAAAACCACTATTCGAGTTTTCACGTTTTCTCCTACCCTTTGTCCCTTTAAAGCAACAAACCGAAGCGAGCTGCAAAGATCATTCCAGCGAGCACCGTTACGGCAAATCACTTAGAACACCAATTTCAGAGCCAATTGCAACGACCGAGGATTGCTCGAAAAAGCTTGGCTCCACAGGGCGAAGTTAATCGAGCTTGGCTCGGCCGTAGTGCGAGCCAGATCGCCTGCAATCGTACCTGCCCCGTAATTCACCGGAAGGACGTCGCTGATATTACCCCCGACATACTGCGGATGATTCAAGATGTTGGAAGCGCGAACCGAGAATTCCAGATTGAAGCGTTCCGTAATGCTGAACCGTTTCAGAGCTGTGAGGTCGATATTGTCAATCGGATTCATGGTAAGAAGGCTCCGGCCCGAGTTCGGCAGCGTACCCTTTGGTGAGTTCACGAATTTCGCATTCGGATTATTGGCCAGGTAAGCAACGGTCTCTCCCGAGCTGTTCATTAGGGCCGTTACATCCGTCCCAACATTGCCCGTACCATTCGCGTTTATCATGACGCGGTCCGGCGCGCTATCGCCGTTCAGATTAGAATCGACTGCGCTCTGTGGGGTAACCCATTGCCCAGTCTGGTATTGGTAGACGGGCGCCACTTCCCAGTTGCCGACGATATTTCTCATAAACCAGTTTTTGTTCTTGAAGTAAGGCACGTCGTAAATCATCGAAAGCACCACGCGATCGCGGTGATCTAGCAAGGACGAAGCCCGCTCGATCCGAAGATTCTGAAAATCTTCCGGCCGGCGCGGCGCCAGCACCGTCGAGTCGAGCGCATCAGTGGAATCGTCGATGGCATGGCTCCAGGTGTAAGAGCCTTGAAACTGCAATCCGTTCCCAAGTCGCCGGGTTAACTGATTGGACCATCCGTGATAAGTGGAGTTCCCGACCGGCATAAAACCAGTGATGGGATTCACAAAGCCCGCATTCGCGTAAGCAGGTACGTTTTTCCCGGCATTGTTATAAGCCGTCTGGAGACCTGTCAGAGTGCTGGTGAGCGAGTTCAGAGTCGCCTGGCTCGGCCTCGTGGAGTAAACCGGCAATGCGCTAGACGAACTCACGGTGGGCTGCCGGTTCAATTGGACCTGCATCGGAAGAAACAGGCCTCGCGTTCCGACATAACGGCTTTCGAACACATACTTGTCGGCAAAGACGTGCTGGATGCCGAAGTTCCAGTTGTAGGCGACGGGTCGCTTCTGATCCGGAATAAAGCCCGAAGTGGCGGCTCTAGCCGCCGCGCCCTCCGGGGTCGACACGGAGGTGTTACGGGGAATTCCTCCTCCCGCGAGAAAGCCGGTTTGGTTCAAACCTGTTATGTCCACCGTGGTGCTTAGCTGGGGAGGCAGGGTGGTTGATCCCAGATTGTCGTAGAGCACGTCATCGGTGATGCCGAAACCAGCACGGATTGAAGTCTTGCCACTGGTACCGGGTGAGTATGCGAGCCCTATGCGAGGCATAAAGTTCTTTTTCTGTGCGACCGGCGAGTGAAATTCGATCAGGCCAGGCACACTGGCGCTAGCGTTTAAATTCTGGCTATTCTGGCCTAGCGGAATAGAGAGATACTCATAACGCAATCCGAGATTGACGGTCAGGTTAGGCGTGATCTTCCAGTTATCGTTGCCGTAAAAGCTGACGTACGCCTGATTCTGATAGTAAGTCACATTGCCCAGCCCGCGCTGCGCGATTCCGTCGGGATTGTAGTCGTATAAGTAATCGGAGAGGTAACTCCATTCATAATCACCGCGCTCTCGTTGGGTAAAGCTGGAGGGCGAAATTGAACTCCAGCCATCGAAGCCAAATTTGAAACTGTGGCTCCCTTTCGTCCAACTCAGATTGTCGGTAGCCTGATACAGATTCTGGATCGTGTATTGGGGGGCATTGGCGTCCGGTCCATAGGCGGCATTCAGCTCATACACATTTATGTTGGGGAACTGATCCAGACCTGGAAAAGTTTGATTTCCGAATACGGGAAGCCTCAGAGAATAACGATTGAAACCGAGCCGGAATTCATTAAGCAGGGTAGGCGAAAAGGTGTGATATTCCGAGAGCGTCGCGAGATATGCGTTCAAGGGTTCGATCCCGAAGAACGCGGATGGAAACCCAGAGTTATCGATGATTCCACTCCGATTCAAAATGAATCGGCCTCGGAGCGAGTCTTTATCGGAGATGGTGTAATCGACCGAGCCTACTCCTAGTTCATTATTTGTAAAGTTCGGAAGTGCCGACGAGATTTGCCCCACGGGGATACTGAGCGCTCCAGGTGCGCCTGCCACGCCAAACACACCGATACTCAGACTCTCGTTGCTACCGGGCCCGGGAGCCACCAGGATTGGACTGCCGTTGGGTAGCGTGGAAGGATTGGCCGCCGTAGCCGCCGTACCTAAGTACTTCCGATACTGTCCCAGGTTGGTCTGATTGATGCCAGGCAATGCGGCTAGCGTGCTGTACCCGGCTGCCGTTGGAGCGTAGTAATAAGTAGAACTGGTTTGGCCGATCGGGTTGTATTCGTAGTCCACAAAAAAGAACAGCTTGTTGCGTTTGATCGGGCCACCGAAGTTGCCGCCGAAACGATTGTCATCGAAGCGGGGATGCAAAGGATTACCCTCAACAAAATTCAAATTATCGGCAGCATTGAGATTTCGATTCTGGAAGTACTCGTAAAGCGCTCCGTGAAACTGGTTTGTTCCGCTCTTCACGACCAGATTGAACTGTCCGCCCGAAGAATGGCCAAAATCCGGAGAAAACTGGTTTGAGAGAAGCGTGAATTCCGCTACTGCATCGTTTGGAATGGTCACCACCGGGCCTGTTACTGCCAGGCTATTGTTGTCGACGCCCTCGATTGTAAAATTGTTGTTCGTGGGCCGCTGGCCGCCGACGGACGGCCCCATGCCGTATCCCGTACCACCCGGAGTCGTAACGCCAGCGCTCAACAGCGAGAGGTTGATTACGCCCGACCCCGTGCTGGCCGAAGGCAGATCGGCCATCTGCTTCGCTTCGAAAGTGGTTTGAATCTGAGCAGTTGTGGTATCGATATTGGCGCCCGACGTACTCACTTCAACGGTTGTGGCAGCTTGGCTGACTTGTACCGTTACGTTTGCCGTTACTGTTTGATTGATATCGACCGCAACTTCATTTACGACTGATCTGGCGAAGCCGCTCGCGTTGACCACAACCGAATATCTACCGGCCAGTAGGTTCTGGATTCGATATTCACCGGTCGAGGTGGACACGGTCTGGTTCTCAACGCCGGTGGCAATGTTCCTGGCCAACACAGTGGCACCGGGCACGATGGCGCCTGACTGATCGTAGACCGTTCCCTGAATATTGCCGCTGGTGAGCTGGCCGAGAGTCGGCAGGCTCAGAACGAACAATGCCCCGAGTAACGGCGAATATCGAAGCTTCAGGAATCTAAAAATGTGTTTATACTTCATATACCGGAGACCTCTGAACGCGTTCGCGTGCCCGATTTTGGCACCATCCGAGCCGCGGAGTCGCGCATATTCCGGTCTGAAAGAGCACGATCGAACAAAATAAGTCAGCTGATTGCCACTTGAGAAGATTCGCTGCACGTACACAGCTTTGCTTGCAGGATAATGTCGGGCATGAGCGCAGCTCAGAGCATCACGCAGTTCGAGCACGAAGCCGAAAAGGTCTCGGTGCGCGTCGTGACCGATCCCGCCGGCCGTATCGAAACGCCCGCGTTGCCGAAACCGCGTATCGCGATCCATTTGGGAAACTCCGTCTATATGGTCTGCCAACGTGCGGGGCAGAAGCACTGCGGATTAGCTGTGCACGGTGACATCGACATTGTGCCCGCGGACACAGCATGCGTATGGGAGCCAAACGGACCCGATAGCGCGCTGATTGTGAGTATCAGTCCCGATGTGCTCGCCAGCGCAGCGGAAGAACTGGGTCTAGATAGGAATCGGCTTGAGGTCGTCAACCGGTTCCAGGTTCGCGATTCCCAAGTCGAGCACATTTGCTGGGCACTGAAAGCTGAAATGGAGCGAGGCTATCCAACTGGTCGCATATTTCTCGACAGCCTCTCGACCGCGCTTGCCGCTGCTCTGGTGCGGCGCCACAGTTCTTTTGCATCGCTGCCCAGTGCTTCGATCAGTCGCATGAGCGGGCAGAGATTCAGACAGGCGCTCTCTTATATAGAAGACAACTTGCAACAAGACCTATCGCTGAAGGAGATAGCCCAAGCCGCAGGCGTAAGTGAATCGCATCTTAAAACAACATTCCGCCAGTTGACAGGAGTACCAGTTCATCAATATGTTATTCAGCGACGGGTGGAACGCGCGACAACCTTGCTGGCGCAAGGCAGACTTTCCATTAGCGAGGTTGCTCAGGAGACCGGTTTTGCTCACCAGAGCCATCTCGCTAAACACATGCAACGGCTCTTGGGATGCTCGCCCAAGGTTGTTCGGCGCGTGGTGGTCCGGGAGGAGGACAACCGTGAGCCTGCATAGTCACCCGCGGAAGCGGGTGCCCGTAGCAGCAGTCATGATTTTGTTCAGTCACCCGCTTGCCGCGCAGCACCCCGTTTCGAACAGCATCGAGGCCCAACGCGACGCAATGCGCAAGCTTTCGTTTCTGACCGGTCACTGGTCGGGGCCTGTCAGCATTCTTCGTGGACCCAGCGAAACGCTTCAGCTCACTCAAACGGAAAATGTCCAGTATAAACTTGACGGCCTCGTCTTACTCATGGAGGGCAAAAGCACCAGCGCCGATGGTAAGGTCCCGTTCAGCGCCTTAGCCACGATTGCGTACGACGATAGCTCCCATACGTATCGCTTCCGCGCCTACAATGACGGCCACTACCTCGACACAGAGCTTTCGGCGCTCAGTAACGGCTTTATGTGGAGCTTTACGGCCGGCCCAGCGCACGTTGTGAATACCATGCGGCTGACTAATAAAGACGAGTGGGACGAAGTCACTGAAGTCACGGTTGGCAACAATCCTCCACATCGCAGCATGGACATGCTGCTTCAACATCGGCCGTGAAGTGCCCGAGTTCGTAAGAGGCAAACGGATACTACGGAGATCGCCACCGGGAACATTCTATGAGAACTGGACTGAACACCGTCGGCCTCGTTTGTGCTCTACCGGGCTTGCTGTGCGGCCAAGACGTAAAGCTGGAGCTGAAGAACAACCCCCATATTTTGGCGCTGTTTACGTCAGCTCGCGGGCAGATTCAAATTCACCCTTTCGACGGACCAGAAGTTTCTTTCTGTGCATCCGACCAATCTCTTCCTCCATACGTCAGTCAGGATGGAAAACAATTCTTTGGCAGGGGAGGGATTCTCTTTCGCCGTCCAGACTGTTGCTCACCTTAAATGGGCTGGCTGTGTTCTGGATGATGGCAGAACATTTGTCGGCGCAATACCGATTGCCATCGCAGTGAAATAGAGCACGTTGCGCTAACCTTAGCCGCGCAGGTGTTCAAACGAAGATCCGATAAGAACACAGTGGATATCAAACTAGCACTCGACATCGTCTCTACCCAGCAGGCCTCGATCCCTGTTCCGGAGAGACGGTGAACTTAGGCTCTTACAAGTACGAAGCTCACGTGTCCTTTCACTTTATCGCCCACTTCGAACCGATTCCCGGCAAAGAATTACAGCTCCGGGATCAGTTGCTTCGAGTCGTCGGCCCAACCAGAGCCGAATCGGGTTGTGTCAAGATTCAACTGTTTGAATCGCTCGACTCGCCTGTAAGATTCGCACTTCACTCCGAATGGGTGAGTGAAGCAGAGTTTGTGCTTCATGAAGAACTTCCGCATACAGTCGACTTTGTTGCGGCAGCTTCGGCCCTACTGACGCATGAAATGCGAGGGATCAGAGGCAAACCTAGAGGAGGCTCCAAGTTGCGGAAGCTGCAAGCCGTTGGTCTCGTCAAAAAACAACGAAGTTAGTAACAAGAAGGGGCGGACACAGCGCGATACATCTACGGAACGAGAATCTCTGGCGAGGCTCAATCGTGGCCAAATCTTCTGATTTTAATGGAGTTCTATAGCATGAAGTCTGGGAAAACAGCGCCCGGTTTAGGTGAACCGCGGCGGCCAACTTTTCTTGAGAAGGCGATACTCTTCATCTTCGTCCTGTCCGCATCCGTTCTCTTTGAACGAGAGATTCCCGTCTTCGCGCAAACGTCCCCGCCGAAGACCAAATCGCAACAGGTAACAGCAATCCGAGACGGGCAACACGACTTCGATTTCGAAATCGGTAAATGGAAAACTCATTTATCGCGTCTCCGCAACCCCTTATCCGGGTCAACGACCTGGGTTGAATATCAGGGCACCTCCGTTGTGCGCAAGATCTGGGGTGGGCGTGCCAACCTTGTCGAGCTTGAGGTCGATGGCCCAGCCGGGCACATCGAGGCACTTTCTCTGCGGCTATATAATCCAGAATCTCATCAGTGGAGCCTCAACTCTGCAAGTAGCCGCGATGGTGTCCTGAGCCAACCCACCATTGGGGAATTCAAGAACGGGCGGGGTGAGTTTTTCGATCGCGAGCAGTTCAAAAGCCGCTCCATTCTCGTTCGAAATGTCTGGTCGAATATTACTCCTACTTCATGCAAGTTCGAGCAGTCATTCTCTGACGACGGCGGGAAGACATGGGAGACAAACTGGGTCGCAATTGACACTCGTACAGACGATGGCCCGAAAAGAGCCAATTAACTAAACTAGTCAACCGACACACAGAAGTTTATGGGCGAAGATTGATGGGACGCTGACGCATTGCCTGCCGAGGAGTATTCCCGTGTCACAAACCCGAAGCTATTCGCGCTGCTGCATGAAATTGCCGATAAATTGCTGGAGCAGTTGGAGCGGGAGTTTGAAACCGAGCGTACAGAAGGGTATGGACTCGATGCGAGCTAGATAGAGCAGCGTTACTTACTGGCGCGGCCGAGCATAAGAATACTACCTCAGAAAGCTACGGCCGCGCCTTTAGTAGTTGCCTTTTCAGCTTTCCTGGGCTCCAGATCCGTTTAGGGCGCTGGTGCATGATGGCTTTCCCGAGCTGCGGATGCGATGCGTGCAACGAGAACGCCCGAGATGAGGTCGAGGGTCTCAATCACACGTCAACGATCAAACAGCTGGCCGTTTCCATGAAGAAATCAGCATTCACCTTGACGGGGATGCCTGGAGAGAGTCGGAATTTTGGTCTGTCAGCGAGCACTCCATTCGACAGTCGTCCCGAATAGAGCCAGATTGGGCACGGTATAGAAGACATTCAGAACCTCCCCCGCAGTCCCGGCGCCGATTGGACCCCAGTTTTCGTTTAAGGCGATCACGAGATCCGTGTACTGTTTCCCCAGCCTGATGTTCCGTTGTAGCCTACCGATACGGCACGCAAGCGATTGGCGGCAAATTAACCTCCGCTTGACGGGGTAGCAACACCAGGGACCGTTGCGGCAGGAGTAGTTGGTAGCTTCTCCCCAAAGGAGTGGGCAGGTTGTTCAGGCTGGTCGTAGTTAGATCGGTGTGCACATCCGCTCGATCGGTTTGTAACGCGGCAGCCGTGGGCAGACACCGTCATTTCTTGCTTGATCTGGCCAACCACGAGCAACACATCTACTCGTGTAATCTCATTCGGGTTTACGGCGACTCCCGTTTCGAGAAAAGGCCGAATCCATTCGCCTTCACGCTCACGGTGTAACTGCCGGGCGGCAGCGTTGGAACCGTCTACTCCCCAACGCGTTTGTTGCCGTCTGCCGACTGAACATCGTGGCTGCCTCTGTGACTGTGACCACTGCTCCAGCTATAGCCGCTCGGCTCGCATCAGTGACGTTGCCGTCGATGGTACGCGGCAACAACTGCCCGCTGCACGGAGGCGATTGGAGCAAAACGAACATCAGGATTGCACTCACACAGAGAGAAAACGCATAAGAAAGCCGCCATGCGGATTCATCTTTAACCTCCTGGCCAACTAAGCCTAAAACTAACCCTGTTTGCTTAAGATGTGTGCGACACTCTCATTTGTTTGAGACTGGATGAAATCTGTGCTATTCAGTTCGGAAACATTGGTAACGTGGTCATCGGAGAGGGTAGTCCATCCACCGTGTGATCTTCCATCAGTTCCACGCGAGTGCCGTCCGGATCGAATAAGTTGCATTGCCGTTTGTGATTCTTTCCCGTTTTCACCTCAATCGGGCGTTTGTAATCCTTGCGGGCCGTATTCGCATTGAGCTTTGCGATGGCTTTATCCATATCCGGCACCTCCAGCGCAACATGATACGTCGTGCCTCGCGTCTGAGGCGTTGGCGGCGCAAATAGGAATTCGACATACTCGGTCCCTTCCGGAACGAAGAGATTCGAGTAGCTTGCTTTCTTCCCGTCGGCCGTACCTCGCCAAAACTCGCGAAATCCGAGGACATCGATGTAATACTTGGCGGTTTCCGGCTTCGAGACGTAGAATCCCACGTGCAGCAGCTTGGTCGATATCCGCGTATCGGGCATGTCTTTACCGACATTCTTGATCGTTTCGCTGCCGGGCTCGTACTGAGTGACGTCGATGTGATTGCCGTCCGGATCGTCGAGTCCAGTTGCGGTATTCCGAATACGCCCCTTCGATGCGGGTTTATCGGGTACTTTGTATCCCTTCGACTTTACGTACTCACGCAGCCCTTCCGCGTTGTCGGTTTCGAGCGCCAGGTGGAGGAAGCGGGATTGGTCGGGGCCCGTCTCAGGCGAGAGTTCTATATATTGCCGATCGTTGATCTTTATAAAAGTCATGATGAGCTTGCCATCCGTGATGATCGAGAACGGCTCGGCATAACCGAGAAAGTCCTTGTAGAAATGCCGCGAAGCCTCTATATCGTGAACTCGGAACGCTACATGCGGGACGCCCACGATCCTTGGCCTTGCTACTTCTTGGCCATTTAGTCCAGCCACTGCAATCGAAAAACAAGCGAGAATCAGCTTCATGTTGTCCTTTTATCGGGAAATGAGATGTTTTCAATGCACAGATCAGGCATATCCCAGTCGAGGTCCGCCTGTTTGCGAATACTCTGCCTTACTGTGTCTGTCAACCACGCAGCGTGAGCCGCGCCGAACGCAAAAATCCAGGGTACGGAATAAAAGCAGAGCCAACACACGACTGAAAAGCTGTCCCGAACTCCTTGCGACAGAGTGAGCAAGGAACGTGTTAAGGCGTAGAGAGCAATACAACGCATCACAATGGCCAAGCGTCCGCCACCCATCTGCATTGTAAGGCCGTGTAGTATCAGTCCAACTCCGCCGATCGCTATCAGCAGACCGAGACACAGCATCTGCAGCATCGCAATTAGTCCATGCTCTTCAGAGTGGCTCAGATGGTTGCGAAAGGCCCAGGTAATAAGCGAGGCAGCCGTTACTATCGCGGCTCCGTCGAGCCAACGCAATCTAAAACCGAGTCCTAAGTGGTAAATGCCCCACCAGAAGCACAGGCTACCGAAAAGCACGAACGCCAATGCCGGCACTGAAACATTTGCGAAAGCAAAAAACCCTGTTCGCAGACCCGATCAGCGGCTCCAGCAAAGGAGTCATGATCAGGTGTCGCAATGCCGAAAGCAAACAGTTGGCAAGCATCGCTAGCCAAGCCAGGCGAATGGCGAATTTCGTGGATAGACTGAGGCGGTGCTATGGCAAAAAGCCAGCACAACCAGGTACGCGACGGCGCAACACGTCTGACGATGAGCGAATCCACGGGAAATCCGAGCGACACTCCACCCCTCAAAATCTCGCTTTGCGCCACTAAGAACGCTGTCAGCGTCACGCCTCCGAAGTCAAGACGATGCTCGGGCTGAAGCCTAGCAGAGCCCTCATTCTCCAACCACCCGAATCAGTTCGCCTGCTGAGGACCCACAAATCTCTGTGGTGAGTAGCGAAAGGCGTAGCAGAGAAACACGCCACCGTTGCCGGTCCTGAGAAATCGAACTCGCCCCATTTGTATACGATTCGGCTGCCTGAATCAGGCGCGATGCCGTATCCGGTCCGCACATCAACCCGAGCACCCATCACCGCCAAATCCGATCCCTCAAGGCTCTCGTGCTCGATTGATCGCGGTCGCCTTCAAGAGCTGTGAAAAGCCGTTTCTGCGCCGCAGCCCTCTGTGTCTCTCCAATCGGGAGTGACTCGCGGACCAAACCGCATTCAACACGCAGGCGCTGATCCACCTCTCGAAACACATCGAGTTCACAACGAAACTCGTCGCAGACCTCCAGGTGCGCATCTACGTCTTGCCGCTCGCGTCTCAACAGCCCACAATTTAAGTAATCAAACCAAACGATTTCGGGGAGAAAACGGTTCCCATAGGAATCCGAAGAGCCTGTGCAATTGATCGATATTCCGGGTCATCCAAATACCGCATCAGGCAAATCTCGCGTAGTTTGCCGTTTCCAGGAGTACTGCAGAAATCGGTTCCGCGCAAACTGATAGAGCCACCCTGTAAAACATAGCTGATCGCGTAGCTCATTTGGTTTGCGATAAACAGTGAGGAGTACGTCATGGACTAATTCCTCTGCGGTCAGTGCATCCAACCCGCGCAGCATGAAGTACCGGCAAAGCGGCGCGTACAAAGAGCGGATAAGGGAACAAATGATTGCTCGCTCGGTTTTTTAAGAACGCTGCGATGGCGTTATCGACTTGGTAATGCCGTAAGGACGTCAGATCGGGCTCCAGGCTGAATGTATCTGCTAGAAGAGATGCCGTGTCAATCTCGAAATGTTTGCGTAGCCAAATCTTATCTCATGGTGGGATCATGTTCTCGTAGTGAAGGAAAGCTGGAGGAGACTTGATGAAGTTACAAAGTTCCCGTCGTCGATTCATAGCGGGTTGAGCGCCGCCTTTGTTTCGGAAGCGGCAGCGCGGAAAGCATTCCCTTCTTCAGGCCAGGCAGGGATTCACTTCGGCTACACAGCCATGACGTGGGGTATGAGGGCATTCAATTCCGGGCAGCGATGGACTTACAGAATTCTAACCGGCTCAACTCCGTGATTTGCTGCAGCAGCACAAGCTTACTTTCGTTGCTCTCTCCAGCGGCGAGGTGCTGATCGACCCGGCAATGCAAGCCGACCAGATTGCCGAACACACCGCGCACGCCAAATTTGTTAGGGATGCCGGTGGTCTCTACCTCCAGGTTCTCGACCAGTTAAAGCCGTATCCACGCAGCGTTACGCCGGAGGAATGTAGGCGATTGGGCAAATTGCTGACGGAAACTGGAAGGCGCACAGCGGACTTGGGCATTCCGCTCGGCTATCACAATCATCTGAATACGATCAGTGAGCACCCGCAGAATCTGAACCTGGTGCTTGAGTCGTCCGACCCGAAATACGTAAAGCTCGAACTGGACACTGCGCATTTCGTCGCCGGCGGCGGCGATCCAGCTAAGGCGATCGAGGAATATCACGAAAGACTACTCTTCCTTCACCTGAAGGATGTCGTTGATGTTCGCTTGCAGACAGCAGGCGCGAGATATCCCTTCAAATTTGTCGAACTGGGCCGGGGTAGAGTGAACCTGCCCGCAGTTTTCGCCGCGCTGGACGAAGTCAAGTATCACGGTTGGGCCGTTGTGGAACTGGACCGCGTACCCGACGAATCGACCACCCCAAAGGAATCAGCTAGCATCAGCAAGCGGTACCTGGAGGAGAAAATCGGTGTGAAGGTTTAGCGCTGCGCTTCGATCGTGATTACCTTGCGAGGATCCGCAACATCCGGCTCTCACTTGAGACTTAGTCTGTTTTACTATGTGAAATGAGGATAAAGGCGACCGCTCCCAAACAGGTGCTCGTGTTGCACAAAACACTGGACATTCTGGAGACGATCAAGCAAGAATCAGCCGGAATGGGATTGGCCGATATCGCCCGGTCGGTTGCAATGCCGAAACCCACGGTTTACCGCATCCTGGCGACGCTTGAAATCCGTGGCTATCTGGACAGGCGCTCAAACGGGAGTTATCGCATATCGGAGAAGCTGTTCTCATTGCAAACCGATGTTTCATGGGCTCAGAGGCTTCTGCAAGTAGCGCCACCCGTGCTTCAACAACTCGCGAACGCCTGCCGCGAAACGGTCAATCTCGGCTCGCTGGATGGAGGAGAAGTCGTAGTGATCGCCACAGTGGAAAGCCCGCAATCGATTCGGATGGCGTCGAAGGTCGGAAACCGGCGGTGTGTGCACACAACGGCGCTCGGCAAAATGCTGCTCTCCTGTCTTAGCGATGATGCTATCCGCCGGATCGTTCAGCTCAAGGGTCTTCCGCGACTCACGCAGAATAGCATCACAAGTCAAACGGCAATGCTGACCGAAATTCACCGAATTCGCAGAGTGAAGTACGCAATCGACAACCAAGAGAATGAGATTGAGGGTCGCTGCGTCGCCATGCAGATTCCGGGTAAGGGAGACATGTTGGCAGCTCTGAGCATTTCGGGGCCGGTATTCCGAATGGATCTGAAAAAAGTGCGATCTCTCCTGCCCAAGTTGAAAGAGAGCTGCGCGCAAATCGAGGCAGCCATAAGATCTTAAAGGGCTAGCCGATCGCCATAACTTACAGCTTGATCTAGGTAATCATTCAGGTGTGAGCATCATTCTAAACAGATTTAAGGCAACCTTTCGATTATCGAAACGATCGATGTATTCGTTATAAAGCCACGGGTCGCCGACAGCAAAGACCTTTCCTTTTCCCTTCACCGCAAGCGCCATTATGGGCGTCCCGTGATCTTCGAGCAGGACGTGCACGTCCGGTTTGACGGCTAGGGGAGCAACTTCTACTAAGTACACAGTCGACTCGGGACCGAATATAGTACCGGAGCCTTTCGCAATCAAGATCGCTTTCCCTTTGGTCACCGGATACGTCTCTTCCCGAAATCGGATCCCAAATCGTCCGGCGAGATTATTCAAGTGTTCGAACTCGGCATTGCCTTTGTCATTGCCAAATAGAAGCAGCTTACCGCCGTTCTCAACCCAGTGATCAATTGCATCTATTTCCGATTGTTCGATGTATTTCGGATCCGCGGATTCAGCTGGTGTATCGGGATCTACAATGATCAGGGCTTGGACATTTCGCAGTGACGATCCTGTAATTCGCTGGCGAATGGTGGTAAGTTTGCCGCCGGCAGATGCGATGAGTTTGCCGCATTCCGAGAACCCTCCTGGCCTGAGGCCTTCCCACCTGTAGTGGTCGGGCATGCTCGTTTCGTTATTGTGAAATCCGTCTAGTGCGACGGTTTGTGAAGTGGCGTTTAGGGCAGAAATGCTAATCAGAAAAAGGCATTGGCGGATCACGCGTGTAGACATGTTATTTGAGCGCATCAAGCTTAACCGGGTCCACATCTTCGAATGTCTGATTCTCTCCCGCCATGCCCCAGATGAATCGATATTGCCCCGTACCCACACCGGTGTGGATCGACCACGGCGGCGACAGGACAGCCTGGCGATTGCGAACTACGAGGTGACGGGTAGAGTCCGCTTCACCAATCATGTGAAACAAAGGCTCTGCAGTCAGATCGAAATAAAGGTAAACCTCTGATCGGCGCAGGTGGGTGTGGGGAGGCCATGTATTCCAAACACTTCCTTGCTCGAGCTCAGTGAAACCCATCACCAGCTGGCAGCTTTTGAGTCCCCCTTCGTGTATGTACCTCGTGACTGTCCGCTTTGATCCGCAAGATGAATCGCCAACTTCTGACACCAGAGCCTCGCAGCGCCTGGCCAGGCGAGTCGGAAATCTTTTGTGCGCAGGACAACTCAGGACATAAAAATCCGAAATGCCGGAGCCGATGCTTCGAACCGAGATCTCGCGTGCGTCGCTTCCTACATACAAGCACTCCAGATGGCCGACCTCGAAATCAGCTCCGTCCACTGTAACTAAACCTGTCTGCCCGATATTGATGAGACCTGATTCGCGCCGCGGGTTGAAAAAACTCCTTTGCGTGTCATCAGAAGCTAAAACGGTGATTGCAGGGCGGGGCGCGAGTCCCCCGATCATTAAGCGGTCGAAAGCGAGATAAGCGAGACGCATTTCGCCCGGCTCGAATAGGTGCTCGAGAAGGAACTGGTCCCGCAGTTCCGCCGTACACATCCGATCAATTTGCCGGGCGGGCGCGTAGAATCGCGTATTCATATCAAGCAATCACAATTTCGCTGGGCTTACACATATGCGCGTAGACCTGTTCGTCGATGCCGATTGCGAAACCAGGTTTTTCGGGGAGAGTGACGGAGCTATTCTCAAACCGGTACCCGTCGGCGATCAGGACGTCGCTCTTCGATCGATCCGTCTCAGCCATCGGTACGTTAGGCGTTGCTTTCGACAGATGGAGAGCCATGATGTTCCCGATCTGAGATGCCCAATTATGCTGGACCGCAACCGCGCCGAATTGTGCGGCCATTCGAGCGACTGCGAGGTTGTCCAGGAAACCGCCTTGCCGAATGTCCATCTGCAAAACGTCAATCAATCTCTTTGGTTTCAGGTACGGCTCAAATCCGTGTATATCCCGCATGTGCTCGCCCAGCGCAAGAAGCGTCTTGATGCCGGCGCCAGCCATTTTGTCTCGCAGGCGAGCGTAATCGTCCGTGGTCTCCGGTATGATCTCCTCCATCCAATAGAGATTGTCCGCCCGGGTCTCGCTGATCAGTTGCCAAGCATCGTCGAAGTGGTTCCGGTAACCATAATTCGGATCCGCCATGAACCGGACGTTGGGACCGATCGCCTCTCGCACAGCATGAACAATCGCGATGTCTCGCTCGTTCCCTGCTTTTCGCTCCATCCACTTGTCACCGCGGCCCAGCTTAATTTTGATGGCGTTAAATCCGGAGGCAACGGCCTCCCGTGATTCGTCGGTTACGGCGGAAATACCCCGGTCTTTAAACCAGATATCGCTAAAGTAAATTGTGCTGTCATAGACCGGCACACGATCCCGCACCGAGTCTCCGATCAGTTGCCACACGGGACGATTCGTCAGCTTACCGATCACATCAAAGAGGGGCCCGTCCAGATGACGGTTCTTCTGTAGCAGCGGCGCATAGCCTTCCGCTCGCCCCACAACACGTCCGCCCTCCATTTGGTATAGATCGAAAGGATTGACACCGATCAGCGTCTTCAGTGACTCCACATAAGCGGGATCAGGGTTGGCGTACGTGCCTGCACCAATGCCCTCGACACCTTGATCGGTCTCCAGGCGAATAAGAGTATGCTCGTAGGTTCGACCTTTGGGCGCCTTATCGTAGGCGTTCATCGCTACGAATTTGTGGAAATGTCCCTGCAGCTGGGACAACCTGATGCGGGTAATCTTAGCGGCAGGCTTCGATCTGCCCAGGACGGGCATAGCGGCCAGAGAGACGAGGAAGTGACGTCGTTTCATGGATTCCTTCAATGAACCAATCGCGAGTCCAGTTAGACCACAACCGGCAGCACTCTGTCAAGATTCGTGAAATCGCATTTTCACAATGTGAACCCCACCTTCGCCGGGCCGTGGATTTCTGGCCCGCGTGCACCATCTCCACTCTTCGATATCTCACATCGTGAAACAGAGTCTTTCTTATCGAGGATTTTACTTGACAGCCGACGGCTATCCGGGCCATAAAGAGGAATCACAGCCTCATAGAGGGAGCCCCGTATGCGCCTGCATCAGCTTGTCTGCTTCTCTGTTTTAGTTGCCGCGCCGCTGTTACTGCTTGCGCAATACAGCAGCTCGATTCAGGGCATCGTTACCGATCGCTCTGGCGCCGTGGTGCCCGATGCCACGATTCGCGTGACCAATGAGGCTACCGGCGTCACACGTGAGGCGGTCACCACCCGTGATGGCTTCTACCGGATAGTCGATTTGAGTCCGGGCACTTTCGATGTGACCGCAGATCATAGCGGATTCAGGTCTTCTGTGCAGAAAGGCGTGTTGCTGTCAGGTACGGAAATTGTGCGGGTGAACGTTACACTAGAACTCGGTTCGGTGAACGAGAAGGTAACAGTCGAAGCGCAGGTTCCGCAGGTTGAGACAGAGGAGGGCCGGGTCTCGGGCAACCTCACATCGCATGATATCGGCCAACTTCCTCTAAATGGGCGCAACATTTACAATGTGCTCGCCATTGAGCCGGGGATAACTGGTCGCGGTCTTGCATCGACTTTCGGAGCCGGCGGCGGAGGGACGAACAACGATTCATTTGCCGCGGAAAATCAGCCGGAGATGTATGCGTCTGGGCAAAGAGTCGAGTCAAATAGCTACCTAATCGATGATATGAGTGTCAACTCTCTCGCCCGCGGAGGCGTTGCCAATCTCACTCCTACTCCGGACTCAATTGCCGAAGTCCGCGTCATCGCGAATAACGTTTCTGCTGTAAACGGACGCAGTAGCGGCGGACAGGTCGAAATGATCACGAAATCGGGAACGAATGCCTTTCACGGGGGGGCATCCGAGTACTTCCAAAACGATACTCTCGCTGATCGGAATGAGTTCGAAACCAAAGTCCCCGTTTTTCGCCGCAATGAATTTGGGTACTACGTCGGCGGCCCCATTATTCGAAACCGCACCTTCTTTTTCACCTCATTTGACGGATTGCGTCAAGGTGGAGCTCGCGATCAGATCTATACGGTCGAAACTTCACAATTCGCGAACTTCGTCGAACAGACGCGGCCGAATTCCATCGCGGCAAAGCTATTTTCATCAGAAGCTCCTGTCGTTTACCCAACCTACAACTTCAAGAACTTGGCAGCCGTTTCAGGAGGAATCGCTGTTCCCTCAGGCATCCCGGCGATCGGAAGTGTCGCCTTTGCGCCTCAGGCATACAGAAACGGAAATCAGTTCAGCGGGCGTATCGATCACGAGTTGCGACCTGGAAAGGACAAGCTTTTCGGCGACTTCTACAGAACGTGGGCCAAGACGTTAAACGGGGGAATCCGGTCTGAGTTCAATAGCCCCGGTCACGAATACGGAACCTATGCCAGCCTGAACGAAGTCCACATCTTCAGCCCGAATAAATTGAACGAGTTCCACGTAAATGTCCTGCGCGTAGTCGGGTTCAACGATTTCACGCCCAACCTGCTCTCGACCCCGGCGATTAGCGTTCCGAGTATCACCGGGTTTGGAACCAACGGATACCCGAGCGGCTACTTCCAAACCGGCATTAATTCAAAAGATATTTACTCTTGGGTTCGAGGCTCGCACACCATTAAGATCGGCGGTGAACTGCGACGCATGCGCGGTAATTCGATAAACACTAGCAACTTCATTCCAACTTACTCGTTCACAAGTTTGCTTACGTTCGCCGCGGACAGCCCGTATCAAGAGACTCGGCTGGTGAATCCACAGACTGGTCTGCCCGCCGTGAATGAAGTGGGACTGCGTGATTGGGAGTGGGCCCTATTCGTGAATGACGATTGGAAGGTTACACGCAAGCTGACCATTAACGTCGGATTGCGATATGAAAATTACGAGTCGCCCACGGAAATAAACGGGCTGTTGCGGAACTTTGTATTTGGGTCCGGAACAGATTTCAATTCACGACTGGCCAACGGCACTATGCAGACCGTCAATCATTTCTTCCCAACCGGGCCGGGAAACCTCGCACCGCGGTTTGGATTCGCCTGGGACCCGACCGGGAGTGGCAAGACCTCCATCCGTGGCGGTTTTGGAATTGCTTATGACCGTTTATTCATGACCCCGCTCTTAAATTTCCGGGGCGATCCGCCGCTTAGAGCAACCGCTACGCTCGGCCAGCAATACGGAACCTCTTTCACCTATTCGCTCGGAAACTCGACTGCGCCCTACCTTGGATTTCCGATTGATCCAGCCTTGCAGCTAGGTCTGAACAGTGCAAACGGATTAAAGAATGCGCGTGTTGCTGTGTACGCGGTCGATCCAAACCTGAAGCAGGCATATACGGAGAATTGGTTCTTTGGCGTACAGCACGATTTGATTGCCGGCATCATGGTGGAGGCTGATTATCAGGCCTCCGGCGGCCGGCATCTGTACGACAGCTCTGATGTAAATCGGTTCCGTGGCGACTTGCTCACAAACGGCACGTTCCACGGTTTTAATCCTTATTTTTCGAACATGTATTTGATCTCGTCCGGAGACACTTCCATTTATCAAGGAGCTTTGCTCCGCGTCAGGCGCCGATTTGCGCAGGGCCTCACCTTACAGGGAGCCTACACATACAGCAAGGCAATCGACATCACGGATACACTTACAAATGTTGCTATTTACCAGGACGCGTCGAACCGAAATCTTGATCGTGCTTTGGCCGGATTCGACGTACGCAACCGGCTCTCCATCAATGCGGTGTGGCAACTTCCGTTCCTACGTTCGCGGCAGGGCTTTCTGGGACAAGCGTTCGGCGGTTGGGAATTCTCTGGTTTGGCAGTCTTTCAAAGCGGTTTTCCCCTCTCAGTGATCAATTCCGCCTATCCGGCAGGCGACTACAATGCGGACGGGACCGCGAGTGACCGTCCGAATGCACCGGCGGCAAGTATCCCGCGCAGCGGTTTCACTCGAGCGCAATTTCTGACGGGCATCTTCCCTGCTTCGGCCTTCCCGATTCCCGCCAAAGGGACCGATGGAAACCTGGGGCGGAACGTGTTTACTGGTCCAGGATACGAAGAAATTGATCTTTCTCTAGGTAAGCAATTCCTCCTGACAGAGCGCTTCAGGCTGGGCGTACGTGCGGAAGCCTACAACGCGATCAACCATGTAAACCTGAACGCCCCTTCGCTGGATCTGTCTTCAGCAACATTCGGGCAATCCACTTCAACCTTGAGTCCACGTCAGTTTCAGCTTGGAGCTCGCCTGGAGTTCTAGCATCGCGATCGCATCCCGGTAAAACTTGAATGAAAAGCAGGCGGCGATGGTTACAAGAAGTTGGTACAGCTTCTGCGAGCGCGGTTCTACAGCCTGCCACTGAGATTCGCTCAAGCGGCACGATAGTTATTGATCCGCAGCCACTTTTCCCAATCTCTCCTCACCTGTATATGCAATTTATGGAGCCGCTTGGTACCACTGACAGCTCGGTAGAAGCCGCGTGGGATTACACAATCGACGATTGGCGAAAAGATTTCATCGATGCAGTACGTGACCTGTCTCCCGGCCTGGTTCGGTTCGGAGGTAATTTCAGCCGATACTACAAATGGCGCGAAGGTATCGGTCCCGTGCAAAAGCGTCCATGGATGCGCAATTACGATTGGGGCGGAAAGGAAACAAACCGGGTCGGCACTGATGAGTTCGTGTCCTTTTGCAGGCGGGTGGGCGCCGATCCATTCTATTGCGTAAATTTCGAGGGCGAGGGCATCGCAGCTCTGAAACGAACTCCTGAAGGCGATCGAACAGGATCAGCAGAAGAAGCAGCCGATTGGGTAAGTTACGCCAATGATCCTGACCATCAGGAACGGAAGGCAAACGGCCATCCGGATCCGTACAACATCAAACTTTGGCAGATAGGAAATGAAACCTCCTACGTTAGCGCAGCGTTTCCTAAGCAAGAGGCGATTGCGAAAACAATCGAGTTTGCCAAAGCAATGCGCAAGCGTGATCCCAACCTGCAGTTGATCGGCTGGGGAGACAAGGGCAGAGGCAGCAGCCAACTGTGGGCGGGAGACCTGCTTCGTCAAGCAGGCGAATCCATCAATCTAGTTGCTATTCACATGATGGGCCAAAGTCCAAAACGACCGGATACGATTCTGGCGGGACTACGCTACCAGGCCGACCCGCATGCGGCTTGGCAGGAACTTCTGGAGCTTTCAAACAACGTCGAAACACGCGTATCAGAACTGGAGGGAGCGATTGCTGCCGAGAAGTCTGCGGCGGGCATTGCGATCACAGAGGGTCATCTTAGCCTCAAGCCGCATAACACTAACCCGATTCTTTATGAGTGGGTGTCCGCCGTCTATCATGCGCGCTCTCTGAATATCTATCAGCGGCACGGGGCTCGAGTGCGAGTTGCTACCGCCGCTGATTTCAACGGCACGCGCTGGACCGTGATGGCCGTACATACACCCGTTCCCCAAGGCAGGACGTTTCTCCTGCCAGTCGCCTCCATCATGCGGCTCTTTAAACGCTGTAACGGCGACCGAGGTGTAGCTGTAACTGCGGGTCCTTCCAATTTGGATATCGCCGCTTCTCGTACCAACAACCGAATCTATCTGCATGTCCTCAATCTCGATTCCAGTAACTCCGTCGAAGCCGCATTCGAAATCACAGGTCGCGAGATTACAGGCGGGAGAGTGTTCGAAATTGCGCCGCCAAGTTTAAGGACGTATGTAAACCAGGATCAGCCAGATGCGTTCCGGCCCGTGGAGAAACAGCTCTCGTCTACCTGGCGCTTTCCGGCTGCCTCCGTCAGTGCTGTCGAACTCGACTTGAAAGAATCCATCCGAAACGGAGGGGGAAACAGTCCAGACTCAACCCACATGTAGGCCGCACGCGGGGAGACCAGACAAAGGAATCCGGCCTCCGCGAACTGGTGAACCGTTTACAAGGTCACTGCGAGTATTGGCAGCCGCCCGGCGCTGCACAATATTGCTGCACTCCCTTCTGGTCATAGATAAACGTCCACTGCCAGATTGGCTCGTCCGAACTTGCTGGATCGTACATACTGACACTGACCGGTGTACAGTTTGCAGCAGGGAGAGGCAAGGTGACCGTGCCTCCGGGGGAGACGTTGAAGCTCTGGCCTGTGCTGAGCACTACCGTTACGTTATTCGTCCAGGCATTTTGGATGATCACTTTCCGGGCAACTGAAAGATTTGCTGCAACCGTCACATTAGCGGAAGCGCTAGTTTGCCTGGAGCCGCTGGTCGCAGTGAGTCTAACCTGAGTGGTCCCCGGATCTGTCGGCGCCGGGATACTAACAGAATCACTCCAGTCCGAAAGGGATTGCGAGTTGCTCTTTAGCATTTGGTTTCCTGCAGGTGGCGTCACCGTAACGCTTGCCGCATTTTCAACCCGCCACGAGACTGCCAGAGAACCTCCGCTACACGCCTGAAGCGAAGAGGGATTTACCTGGAAAGAAGCTATCGATAGAGGCAGTGAAGATAGAGACGCGAGTGTTACACTTGCCTCGTTCGAGTAGTTCGTGTAATACGAAGAACCGATTCCGGCCCGCACGCGGTAAAAATAAGTCGTTCCAGTCGCCAAGCCGGAATCCATCGTGCTTTGGGAGTTACCGAGAAGATTTTGAATAGCTGCGTACACACCGCCCGCTCCAGTCTTCCTCTCCAGCGTAATACTCACCGGGCTCGCCGCATTTGAGTTTGCCCAATGCAGTGAAGCTTGTGTCGGACTGTACTCTGATGCCGATAATCCGCTCGGCGAACTGATCTGTGTGCTTGCATTCACTTCGTTTGTATATGCGCTGCTATCGAAAACGGATGCTGTGCGAATGCGGTAGTAATATACGTTTCCGGGCTGTATCACTGTCCGTTACCTGAGTAGCATTGCTCGGCAGAGAATAGATTTCTGCGTAAGCGCCTCCTTGCAGCTTGCGCTCAACCTTCGTCGATATGGTTACATCCCCCGCATTATTCTGGTTATTCCAATCTAAACTTACCTGGACCGGAGTTGCCGACGTTATACGGAGATTGGTGGGAGCAAGGGGTGTTGGCTCGTCAACGAGTGCCCAGACCAGCTTCTGATCTGTGACAGATCCCAACCAGACGTGCTTGTCAAAAGTCGAGAAATAAAGAAGTTGAGTTAAAGTGCTCGAGATATTTCCCGTAAGCGTATTGGAATGGACCTTCGCGGGAAACCCCGATCCAAAGCCGCTTGTATTCCCTGCCAGTTCCCACTGCAATTGGCCGCTCGCCATCGATCCCCACCACCAATTGTTATCGCCGGGTGAGAAAAACCCGATATCATCCTGAGCCAAAGTCGAAAACATGCCAGTGTAAATCGGCCGCCCGTCGGCTACATTCCCGAAACCAGCCGTATTACCGACCAGTGACCATTGCAGACTGCTCCCATTCGAGTAGCCAACCCACCAGTTGTGATCGCCCGGATAGTAAAACAGCATCCCTGCCCTGCGCTTTCCAAGAAAATCGCCGGACCACATCGGGCGCCCGTCAGCGAGGTTCCCAAAACCGGCGGTGTTGCCATCCAGTCTCCATATCAGTTGCGTACCGGAGAAGGAACCGAGCCACCAGTTATGATCTCCCGGCGAGTAGAACATCACCTCGGTCTGATCATCGCCATTGAAATCGTCTACAAAGAAGCGCTGGCCGGTTGTGAGGTTTCCGAAGCCCCTCGTATTGCCCGCGAGACTCCATTGGAAACTGTGCCCGTTCCAGCTTTCCACCCACCAATTGGAATCGCCAGGATAGTAAAAAAGAATCTGCGTCGCGTTTACCCCGGAAAACTTGCCCGTCTAGAAAGGACGCCCATCCCACACGTTCCCGAAGCCGCTACTACTGTCGACGAGAGACCACACCAATTCACTCCCTTGCAGCGTTCCCAGCCACCAGTTGAAGTCGCCTGGGCTGTAGAACAACACATCTGCGCGGCCGTCTCCGTTGAAGTCTCCAGACCAGACAGGCCGTCCGTCATTTAGATTTCCGAAAGCGCTTGTGTTGCCTACCGTAATCCGTTGCAGTCGGTTACCGCTGTATGTGTGCAGCACCCAATCTTTACTGTCAACGTAATAACTGAGCACGTCATCTTTCTGATCACCGTTAAAGTCACCTGTTAGCACGATAGCGGCTCCGTAGCCATCATCCAATGTGACCGGTCGACCAGTTTGGCTCACTCCGCCTCGGGCGATGAGAGGTGTAATCAAAAGAATGCCAAGGACGCCTAACTGCCCCGCTATTGCTTTCGTTCGCTTTTGTGAGCATGCTTGTTTCCCTGCATGCGGTAGAACAATACTCATAATCTTCTCCTCAGGATTTGTTTTTCCCTTCTGAAGAGGATGTGCTTGTTACTGCATTGCCAGGGAACGTTCCGCTGGGTTGGCTGTCTTTCAATCGCTGCAGGACTGTTTGCTGATCTTTGATCGACTGTTCGAGCACCTGTTGCTGCCGCTGCAAGTCCTGTTGCTGAGTGGAAGAAGTTTGGCCGTACAGACTCGCTGCCGCCAGGAATAAACCAATTGCCAAATAGTTTTTGAACATATAGCCTCCGGTGATCTGTGGAACTTTTGATCACGCCCGGCTGGGCAACACACATTCCCTCAGATTCGTTGTGAGTTGACGCGGACTGTGACGGTATATTGCTACGGGCTGAAAAGAAACTTTTGGCCCAATCGCAGGGCCGCTCGCGTGTGTTACAACCGGGGATGACTCGAGCAGCGGAGACTTCGGCAGAATTGCCCGGCTCGCCGGATACGCTGCTGTCCGACTGGTTCCGCGAACCCGATCGGGAGAAGGCGCGAGATCGGCTTCAGGAGCTTTTTGAGCTCCACGCCGAACCGCTGGTACACCGCATCGTACACCTGAAGCTTGGGCCCGCGGCGTACGCCGATGCGGGGGATATCTGTCAACTTGTTCACTACAAGCTGGTATCTCAATTCGAACGTTTGAAATCGAGCGGAGATCATAACGCGATCAGTAATGTTCTCGGCTATATCTCTACGGTCGCCCGTAACGCTTGTAATGAGGCATTTCGCAGCCGTAAGCCGATGTGGCGCAGTCTATCGATGAAGCTCCGGTATGTAGCAACACACGATCCGAGATTTTCCATCTGGGACATCGATGAAGCTACCGAGGTCTGCGGATTTGCTTCTGATTGTGGGGCGAGGCCTGTAGCTGATTTGGAAACGCTCGCCGATGCGGGCCGGGAGTTTCGCCAAACACGCGACCCGGCTAAGCTCAAAATCCCTGAGTTGCTCGTTTTGCTGCTCAACTCCGCGGGAGGTCCTATCGAGTTTCAGACCCTCGTCAACGTTGCGGCTGCCTGGACAGGTCAGAAGGAAGCACACTTCCATTCTCTAGAGCGGGAAAATAGGGATGGACAGCAGTTTTCGGAACAGATAGCTGATCGCCATGCAAGCTCGGAGATGCAGCTGATCAATCGCCAATATATGCAGCGGCTTTGGCAGGAGATCTCTGCACTGCCACTTCTGCAGCGACGAGTGGTACTTCTGAACTTGAAGGATTCTGCGGGCGGACGAATCCACCTTTTTGATCTGCTCGGCATTGCCAGCGTGACGCAGATCGCTGCTGTACTTGAGCTGGATGCGCTCACTTTCGCCGCTCTCTGGAAGGAGCTACCGCTCGATGATGCCCGCATCGCACGAGACCATGACATCAGCATTCAAGACGTTGCAAACCGCCGGAGTTCAGCTCGTCATCGCCTTGCACGCCGAATGAAGAAGTACCTGACGGAAAGGTTTATATGATTACAATCCAATGTTGCCGCTGTTTTGGCATCCGGATTTACCACTGGCGCGCTTTAATGGCCGGCTTCAGCGCATGCCGACCAGAAACCGAGACGAGCTTTGACTGATCATCTAACAGAACAAGCTATCCGTTCGTATCGGGCAGGCTCACTCTCATCCGTCGACCTGTTGAGCTTCTCGGATCATCTGGCCGCATGCCAAACATGCCGGGCCCGGATCGCTGACCGGTATGAATTGGAAGCGGGCGTGGACGAGATTCGAAGAGCCTTGACACCCGGCTCGGATCATCTCGGGTACGACGAGGCCGCGGCCCATGTTGATGGCCGATTGAGCCGGGAAGCGAAGGCGCGAGTTGAATCGCATGTTGATTTGTGCTCTTCTTGCGCAAGCGAGGTGCGCGATCTGCAGCAACTCAGGAACGACATAACGAGAGGACGGACCTCACGCGAGACATTGCCCGCGCGTGCATGGAGATCCGTGATGGCCTGGAGGGTACCTCTCGCCTTGGCAGGATCGGCCGCGTGCGCCTTAGCCGTGTTGCTTGTTCTAAGAACCTCAGAGCCGTCGAAGACGATCTCCATCTCGCCACCGCCGCAGTCCTCCATACCCGGGGGCAACTCGCAAGCGCCGGTCGCATCAGCCAGTCTCATCCGTGACGGTGGTAACGAAATCTCGATTTCCGCCGGCGGAACCGTGCACGGGCTCGAGCTTCTTCCGCCTTCTGAGCGGGCCGCTGTGGAAGTGGCCCTTACACAACACAAACTAGGCAACTCGGTTTCGGCCCGAGGCTTAAGTGGGACGTCAGGAGTTCTGATGGGCGAGGCGGATACCAAACACGCAGTTGCGCTGATCACTCCTGTGGCAGTAATCGTTGAAGTGGAGCGTCCCGGCTTCCGTTGGAAAGGCTCCAGAGCTGCCGAGTACGCGGTCAGCGTGTACGATCAACATTACAGCGAAGTCGCGCAGAGCGGGCCGCTTCACCAGTTCTTCTGGGCTCCCTCTAAACCTCTAAAGCGAGGTCAGCGCTATTCCTGGCAGCTGAAAGTTCTAGAAAACGGCAGTGAGTTCACTGTTCCGGTCCCGCCTGCACCGGAAGCTCGCTTCGGAGTGTTAAGCACAGAAGACGAGGCGAGATTACGAGCGCTGCGCGCGAATTTGGCCAGGCAGTCGGCGCCTTCCCACCTCGCGCTTGGGATCGTTTACGCGAACCTCGGATTGTTGGACAAAGCGCGCGCTGAGCTTCTCCAATTACAAGCGGAGAACCCGAACTCTCAACAGGTAGCCGGGCTGTTGAACGCACTCGACGCCCCTACCCGCCTGCACCGATCACAATAAATGGAGCCCAGTAGAACGGATGAGCGTAGGTTGAGTTGCGTTTAAGATCGAGCGCCGCTCGCCGCAGAGCCTCAGGATCTTTCAATCCAGACTTTCGATACCTGTGAAACGCCACCATAAGTTTGCTGGTGCTGTCCGATTCCACCTTCCATTGACTCAGAACGGTTGTCGGTACGCCCGACAGTAACAAACTCCAACTGAGCCCGATGATTCCCTCGCCTCTAGCCACACGCCCGCGCGCCGTTTCGCAAGCCGACAACACCACCAGTTCCGCCCGTAAGTTCATCCGTTGTAACTCCCAGGCTTCCAGCAAACCGTCATCACCACTGGCAGGATCCTCTTTCGCCATCAACAGATACGAGTAGAGCGGACTCGTATTGTCCGCGATTGCGTGTGCCGCAAGATGCACAACTTTTGCGTCGGCGCCGATCGCCTTGAATTGGCTCTCCCGAGCTTCTGGTCCTTTGTAAATCCGAACGTTGTTCCCATAAACCTGGGCAATGTCTTGCACCTCATTTGAATTACCCATGGCAACCAGGTCGACGCTTGCTGACGACGACCTCCGTTGCCCTTTGGCTTTCAGCATTTCCTCGAACGCACTAAGTGACGGTGCGTAACTGATGGCAGCCCAGTCCAGTAAGTAGCGTTCGTCAGACTTGATCAGTGCTTGAAAAGGCAGTTCCCAGAGCACGCCGTCCGGCACAATAATAAGATTGCGTTTACCTGCTAAGTCAACGGCTGCCGGGCCTAGCAGCAAACTATAAAGGTGACGGGCCCCGGAACGAAATCCCAGGTCGCGAGTCGCTAACTGGCTCCGGAAACTCTGGATCTGCTTCGAAAGATCGTCGCTTCCAATTGGAATCGAATAGACACTCAGGTTTTGCTTTTCATCGCTGCTTCGCCTGGTAAGCGCAAATAAGTATACGTGGTCGCCCGTGACCACGAACTCCAGCATGGCCGTGTGCTCGTCAGGCATCAATTCGAAGGCATGCGCGAGCGTTATGGTGTCGACGCCGCCGATTTGAAGTTTCCACTCCCGATGCTGCGCAAAAAGATTTGTTCGATAAGCGGCATACTCCAGTCGCGTGTGATCCAACTCGGCGATCAATTTGTTAGATTCCGAAGGCGTCACCAAGCCACGTGAGCTTGACTGTTGTCTATCTGGGTTCAACTTGGCATTCAGAGACGCAAGCTTCATGCGAAAGCCTTCGTCCCGTTTGCGCTCGTCCTCGTTCATCAGTTCGGTGACTCTTATGCGCCCCGTTCTTAGAGTGTCGATCAATACTCGCGCCTTCGCACGCTCAGCATATTGGAAGGCCTCCGCGCTTCGTGAATCGGTCGCCAACAGATCGATCATTCGCTGATATGGCTCCAGTTTGTATTCGAAAAACCTCTCCTGCTCCGATTCGGAGCCCGCCACATCGGGCCGCAGATCTTCGATCGTTGCTATAGAAGCGGAAAACTCGCCCTCCGCTTTCGACAGTTGGCGAAGGCCTCGATACGCATTTCCGAGCTGAAGGTGATCCCGCCATGCGGCTTCTCGATAACCGGAGTTTCTGGCAATGCTTATACCTTTCTCCGCTGCTTCGCGAGCCGCTTCGTAATGCCGGAGTTGGTTCTGAAGCGAAGCTATCTCCGAGAATGTGAAAGCATTCTCCCTACTCGCCCCGATTGCATTGCGAATGTTGAGACTCTCCTCAAAACACTCCATTGCCCTCGCCTCATTCCGTTGTTCTGCATAAGTGCTCCCCTGGAGTGTGAGGGCGCTCGCCAGATTCGACCTATCTCCTAGTTCCTTGAATTGAGCAACACTTCGTTCGAAGCGGGTCATAGCTAATCCGAGATCTCCCCGCAGTTGGGCAGCTTCGCCTAAATTCAATGAAGCGATGGCAGAAAGTGGCTTTAGGCCGGCAGCATCGGCAAGGGTTGCTGCGCGCTGGGTATAGTCTTCTGCCTGGGCCACGTCGCCCTGCCAGGAGAACAGGCTTCCCATATTGATCAGCCCGATAACAACCCCTCGTTTGTCGCCCAGCCGTTCGGATATATCGTACGTCCGTTTCAAGTCCGTTAGGGCCCGGGCGTAGTCGCCTAAGTGCCCATAGATAACGGCCTGATTGGCCAACGCATTGCCAATGAGGCGACCGTTGTGAATCTTCTCGGCAATCGTAAGGCTCTTCCGATAGTCCTCAGCCGCAGTTTCAAATTGACCCAGGTCAGAGTAGACGGCGCCCATGTTATTAAAGGTCCGGGCGGTGTTGGCCTCGTCCTGAATACTTTGACTCACTGCGAGACTCTTGCCATACCAATCCAATGCCTCCGAGTAGTCGCCCCAGTCGTAATGGACAAGGCCAATGTTGTTAAGAGCGAGCGCTTTCTGCGAAAGAGAACTGGAGTTTTCGGCAATCTGCAACGCGATGTTAAGTATTCGGAGGGCCTCAGTCAAATCGCCGTGATTTCGTGAAGCTCTTCCCGCCTCAATCACCGAGGCTGCAACTTCAAAAGGTGGGACATCGCTGTGGCTGGTAAGCAAATCACTGCGGGATGATTCCGATTGTGCAGCAATAATTTGCCGAGCCAGATCGTCGGAAGGTGAATTTTTTGTTTGGGCGAGAAGCACGAATGCGCCGAGAACCCAAACAAGAATGCACCATCGCGACGGCATTGAGAACAGCCTGAGCACAAAATGTCCTACAAGAGTATCGCCATTCGGAGCAAGCAGCCGCCGTGGCTTCCAGTTACGGGTCCGAACTGCCGTCAGTGATATCTTGACAGCACGCTGGCTCTCAGCGCGCATTGGAGATAGTTGATGCCTCAAGAAAATCGGAGAGACTTCCTCCGCACGGTTTCCGGAGCTGCTTCGAAGGGCGCAATCGCCATGACCGCGGCTTCCTACTCGCGTGTTCTCGGCGCAAATGACGCCGTCCATCTGGGCGTGATCGGCGTCGGCGACCGCGGCACTCACGACATGAGCTTGTTTATGAATGCTCCGGGTGTACGAGTATCCGCCGTTTGCGACATCTTCGGCGAGAAAGTCTCCGCGGGCCGCCAAAAGGCTTCGGACGCGCAAGGTTTCGCCGATTATCGCAAGCTGCTCGAGACGAAGCCGCTCGACGCAGTGTTAATCGCCACGCCGGACCACTGGCACTCCACTATCGCGATCGATGCCTTGAACTCCGGCCGTGACGTGTACGTGGAAAAGCCTCTCACCAGAACGATAGAAGAGGGACCACAAATTGTGAAGGCTGCCCGCGAGAACAATCGCGTCTGCCAGGTTGGCATGCAGCAGCGTTCGGCGAAACACTATCTACAGGCCAAAGAGAAATACTTCGAAACCAACAGATTAGGCGGCGTTACGCTGGCACGTACCTGGTGGTATGGGAATAGCTGGCATCTTCGCAAAGCTCCGGCCTCATTGCAAACCAAGCCGCAGAACCTCGATTGGGCGGCCTTCCTCGGGCCGGTGAAGTGGCGCGATTATGACCCGCAACAGTACTTTAACTGGCGCGCTTATCTCGATTTCGGCGGTGGCCAGGTCACAGATCTATTCACGCATTGGATTGACGTGGTCCATATGTTTATGGGCCAGGATGTACCGTCAGCGGCAACGGCCATTGGCGGCATCTATCAATACAAAGATGGCCGCACCGCCCCCGATACGATCAACGTACTGCTTGAGTACTCTGGCGCCCGCAAATTTACGGCAACCTTTGAAGCGACCCTCGTCCCTGGCATCAAGGGCGAAGCGATAGAAATTTGCGGGACTGAAGGCCGGTTGTGGATCGATCGCTCCCGTTATGAATACTATCCTGTCGGAGCCAAAGAACCCGCCGAGGTCGTCAAGGCAGAGGTAATCGAGGGCATCAACGACTCGCTCACGCAAGATCACGTGAACAACTTCCTGGAGTGCATGCGTTCGAGAAGCCGTCCGAATGGCGACGTGCTGATCGGGCATCGCTCGGCACAGGCGTCCCACCTCGGTAACCTCGCCTACGAGCAGCGGCGACGCATTGATTTCGATACGCAACGCGAAGAGATCTTGCCGCTCTGAGAACTCTAGACAGATGAACTTGCACAAAAAGGCCGCGCTTGCTTTCGCGCTCGGGCTGGTTGGAGTAGCCCTATATGCGCAGTTGAACAAGGAGCGCGGCAATGCTCCGGGCGGATCTCCGCAGGCAACTTTCTTTGTCCACCGGCTTGGTTTCGATCATGCTGAAGGCATAACGACGGCCGACATGAATGGCGATGGCCGCCCGGATATTCTGAGCGGCGCTTTTTGGTACGAGAACCCTGGGGCAAACGGCGGGGAGTGGAAGCCGCATCAATATCGCACCGTTGAACTCATTGGCGAATTTGTATCTGATTGCGGCGAGTGGGCCGTTGACGTCAATCACGACGGCTCTCCTGACGTGGTGACGGTCGGTTGGATGACTGACGGTCTGTGGTGGTACGAAAACCCGAAAAAACCAGGCGTACTTTGGCAGCGTCATCTGATTACACATACTGTTGAAACCGAGGGTGGCTGGATGGCCGATCTCAACGGAGATGGCCAGCCGGACCTCGCGCTCGCACATTATGGGCGATCGGGCGTCCTCTGGGTCGACTTCTCAGGAACCCAGCCGCGAGTTCACAAGGCGGGTGGTCACGCTGAGGACGGTCATGGCATCGGCATGGCGGATATCGACGGCGATGGCAAAACGGATCTTCTGACTCCCCACGGCTGGTTCAAGAACATTGACGCAAACGCTGACAAATGGGAGTGGCATGGCGATTGGGACCTGGGCGAGACAGGCTTTCCGATTGTCGGTTATGACGTAAACGGCGACGGAAAGATGGATTTGATTTACGGCCGTGGCCACAGCTATGGCCTGTACTGGCTCGAAAATCGCGGTGCTAGCGGATGGGCGAAACACACGATCGATGAGTCCTATTCACAGATTCATGTCTTGAAGCTGGTCGACCTTGACGGTGACGGCGAGATGGAATTGCTGGCAGGTAAGCGGTACCGGGGTCACGACGGGAAGGATCCCGGGTCCTACGATCCGCTGGCGATTTACTATTACAAGATCAATCGGAAGACAGGCGCGTTTACGCGATTTCCGGTGTCGCTTGGCGGAACAGCTGGTGCGGGCACACAATTTATCGTGGAAGACTTAGATGGCGATGGAGACCTGGATATCGCCACCGCCGGCAAAACAGGTGTCCACTTCTTCGAGAATCTCCGGATTGATCACGTACCTCCAGCCGAACGCGAAAAGATGCTGCTGTTGAACACCAAAGACTGGCCAATCAAAGGCGAAGGAGTCGAAGTACCATGGCAACATTAGAACTCAGCCTGAAAAACGCAAATTCGCACTGTTGCATCATCGTTGATTAGGAGCATCGGGTTTTTGAACTGCCCGCCACCTCATGGCGATTCCTACAAACATAAGTAAATCTGTCCAAGTTGCCGGACCCACCTCGACTAACTCAGGCGCAATGGCGATGGTGACCACCCTGTTCTTCATGTGGGGCTTTGTCACCTGCCTGAACGACATCTTAATCCCTCACCTGAAGGCGATCTTCGATCTGAATTACGCCGAAGTGATGCTCGTGCAGTTTGCATTCTTTTCTGGTTATTTCGTGTTCGCTCTACCCGCAGGGAAGATCATTGAATGGATCGGCTACAAACGCACCATGGTGACCGGCCTTCTCACTATGGCAGTTGGCGCGCTCCTGTTCCTTCCCGCAGCTAGCCTCCCCGCGTTTCCGTATTTCCTCGCCGCCCTTATCGTGGTTGCGGCGGGTATGACGGCTTTGCAGGTGTCCGCCAATCCATACGTCTCCGTGCTCGGTCCACCGCAGACTGCTTCCAGCCGCTTAAATTTGACGCAGGCATTCAATTCGCTCGGCACAACAATTGCGCCATACTTCGGCAGCCTCCTCATCCTGAGCACCACGCCGAGGAGCGAGACTGATCTGCGCGCCATGTCGGAACCGGCATTGCACGCTTATCGGCTGCATGAAGCGGCAACGGTAAAGTTCCCTTACGTCCTTATCGCGGTCACCCTCGTTGCGCTCGCGGTCATCATTGCCCTTTACAAGCTGCCGGTGATATCGAGCATCGGCGACACCGCAGAGATCGAACATCCACATACCGGGCCGGCGGCTTCCATCTGGAAACAGCGCCATCTCATTCTTGGTGTTCTCGGCATATTTCTTTATGTAGGCGCGGAAGTAGCGATCGGTAGCTTCCTGGTCAACTATTTCTCCCAGCCGAACATCGGCAACATGCCGGAGAAGACTGCGGCGGTTTACGTTTCGTTCTACTGGGGCGCAGCCATGATCGGTCGCTTCATCGGGTCAGCCGTGCTCCAGAAGTTGCCGGCCGGATCTGTTCTTGGCTTCGTCGCCTTAGTTGCCGGAATTCTGGTGATTGCTTCCATGCTGAGCTACGGGTTTCTCGCGATATGGACGATTCTCCTCGTCGGACTGTTTAACTCGGTTATGTTCCCCAGTATTTTTACATTGGGGATCGCAGGATTGGGTCCGCTTACGGGAAAGGGCTCCGGACTTTTGGTTATGGCAATCGTAGGTGGAGCGATCATCCCCGTCGTTCAAGGCAGCATAGCCGATCGTATCGGGATCCATCATGCTTTCATCCTGCCAGTTTTGTGCTATCTATACATCGCCTACTACGGATTCAGAGGTTCCCGTCCAACCGTTGTAGCGTAGGAGACGACTATGTCCAGACTTACAGGGAAAAACGTGCTCATCACCGGGGCCTCCTCGGGCATCGGCGAGGCGATCGCTATTCTTTTCGCGGCGGAAGGAGCTAATGTCGCGATCAACTATAACAGCGGGAGAGAACGGGCGGAGGACGTAAAGAACCGCGCGGAACAGGCCGGTAAATCCGTCCGGAGCGATGCCAAGAGCCTGACCATCCAAGCTAACGTCGCTGACGAGCAGCAGGTAAGCCGAATGTTCGCGACCGTGCTCGATCAGTTCGGCCGCCTCGACATTCTCATCAATAACTCAGGCGTGCAGAAGGCCGTCCCAAGTCACGAGTTGGAGATGGCTGACTTCGATCGCATTCTGGGCATCAATCTCCGCGGCGCTTTCTTGTGCGCTCGCGAAGCCATACGCCATTTTCTTTCACGTCCGGGCGGCGGATCGATTGTCAGCAACTCGAGCGTTCACGAGATCATCCCTAAGCCGCAGTATCTTCCTTACTCGATCAGCAAGGGCGGAATGGAAAACATGACGAAAACTTTGGCGCTCGAATACGCAGATCGTGGGATCCGCGTGAATGCCGTGGGCCCGGGCGCTATCGTTACGCCCATTAACGATGCCTGGATAAACGATCCGAAAGCACGTGCCGGAGTGGAAAGCCACATCCCGATGGGACGTGCGGGAACCTCGGAAGAGATTGCAAAGGTGTTTGCATTTCTCGCTTCCGACGAAGCTTCCTATGTTACGGGCCAAACGCTGTTTGCATGCGGAGGGCTTACGCTCTATCCGGAATTCCGTACTGATTGGTCCTCGGGCGGCAAATAGTTATAAAACAAAATCGGCGCGCGGCCCTCAGACTGCACGCCGGTTTCGGGGAAGCTACCAGTTGAATCGAGCAACAACCTGCAGAATGCGCGGATTGCTACTGAACGGTAGAGTTGGATTGTTGAAGTTCGGACTGCCGGCGTTTACGTATGCGAGCACTCCGTTGTTGTAGCCCGAAACGCTGGCAGTATTGTTGATGCTGCCCGGAATGAACTGCGGATGGTTCAAGACGTTGAGCGCCTGACCTTCCAAATCGACTCTGTACCGATCTCGAAATGAGAAATGCTTGATGAGTGATAGATCGATATCGTCTATCGGATTTGAGGCTTGCGTATTGCGGCCCGCATTTGCATAAGCTCCGGGCCCCGCCTGAATGTACTGGGCATTCGGGTTATTAGCGACCCACGCTGCAACCGTGGCAATCTGCGCTGTCTTGGCATTCGTCTGGACAACCGTCCCAGTCCGAGTCAAACCGTATACGGAGCTGCCGGTTCCCGGCACGCCGTTCAGATTAACAATCGTTCGGTCCGCCGCCGAGTCGCCATTTAGATTCGAATCCAGCACGCTTTGCACGTCGAAGTATTCAGGTGATTCGTACGTGTAAATGGGCGCAATCTCCCAATTGCCGACCAGGTTTTTGATAAACCAGTTATTGCTGGCCTTGAACCAGGGCGCATCGTAGACCATGCTCAGCGAGATGCGATGCCTGTGGTCGAGGGCCGAAGAAGCCTTGTCCGCCGAAAGGTTGAAAAAGTCCTGCGGACGTCGCGGAGTCAGATAGGTCGCCGCCACTTCCGCTGTACTGTTGTCGATGTTGTGGCTCCATGTGTACGACCCCTGGAATTGCAGTCCGTTCGTAAATCGGCGGTTCAACTGCACAGCCAGGCCGTTGTATTGCGAGTATCCGGAAGGCTGGTACGACGTAATCGTATTGGTGAATCCGGCTGCCTGGTAAGCAGGAACCGCAGAACCGATAGCCTGCAGGTTGCCGACCGTAATTGGTAAAGCAGCCAGAGTTGCCGCGGATGGCGCACTGAGGAAAGTCGGGATATTCTGCGTAGCTGTTACCGGCGATTGCCGATTTAGCTGGGTCTGCAAAACCAGATGCACGCCCTTTGTTCCCAGATAACGCACATCCAGTGTGTAGTTACGGGCAAAGACATGCTGGATATCGAACGTATAGTTGATTGCGTAAGGGAGTAACTGGTTCGGGATGTAGGAAGAGGTTGCGGCGCGGGCCTGCGCTACAGTCATGCTCCCGCCTGTGCTCTGCGTGATGCCTCCATTCGCCAGGAAGTTGCTGCCGACAGCGGTGGTGGGAAGAGTGACGGTGGTGTAGAACTGCGGAGGCACCGAATTCTCGCCGAGATTGTCAAACAAAAGGTCGTATGACAAGCCGAATCCGGCGCGAATAACAGTGTTGCTGTTGGCGCCGGGAGTCCATGCAAGACCCACGCGCGGAGCAATACCGTGCGGATCAGCCGAAGGAGAATTAAACGTAAGTAGGCCGGGCGCATTGGCGATCGAATTCAGGCTCTGCGCCTGTATGCTCTCCGCTACCGTCGTGTATTCGTAACGCAGGCCTAAGTCGAGAGTCAGGTTTGGCCGGACGCGCCACGTGTCCTGAAGATAGCTATAGGAAGCATATTGATTCCCGTAGTAGGTGGAACCGCCAAAGCTTCTTGCCGCGAAATAATCCGGAGTCGTGTCAAGCAAATAATTGGCGACCGTCGTCCACTCATAATCACCGCGGATGCGTTGGGTAAATTGAATGGGCGAAATGTAGTCACGGAATTCTGTTCCAAATTTGATGGTGTGACTGCCTTTGGTCCACGACACATTGTCAATTACCTGGTACAGGTTATTCACACCGGACTGCGGGTAGTTCGGATTCGGTCCGACTTGAAGATGCAGATCGTTAAACTGCAAATTCGGGAAAGCGCTCAAACCGGGGAACGACTGGTTACCCACGGGACTGTCAGAGTTGGTCCGCTGATAAGCCAGGCGCAGCTCATTTGTAACCGCAGGACTGAAAGTGTGATATTCCGCGAGGCTGGCGAGATCGTAACGGGACGGGACGGTCGTGTAGAACGCCGGCAGGTTGGCGCCCGTGTTGATCGCATCATACCGGTTATAGATGTACCGGCCGCGAAGTTGATCTTTATCAGAAATGCTGTAATCCACGCTCGCCACACCATAGAAGGCGTTCGTAAAATTCGGCGCTGCAATCGGGATTATGCCAGTCGGAACCGAAACGTTGCCGATCGTGATCGTGGGGGCTCCGGGTGTTAGCGCGGGCGCTACCGCGTACGCCTTCAGCACGTTGAGATTTGTCTGGTTGACCCCGGAAGCAGTAGCGAGCGCAGCGTATCCAGCGGTGGTGGGCGCATCCACGGGAGTTCCCGGTGTGGTCGCCTGCCCGAGCGGGTTGTATTCGAAACTGGTAAAGAAGAACAGCTTATCCTTCTTGATCGGCCCGCCGAAATTCGCACCCAGGTGATTCCGGTCGAATCTGGGATTGCTCGTCAAACCTTGGTTCTTGTACGTCTGGTCTTCCGCATTCATGATGCGGTTTTCCAGGTACTCATAAAGCGTTCCGTGAAATTGGTTGGTGCCGCTTTTCACGACCGTATTAAACTGTCCGCCGGAAGAGTGGCCGAATTCCGCCTGAAACTGATTCTGTAACAACGTAAATTCCGCGACCGACTCGTTGGCCAAATAAACCACGGGGCCCGTAACCGCCTTCGAGTTGTTGTCCACGCCCTCAATGGTGAAATTGTTGTTGCGTGGCCGTTGGCCGCCAACAGAAGGGCCAGTGCCGACTCCGATGGCGCCGCTGCTCGAAACTCCCGCGTTAAGCAGCGACAGGTTGATCACTCCTAAGCCGATCCCTGTATTTGGAAGGTCAGCAGCCTGCTTGGCCGAAAACGTGTTTTGAATTTGCGCAGTCGTCGTATCAATCTGCGCTCCTGCTTCGGTTACCACAACCGATGTCGAAACACTGCCCACCTGCAGCGTAACTGGGATCGTAGTCGTCTGGTTAAGCTGTACGGCTACGTTCTTAGTAGTGGATGCCGTAAACCCTGGCGCACTTACCGTCAACTCATAAGTGCCTGGCAGTAGATTAGACAAGCGATACTCGCCGTTCGCATTGGCCGTGACACTCGACCTGATATCGGTGCCGGTGTTCCTTACTGTAACCGAGGCATTCGGAACGGCCGCGCCGCTCGCGTCAAGAATGGTGCCAACCAGATTTCCGCTAATGGCCTGAGCTTCTAACTTTGCGCCTAGGAGAACGCTCAACGCAATCAACACAGGGACGATGCGCAGAACGAACCCAGGGCGTCTTCGGATTTGCATCATATGAGCACTACTTTGCAGTTCGATGGCCATCGGGCTATCAATACTGTTTTGAGAAACTTACTCGCCGGACGCGATTCTGACACTTCCAGTTCTGGAAGAAAGATCCGTCTTATATCTCGTATGTCGGAGAGCTCGTAAATGCTGATCAAGCGGATAACTAAAACCAATCACTCTGCTTATCCGCGAGCCGTTGCGAGATAATTGCCGTACCCGATAATAAGAGTAGACCCGATCAGCACAGCAAGCCCGAGCACTAGAAGCCGGATAGCCAGTTTGCTCGCGCCCTTCCACTCCTTCAGCCCGATCCCCCAAAGCGTGCTGAAAATCACGATGCTTGCCATGTGAATGGTCCAGCTCGAAAACTTGTAGGCACCCATCTTCGTCTCGCCCATGGTGTAGAAGAAGAACTGCATGTACCATGTCACGCCGGCAAGCGCGCAAAGCAGGTAATTCGAAACCAGGGGAACGCTTACGGTCTCCCGCAGCAATTTGGCCGGCGCACGTGTAAGCACGCTCGAGGTTGGCCCGGTCAGTGCCGTCTCCTCTATGGGCTGAGGACCACCGGGGTCAGTGAACGTAACCGGTATTTCGCCGGTAATGTACTCGTGCCCGGTTTTATTGCGGATGTTCAACATCACCGTCCAAACGAAGTTCGTCGTAAATCCGCCCAGCAGAACCGGAACCAGCACGGGCAAACCCTGCCATAGCGGGTCAGTGCCATGAGCTACTGTCAGCGCTTTGATCGGGTCCCCTGCCGCAAGCCCGTACGCGAAGCAGGCACTCATCACTCCCGAAAGCACGGCCACCAGAAAGCCCTTACGCAAATTGAATTCTTTGATGGCTTCCTGCTGTATAGCCGCAGGCATGGACCTTTCCTTCTGCACACCGGCATAACCCGCAATCGCAATCCCGAACAGGCACACGGCAATCCCCAGCAGAATCACCCGCCCTGAGGTCGTCCCCAGCACCTGAGATACGAACTGTCCATTAAAAATCGGCGGCATCAGAGTACCGAACGCTGCGCATAAGCCCATCACGATCGCCATGCCTAACGACAGGCCGAGATACCGCATCGTCAATCCGAACGTGAGCCCGCCAATTCCCCACAGCAGTCCGAACGCAAAGCACCAGAACAAGCTGCCGCCCGGTGTCGCGGAAAGCACTGGCAGTAAGTCTCTCGTCAGCAGAGATGCAACCAGCCACGGAGCGATGATCCAGCTGAATACTCCACCGACCAGCCAATACGTTTCCCACGACCAGCGCTTTACAGCCCGGTAAGGCACATAGAAACTGCCCGACGCCAAGCCGCCCAGCCAATGAAAAACCACTCCTAACGCAGGGTTCGGTGTCATAGCGTCATCCTCGCGAGCATGAATCGAGGTGAAAGACCTCGTCCAGCGGTTGCATGGCTCGATCGGGGAACAGACCCGCCGGTTGAATGAAAAAGCCCGCCATTTCTCTCTGCCACCTTTCGTTCACATCGCGAGCCGCCATCCCCGACCGCGCTCTCTCGAAATCCTCGGTTTCCAGGTAACCGACAAGCAGCCCATCTTCCCGCAGAAACAGAGAATAGTTTCCCCAACCGGTCTCGCGAAGCGCGTCCATCATCTCGGGCCAGACGGCTCTATGACGCTCTTTGTACTCTTCTATACGTGCTGGATCTACTTGCAAAGCGAAGCAGATTCGCTGCATCAGAGCTCCTGGCGCATTAGCGGAGGAACGCCTCTTGCAACCCGCCATCCACCGGAATAACGTGCCCTGTCGTTTTTGCGCTTTCCTCGCTGGCCAGCCAGACAATCGCATTCGCGCAATCCTGGGGCAGAATCGGACGGCGCGTAAGCGTCCGCTGAGCGTAGAAGTTCGCGAGCTTCGTCCGCAGCTCTTCAGTCGACTCCGATTCCGAAAACTCGATCTTATATTTCTGCAGCGAATTGATCACGCGGTCGCGTGGGAACATTGTCGAGCCCGCGACCACAGTTGCAGGAGCGATTCCATTCACACGGACTAGCGGCCCGAACCCTACCGCCAGCTCGCGAATCAGGTGATTCAACGCGGTCTTGCTGATATCGTATGCTTCGCTGCCGTGCTTGGGAACCACAGCGTTCGCCGAACTGGTCAGCACCATCGCCGCGGGCAGCTTCTGCTCTTTGAGAATCCAATGGATCTCTTTCATCAGCAGGTAATTCCCTGTCACGTTGATGGCGAAAGTCTTGTTCCACATCGCTTCGGACAGCTCGCCATCGGAGCCGGGCACAGGATAGATCGCCGCAGTATTGATGATGCCGTCGAGCCCGCCAAATTGCAGGACGGTGAATCGAGCCGCTTCCGCGATGCTCTCCGACGAACTCAGGTCCACCCGTGTATGGGCAACGGCATCGGAAGACGAAAGCTTGGCAGCCTCCTCGGCGACCTCTTTCGCGCCATCCACATTCAAATCGGCGACCACAACATGCGCGCCCTTGCGCGCCAGAATCAAGGCCACTTCCCGCCCGATGCCGCTTCCGCCACCCGCTACCAGCAAGATCTTCCTGCTGAACTCCGCCTCCGGAGGCATGCGCTGCAGTTTGGCTTCTTCAAGCGCCCAGTATTCAATCCGGAACGCCTCTGAACGCGGCAAAGCTACGTAGTTGTTGAAATGCGCGAAGTGTTCGGAGAGCTCGGGATGCCGCGACTGCGGTAAAGGATGCGTCGCATCTCCTGTATCCAACGCATTTGCTCCCGACATCACGTGAATCGCGTTGATGAAAAACTCAGTTGTAATTCGCGCTTCTTTTTTGTTCTTGCCGAATCCGAACAGCCCCAGTCCGGGTATCACAACCACCGACGGATTTGAATCGCGCAGCTTCGGTGAGTCCGGGGTCGCCCATGAATTGTAGTACGCACCGTATTCAGACCGGTAGCCGCCCGCTTGCTCAGCGAGCCGCGCCTTCAGAACGTCAACTCCCTCTTCCCCCGGCTTCCATTGCACAAACATTGGGCAAATGCGCGTCCGGAGAAAATGATCAGGGCAGCTCGTGCCCAATTTCCCCAGCTCCTCGGCCCATTCCGACCCGGCAAACGTCAGCGCATCCTCGTGATCCGCGTAATGCCCAATCACGCGCCGGTTCGAAGAAACAATCCCGCGCAGGGCTGGCAAAATGGCTGTAGCGATCTCTTTCCGATTTTCAACCGGCTTGTGTCTCAACCCGCCGAATAGCGGACCTTTGCCCTTTTGATGTTCCAGAATAAACTCGCCCATCTGGTCAATCGTGCGAATGCTGTTCTCGTAGCACTCCCGCTGGGTGCTAGCCCAGGTAAACAGTCCGTGACTTCCCAGCAACACGCCATCGCAGCCGGGATTGCCTTTCACGGCCTCCTCTAGCTGCAGTGCAAGTTCAAAACCCGGCCGCTGCCAGGTCAGCCATTCGATCTTTCGCCCGAAACGCTTGTTGAACTCCTCAAGCTTCACCTTGCCATTCGCGCTTGCTGCCAGAGCGATTGCCCAATCGGGATGCAAATGATCGACGTGCGGAAAAGGCAGAAACGCATGCAGCGGAGTATCGATCGACGCTGCCACCCGGTTCTCGCCGAAAGCAGACAGGGGATAGTACTTCACCATCTCGTCTTCGTGCTGCTCCCCGCGGTACAGTCCCTTCAACTGCTTCAGCCGGTCCAGATACAGCAGCGCAAATCCCGACTCTTTGATCGATCCAAGATCGCCGCCGCTTCCCTTCACGGCCAGCACTTTCACCGGCCGGCCGGTAAACGGATCGGGCAACTCGATCTTCGAACTGGTGTTTCCGCCGCCGAAATTCGTGATGCGCAGGTCTGCCCCAAGCAGGTTCGAGCGGTATCGCAATAAGCTCAATTCATTTCCGCCCAGCGCCGCCGCATCTTTCTCGCTCCAGAGATCCTGCAGGTGAGTGATTTCCGATGTTTCAGGCATAAATCCTTTTACCCAAAAAAGCCGTTCCTATCTAGACGACCCTCAGGCGTAGGACGTGACACTCGCCATGTTGCGGGCGGCCCGCTCAGCGGTAATTCGCTCCAGGTAGCCGCTCGCCCGGAACGCCGCCATCGGGTCTTCCGGAAGTCCCTTCGATTTGCGCCATTCGCGGATCGCGGGCCTGACGTCCGTCGCAAACGCGTCCTGCAAATAGCCTTCAGCACGCACAATATCGGTCTCTCTCTGCGCCTCCGCCAGCCCTTCGTGGTTTACCAGCGCCGCTTTGGCAAACAGTTCCTGGGCCACCGTCACGGTCTGAATCATCGCCTCCATTTTGCCTTTCAGGTTGTGACTTTGATCGATCATGTATGCAATATCTGCACGCGCGCCGTCCTCCCATTCGAAAAACGCAATCTCATGAAAAATGCGGAAAACCTGGTACGGATCAATGGAGCCCATCGTCAGGTCGTCGTCCGCGTAACGTCGATCGTTGAAATGAAAACCGCCCAGCATGTTTTCCGCCAGCAGCCAGGCCACAATCTGCTCGATATTCTGAGCCGCGTAATGGTGGCCGGTGTCGACCAGTACCTTTGCCTGCGGACCTGCTGCCCGCGCCAGCAATAAAGCCATTCCCCAATCGGCTATGTCCGTGTGATAAAACGCAGGCTCGAACGGCTTATATTCCACTAACAGGCGCTGCCCGGCTGCCAGATTCCCGTGCGCGGTCTGCAGCAACTCCTCAAACCATTTCTTCCGCTGACGGATGTTTGCGGATCCTGGATAATTCGACCCGTCCGCAAACCACAACGAAACGTCTCTCGAGTTCAGCTTTTTGGCAATTTCAATGCTTTCATTCGTGTGGCGAAGGGCTTCCTGGCGGGCTTCCGGGTCCGGGTTCCCAAAGGAACCGAACTTATAGATCTGATCCTGAAAGTAGTTGGGGTTGATCGAGCCAGGACTGATTCCGTATCGGCGGCCGTAGTCACTCACCTCCCCGATGCTCCGCAGTCCTTCCGGAAAATCCCATTGCACATGCAGCGCAATTGTGGGACAAATACCGGTGAACCCGTGCACCTGCCCGGCATCGCTGAACTTCTCCTCGGCGGTAGTGGCTGCAGCGGCCTGCAGAAACTTACCGAATCGGGTGCCGGTATTGGCAAATCCCCAGGAAGGCAGCTCAATCCGGAAGGATTCGAGCGCGCTGAAAATCTTGTCGCTAGATTTCGTCGGCATATGACACCTGAGTCGAGAGTAACTCTGGCAATCGTATATCACCAAGTACTCGACAACGCAAAACTTCTTGCGGCCGTAATGAATTTTGCATTGCGAAATCGCCGCCGGCGGCCCTGTTCCTGCAAACAAGCCAGCGGGATTCAGCATTATTCCCTTCCTCGCCAGATTCGACAAACGAGAGGAGGACCCAGCCCTATTTTGCGTTGCAGAACGGCGTGGGGTACAGTGAGATGAAGTTTACAACCATCCTCCCTGTCTCGAGGTGAACATGAGTGGAGAAGCCCGAAGCCGCGACCCGTATCTCGTCAAGTCTGTCGTGCATTCGTCTCAGTTGCTGCTGGCATTCAAGGCCGCTGGCGAGGCCCTTCCGCTTCGGGAAATTTCCTCGCGAAGCGGTCTTCCGAAGAGCATGGCGTTCCGGCTCCTCTATACGCTGGAGCGCTGTGGGATGGTCGAGAAGGTGGGCGAAAACCTCTATCAGTCGTGCTTGCGGCCTTTCAAGCAGAAGCTCTATCGCCTCGGCTATGCTGCACAGGGTTCCGATTACCAATTCTCGAGCGACGTTTCTCACAGCCTGCAGCGCGCGGCGGCTGCCGAAGGCATCGAGCTGATCTCGCTCGACAACCGCTACAGCGCGAAAATCGCTCAGCGCAACGCCGATCTGCTTGTCCGGGAAAAGGTGGACCTGGTGATCGAATTTCAGACCGACGAGAATATCGCCCCGATTGTTGCGGCAAAATACCGCGAGGCCAACATTCCTCTGATTGCAATCGATATTCCCCATCCAGGTGCCACTTACTATGGCGCCAACAATTATGAGGCCGGCCTGATAGGCGGCCGCTTCATGGGCCGTTGGGCGAGGCAGCACTGGCACTCGGAAGTCGACGAGATCGTCATGCTGGAGCTCGCGCGCGCCGGTGTCCTTCCCAGAATGCGCCTCACTGGCATGCTGTCCGGAATGAAGGAAATCATCCCCAAATTGGATGCCTGCCGGGTCACCTACCTGAATGGCGACGGACGGCTAAGCGAAAGCTTCGAAGCGATGCGCCGCCATTTACGGATGACCCGATCGAAGCGGATACTGATCGGCGCCATCAATGACGCAAGCGCGCTCGGCGCCTTACGCGCCTTCCAGGAGGCTGGCAGGATAGAGTCGTGCGCCATCATGGGTCAGAATGCGTCACCCGAGGGTCGCGCTGAGCTTCGATTACCCGGTACGCACCTGATTGGCTCGGTCGCGTATTTCCCCGAGCGTTACGGCGAAGACTTGGTTCGGGTTGCGCTCGACATCCTGAGCCGCCGTCCCGTTCCGCCTGCGGTGTTCGTCAAGCATCAACTGGTGACGCCTGAAACGGTCAACCACCTCTACCCGAACGACCAGCTTTTTGAAACGGCGATTGTTTAGCGAAAGTTAGTTCGCCTGCCGGACCGTCAAGCCGCTGATATTCTTGCTGTCTTTCAACGTCACCTCGCTGCCGTCGGCGGTCTTGATGGACGTGTTCGAAAAGCTCCAGCCATCCGCATCGGCAATCGTTCCCGCCGTTCTCGCGTCGATGTCTAGACGATCGAAGCTATAGTTCTCGACCGGGTCATTCGGATATGCATTCACCTCGAACGCCTGCTTTGCATTCCGCGCTTTGATGTTGGAAATGCGAGCATTGCGGAAATGCGGTAAACCTTGCTGCGGCGGCACCGGTTGCGCCAATTTGTGCCAGTATTCCGGCACATTCTCCATACCGGCGGGTATCTGCGCGTAGCTGTACGACGGATTCCAGTTCAAGGTGATGCTGACCGGCGTCGGCACACCCTCCAGGTCCAGGTTGCGAATTTCGAGATTCTCCACCGTGCCGCCGCGCACCTTGGCCGATTTCAGGCAAATGCCTTTTGAAACGGGCGCCGTGACACGCAGGCCGGACACCTTGATGTTGCGGATGCCGCCCGAGGTCTCGCTCCCTACCGTGAATCCCGCCGCTCCCGCGCGAATGGTGCAGTCGCGCACCGTCACATCCTCGGTCGGCTTATTGACGCGTAAACCATCCGCGTCCCGGCCGGCTTTCATACAGATCGCATCATCGTTGCACTCGATATCGCAATGCGAGATCGACACGTTCTTCGATGAATCCACGTCGATGCCGTCTGTGCTCGGGCCCCGGCCGCCAATGTTATTGCGAATCGTGATCCCGTCCACCCGCAGGTTGTGTGAATAGCAAAGGTGAACGGTCCAGAACCCGGACCGGTGCAGGTTCAGCCCAAATAAATCTACGTCCGACGACTTATACACCTGAATCAGCCGCACGCGCTTGCAGTCGTAATCGGCGGCCCAGCGCAGCCCCTTGGGTTCGTACTCTTTGCGCAATGCCCAATACTTGTCCCACCAGTATTTGCCCTGCCCGTCGATCGTGCCTCGGCCCGAAATCGTTACGTTCTTCTGCTCGTAGACATTGATCAACGCGGCCGGCCAGGTCATCTCGATTCCCGCCACGCGCGTCGGCATCTCGGGGTAGGCCGACAGATCCTGCACGCCGAGCAGCGTTACGCCATCATCCACCTGAAAGCGCATGCCGGATTTCAGAAACAGCGCGCCGGTCAGATAAGAACCGCGCCGGAAAACCACCGTGCCGCCGTGAGCCGCCGCCGCATCGATGGCTCGCTGTATCGCCGCAGTATCGACAGTGCGTCCGTCGCCTCTCGCCCCGAAGTCGGCCGCCTGGAATTTCTTGGAGGCTGCCGAAACTGAACACGCAAACAACAGCGCTGCCGCCAGGTATCGCATTATCAGATCTTCTTGTTATCCGCTTGCTTCAAATCGGTGTCGGGCGCCGGCTTACTGCGAGCCACAGTGAAATCCGTCACTTTGTCGAGCACAAACATGGGCACGTCTGGAACAGCTGGAGCTTTTATGCGGAAGAAGTCTGCTCCTTCCACATCATTAAGCACGAAAGCCGGTCGAGCATCGCTTTTCACCGGGCAAATTTCGACGTTGCTGATGTCGATATTCTTCACGTGCCGTATGTAGAAACCGTGCGACGGGGTCGTGCCGAATCTCCCTGGATCCGGATAGCCCGTCTCTTGTTCCTGCGGCTGCGCCACGGCCATCTCTGCGGTGCCGCCGCCCTGATGCTCGATGTAGAGGTCGTGAATTCGTAAGTCCTGAATCTTCTTTTCAGGAATCCCAACGATCAGCGACGATCCGCGCGACGCTGAGTTGTGGCAAACGATGTTGCTGATAATGACCCGTTGTAGAGTTCCGATCGGCCTGCCTTCCGGGCCGCGCATCCGCCGCCCCAGACGCAGGAACAACGGATCGTGCACGATGTCGCGCATCGTGATGTTCGTAACCGTTACATCTTCCAGCAGCGCCCCGTCCACGCTCTCGAGCGCCAGGCCGTCGCAGCCGTCGAACACGCAATTCGAAACGGTAATATTACGGAACCCGCCGTTCGATTCTGTTCCGAACTTAATTCGCCCGGTGCGCGGAACATGAGCGTCCGGCGCAAACTTCTTAAACGTCGCGTTCAGAAGCGCGCCTTCCTCGAAGCTGCCCGAGACAAAGCAGTTCGTGATGTTCACCATGTCGGTCGACCGTGCTTCCCCCAGCCCATAAGAACTTTTCAGGCAAATGCCGTCATCCCACGGCGAGTTTACGGCACAATTCGCCACCCGAACGTTGCGGCAGCAATCGATATCCATGCCATCGCGGATAGTGTCAATCGTCAGGTTGTCGATGGTCAGGTTATCGACGCCCGTGGCGAGAATTCCGAAATGCCCGCCATGCAGAATCCCAAAGTCGCGCAGCAAAACGTTGCGGCAATTCTTCAGAGCGATCGCTTTGTTGCCCACACCCGGCTGTTCGGCGATCGGTCCCGGATCGCGTCCCCTGCCATGGCTCAATCCCCGTCCCCAAATCAGGCCGGGTCCGATAATGGCGACGTTATCAAGCCCAATGCCCCAGATCAAACTGTTATGCCAATGATTGTGTCCGAAATCCTGGTAAGATTCCCATGGCTGGTTGGGCTCGGGAAGATCATAGGCGCCCGAGGAAACCGAGCTACCGCGCGCAGGCGAGTCCGCGCCGAGGATCGTGGTGCCGGTCTCGAGCAAAAGAGTAATGTTGCTCTTAATATGGATCGAGTACGAAAGGTAATTGCCGGCCGGGAAGCGAACCATGCCGCCCCCTGAAGCCGACGCCGCATCGATTGTTCTGTTGATAGCGGCCGTGTCGAGCGTCTTTCCATTCCCGGTTGCACCGAACGCCGTCACATCAAAAATGCCCCGGGCTGCCGGACTTTGCGTGATCTGCGCGTCCGCCCTCCCGACGAGTGCCGGCGTTAGTACTCCGGCGAAACCGGCGCCAGCCATTCGAAATATGTTCCGCCTTGCGGTGTCGATCATGGAATTACTTCTTTACTCCTCATCTGGCTTGCATCGTCACGCTCGATCCGCTCAAGCCTTCCGCTACGGCCGAAACTGAAATGCGTCCGGATGCCGCAGTGGCCTTCACAATAGCGATGCAGCGGCCGTCAAAAGCGTGACGCTGGTTGCCCTGAAAACTTTCCTGGCTGGCGTTGTCCGCGTTATCAACGCCCACAATTGCTCCTGGCCCGCTCACCTGAAACGTAACGAGGTCGTGTGCGCGCGGCACGGGATTTCCCGCATCATCCACCACCGTTGCCGTCAAGTATGCGACGTGCTCTTTGTCAAAGGGTAGAAAGCTTTCTTCCGTGGTCAGCACGACGCGCGCCGCCCGGCCCGCAGTACGCAACTCCTCCGCCGCGCTGTTCCCGTCGCATACAGCGCGGATCGATCCCGCTTCGAACGGCACATGCCACACTCGCGGAGCATCGTCCAAAGCGCGAGCCTGGCTGCCAAGCGCCTTCCCATTCAGTAGGAGTTCAACGCTGCGACAATTGCTATAGACTTCGACGTCTTCCCCGTGCGGCGACGTATTCGCAGGCGTCCAGTCGGCCCAAGTTGATTGCCTTCGCTCGGCCTGTGCGACGCTGGTCTCGTAACCCGGATCGGTCGGTGTCACGTACCCGGCGCTCGTGCGCCTCACCATGTGCACCACCGGTTTATCCGACCACCAGCTTTCCCGCTCTAATCCATCCGGCTTTTCGAACCCTGTGCGGTCCAGCAGTCCCGCACTGTTCGCAATCACGGGCCAGCGCCGCGACTCCCCCAGGTAATCGATGCCCGCCCAGATGAACTGTCCGGAATACGGCGGATTGTCCCGCAAGGCCAGCCAGACCTTCCGGTCGTGTCCGTTCTCGGTTCCGACAATCTTGCGGCTCGGTTTGGCTGCATGCGCCGCTAGAATCTCGTTCTCGCGATAATTCTGTCCAATCACATCGAGCATATCTGCTAAGCCGTCGTCGTAATCGTGGCTCACGTTCGGCCGGAACAGCGCCTGCGTGACGGGCCGCGTTGGATCGTTCGCATGAAAGGTGTCGACCAGCTTGGCAAGAATGCCCTTGGCGAGATCGGCTTTCGGCGTATCGTGGATCTCGTTGCCAGCGCTATAGAGAATGATGCTCGGATGATTGCGGTCCCGGCGAACCGTATCGCGGGTGTCGGTCTCCGACCATTCGTTGAAGTACAGGTGATAGTCATACGGATTCTTCGCTACCGTCCAGCAATCGAACATCTCATCCATGACGAGGAATCCCATCCGGTCGCAGAGATCGAGGAACTCCGGAGCGGGCGGATTGTGTGCAGTGCGAATTGCGTTCACACCCATCTTCCGAAGCGCATTCAGGCGGCGCTCCCATGCGCTTAGCGGAACAGCTGTCCCGAGCGCCCCCGCATCGCCGTGCAGGCACACGCCTTTCAGCTTGAAATTCCTCCCGTTCAACCAGAATCCAGTGTTCGGATCGAAATGGAATTCGCGAATACCGAACGGAGTAGTCTCATCGTCGACAATGCGTCGGGCTGAGCGAACGCGCGCCACCAATTTGTACAGCGCTGGGTGATCCATATCCCAGATAGACGCATCACTTACTGCCAGATTCCGGCTGAACTCGGCCCGTTCACCGGGGCCGCACTTCTGCGCCTCCGTGCTGGCTCTTGCTGCTTCTCGTCCGCTCGGATCGAGCAGAACCAACTCGAGAGCCACTGATTGCGGCCGACCGGACTGATTCAGAACCGACGTCCGAACTTGAACCGTGGCGCGTTGGCCGTCGATCCTCGGCGTCGATACAAATGTGGCCCAGTGATCGATGTGAACGGCGTTCGTGATCACCATTCGGACATGCCGGTAAACGCCCGCGCCTGCATACCAGCGCGATGCCGGTTGCGCTGAGTTGTCGGCGCGCACCGCCAGCACGTTGTCGTCATCGCCGAAATGCACATCCTTGGTCAACTCGTACTCAAAGCTCACGTATCCATAAGGCCGCTTTCCGAGGTGGACACCGTTAACCCAAACGTCACTGTTCGCCATCACTCCGTCGAAGTCCACAAACACGCGCTTGCCTGAGTCGTCGGCGGCCAGCTTGAAATGTTTGCGATACCAGCCCACGCCCGCCGGAAGAAACGCTCCCGCGCCTCCCGTCCTGTTGTTCTGATCGAACGGTCCTTCGATACTCCAATCGTGAGGAACATCGAGCTGCCGCCACGCTGCATCATCAAACGCCGTCTGCTCGGCGTTTGCGGCATCGGCCTTCAGGAATCGCCAGCCGTCATCGAACGACTTGACAGTTCGCTCCGAGCCGGCAACGGAACCTGCGCAGGCAAACAGAATCGCAGCAAGGCACAACTGAGCGCGCATCAATGGCTCGTGTCCGTTCCGATAAAGATGAATTGTGATTGATACGGCTGCAGCTCCAGATCAAGATTGACCTTCCCTCCATTAGCTCTCGTAAAGAGCTTCTTCACATCACCGGACCTTCCGTCCCAAGCTTGCGCGCTTCCTTTTCCCGATACCGTCGCCGCGATGTTCTGCGATTGGTTGCTCTCGTTGAAAAAGAAATAAAGCTCGCCATCCTGAAATCGGCGGTGAAGATACTTCACCGAAGGCGTGGGCGTCCCAAACTCGACGTCCGATGGAGGAAGATTTACGTCACCTGACGGTTCGAAACGAGCCCAGCCGAAATCGGATACTTCTTTCGCCTGCAGAATGCTCGTTGACGAAACCAGCTTGGGCGTACATCCCAGGAAAACCACGTGTCCACCGGCTTTTGCGAACTGCTGCAGCCGGCTCATAGCGCCTTCGGAAATCAGCTGAGCGCCAGGAACGAGAATCGTTTGGTAACTCGATCCGCTTAAGTTCTCAAGCCTGCCGTTCTTTACTTTCAAGAGCGTCGCCAGCGAGTCATCATCGATGTAGTCAAAATCGCGCTGCGTTTCAAGCAGCTTCTTCGTTACTTTCAAGGTGAGATCGTTCGCGGCCGAGTCGCCAAGCCACATCGAGCTAGTTGGGAAATAAACCCCGACCGAAGCCGTCGGCTGCCCCGAAGAGAGCAGATAGGACGCTCGTTTTGCGTACTCGACAAAGCCGGGGAACTGATCGGAACCGATAAAGCCACCCGGTTTCCTTTCTCCATTCGCCGATGACGGATAGAACATAATCTCGAGATCATTAATCCCGCGCACGAACTGCTCGTCAGTGATCCATTTTGCCTGTGTCACATCGGGTGTAGGACGGTAGGCCGCAAAGCTCTCGGTGAACGAGCGCGCACGCCCGTACAAGTGAGCCGCTGATGATGCAAGCTTCGGAAAATCAGCCACGTTGTCCATCCAGATCTGGTGCCAAATGGCATCGATCCCCGGAATCTGCACATAGCGCATGTCCCGGAAAAAATCGCCTTCGGACTTCACCAGCTGCATCATCATGTCTTCGTGATTGAGGTGAACTCTATAGGCGAGCCCGTTCGCGGCACACCAGTCCGCCTGGATTTTGAAGAAATTGTCTCGAAACAGGCGCGACCAGACGTCCCAATAGTCGGCCTTCGCCCGCTGAGTCTCAGCATCGAGGTGCGGTGCGAAGAAGCTGGCGAGGTAAGGTCGGATATCGTAGCCCTTCTCGCGTTTGAAAGTATCAAGGATCGAAGGAGTCCACGGTGTGTACGCGAAGTCCGGCTCATCACCGCGGAAGCCAAGAACAGTGCGCCCAAACTCGTCGCCGACATACTTCTTGTACTGCTTATGAGTGAACTCGAGAAACTGTCGTGTGGCATCCGCGTTTAAGTAGTCGAAGAGCGAGGCAGTGGTATCTTTACCCCGCGTCGGATTGTTTACCGATCGCGTTTGTGAAGTTCGAAACTGGTGGCCGACCACTAGCAACTGCCATTTGCCTTCGGGCGCCGTCCACCTAAGCTCGGTCCCGTTTAGCGCAACGCGGCGCGTGGTTCCGTCTGCTGCATTCACCGCTACGACGCCGACCGTGTCGGGATTCAGTGTGCGTGTTACGACGCCGCCCGCCTGCACATCGATCTTCTCCGCTACTACCAGCGCCTGCATCCGCAGGTCAGGGCGCTCGGAGCTGAATTTTCCTCCGGCAAAGCCACTCGGGTATTTGCCTTCGTCAACAATCCAGATGTGCATGTCGCGGCGCTTGGCTTCTGCCACCGCCGTCCGCATCAGTTCGAACCACCCGGACGAAAGGTACGGCGAAGCCATACCGTAACCGGGCTCGATCATCACGGACGAAAAGCCAAGACTCTTAAACTTGTCGAGATCGTGCTCGATGACGGCCTGGTTCACCGGTCCATCCCAGCCCCACCACAAAGCCACTCCGGCAGTCGAAGGAGGGGTCTGCAGATGCGCCAACACATCGCGCCACTTCGGCAAGCTCAGCTGGTCCCAAACCGGTGGCCCACCGATAACCGGCAAGCAGGAAAACAACGCCATCGTTGAAAGCAGACCAAGCCGCATCGAAACGTCAACTTACTGCACGACGGGAATGGTCCGCAAGTGGAAACCGAACAAGCAGCGCTATTTCGCACTGCGCAAGATTCGATTGACCGTCTATCCACCGGCATAGACGATTTCATCTTCAAGTCTCGATAAGATCGCGCCACGTGGATTTGACACTGCAAAACGCGCCGTATAAGTACTCATACCTGTTGCACGAAGGCTCGAGGGGGCCGCATACTCCGCAGCAGAGAGAGATCTGGGATATACTTTCGCTCAGGTTAGGTTTCGTAAGTCAGAAAGTCTAGTAAGTCGTTTTTTGCGGGAGGGGTATGTCTAAGCAATCCTTGTGTCGATATGCATTGCTAACACTTTGCTTGTGTCTGTTCCTGGCGCCTCATGCTTTGATCGCCCAGGCAGTCGCCAATGCACAGGTCGCAGGACAAGTCACGGATCAAACCGGGGCAGCAGTCGTGGGCGCTACGGTTCGAATGATCGAAACCGAACGAAGTGCGCCTCACGAGACCACGACAGATAGTAACGGGCGGTATACGCTGCCCAATCTTCCAGTCGGTCCCTATCGACTCGAGGCCACTATGACGGGGTTCAAGACTTACGTGCAGAGCGGCATTGTTCTGCAAGTCGGGGACAACCCGGAAGTCAATATCAAACTGCAAGTGGGCGCGGTGACGGAAAATGTCGAAGTCACGGCAGGCGCTGCCATGGTGCAGACGGAAACGACAGCGGTCAACCAAGTCATTAACCAGAAGGACATCGTCCAGCTACCGCTGAATGGACGTCAGCCGACGCAATTGGTTCTCATCTCGGGCGCGGCAGTCGTCACACCAGGCGGCGATATGACAGGCAGCAAGAACTACTTCAGCTCGACAACAATCTCGGTGGGCGGTGGTCAGGCCAACGGTACGAACTACCTGCTCGACGGCGGCGATAATACCGACCGCATGACGAACGTTAATCTGCCGTTTCCTTTCCCGGATGCGTTACAGGAATTCAGCGTGGAAACCAACGCTCTCCCCGCCCGGAATGGAACACAGCCCGGCGGCGTGGTCAATATTGTTACTAAGTCCGGAACCAACAGTATTCACGGCGATTTGTTCGAGTTCCTCCGCAACGGTGATTTGAACGCTCGCAATTACTTTGGCTTGACGCACGATTTCTTGAAGCGCAATCAGTTCGGCGGTACCGTGGGCGGGAAGATCATTCGGGACAAGCTGTTCTTCTTCGCCGGCTATCAAGGCACGCGCATCCGGAACGTTTCTCCGACTTCCATTGCGTATATACCAACTGCAGCAGAGCTGGCCGGGGACTTCACTGCGGCGCTGTCGCCGGCGTGCCAATCGAGCCACACAACGAAGTCAATCTTTGTTCCCAATACGAAGACGCAGATTACCAATACCAGCAACATCTTTGCCTCGGGAATTCGATACGATCCGGCAGCGCTGGCGTTGATTAAATACCTGCCGACCACGAGCGATCCGTGCGGCCAGGTAACTTACTCAACGCCTTCAATCCAGAATGAAGACCAGGGCGTAGGACGCCTCGACTGGATTCAGAGCTCGAAGCACACCTTGTTTGTCCGTCTGTTCGACACGCAGTACACCGCGCCGGCGTTTTTCGACCCGACCAATGTGCTCGTCACGGGCAATCCCGGCAATCAGGAAGCTGTTTACTCGGGCACCATTGGCGATACTTATACGTTTTCCCCGACCATATTGAACTCTTTCCACGGAACTTTCACGCGGCGGACCGATTATCGCGGACCGAACTCGCAATTTTTCAACGCGCACGCTCTTGGCATCAATATCACGACTTACGTTCCGGACGATTTCCGTCTCAGCGTCTCTAATCCGGGCTTCAATGTCGGTTGTGGGACCTGCTCCCCGGCGCATCTCAACATAAACACGTTCCAGTTCGCGGACGACGTGGATTGGATCAAGGGAGCACATCATTTCGGGTTCGGCGTGGATTACATCCGGACCCAGAACAACATCCTGACGGGCTATCTGCAGAACGGGAGCTTTTCTTTAACGGCAACTCCACAGGCAGCTCAATCCTGGATTTCCTTACCGGAACCATGAGCGGCTTCAGCCAGAGCCTGCCACAGCAGCCCGCACCTCGCATGTCCATTCCGGCTCTCTATGCACAGGACACGATCCACGCGACTGCGCATCTGACGATCAACGCCGGGATTCGCTGGGAGCCGATCCTCTGGCCCCAGGACGTTCATCATCGTGGTGCAAGTTTCTCGATGTACAACTTCCTGAACAACATTCACAGCACCGTCTATCCGAACGCCCCGGCGGGCGCGCTGTACTACGGAGATCCCGGAGTTACGGCCTCATTCACCAATGACCGCAAAGGGCTATTTTCGCCCCGCCTCGGTTTCGCTTGGGATCCGAAAGGCGACGGGAGACAAACGCTTCGGGTAGGGGGCGCGCTGATGTACGACGTTGGCAACATGTATAACGCCCAGCGCCTGGCTTCCGATCCCCCATTTGTGAACGAGATCGATTTGACGACCAGTAATCCTCTCGGATTCAGCAATCCCTGGACCACGGGATACAACTACGCTGGAAACGGAACCAACCCGTTCCCGCCGACGGGCGCTTATTTTCCGCAGTATGCCTTATGGATCGTGCTACCGCAGAATTTGCACCCAACGACTCTTTACCAGTGGAACGTCAATTATCAGAAGCAGTTTGGCGCGGACTGGCTCGCTATGGTTAGTTATCTGGGCAACAAGAGTTCGCACGTCTACACTGGCCAGGAGTTGAATCCCGCTGTTTATAGCGCCTCAGTCTGCGCGGCGCAAACAGGCAAGACTTGCAGCACCTCGAACACCAACCAGCGCAAGCTGCTCGGGCAGTTGAATCCGAGCCAGGGTGTTTTCTACGGCAATGTGGATATTACGGACGACGGGGCCAATGCAAACTACAATGCTCTACTTGCCTCTATAAACAAACGCCTGAGCCGGGGAACAACGTTCCTTGCCAACTACACGTGGTCGCATTGTATTAGCGATGCAGATTACACGGGGGACATTACCGGACCTGGATTTATGAATCCATATAGCCTGCGGCAGGACCGGGGCGACTGTAACTTCGATATTCGTCACATCTTTAACGCGTCGATTGTCGCGACCAGCACAGTAAAAGGCAGCAGTCTCTGGGCGCGCCTGCTGAATAACTGGCAGATCGCTCCCATCGTGCGCGCCCTCAGCGGTGAGCCGCTCAACGTGACGACGGGTGTAGACGCTTCATTGACGGGAATCAATCTCGACCGGCCGAATCTGGTGGCCGGAGTGAACACTGTGAATTCGAACTGGGGGCCGGGACTTCCACAGTATCTGAATCCGGCGGCATTTGTGGCCAACACGGCTGGGACCTATGGAAACCTGGGACGCGACGCTTTGCGCGGCCCGGGATCGCTCGAGTTTGATGCGTCGCTGGTGCGGTTCTTCAACTTCAGCGAAAACATTCGCCTGGAAGCGCGCGCAGAAGCGTTCAACGTGATTAATCACACCAATCTCATTGCCGCCGCTACGGGAACGGGAATCCCGGGAATCTCAACCAGCGGTATCTCGCTCTCGCGAAGTTCTTCGAACTTCGGGCAGATAACGACAGCCGGGCGATCCGCGCATTCTTCAGTTCGCACTGAAGCTATCCTTCTGACATATGGAATTCTCCCGCAGAGATTTGAGCGCCCTGCTGCCGGCCCTGCTGCTGGCGGCAGAGGCGCGCGGCGCCGAAGGCGAAGTACTACCGTCCAAGTGCTACCCATTTGACAGTCTTCCGCTAAAGACGAATCCGCAGACCCATAACGAAACACGGCAGGTCTTCACCGGCGAAACCCATGAGGGCTTCCCGATCGACATGCACATCACCCAACTTGCGCCGGGGCAGATGCCGCATCCCGAGCACAAGCATGTACACGAAGAAATGATCATGTTGCAGACGGGGACGCTCGAGGTGACGATCATGGGAAAAAGCACGAGAATCGGCCCTGGATCGGTTGCATATGTCAAATCTAACGAACAACATGGCTGGAAAAACGTGGGCAGCGAGCCGTCCCAATATTTTGTGCTCGCGATCGGAAGGCAGCAGAAAACTTAGCATCCTCGCGGCGTTTGCGCTGACCGTCTTTCTTCCGTGTGCTGGATCGGCAGCGGAGAACTATCGCTTCGAGTTCAACGAAAAAACGCTCAGTTCGTATCAGCATGCAGCCACTACCGAGAACGGATCCGGTTTCTTCGAAGGCGGGTCAGCACTCAAAGGCGAAGCGGATTACATTACGAGTGACAAGCCGTTTTTCTTTTCGGTGGTAGTGCCGGAAGGCAATTACCGGGTCAAAGTCACTCTGGGCGATAAGCACGGGACATCGACCACAACCGTAAAGGCAGAATTGCGCCGCTTGTTTGTCGAGCATCTTCAGACACCGGAAGGCAAACTCGAAACGCGAACGTTTACCGTGAACGTCCGCCGTCCCGAAATCGGCAGTACGGGCCAAGTGGTCAAATTCAAGGAGCGCGAGAAAACAAGTGAAGCCCGCGCATGGGACGACAAGCTCACGCTGCAGTTCAGCGATGCCAGCCCCAAGGTGAGTGTGCTGTCGGTCGAAAAGGTAGAGGTTCCGACCGTTTACATCGCTGGCGATTCGACGAGTACCGATCAGTCGAAAGAGCCGTACAACAGTTGGGGCCAGATGATTACCGCATTTTTCAAGCCGGACGTAGCGATTGCGAATAACGGGGAATCCGGCGAAACAGCACGCTCGTTCTTCGGGGAGAACCGCTGGGCCAAGGTGATGAGCGTTATCCAGAAGGGCGACTACATTCTGATCCAGTTCGGCCACAACGATCAGAAGGAGAAAGGCGAGGGTGTCGGGGCGTTTACTACCTACAAAGCCGAATTGGAGCGCATGGTGAAAGAAGCACGCGACCACGGCGCAACTCCCATCCTGGTGACGCCGATGAACCGGCGCACCTTCGACGAGAGCGGCAAGATTACAAATAGTCTGGGCGACTTCCCTGCCGCAGTTCGCAAGGCAGCCGACGAGCAGCAAGTGGCTTTGATCGACCTGAATGCGATCAGCAAGACGCTCTACGAGGCCTTGGGGCCGGAGGGGTCCGGGAAACTGTTTGCCGGTGACGACCACACGCATCACAGCGACTACGGAAGCTACGAATTGGCCAAGTGCATTGTGTATGGGATTAAGCAGGGAAACCTGCCGCTGGCTAAATTTCTAAAGACGGACCTGCCCGCTTTTGACCCGGCGCACCCGGACCCCTTCGACAAATTCGACCTGCCGGCCGACCCGGACTCAACCGCCATCAAGCCGTATGGAAATTGAGAAAGGGCAAGGGAACCAATCGGTTAAGTGAATTTTGCGAAACGAACTCCTCACTTGGGTTCGTTTTTTCAGCATGGTAAAATCTCGGATATGGCAATCCCGAATGTAAAGCGCTTTCGGCCGTTTTGCCCGACTTGCAACGAAACCTTCACGCTGATGGCTGTTCTCCCGAAGGACACCAACGTAGACGCTTACCTGGCAGATGCTGTGTCGCGTCACGACCACAAGGCTTTTCAAGAAGCCAAGCAGCAGATGTTTAAAGTTCGCGTCGGTCAGCAGAAACAGAAGAAAGCAAAGTAGATTTAGTTTAGTTTTCCTTGCGAAGCCCGCAGGCTTTCTGGAGCCGCTCTTCAGGAAGTCCTGCGGGCTTGTGCTATTCGGAGGGCCTTTGAAGCGGCAAAGGCGACATCAGGATCGATATCTTTGGCGAGAGAATTCAGCACCGGTATCGTGTCTTCCTCCTGGGATGAGCCAAACGCCGAACAGATGGCAAGCTTCTGGTCCTTTGTGGCTTGCGTAATGAGCGGGATGACCGCCTTACGCACGTCTTCTCTCCTGCAAAGTTCGGTCAGGTAAGGAGAGGCCACTCCTGAACGGCTTCGGTTTTCAACATTTTCAAGCACATACGGGAGAGGGCTGAACTCCGAGGTATCCACCTTGCCTTCATTAACGAGACCGAACGCAGCGGCCAAGTGTACGCGCCAATCCGCGTTTGGTTCATTGTAGGCCTGCTCGAGGGTGGGATAGTCTTCCGGTTCCCGGATGCGGCCCAGCCCTTCGAGAGCGGCGGCTCGCAGTTCGGGATCGGTCCGATTCTCGGCATATTGTTGAAATGTCAGGCGGTCACCTGGGATGCCCAGGCGAGCGAGGGCCAGCAGCGCCGCCCGCCTGACTGAAGCATTTCGGGCATTCGCCAAGGCGGTGCGAACGGCGGGGGCCGAAGGGAGGCTGCGCAAAATTCCGATTGTTTCGAGCGCGGTGACCTGAATGCGCTCGTCCAGGTCCGTAGCGACGGAAGAGAGTCCGCCATCGGCGGCAGGGTCCCTGATTTTCTGAAGAGCCACCAGACTTTCGAAGATAATCGAGTTGTCTTTAACCCGCAAAGAACCAACCAGGGCGGGAACGGCAGTGCGATTCCGCAGGATGCCGGAGGCCAGAGCGGCGTTCGCGCGAACGTCTGCGCTCACTCCCCCGCTGACCTGGTCGGCAAGCGCCCGAGCGACATCCGGCTGGATAACGACGTCCGCATCGATCACCTGATCGTTACGCGAGTTGAAGAACGATTTGACGCTCCTGACTCCGCGAACAAGAACGCCACTGAGCGCCCCCTTCGCAACGTAGCCAGGAACGTAGTAATTCACCATGCCATCGGCCGCCCGGATCTGCACTTCCGAGTCGTTGTCATGCGCTGCTTTGGCGAGGGGCACGAGACTGCCGGCAGTACCGATTTTCACGATCGCTTTTACGGCTTCTACCCGGATATCGCGGTTGGGATCGCCCAGATTCTGCTCGATCGCTGGCAAAGCTGAAGGTCCGCGCTTCCCCAAATCACGGATCCGGCTAATCCGCTGTTTGGCGTCGAACCGGTTTTCCTGCTGAGCGACGGTTAGGAAACAGCACAGGGCGAGACCCACGCTTAGCCGGAGGGCACGAACGGTCAACATATTGAGAAGGTAGCTGGGTTATCGGACGACTTCAATAGTTATTTTGTGAGGAATCAATCCGGCTTCGTAGCCGAGGTCGAGCAGCTTCTGAGCTGCTTTGGGGACAGTTTCGCCGCCATCTACGGTGTCTTGGTTGACGTACATGCCGACGAACTGTTCTGCGAGAGACGGGTCGAGGTCGCGTGCGAACTGCATAGCGTAGTTCAGGGCTTCTTCGCGGTGCTCGAGCGAATACGCAATGCTCTCGCGGAGGAGCCGGGAGCACTCAGCCTGAATGTCGGGCGGCAAATTGCGGCGGAGCGCATTCGCTCCCAGCGGCAGAGGCAGTTTGTAAGTTGCCTTAAACCACTTCCCCAGATCGACGACATTGTGAAGCCCGCCATGGCCGTAAGTAAGCTGACCTTCGTGAATCACGAGTCCGGCGTCAACTTCGTGATCCCGAACCGCATCCAGAATTTTGTCAAACGGGATCACAACGTGTTGGAAATCAGGTTGGAACAGTTTTAGGGCGAGGAACGCTGTGGTCATTGTTCCGGGGATGGCGATCTTTTTTCCCTTGAGCTCCTCAGGGCCCATTTTGGGAGAGCTAACAACGATCGGTCCGTAGCCGTCGCCGACGCTCGATCCACTCGCCATCAGTACGTATTTGTCAGCTACATAAGGGTAAGCGTGATAAGAAATGGCGGTCAGCTCGTACACGCCTTCGGTAGCTTTCTTGTTCAGAGATTCAATATCTTCAAGAACATGACGGAAACTGACAAGCTTAGAGCGGACCTTCTTCGTCGCCAGGCCGTAGAACATGAAAGCATCGTCCGAATCCGGACTGTGAGCGCAGACGATTTCCGACACCAGGGAGGAGCTCATAGAGGAGAGATCTTGGAGCAACCTCAGTTTAACAGGCAAGTACTAGCCTGTTAGTTCCGAAGCTGGAGGAGTTCCGGTACGAGATCCTCGAGGTCCTGCTCTACTGTGGGCAGCAGGCGGAGGCAGGCGTTCCGGTCTCCCTCTTTGGCAGCCATCTCGAGTTCGTGCGCATGGCACCGGGCACGTGGGGCATGCAGGCTGCCGAATGAACCCTTGATGGTATGGGCGGCTCTGGACAACTGAGCAAGGTCATCTGCTACGAGCGCTTCCACCATCTGGGCCAACTGCTCGGTACGTTCCTGAAGGAAAAGGTCGATGATTTCCACCGTCAGGTCGCGGTCGAACCCAACCTGTTCGGCGAAAGCTTCCGGGTCGAAGACTGGAAGATGGGCGGCATCGTCAACACCAGAAGGACTTGGGTGGGAAGCGGCGGAACACGACCGGACCGTTTCGGCGAAGCGCTCGGCCTCAAAGGGCTGAGAAAGAACGAGATCGAATCCTTTCCCGTCGAAGGAGGAATCGGAATGCCCTACCGAGACCAGCGGCGTTCTAGATCCATACTTGGTGCTTCCTTCTTTTTCCCGCAATTGCGCGGCAAACTGGGCCAAGCTCTCTGACCACTCGGATGTAGGCAAGAGGACAGCGTCCCACTTTTGGATGGAGAGAGCTTCCGAAGCTTCTTCAAATCCCGGAGTTGCCAGTACAAAATGGTCGGCCTGGGCCAGAGCGGTCGAAATTCGGACGGCCTCTTCCTCGTCCGTTTCAATCAGCAGCACTCGCAAAGTACTCATTCAGGTTAGCTCCGGGAAACTGGAAGCGCCATTGCGTATCCGCCCGGCGCTTACTATTCCACTCGGCAATTCTCGCGAGCAACTTTACGCCGAAGGGACCCACTTAACAGATGTATGTTGTATACTCTCGGTTTAGTGGGGGTGTGCTTTCCCTAGTCTGACGACTCGCACCGTCTTACTGCCATCAAGAATTCAGCCGAAGGGCGCTCTTATCGGGCTGACGAAGTTTTCCACCGCCCTGTTTAATCTCGTATTCCCCGACGACTGCCGGATTTGCGAACAGCCTTTAATGGATGTCACGCGGATTCCGGTGTGCGCCGCCTGCCTGGCGATTCCCAAGCCGCTGCAGACTGACTTCTACTGCCGGTCGTGCCTTACGCCGTTCGTCGATTCCTATCCGCTAGACGAATTCGACCTCTGTACGGTCTGCCGGGAGAGTGCATTGAACTTTGATGCAGTCTACTCTTTCGGCAGTTATGAAGGCACCCTCCGAGAATTAATTCACCTTTTCAAATATGCCAAAGTGGAGACTCTGGCTGGTCCTCTAGGCCGGATGTTGGCTGAGGCTGCGCCCGTTCACGAGCGCTTCGATGCCGTAGTAGCGATGCCGATGCACTGGCGCAAGCGCTGGACGCGAGGCTTCAACCAGGCTGAACTGCTGGCTGGACAGACGGCAAAGCGGTACGGATTGAGGCTTTCCTCCTGCGTGCGGCGAAAGCGGGCCACCAAAGCGCAGGCCGGGTTGTCCGAAGCGGAACGCAGAGAGAATTTAAATGATTCGTTTCTGGTTGCGAGGCCACAGGAGGTCGCGGGAAAGCGCGTTCTGCTGGTGGACGACGTATTTACGACCGGTTCAACGCTGAGAGCGGCAACGGCTGCCTTGAAGGGAGCCGGAGCTCTACGAGTGGTAGCACTTACGCTTGCACGCGTGGACCGGAATCCGTTCGGTCCGGCCGATGCGGCAGCCTCGACGCGAAGCCTGCGCCGGCTGACTACCAGTTTGGCTCCTTCCGAACGCTGCGCGGGCGTAGATGAGGAACCGCCCGTCAAAGTAGGAGAGCTTTAGAGCGGTCACTTTAAAGTAGGGAGTGTGTCTGATGCCCGGTCCGGATCGACTTCATCGGCCTGTGCTTGTGCTGAATGCCAGCTACGAGCCGATCAACATTTGCGCCGCCAGGAGAGCGCTGGTCCTCATCCTGAAGGGTGTGGCATCGGCTGAAGAGGTGGCGCCGGCACAGATACACTCGGCAAAACGCGCCCTAAACGTGCCTTCTGTCATTCGTCTGCTGGAGTATCGCCGGATTCCACATCAAACCCGGGCGCTATCCCGCAAGAATATTCTGATGCGGGACCGGTACACGTGCCAGTACTGTCACAAGACGCTGCCTTCGGGCGAAATGACGCTGGACCATGTGATCCCGAGATCGCGAGCGGGTGAAACGACTTGGGAGAATCTGGTGGCCTGCTGCCATCCTTGTAATAACCGGAAGGGCAGCCGTACGCCGGATGAGGCTGGAATGAGGCTGCTTCGGCCGCCGCGTCCGTTCAGCCTGCACACGAGCAGGCATTTGATGCGGCTGTTGGGCCGGAGTGATGATCAATGGCGGAAGTATCTGTTTTATTCGGATTAGCAGTCGGATCGGACAGTTTGAACAGCTCAACCTCCGATGTGTCACTCGCCAAGGGCGTGTTCTGTTTATTCGCGACCAATACCGCTGGCAAAATCTGAGCGAGTTTCGGATGCTGTTTGATGCTGGGTGCGAGGGCGGGACACTCCCGCGGATCGGACGTTAGCAGGTTTCGGGGTTCAGCCCGGAGTATCCGGAGGGAGCCTGCGTGGTTAATTGGGACCAGCCTCTCCAAGACTAGCCAGGGCGTAAATAGCCATTCCACCTGTGTTGATCGAACTCAGAAGTACACCGTGGAAATTGTACGACGTCTGATGGTAGCGCAGGATACTATATCAGCTGTACCTGCATGGTGTGAATTCTTCTTGCCCGGGTTGATAGTTCTTTTCTCCACGTGGTTTGTTTGAACAAAAATGTGCTTGGTCGCTGGATTTCAACTGTTTCGCTCTTTGTAACTGTATGTGGGTTCTCCGGGGCTTCCTCTCTTCCCGGATCTATACTCGTCGTCGATGACACGTCAGGAAGGCCTCTGAGCGGGGTGCGACTCCAGTTTCTTGGATCTCAGAAGGTTGTAACTGCGGTAACGAATGCGCAGGGTCGTGCCGTTATGGCTGAGTCTGGTGGCCGGTATTGCCTTCGAGCCGAGAAGGACGGCTATGTCGACTTGCTGGAATATGTTTCTAGCAGCTGCATCCCGATTGAGAGCTCGAAACGCGATGTTGTCGTACGTCTCGTGGCCTCTTGCACAATATCGGGAGTTGTTACAGATGGTGAGGGGAACCACAGCCCAGGTGGTCGCATTTCCGGCCGATACTCCACTTGGTTCTATCCAACCATTGCGTCGGCTGACGCGTACAGATGATCGAGGAGCGTATAGGATCTTCGGGCTTGCGCCCGGTCGATACACCATAGCTGTTGTCCCTGGTCCCGAAAATACGACCACCCCCCTTTTTGCTACCGGGTTTCTGGGCGGAAACGGTTACAGTGAAGCGCGCTTCTTGGATCTGAAGCCCGGCGACACGGCTGATGAAAGTAACGTCTCGGTAGATGTTACCCGATCCGTCACAACTATCGAAGGCAGTGTCGCCAATGGGTGCTTGCCAGAAAGCGGTTGTCATTCAGCCGTGTTCCTATTTCCGCGCGACGGCATCGGCGAACCAATCGATCAGCGTTTTACAGACGATAGTGGGCGATTCACGTTCGACGGTGTTCCCGAAGGCGAGTATTTTCTGGCAGCTTGGGCCCCCGGTATGGACTGGCCGCTCACAGACGCATTTCCGGGGACTACGCGTCTGGCGGCAATCAAACAGGTAGTCACTCGAGAGATCCAACAGGAAGTCGATCTTACGTTGACTCCGACGATTCGCATAACCGCCAAACTAACGGTTTCCGGGACAAATGACATGTCATCTGTGTGCCCTGATATTGACCGATTAGGCCTGCAATCGGAAGATGGATGGCCGTTCACAGTTTGGAGTGCAATCTCTTCTGCGGGACGCGCGCAGTGGGGACCGCTACCAGCGGGTACCTACCGAGTTTTGCTTCCTTCACATTCACAATCATGTGCCCTGCTCAGTATTGAAGATGGGCCTTATCGCGTGGCACCGAATCTCGTTCACTTAACCGAGAGTTCTTCCTTCACTCTGTCCTTGACATCCGTACCTGGCGAAATATCCGGCACGGTCAGCCACTCTGGCACCCTATCGTCGGGCTATGTTGTTTTGCTAGATAGCCAGAACCAGCTTCGGCAGCTTGTGTGGACTGACACGGGGCATTTCACTCTTTCATACGTACCCTTAGGTTCATTCAGAGTCGCAGCATTTGGGGAGATTTATTCAGCCGTTCACAGTGCGTCAAGTACATTGCCGCAAAGTGCAGCCGTATCGCTTAGCCCGATTCGGGAGCAAGTAAACGATGTGGCGCTGATGCTTCAGTAAACGATGAAATATTTCCTCCTGTTTCTTCTCGCTTGTAGCTGCGGCCAGGCCTTAAATGATGACGCCTGGCAGCTTTCCGGATCAGTGTCGTCGGGCATGGGCCCCGTCAAAGGCGTGTTCGTAACTCTCCGTTCTTCAACAACGGACGCGCCGATATGGACAAAAATTGACAGTCGCGGTGAATACCATCTGAGTGGAACTAAACCGGGGAGATATACGCTAACTGTTCAGAAAAAAGATAACTTGCCCGGCATGGCGCCGCGCACGGTAACTCTCGAAGCTAAGCAGAATCTCGTCCTTAATATACGCGTCCCAAGAGGGGGCGTGCTCTCTGGAAGAGTTGTTGATCAAGACAAACAATCGATAAACAATGTTCTCGTTCGGGCCTTCGTTGTTCGAGATGACCAGAGCGGCGTAATCAGGCTGTCAGAGCGAGGCGGAGACTTTACGAACAATCATGGAGAGTTCCGCATCCCATACCTGGAGCAAGGGCGGTATGTGCTTGCGGCTACTCCTAAGATAACCTCCTGTGAGGAACATTCCCCAGGACATCCTCTCCCCACAGCATCGGAAACAATTCAGACGTCATATTATCCTTCTGGAGTTGATAGGGAATCCGCTGTATTTCTCGATCTGAATGCTGCGCAAGAGATCACTGACTTGGTGATTCAGGCAGCCTCACGGTTGTCCGCTTGTATCTCGTTTACGCTCGGTGCTGATTTTTCGGCTGGACAAGTCTCTGGTTCAGTTACACCTCAGCCGGTCACCAACGGCCCCATGTTGGCGTTTGGACATCTGATGGCGAACCATAGTTATCGCGTGTGTGGGTTAGCGCGGGGAGAATATCAGCTCGCAATAGAAGGGATAGCTGTACAGAATCGAATGCTGGTTGTGACGGCCGCTCAGGCCGAGATGTTAGATCTCAGTAAGGGCTCGGCGAGTATTGGATCGGTCGAGCCGGGTAACACCGCCGGTCTTTCCGGAACCGTAACGCTTGATCCCAAGTTACAGGGCAGTGGAGCCCTCGCCAACATCGTTCTGATGCTGAATCCTGTAGGAATGAACCCTAACGTTATCCCGACAGGTCGTGTTCAATCGGACGGGACATTTTCCCTTCCGAACATCTTGCCTGCTGAATATCGCTTATCGCTCAGTAATCTGCCTCCAGGCTATTACCTGGACAGCGTGTCGCAGGGTGGGAGAGACGTCTTGAAGCGGGGTGTCCGGCCGGGTGATGGCGACGCAGAGATTACGCTTCACGCCAACGGCGCAATGGTGAGCGGATCGGTACGCACCGAGGATCACGTTCCTGTCTTCGATGCAACCGTCTTTGTCCTTCCTGATAATGGCGCACCGCCAATACATGAACAGACGGATGAGAACAGCCAATACTCCTTCCAGAGTTCGCTGCGGCCTGGCACATATCGGATTATGGCCTTATCCACTGTTCCAGAGGGCCAGCGAGACAACCCTGGCTTCGTGAGTTCTGCCGGTAGGAACGCAAAGGAAGTAACTCTACAACCAACCTGTATTTCACACGTTGACAGGTGGCACAGGATCACTGTCGACCTAGTAAGCAGGGGTGGCAAGTACTCTGGATAAGTGCTGCAGAGATCTCAGAATCCAAAGTGGTAGCGGACGCCCCCTGGTGCAGAGTGTCGCTTTCCGGGTGGGATGGCGAGACGGGTTAAAGAGCGGGCCGCAAGAGATCATGTCCTGCTGATCCTCGCAAGAGTTCTGGCCAACCAGCCATTCCTGAATCAATAGTTGCCGGTAGCGGCTGCTGTGCTTCGGCGGCGCGAATCAGAACATAATAGCGTTTGTTTCCACTTTATCTAAAACTGAAAATTTGCTTGTACGATGTAAATCCCTGTGATAACATCGTCCGGTATTTCCGATAGACTCGGAAGGAGCAATCTACGTATGACCACCCCAGAGCAGGATTGGGAACAACAGTGGAGCCAAATCGTCGTTAGAGCTTGGAGAGACGAAAGCTTCAAGAAACGGCTAATGTCACAGCCATTGGATGTGTTGAAAGAAATGGGAGTTCATCCGCCCCAAGGCATGGAAGTAAAAGTGGTAGAAAACAGCGATAAGGTAGTTCACCTTCCGCTGTATGCAAAGCCGAGCAAGGCCGACATTTCGGAAGAAGACCTCCGGCAAGTAGCGGGAGCTGCTAAGTCGACCTGCAGCGCTTCTTATTGGCCAAGTTGAGTTCTTGCCCAGTCTCACAGCGCGACTACGTCGGGTTGAGTGGTTGAGCCGATTGATCCGGTAGGATCTATCGGCTCAAGCGCACACGTGTCATAGGATCAGCATGCTGCGCCGCCCTCGATTCAAGCCTCATCTTCGTGTGGAGAGTGTTGAAGAGGAGGGTGTCTTTTTATTGTCCGAAGTAGGTTTGAAGGTCCTGACGGGGCGGCTGCAGCGCATTGTAGCTCCGTTGATTGACGGCCATAGGTCTGCGAGCGAAATTGCAGATCTGGCTCGGGATCAGCTCCACCCGGTGCACGTTTACTATGCTTTGGCTGATCTGGAGGACAGGGGCTATCTCGTCGAAAGCGACAATGTTCTCCCGGAAGGTGAAGCGGCCCTCTGGTCAATTCAGAATGTCGATTCCAGGGAAGCTGCCACTCGTTTAGCGGCGACGGTTGTAAGTATCACTCGATTCGGCGAAGTGCAGACTGAACCATTGCGCGCCGCTTTGGAGACAGTGCATGTGCGGTCGGGCGACGGCGGCGATTTCGGCGTGGTCCTCACGGATGATTATTTACGAATCGGCTTGGCGGCCTACAATCAACAGTGTCTCAAGAGCTCGCGGCCATGGTTGTTGGTAAGGCCCGTAGGCCGTGAGCTCTGGCTCGGCCCGCTGTTCCGTCCGGGAGTAACAGGATGCTGGGAATGCCTGAGCAATCGACTCCGTATTAATCGCCAAGTCGAATGCTATGTGCAGACGCAGAAGGGGCGAGTCGAGCCGTTGCCCATTGCCCGCATCTCGTCTACGGCTACTCTTCAGGTCGCCTGGAACCTAGCAGCTCTGGAAATCGCCTCTTGGATTGTCAGGAGGGAATCCTCGCTTCAGGGAGAAATCAAGACCTTCGATCTCCTCTCCTGGCGGACTCAGAATCACGTTCTCGTGCGCCGTCCACAATGCGCAGTATGTGGTGAACCCGACCGATTTATTCAGGATTCCGTTCAGCCCGTCATCCTGAAAGATCATCGAAAAGTAGTTGCGATGAGCGGATCCCGGACCGTTGGTCCGAGCGCGACACTGGAACGCTATGGACACCACGTGAGCTCGATCACGGGTGCGGTGCCGACACTCGAAAGATGCAATCTGGGATTGGACGGAGCGCTGCACGTGTACCTGACGGGCCCGAACTTCTCCAGGCCGGCCGAAAGCTTGGCCCACCTGCGCAGTGACTTGCGCAATCGAAATTCGGGTAAGGGCATCAGCGATCTAGAAGCCCGCGCGAGCGGTTTATGCGAAGGTCTCGAGCGCTATTCGGGAGCATTTCGTGGGGATGAACCTCGCCGTCGTGCCGCCTTCGAGGACCTGCAGGATGTTGCCATCCACCCCAACGACTGCATGTTGTTCAGCGATAAGCAATACGAACAGCGTGAATTGTGGAATGCCACTCAGTCATTCTTCTCTACGGTTCCGATGCCGTTTGACACTAAGGTGCGAATAGATTGGACGGCCTTGTGGTCTCTAACCCGGCAAAGAGCTAAGTATTTGCCCACCAGTTTTTGCTATTTTTCCTACCCTTCGCCGCCGGGGCAAAGGTACTGCGTTAGTTGCTCGAATGGCTGTGCTGCCGGGAACACAATCGAGGAAGCAATCTTGCAGGGCTTTTTAGAAGTAGTGGAGCGAGACAGCGTCGCATTATGGTGGTACAACCGTTTGCCTAGACAGGGCGTGGATCTGGCTAGCTTTGACGAGCCTTATCTCGAGAGCGTCAGTAAGTCGCTCGCGACGAGAAATCGTGACATTTGGGTTTTGGATCTGACCGCTGACATCAAGATCCCGGTATTCGTAGCTCTTTCACAACGCACCGACTGCCCTCCCGCCAGAATCCTCATGGGATTCGGCGCACACCTGGATCCCCGGATTGCACTTCGACGCGCGGTTACTGAATGCGTTCAAGTAATGGCATCTTTCTTTCCCTCCGAGAGCAGCGAAAACGATATCGAGTCGCTGCAAGAACCATTGACGCTCACCTGGCTGCGTACTGCGACTCTGGAAAACCAGCCTTATCTCGCTCCCGATATTGGACGTGCAGTTAAGGTAGCGGCAGACTACGTAAATCTCGGTTCCGAGTATCTGAAAGAGGACGTGCTGGCTTGTCAACGCTCGGTCGAACGCCTTGGCCTTGAAATGCTTGTGCTCGATCAGACCCGCCCCGACATAGGGCTACCCGTAGTCAAAGTCGTCGTACCTGGTCTCCGGCACTTCTTCGCCCGCTTCGCACCAGGCCGGCTCTATGACTTGCCCGTCCAGATGGGGTGGGTTCCGCAGCCTTTTGCGGAAGAGCAACTCAATCCGCAGCCGATGTTTTTGTGACACCGCCCCAGTCGCTCTGCCTTTTTTTGCGCGACGGTGTTTCGGCCTCGTATCCTAGCGGAAACGAATGCGTTGTGTATAGTGACTCGGCTCGGATTACATTCCGGCAACTAGGTGCGGGTACAATGACCGCCCTTGAGCGCCTTTGTTCTCCGGGAGCACAGGAAGACGAGTTGTTCGAGTATGTTCGCAAAGCAGATGGGGCAATGGCTCTGGCGAGCTTCCAGCATTATCTGAGCAGGCTCAGTCAAAGAGGCTTCATCCTACGCTCAGCAAATTACAAGGGCGAGCGAATAGCTACCGAACTGCCGGTTTCGGGGCATTTCACTCTAAATTTCGGGAAAATTGATTGTGACCGGCGCTATGTCCTCTCCAGATTCGCGTACCTACGTCGTGAAGATGAAGAGCTCGCACTCGAATCACCGCTGTCGCATGCGCGGATCATCTTACATAATCCACGCTGTGTCGTGCTGATTCACGCCTTAGCGAAACCGAGATCGCCGCTTGAAATGGATGCCATCCCTTCTGACCTGGCCACGATGCTGATGAGCTTACTGCTCAATAATGCAATGCTGCAACAACTGAACACCGACGTAACGGAAGACGATGAAAGCACGGCTGTTCAATCGTGGCATTTCGGAGATCTTCTGTTCCATTCACGAACTCGCGCAGGATTCGACGATTCCTACAAGAACCAGCAAGAGGCAAACGTTTTAAGTTCGGGGCCTGCGCTCAAGCTAATCGGCCCGGGCGAAGCCGTTGAGCTTTACCGCCCCGACCTCGATAAGTTACAACGTGAAGATCCGCCTTTTGCTTGTGTGCAGGAAATGCGGCGATCTGTTCGCACATATAGTTCGCAGCCAATTACAGCCCGGCAACTCGGCGAGTTTCTGTATCGCGTCGCACGCGTTACGGAAGTTAAGGAGGCGGCTGTTAACACAACGCGCGGCTCTATGCCGCTTACTATTGCGTTGCGTCCCTATCCTTCCGGTGGGGCTCTCTACGAACTCGAACTGTATGTGGCAATTAATAAGTGCGAAGGCCTTCCGCGTGGCCTTCGCTATTATGATCCGCTGAACCACCGTCTCTGCGAAGTATCTCCACTGACGCCTGACGTGCAAAAGCTGCTTACTGATGCCGCCGTATCCGCCCAGATCCCGAGCGAGTCGCTGCAAGTCTTGTTGGTTGTTTCCGCGCGATTTCGGAGGATAGGGTGGAAATATACCGACTTGGCTTATTCTCTGATTCTCAAGAACGTGGGCGTGATTTACCAAACCATGTATCTGGCAGCCACTGCGATGGGCTTGGCTCCGTGCGCACTCGGATGTGGTGATGCTCAGCTGTTCTCGCGTGCTGCCGGCGCGGATTACTACGCGGAAAGCTCGGTTGGTGAGTTTCTCTTGGGTAACCCGTCGTGATGAATTCGCCCAAATCAGTAGCCGTCTTACTTGGTCCATCTCTCGGGCTAGAGGAAGCGCGCATGCATCTCGACGCCGATTATCTTCCTCCTGCCCGCAAGGGCGATATTTATCGCATTATGGCTACCGGGGTCAAAATCATCGTTCTGATAGACGGCGTTTTTCATAACACGCCGTCGATTTGGCCGCGAGAAATCCTGAGTGCGCTGGAAGAGGGCATTCAGGTGATTGGTGCCGCAAGCATGGGAGCCTTGCGTGCCGCGGAGTTACATCGGTTCGGCATGGTGGGATACGGGACAGTCTTCGAGTGGTATCGCAGCGGACTGATTGATGGCGACGATGAAGTAGCCGTCAGTCATGCTGAGGAGGAGTTTGGCTTTCGCCCACTCTCCGAAGCATTGGTCAACATCCGTTACACACTCAATCGGGCTGTAATGGATGGAGTCTTGTCCGAAGAACGAGCATGTCAGCTCCTCAACTATGCGAAGGAGCTTTATTATCCTGAGCGTTCATACGATCGATTGTTGAGCGCTTATTTGCCAGAGCGCGAGCGTTCAGTACTGCGATCTTACTTCGCAGCCAGGGGCGTTAATCTCAAAATGATGGATGCGATCGGCGTACTCCGTCACGTCTCCGAGACGCAACACAGCCGGCTTCGAAGCGGTAATACTAACGCTCGCCGCTCTCATGAAGATCTGTGGCAGTTAGACCGGCTACGGCTGGGCGGCTTTGTTGCGGGCGAAGCGATCTTAACCGGCGAAGCGCTTCTAGAGGAGGCGCGAAAGGATCCAGAGTTGATCGCTTCGATGCGGAGGACGCTATCTGAAAGATGCTTTCTTCTCGAGTGGGCCGCGCAAAATCAGATTTCTGTTCCAGACGCGTTCGTGGAGGATTACGTCGAGCGCTGGAAAGATTCAAACGGAATCGACGAGGAGGACATTTGGATGCGTGCCAATGGCCTAACTCGTGAGTTTTCTCGGAAGCTGCTTGCGGAGCGCGCGTTAGCTGATTGGATGACGAACGAGGAGCCAGCCAGCCGCTTCATTTTGGAGTGGGCCGCCCTCAATGGCATTTCCTGTGCTTCGGCCGATTGGATCACTAGCAAAGGACCGAACCATTTCGGTCTCCTCTGGGCATTTGAGGATGCGTTGATCAGAGAAATGCAGATTACCGGGAAAGCAGCGCAACTTTTGCGCAACCGGCAGCGTTCATGACCATCTCGCTGCCGAAGGCTCACACTCGCGGAACCCACCGTCTTCTTCCACCAGAAGAGACGTTAAGAACTCTGGAGCCCCGGTTACCGGCGCTCGGTATTACCCGATGTGCCGATATTACCGGGCTGGACTACCTGGGCATTCCCGTATTTTGCGCGATTCGTCCACAGGGCCGCCTTTTGCAAGTGTCAAATGGCAAGGGATTAGATCCTGTCTCGGCCAAGGTTTCTGCATTGATGGAAGCTGTCGAATATTCCTGCTATGAAGATGTGAGTGATTGCTGGCGACGCGCGAGCCTGGCGCAAATGCACTGTGAAGGGCTGTGGACCGTCGATCCCGGCTCTCTTGCCGAATATAGGACAGGCTGTTATTTCACTCGGGACTATGTGATCGACTGGGAACCTGGCAAAGAATTATTGACCGGCCGACAGGCGTGGCTTCCTGCCAGCGCGGTCCGCATTCGTACTCCCATGTTGTTTCCCTTTTCCAATAACGGGCTGGCGAGTGGCAATCATCCGGTGGAGGCAACGCTTCACGGATTGTACGAGTTGATAGAACGCGATGCCGTCTCGGGCCTGGCCGCGAATGGCGGGGTGCGGATTGCGCCGCCGCAGTGTCGCTGCATAGATCTGGATACCGCAATCGATGGGGCGGTGGGTGAGTTAGTTGAACGGATCCGACGTGCTGGAATTAAACTGGTCTTAATCTGGATCGCAAGTTGCATTCGCGTCCACACGTTCTGGGCGGTTCTGCTGGATAAAAATCCTCTCGGCCACTGTTCTACAGTGAATATCGGCTACGGAACTCATTTGAGCGCCTCAGTTGCGGCGACGAGGGCGATCACCGAAGCCGCCCAATCGCGCTTGACTTTCATTCACGGAGCCCGCGAAGATCTGATTGCGGGCGCGTACAACTCCGGCGACGGTCGTCGAAGGTTGTTTGGAGTCTTTGATCGCCTCGAGAGCACAACCTCCTGGCAGAATTTTCCCGAGATGGCAAGCGATGATCTTTTGCAGGATCAGCAAACGATCCTGGAACGTCTCGCTGGAGCCGGCTATAACAACATCTTTCGGGTCACTATGGGGAGGGCGGATTTGGAATTTTCAGTCGTCCGAGTGTTTGTACCCGGATTGCAGTGCAACCCGAACTTAATTTAGGTTTCTTAGATAGGCGTCTCGAAGGAGTGCTGCCTGTAAAAGTCCGATGGCCAGCAATACTCAGGCGAGCGGATCATAGCGAGTGTTTGCTCGGTGCTCAAGGCAGTTTCTGCTTTTGATTTTAGTGTCTCCTGGATGTGATGCCACTCAAGGTGTTCGGTGATGGTGGGAGTGTACGGCCGCTGCCAGGGGGCGCGCTGCCCAATCAAGAGAGTCCAGTAGCCTTCAAGCCCAAACTGACACAGCGGGTTCAGCAGGGTATCTCGATGCGATAACGCTGGTCCGTTCTCGAGGAAATAGTCTACCAGTTCGCTGGCGTGCCCTAAGTCGGTTTTCGCCCGGCACTCCCTCCAGAAGGCATTATCGATCGCAGTATTGAATTTGTAATGAATACCCAGGAACTCCCGGATGTCAGTCCAGCGCACCGCGATGCGCTGATTGAATTGCTCGCGGACTGTGGGTCTCGGCTCAAAGTCGCATTCTCCGAGGCTATTGGCCAAGCTGTCGGCTTCGTCGCAAATGGCGGCGAGAGAAGTGGCCTCCAACGGCTCGACGAAACCGCAGGCGTTACCGACGGCTACCACGTTCCCGACCCATGCCCGTTCGTATCTACCGGTGATGAACTGAACGGTCCGGGCACTATCCACCTTTGGGTTCTTGGCTCTGAATTCGGCTTCGGCTTTGTCACTGGAAATGAAAGAGCTTGAGTAGACGTAACCGCGGTTGATCCGGTGCTCATGGTCGATGCGCCAGCACCAGCCTGCGTTCATTGTTTCAGCTGTTGTGTAGGGCTGAATGCATTCGTCATTTCTCCTGTTCCAGCCTCCGACTACTGCTCGGTCACAAAAGAGCGTGCTGTTGAAACTGATGAAAGGCTCACGGAGGGTCTTGCCCAGTAACACCGAAGCGAAGCCGGAGCAATCGACATATAAATCGGCCGTTTGTGTGCCGCCAGTTTTTAGAATGAGGCCGCTAACACCGGTCGTGTCCTGGTTGACCTTCAGCACTGTGTTGTCGATGATAGCGACGCCTAGTCGCGTGGCGAACATCTCGAGAAATTTCACGAAATGCTCGTTCTCAACGTGGTAAGCGGCATGCGACGCGATTGCAGGACCACCGTCGACATTGCGGTTGAACACCTTATCATGAGACATCAATGCGGAGGCATGGTCGCGGTATTCGAAATCGTCGTAACAGTAGTAACCGGTCGGTTTCGAAACTTTGACAAAGCGTGATGTGACCTGCGGCCGGAAAGTGTAGTTGAAATACGGACGCGGCCCCCAGTTGACGAAGCGGATACCTAATTTCCAAGTTGGCTGAGCCAGGCGATGAAACTCGGCAGGGTCCATTTCGAGCCGTCCGTGGATATAACTTGGGAAGAAACCGGTAGTGCCCTCACCGACGCCGATGATTCCCAACTCGGCCGACCGGAGAATGGTGACGTTCAACTCGCGAAATCGGCCTTTCAAGGCAATGGCTGTAATAAAGCCGGCGCTCCCCCCGCCCAGCACGAGAACCGATCTGATCATGCCGTGTATCTCTCCGCTTCCTGTTCTTCCTTTGAGTCACTTTCTTTCAAACGCAGATAGCAAAACTCACGAAGCACTGCTAAGAGAAACGTCTCCACCAGGTCGAAGCCTAATGTGCGCGCATAGTGCTGGGGGTCCGGTGGCAAGAACGGCCCCCTGCGCCGGAAATACCACGCCAGCAGGTCTTCCTTGCTAATGCCAACCCCCTCCAAAGTCGGCTGTTGCAAATTTACTGCTTGCAGCCGCCGCTGTTTGTCAAGGGCGCGTTCCTGTAAATCCCGGTAAGTGCCGCTGAGGCGCAGGTGGTCCAGAATTCTACTTCGAATGTGCTTTCTCTCATTTAGGACTCGCCTGATGAGTGCTTCCTCTTCGATTAGTTTGTCCAGCCCCTGAGGACTCAAACCGTTTTGCTGGATCCAGCGATCCATCTCATCGGGTCGCTGCAATGCATGAGTCTGCTGAAGCTCAGCGAGTTGCTTCGCAACCGTCTCGCGATCCGCCCGGTATCCTTTGTTTTCCGCCTCCCGCAGCGCTAAATCGCGCAATACTGCCTCTTCGCAGACTTTGAGATAAGAAATTCCGCCCAGACGGAGCTCGTCTGTGATCGCATCCGTTGTCAGCATGCTGGCCTCCGTTGTTACTTCCGCGGCTGCACCGCCCGCCTGAAGCATCAGCTCGTCCCAGAAGACGGTGTGCTCCACCTTATAGTCCAGAACTTTGGCGCCTCGGTTAAGTCCGATTTCACCCTTAATCAAGCGGAGCATGAGCAGAGCGTCCAAGCGTTTCTGATCAATTTGACCGGAGGGCAGCCAGCCTCGGAGCGCGCTGAGTTCCGGTGCGGGCACACCTTGTGCCGCGGCCAGCCGCAGAATCATCTTGTAGGATCGCTCAGGATAGAAAAGATCTTTTGCGAACTCTTCCAAAGCCGTTCGCGTCCCGGATGTGATGACACCTTCGGATTCTGCCTTCGCCAGAGTTACGCGAATATTGACCATGGCGACGGAAAGAGCGCGATAACCACTTTCGGCCGGCCCGTGCACGACGGCGACCTCGTCGTCGTCTTCGACCGTTCCATCGCGGTAAGCCTCGAAGATTTTTCCTACGCCGAGCATCCCAAACGGTGCTAACTCCGCAGCCCGCAAGGCTCCCATGCTCGCGCTGCCATAGACGTGAATTCCCTGCGCCATCGCCCACAAGATCTCTTTGTGCCACACGGAGGGAACATGATCGAAGTAGCCATCGATGATTCCAATCGCAGCCGGCCGCATCAGCCCCACCCGATAGACATCGCCCTGCGAGACGGGCGGCAAGTATATGGCGTCGAGCTCTGCCCGGGCTTCGTTGACGGAGATTGTCGGGCCTGCGAAAACGTAGACACTCATGGGCGTTGTTGTAACAACGATTGTGCCCGCTCGCCAAATGCGTAACGCTGCGGGTCAATTAGTGCCATCTCCATACCGGGGATAACGATGCGCACTACGGGAACATTGACGTCAGGCTTAGTCAGATCGACCGCTATGACGCGCCGGATGCCAACCTGCCGCAGCCGGTCAAGAAGCCAGTCCAAATCCTGGTCGAAAGTCTCCGCATCAAAACTTGAGGCCTGCGACAAACTGCGGGATCCCTGGTCTTGAAACCACGTCCGATCTTGCCACGAGATCAGTGGATTGCCCATCTGCTCGTATTTACTGCGTCCGAGATCGTCACGTGTTCCCGCGATGAGCGCTAAACGCGTCTGCGCTGCCTCCGTCAGGGCGCGAAACAAAGCTATCGAGAGCACCGGATGGCAACCGTATCCCGGCAGTTCGAAATTTCCAGTTGCGGCGTGCGCGTCCTCCCGAATCTTACACAAGAAACATGGTATGCCGACATCAGAGCTAGTCTCCCAAAGGGCCGTCACGAGTCCCGCGCTTCGAAACCTTTCGAGAACGTCCTGGCATGCCGGATCGTCTACGGTGTGCAAATCAACGCGCGTTTGATCCTGCGCTTCTTCGCCCGAAAGTGCCCAGAGGGTCGTCGCGTCGCGTTCCACCACTTCGCAAATACCGTGACTAATCGCCTCGATCAAATGGTTTCCGGAAGCGAGTCCATTACTTGTGGCAGCGAAGCACCCGGTGCCGGCAGGCCGGGGAAAAGTGTAGTTTGCGTCAACCATTTCAAAGGGCAGCCAAACACTCTCACTCTGAAGCAAGTCAAAACCTTCAATCCAAAGAAGAGGTAGCTCCGGGTGATAACTGCTGTTTTTCGGGCGGTTCAGCCCTTTCGGTTCAACCACGCAGTGATCGCGGCTTAGGTCCGCAAACCGGGCGTATTTCAGCGGCAAAGCGATGTGCTCGGCATGGTATGCTTCGATTGCTTCCATAAGGGCGGACGCTTTGGCCGCCGCCAGGCCAAGACCTTTACCCTGAGATACAGCTAGCGAACGGGAGTTTGGGCGACATGCCTGGACCACGGGAACGCCTACGCGGTCCAGCCCCGTGATATTGGCGACGCGTGTGATTCCAAAGCGCGACCACAAAGGACGGATGCGCGCAAGAGTTTCGTCGGGTTCAATAACGCGGTGAGTGCCTGCCCGGTACCGTTTGACGATAGGAGCGCTATCGCCGGGGCAGTTTCGATGAGCTCCGCCAAGGAAAACCTGGTACGTGGAGAGGGGCATTACAGCATTCCTCGCGCTCAGTCTCGTTATGGGATATCAATTCGCGCCCCATTTTGTCATCGTAGAGTTTTGCTGTCAAGGTAAGAAACATGTAGTTAAGAAACATGTTGTTGACGGAAGGCAAGCAACTGGAGGCTAACGACAGGATGGCCGACTCAAAATTTAGAGCCGAGCTTGAATCGCAAATGCAATACAAGCACGGACGCGAAGAAATACGAACGGCTCGGCCCATTGATATCACCGATTCCCAAGGTTTCACAAGCCCGTTCTGCCATTCGTTCACCCGGCTCTCGTACAACACGTTGCAAATTCTAATGCTGGAGTAGTGCTGCGGAGGTTGCGCCAGCTCGAGCGCCCACCACCAAATCAAAAGCATCAGGCCGGCAGCACGGGGTAGCTGATCGACGCTCGGTTCAGAGTGACGATTAAGCCTGACTCGGGGCGCTTTCGGGCTGCGGGGCAGGTTTGGGTTTTTCGGACTTCTCCTTGGGAGGAGCCACTTGCTTGACCGGACTTATGAGGACGTGGGCGTTGCGGCCTTCCAGGCGCGGCTGGCCTTCGATGGAGCCGACTCCGTTCAGATCCTCGGCGAAGCGCAGGAGCAGCTTGCGGCCGAGATCGGTGTGGGCGATCTCGCGCCCGCGAAATTGGACGATCGCTTTCACGCGATTCCCGTCTTTCAAAAACCGGATCGCGTGGTTTTTTTTGAACTCGTAATCGTGGTCGTCTGTATTCGGGCGGAATTTAAGTTCCTTGACCTGAATTACGTGCTGCTTTTTTTTGGCTTCGTGCTGCTTTTTCTTCTGCTCGTACTGCCACTGCCCGTAATCCATGGCTTTAGCGACGGGCGGCTCGGCGGTAGGAGCTATGAGGATCAGGTCGAGACCCAGATCCTGGGCGCGGCGTACAGCCGCGGAAGTGGGCATGACTTCCACGGATCCATCCGGGAAAACAGCCCGGACTTCTTTCGCGCGGATCGCCTCGTTTACGTTTTCTCGAACTCTTGGCCGGCGGGGCGGGAGACCTCTTGGTGGATACATGCCGGCTAACGGGCAGCGCAGTTGTGCGCTTGTGAAACAGGAAGGGTAAAGATCAAATGTATACCTCCATTTAGTTTACACGAAAACCCGAGCTGAAAGTGGGCTGCGAAGGGGTCCCCACTCACGCGCAAATTGACCCGAGAAAATAGCGTATGTTAGCGTAAACTCAGTAGGAAAGTGTGCCCTGCCCGAGGTGCGCGCGAGGCCGCCTGGGGGCGACTCGTTTTCCCTTCCAGGACAAAATCGCGTAAATGGACTCCACGCTGCACGATCTCCGCGAGCTGCTGATCAAAGCAATCCCGACGATCGCATTTTTCGTTTTTTTGACGTATTACCTAAAGCGGACGTTCTTCCAGCCGATGGCGAAGATTCTGGACGAACGGCGGAAGGCTACGGAGGGCGTTCGCGATCTAGCGCAGCGGGCATTCGAGGCAGCGGAATACAAAGGCGCAGAATTCGAAACTGCATTGCAGGCAGCGCGCGCCGAGATCCACAAGGAACAGGAAGCACTCCGGAATCAGTGGCGGGCGGAACAAGCCGAGGCGGTGGAACGCGCGAGGGAAGACGCAGAAAAGCGGATTGCAGACGCCAAGCAGGAGATGCTGGCCGAAACCGAGCGCACGCAAGTGGAAATGGATGCGCAGGTGGAGAGTCTGGGAAAGCAAATTGTGCAGGCACTGCTGCGGAGGAGAGCGGCCTGATGCGCCGTACTCTGATTCCGGCGCTGTTTTGCCTGGGGCTGCTGGCTGCGGAACCTTCCCTTGCGCCCGCGCAGACTCCCGCCGCGCAGGACGCACGCGAAGAGCAGCAAGAGTTCAACCTTCATCTGACGAATTCGATCTTATTCGCCCTGGGTTTTGGGTTTCTGCTGTGGAAAATGGCTCCAGCTTTCTTTAATGCCCGTTCGGCGGATATTCAGAAAGCGATCAAAGATGCGACCGGACTCAAGATCCAGGCTGATTTCCGCTATTCCGAGATTGATCGCAAGATGGCGAGCTTGCCCGAGCATGTAAAGCGAATGCGCGAGGAGGCAAATGCCGCCATAGAACGGGAGCACGATCGGATACGGAAAGAAACAGAAGACGAGATTAACCAGATTGGCCGAAAGGTGCAGTTCGAAATGGATGCGTTCAGAAAAGAGGGCATCCGTCGCGTCCGGCTACACACGGGACAGCTGGCATTAATTGCGGCCGAACGCCGCTTGCGGGGCCAATCGGATTCTTTACCCGAGGGTGAATTTGTCGACGACTTCATTCACCTGGTGGACCGAGGCAAGAACTAGATGAACGGCGCGATTGCCTCGCATTATGCCCGCGCTTTGGCGGATGCGGTTTTGAAGCCAGGATCGGATTTACACGCCGAGGAGGCGGTCCGCCAGTTCCGGAACGTCGAGGGGCTGATCGCCGGGTCGAAGGAACTGGAAAGAGTGCTGCTCTCGCCGGCTGTGCCGAAACGGCAGCGGCAGGCGATCGTCGGAAAACTCGCCGATGAGCTGGGCTTGCACCGCCTGGTGAAAAACTTTCTTCTGGTGCTGGTTTCCCATCGGCGCGTGAATCAGCTGCCGGCGATCCGCCGGGAGTTCGAGAACGTGGTGGATGAGCGACTGGGCTGGATTACAGCGGATATTGCGTCAGCGAAGGAATTGGACAGCGCCCAAAGGGAACACATCGAGCGGAGCCTGGGAACAAAGCTCGGAAAGTTCATCCGTCCGCATTACCAGGTAGATCCTGATTTACTGGCGGGAGTCCGCGCTCGGGTCGCTTCGCGTGAATACGATGCGACGCTCCGCGGCAAGCTGGAAAGCATGCGGCAAAAACTATCCGCGTCAAGATAGGAAATCTGAAGGAAACGTATGGCTCAAATCAGAGCAGATGAAATCTCGGACATGATCCGTTCCGAGATCGAGAACTTCGATGCAGTATCAAATGTATCGGAGACTGGAACGGTTATCAGCGTTGGTGACGGTATCGCGCGGCTTTACGGGCTTGAAAATGTCATGGCCGGCGAATTGGTGGAGTTTGGTCCGGAAACCGTTGGCATTGCTTTAAATCTTGAAGAAGACCAGGTCGGAGCGGTGCTGCTGGGCGACTACACCAACATTAAAGAAGGCGACCAGGTGAAGCGCACGGGACGTATTATGTCGATCCCAGTAGGCGACGCCATGGTCGGCCGTGTTGTGAATGCGCTGGGAGCGCCGATCGACGGCAAAGGTCCGATCGATACGAAGGAGTTTATCGCTCTGGAGCGCCTGGCGCCTGGAGTGGTGGACAGACAGCCAGTCAAACAGCCGCTGCAAACAGGTATCAAAGCGATCGACGCGATGGTACCGATCGGCCGCGGGCAGCGCGAGTTGATTATTGGTGATCGCCAGACTGGGAAAACGACGATCGCGCTCGACACAATCATCAATCAGAAGGGCCAGGATGTTATTTGCATCTACGTTGCGATCGGCCAGAAGCGGTCGACCGTTGCGCAGGTGGTGAGAACTCTTGCAGAGCACGGTGCGATGGAGTACACCGTGGTTGTCGCGGCGACCGCTTCCGATCCCGCTCCCATGCAGTACATCGCGCCATATGCGGGTTGCTCGATCGGCGAGTTTTTCCGGGATTCGAAGCGCCACGCTCTGTGCGTTTACGACGACCTTTCCAAGCATGCTGCTGCGTATCGCGAGATTTCGCTATTGCTGCGCCGTCCTCCGGGACGCGAAGCATTTCCAGGAGATGTTTTCTACCTGCATAGCCGCCTTTTAGAGCGCGCGGCGAAGTTGTCGGACGAAAAGGGCGGAGGGTCGCTTACGACTCTTCCGTTCATCGAGACGCAGGCGGGCGACGTATCGGCTTATATCCCGACCAACGTGATTTCGATCACCGATGGGCAGATTTATCTGGAAGGCGATCTGTTCAATGCGAACATCCGTCCTGCAATCAACGTGGGACTCTCGGTCAGCCGCGTCGGAGGCAGTGCGCAGATCAAAGCCATGCGCTCCGTAGCCGGTACGCTTCGGCTCGACCTGGCGCAGTATCGCGAGTTAGCGGCGTTTGCGCAGTTTGGCTCGGACCTCGACAAAGCTTCGCAAGCACAGTTGAACCGGGGTAAGCGCTGGGTGGAAGTGTTGAAGCAAGGTCAATATTCGCCGGTGCCGGTCGAGAAGCAGGTAGCGATCATTTTCGCTGGTACCAACGGGTTTCTGGACGACATTCAAGTAGAGGACGTGCGAAGGTTTGAGTCGGAGCTTTACCAGTTTCTGGACAACAGTAAGCCGGAGACGCTGGCAGCGATTCGCGAGAAGAAGCAGTTGGACGACGACTTGAAAGGCAAGCTGAATGACGCGTTGAAAGAGTTCAAAGGTCAGTTCAGCAGCAGCATCAAAGAGAAGCCTCAGGCGAAGAATACAAAACCGGCAGAGAATGCAAACGGTAATCGCCAGAACGCCCGACAGCCTGACAGGGAAGCGGAAAACGCGACAGTCAAGGCTTAGCCGATGCCGAGCCTGATCGATATCCGGCGCCGCATACGCAGCGTCAAAAACACTCAACAGATAACTAAGGCCATGAAGATGGTGTCGGCTGCGAAGCTGCGCCGGGCGCAGGAGCGAGCGATTGCCTCGCGGCCTTACGCGGAGATGATGTCGCGTATTTTGGCGAATGCGACCGCCGCGGCAGCGAACAACGAGGAGACGGCGCATCTTCCTCTACTGCAAGTACGCGAAGAAAAACGCATTCAACTGATAGTCGTCAGCAGCGACCGGGGGCTGGCGGGAGCTTTCAATGCGAATCTCTTCCGGCTGGCGCAACGCTTTCTGGACGAGCACCGGGATGCCCGCATTCTGGTGGAAACGGTAGGTAGAAAGGGCCGCGACTACTTTCGGAAGCGCGGATACGAATCATCGGGTGAGCACATCGGGATTATCGAACGCCCTACCTATGAGCAGGCGACGGAGATTGCGGACCGGATGATGGAGGCCTATCGCAAGGCCGAGATTGATGCAGTGTACATCGCGACGAATGAGTTCAAGAGCGTGATGGCGCCCAACCTGGTGCTCAGGAAATTGCTTCCGGTCGAATTGCCGAAAGAGGCGAAAAGCGACGGGAATCCGGAAGAGGCTAAGGCGCAGATCGACTACATCTACGAGCAACCGCCTACGGAACTGTTGGGCGAACTGCTGCCGCGGTATGTAGAGATGGAAATTTACCGGGCCATGCTGGAATCTATTTCGGCCGAACATGCAGCCCGGATGAGCGCGATGGATACGGCGAGCTCCAACGCGGGCGACGTGATTCAAACGTTGACGTTGAACATGAACCGTGTGCGCCAGGCGTCCATCACGCGCGAGATTATCGAGATTGTGAGCGGCGCGGCCGCATTGTAAGGAATTTTTGGAGAGTTTATGGCAACAGTAGGTGTAGCGGAAGGCCACGTTGTTCAGGTCGCTGGACCGACTATCGAGATTCAATTTCCCGAAGGGCACATTCCGAAGATTTTCAACGCGATCCATGTGACGAGTGAAGGCTTCGATGTTCCGGTCAAGATCGACATTACGGCCGAGGTCGCACAACACATTGGAGAAGGGCGCGTACGAACCATTTCGATGGAGCCGACGGACGGATTGGTCCGCGGCATGAAGGCCTACGATACGGGAGGCCCGATCAGCATTCCCGTCGGTAAACAAACGCTTGGGCGCGTGCTGAACGTGCTGGGCCAGCCGGTGGACAATATGGGCCCGGTAGAGACGGAACAGAGGTCTCCCATTCATCGCCAAGCGCCGCTGTTCGATGAACAATCGACCGAATTGGAAATGTTCGAGACCGGGATCAAGGTAATTGATCTTCTTGAACCGTATCTGCGGGGCGGCAAAATCGGACTGTTCGGCGGGGCTGGCGTCGGCAAGACAGTTATCATCCAGGAACTGATTAATAACATCGCTATGAAGCACGGCGGTGTTTCAGTATTTGCGGGTGTGGGAGAACGAACGCGCGAAGGCAATGATCTCTGGCTGGAAATGCAGGAAGCCGGTATTGTGGATCCGCATGACTGGCATAAGTCGAAGGTCGCCCTCGTGTACGGGCAGATGACTGAGCCGCCGGGTGCTCGTCTGCGTGTGGGTCTGACGGGCCTTACGGTAGCCGAATATTTTCGCGATGAGGAAGGACAAGATGTATTGCTCTTCATCGACAACATTTTCCGTTTTACTCAAGCAGGGTCAGAGGTATCAGCGCTGCTGGGCCGCATGCCTTCGGCTGTCGGTTATCAGCCCAATCTGGCGACAGAGATGGGTGACTTGCAGGAGCGCATCACTTCGACGAAGCGCGGTTCGATTACATCAGTGCAGGCGATCTACGTTCCTGCGGACGATTACACCGATCCAGCGCCGGCGACCACCTTTGCGCATCTGGATGCGACGACGAACCTTTCGCGTGCGATCTCGGAGCAAGGGATTTATCCCGCGGTCGATCCTCTCGCATCCACATCGCGCATTCTGGATCCGAACGTGGTGGGAGACGAGCACTACGAAGTGGCCCAGCGGGTGAAACAGATTCTGCAGCGCTACAAGGATCTGCAGGATATCATCGCCATTTTGGGTATTGATGAGCTTAGCGATGAGGATCGCGGCATCGTGGCTCGCGCTCGCCGGATTCAAAAATTCCTATCTCAGCCCTTCCACGTTGCCGAGCAGTTCACGGGGCGTCCGGGGAAATACGTCAAACTCGAAGACACTGTTCGGAGCTTCAAGGAAATCGTCGACGGGAAGCATGATGCGCTTCCAGAGCAGGCATTCTATATGCAAGGCACGATTGAAGAGGTGGTGGAAGCCGCCGAAAAGATGAAGGGCTGACGAGTCAAAATTCTGATGGCGGACACTTTTCGTCTACAGGTCGCCACGCCCGAAAAATTGTTCGTGGACGAGCAGGTGAGCAGCGCGGAAATTCCGGGCAAGGATGGATATATGGGCATTTTGCCGGGACACGCTCCGCTGCTGAGTGCTCTGAATCCGGGCGTGCTGACTTACTCGGGAAGCGGCGGCGGCCAGGTACTCGCTGTTGATGGTGGGTTCGTGGAAATATTCGAGGATAACGTCCGTGTTCTGGCCGATCATGCGGAACGCGCTGCAGATGTCCGTGTGGACGAGGCGAAGCGGCAGTTGCAGGAGGCGGAGCAAGCGCTAAGGCAGGTTCAAGGTGAGAGCGACTCTGAGGCGGCGCTGCTTTCGATGCGGAAAGCGCAAGCACGCATCGATGCCGCCGAGCACGGCCCCAATCAACCGCACTTCTAAGTAACAGCCGGGCAACGCACTATGCTGCGGCTTGGCAGAATCCCGGCTGTCACTCTCCTGTGTTGACCAAGCGCAGCTTGGCTGCCCGGCTAGTTAGAGGCGCCTGAGCGCGTGGAAGCGCTGGCCTGAGTGGCTGATATCACCACCCAGGGGTTAGCCTTCACGTCCTGCAGAGTTCCGCGCTGCCAATCGAACTGCTTGTGAGCCTGCAGAAACTCAGCGGCGTGGAATTCCACTCCGCACGGGTGCCCCATGCCAGCGGCGAACGACAGTTTTTCTGCCATGGCGCTGTCCGCAACTTTTGCTTCGGCGGCTCCTGCGGGTCCGTACGGCTCCTGCCAGGGTCGCATGCCGCGGCTGGACTTATCGATATGACCGCAGAGCGTCCTCTCGTTTGGATCGATTTCTTTGGTGATCACGTCGTAGTGATCGGTCTCGAATTTTTCGCCAAGATCCACGTCGATTCGTCCCTTGTTCTCGGCCATGAGCTGATCCCAACGGCGATGGCGTACTGTATTCGGGGCATTCGGATCCTTGGCCGGGTAATCAGTTTCTTCGGAGATGAGTTTTGGATTGATGGGGAAATTCGAACCGACAAAGTAACCGTCTCGTGAACGCTCGAGCGTTACGTTTTTTAAGCCAAGCTCGAGACGCGCGATTTCGTTGTTCTTGCGATCTCCCACCAGCCAGGTGTTCGCGTACCCTCCGTTGTTGCCATCCTTCATCAACCGGACGAAATCGTCGATGCTGGCGGAATACTGCATCGCTTTCCGAGCGCGTACGAACTCGGGCACTCCCGCCGTGTCGAAACCGAAGAAGCTGCCAATCGTGGTCTCGGTAATCATGATTCCGGCGTCGTTGATGCCGAAGTCGTCGCCACTGTGGATCAGGCCGGGCATGCCATCCATGATGAAGTGATGCCCGGATTCCGGAACGATGTCGAATACAATGTTCCACCTCGTGCCTGTGAGGTAGTCGGTCCAGTTATTATGGCCAATAACGATACGGCCGTCCTTTGTATAGCTGCCGGTAGCGACGAAGGCGCTGCAATGCTCCGCTGCGTGCGAGGGACCTGCTGGTTTGTTTGCGTCACGCTTTTTCGCATCGTCGTAAAAATAAGAGAACTCCATGTAAGCGTTCATCGTGACCAGGTCGGTAAGATCGAGCTTCGATCCTTGCGCCTTCAGGCCGTCAACCATCCCCGAAAGTTCCTGACGATACTCGGCGGGCAACTTAGGGATGAAAAACATCTCGGAGACGTGGCGCAGCTCAGGCCAGCTATGATTCACACCGTGAGTCGTGCTTAACTCGATAGCACGCTTCGAGTCCTCTATTTCCTTTGAGAGCAGGTATCCGTGTTGAAAGCCGACCGAGGAGGGCCTGCCTTCCAGGTGGACGAAAATCCAACCCGCGTTCACAGGATTACGAAATCCGCCGTGGAGGCGCGCATCGACCGATGCGGCTCTAGTAATGATCGCGAGCAGGAAGAACGCGCTGAGAACTCTCATGATTTTTCGATTAGAGCACAATGGCAGTGATGAGCGCATGAGCAGGTCATTCCGGCGAGCTGTTCAGTCTCACGGACCGATTCTTTACAGATTACTTATTTAGAACTTATGCGGTTCTTATGACGAACCACGTAGGATCGCTTGTAGAGGATGTTCCTCGGTGAGCGTACATACTGGCGTAATGCTGCTGCACTTGGAACGCCATTTTTCCTGAGGGAAAGAAGGTAAAAGGTCGGTCCAGCTTGCTGAAGAATTTTCCTGCGAGCCATGATCCTGTTGATCGTCTAGATTTAGTCTGCATGAGCATTAGCCCAAGTATGCTGATGAGCGACGAAGAGAAGGAACTCCAATGAAAATTAGCACCTTGCTTCCAGTAAACATAACCTGTTTTACTCGTAACGTGGTTGCGTGCTGCCTCTTGCTGGTATTGCACAGCTCGCACGCCCAAGGCCAAAACGTGAATCGGCCGGCACAGCAGGACAGTTCAGAGCTGAATGAGCAGCTTGTTCAGCTTCGAGCACTGGTTGAAAAGCTGCAGGCTCGGGTTGACGCATTGGAGAAGCAGTCCCAGCCCGCGCAACCCGTTGCGGAAGCCGGGAATGGACAAGGGATTGAACCGGCTCCGTCGAGCCTAGCGTCTCCTCAGCCAACGACGCCGGCCCCCACCCAAACAGTGCAGGCCTCCACGGGAAATGACCCAAATGAATCTAAGGCATGGGACCTGCTGAGGGGCACGACCGTTAATTTTCTCTTCGACGGCTACTACGGATATAACTTCAACGAACCGATCGGTCGCGTGAATCTCCTGCGCGCGTACGACGTGAGCAGCAATGCCTTCAGTCTGAATCAGGCCGCTCTGGTGGTTGAGAACCCTGCTGATCCCGCAAATGGCAAGAGGACGGGACTGCGTCTGGATCTGCAATACGGACAGGCAACGCAGGCGCTCCAAGGCAATCCCGCAAACGAACCGCGCCCCAATATCTACCGGAATGTTTTTCAAGCCTACGGAACGTATGTTGTGCCCGTTGGAGGCGGCCTTACACTCGATTTCGGGAAATTCGCCAGCTCCCTCGGGATCGAAGGCAACTATACCAAGGATCAAATGAATTACTCCCGATCTTTCTGGTTCGATTTCTTGCCGTTCTATCACATGGGCCTAAGAGCGAATTACAAGGTGAACGACAAATTGGCTCTCAACTATTGGCTGGTCAATGGAGCCCAGCAGGTTGAAGCTTTCAAAGGATTCAAAGACGAGTTCTTCGGGCTTGCAATCCAGCCTACTAAAAAAGTTACCTGGAACGTCAATTATTACTTTGGCCAAGAGCATCCGGACGTAATGTACTTTCCAAACGGCGGTGCGCCCGCGGGGCTTCCCACTCAACAAGGCGTACCTTTTCAACCACTCAATAACTCGCCGGATGGGAAACTACACATTTTTGACTCTTACCTGACTTGGCAAACTACTCTTAAGCTAACTTTGGCTTTCGAAGGCGATTACGTGATCGAGAGATTGCTCAAATCTTCGGGGCCATCCCATACTGACGGAGGCGCGGCTTACCTGCAATATCAGCTCACGCCGAAGGTTTCGCTTGCCGGACGCGCTGAATACCTCTCCGATCGAGGCGGTTTGTTTAGTGGCAGTACTGCTGCAATCAAAGAAACCACTGTTTCAACGAAGTATGCGCTGGCAGACCAGTTTCTACTTTTCGGCGAGTGGCGCCGCGACTTCTCCAACCAGCCTTATTTCTACACAAGTACACTCGGTCTCCTCAAAAAAGAGCAGAACACAGCGACTCTCGGTCTCGTGTGGTGGTTCGGCGGAAAGCAAGGAAGCTGGTGATCGTTTCGCTAAGAGGAGTTCGAAAACCGGGAGATCTGCGGTTTTACCCGGAAGGTTCGACTCTAAGGAATAGCCGATCCCAATCGTGGTGTTTTCCGGAGGGGGTGAATCGTCTGCCTTCAAACGTTCGATCGAGCAGTTGGACGTCGGAAATGCTGTCGACATCTAACCATCGCCAGTTTGGCAGCTTCCCACTGCTGGATCCGCCAACCTGATAGGCCAGCAGTCTTAAACTGCCGTTTTGGATTCCATAGTCATGCGGTTCCACGATCCGCTCTTTATTCGCGTAGCGAAGCCTCAGCAAACGCCTCTGCTGAATGGCGCTGCGCAGCAACTGATCCGTAGTCAGTGCAGAGCTGGGCAACTTTATGTGAGCCGGTGACACGGGTCCACAATTACGGGTTGGCACGTGCTTCTAATTTCGTCTCCAGTTGCGCAGGCTTTAAGGTCCACGCGAAGCCGATATCGCTCAGCAGACGCGTTTTGGGATACAACTCGCCGGGTCCGCCAAACATGTAGGTCATTCTGACCATCAGCTTTTTGTCCGGATCGGGTGTTACTAAAGCTTGAGCCATCAGCTTCAGGAATTGAGCGGGATTCATTCGGATGCCGTCAATCTCGATGCCAAACGGAATCATGTTCTTGGGAATTGTGCTCGGGCTCTCGTCGTGCAGTTCACCATCGATTTGGTTGCAGAGGCGAGCAATCGAGGCAACCGTTACTTCACCCTCATTGGGCCCATGCCCTGTCAAAATGCGAACCGGGCCATAGACTCCCGTCACCTTTATTGAGGACGGAAATTTGCCCGTCCGATGAAATTGGGCTAACGAACCGGTTAGAACCTGAAACATATCAGCACGTGACAGGTAATGGCCATCGACCTGAAAGTTCACAGGCGGGAATGTGTCATTTCCCCAGGCTTTCAGGAAGTCTGTCAAAGCAGAGCGCAGTCCGTCCACAGACACGCTGAAACCAGCGCTAGGGGAGGCCATGCGAATAAGGTCCGTGCTGGAGACAAAACGGCTCCCCGGTTCCGAGGGGAAAAATTCGTCTACCAGCCAATTCAAGGACTGCTCTTCGGTCGCGTAAGCGGCGTCCACTGCGTCTTTCGGACGGAGTGCATCCAGTGGCAACATCGGCTGCTGAGGGTGATCGTAGGCATATTTCAGTGCCAGGGAATCGGACCCTTGCACAAATGGCGGCTGCAGATAATTATGCTCGTCGCCCAGCTGTACATGAAGAACGTGGATTTTCGAGCGATCCGCTTTACTGAGAATGTTTTTCAAAGAAGTTGCGCCGTCATAAGCGTGTACAAGGTGAACGAGGTCGTTACTCGCTTCGGAAGAGCGCAAGACATTATCCTGCCAGTAGACTTCGGGCGACGTTTCCGCTGTGGGACTCATCATCTGGCTGAAGGTGGCGCGCGCATCGCGAAAACCGGCAAGACGAGCAGGATTTGCATCCGGCATTCCGAACATAATGGCTTTCGCTTTAGGAAGGTCGAGCAACTCAACTGCTTCCGTATCACCGCCGACTTCAGGCCTGGTGCCGCCGATTACGGGAGCCGGTCTCACTCTGCCGGATTCATCAGGCATCGGCTTTGCCTGCGTGACCGCCCCACCCGGCGTGTTGCCCGGGCCGGTCTTCATGGGAAGCGTCAGGCCGGTGATGCAGACGGGATTGCCGAAAACTTCCTGCATCTTCTTCAACCCGCCCGTCGCGCCAGGAATAGGAGCACCGGTTAACGGATCGCGGCCTTCGGTCAGAAATTTCTTTTCGGCTTCCTGGCGCAATCGCCAGCGTTCTTGCGGACTCGAGACATTCGCAAAGTCAAGCACTGGACGGTTTTGATAAGTAGGCTCGTCGGTTCCGTCATAGCCTGCTTCGATGATTCCCCGATGGATGTAATCCCGCACGAAATCCCGGATGTGAGTCTGGCTGTTCCGCTGCTGCAGCGCCTGACTGATAGCGCCGGAGAATAAAACCGTGGCCGAGACATGCGCCTGAGGATGTTCTTTTCGATACCGCTCGATCAGCGGCAAAAGCCTGCGTAGTTGATCTTCGCTGATGGCGAGGTTGACATGATCAGTCACCCTTGCGTAGAGATAAATGTAGACCGGCTCTTTGGAATCCGCAGCGGCCGTGAAAGCTCCGGTAGCCAGCAAGGCGGCTATCGCCAGAAATAGTGAGATTCGATTCATAACTTACAGGTAGATAATCCTGGTCTGCCAGTGGTAAACAAAAAGGCCCCGAGCATGACCTCTGGGGCCCAAAACTACTTAGGTCAACAACTTATTAGTGTCTGCCGCCGATGACTGGAACAGTAATAGTGGCCTGGTTGGACTGACAAACTCCTGTCGATCCGTTGACTGGCTGGACAACATAGTAGTAAGTGCTGCCGGTATTTAAGCCATTTGTATCAGAGTACGAAGTGTTGCTGGTAGTTCCAATTTGAGTATACGGGCCTGAGTTGGTTGTGCCGCGCAAGACATGATACGACGTGGAATTAGCTTGATTACTCCAGCTTAAGTCAATGCGGGCGGGCGCGGAGCCGTTAGCGGCTCCCGTACCGGCGAGATCGCTGACGCATGTGCTGATAATGTTTCTCGTCAGCATAATGATGGCCCAGGATGTTTCAAACGGATTTTGATAAGCATCGTAGTTTTCTCCGTACCAATGACCATCGGCAGCCTGATAACCCACGAGAGTTTGTGCAACCCCGTCACAGGGATCGCTACCGCCATTGGCTGCGGATAAAGCAGAATACCAGTCGATTGTATTTGAGGGAACAGTTGCGTCGCCGGTAAATACGTTGGGCGTTTTCGTTCTCAGGTATTGGATGGGCGTCAGATTGCCATTTTGGACGTGTAGCAACATGGCTTTCGTAAAGGAGAACAGACCGTAAGTGTAGCCTCGCGGGGCATTGTAGGCTGCTGTTGATCCTCCTGCGGCAATGGAGTTGCAAAAATTATCGGCGTAGTACGTTTCCGCATTGTTCCAGCGTTGGTCAGGATCGTTGCCGGAATCGCCAAAAGCGGTGTAACTCGTGCGGCCCACGTTATCCATCGACATCTGGACCATGCCTGACGGAGTAACGGCAAAAGAACCCCAGGCATCGGAGTAGTAAAGCGAGCCATTGTATCCGAAAGCGCCGTAATCGTCATTGGCGGCCCAAGGATCAGGCCCAGTTGGCGCCGGGTGCTGAACATCCTGGCTGTTGGTGATCCAGACTTGATTGGCATCTTTCAAGATCGGCGGAATAGTCACGTTAAAGCCGCGCTCGCCAGCAATGATTCCGATAGCCGCCCATTGTGAAGCCGAGTTATCGCCGCCCGTCTGGGGGCTGTACCACCAACCGCCGCCTTGCTGATTGCCGCCGCGCGTATAGCCCTGGCTCACATCCAAATCGCGGTTGTACTGGCTGTATGCGTAGTAGTCGACCATGTCTTGCACGATATTCTGATACGTGGTTCCCACAACTCCCGCTGGTCCGGTCCGTGAGGTCGCATTCGGATTGCTGCCGGCGACAATGGCCTCAATGTATTGCCCGCCTTCGTACGTGGGCTCTCCAGAGCCACTGGCGGCATGAACAGCGAGCCCATTTCCGTTACCGTCGAAAGTGAAGCTGCAGGGCGGACTGCCGCAGGAGGTCGCGCCCGGATTATAAAGAATTTTGGTGGCCGGCGCCAGGCAATTCGGGTTCGTCGGCGTGGGGTATCCACTGCTGCAGCCATAATTGGCCGTTGCGGGATTGTAGTCGTATGTTTTGGCGACAACCGCCTGCGTCGCTAATAAAGAGAACAAGCGGGCCAAGCCGCGCGCCACATCGTCAGTATATGGATCTATTGAGGGCCCGTTCTCATAGTGATTGTTCACTTCAAAGGCCTGCAGGTTCGAAGCATCGATGGCACCGGAGTTATAGCTGGCGTCGCAATCGTAAGCATTACCGCCGACTGTTGGGCAACCCGGCGAGCCGGTATAGCGTTCCCAACCGCCCCAGGGCACAGTAGTGGTGCCAACGGTCGTTGTGCCACGCCACTCGGTCTGGTGCATGTACCACAGACCCCAGTCAATCGCCACACTGACCCGGAATTTTAGTTGATTAGGCTCCTGAATGACGTAGTAATTCGCAGTGCCGGTGCTGCCGTTCGTTGTATCGGTAACGGTCACGGTAGCGGTCCATTGAGTTCCCGTACCCGCGCTCGCTGGATATTGGTGAGTGGCCGAGATGTCATATGGGTTCGTGAGAGCCGTAACCGTTCCTGTGGTGCCATCTCCGAAATTCCACTGGAACGTGAAGTGATCGGTTGATCCAACTGCGCTCGGCACGGTAGCCCCCAGAACGATGGCCTTCTCCGTTGTGGCATTGACTGGATAAGCGGTGTGTGGAGTGGTGGGATTCGCCGGGTTTACCGGCACTGTCAAGACAGTGAGCGTGGCACCGAAAACTATCGGTTGAACTACGAACATTGCGACCGAGGCGGCTACGTAAAAACGCGATGAACAGCAAAATCTCATGATCTTTCCTCCTGAGATTCCGGTTAGAACGGATTAAGAGTTGAACAGCCTGCGCCGCCGGACGAAAGCCAGCACGGCAATACCACCAGCAAAAAGGGCCCAAGTTGCCGGTTCGGGCGTCGGGGGGGGCGGAGGGGGAGGAGGCGGCGGAGGAGGGCCAAGATTCGCGCTGCCGCTGAAATACAGTGTCGTAGCGGTTGGATTTGAACCGTCCACTGGATGGACGTCTGCCAGGCTGAAGCCGCCCGGAGCGGTCTGCGAGATAGTCAGAGTGATGCCTTCGGTCTCGTCCGCCGCTAATGTGAAGTTAAAGCCCAGCGCCATGGAAACGAGATCGTTACAACTGGCATTGGCGCTGCCGCCGCCATTCGCGCCGCAACTGTTCAGGTAGTTGCTAGTCGTACCGGGAACGGAGTTGACGCCGTTCAACGAACCGGCGGCAAGGTTGTCGATAATCGTTCCCGCTCCATGGTTGGGAGAGGTCGCGTCGTATTGCGGAATATCGATTTGCCACGTCTGGCCGGCGGCAGGCGAGTTGTTGACCGCGCCATACTCGTTGTAAAAGGGGACGCCAACTGGCACAAAAAAGAACGCCCCCACATAGTAGGAGCCAGCACTGCCGGGACTGAACGTGAGGGTTAGAGTTCCTTGGCCGGTAGTGGCATCAAAACCGCTGAAATCAAGGCCAGGAACAGACGCAAAGGAATTTCCATTTGCCGGAAAATAATCTGTCCCGTTGAGGTTAAATTCCCAATCCTGCAGTGAAGAAGCAAATCCAGAAGGGAGGAGAGCGCTGATGGCTAAAAAGCCAAACAATAGTTTACAATTTCGAAACATTGTCCTCCGGAGAACAGTTATCGCTGTTGATGTTCACACGTTATGCTACTCGAAACAGGTAAGCGAAATAAGTAAGAAAGAAGTACTGCCGGTACTGCTGTCGGGTATAAACGTACTAAAGTGAGGCACTTCGCTTAGGGACTTAAGGTGTTAACGGCTATGGTTGCAATCCCGAGTTGGCAGTTGGCGTATGGTATTGAAGGCGGTGCATGAAAGTTGTGAAGATACAGCGGTTTACTCCGGCGGGAATCACTCTTGTTTTCGTTATTTCGCTGACGGCCAGTATAGTTTCGGTCCCAAAGGCGTGGCGAAATACGGATCTCGCCGGGTACCGTATCCCTCTCGCTGGTTTGGGGAAGCCTCCGCAATTGATATCAGAGCAGGAATATTATGCTCTGCCCGAAGCGAACGTAAAAACTTACCCGGTTTATACGCCTGATAAAGAGCCGCCCGGCTATATCGAGTCTTTAAAGCAGAAGGATCCACAGCCGCTCGTCGACGTAAATAAGCTGAAGACCGACGCGGATTGGCTGCAGGCCGGCCGGGAAGTTTTCTATGGCCGCGAGCTTCCGCGATATACAGGGAGCGAAGATAACCTGCAATTGATTCGCAATCCGCGCGTGCTCGAAGCTTACCGCCTGCAAACAACGAGTGACGGGGTGCTGCTCGGGCTTCGGTATGTCATCCGGGAAAAAGGCAAAGTCGAACTGGGGACGGACACGTGCGCAATGTGTCACGTGCAGGTTCGTAACGGCCAAATCATTGAGGGACCGCCCAACAATACGACTCCTTTCGGTCCGCTGATGGGCGATCTGACTCGCCGTTATGCGCAGATAAGTCCCGCATTCTTCGAGGCTCAGCGCCGGCAGCAGATGCGCGAGGATTACCGGGTTCCGTATCTGAGAAACGATCCGAATCTGCTTACGGCGGATCTTCCTCCGGAACAAATTGCGGAACTGTATAGCCGGGTGCCGCTCGGCGTGTATATGCGCACGAACACCAGCCTTACTGATCCGGTGAAAATTGCCAATTTGATCGGCATTAAAGACCTGAAGTATTTCGACCGGACCGGCACGGCGCGGCAGCGCAACGTGACTGACCTGATGCGCTACATTGCCTCAATTGCGGATGTTACCGATGCGCTCACAGTCTATGGAGACGGCGCTGATGCTCATCTGAAACTAGCAAACCTGGGCCTGACCAAGGGTGTCCATCGCACGCCTGATCCTTTGCTGTACGCACTGGCTCTCTACATCTATTCGCTGAAGCCGCCAGCTAATCCCAATCCGTTCGACGATCAGGCCCGGATGGGGCAGCGGATCTTCGAGCGCGAAAACTGCGTCCGGTGTCATACGCCACCGCTTTACACCAACAACAAGCTGACGCTTGCGCGAGGATTCGAACCCGACTCAGAAGAAAAGAAACAGTTGGATCTGATCAATTTGAGTGTGGGCACCGATCCAGGGCTTGCGTTGAGGACACGGAAAGGAACTGGCTTTTATCGCGTACCGTCCCTGCGCATGATTTGGACAAATGCCGCTTTCTTCCATAACGGCTCGATCGGATCGCTTGAAGAGATGTTCAATCCCGACCGCCTCAAGCCAGATTTCCGGTCTTCCAATTGGAATATCGGAACGCCTTCGCACGCCGTGACCGGGCACCCGTTTGGACTTGATTTAAACGCGGAAGATCGCCAATCGCTGGTAAAGTTCCTGAAGACCCTCTGATGACTGATCCAAGCCGCCTGATGCGTATGGCAAGCGCATTCCAGGAATCGTGTTTACTGTTTGCCGCCTCCGATCTAGGCATCTTCCGAGCGTTAGCAGAAAGAGAAACAGCCAGTTGTAGCGAACTGGCGCAGGCCTTGCATCTGAACGAACGGGGAACGCGGCTGCTGCTGGACGCTTGCGTGGCGATCGGGCTATTGGGAAAAAAGGAGAAACAGTACGAAAACTCACCGGAAGCGGCTGCGTTCCTGGTGCCGGGCCGACCGGGCGATCTTTCGGGCGCTCTTCGATATAACCGGGATGTTTATTCCGCGTGGGGCCAAGTGACCCAGCTGGCGCGTACCGGCACACCGGTGGAAGAGCCGCAACTGCATTTGGGAGACGATCCCGCCCGCACACGAACGTTTGTGATGTCGATGCACGGGAAAGCGCTGGCAATGGCTCCCTCTGTGATGCCGCTGCTCCAGCTTGCCGGCCGGAAGCAAGTGCTCGATGTTGGCGGCGGCCCTGGAACATTTTCAGTGCTGATCGCCCAGGCATTCCGAGATATTCGATGCACCGTGCTGGAACTGCCGCCCATTGCTGCGATTGCCAAAGATCTGATTGCGCAACAAGGCCAGAGCGATCGGGTGCGAGTGTTGGCGGGTGATTACCGCACCACTGCTTTCCCCGTGAACAATGACGTGATTCTGTTTTTCGGCATGATGCACCAGGAGAACGCCGAAACCATCCGCAGTCTGCTGGCGCGTGCTTACGAAGCCCTGCTTCCGGGCGGAGTGGTTTACGTGGTCGACATGATGACGGATGCGACACACGCGAGCCCGCCGTTCTCCGCGATGTTTGCGGTCAACATGGCGCTTACTAAAGAGCATGGGTGGGTGTTCTCTGATTGCGAGCTTCGCAGGTGGCTGAGCGAAGCAGGTTTCACGGGCGTGAGTATAGGCCCGCTTCCGCCGCCTATGCCGCATTGGATTGCTTCGGCTTCGAAGTCAGAAGCCTAACCGCAGTGCAAACTGAAGCTGTCGAGGGGCTTTTGCCGAAAAGATTTGACCGAATGATGGCTGATCGGCATACAACTGCGGCAAATCGAAGTTGGTCCTGTTCAGGACGTTGAACGCCTGCGCTTCAAATGTCAGAGAACAACGTTCCGAAAGTGCAAATTGCCGCGCCGCTTCGAGATCCCAGGTAAACAATCCCGGTCCGCGGAGTATATTCCGTCCTGCATTACCGAACGTGTACGGTGCGGCAGTTGCGAAAGCCGCAGGGTTGAACCATTCCTGTGGGCCTGGGTGCGCCACTTCAGGCGAGAAGAGCACGTTCGGGCGGTCAGCCCCGAACGTTCCGCCCGTGTTCCCCGTGTTGCTGTTATCGAAGGACAACAGCGGCGTAAAAGGCTGCCCGTTGCGCGCTGTGATGATGCTGCGGAATTCGATATTGCGCAGCCACCTGTCGCGCCAAGGCAACTGATACACAAACGCGATAGTGGCGTAGTTTGGCACGTCGAAGCTCGACGGAGCGTGCTCCGCATGGTAATTGGAGCTGTTCTGCGGAAAGCTCTTATCGGAGTAAACGCCCAAGAAGGCGGAACTGTCGTCGATCGATTTTGAACGCATGTAGTTCGCGAGCACCGATAAGCCGGACCGGAAGCGCCGTGTAAACGAAAGCTGAAGCGATTGGAACTCTGAGTTGCCGCCGGTTCCGGTGTAGAAGATATTGGAGAATCCTGCATACGGACGGCGTGAATCAACATCGCCCGGACCCGGCGGCGGCTGGTTCAAGTCGAGCGACCGAATCAGCTTTGTTCCCTTTGATGCAGCGTAAGCAATAGAGAACGTTCCCAGCTTGCCGACCGCTTGCTGGACGTTCAGATTCCAGCTCTGCAGATACGGCGTTCGCATGTCCGGCGCCAGCGTACTAAGTGAAGCAGGAGGTATGTAACCGGAGCTTAACGGAAACGGATTGTGCAAGGTGAGCAGGTTCTGTGCGGTCGGGAAAAAGGTGTAGATGGTGAAGTACGGCGGGTTGTAATAAAGCGCGGAGCTAACCTCAAACATGCTCGCATCGTAGAAAATCCCGTAACCGCCGCGAAGGACGAAATTCTTTGCGGGATTCCAGGCAAACCCGACGCGGGGCGCGAAGTTATTGAGATCCGGATGGATGCCCGAGCGCGGTATGCCATCGGCGCCAACCTGGCTCAACTGTCTGGTCATGAGGTTCAGCACGCTCATGCGATTGGTGGGATCGGTCGGCGGAGTGTTGTACTCGTAGCGCACTCCCAGGTTCAGGGTCAGATCCGGTCGAATCTGCCAATCGTCTTGAAAGTAGAAATCGGATTGAAACGTACGCAACGTTTGTGGGGCGGTGAGCTGGGAATCGATGGTGAAAGTGGGCAATCCGAGCAGCAGATCTCCAATTCCCGACCCGGTAAGGGCTCCCAGGAAGGAAATCGAACCTCGCGGCAATTCAGCCACAGTACCGTTGAGCGCAATTTTACGGAACTCCGCTCCGATCTTCAGCCGGTGATTACCTCGAACCAGGGACAAGCTGTCGTTTAGTTGATAGGTGGTCGTGTGCCGATCAATAGGAAGGCTTGTTAGATCGCCGATCTGCGAGAACCCTGAAACTGAAATGGCAGGGTAACCTGACTCGAGCGGATCGGTGGGCAGGTAGTTTACGCCCCAAAGCTGGTTGACATTTGTCCCATAGTTCTGCTGCAAGATGCTCCTATTGGCGCGATTAAAACCGAGCAGCAGCGAGTTCGTCGTTCTTGGCCCGAGAACACGCGTGTAATTGATGAGCGCGTTGTGCCCGCGATCCTTTACGTAATCACCGAACCCTGGCAGGTTAGTGGTTGCGTTCTCGGTGTAGGGCTCGAAGATGTTTTTGTGTCCGTAGCTGTAGCGGAGTGTAACCTGGTTCCGTTCGTTGAAAGTGTGATCGAGCCGGATGTTGTATTGGTCCAGTGAGTCGTTTCCGATGGGCTGCGCAAGGTAATTTCCGGTTGCGGAGATGTTGCTGGGCAACGGATACAGATTCAGAATCTTGAGCGCAACGGGAGAAATCCGTGACGCGGGAATCTGATTTCCCGGGAAGTACCGAAAGGTAAAAGGATCGAAAACGGGGGGAAGACCGGCTAAGTCGCCGCTTCTTTCCGCCGGCGAGGGCACGGTTGCCAAGCGGCTGTAGCCCTGGCTGCCTCGCAAGCCGTCGTAGTTGGCGAAAAAGAAGGTCCGGTTCCGCACTAATGGCCCACCCACGCCAGCGCCAAACTGGTTGCGGATGAGTTGAGGTTTATTGGACCCGTCAAAAAAGTTCCGCGCATCCAAGGCGCGATTGCGCAGGTACTCGTAGGCGAAAGCATGAAATTCGTTGCTGCCGCTGCGTGTTATGACGTTTACCTGTCCACCCGCACTTCGACCGTATTCAGCGCTGTAGGCATTGGTCTCGATTTTGAACTCCTCAATCGAATCCACGGACGGCTGCAGCACGTAGGCGTTTACGTCCGGATCGTTGTTATCTACTCCGTCCAGCAGATAATTGTTGAACTCTTCGCGGCCGCCGTTGGCATGCATGGCAAAGTTTCCGCGGGTAGATAATTGTGAATCCTGAACCGGCGGAAGAACTCCGGGGGTGAGCAAGGCAAGCTGAAGAAAGTCGCGCTCGTTCAAGGGTAGTTTTGCAATCATCTCGCGATCCAGGACGGTTCCGAGGTCGGAGGTTTCGGTCGGTACAGCCCGAATCTCGCTTTGAACAAGAACTGTTTCATGCCGCCCCGTAATCGGCGGATTAAAGTCGGCGCGCAGGCTGGTGTTTACTTCCAGGCGGACATTCCCCGTTCTCACCGGGTCGAAGCTTGGCGCTTCCAACAACAGGTCGTAAACGGCTGGGGGCAAATCGTCGAAGCGGTAGAAACCGGAGCTGTCCGTTAAGGCCCATTTCTGGATGGAACGGTTTGCGCTAGAAACGGTCACTTTTGCGCGAGTGATCGGCGCATGCGCAGGATCGTTGACGTAGCCGGAGATCGAGCCCGTCGTGACCTGCCCGAGCGTGGGCAAACAGAAAACAAGAACGATGAGGAGAGATCGCATGTTCAAAATGAGGGCGAGAGATTGCAGTTTACTTGCCTCACCACTGTTTAAGCAAATAACTTTCCGAATTCCAGTGCCCAATATACTTCTGAGAGTTGAAAGAATTGGGAGCATCGTAATACGGCCTGAGTACGACACGTTTTTGCACAAATTATGAGTATTGGGTGACGGCTGTATACTCGATTCTGCATTGTTTCAAAAACCTAGGTTTGTGGGGAACTTTCCATACTGCCGTGGTGCGGTCGTATTATTTTGTCTGCTTGCCTCCCTGGCACCATGTCATAGCCAGGTTGATCGCAGCGCTCTGAACGGCACAGTTCGGGACGCTAGCGGAGAAGTGATTCCCGCAGCTTCAATTTCGATTCGTCAAAAGGATACTGGATGGGAGCGGAACACTGTTTCCGGTGCTGAGGGCGTGTACCGCCTGGATGATCTCCCGATTGGCACTTATCAGATTGTCTTTTCCAAGCCGGGCTTCGAGCAAGTCCGGTACAACGGCGTGGAGCAAGCGCTGGGACAGACTCGAACGATCAACCCGGTCCTCTCGCCTTCGGCGCGGAAGGAGCAAGTGTTGGTTTCGGCGGAGCTCGTACAACTGGACCAGAGTGGCGCTAGCTTGGGCGGTCGTATCCAGGAACAAGCAATCCAGAATTTACCTTTGAACGGACGGAATTGGGCGAGTCTGACGGCCCTTGTGCCCGGCGCTATCGATTCGGGCGGCAGTAACCAGCGCAGCATCCGTTTTGCCGGGCGGGGCCGAGACGATATGAATATAACCTACGACGGCGTCGATGCTACCGGGATCGCCAACCAAGCGCAAAAAGCAACCATCCGGCTTTCGATCCCCACGGATGCGATCGCGGAGTTCCGGGTGGATACGGCACAATACTCAGCCGAGTATGGCGACGCCGCTGGTGCTCAGCTAGTAGTGGCGTCCCCGGCCGGGGCCAACACGTTTCATGGGTCGATATTTGAATTTCTGCGCAATAGCTTTTTTGATGCGCGTTCTCCGCTGGACATGACGCCAGGGCCGTTGCCCTTCCGGCTTAACCAATTTGGAGGATACTTGAGCGGTCGTATCCGGAAAGACAAGACATTCTTCACCGTTGGCTATGAGGGGTTCCGGCAGGTTCAAGACCAGACGCTGGTGGGATTCGTGCCCGACACGGCCTTTCGCCTGCAGGTGCTCGCGACATCGCCCGCGCTAGCACCGATCATCAACGCATACCCGTTGGGCACTCAAGCGACAAGCACGTCGAACGTTTCGCAGTACACGGGCGTGGGTCGATCAACGGGTAGTGAAAACTCAGAGATGATTCGGATTGATCATCATTTCACCGATGCAATCACTGGTTATCTCCGCTTCAACTACGACGCTGCGCTCAGCACCATCCCGTTAGGTACTCTTCTTGACCGTCAACAAGTACCGACTTCGATTTTGAACGGTGTTGCGGAACTGGCGTATGTTTTCTCGCCACGCGTTTTCAATGAATTCAAATTCGGAGTCAATCAAGCGATCTCACGCACGCTCAATTTGACGGACCTGCCCTACACTGTGAGCGTTTCCGGCTTCACGGCTCTCAATAGCAATCAGACGTCAGACCAGGACGGAAAAACGTTTTCCGCGGTCGACAACGTGAGCTGGAATGAAGGGCGGCACCTGTTCAAGGCGGGAGTCATGGTCCGGAGGATTCAGATGAATGAGGGCAGCTCGGCTTACGGAACGCTGACGTATTCCAGTTTGCAGAATTTTAAAAATAATCGCCTGGACCAGGCCACACAGTTCGCACTGCTCCCGTTGAAGCGCATGCGCAAAACTCAGGAATCCGCCTACGTGCAGGACGAGTTTAAGATAAAGCCAAACCTGACCTTGAACGCGGGATTACGCTATGAATATTTCAGTGTTTTTCACGAGTCAACAGGCCGCGCCCTGCCCTTCGACTTTGAAACGTGTGGCGGCTTTTGCCCCGTGAATAGTCCCTTTTACTTTCCCACCAAGGGAGGGTTTGATCCGAGACTGGCTCTCGCGTGGTCACCTGCTGGTGCTCGCGGGAACACGGTGGTTCGTGCTGGTTACGGAATTTATCACGAGGATGGTCAACTGGACGACCAAAACTTTCCTATCGCGAATGATCAAGCCAGCTATCGATTGACTCGCGGGACTGCTTTTCCCAACCTAAGCTATCCCATCGATGCTTTCCTCATAGGCGCAACCGGTGTTCTGACTCCGAAGGATCTATATCGACATCGCAAAGACATGTATGCGCAGGACTGGAGCCTCTCCCTGCAACAGAAACTCGGCGACAACTTCTTCGGCACCCTTTCGTATCTCGGCACGAAGGGAACGAACATCATGAACCGCAGCTATACCAATTTGATCGATCCAGCCACGAAAAGTCGTCCGTACCCGCAGTTTGGTCAAATCGAATTCCGCCAGAACAACAGCAACAGCAGCTTTAATGGCCTGCAAGTATCGGTTCAGCGGGTCTTCGCGCATGGTTGGCTGCTGACCGGAAACTATATGTGGTCGCATGCCATCAACGACGCATCGCTGGGCAGCGGAGTGGAAGACGAATTTCCGCAGAATGTTTCCTGCCGTGCGTGCGACCGTTCCAGCAGCAGCCAGGATGCGCGGCATAGTTTCTCTATGTACACTGTTTACCGATTGCCGTTGGGCGCAGGGCAGCATTATGTGAACACGCCCGGCGTTTTGCGGGGGATTTTAGGCGGCTGGGAATGGAACGCGGTCGCAACGGGAAGATCAGGGCTGCCTGTCAATATCACTGTGGATCGCTCGGCGTCTGCTCTTCCGGACGGCAACAGCAACAACCAGCGGCCGAACCTCGTGCCTGGAATCCCCTTGGTTCCTTCCGGCGGGTCGTCGCCCGCTCTGTGGATCAATCCCTCAGCGTTCGCCATTCCAGCGAATGGCGTGTGGGGTAACTTGGGGCACAACGCATTCAACGGACCCGCCTTATGGCAGATCGATACAGCGCTCTCGAAAAAGATAACCGTGCGAGAAGGAGTGGCGCTGGAAGTTCGGGGCGAGTGCTTTAATTTGCTGAACCGCGCGCAGTACGGGAATCCTAACGCCGATGTTTCCGCACCGGCCAGTTTTGGACGAATCACAACTTTGGTTAATGGCGGACCGACCGGCAGCGGAACACCCCGGCAATTCCAAATGGCCTTGCGTCTGCTGTTTTGATAAATTCGGGTCTCTTTTGGAAGCAGGATCGGAGTCAGTTGTTGGGCTACACTGCTGAAGATCTCAAGAGTACATCGCAGCGACTGCGTATTGATCTCTGTTGGACAGAATGTAGCCTTCATTTCGTAGCGTGTGGAGCAGATGGTGTTCGAAACCGCTGTCGATTTTATTTCTCAGGCGATTCACGTAAACGTCGATAACGTTTGAATAGGGGTCGAATGCCTCGTTCCATACGTGCCTGGCGATTGCTTCGCGCCGCAAAGGCTCGTTCGGGTGGAGCATGAACAATTCGATGAGCGCGTACTCTTTCGCCGTGAGCCGGATGCATCGGCCTCCTCGCCAAGCAGTGTGATCCGAAGTGTTCAGCTTCAGGTCGCAATAGGAAAGCGCTTTCGGCGCAGCGCGATTGGCCCTTCTAAGCAGGGCATGGATGCGAGCCAGCAACACACCGAAGTCGAAGGGCTTTGAAATGTAGTCATCAGCGCCGCAATTCAATCCGCAGACGACGTCTTCAGAGTCATCAAACGCAGTCAGCAGGAGAATAGAGCCAGCGAAGTTTGCGGCACGCAACTCGCGGCAAACGGAGAAGCCATCCTTCTTAGGAAGGTTCACGTCAAGGACGATCCCATCGTAGTCGTAGATTTGAGCTTCGTTTAGCGCTGCCTCGCCGTTGTCTACTATGTCAACCGCATAGCTGTGCTCGCGAAGGCCTTTCGCGATAAACCTGGCCATTTCCGGTTCGTCTTCTGCTACCAGCAATCTCACAAGGACTGCCTACCTTTCCTGGGCTGCTTCTAAGATATATCTAGTTGAGGTCGTTGGCGAGGGGCACTCAAACGAGCGTCCTGCCTCGCCCCGGCGGCTGTTCAGTGAATCGGCGCGCCCAGACCGCTCAGTTGCTCCTTGACGATTTCCGTTGGGAGAGGCAGGTAGGTACCGTCCAGCACAACGCTGTTCTGGCCTTCGCGGCTCAAAACATATCGCAAGAATTCCGAAATCTTTGGTTCGAGGCGTACTGCCGGCGGATGGTTAATGTGAATCCAAACCGGACGGCTCAGCGGGTACAAGCGTTCCATTACGCTCGTTCTATCTGCAGAAACGAAAGGTTTACCGTCGTTAGAGAGCGCGAGCGGCTTTACCCGGCCATTCGCATAGTGCGGGTTGGATACAGCGATTCCCAAGGGATCATTCGCCAGTTCGTTGAGGATTACTTGACCGGAATCCGTGATTGATTTATCCGAGTTGACCCGGTTTGTAAATTCTATGATGCTGTCTTTCCAGCGATAGCGTCCCCTGAAAACAGTGCGACGGAAAAAAAGAGACTTGTCGTTGTCGTAATCGAAGCTATAAATGTGTATCGGCGATGATGACCACTCGCCGGTCAGGCCCAAGTCGCCCCAGGTCCGAAGAGACCGCGCACCCTTAACGTCGGCCACACCAAACACGCCAGCTAACTCTTCGAGGGTGAGTTGAGAAAGCGGGTTTAGCTTGTTCACGTACACAACCAGCGCATACGCAGCCTTTGGAACGTCATAGCTTCCGGTTGCGACCTGGATTCCGGTGGATTCGTAATGGAACACGGATTCGAATGCTGTTCTCTCAATGGGCCATATATCCCGCCCAAGCAATGAAATATCTGCTACGCCGGTGTAGAGTCCGGCAATCGAAGAAGCAGTACCGTAGAGGTGGTCATCAAAACGGATTTGGGGTTGATGCGAGTTGAAACCTTGTTCCCATCTGCGCAGGACACCGGCCATCTCAGTACTTCCCCAGACGCGGATAACTCCGGAAACCTGCACAATCGGCTCGTAAACGGCCAGTCCCTCAGGGGCTTGTGCATGCGCGGCCGGAACGAATAGATAAACCAAGAATCCAAGCAGTATCGGGCGCGCGGTCTTCAGGTCGGCAAACAAGGAAGGTGTGAAAGCGAGTATAAACCGGAAATCTAAACGCAGCGTGAATCCATCGCCACGATTCATGGTCCGTTAATGTGCCTTGTTATACGATCAGCGCCGGAACAAGTATGAATACTTTGACTGTTTCTCGTCGTTGCGCGTCACTTTTTTCTTTGAGCCCTGCACTGTTGTTGCTGGCATCGTGTACGCTCGTCCAGGCGCAGCACGCGGTGAAAGGTAAATTCAAAGAATCGTTCCATGCCAAGCCGTTTCCGGACATTCCCGCGTACCAGCCGGTTGGCTCGCTATCGGGCCACCTGCGGAGTGTCGGCGCGGACACGATGGAAACATTGATGACGTACTGGATTGAAGATTTCAAAAAGATCTATCCGAATATCAGCTTCGATATGGAAGCAAAGGCGTCCGGCACAGCAGGCCCCGCGCTCACAAACGGGACTGCGGATCTGGGCCCCGTTGCACGCGAAATGCTGCCAAAGGAAGAGAAAGAATTTGTGGATAAATTCGGCTATAAACCATATCCGGTGCGGGTTGCGGGAGGCAGTTATCGTACGCCGGGCAAGACGCACGCGATCGCGTTCTTTGTCAACGAGAAGAATCCGATCCGCGAACTAACATTCGAGCAAATCGACGCGATATATTCCATAACGCGCAAATTAGGCCGCAAAGACGTTAGCACCTGGGGCGACCTCGGCGTCAAAGGCGATTACGCGGACAAGCCAGTTCATCTGTGGGGACTTATAAGACCGAATGGCATCGCTTACTTTCTGCAGCAGCGCATTCTTGATGGGGGCGATTACAAGGACGGAATAACGGAGCGGACCACGGTGGGCTCTCTGGCCGCTCTCGATGCAATCTCCCAAGGCGTGGCTAAAGACCCATACGCAGTCGGTTATGCGGGATTCGGAAATGAAACGGCGGGCGCAAAGACCGTAGCACTTGCGAAGACGAGCGGCGGCCCCTTTTACAAAGGCACTTTCGAAGAGGTCCTGAACCAGCAGTATCCGCTCAGTAGAGTGATCTACATCTATGTCAATAAAGCACCGGGGCAAGCGTTGGATCCGAAGATTCGAGAATTCCTCAAATTTGTCCTGAGCAAGCAAGGACAGGATGATGTTGTTAAAGAAGGGATATTCCTGCCTCTTCCGACCGCGATGGTGAAGGAAGAACTAAATAAGGTCCAGTAAAAGACTCGCTCGCAAGCGGTCTAAACGTACTGTTCTGGCGAGTTTGTGGAGATCATGTAGCCTTCGCTCCGGCGCGTTTGAATAAGGCGTTGTTCGAAGCCGCCATCGATCTTCTTGCGCAGCCTGTTCATGTACACATCGACTATGTTTGACAACGGGTCAAGCGCTTCATCCCAGGCGTGTTCGGCAATCTGCGCCCGCCCGAGAATCTGACCTTTATAGACCATCAAGAGCTCTAACAACGCGTACTCCTTGGCAGTCAGCCGGATCGAGCGTCCTGCACGAGTAACTGTGTGATCAATTGTGTTAAGTGAGAGATCCGCGACCTTCAGTATGTCGGGCGTCAGTTCTCTCGGACGCCGAACTAAGGCACGCATGCGGGCCAGAAGCACGGCGAAATCGAAAGGCTTCACCAGATAATCGTCCGCTCCGCAGTTGAGGCCGGTGATGATATCGGCAGTATTACCGAGTGCGGTGAGCATCAGGATAGGAATGCGGACTGATTGGGCGCGCAACTCGCGACAGACCGCGAGGCCGTCCTTTCCAGGCAGCTTTCGATCGAGAATGAGCAGATCATAGGCACGGCTCGTAGCGTAGGAAAGAGCCTCCGTTCCAGTACCAGCAATCTCCACCGAGTACTCTTCGTCTGTGAGCCCTCGGGCGATGAAGCCGGCCATATCAGGCTCATCCTCGGCTACCAAGATCCTCATATTACTTTTCGAAAACCCAGAATGAAGCGCGATTCGTTAGGCGAAGGTAGCATCGGCCGCAGCCGAGGGGCCGACGCGCATCGCCGGGGCACGTCTCCGCATGGATACGAGGGTGGCGATTAATCCGCATGCCGCAGCAAACGACAGCCAGACTCCCGGCATGGCTTTGTTGCCGGTCGCCCTAATCAGGTAAGTGCAAATTGCGGGCGTGAAGCCGCCGAAAATAGCTGTGGCGAGACTGTACGCGAGCGAGAAACCCGAGGCGCGGACATCGGGCGGCATCAGCTCAGTCAAATAGACCACCATAGCCCCGTTATAACTTCCGAAGATGAACGAAAGCCAGAGCTCCACAATCAGAAGCTTGCTAAATGACGGGCCCGCGGCCAGCCACAACAAAGCGGGATAGGCCGTGATCAGCGTCAGCACGGTAAACCCGATCAGCAGCGGAATGCGGCCTACTCGGTCTGAGAGTGAGCCCATAATGGGGAGCCAAATGAAATTTGAGATGCCTACGCACAAAGTGACGATGAGATTGTCCCGGTCGGCGAGATGAAGAGCCGTGCGGCCGAACGTCGGAGTGTACGCGGTGATGGTGTAGAACGTAACCGTCGTCATCGTGACGAGCATGAGCCCAATGAGTACAAGCCGCCAATTAGCGGCGAGAGAGCTTAGGATTTCCGAGACCGCAGGATGACGCTTGCGAGCGGCGAACTCTTCAGTTTCCGCCAGCGATTTTCGAAGCAAAAATAGCACCGGGATGATCAAGCAGCCGACCCATAAGCGGAACCCGCCATCCCCAACGCGGACATCTGGGCTGCAGTCAAACTGGAGTTCAGCCAAACGCCCAAAATCGCCGCCAGGATGACCGCTGGTTGTTGACTGGCCGACTGCCAACTCACGTAGAAGCCCTTGTGGCCCGGAGTTGCAATTTCAGCCAAATACACCGATACGCCTCCCAGCTCGACGCCCGCCGAAAAGCCTTGGATCAGGCGTCCCAGCAAAACCAGCACGGGCGCGAGCACTCCAATGGCTGCGTAACCCGGCGTGCAGGCAATCGACAGCGTGCCGATGGACATGAGCCCCAGTGTGACAAGGAGCCCGATGCGGCGACCGCGGCGATCAATGTAAGCGCCGAGCACCAGCGCTCCGATGGGACGCATCAGGTAACCCACACCGAACGTCATTAACGCGAACATGAGCGATGCGAAACTGCTGCTTTTGGGGAAAAATGTCCGGCCAATGGCAGCCGCATAGTAGCCGAACACCATGAAGTCATACATCTCGAGGAAATTGCCGCTGGTTACGCGGATGACCGACTTGAGTTTGGCTGTTCGCTCTGATGGCGTCATGACGTAATTCTCCTGGCGTGATAGCGGTGTGCACGCCGCTGCCAAAAACGGTATCACCCTCCACATGAACACGCCATTAACGAACGAAGAGGCGTTTCGAATTCACGGTATGTTAATCTCACGCGGAATACGATGCTTATCGGAGGAAGGCTAATGAAGTTACTTGCCCTAATCTCCCCAGCATCGTGAACGAGGCGTCGACAAGCGTCAGAATCATTTCTTTTGCTGTGGCGCTTTTCTTCCAGCATGCGACGGCGGAATTACCTTCCAGCGTCCCGCCAAACATCACTCCGCCGGCTTCGGCAACTTACTCGGAGCATGGTGCGATCACGATTGTCGGATACAACGATATGGACGTGATCTTTGAAAAGCTGAATGCGCTATTCATCCGGAACTCATCCCGGGCTCCGCTTCAACATGAGATTGAGAGGCACGGCGGCAGCACCTGCAGCACTTGCATTCGGTACTTCTGCCTTTGCTCCTATGGGCGCGGAGTTTTCGATTCATGAGGCGGGCGCTTTTCGCGCGATCACGGGCAGCGATCCGATTCCCTTTCGCGTTGCACACTGCTCTTTGGATCCGCGCGCGAAGTCCGCTCCGATCGGAATTTTCGTGAATGCCACGAATCCTATCGCGTCACTGACCAGCCAGCAAGTCGCACAAATCTTCACTACGGGCCAAAGGCCGGCAGACATCACGTCGTGGGGACAACTGGGGCTCACCGGTGAATGGCGAGAGAGCTCTATCCACCCGGCGGGCATTGTGGAAGAAGCAGCAGGCGGGTTGTCCTCATTTATGCTGGCCAAAATGCACGGCTTGCCACTCGCACGTGCGTTCGACGGGTTTCCGCAATCAACCGATGTGATTAAGAGGGTTTCACAGGACCGGATGGCAATTGGGTTCGCCTCCGGCAATTTGCCCGATCAACACGTGAAAACGCTCAAAATCGATGGCAAAGGAGTCAGCGAGGACAGCTATCCTTATGACCGATTTCTGCTGATTTACCTCAGGCAGGCGCGGGGAGAGCCGCTCGATCCATTCGTCAGCGAATATTTGCGGCTGATTTTTTCGAGCGAAGGGCAGATGGCAATTGGAGATGCGAAGCCTCACTATCGGCCGCTAACTGCATCAGAAGTGACGGACGAACTGGCAAAGCTCGATGCACTGGGACAGGCTAAAGCCGACCGCCGGCCGGAGCAGCCGCCGGCCACTTCAGGGCGCGCAATCTTCCGCATCATGGGTGCGCCTGATCTTCGGATACTACTCGACAGAGCGAATGCGTTGTTTATTAAGAGGCAGCCGGGTTTCAGCGCCGTTTTGACACTACAAGGCACGCCAGCAGCGCTGGACGGCTTGAGTGCTGGAGTCTCATCGCTCGCCATTTGTGATCGCGCAGCATGGCCGCTGGAACTGAGGCCTTTTCGTCAGCTTCAAGGCTATGATCCGGTAGACATCCATATCGGTCGCATCGGCTATTTTGCGCCGAATCATCCAATGCCGCCTGCCGTTTACGTGAACACTATGAACCCGCTGCCCGGACTAACGCTGCAGCAGGTCACACAGATTTTCGTGAGGGGAAGCAGTAAAGGTGACGTAACTCGCTGGGGGCAAGTTGGCTTGACCGGTCCATGGGCCGACCGCGCCATCCACGTCTATGGACCGCGCGACGACGGCAGTTTCGCGAGCGCCATGCGTCACGAACATTTTGATTCCCTTCCCTTTACTCGCGCCTACGATCCCTTCGCGGGTTCGGTTGAGGCAGCGAAGGCACTGGTCAGATGACCCGCTCGGAATCGCCCTGCTCGACAGAATGGATGCAACCGTTTTGCCTCGTGAAATTCGGATGTTGCCTCTGGCTAGCGCGGACGAAGCTCCGTACTCGGCGGCCACCTACGATGATGTTGTCGAGGGAAAGTACCCTTTCTCGCCTTATTTGCACGTGTACATCAACCGTGCACCGGGGCATCCGGTCGATGCTTTGGTTCGCGGATACCTCGAGTTGTTGCTCTCCCCTGAAGGTCAGCAGACGATCGCGGCCAGCGAAAGAGGCAGGAATGGTCCCACTCAGCCCGGGAGAGATCGCGCGCGAGTTAGTCAAGCTTCACTAGCAGCCCTGCAAAGCGTTAATGATGTATTAATCCAACAAGCCCTAAGCTGGTTCAAATACTACGCTTTCTGGGGGAATCCATGCGCCTCGTCGCGATCGCCATATTTGGTTTGCTGGTTCGAAGCTTGTCCGCTCAGGTGGCGGGCGGCGCAGTGACCGGAACTGTCACCGATCCTTCCGGCAATGCGATAGCAAATGCTCAGGTGAGAATTGAGGAGAAGTCGCGAAACGAAGTACGTCAGATCACCACTAATCAAAACGGCCTCTATAATGCTCCGAATCTGAATCCCGGCAATTATGACATCAGAGTATCGGCACCGGGTTTGCCACATTGATTCAAAGCAATGTCGTCGATAGATGTGGGTACCGCGGCTGTAGTAAATCTGCAACTTCGGCTGGGGACGACGCAGACCACGGTCGAAGTGACCGCAACGCCGCCAGCTGTGGAGGCGGCCACTTCTTCGGTGAGTGCTGTGGTTGGCGGCACGACTGTTCGGCAGCTTCCACTGAACGGAAGAGACTGGACGTCGCTGGCTTCGCTGGAGCCGGGCGTATCCGTCGTTCGCACCCAAAACGGCGCGAATCAGTTGACCATCAACCGTACCAACCGTGGCTTAGGGACGCAGATGACCATAAATGGAAATCGTCCGCAGCAGAACAACTATCGCCTGGATGGCGTAAGTGTAAACGACCAGCTCGGAGGTAGTCCCGGCAGTTCCCTCGGCCAGACAATCGGGGTCGACGCCATCCAAGAGTTTTCAGTGGTAAGCACTGATGCTCCCGCCGACTATGGAAAGAACGCCGGCGCTGTAGTGAATGCCGTCACTCGCTCTGGAAGCAATGATGTTCACGGAAGTGCGTTTGAATTTCTCCGAAACAGCGCATTGGATGCGAGGAATTTCTTCGATGTCTCAGCGCCGCCGCCATTCAAGCGCAACCAGTTTGGCGGTTCAGTCGGATTGCCGATTGTTAAAAACAAGACCTTCTTCTTCGTCGATTACGAAGGCTTGCGCCAGAGTCTGGGAACCAGCAATGTGATCAGCGTTCCTTCCGCTGCCGCCCGCAGCGGCCATCTGAGCTCCGGAAGAACTGTCACAGTGAATCCAAAGGCTACGCTCTATCTCAACAGTTTCTATCCGCTGCCGAATGGGCCCACTTCAGGTGATATAGGAACTTACTCCTTTTCCACTCAACTCATTTCGAGTGAAAACTTCATTACTTCGCGTTTAGATCAGCATTTCTCCGACAAGGATGACTTACATGGAGTGTTTCTGTGGGATAACTCCCAAACGTCTGGCCCGGACGCCTTTGATGCCGTGGATCTGGGAATCATATCGCAACGGCGCACTGCGCAAGTGGAAGAGAGCCATATTTTTTCTCCAGCGGTGATCAATATCGCCCGCCTAGGTTTCAATCGCTCGATTTCGTCTGCACTAGACTCGCTGGGCGCTATCAATCCTGCGGCGGCTGATCCGGCGTTAGGTTTCGTTCCCGGTCGTGACGTGGGTAGCATCCTGATTGGGGGTGTAACCACATTCAGTGGCGGCGTAGGCGCGGCCGGGCAGTATATTTATCACTACAACTCGTATCAAGCATACGACGATCTCTTCTGGACAAAAGGAGGACACGCGCTGAAGTTCGGCGCGGCATTCGAACGAGATCAGACGAACGCAGTTCCTGGGGGAACTCCAAGCGGCACTGTCAGCTTTTCGTCTGTTACCAATTTCCTCACGAATATCCCGCAATCATTTACTTCGAACATTCCTGGTAGCGGCGGCGAGCTCGGGTACCGGCAGAGCGTTTTCGGAACGTACGTGCAGGACGACTGGCACGTCAAGCGCAATCTGACCGTAAACCTTGGATTGAGGTATGAGATTGCGACCGTTCCCACCGAAGAATACAACCGTCTGACGACATTGACGAATCTAACGTCGCCGGCAGTTCACCTTGGCTCGCCCTTGTTTAACAACCCCACGTTGCGTAACTTCTCCCCGCGCGTAGGTTTCGCATGGGATCCCTTCAAAGACGGAAAGACTGCAATCCGGGCAGCATTTGGGCAGTATGATGTGTTACCGCTCACATACGAATACCTGCTCTCGTCGTTGCTTAGCGCTCCTTACCTGGAGCAAGGCTCCATCTCCGGATTACCGGCGGGATCTTTCCCGAGCGGATTATATGGAACATTGACGGCCTCTTCGCTGCGGACTCAGTGGATTGAACAGAATCCCAAGCGCAGTTATGTGTTGGAGTGGAATCTGAATATTCAAAGGGATATTGGCGCGAACACGGTTGTGCAACTCGGTTATACAGGATCACATGGCGTGCACTTAACTTTCACTACATCGAATGCTAATATCGTGCAGCCGTTGGCTACTGCCCAGGGTTATGTGTGGCCCACGAACGGAACAACTGCAAATTCCAACTTCGGCACGATTACGCCTACGCTTTGGCAGGTTTCTTCTTCTTACGAAGCACTGCAGGCGCGTATTTCGCGACGGATGACGCACGGCTTCCACATTGAGGGATCGTACACGTGGGGCAAGAGTATCGACACGAATTCGGAGGCTACCACCACAGCTTTTGCAAACTCGTTAACTAACTTGCCATTGTTCGATCCGCGAGTGCGGCGTGGTTTGTCCGATTTTGACATTCGTCACAACTTTGTCGCCAACGCCTTATGGGACATCCCTGGCCCTCATAGCGGAAACGGCTTCGTCAAGTGGATTGGCGGCGGCTGGGAACTGGGGGAAATTCTGCAGCTTTCTTCGGGGTTGCCGTTCACGCCCCTAATTTCCGGCGACCCGCTCAACAGTAAACTAAACACCTTCAACTTCGACGAACCAGACCGCCTCTCTTCGCCGCAGTGTAACAATCCCGTAAATTCAGGTAATCCGAATCAGTACATTAACTTGTCTTGTTTCGTTGCGCCTACGCCGGCGAACCGCCTGGGTAATGCCGGGCGTAATATCATAATCGCCCCCGGGCTGATAAACCTCGACTCCGCTTTCTACAAAAACAATCACATTCACCTGTTTTCGGAGGATGTGAATCTACAGTTCCGGGCTGAGTTGTTTAACATCCTGAATCATACAAGCTTCGCACCTCCAAACGCGACCAATATCCTGATATTTGCTACGACAGGAACGGGTGCTAGCTCGGTGATTACTCCGATACCGAGTTCGGGAGCACTTACCTCCACGGCAACGACCTCTCGACAGATCCAATTCGCCTTAAAGGTCACCTGGTGAAAACTTTGCACAGAAACACAATTATCTGGGTAGTAGGAATCGCAGCGGTCGGCTTGGCGTTCCAGGCCGGGTACGCGCAGAACCAAGATCATCCTTCAACCGGGATGGTGGAGTGGTTAGCGCCCCCTTTGCCGCCCAATCATCCTCAGACTGAGGCGGAACAAAAACGCGGGAGCGCAGTTGGCCGTACCCTGCCGAGTCCCGAACTCCTACAACCAGGCATCGATTCTGCGCTGCCTGCGTACAAACCGGGGACGAATGTTGACATCAGTGGCTCCTTTACCGGAGCGTGTTCGGACGTTCTGCCGGCGCTCGTGAAAGGCTGGGTGAACGCGTTTCGGAAATTCTACCCGAAGGTTCAGATCGAAATTCCTGCGCCCTACGCCGGCAGTATCGGAGCTCAAGAACTGGTGCAGAGCAAATTGGACTTCGTCTTCGTGTCGCGTGAGTTGCGTCCGGACGACATCAAAGGTTTCAAAGCGAAGTTCGGATATGCGCCACTTAGTGTACCTGTAAGTGGCGGCTCATATCGCCATTACGGTTTCCTTGACTCGGTCAGCTTTCTGGTGAACAAGGATAATCCCATCGAGACGCTCTCGTTTACCCAGCTCGACGGGATATTCTCGAAAACGCATTATCGTGGCGGCGGCGCGCTGACTACCTGGGGCCAAGTAGGGCTCAAAGACGAATGGGCCGATAAGCCGATCCACTTATACGGAATCAGGCCCTGGAACGGCTACGAAGAATTCATTCGGCAACGAGTGCTCAGCACTCCGGGCCAACGCGGTGAATGGCGCGATGACATCAGCTTTGACAAACTGGTGTTTCCTGTGGCCGGTCGAGTCGCCGCAGACCGTTATGGAATCGGGTACACGGGGGTCGCGTACGTGGATGCCGGAGTCAAAATGCTTCCCGTGTCGCAGGACGAGGCGGGACCGTATTATTCGGCCACGTACGAGAACGTCGCCCAGGCTGTCTATCCTTTAAGCCGGCTCATCTACTTCAATACAAATAAAGCTCCGGGTAAGCCGCTCAATCCTGCTTTGCGGGAATTCCTCCGTTTTATTCTGAGCCGTGAAGGGCAACAGGTTGTTTTAAATGAGGCTATCTTTGTTCCTTTGCGTGGCGAGCAAGCAAACGGTTCGCGGTCACTGCTCGAATAAAGGCGCTCGTTGGCAGTGTTAATGCTTAATTTAACGACGAGTTGCTATGTTCGTGTGGCTAATTTATGAAGCGCATTGCACCTTTCGCTCTCCTGCTAAGCACCTTGATGATTCACGTCGCTTTTGCTTCGCCCGCGATACTCCAACTGGTCGGAAGCACCGATCTTCCCGATATCTCTGGTGATATGGATCATCTTGCGATCGACACCGCCGGGCAGAGACTATTCGTTTGTGCCGAAGACAACGGAACAATACGGGTTATCGATCTCAAGACGCGGAAGGTATTGCGCACTCTAAAGGGCTTCGATACACCGCATAGCATTCTCTACCTTCCGGATCAGAAAGAACTCTATGTAACCGACGGTTCGAAAGAGGTGAAGGTTCTGGATAGCGAGACGTTCCAAGTGAAACAAACGATTCCGACCACCCCAGGTGCGGATTCGATTGGCGTTGACCGGCAGAATCACAGGATGTATGCAGTAAGCGGCGGCAAGGACGTGAAGATGACCACCTCGGCCATCTCCGATATTGATACGAGTGCGGCAAAGTTGATCCGAGAAATGCCGATAAACGCCGCTCACGTAGAAGCTATGGCTCTGGAAAAGAACGGATCACGGCTGTATGTAAATGTGACCGACAAGAACTACCTGGCAGTTATGGACCGCAACACAGGCAAGATGCTCGCGCAGTGGCATATCAACGAGGCCAAGCAGAATGCGCCGATCGCATTTGACGAGGCAAACAAAAGATTGTTCATAGTCTGCCGCGACCCAGGCATGCTGGTTGTGCTAAACAGCGATACCGGAAAATCGGTTGCGAGTTTTCCAACCGGCGCTCGCTCGGACGAAGTCGTTTTCGATGCTACTCATCATCGAGTCTATGTGACAGCCGGTGAGGGAAAGATTTATCCGTATGAAGAGACGGATCCGGATCACTATAAGGCTCTGGATCCGGTGGTTAGCGCGCCAGGAGCTAAAACTGCCGTGCTCTATCCCGATGGCAGCCGCCTGTTCGTAAGCGTTTCTCCCGGCGAAGGGAAAACGGGTGCAAAAGTTCTCATGTACGACGTGCATTAGATTCCGAGTACGGTTGTTCGCCTGGGTCTGGCTGAAGAGTTTGGCTCGATGACCCGGACGAAGCCAGCACCTGTGACGTGGAGTACGTCCCGCACTTCTTGATCTGTTGCGCGCTCGGATCCAGTTGGCTAATTTGCAGGACTTGTAAGTGCTGCGGTTTCGCAGCAAGTTCATAAGAGAAATCAAGATTACCGCGCACGGCCAAACGGTATTAACTTCTTGTGCCACTTATGGGCAACGCATACGCCTGGCTGCACTCTGGACGAGAAATAGCTTTAGCACGTGGAGAGAGCCGAGGCCCGGCTCCAACCACGTGCCAAACAGAAAAGCTTAGCAGGGAAAGAGTCCTTTAACGCGGCTCAGTCAGTTTGTCGGCTGAGGAAATTTTGGGCCGCATTTCGTCGCGGATCTGCTCAGCCTTTCGCTTAAGGTCCGCTTTGTCATCGCCCTTTTTGTAGGGGTATACAACGGCAAGGGCGCCGATGGTTTTCCTATTCACATCCTGCAGAGGAAGCTCAACCTCAAAACGATCGCCTGTTGCATTCACTTCCAAGTTTTCGGTTCCCTTATTGACGACGCGCATGTCATCCTCGTCGGCTTTCTTCCCCATACGAACCTTACCTCCGGTGGGACCGAACCAAGCAACGATCGGATACTGGGCATCTGTTGCCGATTTGGCATGTATGGCCATAATGACGATTTCCGGATGTTTCGCCACCTGTTCGTCGATCAGCTGTTGGGCATAGTTGTTGGCTTTGGCGTTCTGGTCGGTCTGGCCCGAGCACAGAAAGGCTGCGCTGCAAATGAGCAGCAAGAATGGGATTCGTTTCATTTACCTTCTCCGAACACATGCTACGTAGTAGGAGATTAATGGACGATGAACTGCCGATAAACGGAAGCTAGTTGCATGTCACTGGAGATCATGAAACCCTCCTGTTCTCCTGGACATTCGATCGCCAGCCGGATAGCAACCCAAGCTCGTCAGGGATTATTCCAGAGCGGCACGATGGAGTCCTAAGGGGAATCGGCTTTCAAACGATAATCTACAACTTGGAGTGATATCCAGCCCCTAATGCGACCACTCGTAAAACCTGCGGTTTGGCGCGAGCCCTTCAATTCACGAAAAGTGATCTCTACGATCGCACAGCACCTATTCAGTTTATAGTTCCGCAATGCGTCCCGAGCCGTGCGTACATGCGAGCAGTTCGCAATTACAACGTGTCATCCGATGCCATCACGACATGATGATCAAGAACGCTGCATGTTCCGAAATGCTTGGGCGTGGCTTTGGACCTGCCCGGTTCCGAAGCCGCCTTCCACATTCTTCGGTATTACGAACCTTGGATGTACCGACATAGTTCAGAGCAGAATCAACCATAACCGCAGGTCCAATACCACAAATGAACATCTCTCTTCAAAGCAAAGTAGCTGTTGTAACCGGAGCGTCTTCCGGTATTGGACTCGCGATCACGCGGACCTATCTCGATTGTGGCGCTGCCGGTGTCATCGCTGTGTTCCGCAGGCCGGACACTCCAAACGCACTTGCGGAGGCCGCGAAGCTCTATCCAGACCGGCTTGCGATCGTTCGCGGAGATGTTGCGGAGGAGCAGACGGCCATCCAGTTCACCAAAGCCGCGCTAGATCGCTTCGGAAAGTTGGACATCCTGGTCAGTAACGCGGCAATCAGCATCGTGAAAGCGATCCACCTTCATACGCCAGAGGAATGGGACACCGTTATGAATGCGAATGTCAAAAGCCTGTATTGGGCCGCGCGCCATGTGATTCCAGTCATGATGGAGCAGAAGTCCGGCCTGATCCTGATCAGTGGGTCGATCTCAGGGGTGGCAGGCATTCCCACGCAGGGAGCGTATGCGCCCTCAAAAGGTGCACTTCACCAGATGACACGGCAAATGGCAGTCGAGTATGCCCCTCACGGTATCCGTGTCAATACCATCGCTTGTGGTACGGTCGATACTCCGATCGTCCACCAATCGGCAGCATCGTCAGGCAACGCGGATGCGTACTGGGCAATGCTACGGGATGCTCACCCTATCGGCCGGATCGCGAGCGCAGAAGAAGTCGCCGCTTTCTACGCCTACATGGCAACCGACCTCGCTAGCTTTTTCACCGGCGCTGTTCTCATGATGGATGGCGGCTACACCGCGAAATAGCAGAGCTTATGAAGACTATGCTTGCCGCTCGATACCTCGGTCCTGACCGCATCGAGGCAGAGCAGATCCGGCTACCACAGATCGGTCCGGGCGAGTCGCTGATCCAAGTTGAGGCTTGCGGATTTTGCGGCTCCGATCTTAACATTGTCGCGGGTACCCATCCACGGGCGCAGGCGCCGCTTACCATCGGCCATGAGCTCTCTGGCCGCATTGTGCAGATTGCTGATTCAAAGAGTAATCTGGCTACTGGCGATCGCGTCACGACGTACCCTCTGATCTCTTGCGGAACTTGCTACGCATGTACACATGGAAATCCCCATGTCTGCCGGCAATTGCGTCATCTGGACGTTCTTACGGAGCCGCAGATTAAGCGTCGCTCTTTGATCAGAGTCTCCGCCGGTCGGCAGCTTTGTCAACCAAAGCTCTAACTCCTCGGGACGGTACCGGACCGGCAAAATCAAACGCAATCCTGTTCACCACCTGGGTTTCCGGGACCACTGATCAGCTGAAATCCAGCATCGGTCCCGGCAAGCTTGTCAACAGCAGCCGCTATTTCGTGGTCGCAGTAGACGCGCTCGGGAACGGTGTCTCTTCTTCTCCGTCCAACAGCACGCGAATGCAGTTCTCCAAGTTCACCATTCGAGACATGGTGAAAAACTGAGCATGAAGTCTTAACACATGTGTTGCACATCGACGCGGTCATCTGAATTTCGATGGGCGGCATGCAGCCTTTCCAGTGGATTGGTCTCCCCCGCTTTCATGGATAAGCAATTCCTATCGTCGGATCCCCGCAGCTCGCCCCCTACAGCGCTCCGATTCGCAAAGCTGATAGGAGCGCAGGTTCTCAAACTTGAAAACGACTGCGGTCACCTCGCCATGGACTCTGAAGAGGCTCGAGTGCGATCCGCCCCGGCTGCGTTTCTTTCGCGTTAACTTCCGTCAAAGCTGCTGAATATCAGTACGGCGATCTTATCTGAGCCGTGGTTCCACGTCACAGCTGTCCCATCTGCCGCCAGGTTTGATACTCCCGCTCAATTGCATCCAGGACAAGCTTCTCGGCGCGGCTCTCGCGCCTGCGTTCGGCCCACTCGAAGATAAAGATCAGGAGAGCAAACAGAAGCGCCGATCCGAAAACCAGGTCGCCCAGATCTGTGACAACTGTCCTCACCGGTACTTAATTACATATCAGATTTCAGTCGAAAGTTGGCCGGCAAATTTACGCCGTTGCGACCAGAGTTCGGCTTTCGCCCAGCAATGCCTCCAGCTTCCATAGCGCATCGTTTATCTTCGAGCACGATTCCGCTACGGCAGCAAGCTTACCGATCTTCAATTTAGATGTGAAGCCCAGAATGTCCACGATACTCTGGATGGGAATGGAGTGGCCTTCCTTTAGCAATTCACGGGCCTCCTCAGGTCTGTCGGAGACAGCTTCAACCAGAAGTGAAAGCTGATCTTGCAAACGCCAGAACCGATCCAGCACGTCTGCGACCTCAGTTCTGGCAGTAAAGGTACTTCTCACGTCTGACATGGCTTCAGTAACGGCAGCACACAATTGTCTGACTTCTATCGACTCGGACATTATGACCTCGATTGCTGTCTTCATAGACTCAGTGTTCACGCTGAACGATCATCAAATCTTGCGATCCGCTCAGTATTTGGCCCAGCGCCTTTTCTCGCGGTTACTCGCCCTACTTGTTCTGAAAACCATTCAGGGCTTCGAGCACTTCTTCACTGTGGTGCGCCGGATCTACGGCTGTCCATACCTTTGCCACTTTTCCGTCCGGAGAAATTAAAAACGTGTTACGGGCAGCTTCCTTAAACCCCATCATGTCTCGCAGAGAACCGTACTGTTCCACCACCTTTTTGTTCGTGTCAGAAAGCAGCTTGAAAGTCAATCCCTGCTTCGCACAGAAGCCCTTGTGGCTGTCAGTCGAATCGACGCTGATGCCAACCACAACGGCGTTGTCGCGCTCGTAACTTGCGATGTCTCGCTGAAAATTGTGGGCCTCGAGGGTGCATCCCGGAGTGTTATCTTTCGGATAAAAATATAAAACCACCCACTGGCCCCTGAAATCTTGCAGACTGACTTCGGTTCCATCCTGCGAAGGAAGTGAAAAGGCTGGAGCAGTTTCTCCCACAGCAGGACCCTCGCCCCGCGCGAATGTTATGGACCGTACAAATAGCGGGGCAACAAGCAAAGTCGTCATGAAACCTGCGACTTTCCAACCTCTGGTGAGCACGATTGTTCCTCTATCCTAAGATGCCACGACTTGTCCTCGACGGCGGCGAAGGCGGGAAAAACAGCGAAATCATTACAACGTTGCGCCAATCAAAAATGTAGGAGATAAGAATGGCAGATAGTGATGTGTCTAGTGTGTTGAATGATCTGATTCAGACGGCGAAAGACGGCGAAGAAGGATTTCGAAAGGCTGCTGAGGAGGCCAGCGACTCCTCCTTAAAGCAACTCTTTACGAAATATTCTTCTCAGCGCGCCGGTTATGTCCAGGAACTGCAGCAACTCGTACAGTCGACCGGAAGCAAACCTGCTGATTCGGGACACGTTTCAGCAAGCCTTCATCGCGGCTGGCTCTCCCTGAAAGAGAAGATGTCCAAGTCGGATGATAAGGCGTTGATCGAAGAATGCGAACGCGGCGAGGATGTCGCGAAGAAGAACTACGGCGAAGCTGTCAACAAATCCCTTCCTGCCAGTATTCAGACTGTTGTTCAGCGGCAATACGCCGGTGTACAGGAAGCCCATGGCATCATTCGCGACTTGAAACATTCCGGCCGAACCTCTGTCGCTGCCACTGTTTAGGCAAGCGGCAAACTGAGTATCGCCTCGCACCCCGGGCCGCTCACTGCATTCCGTAGGTCGAGCGACCCGCCGTGTGCCTCGGCAATCTGCCGGCTCAGCACCAGCCCAATCCCCGACCCGCCTCGCTTGGTTGTAAAGAACGGAACGAACAGGTTCGCTGTATTCGATAGCCCGGGTCCTTCGTCACGCACAGTGATCTCCGCGTTTTGCGTATCTTGACAGTGACGAACGAACACGCGCCCTTCCGTCTCGAGCGAAGCGTCCACGGCATTTCTAATCAGATTGATTAAGACCTGCTCCAGCTGGTCTGGATCGCCTTGCACAGTGGCTGGCGGGCACTCCTCAAAAAACACCTGCATCCGTGTCTCGAGCACTGTTACGCGTCGCAGCAGTGCGTTCACTTCCACCGGTTGCAGCCGTGGTGCAGGAAGCTTCGCAAGCCGTGTGTAAGAACTCAGGAAACGGCTAAGCGATTCCGAACGGGCCGCGATTACCGTCAAGCCGCGCGACATGTCCTCCAGCCAGTCTTCCGGAAGTGGATCCATCGTCAGCAAACCGTTCAGGCTCTGAGCAATCGACTTGATCGGAGCCAGAGAATTATTCAGCTCGTGCCCCAGCACCCGCACCAGCCGCTGCCAGGCCTGCAATTCCTGTTCACGCAGCGGGCGCGTCAAATCACTCACCACGATCAATTGATGAGGAAGCCCGCCCTCCCGAAATTGACTGCGCCGGATTCCCCAGCGGCCTGCGCCTCCTGGGAAGGCTCGCTGAATGGTTTGTTCGGGCTCCCCCGAAAGATACTCCGCGAGTGCGAGCGACGCGGCATCCCGCGCCAGCAATCGTTCCGCTGGCTGGGCCAGCAACCGTTCGCCTGCCCGATTCACGAGGCGCAGAGATTGCTGCGGATCGAAAGCAAATACGGCTACGTCGATCTCCTCCATTACCTTGCGAAGCAGGGCTGTTGCCTCGAGCGCGCCTAGCCGCTGATCTCGCAGGGTTGCCGCCATCGCATTTACCTGCTGCATCACTTCGCCTAACGGTGCCTGCCGGCTCTCTACCCGGCCGCGAATCGAGTAATCCCCTTCCCGCATCGCCTCCAGCAGATTTGCAATTGTCCGCAGCGAACCCGTGACCCGCGCCCGCGCCGCAAATGAGAAAGCCAGCCAGCAGATGACGATCAGCGAATCAAGAGTCCACTGTTCCCGCGCAGAGTGGCTACCGGATGCGAGCAGGATCACGCATATCAAAACCGCTGGCGCCCCCGCGCCTAGCGATAGCAGCAGAATGCGGGAATCGTGACTCAGACGCCATGGTTGCCTCGGATTGCGCAATACGTTGCCGCCGTGCTTTGTTTATAGCCCAAAGCGCTGCAAGCGGCGGTAGAGGGCACTCCTGCTGAGACCTAATGCACCGGCCGCGTGGCTGACATTGCCATTGAAACGTGCAAGCGCTTTCTTGACCAAGAACTCTTCCACTTCTTCCAGGCTCATTTCATCCATCTTGCGGGGCAAAGCGCCACCGGTGCGCAGAGCCAGATCACCCGTTTTAATCAGACGATCCTGCGCCATCAAAACTGCGCGCTCTACCACATGGTTCAGCTCGCGTACATTGCCCTGCCAACGATGCTCGTGCATGGCGGCTAGAGCATTCTGGTCGAACCCATTGATGCTCTTGCGATATCGCCGGGCATGCTGGTGAAGAAAGTAAGTCGCCAATGGTCCTATGTCTTCTTTGCGCTCTCGCAAAGCCGGCAAGTGAATTTCGATCGTATTCAACCGGAACAACAAATCCTGGCGAAACCGTCCGGCGTCCACTTCTTCCGGCAAATGCGCGTTCGTCGCCGAGATCACCCTCACATCCACGCGCTTTGTTTTCGAAGAACCGACACGTTCCATCTCGCCCACTTCCAGTACGCGCAGCAACTTCGCCTGCAAGTTCAGTGGAACGTTCGCAATCTCGTCCAGAAACAGAGTGCCTGTGTCTGCGAGTTCAAACCTGCCCACACGGTCCATCTTGGCGTCCGTAAAGGCTCCCTTCACGTGGCCAAAAAGCTCGCTCTCGAAAACGCCTTCCGCGAGACCGCCTGCATTTACCGTCACCATGAGCTTACTGGTACGGCCGGAAATAGCGTGGAGCATGCGCGCCACCACTTCCTTTCCGGAGCCCGGCTCGCCCGTTATGAGAACGTTTGCGTCCGACGGGCCAACGCGCGCGATCAAATCCAGTACCGGACGCATCGCAGGCGAGTCCGCGATCATGGCCGGCATGTTTTCTCCGCGCAAGAGCTGGTTCTCCGCCTCCAACCGCTGACCGCGCCTCAGAGCCTCGCTCAACTCGAGCTGTGTGCGCACAACCGCCGACAGCCGCTCATTCTCCCACGGCTTCTGAATAAAATCGCGAGCGCCGCGCCGCATAGCTTCGACAGCAAGATCAACGCTGCCCCAGGCCGTCATTACAATGACAGGCAAAGTCGAGTCGGTGCTCTGGATCTGTGCCAGCAGATCCAGCCCCTCTTGGCCAGAGGTCGTATCCCGTGAATAGTTCAGATCGATAATCGCCGCATCGTAATCCCGATTCGCGATCATATGCAGCGCTTGCGCCGGCGACTCCGCCGATTCAATGCGGTAGCCCTCCCGTTTCAGTAGCAGGCGCAGCGCCTCCAGTACGTCAGGCTGATCGTCGGCGATCAGGACGCGCATCTGCGAAGGAGCGGTCTTCATAAAAAAATCCAAGAAAAAGCCGGCGCCAGTTCAGGACTTCGCAATCCAGCCGTCTTCCATCTGAATGACCCGCTTGCCGTATTCGGCATTCTTCTCGCTATGGGTAACCTGAACAATCGTAACGCCCTGCTCGTTCAGTTGTTTGAACAGGTCCATGATTTCTTTGCCTTGGCTCGAATGCAGATTACCCGTCGGCTCGTCCGCCAAAATCAGCTTCGGATTCGCGATTGTCGCGCGCGCAATAGCGATCAGCTGCTGCTGCCCTCCCGACAATTGATTTGGATATAGATCCTTTTTAGCTACGATCTTGAAGCGATCGAGTGTGTCGCAGACAATGCTCTGGCGCTCGGACTTTTTGATATTGCGATACGAAAGCGGAATGTCGAGATTCTCGTATACCGTGAGCGAATCAATCAGGTGATAGCTCTGAAATACGAAGCCGACGTATTTCTTGTACATCTCGGAGCGGTCCTTCTTGTTAAGGCTTTGAATAGAACGATCGAGGAAAAAGTATTCGCCCGTCCACGCGGTATCGTGCATGCCTAACAGGTGCAGCAGTGTCGATTTGCCCGCTCCCGATGGGCCCATGATAGAGATAAACTCTCCTTCTTGGATGTCCAGGTTTATACGGCGAAGAACATAAGTTTTCGTTGGGCCGTGTTGAAAATACTTCTCCACATTGCGAAGCGAAATCATCTATTCGCGGACAAGCGGAAGCGGGGGGACGGGCCGAACGGGGACACGCGGCGCACGAAAATGATTGTTGATGATGATTCGGTTGTTCGGGAAGGTTGCGAAGTGCATCGCGTTCCGGGCGCTCGAATAAACTGCCGCGCCGAACAATAGGATGCCCACGGCAATAACGTCCACATGTTTCCTGATCAAACTGACACCTCCATATTTTCTTCCACCACTCGACCGTCGAACAAATGAATTGAGCGGTCGGCATAGCGGGCATATCGCGGGTCATGCGTCACCATGCAAATGGTTGCGCCCCCGCGATGCAGCTCACGAAGCAAATCCATTACCTGCTCACCGTTCTGCGAATCGAGATTCCCGGTTGGCTCGTCGGCCAGCAGAATCGACGGATCTCCAGCCAGAGCACGGGCAACGGCAACCCGCTGTTGCTGACCGCCTGATAACTGCGACGGATAATGCTTGATACGGTGCGACATGCCGACGCGCTCGAGAGCCTCGTGCACTTTCTTCTTCCGGTCGCCCGATCCCATTCCGCGATAGGTAAGAGGAAGCTCCACGTTCTCGTAAACGTTCAAATCGCCGATCAGATTGAACGCCTGGAAAATAAACCCAATCTCGCGATTGCGTATGCGCGCCCGCTCGGAAAGCTTCAGACTCTGCACAGGCTTGCCATTCAGAATGTATGTTCCCGAACTGGGCGAATCCAACAGGCCCAGAATGGCGAGCAGGGTCGATTTGCCGCACCCCGAAGGCCCGGATATCGAAACATACTCTCCGCGCTGGATATCGATGTGGATACCCGCTAAGGCATGGGTCTCCACTTCATCGGTGACGAACACCTTGGTCACACCTTCCAGGTGGATCAACGGCTCGGGTACATTCATTCAGTCTTACCCTTCTTTCCTACCTTGGTATCTACGCTCTCCGCCCGTCCCTAGTTCAATCGAATCCGGCTGTTCGAATCGTATTGAGACATATCAGAAAGAATCACTCGATCACCAACTTTCACCCCGTCAATGACCTCAATTGTGTTCACGGACGCCCGCCCGAGCTTCACGTTTACCCGGCTAGCGCCTTTCCCGTCCGGATCGATTTTGAACAGCCCAATGGTCGTATCCGGTTCTCCGGACACAGGCCGGTCAACGTAAACCACATTCGCCAGCCGCTCTATTTCCACCGTCCCGTCGACGCTCAGCTCCGGTCTTGCACCCTGCGGCCAAGCGGCGAGCGGAGTTACATCCACACCCACAGTTCCGTTTTGCGCGGCTGGATCTATTCGTATTACTCGACCTGGAACGGTTCCGTTACGAGTGTCGATGATTGCGTCAAGTCCGATACGCACGTCTTTCATCTGGGTCTCTGCAATCTGCAGAACTGCTTTCAGCTTCCTTGGATCGGCAACTTTGGCGAGCAGTGTCCCGGCAGGCACGCGTTGCCCAACTTCCACATCTACTTCCTGCAGAACGCCGTCTACTCCGGCACGTATGGTCAGTTGTTCCACCTGTCTGCGTTTCAGTTCATAGGCGGCGCGCGAACTCTCCAGTACTACCTTTTGTGCATCCACCTGCGCTCTAATCGACTCGTCGGCTATTTGCAGTCTCTCCTTCTGCAGGCCCACTCGGTTCTGTAATTGACTCGCCTGGTTAACGGACAATCTGGATTCGAGATCGCTCTTGAGATTGAGCCGAGTCAGTTCGGTGTCGCGATCCGCGGTCAGCTTTGCCTGTGTAAACTGAGACTCCAACTCCGCCAGGCTCGCGCGCTGGTCCAGCTTGTCGCTTTGCAGCTTCACTCTCAGATTGGCCAGGTTTGCTTCGTCCTGCTTCAGCTGCCACGCGGCTTTCTCGGCATCCAGCTCCAGATCCGGGTTGCTGAGCACCATGATCACGTCGTTCGCCTTGATCTGGTCAATGCCCGCGCGCCGCTCTATTTTCACGACGCGTGAGTCGACCGCCGCATTGATCCAGTAGATCTGTTCGGGCTTCAGCACGCCCAAGCCGCGCACCTGCCTTTCCATGGGGCCTCGCTTCACGGTTCCCGGCCACAATCCGCTGATGTCGACAGACGGTGCCGCAGGCTTTAAACGGGCGAGCGCAAGAGTGGCGCCGCCCAGAACGAGAACGGCAGCCCCGATATACAAAAAGCGTTTAAGGCGGCGACGCCGGGCTACTTCTTTTCCGCGTGGGACATCCATGAGTACAGCTTCGAACAAATGCAAGTTCCGCGCCATTGCCCGAAGGCACGCAAACTCCTCATTTCGTTTGAGAAGCGCAACGGACAGGCAGCGTTCCCGGTGTCCGCTACTGGGAATTTGCGTCGGATAGCGAGACGCTCAACGTATGTAGCGCTACAATCTCAAGGCAGATCGACTTACAGCATGGATAGACGCCAGTTTCTTCTTTCCTCCGGCCTTGCTCTGCTTGCTCCCAGATTGTCGTCCGCGGCTGGGGCCCGAATCGAGATTTTGCCCGATGAGTCGATCGGCACCATTTCGCCGACCATCTACGGGCACTTCACCGAACATCTGGGAGGCTGCATTTACGATGGCATTTGGGTAGGAGAGCACTCGAAGATTCCGAACATCGGAGGCGTCCGCAAGGCGGTCGTCGATGAACTGAAGCGCATTAAGGCGCCGGTGATTCGCTGGCCGGGAGGTTGTTTCGCTGACAGCTACAACTGGCGGGATGGTGTCGGCCCTCGTGCACAGCGTCCGCGTCACACCAATTTTTGGGAAAACAACGAATACCTGCAGAAGGCGCCGAACGGGCCGCAGAAGTTCGATACCAACCAGTTCGGTACAAACGAGTTTGCGCGCTTCTGCAAGCTCGCCGGGGCCGAGCCCTATTTTGCCGGCGATGTCCGGAGTTTGACTCCGCGAGACTTCTATGAATGGATCGAGTACTGCAACTCTCCCCGCAGCACGACTTCTCCCGCCGATTTGCGCGCTCAGGGTGGCGATCCGGAGCCGTTCAATGTCCGCTACTGGGGGGTTGGAAATGAAAGCTGGGGTTGTGGAGGCAACTTCACTCCGGAAGAGTATGCGATAGAGTTCCGGCGCTTCGTCACGTGGGTGCCGGAATTTGGGACCAGACTCTCGTTTATCGCTTCCGGACCGAACGGAGCCGATTACAATTGGACGCGCGGATTCTTACAGAAGGTCGCCGAGAAAGGGCCGCGTGCACTTTCCCCAGTGTATGGTCTCGCTGCTCATTATTATTGCGGGACAACCGGGAACGGAGTTGCCAATCAGTTCACGGAGACTGAATGGTACGAACTTCTGAAGAAAGCCGACCGTATGGAGACGCTCATTACCGGCCACTGGCAGGCGATGGGTGAAGTGGACCGCGACCATCGGATTAAGTTGGTTGTGGACGAATGGGGCGCCTGGCACCATACGGATCCGAGCATCGATCCGAGCTACTTATGGGCTTACTTCCCAACGATGCGCGACGCCTTGGTGTCCGGAATTACGCTCGATACTTTCAATCGCCACGCGGACAAAGTGGCGATGGCGAATGCCGCGCAACTGATCAACAACATTCACACCTCGTTTCTTGCCGTGGGTAACAAGTTCACCGTAACTCCGGTGTTTCACGTATTTGCAATGTATGCCGCTCATCAGGGCAACACGGCGGTACGTGCCGAGATCTCCGCCCCGCGCCCAAGCTCGGCAGGCGGATTGTGGGGGCTGGCCGGCTCTTGTTCGCTTAACGGCAAGCACGTCACGCTGACGGTCGTAAACCCTGATATTCAAAGTGCGCAGGAGACGCAGATCGATGTGCGGGGAGCGAAGATTACCGACGCGAAAGCAACTGTGCTCACGGCCAACGACATGCACGCCCGCAACACCTTCGAACAGCCGAACGCGGTTCAGCCGGCAACGGACAAGAACGTCCAAACGGCCTCTCCGATGATTTACCGCTTTGCTCCGGCAAGCGTCACACGGTTAGACCTCGAGCTTGCCTGATCGACGATTCGAACGCGGCGGCGGACTTAGTATTCAGGACGTCTGCGGCCTCGAGCCACCCACGCCGGGCTGTGATCACGCCGTACTTCATGTTCAGCAAGTGAGCGGGGCGATGAGCGTCTGTGGAAACGGTGAACTTGCAGCCTTTGCGTTTCGCCGCGCGCACAAGGTGCGAAGGAAGGTCGAGGCGTTCCGGGCTGGCGTTGATCTCGAGGGCGACTCCGCGCTCGGCCGCTTTGGCCGCCACGCGTTCGAAGTCGAAGGCGTAAGATTCGCGCTGTAATATGATGCGGCCGGTACCATGACCTAGAACCCGCAAAGACGGAGATTCCAGAGCGCGGAGCAAGCGGTCGGTCATCTCCTGGGGCTCCATACCGAAGAAGCTGTGGACACTGCCGATCACGAAGTCCAGTTCGGCCAAAGCATCTTCGGCGATATCCATGACGCCGTCGCGCAGGATGTCACACTCGAGACCTGAAAAGACCCTCAAGGGTAATCCATCTCGATTTAGCTCGCGGACTTCCTGTGCGAACGCGACTACTCGCTCTTCATCAAGACCGTTCGCCATGGCAAGTGCTTTCGAGTGATCGGTAATGGCGACGTACTCGTAGCCGAGCGCGGCGGAGGCTTCGGCCATCTCGCGCAGGCTGGCGCGCCCGTCGGTTGCGGTTGTATGCATGTGCAAGTCGCCGCGAATATCGCTGACATTGAGCAGTTTGGGAAGCGCTCCGGACTCAGCCGCCTCGAGTTCCCCCGAGTTTTCGCGCAGCTCCGGCGGTATCCACTGGTACCCGAGCCGTTCGTAAACTTCCTCTTCACTTTCCCCGGCAACCCGGCGGTTGTCGTCCAGCGTGAAGAGCCCGTACTCGTTGAGGGTCAGGCCCTGCTTGATGGCGTTGGTGCGCAGAACTACATTGTGGTCTTTGCTCCCCGTGAAATACTGCATGGCGGCGCCAAAGCTTTCGTGGGGAAGTGCCCGGACATCCACCTGCAGGCGCTCGAGTCCGAACGTTACGCTGGCTTTGTTAGCTCCCTGACCAAGCACGTCTTGAGTCTTGGGGTGGCGGACGATATGGTTCAAGGTCTCGACGGCTCCAGGTCCCGTGACCAGCAGGTCGAGATCGCCAATAGTTTCGCGTCCCCGGCGGAGACTTCCTGCGGCTTGCACCTTTTCGATACCCGGGAGCCCCATGAACTCGGTGTTGAGTTCGTCAGCTACCCGGCTACCGAAACTGAGCAGGAACCGGCCAGCGCTCTTCCGATAGGCTTCGATGGACCGAAGAACTTTCTCTTCCAGCTTGGCGCCCATGCGTGGCATCTCACGGAGTTTGCCCTCCCGGCAGATGCGTTCGAGGTCGTCGACCGTCTTAACTCCGTGATGTTCGTAGAGGAGCGCAATGCTTTTTGGCCCCAAACCCTGGATTTTCAGGAGCTCGAGAGCGGACGCAGGGTACTTTGCGAGCATCTCGTCGCGGCGGTCGAATGAGCCTCGCTGGCAGATTTCGGCAAGGACGAAGGCCAGTCCTTTGCCGATCCCGGGAATCTCGGTGACTTTGCGCTCCGGATTGCAGATGATGTCGGCGATTCGCTCGGGGTGGCTGGAGATCACAGAAGCCGCATTCCGATAACTGCGGATGCGGAAACTATCCTCACCGGCCACTTCCATCAGGTCCGCGGTCTCGGAAAGGAGCCGGGCGATTTCCTTATTCTCCATGGCGCGAGAGCTCCAGGGGCTCAACATGCACGAGCACGTCCGCCACCCACGGAAGGCGCGATTTCACCAGCTTCTTGACCGCGGCAGCAATCGCGTGGGATTCGCGGACGGTTAATTCCGGGTCCACTTCCAGGTGCAGGTCGACGTGGTACTTGAGGCCGGTCCGGCGAGCATAACACTTCTCAATAGCGAGTGCGCCGGGGACGTTGAGCGCGACGTCACGGATTTCGCGCATGCGTTCCGCTCCGGGCATAGTGTCCACTAACTGGTCGATCGTGCGGCGGACAACGTGCATGGAAAGAAAGAAGATGATAATTCCGATGATCATGCCGCCCAGATGGTCAGCCATGCGGAAGCGCACGGGATCCAGCAGAAAAAGTGCAACCGCGGCGGCAGCGACTAAAGTTGAGAAAAGGTCGGTTACGTCGTGCCATCCGTCTGCTTCGAGAGAGGTGCTGGCAATCTTTCTGCCGGTACGGAACTTGACGGCGGCGAGAGCCATCTTTGCGACAACGGCAGCGGCGAGCGGATAGAGCGCGTAGAACCTCAGATTACTTGCTTCGCCGAGGTGAGCTGCGCTGTAAAGAAAGATCCCGGTACCGGTCAGCAGCAGCAGTCCGCCAATGGCCAGACCGGCAAGGGTTTCGTAGCGCCCGTGTCCGTAAGGATGCTCAACGTCGGGCGGCTTGCTCGCCAGCCACAGCCCGGTGTAGACGATGCCGGACGAAAGCACGTCGCCCGCGGCCTCAAACCCATCGGAAACGACGGACGCGGAACCAGCCTTGGCGCCGACCAGGAGTTTTGTGGCAGCAAGCAAGACGCCAACGGTGACGCTGACGAGTGCGATTCTCCGTCCGAACAGTTCTTCGCGCGCCGCTCCAAGCCGGTCCGCTTCCAGTATGGCCGATTCGGAAACGGTCATCACCTTCGAGGATATCGCGCGGGCGGCTAGGCCTAATCGGGCACGAAACCGGAATTTTGAATTGAAAATCCATAAAGTGCGGACTGTCCGTGATTTTTCTAACTTGCCGGATATCTTGGGATCATTTTTGCCCAGCCGACGACGTAACGAGTACTGCGAAGAAAGAAAAAAGGAACAAATAAATGGAAAAGCTTGCGCAGAACATTCAAGAGGCGTTCCTGAACAACGCCCGAAAGGATAAGACGTTTTTGACGATCTACCTGATGAGCGGGGTGAAGCTGTCAGGTCGAATCAAGAGCTTTGACAAGTACTCGGTGGTGCTCGAGGCAAATCAGCAGGAGCAACTGATCTTCAAGCACGCCATCTCTACGGTAGTGGTCTCGAGGCCAATGCATGCACCGAGCGCGCACCTAGCTGCCGCAACATCCGCGCCTGGGTCGCCATTACCTTTGCCCGAACACAACGACGTTAATTCCTAGTGCAAGGCGAAGCAGAACGAACGCTGGCAGTCGGTGTAGAGCTGACGTCCGTGCCACGCCCCAAGGGCGGCGGTCTGGACATTGAACCGAATGCCGAGGAGTCGCTCGAGGAGCTGGCTACGCTCGCCGACAGTGCGGGCGCGAAGGTGGTGGGGCAAATTCTGCAGACCAGGCGGGCGCTCGATTCGGCGACGCTGGTTGGTTCGGGCAAGGTGGACGAAATCAAGGCCCGTAGTGCGGCAGATGACGTCGAAACGGTGATTTTCGATTATGAGCTGACGCCCACACAACTTCGGAACCTGGAACGCCGGCTGGAATTGAAAGTCCTCGACCGAACGCAGTTGATTCTGGACATCTTTGCGCGACGGGCGCGGACCAGCGAGGGGCAGCTGCAAGTGGAATTAGCACAGCTTAACTACCTGCTGCCAAGGTTAGCCGGGCGCGGTACGCAGATGTCGCGGTTAGGCGGCGGAATCGGAACCAGAGGACCTGGCGAAACGCAGCTGGAGACCGACAGGCGGCGGATTGGACGCCGGATCGCGAAGCTGAAGGCCGAGCTCGAACGGGTACGGGCAACACGCGGGGTGCAGCGGTCACAAAGACAGGCGGTTCCGCTTTCGACGATCAGCCTGGTCGGGTACACCAATGCCGGCAAATCGACATTGTTCAACCGGCTGACCGGCGCAGACGTGCTTGCAGACGCAAAGATGTTCGCAACGCTCGACCCGACTGTACGGCAGATACGCTTACCGTCGCAACGCCGGGTGTTGCTGAGCGATACGGTAGGTTTCATTCGCAATCTGCCGACCACGCTGGTGGATGCATTCCGGGCAACACTCGAAGAGGTAACCGCGGCCGCGCTGCTGCTGCATGTTGCCGACGTGACGTCGCCGGTAGTCGGGGAACAGACTTCGCATGTTCTGAAAGTACTGGCCGAAATCGGGGCGGAAGGGACGCCGCAGATACTGGTACTCAACAAGGCGGATAGGCTGGGCGCGGTCGAAAGAGACCAAGACCTAGAGACGTTAACACACCGACTGCTGGGCGAAACAGCACGCCAAAACGCGACGCAAGCTGTTCTGATTTCCGGGGAGACGGGCGAGGGTATACCGCAGTTGCTGGAAGCGATCGACAAGCACCTCCGGCAGGACCCGGTGGAACGCCAGCGATTCCGGCTGCCGCTGGGGGAAGGCCGCGCTCTCAACCTGTTGCATGACCGGGCGGCTATCCTTTCGAAACACTACGGCGAAGAGTATTGCGAAGTGGTGGCGGACGCTCCGCAATCGATCAGAGAGAGACTGTCCGAATTCGCAGTGGACTGAACAAAGATAGTCCAGATTTCGTTAACTTATAGCGATGAGACGTCGAGACGTTCTTCTTCCGCTAAGCGCTGCTTCCTTTCTTTTCCTGACAGCCTGCCAATACGACACGGCAGATATCGGGCCGATGCAGACGCGGGCCGTATCGCTCGACCGGGACAAAGCCGATTACGCGAATGTTGAATTGGATATGGGGGCGGGCCAACTGAACTTGCGGGGCGGCGCGGACAAGCTGATGGAAGGCACGTTCGAGTTTAACGGCCACATTCTGGAACCGAAAGTTAGCAGCTCGATCGTGGGGCGGCATGCGACTGTTACGATCCGAGAGCCGGAGAAGGTAAGTCTGCATGGAGGCCAGCGATACAAGTGGGATCTCTCGTTGAATGACGGCGTGGAGTACGATCTGGCGCTCAATTGCGGCGCTGGGCAGGCACGGCTGGACATAGGCGCGCTCGATTTACGCAGCGTGAGAGTACACATGGGTGCGGGACAGGTTGATCTCGATCTGGAAGGACAGCCGAAGCGCGATTATGATGTCGAAGTAAGCGGTGGAGTGGGGCAGGCTACAGTTCGGTTGCCGCAAGGAGTGGGATTGCTGGCGGAAGCCCACGGCGGGTTAGGCAGCATAAAAGTAACAGGACTCGACAAACGCGGAGACCACTACGAGAACGAGTTGTGGGATAAAGCCAAAGTGAACGTGCGATTGAAGGTGCAAGGCGGAATCGGCGAAATCCGGATTATTGCCTAGGCCAGTAACTCGGGGGTTGCTGCAAGCATCGGGTTATTTGTGAGCGCATGGGTGTTGGCGCTCCATTTCTTTGATGCTATGGCGCTGATCCTCTTGCTGCTCCTTCTAGCTCCTGACGTTCACTCAGACCAAAAGTCTGTTGACAAAGCGTGGTCGATTCTTCGAAGCAGTCTGGAAGATAAGAGTGCGGACAAGCGTGCGAAGGCGATACATGCCTTAGGCTTGCTGTCGAACAATCACGAGGCAGAAGCACTGGCGGATAAAGCGCTGAGCGATCTGAGTCCAACTGTGCGAGCGGGAGCAGCGACGGCGCTGGGTGCGATGCAAGCTACGGACTCCAAGGGCCGATTAGAGCAGACGTTAAAAGACACCGACGTGAAGGTAGCGGTTGCTGCAGCCAACGCGCTCTATTCGATGCACGACCCCGCGGCTTACGAGGTCTACTACGCGCTCCTGACGGGGGAGCGCAAGAGCAGCTACAGCTTGGTGCAGACAGAGTTAAACCGGTTTAAAGACAGAAAGCAAGTGGAAGAGCTGGCTTTCCAGACCGGACTCGGGTTTGTTCCCTTTGGCGGAATGTCGTACCAGGCCTGGCAGACCATTTCCCACGACAGCGCCTCTCCGATACGTGCTGCGGCAGCCGAAAGACTGGCGCACGATCCCGATCCGAAGACTACGCAGGCGCTGGCGAAAATGTGTTTTGACAAGAGCTGGCAAGTGCGGTTTGCGGTAGTGGATGCGATCGCGGTGCGCGGTGACCCGGCACTGCAGGATTCAGTGATTACGCTGATGTGGGACGGTTCCGATTCCGTCAGGTTTGAGGCAGCGGCAGCAGTTGTAAAGCTGGAAGGCGCGAAGACGCGAGCCCAGGGCCGGAACAAGGAATCGGGGAGGAGCCGTTAAGCGCCTCGTTCGTCAGCGGAAGCGCCGTATACGCCGGGAACGGGAATGTCCAGCAAACGAAGATAGACGCTCAACTGGCCGCGGTGATGAATGAGATGGTTCATGACCATTTTCCGGATGGCGGCGAGACGAGGCATCTCCATCATGGTCTTGCCGTTCCAATCGAGCTTCCAGATCTTCGAAAACTCCTCATCGCCGGCTTTGGCGATTTCGGCCCGCGCTTCATCCCGGTCGCTGTCGAATTTCTTCAGAAGCTCGTCGCGTGAGGAAGCGATGTAGGGCATGAAGGTGGAATCGAGTTTCAGGTGTTCCGTGCGCATAGTGTGAGAGGCCCAACCCGCGATCTCGGCAATGTGCCCGGCTAGTTTTCCGAGCGACATCGACTTCTCGTGAGGAGCCCAACCCAGCTTGTTGTCGGGGACGCGCTCGAGCAACTTGCGGGTGCCGGCCATTTCCTGATCGTATTCGGGGAGGAGGGTTTCGCTGATGGTCATAGTTTCAGCGGATGATAGCACTGAATCTACCAACGCTGGTGGACCAGCGGAGCGATACCGGTCCCGTAGATCTCCTGGATGCGGCGCATAGTTTCCGGAGGCAAGGCAGCGAGTTCCGAGGCGCTGCAATTATCTTCGACCTGTTGGGGCGTCTTGCCGCCCGGGATGGCGCAGGTAACTGCGTCGAACATGAGAATCCAGCGCAGAGCAAATTGCGCCATCGAGACACCGGATGGAACAAGCGCCCGGATTTTCTCGACGGCAGCCAGCGCAGCGGAGTAATCGACGCCCGAGAAAGTTTCACCGACGTCAAAAGCCTCGCCGTGACGATTGAAGTTGCGATGATCCTCGGGAGCAAATTGCGAGTCCGGCTTCATCTTGCCGGTGAGGAGGCCGCTGGCGAGAGGCACGCGGGCGAGAATTCCAATCTGTCGTGCTTGAGCGACACCGAAGAAGAGTTGTGAAGGGCGCAGGCGAAAGCAGTTGAAGATAATCTGGACGGTTTTGACGTTGGGATACTCGATGGCTTTGAACGCCTCTTCGACACGCTCGACGCTGACACCGTAGTTGCGGAGCTTGCCGGCTTTGACAAGGTCGTCGAGAGAGCCGAAGACTTCCGGATAGTAGTAGAGATCGGTGGGCGGGCAATGGAGCTGGAGCAGGTCGAGCGAATCGGTTGCGAGATTGCGCAGGCTGTCGTCGATCCAGGCGTGTAGATTGGCAGGCGTGTAGCCTGCGACGGTTTGCGCCGGTAGACGACGTCCGGCCTTGGTAGCGACGATGAGGTTTTCGCGGCGGTCTCGTTTGAGTTGGGCGATCAGGCGCTCGCTGCGGCCCATTCCGTAAACATCGGCAGTGTCGATAAAGTTTACTCCTGAGTCGACGGCCTTATTCAGTGCAGCGAGCGACTGCGAGTCGTCCACATCTCCCCACGAGCCGCCAATTGCCCAGGCGCCAAAGCTGATTTCGGAGACTGTGAAACCGGTTTTTCCGAGCTGTCGATAGTGCATCCCTCTTCATCTTGACAATCGCATCTTGACAAGCAGCGAACTACTGGCCGGTGAGGGAAACAGGGCCATACCAAGTGCCGCGCAACGCGCGCGTCCAGACTGCGCCGGTGCGGGCACGCTCGGCTGGGGTGGTGAATTGATAGTCGTAAAGCTGGGCGCGCATGTAGCGGGGCGGCTTGTCGAAGGGAGGAGGCTCCATGAGTCCGATCACGGTACGATCGCCGAGCAGGAGGCGGTACATGAGGCCACCCACCCAGCTATTTTCACCGCCTGGCGAGCCGAGCGCAGCGAACCACATCTGCCAATCGAGGCGGGGCTGGTGGGGCGCGACCAAGGGGAGTTCTCGGTGGAGTTCGCCAGGCTTGAAGCGGAAATTGTACTCGCGCCATTGGACCTGATCGTTGGAGCCTTCGATGATGATTTCGGGCCGTGTCGTGGTCATGACCGCGAAGAGGCCGTAGGTGTTGACGAGTTCGAAGGGACCGATGAAGACGAGAGCGGGACGAGTCCAGCTGAGCGAATAGGGACTGAACATTTCCAGCAATTCGATTGCGCCAAAGGCCATGAGAACGGCGAGGGCGACGTTTGCCGATGGGGGGAGCAGGCGGCTGCGAGCTATGGCTGGTGGATGCAGCCAGCGCGCAAGTGGAGCGAAGGTGCGGTCGTCGAGGGCCCAGAAGCAGAGCGCGATAGTGAGCAGGTTAAAGAAGGCATAGTTACCAGTGAGGAGAATGCAGACCTGGAGCGCGATGAGGAGGGCGGCAGCGACCTGGCGCAAACGGCGCGGGCCAAACAGGAACCAGGGAACGATCAGCTCGATGAACAGCGTCAGGGCTGTGAGGCTGTCGAGAAGCCAAGTGGGCGCGCGATAGGCGTAGTAGGCGAGAGGTGTGGGGAGGGGTTGAGTGAGGAAGTGAAAGCGAAGGGCGTGCAGGTTGCGCCAGTTGACGTCATGCGAGAGAAATTTGACGAGACCTGATTCGAACATCAGGCGAAAAAGGAGGAAGCGGTAAGCCCAGACGAGCCAGGGCGCTCCGGCAAAGAAAGCGAGGAACCCGGATTCGAGCAGCAGGGCGTCCCATTGGAAATTGGTGAAGGGTTGGCCGATGGACATGAGCGAGAGATAGAGGATCCAGCAGACGGCAGCGGAGAGGCGAGACCAGCGGCCTGCGAGTAGCAGTAGAGCGAAGAGGCAGCCGAGAATGCAGGCGGCCGTGAGGGCGGTGTCGCTCAAGCTGAACCAGAAGAGTGTGGGGACGTAGTAGAAGGCCTTGGTTCCCACGTCGGTCCGCATGGCTGAGAGGGCGCGGGCAGCGGGGAGAATGCCATGGCTGCCAAAAAGACCGTCGACTTGGGGCCAAAAAGACCCAAATGCGGCGAGGTAGACGAGGCCGAGCAGACGCAAGAAGACGCGCTCGGTGAGCGGGTGGGTTGCAGGCCGGGAAAGGACGCCGAAGATGCTGGTGCCGAGGCGGCGGAGGTTCATAGGGGAGCAGCGGTCTCGAAAACGAGGGTAGCGCGCCGGGCAAAAGAGGCACCCGGAATTTGCGAAACGAACTTGGCGGAGCGTTATCGACGGCGGGTCACAGAGGAATCGAACATTTTTAACGTCTTTTGTTTCAATGGCTTAGGGCTGACCGCGCCTGGGGTGCAGGAAGGGCCATGACGATACTGCGGGCGAGATGGAGCGCGAGGACAGCAAGGGGGGCCGGACGAGAGGCGCCACGGGTCCGCGCTCGCGCAAGGGCAAAACGCGGTCGAGCCAGAATGCGATTCGACATGGGTGCACGTCGAAGCAATTGCTGTTACCGAACGAGGACGCGGCGGAGTGGGAAGCGCTGCGGGGGGCTTGGATGGCGGATTACGAGCCTGATAGCGACACTTTCCAGGGTCTGGTGGAACGAGCGGCGGAAGCGGACTGGATGCTGCGGCGGGCGACGAACCGGTACAACGAAGCGGAGCAGTTTCTGTATGACGAGAAGCAGAGCCCGCTGTTTTGGAGCGCGGAGCAGCACAGGCTGCTGGAATTGTTTGCGCGTTATCGAACCACTGCAGAGCGGTCGTTTCATCGTGCCCGGCAGGCGGCAGAGCAAGTGCGGAAGACGCGGTTTGCGGAAGAATTACGGCTGGAAGTCGTGGATGCGAGGCGCGAACGAGAAGCAGAGCGAACGCGTGCCCCAATAGCAGAGCAGAAGAGCGTTGACGAGAGCGAGCCGGCGGTTCCAAAAGAGCAGAGAGGGCGCGAGGAGGCGGTTTGCGCGATTGTGCAGGACTGCGAAGTGTATCTGGACGCCGAAGGGAAAACGGTGACAGACCGGTGGCCTCCGGATGAAGACGTGCGATTAAGCGCGGCCTCGCGAAAGCCACCGGTGTATGTGCGGCGTCCGATTTATTTCCGTTCGGAGATTCCGGCGGAGTATGAGTGGCTGCGGGGATACACGAAACGTGAGGGACCAGGGACTCGGTTTTCGTTGCTGATGTCGTTTGCCGAGTGGGAGGAGCGGGCGCGGCAGGAAGAGGAGAACGGGGGACATCTGGTGGAGTAGGTGGGGGCACTGGAAAGAGAGTCGAGGAGTGGACGAACGAGTCAAATCATCGCCGATGTACTCAAAGGCGATCGAAACAGCAAGGAACTTTGTGTGAGATGTACCAGATATCTAGAAACTGGCTGCAAATGAATCGAGCGTTTCGAGGAAGCCGGACCACGCGGACTGGAAGATCTCGGCAGATGGCCGAAGAGCTGTGCGCACGTCACGGCGGATCCGATCGTGAAGCGGATAGTGGAGCTGCGGTATGCCCCTCTGGGGTGGGGAGCTCGTAAGCTGCGGGCGCGGCTGGAGCAAACGAGAGGTGACACGAACTGGCCATCCGCAAGCACCGTTAATGCAATTTTGCGTCGCGCTGGCTTGGTACACGCGCAAAAGCGCAAGCGAAGGTAACACGAGCGTATGCATCGGACGCTGAAACAAGAAACAGCGAAGCCGCCCGCATTTACCCTGCGCGAGCAGCAGGATCGTTTTGATGAGTTTCGGCGGTGCTTCCATGAAAGGCGGCCGCATGAAGCGTTATCGTTTGCAACTCCTGCTTCCGTGTACGTAGCGAGCGCCCGTACGCTTCCGCTCATTGTGCCGGAGCCTGTATACGGCCAATAGCGGTTCGGCGAATTCGAAATAGGGAGACATCAAGCTCAGAGGATCATGCATCTACGTGAGCGAAGCGTTGCGTCATGAACTCGTTGGGTTGCTGGAAGTGGAGGAAGATTTGTACGAACTCTCCTTCTGTGAGATGCTCCTGGGTGAAGTTGATAGGTACTGGAAGAGCTTCACGCGAGTTCGTTAACAGCTGGATTAAGGCTGGAGGCGGGAAGGTTACCGACGCACGTTCAGCCGTACATGACAATCGGGGGGCCAAGAGGTCTGTTCCACTCTTCCGACAGGCCTGTTTCGGCAGACCAACTTCCGAATAGCGGACGAACCAGGAGCTAGCCGGACACAAGCGCGGTTCGCGGCACAAAGCCATATCACGCAGCAGGACGAGTGCTGATTCTTCAGCCTCGGCGTGCTGCTTCAGTGAGTCGATGCCAGTTCCCGTGAGCGAATAGCTCCTTCTGCTCCGGAGAGAGCGCCGCTTTCTCCAGAAAGAATCGCCCCGGGCTGCCGGGACGGTACTGATAAGGATAGTCGGTCGAGAACAGAATACGCTCGGGCCCAACTAGTTCAAGACTGCGTTGCAGATAGGCCTGACTCCACATGCCACTAGGCGTCACATACAGGTTTTCCCCAAAGTATTCGGGGATTGGCCTCTCTAAATGGGCAACACGCGCCAATGAGCTAAGCCGGTCCAGATAAAAGAGAACGACTTCGCCCCAGTGCCCCAGAATGATCTGCAGATCGGTGTACTTGTCTAAGACACCGGCCAGGATCAGACGTACAAACTGGATCCCCGCTTCGTAGTGCCAGCCCAGCCCAAATGTGGCAAAAGCAATATCGACCTGATCGCCCAGGCCTGAGTAGTAAACCTCCCTGACCGCGCGTTGTGGTATCTGTGGGTGGATGAACACTGGGATCCCGAGCCTAGCGGCGGTCTCAAAGATCGGCAGGAAGTCTGGGTGATCCAGGTTCTTCTCGCGTGTGCGGCCGCAGAGCATCGTTCCCACGAAGCCGAGGCCAGTCACGCTACGCTCTAATTCCAGAGCGGCCTGTTCCGGTGCAGCGGTCGGCAGCGTGGCAAAACCCTGAAAACGCCTAGGGTACTTCGCTATCGTAGTGGCAACCAGATCATTGGTTTGCCTTGCGAGGGCCACACTTTCAGCCGGTTCCAGATTGTGCAGGGCTGGTGTGGTAACGGAAAGCACCTGAACATCGATGCCGCTCTCGTCCATCAGCTGCAACCGATGCTCCGCAAGATCATCAAGCCGATCCTCGATTTCCCCTCGCTCAAACCCGCCTGTGCCTTCTTGCCCTATAGGGGATGCTGCCCAGGCAGCGCGTATGTCGGTGGTCACAAAATGCTCTTCGATACCGGTCAACTTCGCCATTCCCACGTCTCCGTCCGCTGACTCTTGATCTTCATCTCACGTCGCACTAGGTCGTCAGCAGCCCAGGAACAAAGATTTCTTCAATCGTGAACAGACGCCTTGTAATCCCTTGCTCGAAGTGATAGCGAAGCACCGCATCAAGCGCTTTTCGATTCGCTTCTATTCCGTAAGGCCACCAATCGGCACCGAGGACAGCTCGATTTTGGGAGATGAGATAGCTGAACCACGGGAACATGGTCTCCATATTGTTGAAGATCATGCCGTGTTCGTAGTCCTTCGAAGCAGCGGTCTTTGCGTCGAGAAAACCCCGGTAGATCGCCTCAGCTAAGCCCGGATCTGAAGCGAGCAGGCCTTTGCGTAACACAACGGTGTGCATAATTGGGAAAATCCCGGTGCGCCTGTAATATCCACGCTCGACTGACGGATAGTCCTCGAAGAGACGCGTGACCTTTGGCGAGTGCTCCAGAACGCACTTAGGTACGTCTGCGGAGATGAGTACGTCGAGCTCGCCGGCTTCGAGCATGGCACCCAGTTCTTTGCCGGTCTGGATGTCACTCACCTGTACGTTACTCGGGTGTTGATGCGAGACAAAGTCGATCGGCTTGAGCGGCCAATCGAGCCCTCCGATGATCCACCGGCACGTCTCTGGTTTGAAGCCGAACTCGTCCATCAACATGCCCTTTGGCATGAGCCCCGCGTCGTGACTATACAACGCGAGTTCACCGACCGTTTTGCCGTTCATATCTCCCGGCCTAGCGATGCCGCTGCGATTTATTGATGTAGATCGCCGAGTGACGAAACGCTCGATTGGGAAATACAGGAATCGCAATAAAGGGCGATTCTCCATCATCAAACGTACGCAGAAAATAGGTGAGGCCTAGTTCAGAGACGTCATACTTGCGCTCGCTAATCATGCGCCTGAAGATTTCGGTGACAATGGCGGCGCTGTGATACGTGGCATCGACCCCGGTAATATTCACCCTTCCATCCGTTAGCGCACGTGTACGGTCGTAATTCCAAAACGCAATATCGAGTTTTCGAGCAGGCACCTTCATGTCTCCAATCGTTTCCGTGTTTCTGCCCCACAGGAGCAGAGCATTGGAGCCGCCGTCCTGCTTGCAGTAGACCAACAGACTCCAAGCTATATGATCAACATGTTTACTAAATGGTTGCGCGATTTTTAGAGCTGTCCGCAAAGGCAAGCGGCGTATCCGATTCGGATCACTTGTTGTAATAGCAAACGTGAAGAGTGATCCCGAAACTCTCCAAGAGATGTTCCGCACGGTTTCTTTGGGTGCCCCGGAAAACGCTGTCGGATTCGTTCTCTGGCGAATTGCTTCCCGCTATCAGCGAGAAGCAGATCGTGCGCTCGCACCTATGGGCGTCACCAATCTACAATTCGTGACACTGACGCTGCTCGCGTGGCTGGGGCGCTTTGGTGAGCCGGTCACCCAAGTCGAATTGGCCCGTTTTGGAGGAATACATCCCATGCAGGTCTCACAAACGTTGAAACTTCTTGAGAAGAAGAACCTCGTGTCGCGGCGGCGGAGTAGCTCCGATACTCGCGCTAAATGCTTAGAGCTAACACAAGCCGGCCTGAAAATACTACGTCAGGCTTTGCCCGCAATGATCGAAGTACAAACCCGGCTGTTCGGCGAAGCGGGCCGTCCGGGTGGAAATCTGCTTACAACGCTACTGCTCCTGGAAGATGAGCAAGTATCTGCGATGGCGAATTTGCAATCGGACGGCCGAGCTTCCTAAAATCCTCGTTAGCTTGCTGTTCTGTGCTAATCATCAAGACATTTGCCCGGCAAGCAGTCCGGTGAACTCAGACGGCTCTCGGGCTTTCGAAACGGAATTTGTCAGGAAGTGACACTCGCGGTCCGCTTCATCCGTATTCCTGGATTGCTGCTGGATGACGCAACACCTGGAAGTAATCGGGAGGTCACGGCTCTTCAGAGCGTTATCGGAACTAAGCGGCGGGAATCGTTCTAATCGGGCTCTGCCCAAACCCCGGGGATTTAACGCTTGAGGCCAGAATGATTTTAGAAGCTGGGAGCGGAAACCCGCTCCAAGTCAATTCCGGCACTTGAGCCGGCGCTCAGGGTGCATCCGCGCATTGCTTGTCCGGCGCTCAAGTGAGATTAGACTAGCGCATCTCATTGACTCAGACTTGACTCAGACCACCTGAAAGAAAATGTCTGTCGAGACCGCCTGACTATCACCCATGTATCCGGTCTGTTCTGTTACCAATCGGTCCAGCTGTTCCTGGTTCTTATCTCTGCAGCATCAAAGACGGGGGTGGGTGGGAGAGCCTGCCTCTATTGCAATTCGGTGCATGCAGCTTCTTCATGAAACTGATTTTCGGCTGCCATGGAAGCGAGGCCTCGCGCACACGCCAAGATCTGCCGATCAAGCGGATCGTTGTCGGTCGACTTGGGGTCAATGTACTCCAACTGCTTGCGCCTGGCAAGAAAGCGTTCGCTAAATTTTTGCATGTTGGCGAACTCGGCGGCGAGTAATGGATATCCGCTCCGGTCATCATCGGTGTTTCTTGCGGTCGCGGCGAGTGTAAGTTGCTCATCGGCTTTCCGCCGCAGTCGTGAGATCCACTCTTCCGGTACTGGGGAATTGTTTTGGATCGAGTTCACAATCGTGATACGCCATTCGCGAATTGTGCTCATCTGTTCAATTCCGGCCTCCAGGAACGGTTTTGAAAACCCGGTTCTGACGGGAGCAGGCTGCGGGACTGCCAGGGCGGCCGGCAACGCGAGGACAATCTGATTGCCTGTGAAGGAAAGCGATCCATGCGTCAAGCGCGCCAAGTCGTCGAGCGCGATGTAGGACTTACCGCTGTACTCGCGAACCCTCACCGAGCCAGGCTGCCCGGCGATGGAAAGTGTCCGTGTATCAGGAGAGGATTGACCCTCGATGGAAGGACACAAAATCACAAACAAAGTTAGCGCTGCGATTGGAAGAAGCTGCATCGGGTTTCTCTTTGAAGGTGTAAGGATGAGTCAACAAGTATTTTGAGGTAGCCAATTCTCTTGTTGCGGCTAAACTCGCTTGAGTGTCTCGTCCAGCCAGTTGAAGACTCGCAGGTCGCGAATACCGGTGCTCTTTGGTTCGCAGTGAAGATCAGCACCGTCCGCGACGGAGAACTCTATCAGCTTCTTGGGGCAAGTCAAGAGATCATATAACCGCTTCGACTGACCTGGCCAATAGGCCTCATTTACAGGCGACGTGATTAGCATTGGGCATTGAATCTTAGCGGCAACTCCATCCAGCTTGTATTCCATCGCGGCCTTGTAGGTGTCAAAGGGCGAAGCGAAGCCAAAGGGGCGCGTGCGGAAATTCAATGTGGCGCGATCGGCCGGCTTGGCCGCCTGGAGCAAATACTTGTCGAACTCGTCCTTCCGTCCTGCCTCGAGAAGCTCGAGCATGGGCTTAGGCAGAATTCCTGTCCAGGAAGTGGATACGTCCACCACTCCGGGATCGGCGATACCTGCGGCGATGCGTTTCTCAAAAGCAAGTGCACGGGGAACCCAGTATCCGCCTTGGCTGATTCCTTGTAACGCAATGCGCTTGGGATCGACGTCGGAACGGCTGAGCACGAAGTCAACCACGGGCGTGATCACTTTTTCCCAATCCGGCCGGAAGGGTAGTTTCTGTTTCCAAAGTGCATAGCCCTGCCCCGGCCCGTCAAACGTCAGGCAGTCGTACCCGCGAGCGGCGCCACCCGCACCTCCCCAAAGCCACATGTCGAGGAGTGAACCGTCACTTCCGTTCACAAGAATCAACAACGGGCGGCGCCGGCCGCGGCCTTTGCCTCTGATGTAGAAGCCACGGAGGGTGGTGCCGTCATACGGGATGCTTACCGGTTCAATCGGTGGATCAAAGAGCGCGAGCGACTTCAGCCAGCAATCATAGAGGTCTTCCCAGGTTGGTTCAAGACGCGACGGGTCCTTAGAGCCGTCAGCGAAATATGTCGCACTATCGTAGAAGTTCTGCGCCCACAAGTAGGCTTGTCGTGCACTCTCCCGGTGGCCGCCGGCCAGTGATTCCTGGGCCTGCGCACGGGCCTCATCACCAGCCTCTTTAAACGCAACGAAGGCGCTCTCGAAGTCGCCGTCTTTCACCTGCCGGGTGAGATAGAGAACCTTGCCGGCGTTTGCGCCCGAATGATAAGCGCGGCCAAGGCTGGTAAGGAAGATGTTTTCGAAGGTCCGGTCCTGAAATAGATAGGGCGGTGTTCTCGCGCTGCCTGGTGGCGATTGCTGCTGGTTTTCGGTCTGCGCAACTAACGAACCGTGTGAACCGAAGCCACTCAGCCCAGCAGCCCCGAAAACAAATTGGAAGTTTCGTCTAGATAGATCCATAGGTTTGCGTGACTTATCTTTCTCGTGGAAAGATTATCATAACAACGAGAGGTGCGACTGTGGGCAACTCTGGCGCCGGGAAATCGGTTGGATCGAAGAGGTCTGGAGATTTGCGGAGGGAAGTGGTTCAGAAAATTCCACGAAGAAGTTATCATCACGGGTCGCTTCCAAAGGCGTTCCTGGAAGCCGCTGAGCGTGTTCTCATTCGGGAGGGGCTTACAGGTTTGACGGTGCGTGCCATCTCACGTGAGGCCGGCGTTTCGCACACTGCCGCGAAGCACCACTTCTCGGACCGGGTAGGGATCCTCAGCGAACTGGCTGCCGTCGGACACTTGCGTCTTGCCGAGACGCTTGCTTCTTACGCACGAGATCTGCCACCCACTCGTGAGCGGCGAAAGGCCATCGGACGAGGTTACATCGAGTTCGCTGTGAGCAATCCCGATCTGTTCCGGCTCATGTCTCGAAACGAGCTCCTCGACTATAGCCGTTTGACGCTGCGAGAGTCCCTGCAAATCTCATCACGAGCATTGGCCGGCGTCTTTGACGTAAAAGCAGAGGTGAAGAATGATGCCTTCACGCCCGTTACGAAACAGCAGGCTATTACGATCACGGCGGGGTGGGGTTTTGTGCATGGACTCGCTAACCTGCTTATCGACGGAAGACTGAACCGTTTAGCAGGATCGGTACAGCCGTCCATGAGCGCAAGAGAACTGGTCGACCGGGTGATCGGGCAGGTCTCGCTGGAAAAGCAGTAACGAAGGGAATACAGTTTGCGGTTGTGGTGGGGAGCATGGAAACTCTGCCCCTACACAGCGATTGCCTCTAGACACGACATCGCGGCGTCAATTAAGCTTTTGACTGAGCCCGCTACTTCCAGCACACGATGACGAAAACGAAGAAACGACGATCGTAGTCGCGCGGCACCGGGATGCGTGCTGATACCGCTTGATCAGTTGCTCTGGGAGGCGGTTCGCTATGCGGTGAAGCAGCACAGAAAAGACGCGGAATAGCGCGTCGATTGAATAGGAAAAAAAATCACAACCGGGCTGGCATGAGTGGCATACGACGAGCGTGAAACGTATCCTCAGAGAGAGGTGAGGAGGAGTGACAGATAACCTGGCGGTGGCAATCGTGAGCGCTTAGAGTGCCGTAGCGGTCAGCATTGCAGCGCTGGCGATTAACGTGGTCTGGATGGGGAAAGCGTTTGATCAGTTTGACAAGCGCTTCTCTGATGTTGATAAGGGCTTCGGTGATGCTGATAAGCGACTGGACAGGATAGAGCGCATATTAGAGGTGATTCAGCTTGATCTGAAGCAGTTCTACAAAGACATTGCTCAGCTGAAGGCTGAGACAGGATTGGCGTAAGCAGACTTCAGAGACGGGTTTCAGCCCGGGTGTGTAAGCCGAACGAGAACGCAGCGAGTTAGTGCTGGGTATCCTTCTTTTTCCCAAAACCTTTCAGGATGGAGTTGATGGGATCGTTGTCAGTGCTCTTACCTTGAGCCTGACCCGATGAAGTGCCCTGCTGCTGGCCGCCGCCTAAAATGCCGTTGACGATGCCTGCCGCCCCTCCATTTCCCAGCGCGCCGCTGATCAGTTTGCCGGGATCGCTCACACTCGGCAGAAGATTGTTCAATTTCATTTTGGCCATGGCTTGTACGTCGGGAGCAAAAGCCGGGTGGGCAAGCGAGCCGGTTATTAGAACGGGAATGACCAACTCGCCCTTGTTATTGGCCAGAGCGGTGGTCATGAAGCCGCCGACTTGGGTGCCGCCGACAGCATGGCTCGTGCCGCTGGCGAGCACCGCGTTGGCGCGCATGTCGATGGTCTGATCCCCGAGATTCAGCGAGCCCACACCGGAGAGAGATCCTTCGTCGAGCGAGGCGATCAAGTTATTGGTGGTCGCAACTCCGTTGCGTATCTGCAGGGTTCCTGAAAGCTTCTTGAGAGCCGTGGCGTTTCCGGATTTCGAGGGAGCTGCGTTCAGAAACTTTCCCACCCGCGAAATCTCATTCAGGATATTTACATTCTTCAACTCGCCGTTAGCAACGTTAAAGCTCAGCGTACCGTTGAGGGTCCGGGCGAGTTCATTGCTCGCGGCGAGCGTAAAGGCCAGATTGGCGTCAGCCGAAAGACTGCCATAGAGAGTATTCTTTACGGAACTAACGGCGGAGAGTAAAGCGTTGGTATCCACGCCTGACAGTTTCGTTTTTACCGAACACTGCGGACGGGCCGGCCGAGTATCGAGCGTTACAGTGCCGTTTTCACTGCCGCCGAAGACTCCGGCCGTCACGGGGACAAGCTCAATTACGCCTCGATCGAGTTTGCAATTGGCATGAACGTTGCTGAGCACCAGTTCCTGTGCGCGTAATGAACCTACAGCCAGGGTTCCGGATCCGGTTATCTTTTGCAGCACCCCGGGCTGCGCTGAAGCGGGCCGCTGGGCGGCGGTATTGCTGTGACTGGCTGCGGGCTGATTGGGGGTCAGCGCTTCCAGTTCCGCCGTATCGATCCTGTCGGCCGCCAGTGCAAATTTCATTTGTGGCGCAGCGAAGTTGCTTGCGGAGAGATTGCCTTTCAAGTTCGTGCTGGCCACGGATGCGTTTAGCGCTTCGATTGCGGCACTGTTCTGAGCGAACCGGAGGTTTGCAGAAGCAATAGTGACAGGCTTGGTGAGAGCAGGGGTGGAGAGTGTTGCGCCGGAGATGCTGCCCGAACCCGCGTAGGTGAGCTTCGCCGTGTCCGCTGTTGGACCCTGGACGTGAACATCTAGCGACAGTTTGCCGGTACCGGTCATGCCCTTAGCTGAATCAAGGCCATATGCCTTCGCCATGTTCAGCAGTTCGGCAATGTTGGCGCCGTTGGTTCGCACGGTCGCGTCAATCAGCATCGCTTTGGTTGTGTAGTGCTGGAGTGAAAAGGCGGTCGTCAGAATTGTGGAGCCACTCTGGGCGTTGAAGGGCGATGTCGTCCGAATCAGGTCGGGCGCGAGGGCAAGCGCAATCTCGGGCACCGACACAGGTTCCTTGATCTCGCCACCTGAAACCGACAGCGCCCGTGCGGCTAAAGAACCTGAGAGCTGCGGGGCTGTGGCTGTGCCGGTGGCCGTGATGTCTGCCGTTACGGTGCCTTTCACCTGGTAGGCGGGATTAAACGCGACCCCGAAGGAGCAGGCGAGTTGGGCCAGTTCAGTAATCGAAGAGTCGCGAGTGGAAATATGAGCGTTGAGGGTGGCGGGCTTTACACCGGCATTGATATTTCCTGAGATTGAAAACGCGGTGGGACCGAGTTTCAAGCTGCCGGACCGAATCTGAATCTGATCCGATTTTCGATCGTCGGTTACGTCGTACTGTGCTTCCACAGGGTAGGCGAGCTTGGAGCCGCGAATAACGGCATTCTCCAGTTTGAGGTTTCCTTTGGCGCTTAAGACCTGCTGTTCGGATGAAATATCGGCGGAACCGGAAGCCACACCACCGTTAATGTCAGGAATCCCTCCGGAAACGAACCTGTTGACGGAGGCGAGCCCCACCTCCTGGAGAGATAGTCGCCCGTTGATCGGCACTGCTGCCGAATTACCTGGAACCAAAGGCCCTACCTTACCACGGAAATCGATGAGTTCCTTTCCGCTCCCGGGGAGGTGAGCCGTCACATCAACCCCAAACTGCTTGTTCGGCCCAAATCCAGTAAGATCAAAATCGATACCGTTGTAGACCGCCCGGGCCTCGTGCGCAGCCTGGTCGGTGAGGCCGACGGTCCCGTTTGTGATCTTTAGTTCGTCGAGTGTCAGTTCGTTGGACGTACTGCCGCTGGAGCCTGTGGTTGACTTACCGGCACCGCCTAACGTCGAGAAGTTCCAGACGCCCTGGCTATTGCGGACGAGTTCGATCTGCGGGCGATCGAGCCGGACAACTTTAACCTCCGGGTTGCCGCTAATCAGCGAGAAAAGCCCCACACTGACGTACAGATTTTTGGCGGTAGCAAACGGTTGGGTAGTACTAAATGCGGGATTCTCGCCTATTGTGACGCCGTCAACAGCCAACGAGAGAGGGAAGAGCTTCAGGCCGAGATGCCCGAGCGTGACCGGACGATCGAGCTTTTTCTGCAGCTCGGCCTGAACGCGAGGCCGGTAATGATCAACGTTGCTGGAGACAACGAAGAAGGCAATTCCAAGCAGGACGATCAGAGCAAGGGGGATGATAATAACGGCCCGGCGCATGATAGCCGTTTGACGCAGCCGGGCACAAAAACTGCCCTTTTTTGTTGACGGCACGCTGAAAAAACCGGAGACGGGGCTTTTTTCCAAAGAGCAAATGCGTACCGCACGTTACTTCTAGTACGCAGGATTCTTTGTTAAAGGTAGCGAGATCAATCCGCTTTGCTTCTCATTTCGTAACGCAGTAAAGGAGCTGTGTGCGATGAAGCATTATTCATTAATTTCAGGAGTGATCGTCCTTGCCGGTGCATTGGGCACTTGGCAAATCCAGGCTCAGGGAACGGCGGAAACGCAGAAGGTGACGTTGGCCAGTCCCGCCCAAATTCCGGGGGGCGAATTAGCCGCGGGCGCTTATACCTTCTCCCTAGAAGACAACATGACGGATCGGGCCATTATAAGGATCCAGGGAAACGGGCAGGAGGATCATCATCTGATCCTGGGTGTTCCCAATCCAGCACTCAGGAGCTCAGGACGGGGAGGCGTCGTGTGGTTCCGAGCGGCTGCGGACGGGTCGCGAGCTCTTCGAGGGTGGAAGTGTGCACGATGTGCAGCAACGCTCGAATTTGTGTACCCGAAACTGGACGCAGTCAAGATCACTGATGGTACTGCGGAGCCGGTGATGGCGGTGGATCCCGCTTACGACAAGTTGCCGCAAAATCTGAGCCAAGATGATATGAAAGTGGTGACATTATGGCTGCTGTCGCCGAAGCGAATTACGGCAGACAACAGGGGAGAGGGCGTCAGTGCCAAGAAATATTCCGATTCGCAGCATGAAGCGCTTCGGGCAGAGGCCCCTAAGAAAGCGGAAGGAAGAGAGTTGCCGGCAACTGCGAGTCATACGACTGAGATCGGAATGATTGGCTTAGCGGGCCTGGCATTCGGCGTGATGCTGAGTGTTCTCAAGCGGCGCGTGGCGGCCTAAGCCTAAGCTGTTCTGGAGCACAATCGACCATGGAACCGAACATGATGCCTCACATTGCGGTGGTTCGCTACTCGGGCGAAGTCAGCGCGAGTACACGCAAATGGGCTGCAAATTTGAGCTTGCGAAAGTTGGGGACGCTTGCCGCGGCCGGTATCTTGTTCGGTTCACTGCTGGGGCTTCTGGCTTCGCGGAAGCAAGGCGGCAGTTCGCAGCCGAAACCGACCATTGTAGAGTCGCTGACGACCGGGCAGTCTGATGAGTTAGCGCGACTGAAAGCACGCAATCGGAGGCTGGAGGCGCTGGTGAGTATTTTAAAGGCTCGAGAGGAGGAGGGGAAACGCAAGCCCAAGTGAAAAGAAAAATACCGGGAGTTTACGGCTTTCCGTAAACCCCCGGTCGCTATTTGCTCTGGTAGGGAGCAGAGGAGGAGATGTGCTTCTAAGCGTGTGCGGAGGAGGTGTTCAAGGTTCCGTTAACGCCCGCCGGGAAGAATCCTCCAGATGTGACGCCGGCGACTCCGCCATAGGCAAGATAAAGAACCTGGCCGGGGCTGCGCAGCGCGCAGAGGCCATTGTCATCGAGTGACATGAACTTAGTTCCCGATGGAGGAGGGATGATATCTACGCCATCGAGGGCCGAAGTATTGATGTTCAGGCGGGCCACTTCGAGGCGGATATTTCCAACGTGCTCGGCTTCCGCCGCAAGGATCTGGGCAGCAGTTCCGATGTAGGGAGTGTTTGCCACGAACGATTGTCCCGCTGCGTAGGCGTAAGCGGAAACACCGATATCCTCGAATATTCGAGCGAGGGTGAGGAACTGCAACTCGTTCGCGAAACCGATCCCGAGCGCAGCCAAGTTGATCTGCGGCTTCGCGATCGGCCGGATACCCGCCGTATTCAGGGCGCCGCGGAGCAAGGTGACGTGAGCACGTTCGTCGGCGCCGACTTCCATGGCGACCTGCCCGGTGAAAATAAAGTTATTCGAGAAATTAACCTGGTTCCAACCGGTGGTCGGACCGGTTCCTCCCGCTCCGTCAATACCGATCCCCACCTGATCGATGGTCACACCCATGGTGGCGGTGGTGTAAAACTCAGCTTCGAGGTATTCGAGGTTGAGGGCAAACTGCAGGACATCGACTACGGTCGGGGTTGATGATTGGGCGAGCAGTGATTTGTTGCCGGTGGCGACAGCAGCGCCAACGGCTGCACTAGCGAGCCCGATCTTGCGGAGCAAGCTGCGTCGATTGGGAGACTGTTCTATGAGATTTGAGACGAGATTATCCTTGGCCATGTATTCCTCACTTTTCTTTCGAATTAATTGAAACTGTTTTACAGCGTTTGACTTCAAGACTGGAGTGCGTGGCGCTTGCGGATAACTGCTAGAACACTGCCGAGAGCAGGAAGGACGAGCCACACAGTCGCCGGTTCAGGGGTTGTCGAAGCGGAAGGAGTTGCAGAGACATTCAGGGCATAACTTCCGGTACGCAAGTTACCCTGAACATCGATAAAAGAAGTCCCGCTGCCGTAATTGATAAAGCCATCTGAGAGGTTGGTCGCGGTTGGCGGCTGTTGCACCTGCCAATCGGAAAGGGCAACGATGTAGCTACCGGCCGAAAGGCTTGCGACCGTGATGGAAGCATCCCCTTTTAGACCTGTTACCGGGTCGGTATTTCCGAAGGGGAATGTTTCTCCGGCTACATAGTTTCCAGCTGCGTTGAAAAGCACCATAGAAGGCATGAAACCTCCCGGAGCTTGTGTGCTTCCATTTACGCTCGTCCCGCCACCATAAGAGTCGGTGAACATGGAGAGCCGAGAAGTAGAGGTGATAGTGAACGATGCTTCGAGCACTTGACCTTGGTTGGGCAGGGTACCTGTGCTTGTTACTGGAGCCGAGATTGTTCCGAGATTGATTGTCGTGACGCTAGCCGCATTAGCGGAAGTGACGCTGAGGACGCCAATAACCGAAGCGGCGAATGAGAGCCAAATTTTACCTTGAACCATTTTCTCCTCTGACGCGCGAAGCGTTTTCGTGTTCTTTCATAGCCCTATACGGAGCCATGTTGGTGGTTGGATGAAAAAAATTTGCATTTTGGAGTACCTGTCCGCAGCGATAAGATAAAAGGACGTACTAAGGACTAAGTTGCCGAATTTATTTGTCTCTGTTTTCCGCCATACGCGTCTACACGCTGGATAAATGCCGGACACGCGCGGCGAAGCTGAGCTAGTACAGAAGTTACGGAGACGCGACCCGGACGCGCTGGCCGACGCATACGATCGGTACTCACACCTCGTATATTCGCTGTTCCTAAGAATCACGCGGGACGAAACTGCCGCGGAGGATCTGGTTCAGGAATTATTCATGAGGGTTTGGAATCGCGCGAGGGAGTTCAACGAGCAACGAGGCACACTCGGGGTGTGGATTGTGTCGATCGCACGCAATCTGGCAATAGACCATGTGCGGTCTGCGCAAGCGCGTTTTGCCCTCCGGCAGCGGCCCTTAGACTACGCCGATTGGGAAAAGATCGAGGGGCGGACCGATACAGACTCGGTGCTGAACGATGTCAGGATCTTGCAGGCGGCATTCGTTCATTTGAGCGAAAACCAGAAACGGGCATTGGAGCTCGCCTACTTCGAAGGGTGCTCACAATCGGAGATTGCGCAGCGCCTGCAGGAGCCGCTGGGGACTGTGAAGAGCTGGATACGAACCGGACTCATCCGGCTCCGTACAGCCATCCAGGGAGGTGACGTCGCATGACGCACGCCGAGATGGCCGAACTGTACGAACTCTATGTTCTCGGCGTGCTCGAGCCGGAGCTGGCGGCGGAGATCGAGGCTCACCTGCGAGACGGATGTGAGCATTGCTCCGAGAAAATCGCGTTGGCGGCGCGAGTGACAGCCGCTATGGCCGGACTTGCCGAGCCGAAGCAACCATCCGCAGGTCTGAAGGATCGCGTGCTGGCGAGTATACAGCGTGCGCCTTTGGCCGAGATTAAAAGGCCACAAACGCACCGCCCCTGGTTGATTCCCCTCCTGGCTGCGGCATGCCTGATTCTTCTGGCGAGCTCTATATGGTCTACTTCCGCACTAAACCGGACCAGGGACGAACTGACTGCGATGAGAACTGAGCGGAACCAGTTGCGGTCCGCGCTAGAAGTACTGGGCAGATCCGATACACGCGCGGTCCAGTTCGGACGAGCGGAAACGGTCCCGCACGGCCGAGTGTTGGCGAATCGAACAGGCGGGCTTGTGTTTGTTGGATCGAAGCTACCCGCACTGGCGCAGAACCGAACTTACCAGCTTTGGCTGATTCCCAATACGGGCGCACCTGTTTCAGCCGGGGTATTCAGGCCAACGTCGAGCGGAGACTCGGTCCAGGTTTCCCAACTCGCGGCCGATCCGGCGCGTAACAAGGCCGTCGCCGTCAGTGTGGAACCGGACGGAGGATCGCCCGCACCCACAACTACGCCGATCCTGGTTGTTCCACTTTCGTGATTGCGTAATTCAGATTGTCTCGTTCAGTTTGCCGGGTTTACTGGGATCTGAATTTCTGTAATGTAGGATTCGTCATCCTGACGAACTGGATTTCCACATTGGAGATAGATCTCGCGGCTCGGTCCGGCGATCGATTTCCCGTTTGCTTCAATCCATCGCAGGATCGCGTCATATGACTCGCTGAGGCGATTGTACGCACCTTGATGGATGATGCTGGCGGCCGTGACACCCGGCAACTGGTAAACCTGCACGGGTCCGTTCACGGGCACACTGCTTTTCAGATAGACGCCGGCTTCGGCGTCAACATCTTTCTCCTTGTACTCGGAATCGTGCCACAGGGCCACGGGAGGGCCGGAGGCCGCCGCATGCTGACCGAGAACTGCGAACAACTCTCCGTAAAGCTGCCCGACTGCTGGATAGGACGGGATAATTTTGCGAACGGAAGCGATCCATTGTGGTGCTACTTCCTTGATGATGATGTCTTGCGACATGAGGTTCTCCTTTTCTATAAGCCGCAACCGAACTTGCAGCCGCATGAGCCGATCCTGCTCATCCCGGACTCTGTTCTCCTGCTCCATCGAGCGCAACAGGAGCATGCCGCGCAGTTGCTCGGGTGTGATGCCGTCTGTCAGAGCCCGGCCAATTTGCTCCAGGCTGAACCCCAAGTCTTTCAGCGCAAGAATGCGGTGAAGGCGAGGCAGTTGGGCAGCAGAGTAGTATCGATAACCCGATTGCGCATCTACGCGAAGCGGATGCAACAAGCCCGTTTCGTCGTAATAGCGTAGTGTTTTGACAGAGACTTGAGTGAGTGCCGAGAAATCGCCGATCTTAAGCACGATACGGTTGTAAGGCCTCCCGCAAGGGGAGAGTCAAGCAATCAGTTTTTTTGGGAGGCCCCTTCCAGTTTGTGAAGCTTGTTACCTTCCCACCGAAGGCAGGGTTTTGGAGACACTGACGGGCCCAAGCAACCGGTTGATCTGAGCAATTTGCTCATCGAGTTCCTTACGCAAGTTGGTGTAGCGCTCTGCTGCGTCCCGACCTATTTTTTGATCAGAATTGTTGGTCATCGCATAGAGGTACGTTATGTGAGTCTGCAGTTCGGGCTTGCTGTATCGGATCGGCGGTGTAACAAGGTGCGAAGCGAGATCGTTCAACTTCGGCAGAATTTGGGCATCGGAAGCTTCAGAACCAGCTAGAGTTTTCTGGGCAGCACGGACGCGTGCAACGGTCCGGTTTGCGTCGCTGACCAAGTCACGGACGCGCATGTTGTGGTCGAACTGTTCTCGCAGATCAGCCTCTGTGACACCGGAGTTGGTCACACGCGGATCCTCCATGATGGTCAGCGGTTGAGAACCGGAATAGGATCCGGCAACCAGCTTGACGGTGTAATTGCCTGGTACGACAGCGGGACCGTTCGGGCCTTGTGGGCGGGTTTCGCTGATCCAGGGGCCGGGATAGCGCAGGTCCCAAGTGAAGCGATGCATCCCAGGCGTCTTCTCGAGCCGGGTGGGGCCGGTCCGAAGCCGTCCGCCACCCTCCTCTTCGTCGCCCATGGCCATCGCATCCGGAGGGCGATTGCTGCGATCGGAGGCGGTCAACGCGCTGGTGAAGCTGCGAACGGTCTTACCTGTCCCGTCAATGATCTCGAGTTTAATGTCATTTTCAGGTGAGGCGGCAAGATAGTAATCGATCTCAGCTCCCGGCAGCGGGTATTGCGGACGGGGGAGGCTCCGGTCAAGGCCACCGCCGGCATGTCCGAGTGATCTCACCGCCTGTCGAGGAGCGAAAAGAAATGCCTGCGAGCTCCCAACTTTGTCGAGCTGATGCAGCGGCGTAAGATTATCCAAAATCCAGAATGAGCGGCCTTGCGTGGAGAGGACCAGGTCCTTATGCGTGACGCGAATATCGGTAACAGGCGTGGTTGGTAAGTTCAGTTGAAAGTGCTGCCACTGCTTGCCGTTGTCGAACGAGATATACATGCCGAACTCGGTCCCGGCATAAAGCAGCCCCGGGCGATCCGGATCTTCGCGTACGACGCGCGTGGGCTCGTCGGCAGCGATTCCGTTTCCGCTCGTCAGTAACTCCCAGTTCTTGCCGTAATCGTCTGTCTTATAGATGTACGGTGCGAAGTCGCCGAGCAAGTAACGATAGATGGCAACGTAAGCGGTGCCCGGGCGATGCGGGCTGGGCTCAATGTTCTGAACGCGACCACCCGGTTTCAAGTCCGGAGGTGTGACGTTCGACCAGGTTTTCCCGTCGTCGCGCGTCAGGTAGACGAGACCGTCATTTGACCCGGTCCAGATCAGACCTTTTTGCACTGAAGACTCGCGAATCGAGTAAAGCGTGCTATAGATCTCCTCGCCAGTGGCATCGCGCGTAATGGGTTCGCCACTCGCGCCTTGTGTTCCGGGCGGATGCGCGGTGAGATCCGGGCTGATTCGTTCCCAAGTGATACCGCCGTCGCGACTGCGATGCAAGTACTGCGATCCGTAATAAATCGTCTGGGGATTGTGAGTCGAGACTTCCATGGGAGAGACGCGTTGAAAGCGAAAGACGAGGTCACTACCTGGATTTCCGTAGAGCGATTGAGCCCCGATCCAATATTGCTGCTCGTCTGTGGTGCGCATATCCAGCCGGCTGAACTGGCCTTTGCAACTGCCGTAGACGACTTCCGGGTTGGCTGAATCGGGAATGATAGGCCCAGTTTCACAACCAGGCCCGATACGATAGTCCTGGCCGGTGCTGATCGGCAGACTAGGCACAATCACGGTGGTGTTGTCCTGCTGTGCGCCGTAGACGTGGTATGGATACTGATTATCGACGGCCACCTGGTAGATTTCGGCAGTAGGCTGGTTCGCTTGCGTGCTCCATGTAAGACCGCCATCGAGTGAGACGTTGGCACCGCCGTCGTTCGATTGGATCATGTAGTTCGAATTTTTTGGGTTAATCCAGAGATCGTGATTATCGCCATGCGGAACACGCTCGGGATGGAAGGTCTTGCCGCCGTCCGAGCTTTTAAACCAACCTTCGTCGCCGACGTACACGATGTCCGGGTTGTTGGGATCGACGCCCAGAGTCGAGTAGTAGAACGGACGCGTAGTTAGATAAGTCGCGCCATTTACAAGATTCCAGGTGGAACCCGAGTTATCAGAACGGTAAAGTCCGCTCCCCGGCTTCGCTTCGATGAGCGCATAAACCCGGTCGGGACTGGCAGGCGAAAAGGCGACGTTACTACGGCCGAACAATCCGGACGGCAGGCCAGACGTCAGCTTGTCCCAGTGTTCGCCGGCGTCGGTCGACTTATAAATTCCACCGTCATGCGAACCGCTGATGATAGTCCACGGCTTTCGCTGGCCGTGCCAGATGCTGGCGAAGACAACGCCGGGATGTCCGGGCTGCAACTCCAGATCGGCCGCACCGAGTTCGTCCGACAGATAGAGTACGTGCTTCCAGGTTTTCCCTCCATCGTTGCTCCGGAACACTCCCCGGTCTTTATTTGGAATGAACGGATTTCCTAAGGCGGCGACATATACGATATCGGGATTGGTTGGGTTTACACGAATGGTTGCAATCTGACCGACGTCTCGAAGACCAGAGAACGTCCAGGTCTTACCGGCATCGACCGATTTGAAGATACCTCGCCCGATGGAAACATTGCTCCGTATTTTTGACGAGCCCGTTCCGGCGTAAATGATCTTGGGGTCGGAAGGAGCAACTTCAATTGCGCCCATGGAGCCCACGGGCAGAAAGCCATCCGAGATGTTGGTCCAACTATGACCGGCGTCCGTCGTTTTCCAGATTCCGCCGCCTGTCGAGCCCATGTAGAAGGTGTAAGGTTCGGAAGCCACACCCGTAACAGCTGTGACGCGTCCTCCGCGTTCGGGTCCGATCATGCGATAGCGCAGCCCTGACCACATTGCTGGATTCAGCGGATCGGCGCGCAGGCAGGTCAGACAGAGGAAGCAAACGGCAGCCGAAAGGAATGCCGATCGGGCAACTGGTTTAGTCATATGCGGTGCACTGAAGATAGAAGTTTTAAGTCTAGAACGAAACCGAAGGCAGCCAGGCGCCTTGCGGTTGGTTATAAAGGCCAATGGACATGAGTATCATGGGCTCGACCAGGCGAAGGCCGTTCTCCAGACACCAGCGAAATAGCGGCGCGTTGCGAGTAGGCACGAGGATGCCTGGACCGCCAAAGGAACGGCCCGTTCCAATCAGGGCCTGCAAATCGAGATTTGACTCGGCAACGGCATGGGCAAAAAAGGCCAGGTTTGTTGCGTAGGCGGTGATGCGTCCTGCTCTTTCGACAACGAGAGCCGTCTCGGCTTGGATGGCCTCCCGGAGCTGTCCATTCCGGTCGTGTCCGTGCACGCGGGTACACAACTGGTTACAAGAATCGAGGTCGGAAATGCCTGCATTTCGCACGCGGCAACCCTCAACTGCAAATGAAATACAGCCCTGCATGACAGAAAGGGGTTCGCGAGCTTCAAAGCCTAATTTTGCGTAAAGACACAATGATCGATTGTGGAAGGCCGCCTGGACCAGACGTATGCCCGGCGCGCCACGTTCGGTTGCGCGGCGGATGACAGCGGTCATGAGCCTGCGGCCGATACCGCTGTTCTGTGCCTGGGGATCGACGGTTATTGGACCGACACCGGCAATCGAGGAACGCTCGTCCAAACAGTTACTTCCGACAACGGTTCCATTTTCTTCCGCTACTACGCAATAGTAGCCGGGATGGGAAAACATCCAAGTTAGTCTTCCTATAGCTGTGCCCGGCTCCGCGAAGTCTGGAGCGAATGCATGATCTTCATTAATTTTCCTGAAGGCCTCGAAACAGATGCGACCACAAGCTGAAGCGTCTGACGGCTCAGCTCGCCTGATCCGAAAGGTGGTCTCCGCGCTGGTTTGGCTAAGCTGGTCGTCGAAAGTCGTGGCGCTCTCCCCGGTTCTGTCGATTTTAGAACAGCTCCGGTTCTGCGCCAGAGTGCCGGGTGCGTTTCGGTGACAGATGCCTGAGGTGACCAGCTTCGAATGCAAGGCCGTGCGCGGCTTTCTTCACCAGCCTGACTCGGCAGGAGGCGATGGGCTTGTGCTGACGCACGGTGCGGGCGGAAATTGCAGGTCAGCTTTGCTGACGGCGGTTGCCGACACGTTCGCGAGAGCAGGCACATTGGTGCTGCGGTGCGACTTACCGTTCCGGCAGCGAAAAGCGTTCGGCCCACCATCGCCGGCGAGCAACGCGCTCGACCGTGAGGGGCTGAGAGAGGCGGTGGAAGCGTTACGGAGTCAGACCGAACGCGTTTTCCTGGGCGGGCATTCCTATGGGGGCCGCCAGGCGAGCATCCTTGCAGCGGAAGATGGGACGATTGTCAGCGGGCTGCTATTGCTTTCGTATCCGCTGCATCCGCCCCGAAAGCCTATGGAGATGAGAACTGCTCATTTTCCGCGGATATTCACGCCCACTCTGTTTGTACATGGGGCAAACGATCCGTTCGGCAATATCGAAGAGCTTCGGAGCGCGACTTCGCTGATACCGGGACGTGTTCGCATCGTGGCTGTGGAACGAGCTGGTCACGACTTGCAGCAAGGGAGATTTGATGCCGGGGTATGCGTGCTGCAGCCTTTCAGAGGAATAACGGAGTGAAGTGGAAGGTTTTCTCCCGGCGAAGACTGAGCTTCTTTTTACGCTTCGCGATAGAGCAGAAGAACCACACCTATGAGTGCAAAGCAAACGGGCCAGACCGGAGCCGCAAACCTGTCTCGTGGCGGTGGGAAGCGGATTTCCAGCCAGGAGCCCACGCCGCGACAACTGCAAGCAGAGCAAGCGGCAAATGGCTCAACTCCGCCAGCAGTGCTTCCTTTACGTTTGACAGGTCATGTGCGTGTGTGAGCAGAAGCGCGCCTCCGAGAGCACAGACGATGGGGAACACAAGAGCGGCGTTGCTGGATTTCAGGCGCGCCGATTGCACGGCCCACTCGAACGCAGCAAAGAGCAGAATCAGCAGCACAAAGATTCTGTGCTGAGCGACGTCATGCAAAGAATAGTAAGTACAAGAAAAAAACTCAGATGCCGGGAGACATGCGCGGCGCAGTCCCACGATCCGAACCATACGCTTCCCAAATTGGATTACCGTAGCGGGAGAATAGTGGCATGATTACGCCTCCGGGACCGCGCGGCCTGGCAGCATACGGCTTCCTTGGAAGAGGCACGGCGGGCGGGACAATCCAATTTTTGGAGAAGACGGCGCAAACTTACGGCGCAATTTCTTCTTTTCAGATTCTCGGGAAACGGCTGTTTCTGGTCGACGATGCAGAGCTGATTCGGGAAATCCTCGTCACCCGCCAGCACGAATTCGTGCGCGATTCAGGAGCTACCCTGCTACGCGAGTTGGTAGGCGACGGGCTGATCACCAGGGAAGAGCCAGAACACAAAGAGCGCCGGCGACGATTGCAGCCGGCGTTTCATCGAGACCAAATCGCTTCGTATGCGGCCATCATGGCTCAGGAGACGGAACGGTTTTCCGGCGAGTGGACGGACGGCGATTCTATCGATATTCGCCGCGAGATGAGGCGCTTGACCCTCAGCATTGTCGGCGCGAGCCTGTTTGGAGCTGAGTTTCGTGACAGCGCCGACGCAATCGCGAATGTGCTTCGTGGGGTGACTCGCAAGTCGATGTTCCTGGCCCCGGCATTCGCATTTCTCGAGCCTTTAGCGGTGGCTTATCGTCGCTTGTTTCCCAACGGTCCGAGTTTGTTCTTTCGCAAAGAGCGCTCTTCGCTGGATAGAATCATCGCGCCCCTTATAGGATGCGGGCGGGCGCGGCAGAGCGAGAGCCCGGGTAAGGATGTCTTGAGTATGGTCATGCAGGGTATTGGCGGAGAAGAGAACGCGCTGACTGACGAAGAAGTCAGAAACGAGATTGTCACATTTGTTCTGGCAGGACACGAAACTACCGCGATCGCTCTGACCTGGACCTGGTATCTGTTGGGGCGGCATCCTCATATTGCTGAACAAATGCACGCAGAGATCGATTCGGTCCTGAAAAATGGGGCGTTGACACTTGCGAATGTTTCGGAGTTGAAGTACACGACGCAGGTCTTCCATGAGGCAGTGCGTCTTTTCCCTCCCGCGCTTGCGTTCGCACGGCGTCCCAAGCGTAAACTTCGCCTGGGCGACTACGATATTCCGGGCGGAGCTAGCGTCTTCATCAGTCCTTATGTCACTCATCGGAACCCACGCTACTTCGAGCGCCCGCTTGATTTTGACCCAGCGCGTTGGGACAGCCCCTCGTGGCCAAAGTTCGCCTATTTTCCTTTCGGCGGAGGAGCAAAGATGTGCATAGGTGAACCTTTCGCGCGGATGGAGGCGGTGATTGCTCTTGCGATCCTGGGAAAAAATTGGCGCCTTATGTTAACGGATTCCTCCGAAGCCTCCGTATCAAACAGCATGCTCCTGGAACCTGATCGCGTTCTTATCATGAGAGTGAACTCTCGTGCTTCACAGCTACGAAACTCCCGGCTCATGGTATCGCGGTAACGGTCTCCAAATCGCTATCTTGACATCTAGTTTCCAAGGAAAGCATAATAGTTTTCGTGGAAACTAGATTTAACTTCAAAGGCTCCATCTCAGGGCTTGAGAGCCATCTGGGATATTGGCTGCGGCGTGTTTCCAATACGGTCTCGGGTGAATTTGCCCGGTCCCTGCACGCGAGGCAAACGTCTGTCGCCGAGTGGGTATTGTTACGTCATCTCTATGAATGGCAGCAAGTAACTCCGGGCGAGCTGGCCGAAGCCTCGACAATGACCCGCGGAGCGGTCTCGAAGATCGTCGACAAGCTCCAGGCGAAAGCTTTGATCAAGAGCAGGGTCAACCCCGAAGACAACCGGGGCCAACTACTTTCTTTGACGCCTGTGGGGCGACGCAATCTTCCCGAACTGGCAGAGATCGCCGATCAAAACGACGAGCAGTTCTTTGCTTGTCTCGATGCCGACGAAAGATCTGTTCTGCGACGTCTGCTTTGCAAACTGGCAGAGCATCATCAGACCCGAGATGTTCCGGTCGAGTGACACGCCGTCATACCGAATCTCACTACCTCCAAAGAGCACTAAACACGGAAGGAGAAAATCTCATGAGCAAAGCAGTTGACAATCTGATGAAGGCGATGGAGCGAGCGTCCGCTATCCGCCCGAAGATGGGAGGATTCCCCTATGTGGCCGAGAGCCTGCGACGGGCCGGAGTCACCCGCAACCTCTGGTCTCTACCCTCGTGCCAGAGCCTGTTCCTCACCGATGAAGGACCGGTCGTGATGCAGGGGGCCCCCTTGATATCTGGTGCTGTGGACGTACCAGCATTCGACCGGGATGCCCTGATTGCAGCTTTGCGAATCGATCAGGCCGGAGAAAGCGGTTTTCCAGAGTTTCTCGAAGCCAGTTGGCGTGCGGGAGTTGTTCGGTATGAGGTGGATTTTGCTGCCCGTACGGTCGCCTACTTCGGCTGCAATGGCGAGGAATACATCGAAGCGTATCCGGCCGTCAGAATCAGTTAGTGCAAATCGCACGACCTCTCATTTTGGAATCGGAGGCATTTTCCCCACATGAGTTATATCCAAGGTGAAGGACCACGACACCAGGGAACATTGTTTCCGGTGCTGTTGGATGATCTTGTTCCGGGCGATCAGGTATCCCGAGTGATTGACGCCTTCGTGAATGGTCTGAAAATGGCGGCGCTTGGTTTCGAGCGAGCAGAAGCCGCAGATAGAGGCCGGCCCGGCGGAGGCTGTTCGCTAAAAGTCACGCTGTACACAGGCTCCGAAGAAGTACCTGACTCGGCGTCTGTACGAGGACGCGTTGAACCGGATGCAAGAGCAGATGACTCCAGAAGCAATGAGGCTCGGCCGATCTACTGTCGAGCATTCCTTTGCAACGATCAAGTACCGTATTTTCGGGCATCCTCGGCTGCTGATGCGTGGGTTGGTCGGAAGCACGAGTCGAGATCGGCCTTGCCTCCATGGCCTACAACGTCAAGCGGATGACGAACGTGCTCGGCGCAGCAAGCCATAGAGAAGCTCTTCACCGGGCCTAAGCAGAGCAATCTCGGACCGCGAAGAAAGATGAAGCTTTCTCTGGCGTCCCTCCTTTCCAGTCGCCATCCAGAATTCGAGTTCCGTAGCAGTTTCGAAAGTAGTTCGCATCGTAATGTAGATTAAACGTATTAACTCGAACCGTCAGGATACGTTGAGTCCCAATGAGCGCCGTCTACGAGAATCTGGTTGCCGAAGGCGAGTCGGCCTCGGATTTGAGAGTGCGTGTAACGGCGCAATTTGCAAATCGGTTTTGGAGTACCGCGAGTCCCCCGGCCTTTACCGGTCCCGGTGAGGTGAGCGGGCTTCTTTTTGGACGGTTCGATGCAGAGTGCGTGGTTGTCCGCGCATTTCCTTCCTTTTCCGAACGGATGGAGAATCGCGAGGCAGCTTCCCGCGCGTTCCCTCGATTGCTGGAAGTCGCCAAGACCGATCCCGAAACCTCTGATCTGGATGTGATCGGATGGTATTGCCTTCGTTCGTTCGGTGGTCTGCTTGGACCAGATGTTGATTTTCACAACCTGCATTTTCACCATCCAACTGATCTCGCGCTGGTAGCGCGCGAAGAATCCGGCGACCTGCTGTTTGAGATTTATAGCAGGCGTCACGGTGCTTTGCTTTCAACCCAGGACCATCTCTGGGGTGTGGTGCGTATCCGGCCCGGCAACGTAATCACCGCGCCACTCGAGATCGTTATGAAGGCCAAAATCAAAGACGAATTTTATCTCCGGGCATACGGCATCGATGGCGAGCCCAAGGAAGTGGGAGCACCTCGAATCTGGGATAAGGCGATCTCAAGAGTGTTCGTCCGGCGAGACGCAAACCCGGCCCAAATGAAAGCTAGTGTCGCCAAGCCCCCTGAACCGATAGGGCCTCCTCCGATCCCAAGAACACCGGACCGAGCACTAGCACGGCCGGAGGGCGAAGACGAATACGAAGCCGCCAGGGAGATTGCTCGCCGCCGGGAGAAAGAATCGGCTCAGAGCACCGACCAGCTGACGCCGGTAGCTGCTGCGATCGTGTCGAAGGAGTGGTTTGCGGCGGATCAGCTTACGACGGTCGTGCCGAAAAGTCCCCGCATGAAACGCGGTGCCGACAACGCTTTACTGGTACCCAGTGATGACCGAACTCGCCGTTCAAAAGTACTGCGAGTCGTGTTTTCCGCATTGGTTTTCGCAGCTGCCGCGTGTTGTACGTTCGCCGTAGTGCGTTTCGCCCGGAGTGGCTTCTCGATTCCCGCCTGGTCGGGGCAAACGATCGCCGAACAAAATCTGGGGATGAAATTGGAGAGCGAAGGCGACCGATACCTGCTGACCTGGAATCGGTCTAGCCCATTTGTGAAATCCGCGAGGAGCGGTATGTTGCAGATTGATGACGGTGGGCAGCATCGTGATGTGCAACTAGGGGCCGCCGAGATCTCGGGCGGATCTATTCTGTACAGACCCAGTTCGGAGGATGTAAGCTTCCGGCTGAATGTCCGCGGCCAGAACGGAGCAAATTTAAGCGAGAGCATTCGGGTACTTGGAACGAAGAGCCAGGAAAAAACGATTGATTTAAGCCAATCGCTCGATGCCAAAAAGGCCGCCTCTCCGGAGTTGGCAATACAGGCGCAGCATACGATTCCGGCTGTGACCAAGCCCACGACCAGGAGCATAGAGGCCCAGACGGCTGTAAGGAAACCAGCTCTCACGGCCGCAGCCGACCCAGCTCCCCGTCCGAAAGTGGACGAACCAGCGGCCACCGGAAAGAACAAGAACACAGAGACCGGAATTCCAGTTCGACCTCTCGAGTCATCAGCACCTGCAGAGCAGGCGAATGAGGCTCCAGTAAACCAATTGGCGCCCGTGGACAAGGCTGCAGAACCTACGAATTCAGCAAAACAAACCGTTTCGCCCACAATCTCGTCACCCCAGAATCAGCACGCGCTTGAGCCCCTTCCGGAAGCTCGTCCCCAAACTCCAGCATCGGGTCCGCTTTATGTCCCGCCTCAGCCGCTCAGACAGGTTATGCCGAGAACTCAATACCTGGCGGGCGGGTTGCTGAGCGCTTCGCCGCGGGTGGAGGTTGTGGTGCAGGTAGATGAAAGTGGAAAGGTGAAGCAAGCGCGACTCGCGAATCCCGGGAAAGTTAACCTCGCTTTAGCGGCGGTGGCCGTGGCGGCAGCCAAGCAATGGACATTTCGTCCGGCGACACTCCACGGAGCGAAAGTACCGAGCGAGCATGTGATCGTTTTTCAGTTTCAAAGCCCGCGTCAATAATCAAAGCGGGTTACGCCATTTGATGTTGCAGCCAAGACTCGGTTTCTGATCTGCAGATATCGCTTTTCCTTCTAGAACCGCTTCGATAGCGTTCCGCAAATCACGGCCCGTCACCGGTGCGCTGCTTCCGGGCCGGCTGTCATCCAGTTGACCACGGTAAACCAGTGCGCGGTGGTGATCGAAAAGATAAAAATCCGGAGTGCAGGCGGCATTGTAAGCACGCGCTACCTGCTGGGTCTCATCGAAACAGAGTGGAAACTTAAAGCCCAATTCCAAAGCCATTTCGCGCAAGCTATCCGGCCGATCAACCGGATAGGAATGCGCGTCGTTTGACGAGATAGCAACGATAGCGAGCGCGCTACCCTGATAGTCGTTGCCGATACGAGCCAGCTGATGCTGGATGTGTTTCACGAATGGGCAATGGCGACAGATAAACATGATGAGCAGGCCTTTTTTATGGCTGAAGTCTTCGAGCCGGATGATCTCGCCTGAGACAACATCGGGCAAATGAAACGGAGGCGCCGGCGTGCCGAGCGCAAGCATAGTGGATTCAGTGCGGGCCATATTTGCAGGGTTCAGTGCCAGCGTAACAAGCTTACGCCGTAGCTACGGTAAAACAGTGGCATGACTGTAAGGCGGGCTGGCTCGAGATGGATGGGCTGGTGGTACGCAGCGCTTGCCCTCGGGTTTGCTCTACTTACCGTGGTGCATGTCATGTCCGGCGACAGATTTTGGTCCATTGCGGTCCGGCTTGTGATTGCGTGTGGTTTTGGCCTTCTGTCGTTCTCGGAATTTCGCGGAAAGCGATCTGGCGAGGCTGGGGACCGGAAACCGCTGCGGAAGAAAAACGTATGATTCCCATTAGTGGAAAAGCCAAGTTTCGATCCCGGACTTACACAGCAATATACGGGAGTTCTCAACCGCGCCATCAATCGTAACGGGCAATTCAACGTCCGCCGCTCAGGAAACACCTGGCACGATGCGCATCCATTCCTTTATCTGATTAGCATTTCGTGGCCGAGATTCGTCTGGATTGTGGCGGTGGCCTATCTGGTGGTGAATACGTTGTTCGCTCTCTTGTATGCCGCGATAGGAACACAGCATCTGAAGAGTGCTGAACCACCGACCGAGTGGGGCGGATTCGCCACTGCATTCTTCTTCAGCGCTCACACGTTAACGACGGTAGGATACGGGAACATCTGGCCAAGCGGCGGCGCTGCGAACATTATTGCGGCTCTGGAAGCTCTGGTGGGACTGCTCGCATTTGCGATAGCCACCGGCGTTGTTTACGGACGTTTCTCCCGCCCGTCAGCCCGCATCGGATTCAGTGAAAACGCCGTTGTCGCTCCTTACCAGGGCGGTAAGAGTTTGCAGTTCAGGCTGGTGAACCGCCGAACCAATAATCTGATCGATCTGGAAGCCCGGGTACTCTTGATGACCGTAGAAGGAGTGAACGGCAGGCCGCAGCGCCGGTATTTTCCGCTCGAGCTAGAAAGGCCCGACATCCTCTTCTTCCCTTTAACATGGACCGTGGTGCATCCTATTGACGAACGCAGTCCTATGTTCGGCAAGACCCGTGACGATCTGGCTGGTCTTCAAGCAGAGCTTCTGATCATGCTCAAAGCGTTTGACGAAACGTTCGGACAAAACGTGCATGCACGATATTCTTACCGTTTTGACGAGATTATCTGGGGAGCGAAGTTCATGCCAGCGTTTGAGGTAGACGAGGTAGGCAATCTTCGGGTGGAAGTGAATCGGGTTGGGAGCACGGAGCCTGCCGAAGTTGCCGGGTTCCACTTGGATCGCTCGCGGTGACACCGATTCGCCGAGGAGATTGCGTGTTCTGCAAGATCAACGCTGGGGATGTGCGGGCATCCGTCGTTTACCAGGATGACGATTTCGTCGCCTTCCTGGATAGTCATCCGCTGTTCCCAGGCCACGTACTGCTTTGCCCGCGCAATCACTACGAGACTCTTCTTGACTTGCCGACGGACCTGAATGGCGCAGCGATGGCCAAAACGCAACTAATCGCGCGAGCCGTTCAATTGTCCATGGATGCAGAGGGCAGCTTCATAGCGGTGAACAACAACGTGAGTCAAACCGTTCCGCACTTGCACATCCACATTGTGCCGAGAAAGCGGAAGGACGGATTACGAGGTTTTTTTTGGCCGCGTCAAAACTACAAGGATGACGAAGCGCGGGAGAGTGTGCGAACGGCTGTCGAGCGGGAAATTCAAAGACTCTCTGAAGGTGTGAAGTAAGCGAACTGGAACTTGGGCGTAGCGGTTGGAAGAAACTGGGGACAGACAACGCGTTTCACTCGCGAGAGATTTCTCTCTGTTTTCTGTTAGTATCCCGGCGCTCGGAAACGCGAAGTCAGTCCCCGGGTTTTTCGCACTTCGGACGGCTTGCAATGAGAAAGACCGATGTTTCACAACTGACTCTCCACCACGAGAGGGAAACTTACCTGCCGGTCAGGAAACGATGCGTCATACCGGTGACCAGCCCGAAAACAAGGTGTGATGCGAGGGCGTTCGCATGAGAAGAGATGGAGGTTTCCGCCGGTCCTTGAGCAAGCCCGAAAGCGGGAACAGCAATCTCGTCGGCAACGAGCCATACTCCTGTTCCGTAGACTGACCCGGCACCTGCAGTTGTAGCGGGCCACTTCTCGCCCAAGAATCCATAAACTACGCCAAGCGTTGTCCCAAGAGAATAATGTACGAGTGGGCCAGCCCACTTCGTCTCATCACGGGTTAGTTGGTGGTGAAAGATTATCCGGGAAATGGTTTTGGCAGTTTTCACGGTCGCATCTTCGTCCTCACTGGGTGTCTCCTTTGACCCTGACCCTTCTGCGCCCGGTTTGGCAAAGTGCTTTGAAACAGCACTTACCAGAGCCTGGAACTGGTTCATGGCGAAAGCGGCGAGCAGACCGCCCGCTGCACCGGCCAGAAGAGTTTTTCTCAAACGCTGTTCCTCTCGATATGACCACGGTATGTGTGACATAAACTAACGAAGTTTCTAATCCCCCGAAACATAGACAACCTGCTGAGGTCAACTGAATCCAATTGGCGATAGGTTTTTAGAAAGCTTCTCGATCAGCTCCTCCCGTTTCTGCCAACCATGTTCGACCGCCGATTGCGTGGCAACCCGATAGACGATATACCCAACCAGAAACTCGGTCGAGAGGACTCCAAGCAGAGCCCACTCTGCTTGAAAAGCCCATCGCGCCAGGTAAGCGAACCCCACAAGTACAAACATGCCCAGACTACACAAGAAAAACCAGAGCTGCGCTTTCCCACCCGCCTGTTTCCGGAAGGTCTGAGTGGGATCGATGGGGCGCGCCAGATAAACAGACATAAGATTTCCAGCAGCAAGATAGAAAATCGCGACCACGGCCGCTGCACCGATCGACATACCAATATCAGACACTTTGGCGCCGGCTATACGGATGGCGAGTGAAATCACCAGCACAGTCAGACATTGAAGGGCGACAAAGAAGATAGCAACAATATTCTTGGCCCTGATAACCGATTGAAGGTCGACCGGTGCAACAAAGTAAAGCTGAGCCGCGGCCCGGTCGAAGCCGAAGAAATTGAGCAGAAGAGAGTCACTCAGCAACAACAGGCCATACAGAGTGACCATCGGTAGGAAATTATTGTGGATGAATCCGCCTCCCGCTGAATGCGGGCGCCCGAGTGTAAGGGGAAAGAATAGGAAAATGCTGAAGAGTGTGGCCATCCCAAGAATGACGCGGAAGCGAGGCGTCCGAAGAAGAGACAGAAATTCCTTTTCGATGAGTGCTCCGACAGGATCGCCGAAAAGCCTGCCCGGAAATTCAGCCAAGCGCGACCGGAAGTCGCGCCTTGCGTTCACAGCCGTGCGACTGGACTGACCAGCCGACTGAAATGTGTCATCTTGCCGAAGCGCTGCCTGGAACTGACGGCGAGCAAACCAGTAGCTTAAGAAAATCCAGAGCGATAGAAAGACGATATCGAGAACGGAAGGCGCACCGGTACTCAGGCGGCCGACTTCTCTCCACGGTGTAATTAGATTCGTTCCAATCTTCAGCAGGTAGGGCGCGGACCGTTGGCCGAGCGATGTTCGCAAAAAGACTTGGGGCAGAATGCTGATGCTGACAAGCAGCACGCCAAAGAGTTCTCGAAACCGACCCCGAGCGAAAGAATGTAGAATCAGTTCCCGAATGCCCAGCGACAGAAATAGATTCAAAGGAATGAAAAGCAATAGAAGGAAAGGGTAACCAACCCCGATCCCGGGATGCCGGAGCAGACCGACGAGCGCGCCGCAGAGAATGAGAACCATTTCCGGGGCAGTAGTGAACCGCAGAAGGACCTCAATGGAAAAAAGGGCGCTGTCAGGCACCGGATAGATTTGCAGTTTATTTAGTTGCAGCGACCATCCGCTGCTCAAAGTGAACAGCGGGATGATTTGCCAGAACGCTAAAACAGCCAACAATCCTATAGGCACAAAGGTTCGCAACTCCTGCAGCGGGCGCGACGGAAGCACGAGAGCCAACATGACCCCGCCAAACGCGTATAAGCCGTACCAAAGCAGAGCGAGGAGAGATGCAATCACTGGCCCTGCTTTGGTTCGGGGCAGATGATTGCGCATAATGCGAAACTGCGCCCAGGCAATGGTTGAGATTTTCGACCACATGCTTAGAGCCAATCGAGTTTGTCGCTGTACCGTTCGGCCCCGACGAGGCTGACGAAAATATCCTCCAGCGTCGAAGAACCTTCGCTTTCACGAGCCCGCAGTTCGGCCATTGTCCCTTGAGTAACAATCTTGCCGCGATTGATGATTGCTACCCGGTCGCATAGCCTTTCGACAACTTCGAGCACATGAGATGTCAGAAAAACAGTGGCGCCATGACGGACCTGTTCGACCAGGATGTCTTTCATAAGGCGGGCGCCCACCGCATCGACTCCTTCGAAAGGCTCGTCCATAAGAAACAAGCGGGGACGATGAATTAAAGCAGCCGCCATGGCAACCCGCTTTCGCATGCCCTTCGAATATTCACCGATCAGTTTCTTGCGAGATTCGGAGAGCTGAAAGAGCTCGAGCAGTTCGGCCGCTCGAGTGCGAGCGAGCGGCTTAGGAATGCCGTATAGCCTTGCGACGAACTCCAGGTACTCTGCGCCGGTCAGGTAATCGAAAAGAAGCGTGTCATCGGGGACGAGGCCTATCTGTTTCCTGATCTCAAGCGAATCCTGAGGGAGCTTCAGACCGAGAACGCTGATCTCCCCAGCATCGGGTTGAGCAAGCCCCATTAGCATTTTGATGGTGGTAGTTTTTCCTGCTCCATTCGGACCCAAAAAACCGAAGAAGCACCCCTGTGGGACCGTGACGCTTAATCCGTCTACTGCGTGAAAACCGCTGTACGATTTCTGCAAGTCGCGAGTCTCGATCGCCGGAGTGGCCGTAACCTCAGAGACGACGGCAGTGCCGCTTTGAGAAGTCTCGGGAATCATTGCGGTGCTACGCCTGTTCCGGGTTTCGAGGCTCGTACGGCCGCCAGAAGGTTCCCGCTCTCCTTCAAAACTGCCAATTTTGCGCGGAGAGCTTGCAGGTCAGAATCATAGAAGGATATCCAGCGATTCCCTTCCTCGATCCGGGCTTGCTCGACACGGCTGAGAGGAACACGGCCTTCCCCATTCTGGGCGAGCAGAACGGACAGTTCTTCCCGAGCCAAATCGAGCTGCATACGGGAGAGGTTTCTGATAGTTTCAGCCTTCTTCCAAGAATCGTAGTTGCGGCGGGTATCGGCGAGGATGCGATTTCGAGTTTCGTTCATCTGAATGCGGAGCTTCTGAACGTCGGTGTAGGCCTGCGCTGCCAGTCCGCCTGCGGCTGATCCTATAAAAAGCGGGATGGTGATGGATGCGCCGAGCTGATAATTATTCCGCTGAAATTTTTGAAAGTAGTTTGCATAATTGTACTTCGCAAAAAGAGCATACTGAGCGACGAGATCCACTTGCGGATAGCGGGAAGCCCGGTACGATTTCAGCTCCAGCTCTTTGGCGAAGATGGCGGATTGCATTTCGCGGAGTTGCCGGTTCGTTCGAACGGCATCATCGGCAGCTTCATCCGGAGTCTCTGGAACGGAGATAGTTGATATTTCGGAATCAACCGGCTTCACGCGATCGCTGGCGGGGTATCCAAGCATGATTGCCAATTCCATTTCGTAGTAGTCGGAATCGAGCCCCGCAGCGTCGAGACGCTGCTCCGAGAGGGAAAGGTTGACACGTGCCCGTTTCAGCTCGAGAGGCAGTTCGCTTCCTTCCGTGACGGCAGCAGCCATGGATGAGACAACTCGGCGGAAAATCGGGATCTGGTCCTTCAGGGTCTCACCTTCATGTTCAATCTGGCTGGCAGTAATGAACAGATCGGCAGCCTGATAGGCAACATCGTCCGCTTTAGCCTGGGCTCCCAGTTGTGCGCCGCGGACAGCTTCCCGAGCAGAGGCAACCTGCAGACTTTTCGGACGGTTATAAAGCGCCATGTCAGTGCGCAGCTGGAAAAGGCTGGGTGCCGAACCCTCAATGCTGTTCGGATACCCATACGTATAGGCAAGCCCGCTGCCCATATAGACTTTGGGTCTGAAAGGATCCACTGCGACGCGTACGCCGCCAACCTGTCGCTGTTCATCGAGCCTCGCCAGCGCGACATCAGGGTTCTGGCGAGCAGCGATCTCGAGAGATTGCTGCAGAGTAAGAGAGTGTACCTCAGCCGAGACGGAGTTTGCCAGTGCGAACAGAAGCACGATTGTGTTCGGCCTTAGCACTCATTCAATGATACTTTTGCGAGCGGGCAGAGTGGGCGAAGCGCGTGCGGACGCGGTGAAGAACCAGTACGGTCGGTGGAACGAGATGCCTTTTCGGGCCGAACTTTAGGATGATACTATCCTCGACTACGGTGAGGTGGACGGTTCCTGAATCTGCGGCAAGCGAAAAGCTTCGCGTCGTGTTCATCAGCAGTCGAACAATTTTGTGAGCTGCCCCCTGAAAAGATTCGATCTTTTCTCGAGAATTGGGGACGCTGGCACCCCTGTCGTCAGGGCTGAACGCTTCGAGCAGACCTCGCCGTTGAGGCCTTTCGCTTGCGCACCGGAAACGGTCGATTCTCAAGAACGGGGCGGAGTCGATACACTGAGGACACAAGGCACGCGAGGGCCGACGATGCTAACTATTCCAGTAAAGACACGTTTGGAAGCCGACGGAATTTTGAACTTGCGCCTATCGACGGGCTTGCCGGAAGCTGATGTTGAGGTTGTGGTCATTGTTCAGCCCGTTGACACGCGTGCGCAGACGTGGCCTACGAACTTCTTCCAAGAGACCTACGGCACCTTTTCCGATTATCCCATCGAACGCGGAACTCAAGGAGGATTTGATGACCGTGAGGTCCTTCGTTGAACTATCTGTTGGACACCAACACATGCATTCGGTACCTCAACGGTCAATCAGAAAACATCAAGGGGCGATTGGAGCTGCTAACGCCGGGCGACGTCATCTTGTGCCCGGTGGTAAAAGCTGAGCTGCTATACGGTGCCGCAAAGAGCACCTTCGGCGAGCGTACCTTAGCTCGCCTGAACAATTCTTTAGTATTTTCAAGTCATTGTCGTTCGACGATCGTTCAGCCGCCGCGTATGGCGCGATTCGCGCAGATTTGGAGCGCCGAGGAGTACCAATTGGACCAAACGATCTGATGATCGCAGCCATTGCCTTGGCGAGCGATTCAATTCTCGTTAGTCACAACACTCGCGAGTTCGGGAGGATCGGCGATCTCAAACACGAAGACTGGGAGTAATCCCCGCAGATGCTTTCAAGTCGGCACTGCAGCTTGCTTATGATTTGGCGAACGCCCGGAAGGACGAAAGCAAAATCAAAGTCCAGCGTCAGCACGTCTTGGCGGAATTGCCGGTGCTCTGACTGATCGCTTCAGCAAGGGCCACGGAGAATGCTTCAACCCCGCCCGATGAACGGCATTTTCGTCGCCATCACCGTCATAAACTGCACATTTGCGTTGAGCGGCAAGCCTGCCATATAGACCACGGCGTCTGCGATGATTCGGGCGTCGATGCGCGGCTCGACGGCAATGGAACCATCGGCCTGCGGGACGCCCGTGTTCATGCGCTCCGTCATCTCCGTCGCAGCATTGCCGATATCGATCTGGCCGCAAGCAATGTCATGCTTACGGCCATCCAGCGAGATCGATTTAGTCAGGCCAGTAACGGCATGCTTCGTTGCTGTATAAGGGGCTGAGTTTGGCCGGGGCGTGTGCGCTGAAATTGAACCGTTGTTGATGATTCTCCCGCCGCGAGGGTTTTGAGCTTTCATCAGACGGATTGCGCTTTGTGCACAGAGGAAGGCGCCAGTCAGGTTCACTGCTACGACTCGGTTCCATTGTTCGAGATCCAGATCTTCCAAAGGAAGCGGCGGCGCGTTCGTGCCCGCATTGTTGAACAGGAGGTCGAGACGGCCGAAAAGCCTGTCGATCTGAAGAAACAGGTGCTTGACCGAAGATGGATCGGCCACATCTGCGGCAATAGGAGTAAACAAACCGTCGGGCAGATTAGCCAATGCAACAGTCCGGTCGAGCTCAGCCGGGCGCCGGCCCGCGAGGACGACTGTGAAATCCGCTCCTGCCAGAGCTGTCGCGACGGCGCGGCCAATCCCACTACCCGCCCCTGTTACCAGCGCAATTTTTGAGTTCCCGGCCATCCCGCTTTCCTGCCTCGCTAACTTAAAGAGTGTCTATGAGTGCAAGTGTAAGCGCTTCGCCCGGGAACACTGCTTTGACAAAGACTTCGTTTCCGGTCTTGGGCGCAATCAGCTTCTGCCACATGCTGAACGACATGGTGCAGTCGTTGATCCTGGCGATTTACCCGATCCTGAAAGGTTCGTTTCATCTCGACTTCGGGCAGATAGGCCTAATCACCCTCACTTACCAGGTGACCGCATCTCTTTTGCAGCCGGTGGTCGGCTCATTTACTGATCGCAAACCGCTGCCCTACTCCTTGCCTGTGGGCATGGGATTCACGCTTACCGGCCTGATTCTGCTGGCGACCGCGCCCAACTACCCTTGTCTTCTCATCGCAGCAGCCACGGTAGGAATGGGCTCATCCGTCTTCCATCCGGAGTCCGCGAGAGTTGCGCGCATGGCTTCCGGAGGTCAGCACGGACTGGCTCAATCGGTGTTTCAGGTGGGCGGGAACTTCGGCGCAGCGCTTGGTCCCTTGCTTGCCGCATACATCGTGCTCCCCCATGGGCAGCGCAGTATCGCTTGGTTCACTGTGGCAACACTGCTCGGCATCATGATTCTTACAATCATCGGGAGTTGGTACAAGAATCAAAATCGCTTCAAGGCCGCATTGCGCGCGCTCGAGTCACACCCCCACATATCATCCGGCAAAATGTACCTTTCGATGGCTGTCCTGGTTGCGCTTATCTTTTCGAAATACTTCTATCTCTCCAGTCTCACCAGCTATTACACGTTTTACTTAATTTCGAAATTCCATGTATCCGTACAGAGCGCGCAGCTTCACCTGTTCCTGTTTTTGGGCGCCGTTGCTGCAGGCACGGTGATCGGCGGCCCCATAGGGGATCGCGTGGGGAGGAAGTATGTGATTTGGTGTTCCATTCTCGGCGTGCTGCCCTTCACTTTGGTGCTGCCCTACGTGAATCTGTTTTGGACCGCCGTGTTGAGCGTGGTTATCGGACTGATACTAGCCTCGGCATTTTCCGCGATTCTGGTCTATGCGCAGGAGATGGTGCCCGGACGGGTAGGCTTAATTTCTGGAATCTTCTTCGGGTTAGCGTTCGGTATGGCCGGCATGGGAGCAGCAGCATTGGGAAGACTGGCGGACGCAACCAGCATCGAAACGGTCTACAAAGTGTGCTCGTTCCTGCCGCTGATCGGATTGCTGACTGGCTTCTTGCCCGATATCAGACACTCGCAGAAGACGTAAAACAGAAACGCACCCGGATGGCATGGCGATAACCGGGTGCGTATTGGAAAATGTCGGAAACTGAATGCTAGCGGACGCCTGCGCCCGTAGGAGGTTTCGGAGCGGTGCTCCCCGGGGTTTTCGGCGCGGTTCCGGCCGGTGCCGGCGCCGCAGGTCCACCGTTCAGTGTGTTCTTGTCATAGAGCGAAACGATATCCTGCGTAATATCGATTCCGCTGGAGGCGTAAAGAACTGGAGTGTTCGGGTTGCTGACGTCAAGGATCATCGTGTAGCCGTTATCTTTCGCGTACTTCTCGATAACCGCCATCATGCGTTGCCCGAGGCTCTGCAGCAGCCGCTGTTGTTCTCCCTGCAGTTCTTCCTGGGCATCCTGTGTGTCACGTTCCAGCCGCTTTTTCTTCTCATCGATATCGCGAGCAAGCTGGTTTCGCTTGTCTTCGCTCATCAGGTTGCCGCCCTTGTTGTACTGGTCCTGGAGCTGAGCGATCTCGTTTTGGCGAGTATCGAATTCCTTTTTCCTGGGAGCGAACTTGGCATCCAGTTCCTGGGAGGCTTTCTGACCATCCTTGGTGCCGACGATTGCTCCTTGCACACTGATAACGCCGACCTTGCCTGAGGGCGTCTGTGCATTCGCTCCAAAGGCGAGGCACAGCAAGGCCGCCGCCGAGATCAAGCTACTTCTCATTACCATCTACTTCTTAGATCCTTCCGTAATTTTCAGCTATCCTATTCGGGCCAGCATATCGTCTCTTCGGCTGCCTGTCTAAAAGGTTCGCCCGATAGAGAAGCGGAATAGCGAGCGCCGCTCGTTGTAGGGCGTTGCAATACCAAATTGGGCTAGCGCACTCTGGTACGTGGCGTTGTTGGGGAAGAACGAGCGATCAGCCACGACCGGCGGCTGCAGAGTTGTGTTAACGATACTTAGATTATACGCCCAGTATAAGCGGAAAGGCGCGTTGACCACTGGCATTAACACCTGCAACTCGAGCCCGGCGGAAACTCTGGGGACTTGCGTTCCCGGAGCAATAACCGCGCGCGCGTTGAAATCTGCCTGCGGGAATAGCGCGTTCAACTGTTGCACCCGCTCGGCGTTCAACCCGAGCTGGCTGGGAAGCGTGAGCCTGTCTATACCAGCATCGAGAAAAGGCGCCAGCGTGACCGGCCCGACGATTGGGATGCGGTATTCAAAATTTGTCACAACAGCCGTGTCACCGCCGGGCAGGATTAGCTGATACGACGGAATCTGCTGAACAACAGCACTCGTCCCTATCGTGCCATCCGAGTTGACGACTTTCTGTACTCTCTGAGTGCCGTCATTGTTTAAGACATTTACGAACGAGTTGGTGGGAATGTAGGCAATTGGACTGATGGTTAGAATGTCAAACCCGCGAATATCATCCTCGCCGCCCATATAGAAGCGGCTGTAGGGAGGCGCAACCTTTCCGCCATACCCTTCGATGAACCTGCCGTTCAGGTGCATGCCGATGACGTGGTTCCTCCAGATGCCCCGGCGGAAATAGGCGACATCGAGAGCCGGGGTGATCGTGTTGACGTTTCCTCCCAAGTAGCTGCCCGAAAGGCCAAAACTTGCATTGACCCGTAGACCGTGGGTCGGCGTTATGGGATGGTTCACCGTATTGTAGGCAAAAGTCGGCGTAATCGTGCTGGTGCTGATGCCGGTCAGCGAATTGGGGCCACCCACGCCTTGGAAATCCAAATAATCAAAATAGGTTGTGGCAGCGGTGGTGAGAGGCTTTAATGATTGAATACTGTAGCCATAAGTAAGTCCGACTCTGGCAAAACTCCGCCGGAGGGCATAGCTGACAAAACTAGTGAAGCCCTTCCCGTTCGTGACATAGTTCAGCAGGTTGCAAGCATTCTGCCCGGTAGGACAGCCCTGTGACCCAATCGAGTTGTAATACCCGACCAGGTTCTGTCCTGCGAGGATGGACGCCTGTTGACCCTGGTCGTAACTGTAACGCTGATAAAACAGCGTAAAACCTGCCTGTATCGGCTTATCAAAAAGATAAGGCTCAGTGAAGCCGAAAGTGATGTTGTCGAGGAGTGTTCCAATCTGAGCACCCAAGCTGAGCGTTTCGCCGAGCCCCAAGAAGTTGTTCGTCGAATAGGAGAACCCGATGAAGCTGCCCGAGATACCGGAGACGCCCCCATTTAACTGGATAGAGTTCTTGCCGCGTTCCCTCAGCTTCAGCAAAAGATCGACCGTGTTGGTTTTTGTATCGCGCTTCATGTCGGCCGCATCCTCGGGCTTCAGCGGATCGAAGTACCCGAGCTGATTCAGGCGAAGAATGCTGGTATCCCAGAGCTGCTGGCTGTAAAGGTCGCCTTCGTCGATGAGGAGTTCGCGGCGGATAACCCGGTCACGCGTCGTTGTGTTGCCTTGAAAGTCGATTCGACGCACAAAAAACTGATGCCCTTCATCGACATCCATCGTGAGGTCGATTTGGTTCTTGCCGGAAACCGGCTCCGGATCCGGCGAAGCGACGAAATCGATGTAGCCGAAATTGCCGTAGAGTTTTCGAAGATCGTCCATGCCCTTCTGCAATTTCTCAGTCGAGAAAACATCTCCCGGGCCCATTCTGAAAACCTGGCGGGCAATTAAGTCTGGTGTACGAAACAATTTCATACCGACAAAGTTGAAATTGCGCAGGTAATATTTATCCCCTTCGCGCACCACCATCGTGATGTCTACCCGCTTGCCCGGTTTCTTTGAATTGAAGAGCGGAATCTTGATGCCGCGGCCGTACACGTCATATACCCGCTCCGAATGATTGATCACTCTCGCTTGGAAATATCCGCGGGTCTGATAAAACTGCCGGATACGGTCGGCATCTTCGTCGAGTTTCGTGGAATCGTACGTCCGGGCAAAGAGATTTTCGAAAAGCAAAGAGTGCGGGATTCCGATCGGTTTCAGGTTCTTCATGGCCCGGATAACCTCTCTCGGAGTGAATGCGTTGTTGCCGTTGATGAAAATATGCCCCACCTTCACCTTCGGACCTTCATTGATTGCGAACGTCACATCGACACCGCCGGGTGGCACTTGCCGGATCTGAGGCGTTACAGTGGCGTACTGATGCCCGCGTTCCGCTTCGTACTCCTGCAGTACGTTCCTGGCTCGCTGAACCTTCCCCGGGTCGTACTGTGACTCCGGAGACAGACTCACTTTTCTTTCTTTGAAGCGGTCCAGAATCTCAGACTTACTAATCGATTTATTGCCGGTGTAGTCGATCGTGTGAACAGTTCGCCGTTCCGTCACAACAAATCGCAGGATGATGCCGCCGCTCGGACCTTTCTCCCGCTCAACACGCAAATCATCAAAGCGACCGGTATTCCACAGAGCCGTAAAATCTCTGTGGATCGACTCTTCGTCGTAGACGTCACCCTTCTTAGTAAAGATAAGGGCGCGCAGCGTGTCTTGGGGAACTTTACGTTGCCCTCGGAACTCAACCGCTTCAATGATGTTGGGTCCTACCGTTGCAGTCTGCGCTTCACGAACACTCGGAGGCTGCTGCGGCTGATTTGGCTTCTCAGGAGCGGTCGGGACGTTCTCGAACGGATTCGGCGGACGTTGTTGAGGCTGAGGCGGCTGTTGGGGCTGTGGAGGCGGCTGCTGCGTAGAGGGTGGCGGCTGCTGCGGCTGAGCTTGAGCTGAATCTTCATCCGGATCTCCCACCAAGGGCCGCGCGATCGTGATGACCGGGATCGTGCCGAGCAAGAGAACGAGACAAATGGTCGAAGCGAAAGGGAATGCTGATGCTGGCATGCGCAGGCCTGTAAGCCTGTGATGAATCATCTAAAAGCTAATCCTTTCCATGCTCCGGAAAACTCCCCTGACGTCGCGGCGCCTATGCCGGTTTCAGCGGAGACGAGAAGTTGATAAGAAGCCCCGTGACCTAAACTCAAACTCCTTAGTGTAGCCGATGAGTAGGCTGCATCTGGCTCCGGAACGCGGCACGTAAATGCACGCTCCCGAGCGCACTACATCTTGCCGGAACTGATCCGCATGCGGCTATCGGCTATGGTAGTCATTGGCGGTCTACCGGTCCGGCGTCCGCCTGCATCGCCCGTGAGTTCTGAAATCGAATTTCTACAGAAGAGCGACCTTCCGGGAAACTCGCCGAAAAAACTATCCGTTATTGTACCGGCCTTCAATGAAGAGGGGACTCTTGCGGAGGTGGTTTCCAAACTGATCACGGTCCCTTCCCTTTTGGAGATCATCATCGTTGATGACTGTTCAAGCGACGGGACTGCGGCCATAAGCACCCAGCTTGCGGAGCGCTACTCAGAAGTGCGATCGATCCGTCATGAGAGAAACGGCGGGAAGACAGCCGCCGTCAAGACCGGATTCGCGGCCAGTAGAGGGGAAATTGTTATCGTTCAGGACGCCGATCTCGAGTATGATCCTTCCGAGATCGCTGAAGTTATAAAACCGATACTTGATGGCGTCGCGGATGTTGTATACGGATCCAGATTTTTGGTTCGCAAGGCCGCGCGAGTCTTGTACTTCTACCATTTTCTGGCTAACAAAGCTTTAACATTCTTTTCAAACCTTCTTACAAACGTAAACTTCTCCGATGTTGAAACCGGTTACAAAGCATTCCGCGGTGAGATCATTCGCGACATGATCATCACCTCCTCGGGATTCGGTTTCGAAATTGAGGTGACCGCCAAGGTCTGCAAACTCAAGTGCGCGACTTATGAAGTGCCCATCTCCTATTACGGGCGCACCTATGAACAGGGAAAAAAGATTGGCATTTCTGACGGGATCGCGGCCTTCTGGTACGTGATCCGCTACAACTGGCTGACCAGTCTTTCTGATTCCTTCCGGACTCTCGGCCGGCACTCGACACGAGTCGTCGCTCCAGGAAACCCGAAGCGACGCGACGCATGAGCACCTCGGTTTTTACCAGGAGGCTGATTCTCGCATTCGCGTTCTGCAGCGCTCTTTCAGTCGCCTATACATTCTCGCGCCCTGCCCAGTTGCGGCTGACCCTCGAGATGTCCTCGACGCGCGCCTCCACCGCTCAGCTCTTCTTCGATATCGGCAGCGGCTTCACAGAAGCAGATTCAGTCACTGTCCCCGTAACCAGCGGCGCGTTTCAACAGCTATCGTTTGACCTGCCGCACAGGACGCTGTTCCACCTCCGTTTCGATCCGCTCATGAACGATGGCCGGGTGACGATTCGGAACGTCGCGATCGTGAACAGCGGTACGCTTGTCCTGAAGATACCCGCCACCGGCATCACATCGCTGAACCAGATTGCGAGCAGGTCCGTCCACGGCGACTCCGTGGACCTCAACATCGTTCCGGGCGGAACTGACCCCAGCTTGCTGTTCACGCTTGCGCAGCCGCTGAAGGTGCGCTGGCTATTTAAAGGTCAGGATCTCCGGTTTTTGGCCCTGGTCAACGGCCTGCTGTTCGCCCTGGCTATTGGTCTTTACCTAGGGAGGCGGGCCGTTGCCGCAGCCTTCGCCACTGCAGGCCTCGCGATAAAGCGAGTGGACCAGCGCTTCGATCGTTTAGCGGGCCGCTTGTCTTCAGGCGATTTTCTCCAGCTCGACTCGCTTGCGATCTGGGTTTATGCCAGCCTGCTCGCGCTCTTTGCCGTCGGCAGCGTTCTCGATCTGAATGGATCCTCGGAAGGTCTTTATAGCGCCTCCTACCATCATGGCGTGCACGTTCACGCCTGGTTCGGCTCGCCGAAGGCAATTCGAGCCGATGAGTGGGCCTATGAAACACCAGACATCCTCAACCAATACTTTCGCGAAAATCGATTCGCGGTTGCTGATTCCGTCCTCGGCAATCATTCCGTCGTCCTTACAGGCAACGTCCCGGCGCGGCACGTGTCGATGCTCTTCCGGCCGCAACTCTGGTCGTTCTTCGTCCTGCCGCTTGACTACGGATACGCGGTCTATTGGCAATTCAAAGCGCTGATCCTGGTCGGCGGCATCTTCACGTTCCTTCTTTGGATTACCCGATCCAGTTTCTGGTCTGTGGTCGGCGCTCTCTGGTATTTCTTTTCCGCATTCACGCAGTGGACTTATTCCTGGCCTTCCGCGCTGCCCGAAATGGTTGGAATGCTGTGTCTCGCAACCGTCTTCTGGTGCTATGTCACGGTCGGGCGGAGCCCAGTCGCGCTTGCGCTGTCGGCTGTTGGTGCGGCGCTGTGCACCATCAATTTCGCCCTGTGCGCCTATCTGCCTCACCTGATTCCGCTGTTCTGGGCCGGCGCAGCAGCAGGTATTGCCTGGTGCATCGCAGAGCGCGAACGGATCTTCGCCACTTCCGCAGCGCGCCCGCGCCTGATCGCCGCCGTCCTCGCCGCTGCGGTCGTGGCAGCTTGTGGTGCTCTCGTATACGAACAGCTCAAGCCGGCAATCGCGGCTGTCGCCCAGACCGTTTACCCCGGGCAAAGAGTCGTTCCCGGAGGAAGCATGTCGCCCTGGACGCTCTCATCTCATTTCCTGCAGTGGACAGAAACCGACAACCAGTTTCCGCCGGCGCTCGGCAACATCTCCGAAGGCTCCGGTTTCCTGTGGCTCGTTCCGGTGTCGTTGCTCTGCCTTTATCGCTGCAAGTTTTCGCGTTTCCAGCGCGCGGCTCTCATCGCTCTGTGGGCGTGCTTCCTGTTGATCCTCTGCTGGCTGGTGTTTCCTCTGCCCGTCGCCTTCGGGCGCATCTTCGGACTTGATCGGACAATGGGCGCCCGCTGCCTTCCAGCCCTCGGACTCGCAAACATCGCTATTGTGGTGCTCACCGCGGCGCACTTCCGCCGCAAGCCGCTCCCGGCTGACGACTCGGCCGCCAAGCGAAACACGGCGTACTTCCTGGGGGTTCTTGCCGTCTGTTATCCGATCCTCCGCGCGACAAACACACGAATCGGCAACTACTTTACTTTGCCGGAAATCGCGCTTCCGGCTGTGTTTCTGGCTATCCTGATTGTCCTTCTCGTCACTGGCAAGCGCCGCGCCTTCGCTTTTTTCCTGCTCGTTCCGCAAGCTCTGGCATTTGGGTTCGTCAACCCCGTGGAGCAAGGCCTCCCTGTCTTCACACACTCGGAACTCTTCCGCTTCGTCCAAACTCATCGCAATTTGCTCACGGGCAAATGGCTGATCTATTCCAGCACCCCGATCAGTTCCGGGTTCTTCGCCGCCGCCGGTTGCCAGGTTTATACCGGCACGCATTATCTGCCGGATATTGATCACTTCCGGCTATTCGCATCGCGAGGCATGGACGTGAATGCCATCAACAGGCTCGGCTACCTCGACGCGCATGCCGTCCCATCGGGAACACCGCCCCGCTTCGTCCAGGAGGTCCCTATCATCGTGCGATGGGATGTCGCGCCCACTGACCCTCTTTTGCCGGAAGTCGGCATTCGCTATGTAGCATTCGACTTTGAACCATCTGCCGAACTGACTCAGGGGCTGACCCCACTCGCGACTCACGCCGTCGACGGATTCTGGCTGTACCGAATCGGGCATTCTTCTGAACCCGCTCAGCCGTGAGGGCCGCCGCACCTAACGATCCAATGGAACGTGCCGCACGGCTGTTTAGAAAGGTTTGGTCTTACGAACCGGCGCGTGCCGCTCTAATCCTTTTTTTTGTTCTGGACGTCGCGTTCTTCCCATGCATGTGGGGCAACAAAACTTTCCTCGCCAGCGCCCGTGATGCCGCCAGCGTCATGCCTTATGGCGCCTGGGAAGGCAAGCACCGCACACCGCGCTTTCCGAAAACTTTGGACGAAGGCGTGCCCGGCTACATGACGGAGCCGTGGTTCAAGCTCATCGGAAAGCAATATGTTCACGAGAAAAATCCGCCGCTCTGGAACCCCTATCAGGCATACGGAATGCCGCTGGCCGCCAATATGGAGTCGCAGCCGTTCTATCCGCTCACGGCGCTCCTGTCTCTTCACCTGACGCCGCGCACATACAACTGGTACATCCTGCTCCGGCTCTTTGTAGCCGGCTTCGGCATGTACCTCTTTCTGCGCTTCTTTGTCTCGTTTCTTCCTGCAATCGGAGGTGGGGTGGCCGCGATGCTCGCGGGCTACTACATCTTCTTCATAACCATGCAGCAGACCAGCGTCGAAGTGATCCTTCCCGGGGCGCTGCTGGCAGGCGAATGGCTCCTTCGTAAGGCGGATTTTCTTTCGGTCGTGTATTTCTCTCTCGCCATCTGGCTGGTTATGGTCGGCGGCATGCCGGAAAGCGCATTCCTTCTACTCGTGTTCCTGTATGGGTACGTGGTCACTCGCGTCCTTTTCGATCCCGGCTTAAGACGCGGCTGGATGCGCCGGGGCATTCATCTTGCCGCTGCCTCCATCGCCGGTCTCCTCCTCTCGGCCATCCTGCTCTTGCCCTTTTACGAATTCCTACCGCTCTCTTTCGACATGCACCAGCCCGGCAACGTCGGCGGCGCAATCTCAGGGCTTGCCTACGACCGCTTCGATTCGTCACTCGTCAGCTATCTGTTTCCGCTGCTCTTCGGGCCTGCGGCCAACAGCGAATTCGCCGGGATGAGGAATTACTTCGGCGTTATTGGTCTCTTTCTTGGCATCGTTTCTGTCGCCGCGCTTTGGACCCGGCGCGGCCGGGACCGCCATCTCGCCTTTCTCACCATTTTTTCGACAGCCTCCATCATCCTTGTCCTGCTGAAGCGTTATGGCTTTACCCCGGTCAACGCGATCGGCGCATTGCCGCTCTTTCGTCTCATCACCTTCACAAAATACGAAGAGCTGATCATCTCCGCCGCCGCTGCCATACTCTGCGCCATCGGCCTCGAACGGATTGCCCGGCAACACATCAACGTTAAGCAGGCCATTTCTCTCCTGATCGCTACGTTCGTAATTGTGCTCTGCGGATTCCTGTGGGCGTTTCCCCATGCGCGAGCTGGTATTACGACATCCCGCATCTTCACTCACTTGTCGAATTGGTCGATTGGCGTTGCCGCGTTTGTCCTCTTCGCCTTGGCGGGAACTCTCAGCGAATTCGCGCGCCGGCGGAAAACTGAAAGAGCCGGTTGGAGCCGCAGATTGGCAGCCTGGGTTTGCGTGCTCCTGACCGTCGAGTTCCTCTTCAGCTACATCGCTCCCTCGTACTACATTTTCAATTTCCTGCCGACCGTGGCCAGCAATCCCTACGAGGGAGCGCCTTTCGTCACCGTCCTCGAGAAAGCGACTGCGGACCACAATCGGGTTTTCTGCCGCGATGGCGTTCTCTTCCCTGACTGGTCATCCGCCTTCAGCCTCCCCGACGTGCGTGCGGTGGGCGCGATGTACTACAAAAAATATTTCGACTTTCTGCACGCCTTTCTCCCGGTACCGCCGGACGCCACCGACGGCGAACTCAGTAATCGCTTCAACGGCGGCGGCGATTACTACAACTTCAAGGACCCTCTGTCCCGCAGGCTGCTGCAGGTCAGCTCGGTGAAGTACATCGGCAGCGCGCACCCGTACACCTACCCCAACCCGCGCGTCGAAGAAATTCTGCGCCAGAACGCAGGTCACCTGATTCCGGGCAAAGCAAACCAAATCGCCCGGCAGGAGATCGTCCTCGATGGCGAAGCGCGCGCCGCTCTCGGAGAGCATCCGCCGTACGAACGCCTGCCGTATCAACTGACCGTTAACGGATCGGGTGACGACATCTTCTATTTCTCGTTCGGATTGCACCCGTTCGTCTTCGAGAAAGCCGTGGGCGATGGCGTCGGTTTCACCATCGAACTGAAGGAGAAAGCCGGCGAAATCAAACCGCTGTTCTCGCGCTATATCGACCCAAAACACAATCCGGCGCAGCGGCACTGGATTCGCGGTGCGTTGGATCTGAGCCCCTGGCGTGGTCAGCAGGTCACACTTTTGTTCTCAACCGATCCTGGGCCGAAGGGCGACGCTTCCTACGATTGGGCTGCGTGGTCCGATTTCCACTTTGGCGGTGAACCTCGACCGCAGCCATTTCGCCTGATGTATGGCGGTGAAGCCCAAGTCTACGCTTACGACAACGTCCTGCCCCGTGCAGCAATGTATACGCATGCCGACCTGGTCGACAGTCCGAAACAGGTCCTGACCCGGCTCGCTCAACCGTCGCTCGATGTATTTAAGGACGTGGTACTCGCTCGCGCGACTCTCGATAGGGAAGAAATCAGCTCAATCGAGGACATGAACAGTTTGTCTCCTGCCGCTCCCGTCAGCGCTGCCAGTATTCGGCGTTACGAATCGCAGCGTGTCGACATCGACGCCGTTTCAAACCGCCCGGCCGTGCTCGTCCTCAATGACAGCGATTACCCGGGCTGGACCGTCGAGATGGACGGGCGTCCGGCGCGCTGGTTCTCCGCCAATTACCTGTTCCGCGGTGTCCTGCTTCCGCGCGGCAAGCACTCGGTGACCTTTCGCTACCGCCCTCGCAGTTTCCTTCTAGGCTCGTACCTCGCACTGACAGGACTCGCCGGCCTGATTGCGTGGGGGCTGATCGATCAGCGCCTGCGCAGATCGCGCAACGCCGGCTACTCAGGAACCTTTTCTGCGCAGAACCCGAACAGTAGCTCCCATTCGGCTTTCTGAATCAGCAGCGCCACATACTCCTGAATGCTGCCCGGTTGCTGGCGCGCCTCGTAGCACCAGTCATTGAACAGCAGCGGATTCCACTTCGCGCCGACGCTCCAGGGCTTGCTTTCCACCTTGTCCAGAATCTCAGCCACACGGTCTCGCAACGCGGGAAAGATGGGATGTTCGCCTACTTTGCGAAACCAGTAAGCCGCGTTCCAGCTATCGGGCTCGATCCGGTGAGCAATGGCGTGCCAATATTGCCCTTCACGCGACGATAGATCCTGCGAGATGCGGTGGCTCTCATTCCAGTAACCGATGAGTAGAATCAACCCGCTCAACGCAGCTTTCGGATTCCGAGCGCCCGGGAACAGAGTTTCGAGCGGACGTTCGAGCAGGCGCCGGCAGTCGCCCATATCGCAGGAACCGGCGCGAGTGAGAGGCAAAGGGAAATCTCCGTATTTGCGCAAAACCTCGGCGACGGGTTCGGTAAAGGCTTCCAGTTTCGTTTGGACAGTGCTGGCCATATCTTTATGTTGCCCTAGACTGAAAGGTGATGAGCAAACACTACACGGCCCCGCCGTCCATGTCCATCGACACGGCCAAAAAGTACACCGCAACCTTTGACACTACGCGGGGAACCATTGTTGTCGACCTGTTTCCGAAAGAAGCTCCCAAAACCGTAAACAATTTCGTATTCCTCGCCCGCGAAGGTTTCTACGATGGTACGGTGTTCCACCGTGTCATCCCGGATTTCATGATTCAGGGAGGCGATCCGGAAGGGTCAGGACGAGGCGGACCCGGCTACAAGTTTGAAGACGAGACAAAGGGCAATCCGCACAAGCACCAGGCAGGTTCGCTCTCCATGGCCAACGCCGGACCCAACACGAACGGAAGCCAGTTTTTTATCACACATGTCGTAACCAACTGGTTGGACGGAAAACATACCGTATTCGGGCAGGTTCGATCGGGTCAGCAGATTGTCGACAGCGTAAAGCAGGGCGATGAACTGAAGTCGGTCAAAATCGAAGAGTCCTGATACAGGGTGTTTCATGACGCGAGAAGAGGCGTGGTCGATCGTCTGCGAGTTCGTTGCCAGTGAGAGTCTGCGGCGTCACATGCTGGGAGTAGAGACGTGCATGACGGCATACGCGCGGAAATTCGGGGAAGACGAAACGCCCTGGGCGGTAACAGCGCTGCTGCATGATTTCGATTGGGAGATACACTCCAATGCGCCGGATCATCCGATGAAGGGCGAGCCGATTCTCGCTGCGCGCGGAGTGGATCCAGTGGTGCGGCGCGCCATCCTTTCGCACGCCAACTACAGCGGAGTTCCGCGCGAATCGCTCCTCGAGCGCGCTCTATTCGCCTGTGATGAGCTCTCAGGCTTTCTCACCGCCTGTTCTTATGTAAAGCCGGGCCGCAGCATTTTTGAGGTGGATGTCCCTTCCGTTAAGCGCAAATTGAAAGACAAGGCTTTTGCTCGTAACGTAAATCGGGACGACATCACGGGCGGCGCAGCCGAACTCGGCGTTCCTCTGGAGGAGCACATTGCCTTCTGTATCGATGCCATGAAGACGCGCGCGGAGGACCTGGGACTTGCGGGCACAGCGGCTCGTGAGGCTTCCTCGCCCGCCTGAATGTGGCATTGGAGCGCGTGCTAAACTCGAATCTCGTCTGAAGGACTTCGGCTCGCGGTACGCGTCCGAAGCCCCGCTTTCGCCCCATGCAACGCGCCGCCGGTTTCATTAAGAATAAGAACATTTCGCGTGAGCTGTTGTCTGATGACGATGTAGTTCGCGCTATCTGGCCAACGGCTGTCGGGAAGGCGATCTCCGCGCATGCAACGCCCGCAAAGATCGTTCGTACCACGCTGATCGTTGAAGTCGAAGACGCCATCTGGCAAAAACAACTGCACGCGCTGAGCACGCAAATTGTGAATCGGTTGCAGAAGCTGACGGGCAACGGAAATGTGAACGCGGTCGAGTTCCGGATCGCCATCCCGCGCCGCCAGCCCGCTCGCGAAGAGACGAGACGAACCGAATTACTTGCAGCGGAGAGTGATGAGGCGGATCGCATCCAGGATCCTGTTTTGAAGAAGGTCTATCAAATGTCCAAGAAGAGAGCGAGCGCTTGATTCTTTCCCCGGATGAAGTCCGTTACGTTGCGGACCTCGCGAACCTGAGCCTCTCCGAAGAGGAAGTCGCGAAAATGTCGCACGATCTTGGCCAGATTCTGACTCACATCGAACAGCTGAACGAACTTGATACCGCGGGCGTAGAACCGATGGCGCAAGTCCTTTTCGATACGGACGAGACGTCCACGTTGCGAGAAGATATTCCTCACACTCCGCTGACCAATGCGGAAACCCTGCTCAACGCCGCTGCCAGCGGCGCCGGCTATTTCAAAGTCCCGAAAGTGATCGACCGGTGATGAGCACCGCCCCCGGCGAGATCGCGTCGCTCACGATCACTTCCATCCGCAACGGACTGATCGCCAAAAGGTTTTCAGCTACCGAGATTGCGAAAGAGGCCCTGTCGTTCGCCGAAAGCGAAAATCCGAAAACGAACGCGTACCTGACGTTCTCTCCTGAACGGGCGCTGCACGCCGCCGCCAAAGTAGACGAGGAGATCGGCCGGGACGGATACGTCGCGCCGTTGGCAGGCGTTCCTTTGGGCGTGAAAGACGTCATCGTCACGCGAGGTCTGCGCACCACCTGCGGGTCCCGCACGCTCGAACGCTACATTCCTCCATACGACGCCACCGCCGTGTTTCGCCTCGAAGCCGAAGGCGCCGTCCTTATCGGCAAGTGCAATTGCGATGAGTTCGCCATGGGGTCTTCCAACGAAAATTCCGCCTTCGGTCCGGTCCGCAATCCGCGCGCTCTCGACCGGGTGCCCGGCGGTTCCAGCGGTGGATCCGCTGCTGTTGTAGCCCAAGGTACAGCGGTCGTTTCGCTCGGCTCCGATACGGGCGGTTCTATCCGCCAGCCCGCCAGTTTCTGCGGTGTCGTCGGTGTAACGCCCACCTACGGCCGCGTGTCGCGCTATGGCTTGACGGCTTTCGCGAGTTCCCTGGACCACATCGGCCCATTTGCCCGCAACGTCGAAGACGCTGCCACGATACTGCACATCATGGCCGGCCGTGATGAGCTCGATTCCACTTCCTCGTTCGCGCCCATTGACGATTACCGCAAAGCGATGCGGGACCCTGCCAAAGGGCTGCGCCTCGGGCTGCCCAAAGAGTACTTCGCCGGCCTCAGTCCCGACACGGGCGCCGTCATCGAAAGGGCTGTGAAGGAACTGGAGCGCTTGGGCTGTACGGTTGAAGAGGTGAGCCTGCCGCACACGCGCTATGCTCTTTCCTGCTACTACATCATCGCCACTGCCGAAGCGAGCTCAAACCTCGCCCGCTATGACGGCGTACGCTACTCAACTCGTGCCAAAGGCGAGACTCTCAGTGAGATGTATCGCAACTCGCGCGGCTGCAATTTCGGTGCTGAGGTGAAACGCCGCATCATGCTGGGAACTTATGTACTCAGCGCCGGATACTACGATGCTTATTACAAGAAAGCGCAACAGGTACGCGCGTTGATTGCCCGAGACTTCAGTCTCGCTTTCCAGCGGGTAGATGCAATTCTGGCTCCGGTGTCCCCGTTTCCGGCGTTCAAAATTGGCGAGAAAGTCGACGATCCGCTGGCCATGTATCTTTCCGATGTCTACACGCTAACCGGTGATTTGGCGGGCGTGCCCTGCATGAGCGTACCGGCCGGCGTTTCCTCCGAAGGCTTGCCTATTGGTCTGCAGATCTTCGCTACCCACTTCGATGAAGCAACCATGTTTCGTGTCGCTTATCAATACGAGCGCGCCGCCGGTCCGCAAAGCTGACGTGTGACCCGGATCGGTCCAGCAGGTTGGGCCTATAAGGACTGGAAGGGAATCGTCTACCCCGCAAAGCGGCCTCGCGGCTTTCAAGAGCTCGAATTCCTGGCCCAGTACTTCGACACAATCGAGATCAACAATTCTTTCTACCGTCCGATTTCCGCGTCTACCGCGGCCACCTGGGTAGCCCGAGTCAGCGCTCACCCGGCATTCCGCTTTACGGCGAAACTTTGGCGAGGCTTTACACACGAACGGACCGCAACCCTGGCTGACGAGAGCGAGTTCAAGTCGGGCATCACTCCGATTTTGGAAGCCGGCAAGCTGGGCGCATTGCTGCTGCAGTTCGCCTGGTCTTTCCGAAACACCAATGAGAATCGGGCCTATATTGCGCAACTGCGTGCCCGTTTCGCCGAATACCCGTTGGTTCTGGAAGTTCGGCACGGTAGCTGGAGCGAGCCCGGCGTGCTTGATTTTCTCGAAGGACTGGAGCTTGGCTTGTGCAATATCGACCAGCCTCTGTTCAAGCGCTCGGTGAAACCAAGTGCGCTGGCAACATCGAGCGTCGGCTATGTCCGCCTCCATGGCCGTAATTACAAAAACTGGTTCACGGAAAACCAGCATACGGGCGAACGTTACGATTACCTGTATACACTCGAAGAGCTTGACCCTTGGCTCGATCGCGTCAAAGCCGTCGAGCAGACCACGCAAGATACCTACGTGGTTACCAATAATCACTATCTGGGGAAGGCTGTCGTGAACGCGTTCGAGATTAGTTCCATCCTGAAAGCCAAGCCGTTGCCCGTTCCACCCGAGTTACTCGAACGCTACCCGGAACTCGGCCAGTTCGCACAGCTGGAGCCTTCGTTGTGGGACACGCTTGAAGATACGCAAAGTGAGTGCCCAGGCTGAGCTTTAGGGGTACCGCTGGCTGCCGTGAAGCACAGCTTCGACAGTCACCGCCTCGGCTCCCACTCGATAAACAACCAGGTAGGGTGGAAGAGCTAACTCGCGAGTGCCCGGGACACGTCCCACCCGCCCCGAATTAGGGAACTGCTGTAGCTGCCGCTCGACAATTTGCACGATGCGCCTGACGGCAGCCGTTGCTGCCTCGGGACTATCGCTCGCAATGTGAACCCAGACCGCTTCAAGATGGATCGAAGCCTTCTCGCTCCACCGGATCACTTTGCTTTCCGGCGCGCTGACGCATGCTCCTTTTCAAGACAATCAATGCGCTCCAACAATTCTTTTGTCGAGTACGTGCGCCCGGCTTCGGTGTCCGCAATGCCCTGCTTGATCTCGTCGACTTGCCAGCGCTGTGTTTCCAGATACGAGGCAAGCGCATCGTTGATCACCCAATTGCGATTTCGATCGAGCGCTTCGGCCACTCTGTCGATTTCTTCCACCGTCTTCTCTTCCGTCCGCAAGCTGATTGTGATCGACATGACCAACATTGTATTACCCCTAACACAGCTCCTCAACCCCACGCATCCACCCGCTTATCCTTCCAGAACCGGTTGTAATTCTCGAGCGGCATGAAGGTACGCGGCTTCATGCGATCGATGTAGAGCGTGCCTTGCAGGTGATCGATCTCATGCTGCAGAATGCGCGCATACCAGCCAGATGCCCGAATTTCGCGCGGTTCGCCCCGGTGGTCTAGGCACCGCACATTCACTTTTAATGCGCGCGGCACCACCGCCGTAAATCCGTTCAGGCTTAAACAGCCCTCGAAGAATACAACGTCTTCCGGACCGTCAAGCGCAATTTCGGGATTGATGATCGCGTGAAATGCAACCGGCTTCCGTGCCCGCTCCTTCAACAGTTCAGGCTTCACGTCGCGCGTGTACTCGGGTTTGTCTTCGATCACCGCAAGCTGCAAACCGATTCCCACTTGCGGCGCCGCCAGGCCCACGCCCGGAGCATCGTGCATCGTCTCGCGCATCCAGTCGATGAGCTCCTGAATCTCCCGGCTGGTGATTTCCGCCTTGCTCAGGGGTTTCGCTTTTTCACGCAAGACAGGTTCACCCGCCTGGACGATTTTCAATCGCATCAGTATTGTTATGGCTTGTTCAGTGCTGCCGATGAATGAAGAACCGACAGCGATAACGGTGAGAAATGGAGAATGTAGGCCCGCATGCCCCTTTCGGCAATGCTTAACCCATGCTGCTTGGCCTCTTGAAAAGCACGTTCGTTATTCCATCCGTCGTGCTGAATCCGGTAGCAGGCCACCACCGTCCCGGTTCGATCTTTTCCTCGGCGGCAATGAACCAGAATCGGGCCATTCTCAGTCAACAGTAGCCTTAATACCTGCTCCATTTGAGCTTGTGTCGGCGCCGAGAACTGTCCGAAGGGCACATTGATGTACTTCATGTGCAATTTCTCTACCTGTTCCTTCTCGAACTGAGTTGCACCGCTCGATTCCCGGAGATCGAGGACGGTTTTTATCCCTGCAGCCCCGATCTCGCTCAGGCCGATAACGCTCGGCTCGCCGCTACGGAAAACGCGATCGTCCACCCGATCGAAATTGCGCACATGAGGAGCCAATGGTGCGGCGGCTGCAACTCCAAAAGTGATCAGCAGCAGGAAGGCAAACCGAGGTTTCATGCGAGCAAATCTTTGAGAGAATCGCACCATAACCTCATTCTCGCGTAATTGGTCTCGAGGCTCGCCAGGCGCGTTGTAACATCGCGATCAGTATCGAGCCGCAACATGAATTCTTCTTCGGATGCAGCAAAACCGCGTTTGGTAATCCTTGATCCCGGACATTTCCACGCTTCGCTCATTCAGAAGCAAATGTATCCCGAAGTCGACCGGCACGTCTCGGTTTACGCACCGCTTGCACCGGAGCTTCTCGATTATCTTGGACGCGTTTCGCTCTTCAACAACAGGCCTGACAATCCCACTTCGTGGCAGCTCGAAATTCATACCGGCGGGGATCCGCTGGAGGAGATGCTGTCGCATGAGTCCGGCAACGTTCTGGTACTTGCCGGAAAGAACCGCCCGAAAATCGACCGGATCTCGGCTGCCGTATCGGCGGGGTTCCACGTATTAGCCGATAAGCCGTGGATCATCTCATCCGCTGATCTCGGCAGACTGGAAAGCGCTTTGGAAAGCGCTGGGAAGAATGGTCTGGTTGCCTACGACATCATGACGGAGCGTCACGAAGTCACATCCGAGGTACAGCGGGAACTGGTCAGCACGCCGCATTTATTCGGCGAACTGAAACAAGGCACGGAACACGAGCCCGCTATCTTCGCCCGCAGCGTGCACTACATTATGAAGATCGTTTCCGGCTTACCTTTGCGCCGGCCTGTCTGGTTTTTCGACATCGGCGAGTACGGCGAAGGTCTGGCTGATGTAGGAACGCACGTGGTCGACCTGATCCAATGGACTGGCTTCGCCGACGAGGCGATCGACTACCGGAAAGACATTGAATTGCTGCACGCTTCAAGGTGGCCGCTCACCCTTACGCCTGCGCAGTTCGCGGATGTGACAGGCCACGACAGACTCGAAGCCGATCTTCAATACTTCTGCAACAACTCCGTTCGCTATTTGTTGCGTGGAGTTCACGTTCAGATTGAAATTTCCTGGGATTGGCAGGCGGAACCAGGCCGCGGCGATCTTTATGAAGCGTGTTTCCGAGGTACTCAATCCAGCATAGAAATCCGTCAAGGTGCGCCCGAAAGTCACCGGCCGGAAGTTTACGTTGTCCCTGATCATCCCGGGGTCCGCGACTTCGTGTTCGACGCCCTTGCCAGCGAGGTGCAGCGGTTGCAGACCCGCTGGCCTGGCCTGGATGTATTCAAATCCGATGAAGCCGCGCGAATCCTCATCCCTGAGCGCTTCCGGGTCGGCCACGAGGCACACTTCGCGCAGGTAACGAAGCAGTTTTTCGAGTACCTGCGATCTCCGGGTTCGATACCAGCCTGGGAAGCTCCCAATATGCTGGCCAAGTATTATGTGTCCACAAAGGGCGTCGAACTAAGCCGGAAGTGATCCGCGCCGGGCTCAAACCTCGGTATCGTAATAGAGGCATGCGGACGTCAACTGTCGACATCACTCCGTACCTTGAAGATTCCTCCGGATACCGTGGCACGGCCGAACAAGTTGTAGTTCCTGAGAATCTCGAAGAACTGCAAGCATTTGTAGCTGCTTGCACGCGAGACCGGCAGCCGGTGACGATTGCAGGAGCCGGAACGGGACTTACCGGAGCACGGGTACCGCACGGAGGTTCGATTGTATCTCTTGAGCGCTTCCGGAAAATTGGCGTTAGCGAAGGTCGGGCTCGGTGCGGTGCGGGCGTCGTGCTTGCGGACCTGCAGGTGGAAGCCGCGAAAACAAAGCAGTTTCTCGGGCCGAATCCCACCGAAATTTCGGCTTCCGTGGGCGGGGTGATCAGCACAAATGCCGGAGGGGCGCGCAGTTTCCGCTTCGGATCTGTACGCCGCCATATTCTTTCACTGCAACTCACCCGAATGGATGGCACGACACGCGAGATCAAGCGCGGTGAACGTGTCGATTTTCCATACGAGACTGTCCACCAACCGGCAACCACGAAGAACTCGGCTGGGTATTATCTTCAGCCAAACCTCGAATGGGTCGACCTCATCGCGGGAAGCGAGGGCACGCTGGGCATCGTTACGGAAGCGGAACTCGCGCTGTTGCCTGAGCCGCCTGCGATTCTGAGCGGTGTCGTCTTTTTCCCCTCCGAGGATCAAGCGCTGGATGCAGTCGAGGAGTGGCGCCCCATTCCGGGGTTGCGCCTCCTTGAATTCATGGACGCACGTGCGCTTGAGCTCTTGCGGCCGCGCTACCCCGAAATGTCGTCCGCTGCGCGCGCTGCCTTGCTGGTCGAACAAGATCTTTTATCTGAAGATGATCCGGAGGTCGAAATTTGGGCTGACCGGCTCAGTTCACAATTTGCCCTGGAAGATTCCTGGTTTGGGTTTCGCCCCGCCGACCGCGAACGGTTTCGCGCATTTCGCCATGCGCTTCCGGCTATGATCGTAGATCGCGCCCGGCGCGGAAACTGCCGAAAGTTCAGCACGGATTTCGCTGTTCCCCTCGGCCGCAACCGCGACCTTTACAACTTTTACAGAGCACGTTGCGAATCCGTGTTCCCCAATCAGTACACAATCTTCGGACACATCGGAGACGCGAACGTTCACGTGAATCTAATGCCGGACAGCTCAGAAGGCAATGAGCGGGCAGAAGAACTGATGGAAGATTTCGCGCGTTTTGTTGTGTCTTTAGGAGGTACTGTCGCCGCCGAACATGGCGTCGGTAAGCACAAGGCAAATCTGCTGAAGCTTATGTATTCAGAGGAAGAAATTGGAGCCATGCGGGAGGTAAAGCGTCAGCTCGACCCCCACTGGCTACTCGGCCGCGGAACGATCTTCGGCGATTGATCTTAAGAAGCGACCCTTCGCCCCTCACCAGCCGTCGTCAGTTCGAAGTCGGCCGATTTGCGGCTTCCGCCGTTTAAGCTCAGGACTTCTCGCAACGCAGTCTCGATGATTTTCGAAAATTCAGGCTTGTCGATCAAGGTCTGCCGGGCATTTTCTCGACCTTGCCCGATCCGCTCACCTTTGAAGCTATACCAGGATCCGCTTTTCTCGATCAGCGCCTGTTGAACGCCAAGGTCAAGAATATCGCCTTCACGTGAGATGCCCTTACCATAGAGGACGTCCACCTCGGCTTCCCGAAACGGCGCGGCAATTTTGTTCTTTACGATTTTGATTTTTGTCCGGTTTCCGACTACCGCTTCGCCTTCCTTGAGAGCGGTGGTACGGCGAACCTCCACCCGCACCGAAGCGTAAAATTTCAGCGCCCGCCCACCGGTAGTCGTCTCGGGGTTGCCGAACATCACGCCGATTTTCTCCCGAAGCTGATTGATAAAAATCAGGCAAGTGTTCGCTCGCGAAACCGATGCAGTCAGTTTACGCAGCGCCTGCGACATCATGCGCGCCTGCAATCCCATATGGCTGTCGCCCATTTCGCCCTCGATCTCTGCTTTGGGCGTCAGCGCTGCCACGGAGTCGACGACAATTACGTCAATCGCCTGGGAGTTCACTAAGGCTTGAGCGATTTCAAGCGCCTGTTCCCCGTAGTCTGGCTGGGAAACGATCAGGTTCTCGGTGTCGACGCCCAACTTCGTCGCGTAGGTCGGGTCAAGGGCATGCTCGGCATCGATGAACGCGGCCACCCCACCGGATTTTTGAATTTCCGCAATCACATGCAGTGCAAGTGTGGTCTTTCCCGACGACTCCGGGCCAAAGACCTCAATGACGCGTCCACGCGGAAACCCGCCGGCCCCAAGAGCATTGTCTACGGCAATCGAACCAGTCGAGATGACCTCGACCGGAAGCGCCGCCCGCGAGCCCAGCATGAGCACCGAGCCCTTGCCGAACTGTTTATCCATCTGCGCCAGCGTTGCCAGTACCTGTTTTCGCCGTTCTTCCACGTGAATGCCTCTCCTTGCAATCACAGAGTCAACGAGAGACCCAGTACCTCTCTCTTAAAATCCTGCAGGAAAAGACCGATCAAGTTTTCCTTTGCAAAACTAACCAAAATGGTGTAATTCTGTCCAGAATGGCTCGGAACAGCTATGAACAGCTCGCAGGCCGGCTTGCGCTCACTGTATGTCTCACTTCGGCGTTAGTTTACTCAGGTTCTGTTCCCCGGCAGGACGCGTCCTGGAAGCGCTTTCGCAGTCCCGGCGGTAATTTCTGTGTCGATTACCCCTCCAAGTGGCTCAGAGGAGAGGTCTACGAGGGATCCGGGCTGCTGTTTGCTACAGGGGCTAAGAAGCATTCACGACCTTACGGCGAGATAGACGTCAGTGCATTTGCAAACGGTCAGGATGGTCTTGTCCCTGCTTCTTTTGCTCTAGGGGAGGATCTGGAGGCACACCTCAGCGGATTGAAACGCTTCGTCCGGGTGAAGAACATGGAGGTTCTCGAACGCCGTGAAACCGAGTTGCTGGGAACAGCCGCTCTCGAAGTGAAAGATCGCTACACCGACCCATTTGACCGTTCGAACTGGTTCGAAGAGATCGTCCTTACACGCCGAGGCAACACGCTTTACCGGATCGAACTCGAATGCCGGGCCGAACAAGCTGCCCGATTCGATCCCGTCTTCACGCGGGTTCTGAGTACGTTCCAGTTCGATTGCAAATAGCCCGTTAAACTTCCCGTCGTCTTGTCTTGCCGAGAAGGTGTGTTGCTTTTGACAAGGCCTGCGCTTCGGCTTCCGCTGGCGTTTCTGCACTGAAGCGGGCCAGGCAAGCACCGGGAGAAACATTGTCGGCTTGGCAGATGTATTTCTCTCCTGCCCGGTAAGTTGTCAGCCTGACCGGCCATCCATTCACTTCCATCTCCCGCTGCCTGAAGCCCTGGGCTAATGTGGTCATCTTATGCTCCAACCGCTTTTGCAGCGCCGCGCTCCACAGGAACACCAACCAAGTTGCCCCACTCCGTCCACGAGCCGTCGTAATTAATCACATCTGGTATTCCGAGCAGATATTTCAAAACGAACCAGGTGTGGCTTGACCTTTCTCCGATCCGGCAGTACGCGATCGTAGAACGCGAATTGTCCACGCCCTCGGCTCGATATAGAGCCGTAAGGTCTTCGAACGACTTGAAAGTTCCATCTTCCTTACAGGCTTTACCCCACGGCACATTCCGCGCCCCCGGTATGTGGCCGCCCCTTTGACACGTTTCGGGGAGACCGGGCGGCGCCAGAATCTCTCCGGTGAACTCCTGTGGGCTGCGAACATCGATCAACACCGCTGATTTGTTCTTGACCGCTTCCTGCACCTGCGGCAGAAATGCTCGGAGTGAGAGGTCCGGCTGGCCGCCTTCGTACTGCGTCGCCGTGTAGGAAGGCACCTCGGTGGTCAGCTCGCGCCCTTCGGCCACCCACTTTGTGCGACCGCCGTTCAGAAAACGTACATCTGCGTGACCGTAGATCTTCAATTGCCAAAAAGCCCAGGCGGCAAACCAATTGTTGTTATCGCCATAGAGAATGATCGGCATTTCGCGCGTTATGCCGGAAGTCGATAGCAGCGCTTCAAATTGATCCCTGGGCAGAATATCCCGGCGGACTGTGTCGCACAGCTGCGTGTTCCAGGCCCATGCAATTGCCCCTGGGATGTGACCGAGATCATACGCAGACGTGTCTACATCAACCTCTACAATCCGCAGCTGATCCGACAAGTGTGCTGCGAGCCATTCCGTTTCGACCAGCGCCTCCGGGTGTGCATACTGAGCCATACGCTCACCTTAACATGCCTATGTCTATAGGAAAGGTAGAGTAGGCGTCTGATTATCTTGGCCCGATAGCGCGAGGCGCGATTCTGCTGTAGTACCGCTGCTTTTGGCCTTCTCTCGGTCGCTCGAATAGCGGACTCCGGTAGAGTTTGAGCTTGTGACCGACAAATTTCAACGTGGTTGCGATAACACCCAAACCGTACCGAACACTGCGCCGGAAACTGATCGACGAGGCTTCCGCAAAGTATTTGGTCGGGCAGGAGACCTCCCCGATCCGGAACCCGAACATCACTGCTTGCGCCAGCATTTCGTTGTCGAAAACGAAGTCGTCTGAGTTTTGGGCGAGCGGCAAGGTTTCCAGGACACGGCGGTCAAAGGCACGGAAGCCAGTGTGGTACTCCGAGAGTTTGACTCCGAGGAAGAGGTTTTGGAAAGCCGTGAGGACGCGGTTAAAGACGTACTTATAAAGCGGCATGCCGCCTTTTCGAGCCCCGCCTCCGACAATGCGGGAGCCGAGCACCACGTCGTACACGTTGTACGCAATCATGCTCGCCATGGGCGCTATCAGGAGCGGCGTGTACTGGTAATCGGGATGCACCATCACGACGATATCCGCGCCGGCGGCCAGCGCCTCCCGGTAACAGGTTTGCTGGTTTCGGCCGTAGCCGTAGTTCCGGTCATGGACGAAAGTCAGGACGCCGAGACTTGCCGCAAGCGCCGCAGTATGGTCTTTGCTGGAATCGTCAACGAGTATCTTGACGTCCACGGAATCCGGAATCTCAGAAACCGTTTGCTGCAGTGTTCTTTCGGCGTTGTAAGCCGGCATCACTACCGCGATTCGCTTTCCGTTAATCATTTAGATCTCGCCTGCTTCCCTTTGACGTTCCCCGGACCCATTCGGATAACCCGGATCTCCGCGTGAAGCCAGTTTACCTGAAGTGTACGTTGCATAAGCATTTCTTATATTTTTATTCTCTTGCATAAACATTCCTTCTAAGCTAATTTGGGACTCATACAGAGGGTGCTGAGAACCTGACCGGGAACTAGCGTCCTCTGTCGCTCTTTCCGGGCTGCTGGCCGTGACCACACGTGCAAGTAGCCCCTTGATTGCAAACCAGAATTAGTCAGATCATCATGTCTTCTCAACTCCTCTCCGGCGCCAAGATACTGCTCAACTGTTTGACTCGCGAAGGCGTGGAGTGCCTGTTTGGTTATCCCGGCGGTGTAACGCTGCCGCTCTATGATGCTCTTTACGATCACCAGATTCGGCATGTCCTGGTACGGCATGAGCAAAACGCGGCGTTTGCTGCGCAAGGATTTGCACGCGCCACCGGCAAAGTAGGCGTTTGTTGCGCCACCTCGGGCCCCGGCGCCACGAACCTGGTGACCGGACTCGTTGACGCGATGATGGACTCCATCCCGCTGGTGGCGATTACCGGCCAGGTATCTACCAAGCTGATGGGGAGTGATGCTTTTCAGGAAGCTGACACGTTTGGAATCACTCGTTCGGCAACAAAGCATAACTTTCTCGTAAAGAACATAGCCGAGCTGCCGCAAGTCATTCATGAGGCCTTTTACATCGCATCCTCCGGCCGTCCCGGACCCGTTTTGGTGGACGTAACCAAAGACGTTTTCCAGGGCCAGGCGCACTACGCGCCAGTCACCGAGATTCATCTCCCCGGCTACCGCGTTTTCAGCGAAGGGCACAGCGGCCAGATTCGCCGGGCAGCGCAGATGATGTGGGAGGCTGAGCGTCCGTTTGTTTACGCCGGCGGCGGCATTATCGCTGCCAACGCGAGCGATCAGCTGCGCGAATTGGTGGAAACCCTGAACGCCCCGGCGGTATGTACGCTGATGGGCCTCGGTGCATTGCCATCCGACCACCCGAATTTCATCAGCATGCCGGGGATGCACGGCAGTTATGCGGCGAACATGGGCATGACGAATTCGGATCTGCTGGTTGCCTTGGGCGTACGGTTCGATGATCGGGTTACGGGGCGCCTATCGGCATTTGCTCCACACGCCCGGGTGATTCACGTCGATATCGATCCGGCAGAAATCGGAAAAAATCGTTATGCGGATCTCCCGATTGTAGGAGACGTCAAGCGCGTGTTGCCCAAGTTGACGAGCAGTCTTCGGGATCTTGCGCCTTCACTCGAAGCCAAGAACGCAGTCGCGCGCGAGAATTGGCGGAGACAGATCTCAGATTGGAAAGAAGAGCATCCTTTCGAAGCATCCAGATCGGAAAACGAAATCAAGCCGCAGCATCTGATGGCAGAAGTTGACCGGCTGTCGGGCGGCCAGGCAATTGTTGTCAGCGATGTGGGGCAGCATCAGATGTGGTGCGCACAGCTGATCCGGTTCGATCAGCCTCGGCTTTGGATCAACTCGGGCGGATTGGGATCGATGGGTTTCGGCTTACCGGCCGCAATCGGAGCGCAGTTTGCCCGCCCCGACAAGCTGGTCTTTGCAGTAGTTGGCGACGGCGGGTTCCAGATGTCGATTCCGGAGTTGGCCACCATCGCCAATCACGCTTTACCGGTAAAGATCGTCGTCATGAACAATGGCCATCTCGGAATGGTGAGGCAGTGGCAAGAGCTTTTTTATAACAACCGGCTCAGCCAGGTGGAACTGACCTCGTTTCCGGATGTCGAGAAGCTGGCAGGAGCTTACGGATTCAAAGGCCGCACAGTCAATACCGTGCGCGAAATGCCAAATGCCTTGGCAGAGGCGGTCGCGGAGCCAGGTCCCTATCTGCTCAATGTGAAAGTGTCTCCCTTCGAGAATGTTTTCCCGATGGTGCCCGCGGGCGGGGCGATCAACGAAATGGTGCTGCGGCCGCCTCAACCGGTCGAAGCTTAAGAGAGAGCAATGCAACAGATTATTTCGCTCTTGATGGAGAATAAGCCCGGCGCGTTGATGCGCGTGACTGGGCTGCTAAGCCAGCGCGGGTATAACATCGAAAGTCTCACGGTCGCAAGAACGCTTGACCCAACCTTGTCGCGCATGACGATCACTGTAGATGTGGAGCCGAACATTCGCGCCCAAGTCATCAAGCAGATGAATAAGCTGATCAACGTGTTGCAGGCAACTGATGTGACGGACGGACCGGCAGTCCGCCGCGAACTCGTGCTCGTCCGCGTACGAACGAACCAGCAGAACCGCACCTCGGTACTCAAAGAAGCCGAAATCTTCCACGCTCGCGTCGTGGACTCAACCACAGAAGGATTCGCACTCGAAGCAACTGGGGACACGGAAAAGCTGGACGAATTCATTGATGTGATGAGCAGCTACGGCGATATAGAAGTCACCCGATCGGGCGTGATTTCTATGTCGCTTGACAACCGGAAACTTCGTCTGTCACCGCCCGTGCCGCGTGGAGCCGCGCCGGAAGAGGCGTACGAATTGCAAGAGGCGGAGTAACTGCCACAAAATCGATCAAGGATGGTAATGCCGAAGCGTTTCTATGAAGGTGACGGGAGTCTGGCCCCGCTCCATAACAAGACAATTGCGATCATCGGGTACGGAAGTCAGGGACACGCGCACGCACTGAACCTGAGAGATTCCGGGCTGAACGTGATTGTCGGTCTACACGATGGAAGCAAGAGTAAAGAGAAGGCCGAAGCGGCAGGGTTAAGGGTTTCCGATGTAGCGGAGGCAGCCAAGAAGGCCGACGTGATCATGGTCCTCCTACCCGATCACTTGCAAGGCGAGGTGTACCGCAGCGAAATCGCGCCTCAATTGAGCAAGGGCAAAACGCTGATGTTCGCTCACGGGTTCAACATCCATTTCAATGAGATCCAGCCCCCAGCCGACATCGACGTTTCCATGATCGCTCCCAAAGCTCCGGGGCATCGTGTGAGGGAACTGTTTCTCGAAGGTGTCGGCGTGCCGGCGCTCGTCGCGGTCGCGCAGGATGCATCCGGCAAGGCACTCGAGAATGCGCTTTCGTACGCATTTGCCCTGGGCTGCCTGAAGGCGGGCGTAATTGAAACTACGTTCAAGGAAGAGACCGAGAGCGATTTGTTCGGGGAACAGGCCGTGCTCTGCGGAGGCGTCAGTGAATTGATCCGCGCTGGCTTCGAGACCTTGACGAATGCGGGTTATGCGCCGGAGATCGCGTATTTCGAATGCCTTCATGAGCTCAAGCTGATTGTCGACTTGATCTATGAAGGCGGCCTCGGCTACATGCGGTATTCCATCTCCGACACTGCCGAATACGGTGACTACACGAGAGGGCCTCGCATCGTCAACGAGCAGACACGCGCAGAGATGAAAAGGATCTTAGGCGAGATTCAATCCGGTGAGTTCGCCCGCAAGTGGCTCGATGAGAATCGAACCGGCCGCAAGCAATTTCTGGAGATGCGCGAGGACGCTAAGGATCAGCCAATCGAAAAAGTCGGAGCAGAATTGCGGGCCATGATGCCGTTCCTGAAGAAGAAGAAGGAAGCGGGCGTTCCACAGGAAGCCGCAGCCGGCGCCTGAACCCCGCCCGCTATTTTGTAGCCAGAGATCCACCTTTTCGTAAATACTCGAAATCGGAAGTTCAACTTCAATTGAACTGAGTGAAATGATCGTGCCCGGATCGTTGAATTCCGCCAGCACCCATCGGCCGCCTTGTCGTCGGGAGTATTGCTCCCACGTGAACTCTGTCCTGCGCGACGGTCAAATACTCCTGGAGTGATTCCAGGGCTCTGTAGCTTTCGAATTTCTGGCCGCGGTCGTAGTCCTTCGTCGATTCGGAAAGAACTTCGATGATGAATCTGGGATTGAGCAGCGTGTCGAACTGCTCGTCGTGGAATTGTTCGTCCCCGCAGGTCACGACGACGTCCGGATAGGTATAGAGTCCAGTCGGGCTCACCGCCACGCGCAGGTTCGCAGCATACACCTTACATAGACGCGATCTAAGTGACTGCCGCAAATCACTGCTGATGTTTGTTGCAACCAACACATGCCGCCGGCTAGCACCCGACATGGCGAACGTTTCACCGGCAAAGTACTCGCTTTTGAACTCGGCCTTACGTTCCCGTTCCAAATATTCTTCGACTGTCAGGCGTTCACCGGGAACAGTGGCCATAGCCTGTTTCTAATGGCTTTCATGAGCGGCGGTAACGATGCGGTCGGGCATCACTCCGCTAAAACAGGAGAGCGGCGGTGGCATATCGCCTCACGAGCATCGTCTGTTCCGCTGGCTTTGCTGCATCGGCAATCCCGGGAATCTCGATGCACAGCATGACGGCTGCACTCTTGATGCTTTCCTTTTGCTGCCTCGTCTGAGGCATTCTCACGCTCATTGTCTTCCGACGCTCGGCGGACCAGTCGGAGAAAAAGCTTACTTGCAGACGATTGAAGCTTCTTTGAACGGTAAAGTTGCGCTGATTACGGGTGGGTCGCCGAGCCAGCTGACTTCGGGCGAAAACGAGATGATCGTGCCGTCCTAGCCATCAAGCTCGATTTCTTGGTGTTGCATACCGGCGTACGGGTACACAGCCACTTGGTTCGAATCGCCTGGATGCAGTTCCCTCAATTTTGCGATGACGTCTTCCCACTTGTCGCAGAAGAACGTTCCCGTTTTGAAATTGTTCCTCATATTTCGCGTTAGATACTGCGAATAGACGATCATATTTGTCTTTTTGTCGTTCGCATTTGCGCTGCGTCTTCCTGCCAAACGCCGATCTGTTAAGTCGAACTGGCTCGCTCCATGGAGGCCCGATAGGCGGTTATTCAGGTAGTGGACTGGATCAATCCCAAGCGGATGTTGCACTATCAGGACCCCCGTGCCGCCGTCCCGGACGGAGTGGTCGATCCATGTCGCGCCGTGATACGCCTGAGAGTTCTGGGGATATGCGTTCGCCACGACGATATCGGCATTCTTGATCGTGGGCGTGCAATATGTTTTAGCTGCTACTCGAACACCGGCGTGATGGGCGTCAACAATGTCACCTGCCCATATGTGCGTTGGCCTGAGACGATCGCTATACATGATTTGCAGCGTGTAATCGACTTTAGCCATCCGGGCCGCTTCGATCATATCCAGTCGCATATCATTCTTGAATACCTTGACCGGACCTGTCGTGTTGACCTTTGTCAAGATCTTGGTATGGTTGTATTCCACCGTGGACAAATGCGCTACCCCTGGCAGAACAGCCTTCGCGCCGCCCCCGTATCCGGCATCGTAGTGAACTTTAATGCCGCTGATACAGATCTTCATATCGGCCGCCAGGAATGTCTGATTGATGAGAACCTTATTTTCCCGGGTAGTCGTGCCAATTTCCTTCACGTTGTCCACGACGTCGTGATTGAGCCAGGCGTAGTTTTCCGCTACTTGGACTCCAAGCTTGCGCGCCACTTCGGCCTGGGTCATAGGGCGGTGTGTTCCGAACGAACCGATGAAGAGAATGTTCTCGTTCTTGATTCCAGCCTTTGCCAATTCCGCTACTAACCATGGTGTCACCGTGAAGGACGGCGTCGTCCGTGTCAGGTCGTCGAAGGTGATCGCTACCGTCTTTTTACCTTCAGCCAATTCACGTAAGGACTTCGTGCCAATCGGCGTGCTGCATTGCGAAGCGATCTGATCAAGGCTTAATGGAGAAAGGTTGTGGCCCGCCATATCTTGCACATGCACGTCCCAAGCCTCCGGGAAATCGATGCGCTCTTCGATAAATGCCGCGCCGTTTGGGCCGGCAAATTCGTGGGTTGGGATAACGATGGATTTGCTGAACCTTTCAGTTTCGGCAAAATTCTCGCTTGGTACGCGGAAGAAGCCATGGCAGTGCCGACCAAAGGCGTCGCCGTCAAGTAACGCGCATGCTTCAAAAGATCTCTACGGCTTGGATTTGTCATGTTAACTCCCTCGATCTTAGAACCGTCCTCGAAATTATATCTTGAAGTTGCCGTCCAGTCTTTCCTTCGAATTCCGGAGACTTAATACTTCAGTCCTGTAAGTACGGGCCTACTCCGTATGGAACGACGAACAAGTCTATATGTCAGAAAAACGCTCCAACAGTCCGGCCGGAGAGGAGTTCAAAAAAGACTTTTTCGCGTACTCGGGCTGTGGCAGTAAATCGCTAAACCGATGCACTCCTCTTGTTTTCGATATGGCCCACGTGATAAGCTTTCCGCAACTCGCTGAAGGGACACTACTATGAACCGGAATTGCACGCTCCGCCGGGACGCGGTCGTGCAGTTGACTCTAAGTCGCAAGCCTGCCTTAGGCTGCGCCCGACGAGCCATCATCGCCGCTGCCTTTTTGTGCTCGACTCTTCACCTGAGCTCCCAGACGTTTGGAACGATTGAGGGGCAAGTAAAAGACGCATCAGGTGCTGTTGTCGCCCATGCCTCTGTTACGGCGACCAACACGGCTACAAACGTCGCCCGAACGTCGGAAACAAATAGTGATGGCGCCTTCTCATTTCCCGCCCTGATTCCTGGAAACTACAACGTTCAAGCTTCGTTGCAGGGCTTCAAGACCGAAACGCGGCAGGGTCTTACGCTAGAAGTTACGCAGACGGTACGCGCCGACTTTATGCTTCAGCTTGGTCAGATCAGCGAAAAAGTCACTGTGAGTGCATCGGCCGAGCAATTGAGTACGGACAATGTCACTTTGGGTACAACCATTGACCAGCGGCGCGTCGTCGACATGCCGCTGAACGGTCGCGATTACCTCCAGCTCGTCACGCTGAGCAACAACGTCACAACCGGATTTTCTTCCGCTCAGCAAGCATCCGGTCGGCAAGGTGGAACGCGCGCCAGCGATAACGACATTGCTGTGGGTGGCCAACGCGCATCCTTTAACCACTACACTCTCGATGGAATCGAAAACACCGATGTCAATTTTAATCTCTACATCTTTCAGCCTTCGATAGACGCCATCCAGGAATTTCGTGTGCAGACCGGAGTTTATCCGGCCGAGTTCGGGCGAGAAGCGTCCCAAGTGAACGTGAACACCAGGCCGGGCACAAACGAGTATTACGGTTCGCTCTATGAATTCCTTCGAAACTATAAAATGGACGCTCTCCCCTATGCATTCACGTCCAAGCCGACAACCGTGTCCCCATTCAAATGGAATCAGTATGGCTTCGTATTAGGCGGGCCACTCTCCATCCCCAAGGTCTTTAACGCCAAAGACAAGCTCTTTTTCATGGTGAATTACGAAGGCTATAACGTACGGCAACAAACTAACACTCTCTACAACGTTGCTACAACCGCCATGCGAGGAGGCGATTTCTCGGCGTTGCTGCCACAAGGCATCCAGCTTTATTACCCCAACGGGCGTACCTTGGTAAACGGCCCAAACGGAACAGTTACGGTAGCGGGAGTACAGCCGATCCAAGGAAACATCATTCCGGCCTCGTTGCTGTCCCCCAACTCTTTGAAGATGCTGCAATTCGAGCCGCTCCCTAATCAGCCGACCAGTGGATACACGAACAATTTCCTCAACACAGTCGGCACGCCAACCGACAAGAACCAATTCACTACGCGCGTCGACTGGGCCGAAAGTGCCAAGTCCACATGGTTTGGGCGGTATAGCTGGACGGACGAAAGCTTGAGCGCTCCCACGCTCGCTGGTGCCGGCGCAGGAATTGCCACGCACGCCTACCAGACGTTGATTTCCAATACGCGAACCTTTTCACCCACCCTCGTCAACGAGGCCCGTTTTGGCGTGAATAAGTTCTACAACGCTCTGACGCCGCTGCTTGCGTGCAAGAACAACGTGGTCGCGTCGTTGGGTCTCCCCGGACTTAACACGAGCAACTGCGGTGTTTGGGGTATTCCCCAGATGCGCAATATCGGTGCGATCAGCGGCTTCGGCGATGATACGAATGGCCCCTACATTCTGCAGGATGGAATCGGACAATTCATTGATAACGTTTCCTTCATTCGAGGACAACACTCTTTTCGTTTTGGCGGTGAAGTTCGGCGCGATCGCTATAACCAGCTAGGAAATGAGTTTCCCCGCGGTGCTTTCAATTGGGGCGCTAGTTCTACCGCGAATCCCGCGGTCACCGGTTCGGGATTCGGGTTTGCCGGATTTATGTTGGGATCTCCCACCGAAGTCGATGCTGCTTACGGACTCGCCTTTGAACAGATGCGCGGAACCAGCCAAGCCTATTACATCGACGATACCTGGCGCGCTACTCAAAAATTGACGATCACCATGGGACTGCGTTACGAATTAACTCCGCCACTGGCGGATGTAAGCAAGACCGGCGGCGAAACCAACGTTCAGCTCCCCTACTTCTCAACAGTCGTCAATTCGGCCATACAGACAAACTTTGCGCTCCACCCGACCGACGTCCGCGTTGGAACGGGCGACTACTACCAGGGACTTCCTTTCTACTTCCCCAATGTCCAGGTTGCGCGGGATGGCCGCCTCGGATCGAAGATGTACAACACCGACTATCTGAACTTTGCGCCGCGTCTCGGTATCGCCTGGAATCCGAGTCCCAATTGGGTGTTCCGAGTGGGAGCTGGCATCTTCTATTCGCAAGACAGTAACAACTCTAAGTTCGATCTGGCGCGAGCGCTAGGCGGCCGCCAAAACAATGTGAACAACAACGTCGATTCGCGGATACCGAGTATGACGTGGACCAACTTTGTGACGCCGGGGGCGCAGATCATTATCAACAATCCGACTCTTTACGGAATCCTGCAAGACATTCGAACCCCAACCAGCTACACATATTCTTTTAATGTCCAGCGCCAATTACCGGGATCTACGTTGGTTGAAGTCGGTTACTTAGGCACACTAGGGCGCCATCTCTGGTCTTTGTTTGACGCCAACGAAAAGACGCCGGGACTTACTTCGGTGCCATCGCGTTCGCCATTTCCGGAAATCGGCATCATCCAAACCGTGCAAGGCGGCGATGTTTCAAATTACAACAGTGGCTCTGTCAAAATCACAAAGCGCTTCTCTTCCGGCTTGACAGTCATCAGTTCGTATACATATTCGAAAAGCCTGGACGACGCCAGCGCCATTCGCGGCCAGGGCGATACGATCTTTCCTCAAAATAGCCGTTGTTTGATGTGCGACTACGGACGATCTGCTTTCGATCTCCGCCATCGTTGGATCAGTTCGATTCTGTACGACTTGCCCTTTGGATCAGGCAGAGCCTTTCTAAACCGTGGCGGCGTGGTGAATGAACTACTCGGAGGATGGCAGGTAGGCTCCATCTATACCCTCCAGAGTGGCTTGCCCGGATACCCAACACCTGGTCCAGACCAATCGAACACGGGAAATGGGAACGGGCGTGACCGGCTAAACGCCACTGGACAGAACGTAAACGTTTCGAACCCGACGCCCAATGAATGGTTCAACGTGGCTGCGTTTTCCCTTGAGCCATTTGGCACATTCGGGAATGCGGGGCGAAACGTGATTCCTTACCCAAAGCACAATGACTGGGATTTCTCGCTCATCAAGCAGTTCAGAATCGTGGAGCGATCGAGCTTACTGTTGCGGATCGATGCGTTCAATTTTTTGAACCACCCAAATTGGGGCAATCCCGGCAATAACTGGGGTCAAGCAGTCCAGCCTCAAGCTTCGTTCGGTCAAGTGACCTCCACCTCCGTTGCTATGCGCCAATTACAGGTCTCGCTCAAGTTCAGTTTCTGATTGCCTCAAACTTGCTGAAGACGTTTCAAGGACGAAATGAGGACTACCAAGCGGAGAGCTCTGGCCCTGCTATAGATCCATCCTGTCAAACTGTTCACCGCCACATTTGCCTCGCATCGCCCGCATCATTGAATTACGGGCGCAGATAGGCCAGATCGACTTAACTGCTGAAACGAAAAGACGGGTTCAAAAGAGTTCAGACGTCAAACCGCTTAATTCCAGACTTCTTGCTTAAACAAACGCCCTTCAAAAATAATTGTGGTTGGCAGTCTAATCACCCCCAGCCGGCGAGCGCTGTGAGATCTCCCTGCAACGAGGCGAAACACGCTACACCAGCTTGTGCGCAAAGAAGAGCGCACTTCTAAACTGCCTCCGGGCGTTGCGACGGATAGAAGGAGATTTGCTTGACCCTGCTTCGGTGGATCTGACGACGGCCGGCGTGTATCCGATGCCTCTTGGGTCAAACGGCATCTCGGCCCTGGACATGCGGGACATCGCAGAGGCATCGGTAATTGCATACGTCCTGAGGGTCATCAAACAGGAGCTCCCGAATAGGGTGACTATACAAGAGGTCCGCGTCGTAACGGAGCAGAGACGCGCAGAAATAAAAAGGATGGCAGCCGGCGCCTGAACCCCGTTCCGCTATTTTGTAGCCGAGAGATCCACCTTTTCGTAAATACTCGAAATCGGAAGTTCAACTTCAATTGAACTTAGTGAAATGATCGTGCCCGGATCGTTGAATTCCGCCAGCACCCACCGGCCGCCTTGTCCTCGCGAGTATTGCTCCACGTGAACTCTGTCCTGCGCGACGGTCAAGTACTCCTGAAGTGATTCCAGGGCTCTGTAGCTTTCAAATTTCTGGCCCCGGTCGTAGTCCTTCGTCGATTCGGAAAGAACTTCGATGATGACTCTGGGATTGAGCAGCGTGTCGAATTGTTCGTCGTGGAATTGTTCGTCCCCGCAGGTCACGACGACGTCTGGATAGGTATAGAGCCCGGCTGGGCTGATGCTCAGGCGCAGGTCTGACGAGTAAACGTTGCACGGCCGCCCTCGCAGGCTCTGCCACAAATTTGCAAATAGGTTTCCGGAGATTAGATTGTGCCGCCGGCTTGCACCCGACATGGCGAACGTTTCACCGGCAAAGTACTCACTTTTGAACTCGGCTTTACGTTCCCGTTCCAGATATTCTTCGACCGTCAGGCGTTCACCGGCCATAGCCTAATTCTAATGAGTTCACATATCCACGCGCTTCTCTTTATTCCGTCGCAAATACCAGCACGGACTATCGCCCTGGTGCGGGAAGAGTGAGTTCACGCAGGTCTCGTCCTGAGGGTCATCGAACAGGAACTCGGTTTTGTGGTCCTTTCGCGGCACCGCATAATAGGGCCTCACTTGTACAGTTGCATATGGGTCACGGTGGGTGGCGATCCGAAATTGGAGAATACAGAAGTCAACCAGGTAAACGATCATCACCGCCAGAGCACAAACGCCGATGGCCCGCAGCAGAACCCAACGGAGGAGTGCTGCGTTCGTGGCTCCGGCTTTAGCCATTCAGAATAGAAGACAGGCCCGGTGAATGGAGGTGAATGATTCCCCGGCGCAACGCGATCGTCACCGCGTGGGTACGATCTTTTGCGCCGAGCTTGCCGAGAATGCTCTGCACGTGAGCCTTTACGGTCCCGGATGCCGTTCCGAGAACGCCGCCGACTTCCTTATTCCCCAAACCCCGGGCAACCAGCGTCAGCACTTCCACCTCGCGCGGAGTCAGGGCGACTTCCGGAAAAAATCCACTGAGTTGCTGTGAGACTTCGAAAGGAATGTAGCGCTTCCCGGAATGAACAACGCGAATTGCGCGGATGATTTCGGTGTGAATCATCTCCTTCAGCAGATACCCGCGGAATCCGCTTTCGAGAGCCTGATAGATGTCCTGGTCGCCATCGTAGGAGGTCAGAGCAATCACTCTTGCATCCGGATAAACACTACGAATTTGACGTACCGTCTCAATGCCGCTCTGGTCGGGCAATCTCAAATCCATCAACGTGAGATCGGGCTCGTGCTGGCGAAATAAACGAGCCGCGTCGAGTCCCGTGTTAGCTTCGGCGATCAGTTGGAAATCCGGCTCAGTCGACAGAATGGCCGCTATGCCTTTCCGAACAAGTTCGTGATCGTCAACAGACAGAATGCGAATTGGGCGGCCTGATTGCAAATACTATCCCTACTACAGTTGATGCTCGAAAGGAAGCCCCGGGTTACTTTCGACGGCGAGCGACGCGGGGATCGGCACGGATAGGGCGATCCGAGTTCCCCGCCCTGGTTCACTGGTGATGGCAAGATCGGCTTCGATCTCCTCGGCGCGCTCGCGCATGCCAAGCAAGCCAAAATGACCGCGAGCGGAGATGCTGCCGCTGGTCGAAAATCCCACGCCGTCATCCTCAATAATCACGTTGAGATGGCCGGCGCCTGAATGGAAACCAACCGCCAACCGCCGAGCCTGGGAATGGCGCAGAGCATTCGCAATTGCTTCTCCTGCGATGCGCAATATCTCGAATTCCAACGCGGGAGGCAGCGCAGGATCCACGGGATCGAACTGCAAGACCAACGTAACCGGCTTTCCACTGACTGCCTGTCGAGCAACTTTCTCGAGCTTAGCCCGAAAGCTTACCGGCTCGCTTCCGTTGTCTCGCAGTCCCCATAGCGACCGGCGAGCTTCGCGTGTTGCTCGCCCCGCATCACCAATAATGTCGGCCAGGAGATTCTTTTCTTTCGATACCGGCAATCTCGTCCACAAAGCCTGCAACTGCATCGTGATGCCCGAGAGCCCCTGGAGCAGCGTATCGTGGAGTTCGCGTGCGATTCGTGTCCGCTCAGCAAGAACCAGGTCGAACCCGAGTTGAAGTTTTCGGACGCGCGCGCGATACCACGCCGTAATGGTTGCTCCCAGAAGTAAGGCCGCCAAAGGGAAGAACCACGGCTGCTGATAGAGCCGTGGCTCAATCGTTAGATAAAGAAGAGCCGGCCTGCTGCTCCAAACACCGTCAGCATTGCGAGCCAGCACGCGGAACGAGAAATGACCAGGAGGCAGGTTCGTGAAGAATGCTTCCCTCCGTGTGCCCGCATCAGTCCAAACCCGGTCGTACCCGTCCAGGATGTAGCGAAACGCTACCTTCTCAGGAGACACGAAGCTCAATCCGGCGTAACGGATTTCTACGACTCCGTGCTCCCAGGGCTTCAGGTCGAAAGCGCCATGAGGATCACGGCGCTGCCCATTAATGATGACCGCAGTAATCTGCGCGGGTGGCTGGATTCGATTGCTTTCCAGGTGATTTGGATCGACAACCACCAGGCCGCTGGCCGTCGAGAACCAAAGCCGCCCGTCTCGAGTTCTGCAAGCGGCGGGCTGCACACCCGACTGACATTCGAAACGCAGCTGGCCCGTGCTGAAGGGAATGCTCGTGATCGAGGGAACCTTCCCGTCCGCAAAATCCTCCAGCTCATCTTCTCCGATCCGGAAAATTCCCTTGCTCGAAGCCATCCACAGATTTCTTTGTCCGTCTGCAACAATTCCGTAAATGCGGTTGTCGTAGAGGCCGTCCTTCACCCAGATATGGCTGACGGAGCCGTTGCGCCATCGCAGAAGTCCCGAACCGAGCGTACCCATCCACACCGAATGCCGCCGGCTATTCAGGTAATAGGCGTCGACCGGCCGTACCACGCTCAGCGGATAGCTGTTCAGGCGATTTTTTTCGGAAGCAAAAAAGAAAGAATCCTCCGTACTGACGAATAGTGATGCGAGTCCACCTCCGGCCAGCGAAACGATGCTTTTTGACGAAAGCCCATCCACACCGCTAGGAGAAAATTGATCGCCACTCAGCCGGTCCAGGCCGGCATTCGTTCCGGCCCACAGAGTTCCTTGCCGGTCGAAAAAGATGGCCCGAACTTCTCTGCCGGACAGGCCATCGGAAGGGCCATAACGCCGGATCACTTTGCCGTCCCGGAGTTTATTTAAGCCATTCGCGGTACCCACCCACAGCTCATCTCGATTCCCCGTCTCCAAACTGAGAATGGAATTGTTGGTGAGTCCCTCCCGAGTTGTAATGGGTTGCCAACGATGATTTTCGAATACATTGAGGCCGCGGTCGACCGTTCCCACCCACAAACGGCCTGCGGCATCCTCGATCACAGGCCCGACATCATTGCTAAGCAGACCTTCGTTGGTCGTAAACGGTGTCACCTTGCCATCTGTAAATTGATCAAGACCATCCTTGGTTCCCGCCCACAGACTCCCTTCCCTGTCCACGAAGAGCGAGAGGACAAGACTATGAGAAAGCCCGTCACGAGTGCGGTAGGCGCTCATTTCACCAGCTCGATACCGGCTCACACCGGTGTCGGTTCCAATCCAGATGCTTCCGTCCGGACTTTCCGTTATGGCCGAAACCGAGTTATCCGGCAGCCCATCCGCAACCGTAAGAGAACTCATCTTGTTTGCTGTAATGTGCTTCAGCCCAGTAGCTGTGCCGAGCCACACCGTTCCATCCTTTGCGCAATCGAGAGCTGTTACGTTCTCTTTTGGCGAGAGGCCTGGATCGTTATAAGGGGTGAACCGCTTTCCATCCCAGCGCATGAGCCCGAAATCGAGGCCCGTAACCCAGCGCGTGCCATTTGGCGATTCGCAGCTGGAGCGGATCTGATTTGTCGGAAGCCCGTCAGCCGTCGTGTAGACGCGAAAACGCCCGTTGCGTAACTCTGCTAAGCCTTGGTTTGTGCAAGCCCAGAGGGCTCCATCTGCGGTAGATAAAACGCAAAATACCGAATCACTTGGCAGCCCGTCCTTGGTGGTGAACCGAGTAAGCGTACCGCCTGGAGTAATCCGAGCCAGTCCCGCACCGATAGAAGCCACCCAGAGATTTCCACCAGGGTCCTCCGTCAGAGCGCGGATCAGCGTGTGATGAAGGGCCTCGTTGTTAGCACTCGTAAATTCTCGGAAGTGGATGCCATCGAACCGGATTAAGCTATCCTGCGTCCCCAGCCACAGAAATCCGTCTTTGGTTTGGTCTATGGAGTAAATGGTCGGCTGGAAGAGTCCCTCTTCCTGGCCCCAAATACGGTGCGCGTACTGAGTAAGAGTTCGATTCGCGTCAAGTCCCGCACTGCGACCCGGCCCGAAGATAGCGAGCGCTATAGCGATGGCGATGCGGAGTGTAGTGCGAGAACTAGTCACTTAAGGGTGTGAAGCGCTCAGAGCGATTGAGGTTACCGGAGGGGCCGGCCTTCGCGGTATCCGAACTCCAGGTAGTGCTTTTTTGGATCCGCCTTAACGGCGGCTATGTCGGGATTGGCATTCAGATAAGCCGCGGGGTTGAAGTCAGCCGGCAGGCTCACCGGACGCAGTTTGTGTTTAGCGGGCGTGGCGTATTCAACATGCGAAGCGGCAACTTCGGTGCGATTCACCGCATTCGGCACCGGCTTCCCAGTCGAGATATCCGTTATGTTTTTAAAATGGATAGCCCCTAAAAAGGGCTCGGATCCAAGCGGCGTGTAGTAGGAGCAGCCTTCAAAGTAGTAATGCGTAACTTGGCTCCACCGAGTCCTCTTCAGGTCCTTTTGCGCAGCCCCGCCGTGAAGCAGGTTCGCAGCCCAGATCAAAGCCTGACCTTTCCTGGCATGGAACTCGAGCGGTTTCAAACCGAGCGTGTTGACAAGCAATTCCCACGCGCGCTCGTACGCCGGATAGTGGCTGTACGGGTTCGGGCCCTGAGTATCTGGATTGATCCCTATGTGCTCGTTCGTAAAGAGGGGAAGATTGTGCGAACCAGGGTAGTAAACGAGCGGCCCATTGTCCGAATCAATATCTTCCAGAGCCACCCACACGCCCACCATAAAGCGCTCCGGATACGAGCTGAAATGCACGCTGTCGGTGTGGAAGTGCTGTTGGGTTCCGACCGGGAAGTTCAAAGTCTGGAATGGGAAAGCGCGCCTGCCGTAGAGGTCAGATAAAAGCTTAAGCAAAGATGGATTGCAAGCTATCTTCTTTACGTCCGGAACGGTGTTCCAGGCATCCTGCACGCGCAGATTGGGCGTGCGGCCATTACGCCAGCCATCCCAGTCGTACTTTCCATTAAGGGAGTGAATGATGCGGCTAGCGAGCTGGTTAAAGTCGGGATCAGGAAAGTCGATCACCGCGAATCCGTCGCGCCGCAGCCTGTTCGCTACATCGAGGGTTTCGGGACTTGCATGTTTGTCCTGAAATAGCCGGTCGAACAGCGGCGATTCGACATCGGGCACACCCGGTAAGGGATTCGACTCACTCATCCGCTTTTGAAGCTCCTGTTCGTCATGATTGATTGCTTCGCTCATTTTCCCACCCTCTCGCATACGCCAAATGGCATAGAGGCCGGTAGGCCGTTCGGCAGTCGACCGCAGCCCAGCTTCACTGGATAGTCAAACTATGCGGCTGACTCGCCTTTCGAGCGCTCCGAAATATGTATGAGCACAGATTCCCAGGCATCCCCCAATTTACAGCCCGAGACCCCGGAAGCTCAGAGACCCTCAGCATCCAAGCGCAGACGCGGGCGATGGGCCATATGGGCGGCAGTTGTGTGCATGCTCTTCGGAGCCGGTTACCTGCTTTCTCAAAGAACTTCATCCTCAGGAAAGGGCGGAGGCAGCAAGAAAGGCAAAGGCGCGGGAGGCGCAATTCCGGTCTCTGTCCAGAAGGTCAAACAAGGCGATCTCGGCGAGTACATCAGCGCCCTCGGGACAGTGACACCAGTCTACACGGTAACCGTCACCAGCCGCGTTGCCGGGCAACTCATGGAAGTCCGATACAAGGAAGGCCAGATCGTCCAAAAAGGCGAGCTGCTGGCGGTAATTGACCCCCGGCCATACCAGGCTGTGATGGTGCAGGCGCAAGGACAATTGGCGCGTGATCAGGCTGGGTTGAAGAACGCCTTGATTGATCTGGATCGCTATCGCATGGTGTACGCGCAAAAAGCCATCCCGGAGCAGACACTCGCGACGCAGCAAGCCACCGTCGAGCAGGACCAGGGCGTCGTGAAGCTCGACGAGGGGAATCTGGATGCCGCAAAGGTAAACCTCGACTATACCCAGATCACAGCTCCCATCACTGGACGAGTCGGGTTAAGGCAGGTGGATCCCGGAAATATTGTGCAGGCAAACGGAACCCAGGCCTTGCTGAGCATTACTCAGCTGCAACCGATCACCGTCATCTTCACCATGGCGGAAGACTACATTTCGGACGTGACAAGCCAAATGCGCGCCGGCCATCCGCTACGGGTAGATGCATTGAACCGTGACAACCAAACCGAGTTGGCGCAAGGAACTTTGCTGACAGTCGACAATCAAATCGACGTAACGACGGGTACAGTTCGGGCACGCGCAAATTTTGCGAATCGGAATCGCGAGCTTTTTCCGAACGAGTTTGTGAACGCAAAGCTTCTTGTTAAAACCCTGCGCAGTGTGAACCTCATACCTACCTCGGCCATCCAGCGAAACAACCAGACGGCATTCGTGTACGTCGTCAACGCGAATAACACCGTACAGGCGAGGAATGTGCAGGTGGCCACAACGGACGGTGATATCGCAGCCGTAACCGGAGTGCGTCCTGATGAAGCTCTGGTAACCGACGGGTTCGACAAGCTTCAGGATGGAACGAAAGTAAGTATACGCCGAACGGGCGTCGCGCCTACAGAGTCGCCCAACGCCGGGACCGGCGAAGGGCCCCGACCCGATGGTGAAATGCCGAAGGGTAGCGCCAACACAAATATCAATACCGGCCAGCAAAATCCTCAATCAGGAAACACGAAGACTCCGAACCCTCCCAACCCTCCCAGCTCGAGCGCCCGACGAGGTCCGGCAAATGAACCCGTCGCGGCCCTTTATCCTCCGGCCAATTGCGACGTCGTTGTTGATGCTCGCGATTCTGCTGGTCGGAATCGTGGCATACAAGCAGTTGCCGGTTTCGGCCCTGCCCGAAGTGGACTACCCCACCATACAAGTGGTCACGTTTTATCCGGGCGCAAGTCCGGAGGTGACCGCGTCCGCTATTACGGCGCCGCTTGAGCGTCAGCTCGGCGAAGTCCCGGGTTTGAATCAGATGCTCTCCACCAGTTCAGAAGGAGCATCGATTATTACCCTGCAGTTCGTTCTCAGTCTCAACATCGATGTCGCTGAACAGGAAGTGCAAGCGGCCATCAACGCGGCCCAGACTTATCTGCCAACGGACCTTCCGCTCCCTCCCATCTACAACAAAACTAACCCGGCGGACGCGCCGATTCTCACGCTCGCTCTTACATCGAAAACGATGCCCCTGCAGCAGGTGGAAGATTACGCAGACACGCGTATGGCCCAGAAAATCTCGCAGTTGTCGGGGGTTGGAGCGGTCACCATCAGCGGCGGACAAAAGCCGGCCGTGCGGATACAAGCAAATCCAACTCAGCTTGCCTCGTATGGCCTGAACCTGGAAGATCTGCACTCGGCTTTAACGGCCACTAGCCTTGATTCCGCAAAAGGTAGTTTTGATGGGCCTCATCAGGGATATCAGATAAATGCGAACGATCAGTTATTGACTGCTAAGGACTACGAACAGGTCATCATCGCCTACAAAAATGGCGCCCCGGTGATGCTCAAAGACGTCGCGAATATTGTTGATGGCATCGAAAACGTCCGGCAGGCTGCGTGGATGAATCAGACCCCGGCCGTAATCGTCAACATACAGCGGCAGCCGGGCGCAAACATCATTCAGGTGGTCGATCGAATCAAGGCGCTACTACCAAAGCTCCGCGCCACGATACCGTCTGCCATCGGCATCGCCGTGCTTACCGATCGCACCCTGACGGTGCGCGCATCCGTGTCCGACGTCGAATTTGAGCTGATCCTCTGTATCGCGCTGGTAGTTTTGGTGATCTTCATTTTTCTCCGGAACCTTGCGGCGACCTTCATTCCGAGTGTTGCGGTCCCGCTCTCGATTGTGGGCACCTTCGCCGCAATGTACATGCTCGGTTACAGCCTGAACAACCTCACGCTGATGGCGCTGACCATCTCGACCGGGTTTGTCGTGGACGACGCAATCGTCATGATCGAGAACATCATGCGCTACGTCGAAGAAGGAGAAAAACCTCTCGAAGCGGCACTGAAAGGCGCTGAGCAGATCGGGTTCACCATCGTTTCGCTAACTGTCTCATTAATTGCAGTGCTGATCCCGCTGCTCTTCATGGGAGATATCACCGGGCGGCTTTTTCGCGAATTCGCGATTACGCTCGCGATAACCATCCTCATTTCCGCCGTCGTGTCATTAACCCTGACGCCGATGCTCTGCGCGAAGCTATTGCGGCACAAAAAGCCAGGCGAGGAAGGCCGATTCTACAGGGCTTCTGAGCGCGTATTCGAAAGGACAATTGCATTCTACGGCAGGACCCTGGAATGGGTACTGCGTTACCGGAAGATGACGTTGCTGGTGGCCTTCGCCACGCTCTGCTTAACGGTAATCCTCTACATCATCGTGCCGAAAGGATTTTTCCCGGTACAAGACACGGGGTTGATCCAGGCCGTTTCAGAAGCAGATCAGACCGTGTCCTTCGAAGAGATGTCTGCAGAACAGAGAAGGCTGGCTGACGTGATTCTCCGAGACCCGGCCGTTCAGAGCCTCTCTTCGTTCATCGGTGTCGATAGCGCCAATGCGACCCTCAATACCGGAAGAATTCAGATCAATTTAAAGCCGCTTGAAGAGCGTGACGCGAGTGCTTCGGACGTCATCCGGCGGCTTCAGCCGGAGCTGGCGAAAGTCGACGGCATCACTCTGTACATGCAGCCAATCCAGGATTTGACGGTAGAAGATATCGTCAGTCGTACGGAGTATCAGTACAGTCTGGAAGACCCCAACAGCAATGAGCTAGCGCAATATGCAGGCCAGTTTGTCAACAAACTGAAGAGCCTGCCTGAATTGGCAGACGTAGCCAGCGATCTACAGACACACGGCTTGGGCACGGCTGTTACCATTGACCGCCAGACTGCGAGCCGCGTCGGTATAACAACTCAGAGCTTTGATAACACGCTTTACGATGCATTCGGCCAGCGCCAGGTGTCGACTCTGTTTACACAGCTGAATCAGTACCACGTCATTCTCGAGGTGCAGCCGCAATTCGCCGTAAGTCCGAAGAATCTGCGCGACATCTACATCAAAGCGTCTAGCGGCGGCGCCGTCCCGCTCAGTGCATTCACGGGCACCACGAGCTCTTCGCTCCCCATTCTGATCAGTCATCTAGGGCAGTTTCCGGCCACTACCGTTTCCTTCAACTTGGCGCCGCGCGCGGCGCTTGGAGAGGCCGTAGACGCCATTCGCAAAGTTGAACAGCAACTGCCCCCTCCGCCCGCCATGCAGACCTCGTTTCAGGGCACGGCCGAGGCTTTCGTGGCTTCTCTGACCAATGAGCCGCTGCTGATCCTCGCAGCTCTGGTGACGGTTTACATCGTGCTGGGTGTGCTCTACGAGAGCTACATCCATCCGATCACGATTCTCTCCACTTTGCCCTCTGCCGGCGTGGGAGCTCTGTTAGCATTGCTCGTCTGCCGTGCAGAACTCACCGTTGTCGCCATCATTGGCATCGTGCTGCTGATTGGAATTGTGAAGAAGAACGCGATCATGATGATCGACTTCGCGCTCGAAGCAGAGCGCAAAGAAGGCAAGAGCCCGTACGAATCGATCTACCAGGCCTGCCTGCTGCGCTTTCGCCCCATCATGATGACCACCATGGCGGCGCTCCTGGGCGCGGTGCCTCTGGCGTTCGGAAGAGGAACGGGTTCGGAGCTGCGGCGTCCGCTCGGGATCACGATCATTGGCGGTTTGCTAGTGAGCCAACTGCTGACGTTGTACACCACGCCGGTGATCTACCTGTTCTTCGACGAGATCGCAACCCGGTTTGCTCGATTCCGAAGCCGCGGGACGCAAGCCGCGCCTGATGTCCAGACGGCAGAGGCAAGGGGAGACTAAGTGAGCCTCTCGTCCCCCTTTATCAACCGGCCGGTTGCCACCGCTCTGCTCACTGTCGCAATCGGGTTGGCGGGCGCAGTCGCGTTCGGCTTATTGCCTGTTTCCCCTCTGCCACAGGTCGATTTTCCGACTGTATCGGTTTCCGCATCGCTTCCAGGCGCGAGCCCGGAAATTATGGCGTCGTCAGTCGCGACACCACTCGAACGTCAGTTCGGCCGCATTGCGGCCGTCACAGAAATGACGTCGTCAAGCTCGCTCGGGCAAACCGGCATCAATCTTCAATTCGACCTTAACCGGAACATCGACGCCGCGGCGCGAGATGTTCAGGCGGCCATCAATGCTGCGCGAGGATATCTGCCTGCGAACCTTCCGAGCAATCCCACGTACCGCAAAGTAAACCCGGCGGACGCGCCGATCATGATCATCGCGTTGACGTCAGACCGGCTGCCCCCGCCCGCTTTGTACGATGCGGCATCAACCATCCTCATGCAGCGAATCTCGCAAATCCGCGGGGTCGGGCAGGTGGTCGTTGGCGGAAGTTCAGCCCCTGCCGTCCGCGTGGATGTAAACCCGACGGTGATCAATCATTTCGGACTCAGTCTCGAAGATGTTCGCAACGCGATCGCTTCGCAGACCGCGAATCTGGCGAAAGGCAGTTTTTCAGATATCCACAAGACCTGGCTGATCCAGGCAAATGATCAGTTACTGCACGCGGTAGATTATCAGCCGCTCCTGATCAGGTACGGTAACGGCGCGGCGGTTCACCTTTCCGATATCGCAACCGTTAAGGATTCAGTTCAGACGCTCCGGTCCTTGGGTCTGGCGAACGGGAAACGAGCGGCGCTCCTGATCATCTTTCGGCAACCTGGAGCAAATATCATCAACACGGTTGACGGTATCAAAGCCGCATTGCCGCAGCTGCACGCGGCTATAAACCCGGCTATCGCTCTCACAATTACGCTCGACCAGACCACAACTATTCGTGCCTCAGTGAGGAACGTAGAGGGAACATTGGCGATCTCGATGGTTCTGGTTGTTTTAGTCGTGTTTCTCTTTCTCCGGGATCCTCGCGCCACGTTGATCCCAAGCGTGGCCGTTCCCGTATCCATCATCGGAACCTGCGGCGTTATGTACCTGGTCGGATTCAGCGTGGACAATTTGTCACTCATGGCCCTGACTATCTCGACAGGTTTCGTGGTGGACGACGCCATTGTGGTGCTGGAAAACATCAGCCGATATCGGGAAGAAGGAATGGATCCTATGTCGGCGGCTCTGAAAGGCGCTTCCGAAATTGGCTCTACCGTGCTCTCGATCAGCATTTCGCTAGTCGCCGTTTTCATTCCGATCCTCCTGATGGGAGGCATTGTGGGCCGTCTTTTCCGCGAGTTCGCCATTACTTTATCGGTCACCATCATCATGTCCATGATCGTTTCCTTGACGGCTACGCCGACTATGTGCGCGCGTCTACTGAAAGAAACGAGAGAACACGGAAAACTCTACAACACAAGCGAGAAGTTCTTCTCGTTCATTCTTGGTGTCTACGAACGAAGCCTTTCCTGGGTTCTGCGTCATTCAGCGCTGGTTTTACTGATTGCGATCGGCACTCTATGTCTGAACATTTATCTTTACGTGATCGTGCCGAAAGGATTTTTTCCGCAGCAGGACACTGGCCGGCTGAACTGGAAATTTTCTGGGTGATCAGAGCATCTCGTTTCAGCTGATGCAGCAAAAAATTGCACAGCTGTCAAAGGTGGTGCAGGCCGATCCGGGCGTGGATACTATTCAGGCGTTCAGCGGCGGCGGCGCAGGCACAACTCTCAACACCGGGCGCTGTTTCATCGCTTTGAAGCCCTTGAACGTAAGAAAAGCGACGGCCGAAGACATCATCAACCGCCTGCGCCCTCAGCTGGCACATGTTCCGGGAGTGACACTTTATTTGCAAGCTGTGCAGGATCTGCGAGTGGGCGGCCGCATGTCTGCCGCGCAATATCAATACACTTTGCAAAGCGACAACCTGGATGAGCTGACGCAGTGGGCTCCGGAGTTGCTGAACCAGATGCGCAGGATGCATGAATTGACGGATGTCAATAGCGATCAGCAGAACAGCGGATTGCAAGCGGGCTTGACCATCGATCGACAGACAGCGTCTCGAGTAGGCATCACTCCACAGTCACTCGACAACATCCTTTACGACGCTTTCGGCGAGCGCGAGGTCGCGAAAACCTACACATCGATGAATCAGTATTTCGTCGTGATGGAGGTGGACCCAAAATTCTGGCAGTCCCCGCAAGGGCTCAAGGAAGTCTACGTCCCGTCCACATCCGGGAATCCAGTCCCGTTAGCAACGTTCACAAGCTATCGGCCGTCGACCGCAGCACTGGCGGTGAACCATTCGGGTGTCTTCCCCTCAGTGACAATTTCGTTCAATCTTGCAACCGGTGTTTCCCTAGGCCAGGCAATCGACGCCATCAATGCGATGGAGCAAAAGGCTGGGGTGCCGACGACCATCAGTAAGACGTTCAGCGGTACAGCCGAAGCTTTTCAATCCTCGCTTGCAAATGAGCCTCTGTTGATAGCGGGCGCACTCGCAGCCGTCTACATTGTCCTCGGGATTTTGTATGAAAGTCTCATTCATCCCATAACGATTCTTTCGACGCTGCCGTCGGCGGGCGTTGGCGCGATCCTTGCTTTGATGATCACCCACACGGAGCTGAGTGTGATTGCACTGATTGGGATCATCCTGCTGATCGGAATCGTGAAAAAGAACGCGATCATGATGATTGACTTTGCGTTAGCAGTCGAACGGCGGGATCGCAAGACGCCCAAAGAAGCCGTGTTCCAGGCATGCTTGTTGCGCTTCCGCCCAATCATGATGACCACCATGGCTGCATTGCTGGGAGGACTTCCGTTAGCGCTCGGGCATGGTACCGGTTCCGAACTAAGACGGCCGCTCGGCATCACCATCGTCGGCGGCCTGATCGTCAGCCAGGCTCTAACGCTCTATACAACGCCAGTGATTTACCTCTACATGGACCGTTTGAGTCTCTGGCTACACAAGTTGCGCGGCGGCCACGCGCCCCAGGTTCCCGTGGAAGCAGTTGGTCCGGTCAGCTAGGCAAACATGGAAACCCGTTACAAAATCATTGCCGAGGCGAATCCCTCCGAGTGCGCTGTGACGCTTCTTCTGAACGGCAAGTTCAGTGAGGATGCTTTACCTGAGCTGGAGCAGACAATCTCTCAAGCTCGTTGTGCAAACCAGACGATTTACATTGATCTGAGCGAGGTAACACTCGTGGATCGAAAGGCCGTTCAATATTTTTCTGAGCAGGCCGTCAGTGACGTGAAGCTGATCAACTGCCCGATTTATCTCCGAAGTTGGATCCCGAAGGTGAGCGATGAAATCGAGAATTAAAGATTTGCGTACAAATCTCTCCATAGCGGCGCTAGCACTGTTGCTGCTGCTGATCACAGGCTGCAACCCGGCGCCGAAGTATGCAAAACCGCCCGCTACCACTCCGCAGGCCTTTAAGGAAGCGGTGCCGCAGGACTATAAGGAAGGCCAGGGTTGGAGGCTCGCGGCTCCGGGCGACGACAAAATTCGCGGGAAGTGGTGGGAAATATACAACGATCCGCAGTTGAACGCGCTTGAGGAGCAAGTTGCGGTTTCAAACCAAAGTCTGAAGGTGTCGGAAGCGAATTTTCGCGGAGCGCGGGCCCTGGTTACCAATGTGCGGTCCGGCCTGTTCCCGGCCGTCAGCGCAGGACCTTCTTACACCAACTCGCGCATTTCGCAGACGGCTCGGAACACCGTGTTCGTGGGCGGAGGAACAACAACCACCACCTCTGGCGGAACGACTAATAGCGGTGGCAATACTGGCGGAAACACCAGCGGCGGGACAACCACAGGCGGCACAACCAGTACCGGCACGACTTCGAATATCGTATCTACCAGCACATCCGCGATAAACACCTTTTCGCTTCCGGCCGATATTTCCTACGAAGTCGACCTTTGGCACCGTATCCGCAACACGATTGCTGCTAATACTTATCAAGCTCAGGCGAGCGCAGCCGATATCTCGACATCGCAACTCAGCCTGCAAGCTGAACTCGCCCAAGATTACTTCCAGGTGCGCGCGCTCGATGCACAACGCCAAATCCTCAGCGAGACCCTTGAGAACTACCGCCGGACACTCGAATTGACGATGGCTCGGTTTCGTGGCGGCATCGCCTCCGATGAGGATGTGTCGCAGGCGCAAACTCAGGTGGACACCGCCATCGCGCAGCAGACCGATGTCGGAGTGTCGCGCGCTCAATACGAACACGCCATTGCCGTACTGATAGGAAAACCTGCCGCCAGTTTCGGGTTGCCCGTGGGAGAATTCGTCCCGCGCCCGCCGGCGGTACCCGTCGCCCTGCCTTCGCAACTTTTGGAGCGAAGACCCGACATAGCGGCTGCAGAACGCCAGGTTGCCGCAGCCAATGCACAGATTGGCGTAGCAAAGGCGGCTTACTACCCCAACTTATCTCTGAGCGCGAGCGGCGGCTTCGAGACCTCACATTTCCTGGAGTGGTTCAACTGGCCCAGCCGATTCTGGTCGTTGGGACCTACGTTATCTCAAACTTTATTCGATGCAGGCGCACGCCGCGCGCAGGTGGCACAGGCGCAAGCCTCTTATGAAGGTACAGTGGCGAATTATCGCCAGACAGTGCTCACCGCGTTTCAAGGCGTTGAGGACCAACTCGCAGCGCTACGAATTCTCTCGAACGAGATTGAGGAACAACACACTGCCGTCGGGTCCGCAAATCATTATCTTGATCTGTCCTTGACCAGATACCGGGGCGGCGTTGACAGCTACCTGAATGTAATCGCAGCCCAGAACACAGTCTTGATTAACAGGCAAACCGAATTGCAAATCGAGCTGAGGCAAATGATCGCAAGTGTGTCGCTTGTGATGGATTTAGGAGGTGGCTGGGACCCATCGCAGTTGCCGACGGCGCGCCAGATAGCGCATAGCGATAAAGGCACGCAGAACCAACCGGGCGGCGCCAAAGCTCAAGCACTCGCAACGCCAAATCCGCCCTCGTTGGCTTCGAGCGTGAAGTAATCTATCGCGGATACACTAAGGCGATGGACAAGTCGCAAACAGCCCAGCTTCGTTCGCAACTGATGGATGCTATTCGAGGGCACCAGGCGCACATCGATTTCGATGCTGCGGTACGTGATTTTCCGCCCGAAGCAAGAGACCGTAAACCAGCGGGCGCTCCCCACACAGCTTGGCAACTCCTGGAACACTTGCGGATCGCTCAGCACGACATTCTGGAGTTTTCGCGAAATTCGAACCATAAGTCCCCGAAGTGGCCGGACGAATATTGGCCCGGCACAGAGGCGCCGCCCACGCCCAAAGCTTGGGATGCGAGTGTTGTGCAATTCCAGAGTGATGCGCGCGAGTTGAACGAACTACTCAGCGACCCGAGTCATGACCTCTTTCGGGCTTTTTCGCACGGCGAAGGCCAGACGTTACTTCGAGAGGCCTTGCTAGTGGCATCTCACAATTCTTATCACCTGGGCCAGCTTGTCTTCCTCAAGAAGATGCTTAGCGGGCCGAACCTGTTATCGTAGTATTCAGGCAGAAACTCCGGGCTCATGCTCAACCTCATTACGGGCGGAATTATTATTCGCTTGGCCATTAGCGGCCCTGCCTGAGACCTCGTACATAAACAGATTCAAAGAGGCCATCGGCGGGGAACTTGATCCAGCCGGTGGCCTCTTGCTTTTTCGAGAGACATCACATATGAAGATCTTTACGTTCGACACTACGCTTCGTGACGGAACGCAGGGCGAGTCCATCTCGTTTTCTGTAGAAGACAAGCTGCTGATCGCGGAAAAGCTTGACGAACTAGGGATCGATTACATTGAGGGCGGATGGCCTGGTTCGAACCCGAAAGACAAAGAGTTTTTTAACCGTGCGAAGCGGTTGAAGCTGAAACGTGCAAAGCTGACTGCCTTCGGCGCTACACGCTTTTCGAAAAATTGCGTCGAGCACGATCCAAACGTAGCCGAGCTGCTCGGCGCTGAGACGCCCGCTGTAGCCATCTTCGGGAAGACGTGGGACTTCCACGTGCATCGTGCACTCGGAATTACGGAAGGAGAAAATCTGCTCCTGATTGGCGAGACTGTCGCGTATCTCAAAGATCACGGGCGCGAGGTCATCTACGACGCGGAGCATTTCTTCGACGGGTACGCTGCCAACCAGGCGTTTGCTCTGCGCACCCTGGAAGCTGCTCGAAATGCCGGTGCAGATGTGCTCTGTTTGTGCGATACAAATGGTGGAACTTTGCCGGGACCTCTGGCTGACATCGTTCGCGAGGTCCGCCGCCGCTTCGACGGTGTAATCGGGATTCACTGTCATAACGACGGAGAATTAGCTGTCGCGAATACACTGCTAGCCGTAGAAGCCGGTGCGACGCATGTTCAAGGTTGCATCAACGGATACGGCGAACGCTGCGGAAATGCAAATCTCTGCTCGATTCTGGCGAACCTCGAGCTAAAGCTTGGGCACACAACCGTCGGTCGCGAGAACCTCACCAGCCTGACTTCCGTAGCCCGATTCGTCGCGGACCTAGCGAATTTGCCGGTCCGGAATGAGCAACCGTTCGTGGGCGGCAGCGCTTTCGCCCACAAAGGCGGCATACACGTTAGCGCTGTCATGAAGGACGCAGCTACGTACGAGCACATCAGACCCGAAACAGTGGGGAATCGCCAGCGAGTGCTACTCAGCGACTTGTCAGGTCGCGGTAACGTGCTCTACAAGCTTGATCAGCTTGGCCTCAAAGAGCACCTTTCTGATACCGCGCGTTATGAGTTGCTGCAACGCATCAAACTCATGGAGCATGAAGGCTACGATTTCGAAACTGCTGAAGGCACTTTCGAACTACTGGTCCGCGAAGCCGCCCAGCCCGAATTCCACCCCTTTGACGTCGTTCATTACGAAGTTTCTACTCGTCTGCAGAAGGCTGATCCCAACAAGCTGAAAGGTTTCGATGAGACAGTCACCGTGGCAAGCGCTACGGTGCGAGTGAACGGAAACGTGCATTCGCATACCGGTACAGGCGGAGGTCCAGTGCATGCCCTCGACATCTGTCTGCGGCAGTGCCTCGCATCCGTGTTTCCGGCGATCACGAGCGTACAGTTAACAGACTATAAAGTCCGTGTGCTGGGCGGTAAAGGCGGGACAGCATCGAAAGTTCGTGTGCTGGTCGAGTGGACTGATCACCAAAAGAGCTGGGCAACAGTGGGCATTTCAAACAACGTCATAGACGCAAGCTGGCATGCATTGGTGGATGCGCTTCGGCTGGAGTTGATGCGCTTGCGGGACCAGACACCCCCCGGCCAGAACGTCCGCGACTACAGTTGGGCGGTTTAATCGCACCCAGCCGCAAGTTATCATCGGACTGATATGAAGGCTGTTGTCGCGGACCCCGTTGGCGGTCCCGAGAACCTACGGTACATCGATGCACCTAAACCGGAGCCGGGCCCTGGAGAAGTTCTGGTTAAGGTCGAGGCAATCGGAATCAATTTCATTGATGTTTACTTCCGAACTGGTCTTTATAAAGCGCCAGAAAAGCCGGTAAAAATCGGCAATGAGGCAGCAGGCACCGTTGAGGCTGCCGGCAGCGGTGTTGATTTTCGCCCCGGTCAGCGTGTCGCGTACGCTATGGCGCGCGGTTCTTATGCTGAGTACGCTGCAGTTCCGCAGTCCGCTCTCGTACACCTGCCTGACGATATCAGTTTCGAGACTGCGGCCGTCCTGATGCTGCAGGGCATGACAGCGCACTATCTCACCAGGTCCACTTTCCCCTTGCGCACGGATCAGACTTGCCTCATTCACGCAGCGGCAGGTGGCGTCGGATTGCTTCTCGTACAGATAGCGAAGATCGCCGGCGCCACGGTGATTGGAACTGTTTCTACCGAACAAAAGGCCCGCTTGGTGAAAGAACACGGAGCAGACCACACGATTTGCTACACGGAGCAGGACTTCGCCGAGGAAGTAAAACGCATTACGGGCGGCAAGGGCGTAAACGTGGTGTATGACTCAGTCGGAAGTACCACTTTTCACCGCAGTCTCGACTGCCTTCGCCCGCGAGGCATGATGGTTAGCTTTGGCCAGTCCAGCGGCCCGGTTGGCGCCGTCGATCCTCTTCAACTTTCGCAGAAAGGCTCTTTGTTTTTGACTCGCCCCTCGCTTGCACATTACGTCAGTGATCCGGACGAACTCTCCTGGCGCGCTTCCGAACTGTTTGAGTGGTACCGCAAAGGACTGCTGAGGTTGAAGATTCACCGCACCTATCCTCTCTCGGATGCTGCTTCGGCTCATCGTGACCTGGAATCGCGAGTGAGTACGGGCAAGCTGCTTCTGCGACCCTAGGGGAACGGTGGAGACCCCGACCTCGTTTTTCCAACGACGCGAGAAGTTAATCCTTGCTGTTCAACAAGCGCGCGCTCAAGCGCTTCTCGTGACCGCATATCCGAATATCCGCTATCTGAGTGGATTCACCGGCAGCAACGGCGTTCTGCTTGTGACGCCGGAACGCTCGCTCCTGTTTACGGATCCGCGATATCAGACTCAGGCCCCGCAGGAATCGGATTGCGACGTGAAAATCTCCAAGCTGCCCTTAACTAAGGAAGCGGCAGCCTGGATGAAACGGCTCAAATTAACCTCTGTTGCCTTTGAGCAAAACAGGATCAGTTTCGAACAGCATTCGCGCTTGAAGGAAAACGCGGCAGGCGTTCGGCTGAAACCGCTGCCGGATACCGTAGAGATGCTGCGAATGGTAAAGTCAGCGGACGAAATAGCCACCATTCGCGCGGCGGTTCGGCTGAATTCAGTCGCAGTCGAACAGGCGCTCCGTCATTTCCGTCCCCAGATGACCGAAATCGATCTTGCAGCCGAGATCGAGTATCGGATGCGAAGGCTTGGAGCAGATGGGCCGTCCTTCGAAACCATTGTGGCCTCCGGAACCCGGACCGCGCTTCCTCACGCCCGTCCAACAGATCACCAAATTCAGCCCGATCAATTACTATTGATAGACGTGGGTGCGACAGTCGCCGGTTATACCAGCGACATGACTCGGACTCATGCCGTGGGAAAGCTGGACGCAAAGAGAAGACGGATGTATCGCGCCGTTTTCGAAAGCCAGCTTGCCGCTATCGAAACAGTAAAAGCGGGAATCACCTGCGCAAGCGTCGATCGAGCTTCACGATCAGTCTTGCGGGGTTTCGGAATGGATAAGCTGTTCATTCATTCCACCGGTCATGGGCTTGGCCTCGAGATACACGAGCGTCCGCGGATCGGCAGGCAGGAAAAGACGAAATTAGAGGCGGGAATGGTAATCACCCTTGAGCCGGGCGTCTATGACGAGAGCGCCGGGGGAGTTCGTATTGAAGATACAGTGGTGGTGACCCAGAAGGGCTGCGAAGTGTTAACGCCAACGCGAAAAGAGCTGGTCGTTCTCTAGATGAACCTAGTGAGTGCGGCAGGGAAAACGAATGTCCAATGATGAAATCAGAGAATTGATCCGCATTGCGAATGAGACGGGAGTCGCGGAGCTCGAAGTCCAGCGCGGCGATCAGCGAGTCGTAATCAAGCGTACTGCGCCGAAGCCTCAGGAAGTCGTATTGCCAACAGTTCTGCCGTTTTCTGTCTCAGCCGCAGCTCCGGTTTCTCCGCCGGCGATTTCGCTCTCCGCCCCGGCGATTAGCGAACCGGCAATCCCAGTCGTGAACGAAGAAAGCACTGATATTGTCGTGAAATCCCCAATTGTTGGCACTTACTATGACGCGCCCGCTCCCGGCGAACCGTCCTTCGTGAAGATAGGTGATCGGGTCGAGCCCAAGCAAGTCCTTTGCATCATCGAATCCATGAAGCTGATGAACGAGATTGAAGCCGAGACCGCCGGGACCGTAGTAGCCAAGCTGGTTGAGAATGGCCGTCCGGTCGAATACGGTGAGTCGCTGTTCACCATACGGCCAAGCTAGACCCGCCGACATGTTTCGTAAAATTCTAATTGCCAACCGGGGCGAAATCGCCCTCCGGATCGTCTGTGCCTGTCGTGAGCTAGGGATCAAAACGGTTGCCGTCTACTCAGAAGCCGACCGGCATAGCCTGCACGTTCGTTTTGCGGACGAAGCGATCTGCATCGGGCCCGCCAAGAGTGCACGCAGCTATCTCGATATTCCGTCAGTCATCAGCGCCGCCGAAATCACCAATGCTGACGCCATCCACCCCGGCTATGGATTCCTCAGCGAGAATCCTGACTTCGCCGAAGTCTGTGAGCTCTCCGGCCTGAAATTTATCGGACCGAAACCGAATGTGATCCGGCAGATGGGGCTAAAACAAACCGCGCGAGCGCTGATGGAGTCCGCGGGAGTTCCGATCCTGCCAGGCTCAAAGGGTATTCTTAAAAGCCCCGAAGAAGCCATCTCGCTTGCTCTGGATATCGGCTATCCAATCATGTTAAAGGCGTCAGCCGGGGGCGGCGGACGCGGTATGCGCGTGGTGCGATCAGAAGCCGAGCTGCCTTCGTTGCTGGCTCAGGCTCAAAACGAAGCACAGGCAGCATTCTCCAGCGGTGATGTGTACATGGAAAAGCTGGTGGAAGCGCCTCGCCATATTGAATTTCAAATCCTCGCCGACGAGCATGGCGTCGTTGAGGTCCTCGGCGAGCGCGAGTGTTCCATTCAGCGGCGTCACCAAAAACTGCTGGAAGAGTCGCCTTCGCCTTCGGTTTCAAATGCACTGCGGGAGCGAATCTCCGAACGCCTTCGGATCGCGATGAAAGCCATAGGCTACACGAACGCCGGCACTGTCGAGTTCCTAATGGACAACCGCGGCAATCTTTATTTCATTGAAGTCAACGCCCGGATTCAGGTCGAGCATCCCGTAACCGAGTTTGTAACTGGAATTGATCTGGTGAAATCGCAGATCCGCATCGCAAGTGGCGAGCCGCTGAGCAAAGTTATTTCAACTCCCATCAAGCTAACAGGTCACGCAATTGAGTGCCGGATCAACGCGGAGCATCCCACCACATTTGCGCCCTCTCCGGGCCGCATCACAGGGTTGAATTTGCCTGGCGGGATCGGTGTCCGGGTTGATACTGCAGCGTACACCGACAGCGTCGTTCCGCCTTATTACGACTCGCTAGTGGCGAAACTGATTTGCTACGGGAGAGATCGTCAGGAAGCCATTGACCGTAGCAGACGCGCGCTCAGCATGTTTGTGATCGAGGGTATTCACACCACCATTTCACTTCATGAGCGCATTCTCGCGAATAAGGATTTCGTCGCAGGCCGCTTCGACACAAGCTTTCTTGCCAAGCTTCACGACGAAGCAGCTTGAGTTTGTAAGAGAAGGTAGCCGGGAGATTCTTTTGCGTTCAGGGCGTCGGGTCGTTCTTGTGACGCCTCGCGTATAGCTTCCGCTTGATATCGGGCCAGAACTCTTTCATCACCTGTGAGAATGAGTCCGTCATCAGTTGAACTCCCCAGTTCTGCATATAATCCCCAACATCGCGGCTATCGGGATAATACGACAGTCCAATTCCCGCTGCGATGCCGTTCCCAAGCACTTCCGCGTAGTTAAAAGTAAGGTGGCCCGAATCGGTGTGCGTGACGAAAATGCGCGTTAGCGAGTAGAAGAGGCGGTGGCGAATCGGGCCTTTTGCCAAGCGGAAGTAGCGAGGATCTTCATGGAAGGCAACCGGGAGGATCCCTTCGGTGAGCAGGTTTCCACTCATCTGGTCGGCATAAGAGGTTCCCAGACGACTGAAGTAGCCCTTTGCGCCTTGCCCGAATTCAGGGTGGCTGTTATCTAATTGGTACAGTCCCGCCAACCCGGCGGATACCGCGAAAAGTGGATAATCAAACGTGTCCTTCAGGGCTATGTGCATCTTCTCGTGCGAACTTAAAGGTTCGCTGGCCGCACTCATCTCGGCCGTGCGGTAGTTCGGCAAAACGCCAAATACTCGTTTGTCCTGGCCCTGATCTGTTTTGCCTGGGGCCATTACGCCCGGTTCCTCCGAATGAGGAAGTTGCCCCGGCTGTCGCTGAACTGATGAGTCTTGCTGGTTTTCGGCCTGCGACTCGGGGACTTGGGCCGACATGCATAGAGTGGAGACGCAAATGCATGCAAACAGGCTGAACGCAGGCCTAGTCATAAAACGGCGGACGCCGTGTCGTAAAGTCATCGAGAAAACCACTTAGAGCTATCAAGTAGATCGATAAGGACCTACTTTACTGATCAACCCTGAAAAGAAGCTTTCTATAGGGGACGTTTTCTGCCGGGCGCGGTTACCTGATTGTGCAACTTAACTGGCGACAAAACGTTCATACTAGTGCATGGTAACGAGAGATACTGTCGAGGGTAGCGGAAACTGTTGAAGAGAGAGCTGGAACCACCAGTCCGCACCTAGAGTCCAACAACTTAAGCTGATTGTGAAATTGAAAACCATTACGCCGGGAAATGCTAGCGACAAGCTCCAGAGCCGCGCACGTCCATCGCTTTTCCGATACTACATCCACGACAGTGTGGAAGCGTTTCGGATGGAGCTTGTGGGCGAACTGACGCAGGCTGAAGTGAATGAACTAAACGGATGTTGGAGTACTGCGAAGACCATTCTTGGAACGAGAAAGCTCGTTCTCGACCTAACGCGGCTGAAGGCAGTTGACGAGGCAGGACAAGAGTGGTTGTCTCGGATGACTGCAGCCGGCGCCCTAAGAATCCCGGATGCCTCGCCCGGCGGACTTTCGCATCAACTTTCCAAACCTCCACGCAGCGAAGCAGGTTTGTTTTCCCGCCTGCTTTCCCTTTTCCGCGGCTCGCGCACAGCCGCCGCTGGCTCTACTACACAAGTACAGTAAAAGCCGACTCAGTTCGGGTCACCGGGCGATAGCTCGTGTCGCGCTCTATAGGATCCCTTCCGGCCTCCCGAATCAGACGCAACAAATCCTGGCGTCGAAGATGCTGGGCTGTTGTCGCCCCGGCGTCGTGATAGATCTTTTCCTCTACCACGGTTCCGTCGATGTCATTCGCTCCGAAACGCTGAGCGATCTGCGCGACTCCGGGAGTCATCATGATCCAGTAGGCTTTGATATGTGGAATGTTGTCCAACACTAGCCTGGAGATCGCAATCTGCTTTAGGTCGTCAAAGCCGGTCGTCTTTGGAAGATGACCGAGCGCAGTATTTTCCGGGTGAAACGCCAGCGGAATGAAAGTAACGAAGCCTTTGGTTTCGTCCTGTAAAGACCGAAGTCTCATCAGGTGATCCGCGCGGTCCTCCGGTGTTTCGAGATGGCCATAGAGCATTGTGCAATTGCTCTTGAGCCCGATCTCGTGCGCGATACGCGCCGTCTCAAGCCACTCGTTCCCATCAATCTTGTGATCACAAATGATCCGCCGAACGCGCTCAGAAAAGATCTCGGCGCCGCCGCCGGGAAGAGAGTCCACACCGGCGTCCTTCAGGCGCTCTAACGTTTCGCGGATAGAAATTCTTGCCCGCTTCGCGAGATACGCGACTTCCACCATCGTGAACGCCTTCAGGTGAACACCGGGATACCGCTCTTTCAGGCCTGCCAGCATTTGGCAGAACCAGTCCAGGCTCAATTCGGGATGAAGACCGCCGACAATGTGAAACTCCGTTACAGCTTCTGCGTAACCCTTGCCTGCGATCTCCCAAACCTGCTCGAGCGACATCGTATATGCAGTGGGATCTTTCACCCTTTTGCCAAAAGCGCAAAGCCGGCAACTCGCGACGCACACGTCAGTGGGATTGATGTGACGATTCACATTGAAGTAAGTAACACTGCCATGCATGCGCTCCCGGACCAGGTTGGCCATGTGCCCGATTGCCAAAATATCTGAGCTGCGGTACATGGCTACAGCATCCTCAAAAGTCAGGCGCTCGCCGGCTTCAACTTTCCCGAGGATTGGCCTCAGGCGGACGTCGTCGATACTTGCTTGTTTGCTTTTTGATAGGAGAGAGTTCATTTTACAGGTATCTGCGATGCAGCAGTATGTCAGCGGCCCAAAACGCGAAAAACAGAATGCTGACGTATCCGTTAATCGTAAAGAACGCAGCGTTCACACGGCTCAGATCGTGAGGCTTCACTAGTCCGTGCTCATAAATCAGCAGTAACAGAACGGCGCCAATACCGGCCAGACTCAACGCACCGAGCTGAAACGCAAGAACCAGCGCAATCAGGCAGCCGGCCATCGCAAGATGAAGGAATCTGGCAATCAGCAAAGCTTTGGCAACGCCGAATGTTCTAGGTATGCTGCATAATCCTTCCTGACAATCAAATTCGTAGTCTTGGCATGCGTAAATGACGTCGAATCCGGCCGTCCAGAACATGACTGCCGCAGTCAGTAGAAGGATCCGGGCGTCAAGCGAACCGCGCATGGCTATCCAGGCAGCCGTGGGCGCAATACCGAGCGAAATGCCAAGCAACAAGTGAGAAAACATCGTGAAACGCTTGGCGTAGGAGTAGAAAAAGATAGTAGCCAGCGCTAGGGGAGCCAGCAGGAAGCACAATCTGCCAAGCTGTTTCGCAGCAAGAAGGAAGATAAAGGCGGACGAAATAGTGAAGCCCCAGGCGAATCGAACGGACAACAAGCCTGCGGGTAGATGACGATTCGCGGTTCTGCGATTCCGGCTGTCGATCTCGGCATCTAGAATCCGGTTGAAAGTCATGGCGGCCGCGCGCGCAGATACCATAGCAATTACAATCCAAACTATTCGGAAAGCCAGGTCGCTAATGTGATAGCCGCTATCTCTCCAGGCCAGCAGTGCACCCGTAAAAGCGAATGGCAGCGCGAAAACGGAGTGTTCGAACTTGATCATCTGAAGCGTCAGAATCAACCGTTTCCAGAGGAGGGTCATAATATCGGAGGGAACGCTACCATTTTAGGAGATGCGTAAAGGAACTGGATTGCTTTAGAAATGGATGCACAGCAAATTCAACGGCTTCTCGAGAGCGTCCGTGATGGAGAGATGACGGTCGATACTGCATTATCGAGCCTTCGACATCTCCCGTTCGAGGATCTTGGGTTCGCGAAAGTGGATCACCACCGTGCAGTGCGCCATGGGATGCCCGAAGTGGTCCTCGGCAAAGGCAAGACTCCGGACCAGGTAGCGGGGATCGCCCAAGCGCTGCTGGCAAAGTCAGCCAATCTGCTGCTTACCCGCGGGACGGAAGAGATGGCTTCGCGTATTGCCGCCCTTGCGCCCGAAACTGAATATTTCGCCGCCTCAGGCGTAGTACGCGTCTGGCGTGACCGAACCATCTACGGTAAGGGCAAGATCGTGGCCGTATGCGCCGGCACCAGCGACATCCCCATACTAGACGAGGCCCGGCTTACAGCAGAGATCATGGGCAATGAAGTGGATGCCATCTGTGATGTCGGCGTTGCAGGCATCCACCGCCTTCTGGTCCAGCAGAAAAGGCTGCACGAAGCTCGCGTCGCAATTGTTTGCGCGGGCATGGAAGGCGCTTTGCCGAGCGTTGTCGGCGGACTCGTCGGCTGTCCCGTGATTGCTGTTCCCACCAGCATCGGATACGGCGCCAGCTTCAACGGTCTTGCGGCCCTGCTTGGAATGCTGAACAGTTGCGCCAGCAACGTCACCGTCGTAAATATTGATAATGGTTTCGGAGCAGGCTATGTGTCTAGCTTGATCAACCGGCTTTGAACCTTCTCAGGGAATAGGAACAAATTGCCATTGCTGGTTGAGCCCGCCCAAATACGTGTACTGCTGGATCTGAGTACCGTTCGCAGTTGAGGCCAGGATCACGTCGAGTGCTTTTCCGCTCAGCCTATTCAGAACTTCAAAGTATCCGGAATCAGAAGGGCTCAGAAGCCATTGCTGATTGAAGTCGCCCAAATACCTGTATTGCTGGATTAAGTTTCCGTCCACAGTCGAGCCAGCGGTATCGTCAATCGCCTTGCCGGTCAATCCGTTCACGATCGCGTAGTAACCGGCGCTATTCGGAATCAACAGCCATTGCTGCTGTGGCGAGCCATTGACTTGCCACTGCTGCAAGACTGTTCCGTCCGCTAACGATCCCGACGGAACGTCCAGTCCTAGACCGCTGTTCCGATTTACGACGTTGTAATATGTCACCGGCGAGAGCGTCCACTGCTGATTCGCTCCGCCTAGATAAGTCCATTGCTGAATAAGAGCTCCGCTGGACATCGATCGACCCACCACATCTAAAACCATCCCCGAGTTTTTATTCACGATGGCTATTTGCGAATTGTTTAGGTACTGAATCTGCCACTGCTGGTTGCCGCCGCCAACATAGTCATATTGCTGAATTGACGTGCCGTCTGTCGTTGACGCCAAGGTCACATCAAGCACTTTGCCGGAAAGCACATCGACGATCGCGTAATATCCAGCCCCGACCGGCATCAAAAGCCAGCGCTGCTGTTTACTGCCGTCGAGCGTATAGTTCCCGATCGGCGAGCCGGCGCTAAGGGAACCATTTTGAACTTCTAGCCCGTATCCGTTCAAAGCGCTGACGATGTTATAGCCGCCCGCAGGCACAAGGGTCCACAGTTGCTGGGGATTGCTGTTTGCGGACCATTGCTGAATGAATGTACCGTTCGCCGTAGATCCGCCCGTAACATCCAGTACTTTTCCGCTTGCACGATTAGCAATCTGGTAATGAACGTCGTCTACCGGAACGAGGGACCACTGCTGATTTGCATCTCCCAAGTTCGCATACTGCTGTATCAGATTGCCGTTTGAGGTTGAGCCGTTGGTGTTATCCAGTGCCTGCCCTGTAAAGGCGTTCAGTATCAAATAGTAGCCGCCCGCAACCGGAACGAATTGCCACTCCTGCTCGCGTAAGCCGTCAACTGCATTCAAGATAATCAGAGCACCTTGCGAAGTCGATCCGTTTGCGATGTCGAGAGATTTGCCGCTCTGGGCGCCCATGATCGTGAACAACCCTGTAAGAACACCCGTTCCACTGAGAGAGACGGAAGCGGCCAGGCTCGAATCGCTTGTCGGAATAGAAACTGTTGCTGAACGCGTTCCTACGAGCTGTGGATTGAAAACCACTGAAATAGTGCAACTCGCGCCTGGAGAAATCGTTCCACCGCAGTTGTTGAACGTGGTGAAGTCAGTTGTGTTCGAACCGGAGGTCGCAATCGTTCCGACCGTCACAGGTTGCACAGTAGTGTTTGTGAACGTAACCGATTGTGGAGCGCTCCATGTGACCACCTTCTGGTTACCGAAGTTTAACGACGTCTGAGTAGGCGGTGTAGTCGAGGGCGCAGCACCGGTACCCGTCAGCACCACTAACGCTGAGGAATCGTTTGAGCTGATCTGCAACACTCCACTCGTGCCCCCCTGTACTTGTGGCGCGAACACGACCGTTACCGTGCAGTTCGCCCCGGCACTCAACCTAAGACCGCAGGTATTCGTCTGGCTGAACTGCCCGGCGGGAACGCTCGTTATCGTGAATGACGAAAAGGTCAAATCACTCGAGCCGGTGTCGCTTAAGGTGATTGTCTGTGACGAAGTCCCGCCGGCGTTAACTGTACCGAAGGTAAGCTGGCTGGCCGATACCAAAAGAGCGGGCTGTGGAACGCTAACCGCTGATCCCGACCATCCGTTCACCAGATTGGTCACATTTACTGACCCAAGTCCGCTGGCGAGATCATAACCAAGGCCGGACTGGTAAGCCGCCGTAGACGTGCCATAACCGGTTTCGCCTGGGACAACATTATTCCCCGATGTAATGTCGTTGAAAATGCAGCCTGAAAGGTTAGCGCCTGCGCTGGATCCGTTGCAAGAAGAATAACTCTGGCTTGCCGCCAGCCGGTAAAGCGTGTTGTTCGCCTGTCCTTGCCGGCCGGCTTTCTGCACCACCAAAGCCAAGACGGCAGCAAACGACGGAGTTGCTGCAGAGGTGCCGCTGTACCCGGAAAAGAAAATTCGACCTCGGCTATTCGGGGTGCACGACCTGTCAATGCAAACTAAATAGGCATCGTGCCCGGCTCCGCTAAGTGAAACGTCGGGCACATCACGAGCCCCATCCGACGGTATGCCCGGGACGCCTGTTTGCCAGGAAGGCTTACTGTAAAAGGAGCTTACGCCGCCGCCCCCGGCCCACAAACCCGGTGACGTACCGGATGGGCAATTCGCCCTCGTACAGCTTTCATTCCAGACCACCTCCGGGATATAGGAGATCGCCGAAGAATCATTGCTGCTGTTCGTTGATCTCCAGTAAGTGCTATTGTTACCGTTCTCGTTGAACTCGGTGCCTCCCACAGCAATCACGTAAGGATTCGCCGCGAGTATGTTAACCGAAATCGGACCAGTAGCCGTGGTCTCATTCCCAGAGTCACAGCCTTCTGCCCCGGCATCGCCCGAGGCAACCAGGTAAGTGATCCCTTGCACGGCGGCTTGTTCAGCGAGCGACGAGTAAAAGCTGGCCTGCGCGGCGCTGTAGTTGCTTTCGCAATCACCGAAACTTTCGGTCATTACGTCGCCGAGGTTGTTATCGACGATATACTCTTCCGATAGGTCCACACCGTCAGCGCTCGCCGTAGTCTTTGAAACCACCAGTTTGACCGTCGCATAAGGTGCAACCGCACCTGACCACTCTGTATCCAGAATCGCTTCCGATTCTTCGCTTCCTCCCAAATCTCCCGGATCGGTTCCGTTCACAACAATTTGCGGGTCATTTGGCGTCAATGCGAAAGTGCTTCTGAAACTCGTTACATCGGAAATGTTGATGTTAGTACGTCCGACTACCGCGATCACCACGCCGCTGCCATTGATCCCGGATTGGTAGACAGGATTTATGTTGTAGATGGTGGCGTAATCTGCCGGGGCCAACGCGTGACTACCAGTAGATGACGTAAACTGCGGCTGCGAATTAGGCCGCGCGAGCGCCTCAAATTGTTGGCCGGTTGCCACCATCTGAGGTTTCTTTACAAAATTATGCAAAGTCGCCACTCCCGCCACCACCGGGGTGAGCGCTATCGGAATCTGCGGATCGCTTGCATTGGCCCAGTGTTCGACCCCGTTTACAACGTACTTGCGGATCTGCGTGTGGAATGCTCGCTGAACCTGGGAAGCGGTGCCAGAAAACTCTATCACCGTTTTGCTGTTTGCGATGCGACCGATCTGGAGTCCGTAGGACTCCAACCAGGTAGTGACTGTTTGTATGTCAGCGTCGGCGATTCCAAACTGCTCACCTACTTGCTCCGGTGTCAGCCAGTGGTGAAAATTGGGCGAAGTTGGATCCTGTTGAGAATCGATAAGCCTTTGCAGGGCAGCTTCCTGATCTGAGCTTCTGCTCAGCACCAGCATCATGCTTTCCATCGCAAGGTCGCCGGGAGCAATCCCTGCTTCGAATTGCGCACGCGCCAAAGGGTGCGTATTGCCATGAAGCGTCGCCAGGTCTGCGTCGTTAATCGCTCTTCTGATCCTCTGCGGACGAAGGCCGCCCTGAGCACGGATAACAGGGCAAACCGATAGCTGAACGGCAGCCCAAACGACCAGAAAAGAAAAAACTTTACCCATATCGATGCAGAAAATCCAGCTTTAGTTCATTCGCAACGGCGAAGCTCTTCCGCTGAAGACGTATCCGAAGCAGGCCGGTTTCAACTCAGACCGGCGCCGCCGCATCGGACGGGGTGGTACGATCTCTATCCTAATTGTTCTGCTACGGGACGGGAACAAACAGCCACTGTTGATTGAGACCACCCAGATAAGTGTACTGTTGGATCTGAGTTCCATTGGCCATTGAGGAAAGAATCACGTCGAGGGCTTTCCCGCTATCTCTGTTCAAAACCTCAAAGTACCCGGAGTCGGTGGGCATAAGAGTCCATTGCTGATTAGCGTCACCGACCATCTCACGCTGCTGGACTAATGTGCCGTCTGCGATGAACCCGCCAATATCCAAGCCTTTGCCCGAGGCTCCATTGACGATCAGGTAATAACCGGACTGGTTCGGAAAGAGAAGCCATTGCTGCTGGGAAGAGCCGTTCCCTTGCCATTGCTGGACTACTGTTCCGTCTTCAATCGACCCGGAAGGGACATCTAAAACAAGATTGCTTTTTCGATTTACCAGATTGTAGTAAGTTATCGGTAACAGCGTCCACTGCTGGTTGGCCCCGCCAAGATAAGTCCACTGCTGAATAAGGGCGCCGCTTGCTGTGGACTTGCCCACTATGTCGAGCGCCATCCCGGAGTTTCGGTTGACGATGATCGCCCGCGAGTCGCTCACATACACAACCTGCCACTGCTGATTCGTCACACCTAGGTATTCATACTGTTGTACGAGAGCCCCGTTCGCAGTTGACGCGAGCGTAACATCCAGCACTTTACCTGTGAACATATTGACGATGGCGTAGTAACCCGCCCCGACAGGCATAAACAACCAGCGCTGCTGTTGTGTGCCATCGGGAGAAAAGTTTCCAACCGGCGATCCAGAGCTGTTTGAACCGCCTTGAATCTCCAATCCGTAGCCGTTGAGCGAGCTGATCATGTTGTACCCTAGCGCAGGCACAAGCGTCCACAACTGCTGCGGGTTTCCGTTCGCCGACCATTGTTGAACGGGAGTGCCATCGGCCAAAGAGCCGCCGGACACGTCCAGCACCTTACCGCTCGCTCGATTTACGATCTGGTAATGCACATCGTCAACCGGCTGCAGCGACCACTGTTGATTTACATTCCCCAAACTCCCGTACTGCTGAATCAGATTTCCGTCCGCAACGGAACCACCGGTATCGTCGAGTGCTTGCCCAGTCGCGGCATTTAGAACCAGATAATACCCGCCGGCCACTGGAGTCAATTGCCACTGCTGCTCGCGCAATCCGTTGAGGCCCTTGATCACTATCTGCGCTCCCTGATCTGTAGAACCGTTCGCAATGTCCAACGCTTTTGCACTTTGCCCGGAAACGATGTTGTACAACCCGCTGATCACGCCTGTGCCGCTGAGAGCGACCGACCCGGATAGGGCCGGGTTGCTTGCAGAAATGCTCATCATCGCAGAGCGAGACCCAATGAGGTGTGGGTTGAAAACTACCGAAATTGCACAGCTTCCTCCTGCGGCTACCGTCGAGCCGCAGTTGTTATAGGTAACAAAGTCGCTCCTGTTCGCTCCTGAAACTGTCACCGGAGCTAGTGTGATCGCCTGGGCAGTAGAATTCGTAAAGCTCACTGAGAGCGGCGCACTCCAGGTCACCACCTTTTGGTCTGCAAACACAAGCGAGCTTTGTGTGGCAGCAATGCTTGAAGGGGCGGCGCCGGTTCCCACCACAACGATCTGCGGTGACGAGTCATTGGTCTTTATCTGCACCAGACCGCTATTCAAGCCCGGCGTTTGCGGACGGAATGTAACTGTGACTGTGCACGAGTTGGGAGAAAACGGTGCCCAACTCATAACTAACGGGCATGTGTTGGTTTGACTGAACTGACTCGCCTGAGGGCCCGAGATTTGAAGCCCATTGAAGACAATGTTCGACGATCCGACATTAGAGATCGTGAAACTCTGAGAAGACGCCCCACCAACGTTTACGGTTCCGAACGTGATCTGGGTGGGAGATATCGCAACGGCAGAAAGGCTCGGCGTGGTTACTGGCAAGGTATTCCATTCGTTAACAAGATTCGACACGTTTACGGAACCGAGTCCGGTGGCCAGATCGTAGCCCGGACCTGCCTGGTAGGGAGCGGCCGAACCGGTTAGTAACGGTTCGCCAGGAACGGCATTGCTGCCGACTGTAATGTCGTTAAAGATGCAGCCTGAAGAGAACATGTTACTGCTCTGGCAGTGTGCGTAGTTTTCGCCCGCTGCGAGTTTGTAAAGGGTATAGTTCGCTTGCCCCTGCCTGCCGAATTTTTGAACCACCAGAGCCATGATGCCTGCAAAGGAAGGTGTGGCTGCTGAGGTTCCGCTATAACCGTAAAATGAAATTCGACCCGTGGCATTCGGCGTACAAGAACCGTTGATACAGACCAGGTAGGCATCATGCCCCGCTGCGGTGAGGGAAACGTCGGGAACATCCCGGCTGCCATCGTTCGGAATGCCCGGAACGCCATTCTGCCATGTTGGCTTAGGGTAGAAAGAACTTGCTCCGCCTCCCCCCGCCCAGAGTCTTGGTGTCGTTCCCGGCAGGCAAGTCGAAGAATCGCAACTCTCATTCCAAACAACTTCGGGTATGTAACCAAATGCCGAAGATCCGCCGGCGTAGTCGGCACTGTTCCAATACCAACCGAAGCCTAGATTCTCGTTGAATTCGGTGCCGCCCACAGCAACAACATAAGGATTAGACGCCAAAAGATTCACTGAGAGTGGGCCGGTCGCCGAAGATTGACTCGGAAAATCGCAACCTTCCGCACCAGAGTCTCCGGATGCAACCAAGTAGGTGATGCCTTGGGCCGCAGCTTGTTTCGCGAGCGACGAATGAAACGTAGCTTCGGCGAACGTGAAATCGTTTTCACATTCACCGAAGCTTTCGGTCATCACGTCCCCGATGTTGTTGTCGATAATGTATTGCTCTGATAGATCGACCCCGTCGCTTGCAGCGGTTGTTTTCGAAACCACGAGCTTGACCGTGGCAGACGGGGCGACAGCGCCGGCCCATTCGGTGTCCAGAACAGCTTCTGATTCTTCCCCGAGTCCCAGAATTCCCGGATCAGGCCCGTTCACGACGATTTGCGGATCATTAGCTGTGAGAAGGAAGGCGCTGCGGAAGCTAGTAACATCAGCCACGTTAATGTTTGTTCGACCCACGACCGCAATCACAACCCCAGACCCTTTAACCGGCGGATAGAGCGCCCCGAAGTTGTAGATGGTTGAGAAATCAGCCGGCGAAAGATAATGCGAACCCGTGGTGGACGTGAACTGTGGCTGCGCTCCCGCCCGAAATACCGCGTCAATTCGGTTACCGGTGTCGGCCATCTGAGAGGCCTTGACGAAGTTGTGCAGCGTAGCAACTCCAGCCACTACCGGGCCTAGCGCCTGCGGGATCTGAGGATCGCTTGAGTTAGCCCAATGCGAGTCTCCATTCACAACGTATCGTCGAATCTGAGTATGAAACGCTTCTTGAACCTGCGCGGCGGTTCCGGAAAACTCGATTACAGTTTTGGCATTTGAAATGTGATCGACACGGAAGCCATGACTCTCGAGCCAAGCTTGCACGGTCTGGATGTCTCCGTCGGCGACGCCGAACTGTTCGCCGATCTGCTGTGGCGTAAGCCAATGATGATATTGCGGCGAAGCAGGATCCTGCTGGTCGTCAATCAGCCTCTCGAGGGCGGTTTCCTGGGCGGCACTCCTGCTCAGCACAAGCAGCATCCGCTCCATAGGCAAATCAGGCGGTGCCGCGCCCCCATCAAGCTGCGGACGCGCAAGGGGATGCGTGTTCCCTCTCAGCACGCGCAGATCTGCGTCGTCTATGGCTGCCTGAATGCGCTGGGGCCGCGGAATGTGTTGGGCGCCTAAACTGCCTGGAAAAAACAGGGCGACAACCGCCCATATCAGCAAAACTGAAGCTCTGCGCATCGCGAACTGGATCGTAGATAAGTAGCCAGTTCGCGGCCAAACTCTCGCGATCACGCACGAGTTTTCGGCGGACCGTCTTTGCAATCAGCAAGATCGGGATGCTACAAACGCAGTCGAGTCAGACGTTCCGCAGCCAGTTCCAACGTTTCAGTTCGTTTCGCAAAACAGAATCGAATCAGATGGGCGCCATCCGCCGGATCAGAAAAGAAGCTTGAACCCGGCACTGCCGCGATCCCGACCTGCTCCACCAAATGGCGGCAGAGCTCTACATCACTGGCGAACGCCAACCCCGAGATGTCGCACATAATGTAGTAAGCGCCGCTTGGCATGTAACACCGAATACCGGCGTTCTCCAAAATCCCAACCAGCAGGTCACGCTTGCTCTCATAACTTCGGGCCAAATCCGCGAAATACGAATCCGGGAATCGCAAGGCAGTTACTCCGGCCGTTTGAAGCGGCGTTGCCGCGCCAACCGTTAAGAAATCGTGGACTTTGCGTATCGAGTTGGTCAGTTCAGGAGGCGCCACTACCCAACCCACCCTCCATCCCGTCACCGAAAACGTCTTGCTCAGGCTATTCACCAGGACACAGCGTTCCCGCATGCCGGGTAGGGTGATCGGCGGAACATGGCGCGCACTAGCAAACGTGATGTGCTCGTAAATTTCATCGGTGATCAACAGGCAGTCGAACTCCTCGCACAACTGCGCGATAACTTGTAGCTCTGCAAGCGAAAACACTTTGCCGGTCGGGTTGTTAGGAGTGTTCAGAATCACCGCTCTGGTGCGCTGATTGAAGGCCGCACGGAGTTGATCGGGATCAAACGTCCAATCGGGCGCACGCAGCGGAACGTAACGGCAAATTGCCCCGCTCAACTGCGAATCCGGCCAGTAATTTTCGTAAAACGGCTCAAACAGGACAACTTCATCGCCGGCATTCAACAACGACAGTAGCGTGGCGATCATTCCTTCTGTCGAGCCGCAACAAACGGTTAGCTCGCGTTCGGGATCGACTGAAATCTGGTAGAACCGGCGGTAATATTCAGCTATGGCGTCTCGAAAAGCCTTGGCCCCCCAGGTAATCGAATACTGATTGAAATCATCCGCAATGGCCAGTTGCGCCGCTTCCTTCAGCTCCGCCGGGGCCGGAAAATCAGGAAATCCCTGCGCCAGGTTCACTGCGCCGAACTGGATGGCAAGCCTGGTCATCTCACGGATGACAGATTCCTTGAATTGAGCTACACGAGTGCTTTGAAAGCGAGCCGCCGCAACGCTGACCATTGAAGCAATTTTAGCCGGATCAGCAATTTAGGTGTGACGCTTAACGTGTTTTTTGGGCTTAACCTTCGGAGCTGGCTTTGGCTTGTAGGTTGGAACGTCGGGAACGGCGCCTGAGTACAACCGGCGGTAAACATCCGCGTTGCGAAGGACAATCTGAATGTATCCTCGCGTCTCGTGGAACGGCACCGTCTCGATAAACTCGGGCTGTTCTCGAAACGGCCCCCAGGTACGCCAGGTATTTGCACGTCCCGGACCCGCATTGTACGAAGCCAAAGCAATCTCAACCTGACCGCCGTAGGAGTTCAGCAGATTATGAAAGTACAGAGTCCCCAACTGAACATTCCGGTCGGGAAGAAGCAACTGATTTGCGCTGAAGCGCCGAATGCCGAAATGACGCGCAAGGTCGCGTCCCGTGGAGGGGAGAAGCTGCATCAAGCCATAAGCATTAGCATGCGATTTTACCGTCGCACTAAATTCCGATTCCTGCCGTATAAGAGCCGCCACCAGAAACGGATCGAGACTCTGATCCTGACTGTACCGGGTGATCGCACTTCTATAAGCAATGGGGAAAGCTAGCCGCCAGAAGTCTACCGGCGCCTGGTCGAGAGGCATGTAAAGATAACCCGGAGCATATGCCTTCACATAACGCAGCGCCTGGTCCGGCGCATTCCGCGTCAGCGCCAGTTTCCCTAGCTGATACGCGTATACATTCTGTTGCACTCCATCGTTCCGCGCTCCGAATTTCAGCTCGCCTTCCGCAAGGTCGGTCAGACCAGCGAGGTCGAGCAACTGCGAGCGATCAATCCGGCTTTGCGTGAGTTCTGACGGCGTAAAGCTCGGAAACTCCGTGCGTGGCGGCCATGCAACGGAGGACAGAAAGGACAGCATTTCGGCGCTTGAGGTTGCAGCTTTCAGAGTCGGTTGCTGAAGCCGCTCACGGGCGACCACCGCATAATACGTATTCGGGAATAGCGCAATCAGCTTCTCGTAGCAGGCCCGGGCAGAAGCGTCGTCGTTCTTGCGCTCCTGCAGACGCCCGAGGAAATAGAGCGCGTTATTCACGTCCTCGGAGCCGGGGTACTGCTCGACGTGCGAACGGAGCAAATCGTAAGCGTCGCTGCCGTCTTGCCGGTAACTGTCAAACGCGACTCGCCAGTGGCACCACGCCGACCGGGGCTCCTTCGGGAAAGTTGACGCGCAGGCCCGGTACAGCGGAACGTAGGTGTGTTCATCATTGTCCGTGCGCGCCTGATCAGCAACGAAGATCAGAGCGTCCAATCTCCACAACGATTGCGGATGCTGACTCTCCAGCTGTTGCAGAAAGGGCTGAACATCAGCATGGCGATCGTTCTTGCGGGCACATCGGATGAGATAACTCAGACGCTCGGCGTCCGCTTCCGGATCGTCTACCTTCAGCGCACTTAGATACGCGAATGCATCCTGCGCCTTATTCGAAAGAAAATCAGCGACCCCGAGCCGAACCCTCGCGAGGTCTCGCTCGGCGCCCCCAAGCTGCGGAATCGCAGCGGCCAGTTCAATACGTGCAGCCGCAGGATTCTTTGCATCAAACAACTTTTGAGCGCGACTGATCATGGCTGCCGGCATGACAGGAGGGTAAGCATCACCGAGGCGCGCCTTTATGCTCACAAGAGCATTGGCTGCATCTGTTGCTTCTTTGGCAGTCGGGTAGTCATAGTAAACACGCTGATAATACTCAGCAGCCTGCGCTAAATCACCCGTTCCCTCAAAGGCGCGAGCAAGAAGAAGGTCAGCCGATGGCTGTGGAATTTGAGCGTAATACTTCTTCGTCAACTCGAGCGCCTGTTTCGGGCTATCGCCGTCCAGATCGGCTTCCACCGCAAGTGCAGCGACGGGGCCGACGAAGGGAGAAGGCGGCACTTGGTTGAAAACCGCCGTAGCGGCCTGCCCTACAGCGGAATAGTTCTTGAGCTCGTACTCGGCTTGAGCGCAAATGAACTGTGCGTAATCGTTTAGTACGGGTGTCTTTTTGCCGGCTTCGTTCGCATAATCAGCCGCCGCCGCGAAGTTCCCTGAGCTCAGCTGACGTTGAGCCACCGCGAGCAGGCCCGCAGCTCCGGCAGCCTTCGCACTCTGTTGTTTCGGGGGATTGCTTTGCGATTTCTTTTTTGTGCCTGCCGTCCTCTTGGTTTGTGCGCTGAGACCGGAGGAATTTACAAGAATCATGGTCAGCACCAACGCCCCGGTCAGCACAGGGGCAAGTGCAGGAAGTCGCTTAAACCAGCTGTCCAGGATAATCAGCTCCCAGCCTCGACTCGTCTCCTTCCGCGGCCGTGCGGATTAATTCGAGATGAAGGTAATCAACCATGGACGGAACCGTCATGAACTGCTGACGGTAAGTGTTCCGGGCCCGATCAATTTCTTGCTTTAGATACAGGTACAAATCTCCCTGATTGCGTCCAGCTCTGCAACCCTCCGGATTCGCGATCTGCATTTCCGCAACCGCAACGCGCGAAAAACGCTGCGCTCTTAAATGAAGTTCCCGATCAGTCGCACTTAGGTCGGCCCAAGGCGGTAATGGCCGTTGTGATGAAGGGGCCACAACAAGCTGGGACCGAGGCGGAGCTTGGGGTGCGGCCGCAATCTGGGAGTGGACAGTCGTGTTCGATTTACGCTCCAGCACGGTTGCTGCAACTCCTGCGATCAACTCCAGAGCATTCACATCAATGAAATCTTCATCGGCCGCGAACAGCACCGCGACTACGCGATCACCATTCACGATCGGAACAAGGTGAGCCCGCGTCCCCGCCTCACCGCTAAGCTCGGGCGTGACCTCCGCTGCCGTACGCAGAGCCATTACAGGATCTTTCATTTCGATGGCCGTCATGAACGCGGCTCCGGAGGTAGCCGGGAAGGTCAATTCGGAGGGCAGCTTCAAGTTGGTTTGCGCTCTCAAAGCAAACGTTCCGTCCCGTAGCTCAAAAACCGCAACCTGATGGACAAATCGCGCGGCTCCATCCAGCAGGGTCGTGATCCACTCGCCTTCGGTTTGGTACTGACGCAAGCGGCGCAACATTTGATTTAATTCATTTGTTAACTGGGCTCGCGCGGCCCTTCCCATCTGGGAGCAAGCCGTGTCAAATTCACGCCGGACGTTCTCCCAGGCTTGGTCAAGCGCATGCATCTTGAAACTAAATTCTAGCGGAAGGCTTGCCGCGCCAGCTATCGTACGTTTGTTCGATCAGGCACAAGCAGCGAAACGGCAGACGGACGCTGAAGAGTGAGACTGCTAATGATGTGTCTCTGGCGATCGGCGTTCTGTAAATCCAACACAAGGTGGCCGTCGCTTTGGCTAGATCCGGCGCCGGTCCAGGCATCTTCGTCATCAGCAGCCTCAATGTTAGAGAGACGAAGTTTCGGCCAGCCTTCTGGCGACGATAAATCGAAATCCCCCGACACTTTGCTGAAGGTATCGTCCGCCGTCAGACGCAGATCCTCTCCGGTGAAATTGCCCGTTATCTGGAGGTGCGCCAAAACGTCAGCGCCCGTCCCAAAGCTTTGGGCGCGTCCTTCGGCGCTCAGCGAACCCCCGCCCCACTGAAGATCGCTCAGGTGAAGCGTGAAAGCGTAACGTGGTTGGTACGAAGAAAGGTCCACCCTGCCTTGCGCACGCATCAATGCCCCGCTCGCTTTCAGTTGCACAGATGTAAAGTCCAGGCCCGTTCCTTCCCAAACAAAATGTGCAGCAAAGGGCCCGAGCTTCGAACCTTTGGCGTACAGGTTGGCGACGGACAAATCTCCTTCCAGATTTCGATTTGCAAGCCATCCGGGCGATACTCGGCGCACGAACGGTAAGCGCGCAAGCAAAGTTTGGGGCTCCAGCGTTGGCCGTAGCAGGCTCTCGATATCATTCACATCGGCTTCTGGAATATCTACCCGGACGCGCTCTGGGCGCTCCAGGTCCGAAGAGTAGTGATAGGTTGCCCGCACAACCAGGCCTCCGGCCTTTGCAGTCAGGCGAGAAAGTTCGAAAGTTTTATCATCGAACGCAGCTCGTCCGTCGGCCTGCGTTAAAGGCGCCGAGAGTCCGGGGGGAGTGAGAGTCGCATTCGTGAACTGATATCGACCGGACCATTGCTCAATCTCGGCGGCGTCGCGTCGATAGAGCACCTGACCTGAAATCAAACCGCCCTTCAGCATGTTGACAACTTCCGACGTACCGAACCAGGCGCTGACGGTCCGCTTCAGGTCATCCACCGAAAGCTCTTGCGCATAGAACGAGGTGTCCAGCTGCCGCGTGTCGAACGAGTAATTGCCACCTACCAGAAGCGTTCCTTCAGCTTCCTCGATATTTGCTGGATCCAGATGCACAGTGCCGCCGCTGAACCTCACGTTCAGCCGGTTCGAACGCAGCGAAGCTTTGTCGGGCAGCGTCGCGGTCGCGTTCAGTATCGAAATGGCTCCTGAAAGACCTGAGTTGCTCGAAACACCAATGCTGCCTTGCGCAGTTCCCTCGATCGCAACATTCACCGGAACGCCTAAACCCATTCGCCTGGCCAGCGGCAAAAGATCCTGTGCCGGCGCTTCTTGAATCCGGAGTCCTAGTGACCATTCCGGGTTCGTGATGAAGCTGCGCATTTGTAGCTCTAATGCTACGGGAGTTGCCTCCGCCGGGTGCGCAGGCAGCGTTTGCAAATTCAGACTGTGACTTACCAGATCTAAGTTGCCTCCGTAACGGATACGCCAATTTTCGCCGCTCGAAGGCAGCAGGTCCCAACGATGCACGTCCTCTACGCGCAAATCGCCTTTCACACGCAAGGCATCTAGCGGGCCGGAAATCTGCAAATCCGAACTGACTGTACCGTGCACTCCGATATCGTGCCCTTGTAACAACGTAGCCATCTCGCTCAGATTGCTGGGATCCAGCGTCAGATTGGCTTCTAATTGGTTAGCAGCCGAGCCGCTTCGGCCGACATACCAGTTCACCGTTCCGCGCATGTGACCGAAGCCATTGCCGGCTCGATCAGTCCGCGCAGGTGAACCCGAAAACTGAACGTACAGCTTGCCGCCGCGCTGCGGATAAATGGCCAAGTCCGTGTTGAGCAGATAAAGCGTCGTTTTGCGTGTCTCGAATTTGAAGTCCACACGCGCATTGCTCACTTCAAACGCAGGAAATAAGTTCAGGGGAGCACGCCTGGGCGCTCCCAACCGTCTCACAAGCTCCAGAACGTTCCAGGTACCGTCGTTCTTTTTCACCAGATTCAGTGACGGATCCACAAGCCGCAGACTTGAAAAACGCACTTCGCCGAACAAGAGCCTGTCGAGCCGCACATGCGCATTAAGCGTAGCCACATACGCGAAAGGCTCAAGGCCATATCGAGGATCTTCGCCGATGGTCACGTTTTCGAGCGAAAAGCCGGGTCCGGTAAAGAGAGTGAAGTGGACCTGATCAAATTCCACTGGACGGCCAAGCGAGTCTTCTAACGCCCTTTTGATCGGATTGCTAAACCTGGCGCCATTGATAAATGGAGCGACAGAGCCGAGTAGAAGAGTCGCGAGAAGCGCTACAATCGCGAGTCCTGCGGCACGGCGCGGAATTACGCTCGCATCACCTGCCATTCAGAATCAGCCTGCCGGGCGGCGCTTGCTTGCCATGAGTCGTGTGCCCTGATTATAACTTTCGGGAGAAAAATGGACGTCCGGCGAATACGCATGGCTCGGATGCCGTCCATGCTATTCTCGTCGCCGTGAACGCAGCAAGGAACCGGCAGATTGCCTTTATTTTCGATCTGGACGGAGTTCTCGTACACTCAATGCCGCTACACACGCTTGCGTGGGAGAAGTATTTGGAAGCGCACGGCATAGAGGTGGAGGGTGTTGAGGCGTTCATGCACGGCAAGCGAAATCCTGAGCTCGTACGAAGCTGGTTTGGCGCTCATCTGCCCGAGGAAACCGTTCTTGAACACGGCGCGGCCAAAGAACGTCTCTTTCGCGAACTTCTGGTTGAGGAGGGCCTCGACACTTATCGTGTTCCCGGCGTAAAGCAATTTTTAGAGCGGCACCCGGAGATTCCAAAGGCCATCGGCTCAAACGCCGAGATCGCCAACATCGACTTCGTCCTTGACCAATATGGGCTGCGGCACTATTTTAGCGTCATCCTGAATGGTTTCCAGGTCGCCCGTCCCAAGCCGTTTCCAGACATCTACCTCGACGCTGCCCGGCAGCTCGGTGTAGATCCTTCTGATTGCATCGTCTTTGAAGATTCCCCGCCAGGAGTGCAGGCAGGAGTCGCGGCCGGAATGCGTGTTGTAGGAGTGGAGACGACACCAACGCAGTTCCAGGGTGTCGATATAAGGATCCGCGATTTCCTCGATCCGAAGCTTGCGCCCTGGATCGCGGCTCAGATAAATCGATAACGGCCTCCCAGCCGATCACTACATTGGCCGCGGACTGTTACAATCCCACTTGATGTTTAGCGGCATTGAGCATTTTGCAATCGCCTCACCCAACCCAAAGCGTTTAGCGGAGTGGTACGTCGGCTATCTCGAATTTGAGATCAGCTTTGAATATGCCGGAAATTACTTCGTGGAGGCCGCGAACGGCGGCTTGATTGAGATCATTCCGGGCGAAGGCGTGCGCGCCGACGCAGACATGCGCAGCCCTGGGATGCGGCACATCGCCATTTCGGTTGACGATTTCGATGCGGCGTACAAGCAACTCGAGGAACAAGGTGTGAAGTTCGAAGGAGCGCCGTACACAAACGAAGGCAATCGCCTCGTTTTCTTCAAGGACCCGGATGGCAATCTGCTCCACCTGATCAAGCGCGCCAAGCCGCTGCGCTAACGTGCCGTCCTCCCGTCCGCCGGCATTTTACAAAGAGCATGGCTTGCTGAAGCGGATCTTCAAGGCGTTCGAGTATCCCGATTTCCGAATCATGTGGCTCGGAGCCTGCACCTCGAGCATCGGCACTTGGATGCAGATATTGGCGCAGAGCTGGCTCGTTTACCGCCTGACTAACTCGTCCGTATACCTCGGGCTGGACGCCTTCTTCGGCCAGATCCCGATATTCCTGTTTTCACTGTTTGGCGGCGTATTTGCCGACCGCAAGAGCCGCCGCACATTGCTGCTGATCTCACAGTTCGTCCAACTCGCGTGCGCTTTTGTCCTGGCTGGTCTCGTTGCCACCGGAGTTGTTCGCGTATGGCATATCTGGTGTTTGTCCTTTACGGTCGGTCTTGCTCAGTCGTTTGGCGGCCCTGCCTATTCAGCTCTCATTCCAACTCTTGTTCGCAAAGAGGATCTTCAGAATGCAATCGCGCTAAATTCGATTCAATTCAATCTCGCCCGTGTCGTGGGTCCGGCACTGGGCGGCATCGCATTGGAAAAGTTGGGAGCAAAGTGGTGTTTTACATTGAACGGTATTTCATACCTTGCTGTAATTGCCACGCTCCTCTACATTCATGCGCCTTCGGTGATTCAAACCGCCGAAGTATCTGTTGTCGAGAGCATGAGAGAGGGGGTAAACTTCCTCCGGAAACGGGACGGGATGATGAGTCTGGTTACACTGGCTTTTCTCGCAACGTTTCTCTCCTATCCCCTGATCACATTCTTGCCGGTCATGGCTCGGGACGTTTTCCACGGCGGCTCGCGGGTCTTTACTTTGTTTTTGTGCGTGTCAGGAATCGGCTCGGTAATGGGCGCTCTGCTGATTGCCGGAAGTAAGCAACGCGCTGGCTTAGGAAAGCGTTCCTTAACCGCTATGATCGGTTTAGGTCTCTTGATTGCCGGCTTTGGATTATCGCGGAACCTGACGCTTAGCACAGCGCTCATTTTTGTTTCCGGTGCTTCGTTGATGATGGTCTTTGCGCTAAACGCATCACTCGTCCAGATGTATGTATCGGACGCCATGCGCGGTCGAGTGATGAGCGTCTACAATGTGGCATTCCGCGGTGGCATGCCCCTGGGAAGCGCGATTTCGGGATACTTAATCCGCATTAGCTCAGCTCCGGTGATGATGACTCTGAATGGGGTCTTGATGACTCTCCTCGCCGCCTATTTCCTGATTGTGCAAAGGAAAGTGTCGAAACTCTGAGTGGCGCTCTGCGTCCTTCCATAATTAGAGATGGGAACGAGACAAACTCTTCTTCGCTGCTTTCCGTATTTTCTGGTCTGCCTTTTCGGCTTTGCGGCAGCAGACCCGAATGAAGCGCTGATAAATGCTCGTGATCGCCAGGACACCGCTGCTCTACAGAATCTGATTAGCCACTATCAGCAGGCCGCTAATGAAAATGCCAAGTCCGCCGAGGCACAATACCGGCTAGCGCTGGCTTACTCGTATGGAGCGGAAGTAGCAATGGAACTGCGCGACAAAAAGAAGGCTGAGTCTCTGGCCGAAGCGGGACTCGCTGCTGGGCAAAAAGCTGTGGAACAGAACAGTCAAGATGCCGAATATCATCGTTTGCTCGGTGCTTTGTGCGGGCAGGTTATACCGGCGAACCCGCTGTTTGGCGCCTTGAAGTATGGCCAGTGCGCGCGCGACGAAATCAACAAGGCGATTCAGCTTAATGCCAGCCTGGCTCTGGCTTACGTCAGCCGCGGGGTCGGCACGTATTATCTACCCGCATCAATGGGCGGTGGCATCGATTCTGCCGTGAAGGACTTTGATAAGGCAATTTCACTCAATCCGAATCTCGCCGAAGCTTATCTCTGGAAAGGCATTGCTCTCCATAAAGCAAATCACAATGCAGAGGCGCGGCAGGCTCTCGAGAAGGCTCTGCAGCTTGATCCTCAAAGAATCTGGACCAAAGATCAGCTGAATAAGATTCCGGCTCAGTAGATGTGGCGGGCTCTCCTGCTGTGTATCGGATTCGCCTTGATCACCTGGCTCGAGTTTAGGGTTGAACCGGCCCACAGCTATCTGGAAGGTGAATCCCAGATTTATGTTCCCGTTCTGGAGCGCCTTAGTAGTCCTGGTTTCCTTACGCGCGACTTAGTTGCGACGCATCCAGCCGTCACTTACACGACCTACGATGAAGTTACTCTCGCCCTGCACGATATTACTCACCGTGATTTTCAAACCATCCTGGTCTGGCAGCAACTACTATGCCGGGCTGCATCGGTTATCGGGATTTATGCATTAGCTGTGTCTGCCGGAATAGGTGCGCTTTCCGCGCTATTCCTTGCCGCGGTCGTGAATCTGGGCGCATTTCTCCCAGGAGTCGATGTTTCGCTGATTGAGGGGGAACCCGTTCCTAGAGCTCTTGCTTTCGGATGGTCCGTACTGGCCATCGGCTTACTGGCGCGTCAGAAGCCCTTGCTCGCCGGTCTTGCGGGAGGTCTTGCCCTGCTTTACCACCCCCCGGTCGCAGGAGTCTTCTGGCTTGTTTTGATTGGTCTTTTGATAGGTGAAAAGAGGTTACGACCGCTTCTGCGACCCGCGCTCACGGTCTTCTTTGTATTCGCGCTTCTGCTAGCTAATTTCACGCAGCTGCAGCCAGGAATCGTCGAGCCCCAGCAACTATTCGGCACGATAACGAAGGAAGTCGCGCAGATTCAACAGTACAGGACACCTTCGGCCTGGGTTTCCATCTGGGCGCCAAGGGAAATCTTTATCTATCTGGGGCTCTGGATGTGCACCATCTGGGCCACGGCTCGAATCTGGCCCGTCCTCAGCCTTGTCACACGCTATCTATTTGTCATTGTGCCGGCACTGGGCATCGTCTCCGTGCCACTTTCTTACCTTCTGCTCGAGATAGGTCATTGGTCGATTGTTCCGCAGGTTCAGCCTGCCCGCGCATTATTGTTTACCGTTTTGTTTGCGTCTCTAAGTTCCGGGATAGCGGCGGTGAAAGCATTCGGAGCAAAGGGCAAACTAGAATCAGCCTTGTGGGTAATGCTCATGCTGGCGATTGCATGTACCAGTGCGGCCGGCCGTGCACGCGTCGAGAATAAAGCAGACACTTTGCAGCTGGCAGGATGGGCTGAAGTCAATACCTGGGGGAGTTCCCTCTTCCTTTTTCCTGATGCAGGGCGAGATATGTACCCCGGCATCTTTCGGGCCGCCTCCCGGCGAGCCGTTTACGTGGATTGGGAAAGCGGATCACTCGCCGCCGTGTTTCCCTCCGTAGCTGTTGAATGGTGGTCGCGCTGGCAGCAAACACTGGGCAGATCGCCTGAGAATTTAAGGCCTATGGAATTCCTCACGCTGCCGATCGACTACTACGTCCTGAAACGCCAGCATCAACTGCCCGGAGTCGTTCCGGTATTTACAAATTCTTCGTTCGTGGTCTACGATGCAACCGACCTTCGCAAGCGTTCGTTGTCACCGAAGTCTAAGCGTTCAGGTTAATGCCGAGCTTCTTCAACTCTTCCGCGTAATAGCGCTTGTGAAGAATGTCATATTCTTCACCGCCCTCCGCAATCTCACGCTTCTGGGTCCGGACTTTCTCGCGAGCAGCGCGATCAATACGGTCCTCCATCTGAAGAATGTCCGTCATTTCCCGAACCAGCGCCAGACGTAGCTCGTTCGGATCCCTACGAACCCGAAAATCACGGGATTTGCGCACGCCCGTAACAATCTTGTGTGACAATTCGTTTACACGATCCCGCGACAGCTTCATCGCATCGCCAGTGTCACGCCCGGAAGCACGAGTCAGTTTGCGCTGCGCAAGCATCTGGTTCTTGATTTTCCGGAACATCTCGTTGTACGAAATGTTTTCCCGGCGCATGTAGTCGCTGTAATCTTCGAGCAGATCGCGAACTTCGTCGTTCAGCTTATCCTCAGTCGAAAGATCGTCCTGAATAATCTGAGCCAGGATTGCAGCCGCGGTAGCGGGATTGGACGTCTCGAAGCTGGTCGGACTAAGACGGTTTACCAGCTGTTTCGATAAATAACCTATGAACTCGCGGGCCAGTAACATCCCGTGGCTAGTTTAACAGTTGAGTGCGAAAACCGCTCCGTTTTACTCAGCCCGATGATGGGCCAAAAACTCAGAATCGATGACTCGCCGTCCGGCGAAACCATCGGTTACATGATGCCAGTAAGAAATGCTCGGTTCGCCCAGCTTCCAGCAGAGATACACTTCCTGGTCGTGGTAGAGAGTGGGAAAGTCAACGAGCCCGGTATTCAGATCTTTGATCTGACATCCAATCTCCTCGACGCGTTCGAACGAAGCTTTCAACGTCCGTGCCGATCCCTCCTTACGAGCGCCCAGCTGAGCCGCCCGTTCCCGCGGAGCCGTTATGCCCCCCAGCAAAGCGATGCGCTGCTTGATCGCATCGAGCTCAGATGAACTTTCCTCGTATTCGCGTTTAGCCGTGATCAGGGCGTTGAGAAGACGCCCGACTTCGGGTAGAAGGCTTTCCGCCTCATTCAAGGTGAAGAAACGTGACACCGATTTGCCGCGCAAACGCCGTGACGTTTGAGTTCGCCCCGAGTATAGCAGCGGACCGCATCCGTGTGGCCGCTATGCTGGAAATTGCGCATCGGCATCCATTGCTCCACTGCGGGATCGCTCGAAAAAGCGGCTATTAAAGCTCACGAACTCGGCGCTAACACGTTTCAGATCTTCTCGGCCAGCCCGCGCATGTGGCGCACGAAGCTGCCGGATCGTGAGGCCGTGAATCGCCTGAAGCGTGAACGCGAAAAACATGACCTCACGCCTTTAGTAATTCACGACAGTTACCTGATCAATCTCGCAGCCCCGGATTCCGAGATCAGGGAAAAATCCATCGATGGATTCCGCGGAGAATTGGAGCGCGCCCTCCTGATCGGAGCCGAGTACCTGGTGGCACACCCTGGCAACTACAAAGGCCTGACACTTGAACAAGGAATGCTGAATGTGGCGGAGGCGATTGCCCTGGCTTGGCGCGGCGTGGACCCCGAACTTCAAAGAGACGCAAAGCTTTCCGTTTTGCTCGAAAATACCGCCGGTGCCGGGGCCCAGCTAGGCGGAAAATTCGAAGAGCTGCTGACCATTCAGCAACTGGTTACTCCCTATCTCGACATCCCGGTTGGCTTTTGCCTTGATACCTGCCACTGTTACGTTAGCGGATTCGACATCGCAACCGAAAGCGGACTTGAACATCTGATTGAAACGGCCGAGGCGCTTCTAGGTCTCGAACACGTTCCCGTTATTCACTCTAATGATGCCAAAACCCCGCTCAACTCTCATCTCGACCGGCACGCCAACATAGGCGCTGGTTATATTGGTCTTGAAGGCTTTCGCCGTATTCTCAACCATCCAAAACTACAGACGAAGGCATTCATTCTCGAGACTCCCGTCGATGAGCCGGGCGACGATCTTCGAAATGTAAACGCCTTGAAGGAGCTGGTATTCCCGAAAAAGCGTTCGACCCCAAAGAAATCGAGCCAAAGTGGCACGAGCGGTGGGCGAAAAACACTTCGCTCTACGTAGCGGACGCTCCCGAAAAGCCGAAGTATTACGTCCTCGAAATGCTGCCGTACCCAAGCGGCAAGCTGCACATGGGGCACGTGCGCAACTACGCCATAGGCGACGCGCTCGCACGCTACATGTGGATGCGCGGCTATAACGTCCTGCACCCGATGGGTTGGGATTCGTTTGGTTTGCCCGCCGAAAATGCAGCGCTGAAAGAAGGCCGAGATCCCCGGGAGTGGACGCTCACCAACATCGCGCACATGAAAGCGCAAATGCAGCGCCTGGGCTTCGCATTCGATTGGAATCGCGAAGTCACAACATGCGAGCCCGAATATTACCGCTGGAACCAGTGGTTTTTTCTGAAGATGCTCGAGCGCGGACTCGCTTACCGCAAAGAGGCGCTGCTGAACTGGTGTCCCGAATGCGGGACGGTGCTCGCGAATGAGCAGGTAGTAAACGGCTGTTGCTGGCGGCACGAAACAACCCCCGTCGAGCAGCGGGCTATGCAGCAATGGTTCCTCAAGACAACTGCCTATGCAGGCGAGTTGCTAGACGATATGCGCCAACTGGAAGACGGATGGCCGGAACGGGTGCTCGCGATGCAGCGCAACTGGATCGGGCGCTCGGAAGGAGCCGAAGTCGATTTTCCCGTTGAGGAATCTGCCGAGAAGATCCGCGTCTTCACAACTCGCATCGATACCATCTATGGCGCGACCTGTCTGATTCTCGCGCCTGAGCATCCGCTCGTTTCGAAGCTGGTTACTGATGAGGAGGACCGGCTCCGCATCAAGGAGATGATCGACGCCACTGCGCGTCAGGACCCCGGAAACCTCGAGAAAGTGGGGCAGGCGACCGGACGGTTCGCGATTCATCCGTTCAGTGGCGTCCAAGATCCCCATCTGGATCGGCAACTTCGTTCTGATGGGCTACGGAACGGGCGCCATCATGGCCGTTCCCGCGCACGACGAGCGTGACTTCGAATTCTGCCGGAGTTACGGCATCCCTGTCGTTCCTGTCATACGACCCGAAGACGGAGAGTTAGCCGATGAGTCCACCATGGCTGAGCCGTTTCTCTCTTACGGCATAGTGGAGAACTCGGGCGAATGGTCGGGTCTCGCCAGTGCCGATGCCCGAAAGAAAATGGCGGCCTTTGCGGAAGCGCATGGGTTCGGCAGGGAATCGATCACCTATCGCATTAAGGACTGGGGTATCTCCCGCCAGCGCTACTGGGGCACCCCTATCCCCGTTATCTATTGCCAGGAATGCGGAGCGATACCGGTACCTGAAACCGACCTGCCCGTCCGATTACCGCTCGGAATCAAGATCACCGGCAAGGGCAGATCGCCTCTTGAAGCAGTCGAGTCCTTTATGAATGCGCCCTGTCCGAAGTGCGGTGGCCCGGCACGGCGCGAGAGCGACACGATGGATACGTTCGTCGACTCCTCGTGGTATTTTTACCGCTACTGTGATCCTCATGAGGATAATGGGCCCTTCAACAAGGACATAATCGAGCGCTGGTTTCCTATTGACCAGTACATCGGGGGTGTCGAGCACGCCATTTTGCACCTGATCTACTCGCGATTCTGGACCAAGGTGATGCGAGATGCCGGCGCAATCACCAACGGGGAGCCGGCCAAGCGCCTGTTCACGCAGGGAATGGTCATCAAAGATGGTGCCAAAATGTCCAAAAGTTTGGGCAATGTTGTCTCTCCTGACGACATGGTGGCCCAATTTGGCGCCGATTCAGCGCGCATGTACTCGCTTTTCGCGGCGCCGCCGGATCGCGATCTCGATTGGCAGGAGGATGGGGTTTCAGGAATAAATCGCTTCCTGGGGCGCCTCTACCGCTTTGTCACCCGCAACGCCGACCGCGCCGGGGCGGGCGACCTTAACGCAGCAGACCGGCAAGCGCTCCGCAAATTGCACCAGACCATCGGCAAGATCACGGCGGATTTCGATAGCCGGTGGCATTTCAACACTTCTATCGCCTCGCTCATGGAGTTGTTGAACGAGTTGTACCAACTCGAGCCGAATCTCTCTGGCGCCGCCCCGGGGGAGATCTGCCGCAAGTTGACGCTGCTGCTGGCCCCATTCGCTCCTTACACCGCGCAAGACCTCTGGGATGTTCTGGGAAACGCTGGGCCTGTGTTCAGGAACGAGTGGCCGAAGTTCGATCCGGAATTGGCCAAAGAAGACCTGATCGAAATCCCAGTACAGGTAAACGGGAAGCTGCGGGGGCACATCCGGGTGCCGGCGGGAACGAACGCGCCCGAACTCGAAACGCTGGCGCTGGCTAACGAGAAGGTGAAGCCCTTTCTGGCCGATAGGCAGATCCTTCGGGTGGTGGTCGTGCCCGGCAAGCTGGTGAACATAGTTGTCAAGTGACCAGCGCGCAAGAAAGTTTTGAGCGATGGAATCCGACCACTCCCGAGACACGTCTAGATTTGTAAAGAGGCGAAATAAAAGAGAGGTCCTGTAACCTGACCGGTTTTCAGACGCCTAATTCGGGACCAAGCTAGTATCAGAGGAGCTGTTCTACTCTAAAGATGAGGCGGGAGTTTGGATCCAGAAATATCTGTCTGGGCGGACTCTCTGAGGAAGTCTTATCGCTCAGGGGGCGCGGAAGTGGTCGTGTTTGACGAACTTACGCTGCGCGTTCGGCGAGGCGAGCGCTTGGCGGTGATCGGGGAGTCGGGGGCTGGAAAATCCACTCTTCTGCACCTGCTTGGCGGTTTGGATCGGCCGACATCCGGCAAGATTCACGTGGAAGGCCGGGAGGTGACCGCGCTCAGCGATAAGCATCTGGCTGATTTCCGGAACCGTGAAATTGGCTTCGTATGGCAAAATCCGTCCTTGCTGCCGGAATTTTCAGCTCTCGAGAATGTGATGATGCCGCTGCTCATTCGAGGTATTTCGACCTCCGCAGCCCGCGAGGCATCTAAAAAGCAGTTGGACGAAGTTGGGCTTAGTGCCCGCGCGCACCATTTGGCGGGTGAACTTTCCGGGGGCGAACAGCAGAGGGTTTCTCTGGCAAGAGCACTTATCGGTAAACCTCGGGTTCTTTTCGCCGATGAGCCTACTGGGAGCCTGGATTTCAGAACCGGGGAGAACATCATGAACCTGTTGGGCGATTTACATAAGAGGTATGGTCTGACTTCAGTGTTCGTGACACATAATCCGGTTTTCGCACGCCGGTGCGATCGGATTTTAGAGTTGAAGAAGGGCTGCTTGCAGGAAGGTTCGGTTCCGGAATTGCAAGCAGCGGGAGTAGTACAAGACGCAACCCGTCTTGACGGTGGCACTTATGTTTGAACGTTATACCGAGAAAGCGCGCCGCGTTATCTTCTTTGCGAGATACGAGGCGAGCCAGTTCGGCAGTCCTTATATAGAGACCGAGCATCTCCTATTGGGTCTATTGCGCGAGGACAAAGCGCTTGCGAACCGGTTTTTGCGGTCCCATGCCGCAATCGAGTCGATTCGTAAGCAGATTGAGGCTCACACGACCGTGCGGGAGAAAGTGTCCACTTCTGTGGATCTGCCGCTCAGTCATGAATGCAAGCGGGTTCTGGCCTACGGGGCAGAAGAGGCTGAACGCTTGAGTCACAAGCATATTGGCACAGAGCATCTGCTGCTTGGGCTGCTGCGTGAAGAGAAGAGCTTTGCGGCCGAGATTCTGCATGAGCGGGGATTGAGGCTGTCCGCTGTTCGTGAGGAAATTGCCCGGTCGGCATCGGAGAAAACCTCCGCGAGCAGACCGAAGGAAAGCTCTCTGCTGGCCGAGTTCAGCCGCGACTTGACGCAAGCGGCCGTTGACGGCATGCTCGATCCGCTGATCGGACGCGATTCCGAGCTCGACCGCGTCGTTCAGATTCTTTGCCGGCGCACGAAGAACAATCCCGTTCTGATCGGCGAGCCCGGTGTGGGTAAGACCGCGATCGTCGAGGGGCTCGCCCAGCGGATCGCAGACGGCGACGTTCCGTCCTTCCTATCCGATAAGCGAATCCTCGCGCTTGACCTTTCGTTGATTGTTGCCGGTACCAAGTACCGCGGCCAGTTTGAAGAGCGTTTGAAGACCATCATGAAAGAGCTGATGGAAAACCAGAACGCCATTATTTTTATCGACGAGTTGCACACTCTGGTTGGCGCCGGATCGGCAGAAGGTTCGCTCGATGCCGCGAACATCCTGAAGCCGGCTCTATCCCGTGGCGAGATTCAATGCATTGGAGCTACTACTCCGGCGGAATATCGGAAGTCGATCGAAAAGGACCGGTCGCTGGAGCGCCGTTTTCAGGCAGTCAAAGTTCCTCCCCCGAGCGAAACCGACGCAATCCGAATTCTTTTCGGGATCAAGGAGCGTTACGAGAAGTTCCACGCCGTCGCTTACACCGATGAAGCCATTGAATCGGCCGTCTACACTTCCACCCGCTTCATTCCAGACCGTTTTCTCCCGGATAAAGCGATCGATCTGATCGATGAAGCCGGAGCTCGGGTCAAACTGCGGCAGACCACTCTTCCGGCCGAAGTCGCCGATATCCAGAAACGCATCAAATTCATCGTTCACCGGATGGAGAACGCCATCGCAAACCACGAGTTTGAGAAGGCGCGCTTCTATTCGGACGAGGAGCGCAAAGAGCGCGAGAACCTGCGCCAGCTTCGCGAAAAATACAACCTGGACGATACCTCTACAGGCGTTGTCTCGAAGGACGATATCGAGGACGTCGTGGCGCGCTGGACCGGTGTTCCCATGACCTCTATCAAGGAAGAGGAAATCAACAAGCTTCTTCGGATCGAGGAAGAACTGCACAAGCGCGTCATCAGCCAGGAAAAGGCGATTTCTGCCCTGTCGCGTGCCATCCGCCGCTCGCGTGCGGGGTTGAAGAGCCCCAAGCGTCCTGCTGGCTCGTTCCTTTTCCTCGGGCCTACCGGCGTCGGCAAGACCGAAGTGGCCCGCGCGTTGGCCGAGTTCCTGTTCGGCAGCGAAAAGTCGCTCATCCGGTTCGATATGTCGGAGTTCATGGAGAAGCATTCGATCTCGAAGCTGATCGGTTCGCCTCCGGGATACGTCGGCTACGAGGAGGGCGGACAGCTCACCGAGCGTGTGAAGCGAGCGCCATACTCGATCATTCTCCTCGACGAGATCGAAAAAGCGCATCCGGATATTTACAATATCCTGCTGCAGGTCTTCGAAGATGGGCAGTTGACCGATGGCCTCGGGAACACAGTCGACTTCAAAAACACGATCATTATCATGACCTCGAACCTGGGAGCGCGCTTCCTGGACAAGCGAGGCCAGATCGGGTTCTCCGCCCCGTCCACCACGGGCATTCCGCAGAAGATTGAGGACCAGGTTATGGGTGAGGTGAAACGCGCCTTCAACCCCGAGTTCCTCAATCGCCTGGACGAAGTGATTCTCTTCACCTCCTTGGTAGACGAGGACCTGCTCAAGATCATTAGTCTGCTGGTCGAGCAGGTGAACTCCAACCTGGTTGCGAAGCAGATCAAAATCCGCCTGGAACCGGAAGCGGCAAAGTACATTCTGGATAAAACCTGCAGCGATAGAAGTTACGGTGCTCGTCCGCTGCGTCGTGCGCTCCAGAAGTACATCGAAGATCCGTTATCTGAGGCGCTCATTCAAGGATCGCTTCCCCGCCCTGCAGAGCTCGAGATCTACGTCGGAGACAACGGTATCTACTGCCGTCAAATCGGCGACCTGGAAGGTCAACCGGTTCCGGCAGGAGGCGTTGAGGAAGTGACGGCTGCGGCAGGCACGCCGCTTTACATGTTCTAGGTTCGAGTCCTGATCGAACTCAAAAGGCGGGAGACAATCTCCCGCCTTTTTTCAGGTTCCGACACTGAATTGCATCGTTCGGGAGCTCATGCGATTATCGAGCCGAACTTCCACGTAGATATTCCAGTCGCCTTCGACCGGAAACACGGGTTTTGCTACATACATTCCGTTGTCGATCCCGGGCGCAGGGTACACCTTAGTGCGCGTGTGCTCGGTAGTCTCAATCTGAAAGGTGACCTTGGCTCCATTCACCGGCTTGCGGAGAGCGTCTTTCACAGTGATCTGAAACGGCACCTGAACGCCCGTCTGAAGTGTCGCAGTCGGTTCAACCCGGATATCGAAGTTGCCCTCACGCTCCGGTCCCTGTCCCAGCGACAGGCTAATCGCGCAAAGCAAAAAGACGGCGAGTTTCACGTCACCATTCTAGTAGTAAGTTCGGCTTGAACCAGCCTCTCAGGTGCGTGTATTCCATGATGGACATACGGCCCTGTTCGCTGCTTTCCTAATATCAGTCAGAAAAGTGCCGATCCGCTTGGTCCAATGAAAAAACTACTCGCTTTAAATCGCGGCGAAATTGCCATCCGCATTCTCAGGGCAGCCAACGAGCTGAAGCTGAAAACCGTGGCCGTGTTCTCGCAAGAGGACCGGCTCAGCCTTCACCGCTTCAAAGCCGATGAAGCGTATCTGATCGGCGCAGGCAAAGGCCCCGTCCAGGCATACCTGGACGTTGAGGGAATTATGGCGCTCGCGGTCGAGAAAGAAGTAGATGCCATCCATCCCGGTTACGGCTTTCTTTCCGAAAATCCTGCCCTGCCCCGCGCCTGTGAACGTGCCGGTATAACGTTCATCGGGCCCAGCGCCGAGATCCTCGAAGCACTGGGCGACAAAACAGCAGCGCGGAAAATCGCCGAGAATGCCGGAATTCCCGTGGTCCCCGGAACGCATGAGCCTCTCGATCCGGAGAGTGCCGGTGCTGAAGCCGTTGCGGCAGAAATCGGCTTCCCTTTGATGATCAAGGCGGCATTTGGAGGTGGCGGCCGCGGCATGCGCGTTGTAAATTCTCCGTCTGAGTTCCGCGCGAAAGTAAGAGAAGCCAGCCAGGAAGCAGGCGCAGCTTTCGGGAACAACGCCGTTTTTCTCGAGCGATATATTCGCCGCGCCAAACATGTCGAGATCCAAATCATCGCCGACCGGCAAGGAAATACGCTTCACCTGTACGAACGCGACTGCTCGGTGCAGCGCCGGCATCAGAAGGTAGTGGAGATTGCTCCCGCCATCGGCGTACCTCAGCAGGTACGGCAGGAGTTGGCCCATGCCGCGGTGCGCCTGGCAAGAGCTGCAGGATACTACAACGCCGGTACAGTCGAGTTCCTGGTCGATGCCGATACCTTCGAATGGTATTTCATCGAGGTCAATCCGCGTGTTCAGGTGGAACATACCGTAACCGAAATGATCACCGGAGTCGACATTGTTCGCACGCAGATCCTGATCGCTCAAGGACAGAGCCTATTTGACGAAATCGGCCTGCCCCGGCAATCAGAAGTCCCAATTCATGGAACAGCGCTGCAGTGCCGGGTAACGACCGAGGATCCAGCGAACAACTTCACGCCCGATTACGGCAAAATCACGACATACCGTTCCCCCGCTGGGTTCGGTATCCGCCTGGATGGCGCCTCGGCCTACGGCGGGGCGGTGATCTCTCCTTTCTACGACTCGCTGCTGGTCAAGGTAACCGCCTGGGGTAGTGATTTCAAACAGGCTTGCGATCGCATGGATCGCGCTCTGCGAGAGTTCCGCATCCGAGGCGTAAAGACGAACATCAAGTTTCTCGAGAATGTTGTAAATCACCCGGTATTTCAAGCCGGGGAGACGACCACTTCCTTCCTCGATGAGACGCCGAGCCTTTTCGAATTTACCGAAACGCGTGATCGAGCCACCAAGTTATTGGCCTTTCTGGGAGACGTTATCGTAAACGGAAACCCTGAGGTGGCCGACCGACTCAAGCCTTCAACCATCCGGCAAGCACCGGTTCCCGTTTCAGGCCGAACGGAAGCGCCAGAAGGCACGCGCCAACTCCTCGATCGATTGGGGCCCAAGAAATTTGCAGACTGGGTGCAACAGCAGAGCCGTTTGCTGATGACCGACACCACATTTCGTGATGCACATCAGTCTTTGATGGCTACCCGCATGCGCACCTTCGATCTGCTGCAAACTGCAGATTTCGTTTCGAAGGAACTTTCGAATCTTTTCAGCCTCGAAATGTGGGGTGGCGCCACATTTGATGTGTCCATGCGCTTCCTCTCTGAAGATCCTTGGAAGCGGCTACAGTCTCTACGGGACAAAATTCCCAATATCTGCTTTCAGATGCTGCTCCGGGCTTCGAATGCGGTCGGCTACACTGCATACCCGGACAACGTCGTGCGCGAGTTCATCAGAGAAGCCGCTGTGCAAGGCATTGACATATTTCGCATCTTCGATTCACTCAACTGGATGCCGAACATGCAGGTCGCCGTGGAAGCGACCCTCAAGACCGGGCGCATCTGCGAAGCAGCAATTTGCTACACCGGCGACATCCTGGATCCCGCTCGAGAGAAATACTCGCTTGACTACTACGTCCGTCTCGCGAAAGAGCTCAAGAGCATGGGCACGCACATCCTCGGCATCAAGGATATGGCCGGATTGCTGCGCCCCTATGCGGCTTACAAGCTGACTAAGACGCTGCGCGAGGAGATCGGCCTCCCTATTCACCTTCACACTCATGACACGAGTGGAATCAACGCGGCGACAATCTTGAAAGCTGCGGAAGCGGGTGTCGATATCGCCGACGGGGCAATTTCAGCCATGAGCGGCACCACCAGCCAGCCTAACCTGAACTCGATTGTCGCGGCTTTGGCGCACACCGAGCGCGACACTGAGTTGAACTTCGAAGCTCTGAATCGCTGCTCGGATTACTGGCAAGTTGTTCGCTCGTACTACGCTCCGTTTGACAATGCTCCCAAGTCAGGAACGGCAGACGTTTACATCCACGAAATGCCGGGTGGCCAGTATACCAACTTGAAAGAGCAGGCCGACGCCATGGGTTTGGGAGATCGGTGGCCGGAGGTCGCGCGCATGTACGCGGACGTCAACATGGCCTTCGGCGACATCGTCAAGGTCACGCCCTCAAGCAAAGTTGTGGGTGATCTGGCGCTGTTCCTGGTAAGTCACGGTATAGGCATCGAGGAGTTCAAGGCGCTTCCGCCCGACCATAAACTGACTCTTCCGAATTCGGTTGTGGATATGTTCTCGGGATCTCTCGGTCAGCCCGAAGGCGGCTGGCCCCCGGAAATCCAGGCAGCTGTATTAAGGGGAAAGCAGCCACAAGAAGGACGCCCAGGCGCGCTGCTGCCGCCCGTCGATTTGCAGCAAACAGCCTCTACACTCGTGGAGAAATTCGATTCCGAGAGCCGTACCGACTTGATGAGCTATTTGATGTACCCGGAGGTTTTCGCAAAATTCGCAGGCATCCGAGCCGAGTACGGCGACCTGCAGCTATTGCCGACACCCCAGTTCTTTTATGGACTCGGCGAGCGCGACGAGTTAACGATCGACCTCGAGCCTGGAAAATCGATCATCGTGCGTCTGATGACGGTGGACGAGCCCAGGGAAAACGGCATGCGAACCGTTTTCTTCGAACTGAACGGCCAGCCGCGCGAGATCGAAGTGCGCGACAAATCGTTCAAGCAACAGGTGCAAACCCGCCGTAAAGCGGACGACTCAAAACCAGGTGAAGTGGGCGCGCCGATCCCCGGTGCAGTCACGGCCATTCACGTCAAAGCAGGCAGCCAGGTGAAGAAGGGCGAAGGGCTTCTCATTATGGAAGCTATGAAAATGCAGACAACGGTCTACGCCCCGGTAGCCGGAACAGTCAAAGAACTCGCCGTAAATCCGAAAGATAGTGTAGCTGCGCACGACCTGCTGCTCATCATTGAATGAGCCAGCAGCCATTCGCTAACGTGAGACCTGCGCGTGAGCCAGTTTTCCATCGCGGAAACGGACGATCGCGACCAGAGGCACTGCCACGCATTTGTGCGTAGGGGTAATGCCAGGCAGCATCCACCGCATTTCCTGGCTGTGAGTGAAAGAGAAAACCATCTCATCCACGAGCTGATCTTCCCTACGGTTCGCGACACCGGCGTGAGTGTCGTATCGGGCGGCATTTTCGGGATGAAGTCCTCGGAGTAAAGCGGCGCAGTTCATCCTTGCCGAACCCGCGTGTGATCAACGGTTATGGTTGACATACGCATCGTCCACCATGGTTGCGAGCGTCGCTTCCACGTCGCGCGTACGAACTCGTCTCTCGTGTGTTCTTCCCAGATTTTGTCCAGCGTCATAGCCGAGTCCTTCATGCAATTTTTTTTCAACTCCTGTAAGCGATGCGACGGCCTCTGATCTGCTCCTTATTATTTACTGAGCGAAAGGGCAGGCAGATAGACTAAAGAAGTAGCCGGGTTGGGGGCGTAGCTCAGTTGGATAGAGCATCAGCCTTCTAAGCTGAGGGTCACAGGTTCGATCCCTGTCGCCCCTACCAACTATTCAATTGCCGGGTCCAGAGTCATCGACTGGCCTAGAGCGGAAGGATTTATGCTGTAGCTACAGCATTCTCCTTGAACGATGAACCGCATCCTCTCAGCCTCGCAGCGTGTGCCAGTTATTCTGCAAGCAACTCTTAGCGGCGCGGTGATCGGAATCGTTGGCTATCTGCCGCGCAATTCACTTTTTTTCGCAAATCTCAGAACAAGTCCTAACGCTCCCTGGTCCGTAGTAGCCGTTTGCTTGTACTTGTGGCTCCTCTGGCGATATCTCGGTGGCGATTGGTGGCCCCGGAGAACTGCTGAAGCTCGGCGGCAACGACTTCGGGGACAGCTGCCGCAGCGCAGAATCCTTCGGCCGGCCATAAGTACAGGTGTACTGGCTTCGGTCGCACTCCGATGTCTCCTAGATCTTGCTCGGCGCGTTTCAACCCGGCCCACCCAGGATCTTGAGATGCTTCAAAGAGTTGATCGATACCCCACGTTTACCATTCTTCTGATGCTCCTGACGACGGCCGCTATGGCCGGACTTGTCGAAGAAGCTAGTTTCCGGGGATACATACAGGAGCCGATTGAAAAGCGACATGGCCCGAAATTCGCTATCATCTTCACCTCGGTCCTATTTTGTTTCGCACACTATCGTCCCGGAGCAAAGGATTCTTGGCCCTGGATGATCTTCACCCCAGCTTACTTCGCCGTCGGAGTAGCGCTCGGGATGCTCGCATATCTGACGAACTCCATCGTGGTCGGCGCGATTTGCCACGCGTTAATTGATGCCGCCGGGTTTCTGCGGTACTGGCATTGGGGAGTACCGCAGTCTATCTGGAGGGTCGGACTAGATCGGAGCTTCTGGCTCGATACTATCGTCTTGATTATTTTTGGCACGCTCACTGTATGGGCATTCACACGGCTCATAAGAGTTCGGTCACTGGATACGACAAGCCGAGCATGAGTTTCGCAGCGGCACTCAGCACCCGCTATGCTCCCGCCCATCATTGGAAGAACAAACTGTTTTCGGCTCCGGGGCGCTCACAATGAGGCGCGGCTTGAGAATTTAGCCCGAGAACGACACCATCTTCGAACCCTGCTTTGACACTTTCCGCTCCAATCACCGATTCAGGATCTTCTCCATCCCATGCACCTGAATAATGAGAGAAGATAAATGAGGGTTGGCGATACGTGGCTCTCCTGTGGCGGGCATCGGCACTTGCAATAGTTTTTTCTGCGGCCGGCTTGGCGCAATTTCCTGTTCATGAGAATGATGCGCAAAAAGCCGAGCGCGCGCTGATTGAAGGACTGAAAGGCGATGCTCTGAAGTGTGACATCACACCGATGAAACCCTTCGTCGACTTTGCCCTTCGGTTTGAAGCCGGCTACGTCGTCCAGTGCCCAATCGAACAGTTTGATGGCCGGGAGACTCCGCTCTCCACCCTGATCCGTGTACAGCCCGAAGCTGCTTCACCAGTGGTTTTAGTCGACTACGGTAGAGTTCCCGCCCTGCCGCCACAGCTCGAAGGCAGGGTCAACCTGCGCCACCTGCATAATTTGGCAGAGTTTAGCGGTGTGTTCGCCGTCGGCGAGGGCGATTACCCGGTCGATGTGGTTATCTCAGACGACCGCCATCGCACGGCTCACAAACATTGGACCGTCCACGCCAAGCTCCATGGCAAGGAGCAGAAAATTTCGGTTGGGCTTCCTTCGAACACGGCGCGGTCAGTTGCTCTCTCGCCCTGGAGTGGAAAAGACAATAGCATGAGCGCCGGGTTGCACTTGACCGTCCTGCTCGACGCCGCCCCGATCAACCCGTCTGACTCGAAATTGCGTGCCTGGGATCGGGCGTTTCTCTTAGGCGCTCTCGCGTCGCTGGTCCGCGAGGTGAATTGCGCTTCCATCAAGCTGGTCGCCTTCAACCTCGACCAGAACAGGGAGATTTTCCGCCAGGATAACTTCAATCGTGCCGGCTTCAGGAGGCTCGCCCACAGCTTGCAAGAGCTTGAACTTGGCACCGTTTCTTATCGCGTTCTGCAGAGCCAAGCAGCTGCCGCGGAGTTGCCCCTCAAATTAGTGCGTGACGAAGGCTCGGCTCAGCAACCCAGCTCGGATGCCGTCATTTTCCTTGGGCCGAATGCTCGAATGCGTGACAAAGTTATGAAAGAATCTCTGCAAGTGCCGGACTGGCTCAGAGCCCGTATCTTTTACTTTGAGTATTTCCCGGTTCCAGGCAGCGAGTTTCCGGACGGCATCCATAATCTCACCAGCGCGCTGAACGGCACTATCTTGAAACTGCATTCTCCGGGAGATCTGGCCGACGGAATCGTCAAGATGCAAAGGCGGCTTCAGGGAAACGGAGTAGCGTCAGTTTGTCCGGCCGGAGTCAGCAACTCGCCAGAGTAACTATGCGTTACCGGCAAGCAGTTCGACCGGTTTACGCATGCAGCGGACACGAATCCAGAGCATATAGAGCACGATCACGACGTTGATCATAAATACACCCACGCGATCCCACGTGGTCCTCTCCGCCATCCGCAGGATCTCCCATGGCAGATACATCGCGCCCGAAAGCAGGGCAAACCACTCAGCCCATACACGCTTGTGCCAGAGCCCCCAAGCTTCGATGAAGCGTACAGTCGAGTAAGTCAACGCTGCCGCAATTATGGTCCAGACTCTCGCGTCCTCCAGCCGGTCCGCGGCATTCAGCAGCATGTGAGCGAATCGCCGGTCCGGATCCATGTGGAGATGGTAAAGCAGATTCTCCGCCAGATCGTCAGCCCGCCGGTGCACGAACAGCAGAATCACCCCAAGCAGAAGAACGGCGCTGCCTTTAACGGCCTCAAGGGTCGCGATGGCCCGTAGTCCGGTGGGACTGGACCGGTCATCAATTGACGAAGGCATCTGCGGGGCGTGAGTTTCAAAGGACGCCATACACTAGATGCTCCCACAGCGCAGGCCGGCACGCTCCATCAAACAAATATGCGAAATTTGTTCTGGGTAGATTGATATCGAATGGCCCGCGTCGCACTTCGCATTCCCGCTGCAAACAACAGTTCCACCAAAGCGTCGCGCGGGCTCAAGACCAATAGTAAGCGGGTTGAGAATGACGTAAATGGTCGACCGGGCTGGTTGTTGAGCGGTGCGGCCGTGCTCATCGGCTGCCTTGGCGTTTATCTGTTCATGGTGATTCATGCTCGGTACGCGTTTAGCCTGCAATCGCCCGTCCGGTTACATTGGCAATGGCCGGTCGTTGTAGCCGAGCGGACAAAAACGGAGGACGCTTATGCTGCCCAACTCGATCAAAGGCGCGCCCTGACCGCTTATCAGCAGTATGCATGCGAAAAGTTCGGTCCAGCCTGCCGCCTCGCGCTAGCTATTCAACGGGCCGAGAATCCCCAAGGCAAGTGCGAAATCTATCACTACAACACCGACGGGACTCTTGATTGGGGCTATTTTCAAATCAACACCGTGCACCTGAAGCGGCCGGGTCTTAACCTGCGTGACTTACTCGATTGTAAGGCCAATATCGATTTCGCGTATCAGCTCTACGTCGAGAAGGGCAACTTCACTCCCTGGAGCACTTACAACAACGGCGCGTACAGGAGGTTTCTCCGGCAATGATGCAGCCGTTATTCGACAGCAGCGCAGATCAAATCGCTGACCCGCTCCAGGTCACTCGCAAGATTCTTGCCCAAGTGAACGCGCAGCGCTCGCCGTTTCCTGTCGGCAAGCACCTGGAAATCACCGCGAGCCTGCGCCGCCTTCACCACTCCGAAAGTGTACTTCTGGTCGGGCACTTGTAAGTCGTCACCTTCGTCGCACGTAATCTGCAAAAAGACGCCTGAATTCGGTCCGCCCTTGTACGCCTGGCCAGTACTGTGTAGAAATCGCGGGCCGAATCCGAGCACGGTTGCCACGTGCTTCGATTCCAATACCTCTTCCCGAATCTTCTGCAGCTTCTCTTCATACTCGGGAAACATCGGAATGTAGGCAAGCAACCCGAAGTAGTCGCCGGGCTTGATGCGGTCCATGTGCTCCCGGATGACTGCGCCTAGCGTGCTGCCGCCTTTTGAGATCGCCTTTGCATTTACCTCGTCCGTAAAAAGCTTGATGCCATCAGATTCCAGAATCGGCTTCTCGGCAGGAAGCGAACCGGTCTTCTCGAACTCGGAAGTCAGATCCCGCGTGACAACTTTACTCGCTTCGACATCCGGCTGGTTGAATGCGTCAATTCCGATTACAGAACCCGCCACAGCCGTCGCAATTTCCCATTGGAAGAACGTTTGTCCGAGGTTGTAGAGATCGTTGAGCACGATTCGCACAACCGGCTGACCTGAGTCTTCGACTTCCGAGACGTGCTCCTCCATTTGGGAATCGTTGTCGTTCACGAACTTGATATAGGCAAACACACGATCGCTGCCGTAATCTGCCGCTGGGGCTGAAGGCTCCCGGTCCACCGGAATCAGGCCGTGCCCGTCCTTGCCGGTAGACTCCGCCAGGAGTTGCTCGAGCCATGCGCCCAGATCGTACAAGGACTTCGAGCAAAGCAGAGTCACTTTGTCACGTTTGAACTTAGCCGCTGCCGTGCCGAGCAGCAGTCCCAGCTTTACGCCCGGGTTCGCATCCGGATCGGGATTTTTGCACGCTTCCACCATGGTTGCGGTCCGCTTCAGGAACTTTTCGGTATCGTAACCAGCGGCCGCGTGCGGAACCATTCCGAAATCGGACAGCGCTGAATAGCGTCCTCCGATACTGGGCAGGCCATGGTAGATATGCCGGAATCCGAGTTTCCCCGCTACGCCTTCCAGCTTCGAGCCAGGATCGGTAATCGCAATAAAATGGTGCCCGGCCCTCTCTCCCACCACCTTCTTCGTCTCATCGAAGAAATACTGCATGTAGATATTGGGCTCGAGCGTTGTGCCCGATTTACTGGACACGCAGAATAGTGTCCTCGCGGGATCGATCTTCGACCGGAAACTCTTGATTTGTACCGGGTCTGTCGAATCTAGAACCAGCAGCTCCGGTGACCCGGACTGCTTACCGTACGTCATGCTGAATACTTCAGGAGCAAGGCTGGAACCACCCATCCCCAGCAGCAGCAGGTGTGTAAAGCCATCTTCCCGCAGATCCGCCGCGAGTGCCTTGAACTTTGAAAGGTTCGCCAGCTGCGAGTCAACAATGTCCAGCCAACCGAGCCACTTACTCTCATCCGTGTTCGTCCAGAGGCCGGCGTCTTTCTTCCACAGCCGCTCCGTCTTATTGCTGCTTTTCCACTCGTTCGCAGCCCCTTGCACCGCCTTCTCGAGTTCGGCTGGGAGTTTGTAGGAATAGCTATTCAGATCCGTAGACATCTGGTCCTTATCCGAGTTCACGTTCTTCAATCCCTTTCACTTTCTGCAATCGGCGCACGTGGCGTTCTTCTCCACTGAACTTAGCCTGGAGGAATGCCTCTGTTACATCCTGCGCCATCATCGGACCCACGATACGCGAACCCACCACCAGCACATTCATGTCATCATGTTCGACACCCTGATGAGCCGAGTAGTGGTCGTGGCACAATCCTGCCCGTATGCCCTTGAACTTGTTTGCCGCCACAGAAACACCGACACCGCTCCCACAAACCAGAATGCCGCGGTCGGCCTTGCCGGAAAGAATGTCCTCCGCGACCAGAATCGCGTAATCGGGATAATCGTCCGGCTTGCCCGGTTCGAAGGTACCCACGTCGTGAACCGTATGCCCGAGCTTCTGCACCTGCTCGATCAACATGCCTTTCATCTCGTATCCGGCGTGATCTGCTCCGATTGAAATTTTCATTGTTCTGAGGCTGATTGGTTAGATGCGCATTTCTGAAGAAGATGCTTCGTCCAAGTTCTGCAGTTTGACAGACTCCATGTTGCCTCAACCGCGCTTGAATACCAGCGTGGCGTTCAAACCTCCGAACGCAAACGTATTCGAGATTGCCATTTCTACTTCCGCCTTTTGCGCGTGGTTTGGGACAACGTTCAGGTTACACGCCGGGTCGGGCGTTGTGTAGTTTACCGTAGGAGGAATCAATCCGTACTTCAACGTAAACAACGTTGCAATGGCTTCTATCGCCCCCGCAGCCCCCAGCGTGTGCCCGTGCATCGACTTGGTGGAGCTAACAAGCAGCGAATCCGCATGCTCACCGAAGACGGTCCGTATCGCCTCAGTTTCGGTGCAATCATTCGCCTGCGTGCCCGTCCCGTGCGCGTTCACGTAACCGATCCGCTCCGGTCTGACACCCGCATCCAGCAGCGCCCAGTTCATCGATTTCGCTGGACCTTCAACGCAAGGCTGCGTAATGTGGTGAGCATCCGAGCTCATACCGAATCCGGCAATTTCTCCCAGAATCTCCGCTCCTCTTGCCGTCGCATGATCCCAATTCTCAAGCATCAGGATCCCCGCGCCCTCGCCCAGCGACAATCCCCGGCGATCCGCTGAAAACGGTCTGCAAACGTCCGGCGAAACCACACGCATCGCCTCCCAAGCACGCAAAAGCCCCTCTGCAAAAACCGCCTCACTACCGCCTGCAATCGCTGATATGAGTTGTCCGCTGCGAATCATCCAGAATGCCTGCCCCAGCGCATGATTGGAGGAGGAGCAAGCCGTGGAGACCGTGTAAGCCGGACCATGAATACCGAATTCCAGCGATATCCGGCTCGCGCCTGCATTCGCCATTGTTCGAGGGATTGTCAGAGGAGCTACGCGCGGATTATTCTCCCGATACAGGCGCCGGTAACCCTCTTCTTCTGAAAACTGGCCGCCAACACTGCTGCCGGTAATCACAGCCGTCCTGTCTCCGAGATCGCCGTCAAACGTCAGCCCGCTCTGTGCGACCGCTTCCCGCGCCGCGACTGTGGCGAGTTGCGCGAAACGCTCCAGCATCACCAGATCTTTTTCCGAGAAATGCTGCAGCGGATCGAACGAGCATGCCTGCGCTCCGTGCTGAAACTTGTACGGGGGATCCCCTCGGTCGCAGAGAGTGCGTATTCTGCACTCACCGGCAGCCAAGCGTTCCCAGCTTTCGGAAGCGCTATTTCCAAGTGCGCAGACCAGTCCGACACCGGTCACCGCAACTCGGTTCACGCCACACCCGGTGGGACGGTCTGCTTTTCCTCGATCAGCCTACGAACCCCGTCTACTGTCTGCCGGACCGACCGGAGAGTCTGCACGCCCTCATCCGGAATGCTAATCGCAAACTCATTCTCCAGGGCAAATACAATATTGATGCCGTCAAGCGAATCGATCTTCAGTTCTTCAAACGTACTGTCAAGTTGAATCTGCTCCGCTGGCATACGCTGCGTCTGCGCGATCACCCGAATGACGCGCGCGCCCAGATCACTCGGTTCCGGCTGTTCGGACATGTTTACGCACTCATGATAACGCCCGTTACACTTCGTCCCGGCCATTTAGCTCGCCGGGTTTGCTTCAATGTTACGTGGGAGATTTCTTGTGAATAAATTCCCGGAATCATCGCGCCGCAGTTGGCTTAAGCTCGCCGGAAGCGCTTCCCTGGTGCCCGCGGTTTCGCCTGCATTGCAAACCGCAGGGCAAATCGGAAATCCGGCGCCGGGTCCAACTACCTCGACCGTCGCCGACCGCGATCGCCGCATGCAGTGGTGGCACGAGGCACGCTTCGGAATGTTCATTCACTTCGGCCTATACAGCCAGCTGGGACGCCACGAATGGGCCATGGAAACCGAGGGTATTCCGGTGGCTGAGTATCAGCAGCTTGCGAAATCGTTCAACCCGACGCCGCATGCCGCTCGCGCCTGGGCGGCACTTGCCAAAACAGCCGGAATGAAATACATGGTGATGACCACCAAGCACCACGAAGGCTTTTGTAATTTCGACACAAAGCTGACAAATTATTGCGCTCCGAAGCAGGCTGCCGGACGCGATCTCGTGGCCGAATACGTCGAAGCTGCTCGAGCGGAAGGCATGCACGTGGGTTTCTACTACTCGCTCATGGATTGGCACCATCCTGATGGGGCGAAATGTGCTACCGACGAAGCCGCGCGCCGCCGGTTTGTCGATTACATCCATGGCCATGTGCGGGAATTGTGCACCAATTACGGCAAAATCGCTGTCCTTTGGTACGACGTAGCGTGGCCGCTTACAGCCGAAGGATGGGAATCGGAAAAGATGAACAAAATGGTACGGGAACTGCAGCCCGATATCCTGATTAATAACCGATCAAAAATTCCCGAAGACTTCACCACGCCGGAGCAGAAAATCGAGGCATCCTCGCAGCCCTGGGAATCCTGCATGACCATGAATGATAGCTGGGGTTATCAGAGCGGCGATGACGATTGGAAGTCACCGAAAACCATTGTGAAGAATCTGGTCACTTGCGCCCGCGATGGTGGTAATTACCTGCTGAACATCGGACCCAAGGGCGATGGTTCTATCCCTCAGCCATCCGTCACGACTCTTACCGCGGTCGGAAGCTGGCTGGGTAAGCACGGTGACTTGATTCACCAATCAGAGTTTTGCCAGGTACGCCGGAGCCAGTTCGCCGGATTTACGCGCCGGGGCAATTCCCTCTATGTCCACGTGCACTATTGGGACGGTCCTACATTCGGCATCGGCGGCCTACAAACTAAGGTGCGCAAAGCGAGCTTCTACCCAGCCGGCACGCCGATCCAGTTTAAGCAAGATGATTTTCGGGTTCTATTAACGGGGATGCCGGCCACCGCGCCCGACCCGCTCGTTACCGTCATCGAGTTACAATGCGATTCCGAACCGCATCAAGACACAGACTACATTCGAAAGAATCGGCCCAGACTGCAAGTCGGCATCTAAATGATTCTCGTCCCGATTTGGGGTCTAAATCGGGGACACTCTCGAAAATCTCTCCGATGACAGATCTGGCGGGCGATGCGACGGAAACGGCGTTGTAGGAGATCGAGTTGTTGCTCGCGGTAGTGTTCACCCCGATGCAGAATACGCCAGAGAACTCGTAAGTAGCCGATGAGCGACGGTCCAGATGGCCTTGTTTACACCGAGGCGCGGAGTGAGACGGCGGAACAAAGACTCGAAAAAGCTGTTTTGGGTGCGGGCCGCCGCCCAGGCGTATTGATTGAGGATGCGTCGCATAAAGCGGTTTCCTTTGGGGGAAGCATCCTTGCGGGAAACGCCGGCGCTTTCCTGGCGGCCCGGACATACGCCTACCCAGGAAGCGAGTTGGCCCGGAGTGGGAAAGGTGGCGGCGGTGGGTCCGGCTTCGGCGATAATCTGCTCGGCGGCGCTGAGGGCCACGCCGGGGACTTCACACAACCGCGCGAGGGCGGATTGGTGAGGCTGGAGCCGTTGACCGAGTTCGCGGTCCAGTTGCTCGACGCGTTGCTCTATTTGCTCGACTTGCTCCAGCGATTGCGCGACCAAGAGCCGACAAGCGGCCTCAGCTGGCCCTGCTGCAGGGCGTTGGCCAATTCTTCCGGGCTGGCTTGCACGCGTCCTACGCGCACAAGGCCGCTAACTTTTGCGGATCGGTTTCGCCTTCGGCCAGGGCCTGCAGAATACGGCGGCCGGTCACGCCTAGCAAGCCGGAAAGCAAGCTGGATAGTTTGATCTGGCATTCTTCTAACAGCCCGGCTACGAATTTCCCAAATCGACGCTGCCGTTCCTCTGAAAGTCTCCGAACGGGAGCACCATCCTCTGTGCGCTTGTTATGGACAGTCTGTGTTGCTCATGCCGGAAGCTCGTTGCCGCCGCCTGACCAAATAAATCAGTCCCAAGCCCGTCGGCAATAGAAGCGCGGTCACCGGCTCCGGAACGTCCGGCGTTTCCGGACCTACGTCGCTGATAATCACATACGTGGTTCCGGCTACGGTCGTAATGTTCTGTGCGGCCTCGCTTTGTATCTCATCGAACGTGATATCGGTCGGGATGTTCGGATCTGAGTAAAACGTGATCAGCCCGGTAGGCGCGAAAACGACGACGTCGCTGAGCACTGGAGGCGTCACCGCAGGCACTTCGCTTAAGGCGAAGGCAAACGGAATTGTGGTTACTCCGAAGCCGGCCGGGACCATGCAGAAAGGAACCGCTGGTTCGCCCTCGCTTTCGGGCCCTTCGGAAAGAAGAATGGCAGTTCCGCCGTTGTAAGTCGTTGTCGGACAGGTTACCGGTGCCGCGAATATCTGGGTTGCACCGCAAACCAGGAAAATAGTTATTAGAACGCTCTTCAAAGTAGGTCCTCCTTGTTGTTGCAAGAACTTTGTGTTTATCTGCATGCGAGCAAGACTAAGTTGTTAGTAAACGAAATATCCAGCCATTCCCGAGTACGCCGAATATCCGAACGCATTGAAACTTCGTACGCGGTAATAGTAGTAAGTTAAAGATTGGGCGGTGGTATCCGAGTAACTGGTCACGTTAGCTGCGACCCGGCTGATTTCGGCAAAATTCACTCCGTCTGTAGAGCGCTCGATCGCAAACCCGGTCTCGTTATTTGAGTTATCCGACCAGGTAAGGCTCACCGCGTAAGGATTGCTGAAATCAACCCCGAAGTTCAGATTGCTGGGCGCGGCTGGTGGGCCGCCTAGCAAGCCGTAAGCAACCACGGCGTTCGAAAATGTGGGCACAAACACCTTGCCGTCCGCAATGATCATCTGTCCAAACTTAGAAAATTGGCCAAGTCCGTCCCGCCCGGAGTTCTGATCACTGTTCCAAAGCTCTTGAGAAGCGTCCCTCGCATTATAGGCGTGTAACGTTCCGCTCGGGGTTGTTGCCCAGAGAATGCCGCTACCTGACACCGAACCTTGCGAAGACACGGCCAGGTTGCCGCCCGGATAGGAAACAGTTAGCGATCCCTGCGACGAAGGCACCGTGTCGAAAGTGCCACCGGTCGATCGATACGCACGAAGATTGTCACCCGCGGCCCAAACGTAAAGTGTGGGAGTAGCGCTGCCCCAGTAAGCAATCGAGTGAATCTGATAGCACCCGTTACTGGTGTACGTTCCACAGGCTTGAGTCGCTTGAAACTGCTGCAAGGGAGTGCCTTGCCGTCCCATGGCATTTGGATCGACAACATACACAATCCCCTCTTTTCCGCCACCGACCAGCCGGTTGGAATCCGGCATCAGGATGGGGCCGCTTGAGCTCAGATCCAGATCATAGTTCTCGATTGTGCCCGTATCAGAAGGCGTGAACCAGTCGAGAACACCGCCCTGTCCGGAGAGCTTCACCAGACTATCTGAAAAATCGGAGCTGCCATTGTAGCTGCCGTTTCCAGTGAAGAAATAAAAGGCGCCGCTGCCATCAAGAATAGGAGCACGGCCCGATTGCCAGATGGCGCCCTCGTAGCCGTTTCGCGACGAGTTGAAAACAGATGTTTGCTGCAAAGTAGTTGCGTTGTAGCCGATCAACCACCCGTGATAAGGCTCGGGATCCGGGCCACAACTTCCGAGAGCCGCATAGACGTTCCCGTTGGCAAGCACCAATCCCGGACGTTGTATGTAAGTCTGGTCATTCAGTGAGACCTGCCCGTTGTTCTGGTCTATTCCGTTGCCCGCAACTCTGGCCGAAATGAGAATCGGGCTGCCGGACTTTTCCAGTCCCGTCGTCATGTCCACAGCGTGCAGATAGTGGACATACCCGCCGGAACCGTCCGGTGTTGCCGCGACGGCGTACAGGGTCCCACTCCCAAGGTCCAGTGCAGGCGTACTTAAGATGCCAAGTTCGTTGCCTGTGCCGTAGCTCGGGCAGGTGCCGGCGAGCTGGGCCGGAACAGACGTTCCAAGACTCACGTGAAACAACGGACCGGCGCCTGGATTATCGGCGTCGAAGGCATACAGGCTGTTATGCATCGTTGCCACATACAGGACATTTCTCGTGGCTCCGTTAATCTGCTCGCCATGCACATACAGCGGTTGAGCATATACGTCCCCATCGACAGGGAAGGTGCCCACCTTGCCGAATGTGGATGGACCTACATTCGTGGTATTTAGAGCGCTTTCAGCCAGATTTGCGGCAGTTCTGGAATTGTCGAATTGCGCGGTGATGATGCTGGTTTGCGCATTCAGGAGAGAATTAGCGCTCAGCAAACATAATCCAAGCGCTGCGTTCAGGACGACAACATTCTTCATTGCTACATCGGGCAACCCCAGCCCGCGACCCCATACCAGCGCCTAGCAGCGTCGGTGAGAGTACGTAAGCACAGTAACACGTATACCCCTTTCGGCGAAGCTGGTATAACGCGTTAGCGGTACTACCCGTAGCAGGAGTACGTAAATTTGAAATAGTACTTACAACTGTTCAGTCGTTGACCGCGCCGCCAAGTCTCCGATGATCGGAAGCCGTATTTGCTGCTGTTGGGCGGCCTTCACCAGCAGGTAGATCCAGCAACCGAAGATCGCCAGCTTTATCAGGCCTAAAACCCCGCTCTCGATCCCCCAAGGGGGCACCCCCGCAAACAGGAGCGTAGGAATGGCCGAGGAAATGATGAGCCAGGCCACGAACAGGTACAAAGCCTGAAAAGCATCGAAACGTACACGCGAGTTGAGCCGGTATTTACGCGCGGCTAGAAAAACAATCGCCGGAATCACCCCAAATACGGGTATATAGCAGAGAATCGACGCCGTCCGGTCGCTGAGTCCATCCAGGAAGTCGGTAAACTCAGCTTCCCCTGGCCCCTGAGCGTTTGGTTGTGAAAGGCCGCAGTTTTGACAAAACCTTGCGTTTCCACCCACACTGCTCCCGCAATTCGTACAGAACGGCACTATCGATTATCAGCTCCCTCTCTATAACTTGTAACTCAGAGTACGTAAATCAGTTTGCCCTTGTTCCCCCGGCCGGCTTTGATACGATCAGGGGCAAATGAGAACGTTACGCCTTGCGTTCCTCGTCGCGATCGCAGCGGCCTTGAGTTTCGCCGCGCCTAAACCGCTCGAGATCTTCTTCATTGACGTAGAAGGCGGCCAATCGACGCTCTTTGTCACTCCTGCCGGCCAGTCGCTCCTGATCGACACTGGCTGGGGCTACAACGCCTATCGGGATGCGAATCGCATCGTTGCCGCTGCAAAACTCGCCAAAATCAAGCGTATCGATTATGTGCTGATCACGCATTATCATGCCGATCACGTCGGCGGTGTCCCGCAGCTGGTGACCAAGATGCCGGTCGGCACTTTCATCGATCATGGCCCAAATCGGGAAGAAACGAACGCCGTCAACCACATCTATAGCGAATATCAGGCTGCCATCGGCCAGGCGAATCATATAACGGCCAAGCCGGGAGATCATCTGCCCGTAAAAGGTTTCGACGCTACCGTGGTCAGTGCCGACGGCAATCTCATTACTCAGCCGCTGCCCGGGGCGGGCCAGCCAAACCATTTCTGCTCTGAAGTAGAACAGCACGCGGTCGATACAACTGAGAATGCTCGCTCGGTAGGTCTTGTCATCAACTTCGGACAAACGCGCATCGTTGACCTCGGCGATCTCACCTGGAACAAAGAGCTAGAGCTGATGTGCCCTATCAACAAGCTCGGGCATGCGGACCTCCTCGTCGTCTCGCATCACGGAATGGACTTGAGTAACAGCCCCGCATTGGTCCATGCGCTTGCACCCCGCGTCGCGGTGTTTGACAACGGCTCGAAAAAGGGAGCAGCGCCGGTTGCCTGGGATACCGTAAAGTCGTCGCCCGGACTCGAAGATATCTGGCAACTGCACTTCGCCGATGCGGGCGGCAAGGAGCACAACGCTTCCGATCCCTTCCTGGCGAACATAAATGAAGCCGATACAGGGTTCTACCTGAAGGCCATCGTCAACCCGGACGGCAGCTTTGAAATCTACAACTCACGTAACAAATACAGCAAGCAATATGGCGTAGCGCAAGCGATATGGCCCGAGAGAGGCCCGGCAGTTTCACAATGATTCACGAAACCAGATAAACCGGGCGAAATTCTACAACTCCGCGGCGCAGGTGCGCGTTTTGAATATGGATCGGAGAAAATTGCTCGGAGCTGCTGCCCATCAGCTCCGGAGTCCTCGAGCTCCGCATACCCGTCGCAGCTCTCAGGCTCTAATCAGATTGCTTATCAAATACGGCCACAACTCAAAAGCCCGCGTCGCTCCTCGGGCGCGGGGCACGTGAAGCTGATCGAAAAACTAACCGAAAAAGTCGCGAACCTTTTCAAAGACGCTCTTCTCATGCGGCATGTTGTCTGCCGGAAGCGTCTCGCGCAAATCTTCGAACAGCTTTCGCTGCTCGCGGCTGAGCTTCTTGGGTACCTGCACGTCGAGGTGAACGTAGAGGTCTCCACGAGCCCGGCTATTCAGGTGAGGAACACCCAAACTGCGTAGCCGGAATTGCGCCCCTGGCTGAGTGCCTTCCGGCACGCGAATTTTTTGCGGGCCGTCGAAGGTCTCGATTTCAATATCCGCCCCCAGAACTGCCTGCGCGACATTGATCGGAAGCGTGCAGTGCAGGTCTGCGTCACGCCGCTCGAAAATCGGATGATCCTGGACTTTCACAACTACATAGAGATCGCCGGGCTGACTTCCCGGAACTCCAGGATTCCCTTCACCCGCCAGCCGCAGCCGCGTGCCATTGTCCACACCCGCCGGAATGTTTACCTTCAGCTTCCTTTCCACCCGGCTAAACCCTTCGCCCCTGCACTGCCCGCAGGCCTGGCGAATGACTTTGCCGCGGCCGCCACACGTGGGGCAGGTCTTTCGAATGGAAAGAAAGCTCTGCTGATAAAGAACTTCGCCGCGCCCATTACACACTGAGCATGTCACCAGTCCGCCATTCGGCTCCGCGCCCGTACCCTGGCATTTGGCGCAAGCTTCCATGCGCGGAATCTGCAGGTCCGCCGAAAGCCCACGCATCGAATCCTCGAACGAGATCTCGAGATCGTAGCGGATATCCTCGCCCCGCTGCACGCGCGAGCGCCGCCCCCCTCCGCCACCGAATACATCCCGGAACCCGAAAATATCGCCGAGAATGTCTCCGAAGTCCGCAAAAGCAGACTCGTCGAAGCCACCCGGCCCCCCGGCGCCGTTGACGCCCTGGTGGCCATAGCGATCGTAAGCGGCTCGCTTTTGCGGATCGCTCAGGATGCTGTACGCTTCTGCCGCTTCCTTGAACCTTTCCTCTGCGCTCCGGTCCCCTGGGTTGCGGTCCGGGTGATACTGCAGCGCCAGCTTGCGGTAGGAACTCTTGAGTGTCTGCTCGTCGCAATCGCGCGTGACGCTCAGAACTTCGTAATAATCTCGTTTGGCGACACTCATCGTTGGTTGCGTTTCTTCCCTCGCGCGATCACTGATTGTTGGCTACCTTCACCATGGCCGGACGAAGAAGCCGGCCTTTAAAGTAGTAACCGCGTTGATATTCTTCTAAAATAGTCTGGTCCGGGTAGTCTTTTGTATCAACCACATCGACAGCATTGTGGATATGCGGGTTGAAAACCGGAACTTCGATCGAGACCGGCTCTAAACCGAGCTTTTTCAAAGCCTCCGAGAATCGCTGATAAATTAACTCCACGCCGCGGGCATACTCTTTATCGGCAGTCTCCACTTTGAGGGCGCGCTCAAAGTCATCCAGGACAGGCAGCAGTGCCTTCACGCTGTCCATAGCTGCGTATTCAAAGAGATCGCTGCGTTCCCGCTCCACCCGGCGCCGGTAATTGTCAAATTCCGCCTGCCGACGCTGCAGCAGGTCCTGTAATTCCGCTTTCTCTTTCGTCAGCCGCTCGATTTCGCCGGACTGTTCGATGGAAGAAACTTCTGGGCGCACAGCCGCTTCCGGCTCAACCGGTTCAGCAGGGCGTTCGCTTTGCCCCTGAACGTCTTCTGTAGCTATACCGCTACTGTTTTCATAAGATTCCATTTGGGATACACCAGGAGGGACACGTATCGCTGCGTCCCTTTTATTTTCAGCGTAACAGAGGACGGGTGTTTTTTGGGGCTACCGGCCGCGAGCAGCCACAGCTTGCTTCGGTGTGTCAATCGGCGTGGGCAGCGGCCCTACGGCAGTCCCGTCGGCCTCGGTGATTTTGGTCAACCCTAGCGTTCTGCGCAGCTCTGCGTCTACCTGGGCGCGAATATCCGGGTTTTCACGCAAAAACTGGCGCGCGTTTTCACGGCCTTGCCCTACCCGTTCGCCTTTGTAGCTGAACCAGGAGCCGCTCTTTTCGATGATGTTATGGGCCACGCCCAGATCCAGCAGGTCGCCTTCCCGGGATATGCCTTCGCCGTAAATAATGTCGAACTCGGCCTCCCGGAACGGTGGCGCCACCTTGTTCTTTACAACCTTCACCTTCGTGCGATTGCCGGTGACGGTTTCGCCGTCCTTAATGGCGGCAATCCGGCGGATGTCGATCCGAATAGATGAGTAGAACTTCAGCGCGCGGCCCCCAGTCGTGGTCTCGGGATTGCCGAACATCACGCCGATCTTTTCGCGAATCTGGTTGATGAAAATCAGGCAGGTATTCGATTTGGATACGATCCCGGTGAGCTTGCGCATAGCTTGGGACATGAGCCGGGCCTGCACGCCCATATGCGAATCGCCCATTTCGCCGTCGAGTTCCGCTTTAGGAACCAGTGCAGCCACCGAATCGACCACCAGAACATCGATCGAACCCGACGTGATCAGGGCAGCGGTAATTTCAAGCGCCTGTTCTGCAAAATCCGGCTGCGACACGAGCAGATTGTCCACGTCGACGCCGAGTTGCTTCGCATAAACGGGATCGAGAGCGTGCTCAACGTCAATAAACGCCGCCATTCCACCCGTCTTCTGGGCTTCCGCGACCACCTGCAGCGCAATAGTTGTTTTGCCGGACGATTCCGGGCCAAAAATCTCGCAGATGCGCCCTCGCGGGAACCCGCCGACGCCGAGCGCATAGTCCACCGAGATCGATCCCGTCGAAATCGCCGACACGGGAACAATCGCCTCCTTCGCGCCCAGGCGAAGAATCGATCCTTTGCCGAATTGCTTTTCAATCTGGCCCAGAGTTAGGGTCAACGTACGGCTGCGCTCTTTTTCGTCCATGGAATTCCTTTCGGGCTGTCTGCTCTGGGGAGGCTTCTCCAGTATATCTCCAAACAGAATGAGGCGAAGTTGTTTTGAAAATCCGGTCCCGGAGATACTCTGCTCCGTATGTAACGAACACAGGCGCTGACCGGTACTTCCTCACGACAGAGTATGGATCTTCGATTCGCTTTTCGCCAGCTTCAGAAGTCACCGGTTTTTACCGTCACCGTGATACTCACGATTGCTCTGGGAATTGGAGCGAACACCTCGATCTTCACGCTCGTCCATGCCATTCTCCTGAAATCGCTTCCAGTGACCGATCCGAATACGCTCTATCGCATCGGCGACAAAGACGACTGCTGCGTCAACGGCGGTTATGAGAATCCCGACGGCGATTTCGACTTGTTCTCCTACGACCTGTACAAGCACTTTGAGGCGACGACGCCCGAATTTGAACAATTGGCTGCCATGCAGTCCGGAGGCAACCGGGTAAATACACGCCGGGGTTCGGAGCCGGCCCGATCCCAGTTTGCCGAGTACGTGTCGGGAAATTATTTCTCCACCTTCGGGATCAGGCCGTTTGCGGGCCGCATGCTGACGGAAAAGGACGACGAGGGCGGAGCTACGCCCGTCGCGGTAATGAGTTTCGCAACGTGGCAAGCGGATTACGGCTCCGACCCGAAAGTTATCGGCGCGACCTTTTATTTACAAAACCAGCCGGTCACCATCGTGGGGATTGGCCCGCCTAATTTCTTCGGCGATCGCATCCGCAGCTATCCGCCGGCGTTCTGGGTTCCGCTTGGCATTGAACCGCTGCTGGAGCGTGACAACACCATTCTTCATGTCCCGGACTCCAACTGGCTTTATGTCGTCGGCAGGCTGAAACCGGGGGTCAACGTTGCTGTGCTGCAGCAAAAAATTTCAAACAGCTTGCGCAACTGGCTGCCCACCGTGGACCGGTATACAAAAAACGGCGGGTCCGCTGTGATTCCCAAGCAGCACGTCGTGCTGACGCCCGCTGGAGCCGGTATTCAAAACCTGCAACAACGAGAGGGCAAGGGACTCCGGCTGCTGATGGCGATATCCGGTCTCGTGCTGCTGGTGGCCTGCGCCAATGTAGCCAACCTGTTGCTGGCCCGGAGCGCTTCGCGAAAGATTGAAATTTCTGTGCGGGTAGCGCTCGGGGCGCCGCGATCGAGGCTGATCAGACAGCTTCTGACGGAGAGCGTTTTGCTCGCGTGCCTGGGCGGTGCGGCCGGAGTAGCAGCCGCCTACGCAGGAACGGGGATGATCCTTTCCCTGGCCTTTCCTGAAGCGCGCCATCTGCCGATTGAAGCGGCGCCTTCGCTTCCCGTGCTGGGTTTCGCCTTTTTACTTTCCGTTCTCACCGGCGTAGGGTTCGGACTTGTTCCCGCGTGGCTGACCTCGCGATCGGGCCCGGCGCAAGACCTGCGCGGAGCCAATCGCTCTACGGGAGAACACGTTTCCTTCCAGCAGAAAGCATTGATCGTGCTTCAGGCGGCCCTCTCGCTCATTTTGCTGGTGAGCGCGGGCCTACTGACCAGGAGCTTGAGTAACCTGGAGCACCAGAAGTTCGGAATCCAGACAGCGAATCGTTTCGTCGCGCACATCGATCCCGCCGGCGCTGGTTACACGCCGCCGAAACTGCCGGCCCTGTATGCCTCACTCGAACGCGAGTTTGGCGCGTTCCCGGGCGTCGAGAACGTCGGGCTCGCCCTCTACAGCACGCTCGAAGGAAACAACTGGGGTGAAGGCATTCGTGTGCAGGGGCGGCCGGAACCGGGACCCAACTTTAACAGCGGCTCCTCCTGGGACCGGGTGAGCCCCCGTTTCTTCGAAGCCGTGGGACAGCCGGTAATCCGTGGAAGAGGCTTTACGGAGGCTGATACGGCCAACTCGCAATTGGTGGCCGTGGTCAATCAGGCGTTCGTGAAAAAGTTCTTCCCCGGGGAGGATCCCCTTGGAAAACACTTCGGCATCTTCGATCAGAAATACGCCGGCGCCTTCGTCATTGTGGGTGTGGTGGCGAATGCAAAGTACAACAATCCTCGCGCGGAGTTTCGTCCCATGTACTTTCGTCCGCTCGCGCAGGAGTTGAAGGGCGTCACCGATCTCAACGCGGCAACAGCCGAGAATCGAAGCTTGTATATCAACTCCGTCACGCTGCAGTTCAAGACCAAACCAAATAACGTGGATGCGCTGGTAAGGCACACGTTGGCGAGGATCGATCGCAATCTTACCGTGATCGACATGCGTTCGCTCGATGATCAGGTGGCTTTAAATTTCAACCAGGAACGCCTGATCGCGCGCTTGACAGCGCTGTTTGGAATTCTCGCGCTGGTTCTCGCTTCCGTCGGGCTGTACGGGATTACCGCTTACCAGGTGGCATGCAGGACCAGCGAGATCGGGCTTCGCATGGCCTTGGGAGCAGACCGTTCGAACGTAATCGTTTTGGTTCTTCGAAGCGCATTCACGCAAGTTGCTTTGGGCATTGCAGCCGGGCTACCTATCGCGATCGCCGGAGCTCTCTTGATGGCGGACCAGCTCTATCACGTGCCTTCGTACGATCCTGCCAGTTTGACGCGGGCGCTCACAGTGCTCTTGATCGCTACCGCCATTGCGGGATTTATTCCGGCCCGGCGCGCGGCGAGCGTGGACCCGATGCGAGCACTGCGGACCGAGTAGCTTGGCCGGAATGCGTCAGGCCGTGGCGCGCCGTGCGTAGTAGCCTCTGCGTGCCCGCACCATCAGGTCTTTGCGGCCCGGAACCTTGATTTGAACGGTGTGATAAAGACCGTCGTTATTTAAGGGCTCCGGCCGGTAGAACAGGTTGTATTGATGCCGCAGCTCGTTCGCGATGTTTTCAAATGACTGGTTCAGATCTTTGGCCTCGAACGGGAAAAACGAGACGCCGCCCGTCTGCTCAGCCATGTAGCGCATCACTTTGTCGCCTTCGGTCTCAATGTGGGTGATATTGGTCGATATGGTGTAGATCACCGTATCGGCCCGCTGCGCCATTTCTAATGCCTGTTCGCGGCTGTAGCGGCTTTCGTTGTCCTCGCCATCGCTCAAAATCACCATGGCGCGCCGGAACTTATACATCGGCTGATCGACCATCAGCTTGTCTCTGCAGGCAAAGTAAATGGCGTCGTAGAGAGCTGTGCCCCCGCCCGGCCGCAGGTTGCGAACGGCCTTTTCGAGCACCTGCGTGTTGTTGGTCAGATCCGCCACCAGTTCCGGGGATGTGTCGAAGCTGACCACAACCGCCTTATCCTGCGTCCGCATCACGCTCGTAATGAAGTTGGTCGCCGCCTCCTGCTGGAATCGGAACCGGTCACGGATGCTGTTGCTTGTATCAACCAGAATGGCGAGCCGGAGCGGCAGGTCGGATTCGGAAGTGAACTCGAGAATCTTCTGCGGCTTCTTGTTCTCGTAAACCTTGAAGTCGTCTTTGCCGAGGTCGGTAACGAACCGGCCTTTCTTATCTGTCACTGTGAACAGCATGTTTACGCGGGTGACTTCGGCGCGGATGGGCGGGGCTTCGGATTCGCCTCGCTCCTGTGATTGGAAGGCAAACGAGAGGGCTCCGACGGCAACGAGCGCCGTCAAAGCAACTGCAACAGACTTCATTGGAATGACTTCATTCTAGCTGTATTGTTGTCGGAGCGCCTGAAGGAACTCCTGAAGTTCCTGGGGCAGCGGGCTTTCGACAGTTACCGTTTCGTTGGTGGCGGGTGACACGAAGCGGAGCCGGTGCGCATGGAGGAAAAAGCGGCCCAAGTTAGCTGCTGGCGCCCCATACAGTGTGTCACCGACGATCGGGTGGCGCAGGCTCGACAAGTGAACACGAATCTGGTGGGTACGGCCTGTCTTAATCCGGACTTCGAGTAAGCTGAAGGCTCCTATCTGTTCGAGCACCCGGTATTCCGTATGCGCCGGACGGCCGGCACCGAGGCGTGCCATCATGCGGGTGCGGCGAACCGGATCGCGGCTGATTGGTGCCAGGATGCGGCCGGTAGGAGACTTCATGTGCCCGTGCGCCAGCGCCAGATATACCTTCTCCACAGTGCGGTCGTGAAACTGTCGCGCGAGCCCCTGATGCGCCGCATCCGTACGCGCCACCAGAAGGACGCCGCTAGTATCGCGATCCAGCCGGTGCACGATGCCTGGTCGCATTTCCCCGTTCACGGATGACAAACTGCCGAAGTGATGGAGCAGCGCGTTGACAAGCGTACCGCTCGGATGCCCAGCGCCCGCATGCACCACCATGCCCGCCGGTTTATCAACGGCGATCACGCCCTGGTCTTCGTAGAGGATTTTGAGTGGGAGATCTTCGGCTTCCGCTTTGAGCGGCAGCAAGGCGGCAGGCGTGACCGAGAGCGTTTCGCCGCCTCGCAATATATAAGATGCACGAGGCGGCCGGCCGTCCACCAGCACCCGTTCACCTTTAATCCACGATTGCAGCCGCGAACGGCTGTACTCGGGCAGCCGCTCGTGGAGGAACGAATCGAGACGTTTGCCCGAATCGGCAGCCGAGGCGGTTATCTCCACGGTTTTCATATTGAAAGGTGACGGACGCAGTTAGTTGCGTTGCTCGGACCAGAAATCACGAAATGAAGGCAGCCTGTAACAGATCAGCTTGATCCCTCAAGAGATCTATGCTACTTTCCTCTCGATAGGTTGACAGAATGGGCATTATGCAAGCCAAAGCTTTGTTGTTAGAAGCCGCTTCTTTTGTCGGGATCTTCTGTGCAAGCACCTACCTGATGCAACCGAGTTTGGCATTTGCCGATCCGATTCAGGGTTCGGTTTTTGTTTCAGGCCACGATCCCGATTTTCACGCACAGAATGGTAATACAACCGGAGCGCAGCACATCATCGACGACGCTCTTGCGTTTGCCAGAAACGGAAATACAAACCCAATTCTCTTAGTTGAGACGAATCCGAATTCGAATATCGCGCTCGGCGATCACCTCGACTCGGAGCAGGGCTTGATCGCGAGCGGATACTCAGCCGGGACTATTCCGGGAAATCATTATGTAAGGATGAGCGCCGCACAGTTTGCGAGTGCAGATCTCACCCCATTCAGTGCTATCTTCATTCCTTCCGATCACGGCGGATCCCTAACGGGGAATGATCTGGAAGCGCTAGACGCACGCGCGACGGATATTATCAGTTACATCAACGGCGGCGACTGGGGCGATTCTTTCGCTTGACTTTCGAGGGGACATAACTCCGAGTGGCGTTGCTCCAGAGCCCGGGAGCTTAGTTCTGCTAGCAGTGGGCGGGCTTGTCGTCCTGCTTAGCGAAATACGACGACGGAGGACTCACGAACGGGCGTTGTAGTCGACGTGACCAGTGCCGTAGCGCTTTTCACCAGCTTCTACCGGGAACGGAAGAGTGTTTTCCCTCGGCGGCAGGGGGCAGGTCGCGTAAGGCGTGAAGGTGCAGGGTGGGTTGTAGGAACGGTTGAAGTCGAGATCCACTTTGCCGTCGACCGGCAACGGTGTGTTTAGCATTCGGCCCGCTTGATATGTGTTGATCTTGTTGGTCGGATCTTTGAACAGGAAGAAGAGCGTTTTGCCTTCATAAATCGGACGAAGCCCGTATTCGTGACCTTTGTAGGAAAACTTGACGACTCCCGGGCTGTCCTGCATCTCGGTTTGGCCCACCACGTTCAGGATCGGAATCTTTTTCGGATCATTGACCAACCGGGCTTGGAAGCGCAGGGCCGGGTTGACGGGGAAAAATTCGGTACCCTTGAAACTCTTCAGAACGGGGCTGTTGCTGTCCTTCGCGCGAACGCCCAGTCTGTCAAGCCGCTTGATCAAGTAGAACGAGACCGATCCCAGGCGCACACTGTCGGGTTTCTCTTCGTTGTAACTCAGCTTCCGTGCTTTGCCGTCAGTCCCGATGAACGTCACGTTGTTGCCTTGAAGGCGGAGGCGGCCGGCGTTCGCGGGCGCTGACCCCTTGGGCAAGACAAGGTCGTTCGCGGGCGCGGAACCGATGGTATTATCGCCGGGCTTGAGCCAGAACAGGCCAACGAGCGTGAGCCAGCTATCCGGCTCGCGAAGACCTTTCTCGCGGTGGGCCTGCCATTCACGGATTGATTGGTCGTAGCTGGCGTTGCCAAGCAGGAGAAAGGCTGCCATCCCGATCAGCAAGCGGTACATATAAGGATTCTACTCTCGCAATTCGACAATTGTCGCTCCGGCGCCGCCTTCCGCTTGGGTTGCGGGATAGAAACGGCTGACGTGCGGATTGGAACCGAGATGGTCGCTCACCGCGCGTTTCAAAATTCCCATTCCGTGTCCGTGTACGATTCGAACCCGATTTACAGAGGCGAGCGCGGCGGAATCGAGAAATTTATCCAGCTGCTCGACCGCATCGTCTGCGCGCTGTCCAATTATGTTTAGCTCACGATAGGAGGTATCCCAACGCGGGCCGGTCTCTAAGCGCACGTTTTTGGGCAGCTTAGCGGGTTCCATTTTCTGTGACACCACTTCAGCGACATCTTCGCGCGGAACCTGCATGCGCAGGTGGCCGGCTTCGACTTCGAGCATCCCGTTCTTCAGAATGCGGCGGACCGTAGCCACTTCACGGACATCTTTTAAGCGAATGCGGGCGCCTTCTTCGACCGTGAGGCGTGGAGGTGTAACCTGTTTCGCCAGTTCGGGCGGGGGCGCCATGGCCTCGGCGGCTTCTTCGCGAAACTCGCGCTTCGTTCGAGCGAGCAGACGTTGCGCTTCGTCAGCCGCTTTGCGGTGCTCGGCGGTTTCCGAGACTCGCTCCATCATCATCTGGGCTCGTGCTTCGAAATCCGCAATGATCGAATCCGAGCGGACGGCCCATTCCCGTTGCCGCGCAGCTTCTTTACGGACAGCTTCGCGTTCCAATTCAGCCTGTCTGTGTTCGAAGGACGCGCGGGCTTCCGCCATTTGTTTTCCGAGGCGTTCGTTTTCCGCTACCTGGCGGTGCAGCTCGGAAAGTAGGTCCTGAAAGTCCGCCTGCAAGCGCGGCATGACAGACCGGGCATGGGCAAGCACGGGCGGCGGCATCTCGAGGCGCGTAGCGATATCGAGTCCAGCCGATTTGCCGGGCACTCCGAGCCGCAGCTCATACGTGGGCTGCAGAGTCGCTTCATCGAACCCCATGGATGCGTTGAGCACGCCGGGCGTGCGCGCACCATACAGTTTCAGCGGCAAAAGATGAGTGGACGCCAGACAGAAAGCGCCGGACTTACGGAATTCATCAAGCATGGCGACTCCGAGCGCGCCGCCTTCTTCGGGATCGGTGGCGCGGCCGAGTTCGTCGAGCAAGACGAGGCTTTCGGGCGTTACCTGTTCGAGCATCTGTTTGACGTGCAGGAGATGACCGGAAAAGCTGCTCAGGCTTTCGGCAATTGACTGCGTGTCGCCGATATCGGCCAGAACATCGTCGAGGAGCGGGAATTCGGCTTCCGTGCAAGGGACGGGAATCGCGGCGTGCGCCATGAGAGCGAGCAGGCCAGTGGTTTTCATCGTCACGGTTTTGCCGCCGGTATTTGGGCCGCTGATCAGGAGGCAGCGCTTGTCTTCGCTGAGTTCGAAGCTAATCGGAACAATCGGTTTGCGCTGTTTGCGGAGAACGGTTTCGAGCAGCGGGTGCCGTGCTTCGCGCAATACAAACTTCCGGTCGGAACCGCTGAAGCGCGGAATGACGGCGTTGTAATCGCGCGCAAAGGCAGCCTTGGCAAACACCAGATCGAATTCGGCGAGCGCTTCGGCGGTAGCGCTGATCTCCGCGCTGTGTTCGCGGAGAGCGTTGGTGATTTCAGCAAGAATGCGTTCGATCTCACGCAGCTCGTCCTCGCGAAGACGGACCAGCTGGTTGTTGAGCGCGATGGTTTCAAGCGGCTCTACGAAGAGCGTGCGGCCAGTGCCGCTCGAGCCGTGAATGACGCCGTCGACGCGTCCTTTTTGTCCGGCGACGATGGGCACAACGTAGCGATCTTCGCGGATGGTGACGAAGTCTTCCTGCAGAGTTCCATCGTCGCGGTGGGTGCGTAGGAAGCGGTCGAGCGAATCCTGAATGCTGCGCTGCTGGCGCTCGATATCGCGGCGAATGCGCGCCAGGGCGACGCTTGCTTGATCGGCGAGGCTGCCATCCGGCAGGAAGGCTGATGCATAGCGGCGGGCGAGGGTCCGCAGGTCGGCGAGTTTGGCGGCGCGGCGGCCCAGCAGCGGAAAGCGTTCCGAGACGGACAGAAGGATGCCGCGGTACTCGCCGGCCAGCGCAAGAGTGTGGAAGAGGTCGAGGATTTCGCGCCCGTCGAGCGAAGCCCCTTCCACACGAAGCACGCCTGCGGAGGCTTCAATATCACGGAGCTGGTCGAAACGCAGACGGATCGCCGCACCAGCCTTGGCTTCCTGTGCGCCGGAGACATCGCGCAGATAGGCGATCGCTTCGCCTGTTTCGGCAAGATCTGACTCGAGGCGGGCGCGGTCCCGGTGGGGCTCTATTTCGTCGACCAGCGCGCGACCGGCGACACTTCCGGCGTAATTGAAGAGAAGTTCTTTCAGTTCTTCAAACTGGAGAAGTCCGGTACTGCTGAAGGACATGGCGGATCAGGGACGGGTGACGCGGGGACAGGTGGCGGGGCGAGTCCGGCAAGCTTCGATCACCTCGCGTGTGCCCACTGTCATCGGGATCTCGGCAAGCTGGTCGAAGCGAACCCACTCCGCGCGTTTAGAATCATCGCCAGGGCGGAGTTCCCCGCCCTGGACGGTGCAATAGAAGTCGATCAGCACGTAATGATATTCGCAAACGCCGGGGTCGCCAGGCATGATGCGTTCAAAGACTACCGCGATCTGGTCGGCAATGACATGGAGGCCGGTTTCTTCGAGAACTTCGCGGGCGAGAGCATCTTCGAGGCGCTCACCGGTTTCGACACAACCGCCGGGCAGAGACCAAAATCCCACCAGCGGCGGGTTGCCGCGCTCCACCAAAAGGACGCAGTCGTCCTCGAAAATGAGGGCACCGACGCCAAGCACGGGCCGAAGCGGGAACTGCCGGCCGTTGTTGGCGCTCACAAGCTGTTAGATGCAGAGACCCATCTTTCCCGCTAACTTACCGCCGCCAGAACCTCTTCGGCATGGCCTTCAACCTTCACCTTGGGGAAGACTCTCTTGATTTTGCCCTCGGGCGAGATGACGAAGGTGGTACGGTCGACGCCCATGTACTTCTTGCCGTACATGCTTTTTTCCTTCCAGACGCCGTAATCCTCCGCCGCCTTGTGTTCGGTATCGGCAAGGAGCGTGAAAGGCAGGTCGAATTTGTCCTTGAACTTGGCCTGGGCTTTGCTGGCATCCGGGGAGACGCCGACGATCTCTGTATTGGCGGCTGAGAACTTCTGGGATGTGTCCCGGAACTCACAGGCTTCTTTGGTGCAGCCGGGAGTGTCTGCTTTCGGATAGAAGTACAAGACTACGTTCTTGCCCCGGAGGGAGGAGAGTTCGAAATGGACGCCGGTGTCGGTGGCGAGGGAAATATCGGGAGCGGAGTCACCTTCGTGAAGTTCGGGCATACGGGAGAAGAGATGACGGGAGAGGCGGGAGGGCTACAAATTTGCGATTCGAACCCAATTGAAGGGCGGGAGCGAGTTTTTGCGAAACGAACTCCCAGGCGAGGAACTCCGGATCTTCAAGTTTGTCGGAAGAAATGCTTGACAACTGATCACGCAGATCTTATGATTAAGTTGTACGTAGGAGGTAAAACGAGATGGCAACGATTCGATACAACCCATTCCGCACCAGTGACCTAGAGGATTTTCCGACGGGTGTTCGCCTGTTCCAGGATTCCTTGCAGCGGCTGTTCAGCGAGCCGGCTTCGCGGCCGTGGTCTCCGGCAGTCGATATTTTTGAGACGGAGAACGATCTGGTATTGAAGGCCGACCTGCCGGACATCGATCCGAAGAGCGTGGGCATTCAATTGGAAAATGGGACGCTTACGCTGAAGGGCGAGCGGAAATTTGAAAACCAGAGCAACGGAAAAGGCTTCCACCGGATTGAGCGCAGCTACGGTTCGTTCGTGCGCGCCTTTAGCCTGCCGGACACGGTAGATGGTGAGAAGGTGAAGGCCGATTACAAGAGTGGTGTGCTGACGGTTACGCTTCCGAAGAAGGAAGTGGCGAAGCCGAAGACGATCAACGTCGAAATCAGCAACAGCTAAACTGAGCGGCTAAGGCTCGGAATTTTGGAGAGGCGCAGTGCACGGTGTGCATTGCGTCTTTTTTGTTCATGGAAACAGGCAAAGAATGACTTCTGTACTAAGCGCGTAGCGACACAGCATGGGAGAGACCACATCGGTTTACTGTTCTGAGGTAACTCTCGCTGTCGACATTGAGAGCTTCCAGAACCTCCGAAAACGATAGATATCGAAGCGGTACCGCGGAATGAATTCGTTGAATGACCTTGGCTAAGCCCAAAAGCATTTCTTGTTCCGCCCACGTCATCTCACCACTGCAGAACACGTAGCGATCCTCTATGAGAAGAGGAGGAGGCATTCGACGATTTCGAAAGGCCGATAGCTGTTTCAGAGGAGAATCCTCCTTTAAGTGCACGGTCGATGGCAAGAACAAAGCCTGACAAGGATAAAGGACGCCTTCGGTTGAGATTTGCCGGGAAACGGGGCCGGCGGCCGGGTTCTGGATCCCGGCGGAGGCGGGCCCAGGCGATCCCGATCCTGCGGGTGAGTGCTTTGCTGTGGATGTGACGAGTTCCAGGGTAGGGCGTTCGTCACCTTTGAGACATCTTTCGACTTCAGCAAGTAAACACTCTGCCACGTCGCAGCTTTCGCCACAAACCACCACTCCATGGTTGCCCAGCATCAAAACATTCGTTCGAGGGTGAAGCGCGTAAACATCTGCGATTTTTGCCGCGAGATCGGCCCCCGAGCGTGTGTAGGGAATCCACTGCCAATGAAATCCGGAAAGCCGTTCGCTCAACTGCCTTGGCGCATCCTCTCGGACAGCCCAGGCTATAGCGTTTACTGAGTGTACGTGGACAATTACCTTATGCGGTAAAACCGCGTGCATGGCTGTTTCTATCGAGGCCCTGGAACCGGCAGACAGTTTTGTTTCCGGAATCGCCGTGTGCGCATCCAAACACCTCCTTGCTCTCGCCAAGTGAACAGGAATAAGAAAGTCAGGCGCTTCAGCATCAACTAGCCATTTACCGGAGGCCTTGATCCACAAAACGCCGTCGATCTTCATGGATGTGTTTCCGCTGCTTGCCTGAACCAACAGGCGATCAGAGCCAAGCCGGGCTGATAAGGCTCGAAGGCTCCTAAGCTCCAGCGGCTCGTTCCAACTGTTCGTCGTCGCTCTCATCTAAGTGCCACCTGTTTGCTAGGGCAATACTCGGAAGGCGGGGCCAGGGCCGGCGGCTCCAGCTCTGGCTTAGAGATGAGCCTACCGATTTTGATAGAAGATCTGAAAATCGCTCCCACAGGAATGATTCCTGTGAGTTTATGGTTCGCGATCGCTGCCAAACCCATAGACGCGATGCAGCCGCAAGACTCGCAATCCGGATTGCCGCCGAACTGACATGGCGTTATTTGGGTCTTGAGGTCGGCCGAGATTGTCCGTGTCGTCAACGCAAACACGCACTCCTCGGGAGTGTGAGGCGGCGATGCAATCTGACGGATTAGCCCCTCCGGCATGTCGAGTTTAGGAAAGACTTTCCGCAATTGCAGCAGTTCAGTGATGACCTGGGTGCGTTCGCTGGCGGTCAGAATTTCAGGAAGATCATCCCCCTTCTGCGGTGTGAAAAGGCTGAACCAGACTTTACTCACTTCGGACCTTGGCGTCCAGAACTGAAGAAATTCCCGCAGATAGCCTGGCCGCTTAACCAGTTGTCCGGTGATGGTGGAGTGAATGGTTATATTTTGTCCTTCGATGTTCTTGAGAATGCGTTCGTAAGTGGCCGGTTTGCGCCTCTCGTCGTGTTCCGGCTGCAAACCATCGATTGAAACCACCACATTCACGTGTGGCAAGTTGGCCCAGGATGATGGGACTGCCCGGAACGCACTGGTGACAATCTGGACGTGAATGCCGCGGGCAAGCAGAAGGGGCACCAGGGCCTCTACTTCCCGATATCGCACGAGCGGATCTCCACCCACGAGAGAGAGATGCAGCGGATGCAAGCGGTCCACAATTTCGATAACCCCATCGATCAGTTCTTGCCCCTTGCGGTCGCTCAATTGGCGTAGCGTTACACCTCCTCCGAGATGGGCATCTTCGTAGGCGTAACATCCTGGGCATCGAAGGGGGCATTCCCGCGTAATTTCGATAGAGAGGGAAGGTCGCTGACCTTTTAAGATCTTTCCCCAGGCTTTTAGAATTTCAATAGTCTGCACGGCTCAATTTTCCTTCTGTTACTTACAGCCGTCGAGCCGGGTGATTCGCCCACGATCGACAGGTTATCTCGACGCGAACGTTTTCAACTCCTGATACTTCCCGAAGGATAGTGATCGGTCCACAAAACAGATACAGGAGTATCCGCTATGGTGAGCAACATAGCTCCTTGTAGGAAGCGGTGCACGAAGGCACTCTCGACAAAGATTTGGTTGCCAGGAACTAACGGCTACCAGGCAACCGGGGGAGAGGGATCGGCCGCCTGGTGGACGGAGCGCGTGACGCAAGGCGGAGATAAGGCACGGACCGCATCTAGGAATTGTGCACAGATCTCAGGTCGCGACAACGCTCGCCAAGCGGTATGCACTGCCTTAGCGGAGGCTAGCGGGGAATGGTGGGCGGCTAAGAGGACCATAGATCCCGGTGCGGAATTCAGCAACTCCGGGCAGTCCGGTACGTTATCCAGATTGGCCGAGAGAAGGAAAATCGCTGCTGCCAGTGCGATTAGCCTCGAATGTCGGGATATGAAGTTCAAAACCTGTTCCTCTATCTTACGCCGGCGTGACTTGGGACCGGTGCTCGCTGTCAGAACAAGGCTAGCGCGTGAGACGGCAAAGTGACCGCGGCGAATGTTCCTGAAAAGGTTACCTTTCGGGACTTAGCCACTGCCCTTCCCCGCGTGACGCCGGTTTAAAACCGTGGTAAAAAGCTACGATGAAAGGAGGGTACGAACATGGCAACACTCGATTGGTCCGAATGCCCCTTGGTTGAAGTCATCCCCGGCAAGGTCAGCGGCGCACCATTGCTTAAAAACACCCGTTTGCCCGTGGAGGCCATCACCGGCAACTATGATGCTTTTCGCGATGAAGGCTTATCAGCGGACGCGGCCCTTGCCGAAACGCTGGACTGTTACCCAGAAGCTGGCCTTGACGCTATGAGAGCCATTCTCGACTATCGCGCCGCGCGTCAACTTCAGACTCACCCTTGAAGGTTTTCTTTGATGAAGACGTGCCGCGCAAGCTGGCTCGATCTCTGCCCCCGAAGCATAACATTCAAACCGTTATCAGCATCAGATGGGGCGGGATCAAAAACGGCGCATTGCTGAAACTGATCGAGGGCGAAGGGTTTGAGATTTTCCTTACCGGCGACAAGAACATGGAAAATCAGCAACGTCTTGAAGCCCGACCTTTTGCCGTGCTGATTATGTCCGCGATCAACTGGCCCGTGGTTAGGCCACACGTTCATAAAATCGCCGTTGCTATCGACGAGGCGCAGCCCGGTACAGTCAAGACGATTAAGTGCGGCGACTTCATTGCACGAAAACACGCGAACGAATAACTACGGTTGCAAGCCGTTTGAAGATTACGGCCAGTGCGCCGTTAGATTTGCTTGAGGGATACGGCAGCACGCCACAAAGCTCCCATCCCTTTTGATCGGCTTCATGCAGGAATGCCCCCAAATCTCTTGATTGGATATCTACGGCTAGTCTTGATCCCAGGCGGCTTTGCGGGAGGAGTGAAGTGGGGTTGGGTCGTGCGATTCGCGCCTGACTGTTTTCTGCTGCGCAGCACGACACAGTTGGGTTCAACCCGCCGCCCTCGCAACAGCACGTCTGCCGGTTAAGAATCGTAGCCAGGGCCGACCGGGGACCCGCACTCTTTCCACAGCTTTTCCCAATTCCAGATCCCGCACTGCACCTCCTTCGGCAACGGGAATCCTAGCTGATGCGCGAGCATACAGACCTGCCCGCGATGATGGGCTTCGTGCGAGAGCATGTAGCAGAGCATTTCCACGCCGACCGGCCAAGGCGAAGCCCATCCGTCTCGGCGAAACTTCTCGACGCGGCCGCTACAACCACCGAGCGCCTCAGCGAGCATCTGGGCGCAGCAAGCGGCGCTCCCGGCCAATCCCTCGCGGGCCTGCTGCGGCGTGCAGTGCGCGCGGTTGAGCTGTGGCGGAAGCTTCAAGTGCGGAGCTGTCAACCTGACCCACTTGCAGCGAACATTGTGAATGTGCGTGAAGATCGCCGCAATGGTGCGCCCCTTCCCGGGCGGTTTGGCCCTCCAGGCGTTAGGGTCAAGATGTCCGATAAGAAGCTGGTTCATACGATCATTGGCGGCAAAGATCTGGGCTGCGGCCCGGCCGAGTTGATCGTTAAGCTTGTGTTGAAGCGCGGTCACGGTTCCCTGCTCTTTGCCTCACAATATTCAGTTCAAACGGTAAATTCTCGTATCAGCGGTGGATTTTGGTCGAAGTCGCTGTAACGAACCCATCCCGGTCGCACGACGAAGTACACAATATCCGGCCAACTCAGGTGGCTGCGACACTCAGGCCAGATCTTGAAATACAAGTGTTGAAAATACTCCAGGTCGCCTCCCCTGAGCTCATCCGCCCGGCCCTCGTACTGAACCGTTTGCTCCCCTGTCCAGCCAATTACGAATGAACATGCCGGCCGAGCGATCAGATTCGGGTATTTGCGAGAACTTCTGACCGTATCGAACACGATCTCCAAACTCTCAGTGACGGCGATGCCGACCAGGGCGGATTGCGGCACGTTAGCATCTCCGACTGTAGCGAGAACACCGAGTTTGCATTGCAGTAAGAAACGATAGAGATCCGCCTCCGTCATTGCAGGTATTGTATAGAAGAGCAGCCTTGAAACCTGGCCGTCTTAGCCATGGTGTGGCCCCGATTTCGCTGCCCAAGTTTTTAACAATATGGGGACGCGAGGTACCGCTTATCGGAAGCCGGTGGTCACGGGCTGCCTTCGGCCTTCCATTTTTTCCAGTTTCCTGATCGCCGGGTAATGAGTGCGCACCAAGGCGAGGCCAGTGAACGAACATAGCATTGCGATCGCTAGCGTCTGCCAATAAGTCCCGGCTCCGGCCTGAATGATGGATGAGCCAAAGAGTGAACTCAGCAGTCCTCCTGCTCGCCCAATCGTGGCAGAGTATGCCACTCCGGTTGCTCGCACGCTCGTGGGGTAGACATGCGCCGCGAGTGCGTACATGGAAACCTGGACCGCGTTCGCGAGAAGACCGTTGATCCCGAGGCATACGATCAGCGGAGTGTGGTTGTCGTGAGCCTGAATGGGGATCATGAGAAGCGCCAACGCGCTGCCGGCACACGCGAGTGCGCCCGAGAGAAGCGGCCCGCGCGACCCCAGGATGGGGACGAGGACGGCCCAAACCAGAACGCCGAAAATGCCACCGAGATTATAGACGGCGAGCCCGGAACTGGCTGTTGCAAGGTCAAGGCCATGCGCGGTCAGCATTGCCGGAAGCCACCCAAAGACTAAGTAGATGGATCCGAGACAAAAGAAGAATGCGATCCACAGGCCGGCTGTTTCGCGGGCGAGTTCGGGGCTGAATAGCGTACGGAGCGAAGCGCGATTCGTGGTTTCGCGTTCGGTACGGTCTTCGAACGCGACGCCGACCGGTATCACGTGCCCAATACGGGTCAAGAGGCGAGCGAGTCGCGACCACTGCGCGGGTTGGCGCGCCAGAAACCGCGGTGACTCCGGAAGGGCCGCCCAGAGCACGACTACGAAGACCAGCGGGAGCGCACCGCCAATGGCATATAGCCCCTTCCATCCGAAGCTCGGCAGTACCGAAGCAGCCAGGAGGCCGCCCAGCATGCCGCCGAGTGGGACGCAAACGAGGGTAAGTTTCACGGCTGTGGGACGCCGCCGGAGAGGTGCGAACTCGGCGGTCAAGGCGCTGACATTCGGCAGGGCGCCCCCGGTGCCCATGCCTGTAAGGAAACGCAAGACGCTGAGGCCGAGAAACCCATGAACAAACGCCGTCCCGATCGTGGCGAGGCCGAACGCTGCCACGCAGCCGATGAGCGCCGGGCGGCGGCCGAAACGATCGCCGCAGTAACCGGCCAGCGGACCGCCAAGCGCCATCCCGGCCAGTCCGACTGCGAGTACCGGACCGAATTCGCTGCGGGCCACGTGCCACTCTTGCATGAGGGACGGGATGGCGAAGCCAAGGATTTGAATATCAAAACCGTCGAAGATGACGGCGAGGGCCGCGAGCGCAGTCAACAGCTTTTGATAAGTCGACCAGGAGCTGTGATCAAGGAGTGCCGCTATATCGATTGTCTGTCTCACTTGCCCAACTCTTCGCGAGCGCAACATATGGTTCAGCTGCGCCCCATTCCTTTTATGAGTGTGGCGATGGTACCACTTCTAGGATCGGCGTTAACAGTCAGGGGCTAGTTCCCGTCCTCTCAACAATGATGGAGCTTGCATCCGTTTGCAATGGCAACGGGCTGCCCCACAGGGAAAAGGAAACCGTGAAATGAAGAGATTGTTGAAACCGCTGGTTGCTTTAGCGATCCTGGCTGCTCCGCTGTTAGCAGGAGCATTGCTGCTCCAAGTTAGCAACCCGGCAGGAAACCTGGAAGCGCTTGAAAAACAGGCTGTGCTGGTGGCGCGGATTACCGCTTGCCACTCACCCGAGAAAACCAGGGTAACGGCAACGGCCGAAGGCGTGGTGAACGGAATGCGGAAGACCGTTTCTTTGAAGGTCATCTCGCTTTCGACGGCGGGGACGTTCGCAGTGACACGTGAATGGCCGGAAGAAGGGATCTGGGCAATCAAAATGATTGCGACAAATCCGGATTACAACAATTATGCGACTGGCGTGGTAGTTCCGATGCAGAAGAATTCGGCCCAACGGAGTGCAGTGAAGCACTATTTTCACGTGCCTACGGAAGCCGGAGTGTCTATTTCTCTAAACTAGCCTTGACCTCTGTAGTGCTCACAACCATCGAGGCTCGACTGCAGGAAGCCACGCTGGTTCGCGCCGCAACTGGTACGGGTGTTTGTGGGGGAGTAGAACTGCTCTCGCCACAGATGCGACAGGAGATTGGTGATGCTTTGCAGAACGGAAACGTGCCGGTATTGAACAAGTATGGCCGTTTCCTGAACGCATTTTTAAGAGAAACGAACGGCGGGTCAGGAGAGCCGCCGATGTGCGATCGAGCGAGGCAGTTTCTGCAGAGGTCTTACAGCCAAGCTCGGGCAGAATCGTTGAAAGTTCCCTGCAGAGAGTGACAGAAAACGTTTGAGTAAGTAGCGGGTTACTCAGGGTTTGTTTGGGTTAGCTGCGCGCCTTTGGGCCATGCGAAGAATCCCCAGAACCAGTGCGCCTCCAAGGAGAAGTGTCCATGCTGAAGGTTCCGGTGTTGGTGTAGTGGACGGACCAACCTCAAAAGCAAAGAACCCATTGTTGCCAAACAACAATGACGCAGGGATTAAGTTTGCCGGGAATTGAGTGCCTGTTAACGGATCAATGAGTGGCTGAGAGAACGAGCTGAAATCGCCCGCTCTCTGCGCTGCTGTGGGCAGGAAGACATCCGAATAGAACACTCCGGGGGCAAGCCCCACAAGAGCGTTCGAGAACATTTCGTTTGGTGAAGTAGGTAAAGGGATCGAAACCAGAGCAGATTCTAATGCCGGGTTTGTATATCCAAGCACAAGTATGTTCCCGCTCGAATCTGCCGCTGTCTGATTTGCAATTGAGTTAAACGGGATCAAGCCCGGAGGAAATGGCACCGAGTCTGCCTGCAACGAGGCAGCCGAGAAAACTAGTGCGAATAACAGCGCTAGCCGTTTCATTTTCATAGGGAAGCAATCATATCAGAGTTCGATTTTGCTTTCTGTGACGCTCCGGCATGGCGCTGACATTTGCCAAGCGCGCCGGGGCTGAACGGGTTTTCCGCTTTCCAGAAAAACAAGGCCAACCACGTCGCTTGGAATGCTGTTGATGAAACACTCGGTGTTCTTAATCATGCTGCGGATTTGCCGGTGAAGCTCAGGCATGTCAACAGGCTGTTCGGTCGCCAACACGCTAAATTCCTCCTCGGTAAAGCGCCCCACAGCAGCGCAAATCGCCGCCCCATACAAGCCGCAGACCCTCAATTTCGCCTTCCCGTTTGCCGATCCCGTTTTTTTTATGAGGATCTAGTTAGCCGAATTTCCATTGGCTGGTTCTGGGTGGTTGGAAAGTCAGGTGTTGAATTTCGAGAAAGTCATCTACCTTATTCGCAGTTCTTGCGGAGGATGCTACCAGTTCTGAGAGCCTTTCACTTGGAATAGGGAATTCTTCAAATCGGCGGTATCGGCCTCGGCGTCGGGGAAATCACGATGGATTTTTTGCACCATCTCGAGTTCTGATTCGGCCTTTGCTGTTTGCCCTAAGGCTTTGTGTGCCTGCGCGAGAGTGTAGTAAGCCTGTGCGAAATGGGGACGCAATTCAGTCGCTCGCTGTGACTCTTCGGCAGCCTTCTCAAATTGTTTTCTGCTGAGAGCGATCCGACCGGCAATGGCATGAACCCAAGGATCCTGTGGAGCGAGCGCCTCTGCTTTTTCGATCGCTTTCTGCGCGGCCGGAAGCTGATCTGGCGAGCTATTCATGGTGGACTCCGCCAGATAGAAATAAGCCTCTGGCTCTTGCGCTCCCAAAGAGATGGCGGTCTCCATCATTTGCCGGGCCTCATCGTAACGTTTGTATGTTTCGAGAAGGATGCCATGAACCAACCAGCTATCGGGCCATTCCGGCCATCGATTTTCAATTGTTTTCAGCAGCGCTTCGGCATCTTCGGTTTTGCGTTCTAACTCGAGGATGGTCGCTTGGAGAAGCAGCATGTCGGGCGCATCGGGAAGGAGCCGGACTCCTTCGTCGAGCAGCGCGGCTGCCTCTCTGGTGCGGTTATGCTTGACTAAAAAGAAGGCAGCTTCGCGATAAAGCGCAGGGCGCTTCGGCGCAGAACGCAATGCCTGGTTGAGAGCGTTCACTGCCAGGCTCAAACTGCCCGGTGGCATCGAGCATCTGAGCGCGTGCGAGATAGTAATCGCCATTCCGTTCTGGCTCCGGCACTCGGTCCAAGAGAGTTAACCCAGCTTCAGCGCTTACGGCGTGAGAAGTTGCAATGGCCTGATCGAGGAGCAGGTCGGTTGATCCCGTGCCGGATGCAGCAGCTTTGTCGAGGAACTGCTTGGCAAGCGCGAATTGGTTGGCTCCAATGAGGATGTGGCCGACGGAAGCGAGCACCCCTCCAGAGGGATTCAACCTGAAAATTCGATCTGCGCATTGGGCGGCTTGTTCGAGCTGAGAATCGGCGATCAGGATTCGAAGATATTCGACCTGGACCGCAACGTTTGTTTTCTGTTCTCGAGCGGCTTGTGTGATTCGCTCGCGGAAATGGGCGCTCTGCTCCTGAGGAGAAAGCGCGAGGAAGTCGACAAGCCCGCCGTGGCGGCGGGAAACTTCAGGACCAAGCTCACGAAAGCGAGCCATCATGAGCTTGGCCTGATCCTGCTGTCCGGCGCTCGCGAGGGCTCGTGCGTAGTGAAATACAGTTCGGGAATCGCGCGGCGCCAGCTCGCTGGCCTGGCGAAGAGCCTGGACCGCATCGGCGGAACGGCCGAGCGTTAAATACGCCTGGCCTAGGCGATCCAAGATCGTTGGGTTGTGGGGGAGCGCTCGATTAGCAGCTTCGAAATCCACCAAAGCAGCAGCGGCGTCGGCCGCCTGGTATTTCAAAATGCCTCGGTAAAAGATGGCCGGCACAAAATTCGGTTCGATATCGAGGGCTCGATTGATTTGCGCCAGAGCTTCTTTGGGATCGTGGAGCGTCTCTGCCATTCCGAGATCGTAATGGCCGGCCGGATCGGCAGGATGCTTTTTTACGTATGCAACGAGATCAGAAATTCCCAGAGCATAGTCACCGAGCACCGCAGCCACATAGCCTCTATCCCGCCGGGCGCCATCGTCTCTGGGCGCGAGGAGCAAATAACGATTCCATGCCTCAAGCGAATCTTGGAAGAAGCCTATATCGGCTGTGGTGCGAGCCAGCACGAGTTGGACTTCCGGACGTTTGGGGTCGAGACGTGCTGCTTTGGCGAGGAGTTCTATCGCACTTTCCTTCTGATTGAGTGCGATTTCGACCACGGCAAGTCCATAGAGCACATCGACATCGTCCGGACGTTGCGCCAGTGCAGCTGTCAAAGCGCTTCGGGCGCGATCGTAATCTTTGGCCCGTGAAGCAGCCAAGCCGAGATTGTAGAGCACGTCAAAGTCGGCAGGAACAGCTTCGAGAACACGCGCAAAGAAAGCCTCTGCCTGTGAATAATGCTCGACCGCAGCTAGCGCCAAACCGGTTGAAAACTGCAGGCGGGGGTCTCGCTCTGCCTCTGGTGTTTGCAGGGTGGCGAGGAGTTCGTCAGCTGCTTGATTTTGCTTCGCCAAATAGAGAGCCTGCAGACGAATAAGAGCGATAGGAGGCGAGGATGCGTCCTGTGCGGATAGATGGTTTAGAAAGGAGAGAGCTTGGGAAGGTTGTTTGCGGCCGAGCGCGATTCTCGCAAGTTGCAGATTGGCATTCGGGTGATGCGAATCGAGCGCAACAACCTGCGAGAACGCGTTTGCGGCGTCCGCAGAGTTGCCGAGCGCCAGGAGATGGTTGCCGTAGTTGTTGAGAATCTCGACCGAATGCGGTGCAAGGACCAAGGCCCGACGGTAAATTGCATCTGCTCCGCTGTAGTTTTTCTCTGTATCGAGAACAACGCCGAGCAACCCGAGAGCCGGGACATCGCGGGGATGCGTCGCCAGGATCGATTGCAGATTCGCTTCAGCAGCCTTGAGGTCTCCTCGCTGCCACGCGGACAGGGCGACATCCAGGTCAGCTGATTGCGCATAGCCGCAAAGCGAGGAAAGAGCGACAAGGAAGCCAAGACGCAGAAACAGCCAAACTGGAACCGTGACCGTGCTCGGTTGGGAAGAACCGCCGGGACAGATAATGCGTTTCGCGCGAGAGAGACTTTGGTTTGTTTTTTCTAGTGTGCCGGCGCGCCGAAAAGCGAAGTCTCTCCCGGGTTTTTCAGGTTTCAGACACTTTGGAATGAGGAAGACCGATTGTTTCACACCTTCCAGGCGCCCTCAATTAAAAGTATGCCTTGATGCCAAGCTGTACCTGGCGTGGAGCATTGGCCTGAGCACTGATCCTTCCAAAAGTAGCGTTGCCCACCGTAGAATCCGGGCCTGCAAACTGAACACGATTCAAGACGTTGAATGCTTCCAGCCGGAATTCAATGCGAGCCCCTTCCCGGAAGCCCAATGGAAACGACTTGAACAGAGAAGCCGTGATGTTATCGGTCCCCGGAACACGCGCGGAAGTGAGATAGCGTGGTGCATTCCCGTCCTGGTAGGGAGCCGGGGCTACTGCAACCTGAGGATTACAGAAGTATTGATTCAGATTCCCGATACCGCAGGTGGTCAGGTTTCCAGTCAGATTGGGCCTTTGCGTTCCATAATTAGGAAGATTGACGCTGGCGTTATAGCCGAGACTGACTGGGAATCCGTCATCCCAGCGATAAATAGTATTCAATTGCCATCCACCTAAAACGAAGTTGACGATTGAATTCGTGTTCGCCCCAAACATTCGGCCGTGGCCATAGGGCAGCTCATAAGTTGCGCTGAACTGAACTACCTGTGGAAGGTTAAAAGCGGATACAGACCGCTCAATGGCGCGGTTGTTGGGATCTTGAATCTCACTGAGGCCACCTGAACCCAGGAAGTTCAGGCCCGAAGCCCCGCTGGACGATTCGTCAATGCTCTTAGACCAAACGTAAGTGAAAAGGAACTGCAGGCCTTTTGAGAATCGCTTTTCGGCACGAATTTGGAGAGCGTTGTAAATGGAATTCGCAGCAGGATTGTTACTGACCGAAACTCCGCTGTACTGCGGATAGGGCAGCAAAAGCTGCCAGCGCGGCACGGTGCGAGAGTTTAGACTTCCCGCCGTACTCACCAGAGGATTGTTATAGAAAGGACTCGGTACCTGCTGGTTATAGAAACTTGGATTGGCTCGATACGCGTTCGCCTGCTGGGCCGAAAGCTCGTCGAGATTGTTTGTGCCGCCAAAATAAAGATGAGTACCCTTGCGGCCAACGTATTCGGCATCCAACAGGATGTTAAAGGGAACCTGCCTTTCGAGGCCGAAGCTCCATGTCTGCTCCTGGGGCACTTGATTCCAGGTTCTGTAAGGCGCTCCAGAAATGCCCAGACCGATTTCAGAGGCTCTGCCCAGACTGTTACCCGAAACAGGTAGAATGCCTTGCGGAAAGCCGTTCGACAGGAAAGAGTTCGGAACGTTGGGAGAGCCGGGGACGTTCGAGATACCGTTGGTGATGGCCTGGTAGCCCTGATTGCCGCCTGCTCCGGCACCGGCAGCAGCCATCACGGAGGGATCATAAAAGATTCCGTACCCACCACGAACCGTCGTGCTCTTGCCAATCCGGTACGCTAAGCCGAACCGCGGTCCGATAGCGCCGTAGTACGTATCGAATTGCTTTCTGGGGTTCCCGTCGAGCCCTACATATTGCAGCGCGCCCTGGTACGGCGGTCCAAGGGGAGAGGCAACACCCGGATCAAAGTAGTTCGCGTTGTTATAGCGATAAGTTCTTGGTGTAATTACGTCGTAGCGTACGCCCAAATTCAGCGTCAGGCGATCGCTGACGTGCCAATTGTCCTGGACGAAACCGGCGGCATCGAAACTCTGGGTCGCTACGGAAGGAGGAATCTCGTACTGGCTGAATCCATTGTTGTTGTAGCCTGTCAGGAATGTGGCCATCGCGTCACCGCCGATGCCGCCGGCGTTGGCCGAACCATTTGCGGTGCCGAACTGGTCGAAGCTGTAGATTCCGGCTGGGGTGCCTGCCTGGATGAAGTCGATGCGATAGCGGCGGAGTTCGCCCCCGACCCGAATCTCGTGATTTCCAGCAACATGGTCGACTGAGCCGATTAGATGTGCTGTTTCACTGCCGTAATTCAGCACGGACCAGCCTTGCGCTCCGATGCTGCCGTTCCCGTTCTCGCTTCCGTACCCGCCGTAGACATTGATGGAGGGCGGAGCGATAACACCGGAAGCCAACGTGTAAGCAGGAAGTCCCAGAGTGGTGACCTGATTGAATCCGGGAGTTAGGGCCGCGATGCCAGCCGTTTTATTCAGATCGTGCGAGTAGCCGAGCGATACGGTGGCGACGGTAGTGGGGCTGAATGTGTGGGCGTAGTTAACGACTCCGAGATAGGCGCTGTCGGTAGTTGGCCCTTGCGTGTTCGTGTCGTAACCATTGCCGAAGAAGTTCGCGTTTTGATAAGCCTCCCACTCGTGAGAGAAACGAACGCTCAAGCTGTCGAAGTCGGTGAAGCGCTGATCAACCTTGATGTCGAATGACTTTTGGTTGGTGGTATTGGCGCCCTGACCGATGAAATTCTGATAGGGATTGTAGGCTGCTGACCCTACATTCACGTTCGGTAGCGGATAGGCTTGGATGAGCTTTGCAGAAACCGGGTCGATCAGGTTACCGGGAACCCGAGCGAGTTGACGCGGGCTGAGCGGATTGCCTGGACTTTGATAGGTAGCGAGATTATCGAAGGGAATGGGAGTGCGGCCCGTCGCACCGTTACCAGCGGAATTAAGAACGCCAGTGAAGGGATCATAAATTTGGCCAGCTGCGACGGAACAGATTCCTGCACCGTTGAAGCTGCCTTTAGCGCGGCTGCAAAGTTCACCGAAATTGCCACTTCTCTCCGCTGCATCGGGTACGCCGATACTGCCTGAAGTAACACCCTGAAGATAGCGCAGGCCTGCGAAGTCGAAAAAGAAGAATGCCTTGTTTTTCTTGATGGGGCCGCCGACTTCACCCCCAAAGTCGTTGCGCTCGAGATGTGCCTGGCCTAATCCAGCGCTATTGCTAAAGAAGTTATTCGCATCCAAATCGTTGTTGCGAAAGAACTCCCAAAGTTCACCGTGCAGGCTATTGGTGCCGGAGCGAGTGATTACGTTGATGACCGTTCCACCTGCAATTTCCGCAGTCATGTTCGACTGCTGCACTTTAAATTCCTGTACGGCGTCGACGGGTGGAACGTAGAGCGGCTTGACTACGCCGGGATTATTCTCTCCGGCAGTTGTGGTGACACCGTCCAGCAGAAGGTCGCCTTGATCATTGCGGCTGCCATCGGACGTAAAATTCGTCGCATATTGAGAACCGTTGCCGTAGGTACTTCCCGGCGGCTGCGTGACCCCGGGCGCGAGGAACGCCAAATCGAAAACGTTGCGGTTAACGAGTGGAAGATTGTTGATGGCAGTGCGGTTCAGCGTTTGGCCTGTGGTCGCGTCGTCGGTCTGTAGCGGGGAAGCTGATTCAGCGACCGTCACTGTCTGCTGAGTGGAGGCCACACTAAGTTCGGGGTTAACGGTTACGTTCCCGTTGACATCGACAATGATGTTGGGGCGCTCGAACGACGCGAAACCCGCCGCTTCTACTTTTTCCGTGTAGGTTCCCGGCGGAAGGTTGCGAACCGTATAGATTCCGGAAGCATCGGTCTGGCCTTTGTAGCTGAAGCCGTTCGCAGCACCTGTGATGGTAATGGATGCGTTCGGAACGTTGTTGCCGGCAGGGTCCTTAACAGCGCCCGAAATAGAACCTGTATATAACTGCGCCCGAACGATTACATTGCAAGACAGAACCAATAGTGCTGCTGACAAGGCACGTCGCACTAAGACTGTTTTCATACCAGCTCCTCATATCTCATTCGAGTCCCGCGACTCGAGCCCCTTGGGGTGAAAGGACGTCCCCTCACCATTTGGTCACGATTATACAATCAGATCGCTTTCCTGCCTGACGTATTTCAAATTTCGTTCAGGATTTTTCGAGGGGATTGATGAGCATCAGAAGTAAGTATTTATGCTGGGCCGGGTTGGTTCTTTGGATCGGAACTGTCAGTGTTGCGGTCGCCGGCCAATCCTCGACAATGATGGCCGCACGGGGCAAGCTGACCTGGAGCGATGAGTTCAACGGAGAGGCCGGCACTTTGCCCGATCCCTCCAAGTGGAGTATCGAAACGGGCGGGGGCGGATTTGGAAATCGCGAGTTGGAGAGCTACACGAATCGTCCCGAAAATGTTCAGGAACGCGATGGGAACCTGGTGATCACGGCGCGGAAGGAGTCGTTTACCGGTTCAGACAAAATTCAGAGAGACTATACGTCTGGACGCCTGCAAACCAAGAGTCACTTCGCACAGGCATACGGCCGTTTCGAAGCGCGGATGCAATTGCCATCGGGCAAGGGTATTTGGCCCGCCTTTTGGATGCTGGGAGATAACATCGATATCGCGCACTGGCCAACTTGCGGCGAGATCGACATTTTGGAGACGATCGGCGATCCGCATACGATGTACAGCACGTTACATGGTCCCGGTTATTCAGGAAAGAATGCGATTAGCGCTAAATTTTCGCTTCCACCGGGACAGGCGGTCGATGACGGATTCCATGTTTATGGGGTCGAGTGGGCACCCGAACGAATCCGGTTTTTCTTCGACGATCACCTGATTGTGGAACGCACTCCCAAAGACCTCCCGGCGGGCAGCCGCTGGGCCTTTGATCACCCGTTTTTTATGTTGTTGAATCTGGCAGTCGGCGGCAACTGGCCGGGCAATCCGAATAAACAGACATCGTTTCCTCAACGGTTACTCGTTGATTATGTCCGGGTGTATGATGGCACGGTTCAATAGAAGAATGACGGTTTTTCGCGCTTCGGACGCTTGCAATGAGGAAGACTGATTCAATGGGAGAGTCAACTATGAAGAAAGTTCTGCTGCTCACTTCCGTTTTCGCCGTTGTTGCCGGACTTTGGCTGGCGTTGATGGAGAACGTACTCAGGCATGACGGTTATGCGGTACGGAGCTTAATGGACGGCTGCATCACCTTCCAGGCAATTGCCACATTACTTGTCCTGCTCATCAATGCGCCTCGCATTTTTCGCTACATTCTCAGCGCGGGAGGACTTGCAATGTTTTTCTACGGAGCGACGAGCATTACGAGAATGCTCGGCGGGAATCATTTCGAAGGATTTGTATTTGTGATCGGCGCTGCCCTGATGCTCGAAGGCATGCTTACGCCGATGGTTCTGCTAGGTCATCGGAGCAAGTGGCCGGCGAACGGCTACATGTTGTAGAAGAATTCTTCGTAGATGATTTTGCCGTCGGCAACTTTGTAGATGCCGATCTCCTCCATCTGGAAGCGCCTGCTTTGCGGCTTGAACGTAAGGTCCATCTTAAAGACAACGGCGAAGTGAGAGCCAGCTACGAGAGGGCCTTCGACGCTAGACGAATGGACTTCGTGATTAGCTGTCCACCATTCGCCTTTTGCCATTACGTCCTTGATGCCTTTTGATTCCCGGGATTGTCCGGGAGGGGCGCCGGCTTCCACGCTGACGATATCGGGCGAGTAGAGTGCTCGCATCGCTCCTTCAAAATCGCCTTGAGAGCACATCTTAACGAGGGTGTCCGCGACTTCCTGGGTGGTCATAGATTCCGTCCTAGTTGAATTCTGGATAATGTTGAAAAACTGGTGACAGGCAATCTTCTCCGCGGGCAACGACTCGCACGTTCTTGATGATACGTCCTATGTGCTTGGGAAAACAAAGCCAGTCACCGTTTTCAAGGGTTTCAGAAATAAAGCTTCAACGCCAATTGCAGTTGCCGCGGCGTGTTCAGCAAATCGGCGCTGCTGGTCAGGTGACCGAAGTTCTGATCTTGCAGGTTCAGATCGCCGGCTCCGAAACGCACTCGGTTGAATACGTTGAACGCTTCGGCACGAAACTCCATACGCAGCGACTCTTTGATGGGAAATGTCCGCGCCACGGCCAGATTCTCATTCAGGTTCGGGAACTGGCGGACCTTGGGATTAAAGCGCGTAGCGTTACCGAATGCTGCAGTCTGCGATGCCACGGTTTGGTTTGGGAAAGGCCCCGTGCACGCCGCAGTCGTCGAGGTGCAATACCCAACCAGGAATGTATCGATCGTGGGATCGAATTTGCCGCTCCAATTCGGCTGCCATCCGTAATAGGAGCTGACGTACGGAATGCTGCGGCCGTTACTCGCGCCATACAGCGGCAAGAGGTAATTCGAAGTGATGGCAATCGGCAATCCGCTCGCATAAGTGAGAACGCCGTTTACTCCCCAGTTCCCCAGAATCCAGGATGCCGGTCCGTGTGTCAGGTATTTCCTGCCTTTACCGAATGGGAGATCGTACACGAATCCGGCCTTGAAATCGTGCGTCACGTCGAATTCGCCGATAGATTTTTCCAGCCTTCGATTGTACTGATCGGCGGCCAGGCAGCAACCGCCGCCGCCTCCCGAGTTGTTGAGGTTACTTCCAATCGCGTTACCCCAGTAACTGTCAGCATCCGTCAAGAGCTTCGAAAAGACATAAGAGGTCTGGATTGTGAGCCCGGCTCCGTAGCGCTTCTCAAACCGGATCATGGCCGAGTGATATGTCGAGTGGCCGCTGTGATCGCCCTGACCGCCGTAGGTATCGACGAGCGTGTATTGCGGATAGGGCCGCAACGCCTGCTTCACGGTCCCCTTGAATCCTGGATACGGCGCCACAATGCCGTACTGGTTGGCGAGCGTAGATCCAACCTGGCTGTTCAGCACGAGGGTGCTTTGCGCAATGCTCCCAAAGGCCGTCAGGAGCGCCGGATTGTCCTGGTTGTAATCGAGCAGTTGCGCCTGCAGGTGAGATCCGATTACGCCGTTGTAACCACCTTCGACTAGCATGTTGGAACTGAGTTGGCGCTGAATCGAGAAGTTGAAATTGTCGGTGGTCGGCGGGTGAGTGGTTTCTGCGCCTTGCCACCAGGATACGGTCGTGCCATTCGACACCGCTGGATTGATAAACGGCGGCACGTTGTAAGCGGGGAATCCCTGGTTCAAAAGAAACAAAGGTTGAATACCGTTATTCGGATTCGAGATGCTGTCGGTCAAGGTAAAGCCCATGTTGTGGGCCGAACCGCTGACGGCCATCAGCGGCCCATAGGAACGAGCATACGATCCGCGAAAAACAGTTTTCTGATCGTATGAATAGGCAAATCCGATGTGCGGCCCAAACGCGTGGAAGTAGGAATCGGCGAGGGTACGGGAACCTTGCCTGCCGGGGCCGCTGCCCGCGAAAATGACAGCGCCTAGTATTCCGCCGGCTCCGGGATTTGGCGTGTTGGGGGAGAAATCGCTCCAACGGTCATCCAGACCGGTGGGCGGCAAATTGGTTTCCCAGCGCAGGCCCAGGTTCAGGACCAGCTTCGAATTCACATGCCAATCGTCCTGCGCGAAACCGGCGAAGTAATTGAACTGCTGGCCGATAAAACGGGGGGTATCGATCTGCCCCGAGTCAGCGTAGCCGAGCAAGAACGATGCAAACGCATTGCCGCCCTGCGTCGGGTCTGATGTGTTGCCGGGAACGCCGGTTTCCGTGTAGCTGAAGCCCACGCATCCGGCTTCGCACTGACGGCCGAATCCGTTGTAGTGGTTGATCTGCCACGATCCGCCGAACTTGAAAGTGTGAGATCCCTTGATCCAGGTGAAGTCGTCGTTGTAGGAGTAGACAGTGTTCTCGGAACCATTGTCGGCCTGGCCACCCCAGGTGGAATAGTTATTGCCGTTGCCGCCCGAGAACAGGCTCACCAGGTTTTCATTACAATTGGGAACGTTCCCGAGGCAGAACTTGCTTTGCCAGTTGCCGATGTATTCCTGCGGGGATTTGTGATCTTGCCGCCAATTGTTACCGCCCGCATAAAGGTGATTGAATTTGGTCGGACTCATGGTCCAGTCCCAACTGAAGCGCAGCACGTCGGAGCTCTGGTGCACATCGTTGTAATTCGAGTAGAGTCCCGGGAGCGTCGCAGGCCCGTCCGGACCAGCTGTAGTGGCTTCGCGATCGTAACCGTAGTAACCCGAAATGCGGTGCTTTTCATTGAACAGGTGGTCGCCCTTGATGCTGAGTTTATTCACCGGCTGAACGTTTGTTCCACTCGAAATGATGTAGTTGTTATTGACGTAAGCGAGCGTTCCGGGCGCCGCGCCATTGTTCGGACCCAGGATTCCACTGCCCTGAAATACCTTCAGCGCCTGAATCGAAGTCGCGTTGAAGGATGATACCGGGATCTGATTTCCAGGAAAAACCGCACGGGTGTACGTTCCGTTAGCATTCTGAACCTGGGTGGTGGGATTGTAGATCGGGATTACGGCGCCGCTGGCAGTGACCCATTTGCTGAAATCGCCGTTGTACATTTCGGGAGTCGGCACGGTGGCGGTCGCATTGGTGGCGCCATTGCGATTCCGGAATCCCTCATACGAAAAGAAGAAGAAAGTCTTATTCTTGCCGTGATAAACCTTCGGGATGTAAACGGGGCCGCCGACAGTGAAACCGAAATCGTTCTGCTTATAGACTTGGCGCGCCTTTCCGGCTCGATTACTGAACCAGTCGTTCGCATCGAAGTCAGTGTTGCGAATAAATTCGTAGGCCGACCCGTGGAGACTGTTGGTCCCCGATTTCGCAACGAACACCATGGCGCCGCCGCCGGCGTGTCCGTATTCGGCTTTGAATCCGTTCGTGTCGACGGTGAATTGCGTGATGGCCTCTACCGATGGCGCATTGGAGGTAACCCAGTTCTTTTGGAGCGCCCGGGAGGTGTTGATGGAAACGCCGTCGAGCGTTGCCTGATAGCTGTCGGCCTGTCCGCCGCCCAACGCAAATCCTTCGGCACTTCCGGTGTTCTTGGCTTCCGGCGTTAGTGATGCGAGATCGAACGGGCTACGAACCGTACCGGCAACCACTAAGGGAAGCTCATTCACCAGAGTTTGATTGACGGTTACAGCTGTTCGCGCATCCTCGGAGTTCAACTGCAGCGCAGTGGCGTCGACTTCGACCACTTGCCTGGCTTGCCCGACCTGTAGGATGACATCGGCGCGGGCGGTGGCACCAGCGTCAATGACCAGACCTTTGGTTTCGGCCTGCTTAAAGCCTGGTTTTTCGACGCGGACTTCGTAAGTGCCAACCGGCACCTCTGCCGCCGTGAACTCGCCCACCCCGTTAGTGTTGAGGTCAAAAACCTGATTCGTCGCGGTGTTAACAACCGTGACTTTTGCATCGGAAACGACGGCTCCGCTGCTATCGCGGACGGTACCAGAAATTGTGCCGCGTCCGGATTGCCCAAAGGCGGCAACGCAAAAACCGAAAAGCGCAATCAGGCAAACAGTCGCGGACGTTCGCGGGACCCAACGTGGGACCATAGAGCTACACCCTCCAAAGCGTTTTGCAGGCGCTGAGCACCTGCTCCCATCAGGTTCAGTTCTATATGAACAATGGCTGCGCGTCAAGCATCGGCGGTTTATTGCAGCTCATTGATTAATGACAGTACCATCAGCACGTCGAACGACACCCCACCCGCCGTTTAACGCCTTGTGGGGTCCTGACTCGCTGCCGAACGGGTACTTCGCGGCAGCCTTCTCGTTAATCTCAACGCCCCAACCAGGTTTCTCGTTGGCGTAGACATAGCCGTCTTTCACGACAGGATAACCCTCGAAGACCTCCTGGATGCGTTCATTCGGGAACGTCCACTCCTGGATGCCGAAGTTGTAGCAAACGAGGTCGAGCGTTACATTGGCGCAGTGGCCGACGGGCGAGACATCTCCGGGCCCGTGCCAGGCAGTTCGCACCTGGAAGGGTTCGGCCATGGCCGCCATTTTGCGGCACGGAGTCAGACCGCCAGCTTCAGACACATGCACGCGAATAAAATCGATGACGCTGTCGCGGATCAGATTGTTCCATTCGTGCGGGTTGTTAAACAACTCGCCCATAGCCAGCGGCGTCGTGCAGTTCGCGCGAATTTGTTTGAAGTAGTCGATGTTTTCCGGCGATAACGCATCCTCGAGGAAAAAGAGGCGGAACTGCTCCATGTCCTTTGCGAACTGCACTGCCAGCCGGGGCGGGACGCGCTCATGAACGTCATGCAAAAGCTCGATTTCCGGCCCGAGTTCTTTGCGGGCTGCTGCGAATAGTTCCAAGGTGCGCCTGACATATGGCTCCGGTTCGAAGACCTCGTCGTGAGGCTCGGCATTCGGAGATTGCCGATTAGCTGTGGGTGCGCCTCCAGCGCCATACGCGGCCATACCCGGGACGCCCACTTGCAGGCGCACAGCTTTAATTCCCTGTGACATCAGCTTATGAGCCTGGTCGATGGTTTCCGGAATTTCGCGTCCGGAGGCATGCGCATAAATCATGGCGCCGCGCCGGCATTTCCCGCCGAGAAGTTCGTAGACCGGCATACCGGCCTGACGTCCCTTGATGTCCCAGAGCGCCTGGTCGACGCCGCTAATGGCATTATTCAGGACTGGACCGTTGCGCCAGTACGAAGAGTTGTGCATGGCGTGCCAAAGGTCTTCGATAGCATCGGTGGGCCTACCGAGCAGGAAGGGTTTCAAATAGCGGTTGACCGCCTCGACGACCAGATCGGCACGCTGGGTGAATGTTGCGCAGCCGTAACCATAGAGCCCATCTTGATCGGTGACTATTTTGACGACATTGAGCCGGACACCGGCAGGTTCTGTGGTGATAACGGAAACGTCTTTGATCTTTGGGACGGGCATGCCGCGCAGAGTGCTCTCGAGCAACGGCGCAGCGGCAATTGCAAAAAATTCGCGGCGGCCTATGCCGGAACGCGTGAAGTTTGTGAGCTTATGAGCAGAGGCTGTCATTCGGATGATCATTATTCCATACTCGAGATTTCACTGGTCCGCGGTTGCGAAAATTGGAATGGTCCGAGGCTAGAAGCACTGAGCAACTGATCGCGAAGTGGTCATTTGCCAAACAGATGTGACCAAAAGAGTGACTTTCGGGTCAGCTTCTGTTATCGTTGAAGAAGTCACCTGCCTATTTCGTCCTTCCTGAGTGGTTTTCCACTTTTGTTTAGAATTTCCCCGGCTTCGTGTTGCGGAGTTTTGGTTCTGTTCTCAGGGACGTCATCCGTTTTATCGGCACACTGACCCTTGTGAACTATGAACAATTTTTCTGAACTAATTTTATCCTCGACAGTTCATCAGAACCTGGCGAGAAATCTATTTACCCAACCAACTCCGGTTCAGGCGCGCGCTATCCCTCCGGCTCTCAGCGGCGCAGACGTAGTTGCCACCGCACAGACCGGTACGGGCAAAACGCTCGCGTTTCTGTTGCCGATTGTGGACAAACTGCTGCGCCAGAGCACCGATGCGCCAACCAAGAGCGTCAAAGCTCTTGTACTGAGCCCGACTCGGGAACTCGCCATTCAGATTGCAGAGGCTTTTGGAAAGCTAGCAGCGAATACCGGCCTGCGCGCCGCTGTGGTGGTTGGCGGGTTGAGTGAACAGACTCAGCTAAGCGCCTTGAGAAAAGGTGTTCAGCTGGTAATTGCGACGCCCGGACGGTTGGAAGATTTTCTAAATCGCCGCCTGGTTAATCTGCAGTCTGTTGAAACACTGGTGCTGGACGAGGCGGACCGCATGCTGGACATGGGATTCTTGCCTGCGATCGAGAAGATCCTGAGTATGGTTCCGGCTGTGCGGCAGAGCCTTTTCTTCTCGGCAACCATGGACAGAACGATAGAGCGCCTGATCGCGCGGCATTCGAACAATCCGGTGCGGATCGCTGTGGGAGGAGAGACGAACAAGACTCCCGACCAGATCGGCCTTCACGTTTATGAAGTCGAGAGCCATAAAAAAGTCGGCCTCCTTCGCCACTTGCTACAGCAGGAAGACGGCTCCTTTCTGGTGTTTGCGCGGACCAAGCATGGAACCGATCGCCTAGCTAAGAAACTTTCGGGACTTGGTTTGAAGGCGATTCCGATTCACGGCGATCGTACGCAGAATCAGCGCAACCAGGCCTTGGCGGGTTTCCGTGAAGGACGCTACCGGATTCTGGTGGCGACCGATGTTGCGGCTCGCGGTATCCACGTGGACAGCGTTGCGCACGTAGTGAATTTTGATCTGCCGCAAGCGCCGGATGATTTTGTGCATCGCGTGGGCCGTACCGGACGCGCAGGTCAGAAAGGCTGCGCATCCACCTTTATTTCAAAGTCGGAACGCGGAGAAATCCGCCGGATCGAACGCGAATGTAAGGTGCGATTGATGCCACAGCTGGTTACGGCAGACATCCTGAGCGATGACCAGATCCAGGCTATGCGCGCGGAAATGCGACCGGAGCAGGAAGAGCAATTCCGTGCGACGGCACGTCCGATGCGCTCGGAACGGCAGCATCACAGCTTCGGTCCCAGAGATCGGCAAGGCTTCAAAGTTGGCGCTTCGAAGAGACCGCAGGGAAAAAGATTTGCGCCTAAGGGCGTCAGTACCGCTCGCTAAAAATCCGGCGCGAGGTAGAAACAGAAGGCGCTCGCAAAAGCGCCTTTTTCCTGCCAGATCAACAGCAGAACTTGCTTCCGTGGTGGTATGGGAGCGCCGATTGCGACAAGCTCCTAAGGGTGCCTTTTATCACTTAGCTGCTTGTTCAGATTTAGGGCAGCGCTAATTAAACCCAGGTGGGTAAACGCCTGCGGGAAATTACCGGAAGCTTCGCCGGAAGCACCGATCTCCTCAGCAAAGAGTCCGAGATGACTTGCGTACGTCATCATCTTTTCGAAGATGAAACGGGCCTCGTTTCGCCGGCCTGCACGCGAGAGCACTTCCGTGAGCCAGAAAGTGCACATGCTGAACGTTCCTTCCGTTCCAGGCAGACCGTCATCACGCTTCCCGGTGGGCCGATACCGATATACAAGACTGTCCGAGTTCAGCTCCTTCATAATTCGGTCGGTAGTGGATTGCATCCTCGCATCACGCGGAGATACAAACAGCATCAAGGTAAAGAGAAGACTGGTGGCGTCGACAGAATCACCGCCAAGCGTCTGTACGAAGCTTTGGCCGTCCCATCCTTCGCGCATAATCAGTTCGTAGATATTCTGACTTTGGCTACGAAGGCGGCCCAAGTCGATGGGAAGATTTCTTTTCAGAGCAATACGCAGGGTCCGGTCAAGCGCCACCCAGCACTGCATTTTTGAATAAGTGAACTGCTGCGGATCGTTCCGGAATTCCCAAATGCCGTGATCGGGTCGTTGCCAGTTATCGCAGACCCAGTAGGCAAGGTTTCGCAGATAATTCCAGAAATCGTACGAGATTGGCTCGGCGTATTTGTTGTAGAGGTAGATCGAGTCGATCAGTTCGCCGTAAATGTCGAGCTGCAGCTGCTTGCTCGCGCGGTTTCCGATACGAACTGGACGAGCCCCGCGATAACCGGAGAGATGGTCGAGAGTCATTTCGTCCAGATCGGACGATCCATCGACGCGGTACATGACCTGCAGGGGGCCAAGCTCCTGATCTTCAGCCGAGCGAGCCTGCAGCCAATCCATAAAGTGGCTTGCCTCATCGAAGTATCCGAGCCGGAGAAGTGCGTAAACGGAAAACGCGGCGTCACGGATCCAGACATAACGGTAATCCCAGTTGCGGACTCCGTGTTCGGACTCGGGCAAGCTGCAGGTAGGCGCAGCGATAATCGCTCCGGTCGGCTCATAAGTGAGAAGTTTCAGGGTTAACGCAGACCGCATGACCATCTCGCGCCAGCGGCCGGTGTACGTACAGCGAGATGCCCAATTGCGCCACTTGTTCAGTGTCGAAAAGAGCTGGTCGCGCGCGTAACCGTCCAGATCGGAACGATCCTCCCGGTCGTCATCGTCCATCTCGAGAACAAAGCTCCGCTTTTGGTTCTCCTCGAGGGTGAAGCTGGCGCAAGCTCCGCGGTTTCCATGCTCCTCGAGCGGTCCTGCGCTCTGCAGAGCGAGACTGAGTTGGGGCGTACGGAACTTCACCGTACATCCGCTTACCTGGCGTTCATGAGTTTGACGTGCGTAGTCGAAGGCCGGCACACACTCCATTCGGAATGCGACGGAACCCCGCACGCAGCGCGCAATCCGGACGATTCCGACGCGGCGGTCGCCGGCGTTGACCCAAGGCATGAAGTCGAGCACCTCACCAACGCCGTCCGGACTTAGGAACCGGGTCATCAGGACGTTGCTGTCGGGCAGATACATCTGTTTGTAACGGCCTTCCGCTGTTGCCCAGACCCGGAAATAACCGCCTTTTTCCTCGTCCAGAATCGCGCCGAACACGCTGGGAGAATCGAAGCGTGGAAGGCAGCACCAGTCTATGCAGCCATCGGATCCCACCAGCGCAGCCGTGTGAAGATCGCCTATCAGGCCATAGTTGTCTATATCTTTGTACGCCATGCTAAGAATCGCCTTTCCAGAATCGCAAATGACCGAAATACTGGAAGGTTTTTTTAGGATGGACGAAACTTCGGCGGCGCAGCCGTGTTTTCTTCATGCGTAGGAGTAAGTTCTGTCTAGAATTATCGTCACCGCGATGGCGGCCATTTGCTGTGTAACCGGCTTTTCGTCTGCCCAGAATCCGCAGACTCTTCTGACCGATCGCGCCGCGAACCGCATTCTGGAACAGGGCACGTGGGGGCCAACATCCTCTGACATGTCCGCCATCAAAGCGGCAGGATTCGAGAACTGGTTTGCGGCCCAGGTGAGCGCGCCGATGTCCACGTTCCCGAATCAGCCGCTGATCAACCCGGCTACGGGCATGACGAACACTAACTTAGCTCCGCTCCAGCTTCTCTTTTTTCAGAATGCTCTGAGTGCCCCGGATCAGTTACGGCAACGGGTTGCATTTGCTTTGAGCGAAATCTGGTTAGTCTCCGAGCTCGACCTAAATAACGCATCAGCATTCGCGCCTATTCTGAACATATTCAGTAACGATGCTTTCGGGAATTACGAGACTCTGATGAGAGACGTTACCCTCAACCCGGCCATGGGGCGTTATCTCAACATGGCGAATAACGACAAAGGCAATCCGGCACTGAACACGTCTCCGAACGAGAATTACGGCCGTGAAATCATGCAGCTATTCACGATAGGCCTGAGTAAGTTGAATATGGACGGCACTCCTGTGCTTGACTCGAGCGGAGTCCCAGTTCCGACTTACACCCAGGCGGATGTAACGAATATGGCGCGCGCATTTACCGGCTGGACGTATCCGCCGATGCCCGGGACGGTAACGCATGGTCACAATCCAACTTACTATCTGGCGCCGATGGTTGCTATCGAGACAAACCACGACACCGCAGCGAAAACGTTGTTCTCGAGCGTTACCCTTCCGGCGGGACAAACGGCCGAGCAGGATTTGGAGGCTGCCCTTCACGCCTTGTTCATGCAATCGAGCCTGCCGCCGTTTATTTCGACCCAGCTCATCCAGCATTTGGTGACAAGTAATCCAAGCCCGGCTTATATTGAACGCGTTTCACAGGTGTTTGCGGATAATGGTTCCGGAGCCCGGGGAGATCTGAAGGCCGTAGTCGAGACGATTCTGACCGACCCGGAAGCGCGTGCGGCGGATAGCACGAACAGCGCGCCAAACCAGGCCTTCGGACACATGCGGGAACCGGTTCTGCTAACTGCGAGTCTTCTGCGAGCACTCGGGGGGCAGCTTTCGAGCTCCAGTTCCGTTTATAACTACGCAACCAACCTTGGCCAGCAGCTTTTTTACGCGCCCAGTGTATTCAGTTACTTTTCGCCACTGTATCGGACCAATACCGGCGCACTCGCACCTGAGTTTCAGATTTATACTACTCAGACCGCTGCAACTCGCGCCGATAACATCAATTCCATCGTTTATGCCGGCCATCTGGATGCAGGCACCACGTTCGACCTGTCGGCCTACATCTCGGCCGCATCCAATTACGCCGCCCTCATTCAACAGATCAACACGATGTTCTTTCACGGCTCCATGTCGGGCGACTTGCAGAACAGCATAAACAAGGCGGTCGCGCCCCTCACGTTACCGTCTGACAAGGCCCGCACGGCTCTTTACATTGCGCTGACCTCCAACGAGTACCAGGTAATGCACTAGTTCCACGGGGCGGTGAATACCGATTGCTCGAAAATTAGAAAGGCTTTCACACAGAAATGATTTCACGCCGCGGATTAATCAAGCTTGGTGCTGCGTCGGTCGGCTCGCTCGCGCTGCGCCCATTTGGCATGCTTCCAGCGCTCGCGCAGTCGGGCTCGGCGAATTATCGTGCGCTGGTTTGTGTGTTTCTCTTTGGAGGAAACGACTCGAACAACACAATCATTCCTGCCGACGATACGAACATCCAGCTGTATAACCGCATACGAGGCAGCCTGGCTCTGACCGCTTCTGAGCTGACCGGCACGGTCTACGCCCAGACCGGCAACGCCCCTTATGTTTTTCATAGCGGGTTAACGGAACTTGCGAGCATGTTCAGCAACAAAGAGCTCGCAGTGGTAGCTAATGTCGGGCCGCTCGTGCAACCGACAACGCGCGCGCAGTATTTAGGCCAGACCGCTCCGCTCCCAACGAATCTCTTCTCGCATTCTGATCAGCAGATCGAGTGGCAGACGTCCAGTTCCAACCGGCCGAGCAGTACCGGGTGGGCCGGACGGGCGGCGGACATAGCATCCGCACAGAACCTGTCGCAATTTCCAACCTTCTTCTCGGTTGCAGGCAATTCGCTGCTAGGAAATGGCGCTACCACGACACCGGTTGCCTTGAACCCTGGATCAACTCTCGACCTTCAGGGTTTTAACAGCACAACCACCTCGCAGACCCGCCTTCTTGCGCTGAAGAATCTGCTGCTGCTCAACTCGGGGGTGAAACTGGCGCAAGCGGCCAACACGGTGCTGTCGGACAGCATTGCCGATGCGCAGGCACTAGATAACGCGCTCAGTCGATCGACCCCGTTGAGAACAACCTTTCCGAGGACCAGTCTGGGCGCGCAATTACAGCAGATCGCGCAAGTAATCCAAGTGCGCGACGGCCTGGGGATGCGCCGGCAGATATTTTTCGCGTCACTCGGCGGTTTCGATACACACGCGAACGAGCTCGAGACGCATCGCATCCTGTACCCACAACTGAGCCAGGCTCTTGCGGCCTTTAGCAATGCGATGGTGGAACTCGGTACCGAGAACGATGTGACAACATTTACGGAATCGGACTTCAGCCGCACGTTCCAGCCAACGACCAGCGACGGCAGCGACCACGCGTGGGGAAGTCATCACCTGGTGATGGGAGGAGCGGTGAAGGGCGGAGATATCTACGGCCAGTTCCCGGCGTTTGTTCTGAGCGGCCCCAATGACGCCGAGAGCCGCGGGCGTTGGATTCCGACCATTTCAGTCGATCAGTACGGAGCTACTCTTTGCTCGTGGTTTGGAATCAGCGACACGGATTTATTGACGGTGTTCCCGAATCTGGGCAGCTTTGGGAACGCAAACCTCAGTTTCCTAAGCTAGCGGCCTTAGATCAGTTTCGCCAGCAAGCCGTCCAGATGGGCGAGAGCCGCGCGGAGCTGTTCTTTTCGGACGGGATGAGTTGCGGCTTCGAGTTCGCGGAGGATGCGGCCTTTAGAGAGTTCGATGCTCTCGCGTTCCCACTGGCGATGCAGTTCCTCTTCGCTGGCTCGCGGAAGTTGGCCGTGTGACCGGCCGGCTTCCGCAAGATCGATCTGCGATTCGACTGACTTACTCTCCCAACCGCGTGCCACAGATCCATTGTAGAAGAGAACTCGACGGCTCAGTAATCGCGGACTCCGAGGGTAAGTTACACGCCAGCGGTTTGTTTCTTGCCTGTCTGAGCTTCCAGAACCTCCGATGACGCTTGCTGGATGAGCGGCTTGGCTACTTGGGTCAGAAGAAAATCCGCAGATTCTTCATCGCCCAAAGTGTGGGTCAGCAGCTCCGCAACTTCAAACTGATTGATTTGCCGGGCTAAGCTGCGAAGCGTGCCATACCCGGAGATCTCATAGTGCTCCACTTTTTGCGCTGCAGTGATCAGTGCGAGGTCGGCTGCGAGTTCTTCTTTTTTCTTTCCTTCCTTGATCGTCTCCTCACCTTCAGCCACCAAGCCTTCCATTGCTTTACAGGGCTTTGCCTGGGCTTTCTCACCTAGCAACTCGAAGGCTTTTGTCAGACGTTCGACGTGATTCTGGGTCTGGGTGAGGTGCTTTTCGAAGCACTCGCGGAGCTTCGGGTTATGTGCAGCTTCCGCCATTTTCGGCAGGGCTTTCGTCAACTGCATTTCAGCATGCAGAAGATCCTGTAATTCCTCTACTAGCAATTCTTTTAATTGAGCCATGATGTAATTGCAACCTTTTGAATGACCGTTTACTTCGAATGAACTGTTTCTTTTGCGGACTTCTTTACGCTGCTGGCCTTGGACGCGGACGAACCGTGACCGTCGCCGTCGCCTGTTTGCCGGGTTCCCGCCTCCGGTGACAGAAACTGCTTGAAAGCAGGAGCCTCTACATACTGCCAGCTTCCGCCTTCATTCCACGGCCCGCGGGCATCCGGCTCCCCGCGATCTCCAATGCCTGTTGAATCGTTAAAATACTGATCGACTAGTCCCGGGGTCGGCGGCAGCTTGCCAATTGAGAATATCGGCTTGCCCAAGCTTTCCAAAGCCAGAGTAAAGGCTTTCATGTGCGTGATCTCACGCGTCATCAGGAACTGCAAAGCATCGAGCGAGCCCTTGTCTTCTGTGAAATTCATCAGCCGTTCATAGGTGATTTTTGCTCGCGCTTCGGCGGCGATATTGTTCCGAAGGTCAACGTCAATTTCGCCGGTGACTTTGAGGTAGTCTGCCGTCCAGGCGGAGCCCATCGAGTTGTGCAGGGAAACTCCACCGCCTCCTACAATGGCGATCAAAGGATCGGCTTCCGCTGCGTTCCTCTTGCTCTTCAGCGGCTTCAAGTGCATCCGGGTCAATACTCCGATGACCTCCAAGTGGCTGAGCTCTTCCGTTCCAATGTCCATGAGCAGGTCCTTACGCTCCGGATCGTCACAATTGATTCCTTGAACGGAATACTGCAGAGCGGCAGCCAACTCGCCATTCGCTCCCCCGAACTGCTCCAGCAGCATGTTGCCGAAATGTGGATCGGGCGTTTCAACCCGAACCGTGTACATCAGTTCTTTTACGTGGTGATACATTGTCTATTCTCCTATTCGCAGACTATTGCCAGACCCTCATCAGTGCCGACACGATTGTGTCAGGAGGGTCGCTTTTTCAAAAGATCGAGCGCAAATGCCGGGTCTCGGGTGGTACCTGATATGACAAACGGAACTACCGTCATCGACTTTTTCTTCCAGAACGGAACGACTACTTTTAAGAGGGCTGTTTTGAGTCCGGACGTTGTGTCCGCCAGCTTGCCGGTCGTCCGTAATAGTCCGTGCAGATTTAGCTTGGTGTTGATCAAGCTGCAAGTCCCCGAGATGGTGGCATCAGCTCCTGGCGCCGTAATGACACCCTGGGACAGGGTCACCGTCCCCTCTTGTGCGACGATGCGGCCCCGCATGCCTGACAAAATAATAGTTGGATCAGCTTTCTCTTCGCTCTTGCTCATGCCTTCTGAGCTTTTGCTGAGATGATTGATTTCCGTTTGAGTCTGCACGTTAATAAATCGGCTATCCTCTATTTCGAAATCTCCCGACAAATTCACTTTGTTGAGAAAACCGGGAGGCCCAGGAGGGATCTCGACATTCGCTCGCATGCTGATGCGGCCAGTCATAGCAGGCTTTGCATTGTGAGTGAATAAAAGCAAAAAATCCTCTATGCGGCCACGGTCGACTGACAGCCGGAGAGAGGCCGCCTTTCCCGGCCGCGTCGCGTCTGCCTTGACGGTACCCTGGGCTTTGATAATAGTCTGGCTCAGCCGCGAATCCAGGCGCTCGAGCGTTGTGTCGCCATTCAGCCCGTTTACAGTCGCACGGAAGGTCGCCGAAAGATCAGTTGAATGAAGATTGTCTCGGACCCGAAACTGCGGAACGTCTAACGTACCGCTGCAGGCGACTTGCCGCAACGGTCCTCCAAATCTTCCGTTTCCTGTAATAATTCCCGCCATTCCGCCAAGAACACTCAAGTCAGCCCGAGCTAACAGAAAAGAGCCAGATAATGGAGTTCGGCCGGGATCTTTCCAATCCCAGGGGCCAAGCTGGCCTTCCGAGCGTACGATGCTCTTTGGTTCACTGACCAACACCACGGCATGGAAAGGTGATGCAGATCGGCCATTGATATGGTCGAAGATCATACTTTGGAGCGTGATAGTAAATGGATCAGAGTCTTGTTCCGTTATAGGAAAAGCAAAGACGGCATCGTCCAGTTTGAATTGATCGATTTCGGCAAATCGGGGTTGGGTGGCCTTCGTGGCGTGTGATGACTGGCTTTGGGCTCCGGGCGACACTGTCCGAATTTGCATTCGGAGCCCAGCGATAGAGGCCTCCACGACCCGCTTCCGCAATAAAAGTATGTCAAACCATCGTGCCGTAATAGTTAACTTCCGAATCGTTACCGGGTCTTGGCCAGGGTTTGTGGAAGGCTTTGCGAGCAGTATATCCCCAGCCGAATACCCAAGAGGAAAGAGCGTTTCCTGGAACGAGCCGATTTGCACTGCTCGCCCAGTCTCCTTTTGTAGAGCAGCCCCAACCGCCTTACGAGTGAAAGGCCACTTCCACACTAACAGCGCAACCCAGCCAGTAAGTAGGACAGCCAATCCCCACAATAGAGGCTTGCGCCACTTGAGGACATTGAATGTTTTGTTGAACCGAAAGTGCCACATAAAGGAAAACCGCGCTGCCGGATAAGACTTAGCGGTTACTCGCTCTATCGCCAGTGCTGCAGGCTGCTTTATCCAGCGACAAGACCTTCCTTCTGGGCCACATTCTTCGCGGTTTCTCCGGCCTCCTCCGTAACGCGCTGAACTTTTCCAACAACATCCTGCGCCACAGACTTAGCTTGACCTACAAATCGGTCTCGTGCGTCGCCCATATATTCTGCTTCTACACTCGTGCCGGGCAGTGTGAGTCCGACCAGAGCGCCTGCAGCCAGGGCAGCAATGCCAAGCGCCATGGGATTGTCCTGCAGTGTGCCTCTTAAACGCTCGCCTGCTACTTGAGCACCCTGCCGGGCCCGGTCACTGACATCATGCAACTGCTGACGAGTGGTATCTGCTGCATTACTGGTCGCATCCCGAACACTGCTGGCCGCCGAACTTACAGCGCTCGCGGTCCGCTCCGCAGCTGCCCGTGCGTTATCTGTCACGCTGGCGACTGCTCCACGAGCAGACTCCGCAACCCCACTTGCCATTCCGCGCGCACGATCTGCCACTGACGTATCAGGATTGCTGCTGGCATTGTAAGCAGAGGGCTGAGACCGGCGCTTGTTCATCGCCAACAAACCCAGGCCTAGGCCAAACAGTGCAAAAGGGACCGGATTATCACGGATGTATTGCACAGCGGAGGAACTCGTATCGCTGACAGCTGTTCCAGCGCGCCCACTTAGGTCGGTCACAGTTTCACTCACACTAGACATAATCTTTTCTGCCTTTCCTATCGTTGCTTCTTTCACCGCACTTTTGGCGTTGTCGAAAGCCTCGCTTGCCTTCTCGCGAATCTGATCTTTTACTTGCTCTGCAATCCGGCTGGGGTCGAGTTTGTCCTGAAGAGCATCGATAGTCGCACTCAAATTCGAACGCGTTTGTTCGATGCCGGAACGGATCTGACCAGCCTGCTGATTGCTATCGTCAGCGGGTTCGTGAATATGGGAGCTCGAATCGGCGGACACCGCTTTAGTGTCGGAACGTTTCGAATCAACCCCCGGCATTACTTCATTTGTTGTTTCGCCCATTGTGCATCCTCCTTCAACGTTTCTACTGTTTGTCGCGGCGCGAGGCGAGTATTTTTTAATTCAGCTAAGGCTTTTGAGATGAGTACGGCGGCGACAATGCCGACCAGTACAGCGACAACCAAGGCGGAAACCCACCACGGCATGACGTTCGCCAGCAGAATGATGAGAGCGGCTAAGAACGCCAAAAGCGCTGCGTAACCGACTGCTCCACCCAACACCAAAAAGCCGACATTTCGACCAATCCGAGTGGCTTTCTCGGTTAACTCAACTTTCGCGAGCGCAATCTCCTGTCGAATCAGGAGACTGGTCTCGTTGGCAAGTTCCGAGAACAGCTCGCCAACGGAACGATCCTGCTTATCCTGCATCTCTCTCTCCCCTGGGTGGCACTAAGTGTCCGCCGACTCGGTGCCTGTTGGCATGGACGGCAACGTAGTAGCTGCCGGTTGCGCCTGCAATGTCTCGGGAGAACTGAAGGGAAAACCGGAAGGCAAATTCGAATCCGTGCGGGCTGGCGGAGTAGAAGCCGGCGGCAAAGCAAGTTGCGTACCCGAAGTGTTCGGGCCAGGACTCGATGCTCTCGGTGCGGATTCGCCTGACGTGGGACGGGAGCTCTTAAGAAAGCGACTGGCGGCGAGACCGATTACAAACGCGCCGCCCAGGAACACGGCGGGAGAGCGCCGCGCAAACTCCTCTGTATCGCTAATAAGCTGGCGTATATCACGATCCCGCAAATAGTTGGCGAACTGTTCGACCTGTCCTGCTACGGCGTGCCCCATGTCGGCCGCGTACTTAGCGACCGGCCCCTCTTCTCTGTTACTAAGGTCGTCACCCATGCTGTGGAAAGCATGTGCTACCGCTTGTATTCCGGACGCTAACGTTTGACGTTGTTGGTCGGCATGCACTGTCGCTTGATTCTTAGCCTGGTCCAGCACCTGAGCCCCCGCCTGCTTGGCGGAGTCGACCATGTCTGATACCTGCCCGGCTACAGAAGTTTCGGAATTTGACTGCTTATCGTCCGGCGCATTGCCTGCTGTGGCTGTTGTAGCGGACGTTGATGATTCAGGAGTGTCTGCTTTCATTTTTTTGGCCATGTGACTGCCTTTCTTACTTGTGAGTAGTTCCGCTCCACTTTGCTAGCTTACTTACCCATCGCGACGTAGACCCTACTGCTTTATAAGCTCCACGCGGCGGTTTTCGGCCCGGCCCGAATCAGTCGCGTTGCTCGAAACAGGCTCACTAGAACCCTTGGCGTCGACCGACAATCGGCTCTGATCGACACCATGGGAGATTAGGTATTGCCTGACACTAGTTGCTCGCTCCCCAGCTAACTGATCGTTTGCCGCGTTAGACCCCACCGAATCGGTATGACCAACGATGCGCATTTTCCAATCCGGGTTGCTCTGCAGAGCCTGCGCTGTCTGATCAAGTACCGCCTGAGAGTCTCCGGCTAGGCTGGCACTGGCTGTGGCAAAGTGAACGTCGTTGTCGCCGAAGCCAACCCGGCCTTTAGACCGGATGGTATCGGCGATGCTAGCCGCCGTCCAGGCAGTAGCACCCGTGGTTCCTGCTCCGCTATCAGGCTTCGTTTGATCGGCAACCGGAGTAGCCGCCGTTGTCGCCTCGTGACGGCTTCGACTGAAGAACCAAATCAATAGAGCGAGCAGGACCAATAGAGGGATCAGCCAAGCCCAAATCGGCATCCCCTTTTTCTGCTGCTCTTCATACACCTTTACTTTTTCTGCCATGGTGTTTACTCCGCGCGTAAGGGGAAAGTTACTGCTTGCCTTTCGGGGCTCTGCCCGCATCTGGAACGATCTGCTCAAATTCCACCTGCGTCTTGCGAACAGTGTCTTTCACCTGCTGAGTCCGTTCGTTTGATTCTTTCCCGACATGGATTTCTTCCACGACCCGGGCAGTTTTCCCCACCACCGCTTCTTCCACCATCTCCCGCACTTCGAGAGACTGATCCTGGAGCCGACCCACTTCCGCTTCTGAGATAGGACGATCTACCGGATATCGCTCAACCGTCGTATGTTCCTCGCGGAGCACAACTTGCTCTTCGACAGGCTTCTCAACTACTCGGCTGAACACTCGCACACCGCCTCGCTCGACTCTGCGTTTGCCGACGACCAACTCTTCTTCCACCACAGGAATGACCGCATCGCCTGTAACGGCGGCCGCATCTTTCGCCTGTATTGCCGGCACTCTTGATTGCGCCGATGTCGAGCGCTCGTCTATCTTATTCGCGTAATGACGCTCGAATACGTCTTCCACGGTGTCGGCATAAGATTCTTCAGCCCGAACCACGATGAGAGTGCCGCCGCTCTTCAAGCCATTCTGCAGTAGTTCCAGATCCTTTGAAGGTAGGTCCAACGCTTTCAAACCGGCCAGGGACTGTTCTGGAGCGAAGCTGCGACTCGCCTCTCCAAACGTTTGGATGGACTGGGGGGGAACACCGGCAGTTTTTAGATCGCTCAGCGCTTCGCTGGCTTGCTCCTCGGTATAAAACAAGCTCACAAGCGTGGTTCTGTCAGTCGGGTTGGACATTTTTCTTCCTTTGGTTGTTGGTGATGATTAGAGAATGCCGGAGCGCAAGGCCGCAGCTTCGGAAATAGAATTAGGGAAATAAGTGGATTACTTCGACACGTGCTTTACAACTAATCAGGCTGCCGCCGGAGCAGGACCTTCGGGCAGTTTCCGCTAGCTGGCAGGCTCGAAAACAACACCCGAACCATAGACCGCGTGTTCGGCTGACCGTTTCCTGGTAAAACTGCTACGCGAGATCGCCAGGTTAGTACCAGAAGTCCGAGGCGCGAAATCTGCGGGAGTAGCTCTGAGCTGGCATCCAGAAAGACTTCCGCTTATCGTTCGCTTTTTCTATACGCCAGAACCGCTCGGTTGTGGTCGGCAAGTGTCGACGAAAACTGATGAGAGCCCGAGCCGTCGGCTTTGGCTACAAAGTACAGGTAATCCGTCGCGGCAGGCTGCGCGGCAGCTCGGAGCGCGGTGAGACCGGGATTCGCAATGGGGCCGGGGGGCAAACCTGCATGCCCATAAGTGTTATATGGATTGGAGCTGGCGAGGTCTGATTTATGAATAACGCCGTGATATCGATTGTCCAGCAGCGCCGCGTACACCGTCGTCGGATCACATTGCAGAGGGATGCCGGCCTTCAGGCGATTGCTAAATACAGAAGCGATCAACGGGCGCTCTGAAGGAACAGCGGACTCTTTCTCCACGAGTGACGCCAGAGTAACCACCCGGTGCACATCGGCTCCGTCTGTATCAGTCCGGAGCGCCGCCCACTGTTTGCGGAACTCGGCTGTCATGATCCGGCAGAGTTGCCGTGCGGTGGTTTTATGAGTAACTCGGTAAGTGGACGGGAACAGGTAACCTTCGAGGTTGGGAGCCGCTGGGTCCAAGTCGCGGATGCTTGCGGGGTCGGCAGCGGCTTTGAGGAATGCGTCCGGCGTCACCGTGTCCGAATTCTGCAACAGTGCAGCGATATCGAAGATATTACTTCCTTCGGGCACAGTGAGTTCTTCATAGAAGATCTCTCCCCGGCGTATTTTGTCGAACACCTGCCACGGTGTCTGGCCGGAATCGAAGCGGTATTCGCCTGCTTGCAGAGTCGCGCGCGGATGAAAGGCCCGGGGCACCAGGAACGCCCAGGGCGAGCGAACTACGCCACGTTCGGCAAGCAGGCTGGCCATCTTGCGGGAGGACATTCCACGTCCTATTTCGACGAAAGTAGCGGTTTCGAAATTCCTATAGGGGCCCAGGTATCGATAGTTTGCAAATACAGCCAGTGTAGAGAACAAAACCAGGAGAACAATAGCCGACAGGAAAAGCCGGCGCAAGCAGCCCCGTGATTTAGGCATCTGCCCCTCCGGGCGCGTTCGCAATCCGCTGGTTCTCCAGATAGCTTTCGAGCAGCAAAACAGCGGAAAGCCGGTCTATGGCCTTCTTACGGGCGTCGAGGGTCGCACCTGCTGCGCGCAACATGCGCTCGGCCTCTGCGGATGTCAGACGTTCGTCCCAGTAAATGACGGGAATTTGAACGTGCTCGCGGAGGCGCTCAGCAAACTCGGCGGTGTATTCGCTCTGGCGGCTTTCGGCTCCGCTCATATGGAGCGGACGGCCTACCAGCAGAGTACCGACCTGCCAATTATCAACCAGCTCTTTCAGCCGCCTCAAGTCCTCGCGAATGCGAATACGTTCGAGTGTCGGCAATCCTTGTGCGGTGAAACCGAGCGGATCACTAACGGCCAGGCCAATGCGTTTTTTGCCGACATCCAAGGCCAGAATCCGCCCGATTGCCGGAACCGTTGTTTCAACGATCAATGCGCGTTTCCCAAGCTCCTTCGCATGTTAGAGTAGCGGTACGGAGGCCGTAATCGTTGGCGTTGCTTAGCCCTCCGCGACCTGCTCAAAAGACCTCCCGCGCTGCCATAACGCTTATCGCAGTCGCCGCTTTAGTCGCGCTGCTCTACTACGGGCGAGATTTCTTCGTCACTCTGATCATATCGGCCATGTTCGCTTTCATCTTGGATCCAGCGGTGATCCTGGTGATGAAGCTTCGTATACCCCGGCCGCTCTCAACCGCTATTGTGATCGGGATCGCGCTGGTGGGCGTCTATCTGCTCTCGGTGATGGCATGGTCGCAGATTTCGACCATCTCGGAGGACTTGCCGGCTTATTCGGCCAGACTCGGCGAGATTTGGGAGAAATCGAACAGCCAGCTTGACCAATTCGAGCAAAAGACCATTAATGCCGTGGTGCCGAAAAGCCTACGCGCGCAAAACGAGCAGATTCAGCAGAAGCCGCAGGAAGCAGCCATGCGAAACCGAAAGCGGCGCAGCAGCGCAACGCCCGCTGCAGAGCCTGTTCCCCCGGTTATCCAGGAAGTCCGGCTGCACACGGAGCCGAAGCCGATTATCACGACCATGTACGTATACCTTTCCGGGTACTTCCACATACTTGTGATGGCTTCATTTGTGCCGTTTCTCGTGTACTTTATGTTGAGCTGGCGCGACCACCTTAGTAAGGGCGTCATGCGGCTGTTTCAAGGGCATGAAGATCGGGTTGTCGTCGGGAGAACGTGGTCGGGGATCGGGGACTCGACGCGAGCCTACGTGCTCGGCAATTTTCTGCTTTGGGTGTTTCTCAGCAGCGTGAGCGCAATCGCTTTCTTCCTGATGGGCGTACCTTATTGGCCGCTGATCGGCCCGCTAAGCGCGTTCTTCAGCCTGGCGCCGTATGTCGGGATGATGCTCTCAGTGGTGCCGCCCGTTCTGGCGGCGGTTGCGATTCCGAACCGCTTCAAAATTATTCTCACGGTGGCGGTGATCACGATTACTCTGCACTTCATCACGATGAACTTTTTGTACGCAAAAATTATTGGACGGCGCGTGCGCTTGAATCCGCTGATTGTCACGGTGGCCCTCATGTTCTGGGGATTGGTATGGGGCGGCATCGGCCTGATATTGGCGGTTCCCATCACTGCCGCATTAAAGACGGTCTGCGACAACGTCGAGTCTCTCCAACCGTTCGGCAAACTGTTAGGCGATTAGCGAATGTAAGCACGCGTGGGCGGTTCGCTGCCCGCAACCATCATCTCCGGTTTGGTGTGCGCGGCCTCCGTTCGGATGTAGGCGAGTCCGACCACTTCCCCAAGGCTGGGTGAGTACATCGCCGAGGTAATTTCGCCGGCATCTTTGCCATTGACAACCAGCTTCGTACCCGGCGAGGGGACAGTGTTTGAAAGAACGCGAACGGGCGTTAGCAAGCGATGCACCTGCCCGCGAGAGCGCACACGTTCGACAATTTCCTGTCCCAGGTAGCAGCCTTTGTTTAAGTGAACGGCGTGCCCCTGCTGTGTTTCCTGCACAAGAAAACGCTCACTAATGTCTTCCCCATAACGAGGCATGCCGTTTTCGAGACGCGCTAGCCGAACATCGGCTTCGTTCGCCTGCGGAATGTCAGGCATCGAAACCACGTTGCGCTCTTCTTTCGGCAAGAATAGACGCAGCCCGTCAGATCCGGTGGCGGAAGTTCGCAGGACGAAGCCTGAGTGCCAGGTCTCGACCTCATTGTTGCTTACCGGGACCGGCCAACCGGATTGCCGGGCCACGTCTGGGCTTCCTGGCCCCTCGATCGCGATCTCCACCCACTCAGCCGTTTTATCTTCGAGCTCGACGTCGTCGGCAATGATGTATTTGTCGAGATGTTCGCGGAGCTTCGTCGCCAATTCGGGCTCGGTATCAAGCCACAAAGCATCGCCCGTGTTGATCACATTCGCATCGGCGAGAATGCGGCCTTGGGCGGTCAGAAAAAACGCGTAAACACTGCGGCCGGCCGGAAGATCGGCGATCGCATTTGTACTCATGGCATGCAAAAGCCTGGCGCGATCCTCACCAATGGCTCGTATCTTGCCGCGCGCGGAGAGATCGACGGAGGCAGCGGCGGTGCGCAGAGCCTCATAAGCTGTCATCACAGTCTCTTTGATGCTCCGTTTCGTCTACAAGCCGCGCAGGGTGAGTGACCGCAAGTACGCAGAAATGAGCACGATCACAAAGCCGGAGATGACTAGGCTTACAAGCCGCCGCGTGCTCTTACCCTCCACTTTCACATCCCCGTATGGTGACGTGGCCAGCAGGATAGATGTCGCGAGTATGTGGGCTACCAGCAGCATTTTGATCCCGAACCAGATCTGATAAGCCGATGAGTGCTTCGGGCCGGCATACGAGAAGAAATTGTAGAGCCCGGAGCCCACAATCAGGATCAGCAGCAAATAAAGAGTTGTGCGCCATCGCACCTGCGCGGCTACCGCACTCTGCCTGCGCAGTTCATCGGGCAGCAGGTTAAACGCGGGCACCAGTACCTGCCTCGAATAAAACGCGCCGCCAAGGAAGAGGATCACTGAGCCAATGTGGACAAAACGGAACAGAAAGTGAACGAACAGATCGGGCGTCACGTTCCGAGTATAAGGGCCGATTCTAAGTCAGCAATTCCCGGACATAGGGTTCCAGGCCCGGCGTGCAGGCATAAGCGTTGCCTCCGTAGATGGTGTTTGTGCCATCGAAGCTGCCGAATTTACCGCCAGCCTCCTCCACCAGGATTTTCAAGGGCGCCAGATCCCAAGGCGCGGCATTCGGCTCAATCCAGACGTCGGCTCGGCCCTGGGCTAGTAACATGGCATCGACCGCACCACCGAGGCTACGCACGGCCCAGAATTTCCCAACCCAAGGCAACAGGGTAGCCGAAACGCGGCTGACGCCGGCTTTATTGAATCCGTTGAACGAAAGTACGGCGCTTTCTGGATTGTTAGTTTTCGACACTTGAATGGGCGACCCGTTGGCCCAAGCCCCCGTGCCCTTTGCCGCCCAGAGCAGAAGATTTTGGCCGGGACTGTGGGCGGCTCCCGCGACAATCTGGCCGTCAATCTCCAGGCCAATAAGCACAGCCCAAAGCGGAATGCCGCGGACGAAATCGCGCGTGCCGTCGATGGGGTCGACAATCCACTTCCGCCCGTTACGGCTGTTGCGCGCGGCGCCTTCCTCGCCCAAAACACCATCTTCGGGGAATTCGCTCGAGATCCTGTCGATAATCAGCTTTTCGCAGGCTCTGTCTGCGACCGTCACAGGAGACTCGTCCGCTTTAGATTCAGCCGTGACACCAGCCCGCTGGAAGTCGAGCGCAAGCGCACCAGCTTCCTGTGCCAGCAATTTCGCGAGTTCGACCTCGCGTTCGAAGTTCATGCTTGATTATCACCAGCACGGCCCCGAAGAATCGTGAACGCGGCGACGCGCTAAGTGGTAGAACGCTTCGCGTCAAACTGGCGTGCGGGGGCGTCTGCCATGGGTCCGCTGTCGAATTTCATAGTGAAGTGAATGGTGTCGCCTTCGAGCTTGCCTTTATAGCTGATGGTCATTTTGTTGCCGTTGAACTCACGAACAACATTGAAGGACACATTATCGCCGTCGACCTTCCCATCGGAGATCTCGGTGTCTCCGTTTCGTCCACTGACGGTCCCGGTCAGCTTATTGCCGTCGGCTTTCAGATTCATTGTGCCGTTCATGGTATTTCCGTTCCGGCCCGGCATTTCGTAAGACCACTTTCCTGTCGCATCGGCGGCCCACATGGCCACAGTTGCCAAACAGCCTGCCAGAATCAGGCGTAGAGCTTTCAGTTGCATGGAATCCTCTCCTTTTGAGGTTGCTCGCAAGCAGAGATTCCCCGGAGGCCCGTACGGTTACGGGTATCAGGCGTTAAGACCTGTTAAGATCCTCAAAGAGGAGAGCGCCTAGGCTATAGTTTTGAGAATCTTTGGTAACAAACCTCAGTGGCTGCCGTACTTTAACCTACACTCTCCCATTATTGACAGGGGATACAGTAACGGCTAATCTGAATATTCGTTCACAGCATTAACGTACTTTGGGTATCCATTTAAGGGAGTTATGCTCTTTTTGGAATTCTCTCGATCGAGGTTGAATGAACCAACAGTATCTTGTTCTTGAATTCGCCCATTCAATTCACGGGCGCGTCAAAAGGATCAACGTTACTTATAAGTCGTTAGCATATCTTTTCGGCATCTCGCTCGTGCTCGTATTGACGGGTTTGGGCCTTTTCTCAACGTACGTGCAGATGTCCTGGAAAGTCTCGCATTACAACGAGTTGCGAGCTGACTTCGACCGGCTGCGAACCAGATATCAGGAGCTTCAGCGCCTCTCCCGCCAGCATAATGAACAGATGGCCTCGCTCGAAAGCCTCGCAACCGAGGTGACGGTCGCTTACGGAATCAATGGCGCTAATCAGTCCGGTCCTGCTGGCCGCCCATCTGCGAGGGAATCTATCGAAGAGTTCAATTACCTGAAAGGTGCGGGTTTCTCGGCGATCTATCATCATTACGCTTATCAGTGGCAGTCTCACGCGCAGCCCAACCTGTGGCCGATCGATGGAGTGCTGCGGAGCTCTTTCGGCTCGCGGTCCGATCCTTTTTCGGGTGAGGGAGCATTCCACACAGGGATAGACTTGGCAGCCCCGAAAGGTACTCCTGTACATGTGACCGCGGATGGCGTGGTCGCGAGCACCGCCTGGGCCGGAGCGTACGGAAAGCTGATCGTCATCGACCACGGGAACGGGCTCGAGACCTGCTACGCGCATCTTTCGCAAGCACTGGTTGTGCCGGGCGAGGAGGTGACTCGCGGGCAAGTTATTGGCCTGTCGGGAGCTACCGGCCGGGCAACCGGGCCGCATCTGCACTACGAGGTTCGTCTGGGCGGTACGCCTGTGAACCCTTACAAATACCTGGGCAGACCCAAGCCCGCTCCCGCGCAGCTCGCCTCCTCCCGTGCTGTTCCGAGCGATCTAGGGCTCTAGAGTCAGGACATTAAGCCAGTGACAGGCAACTTTTTCCGAAAGGTTGGGAAAACAAAGCCAGTCACCGTGTTTTCAACAAGCTCGTAGTGCAACATCGGAAATTCCGCCGGCGTCTGTCTTTATAGTGAAAGGCATCACGCGGCGGAGCTTGCTGGCAGCTTTGCCCGCTCTCTGGGGCTCCGCTTCGGTCGAAGCTTACGCGCCCGCCAGCAACACTCCAACTAAGAAGAGCAAACCACTTCCCTCGGCGGGCGAATTCGTCCGGTTTACCGATCCAATCACTGAATCGATTGTGGTCCGGCTGACAAACCCTTCGCACACCAGCCTGCTGCCCGCGCCGACAAACCGCTTCATCTCTGTCAAGGAGCGTTTTCTGGTCTTTAGCTCCGACCGCGCTGGCAGACTATCTCCGTATCGCATGGACCTACGAACCGGGATCTCCAGTTCTCTCGGGCAGTTCGAGGATCTTGCTCCGTCATCGCTTTGTCTTGACTCGTCCGGGAAATCTTTATACCTGATGGATGGTGGAACGCTCCGGGAGATCTCGATGGCGAACAAGCGCTCGCGCCCTATTGCCGAGGCAATAAGTGCGTTCAGTGTCAGCAGCGAAGGAGTGGTCGCGCTGGTCAGCAACGGTCAGCTTCGGATGCTGGAACCAGGGGGGCAGCCTTTGGCGGACGATGTCGCGCCCTGGTGTCTCCTTCGGCCGGGAGGTGCAGGTTGCTTATTTCAGCGCGGAGAAGCGAACGCGCAGCAGGAAATCTGGTACGCCGCGTTCGATCGAGCCCGTGGGAAACCGGTGATGCTGGCGCGAGGGCCACTTGCAGGCCCGGTTTGGTCTCCGGATGGCTCTACGGTCCTGTTCTTGCGAAACGTACCTGCTCCCTCGGGTGTTTCGCTGGCCGAAATCCACGAAATCTCACCTGAGTCCGGTGCCGAGCAGAAGGTCTCGTCAACCAGCCAGTTCGCTGCCTTTGCGCCAAACGGCGACGGTTCCGTTTTCGTGGGCGCCAGCCGGAGCAAAGCGCAGCCAACGGTCATGCTGCTGTTGCGGAACATACACCGCGAGCTAACACTGTGCGAGCATCGCGCCACTCATCCGGCTGCCGTTGCGCCGGTTTTTTCGCCGGACAGCCGCCGGGTCTACTTCGAAACGGATCACGAAGGCAAATCAGCATTGTATTCGGTCAATGTGGAACTGCTGGTCGAGCCGACGAATGCGACTGCCTGAGCGCTTTCCATCTCGAGAATTGTGAGGGAGCCGGTGTAACGCGGCAGGCACCCGCTCCGTCCAAAACTTCACTCGCTTGCTTTGGAGGGAATAGTGTATCTAAAGGCAGGCAGGAGATCATTTCTGATTCACACCGTTCCGCTGTGTGCTGTTGCGGCGAAGATGCTTGCATCGGCGCCGGAATTGGCCGACGGCGATAAAGATAAACCTGCCCCGCCGAAGGAGGAAGAAGTTTTCCAACCCGGAGGCGATGTTAAAGCCCCCAAACTGATTCACTACGTTGAACCTGAGTTTTCGCCGAATTCCAAAGAGGCGTTCGTGGAGGGAGTGGTCAGGATCTCAACCGTTGTGACCACAGAGGGTCAGCCCAGCGCTTATCGTGTGGTCAGCGGACTGAACGCGGAAGAGGACAAGACTGCGGTGGAAGCTTTGAAGAAATGGAAGTTTCAGCCTGGGAGTAAGAATGGCCGGCCTGTCAATGTCAGAGTCACGGTGGAAGTCGAGTTCCACCTTCTGTAGCTGAGTGAAAAGCTCAGGTGGGGAAACAGCGGTGGGATCGGACCGATCTAGTTAAGGATTGGCGGATGAGCCATCACTCGGTAGTCCGCGAGTTCCCATCCAATTGCGACGGCTTTGTCTCTGCTGCCACGTACGACCACCTGATAGGAACTCGGAACTTGCTTTAACCCGTCCTTCTTAAAGCGTTCGAGCAAAGTGGACAGCCCGCTGGCACTTGCGAAAAAGTGCATGGCAGCGCCTGAACCCGCACCCGTGACGCCGGACACGATGATGGTTCGGGAGTTTCGGTCCGAAAGCGGCTGGTTTGGGAAAACAGTAATGAGCCCGTATACAACCGTGAGTGCACGGGATTCGTCGCGCTTCGGAATGAAGATCCGTCTGTTCGCAGCGCTGGAGCGTTCCCGGATAATCTCCTCACCGATGGCACCGTCCTCGGAAATTGTGAACGGAGTGTTTCTCAGGACTCGCCCTGCATACTCGCTGTAATTGGAGCTTCCAATCAACAGCACGTTGCGATTGCGTAAGGCGGCTGATCCGAGCGTGTTTTCCGGAAGAAACTCAACCGTTCCCCCAGCCGACGAGACGATTTGGGTTGCAAATACGGCCGCCTCGGCATCTCCGAAAAGGGGAGAATCGCCGGAATAATACATATAAGGTTGGTCGCCAGAGTTCGGGATCTTTAGGCGGGCGAACCAGGCACTGTGGTCGGGCACGAGAGGACGAAAAATGCCGGAATCCGGAGTTTTGGGAAAAGGCTTGATAAGGAGCGACGGAGGTGTTGCCAGACAGAGTAAAACCTCGGAGCCGGGACGAGCAAGCGGGCCCCAAAATTGTTCGAAAATAGGGCTGAGCCGGCTCCGTTGCATGTAGAAAGCCCGGGTGGCCAGCACGGCAACAATCACCAGCAGGGTGTTCAGAGCGAATGCCTTCAGCCGGGTTCTCTTTATCAAAGGCGTGGGAGGCGCCGGCTCCAGGAACAGAGGTTCCGCTACAAGCTTGGTCTCCGATTCATAAAAGAATGGCGTGTAAGAGCCTTTTCGCAGATCGATCCGAACAGTTGCACCGGGATTCTCTACTTCATAAAACTGTTCCAGCTTCTGGCGAAGATCATGAGCACGGCCACGGACACTCGAATCAGCAGCGGGAGAATAGCTGCGAGGACGTCCGAGCGCATCCGTCCCAATCGAGTATTCCGTAATTTCGTCGGCGCGGCCGGCCTGCTCCATTTCGCAGACATACCGCAGAAACTTTCTCAATTGATCGGCTCGAGCGAACGTACGGCTTTTGAGTACCGCTTCCAGAGCCTGCTGCTTTTCCTCAGCGCTGAACGTATGTTCGGGCAACGTTCGCATGGGTTCTGCCCGGAATTCTATCACCAGTCCTTTCAGTAAATACGGGGGCGTGGCTCGCGGCACGTCCTGCCCGCAGGTCGCCATTTGGCGGAGCTCCGAAGGCATGCTGATAACCGTTAGCGAACGTTCTGTGACTCGAATAAACCTTGATAAACAGTCGTTTTGGGAGAAAGATGGCCTCAGATCACGTTCGGGAGTAAAACCATGTATCTTGTTCCAGGATTTCCTCGTCTGAAGCCGAGCTTGCGCGCTGGTTGGTGTCTCTTGGTCTTGCTTGGCACAGTAGGCTCCGTTCACCTAACAGACGCGCAGGTGATCGCGAGCGCCGAAATGAGTGGTCTGGTCACAGACGCCAGCGGAGCCGTTGTCCCGACTGCAAAGGTCACCATAGAAAATTTGGACACTCACACCTCGCAAACGGCATCGGTGACGTCGACCGGCCAGTACGTGTTTACCGCTCTTCCTCCAGGGCATTATCAAGTGCGCGTGGAGGCGCAAGGATTCAAGAGTTTTACGGTTTCAAACGTTACTCTTGCGGCGGGCGACAAAGTCCGTGAGGACGCGACGATGCAGGTTGGCGCGGTGAGCGAGAGTGTGGAAGTACAGGGGCAAGCGCCGGCCCTGCAGACCGATAGCGCGACTTTTGGAACGCTCGTTACGACACAGGCGGTCCAGGATCTGCCTCTCAACGGACGAAATTTCATGACCTTGGTTCAGTTGACGGCAGGGGCAACGGAGGGATTGTCGAGCAACACGCTCAGCGGGAACCGGCCGGATGATCGCCGCCAGAGCTCAGTACTGGTGATCAACGGCGCCAGCGTTCCGAACTGGCTGCTCGATGGAATGGACAATTTCGAGCGGATCCAGAACGACATCGTTGTGAAACCGTCGGTTGACGGCATTGCAGAGATCAGGGTACTTACCAACGATTTCGACGCCTCCATCGGGAGATCAGCCAACGGCGTGGTCTCCATTACCAGCAAGTCAGGAACGAATGCTTTTCACGGAACGTTGTATGAGTATTTCCGCAATGACGCGCTAGACGCAAGAAACTTCTTCTCGATTAAGAAACCCGAATACCGATTCAACGATTTCGGGGGCAGCATCGGCGGCCCTATTAAGAGGAACAAGACATTCGGATTTTTCGATTACGAGCGCTATTTTCTGCGGCAGGGCCAATCCTACACGTCCACCATACCTACCATCGCGATGCGTAATGGCAACTTCAACGGAGTAGCGTTGATTTTTGATCCGGCGACGACGGTGCCTAATCCAAGCAGACCGGGAACGTATATGCGAACCCTCTTCCCGAACGACACCATACCGGCAAACCGGATCAGCCCCGTCGCCACGAACTTCATGAATCTCTATCCGATTCCACAGACCAGCGGGCTGGTGAACAACTACACGTCCGCCCTGAAGAAAACGCAGAATTACGACACTTACGACATACGCGTAGACCACCACTTCAACGAATTGAACACTTTCTTTGCGCGTTACTCATATAACGATGGCACCACCTACACGCCTGGGGCATTCCCGATCGTGAATGGAATCGATCCTGGTGGCAATGCAGCCGTATTTCCCGGACCGGCGCTGCAACGTTCACAGGCTATTCAGGCAAATTTTGTCCATATATTCACCCCAACGCTGCTACTCGAACTCAAGGCGGGATTCCAGCGATTCGCCCTCGACTCTCAATCCGTGGATTTGGGTCAGAATCTGGCAACGCAGTTTGGGATTCCGGGCGCGAACCACAACTATGTCAGCAGCGGCTTGCCGCTGATGCAGCCCGCCGGCTATGAAACACTGGGCGGCGCATCGTTCGTTCCGCTGATCGAGTTTGAAAACACGTTCGATTATCAGGGCTCGCTCTCGTGGACAAAGGCTTCGCACAGCTTGCGAATGGGCGCGGCGCTGATCCGGCGTCAAGTGATTGATACCCAGAGTTCCTATCCCCGGGGCACGTACAACTTCGATGGGAACGCAACAAACGATCCGTCGGGCGCGCTTGCGTCCGGGAACGCCATTGCTTCCTGGCTGCTCGGATTCCCGTCCGTCGGGCAGTTGAACGAGAATCTCGGGTGGAACGGCTATCGCTTTTGGGAACCGAACGTCTGGTTCCAGGATGACTGGAGAGTGAATCGCAAACTGACGCTGAACCTCGGCATCCGCTACGACGTGTTTACGCCACTGACAGAGGTGCACAACCAGATCTCAAACTTTGATCCGGCAACGAATAAAATCATCCAGGCCGGAGTAAATGGAGTGTCAGCTACAGCGGGCGTAAAGACCGACTATTCGGATGTCGCGCCGCGATTCGGGTTCGCTTACCAGCCTGGCACAAGCTGGGTGGTGCGAGGCGGGTTCGGAGTTGCGTACGTTCCCGAGTTCACGGGCTCGAACGGCCTACTGAAGAACCCGCCGTTCACCAACGGTTACTCATTCATTCAGGACCAGATCTTCCCCACGCACACATTGGCGATGGGATTCCCACCGCCCACTCCAGAGAGTCCGACCAATCCCACCACCGGTTTGATTGCGGTAGCGGAAAATTTCCAATCGACACGTGTCATGCAGTACAACCTGACCGTGCAGAAGGAGTTTAGCGGGAACGTTGTGAGCGCTGCGTACGTGGCTGCCCTGACAAGGCACGGCGTACTTTCGCCAAATATCGATCAGCCCTTGCCCGCTCCTGGAAACACGAACATTCTGCGGCCGTACTACTCGCTTTTCCCAAACATCTCGACCATTTCGTACCAGACGAGTGCAAACAATGCGAATTACCACTCCATGCAACTGGTCTTTGAGCGACGTCTTCGTCATGGGCTAACCATCAATTCGAACTTTGTCTGGGCGCATGCTCTGACCGGAGGCGCACCTGGCCAGCTGATTAACAACTGGCATTTGGAGCACGGCAGTACGAGTACGGATATCCGGCTCAGGTGGACTGCGACCGCTGATTATCAGTTGCCTTTCGGGTCAAAATCGAACAAATGGCTGAACGGAGTAATTGGCGGCTGGGACTTCAATGTGATCGCAGTAGTGGCAAGTGGCCTGCCGTTTACGGTAACGAATGCGACACCGCGCGAGAATATCTCGAGTGCGGCCACCCAGCCCGGGGGAGTTACGGTTTCCGATCGGCCGAATCGCCTCGCAGGTTGTAATGCGTACGCGGCCAATCCGACCATTACCAGTTGGCTGAACGCGGCGTGCTTTGTTCCGCAACCCCTGTATGCTGCTGGAAACTCCGGGCCGAACATCCTTTACGGCCCCCCTAATCGGCACGTAGACGTTTCGCTGTTCAAAGCTTTTCCGATCCGGGAATCGGTCCAGCTACAATTCAGGGCGGAAGCGTACAATTTGACGAACACGGCCAGTTTCGCGAATCCAGGTTCGGCTTTCGGCAGCGGCACCTTCGGTGTGATCAGTTCAACGGTGGGGACACCGCGGCAGATGGCATTGACGCTGAAGCTTCTATTCTGAAATCGAGCGATGGCGAACGAACACGGTATGCGGCGGCGCGAATTCTGTGCGACAGCGGCATTGCTTTCGAGCGTTGCGCCCGCGGACTCACAGGAATCCCCGAACAATGAGGGTTTCCGACCGATATTCGACGGCTCGTCCCTGAAAGGCTGGAAGGCCTATCCACGCAAACCAGGAGATTCGAATACCGGCAGATGGACTGTCGAGAATGGCGTCATTTCCGGCGGGCAGGATCCTCCCGGTTCAGGTATGGGCGCGTACTTGGTTTCGGAAGAAGCGTTCTTCAACTTTGAATTGCAACTGGAGGCGCGGCCCGATTGGCCCATCGATACCGGAATCTATGTGCGCACAGTTCCGGGAGGAAACATCGGCATTCAGGTTTTGCTCGACCATCGTCCTCTCGGCGGGATCGCAGGATATTTTGGTAACGGGTTGGGAAGTTTTCACGCGATGGAGTATGGGTTCATCGGCGAGCCCGGCAAGGACGGCAACGAATGCCGCCCCGAGCGGTTGATTCCCGTTCGACCGGCGGAGCCGACTAAGCACGTACCGCTCGAGTTTGCAGCGCCCGCAGCTACATTTCTGCGCGCATGGAAGCTGAACGACTGGAATCACTTTCGAATTCGCTGTGTGGGCGCGATGCCCCGCTTAACGACTTGGATTAACGGCGAGAAGATTAGTGAATTCGACGTTAGCAAGGTCCAAGCGCCAGATTTCGATCCGAAAGCGATTGCCGCCGTTGTCGGCAAACCGGGCCACATCTCGTTTGAAGTGCACAACAACGACGCGTTCTTAGGAAAGCTACGCTGGTGGCCGGGCGCGGTCAGCAGGTGGCGGAATATCACGATCAAGAATCTTGCGGGCTGACCCGCGAGGAGGTTTGTTCAGATGTTTGATGTAGTTCGGAAGAGCCTGGCGGCACTGGGGCTCACGGCCGCTATTTTGGGTGGCTCCATTGCAGCTCCAGGGCAACAGCAGCCGGCAAAGCAGACGCTTACGGATGCGCAACGGCAGGCAGGCCGTGCGCAGCACCAGGCGGAAGTGGAAAAGGAGTACCAGCGTCATCCGACGCTCGCTATTGGGGCACAGGCGCCGGACTTTAACCTGCCCGGAGTGGATGGGGCGAAACACCAGTTAAGCGAGTACAGCAAATACCCGATCTTAGCCATCATCTTCACGTGTGATCACTGCCCGACCGCGCAGCTCTACGAAGGCCGCATCAAGAGACTGGTGGACGACTACGGCGCGAAAGGAGTAGGATTTGTCGCTATTCAGCCGAACGCCGTTGCTGCCGCATCAGCGCATGAGATGAACTACACGGATGTCGACGATTCGCTGGACGGAATGATCATCCGGGCCAAGTACCGCCATTTTAATTTCCCTTACCTCTACGACGGCGACACGCAATCCACAGCGGAAGCGTACGGGCCGAAGGCAACTCCCCACGTTTTTGTTTTTGACAAAGACAGAAAGCTGCGGTTCGAGGGACGGATCGATAACAATCAACGGGAATCGCTGGTGAAGACTCAAGACACCCGGGCGGCATTGGACGCGATGCTGGCCGGGCAACCGGTCGCGGTTGCCACGACTCCGGTTTTTGGGTGCGCCACCAAATGGAAAGACCAGATTGAGATGAAGCAGCGGGAGACAAAACAGTTCCAGGAGCTGCCGGTGACCGTTGAGATGGCAACGCCGGAGGTGCTCAAGACGTTGCGCTCGAATCCCACGGGCAAGTTCCTGATGGTGAATTTCTGGGCGACCTGGTGCGGGCCTTGCGTCGAGGAGTTCCACGACCTGTTGAACACTTACCTGTGGTACCGGAGCCGCAACTTCGAGCTCGTCACGGTATCGGCGAATGCGCCGGACCAAAAAGCAGACGTGCTGAAGTTTCTTGAGGGCGAGCACTCGGCGGTGCGTAACCTCCTGTTTTCAAGCGATGACAACTATGCCATGCAGGCGGCATTCGATCCCAAATGGGATTCGGGCGTTCCGTTCACCATCGTGATCGCTCCGGACGGAAAAGTGATTTATCGCGAGGCGGGTGAGATACATTTGCTGGATCTTCGCCGCACTATTCTGGCGAATCTGCCGGAAATGGGATACCCGGGTACGAACGCTTACTGGGCAAGCAAGTAAAGCGAACGAGCCCGAGAAGGCACACGCAAAAGATTCCGACGATCACTCCAAGGCCCTTCGGCTCCGGGACGGCGGACAGAGTGGGCGGCGGGATGGCCGGAGGGCTTCCAGGAACGGGTGTGTTTCCGGGGACACCCGGGGTCGTGTGGGCGGGAGTCGAACCTGCTGTCGCGCCAACCGGGGCTCCGTAGGCCAGCATCCCCGGAATTCCGGCGAAGAAGCCGCCCGCGGGATTGTAAACGGCCGGGCTGATGCCGGTCACCCCGGTCCGTTGGTTATCTGCCGGGAGCACGGGCTTCAGCCTTGAAGGCGGTTCCGGGAGCGTGTCGGCTTCCTGGGCCAACTCTCCGAGCGAAGGTCCCGGCGTAAATTTCAGCGGACCGATGGCGAGAGTCTCCGGATTCGGCTCCGGCAACGAGAGCAGGTCCGCAGAGGGTTCGTGTGGATCGACGTGGCCACGGAGGCTTATGCAAAGACGATTTCCGCACCGGGTACGTGCGAAATTCCGGCCGTCAGTGAGCAGCAGTTCGCCCCGTGGAATGCGCAGCTTCTTACCGGTCCAAAATACCCGATCGCCCCGGCGATAGGAGACATACTCGAGGCGGTCCTGGGTTAACGCCACCAGGCGAGCCGCTTTGAGGTTGAATCCTGCATAGTGATCCCGGACAACACGGTCTTTCCCGACAGCGTACACCAGCTCAGCGGGCGAATAAACACCGCCAGGAATTACCGAATAAGGGTAATTCGGATGCAGAGCACGAGCCAAGGCCGGAGCGAAACGCATTGGTTGCAGAATGCTGGGTGAAATCGCCGCCGGTATTGCGCCCTTCGAGTGGGTCCGGTAAGCGGCGAAGCTCAGAGCAAGAGCGCAGGAGGCCAGAATGTAAACGCGGTGCTTGGTCATCCAGCTGTTTCATCCACGGTTCCGGCCCTGCCTATACCTTTAAGAAGGACGGCTTAAGCAAATGCCTGAGAAAACGACGTGGTGCTCATTAGTGGGCCGGAAGCCGGAGAAATCTCATTGACCTGGATGAGTGAAGAAACGTAAATGCGCCGAGCCGCATTAGATGATCGATTGGCAGCTAATTTATTGGAATGCACGTTGCTACGAAGTTATGCCGATCAAGTTACAATCTGTTTCTTCCGTGAAGGGGCAAGTTAAAGGCCGATGCTAGTCTGAGAGGGATGCTTCGGCTGTTTGCTTTTTTTTCAGCCATTCTGCTGATTCACTCTTCGATTTCGCAAGCCCAAACGGTTGCGAAAAAGACCACGCCTGCACAGTCGACCAGGCCCAAACCCAAGGCCGCCCCGGCAGCGGCTCCTGAGCCGCCACCGATGACGGATGAACAAAAGATTATTTACGCGCTGGGCCTTTCGGTATATCAGTCGCTTGCGCAGTTCGAATTATCGCCGGCCGAACTGGACATTCTTAAACGCGCGCTGAACGATGCTGCGGCAAAGAAGCCGGCTATCAATCTCAGCGAATGGGGACCAAAGATTCAGGGCCTGGCACAGGAACGCGGCGCCCGCGCAGCTGAACGCGCGAAGGCTGAATCGCAGGCATACCTGGATAAAGCCGCGGCGGAACCGGGCGCGGTGAAAACTCCGTCGGGTCTGATTTATAAGGAAATCACGCCTGGGACAGGAGCTTCGCCCAAGGCGACGGATACGGTGACTGTCAACTATCGCGGAACCCTGGTAGACGGCACAGAGTTCGACAGTTCGTACAAGACGGGCCAGCCGGCCCAGTTTCCGCTAAACGGGGTAATTGCTTGCTGGACCGAAGGCGTCCAGAAAATGAAGGTTGGCGGAAAAGCAACTCTGGTTTGTCCAGCCAGTCTTGCCTACGGTGAAAGAGGACGGCCCGGCATTCCTGGTGGTGCGGCGCTGATCTTCGAAATTGAGCTAATGAATGTAGGAACCGGAGCCGGTTCTCAGTAGCGGCTCGCGACCGCCTTCGGGCGGAAATGAAACTTGTTACTGTGCCCCGCGGCTCAGGATCATCACTTTCACCGTGTGAAAGATGATGTAGAAATCAAGTGCGGGAGCGACGTGTTTGATGTAGTACAGATCGTACTCGAGCTTGATCATCGCATCGAGTGCTGTGTCGCCGTACTTGTGATTGATCTGGGCCCAGCCGGTGATACCGGGCTTCACCGCATGCCGCTGGCGATAATACGGAATCTGCTGCGCCAGGACATCTACAAATTCGGGACGTTCCGGACGGGGGCCCACGATTGACATGTCGCCGCGCACCACGTTCCAGAACTGGGGAAGTTCGTCCAGCCGCAGCTTTCGAAGCCACTTGCCGAGTGGGGTAATGCGCGGATCATCCTTAGAGGCCCAGACGGCGCCGGTACGTGCCTCAGCGTCCGCGTACATCGACCGGAACTTGGTCAGGGTAAACACATGGCCGTTCATCCCAACCCGGCGCTGCCGGTAAAAGACTGGGCCTTTTGAACTCAGCTTGACGGCAATCGCAGTCAGCAGCATTAGAGGCAGGGAGACAATCATGCCGATCACTCCGATGATCAGCGAATAAAAGTTCTGTATCGCCAGGGCGTGCGGCTGCGGTCCCAAGCCGGAAGAAAAGATGAGCTGGGAGGGCTGAATCTTCCGGCTACAGACTCGACGGAGAGCTATTTCGTAAGTATCGGCAGCGTCCTCAATCACCACACCGGCGAAGCGGATTTCGAGAAGGTCGTAAACGGGGAGGCGGTTTCGCCTCTCGGCCATGCCAACAACGATTCTGGTGGGTCTGTATTCTTTGCAGACTTCACGAAGCTCTGAAATCCTTCCGAGACAGGGGAGCGCGAAATCGGCGGGTTCGCCCTCGTGCAGATAGCCGAGAAGGGTGTAGCCGAATTCGGGCTTTCCCTTAACGCATTCAATGACCTCTGAGAGGATACTTGAGTTCCCGAGCAGCAGCACACGCTCGGACCGCATCGCACCGATGATGTATCGCCAGAAAAAAATCCGCCAAAGTGGAAGGACGACGATGACGCCGAGGCTCCCAATGATGATCAGCCACCTGCCGAGTACGAGTTCTGCCTGTACATAGCCAAGGAATGCCATGAACAGCAGCGAGCAGCCGACCGCAAGGCAGATCTGCTGAACCAGGAGAATACGCGAGGTGATCCGGAGCTCGGCATAGAGGTCCTGGAAGTACATCGTTAGGATGATCCAGAAGGTGACAACCAGGATCTTCCAGTAATTCTGTTCAGCGAACAGGTAGAAGGCTGGGTCGGGGCTGATCAGAAACAAAGCGCCGACGTAGCAGGCCAGAACCAAAACGATCTCGGACAGGAGAAGAGCAACTACGCTGGCCGGGATGAAGACGCGGAAAAGTCGAATCACACGAGATACTTAGGAAACATGCTGGAGATAGGAGGTGAGAATAGCAGCGCCCACTGAGTTTATCACGCGGGGGCTTCGCGAACCGGTTGCTACTAATCGGGAATTTGACCTTATTGCCCAGCGACTTCTCTCGACAGGCGAGGGGCTTAAGCGTTTGATTTCACAAGACATAAAAAATGGCTAAAGCCTCATGGCCGTGCTATAAAAGAAATAGGATCTCGTTGGTCGTAGATCGCTTCCTCCCCGAGTTTGACCCTGAAATGCTTCGACTAACAAAAAAGGCGGACTACAGTCTTATTGCTCTCAAGCATTTTGCGTTGCGTCAACGCCAGACGGGCGAAGCGGTGAGCGCCAAGGAAGTAGCGGATGGGTGCGGCATTCCCCTCCCGGTTCTATCGAAACTGCTTCAAAAGCTCGGGAAATCTGGGTTTCTGGTTTCTGAGTACGGAACCAATGGAGGGTATAAGCTGGCCCGGTCTCCGCGCCTGATTACAGCGCTCGAAGTGATTCGGGCGATAGACGGACCGATCGTGCTGGCAAATTGTTTTACGGAACAGGCCTCGTGCGGGCACAGTGGCCGGTGCACGGTGAGACGGCCGTTGCGGCGAATTCACGAGGCGATTCTGCGACTTCTGGATAGCGTCAGCATCGAAGACATGCTGGAAGAGTCCGAAGACGACTCACCCGTCCCTGCGTTACCGGCTGCTCTTATAGCCCTGCAAGGCTCACCGAAATCTCTTGACCAGTTAGCTTCTCTGAGGAAATGACTTTATGAAATTACCCGTTTACATGGACAGCCACGCAACCACTCGCATGGACCCCCGGGTGTTCGACGTAATGAAGCCGTACTTCACCGATATCTTCGGAAACGCTGCTTCGCGCAATCATAGCTTCGGGTGGGAAGCCGAAGAAGCGGTGGAGAAGAGCCGCAAGCAGATCGCTGACTTGATCGGCGCCACTCCCAAAGAGATCGTGTTCACCAGCGGCGCGACCGAGTCGAACAATCTGGCCCTGAAGGGCATCGCTGAGATGTACGCCGAACGGGGCAATCACATCATCACGCAGGCGACCGAGCACAAAGCTGTTCTCGACACCTGCAAGCGGTTGGAGAAAAACGGCGCACGAGTTACGTATCTTCCGGTTCGGCAGGACGGGCTGATTGACCTCGATCAACTGCGGGATGCCATCACGGATAAAACCATTCTTATTTCCATCATGTACGCCAACAACGAGATCGGTGTTGTGCAGCCCATGAAGGAAATCGCCAAGATTGCGAAGGCGAAAGGAATCCTGTTCCACAGCGATGCCGTGCAGGCGATTGGCAAGGTTCCAGTGAACGTGATCGAAGACGGAATTGACGTTATGTCGCTCACGGCCCACAAATTATATGGACCGAAGGGCGTCGGCGCCCTTTATGTTCGCCGCCGTAATCCGCGCGTTCAGATTACCGCCCAGATGGACGGAGGCGGTCATGAGCGCGGGATGCGTTCAGGAACCCTGAACGTGCCCGGCATTGCGGGTTTAGGCGCAGCCTGCGAGATCGCGCGGAAGGAAATGGCTGAAGAATCGAAGCGGCTGAGCTTCCTGCGAGACAAGCTGAAGGACAAGCTGATGACCGAGCTCGACGAAGTTTACATCAACGGCTCGATGGAACATCGGTTGCCGCACAACCTGAACATCAGCTTCGCCTACGTGGAAGGCGAGAGCCTGCTGATGGGTATTAACGATATCGCTGTGTCCAGCGGGTCGGCCTGCACCTCGGCCACGCTCGAACCCAGCTATGTTCTCAAGGCTCTGGGCGCCGGTGACGACTTGGCGCATTCTTCCATCCGCTTCGGCCTTGGCCGGTTTAACACGGAAGAAGAAGTCGATTACGTTGCGAACAAGGTAATTGACGTGGTCAGGAAACTTCGCGAGCTGTCTCCGCTGTATGAGATGGCGAAAGAAGGCGTGGACCTCTCAAAGGTCGTTTGGGCAGCACATTAATATTGAAATAAGGAGGAATTCATGGCTTACTCTGACAAAGTTATCGATCATTACGAGCATCCTAGGAATGTCGGATCGCTGGACAAGAACAGCCCGGATGTAGGAACCGGAATGGTTGGCGCTCCGGAATGCGGCGACGTGATGAAATTGCAGGTGAAGGTGAACCGAAACACGGGCGTCATCGAAGAAGCCAAGTTCAAGACCTTTGGCTGCGGCAGTGCGATTGCCAGTTCTTCTTTGGCCACCGAGTGGCTGAAGGGCAAAACTGTTGAGCAGGCGCTTGAGATCAAGAACACGGACATCGTGAACGAACTCTCGCTTCCGCCGGTGAAGATTCATTGCTCCGTTCTTGCGGAAGACGCCATCAAGGCGGCCATTGGCGATTACAAGAAGAAGCACACCTCAACTTCTAAAGCCGAAGCCGTTGCGGTGAGCTAGCGGTAGCAGGTTTATGGCTGAGTTGACTCAGCTGGCGGGTGGAACGTTGGAGAACGCAGGGGCGCAGGAGACTGCGCCTAAGCAGATTCACGTAACGCCGAAAGCTGTGGGGAAAATCCGTGATGCGTTCGCTCGCGAGGGTGTTTCCGGTGGGTTGCGCCTCGGTGTATTGGGCGGGGGCTGCTCGGGTTTAAGCTACCAGTTTAAATTTGCGCCCGAAGCGCGACCGCGCGATCACGTTTTCGTGTTCGATGATGTCAAGGTGTTCATAGACCCGAAAAGCATGGTGTTCCTGGACGGCATGACGCTCGACTGGAAGGACAGTCTGATGCAGTCCGGTTTTGTGTTCGAGAATCCGCACGCAACCAAGAGTTGCGGATGCGGCACTTCGTTTTCCGCTTAGTTCCACGCCTGCCCCGAGGACGCGTTTTCGCGTCCTGACTCGTCCCTATGTCTTCCCTGCCCAAAAATTTCTACGACTTCTTCGGCATCGAGAAGAAGCTTGTCCTCAACAACGAAGACTTGCAGAAGCGCTTCTACGACCTGAGCCGCCAATGGCATCCGGATCGCTTCAGCCGCAAGGGCCAGGACCAGCAGGCGCAGGCGCTCGAAGCCACCTCCATTCTGAATGACGGCTACCGAACGCTCCGCGATCCTGTACGCCGCGCAGAGTATCTGCTCACCGAGGAGGGATTTCCGATTGGCGAACAGCGGTCAAGAGATGTCCCGCCCGAGTTGCTCGAGGAAGTTTTCGAGTTGAATATGGCACTCGAAGAACTGAAAGGCGGCGACGAAGCGGCGCGCCCTCAACTGGAAGCAGCCCGCGCGAACTTCCTCCGTCTACGCGGCGATGTCGATGGAGAACTCGAAAGCCTGTTTGCGAGATATGACGCAGCCGACGTGGAAAGCGAGAGTGCGCGCCAGGCACTCCATGAGATCCGCGGCGTGCTGAACCGGCGCCGCTATATCGAGAATTTGATACGGGACGTCGATCGTGCTTTAAATCCGACGCCGTCCCAGGAAACGACGGACGATCGTCTGTAAGAACACCTCTTTCGAAAACTTAAATGGGAACATTGCAAATCGATTTCGGCGAGAACCGGAAATCTAAGATTGTCGGAATTGACTTGGGAACTACGAACAGTCTGGTTGCGGTAATGGAGCTGACAGGACCGCGTATCCTTGAGGACTCGCAGGGGCGAAAGATCGTGCCCAGCATCGTTTCGCTTACTTCTGATGGGAAGCTGACGGCCGGCGAAGGAGCACGTGATTTGCTGCTCACGGTGCCCGAGCGGACAGTCTACTCGGTCAAGCGGCTCATGGGCCGTGGTATCGGCGACGTACGCGAAGAGCTGAAGCTTTTTCCGTTCCGTGTTGCCGAAAATAGTGAGTCAGTGATTCGGCTCCGTTTAGGAGAACGAACGTTTACGCCTCCCGAGATCTCGGCGGCTGTGCTCCGGGCTTTGAAGGAAAACGCAGAAGCTGCCCTGGGCGCACCCGTGACCGAAGCCGTTATTACGGTTCCGGCATACTTCAACGACGCACAGCGTCAAGCCACCAAGGATGCAGGGCGGCTGGCGGGTCTGGAAGTGCTTCGGCTGGTAAACGAGCCTACAGCGGCCTCGCTTGCGTATGGCTTGGATAAGCGGAAGAACGGCGTAGTTGCGGTTTACGATTTTGGCGGCGGCACGTTCGATATCTCGATCCTGCGTCTCCACGACGGCATTTTCGAAGTGCTCGCCACGAACGGCGATACGCATCTTGGGGGGGACGATATCGATAACCTGCTGCTTCGTATTGCCCTCGAAGATGTGCAATCAGAATGGGGGAGCGATCTTTCGACCGATTCCGAAGGCGTGCAACGTTTGCGGCGGGCGGTGATCAGGGCAAAGGAAGAACTCTCTTTCCTGCCTGAATCGACGATCGAATTGGAGTACAAGGGCAAAGCATACCGGCGCGCCATCAATCGCGAGTTGTTCGACCGGCTGATTTCGCCGATCGTCGAGCGAACGCTCGAGCGGTGCCGGGCTTGCCTCGAGGACGCCCATTTTGGGGCGGAAGACATCAACGAAGTCGTCATGGTGGGCGGTTCCACGCGCATTCCGCTTGTCAGGGCGGCTGTGGAGCGTGTGTTCAAAGCTAAGCCGCACACGGAACTGAATCCCGACGAAGTGGTTGCGCTTGGCGCGGCGGTTCAGGCGGGCATTCTTGCTGGAGACGTCGAAGACAAACTGCTGCTCGACGTCACGCCTTTGTCACTCGGGATCGAAACCATGGGTGGGGTCGTCTCCAAACTGATCGCCCGGAATTCCACCATCCCCGCCAGCGCGACGGAAAGCTTTACTACTGCTGTCGACGGTCAGCGTAACGTTCTCATTCATGTATTGCAAGGCGAACGTGAACTGGTTAAGGATTGCCGCAGCCTGGCACGCTTTGACCTGACAGGAATCGATCCGATGCCCGCGGGCTTGGCACGCATCGAAGTCCGGTTCCTGATCGATGCCAATGGCATTTTGAATGTCACGGCGCGCGATGCGCGGACGGGCAAGGGCCAAAGCGTAGAAGTGAAGCCCTCCTACGGCCTTTCGGAAGAGCAAGTCGAAGCAATGATCGTCGACTCGTTCGAAAGGGCGGAAGAGGATATGCGCGAACGGCAGGTCCGGGAAGCACGCGTAGAAGCGGATAATATCCTGGCCGCCACGCAGAAAGCGCAAAGATATCCGGCTTACCAGTACTTGAGGCCCGAAGAGAAGCGCAATATCGAAGTTGCCGTTCGCGAACTCGAATCCGTTTATCACAGCGATGATCATCGGGTCATAAGCGAGAAAATCGAGGCTCTGAACCGTGCGACACAGCATTTCGCCGAGAACCTGATGAACACAGCTGTGCACGGCGCCCTCAAGGGCATGAAGATCGATTAAGCGCTCACCTGTTGCATGCACGTGAGGTGAAGGCTCGGCCCAGCCGGGTCTTCTAAGATGGAAACTATGCCCGGACTCACGTGGAATCACACGGAAGATATTGCTCTAAGCCTGTTCGAAGCGCATCCGGACGTCGACCCGACGCACATCCGCTACACCGACCTTCACAAGTGGATCACGGAACTGCCGGATTTCAAGGATGACCCGATGGCGTCAACCGAGGGCAAGCTGGAGGCCATACAGATGGCGTGGGTCGAGGAGTATCAGGAATCCAAATAACCAGGGCGGCGCAGCGTTTGCGATCGTAGTTGACTATTCTTCATAATTCTGCAATTATAGAAATATGGAGAGAGCTTGTGAAGGAGAAGAGCCGTCCCGGGGAGGTGCGACTCCTCAAGGCGCTGCTTACCAGAGGACTCCACTGGACTCGGTGTTAACAGACGAGGCCTTAGCAGAACTCAAGGCGCAATCCATGAACGGTTGCCTGCTTTGTTTCTTTGACACCTGGGATGAAGAGGAATGGGATTGATGGCAAGAGCGAAGAGTGAACCAGATGTTGCGCGGTATGCCGATATGTTCTCCGCGATGGGAACGGAGCCGCGCCTCCGCATTATGCGGCTGCTGCTCTCGGCACACCCGCAGGGCATGATTGCCGGTGACGTGGGCACGGAGCTGGATATTCCGTCTTCGACGCTCTCGCACCACCTTGACAAACTCAAGCATGAAGATCTCGTGAATGTGCGCCGGGAAAGCACGTATCTCTGGTACTCCGCGAACACTGATGCGCTACAGGAGCTTCTTGGGTTCCTATATGCGGAATGCTGCACCCGAAACAAAGCCATCGAGCCGCAGGCTATTGTGCGCGTCTGCAAATAAATGAAAGGAACGACCGCGATGGAAGTTAAGGAAATAGTCAAGGAGAAATATGGGGAAGCGGCTCGCCGCGTCACCACTGGAAGAACTAACGGCTGCTGCGGCGCCAGTTCGGCGCTGGAAGGCTGTTGTGACCCCATCACCTCAAACTTATACGACGAAGCGCAAGCGGGACAAATTCCTGAAGCGGCCTTACGGGCCTCGCTCGGCTGCGGCAATCCCACTGCGCTTGCCAAGCTCAATCCCGGTGAAACGGTCCTTGATCTTGGCTCTGGCGGCGGTATCGATGTGCTGCTTTCGGCTCGCCGCGTCGGCCCGACCGGCAAGGCTTACGGTCTCGACATGACGGATGACATGCTGGCCTTGGCGCGTGAGAACCAGCGCAAAGCAGGCGTGGAGAACGTCGAATTTCTAAAAGGCGAGATTGAACATATCCCACTGCCCGGCGACAGCGTAGACGTAATTATTTCCAATTGTGTGATCAACCTCTCGGGCGATAAGGACCAAGTGTTGCGCGAGGCATTCCGCGTTCTAAAACCGGGTGGCCGCTTTGCCGTATCCGATGTGGTCACACGCGGACCGGTGCCGGAAGAGGTGCGGAAGAGCATGCTGCTCTGGGTAGGCTGCATCGCCGGAGCTTTGCAAGAGGAGGAGTATCGCGCCAAGCTGATTGCAGCGGGCTTCGCTGCCGTCGAAATCGAGCCGACGCGGGTTTATGACATTGAGGACGCCCGAGCTTTCCTGTCGGGTGAAGGGATCGACGTGGATGCTATTGCTCCCGACGTCGAAGGCAAATTCATGAGCGCTTTCCTCCGCGCTACGAAGCCCAAAGGCTGCTGCGCCCCCGGGTGCTGCTCTTGAATCAGGGAATTGCAGAGCCGGCCAAGACTACCGGCGGTCTTGGCACGTTTGAGAGTTACTTGTCGATATGGATAGCGCTCTGCATGCTGGCCGGTGTCGTTCTCGGCAAACTGGTTCCTGCGGACGTCGCGAGCCTGCGAGGACTTTAGTTCGGCTGGGGAAGTCAGATTAACGCGCCCATTGCGGTCCTGATCTGGCTGATGATTACCCCCGGTTTTTGTTCCGCTAAAGAGCGTGGAAGTTTCGCGTTCTGTTATTCGGGAGCTTGACGACGACGTCGTCCGCTTAGCAGGTAGATCGCGGCGCGCAACTCGAGCAAAGGATCATCTGAAGGCTCGATGCCGTCTACGCGCGGGATGGGGTCGAAGATAATCTTCTTCTGTTCGTGTTCATTGTCCCGAACCAGTTCTGTGAGGAGTAGCGCACCTAGCTCGATCAATTGCCGGTCCTCCGGCCAGTGAACCGTGGCATCGTCCACGACATCGTTCTTGTCAGCGACCTGGACAAGAATTCGGAAGCGAATCGGGGCCACCTTGATTCGCTCTGTAAGCTCGTCGAAAAGGAAGTTTGCATGCTTACTTTTGGCTGAGTCGTCATCCAGATGTTCAAGGCCGGCTTCCGGGATCACCTGGTATCGGCCAAAGCGGCTGACCTCATCCTTATTTGTGAAGCGAAAGGCGGTAACGCCGAAGTATTTCTCTTTGGCAAAGCTCGACGGATTTGGCTTCGGCGTTTGCACGAACCTGAGAGCTGCCGGATGGCTGGCAAGGAACGTCTCGATTGGTGACGGCGGTGGCTTCGATGGGTCGCTCGCGGCCGCGGCTTGCAGAAGTTCGAGGAACTCCTGACCAGTTCTAGTGGGAAAACCGTCGGTGGAGTGACTGATGATATCGGTATGGACGTGCTCGGCGAGATTGAAGCGAATGGCGAGTCCGCGAGGATTTGCATTGGGGTCGTTGTCGGGTATCACAGGAATTCCGGTGGAGTCGGAAAATCGTACCGTAACCGGAGTGGACTCCCGGTTCGCATGCGGCGCACGCGTTAACGAACCGGCCTCTGAAGACGGAGTAAATGTTCCCGTAAGCAGAATGCCTTTTGCGTGAGCCGGGCGGAAGCCGGGGTGAAGTCCGAAGATAATGTCGAACTGCTTCAGTAGGTCCTGGCTTAGCGCGATGAGCTTATCGTCCGAAGGAAGCGGCATATTGGGTGCTTATAAGGTATCCCAGCGTGGGGCGTTGCGTGAGTCAGCCCTGGACTGCCGAAAACCGTGGCGATTTTAATCTCACGTGACGTCAAGTCCCTGATCGTAGTGAAAAATGTCTTTTGGGCTCCATCTCTTCCAGTAAACAAACGCCGCAGCGGCTGTCGACGTTAAGATGAGACGTGCAATGCACGGCGGCAAACGTATCCCATGGACCAGCTGAGCGGCGCCGCTATTTCCGTCCCCTCTGAGCCTAAAAGGTCTGCCGGCCGTTACTACAGACCTGAGTTGGATCTGCTCCGGTTATTTGCATTCCTGTGCGTCTTTGTCAGGCATGGACCTGACCCAACCATGGGCCCAGCGGCGCCGGTGTGGAAATATGACGCGGTTCTGGCATTCAATCTCCTCGCGGCCGCAGGTTCGTTCGGCCTGTCGATTTTCTTCCTGCTGAGTTCATTCCTCATTACCGAACTGCTGTTGCGCGAACGGGAAAGTACTGGGCGCATCCACCTGAAGGCCTTCTATACGCGACGAATATTGCGTATCTGGCCGTTGTACTATCTGGCTGTGGCCATTGCGGCAAGCATTGGCTTTATGCCTGGGAATCACTCGCTGACCGGCCGCCAGATTTTATATCTATTGTTCTTCCTGGGATGGCTAGGGCGCGACACCTATCACAATGGGGCTGGCGTTTTGTGGAGCATCTCGGTCGAGGAGCAGTTTTATCTTGTCTGGCCTACGCTCGCGAAGCTTGGCGGCCGCCGCCTGATTACCGTAACGTCTCTCTTGATCATTCCTCTAGCGCTATGGCTCAGCTATTTGAGCTTCGATTGGTACAACCCGCTCATCCAGTTCCTGTTCTTCGGGCTGGGGGCACTCCTGGCAGTCTTACTGCATCACCGGCAGTTTAAGGTGCCGCTGATCGCGCGCGCCCTGCTTCTGAGTGCAGCGTTGCCGTCCTGGCACCTGGCCGCGCGGTTCACAAGCGGGCTGATGAAATCGGCAGACCGCTTAGACGGAATGATGGCCGTAGCTCTTATCGCGGTAGGCTGCATCGCCATCTTTCTGGCCGTTTACGGAATACCCGCAGAGTACGTTCCGAAACCACTCGTCTACATGGGAAAAATCTCTTACGGTCTCTACGTGTTTCATCCTCTCTCGCTTTCCCTGGCGGCGAAGATCGTAAGCTTAAGTCCAGACACGCGCCATGATTCGGTGCGCATGTCTGGGACCTATCTGGTAGCCTTAGGGATCGCAACTGGAATCTCCTCGCTCTCTTACGCTTACTTTGAACAGCCCTTTCTTAAATTGAAAGAGCGATTTGCGTTCGTGCCATCCAGAAAGATTTGAGCGTAGAGCTGCAGAGCCGGGCTCTTGAACATTTCGGAACCGGTCTGAGGGAGGACACGTCCCACGCGCTGTTATACTTGAGTACTTTTGGGGCCTTTTGTTTGAGAAAGTTTAGTGTTCTTCTCTTCCTATCACTCTTAGCGTTTCATTGCAGGGCAGCGCAATTCACCAATGGCCAAGCGGCTCGGGCGGAGTTCGGGCAGCAATCCTTCACAACTGGCGCGAATGGCGTTTCCCAGAATTTGCTGGGAGCGGTAAGCGGACTTGCATTCGCTAACGGGCTCTTGTACGTCACCGATTCCAATCGCGTCGGCGCCACGCCGCTGAACAACCGTGTTCTCGCGTTTGACACCACTCAGCTGCCTATTCCCAATCAGGATGTGGCGACTGCATTCCATGCCAATAGTTACTGCTGGGTCTGCGGCTATGGGGCCGTGCGGCTCTATGGCGAAGTAGATTACGCGACTCCTTATCCGGGGCGCGCTGCTATACCGGCCGCAGGTCCTGCCGGCGGTCAGGACACGGGCAGCCTGGAGACGCCCACGGCCGTAGCCACCGACGGTACTCACTTCGCAATTGCCGATACGGACAACAATCGGGTTCTTATCTGGAATTCGGTTCCGATTTCACAGTTCACATCTCCGGACATTGTTCTTGGGCAATCTAGTTTTACGGCTTTTCAAACTCCGCAGTTGGTGAATGCGAATTCGCTCCGCGGCCCTCAGGGCGTGTGGTTTCAAAACGGGAAAGTATTCGTTGCAGATACCCAGAACTACCGGGTTCTGATCTGGAATCACATGCCCACTTCGAATAATCAGCCTGCGGATCTTGTGCTCGGTCAGCCAAACTTCACTTCGGCAAATGCGCCGCCGGTGACGAGAACCAATCCGACCGCCGCCGCTAACCAGCTACTGAATCCAGTCTCTGTTACATCGGATGGAACACACGTTTTTGTTGCAGACCTCGGGTTTAATCGCGTTCTGATCTGGAACAGCATTCCCACCACTCAGGATCAGCCCGCAGACGTGGTGGTTGGCCAGCCCGACATGTCGAGCACAGCGGCTAACAACAACTCCGCCGTGTGTACGCCTGAAACAACGGATTCGAGTGGAAATCCGGTTTATCCGACTATCTGCGAGGCAACGCTCAATTTTCCCCGTTTTGCGCTGTCTGATGGAACAAGGCTGTTCATCGCGGATGGCGGCAATGACCGGGTCCTAATCTTCAATCACATCCCAACCGCGAACGGCGCAAAGGCCGACAACGTTCTCGGCCAGCCTGACTTTATCAGCGATATCGTTACCAATCAGGCGGGAAGCATCGCAAGCACGGCCATCGACAATACCGGTGCGGTCGATACTCTGCCGAGCCCGACATCATTGGCCTGGGACGGCACCAATCTGTATGTAGCTGATCCCTACAATCGCCGCGTTCTGGCGTTTTCTTCCGGCGATATCGCGTTGCCCGATAACTCCGTCCTGAACAACGCGAGCGAGATCATCCGGCAGGAAGGAGTGGTTGTCCTCACTGTCGCGACCGTCACGGCGAGTGACACAGTGACAATCACCATTCAAGGAACTGACTACACGTACACGGTGAAGAGCACCGACACACTGGACACGATCACGCTAGGTGCAGTGAGCGCTATCAACAGCGGCAGCGGAGACCCCAATGCGATTGCCCTGTATGCCGGTAACGGGACGGGAACCATATACCTGAGTTCCAGAGCCACCAATCTGAGCTTTGATGCCATCTCGCTGGCGGCGACCACCTCAAACTCCACGGATCTTACAGCAACCGCTTCAGGGGGTTATTTGACCGCCGGCACCGGTTCTACTGCCTCGCCGGGCATGGTGGTGGAGGTCGATGCTGCGCCTGGGACTACGCTCGCCGACGAGACGGCCCAGATCTCTGGCGGAGCTTGGCCGCTATCGCTCGGAGGCGTGCAGGTCTTCATGGATGGCTTTCCGGCGCCGCTCTATTCGGTGTCACCCACTCAGATCGTCGCGCAAGTGCCTTTTATCTTTGGCGATCGAAACAGTACGACAGTCTTCGTACGGACCGCGCGCGCGGACGGAAGCATCACGGTCACCAACTCCACCCCTGCCTACATTGCGCCTGCCAATCCCGGCCTCTTCAGCGCGCCTGCAAGCCCCGGTGAGCCGCGTCCGTGGCCAGTAACCGGCGCCATGCATCAAGCGGGCAACCCGACGGCCGTGGTTTCAATTGACGGCTCGGTTCATGCAACCGACACAGCCACCATTACAATCTCCGGAACGAACTACACCTACACGGTGCAAAGCACTGATACGCTTGCCTCGATCGTCAACGGTTTGGTCAGTCTGATTAATGCGAGCGATCCAAATGTGACGGCTTCGGTGGGTTCGGCCTTCACCCGTGTCGTGCTGACGGCGAAACTCGACGGATTAAGCGGTGGGAACGGGATCTCCGTAGCCGGTTCCGTAAGTTCGAATGCCCAGGTGACAGTGACCGCATACACAAGTGCTACTTGCTGCGCGGTTACGCCGAATACTCCGATTACCGCGCAATATCCGGCCGCCCCCGGCGAGCTGATCACAGTGGACGCATCCGGTCTCGGCGGAATCAGTGATGTGGCGACACAGGTAGGTTCGCAAACTGGCCAGCCGTATAGTGGACCAACTCCGTATTACGGGGCGTTGTCTCTCAGCGTTGACAACTACGTCAGCGCGACCATGAACGGCGAAACGGCTCAGGTGGTAGGCGCGGGATTCCAGACCGGTGCTGTCGGTCATTATTCAGTGCAGATGATTGTTCCGTCCGATGCGCCTACCAACTCGGCGACTCAGGTGTACATCGCCCAGAATGCGTTCATCAGCAACATTGCTACTCTGCCGGTGGGACCAGCCACGATTCAGCCGCCTCCGCTGCCTCCTCCACCTGCGCCGCCTCCGCCTGCTGCTCCCGGCGCAGGCCTCTCCAATACGCAAATACTGGTGAATCCCGCGGGCCTGCTGTTCGCGACCCAGAACGTAGGGGCGAGCCTTAACAAGACGCAAACGGTCACAATTGCCAATCCAAGTTCGTCGGCGTTGTCCCTCAACGGCTTCACCATCACGGGAACGAACGCAGCCGACTTTACGGGCTCCTGGAATTGTCCCGGCACCTTGGCTGCCGGACAAAGCTGTACGGTCACCATCACCTACACGCCTGGCGGCAGCGGCGTCAGAACGGCGCTGCTCAGCATCAACAACAGCACGGGCGGCTCGCCGCAAACCGTTTCTCTGACGGGAACGGTCGTGTCCTCCTTCGTCATCGTGAACAAGGGCAGCGGCAAGGCTCTCGACTTGGCGGGTGATCCGACAATGGCAGGGACATTAATCGAGCAGAACGACGTTCTCGGCAGCGAAAACCAGCGTTGGACGCTGGTGCCCACGGGCTCCGGAACGTATGCCGTCATGAACGTTCTGAGCGGCAGGGTGCTCGATGTGGTGCTGGGTTCCAGTGCGAATGGAGCGTCGATCCAGCAATACGATTATCTCGGCTTCGCGAACCAGCAGTGGATTGTCACGCCAACACCGGACGGCTATAACGAAATCGTGAATGTCGCGAGCGGTAAGGTTTTGGACGTCACGGGGCATTCGACATCGGACAGCGCTTTCATCCAGCAGTGGGACTACCTGGGCGGAGATAACCAAAAATGGCAGTTCCAGACGGTGCAGCTGTTCCAAATCCGCAGCCTGGGGACGGGCAAAGTGCTGGATGCCCCTCTTGGTTCCATGGTGCCCGGAACGCCCATTCAGCAGTGGGATTACCTGAGTGGGGCGAACCAGCAATGGTTATTGATCCCGGTGGACAACACGTACTATCGCATCGTGAACTCGCGTTCCGGACTGGTGCTGGATGTTACCGGTGCTTCGAACAGCGCTGGTACGCCAATCCAGGAATACACATACCTGGGCTTCGGCAATCAGCTTTGGGCGCTGTCTCCAACATCCAGCGGCTATTACACCATCGTGTGCCAGCAAAGCGGGCGCGTGCTTGACGTAACCCAAGGGTCTACGGCGAATGGAACACTGATTCAGCAGTACGATTATCTCGGCGGGACCAATCAGCAGTGGCAGCTCATCCCGGTGACTCAGTAGGAACATGCCAGTTTTGGTATTCTGAGGGTTCCAGCAGAGTTCTGGCGCCCCTCTCAGGAAGCTCTTCGTTCCTGGATCCAAAGCTACATGTATATCAAGAAACAGCGACTTTTAACTCCCGGCCCTACTCCTCTTTTGCCGGCTGCGCTCCACGCCATGATGGGTTCAGACATCCATCATCGGACCGAAGATTTTCGGAAGCTTTACAAGCAGGTTTTGCTTGACCTCGCGGAAGTTCTCGGCACCTCAAATGACGTGCTAGTGCTGGTGGCATCGGGTACCGGCGGTCTCGAAGCGTCGATCCAGAATTTCTTTTCTCCGGGCGACGAAGTGATCGTTTGCTCGGCTGGGAAATTCGGTGAACGCTGGGTTGAGCTGACAAAAGCATACGGGCTGAATGCGACTGTGCTGAGTGCACCGTACGGCGACGCAGTGCAGCCGGAAGCTGTGGAACAGGCGTTAGCGCGGAACCGGAAAATCAAGGGCGTTTTCGTTCAGGCTTCTGAAACTTCCACCGGTAGCCAGCATAACGTGCGGGCCATGGGAGAAGCCGTCCGGAAGACCGGCGCAATCTTTGTGGTGGACGCGATTACGGGTTTCGGCACTATGCCGCTCGATATCGATCGATGGGGTCTCGACGTTGTTATCGGTGGCTCGCAGAAGGCATTCATGATTCCGCCGGGGCTTGCCTTTCTGGCAACTAGCGAGAAGGCCTGGTCACTCGCCGCGCATTCCACCTCGCCTCGCTTCTACTTCGACCTGCGAAGAGAGAAAAAGAACGCGGCGGAAGGCGAATCCGCATGGACGCCGAACACTTCGTTGCTGCTGGCGTTTGCAGAAGCCTTGAAGTACATAAAAGCGCTCGGAATGGATAAGCTTGTGGCCAACGCGCAATTGCTGGCCAAGGCAACCCGCGAAGCCATGAAGGAACTTGGGCTCGAGCTCTTCTCCTCTTCCCCCGGCTCTTCGGTCACCGCGGTCCGCGCTCCTGCTGGAATCGACTCCGGAGTTATTGTCAAAGAATTCCGGCAGCGTTTCAACGCCATCATCACGAATGGTCAGGGATCGATGAAGGGCGAAATTTTCCGTCTTGCGCATCTGGGTTACTTCGATTTTCACGATCTGTTCGCTGTCATCGCCGAGCTCGAGATCATTCTCGCCGCTCAAGGACTGCCGGTGCGTTTCGGTTCGGGTGTTGCCGCGGTTCAAAACGTCTACGCCGAAGTTGCACTCTCCAAAGAAGCGGTGCTCGCGTAGACGAGCGCTCTCTACTCATTCATGAAGATTCTGGTTGCTGAACCGCTGGCACAGGCGGCTCTTGGATTGTTGCGTGCACAACCCGGTTGGGATGTCATCGAAGCCGACCCGAAGGCGTATTCGGCTCATCTCGGGGATTGCGATGCTTTGCTGGTGCGAAGTGCCGTCAAAGTCACGAAAGAGGTTCTTGCCCAGGCGCCGAAGCTGCGAGTGATTGGCCGGGCAGGCGTAGGCGTCGACAATGTCGACCTTGCCGCCGCCACTGATGCAGGCGTTCTGGTGATGAACACGCCCGGCGGCAACGCCGTCTCTGTAGCCGAACACACCCTGGCTCTCATGCTGTCGATGGCCCGCTCTGTGCCGCAAGCGAGCGCTTCCACCAAGAGCGGCAAGTGGGAGAAAAAGAAATTCCTCGGTAACGAATTGCGTGGAAAAACCCTGGGCGTCGTCGGTTTGGGAAGCATTGGCCGGGAGGTTGTCAAGCGAGCGAAGCCTTTTGAGATGCGGATTGTCGGGCACGACCCCTACATCAGTGCGCAAAGCGCTCGTGATCTGGGTATTGAGTTGCTGCCGCTGAGCGATCTCTACTCCGCGAGTGACTACATCACTCTTCACGTTTCGCTGACGCCTGAAACCGAGCGCATGCTAGACGCGAAGGCCTTCGCGCGCATGAAGGACGGTGTGCGCATTGTGAATTGCGCTCGCGGCGAACTGATCGACGCAGCGGCACTGAAAAGTGCGATCGAAACGGGCCGCGTCGCTGGTGCGGCGCTCGATGTTTTCGAGAAGGAACCTCCGGGCGACGATCCGTTATTCAGCCTGGAGCCGCTAGTCGCCACCCCTCATATCGCAGGGTCCACCGAAGAGGCCCAGGAGATCGTCGGCATTCGCATTGTTGAGCAGATGGTGGAATATCTGAAGAACGGCGTCGCCTTAAACGCGGTCAACATGCCGGCCCTCACCGCCGAGCAATATCGCGCACTGGGGCCGTATGTCGATTTATCTGAACGCCTGGGCCTCTTCCTCAGCCACATTACCGAAGGAAATGCGCACACCATTCGTCTGGTCTACAACGGCCGTCTTGCTGACGGAAATACGGAGATTCTGAGAAACGCTGGACTGGCTGGCATTTTGGGCCGGTCGGTGGAATACCGTGCAAACGTAGTCAACGCAATGCAGCTTGCGAACGCCCGCGGTTTCCGCGTTGTGGAACAGCGCGAGCCCGGACGCTCGCAGATGGATTCTATTCGTATCGAGATCGAGTCGGAAGCGGGTACTTTCTCTGCCATGGGCGCCGTCGTCCTTCGCAAAGCGCGGCTTCTACAAGTGGAGGACATTGCATGCGAGGCGACCCTCGAAGGCAATTTGATGTATTCGCGTAATGACGACGTTCCCGGTGTAATTGGATACCTCGGAACCGTACTTGGGCAGAACGGAATTAATATTGCGAACTTTGCTCTCGGCAGGCAGGATGACGGAGTCGTCACACCCGAGCATCCGTTGACTGCGATATCGATTATCGAAACAGATCAGCCAGTGCCCGACTCTGTTGTATCGCAAATTCTCGAGCACACCGCTGTCAAGCTGGTCCGGCGGGTCGCTTTCGGGCCGGCCTAATAACGCATCTTCTGTATGCTCTGGGCCCACTCCACAAAGGGCACAGTCGCGTGTTCAACAGTCAGGCAGCGTCCAGGGATAGTGCGCGACTCCGGCTGCAGATGAAACTGCTCATAGATGAATGCGTCATCGAAACCTGCTTGGGCCGCGCTCTCGCGCGTGCAGGCGAAATAATAGCTGCGCGGGCGCGCCCAGTAGATCGCTCCCAGGCACATCGGGCAAGGCTCGCAGCTTGAATAAAGATCGCAACCATCCAGCTGAAAGTGCCCTAAGGCTTTGCATGCCTCCCGAATGGCGACGATCTCTGCGTGCGCCGTCGGGTCCTTCTCCGCAAACACGCGGTTTGTCGCAGCAGCAATTACCTGACTGCCTTTTACGACTACTGCACCGAATGGACCGCCCCGCCCGGTGCTCACATTTTCGCTCGCCAGCGCAATTGCCTGACGCAAATACTCGCTCTGTTGGTCGGTCATTAACGTTCGAGAAATAGCCGAAGTATAGCAATCAGTATGGCCAAAATGCAGAAGTGGACAACTTTGATCAACCGCCAGAGGTGGCCTTGTAAGTCGACTGAGCAAAATGCAGTTTGCTAGTTCAGGTCTCTTTATTGCGTTTGCGGCAGCTTCTGGTCTTGCGTGCCTTCAATGTTGCGAATCGCTGCAAGATTGGAATTATGGCCATAAGATAGCGACAATAGGGGTAGTAGCCAAATCCAACCGAAAACCTCCGTTAGGATTTCCTTTTCGCAACTTGAAAGATTGGGACGCGCAGTTTCATCGAAATGCGGGAGCAGCACCGAAGTGCTTTTTCTCTGCTTTAGAATTCCAGCCGCATCTGAAAAGCAACCATCCGCGGCGCACTATCTCCGCCTAGACCAACTCCAAGAAGTCCCGTGGGGGGTGACGTCGTGTAGCTCAGCGCTCCGAAGCCTGTTTGCGTGGAGCGATTCCCCGGAATTCCGGCATACACGACCGAAGGCAGCGCAAAGTTCGGATGGTTGAAGATATTGAAGGCCTGGGCTTCCAAGCGAAATTTCGCGCGTTCGCCCAAGTTGAAAAATTTGGTGAGATAGAAGTCGCTCCAGGTGAAGTCCGGACCGCGCAGAGCATTACGCCCGAGATTGCCAAACTGACAGTTCTGCGGGCTATCGCCACCCGCGCAAGCGCCGGTGCTGGGATCGACCGTTGAAACGAAGGCATCCGGGTTGAGCCACTGAATAGTTCCCGGCTGCGTAACCCCTGGAATGGAGCGGCGTTCATAAAGGGGCGCGCCGGCTACAGCGCTCGCGTATTGAGGGCCACTTCCCTGGACGATACCGTTTCCGTTTGCGGTGTAAGGAGAACTGAGTACAGAAAACGGAAGGCCGCTGTGCCAGAAAACCGTTCCGGAGATCTGCCAGCCATTGAGTGCATATCCGAGTACCCGGTTCCGGCTCTTGATCGGCAACTGATACGTATACTGTGCGGTGACATTGTGCCGAACGTCGTAATCGCACGATCCGTACTGGCGCCGCAACTGTCCGGGCAGAGGCGAGAGAATTCCTGCCGAGGAGAACGAGAGGAACCCCCCATTCGAGACGGTATCGAGGCAATGGCTCCAGGTGTAGTTCGCCTGTACCTGAAGGCCATGAGTCAGCCGCTTGTCGGCGGTTAGCTGCAGGCCGTTGTAGTGACTATTCGCGCCAGTGTTGAGTTGCGTGACCGCGCCAAATCTAAGATCGGTTGGCTGGCCATAGGGAAAAGGCGCAAAGCAACCCTGGCAAATCGTTTGATAACCGTTCACCTGTGTCAGGTAGGGCTGGTTTACCGCTCGGGTACCCACATATTGAGCGCGCAGATTGGCGGCGGAGCCCAGTTGATGTTCGAGAGTGAAACTCCACTGCATAAAATAGGGCGCTCGGAGTTTGCCGTCGGGGACCGCTGTAATCGCGACCGGCTGCAGGCAAGTATTTGGATGAGAGAGCGGTGAGGCGCAGGAGAGCTGCGCTTGGGAAAAGCCGGAACTGAAAGTCTGGTTGGCAGCGGCCGTCGCGTCCACGGCGCTATTCGGAACACCGGGTGCGATAGCCGCGCCGCCCACCGTGCCAAGCAAACCTCCTTGAAACGTCTTTGAGTACGGCGGGTTGACGCCCACCAGATCGGCCACACTTCCGGGCAAGATATCGCTGAACAGACCAAAACCGGTTCGCACCACCGTCTTCGGCGTGAGTTGGCACGCGATAGCTGTCCTGGGCTGGAGCAAAGCCAAGGGGGTTGACGCGAAGATGTTTCCGAGGCCGGTGCGGATCGCTTGGTTAAGAGGTTGATTGACGTTGTGAGAAATGGCGTCGAATGAGCCGTCCAGGCGTGCGACCCCAGCATGCGGATTCAACGGATTCGAATTGTAAGTGTCGCGCAGGCCGAAGGTCCAGGTGAGCATTCGGCTAATTTTCCAGGTGTCTTGCGCGTACACGTCCAGGTTTAAGAAATTGTACGGTTGTGAATTGGCCAGCGGAAATGTTCTTGACGCGGTAGAGGCAACGCCGTAGATGAATTGCGGCAGCGTTGTGTAGTTCACTAGAGGGACCGTGCCCTCGCCGAAATCATAGTCGTTCAAGCGAAAGCTCCTGGTGTTTGTCCCGAACCGAAGCTCGTGTGCCCCAACCGTCCAGGCGAGATTGTCGTTGATGAAGAAACGGGCAGCGCGTCTGCCTTGCACCCAGGTATTGTCGAGTCCGCCGAGGGTGGTGAAGGGTGCATTCGCGCCACTGCCTTGCAACACGATCGGGAATGCTGCCAGTGTCTTCGCAAAATCGGCAGGTCCAAACAGACTCTCATACCAGGAGAAAGCAGGATTGAAGTAATTCACCAGGTTTTGCGAAAAGATGTGCGTGTAGCCGGCCGCAACGGAGTAGAGAGGTTGAGGAGAAAGGGAATTGAATAAAGGGTTAATCGGGTCCGTGAAGGCAGCCTGGACACCGGTGTCTGCCTGCAAACGGAACCAGGCCGTGTTGTTCTCGTTCAGGTTGTAATCGATACGGCCCGTTTGAACCTGCTCGTGATCATCGCTGGAATGCGAAACACTCTGCCGGTTGGCGCAACCATTCCCATTCGGCGGATTGCCGCCCACTATGTTTCCGTCACTGTTGAAGGGGCATCCGAGTATGTTCAGCGGCGTGCCCGCTGTATTGCCATAAAGAGAAAATAGTTTCTGATAGAACGGCACGAGCTGGGGCGCTGGCCGATAGGTCGACCCGGTCACCGTGTCGGCGCCACCGCTCGGAAGCTGCTGTAAAACGTAGCTCTGGAACGCAGGCGTCGGGACCGTTGTGGCCGAGACGATGGGAAGCGCGATGCGCACCCACTCGCTATCGAAAAAGAAGAACAGTTTGTCGCGCAGAATAGGCCCGCCTAAACTGCCTCCGAAGTGGTTCACCGTGGAACGCGGTTTATGATTTCCGGAGGTTGCATTAGTGAAGAAATCCGCGGCGTCGAATCGCGATCCGTTCCAAAGCTCGTACAGGTTCCCGTGGAAAAGATTCGTGCCGGATTTGGTCACATAGTTGGTCTGCGAAGCGCCGTAGCGGCCCTGGTCGACCGAATAGGACAGAGTATTGACGGTGACCTCGGCGATCGAGTTCAAACCGATGACCAGGTTTGTGGAAAGCCCGCTGTTCAGATTGGTCAGCGGGTCGTTGGTCTCCAACCCGTCCACGATATAGCCGTTCGAGAGAGCCGGTAAGCCGTTGAACTGCACGTTGCCGTAGCCGTTCGTGCCCCCCACAAAATCGTTGCTGCTTCCTGCCGTATTGATTAGCGCGCCAGCGGCGAACTGCAACGGGTAAGTCAGGTCGCCGCCAGGATTCGGGAGGTCTTCCAGCGCGTGCGCGCTCAAGGTCGTCAAAGTATTTGGATTATCCGGATTGATCAATTGCGACTGATCGGTAACAGTGATGTTCTGGTTTGATGTCGTGAGTTTTAACGTAAAATCGACTGTTTGCTTTTGACCCAGTCCGGCAGACACAGAATGATTTTCCTGTGCTTCAAAATGCTCTGCCTCAACTTTCACCGTATACGGACCCGGCTTGAGTTGTGGAAAGTTGAACCGTCCGGCATCGTCCGTTTTCACGGATCGCTTAAGCCCATTATCAGCACCGATAAGAATCACCTGAGCGGCAGGGATTGGCGCTCCGGCCGGGTCGTAAACCGAGCCCACAATCGCGGCAGTGGTTTCACCTTGGCTCCAGGCGGTTGTACGCAGGGCGAAGAGAGCGCAGGCAAGGGCCACTATGCTTCCTATTCTGCGGGAAAGCGCCGGAGTACGAACAGGACATTTAGGCACGCCTAAACACTAGCACGATTGGGGGGCGGTTTGTTTCACGCGAAGTGTCAAACGGCCAAGTTTTACGGATAAGCGGATGGATGACCGAGGATTGCGGACATTCTCATGCCAGCGTATTCTTAAATTTAGTGAAGGCTGAAAATAAGACTCCGACCAACACGGAATCGGTGGACGATTACCTAAAGGCAATCCTTGAGCTGAGCGGAAGGGAAGAAAGCCGGGTCACCAGCAATGCCTTGGCGGAACGGCTCGGCGTACGTGCGGCCTCGGTCACCGGAATGCTTCAAAAACTGGCTGCCCAAAAACCTCCTTTCGTAAACTATGCCAAGCATCACGGCGTATTCCTGACACAGGCAGGCAAGCATCGCGCACTCGAAGTTGTGCGCCATCATAGGCTTCTGGAACGCTTTCTTCATGACGTTCTCGACTATTCCTGGGACGAAGTTCACGCAGAAGCCGAGCGTCTGGAGCATTTCATTTCCGAGCGCCTGGAAGACCGCATTGCCGCCAAACTGGGCGACCCCGATATCGACCCGCACGGGCATTCCATTCCAGAGCGGAACGGAACAACCGAGCTCCGGGAGGAGGTCCCTCTATCGTCGTGGGCGTGCGGCGTTCCTGCCGTGATCAGCAGCGTTTCGGACAAAGATGCCGCGGCTTTGCGTGAATTGGAGAGACTCGGCTTGTTGCCCGGCATATGTGTTCTGGTCGAACCCGGTAGCCGCAGTGCTTCATTAAGGGTTACAATTGCCACCGCTGTTGAAGCGGTTCGGCTCAATCAGAAACTTGCGAACGCAATTTCGGTGGTGGCCGCTCCTCCCAGGTTTCAGTAACCATACAACACAGCGCGTCACTCTGATCGCTTTTGGAATGCTTAGGGCGACCTGTCGATCTTTGCTGCTCATATCGGAATACAATCAGACTGCGCAGAATACAGTTACTGCGCAGTTTCAGCCACGAAAGAGGCCCTTATGGCGCGACAGAGCCCGTCAAAACGCACGAAAGTGCGTGGTAATTCGCCGAACGCGCTGCATAACGCGGTCGTGGCCTGGAACACGATCCAGATTGGCAGAATCGTCAGCGAGTTACGCGCCGAAGGGCAGCAGATCGAGGACGAAACTCTGAGTCATGTCACCCCGCTTCTTCGCAAGGCACATTAACCCGTTCGGACGATATTACTTCGACTTAAATCGCATGCAGCAGGCTCGGGCCGGAGAAGCCGACAACCCTTAACGGAGGTTTTCGGTTGGATGTGGCTACTACCCCCAATAGAGAGATGGACGTTGGCGTTGCAGAGGCCAAAAACAAGCCAACCCAACTATTGCAGTTGGTCGAGCAGGGTGAGCGTGTCACTATTTTTCGGCATGGAAAGCCAAACTGAATACAACAGTGGAAACGATCGCCCGGATAACGCAAGATTTGCAGCTTACATTGATCGACTACGAGCCCCGGCACGCAAATAGACTGTTCGGCCTTCCGCTGCATCACCGCGATCCCTTTGACCGCATGCTGATCGCGACCGCTCTCCTTGAACAATGCCCAATTATCTCGTCAGACACCGAGTTTAAGAAGTACAAAGGTCTGCAGGTATTCTGGTAAACAATCGAATGATGGCCGTCAAAATGGCGGCCGGACAAAGTTAGAGCAGAAACCTCGTTTACGAACCCCAACCGCCGCCCCCGGGAGTCTCAATGCGAAGGACGTCGCCGAAGGCAACGTGCAGGCTGCACTTTCCCGGAAGCTCACGTTCCTGTTCGCCATGTTTTAGAACGCTTCGTCCAAGCGCTCCAGGACCGCCTCCGCTCAGTCCGTAGGGAGCGAGGACCCGGCGATCGGTGAGAAGAGTGACTTGCGCATCGGCCAGCAATTCGATCTCGCGAATCAAGCCGTCACCGCCCCGGAACTGTCCCGCGCCTCCCGAGTTCTTTCGATAGCTGTACCTTTTCACACGAAACGGATAAGCGTATTCAAGTGCTTCGATCGGCGTATTTAACGAATTCGTCATATGAGTATGTACGCCGGAAATTCCAGAGCCGTTCGGGCGAGCGCCTGACCCGCCGGCGATCGTCTCGTAATAAGTAAAGGGCGCATTGGTACGCGGGTCCACGCCGCCGATCGTCAGGTTGTTCATGGTGCCTGAGCTCGCAGCGGGTATGCGGTCCGGCACTATCTGTGCGAAGGCCCGCAGCAGCGTGTCCACAATGCGTTGAGAAGTTTCCACATTTCCGCCAGCAACTGCTGCGGGAGACTCCGCCGTGACCACTGAACCCGGACGCGTCACAAACTTAACTCGCCGCATCAGCCCTGCGGTCGGGGCTGCTTCGTCCGGCAGCAGACAGCGCAAGACGTAGAACGTAGCCGAATAAGTGATAGCGAAAACGGCATTCACGCTCCCCGCCACCTGCGGATCCGATCCCGTAAAACTCACTTCTAGGCGTTCTTCTTCGGGGTAAGTTTTGACGATTGCTGCAATTCGGATTGGCGCATCGGAAACGCCATCACTGTCCAGGTAATCTTCCGCGCTAAACTCGCCTGCGGGAAGGCGCCGCAGCTCGGCTGCCATCAGACGCTCCGAGTAGTCCAGTAATGCCCTCACCACCGTGTCGACGCGTGAAAGCCCATACTTGGCGATCATCTCCGTGACTCGCTCGATCCCGATACGGCAAGCGCCGATCTGAGCCGTCAGGTCACCTTCCCGTTCGCGGCGCGTGCGGACGTTATTCAGAATCAGGTCGAGCACATCGGTATTCACCGCCCCTGCGCGCACCAGCTTCACGGGCGGAATCCGTATGCCCTCCTGCCAGATCTCCCGGCACGGACCCATCGATCCGGGATACATTCCGCCCACATCCGCGTGATGGGCACGATTCGCGACGAAAAAGGTGGCGTGCTCGCGATTCTCCGAGAACACGGGCATCACAAGCGTGATATCAGGCAAGTGGGTGCCTCCCGCAAATGGATCGTTCAGAATGGCAACATCACCCGGCTCCAGCGTCAGCTTGTCGAGCGCTGCGCGAACGGACATCGGCATCGACCCCAGATGCACAGGCATATCGTCGCCCATCGCGATCACGTTTCCTGCGCCATCGAACACGGCGCTCGAGTAGTCTCGGCGCTCCTTGATATTGGGCGAAAAGGCAGTTCGCCGAAGCGCCGCGCCCATCTCCTCGGCAATGGAGTGAAACGCACTCTTGAAAATCGCTAGCTCGATCGCGTCAGTTACATACATGGTGTTAGTCGGAGATTTGAATGACAAGGTTGAGAAATTCGTCCACCCCGACTTCCGTTGCGGGCGGCACAAAAGTGGTTGCGCTGTATTCCGTCACAATCGCGGGCCCGCAAAACGTGTCTCCGGCCCGCAGTAAGGCTCGATCGTAGAGCGTACCTTTGCACCATGTTCCGTCGTAGAAGATTCGCTTGGGTCCAAGCACAGCTTGCCGGCCATCGCCGGTTTGCACCTCAAATCGGGGCAGCCGAATCTCTTCCGCTTTCGCGATCATGCGAACCCGGGCGTTTACTACTTCTACCGGACGTTCGCGATCTGAATAGCCGTAGCGAACCTCATGCTCGCGATGAAATTCCTCGACGAAGTTACCCGAAGCATTTACGGCAAGCTCGTAACCTTGCCCGACATATCGAAGATCTAGCATTCGCGCCGCAATCCCCGAGAGCCCTTCAGCCTTCATGTCCCGCGCTCCCTGAGACTCAAGAAGCTCAAAGTGCTGCGCAATTGCTTCGTTGCCCGGCCGCAACATCACAGTACGCGAGTAATCGCGAACGACATCGGAAACCAGGATCCCGTAGGCGGACAACGCGCCGGGAAAGTTGGGTATCAGCACCTTCGGAATTCGCAGGGCAGCGCGCAAGGGCGCATGCATGTAATGGTCCCGCGCCTCCGAAGCTCAGCAGCACAAAGTCGCGCGGATCATGACCTTGCTCAATCGAAATCTTCGAGAGCGCTTTCTGCATGTGCGCGTCCGTCAGCCGGATGATGCCCTCGGCGAAAGCTTCTAATTCGGGCAGCGTTCGTTTGGATTTGCTGAAAAACTCACGAGCCCGAACCTCGTCCAGCTTCAGTCCCCCGCGAAGCAATCCGTCCGGATTGAGTCTCCCGAGCAGCAGGTTGGCATCCGTCACGGTCGGGTTTTCGCCTCGGCCGTAGCAGATCGGTCCGGGGTCTGCGCCAGCTGATTCCGGCCCCACCTTCAAAACGCCCCCGGAGTCGAACGCGGCAATCGATCCGCCTCCCGCTCCCACCGTATGGATGTCGAGCGTCGGAATCGCTACAGGCATACCGTCAATCTGAAACTCTGTGGTTGTTCGTAGTCCGGCTTCGCTGTTTACCAGTGCGACATCGGTTGACGTTCCCCCCATGTCGAAGGTCAGTATGCGCGCGAATCCCGCAGCCGCCGCAATCTTCATCGCGCCTACTACTCCACCCGCAGGACCAGACAAGATGGTTCGTACCGGCTCATTCGCTGCAATTCGAGCGCGAACGATTCCCCCGGACGATTGCATCACCTGCAGACTCGATCCAGTGCCCTGCAACTCGCAATCGAGCCGGTTCAAATAACTCTGCATTTTAGGAGCGAGATAGGCGTTGATGAGCACGGTCGAGCCGCGTTCGAATTCCCGGAACTCGGGAAGTATTTCGTGGGAAACGGAAATGGGAATACCAAGCTTTCGTAAAGCGGTCGCAACTGAGCGCTCGTTCTCGGAGTTTGCGAAAGCAAATAAAAATGAGACCGCAACGGATTCGGGCCGCACGGAACCGACCGCTTCGCTTAAGCGCGCGATTTCTTCATCGTCCGGATGCTGCAGAATGACTCCGTTGCACGCTGTGCGTTCGGCAACTCCGAAACACATTTCGGCGGGAGCAAGCGGAGCCGGTTTCGTGAAAAACAGGTCATACAGCTTCGGACGCGCTTGCCGTCCAATTGAGATTGTGTCCTCAAATCCGGCGGTGGTCACGAACGCCACCCGAGCGCCTCTCCTCTCGAGCAGGGCATTCGTTCCCACTGTCGTTCCGTGCCGAACTTCTGCTCCGCCCTGAGCCGTTATCTCTCTGACGGCGGACAGCACGGCGCGCCCCGGGTCCTGCGGGGTGGACGGAATCTTCAATACTTGCAGCTCGCCTGCTTCGAAGTAAACACAATCAGTGAAGGTCCCGCCCGTATCTATTGCTATGCGCATTACGAGGTTTCGTGCCTATCCTATTGTCTGTGGTGATCACCCGGTGAGCACATCCGAACGTACATCGGCCCTTCCGGTTCCCGTCCCTTTTCGCTGGTCTGCGACCACGAGTGCGCAACGCCAAACGCTGCTCGCCGCGGCTCTCGGCTGGATGCTCGATGCCTTCGACGTCATGCTCTACTCCATCGTTCTCGCCACGTTAATGCGCGAGTTCGGAATGAGCAAGTCCACTGCGGGCCTGCTGAACACCCTGACCCTGATCGCTTCTGCTATTGGCAGCCTTGCTTTCGGCTTTCTTGCCGATAGCTTTGGACGCCGCCGCATGTTGAGTCTGAGCATTGTTGTGTACTCGATCTTCACTTTCGCTTGTGGTTTTTCGACCAGCATCACAATGCTCGCAGTGTTCCGCTTCCTTCTCGGACTCGGCATGGGCGGAGAGTGGAACTCCGGCGCTACGCTGGTTGCCGAAACCTGGCCGAGCGCCTGGCGCGGTCGTGCCCTCGGCATCGTCCAGAGTAGTTGGGCCATAGGATACGCGCTTGCTGCCGTTGTGGCGGGACTGATTCTTCGCCATTCGAACTGGCGCTGGGTATTTTTCGTAGGGGTGCTTCCGGCGCTTGTCACGTTATGGATTCAGCATGATGTTCCGGAACCAGAACTGTGGCAACGGCACAGGCAGACGGTTAATGTGAGTTCTGCTGGCACGACCGCACTCTGGCATCGGGCCCGCGGACCGATTCTCGCTCTTCTCAGCATGAACACGTTCGGAATGTTCGCCTGGTGGGGCCTGTTCACGTGGATCCCAGCTTACCTTGCCCTTCCCATCGCAAAGGGCGGCCGGAACTTTAGCACGCTCGACTTTACAACCTTCCTCACTGTCTTGAACCTCTGCGGAATGCTGCCCGGCTATCTGCTGTTCGGCGTTTTGGCGGACCGTTTCGGCCGAAAACGAACGGTTATTGCCTATCTGATTCTGGCCGCCGCGTCTGTGCCCGCGTTTGCTTCGGCCACCAGGCCCGGCGCTATTCTTTTCACGGCCTCAGTCACGGCCTTCTTCGGCACAGGATTCTTTACCGGCTCCGGCATCTTGGGAAGCGAGCTCTTTCCTACAGCTATTCGGGCCACGGCGCTGGGAATTTCCTACAACGCCGCACGCGGGCTCAGCGCGTTCGCGCCCCTTCTCATCGGGGCTATCGGCGAGAAACAAGGATTGCCCTGGGGCTTCGGGGCCTGCGGCGTGGCGTTTGCTGCCGCAGCTATTTGCGCACTTGCCATCCCGGAGACACAAGGTGTCGAACTGGTCTGAAAACGGTTAGCTATACACTGATCACTGATGAATCGGAGAACGTTATTAGGATCTTTGGCGGTGGCCGCCGCGGCTTCTAAGGCAGCGAAAGCGGAAACGCCGGAATGGCGCCCCCGACTCGGTGTCCTCGGCAAGTACACTCCAGCCAACGTCGCTTTCGCCAAACAGCAGGGATTCACAAATATGATCCTGGATGCCTCGCCGAGATCCACGCTGAATGCTTCAGAACTTACTGATGCACAGATCGAAACTATAAAATCTCTGCTCGCCGCGAACGCCATGGGCGTGTCCGCGTTTCAACTGACCGTCAATCACACTGACCCGAATCCCGAGAAGCGCGCCAGCACCAATGCCTATTTCGTGAAAGCGATCGAACTGGCCGGTAAATTGAAAGTTCCTTACATTGGAAGCGCTTCCGGAAAAAACCCCACGAAGCCGTTTGGGGAGCAAATCGACGAGATAGTGCGTGTTTATCAAGACAAATACTTCGCCGCTTGCGAGCGGAATCACGTACGCATTCTTTGGGAACCCTGGCCCGAAGGTCCAAATCTTGCTACCAGTCCCGTCGGTTTCGAAGCTCTCTTTAAGGGCTTCAAAGATTCACCGTATGTCGGGCTCCAATACGACCCATCGCATCTGGTCCGCCAGTTCATGGACCCGATTCAGACCGCCCGTGACTTTGCTGATAAGATCTACGACGTTCACCTGAAGGACACGGAGATACTCTGGCCGGTTTTGCGGGCTGGTGGAATCAATCCTGTGAATGGAGCAAAGTGGTGGCGATATCGCATTCCGGGAATGGGATCGATTGTCTGGCGTGATTTCTTCAGCGTCCTCCAGAACGTTGGCTACCGGGGGGGAATGAGCATTGAACAGGAGGATCCGCTCTACGGTGCGGGCAATAATCCCGGACCCGATTTCAGCGACGATTTCAAGCTGGGTTTTATCATGGGCAAGCGCTATCTCTCGCAATACGTTCCCTGACCGGCAGTTCCTTTAACCCGCAAGTGATAAACGTAAGAGTATGGCCCAGGTAATGGCAAGCCCGAAGACATACGACGTCGTAATAGTCGGCTCGGGTGCCGGCGGCGGTGTAGCCGCCCACGTGCTCTCCCTTGCTGGCGCGAAAATCTGCATGCTGGAGGCGGGCGACTGGTTCGATTGCACGAAGCAGTCAAAGATGTTCGGCTGGCCCTATCAGGTGCCACACCGCGGCGCCGGAACGCGCGAGAAGTCCTGGGGTTATTTCGATGCCACCACTGTCGGCGGCTGGAGGGTGCCGGGAGAACCGTACACCAACGCGCCTGGTTCGGATTGGATGTGGTGGCGGGCGCGCATGTTGGGCGGCCGCACCAACCATTACGGGCGCATTTCCCTCCGTATGGGGCCCTACGACTTCAAGCCCTACAGCCGGGACGGCAAAGGGTTCGATTGGCCGATCACTTACGAGGAACTTGCTCCCTATTACGATAAGGCCGAAGAACTGATCGGTGTGTTCGGTTCGCAAGAAGGACTTGAAAACACACCAGACGGCAAGTTCCAGCCCGCGCCCGCACCGCGCGGATACGAACGATTAATCAAGGCTGCTTCTGACCGCCTGAAGATTCCTTGCATTCCATCGCGTCTGGCAATTCTTACGCGCCCGCTGAATGGGCGGCCCGCTTGTCACTATTGCGCCCAATGTGGCCGCTCCTGCGGGGTCAACGCGAACTTCAACTCACCAGGCGTACATATCTTCCCGGCCATGAAAACCGGAAATCTCGAAGTTCGGCCCAACGCCATGGTGCGTGAAGTGCTTGTTGGTTCCGACGGTCTCGCAACGGGCGTTTCGTACGTAGACAAGAAAACCCGGCAGGAAATGGAGGTGCGCGGCAAGATTGTCGTCCTGGCTGCCAGTTGCTGCGAAACCGCCCGCATTATGCTGAACTCCAAGAGCAGCCAGTTCCCTAACGGGGTTGCGAACTCCACCGGATTGGTTGGCCGCTATATCATGGACACGGTGGGCTCGGCTGTCAGCGGCTTCCTTCCTATCCTGCAGGATTTGCCGCCCCAAAACGAGGATGGAGTTGGCGGCATGCATGTGTACATGCCCTGGTGGCTGTACAAGGAGCAAAAAGCAGGCAAGCTTCCCTTTGCCCGCGGCTATCATATCGAGCTTGGGGGTGGGCGCGGACAGCCTTCAAGCGGGGTCCTCGGCGGTTACGCTGAGCGCTGGCTCGGAGGTGGTTACGGCGTCGAACTTAAGCGCAACCTCCGAAAGCTATACGGCTGTGAAGTTCATTTCTCCGGCCGCGGCGAGATGATCCCAAATGAAGATAGTTACTGCGAGATCGACCCGAATGTTGTCGATCAGTGGGGCATACCGGTGCTGCGATTCCACTTTAAATGGAGCCAGGATGAAATTCTGCAGGCCAGGCACATGCAGGAGACGTTCAAGGAAATCATCGAGGCCATGGGCGGCATTGTGACCCATAGCGTAGGCGAGAACCAGAATTGGGGCATCGCGCGCGGCGGCGAGATTATTCATGAGGTCGGCGCGACCAAGATGGGTACCGACCCGAAAACCTCTGTTTTGAACAAATATTGTCAGGCTTGGGATGTGAAAAATCTCTTCATTACGGATGCTGCTCCATTTGTCAGCAATGCGGATAAGAACCCAACTTTGACAATCTCCGCTCTAGGTTGGCGGACGTCGGAGTACATTGCCGATCAGGTAAAGAAATATAACGTGAAGGTCTGAACGGAGAACCAGCGAGCGATGCCAGACAAAAACACCGAAGCACCCGAGAAGGACAGCTTAAGCCGTCGCGGATTATTCCAGATCATCGGCGCTGTCCCGGTGGCCGCCGCCGTTGCAACAAGCGCCAGCGCGGCCGAAACGCACAGTGGACATAACCATGTCGCCCCGTCCACTGCCGATGGCACAAAGGCCGCTTACAAGCGGCAGACCTTTGATGACCATCAATGGAAAACTGTCAGCGTGCTTTGTGATTTGATCATTCCGGCCGATGAGCGCAGCGGCAGCGCTACGCAAGCCGGGGTAGTTGAGTTCCTGGACGATTGGATCGCGTTCCGTACGGACCAGGACAACAACCAGGACTTCCAGGCAGAAATATTCGGCGGCCTTATGTGGCTCGATCGCGAATCCAGCCGGTTATTCCAAAAGAACTTTGCGGACGCGACCGCCGAGAACCAGAAACAAATCCTAGACCGCATCGCCTATCCCGAAAAGGCTGTCCCGGCCGATCACTTGTGGGTTCGATTCTTCAGCCAGTTCCGCAGTCTCACAGTCAGCGGCTTCTTCTCGAGCAAAATGGGAGTTGCCGATTTGCCCTATCTCGGAAACACTGTTGTTGCCGAGTGGAAAGGCTGCGATCCCAAAGTGTGGGCCATCATCGAGGATCGCATGAAGAACGGATACAAGGGTTCAGTTGTGGAGGCAAAGCCCTGGAGCGCTGCCTCCTGATTTCCACTTCGGAATCCGTCTACAGTTTGCTAGTCGTTCCGCATTCGGGGTGTCCGCACCCGCATTGGATGTCGGGTGTGCTCCCGACTCCTTCGCAATACGCGCTGCAATAGTCACTTCCTTCCCGTGCCGAGCATTTGCAGGACGGGTGTTCGCATTTCTTGTTTTCGGCCATAGCACCTCCGTGCGTTTGACTCTCGGCACGTTAAAAATGAACACTTCGTTTTGCACGCCATTCAAAAATCCAAGAACGCTGATCCGAAATCAATTGTCTTTTCGCGTTTCAGGTGGGTTCCGATGTGAATAGCCCGGTCCGTCGTCGTGCGGCAAACGGGCTGCTTTTAGGTCACCAGCGCCGCTTGCAACATAGCCTTGGCATAACCCACGTTGTAGGCGAACGCAGTATAACCGCCGCCACCAGGATACCCGGGCTTGAAGTTAGCTTGTGCCAGATCTACATCAAGAGCCCGGGGGTGCTCCGGGTAGACCAATCTTGGATATTTTTGCCGTACCAATTCTTTCATAACGGCATACATGTTGTTTACGCCCTCGTCTATAAACACTTCCGTATACTTTTCATTCGGAATGCTCACTTGAACGTTTCGATAGTGTACGTGATTGATGCAGTCCCGCGTTCCAAAATATCGGCAGACTTCCACCGGATCGTGACCCATCTCCCGCGTTACGCCGCAATCGAATGTAATGCCGTTCGATTTACTAGGCACAATTGCCACCAAACGCTTCCAGCCCTCGACGGATCCCATAATCTGGCCGGAGCCACGGCTGATTGGCGCAGGGGGATCGTTTGGATGCAAGGCGAGACGTACACCGGATTGCTCCGCCACCGGCACAACTGCCTTCAAGAAATACGCGACATTCGCCCACATCTCCTCGAGCGTATGCGCGCCTTCCTGCGGTAACGGCGGCAGATCCTTCACGCGTGCATAGTCGAACGAAGTCCATCCGGCGCCGCCCCTGGCCGTATCCGTTTCGGCGTAGTATCCTTCTACTGCTCGATGAGCGTAGAAGTTGTACTCGATTACTGGTAACCCCACTTTCCCCGCGACACGAATTGATTGCTGTACTTTCTCAATTTCCTCATCTCTGCCCGGTTGTCCGTAAATGGCGTTCCGAAACCCGCCGATCATCAGGTTTCCCAACGTCAAACCACCGGCGCGGAGTGTATCCATCATGGAGCGGAGTTCCGCTTCCTCCCAGGGAATCCGTGGGCCTCCGGCAATCACGTGATTCACGCCTAATTGCTTCACGCGCCGGATGCCCTCGGAGTCGGCCCGCCCCGCTGCGAGGCCACCATTCCCCATCTCCAAACACAGTTTGGGAACGCCAGGTCCTTCCAAGTGCAAATCCGGAATGTCCGCGCCTTCCACAACCCCGCCCAACAGGCCGGTTGCGGCTAGCCCACGCAACACTCCTCTTCGCGACACAGATGTTTTCATCCACAACCTCCCTTTCAAGGTTCCTGTACCGTGAGATATCGATTATGCAAGCAGGAACATTGTTACGACACGCCTACGCCAATTCGTAGCGAATGGTTCGGATACCGAAGCGCGGTATGGCTAACTTGACATGATATCGACCGTCAACAAAGTTCAGTTGCAATCGCTGGGCGGTCCGGCCATCCAGTTCCACTAAGTTCACCCGCTTCGGCTTAAGAGAAGTCGATAGGGAACGTTCGTTGGCCTCTCCCTCCGCATTGAACAAACGAACTAATACACTCTTCCCATCGATCATTACGGTGGGAACCTCAATGCCCTGGCCACTTATCTGGAATAACGAACGTTTCTCTAGTTCTTTAGGCGAATGTCCTTTCACGATTTCAGCCACCGGCGGTTCGCAAAAGCGAGAGTTTTCACTCCAAAGCCCCGCTTTGTCCCAGAGACCGTCATGCGGCACAATTCCGTAATTTACCTGCTGGACGCCTTTCAGCGGGCATTTCCCCCACCAGAATCCTCCCTCCCATCCCCAGCCCAGCACCAAAGACAGAGGAAAGTCTGGGCCGTGGGTATACGCGGTGGTGTGATCCGAAAGTATCGCCAAGCCTAAGTTATCTTTTTCGTCCAGTAAGTCAACCCAGTTGACGATGATGTTATGTTTGATTTCATTCCACCGCTGAAAAAATGTATCCACGTTATGGCTGCGACAAACATCGTAAGCCGCGTTCTTATAGATCACCTGATTTTTGAGACTGACCGGGAAGTGCGCTTGTAGCTTCCACCGCCCGTCATTTTGCGACCTGCGCTGCTCACTCCTTCGGTCCTCAGGCTTGATGTCCCAGGGATCGCCTATCCATGTATCCTGCTCAAATGTAAATCGCGCCTGTACGTCGATTCGGCGTTGCCCTTCTACGAGGGTCATAACGGTTTGGTAGGGGCATCCGCCAATCTGGCCGGAAATTCGCACACGCGCCCGCAACGGACCGTTCTCAATAATAGCGATCCGGGCCGGTTCACTCGCATTCGTCCGCCATTGTTTCTGAGCGATGAAGTAGCCCCGGTATTCATTGAACAGTCGTTCCGCGGACGGATCGCAGAACTCCTTCTTCAAGTTCTTGGCGTAAAGACTGGTAACAACGCCGCCGCGGGTAGGGTCGAGACTCATGCGATAAATATCGCTTTCGAGAGTTAAGGTCCCATTCGGCTCTAGACGTGCCGACGTCGAGCCCTGCTGCTCGCTGACCGTCTCGTGATAAATCGGTTCCACACGGTAACTGGCGTAACCTAAGGCCGGTAACTCCGGCCTAAAAAGCAAACTGGCCGCATTAAGGCTCTCTCCGGGACCTAGAACCGGACTTTGAGTTCCCGGCTCGCCCTCGCGGTTCCGTCCTGGCTGGGTGCTTAACTGTCTTGTACGATATCTTCGCGTGGGAATGACTTGGCACGGAACCTCTTTTGAGGACGCGTCAAAGACTCGTAGGCCCTGTGTTCCGTGATCGGTCGCGATCATCAACTCTACTAAGTCGTGGCGGTCAGCGGCCAGGGTGTTTACAATCCGAAACCATTGCGAGCCGAGGGGCGATTGTACCGATTCCTGCGAAAACGTACTCAGCGCCTCTGCTGAGTCGTCAATGATTGCATTGGCGGCCTCCTCCGCGTTTAGCGTCTCTGAGGCGACTTGAAACGACCACGCTTGCCGGCCTCTGCGAGTAGTTGCTGTAATCCAGGCATCATGAGCTTGCGTGAGAAGAAGGTTATCCCACGCTTGCCTAAATTGGGCAGCCGGCCAACTTTTGTCGCATTCTAAGTAGGCTATTGCAGCCATCTTTTCGGCCATCAGCAATCGATTTTCGGCCGAACGCACTTGCTGTGCTACCTGTTGCAGCGTATGCTCGCCCCAGGGGAGTGTCGTGAGGATATCCTCGATGCCAAAGTGCCATTCTTTCGTCGGCTTGTCAGCAATAGCGTGTATGTATTCGCGCCAAATGACATATCTAATGTAATCTCCACTTACTTTTGGTTTGGCAGCCCAGCCCAAATCCTGGAAACACATGCCCACAGGATGCGAAATGCCATTAGCTACGCACTTTCGGCTAAACTCCGGCGATCCGTCCACGGACTCTGTCTCGTAGACTTTTTCCAGGGACTCACACGCGTACCGGGGCACAGCCGATATGATGGTGCCATCCGGTCCCGCCCACTTCACCAACTCTGCGTTAAATCCTGCCGAATAGCCTCCCCAAGCAGTGCTTGGGTCCCTCAAAACAGCTCCAGAAAAGCGTAGCGAAGCTAGAATTTGTGGAAGACAACTCGACCAACAAGGTTCTTGAACTGCATAAGTAGCGAGAACAGTGGCCGGGAAATGTTCGCGAATAACCTCGCAGCCCCGCATTAACTGGCGAATATTGGATTCGCCTCCGATAGCCCAGCCATACGGCTGGGCAAACGTACATCCAACCATCTCGATCCGTGCATCTTTCTGCGCGTCGTCTAAGTAGGTCTTTAGCTCCCGGTACGCCTGTGGGTCGCGCCGGAGCAGTTCGGCCCAGGAATTTGGTTCGATATCCAGAGACAATTTCCATTCGGGCAGGTCGCGCATTGCATTGAGAATGTCGCGCCAGGAGCCGACCGGCATATGCCCGACAATTCCGCCATGATATCCGTCGGCATAGTAAAGCGTTGGAATTTGGCCCGCCTCAGAGGATTGAGCTAACGCCGGCCGCGCTTTCAGTCCTGTCAGCCCTAACGTTACTGCTTTCGCAAAATTGCGTCGATTCATCCAACTCATGTCACTTTCTATTTCTTGATTCGCGTATTCCGGCGGACTGCCGGTCCCGATTCAGTTCAAGCTGCGATTCTGCAGTAAGCTCGTCCACTCTTTGCATCAGGTCTCCTAGGCGGGGCTGCAGCGCCGCGGAGTCGAGAGATCCTGAACGTGCCAATGCCAGCGCGCCATTGAGGACGGCGGTCACGCCACCCCGCCAGTCTGCGCCTGCCTCGCCGCTCAGACGATAAGCCTGTCGGGCTCGAAGTTCGGCTGGATCACCCATCGCCGCCAGAACCTTGGAAAGATCTGCTGTGTGATCTTGCACCATCGACTCGAGAAGGCGAATAGAAGAATCCGGAAGAAGCCGGGTTTGTGACTGGTCAAAATTCCGCGCCAATATTTGCAGCGCCTCAGCGTCGAACAACACTTGCCGCACGCTGTTACGGTTGGCAACGAGGTTCAATTCTGTGATCTCTTTCGAAGAGAATTGCTCGTTGGAATCGCGAATTTCGCTCAGTGCCGCCATTACGTCAGCAACACTGGCGAGTGTCGTGAAGTAGCTGGTACCGGCCGGTACGTTCTGCCCCGAAACTCGCACGCCGCCGTCCTGCTCAGACACGGTTACCGGGATACCCCGGCAGGCACCCGCCTGATGCAGAACGTAATAAGCCTCGACACGCCGGACCAACTTAGAAATGTCCGGATGCAACAGCAGGTCGGGTTTGTGAATGTCTGGCGCTGCTGGAACGATGGGCTTTAGCGTTGCGGAAACCTCACCTCGAACGGGCTTGGTCGAGAACACTGATCGATCTGGATAAAAGACCGCTGGTGAAAGCCTGACAGGCCTCTCGCTCAGCTCCGAGGAGAGCTGAAACTCCACCACGCGAGATCCTTCCGCCACCCTGATCCTCTGGATGCGAAGGCTGAAGTCCGCCTGTTCGACTAGCGCTATAAAATCGACCTGCACTCCCCCGATTTCCTGCCGAGCCATGAGCCGGAGCACTCCCGCCGATACTCGCTGCACCTGCATGGTGGCGCCTTTTCGCTCCCATAGACTCAAGTCGGCCAGGGAGGCGACAGGCTCCCATGGACGATCTTTGAGCCACCGCATAAAGCTGGCCTCCAGCACATCCACATCAGGCTCGATTCTCGAAAAAGCAGGCAGCACGTTATTCGCTTCTCCCGCTTTCACAGCGCCTACCATTTCAGAGCTGTAGACGACCGGCGATCCCGTACTCGTACGCCACCGCCCACATTTCAGCGAACCGTTCGGGCCGGTCCATTTGGAGGCGAAGCGATGAGATCCCGCATCCGACCAAATCTCGAGGCGGGTCCTGCGTGCGGGCCCTTTCGGTTGCACCTGAAACTCGTCCACGTTAAAGATTTGATGAATTGTCTGTCCATCCAATCTGGCGTCGAACCGATCAATCTCCTGAATTACCGAGATAGGCGAGGGCAGCTGCGGCGCGGTCGAGACGCGCAGCAGGGTGATGAGAAGAGCGGCGGCAAGAACCGAGGCGAAGCCCGCGAAAACCCAAGGGCGCGCACGGAATCCACCCGCTCGCGAGATAGCTTGATCCTCTCTCTCGAACTCTGCCTGAAAATTCGCTAGTCGCCGCCTCGTATCGTCAAACCAATTCGAACTCACTCCGAAACTCTGCGCGCCCGTGGAAATGAGCCGGATCTGGTCCTCCAGGCGGTCCCGGCGAGTACGGCATAACCAACAGACATCGAGGTGCTCGCTAACTTTTCTCCGTCCCCGTCTTGAGAGCTCGCCATCTAAATGGCAAAGGAGATCTTCGTCCGTGTAGTGCTTATCCGACATTTTCCGTTTCTTCCACATGAACCGTTCTCCTACCCGTCATCGATTCACGATTGGCAGCGAGCTGAAGTTTTCGAAGAGCACGGGCGAGTAGCTTCGCGACTGTTTTGTCGCTGATTTTCAATTGATCCGCAATTTCCCGATATTTCAGTACCTGGATGCGAAGGCTCATGACCTCTGCCTCGCGGGGTGTGAGCACAGAAAACATCTGCTGGATGTCCGGCAAATCATCGCCTAACGGACCAGGTGCACACCGAGTATCCATCACTTCAGTCGGCTCTAGTATTTCGCCGTGTCTGTCCCGATCCCGATAGCGCTTATGGGCTAAATTGCGCACGATTGCGAGGGCCCAAGCCTTCGGATTATCGATGTTCTTTCCTTTACGCAGGTCCGCGTACAGGGCCATGAATGCTTCTTGTCCCAAGTCTTCGGCTGTCTCTCGCGACCAAGTCAATTGGAAGGCGTATCGAACCAACGACTCTCCCCAAGAATCGAATAGAGAGCTACATACCTCCGCTGCTTCTTGCCGTTCCATAGAATTTCAGAGCCGACACAGGTCTGAATCAAGCGCCTGAGATGATCGTAATTGTAGTACCCTACGAGAGCTGTTTACCCGACAAGCGGGTCGCTTCGCGAACGCTTAGAATTGAAGCGATAAGGAAAGTTGAATAATACGCCCAGCCTGAGAACCGCTGATCACTCCATAGCTTGCGTTGGTGATAGTGGTATTGGGATTGCTCCAGCGCACGATATTGAAGGGATTGGTGGCATCGGCCCGTAGCACCGATTTGAGCCGTTCCGTAATCGCTATATTCTTCTGCAGAGACAGAGCCTCGCTGTTGAGCTGAGGACCGCGAACCCAGTTCAGCACCCGCCCGGTGTTGCCCAACTGAAAGGCAGCCGGGTTCACGAAGGCGTTGGGGTTTAAATAGCGATCCGTGGCTGGATTAAAACTGCCGCTGTAGGTTCCGTAGACGTCCTGCCCTCCGACGTAATTCGCTCGAACTATCGGATACCCGAATTGAGACAGGCTCGTATTCCCGACGATCGACAAGGGCGGTCCGGATTGCCTTTGAACAGAACCAGCGACCTCCCATCCGCGAATCACCCGGCCGAAGACACTCGGGCGATTCAGGAATTGTTTGCCGGGTCCGAATGGCAGTTGGTAGGAGAAGCTGACTCGAAACGCGTTTGGATAATCGTCCTGACTCACCGAATATTCCCCATTCCGGTTCGGCGGATTTTGAATGTTACCGGGGCCCTCGCCCAAATCGACCGGCGCAACGTCGTCGTTGGTCATAAGCTTTGAACGCGTGTAAAACGCAAGTAGAGTCAGGCCACTCGAATACCGCTTGATTATCTTTAACTGCAACGCATTGTAGTTTGAGATGCCTTCGGGCGAGTACGGCATCGTAATATTAACGTACTGCGGGAAAGGCCTGAGCGCCTGTCCAACTGTGTGGTTTGGCAGCGCACCAAAACCGGAAAACGGCAATGCGATTCCTGCGCTCTGGGCAGCGGCGGTGGCAACCGGCTGGTTCAGTAGATTTCCCAACGAGAGATAGCTGTAATTCAGAGTATTCATGTAGGTCGCAAGACTGCCACCCAGTTCCAGATGCGTGGACTTGCTGCCGATATAGCTGGCTTCGAGCGCAATGTCAGCAGACAGTTGCCGCTGTACGCTCAACGTCCAACTCACGGTTTGGGGCGGCCGCGAAGCGCCGGGGAGAATGGCGGCAACACTCTGCCCGTTAGCGAATGAAGGATCGATGAAGGGGGGACGAGCCCAGTTCTGCGGCCAAGGGCTGGTCCAGTTGTACACCGGAGAAAACCCGTCCGGCGAAGTAAAGCTGGGCGTGGCTGTGAAACCGGTGGCATCGATTCTGGGCGTCACACCGGGAGCATAGAAGATCCCACCTGAGCCCCGGATTACCGTTTTCGGATCAATCTCGTACGCAGCTCCGATACGTGGCGCCCACCCTTCCCAGGGCCGCGAGAACGCTCTCTGTCCATCCAGTCCTGGACCGGTTCCTGCAAAAATGAGAGCACCAGCGATACCGCCGGCCGCCGGATTGGCAACATCGGGATCGAACGAAGTTGCTCGATTGTGCTCCTCATACACGCCTGGATACCGCTCCCATCGCACGCCGTACGAAAGCGTAAATCGCGGATTCACCCGCCACTCGTCTTGCAGGAAGAAGCCTTGATAACCGATGCGCCAACCTAGATCGCTGATGGTGGTTGTGTTCGTACTATTCACATTGCCCAACAGGAAGCTGGCAAACGAACTGCCCCACTGATTGAAATTTGATGAGTCTGGCTGGCTCGTAGTCAGATTGCTAAAACCAAAAACGCCTGCCGAACCGCCGCCTTCCAAATCCTTGTACCGTTCCTGGATAAAATCAACACCGAACTTCAAGGTGTGACGGCCGACCACCCAGGAAAGATTATCGTTCAAATCAAGCCGGGAACTAACGTTGCGCGAGTAGTTCGTGCCGCCCAGTCCGAGAGGAGACGCTGTACCCCCGCCGAAATTCACCGTCGGAAACATTCCCGGATCGGCCGGGCAAACCTGTGATGCCCAACTTGGCATTCCACGCCTGGCCCAGGCTTGACGTATTGGCTTCGTTATACATTCCGTCGCCACCGATCACCAGATGATTCAGCAGATTTGGCCGAAGGATGTAGTCGTAATTTACCCTGGCTTCAAAGGACTGAACGTTCTTTGGATTCTCGGTACCGTCGATAGGCAGTTCTAATCCCCACCCTCGACCCCCGAGTTGCTCCGGCCGCGTTTGTAAAACGCTGGTGAGGGATAGTTTGCGTTTGGAGTGAAAGTTGTGGTCGATCTTAACGGTTGTAACCCGGTTGTCGAAAATCGTTCCGCCGCGCGGATGAAAATTAAACTGTTGCCCGGGGAGATCGGGCGGCAGCATCAGTTGCATCATGGCCTCCGAAACCGCGCTGATCCTGGATGCTGGAATGGTGTTCCCGGGGAATTGAGTGCGTACGAATCCGCCCAGCCCGTCACTTACCGTCGAATTGGGATCAAAAATCGGGATCACGCTTCCGGAAGCATCTTGGAAACTACTGAAGTTGCCGCTCCGAAACGCCTGCGTAGGCACCGTCGTCAGCGAAGAACTGCCGGCCGTACGGTAGAAGAACAATTCCTGGCCGAAGAAGAAGAACGTCTTGTTGCGCCCGTCATAAATCTTCGGGATGTATACGGGGCCGCCCAACGTTCCACCAGAGTCATTCTGCCGGATCATGCTGCGTTGTGCCTGGAAAAAAGATCGCGCAGTCAGAGCGTCATTATCGAAGAAATCGTAGGCGCTGCCGTGCAACTGATTTGTTCCGGACTTGATTACCACATTTATAAACCAGCTTCCCGTACGCCCGTACTCCACGTTGAACGAATTCGTCACGATGCTGAACTCACTCACCGTTGCAACGTCCGGCCCGGTTTCCTGGAACCCGCCGCGCACATTCCCTTGGCTGGCCGGAGCGCCGTCCATGAAGATTTCCGAGTTGCCGCCATTGGCGCCATTGACACGCGCTCCCCAGGTACTTGCGTTATTGACACCAGGCAAGAACTGCAGCCATTGGCCAATGTTGCGCTTCATCCCGATATTGACGACCGGCAGATCCTGTACCTCTTGCTTGGTCAGGGCCGAGGTAATTGTCGCTGTCGAGGCGTCCACCAGCGGGGCTGCCGATTGCACCACGATCGTTTGATTTACGCTTCCTACGGTCATCGAGAAGTCCAGGCGCACGCTCGATTGCGCTTGCAAATGGACGCCCTCCTGGACGGCTGAGTTAAAGCCCGGCTCGGTCACATTCACCCGGTATACGCCGATGGGCAGATTCGGCGCAAAATACCGTCCAGTATTGTTAGTCCTCAAAAGCAGAACGTCGTGAGTATCAAGCCGCGTAATTTCAACGAGCGCTCCATACATCGGCGCTCCAGTTTCGTCGGCAACAATCCCTTCAATGGTCGCGCGATCGGTTTGAGCGGAAAGATCCGTTGTTAGAGGAGCGAGAAGAAGAACGGTGACACCTAGAAGCTGCAAGAAACGTGCAGCGATTTGGACGCCCCGGAACAATCTATCCAAACTCCCTATTTCGGTTAATTTAGATAATACTCCGACTAGAGGGTACGGATTGTTCGAGCGGTTTACGTTTCGTGGATGATTTCGAATAGATGGAATGCCGAACGCACTCCATCTTCGCCAACTGCCGACCGTATCAAAATTGGACCGACAACGAAAGCTGAATGATACGTCCGGCTGTTGAGCCGCTGATCACGCCATAGCTCGCGTTGGTGATGCTGGTATTTGGGTTGTTCCAGCGCACGATGTTAAAGGGATTCGTTGCGTCGGCGCGGAGCACGGAGTTGATGCGCTCTGTAATCGCGATATTTTTCTGTAAAGACAGGGCTTCGCTGTTCAGTTGAGGGCCACGCACCCAGTTCAGCACGCGCCCCGTGTTCCCGAACTGAAAGGCAGCTGGGTTCGCGAAGGCGCCGGAGTTTAGGTAACGATCTAATGATGGATCAAAGCTGCCGCTATAAGCTGCGTAAACGCCCTGTCCTCCAACGTAATTCGCTCGAATGGTTGGAAACCCGAACTGAGAAAGGCTGGTGTTGGCCGTAATGGATAATGGCGGTCCGGACTGCCGTTGAACGGAGCCTGAAACCTCCCAGCCACCAATCACCCGTCCTAGAACACCTCCCGTCCTCAGGAACTGTTTGCCCGGTCCGAATGGCAATTGGTAGGTGCCGCTGAGTCGAAAAGCGTTGGGATAATCATCCTGACTGACTGAGTATTCGCCGTTCCGGTTCAGCGGATTTTGAATGTTTCCAGCGCCCTCACCCAAATCAATTGGCGCAACATCGTCGTTGGTCATCAGCTTTGAGCGTGTATAAAATGCAAGCAAAGTCAGGCCATTCGAATACCGCTTGGTCACTTTTAGCTGCAGGGCGTTGTAGCTGGAAATACCTTCCGGCGAATACGGCATGTTTATATTGACGTACTGCGGGAAGGGCCTGAGTGCTTGTCCCACTGTATGATTCGGCAGCGTGCTGAAGGCCGTAAATGGTGACGCTATGCCCGCCGACTGAGCAGCGCTGGAAGTAATAGATTGATTCAATAGATTACCGAGCGAAAGATAGGCGGGATTCAGCACGTTCAGATATGTCGTCAAATTACCACCGAGTTCCAGGTGGGTGGACTTGCTGCCGATATAACTCGCTTCCAGCGCAATGTTACCCGGCAATTGCCGCTGCACATTGAGCGTCCAAGTCACGGTTTGGGGTGGCCGCGAAGCATTGGGCAGAATGGCCGCGACGTTCTGGCCGTTAGCGAAAGATGGATTGATGAACGGCGGACGCGCCCAATTCTGCGGCCACGGACTGGCCCAGTTATATACCGGAGAGAACCCGTCCGGCGAAGTGAAACTGGGAGTTGCTGTGAACCCTGTTGCATCGATTCGAGGCGTCAACCCGGGGGCATAGAAAATGCCGGTCGAGGCCCGGACTACCGTCTTCGGATTGATCTCGTACGCAACACCGAGACGTGGCGCCCATCCTTCCCAGGGCCGCGAGAAGGCCCTCTGGCCAATCCGGCCTGGTTCAGTTCCAGCAAAGATCAGCGCACCCGGCCTGCCGCCTGCCGCAGGGTTGGCGGTATTGAGACTGAACGAAGTTGCCCGGTCGTGCTCCTCGTATACGCCCGGGTAACGTTCCCACCGTGCTCCATAGGACAGCGTGAGCCGTGACGTTGCATGCCACTCGTCTTGCAGGAAAAACGATTGGTAATTGATGCGCCAGCCCAGATCGCTGATGGTGGTCGTGTTTGTATTGTTCACATCCCCCAGTAGGAAACTGGCAAATGAACTGCCCCATTGATTGAAGTTGGAGGAGTCTGGCTGGCTGGTAGTCAGGTTGCTGAACCCGAATACGCCCGCAGAGCCGCCGCCTTCGAAATCCTTATATCGTTCCCGGATGAAATCAACGCCGAACTTCATGGTGTGACGGCCCACGACCCAGGAAAGATTGTCGTTTAAATCAAGCCGCGAGCTGACGTTGTAAGAGTAATTTGTGCCCCCTAATCCGAGAGGAACCGCAGTACCCCCGCTGAAGTTTACCGCCGGGAACATCCCCGGGTCTGCGGGCAAACCAGTGATGCCCAGCTTGGCGTCCCAGCCCTGCCCTAGGCTTGAGGTAATGGCTTCGTTCTTCATCCCATCGCCGCCAATTACCAGATGGTTCAGGAGATTCGGCCGAATAATGTAGTCGTAGTTGACTCTGGCATCAAACGACTGAACGTTCTTTGGAGACTGGCCCCCATCGATCGGCAATCCGAGGCCCCAGCCCTGCCCAGAATAGATACCTGGGCGCGTTTGCAGCGTGTTGGTAACCGATAGCTTATGGTTGGAATTGAAATTGTGGTCGATCTTAACCGTCGTGACGCGGTTGTCGAAAATCGTGCCGCCGCGCGGACGGAAATTAAACTGTTGTCCTGGGATATCCGGGGGTAGCATCAGCGCGACCATCGCCTGGGAAACGGAATTTATCCGGGAAGACGGGATAATGTTGCCGGGGAACTGTGTGCGCACGAATCCGCCTCGTCCATCACTCACGGTTGTATCCGGATCGAATATCGGGATCACGGCTCCGGACGCGTTTTGGAAGTTACTGAAATTTCCTGTTCGGAAAGCCTGGGTAGGAACGGTCGTGAGCGAAGTGCTACCGGCGGTACGGTAAAAGAACAACTCTTGGCCGAAGAAGAAAAACGTCTTGTTGCGTCCGTCATAAACCTTGGGAATGTATACTGGGCCGCCAATCGTTCCCCCGGCATCGTTCTGCCGAATCTTGCTGCGCTGCGCCTGGAAAAAGGACCGAGCATTGAGAGCGTCGTTGTCGAAGAAATCGTAAGCGCTGCCATGCAGCTGGTTCGTTCCAGACTTGATTACCACGTTCATCAGCCAGCTTCCGGTTCGTCCGTACTCGGCATTGAACGAGTTTGTGACAATGCTGAACTCGCCTACCGTCGCGACATCCGGTCCCGTTTCCTGGAATCCGCCGCGTACGTTCCCCTGGCTCGCCGGAGCGCCGTCCAGAAAAACCTCCGAATTGCCGCCATTTGCGCCATTGACACGTGCTCCCCAAGTGCTTGCGCTGTTCACGCCGGGCAGAAACTGGAGCCACTGCCCAATATTTCGCTTCGCGCCGATATTGATAACAGGCAGATCCTCGACTTGTTGGTTCGTAAGTGCCGAGGTAATAGTAGCTGTGGAAGCATCCACCAGCGGCGCCGCGGATTTCACTTCTATCTGCTGGTTCACGCTCCCGATCGTCATTGTGAAGTCCAAGCGCACATCCGACTGAGCTGATAATTGAACTCCGTCCTGCACCGGCGAGTTAAAGCCTGGTTTGATCACGCTCACGCGGTACATGCCTATGGGCAAATTCGGCGCAAAATACCGCCCCGTTCCGTTGGTCTTCGATTGGGTCTTCTCGTTCGTATCCACCTTTACGATATTCACTACTGCATCGGTAACGGCAGCTCCACTTGGATCTGTCACCAAGCCCTCGATGGTGGCGCGATCACTTTGACCCACTAACATACCGCCGCAAAGGACGGTCATCAACAGCAAGACTTTAGCAACGAATTGCAAACGCGGCATACGCTCCCTCAGCATCCTCGATCAGCTCCGTTGAAAGACCGCCGAAGCTGTCGTTACCTGAAAGTACCCACTCGACCTGATTTTCCCGACAGCTAAAGAAAATTATTTGAGACAAACCGCTACCGCAGAATCGCTGGGGCGGCGGGATTCCCCCTGAACATCAGGTCTGATCAGCGCGTGCCGTCACGCAGTCTTGATTGCACTACCCGATACGGGAACTGAATGTTTGAGTATTGCTGAGGCAATCCGTGGGAGTGGAACAATTTGCTCGACCGCTCCTACGCGTATTGCTTCTCTCGGCATCCCGAATATCACGCAGGATGCCTCGTCCTGGGCGATTGTCCGCGCGCCCGTCCTCTTCATCCGCAGCATCCCCTGTGCGCCGTCCGATCCCATGCCCGTCAGTATGGCTCCGATCGCATGAGAACCTGCCGTCTCCGCTACCGAACTGAACATCACATCCACGGAGGGGCGCTGGTAGCAAACCGGTGGTCCGCTCAAGATCTGCACACGATAGCCGCTCGTTCCTCCCCTCAGAACCATGTGGAAGTTCCCGGGTGCGATGAGAGCCCGGCCGGACTGAACAACATCCCCATCTTCTGCTTCCTTCACTTCCATAGGGCAGACCTGGTTCAGCCTGTCTGCAAAGGCCCGGGAAAACACCGGCGGGATGTGCTGGGTAATCAGGATAGGCGGACAATCGTCCGGCATCCCCACCAGTACTTGCTGGATCGCTTCTGTTCCTCCCGTGGAAGCGCCAATCGCGATAATCGTTTCCGCGGGTAGCGATCGCATGTTTGCCGGTCGTGACTTTTGTGTGGCGCTTACAGAACTCGGAACCGGGACCTCATCCGGTTGCCGCCGGACCCGTGCTGAGGCGGCGGCGCGAACCTTGGCAGCCAGAATAGTGGCGAGTTCGCCGACTGAATATTGCCCACCGGGCTTGGCCAGAACGTCGACAGCCCCAAGTCGCAGGGCCTCGAGCGCTGCCTGACAGGATGCCTGCCCGAGAGAACTGATGATGATCACGGGCATCGGATGATACTGCATCACCTTTTTGAGGAACGTGAGCCCGTCCATCCGAGGCATCTCAATATCGAGTGTCAGAACGTCGGGCTGAAGCGCCAGAATCTTGTCGCGCGCAACATATGCATCCGGAGCGGTTCCCACCACCTCCAGGTCACTCTCGCCTGAAATGGCATCGCTCAGAAGCTTGCGTACGATAGCCGAATCATCGACCACCAGAACCTTGATCCGCCGCGGTTTACTCATGCCGCCCCTGAATTCGCCAGAATCCGGTCGAAGTCAAACCGGATGTCGACTTTCGGTAGATTGCAGGCCGAACGTATGCAAGCTGGTGATCCACACCGCTCAGGCTCTCCGAATGTCCGGTAAGCAGATATCCTCCCGGCTCCAGGCATTGCATCAATTGGTGCACCAGGTTCTGCCTCGTTGGTTTATCGAAGTAGATCATCACATTGCGGCAGAAAATAACAGGGAAGGGCGCCGCGAAGGAGAATGGCTTGCTCAGATTCAAACGGCTGAATTCGATTGCGGCTCGCACCTCCTTTTTGACCATGTACCAGTCGTGCCATTCGCGTGTGCCGCGCAGCAAATAACGGCGCATCTGTTCGCGACTGAAATCAGCGAATCGGTCTGCTGGATACACGCCCTTCTGAGCGGTTGCCAGCACACGGGTCGATATATCGGTCGCCGTGATCTTCAACTTCGGCAAAGCCTGAAGATCAAGTGCATCGAGCGCAGTGAAGGCGATCGAGTATGGCTCCTCGCCGGTGGAAGTCGCAGCACTCCAGATGCAGATACGGTCTCGGTCGCGCAGCTCAGGAAGAATCGTCTCGCGCAAGAAATCGAAATGAGCCGGCTCCCGGAAGAAACTCGTGTGATTCGTGGTCAGAGCGTCAATCATCTCCACCAAAGCATCTCCAGAGGAATCGTTCAATACGTGTTGATAGTAATCGCGGAAAGCGTAAAACCCGAGTTGGCGAATTTTCTTGGTCAACCGCGCTGAGACCAACTGCTCCTTGCCACGCTTGAGATCGAGACCGAAGCGCTCGTACGCCAGCATCCGAATCTGGTCGAACTCCCCAGGTGTAAGCGGCGCGATTTCACTCAACGCCGGCAGAGCAAACAGACTGGCGCTCATTGCTTGCCGCCGCGGAAGACTCCTTCAAGGTCGAGAATGAGCCCAATTCGGCCATCGCCCAGAATCGCTCCTCCAGCAATACCTGAGATATTCCTCAGGTCCTCTCCAAGGCTCTTGATTACGACTTCCTGTTTACCCAGCACCTCATCGACGAGGAGAGCGAAGAGTTGCTCGCGGCATTCCGTGATGATCATCAACTTCTGAGCGGATTCGTTCTCTCTGGCAGGTAAGTCGAAGCGCTTGGCTAGACGCAGTACCGGCAGAACGCGGTCGCGGACCATAGCCACTTCATTACTGCCCTGAACAGTCGAGATACTCTCACCTTTCGGGCTGATCAGTTCTCGCACAGCGCAAATCGGAACGATAAAACGCTGCCCGGCAACGCCCACCACCAGACCTTCGATAATTGCAAGAGTCAAGGGAAGCCGTAGGAAAAATGTAGTTCCTTCGCCAGCCTTGGTCTCGATATCGATCCGGCCGCGCAGCTTCTGAATGTTCTTGCGAACAACATCCATACCAACACCGCGCCCCGAGAGGTCTGTAATCACCGCAGCCGTCGAGAATCCCGGCTCGAAGATCAAATTGTAGATCTCGTTCTCCGGCAGTGAAACCTCGTCCCCAATCAGAGCCTTCTGCCGGGCTTTGCTCAGGATCTTGTCACGATCCAGACCCCGCCCGTCGTCCGAAATTTCAACTACAATTTGGCCGCTTTGGTGATAAGCAGCGAGCTTGATGCGGGCCGTTGCGCTCTTTCCGGTCGCAGCGCGCATTTCAGGCGGCTCAATCCCGTGATCGACCGCATTGCGCACCATGTGGAGCAGCGGATCCGCCAATTCTTCGGCTATCGTCTTGTCGAGCTCCGTGTCTTCCCCGCTGATTTCGAGCTCTACGGGCTTCTGGCACTTGCGTGAGAGATCTCTTACCATCCGGGTGGTGCGTTGGAACACCTGCCCGATGGTGATCATCCTCATCCCCATGGTGGCGCGCTGTACTTCGGTGGTGATACGCGCAAGCTGTGATAGATCCGCTAATAGCTTTGCGTCTCTGACTGCAGCGAATGCGGGGTTGTGACCGATTAGCGACTGGGTAATCACCATTTCCCCGACCATATCCATCAGGTAGTCGAGCTTTGCAGTCTGTACCCGAACAGAAAAGCTTTCACTAGCCTTCGCGCGGTTCTTGCCCACATTCGTCACCGCGAAATCAGTCTGCACCGGCTGCGTTTCTTCCGCCTTCGCCGCGGAAGCGTTCTCACGAGCATCTGACGTTAAATCATGAGACAACTGCGCGAGCGATTCGCCGCTTTCCTCTTCCGAATTCGCCTTCGAAGCAATCAAGCCTTGTATTCGCAGCAGCAGGTCGCGATTTTCCCTGAGTGCCAATTGCGTTCCCGCCGGAGAGACTGCAACGGCTCCGATCGCCTGCGTCAGGTAATCGACCGATTCCAGCACCACGTCGACAATCCTCTTCGTGATCGCTAGTCTGCTGTTTCGCGCTAGCCCGAGGAGTGTTTCCACTTCGTGCGCCACGTCGCGAATGGGTATGAATTCCAGAAACCCGGCTAGGCCTTTGATGGTATGAAAGCCGCGGAACACCGCATGTATCGCCTCCGTATCGTTCGGGTTCTCGTCAAGCACAAGCATCCCGTTCTCGACTGCTGCGAGATGTTCCCGGGATTCCGTTACGAAATCGCCGACCAGTTCTGGATCCTGAGCCAAAGCGTTCAGATTCGTTGATGCCGCGTAGTCCGATTGCTCTTGAGCACAACCGCCGTCTGTGTCCGATTGCGCAAGCGCGCGTTGCAGTTCAGCGAGCCCCTTGCGGAGACGTTCGTCTGAATTACCTTGCTCGTCGTGCTTAGCCTCCTCTAAGAGATGCGAAGCACTGGCCGCCAACTCCGGCCGCCCAACCCGATCGGCGAGTTCTCTGTAATCTCGCAGATCTGTGCAAAAGTTTTGGGAAGGTCCGTTGAGAAGCAGATCAGTGACAAGCTCGTCGAGTTTTGCCCGCAGCTCCTCGGTTATCTCAGATCCATCGACAGCATTGGACATAACGTTGCGTCATCAACTCCGAGGAAGCAACAACAGCTCAAAACTCCTGGAAATGCTCTTCTAAGGGGAACGAATTCTTGTCGACTTGAGTACGGTGTGACATGAGCGGCGTAGACTGCTTCACATCTACTGACCGGCGTAGGGCCGAAAAGCTTGTCTCCCATGGATTCGGGCTCTGCCCAACACCCTTCGTCTTCACCACGCGGCTGGCTTCTCCTCTCGAATAACCTGCCTGCGTGGCCGCTCCCCCCACCATGTCCGCAAGCCGCCCAACCAAACTCTTCAGCGACTCCGATTGCGTATTCAGATCCGCAGCGGCAGACGCACTCTGTTCGGCAGTGGCCGCCACTTTCTGCGTTACCTGCTCCATCTGCAAAATCGTTTTGCCGATTTGATCGATTCCGCGCGCCTGCTCTTCGCTTCCTAGATTCACTTCGTCGACCAGCGTCTTCACTTGCGCTGATTCGTGCGTAATCACGCCGATCGCCTGATTGACCTGATCGACTTTCGCTTTGCCGCTCTGCGATTTCGTTATCGAGTCTTCAATAAGCACAGCCGTATCTTTCGCCGCTTGCGAACATCGTTGGGCCAGGTTCCTTACTTCATCCGCTACAACCGCGAAGCCCATGCCCGCCTCGCCGGCCCGCGCAGCTTCCACCGCCGCGTTCAGTGCAAGTATGTTGGTTTGGAACGCGATCTCCTCGATCACCTTGATAATCTTCGAAATCTTCTCGCTCGACGCGTTGATCTCATCCATTGCCGAGACCATCTGCGCCAGAGATTCATTTGTTGAAGTAATCTTCGCTTCGCACACTTTTACCCGCTCCGCTGCCGTATGCGAATTTTCCATGTTCCGCTGCGCCATCGAATTGATTTCCTCCGTGGAGGCCGACGTCTCTTCGAGAGAAGCGGCCTGCTCGGATGCGCCCTGGGCCAGCGAGTGGCTCCCCGCCGAAATCTGGGAAGCTGCGACGTATAACTGTTCCGCACCGTTCGAGAGTTCCAAGCCAACGTTTTCGAGATCGCGGCAAGTCCGGCGCGACATGAACACGAATCCGATTCCGGCGATTACGGCAATCGCCGTGACAAGCGTGGCGAGCACTTGTACGACCGAACCAGCCTTGTGACTATCGGTCCAGTAAATCGCACTTAGAATCAGAGTCAGCGCTAGTTGTCCACCGAAGCTCAAGTAAAGTTTCCGGCCGAGCTTGAAATTGGAATTCATTTTGAGTTGTTACAGAGCCTGCCTGTCGCCGTATTTGAACATTCCCCTAGTGCGTCATTAAGTCCAATTTGCTCAATTCCTGATTACTGAGAACTTTATCGATGTCCAGCAGGAGTTTCACCCGTCCTCTAATCTTCGCCATCCCTAAGAGAAACGGAACAGCAACGCCTTCACCGAAGCTCGGGGTATCTTCTATGTCGGATGCCGAGATATTCAGAACCTCCGCGACGCTGTCGACGACCATGCCCATCAGAACCGAGCTGTCCTGCCGCTGTACTTCGACGACAATGATGCATGTCCGCTGAGAATACTCAATCCCCGGGAGGCTGAACTTCAGCCGCAGATCTACAACAGGTATAATCTTCCCGCGAAGATTGATGACGCCTTTCAGGTATACAGGCGTTTGGGGGACGGCCGTGATGTCCTGCACCCCCATGATTTCGCGTACTTTCAGAACCTGAATGCAACACTCTTCGCCATTCAGATTGAAAACCAGATACTTTCCCGTCCGCCCGTCTATTCCCTCGCCCGGGATTCGATCCTTGGTTGCTGAAAATAAGTGCACATGCTCTCCGTAGAGCGCGACGTCTTTCGCCCGCGCCGTCTCGCCTCCGCGATTAGCGGAGTCACACGAGAGTACGTGCCCTGAGCCGTCTGAAATTCGGTCAGGAAATCCCTGAGGAGTTGCGGGCTTTTCCCTTGCTCAATGCCTCAGTAAACTGAGGACTCTCCGCAATCAAAATCTCAAGAGATTTCCTGTTCCACTCCGCCGTCCTCACGCAACAACAGTCGCCCGCTCGAGACCTCCAGACGCACGGTTCGAGAGACCGTACCTCCAAGCACTTCCCTTCCCACAACCAGCCCTGCCTTACACAAAATCTTCCTCATTGCCAGGCAATTCTTTTCACCTATATGGAACTGCCCGGCCGAGTCCATCATCTGAGCACCACCGATGACCGTTACGGTCAACCTGCGCTTTTGAGCGCCGTGCTCGTACGCGCCGCGGAAGAGTAGCGGAATGCCTGTGTCCGCGAATAGATACGGATTTCTCTCGGCCTTCGCCCCGTCCAGGCTCGACTCCGGGAGCATGAAATGCAGCAGTCCGCCGACTCTGGCGACCCCATCGTGGATGATTACGGCAACACAAGAGCCGAGCGCGTACGTAATCAGCACATCCTCAGGCCCGTTGGCAATACGACAATCGCCAATCCCAACCACAGTATTCATTCCGCTGTTCGGCGGGACTGTTGCCGTAACGTGGCGTATGAAACCGGCAGGGACGAAAAATGGTGTCGCCTCACTGTGGCAGTTGGCGACAGTGATTTTCGAAGGTGAGGAGACAAGCTAAAGGAACCGGCTACAGGGACGGGCATAGGTTTTCTGTTACTTATATCGGCAGCCGCAGCCCAAGGCTTTATGGTTCTCCGAACCGGGGCGGTCGAGGAATGTGACAAACCCGAACGGCTGAGCAGTTAATAGATCCCAGGCTCTGTACACGCCATGGTGTAGAGCGCAACCAGAGTAAGTCCAACGAAAAATGCGAGGGTTAACCAATTAATGGCAACAGAAGAGCGTGGGTTTTCGGGTGAATCGTTCCGCATGTCCAGAACTCTGTGCAAGCGGCGCGCCACGTAATATGAAGCACCAAATCGCTCTATCCTGGTGCTTTTGAAGCCTCGATTTATCTGATGTGTTCAAGCAAGTAGAACAGGAATCTTCTATTGACATCCGCCGCCCTGCCGCAAGTCATTGAGAACGCAGAGTTGTTCTTCAAGTCTTAGATTGGTGCCTCAAAAGCAATAGTGAATGCGTCTTTCACAGAAATGATGAGGGATCGAGAATCTGAACGCTTCTCGAATTTCAAGGAGGCTCATATGCAACGCAAACTAAACCGCATCATGCTGGCCGCGACGCTCTCCGCTTTATTCGGAAGCTTCGGGCTCAGTGCTCAGGACAGGATGGAAACAGCTGAAATCCCGTTCGACTATCACGCCAATACCAAGGTTCTCCCGGCTGGCAATTACAGAATCGAAGAGACTTCGACCATGGGATTGTTCCGCATCAGCGATGGCCGAGGTCATGGACTTTTCGTATCCGCGCCGACCCCGCAAGACGGTAAAGCCGGCAAGGGCCATCTCGCGTTTCTTCACTCAGGCAACGATTACGTGCTATCGCAAATCTGGATGCCCGGAAACTCCGTGGGTCAGGTAATACCCGACTCGACCCTGGAACGGCAGTTGACGCGCAAGATTGGTGTAGCTTCGCTCGTCACAGTTGCGCTCCACAACCGTTAAATTCAAACAGGTGCCGGTGACCTCTGCGGAGGGTCACCGGCTTGCCGTATCCGGAAGCAATCATTTCCAGCAAGTAGCTGAAATGCTCATGCTCAAAAGGCTGTCGTTCACCCAGAACGCGCCAACTCTGCCAAATTCAATACGTCGGAAATGTGGCTTCAACTCACTCTCCAAACTTGTCTGATTGAAGAAGTTCACGTGTGTTCCCTCCATAAGATGCCACGGCACTACCTGATGCCGAAAGCCAAGCGGTATCGCACTCGCATTCGGCACCGTAAAGATCGCCTTCTCTGACGCAATCCGGGAAATCTCCTCGATAGCTCGACGGAAATCCGGAATGTGCTCCAGTACTTCTGAACAGAACACCGATCGGAAGCTGCCGGTATCGAACGGAACCGGAAACTGCCCGTCGTAGAACGTCACGTGAGGCAAAACCCCGGGGCGGAGAGCGGACCTCATCATGGGAGTATCCAATTCCAGACCGTACGCTTGAATCCCGCGCTCGAGCAATTCCGAAACCAACGCACCGCTCCCGCAGCCGAAATCCAGTATCGGTCCGTCCAGCTTCAGAGCCAACTTCCTCGTTTCCTCATTTACACTTGCATTCGGCGGTCCCGAGCAATAGATTTCCTCCCGGTGGAACACATGAGGCGAGTCGAACAGCGCTCGATAGTGCGGATCTATGAACTCGAATGGTCCCTCGATCCGGAAGCCATTTCCGGTTTGAAACCGGAGAGACATAAAGTCATATGTCCGCCCGGTCGCGTCCTGGGGGACCAGGTATTCGCATGCCACGCCGGCATCCATTGCAAATGGAAGGCCCGCGCCTCCGTCAATATCCGGGCGAACAAAGCGGTAATGCTGCAGTGCGGGTAAAGGCAAGGTTTCACCCAGTGAAAGCTGCGGGATCTCATTGCCCTTCAGAGGACTGTTGGACCATCCCACAATGCGGATCAACCCGCAAGGATCGAATTCCAGGTGATCTAAGAACAGATTGCCCGAGGGCCGCGCGATCGGAAACCGGGTCAGCTCCCTGCGTCGCATGGATAAAAAGCGTTCGGCTCCTGCCCGCAAATATCTCTTTAAGGAATCTTCCATCTCGCCGGATGCTGTTACCTGGACAGCCATTCCTTTCCACTTCCTTCCCCGTAATGTTGCGATTCCTCCCGAGGGTAACCCAGCGTCCTCGACGTAGTCGAACTCATTGAAGTAAGGAGACAGTAGCTATGAAGATTGACAACGTTGAACAACTCTTCCTAAATGGTTTGAAGTATGTGTATGACGCGGAGCAGCAACTTACCGAAGGGCTCCCAAAACTCGCTCAGGCGTCGTCGACTCCGGAACTTCGGCAGGCATTTGAACAGCATCTTCAAGAAACAAAAGAACACGTTACCCGGCTGCAGCAGGTTTTCAAGCAAATGGGCCAGCAGCCCGAAGGTAATTCAAACGCGGTTCTGAAGCAGATGAGCCAAGAAGCTGAGCAGATGATCAAAAACATGGATCAGTCGCCAGTTCGGGATGCTGCCCTGATTGTGGCTGGAAACCAGGTCGAACATTATGAAATGGCCAGCTATGGTTCACTTCGTACCTTCGCCGAACTGCTCGGAAAGCAGGAAGTCGTTCAGATTCTCCAAAAGACCCTGGAGGAGGAGAAGAAGGCTGATGCATTGCTGACCAAGATCGGTGAGAATACCGTAAACCCGAAAGCTATCCAGAAATCGGCAGCCGCCACGCGTTAAGTTTTTGCTTTAAGCCTCCTCTGCCTTGGCGGCCGGGTTTCGGGTCAACTCCCGCAGAACTCCGGCCGCCTTTCCTATTGTTGTCTGACTCGTTCCCTCGACTGTTAGCAAACCGCGGTAGCCGATCTCTTTCAACCTTGCGATTACTGCTGGCCAATCAATCTTTCCTACCCCTATCGCCCGTGCCTCCCCAAGCGCATCCGGCCGCTCCATGAGTGGCCAGTCCCCGTCGCTGCAAGTCACGCAATTGATAAGCTTGCCGAGTACGTCTAGCGCTTCCACCGCATCACCGGTCCCATACCGGATCATATTTCCCGGATCGAAATTCACCTTCAGGCCCGGGTGATGGACATCTTCAATCAGACGCACGAGAACCTTAGGCGGTTCAGTACCCGCTTCTACTGTTAATGATTGCCCATTTCGGTGACAAAACCGGCATAATTCGAGCAACTCGTTACGGATTTCCAGGTAAACAGGCTCGTTCCTGTTGAGCGGCAGAATGCCGATCTTAAAGCTGATTGTATCGATGGCAAGTTCGCGCGCCAAACTCGACACCTTTTTCAGCCGCTCTATCCGTTCACTTCGCGTCCTGGAAGGCACCAAACCCACCGTCCGCGCAATTTCGGGAACGCTGCTGTAATCCTCGTCTGAAAACCGCACCCGGGCAGCCACGGCGATAAATTGTTGTGCAGTCAGGGCACGGTCCAAAGCCGAGGCAAGTCCATCGAGCGATAGTCCGCCATCAAATGCAATCTGCCCTCCCCGTATGCCCATTCTCTTTGCTTCACCCAAATCGTCCGCAAGATTCACACCCGCTCGAACCACGCACCCGATCTCCAGATCATTCAAACCAAGCATTTTCGTCCTACTCTTTGATCTCCGCCACCGGAGAACCGGAACGAACATTCCATCGGCCCCGCGTAAAGTCTGGAAACTTTACGGGTGCGCTGCCCCCTTGCACCGACGCCGCACTGAGCGGTCCCGGAGCAGACCAGGCAACCGCGTCGTAGACGTCCATGTCCGGCGCAAGTCCTTTGCGCATACATTCCATCAAACGGTAAACCATAATGAAGTCCATGCCGCCGTGGCCGCCAAGCTTTCGTGCAATCTCCCCTTGCTTTCGCCAGAGCGGATGTTGGTAACGCTCCTTGAACGCCTCGATACTCCCATACGCTTCCCCTCCGGCTTGCCCGTCCAGGTAAATGCGAGGCGGATAATCCTTGAACACCCCGTTCGTGCCAGCAATCGTATTTAGGCGGTCGTACGGATGCGGGTTCGATGTATCGTGCTGAAGGTTAATCGTCAGCCCTTTAGCAGTCTTGATCAGTGAAGTATTCATATCGCCCGCAATATACTTCTCTTTCCATTTAGGATCGCCTTGCGGCACATGTTCTTCGCGGTACGCTGCTAGGCCCCGTGCCGGCGTGCTCATGGATACCAGGTAGTCGAAACGGTCGCCCCGATTAATTCCCATATAGTTCGCCACCGGACCCAGCCCGTGCGTCGGATACAGATTCCCATTTCGTTCGGTATGGAATTCCCGCCGCCATAAGCCCTCTCCTTGGTTCGAAAACAATATTTCCCGAAGATCATGAATGTAGGCAGCCTCTCCATACAACAGTTCGCCGAAGATTCCCGCGTGAACCATGCCCAGAACCAACGTTTCGTTCTCGCCATAGCAACAGTTCTCGAGCATTATGCAGTGCTTGCGTGTTCTTTCGGACGTGTCTACAAGCTTCCAGCAATCGTCGATAGTTATGGCTGCCGGTACTTCCACAGCCGCGTGCTTGCCGCTGTTCATTGCTGTTAACGCCATCGTCGCGTGCCAGTTCCACGGGGTTGCAATCACGGCAAGATCCAGATCGTTCCGGGAGAGAAGTGCTTCGTACGCGTGGTCACCGTTCGTGTAAAGCTCCGGCTCCTTCTGTCCCGCTGCGACGACCTTCGATCGCGCGTTCCGGGCCGCCTCCGGCACGACGTCGCACAAAGCTCTGACGCTCACATCGGCAGCCAGGAAATTTTCGAGCAGCACTGTCCCGCGGCCGCCCGTACCGATGATGCCAATCTGCGGCTCCTTTGGAGAAAACGGCAGATTGAGCACGCCCTCGCTCTCCTGTCTTTTTGCCTGAGAAGCAGCCATGGCGGCCGCGCTCGCCTGCAGAAACTCGCGTCTCGAAGTACCGGAACCAGACATGCCCCTGATGTTCGCAAATGGGTTCGGAAACAAGTTCGAACCTCCGAACATCTCGGATTCAGTTGCACTCGCTCCTGAGGGACGACAGATGCCGGCGATCTACACTCTTGGGCACTCTACCCGATCGGAGGCCGAGTTCTTATCCGTGCTCAGCGCTTTCTCGATCGAGATGGTGGCAGATATCCGCACCGTTCCTCAATCGAGAAAGAATCCTCAATTCAATAAAGACCAGTTCTCACTCTGGCTGGACTGCTCGGGGATCGCTTATGTCCACCTGCGTGATCTCGGAGGATTGCGGCACGCGCGTAAGGACTCTATCAATACGGCTTGGAAGAACGCTTCCTTTCGCGGCTATGCGGACTACATGCAAACCGCACAGTTTGAAGAAGCGCTCGAAGAACTAATTCGCCTCGGTTGTTCCAAGACGACCGTCATTGTTTGCGCCGAGGCAGTACCCTGGCGCTGCCACCGATCCTTAGTTGGTGATGCCCTGCTGATACGCGGCATCGAGGTCGAGGACATTTTCACTGCAACCGCTTCCCGTCCTCATCGGCTGACACCCTGGGCCCGCGTCGACCAGCTACGGATTACTTACCCCGCGCTTACTGAATCCTAAACCGCGGGCATTAGAACTTGTTCTTCCTCGTCAACGTGCGCCGGCACAGTTCGTTTCGGAATGTCCGCCACGTGCAATTGATGCAGCTTGCGGTAAGTCGGGCTTGTATGCCAAAGCTCATCATGCGTTCCCACCGCTTCCACAGTGCCGTGAGCGAATACCACCACGATATCCGCCTTTCGAACTGTCGAAAGCCGGTGCGCAATGATGAAGCAGGTTCGGTTCCTCGCGAGCTTCTCCAGCGCAAGCTGAATCAGCCGTTCGCTTTCGTTGTCCAGGGCGCTGGTTGCTTCGTCCAGAATCAAAATCTTCGGGTCTCGCCCGATTGCCCGCGCGATACCTAACCGCTGACGCTCGCCGCCCGAAAGCCTGAGCCCCCGTTCGCCCACTTGCGTATCGTATTCGTCGCTGCAGTTCGTAATGAATTCGTGAGCCTGTGCCATACGCGCCGCTCGCTCCAACTCTTGACGCGACAGGTCGCTGCCGTAGCCGATGTTCTCCAGGACGGATCGCGAAAACAGGTCCACTTCCTGCGGTACCACGGCAATCTGCTCCCGCAAGCTCTCCTGTGTCAAGGTTCGCAGATCGCACCCTCCGATGGAGATGCTCCCGGCTTGCGGATCGTACAGTCGTTGCAACAGATTCATCAGCGTGCTTTTGCCGGAGCCGCTCGGCCCGATAAGCGCAACTGTCGAGCCTGAGGGCACTCTGAAACTCACATTCCGAAGCGTCCAGTCTTCACTGCCGTTGTACGAAAAGCCGACGTTGCGAAATTCTATCTCGTGCTCTGCATTTGGCAGATGCTTCGCGGTTTCCGAATCTCGCACCGCAGGCCTCTCATCGAGGATCTCGAACAATCGCTCCGCCCGTGACAGGTTGCGCCGTAGCTTAGGCAGAATGATTGATAGCTGCGAAATTGGTCCGTAAACCATGTCCTGCAACGCGATATACAGAACGTATTCACCGACCGAACATTTGCCGGTAAGTACAAGGTAACCGCCAAATGTAATTACGCCAACTCGACCGGCAGTTGAAATGAAGCTCTGCACGTTTTCGATCAGCGCCCAAACCCGTTCGCCCCGAAACTGTTTTTCGCGCGCCACTCCAAGCAGGCCCAGTTGGGTCAGGGCCTCCCGCTTTTCCTGGCAGAATTTCTTTACCAGCCGGACGTTGCTCGCAATGTCATATGACTCTTTCGAAACGTTCTCGAATGCCTGGCTCACCTGGCTTTCGAGTTTCTGCATACGGCTCGACAGTCTTCCGATTGCAAAAACATACGCCGGCAGCGGCAAAAACACGATGGCGGCGATCAAGATATTCTTGGCAGCTAGTGTAATCAGCACTCCGAAAAGAATGAGCAGTGGCGGAAGAAGATTCTGCCCGAAGATTTCCGCCAGAACCACGAACACCGCCGTGCCTCCCCGGTCGAGCGAGCCGATCACCTCTCCCGTATTCACGCCGTTGTGATACTCGGTATCCAGACGTAGAAAATTTGCAAACGCCTCGTTCTTAATTTTGTCTTCACATTGCGCACCCGTCAGGAACAGTCGATAGCTGTAGATCGAGCGCAGTATTCGTGTGCACGCGGTTAGGCCGAAAATGGCGGCGGCAGAAACCAGCAAGGTCTGAACTGCGCCCGCGCTTCGCGTAGACACAGCTTTCAGAATGCCGTCAATTACATTGCGGGTAAAGAATGGAACGGCAATGTCAAGGGCGGACGCCACGCCGATCAGCGCAGCTAGTCCGGCCACAGTGCGCCGGTGATGCGTAAGAAGCCGGAGAACCCTCCATCCAAGCCAGCCTTTCGGAGATTCATCCGCGGCGGAAACTGCTGAAAGACCCATGAACACTCATACGGTGCCCGGATCCTAGGATTTATCTCGGCGAAACCGTTATCTCATCAGGCAAAATGACGAAACCCGGAACGGTACGATAGACCTTTCTGTCTCCCTTTAGAAACTCCATGTCGAAGATCATTTCCAGACGTTCCTTCGGGAAGGCCGGTGCTGCGGCTCTTAGCTCTACCGCTCTGTCGCTCGCCCCGGCTCTACATCCATCGCCAGCCGAAGCCCAAGGCACTCCGCAACCGAATTTTTATCGTTTTCCCGAAGGCTTTCTATGGGGCTGCGCAACCGCGGCTTACCAGGTGGAGGGCGCAGCCAAGGCTGACGGGCGTGGTCCGTCTATCTGGGACACCTTTTCACATATTCCCGGCAAGGTATACCAAAATCAGACCGGGGACGTTGCCGACGACAACTATCACCTCTATAAGGAGGATGTCCAGCTACTCAAGAACCTTGGTTGTAAGGTTTATAGATTCTCTGCTTCGTGGCCGCGTGTCTTTCCAACCGGGTCGGGCAAACCGAACGAGAAAGGGATCGATTTCTACAAGAAGCTGGTTGACGATTTGCTGGCAAATGGAATCCAGCCGTACTGCACCCTGTTCCATTGGGACCTCCCGCAAGCTCTTCAGGATCGATTCGGCGGCTGGCAATCGAGCGAAACCTCCAAAGCTTTCGCCGAATACGCCGGATACTTCGCCAAACAGCTCTCTGACCGCGTGAAGAACTTCTTCACCATGAACGAGTTCTCGTCATTTATTGACCTTGGATATCGCGACGGACGCTTCGCGCCCGGCCTGAAGCTTTCCCCCAAACAACTGAACCAGACCCGTCACAATGCCGTTCTCGCGCACGGGCTGGCTGTTCAGGCTATCCGCGCCCAGGCCCAGCCAGGAACGAAGGTCGGTTTGGCTGAGAACTTCGTTATCGCGGTGCCCGCAATTGAAGCCGAGCCGCACATCAAAGCGAGTTCCCAGGCCACCCGAGTTTTAAATGCCATGTACATGACCGTGATCATGGAAGGCAAGTACATCGAGGAGTATCTGCAGGAGCAAGGCGCCAACGCTCCCACGTTCACGCCTGAAGATTTGAAAATCATCTCCAGCCCGCTCGATTTTGTCGGAATAAACGTCTACACTCCGACTTACGTCATGGCCGCAGATTCACCCAAGGGTTTTGCGGTCGTGAAGAAACCGTCTTCGTATCCTCACATGGCGTCGCCGTGGCTCGATATCGGCCCTGAGGCACTCTACTGGGCTCCACGACATGCAGGCGAGATCTGGAAGGTGAAGGAGATCTACATTACTGAGAACGGCTGCTCTTCGGCCGACGTTCTCACTCCGGACGGCCATGTTTACGATACCGATCGCATCATGTACCTCCGGAATTATCTGACCAAGCTGCAGAGAGCCGTCACAGAAGGCTGGCCGGTGCGAGGCTACTTCCTCTGGAGTCTCCTGGATAATTTCGAGTGGGCCGACGGATACAGCCTGCGCTTTGGCATCCATTACGTCGACTTCAAGACCCAGAAGCGATATCCAAAGATGAGTGCGCATTTCTACAAGGAGACGATCGCCCGTAACGCGGTGGTGTAGATGTTCGCTCCATGAAGGTTTCGGCGATTATCCCCACTTGGAACCGAGCGGATCTGCTCCGCTCCATACTCGCCAATCTCAAGTCCCAGACACGGCCGCCCGACCAGGTGGTAGTGGTGGATAACGGCAGCAAAGACGAGAGCTCCGCAGTAGCCCGCAAGCACGGCGTCGATCTCGTTTCTTTTCCCGAAAATCGGGGCTTTGCAGTCGCCGTGAACGAGGGAATCGCCCGCTCGCAGGCCGACTGGGTTTTGGTCTTGAACAATGATGTCGTCCTCGCGCCTGACTGGCTGGAAGTCTTAGCCCGTACAGCCGAACAAGACGGCGCGGCATTCGCAGTCGGCAAGCTCCTCAGGCCAAATGGCTCCAATCAAATCGACGGTAGCTGGGACCTGATTTCCCGCGCTGCCTACGCCTGGCGCTGTGGCTACGGCAAGCCGGATGGCGGTGTCTGGTCTACAAAACGGACCATCCACTTCGCACCTATGACGGCGGCCCTCTTCCGGCGAGACATTTTTGACCGGATCGGGCTGCTCGAAACGGCGTTCGAATCCTATTACGAAGATGTAGAGTTCGGCGTCCGCTGTGCGCTCGCGGGACTCGAAGGTGTCTACGAACCTGCCGCAGTCGCGACGCATATGAGCAAAACCACCCTGGGCAAGAGCAGTTACCGGGTCTACTTCCTCACCGCTCGAAACCAGGTTTTGATTCTCGCTAAGTACTACACATCAGGGACTTTGCTTCGCTTCGCCTGGCCGGTTCTCGTGGGCCAGTTCTTGGCCTTGCTCGCAGCCGCGCGGCAACACAATCTCATCGCGGCCCTCCGTGGAAAATGGGCTGGAATCCGCCTCTGGAGTTCGTTTCGCAAAAACGCCTCAAAAGGCCGTCAAAGCGACGTCCAAACAACCTTTTCAAAGAGCGAGCGCGAGATTCACGCTTTGCAGCGGCAGGTGGGTTTTGATCCTTATTGGCGCCTGTACTTCAGCCTGGTGAGGACGGGTTGAATCCCCTGGTATCGGTCACCATCGTGACCTTCAACAGCGCCCGCTTCATTCAGCGTTGTTTGCAATACGTCTTCGAGCAGGATTATCAGCCCATCGAAATTATCGTGATCGACAACGCCTCGGACGACCAAACCCCAGCCATCCTGCGCTCAGTCGATCAATCCCGCATCCGAATCGTGCTGAATCGAGAAAATCGGGGTTTTGCGGGAGGCCAGAACCAAGCGATCGGGTTATCCAAAGGCGCCTGGATTTTGACTCTGAACCCCGACGTGCGTCTGACCGCCACTTTTCTCTCCACAGCGATTCGCGCCGTGTCATCCGATGGTTCGGCTGGCAGCATCTCAGGGAAACTAATCGCGATGCAGCCGGACTTCGAAATTGCTGAAAGGCGCATACTCGATTCCACAGGGATCTACTTCACACCCACTCTGAGACACTTCGACCGCGGCAGCCGCGAACTCGATGACGGCCGTTATGATCGTCCGGAGTATGTGTTCGGAGTGACCGGAGCTGCCGGTCTGTACCGGCGCAAAATGATAGAAGATGTCTCGATCGGCGGCGAGTTCTTCGATAACGATTTCTTCGCTTACCGCGAAGACGCCGATGTGGCCTGGCGGGCCCAGTTACTCGGGTGGAAGTGCATGTATGTTCCGGATGCCGTTGCTTATCACGTTCGGAGTGTTCTGCCGGACGACCGGCGCTCGGTTACCGCAACCGTAAACATGCATTCAGTGAAGAACCGCTTCCTGATGCGAATCAAGAACGTGACACTCCGGCTGTATTTCCGTCACTTCGTATCGATCACTACCCGGGACGCGCTCGTAATTGCCGGCTGTCTGCTGCGCGAGTGGAGCTCTCTGCCGGCCTTTGTCACCGTCCTGAAACTCTTCCGTCGCACTTTTTCCAAGCGCCGGGCCATTATGCAGCGCCGCCGCGCGACGGAAACCTACATGTTGCACTGGTTTGAACCCTTGCCGGAAGCAAAGCGTTGATGCGCATTGCCCTGCTCGGAACCCGCGGCATTCCAGCAAGTTACGGCGGTTTCGAGACATTCGCCGAGGAGATTTCGGTCCGACTGGCCGAACGCGGGCACGACGTGACCGTCTACTGCCGGCAGCGGCGCCCGGAACTTCTATACCGAGGGGTCCGGCTTCGTTATCTTCCAACCGCCCGTCACAAATATTTCGACACGATTGCGCATACTGCTCTGTCCACAGCCGATTTGCTCCTGCGCCGCTTCGACGCTGTCCTCTATTGCAACGCCGCCAACGCGATATTCACCTTGATCCCGCGCCTACTTCTGATGCCGACCGCCCTCAACGTGGACGGCCTCGAACGCCATCGCAAGAAGTGGAACCACCTTGCCAAAGCCTGGTATCAAATGTCGGAGTGGCTGGCGACGTGGTGCCCGAGTGCCGTCGTAACCGACGCAGAGAAGATCCGAGAGTACTATCTCGAACGCTATCGAAAGGATTCCTCCTTTATCCCGTACGGCGCTGAAATCGGCAAAGTCGCAGCCCGGGACTGCCTGGACTCCCTTGGGCTGCGCCCGGGAGGATATGTTCTCTACGTCAGCCGCTTGGAACCCGAAAATAATGCCCTCGCCGTTCGTCAGGCCTTCGAGAAAATCCAGACCTGTCAGAAACTTGTTCTTGTTGGTGATGCGCCTTATGCCGCTGATTACATCGCACGCGTAAAGGATACGCATGACGGGCGGATCCTGTTTCCCGGCGCGATTTACGGCGATGGCTATCATCAATTGCAGTCGCACTGTTCTGTATACGTCCAGGCGACAGAGGTAGGCGGCACGCACCCTGCCTTAATTGAAGCAATGGGCCGCGGAGCTCTTGTGCTCTATCTCCGGACTCCAGAAAGCGAGGAGGTGGCAGGTGACGCGGCCGTTCCGTTCGGAACTGATCTTCGGGAGAAATTAGAGTGGGCGCTGAACGTGCACGCGGACGAGCGGGAAGCTTGGGGCCGGCGTGCGATGAAAAGAGTGGAAGAGCTTTACAGTTGGAGAACTGTAACCGATCAGTACGAAGCACTGTTACGGCGCCTGAGTCGCCGCACATGAGTGCGGCCATTCCCGATGAGCCCCGGCCTCACCCGTACCGGTCTTGGGTTGAGGTTTCACGGTCCCAGATCGCTGCCAACTTTCAAGCCATCCGCCACGTCGTCGGACCGGATGTCGAGGTGATGCCGGTTGTTAAAGCCGATGCTTACCGGCACGGCGCCGTAGAAGTCTCACGTACGCTGGAGCGTGAAGGCGCAAATTGGCTTGCAGTCAGCAACACCGAAGAGGGTGTCGCCTTGCGTGATGCGGGGATTGCCACGCGCATCCTGGTGATGGCCGATTTTCTGCCGTTCACGCGCGAGGTGATGTTCGCGTCGAATCTGACGCCGGTGATTCACTCCTTCGCCGATCTCGCAGACCTGAACCGCTTGGCGGCCAACAAAGGGCAGCGGATCAAATATCACTTGAAAATCGATTCCGGCATGGGGCGCTTGGGTGTACGTGCCGACGCAGCAACTGTGGGTCAGGCTATCCTCGACGCGAAGTACGTCGAACTCGAAGGGTTGATGACACACTTCGCATCGGCAGCTGATTATGGTAGTCCCCAAACCGCTGATCAACTCGAGCTGTTTGAGAACACAGCAGCGAGTCTGGCAGAGGCGGGCATTCAACCCGCCCTGCTGCATCTGTCCAGCACCATTCCGGTTGCCTACGCACGTCGTGCCGCCTGGGGCCGGATGATTCGTCCGGGTCACGCCATTTACGGCTACGTATCTCCCGCCCGCGGACACGCGCCCGGCAGAATTTTGGATGTAAAACCAGCCCTCACCTGGCGGGCATCCGTGCTCTCAGTGAAAGATATCCCGGCCGGGTCTTTGATCGGATACGGCGGAATGTTCAAAGCTTCCAGACCCATGCGCGTGGCGGTACTCGCGGCAGGCTATGCCGACGGTATCCCGCACCGGCTCTCAAATCGCGGGAGCGTGATCGTAAAGGGCAAACTCGCCCCCATGCTCGGCGCGGTCTCGATGGACTTGACAGTGATCGACGTAAGCCACGCACCGGAAACGAAGGTCGGCGACCCCGTTACTCTCCTCGGGCGCGAAGGCAATGTCTCCATCGATGCCCAGCAGATTGCAAGAACCGCAGGCACCATCTCCTACGGCGTTCTCTGCGGTATCCATGCACGCGTGAAACGCATTTACGTCTAATTTATGATGGACCTGCATCTTCTGTCCCTCATGCTACATTCAGTAAAAACTTCCAAACGCGGGAACACGGGGATCAATGTTTCCGTCCTGACTAGAGCGGAGAGTGCGCAGATTTGAAGAATAAGTGGAAGGTACTAATCCTGGCCGGTCTGCTGGTGTTGATCGCAGGAGCGGTATTCGCAAGCATCAAAATCAATGAGCGCGGGGTAGTGATCGTTCAAACCGGCAAAGTGATGCGGATGGACCTCACCTCCGTGGTTACAGCCTCCGGTGAGGTGAAGCCTCGGAATTACATTAATATCGGCGCCAACACGCAAGGCGCTGCACCCATCACCCAGATCCTTGTTAAAGAAGGCGACCGGGTGCGGAAAGGGCAGGTTCTCGCGAGGCTCGCAAACGTTCAGCCGTCGGCAGATCTGAATGCGCAGAATGCTGCGCTGAATGCCGCGCTGGCGGATTCCGCAGCTACGGAGGCGGCCGTCAAATCGTCCGAGGATAATATCGCAGTCGCTGAGGCGCAGGTGGACCATGACCGCGCCGATCTGGAGCAGAAGAAAGTCGACCTCAACCGGAGTAAGGAGCTTTACGACTCAAAGCTAGTAGCTCCGCAGGATTATGAGGCGAAGAAAGCCCTCTATGATCTCGCGCTCTCCACGTTAGCCGCCTCTGAGCGCAAGGTTTCTCAGGCTCAGGCGCAGAAGGCTCAGGCGGCTGCACAGCTTGCTTCTTCACAAAAGAAAGTCGCTCAGGCTCAGGCGATGGTCTCGCGTTCGCGCGACGTGCTTTCACAGTATGAAGCGGTGGCGCCCCTCGATGGAGTCATCACAAATCTTCCGGTACGCGTCGGCGAAACGGTGGTTCCGGGTATACAGAACTCGGCTGCTTCCACCATCATGACTATCGCCGATATGTCGATCATCACGGCTGAGGTGAACGTCGATGAAACCGACATCGTCAGCGTCAAACTCGATCAGCCCGCAGACGTAACAATCGATGCGATCCCCAACCGTACATTTAAGGGCAAGGTCATCGAGATCGGCGACACGGCAATTGTACGCTCCACCGGCGTTGCGGCGTCGCAAAGTACGACCTCCAGCCAGGAAGCAAAAGATTTCAAAGTCGTAGTAGCTCTTGACATTCCCGAAGAGATGGTGCGTCCCGGGCTGTCATGCACCGCCAAGATTGTCACCGCGACTCGCTCGCACACGCTGGCGGTTCCGATTCAGGCGTTGACAATCCGGCAGAAGGGGCAGTTGGAGGATCAGAAACCGGGCAAGCGGCCAGTTCAGAATCTCAGTCCCATCGCACAAAAAGCGGCCCGTGAGGAGTTGCAAGGCGTTTTCGTCGTTAACAACGGAAAAGCGGAGTTTCGCGAGATCAAAACGGGCATTACGGGCGCTACGGACATTGAGGTCCTCAGCGGTTTGCACGATGGCGACCAGATCATAACCGGCAGCTATCAGGTGATCCGCACCATTCGAAACGAAGCTAAAGTGAAAGTGGATAACAAAGCGCCTGCTCCGGCACCGGTCGCAGGCTAATTTTACCGATCGATAGCATGGCAGGAATCTCGACAGCCGTTCAGGATCTCACAGCCGAGCAGAGAGAGCTCCGGGGAGAGCAGCTCAGAGGCGAGGGGATCGTCATCAGAACGTACGATCTCTGGAAAACCTACATCATGGGCGACCAGGAGATCCACGCTGTTTCCGGTGTGGATATCGAGATCCGGCGCGGTGAGTACGTGGCCATCATGGGCCCTTCCGGCTCAGGAAAATCCACTTTGATGAATCTGATCGGCTGTCTCGATACCCCGACCAAGGGCCTTTATTACCTGAATGGCAAACTCGCCAGCGACATGGAAGACGACGAGCTTGCCAGAATTCGAAATAAAGAAATCGGGTTCGTTTTTCAGACATTCAATCTTCTGGCGCGTGCCTCTGCTCTGCATAACGTGGAATTGCCTCTGATTTACGCCGGTATACCTTCCCAGGAGCGGCTCACCCGGGCCAAGGGGGCGCTGGCAGCCGTCGACCTCGAAAAACGCATGCACCACAAGCCGAACGAGCTGTCGGGAGGTCAGCGGCAACGCGTAGCTATCGCCCGGGCGCTCGTGAACCGGCCCTCCATCTTACTCGCGGACGAACCAACCGGCGCTCTCGATTCCAAAACGGGCGATGAGATTATGGCGCTGTTCGAACGCCTGTACCAGGAAGGCAATACCATCATCTTGGTGACTCACGAGCCTGACATTGCTTCCCACGCACACCGGATTATTCACATACGCGACGGCAAAGTTGAGCGCGACGAGCTAACAAAGCGCTGAATCCGTTTCATTTATGCTAAAAGGAACGTGCTTCGGGTTGCTCAGTGAACAGCTGTACCAGTAAGAAATCATATTAGATTTCTCTTCTTTCCGCTAACATATGAGCTTAATCTATTCTTTCGGTCCGAGAATGCCGTTTAGCTTTACAACGTGTTTTCGCTTTATCTACAAGCATGCCTGACGAATCTGCCCCGGGGAAAGCTCCGCGCATCTTGATGGCAGAAGATAATCCGATCAACCAGAAGGTCGGCAAACTCATCCTGCAGCGTGCGGGGTTCGTTATCGATCTCGTAGAGGACGGCAGCGAAGCGCTCGCCGCGCAGCGTGCCGAGCCTTACGATCTGATCCTGATGGATTGCCAGATGCCGATCATGGACGGTTTCGAAGCAAGCCGGCAGATTCGGCAGTTGGATGGGCCGCAGCCTGTGATTGTGGCGGTTACGGCGAATGCCTTGGTAGGCGAACGCGAGCGATGCCTCAAGGCAGGTATGAATGACTACCTGTCGAAACCCTTTCAGGCGGAACAATTGATCGGCGTAGTAAAGAAATGGATCGCGACCCGCGGCAGCTAGGCGATTTTTTGAATATGTGGTGACTGTGTCACCGGTTCTAACATCCTCTTAGGTCACGGTCGCCAAACCAGCAGCAGCACAAACATCAGCACCCACAAGAAATCTAGATAATGCCAGAAAATTGAGACTGCGTTTGCGACCACGCGGGTTTTCATGCGGTACTTCGGTCCCCCGGCAGGCTCGCGCGTGCGCAGTACAAGGTAAGCAAGGCCAGCAATCCCTAGAACAATGTGCAGTCCATGAAGACCGCTGAACAGAAATACAAACCAGGAATGCGGATTGTTCGCTAAAACGAGCCCCGAGTGCAGCATCTCAATCCAGGCCGCGATCTGACCGAGAAGAAAAACAACGCCTAGTCCTGTCGTCCAGCACATCAGGCGAAAAAATCCAACCTGATCATCGGCCTTGAGACGGCGGCGTGCCTGCTCAAAAGTGAAGCTGCTGGCGAGCAGGATGACGGTTGTTACCCAAAGGATCCCAGGCAACTCCAGGTGCCCCCAAAAGCGCGGGGCAAGCGAGCGCACGAAAAACACCGCGATCATAGCTCCGAAAGTCATTGTGACGGTGCCCAGGACGACAACGACGGTCAGCAGAGATAAGGAATTCAGGTCGCGTTCATGGATTCCGGACTCGCCGGCGGTGGTACTTTGCACTTCAATTCCATACTATGACGCCCACCAGCCCCCAATCCCGGAGGCTGAGCCGCGGTAGCTTTCCCGCCAGCCACACGCCAAAATCTGATAGCATTTTGAGCACGATTGGGGATGTCCTCATGGCATATCAGCAGCGCCGTGAAAGCCTTGTCCTGTTGGCAGCGGCAACATTGGTAATTTGGGCCGTCCCTACTCCGGCGGCGCCGGCTGCCGACCCGGGAATACTGAGCGGGTCATACGAAATTGTGAGCATGCCCACCGGTAAGGTGCTCGAAGTGCCCGAAGGGCCGACATCGAACGGAACATTGATTCAGCAGAACGCACTTTCCGGCTATGAGCAGCAACAATGGCACTTCATTCAGACTGGTGACGGATTCTACGAAATACAGAATGCACTCACCGGTAAGGTGCTGGACGTTATCGGAGGGTCCAGGACAGGAGGAACGCTCGTCCAACAATGGGATTACCTGGGCGCTACGAATCAACAGTGGCAGCTGCTTCTTATTGACGATGTTCATTACGCCATCACCAATCGCAACAGCGGGCTGTCGTTGGACGTACGTGATGGATCAACTACAAATGGCGCAGCCGTTCAGCAATGGACTTATCTGGGTAATCCACAGCAACTGTGGGTGATGGTGCCGGTCTTGTCGTATAACCTTACGAACAGCCTAAGTTCCTATGTGCTGGACGTGCAGAACGGATCCGATTCGAACGGGGCGCTCATTTACCAGTCGGCTTCGAATGGATACCGGCAGCAGCAGTGGCAGTTTGTTCCGGTTGGCGGCGGATACCTAGCGATCATGAACCGCAATAGCGGCAAGGTTCTGGATGTGGTAGGCCGGTCGACAAACGGGGGCGCGCTTATCCAACAATGGGACTACCTGGGAGGAGAGAACCAACAATGGCAGCTTGTCTCAGTAGACGCAACGAACTACAAAATTGTGAACCGTCAAAGCGGCTACGTTCTAGACGACATAAACTATTCCACGACTGCTGGTACAAATATTCAACAATGGCCCTACGAAGGAACGAGTAATCAGCAATGGCTAATTACGCCCGTGACTTACTACAACCTTGTCAACCAAAATAGCACGCTGGTTTTAGACGTTGTCGATGGCGCGACTGCTGACGGCACGAATATCCAGCAATGGGTCTCTAACGGATATCAGCAACAGCAATGGCAACTGGTCCTGGTTAGTAACGGGCACTATGCACTCATGAATAACCTGACGAGCAAGGTGATGGATGTGACTAATTCATCCAGTGCAAACGGCGCGCTCATTGAGCAGAACGACTACCTGGCTGCCCCCACCCAGCAATGGGAGTTCACTCCGGTTAACGGCGGCTACTACGAGATCAGCAACGCGAATAGCGGAAAGGTGCTGGACATGACCGGACGTTCTCTCTACAGTGGCGGCCTGCTCCAGCAATGGGATTACCTGGGTGGCGCGAATCAAAACTGGCAATTAGTTTCCGTAGACGCGGGTGCTAGTTCCGGACCACAGCCAACAGTGACGCTGGACTCTCCGAGCGCCGGAGCCAGTCGGCTGTCCGGACATGCTTACAACGTTGACCCAAATACTACTAAGGTCGTCGTTTATGCACTTACGAATCAATGGTACGTGCAACCTTTGATAAGTGCGCCCTTCGCGAACATCTCCGCCGACGGGTCATGGACGAGTTCCACCAATGCTTGGAGTAGTCTCGTCGTGTTGCTCGTAAATCCGGCCACTTACACACCTCCAGCGACGGAGATCACCAACCCGGCCCTTGATTCGGGCGTTCTGGCCTATACCATATATCCTCAGGGACCGGTCAGCCTGGATTTCAGCGGTTACACCTGGGGCATCAAAGTGAGCGGCAATGTCTCGGGTGACCAGTTCGCTCCTGGCTCCAACTTCTGGTCCAACAATTCATCTGTTGTCAATGTAGCGGCCGACGGCCTGCATTTGAAAATCACCGAGATCGACGGTTTGTGGCAGTGCGGCGAAATTTATCTGACAAGATCGCTGGGCTACGGCACCTACACGGTCCAGGTCAGCTCGCATCTTGACCAGCTGGATCAGAACACAGTGGCTGCTCCCCTGTTTATCTACGTCGACCCTAATCAGGAATTAGACAACGAATACAGCGGTGCAGGTGGCCTCATTCCAAGTCCCTATAATGCGCAATTCGTTGCACAGCCTTACACCGTGCCAGGAAATCTTGTCCGATACTCACAGCCATCAACTGCGCAGTTCACGACGCAAATGCAATGGGCTTCCGACCACGTGACTTTTAAAGCCTGGAATGGATGGGCGAGCGCTCCGTCCGCCGGCCAGCTTATTTATCAGTGGACGTACACGGGCGACTACATTCCACCGTCCGGCCAGGAGCGCGTCCACATCAACCTGTGGCTATTGAACGGTCAACCCCCCGTCAATGGCCGGGGCGATGAGATGGTAGTAAATTCATTCGCCTTTCAACCGGCTCAAGCCGGCGCGGCTCGAACCCGAGAATAAAATGCAAATGAGAAGGAATGAACGGAAAACGCATCGCAGCTTCCCTGGCCATCGGACTTGTCGTCGCCTTTCTGTTCGGCGTTTTCGTATATGCAGTCCGGCATCCCTCACTCGGCCGCTCTCAAATCCTGACGGGCGCCGTCCTCACTGCTGATCCCGATCCCCGCAAGCAAGCTCCCATTGCAAACGCCACGGTTACCGCCCTCGAAAACGAACCCGTTGCGCAAACTCATTGCGATTCCACCGGCCTCTTCAACCTCACGCTTCCGCCCTCCTGGAATCTAGGCCGAACTTTGACTCTGCGCTTTGAGAGCCCCGATCACCAGCCTCTCGAAATGCCCGCTACCGTCAATAAGACGCTGTTTATCGCGCGCTTGACGCCCTTGTCCCGTGGCGCCGTGGCGGCCATCCACAATGTTCCCGATCAAAGCCTCTCCAACCTCCGCGTCCGCTACTCTGTCAAGGCCACCACCAGCAACAACATCGGCAGTCTCGCTCAGTCCTTCGAAGCTCCGAATACCGGTAACATTCCATGCGGCGACAAGCCTCCCTGTTCGCCCGATGGCAAATGGCGGGCGACCATCGGCGCTGCCAGCTTCGATGCCGGAGAAGGGAATCAGTTCGTCGATCCGCGCCTCTCTTGCATGGCAGGCCCCTGCCCGTTTGCCAGGGTTGAAGGCCAGCACCTCAGCAATAACGGCCGTACCCTATCCGTTTCCGTCCGCAACTGGTCCGATACCGTCACCTTCCTGGTGGAGGCCGAAGTTAGTCAAACCAAGGTCACCGAAATGGTGCGTCAGTCGTATCCCATTCACTTCGGCACTACTTTGACCTTCACCCTGCCGCCGACTGCCGAAGGCCCCAGCCTCGAAGCCGACCTCAACGGCGCCGACATCGTGTTTCCTTTCGGCCCCGATCTCATCGTTTCCTGGGGTGTCTGCACCTACAAGGCACAGCCCGACCGCACGCAAATCTACCGCTGCGAACTCAAGCCCGGATACCAATTTAAGTAAGTGCAATGTCTCCCAACCTGCTTCGGACCAACTGCTGAAATCGCAGCGCATCCTTCCTCATCCAGATATTGTTGAAGAAGACATATCCAGCCCCGCCAGTCATCGAAATACATTTCTGCAAAGTCCTCCAAAGCTCCTCCAGATCGTCATCCGAGTACCGATACGAATAGCCGCTTTTCCCGTGGAGACGCCAGTATGGTGCGGGCGCTTCCACAGCATCAGTCTCGAAGGGATCAATGCAGCGAAGCAGATTCAGTTCCTCGCAGACCTTCGCAACCAGATCAACCGGCCACTCGCCTCGCGGTTCCCAGGCGAGCTTGAACCCTTGCCTGTCGATCTCGGAAAAGAAGCGTTGCAAATTCCGGATGTTACGTGCTTCCGGACGAAATGATGCTGGGCATTGAAACAAAATCACTCGAGCCTTGACTGCCTCGGCAATCTGCGCCGTGCGCTCCCAAGCTAGATTCACCTGTTCCGTAGGTCGGAACCCCCCAACCAGGTCGTGTTCCGCAGCGCCCAGCTTTGATTTCAACTTGCGGTAAGTCGGGCTTGAAGGTGTATGAGTGATCAGCTGCCACGCCTTCAAACAGAACTGGAATGTGTCAGGAGCTTGACTCCGCCACTTGGCAGCGAGCGCAGCCCGAGGCGGTTCGTAGAAAGTGCTCTGCAATTCAACCGCTTCGAAATCGCCAAAGTACTTTCCTCTGCCCTCGCTCCACCCGCAGCAGCCGATCAACGGTCCTTCGCCCTGCATTCCGCGTTACTAGCGTATGCCAGACCCTCTGGCTGCGGGCCATCGAGTAACTCGCGTCTTAAACAGCCGTCGACCAGAATCACCTGCCGGGATTCACCGGGCGGGGAGGGGCCACGTAATCCACCAGCTCATCCACCGGCTTATTGCCCGCCCACGCAATCCCGCGCAGTAACATCCGCTGTACCTGGTAATTGGCAAAATTCGCGTAGATGTGCCCCTGCATCCAAACGAACGCTCGAGCAGGCTGACCACCGGCCAGCGTGTGTTCGTAAGTCCAGATCTGCGGCACCACTTCTCCTTTGTGACTGCCAGCGCTGTGGGTTGCCGGGATGCTCGTAGTTGCCAGCACATGAACGGCAGGATTTGTCGCCCACGTCAGATTGTAAAAAGCTTCGTCGAGAATCGTGATATCCGACATTTCTTTCATGATGGGATCCGATCGCTCGACAACGGAGTAATGGATGGGCGCATCCAACGTGTAGTTCACCTCGCCGTGCTTCTTTGCGCCGCCCAGCAGCGTTGCCGCGTATGCCGGATCCGGACCGCACAAAGAATCGTGCAGGTTAACCAGACCGCCGCCGCGCTTGACGAACGCCTCGAGCGTAGCCTTTTCGCTCTCGATCAGATAGCCTGCATCGCCTTTATAAATTACAACCACGTCGGTATGCTCGAGATCCTTACTGCTGGGAGGGTGCAAAGCACCGTCGACGACCGCTCCATGCTCTGTCAGAAGCTTGCTCCAGTCGGCAAGAAACTGTGGATAATCGTGCTGACCCGGAAGATGTGATTTGAGGCCTACCCAAATATAGATATGCATCCCGTTAGGGTTCTGGCCCTGCGGTCGAGGAGGCGCCTGAAGATTCATCGAACTCGCAGACTGTGCCCAGGTCTGCCGCTGCACCGCCCCCACCAGAAGCAGCAGCAAAAGACCAAGTACCAAACGCGCAATCCTGGCCGACGAAACGCCGAAAATCCCTCTTGTTATCACAAGTCCTCCCATTGTCTTCGAATGTCCCTGCCGCTGTCTATCGATCAGAGCAGGTTGTTTTTCGCATCCCAATTCTAAAGCTTTCAGAATAAGGCCGTGTCCAGCTTCGATAATCGAGGATTCGGAACTTCCGCTCTCAATTACGGATAAGTCACCAGATACTGCGCCTGTCCATTCACAGTCGCCGCCGTACCCGTATTGTTCACAATGTGTACGATCTCTCCGCTCCCATTCAGCTTTACCGTCACCGCATCGTGAATCGTGACTCCGGCCGCGCTTGGCACGATGATCGCGCTGTCCTCAAGGATGTTCACTCCCTTGTTGAAGTATGAGTACACACCCAGGCCATAAGCTGAATGACTTGAGACCGAGTTCGACACCGCATAGGACGGATACCCGTTGGCGCTGCCGTCCATCCATGCACTTTGACTCGGCACATCGTAGGGCAACTCGCTCTGATAGAAAATTGTCTCGCCGCCGTTACCGTTCCACACCACCTGCTCTTCCTGATAGTGCTCGACTGCTAAACCGAGCGCGGTCACGTCATCGCCGTTCACGATCAGGCCGTGCGCAGCAGTATTTTGGGTCCACCCAACGCCATTGCCATGGTCTGCGCGCCATGCCCAGATGTTGTCGAGGATAACGTTGTCGCTATCAATTTCGAGGCTCGTAACCGCACTGCCCGGTGTCGCCCCACCAATCCGGAAAAAGACATCGTTGATCGAGGCGGGGTCGTCATCGGGGTGTTCAAACCGCCCCCGCTCCCACGATCGGGAATCCCAGTCGTGCCTTTCTCCGACCCGGAAGAGTACAGGGGACGTAAGAGGACCGGCATCAATGATGATTCCCGCCACCTGCACGCCCTCCGCTTCGGCGACGGTGATCGCCGCTGTCCCGTTCTGCGGCACCAGGGTCGCGTACCCAAGTCCAAGTACGATCGTCCGAGGACGGATCACGCGAATGGGCTCACTAAGCGGATAAATTCCCGGCGTCAGAATAAGGTTCTTTCCCAATGCCAGCGCCAGATTGATTCGGGCGGCTGTATCGCTGGGTTGTGCGATGTAGAAGCTTTCGATTCCGACGGAGTAGCCGGCGCCAAGACCGCCGCCGGACCAGCTTGTACCCGACGAATTCGTCCTGGCAGCGGGTACGAATACGTTGTAATCGCCGCCGTTGTCGACATAAAGGAATGGCCGCTCTCGACTGACCGGAGTCGTCGCAAGTGTCGTATAAGGAGGTTGCGGGAACGACTGCGGCGGCGCGCCGGTGACTCCCGAGAACACCATGTTCCAGACATGGCCCGTCCAACTGCCTATAGAGCTGTTGCGCGTGTACCATTGCTGCTGTGAACAGGAGTTGACGTTGCCGGTGATCGCCGAATCGGCAATGAATCCGCCGCTTGCAAACCCGCAGTAGGAATCCGTCAGTTCCAGCGAGCCGTTAATCTGAATGCGCCGCAGCGGAGCACCTTGCGACACGCCCCATTGCAGCGTGTTCTTAGGCGCGTTTTGCGCAGCGTCGGTGACCGGATTAAAGCTCATGTTCTCCATGGAACGCCAGAACGTGTCAGTCACATTGGCGCCAGGAAAGGTAGAGCCAAAGTTTGGCGTGAGGAAACCGTTGATCGTGACCGCGTTGGGCGTTTCACCCAAGCCGGCGATGGATTCGTAATATCCCACCGGCGCTTGAACGCTATATGTTCCCGGCATGAACAGGACCGCATAGCGGTTCGCGCTGAACTGCCCTTCATTTGCGAGCGAGGCAAGTGTCGACTGCACCTGCGTCGCCGGCATGCTGGGATCGAAAATGTAAACGTTAGGACCAAAATTCGGCGCAGGCCGGCCGAACGCTGGGCCCGCTCCGGCGACGAGCGTTCCTATCCACAGGCTAAACAACGGCAACGCGAATAAGGTTTGAGCTGTGCTCTTTTTCATCGAATATTCCTCTTAGATTCGCTGAATTAAATGCAACAGGACCAATTCGGCAAGCAACAGACCTATACTACATCTCAAATCGCAGGCGCTGGAGACTGTTCAAGCTGACTTTTCCGCCTCATAAGCGAGGGCTTGTGACAACATTGGCAAAGCGTCAGAATGCACACTGCCGGAAAGGCAAACCCGATATTGCAAGAACCATCGAAGAACTCCAAAATAACAGTCCTTCTGCCAAACTCCGCCGAGCCGGTGGCATTGCCGAACGGATGGATGCAGACCACTGGTCCGGTCCCGCTTGCGCTTGCCGGTCCCGAAAAAGATCTTCGCCTGGTGCTCTTCGTCTCCCCGGAGACCGGCAGCATAGAAGAGCTCGCTGAGAGCGCGTGGCATCAGGTCGATCCCGAGTTCAATCATCCAATCCTGCAAAGGGCTGAATCGCCTTCGAACGAAGGCTGGGATAAAGTATCGCAGATCATTTACAACATTCCTGAGGTTGAGAGCAGGTCTGCTATCGCGGTCGTGCGAACGCTAAACAACCTCGCTTATATTTCGCTGATCGATGGCTCGAAGGCAGCCATCAGCCGCAGAATGGCGCAGGTCAGCGAAATACTAAGAGCTTGGAAGCCCGCTGGTCTCGAAGCTGTCAACCTCGCAAGCCGCGTTCAACCCGCGTGGGGCGAGGAGCAGAGCCGGCAACTCAATCGGTTCATTCGCGACGCCATGGAAACCCTTCTGATCCCCGGTGTATCCATAGCAATTGTTCAACGAGGCCGGGTAGCTTATCTGGAAGGCTTCGGACTCCGCAGGGTCGGGCGCCCCGAACCGATTACGCCTGCTACCCGCTTCATGATCGGCTCGTCCACAAAACCGCTCACCACGTTGATGATGGCGAGACTGATCGATCGCGGAGCTTTCACCTGGTCTACACCTGTCCGGAATTTACTGCCGGATTTCGAGCTTGCCGACCTCGAGACTACTCGCAAACTCCAAATGCGTCACACTGTCTGCGCCTGCACGGGCATGCCCCGTCGCGATGTCGATTTTCTCTTCCGATTTAAGGGAATTACTCCGGAGCAGAGATTGGCGGAAATGAAAACCATGCACCCCACCACGGGCTTTGGTGAGACGTTCCAATATTCGAATCTCCTCGTCGCCGCTGGCGGATATGCGGCTGCGGCCAGCTTCCAGCCCCGCTGCGATTTGAAGTCTGCGTACGAAACGGCCATGCGGAAGCTCGTCTTTGAACCGCTCAGCATGGCAAACTCCTTCTTGACGCAACAGGAGGCGCTCAGAGGAGACGCCGCAGAACCTCACGCAATTGATTTCGACGATCGTTGCTCACCAATCGATTTGGTTTTTGAGCGCTGCGTGGAATCCGTCGTCCCCGCGGGAGGTGTTTGGTCAACGGCAGAGGATTTGGCCAGGTATCTCTTCGTTGAGTTACGCGACGGAAAATCTCCCGAAGGCCAGCCGTTGGTTTCGGAGGAGACCCTGCGCAGCCGATGGAGTGGTGGCATCAGGATCAATGAGAAAGCTGAGTACGGCCTCGGGCTCCTTCGCACTGAAGAGCAGGGATTGGAAGTGATCAGTCATGGCGGAAACACGCTCGGGTTTACGTCGGATCTGTTCTTTCTTCCCGCGCACGATCTCGGAGTCGTAGTGCTCACCAACTTGCGTATCGCGAACGCATTCCTCAGCGCTTTGCGCCAGCGGATCTTCGAGATTCTCTTCGGAGCAGAGCAAAAATCCGAGCAGATGGTTCTGGCCGCCTCTCAAACGCACCTTGACGAAGCCGAGCGTAAGCGCGCTCGGATCAAGACCGACCCCGGTTCTGTTGCCTGGATCGATGCCTTTACCGGCGAATACCAGAGCCATGAGCTTGGCCCTGCTCGGATCACCCGAAACGGCGATCAATTCAACGTCGAATTCGAAAGCTGGGGGAGCACTCTGGGCGCAGAAGTTCAACCAAATGGCGCCCGGCTGATGGCGCTGACCAGCCCGCCCTGGAGCGGCAGCCTGCGCTTTCAATCGTCACTCGAAACCGGAGACCTTACCCTCGACGCAGGTCAGGACAAATACACCTTTCAGAGACAATTGTCCGGCTAACGCGCGCCCTTCGCTCCAGCAGCACAGCCTGTTCACTAATTACGGTGCAAGTTGCTGATCATGTCGATCACGGCAGGCTCGCTCTTCGGATCGGCAAGTCGCAGCAGAAACCGTTGACCATCTGAGCTCGCAACATAATTCAGATCGTACGGCGGCGCTATGGGAAGTGAGGCAGGCATGTGGAACAGCCGATGAGGCGTTCCGAAACCATCCTCGCCTTTGTTCGGAGCCTCAACTGCGATCAGATCTTCATCATCGTTGAGAAAAAACAGCTCTCTGCCATCACTGCGCCATAGCGGACTGTTACCTCCAGAAGCAGAAATCTGCAATTTGGTTTTTCCTCCAGGAAAGCTCTCCACGTAAACTTCATTCCTGCCTGATTCATCCGATGTATAGGCAATCCATTGAGGCGCTTCGTGCCGACCGCTCGGGCGAAAGACAGCTCCGCCTGCACTGTGGGGAGCCGCGGCATACGACCAGACTTCGGTGGGAGTTTCTCCGGACATCGAAAGTACCGTAATTTGCGCTAGTGGCCTATAGGACGTGTATGCAAGATAACTGCCGTCACTGGACCAATCACTTGGGAACACGGGCCCCTTCACGTCTAGCAATGCTTGTGGCTCTCCGCCGATGGCCGGCACGATGCTCAAACGCATGCCGCGTTCAGCCGTGCCATCTGACCTTGCAAACGCTATCTTTGAACTGTTCGGAGACCAGATCGGGAAGAAATCGACGCTCCCCGACGTAACGGGAGTAACCGTGCCGCGAGCAAGATCTATACTCCAAACGCCCGTGCTTCCGGTACGCGGCTCCGTTTCGTTAGCAAGCAGATGAGAACCGTCGGGCGACAATCTCAGTGCGTAATAATCGCCCGGTTCTGCAAGCCTCCCGATCTCTCCTCCGCTGCGATTCAACCATGTCAATCGATACCGGAACGGCGTCCCAGGAACAAACACAACTAGATTGCGCTTGGAACTGAAAAACAGGCCATACCGGCTTAGAGGCTCGAAATCTACCTGTTGGGCAATAGTCATCGGGTCAGCTAGGGGCTGCAGAATTCGGGATAGCTCCTGAGCTACCAGCGCCCCATCGCGAAGGAAATATATACGCAACCTGCCATTCTCGGCTTGAGCAAAGGAAACCGACGAATTCTCGCTTATCACTCGTACACGCTTGCCCGGATCTCTTATATCAGCGGCCCAAATGGCGTCCAGAGTCGGATCACGATTCTGGCACAAAAACGCCAGGTGGACGCCATCGGGCAGCGCAACAGGCCAGAGATGGCTGACTTCGCCATGAACCTGATCGAGAAGGGTAAACGGCTTTCGCGTTCCGCCGGCCCCTGGAACGCTCAGGAGAGGACCGAGCGCACCCGGCGCAAATACAATTTCGCCATAATCCGTCCAGGTCCCGCCTCGCCCCAATGGAGCGTCAGGTATTATGCGCGGTTCTCCACCGTTTACTTCGAGAACCTTGAGCTTTCTCACGGCAAAAAAGGCAATGGAGTGCCCGTCGGGAGACCAGAACGGATAAGCAGCGCCCTCCGTCTTCCCGAAGACTCGAGAGTCCGTCTCACAACATATCTATCTCACGAATTTGCGCCACACGTCGGACTCAAGTTTCTCGGAAGGCCGCCTTCCCAAGGCGCCCATTGATGTTCAAAGCGGTAGAAAGAAACGCCCGGGCCTTTGGGTTGCTACTCCTGGTCCTTCTACCCTGCCCGGCCTGCCGTCATGTTCCTGGCGTGGACGTTCCTAATATTAAGGAAGGGCCGCATGATCCGTCAACATATCCCTATAACAACGTGGAAAGCGTCCCTATCATCATGGTCGGACAAATTCTCGAGAACGAATTAGTAGGTCCGCCTCGCGAGTTACGCATCTACCCATATCACATCCAGCTCTATCGGGTAAAAGTGGCCGTAGCTCAAATGCGCGGAGGGACTCGCCCCGGCCGGAGATGCATATTCACTACTTCGCCGCGTCTGGTCCTATTGGAGGGCCGCCGCGATTAGGCATGAGACTCTGGGCCGGGACCTGGGAGATCGGGGATCTGGAGATGTTTTTTCTACGTTGGGATGGCAAGTTACTCCGTACTACCTGTGATCTTCAGCGGGTCTGCGTCATTCCCGTCTATACAGGCACTCACCCGCATTTCACGGCGAATCAGAATGATCCGATTCGCGCTACTATCGTCCGGTACTTACTGAGTGAAGACGGCTCGGATTCGCTCAACGTGGTTAAAGAGATCTACTCATATACCACCCCGGTAATTCTCGAAGACCTATGCCTTCGAAGCATATAAGCAACTCTTGACGAGCCAGTTTGGAGCGCGCCCGCGGGGCGGCCTGCGATGCTTTGAATGAGTGGAAACAGCCTTGCTCGTATATTGTGAAAACGAATTAGCTGTCCTCACCTCAATCAAACGGCGCATCTCTCCGCCCCCATATCCGCCGCCAGATTCTCAAACTTCGTATATCGGTTCAGATACGCCAGCTTCAGGCGCCCCGTGGGCCCATTGCGCTGCTTAGCCAGAATCAATTCCGCGAGACCCTTCAAACTCTCTTTATCTGGCCGGTAAACCTCTTCCCGGAAGATAAACGCCACCATATCGGCATCCTGCTCAATCGAGTTGTGGACGACAAAATCGTTCGCTAAGAAATTCGCATAGCCAGGCACCGTAAGATCGAAAACCTCTTCCGTTCCCGCAGCCATGATGCTCATGATTCGATCCCAATAGATGTTGCTGCTGGCAAGTGTCGAGATCTCTTCCGAACCAAGTGCAGCTCCCAAGCGGTTCGCACGCTCGCGGCTCACATTCTGCCTGTACAACGTTGTGCCGCAATACGCTGTGCCGATTGCTCGAAACATCTGTCTTGTGGTCAACCCAGATCTCTTCATAGCGGGCACTGCTAGCTGCCGCCACATTGCCGAGGGAACAATATCTCGATTCGTATTTGGCGAATGCCCATCTAGCCACTCGCGCAACGTAGACAGCATGTTCTGGCGGCGTTCGCCGGCGGCGCCGATTCGCTCTATCGCTCGGTCCACGTCACCGGCTCCGGTTATAATCACGTGGTACTGATCGCGTCCTTTGTCGCCCTGACTCACGCGCTTGATACGCGCATTTATTTCCAGCCGCAGCAGTAAAGATTGAAGATCCAATCCCAGCTTTTCGCTGCTTGTTGCGTAATACAAAACTGGCCTTCGGCGCTCACCGGTTCCCTTCAAGTGAATACAACCATCTGTGGCCCATAGGTGGCGAAGGAATGTCCCGATCGCTTCCGCAGGTTGCTCGAAGACCCGGGCAGGAACGTGCTTCTCCCATGAACGAAGCCCAAAGGCGCCCAGATTGTTCAGCCAGTCTGAAATGGCGCTGTGGACATCATGCGTATGCTGCCTGGTTGATGATAGGTAAACCTGAAACCAGTTCCGCTCTCTTGAAATTCTTGGGGATACCTGGTCACCGAAGACTTCGGTCGCCAGCGTGGCGACTGTTTCCGCCAAATCATGTTCACGCGTCGTGTATTGAATGACGTGCCTCGGAAGCGTGCAGCCATCTCCAATCAGATGACCGAGGAGAGCCAACTCGGCGCAACTCATTGTTTGCGTCGAACCACCCGGAACTACTCTCGGCAGAGCCAGGTGTTCACCTCGCACAAGCTGATCCAAGCGCTTCCAACCTGAAAAGGTCCGGAACGGATGATTCCCCGTAGCGCGGATCCTGCGCCCCAGTTGCGTCTTGAGTTCGAAGACCGGCTTTTCCCCGGTCGAGAACGACGCACTCACTGTACCTGGCTCGAGCCGAAGTGTTTGCTCATTCAGCGCCCAAACCTTATAGCCCTGCTTGCCGGCCAGCTCACGAATCGGTATTCGCTTGCCTGTGCATGCTACCGGAATCAATGTGTCACCCGCCAAACAACCCGACTCTCTCAAATCGCTCAGCATCGGCCGGTGGTCGCCCGGTCTCGTCTCCGGCGCGCGGCTCAGCTGTGAAAGCACCAGAAACGGCACCCGAAGCTCTTTGGACATCAGTTTGAATCCACGCGATAGCGAGCTGATCTCCTGCACCCGATTCTCAAATCGCCCTCGACCTTGCATTAGCTGCAGATAATCGATGATCACCAGCCCCAGATCCTGCTCGGCCTGCAAACGCCGCAGCTTCGAATGCACGTCCATCAGGTTCGTGCCCGCCGTGTCATCCATAAACAGCGGCGATTCCACCATCCTGTACATCGCATCCTGGAGCGAGCGCCGTTCGTCCCCGTTCAGATATCCAGCCCGAAACCGCTGCTGATCCACGCGCGCCGCCGAGCACAACATACGAGTCAACAGCGACTCCTTCGACATCTCGAGCGAAAAGATCGCCACTGCCTTCGGGTTCTGCTGATTGCAAGCCACATGCTGCGCGACGTTGAGCGCCAGGGCCGTCTTTCCCATCGCCGGCCGCGCCGCCAGGATGAAAAGCTCTCCTTCCCGCAGTCCGCCCGTCATCTCGTCAAACTTCAGAAACCCGGTGCTGATGCCCTTGATGCGTTTGCTCGTATCAAGGAATGCATTAATTCCTCCTTCGTACTCGGTAACAATCTGGGCAGGGCTGGCCAGCGAGTTCTTCGACTGAACATCGCCCAGCTTCATGAACGCGTCTTCTACCGCCCCCAAAATCTGCTTCGGATCCTCGTCGCACGCAATGCACCGGTTGATTGTGTCCTGAGAAACTGTGATGATGCGCCGCAGCAGAGCCTTTTCTTTGACAATCGCTACGTAGCTCTCCAGATTATGGAGTTGCGGCAACCCATCATCCAGCGAAACCAGGTAGCTCAACCCGTCCACCGACTGAAGTTGCCCTTGCTTCATCAGCTCATTCGCCAAGGTTACGCGATCGATCTTTTCACCCCGCTCATGCAGATCCGCCATCCGCAGGAAGATCCGCTTGTGCTTCTCCAAGCTGAAATCGTCTGCCGTAAGCGTCCCCGCTACTTGCAGAAAGGCTGTATCGCTGCTCATCACCGCGCCCAGTACAAACCGCTCGGCATCCAGATTGTCGGGAAGCAGCTGGTCAAGACTGATATCGCGTACGGCCATGAGGGAACCCCGTTTACCTTAACCGAACCTTTGCATCGCGAGCAACCGCTTTCTTACAGCAACTCTGAGCTTCCACAGCGGATGTCCAGAATGGCAGGGCGAGAATTTGCGGCGACAACAGGAAATTCACAATCTTTCCTCAATACATTCTCACCCAAAATTGTTTTGGCGTGGGTCTGCTTTTCGGCAACCGCCCCTGACACGCTGCTCGGGAAGCTTCCCTTGCTATACTGCGACTTGATGATCACGAACGCCCATCGCCACCACCTTCCGGTGCATTAACGGCGAGTCTCGCGTTCCATCTCCTCAACCGGAAACACGAAAGGCCCGCCAGTGAAAGGCGGGCTTTTTTCGTCACGGGAAGGCAATTCATGAGCAACTCAATCGACACCAGTCTCCTCGATTTCGCGAAACAAGACGGCCTCATAACCGCCGTCGTGCAGGACGCTGCCTCCCATCGCGTGCTTATGGTCGGCTACATGAACCGTGAGGCTCTCGACAAAACTGTCGCGTCCGGTAACGTCACTTTTTTCAGCCGCTCGCGCAGCAAGCTTTGGACCAAGGGCGAGAGCTCAGGCCATTACCTCAAACTGAAATCCGTCTCGGTGGACTGCGATGGCGACGCCCTTCTCATTGCCGCTGAACCTATCGGCCCCGGCGTATGTCACAACGGTTACAAAAGCTGCTTCTATCGTTCCTTGCACGATGGTCGCTGGCTCGCAACCGAATCGCCCGTCTACAACCCCGATGCCGTATACGGAGTTAAACCGTGAAGCTGAAGCTCGGCATCCCGAAGGGCAGCCTCGAAAATGCTACCATCGACCTTTTTCGCCGCGCCGGATTCAACATCACCACCAGTAGCCGCAGCTACTTCCCTTCGGTCGATGATCCCGAAATCGAATGTATGCTCATCCGCGCGCAGGAAATGGCACGCTATGTTGAGGATGGCGTGCTCGATGCCGGACTCACCGGGCGCGATTGGGTCGAAGAGAACGAAGCAAATGTCGCCACCGTAGCCGACCTCATCTATGCCAAGCAAAGTTTCGGGAAAGTGCGCTGGGTGCTTGCCGCCCCCGAATCTTCTCCCTTTCGCACCGTCGAAGATCTGAATGGAAAGATCATCGCCACCGAACTGGTCGGCACCACTAAACGCTATCTCGCCAGCCGCGGCGTAAAAGCAAAAGTCGAATTCAGTTGGGGCGCAACAGAAGTAAAACCACCCGAACTCGCCGACGCTATCGTTGAAGTCACCGAAACCGGGTCCTCTCTCCGCGCGAACAAACTCCGCATCCTTGAAACCGTTCTCGAATCCAACACGCAGCTGATCGCTAACGTCGATTCCTGGGCTGATGGCTGGAAGCAACGCAAACTCGAAGACATCAAGCTGCTCCTCGAAGGCGCCATCAATGCGCTTGGCAAAGTCGGCTTGATGCTGAACGTGCAGAAAAGCGATCTCTCGAGCGTACTCTCCGTGCTTCCCGCTCTGAAGAACCCAACCATCTCCCAGCTGAGTGATGACGGCTGGGTTGCGGTAAACACGATTCTGGAAGAGACCACCGTTCGCACCATCATCCCTCGCCTCAAAGACGCCGGAGCGCAAGGCATAGTCGAATATCCGCTGAACAAAATCGTTATGTAGCCCCGGCCATGATCAAGATCGCGCACATCAACGACGCTACAACCTTTCCGGTTATTCGTACCGGCGAAGCCGCTGACTACGACGCTGTCGTTGCGCCCATCATCGCTGCCATTCACCGCGAAGGCGATGCCGGATTGTATCGTTACGCGCGCGATCTCGACGGTCTCGGCGATTCTCTAATCGCAGTTCCCGAAAGCGATCTTGCCGCTGCCGATAGCGCACTCACGCCTGGTTTTCGCCGTGCTGTTGAAACCGCCGTCACCAACATTCGCGAGTTCGCTTGCCTGCAGCTACCACGCGAACGGTGGGAGGAGTTCGGCCCCGGCCGCCATCTTGGCTGGATCGTACGTCCGCTCGATGCCGTTGGCTGCTATGTTCCCTCTGGACGGTATCCTCTGCCGTCCACGCTGCTGATGACGGCCGTGCTCGCGCAAGTCGCTGGCGTCCGGCGCATTTGCGTCTGTTCTCCCAAACCGTCCCTCGAAATTCTGGGATGTGCTCACATCCTTGGCATTCGCGAGTTCTATCGTATTGGTGGGGCTCAAGCTATTGCCGCCATGGCGCTCGGCACCCGCTCGGTTCCGCGCGTAGATCGCATCGTCGGGCCGGGCAACGCGTACGTTGCCGCTGCCAAAAAACTGCTCGCCGGGCAGGTCGGTATCGATTTCGTAGCCGGTCCCACCGAGATCCTTATCGTCGCGGACGCGGGCGACCCGCGCCTGATCGCTGCCGATATGCTCGCGCAGGCCGAACACGACACGGCCGCTAGCGCCATCCTGATCACCGCTTCCGAATCTCTTGCTGCCGCCGTCTCAGCCGAGCTCGAAACCCAGCTCGCCAGCCTTCCCACCGCCGCCGTGGCCCGTGAGTCAATCGACCGCAGTAGCGCCATCCTGGTTGTCCCCAGCATGCAAACCGCAGTCGATCTCTCGAACCTGTACGCCCCCGAACACCTCAGCCTGCATGATCCCGGGCTGCTACCGCAAATCAGAAACGCAGGTACAGTGTTTTTAGGGCCGATGTCTCCCGAATCCGCAGGCGATTACGCCGCCGGTCCCAGTCACGTTCTCCCTACCGGCGGTGCCGCTCGCCTCCGCGGTGGCCTGTCCGCCGCCGATTTCGTCAAACTGATCGCCATCCAGCAGCTCTCGCCCTCGGCGCTCGATGAGCTTGCTCCCACCATCACTACTCTCGCTCGAGCCGAAGGTCTCGAAGCTCACGCGCGCGCCGTGGAGGTCCGATCTGCCCGCTAACCCAACCGGCACAGAAATTAAAGTTCAACCCCTGACGCCTCGCGCCGCTGTCTTACGCATGGACCCTTATCATCCGCCCAGTGGTGGACGCCGCAATAAACTGCGCCTCGATTTCAACGAAAACACGATCGGTGCTCCGCCTCATGTGCTCGACTTCCTTCGCCGTTACCTCACTGCTGCCGATCTCAGCATGTATCCCGAATATGATCATGCGCTCGAAGACCTCTCTCGACATTTCGGAGTTGCGACCGACCAGCTAACCCTGACGAACGGCACCGACGAAGCCATCCAGCTTGTCGTCAACACCTACGTCGAAAGCGATGAAGAAGTTTTGATACTGCGCCCTTCCTACGCCATGTATCGCTTCTACGCCCAACTGGCGGGCTCCGCCGTTTCCGAAATCGATTACCGCCCCGGCACTCTCGCCTTTCCTCTAGAGGAGCTGCTCGAACGCATTACTCCGCAGACGCGTGCCGTCCTTATCAGCAATCCCAATAACCCCACCGGCACCGGGATCGGCGTAACCGCTCTCGAACGCATCCTTGTCAAAGCCACCGGCGCAGCCGTCCTTGTCGACGAAGCTTATTACGAATTCAGCGGCGTTACCGTGCTGCCGCTCATCGACGCTTACAACAATCTCTTCGTCAGCCGTACGTTTTCTAAAATCTACGGCATGGCCGCCCTCCGCTGCGGCTGTCTCTTTTCCCAAGCTGAGAACATGGCGCATGTGCGAAAGGCCCAGTCGCCGTATAGCGTCAATTCACTTGCTGCTATGTCGGCTCGCATCGCCGTGCAGGACACCAAATTCGTCGAGGATTACGTTCTCGAAGTGCTCACCGCTAAAGAGCTTCTCTACGTCGGCCTCGAACGTCTGAAAATCCCCTACATCCCCAGTCAGGCCAACTTCGTTCTGTTCCAGGCTGGCGACCGCGCCATCGAAATTCGCGATGCGCTCCGTGCTCGCAATGTACTCGTGCGCGACCGCAGCTATGAACTTCCCGGCGCTGTTCGCGTTACCGTAGGCACGCGCGACCAGATCCAGCGCTTTCTCGACGAATTGGAGCAGCTTTGGTAAATCCTCCTTCGCCTCCAGGCGTCATCGTGTTCGACATGGACGGTGTCCTCGTCGAAGTCGGCGGGTCCTATCGCGAAGCTATTCGGGTAACGGTCCAGCACTTCACAGGCGAGTTGGTCACGCACGACGAAATTCAGAATTATAAAAACGCTGGCGGCTGGAACAACGACTGGCTTCTATCCCAGCGTTTGATTACTAATCGCGGCAAGGTTGTTCCCTATCCCGATGTAGTCGCCTACTTCAATAGCGTCTTCCTTGGTGAAAATGGCCGCGAAGGTCTCATTCGTAACGAACAGTGGATGCCGGAGGACGGCCTTCTCCGGCGCCTCTCCAGCCACGCCCGGCTCGCTATCTTTACTGGACGCGCAAAATACGAAGCGGATGCCACACTCGAACGTTACGCCCGCGATGTACGCTTCGATCCCATCATTACCGACGAAAGTGTTTCCAATCCCAAACCCGCCCCCGATGGTCTTCTCTTGATCCAGAGCCGCTATCCCGATCAACAAATCTGGTATCTTGGCGACACCATTGACGACGCTCGCAGCGCACAAGCAGCGAAAGTGCCCTTCATCGGAGTCTCCACTCCGCACAATCCGCGCCACCTCGAAATAACCAGCATCCTGCGCGGTCACGGAGCTTTCGCCGTCATCAGCGATATCAATCATCTCGAAGCTCTGCTCGAAAAGGCCCTTTCTCACGCATGACCCGGGAAGCTCGCCTGGAGCGCAACACCAAAGAAACGCAAATCGCCGGCTTCCTCCGGATTGAGGGCTCAGGCTCCTACGACGTTTCTACCGGAATCCGCTTCCTCGATCACATGCTCGAGCTCTTCAGCAAGCACGGCGCATTTGATCTCGACCTCAAAGCTTCCGGCGATCTCGACGTCGATCAGCACCACACCGTCGAAGACACCGGCATTGTTCTCGGCGATCTTTTCTCGCAGGCTCTCGGCGATCGCCGCGGCATCAATCGCGCCGGCTACTTTGCCCAGACCATGGACGAATCACTCGCCGTCGTTGCCGTCGACCTGGGCGGCCGCCCCGCGCTCGTTTTCGAATCGGGCGTAAACGTCACTCACGTCGGCGATCTTCAGACCGAACTCCTCGAAGACTTTTTCGCTGGATTCACCCACCACGCCGGCGCCAACTTCCACGCCAAAATTCTTCACGGCCGATCAAATCATCACAAGATTGAAGCCATCTTCAAATGCTTCGCGCGCGCTATGCGCTACGCCTGCTCCACCGACGAACGCCTCAAAGATCAGCTACCATCCACGAAAGGCCTGCTGTGAAAGCCACGGTTGTGGATTACGGGGCAGGAAACTTGCGTTCCGTGCAGAACACTCTCGAAGCCTTGGACGCCTCCTTCGAAGTCACAAACAATCCGGACACTGTCGCCCGCTCGAGCAAAATAATCCTCCCCGGAGTCGGCCATTTCGGTCAGATGATTCGTGCCCTGGATGCACTCACCCTCCGTTCCGTGCTCCTCGAACGCGTGCGCGCCGGCGTACCGTTCCTCGGAATCTGTGTCGGTCTTCAATGCCTGTTCGAAGCGAGCGAAGAATCTCCGGGCGAGCTTGGACTCGCCGTCTTTCCCGGTTCCGTCCGCCGTTTCTGCGGCGAAGCGCGCGTCCCCCACATGGGCTGGAACTCGCTTGACCCGGCTCCGAACTCACGCCTGCTGCGCGGTCTCCCGTCCGGCGTGTTTACTTACTTCGCCCACAGCTATTACGCGCCCGTTATCTCTGCAACCGCCGCCACCTGCACTTACATCCAACCCTATTCGGCTGTGCTCGAGCAGGACAACGTCTTCGCCGTCCAGTTTCATCCTGAAAAGTCTGGCTCTGTCGGCTTGCAAGTAATCTCGAACTTTCTCGAAATCTGAATGCTCGCCAAGCGCATCATCCCGTGTCTCGATGTCACCGGTGGACGTGTCGTCAAAGGCGTTCACTTCGTCGGCCTTCGCGATGCAGGCGATCCCGTCGAACTCGCTGCTCGCTACAACGCGCAGGGCGCGGACGAACTCGTTTTCCTCGACATCACCGCCTCCAGCGATGCCCGTGAAACCATGGCCGATCTCGTCGCGAAAACCGCCCGCGAGGTCTTCATCCCATTGACCGTCGGAGGAGGCATCCGCACCGTTGCCGACGCCCGCAAAATTATCCTCGCCGGAGCTGACAAGGTCAGCGTCAACACGGCCGCTGTCCACCGCCCCGAATTACTTCGCGAACTCAGCCTCGAGTTCGGCGCTCAAGCCGTTGTTCTCGCCATTGATGCTCGCCGCTCCCGCCCCGGCAAGTGGAACGTCTTCACCAAAGGCGGTCGCCACGACGAAGGCCTCGATGCCGTCGAATGGGCCGCGCATGGCGAAGCTCTGGGCGCCGGCGAAATTTTGCTGACCTCCATGGATACCGACGGCGTACAAACTGGCTTCGATTGCGCCCTCACATCCGCCGTCGCTGCCGCCACCCACATTCCTGTCATCGCTTCCGGCGGCGCCGGCAAGCCCGCAGACTTCGTCGCCGTCCTCACCGAAGGCCATGCCGATGCCGCCCTCGCCGCATCCATCTTTCATTACGGCGACTACACCGTTGCCGATCTCAAAAGCGCACTGCTCGCCGCGCATATTCCCGTAAGGCCTGCCGCATGATCATCCCTTGCATCGACCTTATGGGCGGCAAAGTGGTCCAGCTCATTCAGGGCCGCACGAAAGCGCTCGAGGGCCGATCGCCAGATGAAATGCTGCGACTGTTCTCGGGCTTCCCGGAAATCCAGGCCATCGATCTGGATGCTGCTATGGACCGCGGTTCGAACAGCGCAATCCTCGAGTACATCGCCAGCAAAGCCACTATCCGCGCCGGTGGAGGCGTGCGCTCGGTCGAGCGCGCGGAAACACTGGTCCGTCAAGGCGCCTATCGCGTCATCATCGGTACCGCTGCGTTCTCCGAAACCGGCCCCAACTTTCCGTTCCTCGAAGCTCTCGGCCGCGCAATAGGGCCCGAGCGCATCACTCTCGCTCTCGACAGCAAAGGCGGCCGGATCGTCGTCAAAGGTTGGCAGGAAACCACTCATTGGACCGCCGAAGACCTCATTGCCGAACTCGAACTGTACTGCTCCGGCTTCCTCTGTACCTACGTCGACAAGGAAGGCATGATGGAAGGCACCGATCTCGAGTGGTTCGAAACTCTGCGCAGCAAAACTTCGCGTGAGCTCATCGCCGCCGGTGGCATCACCAGCCTCGCTGACGTCAAAGCTCTTCTCGCCATGAAAGTCCACTGCGCCATCGGCATGTCTATCTACACCGGACGGCTGCGCCTTGAAGACTTGCGCGGCCTGATTCCTGTGACGCCCTCCCGGTAAAATTTAAGAGAAAGGTAATTTAACAAAGGAATGAGAACGAATCTCGCCCGCTGGAGTCTCCTGTCCGGTTCCATCGCGATCGCGGCCATCCTCTTGCACGCCGCCGCTCCCGCGCCCGATTACTCCGATGTCAAAAACGTGATCACCGGTAGCGACGCTTTCACTGATTATTCGAAAGAGAAACCAGGCATCTTTCGCAAGATCACCGTAGCCGATCTGCCGCAGCCATACGCCACCAAGGGGGTCGCCAATAGCCCCACACTTACCGCTCAACCTGCTGGAGCTTGGCCTCAAACTCTGCCCGGCTTCAAGGTAGAGCGCTATGAGGAACACCTCGATGAGCCCCGCGAAATTCGCACCGCCCCCAACGGCGACCTGTTCGTCTCGGAAAGCAACATCGGCGAAGTACTCATATTCCGCGGCATCACTGCCGACGGCAAGCCTAAAGAGAAGGGCGTATTCGCTACCGGTCTTCATCAGAACTTCGGTATCGCTTTCTATCCGCGCGGCGACAATCCCAAATGGGTCTACGTCGGTAACACAAATTCCGTAGTTCGCTTCCCATACAAAAGCGGCGACCTCAAAGCGAGCGGCCCCGCCGAAACAGTCATAGCTCAGATTCCAGCCGGCGGCGGACATTGGACCCGCGATCTCGCCTTCTCGCCCGACGGCTCAAAACTCTTCGTCTCTGTAGGATCCGCTTCTAATGTTGACGATCCCGATACACACGCCAGGGAAACGCACCGCGCCAACATCCTCGAGTACACACCCGAAGGAAAATTCGTCGAAATTTACGCCTCTGGTATCCGCAACCCGGTAGGTATCGCTTTCAATCCAACCACTGGACAGCTCTGGTGCTCCGTCAACGAGCGCGATATGCTCGGCGACAATCTGGTCCCCGACTACATCACCTCTGTGAAAGAGGGTGGCTTCTACGGCTGGCCCTGGTACTACATGGGCAATCACCAGGACCCGCGCCTTGCCGGCAAGCATCCTGAGCTCGCCAGTAAGGTAATCGTTCCCGACGTCCTTCTCCAGCCGCATAACGCTTCGCTCGAATTAACCTTCTACGAAGGCAAACAGTTTCCGCAGAACTTTCGCGGCGACATCTTCGCAGCCGAACACGGCTCGTGGAACAAAGCCAATCGCGCCGGCTACGAAGTCATCCGGGTCCCTCTCCGAGATGGAAAGTCGAACGGCGAATACGAGGATTTCCTGACTGGCTTCGTCACTCCCGAGGGCCAGGTCTGGGGTCGTCCGGTCGGCGTCGCCGTAGCTCCCGACGGCTCGCTCATGGTGACGGATGACGGATCGAAATCCATCTGGCGCGTCTCCTATAAAGCGCAATAAGATGTCCCGAAGGCGAGTTGTCCTGCTAATCGCAACCGCCCTTTTTCTTGGCACATTCTCCTTTGAGGTGCAGTCTAGGTCGACTGCACCCGTTACCCTCGCGCCTGTCTTCAACTCGCCGCGCGAGATCAAATCAGAGCCTACTATCAAAAACCTGAGAACGGCCCGTGTTGTGAGCTGGAACATCGAGCGCGGTATCGCTCTCGACACCGTCCGTGCCGAACTCGAAAAAAATCCGGCCGATCTCTGTCTCCTCCAGGAGGTCGACTGGAACACTCTCCGCGCTAAAAACCTCGACGTCGGTGCCGAGCTCTCCAAGCACCTTCACCTGAATCTTTCCTTCGGCGTCGAATTTGAGGAACTCAGCCAGGAACATGGCCAGCCCGCCTATATCGGCCAAGCCACTCTCACTCGTCTCCCCATTCGCCGCTCCCGTATTCTCCGCTTCCAGAATCAGTCCGGCTTCTGGCAGCCTCGCAGTTGGCTCCCTTCTTCCATACCGCTCATGCAGCGCCAGGCTCGGTAACCGCATCGCGCTCGTAACCGAACTCGAGTTCTGCGGCCGCCTCTTGGTTGTCTACAACGCTCATCTTGAGAGCCGCAGCTACGGCCGCATTCAATCCGAACAGCTCGATGAAATGCTCTCCGATTTGAGTCATTACCCGCCCGGTACCGCTGCCATCCTCGGGGGCGATCTCAATACGAAATACCTGCCGTCCATCTTCCTCCACAAACTCGAACGGCAAGGCTTTGAGAGCGCTACCGGAGAACGCATCGAACGCACCCACGCCATCGCCATGGCCCTCGATTGGATCTTCGCCCGCGGTCCCATCAAAATCGAAGAGGGTGTCGTTCGTAAAGACATCCGCGGTTCCGATCACTACCCCATCTATGCCGAACTCGTCTCCCGCTAAATCCTTCGAATAGACGTGAGACATTCGGCACAAGCTGCCACTCTTCTCCTGTAAACCTCGGTGGCCCAAGCTCAACTCACCTCCTCAACCACACACTTCGAATTAGCCCACGCGGCGCGAGCGCATCGGTTTTGTCTTTTGCTCTGGCTGGCCCACCTGCCTGTTCTGGTGGCCGTCGCGGCCGCTTTCGGTACTGGCATCCCGACCGCCCTCGCCATTGGCGGACTTATTTGCGCCATCTCTGCCGTTCTGGTCTTCGCCATGCCAACCGCTCCCGGCATTGCCGCGGCGCAGGGAGTCGCCGGCATGGTTCTCTGTGCGTTGCTCATTCATCTCGGCCACGGCATGATTGAGCTGCACTTCGACGTCTTCGTCATACTCGCGTTCCTGGTTGTGTACGGAAGCATCTGGCCCATCATCGCCGCGGCCGCCACTATCGCCGTTCATCACGCCGTATTCTGGGCTTGGCTGCCGTGCAGCGTTTTCGATCACAAGGCCGGCTTCAGTCTCGTTCTCATCCATGCCGCTTTTGTCGTTGCAGAAACCGGACCCGCCTGCTGGATCGCCGTCCGCCTCGGCCGGGCCGTTCGCGCCCAGGGCATCACTGCCGAACAACTGAAGAGCGCGGCCGCCCAGGTGCATCTGGCCGCAGAGCAAGTCAGATCTGCGAACGATGAGCTTTTGCGCAACGCCCAGCAACAGGCGGCCACCATCCATCAAACTTCTTCCGTGGGATCAGAAGTCAACGCCTGTGCCAGGCAGGCCGCTGATCGGTCCGCGACCGCCGCTGCGCTCATGGCGGACGTGCGCTCCTCGGTTTCGCTTGCCAATCAGCAACTCACATACCTGACCACCAGCATGACTGATATCAACGCCTCCAGCGACCGTATCGGCAAGATCATCCAAGTCATCGAAGAGATCGCGTTTCAAACCAATCTCCTCGCCTTGAATGCTTCCGTCGAAGCTGCCCGGGCGGGCGAAGCCGGTCTGGGCTTTGCCGTGGTAGCCGATGAAGTCCGCGCCCTCGCTCATCGTTGCGCGCAGGCAGCCCGCGACACCAACGGACTGATTACTGAATCAATTCAACATTCACGTCTCGGATCCAACCGCGTCGGGCAGATTGCCGCGGCTATTTCCATCATCACGGAAAAGACCATGACGGCCGGGGCCATGATCGAGGAAGCCCGCAATCGCGCAACCGAGGGAAGCAAGGGCGTCGAGCAAATTTCAAAAGCCTTCGGAGTGCTTCAGAAACTCACGGGCAGTACTGCGGGCAGCGCTGGACAGAACGCTGCCGCCTGTGAATCACTGGGGAATGAGGCGGAAATGCTGCTCGGCATCGTCACCACACTCGACCAGGTCGCAAGAGGTTAGCCCTCGAGCCGAGCCTTCACGGCTTACGCCTTCGAGAACACCTTCAGCATCTGCGCCTCCGAGGGAGGCCGCAATATATTCCCCACAGCGAAATCCTCCGCTTGCGGATATCGCGTGCGACGAACGAGGTCGGCAGCCGCAGCCAGATCGTACTCAGTGCGGCGAAGCGTCGGCTTCGAATCGAGCAGCAGCCAGTACGCCCCAGGCTCTCCGAACGGCATCCCCACGCTCCCCGCATTCACAACCCGAGTTGTCCCGATCATCCGGTCAAACTGCATGTGAGTGTGGCCGCAAACAACCACGCCCGCGTCCACTCCCTCGAACATGTTCATTAACTGAGCTTCCGGCGTATCACGCGTAAAGATCTCGGTATCGCTCCCCGGCGTCGCATGGCAAAACAAAACCTCGCCTGCTTCACCCGCCACGGCACGAGTCGTGGCGGGCCACCCTGCAATCAGCCGTTCGTGCTCAGCACTGAGCTGCTCCGCCACCCAGCGCAAGACTAGAATCGCACTTTCCGGCAGCTTACTCGGCTCCAGACCACGCATGAGTGCCAACACCTCACGATCACCATTGCCGAGAATGAATCGCACCGGAATATCGAGCCTCAGCAGAAACTTGATCGTCTCCACAGGCATCGGCCCTGGAAACACATCGCCGCCGATAACAATAAGATCTACTCGTGCTTGACGTACCTCTTCGAGTACAGCCTCAAGTGCGGGCAGGTTGCCGTGAATATCGTACAGCCCAGCCACTCGCATCCAACTCTCCTTTTGCGTCGCCTCTTTTAAAGCAGCGATGTTCGCGTCCGTCGCAGATCACGAACACCCGGATTCGTTCTTGCCAGCATCGATTCGAAACGCTCCTGTATTCCGTGATCCAGATACGGGTGCGTCAGAATCCAGAACTGGTTCCGCCTGACGGCCTCCATCATTGCGTTCACGATCTCTTCCGGCGCCGTCCCCTCTTCTACCACCTGCTTTATCGCATCGTAAAACCCGAACGACGCAGCAGGATCCGCTTCCACCTCCTCGGGCTTGTTTCGTGCACTCTCGGCCAAACGCGTCTTTGAAAATGCCGGACACAAAACAGATACGTGAATCCTGTCCGTCGAAAGCTGCAGCTCAGCGAATAAGCATTCCGACAACGCCACTACGGCATGCTTAGAAACGTTGTACGCCGACATCAGTGGCCTGGTTGTCAGCCCCGCTAGCGACGCAGTATTCACGATGTGAGCTTCCTCATTGGCCTCCAACATTCGCGGCACAAACGCGCGCACCCCATACAGAACGCCAAAGAAGTTTACCTCCAGCGTCCAGCGCCACGTGCCGAGCGGCTCCTTCCATACCGGTGCCCCGGGCGGCAGCACTCCCGCGTTATTGCAAAGAACATGCACCGCCCCGAACTCTCTATATGCCCGGTCTGCCAGCCTTTCGAGATCCTCGGGTCTTGCAACATCCACTCGCTCGAAGATTACGCGGCTACCCGCTTCCCGCAACTGACGGGCAAACTCCGCCAGCGGACGATCCTCGATATCAGCCAGCACCAGCCGCATGCCTTCAACCGCAAATCGTTCTGCCATGGCCCGTCCGATCCCGCTCGCAGCCCCCGTCACCACCGCAACCTTGTTTGTGAATTCCTGCACGCGTCTGAGTCTACAAAACTCGAATCACTGCGGTCCAGTTGCACCTCCGGCGCTGTAGGGTGATTGCCACACCCCCGTGCCGCGTCAGATCGTGCGAATTCTGTTTTCGTTGACTCTCGTCTTAATGACCGTAGTCTTGAATGAACCTGATCGTGCGCCTATCGAGGCGCAACCCGCCTCGTGGTCGATGTGTCTCTCAAAAATGATGCTTCCCTCGCCCGCGACGTAGGTGACTCACCGTCCCCTCGCGCCCAGCCCGACAGACTCTTTACAGACCTTTTGCGAAATAAGCTGGCGTGCGAGGCCTCCGGCCTGCAATATTTCCCTTAGGTGCCGAGTATAGACATACGAAGGGCTTCGGTCATCCACTAATCTCGCGAAACCGAGGCGACTTGAAGAATCACGACTAAGGCTTCTGTGACTCAGCCACTTATCAGTAACTCCAAAGCTATGCAAGTAAGCGAGATTGAACGAATAAGTACTCAGCTAACAGCTTTACCTCACTCAAATCAATTAGGCGCTTCGTTTCCCCAGTTACTCAACATCACGAACCAGCCTACCATTCCGATAAGCGATTCTGACACTGATCCGAATGCTCTTGATACCGCTACTCCAATCTCTTCCAATCACCGATGTCAAAGCCCGTCGCATGCAGGCGATAGCGAATACGGCGGGTTCCATTTCTCCTACATCGAGCAGGGTGGCTCCAGTCTCTATCCGTCAATTTCCTGCACATTCGCGAGCACTGTGTCACAATCCTGCACCGGAGCCGAGCTTTTCGGGACTGCGTAATGGAGCGCTCTTCACCAGGGGCTCCAGAGCCTCTCGCTTCGCCTGCATCCGAATGTGGCTATAGTGCTTCAGCATCCTGTTTTGAGACGTGTCCCGCGATATCCATGATCGTCTGGTCGCCAACTCCTTCCCTCAGCCAACTCGGTAATTGAGTGTGTCGCGAGTCGTGAAGGCGGCCTTCGACGTTGCTCTGTTGATTGACCGAACGGGAAGAGATACCAGTCCGCTTCGATTCGGCCGAAGCGCGATTCAAACCAGAGTGCGTGTTTCGAAAGAGCCTCGTAAATAAGCTGTTCAACGGAATCGTGCGACCGTCGCCGGCATCCGTCTTGCTCTGGCTGACGGTCAGAATCTCTTCTCGACATCGATATGTTTCCATCGCAATGTTCGAATTTCAGTACTGCGCCTGCCGGTGTTTTGAGCCGAGCATCAAGCCGGTATACGTGTGGCGATCGGGATCTGTTGGCGCAGTCTAGGGCCAACCTGTTCCCGGTGGGCGCGACGAAGCCGAACTCGAGCAAGCAACTGTCGACTTGCGACAGACAGCGCCGGCCTATGATCGACACGGAGCTGAACAGAAATCTGTTGGGCCGATCCTGCCTTCGATAGCTGGGTCAAGAATAGATGCCCTCTAGGTCGCTGTGGTGTACCGATGGACATTCCGTGGCCGATCGTGTTTCTGGCCAGTCCAGCGTCTGACTTCATTACCGGGCAAAAATCTTTCGTTGATGGCGGGTGGCTCGCGACGTGCTAAGATCCGCCAACTCGGGACGGCAAATTCCTATAAAAACAGTTCAGGGCTTGACTCCAATTGAGCGATAGAATACAGATAATCGTGGAAGCTGCGCGCCGTTAGCTCTTATGGACTGAGCAAGCGTATTGAGGCAGGAGCCATGAATATTTCCGACAAGCAGAAGGGCATCGCCGTTACGGCAGGTATTGTCGCGGTCCTGGCTCTGCTCAGTACCACATCACTGATTGGACAAGGCACTACGGCCCAAATCACCGGACAGGTGACAGATCCATCGGGAGCAATGATTGCACGGGCCGCGATTGTGGTCAGGAACATTGGCACGCAAGGAAAGTCGCAGACTGTTACGAATGTGGACGGTCTGTACACTGTTCCGCAGTTGCCACCTGGAGAGTACGAGCTTTCGGTGAACAAGCAAGGCTTCAAAGAGCTTGTGCGCACCGGTATCAAACTGGCCGTCGATCAGATTGCGAAGGTCGACATCGCCCTGACAATGGGGTCCTTGAATCAAATTGTGCAGGTCTCGGGTGACACGACTCTTCTGGCTACATCGAACGCCACGGCCGGAGAAGTGATTGGCAACCAGCAAATTCAGAGTCTGCCTTTGAACGGGCGGAGTCCATTCCGGCTAGTGCTGCTCACGCCGGGCATTCACTCCGTCCCTAGCACGAGCGGCCAATTTGGGGACATCCCCGTGAATACAACCGATGACACTCTGATTTCCATTGACGGCGGTCCCGCGTCAGCTAATGAAGTCATGATCGATGGGATTCCGACCACGACCGGGTTCATCAATCAGTTGACGACCATTCCCTCGGTCGACGCCACGGAGGAATTCGACGTACAGAGCGGACCGCTTAAGGCGGAGTGGGGACGAAGTGGCGGGGGTGTAATCAATGTTTACACGAAATCCGGCACGAATGCCTTTCATGGCGATCTCTACGAATTCCTACGAAACAATATTCTCGACGCGGATGATTACTTCGATAAAAAGGCGGGCATACCCACGCCTCCGTTCAAGATGAACCAGTTCGGGTTCACGCTGGGTGGACCAACGTATATTCCGAAGCTGTTCAACGGTCGAGACAAGAGCTTTTTCTTTGTGGATTACCAGGGAACGCGGTGGCGGCAGGGCCAGACCTACATCAGCACTGTTCCGACCCAGGCCCAGCGGAACGGTAACTTTTCCCAGACCTACGACAGCAGCGGCAGGCTCATCCAGATTTACAACCCGTTCTCGACGGTCGCGAACCTTGCGATTCCCGGACAATCCATCAGAACTCCATTTTCGGGAAACATGATTCCCGGCGGAATGATCGACCCTGTCGCCAAAGCGGCACTGAGCTATGTTCCGCCGCCGAACCTTCCCGGAAATCCGCTAACGCAGACCAACAACTTCATCAGCAACGCTGATCGTGCCATCGACGAAGCTGAGTTCGGCGTGAAGTTCGACCAGAACGTTGGAGGCCGCGAAAGACTATTCGAACGATACTCGTTCAACCGGAACACTCTTGGGCAGCCAGATACTTTTGGAAATGTTGCCTCGCCGGGTAACGGTGCGTTGGGAAAGCTCTATCTCAACAATTACAGCGCCGGAGTCAACAGTACCACCACGCTGAACGCGTCGAACGTCCTGAGTATCAGCTATGGATTCGCGCGCTTTTACTGGGGCAGGCCTACTCGAAGCTACGGCTTCGATCAGACGACACTTGGCCTTCCAATTTCGCTAGTAAGTTCGGAAGCTTATCCTCTGTTCCCGACGTTTAATATTCCAGGCTTCTCCGGCATCGGCGGGGGAGGCAATCTTCTGTTTACGGGCCAGAACACGCATGCCCTGCTGATCTCTTTCATCAGAGTGGCGGGTCGTCACACGATGCAAGCCGGTGTAGATATGCGCTTGAACCTCTTCAACCAGGTGCAGGGTGGGGATGCAAACGGGACCTACAACTTTGCCCAGGCGATGACGGCTGGGCCAAACCCAAACGTGTTTGCGAGTAACGCCGGCAGCGCCTTTGCCAGCTTTCTGTTGGGGACGCCTACTTCGGGCAGTTTGGGAATTCCCTCGGGCTTTTCCCTCAAAGGCATGTACTATGCCGGATACATTCAGGACGACTATCGCGTGAACTCAAAGCTGACCCTTAGTTACGGTCTTCGATATGCGGCGACGAGCCCCATGTCAGAGCGGCGCAATCAGCTCGCGTGGTTTGATCCCAATTTGCCGAGCCCAGCAGCAAACGCGCAATTCCCGAATCTCAAAGGCGGCCTCGTCTTTGCGTCGCCGTCTGATCGCACGGTCTACAGTTGGACTAAAGGCGATTTTGAACCTCGATTCGGCTTCGCCTATAACCCGTTCACGAAAAGCGTAGTGCGCGGCGGAATTGGCCTGATGTACATGCCTCTAAGCCTCAACCCCACCGGCGACGGTATCGGTCAGACTCCTAATCAAGGGTTTAGTGCTGACACCCCGATGGTTGCAACACTGAACGGGCTCACACCGTTCCATGTCTTATCGAATCCGTTCCCGAGCGGCCTCAACCAGCCGACCGGCTCGGGTTTGGGAGCAGCGACATTCCTCGGTCAAGGCCTCAATGTGTGGGAGCGCAACCCCCGCCTGCCCAACGTATGGCAGTGGAATTTCGGGATCCAGCAGGAGGTTAAGGGAACGCTCTTCGACATCCTATACGAAGGGAGCAAGGGAACGCACCTGGTGGAGCCGCTGCAGCAAAATGTACTTCCCACCCAAGATTACGCGATGGGAACTGCTCTGCAGCAGCTCGTGACGAATCCCTTCTCCGGCATCATCCAAACGGGCGCTCTGGCTCAACCTAAGGTGACCATGCAACAACTCCTGCTCCCCTATCCGCAGTTCACTAGCATCAATGTGCTGGACGCCACATGGGGCAGCTCCATCTATCACGCCATGACAGTGAAGGCAAAAGCGCCGACTCGCCACGGCGTCACGGCGCTGCTGGCTTATACGTTTAGTAAGGAGATCGCCGACGTGATGAATTCACTCACCACCTATAACAACGGCACTAACTCTGGCCTGAACACGACGGTGCAGAACCCTGACAACCGGCGCGCTGAGCGGTCGTTATCGGAGCTCGACACCCCACATGTGTTGTCGGCGAATTTCGTCGCAGAGTTGCCGTTTGGAAGGAACCGGCGATTCTTGTCCCATACTTCCGGCCTCGTGAACGCGCTAATTGGCGGCTGGCAGTCAAATGGAATATTCCAGTATCGCAGCGGCTATCCGCTGGTATTCACTGCTCCAATCGTGGATGGAGGAAACCGTCCCAATAAGGTCTGCGACGGCTCACTACCAAACGGCCGCTCGCAGGCGCAGAAAGTTCAGGAGTGGTTTAACACATCGTGCTTTGTTGTACCCTCAGCCTTCACGTTTGGGAACGCATCGCGAACAGATCCGCATTTGAGGGGTCCCAGTTTCACCCAATTCGATTTCGCTCTCGAGAAACATAACCGTTTTGAAAGCATGGACATCGTCTTCCGCGCCGAGGCATTCAACATTTTCAATACGGTTCATTTCTTCCAGCCCGACACCAACGCTGCCAACCTGACCTTCGGCCAACTCCAAACGACAACAGGAACTCCCCGCTTAGTGCAACTGAGTCTGAAGCTTGCATTTTGACGGAGTCATGCACAGACAGAAGAGGGCAAGGGACAAGACATGAAAACAAGACGGGAATTTTTGCAGACAAGCTTTTGCAGCGGGGCAGCCGCACTGCTGCCTTTCGACTCCGGCCCGTCTATGGCTCAGGAGAGTGCGTAAAAGAACACGAGACCGAATATCATATTCATCCTGGCCGACGATATGGGGTTTTCGGATCTCGGTTGCTATGGGTCAGAGATCGACACGCCGAACCTCGATGGGCTGGCGCGGAACGGATTGCAGTTCACGGATTTCCACAACAGCCCCCGTTGCTGTCCGTCCCGGGCCGCGCTCATGACGGGCATGTACTCGCATCAGGCGGGTATGGGTATGATGACCTCGGACTACGGCTTGTATCCGTACCCGGCGTATGCGGGCGATTTGAGCCAAAGCTGCTTAACGATTGCGGAGGCGCTAAAAGCCGGAGGCTACACGACGCTGATGACCGGGAAGTGGCATTTGACGCCACTCACTGTGGGACCGCATAACTATCCTCTGCAGCGGGGATTCGACCGCTACTATGGAATCCTTGAGGGTGCGGCAAGCTACTTCGACCCGGCATCGTTAACCCAGGATAATCTTCCCATCGCCGTGCGAAAGGGAGACAAGGATTTTTATTTAACAGACGCGATTGGCGATTATTCCACGAAGTTCATTGAAGACGCGGCGCGTTCCGACAAGCCGCTTTTTCTGTACGCGGCATTCACGGCTGGACATTGGCCGCTAATGGCGCCAGAAGAAACGATCGCCAAATACAAAGACCGGTATGCGAAGGGTTGGGATACACTGCGAGCTCAGCGGCACGCGAAACAGCTTTCCAACGGCGTTGTGAGGCCCAATTGGGGCCTCACGGAGAGGGATTTGCGCGTTCCGCCCTGGGAGCGAGCTTCGTTCAAGGAATGGGAGCAACGGCGTATGGCTGTTTATGCTGCCCAAATCGATAAGTTGGACCAGAACGTAGGCAAGATCGTCAGCAAATTGCGCGCATTGGGGATTCTGGAGAACACGATGATCTGCTTCATCTCGGATAACGGCGGGAACTACGAAGAGATGCGTCGCTTACCGCCTGGTACTCAGCGCCCAACTTACATCCCGTACAAGACCAAGGAGGGGCTGGACGTCGTTCCCGGAAACGATCCCTCCATCATGCCCGGTCCGGCAATGACTTACGCAAGTTACGGAATTCCTTGGGGCAATACGAGCAATACTCCATTCCGCCTTTACAAGCATTACGCCCATGAAGGGGGCATCTCGACGCCGTTCATTGTGCACTGGCCCCGTGGAATCAAGAGTAATGGTCTCAGACACACCATCGGACACGAGATTGACGTGATGCCGACGTGTCTTGAAATTGCGAACTTGCAATTGCCCGCCGTGACCAAAGCTGGAACTCCTCCCGCGGCGCTCGAAGGCAAAAGCTTAGTCCCGGTCTTCGAAGGCCGCGACTTAGAGGAAAGGTCCTTGTTCTGGGAGCACGAAGGAAATAGCGCGGTAAGACAAGGCAAATGGAAGTTAGTATCGCGGTTCCCGGACACGTGGGAGCTCTACGATGTGGAGAGCGATCGCACGGAATTGCATGACATCGCCGACCAGCATCCGGATCGGGTGAACAAAATGTCGGCGGATTATGTGGCTTGGGCCAAGAGAGTGGGCGTGCAACCCTGGCCCATGCCGGAGACACCGGCAGGCCCGATCCGCGAAGGTGCTATGCCGTCGCCAGGGTACCTTCTCAAGGACCGAAATGCTCGCGGAGTTGAGCCTGAACAGGTACCTGCGGCAGGCGGGCATCGAAAAAATCACTGAGCCCGTACTCAGACAAGCAAAGTTTCGATTGGAGCTCGCAGCTAATTTGCGGGCGTGAATCCCAGTCGCGAGATGATCTCCCGGCCGGCGGTAAGCCGCCGTGGACGGAAGACCCGCACTTTGAATAACTGGTCGAGCTAAATCCCCGGTTCAGGAGGGACCTACGACATGGGCTCTATTTAATATATATTGCCAATCAATTTCCAGCCCTCCAGGCGTGCATGCATGCCGCACTCGCAATGGCAGCTCTGCGGTTGGTCAGTTGGCATTGGGCAGTATCGGTTGTTGAAGCAGATTCGAAAGGTGACAGGCAAATGAAGCGCAGAGAATTTCTCAAGAGCTCAGCCATGACCGGAGCCGTTTTTGCCTTTAGCGGCAAACGAGTGCTGGCATCGTCCGCTGATGCGTATGTCGAGATTCTTGTTGACGACCCAATCGGACAGATATCGCCGTTGATCTACGGACACTTTACGGAACATATTGGCGGCGTCATTTACGACGGTGTCTGGGTAGGGGAGAACTCCCAAATTCCGAATCGCTTCGGAATCCGTTCTGAGCTCGTGGACAGGATGAAGAAGATCCACGCCCCAATCATTCGCTGGCCGGGAGGATGCTTCGCCGACAGCTATAACTGGCGCGATGGAATCGGACCTAGGTCCAAGCGGCCGCGACGCACAAACTTCTGGGAGGTCGATCGGGATGCGAAAAGGCTAAACGAAAAAGGACCGCAGATCTTTGAGCCGAATGAGTTCGGCACAGACGAGTTCATGCGATTTTGCAAGCTTACCGGAGCGGAACCTTACGTTGCTGCGAATGTGCGCAGCCTCCCGGCCCTCGACTTTGACAACTGGGTGGAGTATTGCAACTCGCCCGAAGGATCAACAACGATGGCAGACTTGCGGGTTGCCGACGGATTTGCGGAGCCTTTCAATGTTCGTTATTGGGGAGTGGGGAATGAAAGCTGGGGCTGTGGCGGGCATTTCACGCCCGAGGACTATGCATCGGAGTTCAGGCGTTATACGACTTGGATTCCGCAGTTCGGCTTGGATCTGCAACTGATTGCTTCCGGACCTAACGGAAACGACATCGACTGGACTCATCGCTTTTTCGAGCAGATCTACGAGAGCCAGCACCCATATCACTCCCCTCACTTTATGGGATGGTCGGTGCATCATTACGCTTCGACGCGTCATGCAGACGCACTGCAGTTTAGTGCAGGGGATTGGTACGACATTTTGAACCAATGTAATCGCATCGAGCAAATCATTCATGATCAGTGGTCAGTAATGGGGCAATATGACAAGCAACACCGCGTGAAGCTTGTCGTCGACGAGTACGGTCCTTGGTATCGCGAGGGAACTGAACTCGATCCAACGCACATCTTCGGCCAGCAGGTGACCGTACGTGATGCACTTGCGACAGCGTTGACGCTGGACGCCTTCAACCGGAACGCTGATAAGGTGAGCGTGGCCACTTGCGCGCAATTGGTGAACAACATCAACGCCCTCTTCCTTTGCCACGCAGACCGGTTTTTCGTCACTCCAAACTACTATGTCTTCGGCATGTATGCCGCGCACCAGGGTGCACAGGCTCTGCGGGCCGAGTTCTCCGCTCCGGACGTGCACTACAAGTTCGCGGATAATTCCGAGACCGTCTGGGGCCTAAACGGTTCTGCATCACGCAAGGGGAACGTCATTACGTTGACGATGGTCAATCCGGATCTGGCAGCCCCGAAGCAGACTCACGTTGCATTGCGAGGTCTCGCGATCAAGCGCGCCACGGGCACCGTGCTGGCGAACAACGATATGCACGCTCACAATACGTTCGACCACCCGAACGAGGTACACCCCACTGAACTGAGTGTGCAAGTGAGCGGCGAAACCGTGATCGTCAGTGTTCCAGCGGCTTCGGTAACGAAGGTGGAGATTACCGTCGCCTGACAAACAGAGGCAAACGGCAGGGAGCCGGGAACGGATCAACGCCGGTTGAACCGCCATAGGAAAAAGGTTTCCCGGGATTGTTAGAGTAGAGAGATTCTCGCCGGGAAACATCTTGGCCAGCAAGTCGACAAAACGAATGATCGGTGCGCTCTCGATTCAGACAGCACCACAAGCGGCAGCAGAAGCCCTTCGAGAGGCGATCATCTCGGGGGAGCTTAATGGCGGCGACCGGATTCTGGAGCAAACTGGTCTCAGCGTCTTGGCATCGGAGAGCCAACTTTGCGCGAGGCGCTGCTCGAACTCGAACATCAAGGTCTGTTGCGGCGACTGCCGCAGCGCGGGACATATGTTACGCAGCTGAGCCCGGAGGATTATCAGCGGATACTCGAGGTCAGGATTCCGCTTGAAGCGATTGCCGTGGGCAAAGCCACTGCGAAATTGACGGCAGATTCTGAAAAAGAACTTACGAAAATCATCAAGAATATGGCCGGCGACGAGAAGCGCGGCGACGTTGCGAGCTTCCATGATTGCGATGTTTCATCGAACAATCTGGGACTTGGCAGCTAATCCATATCTAAGCGAACTGCTGGAAACCATCACATTCCGGTTGTTCGTGTTTTCGATTGTCGGCAGGTGGCCCGACACGCCGAACGCCACCAATGAAAGAACTGCAGCGGTTCAGCAGCACTTGAGCATTCTTGAAGGTATTCGCACTGGCGATCCTGTAAGGGCCAGACGACCGTTCGTTAAGAGCACTGTGAAGTACTGGAACAAGCAATACGGCTTGAGATTGAAAGAAGAGGAAATGCTGATCGATTTCTGAAATAGCTCGCCTTCGAAATGGAGGTGAGCGGAAGCGGTGCGCCAACCGATACACTTCCAAACGCTCAGGCCAGAAGCGGCATCCTCCGGCAACTGACTTGCAGCGGGAAAGAGACACTCAAAATTGGCGATTCATCCCCGGCTCAGAAGGCAATTTCCTGATTCAGAATGGGGCCTCGCAACTCGTTTTGGACTCTTACAACTCGGCGCAGGGAACTCAGGTTCGGCTCAACAGCATGACGGGACTGCCGGACAAAAATGGGAGCTCATCCTTCCTTAGTGTTACGCGTGCTGGGTCTCACTACCCGGCACGCCGCCAAAATTTCGACGGCCAGACCGCTCGCGATCACGATCTCTGAGGAAAAATCGTTCGCGTTTGAGTCTCCTTCTTCTTCAAAGACGACAATAGTTCATAGCTATGTCAGATGTCGTGTACATTTCGAGAGTGCGAATCGAGCGTAAGGCGGGTCCCCTGCGAATCGCTCATCTGCCAGGGGAATCACAGCCGGTTGTCTTCAGCGTCCACGGTGCTATCGCGCAACACTACAAGGTTGATGCGTCCCTCATCAGCGAGTCTCACGCATCCACGCTGGATTACACCATCGCGGCAACCGCCGGTTGAATGCTGGGCACCTTTGGAGGCGCGCTGGAGGCGCGTCAAATTGATGCCAGTAATGGCCGCTTAGCGGCTGATGTGACCGGTGAAGTAGAGCTAGACGAAGGAGTGCTCGTAATTCGTAGGATTCATGTAGCGATGCGGCTGGTTGCGCCGGAAGAAGTCCGCGCCACCGTAGAGCGTGTACACGGAATCTACGCGATGCGGTGCCCGCTCTACCGCACGTTGCACAACGCCATCGATCTCACTTCTTCCTACACCTTGGAAGGCTCCGTGCCCCGTTTCTGAGCAGCGCCGCGATAGTGAAATAGTCCGCATCTTTTGATTCAGAACTCCGTCGTAGCTCACCGTAGGGTCTTAAAAGGCAGCCGGTATGGAGTCGACACGAACCCCAGACAGGAAACATGCACGGCTCCCCGCTTCAAGTTGGAAACTCGACTTGACAAGAGATGACGATTGACCTTTCCTCAAAGGAGCAAATCGACAATGAATGCAACACGAAAACGCGAAACAGGAAGGCACGCAGAAGTTGCCTGGGCGCTCACCTGCTTGTTCTTCGCTTCCAGCCTGCTTATGGCGCAAGCAAATCTTCCAACAGCGGCAACTCTTAGTGGCTCGGCGAATCCGCCATGCCGAGGAGCAGTGCTTCTCGCGACATTTTGACAGCTGCTTCGAAAGCAGCACCAGCCGCGTCAGCGGAGCCGTCGTTTGGGGACGGACCCCCACCCGGTCCGCTTGGGCCTGGTCCGGGATGCAATTTGTTCCCGGCACCGGCCTCTACGGGCGCGTCCGTGCCCCTGTCATACTTCGGGCCTCCTCCGTCCGCCAGCAACCCCAGTCTTGTGGGTCCCTATCAACTTTTGCAATCGGGCACTGTAGACGTAGCTAAGGGCACCATCACGCTGCCGCTCTATAAGGGCTACATGAAAGTCAGCAAGAAAATTGTTTGGTACATTTTGACCGACACAAGTGACCCCGAAGTGGCCACCCTGCTTGGGCTAAATCCTTCCGCCAAGTTGACTGAATCGGGCCCGGGTGCGCGCACCGCCAATTTCAATAGCAACGGCTATTTGGTGTTCGATGCAGGTACAGTGAATTTCGCACCGCATCGAACTCTAATAGCCGGGCCATCACCTTCGGCCTTTCCTCCTTCTACAGCGAAAGCGGGATCGGTCGGCGATGCGAAGTATAGCCCGCTCGTTCGCGTCCTCAACGCTGGCGGTGTCTTTTATAACGCTCCGATTGTTGCCTTCGATGTGGACGAAAGCCAAATCAACTATCCCAACGGGAATGTCCAGCGGCGGCACCGAGGGCGACAACCTGGCACTGTTCGGATGCTGAAGCCGGGAGACCATCTGATTACCAGCTCGATCGAGCACCATGCGGTCCTGCATACCGCGGAGCGGCTGCGCGAGCGGGGAGTCGAGGTCACGTTTCTGCCGGTGGATACCCGGGCGTAGTGGAGCCGGAGGAGGTCCGCGCGCCCTCAGGCCGAATACCCAGCTCATCAGCGTGATGATGGCCAACAACGAGATCGGCACGCTGCAGCCAGTTGCGGAGATCGGCGTATCGCCGAAGAGGCCGACGTCTACTTCCACACCGATGCGGTGCAGGCGGTGGGCAAGGCTCCAATCGACGTGACGGCCATTGGCTGCGACCTGCTGACGATCTCCGGACACAAGTTTCATGGGCCGCAGGGTACAGGCGCGCTTATATCCGGCGGGGACGCATCTGGAGCCGCTGATCTTCGGCGGCCCGCAGGAGTGCCAGCGCCGTGCCGGCACAGAGAACCTGCCGGGCATCGTAGGGCTGGGTCAGGCGGCGGAGATGGCCATGGCCTTTGTTGCGGGAGATGGCCCGGCTCGGCTCGCTGCGTTGCGCGACCGGCTGGAGAAGGGCATCCTCGCGCGAGTGCGCGACCGCAAGCATGGCGCAACGGGCCGCGAGTGCCGAACACGCCGAACATCTGGTTCGATCACCTGGAGGGCGAGGCGCTGGTGATCGCGCTCGACCTGAAGGGGCTGGCGATTTCCGGCGGTTCGGCGTGCACGTCCGGCGCAATGGATCCGTCGCATGTGCTGCGGGCGATGGGTGTGCCGTCCGCACGCGCGGGTGCAAGCCTGCGCTTCAGCCTGGATACGACGCCAGCGAGGAGGACGTGGACTTCGCGCTGGAACTGGTGCCGGCGGCGGTGGCTCACCTGCGGGAGTTTTCGCCGGTCTACAGGTGGCAGCGAAAGCGCCTGCGCGAGCGCGACAGCAGCGCAGGAAGCCGATCTAGCGAACGAAATCTTAGCAATCGGATACAGACTAGGGATTTTGTGATGATACAGTTACCAATTCGACGCCGTGTACGTCCGCTCTGCAACCTCCGGCCGCGTGATTGCCGTCGCCATGTCCGGCGGCGTCGACTCGTCGACCGTGGCCGCCATGCTGCAGGCCGAGGGGCATACGCTCGTCGGACTGACGATGCAGCTCTGGAATCAGCGCCGTCTTGCCGGGCGCGAGGGCATGCCGGAGGAGGTGCAGGGGCGCTGCTGCTCCGTCGATGATGTCTACGACGCACGTCGCGTTGCGGAGCGGCTGGGCATTCCTTACTACCTCGTCAACCATCAGGAGCGCTTCGAGCGCGAGGTGGTGAAGCCGTTTGTCTCGGAGTACCTGGCCGGGCGGACGCCGATTCCCTGCAGCCTGTGCAACAACCATCTCAAGTTCGACCAGCTTCTTTTGACAGCGCGGCAGATCGGCGCGGAGCTGATCGCGACTGGCCACTACGCGCGCAACGAGTACGACGAGCGGAGCGGTCGCTGGCTGCTGAAGCGTCCTGCCGATGCGAGCAAGGACCAGACCTACTTTCTCTTCGGCCTGACGCAGGAGCAGCTTGCCCGCACGCTCTTTCCGCTGGGCGGCTACACCAAGCCGCAGGTGCGGGAGCAGGCGCGCGCCTACGACCTTGGCATCGCCACCAAGCCCGACTCGCAGGAGATCTGCTTCATCCCGGGCGGCGACTACAAGCGCTTCATCGACGCGTATCTGGATGAGCAGGGCGAGACGATACCGGATTCGAGCGGGGAAATTGTAACCGTGGAAGGCGCAATTGCCGGGCATCATGGCGGGATCCACCAGTTCACCGTCGGACAGCGCAAGGGGCTGGGCGTGGCGTCGTCTTCGCCGCTCTACGTGCTCTCGATCCACCCGGAGAGTCATCGCGTCACCGTTGGCGGCGAGGACGAGCTGCAGAGCTGCACGCTCACCGCGAATCGGCTCAACTGGATCTCCGTAGCCGATCTCACCGAGCCCATGCGGGTAAGGGTGAAGATCCGGCACCGTCACGAGCCCGCTGCCGCGACGATCGGGAAGACCGGGCCGGATGAGGTGACCGCCACCTTTGATGAACCGGTGCGCGCAGTGACGCCGGGACAGGCCGCCGTCTTCTATCAGGACGACGTAGTGGTGGGCGGCGGGTGGATCGCGGCCGGCCAATGAGGGGCAAGTAACGTTACCCTAACCCACCCCCCTCCCCACGCAGGGCGGCGGGTACAATCCGTTTGTTTTCAGCAGCCTACGCTCGTGCTGCACCCCTAAATTCGTCATTCCCAATGAGTTAACCTCAAAATCGTCTAAACAAACGACTTACGGGCGAGCTCACTCCCCTTCGGGAAATGCTCGTCAGCAGAAGCGAAAAGCCCGCGGGCATCCGCGGGCTTCTTCTTTGCTCTATTTCCAGTCTAGCAATTCGCAACGATTGAATTGGCAAATTCTGCCGGTGATTCCCGGATTGGGATTTGGGCACGAATGCGAGGGCGCTTCCCTCCGCTTGATCTTTGAACTACCGAGGCTCCTAGCCTCCCGGGCTAGAGCAGGCACCGATCAGTGATTCTGCACGCTATCAAGGGCAGCGTCTACAAAGAGGGCGTCCATTTCGGAGGAAGAAGCCGCGACCTTCGTCAAAGCTATCGACTGCTACGTACTCGGCTCTCGCACATACGAACCCGCAATTGAGCTGGGCTGGCGATATGGCGATACTCCGACGGTAGTGGTGACGACAAGGACAGTGCCGTCGACACGGAAAAGAGTCAATTCTATTCCGGAGATCTCAAGACGCTTATATGCATGGTTTTGTTGAGTTATCGTGCGCCGCCACTACTGGTGAGCACCGCGAAGGCGAATGACGCACTACGCTAGTAGGGATCCTGTTCCACTTTGCGCACGATCATCGCGGCACTTGCACCGTTGGAATGGGTCCGCTTGCGGCGGAAGGAGCCTATCCCGGCGCGCAAGCCATCCAGCATGCCGCTGAGATGGCGTAGGGGAGCGGTGATACCTTCCTGCACGGCCGCAGTGGCGTGGCCGATGCCATTCAGCGTGCTGGAGACGATGTGGTCCACGCGGGCCGCCTGTTGGTGGGTTCGCTCCACCATGTCGCTGAGCGAAACGGTGATGTGTTGCGCCTCACTGCGCAGGATGTCGCTGACCTCCACCATGTTGGGGGTGACGTGCTTCAGCTTGGGAGAGAGATCGTCCACCAGAGAACGGGCGCACTTCACCATGGGTGCGAGGTGCGGGGCAATCTCCTTCTCATAGTGGTCGAGGATCTGATGGAAACGCTTGCGGGTATGGAGGATGGTTCCGGCCAGCATCAGCAAAACGACGACGAAGATCAGCACACCCACGCCAACGATGATGGTGAGCGCCAGCAATATGCCATTGAGTTGGTCCTGCATTGTGCCGCTTCCTTTACGCGAGAGAGTCAGACTGCGTCGCAGACGTTTTTGTGACAGCGTCCAGCCGAGGAAGGCCCGCGTAGTGACGCTGCCGCGGCCCAGCGTCGACGCCAGCCTATGTCGTGCGGTAAGCCTGTGCCGGCTTCCACCGCGTTCGAGATCCGGTCGGCGTCATCGGCAGAAGCCGTACTCTGATAGGCGCGCTTGCCTTCATCGACGGCGGTGTTTACATTGTCGACCTGATCGCTGACCGCCTGGCGTCCGCGATCGACATACTGGTTCCATTGCGAGCGTCCGCGGTCCACGGCATCCTTGCCGCGATCGACGTATTCGTTCAACTGGTCGCGCCCGCGATCGGCAAAGTCGCTCACCTTCTCGGCTGCTCTGCGAGACCGCTCCCGCACGTACTCCGATCCCTCCCGTGCCGAGGACGCCAGTTCCTCACGCGTCTCCTGGCCGGCTTTTGGCGCATACAGCACACCGACTGCAGCGCCGATTCCCAGGCCAATGAGAAACCAACCAAATCCCCACCTCTGTCAGCAGACATGTACATTCTCCTCGGCTGCTGCGGTTCATGCAGGCAGCACTTAACATTTTACGCAAAGACCCTGATCTTCGCCACAATATGTCTTACCTCATAGATGCCCTGCGGAGCACCAACTGCTGCCAGCGGACGACCATCGTCTCACGAATGGCCCAGGCCCGGCCGTCTTTCAGACGATTACTGCTGTCGGAAGGACAGCCCAAGCGCGATTTGGATTCTCTGCCGGCGAACGGAATTTCTCGCGCGCGACGCGACATTCCGCACCGAAAGGAGTCACAGCATGAGAGCATCGATCGTCCGAAAGGACCCTTGGTTATGACTCGCTATTCAACCGTCGTCTGCTACAGGCGGGCCTTCTCGCGGGATCGCTGGTGGTCGGACCGGCTGCAAACAATTTCTCCCTTCGCCAAGAAAGACACGCCCAAGCCCGCGCCTGCAGCCGCCCCAGCGCCGGCGCCGCGCAGCGACCAGGATATTGCGACGGATGTCCAGTACCGCATCAGCGGCGAGTCCGCCCTGAACGGGCAGAACATCCAGGTGGGTGTGAACGGCGGCACGGTTACGCTGAAGGGCACGGTCAATAACGACGCATCCCGGGCTCTGGCCGCTGCTGAAAGCGGCGGGGTGAACGGGGTCCGCACGGTGATCAACAATCTGACCGTGGCCCCGGAGCGCGCCATGAAGGAGCAGCCGCCGAAACCCGCCCCTCGGCGGAAGGCGCGCGCGCGCCAAGCGCGAAACGGGCCAACGGCGGAGGCGATGAACGAGCCGCCACCGCCTCCGCCACCGCAGCAGCGCAGGCGCCGCCGGCTGCCGGCGCGACCTCCCGCCCGCCGCCGGTCGCTCGCACAGTCTCGGTCGCCGCGGGCACCGCCCTGCCGATTCGGCTGGCGGATTCGCTCGACAGCGGCACCACACAGACTGGGCAACCATCCATGGGACGCTGACAGCGGACATCATTGCGGACAACATGGTCGCGATCCCTCGTGGGACGCCGGTGACCGGGCGGGTGATCCAGGCAAAGGATGCCACGCACTTCTCGGGCAGCTCTCGCTGTCGATTGAGCTGACGCAAATTCAGTTGAAGGGGCACCGGTTCCGGTGGTCACCACGCCGTTCAGCCAGGAAGGCAAGGGCCGCGGCAAGAACACGGCGATGAAGACGGGTGGAGGCGCGGCTCTCGGCGCGATCATTGGCGCTCTCGCCGGTGGCGGCAAGGGTGCGGCGATCGGCGCGGCTTCGGGCGGCGGTTGGGTGCGGGCGTGAACGCTGTGACGCGCGGCGAACAGGTGAAGATTCCGGCCGAGACGCTGATCACGTTCAAACTGCAATCGCCGATCAACGTGACCACGTCGCGTGTCGGCAAGCGCGCCGGCGGGCGGGACCTTCGACGAGAACGGAGACAACCCGAATCAGCCGCAGTAAGCGATCCTGAAGCAGTCATCCTCGTTGCAGACGGAGCAGCCGCCCGAGTGGGCGGCCTGTCGCATAGAGTGAAGCGTGCCTGACTATTGGACCGTTACCGCGACGGTGGAGGTCTGGGTGGCAGAGCCGCTGGTCGCTGTCACGGTTACGGTATAGCTGCCGGCCGGTGTGGTCTTGGTGCTGCTGCCCCCGCCGCAGCCCACCACTCCCACGGCGATGATGAGCAGCATCAGGCTGAGCATTTGCTGCCAGCGACGCCGCCTTCCCGGGCAAGCCGAAGAGCAGGATGCCGGCAAGTGCGGTTCCGCCCGCCGCATACCAGGTGCCGGTGGACGGATTCGCGGCTGTACAGCAGCCGAGCTGGAGCTCTGGTCGTCACCGTGAGCGTGTCGGTTGCCGCGGTAGTGCCGCTGATGGTGACGCTGGGCGTCGCGAGACAGCAGGTTCAAGGTCGCTCCGCCGCTGACCGCGCAGGCGAGAGTGACGGTTCCGGTGAAGCCGCCTGCAGGCGTGACATTCATCATCGTGGTGCCGGATCCAGCTTTGGGGATCGTAATGGTCGAGGGCGAGGCCCTCAACGTGAAGGAACCGCCCCCGCCGCCGCCGGTGACAGAGACCGCGTTGTAGTTGGTGTCTCCGCTGTAGGCGACCATCGCCGCGGTACCGGTGACGGTAATGGTTGCCTGTGCGGCCGGGCCCTTTGAGGTGTTGACGACAGCCAGGCTTCCGGTGCCGACGGCAGCGCCGCTGCTATTGGTCAGAGTGACGGTGCCGGTGGGCAGCTTAAGACCACTATTGGTGATAAGGTCCAGGCGGGATCCACTGCGCGGTCGACTTCTACGACGAGGGTTCCGCTGGTGGTGCCATTTGCCGAAAGATCGACACATTGCTTTTGGTGATGGTGAAGCCACGCGTGGCGGTGCTCTTGACGAAGCTGGGATCGCCCGAGTAGTTGGCGGTGACGGTGTAAACCCCCGGCGGATAGGCGATAACTAACTGTCCGGGAATCTCGGCGAGACCATTGCTGTTCAGGGGCACGGTCTGGTTCAGCGGAGCAAACGCAGGCGTGCTACTGAATGTCACGGTGCCGGTCGCCTGCAGTGCGTACGTTATCGTCGGATGCGCGAGTTGCGCGGTCGAATAGGGTTCCGCGGAGACGGATACGTAGGTGCCGTAGGGAACGCTGGTTACGGTGGCGCCCACGCTGGCGGTCGAGATGTCCTGAATGACCAGGTCGAGGGTGCTCGGTTCAGCACTGACGGTCACGGCGATTGGATTTGAGACGCTGGAGGCGAAGGTGCCATCGCCCGCGTAGTTGGCGGTCAGGTTATAGCTTCCGCCGGGAAGGTAAATGTAGTTGTTGTCGGTTGCGGAGCCGTTGGTCAGCGGCAGGACCGAGGGCGACGCGACTGTGTACTGGACGGCTGCCGCGGCAGGAGTGGTACCGGCCACCAGCGCGACATCCCCGCTTGGGGTGCCGCCGGAGCCGGAGACGGTCACGCCGACAGTCACGGGCTGGCCATGCGTGATGCTGACCGGGCTGTACGGTGAGCGAAGTGGTGCTCGGGTTGAGAGTGACGCTGGACCAGTTCTGCACCAACTGGGTGGCGTCCACGCTGCCCAGGCCGGTGGCGAGGTCGTATCCGGCGGCCGCATCGTAGCCGGTCAAGAAGCCGTTGGCTGCGCAGTTCGGCCTGCCGGCGGTGCAGACCACGGAATTGTTGCCGGTGATGACGTCGTGGAAGGCGGCGGCATGCTGCTTGGACAGTGGGTAGAGCGTGTAATCCGCCTGGCCGATGCGGGCGTTCGGGGTAGCGGATTGCAGTTGCTGCACCACCAGGGCCAGCACGCCGGCGAAGGCTGGAGACGACGCTGATGTGCCGCCGACGACCTGGTACGAGGTGTAGGTGCCGTTGGCGATGGATCCGCTTGGCGGGGTGGTGCAGTCCTGCTGCCCAGCCGTGTCGCCACCGATGCCGGAAGCGCAGAGAAACCAGATGGAGCCATAGAAGCCATTCGAGGCGAAGAGGGAGACATCGGGGAGTTCACGTGCCTGCGACGGGCCAAAGCTGTTTTGCCAACTTGGCTTGGCATACGCTCCGGTGCACGCGGAGACGTTGCCGGTCTGGCTATCGACGTTCGCGGTCAGGCAGCCGCTCACTCCGCTGCCGGCACCCGTAATATTCGTGCCGTTCTGGCCCTGGAACGGAATATTTCCGCTGAGAGGGCCGATGGTCGTGGTTGAGTCGTTCCAGGGGATTTCGGGGATGTACTTCAGCGCGGAGCCGCCGATGGTGGAATTGGTCTGGCTCCAGTACTGCGATATGTTGCTCGCCTGATTGAAGTCGGTTCCGCCGACAGCGATGTTGAAGGGCGTGGAGGCAAATCCGTTGACCTGCAGTCCCTGGGCCGCGATGATCTCGGCACCGCCGTCGCAGCCCGCGGAGCCGCTATCGCCGGTGGATACGGTAACCGAGATGCCCTGCGCGGCAGCCTGCTCCCAGAAGTTGAGGATCTGTTGGTTACCGCCTTGTCCCTGGTACGCCTCGCAGCCGCCGAAGCTCACGTTCAGGATATTGACCGCGTTATCGTCCAATGCGCGCTGGATGGCGAGAATCAGGCCCGACTGAAAGCTCGTGTCGTCCGCGGTATAGAGCGTGAGGTTCGCATTTGGAGCCACGGCGCTTGCCACTTCAAGGTCCAACAGGGCCTCTAGTTCATCATCCGGGCGAATGGTCGTACCGGGATCGTTTCCATCGACCGTCACCGTCGGCGTGAGAGCAGGCAGGCCGAAGAGTTTGCGGTAATTCGCCACATTGCTCAAATCGACATTGGAATCACCGGCAATGCCGATGGTGACTCCGGCGCCATTGAGGTTTTTCGCGGCAGCGTAATTCTTGTTCAGCGTCTGGTTAGGGGTGTTGTAGATGGTTGCGAAATCCGCAGGTGTCAGCACACGGAGATTGCTGCCGGTGTTGTCTGTGTAGTTGGGCCTGGTGTAGTTCGGCGTCGCGGACTCGCTCTGAGGATTACGCGCTTCGCTGGTCATGGCCCTGGGGTTGGCGTTGGTGGGAGCCGCGAGCAGGGTGCGCGCCTGGGGCGCCGTGTGCATCGGCTTGGGACGGAAATCGTTCAACGGCGAGATTCCGGCGACAACCGGCGAGAGCGCTGCCGGGATCTGCGGATCGGTGACGTTCGAGATGTGGGTCACCCCGTCGAGCTGGAAGGAGTGAATCTTGGTGGCGAAGGCGCTCTCGATCTGGCCTGCGGTACCGGAGAACTCAATCGTGTTTTTGGCCTGCGAGACTTTGGCGACGACAAAGCCCTGCGACTGAAGCCAGGCGACGACGGCCTGCACATCGGAGTCCGCCGGGCCGAACTGGCTGCCAAGCTGGGCGGGCGTGAGCCAGTGGTGATAGCTCGCTGTTCCCGGGGTGTGCGCTTCGGCGATGAACTGCTGCAGAGCCGCCTCCTGCGGGGGGGACGCTTCAGCAGCAAGAGCACGCGGCCGGCTGGCGTGTTGCCGTCCACGGCGCCCAGATCGTGGGCACGTCTTGGCATGGGCCGCACGTTGCCCTTGAGGGTGATCCGCTGCCGGTTGTTCACCGCCTGCGTGATCTGTGGCACAGCAGGTTGGGGCACCGCGGCCTGGGCGCCGGGGCAGCGCCGAAGCTCCAGGTAGATGCACTGAGCAGAGCGAGACAGACGATGGGGCGGGCAGTGCGGGGGCGGGCAGTGCGGTGCAACATCTCAATGATGGCCATTCCTGAAAAATCCTTCTTGCCGCAGGCGTACGGTGCAACGTGGCAGTCGCGCCACCCTGTCGCATGTCGGCTTTCTGACGCACGGTTTTAGATTTCGTCAACAGTTGCAGCGAAGTCCGAAGCCGGGCGTGCGGCTTATTATGTCAAGTTATGTCAAACCTGAACACAGGCGCGCGATGAAAGTTGTGCGATGGGAGGCTTCTCCGGCTTCGCAGGGGCCTTGTTTGACTTCCTTTGTTTGACTTCACTGGGCGGCCCGGATAGCTTCGATGACAGCTTCAAACGTGAGTCACCACCCCTGTTTCTGAGGGTGCGGAGGTCGTGTTGACGAAGTGTTCTGCCTGCCCTGCCGGGCCAAATGCGAGTCTGGCCTGCACTTTCCTGGCCTGCACTTTCATTGATTGCCTGCACTTCCCTGCTTCCCGCCATCGCTCAGACCAAGCCGGTGGAGACGCAGGCGACTCCCGACCTGGCGCAGCAGGAGCTTGCCCGCTTTGAGAAAAAGGTCACGACGAAGGTCCTGCCGAACGGCCTGACGGTGCTGCTGATCGAACGGCCGGAGGCGCCGGTCTTCTCCTACTACACGCTGGTGGACGCCGGGGACGCGAACGACCCGACCGGCGAATCCGGCCTGGCGCACATGTTCGAGCACCTCGCCTTCAAAGGCACGGACGAGATCGGCACCACGAACTGGCCTGCCGAGAAGGTGGCGTTGAAGAAGGTGGAAGACGCTTACGCTGCCTACGACGCCGAATACCGCAAGCGTGTGGGGCAGGATCCCGCGAAGCTGAAGCAGTTGCGTGATGCATTCGACGCAGCGAAGAAGGACGCACAGCAGTACGTCATCCCCAATCAATTTACCGAGATTGCGGAGGAGAACGGCGCGAGCGGCATCAACGCCTCCACCGGCCTCGATTCCACCGAATATTTCTGGAGCATGCCGGCGAACCGGCTCCAGCTCTGGGCATATATGGAGAGCGGCCGCATCGGCACACCCCGTACCGCGCGAGTTCTACAAAGAGCGCGACGTGGTGATGGAAGAGCGGCGCATGCGTACCGATTCCAATCCGATCGGGCGGATGGTGGAGCAGTTCCTGGCGACAGCGTATGTCGCGCACCCCTATGGGCGCCCCGGGGTGGGTTGGGAGTCGGAGCTCTCGCAGATCGACGCCACGGAGGCCGCGACCTTCCACAAGAAGTACTACACGCCCGTCGAACATGGTGATCGCCGTGGCCGGCGATCTGAATGCATCGACCGCGATGCCGATCATGGAGAAGTATTTTGGTGCGATTCCGGCGGGTCCAAAGCCCGAGCCGATGACCACGGTTGAGCCGCAGCAGAACGCCGAGAAGTCAGTCATTATTCGCGAGGCGACGCAGCCCTTCTACATCGAGGGCTACCACCGCAGCGACTATCTGGACCCGGACGATCAGGTCTACGACGCCATTTCCGGATATCCTCTCGAATGGCCGTGTTTCCCGGCTCTATCGATCGCTGGTGCGCGATCAGCGGATTGCTGCTGAGGCAGAAGGCTTCAGCGGCTTCCCCGGGACCAAGTATCCCGGGCTTTTCGCGTTCTACGCGGTGCCTCTGCCCGGACATACGCCGCAGGAGATGCGCACTGCCATCCATAAAGAGATCGACAAGTTGAAGACGCAGGACGTGACCGACGACGAGCTGGCCATGTTCAAGACGCGGGCGCGGGTTGATCTGCTGCGCTCGCTCGGCGACAACGAGGGGCTGGCGCAGAGCCTGGCTACTTACCAGCTTCGCTACGGTGATTGGCGCGAGCTCTTCCGCCAGCTCGACAAGATCGATAAGGTCTCGAAGGCGGATATTCGGCGCGTGGCTAACAAGGTCTTCACGGAAGACAATCGCACCTACGCCATCATCGAGACGGTGTCGCCGCAGCAGCCTGCGGAAGCTGCGCCGAAAGCGGGTGGCCTGTGATGCGCCTCACGCCTTGGCTGATTTCGGGGGAACTGCAGATCCTTCCCCTTCGCTTTGCTCAGGGCCAGGATGACAACTGATTTTTGTTTGCGACACCTAGCCGCTGTCGCTGTGCTCGCACTGCTTCCCTCTCTGCTCTTCCTGCGATGGCTCAGGCCCAAGCGCAGCAGACGCAGCAGGCGCAGCCGTGGAAGCAGATTCCGATTCCGACGCTGCCGGCCTTCCATCCGCAACAACCGCGGCGCATCGTGCTGGACGACGGCGCGATCCTTTTTCTCCAGGAAGACCATGAGCTGCCGTTCATCAACGGCTTCATCGAGATGCGCGGGGGTGGACGCGATCTGCCTGCGTCGAAGACCGGGATGGTCTCGACTGTATGGCGAAGTGTGGCGGACCAGCGGGACGGCTACCAATGTCCGGCGATGCGATGGATGATCTGCTGGAGGCCAAGGCCGCGAAGGTGGAGACCGATGGCGACGTGGACTCGACAAGCGTGAGCTGGTCATGCCTCAAGACCGACTTCGATACTGTCTTCGGGCTTGCAATCGATCTGCTGCTGCATCCGAAGTTCGATTCCGGCAAGTTGGACCTGGCGAAGCAAGGGATGGCGGCGGGCATTGTGCGGCGCAATGACGACGTGGGTGAGATTGCAAGCCGCGAAGCAGCAAAGCTGGTCTATGGGCGCGACGAATCCTTATGGGCGCACGCCGGAGCTGGCAGGCGTGATGGCGATCACGATCGCCGACCTGGAGCAGTTCCATGAGAAGACGGTTATTCCGAATGGGATGATCATCGGCGTCACGGGCGACTTCGACAGCGCAGCGATGGAGCAGAAGCTGCGCGCGGCGTTTGGCGGATTGAAGAAAGGCACACCGCTGCCGCCGGCGAAGGAAGCTTCAACGGGCCGACGCCGGGAGTCTATTCGGTGGACAAGAGCGATGTGAACCAGAGCAACATCTGGATCGTCGGGCTGGGCACGGAACGCTCGAACCCGGACTACTACGCGCTGAGCGTGATGAACCAGATATTCTCCGGCGGGTTCGGCTCGCGGCTCTTTCAGAACGTGCGCACGCGGATGGGGCTGGCTTACTCCGTCGGCGGCGGGTATGGCGCGTCCTACGATCATCCCGGTCTCTTCTACACTGTCGCGGCAACCAAGAGCGCGAGCACGGTGGATGCTGCCAAGGCGATGCTGGACCAGATCGACGACCTGAAGTCACAGCCCTTCACGGATGACGAATTGCGGCGTGCCAAGGATGAGCTGCTGAACTCGTTCATCTTCCGCTATGACACGCCGGAGAAGGTGCTGACGGAGCGCGCGAGCCTGGAGTTCTACGGGTATCCGGCTGACTTCCTGGAGAAGTATCGCGCGGCGATTGAAAAGGTAACAACCGCTGATCTTGAACGGGTTGCGAAGAAATATGTCGATCGCTCCAAGCTGGCGGTGCTGGTGGTGGGGAACGTGTCGCAGATCGCTACCGGCACTCCGGGGCAGGCGGGCAAGCCGCTCTCCGACCTGGGGACGGTGCATCCGATCGACATCACCATCCCGATGCCGCCGGGGATGCAGGGCGGCGGACCGGGCGGCAACGGGCCGGGCAGCAACGGACCGGGCAGCAGCGGACCGGGCGCCAACTAAGGACGCACATGCAACTCGCTATCGTCATCATGGCCGCGGGCAAGGGCACGCGGCTGAAGTCACGCAGGCCGAAGGTGCTGCACCAGATTGGTGGGCGCGCGCTGGTGGAGCACGTGGTCGCCGCCGCCGCGCAGGTGGTGGAACCGAAGGACATCTACGTTGTGATCGGGCACGAGGCGGAGGCGGTTCGCGCGGCATTGCAGCAGACCGGCGTGCGGTTTGTGGTGCAGGCGGAGCAGCGCGGGACGGGGCACGCGATCCAGACGGCGAAGCCGGAGGTGGAGGGATACGAGAACCTGATTGTGCTGTCGGGCGATGCGCCGATGATCACGACGGAGACGATCCTGAAGCTGCGGGACTTCCACCTGGAGCAGCAGGCGGCGATGACAGTGCTGACGACGCGACCGCCAGATCCGACGGGATATGGACGGGTGATCCGCAAGTCAGCGGACAAGCCAGATGTGACGGCAATTGTCGAGCAGAAAGCGCTCAAACCGGAGCAACTTCAGGCGGCCGAGATCAACTCCGGCATCTATGCGTTCCGCTCGGAGCCGCTGTTCAAGCATATCGGCGAGCTCTCGACCGACAACGCGCATGCCGAGTACTACCTGACGGACATGGCGGCGCTGCTGGTGAAGGCGAAGGAGCGCGTGGTGGCGCTGGAGATGCGACGATGTGCACGAGGTGCTGGGCGCGAACACTATCGCCGAGATGATGGTGCTGGACGCGGAGATGCGGATGCGCAAGGCGCGCGCGCTGATGGATGACGGCGTGACCATCTTCCGGCCGGAGACGTCGGTGATCGACAGCACAGTGACGGTGGGCGCGGACACGATCGTGGAGCCCTTCGTGCAGTTGCTGGGCCGGACGACGATTGGCGGGGGATGCCGGATTCGCTCGTACTCGGTGATCGAGGATTCGACGATTGGCGACAACGTGACGGTGCTGAACGGATCGATTGTCACGTCTTCGCAGGTGGCGAAGAGCGCGGTGATCGGGCCGTATTCGCATCTGCGTCCGGAGTCGGAGATCGGCGAGGGCGCGCATATCGGAAATTTTGTGGAGATCAAGAAGTCACGGGTGGGGGCCAAGGCAAGGCGAACCACCTGAGCTATATCGGGCGACGCGGATGTCGGGCCGGGCACGAACATCGGCGCGGGGGCGATCACCTGCAACTACGACGGCAAAAACAATACCGGACAACGATCGGTGCGAATGTTTTTGTCGGCAGCGACTCGACGCTGGTGGCGCCGCTCGACGATTGCCGATGGGAGCTATATCGCGGCGGGCTCGACAATCACCGAGGACGTGCCGGCAGATGCGCTGGCGCTGGGACGCGCGCGGCAGACGACCAAGCCGGAGTGGGCGAAGAAGATGCGCTCGCGGAAGTAGGGCCTCAGCGAATCCATCTCACATGCTCGATGGGTTGCACTGGTTGTAGCCGAGCGAGGCTTTGCTGACTGGAACGGGCGGGATTGGCGGCGTAGCCCAGGGAACATTGTTGAAGTCGAAGAAGTCCAGCAGGTTGGGCTGTGCCGCATCGCGCGCGGTGAGGTACGCCGCGGCCCGATGAAACGGTTCTCGACGAATTTGATGACGGCGGTGTGATCCATGGGGATGTGCGAGACGTAGTGCCGCCGGGTAAAGGGCGAAATGATGATGTTCGGCACGCGGAAGCCGAGCTGGGCGGCGAAGCCCTGCTGGCCGCAGCATCGCCGGGATTTGCTCCGGGGTCTGTCGCGTCTCAGATCGCAGTGGTGCGTCGGCTATCCCGCGAATGGGACGCAGGGAGTGTAGCCGTCCGGATTCACCGCGATCTCGAGATGTCGGGGATAGTTCCCAGCGAGGCGTCGGTGTTGTCGTTGGAGTGCCCCGGGACCGGGGGAACGTGGTCGTAAGGTCCGCCGCCCTCGTCGTAGCTGAAGAAGAAGACGGAGTCCTTCCACTCCGGGCTGGCCATGAAGGCGTTGACGATGCTGGCCACTTGTGCCTGGCCCAGCAGGATGGGTTGGCCCGAGCCGGGTGTTCGTCGTTGTTGCCGTAGCCGGCTTCGATGAAGGCAAAGCTGGGCAGCGTGCCTTGGTGAGATCAGTGAAGTAGGCTGGCACAGCGGCGCGATGTGGTTCGGATCGATGCAGAAGGAATTGGACGGATCGCCCACCACGCTGGAGGGCTGGGTGGTGCCGGTGCAGGCGGCCCCGGATGGTTCTGATAGAGATACTGTGTGAGTACGTTAGGTATCGAGCGTGGTGGCGGGATAGTTCGCGCGGGCCGAGCCGGCAATCGTCGGCGTCGCCGCAATAGCCCTGGGTGACGGTGTAGTAGATCTTCCATGACACGTTGGCCTGGTCGAGCGCCTGGAAGATGGTGGGAATTCGAGCTGCGCCAGGTGGTCGTCGCTGCCGGGATCGTAGACCAGACCCTGCGTGGTGCCGCCGGTAAAGGTGGCGATGCGGTTGGCGATGCTCTTGCTCGGCAATGGGCGAGAACCAGCGATCGGAAACGGCGAACTGCGACGCCATGTAGTAGTAGTAGTTCAGGAAATCCCTGGTCATAGTAGCCCATGGCGCGCTGGCCGGCAGTATCAGTGAAGCGCCGGAACAGGTGACGAGGTGACGCGTACAGCCCTTGGCATACACCTCCGCCTTGTGGACGAATCCGTCCATCTTGATGGAGCGGGTGGCGAGGAAGTCATAGCGATTGACGTCGCCGATAGCTCGCCAGCCAGGCGGAGTCGCATCGTCGATGCAGGTGCTCTGAGCTTGAAGAGGGGGTGCGACACGCCTTCATCGTCCTTGTTGGCGATCTTGTTCAGCTTGTCGTCGATGCCGTCCACGTTGTAGACATTGCCGTCATCGCCCACGTTCTAGTCGTTCGCTCTGCGGTAGGGGTTCAGCATGCCGAAGTAGTTGTCGAATGTGTGATTCTCCTGCAGCATGAAGATGACGTGGCGGATCGCGTTCGCGCCGCTTGCCGCGGTTACGGTCACGACTACAGTGGCAGAGTCATGCCTCCCGCTCCGCTGGCTTCGGCCGTGTAGGTGGTTGTGGAGGACGGAGTGACGGTTTGCTTTCCTCCTGTGGCCGCCAGCGGATAGCTGCTGCTGTCCGAGCCCGTTACAGTTACGGCAGTCGCATTGGTCGCTGCGACCGTCAATATAGAAGAATCCCCTGACGTAATCATGCTGGGACTGGCGACAATGGTCACGCTGGTGGATGGATTTGCCACCGTAACGAGTGCTGATGCCGATGCGTTGCCACCTGGACCGATCGCGCTGGCAGGTACGTGGTATTCGCGGCCGGGCTGACGGTCTGGGTGCCGCCATTGGCGGAGAGAGTGTAGCTACTGCCGTCCGAGCCGGACAGGGATACCGCCGTGGCATGGGTGGCGGGAACAGGAAGCGTCAGGGAATCTCCCGCCGTGATCGCACTCCGGCTGGCAACAATCATCACGGTGGCGGCGAGCTGAGTGACAGTGACAGCGGTGGTCGCTGATGCATTGCCGCCAGGGCCGGTCGCGCTGGCAAGGTACGTGGTATTCGTGGCCGGGTTGACGGTCTGGGTGCCGCCATTGGCAGAGAGCGTATAGCTGCTGCCGTCCGAGCCGGACAGGTTTACCGCCGTGGCATGGGTCGCTGTAACAGTAAGCGTGAGGGAATCTCCCGCCGTGATCGCACTGCGGTTGGCAACAATCGTCACGGTTGCGGCGGTCGGGTACGGAACGCGGTGGTCGCTGACGCGGTTCCGCCCGGCCCGGTTGCGCTGGCAACATACGTGGTATTCGCAGTCGGACTGACGGTCTGAGTGCCGCCATTGGCGGAGAGCGCATAGCTGCTGCCATCCGAGCCGGAGAGGTTTACCGCGGTAGCATGGGTCGCTGTAACAGTAAGCGTCGACGAGCCGCCCGCAACAATCGAACTGGGCGTCGTGGTAACGGTCACAGTAGCAGCGGGGGTGAGGCGGCGCAGTTACTGTCACCGTCGCGGTTGCAGATACGTTTCCTCCCGGCCCGGTTGGGCTCGCGGGATAAGTCGTAGTCACGGCGGGGCTCACGTTCTGGGTACCGCCATTGGCGGAGAGAACGTAGCTGCTCCCATCCGAACCGGACAGGCTTACGGCGGTTGCATGGGTCGCAGACACGGTGAGTTCCATGAACCGCCCGCGAGAATGTCCCCCGGCGTCGCCGTGAGCGCGACCGCCGGCGCCTCGGGCGGCGGTGCCGTGACTGTCACCGTCGCGGTTACGGATGCGATGCCGCCCGGCCCGGTCGCACTGGCCATGTAGGTCGTGGTCGCGACCGGAGTCACGGATTGCGTGCCGCCGTTGGCCGCCAGCGCATAGCTGCTGCCATCGGAGCCGGACAGGTTTACAGCCGTGGCATGGGCCGCAGTCACGGTGAGCTTCGATGATCCGCCCGCGACGATGGAGGCGGGTTCGGCCGTAATCGTCATTGCCGGCGCCGGAGGCGGCGTGGACGGCTCGCTTACTGTCACCGTTACGGTTGGGAAGCTTTTCTCCCGGACCGGTCGCGTTGGCCGTGTAGGTCGTGGTCCCGACCGGAGTCACGGATTGCGTGCCGCCGTTCGCTGCCATCACATAGTTGCTGCCGTCGGATCCGGACACGCTTACGACGGTCGCCTCGGCTGCAACCAGGGTGAGCGCCGATGCACCGCCCACAACGATGGAAGCAGGTTCGGCCGTAATCGTCACTGCCGGTGCTGAGGGAGACGTCGAGGGGGTAACAGGAGCTGGTTCACTGGACGAGACATTGCCCGATTTGGCACCACCGCATCCCGCAAGTGCAAGGAAAACGGAAACCAGGACAACCGCCGCCAAAGACGGAAATGTCCTGTAGACACAGCAACGCAGAGATTCCTTCATGGCCGACTTGCCCACTTACGAAGCAGATTAAAAACAACAGAACCCAAAGCAAAAACATCACCGGAAGGCTCCGCTTTCTATCGGAGCGGTTGGCAACTGCGTGCCTCCCTGCGCCATCACTATCTGGCACTTTTTGAATTATCGAAAATAGACGGGATCGCTTGTTAGAGAGATATCCCAAGGTCACGGACAGAGTCCATGAAACTATGCTGGGCGGCCATTTCGGCGGTACCCATTATGCTGTCAAAGAGGGTGGTTCCGTAACAGTACTAGTGAGCGAAGCGCGCTAGCGAAAACCTGTCAGCCACGCTCGTAGTGGAAATGGAACTCCTGCTCGCTGGCGACAGGCACGCCGTCCTTGGTTGCCGGCGTGAAGAGCCACTGCCTGACCGTAGCGATGACAGCTTGGTCGATGGCCGGCGCGAGTCCCTTGAGCAGCGTGAGTTGAGTCACCCTGCCGTGCTCATCGATGACGGCATCGAGTACGACGTCGCCTCTGGATCCATGTGCGAGGGCGGAGAGGTCCGGCTGCGGATAGGAAAATGCTGCAACATTGCGATGCGGATATGCCTCCGCCAAGACCGCTCTCGGTGGTGTTCCCTGTACCCGCGTCGGCTTGCGGCGGCTGGGGCGGCGTGGGCTCGCTGACGGCCTTGCGATGCCCGGATATCGCCTTGCGAGTTTGCCTGGAGTGGATCGAGGAGTCCGAAGCAACAGGCTTGCGGCTGCCAGGGCTGTAGTAGGTGAGAAGCGTGATTCCACGTGCCGTGCCCGGCAGCCGAAAGGGCGCGATCCGGGGCGCGCGGTGTATCCAGACAGAGAACGCCAGAATGATGGCTGCGTGGGCCACGATGGAGAGTACGGGGCCGCGAGTGCTGCGGGGTTGTCGGCTCGAATTGAGGTCGGCCAGCATGATGTGCTCCTAAGCACAGGCTTGGCTTGCACACCTCTACTGTAAAAGATTTTCTGGTCGGAGACGCAATTCGTAGCAATTATGGATGAAGTGGGAACTGCTCGCGAACTTCGTAGCGAGAGCTTCCGGCGCCGGAATGCTTTGTAAAGGATGAAGGAATCAGCCGTGAAGCCAGCGAGCTTTGCCTGCTGCTGCATTTGTAGTTTGAGATTGCGCAATTCCCTGCTGCCTTTCCCTTTGCGGCGTGCGAGCGTGATGTGCGGGCGGTACGGACGATCCTCCGGCGTGAAGCCGCATGGTGCCATCGAGGCCGTAACGGCCTGTTGGAGCGCGGTGAGCTCCGGTGTGACGCGGACCTCGGTGTAGAGAACACCGGCACGATCGAAGGTGCCCAGGCTGCCGAGCTTAAATGTACGGGCGGATACCGCAACGCGCGGAGGCGGCCGGTGATGCACTCGTATTGCTCTGGTTTCGCGCTGCGAAGGAATTGCAGCGTGATATGCCAGGAATCGCGTGCAGACCAGCGAACGCTATCGGACCCATCTTTGGACGGAGTTGATTCGCTATAGCAGCGAGAGCATCGGTGGTAGCGGTGGGTAGCGGGATTCCGATGAACAATCTCACGTTAGTTTCTGATGTCAGCCGTCATGCAGGATGCGACGGCATCAGCAGCTTCGCGCATCTGCGCATCGGTCGTTAAGTAGTCCGGCGAGAGGCGAGCGGAGCGGCTGCGCGCATCGGTGATGATGCCATGGCGCTCAAGCGATGCGGCGAGCATTGGGGCTTCGGGCATGTTCGACGGTAAGGAAGCCGCCGTGTCGTTCGTCCGCTCCCTCGGCAGCGATGCCGCCGGCCGCGAGATATTGCTTCAGCCGGCGAAGGCGGTCCAGATTGTAGGCGCGGATCCGCGCGACGCCGAGCAGAAGCGTGAGTTGCTGGCCCGCGCGCGCCTGATAATACGTGAGGACGGGCGGCGTGGATTCAAGGAAGGCATCGCCGCCCGCGGCAAAGCGCGGCGGGTCGGGCCGCTGGTAGAGGAAGGGCTGCTCCTTGGCGAACCAGCCGACGTCGATGGGCCGCAGACCGCTGGCGAGCGCGTCGGGCGAAATGTAGAAGAAGGCCGCGCCGGGGC